>CP007444.1 GCA_000632805.1 Dyella jiangningensis | reverse complement strand
TTAAGTGCTCTTCGTATCGGCGCGTTTCGGTGTAGCGGCTTCGTGTGAGGTAGTAACGAGCACATGCCGCTGGCCCCGGTCCTCCGACGCTTCTATCTCTCATATCGCTACGAGCCTTGGCTCTCAAGGCCATTTTCTTTGGGTTACTTTTCTTTTGGGCCAGCAAAAGAAAAGTGACTCGAGCGTCGGCAGACGATCGAAACGCCCGCTGCGTAGGCGGCCCGTTGGCGAGAGCGCGACGACCGAAGATTGACGCTACAGGGTGACTCGCTCGCCTCTGGGGGCCGCCCTTCGGGTGTTCTCTGCGCTTCGCACTCCGTCCTGCCTTCGCCGATATGACGAAATTGAAGACCAGCGCGAGAGGATGTCGCGCACAGGGTGCATTCCTACAAGGAGGCGGGCCGCGGTCGGCGACAGCGCTACTCGTCCGCCCCCGCGTCCATCCCCGGAAACAACACCTCGGTATACCCAAACTTGCTGAAATCCGTGATTCGCGACGGATAAAGCCGCCCGATCAGGTGATCGCACTCGTGCTGCACCACGCGCGCATGAAAACCTTCCGCCGTCCGGTCGATCTGCGCCCCCTTCGGATCGAACCCCCGGTAGCGGATCAGCGTGTAGCGGTTCACCGCACCACGCAGCCCAGGCACGGAAAGACAGCCCTCCCAGCCTTCTTCCATATCCTGCGAAAGCGGCGTGATCACCGGATTGAGCAGGATGGTGCGCGGCACTGCGGGCGCATCGGGATAGCGGTCGGAGCTGTCGAAGCCAAAAATCACCAGTTGCAGGTCCACGCCGATCTGCGGCGCGGCCAGCCCGACGCCACCGGCGTCATGCATGGTGTCGAACATGTCGACGATGAGCGCATCGAGCTCCGCGCTGCCAAACATGGCGTCGGGGACCGCGGGCGCCACTCGCAGCAGCCTCGGGTCGCCCATCTTCAGGATCTCGCGGATCATGAAAAACCTCGCTTGTTCATCGATTTGGCGTCGACCTGGGGGCCGCTGCCGGGCGCACCAGTGTACGCGCCGGGCATGTCCCCAAGGTGTACCGAAGATCGGCCCGCATTCGACCAATGGCTAATATTTGCCGGCGCATAATGGCATTGACCCCCGGAGTCACCGGGACGACCCTGTCGGGGGACCGTCCAGGAGCCAACCCGCATGTCAACCGTCGTCGTCAAACCTAGCCCGGCAGGCAAGATCCTGTGGGCCGCCATTGCCATCGTGGGCGCATGGTGCCTGGGCGTCGTCGCCCTGCGCCGCGGCGAGCCCATCAACGCCATCTGGCTGGTCGCCGCCGCGATTGCCGTGTTCGTCATCGGCTACCGCTTCTACGGCAAATTCATCAACGACCACGTGCTGCGCATGGACCCCTCGCGCGCCACGCCGGCCGTGCTGCGCAACGACGGCCTGGACTATGTGCCGACCGACAAATGGGTGGTATTCGGACATCACTTCGCCGCGATCGCTGGCGCAGGGCCGCTGGTCGGTCCGGTGCTTGCCGCGCAGATGGGCTACCTGCCCGGTACGCTGTGGATCCTGTTCGGCGTGGTGTTCGCCGGCGCGGTGCAGGACTTCATGATCCTGGGCCTGTCGGTGCGCCGCGACGGACGCTCGCTTGGCAACATGCTGCGCGACGAACTCGGTCCGGTGGCCGGCGTCGTGGCCATGTTCGGTGTGCTGGTGCTGATGATGATCGTGCTGGCGGTGCTGGCGCTGGTCGTGGTCAAGGCGCTGACGCACAGCCCATGGGGCACCTATACGGTGGCCTGCACGATTCCGATCGCGCTGTTGATGGGCGTGTACCTGCGCTGGATCCGTCCGGGCAAGATCCTCGAAGTGTCGATCATCGGCCTGATCCTGTTGCTGCTGTCGATCTGGAGCGGTGCCTACGTGGCCGCTTCGCCGACGCTCGCGCCGATCTTCGACTTCGATGCCAAGTCGCTCGCCTGGCTGCTGATTGCCTACGGCTTCTGCGCCTCGGTGCTGCCGGTGTGGCTGCTGCTGGCGCCGCGCGACTATCTCTCCACCTTCCTCAAGATCGGCACCATCCTGCTGCTGGCGCTGGCCATCTTCCTGGCCGCCCCGACGCTGCAGATGCCGGCGTTGACCAAGTTCGTGGACGGCACCGGCCCGGTGTTCCAGGGCAATCTTTTCCCGTTCCTGTTCATCACCATCGCCTGCGGTGCAGTGTCGGGCTGGCACTCGATAATTTCCTCGGGCACCACGCCCAAGCTGATCGCCAATGAGGGCGAGGCCCGCATGATCGGCTACGGCGGCATGCTGATGGAGGCCTTCGTCGCCATCATGGCGTTGGTCGCCGCCGCCTCCCTGCACCCGGGTGTGTACTTCGCGATGAACTCGCCTGCCGCACTGATCGGCACGACGGCCCAGGACGCCGCCACCGCGATCAGCCAGTGGGGCTTCGTGGTGACGCCGGACGAGCTGCTCAACACCGCGCAGAACATCGGCGAGAAGACCATCCTCAGCCGCGCCGGCGGTGCGCCCACGCTGGCGGTGGGCATGGCCCAGTTGCTGCACGGCATCATCCCGGGCGAAGGCATGATGGCGTTCTGGTACCACTACGCCATCCTGTTCGAAGCGCTGTTCATCCTTACCACGGTGGATGCCGGCACGCGCGTGGGCCGCTTCATGATCCAGGAGATCGCGGGCCTGGTGCACAAGCCGCTGCAGCACACCGAGTCGTGGACCGGCAACCTGCTCGCCACGGCGATCTGCGTGGGTCTGTGGGGTTACTTCCTGTACCAGGGCGCGGTCGACCCGCTGGGCGGCATCAACACCTTGTGGCCACTGTTCGGCATCGCCAACCAGATGCTGGCCGCGGTGGCGCTGATGCTGGCCACAGTGGTCACGGTGAAGCTCAAGCGCGAACGCTACGTGTGGGTGCCGGGCATCCCGGCGATCTGGCTGGTGGTGTGCACGCTGACCGCCGGCTGGCAGAAGCTCAGCGGCCCGATCAGCTTCACTGCCGCCGCCAACAAGTACGCGCAGGCCGCGGCCGACGGCAAGCTGCTCGCTCCGGCCAAGACGGCCGAGGAAATGCAGCGCATCGTCACCAACAACTACGTGGACGCCGCGCTCACCGGCATCTTCATGCTGCTGGTGCTGACCATGGCGGCGTTCGCCATCAATGCGATCATGAAGGCCTGGCGCATCAACCACCCGACGGCCCATGAAGAGCCGTATGTGGCACTGGGGAGCGCGCCCACCCACTGAGGGCTTCGATATGAACGTCCCAAACCTGCAAGCGATACGGAAATGGGCGGTGCAAACCGCCCGCCTCTGCTGCGGCATCCCGGACTATGACGTCTACGTGAAGCACCTGCGTACGCATCACCCGGAGCGCCCGATTCCCAGCTACAAGGAATTCTTCCGGGAACGCCAGATCGCCCGCTACAAGGGCACCGGCGGACGCTGCTGCTGACCGGCCTCAAGGGCCTGACAGAGGCCATGCCCCTCTCCGGGGCGTGGCCTCTGTCGTTCTGTCCATGACCTTCGCCGCTGTGCATTTCGTAGCGCTGCATTCATCATTCTGCGGCGACCATGTAAGGCCAGCCATCGTTGACCCATGACCGAGCACCACCTTAGCCAGCCCACATCCGAGATTGAGGCACAGCACAGCCTGGGCCTGCGCATCATCGCCATCTACAAGGCGATCAAGACCGTGGGCCTGCTGTTCGCCGCCGCCGCGGCCTTCCACCTGGAGCGCGAGCAGAACTTCGACCATTTCGTGCACTGGCTGGAACATCTCTCGCTCACCGACACCAACGGCCTGCGCTGGCAACTGGTGAGCCTGCTGCAGCAATGGGGACCCAGCCGCTTCATCGCCGTAGGACTGGTCGCGATCGGTTATGCCGCGATCTTCGCCACCGAGGGCACCGGTCTGTGGCTGCGCAAGCATTGGGCGGAATGGTTCACGGTGATCGCGACGGGCTCGCTGATCCCGCTGGAGCTGTATGAGGTGTTCCACCATTTCACGTGGCTGAAGCTGGTGGCGCTGCTGGGGAATATCGCGATCGTGGTGTATCTGGTGAGGATTGCGATGCAACCGCGGCCGAAGAAGGTGCATGCGGGCTGACGCTGTTTTTGGCGTGCCCGCAGGGCGCCTTTGCAAGAAAGCGATGCCGTTTCTTGCGCCGTCACGTCTTCTGTAGGAGCGCACCCAGTGCGCGACAGTCTTTCGCGGTGGGCTGCATGTTTTGGTTTTGCTAGAGCGGGCTATAGCCTTCGGTTGACATGCTGTCACGAGCATGCCGCTTACGACCGAAGGGAGTCCCTGTGGGACGCAGCGGGCGTTTCGATCGTCTGCCGACGACGCGAAGCTAGTCCCCGTGGGACGACGCGAAGCTAGTCCCGTGGGACGCTCGAGTCACTTTTCTTTTGCTGGCCCACGCACGCGCTCTTGGCGTGCGAACGGCGAAGCCGGCCCGTACGCGGGGAGGCGCCATGGATGGCGCCGGCTTTGAGGAGCGAGGAAGGGCGGAGGGCGCCAGCCCGGAGTCAAAGTCCCACGGGATTAGCTTCGCTTCAAAAGTAACCCAAAGAAAATGGCCTTTCAGAGCCAAGGCTCGTAGCGATATGAGGGATAGGAGCGTCGGAGGACCGAGGCCAGCCAGGATGCGCTCGTTACTACCTCACACGAAGCCGCTACACCGCAACGCGCCGATGCGAAGAGGACTTAAGGCAACTTCGTTGCCTTACGAGGGAATCCATGGGCACCGCGCTTTCTCCCTCTCCCCCTTCGGGGAGAGGGCCGGGGTGAGGTGCGGGTGCTCGCGATAACCTTACCCAGGTCTGTAGGAGCGCACCCAGTGCGCGACCGCAGCGTGACGGTGACCCTCATCTCGACCACCGCAGACCGAAGCAGCCATGCCAGTCCGCGGTCGCGCACTGGGTGCGCTCCTACACGTATAGGGAGCCGCGGCTATTAGCTTCGCGATGCGATGTGCCGCGCAGCGGCACGAGCCTTCACTAAATCCCCTGTGCGGCGGTGAGGGGCGGACGATCAGGCCCCGCAGGGGTGCCCGACAGGACGTCGGGCACTTTTCGTCCGGGCAGGAGCCCGGTCGAAAAGCCCGGCCGCTCCTCACGCACTGGCTGGGCGCAGCCCAGACAGCGCCACGCGGGGTGCTCTTTCTTTTGGTTACTTTTCTTGACTCCGGGCATCCTGCCCTTCGCCCTTCCTCGCTCCTCAAGGCCGGCGCCATCCGTGGCGCCTCCCCGCGTACGGGCCGGCTTCGCCGTTCGCACGCGCTCCTGCGCGTGCGTGAGCAAGCAAAGAAAAGTGACCCGGGCCGCGGCAGCGGTCCGGAAGCCCGCGGCAGGCGAGCCCGATCGCGATAAGGCGAGAAAGGCACAACGAATGCGCCAAAAGAACCGGGAATTAAGACTGAGGCGAAGAGCTATCGCGCACTGGGTGCGCTCCTACAAAGGGCAGAAGGCGCGGCATGGCGTGAGCAGTAAGGCAGCGCTCTCGGCAGGCGGCCAAAGCGACCTCGGCGCCACAAAATCAAACATTTACAAAAACTTACCCATCAAGCCACCCACATTCGGAGCACCGCCCCACCCAAATGCCCCCATTGCTGCGCCGCAGAATCCCACCCCTCCTTGAGGTACAATGCCCGTTTTCGCACAGCTCCCGTTCCCCGCATGATCGCACTCGACGGGCAGAGCGCCCTCTCGCTTTTTCGCCTTGAACGCCTGAACGCGCGCCTGGAAGCCATCCATCACGGCACGCGCGTCCAATCGTCCTGGTTCATCTATTTCATCGACGCCGACCGCATGCCCGAGGGCGAGCAGCGACGTCGCCTGCTGGAAGTGCTCGAGGCGAAGGACGGAGCGCCGGAAGCGGCTTCGGTCTGGGTCGTGCCGCGACTGGGCACCATCTCGCCCTGGTCGAGCAAGGCCACCGACATCCTGCATGGCGCCGGCTTCGACGTGCGTCGCGTGGAACGTGGCGTGGCATGGCACGTTGCGGGCCTGCCGGCGGCTGACCTGCCGCAGTACGAGGCGGTAATGAACGTGCTGCACGATGCGATGACGCAGTCGGTGCTCACGAACCTGGATGAGGCGCAGCACCTGTTCCTCGGCGGCAAGCCGGGGCCGCTGGTCTATATCGACCTCGCTGGCGACGCCAAGGCGGCGCTGGACAAGGCCAACAAGGAACTGGGCCTCGCGCTGGCCGACGACGAGATCGAATACCTCGTCGATCGCTACGCAGAACTCGGCCGCAACCCGACCGACGCCGAACTCTTCATGTTCGCGCAGGCCAACTCCGAGCACTGCCGCCACAAGGTGTTCAACGCGAGCTGGACGCTGGATGGCGAGGCGCAGGACAAGAGCCTGTTCGCCATGATCAAGAACACCCACCAGCATTCGCCCGCTCACACGCTGTCCGCCTACAAGGACAACGCGGCGGTGATCGAAGGCTTCGAGGGCGACCGCTTCTACCCCGACCAGGACGGCGTGTGGCGTCCGCACCATGAGCGCGTCGAATACGCGATCAAGGTGGAAACGCACAATCATCCCACCGCCATCGCGCCGTGGCCGGGCGCCGCCACCGGCGCCGGCGGTGAGATCCGCGACGAGGGCGCGACGGGCCGTGGCGCCAAGCCGAAGGCCGGCCTCACGGGTTTCTCGGTGTCTGACCTGCGCATCCCGGGCAAGCCGCGCCCGTGGGAAGTGGAACGCCCATTGCCGCCGCACATGGCCACGGCGTTCGAGATCATGCGCGATGGCCCGCTCGGCGCCGCCGCGTTCAACAACGAATTCGGTCGCCCTGCCCTGGGCGGCTATTTCCGTACCTACGAGCATGAGACCGGCGAAGCCGGCGTGCGCCGCGGTTACGACAAGCCGATCATGATCGCCGGCGGCCTCGCCAACATCTGCGCAAACCATGTGCAGAAGCGCGACGTGCAGCCGGGCAACAAGGTGATCGTGCTGGGTGGCCCGGCCATGCTTATCGGCCTGGGCGGCGGCGCCGCCTCGTCGGTGTCTTCGGGCACATCGAGCAAGGAGCTGGACTTCGCCTCCGTGCAGCGCGACAACGCCGAAATGGAGCGTCGCGCGCAACAGGTGATCGACAGCTGCTGGGCACGCCGCGACAAGAATCCGATCGTCAGCGTGCATGACGTGGGTGCGGGCGGCCTGTCCAATGCGATTCCCGAGCTGCTCAACGACGCCGGCGTCGGCGGTCGCATCGATCTTTCCAAGGTGCCGTGCGACGACCCGTCACTGTCGCCGATGCAGCTGTGGAGCAACGAGTCGCAGGAGCGCTACGTGCTCGCCATCGACGCAGCCGACCTCGAGGAATTCGAGGGCTACTGCAAGCGCGAACGTTGCCCGTACGCGGTGGTGGGCGATGCCACCTCCGAGCGCCGTCTGGTGGTGCACGACCCGCGCACCGATACCACGGTGATCGACCTGCCGATGGACGTGCTGTTCGGCAAGCCGCCGCGCATGCATCGCGATGCGCACCGCGCGAAGACCCGCGTCGACGTCATTCCCGACCTCGGCGGCATCGGCATGGACGAAGCCCTGCTGCGCGTGCTGCGCCTGCCCACCGTGGGCAGCAAGAGCTTCCTCATCACCATCGGTGATCGCACCGTGGGCGGCCTCAATGCCCGCGATCCGATGGTCGGCCCGTGGCAGGTGCCGGTGGCCGACGCTGCCGTCACCATCACCGATTTCGATGGCTACACCGGCGAAGCGATGGCGATGGCCGAGCGCGCCCCGGTCGCCCTGCTCAACAGCGCCGATGCCGCACGCCTTGCCGTGGGCGAAGCCATCACCAACCTCGCCGCCGCGCCGATCGCCTCGCTGGGCGAAGTGCGCTTGTCGGCGAACTGGATGGCCGCGGTGAACTACGCCGGCGAAGACGCCGCGCTGTTTGACGCGGTGAAAGCCGTGGGCATGGAGCTGTGTCCGGAGCTGGACATCTCCATTCCGGTCGGCAAGGACTCGCTGTCCATGCAGACCGTGTGGAAGGACGGCGACACCACGCAGCGCACCGTCTCGCCGGTCTCGCTGGTGATCACCGGCTTCGCACGCGTCACCGACGTGCGTCGCACGCTCACGCCGCAGCTGCGCCTGGATCGCGGCGACTCGGAACTTTGGCTGCTCGACCTCGGCGCCTGCCGCGATCGCCTCGGCGGTTCCGCGCTGACGCAGGTGTTCAACCGTGGCGGCGGCGTGCCGCCGGACCTGGATGACGCCAAGCGCCTGAAGTCGCTGTTCGACCTCGTGCAGGAAGCGAACGCCAACGGCTTGCTGCTGGCCTATCACGACCGTTCCGACGGCGGCGTCATCGTTACGCTGCTGGAAATGGCCTTCGCGGGCCATTGCGGCCTGGAAATCCATCTCGACGGCTGGGCCGAAGCCGCGTTGCGCGCGCTGTTCAACGAAGAACTCGGCGCCGTGGTGCAGGTGGCGACGGCCAATCGCGAAGCGTTCGAGGCGCTGCTGGTCAAGCATGAACTGACCAGCATGGCCTATCGCATCGGCCGGCCGAAGGAAAAGCTCGGCATCAAGCTGTTCCACAACGGCGAAACGCAGTTCAAGTGGAACTGGCGCACGCTGTTCGAAGCATGGAACGAAACCAGCTACGCCATGCAGCGCCTGCGCGACAATCCGATCAGTGCCGACGCCGAGAACGAGTGGCGCCTGGACGACGCCGATCCGGGCATCAGCCCCAAGCTCACCTTCGAGCCGGCTGATGACATCGCCGCACCCTATATCAACAAGGGTGCTCGTCCGCGCGTGGCCGTGCTGCGCGAGCAGGGCGTCAACGGCCAGGTCGAGATGGCGGCGGCGTTCACCCGCGCCGGCTTCGACGCGGTGGACGTCCATATGTCCGACCTCGCCAGCGGCCGCATCAAGCTCGCCGACTTCCGCGGCCTTGCCGCGTGCGGCGGCTTCTCGTACGGCGACGTGCTGGGTGCGGGCCGCGGGTGGGCGACGTCCATCCTCTACAACGAATACCTGCGCGCCGAATTCAGCGCGTTCTTCGCCGATGCCCAGCGTTTCGCGCTCGGCGTGTGCAACGGCTGCCAGATGATGAGCCAGCTGAAGGACATCATCCCCGGTGCGCAGCACTGGCCGAAGTTCCTGCGCAACGCGTCCGAGCAGTACGAAGCGCGCGTGGCCACGCTGGAGGTGCTCGACTCGCCGAGCATCTTCTTCAAGGGCATGGCCGGCTCGCGCATTCCGGTCGCGGTCGCGCACGGCGAAGGCCGCGTAAGCTTCCCGCACAGCTGCAGTCCGTCGAAGTCGGGTGGCGCGGTGCGCTATGTCGACAACCGTGGCAAGCCCACCGAAGACTACCCGCTCAACCCGAACGGCTCGCCGGGTGGCCTTACCGGTTTCACCGCGGCTGATGGTCGCGTCACCATCCTGATGCCGCACCCGGAACGCGTGTTCCGCTCGGTGCAGATGAGCTGGCATCCGGAGAAGTGGGGCGAGGATTCGCCGTGGATGCGCATGTTCCGCAACGCACGGGTGTGGTGCGGCTGATGACGCACCGCTACGCCAGGCCGCTGCTGCCGACCTGACGTGGCCACCCGCGCGGGCCGTAGCTGGGTGACTCTGCTGCCGGCGGCCGCATGGTTGATCGCGGTCGCGTTGCTGCCCTGGTGGATGGGGCTGCCGTTGTGGCTCCTGCTGGCGATGGCGGCGATGATGTTCCATCGCCGCATCGTGCATTACGCCACGCTCTGTCGCCGTGGCCTGTACTGGGGGCTTCCCGGCCTGCTGTTCGCGACACAACGCGCCATGGGCGGACATCTGTTGGCCTGGGGCACTGCCCTGCTGGGCGCACTGGTCGGCTATTCCCTGCTTGCGCTGATGGAATCGCTGCTGGATCGCCGCGTCAAATACGCAGCTACCGCCACGCCTGTGCCTGAGTGGCGCGAACTGGCCATGGCACCGGTCGGCCCGCCCGCGCACATCATCGAGCTCTCGCGTGTGGAGTGGGGCAACGCGCCGGTCGAGTTTTCCGATCCCGACGGTGAATCCGTGCGCTATGAGGCGCGCACCACTCGGCGTGGGCGCTACGTATTCGCTCAAGGCCGCGTGATCGAGCGCGCCAGCCCGCGTTGTTGCTTCGGTCCGGGCGGTCGTTGGTTTGCCACTCGTTTACCGGGCGAGCGTGGCGACATCCTGTGGGACAGGCGCACCGATCATCTCCATCGACTGGCCGGCTGGACCCTCAGCGGCTGGGACGGCGAGCAGCCCTGGCTGGCGCGTCGCACGGATGGCGTGCCAGCGCCACTGCACGAAGTGCTCGGGCGCGGTAGTTCGCACTGAGGGCCATTTCGCACAGGATCGGCGATCTTTCACATTCAGAACACGTGCCACCTCGCGCATACTTGTCGCAGTGAATACCGATACCGCCCAAGCTTTCTCTTCCGCGCTGCCGCTCAGCGTGATCGTGGTCGCCGCCGACAGCGGCCCGACCCTGCGCGACTGCGTGCGCCGCGTGCTCGCCTGCGAACTTCCGCTGGAAATGGTCCTGGTCGACAATGCGTCGTCCGACGGCATCCCGCAGGCCATCGCGCGGGCGCATGAAAGCGACACGCGACTGCAGGTCGTCTACAACCACGCCAACCTCGGCTTTGGTCCGGCGGTGAATCGCGGCGTGGCGCATGCGCATGGCAAGACGGTGCTCGTGCTCAACCCCGATTGCCTGATCGACAATGCAGCGCTGGTTCGCCTGCTCGGCATCCTGACCGCGCAGCCGCGCGTCGGCCTCGTCGGCGCCGTGGTGTGTGATGAATACGGCGAGCCCGACCCCGCCTCGTATCGTCGCGATCCGTTGCTCAGGCGCTCGTTGAACACGATGTTCAACCGGCCCGGCGAAGGCGTGAACATCGAAGGTCCGATTCCGCACGAACTGGTGGAAGCGGAAGCCGTATCCGGCGCGCTGATGGTGCTGCCGCGCCGCCTGTTCGATTACCTGGCCGGCTTCGACGAAGCGTACTTCCTGCATTGCGAAGACCTGGACCTCTGCCGCCGCGTGCGCGATGCCGGCTACAAGGTCATGCTCGCCGGCGACGTACGCGTGTTGCATGGCAAAGGCAGCTCGAGCCGACATCGCCCGGTGTTCGTCAGCCGCCACAAGCATCGCGGCATGTGGCGCTGGTTCCGCAAGTTTGATCCCGAAGCGCGCAAACCGTGGGTGTCCGCACTGGTATGGCTCGGCATCTGGTCGCATTTCCTGCTGCAGATTCCCGGCCAATGGCTACGATTGCTGCGACGTAAAGCCCCGCGCGGGGGTCATGCATGAGCGCGGAGAACTCGCGCTCCACCGCGCTCGCCACGTTCGGACTGATCAGTGTCACTGCCATCTGGGGTTCCACCTTTTTCCTCATCAAGGATCTGGTGGCCCGCATGCCCGTGGCGGACTTTCTCGCCGTCCGCTTCGTGATCGCCGCGCTGGTGATGCTGGCGTTGTTCCATCGCCATCTGTTGAGGCTTGGTCGCCGCGAATGGCTGCAAGGCATCGCGCTGGGCGCGGTGTATGGCATCGCGCAGCTGCTGCAGACGTCGGGGCTGGAACAGACCTCCGCCAGCATCAGCGGTTTCGTCACCGGCATGTACGTGGTGTTCACTCCGCTACTCGGCACCGTGCTGCTGCGCCAGCGACTGCCATCGATCACGTGGATCGCCGTGCTGCTCTCGGTGGGCGGCCTGGGACTGCTCGCGCTGCATGGTTTCAGCATCGGCTACGGCGTGTGGCTCACGCTGATCTCGGCCGCGCTCTATGGCCTGCACATCGTGGGCCTCGGCACCTGGTCGCGGCCTGGCAATGCGTTCGCGCTGTCCTCCGTGCAGATGCTCGTCATCGCCATCATCTGCCTGCTCGCCACGCTGCCCTCCGGCCCGAGCCTGCCACCCGACCATGGCGCGTGGGCAGCGGTGGTTTATATGGCCCTGGCCGCAGGCGCAGGCGCGATGCTGGTGCAGACTTGGGCGCAGGCGCATTTGTCGCCGACGCGCGCCGCCATCGTGATGACCATGGAGCCGGTGTTCGCCGCAGGCTTCGCCGTGACCTTTGGCAATGATGCGCTGACGTGGCGCATGGTGGTCGGTGGTGCGTTGGTGTTGGCGGCGATGTATCTCGTGGAGCTGGTGCCGCGTGGAACCGCTGCGGTACAGGCGGAAGGGTTACATCACGAGGTGTAGTTGATGGCGCCCGTTGGGCCGTCATCCTCATTTCGTTTCGCGGGCGCATTTCTTCCTCTCTAGGAGTGCACCTGGGCGCGACAGCCGCTCGCGCTGATCCGCAGTCTTCATTGATTTGAAGAAATCTGACTTGGAGCATCCGCTTGCGGGTTACTGCGATCGGGCTCGCCTGCGGCGGGCTTCCGAGCCGCTGGCGCGGCCCGGGTCACTTTCTCTCGCTTGCCCAAGAGAAAGTAACCAAAGAGAAAGGCACTCCGCGTGCCGCTGTCCGGGCGTTGCCCAGCCAGTCCGTGAGGGGCGGCCGGGCTTTTCGGCCGAGCTCCTGCCCGGACGAAAAGTGCCTGCCATCCATGGCAGACACCCCTGCGAGGCCTGCTCGTCCGCCCCTCGCCACACAGGGGATTGGATGACGGCTCGTGCCGCAAAGCGGCACATCGCATCGTGGAGCTAAAAGCCGGTTGTCCGTTGTAGGAGCACACCCAGTGCGCGACTGCGGACTGGCATGGTTGCTTCAGTCGGCGGTGGTCGCGATTCCGCACGATGAGATACATCGCAACGCTGCGGTCGCGCACTGGGTGCGCTCCTACAGAGGTAGGTAGTTCTATCGCGAGCACCCGCCCCTCACCCCGGCCCTCTCCCCGGAGGGGAGAGGGCGAAAGGCGTGGCGGCACCCAGTCCCGCGCCATCCAACGAAGCTGCTTTAAGTCCTCTTCGCTTCGACGCGCTGCGGTGTGGCGGCGCCGTTCGAGGTAGTAGCGAGCGTATCCCGACTGGCCTCGGTCGTCCGACGCTTCTATCCCTCATATCGCTACGAGCCTTGGCTCTCAAGGCCATTTTCTTTGGGTTACTTTTGACGCGAAGCTAATCCCGTGGGACTTTGACTCCGGGCTGGCGCCCTCCGCCCTTCCTCGCTCCTCAAAGCCGGCGCCATCCATGGCGCCTCCCCGCTTACGGGCCGGCTTCGCCGTTCGCACGCCAAGAGCGCGTGCGTGGGCCAGCAAAAGAAAAGTGACTCGAGCTTCCCACGGGACTAGCTGCGCGTCGTCCCACGGGGACTAGCTTCGCGTCGTCGGCAGACGATCGAAATGCCCGCTGCGTCCCACAGGGACTTCCTTCGGTCGTAAGCGGCATGCTCGCGGCAGCACGGCTACCGAAGGCAATACGCGCTTTAGCAAAAACCGAAACATGTGGACCGGCGCGAAAGGCTGTCGCGCACAGGGTGCGCCCCTAAAAAAACGCGGATGCGCAGCTAGACGCGCCACCCAGCAATAGCCGAACTCCACGCGAGCGACACCGTCAGAAAAACAAAGGGCAGCGCAAAACTCGCGCCGCCCTTGGTCTGCACGGCAGCCGGAGGCCGCCAAGCCAGTCGATATCGCCGCAGCCTTAGCTACCCTTGCTGAGCCTCTGCAGCATCTGCGACGGCGTCATGTAACCGCCGAGCATCGTCCCATCTTCGGCAATGACCGAGGGCGTCCCATTCACGCCAAGCTTCACGCCCAGCTCAAACTCGTCCTTCACCGGATTGGGGCAGTTGGTGGCCTTGGGCGCCTTGCCCTGCTTGGCGGCGGTAAACGCGGCCTTGCGATCGGCCGAGCACCACACCGAAACCATCTCGTTGTAGGTCTGCGTCGTGCGGCCCGCCGCGTCGGTGACACCCTCGCGCGGCCACGCCACGTACTCGATCGCGATGCCCGCCTTGTTGTAGTCGGCGATGTGTTCGTGCAGCTGGCGGCAATAGGCGCAGTTGACGTCGGTGAACACAGTGACGCGATAGCGCGGCTTGGCGGGCGAAAACACGATGCGGTCGGACGCCGGCACCTTGGCCAGCTCGGCCTTGCGGAAGTCGGCCCAGCCGTCGATGTTGCGCTGGTTGGCGAGGTCGATCACGTCGCCATTCAACATGTACTTGCCGTCGTTGCTCACGAAGACCAGCTGGCCCGACGCGATCACTTCGTAGAAGCCGGGGAACGGCGCCGGCTTCACCGAGTCGATGGTCACCTTGGGCGCGAACGACATCACGGCCTTGCGTACGGTGCTTTCCGCACCGGTCGCGGTGCTTTGCTGGCCGGCCGCGGTACCGTCGGGTGCGGCACAGGCGCTGAGCGCGAAACCGCTGACGCACAACGCCAGCAACCATTGCTTGAACATCGTCTACCTCATGCATCGGCGTTTCCGCCAGGCGGAAACACGGGGAACCCGCATTCTCGCACAGCCGGATGAACCGGACTGCCGGCGGCTTGGCATACCCGGGATCGGTCAGCCGCGCGGGTGATGCTGCGCGTGCAGGCGCTTGAGGCCTTCCTTGGCGACCAGCGTGTAGATCTGCGTGGTGCTGAGGGCGCTATGGCCGAGCAGCATCTGCAGGGCGCGCAGGTCGGCGCCATGGTTGAGCAGGTGGGTTGCAAAGGAGTGGCGCAGCACATGGGGCGAGATGCGTTTGGCCACGATGCCCACGGTAAGCGCGTGGCGCTTCACCAGCGTCCAGAACATCTGGCGCGTCATGCCCTCGCCGCGGTTGCTGAGGAACAGGGCACGCGGTTGCCGTCCCTTGGCCAGCACCGGGCGGGCAGTCGCGAGATACGCCTCGATGCGCTCGGCGGCGACCTCCCCGATCGGCACGAGCCGATCCTTGCCGCCCTTGCCGGTGACCCGCACTACGCCTTGGCGCAGGTTGAGCGCGCTGAGCGGCAATTCCACCAGTTCCGACACGCGCAGGCCGGAGGCGTACATGAGCTCCAGCATGGCCCGGTCGCGCAGCCCCAGCGTGGTGGTGACGTCCGGCGCATCCAGCAGGCCTTCGATCTCGCGCTCCGCCAGCGCCTTGGGCAGGCTGCGCGGGGTTTTCGGACGCTCGATCAGCAGCGTGGGGTCCTCGAACCCCGGTTCGATCCGCGCCAGATGGGCGTAGTAGCGACGGAACGTCGATTGGCGGCGGGCCAGCGAGCGGACCGCCACCGGCTGGCTGCCGTGGTAAGCCGAAAGATGCTGGCGCTTGGCGCTGCGCAGGCCGAGGCCTTGCACGCCCAGCCAGCGCGCCAGCGCTTCCAGGTCACGGCGATAGGCCTCGAGCGTGCGCTCGGCCAGGCCATCCTCCGACCACACGCGCTCGATGAAGCCATCGATGCTGATGCGGTCCGCTTCGGCGATACTTGGTGATTCCTGCTGCATGGACGCGATGCTCGCCGCCGGCCTCCTCGCGTGCAAGCGATTCCCTCTCACCGGCTGCCGATCGATGACGTCCATCACTCCTAACGCCTCTGTGTACTGCCCGTTGTGGCGTCGCCTGATCGCTCTGGTCTACGACCTGCTGGCCGTGGTCGCGATCGTGATGGTGGTGGGTTACGTCTGCCAGCGCGTCACCGGCGGCACGCTGATCACCAGCGACGGGCACGCACATATCGCGTGGTGGTACCAACCTTTGCAGGCGCTGGTGGTGTCCGCTTATTTCGTGGCGTCGTGGATGCGCGGCGGGCAAACGCTCGGCATGCGGCCTTGGCATATCCGTGTCACGGCCGCCAACGGCAGCCCGCTGATGTTCGGCCAGGCGCTGATCCGTCTGGCGGCCGCCGCGCTGCCGCTGCTCCTGCTGGGGCTTGCCCCGTGGATCGGCACGCGTGGCGCGCTGTGGGCAGTCGCTATCGCTTGGTCGGTATGGTTTGGCGTGGCTGCGTTCGATGCGCGCCGCCGAACCGTTCACGATGTGATGGCCCGCACCGAACTGCAGATGCGCACTTCACGCTGACGTCAGCCTCATACGCCACACTGGGGCGCATGCCCGGCCTCGCCCTTCCCCAACGAACCGCTGCGGACGTCCGTCGCGTCAACGCAGATTTTTACGAGTCGCTCTGGGCGGGCTCGCGGCTGGTTGATCCTCATCGTTTCAACACCTGGCCGATGGTGCGCGAGCTCGCCGCGGCCTCGCCACGCCGCCTGGAGGTTGCTCCGGGCCTGCGCCCTCGGCTGCCACTGGAGGGTACCTGTTTCGTCGACCAGAGCCCCTCGGCCACCAAGGGCTTGCGCGCCCGCGGCGCGAGCGCCATGCGCGGAACGCTGGGCGCCCTGCCCTGTCCCACGGCCGGCTTCGACTTGATTTGCGCGCTGGACATCCTCGAGCACCTGCCCGACGACGAGCGCGCCCTGCAGGAGCTCTC
The DNA here is from genome assembly GCA_000632805.1 of Dyella jiangningensis. Classification (GTDB taxonomy): domain Bacteria; phylum Pseudomonadota; class Gammaproteobacteria; order Xanthomonadales; family Rhodanobacteraceae; genus Dyella; species Dyella jiangningensis. The sequence continues at coordinate 5,380,634 of CP007444.1, read as the reverse complement.
GCGCGTCGCCGCCCGGGATGCCCGCATGCTGCTTTCCGTTCCGCTGCATCCGGAAGCGTGGACCGCGTTCGACGATTTCGTCGGCCACGCCCGCCGCTATGAACCGGTGATGCTGGTACGCCGCCTCGCTGCCCATGGATGGACCGTTGAGCAAAGCGCGGTCTACGGCATGCAGGCCCGTTCCTCGCGGCTGCTTGCCATGGGCCAGTGGTATCTCACCCACCGTCGGCAGCGCGCCCTGTGGTGGTACAACCACGTGCTGATGCCGCTTGGCTTGCGGCTTCAGAAACCACTCGAATGGCGGCCCGGCATGGGCCCGACCAAGGATGTGGACGAACTGGTATTACTCTGCCGCCGAACGTAAGCGGCTGATTCAGCAAGCTTGAGACGATGCGGCGGCGCAGCACGGCTTGCGCAAACCGGGTAAGATGCCGCCTTCCGATGCCTCCGGTTTTTACCGCATGCTCTATCAGATTCATGAGTGGCAGCGCGCCATCCTTGGCCCACTGAGCCATTACGCCGAAGCCAGCGCCAAGATGTTCAGCGATGTCACGAGCCCGTTCTCGCACGTGCCGGGCGCGGATCGGCTGGCGGCCGGCTACGAGCTGCTGCACCGCCTGGGCAAGGAATACGAGAAGCCGGCGTTCAACCTCCCTCAGGTGACCGCCCACGGCCAGGAAATCGCCGTGATCGAGCGTGTCGTGCTGGACAAGCCGTTCTGCCAGCTCAAGCGCTTCAAGCGCTTCAGCGACGACCCGGACACCATCGAGAAGATGAAGAACGATCCGGCCGTGCTGGTGGTGGCGCCGCTGTCGGGCCACCACTCCACCCTGCTGCGCGATACCGTGCGCACGCTGCTGCAGGACCACAAGGTGTACATCACCGACTGGGTGGATGCGCGCATGGTCCCGGCCAGCGAAGGCCCGTTTCGCCTTGACGATTACGTGGCGTACATCGAGGAATTCATCCGCTTCATCGGTGCCGAACGCCTGCACGTCGTTTCGGTCTGCCAGCCCACCGTGCCCGTGCTGGCCGCGGTCTCGCTGATGGCCGCGCGCGGCGAGAAGACGCCCCTCAGCATGACCATGATGGGCGGCCCGATCGAACCGCGCAGCAACCCCACCGGCGTCAACAACCTTGCCACCACGCGTCCGCTGAGTTGGTTCAAGGGCAACGTGATCCATACCGTGCCCGCGAACTACCCGGGCAGCGGCCGCGAGGTGTATCCCGGCTTCCTGCAGCACGCGGGCTTCATCGCGATGAACCCGGGGCGCCACCTCAATTCGCACTGGGACTTCTACGAGAACCTGCTGCGCGGCGACCAGGACGATGCCGAGGCGCACCGCAAGTTCTACGACGAATACAACGCCGTGCTCGACATGCCGGCCGAGTACTACCTCGACACCATCTCCACCGTGTTCCAGCAGTTTTTGCTGCCGCGCGGGCTATGGGAGGTGAAAGGCGAGCGCGTTCGCCCTGAGGCCATCAAGGACACGGCGCTGTTCACCGTGGAGGGCGAACTGGACGACATCGCCGGCCTGGGCCAGACCGAAGCCGCGCACGACCTGTGCAGCGGCATCCCGGCGGGACGCCGCGCGCATCGCGTGGTGGACGGCGCGGGCCACTACGGCATCTTCAGCGGACGCCGCTGGCGACAGACGGTCTATCCTCAGGTGCGCGAATTCATCCGCAAGTTCAATGCGCCGGTGAAGCAGAGCGTCTGAGCACGCCCGCATTTCTCATGTAGGAGCGCACCGAGTAAGCGAAAGGCCCTTGGGCGGTGAATCCAGGTTCCGCCGTCGCGCACTGGGTGCGCTCCTACAAAGATCGGGAAAGATGTCAGCGCGCGAAGAAGCTGCGGAACGCAGCCACCGTGCGCGCAATGCCCTCGTCATCGACATCAAGATGAGTCACCAACCGCAGTGTCGGCAGATAACCGATGCTGATGCGCACGCCGGCACTGCGCAAATGGACGTCCAGTTCGCGCAGCCGCTCGGCCGGCACGTCAATGAACACCATGTTGGTGAACTGGCCGAGCAGCTTCACGCCGGGAATGTCGCCAAGACCCGCTGCGAGCCTCACCGCACGCGCATGATCTTCGGCCAGCCGTTCAACATGATGGTCGAGCGCATACTGCGCGGCGGCAGCCAGCATGCCGGCCTGGCGCCAGCCGCCGCCGGCCACCTTGCGCCAGCGCCGCGCCTTCTCGATCAACGCGGTCGAGCCCACCAGCACCGAACCGACCGGCGCGCCCAGACCCTTGGAGAAGCACACCGACACGCTGTCGAAATGCCGTGCGATCTCGCGCGCATTCACGCCATTGGCCACCGCGGCATTGAACAGGCGTGCGCCGTCCAGATGGAACCCCAGCCCGCGCTCACGCGCAAAATCATGCGCGGCACGCAGGTAATCCGCCGGCAGCACGCGGCCATGCCAGGTGTTCTCCAGCGCCAGCAGCCGCGTGCGGGCGAAGTGCGGATCGACCGGTTTGACGGCGGCGGCCAGCTTGTCGAGCGGCAAGCTGCCATCCGTGTCATGAGGAATGGGTTGGGGCTGGATTGAACCCAGCACGGCAGCGCCGCCACCTTCGAACTTGTAGGTATGCGCGTCCGCACCCACCAGGTATTCGTCGCCGCGTTCGCAATGCGACATCAACGCGAGCAGGTTCGACTGCGTGCCGGTGGGCACGAACAAGCCGGCCTCGAAACCCAGCTCATCGGCCACGCGCTGTTGGAACGCATTGACGGTGGGGTCCTCGCCGTACACGTCGTCGCCCACGGCAGCATCGAGCATCGCGGTGCGCATGGCGGGCGTGGGGCGGGTGACGGTGTCGCTGCGCAGATCGATCGTGTCCACGGTGGTTGCTCGTTCGGAAAGCCAAGCATGGAGCTTGCATCCTCGATGCGGGTGGCCGCAAGCAGTCACTGATCATGGACGTCCATTTCCGTTAGCCTTGGATGCCAACGCACACCGAGCGGAGTCCCGGCATGTCGTTCCTGCACCTGTACCTGCGGGTCATCGGACTTCTGGGGCCGGAGCGCCGCCTGGCGATCACGCTGGCGCTGGCAAACCTTGCACTGGCAGGCGTGTTCTTCCTGGAGCCGGTACTGTTCGGCCGCGTCGTCGACGCGCTGTCGGCAGACAACGGACACGCGTCACGGCTGATCGGCCTGTGGGCCGGCGTCGGCTTCGCCGGCGTGCTCGCCAACGTCTGGGTATCGCTGCACGCCGACCGCCTGGCACACCGGCGCCGACTCGCGGCTATTGCGCTGTTCTTCGAACATGCCGCATCGATGCCGCTGTCTTTTCACGGCGAGTACCACACGGGCCGACTGTCGCGCATCATGAACGTCGGCGTCAGCAATCTGTTCAATCTGTGGCTGAGCTTCTTCCGCGAGCACCTGGCGACGCTGCTGTCGATCATCGTGATGATTCCGGTCGCGCTATGGCTCAACTGGAAGCTGGCGCTCCTGATGATCGCGCTGCTCCTATGCTTCTCCATCTTCAACGCCGTCGCGGTGCAGCGCACGCACAAGGCGCAGGGCGAGGTGGAGGAACTCCACCATGAAATCGCCACGCGTGCTGGCGACGTGTTCGGCAACGTTACCGTGGTGCAAAGCTTCACGCGGCTCGCAGCTGAATCGCGTGCCTTGCACGAACTGATGACACGCACGCTCAATGCGCAGTATCCAGTGCTACGCGGCTGGGCGATCCTGTCGGTACTGAACCGTGCGGCCAGCACGTTGACCATCGTGGCGATCTTCGCCGTCGGCGCGGCGTTGCATGCGCGTGGCGAGATCAGCGTCGGCGGCATCGTCAGTTTCGTCGGCTTCTCGATGCTGCTGATCGGACGGCTGGAACAGTTCGCGACGTTCCTTTCCAACCTGTTCTTCCAGTCGCAGTCGCTGCGCGACTTCTTCACCGTGCTCGATCGCCAGTCCGAGATCGAGGACCGTCCGGGCGCCATCACCTTGCCACGCGTGCAAGGCGACGTCGTTTTCGATCGCGTGAGCTTCGGATACGACCCTGTGCAGCCCGCACTGCACGGCCTGACCTTTCGCGCACCACCCGGCAGCACGATTGCCCTCGTCGGCCCGACGGGCGCTGGCAAAAGCACCGCTCTCAGCCTGCTCTATCGCGCCTACGATCCTTCCGAGGGACGCGTCACGATCGATGGCCATGACGTGCGCGACGTGACGCTGGAATCCTTGCGCCGAAACATCGGCGTGGTGTTCCAGGATGCGGGCATGTTCTACCGCTCGATCCTCGACAATCTGCGCGTGGGCGACCCTGAAGCTGATGAGGCGGCCATCGAGAAAGCCGTGGCGGCGGCAGAAGCAGCCAACTTCATCTCACGCAAGCCAGAGGGTTTGGAAACCTTGGTCGCCGAACGCGGCCGCTCACTCTCCGGCGGCGAACGTCAACGCCTGGCGATTGCGCGCGCCATGCTCAAGGACGCGCCGATCCTGATTCTCGACGAAGCCACCAGCGCGCTCGACAACGCCACCGAGGCACGCATCCAGCGTGCGCTCGACCGGCTCACGCAGGGGCGCACCACCTTCGTGATCGCGCATCGATTGTCGACGGTACGCGATGCCGATTTGATCCTCGTGCTGGATCAGGGGCGGCTGGTGGAACAGGGCAGGTTCGACGAATTGATTCGTCGGGGCGGGTTGTTTGCGCGTCTTGCGGAAGAGGGGAAATTTGCGCCGGATGCGGAGGCGGCGACGGAGTAGCCAATCGCTCCCCTGTAGGAGCGCACCCAGTGCGCGACATCCTTTCGCCTCGGTTTTCATCGCTCGTCGTCTCGGCGTAGGCCGGACGAAGCGCGAGGCGCGGAAAACGCCCGAAGAGCGGCCGCTGGGGGCGAGCGAAGCGAGTCACCCCTTAGCGCCGGTCTTCGATCATTGCTTTCCCGCCAGGTTGCCGCTTATGACCGAAGGGAGTCCCTGTGGGACGCAGCGGGCGTTTCGATCTCCTGCCGGCGACGCGAAGCTAGTCCCGTGGGAAGCCCGAGTCACCGTTCTTTTGCTGTCCCACGCACGCGCTCTTGGCGTGCGAACGGCGATGCCGGCCCGTACGCGGGGAGGCGCCATGGATGGCGCCGGCTTTGAGGAGCGAGGAAGGGCGGAGGGCGGAACGCCCGGAGTCAAAGCCCCACGGGATGAGCTCGCGTCAAAAGTAACCCAAAGAAAATGGCCTTGAGAGCCAAGGCTCGTAGCGATATGAGGGATAGAGCCCGATGATCGCGGCCAGCTGGGATGCGCTCGTTGCTACCTCGAACGGCGTCGCTACACCGCAACGCGCCGTAGCGAAGAGGTTAAAGCAGCTTCGTTGGATGGCGCGGGACTCTCGGGTGCCACGCCCTATCGCCCTCTCCCCTCCGGGGAGAGGGCTGGGGTGAGGGGCGGGTGCTCGCGAGGGCACTGCCTACGACCTACCTCTGTAGGAGCGCACCCCGTGCGCGATCGCAGCGTGATGGTGACCCTCATCTCGACAGTCGCAGACCGAGGCAGCCACGCCAGTCCGCAGTCGCGCACGGGGTGCGCTCCTACACAAATAGCGATCGGCGATCCTCAGCTCTACGACGCGATGTGCCGCGTAGCGGCACGAGCCTTCACCCAATCCCCTGTGCGGCGGTGAGGGGTGGACGATCAGGCCCCGCAGGGGCGCCCGACAGGACGTCGGGCACTTTTCGTCCGGGCAGGAGCCCGGTCGAAAAGCCAGGCCGCCCCTCACGGACTGGCTGGGCAAAGCCCAGTCGGCGCCACGCGGGGTGCCCTTCTCTTTGGTTACTTTCTCTTGGGCAAGCAAGAGAAAGTAACCCGACCTTCGGCAGAAGGACGGAAGCCCGCCTCAGGCGAGCCCGATCGCGATGGCGCGAGAAAGGTACAGCGCCTGTGGCGAAAAAAATCGGGAATTAGGACTGCGGCGAAAGGCTGTCGCACACTGGGTGCGCTCCTAAAAAAAACACGCCCTCGCAACGAGCACGAAGAGGGAACGTGCGAATGAAAAAGGGCGGTGTCGCCACCGCCCTCTTTAAAAAAATCCAATTACGCTCGGCTACCCGTGCTTGCGGAAATACAACCAGGCAATCACCGCCAAGATCACCGCCGGCAACAGGTTCGCCATCAGGGGTGGCACGCCGTACACCGTGCCGAAGCTCACCATCGCCTTCTGCAGGAAGTACCAGCCGATCGCCAGCAGCATGCCTATGAACATGCGTTTGCCCAGGCCGCCTGAGCGAAGCGTGCCGAACGAGAAGGGCATCGCGCACAGCACGAGCACCAGCACGTTGAGCGGATACAGCGCGCGACCCCAGAAGGCGTTGGCGTACGCGCCCGGGTTCTGCCCGTTCTGTTCGAGGTATTTGATGTTGCGGCGCAGGTCGCGCATCGGCTGGTACTGCGGCTGGATCACCGACAGCTCCAGTACCTGCGGATTGAGTTTCGAATCCCAGCGCTCGCTGGCGACCGTGGTGCTGTGGGTGCCCTTGTCGTCGAGCGTGGTGCTGCGCACCTGGTTCATCAGCCACTGATGGCCATCGTGCTCGGCCGTCTGCGCCCAGTCGAAGCGGGATACCTGGCCGTCGGGCGTCAGCGTGAACACGCGTACGTCGTGCAACTGCACCACGCTATGCGTTTCGGTGCGCTTGACGGTCACGCCCTTGGCATTGATGACGCGTGCACCATCGCGCGCCCACAGGCCGGAAGCACCGCCCATGCCCACGCTGCTCGAACGCATGCGCAGCTGCATCGCCTGCGCTTTCTGGTCGCCCCACGGTGCCGCCGTCTCACCCAGGATCACCACGCCAAGGATCAGGATGGCCACTACGCCCACGGCCGACACCGCGATGCGCAGCTTGGAAAGCCCGCACGCGCGCAAAGCCGTGAGTTCGTTGGTGGCCGCCAGGCCACCCAGGCCCAGCAGGCCGCCGATCAACGCGGCATTGCCGAACATCTCGTACAGGCGACGCGGAAAGGTGACCAGCACGTACACCACAGCACTGGTCACTGTGTAGCCGTTCTTGCCCACGTTGCCGAGCTGGCGCATGAGCTGGACCACGGCATCGAGGCCGGTGATCACCAGCCATACCATCAGGATCGATGCCAGTACCCCGGTGCCGACCAGCCAATCGACACGCTTGACGCGCAGCGTAGCCATCAGGCACCCGCCCTTCGCGGCTTGCGCTCGACGTATTGGCTACGGAACATCCAGGCGGCAATGCCGAACACGACCAGCGACAGGAACCACATCGGCGCCGAGTGGTGCCAGTGTCCCTTGATGAGCTGACCGCGGCACAGCGCCATCAGCAGGTAGTAGAGGTAGAACGCGAGTACCGCGAGCAGCAGGCGACCGAAGCGCGGCTCGCGCGGACTCTGGCGCGACAGCGGCAACGCCAGCGTCAGCAGCACCAGCGTCATCGCCGGCGCGATGGTGCGCCAGGCGAATTCCGCGCGCGCATCGGGGTTGTCGACGCGCAGCAATGCCAGCGTGGTCAGCGAATGCGCGGGATCTTCTTCGTCGTTGTCCGACTGCACGTTGGACAGCGACGCGTCGTTGCGCTCGTACTGCATCTTGCGCCAGTTGTCCGCGCCCAGCGGGATGTCGTACTGGAAACCGTTCCATAGCGCGAGAAAACGGCCGCTGCCGTCGGTTTCCTGATAAAGCTGGCCGTGCTTGCCCGTCACCAATTTGATGTGCGGGACGTTGTCCTTGCCGGCGCGCTCGGTAGCGATGAAGGTGCTGCCCAACGTGCTGCCGTCGCGGCTGAGCTGGTCGACGAAGATGATGCCGCCCTTGCCCGGCAGCTCGGTGAAACGACCAGCGTCGAGGCCCGCGGCGATCACGGACCGGTTCGCCGCCGCCACCAGCTGGTCGGAGGTGCGCGCGGCCCATGGGCCGAGCCACAGCGAAACGAGGCCAACCAGCAGGGCCACGCTCGCGGCGAGGATGCCCATGGGGCGCAGCAGGCCCGTGGCGCCCATGCCCGAGGATGCCAGCACGTGCATCTCGCTCTCTCGCCACATGCGGCCCAGGCCCAGCAACACGCCAAGGAAGGCCGACAGCGGCAACAGCGTGGTGAGGCCATCGAGCATGTTCAGGCCCAGCACCTGGAACATCACGCTGGCCGGGAAACTGCCGTTCGCCACCTGCTGCAGCACGTGCGCGAACGAGATGCCGGACATGATGGCCAGCAGCACGATGGCGGTGGCGGCTACGGTCTGAGCCAGCTCACGCAAAAAATAACGATCGAGGATGCTTAGCACCGGCCCTCACGCACGCAATGGCCCGCACCGCAAGGTCGCGCGCGGGGTGACAAATAACGGTGAAGTGTAAGCGCTCTCACCCCGCTCATGGGGACAGGTCCTCGACATGGGATAAGATGAAGGGCTTGGCGTGGCCCTTCCGGGGGCCCGGCAAACCCCAAGTCTAGCCTGTCCAGACCTTTCTGGACCTTTCTCGCAGGACACGATATGACTCTCCAGTTCAGCCTCGGCTCCGCCGCTCCCGAAACCGTCGAAACCCCTTGCGTGGTGGTCGGCGTCTATGAGAACGGCATGTTCACCAGCGCAGCGGCCCGCGTGGACACTGCCGCGCACGGCGCGATCAAGCGCCAGGTCGAGAGCGGCGACATCACCGGCAAGGCCGGCACCACGGTCGTGCTGTACGCGCCCGAAGGCATCGTGGCCAAGCGCGTACTGGTGGTGGGACTGGGAACGCAGAAGACCTTCGATGGTGCACGCTTCCAGAAGATCGCCATCGAGGCCGTGCGCGCGCTGGGTCGCCTGCCGATCGACAGCGCCGTGTCCTACCTGGCCGAGGTCGACGTGCCGGGCCACGATGCCGCCTGGCGCGTGCGCACCGCCGCGCTGGCGGCCGATTACGCCGCGTATCGCTACACCGCCACCTTCAAGCCGCGCGAGAAGAGCACGCAGCCGGAGCTGGCCGCCATCACGTTCGTCGCCAGCGACGATGCACAGGCCGGCCTGCAGCAGGCATCCGGCATCGCCGAAGGCGTGCGCTTCGCGCGCGAGCTGGCCAACCTGCCGCCGAACATCTGCAACCCCGCCTATATCGCCGCGCAGGCCGAGCAGTTCGCCGCCGCGCACGACAAGGTGAGCTGCACCGTGCTCGACGAGGAGAAGATGGGCGAGCTGGGCTTCGGCTCGCTGCTCGCGGTGGGCCGCGGTTCGGCCAACAAGCCGAAGCTGGTCATCCTCGACTACAAGGGCGGCGCGGAAGGCGACAAGCCGTACGCCTTCGTCGGCAAGGGGATCACCTTCGACACCGGCGGCATCAGCCTCAAGCCCGGCCCGGGCATGGAAGAAATGAAGTTCGACATGGGTGGCGCCGCCGGCGTGCTCGGCAGCTTCGTGGCCGCCGTGAAGCTCGGCCTGCCGGTGAACCTCGTGTGCGTGGTGCCGGCCGTGGAAAACATGCCCGACGGCGACAGCTATCGCCCGAGCGACGTGCTCACCAGCCTTTCCGGCCTCACCATCGAAGTGCTCAACACCGATGCGGAAGGCCGCCTGATCCTGTGTGATGCGCTGACCTACACGGCGCAGACGTTCCAGCCGAAGGTGCTGATCGATGCCGCCACGCTGACCGGCGCCTGCGTGATCGCGCTGGGCAAGCACGCCAGCGGCCTGATGAGCAAGCACGACGACCTTGCTGCCGAGCTCCTCGCTGCCGGCGAAAACACGCTCGATCGCGCATGGCGCCTGCCGCTGTGGGACGACTACCAGGTGCAGCTGGAATCGGGCTTCGCCGACGTGGCGAACATTGGCGGCAAGAATGCCGGCGCGATCACGGCGGGCTGCTTCCTGGCGCGCTTCACCGAAGGCCAGCGCTGGGCGCACCTGGACATCGCCGGCACCGCCTGGGACGAGGGCCGCAAGGGTCTCGCCACCGGTCGCCCGGTGTCGCTGCTGGTGCAGTGGCTGATCGATCGCGCCGCCTGATTCATCGACGCCCTTCCGGTCACGGCCGGAAGGGCGAATCCACAGGGCTTATGCCATGCCTCGCGCCGACTTCTACCTGATCGACAAGCCGCGCTTCCGCGAGCAACCGCTGCTGCTGGTGTGCGAGCTGGCCAAGCGCGCATTCGCCGCGCAACAGCCCACGCTGGTGCTTGCGCGCGACTTCGCGCAAGCCGAGGCGATCGACGAGCTGCTGTGGGAGTTCGATCCGGACGGCTTCATCACGCATCAGCTCGCCGGCGATGACGACGATCAATTCACCGCCGTACTGATCGTACCGCCCGGCGTGGAAACCGAAGACCGCCCGATGCAGATCAACCTGCGCGAGGAATGCGCACCCGGCCGCTACGACCGCGTGCTGGAAGTGGTCGCCGCCGATCCCGCCGAACGCGATGGCTCGCGAACCCGCTGGGCCGAATACAAGCGCCGCGGCTTCGAGGTCAACAAGTTCGACATGTGAAAGGGCGCTTCGGCGCCCTTCCTTTTTTGATGGTCGTCCGATGGTTTTCTGTGGGAGCGCACCCGGTGCGCGACAAGCCTACGGAGCGGTGACGCCATCGCTCTGCGGTCACGCACTCGGTGCGCTCCTAAAAAAAAACGGCGTGAGGTGCGTCTCGGGAGGCCGCTACAAAGTCAGCTTCGAGATCATCTTTTGTGGGAGTGCACTCAGTGCGCGACAAACCCACGGAGCGAGGACACCGCGGCTCTGCGGTCGCGCACAGGGTGCGCTCCTACAAATGGCGGAAGGTATGCCTGGGGAGAACGCTAAGACGTCGCTTCGTCGGCGCGTGCGGCCAGTTGCTCGTTGATCGCGTCCAGCAGCTGTTCGCCCGTCAGCGGTTTGCGCAGGAATCCGTCCATGCCGGCAGCTTGCGCGCGATTTTCTTCGTCGCCGCCGGAGCGTGCGGTAATCGCAATGATCGGCACGCGCTGGCCTGTTTCTTCGCGCTGACGGATGAGGCGCGCGATCTGAAAACCGTCGATGCCCGGAAGGTCCAGGTCGAGCAGAATCACGTCGCACGGGGCGGAAGCGAGTTCGGCCAGCGCGGCCAGGCCATTGCCCACGTAGTGCACGACGTGGCCTGCGCGTTCGAGCAGGCCGCGAATCACCGCCGCGACGATGGCATCGTCTTCGACCAGCAGCACCTGCAAGCGCTGACCTTGCGGCGCATCGGCCTGGGTGGCCACGACGGGTGCGGGCTCAGGGGCTACGAACAGCGGCAGGCGTACGTGGAACGTGCTGCCGAACGCCACCTTGGACTCCAGTTCGATACTGCCGCCCATCATTGCCACCAGTTCGCGGCAGATGGCGAGGCCCAGTCCGCTGCCGGCGCGCCGCTGCGGGCCGGTCACCTGTTCGAAACGCTGGAACAGGCGCGTCTGGCTGGTCTCGGGAATGCCGGGGCCGGTGTCGATGATGCTGAAGCGAAGACCGTCGCCGGTGCGTCGCACGCGCAACGTCACACCGCCGCGCTCGGTGAACTTCAAGGCGTTGTTGGCGAGGTTGAGCAGCACCTGCTTGATGCGCACGGCATCGCCGATCATGCGATGCGGCAGGTCAGCCGGGATGTCGATGTCGAAACGCAGGCCCTTCGCGCGCGCCTGGCCCAGCTCCAGCTGCGCGACGTCCTCGACCAGCGTACGCGGATCGAACGGCGTGTTTTCCAGCTCAAGACGACCGGCCTCGATGCGCGCGAGATCCAGCGCGTCGTTGAGCAGCTTGAGCAGCATGCCGCCGGATCGCTGCATGGCTTCGGCGTACTCGCGCTGCGTGGCGTTCAACGACGAGCTCAGCAGCAATTCGGCCATGCCCATCACGCCAGTCATTGGCGTGCGTATCTCATGGCTGAGCGTGGCGAGGAATTGCGTCTTCGCCGCGCTCGCCTGTTCGGCGAGACGGCTGCGCTGCTCGGCCAGCTGGATCTGATGGCGTTGCGCCAGTCGGCGGCGCCACGCCTTCAAGGTGAGCCACACGAGCATCGCGATCAGCAGCGCATAGCCGCACCACGCCCACCAGCGGAGCCACGGCGGCGCCTGCACGTGGATCTTCAATGGCGGCGACAGATGCGACCACACGCCATCGGCACCGGCCGCCATCACGTCGAGCGTGTAATCGCCGTGCCCGAGCCCCGCGAAATCGCGCTCGCCGCGGCTGCCCATGTCGACCCATGCCGCATCCAGGCCCGAAAGGCGAAAGCGGTAGTGATTCGCGGCCGGGTCCACGTACGAAAACATGCGCGCTTCGATCACGAGCCCGGTGTCCTTCCACCCGAGCGACAGCTCGTTGGAAGCCGGCATCGGCAGATCCTGCACGATGCCGTGCCGGCGCACGCTGATGCGGCTGATCGATACCGGCGGCGGTGACACATGCTCATCGACGCGATTGGGATTGAACGCCATCACGCCGCCCAGGGTCGGCGCGTAGATGGTGCCGTCGCTCATGCGGCTGAAGCCGCGCAGGAATTCGCCGTTGCTCAGGCCGTCCTGCAAACCCAGCTCCTGGAAACGCGCGTCCGAGGGATCGAAGCGCCACAAGCCGTCGCGGCCGAAGATCCACACGCGGCGATGCTTGTCCACCGCCAGGTCCACCACGTTAATGGAAGGCCAGCCGTGCGCGGCATCGACCTTGCGGTCCAGCACGAGACCGTCGCCGGCATAGTGATAAAGCTCGAGCCCGTCGGGACGCGCCAGCCACATGCCGTCGTCGGTGAAGTCGAATGCATCCACCGCACGACTGTTGTCGACACCCGGAACGGGCTCGAAGTGATCGTGGCTGCGATCCAGGCGCATCAAGCCGCCGTCGCTCGCATACCAGAACGTGCCGCGCTTCAAGGTGATCTGGCTACCCCACCGGGCTTTCTCCTGCGCGGGCAGGACGGGCACCGGCGTGATGTCGAGCGTGTCCTGGTCGATGCGGAACAGGCCTTCGCCGAACGTTCGCGCGTACAGCTTGTTGTCCGGCCCCGGCTCGACCTCCAGCGGATGCTTCAGACCGTGGGCGTTGATCGGCACCTGGTCCAGCTTGCCGTCGACATAGCGAAACAGCGCGCCCTGCACGGTCACCCACAGGCGCCCCGGCCGGTCTTCGGTCATGCCGAGCACGTCGCCGCGCAAACCCGAGAGCACGTGCTCGACCTTGCCGGTGGACGGCATGAGCCGGTCCACGCGACCGCTGCGTTCACCGACCCAGACCGAACCATCGCTGCCACGCGCGACCGAATAGGCGACCGAATCGCGCAGGCTGGTGTCGTCGTCGGGAATATGGGTGAAGCGGCTGACGCTGTTCCAGCCCGGCGCGAGGTAACCCACGCCGCCGTCGAACAACGCGATCCACAGGCCGCCCTCGTTGTCCTGGCATATCTGCCAGACCCAGGTACCCGGCAGGTTGCCGTGCAGTACCGGCTGGTCGGTGACGGCGTGGACCGGTCCGTCCTTGCGATCCTGCAGAAACAGGCCTCGCTGCGTGCCGATCCACAACCGCCCGGCACGATCGCGCGCGCTGCTGAGGATGTTGGTCATGGGCAGTTCGCCGCGACCGATCTGGCGCGCGATGTCATCCGCGCCCACCACGAAAAGGCCGTACGACGAGGCGATCCGCACTTCATCGCCGTCGCCCTCGATACGCCACGCGTCCAGCGACTGGCCCGGCGTCGCGGTCCGGATCAGGTGGAATTCACCGGCGTCATCGCGACGGAAGATGCCGTTGTCGCTGCCGACCCACAACTGGCCCCGGGCATCCACGAACAAGGCGCCCACGACACCGAGATCCTCCGGATGCGAACCGGTGACCACGATATGGTCGAAGCCTCGGCCGTCCTGGCGCATGCGGTCCAGGCCCTGGGCCGTGCCGATCCACAGCGAGCCATCGGCCGTCTGTGCAAGGCTCCAGGCCTTGTCGCTTGCCAGGCTGGCCGGGTCGTTGGCGTCGTGGCCCCAGTGGCGAAACGTGTTCGAACGTTCGTCATAACGGTTGAGACCGGCCTCGAGGCCCGCTGCCCACAGGCGGTCGCCGCGATCAAACAGCAATGAGGAGATGCCGTTGTTGAACAACGACTGCGGATCGCCGACCACATGACGGAATACCTTGAAGCTGACGCCGTCGTAGCGTGCGATGCCGCTCTTGGTGCCGAACCACATCACGCCATCGGGCGACTGCACGGCCGTGTACACGCTGCTGCTGGGCAGGCCCTCGGCGGTGCCGTAGCGCCGGAACTGCGGCGTCGGTAGCGCAGCGCTCGCCGCCGGCGCAGCCGGTGCCGTGACGGGCGCGGCAACGGGCAGGCCTGCAAACAAAAACGCGCTGAACAGCAAGGACGGCAGCATGATCTCCCCCGAGAAGGCCCGATCATGCCAGAGCAACGGTGTCATAACGAGCGCCATCGGGCTCCGAAAGTGCTGACGTAAAGGCCTAAACAGGCGGTGAAGGGGCGGCTGCGGAAACAATCCGTTCCTGGACCGCTGCTGGCGCCTCCCTCGCGGATCATCCAGACTTCCGCCCCATGCGCCTCTTCCGCCCCACACGACGGTTTGTTTTCGCCATTGCGTGCGCCTGCCTTCCGCTTGCAACCTTGCAGGCAGCACCGGCGACCTACCGGTATGACACGACGCACAGCCAGATTCTTTTCAGCATCGACCACAACGGCTTCTCGCGCCCCTTCGGACGCCTGCACATCGCCCGTGGCTGGCTGCGCTTCGATCCGGACGACTGGAGCCAGTCGGCCACCGAACTGGACATCGACCTGGACAGCCTGGACATGGGCGACACCGCCTGGAACGACGCCGTGAAGAAGCCGGCTTTCCTCGATGTCGCCAGAAACCGCTACGCGCATTTCGTCAGCACCTCGGTGGAACGCAAGGACGACACGCACGGCGTGCTGCACGGCAATCTCACCCTGCGCGGCGTGACAAAGCCGGTGGACCTGGCGTTCACCGCCAACCGCCGCGGCACCACCATCTACGGCATGCACACCACGGCGGGTTTTTCCGCCACCGCGACGCTCAATCGCGACGATTTCGGCATGACGTCCAATGCCAACTCGATCGGCCACGGCGTGAGCGTGTGGTTCGAACTGGAAGCCGTCCAGGACGACAAGGCCCAATCCAACAAGGAGTCTCCATGAGCCTGCGCAGCAACGACCGCCAATGGGGTTCGGTCGCGAAGTTTCTCCACTGGGCCACTGCCCTGCTCATCATCGGCAACGGCATCTTCGGCCTGATGATGGACCTGGCCAGTTCGCCGATGCAGAAGATCAACTGGCTGGCGCTGCACAAGTCGATCGGCCTCACCGTGCTCGCGCTGCTCCTGCTGCGGCTCGTCTGGCGCCTCGGCGACCGCCGCCCGGTGGAAGATCCTGCGCCGCGCTGGCAGCAACTCATCGCGCATGGCGTGCACCTGCTGCTGTACGTGCTGATCGCTGCCATCCCGTTGAGCGGCTGGTGGTTCAACTCCGTGACCGGCAAGCCGCTGCAGTTCTTCAAGATGTTCAACCTGCCCGCGCTCGGCAGCGCCAGCCCCGACCTGCGCCATCTCTCGCACAGCATCCACGAGAACCTGTTCTGGATCCTGGTGGCCTTGCTGGTGCTGCATGTCGGCGGCGCGCTGAAACACCACCTGATCGATCGCGACAACACCTTGCTGCGCATGCTCCCCTTCCGCCGCCTGCGCAACAACGCCCCTTCCCAAGGAGACCGTTGATGAACGCCCTCAAGCTCGCCGCCCCGCTCCTGCTCGCGCTCGCTCTGCCAGGCCTCGCCAGCGCCGCCGATTACACCGTGCAACCGGCCGGCAGCAAGCTCGGCTTCGCCGGCACGTTCCAGGGGCAGGCGTTCGAAGGCACGTTCGGCAAATGGACGGCCAACATCAGCTACGACCCGGCCAAGGTCGCCACGTCCAAGTTCGACGTGGACGTCGACCTCGCCAGCGTGAAGACCGGCGACAACGACCGCGATGGCGCGCTGCCCGGCGCCGATTTCTTCAACGTGGCCAAGTTTCCGAAAGCGCACTTCGTAACCACCGGCTTTCGCCAGAACGGTGCGCTGGTCGTCGCGGACGGCAACCTCACGCTGCGCGGCGTGACCAAGCCGGTGAGCCTCAACGTCACGTTCAAGTCGCAAGGCACCGGCGCCACGCTTGACGTGAGCGGCACGGTCAAGCGCCTGGATTACGGCGTGGGCGGCGGCGAATACGCCGATACCTCGGTGATCGGTGCGGACGTCAAGGTCAACGCGCATCTGGTGCTTGTGGCGAAGTAAGCGCTTCGCCTTCGACACCTGACATCCGGCGGGCCCATGGGGCCCGCCTTTCTTTTTGTAGGAACGCACCCAGTGCGCGAAAGGCCTATGGAGCGAAGACGCCGCTGCGCCGCGGTCGCGCACTGGGTGCGCTCCTACAAGGGAGGCGCCGTTTCGGCCAGGAATTGCCGTACGGCGGCCGCATCGAACGGCCAGTCGAGTTCGCGACCGTCCTGCTGGTCGCGCAGCACCGGCACCCGGGTGCCATAGCGCACTTCCAGCGCGTCATCGTCATCGACCCATACGCTGTCGAAATCCGGTGACCGGGCCTCGGCCATCACGGCCAGCGCCTGGTCGCACAGGTGGCAGTAGTCCCTTTGGTAGAGCACGTATCGCGTCGACATAAGCGGCGGACGATACCCCAGCGCCGCCGCTGATCGCGAGCCCTACCCGACTCAGACGCGCGAGTCGTCAGCCTTCCGCGGCATCTCGCCGGCCCCGGAGACTAGTCAACTTAAATGATAATAACTATCATTTACCGAGTGGGCCCAGCCATCGCCAATGCCCTCGGTGCGTCCGCGCCGAACTCCTATACCAACAAGGGCTACCTCGATGTCATTCCACGCCTCGCTCACGCGACGCCATCCCCTGCGCTGCCGTCTTGCCGTCTCGCTCGCCTTCGCGCTCGTCGCGCCGTTGTCCCATGCCGGGGATGCCCCCGAGGGGCCCGATGCCACCAAGGTGAAGAATCTCGAAGGCGTGCAGGCCACCGCCACCGTCACGGGCGATGGCGACTCCTACACCACCAAGGCCACCGACAGCGCCACGCGCCTCTCACTGTCGATGCGCGAGACGCCGCAGTCGATGAGCGTGGTGACGCGCCAGCAGATGGACGACTTCGGCCTCAACAACATCAACGCCGTGCTGGACAACACCACCGGCGTGAACGTCGAGCGCGTGGAAACCGATCGCACCTACTACAGCGCGCGCGGCTTCGACGTCACCAACTTCCTGATGGATGGCGTAGGCATGCCTTTCGCCGACGGCAATCAACAAGGCGATATCGATACGGCCATCTACGAACGCGTGGAAGTGCTGCGCGGCGCGAACGGCCTGCTCTCCTTTACCGGCAATCCGTCGGCCACCATCAATTTCGTGCGCAAGCGTCCTACCGCGGATTTCCAGGGCGATGTCGGCTTGACCGTGGGCAGCTGGGACAACCGTCGCCTCGACGTGGATCTCTCGGGGCCGCTGAACGATTCGCGCAGCGTGCGCGGGCGCCTGGTCGCCGCGGGCCAGGACACCGACAGCTACCTGGACCGCTACAACCTTCGCAAGCAGGTGATCTCCGGCATCGTCGAGGCAGACCTCACCAGCAGCACGCTGCTTACCGCGGGCGTCACATACCAGAAGAACAAGACCCACGGCGGCATGTGGGGCGCGCTCCCGCTGTACAACACGGACGGCACGGCAACCGATTACGACCGCTCCGCCAGCACCTCCGCCGACTGGTCGCACTGGAACATCGCCGACACGCGCAGCTTCATCGAACTCACCCAGGAACTCGGCAACGAGTGGCGCCTGAAAGCCGCGCTCAACTATCGCCGCGTCACCGAGGGCAGCAACCTGTTCTACGTGTACGGCACGCCGGATGCGCAGACGGGGCTGGGGCTGTTCTCCTATCCGTCCGCCTACAACAGCACCGAGAAGCAATATGTGGCGGACCTCTACGCCACCGGGCCCTTCGATCTCGCCGGCCGTCGCCATGAGCTGGTGATCGGCGCCAACTGGGCGAAGGATGACGTGCACCAGCTCTCCGGCTACGGTGAGGGCATCGGCACGCCGCTGCCGCCGCTCAACGAATGGACGGGCGACTATCCCATGCCGCCATTCGATGCCTACTACGGCAACGGCGATTTCCACATCAAGCGCAAGAGCCTCTACGCGACGGCTCGCTGGAGCCTTGCCGAGCCGTTGACCCTCATCACCGGCGCGAGCCTCGTCCACGTCGAGGAAACCGGCGTCAACTATGGCGTGCCGAGCAACTACAGCAAGACGGAAACCACGCCGTTCATTGGTGCCGTCTACGACCTTTCGACGAACTACTCGCTGTATGTGAGCTACGCCAAACTGTTCAACCCGCAAACGCAGACCGACGTCAACAACAAGGTGCTCGACCCGGTGACGGGCGCGAATCTCGAAGCCGGCATCAAGGGCGAATGGTACGACGGACGCCTCAACGCCACGTTTGCGCTGTTCCGCACGCGCCAGGATGGTCTCGCCGAATATGCCGGGCACAACCTCGCGACGAACCAGGATTACTACGCCGGCATCGACGCGACTGCGAAGGGTTTCGAGTTCGACGTAAGCGGACAGCTCACCGACCGTTGGCAATTGGGCGGCGGCTACACGCAGCTGGGCCTGCATGACCCCGATGGCGCGAACGTACGCACCTACGTGCCACGACGCACTTTCCGGATGTCCACGACCTATCGCATGCCGACGCTCGACGGCCTGCGCGTCGGTGCCACGCTGCGATGGCAGGACCGCATCTATCGCGACCAGCAGAGTGTCGCGCTCGATGGCAGCGAGATCTACACGACCCAGGGTTCGTACGTGGTGCTGGGCCTCATGGCCGGCTACGATTTCAACCCGCACTGGAGCGCGACGTTCAACATCGACAACGTCACCGACCGCAAATACATCACCAGCCTCTACTGGTCACAGGGCTTCTACTCGGCGCCGCGCAATTACATGTTGAACGTGCGCTACCGGTTCTGAGGCAAGCAAGGGGTGACGCGGGAGGCCAGGCCTCCCGCTCAGTTCCGGCTCAGCGGTTGGACCTGGAAGGGGTGCGACCGCCCTTTCGGCGAGTCGTCGTGGCGGCCGCATCCTTCTTGGCGACATCCGTATTGTCGCGTTCCAGATAGCCGGCAAAGTGCTGGCGCAGACGATTGATCTCGGTGATGCGATCCATCACGTCGCCTGCCTCCTGCACCATCGCCGTGGTCAGCAGGCTGAACAGGCTGGTGTACGCGCTGAAGCTGTGCCACGCGCGATCGGCCTGGATCATCAGCACGTTCGGTGTCAGTTCGCGGGCCCAGTAGCACTCGGTATCGGTGATCAGCACCAGCGGGATGCCGCGCTCCACCACTTCCTCCGCCAGCGTGCGGAACTGGCGGAAGTAGCGGCGCATGTCGATCAGCACCACGCAGCTGTTGCGCGTGGAATCGAGCAGCATGTCGGCGTAGGCACCATCGATGCCCGAATTGAACGACACGTGCGGGCGTACCTGCTGCAGCATCGCCGCGAAGCCGAGGCCGAGGAAAGTACCGTGATGGAAGCTCGATACCGTCACGCGATCGGCGGAGGTCAGCAGCTTCACCACCGACTTCCATTCCTTGGTACCTGCGAGCGCATGCGTGCTGGTCAGCGCGCGAATCTCGGCATGCAGATGTCCGGCGAGAGGATCGGCGTCGCGCGACTTCTCCACGTCCTTGTACAGGTGGCGCCATGAGGTGTCGGTGCGCAACTCTTCCTTGAGGTCGTTGACCCCTTCATAACCGAGGCTGCGGAAGAAGCGCCCCACCGTCATCTGGCTGACGCCCACCCGCTTGCTCAGCGAGGCCGCCGTTTCGAAGGGCACGTCGCGCATGTTGTGCAGCAGGTAGCTGGCGATCTTCTGTTCGGACGCCGTGAATGTTTCCCAGCGATCCTTCAGCTTTTGTTGGAGATCCTTGGTCATTGCCGCCTGCTTATCGGGAAAGCACCATGGCTGCGCTCGCATCGTCGCGTGCTTCAACGTGACCCAGCCGTAAACCTAGGATATACAAAAGCGCTGCCGCCAACCCTGCGACCGCGCCGATCAACGCAAAGAACCAGCCGTGGGTCAGGCTGCTCCACAGCGTGCCCAGGGCGCCTGCCAGCAGGTTGCCGAAAAAGCCGGCGAAGAACCACGTCGCGATGCTCGTGGCGCGGAAACCTTCCGGCGCCATGCGCCCGAACAGACCCAGGCCGATCGGCAGGATGTAGAGCTCGCCCAGGGTCATCATGATGAACCAGCCCACCAGCCACACCCAACTGGCGCGCGTGCCGTGCGCTTCCGACCAGGCCGCCACGCAGGCGAGGATCACATAGGACGCGCCCACCACCGCTGCGCCGAATGCCATCTTCTTGAGCCACGGCGTTTCGACGCCACGCTTGGCCAGCCGCGCCCAGCGGAGCACCAAGAGCGGCGTCGCGGTAAACACCACCAGTGAATCCAGCGACTGGAACCACGTCATCGGGATGCTCCAGCCCGCCGTCACCTGGCGATCAACGCCTTCGCTTGCCCACAGCGCAATGGTATTGCCCACCTGCTCGTATGCGCCGCGAAACACCACGACGATGGCCGCCACGGTGATGAGGAAACCAAAGCGCTGCATCACCGCACGATCCACCGGATGCCGGGTACGCACGGCAGCCTCGGTTCGTGCGGGCTCCGGCGGCAGGTAGCGGCCGCCGCCCAGATAAATCACCAGCGACAGCAGCATGCCGAGGCCAGCCGCAGTGAAACCCCAGTGCCAGCCGAAGGCTTCACCCAGCGTGCCGCACACCAATGGCGCGAGGAAAGCACCGAGATTGATGCCGATGTAGTAGATGTTGTAAGCATTGCTCGCACGCGGATCGTTGTGCCGATAGAGGCCCTCGATCTGACTGGCGAGGCTGGGCAGGAACAATCCGTTGCCGAGCGCGATCGTCGCCAATGCTGGATAGAACAGCGGTTCGGACGCCATCATGAAATGGCCCAACGCCATGGTGGCGCCACCGATGACGACCGAATTGCGCTTGCCCAGCCAGCGGTCCGCGACGATGCCGCCGAAGACCGGCGTGAAGTAGACGAAGGCTGCGTACACGCCATAGATCAGCGATGCATGCTCCTGCCCGATCTTCAGGTGCATGGTCATGTAGTAGACCAGCAACGCGCGCATGCCGAAGAAGGAGAACATCTCCCACATTTCGGTGAGAAACAGGATGCTCAGGCCGGCCGGATGGCCAAACCAAGTGCTTTCCCGTGCCGGAACTCCCGCTTCGAACATGCGCGACGTCACTCCCCTGCTCGCTTACGCATCGACGGCCATGGCGCCGCCCCAGACTTCTTCCGGACACCAGATACGCCCGTCTTCGTAACGGACCGCCGGCGTACGGTCCGACACTAGGAACAGCGGACCGTCGAGGTCAACCACCATGCACAGCGCGCCGACGACGAAGCCAGGCCCCATCGACCACGACGTGCCGCCCATGTTGCCCACCATCAATTTGAAGCCCAGCTCCTGCGCGCGTTTAGCGAGGATGAGTGCCTCGGTAAGGCCACCGCACTTGTCGAGCTTGATGTTGATGACGTTCACGCGGCCGACCAGTTTCTCGAGATCGTGGTGGTCCTGCACGCTTTCGTCGGCGGCCAGCGGAATCGGACTGTCGACGTCGTCCAGCCACGCTTCCTTGCCCACCGGAAACGGCTGCTCGACGACGGCGACGCGGCTCTCCACCAGCGCCGGCAACAGCGACGCGAGGGTCTCCGGCGTAAAACCCTGGTTCGCATCGACCATCAGCCACGCATCCGGTCGCGCCGCGCGCACGGCACGCACGCGATCCGCATTGCGATCGTCATCGGTCAACTTGAGCTTGAGCGCGCGCGCCTGCGTGTAGTTGCGCGCACGCTCGGCCATCACCTCGGGCTCCTCGGCGCCCACAGTGAAGGTGGTCAGCAGCGGCTCGGGCGGGTTGAGGCCGGCCAGCTGCCACACCGGCTTGCCTTGCTGCTTGGCTTCGAGATCCCACAGCGCGCAGTCGAGCGCATTACGCGCGCCGCCGGGAGGCAGCAGCGTCAACAGCTGCTGCCGCGTGACGCCGTCCTCGATGATGCCGCGCAATGCCTCCACCTGCCGCAGCATGGAAGGCGGCGTGTCCTGGTGGTAGTACACGCCGAGCGCCTCGCCGTGCCCAACCAGGCCTTCGCTCTCCAGCCGCACTACCAGCAGCTCGTTGTGCGTAAACGTGTAGCCAGTGATGCGGAACGGCGCGGTCATTTCGACCCGCTCGATCGACGCCGTCAGCTTCATCCGCTTGATACCGTGCATTGTCATCAACGACCTCCCCCTCAGAAGCGCACGTTGAAGCTGATCATCCCGAACGCCAGGATGAACCACGCCAGGTACAGCGCCGACAGCGCCAGCAGCGTCTCGCCGATGCGCACCCACAAGCCGCGCTGGGCCAGCTGCCAGTTGCGTACCGTGTGGAATACGACGGCAAGTGCACCCACCACGGACACTGCCCCCAGCACGTACAGCAGGTAGAACCACGGCGTTGCCGAACCGCGCAGCAGCAGATTCTCGTTCGCGGAGATCGCGGCGATCATCAGCACCCAACCCAGCACGTCGCCGAACAGCAGCAGCGCACCGACGCGCGACCACAGGCGGGTACGACGCAGCGCCGGAGCGATCTCGAACGGGCGGTGGTAATGGCGACGCATCCACGCACCCAGCCACCAGAACAGCAGCGCACCGAGCACCACGACCAGCGAGAGGCTCGCCCACAGGCTCACCGAACCCATGCTCTTGGCGGCGGGCACGCGGTTGAACACGAACACCGGCGAGATATGGTCCGTCGCCCAGTACTTGATGTTGCCGTTCGCGTCGGCGATGAAGTCGAGCTTGCGCTGGCCGTTCTCCTCGACGTAATGCAGCGGGCTCACTTCACGCCAGTGCAGCGGCTTGCCGGCGTAATCGCTGAGCGCGGCGATGGTCAGCGTGCCGTCCGGCATCGCGTTGACCTTCATCTGACCCAGCAGGTTGAACGGGCGCAAAGCGCTGAGATTGATGCGGCTGGACTCGTACCATCCGGCCACACGCGCGGCGTCGGCCTTGGCCGAGGCCATGGCCGGCTGCTCCTGCAGCGGATGCGGGAAGTAGCGATCAAGGAACGCGTAGAAGATCGCACCACGAATGGTGTGTGCGCCGCCCACCTCGCTGCCGAGGCTGTTGAACGACATGAAGATGCCGACATCCTTGTCCAGCAGCAGGTGCAGATCGCTGTGGAACACTTCGGTGTCGCCGCCATGGCCGATGATGCGCAGGCCGTTGCGGTCTTCCTGATAGAAGCCCAGGTCAAACCCCACCATGCCCTTCGACGCGGTGTACTGCGGCGAATGCATCAGCTTGGCGGTGTCTTCCTTCAGGATACGCGTGTCGCCGTAACGGCCATTCTGCAGCTGGGCGATCATGAACTGCGCCATGTCGATGCCCGACGAGCTGAGCGCGCCGGCCGGTGCCGGATCCACCCATTCAAACGGCTGGGCCTCGCCATCGGACGCGGTCTTGTAGCCCTTGGACATCAGCGGCGCGAGCGCCGAGGGCAGCGGCTGATCGAACGAGGAGTGCGCCATGTTGAGCGGCTGCAGGATGTGCTTCTGCACGTAGTCCTCGAAACGCTCGCCGGACACGCGCTGCACGATGTAGCCAGCCAGTCCGCAACCGTAGTTGGAGTACGCCACCGTTTCGCCCGGCGGAAAGATGCGCACCGGCAGGTGACTCTTGAGGTAGCGCTCGAGATTCACTTCATCCGACGTGGCCGGCAGCAGGTCGCGCGCCACTTCCTCGAAACCCGCAGTGTGCGTCATCAGGTTGCGCACGGTGATCGGCTTGCCTTCGTACGGCGGGATCTTGAAGTCGATGTATTCGTTGACGTCGTGATCGAGATCGATCTTGCCCTGCTCGACCATCTGCATCACGGCCGTCCAGGTGAACAGCTTGGACGTGGAGCCGGGGCGAAACAGCGTGGTCTCCGGAGACACCGGCTGGCGCGTCTTCAGATCGGCATAACCGTAGCCACGCGAGAACAGCACGTTGCCGTCCTTCACCACGGTGATCACGCCACCCGCGATGTCGCCACGCTGGATGGCGAACGGCACCAGGCCGTCGAAGAAGCTGGAAAGGTCGTCGCTTGTCAGCGCGTGCGTGGATGTGTCCTGGGCGGCCGGTGCTGCGGGCGTTGCCTCGACGGGCTGCGCCGGGGGAACCGGCGGGACCTGAGCCAGGCTCAGCGTCGCGGTCGCGCAGGCCATCAGCGCAACCAACCGTTTGACGAAGTGCTTCATGAAACGCTCCAAGTTGGATGCAAAGTGGCTCAAAGCTCGACGCTTGCCGAAAGGCCAATGGTGCGCGGCGTCTGGTACGTCGCCTGGAAGGGACTACCGATGGGATTGAGCGTCTCGCTGCTCATCGCCGTGATGCCGCGCTTGTTGCCAAGGTTCTTGGCGTAGAGCGAGACCGTCCACTTGTCGACGTTGGCGCCAAGATGGAGATCCACGCTGGTGAAGCTGGGCAACGTGAACTGCGGTGCCGGCACCGTATTGAAGTCCGACTTGCGCGAACCGACGTAGCTGATGTTGCCACCCACGAAGCCCGACCATCCCGAGCCCATCGGGAAGTTGTAGTCCGCGCCGAGGTTCGCGTTCCACTTCGGGACGTACGGCAACCGGTCGCCGTCGTAGCCGTAAAGGCCGCCGGGCGGCGTATCGGCGGAGAGTTCCGCCTTGGTGTAGGTGGCGTTTGCCCACACCGTGAAGCCGGAGACGGGCGTGAAGCGCCAGTTGGCTTCCAGGCCCTTGCTGTTCGCCTTGCCGCCGTTGCCGAGGAAGCTGAAGCCACCCGCGGTTTCGGCGAGCTGGATCTTGCTCCAGTTGATGTAGAACACATCGACGTCGATGCTCATGCGCTTGTCCAGCATCAACGATTTCAGGCCAAGCTCGTAGCTCACCAGCTTGTCCGCATCGAACGTCTGCGGTGCGCCCAGTCCCGGCGGCACGCCGACGTTCGGGCCACCCGGGCGGAAGCCGGACGCGACGCGCAGATACGCCATCAGGTCGTCGCTGAATTTGTAGCTGGGGTTGAACAGGTAGGTCACCGGGTGGTCGGTGCCGTTCGTAGAGAAGTTGCTGTCGCCCGTGAGGATGCCGGTGCCCGTCTGCTGATAGGTCGTCTTGTCGAAGCTGTAACGCGCGCCGACCAGCACGCTCAGGTTGGACGTGGCATGCCACGTGACATCGCCATAGCCGGCCCATTCGGTGAATACCGCCGGCCCGATGGCCAGGTCGGCCAGCGTCGGCAACGCGATCGGCGCACCCGTGTTCGCATCGAAGCTCAACACGCTCTGGCTGTCGGTGCTGCGCTCGTGCGTGTAGAACAGGCCCACGCGCCACTCCAGCAACTGCTGCTCCGGCGACTGCAGGCGCAGTTCCTGCGTGACCTTGTTCATCGACACCGGCTGATGGATGGAGTAGCCGCCGGTATCCAGCCCGAAGATCGGATTGAGGATGGGCCCGTAGGCGTTGGTAACGTCGGTGTTCTCGTTGAGCCGCACCGTGCCGTAGCTGGTGGTGGAGACCAGCTTGGCCCAGTCGAAGTCAGCGTTCACCGTGAGGTCGTACAGGCGATACTTCAGCTTGAGTTCGCCCGTGCCCGCCGCCCTCGCCTGCTTGTTGTCGCCGTAGATCGGCTTGAGCGTGTCCGGATCGATGTCCACGCCACCGTTGGCAAGACCGTCGCTGCTGAGGTTCTGCGCCAGCGCCGCAAAGCGCACCGAGACCTTGTCGCTGGGCGTCCACAGCACCTGCGCACGCGCACCGGACACCTTGGCCTCGTTGACCTCGGTCTTGCCGGTGGTGACGTTGTCGATATAGCCCGGATCGGTGCGGTCGTACGCGTTGACACGCAGTGCGAGCGTATTGGCCAGCGGGATGTTCACCGTTGCGTGCGCACCGAAACCCGTGCCGCCGTTGTCGACGCTGCTGGTATCCACACCGATGCGGCCGCTGGCCTGCGTGGTATCCGGCGGCGTGGTGACGAACTTCACCAGGCCACCGAGCGTGTTCGAGCCGTAGAGCGTGCCCTGCGGACCACGCAGCACTTCGATGCGCTGCAGGTCATATGGATCGATGTCCGGCGTAAGCAGGCTGCCGAGCGCGTAGACCGTGCTCGATCCGTAGGGCGCGTCGTCGACGTAGGTGCCGACGGCCGCGTTCGGCTGCCCGCTGCCGGATGTGATGCCTCGCAACACCAGCTGCGTCTGGCCCTGGCCGGTGGAGATGGTATTGAGGCCCGGGATCTGCGTGGCGTAGTCGGCAAAACTGGTGGCGTTCTGCCGCTCCAGCTGCGGGCCCGCCATCACCGACACACCCATCGGCACGTCCTGCAGGCGCTCGCTGCGCTTGTTGGCGGTGACGATGACGGTGCCCAGTTGTTGGGCCGACTTTTCGGCTGACGATGTCGATGAGGCCTGCGACGCATCCACACCGGCCTGCGCAGCGACATCGCTGCTGGCCGCGTCGGTGCTTGCGGTGGCCACCGGCACGCCGGCATCGGGCTGCTGCGCCATGGCACAAAGCGGGCTCATCAACACGGCGGCGATGGCCGAACAGATACAGCGACGACTGAACTGCGTACGACGAAGTTCCATCACGTTCTCCCCCCGGAGAGTCAGGTATTCGCCCATACAGTGTTATCAACATACCATTTTAGTGTCAATGGTATTTTTATACCGTTGTCGCCGAAGAGCTGTGCAACCGGCCTCGTCCGATATGGACGTCCGAACCGGCGCCGTCCTGTGGTGACGTTCGCGTTGCGTAGGAAAAAGCGGTTACCGGACACCGCGTGCACCGGTGTGAGCGCGGTGCACCATACGCGTGCGCACCGAATGCATCGCTGCGGCGCGACAAACATCATTCGACAGGCCGCGTAGAATGTGCGGTTCTCCCCGCCCACTCCGCGTGTTTCCATGGCTGTCAGCGTATTTGACCTGTTCAAGATCGGCATCGGTCCCTCTTCTTCGCACACCGTCGGCCCCATGCGCGCCGCGGCGCGCTTTGCCGAGCGCTGGCTGGAAGAAAAAGGCGTACTCGATCGGGTGACGCGCGTGCGCGCCGAACTGTACGGCTCGCTGGCCATGACCGGTCGCGGACACGGCACCGACAAGGCCGTGCTGCTGGGTTTTGAAGGCGCGCATCCGGACACGGTCGATCCCGACCAGATTCCCGAGACGCTCTCGCGCATCCGCACCACGCATCGACTGCGTGTGCTGGGCAAGCATGAGATCGAGTTTGAAGAAAAGCGCGATCTGGTGTTCAACAAGCGCCAGAAGCTGCCGTTCCACACCAACGGCATGCGCTTCTCCGCTTACGACGCCGAAGGCCATGAGCTGGCCACGCGCGACTACTACTCGGTGGGCGGCGGCTTCGTGGTCAACCATGACGAGGCGGCCGAAGACCGCATCGTGGCCGATACCACCGAACTGCCCTACGCGTTTTCCACCGGCGACCAGATGCTGGAGCTGTGCCAGAGGCACAACCTGTCCATCGCGCAGCTGATGATGGAAAACGAGAAGGTGTGGCGCAGCGAAGCCGACGTCCGCGCCGGCCTGCTCACCATCTGGAAGGCCATGCAGGACTGCGTCAACCGCGGTCTGCGCTCGCCAGGCGTACTGCCAGGCGGCCTCAAGGTGACGCGCCGCGCGCCGGCCATGGCGGCCGACCTGCGCGACCAGCCGGAAGCCTCGCTGAAGGATCCGCTCACCATCCTCGACTGGGTGAACCTCTACGCGCTTGCCGTGAACGAGGAAAACGCCGCGGGCGGTCGCGTGGTGACGGCGCCGACCAACGGCGCGGCAGGTATCGTGCCGGCGGTGCTGCACTACTACCACCGCTTCTGCCCCAAGTCGGACGAAGACGGCATCGTCGATTTCATGCTCACGGCAGGCGCGATCGGCATTCTCTACAAGGAGAACGCCTCGATCTCCGGCGCCGAAGTGGGCTGCCAGGGCGAAGTCGGCGTGGCCTGCTCGATGGCCGCCGGCGGCCTTACCGCGGCACTCGGCGGCAACGTGCTGCAGGTGGAAAACGCCGCTGAAATCGGCATGGAACACAACCTCGGCCTCACCTGCGACCCCATCGGCGGCCTGGTGCAGATTCCCTGCATCGAGCGCAACGCGATGGCTTCGGTGAAGGCCATCAACGCCAGCCGCATGGCGCTCAAGAGCGACGGCAAGCACCGCGTGTCGCTGGACAAGGTGATCGCCACCATGCGCGACACGGGCCGCGACATGAAGGACAAGTACAAGGAAACCTCGCGCGGCGGCCTGGCGGTAAACGTCATCGAGTGCTGAGGCGCCGGCGGCTCATCCGCCAGCCTCGGCTCGCGCCTGCATGCTCTTTCTATCGTCATCCCGGTAAATGGCCGGGATGACGATGGCGATGAGATTTCCTGCGGCGGATCCGTTTACGACCCAGGCGGCGCAGGCAGCTTCGCGGCGTCGGCATCCACTTTCGCTTTCAGTTGCGCAAGCTGCGCAGCTGTGAGCTTGGATGCCGCTTTGGCAAGGTAGTCGCCCGAGCTGGCCATCCCCTGCGTGCCTTCCATGCGTTGGGCCAAAGAAATCTCGTACCAGCCCTCCGCAGGATTCGGCGCCACGCCAACGCCGGTCACGTACGCCACGCCCATCGCGTAATGTCCTTCCATGGCATTGCTCGCCATGGCCTTGCGCGCAAGCGCCACGCCGCGCGCCGCATCCACCGGCACATCCTCCTTGCCGGTGAGGAGCAAGAACCCCAGGAAGCCGGCGGTCTCGCCGCTGCCGCGGTCCGCGGCAACCTGCAGCCAGTGCATACCGGCAGCGGCGTCCTTCCGGCCAAAAGCACCCGAGAAATACAGCTTGCCGAGGGCAACCTGCGTGTTGAGATCGCCCTTCTGCGCTCCCGCGGTCAAAAGCTTCTCGGCCGTCGCGGGGTCCTTGGATATGCCCCATTTGCCGAAAAGCCTTGCCATGCCCAGGACTTCCATCCCTTTGGGCGAGCCCATGTCCACGGACTTCTGCGCCCACTGCATGGCTTCTTTTTGATCTTCGCCGGCATTGGCCAGCACCAGAGCCAGCGCGGCCATGTGGTCGGCGTCCTGGCTGACGTTCACGCTCTGCCGCAGCCATTCGAGCCCTGCGGGCACATCTCGTGGGGTGCCTGCGGCCTTCCATGGTGGCAAAGCCGAGCTGCCAGGCGCCCTCCGCGTTCCCGGCCATGGCCGCCTTGCGGTACCAGGCGGTGCTGGCGGCCTTGTCTGCCGGCGCGCCGTCCTCCGCAAGCGCGCGGCCCAGTTCGATCTGGGCGCTGGCATCACCCGCCTCGGCGCGCTTCTGCAACGCCTCGCGTGCCGCATCGCCGGAAGTCGCCATCATGGGCATCGCGAATGCAACCGCCATGGCCATCACCCACATCGCACGAATCATGGTGCGCCCTCCTTGCCTGGAGAACCCCGATACTAACGGGCCCGCCGGCCACCGCCAATTTGGGTGTCGCCCGAGGCGCCCGCACCGTGCGCTGCCGTACCGTTTCATTCGCCGATTCAATGACCTGGCTGCTGCGCTGCGCCACGGCTCGTGACCCCTGACGGGCTGACAGCCGCGGGACCGGTCTGTCATCATCGCCCCCTTATGTCGCCCAGGAGGCGGCCCGTTCCACTGACCTGGGGACCTGCATGTCTCATTCTTCGATCCGACGCGATGTCGGTCCGTTCGCCCTCATGCTCACCGGCCTGGGGTCGATCATCGGCTCAGGCTGGCTGTTCGGCGCCTGGCGCGCCGCCGGTCTCGCCGGTCCCGGCGCGGTATGGGCCTGGGTGCTCGGCGCCGCAATCATCATGACCATCGCGCTCACCTACGCCGAGCTCGGCGCGATGTTCCCCGAGTCGGGCGGCATGGTGCGCTACAGCCACTACTCGCATGGCTCGCTGGTGGGCTTCATCGGCGCCTGGGCGAACTGGATTGCCATCGTGTCGGTGATCCCGGTGGAGGCCGAAGCGTCCGTGCAGTACATGGCCTCGTGGCCGTGGCAGTGGGCGCAGAACCTCTACGTGCACATGCCCGACGGCCACGGCGAGCTGACCCTGCCGGGCCTCAGCATCGCGGCCGTGCTGGTCATCATCTACTTCCTGCTGAACTTCTGGAGCGTGAAGCTGTTTGCGCGCTCCAATACGGCCATCACCGTGTTCAAGCTGGTGGTGCCGGCCGCCACCGGCCTGGCCCTGATCGCCAGCGGTTTCCACAGCGAGAACTTCTCGGTCGGCGTGCATGGCGACGCGCATGCGATCGACTTCGCCGCCGTGCTCACCGCCGTGGCGACCGCGGGCATCGTGTTCAGCTTCAATGGCTTCCAAAGCCCGGTGAACCTCGCCGGCGAAGCGCGCAACCCGGGCAAGAGCATTCCGTTCGCGGTGATCGGTTCGATCCTGCTCGCCACCATCGTCTACGTGATCCTGCAGGTGGCCTACCTCGGCGCGGTGCCGCCGGACATGCTGGCCAAGGCCGGCTGGCACGGCATCGACTTCCGTTCGCCGTTCGCCGAACTCGCCATCATCGTCAACCTGCACTGGCTGGCGATGCTGCTGTACGTCGATGCCTTCATCAGCCCCAGCGGCACCGGCATGACCTACACCGCCACCACCGCGCGCATGATCTACGGCATGGAGCGCAACGGCACGATGCCGAAGATCCTCGGTCGCGTGCATCCGAAGTGGGGCGTGCCGCGCCCGGCGATGTGGTTCAACCTCGCGGTGTCGTTCCTGTTCCTCTTCTTCTTCCGCGGCTGGGGCACGCTGGCGGCGGTAATCTCGGTGGCCACCATCATTTCGTATCTCACCGGTCCGGTGAGCGCGATGACGCTGCGTCGTACCGCGCCGAACCTGCACCGGCCCCTGCGCATCCCGGGCCTGCCGATCCTCGCGGGTGTCGCCTTCATCATGGCGACGGAGCTGCTGTACTGGGCCCGCTGGCCGCTGACCGGCGAAATCATCCTGCTGATGGTCGTGGCGCTGCCGGTGTACCTCTACTACCAGGCCAAGGCGAACTGGCACGACTTCGGTCGGCAGCTGAAGGGCGCGTGGTGGCTGATCTTCTACCTTCCCGCCCTGGCCTTGGTGTCGTGGCTGGGCAGCGCGGAGTTCGGCGGCCAGGGCTACCTGAGCTACGGCGTGGACCTTGCCGTGGTCGCCGTCATCGGCCTGGTGTTCTACGTGTGGGGCGTGAAGTCCGGCTGGCGCACGCCATCGGTGGAAGAGGCGGAAGCCAATCCGCACGTACACGACTGATCGCACGACACTTCCAGAAAACAGAAAACGCGCGGTGTGAGCCGCGCGTTTTTTTTTGAGCGACGAGGCAGTCGCGCACAGGGTGCGCTCCCACAAAAGATCTGCGTCGACGTTGTGGGAGCGCACCCTGTGCGCGACACATCCCGCGACACGCTCACGCCAACGCCAGCACATCCCCCAGCAACGCCTGCGCCGTCACCTCCGGCCCCGCGCCCGGCCCCTGGATCACCAGCGGCTGCGTGTTGTAACGCGTGGTGCTAAGCGCGAACTGGTTGTCAGTGCCGTAGAGGCGCGTGGCCGGGTGATTGGCCGGCACTTCCACCAGACCCACGCGGGCGCGGCCGCGCTGGTTGAGGCGCGCGAGGAAACGCAATGCACCGCCGCGCGCTTTTGCCTCGGCATGACGCGCCGCCAGCGGCTCGTCCAGTTCTTCCAGGCGCGAGAGGAAGGTTTCCACATCCACGCCGCGCAGGCTTTCCGGCACCAGGCTTTCCACTTCCACTTCGTCGGGACGCAACGCAAAGCCCGCGCAGCGCGCGAGGATCAGCAGCTTGCGCGCGACGTCCTCGCCCGAGAGGTCGGAACGCGGATCGGGTTCGGTGTAGCCCAGTTCGCGCGCACGACGCAGCAGCGCGGAAAACGGCTGGCTGCCGTCGTACTGGTTGAACAGATAGGAGAGCGACCCGGAGAACACGCCTTCGAGCGTGAGCAGCGCATCGCCGCAATGACGCAGGCGGCGCAAGGTCGAGATCACCGGCAGGCCTGCACCCACCGTTGCCGAGTCACCGTAACGACCACCCTGCGCGAGCGCGGCCTGCAGCGCACGCCAGCCCGGCAGATCGCCGCCGGCCAGCGACTTGTTCGCGGTCACCACGTGATAACCGCGCGCCAGCCATTCGGAATGACGCGAAGCGAGCGTGCCACAGGCGGTAGCGTCGATGATGACTTTTACTGCCGCATCGTTCGCGTCCAGCGCGGACAGCAGCGCGGCGTCATCACGCACGTCGCCATGGCTCTTCAGCTTCTCGCGCAACGCGCGATCGGCCAGTTGTTCGGCCTGCGTCTGCTGGCGGCGCGAATTCGCCGCGCCCACCAGGCGAATCGAAGATGCCGCCGGTGTATTGAGCAGCTTGAGGAAGGCGCCACCGACCACGCCGGTGCCGAGCAGCACGGCGGCGATGGACGAAGACGCCTGCGGTTTCGATGCGGGTGCGGCCTCCGCCGCCAGCACCGCGCTCACGCGCTCACCCGGCGTTTGCCTTCACCCACGGCGAGCGCGCGCGACAACGCGGCGTCGAGATCGCGCAGCAGATCGTCGCCATCCTCGATACCCACGGACAGGCGCAGCAGGCTGTCGGCGATACCGGCGGCGCGGCGTGCCTCCGGCGCCATCGATGCATGCGTCATCGTGGCCGGATGCGCCACCAGGCTCTCCACACCACCCAGCGATTCGGCCAGCGAGAAGTAGCGCAGGCCATCGACGAAGGCTTCGATGTGCGGCACGTCGCCTTCGATCTCGAAGCTGAGCATGGCACCGAAGCCCAGCTGCTGGCGCGCGGCCAGCGCGTGGCCGGCGTGGCTTTCCAGCCCTGGGTAGTAGATCTTGCGTACGGCCGCATGGCCGTCCAGACGCTCGGCGATGCGCACCGCGTTTTCCTGGTGCTGGCGCAGGCGCACGCTCAGCGTGCGCAGGCCACGCAGGGTGAGGAAGCTGTCGAACGGCGCACCGGTGAGGCCGTTGCAGTTGCCCCACCACTTCAGCTGATCGGCCACGGCCTGGTCGCGCGCCACCACGGCGCCGCCCACCACGTCGCTGTGGCCGTTGATGTACTTGGTGGTCGAATGCACCACCACATCGGCGCCCAGCGTGAGCGGCTGCTGTAACGCGGGCGAGAGGAAGGTGTTGTCCACCACCAGCAGCGCACCCGCGGCGTGTGCGGCCTGCGCCACGTGACGGATGTCGGTGATGCGCAGCAGCGGATTGGACGGCGTTTCCACCCACACCAGCGAGGGCTTCAGCGCCAGACCTTCAGCCAGCGCATGGCTGTTGGTGAGATCGACGAAGCGCACCTGGAAGCGGCTCTTCTTCGCCCACGCATCGAGCAGGCGCCACGTGCCGCCGTAGCAATCATGCGCGGCCAGCACCAGCGAACCGGCCGGCACCAGCTCCAGCGCCAGCGCCACCGCGGCCATGCCGCTGGCCGTCACCACCGCGCCCGCGCCCTGCTCCAGCTCGGCCAGCGCTTCGCCCAGCAGGTCGCGCGTGGGGTTGCCGCTGCGCGAGTAATCGTAGGCGCGCTTGTTGCCGAAACCGTCGAACGCATAGTTGGTGGACAGATGCAGCGGCGGCACCACGGCGCCGTGCTGGGTGTCCGATTCGATGCCGGCGCGCACGGCGCGGGTACAGGGGGCGGGGGTGTCGCTCATGGTGAATCTCCGTGCGTGATGCGTATGCGGTATGGGTTCAACAACCGGCCAGCGCTTCGCGCAGCAGCGGCGCGAGGCGGTCGGTTTCCTTGAGGAAAGCGTCGTGGCCGTAGGGCGACTCGACCACTTCGAGCGTGGCCGGGCCATGCAGGCGGCGCTGCAGCTCGCACAGGTCGGCCAGCGGCACCAGGCGATCGGACGGGAAGCCGATCAGCGTGGACGGCGCGGCGATCTGCTCGGGCTGCACGTCATGCAGGTCGATGGATTCGGACAGCGCGAGGAAGCGCTCCACGTCGAAGCGCTCGACGAAGCGGCGACCGGCGTGCTCCAGGTAATCCTCGACCGGGAAATGGAAGCGGCCTTCGCGGAATTCCGGCGCGGCGGCAAAGCGCTTGGCGAACTCCTCGCTGCCGCGATAAGTGGTCATGGCCAGCTGACGGGCCAGCGCCAGCGCCTGCTCCGGCTGGCCGCAGTCCTGGCCCAGCCGCACGATGCCGCGCTGTACGGAGCGCTGCGCCGTGGCCAGCGGATGCGGACGATGCGCGCCGGCCAGCAGCACCAGGCGACCCAGCGCGTACGGATGGCGCGCGGCGAAGGCCAATGCGGCCATGGCGCCGTAGGAAGAACCGATGAAGGCGTGCACGCGGCCGATGCCCAGCGCATCGACCAGCGCGGCCAGTGCGTCGGCCTGGTCCTCGCTGGACACGGCCTGCACGCCCTCCAGATCGGCCGGGGTGATCCAGTCGATCGAGAGCACGCGGTAGCGATCGAGATCCACCGGACGGCCCGCGCCGACCTGCTCCTGCCACCAGCCCACAGCGCTCTCGCTGTCCAGCGCCACCACGTCGCGGTTGGCCGAGATGCCGCCCTGCACGATCACCGTGGGGGCGTCCGGCGCGCCGCACCACAGGTAGCGCACGTCCACCTCGCGGGGCGTGCTGCCGTACTTGGGGGTGAGCGTGACGCGGCGGGTGCTGCGCTGGGTGGTGAGGTCCGGCCGCATGGCGCCGGCGGCCGCGACAGAGGCGGACACAGCGGGCGGGACGGGTTGCGGCTGGCTGGACATCTCGATCTTCTCCGGTCGTGGCATCGACCTGCGGACCGGAGAGGAGAGCCGACGCACGGCCGGCGGATGCGCGGGCGGTGCGGTTCTGCCCTCATCTCGCGGCTGGCGCCCGTAGCGCCGCCGCAGGAATTGGCACCGTTGCGGAAGGTTCCGCAGGTTGCCCCGGCTTCAAAGGGCCTGTCCCTCAGCCGGTCTCGATGAGTGATGGAGAATCTAACGGCAGCCATTGCTGCGTGTCAATAGACGTCTAAACGTCTATGCATCTAGCCATCGACGTTTTCGTGATGGGAATCGTCGGTTTCGCGTGAAACCTTGTCGCACCAAGGCCTTCACGGCCCTGGCGCGACGTCTCGTCATTGCTTCACGGCTTCGAAGCTCATGGTGCGATTGCGCAGCTTGTCATCGAACAGCACATGCATGGTCTTGCCATCGGCGGACACGGTGGAGGTGAGCACGGCGATCACCTTGCCGTCGCGCTTGTCGGTCTCGACCATCGAGTTCCTGCCGGCCTTCTTCACCGTGACCGTGCTGATGCCAGGGTCACCCTTGTAGGGCGCCTCGGTGCCGTCCATCTTGGCCTGGTACGACTGCCCCGTCGGCGAACTCATGCTCATCATGCCGCCCTCTTCCTTGAAGGTGATCTGGGTGGCGTTGTCGGACATCTCGCCCATGGTCGCGGTGATCCACGAACCTGAAAGCGCATGCGATCCCGCGGGACCGGCGGCAACCTGCTTCAGCTCGGCACTGCCGGTCACCGGCGCACCGCTCGAGTTGCTGCTGTCGCTGAATTCGACACGCGCGCTCTTGCCATCGGGTGCCACCGTGGTGGTCGAGGTGGCCACCACCTTGCCGCCCTTCTTGTCGGTTTCCTTCACCGTGTGCGCATCCACGATCTGTACGGCCATCGCGTCGTAGTACGGGTGGCCGGTCACCGGATGATCCTGTCCGTCGGCCTTGACGCTGATCGGCGGTACGCAGGTCGTGCAGTCGTACATGCCGTCCTTCAGCACGAGCACATCGGGCTTCTTGGGCATCTGCACCTTGCTCATGTCGACCTTCCAGGTGCCGTCGAACGGCCCCTCGGCCATCGCGCTAACCGGACACAGCAACAGCAGGCACAAGCCCGCAGACAGTGACTTGTTCATGAGGTGACTCCCGGAGTTGGATTGGCCGGGCAATGCCCCCCGCCCCAGGCGCGACGTCACTGTCCTTCGGGCGCAACTTCCTGAACCCAGCGCCCCGAACCTACGCCGGGCCCCGGCACGCAGCCATTGGCCGTAAGTGTTACCGGCCGATTTGCCGCGCCCGGCGCAGGCTGCAACACTGCGCGCCTCGCTCAGCGGCCTTTTGAACCGATGTCCCTACTCGCCTCGCTTGTCGTCGCCCTCGTCGCCCTGCTCCATCTCTGGTTCCTGGTGCTGGAGATGTTCCTGTGGACCCGCCCATCGGGCCGGCGCGCTTTCGGCCTCAGCGAGGAATTCGCGCGGCAGTCGAAGGTGCTTGCGGCCAACCAGGGCCTGTACAACGGCTTCCTGGCCGCCGGCCTGCTGTGGAGCCTCTGGCTGGGCGACAGCGGACGCCCGGTGACCCTGTTCTTCCTCGGCTGCATCCTGGTGGCCGGCGTGTTCGGCGGGCTCACGGCCACGCGGAAGGTGCTGTGGATCCAGGCGCTGCCGGCGCTGGTCGGCATCGTGCTGGTTCTGCTGGCCTGACCTCTCCATGTCTCCGGCGGCCCCCGCAAGCATGAGCAGCCCTCGTCAGGAAGCGGTCGGCGAGCGCTTCGATCCCGCCCTGATGCAGCACGCCCGCGAGCGGAGTTGGGCCGCGCTGCAGGGCATCCGCGCACGCATGCGTCCGGGCATCAGCGAGGACGAGGCCAAAGCCATGGCGCTGGAGGTATTTCGCGAGCTGGGCATGGAGCGCCTGTGGCACCCGGTGATCATCCGCATCGGGCCGAACACCACCAAGATCTATCGCGAGCGCTCGGAACCCGGGGTACGGCTCGGCGAGAACGACCTCTACTTCATCGACCTCGGCCTGGTGTTCGCCGGCCACGAGGGCGACGTGGGCGACACCTTCGTGATCGGCCACGCCCCGCAACAGCAGGCCTGCGCGGAGGCTGCGCGCCAGCTCTTCCACCTCGTGGCCGATGCCTGGCGCACGCGCGGCCTCAGCGGGGAAGCGTTGTATGCCTTCGCCGAAGAGCAAGCCGAGGCCATGGGTTGGCGGCTCAACCATGAGATCAAGGGGCATCGCGTCAGCGATTTCCCGCACGCCGTGCACAAGGCGGGTGACCTGGGCGAGCTCGGCGAACGGCCTTCCAGCGGGCTGTGGATCCTGGAGATACAGATCGCACATCCGACGGAGCCGTATGGGGCGTTTTACGAAGACCTGCTGACGGCCTGAGCCCTCATCATTCTCTGTGGGAGCGCACCCTGTGCGCGACAGGCCTACGGAGCCCTGACGCGGGACGTCTTCGCTCGCGACGACCCTTCGATGGGGTAACCCAGCCTCCGCAGTCGCGCACAGGGTGCGCTCCCACAGGATGGCCGGCACCCCTCCTCCGCCCTTGGTACAATGGGGGGTTAGCTAACCCAGAACCCACCATGTCCACGCATCTCACCGAAACCCGCCGCCGCCGCACCTTCGCCATCGTCAGCCATCCTGACGCGGGCAAGACCACGCTGACCGAAAAGCTGCTGCTGTTCGGCGGTGCGATCCAGATGGCCGGCTCGGTGAAGGGCCGCAAGGCCGCCCGCCACGCCACTTCGGACTGGATGGCGC
The DNA here is from genome assembly GCA_000632805.1 of Dyella jiangningensis. Classification (GTDB taxonomy): domain Bacteria; phylum Pseudomonadota; class Gammaproteobacteria; order Xanthomonadales; family Rhodanobacteraceae; genus Dyella; species Dyella jiangningensis. Next base: position 5,342,979 of record CP007444.1, on the reverse strand, counting down.
TGGAAAAGGAGCGCGGCATCTCGGTGACCTCCTCGGTGATGCAGTTCCCCTACGAGGGCCGCATCGTCAACCTGCTGGACACCCCGGGCCACGCCGACTTCTCCGAAGACACCTATCGCGTGCTCACCGCGGTGGACTCCGCGCTGATGGTGATCGACTGCGCGAAGGGCGTGGAAGAACGCACCATCAAGCTGATGGAGGTGTGCCGCCTGCGCGACACGCCGATCATGACCTTCATCAACAAGCTCGACCGCGAGGGCCGCTCGCCGATCGAACTGCTGGACGAAGTGGAATCGGTGCTGGGCATCGCCTGCGCGCCGCTCACCTGGCCGATCGGCATGGGCAAGCGCCTGAAGGGCGTGTACCACCTGCTGCTCGACGAAGTGCACGTGTTTGAGCAGGGCAAGAACTTCACACGCCAGGACTCGACCATCTTCAAAGGCCTGGACGCACCGGGCCTGGCCGAGGTGATCGGCGCCGAAGCGCTGGCCGAATTGCGCGACGAACTCGAACTGGTGCAGGGCGCCTCGCATCCGTTCGATGTCGAGCAGTACCTGGCGGGCAAGCTCACGCCGGTGTTCTTCGGCTCGGCGGTGAACAACTTCGGCGTGCAGCTGCTGCTGGATTTCTTCGTCGAACACGCACCCTCACCGCGCTCGCGCGCCACGCTCACGCGTGAAGTGAAGCCCGAGGAGGAAGCCCTCACCGGCTTCGTATTCAAGATCCAGGCCAACATGGACCCGGCGCACCGCGACCGCATCGCCTTCATGCGCGTGTGCTCGGGCACCTACAGTGCCGGCATGAAGATGATGCAGACGCGCACCGGCAAGGACGTGCGCATCGCCAATGCGCTCACCTTCATGGCGAGCGACCGCGAGATCGTGGAAAACGCCTATCCCGGCGACGTGATCGGCCTGCACAACCACGGCACCATCGGCATCGGCGATACCTTCAGCGAAGGCGAAATGGTGAGCTTCACCGGCATCCCCAACTTTGCACCGGAACTGTTCCGCCGCGCGCGCCTGCGCGACCCGCTGAAAATGAAAGCGCTGCAGAAAGGCCTGGCGCAGCTGTCCGAAGAAGGCGCCACGCAGTTCTTCCGTCCGCTGATGAGCAACGACCTGATCCTCGGCGCGGTGGGCATGCTGCAGTTCGACGTGGTGGCCTATCGCCTCAAGGACGAATACGGCGTGGACGCCACCTTCGAGCCCGTCACCGTCGCCACCGCGCGCTGGGTGCACTGCAGCGACGAGAAGAAGCTTGAGGAATTCCGCGAGAAGAACGCCAACAACCTCGCCATCGACGCAGCGGGCGAGCTGGTGTACCTCGCGCCCTCGCGCGTGAACCTGCAGCTGGCGCAGGAACGCTCGCCCGCCGTGCGCTTCACCGCCACGCGCGAGCACGCGACCTCGGTCGACCTGTAAGCCGACCCGGTACGTGGCCGTCATCCCGGCTTGCACCGGGGTGACGATGGGCCGTTTCTTGTGGCACCCGCCCAGGATCCGGCGAGCTGAACTGGTAACCTCCCTCGTCACCTCAGGGATTCATGCCGCATGCCAGCCAGCCAGGTCGCCTTTACCACGCCCGTTTCCGCTACGCCGTGGCAACGATGGGCGGTGTTCTCGCCCATCGCGCGCATCGTCTTCTTCATCGCGCTGTTCCTGATCCTGTTCAAGCTGAGCTCGGCCGCGGCAGCCGCATGCGGCTTTTTCGCGCCAGGCACGACGCGCCTCACGCATGCCTGGGGCAACCTGGCGGTACAACTGTTTTCCACCGGCGCCAGCTACGCGGTACTGGTGAAAGCGGTGGAGCGCCGTCCCATCCGTGAGCTCGCCCTGCGCGACCTAGCCACGCTTGGTCCGGCCGGCCTGTTGCTGGGTGCCGTATTGTTCAGCGCCGTCGTGCTGGTGCTGTGGCTCGCGGGCAGCTACCACGTGACGGGCATGAACCCGGGTGTGGACTGGCTGCCGGCCGTGCTCACCGTGGGCCTCGCTGCCGGTATCGGCGAAGAGATCATCACGCGCGGCGTGCTGTTCCGCATCGTGGAGGAAGGCCTGGGCACCTGGTGGGCACTGGCCATTTCCGCGCTGTTCTTTGGTGCGGCGCACATCTTCAATCAAGGCGCCACGCTGTGGAGTTCGCTGGCCATCGCCATCGAAGCCGGCGTGCTGCTTGGCCTGCTCTATCACGTCACGCGTTCGCTGTGGCCGTGCATCGGCATGCACGCGGCATGGAACATCATGCAGGGCACGGTGTTCGGCATTCCGGTATCGGGCACCAACGCTCAGGGCTGGCTGAGCTCCAGCCGCAGCGGTCCCGACTGGCTGAGCGGCGGCGTGTTCGGCGCGGAAGCCTCGGTGGTGGCGCTGCTCGTCTGCTTGTGCTGCTCGGCGCTGCTACTGATCATCGCGGTCCGCCGCGGCACCATCGTTGCGCCGGCCTGGCGCCGGCAAGGCCTCAAGGCGGCGTGAGCTCGGCTACCGCCTTCACAAAGCTGCGGATACCCTGAGAGCAACCGCCCCGGCCGGGCAGCACCGCCTGGCCACCCAAACCGTGAAGACGCATGGCCGCCCCGAAAAGTCGCTATTCCTGGCTGGTCCACCAGCCGATGCAGGTGAAGATCCTCATCGCGATCGGCACGCTGGTGTTGCTGTTCGTGCTCTGCGGCAGCGTCACCCTCATCTCGCTCGGCCGCCAGGCCACCAGCGCGCAGTGGACGAAGCACACGTACCAGGTGCGCGCGAAGATCGACGACGTCTTCGAACACCTCGAGACCGGCCAGGTCGCCGTGCGCGGATACCTGCTTGACCCACGACGTGACAACGAACTCAACGACTACCTGAAGGCGAACACCAATCTGGCCAAGGATCTGGCCGACCTGCGCAAGCTGACCGACGACAATCCGCTCCAGCAGACGCGTATCGACCAGATCGAGGCGATGGTGGGCCAATGGCAGAAGGAGGCGCAGCGCAACGGCATCGATGCCATGAAGGCGATCCACGCCGGCGATCCGGCCGAAGCCGCGACAGAGCGCGCGCACGTGCAGAGCTACTACCTCACCAACCGGACCGTCACCGTCACCGACATCCTCGGCGTCCTCGACACCATGGATGACCTGGAAGCCAGTTTGCTCGATCAGCGCGAGGCCGCGCAGCGACGCGACCTGATCGAGGCCCGTATCACTATCTGGGTCACCTTGCTGCTGTCCATTCTATTGGGCGGTTCAGTGATCTACATGACGTTCCGCCTCATCACGCGGCCGATCCGCCGCATGACGGACCTCATGACGCGTCTGGCGAACCACGACCATTCCGTGGAAATCCGGCAGCTGGACCGCCGCGACGAGATCGGCGAGATCGCTCGCGGCCTGCAGGTCTTCAAGCAGATGGCGATCGAGACCGCCGCACAGACCTGGGTGAAAACGCAGGTCTCGCAGATCGCCGGCGACCTGCAAAAAGCCGAGACCGAACCCGAGTTCGCCCAGCAGCTTACCGGCACACTGGGGCCCCTGCTCGAATGCGGCGCCGGCGTGTTCTATCGCTTCGATGAGGAGGAGCAGCGGCTGCGCCTGCAAGGCAGCTACGGCTACCAGCAACGCCGCCACCTGACTACCGAATACGCCCTGGGCGAAGGGCTCGTCGGCCAATGCGCCGCTGACCAGCGGCCCATCACGCTGCACGACGTGCCTGTCGATTACGTACACATCCATTCGGGCACCGGCGAAGCGCCGCCACGCTTCATCTCGCTGATGGCGCTGACGCTCCGCGGCAAGTTGCTTGGCGTGCTGGAGCTGGCGAGCTTCCATGAACTCACCGAGCCACAGCAACGCCTGCTCGACGAGTTGCTGCCCATCGCCGCGCTATCGCTGGAAAACCTGAGCCGCGCCGTGCGTACGCGAGATCTGCTTCAGCGCACTCGGGAACAGGCCGACGAACTGCACGCATCCAGGGAGGCCCTGCTCCGCCAGCAACACGAGCTGCAGTCCTCGAACGAGGAGCTCAGCGCCAAGACCCACGAGCTGCAGGAGCAGTCACAGCGCCTGCTCGCCTCCGAGGAGGAACTGCGCGTTCAGGCCGAAGAGCTGCAGGCATCCAACGAGGAACTTCGCCAGAAGACCGACACGCTCAACAACCAGAAGCAGGTGCTCGAGGCGCTGCAGCGCGAGACGCAGGAGAAGGCCGAGGAACTGGCTCGCGCCAGCCAGTACAAGTCCGAGTTCCTCGCCAACATGTCGCACGAGCTGCGCACGCCGCTCAACAGCCTGCTGATCCTCTCGCGCAGTCTGGCCGACAACCGCGAAGGCAACCTCGACGGCGACCAGGTCGAGTCCGCACGCATCATCCACGACTCCGGCAGCAACCTGCTTCGGCTCATCAACGACATCCTCGATCTGTCCAAGGTGGAAGCCGGCAAGATGGAAGTCATGCTCGATGACTTCCCGCTGGCCGATCTACAACGCGCCCTGCGTCGCACCTTCAACCATGTGGCTCAGGAAAAGCAGCTCGCCTTCAGCGTCGACATCGACCCTTCGCTGCCGTCGATCATCCGCACCGACGCGCCCAAGCTCGAACAGGTGGCGAACAACCTCATCGGCAACGCATTCAAGTTCACCCACGAAGGCGCAGTGACCGTGCGAATCGCACGTCCAACCTCGGCGATGCCGTTGCCCGAGGCGCTGCTGGGCAAGGAATTGATCGCCATTGCGGTGAGCGATAGCGGCATCGGCATCCCGCCGGATAAGGTGCAGAAGATCTTCCACGCTTTCGAACAGGTCGATGCCAGCACCAGCCGGCAATACGGCGGCACGGGCCTGGGCCTGACCATCTCCAAGCGCATCGCCGAACTGCTCGGTGGCGACATCGTGCTGGAGAGCAACATTGGCCACGGCAGCACCTTCACCATCCTGCTGCCGTTGCAGGGACCGTCGGCAAGCGACGTCGCTCCTGGCTCGACACCGGCCCCTGCGCCTGCCGTGCCGCGCCCGGCGATGACCGCGGCCCTGCTACCCGAATCCGTGGAAGACGATCGCGCCAGCATTGCCGAGGGTGACACCGTCATCCTCATCGTGGAAGACGATCCGGTCTTCGCGCGCATTCTCGCCGACATGGTGCGCCGCAAGGGTTATCGCGTGCTCGTTGCGATGGACGGCGAGTCGGGCCTGCAGTTGGCGGCCCGGCATGTGCCCACCGGCATCCTTCTCGACGTGATGTTGCCTGGCATGGACGGCTGGACGGTGATCGAACGCCTGAAGGAAAACCCCGCGACGCGCCACGTGCCGGTGCATTTCATCTCGGCGGTCGACGAAGCCAGCCGCGGTCGCGACCTCGGTGCCGTGGGCTTCCTGACCAAGCCGGTGAGCCGCGAAGCCATCGGCAGCGCCTTCGAGCGCCTGCTGCATTTCGCTGAAGGCCACGCGCGGCATCTGCTGATCGTCGATGACGATGCCGATTCGCGTACCGCACTGCGCACGCTGCTGCGCCAGGACGACATCACCATTGATGAAGCGGGCAGCGCGGAGGATGCGCTCAAGCTGCTCAGCGCCATACCCTACGATTGCATCGTGCTGGATCTCGGCCTGCCCGGCATGTCGGGCATCGAGTTCCTCGAACACCTGTCGGCCAGCGGCCAGATTCCCCCGGTGGTGATCTATTCCGGACGCGAGCTCAGTCGCGAGGAAAGCCTCAAGCTGCGCCAGTACACCGACAGCATCGTGATCAAGGGCGCGCGCTCACCGGAGCGGCTGCTTGACGAAGTGAGCCTGTTCCTGCACAGCATCAAGGGAAGCCAGCAACACCGCGCTACAACGGCGCAGACAACCTCCCAACCCATGCCGGATGCTGGCCAGCTGCGCGATCGCAAGGTGCTGCTGGTGGACGACGACATGCGCAACCTGTTCGCGCTCTCGAAGGTACTGCGCAGCTGGGGCATGCAGGTGACCATGGCGCAGGACGGACAGAAGGCCCTCAAGGCCCTCGCCGACCACAGCGATATCGAATTGGTGCTGATGGACGTAATGATGCCCGTGATGGACGGCTACGACACCATTCGCGAAATCCGTGCGCAGCCCAGGTTCACGCGCCTGCCGATCATCGCGCTGACCGCCAAGGCCATGCGCGGCGACCGCGAGAAGTGCCTCGAGGCTGGCGCCAACGACTACCTGTCCAAGCCGATCGACATCGACAAGCTGTCGTCGATGATGCACGTGTGGCTGTATCGATGAAGGAAAAGGGCCGCCCGGCGCCCATCGCGGATATCGACCTGCAGGACATCGAGGTCGAACTGTTCGTGCGTGGGCTCAAGCTGCGCTACGGTTACGACTTCAGCCAGTACGCACCAGCATCGCTCAAACGGCGCGTGCTTCAGCTGGTGCAATCGCAGCACGTCGGCACGGTGAGCGAACTGACCTCGCGCCTGCTGCACGAGCCGGGTTTCCTCGACACGGTACTGGAAGGCTTGTCCGTGCCGGTGTCGGAGATGTTCCGCGACCCCGAGGTGTTCCGCGCGCTGCGCGAGCAGGTATTTCCGGTGCTTGCCTCGTATCCGCAGATCAACATCTGGCAAGCCGGCTGCGCCCACGGGCAAGAGGTGTACTCGCTGGCCATCCTCCTTGAAGAGGCCGGGCTGTACGAGCGCACGCAGATCTATGCGACCGACTTCAACGAGAGCGCACTGCGCCACGCCCAGGAGGGCATCTATCCGGCGAAGGAAGCGCAGCTGTGGTCCCGCAACTACCTGGCCGCCGGGGGCAGCCATTCGCTGGCCGACTACTACAGCGCGCGCTATGAACTGATCAAGCTCGACCAGCGGCTGCGCCGCCACGTGACCTTCGCCAACCACAACCTGGTCACCGACGAGGTGTTCTGCGAAGCGCACATGGTGATGTGCCGAAACGTGCTGATCTACTTTTCCGATCCGCTGCAGGACCGCACGATCGCCTTGTTCCGCGACAGCCTGGTGCGCGGCGGATTCCTGTGCCTGGGCACGCGCGAAAGCCTGGACTTCGCGCCCTCCGCGGCCGACTTCACGCCCGTCAACGCCGCGCTGCGCATTTATCGTCTTGGCCCTCGCAGCACGGGAGCGGGTTGACGTGGCGACGCCGCAGGCCATCGTGATCGGTTGCTCGGCGGGCGGTCTCACCGCGCTGGAATCGCTTTTTTCCGCGCTGCTACCCAACCTGGAGCAAGCCATTGTCGTTTGCTGCCATACCGGCTCCGCCACGGTCGACATGATGTGCGAGCTGCTCGCTCAACACGCCACGCTGCCCGTGAAGGAAGCGACCGAACGCGCGCCGGTGGAGGCGGGAGTGATCCAGGTGGCACCCAGCGGTTATCACCTGCTGATCGAAAACAACCGCCGCTTCGCGCTGTCGGTCGATGAGCGCGTGAGTTACGCCCGTCCCTCGATCGACGTGTTGTTCGAATCGGCGGCCGAGGCGTACCGCGAGGCCCTGATCGGCGTGGTGCTTACCGGCGCCAACAGCGACGGCGCCGAAGGACTCGCATGGGTCCGTCGCAACGGTGGCGTTGCCATCGTGCAGGACCCCGTCGACGCCGAGGCAACCGCCATGCCAACGGCGGCGCTGGAGATCGCTGGCGCCGACTACTGCGTTCCCCTGGCGGCCATCGCACCGCTGCTCAATCGACTGTGCCTGCCATGAACATGCCTCCCCCGAAGATCCTCGTCGTCGATGACACGCCGGCCAACCTGGTCGCCATGCGGCACCTGCTGGCCGGCAGCGGCGCGCAGCTGTTCGAGGCCGGCAGCGGCAATGAAGCGCTGGCGCTTTGCCTGGACCACGAATTCGCGCTGATCCTGCTCGACGTGAACATGCCCGAGATGGATGGCTTCGAGGTGGCGTTCCTGATCGGCGAAGACGAGCGGCTGCGCGACACGCCGATCATCTTCGTCACGGCGGCCTATGCCGATGACATCAATCGCGTGCGCGGCTACCACTTCGGCGCGGTGGATTACATCGCCAAGCCCATCAACGACATGATCCTGCAGTCAAAGGTGCGCGTCTTCCTCGAGCTGTATCGGGCGCGCGCGGCGCTGAAGGCGACGCTGGAAGAACTGGAAGAGCGCAACGACCAGCTCAACCGGGAAATCGGCGAGCGCATGCGCATCGAAGAGCGCATCCTGCACCAGGCCACGCACGACACGCTCACCGGCCTGCCCAATCGCACGCTGTTCCACGACCGCCTGACGACGGCGATGCAGCGCGCGCCACGCCACCTGACGCAGTTTGGCCTGGCCCTGCTCGACATCGATGGCTTCAAGGGCGTGAACGACAACCACGGGCACCCCGCAGGCGATGCCTTGCTGCAGGCGATCGCCGAACGCCTTACCGGGGAGGTGCGCGCAAACGATACGGTGGCGCGATTGGGGGGCGACGAATTCGCCGTGATCCTTGAGGACGTCGACAACGCAGGTTCACTGGTCAGGCGCTGCGAGGAACTCTGCGCGATCCTCGCCGAGCCTTATCCGCTCGAAGGGCGGCACGGCCCCTTCGTTGCGAATGTCAGCGCCAGCATCGGCGTGGCCATGTGGCAAGGCGTCACCCAGGGCGATGAAGAACTGATCCAGTGCGCCGACCGGGCGCTCTACCAGGCCAAGGACGCGGGCAAGAACCGCTGCGTGCTCGCCTCCTGACGTTCACGCGTCCTTGCGCGGCGACACCCACATGTCGATGCGTGCGTGGAACACTTCTTCGCCAGCCGCGTTGCGCACACTGACGTTCACGGGCCACGCATAACCGCTGGTCGCTTCGACGGCAGCGGATTCCGGCGTAGCTTCCGCACGCAACGTGCCCGTCGCCTTGGCCAGGTATTGCACCGTCATGCCCTTGGGGATCCAGCGCATGCGCGATGGGATGGTGACGTCGGTCATCATGCCGGCGGTGAGTTCCGCCGCGTTGCATAGCGCAATGGCATGCACCGTGCCGATGTGGTTGTGCACGCGGCGACGATCGCGGATGTCCACCGCGCAGCGTCCCGGCTCCAATGCCACGAAGCGCGGCGCGATGGTGGCGAAGTAAGGCGCCTTGAAGCAGATCAGGCGGCCGTACAACCAGCGTCCACCCGGCACCGACACCAGACGGCGATACAGCGACAACGCCTGACTCATGGCGAACCTCCGGCCAGGGCGAAGCGCTTGGCTCCGCCCTTTTTTGCAACGTTGGAATCAGGCCGCGTCGGCCAGTTTCTTGTTTCGGTCGGCCCGACTCACGGCGCTGCGCAGTTCTGCCGGGTCGAAATCGTCCACCGCAATGAACTCCGCCACGCCGTCGCGCACGCGCTTGAGCAGGTCGTGTTCGGGCGCGGTGATCACGCCGGCCTGCAGCGCTTCGGCGAGCTGGCCGTTGTAATCGTGCGACTTGAACTGGCCCGCCTTCTGCGCCTTGCCGAACTTGCGCTCCACCGGCTCGGCGGCGATCACGTCAGGCAGCAACGCGTTCATGCGACCGATGGTGTTGTTCGCGGTCGGCGCGAGATACACCCACTCGGTGAGGCGATCGCGCGCTTCGCCCGGTGCCGTGATGATCGCGGCCACGCGGCGACCCAGGCGATCCGACGGCGGCACTTCGCGACGACCGAACGGAAACACGAGCACGCGTAGCAACCACGCTACCGGCTTCACCGGGAAGTTGCGGATCGCACCATCCAGCGCCATCTGCGTACGCCACATGCACTCGTGGAAGGCCCAGGCCAGCAGCGGGCGATCCGCTTCCGGACGACCGGTGTCCTCGTAGCGCTTGAGCATCGCGCTGGCGATGTACAGATAGCTCAGCACGTCGCCGAGGCGCGCGGAGAGCTTTTCCTTGAACTTCAGCTTGCCGCCCAGCACGCCCATGAAGGTGTCGGCACACAACGCCAGCGCCGCCGAGTAGCGATTGAGCTTGCGATAGTAGCGACGCGTGTACGCATCACCCGCGGTATCGCCGATACGCGAACCCGTAATGCCCAGCGTGAAGCTGCGCACCGCGTTGGAGATGCCAAAGCCGATATGGCCGAACAGCGCGCGATCAAACGTGCGCAGGCGCTCACCGTAATCGGCGATCGACAGCGCCTGCATCTCTTTCAGCACGTAAGGATGGCAGCGGATGGCGCCCTGCCCGAAGATCATCAGGCTGCGCGTCATGATGTTGGCGCCTTCCACCGTGATGGCGATCGGCACGCCCTGCCACGCGCGGCCCGCGTAGTTCTTCGGGCCGAGCTGCACGCCCTTGCCGCCGTGCACGTCCAGCGCATCGCCGGCGATCACGCGCCCCCATTCGGTGGCGTGGTACTTGGCGATCGCCGACGGCACTGCCGGCTTCTCGCCGCGATCCACCGCCGCCGCCGTAGCACGCGACAGTGCAGCCGTCGCATAGGTCAGGCCACCGATGCGCGCGAGCGCTTCTTCCACGCCTTCGAAGCGGGCGATGGAAAGCCCGAACTGCTTGCGCATGCGCGCATACGCACCCGTCGCGGCCACCGCAGCGCGCACGCCACCAGTGGCGTTGGACGGCAGCGAGATCGCGCGCCCGACCGACAGGCATTCCACCAGCATGCGCCAGCCATGGCCGGCCATGTGTGGACCGCCGATCAGCACCGAGAGCGGCACGAACACGTCCTTGCCGTGCAGCGGGCCGTTCTGGAACGGGATGTTGAGCGGGAAGTGACGGCGGCCGATTTCCAGGCCCGGCGTGCTTCGCGGCAGCAGCGCCAGCGTGATGCCCAGGTCTTCCTTGTCGCCCAGCAGCTTGTCCGGGTCATACAGGCGGAAGGCCAGGCCCACCACCGTCGCGATCGGCGCCAGCGTGATGTAGCGCTTGTCGAAGGTGAGCTTCATGCCCAGCGTTTCGACACCATCCACCATCTGCTTGCACACGAGCCCAAAGTCGGTGATCGACGTGGCGTCGGAACCGGCATACGGACCGGTGAGTGCGAAACACGGGATTTCCTCACCGATCGCCAGGCGCGGCAGGTAGTGGTTCTTCTGCTCGTCGCTGCCGTAGTGCAGCAGCAGTTCGGCCGGGCCGAGCGAGTTCGGCACCGCGACGGTCGAAGCCACGGTGGCCGACATCGTTGCCAGCTTCTGCAGCACCGCCGAATGCGCCAGCGCCGAGAAGCCCAGGCCACCGTACTGCTTCGGGATGATCATGCCGAAGAACTTGTGCTTCTTGATGAAGGCCCAGACTTCCGGCGGAAGATCGGCCAGCTCGTGCGTGATCTGCCAGTCGTCAATCATGCCGCACAGCTCTTCGACCGGGCCGTCCATGAAGGCCTGCTCTTCCACGCTCAGCTCGGGCTTGGGCTGCTTGAGCAACTCATGCCAGTCGGGCTTGCCGGAGAACAGTTCGCCTTCGAAGCCGACGGTGCCCGCTTCCAGCGCGGTCTGTTCGGTCTCCGACAGCTTCGGCGTCACCTTGGCGAACATCTTCAAGAGCGGCGCGGTGATCTGCTTGCGACGGAAGGTCTTCATCAGCAGCGGCACGGCGATGCCGAGCTCGATCACCAGCAGGATGAAGGTGGTCCACGGCGCGCCGGTAAGCGCACCGACCACGACGGTGGTGATCACCGTCACGATCGCCCACGTGCGCAGGCTGCTGCGGTGGTAGGCACAGGCGCCGGTGGCAATCAGCGCCGCCAGCAGGGTCAGGATCACAGGCATCACAACACCTCGTTACGGATGACGACATGGTGGTTCATAGGGTTCACGCAGTCACCGCATCGCTGCGGTCGGGACTGGAAAGCTTGCCCACGAAACGTGCGATTTCGCGGATGAAGGCATCGTTGGCGTCGCCGGCCACCATGTGCGTCGCGCGTGGCAGTTCCACGTGCTCGGCATGCGGCACCAGCTTCAGGAATTCACCGACGGTGTCGCGCGACACCACATCGCTGCGGCCACCTGAAAGAAGCAGCACGGGCACGGCGACCTTGGCCGCGGCGGCCATCAGGCGGGGCTGGTAGCGTTCGCTTTCGCGCACCAGTTCGCCACCCAGCAATGCCGGATCCCAATGCCAGCGCAGGCGGCCATCGGCGCCTTCGCGCAACAGCGGGCGAAGCTGGTCCTCGCTCTTGCGCTCGGTGCGATGCGGCAGGTACCTGGCGATCTCCTCGGCGGCCTCGGCATAGCTGGCGAATCCATCCGGATGGGCCTGCATGAAGGCCAAGATGCGCTCGACGCCGGCCGTTTCCCAACGCGGCGTGATATCCACCAGCACCAGGGCGCGGAACGCGCCGGGATCGATCTCGCCCGCCAGCATCAGCCCAAGCAGGCCGCCCATGGAGGCGCCGACCAGGATCGGCTTGCTCAACTCGGCATGAGCCAGCACGCGCAGATCGCCGATGAACTGCTCCATGTGGTAGTCGCCGCCCGGCACGCGGTCGCTCTCGCCGTGCCCGCGGGCATCGAAGCTCACGCAACGGTAACCCTGGGCCGCCAGCGCCAACGAAGTGCCATGCCATGCGCCGCGGGTCTGGCCGAAGCCGTGGGCGAACAGCAGCGTCGGTGCCCCCGAGGCATGACGCACCTCGACGGCCAGCTTAAGCCCATCAATCGCAGCCACCTGCGAGATCGTCTTTTCGTTGGGAGTGGTCGATACCATACGCATGAGTATGGATTGCGGCAAACCGCCACGTCAATATGCGCCGCCGCAGCCGGCTACCAGCCCAACGACTTCCAGCCAAGGACCGTGCAAGGCCCCGGACTGCGTTAACATACGGGCATGAATGCTAGCGCCAAACCTGAACGCACCCGTCTTTCCGCCGAGGATTGGGAAGACGCGGCCCTCAAGCTGATCGCCGACCAGGGCGTCAATGCGCTCGCCGTCGAGGCCCTGGCCCGCCAGCTTGGCGTGACCAAGGGCAGTTTCTACTGGCATTTCCGCACCCGCGAAGCCCTGCTTCAGGCCGCGCTGGAACGTTGGGAACAGTACGGCGAGCGGGAAGTCATCTCGCAGATCGAGGCCATGCCCGATCCGCGTGCGCGCCTGCCGGAACTGTTTCGCCGCGTGGCGCACGAACTGGCTCCCCACCGCGTATATGCCGCCCTGCTGAAAGCCCTTGACCATCCGCAGGTGGTGCCAGTGATGGCGCGCGTTTCGCAGCGTCGCATGGAATTCCTCACCAACATCTACAAGGAAGCCGGGCTGGAGCCGGTCGAGGCGCTCAACCGTGCCCGACTGACCTATGCCGCATACGTGGGCTTCCTGCAGCTCAACTTCACGCTTGGCCTGCCGCGGATCAGCCATGAGGAATTCGACGCCTACGTCGAGCACATGATCCGCACGCTTACCCCAAACTGAGCGGACTCGCCATTCGCCGACATGAAACGCCGCCCTTGGGCGGCGTTTTTTTATGGCCGCCGCCCACTGGTAGCAAAGGGCCCAAAGTGGTCTGCACCCCGGCTTCTAACTACTGGCCCGGGCAGCGATTTATGCTGCGCCCAGTTGTCCTATGCTGCGTTACAGCTTGCGATGCCAGTGTTCGTAAGTTAGCGTTTCTGCTCTTTTTTGGCTTAAGACCAGAGTGAGGAACGTGATGTCGAGCAAGCTGGAATCGCTGCAACGCTGGGTTGACGAAGTGGCGGCCCTGACCCGCCCCGCGAAGATCCATTGGTGCGACGGCTCGGACGCTGAATACCGCCAGCTCGTGGAGCAAATGCTGCAGACCGGCGATTTGATCGAGCTCAATCAGGAAACCCACCCGGGCTGCTACCTGCACCGCTCAAGCCCCTCCGACGTGGCCCGCGTCGAGCACCTCACCTTCGTCTGCACCGAGGACGAACAGGACGCCGGCCCGAACAATCACTGGATGTCGCCCACCGAGGCGCACACCAAGATGGACGCGCTGTTCGACGGCTGCATGGAAGGCCGCACCATGTATGTCATCCCGTACTGCATGGGCCCGATCGACTCCCCGCTCGCGCGTTGCGGCGTGGAAATCACCGACAGCCCGTACGTGGTGGCCAACATGCGCACCATGACGCGCATGGGCGCCGCCGCGCAGGCGCGCATCGAGCGCGAAGGCACGTTCGTGAAGGGCCTGCACTCCACCGGCGAGCTCGATCCGGAACGCCGCTTCATCATGCATTTCCCCGAAGAGCTGACCATCAAGTCGTACGGCTCGGGCTACGGCGGCAATGCGCTCCTGGGCAAGAAGTGCCACGCGCTGCGCATCGCCAGCTTCCAGGCGAAGTCCGAAGGCTGGCTGGCCGAGCACATGCTGATCGTCGGCATCGAGAATCCGAAGGGCGAGACGCACTATGTCGCCGCCGCGTTCCCGTCCGCCTGCGGCAAGACCAACCTCGCCATGCTCATTCCGCCGGAAGGTTACCGCCAGGACGGCTGGAAGGTGTGGACCGTGGGCGACGACATCTGCTGGATGCGCCCGGGAGCGGATGGACGTCTATACGCGATCAACCCGGAAGCCGGCTATTTCGGCGTCGCACCGGGCACCAGCGACGCGACCAATCCCAACGCGCTGACGACCATCGCGCGCGACACCATCTTCACCAACGTCGCCGTCACCGCCGACAACCAGCCGTGGTGGGAAGGCCTGCCGGGCGAGCCCGTGACCGACTGGCAGGGCCGCCCGTACGATCCCGCCAATGGTCCCGCCGCGCATCCCAATTCGCGTTTCACCGTGAGCGCCAAGCAGTGCCCGACGTGGTCGCCGCGTGCGGAAGATTCGCAGGGCGTGCCGATCAGCGCCATCGTGTTCGGCGGCCGCCGCCCATCGCTGGTACCGCTGGTGTTCCAGGCACGCGACTGGGCGCACGGCGTGCTGGTCGGTGCCGCCATGGGCTCGGAAACCACCGCCGCCGCCACCGGTGCGGTGGGCGTGCTGCGTCGCGATTCGATGGCGATGAAGCCGTTCGCCGGCTACCACTACGGCGACTACTTCCGTCACTGGCTCTCGTTCGACAAGCCGGGCGCGAAGCTGCCGAAGATCTTCCACGTGAACTGGTTCCGCAAGGGCGAGGACGGCCGTTTCCTGTGGCCGGGCTACGGTGACAACCTGCGCGTGCTCGAGTGGATGATCGACCGCGTCGAGGGCCGCGCCAAAGGCCGCCAGACGCCCATCGGCATCGTGCCTTCGGAAGGCGAGCTCAAGCTCGACGGTCTCGCACTGGATCGCCGCACGATCGAGACACTGCTGGACGTCGACCACAACGGCTGGAGCGATGAACTCGCGGCCATCGGCGACTATCTGCAGAGCTTCGGCGAACGCCTGCCCGATGAACTGCAGGCCGAACAGCAGCGCATCGCCGAGGCGCTGAAAACCGCCGAAGCCGCGTAAGCACGCGCCGGCCCATGCGGCCGGCAACGCCCCCTTTGTTGGGGCATGCTCTTCTGTGGGAGCGCACCCTGTGCGCGACGAGCACACCACAATGTGGCCGTCGCGCACAGGCTGCGCTCCCACAGTCGTCTCTACCCTCTCTAAACCCTTGCGCGCCTGCCTGCATCCAAGCTGGCAAGATGACCGCAGCCTGCCCAGCCACCGGAACCCTGATGCCGCCAGCGCCCGCCGCGGAGCCTACTGACACGGATGATGTGCGCGCGGCTGCCGACGGCGACAGGCAGGCCTTCCATCGGCTGTATCGACTGCACGTCGATCGCGTGTACGGCGCGGTCTATCGCCTCGCCGGTTTCGACCACGCCCGTGCGGAAGACCTCACGCAGGATGCATTCGTGCGCGCCTGGCAGAAGCTTTCCGGGTTTCGCCACGAAAGCTCGTTCGGCACCTGGCTATACCGGCTGGCAGTCAACGTCGCGCTGATGGATATCAGGGCGCGCGGCGCCGATCCGGTGAGCATGATGGCCGAGGACGATCTTCCGGATCGCGGGGAAACGCCGTTCTGCGCCGCGGAACGCGAAGAATTGGAACGCGCCATCGGCAAGCTGCCGCCGCGGGCACGAGCCGTATTGGTTTTGCACGACATCGAAGGCTGGCGCCACGAAGAAATCGGCGTCGAGCTGGGGATGGCGGTGGGCTCATCGAAAGCGCAATTGCATCGCGCACGCGGCCTGCTGCGGAAAGTATTGGGAGAAAGCGCATGAACGAATTCGAATGGCTCCGCCAGACCCGCGCCTTGCGCGAGCCGGTATCGCCTCGTCGCGACCTGTGGCACGCGATCGACGCCGCGCTCGATGGCGCCGCCTCCACGACGCCGGCGCCCCGCCGCAGCACCGCGCAGCGCGTGCAGGGCTGGCTGCTGGCGGCGAGCTTCGCGGGCTTGTCGCTGTTCGCCGGCAGCCTCGCGGTGCATCTGCGCGACCGTCCGCTGGCCACGGCAGCGACCTCGGCCGCGCCCGACCTCGAACGTTGGCGTCCTTCGGATCCTCGTCTTGCTGGCGCCGCGGTGGAGTTCGACGCGGCAAACATGGAGCTGCGCCAGGCCATGGAACAGGCGCCCCATTCACCCGCTTTGCAGCGCCTGCTATATCGCATGCAGAAACAACAGTCGCAGCTGCGACAGTTGGAACACCAGGCTGGTTGAGTCCAGCGGAGCCTTCACCATGAAAACCGCACGCATCCTTCCACTCCTGCTCAGCCTGTCGATCGGCCAAGCCCTGGCCGACACCCCCATCAACCTCACCCACAATGCGACGCCCAACGCGCGCATCAGCGTCAGTAACGTCAAGGGCGCGGTCACCATCACCGCCTGGGATCGCAACCAGGTGCAGGTGGGCGGCCACCTCGGCGAAGGCGCCAAGCCGCTGGCCATCGAAGGCAGCGACAGCAACATGACGATCCGCGTCGAATCGCAGGGCAAGTCCGGCTGGTTCAACTGGAACAACGAGAATTCGATGGGCTCCACCACGCTGGATATCCGCGTGCCCAAGGGCGCCTCGCTGGATGTCGACGTCGTGAGTGCACCGCTCGGCATCGACGGGATCGAGGGCGGCAAGATCAAGGTCAATACTGTCAGCGGCAAGGCACGCGTCAACGCGCGCTCGCCCAGCATCGACGTGGACAGCGTAAGCGGCAGTATCGAACTGGCCGGCAACGCCGACCGCGTGGCGCTGCAGACCGTGAGCGGCGACATCCTTGCGCCCAACGTGGGCAGCGAGGCGGAGCTGCAGACCGTCTCAGGGCGCGTTCGCGTCAGTGGCGGCCCGTGGCGCAAGCTCAATCTCAGTACCGTCTCCGGCGATGTGCAGCTGGCAGGCGGCCTCGCCCCCAATGGCACCTTCGACGTGGACAGCATGAGCGGCGACGTGCAGGTGCAGGTGCCGGCCAACCTTTCGGCAGTGATCCACGCCAACACCTTCAGCGGCGACCTCCGCAGCGACTTCGGCACGGTGCAGAAGGTAGAGCACGGCCCGGGCAGCGAACTGCAGACCACCGCGGGCTCGGGTAGCGCCAAGATGAAGATCGAAACCTTCAGCGGCGACCTGCGCATTCGCCGACAGGACTAAGGGACAACCGTTAAACGAAAAACGCCGGGCGATGCCCGGCGTTTTGCTGTCCGCACCGAATGACTGGCGCCGATCAGAGATCCTGGTGGTATTGCACGTACGGCGTGCGGGACTGGTCCGGCTCCGGCCCGGCCGGCGTGTTGACGCTGTTGCCCGACGACCACAGGTTCTGCGCACCGATGCTCAGCTGGCCTTGCCACGGCAGCCGCCAGGTGACGCCGAGGTCAATGCTGCTCCAGCGGCGATCCGGGTTGTAACCCGCACCCGGCACACCGGCCTGCGGCTGCATGGTGCGGCCGACAATGCTGCCGCTAAGCGGGCCGCTGTCCACACCGAAGCTCAGCGCCTTCTGGTCGAGCGCGTTGACGCCGAGCAGGTTGCCCGGCAGCAAACGCACCCGGCCCACACTGGCGCCCAGGTCGATGCCGCTGTTGCTGTCCAGCGCCAAGCGGCCATGCGCATTGAGCTGCGTGCTGCTGTCGAAGCCGGCCAGGCCGTTCACGCCAGGCGTGGCACCGGGAAGCAGGCGGGGCAGGTTCGCGTTGCCCGGCACGGTGTCGGTGCCGACGCTCAAGCCCAGGCTGTAACGGCCCTGGCTGTAGGTGGCACCCACTTCACTGCCGATGACGCGCGGCGCCTGGTTGTTGGCCCAGTCATGCTCGCTGACGCCGACATGCGCCTGCAGGTTCGGAGCCAGGCCGTACTGCACGTCCGAAGACTGCACGGTTGCCGCGTCCAGCGCGCGGAACTGCAGCGGCGCATCAGCGCGCTGCGCTGCGGTCAGCGATTCGCTGCGACTCTGCACGGCCATCCACTGACCGTTCGCTCCGCGCCACAGCGGCACCGAATTGGCAGGCGCCGAATCCTGTGCAATCAAGCGGTTACCCGCGGCATCGCGCCAGTCACCAGCCGCGGTCTGCCCTGCCGCAACAAACGGCATGAACAGCAATGGCAATGACAGGATCAAACGACGCATGTACGCGATAACTCCCGCGGCATCCATGAACAGGCTGGAAGTCGCCCCCTCCCAGAGACGATCACGCCCGAACGATACCACGTTTTACTTTTTGCTAACACCCAAATCTTCGCTTTGTGAGCCAGGTCCGCTCTTCGCGGGATCACAATTTTTTGACATTTTGACAGGCGATTGGTTCCCCGCGCTGCACAGCCAGCGACAAAGCTGAACAGAGGCGCTATATAGTCATTTCTGTCGACTACGCGCGGATTCGCCTGCGACTGATGACTTCGGTCCCGACCAGCACAACGTCCATGCCATGGCCGGCAGAAAGAGGTGTCGCCGCCATGCATTCCGCCGTGGAACGTCTGTTCCGCGCGGCGGATGCTGCCAGCGTGCTGGAAATCTGCGAGGCCATGCTTGGCGAACTGGGCGTGGAAGGCCGGCTGCACTGGCGCCTGCTGGGTGATCCCGTCCAGCTCGACAAGGACGTGATCCAACTGGATCTGGCGGAGGACCCGCAGGCCCTGCGCTCGCTCGTACTCGAGTTGCCGGCCACCCTCTCCTACGACGCCCAGCGCGAGCACATGGCGTGGATCGGCCGCCTGGCTGCAACGCGCCTGCGCCAATTGGCCGAGACGTCCCGGCTGTACGAGGCCATCTCGCGCCTCGCGCTGGCGGAGCGATTGCAACGCGCGCTCTATGCCATTGCCGACCAGGCCGGCGCCGAACACAACATGACCGAGATGATGCACTCGCTGCACGCCATCCTCGGCAGCCTGATGTACGCGGAGAATTTCTACATCGCGTTGTACGACCCGGCCACCGACACGGTGCGCTTCCCGTACTACGTGGACACCATGGACAAGGAACCGCCCTCGCCCGACGAGGCGGTACCGCTGCAGGAGATGCGCCACAGTCTCACGTGGAACCTGCTCCAGTGCGGCCAGGCGGTCATGGGGTCGTTCTCCGAACTGGCCGAGCAGTTCAAGGGGCGCTTCATCCAGGTCGGCCCCGTCTGCGAACACTGGCTGGGCGTACCGCTGCTGCGTGACGGCCGGGTGGTCGGCGGCATCGTGATGCAGAGCTATCGCGAAGACACGCATTACACCCAGCACGACCGGGAGTTGCTCAGCTACGTGGCCAAGCACGTGCAGACCGCGCTGGAACGTCGCGAGGCGCACGAAGAGCTGGAACGCCGCGTCTCCAGCCGTACCGCGGCACTGCGTGAGGCCAACCGCGTGCTTCGCCAGCAGGTGCTGCAACGCCAGCGCGGCGAACGTCTGCAGGCCGCGCTGTTCCGTATTGCCGAACTGGCCAATGCGTCGGAGAGCCTCGACAACTTCTACGCGGCGGTACACCGGGTCATCGGCGGCCTGCTGTACGCGCGCAATTTCTACATCGCGTTGCTGGACGAAGAACAGAAGACGCTCACCTTCCCCTATTCCGTCGACGAGTTCGACACCGTGCGCGTGCCGCGCGCGCACGGCCGCGGCGTCACCGAATACGTGCTGCGCCATGGCAAGCCGCTGCTGGCGAACCCCGAGGAGTTCGACCGGCTGGAACGCGACGGCGAGGTCACCCATCGCGGTTCGCGTTCGGTGTGCTGGTTGGGCGTGCCGCTAATCTGGGGCGATCGCGCGATGGGCGTGCTGGCAGTGCAGAGCTACTCGCCCGAGCACACCTACGATGTGCGCGACCAGGAGCTGCTCACCTTCGTGGGCTACCACGTCGCCAACGCCCTGCAGCGCAAGCACACCACCGAATCGCTGAAGCAGGCCTATGCAAGCCTGGAGCGTCGCGTCACCGAACGCACGCGCGCCCTGGCGCTGGCCAACCGCGACCTGCGCGAACAGATCGCCGAGCGCGAGCGTGTCGAGCGCCGCCTCAAGTACGAGACCCTGCACGACTCGCTCACGGGCCTGCCCAACCGCACGCTGCTGTTGCAGCGCTTGGAACAGGCCCTGCAGCGTTATCACGGCGATACGCAGGAGTTGTTCGCCGTGCTCTTCATCGACCTCGATCGCTTCAAGGTCATCAATGATTCGGTCGGCCATCTCGTCGGGGACGACCTGCTGTTCCAGGTGGGCGGCCGCATTCGCGCCTGCCTGAAGACACGCGACGTGGTGGCGCGACTGGGCGGCGACGAATTCGCCGTGCTTGCCGAAGGCATCACCGACCCGAAGATGGCGCTGCTGATCGCCGAGCGCATCATCGACGAGCTGCAGGCGCCGTTCCGTCTCGGCGCCAAGGAGATCTTCACCTCGGCATCGATCGGCATTGCCCTGCCCAGCCCGCATTACCAGCGCCCGGAAGAACTGCTGCGCGACGCCGACGCCGCGATGTATCGCGCCAAGGACGAGGGTCGCCATCGCGCGGCCGTGTTCGACGACCGCCTGCGCCGCGAAGCGCTGTCGCTGCTGGAAATGGAAGGCGACCTGCGCCGCGCGCTCAGCCGCAATGAATTCGTGCCGTTCTACCAACCCATCGTCGCGCTGCAGACCGGCCGAACGGTGGGCTACGAGGCATTGCTACGCTGGCGTCATCCGGACCGGGGCCTGCTGACGCCAGCGGACTTCCTGGCCGTGGCGGAAGAAAGCGGATGCGCCGAAAGCATCGACTGGCAGATTTTCGAACAAGTCTGCGCGCAGGCCGAGGCGCTGGCCGGGCCAGACGGCTTCGTCAGCATCAACGTGTCCGGCCGGCATTTCCGCTCGGCCGATCTCGATCGCCAGTTGCTGGACCTGATTCACGCGCATCGCCTGCCGCCACGTTGCCTGCGCGTCGAAGTGACCGAGCGTGCACTGCTCGAGAACGCCATGCAGGTGAAGCGGATCCTCGACAATCTGCGTTCGCACGGCGTGAGCATCGCGCTGGATGACTTCGGCACCGGCTACTCGTCGCTGAGCTATCTGCATCAATATCCGATCGAAACGCTGAAGATCGACCGCTCCTTCATCGTCGAACTGCCGCGCGAAGGCGGCCACGGCACGGCCGTGGTGCGCGCCATCCAGGCGCTGGCCAACTCGCTCCAGATGCAGGTGATCGCCGAAGGCATCGAGGACGAGGAACAGCGACAGGCGCTGCTTCGCATCGGCTGTCGCTTCGGACAGGGCTTCTTGTTTGCCACGCCGAAGATGGCCGAAGTGTGGCTTCAGCGCGAACATCACTTCGCGCTGCCTTAAACAACGATCGTTGCAGGCTTTGCAACTCGGCCTTGCCGGATCGACAAAAAAAACGGGCCGACAGGCCCGTTTTTTCATCCAAGCGATTGCCGGGGATCACTGCGGCGTCGTCGGCGCACTCGCCTGCGGACTGGCGCTGAGCAGGTGTTCGGCGTCGACGCGGTCGAAGGTGTAGCGCTGTGCGCAAAATTCGCAGATCACCTCGATCTCGCCTTCGCGCGCCTCCAGCGCAGCCTCCACCTCGTCACGGCCGAGCGAGCGCAACACCGTCTCCACGCGCTCGCGCGTGCAGCTGCAGCCGAACGCCAGCGGGCGCGGCTCGAACAGGCGTACCGACTCTTCGTGGTAGAGGCGATAGAGCAGCTGTTCCGGTGCGGTGGATAGCAGCTCTTCCTGTCCCAGCGTTGCCGTGAGGTGCTGGATGCGCGTCCACGCGTCTTCGTCCTGCACGGCATCGATACCGCCTTCGTCAGGCATCTTCTGCAGCATCAGGCCGACCGCGTGTTCGCCGTCGGCAGCCAGCACGATGCGGGCCGGCAACTGCTCGGATTGGCTGAAATAGTTTTCCAGCGCGGAGGCGAGATCCGGATGCTGCAGGTCCACCAGACCCTGGTAGCGTTGGCCGCGCTCGGCATGGCCGATGGTGATGGCCATGATCGCGCTCGGCAGCGCGGCCAGATCCAGCGTTTCCGGCAGCGGATCGCTCCAGCGCGCCAGACCGCGCAGGCGACCCTGGTCGGTGCATTCGGCGAACAGCAGGCGTAGCGGACCGGTGCTCTTCAATTCGACCGAGAGCGCACCTTCCAGCTTGATGTTGCCGGTCAGCAGCGCGCTGGCAGCGAGCGTCTGGCCCAGCACGGAACGCAGGGCCGCCGGATACGCCGAGCGGCCGGCGACTTCGCGCCAGGCCGCGCCGAGGCGGACCAGCACGCCGCGCACGCCAGCGCGCTCAAGCATGAATCGGTGCAACACATCTTCGACAAGCACGGTTTCCACAGCCTGGACCTCTCAAGGGCAATTCGCCTATATGGGGGTGCGTTTCGCCGGGCTCAACTTTGCCGGCCCAGCGTGGGAGCGATGGCCCTTTATACTGCCGACAACTCCGTCCATGCACCGCCATGACCTCACGACGCCCGCTGCTCGCCCGCCTGCTCCGCCCGCTCGTCCTGTTGGTACTGTCCTGGCTGGCCCTGAGCTTGCTGATGGTGCTGGTGCTGCGTTTCGTGCCGCCGTGGACGTCGGCAGTGATGATGGAGCGCCAGCTTGGCGCCGTGCTGCGCGGCGAGAAGGATTTTCAGCTGCGCCATCGCTGGGTGCCCTGGAACCAGGTCTCGCCCTACGTACCGCTCGCCATGGTGGCCGGTGAGGACCAGAAATTTCCGTTCCACCACGGTTTCGATTTCGACTCCATCCAGGATGCGATGGATGCCGCCGACGAAGGGCGACGCCTGCGCGGCGCCAGCACGATCAGCCAGCAGACGGCCAAGAACCTGTTCCTGTGGAACGGCCGCAGTTTTGTCCGCAAGGGACTGGAGGCCTACTTCACCGTGCTGATCGAGCTGACCTGGCCCAAGCAGCGCATCCTCGAGGTGTACATGAACATCGCCGAATTGGGCGATGGCATCTACGGCGTGGGCGCGGCCAGCGACGCGTTCTTCCGCATGCCACCGTCGCGACTGGGGCCTGCACAGGCGGCCCGGCTCGCCGCGGTGCTGCCCAGCCCCAGACGTTTTCACGCCGACCGCCCCAGCGCGTACGTGCAGGGCCGTGCAAATTGGATCCAGCAGCAGATGGGCCACCTGGGCGGCCCGGGCTACCTTGAGGGCCGCCAAGCCGTTCGCGACACCCGCCGACGTTGACTCGTGCCATGGAAGCCGTGCACCAGCATGCGGCCACCGCCAGAGGGATCGCCGCAGCGACCATGTCACGCCTGGCCGTCGTCGTGCCTCGCAATAACAAAGCGGCCGTGCTGGAAGCGTTCCATGCGCGATTGACGCGCGCGTGCTCGACGAACTGCCCATGGATTGCAGCGTCCTGTACGTCGACGGCAGCAGCGACCGCACCTGGCCGCTGATCAAAAGCCTCACCTCTCGTGACACCCGCCACCATCAAGCTCTCGCGTAATTTCGGCAAGAAAGCGCTCTGACGGCAGGCTTCGATCACGTCGACGCCGACGCCGCCGTGGTGATCGACGCCAACCTGCAAGACCCGCCCGAATGGATTCCCTCGCTACTGGAGCGCTGGCGCGAGGGATACGTGGTCTATGCCACGCGCACCGCACGCGAAGGCGAGACGGCGTTTCAGCGAGGAGCGCCGCCGGCCGCGCGCAGACGTTAGCAGCGGGGTCTAGGGCGCGCTTCACATAGCCCCAACACCACGGCGACGTCGCGGCGCTAGACTCATCTCATGCGGCCTGTCCGCGGCCGCCTGGGAGGTTCAAGCATGCGCCAGGTCAAGCATTTGCTGGAAGGCAAGGGCACCGACATCTACAGCATCGCACCGGACGCGCCCGTACTCGAAGCGATCAAGCACATGGCGGAGCGCCGCGTCGGCGCGCTGCTGGTAATGCGCGGCGACCGGCTCGTAGGCATCGTTTCCGAGCGCGACTACGCGCGCAAGGTCATTTTGCAGGGCCGCTCTTCCGCGCAGACCGCGGTCTCGGAAATCATGAGCAGCCCCGCACTTACCGTGGGCCCGGACACCGACGTGTTTGATTGCATGCGACTGTGTACCGACAGCCGCATCCGCCATCTGCCGGTGGTGGCTGGCGACGCCGTGGTCGGCGTCATTTCGATCGGCGACCTGGTGAAGGAAGTCATCGACGCGCAGGCCGAACAGATCGAGCAGCTGCAGCGCTACATCACCAGCTGAGCGGATATCACGCCTGGGCTGCCCGCGCGGCCTGGGGCGAAGCCGTTGTGGCCGGTTGCTCGGGTAGCAGGTCGGGCGAACGGCCGGCGCGCCCGGCGACCCAGGTCGCCAATGCGGAAATGCCGGCGCCGATGCCGGCCATGCCGGCGACCGCCACGCCTAGCGATCCAAGCAAATTGACCCCGGTGGTGACCACGAAGTCGCCAAAACGCCAGATGGTCGTCTCCACGAAGTTCTTGCCCTTGTAGCGCGTCTCGCGCGGTACACGCGTATACAGCGCATCGGACGCGGGCTTGGTCATGCCATAGGCGAAGCCGCGCGTGCCGACCATCATGATCGCGAGCATGGGCACGGCCCATCCAAAAGCGCTGATGTTGCCGATGCCGAAAATCATCACGAGCAGCAGCAGCGCGAGATTGACCAGCGCCGGCACGACCAGGCCCCAGCCCGCTCCCTTGCGCACCAGCAGCCAGCGCGTGAGCGTGAGCTGCAGCACCGCGCCCAGGATGTTGGTGGCCCAGTCGAGGTTGTAATAGAAGTTGGTCCGGGCGACGCGATCGGGATAGTGCGCGTAGGTGTAATCGGCCATCAGCGCATAAGCCAGCGTGCCGATGCCATCGCCCAGCACCATCAGCACGGCCATGTAACGCAGGAACGGCCGCGTCCAGGATTCCTTGATGCCAGCCCACAGCGACCCACCAACGGCCTCGTCGTGCGCACCGAGTGAGCAATGGTCGTAGCGCGTGGACAAGGTAAGCACCAGGCCCAGCGCAACGAGCAAGGCGATGGCTGACACCACCAGCAAGGCCGGCACGCCGATCACCCCAACCAGCAGCTTGCCGAACCCCGGGCCAGTGACGGCGCCGGCCATGCCGCCCAGCGCGATGGCGGGAAAGACCCGTCTTGCCTGCTCGCTCTGGAAGATGTCCGCCATGAGGCTCCAGAACAGCGACACGACGAACAGGTTGAACACGCTCACCCAGACGAAGAACACCGAGCCGAGTTCGCGCGCCCCGATGCGATCCTGCAGCACGAAGGCCGGCACGAATGCGACGAGGCACAACACGAAGAAGCTGTAGCTCCAGCCAAGCAGCCGCTTGCGCGAGAAACGCGACACCATGGCGCCGAACACGGGCGTCAGCAGCAGCATCACGACGAACGTGATGCCGTAGAACAAGGGCAGTTCCCTCGATCCGACGGCGCCGCTGAGTTGTTCGCGCACGGGCCGGATGATGTAGTAGGCCATCATCACGAAGAAGAAAGCCACGGTCGAAAGCACCGATGTGAGGCCTTCGTTCGCTGTGGCAGGTCGGGTGGTAGTCACCGGCGTTTCCAGCAAAGGTCCCTATCAGACTAGCATGCGGTCGTGACAGTCATGGGCGGGGGCGAAGTGACGTACGACTACATCATCGTGGGGGCCGGTTCGGCCGGTTGCGTGTTGGCCAACCGCTTGAGCGCTCATCCCGGCAAGCGCGTGTTGCTGCTGGAAGCGGGACCAAGCGACTGGCATCCGCTGATCCACATGCCTGCGGGCATCGCCCGCCTGGCCAACAACCGGCACTTCAACTGGAACTACCAGACCGAGCCAGAGCCGCAGCTGCACAACCGCCGATTGTGGTGGCCGCGCGGCAAGACCCTGGGCGGCTCCAGCGCGATCAACGCGATGGTCTACGCGCGTGGCGTGCCCGGCGACTACGACCGCTGGGCGCAGGCGACCGACGATGCGCGCTGGTCATGGGAGCAGGTATTGCCCTGGTTCATCCGCAGCGAAGACAACACGCGTGGCGCCAGCGCGCTGCATGGCGTGGGCGGGCCGCTCGGAGTGAGCGACCTGCGCTACCACAACAAATTGTCGGCGGCTTTCGTCGATGCCGGCGTCAGCGCCGGTTTTCCGCGCAATGACGACTTCAACGGGCCGACGCAGGAAGGCTTCGGCCTCTATCAGGTCACCCAGCGCGATGGCCGACGCTGCTCCACGGCCGTGGCCTACCTGAAGCCTTCCCGGCAGCGCAGCCATCTCGACGTACGTACCAAGGCGGCGGTCGCCCGGGTAATCATCCGCGATGGGCACGCCGTGGGCGTGCAGCTTCAGGGTGACACGGCGACGATCGAGGCCGGCGAAATCATTCTTGCCGGCGGTGCCATCAACACGCCGCAATTGCTGATGCTCTCCGGCGTCGGCCCGGCGGATCATCTTCGCGAGCACGGCATCACCGTGCAGGCCGACCATCCCGACGTCGGCGCTCACCTGCAGGACCATCTGGACATCTGCACGCTCGACGGCAGCACGCAGAAGATCTCCTACGACCATCTCAACGAGCTCGCCGCAGGCTGGCGTTTCCTGCTTTACCGTAACGGACCGGGCACCTCCAACGTGGCGGAGGCTGGCGGCTTCGTGCGCAGCCGGCTGGCCACGGACGAACGCTGCGACATCCAGTTTCATTTCGTGCCCGCGCAGCTGGACGATCACGGACGCCATCGCCTGCCAGGCTACGGCTATACCGTCCACGCCTGTTATCTGCATCCTCGCAGCCACGGACAGCTGAGGCTTCGCTCCCCCGATTCTTCGCAGCCGATCGCCATCCATGCGAACTACCTGGGCGACGCCGAGGGACACGATCTGCAACGCATGGTCGAAGCTGCCCGCCTGTCCCGCGAGATTCTCGCGCAGCCGGCATTCGCACCCTATCGCGGGGCGCCCATCTTTCCGGAACGCGCGTTGCAGACCGACGCGGAGTACATCGACTTCATCCGTCGCAAGGCCGAGACCATCTATCACCCGGCAGGTACGTGCCGCATGGGTAGCGACGCGGGCGCTCCGCTCGACAGCGAGCTGCGCGTGCGCGGCGTGGAAGGCCTGCGCGTTGTGGATGCGTCGGCGATGCCGAGTCTGCCCAGCGGCAACACCAACGCGCCCGTGATCATGATGGCCGAGCGGGC
This sequence comes from Dyella jiangningensis, assembly GCA_000632805.1. GTDB lineage: Bacteria > Pseudomonadota > Gammaproteobacteria > Xanthomonadales > Rhodanobacteraceae > Dyella > Dyella jiangningensis. The sequence goes on along the minus strand of CP007444.1, from coordinate 5,315,621 downwards.
GAGCGAGCTGATCCTGGGCGCAACCTAGGCGTCCTCACGCGGTCTTAATACCCGCCCTCCAAACCGCCGCGACAGGGACTTTTCAGGGTTTCCTGCGGTACTCTCGCGCGGCGTCATGGAAGGATTCCGGCTCGCAAACCGACTGGCCCGGCAGCGTCCGGTGCCGACTCCATTCCATCGGTGCCCATCGGGCGCCGCCAACGTTCAGGCAACATGACGTTTCGCACGATTTCACTGGTCGTCGTCGCGGCACTGGGATTGTCTCTCGTCCCGCTGCCTGCGCGCGCCGCCACGCCGCCCGCCGACTCTGCTGCTGCCACTCCGCAGACATTGCCGCCCGATCGCCTCAAGGAGGCGCTGAGCGCTTACCAGCAATGGCTGGAACGCCTGGACCAGCGCAATGAAGTGGCCGGCCTTGCGACAGCCGTGGTGGTCGACGACAAGGTCGTGTTCGAAGACACCATCGGTTACGCCAACGCCACGACACGCGAACCGGTCACGCCGGAAACCGTGTTTCGCCTCGCCTCGCTTTCCAAGGCCTTCGCCACCGCACTGACCGGTGTGCTGGTGGGCGACGGCAAGCTGAACTGGGATACCAAGCTCACGGCGGTGCTGCCGTTTTTCCATCTCAAGAACGACAGCGCTGCCGAACAGGCCACCGTGCGCGACATCCTCGGCCAGCGCCTCGGCCTGCCGAAGAACACCTACGACAACATGCTCGAGGAGAACATTCCCTACGAGGAACTCGCGCGCAAGCTGGACGAGGTCACGCTCACCTGCGACGTGGGCCAGTGCTATGGCTACCAGAACATCGCCTTCAGCCTGATCGGCGACATCGTCTACGCGCAGACCGGCGACTTCTTCAGCCGCCAGGTCGACAAGCGCATCTTCTTTCCCCTGGGCATGAAGACGGCCAGCTACGGTCGCGAGGGCCTGGAGGAGAGCAAGAGCTGGGCACGGCCGCATCGGCAGACCAGCAATGGATGGATGCCGTTCGAGCCCAAGCAGGCCTACTACCGCGTGGCGCCAGCCGCGGGCGTCAACGCCAGCCTGCGCGACATGGAGCAATGGCTGATCGCGCAGATGGGTGGCCGTCCGGACGTCTTGCCGGCCAAGCTGCTGGACACCTTGCACACGCCCGAGGTCGCCACGCCGGTGGAGCTGCACTCCTCGCCCTGGCGCCGCGCGCGATTGTCGGATGCGTCGTATGCGTTGGGCTGGCGTGTGTTCGATTACGAAGGCGAGACCATGGTGTTCCACGCCGGCGCCGTCGAAGGCTACCGCACGATGATCGGCTTCCTGCCGAAGTACCGCATCGGCGTGGTGACGATGTGGAACTCCTCCGGCCCGACACCGGCCGGCCTGATGCCCATGGTGTTCGACGAATTGCTCGGCCTTCCACATGTGGACTGGGCCGGCATCGAAGGCAGCGCCCCGAAGACGACCCCCGCCGCCGCTGCCAGGGTCAAGACCCGCAGCAAGGGCAGGACGGCCGCCAGCGGTCGCGGCGCCAAACATGACTTCTCAGGCAACTGAAACCTTCGGGTGATCAAAGAAAAGGCGCCGCGTGTCTCCGTGCGGCGCCCTTCTTCATGCACGGCGGTCACGCCATCGCGCGACCGGCCGACCGTCAGTTGAGCTTGAACACAATGCGACGCTTGTCCTGTGCGGCGATCGGCGTGCCATTCTGCGTAGCCGGCTGGTACTTCCAGCGGCTCACCGCCTCCACCGCCGCGCGGTCGAATACATGGCGTGGCTCGGCATCCACCACCTTCACGTCGTCGACGTTGCCTTCCGGCGTGATGGTGAAGGTCACCTCCACCCAACCTTCCTGGTTGGCACGCACCGCCGTCGTCGGATAGCGCGGATTGACGTTGCGCACGAGCACCGGCCCATGCGTGCCGCCCGCCGCACCACCGTCGCCAGCTGCGGCCGTCGTGGTCGCCGCCTGCTGCTGACGCGACTCGCTCTGCTGTTGCTGCTGCGCCAGGCGTGCCTGCGCCGCGCGCTGCTGCTGCTCGGCCAGCGACCGCTGCTGCGCCTCGGCCGCCTGACGATCCGCCTCGGCCTTGTCCGACGCCGCTTTCTGCGCAGCGAGCTGCGCCGCCTTCTCCTTGTCAGACGCCTGCTGCTGCTCGCGATCCTGCAGCTTGCGCTGGGCATCGAGCTTGGAGCGAAGGATGGTCAGCGTGTAGTTGGCCGGATCGGCTTTCGCCAGCAGGTCGATCTGGCGCTGCGCGTCATTGAAGTCGCGCTGGTTGATCGACTGTTCCGCCACGCTCGCACCGACCGGAAAGGTCTCGCGCAGCGCATCGGACGCCACCTGGTTGCCCGGCTGCTTCTCCAGCACTTTCAGGTAGAACTCGAAGGCGTTGTTGCCCGCAGGCGCGAGCAGGCGCTGCTCGTTCACCGCCTTGCGTGCCTCGGCGAGCAGCTGGTTGATGCTCATCGCACCCACGTTGGCCGGCGGCGGCGGCGCCACCGAGCCGGCCTGCACCGGGGTCGACGGATGGCCACCGGCTTCGGTGTCCATCAGCTCCTGGTGCGGCTTGATAATGAGGAACCACGACGCTGCCGCAAGCACGGCGACGACAGCAACAATGGCGATGGCAGCGGGCCGAATGGCCCCACGCGCCCGACGGCGCGAATGACGTGTGTATCGGGTATCCATGATCTCTCACCGAGTGGCATCAGATACCCGCGCTTTTTCCCCCTGTGAATCCAGGAGCGGCAGCCTCCCCAGGCTCGCCGCGGCGCGGATGTGCGAAAGGTAACCGCAATGCAGCACTACGGCAAATCGCACATAGCTTCGCGGCCAAGATGCACACTTCGGAAGGTCCCCGCGCACTTGCGGCATCGCTATGGCATTGCGCCGGCGACGCGCTAGGAATTTTTCGCACCCCGGAAACGAAGCGTCCCGGCATGGGCCGGGACGAATCGCTCTTTCGAAGGACTCCCCCCGCGCTGGGCACCGCGGGGAGAAAAGTCGGTATTACCTATTATTGGTAAAGCTTACTTCTTGGCAGCCTTAGCAGCCTTAGCAGCCTTGGGGGCCTTGGCAGCCTTGGTGGCCTTGACCACCTTGGCGGCAGCGGCCTTCTTCACGGTGCGCTTCTTGGCAGTGGCCTTCTTCGCCACCTTCTTGGTAGCAACCTTCTTCACGGCAGCCTTCTTGGCGGCAGCCGGGCGCTTCTTAGCAACAGCCTTCTTGGCGACCTTCTTGGCAGCCTTCTTGGCGGCCGGCTTGCGGGCAACCGGCTTCTTCGCGGCGGCCTTCTTCACAGCGGTCTTCTTGCTCGCCTTCTTGGCGGCGGGTTTCTTTGCGGCTTTCTTGGCAGTGGCCATAGTTCGTCTCAGCTCCTCATCAGTTGGCAGTGGTTGCCCAGTAAAAGCATGTAGGAACGCCTCCACAAGCAGATCGCTATTGGTGGCGTGCCGAAGATTGTTTACCTGACGCCGGGTGCGTTCGTCAGATAGGGGCCTCAACACGTGCAAGGGAATCGACACCGTGATCTTGCGTACTGCGCCGGCTTTCTCTCCATGCTCGATATAAGGTTTGATGAATTTCGATGTTGCCATGGCACCCGTTCTCCGTGTTCCGATGCGAAAGCTATTCCTGAAGATTTCAGCTGTCAATTGATTTTAAACACGAAATCAATCCGTTTCACCCACCCCCAGGAGGGTCCAAACCCCCGCCCGACAAGGCCTGAGGGGGTCTTGATGCATTTTTGATCAGACGTCCATACCGCTAAACGAAACCATGCATCGATTATCTCAAAATGCATAAAACCGCTTAAAACAAGGCATATAAGTCAAATAGGACTAATGGCCGGCAATGGACTGTCTCATTCATCCTGGCGCGACTGTCTCATGCCGCGCGCGCCTCTCCGGTGCCCCATTTTGGATGAACAAAACACGACTGAAATTTTCTTTGGCGGGTAGGGACAGAATGCCGCCCCGACCCCGTCAACCGACGCCTGAGGACGCCGAACGACCTCCACGAAGGTCCGCCCCGCCCGATCGTCCACCTTCGTATTGGACTTCTAACGGCATGGACGTCGAGACGCGATGCATCGATTTTCGAAGTCATCCGAACCAGAAACGAAGACCTCGGCGAATGTGATGCAGAGCACTCGTCACTCAAAAAAGACGCCGGCCGCTTGGGGCGGCCGGCGTCGGGCAAAGCGTCGAATGCGGGGATCAGTGGTCTTCGTTTTCGACCAGTTCCGCGTAAGCGTCGGCATCGAGCAGTTCGTTCAATTCGCCGCGATCGCTGGCGCGAACCAGGAAGATCCAGCCGTCGCCGAAGGCGTCTTCATTGATGGTTTCCGGCTTGTCGTTGAGGGCTTCGTTGACCGCAACGATCTCGCCCGATACCGGGGAATAGATGTCAGAGGCGGCCTTGACCGACTCGACCACCGCCACGCCATGACCGGCCTGCACGGCGGCACCGATTTCCGGCAGCTCGACGTAGACGAGGTCACCCAGCTGGCCCTGGGCATGGTCGGAGATACCCACGCGCACCAGGCCGTCGTCTTCGACGCGAGCCCATTCGTGGGACTTGAGGAATTTCAGATCGCCGGGAATCTCGCTCATGATCGGATCCAGTCGTTGATGTCGGGTGATGGTGGAGCGGCAATTCTAGCCGCTTCACCTGCCTGGCAACATGGGATGCATGCCGCCGAGTAGTGATGCGGGATCAGATGCCCTCGCAGGGCTTGCCGTCGCGCACGAACGGATACTTCACCACGCGCACCGGCACCTCCTTGCCGCGGATATCGACCCGCACGTCGCCCGGCTCGCCCGCCGGAATGCGTGCGAAAGCGACCGCCTTGTTGAGGGTGGGCGCGAAGCTGCCGGAGAGGACTTCGCCGTTACCGTTGGCGGTGAGCACGGTCTGCCCGTGGCGCAACACGCCTTTCTCGTCGAGCACGAGGCCAACCATGACGCGCTTCACGCCAGCCGCCTTCTGCGCCTCCAGCGCCTTGCGACCGATGAAGTCGCGGCCTTCATCCAGCGCGATGGTCCAGCCGAGGTTGGCCTCCCATGGCGATACGTCGTCGTCCATATCCTGGCCGTAGAGATTCATGCCCGCTTCCAGGCGCAGCGTGTCGCGCGCGCCGAGGCCAGCCGGGGCGACGCCTGCGGCAGCGAGCGCTTCCCACAAGGCCACGGCGTGCTCCTGCGGGACGATGATTTCGAAGCCGTCCTCACCGGTATAACCGGTACGCGCCACGAACAACGGCATGCCATGCGGGCCTTGTGCGGCGGCGGCGGCGAACTTGCCGAGCTTGCCGATGCGCTCATGGTCAACTTCGGCCAACAGGCCGATCACCTTGGCGCGGGCGTTGGGGCCCTGTACGGCGATCATGGCGAAGTCGGGGCGCTCCTTGACCTGCACGTCGAACGCCTTCGCGTGCTGTTCGATCCATGCCAGGTCCTTGGCGCGGGTAGCCGCGTTCACGACCAGGCGGAAAAACTCCTCGCCCAGGAAGTAGACGATCAGGTCGTCCACCACGCCGCCCTGCTCGTTGAGCATGCACGTATAGAGCGCCTTGCCCTGCACCTTCAGCTTGTCGACATTGTTGGCGACGAGATGGCGCAGGAACTCGCGCGTGCGCGGGCCATGCAGGTCCACCACCGTCATGTGCGAGACGTCAAACATGCCGGCGTCGCGGCGCACGACGTGATGCTCCTCGATCTGCGAGCCGTAGTTGATCGGCATGTCCCAGCCGCCGAAATCGACCATGCGCGCACCCAGCGCGCGGTGGGTGTCATTGAGTACGGTCTTCTCGGTCATCGCAGTCGAGCTCTGGGGAAAGCGACATTATCGCCGGCCACATGGATACATTCCAAGCCGAGCGCGCCGCGCACGCCGTGCGCGGGCGTATCGCCACGGTCGTGCAGCGCAACATGCCTCGAAGGAGAATGACGCATCGAACAGCTGTGCGTCTTGCTTGCGCCGCCCGGCTTTCGGTCGTGCGATGTCCGGCCCGCCTGCCGCTCGACCGCGCCATGCGGTCGCATGGCGGTTCGATCACGACGAGCGCTCGTTATCCGATGCGTTCCGACCTGCGCCAAGCTGACGCATCGAGACGGCTGAGCCTGTCAGCGCGCATAGGTCTCGCCCATGCCGGCAAGCAGCTGCTCCACCACCTGTTCCGCCAGTTGCTCAGGCCGCAACCCGCTCGTGCGCAGGTGCAGCTCGGGCTGCTCGGGCGCCTCGTACGGCGAGTCGATGCCGGTGAAGTTGATGATCTCGCCGGCGCGTGCCTTGCGGTACAGGCCCTTCGGATCACGCCGCTCGCATTCTTCCAGCGTGGTGTCGACGAACACCTCCAGGAACTCGCCGTCGTCGAAGAGACTGCGGGCGAAGCGGCGCTCGCTCTGGAAGGGCGAGATGACGCAGACCAGCACCACCAGGCCGGCGTCGACCATCAGGTGCGACACCTCGGCCACGCGGCGCACGTTTTCCACGCGCGCCTCCGGCGTGAAGCCCAGGTCCTTGTTCAAACCATGGCGCAGGTTGTCGCCGTCCAGCATGTACGTGTGATAGCCCAGGGCGTGCAGGCGGCGTTCGACCAGGTTGGCGATGGTGGACTTGCCCGCGCCGGACAGACCGGTGAACCACAGGCAGCGCGACTGCTGACCCTTGCTGAGGCTGCGAGCATGCTTGTCCAGGTCGGTGTGCTGCCAGTGCACGTTGGCAGCGCGGCGCAGCGCGAAGTCCAGCATGCCGCAGCCGACGGTGGCATTGGTCTGCCGGTCGATCAGCACGAAGCCGCCGAGCGTGCGGTTGTCGGCATAGGACTCGAAGGCGATGGCATGGTCGAGATCGATGTTGCAGTAGCCGACCTCGTTTAGCTCCAGACGCCGCGCAGCCAGCTCGGCCTGCGTGTTCACGTCTACCTTGTGCTTGATGGTGGTAATGCGCGCATTGACCGTGTGCGTGCCGATCTTCAGCCAATAGGCGCGATTGGGCAGCAGGGGTTCGTCGCCCATCCACAGCACATGGGCGGCGAACTGGTCGGCGACCGGTGCCGGGCGTGCGGCATCGGCGATGACATCGCCGCGACTCACGTCGATTTCACGGTCCAGCGTCAGCGTCACGGCCTGGCCGTCCGATGCGTGCGGAAGATCACCGTCGGCGGTGACGATGCGCTCGATGCGCGCACGACGCATGGCCGGCTGCACCACGACCTCATCACCGACGGCGACACGTCCACCGCAGACGGTGCCGGCATAACCTCGGAACGAGGCATCAGGACGATTCACCCATTGCACCGGCATGCGGAACTCGGCGCCCTGCGCCGGAGCGGTGTCGGCCGATTCCAGCAATTGGAGCAGACTGGGGCCGTCGTACCACGCCATGCGTTCGGAGCGACTTCCCACGTTGTCGCCGGTAGGCGCCACCACCGGAAGGCAGTGGACCTGCGCGATACCCAGTTGCGTGGCAAGTTCGCGGTACTCGTGGGCGATGGCGGCGTAGATGTCTTCGCGCCAATCCACCAGATCCATCTTGTTCACCGCCACCACGACCTGGCGGATGCCCATCAGCGCGCAGATGTAGGTATGCCGCCTCGTCTGCGACAGCACGCCCTTGCGGGCATCGATGAGCACCACCGCCAGCCCGGCGTTCGAGGCGCCGGTGGCCATGTTGCGCGTGTACTGTTCGTGCCCCGGACAGTCGGCCACGATGAAACTGCGGCGCGGCGTATGGAAATAGCGGTAGGCCACGTCGATGGTGATGCCCTGCTGGCGCTCGGCGTCGAGACCGTCGGTAAGCAGGGAGAAGTCGAGCGCATCGGGAGCATCCGCGTGCAGCTTGCGGCTGTCACGCGCCAAGGCGGCGAGCTGGTCGTCCGGCACCATGCCGGCGTCGTACAGAAGGCGCCCCAGCAAGGTGCTCTTGCCGTCGTCGACGCTGCCGCAGGTGATGAAACGCAGCAACTGCGAGGGAGCCGTCGAGGTCGGCGCGATATCCACGGTCGCCATCAGAAATAGCCCTCCTGCTTCTTGCGCTCCATGGAGGCGCTGCCGTCGTGGTCGATCATTCGGCCCTGGCGCTCGGAGCTGCGCGATGCCGCCATTTCGTCGATGATCTTGTCCAGGGTGTCGGCCGACGACTCCACCGCGCCAGTGAGCGGGTAGCAACCCAGCGTGCGGAAGCGCACCTCGCGCATCTGCACGGCTTCGCCTTCGCGCAGCGTGAAACGCTCGTCATCAACCATGATCAGCGCGCCGTCGCGCTCCACCACCGGGCGGGGCTTAGCGAAGTACAGCGGCACCACGGGGATGTTTTCCCGGCGGATGTAGTGCCATACGTCCATCTCCGTCCAGTTGGAAAGCGGAAATACGCGTACGCTCTCGCCCTGGTGGATCTGCGTGTTGTACGTGTGCCACAGCTCCGGACGCTGGTGCTTGGGATCCCAGCGGTGCTGCGCATTGCGGAAGGAAAACACGCGCTCCTTGGCGCGCGACTTCTCTTCGTCGCGGCGGGCACCGCCGATGGCCGCATCGAAACCGTACTTGTCCAGCGCCTGCTTCAGCCCCACCGTCTTCATCACGTCGGTGTGCACGGCCGAGCCGTGGGTCAGCGGCGAGATGCCCTGGCGCAGGCCCTCCTCGTTGATATGCACCAGCACCTCGACATCACCTTCGGCGGCGATCTGGTCGCGGAACGCGATCATCTCGCGGAACTTCCAGGTGGTATCCACGTGCAGCAGCGGCATCGGCGGGCGGGCCGGATAAAAGGCCTTGCGCAACAGATGCAGCAGGACCGAGGAATCCTTGCCGATGGAATACAGCATGACCGGGCGCCGGAACGCGGCTGCCGTCTCGCGGAAGATGTGGATGCTCTCGGCTTCGAGTGCGTCCAGGTGGGACAAGAGTGGCATATGTATTTTCTGTCGATGACCGCAAAGCACCCAGGCCGGGTACTTATTGCCCTAAATCTAGCCGAAAAACCCGCAATGAACAGGAAGCCGCGTCGCTGTCCACCGGGAACGCTTCAGGATCGATGGCGACACCAGCCCCATCATTTCGTCACCTGACATGCGCAAGACTCCACTACCATCCGCCTCATGAACCCATCGATGGCGACAGGAAGCGCACAACTCGATGCCAGCACCACGCCGCCTTCCCTGCGCGTGGCGGGCGACTGGACGCTCTTGCATTACGCGACACTGGAACGCTCCATCGCCGCTCTTAAAAGCCGGCTGGACAAGGCCACGCCCATCGACCTCAGCGGCCTTGGCTCGCTGGATACCGCCGGTGCCTCGCTGCTCGCCGGCCTGCTTGGCGCTGCACGGCTGGGCGACCTGGCCCAGGCCGATCCCCATATGCCAGCGGCCCAGCGTGCCTTGTTGCAAACGGTCGGCAAGGCCATGGCCGAATATGTCGAGCCAAAACCACGCCCCCGCGGCAATACCGTCCTCGAGCTGCTGGCGCGCATCGGCGCGGCCATGGAGCACGTCTACCACCAACAGGTGCGCCTGCTCGGTTTCATCGGCCTCACCCTGGAGACCTTCGCCCGCACGGTCTTGCGCCCGCGTCGCTGGCGCACCACGTCGCTGGTCGCGCACGTGGAGGAAACCGGGCTGGACGCCGTGCCCATCGTCGCCCTTCTCACCTTCATGGTCGGCGCGGTGGTGGCCTTCCTCGGCTCCACGGTGCTGAAGGATTTCGGCGCCACCATCTATACGGTGGACCTGGTCGCCTATTCGTTCCTGCGCGAATTCGGCGTGCTGCTCACCGCCATCCTGATGGCCGGCCGCACCGCCAGCGCTTTCACCGCGCAGATCGGCTCGATGAAGGCGAACGAAGAGATCGATGCGATCCGCGCACTGGGCCTGGACCCGATGGAGCTGCTGGTGCTGCCGCGCGTGCTCGCCATGCTCGTCTCGCTGCCCATGCTCACCTTCCTGGCCATGATCGCCGGCCTCGTCGGTGGCGGCCTGGTCTGCGCGCTGGTGCTGGACATTTCGCCGGTGATGTTCCTCAACCTGGTGAAGTCGGACATCGGCGTGCGGCATTTCCTGGTCGGCATGGCGAAGGCACCGGTATTCGCCTTCGTGATCGCGGTGATCGGCTGCCTCGAAGGCTTCAAGGTCACCGGCAGCGCGGAATCCGTGGGCGAACACACCACCTCTGCCGTGGTGCAGTCGATCTTCGTGGTGATCCTGCTCGATGCCCTGGCAGCCTTGTTCTACATGGAGATGGGCTGGTGAACGCGATCGCCAAATCCCAGCCGCAGGATGACGTGATCCAGGTGCGCGACCTGGTCAACCGCTTCGGCAGCCAGGCCGTGCATGAGCATCTGGATCTCGATGTGCGTCGTGGCGAGATACTCGGCGTGGTCGGCGGCTCCGGCACGGGCAAATCCGTGTTGCTCCGTAGCATCGTCGGGCTGCGTCGGCCTACGGCGGGCAGCGTGCATGTGTTCGGCCAGGATCTGCTTCATCTTTCACCGGATCAGCGCTCTCTGGTGGAACGTCGCTTTGGCGTGCTGTTCCAGAATGGCGCCCTGTTCTCTTCGCTCAATGTCGTCGAGAACGTGGCGATGCCACTGATCGAACATGCCGGCCTCGCGCGACCGGATGCACAGGCGCTTGCCGGTGTGAAGCTCGCGCTGGCAGGGCTGCCCGCGGGCACCGAAACCAAGTACCCCTCGGAGCTTTCGGGCGGCATGGTGAAGCGTGCCGCGCTGGCCCGCGCACTGGCGCTCGATCCGGAGATCCTGTTTTTGGACGAACCCACCGCCGGCCTCGACCCCATCAGCGCCGCGGCATTCGACCAGTTGATCCTCACCCTGCGCAACGCACTGGGGCTCACCGTGTTTCTGGTAACCCACGACCTAGACACGCTCTACACCATCTGCGACCGCGTGGCCGTGCTCGCGCAGAAGAAAGTGCTGGTGGTTGGCCCGCTCGACGAAGTCGCCAAGACCGACGACGCCTGGGTGCAATCGTATTTCCACGGCCCGCGCGGCCGCGCTGCGGAAGAAGCGCACGCCGACGCAACTCGCCCGAGGTGAAGTGACATGGAAACCCGCGCCCATCATGTATTGATCGGCCTGTTCACCGTGATCGTGGTGGCAGCGGCCATGCTGTTCGGACTGTGGCTGGCCAAGTCCAGCTCCGATCGCGAGTTCGCCTATTACCAGGTGGTTTTCAACGAAGCCGTCACGGGCCTCTCGCAAGGAAGCGCGGTGAACTACAACGGCATCAAGGTGGGCGACGTCACGCAGCTCAAGCTCGACAAGCAGGACCCACGCAAGGTGCTGGCACTGATCCGTCTTGGCGGCGACACGCCGGTACGCCAGGACACGCATGCCAAGCTGGCCTTGACCGGCGTGACCGGTCTGGCAGTGATCCAGCTCAGCGGCGGCTCGCCTGGCAGTCCGCCGCTGGAGGGCAAGAATGGCAACCTGCCAGTCATCGTGGCCGATCCCTCGCCGCTCAGCCGCATCCTGGCCAATGGCGAAGACTTGGTGATGAACATCAACGATGTGGTGGCTCGCGCCAGCGCCTTGCTGTCACCCGAGAACATGGACCGCATCGGCCGCACGCTCGACCACCTGGACAAAGCTACCGGCGCCATCGCCGACCAGCGCGATGACATTCGCACGCTGCTCAAGCAGCTGGCCGAAGCCAGCAAGCAGGCGAACGACACCCTCGCGCAAACCCAGAAACTGGTGCAGTCGGCCAATGGACTGGTCGACAACCAGGGCAAGGCCACACTCGACAGCGCGAGGAATGCACTGGCCTCGGTGGAACGCGTCACCGCCAACATCGATCGCCTGGTCAACGACAATCGTGCCTCGATCAACGGTGGCATGCAGGGCTTCAGCGAGCTCGCGCCCGCCATCCGCGAATTGCGCGATGCCGCCGGATCGCTGCGCGGTGTCGCGCGCCGGCTCGACGACAACCCGACCGGCTTCCTGTTGGGCCGCGATCGCAGCAAGGAGTTCGTGCCATGAGGTTGTACGCCCGTGTTTACACTTGCATCGCGATCGCCGCGCTGACGGCCTGTTCCGTACTGCCCAAGGCAGAGACGCCCGACGTTTACCGGCTGCCCGCCACGCCCCTGCCGCATGCGTCATCGGCGACGACGGGCTGGTCGTTACGCGTGAACACGCCCCAGGCCGAGCGCATGATCGACAGCTCGCACATCGCCGTGGTGCCGCAAGGCAATCAGATCAGCGTGTACCAGGGTGCGCGCTGGAGCGACACGGCCACCACACTGCTGCGCAATCGACTTATCGATGCCTTCCGCGACGACGGACGGGCGTCACCGGTTAGCAGCGACGACAACGCGCTGCCGACCACTTACACGCTGGCAGGCGACCTGCGCGCTTTCCAGTCGGAATATCAGGGCAGTAGTGAGCCGGTGGTGATCATCCGGTTCGACGCGCGCCTCGTGCAGAACAAGGGCCTGCGGGTGGTGGCCACGCATCGTTTCGACATCGCGCAACCCGTGGGCGGAAAGACCGTGCCGCAGGTAGTCGCTGCGTTCGGCCATGCCAGCGATACGTTGGCGTCGCAGATCGTGGCCTGGACCATGCAGCAATCACTGGCGTCTCCCGCGGCGCCGACGGACTGACCGGACAGCCGGCCACGCCGCATCAGCGCGACAACGGATCGATCCACCGAAATGTAAGGTTGATGCGTGGCCCGATCGCCGCAGTCGTCTTCGGCAAGTCGTGAACGTAGAGCCGCTGCGTGTCGCCCGCCATCCTTAACAGACTGCCGTGACCCAGCGGGATGGCGCGCGTGTCTTCGCGCGTCCCGCCGTGCCTGGGCTTGAGCCGGAAGCGCCGCTCGACACCAAGGCTGAGCGATGCGATCACCGGACGTTCGCCCAGCTCGGGTTCGTCATCGCTGTGCCAACCCATCGAGTCCTGCCCGCTGCGATACAGGTTCGCAAGCACGCTGTTGAAGCGGCTGCCGCAGGCTTTTTCAACGCGGAAGCGCAACGCCGCGAGCGCGGGTGACCACGGGCGCGGCTCGAACCGCGTACGCGAATACACGTAGGCCGCCTCCGGGTCGCCGATCCAACAACTCAGGCGCGGCGAATCCACCTCGCGGCCGTAGATGCGAATGCGATGGACCTCCCACGGCACGCTGACTTGCAGCTCGGCGAGCAGCGCATCGGCTTCTTCCGCAGCGAGCCAATGCGGCCATAAGGCGAGCTCGGCCCCTGGCAACGGCAGACTCTGCCAACCGTCGGGCGTGACATGATCGAACAGGCTCACATCACCACCGGCATCAACGAATGGCGGGGTACGCCGGCTCGACGTCCAGGGTGGCGGCCAGCACCGAGGCAAGCTCGAGCAGGCGCAGATCCGAACCGCGGGCGCCCACCAGTTGCAGGCCCACCGGCAGGCCATCGGGCAGATAGCCCATCGGGATGCTTACGGCCGGACAACCGGCCAGGCTGGCAAAGCTGGTGAGGTCGGCCTGCGAATCGGGCACGGGCCCATCGAGCGGAAACGCACCCTGCGGCGTCGTGGGCATGACGAGCACATCGATCTGTGCGAACAGGCGGCGCATCTTGAGCGTGGCCGCATCGAGCACGCGATCGGCGCAGGCATAATCCGCGGCGCTCTTGCCCGCCGCGTAGCTGAGCAAACGGCGAAAGTGCTCGGACACGCGGGATTCCGTATCGGCCAGATCCGCGGCAAACGTCCCGAGCATCTCCGCCTCCATCAACAGGAAACCGGCGCGCCGCGTGCGGGCGAAATCCCAGTCGGAAAAATCCACCGTGCGGCGTTCACCCAGTTCGCGCGGCCAGTTGGCCAGCGCGGCCTCAAACACGGCGATGACTTCCCGCTGTACACCCAGACCGGCCAGGTCAGGCAGGAAGCCGGCACGCAGACGGCCCGGCTCCCAGTCCGGCGGCGACAAGGCGACGCGGCGTCGGCGCGACCGCGGATCGTCGGCGTCGTAACCGGCCAGCACCTGCAGCAGCACGGTCAGATCGTCAGCGCTGCGGGCGAGCAGGCCCACCGTGTCGAGGCGTCGCGCGGCAGGCACCATGCCGCGCGCCGAGATTTCCCCATGCGTGGGCTTGAGCGCATACACGCCACAGTAGCTGGCAGGGATGCGGATCGAGCCCAGGCTATCGGAGCCCACCGCTGCCACGGCGAGCCCGGCGGCCACCGCCGCGGCCGCACCGCCCGAGGAACCACCGGCGGTATAGCCATGGCGATGCGGGTTGTGGGTGGCGCCGTAATGCGGGTTGTCGGTGGTCGCGCCCAGCGCGCCCTCATCCATATTCGTCTTGCCGATGATCACGGCACCGGAGGCGCGCAGCCGCGACACCACGTGGGCGTCATCGGCAACCGGTTGACGACGACCCGCCAGACCGGCCCGGGTCGGCCAGCCCGCGACGTCGAAATTGTCCTTGAGCGCAATGGGAAGGCCGTCGAGCCGTCCGATCACCCCATCGCGGCGGCGATGCTGGGCCGCCAGCGCCTGCTCCTGCAGCATCGCCGAACTCAGGCTGACATAGGCATTGATCTCGGGATTGAGGCGCTCGATGGCCTCCAGGTAGGTCTCCGCCAATGATTGCGGCTGCACCCGATCGACCGCCAGCCAGTGCAACAACTGACACATCGTCGCCCGGCGCTGGTCGAGATCATTGATCGGGGGTTGTTGGTTCATGTTCTTCTTCCCTGGGTCTCACGGCCGATTATCACCACCGGAGATGAAGGGTTTGCAAGGATTCGGCCACCCACGTTGCCGGGCACCCGCCGAACCCGGACAATGCCGGTTTGCCCGTTTCCATACCTGGGGGAACGGAATCGTGCCGCACAAGATCAGCTGGAGTACGCCATGAGCGACCGCGAAATGATGGAATACGACGTCGTCGTCGTTGGCGCAGGCCCCGCCGGCCTCTCCTTCGCCATCCGCCTGAAGCAGCTCAAGCCGGACGTGAGCGTGTGCGTGATCGAGAAGGCGTCGACCATCGGTGCGCAGATCCTTTCCGGCGCCGTGATCGAGCCGCAGCCGCTGGATGCCTTGCTTCCGGGATGGCGCGACAACCCGCCGCCGATCTGCGTACCGGCCACCGAAGACGAATTCTGGCTGCTCACCAAGACCGGCGAACGCAAGCTGCCCGTGCCACCGGGCATGAACAACCACGGCAACTTCATTGTCTCCCTCGGCGCCATGTGCGCATGGATGGCGCCGCAGGCTGAAGCCCTGGGCGTGGATGTGTTCCCGGGTTTTGCCGCCGCCGACAACATCTATAACGACGACGGCTCCGTCGCTGGCGTGCGCATCGGCGACATGGGCGTGGCGAAGGACGGCTCGCACAAGGCGGGTTATACCCAGGGCATCGACATCAAGGCCAAGGTCACCGTGCTCGCCGAGGGCGCGCGCGGCAGCCTCACCAAGCAGCTGATCAAGCGCTTTGCGCTGGACAAGGACAGCGACCCGCAGGGCTACTCCATCGGCATCAAGGAATTGTGGCAGGTGCCCGCAGGCCGCGTGCAGCCGGGCAAGATCGTGCACAGCTTCGGCTGGCCGGCCGACAGCCACACCTACGGCGGCAGCTTCCTGTACCACCTGGACAAGGACCGCATCGCGCTGGGCTACGTCAGCGGGCTGGACTACACCGATCCCAACTACCAGCCGTGGGAAGCCTTCCAGCAATGGAAGAACCACCCGACGGTGAAGTCCCTGCTGGAAGGCGGCACCATCCTCTCGGCCGGCGCGCGCGCCATCGTCACCGGCGGCTACCAGTCGCTGCCCAAGCTGGAGATGCCGGGCGCACTGCTGATCGGCGACACCGCGGGCCTGCTCAACGTGCCCAAGATCAAGGGGACGCACCAGGCCATCAAGAGCGGCATGCTCGCCGCCGAACACCTGGCCGCCACCGAACTCAACCCGGCCGGCTTCGACGCCAAGCTGCGCACCTCCGACGTGATGGCCGAGCTGAAGAAGGTGCGCAACATCAAGCCCGCCTTCAAGAAGGGCCTGTGGTTCGGCATGCTCAACGCCGCTTGGGAAACCGCCGTGGGCGGCGCCTCGCCGTGGACGCTGAAGAACAAGGCCGACTGGTCCTCATTGCACAAGCTCGGCCAGCAGGAAGAACCCAAGCGCGACTACGTGCAGCGCGAACTGCCGCCGCGCGACCGCCTGGCCGGCGTCTACTTCGCCGCCACCGAACACGACGAAGACCAGCCCATCCACCTGCAGGTCGCCGACACCAACGTGTGCATCACCAAGTGCACCGTCGAATACGGCAACCCCTGCACCCGCTTCTGCCCCGCCGGCGTTTACGAGATCGTCGACGACGAAGCAGGCAAGCGCCTGCAGATCAACGCCGCCAACTGCGTGCACTGCAAGACCTGCGACATCAAGGACCCGTACCAGATCATCAACTGGGTGACGCCAGAGGGTGGGTCGGGGCCGAATTACCAGAATCTCTGAGAGAGGACCCTGAGCTGTCCGCCCGACTCACCTGGCGCTTCAAACGCCTGAACTATGCGCTGCAGCGCTTCCGCGGCAGCGTGGCGCTGCGCGGTTGGCGCGGCACGCTCGCACGCGTGCGGCAGGAGTTCGAGCGGCGTCCCACCATCGACGATTCGCTCCACGTCGAACCGCTGGATGTGCCGTTTACGCCATTTGCGCTGCCGACGTCAGAGCAACCACTGGTATCGGTGATCATCCCGATCCACGGCAAGTTGGCCTATACGCTGGCATGCCTGCGCTCGATCACGCGAAACGCTCCCGCGGCCCCGTTCGAAGTGATCGTGGTGGACGATGCCTCTCCCGACGACTCGGTCGAGCGGCTTGGCCAGATCCAAGGCCTGCGACTGCTGCGCAACGATCGCAATCTGGGCTTTATCGGCACGAGCAACGCTGGCGCCACCGCAGCACGCGGCGACTTCCTTCTGTTCCTCAACAACGACACACAGGTCACGCCAAACTGGCTCGATGGCCTGCTCGCCTGCTTCCGTGACCGCGAGGACTGCGGCATCGCCGGCAGTCGCCTCGTCTACCCGGACGGCCGGCTGCAGGAAGCCGGTGGACTCGTGTTCGGTGATGGGAGCTGTTGGACGTCAGGTCGCTTCGAGCAACGCGATGCCCCTGCCTGGCGCTACCGCCGCGAAGTCGACTATGTAAGCGGCGCATCCTTGATGATCCGTCGCGCCATATTCAGCAGCGTCGGCGGCTTCGACCAGCGTTATGCGCCCGCGTACTACGAAGACACCGACCTGGCCTTTGCGGCTCGACAGCTTGGCCTCAAGGTCTATTACGAGCCGTCCAGCACCGTTATCCACTGCGAAGGCATCAGCGCAGGCACCGACCTGCACTCCGGCATGAAGCGCCACCAGGTGATCAATCAGGCAACCTTCATGGCCAAGTGGGAAGACGCACTGCGCGTCCAACCACCGGAAGGCACTTCACTGATGCGTGCCCTGCGCTGGCGGCGGCGTGGCCGCGTACTGGTAGTGGACAGCATGACGCCGGACCCAACCCGCGACTCCGGCTCGCTTCGACTGACCGCCATGCTGCGCCTGCTCGATGAACAAGGCTGGTCCGTCGCATTCCTGCCGGACGATGGCCGCGCCAGCGAGGATGAAATCCAAGCGCTTGGTGCACTGGGCGTCGAAGTACTGTGCCGCCCCTGGATTTCTGATCTGCCGCACTGGCTGCGCGCGCATGGCCACGAACTCCACGGAGTGATGCTTTGCCGCCACACTGTTGCCGGTCAATACGCTTCGCTAGTACGCAAGCTCGCGCCGAAGGCACGCCTGCTGTTCGACACTGTCGACCTGCACTTCCTTCGTGAGCAGCGTGCCGCCGAACTCAGTGGCAACGCCTCCATGGCTCGCCAGGCGCAGGCTTCGCGCAAAAGCGAACTGGCATTGATCGAACAATGCGACATCACCTTCGTGGTGAGCCCACATGAGCAGGCCTTGCTTGCGGCCGAATTGCCGCATGCCCGCATCGCGCTGCTGTCGAACATCCATGATGTCCATGGCTGCGGTCAGGCACGTGGCTTGCGTAAGGACTTCGTTTTCATCGGTGGCTTCGGACATCCACCAAACGCCGACGCCGTGCGCTGGATCGCAACCGAAATCCTTCCTGCACTTCGAGCGCAGCTGCCCGATGCCCATGTGCACGTGATCGGCGACATCCCCGATGCCACTCGCGTCGAGCTGCAGACACCGGGCCTGCAACTGCACGGACGCGTTTCCGATCTCGCGCCTTGGTTGGAAGGGGCCCTGGCCTCGCTCGCCCCGCTGCGTTTCGGCGCTGGCGTCAAGGGCAAGATCAACATGGCCATGAGCTATGGCGTGCCTGTCATCGCGACGCCGTTGGCGGTGGAAGGCATGCACCTTGAAGATGGCATCGACGTGATGCTGGCCGATACCGCGCAGGATTTCGCGAAGGCGGCCCGCCACCTTCATGAGGACAGCGCGTTGTGGGCCAGGCTCTCAGCCGCATCTATCGACAACGTGAAGCGACACTTTTCCGCACGCCTTGCCTATGAGGCCCTGGAAAAAGCGCTCGATCCTGCAAGTTGCTAAGCGAGATCACGCCGATGCCATCCTTTGGCAAGCTCGTTGTCTTCCTGCGCAATGCCCTAAAGCGGCATGGCGGCGGCATGAAGGGAATCAGGTCGATCGTGGCACGTAGTTTCAAGGTAACCAGCGCACTGGGTGTGCGCGGGTTGCTTTGGCGCATTCGCGCCGCACAGCAACGCCAGGTCGCGCTGCCACCTCCCAATGCCATGACGCTCGCCCCCGCGGCGCCGCTCGCGCAGGTGCAGCTAAGCACGGGCGTGATGGCGCACGTGTTCTATCCCGATCTTCTCGAAGAACTGGCGAGCCAGCTGGCGCATATGCCGCTGCCTTACGCATTGATGGTTTCCGTGGTCGATGAGGCTGAGCGCACGCGCGCCGAGAAGGTTCTTTCGCAGTTGCCACAGCTGACAGCGTTGCATGTTCGCACGGTTCCCAATCGCGGTCGTGACATTGCCCCGCTGCTGGTAACTTTCCGCGAAGAAATTCTCGCGCTGGACCTGGTTTGCCACGTGCACACCAAGAAATCCCTATACGACGGTCGCGAACAGGTCGGCTGGCGTCAGTATCTGTTTGGCTCACTGCTCGGTTCCCGCGAGCGCCTGTCTTGGATCTTCGGCACGTTCCAGACCAATCCGACGCTCGGCATGGTGTATCCCGAGAGCTATACGGAGGTTCCTCTGTGGGGACACACCTGGCTCAGCAACGTCGAGTGGGCACGTGAGCTTGCGGGACGCCTGGGTTTTGCTATCGATTCTGCGGCTTATATCGACTTTCCCGCCGGCTCCATGTTCTGGGCGCGCACCCAGGCTCTACGTCCGCTGTTCGAATTGGATTTGCGCACGGAGTCCTTTCCGTCGGAGCAGGGTCAGATTGACGGCACCTTGCAGCATGCGATTGAGCGCTTGCTAGGCTTTGTTACTCGCCACCAGGGTATGTCCGTAGGGATCCTGCCGTCCGACGGCGCCCTTTCGTTGGGCGAGGAAGGCGAGCGCAACCGGCGGCTCTATTTCGATGCGCCACTTCGCCAGAAGATCGACTACTTCGCTACGGAGGCGAAGTGGTTGTCGTTCGACGTGTTCGACACGCTCGTGCTGCGGCCGTTTCTTACCGTGCAAGGTGCTCGCGACTTTCTGGCGCTGCAGATCAAGGAAACCTTCGGCATCGATGATTTCGGCACGTTGCGCACCCAGGCGGAGGAGCGGGCGCGAGCCGCAGCCGGAAAGGATGTGGACCTTGCTACGATCTACGCCACGCTCCCTCAACTAACGCCACTGAGTGCAGAGGCGGCGCAGGCCATTCAGGCGCTCGAACTGGGTATCGAGCGGCGCACCCTCGCGCCTCGACGGGAGTTGGTGCAGGCCCTGGAATCCTACGCCCATGCCCCTGATCGCCAGGTCCTGGCTGTATCGGACATGTATCTGAGCGCCAGCGACTTGCGCAGCGTTCTCCCCAGGCACATCGACGCCGTCCTGAAAAAGATCTATGTGTCGTGCGATACCGGCTGGCGAAAGGATACCGACGAAGGTTGGCGAGCGCTGCTTGGCGCCGAATGCGCCAATCCCACGCAATGGCTGCACATCGGCGACAACGAGCACGCGGATGTGATGCGTCCATTGCGTGCAGGGCTGATATTCCCCGTACATGTGCTACGTCCAGCGGCGTATCTCGATGTGGTGCCGGCCCTGCGCAGCCTGCGGCCATCACCTTCGCATCGCGGTCAGTGGGCGCACGAACTGTGGCTAGGACTGGTCGCCAACCACTTCGCCCAGCACGGTGACGCCCAGCCGCAATCCTTCATCCAGGCCCTGAGGATCGATGAGCCGGAGAGCTTCGGCTACACCGTCATCGGTCCCATCGTCGCCGACTACCTGACCTGGCTGGCGCGCATCTGCATTCAACGGGGTTTGAACAAGATCCTGTTCTTGAGCCGCGAAGGCCACCTGCTGCATCGCCTCTACCAACGCCTCAAGGAACAAGTGCCCGCGCTAGCGGGCATCGAAGGGCGTTACCTGCTCGTTTCGCGGCGCGGGGTCAATATGCCGGCCATGCACACGCTGGACGACTTGGCCGTGGTGTTCCGCAAGCCATACACCGGTTCGTTCTTCGGCCTCCTCGATTCCCGCCTGGGCCGCCATGCCGCCGACGCCGCCCTTCAAGCGCTGGGCAAGCCGAAGCTCGACCAAGAGGTCTACTTGCCAGAGATGGCCAGCGAGCTCGTCGAGCGCCTGCGACCACTGGCGTCAGTGCTCGAAGATATTGCCGTACGCGAGCGCACAGCCTATCTGGCGTACTGGCAAGATCAGGTGGCCGAAGACGACCGCCCCGTCGTTGCCGACATCGGCTACGTGGGCAGCATCCAGGCTCAGCTTTCGCGCCTCGTCGAAAAATCACTGGGCGGCGCCTACTTCGCTGTAAAGCAGGACATCGGCAATATCTTGTCCGGCGAGCAATGGGCCATGGCGCGTTACCACGACGGTCGCCACGACAATCAGGCACCGCCCGTACTGCAGCATCACCTGATGCTGGAATCGATCCTCACCGCCCCTGCCGGCCAGTTCTCACATTTCGAACTGCAGAACGGCGATCTCGTGCCACGTTATCGCGACGACGCGCTGCATAAGCACCGATGGGCCGTCATCGAGAGGATCCATGAAGGTGCCGAACGTTTCGTCGGCGATCTGGTGAATGTGTGCAGGGAACACACCTTGGCGTTCGAGCCGGATCCCGAAGCCGTACAGGAGCCGCTGCGCAACGTGGGTAACGGTCGCTGGCAGCTGGGCTCATGGAGCGAGGCGTTGAGCGTCGACGACGGCTACACCGGGCGTGGGCAGATCATCACACAGCCAGGCATCGAGTAAGTGGCGCGTCGACGCTCAGCTAAGCCAAGCTTGGTCTTCGGTTGCCGAGCGTAGCCTCTGCTTCTTTCGGATGGATTAATAAGCCTGCGACTGATGCCAGCGCCAAGCTGTTTCGATGATCTCGCCAATGTCGGTGAACTGGGGGCGCCAGCCGAGCAAGCGGCGCGCCTTTTCGCTGGACGCCACCAGTATCGCCGGGTCGCCGGGCCGGCGCGCCACTTGTTCAAAATCGATAGCGTGGCGGGTGATGCGACGCGACGCCTCAATGACTTCCAACACCGTGAACCCCTGGCCATTGCCAAGATTAAAGGTGTGCGCACCCTCTTGGCTGCCCATGTATTGCAACGCCAGCAGATGGGCCGACGCCAGGTCGTTTACGTGTACGTAGTCACGCACGCAGGTGCCATCGCGAGTCGGATAGTCCGACCCAAAGACCTTTAGCCCACCGCCCTGCCCTAGAGCTGCACGGAGGACGTTGGGAATCAGATGGGTTTCCGGCTGGTGAGATTCGCCGATGTCGCCTTGCGGATCTGCACCCGCAGCATTGAAGTAACGCAGCGCCACCGAGCGCAGGCCATAAGCCGGGCCGGCATCGGCGAGCACGCGCTCAACCATCAACTTGCTCGCGCCATAGGGATTGATTGGGCGAGCTGGGTGCTCCTCGTCGATGAGCGAGGTGTCGGGGTTTCCGAATACCGCCGCTGTCGAGGAAAACACCAGCCGGGACACGCCGGCCTTCTGCATGGCCTGCAAGAGGTTGAGTGTGCCCACCACATTGTTTTCGTAGTACGAATAAGGCTGCGCCACGGACTCGCCAACCAGAGACCGGGCACAAAAATGGATGACGCCATCGAAACGGTGTCGCGCAAACACGGCTTCCAACGACGAGGGGACGAGCAGATCAGCTGTCTCAAGCAGGCCTTCCGGCACCGAGGCGGCGTGGCCCGTCGACAAGTTGTCCAGCACTACCGCCTCGTGGCCCTGCTCCAGTAAATACCTGACCATGTGCGAGCCGATATAACCTGCGCCGCCGCAAACCAGAATCTTCAAGCCACTCTCCCCTATCTACACCCTGGCAGCGGGCAACCATTCGCGCCCGCATGGTGATCCAAATCCGGTTAGAATAGCCGATCAAACCATCGTCCGGGCGGCATCCCGGGATGCCTGTCACTCGAGGAAATACCACTGATGAAGATCTTGGTCGGCTACAAGCGCGTCGTGGACTACAACGTGCGCATTCAGGTCAAACCCGACGGCACTGGCGTCGTTACCGACGGCGTGAAGCTCTCCGCCAACCCGTTCGACGACATCGCGTTGGAAGAAGCCCTGCGCCTGCGTGAAAAGGGCGTGGCTGAAGAGGTAGTGGTCGTGGGCATCGGCCCGGCCGACCTCACCGCACACCTGCGCAACGGTCTCGCCATGGGCGCCAACCGCGCCATCCACGTGGTGACCACCGACGCCGTGCAGCCGCTCACCGCCGCCCGCGTCTTCCAGAAGTTGATCGAGAAGGAACAGCCAGGCCTGGTCATCCTCGGCAAACAAGCCATCGACGACGACGCCAACCAGACTGGCCAGATGCTGGCCGCACTATGGGACCGCCCGCAGGCCACCTTCGCCAGCAAGGTCGAGATCGCCGACGGCAAGGCCACGGTGACCCGTGAAGTCGATGCGGGTCTCGAAGTGATCGAAGCCGAATTGCCGGCCGTGATCACCACCGACCTGCGCCTCAACGAGCCGCGCTTCATCAAGCTGCCGGACATCATGAAGGCCAAGTCCAAGCCGATCGACACCATCGAGTTCGGCTCGCTGGGCGTGGAGGCCAACGACCACCTCAAGACCACGCATTACGCCGCGCCGGCCAAGCGCAGCAAGGGCGTGATGGTGAAGGATGCAGCCGAACTGGTCGCGGCGTTGAAGCAGAAGGGGCTTTTGTGATCGTCCCCGATCAGACACCGACCATCCATGGCCGGACCTTTCAATAAAAGCCTTACTGTCCCACGTTTGAGGGAACATCCATGACCAAGATCCTCGTCATCGCCGAACACTTGGACGGCAAGCTGAATTCTTCCACCGCACGCGCCGTGAGCGCCGCCGCGGCGATCAAGCCAGAAACCATCGACGTGCTGGTGCTGGCCGACAGCGTCGATGCCGTCGCCGCCGAGGCCGCCAAGATCGAAGGCGTGAGCCGCGTGCTCACCATCGCCCGCGCCGAGAACGCGCACCCGCTCGCGGCCGTGCTGGCCCCGCAGATCGCCAAGGCCGCCGCCGGCTACAGCCACGTGTTCGCCCCGTCGACCACGTTTGGCAAGGACGTGCTGCCGCGTGTGGCCGCCCTGCTCGGCGTGGCCCAGGTCAGCGACGTGATGAGCGCAGAAGGCAGCCACACCTTCAAGCGTCCGATCTATGCAGGCAACGCCATCATTACTGTCGAAGCTGATACGAACAGCGCGGTGGTTGCCACCATTCGCACTGCGTCGTGGGCCGCTGCCGCCAGCGGTGCCAACAGCGCGCCAGTGGAAGCCCTTAACGTCGAAGTCGCACTGCCCTCACATACCCGCTTCGTCGAGTTGCAGTCGGGCAAGAGCGATCGCCCTGACCTGCAAAGCGCGAGCAAGGTCGTCTCCGGTGGTCGCGGCGTGGGCTCGAAGGAAAACTTCGAGATCATCTTCAAGTTCGCCGACAAGATCGGCGCCGCCGTGGGCGCCTCGCGTGCCGCGGTCGACGCTGGTTACGTGCCGAGCGACCTGCAGGTGGGCCAGACCGGCAAGATCATCGCGCCTGAGCTGTACATGGCCATTGGCATTTCCGGCGCCATCCAGCATCTCACGGGCATCAAGGACGCCGGCACCATCGTTGCTATCAACAAGGATGGCGAAGCGCCGATTTTCGAGATTGCCGACATCGGCTTGGTGGGCGACCTATTCAAGCTCATTCCGGAGCTGGAACAGGCCATCGGCTGACCCAACGCCTGACGGCGGCTCTAGCCGCCGCCAGGGGCATGACGAGATACTCCCTGAACGACTTTAGCGACTCGGGTGGATACGTGATGCCGTGAGGCCAGCGTAGTAACATGCCTTTTACGCGTTTTCGTGCGCAGGTGCCCGTGCAATGAAGGTCGCACCCGGCATGGAAAGAAACTAGGGGCATTCATGGAAAGTTTGTTGGCCAAAGTCGGGGCCGAACGTCCCGCGTCAGAGTGTGTACCGCTTTGCGTCGATCTCGATGGCACACTCATACGATCGGACCTGCTGGTTGAGTCCGCGCTGATGCTGCTGTCGCGCAACCCCCTCTTGCTGTTCCCCATGTTCGGCTGGCTCCTGCGCGGCAAGGCCCACCTCAAGCGCGAAATCGCCCGTCGTGTGGAACTCGACGCGGTCCACCTGCCCTACAACACGGACGTACTCGCCTGGGTGCGGGAGCAACAGGCATTGCGCCCGGTCGTGCTCTGCACCGCCTCCGATGAAGCACTCGCCAAGCTGGTGGCCGACCACGTGGGCGGCTTCGATGCGGTGTTGGCCAGCGATGGCCAGCGCAGTCTCTCTGGCAGCCAGAAGGCTCAAGCGCTGGTCGCGCTTTATGGCGAGGGTGGCTTTGACTATGTAGGCAATGCCAAGGTCGATCTCAAGGTGTGGAAGCATGCTCGCGCGGCCATCACGGTGGAAGCGGGTTCCTCGCTGACGCAGGCGGCGTCCCGCGTCACCAAGGTTGACCGGCAATTCACCTTACCAGGTGCGAGCGTGCGCCACTGGCTCAAGGCGCTCCGTGTTCACCAATGGGTGAAGAACGCCCTGGTCTTCCTTCCGATGCTGGCCGCGCATCGCCTTTTCGAGCTCGAATCTGTACTGGCCACGCTGCTGGCTTTCGTCTGCTTCAGCCTTTGCGCCTCCAGCGTATACATCACCAACGATTTGCTCGACCTGGCCTCGGACCGCCAGCACCACCGCAAGCGGAACCGTCCCTTTGCCGCCGGGCACGTGCCGTTGCTGGCCGGCCCCGTCGTCGCAGTCGTACTGCTGGTCGTGAGTTTCGGCCTTGCCACCCTGCTGCGTGAGGTATTCGTCGCGGTGCTCGCTGGTTATTACCTGCTGACCAGCGCCTATTCGCTGCGCTTCAAGCGAATTGTCATGCTCGACGTGGTGGTGCTGGCGACGCTATATACCAGCCGCATCGTCGCCGGCACGGCGGCGATCCACAGCAAGCCGTCGTTCTGGCTGCTGGCATTTTCGATGTTCATCTTCCTCAGCCTGGCGATGGTGAAGCGCTATATCGAGCTGCTTTCCGCACAGAAGACCGGCAAGATCAATGCGAGCGGGCGCGGTTACGACGTGGGTGATATTCCGCTCATCCAGTCCCTCGGTGCCGCCAGCGGATATCTTTCCGTCCTCGTGCTTGCGCTGTACATCGACAGCTCCGACAGCCGCGCCCTATATCACCACCCCCACTACCTTTGGCTGCTTTGCCCATTGCTGCTGTACTGGATCAGCCGGACCTGGGCCATCGCTCATCGCGGCATCATGCATGATGATCCGGTGGTGTTCGCGGTGACCGACAAACTCAGCCGCGTGCTGCTGATCGTGGCAGCCGCCGTCATTCTCTTCGCCATCCGATGAGCAAGGCCGGTCAATCCTGGGGTCGCTATCCGAACGCAACCCAGGCCATCGTCCCGTTGACCGACCGGCATGCTGCGCTCCCCACGGCGGCCGCCACTGTCCTGCCATACGGCAATGGCCGCAGTTACGGCGACAGCTGCCTCAATGACGGCGGGACGTTACTGCATGCCCGCCACATGGACCGTTTTATTCGCTTTGACACCCAGAGGGGCGTACTGGAGTGCGAAGCTGGCGTACTGTTTTCCGAGATCCTGGACCTTGTCGTACCACAAGGCTGGTTCCTGCCTGTCACGCCTGGAACTAAATTCGTTACCGTCGGCGGCGCCATCGCCAACGACGTGCATGGCAAGAACCACCACAAGGCAGGTACGTTCGGACGCCATGTACTGGAGTTCGAGCTTTTGCGCTCGGACGGCAGTCGCCGCTTGTGCAGCCCGCAAGCAAACCCGGAGTGGTTCGCCGCCACCATCGGCGGTCTAGGCCTCACGGGACTGCTGACGCGTGCGACGATCCAGTTGCGTCGCGTGGCGGGGCCATGGATGAGCGCGGAGGTCTACCGCTTCCGCGACCTTCCCGAATTTTTCCAACTCTCCCAGGCATCGGACCGCGACTACGAATACACCGTGGCGTGGATCGACTGCGCGAGCCAGGGCAAGGCCCTGGGGCGTGGAATCTTTACCCGCGCCAACCACGCGCCGGCCCATCCAGACAGTCGCCCCGGCGCGCCGTCGCGCCGACTGCGCGTGCCGTTCACGCCGCCGATTTCGCTGATCAATCCGCTTAGCCTGAACGCCTTCAACACGCTGTATTACCACCGCCAGCGTGACAGGGTCAGCCACGTCACCATGCACTACGAGCCGCATTTCTATCCGCTCGACGGCATCGGTGACTGGAACCGCATCTATGGCCCACGTGGTTTCATGCAGTACCAGTGCGTCGTTCCGCCGGCCGCATCGCTCGAGTGCATGGAAACCCTATTGAACGCCATTGCCGCGTCCGGGCAGGGCTCGTTCCTTGCGGTCCTCAAGCAGTTTGGCGACATGCCGTCGCCGGGCATGCTGTCTTTTCCGCGCCCGGGCGCGACACTGGCACTCGACTTTCCGAACCGGGGACCGAGCACGCTCGCGCTGCTCGACCGGCTGGACGACATCGTCGCTGGCGCAGGAGGCTCGGTTTATCCCG
This sequence comes from Dyella jiangningensis, assembly GCA_000632805.1. Taxonomy (GTDB): domain Bacteria; phylum Pseudomonadota; class Gammaproteobacteria; order Xanthomonadales; family Rhodanobacteraceae; genus Dyella; species Dyella jiangningensis. The sequence goes on along the minus strand of CP007444.1, from coordinate 5,288,427 downwards.
CAAAGGATGCGCGCATGCCGGCCAAGTATTTCAAACAGTATTTCCCAGCCTGGGAAATCTTCAGCCATTTCATCGACCCGACGTTTTCGTCGAGCTTCTGGCGACGGGTCACGGAGTAAGCATGCAAAAGGTCGTCATCATCGGCGCAACGTCCGCCATCGCTGAAGCCACTGCGCGCCTTTATGCCGCTCGGGGTGCCCAGTTATTCCTCGTCGCGCGAAACGTAGAGCGGTTAAGGGACATTGCCGACGACCTGCGCGTGCGCGGCGCACCGGAGGTGTTCCAGGCTTCACTCGACGTGAATGATCTGCAGCACCACGCTCCAATGATCGAGCAGGCATGGAGCGCGCTGGGCCATGTCGACGTGTTGCTGCTGGCCCATGGCACGCTGCCTGACCAGGCGCAATGCGAGTCCTCGGTCGATCTGTCGCTCAAGGAATTCGCTACCAACGGCACATCCACCATCGCCCTGCTCACGGCGGCGGCACCGCGCTTCGAGAGCCAGCGCAAGGGTGTCATGGCGGTGATCTCTTCGGTGGCGGGCGATCGCGGCCGCCAGAGCAATTATCTCTATGGCTCAGCAAAGGCGGCAGTCACCGCTTTCGCCAGCGGATTGCGCCAGCGCATGGCGAAGGTCGGCGTGAACGTACTCACGATCAAGCCCGGCTTCGTCGACACGCCAATGACGCGCGAATTCAAGAAGGGACCGCTGTGGGCCAAGCCCGACGGCATCGCCCGCGGGATCGTCCGAGCCGCCGATCGCGGTCGCAGCGTGATTTACCTGCCGGGGTTCTGGCTGCCAATCATGCAGATCATCCGCCACATTCCCGAATTCGCATTCAAGCGCATCAAGCTCTAATGTCCATGAACAAGATCGACAAACATTCAAAGCTCGTACTGACCGGAGCCGCTGGCTTGGTCGGACAGAATCTGATCGTCGAGCTGAAGGCACAGGGCTACACGAACCTTGTCGCCATCGACAAGCACGAGTACAACCTGGGCATCCTTCGCCAATTGCATCCGGACGTCCAGGTGATCCATGCCGACCTGGCCGAGGACGGCAACTGGGCAGAGTCCTTCGCAGACGCGGCTTGCATAGTACAGCTGCATGCACAGATTACCGGCAAATACACCGAGCTGTTCACGCGCAACAACATCGACGCGACCAAGCTCGTACTCGAGGCGACGCGCCGTCACAACGTGCCTTACCTGGTGCACATCAGCTCGTCCGTGGTCATCTCGGTGGCCGATGACGACTACACGAATACCAAGAAGGCCCAGGAAAAGCTCGTCGTCGAGAGCGGCATCCCGCATTGCGCGCTTCGACCCACCTTGATGTTCGGCTGGTTCGATCCCAAGCACCTAGGCTGGCTTTCGCGTTTCATGGCAAAGACACCAGTATTTCCCATTCCGGGCGACGGTCGCTATATGCGCCAGCCTCTCTACGAACGCGACTTCTGCCGCTGCATCGTCAAATGCATCGAAGAGCAGCCAGCCGGTGATATCTACGACGTCGTAGGCGACACCCGCATCGACTACGTCGACATCATCAAGACGATCAAGCGCGCCAAGGGCCTACACACACTGATCGTGCACATTCCGTACGGACTGTTCCATTTCCTTCTTCGGGCGTATGCAGTGTTCAGCGGAAAGCCTCCCTTCACTGCCGATCAGCTCAAGGCTCTGACCGCCGGCGACGAATTCCACGGCATCGATACACAAAAGGTGTTTGGCTTCCGGCAGACGCCGTTCGCCGATGCCATCAAGGAAAGCTACTGCGACCCGCGCTATAGCGCCATTGTCCTGAAGCGCTGAGCCATCACCCATTCGATCCACTCAGGAATCTGAACATGAAGTATGCCATTCTCGGCGCCGGCCCGATGGGTTTGATGGCCGCCTTGGAGCTCCTCAAGCAGGGACACGAAGTCGACATCTATGAGCGCGACGATCGCATCGGCGGGATGTCGGCGGCGTTCGATTTCGACGGGCTTGCTATCGAACGCTACTACCACTTCGTCTGCAAGACGGACTTCCCGTTGTTCGAGCTTCTGAGCGAATTGGGTATCGCCCACACGTTGAAGTGGACCGATACGAAGATGGGCTTTTTCTACAACGGCACCCTGTACAAATGGGGCACGCCGTTCGCCCTGCTTGCCTTCAGGGGGCTGGGCATCATTAGTAAGATTCGCTACGGCGTGCATGCCATGTACGCCAAGAACATCCAGGACTGGCGCCCGTTCGATCGCATCCAGGCGACGTCTTGGCTGCGTCGCTGGGTAGGTGAGCGCGCCTATAACGTATTGTGGAAGAGCCTGTTCGATCTGAAGCTGTTCGAACACAGTGACGAGATTTCCGCTGCATGGATCGGCACTCGCATTAAGCGCGTCGCCTTGTCACGTCGCAGTCTCCTGCAGGAAACCATGGGATATCTCGAAGGCGGTTCCGCGACCCTGCTCGATAAGATGGAGCAGTTCATCCTTGACAAGGGTGGACGCATCCACCTCAAGGCCGGCATCGACATGGTCAATACCGTCGATGGAAGCGTGAGCAGCATCAGCGTAAAAGGCGAGGAAGTTCTGTGCGATGCAGTCGTCTCCACAGCCCCCATCCAGTACGTTCCACGCATCGTGCCGTCGCTGCCGCCGGAGTTCATCCAGCAGATCAATGCCATCAAGAACATCCCAGTGGCATGCGTCATCCTGAAGCTCAAGAATCCGATCAGCGAGAACTTCTGGATGAACATCAACGATCCGGGGATCGAGATCCCGGGCGTGATCGAGTATTCGAACCTAAATCGGATGACTCCGTCGGTACTCTATGCTCCGTTCTATATGCCCAAGACTCATCCGAAGTGGGCGAAAAGCAACGACGAACTGATCGACGAAGTCGTCGGATATCTCGCGCGCATCAACCCCGAGTTCAAGCCGGATTGGGTCGTGGCACGGCACTGCCACCGCTACGAGTTCGCGCAGACAATCTGCCCACCGGGCTTCTACGACATGCTGCCCTCGATGAAGACGCCCGTGCGCGGCCTGTATATGGCTGACACCGCCTATTACTACCCCGAGGACCGCTCTATCAACGAAAGCATCCATGTCGCCAAGAAGCTGGCACAGGAAGCGATGTCCGGCCAGTCATGAAATCCGGACAGATCGTCAAGTTTCTCGTAGCCGGTGGAACGGCGGCAGCCGCGAACTTTTTCTCACGGATGCTCTTCAGTCTGTGGCTTCCCTACACGATCGCCATCATCGCTGCGTATATCGTCGGCATGATCACGGCTTTCTTCCTCAACAGAATTTTCGTATTTCGGGATGCTACAAATTCCATGAAGCATCAGGCGGCCTGGTTCATCGCCGTGAATCTCGCGGCGGTCGTCCAGACCATCGTGATCAGCCTGGTGCTTGCACGCTATGTTCTCCCTGCGCTTGGCCTGCATCAGCACGTGGAGACGATTGCGCACGGGTTCGGCGTCGCTGTCCCCGTCGTTACCAGCTACGTGGGGCACAGCCGACTGTCGTTCCGGACTTATTAGTATTGGGGAAGAAACATGCAGGCCAGCAACACAATGGAACGGATTCGCTCGGAATATGGCTGGAGCATTGCGCCTTTCGGCATTGCACTCGCCTTCACACTATTGGCCAAGGGGCTAGCCCTGGTCCCTGGCTACGCTTTTGATGACTACGCTGGCGCGTACATCGACCAGGGACTCAGTTTTTATCTTTCGCAGGGCCGCTTTACGCAGGCCCTACTGCAATGGGTGCTTACCCATGCGCACCTGTCCACGACCGATATCGCCTGGGTGTCGACATCACTGTGCCTGCTCGCGCTCGCGGGCATAGCTAGTTTTGTCGCCACGCACGCCACGCGAAAGCAGATGCCGCTTGGCTACATCGCCGCACCGATTGGCATCCTTTGCGCGTATCCGTATTTCACGGAGTACTTCACGTTCCGCCAGGCGGCGTATAACGAAGCGTTCTACCTCATCTTCACGCTTGCACACCTTCAGGCGTTCGCCCGACTCGACGCTTCCCGCAATCCACTGGACAGGGAGAATCGCTGGGCGTTCTTCGCCAGCGTGGCGTGGCTCCTTCTAGCCATGGGCGGTAACCAGATTACGCTGGGCGTGTCCGCCAGCATCATCTATGCGATCGTTCTGTGCACCGAAGCGTTCGAGCAGTCCGATTTTCCAACTCGTCTACGGATGCTAAGCAGGGCGCTGCTCTCTCCCGTCGCCGCGCTGGTTTGTTACCTGATCCTGTACAAAATCCTCAAGATGGCCGCGCCTCAGAATGTTGACCCGCGTGGCAATTTGGTGGCGCTGTCGGCCGTTCCGGAGCGCCTGACTGACTTATGGCACCTATGCAGGAAAATCTTCCTTCAGGGTGAACCCACCGTTTCCGGACTTGCAAAGGGATTCCTGGCGGTGGGCGCGCTGGCTCCCTTCATCGTTGCCATGCGCAAGAGTCCCGGGCGCCTGCTTTACTGGGCCGTCGGATTTGTAGGGCTGATCCTGCTCGCCATGCTTCCTCTCGCCGTATCGGGCGTCTGGTGGCCGGTTCCGCGCGCGCTCTCAGGGCTGGGTTTCGTGTTTGGCCCCATGGCGGCTGCCCTCCTGGTCATCGCCGAAGTCCGCAAACCGGTCATCGCCTTACCCTGGATCTGCGCCTCCTTGCTCCTTGCCTTCAGCAGTGCAGCCATGCTGCAACAACAGCAGCGTCTCAATCGCTGGGACCTCAATCGTGCCCAGTTGATCGTGCACGACATCCAATTGCGTTATGGCGTGACACCAACGATGCCTGTTGCCCTCGCAGGGGCGTCGTACACATACCCGCGCGCGCTCAGCACAAGTGATGGTGACTTGAACGCATCTGCCTTCGTGAAGCCCTGGTCCCTTGAAGGGCTGTTCAGCGAGGCCTCGGGCGACCTCTTCGAGATTGAAAAGACCACGGACGATGCGCAGCGCATGTGCGTCGGCCGTCCCCATTGGCCGGATCACGATGCGATATTCGATGCTGATGGTCACATATTTGTCTGCCTTTGAGCCCTGACGTTCAGAGTCCGATGCATGGCCTGGGGTCCAGGACCATGCATTGTGCTCCAAGTCTCCTGGCGGGGCGCCTTGCGAATACGTTGGCCACTGATTCGGAGTAAGGAGACGCACCGGCCGGCTGCCGAACCTGAACAAGAACTGCCACGGGCCGGTTCTTCCGCTGAGAACCATCAGGTACGGAACGGCCCGCTGGGGATTTAAGTGGGCGCCCCTTTATTCCCGTGGAGCCCCAGCGTAATGCAACCTCGGGCCCTTGGTGCGAAGCTATGGTCAAGGACAGGAGTAGTCGCGCCACGCCAGGCTCGGCGAAACGACATGACGGAACGGAGCATCCGTCCTCTGATAACGAAATCGGTGGCTCCCAAAGTGGCGCAAGAGAACTCGCCACACAAACATCATCTTTGCTGAGCCTTTTTCCATGATCGTTGGCAATGGCCTGTTGGCCAAAGTATTCAGTCACATATACGCTGATCGGCCCGATGTCACGATTTTCGCGGCCGGCGTGTCTAATTCGACGGAAACCGAGCCCGCTGCGTTTGAGAGGGAGCGCAAACTGCTGCTCGAACGCCTGGAAGGCTCTTGCCCGAAGTTCGTGTACTTCGGAAGCTGCGCCGTTGGTAACCCCCAAGAAACCTTGACACCGTATTTGGCCCACAAGGCAGCGATGGAATCGCTTGTCTTGAGGTCTGGCAAGGGTGTTGTGCTCAGACTGCCTCAGGTCGTCGGGCGCTCCGACAACGTCCACACGCTAACCAACTTCCTCTTTCACCACATTATTTCGGGCGAGCACTTTACGGTGTGGTCTCGCGCCGAACGCAACCTGATCGATGTAGAGGACATCGTCTCGATTGCTTCATTTGTCATCGACAGGCAGTGGGATACCCACAAAGTGGTTCCCGTTGCAGCACTGAAGTCGACACCCATGCCGATGATCGTGCGCACCTTTGAAGAAGTCCTTGGCATGAAGGCCAACTTCGCCATGGTGGACAAGGGGGTGCCATTCCCGATCGACACATCGATTACCGAGAACATCAGCCACCGGATGAAGATTGACCTGGGCGAAGGTTATCTTGAACGGATACTGCGCAAGTACTACCAAGTAGCGACGTAAGCGCCCTCCCCGGAAGACCCTACCCGAGCACGGGCAAGGTATCCGATATGCCCCCCTTGGGCTGACTGCGCCCTAGTGGCGCGCGTCCTGACCCGAACGGCACCGTCACACGTAGATCCGGGACGGTGTTGCTCCCATTCCTTTCTGGAGCGCGCGCCCTGTGCAAGGCACGCAGTTACTTGGTCGAGTCGTTCCGCAGCTTAAGAAACGGAGCCTCGATGTAATAGTAGGTAATCGTCGCGAGCCCGTAGAAAGCTGCCGCGTAGACCAGATACACACCCATGGTCATCAGCGCTCCCTGCACGTGGACGCCCAGCCGATCCAGCAGACTGTTGACGAGCGTCAGCATGCAGATGTGCCCGAGGTACAGCGAATAGGAAATTTTGCTGGTGTAGGAAACGAATGAATCCAGCAGGCGGATTCCGAGCGACTGGACATCCGACACGAACGGCAGCGACATCGCGATGGCTAGGCTCATGATCGGGAAGTAAAGCGACATGAGCCAGTAATGCTGGATCAACCCGGGGACGCCGAGCGCCAGGTACAGCGCAATGCCAATAATGCCCAGTATGCCGACGAATCCGAACTTCCGCAGGCGCGCATAGAAGTTGGGCCACTCGATCCGGATCAGGGCGAGGAGCACGCCAACGAAAATCGCGTCCAGACGATTGACCACAACCATTCGAACCTGGTCATTGAAGCCTTCGTAGTCGTGCACATTGCCCAAGACCAGCATACGGCCGATCACCGGCCCGGCGATGAATACTACACATGTAGCCAAAAGCGGGCGCCTGTACGCCCGCTCGTCGGCGGCAAACGCAAGGAACACCAGGGGGAACAGGAAGTAGAACCATTCCTCGACCGCCAGACTCCAGGAATGCTGGAAAAAAGGAAGCTGCGGCCATGCAAAATTTTGCATGAAGAACAGGAATGGGTACGTCCTTCCCAAGTCCGCTACACCCAGGTAGTCGAACCGCAGGTAGAGCAGGTAGAAGAAGAAGTAGAGCGGCAGCGTTCTTGCCCAGCGACGCTGCCAGAAGTCCCACACCATCGCTGAGGTATGCAACCTGCCCGACCGTGCCAGCCGGATAATGATCGTTCCGATCAGGAACCCACTGAGCACGAAGAATATTTCAACGCCCAGCGTACCCTGCCCGGACCAGAGCCAGCGAAACCAGCCCGGTGGCTGAAAATGCTGACTGCTGTGACCGATCAGCACCAAAAGAACAGCGATGGCCCTCAGAATGTCTAGGCCGAAGATGCGCTTCCCTTCGGCACCACTCACTCGGTGCTATCCCAAGACAACGTCACATTGCAGAACCAGTTGTTCTGCGCTCCCTGCGCCAGCTTGACGGTCACGATGAAGGGATCGCTCACCTTAGATGTCTCAAGATCCATCATTAGTGGCGCCCTCTTCGATACCGGCGCGATATTGCCGCTGTATACCGGGGACTCCTGATCCAACCGATACGCATTCACTTCGATGCCCGAAGCGCACTTCTCGTTGGGAATAGTTACCGACAGATGATGGTGCCCCGCCGGAGAAAGCATGATGGTCGTCTGGAATGCCAATCCCGGAGGCAACGGGAGAGCCATGATGCTGCCATCGGAATTGGTGTGCGCAACTTCGTAGCCAAGCTTCATCGACACCAGCGCTGCGTGACTGGGATAGACCAGCAACGGGTCAGCCGATAACACGGTCGCCATAGTCTGCGTCGGCTGTACGGGCGCAGGAATTGACGCCGCCGCTTGCTTGTCTGGGTTCGCACCCACGATCTGGCATGACTGGAAGCGATGAAAAGCGTACCCGAGTGCGCAGAGCACAGCGACGATTACGAGAATCCTGCTGAGCCCTTTCATTACACACCACCTCTTTCGTTATTCGTTAAGACCTGCGCCTCGGTGATATGCAGTTCGCGCATGCGTGCATAGCCCTCCAGCTTGCCGAGAGCATCCAGGAACACATCCACGCCTCGCGACGTGCGTAAGCTTTCGAACTGACGTGCGACACGCTCCTGTCTTGTGGCCGAGCGGGCCAACAAGGATTCGATATCCTTTACATACTCGGGAACGCCGGCCGTCGCGCCGAGCAGATCTTCCTTGCGGATGAAGTCACCGACACCACCGATATCCGGCGCGACGATGGGTAGTCCGACGCTGGCGGCATCGAGAAGGACCAGTGGAAGACCATCCCAGGCGGTCGTGTAGACAAATGCAGAGTGATCGCTCTTCACGATCGCGCGGAAGCTATCGAATGTGCCATGCAACACCACATTCGGCAGGGACCTAAGTTGGCTGCTCTCATTCCCCTCACCCATGACCGCGGAGCCATAGACGTCAAACCGGACGTCCGGAAGGGCTGCCGCGATGGCGGCCAGAAGTTCCGGACGCTTCTGCCGGTCCAGGCGCCCCGCCCATAGGACAGCACGCCCTGGTGAGGTCGGCACGACTCCGGCAGTGTGTGGCCCGGGAAATGGAACAACCTTGAAAAGATTCTCCGGAACGCCGAGTTGCTTGACCCATTGGCGGGGATTGCGTGTGTTGTCGGTAACTACGGCTTCTAGATAGGGATAGCACCTGGGCAGATAGGCGCGCGCATAGCCGACAGGCAAGCCAAGCACATTGAAATCGTCGCAATACAGCGAGGCGTACAACCTCATCGTCTGACGCAGCGCCAGCCCATTGCGCGCGACGGCCTCCCATGCAAGCAAAGAATTCATGACATGCACAACAGACGGGGCAAGCTGCAGCAGCACTCGAACGATCACGTCGACCCGATGGATGGGATCCACGTCGCGAAGTGTCGCACCGACTTCCAAGAACGTAATGTCAGAAGAAAGCCGGCCCGCCCAGGGAGAATCAGCGTCTTCCGTCGCCACGACGAGTACACGAGCGCCAAAATCGGATGCCAGCGCATTAGCGGTGCGGATAGCACCCAGATCAGCGCCGCCGGTCTTGAGCCAGGGCACGAAAATGACACAATCGAACTTCCGGCCACCAAGCGCATGCCAAAGCTTGGCATAGGCCCGGCCGGGGACGTCGAACGTCCAAGGCGCAGAATAGAACTCGACCGTCTGCATGAGGTCGCTTTTAGGGTGGATGTCAGGATCGATGGCGGAAAGCGCCTCCATTTCATCTTTCACCCACTCCGGCAGCGCTGGCGGTCGCCAGGACCAGCCGGAATTGCTGCCGGCAGGCGCACGCAAAAGCTGCGAGGCGTTCCGAGCATGGATCCGCGTCGGGTACATCGTGCGCGACATGCGCAAAACCGCGCTTTTGAGTGCCACTTGGGCCCGCAGCGGCAGGTTATGAAACACAAGGCGATCGAGGCCTCGATAGAGAGAACGAAACACCGTGTACATTTAAAGAGCAGACTCAAAAAAAGAGGAGGGCCGGATCACCGCCCCAGCCTGTTGATGAGCGACATTCAGAGATCCACCAGCTTTTCTTCGTTCAAAGCGCGCGGTTCCTCTTGCCAGTCGATGCACGAAACCATGGGCGATGGTTTCGCAATTCCAATGCCAGTCTTCAAAACCGAACCCGGCCTCGCCCACTCTAGATACGTGATATGGACATTCTTCAAAAACCGAGCGAGCCGCGAATGCACATGCATTCCAATAATTCGTCGTGAGCAATGCCCCAGGCTTGTAAAAGTCTTCCAACTGGTCGACCTGCCACCAAAAGGCATTCCATGCACCAAAGGCCACCATCATTTCAGGATGGAAAATGTTCTTCTCACCTTCCCGCCGGATGAGATGAACACAGCGCTCGATCCAATTTCCCGAAAAATAGTCGTCGCCATCGAACGTGCCGATGAACTCGCCGCGTGAATGGGCAACTGCATGATTTCTGCAAGTGGAAAGATCCCGGTAGGAGACCTCATGCACCTGATCGCGATCGCGAAGCACGGGATGCTCGAGAACGATTCGCCGAGTTTCGGCATCCGCGTTGTCGAGCGTAATCACGAACTCGATCGACAGACCGCTCTGCTCAGCGATTGATCGACAGCGTTCGATGGAATACAGCGTTGTGTGCGCCAACACCCCCTCTCCATGAAAGGTGATAACAGCGCTTACGTCTGGCTTGTCTGCCATGACAGAAGTCCTTCGATAAAACTGATGCCCTAGGGCGTATTGCGGATACGGCCAGTAATTCGCTCTTTCAGAGAGAGTCTACTGGCATAAAGCCTCTCAAGCCGCGCAGTGGTGGCCTCTAACTGTCGAAGCAGGAGTTGAGACTCCATTTCCATCCGAGCGATCAACTCGTCCCTCTCACGCCTCAAGGCCTCCGACGCACAATGATGCCGCTCCTCATTCAACCTCAACTCGTCTTGGAGGTTGGCAACAGTCTCTTTTTCCTTGGCAAGCTCCCCTTCCAACTGCTGTTGGAAAGTCAATCCTAGCTCATAAGCATGGCGAAGTTCATACAAATGCTTGACACGTGAGGCAACCGTACTTTTTATTCCTCCGTCGTCGACCGGGGCACTGGGACCGGCTACAGCCCTCGAAAGATCGTCAAGGGTTGTACGCCACTCCGTGTGCTCCCTATCGAGAGCTTCGGTTCGCATCCGGAACCACTCGTGAGCTTCCCAAACTCGTTCGGCCTCCGTCTGCCAATTACGGGCTCGGCTTATCTGTTCATCACGGGCCTTGATCTCTTTTGCGAGGTGCTCGATCGTATCGGTCGCAATTTTCAGCCGCTTTTCCAGGCTGAATTCCTGGGTCCAACTGGCTGAAAATCTCGTAATTTCCGTGGCCGCCGGGGCGCCACCGTGGAGTTTAAGCGCCGGGAACGCTAATTGAGTCTCACGATACGCCGAGATATGCCTCTGAATTCTTTGGCCAAGCGAACGACTTTCGGCCAAGCGCCACCGGTAGTACTCGGGGTCGAATAAGAGTTTGGCGGGTATGAGATAGCCGAGAAAGAATGCGTTCAGCCAAACACAACGATCTTCGCCGAGGGCTCTTCCACCTGGGGCATCCTCAGCAAGGCAACTGAAAGGACAGTCGCCCTTAGCCTGAAACGGAACTTCCCACAATGCCGCTTCCGCCAACAGACTGGAGTTGACCGACAGCACTCGATCTACGCGGTTGAGGAATTCGAGACTATCCGGCGAATCATCGGCGATTCCCAAGCCGCCCCGATAGATCAATCGGGCCAAAGGATGCGAACGGACCAGTACATCCTCGGGCGGATAATGGCTGATTGCCTCGTAAAGGAGTTTCAGATCGGTCCAGCCATGGCCAAATGCAATGGCATTGGAGTCGTCCTGCACCTGAAGAGCGACACCCAGCTTATACCGTTGGGCTGGCTCAACGCTGGCCACCGACTCAACCCTCGCCCGGTTCGCTACGAGCAATCCGCGAAGTTGCTCTGATGACAACAACTCCACTCCGGCAACCTCAGCGGCCAGCTCCTCGGTGCTTTCCCAACGAGCAGTCGCTGTATGTCCGTTGACGCCCAGGAAATCAAAATAAGCGGTGTCCACATACAGTCCCCCGCGTAGTGGGCCGATTTCGTTGTGGATGATAGAAACTTCAAGCTCCCGGGCGACTTCGCTCAAGGACGGGACGTTGCACCAAGTTAGGAATGCCTCGATACATTTAATATCGATGTCGCTTAGCGCCCCTTGGATCTCTCGCACGAGACTAGGAACCGAATGGGTGAGCACTTCACGGAAAACCTCCAGGTGATTCCCAAAGCGCTCGTATATTGGAGCAAGCGAAGCGCTCGACAACGTTATCTTGTTGTGCCGGTCAAATGTGTCCTTATCCGGGCACACAAAGGACACCCCTCCAACGCTCAGGTTCTGTCCAAAAGGTACGGCACTTTCGTCGAAATAGGCTTCGTCCGCCAAAAAGACGATGTCCCCGGGGGGGAAACGGGCCATCTGTGCCAGCATAACCCAGTGGTAAAGGGGGCCAGCTCCTCTGTCGACAACTGGTAGCAAGAAGGACACGAACATCAAGCGCTCCCCTCTACATGCAGCATCCGGGTGGAAAGGGGCACTTGGATCAGGCGTCCGCCGTAATCACCCCAACTGACGGGATTGCCCTTGATTTCGAGTACAGCCGCATTGAAACAACGGTCGTAAAAATATCCGCTTTCGGCGTTCGGTTTGACACCGCAATGAATCGAGTAATACCCACGCGCCAGCGGAAGATGCGCATCGATCTCCCAGATGTACCGTTGTCCCTTCTTCAGCGCGGGCAGGCACTGCTTGTAGAAGTTGGAATTGAACGCGATAAGGTCGACGCCATTGGCGTCCCTAATCAGTACGCCCAGGCTCGCTCCAACTGGGATGTCGCACTTCGCATCCAACTGCAGCCGAATACGTGCAGGCCCACTCTGCTCAAGCGCCAGCACCGCGTGTCCGCTTTCATCAAAGACGCGAACACCCGTGAAGACGAGCTCTGCACTCCCTGACCGCTGGGACAATCGATGCTCAAACCCCTCATCACGCAGGTCGTACTCCTCGCCGACCTGGAAAAGAGGCAGCTCCGCATCGCCACCGTGCAGTCGCGTTGCCTCTACCGCCTCCTCCCAGTCCTGGCGGGAATGGCTGGTCAGCGAGTTCTGGTAGAGATCACACACTTCTTCAGCCGGCCCGTCTGCGACAACCCGGCCCTTCTGCAGGTAAATCGCCCGCGAACACAAGCTCTTGACCGAGTTGAGGCCATGCGAGACGAAGAAGAGTGTCACGCCGCGATCGAGGATCTCCCTGATCTTGTTGATGCATTTCTGCTGGAAGAAGATATCTCCAACGCTCAAAGCCTCGTCGACGATCAGGATATCCGGATCCACGTGCACCTGAAGTGCGAACGCAAGGCGCACGAGCATGCCGCTGGAGTACGTCTTGACCGGCTGATCGATGAAATCACCAATGTCGGCAAAGTCGATGATCGCCTGATATTTGCCCTGAATCTCGGCACTCGACATGCCAAGAACCGCACCCGTCAGGTAGATATTTTCCTTGCCTGTAAAATCCGGATTGAATCCAGCACCGAGCTCGAGCAACGCCGAGACGCGACCACGAACAGCCACTTCACCGGTACTCGGTCGAAGCGTGCCGGTCAGGATCTGGAGCAACGTACTCTTGCCGGCGCCGTTGCGGCCGATGAGGCCGACGGCTTCGCCGGGTTGAACATCGAAATTGATGTCGTGCAGCGCTTCGTATCCCGCGCCACCACCGAGCCTCTTGCGTCCAAACAACGACCACTGGTGGTTGTGATCGAACTCGTATCGTTTCCCCAGGCCCTGGACCTGGATAATCGGCTCAGACGGCATCGGCAAAATTCTCTTGATTACCCTTGAACGACGCAAGACCAAGCCAGGCAATGCCGACACCCACGACCAGACCGATGCCGAGCACCCTGAAGTCCGGTGCATTGCCCGAAATCATCACTCGACGAGCTTCTTCGAACACGTAGGTCAGAGGGTTGAGTCCTATTACGAACCGGTATTTCTCCGGGAGTGATTCCACCGAATAGAACAACGGAGACAGAAACATCAACAACAGAAGACATACGGGCACGACGTGCTCCGTATCCGGATGGAAGACACTGTAAGCGGACAGAAGCCAGCTGCACCCAAGAGAGAACAGAAAGAACGGCAAGAAGATCACCGGCAACCAGAAAATGGTCAACGGGACACTGCCATGAATGAACATGCTGAAGACTAGCCACACGCACAGACTGAAGCCCGCATGGACGGCAGCCGCGACAGCCACCGACCAGTTGAGGATGTATAACGGAAAAACCATCTTCTTCACGAAGGACGCGTTGCTATGTATCAGACCAGCGGACCTCGATATGACTTCACCAAAAAAGTTGTAGAAGATGAGACCGGAGAAAAGCACAAGTGCAAATTCGGAACTGGTGCCCGCGCCGCCCCAACGTGACTTAAGGAAAACGCCGAACACCAGCGTATAACCTGCCAGCAACAACAGTGGCTGGATGAATATCCACATGAGTCCATACCTGGACCGCCGATACTTACCGTAGATCTCCCGCTGTACGAGCTGCTGGAGTAGGTAGCGCTGCTCGAACAATGGCCTCAGCACATCGAACGCCGAGACATGGAGGCGCGCACGCGTAGCGCCCCTACGGCTAATGCTGTTGTCAGACAAGCGCGGTCTCCAATTCACTCTTCAGGTCTCGCACGTCCTCGACGCCAACGGAGAGGCGCACAAGTCCATCACTGATACCCAGTCGCTTGCGGTTGGCTGGTGGAACGGACGCATGGGTCATGATGGCGGGATGCTCGATCAGGCTTTCCACCCCTCCCAGCGATTCGGCAAGCGCGAACAGCTCGCAGCGCTCCAGCATGCGGCGCGCACTCTTGAGGCCGCCCTTGAGTTCGACCGAGATGATTCCGCCGAAGCCATCCATCTGGCGGCGTGCCAGTCCATGCTGGGGATGGCTTTTCAGCCCCGGGTAGATGACGCGATCTATGGCAGGATGTCCTTCCAGCCATTTCGCCAACTCTATCGCACTTTCGCAATGCGCCTTCATGCGCAAGTGCAGGGTTTTCAGACCACGCATGGCGAGGAAGGAGTCGAACGGTCCGGCAATGGCGCCAACAGAATTCTGCAGGAACGCCATCTGCTCAGCCAGCTCCGCATTGCCGGCGACGACAATGCCACCGACCATGTCCGAGTGGCCGTTCAAATACTTGGTAGCCGAATGCAGCACAAGGTCCGCGCCAAATTCCAACGGGCGCTGCAGCATAGGGGAGCAGAAGGTGTTGTCCACTACTAGAATCAAACCGTGCTTCTTGGCGAACTGCGAGATCTTCGCTAGATCGACCAGTTTGAGCATCGGGTTGGTAGGCGTTTCAGCCCAGATCATTCGTGTATTCGGCTTCAGCGCTGCCTTTAGGGCAGCCATGTCGTTCAGATCGACAAAACTGAAACCTAGGCCTGCCGAACGCCTCCGCACGCGCTCGAACAGGCGATAGCTGCCGCCATACAGGTCGTCCATGGCAATGACGTGGCTGCCGGAGTCAAGCATGTCCAGCACAGTCGACGCCGCACCCAACCCTGACGCGAACGCGAAACCAGCCACGCCGCTTTCCAGATCTGCGACGCAGCGCTCATACGCCATGCGCGTGGGGTTCTGGGTCCGCGAGTATTCGTAACCTTTGTGCTTGCCCGGACTTTCCTGAACATAGGTCGAAGTGGCGTAGATCGGGGTCATGATAGCCCCGGTGCTCGGGTCCGGCTGCTGTCCCGCGTGAATGGCACGAGTTCCTAAGCCAAGTTCCGGCGAAGATCGCTTTCTGGCACTGGATATTTTCTTGGGGCTCATGGGTAAAAGCGCGTCCATTGGGCAGTCCAACCATGATACCGGGAGCCCGAATCCTTGTCTTAACGTTCCCGCCCACGCAGAAGCGATGACCAGGTTTAGCCCCCTAGTTCATGGCACAATGCTCCATAAAACCTCTTGACACCTAATACCTATGACGACTTTGCTGGTGACTGGCGGCGCGGGCTTTATTGGAGCCAATTTCGTACTGAAGGCGTTGGACGACGGGTTGAAGGTTGTCAACCTTGATCTTCTGACCTATGCAGGCAATCTCGACACCCTAGACGGGGTTAAGGACAACACCAACCACGTATTTGTGCATGGCAGCATCGGTGATCGCACCTGTGTGGCGCAGATACTCAGCGAGCACAAGCCTGACGCCATCATCAATTTTGCTGCGGAATCGCATGTCGATCGCTCCATCGATGGCCCGGCGGTGTTCGTCGAGACCAATGTGGTCGGCACACTCGCCCTGCTCGAGTGCGCCCGGGACTATTGGTTGACGCTTGAGTCCTCTGCAAAAGAACGCTTTCGCTTCCTCCACGTCTCCACCGACGAAGTCTATGGGTCCCTCGGGGCCGAGGGATACTTCACAGAAGAGACGCCCTACGCGCCCAATTCGCCGTACTCGGCATCCAAGGCTGCTTCGGACCATCTGGTTCGCGCATTCCATCACACCTATGGCCTGCCTACGCTGACGACGAACTGCTCTAACAACTATGGGCCTTACCAGTTTCCCGAAAAGTTGATCCCGCTGATAATCCAGAAGGCCCGCGCAGGCGAGGCACTTCCAATCTACGGCGATGGCCGCAACATTCGCGACTGGCTTTTTGTGGGTGATCACTGCTCCGCCATCCAACGGGTGCTGGAAGCAGGCCGGATCGGCGAAACTTATAACGTGGGTGGCAACGCCGAGCGCGAAAACCTCGCGGTAGTGAAGGTAATTTGTGCACTGCTCGATGAGCGCCATCCGCTCGCCGACGGTCGCAGCCGCGAGTCGCTCATTACCTTTGTCAAAGATCGTCCCGGCCACGATCGACGCTACGCAATCGATTCGTCAAAGCTGCAGAACGAACTTGGTTGGCGCCCTTCTCAAACATTCGAGACCGGCATTTCACAGACAGTCAACTGGTATCTCGACAATGCCCATTGGGTGTCCCGCGTTCTAGATGGCAGCT
This sequence comes from Dyella jiangningensis, assembly GCA_000632805.1. Classification (GTDB taxonomy): domain Bacteria; phylum Pseudomonadota; class Gammaproteobacteria; order Xanthomonadales; family Rhodanobacteraceae; genus Dyella; species Dyella jiangningensis. The sequence continues at coordinate 5,271,783 of CP007444.1, read as the reverse complement.
ATCGAATGGAGCGGCTGGGCGCATGAGCAAGCAAAAGGGCATCGTCCTGGCAGGTGGATCCGGCACACGGCTTTATCCGATCACCCAGGCGGTCAGCAAACAGCTGCTGCCGGTGTACGACAAGCCCATGATTTACTATCCGCTGGCTACGCTGATGCTAGCTGGCATTCGTGATGTCCTCATGATCAACACTCCGCACGAGCAGGCGTTGTTCCAGCGTCTGCTGGGTGATGGCAGCCAATGGGGCATCAATATCACGTACGCGGTGCAGCCTTCGCCGGACGGTCTCGCGCAGGCCTTTGTTATTGGCAAGAACTTCATTGGAAACGACCGCAGCTGCCTGGTACTTGGCGACAACATCTTCTATGGGGTGGGTCTTACTGAGCGCATGAAACGTGCTGCGACCCGTGAGCATGGCGCAACAGTGTTCGGTTACTGGGTGAAAGATCCCGAGCGCTATGGCGTAGCCGAGTTCGATGGTAGCGGGAAAGTTATCGGACTCGAGGAAAAGCCGTCCGTACCCAAGTCGAACTATGCAGTGACGGGCCTCTACTTTTACGATCAGCGCGCACCGGAATTTGCGGCAAGCCTCAAGCCGTCGCCACGCGGAGAGCTGGAAATAACCGACCTCAATCGCTGCTACCTCGACGACGACTCGCTGCACCTTGAGCAGTTGGGGCGGGGCTACGCATGGCTGGACACAGGCACTCACGAGTCACTGATGGAGGCGGGTAACTACATCGAGACTATCGAGAATCGCCAAGGCCTCAAGGTCTGCTGTCCTGAGGAAATTGCCTACGTCAATAAGTGGATCGATGCGGAACAGTTGCTGCGTCTCGCCGCCCCAATGGCCAAGACCGGCTACGGACAATACCTGCAAACCCTGACCAAACAAGGCTACGTTGGATGAAGTTCATCGAAACGGCACTGCCGGGCTGCCTCGTGATCGAACCGCAGGTGTTCGGTGACGCGCGTGGATTCTTCTACGAGAGCTACAACGAAGCCAAGTACCGCGAAGCAGGCATCGATCGAAGGTTCGTACAAGCGAATGTGTCACGCTCAGCCAGAGGTGTGCTTCGCGGCCTGCACTACCAGTGGCCGTATCCACAAGGAAAGCTTGTCGGTGTGCTCGAAGGCGAAGTCTACGACGTGGCGGTCGACATCCGCCGGGGATCGCCGACTTTCGGCCAATGGGCAGGCGTGATGCTCACGGCAGAGAATCACCGTCACTTATGGATTCCCGAAGGCTTTGCCCACGGGTTCTGCGTACTCTCGGAGTTCGCTACATTTTCGTACCAATGCACCGATCTGTACGACGCCAAGGTGGAGGGCGGCGTGCGCTGGAACGATCCGGCCATCGGTATCGACTGGCCGGTAAGCAAGCCCCTGCTTTCGGACAAGGACAGCAAAACTCCGTTACTGGCCGACGTTTCGCCTGATCGTCTGCCGGAGTACCGCCCGTGAAAGCCTTGTTGTTGGGCGCCAATGGCCAGTTGGGTCGCACCTTCCTCAGCCACGGCGGCCTCGCGGCACGTGGTGCGGTGACCGCCGCCACGCGCGATGGCAAGCTCGTGGAGAGCGGCCAGGCGGCCAAGGCGGACCTGTCCGCGCCCGAGACCCTGGTGGCCCTGCTGGACGCGGAGCAGCCTGACGTCATCATCAACGCCGCCGCCTACACGGCGGTGGACCGTGCCGAGCAGGAGGAAGCTGTCGCCACTCGCGTCAACGGCGAAGCCGTGGCCGTGCTTGCGCGCTGGGCAAAGGCGCACGGGGCATTGCTGGTGAACTATTCGACCGACTACGTGTTTGCAGGGGAAGCTGACAGCCCCTACCGCGAAGATGCGGCTGCGGAACCGGCCGGTGCGTATGGTCGCAGCAAGCGGGTCGGCGAAGAAGCGCTCATTGCCAGCGGCGCACCCTATTTCAATTTCCGCACGGCATGGGTGTACGCGCCGGTCGGCCACAACTTTCTGCGCACGATGCTGCGCCTTGGCGGCGAGCGTGACGAGTTGCGCGTCGTGGCCGATCAGGTGGGCAGCCCCACCGACACCCAGTTGATCGTGGAAGGTACGCTATCCGCGGTCGATCGCTGGCTGGCGGCCGACATGGACGCACGCAGGTCGCTGGAGGGAACGTACCACTTGACCGCCAGCGGCCAAACCAGCTGGCACGGCTTTGCTTCCGCCATCATGGAACAGGCGGCTCGACGCGGACTGCTCCAGAAGGTGCCAACGGTCCATGCCATCGACAGCAGCGAGTTCCCTACGCCGGCCAAGCGTCCAGCTTATTCGGTACTCGACAACTCACGTTTCGCGCAAACGTTCGGTTGTGCCCTGCCCGACTGGAAGGTTGGCCTGCACCGGACACTGGATGCACTCGCCCAGGCAAGCGGCTGACCCGGCATGATCATTCCTCTCGTTCTCAGCGGTGGCAGCGGCACCCGGCTGTGGCCCATTTCACGGAAGAACCTGCCCAAGCAGTTCCTTTCGCTCGCCGGCAGCGAAACCCTGTTCCAGCAAACCATTCAGCGCGCGATGCGGCTGGAGGATGTGGCTGCTCCGATCGTGGTGGCGAGCGACGGTCACCGTTTCCTCGCCGCGGAACAGCTTCAGCAACTAGATATCCAGGGCGCGGACATCCTGCTGGAGCCCATGGCCCGTAACACCGCGCCAGCCATTGCCGTCGGCGCACTACGGGCCATGGCACGGGACGCCGACGCAGTCATCCTGGTACTTCCCGCCGACCACCTGATCGGCAATGACCAGGCCTTCCGCGATGCCGTCGCCAAGGCGCGGCCTCTGGCAGAGAAGGGCTGGCTGGTGACCTTCGGCATCCGTCCGGACCGTCCCGAAACCGGCTTTGGCTACATCCGACGGGGCCAGCCGCTGGAAGGCGAAACGTTCAAGGTCGAACAGTTCGTCGAAAAGCCCAAGCTGGACGTTGCCGAGGGCTATCTCGCCAGCGGCGAATACGACTGGAATTCGGGAATGTTCATGTTCCGCGCTTCTCGATATCTGGATGAGCTCGGCACACATGCACCCGACATGCTCCAGGCGGCGCGAAAGGCCTTCGAGAAAGCGAACATCGACCTCGACTTCGTACGCCTTGATGCCGAATCGTTTGCCACCGCACCTAGCGATTCGATTGACTATGCCGTCATGGAGAAAACGGCCCACGCGGCTGTAGTGCCCGTGGCTTGTGGCTGGTCCGACATCGGCTCCTGGGATGCCCTATGGTTGGCGGCCGATAAGGACGCGAACGGCAACCATCTTGAAGGGGATGTGATTGCTCTGGATACGACCGGTAGCCTCGTGCGCTCGCATGAACGCCATCTCGTCGCCACGGTAGGCCTGAAGGATGTCGTCGTCGTCACGACGCCGGATGCGACGCTGGTCGTACGACGCGACGCCTCGCAGGACGTGAAGAAAATCGTCGACCAGCTGAAGACCGCGGGACGTACCGAGCACGATCTCCATCGCGTGGTGCACCGCCCCTGGGGCACCTACGATTCACTCGAAAGCGGGGATCGTTTCCAGGTCAAGCGCATCGTCGTCAAGCCGGGTGCCGCGCTGAGCCTGCAGATGCACCACCACCGCGCCGAGCACTGGATCGTGGTCAAGGGTGTCGCCGAAGTCACCTGCGACGACAAGGTATTCCTGCTGGCGGAGAACCAGAGCACCTATCTCCCCCTGGGTAGCAAGCATCGGCTGCGCAATCCGGGCAAGGTGCCGGTCGAACTCATCGAGGTCCAGTCCGGCAGTTACCTGGGAGAAGACGACATCGTTCGCTTCGATGATGCCTATGGGCGTACCTGAGCCCGACGCTATAGCGGAAGACGAATAAAGGGCCGAACGGCCCTTTTTTTATGCATTGATCAATTCGGACAGCTCGCGCGTCATTGCTTTCATCAATGCAGCGTCGCCACGGGATTCCACGTTGAGACGCAAGAGTGGCTCCGTATTGGACGAGCGAAGATTGAAGCGCCAGCTTCCGAAATCGGCGCTGACGCCGTCGATTCGCTCAAGGGACGGCTGGAGCGGGGCGAAGTGTTCAAGCACCTTCGCCACGGCCCTCGCCGGATCATTCACGACAAAATTGATTTCGCCACTGCAGGGATAGGCCGCCATGCGCTCGGCAAGCATCTCCGCGAGCCCGAGGTTGGTCCTGGAGATGCGTTCGGCGACCAGCAACCAGGGGATCATGCCCGAATCGCAATAGGCGAACTCGCGAAAATAGTGATGTGCGCTCATTTCGCCGCCATAGATCGCATCTTCGGCGCGCATTCGCTCCTTGATGAAGGCGTGGCCCGTCTTGCTCTCGGTCGGAATGCCGCCAGCCTGGAGCACCATGTCGATGGTGTTCCAGGTGAGTCGCGGGTCGTGGATGATCTTCGCCCCGGGTTGCTTTTGCAGCAGCTGCGCGGCAAGCAGGCCGACGATGTAATAGCCCTCGATGAACTCACCGCGCGCATCAAACAGAAAGCATCGATCGAAATCGCCGTCCCAGGCAATGCCAAAATCTGCGCCATGCAGGCGGACGGCTTCAGACGTAGCTGCTCGATTTTCCGGCAGAAGGGGATTCGGGATGCCGTTGGGAAAGGTTCCGTCTGGCTCGTGATGGATTCGAATGAACTGCAAGGGCAAGTGCGCCCCGAGCAAATCGATAACGCTGCCCGCGCCACCGTTGCCAGCATTGACCACGACCTTCAGCGGGCGAATGGTTTCCGGCTCGATGTAGCTCAGGAGATGCCGGACGTAGGCCGACTTGTCGTGATCGTGCGCAATGCTGCCTCGCAACGTCTTGGGCGGACCGAATTCGTTCTTCTCGACCATCCTCTCGATATCGCGCAAGCCCGTATCACCACTGATCGGACGCGCGCCCTCGCGGACCAGCTTCATGCCGTTGTAGTCGATCGGATTATGGCTCGCGGTCACCATGATGCCGCCCGCCACTTGGCGATGGAACGTCTGAAAATAGACCTCTTCCGTTCCGCACAGCCCAATGTCGATGGCATCGCGCCCTTCGTCGTTCAAGCCGCGAATGATCGCCTCAGCAAATGCCGGGCTGTCACGGCGAATATCGAAGCCGACCACGACAGCACCCTCTCCAATCGCACGGGCGAACGCGCGACCCAACCTGTACGCGACGTCCCCGTTGAGCTCGTCAGGGACGCGGCCGCGGATATCGTAGGCCTTGAAACACTTCATGGTTAAAACCACCAAGATGGGAAACGATGGATTGTATTCCCCGGTACTACCAACGACATCCGGTGATGGCCCGCAAATGCCGTGGTGTGACCTAAAAGAAATGCCAACAGGGGCCGCGCGGTTGCGCGGCCCCTGAACGCAAAACTGGGCAAAAATCGCACCGAAAAGATTCCAACGAGCCCAGGATTAGCCAGAAAACCTCGGCTGGCAAACTAATAGAGATTCCAACGGCCCATCCGGGCCAGGCAGACAACCCAGACAGGCAGCGTCACTGCCCTTCACTCAATGGGCGTCGAAGGCCGATATTAAATTAATATTTTGGCGATTTCGTAATATTAAAAAGTCCGTGAGGGTGGCGCATCGGGCTTCGTCCACCCAAGTAGACATTGCGCTCTGCGCCATGCTCCAGTCGCACCCTATAGACCGCTGCTCCTCGCACCAATCGAGATTGGATCTCGGCGAGTCCTAGATCATCTAGCCAGACCCAGGCTCCTACCCAATCGTCGTTCACGACGGGTGGCTGGTTGATGGGGATGAGCTCACGTTCTGCGAAAAGGACGCGGAGAGCCTCCCAGTCCATGGGCGGTACCGCTTGCAGTGGGACAGCACTGCGCTTGGACTCTCTGCCCGCTTGAAGGTCCGCTAAGAGCTGGCGATTGGAGGCTTCCCAGGCCTTGGCTGCTTCCGGCAACCAGACCCAGTGCCGCGGGGCGTCGTACAACACCCACTGCTTAAAGGCCTCAGGCGTGTCCATGAAGTGCCCCGGGGTATTTGAGAGATCAATCTCAATCATTCGCCCATCAACCTGACGCACTTCCTCGGTCTTTTGTGAGCCAACCTCGTGGGTTACCCGGACCTCGACCCACAATCGACCGTCGCTGTCTTCGACAGTGACATCCGGTCTAAAGGGCCCGCAATCGACTTCCAATTGCCCGTCCCAGATGGGAGTAATTCGGCCCGGCCATTCGACGGCTGCTCCCCAACGAAGCTCACCATGGTGGTCTCTGGCCTCCGGTGGATTGGGCCTGTCGCCAGCGCCAGTCCAGGCCGGAAGCTGCAGCGCTGACGTCTCGGCTAGAACCTGCTTGGCATAGCGATGAAGCGCAGTCTCTGCACACGAAGCCCCCTGGGTCGTGCCCAAATGGGCAAAGTGAGGACGCCGGCCACCGTTGCCGTGTTTGGCATTCAGGAACGCCCCGCAGCCGGGACACTGGCAGCCACACACTTGCCCACGAGGAACGTCCAGGGGTGCCCACATCCCGCCGTCCCTGAGCCCAAATGGGATGCCTATTGCCTGCCAACCCGCGTCTCCACTTGGGTGCCTTGCCATGATCTGGCTCCGTCGCTAAGAAGGAGGCCAGACTGGAAGGCATGGGAGCAGGTAAACATGGAGAAAAAGGCACAAACCGGTTTGCAGACCCTTTCGGCGTTAGAGCTATTCGCCCGTTGGCTTGAGGAGGAGACAGCCAACAGCAAAATTCGCCAGGTCTTGGTGGTCCTCGCACTCCAGACCAAATACGCCCTAGAGAGGGGGTATAGCCCACCGGTCGCGGAAGTCGTCCAGCTGGCCGCCTGGCGCCGCGATCACTTCGGTGGCAGGCCAACAGAAGAGGACGTCACTGGCAAATGGATGCCATCGTCCTCAGTTCAAACGTGGTGGAAGAACCGCGAGAACAGCAGGCAGCAGTTTTTCCAAGAGGCCGGGGCTACTCTTGATGTCGACCTCGTCATTCAACAAGGTGGCGGCCGAGGCAATCCGACGACTTACCAGCTCAGATTTTCGCCAGCTGATCCGCCACCCCTCGAAACGCCACTAGAGCTGGAATTGGCAGCGTCTGGGACCGTCCCAGAACGTATCGTCTACCAACATGAGCCCGCACGGGCCAGCTGGTTCCTCGCGCCCATTCTCAACCGTCCGTTCTCCATGCGCTCGTGGAAAGGGGCACTCTTCATCTTAGTGGTCGCCGCGCCTTTCCTTGTTGCGGTGGCATGTAGCTGGCTGACGATTTTCTACGTTCTCAGTCGACAGGGGCACATCCCTGCTTTTGTCGGCTCGGCCGCTTTCATTGGTACGTTTGCAGCGATGCTCACCTGGGGATTCCGTCCGCTATGGCAACTGCCGACCCTTAGGGTGACCATCGCTCGCGACTGGATGCTCGGACTGAACCAGTGGTATGGCCAGTTTCGCCTTAGTCATGATAGTGATGGCAAAACAAAGGGCCGTTTCAGCCTGGTCCGCTTTTTCGCAACTTGCCCCATTTGTGCTGGCAGCGTCGAAATCCGCGAAAGGAATGCTGCCTTCCCAGGCCGCTTGGTAGGATGCTGCTCGGACAATCCGCGCGAACACGTCTACAGCTTCGATGCTGTGACCTTCTCCGGGCGACTACTTATCGTTCGGTAGGCAGTTAAAAGCATCGAATAGATCGCGGGTGATGCTATCGGTTTTTTTCACGAACCTATTGAACAGTGCTTGTGGAATGCATCGGGCGCAATTCTTGATCCGGTCGAACGGTTAGCGGACCAGCAACCCACGAGCCTCGAGCATGGCGTCGATCTGGCAGGCAATCCAGTCGCAATCGTCAGGTACAGAAGCATCGACGATCAAGTCAGCCAGCCCAGCGAAGGCCGGCCAGAAGTCCGCCGGATCGGGAAACTCTTCTTGCAGGCTCGGAAGCTGGACCAGCAGGCGATTGAGCTGGATCCGTTCACGGTCGCGGCGATGGAGCTTGGACATGGCGGTGTTGCTGAAGACAGCGTGGAACTTCGAGGGATGGGCTGGATGACTCGCTAAAAGGCTATGGGTCAAGGTTATATAGGGCGAACCATGTTGCTACTGGCAACTACGAAGGCGGCGCGGTGCACTGGCTGTTGTCCCCACGAAGAATAGCCACCATAAGGCGCCCCCTTCGGGTAATGCCCACGTTGTAGAGCATCCGGCCGGTTACCGCGGCGCCATCGAGCGTTCCAACGGCCTCGACCAAATGCTCTGTCATCAGCCGATCGGCGCTGGCCAATGGCATGTTCAGTAGCTCGCCGTAGCTGAGCGAGAAAAGGTAGTTGACGTCGTCCTGCTGCAATCCGGCACCGATAAGCACTGTGAACTCCAGAAATTCATTGGACTAATTCACTCTACGTCAACAACAGGAACAGGGCCGTGAAGGTATTGATATCCGTAGCGTGCGTCGGCATGCGTGAAAGCCAAACCGGACGTTTAGTGGGCGCCTGATGCGAGAGGCGCCTATTGGGTAGCGATTGAAGCAGCGGGCGGATTGACATCGCGCCGTGTAGCAGCACTTTGAGCGTTCCGCAGTTAGTCACATGTAACGAGCCAGGGAGAGGCTCCGACTTGTTTGGCAGGCGCATTCCTATAGTCGAACAAAGCCGATCCACAGAGATGGAGACCGGTCTCCGTTAGGACGCACACATCCCGCTTCTGGCTACCCGTTCCGTCCTAGGAGCTAGATCAATGAGCACCGTTGGGCGCGCGCAGCTACAAGCGCTTGCTGCCATTACGCGACCATAGGGGCTTACACAGTCATCGATTCAGGAGCTTCTTGTAGGCGCTGTTCTTCTCGCCACCGTTACGCGCAGTCGCTCTTGCGGCTTCCTATCCCTGTCAACATCAGCGATTTTGCGGAGCATCATGTAGAAGGCGCTGTAATAGCCAGATAGCCAACGATTGGCTTCTTGGCCCTCGTAGGGCCTGGGCGGGATGAAATACATGGCGTTCATGATGTTGCCCCGAGTATTGGCTCGCATTGCGCGGGCGTAGGCAGGCAATAGCCTGCAACTCCAGCAAAGCCGGAGACAGCTCAGTGGCGTCAGAGTTGGGGCCGAGCGGCTGAGGCGCGTACAGCGAGTCTGGGTGAACTCAGCGCTTCACTATCATGCACCTGATCGTGTTACACCAGTGTGTGATGCGCCTGAAGCAAGAGGGCTAAGGGCAACATTCAAGATGCATCCGTAGCGATGGGGCTTTGCTACAGCGTTCGCAAAGCGCTAAGCGCCCAACAGCAATCGAGTGCTAGAAATGTGAGCTTTAAGCGGTTTCGTGGAGTTCAATGGCCCGCCCGACCCATGCCCATGACATGAACTCATTCAACTGAATAGGCTGCGCTGGCGATGCCACCCGGTTCACTGTGGATATCGCGGTAGGCCCGCCCAAGGGATCGCTCTACCGAACGGATCTGCATGGCACCCGAGGGGTGACGCATCAGCTCAATGCGCAGCAAATCGTTCTCCTTCTGCACTCGTTGATGCTGATCGAGCAGAACATCAAAGTCCCTTAGAAGGTGGTTGGAGCTTAGATGTGGATCCGTGGTCATGGCTCACCTCAGTAATCCGAAGTCGTGTTGCCGTCCATGCATTAACAGGATGTCCAGCCGTCGTTGCGCAGCACGTCGTCAGGTTTTTCGCCTACCGGTACGCGTAAGGAAGCTCTCACGGAACGATTCCAGGCGAAGACGTAGCATGGCTGCAGGTGTTGCCAACGGAGATATCAGCGTATGTCCAACCTCATTGTTGCCAAATTTGATAGTCAGTTTGCAGCCGCGTCTGTCATCAACAAGCTGTTGGCAAGGGGCGTGCGACACGCACATGTGCAGGCTTGCGTGGATGAGAGCGTAGGAAACTCGGCCGCCAGTTCAAGTGCGCCGACATCGGTTGTGTCCCATATCAGTCATCAGGGCCACCGAGAAGGCCAGAAAGCATCGGAAATTCGATCACCAAGCCATCTTCCCGGACCGGCGCAGATGGGCCATACCGTGGTTACGGTGGAATTGGACGATGAAATGCCTGTTGAGGATGTTCGACATCTCATGGAACTCGTTGGCGCGACATCCATTGAAATGCAGGATGCTGGGGTACTCATTGAAAATCCGCTCTTGTGGCCGGATTACGGCACCGGCTATGCCGTTGATGTCGAGCGAGCCATTTGTGCCACGAGAGGTAGTGACGCCCTAGGGCCGCATTCCCGGCACTAGCCGCTTCCATGCAAGTGTCATCCGACGCCATCCCATCCCTATGGAGTCTTGTGGCGGGGCGGACCCCGCCACAAGATCCTGTCAGTTAGTGCTTGGTGGGCACGATGACCGCATCGATCGCATGGATGATGCCGTTGCTCGAGGTAATGTCCGGCCCCGTGATGGTGGCGCCGCCGATGCGGAGCTTGTCACCGTCCTTCGTGATCGGTGCAGTCTGTCCCTGCAGCATCTTCGGCGCGGTCAGTTTCCCGACCTCAACGACCGATGCCCGGCCCGGCAGCACGTGGTACTTCAGTACGGAGATCAATTCCGCCTTGTTTTCCGGCTTCAGCCAGTTTTCCAGCGTGCCCGTGGGAAGCTTTTCGAATGCCGCATCCGTCGGCGCAAACACCGTGTAAGGGCCTGTGCCCTTCAGGACGTTGGTGAGCTCGGCCGCTTCGAGAGCCTTGCCAAGCGTATGGAAGGAGCCGTTGGCGGCTGCTGTATCGACGATGTTCTTGCCAGGAACGCGAGAAGTGTTGGAATCATGATTGGACATGAATTTGCCTATATTAGTGATCCGCATGGCGGATTTGGAGCGGCCGAAGCCGCGACTCCGATGCAGACCGGAGAAGAACTCAGATGGCGTTAGGGAGAGGACCGCGTAACTGAGACGCCTGCCAAGGAGGAGACTTTCATTCCTGGCGCCCGAGCAGCATGCGCGTGTAGTTGTTAGCTGAGAGTGATGTGCCTGAATGAGCCAGACGATAAGTCCGGCATGATGGGCTCCATCGCTTCATGGGCAATGCGAGACGATGCGACCTTCATTCGCCCGTTGTAGGCGATGTAGTGACGCACACTTCCAAGCCGACGCCTCATGAAATGGCGAAAACCGACACAGCCGTCTGTCGGCAGACCGCACATCCTCATCACGCTAAGTGGTGCACGCTCGTCGAGCGCTGAATCTTCTGACACTCGTTCCACGCGCCTCAATCGCGCGACACCTTCCCTGACGCCCTTTGAGTCATCTCCGGTTTTTGCTGGAGTTGCGGACTGCGGTCCGCCTACGCTCGCTTGTTGCGAGCTAACACTCCAGGTGAATTTATGGACGGCACGTACTTCATTCCTCCCAGGCTCTATGACCGCCAACGCCCCGATCGGTGGCTTCCTGGCTATTACAGCGCTGTCTACGTGGTGCGCGAGGAGATCGTAGATCTCAGCTCAATTCGATGGTTGAGAGTGCTGGCGCACGTGGAAGCAGGTGAGCAACCGGTAGGCGCGACTTCGAAGAAAGTCGGGCCAGCATCCTGGCGACACCTTACAGCGGCGTAACAGAACAAAGCGCATGTTGATCGTGCACCGGGGCTTCGTTAGACCCGCTCCGGAATGCCTCAGACTAGCTGTAGTTTTCTTGCAAGGCCTCTGAGTTTTCTCCGCCTTGGCCGGAGCCGCGGGCTAGCGCTTGCTTACGACCTGAAGGATGCAGGTCGACACTCGAGGCAACTCCATGTACATCATCAATCAAACGAATTCGCTCTACTTCCACCCTCATAAGCTGCACTTCCAGCCCCTTTCGGAGGCTGCAGACAACGAGCAGCGCAATCGCTGGTTTCCGGGGTACGACGCATCGGTGGCATCGCCGCGAGCCAAGGCTACAGCACGACGAAGTGAGGTCGTGCCGAAGATCGATTTGCTGGAGTCCAACAAAAACCGCCAAGACCTGGACGCCGATCGTATGGACGACGACGGTGCACCCTGCCTAAACGCTGAGCTTGCCAATCGCTGACGGTAGTCGCTGGCCAACAACGCTCGACCTTTCCACGCCGGCCGCCATCCAGGGACGGAAGGCGCAAAGACGATCTACCCCAAGGGAAGCCATCATGACCAGTATTTCCGGCAAGACCACCAACGGCTTTACGTACGAAGGTGACTACGAGCGCGCCAACCCTGATCGCGTCACGTGGACCGCCACCTTCCGGCGTAGCGGCATCTTCTTCGGCATGCGACATGGACGCATCAACGAACTTCTGGGAGTTCCGGATGGCGAGATCAACGAGGCCGTTCAGGATGACATCGAGTTTGCGTGGGTCCAAACGAGCTAGGTGCCCTTCTATCCGCATGGCGAGGGTGCATCCCTCTCCTCCAGCACTGGCGAGGATCGGCCGGCTGGATGGCTGATCGCCGAACAAATGATGATGTTTGCTTGGTTTGAGCGATGAGTCCCATCGCCTTGCCTGCCCCAACGATGGTGGAAATCCAGCTTGCCTACTTGCACGCCTCGCCAGCGCTGTGCGACATGCCAGAGTAGCGGTTGAACGTATCGCGAACATCGCGATATTCGCTTGCGCAGCCATCGCTGGGTTGGTTACTTATGGCGCAGCGCGCCAACTGATTGGACGCTTGCTCCAGTTGGATGGACGCTGCACAGGCATGCTTGCGGTCGTGCAAGCTGCCTCCAGGGGCGGGATTCGTGGAAGGTGCCATGGTCGACCTTCCATCTCCCAACTTGGGCATCCGCTTATCTGCGACGAAGGCTGCACACCCCTCGCTGAAAGACTCGGATATACCGGCGCAGGTCGAAGTGTTGTCGACCTCATGTATCTGAGCCCAGAGATAACCTCGATGGTACTCATCCGTTGAGCTCGTCTGCTGCGCCCAACACGTCGAGGTGGCCCCCAGGAGGAAGGCGGCGGCAACGAGCACTTTCATGATGCTGGTCCTTTGATACAGGCAGGCCGTCGTAGGCGAGTCGTCGTGTCTTGCAAGGTCGGTCATCGCAAAGATATCGACACCTTGGGTAGGGTGGTTGCATGTGAGGCCGTCCCCTTAAGCCTCATCGGGCAGGGTGAAGGCACGTGTCACGGCCTTGCCAAGTGCATTTTCTTGACGATGCAGCCAGCAAGCCGAGACGAAATCCCTGGTCATGTCCGGGGCTGTTGTGGTCCTGCTTCAACGTAGTGAGTCGCTGCGGGGCCGGAACCAGAAACCAGTACGTAGCCAGAACCGGCGGACTACCTTCAATCCGAAATTCTTGTGTCGTTGCAACGCCCGCTTCCGGTCAAGGGCGAGCATTGGCCGAGATCAGGGAACGATGACGTCTTCCTGGCGCTCAGGGAGCTGCCGGGCACGGCAGCTCCCGCAGCTCAAAGTTGCAACCAATCTCTCTTCGATGGTTGGCCATCCGCTGCCGATCGCCAGGCGCACGCCTGACAGCCACACCCGCCCATGCAAGGATCGAGGCAACCGGATCTACATCGACATGGCACAAGTCGAGACGCTCCCTTGCGTACTAGAAAGAATTCGGCAAGGTCAAAGAATCCCTTCGTTGCCCTATAGCGAAGCAGGCCTTCCGCGGTCGGATCGGGATTCGCCGTCATATTCGTATGACTCCCTGTGTGGGACACCCATCATACGGCTACGTCTGTTACTTATTCAGTTGGCGGACGCCAACGGCGCGCCGAGATCCTCGAGAGAGGCAGGGCAGTCCGCCATGTGCGTTTCGGGTCGATGGTGCTGAAAATGCCTGGCCAAGAAAAATGGGGCGCGAATTATCGCGCGCGGTGCCCACGACGGTTCGATTCTTCGAGATGTTTCGCATCGAACTCGCCGGGAAGCGATTGTCGTGGCCGATGCTTCGAGCTTCGGGCTTCGAGAGGCCCGAAATTTCGGAAGCGATTTTTTCGACACTATCGGTTGGACGCAGGCGTTAGCGCCGTCCAATGCCTGCGCTCGAACGAGAAACCATCTCCGCAAGACACCCTGAAAGCAGGCGCTTCGGGGCAGAGGTGCCTGCTTACTTCGCGTTCCGCTTCTTTTCCTGCTTGGCCGCCTTCTTTTCTTTCATCGTCTTCGCCGGCTTCTTCTTGTCGGATTTCTTCGAATCCATACCCTTGCTCATGTCACTTCCTCCGTCATAGTCATGATCTGTCGAGTCGCGCCTTGGACGTCCTATTCCCTGGTTGCCGGGGCGCGCCTACGTGGCATCTCACGAGCGGAAGCTCACGCCAAGCTGGAAGTCAGTAAAGCACTGCAGGTGGGTATCTTCGCACCATCGCAAAGATCCGGGGGCCACTGCTGACGAATGGTCAGGCTTTCACTGATACTACGGCCGCCTGAACTTGCGGGTGGCGCGTAGCGGCCAGATGGATGTGAAGCGGGTACCGCCTGCCAGGCGGAAGGCGGCTGACATGCCGTTCAGAACGCCCAATCTTTCCAGAACGTCTTTTGCGCGCCTAGAGGAATGCCGCGGGTCAGACGCGAGCATGAAGAGGTTGATCTCTTTCGGGCTGGCGCCGTACCAGAATGGGAGGTTCCAAGCTTCAACACATCATTGAAACCAAGATACTCAAAGACGTTTGCGTCGAAGTGTCCCCAAAACGCGAGAAGATATAACCATCCCACAAAGAAGAAGTACACAGAGCCGAAGACCAACACTGGATTGGACCACTTGTGCGCCTCTTCTGCTGACTTCCCGTCCTCTCGAACCTGACCTGCCATATCCCCTCCTCCAATGAGGCTTCATCATGCATTGAATACTGCACGGATATTTTCGGCCGCCAAGGAGCGAACTGGAATCGGCCCTCCTGAGGCAATTTGAATCTTTAAGGCAAGGAGTGCCAGCGTCGCAGTTGCGCCTCCACATCATTCCAGGGCAGTCGGCTTCCATCCCTGCGCATAGCCTCATATGCAGCAGTGACGCGCTCAAGCGTAACCAGGCCCGCCTCAAGCATGAGATCAATCAACCAGAGCGTCCCGCGAATCTCTACTTGTTCGATCTGGGCCACATCCCGAAGCGCACCGTCTCCTGACAACAGCACGCATCCAAGGGAGCGAGCTAAAGCTAAGGCAAAGAGATCGTTGAAGCTCACACGCCGATACCGTACGACGCATGCCTCTACGTACTCCACAGCTTCCGGCGGCTGAGCAAGCACTCGCAGACCCAATCCCGGCAACAGGCCAAAATTTTCCGCCAACTCTTCCAAATAGAGGACATCGGGCACGCAAAACTCCACCTCAGGCAGGCGAAACATCTCCGCCAGCATGTCGCCCGCAGCGAGGTCGATGATGATGTTTGCGTCAGTGACAACCAGGCGCATCGACGGCATCCATGCGACGGCGAGCACGAAGCTTGCTGAGTTGCATACCCATCAGCTCAGCTGCTTTTGATTCTCCAATCAAATCCTCTGCCAAAGCTCGATAAACCAGTTGCTCGAAACGGCGCGGGGTCTCTTTAGGGTACGGCTCACCCGGCTCCAACTCACGCCAGGTACGTCCCTCTCCTTGCTGCGCAAAAAAGTCCCAATGTCGGCGCGCGGCCGCTCTATTTAGAACCCCCAAATCCTGCGCACGGTAAATCCATCCATTCATGCTTAGCCCCCAGTCCCGTTTTAATAGGTAAAGCTCTTGGGGTTCTAACCATGACCGGGATTCACCGAGAAGGCGAAGCACTTCGCTCTTGGGCGCGAGAAACGCACCGGCAAAGCGATTGCAAGCTCGTTCTTCGTCCAGTGACGCAGCTAACCGACCGTGAAGTACCAGGTGTCCTAGCTCATGAGCCAGCGTAAAGCGCTGGCGATCACCCGGCCAATCTTTGCCCACCACGACCACGGTATGGTCATTGGCTTTTGCGACTAAGCCATCAAATTTCTTTTCACCATCGTGAGGAGTCAGGATGACCTTGATGCCTTCCTCCTCCATCTTGTCCATCAGATTGCGGATTGGCCCAGTCCCCAACTGCCAAGTTGCTCGGACGCGGTCGGCTTGCACTTCAACGTCCTCATAGGTCGCCAATTCGCCCACCAGGTCGCCCGGCGGCAAGAAGGCTTTGGGCCAAGACACCGGGATGACAGCCTCTAGCTCCAGCCAACGCTCCAGTTGCTCTCGTACGTCGGCCAGAGCCTTCTCTTCATCCTTGGTGGACAGCTTGGAGTGCTTGCGAAATTCAACTTCCGACAACTCAATGGCTGGTTGCCGGAAGAAGTATTCGACCCTTACGTTCATAGCCTTCGCCAAGCGCAACAAGGTCTCGCTGGAAGGCTTCAGCTGCTCGCGTTCGAACTTAGAAATAGCCATAGCACTCAGCCCGACAAGCTGGGCCAGATCTCGCAGGGAAAGCCCGGCCGCAGTGCGGCCCTGTTTGATTCGATCACCTAGCATGGCGCTCTCGTGGTTTACATAAATCCTTGTCCTGTTGACACATCGTAAACCAAGACCTATAGTTTACGCAAATCAACCAATTTAAAGGATTTGTAAACATGGCAACCAACCCTCCCTCTGGAGATGGCCACCGAAATGGGGCTGTTCGCGATCGCAGCCAGACCTACAACCCGAAGAACGATCGCTGGACGAAGCGCGACGCAGGAACCGGCCAGTTCATCGATCAGAAGGCTGATCGCAAGCCGTTCAAAGGCGTGCGCAAAGAGCGGTAATGCCCATCCACACCCCCAAGAGGCCACTGTATGACTGCCGAACATCCCGAGAACCTGCACGAAAAAACCTTCCAGATCTTTGTGAACTCCCGTCCTCGTAAGGTACCGGGGCCGCAAATCTCGTTCATTGAGGTCTTGCACCTGGCAGGTTTCAATCCTCCTGCGGAGGAACTGGATCTCTACGACGTGGAATGGACGCACGGCCATCAAGCTGGCCGCCTGACCAACGGACAAAGTGTCGAACTTGAGAACGGGATGCGCTTCGATGCTGGAAAATCCAACCGCTCGTGATCCGGCAGTCCAGCAGCTCGTCGATGAGGGTTATACCGTCCAGATCGAAGATCGGTACCTCATCGTCGAGCACGTTCCCTATGTTTCTGCGGCAGGCGTCGTCAGTCGCGGAGCCCTGATCTCCGCTTTCCGCGAAGAGGAAGGCCGCTGTATGCTCGATAACGATCATACCGTCTGGTTTACAGGGACTGTGCCGTGCGGGCCCGATGGCCGATCGCTTGCGAACACGATGGTGGCTGACGCCAACAGCTTGACAGTGGCAGGGCGGCAAGCGCAGTGCCGACTCTCGAACAAACCCGATCCGATCGGAAACTTGCTCGACAACATCTACAACAAGATGACGCATTACATTCGCAAGTTGACCGGCTTTGCGCAGGCAGTGGAGTCGGGTGTATCGGCGAACGGTGATCGCGGCAGTTTTGGGCAACGGCAGACACCATCTCCCTTTTATTTTCCCAATGACACCATCGTTCGCGCGGGCCTGGATGAGTGTGAAGCAAAATTAAAACTTCGAAAGGTCGCCATCATTGGTACAGGAGGCACCGGCAGCTACTTGCTTGATGCACTTGCCAAGATCCCGATCGACTCTGTGCATCTCTACGACGATGACAGCATCGCGCCGAAAAATGTCTTTCGCATGCCTGGCGCACTGTCGAATGAGGCGGCCAACGCTGGTATCAAGAAGGCAACGTACTTGGCGCAGGTGTATGGCCTTATGCGGTCGGGCATCCATGCTCATGAGCGCCGCATTGACGCCACGAATGTACACGAGCTCAACGATTGCGACTTTGTCTTCGTTGCCATCGATGATGGCCCCTCGCGTCAGATCATTGCATCCCACTTGGTCCAGCAGGGCATCCCATTTATCGATGTCGGCATTGGTGTTGACCGCGTTCCAGAGACTAGCCAGCTGATCGCCCGGACACGCGTGACGCTAGTGACGCCCGACTCCGCGCACTTGGTTGCTGATCTACCGACCCAACCTGACGCGCGAGAGGCCGTCTATAACAATATCCAGCTGGTAGAACTTAATGCACTGAATGCATGCTTGGCAGTCATCCGATTCAAACAGTTTTTTGGCTTCTACGGGGATGACGTCGGGGCCGATGTCGTCAAGTATGTCCTTGCGTGGAGTCGCCTCATCACTACGCCCGACATGGCAGCGTGAAGATGAAGATTCGCGCATTGGAACCCCGCTTCGTCGAGCACCTCCCAGAAAAATTGGAAGACGGCTTACTCTATATAAGTGAACCGTTCGCCCTGGCTGCTCACAAGTGCTGTTGCGGATGTGGGGAGGAAGTCATCACACCCCTTAGGCCTTCACGCTGGAGAATCATAAAGGGTCAGCGTGGTGTCAGCCTGTGGCCTTCCATTGGCAACTGGAAGTTTCCTTGCCGATCGCATTACTGGATCCGGGACAATCAGGTCATTCCAGCACCTTCCATGTCTCTTCAAAAGATCGAACAGGTGAAACGCCGCGATCGCCGAGACGCCGATCGCCACATCCAAACGATCAACCGCCAAGCGCCTACATGGCAGACGAGCCCAGCTGCCAAGGAATCCTGGCTCGCACGGGCATGGTATTGGTTGCGCACGCGTTGAAACGGCGAACAACCATCGTGTCACCTTTCGCGTCTTCGGCGGACCGATAGGCCAATGCACGCATCTCATTCGGATTAGGACCCACTGGCATGACGCTTCGCACATCGACGGCTAAAGCCGTGAAGTATGTTTTGGGCCTTACTGGCTTCGTTGCGCTATCCGTAGGGTACTTAGCGATCCCGGGTAAGTTGAACTGGTATCTGGCGCTGGTACTTGTGTATGGGTCAGCGCTTTGGCCGTACTTGGTAGTAGTGACGGTAGAAATGCTCGCTGTCTACGCGGGGGTCAGCTCACCTTATCAAACCAAATTTTACAACGAGATCAAAAACGACCTGAAGCTTGCAGGCATCGGTGTACTTGCGTTTATCGGCGTTTATAGCTTTAGACCAACAGCATATGGCGCGACGTCCTTTGACATTTTCGGCGCGGCTGTTCCATTCCTGGCCGCAAGCTTCTTTACAATTCGTCGCATCACGAAGTTGAAGTTGATGGACCAGCCGATGAAAGGCCGATATAGGAACTTCATACTGGTGATGATCTCCTGTGTTTGCGCGCTGTGCTTTTGGCTCGCTACGCGCGTGGTGTCTAGCCACTTCAATTTGATTGCATCGACCTGGATTCAGATCACCATTTTCAGTGTGTCAGTGTTCTTTTATGTCGAATCTCGAAGAGTCGAACACGTGCTGAAGGTGGGGCATATCGAGTTGTCACCGGTTCTCTTAGCCGTTTTTGGCAACGACGGCTCCTACGCTCAGATCGAACCGATCGCTGAGCGATGGAATCGGGCCGTGGCGCAGCACAAGCAGAAAGCTTCCAGGCACGCCAAGAAGCAGAAGAGGAAGCCGTCGTATTGAGGCCTTCCGAGCCGCAGGGTACGGCTGGCCCAGTTTCCACCGTTGCGCTTTCCCCTGATCTGGGACCGAGGAGATCAAGCGAAATCGAGGACGGTAAAAATGAAAGCCCCTAAATTTAGCTAGCGCCCATAGAAGGGCCGAGCGCTCTCGCACTCCGTATGGCTGAATGCAACCATAGACTTCTGGGGCACATTGGGGACATTGAACTGCGTGAACAATCGTATCCGCGTTTTACGAGAGGCCCGGGGCCTAACACTCGACTCCCTCGCGTCCAAAGCAGGCACCACCAACCAGCAGCTCAGCCTGCTTGAGATTGGCAAACGGCGCTTGACGGTAGATTGGTTATTGCGGCTCGCCATTCCATTGGGTTGCCACCCTTGGGAGCTCGTGGCCAGCAGCCTCCCTGAGGCCCCTTTGTCAGAGGAAGTCCACCTGCTCGAACGATTCAGGACTTTGACTCAGGATCAAAAGGTTGCTCTCCTTCGGCTCGTAGAAACCATGGCCCCGGCAACACCTTACAGCGCGCCCGTAAGCCTATAGTTCAGCAACAAAACATTGAATTGTATTGACAAAATACAACATTTTGTCTAATTATCCGTCCCTAAATGCCTGCGCACATCCAAAGGTGCGGCGATGGGTCGGCGATCGACGGCAAAGCCAGGTGACGGACCCGAGCTACCGATCAGGGTGGCCCAGTACGTCCGCATGTCGACGGATCATCAGCGCTACTCCACGGAAAACCAGCAAGACTCCATTGCGAAGTACGCAGCCCAGCATGGGATGGTCATAGTTCGCACCTATGCAGATGAGGGAAAAAGTGGCCTCAGACTCGAAGGACGAGAGGCGCTCAAGACTCTGATTGAGGACGTTCGATCCGGGAAGCCCGCCTTCTCGGCCGTCCTCGTGTACGACATCAGTCGCTGGGGTCGATTTCAGGACGCGGACGAAAGCGCCTACTACGAGTATTTGTGCCGGCGTTCCGGAATAAGAGTCTTCTACTGCACCGAGCCCTTCGAGAATGATGGAAGCCCTATGGCGACCATCATGAAGAGCGTCAAGCGGGCCATGGCGGGCGAATACAGCAGGGAGCTTTCAAACAAAGTCTTCCAGGGCCAATGCCGTCTCATCGAACTCGGCTTTCGACAAGGCGGATCTCCCGGCTATGGACTTCGCCGGATGCTTCTTGATGAGCAACGCCTACCTAAAGGACAGTTGGGCCGAGGTGAAAAGAAGAGCCTCCAGACCGACCGCGTCGTCCTTGTTCCTGGCCCAGACGACGAGATCGCCATCATTCGTCAGATATACAGATCCTTTCTCGAAGAGGGAAAACCCGAGCGAGTCATCGCGGATGACCTCAACGCCATGGGTTTAGAGAACGATCTCGGCAGACCATGGACGCGGGGAACTATCCACCAGATTCTGACCAACGAAAAGTACGTCGGTAACAACGTCTATAACCGAACATCATTCAAGCTAAAGCAAAAGCGGGTTCGCAACGCTCCCGACATGTGGATACGCAGGGCGGGCGCCTTCGACTCCATCATCTCGCCGGAGCTATTTGAGCGCGTCCAAACCATCATTTCCGCTCGCTCGGAACATTTGGACAGCGACACAATGTTGCACATGCTCCGCGAGCTCTATGAGAAAGCAGGGATCTTGTCTGGGCTTCTCATCGATGAGCAAGACGAGATGCCTTCAAGCCACGCCTATAGTGCGCGCTTTGGTGGCCTCATTCGCGCATACGCCTTGATAGGGTTTCGCCCAGAGCGAGACTATCGCTACATTGAAATAAATAGATCTCTTCGGCAAATGTTGCCTGAGATCGTGGATAAGGTCATTTCCGATTTGGAGCGCGTTTGCCTGTCGATATCCGTCGACGCGCATGAAACCGGCCTGATGCTTATCAATGGTGAATTCACGCTTTCGATCGTCCTCTCTCGCTGCATCCAGCTAACGAGCGGAACCTTCCGCTGGAAAGTGCACTTTGACACGAGTCTCGCGCCAGACATCACGATCGTCGCTCGGCTTTCTTCGGACCAACGGACGATCCTCGATTACTACCTCTTTCCTCGAATTGATCTTCCGCTCCGCCCCCTCCGGCTCGCTGAGGAAAACAACGCATTTACGCTTGATGCGTATCGATTTGACTCGCTGGATCCTTTGTTCGCTCTGGCAGATCGAGCGCCACTTCAATGGGTCGCCTGATTCGGAGGACCTGATATGCGAACCGTCGAATTAGTTCCTGTCTCAAAAATACATGTCCTGAATCCACGCGCTCGAAACCAACGGCAATACAGAACGATCGTTGAAAACATCGAAAAGATCGGCCTCAAACGGCCCATCACAGTGACTCGACGATCACAGCAAGGCGAAGAGGACCAGTTCGACCTCGTCTGCGGCCAAGGTCGCCTGGAGGCCTACCAACTCCTGGGTATGGACTGCATCCCAAGCATGGTCGTTTCAGCCGACGAGGAAGACTGCATGGTCATGAGCCTTGTCGAAAACATCGCGCGGCGGCAGCACCAAGCCGTCGAGTTGATGCGAGAGATCGAGGATCTGCATCACCGTGGGTACGACGATGTACAGGTCGCCGACAAGCTTGGCGTCACCGCCTCTTGGGTGAACATGATCTTGGGCCTATTAGAGCATGGAGAAGAGCGCCTTCTGGCAGCGGTCGAGAAAGGCATTATCCCAATAAGCCTCGCCGTAACGATTTCGAGGAGCGACGACACAGGCATACAAGAGGCCCTCGCCAGCGCCTACACCCACGGGATCGTGAAAGGAAAGAAGCTGGCACTCCTACGGCGCATTCTTGATCAACGCAGCCTTCGCGGTAAAAACGAACGACATTCCTCTGGCATCAATCGAAAGGGAAGCAGGAAGCTAACTGCTGAACGCCTTCGACGCATCTTTGAGCGAGAGGTCGGGAAGCAACAGCTACTGGCCAAGACGGCCGACTTCACGCAGAAGCGCTTGTTCTTCGTAGTCCAGGCACTTAAGCACCTCCGCCAGGACCCAAACTTTGTCGCCCTGTTACAGCGCGAAGGTCTAGGCACCATACCTGGTCCACTAGAGCGGCGCATGGCGAAGGGAGATCGGGCATGAGCGATAAAATCCCTCCCGCCGCCTTTGAGAGCGAAACGCAAAACGTGCCGCTATCTTGCATCATCCCTCTTAAGCCGTTGCGAGCGACCATCAAGCAGAGTCAGAAGTACGCGCAAATCGCCGCATCCATGCATGAGATAGGGATGGTCGAGCTACCCGTGGTCGTTTCAAATCGACAAAAGCCTGGCACGTACTTTTTGCTCGATGGCCTTCTCCGCATCGAGATCGCGCGCGAGCTTGGGTGGGCAGAAGTTGAATGCCTCGTCTCGACGGATGACGAGGCGTACACGTACAACAAGCGCATCAGTCGCCTATCAGCCGTTCAAGAGCACAGGATGATCGTCCGAGCCATCGAGCGTGGCGTCCATGAAGAAAGAATTGCCAAAGCGCTAAGGCTTGATGTCAACACAGTTAGGCGACGCTTCCGAATGCTGGAAGGTATCTGCGACGAGGCGGTTGAATTATTGGCGGATGGGCCATGCCCTAGAAATGTTTTTGAGGTCCTTAAGCGCATGAAACCCATGCGCCAGATCGAAGCCGTCGAGCTTATGATTGGCCAAAAAAACTACTCTTCCAACTTCATTAAGACAATTCTGGCTGCCACCCCAGACGACCAACTCGCCTCCAACAAGTCGCGGCCCCAGTTCCAGGACATTTCCCGAGAGCAGATCGCTAGGCTCGAACGCGAGCTTGCGGCCGCACAGAAGAAAACCAAGTACATCGAAGAGAGCTACGGCGAGGATGTCCTCGAGCTGACGATTGCCAAAGCGTACCTGTCAAAATGCTTGAAGAAACCCGCCATCGTGAGCTGGCTCCAAGAACATCAGCCCGACTATCTCGCGGAGTTTCAAGAAGTGGCGGAAATGACCAATTTGAATCCTGAAGGCACTTCCATTCCCGCCCTTTGAAGAAAGCAATCTCGTCATCGGCAATGTGTCCCTACCGAGCCAGCTCTATGGTCCACCGACCCGTACAGGGAATTCCTGCAGGAACGCAGGGGCGCCCTGACCACTCGGATGAACCGCTTTATCGAAGAGCTTGCTGGCATCTCGCAACCCGAGAACGTCTACTGACCATCAAGCGGTGAAGGGCCCCGCTCATCGAAAGGCATAGCAAGTCTTCCACCAGTGATGAGGCGCCTTTCGGTGGCCCCTAGCGAGCCGAGACCCTCCAATCAATTTATTCGAGAGGCCCGCTCTTACTCCAAGGAGGTTGGCGTGCCGATCAGTAGAAGTCGCCAAGCCCCCTCCGGTAGCGCTCATACGCCTCCAAACAATGTTTTTTGGAAGGAGCGGTCTTTGAAGGCCCGTCGATCTGCGCCTGCACGCGATACCACGCCTCAAACTCAGGCACCTCCAACATGACGTTCCGACGTGCCGCCTCATACTCAGGTCCAAAGGTGCCATCCCTTTTACTATCCAACTCGCGTAAGGACCGAACGGTTGTGTCTGCAAAGCGAGCCCGGACCGATGGAGAGCCGACAGCATCGGCATAAGCAGCTGCCCAAAGGACCTGCTCCATGGGCGAAAGGTGCACCCAAAGGTAAACAGGACTGAGCTTTCTTTTCGTAGCCATAGCTTCCTCCGCACTTCGTAGGTAGGCGTACGCCACTATCGGCGCGGCCTACATCCGGAAGTTAACTCTGACCTGTATCAGAAACGAAGACAAGCTCTTCATACGAATCACCGTGGCGAGACGCCAATCATCATTTTGCTTGCGTCGATTCGTGTGATCGCCAT
This sequence comes from Dyella jiangningensis, assembly GCA_000632805.1. Lineage (GTDB taxonomy): Bacteria > Pseudomonadota > Gammaproteobacteria > Xanthomonadales > Rhodanobacteraceae > Dyella > Dyella jiangningensis. Next base: position 5,247,596 of record CP007444.1, on the reverse strand, counting down.
CAATGGATAATAGAAAATCCAACCCCGCAGGCAGCAACAGCAGTGCTCTAATAGCAAACGACTGCTCCAAACAGTTGGGCGCGCATGCTCAAGAATTTGCCACTTCTCGCTCACGACGAGACGCTATATAGCTGGTCGGGAATAGCGCATGCCTGGAATGGCCTAGGCGCCATATCTACGAGCGTGAAACTTTTTAGCTCCCGACACGCCGCATTCCTACATGACTTTCCTTCTCACCTTTCGGATCTCGAACGAAACACCGAGGGATCCCTTGGCCCAGCGCGCCTGCTTGCACTTAGACATACATTGCTCGGCTACTTCTTACCCCTTGCCGGTACCGGCCTAGCGGAAGAGATCCTGAAGCGTACGTGTGCAACCTCGATGCCGGACCTGAAGATGCGATTAGGCATCACTGCAAGCCGCATTGGCGGGCACCACCCTTTCAAAGGATGCCTGGAGTGCTTCGACGAAGATGAGTCAACTAGCGGATTCGCCTATTGGCACCTTGCGCATCAATATCCATCGGTCATGGTGTGTGAGAAACATCAACGCCCCCTGACGATTGCCTGGGACTCCGTTACCCCGGTCCATCGAAGGGGGTGGCTGCTTCCTAGAAGCGGTATAGCGCGAGAATGGATCCCGGTGCCGTTAGCTAACGATCAGCAAATTGATCGACTGCTCCGACTCGCCACTTTTTCGAGGCGCTTCGGTCTGCTGGATCCTAGCTCGCTGGACCCCGTTCACCTGGCGACAAGCTACCAAGTGGCGCTCCGAGGACTGGGGCTAGTTACGGCAAGGGGGTCTTTGAGACTACCCGCCCTGGTTAGCCTGACCCGATCTCGATACCGCGGCTTGGAGGCTGTACCCGGATTCGAGACACTCCAGGCTGTAACTTCCGATTGGCCAGGACTTGCAGCTGCACTGACACGAAAGTGTCCTCGCCCAGGCCATCCCTTCAAGCATTTGCTTCTAATCGCGATGCTCTTTGAAAGCTGGGACGACTTTTGGACGACCTACTGTACAAGCTCCGATAGCGACGGTTCACCCCCACGGGCGGAGCGGGCGGCACCTAAAGCTGCCCCCAGGTGCACCCTTGCAGCACTCCTTTCGAAAGGGCTATCCATACGAGCCGCCAGCGCCCAAATCGGTGTAACCACCACCACCGGAGTGAAATGGGCCAAACAGCTCGACTTCCCGTTCACTCCGCGCGCAAAGACATTTACTGCCGAGAAGCAAGGAAGAGCGCGACAGATGCTGAAGAATGGTCAAGACATTGGAAATGTTTCGGCCAGGTTGACGATATCGCGTCAAACGGTTCGGCGGATGCTCGCGGCCGACCGCCACCTCGCGGAGACTTGGGTAAACACGCGGCTTCTAGCTCATAGAGGGAAGGCGCGAAGCAGATTCAACCTGATCGTTCAAAGAAACCCGCAGCTAACGACGAAGGCACTCCGTCGAGTGCCCAACAACTGTTACATGTGGCTCTATCGCCATGACCGCGCTTGGCTTTGCCACCATTTGCCAAAAGCACACCATCAGACCTCCTCAAGCCGATCGAAAGGGCAAAGCCGGTGACCGCGCTCGGGTACATGCCTCTGCTACGGCCAGGCGCAGCCCTCTTCAGTGCCGTCGTAGTGCACCATCGGATGCACCTTGGCTCCAGCAATGCCTCCTCCTTTGCAGCCATTTTCGGTGGAACGACAAGGTCTAAGTATCGCGTCAATATTGTTGGGGCCGGTGCCGGGAAAGCTGCGGCAAGCCTATTCGGAGCCGGAGCATCGGCTCGACAGACTCTTGAGCAACACACGTTGTTTGGTGCTTATTGCCGTGTGATGAGCGCGCACATGGCCGACAAGTTGGCTAAACAGCTCATCGCCGGCGACGGAACAAAATTCCGTAAGGCATTTCGCGGCCACAGACGCAGGAAGATTCCCAAGCTTGCCACTGAAAACTTGCGATCGTGCCAAAAATGCATCGAGGAGGATGTGGAAACGCAGGGGTTCACTTCTTGGCGTGTACTGCACATGTTGCCCTCCATTGGGCACTGTCCGCAGCATGGGGCACCACTTCACCAAGAGGGACCAGACCGCATGTCTTCCGATGGATCTTCATCGTTCTACCTCCCTGGTGAACGGCCATCCCGGGAAATCGAGCCGAAATGGACGTCACTACCTATGTCCGACGGCTACGCTTCCTACCTAAAGCTCTGGATCGAAGCGTTTGAGGGAAACCTTACGGGCATTGCGCCTGAGTCATGGATGCTTGTGATGGATGCCGTCGTTCGTCACTTTGGATCAATAGCCGAAGCCAACATTCAGATCAATTCGGTTATCGAGCGCGCCTGGAGCGTGCCGATCGCCGATATTGCGTTCTGCCTTGGCATCGCCGATGGCAGCCAATTCGTACAGGCGGAGCTGGAACAGAGGATTCATGCGAGCTACGTAGCATCTCGCCTTGTCATCGTGGGAGCTCTCGATGAGATGAAATTGAGCCCCCCGCGCCTGGAGCATTCCCCGTGGCATTCGCCCATCCAGCTATCAGCCATCAAACCTTTTGGTTCATGGCTCACGCCGCAAACGCAGACGGAACTGCGCAATTGGGTTATGGATGCCAATTTCCCGCCTGCGCTATTTCAGAAACTGTCCGATGATATGAGCGCAAAAGCCATCGATCGTGACATCGCAATTGATCGCATCATCATTCGAAGATTTATAGCGACGTTGCCAGACGACCTCCTTTATCGCCTGTCCATGGAACAATCATGGAGTTCGTCCTCGTGGTTAGTGAAGGAGCTTCGGCGCCGCGAGATCGCTTGGTCACAAGGTCAGCTGTAGTGCTACTGTTAGATAAGAACTCCTTTTAACGGGCTTTGGGAGAAGCACGTTTCGCTCCGGCCAAGAGTGGCTCTTGCATGCCATCAAGGCCGGCGAACGCCTCCATTTTCTGTTCGTACGCACGAATATCGTCCGGACTCAGGTAGTCAGCCTTTTCCCTTCGCTTCGCAGCGGCGCGCTCTTTCGCCAAAGCCTGTCTTTCGAGCTTTGACTTCATCGCCCGAATCGGATCCAAGCTCTCCTTCTGGTTCTTGGTGCCATCGGTGACAATCCCCCCTTCGTTGTTACACGACGCTTTTGAATCTCGTTCCGGCCCGATCTTTGCCTCAGGCGGTATATCGAGATATGGCCTAATTTTTGAGTTGCCTAGGATTTGCTGCGCAATGCTCCTGATCTCCGTAACCCTCGGGGACTCGAAGGCCGCAAGGAGATCGGCAAGGCCTAAGGTGACTTTCTCGCCGCCGCGCCGAAGCGCAATCCGTTGTGCTTCCCACCAAACCGCACCGAACAGGCCAGGAACCCCTGCTGACACTTCGAACGTCGCGTCCACGATTTCTTGGATTGGCGGTACATCCTCGCAAACAGAGAACCTACAAAAACCCGGAACACACTCCTTGGCCCACCAAACGTCGGTTGAATTCAGTGCTGGAGACAATTTGTGGTAGCCCGCCGTCGAGAGCCGTCGCATGTTTTGTGACGCAGCTTCGATCCCCGAAAAAGCCAAAGGATTGCCAAGCAGCAGCACTGGTATACCTAGGTTCATTAGACCGAGGAAGAAGAGGACGAAACTACGCTGCCAGATGCTTTCCTCCAAGTTTTCGAGCTGGTTTTCGTCAATGGCTAACATGCCTACTCGATGGATGGATAGAAGCTTTGTTATGAAAAGCAGCGATGAATCAAGATTACGAAGCTTGCGTAGCGTCTCGGAATAGTCGGTCCCCAAAAGCACATCTAAACCCTCTGCTATTCGAGCCAGCAGACCACCTCGAGTTCCGTTGGACGGCGCATCAATGACTAAGTACAAGACCTGCGTGAGTGATGACCATCCGCACGCCTCACTCTTGGAATGGATCACAACCTGCTCGGGAGCGACCACTTGCAGTGCACGCGCCAGGATGGCCGACTTACCCATCCCAGTGATTGCGGCAACGATCCCTCCACCAGCAGGCACGCGTAGCGAGCAGCGATTTGTTTGGCGCAGGCCATCTGCCAGGGCGAGCGCATTAATTCGTCGTTGCTCCGCAACCGATAATGGGTTGCGAGCCATTAGACCTGCCCGGAGCGTACTTTGGATGCTATCCGCGACATCTAGGATTTTTCTGCATGGCCAGTAGTGTTGTGATGCCATGCTAAGGAGCGGCACTCGATATTCGGGAGACATGGACTCCCAATCGAGCTCTTCCAAAGGCTCGCTTCTGAGCGTTGCGGCCAACTTCGAGAAGCCAATGAAAGGTGCCGCGGCCTCAAGAAGCGGATTAGGCCCGTTCACTAGCTCAGGATGCCTAGGTGTAAGTTTTCCCATTAGCCGAACTCCCGCATGAAATCTTCCATTGCGATCTCTGCGGCATCCGGCGCCGAGGGAGAGGCGGGTGGAATCTTTTCGGACCCGGTATCGCCAGATCCTGTGAGTGTTTTTGGGCTCAAATGCTCCTTCTCTTGAGCCTTGTTCTGACGAAGCGATTGGTTCTTTACTGGCGTAGGTGCAACCGAGGACTCCTGCAATTCTTTTTTCTTCTCTGCGGTCGCTGCTCGGGACACTTTGTCCCGCCTTACCAGCTTGTCTAGCTCATGCTGGTCCTTCGCCTGTCGTCCGGAGTCATTGCGAAGTGCCTCCTCCCCCAAGAATCCCTTCCAGTCCCCCAGCGTGAGCCCATCCAACAGCGCCTGTTCCGCCTGGACGTTGGGCAGACACACAAGACCTTCTTCTGTCGGAAGCCACACGTGGGTGAGGTCCTGTGGATTGAGCTTGACGGTCAAGTCGACGGAACGGTTATCTGTAGCTGCTTTTTGCCAGCGCGCGTCGGCCACTACTTCTTCCGCAAAGAACCGATGACCTCGAATACGGGTGCTTCCATCCTCCGTAAGGAGGTGAACCCCATCCCGACGAAAGACTGCTTTATAGCTTGGAAGCGTAAATGCTCGAAGCTGATCGAGGTCGAAACCGATGTCCGCACGAACCCCATGGTCGCGAAGCCATCGGAATATGTTGATGCGCGTGGGTGCGATACCTACTCGTACCATATCTACAGGTGCGAGGTCAGGTACTTCTTGATTGTTATAGGCGATCAATTCCAAGATGAACTCGGGCATATATTCGCCGTAGTTCCAAAGTGCCTCAGACTTTGGATCAGGTTGTCCACGTTTACGCTGCTTGCCGCGTGTCGTACCAGGCAATTTGTGGTCGAGTGCTTTATGGGTCGCATGATGGCTGGACTCCACAAGGCTCTTACTTTGCCCGCTGTACGCCTTCGCGAACTCGACACCAAATCGGAACTGCTTCTCTGCCTCCTTTATCGCCTCGGACTTCATCTCACCGTTATCTGCTAGATAGAGCCGGTGAAGCATGCCTGGCCATTCATCTAGCTCGATATCGATGCCGTAGCGCGCGACGATTTCTTTCTTATCTTGAGCAGCACATAGGATCGCGAGCAAGGACGTGTCCGAACTTGGATCCTCCCATCCCACATGGAAGCCCATAGCACATGTCGACCGAACTTCGATAACGATCGTTCTGGCCATTGGCGGGAGGACCAGGTGCCTAGACATCATCGACGTCAGGTAGAGATCAGTCGACGTCGAATCAATCATGGCCATTTGACCTACCGCGTGCACTTGGTCTTGCGCGCTGCCAGCCACCGCCAACGTGGAGGTCAACCATCGATCCAGTCCCATCACTTTCCGTCGCAAGGGGCTCCCATGGAGTTTTCTGCCCCAGTACGCAAACTGGGGCTGTGTGGGGCGCATATGGTCGGGAAAAAGCTCATATTGGAGTTTCCCGCACTCATCTTGGTGCGGGCTCGACCAGTACGCTCCCATCGTCAAGAGATACGCATCTCGCAATGTCACTCCTGGTTTCACAAGCGCATATCCGCAGGCAAGGCGTTCTGGATCACCCTCTTTCAGAGAGTACCCTTCGCTTTGTACGCGACCCGCTTTGTAGCGCTGCGACTTTCTTCCCAGGCGCCGCCCCGTTTGCTTTTTTCGAGAACCAGGACTTCCGCATCGATTTGTATTGGGTAGGAGGCTGTTGAGACATTCGCGCCCGGCCCAGAACCGGTGTAGCCAGCTATATATGGTTGGCTTGCTGATGCCATGCCGACGGGACACCTCAGTGATTTTCTCAACCAAGAGGTAGGCAACAGGAACGATGTCTTGGGCTTTTGCCGCTCCGATAACTTCGCTAAGCACATGCCAGCGTTGGTCGCGCTTCTTGATCCGCCCCAACCTCAGCGCCTTTTCTCGTTCGGTCGCAGCGCTGCCCACATAATCTGCGTCGGTCAACTTCCACTGACCGGGAAGTGGAATGTCCTCCATGACTAAGCCCCCTGAGGCCAGGGCTTCCGAGATGGTCGACAGGGAATAGCGCTGCGGACCTAGCATGTGTCGGCAACTCGGGCTGGAGACTGATTTTTCCCTAGGCAGGGGAATCAGCCAGACCGCGTCGGATGAGAGTGACACTGCTAACACCCGGCATGCACTATCGACGATCGTTTCTCCAATACCGCGTCGGATGACGTGACCTATTACGGGAGTCATAGCGACCTCCCAAAGAACTCTGTTCTCAGTTGCTCACGGATGGCTAGGCCACCAGGCCGCAATGGACGCGTCATGGATATTGGTCGCGTGGGATCGGCATCAACGTGCTGATACCAGATTGCGATCCTGAGCATTTGCTGCGCATCTTGCTCGCTAAGCCCGAGCCTGCGGGCCGCCTCGCTTGCAGCGTTGCTGGCTGGCAGTGCATAAGCGGAGGTTTTTATTCGATCCAGGAACGCCTGGTACGTATGGGATGCAAGGAGTTTGCTAATTGCGGCGAAAGGCACGATGGGTGCCAACCAGTGCAACTGGACTATCAATGTCCTTGGAATCTGTTCCGGATGTATGAGTCGGTGAGGGATCTCAGCGGTAACGCAGTACCGTCGATCGAGCTCTAGGCGTTCGCGTAACCGATCATCTGGGGCCCAAGCATGGAAAAGCGCTTTGGGCTTACAACTGAATCCCACTAGTCGATGGGGCCCGATATCAGGTGGAACCGTTGCTAGGAGATCGAGCGATAGAACGACAGGAACGGCGAGGCCGGGGTACTTGCCGAGCTTGATGCCAGCCTCGCCGGCAACCTCGGCCATTCCCGGGTGCGTAGTCACTCCCCCTGACTCCGGATCAACCTGGCTAACCGGCTGCCGGTGTGGCCAGGGCCACAACGGGTATTGTTCACGCAAATCCTCGACTCCAAGCCACCAGAGCAAGAAACCGAACTCACGCTCTCCGCGCGATAGGAAGTGCGCCAACCGGACAAGATGGGGTACTGGTGTCAGATTGAGATTCGAAAATGGCGAACCACGGCGGCGCGTGATTTGCTCCCACGGCTGATATTTATCGCCAACGCCTATGCCACGGCCTTCCGCGATCATTTCGGTGAGTTTCTTGAGCGTCATCTTCATGCCGGAACCTCCGGCCGACGCACATATCGCTCGAGGATGGTTAGCGCGCTTTTGTCACCTAACAGCCAAATTGCATGCTTTTTGGGCATACAAGCCTCCCGTGCCGCGCAGACGCGGCATTTCTTTTGGGGTGGCCGGAGGCTTGACTCGAAGGGTGGGCAGGATCAGACTGCCACTCAAGCGCTCAAACTTGAGTCTTCAAGTCACGCTGGAAAGCCGCCCCGCCACAGGGCGGCTTTTCCTTTTCCGGATGAAGTTGCTGAGCAGCGTTCGACATCACCTCCTGGATTAGGGTGGAATGCTCTACGGATCCGCTACGACTTAGGACGACTCCGAGCTCGCTGCAGTATTGGGGTGGTCCATGTATGGATAAGCGCCACCTGGTTTCCAGGTAGCTTGGCCGCCTGATTCAATGGCAACGTCAGATCGCAGCCTAACGGGCATGGTGTAGGCGAGAAATGCTCTGCCCTAGCCATGTTGGCGAGACTCATCAGCTGGAATGACGACTGTTTGCTCTATCCACGCGGCCACCACGGCGGTGGAGGCAAACCATCCGCGCCGTCCTTCGATTGTGAACATCGGGACGGGCAGCTTTTGGCGAAGCCGGGCCTGACGAAGCGCGTCAGTACTCTTGAATCCCAAAACCTTCGCCGCCACGGCGGCCGACAGAATCGGTCCGTGCTCGCGGAGAAGCCAGCGAGCCGTCGGGGATTCTTCATCTACGTCACGGTCAGTCACGCTTAGTGCGTCCCATCCGGTGCCTGCGCAGACCCTACCCGGACCAGGATGGAACGTCAAGTAAGTCATTGATTCCGTTGCGTTTACTAGTAACGCATGGGGCTCAAAAATGTGCCCCTGGCACAATGACTTAGCGGACTATTTGGTCATCCGCCGCGATACAAACAAGCCCGCAGGCATGCGTGCCCGGCTTAATATTCCCAATCCTCGTGCCGTACGGGCAGTTGGTTTAGCTCGTGCTTAATCTGGCGCCAGTGCGGCATGGCGTCATCCATAAGCGACTGGAACCGCGCGTTGTGGGTTGGCTCAATCAGGTGCATCAGCTCGTGTACGACAATGTACTCAAGGCAGACCGAGGGTTTCCGCGCGAGATCCGTGTTCAGGCGGATATGTCCGGAGGCGGGGTTGCAGCTACCCCATTTGGTTTTCATGCGCTGGACGTGGAAACGCTTGGGGGTGACACCTAGCAGCGGCGCCCATTTCTCGAGCAGGGCAGGAACGACCGCCCTGATTTGCTCTCGATACCACGCCTCCAACAGCTCGTGGCGCTTGGCGGCATCACTGCCGGGCCGCGTATGCAGCTCAAGCGTGGAGTGCTTCAACTTCACCGTGGGCGCGGCATCGACCTGCACATTACGCAGTAGATAGCGTTTGCCCCAGACGTAGTGACTCTCTTTGTCCCAGTAGTCGCGGACCGTTTCCCGCTCTTGTGAACGAAGCTTACGTTGCTGGCTCTTGATCCAACCTAGCTTGGCAATGGCATAGATACGGATGGTGTCCAACGCCATATTCAGCGGTGCGGAAATCCGCACCCGGCCGTCTGGCGGATACACACTCAGGTGTACGTGCTTGATGTCTTTGCGCACCACATCGGCGTGCAGTTCACCCAGCTCGATGCCATCACGTACCTGCACGCTCAATACTCCGCCTGTGCCACGATGATGGGAAAGAGGCGCTCGACCTCGGCCGCGTTCTTCAGGATGGCGTACAGCGCTTGCTTGATGACGTTCTCCCTGGGTAACACGCCGCGCCAGCTATCCGGACGAACTCGCTTGATCGCCGCATCCAGTTCCAGCGCCAACGCTTCGGCGTCTTCTGCGGATGCGCCATTGAAACCCTTCAAGTTGTTGAACAGTGCGCGCTTGCCGGTAGAGTCCAGCGTCGCCGGGATATCGGCGCCCCTCCCACTACTCACCCTGGCTGCCAGCTCTTCCATTTGCTTGAGGTATTCCTCATAAGCGATGGCCTTCTCCCTGCGCTTCTTGATGAGTTCATCCAGCAACGCCGACATCTTGGCGAAGTACGCTGGGTCGGTCAGGTGGTCTTTGACGATCTTGCTGCGGACGTTGTTCTCGATCGTCTCTGCCACCGACTCCCTGTCCTTCATCTGGCCGAGCTTCTCTGCGATTGCATCAGCAATGCCGGACTTCACGATCAGGTCCAGAAGACCTACGTTCTCAAAGTCGGAGATCTTGCGCGGTTCGCTGGCCTGAATGTAGGTATCAATCAGGTGGCGCATGTCCGGCTCATAGGGCTTGAGGTCGAGCGTTTCGCCACTAGCGAGGCGGATGACCTCGCGCAACTTCACGTACTCCTCGAGCTTTGCCTTGATGGCGGGCTGCCGCGCGGAATCGTAACCAGCCACATCCAGTTCGTCAGCAATGCTGCCGTAGGCGCGCAATAGGTTCACCAACCCCGTATAGAAGGCAACGCGCTGTGGCTCATGCGCCTTCAGGTCATCGGCATTCTCGGTGTTACCACAAAAATAGTGGATGTGCTCCAGCTCGCCCTTGGGTGGTTCCACTTTTTCCATCAGCAGTGCCAAGGCTTCTAGCGCCGCGTCCAGTCGCTCCTTTCCTTTCTTCACCCGGCTTTCCAACAGCACTTCCGGGGCCGCACCGCCAGCGCTGTGATCCAGCTCGGCGGAATACACGGCGATGGCGTTCTCCACCTTCTTGAACAAGTCCTTGTAGTCCACGATGTAGCCAAAATCTTTATCGCTGCCATCCAGCCGGTTGGTGCGGCAGATGGCCTGAAACAAGCCGTGGTCTTGCATGGATTTGTCGATATAGAGGTAAGAACAGGCTGGAGCGTCAAAACCGGTAAGCAGCTTGTCCACCACGATCAGCAGCTTCATGTTTGCCGGCTGCTTGATGAACTTGGCTTTGGCGTCGTCCTCGTAGGTTTCAGCCTTCGTCTTACCTGGCTTGGCAGCCACATCCTTCAGCAGTTCGGTATAGGTGTTGTAGATGAACTGCTTGTCGGTTTCGGTGTTGGCCCCGGACTCCTCCAGCGTCACATCTTTGGCCTGAGGGTTGTAGGACGTAACGATGGCGCACTTGCCCTTGAATGGGGTTTTCTGAAACAGGGCGAAGTACTTGCAGGCTTCGTAAATGCTACCCGCCACCAACATGGCGTTGCCCCGCTCACTAGACAGGCGGGGCTTCGTCTCAAAGTCGAAGATGATGTCTGCGACCACCTGTTCCATGCGCGAGCGCGAGCTGAGCACGTTCTGCATCGTGCCCCATTGCTTCTTCAGCTCGTTCTTTTGCCACTGATTCAAGCCTTTGGTCTTGGCTTCAAACCACGCATCAATCTTTTCCTGCGAGCCGAGCTTCTGGTCAATGTCACGGGCCTCGTACACCAAATCGAGCACCACACTATCTTCGACGGCTTCGCTGAACTTGTAGGTGTGTATGTAGCCACCGAATACCTCCAGGCTGCTCGCCACATCTTTCTTCAGCAAAGGCGTGCCCGTGAAGCCGATCAGCACCGCATTGGGCATCATGACCTTCATTACGCGGTTCAGCCTGCCGCCCTGGGTGCGATGGCACTCATCGACGAAAACGAACAGCTCACCCACGGTCTTCGCGGGCTGGCTCTCCAGCTCCTTGATGAAGGTGTCGAAATCACCATCCTCCAGGCCTTTGCCAGCCCCGAACTTATGGATGAGTGAGCACAACAGACGCGGCGCGGGTTGCCCCAACTGGGTCATCAAGTCGCGCCCGCTACTGGTGCGGTAGATCGTTTCCCCCGCGCTTTCAAAGACCTTCTTGATCTGGTCATCCAACTCGTCACGGTCGGTGATAATGGCTACACGTGCGTTCGGGTTGTTCTCCAGAATCCACTTGGCCAGCAGTACCATCAGGAGGCTTTTTCCTGCACCCTGCGTGTGCCAGATGATTCCGCCCTGGCGCTTGCGCGCATGATCCTGCGCAGCCTTGATGCCGAAATACTGGTGGACCCGAGGCAGCTTCTTTACCCCACCATCGAACAAGACGAAGTTGTGCATCAGCTCGATGATTCGTGACTTCGTGCACATCTTCAGCAGGTATTTGTCCAGCTTGTAACCGCTGTTGTCAGCCTCGTCTTCCTTCCATTGGAGGAAATATTTTGCTTCCGTACCAATGGTGCCGTATTGCAACCCCTCAGCGTCATTGCCAGCGAACACGAACTGCACCGTACTGAAGAACCATGCATTGAACTCGGGCAGCTGGTTGGACAGGTTTTGGCGGATGCCGTCACCTATGCTCACGCGACTGCTTTTCAGTTCTAGCACACCAATGGCGATGCCGTTGAGGTACAGCACGATGTCAGGACGACGCTCGTTTCCACCCTTGAGCGTGACCTCTTCGGCGATGGCGAACTGGTTGTTGGCCGGATGCTTCCAGTCGATCAGGTGGACGGTCTGATTTACCTTGTCATCTTCTACCTTTACCGGCACACCGAAGCGAAGTAACTGATAGACGGCTTCGTTGTTATCGTAGAGATTGCGTTGCGGGTTGCCTGCCTCAGTTTTGAGCTTATAGATGGTCTGACTGATTTGAGCTGAGCTATAACCCGCTTCCGCCAGGTAGGACGAAAGCAGCGCTTCTTCGATATTGCTATTCCCATCGCGGTCGCTCCAGTCGCCAAGATAGGTATAACCAAGCTGCTCTTTGAACAACCTGATGACACGATGCTGCGTGTTCCGTTCGGGCTTGCCGATTTGGTCAGACATTGGCTATCCCAGGTGCTTGCCGATCCTTGAATCCCTTGCGCCAATCCCGGAGCCCCTCAAGATCCTTCCGTAAGTCAGGCTCCTCAGGAATTTGGATGGGATTCTCTGGCGACTGGCTGTGCTCGAAGCCCGAGAACTTTGTCATTAGCGCGTCGATGTACTTCAAGTCCTCTGGTGTAATCACACTCAGCTTGGACAAACGCCCGTCAGTCTGAATTCCCCTACGCTGACGGAGCACAATCTCGTTAAGAAGGTCAGACTCAACGGTTCGCTCAAGCAACTTTCGGAAGTCACTGCAGATTCCCTGCGCCAGTGCCCTGTATGCCTCGCCACCATTTTCTTCGCCGGCCTTCTTGGCGGTGGCAAGCCTAGACAACAGTGTGTTGTTTGCGGGCTCGGTCTTGGATGCCCAAATGGGCTGAGCGACCGGCATCCCCGCTACGTTTGAGAACGTCTCAATGCATCTTTGTTCGTAGTGGGTCTTCTTCCACTCATCACCCATCTTCTTTCCTGCATCCTCAAGCAACCCATACAACGAGAGGCGATGGGTAAACACGAGTACCTGGCGCGTCTTTGCCAGTTGAACCAACCTCTCGGCCACAGCGTGCTCAAAATCCTGATCCAGCGACGAAATCGGGTCGTCAAAGATGAATGTTGAGGCATGAGGCTTTTCTGCAACGTCGGCCAAGAACGCTGCCAAGCTGATGATGCGTCGCTCGCCTTCACTCAATATCTGATCTGGCTTGGCACTTCCATCGGCCGAACCTTCCAACTGAAGACCATGAAGCGCCTTACCGCGTTCAGCTCTGAGCTTGACCAGCTTGACCTTGATCCTTTTGGCCTTCAGCGCCCCAAGTTCGCTGTTGAACCGGGCTACGTAGGCATCCGTGATGGCTTTTTCCGCAACATCTGAACCCTTGGCGGTGATGGGACCGGTGCTGAGCAATCTCTTCCAGGATTCGTATTGCTCGCGCTGCTTCAAAAGTGTCAGTTCAGCCGCTATGGCTACCGCCTGCTGCGACGTCCATTTCTTCGCTTCAAGGTTGGCTTTCTTCTGCGTGGCCTCCGCGCGATTGAATCCATTAGCATCTTGGTCATGCTGCTTTGCCTGCTCTTCCAGTGCATTAGCCCGCAGCTCAAGGGATGCCAGGACTCCGTGTGGAGAAGCAACAGTCATGGCGACTTCGACAAGCTCACCCGCCACCATGGCGGCGCGAGAAGCAGCAATATCTCGCCAAAACGTCTTGATGTCTTCAATCAGTGCTTCGTCATCCAAGCCTGCCGATTGACAGTTTTGGACTACAACTGCCTCGCTGAGGCCGGCGACAAACTGCGCCATGGCATTCGCCAAGGCGGTTTCGGCCATGTTTGCAGCTTGTTCAACGTCCCCCTGGACGAATTTCTCGAAGTCTTTCAATCGTTGTTTGGCTTCTTTCGCCAAATCCTGATGGCACAACACGCAGCGCGCTGCATCGTCAACCACCGGAAAATCTTGCTGAGGATAGGGCGTTTGTGAGTAGGCTCTCGCAGCCTCCCATAGAGCCTTCCAGGTTGCCGTACCCACACCATCAAGCTTGGCGGATTGAACCCGCGCTGCTTCCTGGGCAATTTTTCGCTTGTCCTGTGCACTCTGCCTTTTGGCTCGGACGTCATTCAATGCTTCGGCGCTGTATCCGGGAGCGACTTCCTTGATCTTGCTGGCCACCTGTTCAATCTGCGCCTTGATTGCGCGCTTTTGACGCGCCAGTGCTGCAGGGTCAGCTGCCGCGAGACGTTCGGCAACATTGGCGAGATCCTGTTCCTCAGCCTCTGTCCAAGTGCTGATTCTCCGGATTTCAGCTACGGGGGTATTGTGGCGAAGGCCGTTATATTGTCCCCCTGCCGCTGTTGCCAGATATTCCGGAGGCATCGCAGGTTTTGCGCTAACCAAAGCATCTTGTTGAGCCTGCAGTCTTTCCTTGACCTTTGAGGCCACAAAAACGAGCTGCTCGAACAAGGACACCAGTGGCGGCGTGTACGTCGCCGTGTTGCTCTGGGTCAGGTAGGTATTGGCCAAATCCGTGTCGAAAATGTCTACAGCCTGCAATGCGGGGATTCCCGCATCGTTGGCCACCCAATGCGATGTGTGCTCTACACCGCCTTCGGCATAGACAATCTTGGCCTTGCGCTGATCTTGCGCCAGCACCGGCTGGAATACATTCTGCTTGAGATCTTTGGCAGACGGTTTGCCCGCCGCTTTCTTAATCAGGCGGCTGTAACCGGACTTGCCCGATCCATTGTTTCCGTAGATGACGCAGAGGTTGCCGACCCCAAAGTCGAGCGGATTGCTGGGTCCAAGATTGTCGATGCCAGTAATTTCGCCGACAGACTTCAGGCGGACTTCGCCTGCTTGGGCCGCGCCAGCCATGAGTCCGGCAAAGGCACGGGTACTGGTGACGGCTTGGCCCTCAGCGGTTTTCACATACTCAGTCAAGGCCGCGAAGTCTTGATCCTCAAGAGCTCCCTTGGTTAGAAGCAGTTCCGCCGCCTGCTGCAACCAATCCTTCTGGGTATGCAGCCATTCCTTTACGCCTTGATGAAGTTCCGTCATGGGTGTCCCCTTACACCAGTCGTGTTTTACCTGTCAGAAGTTCTTGCATCATGCCTTGCTTGAGCAGTCGAGTTTTTTCACGCTGCGCCTCCAATGCGGCGAGCTCGACGTCCATGTCGGACAACACGCGTGCAATAACGATTTGCTCTTGAGCTTCTGGGCAGGCGAACTCAACGGCCTCAATCGTTCGAGCGTTGAGGCTTGGAACGCCAGACGCCTCGTTGTATTGCATCCAATCAATCAGACAGAAGCGGTAATAAAAGAACTTGGCGCAGTTGTCGTCCTTCAGTTCTGAGTAGAAAAGAGTGTCCACCGTCCAGAAGGGCGTCTCCATGTACTGTGGACGGTCAATCGTACCCTTGCGACCAATCAACACGCTGGGTCTGTTGTAAAGCCACTGCGCAGCCCATCCAATCTGGCCCCCAGTGGCAAGGATCGGATATTGGCCGCTTGACGACGCCACAGCCTTTTGATCTTTCCCGTGTCGAATCGTGAGCACGTCAGCCAACCGCTTCACCTCCCACTTCCCACCAAACCCTGGCAACCGAGTCTGGCCGGTGAGCAGTTGTTGCATGGCGGCTTGTTTGAGGTCGCGCTTCTTGGCGATGAGCTTGTTCAGGCCAGACAGTAGGGCATCCATATCGCTCAAGGCCTCCGAGATAACTCGTTGCTCCGAAAGCGGTGGCTTCGCTACAACTAGCTGCTCCAGCTTTTTGCGTTGAATTCCCTTTGCGGTAGAACCGCTTGAATTGTCGCTCAGCAATTTCTGGAAATGGTCAGAAGCAAGCTGTTGGAACAAATAGCCACTAGTGGTCTTGTTTTCGTCAACCTTAAACAGGACCGTGCGCTGGCTTAGGATGTATTTCCTGCCATCGGGGACAAGCGCTACGTTGCCAAGTGGTGCCTCGGTCGTAAACAGGATGTCGTCTTTGGCGACATCGCCATGCGTCATCCACTTGTTGTAGAGAGCTTCGGAGCCGAGGTAGCACTCTTCGTCAAAATCTACAAAGCCCATCTTCACATTTTTTGCGGACAACGCTGGAATTTCACCGCCACCCCATTCCATACCAAGCTTCTTAGGTGTACGTCCACGGAAGTCCATGATCTGGCGTGTAATGCCCAAGATGCTCTCAGTCTCCCAATCCTCCGGTATGACGCCCGCGTCGGTCTTCTTGTACCCCGATCTCAGTTCCATGCCCCCCCCATCGAGCGCAAGTGTTCGTCTACCTTCGCCGACAGCGCGGCCAAATCGTCCATCAACACCGGAAGCGGCGCTTCATAACGCCTCGCGAGCTCGCGCACGCGGCTGGTGAGGGTTTGCGATACACGCTCCATTTCGCTCTGCACATCGGCCTCCAGCCGCGCCAGCCACTTGTCGTCCACTAGCAATGACTTAATCTCGCCCTCAGTTAGCTTGGGGTACTGCGCCAGCACCTTGGCATCCAGGTCCGCTTCCAACGCTTTTAGTTGTTTCTTCAAGGTCGCTTGGCCCTCGGCAACGGTTAACCATTGCTTAAGTACTGCCAGCTCCTCTGCCGCGTCCTTGTCCTTGCCGATTTCCTTGATGCGATCCTTCACAGCTGCTGCGTTGATCTTGTCGAAGCCGGCGAACACGGCATCTTCACCGCCGTGCTCTTCTTCCAGCTCTGTCAGCGTACTGCTGGCGGCTTCCTGAGCAGCACCGGCTTCATCAATGGCCTTCTGCTCGAGGGCAAAGTATCGGGCGACGATCAACGGCTTGGGCAGCAGGTCGCAAGTCCAGCCCTTGTCCTTTTCCTTACCCTTCTTGTCTTTTTCGATTACTCGATAGGTTTTGGCCACCCAACCGTCGGTCGCCAACAGATAGGCATCGTCCTGCATAGACTCAGCCCAGTAGTCCATCAAGTGCTGGTACACGTCGTAGGCGTCGATCAGCGGCTTGTCTTCGTAGTGCTTCAACAGGCCATCGGCCAATTCCACGATCAACTGCTTGGGGTGGAAGCCCGGTTTCAGCGCCTTCAGCTTCTCCGCCGCCGGCACTTTCCAGGCATCGAAATGCGTACCCATGTCCTTGATGAAGCCAGCGAACTGCGGGTGCTGGTAGATGCTGGCCTTGATAGCGGCCTTGTACACGGCCAGATCAACGTAACCCGGGCGATTGGGCTTGAACAAGGCCGTTTCCAGCTGTGGACAGACAGCCCAATAAGCGCCGAGGGCATGCACGTCCGCGATCGGGATCCCGCCCTTTAGGTGGCCTTCGATGTCTTGCAGGTCTTCCGCCTGAGAGCTGTCGATGTAGCGCGGCAGGTTGAGGTTAAAGTCGTTCTTTTCTATCTCTGCAATGCTCACCATGCGCGCATAGCGCGGGTGGCTTCCGTCCTGGCGGTTGAATACATCGACGATGCGGTGGATATCCTGCTCGCGCAGGCGGTTTTTGGGACCATCCTTTGTAAAGCCACCGCTGGCATCGACCATGAAGATGCCCTTGCGTGCTTGGGCGTTTTCTTTGTCGATGACGATGATGCAGGCCGGGATGCCGGTGCCGTAGAACAAGTTGGCCGGCAGCCCAATGATTCCTTTAATGTAGCCGTGGCGAACCAGGTTTCTACGAATCTCTGCCTCGGCATTCCCGCGAAACAACACGCCATGGGGGAGAATGCATGCGCCCTTGCCGGTGCTTTTCAGGCTACGGACGATGTGCAGCAGGTAGGCGTAATCGCCTTGCTTCCCAGGCGGGATGCCAAAGGTATCGAAGCGCCCGTAGGGATCATTAGCCGGATCGAGGCCCGTGATCCAGCGCTTGTCGGAGAACGGCGGATTGGCCACCACGAAGTCGAAGGTCTTGAGCGTTTCGCCTTCCTTGAACTTGGGGTCGGCCAACGTATTGCCCTGGACAATCAACGCCGTGGGATTGTCGTGCAGGATCATGTTCATGCGCGCCAAGCCGCTGGTGGCTGCATCCTTTTCCTGTCCGTACAGGGTGACTCTGGTGTTGGCCACATCACCCACTTTCAGCAACAAGGAGCCGGAGCCGCAGGTCGGGTCGTACACCGTGGTGTTGTTATTGGCATGCCCGTCGCCGATCCCAATGATCTGGGCCATGATGCGACTGACTTCGGCGGGGGTGTAGAACTGACCTTTGCTCTTTCCACTTTCACTGGCGAAGTGGCGCATCAGGTATTCGTAGGCGTCGCCCAGAATGTCGTCGCCTTCCGCCCGGTTGCTGGAGAAATCCAACTCCGGTTTCTCGAACACGGCAATTAGGTCGGTCAGGCGATCCACCATCTCCTTGCCTGAACCCAGCAACTCAGTCTTGTTGAAGTCCGGCATGTCGGACAGCCGGTTGGCCGCCGCCAGCGGGCCAGTGATCTTTTTGTTGATCTGGTCGCCGATATCCGATTTGCCTTTCAGCGCCACCATGTCCGCGAAGCTAGCCCCTTCGGGGATGGTGATGGGCGCGTAGGGCTGCCCGGCGTACTTGTCGCTGACGTACTTGATGAACAGCAGAACCAGCACATAGTCCTTGTACTGGCTGGCATCCATCCCACCGCGCAGCAGGTCGCAGGAGGCCCAAAGGGAGGAGTAAAGCTCGGATTTCTTGATGGCCATGGGAAGACGTCAGCTCTTATTTCCTGAAGCGACAAATCTTACAGATTGGCCAGTAATCCCGCCCTCTCCAATTGAGGGGCGTAGAGGGTGGGAAGGCTCTGGAAACTGCCGCACCCATTGGGAGCCGGTAATAGCGGAGCGCTCGCGGACGAGCGTTTCACCGGCGACGAGAATCAAGCGGTCGTGAGCACCCAGATTTAGCCTTGAGACCAGGGCCGATTAAAGCGGCGTCGGGCCTGTCCATTTCGAGCGCGATTCGCCAGAAAGGGGCTGATACAGCATTTGGTGGCGCGAACTGCTTCAATCCCAAATTCTTGCAAATGCTGCTCAAGGCAACGCCGGACCAGAAACAGGGGGCCATATACTCAGCCCCCCAGCCTCGCCCCACAGTAGCCACTACCCGGGTCAAGAGAGGTGCTTTACGCCTCGCGGGGTACATGCTGTTGGAATTTCTATTCTTGGGGACCTACCCAAACTGGTAGTCGAGTTGGAATCTCTATTACGCAGTTGGGATTTCTATTAGGTCACACCATGCCGGGCCATCACCTCGAACGCTTATTCCACCGTCACCGACTTCGCCAGATTACGCGGCTGGTCAACGTCGGTGCCGCGCAGTACGGCGACGTGGTAGGCCAGCAGCTGGAGGGGGATGGTGAAGACTGCGGGAGCGATGAAGTCGCCGCCGCCGTTGATGCGCAGGGTGACGCCGCGGGTGCCGTTGCCTTCGAGGCTGGCTTCGCCGTCGGCAAAGACCAGCAGTTCACCACCGCGGGCACGCACTTCCTGGAGGTTGGACTTCAGCTTGTCGAGCAGCGGGCCGTTGGGCGCCACGGCGATGACGGGCATGTTCTCGTCGACCAGCGCCAGCGGGCCGTGCTTGAGTTCACCGGCGGGATAGGCCTCGGCGTGGATGTAGGAGATTTCCTTGAGCTTGAGTGAACCTTCCAGCGCCACCGGGTACTGCACGCCGCGACCAAGGAACAACGCATGCTGGCGATGGATGAGGTGCTCGGCCAGTTCGATGACCTGGGGCTCAAGCTTGAGCGCGTTCTCGATGGCGCGCGGCATATGCTGCAGTTGGGTGCACAGGTCGATATAGCGTGCGCGATCGAGGCCGCGCTGCTGCGCCAGGTGCAACGTAAACAGCGCCAGTGCGGCGAGCTGGGTGGTGAAGGCCTTGGTGGAGGCCACGCCGATTTCCGGACCGGCGCGCGTCATCAGCTTGAGGTCGGCTTCGCGCACCACGGAAGACTCGGGCACGTTGCAGATGGCCAGCGTGCCCAGGTAACCGCGACGGCGTGATTCGCGCATAGCGGCCAGGGTGTCCGCCGTTTCGCCGGACTGGGAGATGGCGACAAACAGCGTGCCATCGGGCACGACGGCTTCGCGATAGCGGTACTCGCTCGCGACTTCCACGCTCACCGGCAAACGTGCGTGTTCCTCGAGCCAGTACTTGGCCACGAGGCCGGCGTGATAGCTGGTGCCACAGGCGATGATGTGCACGCCGCGCACCTTGGAAAGCATGTCGTCGCCATCCACGCCGAAGATCGCCGGCAACACGCCGTGCGGCCCGATGCGCGCTTCGAGCGTTGCCGCCACGGCGTTGGGCTGCTCGAAGATTTCCTTCTGCATGTAGTGGCGGAACTCGCCGCGTTCCACGGCGTCCGCGGAAAGCTCGCTTTCGTTCACCGCGCGCTCGACGCGCTCACCGTCGAGCGTGTAGATCGCCACGCTGTCGCGCGTAATGTCAGCGACGTCGTCCTCATCGAGATAGATGATCTTGTTGGTGACCTGGATGAGCGCTTGCGCATCCGATCCGAGGAAGTGCTCGCCAATGCCCACGCCCACGAGCAGCGGCGCACCATGGCGAGCCCCGACCACGCGACCGGGCTCCTTGCTGCTGATCACGGCGATCGCATAGGCGCCTTCCAGCTCGCGTACCGTCGCAAGCACGGCTTCGCGCAAGCCGAGACCGGCCTCCACATGCTCGTTGATCAGCGCCGCCATCACCTCGGTGTCGGTTTCCGAGGTGAAGACGTGGCCGCGCGCCTGCAGGTCGGCGCGCAGGGTCGCGTAGTTTTCGATGATGCCGTTGTGGACCAGGGCCACGCTGCCGGCCATGTGCGGATGCGCGTTCGCTTCGTTCGGCACGCCGTGCGTTGCCCAGCGCGTATGCGCGATGCCGGTGCTACCGGGGAACGGGTCGGCCAGATAGAGCGACTCCATCTCGCGCACCTTGCCCTTGGCGCGTACGCGGTGGATTTCCCCGCGGTCGAGCACGGCCAGTCCGGCGGAGTCATAGCCACGGTATTCCAGCGCCTTGAGTCCCACGATAAGCAGCGGCGCCACGTCACGTTGGGCGGCGGCGGCAACGATTCCACACATATGCAATGACTCCTTAGAAAGGGCGCGATATCCCATCGCAGGCAGCGACTTTGGACGCGCGCGATTTCAACAAACTTTCATGGTGACAAACCGACGATGCGATACGCCATCGTGGGCGCACCCGTCGCCGTCGATCAATGCACCTTGCGTCGTAGGTAGTTCAGCAGATCGATACGGGTGATGAGGCCAAGGAACTGGTCGCCATCGACTACGATGGCCACGTGGCCGCGGTCGAATACCGGCAGCAGCGACTCGATCGGGGAGCGCACGTCCAGCATCTGCAGGTTGGTGATCATGGCCGTGGACACGGCATCGCGGAACTTCGCCTCATCCGCATGCACATGCATCAGCACGTCCGACTCGTCGAGGATGCCGACCAGTCGGTTGCCGTCCATCACCGGCAGCTGCGACACGTCGTAGAGCTTCATGCGCGTATAGGCCGTCATGAGCAGTTCGTTCGGGCCGACCACGACGGTGTCGCGCTGCGCGAAGGGGCGCAGCAGCAGGTCACGCAGGTCGCCGTGTTGCTCACGCTCGAGGAAGCCGTTGTCGAGCATCCAGTAGTCGTTGTACATCTTCGACAAGTACTTGTTGCCCGTATCGCACACCAGCGTCACCACGCGCTTGGGCGTGGTCTGCTCGCGGCAGTAGCGCAGTGCGGCGGCCAGCAGCGTGCCGGTGGACGAACCACCGAGGATGCCCTCTTTCGCCAACAGCTCTCGCGCCACCAGGAAGCTCTCCTTGTCGGGAATCGCATAGGCCTTCTTCACGCGGGTGAAGTCGCTGATGGTGGGAAGGAAATCTTCGCCGATGCCTTCCACCATCCAGCTGGCCGACTTGGTCGAGAGTGTCCCCTCGTTGATGTACTGAGCGAGAATGGAGCCGACCGGATCGGCCAGGATGAACTCCGTATTTGGCGAACGCTCAGCAAAGAACTTGGACAAGCCGCTCAGCGTGCCGGACGAGCCACAGCCCACGACGATGGCGTCGACACGGCCGTCCAATTGCTCAAGGATTTCCGGGCCGGTCGTGGCGATATGCGCCGCCGGATTGTCCGGATTGCCGAACTGGTTGATGAAGTACGCGCCCGGCGTTTCGCGCGCAATGCGCTCGGCCATGTCCTGGTAGTACTCAGGATGTCCCTTCGCCACGTCAGAGCGCGTGAGCACGACCTCGGCGCCCATGGCCTTGAGGTTGAAGATCTTTTCGCGGCTCATCTTGTCGGGAACCACCAGGATGAGGCGATAGCCCTTCTGCTGCGCGACGAGCGCAAGGCCGAGTCCGGTATTGCCGGCGGTGCCCTCCACCAGCGTGTCGCCCGGGCGAATCTTCCCTGCCCTCTCGGCGCCCTCGATCATCGACAGGCCGATGCGGTCCTTCACCGAGCCGCCGGGGTTGGCGCTTTCCAGCTTGAGGAAGAGCTCACACGGTCCGACGTCCAGGCGCTGCGCGCGTACCATCGGGGTACGTCCGATCAGTTCGAGGACACTCTGGTGGACCGTCATGGAAGCTCCTTGGATGAAGGGTCGACTGCCACAGGGCGGCCGACAGGGGGCCGATCATAACCGAGCCACCATGACCCCCAACTTTCCCCGGAAACACTGCGGCCCCGGAAACCGTTCCCTTGCGGGAGGCTTCCGGGGCCGCTTTCATGCGAAACCCTCGCAGGTTCAGTTGATGCGGTGCGCTCGGGTATCCCACATGCGCTGGAGTCGCTCCTTGGCGTGGAGCTTCTCCTTCTTCATGCCCGACAACGTCATGTCGTCGATGGGAAGAACGCCGATTTCGGCGTCGTGCACCTTGCTGTCGAGCTCCCGATGGTGCTGGTACAGCCGACGGAACTCCGCGTCGGCCTTCATCAAAGCTTCGACATCATCACGCTGCTGGTTTTCAAACATGATGCAACCTCCTCTGGAGAGAACGGCAGGCACCTGGGAGTGGCGCCCGCTGACGAGGAATCCACGCACACACCCGCGATCCATGCCGTTTGACCGGTCCATGGAGAACGTTTGGAGGGGAAGGATGAGTGCATGATTCAGGTCGGTGACCCAGGGCGCGAAGATGCCCCCTGGGAACTTGACCCTACTCCCGGCCAAGAGGTCATGCAAGCGTGATATTCGGCACCGGATGACGCAGCCTGCTCCGAAAAAAAAGCTGCCAGAACAGTCTTTTGCGGGAACCCAACGCCCGCTTGCCGATTCTTGAACGAAGCTCACCGCCCGCTCGCACCAGGGCGTGTTTCATGCCGGAAAAGAAAAGGCCGGCGGGTGATACCCGTCCGGCCTTCTACAGCGCCCGGTGCAACACCCTGGCTTATTTGCCCTGGTTCTTGTTGTCCGAGGAACCGCTGTCGCCCTGCTGCATCTGCGAGCGCATCAGCTTGGCGGCCTGAGCGGCCAAATCGGCCTGTTTCTTGGCGGCATTGGCCACGCGGGCCTGGGCCGCCGCCAGCTTCTTGGCCTGGTCGGCCTGGGCCTGGGCCTGGGCGGTCGCTTCCGCGCCGGCGGCGAGCTGGCGGGCCGACTCCTCCTGGGCCATCTGGTACTGCAGGCGTTGGCGCTCCAGCTCGCGACGGGCCTGCTCGGCTTCACGCCGGCTGCCGTCGAGCTGGATCTGGTCGTGCTCACGGTCGAGGCGATTGATCTGCTGCTGTGCATCCTGCAGCTGCGCCGTCGCCCGGGCGAGATCCACGCGACGCTCGGCCAGGTAAAGGGCGTGGGCGCGGTCGCGCGAGCGGGCCTGGGCCAGCTGGTTCACGGCATCACGGGCACGCGCCTGCTCGGCCTGGGCGTAGGACCCGAGGCTGGGATCGCCGGACAGCTGATCCAGGCTGTTGGTCAGGCGGGCAACGTCCATGTCTTCCTTGGCGGCCTGGGCCACGCCGGTGGCGGCCAGCGCCAGGAGCACGGCGGAAAGTCGGAGCGTCAAGGATTTCATAGGTGACCTCCCTGGTCGTCACGATTCACCGGGGGCACTGGCTGGGGGTTTTGCGGCAGCGTCTGGAAGCCCTGGCCCTCCGGCATGGGTTCGGTCAGCGAGGAGCTCGGCGGCGCCGGCATGTCCTGCGTCTGCTGCTGCGCCGGCAGGCCGGCATTCTGCGACTGGTCCTGCTGTTGCTGATCGGAAAGCGATTGCTCGATCTGCTCGCGCAGCTGGCGATTGGCCGTGGTCTTGCTCTGGATCTGCGCCCGGGCGGCGGCCAGGCGCGCCTTGGCACGCGCCAGTTCGGCGTCCGCGCGGGCTTCGTCCGCCAGGGTGGCCGCGTCGTCGTACTTGCGGCTGGCCATGGCGTTCTGGGCCTGCTGGAACTTGTTCTGGGCGAAGCCCAGGTCGACCGGCGCGTAATCGGCCGCGTCGGCATCGCGTGCCGCCTGCAGTTGGACCTGCGCCTGATTCATGGCCCCGTCCGGTGGCGGCACGCTCGCGCAGCCGGAAAGCGCCAGCGTCATGGCCAACGTCAGGGTCGAAACCGCCGTACGGACGCTTTTCGGGCGCCCAGACAGCGGGGAAAAGATGTGCACCATCACTCAGTCCTCTCGGAGTGTCGCAGCGTATTGTGGGCGGGCATAATCGACTTTAGCAATGCGCACGAAATTAGGGGATTCGAGTGGACATCGGTTACTTCCTCAAGCTAATGGTTGACAAGGGCGCGTCGGATATGTTCCTGACGACGGGCGCCCCTGTGAACATCAAGGTCGAGGGCAAGCTTTACCCGCTGGGCAATACCGGTCTGCCGAGCGGCATGGTCAAGAAGATCGCCTATTCGCTGATGGACGAAGGCCAGGTACCGCAGTTCGAGCGCGACCTGGAATTGAACATGGCGCTGGCGGTGAAGGAAGCCGGCCGTTTCCGCATCAACGTGTTCAAGCAGCGCGGCGAAGTGGGCATGGTGATCCGCGCGATCAAGAGCGAAATCCCCAGCATCGACCAGCTGCAGCTGCCCACCATTTTCCGCGAACTCATCATGGAGCCGCGCGGGTTGATCCTGGTCGTGGGCGCCACGGGTTCGGGCAAGTCGACCACGCTGGCCGCGATGATCGACCATCGCAACCAGAACTCTTCGGGTCACATCCTCACCATCGAGGACCCGATCGAATACCTGCATCGCCACAAGAAGTCGATCGTGAACCAGCGCGAAGTCGGCCTGGACACGCACAGCTATCACGAAGCCCTGCGAAACGCGATGCGCGAGGCGCCGGACGTGATCATGATCGGCGAGATCCGCGACACCGACACCATGGAAGCGGCCATCGCGTTCTCCGAAACCGGTCACCTCTGCCTGGCGACGCTGCACTCGAACAACGCCGACCAGACGCTGGAGCGCATCCTCAACTTCTTCCCGGAATCGGCGCACAAGAACGTATTGATGAACCTCGCGCTCAACCTGCGCGCGGTGATCAGCCAGCGCCTGGTGATCGGCAAGGACGGTCGCCGCCTGCCGGCAGTGGAAGTGCTGCTCAACACGCCGCTGATCCGCGACATGATCCGCCGCGGCCAGGTGCACGACGTGAAGGAAGCGATGGACCGCAGCCTGCAGGAAGGCATGCAGACCTTCGACCAGTCGCTGTATCGCCTGTACAAGGAAGGCCGCATCGAGCTCGACGAGGCGCTCAACAAGGCCGACTCGCGCGACGGCCTGGCACTCAAGATCCGCCTGTCCGAAAGCGGCAATTCGGAAAGCGCCGAGCTGGTCGGCAACGATCCCTACGGACTCGGCTTCTGAGCCTCAGGCCGCGGGGCGCGTCGCAGCGCCCCGCACGCCCAGTACCCAGCCGATGCTCAGCACCCAGCGGGTGCCTTCTTGGATCATCGTGACGCTGTGCTCTTCCACATCCGGCCGGAACAGCTTGATGCGTCGTCCGGCATGGATGGGACGCGCGCAGACGAACTCGCCTCCCCGGCGAGGCGCACGCAGGATGATGTTCAGCCGGTAGTGCCTGCCTAGCGACACGCGGTCGGTATGCGGTGGCACCGAGGCACCCGTCGGGAATCGCAGCAGGTAACAGTCGCATGGCAACGGCCACAGCGTGCCGGCGAGCAGCAGCTTGTCGTAACCGCTGCCCTGCCTTCCGCGCTGCCAGCGCCAGAGGTTTGCGCAGACGCTTGCCATGCGGCTTACGTCGCCGGCGCGTCGGGTTGCGCTTCGGGTGCTGCGCGTTGAAAGGCTTCCAACGACTCACAGGCGTCGTAGATGCGCTGGATGGTCGGGTAATCGTCCAACGACAATTTCCAGCGAATGGCGTTGTAGAGCTGGGGCACCAGGCAGATGTCGGCCAGTGTCGGCGCATCGCCGTGGCAGAAGCGCCCCGTCGCCACGTGGCCGGACAACATCGCTTCCAGCGCACGCAGTCCTTCGCCAATCCAGTGACGCGACCACATGCCCTTGGCGGACTCATCCAGACCCATGCCGTTCGCGAGGTACTGCAGCACCCGCAGGTTGCCCAGCGGATGCACGTCGCAACCAACCACCTGCGCCAACGCCCGCACGCGGGCACGCCCGGCGGGGTCCGTAGGCAGCAAAGGCGGCGTGGGATGCGTTTCATCGAGATACTCGACGATAGCCATGGACTGGGTAAGCACCCGCCCTTCATCGACGAGGCAAGGCACCAGCTCCTGAGGATTGAGCGCCTGGTAGTCGGGCGCGTGCTGTTCCCCGCCATTGTTGACCAGGTGCACGGCGTGCGACTCGTACGCGAGACCTTTCAGGTTCAGCGCAATGCGCACCCGATACGCCGCGCTGGAGCGCCAATAGCCATACAACACCCGATCCTGGCCCATGCCTGTGTCCTCGAAGGGAAATACCCGCCGCCTAGGATACCTGCCGCGTGGTTTGCATAGCCGGGGAGCGGGCGGGAGAATACGCGATTCGCGCCTGCCGGCGCCCATACGAATCCAAGCCAAGGGAGTTCCGCCGTGTCCGTTACCCGCATGAGCGATCTTGATCTGCGCGGCAAGCGCGTGCTGATCCGCGAAGACCTGAACGTGCCGATCGAGAACGGCCACATCACTTCCACCCAGCGCCTGGACGCCGCCCTGCCCACCGTCAAGGCCGCCCGCGACGCCGGCGCCAAGGTGATGGTGCTGTCGCACCTGGGCCGTCCGAAGGAAGGCCAGTTCGACGCCGAGTCTTCGCTGGCGCCGGTCGCCAAGTGGCTCAGCGACAAACTGGGCCAGCCGGTGCGCCTGATTGCCGACTATCTCGGCGGCGTCGAGGTGGCCGACGGTGAAGTGGTGGTTCTGGAGAACTGCCGCATGAACGTCGGCGAAGGCAAGGACGACGAGGCGCTGTCGAAGAAGTACGCGGCGCTGTGCGACATCTTCGTGATGGACGCCTTTGGTACCGCGCACCGTGCGCAGGCCTCCACCCATGGCGTGATCAAGTTCGCCCCGATCGCCGCCGCCGGTCCACTGCTCTCAGCCGAGCTGGACGCGCTGGGCAAGGCGCTGGAGCATCCGGCGCATCCGCTGCTGGCCATCGTTGCGGGCTCCAAGGTGTCCACCAAGCTCACGCTGCTGGAAAACCTGATCGGCAAGGTCGACCAGCTGATTGTCGGCGGTGGTATCGCGAACACCTTCATCGCCGCGATGGGTTATTCGGTCGGCAATTCGCTGTACGAGCCGGACCTCCTCCCGGCTGCCAAGAAGGTCATCGCCGACGCCAAGCGCCGCAATGCCGACGTGCCGATTCCAGTCGACGTGGTGGTGGCGCCGGAATTCTCCGCGCACGCCCCGTCCACGGTGAAGCCGGTCGACCAGGTGAAGGATGGCGAGATGATCCTCGACATCGGCCCCGAGACAGCCCGCCGCTACGCCGAGATGATCGCCAAGGCCGGCACCGTGGTATGGAACGGCCCGGTCGGCGTGTTCGAGTTCGACGCCTTCGGCCATGGCACCGAGACGCTGGCCCGCGCGGTCGCCGCGTCGCCGGCTTTCTCCATCGCCGGTGGTGGCGACACGCTGGCGGCCGTGGACAAGTACGGCATCGCCGATGACGTGTCCTACATCTCCACCGGCGGTGGCGCCTTCCTCGAATTCCTCGAAGGCAAGGAACTCCCGGCCGTGGCGGCCCTCAAGGCACGCGCAGGCAAGTAATGCTCTGTCTGTTCGACCTTGACGGCACGCTGATCGATTCGGAAATCGGCATCCTGGGCTGCGTCCGCCATGCGCTGACGCAGCTGGGCGTGGAACACCCTGCCGAAATGCGTCATTGGATCGGCCCGCCGCTGCGCCACAGCTTTGCGCCGCTGCTGGATCATGATCACGACCGCATCGAACTCGCTGTGGATTACTACCACGAACGCTTCCACGCCATCGGTTGGCAGGAGCACACGGTGTATCCCGGCATCGACACGATGATCGAACGCCTGCAGGCCGCTGGCCACATGCTCGCCGTAGTCACCAGCAAACCGGAGCGGCATGCGTGGCCGATCATCGAGCACCTGCCGTTTGGCAAGGCCTTCAGCCGTCTATATGGCCCAGACCCGTCGAGCGCGCATAGCGAGAAAGCGACGATGATCAGGGCCGCGCTCGAGGATTTCGGTGCGAAGCCGGAAGAGACGGCGATGATTGGCGATCGTCATTTCGATATCGATGGCGCGGTGGCCAATCGCGTGCGTGGCCTCGGTGTGCTGTGGGGTTTTGGCAGCCGTGAGGAGTTGGAGAAGGCCGGGGCGCATGCGTTGGCCCGCGATCCGGATCACCTGGCGGAGTTGTTAGCCGCGTAGCGGGCCGCTGTCTTGTGGGAGCGCACCCTGTGCGCGACCGCAGAGCCTCGGTGTCTGCACTCGGTAGGCTTGTCGCGCACAGGGTGCGCTCCCACATAAAAGCTCGAAAAAAAACGCCGCGATGATCGCGGCGTTTTTGTGGGCCTGAGGCGAGCACCCGCCCCTCACCCTACCCTCTCCCCGAAGGGGAGAGGGTTCAGAGCCATCAGCCAATCACGCGCTTCACTGCATCCACCACGTGGGCCACAGTGAAACCGAAGTGCTCGAACAGCTGCGGCGCCGGCGCGGAGGCGCCGAAGGTGGTCATGCCGATCACGTCGCCGTCCAGGCCCACGTACTTGCGCCAGAAGTCGGACGTGGCCGCTTCCACCGCCACGCGCGCGCGGCACCAGCCCGGCAGGATGGCTTCGCGGTATTCGAGCGGCTGGGCGTCGAACACTTCCGTGCACGGCATCGACACCACGCGCACCGGCACGTTCTGCTGTGCCAGCGTGCGGGCCGCCTCCATCGCCAGTTCCACTTCCGAACCGGTGGCGATCAGGATGGCCTTGAACTTGGTGTCCTGCGGATCGGACAGCACGTAGGCGCCACGCGCGATGTCGGCCACCTGCTGCGCGCTGCGCTGCTGCGGCTTGAGGTTCTGGCGCGAGAACACCAGGCACGCCGGGTTGCCCTTGCGCTCGATGGCGAGCTTCCAGGACATCGCCGATTCCACCGCATCGCACGGACGCCATACCTGGTTGTTCGGGATGTAGCGCAGCGAGGCAAGGTGCTCCACCGGCTGGTGGGTCGGGCCGTCCTCGCCCAGGCCGATCGAGTCGTGGGTGTAGACGTGGATGGCGTGCGCCGGGATCAGCGCGCTCATGCGCACTGCGTTGCGGGCGTAGTCGGAGAACACCAGGAAGGTGGCGTCGTACGGGATGAAGCCGCCGTGCAGCGCCAGGCCGTTGGCGATCGCGCTCATGCCGAACTCGCGCACACCGTAGTACACGTAGTTGCCCTTGGCGTCATGGCCGTTGCCGGCGTCGACGCTGCCCTTCCACTTGGTGAGGTTGGAACCGGCAAGGTCGGCCGAACCGCCGATCAGTTCCGGCAGCAGCGGCGCGAACGCTTCGATGCTCATCTGCGAAGCCTTGCGCGAGGCCACGTCCACGCCGTCCGCCTGCAGCTTGTCGACGAAGGCCTGCGACTTCTCGGCCCAGTCAGACGGCAGCTCACCGGAGACACGGCGATTGAACTCGGCAGCGAGTTCCGGGAACGCTGCGGAGTACTTGGCCACCGCGTCGTGCCAGGCCTGCTCGCGCGCGGCGCCCGCCTTCTTGTGGTCCCAGCCGGCGTAGATCTCGGCCGGAATCTCGAACGGGCCGTAACGCCAGTCCAGCGCGTCGCGCGTCTTGGCGACTTCGTCCTTGCCCAGCGCCGCGCCGTGGCTCTCTTCCTTGCCCTGCTTGTTCGGCGAACCGAAGCCGATGATCGTGCGGGCGCAGATCAGGGTCGGCTTCTCGCTCTGCGACGTGGCAGCGGTGATCGCCTGCTTGATGGCGTCGGGGTTGTGGCCGTCGACGCCGCGGATCACGTTCCAGCCATAGGCCTCGAAACGCTCCGGCGTGTTGTCGGTGAACCAGCCGTGCACCTCGCCGTCGATGGAGATGCCGTTGTCGTCATACACCGCGACCAGCTTGCCCAGCTTCCAGGTGCCAGCCAGCGAAGCGACTTCGTGCGAGATGCCTTCCATCAGGCAGCCGTCGCCCAGGAACACATAAGTGTGGTGGTTGACGATCTCATGGCCCGGACGGTTGAAGTGGTCGGCCAGCACCTTTTCCGCCAGCGCGAAGCCCACCGCATTGGCGAGACCCTGGCCCAAGGGGCCGGTAGTGGTTTCCACGCCTGGGGTTTCGCTGGCCTCCGGATGGCCGGCGGTCTTGGAGTGCAGCTGGCGGAAGCGCTTGAGCTGGTCCATCGGCAGGTCGTAGCCGGTCAGGTGCAGCAGCGCGTATTGGAGCATCGAGCCGTGGCCGTTGGAGAGCACGAAACGGTCGCGGTTGAACCACTTGGGGTTGGTCGGGTTGTGCTGGAGGAAGTCGTTCCAGAGCACCTCGGCGATGTCCGCCATGCCCATGGGCATGCCTGGGTGGCCGGAGTTGGCCTGTTGCACGGCGTCCATGGCGAGGGCGCGCACGGCATTGGCGAGTTCGCGGCGGGTGGTCATTGAGAGGGTTCTCCGGGGGCGATGGCGGCTAAAAACGCCCATTGTCGCCGATTGCCAGGCCCCTGTCCCACGCCCAAGACCTTAATTTGTCCTTAATTTTTGGGTAAGGGATACGGAAACCCTTCAGGCTCCCATGGCTCTAATCCCCTGGCACCCACGGATCGGGTGTGACTGCGATCAGCCTTTCCCCCGGCCCGCAGATCTTTCAGGGATCGATCCTAAAAAGATCATATGGAGTACTCCCATGAAGAAGACGCTACTCGCCATTGCCATTGCTACGACCGGCTTCATCGCCGCTCCCGCGTTCGCCCAGGACACCAGCTCGTCCACCAGCACGGCCGCCAACGGCAACTACCAGCCCTACCAGCCGGTGGGCAGCGGCAACTGGTTCATCAACGGCAGCGTGGGCGAGGGTCATGTCGCCAACGGCCCCTATAACGACCATCCGACCACCTACGGCATCAACGGCGGCTACCGCTGGAAAGTGGGCCAGGACATGGGTCTGGGCGTTGAGGTCGGCTACAACGACCAGGGCAATTACAAGCTGAAGAACATCTTCAACAGCCAGCCCGTCAACCAGACCAACGAGAAGAACGACCTTCGCGGCTGGACCGCCGGCGTGAACGGCAAGATCAACGTGTGGGACGGCCTGTACGTCAGCGGCCGCGCCGGCATCTATGGCTGGAAGGGCCATGGCTACGACAACAACTCGATCAACCGTCATCACCTCGATGACGTCAGCTGGTACGGCGGCGCCGGTGTGGGCTACGACTTCAACCAGCACTTCAGCCTTGGCGTAAGCTACGACTACTTTGACGCCAAGAAGCAGGGCGTGGACCTGTCTACCGACACCGCCTCGGTTACGGCTGAATATCGCTTCTGATCAACCTGTTGCGAAAAACACGCGGGCGCCCCTTGGGCGCCCGTTTTTTATGTGGGGGTCGCCTGGAAGCGGCCTCAACCTTAATGCCCTCTTAATTATGTACTAACCAGTATTGAAACTCCTCAGGGGCGCCCTATCTAAGGGTCAGCACCGTCGGCACGAGGTGCCCAGCCGCGAACGACCGAACCCCCGGCGCCGCGGACTGGCCCAATAAGACGAAGAGGAGTACCCCCATGAAGAACACCATGCTTGCCCTTGCTTTCGCCGCCGCCGGTCTGGTGGCTGTTCCGGCCGCCTTTGCACAGGACGCCGGTCAGAACGCCCAGCAGGGCTGGTACGTCGGCGCCAACGCCGGCTATGGTCAGATCAAGAAGGGCCCTTATGACAACGGCGATTTCGCCGGTGGCGTGAAGGGTGGTTACCGTTTCGCGCTCAACCCCGAGTTGTCGCTCGGCGTCGAAGCAGGCTACGTCTACCTGGGCCGTGCCGATGCGCGTGGCCTGTACACGCAGAACTACGGCGGCGACGCCAAGTCGAAGCTGCAGGGTGCTACGGCCGGTCTGGACCTGCGCTACAGCTTCAGCCCGAAGTGGTACGGCGAAGTACGTGGCGGTGCCTTCTTCGCCAAGGGTGAAGGCCTGACCAACGACAAGTTCAACCCGCAGTCGGTGCGCTTCAACAGCACCAACTACTACGCCGGTGCAGGCGTGGGCTACAACATCACCCCGCAGTGGAGCGTGGGCCTGAACTACGACTACTACCAGGCCAGCGACAGCGACAAGAACATCCACCTGCCGACCAACCTGTACACCGTCAGTGCGGAATACCGCTTCTGATCGGTCTTGGAACAGGGCAACAAAAAACGGGCGCCGCGAGGTGCCCGTTTTTCTTTGCTACAAGGGAAGCGCAACGCCGATCAGCTCAACCCTTCTCCCTCCGGGAGAAGGTGCCGCAGGTGGATGAGGGTACGGGCGGAGCGCAATCGCCAAGGTGGCGGCAAGACCGCACCCTCACCCCCACCCCTCTCCCGCGGGGAGAGGGGCTTTATCGGCTTACTTGCCGCTCCACTGACCCAGCGCGGCGAGGCCGTTGTCCTTCGCGCGGGCGTAGACGGTCTTCTGCGCATCGGCGTAGTTGGCCTTCATGTCCTTGGCCCACAGCTTCAGCGCGGCCTGCTGCATGGCGCGGCCGTAGGAGAACGACAGCGGCCACGGGTGCGGGCCCATGCGGTTCATCGCATTGAGGTGAGCGGTGGACTGCTCGTCGGTCTGGCCGCCCGAGAGGAACACGATGCCCGGCAGCGTGGCCGGCACGGTGGTCTTGAGCACGCGCACGGTGGCTTCGGCGACTTCCTCGACCTCGGCCTGCTCGTCCGCATCCTTGCCCGGGATGACCATGCTGACCTTCAGGATGGTGCCTTCCAGCATCACGTTCTGCTCGTACAGCGCATTGAACAGGCTGCGCAGCACGGCTTCGTGCACTTCGTAGCTGACTTCGATGCTGTGATCGCCGTCCATGATCACTTCCGGCTCGACCATCGGCACCAAGCCGGCTTCCTGGCACAGCGCGGCGTAGCGGGCCAGCGCATGGCAGTTCGCCTCGATGGCGGTCGAGGACGGGTTGTCTTCGGAGATGTTGATCACGGCGCGCCACTTGGCGAACTGGGCGCCCAGCTTCACGTATTCCTGCAGGCGCTCGCGCAGGCCGTCGAGGCCTTCGGTCACCACGTCGCCCGGGAAGCCGGCCAGCGGCACCGGGCCCTTGTCGACCTTGATGCCCGGGATGATGCCGTTCTTCTTCATCAGCGTCGTGAACGGCACGCCGTCCTTGGTCGACTGGCGGATGGTTTCGTCATACAGGATGGCGCCGGAGATGTGCTCGTTGAGGCCCGGCGTGGTGAGCAGCAGCTCGCGGTAAGCACGACGATTCTCTTCGGTGTTGTCGATGCCGACGGCCTCGAAACGCTTCTTGATGGTGTTGGTCGACTCGTCGATGGCGATGATGCCCTTGCCGGGCGCAACCATAGCGAGGGCAACGCTTTCGAGATCTTCGATGCTCATGACAACTCCGGTACTTAGGCGGTGTGGGCCGCACAAGGTGGAAGCCGCCCTGGAAGGGGCGGCTAGGCTTAAAGGCCCGCAAGTATATGGCATCTGGCCATGGGGGGCCCTGAGCGCCCCTGAACGGCCATGGCGGCAAGACTCAGGCCTGGTCGTAGCCCGGCAGCTTGCACGCGTTGACGATGGATTGCCGCTGCGCAGCATCCGCCGGCAGGTTGAACGGCACGATGAAGTACGTATTGACCGGCTCGTGCGTCTTGTTGCTCAGCGACGGCCCATAACGGAAGTTGCCCGCCACGCTCTTGGCCACCGCGCCGAGATCGCTCTGCGGCACGACCTTGGCCACATTGACGTTCTGCGGAATCCCGTCAGAACCGATCATGTAGGTCACCGCCACGCAACCGGGCTTGTCCATGTTGGAGCCGCTGTTGGGAACGTCGGCATCCACCTTCGTGTTGAGCATGATCCAGTACGACTGGATGCGATCCGGGGCGACCATGCGCGCCTGCGATTGGGCAAGCAACGGTGCGGCCATGCCCATGGCAAGGGCCAGCGAAATCGCCTGGACACGGCGACGCGACTTCATGTTCATGGAAAACCTCCTGCGCATGGATGGGTTGGGACGTCGGCCTGGATTCTAGCCCCAAGGCAGACAGGCCGACGTCGATGCCATGCTTACAGGTCGCGCAAACACTCCACCACGCCCTCGGCACCCACCGACAGCAACTTGAGCGTGTTGGTGCCGCCACCCTGGCCGATGTGGTCGCCGTGCGTGAGCACCACGCGATCGCCTTCGGTCAGCTTGCCCTCGGCGAACAGCTGGCGCACCGCGTCGCGTGCGGAGCCGGCCGGGGTCTGCGAGATGTGGGTGAACTTCACGGCCTGTACGTCGCGCAGGATCGACATGCGGCGGCGCGCGTCGTCGAACGGCGACAGCGCGTAGATCGGCACCGCGCTGCGATAGCGCGACAGCCACTGCGCGGTGGCACCGGACTCGGTCAACGCCACGATCGCTCGCACACCGAGCTGGCTGGCCAGCACCATCGCAGCCAGCGCGATGGCCTGGTCGGTGCGATCCAGATGATGACCCTGCGTGGCCGGATCTTCCTTCGGCTCGAACTGGCGTTCGGCGCCAAGGCAGATGCGACGCAGCGCGGCCACGGCCTTGTCCGGATGCGCGCCCGCTGCCGATTCCTCGGACAGCATCACGGCGTCGGTGCCGTCGATCACGGCGTTGGCCACGTCCATCACTTCGGCGCGGGTCGGGATCGGCGAGCGCACCATCGACTGCAGCATCTGCGTGGCGGTGATCACGGCGCGATTGCGCTGCACCGACTCGCGGATGATCTTCTTCTGCAGGCCCGGCAACTCGGCATCGCCGATTTCCACGCCCAGGTCGCCGCGGGCGACCATCACCACGTCGGACGCGTCGATGATCTCGCCCAGCACGGGAATCGCATCGGCACGTTCGATCTTCGCCACCAGCGACGCCTTGCCGCCGGCTTCTTCCAGCAGGCGGCGCGCTTCGTTCATGTCGGCGGCCGAACGCACGAAAGAGACGGCGAGGAAGTCGCAGCCGATCTCGGCGGCGAGCTTGATGTCGGCCTTGTCCTTGTCCGACAGCGCGGACACGGAAAGGCCACCACCCTGGCGGTTGAGGCCCTTGCGGTCGGACAGCTTGCCGCCGATCAGCACGCGGCAGCGGATTTCCGCACCCACGACGGATTCGACGGTCAGCGCGACCAGGCCATCGTCCAGCAACAGCACGTCGCCCGCGGACACGTCCTTCGGCAAGTCGTAGTAGCTCACGCCGACGCGGGTGGCGTCGCCGAGCGGCGCACCGGGGCTGCAATCCAGCACGAAGCTATCGCCCACACGAAGCTCCACCGGACCATGCGCAAACCGCTCGACGCGGATCTTGGGGCCCTGAAGGTCCGCCAGCACACCGACCTCGCGACCGAGCTTGGCGGCGGCATCGCGCACGGCGACGGCGCGCGCGCGGTGGTCGTCGGGCTGGCCGTGCGAGAGGTTCAGACGAACCACATCGACGCCTTCGGCGATGATTTTTTCGAGCATGCCAGGCGCGTCGGTCGCGGGACCGAGGGTGGCAACAATCTTTGTGCGACGCAGCGTAGATTCAGTAGTCATCATTCAACGCTAGCAGAATTGGATCGATCTGCCAGAGGGTTTGCACAGGCTTTTTTCTTGCCACCCACGGTATGCAAGTGGACTGCTTGTGGCATGCGGACCAGCCGCGACCAGTGGTATTACGCAAAGACAGCCAAGAATGCACCCAGCTCACGACACTGGTCTGCTTCACTGGCATTCGGATGGCTAAATACTGGTGTCATGGCACGCAAAATGCGAGGCCACTCTGAAGCCACGGCATCGGCGTGCCGGCAGGAGCGCCCGGGCCCGCTTGCGTGTGCGCGAAGCATCCGCACGAATGATTTTGCATCGCAGCAATTCTTTCCGGAACTGCTGAAGTTTTGATCAAAAAAAGGCCCGCGCATTGGCGGGCCCATGGGAGCGCGAAGACGAACAAGCGTCACCGCGCCAGCGCGAGGTTCAACACTTCCGCCAGCCGACGTCCCGCTTCGCGCAGACGCAGTTCCGCCACGGGCAGTTCCTTGTCCACATAGGTCTGGTTGAGCTTGTGACTGTCGGGATAGATGTCGCGCGAGATCTGGCAGGACTCTTCCGCCCATTGGGCGTAGGCGTTGTCGAACGGGGCGATGGGCTTGGGCAAGGTCACCGTGCCGCGCGATTCCAGTTCGTCGGCGTAGGCCTTGTAGTCGAGGCCGCGCGTCTTGAGCAGGCCCGAGTCCCACACGCTGTGCAGGTTGGTGCCCTTGTCCTGGAACTGGACCTGGTAGGCGTTGCCGCCCTTGTCATCGCGCGAGCCGCCATGCAGCGGCTGGTGTTCGTCGCCAATGAAGTGGACCACGAACTTCAAGGCCTCCAGGCGCGTGGCGTCGGGCTGCGATTTGTCGGCGAGGATCTGCACGTAGTGGTCGATGCCGGCGACCACGCACTGGCCGCCCTCGCAATCACGCGGCGGCGTGTAGTTGCAGTCGCCGTGGGTGAAGTCGACGTAGTGCAGGGCACGCGTCTGCTTCCACAGCGCGTCCTTGCCGGGATCGTTGCGGATCTCGTCCGGCCAGCTGGCGATATCCGCCAGCGACTTGGTGTTTTCGGGTGCCAGCAGTCGCTCCACCTCGACTTCCGCCGTAGGGCTCAGATGGCGCTGGGCAAGATCGGCCACGATGCTGTGGCCAAGCTGGCCCCAGGCGTGTGCGGCGGGCGTCAGGACGACACAGGCGAGTGCAAGGGCGGCAGTAAGGCGCGGAAAGGACATGGATACGTTCGAATGTGTCAGGGAAAACAGAAAGTCTGCCACAGCCCCATGACAGCTCCGCGCCGGCCGGTTCTCAGCTTTCGCCCGGCACCGACAATCGGTTGCCTTCCCCGTCCAGGACGCTGACATCCACCTTGATGCCCTGACGGACACTCTGGGTCACGATGCAGAAGTCCTCGAACTGCGCCAGCACGCGATCAAGGTAGTCGAGCACCTCGGCCTTCTCCGCGAGTTGCAGGTCCACGCCGATATGCGCGATGCGCAGACGGCCATGCTCGTTGCGCTCCAGGGTCAGCCGGGCCTTCGCGCCCATCTTGCCCGGCGTGTTCTTGTACTTGCGCAGGGCAAACAACAGGCTCGCGGCGAGGCAGTTGGCCACGGCGACGGCAAGCAGGCGCGAGGGATTGGGCCCGGCATCGCCGCCCAGGGGCGCCCCCTCGTCCACGATCAGATCCGGGATCGCCGTGTCGTCGAAGCGCACCCGGAATTCGAAGTTCTCGACCTGCTCCAGGGTGATGCCGAAAGTCTGTCCCGTCTCGCTCATGCCAATCTCCTGCTGGGGCGCGTGCGCCCGAAAGAAAAGTCGATTCAAGCGCTTCCGGCGTCCGCTGAACAGCCCCAGCCATGCCGCAGGGCGGTGGATGGGCCGGAGAGCCCGTTCAAGCTAAAATGACGGTTTTACGGCGGTCCCACAGCCGCCAATTCCGTCACCTCACTCCGGAGGACGCTGTCACATGGCCATCAAGGTCGCCATCAACGGTTACGGTCGCATCGGCCGCAACATTCTGCGCGCACTGTACGAAGCCGGTCGCACCAACGAGATCCAGATCGTTGCGATCAACGACCTCGGCAACGCCGAGACCAACGCGCACCTGACCCAGTACGACACCGCGCACGGCAAGTTCCCGGGTACCGTGTCGGTGGACGGCGGCGATCTGATCGTCAACGGCGACCGCATCAAGGTATGCGCCGAGCGCGACCCGTCCAAGCTGCCCTGGGGCGCCCTGGGCGTGGACGTGGTGCTCGAGTGCACCGGCCTGTTCACCTCCAAGGCCAAGGCCAGCGCGCACATCGCCGCCGGCGCCAAGAAGGTGATCATCTCCGCGCCTGGCGACAAGGACGTGGACGGCACCTTCGTCATCGGCGTCAACACCGACAAGCTCACCTCCAAGCTGGAAGTGATCTCCAACGCCTCGTGCACCACCAACTGCCTGGCTCCGCTAGCCAAGGTGCTGCATGAGAAGATCGGCATCCAGCGCGGCCTGATGACGACCATCCACGCCTACACCAACGACCAGGTGCTGACGGACGTCTACCACTCCGACCTGCGCCGCGCCCGTTCGGCCACGATGAGCCAGATCCCGACCAAGACCGGCGCCGCCGCCGCGGTGGGCCTGGTGCTGCCGGAACTCAACGGCAAGCTGGACGGCTTCGCCATGCGCGTGCCGACCATCAACGTGTCGGTCGTCGACCTCACCTTCGACGCCGCCCGTCCGACCACCAAGGAAGAGATCGACCAGGTCATCAGCGAAGCCGCCAATGGCCCGCTCAAGGGCATCCTGGCCGTCAATACCCAGCCGCTGGTGTCGATCGACTTCAACCACAACCCGGCCTCCTCCACCTACGACGCGACCCAGACCCGCGTCATGGAAGGCACGCTGGTGAAGGTACTGTCGTGGTACGACAACGAGTGGGGCTTCTCCAACCGCATGCTCGACATGACCGTCGCGCTGATGGCGGCCAAATAAGTCCCGCAGTAGGCAACAGGAAAAAGGGCCGGTTCATCCGGCCCTTTTTTTGTTTCCGCAAACGCATGCGGTGCAATGTCGCTATGCGGGCGGTACACGCATCGATCTGATGCAGATCAACGCCGGGCGGATCAATCGCGAATCATTATCGTCGCGCCTTTTCTGACTTTAATGACGGAGATGTCCCCATGATTCGCAAGACCTTTGCCCTCGCTCTGCTCGGCCTGTTCGCTGCACCGCTGTGGGCGGCCGACTGCAGCACCACCATCGAGGGCAACGATGCGATGCAGTTCAACCAGAAGAGCATCGAAGTGCCCAAGACCTGCAAGCAGTTCACCGTCACGCTCAAGCACACGGGCAAGCTGCCCAAGGCCTCGATGGGCCATAACTGGGTACTGGGCCATTCGACTGACGAGGCCGGCATCATCGCCGACGGCATGAAGGCAGGTGCCGACCAGAACTATGTCAAGGCTGATGACGCTCGCGTCATTGCGCACACCAAGCTGGTGGGCGGCGGCGAATCCGACACCGTGACCGTGCCGGTCGCCAAGCTCAAGGCCGGCGAAACCTACGCCTACTTCTGCACCTTCCCGGGCCATGCCGCCCTGATGAAGGGAACGCTGGCGCTGGGCAAATAGCAAGCATGAGTCCCGGTGGGCCGGGGAAGCAGCCACCTTCGGCTGGCTGCTTTTTTATGCCGGAGGACCCGGCACAAAAAAGGCCGGAACGT
Source organism: Dyella jiangningensis (assembly GCA_000632805.1). Classification (GTDB taxonomy): domain Bacteria; phylum Pseudomonadota; class Gammaproteobacteria; order Xanthomonadales; family Rhodanobacteraceae; genus Dyella; species Dyella jiangningensis. Next base: position 5,208,088 of record CP007444.1, on the reverse strand, counting down.
GTCCGGCCTTTTTTTGTGGATGTGTTGCCGAACTTAGCCCAGCGCAGCCAACGCCGAGTCGTAGTCCGGCTCGTGGGCGATCTCCGACACCATCTCGCTGTGGACGACCTGGTCATTGGCATCGAGCACCACGACGGCACGCGCGGCCAGGCCCGCCAACGGGCCCGAGGCGATCGCCACGCCATAGTTCTTGAGGAAGTCGTGGCCGCGCAGCGTGGACAGCGTCACCACGTTGCTCAAGCCTTCCGCGCCACAGAAGCGCGCTTGCGCGAACGGCAGGTCGGCGGAAATGCAGAGCACGACAGCGTTCTCGAGCTGGCTGGCCTTCTCGTTGAAGCGGCGCACCGAGGTGGCGCAGGTGGGCGTGTCGATGCTCGGAAAGATGTTGAGCACCTTGCGCTTGCCGGCAAAGCTGGCCAGCGCCACGTCGGCAAGATCCTTGCCGACCAGCGAGAACGCCGGTGCGTGTTCGCCCTTGGCGGGAAAATGACCGTCGACCTGGACCGGCTGGCCCTTGAGCGTTACCTGGGACATGGGGATACCTCGTTGGACAGGGCCTACAAGTAGAACATGGCCTTGGCCAGAAAGACGATGCCCGCCATGAGCACCAGCACGAGATGGCGGGTATTCCGGAAGCCGCAAGGGTCGACCCACCGCCCCTCGTCCTCACCGCACGGACAAAAACTACCAGTACCGCCAGTGCAAGGGTCACCTTGGCCAACAGCAGCCACCCTCAATGGGTCTGCAGGCAGTTCAGCCCGGCGCAGCGCACGGTGAACATCGCGATGCCGCTCGCATAAAGCATTCCTACGACCCACGGCATCACGCGGCGGGACGCGTTCCATCACCGCCGCTTCGACGCGTTCCATCGTGGCCCGATCGAAGGTGCGCTGGAGCGAGTCCAGGATCACGACCTCGAACACGACGGCCCGAAAAACGCGATGGTGCAGGAAAGGTGCAGCAGCAGAAGAAAGGGATACCACACATGCCCGGATTGCCTCGACGCAATGCAGGCGTGCAGCCACCACCGGCCTCCGAAACACCCTGAAGGGGGCCAAGACATGCCGCGAAGGGACCCGTCGACGCATGGATTTGGATGGCCAAACGACGCGCGGCGTCACGACATCACCCTGTTCAAGCTCGCTTGACTCGCGTCATCGCCAGCGGCCCCGGCCATCGAGACCATATCCGCGACGTCCACCAGGCGGATGCGTTCCGAGCGCTGAAGATGCTCTCCAGTCCATGGAAACCCGGGCGTCGATCGGCTGATCTCATCGCCTCTTTGCTTTCGCGGCATTCAATATCCAAAGACCATGCTTGAGTGGTGCGCACAGATCAAAGGGGTGCACATCGCATGCATCGCCGCCAGTGGCTCGCTGTTCGCGCTGCGTGGCTTGTTGGTGCAGGCCGGCCGGGAAAGCCTCGCTTACGCGCCACCCTTGCGATGGCTCAGCTACGCCATCGACACCACGCTACTCACCGCTGCGATGATGCTGCTCACCATCCTGCCGCCTGGCACGTTCGCCAACGGCTGGCTGACCACCAAACTGCTGCTGGTCGCGGCGTACGTCGCATTAGGTGTACTGGCCATGCGCCGTTGCGGTTCATCTGCCGTGCGCCGCTTCAGTTATGTAGCCGCCATGCTGACCTATATCACCATCATCGGCATCGCCCGGGCCCACCATCCGCTGGGTTGGCTCTATCTCTGGTTTGCCTGACCCATGACCTTCTCACACGATCACGTGCTGGACGCCTGCTTTCTCGGGCCTTACGGCGAGAATGACACCCTGCTGGAAAAGCTGATGGTGGAGTTCCTGCGCGACCACGTTTACTGGCGTCGCAATTTCCACCCCGAAGACCCGCCGGCCATTGCCACCGCCGCAGCTCATCATCCTGATTACCTGGCATTCGAGGCGCGCATGCGGCGCGAGTTGCATCTGCTCTCCGCGTCGCTTAAGAAATCGGTGCCCTTCCATAGCCCGCGCTATATCGGGCACATGGCATCCGACCTGCTGCTGCCAGGGCTGGCCGCGCACATGCTCACCCTGCCCTACAACCCCAACAACGTATGCGAAGACGCGGCACCGGTCACGGTGGAGCTGGAGGTGAAAGTCGGCCTGCAGCTGGCGCGCATGCTCGGGTACCCCAGCGATTCTTCACGTCCTGAATGTGCCTTTGGCCATCTCACGTCGGGCGGCACGCTGGCGAACTACCAGGCGCTCCGGCTCGCGCTCGCGTTGAAGTCGTTTCCCGTGGCGCTGCGCGCGGCGCGCGTGCCGGATATCAGTCTTCCCGATGACGATTGGCACGCGTTCAACCTGCGCCAGGATGAGGCCATCGCGTTGTTGGAAACATGGCAAAGCTGGCTCGGATCGCAATGCGCGGACGTGGCGCGGGAATGGCAGGCACGCGTCGAGGCCGAGCGCGTCGAGCAACGGGGCCTGCCTGCGTTCTTCGCGACGCATCCGCAGTTGCAGCCACCACTCGTGATGGCACCGATCACCGCGCATTACTCCTGGAGCAAAGGGCTGAAGCTGCTGGGTCTGGGGCGCGACCAGCTCAGGTTGCTGCCGACCAAGGGCATGCGTCTGGACGCCGATGCGCTTCATGTCGCACTCGATCAATGTGCGCAGGCGCGACAACCCGTGTTGATGTGCGTGGCCGTGCTTGGCAGCACCGAATACGGCACCATTGATCCAATCCACGACGTGCTGGCCGCCCGGGAACAGTCGCGCAAGCAGGGTATCGATTTCGCCGTGCATGTCGATGCTGCCTGGGGTGGCTATCTCGCCACGCTGTTTCGCAACGCCGATGGTTCGCTACGCGCCCGCGGCGAAGTCGCTGCCGACTTCGTGCAGTTCCCTTCCCGCAACGTACACGAAGCCTTTGCCGCCCTTGGCGGTACGGATTCGGTCACCGTCGATCCGCACAAGCTCGGCTACCTACCCTACGGCACCGGCGCCTTCGTGTGTCGCGACCATCGCGCCATGGCCCTCCTCACGGAACAGGCCGACTACGTGTTCAACGGCCATGCGCCCACCGATTACATGACACGCTACCGCAGCCTGGGCCAGTTCATCCCGGAAGGTTCCAAACCTGGCGCTTCAGCGGCAGCAGCGTATGTCGCGCACCAGGTCATGCCGCTGGAGCACGCGCATTTCGGGCGCCTCACGGGCGCGACCATCCACGCCGCCGAAGCGTTCTACGCCGCCGCGCAAAAGTTCGCCGCCGACATGATCGGGCGTGCCCATGTCATGGTGCCGTTCGAGCCGGACAGCAATCTGGTCTGCCTCGCCATCAATCCATGGGGTAACACAGGCGTGGCGCACGCTAATGCCTTTGTGCAGCAACTGTACGGCACCCTCCGCTGCGACCCGTCACGCCCGCTGCAGATGAAAGAGTTCTTCGGATCGATGACCAGCCTGCAACCCGAGCGGCTGGGTGCGTTCGATACGGCGCGCATTCTCGCCGCGCTTGGTCTCGACGCCAGCACCCTGGCGCTGGGACAGGAGTCGGACCGACTGATGATCCTGCGCCACACCCTGATGAATCCCTACCTGCTCGATGCGCAGAACGGCAGCAACTACATCGAGCGCTACTTCGAATTCCTGGGTTCCCAGATACACGCGCTGACGCGTGCGGACGCGGCATAGTAGCGGCCTTGTCCAAGCGCACGAGGCCCGCCACATGACCATCGCCCTGCTCGGCTACGGCCGCTTCGGCCAGGCGTTCGCCGATCTTCTGCATGATGCGGGACACACGGTGGTCGTGTTCGATCCGCAGGCCACCGTTCCCGCAGCACGGCAACGTGCATCCATGGCGGAAGCCGTGCATGGCGCGGAGTGGATCGTGCTGGCCGTGCCCGTCCCCGCGATGGAAGGCGTGCTGTACGAACTCAAGCCGCTGCTCCGCGACGGGCAGACGGTCATCGACGTAGGTAGCGTGAAGCAGCAGCCCTGCCGCCTGATGGACGAGTTGCTGGGCGTGAACATTGCCCACGCCGGCACGCATCCGCTGTTCGGGCCACTCAGCCTGGCGCGCAACGAACGTCCCTTGCGCACGGTGCTTTGCGCCAGCACGCTGCATCCCGACGCCGCCATCCGTACGCGAGTGCTGCTCGAATCACTCGGCTGCGAAGTGATCGAACGCGATGCCGCCAACCACGATCGCGCGATGGCCCAAACCCACGCGTTGGCGTTCTTCATCGCCAAGGCGCTGGTGGACATGGGCATCGGCGAGGACCTGTCGATGGCGCCACCCTCCTTCCTCGGCCTCGCCAACATGCTGGCAGCCGTGCGCGGCGACGCCGGCCATCTGTTCGCCGCCATCCAGCGCGAAAACCCTTATGCCGCCGAAGCGCGCGCCGCCCTGATCGCGCATCTCGGCGCCATTCATAGGCGCCTGTCGGAGCTGGAAGGCGCCGCGCTATCGATTCCGGACATGACCGAACCGCCCTCATGAGTCACCACGACCTCCGCAGCTTCCTCGACCAGCTCGAACGCGAACGACAACTCCTGCGCGTCAGCGCACCCGTCGATCCCCACCTGGAATCCACCGCGCTCAGCCTGCGGGCGCTGCGCGAGCAAGGTCCCGCGCTGCTGATGGAGCAGCCATGCGACGCGCGTCATGCGCTGCTCGGCAATCTGTTCGGGCATCGCCGCCGCATCGAGCTGTCGCTCGCCGGACGGCCGCTCGCCTCGCTGCGCGAACTGGGTCGCCTGCTGGCCTCGATCAAGGAGCCGCGCTGGCCATCCAGCCTGCGCCAGGCGTTGGCCACCTGGCCGGAACTGGCGCAGCTCGCACACGTGGCACCACGGCGCACGACCGAAGCCGCCTTCCAGTACGAAACCCTGCGCGGCCCGGATATCGACCTCTCGCGCCTGCCCATCCAGCAATGCTGGCCTGGCGACGCAGGCAAGCTGATCACTTTCGGTCTGGTCATTACGCGCGGAACGCGCCAGGTGCGCCAGAACGTAGCGGTCTATCGCCAGCAGGTGATTGGCGCCAATCGCGTCATCATGCGTTGGCTGCCGCATCGCGGCGGCGCGCTTGATTTCGCGGATTGGCAGGCAGTCCATCCCGAGCGGCCGTTCCCGGTACTGGTGGCCATCGGTGCCGACCCGGCGACCATGCTGGCCGCGGTGGCGCCGGTGCCCGATACGCTCTCCGAATACGAATTTGCCGGTCTGCTGCGCGGCCAGCGCACCCGCACATGGCATAGCAAGCTCACCGATCTCGATGCACCGGCCGGTGCCGAGATCCTGCTGGAGGGCTTCATCCATCCGCGGGATACCGCGCTGGAGGGCCCCTTCGGCGATCACACGGGCTATTACAACGCGCAGGATCACTTCCCGGTATTCACCATCGAGCGCATGCACCTGCGGCGCGATGCGATCTACCACGGCAGCTACATGGGTCGCGCGCCGCATGACGAACCGTCGGTGATGGCGATGGCATTGAACGACGTGTTCGTACCGATCCTGCAGAAGGTATTTCCCGAGATCGTCGATTTCTACCTGCCGCCGGAGGCCTGTTCGTATCGCATTGCGGTGGTGAGTATCCGCAAGCAGTACGCTGGTCACGCCAGGCGCGTGATGATGGGCGTGTGGTCGTACCTTCGACAGTTCACCTACACCAAGTTCGTGATCGTCACGGACGAGGACATCGACGTGCGCGACTGGTCGCAAGTGCTGTGGGCCATCGCCACGCGCGTCGATCCCGCGCGCGACGCGATGCTGGTGGAGAACACGCCGATCGACTATCTCGACTTCGCCAGCCCCGTGGCTGGCATCGGCTCGAAGCTCGGCCTCGACGCCACCAACAAGTGGCCGGCGGAGAGCACGCGCACGTGGAGCCGACCGATCGTGCCCGACGATGCCGTGGAACGTCGCGTCGATGCCCTGTGGTCGGCGCTGCGCACCACGACGTCGACACGGGACGTCGTCATCTAGCGCCGCTCATCAGTGGGTGGTGCTTCCTCGGGCACTTCAAGCACGGCCAGTGCCTCGCGCAATTGTTCCTGAAGGGCCACCCACGAACGCTCCCACTGTCCCTCATGGGGCTTGGCCAAACCGAAGCGCTGCAGCATTGCGTGCGCCTTCGCCAGCTGGGCGCGCAACGCATCAATCTCGCCTTGTGCGCGTTCGTAATCGTCCTTGCCCACCATGAGGATCTTGCGGTCCCGGCATACGCCGATGCAGGGCTGGGGCGCCTCGATCTTGCCGCAACCGATGCATTGCCAGGCTTGGATATAGTCGATCATTGCGTGGGCTCCTCATTGCCGATGCGCCATCCTGTGCCACGCGGCGCCTGCGCTCACTGACATCCATCAGACACCCGCCATCGAACGCCCTACGCCGCGACGGCATGCCACATATGCGGTGATCGCGCGCATGGGATGATGCATTCGCTACGCAAGGTTGCGACACCCTACAGGGACTTGAGTGATACGCCCGCGAACACCACGCTGGATAGCCTGGCTGGCCATCACGGCCATGTGGCTTGCCATCGTGGCGCCGGTGATCTCGCAAACCGTCGCCGTCGCCGACACGCCCGCGATGGCGATGGACTGCGATGGTCCCCGCGACCATGCGCCTCCTCTCGCACCGCATCCATCCTCGATGGAGAAGTGCGGCTACTGCGGCCTGCTCAGCCACCACCCGGTGCTGCTGGCGACCTCATTGCCGGCAACCGGCCACCCGCCCCCGGCAGGCTTGCCCGTTGCCTACCGTGCATCGCTGAGCGCGGAACCTTCCGTACTGGCCGCCGCACCACGCGGCCCTCCCGTTTTTCCGCAGCGTTGAAACCCATCGCGTCGCTCTCGCGGCTCATGGCCGCCAGGCGTCCTGTTGCCTGCGAAAACGGAAAACCTCCATGTTTGAACATCTTCCTCGGCAGAACGCGCCCATCAAGGCGCGTCCGCTTTGCTGCCTGATCACGCTTGCCTTGTATACCGCGGCATCACCCTCGTTGGCCACGGATGGGGTACTGACCTTTCCGGCGATCGTGGTCACGGCTCCCATGCAGGAAAGCCCACTAACCGTGGTGACCGACCCCAAGGCGCCACGCCAGCCCGTACCCGCCAGCGATGGTGCGGATTTCCTCAAGAGCATTCCTGGCTTCTCGACCATCCGCAAAGGCGGCAGCAACGGTGATCCGATGCTGCGCGGCATGGCCGGCTCGCGCCTTAACCTGCTGGTCGATGGTGGGCAGATCGGTGGCGGCTGTCCGTCGCGCATGGATCCGCCCACGGCTTATATCTCGCCGCAACTGTACGACCGCGTCACGGTGATCAAGGGTCCACAGACCGTTCTGTATGGGCCGGGCAATTCCGCAGGCACCGTGTTGTTCGAGCGCGACTTCAAGCGCTACACCAAGACGGATGCGTCGCTTGAGGGCAGCCTGCTCGGCGGCTCGGCAGGCCGCAACGATCAGATGATCGATGTGCGCGCCGGTACGCCGGACGTCTATATGAACGTCAGTGCGAACCACACGCACGCCCAGGATTACGAAGACGGCGACGGCAACCGCGTGCACTCCTCCTGGGACCGCTGGAATGCCGATGCCGCCGTGGGCTGGACGCCGGACGACAATACGCGCGTAGAGCTTTCCGCGGGCAAGGGCGATGGCCAGGCGGCCTACGCGTTCAGCGGCATGGACGGCGCACAGTTCCTGCGCGAAAGCGTGGGCCTGAAGATCGAGCACGATCGGCCCGACGCCGTGTTCAGCCATATCGAGGCCCAGCTCTACTACAACTACACCGACCACGTGATGGACAACTACACGCTGCGCCATCCCGATCCATCGAGCATGATGCCCACGGCCATGGCCAGCGACGTGGATCGCAAGACCGTCGGCGGTCGCGTGGTCGTCACGTTCGACTGGACGGAAGCCTGGAAACTGCAGGCAGGCATCGACGGTTCCTCCAGCGTACACACCAGCCGCATGGGTGGCCCTGCGGGAGGCATGCTTCCGGACTATCGCACCCAGCCGCGTGTGCGTGATGCGCGCATGGACATGCTCGGTGCGTTCGGCGAGCTCAACTGGAACTTCGCCGAACGCGAACGATGGATCGCCGGCGCACGCATCGATCGTGCGCAGACGCGCGGTTACGACCTTCCCGACAACACCTCGATGCCCGGCATGGGCGGCATGATCAACATGGGCAGCATGGCCTCCATCGGCCATACCGTCGACGCCAGCCGATCGCAGACACTTTCCTCGGGATTCATCCGCTACGAACGCGACTTGGCGGCGACGCCCGCCACTTTCTACGTGGGCATCGGCCACGTGGAACGCTTCCCTGATTACTGGGAGCTGTTCGGCGGCCACGCCAACAAGACACTCACCAGCTTCGAGCAACTCCAGCCGGAAAAGACCACCCAGCTCGATATCGGCCTGCAGTACCACGACAGCAAGCTCAAGGCCTGGGTCTCCGGTTACGCGGGCGTGGCCAACGATTTCATCCTGATGGATTACGGTTCGGGCACGAGCGCCAGCAAGGCCAGCAATATCGATGCGCGCATCGCGGGTGCCGAGGCAGGCCTGGTCTACAGCCTCGCCGATCGATGGAAGGCCGATGCGACCCTGGCCTGGACGTGGGGCGAGAACCGCACGGAGCATCGTCCCTTGCCGCAGATGCCACCGCTGGAAGCGCGCTTCGGCCTCACCTACGACACCGGCGTGTGGTCGATCGGTGGCCTCTGGCGCGTAGCGGCTGCGCAAAACCGCGTCGCCGTGGGTGAAGGCAATATCGTCGGGCAGGACCTGGGGCCCAGCGCCGGCTTCGGCGTGTTCTCGCTCAATGGCGGCTATCGCATCGACCGCGCAACGACCTTGAGCGCCGGCATCGACAACCTGTTCGACAAGACCTACGCCGAGCACGTCAACGCGGCGAGTGCGGGCCTGGTGGGTTACGTCAACACGGTGCGGGTGAACGAACCGGGTCGCACGTTCTGGCTGAAACTGGATGTGAAGTACTGAGTCGCAACGGAGGACGGCGCACGCCGTCCTCCGTGACCTTGCTACTCGTGGTGCGCGTGTTCCGCGGGAGCATCCGCCGTCCAGGCCGGGGCATCGAAGTAACGCGTATAGGCGGCCACCGCCTTGCGCATGGCGGCCACTTCGGCCACGTCCTGCGGCTGGTCCTTGAGCTTCTGTGCCGCCGACAGCAGTGGCACCAGCATGCTGTGCAGCACCGCATCCTGCTGAGGCTGGAGTTTGCAGTGGGCGAAGATGTAGGCGCCGGCATCCAGGATCAGGCCGGCGCGATCCTGCGCCATCGCATCGCTCATATGGCCCATCTCGTGGTGACGAAGTTCATTGAGCGACTGGTGGATGCGCCCCATGCCGTCGCGCAACGGCTCGTCGGCCACCCAGCGCGGTGAGGGCACCGGCACCTGCTTGCCGTCGAAGGCGGCGTGCGCCGCGTGGTCATGCTGTGGGGAGGCGCATACCGGACCGGCAAGCGCCAGCGCGCTGCACAGCAACAGCGCCATTCGCGATTTGAACATGCGGGTGACTCCTGTTTCGTAGTGAAGTCGAGCATAGGTCCGGGTATCGGCATCTCCCCTGACGCATGTCAGCGACGCCCTACCCCGCGACAATCAGGATGCAGCCCGACGTTCTGGGTGTCGAGGTCTGCATGCAACTGGTCTGTCCCGCCGGCAACCTGCCGGCCCTGAAAGCGGCGGTGGATGCCGGCGCGGATGCGGTCTACGTCGGCTTGCGCGACCAGACCAACGCACGGGCCTTTCCCGGCCTCAACTTCAACGACGAGGAACTGCGGCAAGGCATCGCCTATGCGCAGACGCGCCAGCGCAAGGTCTACCTCGCGCTCAACACCTATCCGGACAGTGCGCGCGTGTCGCACTGGTACGCGGCGGTGGACAAGGCGGCATCGCTAGGATGCGACGCCATCATTGCCGCCGAGATGGCCGTACTCGACTATGCCGCGCGACACCATGCCAAGCTCGCCCGGCACCTGTCGGTACAGGGCTCGGCCACCACTGCTCCCGCGCTTCGCTACATGTACGAGCGCTTCGGCATCAGCCGCGCCGTGCTGCCCCGCGTGCTGTCGGTGCAGCAGGTAGAACGCCTGTGCGAGCAGGCACCCGTGCCGCTGGAAGTGTTCGCCTTCGGCAGCCTCTGCATCATGGTGGAGGGACGTTGCCAACTCTCCAGCTATGTCACCGGCGCTTCGCCGAATCGTCATGGCGTCTGCTCGCCGGCGAGCTTCGTGCGCTGGGAAGAGCACGACGATGGCGGACGCAGCGTCCGGCTCAATCGCGTGCTGATCGACCGCTTCGACCCCTCCGAGCCCGCGGGCTACCCCACCGTATGCAAGGGCCGCTATGCCGTGGGCAACGAGACCTTCCATGCGCTCGAAGAGCCCACCAGCCTCAACACGCTCGAATTGCTGCCGCGCCTGGCAAGCGCTGGTGTGGTCGCACTGAAGATCGAGGGCCGCCAGCGTGGCGTCGCCTACGTGGCCTCGGTGACACGCACCTGGCGCGAAGCGCTGGATCGCTATCGCGCCGCACCCGAGCGCTGGCAGACGCGCGCGGAATGGCAGTCCGCGCTTTCCAGGCATGCGGAAGGTCATCAGACCACGCTCGGCCCCTATCACCGCCATTGGCACTGACGCGATGCACGCCATGAAACTCAGTCTCGGCCCGCTGCAATACTTCTGGCCACGCGAACGTACGTTTGCGTTCTATCGTGAAGCCGCCAAGTGGCCAGTCGACATCATCTACCTGGGCGAGACGATATGCAGCAAGCGCCGTGAATTGCGCACGCTGGACTGGATCATGCTGGCCCACGAGCTCGCGGAAAGCGGCAAGCAAGTCGTGCTGTCGTCGCTTGCGCTGATCGAAGCCGAGTCAGAACTGGGCGCGCTGCAACGCCTCATCGAGCAGGGCCAGGGCTGGATCGAGGCGAATGATCTCTCCGCCGTCCAGTTGTGCCGCGCGCGCGGCGTGCCGTTCGTCGCGGGTCCCACGCTCAACGTGTACAACCACCGCGCGCTCGCCATGCTCATGGAGGACGGATTGCGGCGCTGGGTGCCGGGTGTCGAGCAAGGGGCCGTGCTGCTCGACGAACTGCGCAGCGCGTTGCTGGAAGACGGCGGTGACGTGCCTGAAGTCGAAGTCATCGGTTTCGGCCGACTGCCGCTGTCCTATTCCGCGCGCTGCTTCACGGCGCGTGCGTTGGATGTGGCCAAGGACCAATGCGGCTTCCGCTGCATCGACTATCCCGATGGCCTCCCACTGGCCACGCGCGAGGGCCGTCCGTTCCTGCGCATCAATGGCATCCAGATCCAGGGCGAGGAAATCACCGATCTGGGCCCCGAACTGCCTACCTTGCGTGCACTCGGTGTGGACGTGCTTCGCCTGTATCCACAAGCGGAAGGCATGGATGAGATCGTGGCGCACTTCGACCTGGCGCGCCGCTCGATCACGCCGCCTCCGCGCATCGGTGCGCGCAATGGCTATTGGCACGGCACGGCGGGTATGCGGCCCGTCGATCTGCCTTGAGTGTCGGCAGCCAACAAATAGGTGACGCGTCGATCCCGCCGTAGATTCCTTCCACCAGGGATGCACGCGATACAACTGATGCCGCAAAAGAAGGAGCCCCGCAGGGCTCCTTCTTCGACTTGCTTCGCTCAAACCTTCGCGAACACCAGGCTCGCATTGGTACCACCGAAACCGAAGCTGTTGGACATCACGGTGCGCAAGGCCGCATCGCGTGTCTCTCGCAGTATCGGAAAACCTTCCGCTCGCTCATCAAGTTGATCGATGTGGGCAGAGCCCGCCATGAAGCCGCCCTTGAGCATCAGCAAGCTGAAGATAGCCTCATGCACGCTGGCCGCGCCGAGTGCATGCCCCGTCAGCGCCTTGGTGGACGACAGTGGCGGCACGTCCTGGCCGAAGGCTTCGCGCACTGCCGTGAGCTCGACGATGTCCCCTAGCGGCGTGGCGGTGCCATGCGTATTGAGGTAATCGATAGGCCCCTCGCAGCTGCCCATGGCCTGGCGCATGCAGCGGACGGCACCTTCACCTGAAGGCGCCACCATGTCCGCGCCATCGGAGGTCACGCCATATCCGACCAGTTCCGCGTGGATGGTTGCTCCGCGCCTGCGTGCGTGTTCGTAGTCTTCCAGCACCAGCATGCCGCCACCGCCACCGATGACAAAACCATCGCGCGAAGCGTCATACGGCTTCGAGGCAGATTCGGGCGTCGCGTTGTATTGGGAGGACAGTGCACCCATCGCGTCGAACTGCGCGGTCATGCCCCAATGCACTTCTTCGCCGCCGCCGGCAAAGACGATGTCCTGCGCGCCGTGACGGATCAGGTCGGCCGCTGCACCGATGCAATGTGCCGATGTGGCGCACGCCGCGGCGATCGAATAGCTCAGACCCAGGATGCCAAACGCCGTCGCCAAGGTAGCCGACACCGTGGAACACATGGTCTTCGGCACCATGCACGGACCTACACGGCGCACGCCTTTTTCTCGCAGCAGGTCGGCCGTCTCTATCTGCCATTGCGCCGAACCGCCGCCCGAACCGGCGATCACTCCGATGCGCGGATGCCGTATCTGCTCGAGCGCGAGGCCCGCGTCCTCGATCGCCGAACGCATGGCAAGGTACGCATAGGCCGCAGCGTCACCCATGAAGCGACGCAGACGGCGATCGACCAGGGTATCCAAGTCGATCTTCGGCATGCCGGCGACGTGACTGCGCAGCCCCTTGGCCGCGTACTCGGGCATCGCGCAGATGCCGCTCTTGAGGTCCTGCAACGCCTGCGTCACCGCCTCGGAAGCATGACCAAGGCAGGACACGATGCCCATGCCGGTAACGACGACGCGGCGCATCAGAAACCCTCCGTCGACTGGAACAGGCCCACGCGCATGTCGGTGGCCACGTAGATCTGGCGTCCATCGACGTGGACAGTACCGTTGGCGACCACCACGTTCATGCGGCCCTTGATCACGCGACTGATATCCACCTGGTAACTCAGCAGCTGGGCGCTGGGCAGCACCTGCCCGGTGAACTTCACTTGCCCGACGCCAAGCGCGCGTCCGCGTCCTTGCAGCCCTAGCCACGGCAGGAAGAAGCCGCTGAGCTGCCACAAGGCATCCAGCCCCAGGCAGCCGGGCATCACCGGATCGCCATCGAAGTGACAGTCGAAGAACCAAAGGTTCGGGCTGATATCCAGCTCGGCCCGAAGCGACCCTTTGCCGAAGGCGCCGTCATGCTCGTCCACGTGCGTGATGCGGTCGAACATCAGCATGGGCGGCGATGGCAGGCGCGCATTGCCGGGGCCGAACAGTTCGCCGCGGGCGCAGGCGAGGAGCTGCTCGCGATCAAACGAGGAGGCGCGTGTCATGTCATGTCCGCAAAAGGAGGGAATGGCGAGTCTGCGGAAGCTCTTCCCACCCGGCCCTGACGCGGATCAAGGGGGCGCGACGCAAGGCGGGGTTGCGTCAATACGATCAGTCAGATCGCTCGCGATGCGCTTCTCGCGCCATGCGGGCAAAGACCGCACCACGATGAAGCGCGACACGCAGCCCTAGCGGGACGTCTTCCCAGGGCAGTCGCTCAAGCAGATTGCGCGCCGTCAGTCCAAGCTCGGTATCGCCGGTGAGGACGAGCGCGCGTTGGAAGAACAGCGTATCGGCGTCTTCCAGTCGACCCGCCAGCAGGAGCAGATCCGTAGCACTGCCGCGCACGCTGGCTTCGGGTTCATCGGTGATCACGCGCAGGTATCCGTCCGCCCAGGTCAGCACCCAACGAAGACCGAGATCGCTGACTTCGATGCCGAGGCGACGCCCCTGCATGAAATCGAGTGAACCATCGCGGAGCGGCACGGCCAGCACGCGGCTCATCGCCTTTTCCAGCAGGGCATCCTGCCATCGGCGGGGGATGGCGCGAACCAGCGGTGCCACGCGACGCGGCGGCGGCATCCAGCGCAGCACGTGCGGCGCCAGCGTGGAGGGAGCAAGGGAGATCGGCATGCGGGGGATCATCGACCCGCTCATCCTCACCCTGCCCTGACCAATATCAAGACAATGAACGTCATCAACGATGCCTTGCTGCATGCAGGCGTCGTCAATGGCGAGGTCGACCAATGTGCGCGCTGTGGTATCTGGCACACCCACGCGGGAAGCAAGCGTCTGCGCACGCGCATGCACGCGTTGCTCACGACGGGGATCGCGCCCCGTCGTGCCAGTGCGCATCTTCAACCATGCCACGATGCGCACAAGACGCCGCCGCGCCGCCAGAAGCAGGATCAGTCCGTCATCGACACCGTCGATGGCGCCGCGCACACGATCCAGGAACCAGCGTTCATGCGGAAGTGACAACATGGCGTTGCTCCTCGTCGACAGCGGCCAGTGCGTGCACGGCGGGCAACACGGCGTCGACGTACACGCGCCTCGCCTCATCCGGCTCGAAGTCCGCATGTTGGCGTTTCTTCACGCCATGGTCGGACAGTACAAGGTGCGTATCGGCGATCACGCCGGCTCTTGCCAGGCAGGCGGCGACGCAACGCATCTCGCATCCATCGAGCGCGAGTATCCGACGCCCGCTTTGCGCCGTGCGCACCAGCCCGGGCACGCCACCGCCCACGCCGGCGATGCAGGACATTTCCGCCACGCCCTCACGATCGAGGCGCAACGCGAAGTGATTGGCCATTTGGGCCGCGCTCGAGCATCCCGAGCAGGCATAGACGAGCGTTCCTTTAGGCATGTTCACATCCCGACTTCACTTGATCACGCAAGAACCGATGTACACGCCGGCGCGTACCAAGGAAGACGGTGGCCACGCCTCCCCAAGCCATGCACTGAAGCAACCCGGCCGCTCGGGCGAGCCAGGCATCCGGATGTACGGTTGCCAGCACGACGGCCGCGCCAGCGCTCGCAAGAACCATGATTGCCGCGCCACGTTCGCGTGCCGGCATCAACCGCTGCACACCAGGCAGTTGCACACCCCGACCGATACGCCGGTGCAGCTCGATCCAACCGAGGAAGGCCACGATTTCCAGCGCCATGCCGACCACCAGCAAGGGCAACGCGATACCCAGTGCGAGCGCAGCGGCAAGCAATGGCTCGCGGCTTTGCCAGAGCACTGCCACGGCCGAGGCAATCAGCGCGAGGGTACCGGCTCTCCAGCTCCACCACAGCGGACCGCGACGCGCGGCCGACGTGCGCCTCTGCAGCCATGCCACCGTGAGCGCGAACGACAAGCCGGAGAATGCCAGCATCACTCGCAAACCCATCTCACCGGTGCCCCTCAACCGCCACATCGACGCAAGCGTCAACAGCACGACGAGGCAGCCGAGCCAAACCGCGTGCCACTTCGCCGAGGTCGTGCCGGTTCCCTGGAACATGGGCATGACCACGCGCCCTACGCTGGCCAGCAGCAATATCACCCAGCCAAGCACACCGAGCGAGGCGTGGACATCCACCCAGGGCGGCGCCACCAACGCCAACCGACCGCCGCCACACAACGCCAAGGCGCCGCCAAGCAGAGCTGCAATCAATCCGAATAGGAGAGAGCCGCCGATACCCGCACGCAGCAACCGCTGGCCCGCCGCTCGGCACACGGCGGGAAAGGTCATGCCGACCAGGACAAGAAAAGCCAGCGGCAACAGCAACCCTGCAAGCGTCAGCAACACGGTCGACCCGAAATAGAAGCCACCCACCAGCAACAGCACGCCTGCGTTCAATGCGATGTGCATCAAGGTGCCCAGCCGGCCCACGCGGAGCGGAACACCGGCGGCGGCAGGCAGGAACTGCAGCAGGCTGCCGAACATCGCATTGCCAAGCACACCCAGGGTGAAGGTATGCACCAAGGCCAATGTGCCGGGATGCCAACGTGACCTCAGCAGGCTGTCGCCGTCGATCAACAGCAGCAAACCCGCCAACACACCCCAGATCGGCATGGAGTACAGAAACCGACGAGGAAGCGAGACTACCGGCGCCTGGTCAAGCGCCAGCCGGGCCATGATTGACCGAAGCTCCGCGCGCAAGACAACGAATGATCACTTTGGCACCGCCTTCGGGAAGCGTCGTCGCTTGTGCCTGGAACCCGCGCTCAGCCAGAGCGGACAACAACGGCATGGGCATCAGCGGGGTCAGTACCTCCAGCACGTCGCCTTCTGACAACCATTCGGCAGCCGCCAATGCCTGCTGCATGGGTTCCGGTGGCTGCAGGGAACGAAGATCGAGCGATGTCACAGCAGACGGCTTGCCTGAATCTCGACAGAGGCACGTATGAGTTGAGGTAGTCATGCGGCCATTTCATCGAATGTGGTGCATCGATGCGCTGACCTGAGTCAGCGCACCGATGTGGTCGTCCTGGCGCAGTGACTATCGAGTCATCACAGTGGCTGCTTGCCTTGCCATTCCAGCTGCAGCCAGACCTTGGTGTCATCGCGTGCGTAGTGGTCCGCACGATAACTGGCCACCTTCACCAGTCCGGTCAAGCCTGGCACAAGCGGGAACGAGAGCGATGCGTTCCATTCGTCGCCGTAATGGGTGCTGCCCTTGTCGGCGTGATAGTCGTGGTAGGCCACGACCCAGCCGAGCTTGCTCGCCCAACCCTGCTTGCCGAGATTGCCGTTGAGGGACACATAGTAGTCTTCGAGGCCGTTCACCGGCGTCACGGTGAACTGGTCGTCCCAGCCGTTGAAGGCATGCAGGGTGGCCAATGGCGTCTGCAAGGCGGTA
The DNA here is from genome assembly GCA_000632805.1 of Dyella jiangningensis. Taxonomy (GTDB): domain Bacteria; phylum Pseudomonadota; class Gammaproteobacteria; order Xanthomonadales; family Rhodanobacteraceae; genus Dyella; species Dyella jiangningensis. The sequence continues at coordinate 5,191,359 of CP007444.1, read as the reverse complement.
TGACCATCGCCGCCGAGATGTTCCCAGGCGAGCTTGCCGGTAACACCCCACTGCGTCCATGACGGCTCCATCAACCAGTAACTATGGCTGAAGTTCTGCGGATTGTTGGCGTAGTCGTACTGACGCGCGCCTTCGAGCGCCCAGCCGAACCCACCGTCGGGCGAGGGCTTGCCAACCCAACGCGCGCCATAGGTCGCAGTGGAGGCGGTAGCGACATCCTTGTCCTTGTGCAGATACGCGTAACCCGACACCTGTTGGTTGCCGTGCACCCCCGCGGCATTGAACAGGTGGGTATTGAGCAGGCGCTTGCGAGCCAGGGGATTGAGCGCATCCGGTCCTGCCACGCGATTCACGCGGTCGAGCCAGTCGTAGCGCAGGGTCCAATCCGCAACTGGCTTCCATTGCAAGGCGACGGCATCGAAGGTTTGCTCGAACTGGCGCCAAGCCACGTTGCCGACCCAGCGTTGGTTGTCGAGCACGATTTCCTGTCGGCCGACCTTTGCGCCGAAGTCGCTGCCCTGCCATGCAAGCCAGGCCTGGTTAAGTTCGGTGCCATGCGGATCAGTGATGCCCGGGTACTGCGTCTGACCGTTCGCACCGCTGTTGTAATGATCGTTGGCGCTCGCCACACCAGCGCCTTCGATGAAGCCACTCCAGCCGCTACCGAAATTGGCCCGCAATCCCAGCCGAAGACGCAAGGTATCCGCCTGCGCGTCACGGTGAAACGCATCATCGTCCACTTGCTCGTGACGAAGGCGCGCATTCCATTCCATTTGCAGCGGCGGTGATGCATCCGTGCCTGACTGGGCGTTCGCTGCGAAGGAAAATCCAAGCATGGCCAAACCACATGCTGCCAAAGAACGACGATGGCATGCCCTTTTCATCTAACTACTCCTGTCGATCTACTCCCCATTGAGTGAAGTTAGTCTCGACAGGTAGGCGACGATTCGGCCTGACCACCGTCAAGCCATTGGCGCATGAAGAGTTACTGTGACAACGCGCCACGCCGATGGCAGGTGCTTGCGAAAGACTTGCTTCCCGAATGATGAAGGCGATTTCCGCATCCCGTTTTGCATGGTGTCCACGCATGCAACGCGATCGCGCTGCATGCATCACACGACGAACGCGAAGATCGGTGCGCATACACGAGCGAGTACGCCCCATTCACCACACATCAACTCAAGGTGGTGGTCCGTACGTCTCGCAACAACAAAGCTACGGCGTACGAAGCGTCTTCTTCACAGCCTGTAAAAATTCGGGATCGAGGCGTCCGATAATGGCAGAGCGGGCCACGATGCGGCCTTCTTCATCCAGCAAGAGAAGTTCGCTGGAGTGATTGAAGTCGCCATCCGGCAGGGGCCGGTATTGGACGCCAAGCAATGCTGCCAACTGACGAGTGGGAGCCGGCTCGGAGCGAGCCAGCGTCCATTGCGGGGCATCCAGCTTGCGTCGCTCGGCGTATTGACGAAGTACCGATACGCTGTCGCGCGCGGGGTCGAAACTGATCAGCAGAAGATCCAATCGTTCACGATCGGGCTCGTCCACCGCCTTCTGGGTCAGCTTCAACGTATCCACGATCATCGGGCACACCATCGTGCACGAGGAGTAGAACATCGACACCAACTGCACGTGGCCGCGACGCGACGCCAGGGGCCATGTCTTGCCGCTTTGGTCGGTCAGCTTTACATCCAGCTGATAGATCGAATCCCTTGGCAACGGTGTCTCTGCATGTGCGGCAGTGAAGAGGAGAAGGCATAGCAACACGAGCAACCGCTTCATGATCATTCCTCAGTCAGGCCGTGCACAACGAAAGCCAAGATTCGTGGTGGTGTTGGATGCCTTGAGCGAGGACAACATGGCCACACGCATCAGCGTGGCGTAGTTTTCCTTCTCCTGCATAGTGAGCGCACCGGCCCCGCAGAACTTGAATTTGTCCGCGCCATCCTGGTCGCGGCTATCGCTGCCCACCAGCAGCGCATTGAAGTCGTCCACCCATTCCCACACTACCCCATTGAGGTCGCGCACGCCGTGGATGTCGGCAGCCCCGCCGACCTCGGGCAGCGGCGCATTCGACGGGCGGCTGTACCAGATCAGCACACGCTCACGCCACGCAGGATCGTTGCGTGCATCGGCACGCTCGCTGTCGGCGGCGGCTGCGTATTCCCACTCATACCAGGTGGGAAGGCGTGCGTGCTCGCTCTCGCAATAGGCTTCCGCCGCAAACCAACTGACGCGCGTGACCGGTTGAGTAGGTGATATCGCAGCGCCGAGCGTGTTGTCGCCAGCCCAATGGGAAAGATATCCAGCGTCGGCAAACAAGGCCGGCACGCGATCACGGCGCCACTCCGGGTGCTTCTGCGTGAAGGCCAGGAACTCGGCGTTGGTGACCGGCTCGGTGCGCAGATGGAAGGGCGCTATACGGGCGGGCGCCACCTTGCCATCCGCCGGAAGGACGCTGGAAAAGCTGCCTCCCGGCAGGGCGACATAGTCTGCCGCCGCTGCCGGAAGGGCGAGCAGCAGGCCGGAAAGGATCACGGCCAGCCGTTTCATCTCAGTGCCCCATGGCTGCCGGCGCCGGCGTGGCGCGCACCTTGGACACTTCTTCCTTGCTCACCTGTCCACCCGGGTTACCCCAGCTGTTCAGCACGTAGGTGAGGATGTTGGCCACTTCGTCATCGGTCAGCTGGCTCATCGGCGGCATCACCGAGTCGTATTCCTTGCCGTTGACCGTGACTTTGCCGGTCAGGCCATGCAGCGGAATGCCGATCAGGTGATCCTTGTCCTGCTTAGCCAGGTAGTCCGACTTGGCCAGCGGCGGGAACACGCCCGATAGGCCTTCGCCATTGGCCTGATGACAGACCGAGCACGTGCCGGTAAACAACTGCTTGCCCGCGGCGATCTGGTCGTCCTTGCTCAGCGTGCCGCTGGCATTGGCCTTGGCCGCGGTGGCGACGGCGTGCAGGTTGGGATTGGCGCGATCACCCAGATAGACCGAATCCACTTCCTTGCCCGAATAGATCGCCTTGTTCTCCGGCCCATCCACCTTGAGGATGCCCAGTGCGCCCTTGTTGAAGGCACGGAAGATCGAGTGGTCGACCAGCACGTAGCTGCCCGGCACATCGACATGGAACTCCGCCATCATTGCGCCACCGGCGGGGATCAACGTGGTCTGCACGTTTTCCTGCGCGTGCGTGCCGCCTTCGTAGTAGACCTTGTCGAAGATCTCGCCGATCACGTGGAAGCTCGACACCAGGTTCGGACCGCCGTTTCCGACGAACAGGCGAACCGATTCGCCCACCTTGGCCGTCAACGCGTGATCGCCAGTGAGCGAACCTTCGCGACCATTGAACAGCACATAGGTCGGACGCTCTTCGATCGCCTTGTCCATGTCGAACGGCTGGTGTCCCTTCTCGCGGTATTTGCCGGTGGTGTAGAAGTCACCCTGCATCACGTAGTACTCGTGATCCACCTTGGGCAAACCTTGCGGCGGCTCGACCAGGATCAGGCCATACATGCCATTGGCGACATGCATGCCCACCGGTGCAGTGGCGCAGTGGTAGACGTACAAACCGGCGTTGAGCGCCTTGAACGTGAACTGGCTTTCGTGGCCCGGCGCGGTAAAGCTGGACGCAGCGCCGCCACCCGGACCTGTCACACCGTGCAGGTCGATATTGTGAGGCATCTTGTTGTCGGGCGCGTTCTTCAGATGGAACTCCACCGTGTCTCCCTGGCGCACGCGGATGAAGCTGCCCGGCACGGTGCCGCCAAACGTCCAGTAGGTGTAGGTGACACCTTCGGAGATCGGCATTTCCTTCTCGATAACTTCGAGATCGACGATCACCTTCGCCGGATAGTTGCGATGGATCGGTTCCGGCACATTCGGCGGAATGCCGAGCACCGCGTGGATGGGCTCGCCCTGCGGCGGGCCGAAATCGACCGGTGCCGCAAGCGGCGCCGGGCTGGCGGCTGCAACGATGGCCAGTGGCGCCGTACCTGTCGCCTTGCCGGCGAGTACAGCCCCGGGCAGCAAGCCAGCGGCGATGAGTACAGTGGCTAACAGACGTGACATGGGTTTCTCCCTTGATTCCCAACTTAAGCCTAGGCAGCGCCATGAATCGTCGCTTGACTGATGTCAGAGACGGCGAAGCACATGGCTAAATGCGTCAACCTGCCACGGCGTTTCCTTCAATTCGTACACTCGTCGTGGGCGATGTCGCGTAGCGCCTTTCGATCGAGCAAGGTGACGGAGCGTCCATTGATGTCGATGAACTTTTGACTGCGAAACCGACCCAGCACGCGGCTCACCGTTTCGGAGGCGAGGCGCAGGTAATTCGCAATATCGCCGCGCGCCATGCTCAACCGGAACTGCGTGCCGGAGAAACCACGCGCCCGATAGCGATCACCCAGGTCCAGCAGGAACGCGGCCATCCGTTCGTCCGCCGTGTGGTCCGCAGCAAGCAGCGTTGCCGTGCCCAGCTCCTTGCTCAGCAAGCGGAACAGGTGCTGCTGCAAGGCCGGCATGCGCGATGCCAGGGCGCTCATGGCGGGAAAAGAGAAGCGGCAGAACTGGGCTGCTTCCAGCGCCACGGCGTCGCACGGAAACTGGTCGGGATAAATCGCGTTCAGCCCAATGACTTCGCCAGGCAGGTAAAAGCCAAGCACCTGCTCGCGCCCGTCCTTGTCGACCACGCAGGTCTTCACCGTGCCCGCACGCACCGCATAGATCGCTCGGAACGGATCACCCGTGCGGAATACATGTGCTCCTGTGCGGTACGGACCCACGTGCTCGACGAGGCAGTGGAGTGCGGAAAGCTCCGGCTTGCCATAACCAACGGAGAGGCAGGCATCGGAGAATGCACAGGTGCTGCAGAAGTGGACCTCGTCACCATCATCCGCGATGGGATTGCACGGATGGAGCGTGCAGTCGATGGATTTCCCGGAAAGCATGTTCAGCCCCCTAGCTGGGTCGCATCCGTCAGATCGTGCGCGAGTAGCGGGACGTTTCTGCCGGGTTGTTGAGGTATGCGTCGAAGTTCATCGCGATGTTGCGCAGAAGCAGCCGGCCGCGTGCGGTGATGCGGATCGTTGTGTCGTCCACTACGACCAGGCCATCGGTCGCTTGCTCGCGCAGTCGATCCAGCTCCCTATCGAAGCGATCGGCGAAGTCCAGCTGATGCAGCTCGCTGAAGCCGCACATGTCGAGCTCGCCATGGCACATCAGCTCGCTGATCACGGCGCGACGGATGATGTCGTCACCGCTCAACGCGATACCACGCGCCACGGGAAGTCGTCCTGCCTGGATCGCGGCTTCGTAACCGATGAGGTCGCGCGCGCTCTGGCTGTAGCTGTCGCCGATGCGGCTGATGGCGCTGACGCCGAGGCCGATGATGTCGCAATCGCCGTGCGTGGAATAGCCTTGGAAATTGCGTTGCAAGGTGCGGCTGCGCTGCGCGCGCACCAGCTCGTCGTTGGCGCGGGCGAAGTGGTCCATGCCCACGTAGACATAGCCCGCATCGCAAAGGCGCTTGAACGCGCGGCCAAACAGGGCCAGCCGCATGGCTGGATCAGGCAGCTCGTTCGCATCGATCTGCCGCTGCGCCTTGAACAGCTTGGGAAGATGAGCGTAGCCGTAGACGGCGATGCGATCGGGAGCGAGGCCAAGCACTTCATCCAGCGTGCGGTCGAAACCATCGAGGGTCTGGCGGGGCAGCCCGTAGATGAGATCAACGCTTACCGAGCCGTAGCCCGAGGCACGCGCCGCGTCCAGCACTTCGCGCGTCTGCTCCACGCTCTGGATGCGGTTGACGGCTTCCTGCACGGCCGGGTCGAAATCCTGGATGCCCACCGAGATGCGATTGAAGCCCAGCGTGGCCAACTCCGTGATGTAGCGGCCGTCGGCGAAGCGAGGATCGATCTCGATGCCGTACTCGCGTTCGCCCTGGCGCCGGTAGTCGAAATGGCGCTCCAGCGTCTCGATCACCGACGTCATGCGCGGCAGATCGAGGTAGTTTGGCGTGCCGCCACCGAAATGGAGCTGTTTCAACGGCCGGTCGCGATCGAACATCGGACCCACCATGGCGATCTCGCGGAACAGCAGATCCAGGTAGTGGTCCGCCTTGGTGATGTCGCGCGTGATGACGCGCATGCAGCCGCAGTAGAAGCAAGGGCTGAAGCAGAAGGGTACGTGCACATAGACCGACAGCGGCCGTGGCACGAGGTCTTCATTGGAGGCTTGCGCCGCCGCCCGGAGGGCGGCTTCATCGAAGCCGGTGTGGAACTGGGGCGCCGTCGGATAGCTGGTATAGCGCGGGCCGGCAACGTCGTACCGGGCGATGAGGCTGGCGTCGAATTCGGGAACGATAGTGTCGGTGCGCATGGGCGGCAGTATCAAACCGCCCCTGCGGTACCCAATTGACGCCCGTCAGTTCCCTGCGACAAATGGTGTAGGTTCTCGGCGCAAATCCCTGTGGTAAAGCGCCGCAGGCCGAACCCTCGCCGCTCAGCGCTTCTGCGGCGCAATCACCTGTTCGATCGAGCCGAAGATCGAGGCACCGGTGGCATCGGTCACGTCGATGCGCAGGCTGTCGCCGAACTTCAGGAACGGCGTGCTCGGCTTGCCGTCGCGCAGGGTTTCCACCGTGCGCTGCTCGGCCAGGCAGGACGCGCCCTTGCCGGTGTCCTCATTGGCGATGGTGCCCGAGCCCACGATGGTGCCGGCGGTCAGCGGGCGGGTCTTGGCGGCATGCGCCACCAGCTGGGCGAAGTTGAACTGCATGTCCACGCCGCACTCGGCTTCACCGAACCACTGGCCGTTGAGCCAGGTGCGCATGGGCAGGTGCAGCTTCTCGTCCTGCCAGGCATCGCCCAGCTCGTCCGGCGTGACGAACACCGGCGACAGCGCGGAGCGCGGCTTGGACTGCAGGAAACCGAAGCCCTTGGCGAGCTCGGCGGGAATCAGGCCGCGCAGCGAGACGTCGTTGACCAGGCCCACCAGCTGGATGTGGCCGGCCGCCTGAGCCGGCGTCACCGCCATCGGCACGTCGTCGGTGACGACCACCACTTCAGCCTCGAGGTCGATGCCGTAGTCCTCGCTGGGCACCACGACCGGGTCGCGGGGGCCAAGGAAGCCGGCGCTGGTGGCCTGGTACATCAGCGGATCGGAATAGAAGGATTCCGGCACCTCGGCGCCGCGCGCACGGCGCACGCGCTCCACGTGCGGCAGGTAGGCGCTGCCGTCGACGAATTCATAGGCGCGCGGCAACGGCGAAGCCATCGCGGTGACATCCAGCGGGAACGCATCGGCAGCCTTGCCGGTATTGAGGTCGTCCGAGAGCGCATTCAGGCGCGGCGCCACGTTCGACCAGTCATCCAGGGCAGCCTGCAAGGTGGCGGCAATGCCGGTGGCCTTCACCGCCTTGGTCAGGTCGCGGCTGACGACGATCAGCGTGCCGTCGCGGCCGCCTTCCTTCAGGGAACCCAGTTTCATGCTTTGCTCCGAGAACTGCGTTGGTGCCGCAGCTGTTTCATTCTTGGTTGATTCGTGGCGTGCTGCTTACTTGCCGGTGAAATGCTTGCGGATGCCCTGCCAGCATTCGTAGTAGTTGCCCTGCAGTTGCTTCGATTCCAGCGCCTGTCGGGTCGGATGGATCACCCGGCGCGTCTCGAACATGAAGGCCATGGTGCCGGTGATCACGTCCGGCTGCGACAGGTTGCGGGTCGACGCCTTCTCGTAGGTGGCCGCATCCGGTCCGTGGCCGCTCATGCAATTGTGCAGCGACGCGCCACCGGGCACGAAGCCCTCGGCCTTCGCATCGTACGCGCCGGTGATCAGGCCCATGAACTCGCTGGCGATGTTGCGGTGGAACCACGGCGGGCGGAACGTGTTCTGCGCCACCAGCCAGCGTGGCGGGAAGATCACGAAATCCATGTTGCTCACGCCCGCGGTATCGCTGGGCGAATGCAGCACGAGGAAGATGCTCGGGTCCGGATGGTCGTAGCTGATCGAACCGATGGTGTTGAAGCGGCGCAGGTCATACTTGTACGGCGCGTAGTTGCCATGCCAGCCGACGACGTCGAGCGGTGAGTGGTCGATCTGCGCGCGCCACAGGTTGCCCTGGAACTTGGCGACCAGTTCGAACTTGCCTTCCACATCTTCGTAGGCTGCCACTGGCGTGAGGAAATCACGCGGGTTCGCCAAGCCGTTGCTGCCGATGGGGCCGAGGTCCGGCAGGCGCAGCAGCGCGCCGAAGTTCTCGGCGATGTAGCCGCGCGCAGTGTCGTCCAGCAACTCCACGCGGAAACGCACGCCTCGCGGAATCACCGCCACTTCCAGCGGCTCCAGCTCGATCACGCCGAACTCGGTGGCCAGCCGCAGGCGCCCCTGCTGCGGGACAATCAGCAGCTCGCCATCGGCGTTGTAGAAGAAGCGCCCCTGCATCGAGCGATTGGCCGCATACAGGTGGATGCCGACGCCCGACTGCTCGGACGCACCACCGTTGCCGGCCATGGTGACGATGCCATCGAGGAAGTCGGTGGGTTCGGCCGGCAGCGGCAGCGGGTCCCAGCGCAGCTGGTTGGGGCTGGCCGGAACTTCGTTGAAGCGGTTGTGGAAGCGGCCTTCGGCCATTGCCTCGAACGGGTGATGCATCGCCGCCGGGCGGATGCGGTACAGCCAGCTGCGCCGATTGCTATGACGCGGCGCCGTGAAGGCGGTGCCGGACAACTGCTCGGCATAAAGGCCGTGCGCGACCTGCTGCGGCGAATTCTGCCCTTCGGGCAGCACGCCAGGCAGGGCCTCGGTGGCGAATTCGTTGGCGAAACCGGATTGGTAAGCGTGAACCTTCATCGTGCTCATTGCTCTTCGCCTTGAAGCCCCTCTCCCGGCGGGAGAGGGGTTGGGGTGAGGGTTCGGCATTCGACGACGCCAAGGATGGCTTCGAGCACCGCCTGCGTCTGCTGCATGACCTCATTGTCCCAGTAACGCAGAACCGTGAGGCCGAGTGATTCAAGATAACGGCTACGGACTGCGTCTGCGCTTCCGCCATGCTGCGAACCGTCGAGTTCGATCACCAGCTTGGCAGCCTCGCAGTAGAAATCCGCCACATACGGAGGCAAAGGGTGCTGCCGACGGAACTTCCAGCCCTTGAGCCGGCCAGCACGCAGGTGCTGCCATAGGCGAAGCTCGGCATCCGTACTTGTCTGCCTCAAGTCGCGAGCGCGCTCGCGTGTCTTTGTTGGCAACGGTGGCTTCCTGCCTTTCCGCATTTCCGCACCCTCTCCCCCACCCCTCTCCCAATGGGAGAGGGGCTTTAAAGCAAAGCGTTTACAACACGCCGCGCTTCATCTGGTCGCGCTCGATCGACTCGAACAGCGCCTGGAAGTTACCTTCGCCGAAGCCTTCGTTGCCCTTGCGCTGGATGATCTCGAAGAAGATCGGGCCGATGTTGTTCTGCGTGAAGATCTGCAGCAGCTTGCGCTGCTTGGTCTCCGGGTCGGCGTCGATCAGGATCTTGTTCTTCGCCAGGCGCGGCACGTCTTCGCCATGGTTCGGAATGCGCATGTCGATCACGTCGAAATACGTGTCCGGCGTGTCGAGGAATTCCACGCCCTGCGCGCGCATCGCTTCCACCGTGTCGTAGATGTTGTCGGTGAAGAGCGCGATGTGCTGGATGCCTTCGCCGTGGTAGGCGTCGAGGTACTCGTTGATCTGCGACTTCGGATCGCTGGACTCGTTGAGCGGGATGCGCACGATGCCGTCGGGCGCGGTCATCGCCTTGGATACCAGGCCGGTCTTGGCGCCCTTGATGTCGAAGTAGCGGATCTCGCGGAAATTGAACAGGCGCTCGTAGTAATCGGACCACTTCTGCATGTTGCCGAAGTAGAGGTTGTGCGTGAGATGGTCGATGAAGGTGAGGCCGAAACCCTTCGGATGCTGGTCGGCTCCGGGAATCGGCGCGTAGTCGTCGCCATAGATGTCGCCCTGATCGCCGTAGCGGTCGACCAGGTACAGCATGCAGTCGCCGATGCCCTTCACTACCGGTGCGTTGATTGCCTTGGTGGACTCGCCCAGTGCGTCCATCGCCTCGCCACCGTTGCCCAGCACCGTGGCGCGCACTTCATCGGCCGGCTTGCGGAAGCGGATGGCGAAACCCGCAGCGCACGGACCATGCGCCTTGGCGAATTCGGCGGCGAAGGAGTTCGGATCCTCGTTGACCAACAGGTTCACGCCACCCTGGCGGTAAACCGTGATAGCCCGGCTCTTGTGCTTCAGCACGGCGCTGAAACCCATGCTCTTGAACAGGTCATGCAGCTCCTGCCCGCGACCAGCCGGGGCGGCGAACTCGACGAACTCGAAGCCGTTGATGCCCATGGGGTTTTCGAAGGTAGTGACCTGCATGCCAAGATTGGGCTGCGCGCTCATGGGAATCTCCTGATCGATCGATGCTCAATGGCCCTACGCCAAGCGTGCGACCATCCTCATAATCCTGACGTTATAGTTACATATGAAACCAGTTGCAAGGAGCATCGCATCAGTGTCCGAAGAACGCCATCCCGACCATGCCCCGCTGGAGCTGGAGCACTTCCTGCCCTACAGGCTCTCCATCCTTTCCAACGCGGTTAGCCAGGCCATCGCCGACGATTACCAGCGGCGTTTCGACCTCAGCATGACGGAGTGGCGCGTCATGGCCGTGCTAGCGCGTTTCGAGGGCCTGTCCGCCCGTGAAGTGGCCGAGCGCACCCTGATGGACAAGGTGGCGGTAAGCCGGGCGTTGGCCAAGCTGGTCGAGGCGGGCTGGGTCACCCGGGCCACCCATGGCGACGACAAGCGACGCTCGGTGCTTGGCCTCAGCGAAGCGGGCTGGGCCATCCACGAAGTGGTGGCGCCGATGGCTCGCGAGCACGAGCGCAATCTCCTCTCCAAGCTGGATGAGGAGGAGCGCACCTGGCTGGTGCGCATCCTGGACAAGCTGCAGGCAATCGAGCCGAAGTAATCGTCGGGAAGCGGCCGGATGCACGCTTCCCGCGTCGTTACTTCACGCCGTGCATCAGTCGGTTGATCAACGGCGCGATCAGGAACAGCAGTGCGCCGGCGCCGGCCAGCAGCCAGAAGCTGAAGGTGAAGCCGCTGAGGGCGGAGGCGACGGTCATGCCGGTTTCGCCGCTGACGTGGCCGGCGAAGATGCCGGAGAGGTTGTTGCCGATGCCGGTGGAGAGGAACCAGCCGCCCATGGCGAAGCCGACCAGGCGCACCGGCGCCAGCTTGGTCACCATCGACAGGCCGATCGGCGACAGGCACAGCTCGCCCAGCGTCTGCAGCACGTAGACCACGACCAGCGGCCAGAACGGGATCAGGTTGCGGCTGTCGACCAGGCTGGAGAGCGCATACATCAGCACCACGAAGGCCAGCGCATTGCCGAGCAGGCCCAGGCCGAACTTGCGCGGGATCGACGGCTCCATGTGGCGCTTGTCCAGCCAGCCCCAGGCGATCGATACGAACGGCGCCAGCAGCACCAGCGACAGCGGCGCGACGGACTGGAACCAACCGACCGGGAATTCCCAGCCGCCAAACATCTGGCGGTCCACGATGTTCTGCGCGAGGAAGTTGAACGAGCTGCCGGCCTGCTCGTAGAACATCCAGAACAACACGTTGAAGACGAAGATGATCAGCATCGCGATCACGCGATTGCGCTGCACCTTGCCTTCGCGGATGCCTTCGACCAGCAGCAGCAGGGAGAGCCCGATGAACAGCACGGTCAGCATCCACTGCAGCACCACCGCGCCCGCCTTCGCCATCACCAGATACACCAGAGGAACGGCGAGCACACAGCCGATAAACACATAGACCACGCGCATGCGGTTGGCCTGCTCGGGCGTGGGCCGGCCCACGCCCTTGAGCTGGCGGCGGCCGATCCAGAACCACAGCAGGCTGATCAGCATGCCGATGCCCGAGGCCAGGAACACCAGCTTGTAGTTCTGCTGCATCGGGGTATCGGTGAAGTAGCTGGCCATCCAGCCGGTGACCAGCGGCGACACCAGCGCGCCGGCGTTGATGCCCATGTAGAACAGGGTGAAGCCGCGGTCGCGGCGTGCGTCGCCCACGCCGTAGAGCTGGCCCACCATCGAGGAGATGTTCGGCTTGAACAGGCCGTTGCCGACGATGACGGTCGACAGACCCAGCAGGAACACCTGCTCGTTCGGCACCATGATCAGGAACAGGCCGGCCGACATCACGATGGCACCGACCAGGATCGAGCGCTGGTAGCCGATGATGCGGTCCGCCACGTAGCCGCCGAACACCGCTGCTGCGTAAACGAGCGCCAGGTAGGCGCCGTAGGTGCGGCTGGCGAAACCCTGCCCCGACGGATCGTTGTTGAAGAACTCCGCCACGATGTACAGCGTGAGCGCCCAGCGCATGCCATAGAAGGCAAAGCGCTCCCAGAACTCGGTCATGAACAGCATCCACAACGGACGCGGATGGCCCATGGTCTGCGGGTAATCGGGCGCCGACGTCGTGCCGGTCGAGGTGGGATAGGCCATGCGTTCCCCTGTTGGGTGCGGGTCGGCACGTCGCGTGCGGACCGGTTGAAGCGGACGGGCAGATGTAACCGGCCTGAGCCGAGCCCGTCAAATGCACCGCAACATTTTACGAATTCGTAAAAAGCGACACGGAAATCAGGCCGTGGCGCTCCTCCTTCAACGCACGCCGTGCATCAGGCGGTTGATCAACGGCGAAATCAGCAGTAGCAGCACGCCGGCACCGGCGAGCAGCCAGAAGCTGAAGGTGAAGCCGGCCAGCGCCGAAACGGCGGTCATGCCGCTCTCGCCGCTGATCTGGCCCGCCAGCAGGCCCGACAGGTTGCCGCCCACCGCCATCGACAGGAACCAGCCGCCCATCGCCACGCCCACCAGTCGCGGCGGCGCCAGCTTGGTCACCATCGACAAGCCGATCGGCGACAGGCACAGCTCGCCGATGGTCTGCAGCACGTAGCAGGCGGTCAGCGGCCAGAACGGGATCAGGCCGCGGCTGTCGACCGAATAGGTCAGCGCGTACATCAGTGCGGTGAAGCCCAGGCCGTTGAACACCAGGCCGAAGCCGAACTTGCGCGGAATGGACGGCTCCTTGTGCCTACGCGCCAGCAACGCCCACACCTGCGTCACCACCGGCGCCAGCACGATGATCGCCACCGGGCTCACCGACTGGAACCAGCCCACCGGGAACATCCAGCCGCCGAACATCTCGCGGTCGACCATGTTCGCCGCGAGGAAGTTGAACGAAGTGCCGAGCTGGAAGTACATCATCCAGAACAGGATGTTGAAGGCGAAGATGATCAGCATCGCGATCACCCGCTCCAGCTGCACGCGGTCGTGGCGGATGGCCTCCACAATCAACATCGCGGCCACGCCGACGAACAGCAGGCTCAGCAGCCACTGCAGGCCGTTCGCGCCGATGAAGGCCAGCAGCAGGTAGACCAGCGGCACCGCGACCGCCACGGCCACCAGCACCCACACCACGCGCATCCGGTTCGCCTGGTCGGGCGCGGGCCGGCCGACGTGCTTCAGGCCGCGGCGACCGAACCAGAACCAGAACAGGCTCAGCGCCATGCCCACGCCGGCGGCGCCGAACACGATGCGGTAGTTCTCCTGCGTCGGCGTGTCGGTGAAGTGGCTTGCCAGCCAGCCGGTGAGCAGCGGCGCCAGCAATGCGCCGCCATTGATGCCCATGTAGAACAGTGTGAAGCCGCGGTCGCGGCGCTCGTCCTTCGGACCGTAAAGCTGGCCGACCATCGAGGAAATGTTCGGCTTGAACAGGCCGTTGCCGACCACGACCATCGCCAGGCCGAACAGGAAGATCTCCTTGCTCGGCAGCATCACCACGAACAGACCCGCCGCCATCACCAGCGCGCCGATCAGGATCGAGCGCTGGTAGCCGATGACCTTGTCGGCCACGTAGCCGCCGAAGATGCTGGTTGCGTAGATCAGCGCGGTATAGGCGCCATAGATCTTGCTGGCCCAGGCCTCGCCGGCCGGGTCGCCGTTGAAGAAGTGCGCCACGATGTACAGCGCCAGCGCCCAGCTCACGCTGTAGAACGCGAAGCGCTCCCAGAACTCGGTCATGAACAGCATCCACAGCGGACGCGGATGTCCCATCGTCTGCGGGAAATCGGGCACCGACGCGGGTGCGGTTTCAGCGGTGTTGCTCATGCAAGCCCCTTGAGAGCAGACCGTCGCAACGCGCCGGCCGGGTGATGATTCACAGGTGTTGGCGCCGACGCGCCGAGAAACGAAAGGAACAGCTCAGCTGCCCAGCTCCGTGCGCACGTCGAGCAATTCGGGGAAAAACTCCAGGTCCAGCGCCTTCTTGAGGAAAGCCACGCCGGAGGAACCACCCGTGCCGCGGCGGTGTCCGATGATCCGTTCCACGGTTTTCATATGGCGGAAACGCCAGAGCTGGAAACTGCCTTCCATATCCACCAGTTGCTCGCACATGTGGTATTCGGGCCAATACGTCGCGCGGTTCTCGTAGATGCGCTTGAGCACCGGAAGCAAATCCGCATGCCGCTTGTACGGCTGCGACCAGTCGCGGTCGGTCAATTCGGCCGGCACCGCATGACCGCGGCGTGCGAGGTACATGAGGAATTCGTCGTACAGGCTCGGCGCTTCCAGCACCGCACGCAGATCGGCCTGCGCGGCCTCGTCGTACGCAAAGACCTGCAGCATCTGCGCGTTCTTGTTGCCGAGCAGGAATTCGATCTTGCGGTACTGCAGCGACTGGAAACCCGACGAGGAACCGAGCACGCCGCGAAATTCGAGGTATTCCGACGGCGTCAGCGTTTCCAGCACGCCCCACTGCTCGAACAGCTGTCGCTGAACTTGCTTCACGCGCGCCAGGATCTTCAGGCAGGGGTCGAGGTCGTCGCGGCGCAGGCTGGCAATGGCGGCCTTCAGCTCATGAATGATGAGCTTCATCCACAGCTCGGCCACCTGGTGCTGCACGATGAAAAGCATTTCGTCGTGATGCGGCGGGTCGCTCAGGGGGTGCTGCGCGGTAAGCAGCTGGTCCAGCCGCAGGTAGCCGCCGTAGGTCAGTCGCCCGTTCAGGTCGAGTTCGATACCGGCCTCAAGGTCGCGCTGGTTCTCGGTCATGTCGATCCGGGGTGCGGAAAAGTCGCATGGTAACCCGTGCGCGGGCCGGCCCCGTACGAGACCGCATGCTGCACCGTGCCTTGCGGCGCAACATCCTCGCCTGTAACAATTTCTGTCTTGCTCAGGGCTTTACGTCCGCCGCTGGCCCCACTGGATGGGCCGCCGCTTCCAGCATCCCAGATCTCCATTAACTCTCTCCGGGAGCGAGTTGTGTCCATCGCCGCCAAGTTCGAAATCGAATACCTGCAGTATCTCGATGCGGAAGGCAAGCAGGTTCGTGACGACCTGCCTGCCTTCGCCAACGACCTCGATCACATGGTCGAGCTGTACAAGCTGATGATGTCGACCCGCGTGTTCGACGCCAAGTCGGTCGCCCTGCAGCGCACCGGTAAGCTGGGCACCTATGCCAGCTGCCTCGGCCACGAGGCCGCGCACGTGGGCATCGGCAGCGCCATGAAACCTGAAGACGTGTTCGCGCCCAGCTACCGCGAATACGGCGCCCAGCTGTATCGCGGCGTGCAGCCGCGCGAGGTGTACATGTACTGGGGCGGCGACGAGCGCGGCAACGACTACCAGAAGGAACCGGCGCGCCACGACTTCGCCTGGTCGGTGCCGATCGCCACGCAGTGCCTGCACGCCGCCGGTTCCGCGCTGGCGTTCAAGATCCGCAACGAAAAGCGCGTGGCCGTGTGCACCATCGGTGACGGTGGTTCGTCCAAGGGCGACTTCTACGGCGCCATCAACATCGCCGGTGCACAGAACCTTCCGCTGGTGGCGGTGATCGTCAACAACCAGTGGGCCATCTCGGTGCCGCGCAAGATCCAGTCGGGTGCACCGACGCTGGCGCAGAAGGGCATTGCGGCCGGCCTGTACTGCATCCAGGTGGACGGCAACGACATCATCGCCGTGCGCAAGGCCATGGGCGACGCCCTGGACCGCGCGCGCAACGGCGAAGGCGGCAGCGTGCTGGAACTGGTGACCTATCGCCTGTCCGACCACACCACCGCCGACGACGCCCGTCGCTACCGCGGCGAGCAGGAAGTGAAGGACGCCTGGGCCAAGGAGCCGATGAAGCGCCTGCGCAACTGGCTGGTGGCCAAGGGCGTGTGGGACGACGCCAAGGAAGAGGCGTGGAAGAACGAGTGCGACGAGTGGATGGACAACGAGGTGAACGCTTACCTCGAGACCAAGACGCAGCCGGTCACGGCGATGTTCGACTACACCTTCGCCGAAGTCCCCGCCGATCTCGCCAAGCAGCGCGATTACGTTCTTTCGCTTGAAAAGAAGGCCCACTAAGCCATGGCACAGATCACTCTTATCGAAGCCGTCACCCAGGCGCTGGCCTATGAAATGGCGCATGACGACAGCGTCGTCGTGCTCGGTGAGGACGTCGGCGTCAACGGCGGCGTGTTCCGCGCCACCCAGGGCCTGCAGGAAAAGTTCGGCGAGCTGCGCGTGCTCGACACACCGCTGGACGAAACCACCATTGCCGGCGTCACCGTGGGCCTCGCCGCTCAGGGCATGAAGCCGGTGGCCGAGGCGCAGTTCGAAGGCTTCATCTACCCGATGATGGAGCAGATCGCCTGTCACGCCGCGCGCCTGCGCAACCGCACCCGCGGCCGCATCACCGTGCCGGCCGTGTGGCGCGCCCCGTGGGGCGGCGGCATCCGTGCACCGGAGCACCACTCCGAGGCGAACGAGCACCTGTTCACCAACATCCCGGGCCTGCGCGTCGTGATGCCGTCCTCGCCGGCGCGTGCCTACGGCCTGCTGCTCGCCGCCATCCGCGATCCGGATCCGGTGATGTTCTTCGAGCCCAAGCGCATCTATCGCCAGTACAAGGAAGAAGTGCCCGATGACGGCGAGGCGCTGCCGCTGGACGTGTGCTTCGTGCTGCGCGACGGCACCGACGTCACCATCGTCACCTGGGGCGCCCAGGTGAAGGAAGCGCTGGAAGCTGCCGACGAACTCGCCGCCGACGGCATCAGCGCCGAAGTGATCGACGTCGCCACGCTGACCCCGCTGGATTTCGACACCATCGCCGAGTCGGTGCAGAAGACCGGCCGCTGCGTGATCGTGCACGAAGCCCCGAAGACCGCCGGCTTCGGCGCGGAAATCGCCGCGCGCATCGCCGAGGAATGCCTGTACGACCTGCTCGCGCCGGTCGAGCGCGTCACCGGCTTCGACACGCACATTCCGCTGTTCCGCCTGGAAATGAAGTACCTGCCGAGCACCGAACGCGTGGTGGAAGCCGCCAAGCGCACGCTGGCCGCCAGCTGAGTCCTTTGTCCGCCTCCCGTACAGCGGGACGCGGATTTACGAATACCCCAACCTTTTCGGAATTCCGAACATGGCTGATATCAAGACGTTCTACCTGCCCGACCTCGGCGAAGGCCTTCCCGACGCAACCATCGTCGAGTGGCACGTGAAGGAAGGCGACACCATCAAGCTCGACGCCCCGCTGGTGTCGATGGAAACCGCCAAGGCCGTCGTCGACGTGCCGTCCCCGTATACGGGCAAGGTCACCAAGCTGCACGGCGCCGCCGGCGACATCATCGAGACCGGCGCCGCGCTGGCCGAGTTCGAGCCCGACCCGAACGCCAAGCAGCGTGCCGAAGCCGAGTCCACCGGGCACCACCATGGCCCGAAGAAAGGCGCCGGCAGCCCGGCCCCGGACCAGGGCAAGAAAGTGATCGCCTCCGATGAGGGCGGCGAGATCGACAGCAACGGCAAGGCCGATCGCGAAGACGAAGGCACCGTGGTCGGCGCGATGATCTCCGGCAGCCACGTGCACGTGGAGCAGGCCAGCAGCGTCGGCGGCGTGAAGGCCGTGCCGGCGGTGCGCGCGCTTGCCAAGAAGCTCAAGGTCGACCTCGCCCGCGTGACGCCGACTGGCGCCGACGGCGTGGTCACCATGACCGACGTGAAGAATGCCGCCGCCAACGGCAGCGCCCAGCTCGGCGCCGCTCCGGCCCGCGCTGCGGTGCCGGCCTCTGCCGGTCGTCACCTCGCCCCGCAGCTGCCGGAGCCCGAACCGGCCCGCACGGCCACCTCGCTCGCCGGCAAGCCAGTGCGCACGGCGCCGCCGAGCGTGCAGGCCAGTGGCCAGCCGGAACAGCTCAAGGGCGTCCGTCGCAACATGGCGCGCGTGATGGCCGAGGCCCACGCCAACGTCGTGCCGACCACGCTGGTCGATGACGCCGACCTGCACGCCTGGATCGGCAAGCAGGACATCACCGCGCGCCTGATCCGTTCCATCGTGGTGGCCTGCAAGACCGTGCCGGCGCTCAACGCCTGGTTCGACGGCAAGAACCTCACGCGCACGCTGCATCCGCACGTGGACATCGGCATCGCCGTGGACACCGAGGAAGGCCTGTTCGTGCCCGCGCTGCGCAACGCCGACGTGCTCGACGGCGCCGGCATTCGCGCCGCGATCAAGCGACTGCGCATGTCGGTGGAAGACCGTTCCATCCCGGCGTCGGAGCTCTCGGGCTACACCATCAGCCTTTCCAACTTCGGCATGTTCGCCGGCCGCTACGCCACGCCGGTCGTCGTGCCGCCGTGCGTCGCCATCATCGGCGCGGGCAAGCTCAGCCACGACGTAGTGGCGGTGATGGGCGGCATCGAAGTGCATCGCCGCATGCCGATCTCGCTGACGTTCGATCATCGCGCCGCCACCGGCGGCGAAGCCGCGCGCTTCCTCAAGGCGCTGCTCGACGATCTGTCGCTGCCGAACTAAGCTACGGCGTTGCGTGGAAAAGCCCCGGCATGTCCGGGGCTTTTTTTATGCGCATCGATGGCGCTCAGTAGTGTTCGATGAAGTAGGTGGTGGTGTGATCCAGCGCCTTGCGCCAGCGTTGCTCCAACGCGAAATCGTATTCCGGATCGTGCTCGGCGATGGCGCGCAGCAGGCTGGCCGACCAATAGGAATAGAGCTCCGGCGGCACCGGCGCCCTCCCCTTGCGACCGTGCACCTGCGCCATCTCGGCCATGGTCCTTCGCGTCAGCGTGCTGCCGCCGGCGTGCGCGATGGCGGCGCTGATGCCTCGGCGCAAGGCCAGGTGCTGCACGCTGAAATCGGTATAACTGAACATGCCGGGGATGTCCGGATGGCTTGCCATGAATATCTCGTAGAAGCGGGCGATGAATCCGCCATGGCGCAGGCAGCGTCCATAGCTGGTCTGCAGATCGTCGAATGTATCGGTCACCCCAGCCTCCTGCACCTTTCCAAGGCCGAGGAAGCTAGCAGCGTTTTAGTGGGCGCCGTAGAGGCGCATGGTCGCAACGCTAGCGTCTTTCCATGTTGACGGCTCCTCGACCGGTGCGCAGCTATACGGACGGCATTGCCGCACGACAGGAGTCGCCACCATGCATCACAGCCGCCTATGCACCGTCGTCATCGACTGCCAGACCGACGACCTCAAGGATGCCGCGTCGTTCTGGAGCCGCGCCCTCAACAAGCGCATCGCGACGGTCGATCAGGATGGCGATGGCCGTTATGCGGAACTGGTCACTGAGCAGGACGAACCGATCATTCTCCTGCAACGGGTGGACCACGAAAGCCGCGTGCACCTCGACATAGAAACCGACGACCTCGATGCGGAAGTGGCTCGACTGGAAGGACTGGGTGCGATACGCGTGGCGTATGTGCGCGATCGCTGGTGGGTGATGCAGGCGCCGAGTGGGCATCGCTTCTGCGTCGTGCGTCCGCAACGGAAGACATTTGGTCCGCATCTCAATCGTTGGGAGTGACTCCAAGGGAGACGTCATGGTCGTGCCTGCATGACGACTGACGCGTCGTCGCGCGGACTGCTCCCCTCCTTGATGTCCGGCCTGGCCGAACTGCCCCACTAGCGGTGCGAATGCCCGCACCGACCTATGCCCAGGCGTCGCCGCCTCTCACCTGTAGAAGCGCACCTTGGGCGCGACCGCGGCGCTTCAGCAGTCCGCTCCCTAGGCTTGTCGCGCACAGGGTGCGCTCCCACAAAGAAGCGCAAAGTTGCTTAAGGCGTGCTCAGACTGCGCGCTTGGAAAAGATCAGGTGCAAGCCAAACGCCACGAATACGGCACCGGCCAAACCATCGATCCACCGCGAGAGACGCAGGTAGCCGCGGCGCATCGCCGGCAGGGCAAACACACCCGCCACCACGGTGAACCACAGCAAGGTCTCGATCACCACCATGCTCCACAGGCCCCAGCGAGCACCGGCGCTCACGCCATCGCCGAGGAAGGCGGAAAACACGCTGCCGAAGTAGATCACCACTTTCGGGTTGGACAGATTGGTGAGCAGGCCCGCGCGCAACGTGGCCCAGTCGCTCTGCTGCAGCGCCTGCTGCGGCTCGCCGGCTGGCGTGGCCGGTGCGCGGAGGGCG
The DNA here is from genome assembly GCA_000632805.1 of Dyella jiangningensis. Taxonomy (GTDB): domain Bacteria; phylum Pseudomonadota; class Gammaproteobacteria; order Xanthomonadales; family Rhodanobacteraceae; genus Dyella; species Dyella jiangningensis. Next base: position 5,170,843 of record CP007444.1, on the reverse strand, counting down.
CCGCGCAGCATCTTCACGCCCATCCAGGCGAGGTAGAGGCCACCGGCAACGCTGATCAGCCGCTCCAGCCAGGCCAACCGCTGCAGCACCAGCTGCAGGCCCGCCAGCGCCAGCGCCGACCACACCACCACGCCAAGGGTTATACCGATGACGCCGAACATCGCCTGGCGGCGCGTGCGGCTCACGGCGGTCTGCGACACGAAGAAGAAATCCGGGCCGGGGCTCAGCAGGGCCACCAGGTGCACGATGGCGATAGTCAGGAACAGGTTCACGGCGCTCTCCACGATGGCGGAACCGCACTTTCTCGCGGCGACGCAACTTGTCGCCATGGCGGTGGTTCCTCTAGGCTCTTATTTTTACACGTCCTCGGGACGCCCTTGGCCGTGCAGGGGATCTCCGCCTCTTCTGGACAGGCTGGGCTTAGGCCCGGGCTGCCGTCTGGCGCGTGCCTCCCGGACCGATTTCCACCGCTGTTTTGAACCAACGACGACGCTGATGAGCCTTCGACTCCGCCTGATTGCAATGAACTTCCTGCAATTTTTTGTATGGGGGTCGTGGCTGCTCACCATCGGTGCCTATTGGTTCCAGGACAAGCATTGGTCGGGTGCACAGTTCGGCGCGATCTTCTCGACCATGGGCATCGCCTCGCTGTTCATGCCGTCCATCGCGGGCGTGATCGCGGACAAGTACATCAATGCCGAGAAGCTCTACGGCCTCTTCCACCTGTGCGGCGCCGCCGTGCTCTTCTGCGTGCCGATGGTGCAGTCGCCCAGCCTGATGTTCTGGGTGATGCTGCTCAACATGATGTTCTACATGCCGACCATCTCACTCTCCATTGCAGTGGCGTACAACGCGCTCAAGAGCGACGGCAAGGACATCGTCAAGGATTACCCGCCGATCCGCGTGTGGGGCACGGTGGGCTTCATCGCCGCGCTGTGGACGGTGAGCCTGCTGCGCCTGGAAACTTCGTCGGGTCAGTTCTACGTCGCCTCCGGCGCGGCGCTGCTGCTGGGCCTGTATGCGTTCACGCTGCCCGCCTGCCCGCCGCGCTTCCAGCACAGCGCAAACCAGTCGTGGCTCGATACCTTCGGCCTCACCTCGTTCAAGCTGTTCCGCGAAGCGCGCATGGCGATCTTCTTCATCTTCGCCATGCTGCTGGGCGCGGCGCTGCAGCTGACCAACGCCTATGGCGACACGTTCCTGCACGACTTCGCGCAGATGGGCGAGTACAAGGAGCTGGTGGCGGTGCGTTACCCGGCCATCATCATGTCGATCTCGCAGATCTCGGAAACGCTGTTCATCCTGGCCATTCCGTTCTTCCTGCGCCGCTTCGGCATCAAGACGGTGATGCTGATCAGCATGCTGGCGTGGACGTTGCGCTTCGGCCTGTTCGCCTATGGCAACCCGGGTTCGGGCCTGTGGATGATCGTGCTGTCGTGCATCGTGTACGGCATGGCGTTCGACTTCTTCAACATCTCCGGCTCCTTGTTCGTGGAAGGCCAGAGCGACCCGTCGATACGCGCCAGCGCGCAGGGCCTGTTCATGCTGATGACCAACGGCATCGGCGCCGTGCTGGGCAGCTCGATCAGCGGCGTGATCATCGAGGCGTTCTTCACACATCCGGACCAGAGCAAGGACTGGCACGGCATCTGGATCACCTTCGCCAGCTATTCGCTGGTGGTGGCGGTGCTGTTCATGCTGCTGTTCAAGCACAAGCATGAGCCCGCGCAGTTGCAGGGGCTGGCGGCAAAAGCCAGCCATTGACGCGGCGTTCTTTGTGGGAGCGCACCCTGTGCGCGACGGTGACCTGGCAGTCCGCCGCCCCTTTGGTTTGTCGCCCACAGGGTGCGCTCCCACAGGGGATTTTCCGGCCGGGTACAATAACGGGATGCAAATCGGCCCCTACCGCATCGACCCGCCCGTGGTGCTCGCGCCCATGGCCGGGGTCACCGACAAGCCTTTCCGCCTGCTGTGCAAACGGCTGGGCGCGGGCTTGGCCGTGTCCGAGATGACCAACGCCGATCCGCGCCTGTGGCAGACGCGCAAGTCGCGGCAACGCATGGACCATGCGGGCGAGCCCGAGCCGGTGAGCGTGCAGATCGCCGGCTACGACCCGGCCATGCTGGCTGAGGCCGCGCGCTACAACGCCGACAACGGCGCACAGATCGTCGACATCAACATGGGTTGCCCGGCCAAGAAGGTATGCAACGTGTGGTCGGGCTCCGCCTTGCTGCAGGACGAGCCGCTGGTCGCGCGCATCGTGAAGGCCGTGGTCGATGCGGTGGACGTGCCGGTCACGCTCAAGATCCGCACCGGCTGGGATCGCCAGAACAAGAACGCGCTCACCATCGCGAAGATCGCCGAGGACGCGGGCATCGCCGCGCTCGCCGTGCACGGCCGCACGCGCGCCGACAAATACGAGGGTGAGGCCGAATACGGAACGATCGCCGCCGTGAAGGCGGCCGTACGCATTCCCGTGCTCGCCAATGGCGACGTGCTCACACCGAAGCAGGCGAAGCACGTGCTCGATGTCACCGGCGCCGATGCGGTTATGGTGGGTCGTGGTGCGCAGGGCCGTCCGTGGATCTTCCGCGAGATCGCGCATTACCTCGCCACCGGCGAAACGCTGCCCGAGCCGACACCCGCCGAAGTGCGCGACATCCTGGTGCATCACCTGGAACAGCTCTATGCGTTCTACGGCGAACTGCAGGGTGTGCGCATCGCGCGCAAGCACCTGGGCTGGTACGCGAAGGATCGCCCGGAAAACGCCGCGTTCCGCGACGTGGTGAACCGTGCCGAAAATGCCGCCGACCAGCTTCGGCTCACTCGCGATTATTTCGACGCTTTGCAGGAAGGCATCCGCCTCGCTGCCTGAAAACGCATCGGGCCGCTTGCGCGACCCGATGGTGCGACGGCTTATTTCGCCATCTGCAATTGGGTGGAGCTGATCCAGCCCTTGTTGCCCATTTCATCTTCCACTTCCCAAAGGGCGCCCTGCTTGTTGCCCGTGGGATAGAGCGTCATGCCCGCACTCACGCTGCGCACCGTGGCTCCGGTACCCGGCTTGGCAAGCAAGCGGCTGGCCTCGGTGACGGTGACGGACTGGCGCGCGTTGCTCTGCGCCGCATCGCCGGACAGGCCGCCCAGCTGCGTGACCATGTCGGTATAGGCCTGCAGATAGGCCAGCGTGATGACCTGGCCGATCTCGGTGTTGGCGTAGCCGCCTACGCCAGCCGCTCCCAAGCCACTGCCGCCGAACAGGCCGCCGGCTGCGCCGAAACCGACGTCGGTCTTCTTGGCGTTGCCTTCAACCAGGGCCACCTGCTCGGAGGAACGCACATCGGTGAGCGTCAACGTCACATCCGCCGTCTTGGTGGAGAAGTTGATGTTGCTGGCCAGTGCGCCGGCCTTGCCACCGATCAAGCCGCCCAGCAACGCGCCCACCGCACCGCCGCTGGCATCGCGGTTGCTGGAGATGAGGTCGGGCACCATCACGTAGTCGGCCGCCTTAAACTGGCCCTTGCCGAGGTTGGACTGGTTGCGCAGCTCGCCACCCGATGCCAGTTCGCGCTCGCGCATCGCCACGTCCATGCCGGCACCGCGGTCGACCAGCGTGAAGCAACCGGACTTGCTGACGAACACCTTGATCAATTTGCTCGGTGCCGGCAGTTGCTGGCCGGTCCACCAGTTGGTAGCGGCATCGGGTTCGTTGACGGTGACGGTGCCCAGCTTCTTCGTGCAATGCGGGATTTCCGCTTCTTTCTTCGCGCGCTGGTCCTGAGCGCTCGTCGTCGACTGCTTGATGTCCGCCGCGTTGCATCCCGCCAATGTGACCGTCAAGCCGCACAGCGCCATCAGCGCCAGCCCCTGCTTCCTGCTCTGCTTCATTCCTGTTCCCTGTGTTGATCGATTCCGAGTCCCTTCGCTTCATGCCGGCGGCACCGGACCCGGATGAGACCCGACGGCACGCGTGGTGGCGCGACTTCGCATGCCGTACGTCACCGACCTGTCAGGCTCGCAGGGTCGGCCACGGGCTCGATATGTCCCGCGGCCTGCGTTTGTGTCAGTGCAATCGCTTTGATCGCGACGCGTGCGCTGATGCGCATCGCAACCCCTTGCGGCGATGTGCAGGGCATCATGGCCGTCGGCTCCTCTCCCGCGACGCTCATGATTTCCATGCGATCCATCCGTGCAGCATCGGTACGCGCCTGGCGGGTGTCACTGCTTGCGTGTGCATGCCTCACCATCGCCGGCTGCGAGGCCACGCTGTTCGCGGGACTCAATGCCACTGACCAGCACCGCGGCATCGCCGAGCGACACGGCGTGGTGTTCGACGCGGAACATGCGCTGGCTCTGGACGTGTACGCGCCCGCGCAGGCGAATCACGCACCGGTCGTGGTGTTTTTCTACGGCGGCGACTGGGCGCGTGGCGAACGCGCGTGGTATCGCTTCGTGGGATCGGCCCTGGCGGCCGAAGGTGTCGTAGTGGTGATACCGGATTACCGCAAGGTGCCGAAGGTGGCGCTGGATGGTTTCATGAGCGATGCCGCGGAAGCCGTCGCCTGGACGCACGCCCATGCCGGCGAATTCGGCGGCGCCGCGAACGACATCTTCGTGATGGGCCACTCGGCGGGCGGCCAGATCGCCGCCCTGCTCGCCACCGATCCGGAATGGCTGGCCGCCTCCGGCATGCAGCCGCGCGACCTTGCCGGCTTCATCGGCCTCGCCGGCTGCTACGACTTCGTGCCCGTGCCGGATGACGACGAGGACATGATCGCCGCGTTTGGCCCTACGCCCGAGGCGCAGCGGCGCGGGCAGCCGGTGTCCTTCGTGCAGGGCAACGAACCGCCCATGCTGTTGCTGCAGGGCGTGGACGATCGCGAGGTCGTGCCCACCAACGCCATCTCGCTGACGCGGGCGATGGATGCGCGACACGAGGACGTCACCCTGAAGCTCTATCCCGACGTGGGACACGGGGCGGTGCTGTTCGCGCTGTCGCGGCCGATGCGCGGCGATGCACCGACGCTGTCCGACATGCTGGCATTCATCCACGCGCATCCGGCGGCGCGCTGATCGCGACTTTCCATCCACACGCCAGGGCGTAGGTTGAAGCGTCCGATCCAGCGCGCCCCGGGTGGGCTGCCTTTGTGAACAGCATCGTGACCGGCGAGTTTCCCTATATCCACGGCTTTTCGGCCGAGGAACAATCGCGGCTGGTCCGGCAGGCGCGCATGTTCGAGACCATCCTGTTCAGCCGGATCGACTACAGCGAAGCCACGCGGTTGCTGGAGATCGGTTCCGGCGTGGGCGCGCAGACGGAAATCCTGCTGCGTCGTTTTCCGAACCTGGATGTCACCGGCGTGGATCGCTCGGAAGCGCAACTCGCCGCCGCCGAGCAGAACCTCGCGCAGACGGCCTGGTGCAGCTCGCGCTACACGCTGCAACAGGCCGATGCCACCGACCTGCCCTTTCCCGATCGCAGTTTCGACGCGGCTTACCTGTGCTGGGTGCTGGAGCACATGCCCAGTCCGGCGCGCGTGCTGAGCGAACTGCGTCGCGTGCTGAGCCCGGGCGCGGTGGTCTACGTGACCGAGGTGCTCAATTCCTCGTTCTTCCTCGATCCATATTCACCGAACCTGCTGCGCTACTGGATGGCCTTCAACGACCTGCAGTACGACAGCGGCGGCGACCCGTTCATCGGCGCCAAGCTCGGCAACCTGCTGCTGGCCGGCGGCTATCGCGATGTGCAGACCGAGGTGAAGAGCTTCCACCTCGACAACCGCCAGCCCGGCAAGCGCAAGCAGATGATCGAGTTCTGGGAGGAACTGCTGCTGTCGGCGGCGGAGCAATTGGTCGCCACCGGCAAGGTGGACACCGCGACGGTCGAGGGCATGCGGCAGGAGTTGCAGGCCGTGCGCAACGATCCGAACGCGGTGTTCTTCTTCGCCTTTGTGCAGGCGCGCGCGCTGGTTTACTGAGCGGGCTTGGTAACGAAGCCGTACTGGGCGAGCACGGGCTTGAGCGCGGCGATCCACAGCGCATAGCCGGCCGGCACCATGTGCAGGCCATCGGGACGGAACAGTTCGGGGCGCGGCTTGCCGTTCGCATCGACCATGACAGGGGCGATGTCGATGAAGCGGACGTCCTTCTGCGTGGCGGCCCAGTCGCGGATCTTGTCGTTGGCCGCCTTCATGGTCGGCCACAGCGCCAGGCGCGCAATGCTCGGCTTGATCGAGATGTAGACGATGGGCACGCCCGGCACGCCTTCACGCGCACGCGCCACGAACTTCTGGAACGAGGCCAGCACCTGGTCCGCCGTGGCGCCGTCGTTGACGTCGTTGTCGCCGGCATACATCACGATCAGGCTCGGCTTGTACGGCCACACGATGCGGTCGGCGTAATACGTGGAGTCGGGCAACGCCGAGCCGCCGAAGCCACGGTTGATCACCGGGATACCCGGGAAGTCCTGCGCCAGCGACTTCCAGTACTGGATGGACGAGCTGCCGATGAACAGCACGCCGTGCGGTGCCGGCGGGTGCGCGCGATCGGCGGCAACGAAGGCGTCGATGTCGGGCGCCCAATGCGAGGGCGGCGCGCTGTCCGCCATGGCGCCCACCGACAGCGGGCCGAGCAGGAGCAAGGTGGCCAGTACGCGCCAGATCAGTGACTTCATCCGGGTGATCCTCTTTGCGGCTTGCGGGAGGCTGTCGATTATGGAGGCCGCGGCAGGTATCGCCAAACGCGTGGCGGTGGGCCAGCGTGAGGCTCCCTTTGCGCCTGGCATTCGTCCCTGTCCGTCCCTGCTCACCCGCGATTCGTCCCCACGCCGCCTCGCCTCGTCACCTGGCGCTTGTTCCGCGCCGTGGCCCGCGGAAAGTGGCGGCATCCCGACTGATCCGGAGTTCGCCATGCGCCGTCGCGACCTGCTCAAAGCAGCCCTCATCCTGCCCTTGGTTCCGTGGGCAGCCGCCCCTTCGCTCGCGTCCGCCCGGGAGGCGATGGCGGCCGTCGGCTCGTGGCGCGCCCGCGTCCGGCCCGGTCAGCCGGGCTGGCCGAGCGAGGCGCAATGGGAACAACTGCGCCACGCGGTCGGCGGACGCCTCGAGCGCGTGCAGTCACCCTTCGATGCGGCGGCGAGCTCGGCCGCCCGTGAGGAAGCCCTCGCGCAGATCAAGAACCCCTACTACATCGGCGACACGGCCGCGCTCACCCAGACCAGCGGCTGGGTCGATGCCTGGACCTCGCGGCCCAGCGCCTACGCCGTAGCAGCGACGAAGACGGCCGACGTGGTCGCGGCAGTGAACTTCGCGCGCACGCATCACCTGCGACTGGTGGTGAAAGGCGGCGGCCACAGCTACCAGGGCACCTCGGACGCGCCCGATTCGCTGCTGATCTGGACGCGCCACATGAACGCGGTGACCTTGCACGATCAATTCGTCCCCCAAGGTTGCGAAGGGCGGCAGGCTCCCCTGCCAGCGGTCACGGTGCAGGCGGGCGCCATGTGGGTGGACGCCTATGGCGCGGTCACCACCGGGGCCGGCCGCTACGTGCAGGGTGGTGGCTGCATGACAGTGGGCGTGGCAGGCCTGGTGCAGAGCGGCGGATTCGGCAGCTTCTCCAAGCGCTTCGGCACCGCTTCGGGCAGCCTGTTGGAGGCGGAAGTGGTGACGGCGGATGGCAAGGTGCATGTCGTGAATGCGCGCCAGGATCCGGAACTGTTCTGGGCCATCAAGGGCGGAGGTGGCGGCAGCTTCGGCGTGGTCACGCGGCTCACGCTGCGCACGCACGAGTTGCCGGAGATGTTCGGCGCCGTGTTCGGCGTGATCCAGGCCGATTCCGATGAGGCCTATCGCGCGCTCATCGCCGAGGCAGTCCGCTTTTATCGCGAGGCGCTGTTCAACCCGCACTGGGGCGAGCAGATGGTCTTCCGCGGCGACAACGCGCTGCGCCTGTCCATGGTGTTCCAGGGGCTGGACCAAAAGGCAGCCGAAGAGACCTGGGCACCGTTCTTCGCCTGGGTGCGCGCGCGCAAGGACTGTCGCTTCAAGGAAGAACCCCACGTGATCGCCCTGCCCGCGCGGCATTTCTGGGATGCGGAATTTTTCCGCCAGCATGCGCCGCAGCTGATCGTGCCCGACAGCCGTCCCGACGCACCGCGCGACCACGTGCTGTGGGCGGGCGACGAGGGACAGGTCGGCCAGTTCATCCATGGCTATCGCTCCGCCTGGCTGCCGCAATCGCTGCTCGATCCGGGCCGACAATCCGCGTTTGCCGACGCGATATTTGCCGCCACGCGCCACTGGGGATTCTCGCTGCACTTCAACAAGGGGCTCGCCGGCGCGCCGGCCGATGCGTTGGAACGATCGCGCGACACCGCCACGAACCCGCAGGTGCTGGACGCCTTCGCGCTGGCCATCACGGGCGGTGAAAGCGGCGCTGCCTTTCCCGGCATGCCCGGTCCGAGCCCCGACCTTGCCGATGCGCGTTCGGAAGCCAAGCGCATCGACGCCTCGATGGACGCCTTGCTGAAGGTCGCGCCCGGGGCCGGTTCGTACGTGTCCGAAAGCAACTACTTCGAGCCCGACTGGCAGACCTCGTTCTGGGGCAGCCACTATCCGCGACTGGCCGCCGCCAAGCGTCGTTACGACCCCGACGGCCTGTTTTTCGTGCACCACGGCGTGGGCAGCGAGGCCTGGAGCGACGATGGCTTCACCCGCCGTTGAGGGGGTTTGGCGTCCCTGACACTCCGGGCCGCTGCGACCCGCCTACGCTATGCTGAAACGATGCCGGTGGCCCGCAGGCCGCCGGCGCGCCCGTTTTCCGGCGGTGGCAAAGGGCCGCAAAGCCGTCCAAACGGCTGAATCGGCATGAAATCGTGATGTCCCGACCCCATGCTGAGGCTGCAAAGCCGGGGTGGGCCGTGTATCATGCGCCACCCCTTTTATCTCTTTATCCGTAAGGAAGGATATAACCCGCGATGAGCAACTTCCTCTTCACCTCCGAATCGGTCTCCGAAGGCCATCCGGACAAAGTCGCCGACCAGATCTCCGATGCCGTCCTCGATGCGATCATCGCGCAGGATCCGCGTGCGCGCGTGGCCTGCGAAACGATGGTGAAGACGGGCGTGGCGATCGTCGCCGGCGAAATCACCACCAGCGCCTGGATCGACCTGGAAGCGCTGACCCGCAAGGTCATCACCGACATCGGCTACGACTCCTCGGACGTCGGCTTCGACGGCGAGACCTGCGGCGTGCTGAACCTGATCGGCAAGCAGAGCCCGGACATCAACCAGGGCGTGGACCGCAAGAAGCCGGAAGAACAGGGCGCTGGCGACCAGGGCCTGATGTTCGGCTACGCGACCAACGAGACCAAGGACTACATGCCGGCCGCGATCTACTACTCGCACCGTCTGGTGGAGCAGCAGGCCAAGGTCCGCAAGAAGAAGAACTCGCCGCTGCCGTGGCTGCGCCCGGACGCCAAGAGCCAGGTCACCCTGCGCTATGAAAACGGCGTGGCGACCGCCATCGACGCCGTGGTGCTGTCGACCCAGCACGACCCGAACGTGAAGCAGAAGGACCTCATCGAGGCCGTGCGCGAGCACATCCTCAAGCCGGTGCTGCCGGCCAAGCTGCTGCACAAGGGCACCAAGTTCCACATCAACCCGACCGGCAAGTTCGTGATCGGCGGCCCGGTGGGCGACTGCGGCCTGACCGGCCGCAAGATCATCGTCGACACCTACGGCGGCTGGGCCCGTCACGGTGGTGGCGCGTTCTCGGGCAAGGATCCGTCCAAGGTCGACCGTTCGGCCGCCTACGCCGCCCGCTACGTCGCCAAGAACATCGTGGCCGCCGGCATCGCCGACCGCTGCGAAGTGCAGGTGAGCTACGCCATCGGCGTGGCCGAGCCGACCTCCATTTCGGTCACCACCTTCGGCACCGGCAAGATCGCCGACGAGAAGATCGAGAAGCTGATCCGCAAGCACTTCGACCTGCGCCCGTACGGCATCATCAAGATGCTCGACCTGGTGCACCCGATGTACCAGCAGACCGCCAGCTACGGCCACTTCGGCCGCACCCCGTACGAAGTGAAGGGTCCGGACGGCAAGACCTACACCGCGTTCTCGTGGGAAAAGACCGACAAGGCCGAGGCGCTGCGCGCCGATGCCAAGCTGAAGTAAGCGACACGCTTGCCTCGCATCGAAAACGGGCCGCGAAAGCGGCCCGTTTTTTTGTGGCCCACGTTGCGTGTCCTCCCCTTTGTAGGAGCGCACCCTGTGCGCGACCGCCTTTCGCCTCGGTTTTCACGTTCGTCGTCCCGGCGTAGGCCGGGGCCCAGTGACGTCAGTCTTCGATTGTCGCGATATCGCCAAGTTGCTCGCCTGCGGTGGGCTTCCGCTCGTCTGCCGACTAGCGGGTTACTTCTCTTTGCGTGGCCACGCACGCGCAGGAGCGCGTGCGAACGGCGAAGCCGGCCCGCAGGGCGAAGGGCAGGATGCCCGGAGTCAAGAGAAGTGACCAAGAGAAAGGCCACCCCGATGCCGCGCCCCTGCAGGGTCGCAGACGAGAGGCGGGGTGGATCGACAGGGCCTCCTGCCCTGACGATCCCCTGGCCGGCGTCCTGCCGGCCACCCTGCGGGCTGATCCACCTCCCGCCTACTCGCGGCATAGGGGAGGGAAGGTCAAAGACCGGAGCGAAGAGCGGGGTTCTCTCCCTGTAGGAACGCACCCAGTGCGCGACCGCAGAGGTCGTTGATACGTTGCGGTTGCGCACTGGGTGCGCTCCTACAGAGGTGGGCAAGGCTTTCGCGAGCACCCGCCCCTCACCCCAGCCCTCTCCCGGCGGGAGAGGGAACAGTGCAGTGCACACGGATTTCCTCGCGATACAACGTAGTTGCCTTAAGTCCTCTTCGCATCGGCGCGTTGCGGTGTAGCCACTTCGTTCGAGGTAGTAACGAGCGCATCTAGCTGGCCTCGATCGTCAGGCTCTATCCCTCATATCGCTACGAGCCTTGGCTCTCAAGGCCATTTTCTTTGGGTTACTTTTCTTTTGGGCCAGCAAAAGAAAAGTGACTCGGCGGCCGGCAGGACGTCGAAACGCCCGCTGCGTAAGCGGCAAGCTGGCAGAAGCGCGACAACCGAAGACTGACGAAACTTGGTACGGCCTGCGCCGGCACGACGAACATCGAGACCGAGGCGAAAGGCTGTCGCGCACAGGATGCGCTCCTACAAAAGAGCACGCGTGCCTACCGCAAAAACGAAAACGGGCCGCTTACGCGACCCGTCTGCAGCACACGGTTGCACCGCCCAACCGGCTCACTTGTCCGGCGACGACCCCACCGAAGCCACCTTGCGCGCCGTCGCCTTCGGCGCCGGGCAGGTCACAGCCTTCTTCTTCGAGCAGGTGGCGGTGCTGCGAGTCGCCACGGCATCCGCCTTGCTGCGGCGATGGTGGCGGCGCGAGGCGGGCGTGGCGGGCGTGGCGTCCGCCACGGCGGTTGCCTTGGCGGAGGACCGGCGGCCACCCTTGGCAGCGGCCGGCACTGTGCCGACCTGGGCGACCAGCTCGGCCGGCGTCTCCTGGTTCTCGAAGCCGTCATCCAGCAGGCGCGCCATCAGGCGATCGCGGGTCGCGGCGGTACGACCGCCGAGCACCACGCTGAACAGGCGACGGCCGTCCTTCGTGGCCGTGGAGGCCAGGTTGAAGCCGGCGGCGTTGGTGTAGCCCGTCTTCAGGCCGTCCATGCCCGGGTACTTGTCCATCAGGTTGTTGTGACCGCGCACCAGGCGACCGCGGAACATGAATTCCTTCGTGGCGAAGTAGTGCGAGTACTGCGGGAAGTCGTGGTACAGCGCCATCGCCAGCTTGCTCATGTCGCGGGCGGTGGTGGTGTCTTCCGGATCAGGCAGGCCCGACGCGTTGGCGAAACGGGTGCTGCTCATGCCCAGCAACTGGGCCTGCGCGTTCATCATCTCGACGAAGTGGCTTTCCGTGCCGCCCATGCCTTCGGCCACCACGGTGGCGGCGTCATTGGCCGACTTGGTGATCATGCCGAGCACGCAGTCCTCGACCGAGATGGTCTGGCCGTTGCGCAGGTCGAGCTTGGTCGGCGCCTTGGAGGCCGCCCACGAGGACACCGGCAGCTCCTGATCCATCTTCAGCGTGCCGCTCTGCACCGCCTGGAAGGTGAGGTACAGCGTCATCATCTTGGCCAGCGAGGCCGGATGGGCAGCTTCGTCGGGATTGACGGCGGTGATCACCTGGCCATCGGTGTCGTCCACCACGATGGCGGAGGACCCTGCATGTGCGATACCCATGACACTGCCGGCGACAGACACCAACAATGCAATCAGGCCGCGACGCCAGGTACCCCCCCTGGCCGGCGTTTCGGACTTGATAGCCACCCCGTTACCCTCGCTTCCAGCTCGCCGACAACAGGGCGTTGCGAGGACTTCATCGCAGCGCCAGCCATGGGCAGAGACAATACTTGAATTAGCACGCATAAGTCCATGTTTCCATGGACGATAAAACGATGACGGCGCCTATTGCGCCGCCTTTACGCAGATTTCACCGTGAAAACGGTGTCTACGTTGCCAGTCGAGTTTGCCCGCAAAAGGCCGACGGCGAAAGGCTTTTTTCCCTATCGGCGCCCTTCTATTTCCCTTGAGGGCCAGTAACGCGAAGTCCGGCCGGCAGGCCGCCTGACGCTAGAATGGCGGGATGTCACTGATCCAACTCCAGCGCGTCGATTTCAGCATCGGCGGCCCGCTCCTGCTCCAACAAGTCGACCTCTCCATCGAAGCCAACGAGCGCGTGTGCATCGTGGGCCGCAATGGCGAGGGCAAATCCACCCTGATGAAGCTGATCGCCGGGGAACTCAAAGCCGACGACGGCGAAGTGCGCGTGCAAAACGGCGTCGTCGTCGCGCGCATGGCGCAGGAGGTTCCGCAGGACACTTCGGGCAGCGTATTCGACGTGGTGTCCGAAGGGCTCGGCGACCTTGGCCATCTGCTTGCGCGCTATCACCACCTGCTCGCCGAAGGCGACATGGATGCGCTGGGCGATGTGCAGTCGCAGATCGAAGCTCGCCACGGGTGGGATCTGGATCGCCGCGTCACCGATGTATTGACGCGTCTGGAGCTGCCATCGGACACCGACTTCGCGGCACTGTCCGGCGGCATGAAGCGCCGCGTACTGCTCGCGCAGGCCCTGGTGCGCAAGCCCGATGTGTTGCTGCTGGACGAACCCACCAACCATCTCGACATCGAAGCGATCGGCTGGCTCGAAGGTTTCCTGCGCCAGTTCGACGGCAGCATCGTGTTCGTCACGCATGACCGTAGTTTCCTCCGCGCACTTGCCACGCGCATCGTGGAGATCGACCGCGGCCAGCTCACCGATTGGCCGGGCGACTACGACAACTACCTGCGTCGCCGCGAGGAACGCCTGCATGCCGAAGCGCAGGCCAACGCACTGTTCGACAAGAAGCTCGCGCAGGAAGAAGTGTGGATTCGCCAGGGCATCAAGGCGCGCCGCACGCGCAACGAAGGTCGCGTACGTGCGTTGAAGGCGCTGCGCGTGGAGCGCTCGCAGCGCCGTGAATTGTCCGGCAACGTGAAGATGACGCTGGCCAACGCACAGGCATCGGGCAAGAAGGTCATCGAGCTCGAACACGTGCACCAGAGCTACGGCGGCCGCGTGCTGATCGACAACCTCAGCACCACCCTCATGCGTGGCGATCGCGTCGGCATCATCGGTCCCAACGGCGCCGGCAAGAGCACGCTGTTGAAGATCATGCTGGGCGACCTCAAGCCCGAGCGCGGCCACGCCACGCTCGGCACCGGCATCCAGATCGCCTACTTCGACCAGCACCGCGTACAGCTCAACGACGAACTCAACGCGCTGGACAACGTGGCCGAGGGCCGCGAATACATCGAGCTCAACGGCTCGCGCAAGCACATCATCGGCTACCTGCAGGATTTCCTGTTCTCGCCGGAGCGCGCACGCGCGCCGATCACCCGCCTCTCGGGTGGTGAACGCAATCGCCTGCTGCTCGCCAAGCTGTTCGCGCAGCCGTCCAACCTGCTGGTGATGGACGAACCGACCAACGACCTCGACGTCGAGACGCTGGAGTTGCTCGAAGAGCTGCTTACCGAATACAAGGGCACGCTGCTGCTGGTCTCGCATGACCGAGAGTTTCTCGACAATGTGGTGTCGAGCACGCTTGTGCTGGAAGGCGACGGCAAGGTCGGCGAATACGTCGGCGGCTACAGCGACTGGTTGCGCCAGCGCCCTGCCCTGTCTGCCGCACCCGCATCGGCCGGCAAGCCAGCTGACACGAAGGCCGCGACACCGACGGCGACACCAGCTTCCGAGCCGAAGAAGAAGCTGAGCTACAAGGATGCCCGCGAGCTGGAGCAACTACCGGCGCGCATCGAAGCGCTGGAAGCGGACATTTCCGCGCGCACCGAGGCCATGAATGATCCGGACTTCTTCCGTCAGGACAATGCTGCGGTAATGAAGGCCAACGAGACGCTGGCCGCATTGCAACGCGACCTCGATGCTGCGTATGCACGCTGGTCGGAGCTGGACGGCTAAACGCACCTGGCGATGTGGAAGCGCACCTTGTGCGCGACCGCGGAGCTGCGTGCTCGCCGCTTCGTAGGTTTCTCGCGCACGGGGTGCGCTCCCACAGTAGAGCTCCGCCATACACTGGCGCGACGTTGTAGGAGGGCACCTTGTGCGCGACCGCGGAGCTGCTTGCTCGCCGCTTCGTAGGTTTCTCGCGCACAGGGTGCGCTCCCACAGTAGAGCTCCGCCATACACTGGTGCGACGTTGTAGGAGCGCACCTTGTGCGCGACCGCGGAGCTGCGTGCCCGCCGCTTCGTAGGTTTGTCGCGCACAGGGTGCGTTCCCACAGTAGAGCTACGCCATACACTGGCGCGACGTTGTAGGAGCGCACCTTGTGCGCGACCGCAAGGTCATGGCGTCACCGCCGTGTAGGCTTTTCGCGCACTGGGTGCGCTCCTGCAAAAAAGGCCCACGGGACCCGGTGACGCTCAACCCGTGTTCTGCAACCCCTGCGATACACCATTGACGCAGGCCACCAGCGCCGTGAGCAGCGCTTCATCGCTTTCGCCGCCCGCGCGCCAGCGCCTCAACAGATCCACCTGCAACAGACTCATCGGATCGACATAGGGATTGCGCAGTCCGATCGACACGGCCAATCGCGGCTCATGCTGCAGCAGGCTATCGCTTTGCCTCAGGCGCAGCAGCCAGCGATGCGTCCGCTCGAATTCGTCGCGGATCAGGCCGAAGAAAGGCTCGTGCAGCGGACCGGCCAACTGCGAGAACGCTTCGGCGATACCGAGATCGCTCTTGGCCAGCACCATCGCCACGTCGTCGAGCATGTTGGCGAAGAACGGCCAGTCGCTGGCCATCTCGATCATCGCGGCCTCGCCGTACTCTGCCGCTCCAAACTCGAGCGCGGTGCCCAGGCCATACCAGCCAGGCAGGATCGAACGGCATTGCGTCCATGCGAACACCCATGGAATGGCGCGCAGATCCTGTACGCCGCGCATGCTGCGTCGACGCGACGGGCGTGAACCGAGCGTCATGCGTTCGATCACGTCGATAGGCGTGGCCGAGCGGAAGTAGTCAACGAAGCCTTCGCGGTCGACGAAGGCGCGATAGTGTTGCCGGCTACACGCTGCCAGCTTGCCCATGCGTTCGCGCCACACATCCTCGCGCGCCTCGCTGATGCGTGGCCGCAACGACGCACGCAGTACGGCGCCGATGGTCTGCTCGAGGTTTCGCAAGGCGAGTGCTCGGATGCCGTACTTGCGATGGATGACCTCGCCCTGCTCAGTGACACGCAGCACGCCGGCCACGGAACCGCGTGGAGACGACATGAGCGCGGGCGCGATGCGCGAGCCGCCGCGACTGGCCGAACCACCGCGTCCATGAAAAAACGACAGGCGGATGTCGAACTGCGCGGCCACTTCGAGCAGTTCGACCTGGGCGCGCTGCAAGCCCCATCGCGAGGCCAGCGTACCGCCATCCTTGCCGCTGTCGGAGTAGCCGAGCATCACCCACTGGCGCCCACCGCGCGAGGCGAGATGTTCGCGATACACCGGATCGTCCAGCAGCGCACGCAGCGTGTCGGGCGCATTCGCCAGGTCGTCCACCGTCTCGAACAACGGTGCGATGTCCAGCGGCACCTTGCCCTGTTCGACGAGTCCGCCGTAACGCGCCAGCGCCAGCACGGCAAGTACGTCGGCCGCCGAGCGCGCCATGCTGATGATGTAGAGCCCCAGTGCGTCCGCGCCATAACGCTTGCGCGATTGGCGCAGCGTGGCGAAGACATCATGCAACGCGACCACCGCCGCTTCCTCGCTCCCCGCGAACGCCTGCCGACCGCCGGCGAACGGCTGCAGCTGCGTGGCCTTGTCGGCGACATCGCGCGTCGACCAGTCCGCATCATCGAGCAGCAGCGCAAGCGCATCGTCATGCATGCGCGAATCCTGGCGCACGTCCAGGCGCGCCAGATGGAAACCGAAGGTGCGCACGCGCCAGATCAGGCGACGCACGGCGTACGCGCCGGCGTGCAGGCCGCGATGATCGATCAGGCTCGCCGCGATCAGGTGCAGGTCGTCGAGCAGCTCGCGCACCGACGTATAGGCTTCCGGGTGTTCGTCGTCGCGCGTTGCATCCAGTCGCGCGCCAATGATGGTGAGCAGGCTGCGATACGGCATGTCCGCATGACGGGGGCGAACCCGTGCAGCCGCGTCGGGATAACGCACGCGGTAATCGAACAGCCGCCGTGCGAGCGCGCTGTCCACCTCCACGCGATCCTCGGTCTGGCTGAGCAGGCGCGCGAGGCCTGCCAGGTCTTCGATGTAATGCTCCAGCACGTGCGAACGCTGGGTGGCGAGGCTGTCGGCGATGGTGGCCGCGCCCACGTTGGGGTTGCCGTCCATGTCGCCGCCCACCCAGGTGGCGAAGCTGAGCAGGCGCGGGATGGGCACGGCAACGCCGTACACCGCCTGCAACGCATCGGCGAGCGATTCATACACCGCCGGCACGATGCGATAGATGGGGTTGGCGAGATAGAAGCCGACGTGGTGGTGTTCGTCCTGCACGCTGGGACTGACCGACGACGCCTCGGCCGTCTGCCAGCCGGCGCTCAGCGCCATGAAGATGCGATCGTCGTCTTCCTTGCGTTCCTGCGGCGTGCGCGTGGGATCGAAGTTGTCGACCAGCGCGCGCACGATCGATTGTTCCTTCTCCAGCAGCGAGCGCCGCACCGCTTCGGTGGGATGCGCAGTGAAAACCGGCTCGACCTGCAACCGTTCCAGCCATTCAAGCAGCTCGCCCGCTTCCACGCCTTGCGCCTTCAGGCGCGTGAAGGCATCCAGCAGTGATTCGGGTTGGGGTGCGCGGCCCTCGCGCTGGTAATCGCGGCGGCGGCGGATGCGATGGATGCGTTCGGCGATGTTCACCGCCTGGAAATACGTCGCGAAGGCGCGAGCCAGCGACTCGGCATGCGCGGTGTCCACGCCTGTCAGCAAACCGGCGAGCGCATCGAGTGGCAGGTTTTCCTGCCGCCGTTCGATCGCCGCCATGCGGATGCGCTCGACCTCGTCGAGGAAATCGGTGGAAATCTGTTCGGCCAGCATGTTGCCGACCAGGGTGCCAAGGCGGCGGACGTCTTCACGCAGGGGTGCGTCGTGCGGAGCGAACTCAGGACTGCGGTGCTGGTTCATCGATGCCACGTTGCAGATGTCTGGACGTCCAAGACTACTCGAAGCGGAGAGGATTTGTGCACCGCCACAAAACGCGTTCCGCCGGCAGTAACGAAAACGGGGCGCCAGGCGCCCCGTTTCAACTGCAACCATTTCGCCCGTTCAGTGCGAACCGACGGCACGGCCCTCTTCAGGCTTGGCCTGCTTCACGTAACGCTCCAGCCACGCATTGCTCTCGGCCAGCATCTGCATGATGGACTCGCGCGCACGATACGCGTGGGCTTCGTTGGGCAGCATCACCAATCGCGCCGTGCCACCCAGCCCCTTGATCGCCGCGTACAGTCGCTCGCTCTGGATCGGGAACGTGCCCGAGTTGTTGTCCTGCTCGCCGTGGATCATCAGCAACGCGTCCTTGATGTTCTCGGCGAAGTTGAACGGTGACATCGCCTGGTACACATCCTGTGCCTGCCAGTAGTTGCGCTCCTCCGACTGGAAGCCGAACGGCGTCAACGTGCGGTTATAGGCGCCGCTGCGCGCGATACCCGCTTTGAACAGGCGCGTATGCGCCAGCAGGTTCGCCGTCATGAATGCGCCGTAGGAATGTCCGCCCACGGCGATGCGGTTGCGGTCGGCCACGCCACGGCGCACCACTTCATCCACCGCGGCTTCGGCGCTCGCCACCAGCTGCGGCACATAGGTGTCGTTGGGCTCCTTGTTGCCCTCGCCGACGATCGGCACCGAGAAGTTGTCGAGCACCGTATACCCCATGGCGAGGAAAGCCTGCGGACCCCAGTAGCTGATGCGATTGAAGCGATACGGCGAATCGCTGACCTGGCTCGCGGCATCGGCCGATTTGAACTCGGTCGGATACGCCCACATCAGCATCGGTCGCGGGCCGTCCTTCTTCGGGTTGTAGTTGGGCGGCAGATACAACGTGGCGGTGAGCTCGACGCCATCCTTGCGCGTGTAGCGGATCTGCTCCTTCTTCACGCCCTTGAGCTGCGGCAGCGGATGCGGGAAGTGCGTGAGTGCGCGCGCATGGCTGCCGGAAGCGAGGTCACGCACGTAGTAGTTGGTGGGTTCCGTCGGGGATTCGCGCGAGATCAGCGCCTGCTTTCCTTCGTCGTCCAACATCACCAAGGCGGCCTCGTAATACGGCGCCTGCGAGCGGAACAATCGCGTGACCTGTCCGTTGGCGAGATTCACCTTGTCCACGAATGGACGGTCGCCTTCGGGCGAGGCGCCTTCGCCCAGGCGATAGATGCTGTCGCCGTCCGCCGCAATGAGCAGCCGCGATTCGCCTCGCTCGTCGATCATCGTCGCCGGTTTGCCGGGGTTGTGGTAACGGTCTTCCGACGAACCTTCGTACACCAGCGCGGCCGACTGCGAGGGTTGGTCCGGCGACACGCGCCACTCCTTCACTTTGCGCGTCTTCCACCAGAACTCGTCGATCAGAGCGAGCTTGCCGTTACCCCAGTACGCGCCGGCGTAACGACTGCCGAGCTTGGCGAGCGTCACCGGTGCCTGGTCGAACGGCGCGGCCTGCATCAGCACCAGATCGCGAACTTCGACCGCTCGCGCCGGATCGCCGCCGTCCTGTGCTTCGGCCCACACCAGCGTGGCCGGTGCATCCGCACGCCAGTCGATATCGCGCACGCCCGCAGGCACGGCGTCGTTGCCGGTCGGCAAACCCTCCACCAGCGGCAGATGCGCGATCTCCTTCACCAGCTTGCCGTCGCGATCCAGCACCTCGATGCGGTGCGGGAAATTTTCCAGCGGTACGAGATAGGAGAACGGACGCTCCACGCGCTCGCGCAGCAGATAGCGGCCGTCCGGCGATGCGCTGACCGACAGCGTGAGCGCCGGTTCGCCCAGCAGCGTGAGCTTGCCGTCGAGGTCCACCAGCGCGGACTGGGAGCGGAGGTAGTACTCCAGCTGTCGCGCATCGTCCTCGTTGCGCAGCATGTCCTGATAGGTACGGATGGCTTTCACGCCACCGCCGGCTTGCGTCTGCTGCGTATTCGGGCCCGTCGGGATCGTGCTCGCCTCCGGCGGTGCACCCTGCCCTTCGGGCTGCAGTTGCACCAGCAGCTGCTTGCCGTCGGGCATCCAGCGATAACCGCGACCGGCCACCGTATTCAGCGACAGCGAGGTAACGCGCCGTGCCGTGCGGGCGGCAACATCGACGACCCAGAGCTCGTTGCTGCCCTTCGCGGCGTCCACCTGGTTGAAGGCGAGGTAGCGCTGGTCCGGCGACCAGCTCGAACTGGCGATCGAGAGCAGCCGAGGCAGGCCCTGCAAGCGGATTTCCTTGCCGCTGGCGACGTCCATGAGCCACAGGTCGCTGCCGAACGAGAAGCGACTTTGCGCGTGAACGCGTGGATGGATGCGCAGGCCTGCCAGCTTCAGTTCGGGCTGCGCCACCACGTCGATCCCCGGCAGTGCCGGCGTCTGGGTGAGCGCGAGCAGATCGCGATGCGGGCTGATCGACAGCGCCGGCGGGCGTGGCGCATCAACCAACGCCTGCAGGGGTGCCGGCGGCGTCAGATAACCCGTCGCTCCCGCGGTCGCTGCGGTTGTCGTGAAAGGAGCCGTATCGGCCCAGGTCGCCAGCGGCAGGGCGGCGAGCAGAAAGCCAACGAGGGCAAGGCGTCGGAGCGAGCGTTCCATGGCGTGGAAGGGCCTCATGTCGTATGAACTTGCGACCTTAGCGGGCCCCGCGGCATGAAGCCAAGCCTGCCTATCGGCAGGGCGCCGGCCGCGGCGGCGCACAAATGCGCGGGTGCCAGACGCTATACTCCAGAGTCCCGTCGAGGGGCGCTGCGACCGGAGCACTGGCGCGATGGCACATAGGCTTGTGCCCTCCGTGATCTCCGGCCAGGCTCGACGGATTTCCTCTGTAACGGCGCCCGGACAACGATGCGGCCTTCTGACCGCAACACCCGGAGCTACGCCATGAACGCAGTTACCAAAGATCCGTCCTTCCAGGACTACAAAGTCCGCGACATGTCCCAGGCCGAACTCGGCCGCCGCCGCATCCGCATGGCGGAAGAGGAAATGCCGGGCCTGATGCAGATCCGCGCCCGTTACGCCAAGGACAAACCGCTCAAGGGCGTGCGCCTGTCCGGCTCCCTGCACTGCACCAAGGAAACCGCCGTGCTGGCCGAAACCCTGCGCGAGCTGGGCGCCTCGGTGCGCTGGGCCTCGTGCAACATCTTCTCCACGCAGGACGACGTTGCCGCGGCGCTGGCCGCCGGTGGCCTGCCGGTGTTCGCCTGGAAGGGCGAGACGCTGGAGGAATACTGGCAGTGCACGCTCGACATGCTCACCCATCCAGGCGAGCTCGGCCCGCAGCTGATCGTGGACGACGGTGGCGACGCCACGCTGTTCATCCACAAGGGCGTGGAGCTGGAAGACGGCAGCGACTGGGTCAACACGCCCAGCGGCAACCACGAGGAACAGGTCATCAAGGACCTGGTCAAGCGCACCGAAGCAGAGCGTCCGGGCTGGTTCAAGAAGATCGCCGCCGAGTGGAAGGGCGTCTCCGAAGAAACCACCACCGGCGTGCACCGCCTCTACCAGCTCGCCGAAGCCGGCAAGCTGCTGGTGCCGGCCATCAACGTCAACGACTCGGTCACCAAGAGCAAGTTCGACAACCTCTACGGCTGCCGCGAATCGCTGGCCGACGGCATCAAGCGTGCCACCGACCTGATGGTTGCCGGCAAGGTTGCCGTGGTGTGCGGCTACGGTGACGTCGGCAAGGGCTGCGCCCACTCGCTGAAGGGCTTCGGCGCCCGCGTGATCGTCACCGAAATCGACCCGATCAACGCCCTGCAGGCCGCGATGGAAGGCTTCCAGGTCACCACCATCGAAGACACGCTCGGCATCGGCGACATCTACGTCACCACCACCGGCAACAAGGACATCATCACGCTGGAGCACATGGCGGCGATGAAGAACAACGCCCTGGTGTGCAACATCGGCCACTTCGACAACGAGATCCAGATGGACCGCCTCAACGCCGCCAAGGGCGTGTCGCGTGAAACCATCAAGCCGCAGGTGGATCGCTACACCTTCGAAAAGACCGGCCACAGCATCTACATGCTGGCCGAAGGCCGCCTGGTGAACCTGGGCTGCGCCCATGGCCACCCGAGCTTCGTGATGTCCAACAGCTTCTCCAACCAGACGCTGGCCCAGCTCGACCTGTGGGCGAACAAGGACTTCTACGACAAGACGGTCTACCGCCTGCCAAAGAAGCTGGACGAAGAAGTGGCCCGCCTGCACCTTGAGCAGATCGGCGTGAAGCTCACCAGGCTGACCGCCGACCAGGCCGCCTATATCGGCGTGCCGGTCGACGGCCCGTACAAGCCGGACCACTACCGCTACTAAGTGGCACCGGTCTTTGCTTCAAGCGAAAGGGCCGCCCATGGGCGGCCCTTTTTCATAGACGAATCGCGCGCAGGACACGCCCCCATCGAGCGTGCCCTGCGCGCGACCGCTCCCCTAACCCGTTGCCGGGCCGCAGCCCAGCATGCCCAAAACGCCATGCAGCGCCGGCACGTGCATCAGCCACGGCGCCGACAGCGTGAGCACGCCGGCGCACATCACCAGCACCGCGGCACCGCGACGCAAACCCGGTCGCTGCAGCCAACGCCCCACGCGCGCACCGGACCACGTCAAAGGCAACATCACGGGCAAGGTGCCCAGCCCAAAGGCCGCCATGATCAGTGCGCCATCCCGCGCGCTCGCCGACAGCCATGCCGCCGCCAGCACCGTGGTGCTGAGGCCGCAAGGCAACCATCCCCACACCATGCCCGCCCCCAGCCTGCGCATCGGCGTATTCGCCGGGACCAATCGCCGCTGCAGGGGCTGCAGCCATTTCCAGATGCGCGCACCAGGCTGCGCAAGGAAACCCAGGTGCCCGCTTCGATCCAAGAGGCGCAATGCCATCACGACCAGTACCAGCCCCACGGCGGTACGCATGGCGAGCGCGAGGGCATCCAACTCGAACAGGCGCAACACCCCGTCACCCACGCCGCCAACGGCTGCGCCGGCCAACACGTATCCCGTCACTCGACCGAAATTGAGTTGCAGTGCATTGCCCCAACCCATGCGTGGCGACCACATTGAGAAACCCGTGGCAATGCCGCCGCACATCGCAGCGCAATGCACGCCACCGAGCACGCCGGTCAACAGGACAGCCGAAAGCGCTGCGGCGTTAACCATGGCCACGCCCTTCCCTGTGCTCGGCATCCGGGAGAGGCCGATCGTCACTCAGGATGTCGATGGCGGGCGTATCCATGTCATCGAACTGCCCTTTGCGCACTGCCCACACAAATGAGCCGATGGCGACTGCCAACAACATCAGGCTCAACGGGATGAGCATCAGCAAAATGATCATGAAGTGGCCTCTGGTACGGATACACGCATCAGGCGAAGTGCATTGGCAGTGACCATCAGCGACGACAGCGCCATGCCAAGCGCCGCCAGCGACGGAGTGACCTGCCCCATCACCGCCAACGGGAGAGCCAACAGGTTGTAGCCGACGGCCCAGGCGAAGTTCTGGCGAATGATGCGTTGTGCGCGTCGCGCCAGCTGCACCGCTGCCGGAATGCGCAGCAACGACGGCGCGGTCAGCACCATGTCAGCCGCGCGTTGCGCCAGTGACGCACCCTCACCCATCGCCAGCGAGACGTCCGCACCTGCGAGCACGGGCGCGTCATTGAGACCATCGCCCACCATGGCGACCACACACCCCTCCGCCTGCAGCTTGCGCACCAGCGCCAGCTTGTCCTCGGAGCTCTGCCTAGCGTGGGCATCATCGATATCGAGCTGGCGCGTCAGGCGTTCCACGGCGCCGGAAGCGTCGCCGCTGGCGAGATGGATGCGCAGGCCCAATCCGCGCAGTGCGTCCACCGCGACGCCGGCATCCGCGCGCACGCGTTCTTCCAATGAGAAACGCGCAACAGCACTCGAACCATCACCGAGCCACAGCCGACCATCGTCATCTTGGTTCGCCGCGAAAGGGCCGCGACCCAGTCGCCATTCCACGCCGTCTACCATGCCGCTCAAGCCTTGTCCTGCATGCACCTTCAGGCCACTCGCCGTGTGTAGGGTCAGCACGGATGCAAAGGCCGCGGCGATGGGATGGCCACTGTCGCGCTCGAGGGCGGCGGCGATGGCCATGGCTTCATCCGCGGACATGCCGCCGAACGTCTCTATCTCGCCAATCGAGGGATCGATCCGCGTAAGCGTGCCCGTCTTGTCGAACACGACGTCAGTCGTACGCGCGAGACTGTCGAGCCCTTCCGCACGCAGGGAAAGCACACCCAACCGCGCCAGCGCACCATGGCTCGCCGCCAGCGCCGCAGGCACGGCGAGCGACAATGCACACGGGCAGCTGATGACCAGCAGCGACAGCGTCACTTCGAATGCGCGCGACGGTTCGTGGATGCGCCAGCCAATGAAAACCGCCATGGACGCGATCAACAACGCCACCACGAACCAGGTGCCGACGCGGTCCGCCACACGTGCAAGCAGCGGCCTATGAGCCTGCGCCTGTTCGACCAGACGCGTAAGCTGCGACAACCGCGTGGCGCTACCCACGCGCGTGATCTCAATGCGCGCCGGCGTTTCCCGGCAAACCGTGCCCGCGAACACCTGGGCACCCTGCGCTTTGGCGACGGGGTGCGATTCACCCGTCAGCAGGGCTTCTTCGAACATCGCCTGCTCGTCCAGCAGTACGCCGTCGGCCGGCACCGCTTCACCGGCGGCCATGCATGCAACGTCGCCGATCTGAAGCACCGTCAGAGGGACGGATTCGCGCGTGCCATCGGGCCGCTCGCGCACTGCCAATGCCGGGCGTGCCCGCGCCAACGCGTCCACCTGCGAGCTCGCGATGCGACGCGCACGCTGTTCCAGCATGCGCGCACACAAGAGCAGAAACACGAACATCGCCGCCGCGTCGTACCAGACATGCGCGCCGCCGCGCACCGTCTCCACGGCACTCGCCAGATAGGCCAGCAAGGTTGACCCCGCCACCAGCGTATCCATGCCCGGATGGCGCTCGCGCCATTCTCGCCACGCACCAAGCAGGAAGGGCCAGCCGGAATAGAACACGACCGGCGTACAAACGAGGAACGTCACCCAGCGGAAGAAATCCCGGGTGTACAGCGCCATGTGATGATTGAAGTCGAGATAGAGCGCCTCGGAGAGCATCATGGTCTGCATGGCGCCGAGCCCTGCGATGCCCAATCTCAGCAGCCAGCGCCGACGCTCGGCCAGCTTCTCGCGCTCCTGCATCGCTCCGCTGGCCAGATACGGTCGGTAACCAAGAAGAGCCAGCCGCTCCAGCACTGACGACAGCGCCACGCCCGCAGGATCCCACGCGATGCGAATACGCCCCGTCACCGCATTGGCACCAACATCCAACACGCCATCTACACGCTGCAGGGCACGATCGATCAGCCAGGCACACGCCGCACACCGCATGCCATCCGTGAGCAGGGTGATCTCCAGGCCTCCGGTCACGGGAAACGCGTGATCTGCCAGTACATCGTCACGATCCCACACGCCCAGATCGGGCAATTCCACATCGACCCGCGCACCGGCGATGCTGCGCAACCGGTAGTAGTCACCGAGGTCGGACGAACGGATCCATTGCGCCGCCGCGAGGCAACCTTCGCAGCAGAAGCCCTTGATGTTGCCATCGACATCCAGCAATACGGGCGACGCCGGCAAGGCTTCGCCGCAGTGGTAACAGGTCTCAACTCCGACCTGGCTGATGGCGTCGACCACGCAATCCACGATCAGGGCATCAATCGGACGGAACGAACCTGCGGCGCCCAGCGTCCATGCATCAGCCACGCGCCGCTATCGGACGCCAGCTGTACCGTCCAGTCGCGATCGCGATCCAGCGATCCGACACCACGCCAACCCAGCTCACTCGGCGAAAGATGCACGATACGCTGTTCTCCCGACGAATCGGACAGAGTCAGGGTCAGCTTGCCGCCACGTGGAAAGTCTCCATCCATCGGCAACACCTCGACCGTGTCGCCCTTGGTACGCAGCACCACGCCTTCAGTAGACACCTCGGCCGGCGAATGCGCAGCCTCAGCGGATACAAGCAGCTTGCCTACCTTGGTGACCCGCCCGACCGTTTCCATGTCCTCGCGCCCCGGATGGACGGCGGCAAACAGCAGCGCGAAGCCGATGGCGACCGAGGCCAGCGGCAAGCCCACCAGCATCCACACCATGGGCTCTCGCCATGCGCTTCGTATCGTGTTCATAGCGAAGGTCCGAAGAAACTGCTCTTGACGGTGGTGTCGGCGTCCACATCGGCACCACGCACCACGAACTGCACATCATGCCGCCCAGTCACCTCGGACGAGGCGCTGACCGTGAGCGGGATCGACAACACCTCGCCGCTCTCGGCTTCCACCGTCCTGGCGCCACCGCGAAGTGCGATACCGGGCATGTCCGCGGAAGCCACGTCGATGACGAAGTGGTGCGTCTGCTGCTCCTTGTTCACCAGCTTGAGCGTGTAGCTGTTCTCGATGCGGCCGTCGCTCGCCTGGCTGTACATCACGTTGCGATCGCGCAGGACTTCGGCAAGCAGCACGCTGCGGTGAGTCACGCCATACATCCAGCCACCTAGCAAAGCCAATAGCAAGCAGGCATAGACGATGATGCGAGGCCGCAAAACATGCGTGGGCTTGCTGTCGATCTGATTCTGCGTGGTGTAGCGGATCAGGCCCTTGGGATAACCCAGCTTGCCCATCACATCATCGCAGGCATCGATGCACGCACCACACGCGATGCACTCGTATTGCAAGCCATTGCGAATATCGATGCCGACCGGGCATACCTGCACGCAGATCGTGCAATCGACGCAGTCACCCAGCAGTTCCGGAGTGAACTTCGGCAACGGCTCCGCCACCACTCCACTGCCGACGAGCGCGATCGTGCCACCAGCCTGCGCACGATTATCCGCCGCCGACGGATGCTGGCTGGCGCGGAATACGTAGTCGTAGGCCGTGACCTTGTCGAGCAGACCACGCACCCGTTCCAGCACGCTGGCCAAGCCGCGCTTGCGCGGACCGCGCGGCTCGCCACGCATGGGGTCGTAAGCAATGATCAGCGTGTTGCGGTCGAACATGGCGCTCTGGAAGCGCGCGTAGGGGCACATGTACTTGCACACCTGCTGGCGCAGGAAACCCGCGTTGCCCCAGGTGGCGAATCCGTAGAACAGGATCCAGAAGGTCTCCCAGCCACCCAGGCCAAACGGTGTGCGGTGTGCGAGATCCACGATGGGGCTGAAGTAGCCAACGAAGGTAAAGCCAGTCCACAACGAAAACTGTGCCCACAACGTGTGCCTGGCCGTCTTGCGCAGGATTTTCTCGCGCGTCCAGGGACCCGCGTCGAGCTTCATGCGCTTATTGCGATCGCCTTCACACCAGTGCTCGATCCACAACGACACTTCGGTCCACACCGTCTGCGGACAGGCATAGCCACAAAAGAGACGACCTGCCAACGCCGTGAAGAAGAACAGCGCCAGCGCAGCGATGATCAGCAGGGTGGAAAGAAACAGGAAATCCTGCGGCAGGAACATCCACCCGAACACATGGAACTTGCGTGCGGGAAGATCCAGCAGCACGGCCTGCTTTCCGTTCCAGTGCAACCAGGGAAACAGGTAGTACATGCCGAGCAGCCAGACCACCGCCGCTACGCGCAGCCGGTTGAAGGTACCCGACACCTCGCGTGGATAGACCTTGCGCTCGCTGACATAGTAGGAGGCGCTTTCGTCGTCGACGACGTGCAGCGGTATGCGACGACTCATGGGGCATTACCGGAGTGGAATCCGCGCTTCACCTGCGAGGAGGGTCGCAGCAGGATCCGGGTGAACAGACTTGACGAAGCGGTCGCCAGCCAGAAAAGGAAGAAGCCCAGGGTGTAACCCAGCTCACGGCTGAGCTGCAGCGATGGGAAGGTGATTTCCCTGAGCCGCTCGGGGTCCACGATGGTGAAGAACACCGTCGTGATGACCCCGGCGACAAAAAAGCTCGGCCAGAGAATGGCACCGACGCGTTGCGAGGCTGGCGTCGGCTCCTCTCCCGGAGGCTTGGCGGTACGCGCGGTCATCACTCGGCGACCACGGCGCCAGTGGGCGGTGGTTCCTTGTGGGGCGACAGCGTCCAGACATAGGCACCTACCAGGCGAGTACGGGTATCGCCCAGCTGATCCTTCCAGGCCGGCATCACGCCCTGCCTGCCTTCGGCAAGCGTCTTGTGCAACGACGTCGAACTGCTTCCGTACAGCCAATAGTTGTCGGTGAGGTCCGGCGCGCCCATGACCTGATTGCCCTTGCCCTGCGGGCCATGGCACGCGGTACAGATGCCCGCGAATAGCTTCTCACCTCGCGTCGCCGCATCCTTGGGCTGATCCGGGCGGGACAGCGACAGCACGTAGGCAATCGTGTCATCCACTGCCGTGGCGCCACCCTGCGCGGTAAGCGTATCGGCCCAGGCGGGCATCACTGCGTGGCGACCATTCTGGATGGTATCCAGTACGCGCGCAGGCGTTCCGCCCCAATGCCAGATGTCGTCGGTGAGATCCGGATAACCGGTCGCGCCGTGACCGCTCGAACCATGGCAGGCGGCACAGCGATTGATGAAGATCGCGCGCCCGATCGACACCGCACCGCCGTCCTTGGCCAGTTCGTCGATCGGCTTACCTGCATACAGCTTCAGCGTGTCGTCCAGACGGGCGTTTTCTGTCGCCGTTTCAATCGCCCACTCGGATTTCGAGCTCCAGTGTCCCCAGCCCTTAAGCGTGCCCAGGCCGTACCACACGAGGTAGCCAACGGAGAACACCAGGGTGATGTAGAACAGATTGATCCACCACCGCGGCAACGGCTTGTTGTACTCGGTGAGATCGCCATCCCATACGTGGCCGGTTTCATCCGGCCTGGGATCGGTGGGGCGGCGCTTGATGTTGCTCCTGAGCAGCCACACGCAGCCCATCAGGTTCAACACCGTGATGGCCACCACGTACCACGTCCATGCGGAAGTCATGCCCTCTCCTCCTTATCGTCTTCCAGAGGCATACGGGCAGCGGCATCCAGCACGGGTTTCACACCCGGCCTCCAGAGCAGGATGCAGCCCACGATAAACAGCACCAGCAGGAAGGCAGTGATCAGGCCGGGGATCATCACTCGGCTCCTTCTGCGACTTGCATGTCCGCCTGCGATACATGCGTACCTAGGCTTTGCAAGTAGGCGACCACGGCGTCCAGCTCGGTCTTGCCTTCGACGGCGGCCGGCGCTGCGGCAATCTCGGCATCGCTGTACGGATCACCGATGCGCTTGAGCGCGCGCATGTGCTGCGCCACTTCGCCCCCGTCCAGCTTGGCCTTCTCCAGCCAGGGATAGGCCGGCATGTTGGATTCCGGCACCACATCGCGCGGGTTATGCAGATGCGCGCGATGCCAGTCATCGGAGTAACCGCGCAGGCCCACGCGCGCCAGGTCCGGACCCGTGCGCTTGCTGCCCCACTGGAACGGGTGGTCGTATACGGACTCGCCGGCTAGCGAGTAATGGCCGTAGCGTTCCGTCTCGAAGCGCAGCGTGCGTACCATCTGTGAGTGGCAGTTGTAGCAACCCTCGCGGATGTAGACGTCGCGCCCGGCCAGCTCGAGCGCCGGATAGGGCTTGATGCCCGGCAACGGCTTGATGGTTTCGGCCTGGAACATCAGTGGGACGATTTCAGCGAGACCGCCGAACGACACTGCCACGGCGATCAGGATGGCCATCAGGCCAATGTTCTTTTCGATCTTTGCGTGCATATGGCTCATGTCTGTTCCCTCAGGCACGCGCATCGGCAGCGTCGGGTGGCAGCACCGGCTGCGGCGCCGTGCTCGCAGCGGACAGCTGGAAGGTCCGCAGCACGTTCCAACCCATCACCAGCATGCCGCTCAGCACGATCAGTCCGCCGCCGAGGCGGAACAGGAAGTACGGCTTGGTGGCGTTGAGTGCTTCGACGAACGAGTACACCAGCGTGCCGTTCTCGGGATCGGTGGCGCGCCACATGAGTCCCTGCGTGACGCCGGCGATCCACATCGAGGCGATGTAGACGACCAGACCGATCGTGTGCAGCCAGAAGTGCAGGTCGATCAACTTGGTCGAGTACATCTTCGGCAGGTTGAGCAGACGCGGCAGCATCGCGTAGATGGAGCCGATCGAGATCATCGCGACCCAGCCGATGGCGCCCGAGTGCACGTGGCCGATGGTCCAGTCGGTGTAGTGACTGAGCGAATTGACCGTCTTGATCGACATCATCGGTCCCTCGAACGTGCTCATCATGTAGAACGAGAGCGAAACGATGAGGAACTTCAGGATCGGGTCGGTGCGCAGCTTGTGCCACACGCCCGAGAGCGTGAGGATGCCGTTGATCGCACCGCCCCATGATGGCGCCAGCAGCACCAGCGAGAACACCATGCCCAGCGACTGCGCCCAGTCCGGCAGTGCCGTGTACTGCAGATGGTGCGGACCGGCCCACATGTACACCGCAATCAGCGCCCAGAAGTGCACGATCGACAGTCGGTAGGAGTAGATGGGGCGGCCGGCCTGCTTGGGCACGAAGTAATACATCATGCCGAGGAAGGCGGTGGTCAGGAAGAAACCGACCGCGTTGTGGCCATACCACCACTGCACCATCGCATCGACCGCGCCGGAGTACACCGAGTACGACTTGAACCAGCCGGCCGGAATGGCGATGTTGTTGACGATGTGCAGCAGCGCGATGGTGATGATGTACGCGCCGTAGAACCAGTTGGCGACGTAGATGTGCTTAACCTTGCGCAGGGCGATGGTGCCGAAGAAAAGCACGCCATAGGCCACCCACACCACGGTGATGAGCAGGTCGATCGGCCATTCCAGCTCGGCGTATTCCTTGCCCTGGGTGAGGCCCATCGGCAAGGTGACGGCGGCAGCCACGATCACGAGCTGCCAGCCCCAGAACACGAACGACGCCAGCTTGTCCGATATCAGCCGGACATGGCAGGTGCGCTGCACCGTGTAGAGGCTGGTGGCGAACAACGCAGAGCCGCCGAAGGCGAAGATCACCGCGTTGGTATGCAGTGGGCGCAGACGTCCGTAGCTCAGCCACGGCAGATCGAAATCGAGGCCTGGCCAGTACAGCTGCGCGGCGATGATCACGCCGACCAGCATTCCGACCACGCCCCACACTACGGTCATGACGGCGAATTGCCGTACGACCTTATCGTTGTAACTCCCCTCGACGCCCACCATGAGGCCCACTCCTAGGCTTAACTGAACGGCGGGAAGTCTGTGGGCCGGTCCTCACAGCCCGGTTGATCTAGATCAACCGAAACCAGGGAAAGGCTGTCGCGGTTTGTCGCAGGTCAAATTTGAGGGCTACATATCTCTTCATCGCGAAAAGGAGATATATACTAGGCGCCGACCTTGCCAGGACCGTCGCGATGCCCTCCATCAGCTTTGAGTTCTTTCCGCCCAAGACCGACGAGCAGCGTGCCCAGCTGGATCAGGCCGCCGCCCTGCTCAAGTCGCTTTCGCCCGAATACGTATCGGTAACGTTTGGCGCCGGCGGGTCGACACTGAGCTACACCGGCGAAACCGTAGCTCGGCTGCATGGAACCCATGGGCTGAACGTGGCGCCGCATCTGTCCTGCGTGGGCGGCACCCGGGCCGAGCTGGCCGAATTGCTGGACGCCTATCGGTCGGCCGGTTATCGCCGCATCGTGGCGCTGCGTGGCGACTTGCCCTCGGGCATGGCCAGCCCGGGCGACTTCCGCTACGCCTCGGAACTGGTGCGCTTCATCCGCGACTACACGGGCGACCATTTCCATATCGAGGTGGCGGCCTATCCGGAGACCCACCCCCAGGCAGACGATGCGTTGGCCGATCTTCGGCATTTCAAGACCAAGGTGGACGCCGGCGCAGATGGGGCGATCACCCAGTATTTCTTCAATGCGGATGCCTATTTCCGCTTCGTCGATGACGCTCGTCGCCTTGGTGTCGAGGTGCCAATCGTCCCCGGCATCATGCCGATCTCCAATTTTTCGCAGCTCAAGCGCTTTTCCGACCAGTGCGGCGCGGAAATCCCCCGATGGATCGTCAAGCGCATGCAGGCTCATGGCGACGACGCGGCATCGATTCGTGAACTGGGCGCGGACGTGGTCGCGGAGATGTGCCGGCGCCTGCTGGAGGGAGGTGCACCGGGGCTGCACTTCTACACGCTGAATCGCGCACGAGCCACGCAAGCGGTACTGAACCGACTGCACAGTTGAATGATGCCGCCGGGCGTAAGCTCGCCGGATGCTTCGTTCTCTGCTCCTGCTGTTACTGTTCTGCCTTTCCCTTGGCGCCAGGGCACAAGACGGCATCCACCGCTGTGTCGGCCCCGAGGGAACCCCGCTGTTCACGGACCAGCCGTGTGCCGCATTGCAGGCCACGCCCGTCGCGCCGCCGCCTCACACCGAGACCGCTCCCATGGAGGCGGCGGCTGCAGCCACCACACCACCACCCGTGCTCTGTGCCGGCACCGTTTCGGAATTGCGGCAGAGCGTGCTGGACGCATTCGCCACCCGCGATCCGAACCGATTGGCAGGCTTGATGTTGTGGGGTGGTTACGGGCGCGAGGGTGTCGTGGCGGACATACGTTCGCTGGGCGGTTTGATGCAGCGGCCGCTATTGAGCGTAGGTCGGGCCCAAGGTGATGACGCGGACAGCGAGGAGAGCCCGGCTGGCCCCGACAGTGCGCCACCGACGCCAGCAGCCGGGGACGAGCGCCAGCTGGTAGTCAGGACGGTCGCGAACGACGGCAGCGGCCAAGCCCACGAAACGCGCTTCGACGTCGTTCGACGTTCGGGCTGCCTCTGGTTGCGGGGGCGCGGCTGAAGGTCCGTGACGACGCCCTTGCTCGGCGCCCGGGTTATCATGATGCGATTTTGTCCCCGGAGCATCGACATGGCGCAGCAGTACCCCGACTGGATCTGGCAGAACGGCGTGATCAAGCCTTGGCAGGAGGCGACCACGCATGTCATGGCCCATGCGTTGCATTACGGCTCGTCCGTGTTCGAAGGCATCCGTAGCTATGCGACGCCTGACGGCGCGGCGATCTTCCGCCTGACCGATCACCTCAAACGCCTGTACCAGTCGGCCAAGATCTACGACATGGTGCTGCCTTACACGCAGGACGAACTCGCTGCAGCTTGCCGCGAAGTCGTCCGCAAGAACGGCCTTAGCGCGGCTTATCTGCGCCCGGTGGCCTATCGCGGCCTGGGCGGCTTCGGCCTTTCGGCTGAAACGCCGATCGACGTGGCGGTCGCCGCGTGGCCGATGGGCCCGTACCTCGGCCCCGAGGCGCTGGAAAACGGCATCGAAGCATGCGTATCGAGTTGGCAGCGGTTTGCGCCGAACACCATCCCGGCCGGCGCAAAGGCGGGGGGCAACTACCTCTCCGGCCAGCTGATTGCGCGCGAGGCGCGTCGTCTTGGCTTTGGTGAAGGCATTGCCATGGCGTCCACCGGCCTGCTGAGCGAAGGCGCGGGTGAGAACCTCTTCCTCGTGTTCGATGGCGTGCTGCACACCACGCCGGCGAGCGCATCGATCCTCACCGGCATCACGCGCGATACGCTCAAGACGCTGGCCCGCGAAGACGGCATCGAAGTGGTCGAGCGCGATATTCCGCGCGAATACCTGTACCTGTGCGACGAACTGCTGATGTGCGGTACGGCAGCCGAAATCACCCCGATCCGTTCGGTGGACGGCAAGAAGGTCGGCAGCGGCAAGGCCGGTCGCGTCACCCGTCGCCTGCAGGAACTGTTCTTCGGCCTGTTCAACGGCAAGACCAATGACCAGTGGGGTTGGCTGGAGCCGCTGTAAACCAAAAATGCATGAATACCTCTGCGCGACCGGGCTGCACGAACGCCGATCGCGCACGAGGTACGCCTTGCGGGAATGCTCAATAACGAATCAGGCGAAGACGATGCTCGCGATCGCGCCATTGGTATCCGTGCGCGGACGCATCGATACTTCCCAGCCGTAGAGATCGCACAAGCGGCGCACGATGGCCAGGCCCAGTCCGGCACCGCTGCCTCCCGCACCCTCGCCGCGCACGCCACGCTGGAACAGGCGTTCGGCGTCCTCGGGTTTGATGCCCGGCCCCGTATCGATGACTTCGATGCGATCGCCCGATACTTCCACCGTCACCGTGCCTTCGAGCGTGTACTTGATGGCGTTGCCGATCAGGTTGGTCAGCGCCACCGACAACACGGAAGCGGGTGCGTTGACGCTCAGCGACTGCTTTACGACGAGCTCGATGCTGATGGGCTTGTCGCGCATTTGTGGCCGCTGGCTCTCGATCACATCGGAAGCCACCTTGGCCACCTCGGTGGTCTCTCCACGCGTAGGCCCACGGCGCTCCGCGCGCGACAGCAGCAACAATGCTTCGATCAGCTCGGTGGCCTGGCGCGACGAACGCTCGATGCGCTTGAGCCGTTCGCGCAACTTGTCAGTGAGGTCAGGTGACCCCTGCAGCAACTCGGTAGTGCTGGCGATTACGGCCAGCGGCGTGCGCAGTTCGTGGCTCACGTCCGAGTTGAATTCGCGATCGCGCTCGACCATGGCGGTGAGGCGATGCGAGTACTCGTCGAGCGCCAATGCAAGCTCACCGACTTCATCGTCGGCAAAATGCGGCGCGAGGGGCTCAGCTTTGCCAGTCTTGCGGAAGTCGCGCAGGCGGCGTGCGAGCTCGCTGACAGGTTTGAGCACCTTGCGCGAAAGCCAGAGGCCGAGCACCAGCGACAGCAGGCCAAACAGGAAAACCGCACCGATCACGCTGAACAACAACTGCTGCTTCCCCAGTTCTTCGCGCGACACGTCATAGCGCAGAAAACTGATGATGCCGTTCTCGCGATAGACGGCTAGTTTGTAATGGTGGCGCTGACCATCAGGCTCATTTTCATAGATGTCATGCACCCCCGTATCCAGATTCTGCCACTCGAGTGGAGCGCGGTAGATGGTACGGTCGCTGTACATGCTGCCGGTCAGCAGGCGTGAGCCCTGCGGCGCGCCGGGATGTTGCTGCGCCTGCTGATTGGCCCAGCGAGCATCATCCAGCAGGCTGGAGTTGACCAGCTGATCCTCGACGCGGCTGCGAATATTCAGCGCCGCGAACGCAAACAACGCGCTGAGGCCAAAGCCGAACAGCGCGAACGATACGACCAGGCGAAACCTGAGCTTACGCCTGGACCGCATCCGGTTCGACCATTCGATATCCAATACCGTGCCGCGTGTGGATCAGCGGCTTTTCGAATGGCTTGTCGATCGCGGCGCGCAAGCCATGGATGTGCACGCGCAGCGAGTCGCTATCGGGGAGCTCTTCACCCCACACGCGCTGTTCCAGGTCCTGCCGCGTGACGACGGACGGACTGGCTTCCATCAGCGCCTGCAGCAGCTTGAGGCCGATCGGGTTGAGCTGGATCGACTTGCCTTCCCGGGTGACGGTAAGCGTGTCGAGGTTGTAGGTCAGATCGCCGACCTTGAGCACGCGGCTCTGCGGACCCTTGCCGCGGCGCGCCAGCACTTCCAGGCGCGCGGCCAGTTCCTGCAGCGCAAAGGGCTTGGTCATGTAGTCGTCGGCGCCGGATTCGAACCCGGTGAGCTTCTGCTCCAGCGCATCGCGCGCCGTCAGCATCAGGATTGGCGTCT
This sequence comes from Dyella jiangningensis, assembly GCA_000632805.1. Taxonomy (GTDB): domain Bacteria; phylum Pseudomonadota; class Gammaproteobacteria; order Xanthomonadales; family Rhodanobacteraceae; genus Dyella; species Dyella jiangningensis. Next base: position 5,135,355 of record CP007444.1, on the reverse strand, counting down.
GCTTGTGCGCCTCATGGCGCAGCTTGCGTGCGACGTCGAGGCCGTCCATGCCCGGCAGGGTCAGGTCGAGCACGATCACGTCGAAATCATGCACGACGGCCAGGTGCAGGCCGGTTACGCCATCGCCGGCGAAGTCGACCACATGTCCACGGTCTTCCAGATAATCGCCGATGTTGGTCGCGATATCGCTGTTGTCTTCGATTACCAGTACGCGCATGCGTCCTCCATACGCAGCCGGCATGGGGCCGGCCGAGGGCCCAAGCTTAACAACTTGGGTGGCGGGAGAGGGGCTTCCGGCGGCGCGAAACTGAATAAATCAGTCGGCCGGCAAGAAAAAAGCCCAGGCTTGCTGACATGACGTCGCTCGCCTGGGCTCAAGCTACTGCCCCGATACCGTAATCTGCTGTCACCGGACCTTTCGGTTGAAGTGCCGAGCAAATTGCAGTGGGGACTTTATAGGGCTGGCGGAGTTACGGTGGGGTTAATCGGTTCTCACCCAGTCGTTAACCTTCAGACGGCAGTTAGCCAACGCGTCACCACGCAGCACCCACGCCATGTCATTTGGATGACCCTTCCACGGCACCTTGGCGACCAGCCTCTTCAGGCCAACGACAAATGTGCGTGCCCGTGACCACCTGACAACCAATGCGCGCCTGGATTTCGCGGCTGCCGGCGTCGGTTGCTCCACCATCGAGACTGAACGCCATTACCTGGCGATACCGCTCAGAAAGCGAGTGTCCTGAAGGCACCGAGTACACCCAACCGCGCATCGCAACCAGCGCCGCCTGCTCGAAAACACCTGCCGGATCTGCATTCACAACACGCATGTCCTGCACCGAGCCATCGCTTGCGAGGTTGAACTCGATGATGACCTTGCCCTCGATGCCCTTTTCAAGCGCCCCGGCAGGATAGATGGGCTTGCGCATGCGAAGGGGCGTCAAGGCGGGCGAACTGATTTCGGTCGCCTGGAAATGGACGGGGATCGTTGCAGCGCGATGCGGTGCAAGGTTCGTGATGGCCAGCGACAACATGCCTGGGACACGCACGTCTGATGCTGCGCGTGGGAGGGCGACGGGTGCCAGCGACTCATCGGATGATTCGATGTCTAAAACCGGCCTCTGAAGCACGGCTCCGGCAAGGCGCAGATTGGCAGGATGCCAACCCTGCTGAAGCGATTGCGCCAGCGGCAAAACGATCAGCGACGCCGCTCGAGGCACCGGGCCCAGCAAGTCGGGCACGCCCTCGCGCTTGAGGGTCAAGCCGAGCACCAGCGTGGCGACCATGCCTACCGCCAGCAAGGCGCCCGAATAGGGCCGCGAAGGCGGCGCGGCCATGGCCCCATGATCGGTAGCCATCTGATGGACGCGATCCAGCAGTACGCCGCCACTGGCCGCCATCATCACAGGCGCCACCTGCTGCATGCTGCCGAGCGCGGAAAGTGCCCGTGCCAGATCGCGCCAGTTGCCGCCGTGAACCGAAAGCGCCATCTGGTCGCAGCAAATCTCGCGTTCGTTGCGTACATCGGTGGAGATCCAATGGACGACGGGGTGGAAGAAGAACAGCGTCTCCAGCACCACCTGGAAGAAGTTCACCAAAGGATCCAGGCGCTTCAGGTGAGCGAGCTCATGGGCAAGGATCAGCTCCAGCTGCGCCCGCGGGAATCCGGTTGCCATGGCCAGCGGCAGCACGATCACCGGCCGGAACCATCCCACCAGCAACGGCGTTTCGACGATGCCGCTCCACACGAGCGAAATGCGCCGCCGCATGCCGAAGCGCTCGGTAAGCCGAAGCAGCATCCGCTCCATCGGGCCATCATCCTCGAGACCCGAGGCAACCAGGCCTTGCAGACCGCGCCATTGCCGCCACACGCGCACCGACAGCACCAGCACGCCCGCCAGCCAGAACACCGCGAGCCACGGCGTGACGCCAAACCGCCCGGATAAATGATCGATGATGGACGCCGGCGATTCGCCCACACTGCCCGCCGCAATCACCACGGGATCTAGCGTGATGCTTGGCGAAGGCGTGGACGGCGGCGTCTGGAGCAACCATCCCATGGTCAGCATGGGACAGATCGCCAGCAGCACCATGGCAGCCACGCCCAATCGATAACGTGCCGCGCCTCGGGACAGTACTGCACGCGCGACGCCATAACCCGCGCCGACCAGCAGGCCCTGCCATAGGAAGTGCAGCAGGGTCACGCCAAGCAGCTGCAATGTCTCAAGGAAAATATGTGAAGAAGGCATCAGGGTGCCTCCTGGTCAAGCTTGTTCAGCAGGTCGCGGATCGCGCGCAGTTCCTCGCGCGTCGCGCGTTGCGTTCCAAGCGCATGCATGACCAACTGTGACGATGAACCGTCGAAAACGCGATTGACGATGTCGTACAGAAAACGCTTTTGCGTGCGTTCCTTGCTGACGGCCGGGCGATAGACGTGCGCGCGCGCCGTGTCGTCTCGCTCCACCAGTCCTTTTCCATGCATGACCTGAAGCAACTTCAAGGCCGTCGTATAACCACCGCCCTCGCCCAAGGCTTCGTGCACTTCGCGTACCGTGCACGGCCCCAACCGCCACAACACGCGCAGGATCTCGAGCTCAGCCACCGTGGGCTTGGGCGCGTCTGGCTTGGATGCTTTCATGTGCCTCCCCCAGCGCTTAAACAAAGCGTCAGGCCCCGGCGCGTGCCGGGGCCCGACCAACCGTCAACCGCCGCTGCGGTTCTGCACGGCGTGCGTCGCAGTATCTTGCATGAACTTCTGGCTGTCGCGACGGCTACGCTCGATCTCGCCATAGGTGCGGCAGGTCGACTTGGGCAGCAGCGAGCCGGTCGGCGCCGCGCGCTCGCAGATCACCTTGTTGCCGTCACGCTTGGTCAGGATGGCATTGATGGCTTCCTGGTCGTTCACCAGCCTGATCTTGGTGTCCTTGTCCATCTTGTCCGTGGTGTCGTACTTGTCGAACGCCGCCTGCATGTCGCTGAAGTGCGAGTCGATGGCGGTACGCTCTTCCGCCGTCACGAACTCGTAGCGACCACCGGACTCCATCAGCTTGTGCACCGCTGCCGTCTGGGCGGTGAAGTCTTCCTTGTCCTGCGCCTTGACGACTACTTCGTCCTTGCTGGCAAACGCAGAACCGGCCGCCAGGCACATTCCCAGGCCGAGCATCCAGATCTTGAACTTCATGCTTCTCCCCTCCGCGACCATGCCGTATCCCGAGATGGGATAGCACGCAGTATCGTCCGCAACCATCCTAATCAGGCTGTCCGGTGGCTGTCAACGAAGATGTTCGTACTACGGATGTCGTAGTCCACGAGCCTGTTTAGCGAGCGCGACCGACGTTCTGTTCCAGCAATTTGATGATCTCGCCAGATACATCCACGCCCGTCACCGTCTCGATGCCTTCCAGGCCGGGCGAAGCGTTTACTTCGAGCAACAGCGGGCCGCGGTTCGAACGGAGAATATCCACGCCCGCGACCCCCAGGCCAAGTGCCGAAGCCGCCTGAACCGCGATGCGGCGCTCTTCGGCGCTCAACACCGCCATGCTGGCCGAGCCGCCACGGTGCAGATTCGCCCGGAATTCGCCCGGGCTGGCCTCGCGCTGCATGGCTGCGACGACCTTCTTGCCGACCACAAAGCAGCGCAGATCGCTGCCCTTGGCCTCGGCGATGAATTCCTGGACCAAAAAATTGGCGTAGAGGCCGCGAAAGGCTTCGATCACGCTTTGCGAGGCGCTGCGTTTTTCCGCCAGCACGACGCCGGTGCCCTGGCTGCCCTCGTTGAGTTTGATCACATGCGGCGGCTCGCCGAGCGTCGCGAGCACGTCGGCGGTGTCGTCCGGATTGTCGCCGAACACCGTGGCGGGCATATCCAGGCCCTTGGCGGCCAGGATCTGCAAGCAGCGCAGCTTGTCGCGTGCGCGCAGCACGGCATCCGATGAATTGGGCGTGTAGACGCCCATCATTTCCAGCTGACGCAAGACTGCCGTGCCGTAGAACGTACTGGTCACGCCAATGCGCGGAATGACGGCATCGATGCCGCGCAGGGCCTTGCCCTTGTAGCGGATGGACATGTTGCCCGGCGCAATGCGCACATAGCAGCGCAGCGGATCGAGCACGCGCACCACATGGCCGCGCTCGCGCGCGACGTCGACGAGGCGCTGGGTGGAATACAGGCGGGCATTCCGCGACAGGATGGCGATCTTCATGAAACACCCATGGGGTCGACCAGCACCGGTCGCGGCTGTGTATAGGAAAGAGCAGGGTCGACCGCGAAGCGTCCTTCCAGCGCGGTACGCCCCAGCAGCATGGGAAACAGCATATGGCGACGATCAGTCAAATTGATGTCGACCGCGACTCGCTTACCCGCCAACAGCACATCGGTGCGTATGAACCACCGCAGCGTCCGCCGGCCACCCGTATCGGTCACGGCACGGCGGTCGAGTGCAGGGGTTTCGCAGGCAATCGCCACACGGTGGCGCCCGCCCACGTTCACCGCGAAACGCAGCCAAGTGTCGCCATTGCGCTCGAAACTCTCCAGCGCGTCCACATGCAACGAGCTGCTGCGTGCCCCGGTATCGAGCTTGGCCTTGAGCAGGCCGATGCCGAGTGCCGGCAACGCCAAACGCTCCCGCCAGCCGAGGGTGATCACATCCGCCATTATCAGCGCACGCCGCAGGGTTACGTGTAAGGGAGCTCGGGGGGTCGAGTTGGAGCGGGTGAAGGGAATCGAACCCTCGTCAGTAGCTTGGGAAGCTACAGCTCTACCATTGAGCTACACCCGCGTCGTCGGGCGATGGTAACCCGGTATCCCGGAATTTTGGAACTGTCCATGCAGTTCAACACCGCATGAACCGGACATGGCGGCCCGCTGAATCATTGAAGACGCAAAGCCTGGCGAGTCCTTGCTAGCGCCCGACCGACGGTCCGCATAATGCGTACGTCGACGTCCGGGTGCGCTCATGCGTTTTACGGAACAGGACACCTGCCGGCGCGCGGGCATCGCGCCATGTTGCGGAGAATTCCATGCATGCGCTTTCCACCTTGCTTGCATCGCCACGGCGTTGGCGATGGATGGCCGTGGCCCTGCTGGCCTGTGCCAGCTGCCTGGCGCAGGCGCAAACCCAGATGGCTCCCGATGATGGCGGCGCCGGCGATCCCCCTTCCCGCGCCGCACGCCTGTCCTATCGCACCGGCGACGTGAGCCTGCTTCCATCCGGTGAAAAGGATTGGGGCGACGCCAGTCTCAACCGGCCATTGACCACGGGCGACCGCCTCTCCACGGGCCACGCCGGCCGCGCCGAACTCGAACTCGGCGGCGGCACGCTGCGCATCGCCGATGACACGGACTTCGGTTTCCTGACGCTCAACGATCAGCTGAGCCAGGTGGAACTCACCCAGGGCACGCTCAATCTTTCGGTACGCGGGCTGGCCGAGGGTCAAAGCTACGAGATCGATACCCCCACCGTGGCGCTGGTGGTCGACCAGCCCGGCACATACCGTGTAGACATCAGCGACGACGGCAAATCCACACGCATCACCGACATCGATGGCCGCGCCACGGTCTATGGTGAGGGCGGCGCCCAGCGCCCCCTGGTTGGCGGACGCACCTACGAATTCGCGGATTCGTCGCTGAACAACGTGTCCATCAGCGACACCGACGGCGGTGACGACTTCGATGCCTGGTGCAACAGTCGCGATCGGCGCTATGCGACGTCCGACACGGGTCGCTACGTCTCCAACGAAGTGGTGGGCTACCAAGACCTGGATCAATACGGCAATTGGCAGGCCGATCCCGAGTACGGCCAGGTCTGGTATCCGAGCCATGTCGCAGCCGATTGGGCGCCCTACCGCGATGGCCATTGGGCTTACGTCGGCCCGTGGGGCTGGACATGGGTCGATGACTCTCCATGGGGCTTCGCGCCCTACCACTACGGCCGCTGGGCGTATGTACGCAGCCGCTGGTGCTGGGTGCCCGGCCCGGTGTCGGTGCGGCCGGTCTACGCGCCGGCACTCGTTGCCTTCGTCGGCGGCGCCGGGTTCGGTGTGTCGGTGGGCATCGGTGCCGCGCCGGTGGGCTGGTTCCCGCTGGGCCCGGGTGAGGTCTACAACCCGTGGTACCGCGCCAGCCGCGGCTACTACACGAACGTCAACATCACCAACATCTACGTGCGCAACAACCGCCAGGTGGTGATCAACAACATCAACAACCACTACAACTACTTCCGCGAAGGCCGGCCGATGCCGAACGAGCGGTACTTCAACCGCGAAGCGCCGCGTGCCGTCACGGCCATGTCCCGACAGGACTTCGCGTCGGCCCGCAACGCCGAACGACACATGATGTCGGTGGATCCACGCCACTTCGCCAATGCGCCAGTGATGGCGCGGGGCATCGATGTGCAGCCGGGCCGCGCGAGCTTCGTGCCACCGCGCAACGGCAACGGCCGCACCCTCCCGACGGGAGGTTTCAATCGAGAAGTCGTGGCACGCAACGCGCCGGCCATGCCGTTTGCCGGCCGCCCAGCGGGTCCGGTCAATGCGGCCGCACCGCGCAATGCACCGACTCCGACCAATGTACGCCTGCTCAATGGACCGGCCGCGGCCGGCCGCCCTGGCGCACCGGGCCGTACGGCGAACCCGCCCGACGAACGCGCCTTCTCGGTGAATCGCGGCAACGGCAGCGCGCGCCCTGGAGAAAACCAGCCAGCCGCTCCAAACGCCGAAACGCCCTCTCGTTTCAATCGACCGCAGCCGGCGGATAACCGTTCGGGTGCACCCGATATGCGTCGACAGGGAGCGCCCGTTGACGAATCCAATGCCATGCGACCGGGTGAGCTCCCCTCGGCAAGGTTCGCCCGGCCGCAGGGTGGCGAAGGCCGGATGCCACCGAACGAGCGACCCAATCCGGGCAACCAACCTCGTCCTGGCGTGAGCTACATTCCCAATGCCGACGCTGACCGTGCCATGCGTGCTCAGCCGCAGACGGGCACGTTGCCGAACACGCCACGCTTCGAGCGGGCGACTCCGGCGCAACAGGAAAATCCGCGGTCGATACCGAACCAGGACAACGCCCAGCGCTTCCAGCGCGAGAGCGCGGCGCCCCGCCCGGAAAGCCAACAGCCGCGTTTTGTCCAGCAACCTCGCGAGATGCAGCCACCGCGCGAAGCGCCATCGCCGCGTGAAATGCAGGCACCGCGCGAGATGCCGCAGCAGCGCGAAATGCAGCCTCCGAGGGAAATGCCGCAACCACGGGAAGCTCCACCGCAGCGGACTTACCAGCCGCCCCGCGGATACGAGCCGCCCCGCGCCGAACCACCGCCGCAGCAACGTCCCGCCCAGAATCCGCCGCAACAGCGGCCACCGGCCGCACATGAAGATCGCCGCCCACCGAAGAAGGACGAGCAGCACAACTGACCACCCAAAGCCCGGCCATGCCGGGCTTTTTTTGTGTGATTCGGGCATCCCGCGCCGCAGGCGCTACAATGTGCGGATGCACATCACGCTCAATGGCAGTCCGCGCGACTGCGCTCCCGCCACGACCGTCGCCCAGTTGCTGCAGGACGCCGGTTACGGCGGCCGACGCGTCGCCGTGGAAGTGAATCACCAGATTGTTTCCCGCAGCCAGCACACCAGCCACGTGCTTGGCGAGGGCGACCGGGTAGAGATCGTCCACGCCATCGGCGGCGGTTGATCGCCGCAGCCCGCCACTTGCGACGCCCTCCGGCGCCGCGCGCAGCCCGAAGACACACGATGAACACCAAGACGTTCGATTCCGCCGACCCGTTGATCATTGCCGGCAAGAGCTATGGCTCCCGCCTGCTCACCGGCACCGGCAAGTACAAGGACTTCGACGAAACCCGCTGCGCCTCCCAGGCTGCCGGTGCGGAGATCGTCACCGTGGCGATCCGCCGCGTGAATATCGGCCAGGATGCTGGCCAGCCGAATCTGCTGGACGCGCTCCCGCCCGAGGAATTCACCTTGCTGCCGAACACGGCCGGCTGCTACAACGCGGTCGACGCCGTGCGCACCTGCAAACTGGCGCGCGAACTGCTCGACGGCCACAAGCTGGTGAAGCTCGAGGTGCTCGGCGACCAGCGCACGCTGTTCCCCGATGTGGTGGAAACCTTGAAAGCGGCCGAAATACTGGTCGCCGATGGCTTCGACGTCATGGTCTACACCAGCGACGACCCGATCCTCGCCAAGCGTCTGGAAGATATCGGCTGCGTGGCGGTGATGCCGCTTGCCGCACCGATCGGTTCGGGCCTGGGCATCCAGAACCGCTACAACCTGCTCGAGATCATCGAGAACGCCAAAGTGCCGATCATCGTCGATGCCGGCGTGGGCACGGCCTCCGACGCGGCCATCGCGATGGAATTGGGCTGTGACGGCGTGCTGATGAATACGGCCATTGCCGGCGCCAAGGATCCGGTGCTGATGGCGCATGCGATGAAACTGGCGATCCAGGCAGGCCGTGCCGCCTTCAAAGCCGGCCGCATCCCGCGCAAGCGCTTTGCATCCGCGTCCAGCCCGATCGACGGCACCATCGGCTGAAGGTTCTCGCTGACGGCGTGGCCAACTCGGCCACACCGTCAAAGCAGATCGCAGTGTTCATCCGCCCGACCGCCTGTCGGGCGGAAAGTTTTTATCCGGACCCCGCATGACCCACGATCACGACGACGCCAGCAAGCCCGAATACATGCGCCGCATCCGCAGCTTCGTGCTGCGCGAAGGCCGCATGACCCCGGCGCAGCAACGCGCCTTCGACGAACACTGGGCGCGCTTCGGCATCGATTACTCGGGAACGCCGCAGAACTACGCCGAGCGTTTTGGCCGTCCGGCTCCTCTCGTCCTGGAAATCGGCTTCGGCAACGGTGAAGCCTTGGCATGGGCGAGCGAACACGACCTCGCTCGCAACTTTATCGGCGTGGAGGTGCATGGCCCGGGCGTCGGCCGCCTGATGAATGCGCTGGCCGCTCGCGATGCGCAGAACGTGCGCCTGTACAAGCATGACGCCGTGGAAGTGCTCGAAAACGAGATTCCCGAAGGCACGCTCGCCGAAGCACGCATCTGGTTTCCGGACCCTTGGCACAAGAAGCGACACAACAAGCGCCGCATCATCCAGCCTGAATTCGTTGCCCTGCTTGCGTCACGCATGGCGCCAGATGGCCTGCTGCACCTGGCGACCGACTGGCAGCCCTACGCCGAGCACATGCTCGAAGTGATGGAAGCCGCCCCCGCATGGCGCAATATCATCGGCGCGGGCCAATATGCGGAAAAACCCGACTGGCGCATCGAGACCCACTTCGAACGCCGCGGCCTCAAGCTAGGCCACGGTGTGTGGGATCTGCTCTATCGCAGGTATTGAACAAGGACTGCCACCTGCTGCACGGGTGGGGTCACGTTGCGCCCTATTCCCCATGGAATGCGGCCGCCCTCGACGGATAGAGGACGAATGGCTGGCTGGGCCAAGGATTGGCTTGCCCGCCCCGTGAAAGCACCGGGCGTGAGGTAGGTCACTGGTAATCAAACGTAAACACCATGGCGCTTGTAGCCATGCCCGCTTGTACCGTACCAAGGCGGAAGTACTGCGCATAAAAGCCATAGCTTTGGGTGGCGTTGGCGGAAATCGAGCCCATGCCGACCCTTGCCTGCAAGACAAGAGGCAGCTTCTGTGAACTCAGCACCTGCACGCCAACCCCGCCGGCCATGCCCGTGCCCGTCTGGATGTTTAGCAGTCCGTTCGTTGCGCTCTGTACGGAATAGCCGGGCGCCGCATCGACCGTGATGCCGACCGTCGCATTGCTGTCGCACCTCAGATCGATATTGAATGGCTTGGCACCAGCCGCCGTCCCGACAGCAGGGAGAGCGCTCAGCGAAATGCTGGGCAAATTGACGACGGACGGGAAGTTGACTGAGCAAGCCAGCGCGTTGAGCACGATGTTTCCGGAGGGATACATCGCCGATTGAGAGTTTGCGCCGTTCAACAGCACGCCGGTGTTGTACACGCCAAACAGCCACCGCGTGGCGGATACGGTCAGCATTGCATTGGTTGGAATGGTTCCAGCCATCCGGACAAGCTCCAAGGTTCCCGAGAACGAAAAATTTCCGCCGTCCTGAATGGTGCCGATCCGATCGTTACAAGCCTGGCTGGTGCCGCCGGTGACTGGCTGACCCGATCCGTCGCGAAGCCGCATGCCCACGCCAGTGACATTCGTCGTATAGATGCCCGATCCCACGGGAGATTCGATGGAACCGCCGTCCGCCGTGCAGGCGACGATTGCGCTGCCCACCTGAACGGTCGTCACTCCGCCCGGTTGGCTGATGGCTCCCAGGCGACAGTTGCCGGTAATCGAGAACGAGCGCTGCGTGCCCGGAATGGTGTCGCCGGGCATGAGGCTGTCCGCCACCTTCACGGTAGGCGAATAGGTGATGGCCAACGGCAACGGGGTTGCGGAACAGTCATACGCGTATGCCGCGGCATGAAAGCCCATGCACAGCATGAGAACCAGCAACAACTTGATGTAGAGGCTATGAGCCCAGGAACGCCTTCTTAGGCACTCCTTAGCCATCGCAACGCCGCCCGGCGACCGGGGCGAGCTATCGCTCGACTGCGCCAACCAACCAGCCGCCGCGTCCGAAGGGTTGAATCTGCTGGAATTCACTTCGCTATCTCCTCTCGCGCACTTTTGAGGCGCGCTCGATTGCTTGGCTTCGCTCAACGACAGACCGCGTCGGTCGCTGCGATCTCCGACGCTTCGCTCTTGCTGCGCGCGGGAAGGGTGTACTGGACGTGACATTTCTCGGCCTCCCTGCTGCCCCAACGCACCGTCAGCACGCCGCCTTCTTCCGCGCCCCGCACGAACAACTGTCCGGCCTGGCCGACCGTCCCCATGCTTCGACCGTCGGCATCGAGCACGTCCGCCCCGAAGGGCACGACCGCTCCGTCTTTCCGCGTCGCATGGATCAATACGGCACGGCCGCGTACCGTCTCGAACTTGAGGGGAACCACGGCGCCCGCACGCGGCGCTACTTGCAGACGGGTTGTTTGGAGTTCCACGTCGTTCGACGTTCCTTCGGGATCGAGGGTCACGTCGTTCATGCGATACGGAATGAGATTGGAAGCGACCGCATAGCCGCGGCCATCCACCTTTGTTTGCCCGCTGCTCGATACCCGCGCGCCCTTGGCATCCGGCGCCTCGATGATGCCGATGGCGCTCCCAGGATCGACCTGCGACGCCAGCGTGATGCCGCCAGGGTGAACCACGACGCCACCCGATGCACTGACCGACGCCTGCTGGTAATGGTCGGAGTACGAATAGCCACCATTTAGGTTGGCGTAAGGCGCCTGCCATGCCAGCGTGGCGCTGGCGTTCGTCTGCGCACCGGCATTGCTGTAATCGGTATATGCCACGTTGGCGCCATAGCTGAACTCGCTGTCCTTGCCGAACGTTCCGGTTATGCCAACGCGGTCGTTGCTTCCCATGACGTCATCATGGGTCGCCGACAACTGCAGCATCGCGGCATTCCGGGATGATGGGCCACCCAAGGGGATCGATAGGTTGATGCCGAACTGGGTGTCGTAGCGCGAGCCGTTGTACATCGGCCCCTCCGCATACGTGCGACTGGCTGTCAGGCCGAAGTTGACGCGACGATAGGTATTGCTGTAACCGAGCTGGTACGTGGTGGCGCTTGGCATGTTCTGCCAATAGGTGTTGCGTGATCCGTTGAAATACAGCTGGCCGTACTTTCCACCGAAGTTCTGGTTGATCGTGACGTTCAGGCGCTGCTTGCTGCGCATCAGATATATCGCATTGATGCTTGAAGCATGCATCGACGTCATCATGTCCTGCGTGACCACCGCGTCGGACAGCGACAGGAAGTTGCCGTTGGAATAGCGGTAAGACGCCAGTGCGAACGTGGTGCCTGACGTCGGGATCGCCTTGGAATAGGAGACGCGGGTGCTGTAACCGGACAAGGAGTCCGCACCCTTGAAGTTCGTGCGTGAGTGGGTGACATCCAGGGCAAAGGCACCCACTGGCGTGTTGATGGCCGCGCCGCCCAGGTAGGCATGGTACAAGTCGCGATACGTGGACTGCGTGCCGCCATAAACGGTCAGCCAGTTGTTGATGCCCCGCTGGTAGGTTCCCTCCACGAAATAGGGCTTTTCGTTGCGCAGCGCGGTGTTATGCACCTGGCCATCGGTGATGGCCCAGCGACTGATGCCGGGACGCAGCAGCATGGGGACGGCCGAATAAGGCACGACGAAACCGTGCACGCTGCCGTCAGCCTCGAACACGCTGACGGTCAGGTCGCCGCCGTAGCCCGTTGCGTACAGATCATCGATGACGAACGGGCCCGGGGCTACCGCGGTCTGGTATAGCAAGTTGCCGTTCTGACGGACCTCCACGCGCGCCTGCGTGTTGGCCGTGCCGCGAACCACCGGCGCATAGCCCTGCTGCGAGTCGGGCAGCATGCGATCGTCGCTGTATAGGGTGATGCCGCGGAATGGCGTGGTATCGAACACCACGCCCTGCGTGTATCCATCACCGATGGTGAACTGCGCCTTCCATCGTGTGATGTCGTGCGTGGCCGTGGCGTTGATGTTGGTCCATCGTGTACGCCCGGTACGCCGGTCCCACTGCGCCGTTTCCTGGCTGCGGAAGCGCCATCCCATGACATTCATGCCAAGGTTCAGGCCCAGATAGGCGTCGACGTCGTTGTCGCCGTAGCCGACGCCTTGCATGGGCACGAACGTGCCGCGCTGGACTGGTACGTACTGGCCGTTGATGCCGAGCATGTAGCTGCCTGTGGCGCTCGGCACGTAAGTGCCGCCGGGGCCGGGCATGTAGTATTGCGGGCCCTGCACGTCGACCCGGCTTCCATCGGCGCCGGTGGCGGCACCACCACCTGACCTGCGCGGACCGCTGTAGCTTTGATTGAGCGAATAAGCGTTGAAGTTGTAGCCGAGCAGGAATGCCGTTTCGCCCTGGTCCCACAACTCCGGGGTGACATAGCCACGTGCCTGGCGGCGCAGGGCTTCCTGGGGAATGGATACATCGAGGCGCAGCTCGCCCACGTCCATCCGTGCTGTCGCGTCGGCGCTGATCGCTTCGACCGGGACGCAAACGCTCTGGGCGTTCACGGTTTGTGGATCGAGACGGTTCGTATCCACGCCCATCTGCACCAGCGTCGCGTAGTCGAAGCACGGTGTTGCAGCCTCCCTTCCCTGGACGGCGCGGAACGTGATGTCCTTGCGCGCAACGCGACCTTCATTGACGAAGACATCCACGTTGTAGCTGCCCGGCAGCACCGGGTTACCCCGTTCGAAGCGCGATATGTCAACCGACTGGCTCGTACCGGTAAACGCGCTGCTGAACTCCACGGCGGCCGCGTCCGTCGCCGGCGCCAGCGCGTGACCCGCGGGCGCTTCAGCGGGATCGGCGAGCACGGCAGCCGGTGAGACGTCAAGCGCCAGCATTACAAACCAGGTCAGGCTGCGCACGCGGGATAGATGCGGCGTCCTGGCTTGCACCGTGCGTGTGTGGACTTGGTTGATGCGGGTCGCTTTCATCGGGGTCATTGCTCTTTTTTGGCAAACAGCTCCCAGCCGGCCCATGCCGGTCGCATGGCGGTAACGGAGAGAGACTTGGCTGGAGGGGAGCCTTGGATTGCTGGCTTCAAAGAACTACGCGTAAATGAACTGCTATTCGACCTTTCAGGTTTCCCCGGCGGGGACTTCCTGCCCGCTGGCGTCAGCGGGTGAAATTCGTTTCGTGCGGATTGAAGCCACCGTAGTCATTGATCACCGTAACCACGAGCTTGCCGCTGCCATCAGGAGCGCCCGCCACGGAGAAAGTCCCCTTGCCCTTGGCCGGACACATGCCACCCTTGTTGACGGCCTCATGCTTTGCGGCGCCTTTGAACGAGATATCGCTGAAGGAGAGGCTGAACGGTGTGTCATTGGTGCATTCCGCCGCATAACCCTTGCCTTCGGGCACCACGCGCCAAGCCACTTCATCGGCCGCTGCATCCGGCGATCCCGGGAGACCTTTGGGCCGATAGAACAGCTTCATGCGCGAGCGCACCGCCAGCTGCATGTAGTTTTCCGCCGCGTCGCTGTCCGCCTTGGGCTTGGGCGGAATTTCCAGGACATTGATCCAATAGACCGTCTCGCGATCCTGCGGCAGGTTGCTGGCCCCGGTGAACATGATGCGAAGCGTCTGCCCCTTGCCGGGATCGACGCGCGCCATCGGCGGCGTGATGAGAAACGGAGCCTTGCTGGATTCGGCACGCTCACTGGCGTCGCCGCTATCCACCCAGGCCTGGATAAGTCGCGCTTCCTTGCCATCGTTGACCATGCTCAGCGATACCTCGCGTTGCCCGGCGGGATACACCACGCGCGTACCGTTGATGGTGATACCTGCATAGGCGGAGCTGAGGCTCGCGGCGATGACGGTCATCGCGCACAAGGCGCGGTTGAAGACTTTCATTGCACTGCTCTCGAAGCGTGAACAAATGGCGATATCGGCCGAGTGAACCGGCAAGGCCGGCAAACCGGCCTTGCCGCTGACGTTCGTGCAGAACAGTCAGTTGTACTGCATCGAATAGGTCAGGTAGGTGTTGACTGCACCTGCAGTCGCAGCGCCACCGACGGCCAGGTACTGGGCAACGTACTTCAACGTGCCGGTGTTGCCGGAGATGGTGTAGGCCGGCTGGTTGTTCGCCGCAACGACCGAGGCGCCGTTGACGACGTAGTCGTTGATGCCAAGGTTGATCGGCTGATTGTTGGCCGGGTTGACCATGCGAACTTCCACGTTGCCTGCGCCGCCGCTGGCCTGGTTGGTCAGCGCCCCCGTGGCGGTGTCCAGCGCGGGGGTCTGGGTCGTTTCGATCCACAGGGCCGCCGTCTTTCCATCGGTGCAATTGGCACCCGACAGAATGAGCGAGAAATTGGTATCGCCCGCCGTGCTGCCGTCTCCGGGGAGCGACGAAATACTGACGGTCGGCAGGGTGACCGTGATATTGCCGGTACCGGTGGCGGCACCACCGCCAGTGACCGTGCAGGTGGTGTCAGTGATCTGGCCGTTGAAGGTGATCGTGCCATCGCTGGCACTGGCGACCGTCGGAGCAAGCATTGCGAAGCCCATTACCGCGGCCAGGGTCGAGATAAGCGTCTTCTTCATAAACTTGGTTAAATCCTTCACTAAAGGTAATTGAGCAGTGGATTCGCAAACGAGCCACGCCAGGGCAGACCGACGATTGCCGGACTTCCCTGTCGAAAACGTGGGGGGATCTTCCGCGCCGCCCGAGCGGGCCACGTCGCTATTTCGCGGTCGCTACCACGAAACACGGCCATTTTTCACTGATGGCTGGCAAGCTTCTTTAGGACGAGTCTGAGATGTGCGTTTGATTTGTAGCCCGGCCCGGCTTCGGCCTACGCGCCAAGCGGCCTAGCCTCACGCCCCGCTGCCGTTACGAGGGACGGCATCCAGCCCAAATTCACCTGGAATCGACCGCGGCGCTTATACTCGGTGCATCCCAATAAGAACCGTGCCGCCGCGTGAGTGACCCATCACGCCTCCCCATGCCCTGCCTCGCCCTCGAGGCGGCCTTGATGCCAGGCGCAAGCGAAGGAGACGTCCGCTAGTGGGACTTGCACTCACCCCCGAAATGATCCTGGTTCTCGGGCTGGTGGGCTTCACCATGCTGATGCTGGTGCTGGAGTGGATCCGCGCCGACATGGTGGCCCTGCTGGTGGTGGTGGTCATCGGCCTCACTGGGCTGATTCCCTCCGATCGGGTCTTCAACGGCTTCGCCGGTAACGCCGTCATCGCGATCATCGCGATCATGATCATGGGTGCGGGGCTGGACCGTGCGGGCGTGCTTTCGCTGACGGCCAACTTCGTCATGCGCATGGCGCGCGGCGTGGAGTCACGCCTGGGCGTGGTCATCAATCTGGTCACCAGCCTGTTCAGCGCGGTGATTCCCAGCCAGGCGCTGGCCGCGCTGATGATTCCCGTAACCAGTCGCCTGGCGGCTCGTACCGGCGTGCCTATCTCCCGGCTGCTGCTGCCGATGGCGTTCTGCATCCTGACGGCCACGAACACCACGCTGATCGCGAACTCGCCGCTGATCGTGCTGAACGACTTGGTAGCCAGTGCCAACGCCAACCTGCCCGCCGGCGCGCACACCATTCCGAAATTCGGCCTGTTCAGCGTGACTCCGGTAGGTCTGGTACTGGCCCTCACCGGCGTCGGCTTCTTCTATTTCTTCGGCAAGAAGCTGTTGCCGGAACGGGAAGACGAGCGTCTGAAGGTGACCCCGGGTCGCACCGAGAGCTACTTTGCCGACACCTACGGCATCGTCGGTGAAACCGCCGAACTCACGGTGACCGCCGAAAGCCCCCTCGTCGGCATGAGCATTGGCGAGGTGGAGCAGTTGTACGGTTCCCCGTTGATCCTGGCCATCAAGAGCGGCAACGACGCTCGCATGGCGCCGCCGGCCGACCATGTCATCTGGGTCGGTTCGGTGCTTGGTGTGCTGGGGCCACGCGAACAGCTCAACCAGTTCGCCAACAACCAGCTGTGCAAGCTGTCGCCACGCATGCGCCAGTTGGGGGAGCTGTTCAATCCCTCGCGCGCGGGCATCTCCGAAGCGGTGATTCCTCCCAGCTCCCGCTTCCTCAAGCAGACCGTCGGCGACCTTCGCCTGCGCAAGCGCTACGGTATCTCGGTGCTGGCGGTGAACCGCGGCGACCAGGTCTACCGCGATGACGTGCGCTCGGTGAGCTTGCGCGCCGGCGACACGCTGGTGCTGCACTCGAGCTGGCGAGACCTCGCCCTGGCGAGCGAAGACCGCGACCTCGTAGTGGTCACCGACGTCCCGAAGGAGGAACAGCGCCCCGGCAAGATCTGGCAGGCCGTCGGCTTCTTCGTGCTGGCCAAATGCCTGGCCCTGTTCACCCACCTCGATCTTTCAGTGGCGATGATGACCGGCGCCATCGGCATGCTGCTGACCGGCGTGCTCAACATGGACGAGGCCTACAAGGCCATCAACTGGAAAACCATTTTCGTCACCGCCTGCCTGATTCCGCTGGGCTGGTCGATGGATGCCACGGGCGCCGCAGCGTGGTTGGCGCAAGGCGTGCTGCAGCACCTGGGTCACACCAACCACTGGATCCTGCAGCTGGCGCTGGCCATCCTGACGCTGCTGTTCTCACAGGTGATGTCGAACGTGGGCGCCACGGTGATGATGGTGCCCATCGCCATCAGTGTCGCCGTCGCCACGGGCAACAACCCGTCGGCCTATGCGTTGATCGTGGCCGTCTCGTCGTCGAACACGTTCCTGCTCAGCTCAGGCCACCCTGCCCTGATGATGGTGGCTGGCCCCGGTGGCTATCGCGGCAAGGACTTCCTGCGTGTCGGCCTGCCGCTTACCGCCATCGTGCTGGTGTTGACCTTGGTGACCATCAATTTGATGTACCACTGAACCATGCGCGTCGGCACGGTTGCCGCAACCCCTGGCAGTGGAGTCTGGTAATCGGGGTGCCGAGGTCATATGGGCTGAGATGTTTCGCGGGATAGACGCCGGTCCATGCGTCACAGGTGATGCGTATTGGAGCCATGACGGCCACGCCCGAAGCCTGTGCCGAAGTTCCGAAAACCTTGAAGAGTTGTTGAGGCTCGATCGTCAACGATCCCGCGGGACGGTCTTCAACCGAAAGGGACAGCCCGCGTCTCCGCATCAGAACTTCGGATCCGAATGCCACCGCCATGCGCTCTCGATGATGGAACGCAGGTCGTTGTACTTGGGTTGCCAACCCAGCTCCTGCTTGGCGTGCTCGTTCGATGCGACGAGCACGGCCGGATCACCGGCGCGACGCGGTGCCATCTCGTAGGGCACCTGGCGACCCGTTGCCTGTTCGACAGCAGCAATGACTTCGCGCACCGAGAAACCCTGTCCGCTTCCGAGATTGAAAGCGTGGGCACCGTCATGACGCTCCATGTAGTCGAGTGCGAGCGCATGGGCCTGCGCCAGGTCTTCCACATGAACGTAGTCGCGGACGCAAGTTCCGTCAGCCGTCGGGTAGTCGGCGCCAAAAACCTTGAGGCCCGGGCCTTGGCCAGCACCGCTTTCAGCACGTTGGGAATCAGGTGCGTCTCCGGCTGGTGCGCTTCACCGATCTCGGCGGCCTCGCTGGCGCCAGCGGCATTGAAATAGCGCAGTGCGACGGATCGCAGCCCATACGCTGCGGCGGCGTCGGCGAGCATGCGCTCCACCATGAGCTTGCTCATGCCATAGGGATTGATGGGGGCCTTTGCGTGGTCTTCATCAATCAGCGCTGCAGCGGGATTTCCGTAGACGGATGCCGTGGAAGAAAACACCAGTCGCCCAACGCCATGCCGTTGCATGGCCTGCAGTAGATTCAGGGCGCCGCCGACATTGTTCTCGTAATACCGATACGGTTGCCTGACGGATTCGTCCACCAGGGAGTAGGCGCTGAAATGCATGACTGCGTCGAAGCGAGCGGCTCCGAAAACGTTGTCCAGTGCCGCCGCGTCCAAAAGGTCCGCCTCGATGAAGGTGCCCCACTGCACGGCACTGCGGTGGCCCGTCGACAGATTGTCGAGCACGGTCACGGCATGGCCATGTCCGGCGAGCATCTTCGCCATATGGCTGCCGATGTAACCCGCGCCACCACACAATAAAACACGCTTCATGCTATCCCTCAGCAACGGTCGCGACTGACCTACCTGAAACTATGTGCCTGCCTGGTGTTTCGGGGCCCGGCCAGAAAAACGCTACTGTATCGCCGAGCACCCGCGGCGACCGAATCCATCTCAACAAAGACATACCCGAATCCGTTCTCACTTGGGACGGGCATGCGGGCTGGCCAGCCTTTACCTTCAGTCGTCCAGCCAGACTTCGCCGTCCGATACGCGGATGCCGACCGCGCGCAGGTGTTCGCCACGGCAAGGGCCGCCTACGCATAGACCGTCCTCATCATTGAACGAGGCGCCATGAGCGGCGCAGATGAGCAGCCGGTCCTTGATCAGGAATTTGCCGGGGGCCCAGTCGAGGCGGCGGCCGGCATGGGGGCATATGTTGAGGTAGGCGCGTACCGTTTCACGGTGACGCAGAACGATCACGCTTTCTTCGCCGTCCCGCAGCACGGCATCGACGGCGATCGCGCCGCCATCGGGAATATCGTCCAGCCGGCAAAGCGCCTGGTCGGGGGTTGCTGTATCCATCGGCACTTGCCTCTTGGGCCGTGAGGCCCCATCGTTACGCACGTAAGTCGTTGATTTTACCACACGGATTTTTAACACATGCGTTTTTCGCTGCCCTTGCCGCGTCGTTCCCGCCACCCGCTGGTCCGTGCCCTGTCGCTCATCATCGGGCTGGCGCTGGTCGGCGTGTTGATGGTGTTTGGCCTGGTCGTGGCCGGTGTGTTGCTGGTCGGTGGCGCCATGGTATTTGCCCTGCGCCAATGGTCGCGTACGCGCGCCGCCGTGTCGCCGGCTGCGCGCCGTGCGCACAAGCCCGAGGTCATCGAGGGCGAATTCGTGGTGCTGCAGCAGACGCGCCACGCAGCACGCTGAGACGCGAGTTTCCCGCCGCTGCTGTAGGAGCGCACGCGGTGCGCGGAAACCTGGCCGGGTAAAGTGGCCAGTCCTAATCGCGCACGGGGTGAGTGCCTGCAAAATCGATAAGGCGCAAGATCCGGATGGTGACGACACCGGGTGAGCCGTAGGCTAGCCCCATCGCATCAGGGACATCGCCATGAATGCTCGTATCGCCACCGAATCCGTGCTGGAGCAGGTCCGCCTGCTGGTTGAACAGGCCGATGAAGCGCCCACGCTGCAGGCGCTGGCCGATGCCGTACAGATGAGTCCGAGCCATCTTCAGCGTGCATTCCGCCGCCGCTACGGCATGAGTCCTTCGGAATACCATCGCGCCCGGCGCTTCGGTCAGCTCAAGCAGGCCCTGCGCACCGGCGCGGCCGTGACCGATGCGGTCTACGACGCCGGCTTCGGCTCCGGCAGCCGCGTCTACGAACACAGCGATCGCCTGCTCGGCATGACACCCGCCAGCTATCGCGCAGGCGGCGCCGGCGCGGACATTCGCTACACGACCACGGCAACGCCGCTTGGGCGGTTGCTGGTGGCGACAACCTCGCGCGGCATCTGCTCGGTGACCCTCGGCGATACCGATCGCGAGCTCGAGCAGCGTCTCGCGGACGAATTTCCGCAAGCGACGCGACAGCGCGTCGATGCGGGCCGAGAGGAGTGGCTCGATGCCGTCATCGCACGCATTGCCCGTGAGCTTGGATGGAGCGATGCCGACGCGCCCGCCATGCCGCCGCTGGATGTGGCTGCCACGGCTTTCCAATGGCGGGTATGGGACGCGCTGACGCGCATTCCAAGCGGAACCACCAAGAGCTATGGCGAACTCGCCGCGCAACTGGGCGTACCCAAGGCCGCGCGCGCGATCGGCCGCGCCTGTGGCAGCAACAAGCTCGCCTTGATCGTGCCATGCCATCGCATCGTGCGCGAGGATGGCTCGCTGGGTGGCTGGCGCTGGGGCGTGGAACGCAAGCGCGAGCTGTTGGCCAGCGAGCGGCGATCGGAGTCGAAGCGGGCCGAGCGCACCGCAGCCTGATCTCTCAGCCTGACGGGCGCGCCGTGTTGAGCGTTGCTCAACGCTGTCTTGCACAAGCCTCGCTTCTGCCTGCAGGCTGGCCGGATTAAGGTGGGTTTGTCTGTAAACTATGGCGGGCATCCGCGACGCGATGCTCCCCGCACACCCCGCCCCATGAACGATACCGTTTCGACATCCGCCGCCACCGCGGCGCCTGCTCCCGTTGCCGACAGCCGCCTGCTGGTGCCGCTGGCGCTCTTTGCGCTGTACATCATCTGGGGCTCGACGTACCTCGGCATTCGTTTCGCGCTGGAGAGTTATCCGCCCTTCCTGCTGGCCAGCGTGCGTTTCATCGGCGCCGGCGTGGCGATGTTTGCTTTCCTGCGCTTGCGCGGACATGCCATGCCGACGCCGCGCCAGTGGCGCAACGCCGCCATCACCGGCATCCTGCTGCTGGGTTTTGGCAATGGTCTGGTGTGCTTTGCCGAGCAACATGTGAGCTCGGGCATTGCCGCCGTGGTGGTGGCGAGCATGCCGCTGTTTGCGGCGCTGTTCTCCGGCATGTACGGCGAATGGCCGTCGCGGCGCGAACTGGTCGGTCTGATGATCGGTTTCGTGGGTGTCATCGTGCTCAACCTGGGCAGCAGCCTGTCGGGCTCGCGCATCGGCGCCTTCGCATTGCTGATCGCTGCCATGAGCTGGGCCTTTGGTTCGGCCTGGAGTCGCCGCCAGGACATGCCGGCGGGCCCGATGAACACGGCCGCGCAGATGCTCTGCGCCAGCGTGGCGATGCTGATTGTGGGCCTGGCGACGGGCGAGCGCTTGCCTGCACATCCGACCATGCGAGCCACGGCAGCCTTGGTCTACTTGGCGGTGTTCGGTTCCATCGTCGCTTTCAGCGCCTATCTTTACGTGCTCAAGCACGCCCGCCCCGCCGTCGCGACCAGCTATGCATACGTGAATCCGCCGGTCGCCGTATTGTTTGGCGTGTTGCTGGCCGGTGAAACCGTGGGACCGTTCGACTTGGCCGGCATGGCCATCATTCTGATCGGCGTGGGCGCCATCACGCTGGCCAAGCAACGCCGCACGGCACGCTGACGGGAAATCCCGGTTCGACTCGACCATGGTCGGCTTGCTGTGCCGACCGCCGGGCGCTCACCATGCCACGGTCCTTGGTCGGGGAGCGCCCATGAACGCTGCAAAAGAAGGTCTGTTGGCCCGCGCCGCGCTGCGCAGTGCTGCCTGGTCGGAACGCTGGTTTCCCGATGCCTGGGTGTTCGCCGCGCTGGGCGTCGTGATCGTGGCAGTGGCCGCGCTGGCCTTTGGCGCGACGCCCACGGTGGCGGTCAATGCATTCGGCGATGGCTTCTGGAGCCTGATTCCCTTCACCATGCAGATGGCCTTCGTGGTCATCGGTGGCTACGTGGTCGCTACCGCGCCGATCGTTGCACGCTTCATCGATGTGCTGGCGCGTGTACCGCGTACCGGCCGCGGCGCCATCTGCTACGTCGGCCTGGTCAGCATGCTCGCGTCCCTGCTTTCGTGGGGCTTTTCGCTGGTGTTTGGTGGCCTGCTGGTGCGGGCGCTTGCGCGGCGCGAGGAGTTGCGCATGGATTATCGCGCAGCGGGTGCGGCGGCCTACCTGGGCCTGGGTGCGGTGTGGGCCATGGGCCTCTCGTCCTCCGCGGCGCAGCTTCAGGCCAACCCCAAGAGCATGCCGCCGGGCCTCATCAACATCACGGGCGTACTGCCTTTCAGCGAGACGATCTTCCTCTGGCAGTCGATTGCGCTTACGACGATCCTGATCCTGGTGTCGCTGCTGATCTGCTGGTTCACTGCTCCGTCGGATGCCAATGCACGAACCGCGCACGATTTCGGCGTGACCGAAGCCGCGACGCCTGCGCTGCCGCCGCGACAACGACCCGGTGAATGGCTCGAATACAGTCCGCTGCTGTCGCTATTGATCGGCCTGCTTGGCCTGGGCTGGCTGGGTTACGAGTTCGCCACCAAGCCCGCGGTGACGGCCATCGCCAATCTCAACACTTACAACTTCCTGTTCCTTACCGTCGGTCTGCTGCTGCACTGGCGGCCACGCAGCTTTCTCAATGCAGTGTCACGCGCGGTACCGAGCACGGCCGGCGTGCTGATCCAGTTTCCGCTGTATGGCGGCATTGCCTCGCTGCTCACGCACGCGCCGGGCTTTGGTGACCAGACGTTGTCGCACCGGTTGTCGGGACTGTTCGTGCATATCGCCTCCACCGACACGTTTACGCTGGTGATGGGCGCGTACTCGGCGATTCTCGGCTTCTTCGTGCCTTCGGGCGGAGGCAAGTGGCTGGTGGAGGCGCCTTACGTGATGCAGGCGGCAAACGATCTGCATGTGCACCTGGGCTGGGCCGTGCAGGTGTACAACGCGGCCGAGGCGCTACCGAACCTGATCAATCCGTTCTGGATGCTGCCGCTGCTCGGTGTGCTGGGATTGAAGGCGCGCGACGTGGTGGGTTTCACTTTCATGCAGTTGCTGGTGCATGTGCCGCTGGTGCTGGGACTGCTGTGGGCGCTGGGGCTGACGTTGACGTATGTACCGCCAGTGATGCCTTGAGACTGAGGTGGATTCAGTCGCGCGCAGGGTGCGCTCCCACAATATTGTCGCCATCTTGTGGGAGCGCAACCTGTGCGCGACTGGGGGCGCGGCAAAGCCGCGCCCCAGACCCTCACAACTCGCGCAATGCCGTCGTCACCGGCAAGCGCGCCGCACGCATGGCGGGATAGATGCCACCGATGAAGCCGATGGCCAGCGCCCACTTCAGGCCTGTCCACAGCAACGCAGGTGACACGCGAAGCTCGAAGCTCAACTTGCCAACCGTGCCTGCCGCCAGTGTCGATGCGCTGTAGCCGTTGAAGATCAGCCACGCCAGCACGCCGCCGATCACGCCACCGATCAGGGCCAGCAACATCGTCTCCAGCATCACCGCCACGACCACAGGCAAGCCTCGAAAGCCGATTGCGCGCAGCGTGGCGATTTCGCGGGCACGCGCCGCCACCGCGGCAAACATCGTGTTGAGCGCGCCGAACATCGCGCCGATGGCCATGATCGCGCCCACCGTGATCCCCATGATGCGGATCACCTTGGTCATACCTTCGGACTGCTTGTTGAAATAGTCGATCGTGGTGCTGACATCGACCTTGAGCTGCGGGTTGCCATCGAGCGATGCCTTGAACGCGTCATAGGCTTTCGGATCGGTGAGCTTCACCGTGACGGACGCGCGGCTGCTGCCACGGCGATAGGTATCGGCCACCACGCTGGCATCGCCCCACACCTCCGAGTCCATCGCATCGCCCGACGAGAACACGCCGACCACGGTCCACTGTTGGTTGCCCAGGCGGATGGCATGGCCCGGCTCCAGCCCCGCGAATTGCTTGGCTGCGCCCTTGCCTACGATCAGCTCACGCATGCCCGGCTGAAAGTTGCGCCCCTGAACGATCTTCACATTGGGACGCACTGCCCATGCCTGATCGCTGACGCCGCGCAACTGCACGCTGCCTTCATCTTCGGCGGTGCCGCCCTTGAGCGGAAGGTTCGCCGCGACGACAAGCTCCGGCGAAGCGATGGGCTGGCCTTTGGCGTCGCGAGCGATGCCAGGCGCTTGCGGAATCAACGTGACGCTGTCGTGATCGAGCACCGACATGACTTCGGAGGCCGACGAACCACGCATGACGATAGCGGTGTCCGCGCTGCCGGTTTTGCGCAAAGTCTCCGCGTAACCCTCGCCCATGGCCAGCAAGGCCACCAGCACGCCGACGACGCCGGCGATGCCGATCACGATGACTGCCGACGACCCGAGGCGTTGACCCAGCGTGCTGATGCCCACGCTGGCCACGGACAGCGTCTGGCGACCGCGACGGGTGATGAACAACCAGGCAAAAAACAGCACGGCAAGCAGGGCGGCCCCCTGCCATGGCAGGACGATCCAAGCCACGATCACGGCAACGACCAGCACCAGCAACAGCAGATTGATCAGAAATTTCATGATGCGTCCCTCAGCGTCCGGCCAATGCATCGACGATGTTCAGGCGCATGGCGCGGAGCGCCGGCAGCGCACCTACCAGCAAGCCGATGGCGATCATCAGCACCAGTCCCGATATCCAGCTGTTCGCGCCGACGCTGGGCAGGTTGAGCATGCCGCCGCTGCCGGCACTCACTGCAGGCACGATGAGCGCGGCGATGCCCAGTCCGATCACGCCGCCAAGCACGAGCAACAACACCGACTCCGCCAGCACGATGCCCAGCACGCTTCCGTTGGAAAAGCCGATCGTCTTGAGCACCGCCAACTCGTTGGTACGCTCACGCACGGCCTGCATCATGGTGTTGCCAGACAGCAGCAGCAGGGTGAAGAACACCGCGCCCATGATGGAACCCACGATCAGCCCGATGTCGGCCAGCTGCTTCATCCAGTTGGCGGTGGCGGCCTGTTCGGTCTGCGTGCGCGTCTCGTGGTCGGAGTTGGCCGAGAGCGCATCGATCGCCTTCGCCACGCGATCCGCCTGGTTCACGTCGGTTACGCGCGTGACGTACCAGCCCACCGTGCCGCGATTGAAGGGCGTGGTTTCGTCAAAGTACTTCCAGTGCAGCAGCAGCATCTGGTCGAAGAAGCCACCGGTTTTCTTGTCCTTCGAATGCAGGATGCCCACCACGTCGAAGGTCCAGTTCTTGCTGCCCTGGCGGTTTGGGAAGATGGTCGACTGCAGTGGAATCTTGTCGCCGACCTTCCAGTTGAAGCGCTTGGCCAGCTTCTCGCCCACCAGGATGCCGGTGCGCGTGTCGTCGAATGCCTTGCGCTCGGCAGCGCTTACATCGATCTCAGGATAGAGATCGATGTAGTTGGGCTCCACCGCAAAGCTGAAGACCTGGTTGTGCGGGTCCTGATAGGCACCGCCGAACCAGTTCGCATACGTCACCATCTTCACGCCCGGCACCTGCTGGATCTGCGCTTCCAGCGACTGCGGCAACGTCTGGATGAAGGAGAGCTTCGAGCCGGTCTGCAAGCGCTGCGCACCGTTGGCGCTCTGGCCGGCCTGGTTGAACGAAGTGCGCACGGCGTCGAGCATGCCGAACAGCAGGAACGCGGCGATGATCGACACCAGCGTAAGTATCGTGCGGGTCTTGCGCCGGAACAGCGCCGCCCAGATGAGATGGAAATATTTCATCGCCGCATCCTCACGCGATGGCCTGTTCGACCAACGTGCCCTTGTCCAGATGCAGGGTGTGGTTGGCGTACTCGGCGGCCTTGGGGTCATGCGTGACCATCACGATGGTCTTGCCGTGCTCGCGGTTGAGCACGCGCAGCAGGCCCAGCACTTCTTCCGCCGACTGTCGATCCAGATCACCCGTCGGTTCGTCGCACACGAGCAGCGTAGGATCGGACACGATCGCTCGCGCGATCGCCACGCGCTGCTGCTGACCGCCGGACAGCTCGCTGGGCTTGTGCGAGGCGCGCTCGCCCAAGCCCACCAACTGCAGCGCAATGGAGGCATTCTTGCGGCGCTGCGCGGCGGACAGCTTGGTGAGCAGCAGCGGCAGTTCCACGTTGCGCTGCGCCGAGAGCATCGGCATCAGGTTGTAGAACTGGAACACGAAACCGACGTGCGAGGCGCGCCACCTGGCCAACGCACCACCATTCAACTGGTCGAGCCGCTGGCCGGCCACCGTGATGCTGCCGCCGGTGGGCGTGTCGAGACCACCGATGAGGTTGAGCAAGGTCGTCTTGCCCGAGCCGGAAGGGCCCATCAGCGCGAGGAAATCGCCTTCGGCAATGTCCAGATTGATGTGATGAAGCACTTCCACTTTCTGCTTGCCGCGCTCGTACACCTTGGAGAGGTCGCGGGTTTCGATCAACGTGTTCATGCCTGAGCTCCCTTTGCGGTTCGCGTCACCGTGACGGCGCGCGTGATCATTCGCTGCGATGGCGTACTGCTTATTCCTTCGATTTCGCGGTGGTTATCCGCGTGCCGTCCTTCAAGCTTTCCGGCGGCGACACCACCACCGTGTCGCCCGCCTCCACGCCGGCCGGCACCAGGCGCATATCGTCCTTGCCGGTGCTTTCGGGCGTCACGGCGCGTTGCTGTGCCTTATCGCCCGTCACCAGGAAGACGACCGCATGGCCCTCGCGCTGGGCGATAGCGTTGGCGGGAATCAACACGCCCTTCGGCGCTTGCGCGGCCTGTTGGGCTTCCTTCGATTCGAGGAAGGAGACGCGCACGCCCATGTCCGGCACGATGCGCGAATCCTTGTGCTCAAGCGCGACCCGTACTTTCACCGTCGCCTTGCCGCGGTCGGCGGCCGGCACGATGGCGATGACGTGGGCGGGAATCTTCCAGTCCGGATACGCGTCGAGCACTGCCTCGGCGGGCATGTTCGGCTTCACGCGGCCGATGTATGCCTCGTTGACGTCCACGTCCACTTCGAGCGAATCCATGTCCACCACGGTACCGATGCCGGTACGGGTGAAGCCGCCGCCGGCGGAGAATGGCGACACGATTTCGCCGACCTGCGCATCCTTGGTGGTGATGACGCCATCGAACGGCGAACGGATCACGCAGTAGTCGAAGTTGACCTGCGCTTCCACCACCTGTGCGTCGGATGAGGCCGCGCTGCGTTGCTGCGACAGCAGCTGCGCGCGCGTGCTGTCGACCAGGGTGCGCGCCTGCTCCGCAGTCTGCTTCGCGACCAGGCCCTTCTCCGCTAGCGATTCCATGCGCAACGCATCGCGCTGGTTCTGCGCCAGCTGCGCCTGGAACTGATCCACCAGCGCATGCGATGCGGCGGCCTGCTTGCGCGCGGCTTCCAAGGCGGCTCGGTATTGCGAATCGTCGAGGCGGGCCACGATCTGCCCTTGCTTCACGTGGTCGCCTTCTTCGATCAGCACATGCGTGAGCGTGCCGGTGATCTGTGCCGATACCGTGGCCTGCCGACGTGCGGTGACATAGCCGGTGGCCTGGAGTACGGCGCCGGCGGCGGCATTGGACGCTGGCGACTGCGCCTGTGCTGTCTGCACTTCGACCGCACGCGAGCCCATCAGCCACCAGCCGACCAGGCCCGCCAACACGACGACGACAACCACGCCGCCGACGATCCACGGCCAGCGCCCGAGGCCGCCGCCTTGGGTTTCGCGCTGGTCTTTCTCGATGCGCAGTTCCTTCAACAGATCCGCATTCGCCACAAGCTCTCCCTGCCGGCCCCGCCGGTTCCTCGATGTCGCAAACAATGCTGGAGCGGCTGTACTGCCGCCAGAGGTCCCCATCAGGCGTTGGCGGTGACAGCTGTCACCCCGCGGGACCGGAAAACCGGCCCCTTGTACCCGTAAGCCGGCGCCGAAAAAAGCTAACGTGACAGGCGACTGGCGCGCCGGAACCACGGTGATACCCTTGCAGGACTATGTCCTATGCCATCACGCCCCCCGCCGTTCCCAGCCTGCCGGTCATCGGCAGCGATCTTCGTTTCCCGGTGCGCCGCATCTTCTGCATCGGGCGCAACTACGCCGAGCACGCCCGTGAAATGGGTGCGACGGTGGACAAGGACACGCCTCTTTTCTTCTGCAAACCCGCCGATGCCGTGGTGACCGACGACGCCGACGTGCCTTATCCGCAAGCCACCAGCGACCTGCATCATGAGGTGGAAATGGTGGTAGCGCTCGGTAGCGGTGGCCGCGACGTTCCCGTGACACAAGCCGAGGGACTGATCTGGGGCTACGGCGTTGGTTTGGACCTGACCCGCCGCGACCTCCAGGCGGTGGCCAAGGCCAAGAGCCATCCCTGGGACGTAGCCAAGGCGTTCGACCACTCCGCGCCGGTGTCGGCGCTGCGCCCCGCGAAAGAAGTGCATCTGGGCGCTGACACCACGCTGACGCTCAGCATCAACGGTGAGCAACGCCAGCTGGGCAAGCTGGGTGACATGGTGCATGGCGTGGCGGAGATCATCGCGATCCTGTCGACCCTGTTCGAGCTGAAAGCGGGTGACCTGATCTTCACGGGCACACCGGCTGGCGTGTCGGCGCTGAAGCGCGGTGACCGCTTCCATGCCGAACTGACCGGCGTGGCGGTGCTGGAAGGCCGCGTGGCCTGAAACCCATGTCGTACTGAAGTGCAGCATCTTGCGAAGCGGGATGCGGCGCCTTCGTGACATCCGGAACATGCTGAATGTCCTGGTGTCGGGCAGCGCTCATGCCTGTCACCCTTTGCTGCGCTGCGTTAGAGTCTCCCTGGCATCCAGCCCAGGGAGAGAAGCATGAGCATGCTCAAAGAGTTCAAAGAATTCGCCATGCGTGGCAACGTCATCGACCTCGCGGTCGGTGTGGTCATCGGCGGGGCGTTCGGCAAGATCGTCACCTCGCTGGTCGACCAGATCATCATGCCGCCGATCGGCATGCTCACCGGCGGCATTGATTTCTCCCAGATGAAATGGGTGCTCAAGCCGGCCGACAACAGCGATCCGGCACACAAGATCGCCGAGGTCGCGATCGGCTATGGCAACTTCATCAACACGTTGATCCAGTTCATCATCATCGCGTTCGCGATCTTCCTGGTGGTCAAGGCGATCAACAAACTCTCGCGCCGCCAGGAGGCCGCACCGGCACCGCCGCCGGCGGACGTGGTGCTGCTCACCGAAATTCGCGACCTGCTCAAGACGCAGAACCAGAAATAAGCAAACGCTTGCGCAGCACAAGAGGCGCCTTCGGGCGCCTTTTTCATGGGTAGAATCGTTCACCCATTGCACGCACGGCCCATGACTTCTGGCCTAAGCGGCGCGTCGCGGGCACGCGATAATCGTCGTTTCCGCCCAAGGAGCTGTACCCATGCGCCGTCTGCCCCTTTCCCTGCTTGCCGCCAGCCTGATGCTCGCCATCGGCACGGCAAACGCAGCTACCCAAACCACCGTTCCCGCCGCAGCCGTAAAGACGGCCGAACAGCTGCGCGACAAGGCGATGAGCGACAACACCGCCTACGACATCGTCACGTCGCTGACGACGGAAGTGGGCGCGCGCCTCGCAGGCAGCCCGGCTGACCAGCGCGGTCGCGACTGGGCCGTGGCGAAGTTCAAGTCGCTGGGCTTCGACAAGGTCTACACCGAGGAAGTGAGCTATCCGCTGTGGCAACGTCGCAGCGAGCATGCCGAGATCGTCGGTCCGTTCCCGCAGACGCTCGACCTCATCGCGCTGGGCTACTCCGCCGGCACGCCGAAGGGCGGCCTCACTGCGGAAGTCGTGCGCTTCGACAGCCTCGACGCGCTGAAGAAGGCCGATCCCGCCAGCGTGAAGGGCAAGATCGTCTTCGTCGATGCGCGCATGGAACGCCACAAGGACGGCCATGACTACGGCATCGGCTCCGCGGTGCGCGTGGGCGGACCGGTGATCGCGTCAAAGATGGGCGCGGCCGCTTTCCTGCTGCGCTCGGCCGGCACCGACGCGAACAGCCGCACGCCGCACACGGGCGTCACCGGTTTCCGCGATCCGAAGGAAGCGATCCCGGCAGCCGCGTTGTCCAATCCGGACGCCGATCAGCTGACGCGCATCGTGGCCTACGGCAAGCCCGTATCCATCAAGCTTGAGCTCGACTGCGGCATCACCGGCACGTATCACGGCGCCAACGTGATCGGCGAAGTGACAGGCAAGAAGCATCCCGACCAAGTAGTCGCGATCGGCGGCCATCTCGACTCATGGGATCCGGGCACGGGTGCCATCGACGACGGCGCGGGCGTGGCGATTGCCATGGCTGCCGGCAAACTGATCCACGACATGCCGCAGCGCCCCGACCGCACTATCCGCGTGATTGCGTTCGCGAATGAGGAAATGGGCCTGTGGGGTGGCCGTGCCTATGCCGACAAGCACGGCGCCGAAGTGAAGAAGTTCCAGCTCGGCACCGAATCGGACTTCGGTGCACGCAAGGTATGGCGCATGAGCGCCAGCGTGAAGCCGGAAGCACGCGGCGCCATCGATCAGATCGCCAAGGTGCTGGAGCCCATCGGCGTAGCCTACGACGCGAAGGCGCCGGGCGGTGGCGGTTCCGACCTCTCGCAGATGCATGCCAAGGGCATGGCGGCGCTGACGCTGACGCAGGACGGCACCGACTACTTCGACTACCACCACACCGCCAACGACACGCTCGACAAGATCGATCCGAAGGAGCTGGCGCAGAACGTGGCGGTGTATGCCGCATTCTCGTACATGGCCGCGCAGGCGGATGGTGATTTCGGCTCGGCGCCGGGCGCGTTCAAGAACGACGGCGCGGAAGAGTGATCGGCGCGTAGGAAAGCAAAAAAAGGGCGGTCCGATGGCCGCCCTTTTTTTGTTCCTCGATCCTGTGGGAGCGCACCTATGCGCGACTGGCCTCACAGGTAATCGCAGGGACCGTTCACTGCAGCGACATCGCAACGTTGCAGTCGCGCACAGGGTGCGCTCCCACATTCGCTCGCTTGGCGCTTCAGGTCGCCTCGGCAGGCCGCGACTTCCGCTTGCTCGAAAACCGCTCGTGCAAGCGATCGAGGTACAGGTAGATCACCGGCGTCAGGTACAACGTCAGTACCTGCGACACCAGCAGGCCGCCCACCACGGCGAGGCCCAGCGGACGGCGCGTTTCCGCACCGGCACCGAGGCCCAGCGCGATCGGCAAGGTGCCGGCGAAGGCGGCCATCGTGGTCATCATGATGGGGCGGAAACGCACGTGGCAGGCCTCGACGATGGCCTTCGCCGGTTCCAGTCCTTCGCTGCGCTGCCGCTCCAGTGCGAAGTCGATCATCATGATCGCGTTCTTCTTCACGATGCCGATCAGCATCACGATGCCCACGAACGAGAACAGATCCAGCGGCGCCTGGAAGATCATCAAGGTCAGCAGCGCGCCCACGCCAGCGGACGGCAGGCCCGAGAGAATGGTGAGCGGGTGGATGAAGCTCTCGTACAAGATGCCCAGCACCAGGTAGATCACGAACACCGCCAGCACCAGCAACAGGCCCATGCCCTGCATGGAATCCTGGAACGCCTGCGCCGTGCCCTGCACGCTGCCGGTGATCGAGGCAGGCAGGTTCATCTGCTTCATTGCGCGGTCGATGCTGCCCACCGCCTCACTCAGGCTGACGCCGGGCGCCAGGTTGAATGACACGGTCACCGCTGGAATCTGCCCTTGGTGATTCACCGTGAGCGCCTGCGGCTTGCGCTCGAAGCTCGCCACGGCATTGAGCGGCACCAGCGTGCCGTTGCTCGACGTCACATAGACCTGCGAGAGCACATCGATGTCGTTCTGCAACGCGTAGTACACCTGCAGGATCACCCAGTACTGCGATGACGATCCGTAGATGGTGGAGATCTGGTTGGCACCGAACGCCGAACCCAGCGCGCTCTGCACCTGGTCCATGGTGAGGCCGAGCGTGGCGAGCTTGTCGCGATCCACGTTGACGCGCACGGACGGGCCGTTGAGATCGAGATCGCTGGTGACGTCCTGGAAGCCCGGCAACTTGCCAAAGGCCTGGATGACCTTGCCCGACCAGCTGTAGAGGGCTTCCGTGTCGATGGACTGCAACGTGTACTGGTATTGCGCCTTGGACTGGCGACCGCCGATCTGGATCGCCGGCGGGTTCTGGATGTAGGCGCGAATGCCCGGCACCTGCGCGAACTTCTCACGCAGCTCCTGGATGATGCCGTTGGGGCCCAGCGAGCGCTCGCTCCGCGGCTTGAGCCTCAGCAGCAGCGAACCGTTGTTGGTGGTGGTGCGCGCGCCGCCTGCGCCCACGGAGGACATATACGCCTCGATGTTCGGATCGTCGGCGACGATCTTCGCCAACGCCTGCTGGCGCTCACCCATGGCCCTCACCGAAATGTCGTCGGGGCCCTCGACGTTCACGTTGAGCTGGCCGGAATCACCCGCGGGGATGAAATCCTTGTTGACCACCGCGAACAGCAGTGCCGTCAGCAGCAGGCTGCCGAAAAACGCGCCGAGGATGGTGCGCGGATGGCTCACCGCCCAGCCCAGCGTATTGACGTAGCCGCGGCGTACGCGCTCGAAACCCGCATCGAACCACAGCACCACGCGCGCCTTCTTCTCGTGCTCCGCATGGCGCAGGAAGCGGCTGCACAGCATCGGCGTCAGGGTGATCGAGACAAAGCCGGAGATCAGGATCGCCACGCTCAACGTCACCGCGAACTCGTGGAACAGGCGTCCGACGATGCCGCCCATGAACATCACCGGCAGGAACACGGCCACCAGCGACAGCGTCATCGAGAAGATGGTGAAGCCGATTTCGCTGGCGCCCTTGAGCGAGGCCTCGTAGGGATCCATGCCGTCTTCGACGTGGCGCACGATGTTCTCGAGCATCACGATCGCATCGTCGACCACGAAGCCGACCACCAGGGTCAGCGCCAGCAGCGAGAGGTTGTCCAGGCTGTAGCCCAGCGCGAACATCGAACCGAACGTGCCAATGATGGATACCGGCAATGCCAATGCCGGGATCAAGGTGGCCGATGCGTTGCCGAGGAACAGATAGATCACCAGCACGACCAGCACGCCGGCCAGCAACAGCGTGAACTGCACGTCGTCCACCGAGGCGCGGATCGATTCGGAGCGGTCGTACAGCACGGCCAGCTTGATCGAAGGCGGCAGCGTGGCCTCGAACGTAGGCAGCACGGCACGGATGCGATCGATGGTCGCCACCGTGTTGGACCCCGGCTGGCGCTGGATGGCCAGCACGATCGCGCGCTCGCCGTTGTACCAGCTCGCCACCTGGTCGTTCTGCACACTGTCCTCGGCCTTGCCGAGATCCGACAGTCGTACCGGTGCGCCGTTGCGATACGCCACGATGATGCTGTTGTAGAGATTCGCGCGCTGCAGCTGGCCGTCCGAACGGATCGACAGCAGCTGCCGGTTGCCGTTGAGCGAACCGGTGGCAAGGTTGACGTTGGCGTTGGCGATCGCGGTCTGCACCATATCGATGCCGATGCCGCTGGCTGCCAGCTTCTGCGGATCGACGCTGACGCGCACGGCGTACTTCTGCGAACCGTAGACGTTCACCTGCGCCACGCCATCGATGGTCGACAGGCGCTGCGCGAGCTGCGTCTCGGCGTAATCGTCTACCACCGCCAGCGGTTGGGTGCGCGAACGCAGGGTGAGATAGATGATGGCCGCGTCCGCAGGGTTCACCTTGCGGAAGGTGGGCGGCGTGGGCATGTTCGTCGGCAGCTGGCGCTGCGCGGAGGAAATGGCCGCCTGGACGTCCTGCGCCGCGCCGTCGATGTTGCGATCCAGCTCGAAGGTGATGGTGATCGAGGTGGAGCCCAGCGCACTGGTCGAGGTCATCGACTGGATGCCGGCGATGGTCGAGAGCTGGTTTTCCAGCGGCGTCGCCACCGCCGTCGCCATGGTTTCGGGCGCCGCGCCCGGAAGACTCGCGTTCACCGTGATGGTGGGGAAGTCGACGTTGGGCAACTCGTTGACCGGCAGCTTGGGATACGCGGCGATGCCGAACACCAGCAGCGCCACCATCAGCAGCGTGGTCATCACGGGCCGCCGGATGCAAAGTGCAGGCAGGTTCATGGGCGGCGCCTGCTCAACTGTTGTCGGTCACGATGCGCACGTGCGCACCGTCCACCAGCAGCAATTGGCCATCGACCACGACGCGCTCGCTGCCGGTCAGACCCTTTTCGATCACGATCTGGTTGCCGCTGCTCGGGCCTGCCGTGACCATGCGCTGGGTGACCGTGCCGTCTTCGTTGAGCACGAAGACGAAACTGCCCAGCGGCGAGTTCTGCAAGGCCACCACAGGCACCGTCACGACGCTGGTGAGTCGCGTGGTCGGCAGCACCACTTCGACGAACTGGCCCGGCGTGAATTGATCGCTGTCGTTGCCGTAGCGCGCCTTGAGCTGGATGGTGCTGGTGGCCGGGTCCACCGCATTGTTGATGAAATCCAGTTCAGCCTGCATCGGCTGCTGCTTCGTGCCGGGAATGCTGATCGTCACCGGCACGCTGCCGCGAACCATCGATGCCTTGATACCGGCGAGCCCGGTTTCAGGAATGGAGAACGTCACGTGGATGGGACGGATCTGGTTGAGCACGACGATCGAGGTGCTGTTCTCGGTGACCTGTGCACCGGGATAGATCAGCGGCGCACCGGCGATGCTCTCGAAGGGCGCCTTGATCTCGGCGTAACTCAGCTGCGTACGCGCGAGCTCCACCGCGGCCTTGTCCGCCTTGACTGACGCGGCATACACGCCCTCGTTCGCCTTGTAGGTGTCGTAATCGGACTGCGCGACATAGCCCTTGCCGAGCAGCGGCTGGTAACGCTTGATCACGGTCTGCGCGTTCTGCAGCTGCGCCTCGTCCTTGGCGAGGTTGCCCAGTGACTGGTCGAGCTGCGCCTGCAGCAGGCTGGGATCGATGCGGATGATCGTCTGCCCTTCCCTGACGTGGCCACCCGGCGTGAACAGCAGTTGCTGCAGCTGGCCGCTGACCCGCGCTTGCACCGTGACGGTGGAATACGCTTCGGCGCGGCCGATGACCTTCAGCGTGAGGTCGAGATCGCCGTGATGTGCGTTGGTCACCTTCACCGGCACCGTGGCCTGCGGCGCGGGCGTTTTTGCCGATGAACGGCCGCCGCCGCGAAACCACTGCACTGCCACCACGGCGGCTATCAGCACCGCGACCAGCAGCACCAGTTTTTTCGGGGACACACGCTGCATCGAATTCTCCGACCATCGAACCGTGGCGAGTTGCCGGCATACGCCAGACGCGTCGCGTTATCGGCTGCGGTGTGCATCACAGGGAGTTGCCGGCACCTAGCTCCACCCCGGTGCACCGCACCGGCCATTGTGATGCACCAGGTGCCCGTGACCCGCACGACCGACAGCACTTGGCAAATGGATCGTCATGCGGCAGGCACCGCGATATTCGCGATGACCATGACCTGATAACGCACCAGCGGAGCAATGGTCACCGCATTGCCACACGTCGTCGCCTGAAAACACGCCTTAACGCAGCGGAGGGCGAATCCGGTTAAGCCTCACCGTCTTCGGAAGCGACGCCGCCATCGAGCGCCTGCAGGTTGTCCTTCATGCGGTTGAGTACGCCCAGGGCCTGCTGGAGCTCGGGCACGGAGATGCCGCGTGTGGCGTCCTTGCGCAGCCCCACGGCGATCTCCTCCATATCCGCGATGACGCTGCGCGCCTGATCGGTTACGTAGAGACGCCAGGCGCGACGATCCTTGGGATCGGGGCGGCGCTCGACAAAGCCTGCGGCCTGCAGGCGGTCGATCACGCGTCCGACGGCGATCGGCTCCATCTCCAGTTGCTCGGCCAGTTCGGTCTGGCGCAGCCCCTCGCGGTAATAGAGCATCTTGGTGGCCCGCCACTGCGCGCGGGTCAACCCGAATTTCACGGCACGTCTGTCGAAGTGCTTGCGGAACAGCAAAGTCACATCGCTCAGCAGATAGCCAAAGGAAATGTCTTCCGCTTTAGTCATAGAAGTGATGCCGGTTCGCGCCAGTCCAGTGTAGCGTCAAGCATACGTCGCAAGTTCTCACGAAGCCATGTCCATCCAGATCATCACCGCCGACATTACCCAACTGGACGTGGATGCCGTCGTCAATGCGGCCAATCCGGCCTTGCTGGGCGGCGGTGGCGTCGACGGTGCGATCCATCGTGCCGCAGGACCGGAACTGCTGCAGGCCTGCCGCGCGTTGCCGCAGGTGGCGCCGGGCGTGCGCTGCCCCACGGGCGAGGCGCGTATCACGCCGGGCTTCCGCCTCGCCGCGCGCTACGTTATCCACACGGTAGGCCCCGTCTGGTATGGCGGCGCGAGAAACGAGCCCATGCTGCTGGCCAGTTGCTACGAGCAGAGCATGCTGCTGGCGTTGAACCATGGTGTCGGCTCCATTGCCTTTCCGGCGATCAGTTGCGGCGTTTACGGTTATCCGCCCGAGCTTGCGGCGCCCATCGCACTGCGTAGCCTTGGCGCGTCGATCCCGGCAGGTTCCTCCATGCGCATACTCATCTGCTGTTTCAGCGACGTGATGGCCGTGACTTGGCGCAACACGCTCAACGACGCACGTTGAACGGATAAAGCGGCGGCAACGGCGAACCATTGGACGTGCCGTTGCCATCGCTTCGCCAATCGAAGCCATCGCGGAACGCACTCGCCAGTCGATCGCCGAGTCCACTCTCTTCCTGGCCCGCATAACGCTTGCGTTGCAACGCGGCGATCGCTTCACGCTGCCTGTCCGACGCGAGCGCTTGCGATAGCTCGCCGAGGTTCTGGATCGCCGGGCGCTCGGCTCGTGCCCACTTCAGCAGCGCACTCACCTGAGCCACCTCGTCGCTGCTGCGCGCAGCGCCCAGGAATGCCGCACGCAGCTTCGCGGGCGACGCTGCCGGTGCGGGTGCTTCTGGCGTGGCACCGCGACGCGAACGGCGTTGCCACCACCACGCCGCCATGCTCACCAGCCACAAGCCCACACTGCCCAGTGCAATCCATCGCCATGGCGTGGCGCTTGCCGTGGCGGCTGACGGAGCAGCTGTTATTTCCGGCGCACGTGAAGGTTGCGCGGCGATGGGTGCCTGGCTGGCTGCGGCGCCGGTGGCTGGCAGCACCGTGAAGGTCTGCGCGGGAAGGCGCGCCACCTCGGGCTTGTCCGTCACGACGTTCCACCAGGTCAAGGTGGTTTCGGGAATGGTGAGCGTGCCCGGGCGATTGGGCACGATGGCGAACCCCTGCTGGCGGCGACCCACCAGCCATTGGCCGTCCACATGCGTGGCGTTGACCGGCTTGTCAGGATAGACAGTGGCGCCGTCCAGAGCTGGAAGGCTTAATGCCGGCAGCGCCTCGTAAGGCAAACCGGTGGCCTGCACGCTCATCATGAGATTCAGCGGCTGACCCACGCGCAAATCGCCATGTGACGGACCGCCATCGAGCGCGAGATTGAGATCGCGTGCCGGTAGCCAGGTGGTGCGCCCCGCCTCGGCTGGCGCCGCCTTGGCGTTGATGGATACACCAGGCGAAGAGGCCGAAACCGGCGTACCGCTGCCGAAGAATGCATTGGGATCGGCCATGCTGACCATGTCACCCTGGAACGCGACGGGCGGGATGTCCAGGTGCCCTTCGCGCTGGGGCGTCAGGGCATAGCGGCGTTCGATGACGTTGTAGCGCCGCCCACCGCGCTCGGCCTGGTAGTTGATCTCGTTGCCGAGCCGACGTACGTCGACGCCGGCAAGCTGTGGGTCTTCCAGCGCGCCATTGGTAAGGTCGGCGGCGAAGAACAAGCGCAGGGTGTAGACCCTTTGCTGGCCGACATAGCCATCCACGGGGTCCACCACTGCTTCGAGAAAGACGTCTTTACGTCCCGACGCCGCGGCATTGGGATCAGGCTCGTCGACCTGCAGCTCGAGAGGCGCCGTCGTGCCGCCGGCAAAGGCCAGTGGTGGGATGCGCAACGTGCCCGTATGCATCGGACGCAGTGCCACGCCGACGGTAACCTGCGCCGAGCGGCGACCGTTGATGATGCTGATGCTGGTATTGCTCGATGAGCCGAGCACCGCGAAGTCGCGCGACAACGCGCTCAAGTCCGGCGTCTGCACCATGCCACCGCCCTGCGAGCGGAGGTTCAACGTCACCGTCTCGCCGAGCTCCACGCGCGAACGATCGAGCGTCGCCTGGACATCGGCGGCAGCGGCGGCGAGCGGCCACAGCAGTGCGAACAGGCACCACAGGATGGCAAGGTGGCGCGGCTTCACGGGTTGTCGTCCTCCGGTGGCACGGCATCGTGACGCTGCCGATATTCGAGATCGAACTTGCGGCGCAGCAGGGCGCCTGGATCGTCGGGTACGCGCTGAAGGGCCTGTCGCACATCGGCAGGCAGCTTCGATTGGGCATCGTCCGTGGCGACTTCGCCCAGCTCATGGCTGGCGGACCATGGCGATCGCTGACCCTTGCCCAGCGCCTGGTCCATCTGCTTCTGCAACGCCTGTTGGGCCTGCTGTTCCCGCGCCCGCTGCCTGGCCTGCTCTTCCGCGCTCTGCGGCTGCGTGCCCGAGGCCTCCGGTTGCTGACCGGGTTGTGTGCGTCCGTTGGCGTCCTTATCGCTGCCGGTTCCCTGGGAATTGCCTTGCGCTTGCTGCGAACGTTTGCCCTCGTCGCCGTTCTGCTGCGCCTGGTTATCCCGTTGGCCCGACTGCCCCTTGGCATCGTCGGGAGGCGTAGTCGATGGCCCCTGGGCCGACTTGCCCTTGTCGTTCCGTGCACCCTTCTGCGGTGGCGGCGTCGAAGGTTGTTTGCGCATCCAGTCCTCGACTGCCTTGCGATTGGCCACCGCGTCCGCATTCGCCGGATTCGCTTTCAAGGCGCGATCGTAGGCCTCGAGCGCACTCTGGTAATCGCCTTGTTTGGCGAGGGCGTTGCCGAGGTTGTATTGAGCGTCGCTGCCAGGCATGTCCTGCAGCACTTTGCTCGCTGTCGCGTAATCACCTGCGCGATAGGCCGCTGCGCCGCGCCATGCGGGATCGCGCGCAAGCTGCTGCGCCTCCTTGGGCTGGCCGCGATCAAGTGCGGCGACGGCCTGTTGGTCAGGGCGTCGCCACAGATCGGACCAACGGCTTGCGTGCGCCGTTCCGGGAATGCCCGGCAACAGCATCAAGGCGACAAGAACCAGCCAGCCGCGGCGAAAGGTCATGGCCGCCAGCGGCAATAACGGCAGCAGCAACCAGGGGCCACGATCCTGCCATTCGTCGCCGCGCTGATCGGCAGCAAGCGTGAGGGCGCCATCGGCTTTCAGCGCACCACGCAGGGCGTCGATGTCCGCATGATCGTCCGTCATCGGCACATAGAGACCGCCGCCTGCGCTTGCCAAAGCACGCAAAGCCGCATCGTCGCGGCGCGCCATCGACAGGCCGCCCTGCGAATCGCGTTGAAAGCTCTGGTCGGAAAGCGGCACCGGACCGCCCTGCGCCGTGCCCACACCCAGCACGGAGACCCGCACACCGGCCTCACGCGCCTTGCGCGCGGCCGATTGCGCCGCCGCATCGACACTGTCCGTTACCAGCACCAACGACCCGCCTCCTACCTTGGCATCACGAACGAGAGCCACGCCGCGCTCGATGGCTTGCGCGGCGTTGTCACCATCGACAGGCATCGTGTCCGGCGCGAGGGCATCGAGAAGCTCGTTGAGGCTCGACGCGTCGGTGGTAAGCGGGGCCACCACGAAAGCCTCGCCCGCGTAGGCAATCAGCGCGTTCAAGCCATCGTGGTTGGCGGACAGCAGGTCTCGCACTTTGTAGCGCGCGCGATCCAGACGACTGGGCGCCACGTCGCGCACCA
Source organism: Dyella jiangningensis (assembly GCA_000632805.1). GTDB lineage: Bacteria > Pseudomonadota > Gammaproteobacteria > Xanthomonadales > Rhodanobacteraceae > Dyella > Dyella jiangningensis. The sequence goes on along the minus strand of CP007444.1, from coordinate 5,095,381 downwards.
GCATGTGCTGCGACAGCGACAGCGCAACGACCTGCGCTGCCCGTTGCGCATAGAGCGGCTGCGCGATCCGACTCCAGGTAGGACCCGCCATCGCCAGCGTCGCGAGCAGCCAGCCGGTCGCAAGCAAGATGGCCGGCGCACGCCGCCGTTGCTCGCGTCCTTGCAACAGGTGCGGAAGCAGTTCGGCATCGACCAGACGCTCCAGCGCTTCGCGGGCGTTGCTTCGGCGCGCCACCCATGCCATCAGCAAAGGCAACGCGAGCAGCGCGAACAACCACGCCGGCCGCAGGAAATGGAACTGCTGCCACACGCCGTTCACGCGGCCACCTCCAACCGCCGCGCCCGCGGCAAGACGGTCGCCAACCACGCCAACACGGCCAGTGCGAGCGGCCAGCGGAACAACTCGTGCCGCGGACGCAGGGACGGGCCCTGCTGCTGCATGGGTTCCAACGCGTCGATGGCGCGATACGCATTCGCCAACTGCTCGGCATCAGTGGCTCGGAAATAGCGGCCACCAGTCTGGCCGGCGATCGTGCGCAGCATGCCTTCGTCCAGGTCGGCGGACGGATTGACCGTGCGCGTGCCGAACAGGTCGGGAATGCTCATCTCGGTGGCGCCGATACCTATGGTGTAGACACGCACGCCGGCCGCTTTCGCCGCATTCGCCGCATCCAGCGGCGTGATATTGCCGGCGTTGTTCACGCCATCGGTGAGCAGCACCACCACGCGAGCCTGCGCCGGCAAGTTCGCCAATCGCTTTACCGCCACCGCGATGGCATCACCGATCGCGGTCTCGGTGCCGGCCAGTCCCACAGCGGCACCCTGCAGTTGCGCGCGAACGGCGCCGAGGTCATAGGTCAATGGCGTGACCAGGTAGGCGCGGCTTCCGAACAGGATCAAGCCCAGTTCATCGCCACCGCGGCGTGAAATGAAATCACCCGCGATGGCTTCCACCGCGCCAAAACGGCTGACCGAACGGCCACCCAGCTGCATGTCATCCGTGCGCATGCTGCCCGACAGATCGACGGCAAGCATCAGCGCACGGCCGCTTCGCTGCTGTGCCTGAGGCGGCCCGACCCATTGCGGCCTGGCGGCTGCCGCCAGCAGGCAGAGCCACGACAGCAGCAGCAGCCACATGCGCCAGTTGCCACGCTCCTCCCTCGCGGCCGCCGCGAGATGAAGGCCCGGGTGCGGCAGATGCAAAGCCTGGCCTGGCTCGGCGACTCGCAACACGCGACGCAACAGCCACGGCAAGGGCAGTAATACGAATATCCAAGGCCATGCGAACTCAGGCATGGTCGCGCTCCGGCAGCAAGGCCTCGGCGTGCAGGCCCGGCAGCGTTTTACCGTGATGACGCCAGGCAGCCGAGAGCCAGCGGCGTACCGCCGCCGTGGTGGCGTCGACGTCGAGCTCGGCGTTCGGCTTGTACATCGCGATATCCAGCGACGCCAACGCATCCACTGTCGGCATGTCGGCTGTCACCGAAGAGAGCATCGCCTTCCATGCCTCGCCACCGAGGCGGGATGTCGAAGGGTCGAAACGCATCGCCGCGCGTCGCAGCAATGCATGAAGCTCTGCAGCCAATCTTTGCGGCTGCTGGCGATATTGCGAGGCCAGCGCGTCCACCGCCGACAACAACGCCCGCTCACAAGCGCGACGCCGGCGTTGCCTTCGCCAAAACCAGCATCCGAATCCAGCGCACAGCAGCAGAAGCCCCAAGGCGAGCCACCAGCCCGGTGCCGGTGGCCACCATGACGGTGCCGGCGGCAGGTGAATGTCGCGCAATGCGGGCCCGTTGACCGGCGGTGTCGCGGCGGGAGCACCAGCCATCATCGGCGCGCTCCCGGCGACAGCAGCGCCAGCACGGCATCCAGCGGGTCGCTGGCGGTGTCTATCGTGCGATGGGGAATACCAAGCGATTGAGCCAGCGCGTTCAGACGGGTCTGCCCCGCGCCAAGCGCCTGCTGGAATTCCCGGCGCTGCCGCTCGCCCAACAGCACGACGTCGCGTCGCTCTCCTTCGTGCTCGAGCGGATAACGTCCCGCGGGTGGCAGCGACAGTTCCAAGGCATCCGCCACCACCAGCACCCGCACGCCCGCCTTGCCTTTGAGATCGAGCAGGCGACTCCGCGCGGCGTCATCGCAACTAAGTCCATCGCTGATGATCAAGACACGGTTCGCGCCACGCATGACGCGGCCGGCACGCAGCACTGCATCTGACAACAGCTCGGGCATGGACGCATCAGCCAGGCCATCCCAGTCGGCGAGCGCGCCGCAAACAGCCAGCGCGCCACGCGTGCCGGCCAGGGGCCGCAATAGACGGTGGCCACCGCCGAACTCCATGACGCCAACGCGTTCGCCGGCACGCACCACGTACCAGGCTGCCAGCGCCGCCGCACGAGCCGCCTGCACCGACTTGAAGCGCACGCGCGTACCGAAATGCATGCTGGCATGCGTATCCAGCAGGATCAGCAGGCGCCCTTCGCGTTCTTCCTGGAACAACTTCGTATGCAGGCGACCGCTGCGCGCGGTGAGGCGCCAGTCGAGTCGGCGTACGTCGTCGCCCGGTTGATAAACGCGTGATTCGGCGTAGTCCATGCCACGGCCGTAGAGACGGCTGTGTTGCTGCCCGGCGCGCATGGCGTGGCTTTCCAGCCGAGGCAATGCCGCCTTGGCGACGCGGCCACGCAATGCCACCAATTCGGCGAGACGAACCCGCGTGCGACCGTCGCCGTCGCTGGTTTCCAGTAAAGCACTCACGGCAGCGGCACGAGATCCAGCACGCGCTTGATCACTTGGTCGGGGCGCACCCCTTCGGCTTCAGCCTCATAGCTGAGCAGCACGCGATGGCGCAGCACTTCGTGGGCAATGGCGTGGACATCCTCGGGCAGCGTGTAGTCGCGCCCGGCCAGCCACGCATGCGCGCGCGCACAACGGTCGAGCGCAATCGTGCCGCGAGGACTCGCGCCCCACGCGATCCATCGCTTGAGCTCCGGCCCGTAGGCACCTGCGTGGCGCGTGGCAAGGACGATCTGCGTGAGATATTCCTCCAACGCCGGCGCCATATGCACGGCAAGCACGGCGTCGCGCGCGCTCAAGACGTCCGCCTGGCTGAGACTGGGGCGCTGAGACGGTACCGGATGCAGGGTTCGCCGCGCCTGCTCCCGAGCCAACTGGAGAATCGCCAGTTCCGAGGCGGGGTCGGGATAATCAATCGTCACGTGCATCACGAAACGGTCGAGCTGCGCCTCGGGCAAGGCGAAGGTGCCTTCCTGCTCGATAGGATTCTGCGTCGCCATCACCATGAAGAGCTCAGGCAGCGCCCACGTGCTGCGGCCCACCGTGATCTGCCGCTCGGCCATGGCCTCCAACAGGGCCGACTGCACCTTGGCCGGCGCGCGATTGATCTCATCGGCCAGCACGATGTTGTGAAACAGCGGGCCACGCTCGAACTCGAAACTGCCGGCCTGCGGCCTGAACACGTCCGTGCCGGTCAGGTCCGCCGGCAACAGGTCGGGCGTGAACTGGACGCGGTGGAAGTCGGCCTCGATGCAGCCGGCCAGGGCTTTCACCACCGTGGTTTTGGCCAGGCCCGGCGCACCTTCGACCAGTAGATGGCCGTCGGCCAGCAGCGCGATCAGCAGGCAATCGATCAGGTGCGGCTGGCCGATCACACTGCGTTGCAGTTCATCACGCACGTGCAGGAACGCCTGTTGCAGGCGGGATGAAGGCTGGGCCTCGGGCATATCCATCGATGTTTCCGTCATGGGAGCGCTATGACAGACCTTACCGCGCCCAGGAAGTTTAATGCCCATGACTTCTGGCGGCGCGGCACCAACCGGTTTTGGCCAGCCCCAGTTACCTATGAAAAGAAAAGGGCGGCCCAGGGCCGCCCTCTCTCATCGCGTTGCAAATCGCCTTACCGCAGGCTCTCGCTGAGGATCCGCGGCGTTACGAAGATCAGCAGCTCCGCCTTGTCGCTCTCGCGCGTCGTATTACGGAACAGGATACCCAGGCCAGGAATGTCGCCAAGGCCGGGAACCTTGTTGACACTGTTCTGCTTGGTGATCTCGTAGATACCGCCCAGCACGACCGTCTGACCGTTGTCGACCAGCACCGAGGTGTTGATCTCACGCGTGTCGATCTGGGGCACCTGGCCACTGCCTGGCACAGTAATGAACTTGGCCAACGCGTCCTTCTTCACATTGATCATCAGATAGACGCGATTGTCAGCCGTGATGGTTGGCGTCACCTTCAGCTCCAGCACGGCGTCCTTGAACTGCACCGTCGCCGTGCCACTGCCAGCTGCACCCGTCGAACTGTTCTGATAAGTCACATAGCCGATTTCCTGGCCTTGACGGATCACCGCTTCCTGCTGATTGGCGGTGATGACTCGCGGACTGGAGATCACCTCGCCACGCCCCTCAGTCTGTGCAGCCGACAACTCAAGGTCCAATGCATAGTTCTTGCTAAGGATGGCCAGAGCAAAGCTGCCTGCGGGGCTGGCGGCTGGCAAGTTGACGTTGAGCCCCCCCTGATTCGGCGCGACGCCCGACGTCGTGCCGTTGCCGTTGTCAAGGCCGCCCGTTGAAATCAGGTTGTGATTACCATCGGAATTCTGGGTGTAGTGCTGGGCCTGGATACCAAACTTCGCACCCAGTTCCCGAGTGAAGTTGTCCGTGGCGATCACGATGCGCGACTCGATCAGCACCTGCTGGACCGGCTTGTCGAGCACGGAGATGAGCTCACGCAATTCGCGGATCTTCTGCGGATTGTCGTTGATCAATAGCGTGTTGGTGCGGTCATCGAACGACACGCTGCCACGCGACGACAGGAAACCACGCTGCGTGTTTCCGCTGCCGCCGCCACCGCCTGTACTCGCCATACTGCCCTGCGTCAGCAGCTTGGCGATGTCCTTCGCCTTGCCATAGCTGATCGGCACGTAATCGGTCACCAGCTCCGCATTGTCTTCGGCCTTCAGGCGGGCGTCCGCAATGCTCTGCTCGTACTTGGCAAGTTCGTCCTGGGGTGCAATCCAGATCACGTTGCCGTTGCGGCGCTTATCCAGGCTCTTGGCGCGCAATACCACATCCAGCGCCTGGTCCCACGGAACATTGACCAATCGCAGCGTGACACTGCCGCCGACCGTATCCGAAGCGACCAGGTTCAGGCCCGAGATATCCGCCAGGAGCTGCAGCGCCGAGCGAACCGGAATGTCCTGGAAGTTGAAGGTCACGCGGTTGCCCGAATACACCGGTTCCTGGCCCTTGGCGAGCTTGGCGTCGGCCTTGGCGTCCTTCTTCTTGGGCGCCACTTCAACCACGTACTGGTTGCCGCTCTGGTATGCCGAGGTGTCGACGCTGCCTTTGGTGGCGATTTCCATGTGGGCGCCACCGCGCGGGCCCGCCTTGGTCACGATGGACTGCACCGGCGTGGCGAAATCGAGTACGTCAAGGCGCTGGGCCAGGTTGGAAGGCAGATTGGCATGGTCGATATCGACCACGACCTTGTCGCCCTGATGCTTCATGTCGGCGTTGGCGCCGGCACCGCTGAAGTCGATCAGGATGCGGCCTTCACCATTCGGCCCGCGGCGGAAGTCGATGTTGGAGACCGACGGGCCATTGGCCATCGAAGGCAGGGCCTTGGAGGGATCAATGGTGGCCGCCGTTGTGGTCGTTGACGCCTCGGTGCCGTTGTTCACGGTCAACACCAGGCTGTTTCCTTCCACGCGGGAACGATAGGTGGAGTCGCGCACCAGCTCAACGACGACACGCGTGCGACCGCCTGCCGAGACGGCGGACACGCCCGTCGCAGCACCCTTGCCGATGTCGAGATGACGGGGCGCGGCGTTATCCGTGTCGGCAAAGTCGACCGCGATGCGCGGCGGATTGCCGGTGGTGAAGATCTTCGGCTCCGGCACCGGACCCTGCGCGAAGTTCAGATGCAGCTCGATGCGGCCTCCCGGCAGCGCGTCATAGCTGATGTCCTTCAGGGTGCTGGTGGCAGCGGCAGCAGCGCTCGACCAGGCGGCGCCGAGCACTAGCAGACCTGCGATCACGGTACTGCGAGTCTGGCGCATGACACGGCCTCGAACAGTTTTGATTTGGTTGGTCATTGCATCAGCCCCTGTTTCTTATTTCTCGCCAAGCGCGATGCTGGCGGGACGTTCCATCCAGCCACCATTTCCGTTGGATACCAGTTCCACCAGGTCGATATGGTCCTCGCCGATCGCGGTGACCCGACCATAGTTCTGGCCCATGTATTCATTGCGGTGAACCCGATGGATCACGCCCCCCGGATCCTTCACCAGGACCTCCATGCCGGCACCGGTTCCCACGGTGCCAACCATCTTCAGGCTGTCCAGGGCGAACATTTCCAGCGGTTCCTTCGAGCGGTTCTCGTCAGGGCGCGGTCCGGCATTGGCGTTGCCCTGCTGGAGCTCGGCCGTGCTCGGACTGAACGGGTCGCGCTTGTCCTGGTCGGCGTACTGGAATGTCTCGAAGGTCTTGATGACAGGCAGCGCCGGGATCGGCGCGCCCTTCTTGTGCTTTTCCTGGTCGACCCAGTCACGCAGGTCGGACATGCCGCGCGTGCAACCACTGAGCACGAGCGCAACACCGAGCATCAACAGGATGCGCGTCACCTGGGCGGGCCTTATGGCAGCCAACTTGCTCATTTCTGCCCCCCTTTCTTCGCCGGCGCCTTGCCCGTAGCCGATTTGGCATTGGCTGCCTTGGCTTCGGCGCTCTCATCGTCTTCCAGATAGCGATAGGTCTTGACCGTGCCCTGGAGCACCAGTTGGCCGCCCGGATTATTCCCCTTGGCGTCCTTGTTTTTCGGCGTCAGCGACACGTCGTGCAGGGTCAGGATGACCACGCGTGGCAACGACGCCACGCCGCTGATGAAGGTGCCGAACTGGTGATAGGTGCCCACCATGCGAAGCTGGATCGGCTTCTCGGCGTAGAAGTCCTTCGGCGCCTCGGGGCCCGGCTGGAACAGCTCGGTTTCCAGACCCGCCGACAGCGCGGTCTGCGAGATGTCCACCAAGAGTTCCGGCATTTCCGTCTTGCTGGGAAGCTGTCGCAGCAGCTGGCGCAGCATGTCCTGCATCTCGTCGAGCTGCTGCTGCAGCGCTTCGAGGTTCACGGACTTGGCCTGCTTCTGCGAGAACTCCTGCTTGAGCTGCTCTTCCTTGTTGGCCGCCTGCTCCAGCGTGCTCTGCTGGTCGCTGACGTACAGATACCAACCGAGGAACACCACGATGACGAACAGCAGCACCGTGAAGAAGACCTTGATCGACTTGGGCCAGCCGCCAATGTTGTTGCGATCGAGATTCTGCAGGTCGTTGAGGAACTTCATGACTTGGCTCCTCCATTAGCGGCTGCAGGAGTCGCCGGCTTCGGCGTGGCCGGGGCGGTGCTTGCAGGTGCCGGCTTCGCGGTACCGCCTGCCGCAGGAGCCGGCGCGTTTGCCGGTGCCTGCGATGACGCCGGCAACACCGGAGTACGCGAATCGTCCGAACCCTCGCCGTTCTCGTCCTGCTTGGGCCGGCTCAACGCGACGTCAAGGCCGAAGGCATATGGCATGCGCGAATCGCCATGCGTGTTTTCGGTCTTGCGCAGGTCGGCATGTCCCATCCACGGCGAGGCCTCGATATTGCGCATGTACTCGGCAACGCTCGCATTGGACTGCGCGACGCCTTCCAGCGTCATGGAGTCACCGACCTGCTTGAGGCCACCCAGGCGCGCACTGGCGGGAATGGTCTTCACCAGCTCGTCGAACAGATGGACCATCTGTGAGCGGTTGGCCTGCAGCTGTTCGATGATCTGCTTGCGCGCCAGCAGGCGTTCGCGGACCTTTTCCAGGTCCTTGATCTTCGCGATGCGTTCGTCGAGCTGCTTGATCTCGCCCTGCAGGTAGGTGTTGCGCTCGTTCTGGTTGTCGATGCGCATGTCCATCCAGAACACCCACAGGAACAACACCAGCACCGCCGCCACGAAGGCCGCGGCCAGCTGCATGAAGAACTCGCGCTCGCGTTGCTTGCGGCGCTCGGTGCGCCACGGAAGTAGGTTGATGTGTGCCATCAGTCGAAGCTCCTGAGCGCGAGGCCGACGGCGATCATCAGCGCCGGCGCGTCCTGTGCCAGCGACTGTGCCTGCACGCGCGGCGACAGCGACATGCGCGCCAGCGGATTGGCCACCACGCACGGCACGCCCAGCTGATCCTCGAGCATCGGACCGATGCCTTCGATGGATGCGCAACCGCCGGCCAGCACGACCTGGTCCACCTTGCTGTATTCGCTGCCCGCGAAGAAGAACTGCAGCAGGCGGCTGATCTGCTGGATCAGCGATTCCTTGAACGGCTCCAGCGCCTCGCTTTCATACGATTCGGGCAAACCGCCCTTGCGCTTCGCGCGGCCGGCTTCCTCGTAGGAAAGCCCATAGCGCCGCATGATTTCGTCGGTGAGCTGCTTGCCGCCGAACACCTGCTCGCGCGAGTAGATGGTTCGCTGGTTGCGCAGCACCGACAGCGTGGTCATGGTGGCACCGATGTCGACCACGGCGACCAGGGCATCACGCCCCACGTTCAGCTGGTCCGCGACCATCGCGAAGGCGTTTTCCATCGCGAAGGCTTCGACGTCGATGACCTTGGCGGAAAGGCCGCCGAGATCCAGCGCGGCCACGCGCATGTCCACGTTCTCGGTGCGCGAGGCAGCGAGCAGGATGTTGTTCATTTCCGGGTTGTCGCGTACCGGCCCAAGTACCTCGAAATCGAGGCTGACTTCCTCGATCGGGTACGGGATGTACTGGTTCGCCTCGACCTGGATCTGGCCCTCGAGGTCGTCGTCGGAGAGCTCGCTCGGCATCGGAATGATGCGCGTGATCACGGCCGACCCAGCTACCGCCGCTGCCGCGTGCTTGAGCTTGGAACCCGAACGCGCCAGTGCGCGACGGATGGCCTCGCCCACCGCCTCGACCTCGACGATGTTCTTTTCGACCACTGCATTAGGGGGCAGTGGCTCGACCGCGTAGTGTTCTACGCGATAGCGACCGCCGGCTTGGCTGAGCTGCAGCAACTTGACGGCTGTCGAACTGATGTCGACACCAACAAGCGGCGGCTTCTTGGGTGTAAAGAGCCCCACGATTTTCCCCCTTGCCCCTGAACGCCCCCACCTGTATCGGAGGGATACGCGACGGCATTAAAACCAAAAATTAATGTAATGGCAACGGCCTACGAGCTTTTTCTCGACTCATTCGCGTGACGGCATCCACACTTGGCCGAAGTCGTCCATGGCCTGCTTTTTGCTGTGACGCGCTCGGTTCATGCCCGAGATACTGCTACATCTATACTCTGAGTTGTTTTGACTCACGTCTCGCAAACACCCAAATCATGCAAATTCTTAAGCGGTTGCTGCGCTGGATCCTGATCCTGGCTTTTACGGGTTTGCTGCTGGGTGTCGCGGCAATCGGCGTGGCCTACTGGCTGATTTCCCCTCGCCTCCCCTCGGTAGCGGTCCTCAAGGACTATCACATGCAGGTGCCACTGCGTGTGCTTTCCGCCGACGGCAAGCTGATCGCCAGCTTTGGCGAAACCCGTCGTATCCCCGTCAGCATCGGCGAGGTACCCGAGCGCCTCAAGCACGCCGTGCTCGCCGCCGAGGACGCCAGCTTCTACCAGCACCCGGGCGTGGATTGGCATGGCATTGCCCGCGCAGGCTGGCACGTGGTCGTTTCCGGCGGCGACAAGGGTCCGGGCGGCTCCACCATTACCCAGCAGGTCGCCCGCAACTTCTTCCTGAGCCCGGAAAAGCTCTATTCCCGCAAGCTGACCGAGATCTTCATCGCCCTGCGCATGGAGAGCGAGCTCACCAAGGACCAGATCCTGGAGCTCTACCTCAACAAGATGTTCCTGGGACATCGCTCCTACGGCGTGGCAGCTGCCGCTTCCTACTACTACGGCAAGACGCTGGATCAGTTGAGCGTGGCCGAATGCGCCACTCTGGCCTCGACGTTCCAGCTGCCCTCGGTGGTCAACCCGCTGAACAGCCCCAAGCGCATGATCGCCCGCCGCAACTGGGTGCTGGGCCAGATGCTGGAAAACCATTACATCAGCAAGGGCGAGTACGAGCAGGCCATTGCCGAGGCCAACAATGCCTCGCCGCATGAGCCGCCGATCGAGGTCGATGCCCCCTATCTGGCCGAAATGGTGCGCCTGCAGGCTCTCGATCGCCTGGGCAACGACGCCCTGACCGAGGGCTACGTGGTGAAGACCACCGTGCTGAGCACCCGCCAGCAGGCGGCGGTGGATGCGGTCCGCTCGGGCCTGGTCGAATACGACCACCGCCACGGCTGGCGCGGGCCCGAGGCCCACCAGGAGCTGGCAGCCGATGCCAGCAACGAAGATCTGGAGCACGCCCTGGCCGGGTTTACCGATATCTCGGGCATGCAGCCGGGCATCGTGACCGGCGTCGCCAGCGGCGAGACCAGCATCTACCTGGCCAGCCGGGAGACGGTGAAGCTGGGCGCCGAGCAGATGGCCTGGGCCCGCCCCAAGAGCGGTACCAGCCTGCTCAAGCGCGGCGACATCGTGCGCGTGGCGCGCGACGAGAAGGGCAACTGGCAGCTGACCCAGATCCCGGCCGCCCAGGCCGCACTGGTCTCCGTCAATCCCGAAGACGGCTCGCTGCAGGCACTGGTCGGCGGCTTCAACTTCCTGCGCAGCAAATTTAATCGCGCCGTGATGGCCGCCCGCCAGCCGGGCTCCAGCTTCAAGCCGTTCATCTATTCGGCGGCGTTCGAGCGCGGCTTCACCCCTGCCTCGATCGTGAACGACGCGCCCCTGGCCCTGCCCGACCCATCGCGCCCGGGCGGCCTGTGGACGCCATCCAACGACGACGACAAGTTCGACGGCCCCATCCGCCTGCGCGAAGCATTGGTGCAGTCCAAGAACCTGGTCTCGGTGCGCCTGCTCGATGCGATCGGCGTGCGCTACGCGCGCGACTACGTGACCCGCTTCGGCTTCAGCCTCGACTCCCTGCCCAGCAACCTCTCGATGGCGCTGGGTACCGCTTCGGTCTCACCAATGAGCATGGCCCGCGGCTATGCCGTATTCGCCAACGGTGGCTACCTGGTGACGCCGTATTTCATCAGCGAGATCGACGACCGCGACGGCAAGCCCGTCTACGTCGCCAATCCGGCCCGTGCCTGTCGCAACTGCGCCGAACGCCTGCTGGACACCCGGGCGCCGGGTCCGCCGCCGCCGGCCGGAAGCGTGGCAGGCCCGGCCAACGCCGTGGCCGCCACTGCAGGCGGCGCCGGAGCGCCAGCCACCTCGGGCAGCGTCGCCGGCGTCGGCGATGCCGTGTTGCCGGCGGATGCCCACGGCGACGTCGCCCATGCGCCAGTGCTGGCGCCCCAGGTCATCGATGTGCGGAACGACTATCTGATCACCTCGCTGATGCAGGACGTGGTCAAACGCGGCACGGGCGCGGCAGCCATGGCGCTGGGTCGCGACGACCTCGCCGGCAAGACGGGCTCGACCAACGAGCATCGCGATGCCTGGTTCTCGGGCTTCAACGGCGGCCTGGTCGCTACCGTGTGGGTGGGCTTTGACGACTTCAGCTCGCTTGGCAAGGGTGAGTTCGGTGCCAAGGCGGCGTTGCCGATCTGGATGTCCTACATGGGCTCGGCGCTGAAGGACCAACCGTCCACGGTCTTGCCGATGCCGCCCGGCATCAGTACGGTGCAAATCGACCGCTACAGCGGCCTGCCCGCCGGTGCGGGCGATCCGAACGCCATGTCCGAGATCTTCAAGGTCGAAGACGTGGACCGACTGCGCAACCAGGCCAACCAGCAGCAGGAGGACCAGGACCAGCAACACGCCTACGACATCTTCTGACCCCCGGGACATCCGTCCCGCCCGCGTTCGCCTGAGCGAACGCCAGCTTCCGGGAGGAACAGGCATGGCACGCGGCCAGCATCACCGAATCCACGCGCAGGATCGTCTTCAGCGCAACAGGTTGCGCGTCGCCCAGGAGGCGGCGCGACTGATGAGCGAACACGGTATCCGCGATTTCCACCACGCTAAGGTCAAGGCGGCCGAAAGGCTGGGCATCCTCGACGCGCAGGCTTTGCCCCGCAACAATGAAATCGAAGAGGCACTGCGCGAGCATCAGCGCATCTTCCTCGCCGACAGCCAGCCCCAGCTGCTACTGGAGCGCCGTGAGGCCGCCGCCGAGGCGATGCGCTTCCTCGACCGCTTCGAGCCTCGACTGGTTGGCGCCGTGCTCGATGGCACCGCCGACGCCCACTCCGCCGTCTGCCTGCATCTTTTCAGCGACACGCCCGAATCCGTCGTGCTGTTCCTGCAGGAACGCGGGGTGCCGCTGACACAGCAGACACGCCGGCTCAGGACCACTCGCGACGAGCAGCGCGAGTATCCCGTCCTGTTGTTCGCGGCCGATGGCCTGCCCTTCGACCTTACCGTGCTTCCCCTCGATGCGCTGAAACAGCCGCCGCTGGACCGCATTGATGAGAAGCCGATGAAGCGGGCTTCGCTGGCGGCCGTGGAGGAACTGCTGTCATCGGCGGAAAACGACGATGAGTTCGAGCGGATGCTGTCGTCGGTGTTGAGATAGGAAAGCGGCTGGGAGGAATTGCATGGATGTGCACTTCCTCCCGCAGCCAACACTAAGCCTCACTGTAGGAGCGCACCCAGTGCGCGACCGCAGCGCCGAGGTGGCACCTCAGGCATAAGTCATCGCATCTTCGACACGTCGCAAGCATGCATCGCGCACTGGATGCGCCCCTACAAAGGCAGCACAAAAAAAAGCCCCGGCATAGCCGGGGCTTTTCATCATGCGAAGCAGGAAAAGCTCAGCGCTTGTCCGCCGCCACGTAGTCGCGCACATCGGCGCCGGTGTAGATCTGGCGCGGACGGCCGATGCGGGCACCCGGGGTTTCGTGCTGCTCGATCCAGTGGGCGATCCAGCCGGCGGTACGCGCGATGGCGAACATCACCGTGAACATCTCGGTCGGGATGCCCAGCGCCTTGTAGATGATGCCGGAGTAGAAGTCGACGTTCGGGTACAGCTTGCGCTCGACGAAGTAGTCGTCCTTCAGCGCCGCCTCTTCCAGCTTCATCGCCACTTCCAGCAGCGGATCGTTGATGCCCAGCTCGCCGAGGACCTTGTGGGTCATTTCGCGGATGATCTTCGCGCGCGGGTCGAAGTTCTTGTACACGCGGTGGCCAAAGCCCATCAGGCGGAAGTTGTCGTTCTTGTCCTTCGCGCGCTTGACCGCGGTCTCGACCTTGTCGGCCGTACCGATCTCCTGAAGCATTTCCAGCACGGCTTCGTTCGCACCGCCATGGGCCGGACCCCAGAGCGCGGTGATGCCCGCGGCGATGGAAGCGTACGGGTTGGCACCGGTCGAACCCACCAGGCGCACCGTCGAGGTCGAAGCGTTCTGCTCGTGGTCGGCGTGCAGGATGAACAGCAGGTCCAGCGCCTTGGCGGCGACCGGGCTCAGTTCCAGCGGCTCGCTCGGCACTTCGAACATCATGTGCAGGAAGCGGTCGACGTACTCGAGGTTGTTGCGCGGATAACGGAACGGCCAGCCGATCGAATAGCGGTAGCACGCAGCGGCGATGGTCGGCATCTTGGCGATCAGGCGGATCGCGGCCAGCTTGCGGTCGTCGGCGTTATCGACGTCGATGTCGTCGTGATAGAAGGCCGACAGCGAAGCGACCGAAGCGGCCAGCATGGCCATCGGATGCGCGTCGTGATGGAAGCCCTTGAAGAAGTCCTTCAGCGACTCGTGCATCATCGTGTGATGCGTGATGTCGTGCTCGAACTTCGAGAACTGGTCCTTGGTCGGCAGTTCGCCGTTCAGCAGCAGGTACGAGGTCTCGAGGAAGTTGGACTTCTCGGCCAGTTGCTCGATCGGGTAGCCGCGATACAGCAGGACGCCCTTGTCACCGTCGATGTAGGTGATGGCGCTCTTGGTGCTGGCCGTGCTGCCGTAACCCGGGTCGTAGGTGAAGTGGCCCGTGTCCTTGTACAGCGTGCCGATGTCGATGCATGCGGGACCAAGGGTGCCGCTGAGCAGGGGTAGTTCGCTGCTGCGGTTGGTCGACTCATCCACCAACTTGACGATCTTGGATTCGGACACGGAAAACCTCCTTCACAAATGGCGTCGCCTGCATGCGGCCGTCTGCGACCGCGGGCGATTAGGGTTGATGTCGCCTTGGGGATAGCGACACCTCGCCGCCCATTATCGCATATCGATCCAGCAACATGCCCTAGCGGATGGTCGGATGGCGGACGCAAAAAAACACGGGGCGAGCTTGTGCTCGCCCCGTGCTCACATGCTTGCTCACGCACGGCAGCGCCGGCGTGACGGCAGGCTGTTCGCGCTTACTTCTGCGCGTAGCGACGACGGAACTTGTCGACGCGGCCGCCGGTGTCCAGCGTCTTCTGCTTGCCGGTGTAGAACGGATGGGAATGGCTGGAGATATCCACCTTGATCAGCGGGTACTCGTTGCCGTCTTCCCACTTGACGGTTTCCTTGGTGGCGATCGTCGAGCGCGTAAGGAACGCGAAGTCGGACGACAGGTCCTGGAACACCACCGGGCGATAATTCGGATGGGTATCGGGCTTCATGACTGGCTCAAAGCGGTGGGTGAAAAGAGCGGCATTTTAACTACAGACCGAAGCCTTTGGCAAGTCGGTCAGTCACTTGGACTTATCAATCCGCTTTCCGGCGGCTCTCACGCGCCCAGGGCCCGCCGCACCATGGCGCCGAACCGGGCCTGATCCACCTCCATCGCGATGCGGGCATTGGCCGGCCTGCCGAAGCGATGGGACCAGTCCACCACGGTGGCGCCACGGGTCAGGCGACCATCCATCTCGACCGCCACATGGCGTTCTTCGTAGCACGTGACGATCGTCGGGTCGATCGCCACCGCCATCGCGAGCGCATCGGCAGCAATCACGCCACGCCGGCCTCTCTTGAGGTTGAATGCGCGCGCCGTGCGAAACACCTGCTCGAAGAATCGGGCGCGCTGATCACCCGCGGCCAACCAGCCATCGAACTCGATGTCGTCGAAGGCATGTCGCAACACGACTTCCCAATCGACCAGATCAAACGACGGAAAGGCCTCGAACACGACGTGCGCCGCCTCGGGATCGAATCCGATATTGAATTCGGCCGGAATTTTTCCGGTATTGCCGAGGCCGGTTACCGCGCCACCCATGATCACCAGGCGCTTCACGCGCTGCGGCAACGAAGGATCCAGGCGCACGGCCAGGGCCAGATTCGTAAGCGGCCCCAACGCCACCAGCGTGAGATCGGAGCGTTCGTGCGCCAGCCGCAGAATGGCCTGCACCGCATGCTCGTCGCTGACAGACGTCTTCGGCTCCGGAAACCCCACGTCACCCAAGCCATCCGTACCATGCACGTGCACGGCATCTTCTTCGGGCAGTCGCACCAGCGGCGTTGGACAGCCCGCAAACACCGGGGTCGGCATGCCGACGAGGTCGACCAGCGTACGCGCGTTGCGCACCGTATGGCCAAGCCCCACATTGCCGGCCGCGATCGTCAGTCCATGCACATCGGCGTGCGCGTGTGCCATGAGGATGGCGAGTGCATCGTCCACGCCGGGGTCGGTGTCGATCAGCAGTTGCGGCTTGGTCATGGGGAGACTTTCGTTCGACAGGGTCGGTTAGCTTAGGCCCTTGGATTGGGGACGCAAGAGTCGAAGCTCCTGCAAGACGCCCGAACGATGCGGAATGCGCAGCTTCATGCGTGCGCGTAACGCGCCGCCCCACCGACCCATCGCGTGATCAATTGCTCTGCCGCTTGCGGATGTCGCTCGAGCATCTGTGCCCCGACTTCCTGCACGGCGGGCAGCAGGTGCGCGTCGCGGGCAAGGTCGGCAATGCGGAAACTCAGTTGACCGGTCTGGCGGGTGCCCAGCACTTCGCCCGGCCCACGAAGCTCGAGATCCTTTTCCGCGATGCGGAAGCCGTCGTTGGTTTCGCGCATGACCTGCAAGCGCTCGCGCGCGAGTTGGCCCAGCGGCGGCTGATAAAGGAGTACGCAATTGGAAGCGACGGCGCCGCGGCCCACGCGGCCGCGCAATTGATGCAGCTGGGCCAGTCCCAGTCGCTCGCTGTTCTCGATGACCATCAGGCTCGCATTGGGCACATCGACGCCCACTTCGATCACGGTGGTGGCAACCAACACCGACAATTCGCCGGCCTTGAACGCATCCATCACCGCCTGCTTTTCCTTGGGCTTCATGCGCCCGTGGATGAGGCCAATCCGGCAATCGGCCAGCGCAGCGGAGAGCTCGGCATGCGCCACTTCCGCGGCTTGCGCGCGCAACTGCTCGGATTCCTCGATCAGCGTGCATACCCAGTACGCCTGCCGGCCCTCCAGGCAGGCGGCGTGGATGCGTTCGATCACGTCGAAACGACGTGCGTTGGAAATCGCGATGGTCTGCACCGGCGTACGGCCCGGCGGCAATTCGTCGATGGCGGAGACATCGAGATCGGCGTAAGCACTCATGGCCAGCGTGCGCGGAATGGGCGTAGCGGTGAGCACCAGCTGGTGTGGTACCAGGCCCGTCTCGATGTCTGCCCCTTTGTCGCGCAGCGCCAGGCGCTGTTGCACACCAAAGCGATGCTGCTCGTCGACGATGACCAGGCCGAGCCGGGCAAACGCAACGCCGTCCTGCATCAGCGCATGCGTGCCGATGACCACATGCGCGCCGGACGCCACCTGCGCCAGCGCCGCCTGGCGCGCCTTGCCCGCCACCTTGCCAGCCAACCACGCGACGTCAATACCCAAGGGCGTCAACCAGTGGCGGAAATGATGCAGGTGCTGCTCGGCGAGCAGTTCGGTCGGCGCCATCAGCGCCACCTGATAGCCCGACTCCACCGCGGCCACGGCAGCAAGTGCCGCCACGATGGTCTTCCCGCTTCCCACGTCACCCTGCACCAACCGCAGCATGGGCTCCGATTGCGCGATATCGCCCGCAATCTCCGCACTTACCCGCTGTTGCGCCCCCGTGAGGCCAAACGGCAGATTGGCGAGCAATCGCTCGCGCAGCACGCCCGTACCACGCAGCGACGGCGAGTGCCGGCGACGCACGGCTTCGCGCATGCGCTTGAGGCTCAGGTGCTGGGTCAGCAGTTCCTCGAAGGCCAGGCGTTGTTGCGCAGGATGCCGCCCGGTGGTGAGTTGGCCTAGGTGCGCATCCGGCGGCGGCCGATGCACGTACAGCAAGGCTTCGCGCAGTGACGTAAGGCCGTGCGCTTCGCACAGGGTGGGAGGAATCAATTCGAGCTGCGCGTCCGGCGGCAATAGCGCAAGGGCCTTGGCAATCACGCTCGCCAGGCGTTTTTGTCCCAGACCCTCGGTCGTCGGGTAAATGGGCGTGAGCAATTCATCGACCGGCGTGGCCTCATCGGCGCTCAACCGCTCGTACTGCGGATGCACCATCTCCAGCCCCTGCGCACCCTGGCGCACTTCGCCATAGCAAAGCAGGCGCGTGCCCGGCTGCAGCTGTTCGGACTGGCTGCGGCGGAAATGGAAGAAGCGGAGCATCAGCGTCTGGTGCGAATCGTCACCGATCGCCACCTTCAGCTGTGGCCGATAGCGGAACCCTCGCTCGACGGCTTCAACCACGCCCTCGACCTGGGCGCGTTCGCCGGGACGCAGATCGGCGATCGCCGTGACATGCGTCTTGTCTTCGTAGCGCAGCGGAAGGTGAAACCATAGATCCTGCACGCGCTCCAGGCCCAGCCGTGACAACGCCTCCGCGAGCGCGGGTCCGACGCCCGGCAGCGACGCCACCGGCGTAGCGCCCGGGTCGGCAGGTGTAACGAGGTTGGGCGGTGAGTTACGCGCAGGCATCGACGAAGCCTAACCGAGCGTGCAGCCGCCGCGCAGCCGGCGATGGCCGGCCGGCTGTCGGTGCACGCGAACTCGACGGATCAGTCCAACACCATGATCGCGTCGACTTCCACATCCGCAAGCTTCGGCAGCGCCGATACCTCAATGGTGGAACGCGCCGGATACGGCGCCTGGAAGTACTCGCCCATTACTTCGTTGACGGAAGCAAAGTGCCCGAGATTGGTCACGTAGATGCCCACGCGGACGATCTTGTCCATTGAGCCGCCAGCGGCCGCAACGACAGCCTTGAGGTTGTCGAAGACACGGCGGGTCTGCAGCGTGATGTCGCCTTCGACCATCTGGCCGGTGGCCGGATCGAGCGGGATCTGACCGGAGAAGTACACGGTGTTGCCGGCGCGCACGGCCTGCGAATACGGACCGATGGCAGCCGGTGCCTTGTCGGTGGCGATGATCTGACGGGACATGGTGTGGCCTCGTGGTTGCACAGGCCCACCAGTCTAGAGCGAGACGCTCGCCATGAGGAGGGACGGAACGTCCCGGCGCCAGCGTTTACAGCGGGTAGCGGTAGGCGCCGCTCACTACGCCCGTACGGCGGACGCGGCGGATCACTTCGGCGAGGTGTTTGCGGTTCTTCACTTCCAGTGCGAACAGCAGCGTCGCAGCCGCGGCATCGCGCTCGACATACTCCACGTTTTCGATGTTGGAGTTGGCCGCCGCGATCGCTGCCGCCACCGTGGCGAGCACGCCGGGGCGATTGATGACCTCGATGCGCAGCTCGGCGCGGTAGTCGCCCTGCACGTCACGGTCCCACTCGATGGCCACGCAGCGCTCCGGCGATTTGCGCAGTTCCACCACGTTGGGGCATTCCACGCGATGCACCACGATGCCCTTGCCCGAGGACAGGTAACCGATGATTTCGTCACCCGGCAGCGGATGGCAGCAGTTGCCGAAGCTGAGCACGCCGCGCTCGGCGCCGGTGATGCGGATCTTTTCCATCGCATGCGGCGCCGACTGCACGTCGGACGATTTCTTGCCGCGCGCGGCAACCAGCTGACCGGCGACGAGGTGCGGCACGCGATTGCCCAGGGCGATCTCGGAAAGCAGCTCTTCCAGGCGCTTGAGCTTGGCGGTCTCCAGGAAACGATCGAGCACCGCAGGCGGAATTGCGTCCAGGCTGGTACCCAGGGCGTCCAGCGCGCGATCGAGCATGCGATGGCCGAAATCCACGGCATCTTCGTGCTGCAGATGCTTGAGGTACTGGCGGATCGCCGTGCGCGCCTTGCCCGTGACCACCGACTCCAGCCACGCCGGATTCGGTACCGCCGAGGGCGCGGTGATGATTTCCACCAGCTGGCCCGACTCCAGCCGCGTGCGCAGTGGCACCAGCTTTTTGTCCACGCGCGCGGCCACCGCGTGGTCGCCCACGTCGGTGTGCACGGCGTAGGCGAAATCCAGCGCCGTTGCGTTGCGTGGCAAGGACAGGATGTCGCCGCGTGGCGTGAACAGGTAGACCTCGTCCGGAAACAGGTCGATCTTGACGTTCTCGATGAATTCCGACGACGAGGCCGTATGCGCCTGGCTGTCGGCCAGCGACGACAACCACTCGCGGGCACGTGCCTGCGCGCTGTTGGCCGGGCCGGAATCGGTCTTGTACGCCCAGTGCGCCGCCACGCCGCGCTCGGCCACCGAATCCATCTCCGCCGTGCGGATCTGCACCTCGATCGGCGCGCCAAACGGCCCCAGCAGCACGGTGTGCAGCGACTGGTAGCCGTTGGCCTTCGGAATGGCGATGAAGTCCTTGAAGCGGCGATCAACCGGCTTGTAGAGGCTGTGCACGGCGCCAAGCGCCATGTAGCAGCTCATTGCAGAATCGACCACCACGCGAAATCCGTAGACGTCCATCAGCTGAGCGAACGTCTTGTGCTCGCTGCGCATCTTCGAATAGATGCTCCACGGCGACTTGATGCGGCCGACCACGCGCACCGCGATGTGCTCGGCGGCCAGGCGCGTGGATAGTGCCGTCTCGATCTTGCCCATCGCTTCGCGACGATTGCCGAGTGCGGCGCGGATGCGCTCGCTGATCACGCGGTAGCGATCCGGGTACAGCGCGCGGAAGCCCAGGTCCTGCAGCTCCGCCTTGAACTTGTTCATGCCCAGGCGCTGCGCGATGGGGGCGTAGATTTCCAGCGTTTCGCGCGCGATGCGGCGGCGCGACGGGGCATCCTTCGCGCCCAGCGTGCGCATGTTGTGCAAGCGATCGGCGAGCTTGATCAGGATGACGCGCAGGTCGCGCGCCATGGCCAGCAGCATCTTGCGGAAACTCTCCGCGTCCGCTTCCTGGCGGCTGGAAAAGCGCATCTTGTCCAGCTTGGTGACACCGTCGACCAGCTCGGCCACCGTTTCGCCGAACTCGCCGGACAGCTCCGTGCGGCTCAGCGACGTGTCTTCCAGGGTGTCGTGCAGGATGGCCGCGATGATGGTCTCAGCGTCCAGACCCAGCTCGGCCAGAATGCCGGCGACGGCCACGGGATGCGTGATGTAGGGTTCGCCGCTCTTGCGGGCCTGGCCTTCGTGGGCCACCGCGCCTACCTGGTAGGCGCGGACCACGCGCTCCACCTGCGGCTCGGGCAGGTAAGCCACGCGTTCTCTCAAGGCCAATACGTACGGCGGTAGCGTCGACGTATCCGCGGTGGAGGAATCCGTGACGGCCGGCATGGATGTACGGTCCCCGCTCAGGCGACCGCCTCCATGCGTTTGCAGGTCAGGCTGGCGGCACGTTCCAGACAGCGCAAAGCGCCGGACATGCCGGCGCTCGGGAGACGCTGTCTACAGCCGCCACCTTCCATCAGTCGTCTCCGCCCTTGGAGAGGTCGTCGTCCACTTCGGCGGCGGCCCACTCCAGCGCTTCGCGCTCGGCGCGCTCACGCTCGGCCTTGTCGATCTCGTCGATCGTGGCCTGGTCGATGCGGCGGTCTGCGATTTCGCGCAGGGCGAGCACGGTCGGCTTGTCGTGGTCGGGATTAACTGCCGGCTCGGCACCCTTGGAGAGCTGGCGGGCGCGCTTGGTCGCCATCAACACCAGTTCAAAGCGGTTGTCGACTACCTGCAGGCAGTCTTCGACGGTAATGCGGGCCATCTGAAATCCTTAAAGAATAAAGCGACTTATCGCGTGTCAGTGTAGCCAGAGGCTGCTTTGCTGGCAATGCAGCAAACCGTAGAATGCGCGGTTCAGCCGGCCTGCAGCCGTTCCCCCGAACACTGCAGGGACTATACATAATAAAAAACCAGCCAGTACAATATTCTACTTACCCTTAGGACCGTTGCCAGCGATGCCGTCCGCCCTCCTCCCTATCCTCAAGCGCAGCCTGCCCCTGGTTGCGATCACCCTGCTGGCGGGCTGCACCATCGCCAAGCCGCGTACCGACGATCCCTACGAGAAGTTCAACCGGGACATGTACGCGTTCAACGACTCCGTGGACAAGGCGGTCATCCGCCCGGTCGCGGTGGGCTACCGCAAGGTGACCAATCCGCCCGTCCGTCGTGCGGTGAGCGACTTCTTCACCAACATCCGCATGCCGATCACGGTGGCCAACGACCTTCTTCAGGCGCGGCCGGTGCAGGCAGCGCAGAGCACGGGCCGGTTCCTGGTCAACCTGACGCTGGGCATCGGCGGCTTCTTCGATCCGGCCAGCCAGTTGGGCATTCCGCTGCAGGACACGGATTTCGGCATCACCCTGGCGCGCTGGGGCGTGCCGGAGGGCGGCTACCTGGTGCTGCCGCTCATCGGCCCGACCACGGCCCGCGATGTGTGGCGCCTGCCGGTGGACAGCTATTTCTTCGATCCGCTGAGCTATTACTCGCGCAACCACGACTTCAAGTATGGCCAGGAATACCTGCCTGAGCTGTTCTACCTGGTCACGCTGCGCTCGCGCGGCATCGATGCGGAAAGCTTCCTGCAGTCCGCGTACGACCCGTATGTGTTCATGCGCGACGCCTACCGCCAGCAGCGCCTGTACGAGCTGTACGACGGCAACCCGCCGGCGGAGCTCATCGAGCAGATGCAGGGCTTGAAGGACAAGAACTTCGATCCCGACGAGTTGCTGGAAGAGCAGCACACCTGGGAGAACAAGCAGCCCGAGCAGGGCAAGCCGCCGGTCAAGAACTGAACGCGAACGCGTCGAAGGCGGAAAAAAAAGGGGCCCGATGGGCCCCTTTTTCGTTGCCGGTGGCCCAGGACGCTCAGGCCAGCAGGCCCTCGACTTCGCAGACGCTGGCCAGCAGGTGCATGCCTTCGGGAATGTTGCGCACGGCCAGCGCGCGCCCCTTTTCGGCCGCACCCGCCAGCACGGCCAGCACGCAGGCCAGGCCGGCGCTGTCGCTACGGGTCACGCCAGAAAGGTCGATCACCTGGCGACCGTCGCGCGCCACGGCGGCGGCGATCGCGTCCAAGGCCTTGGCGGCATTGGCGAAGGTGAGCACGCCCGACACGCGTACGGTGTCGGGCGCGAGATCGTCGACCTGCACGGGCGCGGCGGCGTCGCTCATGACTTGCCCTTGGTGTCCTTTTCCATCGTTTCCAGCGCCTTCGAGCCCTGGCTTTCCAGGTTGGTCGTCAGCTGGTCGATGCCGACCTTGCGGATCTCCGCGTCCACCTGGTTGCGATAGTTGGTGACGTAGGAGATGCCTTCGATGATCACGTCATAGGCTTTCCAGCTGCCGTCACGCGACTTGCGGAAGGCGTAGTCGACGCCCACGGTCTTGCCGTCGTCGAGCACGACCTGCGTCCGCACCACGGTGCGCTTGTCGTTGAGGTCGCCGGAGAACGGCAGCACCTTGACGCGGCCACGGGTGTAGTTGAGCAGGCCTTCGGCGTAGCGATGGGTGATGGAGTTGTAGAACGCCTTGGCGAAGCGTGCACGCTGCTCGGGCGAGGCTTCACGAGCATGCTGGCCGAGCACCAGGATCGACGCGTAGTCGATGTCGAAGTGCGGCAGGAACACGTCGTCGATCACGGCGATCAGCTTTTCCTGATCGTTCTTCAGCTGCTGCTGATGACCTTCGATGGCGCCGGCGAGCTGGTCGGCGATGGTCTGCACCACCTGCTCGGGCTGCTGCTGGGCATTGGCCGCGGCGGGGGCGTTCTGCGCGAACGCCGGGGCGGCGATCGCGCCGCCGAAAGCGATGGCGGTGGCAAGGGCCAGGCTACGCAACATGGGGTGACTCCTGATGATGATCCGTGGGGAATATCGGGACGTGGCGTGCTGACTCAATGCTTGTTGTCGCCGTCGGCAGGCTTCTTGTCGCTGGGCGAACCATTGACCAGGAACTTGCCGATGAGATCTTCGATCTGCAGCGCCGACTGGGTCAGCACGAGCTCGTCACCGTCCTTCAACATGTCCGGCGAACCGCCGGGCTGGATGGCAACGTACTGCGTGCCGATCAAACCACTGGTGAACACCGCGGCGGCAGAATCGTCGGGGATCTGGCTGTACTTCTTGTCGATGGACAGGCTCACTTCAGCATCGAGCTTGACCGGGTCGGCCTGCACCGATTTGACGCTGCCGATGGCCACGCCGGCCATCTTCACCGGGGCGCCGACCGACAGCGCGCCGATGTTGGTAAAGCGCGCCTTGACCGTATAGCTGCCGGACAGGTTGTCCGCGGCGCCGCCGGCGCCGAAGAACTTGCCCAGCATCTCTTCCAGCTGCTGCGCCGGGCGCGTCAGCGACAGCGTGCCGCCGTCGGCCAGCGCCTTCTTGGAGTTGCCGTACTGCAGGCCCACGTACTGGTCACCCAACAGGCCGCTGGTGAAGATGGTGGCGACGGTGTCCTCGGGAATCTTGTCGTAGCGCTGGTCGATGGCCAGCTTCACGTCGGCCGTTTCCTTGCCCGGATCGAGCGTGATCGACTGCACCTGGCCCACGCGCACGCCTGCCACCTTCACCGGCGCGCGCACCTTGAGCTGGCCGATGTTGGCGAAGTGCGCCTCGATGGCATACGTCGGCCCGCGACTGGTATTGACCACCGAGGTGGTCTGGGTCGCGAGATAGCCGAGCGTGGCAAAGCCAAGCACGATGAACAGGCCGGTGCCGACGGCGTAGGACGGTCTCTGGCTCACGGCACGATCCTCAATGAAAGGTTGATGGTGAATTCGGTCATGGCGGCGCTCACATCAGGAAGGCGGTGAGCACGAAGTCGAGCGCCAGGATGGCGATCGACGAGGCGACCACGGTGCGGGTCGTGGCGTAGGCCACGCCCTCGCTGGTGGGCGGCGTGGTGTAGCCCTGGAACACGGCGATCAGGGAGACCACGGTGCCGAACACCAGGCTTTTCCACAGCACGCCGTTGATCACGTCCTTGCCCACTTCGACGGTGGCGGTCATGTTCGACCAGAAGGTGCCGTTGTCGATGCCTAGCCAGCTGACGCCCACCAGGTGGCCGCCGAAGATGCCCATCGCGCAGAACACGCAGGTCAGCAGCGGCATGGCGATCATCCCGGCGATGAAACGCGGCACGGCGACGTAGGCGATCGGGTCGACCGCCATCATCTCCATCGCGGCGATCTGGTCGGTAGCGCGCATCAGGCCGATCTCGGCGGTGACCGACGTACCCGCACGGCCGGCGAACAGCAACGCCGTGACCACAGGGCCCAGTTCGCGGTAGATCGCGATGGCCACCACCGTGCCCGTTGCCGAGGTGCCACCGAAGATCGAGAGCACGTCATACAGCTGGAGGCCCAGCACCATGCCCACGAACAGGCCGCAGACCATGATGATGATCAGGCTCATCGCACCGACGAACCACAGCTGGCGGATCGTCTCGCGGTAGTGGCGCAGGCTTTGAGGTATCGCCCCGAGCAGGCGCAGCAGGAACAGGCCGCAGTTGCCGATCTGCTCCAGCGAGCGCACCACGATGTTGTCGCGGCTCATGGTCAGGCTCATGCGCCCCTCCGTGGAAAACCGAGCGAGGTCGCGTAGTCGCCGGCGGGATACTGGAACGGTACCGGGCCATCGGCCTCGCCACCAAAAAACTGCCGCGTCCACGGCGAACCGTCATCGGCGATGGTCTTGGGGTCGCCCTGCGCCACGACCTTGCCGTTGGCGATGAGGTAGATGTGGTCGGCGACCTGCTTGATGGCCTCCAACTCGTGCGCCACCAACACGCTGGTGATGCCCAACGTCTGGTTGAGCGTGCGGATCAGCTTCAGCACCTGGTTCAGCGCGATGGGATCGAGGCCGACGAAGGGCTCGTCGTACAGGATCAGCATCGGATCGAACACGATGGCGCGCGCCAGCGCCACACGGCGCGCCATGCCACCCGACAGCTCCGACGGCATTAGCGCGGCGGCGCCACGCAGGCCCACCGCCTGCAGCTTGGTAAGCACGATGTTGCGGATCAGCACTTCCGGCAGTTCGGTGTGCTGGCGCAACGGAAACGCCACGTTCTCGAACACGTCGAAATCGGTGAGCAGCGCGGAGTTCTGGAACAGGTAACCGATGCGCTCGCGCAGCTCGAACAGCTTCTCGCGCGAGAGCTTGGACACGCTGTGTCCGTCCACCCATACCTCGCCGGCGTCACCGCGCATCTGGCCGGTGATGTGCTTGAGCAGGGTGGTCTTGCCGGTACCGCTGGGGCCCATGATCGCGGTGATCTTGCCGCGAGGGATATCCATGTCCAGCGCGTCGAAGACCTTCTTGCCATTGAGCACCGTGGTCAGGCCACGGACGCGCACGAGGGCGCTGTCGTCGGGCTTGGCGCTAACGGAATCGGTCATGGGCGGGCTGCGGGCGGAAGAAAGGCGCCACGTTAGCTGAATACGGGTATGAAGGCCATGCGCCGGCCGTTCCGTCACTCAGGAATCGCTAACGGAACAAGACCTTGCGAAGGCGAAGCTTATCTCCTGTGGGAGCGCACCCTGTGCGCGGCAGGCACGGTGCAAGGAGATGGCAGGGCTCACCTGCACGGCGAAGATTGCCGACCGCGGCAACCCATGACGCTGCGGTCGCGCACAGGGTGCGCTCCCACAAAGGCCGGCTCCTAGGCCAGCAACTCGGCAATCAACGCTTCATGCCGCTGCCACTGCAGCCCGCTGCGCTGGCGCACGGCGCGCACGATGGCCTGCAGGTCACCCAGCGCCACGTCGAAGTTGTCGTTGACGATGATGTAGTCGAACTCGTGCGCATGCGCGATTTCCTCGCGCGAATTGTGCAGCCGGCGCGCGATGACCTCCGGGCTGTCCGACCCGCGGCCGCGCAGGCGGCGCTCCAGTTCCGCACGCGAGGGCGGCAGGATGAACACGCTCACGCAATCGGGCTTGGTCTTGCGGATCTGCCGGGCGCCCTGCCAGTCGATCTCCAGCAGCACGTCGCGCCCCTGCGCCAGCAGCGTGTCCACCGTGGTGCGCGAGGTGCCGTAAAGGTTGCCGTGCACTTCGGCATGCTCGAGGAAGATGCCTTCGGCGATCTCGCGTTCGAACTCTTCGCGCTCCACGAAGAAGTAATGCCGGCCGTACTGCTCGCCCGGACGCGGCGGCCGCGTGGTGTGCGAGATCGACAGCGAGATGGCCGGTTCGCGCTCCAGCAACGCATTGACCAGCGTGGACTTGCCCGCACCCGAGGGCGCGGCAACCACGAACAAGGTGCACTCGGCGCTTGGCGAATCGGGCGTGGCGGTAGTCATTCGATGTTCTGCACCTGTTCGCGCATCTGCTCGATCAGCACCTTCAGCTCCACCGCTGCATTGGTGCTGCGCACGTCCACGGCCTTGGAGCCCAGCGTGTTCGCCTCACGATTGAATTCCTGCATGAGGAAATCCAGGCGGCGGCCTACGGCTTCCTTGGTGCCCAGCACCCGGCGCGTCTCGATGATGTGTGCGGTCAGACGATCGAGTTCTTCATCCACGTCGCTACGGGTGATCTGCAGCACCAGCTCCTGCTCCAGTCGACCCGGATCGGCGGGCTGCTTGATATCGGCCAGGCGCGATTCCAGGCGCGTGCGCAGGCCTTCGCGGATCTGCGGCATGAACGTACGCACCTCGGCGACGATGCGCTCAATGGCGTCGAGACGATCCTTGAGCAGCTCGGCCAGCTTGGCTCCTTCGCGCTCACGGGTGGCGGTGAGCGCGTCGAGCGCGCGTTCCAGCACGTCGAGCAGGGCGGTCTGCAGCACGTCCGGGTCCACCTCCGATTGCTGCAGCACGCCGGGGAAGCGCAGCAGCTCGGTGAACTCGATGTTCATGCGCGGGAAGCGGACTTCCAAGTCCGCAGCCAGTTCCGAGAGGCGCGCCAGCGTGCCCGTATTGACCTGCAGCGATTCGCTGCGCGTCTCGCCACGCAACCGCACGGTGATGTCCACCTTGCCGCGCGAAAGGCGGGCGGCGATGCGCTCGCGCAAAGCCGACTCGAACACGCGCAGGTCATCCGGCAGGCGCGGGCTGAGCTCGAGATAGCGGTGGTTGACCGTGCGCAGCTCGCAGCTGAGCGTGCCGGCGGGGCCGGTCGCCTCGGCGGAGGCATAAGCCGTCATGCTGCGGATCATCGGGAACCTGCGGTGCCTGGAAAGGGCGCAATGGTAAACTTTCCCGCCCTGGCTTGCCCAATCCTTAAGGCCAACGCATTCATGAGCTCCCCCAGCCGCCCCAGTGGCCGCGCCAGCGACCAGCTGCGCACCGTCACCATCGAACGTCATTACACCCGCCACGCCGAGGGCGCCGTGCTGGTCAGCTTCGGCGATACCAAGGTGCTGTGCACGGCCAGCATCGAAGACCGGGTGCCGCCGTGGCTGCGCGGCAAGGGCGAGGGCTGGATCACCGCCGAGTACGGGATGCTGCCACGCGCCACCCATACCCGCATGCAACGCGAAGCCGCGCGCGGCGGCCAAGGTGGCCGCACCATGGAAATCCAGCGCCTCATCGGCCGCAGCCTGCGCGCCTGCGTGGATCGCCAGGCCCTGGGCGAGCGCGTCATCACGCTCGATTGCGACGTGATCCAGGCCGACGGCGGTACCCGCACGGCCGCCATCACCGGCGCATACGTGGCGCTGGTCGATGCGGTGAACGTGCTGATGAAGCGCGAGAACCTTCGACGCAACCCGGTCATAGGCGCCGTGGCGGCCATTTCGGTCGGCGTCTACCAGGGCGTGCCCGTGCTCGACCTCGACTATGCGGAAGACGCCAACTGCGACACCGACATGAACGTGGTGATGAACGACGGCGGCGGCTTCATCGAGGTGCAGGGCACGGCTGAAGGCCATGCGTTCCGCCGCGACGAGATGGACGCCATGCTGGCCCTTGCCGAAAAGGGTATCGGCGAGCTGATCGCCGCGCAGCGCGCCGCGCTGGAACTGGCCTGACCGCATGACCCCGATCGTTCTCGCCAGCAGCAATCCGGGCAAGCTTGCCGAATTCAACGATCTGCTCGCCGACAGTGGCCTGCATGTCGTGCCACAGTCCGCTTACAACGTGAGCGACGCCGAAGAGACTGGCCTTACCTTCGTGGAGAACGCGCTGCTCAAGGCACGCCATGCGGCGCGTGTCAGTGGGCGGCCCGCGCTCGCGGACGACTCCGGCCTCTGCGTGGAGTACCTGCGTGGCGCGCCGGGCCTGTATTCGGCTCGCTACAGCGGCACGCATGGCGACAACGCGGCGAACAATGCCAAGCTGCTGCAAGAAATGAAGGACGTACCGGCCGCGCAACGCGGCGCCTTCTTCATCTGCGTACTCGTGCTGTTGCGACATGCGGACGATCCCGCACCGCTGATCGCCGAAGGCCGCTGGCACGGACGCGTGCTGACCGAGGAACGTGGCGCCCACGGCTTCGGCTACGACCCGCTGTTCCTGCCCGATGGCGAGGCAGTGAGCGCCGCCGAACTGCCGCCCGGCATGAAGAACCGCATCAGCCACCGCGGCCGCGCGCTGGCCGAGCTTCGCGCGCGCCTGGGCGCGCCGCACGTCTGACGCCATGCCATTGATCGCGCCACCGCTGTCGCTGTACGTCCACATGCCGTGGTGCGTGAAGAAGTGCCCTTACTGCGACTTCAATTCGCACGGCGTGAAGGGCGAGCCGCCCTACGCCGAATACGTCGATGTGCTGCTGGCTGACCTCGACGCCGATCTTCGTGATTTCGGCAGCGCTGCGCTCGGTCGCCCGGTACACAGCATCTTCTTCGGTGGCGGGACGCCCAGCCTGTTCGCGCCGGAGCTGATCGACCGCTTTCTCGATGGCGTGCGCGAACGCCTGCCGCTGGCCGACGCCGCCGAGATCACGCTAGAGACCAATCCGGGCACAGTCGAGCACGGTCGTTTCGACGGCTATCTCGAGGCAGGCGTCAACCGCCTCTCGTTCGGCATCCAGAGCTTCGATGACGACAAGCTGCGTCGTCTGGGCCGCATCCATTCGGCCGACGAGGCCGAGGCGGCGGTGAAGTCGGCACAGGACGCGGGCTACGCCAACATCAACCTCGACCTGATGTATGCGCTGCCGCAGCAGACGCTGGAAGGCGCACAGGCCGACGTGACGCGCGCGATCGCGCTGCAACCGACGCATATCTCGCATTACCAGCTCACGCTGGAACCCAACACGGCGTTCGCCGCGAACCCGCCGCCGCTGCCCGATGACGACCATGCGTGGGCCATGCAGGAAGCCTGCGAAGCGCAGCTTGCCGCCGCCGGCTACGGGCAATACGAAATCTCTGCCTATGCCCAGGCGGATCGTCGTTGCGTGCACAACCTCAACTACTGGCGCTTCGGGGATTACCTCGGCATCGGTGCCGGCGCCCACGGCAAGCTGACCCGCACGGAGAGCGGCACGGTCCACCGTCGCTGGAAGACGCGGCACCCCAAGGCCTATCTGGCTGCCGCAGGCAATGCCGGACGCATCGGTGGCGACGGTCCGGTGGCGGTCGACGAGTTGCCGTTCGAGTACATGCTCAACGCGCTGCGACTGATCGACGGTGTGCCACTCGCCGATTTTTCCGAGCGCACCGGCATACCGATGGAGCGCATCGCGTCCGCGCTCGCCTCGGCACGCGAGCGCGGCTGGCTGGTCGAGGATGCCGAGCGCCTGCAGACCACAGCACTCGGCCAGCGCTTCCTCAACGACGTGATTTCGAGCTTCCTCGACTGAGCTCTTCGCTCAGTCCAACCCAAGCGTCGGCGAACGCGCCAGCGCTTCGAGAAATGCCAGCACGACCGCGGGCGTTTCACCCATCAAAGGCAGCGTGATCGGACTGGCGACCACCCCGCCGTCCGGCCGATGCACGTGCGCCATGCTGTCGACGCCCGGATGGGCGACCGGCGCGGTATCGAGCCTCCACGGCTCGCCGGCCCAATGCCATTCGAATGACCAGGCCTGAGGCGTCAGCACGCGCACCAGCACCTGGATGCCCGATTCGCCACTGAAGGAGATGCCATCGGGATGCAGGCGCATGCCGCCTGTGAACAGCGATGGCAGCGCTGGACGGATCGTGTACGCGAGCGCGGCAAGGCCGGAACGCGGTGGCGGCAGGCGCTTGCCGCCGTTGGCGATCAGACAGCGCCACTGCAGGGTGGCGTGCAACGCATGTTCGCGATCGCCGAGCAGGCAGACTGCGAGCCACGCATCGTAGCCAGGATGTTCCGGCAAACGCCCTTCCCGCACCGCCGCCAGCACCTCATCGGAGTCGCTGCATCCCGTGTCGGCCAGAAGGTGCTTGCGCCGTTCGCGCAGGTCGAACATGCGCCGCGAAACATCCGAAATCGCCGAGGCAGCCCGCAGATCCACGTTTTCAAAAAAGGCTCTCATACGTTCGTCCTCACATGCCCATGTCGCCACCGGTGCCGCCGTCCAGGCGCACCATGTCCGGTGTGATCTGCGTGTAGCTCATGACTTCGCCGCCGAACTGGTGCGCAAATGCTTCGGCGTCCGAACGTTCGGCGAAGCTGGCCAACGAGGGACCCATGCTTCCCCCGCGATGCGAGCCACGCACGTAGTAGGCCTTCGTCGCGTCGATCCAGTGCCCTTGCGGGTGATCCCAGTCGGCATGCGCCATGTCCTGGGTATAGGCACCGGTCTTGGCGCGCACCTGTTCGGGATGAAGCAGCATCGAGAGCAGCTCCAGCGTGTCGCAAAAGTACGCCGTCTTGCCGTCCGCATAAGTGATCTGTCCCTTGGGGCCGGGGTAATCCGCCAGCGTCATGCCGTCGAGCTCGCAGTGCGCATCGGCACGCGGCTCGACCGGCCCCATCGTTGCAGCCTGTTGCGCGCACGCGGCGAGCAGCAGCACTAGCAAGCCGGGCATCCAACGTCGCATCGCATTCATCGAAACCTCCAAAGTGCCACGCCGAGCGGCGCGGCGATCCAGGCCAACAGCACGCTGTACAGCGTGGCGGGCGCATTCCACCCTTGCGCCATCAAGGTGCCCAGGCCGAATGAGCTGCGCAGCGCTTCAGCGCCGAACACGTTGATGACGCGGAACACGTCCGCGGGATTGAGCAGCAGGGCATACGGCGCCCACGTCGAGGCGTGGCTGCCGGCCGATGCCACCAGCACGCCGAGCAGCGACAGATCGAACACCAGCACGAAGCCGAACCACAACGCGATCGCGGCACCCGTCGCTCGCGTGCGATCGCGCGCTACCGTCGACACGAGCACGGCGAGGCTGAGGAAAGCCAGGCCGAGCATCAGCGCACTGCCCACGAAGCGCAGGTAGATCACCAGGGACGCACCATCCATCGACGGCGCCAGCGGTATCAACGCCGCACCGAAACCCACCAGCGTCGCCATCGACAAGGCCGCCGCCAGGCCAAGGTATTTGCCGATGAGCAACTCAGCGCGTGTGATCGGTTGCGACAGCAACAGGTCCAGCACGCCGCGCTCCCGCTCACCGACCACCGCATCGAAGCCGAGTAGCAAGGCAATCAGCGGCACCAGGTAGATGGCCAGACTGGTCAGACTGGCGACGGTGGCGGCCGCGCTGCGCAGGCCCACCACGCCCGACTGGGCGCCGCCGAAATACGCAATCAGCAACGCGAAGGCACCAAACACCACGGCCACCGCCAGCACCCAGCGGTTGCGCAGGCGGTCACGCCATTCCTTGGCCGCGATCGCGACCACCAGTCGCCATTGCCAGCACGGCATCACCGATCGACTCATGCTGCACGCTCCACCCAGGTGGTGCCGCGCTGGTGGCTGAGGAAGACGTCCTCCAGCGTGGGTTCGGTGATGGTGTACTCCAACAAGTCATCGGCGAGAGACGCCAGCACTCGCAGCAGCGTCATGCGATGGTGCGCGTGCACTACCGCGTGTAGCGGACCACCGTCTGCTTCCTGGGGAACAAAACCCGCAGCCAGCAGGGCTCCCCTCACGCGATCACATGCGCCTTCCTTTGACGTCACGGCCAGCCGTGCAGGCAAGCCCGATGCGGTAGCCAGCGCGGTCACCGTGCCTTCCATCACCAACTTGCCGCTCGCCATGATCACCAGGCGATCCACGCGCGACTGGATCTCGGCCAGCAGGTGCGAGCTGAGGATGATGGTGGTTCCGTCGTTCCTCAGCTGTTGCAGCACGTCGTAAAAGCCATGGATGGCTTCGGGGTCCAGGCCATTGGTGGGCTCGTCGAGCAATAGCAGGCGCGGCTCGCCTATCAACGCCTGCGCAAAGCCCAGACGCTGGCGCATACCCTTGGAGTATTCGCGAACAGCGCGATGCATCGCCTCACCCAGACCCACGCGTTCGAGCAGACGCTTGCAGCGCGAGGGATCGACGGATTTCAGGCGAGTGAAGAAATGCAGCGTTTCCAGCCCCGAGAGGTTGTCGTACAACGCCACATGCTCGGGCAGATAACCGATGGCACGACGCACTTCGCGGAACCGCCGACCGCGCACCGGCTCGCCGAACAGCAGGATGTCACCCTCGTCCGCGGCGATGATGCCGAGCATCATCTTGAACAAGGTGCTTTTGCCGGCGCCGTTGTGGCCGGCCAGCCCGATCATCTCGCCTTTCCTGCAGGAAAAGCCGATGCCGCGGACCACCGGCGTCGCGCCGTAGCGCTTCACGACGCCCTTGATTTCAACGACCGCTGCGTTCAAGCCACTGGCTCCAGTCGACATGATGGGGACGCATCGCCGGATGCGCATCGATGATCGTGGCCACGCGAAGGACCGGAAATTGCCGCGCGGCCAGCCCCAGTGCCTGCAACGCGGGACTGCTGTCGAGCAGCTTGACGAAGGGGTAGCGCGAGACCAGCCGGTCGGTCAGCTCATTGGCCTCGAACGGCACGTCACCGTAGCCGTTCGCATCAGCGTCCCAACCGAGGTAGTTGCTCCAGTAGTTGCCTTCGCGCTTGCCCCACTCCACGTCGCGCGTGGCCACGTAGCTGACCTGCTCGGCATTGCCGACGAAGTCGTTGCCATCCACTTCGTTGTTGTACGAGCCTGCCCACAGGTGCACGCCGACCGCGTTGCCTATCACCAGGTTGTTGCGCAGGGTGACGTACTCGGCGTCGTAGACAAACAGGCCCTCACCGTTGCCTGCCGAGACGTTGCCGGTGATGGTCGAATCCTGGATGGTCCGCAGCATGATGCCGTGGCCTTCGTTTCCCCAGGCCACGTTGTTGCGCACGTCCAGATCCCGCACCTCCATCAGCGCGAGTCCACCGAGGTTGTGGAAGCTCTCATTGCCCTCCCACAGGTTGTGGTAGGAGTTCATGTAGTGCGTGCCGTAGCGAACATCATGGATGCGGTTGCCGACGAAACGCGCGTGATGCGACACGTCCACATAGATGCCGTCCCGGGCGAAACTGATGTGGTTGCGCTCGATCGACGCGCCTTCGGTGTTGTACAGCTGGATGGCGTTGCCACGCTGCGAGGAGAACTTTTCGCGCATGCCGGTGATCAGGTTGTCCGCCACCGTTACCCGGTTGCTCTTTTCTATCCACAGGCCGAACAACACGTGCGCGAAATCGCAGTGGCTGACCACGGCGCGATCGGAGCCTGGCTGGATGTAGATACCGGCGTTCTGCGCACCGAGGTCATCGCCACTATCGCGAACGATCAGGCCGTCGATGCGCACGTCGGGCGAGGCGATGCGTATGACATCGCCCTTCCCGTTTCCGCTGATGGTGGGCCGCCCTATCCCGACCAGTGCCAACGGCTTGTCGATGCGCAGACCGCCCACGTACTGCCCGCGCTCGATCTCCACGGTGTCGCCGGGCGATGCCTGCGTGATTGCGGTATCGATCCGGTCGCCGGGACGCACGCGAATCGTCGCCGCGCCGACGGGCAGCGCGACGAAGCCAAGCAGCAGGAGCGTCGCCAAGCGCTTCATTCAACCAGCTTGATCGGGATGAAGTGGCCATCGCGGCCGATCGGTGTCAGCGGTAGGCCGGCCTTGGCGCGCCGCTTGCGTTCGGAGCTGAGCGGCGGGCAGGCATGGTCGTCGTGATAGAGCACCAGGCAATCCAGGCACTGCATGCACTCGGAGGGATCGATCCGTCCCTGCGGGTCGATCGCCTGTGAGCCGCAGCCCACCGCGCACGCCTTGCAGGTGGTGCACTCGGCTTTGCGCTTCAGGCCGAACAGACGGAATCGTGACGGCAGCGCCAGCGCGGCGCCCAGCGGACACAGGTATTTGCAGAAGGGCCGCTCGACGAACATGGAGAGCGCGACCAGCGCCGACCAGAACAGCACGAACGGCCAGCTGCGATTCCACACGTGAACCATGAAGGTGGTCTTGAACGGCTCCACCTCCGCCATACGCTCGGCCAAGGCCATGGAGTGGAACGAGGCCGCCACCAGCACCAGCAATACGACGTACTTCATCCAGCGCAGGCGATGATGCCAGCGCGACGGCAGTGCGAATTGCCACCGACCAAGACCGATCCGTCGCGCACCGCGGAACAGCAGTTCGCTCATCGAGCCATAGGGGCAGAGCCAGCCGCAGAACACGCCTCGGCCCCACAAGGCGATGGTGACGGCGATGAAGACCCAGAACAGGAATATCAATGGATCGCTGAGGAAGAGATCCCAGCGCCAGCCATCGAACGGCGCGTGGATCAGCGTGAGCACCTGCACCACCGACGGCTGCGCCAACTGCATCGCACCGACGAAGCCAACCGCAATCACCCACGCGGCAATATGCGGCCAGAGGATCCAGCGCTTGTCATTGCGCCGCGAGCGCGCAGCCCAACGCATGCGCAACGCGTAGAACACGGCGACAGACAGCAGCAGCGTCACGAAGGTCGCGATGGTGAGCGCCTTGGCCTTCCACAGCTTCACCCATGCGGGTGTCGGCGTTTCGATGGCCGGACGCCCGCCTTCGAGATATCGCGCCGGCAGCCAATACTCGGCATTGAAGTTGGCGAAGTCTGCAGTGCCATGGTCGTCGGCATGCTTGGACAGGAACGCAAGCCGCCACGGATACGCTGCGGAAAATGACTTGCCGCGCAGGACGAAGATGCCGGACTCGTCGTACGACGGCACCCCCGCAACATCGACGTGATAGAGGTTGCGGTAATCGCCATCACCGAACTGGTAGGTGTCGGCGTCCTGGGTGACCTGAATGCGGTCGTACACGCCGCCGCGCACAAAAGCCGAGCCCTTGAACGAACTGCTGCCGCTGTTCACGATGAAGATCGCGTGCTCGCCCGGCTTCAGGTCGGCCATCAAGCGCTGGTAACCCGCTTCGCCCAATACGGCCTTGCCCACGGCCGGTGCATTGAGGTATCCAAACCACAGGTCGATGAAGGGCTGCGCGGAACGTGGCTCGCCGACTTGCTCGGGCATCACTTTGAGATGGCCGATGCTTCCCTCGGCGACCAGGGCTGTCCAATCGGGCGGCGCAGCCGCATCGACAAACCGAGCCTGGGGACGTTCCACGGCATGGATCAGCCCGACCTGGCGTGCCACCGCGTAGCTGCCCCGCCCCACCATCTGGTTCTCGGCCAGCACGGTGACGGTGGCGCCGCTGATGGCGTCCATCGGCACGTTCGTGCCATCGGCGCGGCCGAGTTCGAAATGCGCACCGGCGGGTTTGCCGGTGTACTGGGCGACATAGCCCACGAGTTTCTCTTCGGGGATGCCCGCCAGCAGGATCGGCTCGCTGTGGCGAAGGATGCGCACGCCCGTGATGCGGCCCTGTGCATCCATGCCCACCAGGGTGACGATGGGCTTGCCCGAATAGCCGACGATATCGGGCGTGGTATCGGTGGACAGAAACACGTAGCCGACGACTTCGTCATGGCCGTTGCGCTGGCGGATGCCTTCCACATAGGCAGGCTGGCCCTTGCGCAGCGAAAAGCGCTCGGCCTCCGGCAGCACGCTGCCGCACGGCGCGTATCGGCACAGCTCGGGGCTTGCGAACATCGCGGGCGGCAGCTCAGCCTCGTAGGAACCAGCCAGGACCTGGCCGCTCCCCAACAGCAGATAGCCGAACAGGACAAGGACGTATAGCCATCCAAATCGATGGTTGCACCGCGAAGCAGCGCCATGCCCATGGCGCAAGCCTTCCATGCTCATGACGCGCCTCTGCCCTATTGCGCCTTGCTGACCATGTAATCGACGGCGGCCTTGATCGCCGTCTCGTCGAGGCTCGGGTTGCCGCCGTGAGCCGGCATCGCGCCCTTCTCTCCGGTGAAGCCCTCCAGCGCGTGCTTGTAGAGCACGTCCTTGCCCTGCGCGACACGCGGCGCCCAGTCGTCCTTGTTGCCGAGTACGGGAGCACCGACGGCCGGGCTGCCATGGCACATCACACACGTGCCCTGGTACACCTTTTCGCCGGGCGATGGCTCGGCGGCAGGCGCCGCTGCAGGCTGGCTGGCTGCTGCCTCGACCGCCACCGTGGGCGATGACGATGCAGCAGCGGACGATGCGGTCTTGTCGCCACCACCACACGCAGCAAGAAGCGTGGCCGCCGCGACAATCAGCGGGCCACCAAGATGTCTGACTTTCATCGATTGAATTCCCTGGGTACGGATGCGGGTCGTGCACGTGCAAACGCTGACTGCATCGGACGACGCGAAGATGAGAGCAGCGGAGTGCCGATTTCACCTTGACGTGCGTCAGCCCTGTGGCAATCGATACCCCGTGCAACGAACGCAACTTCGGCTGCGCGTGACTTGCATCAATTGCATGGCGCACAGCGAACCCTAGAGTCCGCGTCGTCTTGAACCGACGCGACCAAAGAGGGATGCGCAGATGAGCGGTAACGAAACGAAGGACGGCTATTCGGCGATCGATCCGAGCCGAAGGAAATTTCTTGGCACCACTGCAATGGCCGGTCTCGCCGGTACCGGCGCGGCATTGGGCCTGACGGCGTGCGGTGCTTCTCAGCCGGCTGGTGAGAAGACCGCTGCCGGTCTGGCGCCTGCCGCGGCGCCTGCCGAACATGGTGCTTACGATGTGCCGCCAGGCAAGCTGGACAGCTACTACATCATTTCGTCCGGCGGCCACTCCGGCGAAGTGCGCATCTTCGGCTGCCCGTCCGGTCGCACGATCAAGCGCATTCCGGTTTTCAACATCGACCCGATGGTGGGCTGGGGCATCACCAACGAGTCGCGCGCCATCATCGGCACGCGCCCGGACGGCCAGCTCAAGTACTGGACGGGCGACACGCACCACGTGCATGGCTCGTACAAGGACGGCACGTACGATGGCAAGCACTTCTGGGTCAACGACAAGTTGAACGCCCGCGTGGCACGCATCCGCGGTGACACCTTCGAGGTGGACAAGATCACCGAGCTGCCGAACGTGCAGGGCCATCACGGCCTGTTCCCGGACAAGCGCGACCCGGTGGACGCGTCGATCAACTACACCACGCGCGTGTTCGCCGGTGCCGAGTTCCACATTCCGCTGCCCAACGACGGCCACGATGAAAACTCGCCGGAGAAGTACGGCTGCCTGTTCAGCTGCCTCGATGCGGAAACCATGGAAGTGCGCTGGCAGTGCCGCATCGACGGCAACATGGACCTGGTCGCCACCACCTACGACGGCAAGCTCGCCGCGTCCAACCAGTACAACACCGAGAACGGCATCCACTACGAGGACATGATGTCCGCGGAACAGGACGCCTGCGTGTTCTTCAACATCGCACGCATCGAAGCCGCCGTGGCAGCGGGCAAGGCCACCACCATCGGCGACTCCAAGGTGCCGGTGGTCGATGGCCGCAAGGAGGCCAACGCCGATCCGAAGACGGCACTGACCTGCTATGTGCCGATTCCGAAGAACCCGCATGGCGTCAACGCCAGCCCGGACGGCAAGTATTTCGTCTGCTCCGGCAAGCTGTCGCCGACCTGCTCGGTGATCGACCTCGCGCTGGTGAACAAGTGGTTCGATGGCGAGCTGGCCAAGCCGCGCGATGCCGTGGTCGCCGAGCCCAACGTGGGCCTGGGCCCCCTGCACACCGGCTTCGATGGCCGCGGCAACGCGTACACCACGCTGTTCCTGGACAGCAAGATCGTGAAATGGAGCGTGGACGCCGCCATTGCGCAGTTCAAGGGCGACGCCAAGGCCAAGGTGATCCTCGATACCGTCGACGTGCATTACCAGCCGGGCCATGGCTACACCTCGATGGGCGAGACCAAGGAACCGGACGGCAAGTTCTACAACTCGGGCAACAAGTTCTCGAAGGATCGCTTCCTGCCCGTGGGCCCGCTGCACGTGGAAACCGAACAGCTCATCGACATCTCCGGCGACAAGATGAAGCTGATCCACGACCACACGGCGTATCCGGAACCGCATGACGCGATCATCGTGCGCGCCGACATCATCAAGACACGCCAGATCTACGATCTCAACGAGTTCCCCAACGCGGTCAAGAGCAAGGAGGAGAGCACGATCGAGCGCAACGGCAACAAGGTGCACATCCGGCTGATGTCGCAGGCGCCGGCGTACTCGATGCGCGAGTTCAACGTGAAGAAGGGCGACATCGTCACCATCACGCTGACCAACCACGACAAGGTCGAGGACCTGACGCACGGCTTCGGCATTCCGAAGTACAACATCAACTTCATCGTCAATCCGCAGGAGACGAAGTCGGTGACGTTCGTGGCGGACAAGCCCGGCATCTTCTGGTGCTACTGCACGCATTTCTGCCATGCGCTGCACCTGGAAATGCGCTCGCGCCTGATCGTGGAAGGTTGAAAACCGCAGCACCAGGGGCGTCGTCGCGACGACGCCCCTGCCTTTTCATGGCGGCGGGCAATCCGCCGTCTCCGGAGTACCCATGAGATCCCGCCCGCAGAAGCCGGCGATTCGCGCCGGCATCGTGATCGCCGCGTTTGCCCTGCTGACCGGCCTGTTCCTGTGGCTGCGTCCCCTGCAGCCGGTGCAGGGGGAATTTCTGGTGTTCGGCACGCGTGCGCGCATCGGGCTGCTGACGCCCAGCCGCGACGATGCGGATGCCGCGCTGCAGGACATCGGCCGGCTTTTCATCCACGACCATCACACCTGGCATCCCTGGGAGCCGAGCGAGCTGACCCGGCTGAACGATGCGCTGGCCAAAGGACAGTCGTATCGCGTACCGGCGGATGTCGCTGACCTGATCCGGCGTGCGCAGATCGGCTTCGCCCAGACCGACGGGCTGTTCAATGCCGCGGCCGGTCGCTTGATCGGCGCCTGGGGTTTCCATACCAGTCGCTATCCCGTGCAGACGGCTGCACCCTCTGACAACGAAGTGAAGACCCTGCTCGATGAGCGCCCGGACATGGACGACGTCCACGTCGCGGCCGACGGGACCGTCAGCACCGACAATCCCGCCGTATCGATCGACATCAATGGCTTGTCCGAAGGCTATGCCTCGGCGCAGGTGAAGCAATTGCTCGCCAGCCACGGCATTGATCATGCGCTGATCTACCTCGGTGGCTTCGTCATGGCGGTCGGCCGAAACCATGGGCACGCCTGGCGTGTTGGGGTCAGCGCCCCGGCGGGCGTGCTGGGAAGCGTGGACCTGGACGGTGGCGAATCGCTGGCCTCCTCCGGTGACTACCAGCGCCACCGTGCTTCGACTCCCGACCTCGGCCACATCGTGGACACGCGCACGGGCTGGCCACAGCGGGCGAGCGCCGCCACCAGCGTGCTCAGCGACGATGCGGTCCATGCGGATATCGCCGCCACCGCGCTGATGGTGGCCGGGCCGGCCGGCTTCCAGCACATGGCCGATCGTATGAACCTGAATTGCGCCCTCTTGCTGGGGCACGATGGCAAGCTCTACATCACGCCCGGCATGCGGCTGCGCCTGCACACCACCTTTCCTCCCGGGGCCATCGTGGTGGTGCCCCGCCCGGGCAACAACTGTGGTCCGGACGTAACCAGGTCGCCGCATGCCGTAGTGCTTCCCGCGGACCTGTAGCCTGGACTGGCGGTGCCCTCTACCGCCAGGCCGGGCTTGTCCCGCACTGCGTCACGTTTTGCCCATCTGGCCGATTCCTTCGCCCGTCCCTCCCCCATCCAGCCGATGGCAGCGTCCAGGCCGGAGACCCTACACTCGGGTCATTCCGGGGGGAAATTCACAAGGTCTGTCATGGATGTCGAACAGCAGGGTCGACGTCAGTCGTTTGCCTTCGATCGGGACGCACGCCCCGACAACGCTGGCTGGTCGCCGCGCGCGCGACGCCTGATCGAAGAAACCCATGCGCTCTGCGTGAGCTGGCTCGAAGCGCCCTTGCGCGCCTGCCTGTTCGACGTCGAGCAACGCCTGTATTCACGGGCAGAGCGATCCCGTAACAATCTCGAACAACAGCGGTGCCTGTTCAGCCGCCAGCTGCTGCAACAGCATCGTCCATTGCTGGAACGCAGCTTTCTCGAGGGCGTACGCAAGCATTTCAGCGGGCTGGGCGCGGCTGGCGCCGCCTCCCAAGCCCACCTGCCTGCCCATCGGCCACTCGAACTGCTCGACCAGGCCGAACATGAGCAACATGTCGCCGTGCAGACCCTGGTGGCGCGCGGCGAGGCACGGCACGGATCGCCGCTGTTCGAACTTGGCTATCGCTTCGCTGTGCTGGTGAGCCAGCCGCCATTGGAGGGCGAGGATCTGCCGCTGGGTCCTCAGGCGCTGGCTTCGGCGTTTCGCGAGGGCGGCGCGGTCTTGCCCGATTTTCCGGTTGACCACCACGTGCTGATGCTGCAGAGCTTCGACACCGCGGTGGTGGGTGCGCTGGGTTCGCTGTACGACACCGTCAACGAACACCTGCGGGCCGACGGCATTCTTCCCCAGCTGCGCGCCTTCCCGACCACGTCGCGCACGCAGACCGAACGTCAGCCTCGCGGCAACGCCGGCGACAACGCAACAGGCCAAGTCGTGCGCCAGGCGCCCGCGCCAGCGGCGACCACCTCCACGCTTCCAGCGCCCGGTCGCAGCGACAGCATCGCAGTACTGGACAACCTGCGCGAAATGCTGGCCCAGCATCGTGCCGGCCAGGGCGCGCTGAGCTATCACCCGAGCGGACGGTCCGCGACACCCGAAGAGCTGCAGCTCGCGCTCGACGCGCTGCAGCTGCATGTTTCCGACGTGGCCGACCACGCTCGGCGCGAACTGCGCAGCGCACACGCACTGCGCGAAGAACTGCTTACTCAGCTCAACACCGGTAAGCCGGCGGGCGCGCACCAGACGCATCTGTCCGACGAACAGGGCGACACGGTGGAACTGGTCGCCATGTTGTTCGAGCAACTCGGGCACCAGCTTCAGCACGACGGCAGCGCGCATTCACTGCTCGGCGACTTGCAGCTGCCATTGTTGCGCATGGCCGTTGCCGACAAGGGTTTCTTCAACCAGCGGGAGCATCCCGCGCGCAAGCTGCTTGGGATGGTCACCGAAGCCGCCAACGATTGGCTGGACGTGCCCGACGGCGATGTCGATCGTTCGCTGGCGGCCAAGCTCAACCAGCTGGTGGATCGTGCACGGCGTGAACCGCCAAGCACCGGCCTCTACACCAGCCTGCTGGCCGATATCGAACACCATCTGGGCCTGCTCAACCGCAAGGCGCAGATCGCCGAGCGGCGGCAGGTGGAGGCCATGCAGGGCCGTGAACGCCTGGAGCAGGCGCGCCGCCGCGCAGCCGATCTGATGACCGAGCGCTTCGAGCGCTGCAACCCGCGCGGACTGTTGCGCACGCTGCTGGAGCGCGCCTGGTCCGACGTGCTGGCGCTAACGCTATTGCGCCATGGCGAGGACAGCGAAGCGTTCGCGCTGCGCCTGCGCATCACCGATCAGCTGCTCGGCCAGCAACCCGTGGCCGACCAGGGACTGCTGCAATCGGAAGTGGAATCGGGCCTGCAGCAGATCGGCATGCATGCCGAAGAAGCCGTACAGGTTGCGCAGCGCTTGCTCGGCATTTCCGCCACCGCGCCGGCCGCCAACGCAAGCGACAACACCGCCACCACGACGGAGCTTGCGCTCAAGCTCAAGCAGCACCAGCGGCTTGGCGAGCACGTCGCTCCCGAAACGCCCGCTGTGGCACCCGCGCCGCCGCCCGTACCTGACGCACCCGAATCGCCCGAACACCGCATCTACCAACGCCTGCGCCAGCTGCCTTTCGGCACGTGGTTCGAATTCATCGACCCCAACAGCGGCCGCGTCACCCAGCGCAAGCTCGCCTGGTATTCCCCGGTCTCCGGCAATGGCCTGTTCGTGACGCGTCGCGGCCTGCGCGACGAGGAAGTGTCCTTGCAGCACCTCGCCCACGA
Organism: Dyella jiangningensis; assembly: GCA_000632805.1. Classification (GTDB taxonomy): domain Bacteria; phylum Pseudomonadota; class Gammaproteobacteria; order Xanthomonadales; family Rhodanobacteraceae; genus Dyella; species Dyella jiangningensis. The sequence continues at coordinate 5,052,809 of CP007444.1, read as the reverse complement.
AATGGCCTGCGGCCGCGTGCGCGAGATGGCCCATGTGCGCGACAACCTGCTCGATCGCGCGTGGCAGGCCCTGACCAGCCACCTGCGCCAGGTGACCCGCCCGATGACCACGCCGCCGCGGCAGGGAGCGTGACCGGCATGAGCGAAAACATCACCTCCATCGACCAGCGCCGCGCACAACGCAAGCGCGCCAACTTCACCGCCGTCGTCACCGATGTCATCAGCGGCCAGCCGATCGGTCACCTCGGCAATCTGTCCGCCAACGGCATGCTGCTGATCAGCGCGCATCCGCCGCGCAGCGAAGCGATCTACCAGGTCAGCCTGTCGCTGCCCGGCCTGGGCAGCGCCCCGCAATCCATCGAAGTCGGGATCCAGGAACAATGGCACGAAGCCGCCGCCAGCCCCGGGCAGATCTGGGCCGGCTACCGCATCGTGGCCATTGATGAATCCGATGCGGCCTTGCTGGACGCGTGGCTGGAGCAGCCGGATAGGTCGTGAGGGTTGGTGGGGTTTGTGTGATAGGTGGGGCTTGGCGTGGTGATCTTCGTCGCGGCATGGAAAGCCGTGTCGTTCGACGCTTCCGAGAGCACCCGCCCCTCACCCCGGCCCTCTCCCCGAAGGGGAGAGGGGGAAGCGCGGCACCTATAGATTTCCTCACGACCCAACGAAGTTGCTTTAAGTCTTCTTCGCTATGGCGCATTGCGGTGTAGCGGCGCCGTGTGAGGTAGTAACGAGCTTGTCCCGGTTAACCTCGGTCGACCGACGCTTCTATCCACATATCGCTACGAGCCTTGGCTCTAAAGGCCATTTTCTTTGGGTTACTTTTCTTTTGGGCCAGCAAAAGAAAAGTGACTCGAGCTCCGGCAGGAGATCGAAACGCCCGCCGCGTAGGCGGCCCGTTGGCGGAAACGTGACAGGCAGAGACTGGCGAAACTGGGTGACCAGCCTTCGGCTGTTGCAAAGTGCCTCCGGCCTCGCCGGGACGATGAAACCGAAGGCCGGGGCAAAAGCATGTCGCGCACAGGGTGCGCTCCTACAGGGGGCAGGGCCGGTTGTGAGGCATCTCGCGGAAAGGCGAACTCTCCCTCATCAACCTCGCGACACGAGCCGAACACCCCGCGACTGGCACCCACATCCCCCAAGCGCCATCATGTAACACCCCTCACCCTGCGCAGCCGCGCCACTCCGCAGCAGCCATCCGGAGCTCCCATGCAAGATCGCCTCGCCTCGCTCTATCCCCAGCATCTCGCCACGCTGCGCGACCGCGCCGACAAGGCGCTTGCGCTTGGCGGGTTCGATCACCTGGTGATTGCCGCCAGCCTGCCGCTGCGCAAGTTCCTGGACGATCAGGATTACCCCTTCGTCGCCAACCCGCATTTCCTTCATTGGCTGCCGCTCACCGATACACCGGGGAGCTGGATCGTCCATACGCCAGGCAACAAGCCCAAGCTGATCTTCCTGCAGCCCAAGGACTATTGGCACGTGGTGCCGGCGGCGCCGAGCGGCTACTGGGTCGAGCATTTCGACATCGAGATCGTGCGCAACGCCACCGATGCGGTGGCATTGCTGCCCGGCGCGGATCGCCGTCGCGCCATCCTGGGGCCCGAGTGCCCGGTGGTGCCAGGCGCCGAGGCCAACAATCCGCAAGCGGTGATCGACTACCTGCACTGGCATCGGTCGTACAAGACGCCGTACGAACTGGCGCTGATGCGCGAAGCCAGTCGCACCGGAGCGCTCGCGCACCGCGCCGCCGAGCGCGCGTTCCGGGCCGGCGAGAGCGAATTCGGCATCCAGATGGCTTACCTCGCCGCGGCCCGGCAGATGGAGGCCGAGTTGCCTTACGCCAATATCGTTGGCCTCAACGAACACGGTGCCGTGCTCCACTACACCCATTTCGATCGCAAGGCGCCTGCGCAGAGTCGTTCCTTCCTGATCGATGCCGGCGCGAGCGCAGCGGGCTATGCGAGCGACATCACGCGCACGTATGCCGCACACGGACACAGCGAATTCCAGGCCTTGGTCGACAGCGTCGACGCCGCGCAGCAGGGTTTTGCGGCCAGGGTACGCGCCGGGCAGAGCTATCCGGAACTTCATATCCATGCGCATCACGTGTTGGCCGATGTGCTCCGTGAGCACGGTGTCATCCGCATGAGCGCGGAAAGCGCGGTGGCGGCGGGCGTCACCTCCGCGTTCTTCCCGCATGGCCTGGGTCACCCCATCGGCCTGCAGGTGCATGACGTGTCCGGTTTCCAGCAAAACGAGCGCGGCGGCACCATCGCCCGTCCGCAGGGCCACCCGTACCTGCGCATGACGCGCGTGCTGGAGCCAGGCATGGTGGTCACCATCGAGCCGGGCCTGTACTTCATCGACATGCTGTTGGAAGAGCTGCGCGCGAAACCGGTGGCGAACGAGATCGACTGGGCCAAGGTCGACTTCTTCCGGCCTTATGGCGGCATCCGCATCGAGGATGATGTGGTGTGCACCGACGGCGCACCGGAAAACCTCACCCGCGAGGCGTTCGCTTTGACCTGAAGCCCCGCCGCAACGCGCCTGCCCCACGGCAGGCGCCAGGCCGCTGGCACCCATGCGCAGCCTCACGGCTGCGCATTTTTTATGCCTGCGTCCATCCGCCGCTGCGTCAACCCTCCGCACGACAGCTTCACGCGCGTTGCGTATGCTCGCCCCGATACAGCAAAGGGGCGCTTTGCATGTCCATGCGGTACGTCAATCCGAGCCGTGTCGAGTTGCCGCGTCGACCGCTACGCCGATTGGGGCGTGAACTCATCCTGCTCGTACTCGCCAAGATCGCGCTGCTCACCCTCATCTGGTGGCTGGCGATCGCCGTCTATGAACGTCCCGACACCCGGCCCGCCGCGATCGAGCATCTGCTCGCGCCGGCGTCCGCTTCATCCCCTTCGACAACGGACCACCCATGATCATCGATCCCGAGGTCGTCACGCTTTCGCGCATGCAGTTCGCGCTCACCGCGCTCTATCACTTCCTGTTCGTGCCGCTTACGCTGGGTCTCGTGTGGATTCTCGCCATCATGGAGAGTGTCTACGTGATGACCGGGCGCGAAGTCTGGAAGCGCATGGTGCAGTTCTGGGGCGTGCTGTTCGGTATCAACTTCGCGATGGGTGTCGCCACCGGCGTCACCATGGAGTTCCAGTTCGGCATGAACTGGGCGTATTACGCGCACTACGTGGGCGACGTGTTCGGTACGCCGCTGGCCATCGAAGGCCTGATGGCGTTCTTCCTCGAAGGCACCCTGGTCGGCCTGTTCTTCATGGGCTGGAACCGTATCTCGCGCGTGGCGCACCTGCTGGTGACCTGGTTCCTCGCGCTGGCGACCAGCCTGTCGGCACTGTGGATACTCATCGCCAACGGCTGGATGCAGAACCCGGTCGGCTCGGCATTCAATGCCGACACCATGCGCATGGAAGTGACCTCATTCGCCGAGGTGATGTTCAACCCGGTCGCGCAGGCCAAGTTCGTGCACACGGTGAGCGCGGGCTATGTGCTCGGCTCGATGTTCGTGCTGTCGATCAGCGCCTGGTACCTGCTGCGCGGCCGCAACGTCGATTTCGCCAAGCGTTCGATGACGGTGGCCGCGAGTTTCGGTCTCGCCGCTGCACTCTCGGTGGTGGTGCTGGGCGATGAGTCCGGCTATGCGGTGTCGGAGAACCAGAAGATGAAGATGGCCGCCATCGAGGCCATGTGGGAAACCGAGCCCGCGCCGGCGTCGTTCACCCTGTTCGGCATTCCCGATGTGGAGAACCGCACGACGCATTATGCCCTGCGCATTCCCTGGGTAATGGGCCTGATCGGCACACGCTCGATCGATAAACCCATTCCCGGCATCGCGAACCTGGTGGAAGACACCAAGGGGCGCATCCACGACGGCATCCTCGCCTACGACGCCATGCTGGTGCTGCGCGAGGACAAGAACAACGCACAAGCCAAGGCTATTCTCGCCGCGCACGACAAGGACATGGGCTATGCGCTGCTGCTCAAGCGCTTCATGGACGACCCGCGTCATGCCACGCCGGCGGACATCCAGAAGGCTGCCGACAGCACGATCCCGAACGTACCCGTGCTGTTCTGGTCGTTCCGCCTCATGGTGGCCTGCGGCTTCTATTTCATCGCGCTGTTCGCGGTCATGTTCTGGCAGGCCAGCAAGCGCCAGCTCGACAAGCGCCGCTGGCTGTTGAAGCTCGCGTTCTGGAGCTTGCCGCTGCCGTGGCTCGCCGCAGAACTCGGCTGGATCGTGGCCGAATACGGTCGCCAGCCCTGGGCGATCGAAGGCGTGCTCCCCACGGCGCTGGGCGTTTCAAGCGTGACGACCGGCCAGGTGTGGACCTCGCTGGGCGGCTTCGTGTTGTTCTACAGCGCGCTGGCAATCGTCGATGCGGCGCTGATGCTCAAGTACGCGAAGAAGGGTCCGGAAGGCCTGGGGTTATGGCCTCCCGCCGAGCCTGAACCGCCCGTCGCCACCGTCGCCGCGCACGCGGGCGTCTGAAGGAGCAAGCCATGTTCGATTACGAGACCTTGCGGGTGATCTGGTGGGCGCTGCTCGGCACGCTGCTGATCGGCTTCGCCGTCATGGACGGCTTCGACTTCGGCATCGCTGCCCTGCTGCGCGTGCTGGCACGCACGGACGATGAGCGCCTGGTGCTGCTGGAGACCATCGAACCCACCTGGGAGGGCAACCAGGTGTGGTTCATCCTCGGTGGTGGCGCGGCGTTCGCCGCCTGGCCGCAGCTTTACGCCGTGTCGTTCTCCGGCATGTACCTGGCGATCTTCGTGGTGCTGGTCGCCTTCATCATGCGGCCGGTGGGCTTCAACTTCCGCGGCAAGATCCACGACGCGCGCTGGCGCAACCTGTGGGACTGGGTGCTCATGGCCTCCGGCGTCATCGTGATGCTGGTGTCGGGCGTGGCGTTCGGCAATCTCTTCCTCGGCGCGCCGTTCCAGTTCGACGACAACCTGCGCATGACCTGGCAAGGCGGCTTCTTCGATCTGCTGCATCCGTTTGCGCTGGTTGCCGGCCTCGTCTCGCTCACCATGCTGCTGACGCATGGCGCCTGCTGGGCCGCGTACAAGGCGGATCATGTGGTCGCCGATCGCGCGGTGCGCATCGCACGCTGGACTACGCTCGCCTATGTGGTGTTCTACGTGCTCGCCGGCATCTGGCTGGCCTATGGCGTAGCGGGCTACGCCATCGTCGGCCCCGTGGTGACCGATGGCGTGTCCAATCCGCTGCACAAGGAAGTGGCCCATGGCAGCAGCTGGTTCGCCAGCTACATGCGTTATCCGTGGTTCTGGGCCGCGCCCGTGCTTGGCGTGCTGGGCGCCATCGGCGTGCAGATGACCGTCGGCAAGAAGCAGCTCGGCTGCTTCATCGCGAGCACCGCGATGGTCGCCGGCACCATCCTCTCCGCCGGCTTCGCCCTGTTTCCGTTCCTGCTGCCATCCAGCCTCGACCCGCGCTCCAGCCTTACCGTGTGGGATGCCTCCTCCAGCAAGGGCACGCTCGGCCTGATGCTCGCGATGACGCTGATCTTCCTGCCGCTGATCATCATCTACACCAGCTGGGTGTACCGCGTGCTGCGCGGCCGCGTCACGCTGGAACACGTGCGCCAGTCCGGCCACACCTACTGAGAGAGGAACGCAGCCATGTGGTATTTCTCCTGGATCCTCGGCCTCGGCCTGGCCTGTGCGTTCGGCATCCTCAACGCGATGTGGTACGAGGTGCATGCCACCGACGAGGCGCACCAGCGCAAGGAGCCGCGCCGCCCGCCGCCGGACCGCTGAGGCCCGCTTACCGATCTAGTGCGCACCGGCACGGGGAGTGCCGGTGACTATCGTTTCGGCCCTCCAGGCCGTGCTCACACCTCCGGATTGACGCGCTTGCAGCACCTTAGGCAGCGCCCCAACCTCAGGGACGCCCGTATTTCTCCCTGGCTTCTGCGCCGCAGCGCAACACCGCAGCCCGACCCAATCGATACAAAAACTATCGATTGAACATGCTGGGTTCGCTCGATTCACGCAGCATCGGTCACGCACACTCGCCCGCATTGAACAACACGGCGACTGACGGACCCATCGATGCGCAGCAAGCTTTTCGTTCCCGGGTCCCGTCCGGAATTATTCGCCAAGGCGCTCGCCGGCGGCGCGGACGCGCTATCGCTCGACCTCGAAGACGCCGTGATACCGGCACTCAAGCAGGAAGCGCGAGAGCGCGTGGGAGAATTCACGGCTTCCGCGGCGGTGCGCGAGGCGGCCAAGCTCATCATCGTCCGTGTGAATGCCCCGGATTCCGAACATTTCGAGGCGGACGTCCATGCCGTGGTACGCCGGGGTCTCACGCTGCTCAACCTGCCCAAGATCGAATCGACGCGCGCGCTTCTCGATGCCATCGCGGTGATCGAGCGCGCCGAAACGGCCAACGAAGTGAATGAGCCGGTTCGCCTGCTCGTCAACATCGAGACACCGCTATCGCTGGCCAACGCGGCCGACATCGCAAGGGCGCATCCGCGCGTCGCGGGCCTCCAATTGGGCCTGGCTGACTTGTTCGAGGCACAAGGCATCGCGCGCCGCGATACGGCCAATGTGCATGCGGCGATGTTTGCGGTGAAGATGGCCGCGGCGCAGGCGGGCTTGTTCGCCATCGATGGCGCGTACGCCGATCTGGAAGATGGCGACGGCTTCACGGCAGAAGCGATGATGGCGCGCCGCCTGGGGTTCGCCGGCAAGAGTTGCATCCATCCGCGCCAGGTGGCGCTGGCCAATGCGGCGTTCGCCCCGACGGAAGCTGAACTCGCCATCGCGCGACGCATCGTGGAAGCGGCACGGCTCGCCGAACACGCCGGACGCGGCGCGTTCGTGCTGGATGGCAAGATGATCGACCTGCCGTTTCTCAAGCGCGCGCAGGCCATGTTGGCAGCAGTGGAGCAATGATGGGCATGTGGGGGCAGGCAAGGCCGCGGGGGCGGAAGAAGACCAGCGCAACCGGTTTGTGGTGGGCACCATGGCTCGCCGCCCTGCTTCTGTTGGCGGTTTTCCCCACGATGGCCGACACGCTCACGCCCATGCGCGCGAGTGCATTGCCTGCGCTCGACGCGCAAGCCATTCGTTCGCTGGTCGTGGTCGATGGGTATCCGGTCGCCCAGACTGACCATGGCGTCGTTGCCTACGAGGACCAGCAGTGGCGAGCACTTCGATGGGCATCGCCGGATGCCGCGTCCCACGTGGCCGCGTTGTTCGGCAATGGCAGCCAGGGCTATGCACTCCTCGGTGACGCCACGACGGTTACCGGCGTGGCACACCTCTCCTTGCACGATGGCATGCTTTCGCTCGAACCACTGCCTGCGCTGCCGAAGGCCATCGCGCACGCACAGGCAACCGCCAACGACAACGCAGTGTTCGTCGCCGGCCAGGCATCCGACGGAAACCGCCTGCTGCGACTTCCGCTGGGCGTCGCTTCAACGCAGTGGACTGATCGCGCCGGTTGGCCGGGAGACGCCGATGCCACCTCGCTCACCGCCCAGAGCGCGAGTGCCTTCGTCACGGTGGCGCAGACCGGCGGCCGCGAGCGATTGTGGCAGGCCGCCAACGACGGTACCTGGAAAGATCGCGGCGACGTGCCCGGCACCGTGGTGGCCTCGTCGGCCCGATCCATGGGACAGGCCCACCTGATGTTCCTGCTGCGCGGCGCCGATGGTGGCGCGGCGCGTCCTGCCACCTTCCAGACCATCACCAGCGCCTGGACCACCCTGCCCGGCGCCTCCGTCGAAGACCCGCAGGCCATCACCGCGTGGCGGAATGGCCTGCTGTGGGCGTCCCATGCGAACGGCAAGATCGAAATCACTTCGGCCCAGGTGCAGTCCAGCAAACTGCTGCTGCGCTGGCTGGACTGGATCGTCATCGTGGTCTACCTCGCCGCGATGATCGGCATCGGCCTTTACTTCTACCTTCGCGAGAAGCGCAACTCCACCTCCAGCTTCTTCGTCGGCGGCCGCAGCATTCCGTTCTGGGCAGCGGGCGTGAGCCTGTATGCCGCCAACACGAGTTCGATCAGCTTCATCGCCATCCCGGCCAAGGCGTTCGAGAGCAACTGGCAGTACCTCACCAACAACCTCATCGCCGTGTTCGGCCTGATGTTCGTGGCCGTGTGGATCGTGCCATTGCTGCGCCGGCTCGACCTGATGTCGGTGTTCTCGTATCTGGAAACGCGCTTCCATCCGGCCATCCGCATGCTCGCCAGTGCGCTGTGCATCCTCACCCAGATCGGCAGCCGCATGAGCGTGATCCTGTTCCTGCCGGCGCTCGCCATCGCCACCATCACCGGCATCAGCGTGACGTGGAGCGTGATCCTGATGGGTGGCTTCACCATCATCTACACCGCGATGGGCGGCATGAAAGCGGTGATCTGGACCGACTTCGTGCAGGTCATCGTGAAGATGGGCGGCGCCATCTTCGCCATCGGCTTCATCGTATGGAGCCTGCACGGCGGCGTGGGCGAGTTCATGCACACGGCCATGGCCGAGAACAAGATGAAGCTGTTCGATTTCAGCTTCGACCTCACCAAGGCCACCGTCTGGGGCTTCATCTTCCTCGTGCTGTTCGACGTGGTGCTGACCTTTCCCAAGGACCAGGTGCTGATGCAGCGCACGCTGTCCACCAAGTCGGACAAGGAAGCGGGCCGCTCGATCTGGGCCTTCGCCGCGATCATGATTCCCGGCGGCTTCGTGTTCTACCTGATCGGCACCGCGCTGTTCGTGTTCTACAAGGCGCACCCGGAGCGCATGAATCCGCTGCTGCCGATCGACGCCACGTTCCCGCTGTTTATCGCGGCGGAGCTGCCGATGGGCGTGACCGGACTCATCGTCGCGGGGATTTTCGCGGCGGCCATGGCCACGCTGTCGGGCATCATGAACAGTGTCGCCACCCTGATCTCGGTGGACTTCTACGACAAGCTGGTCGGCGAAGGCTCGCAGAAGAAGAGCGTGTTCTTCGCCGAGATGATGACGGTGGTGGTGGGCCTGATCGGCATCGCCTCCGCGCTGCTGCTGTCGCGTTTCGACGTGCACTCGCTGTTTGATGTGTCTATCGAACTCGCCGGCCTGCTCGGTGGCGGCTTCGCCGGTGCCTACACGCTGGGCATGTTCACGCGCCGTGCGAATGCGCCGGGCGTGGCGATCGGCATCGGCGCCAGCATCTTCCTCACGCTGATCGCCTGGTCGTTCAAGCTGGTGCATCCGTACTTCTATCTGGCCATCTCGATCATGTTGTGCATCGTGATCGGCTATCTGGCGAGCCTGTGCTTCCCGGCACCCACGCGGTCACTGAAGGGCCTGACGATCTACCGCGACGTGGAGTGATACGCGCCGCCATGGGCCGAAAGTCCATGGCGACACCGGCTGGGTGCTCAGGTAGGCTGCGGCAAAGCATAGGTGTTCGCCCTTGGAAACCCAGTTCCTGCAGACCTTCATCATCACCGTCGACCAGGGCTCGATGGCGGCGGCGGCGCGTGTGCTCAACATCACGCCGGCGGCCGTGGCACAGCAGATACGCACGCTGGAGCGCGAGATCGGCGCCACGCTGATCGCCCGCGTGGGCCGCACGGTAAGCGTGACGGAGGAAGGCTCGCGCATCCTGCAGCAGTCCCGCGACCTGCTTCGGCAGGTGGCGAACCTGCGCAGCATCGCCAACGAAAGCGACGTCTCCGGCGAACTGCGTCTCGGCGCCTGCCAGACCGCACTCGCCGGCATGCTTCCGGACATCCTCGCGCGCATGGTGGAGGCGTTCCCGCAGATCAACGTGTTCATCAAGCCCGGCTTCTCGGTGGATCTCTATCGCGCAGTGGAAGACGGCGACCTCGATGCCGCCGTGGTTCTGCAGGCACCCTTCCCGCTGCCCAAGACCTGCGAGTGGCAATTGCTGCGCGAGGAGCCGCTGATCGTGCTGGCCCCGCGCAGCATGGCGGGACGCGATCCCCATGAGCTGCTCGCGAGCGAGCCGCTGATCCGCTACGACCGCAACCAGTGGGGCGGACGCCAGGCCGACGACTACCTGCGCGCCAACGGCATCGTGCCGCGCGAGCGTTTCGAGCTGAACGCGCTGAATGCGATCGCGGTCATGGTGGATCGCGGATTGGGCGTGTCCCTGGTGCCCGACTGGGCACAACCGTGGCCCGAAGGGCTCGATCTGGTGCGCATTCCATTGCCGAATGCTGCAGTACCGCGATGCATCGGCATCGTGTGGGCGCGTTCCAGCGTGCGCGTGCGGCTGGTTTCGGTTCTGCTGCAGGAGGCGCGAAAAGTCGCGCAAACCGGCAAGCACGTGGCGGCATGATCGCGCGAAACACCTTCGCCACGCGCATCGCGAAAGCCCTTGGTTTGCTGCGTCGCGACACATTTTTGCTTGGTTCGTAAGCAACAAAAACTAGTCTCTGAACATAGTCCGCGCCGGTTATATGCGGACTGCGTCGCGATATAGGCTCGCCTCCAGCAACAAAGCGGGGCCGCCGGGACGTTGGGGAGAGAGCACGTCGCCGGCGAATCACCACAAGCAAACGTTCCTGGCCATCGCTCGCGATGGGCCGGGTGGGCATCTGCACACCCGCGGACGACTGCATAACAACGAGACGAATCGATGATCAAGCCACTCACCGCAGCGATCAGCAGCCTGTTGTTGTTCTCCGTCATGGGCATGAATGCCCATGCGCAGGACGCCCAGGGCGCGGCGCCGGCGAACACCACCGGCGCGGACAAGAACAAGAAAGACAGCGACGCCAAGAAGGAAAAGGTCACCAACCTCGACCAGGTCATCGTAACCGGCGTACGCACGCCCAAGGCCGTGGACGAGATCCCGGGCGCGATCACGGTGGTCGGCAAGGCCGAGATCCAGCACACCCTGCTGGTCACCGAAGACGCGACCGCCGTACTGGCGCGCGCGGTGCCCGGTTATGCCGAATCCTCGCAGGCCATGAGCAACACCGGCGAGACGCTGCGCGGCCGCATTCCGCTGCGCCTGTTCGACGGCGTGCCCCAGGGCTCGCCGCTGCGTGAAGGCACGCGCAACGGCACCTTCACCGACATGGGCATCGTGGGCCGCGTGGAAGTGATCAACGGCCCGTCCGCCTCCGAAGGCATCGGCGCGGCAGGCGGCATCATCAACTACATCTCCAAGGTGCCGACCAAGGAAGGCAACGAGACCACGGTGACCATGCGCTACCAGACGCAGGGCCCGCGCGACAGCGGCGGCTGGAAGACCGGCGTGACCTTCACTCGCAAGGAAGATTCATACGACCTGTTGCTGTCGGGCTCGCACATCGATCGCGGTATCACCTATGACGGCAACGGTCGCCGCATCGGCCTCAACACCAGCGGCTCGCTGGCCGATTCGCTCTCGGACAACATCTTCCTGAAGGCCGGCTACAACTTCGGCGAAGGCAACGACCAGCGCATCCAGGCTTCGTATAGCCACTTCAAGATCGACGGCAAGGGCGACTACTACCAGGTGCTCGGCTGTCGCGGCCCGACCGACAATCCGCCGTGCGACGTGCCGCGCACCAATACGTCGGAGAAGGGCCACGTCTACGGCTCCAAGGATGCCTTCAACGACTTCGAGCAGTACGCGGTGGAGTACACCCACAACAAGCTGTTCGGTGGCGCGCTGGATATCAACGTGTACCAGGCCAACCAGGCCATGCGTTACCTGCCCGAGCTCACCGACGACAAGCAGGATCCGCTGATCGCGCCGCTCGGCACGCTGTGGGACCAGTCGGAAATCCGCGCGAAGAAGAAAGGCATCCGCACCTCGTGGACGCGCCCCGACCTGTTCGTCACCGGCTTGGAGCTGCACGTGGGCGTGGACTACGTGAAGGACCAGGCCGACCAGCGCCTGGCCCTCACCAATCGCCTGTGGGTGCCGCCGATGAAGTACGACAGCACGGCGCCGTATGCGCAGCTTTCGTATGACATCGGCCCCGTCACGCTGAGCGGCGGTATCCGCCACGAGGACGACACGCTCAAGGTCGACAGCTACACCACTACCTACTATCGCAACCGCGTATTCGTGCAGGGCGGCCGGCTGAAGTACAAGGAAAACCTGAAGAACATCGGCGGCATCTGGCGCATCACTGACGAGTGGTCGGCGTTCGCCTCGTACAGCGAAGGCTTCACGTTGCCGAACATCGGCATCCCGCTGCGCAACATCAACGTGCCGGGCCAGTCGGTGGATCGCATCAGCGACCTGCAGCCGATCATCTTCAAGAACGACGAGTTCGGCTTCAACTGGCGCGGCGACGTCGCCTCGTTCGGCGCTACGCACTACATCTCCAAGTCGCCGTTCGGCGCCTCGCTGGCGATCGACCCGCACAGCAACGACTTCATCCTGTCGCGTGCGCCGGTGCGCATCGAAGGCACCGAGCTGACCGGCGACTGGCAGATCAGCCCGACCTGGAAGATCAACGGCATCTACTCCCACATCAAGGGCGCCACGTCGTTCTGGGCGGCCGATCCTGCTGGCCGCTTCCCCGCGGGCGGGCTGAACAAGCCGATGGGCGTGCTGGACATCAACCCGGACAAGCTCGCCGGCTCGGTGACGTGGAACTTCCTTGCCAATGCCGACGCCACGCTGGGCTTCACCTCACTGTTCGGACGCCATCTCTCCGGCACCGACGTGCGTCCCTACGACGGCGCCAAGTACAGCTATGAAGAACAGACCCACGGCTACACCCTGTGGGACCTGGGCGTGAACTACGACATGGGCAAGAGCGGCAAGCTCTCGCTGGGCGTGGAGAACCTGCTCGACAAGCAGTACATCCTCACCTGGTCGCAGCTGGCCGGTTACCAGAACTACTGGGCGGGTCGCGGTCGCGTCACATCGATCACCTACTCGATCACGTTCTGATGCGCTCGTGACGGGCAAGGTCGGCACGACACCCCGCGTCATGCGGGGTGTCGTCGCGAAAGCAGGAGAGTCGATGGGCGAGTTTCGCAAACAGGCAGGCCGATGGTTCGGTGCAGCCGCCATGGCGCTGTGCGTGATGGCGCCGTCCGCGGCGCAGGCGCAGGACGCGCCGCGATCGGCCGCCCTCTCCGAAACGCGCATCGAACGCCTGCATGCCTATCTTCGCCAGGCCACCGATGCGCATGGCTACCTTGGCGCCGTTTCGCTGGTGATGCGCGACGGCCGCATCGTCGACTGGCAGGCCTACGGCTCTCGCGACCTCGCGCGACGCGAGCCCATACGCAGGGACGACATCTTCCGCATCTACTCCATGACCAAGACGGTGACTTCCGTCGCCGTCATGATGCTGGTGGAGGAAGGGCGCCTTTCGCTGGAGGATCCGCTGTCGCGTTATCTCCCGGGCTTCGATGCGCCGCAGCTAATGACAGGCGGTACGGCAGATGCCCCCGTGCTTCGACCCGCCAGCAAGCCCATCACGCTACATGCCCTGCTCACCCATACCGCCGGCTTTCCCGCCGGACTCAAAGGTGACGAGGAAGCGAACAAGCGGATGGAACGCCTCGATCCACACGGCAGCCACAACCTGCGCGAGTTCGCCGAGCGCATGAGCCACGTGGCGCTGGCCGCCGATCCGGACACGCGCTTTGGCTACGACGGCGCCTCCATCGAGTTGATGGCGCGCGTGGTCGAAGTCGTTTCGAAGCAGCCCTTCGACCGGTTCCTGCAGCAGCGCATCTTCGCGCCGCTGAAGATGACTGACACCGGCTTCAGCGTGCCGGTGGCGCAACGCCAGCGTATCGTCGACCTCACCACGATGAGCGACAACGGCACGCTCGTCCTGGCCGACACCCTCAGCGCGCGGCATCCCGGCGAACCGCTCAATGCCTACCCCAGCGGCGCGGGAGGGCTCTATGCCACGGCGGGCGACTATGCGCGCTTCGCCCAGATGCTGCTCAACGGCGGCACGCTCGATGGCGTGCAGCTGCTCAGCCGCAAGTCGGTCGAGCTGATGATGCGCAACCACCTCACCATGCTCGACCCTCCGGTCACCCAGTTCAGCGATGCGGAAGGCTTCGGCATCGGCGGTTATGTGGTGATCGACGCGGCGCGGCGCGGCCAGCTGGGCTCCAACGGCCAATACGGCTGGTCGGGCGCCGCATCCACCTACTACACGATCGATCCGCAGGAGAAGCTCGTTGCGATCCTGCTGCTGCAACACCTGCCGCGCGATGGCGTGAAGGATCTGCCGCACGTCAGTCGCCTGTTCTACAACTTGGTTTATCAATCGCTGCCATGAATGCCATCCGTCAAGGAACCGTGCTTGTCGCCGGCTCCGCCAATCTCGATTTCGTGGTGCGTGCCTCCCACGTACCGGCACCGGGCGAAACGGTGCTCGGTCGCGAATTCACCACCTTCCCCGGCGGCAAGGGCGCCAACCAGGCCGTTGCCTGCGCACGCGCGGGCGGCGCGTCCACGCGCATGCTGGTGGCGTTGGGCGATGACGCGCACGCCATGCCACTGGAGGCCTCGCTGCGTGCCGCGGGCGTGGAACTGATCGTGATGCGCGCGAAGGAGTCCACAGGCGTGGCCTTCGTATGCCTTTCCGATACCGCAGAAAATGCCATCACTGTGGCGCCCGGCGCCAATCTCGCCCTGCAGCCGCATCACTTGCCGTCGCTGTCCGGCGTCAGCCATCTGCTGATGCAACTCGAGTCGCCGTTGGAAAGCGTCATCGCGTGGGCACGCAGCGCGCGCGAAGCCGGGGTGCTGACCGTGCTCAACGCGGCGCCTGCCCAAGCGCTGCCGCGCGACGTGCTGGCATTGGTGGACATCCTCATCGTCAACGAAACCGAACTGGCGCAGCTCACCGGCATCCACGACATGGACGCCGCGCTTGCCGCCTTGGACAACCCCTGCGTGGTCGTCACGCTCGGCGCCCGAGGTTGCGTGGCGCAAGCCGACGGCGAACGCTTTGAACAATCCGCCTTCGCCATCGAGCCCGTCGACACCACCGGCGCAGGCGACACCTTCTGCGGGACTTTCGTCGCCGCGCTCAGCCAAGGAGTGCCGCTCGCCGGTGCCCTGCAGCGCGCCACCGCGGCGTCCGCACTGGCATGCACACGGTTGGGCGCGCAAGCTGGCGTTCCGGCCCGCGCCGAGGTGGATGCCTTTCTCGCACGCCATGCCAACCTGCCGTTGCGCACCGCCGACACTCTCTAAGCCTCTCTCTGCCGAATGCCCTCATGACAAGCGCTCACGATTTCCCCAACGACGACGGCGACATCCTCCGCCCCCGCGTGCGCACCGAGTACAAGTTCTCCCACGTCACCACCGGGCGCTACCTGCCCACGCCGGGCAAGGCGCCGGGCTGGCCGTTTGCGGAGATCGGCCACTGGAAGATGGACGTCGACGGCACCGCCGACGACTGGATTGCGGAGCTGATCGACTGGCGCCGCGAACACCTCACGCGCATCGGCTTCGACGACGCGAATTACCGGCGCCCTGAACTGCAGTGGGCGCAGCGCAACTTCGTGCATGCGCAGATGATGGTGGAGGACCGTTACTTCTACGATCCCGTGTCGGGCCGTTACACGGTCGACCGCTATCTGGACGATCTGGAAGCGCGCTTCGGCGGCATCGACAGCGTGCTGATCTGGTTCGTGTATCCCAACATCGGCATCGACGATCGCAACAAGACCGACCTCGCCTTCGACCTTCCGGGCGGCATCGAAGGACTGCGGGGCGCCGTGGAGGATTTCCACGGCCGCGGCGTGCGCGTGTTCCTGCCGACCATGCCATGGGACAACGGCACTCGCCCGCCCGAGGACAACGATTGGCGGACGATGGCGAAGCTGGTCGCCGCCGTCGGTGCCGATGGCGTGAACGGCGACACCTACAACGGCGTGCCACGCGCGTTCTTCACGGCCTGCGATGAGGCCGGCCGACCGGTGGTGCTGCAGCCCGAATCCACCATCAGCGCGGAAGAGCAGCTCAACTGGAACGTGCAGAGCTGGGGCAAGAAAGCACCGAACGACGTCATTCCGCCGGTGGCGAAGTTCAAGTGGCTCGAACCGCGCCACATGATCAACTACGAGAACCGCTGGGGCCGCGACCGCAACCACGACCTGCAGTACATCTTCTTCAATGGCATCGGCTACAACGCGTGGGAAAACGTCTGGGGCATCTGGAACCAGCTCACGCCGCGTGACGCCGAATCGCTGCGCCGCATTGCCGCCATCGAACGGCAGTTCGCTCCCGCCATGGTGAGCATGGCCTGGCGGCCCTACGAGCGCACCCTGCAGGCCGGCGTTTTCGCCAGCCGTTTCCCGCTCGACGACTACACGCTGTGGACGCTGGTGAACCGCAACGAGTACGACGTGGACGGCGAGCAGCTGGGTGTGCCGCATGTCGAGGGCACGCGCTATTTCGACATCTGGCACGGGACGACTCTGCAGCCGCGCATCGCGGATGGGCGCGCGATCTTCTCGTTTCCGATGGAAGGCCACGGCTTCGGCTGCGTCCTGGCGTTGCGAGACGGTGCGGGCATCGACGGGCTGGATGCGTTCCTGCAGCGTGCACGCGAATGGTCCAACACGCCGCTGCAGTCGTTGTCGAAGGCGTGGCACTCGCTCCCGCAGCACATCGTGCCGGTGCCGGCCACCTCGCCGCACGCCCGCGCGCCGGAAGGCATGGTCGCCATCCCGGCCGGCGATTTCGATTTCGTCGTCGGTGGCGTGGAGATCGAAGGCCAGACCTGGGAAGGCAACGACGTGCAGTACCCCTGGGAAAGCAGCGCGCGTCGCCATCATCGCCATCGCATGCAGATGCCGGCGTTCCATATCGACCGCACGCCCGTCACCAACGCGCAGTTCCTCGCCTTTCTCACGGACAGCGGCTGGCGCCCTGCCGACGAACACCACTTCCTCCGCCATTGGCGCGATGGCGCGCCGCTGCCGGGCTGGGAGAACAAGCCGGTGACCTGGGTCTCGATCGAGGACGCCCGTGCCTACGCCGCGTGGGCAGGCAAGCGGCTGCCGCGAGAATGGGAATGGCAGTACGCGGCACAGGGCACCGACGGGCGCCTGTATCCCTGGGGCAACCAGTGGGATGAATCGCGCGTGCCTGCCGTTCACCGCGGCCGCCTGCTCACGCCGCCTGCGGACGTCGGTGCGCACCCACAGGGCGCCAGTCCATTCGGCGTACTCGACCTCGTCGGCAACGTGTGGCAGTGGACCGACGAGTTCCACGACGAGCACACGCGCGCCGCCATCCTGCGCGGCAGCAGCCACTACCAGCCGCAGACCTCACACTGGTACTTCCCGCAGGCCTACCGCCTCGACCAGCACGGCAAGTACCTGCTGATGGCCCCCAGCAAGGACCGTTCCGCTTGCGTGGGCTTCCGTTGCGTCGTGGATGCCGCCTGATGTCCGCACCCGCCACACGCCTCGACGGATTGCTGGGCGAAGCGCTGCGCGCGAACCTGCAGGGCCGCCTCTCGCATTTCATCGAAGACGAACACAGCCCCGCCATTGCTCTGTTCGCGCCCGAGCAGCGCGAGCACAACCGTGCCGGCGACTGGTACGGCGAGCATGCCGGCAAGTGGTTGTATGCGGCTGCCAAGGCCGCCGCGCGCAGCGGCGACACGACATTGCGCGGACATGTGCAACGAGTGGCCGACTTCCTGGTGTCCGTGCAGGAACCCGATGGTTATCTCGGCACGTACGCGATCGACCACCGCTTCATGGTGCAACAGCCACCCAAGCCGGTGAGCTGGGATGGCGCGCCCAGCGTGCGCACCTGGGATATCTGGACGCACGCCTATCTCGTACTCGGCCTGCTGGAAGTGCACAGGCATATCGGCGAAGCACGCTACCTCGATGCGGCGCGCCGCATCGGCGACCTGTGCCTTCGCGCGCTGACCGAAGGCGGCATCGACATCACCGAACTGGGCAACCACTTCGGCATGTCGGCCACGGTGCTGCTGGACCCGGCGGTGGAGCTGCATCTCGTCACCGGCGAGGCACGCTATCTTGAACTGGCCCACCGCATCCTCGTGCAGGCCAACGACGAACCCAACCTCGCCCTGCTGACGCGCGCGCTGGCCGATACCGATGCCGCCTTCATCGCGACCGGCAAGGCCTATCAGCTCGCGTGGAACCTGGTGGGCCTCGCCAAGCTGTATCGCGCCACCGGTGAGCACGACTACCGCGCGGCGGTGGACAACTTATGGAACAGCATCCGCGAGAAGCACCTCACGCTCGGCGGTGGCCCATGGGGTGGCGTGGCGCATCGCTCGCGTGAAGTGTTCAACGCGCCGGGCACCTTCAGTCCGCACGCTTATGTGGAAACCTGCTCCACGCTTGCATGGATCCAGCTCAATCGCGAACTGCTCGCCATCAGCGGCGAAGCGCGCTATGCCGAAGAGATCGAGCGCTCGGCCTATAACGACCTGCTCGCCGCGCAGGCGCCCAACGGCGAGGACTGGTGCTACTACGTCTTCCCCAACGGCAAGCGCGTGCACACCACCTACTGGCGCTGCTGCAAGTCGAGCGGCGCGATGGCGCTGGAGGAATTGCCGGCAATCGCCTATGCGTATGGCGATGACACGCTCAGCGTGAATCTCTACGGCGCCAGCGAAACCCGCTTCACGCTACGCGGCCACGCGGTCACCGTGCGGCAGCAAACCCGCTACCCCTTCGACGGCGCCATCGCGTTGCAGGTACAGACCCCAGTCGCCGTTCGCTTCAGCTTGCGCCTGCGCATTCCCTCGTGGGCCGCTGATGCCAGCGTGCACGTCAACAGCGTTCCGTTGGATCACCGGCTGATCAGCGGCGACTACGCGGCCATCGAACGCGAGTGGCGCGACGGCGATGAGGTGACGCTGCAGCTGCCGATGCGGCCCGTGCTTCACCGCGCGATCAACCGCAACGTACAGGAATCGAAGGCGCCCGATGGCAGCGACGTGCGGCAGGAAGTGCTGCGATTCGAGTACGTCGCCATCACCTGTGGGCCACTCGTCTACGCCACCGGTCTGATCGATGGCTTCAAGGTCGAGGAAACCGTGCGGCTTCCCAACGGTGGACCGGAAGATTGGCTGAGCTTCGATCCGGGTGACGCCGACGCGATGCCCATGGTGCGCCTCGAACTGGGTTATCGGCCGCCGTTGGACTTTGCGCCGTATTTCTGCGCCGGCGGACGCGTGGATGGAGCCTGGCGCCTTACCTGGTTGCCGTTGGCGCCGGCGCTGCCCTGACGCGCTCACACAAGGAATTGTGCAGCGAGAAACTAGCTACGGCAGCTTCTTCTTTCACAGCCCCTGTTGCAGAGTAAATCTCCGCGCAGGGCATCTGGAATCGAGTGAACACGCAACGCATGGAAACCCTCTCGCCTGAGTCGAACGCAGCATCCCGCGAAGACGCCGGCCCCCTCGCCGGCATCCGCGTGCTGGACCTGAGCGCCTACATCGCCGGTCCCTACGGATGCACGCTGCTGGCCGACCAGGGCGCCGACGTCATCAAGATCGAACCGCCCGGCGGCGACAACCTGCGCCAGTACCCGTCCACGCTGGCCAGCGAGAGCCGCGCGTTCCTCGGCGTCAATCGCAGCAAGCGCGGCATCGTGCTCGACCTCAAGCGCGCGGAAGATCACGCGGCACTGCTCAAGCTGGTACGCGATGCCGACGTGCTCGTGCACAACTTCCGTCCTGGTGTCGCCGAGCGTCTCGGCATCGACCACGATCGTCTCAACCTCATCAATCCGCGCCTGATCTATTGCGCCATCACCGGCTATGGCGAGAGCGGCCCCATGAAGGACAAGGCTGGCTACGACCAGGTGCTGCAGACCATGACCGGCATGTGCGCGCTGCAGGGCAAGCGTGGCGGTCCGCCAGAAGTGATCTACGGTTCGGTCGTGGACTACTACGCAGCCGCGCTGCTCGCTGCAGGCGTCGCCTCCGCGCTGTTCGAACGCGAGCGCAGCGGGCTGGGGCAGTTCGTGGGCGTGTCGCTGCTGCGCAGTGCGCTGACCATGCAATCGGCACGCATGATCTGGGCCGAAGGCGAATCGCTCGACATCGGTCGGGACATGCGCTCGGGTGGCGTTACCGGTATCCATCCCACGCGCGATGGCTATATCTACATCTCCGCCAACACCCCGCATTTCTGGCGTGCGCTATGCGAGAAGACGGGACTGGAACGCCTGCGCGACGACCCGCGCTATGACACCGTGCGCAAGCGCGCGGAGCATTACAACGACATCGTGCCGCAGCTGCACGAGGCACTCTCCGCACGCAGTGCGCTGGAGTGGGAGGCCCTGTTCGGCGATGAAGTACCCAGCGCCGCCGCGCGCCGGATCGAAGACATGTTCGAACACCCGCAGGTGCTGGCCGAGGGCATGATCGACACGTTCAGGCATCCCGCCGTGGGGCGCTATCGCGGCGTCGCGCATCCGATCAAGTTCGGCCGCACGCCTGGGCCGCAGGCTTTCGCCGCGCCAGCACTGAACCAGGACGGCGCCGAGATCCTTACCTCGATCGGCGCCTTCGTGCCCCGAGCCGAGGACTGATCCCGTCGGCGGACCGCGTCGCGATCAACGCGCGGCCAGCAATGCCTCGATCTCGTCGGCGTCCTTGGGCACGCCCGAGGTCAGCACGTCGTTGCCATCGCGCGTCACCGCCACGTCGTCCTCGATGCGGATGCCGATGCCGCGCCAGCGCTCGGCCACGCTGAAATCACCGGGCGGCACGTAGATGCCCGGCTCCACCGTCACCACCATGCCGGGTTCGAGCATGCGCGGCTCGCCATCGACGCGATAGTCGCCTACGTCGTGCACGTCCAGGCCCAGCCAGTGGCCGGTCTTGGCGGGGAAAAAACGCTTGTAGCTGCCTTCGGCAATCGCATCGTCGGCGTTGCCCTGGATCAGGCCCAGCGCACACAGGCCTTCGGCAATCACCCGCACGGCGGCTTCATGTGCGCTGCTGAATGCGCGCCCGGGCATCACTTCGTCGATCGCTGCCAGCTGTGCGGCGTGCACCACTTCGTAAAGCGCACGCTGCTCGCGGCTGTAGCGGCCACTAATCGGGAACGTGCGCGTGATGTCGGACGCATAGCAGTCCATTTCCGCGCCCGCGTCGACCAGCAGCAGATCACCGTCGCGCAGTACCGCGCGATTGGCGGTGTAGTGCATCACGCAGGCGTTGTAGCCGCTGGCCACGATCGGCGGGAACGCCGGCACCGCGCCGCGGCTACGCATCACGCGGAGGATTTCCGCTTCCACCTCGTATTCGTGCCGGCCCGCCACCGCTGCCTGCATGGCGGCAAGATGCGCTTCGGCCGCGATCGACGCGGACGTCTTCATCAATTTCAACTCGCCGCGCGACTTGTACAGGCGCAGGTCGTGCAGCAGATGACCCAGCGCGACAAACTCTTTCGGCACCACGCCGCCGCCTCGCAACTGGCGCAGGCGGCGCATCCAGCCGAGCAGGCGCGCGTCGAACTCGGGTTCGCTGCCGAAATGGCAATAGACACGGGCCCGCCCTTCGATCATGCCGGGCAGGATGTCGTCGATATCGTCGATGGGGAACGCATCGTCCATGCCGTGTTCGCTCACGGCGCGATCGGTGCCGATGGTCTCGCCGTGCCAGCGTTCATGCTCTTCGTCGCGCTCGCGACAGAACAGCACGGCCTCGCCATGCTTGCGTCCCGGCAACAGAGCCAGTACCGCCTCGGGCTCGGGAAAGCCCGAGAGATAGTGCAGATCCGAATCCTGTCGATACGGCCAGTTGGCGTCCGCGTTGCGCACGCGCTCGGGCGCAGCTGCGATGAGCAGCACCGCGTCCTCGCCCGCCATGCGCATCAGCTGGCGGCGGCGGCGCGTGTATTCCTCGGGCGAAATGCTCAATGCAGCGTGTCGTTCTGGATGGCGGGGCGCTTGGCGCACTCGGCAAACAGCAGCATGGCGGCCATGCGCACGAACTCGTGCACTTCGATCAGCGCATCCTCGTCTTCACCCTCGTCGTCGAAATCGAACGAGGAGGCGGCAATGGTGCTGAGGTCCCGCAGGATTTCCTGCGCCTCGTCGGAGAGCTTGCCGTGGGTCTCCGCGCCGGCCAGGCCGAAGCCGCCGAGGAAACCGCGGCACCAGTCCACCAGGGCCTCTGCGCGCTCGGGCAGCGGGCGGTCATCGGCCGGCAGCAAGGGTTCGAAGCCGAGCTCGGGATCGGCCAGCTCGGCCTCGCTCTGGGTGACCAGGCGTTCGAGCAAGGCCTGGTCCCGGCCCGTCGGCGTCACGTCAGCGTCCATGTGCAAGGCCTCGATCAGCGACTGCCTGCCGACGCGGGCGCCGCCCGCCAGAAAACCGCACAGCGAACCATGCAGCTCACTGGCCGGGACAGCCAGCTTCAGATGGACCACCGTGTCGTCCAGTTCGTCGTAGCCAATAAGCTCATCGGCGGCCATGGCCGTACTCCATTCAGGGCAAGCCGCCAGTTTAATGCACCGCCTCCGGGAACGTGGCGGAGCCTGCTGTTTTGGCCAAGCGGCCTGCTATAGTTCCGGGCCATGAGCGCGCCCGAAACCGTCAAGCCAGACCCCGTCAAGCGAGAGCTGACCGCCCTCGGCGAACAGGTCGATCGCCTGCTCGACACCGTGCGCCGTCTCACCGAGGAAAACCGCAGCCTGCGGCACAGCCAGGAACAACTGGCGAGTGAACGCGCGGGCCTGATGGCGCGCAACGAACAGGCGCGCAGCCGCGTCGAAGCGATGATCCAGCGACTGAAGGCGCTCGAAAACAATGGCTGAAAGCAGCGTGAGCAACACCGCCAGCGAACCGGTCGCCCTGCGACTGGTCGATCGCGAATTCCTCATTGCCTGCGCGCCGGAAGAACGCGAGGGCCTGCTGGAGTCGGCCGCCTACCTCGACCGCAAGATGCGTGAATTGCGTGCCAACGCCAAGGCGCCGGGCTTCGACCGCCTGGCCGTGCTGGCGGCGATCAGTGTCACGCACGAATTCCTTGCCCTGCGCAAGCAGCACGGCGGAACTGACCAGAGCGTGGCTGACGGTCTGGCCGCCTTGCGCAATAAGCTTGAAGCGGCACTGGACGCCCACATAAAATAGTCACGGCGTTTTCTGCGGTGTGCGCCAGCACACTCTTACATTTGCCTTGTTCCTAAATACGGCCCCGGGTCGGCTTTTCATCGGTCGTTGTGCATGTCCGCCGCGTGCGGAAAGCCTTGAGACCATGTCGCCCTCCCACCTGATCCATCGTGGATCAAGGTCGTTCGGTGGGCAGCGGCATCGCGGTTAACGCCACCTCATTACCCTCGCACGGCGCCTCTGGCGCCGTGCGTTCAGGGCGCCGTCCGCGGCCCCGCACTGGCAGGAGACGCGAACGTGGACGCCCAGCGACGCGAACTACGCCGCCAACTGGCCGAGCAGCGCCGCGCGCTGACGCCGCCGCAGCGCATCGCTGCCGCGCAGGGGCTGCGCCGCAGCCTGGAACAGTTGCCCGAATACCTCACCGATGCCCGCGTGGCCGGCTACTGGGCCTGCGACGGTGAGCTGCCGTTGAACCTGGTGATCCCGCCCTTGGCCACGCGCGGCCAGCAGTTCCTGCTGCCGGTGATCGGGCCGAACTTCCGCCTGCGCTTCGCCCCGTGGCAGTCGGGCGAGGACGTCCAGCCCAATCGGCACGGCATTCCTGAACCGGTATCGCCCAGCGAGCTGCTGGAGCCGTTCCAGCTCGACCTGGTGCTGGTGCCGCTGCTGGCCTTCGACCGTCGCGGCAACCGCCTGGGCACGGGCGGTGGCTATTACGACCGCTCCTTCGCTTTCCTCAACGAACAGGTCCGCCCGACCGAGCCCTTGCTGGTCGGCATCGCCTACGCGTTCCAGGAACTGCCGGAGATCGCCGAAGAACCCTGGGACGTGCCGTTGGATTTCATTGCCACCGATCGCGAACTGATCGACTGCCACGCCAACGGCGAGGACGGAGAAGCCCACGCATGACCAAGCGCCCTGTTCATTATTGGATGATGAAGTCGGAACCCGACGCTTTTTCCATCGACGACCTCAAGCGCAAAGGCCAGGAAGCCTGGGACGGCGTACGCAATTACCAGGCGCGCAACTTCATGCGCGACGGCATGCGTGTCGGCGACAAGGTGTTCTTCTATCACTCCAACTGCGACGAGCCCGGCATCGTGGGCGTCGCGGAAGTCGCCACCGACGCCTACCCCGACCCTTCGCAGTTCGATCCCAAGAGCAAGTACTTCGATCCTTCCGCCTCGCGCGACAACCCGCGCTGGATGCTGGTGGAAGTGAAGTTCGTGAAGAAACTCAAGCGCACGATCACGCTGAAGGAACTTCAGGCCGATCCGGCATTGGTCGAGATGCCGCTGGTGCGCAAGGGCAACCGCCTGTCGGTGATGCCGGTGGGTGCGCCCGAGTGGAAGCACATCCTGGCGATGGAATAACGCTTTCTCCCCTTATCGGAACCGACACATGAGCACCAACGAAAAACGCCAGGCCGGCGAAGCCGCCATCCGCTATGTGGAGGACGGCGCCATCGTCGGCGTCGGCACCGGTTCCACCGTTGCCTACTTCATCGACGCGCTGGCCGACCTCAAGGACCGCATCCAGGGTGCGGTGTCCAGCTCGGAGCAATCCACCGCGCACCTCAAGCGCGTGGGCATTCCGGTGCTCGACCTCAACAGCACCGGTTCGCTTTCGCTGTATATCGATGGCGCCGACGAGTGCGACCCCCACAAGCGCCTGATCAAGGGCGGCGGCGCGGCGCTCACGCGCGAGAAGATCATCGCCGAGGCGAGCGACAAGTTCGTCTGCATCATCGATTCCAGCAAGCTGGTGAACGTGCTCGGCAAATTCCCGTTGCCGATCGAAGTGATCCCGATGGCGCGCAGCCTGGTCGGCCGCGAGATCGTCAAGCGTGGCGGCAATCCGGTATGGCGCGACGGCGTGGTCACCGACAACGGCAACTGGGTGATCGACGTGCACGGCTGGCAGATCACCGACCCGGTGGGGCTTGAAAACGACCTCAACCAGATCCCCGGCATCGTGACGGTGGGCCTGTTCGCGCGGCGTGCGGCCAATGTGGTTCTGGTGGGCGACAAGGTGCTCTGAGCGCCGGACCGCGAGTACGTCGCACAGCTACCGCACGTCGTTGCCGTACTCGATCGATTCGTAGCTCACGCCAAGGGTGATCCGCGGAGGCGCGTCGCCCTTGTGCAGCGCCTTCACGTGATCGATCAACGTCTTGTCGGACAGCGTCATGCGATCGAGCATGCGCAGGTGCTGCAGCCAGCTTTCGACGAGCAGCACTTCGCGCCAGATCTCTTCATTGCGCACGTCACGGAACATTCCCCAGTAGCGCCCGCCATTGCGCAGGCGCAGGCGTCGCAGCGCGTCGACCATCGCCATGAAATCGGCGGCGCGCTCGGCGGGAATGATGTACTCGATGGACATCACCACATCGCCGCGCTCGTGGTCGAAGGTGAGCTGCGGTGGAGTGGTCCTGCCTCGCGTGACGAGTCGCAGGCCGCCGGTGTCGGGCTGCGGAAACTGCGAGTGGTAGAGCAGGAACGTCGAGATGACCATGACGATCGCCGCCGTGAGAATCGCGCCCGATACGCTCATGGTTTCGGCGAGATGCCCCCACAGGAACGAGCCGATCGCGAGGCCCGCATACAGCGCGGTCTGGTAGAGCGCCAGCGCCCGGCCTTTCACCCAATCCGGCACCAGGATCTGCACATTGGCGTTGTACTCGGTGAGCGCCGCGATCCAGCACGCACCCGCCACACAGAGCGCAGGCATCAACACAAGCAGGGATTGCGCATAGGCCAGCGGCACCAGCATCACCGCCAGCGTGCCGGCCGCCACGCTGATCAACCGGCTGGTGCCCAGCCAGCGACGAAGCGCAGGCACCATCACGCTGCCGAGAATCGCGCCGACGCCCAGCATGCCGAGCATGTAGCCGTACAACGCGGCGCTACCATCGGGAAAGTCACGTGCCACCAGCGGCAGCAACGCCCAGATCACGCTGGCGGTAAAGCCGAACATGAAGGAGCGCAGCATGGCCAGTCGCGTCACCGTCGAATTCCAGGTGAAGCGCAACGCCGCCACCATGCCTTCGCGAATGCCTTCCGGCGGCAGCGTGCGCACCGGCGTTTCGCGGCGCCAGTACCAAAGCGCAGCAAGCAAGCCCACGTAGCTCAGCGTATTCACCAGGAACACCCAGCTCGGCGCGAGCACGCTGAGCATCAAGCCGCCCAGCGCGGGTCCGAGCGCTCGCGCGACGTTGTAGTTGACGCCATTGAGCAGCACAGCCGAACTCACCATCGGCCGCGGCACCTGCTCGCCCACGGCCGATTGCCACGCCGGCACGGTGATCGCGCTGCCCAGCGAAATCCACAGCACGGCGAGAATCAGCAGCAGCGGATCAAGATATCCGAGGAAGGCCAGCGCCGCGAGCAAGATGGCGCCGGCCATCTCCACCACCTGCCCGGCC
This sequence comes from Dyella jiangningensis, assembly GCA_000632805.1. Lineage (GTDB taxonomy): Bacteria > Pseudomonadota > Gammaproteobacteria > Xanthomonadales > Rhodanobacteraceae > Dyella > Dyella jiangningensis. Next base: position 5,026,312 of record CP007444.1, on the reverse strand, counting down.
AGCATGATGGTTCGCTTGTCGTAGTTGTCCGCGAGCACGCCGGTGGCGATCGACAACACCACCAGCGGGGCGGCTGACGCCACCTGCACCATGGCAACCATGATGGGTCCCGCATGCGCGGCCGTGATCACCCAGGCCACCGCCACCGACTGCGCCCAGGTGCCCAGATTGCCGAGCAGGTTCGCCGTCCATATACGCCGGAACGCCGTGACGCCGAGCGGCGCCAGGATGCCGGCTTCGCGCGGTGCGGGCTCCACGTGAGGCTGGGCGTCCACTTGCGGCGTGGTCGATTGCAGCATGCTGACGAGTGGCTGACCCGGGGTCGCCAAGGTTCCGCGCTCACTCGTCCTCGATGCGTGAACGCGTCGACTCGCGTTCCCGGCCCATCTTGTGACGCAGCGCACAGCGGTTTAGGCTGGCCGCGGGGAATCAGGAAACATGCATTGAATCGTAGGCCGCGCGCTCTGCTTGCCCTCGGCGTCGATCGATCGCACCTCGCCCCACGACATCGCGTCCGCCCGCACATGCACGGGCGGATTGATCAACCGCAATGAGGAAAGGGATATGTCCGACGGCGAGAAGGTTTGGGTGGCACAGAACGGCGAGCGCAGCGGGCCGTTTCCCGAGAGTGACGTCCGCCAGTGGCTGACGGAAGGCCGCTACGACGCGCAAGCCCTGGCTTGGCGCAAGGGCATGGCGGAATGGGCACCGTTGTTCTCGCTGTTTCCCGAGCGCCCCGCCGCTGCGACGCCGCCACCGCCAAGGCCGGGCGCCGTTTTCGAAGCGGAAGACCGCCCCGCGGCCACGCACATGCTGGATGAGCCCACGTCGGCCTACCGCGCTCCCGTGGAGGCGCCGGACGTGGACCTGCCACCAGCGCCATCCATGCACTGGGGCCTCGTGTTGCTGCTCGGCATCGTCACGTTGGGCATCTTCACCCTGGTGTGGCCTTTCATTCAGGCCAACTGGGTGCGCAAGATCGACAACGACAGCAAGGCGACGCTGTGGCTGGGCATCGGCGTGGGTTGCCTGGTGGTAGGCGAAGGGCTCTCGATAGGCAATCCTGGATCGGCCTTCGGCGCACTGCTCACCCTGGCTTATGTCGTACTGTTCATCACCGCCTATTTCGCCATGGCCGGCTCGATCCGCCGCGCGCTGGGCGCGTACGGCCTGCCGGTGGAAATCGGCGGCATCACCTTGTTCTTCTTCAACACGCTCTATCTGCAGGGACAGCTCCGCTGGATCTCGCGCTGGCAGCAGACCGGCGCCAGCCAGCCCAAAGCGCCCAAGGGTGTGTTCTGGCTGCTGTGGGTGCCGGTGTTCCTGTTGGCGATGCTCGCTGCCATCGCCATTCCTTCCTACCAGAACTACGTGCATCGCGCGCAGGCGATGCAGCAGCCAAGCGAATAAGCCAACGGTCGCCCACCGAAGAAGCCCGCCATCATGGCGGGCTTCTTCTTTATGCGTTCACGCCCGCAGACGCTCTTGCTGGACGTACGCGGCCCGACAGGCTTCTCACACGGTGGATGGCTAACCGATTCGCGGCCATCGCCATGCCTGCCACGCGATGAGCAACGACAGTACAGCCTCGATCACACCGAGGAACTGATAGAACGCCCACGCACCCGGCATCGAGACCAGGATGATGATGGTGTAGGCCGCGCCCAGCACGATGTTGAACCACCGGCTCAACGCCACCGGTAGCGCCAGCGAAAGAAAGACCATCAGGCTGGGAAGCGCCATGAGTGCCGCTGTGCCCAACAGGACGCCCTGCGTGGTCGGGCCCAGCGGACCCATCTGCCCGTTCAACATGTCCCGCAGGTTGCCGGGCTGGTAGAGCCCGAAGTAATCGCCGTAGATGTAACAAAACATCAGGCTGGCCCATAGCGCCGACAGTTTCAGCCGAGTGGGCACCTTGATGTCTTCCAGCGGAGGCGACTTGACCATGATGATTCCCTGCGTGGGTCAGAGATGATGGGAGGACGGAAGTGGCAGCACATCCGTGCGGCGAATGCCCGCGGCCAGCAGCCATAGGCAGCTGCCGATCTCGCCGATCGCCGCGGGCAACGTCATGTAATTGGACATGGCCATGTCGCCATAACCAGGCAGGACGATGCTGCACAACACGTCGACGACGTAGCCGGCGCAGCCGATCATCAGGAAGACGCCCAGCACGCGCGGCAAGAGCCGGGAACGCATGATCAGGAAGCCGAAGGGGAACAGCCACAACCCCCAGAACAGGCTCGTGACGAGCAGCCCATGGCTGTATGCATCGAACGATGAGCGCGCCAACGCCAACAACTGATCGGAAGCATGCGTCACGTCGCTGCGATCGAGCAGCGAGAGGAGGTTCAGCCGCTCCACGGCACTCATCAATGCGAGCGGGACACTGGCCACGACCAGGATCACCATGATCGCGGCGACTACCTGATCGGCCGAGCGCAGCAGTCGATAGAGCGCGCAAACCAGCAGCAGAAACGCCACCTGCTCCACCAGGAAGCTCGCAACACCGTAGCGAAGCAGCGCTTCGAACGCGGCCATGCGCTGGAGCGTTGCCTGTGGATCGCCATGGACCATCACCTTGGACGGCACGTAGGCCAGGCTGAACAAGCCCGTGAGCACCACGATCAGATAGAGCAGCCCTGCCACACGGGCCAGCCGTGATTCCGCATTCATAGGACGCTTCCTTGTAGCCCTGTCTGCCAACGGCCGGCCCGCGGAAACTCACCGCTGCCGGTATGGATATGCAGCCTGCCGCAACACGTTAGACGTCCGGCAGCGGGGCAGCTTGTGCCATTAGGCATGGCGGGCGTTGACGGGGAATGCGGACGGGGACTCGCCGCCTTGCGCGCAGGTCATGGCTCGGGCGGGGCATTGCTGCACAGGTGATGCGCCGGGCGTGATGTTTCGCAGGTCGCTGAGGTGCCAAGCGGCGGTTGAAATTCGACGTCTGCAAAATGTCGGCGCGTACAGGGCGAAGAAGAGTGCCTTCATCGACGGGATGGGCGCGTTGCGTCTGGCGGCGCCAGCGTTGCGCGCGGTCTGGACCTCGAGGCAAATCCGCACGAGGGTCGCCTCCCGGCCCAACCAAAATCAAGATGCGGGACGTACGGGCGGCCATATGTGTGCGGCATGCTTATACATCGCGCCAGGTGTTCGCCCTGCTCCCTCAACCCCGCACGCCGAGGGAGCAGCGCGATGCGCTGGCGGCAAGTTCCAGCACCGAATTGGCGAACGGAGATCGCCTACGCCCACGCCTCAGCACACGAACGCCAAGCCCGGTATGTAGGCAAGCTCCTGTCCAGGAGCTTGATACGCGACACCTCGGTTGTTCGCCCCATCCATGGGCTGACCTCCGCGCTACGCGAGGTCAGTGCTACCCACTCCCCAACAAGCTCCAGGCAATTTGTCGAACGAGGATCGCCTCCTGCCCTTCCCGAACAAAACCAGAAAGACCGCCATATCGGCGGTCTTATGCAGAAGAGTTCAGCAGTGTGATGCCCGGGCGTGTTAGCCCCGTCCTTGGGGCTCACCCCTCCGCGCTACGCGCTTCGGGGCCAGCGCCGTGCGCTGTCCTGTCGTTCCGGACGAATTTCTCAAACGTGCTTCCCATACCCCAGCCAGAAACAAAAGGCCCGCCATGAGGCGGGCCTTTTGTTTCTGGCTGGGAGACTAGGATTCGAACCTAGATAAACGGAGTCAGAGTCCGTTGTCCTACCGTTAGACGATCTCCCAAAACCCTGCGGAGCGGTGCGCTCTGACTTTGATGCACCGTACCGTCGAAGCCGTTCTCCGAGGAGAATTAGCGCTTCGAGAACTGGGTAGCGCGGCGGGCCTTGTGCAGACCGACCTTCTTGCGCTCGACCTCGCGGGCGTCACGGGTCACGAAGCCAGCCTTGCGGAGCTGGGACTTCAGCGTTTCGTCGTACTCGATCAGGGCGCGAGCGATGCCGAGGCGGATCGCACCGGCCTGGCCGGTGATGCCGCCGCCGGCGACGGTCACGTTGACGTCGAACTTGTCGGTCGCTTCGATGAGTTCGAGCGGCTGACGCACGATCATGCGCGAGGTTTCACGACCGAAGAACTGGTCGAGAGTCTTGCCGTTGACCGTGATCGCGCCGGTGCCCTTGCGCAGGAACACGCGAGCGGCGGAGGTCTTGCGGCGGCCGGTGCCGTAATTCTGCTGGATCGCCATGATGAGTCCTTAGATTTCCAGCGCCTGCGGCTGCTGAGCGGTATGCGGATGTTCGGCGCCGCCGTACACCTTGAGCTTGCGGTACATCGCGCGGCCGAGCGGATTCTTCGGCAGCATACCCTTGACGGCGATTTCGATGACGCGCTCCGGGTGGGTCGCCAGCATGTCCTTGAGACTCGTGGTCTTCAGGTTGCCGACGTAACCGGTGAAGCGGTGGTACATCTTGTCGTCCAGCTTGGCACCCGTGACGGCCACCTTCTCGGCGTTGACCACGACGATGTAATCGCCGGTGTCGACGTGCGGGGTGAATTCCGGCTTGTGCTTGCCACGCAGACGGCGGGCGATCTCGGTCGACAGACGACCGAGCGTCTTGTCCGTGGCGTCAATCACGAACCAATCGCGCTTGACGCTTTCCGGCTTGGCGCTGAACGTTTTCATTTCAGAATACCTGGTCTGCCGCCACTAGGGCGGTACACGTAATCGGTGGAACAAAGGCGCGAGATGATAACGGAGTTTTCATCAATCGCGCAAGCCCACCGACCGGTGGGATGCGAGCTGGCAATGATAGCATGACCCGCATGGCGCTTGAAAAGCCCCCCTATACCCGAGAACAAAAGATTGCCGCCCTTGCCGACCAGTGCGTGCAGTGCGGCCTTTGCCTGCCCACCTGCCCGACCTACGGCCTGGATGGCAATGAAGCGGAGTCTCCGCGCGGCCGCATTGCCATCTCTGCAGCCTTGGCCCGGGGCGATGCGAAACCGACGGAAAGCCTGCGGCTTCATCTTGACCATTGCGTGGGCTGTCTCAACTGCGAGCGCGTCTGCCCGGCCAATGTGAAGTACGGTGAATTGCTCGTGGAAACGCGCGCCATGATCGGTCCCACGCCACAGCGTCCACGCGCGCTGCTGGCTGTGCTGAAACAACCCACGCTGCTGCGCTTGGCGGCCCGATTGGGCGGCGCCAAGGGTCTGGATCGGTGGAGGCGGCAGCTGGCGAGGCGTCTTCCGGCGGAGTCCGCCTGGCGCGTGGCGCTGGAAGCGCTTCCCGAGAGTCGTGACATCCCGCGGCCCCTGCCTTCTGAAGGCCACGACGAACGGCCCGCCGTCGCCCTGTTTCCCGGCTGCGTAGCCAGCGTGGAAGACGCGGCCGCCGAGGAAGCCACCCTGGCCCTGCTTCACGCCGCAGGCTATCGCGCGGTCCGGCTGCCGGCCTTCTGTTGTGGCGCCATCGACCTGCATGGCGGCGAAATGAAGGCAGCCGATGCGCTCGCCGACCGCGTTCGCGAAACCTGGCGTGCCGCCGGCGCGGAACATCTCGTCACGGTGACTCCGGGCTGCCTCGGAACGTTGCGGCGCGCCCTGCCCGGCGTGGATGTCGCCGACCCCATCAACCTGCTCCTCGCCCGCGCGGACCGCTTGCGGTTTCGGCCACTCGCGCGGCGTGTCGCGCTGCATCTGCCCTGTACGCAGGTGAATGTCGCGCGCAGCGACGCCGCATTGGCCACCTTGTTGCGTCGAGTACCCGAACTCGATGTGCAGGTGGTGCCCCGCGCGCCGTACTGCTGCGGCGCGGCGGGCACGCATATGCTGGAGTTTCCCGAGCGCGCGGCACGCCTGCGCGAGGCGACGCTGGAACAGATCGCCACCGTAGCGCCGCAGCAGCTGTTGTCGTCCAATATCGGATGCCGCCTGCATCTCGCCGCGGGCATGGACGGCGAGGGTCGGCATTGGCCACATATGCATCCGCTCACTTTGCTGGCGCAGCAACTGGAGGTTTCGCCATGAATGCACGCACGCTTTCCCCACTCGACCGCCTGCTGGCCGGCGTCGAGCGCGCCCTGGAAACCGTGGCCGGCGCGCCGGAAGCAGCGCGCCCCTCACCGGCGGACGCCTTCGAGGAAGTCGAGCTGGATGACGCCGAACGCCGCCACGCCGCCGGCCTCATGCGTATCAACCACACCGGCGAAGTGTGCGCACAGGCGCTCTATGACGGACAGGCTGCGTTGGCGCGCACCGAAGAGAATCGTGCCCATCTCCAGCACGCCGCCGCCGAGGAAACCGACCATCTGGCCTGGTGCGCCGACCGACTGAAGGAACTCGACAGTCGCCCCAGCCTGCTCAACCCGCTTTGGTACGCCGGCAGTTACGCCATCGGCGCGCTGGCCGCATTGGCCGGCGACCCGGTGAGCCTGGGTTTCGTGGTGGAAACCGAGCGCCAGGTGGAAGCCCATCTGGAAGAACACCTCGACAAGCTGCCGGTGCAGGACGAGCGTTCACGCGCAGTGCTGACGCAAATGCAGGCAGACGAGATCCGCCACGCCCACAACGCCCGCGAACGCGGCGGCGTGGATTTGCCCTTTCCGATCCCGGGATTGATGCATCTGTCGTCGATGGTGATGAAGGCGGTGGCGTATAGGGTTTAGTGCGCCGTGTCGTTCGGCCGCCCTCTGTAGGAGCGCACCCAGTGCGCGACCGCAGCCCTCCAGCATCACCGCTCCGTTGGTTTTTCGCGCACAGGGTGCGCTCCTACAGGAGATAGGCAGTGCGGTCGCGAGCACCCGCCCCTCACCCCAGCCCTCTCCCCGAGGGGGAGAGGGAGAAAGCGCGCGGCACTCATGCATTCCTCGCCATCCAACGAAGCTGCTTTAAGTCCTCTCCGCTACGACGCGTTGCGGTGTAGCCGCTCCGTGCGAGGTAGTAACGAGCGCACCAAGGCTGGCCTCAGTCGCCCGACGCTTCTATCCCCCGTATTGCTAAGAGCCTTGGCTCTAAAGGCCATTTCCTTTGGGTTACTTTTCTTTGACTCCGGGCGTTCCGCCCTCCGCCCTTCGGGCCGGCTTCGCCGTTCGCACGCCAAGAGCGCGTGCGTGGGCCAGCAAAAGAAAAGTGACTCGAGCTCCGACAGGAGATCGAAACGCCCGCTGCGTAAGCGGCAACCTAGCGACAACATGGCAACCGAAGGCCACACGCGCTCCAGCAAGCCCAAAACATGCAGCCCACCGCGAAAGGCCGTCGCGCACAGGGTGCGCTCCCACAACGGTCGGGCGACGCGATCAGGGGGCCCAAAAGAAAAACCCGCCTTTCGGCGGGTTTTTCTTGGATCACATCAGGTTGCGACCGTGGAACAGTTCCTCGATCTCCCGGCGCAGCAGCGACTCGATGCGCTGGCGCTCCTTGAACGAGAGGTCGTCGGCATGCGCCTCGAAGAGGTACGTATCAAGGTCGAAATCCTTGATGTGCATCTTCGTGTGGAACATGTTCTCCTGGTAGACGTTCACGTCGAACATCTCGTACTTCTGGCGAATGTGCTTGGCCAGGTAGTCCTGCACCGAGTTGATCTTGTGGTCGATGAAGTGCTTCTTGCCCTTCACGTCGCGGGTGAAGCCGCGCACGCGGTAGTCGGCGATGACGATGTCCGACTCGAAGCTGTCGATCAGGTAGTTCAGGGCCTTGAGCGGGGAGATCACGCCGCAGGTGGCCACGTCGATGTCCGCGCGGAACGTCGCGATGCCGTTGTGCGGATGCGTTTCCGGGTAGGTGTGGACGGTGATGTGGCTCTTGTCCAGGTGCGCCACCACGGCGTCCGAGATGGTGTCTCGGCCGAGCTTCTCCACTACCGGCTCCTCGGAAATGAGGATGGTGACGGAGGCACCTTGCGGATCGTAATCCTGGCGTGCGATGTTGAGGATGTTGGCGCCGATGATCTCGGCCACATCGGTCAGGATCTGGGTCAGGCGGTCGGCGTCGTACTGCTCATCGATGTACTCGATGTAGCGCTGGCGCTGCTCTTCGGACACTGCGTAGCAGATGTCGTAGATATTGAAGCTCAGTGCCTTGGTCAAATTGTTGAAGCCCTGCAGACGCAGGCGCGGAAGCGGTTTCACCACAGCGACTCTCCAGGCCGGGAAATGAGGCCAGCAGCAGAGGGCGGGTTAGCTACAAGGGTCCCCGCTAGATAATTGAACGTGGAAGCAGGAAGCTTCCACGACCCTTGTGACCGGAGCGCGACAGGAGTGTCGCGTCGGAAAGACCGTGAAGTATGCGGCAAAAAAAGGGAAAACTGAACCTTCGGCTGCTCAAGTTAGTTTGCCATAATGCCCGGAGGGGAAAGGATTGGACTGCCGGGGGGCGCTTGCGGCCTCCGGATTGACTCGACGGGACTCAACGTGGCGCAACTCAAATACCAGCTACAGCAAGCTTTTGAACGTTCCCAGGCGCCGGCGAACTTCGCTCCGGATCCGGCCTCGATGGAGCGCTTTCTGGCGCTTTGCCACCGGCGCCGCTATCCCGGCAAGACGGCCATCATCCGGCCCGGCGACCCGGCGAACACCTTGTATTACATCGTCGACGGCTCGCTGGCCGTTTGCACGGAAGATGAACAGGGACGCGAGCTGATCCTGGCCTACCTGAGCCGCGGCCAGTTCATCGGCGAGATGGGCCTGTTCGTGGAACAGGCGCAGCGCGAGTCGATGGTGCGCACCCGCACGGCCTGCGAAATGGCCGAAATAAGCTACGAGCGACTGTTCCAGCTGATGGAAGGCCCGCTGCGCGAGGAGTGCCCGAAGATCCTGTTCGCGATCGGCTCCCAGCTCACACACCGCCTGCTGCGCACCTCGCGCCAGGTCAGCCGCATGGCCTTCATGGACGTGACCAACCGCATCTCCAAGACCCTGCTGGACCTGTGCCAGGAACCGGATGCGATGACCCATCCCGATGGCACCCAGATCCGCATCTCGCGCCAGGAAGTGAGCCGCATCGTGGGTTGCTCGCGCGAAATGGTGGGTCGCGTGCTCAAGCAGCTGGAAGAGCAGCGCATGATCGACGTGGCCGGCAAGACCATCGTGGTGCGCGGTACCCGCTGAGCACCGCGCCTACCCTCCCGGCTCGGCCGGGATGAAGCGAACCCAAGGACGCCGTCCCGGCCTGAGGCCGAGGACGGCGTTTTTGCATCAGGCTTTCCCAGCGCTGGCGCGGGTGCTTCTCCCACGGGCCGGCTGGTAGACCATATAGACATCCGCCCGCTCGTAGTGGGACCCGGACCGGACCGCGGGCTGCATCACGAAGCCCGCCTGCTCGTACATGCGCAGCGCCGTCTTCAGGCGGCTGTTGGATTCGAGGAACAGCTCCTTGCCGCCGCGACGGTGGAATTCGGCAATGGCCGCCGCCAGCAGGCTGCGACCCGCGCCCATGCCGCGGAAGGTCTCGTCCACGCCCATCTTGGAAAGTTCGTAGACGCCCGGCGATTCCTGCAGCAGCGCGCAGGTGCCGATGACCTCGCCGGCCAGGCAGGCGAAGAAGATCGCTCCGCCCGGCGCCAGCACGTAGCGCTCCGGATCGCCCAACAGCACCCGGTCGATGTCCTCGATGCGGAAGTGGCGCTCGAGCCACTGAGCGTTGAGGCGATAGAAATGCTCTTTCAGCGCCGGGTCGTAGGGCACGACCTCCAGCGTGGCGCTGGTCAGCGCAGCGTGCTCGGCGAGCATCGCCTCGACCACAGGACGCTCCTGCAACGCCTGCTCGGTGGCGGAAAGCGCCGCCAACAGGGACTTCAGGCCGTCCTCGCCCAGCGACTGCATGATGCCCCGCCTCACCGCCACCCAGATCGGGCCGAGCGCCGACAGGGCCTGACGCCCTTTCGCCGTCAGCGCCAACAGGCTTCGGCGGCCGTCCTGGGCGTCCTTCCGCCGCTCGACCAGTTCGGCGTCCACCAGTTTGTCCGCCAGCTGGCTGACGGCCGAATGGGTCTGGCCGATGGCCGTGGCAACGTCGCTGACCGTGGTTTCGCCGTGCTCCCAGAGGAAGCGCAGCACCGGAAACCAGCGCGACTCCACCCCGGCGCCACAGGTGCGATAGACCTCGTCGACGGCACCATAGAAGTGGTCGCTAAGTGACTTGAGCCGGCTGCCGAGCGCGAGTTGGGCGAGCGACGGAAGGTACATGGCAAGTCCCTGTGATGCTTATGTAAGTCCTAACGTAGTTCCGCGGCCGTGACGGAAGCAAGCATTGCCCTTCTGTGGGAGCGCACCCTGTGCGCGACTGAGGCATACCCCGTCGCGCACAGGGTGCGCTCCCACAAAAAAGCAGCTTTTGGAGAGGAAGACTGGGTTAGAACCAGTCCACGCGGGTGATGGTGCGACCCAGCGCCTTCTCCAGCTTCTTGCACAGCTTGGGCGTGCCGTTGACGAGCACGGCCTCCGCGGCAGGTTTAAGCATGGGGGCGTCGACCACCGAATCGCTATAGGCCACATGCCACTCGCCAACGCCAAATGCCGCGAGCTGCAGCGGTTTGCGGCGGCCTACGTTGTGCAGCTTGACGCGCATGCCCAGCAGTCCGGGGCGCAGCTGCGAAGCCAGTACTTCCACGTCGGACAAGCCCAGCTGCTGAAGAATGTGGCTGACCAGCATGTGCTCGCAACCGGTCACGACGATGACGCGATCGCCGGCGGCCTGGTGGCGGCGCAGCGCACTGAGGCCGTCGCGGCAGAACTGCCGGGGGCGGCGCACGAGGTTGCTGGCGAAGGCTTCCGCCGCTTCGCGATAACGCTGTTCGCCCATGCCAAGCAAGGCGACGTGCACCAGCGTGTGCGTGGCGCGCCGGCGGGAGAACGGCGCTACCAGCAACAGCCACGGCAAGGTCAGCAGCGCGCCGACCTTGCGCAGTACCGAGCGCTGGTAGCGGTCGCGCATGAACAGGTCGAAGGCGTCGCCGTGGATCAGCACGCCGTCGAAATCGAACAGCACGGTGCGCGGTGCGACCACGACGGCGTCCGCCGCGGCCGGCTCGAGATTGGTTTCCCCTGTAGACATCGTGATGCTTACTTCGTGGCGAACAATCGCTTGAGTTCGGCGCCCGGATCGGCGGCGCGCATGAAGGCTTCGCCGACCAGGAACGCATTGATGCCGGCATCGCGCAGCGTGGCGACGTCGTCGGTGGTATGGATGCCCGATTCGCTCACCAGGATGCGGTCGTATTCCATCAACTGCTGCAGTTCGATCGAGGTGTCGATCGACGTATGGAAGGTGCGCAGGTTGCGGTTGTTCACGCCGATCAGCGGCACCGGCAAGGCCAGCGCGCGCTCCAGCTCTTCCGCATCGTGCACTTCGCACAGGACGTCGAGATCGAGGTCGGCGGCCAGCAATGATAGTTCAAGCAAGGCTGCGTCGCCCAAGGCCGCCACGATAAGCAGGATGCAGTCGGCGCCGATCACGCGCGCTTCGTACACCTGGTAGGGATCGATCACGAAATCCTTGCGCAGCACCGGCAGCGAGCATGCGTCGCGCGCCTGCTGCAGGAAGTCTTCGCTGCCGTGGAAGAAGTCGCGATCGGTAAGCACCGACAGGCAGGCCGCGCCGCCCTTCTCGTAACTTCGTGCAATCGCGGCCGGATCGAAGTCCTGGCGGATCACGCCCTTGCTGGGGCTGGCGCGTTTGACTTCGGCGATCACCGCCGGCAGACCGGCGTCGATCTTCGCTTCGATGGCATCGGCGAATCCGCGTGTATCCGGCAAGTCGCCCACGCGAGCGGACAGTTCAACCAGCGGCAGCTTCGCGCTGCGCTCGGCGACCTCTTCGGTCTTGCGGGTGAGGATGCGTTGGAGAATGTCGGTCATGGCAAAAGCTTGCGGGGTGGGGGCATGAAGAGGGCGTGAGCGTCAGCCGGCTTGCGCCAGGCGCCGCGTCGTCGCCACGAAGTCGTCCATTTTCGCACGGGCTGCACCGGCGGCGATGGTGTTGCGGGCCAGCCCGATGCCGGCGCCGATGGAGTCCACCACGTTGGCCGCGTACAGCGCCGCGCCTGCGTTGAGGCACACGATGTCGTGCGGCACGCCACGGCGTCCTTCCAGTGCTTCCAGCAGCATGGCGCGCGATTCCTCGGCGTTTTCCACGCGCAGGTTGCGGCTGGATGCCATGGCGAGGCCGAAATCTTCCGGCTCCACTTCGTACTCGCGCACCTCGCCATCGCGCAGCTCGCCGACCAGCGTCGCTGCACCCAGCGAGATTTCATCCATGCCGTCGCGGCCCCACACCACCAGCGCGTGCTTCGCACCCAGTTGCTGCAGCACGCGTACCTGGATGCCGACGAGATCAGGATGGAACACGCCCATCAGGATGTTGGGCGCGCCGGCCGGGTTGGTGAGCGGGCCGAGGATGTTGAACAGCGTGCGCACGCCCATTTCCTTGCGCACCGGCGCCACTACCTTCATCGCCGGATGATGGTTGGGCGCGAACATGAAACCGATGCCGGTTTCCTCCATGCACTGCGCGACCTTCGCGGGCGAGAGGTCGATGACCGCGCCCAGCGCTTCAAGCACGTCCGCACTGCCCGACTTGGACGACACGCTGCGCCCGCCGTGCTTGGCGATGCGCGCGCCCGCCGCGGCGGCGACGAACATGGAGGCGGTGGAGATATTGAAGCTCGATGCGCCGTCACCACCGGTGCCGACGATGTCGACGAAATGCTCGTGCGGCGGCAACGCCACCTTGGCCGACAGCTCGCGCATCACGCGCGCCGCGCCGGTGATCTCGCCCACCGTTTCCTTCTTTACGCGCAGGCCGGTGATGATCGCCGCGGTCATCAGCGGGCTGACTTCGCCACGCATGATCTGCCGCATCAGCTCGATCATCTCGTCGTGGAAGATCTCGCGATGCTCGATCGTGCGTTGCAGGGCTTCCTGCGGCGTGATGGTGACGCGGCGGCCGACCGTAGATGCACCGTTCATGCCGCGAGCTTCAGCGGCAGGCCCAGGAAATTGCGCAACAGGTCATGGCCGTACTGCGTGAGGATCGATTCGGGATGGAACTGCACGCCCTCGACGTTCAGCGTCTTGTGGCGCAGGCCCATGATCTCGTCGATCGAACCGTCCGGGTTTTCCGTCCAGGCGGTGACTTCCAGGCAATCGGGCAATGAATCCTGTTCCACCACCAGCGAGTGGTAACGCGTGGCTTCGAAGGGATCCGGCAGGCCGGCGAACACGCCCTGCCCGCGATGGCGCACCGGCGACGTCTTGCCGTGCATGATCTGCTTGGCGCGTATCACCTTGCCGCCGAATGCCTGGCCGATGGCCTGGTGGCCCAGGCATACGCCGAACACCGGGATCTCCCCCGCCAGCTCACTTAGCACGTCCAGCGACACGCCTGCATCGTCCGGCGTGCCCGGCCCCGGCGAAATCATGATGTGCGTGGGCTTGAGCGCGCGGATTCCCGCCACATCCAGCGCGTCATTGCGCACCACTTTCACCGACTGCCCCAGCTCGCCCAGGTACTGCACGAGGTTGAAGGTGAAGCTGTCGTAGTTGTCGATCATCAAGAGCATGGGGACGCCAACGTAGGGATTGAGTGCCAGGGGCCGGCCAACGGAGGCGCCGGAACCTGCATTGTGCTCAAACCCGCGCCGCACTGCAGCAACCACGACGTGTCTTCACATGCCGGCGTGCTATACCGGCCCCGGAATTCCTGACCATGCGCCACAGCATGGGGAGCGAGGCCATGAAGGTCGCCATCGGGTTCAAGGCGCACTCCGGCTGGGCTGCCGCGGTCGCGGTGGGGCTTCAGGACGAGCATCCGCACCTGGTCGACCGCCAGCGCCTCGCCCTCGTGGATACCGGCGACGCCGCCTGGGCCCGCCAGCCCTACCACGCCGCCGAGGGCTTGACGCCGAGCCGGGCCGACGCGCTGGTTCAGCGTGGCATTGCCGCCGCGCGGGAGACTTCTGCGGTCTGCGTCGATCGCTGGGTACAGCAGTTGCGCGACGCGGGGCATGACATTGCCGGCGGCACCGTACTCACCGCGCCGCCCATGCCAGCCTGGACCACTGCGCAGATTCTCGCGGTGCATATCCGCATGCATCAGGCCGAGGGCAAGCTGTTCCCCGACGCCCTGGCCGCCGCCGTGGCCGCCTGCGGCCTGCCGCTCGGACTGATCCCCGAGCGCGCACTCGACGAGCTGGAACCGGAGGCCTGCCCCTGGGCCGAAGACATCGCCTCGATGGGCCGCTGGACAGGGCCACCCTGGGGAGCCGACCAGAAGCATGCGGCGATGGCGGCGCTGGTGATTTTCGGCGCCCGGCTGCACTAAACGCGACGCGCCTTCACAACTCGGTAATCGAACCCGCGCATACTGACCCTCCGCAAGAACAGGGAGGGGATCCGATGCATGTCATCGCCGAACTGGAACAGCGCCTGCGTGATTCACGTCGCCTGATGGCGCTGGAAGAAGAACACCTGCTCCGCGTGCGCGAGGCCGGCCTGGACAGCTCCGACGCCGAATGGCTGCTCGAGCTGCGTCGCCGCTACATTGAGCGACTGGAAAGCCGCCACGACCATATCGTGACGCGACGCGTCGCCGCTCATGCGAAGGCGAACGTGCCGCTGTCGATGGTGAGCGACGAAGACACCGCGCCGCATTCCCAGGGCAAGGCCCGGCACACCGTGCCGTAGCGCGGCCTCGCGATGGCGACGCGCTATCGCGATAGGCGTGCGGGATCGAGCATCTGGGCGGTGATACCCGCCGCCTCGAGATGTGCCGGCAGCGGACGCCCCAGCACGAGATGCGCACAGGCTTCGCCCATCGCGGCCGACGTCTGGATGCCGTAGCCGCCCTGCGCCGCCACCCAGAAGAAATCGTTGCTGCCCGGCGCGAAGCCACCCACCAGATCGCCGTCGGCGACGAACGAACGCAATCCCGCCCACGTGCGCGTGGGCCGGCGGATGGTCATCGTGGTCGCCTCCTCGATGCGGTGGATGCCCATGGCGATGTCGAGTTCTTCCGGCTGCACGTCGTGCGGCGACACCGGGTCGGCATTCGCCGGACAACCCATCAGCAGGCCGGCATCGGGCTTGAAGTAGAAGGTCTCTTCCACGTCCATCACGAACGGCCAGTGCGTGGTATCCACGTCCGACGGCGGCTGGAAGAGGAAGGCCGAGCGGCGCCGGGGCTGGATGCCGATCGGGGCGACGCCGGCAAGGGCGGCGACTTCATCCACCCATGCGCCGGCGGCATTCACCAGCAGCGGCGCGCGGAACGATTCGTCGCCGGCGTCCACGAACCAATGGCCCGGCCCCCGTTCGATCGATCGGATGGCGACGTTGACGCGCAGCTTGCCGCCCCGCGCACGAAGCGCACGCAGAAAGCCCTGGTGCAGCTCGTTGACGTCGATGTCCGCCGAGCCCGGTTCGAACAGGCCGATCTCCGCCGCTTCCGGACGCAGCACGGGCACCCTGCTCCGCAGCCACGCGCCATCGACCATGCGC
Source organism: Dyella jiangningensis (assembly GCA_000632805.1). Lineage (GTDB taxonomy): Bacteria > Pseudomonadota > Gammaproteobacteria > Xanthomonadales > Rhodanobacteraceae > Dyella > Dyella jiangningensis. The sequence continues at coordinate 5,010,869 of CP007444.1, read as the reverse complement.
ACGCCGTCGCCGAGCGGCGCCATTTCCTCGTACATCGCCTGCACAGCATCGGCCTGCTCGCTGTTGCCGATGATCACCGTGCCACGCGGCGACAGGATCGGATGCTGAGCGAAGCCTTCGGGCGGACGCTCCAGGAATGGCCGCGTGGCCCGCGACAGCGCGCGTACCTGTGCCGAGCCATAAGTCTCGGAGAACAACGCGGCGGAGCGGCCGGTGGAATGCACGCCGGCATGCTGCTCGCGCTCGAGCACCACCACACGTGCGTGGGGCGCCAGGAAGTAGGCGACCGAAGCGCCGGCCATGCCGGCACCGATGACGATGACATCAGCTTCCGTGATCGTGCTCATGCAGTTTCCGCAGCAGATTGGCGCGCCACCACGCTGGTGGCGGTAAGGTCGGCCGTGACGTTGCCCAGGGTGGCCAACGCATCAGGCAGTGCATCGACGGCAAGCATCAGGCCGAGCGGCCCGACCGGCACGCCCATGGCCTGCGCCACCGGCAGGTTGGTCGCCATGAAGCTCACGGCGCCGGGCAATCCCACCGAGCCCAGGCTGATCACCACGGCCAGCAAGGCCGCGGCGCCGAGCTGGGCCGCGCTCACGTCGATGCCGTAGGCCCAGGCGATGAAGCAGGCAGACACTACGTACTGCACGGGGCTCGTCAGGCGAAACAGGCTCACCGCCATGGGCAGCACCAGCGCATTGACCTGCGCGGGATAGCCGAGCCGGCGCTCCGCGCTTTCCAGCATCGCGGGCAGCGAGGCGAGCGACGACTGCGTGCTGGCCGCGACGATCTGCGCGGGCATGATCGCCGGCACGAAGCGGCGCAGCGTTTCGCCGCCCCAGATCATCGCCACCGGCAGCATCAGCAGCGTCACCGCCACGTACAACAGGCATTCCACCAGCACGTAGATGCCCAGCGCGCTGAGCATGTGCAGGCCGGCGCGTGCGCACACGGAAAGGATGAGCGCAAACACGCCCAGCGGCGCCACCCACAGCACCCAGCGCACGATCACGATCATGGTGTCGGCGATGGCCTGGAAGAAGTGGATCACCAGCTGGCGCCGTTCCGCGTCGATGCGCGTGAGGCCAAAACCAAAGAACAACGCGAACACCACCAGCGGCAGCATCGCACTTTGGGCTGCGGACATGATCGCGTTGGAAGGCACGATGCCATTGAACCATTCCGCCCAGCCCACGCCCGTGGCCGGCGCCGGTGCATGGGTGGCGACCGCGCTTTCCAGCGCGCGGGTCAATCCTGCGTTGTGGGAAAACAGCGAGAACAGGCGAGGAGCGGCGGCCGCCGCGAACAAGGCGCCGCCGGTCAGGATCAGGATGAAGGCCACGATCGCGCGTCGTGCAATACGCCCCGACGCTGCCGCATCGCTGGCCGTATTCACGCCGACCACCACCAGTGCGAACACCAGTGGCACCACCGTCATCTGCAACGCGTTGAGCCACAGACGTCCAAACGGTTGCACCGCATCGGCCACCTGCACCGCATGGTCGGGCTGCCATGCCGCCAGCGCCAAGCCACCCAGGGCGCCGAGTGCGAGGCCGATCAACACCCGCGTCGTGGCGCTCAAGGCTGCTTACCCGGCGCGGGCAAGTGCCAGGTCGCAGCGAGGCGACGGTAGGCATCCTGCGGCAACAGCACGAATACGGGCTGGTCTTCCGGCTTGAGCCAGGCCAGCAATCCGCGCATCGCCGATTCCGGCATCGCCGTGCAGCCCGCAGTAGCGTCGGTGGGCGATTTCCACAGGTGCGCGAAGATGCAGCTGCCGTTGCCCGCCTTGCCTTGCGCGTTCTGCTCGATCACGAAACCGAGCTTGTAGCGCTGGTCGCCATCCAGGTGAAGATCGCGACGCATCGGCTCGCTGGAGCCGGCGACGGCCTTCTCGCCGACCTTCTTCGCATCGACGATCTGGTTGTAGTACGGCGAGCCATCGACATCGACACACCAGTCGCTTACCTGCATCGCCTGATAAGGCATGTGTGTATCCGCGTGCTCGGCATAACCGAAGATCGGACCGATGCGGAACACGCCGGCGGTGGCACGCCCGTCGCCCTCGTGCTTTTGCGGCCCTTCGGTTTGCGGTGCGTTGAGGCCAAGCCCCCACGCCGCACCCGAGCGGCCGACGGTGACATCCTGCGTCTCGCCTACGGCCTTCCATGCGCTGCCGTCGCGTTCATAGGTGCGCAGCACGCCGTGGTCGGCATTCCAGTCGGGCGTCACCACCAACACCATCTGCTTCGACTGGTGCCAGTTGGCATCGGCCTGCGCGGCAGACGCCTGCCCGGCGACATAGGCCGCAGCGCCCACGCCCAGCGCGAACAGGGCGTGGATAAGGGAACGGCGATGCACAGGCTTCATGGGATTCCGGTATCGATGCGAAGTGGCTAAGGTTCCAGCGCTTGCTGGACGCGTTCCAGATTGGCCAGCAGTTGCACATGGCGTTGCTCGTCGCCTTCGCACAGCTGCACGAACACGCGGTCGAGCAGGTGCTGCAGCGCCGACTGGTACAGCACGGGCTGGATGTACGGGCGGTCGTCATGAGCCGACACCAGCAGGGCGAGATCGGCCAACGCACGCAGTGGATTGGACGTGTGGCGCGTCACCGTGATCAGCAGGCCGCGACGCTCGCGGAAGAAGCGGCCGATCTTGCACAACGCCTGGTGGCTGCCATGCTCGGAGAACACCAGCAGTACGTCGCCTGCGCCTGCGGCCGACACGCTCGCGGCCATGCGCGGCGCATCGAAGTTGTGCACGCTCGGAATGCCGAGCAGCGACAGGCGCAACGCGAAACTGCGCGCATAGATGTCATCGTCGCCCAGGCCGATCATGAAGACCTTGCCTTTGCATCCGGCCGCCGCGATCGCATCGGCCACGGCCTGCAGCGTCTGCGGCGTATTGATCAGGCGGGTTTCCTCTTCCGCCTCGGACTTGCGGCGCCAGAGTTCCGTGGCGCGCAGCTCGGTCTCGCCGCCACGCAGGTCGGCGGCGACCTCACCCGCATCGCCATTGTCCGCGCGAGCGATCGCCTCGCCGACCGAGTATTTCAGGTCCGGATAACCCTTGAACCCCAGCTTCTGCGTGAACTTCACCACGCTGGACTGGCTGATGCCCAGCGCATTCGCCAACTGCTGCGAGGAGTAGTCGCGCAACAGCTGGGCGTTTTCCAGGATGAAATCGGCGATGCGCCGCTCGACCGCCGACATCTGGTCGCGTTCGGAGCGGATTTTCACCAGCGATGACATGTCAGTCGCCCAGCTCTTCCAGGCCACGGATTTCCCGGATACCCAACCCGGGCGCCTCGGTGACCGAGATCTCGGACTCATTGAAGATCACGCCCCCGTCGACGGGGTTGTACTGGCACAACGAAGGGCCGTCCAGATCCACCTTGGTGATCACCGCCGACTTGGCCACCGCGACGTGCACCGCCGCCGCCACGCTGATGCTGGTTTCCAGCATGCAGCCGATCATGCACTCCACGCCGTACATGGCGGCGATGTCAGCGATGCGGATCGCGTTGGAGATGCCCCCGGTCTTCATCAGCTTGATGTTGATGATGTCGGCCGCCCGCATCTGGATCAGATCGATGACTTCCATCGGGCCGAACACGCTCTCGTCGGCCATGATCGGCGTGTGCACGCGCTCGGTGACGTAGCGCATGCCTTCGAGGTCGCGCGCCTTCACCGGCTGCTCCACCAGCTCCAGCCGAACGCCGGCATCTTCCAGCGTCTGCAGTGCATACACGGCCTGTTTGGCGGTCCAGCCCTGGTTGGCATCCAGGCGCAGCAGCGCCCGGTTCTCCACCGCGGCGTAAATGGCCTTGACGCGCTCGATGTCGACGCCGATGTCCTTGCCGACCTTGATCTTCAGCGATTCGAAGCCGCGCTCCACCGCGCTGATCGAATCGGCGACCATCTTGTCGATGTAGTCCACGCTGATGGTGATGTCGGTGGTGATCACCGGATCGCCGCCGCCGAGCAACTTGTACAGCGGCGCGTTGTAGAGCTGGCCCCACAGGTCGTAGATGGCGATTTCCACCGCGGCCTTCGCGCTGGTGTTCTTCTCCATCGAACTCTGGATCAGCTGCGTCAGCCGATTGAGGTCGGCGATGTCCTGGCCGATCAGGCGCGGCGCGATGTAGTGGCGGATCGCGTCGACGATGGAGCCGTGCGTATCGCCCGTGATCACGGCCGTGGCTGGCGCTTCGCCATAACCCACATGGCCGGTGTCGGTGTGCACCATCACCACGATGTCTTCGACCGTACCCACGGTGCGCAGCGCCGTCTTGAACGGCGTCTTCAAGGGCACCCGCAGCATGCCGAACTGGATGTCGGTGATCTTCATGGTTGGGAGTCTGTCCTCATGGTTAAACTGTGCCGCGTTGCTCTGCCGTGGCCGTCAGGTGGTAGACCGTGGCGCCGCCCATGCTGACTGCATGAGCAAGTCGCGGGCTGCCGCATGGCGGCCACGGCAGAGCAACCCGAAGGGCCGGGTCTGTTTGCCCGCGGGACCGCGTCATCGCTCGGTCATGTATTGACATACATTCCCTCTCTCTTCCTTGTTCCGCGGGCAAACAGCTCCCGGCGCGGCATAGTTGAACCATGAGGACAGACTCCAGGAGGCTTCCTGTCTTCGAAAAGGAATGTGGAGGCGGGGCAACCGTCACGGATGGACGTGCACGATGCTGGTCATGCGGTCGACGTAGCTGTGCTTGCTGTCCCACATGAGGGGCAGCAGCGGCGTCACCGATACTTCGTTGAGCTTGACCCGGCGCATCGCGCCGCTGCCATCGAGATAGCTGATGCCGCCGGTGTCGTGGATGACATAGGGCGCGCCATTGAGTTTGCCGATCACCATCATCACGTGGCCGGGGATGTAGACCAGGTCACCGATGTTGAGCGCCAACGCGGCCTTCATGCGCGCGTCGTGGCTGTCCTTGTCGGTGAATGCCTGGTGTGTCAACGCGGGGCTGATTGCCTGCTTGCTGGTGTTGCGCGGCATCTGCACGCCCATGCTGCGATACACGTCCGACACGAATCCGCTGCAATCGCGCCCGTCGTAGGCGTGGCCCCAGCCGTAACGCTCGCCGAGGAATTTGAAACCCTGGCGAATGATGTTGGCTTCGGTCAGCGGCAGGTAGCTGTCGCTGGTGTCGGCCACGCGCTGCACCAGCGCCGGCGAAAAGGCGAGCTTGCCTCCGGCACCCTGCAGCGGCAGTTCCACCACGTAGGAGGCATAGGGCGATTGACCGTTCACCGGCTGGTCGGCCGGATGATCCGACAGCACCGGGATGGCGACGCCCATGTCCAGTTGCAGTTGCGACACGCCGGGCTGCTCGGGCGTGAACACCGTGGTGACGTTGTCGCCGGTGACGATGCGCAGCGGCGTCTTGCCCGCATAGCCGAACACTTCGGCGGCGGAACCTTCCGCCACGTTCTCGCGGCGCGTCCACGCGGCATAGCGCGGGCTCACCACGAACAGCCATTGGCCGTCGCGGCTTTCATGCGCGATCACCACCGGCGTACCGGGGAATTCCGCGGTTTCCTGGAACCGGTCGATGTCGTGATCGTCGGTGGAGGTAAACACCCGCAGGTCGGTGGGGAACGTGCGCAGCGCGGCACGCTGCACCACCAGGCCGTAGCGCGTGGACTGCTGCGCCGGCACGCGATCGAGCGCGAGCTGATCGGTGACTTCCTGCTTGAGCGTGGCGGGCACCGGTTTGCCGTTGACGTCGTACAGCGGCTTGGAAGGGTATTGCGACAGATCCTTGATCCAGCCTTCCACTTTCGCGCGGTCGAGCGCGGCGGGCAGCGCCTTCAGGTCGTGCATGGAAGGATCGATCTGCAACACCTTGGCGTTCTGCGCCTGGATCGCGGCGGTGTCCATCAGCACGCGATCGGGCTGCGCCAGCTGCTTGATCCAGAAATCCGGCGTGAGCATGGCGTTGTTGCTGACGCCGATGACGCCGGAAGGCGGCACGGGAACCGCATCCGGCCCCTTGTCGGCCATCGCGGGCGCGGCGGCCAGGCTGGCGGCGAATACGAAGGCAACGCTGGACATGATTCGCATGACGACTCCTACGCAATGGCCAGCGACGACATCACCGACGCCACCAGCAGACCGAACGCGGTACCGAGGATATAGCCGAGCAACGCCAGCAGGATGCCCACCGGCACCAGCGAGCGCGAATAGCTGGCCGCAAGAATGGGCGTCGCCGCCACGCCGCCGATGCAGGCGAGCGAGGAGATGCCGCACAGGTAAAGATCGAAATGGAACACGCGCGCGGCGAGTGCCAGCAGCACCGCATGGATCGCGATGATGCTGAGGCCGCACATCAGGTAAAGCGGCGCCGAGCCGATGCCTTCGAAGTTGCTCTGCGAAGCCAGCACCGCGACCACGCTGATCAGCATGGCGCTGGAGATCGTGCTGGCGCCCGCGAAACGCGACAGCGGCGTCTGCGCCGCCACCAGTCCGAAGCCGGTGGCAAGCATGATGGTCCAGGTGGTGGGCGAGACCATGTCCGTGGTCGGCAGGCGGTCGGCGAGCCACGCCGAGAAGGCGCCCACGAGCAGGGCCATGCCCAGCCACAGCAGCACGTTCTCCGGCGTGGTCGGGCCGTGGCTGCGGGCTTCCTCCACCACCATGTCCGCGCTGGACTTGGCCCGCGTCCAGCGATTGAAGCTCGTCGCCAGGCGGCCCAGGCCGAACAGCACTACGACCCACATGGAGTAGCACAGCGCGTCAGTGAGCAATGACATGGCCAGCAGCCGATCCGGCATGCCGATGGCCTGCTTCACCGCCACCATGTTGGCCGTTCCACCGACCCAGCTACCGGAAAGCGCCGCCAAGGGTTGCCAGGCATCGCCCGACAGCCAGTGACGGAACGTCAGGAAGGTCGCGATGAAGGCCACGAACAGGCAGATCATGGTGACGAAGAACACCGCAAGAACTCGCGGCCCCAGCCGCAGGATCGCGAGCAGGTCGCAGTTGATCATCAGCAGGAACAGCAGGGCCGGCACCATGTGCCCGATCAACAAGGTCTGCGTGGCCCGGATCTCCTCGTTCACCTGCCACAGGCCGGTGACCGCAAGCGTGGTCACCAGCAGATAGGTGAGGACGATCGGCGGGAGTACTTCGAAAAACCGCCACTTGAAGCGCCGTTCCAAGGCGGGAAACAGGCCCGCCGCCAGCAACATGACAGCGAGATAAGGCCAGGCCGTGTGGATCATGCGTCCCCTCTGGTTCCCCTGATCGCCTGCCATGGAATATCTAATTCAGGCAGGTTTCGCTCGAAGCATAAATTATTGACCACCGATTGCAAGCATGCTACACAGCGGCGGTGTCGCCATTTCTTGCGAGGGGAGTTGCAGTGAAGATGGCTCGATCATCCATGTCCTTGCAGGCTCGTCGCGCCTTGCCGGCCGCGCTTGCCCTTGCCTGTCTGCTGGCTGTCGGCGCATCCCGTGCCGATACCGGTCCGGTGCCTCCTCCCTCACCCGTGCAGCATGCCATCGCGCTCATCGATGCGGGGCAGTTCAAGTCGGCTGACGCTGACATTACGAAGGCGCTGGCTGAGCCCGGGCTTCCGGCAGGCACACGCGACGAACTCTTGTTCCAGCGCGAGCGCATGCGCCGCATCCTGATCGACTTCACCCTGGATGCGGATGCCGCCAAGGCGCGCATCCGCAAGCAGGTGCCCGACCTCAGCGATGCCGAATTCACCCGCTGGGACCGACAGGGCCTGCTCGAGCACATGGTCATCGACGGACGCACGCTCTATTTCAAGCGCGCGCCGAACAACCTGTTCCTGCTCAGCAAGGAAGCCGCGTCACGTCGCAGCAAGCCGTCGCCGTCGAACGACGACCCGATGGAAACCCTCAATGAGCACCATCGCGCCGCGCGCGCCGAAGCGCTCGCCACGCATCGCACCAGCGTCACGCCCAACCATGTGCGCGTGACCGAAACGGTGACGGTCAATGCGGACGCGGTGCCGGCCGGCGAAACCATCCGCGCCTGGCTGCCCTTCCCGCGCGAACTGCCTGGACAGCAGGAACAGGTGCGGCTGGTCGACAGCCAGCCGTCCGGCGCGAACGTGGCGCCGGCTTCGACCATGCAGCGCACGGCGTACCTGGAAAAGAAAGCCGAGGCCGGCAAGCCGACGACGTTCGCCGTCACTTACGAACTCACCATCTACGCGCAGTACCACGACATCGACGCCAACAAGGTGGTTGCTCCGAAGCTCACGCCCGAGCTGAAGCCTTTCGTGGAAGAGCGCGCGCCGCACATCGTGTTCACCGACGACCTGCGTGCGTTTTCGCGCAAGGTGGTGGGCAACGAAAAGAACCCTTATCGCATCGCGCAGAAGCTGTTCGCCGCGGTGGACCAGATTCCCTGGGCCGGCGCGCGCGAGTACTCGACCATCAGCAACCTCAGCGACTACACGCTGCATGCGGGGCACGGCGATTGCGGCCAGCAGACCATGCTGCTGATCACGCTGCTGCGCCTCAACGGCATTCCGGCCCGCTGGCAATCGGGCTGGATCTTCTCCGACGGCAAGTACAACAACATCCACGACTGGGGACAGCTGTATCTCGCGCCCTACGGCTGGGTGCCCATGGACGTGACGTTCGGACAGCTGCAACCGGGCCAAGGGGACGACCCGGCGCTGCAGTGGTTCTACCTGGGCGGACTCGACGCCTACCGCATCGCCTTCAACAGCGATTTCAGCCAGCCCTTCGTGCCGCCCAAACAGTACTTCCGCTCCGAGACGGTGGACTCGCAACGCGGCGAACTCGAATGGCGCGGCGGCAATTTGTATTTCAACCAGTGGGACTACGACTTCACTTGGCAGCTTCTGCCCGTGCCTGAGCGCACCGGCGGGTAAGCCGCCTTTTATGACACCAACGACGACAAGATCCGGGGGAGAACGGGGAGATGGGAAGTCGACATTTTCGAAGGACCGTGTTGTGCATGGCGCTTGGACTTGGCCTGGCTTCGATGGCCGCGCCCTCGGCGCATGCAGGTAACAACGACGGCACGGTGGTAGGACACACCGAAGCCGGCGCCGTGGTCACCATCAACAATGCGCAGACGGGTTTCTCGCGCACGGTGACCGCCGATGCAAAAGGCAACTACCGCATTCCGTTCCTGCCCGTGGGCGACTATGTGCTTTCGGTCGCCAAAGATGGCAAGCAACTCGTCGCACCGGCCAACGTGACCGTGACGCTGGGCAACGCCACCACCGTGAACCTCGGCGGCAACGCACAGAACCTCGACGCGGTGAACGTCACCGGCACCGCGATCATCACCGCCGTGGATGTCACCTCGACCGAGTCGGCCACCAACATCTCGCGCGAAGAACTGCGCCGCCTGCCGGTAGACCAGACGCTCGCCTCCGTCGCGCAGCTCGCGCCTGGCGTGGTGAAGGGCTCCTCGTCGTTCGGCGGCCTCTCGTTCGGCGGCTCGTCGGTGGCGGAAAACGCCATCTACGTGAACGGCCTCAACGTCACCGACTTCTACAACCGCAACGGCTATTCCGAAGCGCCGTTCAACTTCTACCAGGAGTTCCAGGTCAAGACCGGTGGCTATTCGGTGGAGTTCGGCCGCACCACCGGTGGCGTGATCAACGCCGTGGCGCGCTCGGGCACCAACGAGTTCCACAGCGGCGTGGAGCTGACCATGGAGCCGGGCGCATGGCACTCCGAAGCGGAGGACCGCTACGACAGCAGCGGCAACCGCTACCTCACCGCCAGCAAGGACCGCGATTCGTTGATGAAGACGAACGTGTGGGCGTCCGGCCCCATCGTGAAGGACAAGCTGTTCTTCTTCGCCATGTACGAAGCACGCGGCGAGTCGCCGCGCAACACCAATGACGAAGGCACGGCGCTCACCAGCAACCGCGCCAACCCGGGCTTCTGGGGCACCACGATCGACTGGCGCATCAACGACAGCAACCTGCTCTCGCTGATGGCCTTCTCGGACAAGGACAAGAACACCGGCACGGTCTACAACTACGACTACGGCACCGACACCATCGGCGCGAAGACCAACGAGATCTACACTGATACCGGCGGCAAGAACTGGTCGCTGACCTACACCAACTACTTCACCGACAACCTGTCGATGAAGGTGCTGTACGGCGAGAACCGCCGCGAATCGTTCACCCGCTCGCTGGCTGACATCGAGTGCAACCACGTCGCCGCCGAAAACGCCGTCGCCAAGCCGGGCGTGCCGCTGGGCTGCACCACCAGCACCTCCGTCTCCAAGCGCAACGACCTGCGCAAGGAAGGTCGCGCCGACTTCGAGTGGAAGCTGGGCGACCACCTGCTGCGCTTCGGTTACGACCACGAGGACGACGATTCCGATTACGCCCGTCGCTACCCGGGACCGGGCGCGATCTACTACAACGTGTATGCGGCCACGGCCGGCTCTTCGATTCCCAATCCCAACGGCGGCGGCGTCATCCCCGCGGGATACAACGGCTACGTGCGCGCACGTCGCTATGAGATTTCCGGCAACTTCGACACCACCAACGACGCCTTCTACCTCGAAGACAACTGGCAGGTCACGCCCAACCTGCTGTTGAACGCCGGCATCCGCCGCGATGGCTTCGACAACATGGATTCCGCCGGCCACAGCTACATCAAGATGGACAACATGTGGGCGCCGCGCTTCGGCTTCTCGTGGGACATGAAGGGTGACGGCACCACCAAGATCTACGGCAACCTGGGCCGCTACTACCTGCCCGTCGCCAACGTCATCAACATCAAGCAGGCGGGCGGCCTGCTGGACGAGCGCACCTACTACGCGTTCGGCGGCTGGCAGACGCTTACCGACGCCAACGGCAACCAGTACGCCATGCCCATCCTCGGGCCTCAGCTGGGTGGCGTGGACACGTCGCAGGGCAACGGCACGGTGGGCGACCTGCGTTCGGAAGTGAACAAAAACATGGACCAGGTGTATCAGGACGAGCTGATCCTGGGCTTCCAGCAGATGATCAACGACAAGTGGTCATGGGGCGTCAACGGCACTTATCGCAAGCTGCACAACGCGATCGACGACATGGAGATCAGCGCGACCGGCAAATGCGGCCCGGACGGCTATATCGGCTGGGTGATGGGTAACCCCGGCAAGAAGAACACCGTGTGGGGCGACACCAACTGCGACGGCAAGCCGGACGGCTGGGTCACCGTGGACACGTCGAAAGAAGGCTGGGCAATGTATGACGCCGACGGCAACTATCTCGGCCAGCGCGGCTGGGTGAAGCCCAAGCGCACCTACACCGCGCTGGAGTTCCAGATCGACCGCGCATGGGACGACAAGTGGGCCTTCAACGCCTCTTACGTGCTCTCGTGGAACCGCGGCAACGCGGAAGGTCCGGTCAATTCAGATACCGACTTCGACGACACCGGCCGCACCGAGAACTTCGACAATCCGTGGGTGAATTTCGGCGGCGACGGTTACCTGCCCAACGATCGCCGTCATCAGATCAAGATGCGCGGCACCTATGCGATCACGCCGAACTGGCAGGTGGGCGGCGACCTCAACATCGCTTCCGGCGGCCCGATCACCGGTTTCGGCGTGGGCAACCCGTACGACGACACCAACTACCACAGCTACTACATCTGCGTGGCCAACTGCGATTCGCCGCGCTCGGAAGACCGCGTGTACCAGTCGTCACCGCGCGGCAAGTACGGACGCATGCCGTGGACCTACAACCTCGGCGCCAGCCTTACCTACCTGCGGCCGCTGGGCGACAAGGGCCAGCTGCGGGTGAAGTTCGCTGTATACAACCTGTTCAACGAGCAGCAGACCATCGCCGTGGACCAGGACCTGCAGACCACCATCTCCAACTCCACCAGCTCCACCTTCAAGCAACCGCTCCGTTTCCAGCAACCACGTTTCGCTCAGCTCACCGTATCGGTCGATTTCTGATTTGACCGTCCCCACCGGCAGCCCACTTCGTGTGGGCTGCCGCTTTTTCCGGATCACTACAACGGCAAGTACCCGCATGAACATCGAAGCCACTACGCAGGACACCCGCACCGCTTCACGCGTCGACGGCGTCGACCTGCAGGCATTGGCCGGGCATCTGCCCACGCCGTTCCATGCGTACTCCGCCAGCACCATCCGCGACCGCATCAGCTCGCTTCAACGCGCCCTGCACGGGCTGGACGCGCTGATCTGCTTTGCGGTCAAGGCCAATTCCAGTTTGGCCATCCTCAACCTGATGCACGAGCACGGCGTGGGCGCCGACATTGTGTCCTCCGGTGAGCTATGGCGTGCGCTGCATGCGGGCATACCGCCCGAGCGCATCGTGTTTTCCGGCGTGGGCAAGAGCGAGCAGGAGATCGCCGAGGCGTTGGCGGCCAAGATCCTGCGCTTCAACGTGGAATCGCACGAAGAACTGCTGACCCTGCAGCGCCTCGCGGCTTCCGTCGGCATCACCGCGCGCGCCGCGGTGCGCATCAACCCCGACGTGGATGCCCTCACCCACGCCAAGATCTCCACCGGCAAGGCGGAGAACAAGTTCGGCGTCAGCATTGATGAAGCGCGGCGCTGGTTCGACGAAAAGGACAAGCTGACCCACGTGCAACTGGATGGCCTGCACGTGCACATCGGCTCGCAGATCCTCAGCCTCGATCCCTATCGGGAAGCATTCAAACGCGTGGCGCAGTTCTGGCGCGAACTGGAAGCGGCAGGCCATGAGATCGCCAGCATCGACGTCGGTGGCGGCCTGGGCGTGCGCTATCGCGAAGGACACGATCATCCGATTGACGCCGCTGCCTACGTGGCGGTGGTGCGCACTGCGCTCGAAGGTTTCCACGGCCGCCTGCTGTTCGAACCCGGCCGCTATCTGGTTGCCGATGCCGGCGTGCTGCTCACGCGCGTCATCCGCATCAAGCACGGTGAACATCGCAAGTTTTTGGTGCTCGATGCAGCGATGAACGACTTGCAGCGGCCGAGCCTGTACGATGCCTGGCATGACATCGTGCCCGTGCATGGGGAAACGCGAGCGATGACCGAATACGACATCGTAGGTCCCGTCTGCGAAACCGGCGACACCTTCGCCCGCGCTCGCGCCATGCCCGAATGCGCGGCCGGCGACCTGCTGATGATCCGCACCACCGGCGCTTACGGCGCGTCCATGTCCTCCACGTACAACTCGCGCCCTCTCGCGGCCGAAGTGCTGCTCGACCGGGGCCGCTACGCCGTGGTGCGACAACGCCAGAGTTTCGAAGACATGATCGCCGGCGAGCAGCCGGCCCGACATTGGGAGACGGCATGAAAGGCATGAACATCCTTGGCAGCGCAATCGTCCTGGCACTCGCTCTTGGCGGCACCGCAGCCGCCGCACAGCAGGATCCGCCGATCACGCTCGACACCCATGTGGACATTCCGTTCGGCCTGATGCATGACCCGCGCTTCGACGTCGGCAAGCAAACGCCATTGCAAGTGGACCTGGACAAGATGAAGCGCGGCGGGCTCGACGCGGTGTTCTTCATCGTCTACGTCGAGCAGGGCCCGCTGACGCCTGATGGCTACAAGCATGCGATGGAACAGGCGAAGCAGAAGTACGATGCCATCGACCTGATGGTGCACACCTATCCCGACCGCATTGCGCTGGCCACGTCGCCGGCGCAGGTGCGCGCCAACAAGGCGGCCGGCAAGCTGTCGGCCATGATCGGCGTCGAGAACGGCTATTCGCTGGGACATGACATCAAGAACCTCGACGCGGCGTACAAGCGCGGCGCGCGCTACATGGGCCTGGCGCACATGGGCAACAACGACCTGTGCACCAGTTCGACGCCCGAGGCGAGCCTGGGCGACACGCCGCTGCCCGAATATGGCCTCACCGATTTCGGACGCGCCGTGGTCAAGCGTGACAACGAGCTGGGCATCATGGTCGATGTCTCGCACTCGTCCGATCAGTGCGTGCGCGACGTACTGGCGCTGTCCACCGCACCCGTCATCGCCTCGCATTCCGCGGCACGCGCGCTCGACAACCATCCGCGCAATCTTTCCGATGAACTGCTGCGCGCCATTGCTGCCAAGGGCGGCGTGATCCAGGTGGTCGGCGTGCAGGATTTCATCCGGCTCGATCCCGCCCGCCAGCTCGCGCAGAAAGCGCTGCAGGCGCAGGTCGCCAAGCAGGCCGGCGACAAGGAATTCGACAGCGAGAAACACGAATACCTGCCCGCCTACATCGAAGGCATGAGGCGCATCGATGCCGCGCTTCCGCCGCCGACCGTCGATGACTACGTCAAGCACGTCAAGCACATCGTCGACGTCGCCGGCATCGACCACGTGGGCGTTGCTTCGGATTTCGACGGCGGCGGCGGCCTTGCCGGCTGGAACGATGCGACTCAGACGCGCAATCTCACCGCCGCTTTGCGACGCGCCGGCTTCAGCGACCAGGATATCGCCAAGATCTGGGGCGGCAATCTGCTGCGCGTGTGGGGCGAGGTGGAACAGCACGCTGCTGCAAACCATGCAAAGCACTGACTGCACGGCGGCGCGACGGGGACGCGCTCGGCGCGTCGCCGCCGCGATGCTGGGTGCGACGCTCGCCACATCAGCACTCGCCGCCCGGCCGGACCCCAAGCTCGACGCCATCGTCGATACGGTGGCGGCGCGTTATCACCTCGCAGGCGTGGCAGTCGGCGTGATCGACCACGGCGAGGTCGTCTATACGCGCACGAAAGGTGAGCGTCGCGCGGGTACCGGCGAAGCCATCGACGAAAACACGCTGTTCAAGATCGCCTCCAACAGCAAGGCGATGACCAGCACCCTGCTTGCGCGCCTCGTGCAGGAGGGAAAGCTGCATTGGGATGATCCGGTGCGCAAATACCTGCCCGACTTCCGCATGAACGACCCCTGGGTCACCGAGCACATGCAGGTAGGCGACCTGCTGACGCATCGCAGCGGTCTACGCGAAGGTGCGGGCGACCTGATGTTGTGGCCGGAACCCAACGCGTTCACGCGGAAGGACATCCTGCACGGGCTCGCCTATCTCAAGCCGGCCTACAGCTTCCGCGCGGGTTATGCGTACGACAACCTGCTCTATGTGATCGCGGGCGAAGTGGCCGCAGCGGCGGGGCAAGACAGTTACGACAAGCTGCTGCGGCGCGAGGTGTTCGAACCTCTCGGCCTTTCGCGCTGCCAGATCGGCGGGTGGAGCCGCGACGCCGTAGGCAATGTCGCGCAACCGCATGCGTACGAGAACGGGCACAACGTGGTCGTCAACGCAGACGACGCGAACGTGCCCGACATCACCTCCGCGGCGGCAGGCGGCGTGCGCTGCAGCCTCGACGACATGCTGACGTGGGCCCGCAACTGGCTGGTGCCCACACCCGCGCAACTCGCCTGGTTGACACCGGCGCAACGGCAGATCGTGTGGACGCCGTACACGCCAATGCCGATCTCGAAGCATCGCCGCGATTGGGATGGCACCCGGTTTTATGCCTACGGTTACGGCTGGCGTCTTGCCGACGTCGATGGACAGTTCACCGTGTCGCACACGGGCACGCTCTCGGGCATGTATTCGGCGATGGTGCTGTTGCCCAACCGGCAGTCGGGCTTCGTGGTGCTGATCAACAGCGAAGCGGAGGATGCGCGTACCGTGCTCATCGAAACGCTGACCAAGCACTTCACCGCGCCCGCGGATACGCACGATGCGAACTGGTACGCCGACCAGCTCGATGCCGACGCGTCCGCACCCGAGCACAAGACGCCTGGGCCGGTCTCGCGGCCCGCAACCGTCAAGGACCTCGCAACGCAGCTGGGCCAGTGGCGCGATCCGTGGTTCGGCACGATCAAGTTGTGCCCGCGAGATGGCGCCGTGCGCTTCACCTCGACCAAATCGCCTCGCCTGGTAGGTACGGTGATGCGTGCAGGCCAACGCTACCTCGTGCACTGGGACAAGGGTGAAGTCGATGCATGGATGGATTTCCCCAAGCAGCCGGGCGAGGCGATGCACATGAGCAAGGTCGACCCGAAAGCCGATTTCAGCAACGACTTCGAGGATCTCGCCTTCCATCGGGAGCATGGCTGTGAATAACGCCTTTCGACCTGCCCTCTTCTTCGCGGCGCTACTGTTCGGCACGCATGCGTTCGCCGACGGCACGCCGACGCTATCCGCCGCGAAAACCGCCGAGCAGGCCGGGTTGGTCGATATCCGCAAGCTCGCTCCCGACATCGCCGAGGACATCAAGTACGCCGGCAGCGACAACTTCGTCGGCACGCCGGTGGACGGCTATCTCGCGCCCAAATGCTTCCTGCTCAAACCCGCCGCCGAGGCGCTGGCACGCGTGGAGCGGGACCTGCACACGCAGCACCAGCGCCTGCAGATCTTCGACTGCTATCGCCCTGCGCGTGCCGTGGCGCATTTCGTGCGATGGGCGGGTGATCTTTCCGACCAGCGCACCAAGCCCGCGCACTATCCCACCCTGGACAAGGGTGCGCTGCTTGGCGACTACATCGCCCCCGTGTCGGGCCACAGCCGCGGCGCCACCATCGACCTCACGATGATGCAATGCGATGCGGCCGACGCCCATTGCAAGCCCTTGGACATGGGCACGTCGTTCGACTATTTCGGCACGCTGGCGAACACCGAATCGCCGCAAGCCACGCCGGCGCAACATGCCAACCGCGAGGTACTGCGTGCCGCGATGGAACGCCAGGGCTTTCGCAACTACGCCATGGAATGGTGGCATTACACCCTGACGCCCGAGCCCACGCCGGACACGATCTACGACGTGCCGGTGCAGTGATCGCCCACTTTCGATGACAAGGGTCGTACCGATGCGCACGTTTGCCTTGCTGTTTTCCCTGCTGTTGTGTGCGACCAGCCATGCCGCGTCGCCCGACACCGCCGATGTCGACGCGATGATGAAGGCCTACCAGGGCGACGTGCCCAGTGCCTCGCTGCTGGTGATCAAGGACGGCAAGGCCGTGCTGCGCAAGAGCTACGGCTTGGCCGTTCTCGAATCGCATGAGGCCGCCACGCCTGAGACGAACTATCGGTTGGCTTCGGTGACCAAGCAGTTCACCGCCGCGGGCATCCTGCTGCTGTCGGATCGCGGCAAACTCTCGCTCGACGATCGTGTGCGCCGTTGGCTGCCCGAACTCAACGCCGCCCACGACGCCATCACCATCCGCCAGCTGCTGGATCACAGCGGTGGCCTGATCGACTACGAAGACCTGATGCCGGCCGATGCCACCGATCAGATCAGCGACGCCGGCGTGTTGAAGCTGCTCGCCGCCGAACCGCGCAGCTACTTCCCGCCCGGCACGTCGTACCGCTACAGCAATGGTGGCTACGTGCTGCTGGGCCTGATCATCGAGCGTGCCTCGGGCCAGGCGCTGCCGGATTTCCTGCGCCAGAACATTTTCCAGCCGCTCGGCATGACGCATACGCTGCTCTATCAGCGCGGCGGCCCGGACGTGCCGCATCGCGCCTACGGCTACAGCGAAGAGAACGGCCACTGGACACGCACCGACCAGAGCCCCACCAGCGCCACGCGCGGCGATGGCGGCATCTATTCCTCCATCGATGACATGGCCAAGTGGGACGCCGCGCTGTACGACCATCGCCTGCTGTCCGATGCCTCACGCAACGCCGCCTTCAGCGCGCAGAACAAGGTGACCGGTGAGGAGGACGTCGACAGCTATGGCTTCGGCTGGCGTATCCACGGCGACGTGCGCTGGCACTCGGGCGAAACCATGGGCTTCCGCAACGTGATCATCCGCTGGCCGAAGCAGCACCTCACCGTGGTGATGCTGACCAATCGCAATGATCCGGAGCCGTATCACACGGCGCTGGCGATCGGGCAGCGATTCCTTCAGCCGTAAGCGATCAGGCTGGGCAGCACCAACAAACTGGGCTGATCCACGACTACACGCGTGCCACGCGGATTCCGCGACGCTTCCCGTTCGGCGAGGTGCGTGGCGAACTCCACGGCATCGAGCAGCAACGAACGGCAACCCGTGGGCCTGCCATCGCGCAGCACGGACCACACGCCATGTTGGCGCGCGAGGACGTATTCGACGGGTTGGATGCTCATGGGAAATGCCGTGGTCCGGGATTTCCTACAAGGCTATGTGTCGCCCTCTGGCAGCAACATCAGACGTTTCCGAAAAACGAAGGACGGCTGGGACCGATGGTCGCCAACCGCGCCTGCCTGGTGCGGCACGAGCTTGCCGGATTACGGCTCAAGCCGGACGGGCGCGAAGTCGAGCACTTGCGACGTGTAGCTCTCGACCACCAGGCTGAAGGGCCGGTTGTCCTGATCGAACAGCACTGCCCGGTGCTGCAGCACGTGGTGAGGAATCTCCAGGGCCCCGCCCTTCGATGCCGGCACGGGTGCACCGCTTTCCCAACCCTGTGGCAGTGGCGACCACAGCAGTTCGGCCGACAGCGTCTGCCGACGGAAATGCAGCGGCTGTACCACCTTGCCGAACGGCGTGTCGGTGGTGTCCAGCTCGTGGTTCATGGCATCGGTGAGGCGCGAGGGCACGTACCAGTTGTCCGCCTCGGAGAGCACGTGCTCGCCGCAGGCGAGCTGCACGCGACGATAGCGCACCGGTTCGTCCGGGCCGATGGCGAGCTGCTTGCGCGCCTCCTCGGGCAGCGGCTTGTCTTCACCGCGCACGCGCTCGGCCACCACCTTGGCTTCGGGTGCGAGGTGATGCGCGCCGCACCAGCGCTCGAGCGTCAGCGTGGCGCTGGGGTGGCTCAACAGGTCGGCGTTGAGCGTCTGCAGCAGCGCCAGCACTTCGACGCGCGACGTGGCGTCATCGCGCCATGGCGCGTCCGGCGCGCGGGCAGGCGCGGGCGATACCAGCAGGCTGCCGCCCAGCCCGATCGCGCAGGCGGCAGCCGCACCTCGACGGATCATGCGCATGCTCAAAGCCCCTTGGCAGCTTGGGCCACGGCGCGGAACAGCGCGCGGCCCTTGTTCATCGTCTCTTCCCATTCGGATGCGGGATCGGAGTCGTACACGATGCCTGCGCCGGCCTGGACGTGCAGACGTCCATCCTGGATCACCGCCGTGCGGATCGCGATGGCGGTATCCGCATCGCCCCACCAGCCGATCCAGCCGATCGCGCCGGCGTAGATGTTGCGCTTGTAGGGCTCGAGTTCCTGGATGATTTCCAGCGCCCGGATCTTCGGCGCGCCGCTGAGCGTGCCCGCCGGAAAGGTGGCCTTGAGCACGTCCATGTAGCCGACATCGGGGCGTACGTCGCCCTGCACCTGCGAGACGATGTGCATCACGTGCGAATAGCGCTCGACCACGAAGGATTCGCTGACCTCGACGCTGCCGGTCTCGCTGATGCGGCCGATATCGTTGCGACCGAGATCGATCAGCATCACGTGCTCGGCGCGCTCCTTCGGGTCGGCCAGCAGTTCCGCCTCCAGCGCCTGGTCCTCCTCCTCGGTGGCACCGCGCTTGCGCGTGCCGGCGAGCGGGCGCACCACCACCTTGCCATCCTTCAGGCGCGCCAGGATTTCCGGCGAAGAACCGACGATCTGCGTATGGCCCAGATCGACGAAGTACATGTATGGCGACGGGTTCAACGCACGCAGCGCGCGGTACACGTCCACCGGCCGCGCGTTGAAACCCACGCTCAGGCGCTGCGACGGCACCACCTGGAAAATATCGCCGGCACGGATGTATTCCTTCGCGCGCTCCACCATCGCCTCAAATTCCTCCTTGGTGAAGGAGGACTTGAAGTCGCTTTCGTCCAGCGCGGTGCTCTGGTTGAGCTGCGGATACGACACGCCGCTCTGGCGCAGGCGGTAGACCAGCGCGTCGAGCCGGCGCTGCGCTTCGGCGTAGGCGTGCGGCTGCGACGGATCGGCATGCACGATCAGGTACAAGCGGCCCTTGAGGTTGTCGAATACGGCGACTTCCTCGGCCAGCATCAGCAGCACGTCGGGCGTGCCAAGCTCGTCCGCGCGATCCCACTTCGCGAGGCGCGGCTCGATGTAGCCGATGGTCTCGAAACCGAAGTAACCCACCAGGCCGCCGCTGAACGCCGGCAGCTGCGGCAGGCGCGGCACGTCGTACTGCTTGCGCAGCACCTCGATCTCGCCGAGCGGATCGGCGACGTGGCGGCGCTCGGTCACTTCGCCGGCGTCCTCCACTTCCAGCTCATGCCCGCGCAGGCGGTATACGCGTTTCGCCGGCAGGCCAATGATCGAATAGCGTCCCCAGGTGGCGCCGCCCTCGACCGATTCGAACAGGAAGGTATACGGGCCGTCGGCCAGCTTCAGGTACACCGAAAGCGGCGTGTCGAGGTCGGAGAACACCTCGCGCACCAGCGGGATGCGGGTATGGCCCTGCGCAGCCAGTGCGTCGAATTCGTCGCGGGAAATCACGTGGGGGTATCCAGTGGGGCGAGCTTGAACGGCCATTGTAGGGGTGCCGTGCAACGAACCGAAATCCATGTACGGCTTGTTCGCGCCCTATTGCGGGCCTAACCTTGCCCTATCGGCGCACGAAGCAGCGCTCGCAGGGGAATCACCGGGTATGGACCACTGCTGTCTGATCCTTTCTGGCCGCCTGCTCGACGGGCAGGACGCGGCCACGGTCCACGCCCGACTGGCGGCCGCCTTTGGCATGGAAATGGGCGGCTTCCGCGAGCGCGTGTTCGAACGGGCGCCGCTGATCATCCGCCGCGGCCTCGACGCCGCCACCGCTGAGGCACAGGCCGCGCAGCTGCGCGCGATGGGCGTGGAAGCGGACGTGCTGCCCGACAGCCATCGCCTCGCCTGGCTGCGCCGGGACAGCCGGATTCGCGGCCCGCTGCCAGAGGACGCCCTGCCGCGTTATGCCCACGCAGGCGACCAGTGGTGCCACGACGGTGGCCAGACCTGGTTCGACTGGGCGCATGCGCCATCAGCCATGCCGCCGCTCCCGGAGCCCGCCCCCGAGGATGTCGCGGCTGAAGCGGCCGCCGATCACGAGCCGCCGCCGATCCCCATCGCGCTTGAGCCGCCTCCGCTGCCTCCAGTGGCAAGCACGCCGCCACCGCCATCATCGACACCGGCCCCGGCCAAAGCACCGCTCTCCACCGCCGCGGTGGTGGCTGCACTGTTCGGCCTGCTGGCGCTGATGTATCGCCCGCTGTCGCCTGTCGCCGTGCTGCTGGCGCTGGGTGTCCTGATCTACCTGTATCGCCGCCCCCTGCTGCGCGGCCGCGCGTTCGCCGTCGCCGCGCTGGTGCTGGGTGGTGCCGCGCTGTTCCTGTGGATGCATCACCCCGCCTCCGCCCCGGTCGTCGAAGCCTACGTGCCACGACCGCTGAAGCCGCTCCCGTCCGACGACGCATCCAGCGCGGATGCGCCTGCGCAATGCAAGGCGAAGGCACCGGCGCCACAGAACGACGAAGACCGCTTCCTGCTGACCGGCGAACGCGTGCTTACCGGCCGCGCACAGCGCAAGGGCGACACTTACGTCGCCGAGGCCGCGGTATCGGTCAGCGACGACTGCCAGCCCAGCGCCCTGCAGCTCTACGTGTTCCGCCACGGCGTATTCCTCGGCCCCGCTCTGGACAAGGCCGCCAGCCTCGCCAACACCCGGCTTGCCGACTTCGACCTGATCGACGACCAGCATCTGAGCGTGACGCTGTCGCAATGCACGGAAAAGCCCGGCGATTGCGCAGCCACCACGGTGAAGCAGTTTGCAGTGATGCCGGGCGGCGGCGGCTGGACCTTGGGCGAAATCAAGTAATCGCGCGATGCCACCTCAACCTGTGGGAGCGCACCCTGTGCGTGACCGCGGACTGTCGGCTCGCCTCAGTGGATTTTACTAGGCAGACCCGTCGCGCACAGGGTGCGCTCCCACAAAGGGATCGAAGCTCGTGGCTCACAACCTCTGACGCGGCATCCCATGCAACTGCAGCGTAAACGCCACGCCGCTGCCGTCGTCCAGGTTTCTCGCCATCGCCACGCCGCCGTGACGTTCCGCCACCAGGCGCACCACGTAAAGGCCCAGGCCAAGATGCGGCGCATCGCCCGGGGTCGCCTTGTCGCGCAGGCTCACCAATGAATCGAACAGACGCCCCTGCATCGCAGCCGGCAACGGCGGGCCCTGGTTGGCCAGTTCGATCTCGGCGCCATGGTCGGCCTCACGCAGGGTCAGCCGCAGCCAGCCGCTGTCCGGCGTGAACGACAAGGCGTTGTCGAACAGCTTGTCGAGCGCCTGCGCGATCAGCTCAGGAGCACAGTGCATCATCATCGGCTCACTCGGGAGCACGGTATCGAGCCGCCTCGTGCCGGCGAGCGGTCGATACGCTTCGCTGCAACCGCGCACCACGGCCACCAGATCCACATCTTCCGGCTCGGCTGCCGCGATGGCGCGCTCCATGCGGCTCGCTTCGCTCATCGCGCGCACCAGCGCACCGAGCCGCGCCACGCCGTCACGCGCGCGCAGCATGTAGGGCTGCGCATCGGGCGGCATGGCGTGCTCGGCCTGCAGCGCATGCTCCAGGTTGTCCAGCGAGGACTTCACGATCGCCAGCGGCGTGTTCAGTTCGTGCGAGAGCTTGGAGGCGAGCGTGCGCAGATAATCGGTATAGCCGCCCACCACCTCGAACAGCCGCTCGAAGCTGCGCGCGAGGTCGCCGATCTCGTCCTCGGCGCTTGTCATCGGGAATGGGCCGTCCAGACGTCCATCGTTCAACTGCGCGCGCTCGGCCGCATCGCGCAGGCGGCCCAGGCGAATGCTCAGGCGCGTGGCGAAGACCAGCAGGATCGCACCCGCCACCAGCAGCACGCCGAAACTCGTGAGCAACAGCCCCAGCAAGGCGCGATTGGCAAGCAGCGGCACCGCGCGACTGGCCTGCTCCAGCAGCAGCACGCCGCGCACCTGGCCGTCGCGCTCGATCGGCACCGCCGCCGCAAGCACCACGCTGCCGCGCGCCTCGCCCTGCCGCCACAGCGTCGCCGGCTGTCCCTTGCTGGCGTCGCGTACCTGCGCCACGTCCAGGCGCGGCACGTCCTGGGTCCACAGCTCCGCTTCTTCCACCTGGTTCGCCAGCAGCGAGCGATAGATCAACGCGGCGAACCAGCCCGGTTGCTCGCTGGGCGCGGTGGCAGGCGCAGCCAGATGTCCCGTCTGCGCCAGCACCCAACCCGCCGGCGCCAGCACCCGTGCCTGCACGCCATCGAGCGCCAGCTGGCCCAGTTCGTAAGACAACGTGGGCGAGTACGCCACCAGCGGCCGGCTCTCCACGGCTTGCGGATCACCGCCCGCGTTCGCGTCGTAGATCGACAGGCCCAGCGAATCCACGCCGAGACTGCGCGGCACGCGCAGTTCCACGCGATATCCGCTGCCGTCTTCCTGCCACTGCGCGGTGAGCTGCGCCGGCAAGCCATCGACGGCCGGGTCGAGCGGCCGTGCAGTGACCATGCCCGGCGCCGCACTGGCCAGCAGGTAGCGACGCGACTCGCCCGCCCTGCCCAGGCTCAGCACCAGATGATCGGCACGCAACGCGCCAGGATCCTCCGCATCCGCGCGCGTGCGCAGCGCGCTGCGCACTTCGGCGTACAGGTACAGCCAATCCGCATCTTCGGCGAGCAGCAACTTGCCGCGACGATCCAGCGGCTGGCTCCACGGCGTCAACGGCGCCCAGTCGTCGCCATAGCCGTCGATCGTGATCGGATTGACTGTCTGCTGCACGTACCAGTCCGGCCCCGCCGGCGGCAGCGGCGCATCCGTGACGACCAGGCTGCGCGCCATCGCCCGCGCCGATGCCGTGAGCGCCTGCGCCTGGCCTTCGCGCAGCAAGGTTTCCATCTGGCGCACGTACAGCCACCCGGCCACCGGCAAGGCCAGCGTGCACAGGGCGACGAGCAGCAGTTTGCGGCGCAGGGTCATGCCGGAACGATATAGGGCAAACGGCTAAAAGTCGTCATACCCACACGGGCTGGAATCCAAAGCTTTTCGAGCGCGACAGCGACGTTGCCCCGAGCCAGCGGAAGACCAGAGAGGACACGGAGCTCAGTGCCTGGTCTTGGCGTTGCCGTTTTTGTCCTTCGCCCCGTCTTTGTATTTCAGGTACTTGGACTGGCCAACCACGAGACTAAACAAGTCCAGCAGCTGCGACTTCTGCGGATCGTCATGAGCCAATGTCATCGACCAGCTCAAACGGACCCCGGTCGAGAGGCCGGGATCGCAAAAGGCGACGGCATCATCCTTGTGATCGGTACCTTCGTACAGTACGCCACGACATGCCATGGATTTATTGTCGAACACGAGCGCGCCAACCTTGGCCTTAGCGTCGCGCTCCAGATAATGGTGTCGATCGTCCTGCATCTCAGCTTCAAGCGAAGAGAGTTTGGAAGGCCAAACATTGAGCACCATTACACGCTCTGGCTCACCAGTCCATTCACCCTTGTAAAGTACAAGGTTCACGCCGATGGCCTTGGCATACATACAGCAGTCACCGGTCCACCCATCCGGAAGGTCGGCAAGGATCGCCCAACCGGGAACATCACGATCCGCCTTGCCGTAAACCATCACGCCGCGGCCCTTGTCGTTCTCGGCAGCATTCGCTCCAGACACAGCAACAAAAAAAGTAGACACAGACAAAGCAGGCGCTTCATCAAGGCTTCCACCGATAACCCACGCCATGCACCGTCTCGATGGCGTCGAACTCCGGCGCCACCGCGATGAACTTCTTGCGGATGCGCTTGATGTGCGAGGTGATGGTGGCGTCGTCCACCACCAGTTCCGCTTCGCGCATCAGCTGATCGCGGTTCTTCACGTGGCCGGGGAAACGCACCAGCGTGTGCACCATCCAGAACTCGGTGACCGTCAGCGGGATCTCCTCGTTGTTCCAGGTGATGCGCATGCGCTCGGATTCGAGCTTGAGCGGACCATGCTCGATCACCGTCTCGCTGGACGCCGGTACCTTCAGCGATTCGATGCGACGGAACAGCGCCGCGATGCGCGCGGCCAGCTGGTGCAGGCTGGTGTCCTTGCTGAGGTAATCGTCGGCGCCCAGGCGCAGGCCGGAGATCACGTCGAAATCGGAATCGCGCGCGGTGAGGAAGATGATCGGCAGGGTGGCCGACTTGGCGCGCAGCTCGCGGCACAGGTCGAAGCCGCCTTCCGGCTCATCGCCCAGGCCGATATCGATGATGACGAGCTCCGGCAGCCGCATGGCGAAGGCGTTGGAGGCCTCCTGCCGCGAGCCATAGCCGCGCGTCTCGTAACCGAAGCGGGTCAACGCCTCGACATAGTTGGCACGAATCAGCGGCTCGTCTTCGACGATAGCAATGCTGCGGCCCATGGCTCACTCCCAAATGGCGATGGCGCGCAGCGTGAAGGCTGCGTGGCAAGCGCGCAAGCCATGAACGCAGGCTGCCCTGATTTCGCCATTCGCCGTCGGCGCCACGCCACAGTCCTTCGGACCCGCCCGCGCAGTGCATGGACACGGGCGACCGGCGTGACCCACGACACAGAAGGCATGGCCTGCCACACCCGCGGCCGATCTTGCCCGCGTTTTGCCATATTCGGGTCCCGTCGCATGCCCGGCGCGGGAGCGCAATGAGGCCGTCTTCGCAGGAGTCCCGAAACATGCGCCCCAATGGCCAACCGCCCGTCGATCCCAACGCCGAACTGCACGGTTTCGAGCCGCTGCGCGTGGTGCTGGCCCTGGGCGCGCTCCTGCTCGGCCTGGTCATGAGCCTGCATTGAGGAGGTCCGTCATGAACGGCGATATCGAACTGAACGACCCTTTCCTGTCACCTGCCGTGGAAAGCATGGAGGCGGCCTGTGCGCATGGAAGCGCGCTGGCCGCCGGGGCTGATGAGCCCGATCCCGATTATTGGCAGCCCCTTTGAGCTTCGCTCCCGCTCTCCGGGTTACGTTCCCCCCGCCTATGGCGGGGATTTTTTCATCTGAACAAAGACTTAGGATTTCAGCCGGATAAGCGTGCCCGGGGGAACCAAACCGCAGGATCCCGGTCCCAAAAGTCGGCGGTCGTGGATTCTTGCCGTGGATCCCCGGCCGCCGTGTGGTCTCCTCACACGTCGTTCCGACGAACTTGTCCCGGCGCGGATGCGCCGGGATCTTCTTATGGGGCTCCCCTACCGCCTTCAGGCCGAGACGGCGGCCAGCTGCTCGTGCATCGCGGCGATGACGGTCTTGTAGTCCGGCGCGTTGAAGATGGCCGATCCGGCCACGAAGGTATCGGCGCCCGCCGCACCGATCTCCCCGATGTTGTTGGCCGTGACGCCGCCATCGATCTCAAGGCGGATCGCGCGGCCGCTTTCATCGATGCGGCGACGCACCTGGCGCAGCTTGTCCAGCGCGGTGGGTATGAACTTCTGCCCGCCGAAGCCCGGGTTCACCGACATCAGCAGGATCAGGTCCAGCTTGTCCATCACGTAGTCGAGGTAGCTCAGCGGCGTGGCCGGGTTAAACACCAGGCCGGCCTGGCAGCCCGAATCCTTGATCAGGCCGATGGTGCGGTCGATGTGCTCGCTGGCTTCCGGATGGAAGCTGATCACGGTCGCGCCCGCCTTGGCGAAATCCGGCACGATGCGATCCACCGGCTTCACCATCAGGTGCACGTCGATCGGCGCAGTGATGCCGTAGTCGCGCAGCGCCTTGAGCACCATCGGGCCCATGGTGAGGTTGGGCACGTAGTGGTTGTCCATCACGTCGAAGTGCACCCAGTCCGCGCCGGCGACCAGCGCCTTGGCGGTGTCCTCGCCGAGCCGCGCGAAGTCGGCGGAGAGGATGGACGGGGCGATGACGTTGGATTGCTTGCTCATGTCGGTCGTTCCTGTGGGAGCGCACCCTGTGCGCGACCTGGGGTTACGTGGCGGCTGCAGTCGCGCACAGGGTGCGCTCCCACATGTCGTCGCCGGGTTTACTTGAAGCCGCGCTCGGCCTTGATGCGCTCGTAGGCCGCATTGATCTCGCTGGCGCGCGATTCCGCCTGCTTGCGCATCGCCTCGGGCAGGTCGCCCAGGCGATCCGGATGGTGCTCGGAAATCAGCTTGCGGTATGCGCGCTTCACGGCGCGGTCGTCCACGCTGCGCGAGATGCCAAGCACGGTGTACGGGTCCGGTCCCTGCGTATTGCGCTGGGGCGGCACATAGCCGCCATTGCCGCCGTACGGGCCTTGGCCGCGCGAATAACCCGTGGCGTTCCAGGCGTAACCCTTCATCGCCATCAGCGCCATCAGCTCCATGTCGCTCACGCGCAGCGCAAAAGCGAGCTGGCGCAGGATGGCCATCTTCTCCGGCGGCGGGTTGCCTTCGGCCAGCACGGTCTCGATCACCACGTCGAGCACGGGGAAGGCGTGGTCACGACGCAGGCCCACCCAACGCCGCAGTTCCTCGATCGCCAGGGTCACGTTGAACTCGGGCTGCTTGCCCTGGTTGAACGCGATGATGGCCTGCTTGCGCTGCTCGTGCTCCAGGCCCATGCGCTGCATCACGCGCTCGGCCACGGCGATCTCGGCCTCGGATACGCGGCCGTCGGACTTGGCCACCGCACCCAGCACGTTGAACAGCGGGCTGATGTAGCCGCCGGCCTCGGGCGTGACCCGGGCGCGCTGGCCCTTGCGCAGGCTGTCGATGATGAAGCCGGTGATGCCGCCGACCACCGCACCTGGCAGGCCGTGACCGAAGATCAGCCCGAACAGGGCGAGCCAGAGAGTCCAGGTAAATGTCATGGGTTGCCTTGAGCGTGAGGCATCTGCGCGCTGTACCAGCGCGCGAGTTCATCGAGGTCGGCGTCACTCATCGGGCCGATTGCCGCGCGCATCAAGGGCACGTTGCGGCGGCCATCGCGGTATTGCTTGAGCGCTTCGCGCAGGTAATCGAGCTTCTGGCCGGCCAGATTCGGCGCGCCGGGGATCTGCGCCATGCCGGTTTCGCCATGACACGCCGCACACAGGCCCAGTCGCGCGGGCTTGGCCGGCGCCGCCGCGTGCAAGGGCAGCGCGGCCATGAGTCCGGCCGCGAGCAACGGCGACGCCCACGCGCGGCGTTTGCCCATGTGTGGTGCGGCATCGATGCGGGGCGGCAGGACCATCAGGAAGAGCCTGGCTCAAAAAGCGCCGATTCTAGCAGCCACCGCAAGCGCCGCCGGCCCGGACGGAGCATCGCGATGCGTCCCGCCGGTGCCTCACCCGCTACAATGGACGGCTTCGCGGGCCCTGCCGCAGGGCTCCAGTCATCGTTTTCCCGTCCTGGCGCGCCAGGCGGCCAGCCAGGAGCGAACGAACGTGCCGACCACCCTGCTGCAATCGAACCTGCCGGGCCTGGAACTCATCCACCGCGGCAAGGTGCGCGACGTCTACGCGCTGCCGGAAAGCCGCCTGCTGATCGTCGCCAGCGACCGCCTGTCCGCGTTCGACGTGGTGCTGCCCGATCCGATCCCGGGCAAGGGCGAGATGCTCACGCAGATCTCCAACTTCTGGTTCGGCAAGACCGCGCACCTGGTGCCCAACCATCTGCTCGACGTGCCGCTGGCCGACGTGCTGCCCGCCGGCACCGACCTGAAGCTCTACGAGAAGCGCGCCGTGGTCACGCGTCGCCTGAAGCCCGTGCCGGTGGAAGCGATCGCGCGCGGCTACATCATCGGTTCGGGCTGGAAGGACTACCAGGCCACCGGTTCGCTGTGCGGCATCAAGCTGCCGGCAGGCCTCAAGCAGGCGCAGCAGTTGCCGGAGCCGATCTTCACGCCGTCGACCAAGGCCGCCGTGGGCGATCACGACGAGAACGTGAGCTTCAATGCCGTGGTGGCAGCCGTGGGCGCCGACCTCGCCGAACAGGTGCGCGAAGCGACGCTGTCGATCTACAAGTGGGCTGCCGCATACGCCGCCGAGCGCGGCATCATCATCGCCGACACCAAGTTCGAATTCGGCACCGACGAGACCGGCAAGCTCTACGTGATGGACGAGATGCTGACGCCCGACTCCTCGCGTTTCTGGCCGGCCGATTCGTATCAGGTCGGCATCAGCCCGCCGAGCTACGACAAGCAGTTCGTGCGCGATTACCTGGAAACGCTGGACTGGAACAAGAAAGCGCCCGGGCCGAGCGTGCCTGCCAACGTCATCGCCGCCACTTCGGCAAAGTACGCCGAAGCGCTGCAGCGCCTGGCCGACATCAAGCTGGACTGACGGCACAGCGGCGGCTTTCGCCGGCCGCCGGGTTCATCGTGGGCCCACCCGCCGCAGCCCAAGGTCCCTGGCAATGCGGCGGCCGTGGTGCCGTCGCGCGATGCACGGCCGTATCCCATCGGTACGGCCTATGCGGTATGGTCGCCAGCACGCGCTGATCGCCTTGTTCGGCGCCATCGTCCGAAGCAGACATTCGACGCCGCAGCGAGTCGGGCCTTCGCCTTGATCACGCCCCATGCGTCGGCTCTCAACCTTTATTCCGGAGCAGCGCGCACCGATGCAAACGCCAGAGACCACGCAAGGCATCACGCATTGGCTCGACAGTTACAGCGCCGACCATCAGAACCCCACCAACCGCCTGCTGCACTGGATCTGCGTGCCGCTCATCCTGTGGTGCGCGATCGCGATGATGTGGACGATTCCCGTGCCACCGATGATCGGCCGCCCGGGCTTCTGGGCCGTGGCCGCGCTGGTGCTGGCCTTTGCCTGGTACTGGAAGCAATCGCACCGCCTGGGTGGGGCGCTGCTCGTGGCGCTGGTGCTGCTGTGCGTGCTGACCGAATTCGCCTACCGCCAACTCGGCCCGCACAACTTGTTGCTCACCGCCATTGGTGTGTTCATCGTGGCGTGGATCGGCCAGTTCATCGGCCACGCCATCGAGGGCCGCCGGCCGAGCTTCTTCACCGACCTCGCTTACCTTCTGGTGGGTCCGGCCTGGCTCATGGATAAATTCCTGCGCCGCATCGGCGTTTGAACCCCGCATACCACCATCATTCCGGTCACGCCGGAATGATGGTCACGACGCTGCTTCTGGATATGGCATGACCACTTTTCTCACCTTGATCAGCGCCCTGCTCTGGTGGGTGCTCTACAGCAGTATCGGCGCGTTGTTCATCGCCATCATCGCGTGGAGCGTGCTGCGATGGATCGAGCGCTGCCCGGTGGTGTTCAACCGCACGTATCTCGCCTGCCTGGTGTGGAGCCTGATCTCCCTGCTGATCGTCGCCGGCGTGGCCATGCAGGAAGGCCACACGAAACCACCTTACGCGCCGCTGTTGAGCTCGCCGCTGCTGCGCTACGGACTGGCCGCCGACATGGTGGTCGGCGTCGTCGTCCTGTGGCGGCTGATTCCGCGCGTCGATGCGCACCGCATCCGCCCATCCAGCGCATGCCTGGCAGTCGCGGTGGTCATGGCGCTGGGCTTTGGCATAGCGACCAGCCTCGCTGCTTGAACCTTTGCGTCACGGTCTCCGTACGTGAGGCAGGCGCAAGCTATCACTGTCGGCTAGCCGCCGAGAGACCGCATGACCCTGCGTAGCCTGTTCATCGACTTCAACAGCTATTTCGCCTCGGTGGAACAGCACGAGGATCCGTCGCTGCGCGGCCGTCCCGTCGGCGTGGTGCCGGTGGACGCGGACACGACCTGCCTGATCGCCGCCAGCTACGAAGCCAAGGCGTTCGGCGTGGGCACCGGCACCCTGGTGCGCGAGGCGCGACGGCTGTGTCCCGGCATCGAGATCCGGCTGGCGCGTCCCGAGCGCTACGTGTGGTGGCACAACACGCTGATCGAAGCGATCGACCACGCCATCCCCATCGCGCGCATCGGCTCGATCGACGAGATGGCCTGCGAACTGGTGGGGCGGCAGCGTGACCGTGGCATTGCTGAACAGGTGGCGGCGCAAGTGAAGCGGGAGATAGCGCGCGTCGCACCGGGCGGCGCCATCCGCTGCTCGATCGGCATCGCGCCGAACGACTTTCTCGCTAAGACCGCCTCGGACATGCGCAAGCCTGACGGGCTCACGGTAATCGAGCAGGCCGACCTGCCGCACGTGCTGCACGATCTCGCACTGCGCGACCTCTGCGGCATCGGTCCGTCGATGGAGCAGCGCCTCATCGCGAACGGCATCACCACCGTCAGGCAACTCACCGACGCACCACGCCATCTGCTGCGCCATGCGTGGGGCAGCATCGAGGGCGAACGCATGTGGGACCTGCTGCGCGGCAAATGGCTGCCGGTGGCAGAGACCGCGCGCAGCTCGCTCGGTCATTCGCATGTGC
The DNA here is from genome assembly GCA_000632805.1 of Dyella jiangningensis. Classification (GTDB taxonomy): domain Bacteria; phylum Pseudomonadota; class Gammaproteobacteria; order Xanthomonadales; family Rhodanobacteraceae; genus Dyella; species Dyella jiangningensis. Next base: position 4,979,648 of record CP007444.1, on the reverse strand, counting down.
TGGGCCCGGAATTGCGCCACCCGGCCGGCGCGCGCGCCGTGCTGACCAAGCTGCTGGTGAAGGCCGCGATGCGCTTGCGCAAGCTGGACATGCTGAGCGGCGCGATGGCCGTGCGCATCCGCTACGTAGGCCATGACGATCGCTGGGAAGGCGATCTCAGCTTCGAGCCGACCGATGACAGCCGCGAGCTGCTGCGCATGCTCACCCGCCTGATCGACGGACCTCGCCGCAACGCGCGCGTGCTGCCCGGTCCAGCCAACGCCGTGCCGCTGTCGGTGAGCGTCACGCTGCACCGGCTGATCGAGCGCACGCAAAGCACCGGCTCGCTGTTCGCGTCGCCGGCAACCACGCGCAAGGTCGACGCCGTGATCGATCGGATCAACGCGAAGTTCGGTTACAACAAGGTGTACTTCGGCAGCATGCAGGCGGCGATCGACCACGATGCGGCGCCGATGCGCATTCCGTTCAACCGTATTCCCGACAGCGCCAGCGAGAACGAGGCGCGCAAGGACGACGCGGAGCATCACGCGCTGTGGCTGCAGTCGCTCAACCGGGCGAAGGTACTTGCCGAGCACGCGCATCGGCAGGAGCGTGACGACAAGCCGAACAAACGCGGATGAGCGACGCGCCGCGTCGACGTGTCATCCGCTGAGGCTGGTCATGAAGGCGCCCCTCCCGCTCGGGAGAGGCGCCGGATCGTCAGTGCGCGTCAGCCGCGTGCGGCTTTTCAGGCGCAGCGGCAGTCGCCGTCACGCTGGAAAAGCGACCGCCGTACGGCAGTACTTCCGCCGCCAGCTTGGTGTCGCCCTTGATCAGGCCCACTGCGTCGAACAGGATGTGCGCGGTCTCTTCGAGCTGCGGATCGGCCGCCTTCTTGGCGTCCTTCTCCTGCTTCAGCTCCGACTTCAGGCTGCGCTCGTTGGCGTTGAGGCCATCGTCCAGCACCGGATCATCCGAACCGTCCACATCGCCATCGATGGTCTTGTGGCGCGCGCGGAACTCGGCCTGCAGGGCATCCTGTTCCTTGCGCTCGTTCTGACGCTGCGCGAAGTTGAGCGAGATCGTCGTCTTGTCGCGCATCTTCTTGTACTGCGCCAGCTCGTCGAGCATCAGCTTCCACGACGGCGAATTGGCCGTGCGCGCATCGTGCTTGGTCTGCAGCTGGCCGAGGTAGGCCTTGAGATCCGCCACCGGCTTGTAGTCGGCCGGCGGAATCTGCGTCCACGGCAGCGCGTTGTCGTAGGTCGACTCGCCGAAGTCCTTCTCGTCGCCGTTCTTCGGATATTGGATGTCCGGCGTCACGCCCTTGAGCTGCGTGGAGCCGCCGTTGATGCGGAAGAATTCCTGGATGGTCATCTTCAGCTCGCCGTACTGCGGCTTCTCGCTGGTGTTGCGGGTGAAGCGGTCAAGGTCGACGAGGTTCTGCACCGTGCCCTTGCCGAAGGTCGGCTGGCCGATGATCAGGCCGCGGCCGTAGTCCTGGATGGCGGCAGCGAAAATCTCCGAGGCCGACGCGGAACCGCGGTTCACCAGCACGGCCATCGGGCCGCTCCAGGACATGCCCGGCTCGTCATCGCCCTGCACCTGCACTTCGCCGCGCGCATCGCGCACCTGCACCACCGGACCCTGGTCGATGAACAGGCCGGTGAGTTCGTTGGCTTCAGCCAGCGAGCCACCACCGTTGTTGCGCAGGTCGATCACCACGCCTTCGACGTCCTCGGCCTTCAGCTCGCCAAGCAGCTTGGCAACATCGCGCGTGGCGCTCTTGAAGTTCTTGTCGCCTTCGCGGCGCGCACCGAAATCGGAATAGAAGCTCGGCAGGTCGATCACGCCGATCTTGCGCGTGACGCCGGCGTCCTTGATCTCGATGACCTTTTTCTTCGCGGCCTGCTCCTCGATGCTCACCTTCTGGCGCACCAGGGTGACGAGCTCGTGCTTGCCGTCCACGCCCGCGTCAGCCGGGAGGATTTCCAGGCGCACCGTCGTGTTCTTCTTGCCGCGGATGTGCTTGACCACGTCGTCGAGGCGCCAGCCGATGACGTCGACCATCGCGCCGTTCTGGCCTTCACCGATCGCCACGATGCGGTCGCCAACGTGCACCTTGCCCGACTTCGCGGCCGGACCGGCCGGCACGATCTCGCGGATGGCGGTGTATTCGTCGCGCGCCTGCAGCACGGCGCCGATGCCTTCAAGCGACAGCTTCATCGAGATGTCGAAGTTTTCCGCCGCACGAGGACCGAGGTAGTCGGTGTGCGGATCGGTGGATTCGGCATAGGCGTTCATGAAGGACTGGAACGCGTCCTCGCCGTCGAGCTGCTTCACGCGATCGATGTAGCCGGCGTAACGCTTGTCCAGCGTCTTGCGGATCTCATCGTCGCTCTTGCCCGCAAGCTTGAGGCGCAACCAGTCGTTCATGGTGCGCTCGCGCCACAGCGTGTCGAGTTCGGCCTGATCCTTCGGCCACTCGGCCTTCTTGCGATCGAAGTTGTAGCTTTCGTTCGTGTTGAAGTCGAAGCCCTGCTTCAGCAGGCCACGCGCGAAGTTCATGCGATCGATGGCGCGCGTGATGTACAGGTTGAACATCGAGAACGGACCGGCGAGGTCCTGGTTCCAGATGGCGTCGTCGAACTGCGTCTTCAGCGGCGCGAACTTGGCCATGTCGGCCTGCGTGAAAAAGACCTTCTCGCTGTCGAGGCTGTCGACATACGCCTTGAAGATCTTCTGCGACATCGCATCGTCGAGCGGCTTCGCGTCGTAATGGAAGCGGGTCAGGAAGCGCGCGGAAAGCTGCGCCGCCTGTGCCTGATTGACGGTGGCCGTGAGCGGCAGCGTGGAGTACTTGCGCGGTGCGTTGTCGCCGGTGAGATCGGCGGCGGACTGCGCGTGTACACCGACACCGGTGACGGCAAGGGCAAGCAACAGGGCTAGCGAGGGGCGCAGTTTCATAGGTTCTCTGTGAGCTCTCTGGGCGTGCTCTTTAAGCGTGCTCGGTGACACCCGCGGCGTGCGCCTGCAGGTCGGCGTGATAAGAGGATCGCACCAGCGGACCGGAGGCGACGTGATGGAAGCCCATCTCTTCGCCGGCTACGCGCAGCGCCTCGAACTCGTCCGGCGTCCAGTAGCGGACCACGGGGTGGTGATGCGGCGTCGGCTGGAGGTACTGGCCGATGGTGATCATTTCCACGTCGTGCGCGCGCAGGTCGCGCATGGTTTCCAGCACCTGCTCCATCGTCTCGCCGAGGCCCAGCATGATGCCGGACTTGGTCGGCACGTCCGGATGCTGCGCCTTGAAGCGCTTGAGCAGGTCCAGCGACCACTGGTAGTCGGCACCCGGACGCACTTCGCGATAGAGGTGCGGCACGGTTTCGAGGTTGTGGTTGAACACGTCCGGCGGGAATTCCTTGAGCACCTCCAGCGCGCGTTCCATGCGGCCCTTGCCGCGGAAGTCCGGCGTGAGGATTTCGATCTTGATGTTCGGGCTGGCGTGGCGCGTCGCGCGGATGCACGCGGCGAAGTGCTCTGCGCCGCCGTCGCGCAGGTCGTCACGATCCACCGAGGTGATCACCACGTACTTCAGGCGCATGTCGCGGATGGTCTCGGCCAGGCGTGCCGGTTCGAGCGGATCGGGCGCGGCCGGGCGGCCATGGGCCACGTCGCAGAACGAGCAGCGACGCGTGCAGACCTCGCCGAGGATCATGAAGGTGGCGGTGCCCTTGCTGAAACACTCGTGGATGTTCGGGCAGGAGGCTTCCTCGCACACCGTCACCAGTGCGTTCTCACGCAGGCGCGCCTTCAACTGCTGCACGGCGTTGCCCTGCGGTAGGCGCACGCGGATCCAACTGGGCTTGCGCAGCGTCGGCACGTTCGTGTCGAAACCGGCGCGGTTCAGCCCGATCTTGTCGTTGCCCAGCTGCTTGTCGGGGGCGCCGGCGACGACGCTGATCGGGATGACCTTGGAGGTAGACATGTCGCTCATGTAGGCAGACTCAGACCGCTACGCGAGCGGGTAGTTCAGGGAGGATGGGGGCGGCCGGTTCAGCGTCGAACCCGAACTGGCGGCAGAACTCCTCCACCAGGGCGTCCTCGACGTCCGACAGGCGCGACGGACCGCCCAAGTCTAGCACCTGCGTGACCGCCAAACCCTTGTAGCCACAAGGATTGATGCGGTGATACGGCTCCAGGTCCATGTTCACGTTAAAGGCCAGGCCGTGGAAGCTGCAGCCCCGGCGCACGCGCAGGCCAAGGGCGGCGACCTTGGCGCCGGCCACGTAGACGCCGGGCGCCCCTTCCAGCCGCTCGCCGCCGATGTTCCAGTGCGCCAGCGTATCGATGATCGACTGCTCGATCTTGTTGACCAGGTCGCGCACGCCGACGCCAGCGCGCCGCAGGTCGATCAGCGGATAGCCCACGATCTGGCCCGGGCCGTGATACGTCACCTGGCCGCCACGATCCACCTGGACCACCGGGATGTCACCGGGCGCAAGCACGTGTTCTGCCTTGCCCGCCTGCCCCTGGGTGAACACCGGATCGTGCTCCAGCAGCCACAGCTCGTCGGGCGTATCGGGCCCGCGGTTGTTGGTGAACTGGCTCATCGCCTCCCAGGTCGCCGCGTAAGGCTGGCGACCGAGACGACGGACTTTGAGCGGGAGAGACATGACGATGCCTGGGGGACGGGGTACGTCTGGGGAAGGTGCGGGCAAAGGGCGGGGAAGCCAAGTGGCAAAAGCTGGGGTCGGATGGCCCGAACCGGCGCTGCGCCGATGTTCGGGTCGCGGAGCGCATAGCTCTCGCGCCCCGTGGCCGATACTGCCCGGCGTTACAGCGTATACCGGATGTCCGGATCCGCCCGCAGCGCCGAGTGCGCCAGGTCATACTGCTCACGCGTATCGCAGCGGAAGCTCACCGTCACCGAGAGGAAGTTGCCTTCGCGCGAATGGCGGTGCTTCACCGTCTCATGCAGCACGTGCACGCCGATGCCTTCCAGGATCTCCGGCACGCGGGTCTTCAGGTCCGCGCTGGCGTTGCCCATCGCCGTGATCTCGAACTCGCCCGGAAACTGGAAACCCTGGCCCTCCTGTTGGGCCTGGATGGTGTCGATATCGCGCATCACGCCTCCTCCATCACTTCTCGTCGGGCTTCTTGTCGCTGTGGAACCACAGCATGATGCTGTCCCACAGGCGGCCAAAGAAGCCGGCCTGCGGCGCATCGGCCAGGGCGATCAGCGGCACGTTCTGCACCGGCTGGCCGTCCAACGTGACTCGCAGCGTACCGACCTGCTGGCCCTTCGTGAACGGGGCGATCAGCGTAGCCGGGATGTCCATGGTGGCCTTGAGCTTGTCGTAGTCGCCGCGCTTGACGGTCACCAGCACGTTGTCGGCCACGCCCAGAGGCAGCTGGTTCGCCTGGCCCTTCCACAGCTTCGGCGTCGCCAACGGCTTGTTGCCGTCATACAGCTTGTGTGTCTCGTAGAAGCGGAAACCGTAGTTCATCAGCGCCAGCGCGGCATCGGCACGGGCCTTTTCGTTGGAGGCGCCCATCACGATGGCGATCATGCGCGAATCACCCTGCTTGGCCGAGGCAGCCAGGCAGAAACCAGCCGCGGCCGTGTGGCCCGTCTTGATGCCGTCCACGGTGTTGTCGCGCCACAGCAGCAGGTTGCGGTTGTGCTGCTTGATGCCGTTCCACTCGAAGTCCTTGATTGCCGAGATCGCGTAATCCTCGGGGAAATCATGGATCAACGCGCGCGAAAGAATCGCGATGTCGCGCGCCGTGGAGTAGTGGTTGGCGATCGGGTAGCCCGAAGCGTTCTGGAAATTGGTGTTGGTCATGCCCAGCTGCTTGGCGTAGGCATTCATCAGGTTGGCGAACGCGGTTTCGGAGCCCGCGCTGTGCTCGGCCAATGCGATGGCGGCGTCATTGCCGGACTGGATGATCATGCCGTACAGCAGGTCCTTCAGCGGCACCTGGCTGTTGAGCTTGAGGAAGCTGGTGGAGCCGTCGGTACCCGCACCACCGCTGCGCCACGCGTTCTCGCTGATGGTGACCGGGTCGGTCATGTGGATCTTGCCGTTGGCGACCTCGGCGGAGACGACGTAGTCGGTCATCACCTTGGTGATCGAGGCCGGCTCCACGCGCATGTCCGGCTCTTTCGACGCAAGCACCTGACCGGTGGCGTAATCCATCAGCACCCAGCTCTTGCCGTCCACATCCGGAGGCGGCGGCACCGGCGCCTCGGGCACCGCCGGACGCGGCACCGGCACGGGCTTGGGCGGCGTCTGCTGGGCAACGGCGGTGCCGACGACCAGGGCGGCGACGGCAAGCGAGGACAGGGTACGGCGGATCAGGTTCATCGTTCGGTTCAATCCAATGCTGAGTGGCGACGCGTGAAGCGCCGCGAGAAAACAATGTGTCAGTCTACCGCGACCTGCGGCCGGGGCAGCCCCATATGTTCGATGCGCGAGGTGACATCGTCGGCCTGGTCCACGCTGGCGAGCGGCCCCACACGCACGCGCCGGATACTGCGGCCGTTGATTTGGGCATCCACCACCTGTACCGGCGCAAAATTGGCCGAACGCAACTGCTGTGCCACGCGCTCTGCGTTAGTCGCGTCGGAGAATGCGCCCACCTGGAGGAAAATTCCGGGCCCCGTGCTGGCCGGTTTGGGCGGCGGCGGTGGCGGGGGCAGGGTCTGGGCAGTGAGCGGCTGCGACGGATCGATGGCGCGCACCTCCACCAATCCCGTGCCCTTGGGCCACACGCCGATCTTCACGGCGGCCGCGTAGGACAGGTCGATCAGGCGGTTTTCGTGGAACGGGCCGCGATCGTTGATGCGCACGATCACGCTCTTGCCGTTTTCCAGGTTGGTCACCCGCGCGTAGCTCGGCAGCGGCAGCGTCTTGTGCGCGGCGGTGAACTGGTACATGTCGTAGTCCTCGAGACTCGACGTTTTGTACCCGTGGAACTTGTTGCCATAGAACGATGCGATGCCGCGCTCGACATAACCGCTGGGACTGGAGAGCACGTTGTAGGTCTGGCCCAGCACGGTATACGGCGACTTGTTGCCGTATAGCGCACGCGGTTCCACCTTGGGCACCGGCTCGGGGATCTTGGCGACGGCCTCCGGCGACAACGCTTCGGGCACGCTGTCGGCGTTGTCGCGATAGCGGCTGCCCTGCGGGCGGCTGGTGTCGTCGTAAAAGCCGCCCCGCGACGAGCCGGAAGACGAACTGCTGCCGCCGCGTGAGGAAGCTGTGCCATGTCCCGCGGAGGGACGGGTCTTGCCACCACTGCATCCGGCCAGCAGTGCGATCAAGAGAAGCGGCAGCGCCCGCTGCCATTTCATCGCATGGCTTCCGACACACCTGCTCCGTCGGCAATGGCCTGCGCCAGCTGGTGCACGGCCAGTGCGTAGAGGGGACTGCGGTTGTACGTGGTGATCACATAGAAGTTCTGGAAGGTGAACCAGTATTCCTTGCCATTTTCGCCATCCAGCGACTGCAGGCTGGTCGGCTCGCCCGGGTTCAGCGCCTGCAGCGGCGCATAGCCCCAGGCTTCCATCTGCTCCAGCGGCCATTGCGGCTTGGAATCCTTCACCGAGATCGGCTTGGCCGCGCCGTCGGGCTGCGCTCGCGCAGCGACCAGCCCGCCCTGCTGCCAGCCGTGCTTCGCAAAATAATTCGCGACGCTGGCGAAGATGTCGGGCAGCGAATTCTTCAGGTCGATGCGCCCGTCGCCATCGGCGTCCACGCCGAAATCGCGGATGCTGGACGGCATGAACTGCCCCCAGCCCTGCGCGCCGGCATACGAGCCGGTCAGCGCGTCGACCGGGCCGGCGAGATGGTTCTCGGGCAGCTCCAGCAGGGTCTTGAGCTGCTCGCGGAAGAAGGTGGCGCGTGGCGGGTAATACAGGCCCAGCGTCACCAGCGCGTCGAGCACCTTGTACTTGCCGGTGATGCGGCCGTACGAGGTTTCCACGCCGACGATCGCCACGATGTATTCGGGCGCCACGCCGTACTGCTTGCCGATGCTTTCCAGCAGCGCGCGATGCTCGCGATAGAACGCGATGCCGTCATTGATGCGCTGTTGCGTGAGGAAGATCGGCCGGTAGTCCTTCCACGGCTTGGCTTCAGCCGGGCGGCTGATCGCATCGAGAATGCCCTGCTGCTTCTTCGCACCATCGAGCAGCGCGTTGAGCGCCTGCGGATCCTTGCCGGTGTCTTTCGCCACTTCGCCGACCAGTTGGTCCTGCCCGGGATGGGTTTCTGCGAGGACCGGCATGCATGCCGAGGCGATGAGGAGGCCCAGCGTGGCGACAAGGCGGCGTGTCGGTAGCGACGCGGCGATCAAAGGCATGAATGACTTCACTGTCGAACGGCTTCGTTGCGAAGCCTAGCACGCAAAGCGGGGAAAAACCGGGGGTTTGCGATGTGCCGGTCGGCCGTATAAGCGATGCGAACCCGGTGCGGAATACACACCGGTGCGTCGTCCTCAGTCGTGCACCTTGCGATTGGCAAAGATCGACATCAGTACGCCAAAGCCGGTCAGCAGCGACACCGCCGACGTACCGCCGTAGCTCACCAGCGGCATCGGCACGCCCACCACCGGCAACATGCCGGCGACCATGCCGCCGTTGACGAACACGTAGACGAAGAAGCTCATGCCGATCGCGCCGGCCAGCAGGCGCGAGTAGGTGTCGCGCGCCTCCATGGCGATCCACAGGCAGCGACCGATGATGAAGGCGTACAGCAGCATCAGGCCGATCACGCCGACCAGGCCGAATTCCTCGGAGAACACCGCGAAGATGAAGTCGGTGGTGTGCTCGGGCAGAAAGTCCAGGCGCGACTGCGTGCCGTGCTGCCAGCCCTTGCCGAACATGCCGCCCGAGCCCACGGCGATCTGCGACTGGATGATGTGCCAGCCGTTGCCGAGTGGATCGGATTCCGGATCAAGCAGCGTTCGCACACGATTGCGCTGGTATTCGTGCAGGAAATGCCAGGCCACCGGCACCATCGCGCCCACCACGGCCAGCAGGCTGCCGATCTTCCACCAGCGCATGCCCGACAGGAACAGCGCGAACGCGCCGGCCGCGCTGACCAGCAGCGCCGTGCCCAGATCAGGCTGTTCGGCGATCAAGCCGGCGGGAATCGCGATCAGGATGCCCACCACGATGATGTCCTTCCAGCTCGGCGGCAACTGGCGCGGATGCAGGTACCACGCCACCATCATCGGCATGGTGAGCTTGAGCAGTTCGGACGGCTGGAAGGACAGCACGCCCAGGTCCAGCCAGCGCTTGGAACCGCTGCGCACTTCGCCCAGCGCCGCCACCACCAGCAGCAGCGTAACGCTGCCTGCGTAGAGCCAGGGCGTCCAGCCACGCAGCACGGAGGGCGGAATGCGCGAGATCAGCAGCAACAGGAAGCCGCCCATGACGAAGCGCGCTGCCTGTCCGGTGATCATCGCCATGTTGCCGCCGCTGGCGCTGTAAAGCGTCATCAGGCCAACGCAGGCCAATACGAACAGGCCGAATGCCAGCGGCAGGTCGATGCGCGGGCGCGTGATTATCCGGCGCAACAAACGCTGCAGGCGAATCTGGAGGGCGTCGATCATGGGGTGCCTCCATCGTCGGACGGGGCCGTGCTGGAACTTTCCGCGGGCAACGCGGACATGTCGGCCGGCGTGGCGACTGGGGTGTCGTCTGGTACATCAGGCACGCCTGTGGGCGCGGTCGGGCCTTCCGGCGTCTTGCTCGGAGGCACCGCGCCGCCAGTCGAGACCAGCCACGCATCCATGATCTTGCGCACGATGGGGCCCGCGTCCGCCGCACCCCAGGCGCCCGATTCGAGCATGGCCGCAACCGCGATACGCGGTGCTTCGGTGGGCGTATAGCCGATGAACCACGCGCGATGGCGCGTTGCGAGGTAAGCGGTGTTCTTATTGGTGTCGTACTCGTTGCTGCGACGGGAGAAGCGCTCCGCGGTACCGCTCTTGCCGGCCACCGTCAGCGGAAAGCCCTTGAACACGCCTGCCTGCATGGCCGTGCCTCCGGCGCCATACACCACCGCTTCCATGCCTTGGTTGACCACGTTCCAGTCATTGGGCTTGTGGATTAGCGACGGACCCGAAGGTGGATTCGCCAACGGCACGGCGTGCTCCTTCACCGCAGACGTCGCCATCACCAGGCGCGGCGCATACGGCGTGCCATGACCGGCGAAGGTCGCCGTGGCATGCGCCAGCTGCAGCGTGGTGACGTTCCAGTAACCCTGGCCGATACCTGCGATCACGGTTTCGCCCGGGAACCAACCGTACTTGCTGCGCGTCGCCTTCCATTCGCGCGACGGCAGGATGCCCTCCGCCTCGCCGATCAGGTCGATGCCGGTCTTCTTGCCGAAGCCCAGGCTGCCCATCCAGCTGGCCAGCCGATCGATGCCCATGTCGAGCGCAAGCCTGTAGAAGTACGTATTGGTGGATTTCTCGATGGCACGCACCATGTTCACCGTGCCGTCGCCGCCGCGCGTGTCATCGCGATAGCAGCGCTGCTGTCCCGGGATACAGAATTCGCCGGTGGACAACACCGTATCCTCCGGCCGGCGGACGCCCATTTCGAGGCCGCCCAACGCGAGAAACGGCTTGACCGTGGAGCCCGGCGGATAGGCGCTCTTCAACGCACGGTTGAGCAGCGGCTTGTCGGTATCCGTCGTATAGGTGGTGTAGTCCGCGCGGCTGATCCCGTTGACGAACAGGTTGGGATCAAAGCTCGGCACGCTGACCATAGCCAGCACCTGGCCGTTGCGTGGATCGATCGCCACGGTCGAACCCGGTCGACCGTCGAAGGCATCGGATGCCGCCTTCTGCACGCGCACATCGATGCTCAGGTAGAGGTTCTTGCCCGGCGTCGGTGCGTGCGTCTCCAGCACGCGCTGCACGCGACCGTCCGCATTCACCTCGACCAGTTCGTAGCCCGGCTCGCCATGCAGGATGTCCTCGTACGAACGCTCCAGGCCGCTGCGGCCGACATGGCTGGTGCCCTTGTAGCGATCCGGGTCGAGACGGTTCATGTCGTCCGCATCGATGCGACCCACATAGCCCACCACGTGCGCGAACAACGGGCCGTACGGATAGCGCCGCGTAAGGTATGGCACCACGTCCACGCCGGGAAAACGCCAGCGATTGATGGCGAAGCGCGCGATCTCGTCCTCGGTGAGGTGCAGCTTCAGCGGCACGCTGTCGAAGCGCCGGTTCTGCTTGAGCTGCTTCCTGAACGTCTCGATGTCGTCGTCGCCGAGGGGCACCACGTCTCGGATGTCCGACAGCATCGTCTTCATGTCGGGCACCTGCTCGGGCACCACTTCGAGACGGAATGCGGGCACGTTGTCGGCGAGCAGCACGCCATTGCGATCGTAGATGAGACCGCGCGCCGGCGGGATCGCCCGTGGCTTCACACGATTGTTCTCGGACCGCAGCGCAAACTCGTCGTGGCGCTGCACCTGCAGGTACTGGTAACGCCCCACCAGCACGCCCAGGCCGAGCAGGATCAGCGCGAAGCCCACCATCGCGCGCACGCGAAACAGCGTGCTTTCGCCGCGGGAATCCTTGATCGAGCGTCGCTTGAGTGCCATGGCGCTACTGGATGCGCAAGCGCATGCGCAGGTCGTCCATGAGCAGGAACAGGAACGGCCACAGCGCGGCGCCGACGAACGGCGAGATCCACCAGCTTGCCGTCGGCAAAGCCTCGCCGGCGAACGTGCGCACGATCAGCAACAGCACGCGATCGTTCAGCAGCAACGCGAGCACGGCCAGCGTCTGCTGCCACATCGGGAAAAAGCGCAGGCGCGAACGGAAACGCAACGCGATGAACACCAGCGCACACAGGCGCATGGCCTGCTCACCCAGGAGCACGCCATCGAGCAGATCCGCGCACAGGCCGATGCAGAACGCGAGGCCCAGGTTCACCCGCTGGTCGCCCGACTCCAGCGCCCAGTACAGCAGGAACAGCGCCGGCCAGTACGGCTTGAACGGCTGCAGCGGCGCCGGCAGCGGGATCAGCATCGACATCAGCGCGAACACCAGCGAGCCGGCGAACCACAGCCATTGGATGCGTTGCTTGTTCATGGCTGCGCCGTTCCCGCGCTGGTGGCAGGTGCGACCGCAGCACGCGACGTCGACGGCGGCGGCGCCGTGCTGGCGGAGGGCGCGGGCGCGAGATCCGCCGGCGGCCCGGCAGGCGTCACCGGTTCCGGCGGGCCGACGGGTTCGGCCAGGTCATGCAGCAACAGCACGTCCTCGCTGCGATCCAGATCCGCCGTGGGGCGTGCCTTGCCTTCGAGGAACATGCCCGAGGCAGCCGGCTCCACGCTGCGGATCTCGCCCACCGGAAAGCCCGGCGGGAAACGACCGCCAAGGCCTGACGTGAGCAGCTTGTCGCCAGGGTGCACGTCGGCCGCCATGGAAATATTCGGCAGGCTCAGCAGGGCGCCATCGCGCGATCCATAGGCCACCGTGCGCAAGCCGGTACGCTCGATGACGACCGGAATCGCATGATCGGGATCGGTCACCAGCATCACGAGCGAGCTGCGCGCCATCACCTCCACCACCTGTCCGATCACGCCGTGCGCATCGATCACCACTTGGCCCTTCTTCACGCCATCGTGCGAGCCCACGTTGATCAGCATGCGCTGGCGCGACGCGCCCAGGTCCACGTCGATGACACGGGCCAGCTGCACGTTGAGTTCCAGGCTGTGCTGGGTGTCCAGCAGCTCCTTCAGGCGCTGGTTCTGCTCGGCCACGGCCGCCATGCGATTGAGCTTGGCGTTGGCCAGCAGCAGGTCTTCGCGCAGGCGCTGGTTCTGCTCGGTGAGCACTTTACGATCGGAAAACGCCACGCTGGCCGCGCGCATGCCGGTCGCCGGCAGGCTGGCCAGCCGGTACACCGGCTCGACCAGCACCGACGCGGTATTGCGCAGGCGCCAGATCCAGCCATTGCGATGGTCGAGCACCATCAGCACCAGGGCCAGCGCAAGATAGAAAATGAGTCTGAGCGTACCGGCAGCTGTGCCGGCGAACAGGGGCGAGGATTCCTCGCGCGCGAGCGCCATGGACTACCCCCTGCTGGTTATTTATTCAGCGGCGAAGAAATCGCTGCCGTGCTGATCGATGAGCTCCAGCGCCTTGCCGCCGCCACGGGCCACGCAGGTGAGGGGCTCGTCGGCCACCTGCACGTGCAGGCCGGTTTCCTCGGAAATGAGACGGTCCAGGTCGCGCAGCAGCGCACCGCCGCCGGTGAGCACGATGCCACGCTCGGCGACGTCGGAGCACAGCTCCGGCGGGGTCTGCTCCAGCGCCGACTTCACCGCGGCCACGATGCCCGACAGCGGCTCGTGCAGCGCTTCCAGCACTTCGTTGGAGTTGATGGTGAACATGCGCGGCACGCCCTCGGCGAGGTTGCGGCCGGAGATCTCGATCTCCTTCACGTTCGTCTGCGGGAACGCACAGCCGATTTCCAGCTTGATGCGCTCGGCGGTCGACTCGCCGATCAGCGTGCCGTGGTTGCGGCGCACGTAATTGATGATCGCCTCGTCGAAGCGGTCGCCGCCCACGCGGACAGACTGCGAGTAGACGATGCCGTTCAAGGAGATCACGGCCACTTCCGAGGTACCGCCGCCGATGTCCAGCACCATCGAGCCGCGCGCCTCATGCACCGGGATACCGGCGCCGATCGCGGCGGCCATCGGCTCTTCGATCAGGAACACGTCGCGGGCGCCGGCGCCTTCGGCCGATTCCTTGATGGCGCGGCGTTCCACCTGGGTGGAACCGCAGGGCACGCAGACCAGCACGCGCGGGCTGGGGCGCAGCATGCGCGACTTGTGCACCTGCTTGATGAAGTGCTGCAGCATGGCCTCGGTCATCGAGAAGTTGGCGATCACGCCATCCTTCATCGGACGCACCGTGGCGATGTTGCCCGGCGTACGGCCCAACATCTTCTTGGCGTCGCTGCCTACCGCGGCCACGGCACGCGGACCACCCGGGCCCCGGTCCTGACGGATAGCCACCACCGACGGTTCATTCAAGACGATACCCTGGCCACGCACATAAATCAGCGTATTGGCGGTGCCGAGATCGATGGAGATGTCGTTGGAGAAAAAGCCGCGAAACTTCTTGAACATGGGTCCGCCGTGGGCCGGCTGTGGCTAAAAAGTAAGCGCGCCAGTCTAGTCAGCAAACCCCCTGATCGCAAGGACAATCTCGTTAAGAAAGCCTTTGGAGACGCGATGATATGCGCGTTTTCGGAGGTTGGACCGCCGCGCTGGCGGCAGCAGGAAAGTCGCGGTCCGGTCCTTATGCCGGTACAATCTGGAACTTTGAGCCAGGCCGGCGCGTGAGCCGCCCGGCATCTTCGTTCCACTTGCCAGGAATCGTCTCGCGCCATGTCTGCCGTCATCTGCGGATCGCTCGCCTACGACACCATCATGGTGTTCCAGGACCAGTTCAAGAACCACATCCTTCCGGACCAGGTGCACATCCTGAACGTGTCGTTCCTGGTGCCGCGCATGCGCCGCGAGTTCGGCGGCTGCGCCGGCAATATCGCCTACAACCTGAAGCTGCTGGGCGCCGACCCGCTACCGGTCGCCACGGTGGGCCAGGACTTCGGCCCGTACCGCGCGCACATGGAAAAGTGCGGCATCCGCCTGGACTACGTGCGCGAGTTCGAAGACCAGTTCACGCCGCAGTGCTTCATCACCACCGACCTGGACAACAACCAGATCACCGCCTTCCACCCGGGCGCCATGCTCAGCGCGCACACCAACCACGTGCGCGACATCCCGACGATCAGCTTCGCCATCGTGGCGCCGGACAGCCGCGACGCCATGCTGCAGCACGTGGATGAATTCGCCGCGCGAGGCGTGCCCTTCATCTTCGACCCGGGCCAGGCGATGCCGCTCTTCGACGGCGCGGAGTTCCGCGCGATGATCGAAAAGTCGACCTACGTGATCGTCAACGACTACGAGTCGCAGCTGCTGCAGCAGCGCACCGGCTGGAGCGCGCAGGACATCGCCTCGCGCGTGAAGGCCTACATCGTGACGCAGGGCCCGCGCGGCTCGCACATCCACACCGACGGCACTACGCATGAGATCCCCGCCGCCCGCGAACGCCAGGTGGTCGACCCTACCGGCTGCGGCGACGCTTATCGCGCCGGCCTGATCTTCGGCATCATGAAGGGCAAGGACTGGCCGACCATCGGCCGTATGGCCTCGCTGATGGGCGCGCTCAAGGTCGAGCACCCGGGCACGCAGAACCAGCGCTTCGATTACGCGCAGTTCTCCGCGGAGTTCAAGGAACAGTTCGGCTACTCGATCGACTGATCCGCGCGCCACCTACACAGCGAAAAAGGCCTCCCACATGGGAGGCTTTTTCATTTCTGGTCCACGCGAAAACCCATCGTCGCATCCACCGCTTCCTGCCAGCCGCGATAGAGGCGATCGCGCTCTGTCTCAGGCATCGCCGGCGTAAAGCGCCGATCCACCTGCCAGAGGTTGGCGATCTCCCCGCAGTCGCTCCAGAAGCCGACCGCAAGCCCCGCGAGATACGCAGCACCGAGCGCCGTGGTTTCCTGCACGCGAGGACGCAACACCGGCACACCCAACATGTCGCTCTGAAACTGCGCCATGAAGTCGTTCGCAATGGCGCCGCCGTCAGCGCGCAACTCGGTGAGCGCGATGCCTGCATCCGCTTCCATCGCCATGAGCACGTCGCGTGATTGATAAGCCATCGATTCCAGCGCGGCACGCACGAAGTGCTCCTTGCTGGTGCCACGACTGAGGCCGAACACGGCACCGCGCACATCGCTGCGCCAATAGGGTGCACCGAGGCCCACAAATGCCGGCACCATGTAGACGCCATCGCTCGATGCCACGCGTTCCGCGTAGGCCTGCGAATCGCTGGCCTTGCCCAGCATGCGCAGGCCATCGCGCAACCATTGGATCACCGATCCGGCCACGAAGATGCTGCCTTCGAGCGCATAGTCGACACGATCACCGATCTGCCAGGCGATGGTCGATAACAAACCATGCTTTGATGGCACGGCATGTGCGCCCGTGTGCATCAGCATGAAGCAGCCCGTGCCGTAGGTATTCTTGGCCATGCCGGGCTTGAAACAGGCCTGGCCGAAGAGCGCGGCTTGCTGGTCGCCCGCAACACCCGCGATGGGCACGCTGGCGCCGAAGAACTGCGATGGCGCCGTAGTCGCGTAGACTTCGCTGCTCGATCGGACCTCGGGAAGCATGGCGCGCGGGATATTCAACGCGTGCAGGAGATCGTCGTCCCAGCAACGCCGGTGAATGTCGTAGAGCAGCGTGCGCGCGGCATTGGTCACGTCGGTTACATGCGCCGCACCACCGCTGAGATTCCAGATCAGCCAGCTGTCGATCGTGCCGAACAACAATTCTCCGCGCTCAGCGCGCTCTTGCGCACCTTCGACGTGGTCGAGGATCCAGCGCAGCTTGGTCGCCGAAAAGTAGGCATCGATCAGCAATCCAGTACGTTCACGCACCAAGGGCTCGACACCCTCACGCTTCAGCCGTTCGCAAATCTCCATGCTCTGGCGCGATTGCCAGACGATCGCGTTGTGCACGGGCTGACCCGTCGCGCGGTCCCACACCACCGTCGTCTCGCGCTGGTTGGTAATGCCGATCGCCGCGATGTCGGCAAGCTCCACCTGCGCGTTGGCCAGCAGCTCGGTGACCGTCACCAGTACGCTGGTGAGAATGTCGCGCGGGTTATGTTCCACCCAGCCGGGCTGGGGAAAGATCTGTGCGAATTCGCGTTGAGCGCTGCCCGCCACCGAGCCCGCACGATCGAAAAGGATGGCGCGGGAACTGGTGGTGCCCTGGTCGAGGGCCAGAATGAAACGCTTTTCCACGCGAACAGCTCCCTCGGCATCAGGGACTCAAGCGTAGCAACAAGCGGCAAGCCGGATCGACCGGCTCGTCGCGCATGGACTCAGTGCGCCTCGCCCCGAGCACCTGGCTGCATGATCCGGTCGATATAGGCGAGGGCCAGCGCCGATACCACGAATGCCAGGTGCAACAGTACCTGCCACATGATCGTCTGGGGGTTGAGCGTATCGGCCTTGATGAAAGTGGCCAGGAGATGGATCGACGAGATGCCGATGATCGCCATCGCGAGCTTCACTTTCAGCACGGTGGCATTCACATGGGACAGCCATTCCGGTTGATCGGGATGTCCCTCGAGCCTCAGTCGCGATACAAAGGTTTCGTAGCCACCGACGATCACCATCACCAACAAGTTCGAGATCATCACCACATCGATCAGGCCGAGCACGGTGAGCATGATGGTGGTCTCGGCACTTTCCGCCGCAACGCCCTCACCAAGATGCCCGAACAGCGTCGCATCAACCAGATGCCACAGCTCACGCACGAACTGCACGACATAGATGGCCTGGGCGACGATCAGCCCCAGGTACAACGGCAACTGCAGCCAGCGAGAAGAAAAGATGAGATAGGGAAGCGGACCGAGGCGGCTCTTCAGGGGAGTCGTCATATGCATCACAACAGCAGGGAATGATCACCGATCATCGCAAATTCTTGCGCGCGAATCGATGGCATGCATGCCGCTATTCAGTCCTGATCAAGCGCCAGATGGGCATTCCAAGAACCTGGGCTCAAGCCGAGCGTACAGCCACCGCCCATCTGTTGGGACCACACGCTCAAGCGCTGGTCGACTTTTCGCAGGCCCCAAGGAGGTCGAACGCAAACGGCAACTTCGACGCGATTGTGCAGCCAAGTTCATATTAGTTTTTGTGCACGCCGGGGTAACGTGCAAGGTGCAGCTATTCAACAGAAGCCGCTCAAGGCTCGCTGTAGAAGCAAAGCAGTGCGTCATGCAGCTCGCGAAGAGCATCGATGGCGCACAAACACACAGATCTTCATCACGCAGCTGCGTGGACGGCGTGTCGGTTGTTGCAAATTTCCTCTGCCAATCAGCGCAGTTGGTTTGCCGAGCGTTTACCTCGCACAAGATCCAGCACGGGTATCGCTGGGACTTGGATCGGAAGAGCAATGGACGCCACCGCGGATCCTGGACGGAGTGGCGGAGAGGCCCGGGCCTGCCGATAGGTTGGCTTGCTGCGACCACGCCTGGCTATCAAAGCACCAGACGTCCGCAATGACTCCATGCGCGTAGGCAACAAGTAGTTCTTGTCCATCGGACGCTATCTGCCGAGCGTTGATCACGCCTTGGTACGCGCCGACAACAACCGCGTGGCGTCTGCAGGAGCGCACCTGTGTGCGATAACCCTCGCGGCCAGGTTGATGACGCGCGATGGTTATCGCGTAGGTGCGTCGACGTGCGATGTGCGTGCTGCGTGCGCCCCCGCTACAGCGAGTTTCCTCGTGGGCCACAGCATGGATGATGCGCTCGTTTTTTTCTCTCGCGCAAAGACAAACGCCTTCCCGAATGGGAAGGCGTTTGAGGGATAAAGCCCCTGGCGGTGACCTACTCTTGCATGAGGATTCACACTACCATCGGCGCGGCTGCGTTTCACTTCCGAGTTCGGGATGGGATCGGGTGGGACCACAGCGCTATAGCCGCCAGGGAAAGGGTGGGAACAGCGCAGTGATGCGCCGGTTCCGCAGAGGGGTAAACGAGTGACAAGCGTCTGGTGAAATTCTTTCGAGATGTTTCGTTGAGTCAAGCTCACGAAGCGTCTTGGGGTTATATGGTCAAGCCGCACGGCTCATTAGTACGCGTAAGCTCAATGCATTGCTGCACTTCCACACCGCGCCTATCAACCACCTAGTCTTGATGGTGCCTTAAGGAGAGTCTAGCTCTCGGGAGATCTCATCTTGAGGCGCGCTTCCCGCTTAGATGCTTTCAGCGGTTATCGCTTCCGTTCGTAGCTACCGGGCAATGCCATGGGCATGACAACCCGAACACCAGCGGAACGTCCACTCCGGTCCTCTCGTACTAGGAGCAGCCCCTCTCAAATCTCCAACGCCCACGACAGATAGGGACCGAACTGTCTCACGACGTTCTGAACCCAGCTCGCGTACCACTTTAAATGGCGAACAGCCATACCCTTGGGACCGGCTACAGCCCCAGGATGTGATGAGCCGACATCGAGGTGCCAAACACCGCCGTCGATATGAACTCTTGGGCGGTATCAGCCTGTTATCCCCGGAGTACCTTTTATCCGTTGAGCGATGGCCCTTCCATACAGAACCACCGGATCACTAAGACCTACTTTCGTACCTGCTTGATCCGTCGATCTCGCAGTCAAGCACGCTTATGCCTTTGCACACAGTGCGCGATGTCCGACCGCGCTGAGCGTACCTTCGTGCTCCTCCGTTACTCTTTGGGAGGAGACCGCCCCAGTCAAACTACCCACCACACACGGTCCCTGATCCGGATTACGGACCTAGGTTAGAACGTCAAGCACTTCAGGGTGGTATTTCAAGGATGGCTCCACCGAAACTAGCGTCTCGGTTTCATAGCCTCCCACCTATCCTACACAGAAGAACTCAACGTTCAGTGTGAAGCTGTAGTAAAGGTTCACGGGGTCTTTCCGTCTTGCCGCGGGAACGCTGCATCTTCACAGCGATTTCAATTTCACTGAGTCTCGGGTGGAGACAGCGCCGCTGTCGTTACGCCATTCGTGCAGGTCGGAACTTACCCGACAAGGAATTTCGCTACCTTAGGACCGTTATAGTTACGGCCGCCGTTTACTGGGGCTTCGATCAAGAGCTTCGCCTTGCGGCTGACCCCATCAATTAACCTTCCAGCACCGGGCAGGCGTCACACCCTATACGTCCACTTTCGTGTTTGCAGAGTGCTGTGTTTTTGATAAACAGTCGCAGCGGCCAGGTTACTGCGACCCTCTAACGCTCAGTCACGCATGTGACCACGTCGGAGGGCGCACCTTCTCCCGAAGTTACGGTGCCATTTTGCCTAGTTCCTTCACCCGAGTTCTCTCAAGCGCCTTGGGATTCTCACCCTGCCTACCAGTGTCGGTTTACGGTACGGTTTCTCTGTAGCTGAAGCTTAGTGGCTTTTCCTGGAAGCGTGGTCTCAGTCACTTCGCCCAAAAGGGCTCGTCTCGGTGCTCGGCATAAAGAGGGCCGGATTTGCCTAACCCTCATGCCTACCGCCTTTCCCCGGGACAACCAACGCCCGGTAGACCTAACCTTCTCCGTCCCCACATCGCACTACAGACAAGTGCTGGAATATTAACCAGCTTCCCATCGACTACGCATTTCTGCCTCGCCTTAGGGGCCGACTCACCCTGCGCCGATGAACGTTGCGCGAGGAAACCTTGGGCTTTCGGCGTGCGGGCTTTTCACCCGCATTATCGTTACTCATGTCAGCATTCGCACTTCCGATACCTCCAGCAGACTTCTCAATCCACCTTCACAGGCTTACGGAACGCTCCTCTACCGCGCACACAAAGTGTGCACCCCGAGCTTCGGTGTAGTGCTTAGCCCCGTTAAATCTTCCGCGCAGACCGACTCGACCAGTGAGCTATTACGCTTTCTTTAAAGGGTGGCTGCTTCTAAGCCAACCTCCTGGCTGTCTATGCCTTTCCACATCGTTTTCCACTTAGCACTAACTTTGGGACCTTAGCTGCGGGTCTGGGTTGTTTCCCTTTTCACGACGGACGTTAGCACCCGCCGTGTGTCTCCCGTACATTCTGTCCTGGTATTCGGAGTTTGCCATGGTTTACTAAGCCGCGATGGCCCGCTAGCCATAACAGTGCTCTACCCCCAGGAAGATTCATACGAGGCGCTACCTAAATAGCTTTCGAGGAGAACCAGCTATCTCCGAGTTTGTTTAGCCTTTCACTCCTATCCACAGCTCATCCCCATCTATTGCAACAGATGTGGGTTCGGTCCTCCAGTGCGTGTTACCGCACCTTCAACCTGGCCATGGATAGATCACTCGGTTTCGGGTCTACTGCCAGAGACTATGCGCCCTATTCAGACTCGGTTTCCCTTCGCCTCCCCTATACGGTTAAGCTTGCCACTGACAGTAAGTCGCTGACCCATTATACAAAAGGTACGCAGTCACCCTTGCGGGCTTCCACTGCTTGTACGTATACGGTTTCAGGGTCTATTTCACTCCCCTCTCCGGGGTTCTTTTCGCCTTTCCCTCACGGTACTTGTTCGCTATCGGTCGGTCAGGAGTATTTAGCCTTGGAGGATGGTCCCCCCATGTTCAGACAGGGTTTCTCGTGCCCCGCCTTACTCAATTTCATCTCTCATGCCCTTTCGCCTACGGGGCTATCACCCGCTATGGCCGGCCTTTCCAAACCGTTCGGCTAAAACACAAGAGACTTTTGGGCTAGTCCGCGTTCGCTCGTCGCTACTGACGGAATCTCGGTTGATTTCTTTTCCTCCGGGTACTTAGATATTTCAGTTCCCCGGGTTCGCTTCGTTGAGCTATGTATTCACTCAACGATACTGCTTACGCAGTGGGTTTCCCCATTCGGACATTGCCGGATCAAAGCTTGTTGCCAGCTCCCCGACACTTTTCGCAGGCTGCCACGTCCTTCATCGCCTCTGACCGCCAAGGCATCCACCGTATACGCTTGGTCGCTTGACCATATAACCCCAAGTCGCCTCAGAGCTATATTTCCAAACAACGCGTTCGCTTAATTGCCTCAACGACACATCTCGGTTCGGTTTCGAACCAAAACGCTTGTCACTCGTTTACATTTTCAAAGAACACAAGAACGGCCACAGTGCCGCCTCGTTTCTAAATCTTTATGTGTGCGCTGCCTTCATTTCACGTCGTGTCACCAAATGGTGGAGCCAGTCAGGATCGAACTGACGACCCCCTGCTTGCAAAGCAGGTGCTCTCCCAGCTGAGCTATGGCCCCAAGTGATTTGGTGGTGGGTCTGGGAGGACTCGAACCACCGGCCTCACCCTTATCAGGGGTGCGCTCTAACCACCTGAGCTACAGACCCGGGAGCATATTTCCGTGCCGCCTTCCCTGGCGGCCTGCGTCGATGAGTCTTGACTCAAGGGCAGGGCCAAAGCGGCGATTTCGTGAGGAGTGCGGCCAGGGATGGCCGCTTCTGACGCTAAACAAAGCCGCTTAAAAGCAGCTTGCTTCGAAAGCCAGATTCCTCGCGACACGGATGTCGCGTGAAAATTGAAGTGCAGGTGTCTTGTGTGGACGTCTTGCGGGGAGAAAGATGTCGTTCTCGAAAGGAGGTGATCCAGCCGCACCTTCCGATACGGCTACCTTGTTACGACTTCACCCCAGTCATGAACCACTCCGTGGTCGTCGTCCCCCTTGCGGTTAGACTAACGGCTTCTGGAGCAACTCACTCCCATGGTGTGACGGGCGGTGTGTACAAGGCCCGGGAACGTATTCACCGCAGCATAGCTGATCTGCGATTACTAGCGATTCCGACTTCACGAAGTCGAGTTGCAGACTTCGATCCGGACTGGGATCGGCTTTCTGGGATTGGCTCCACCTCGCGGTATTGCAACCCTCTGTACCGACCATTGTAGTACGTGTGTAGCCCTGGCCGTAAGGGCCATGATGACTTGACGTCATCCCCACCTTCCTCCGGTTTGTCACCGGCAGTCTCCTTAGAGTTCCCACCATTACGTGCTGGCAACTAAGGACAAGGGTTGCGCTCGTTGCGGGACTTAACCCAACATCTCACGACACGAGCTGACGACAGCCATGCAGCACCTGTGTTCTGATTCCCGAAGGCACTCCCGCATCTCTGCAGGATTCCAGACATGTCAAGGCCAGGTAAGGTTCTTCGCGTTGCATCGAATTAAACCACATACTCCACCGCTTGTGCGGGCCCCCGTCAATTCCTTTGAGTTTCAGTCTTGCGACCGTACTCCCCAGGCGGCGAACTTAACGCGTTAGCTTCGACACTGATCTCCGAGTTGAGACCAACATCCAGTTCGCATCGTTTAGGGCGTGGACTACCAGGGTATCTAATCCTGTTTGCTCCCCACGCTTTCGTGCCTCAGCGTCAGTGTTGATCCAGATGGCCGCCTTCGCCACTGATGTTCCTCCCGATCTCTACGCATTTCACCGCTACACCGGGAATTCCACCATCCTCTATCACACTCTAGCGACCCAGTATCCACTGCCATTCCCAGGTTGAGCCCGGGGATTTCACAGCAGACTTAAGTCACCGCCTACGCACGCTTTACGCCCAGTAATTCCGATTAACGCTTGCACCCTTCGTATTACCGCGGCTGCTGGCACGAAGTTAGCCGGTGCTTATTCCTCAGGTACCGTCAGCTCCACCGGGTATTAACCAATGGCATTTCGCTCCTGATAAAAGTGCTTTACAACCCGAAGGCCTTCTTCACACACGCGGCATTGCTGGATCAGGCTTGCGCCCATTGTCCAATATTCCCCACTGCTGCCTCCCGTAGGAGTCTGGACCGTGTCTCAGTTCCAGTGTGGCTGATCATCCTCTCAGACCAGCTAGCGATCGTCGCCTTGGTAGGCCATTACCCTACCAACTAGCTAATCGCACATCGGTTCGTCCAACCGCGCGAGGTCTTGCGATCCCCCGCTTTCTCCCATAGGACGTATGCGGTATTAGCGTAAGTTTCCCTACGTTATCCCCCACGTTTGGGTAGATCCCGATGCATTACTCACCCGTCCGCCACTCGCCACCCATAGAGCAAGCTCTACTGTGCTGCCGTTCGACTTGCATGTGTTAGGCATGCCGCCAGCGTTCAATCTGAGCCAGGATCAAACTCTTCACTTAAGTTTTCGACCTTATGTCCACCCGAAGGCAAACACTCGATCTATCTTTCTGAAGCGTATGTCCTAACCATAAACGTCAAGCTTTTGAATTGACTCTTAGGTTAGACGCTTGCATATGTTTGACATTCAGTCATCCACCGCAAGGCGCCCACACAAGTCACCTGCGCACACTGTCAAAGATCTCAATCACTTGCCGAACGTTGCCGTTTCAGCCTTGGAACATTTCGTTCCGAGTGAGCCGCCCATCTTACATCGTTTTTCCGTTCCGTCAACACCTTCAGCGAAGAACTTTTTGCTGTCGGGTTTTGGGGGAAGCCCCGCATCGAAGGGCGTCTCGACGGGGGAGGAAAATAATAGCGCCCCTGCGGAATTCTGTGAAGGGGTGCGAGCGAACTTTTTTTCACTGCGATGACATTACGCGCCATCGCTGATGGTCGTCGCCCCTTAGGCGGGTGTCTGTCATTGAACACGCGCAGCCACGCCTTGGGCATCGAAGCCGTCGCCGCGACCATATATATCCGCGCGGAACCGGGACCTCACGGCCCCGCCCCCATGAGGATTTTGCCGAGGCAGAGGTCAGAAGGCGCGCCATTCAAGGTGCGCAGCCGGGACTGCCGGTGCTATCGCGAGCTACCTTTCATGAAAGAAGGCGGTAAAGCTCGCCGCTGGCCCACCGCACAGACGATGACCGCTGCAATGGCATACCGGTGCTTTCGCAGCGGACTGTGCGGCGCGCTAGGTATTGGGCCTGCCTGTGGGCGTCGGTGCCAGCGTCGTCGACGAGCTGGCCATCGAAGAGAGCGTGGATGCGATGCCATGATTGGCGGCGGCCAGGTCGTGCCGGCAAGGGACGCCGACATGGTAGGGAACGAGCATGTCGGGACGGATGTTTTCCAGGACGTCCCAGTCGTCTTCGAACGGAATGAACTGCTGCATGATGCTGCTCCTGCGTGGTTGCGCGCCCGCGTTGCCGGCGTGCAGGAGCTATCTAAGCAAACGGCCCGGTCCGTACGATGACGGAATCGGGCCGTTTGCGGGCAACGTGATGAGCGAAATCAGTCGATTTCGATCATCTCGAAATCGTCCTTGGTCGCGCCGCAATCGGGGCAGGTCCAGGTGTCAGGGACGTCCGCCCAACGCGTGCCGGGCTCGATGCCTTCGTCGGGCACGCCTAGTGCCTCGTCATAGATGAAGCCGCAGACGACGCACATCCACTTGCGAAAGGTCCCGGTTTCGTTGGTGCTCTGATTCATCGCTGGATTGCTTGATATGGAGAATAAGAGGCGCATTCTCGCAACTCCCCCGCCGATGCGAAAGCGTATGGCCCCGTTTTTCAGGATGGAACCGATGCATTCCCAACTTAAGGGCCGCGGCCTGTATGTGATTACCGACGGGCCGCGGCCCGATCTGCTGGAAGCCGTGGCGCTGGCGCTGGCTGGCGGCGCCCGGCTGCTGCAGTACCGCGACAAGACCAGCGACCATGAGCGGCGCCTCACCGAGGCGCGGGCCATTCGCGCGCTCTGCGCCGCACGCGAGGTGCCCATGATCGTCAACGACGACGTGCAGCTGGCCCTCGCCTCGGGAGCGGCGGGCGTGCATTTGGGCGAGGACGACAGCGATATCGTGGCGGCCCGCGCCGTTCTGGGGCCGGACGCGATCGTTGGCGTGTCCTGCTACGACTCGATCGATCGCGCCCGCCAGTTGGAGGCGGCGGGCGCGGATTACCTCGCGTTCGGTGCGTTTTTTCCTTCGCCTACCAAGCCGCATGCCCGGCGCGCCTCGTTCGAACTGCTGCGACAGACCGCCACGTTGGGACTGCCTCGGGTGGCGATCGGCGGCATCACGCCGGACAATGGCGGTTCCCTGATCGATGCCGGCGCGGACTACCTGGCCGTGATTTCGGCCGTATTCGGCGATCCGGACGTACGCGGCGCCGCCGCGCGTTTCAGCCAACTTTTCACGACGCATTGAGTGCCACGATGACCACCAACCATGAACTTTTCCAACGCGCGCAGCAGCTGATGCCCGGCGGCGTGAATTCGCCGGTGCGCGCCTTCAAGTCGGTGGGCGGCGAACCGTTCTTCACCGCGCGGGCGGATGGCGCTTATCTGTGGGACGTGGAAGGCAGGCGCTATATCGACTATGTGGGCTCGTGGGGCCCGATGATCGTGGGTCATAACCATCCGCACGTGCGCGAGGCGGTGGAGCGCGCGGTGAAGAACGGCCTTTCCTACGGCACGCCCTGCCCGGCCGAAGTGACCATGGCCGAGACGATCACGCGACTGATTCCGTCGATCGACATGGTGCGCATGGTCAATTCCGGCACCGAAGCGACCATGTCGGCGATTCGTCTCGCCCGCGGCGCCACCAACCGCAGCCTGATCGTGAAGTTCGAAGGCTGCTATCACGGTCATGGCGACAGCTTCCTGGTGAAGGCGGGCTCCGGCGCGCTCACCTTTGGCGTGCCGACCTCGCCGGGCGTGCCCAAGGCGAATGCCGACCTCACGCTCACCCTCCCCTACAACGACATCGATGCTGCCGTGCGCCTGTTTGACGAACACGGCCACGACATCGCCGGCCTGATCATCGAGCCGGTGGCCGGCAACATGAACTGCATTCCGCCCAAGGACGGTTATCTGCAGGCCTTGCGCGAGCTGTGCACCAAGCATGGCGCGTTGCTGGTCTTCGACGAGGTGATGACCGGTTTCCGCGTCGCGCTGGGTGGCGCGCAGGCGTATTACGGCGTGACGCCGGACCTCACCACGTTCGGCAAGATCATCGGCGGCGGCATGCCGGTGGGCGCCTACGGCGGTCGCCGCGATCTCATGCAGCAGATCGCACCGGCCGGTCCCATCTATCAGGCAGGAACGCTCTCGGGCAATCCGGTGGCAATGGCTGCGGGCCTGGCCATGCTGGAACTGGTCCAGGCACCGGGTTTCTACGACCAGCTCGCCGCGCGCACGCGCCTGCTCACGGACGGGCTGCAGGCCATTGCCGATGGCGAAGGCATCTCCTTCAGCACGAATCGCGTGGGCGGCATGTTCGGCCTGTTCTTCACCGGCGAGAAAGTGGAGAGCTACGCGCAGGCGACGGCCGCAGACACGGCGATGTTCAACCGCTTCTTCCATGGCATGCTGGAGCGCGGCGTGTATCTGGCGCCGTCGGCGTTCGAAGCCGGATTCGTCTCCAGTGCGCACAGCGAGCAGGACATTGCCGATACGCTGGAAGCGGCACGCGGCGCGATGAAGGCGGCGCGCGCGGGATAACCCGATGCTTCGCTGCGTGCTGTTCGACCTGGACGACGTACTGGTCGACTACGATCGCTCGATCCGCGTCAGCCATCTCGCCCAGGCTATCGGCAGCACGGCGCAAGCGGTTCACGCGGCCATCTATGAATCAGGCATCGAGGATGCCGCCGACCGTGGCGCGCTCACGCCGCAGGCCTACCTCGATGCGCTGGGCGCGCAGCTGCAACGACGGATAAGCGAGGAGAACTGGACCGCTGCGCGGCACGCAGCCACGCGGGTCCGCCCGGACGTTTTGGCCCTGGCGCGTCGCGTTGCCCGAAGCATCCCGATCGCCTTGCTCACCAACAACGGCGTGCTGATGGCGCGGCAACTGCCGTTGATCGTGCCGTCGTTGTTTCCCCTCTTTGCGGGACGCGCCTTTGCAACCGCCGAGTTCGGCGCCAGCAAGCCGGATCCCGGGGTCTATATCGCGTGCGTCGAACGGCTTGGCGTGCCGCCGGAGACGACGCTGTTTGTCGACGACAACGAGGCCAACGTCCAAGGCGCCCTGGCCGCCGGCCTGCATGCACACCACTACCGTGACCTGACCGCCCTGCTCCGGGAACTGGATCGGTTCCACCTGCCCTGACTCCCGGGCGACGCAGATGGCCATGCCGGCGCTATGCTGGCGCTATCGCGTGTGGGGCCCGTACACATGAACGTGCAGCCGCGGTTTCCGTTCGACAGCGCCATCACACCGGCGGCCCAGCATGGCTGGCGCGCGCGATGGTTCCACCTCATCTTCGGCCACGACGACGCCGCCTCGCGCCTGTTCGACCTAGTGCTGATGGTGGCGATACTCGCCAGCATCCTGGTGGCGGTGCTGGATACGGTCGAGGACCTGCACGTCAGGCTGGGCCGCGCGTTTGCGCTGCTCGAGTGGCTGTTCACCATCGCGTTTACCGCGGAAT
Organism: Dyella jiangningensis; assembly: GCA_000632805.1. Classification (GTDB taxonomy): domain Bacteria; phylum Pseudomonadota; class Gammaproteobacteria; order Xanthomonadales; family Rhodanobacteraceae; genus Dyella; species Dyella jiangningensis. The sequence goes on along the minus strand of CP007444.1, from coordinate 4,951,689 downwards.
ACGTGGCGCGGCTGCTGGTGGTCTCGCAGCCGTGCCGCTATGCCTTCAGCTTTTTCGGCATCGTCGACCTGGTGGCAGTGCTGCCGACCTATCTGACGCTGCTGACCGCCGGCGGCCAACACCTGATGGTGGTGCGTGCGCTGCGCATCCTGCGCATTTTCCGCGTGCTGAAGATGACCCGCTACGTGAGTGAGGCGGACATGCTCTGGTCCACTTTCCTGCGGGCGCGACCGAAGATCCTGGTGTTCTTCAGCACGATTCTTACCCTGGTGCTGATCTTCGGCGCGCTGATGTATCTGATCGAAGGGCCGGAAAACGGCTACACCAGCATTCCGCGCGCGATGTACTGGGCGGTGGTGACGATGACCACCGTGGGCTTCGGCGATATCACGCCACATACCACGCTGGGACAGCTGGTGACGTCGCTGATCATGCTGCTGGGCTACTGCATCATTGCCGTTCCCACCGGCATCTTTGCGGCGGAGCTGGCGAGCGGGATGCGCCAGGCGCGCCGCGCACAGATCTGCCCGCATTGCCAGCTGAAGGAGCACCAGCCAGACGCCCGTTATTGCCGCGGTTGCGGGGGCGCGCTCGAAGCTGGCGAGAGCGATGCGTAAGACGCAGGGCGCCGGCGGGGTCGATTGATCGTCGTGGGAGAGAACCTGGCGCCCGTGATGATCATGCGGCGCCGCGGTTCGTGAAACGCTGTTTCTTCGAGACATGTGGCGTGCGCGAAGAAACAACGCAGCGGTGACCGTGCGGCGCCGCGGTCGCGCACCGGGTGCGCGACTACAGGACGCGATCGAGATAAGCGCGAAGGGCGGCTTCGAGACGTGCAAGGCCTTCGGCGAGATCCTCGTCGGTGAGGTTGAGCGGCGGCACGAAGCGCAGCACGTCCGGGCCCGCCTGCAGCACCAGCAAGCCGTGGGCGGCGGCGAAATCGAGGATGCTGCCGGCCTTGCCCTTGTGCGCGTCTTTCAGCACGGCGCCGAGCATCAGGCCGCGACCGCGCACTTCGTCGAACAGGTCGAGCGAGGTGTTGATGCGCAGCAGGCCGTCGCGCAACGCCCGCGACTGGCGCGCCACGTTTGCCAGCAACTCGGGCGAAGAAAGCTTGCGCAGCGCTACCCGCGCCACGGAAGCGGCGAGAGGATTGCCGCCGAAGGTAGTGCCGTGCGCGCCGAACTGCATGGTCTGGGCCACCTTGGGGCCAGCCAGCATGGCGCCGATCGGGAAACCGCAGCCGAGCGCCTTGGCGAGCGTGACGATATCCGGCTGCACGTCGTCCTGCACATGCGCGAACAACGTGCCGGTGCGACCCATGCCGCACTGGATCTCGTCCAATACCAACAGGGCATCGTGCTGATCGCACAGCTCGCGCACGCGCTTGAGGAAGCCCGGCGCTGCCGGCAGCACGCCGCCCTCGCCCTGCACCGGCTCGAGCATCACCGCGGCAACGTCGCCTTGCGCAAAAGCGCTCTCGAGCTGTGCGACGTCGTTGAAGTCGAGATAACGGAAGCCACCCGGCAGTGGCTCATAGCCTTCCTGGTACTTCGGCTGGGCGGTGGCGGTCACGGCGGCCAGCGTGCGGCCATGGAAGGAGCCGCGAAAGGTCACGATGACCCGCTTGTCGGCATCACGCCCCTGCGTGGCAGCCCATTTGCGCACGAGCTTGATCGCCGCCTCGTTGGCCTCGGTGCCGGAATTGCACAGGAACACCCGCTGGGCGAAGCCGGAAGCTTCCACCAGTGCCTCGGCGAGGCGCAGCGGTGGCTCGCTGTAGAACACATTGCTGGTGTGCCACAGCTTGTGGGCCTGCGTGGTCAGCGCTTCGAGCAGATCCGGATCCTGATGGCCCAGCGCATTCACGGCGATACCGGCACCCAGGTCGATGTATTCGCGTCCTTCGGTGTCCCACACGCGCGATCCCTTGCCGTGGTCCAGCACCACATCGCGCGGTCGATACACCGGCAGCCAGTAACGCTTGCCGAGATCGATCAGGGATTGGGCGGACGGGTCTTGCGCGTGCATGTCGTACTCCCGGCATCGCCCAGGGACGGTGCCATGCTGGATGGTGGGGACTGGATTCGGGGAACGCCGCAGCGTGGTGCGACGCGTCACGCATCGTAAGCCCTGCGTCCCCGCTTTGCACGAATGAAGGGGCGCGTGGTCCCGCGGCGAGTGTCAACTTCCCCCTGTTCGCTGTGACCGTTGTGTTACATCTGCCCGCAAACCGCATAACGACGCGGGTTGCCGGCCATTGCGGATGCGTCGCCGCCATCCCCCATGTAACGCGTGCAACACGCCCGAGAACACGCGTTGAGGCCGGACAGGCCGGTTTATGCCGCTTTATGGCGCCATTCGTGCGGTTGGCACAGCGTTTGCTGCGTATGTGCTGTACAGGTGGGAAGGCCAGCTGCGACGACACGCCGGGCACCGTGGCAAGGACAACTACGGCGGCGGACAGGCGACGCTCCTGGATGGCCCGGGGCAACACCGGCGCAGCCATCGCAGCTGGCAAGGGAATCACTCTCATCAGGATTTGAACGGGGCAAGCGGTTCGACGATCTTCCGCCGCAAGGCGGTAACGAGGGCGGTAACCCGGCAACCCCTGTGGCCGGGGCACCAACGGAAGCCCCCGGCCCGACCCCTGCGGGCCGGGGGCCTTCCTTCTCTGGGCATGACCTTTCGACGCGGCGTGAGCGGCGGGTGCTTGCGGGTCAGGTGGCCGGGCAGGCGCCCAACCAGCCACGCTGAGCGAGCATCCGCCGCTCACGCCGCGCGGGTGCGGTCCTCTGCCATCCCGGCGTTTCTTCAGCGCAGTTCGTCGAGCGCGAGCTGGTGCTTCTTGCACAGCCGGTAGATAGTCACACGCGACACCTTGAGCCGCCGCGCGCATTCGCTGACGTTGAAGCGACTCTCGCGCAGGCACGCGATCACCGCGTCGCGCTCGGCCGCCACACGCGTGCTGCCCAGGCTGGAACGGGCCGCCTGCTTGGTGAGCACGTCAGCCAGGTCCAGGTCGCTCACGCTGATCAGCGGATCTTCGGCGACCACGGCCGCGCGCTGCACGCGATTGAGCAGCTCGCGCACGTTGCCCGGCCAGGCGAAATCGAGCATCGCCCGCCGTGCGCTCGCGCTGAAGGCGCGGGCCCGGCTGGGATGCAGCTCGCGGAAGGCATCGAGGAAGCGCTGCGCCAGCAGCACCACGTCGTCTTCGCGCTCACGCAACGCCGGCATGCGCAGGCGCAGCACGTTGAGGCGGTAGTAGAGATCTTCGCGGAAGCGTCCCAGCTCCACCGCTTTTTCCAGGTCGACATGCGTGGCGGCGAGCACCCGCACATCCAGCTTGATCAGCTGGCTGCTGCCGACGCGTTCGAGCGTGCCTTCCTGCAGGAAGCGCAGCAGGCTGGTCTGCGCATCCGGCGGCAGGTCGCCGACCTCATCAAGGAATACGGTGCCGCCAGCGGCCGATTCGAAGTGGCCGATGCGGCGCGCATTCGCGCCGGTGAACGCGCCTCGCTCGTGGCCGAACAACTCCGACTGCACCAGGTTGGGTGGCAGTGCGCCGCAGTTGATCGCCGCGAACGGGCGATCCGCGCGCGCGGACAATCCATGCAGCGCCCGGGCCGCCACTTCCTTGCCGGTGCCGGTCTCGCCGGTGATCAGCACCGGCAGTTCGACCGGTGCGTACTTGCGGATGCTGGCCACCACGGCGCCGATGGCGGCGCTGCGGCCGGTTACGCCGATATCGCTGGGTTCGGCCGCACGCGGCCGGTCGCCACCGATGCGCCCCAGCGCTTCGACCAGGCGGTCGACGTCCACGGGGGTGGCGAAATATTCAATGCTGGCTTCGAGGATGCGATCGATCAACGGCTCATGGCCGGGCATCTCCGGAGGAATCAGTGCCACCCAGGGCAGCCAGGGGTGATCGGCCATCAGCTGGGCCATGGCCTGGAACGAGGCCGGGTCCGCCTGCCTCAGATCGGCCAGCGCCACCACCGTGTCGTTGTTGCGCATGCCCACGCCGCCCTGCGTGTTGGCGTCGGCTACGCGAATGATCCAGCCAGCTTCGGCCAGGCCAGCACGTTCCTCGCTGGCAGGCTGCCCGAACCAGACGACGCATCGTCTGGCTTCCTCCCTCAACACAGCCATGGCTTCCTCCCCTTCCCCTGGTAAAGGGTTGCAGGTTGCGGCCGGTCGCAGCCCTGTTGCTGGCCACCCCCCGGTTACCACGCCGTCGCGCAACGCTAATCCGCGACTGCTACAGAAATGTGATATGGATCACACAATATACAACTCCACCGGCGGCCGTCACCCCACAAACGATGCAGTCGTGTTCGAACAGAAGCGGGAGCCCCGGCCACTGGCTAGCACCTATGGCCTAGGGCAACGCAAGGCGGGTGCCTTGTTTGGCGCGAGCGTGACGGCGGCTTACCAGACGCCGGTATTGGGCATCGATGCCCAGGGTTCCTGCGGGGGCAGATGGCCGTTCTGCAGCAGCTCGACCGAAATCAGGTCGGGGGATCGAACGAAGGCCATGTGACCGTCGCGCGGCGGGCGATTGATGGTGTAGCCCATCGACTGCAGGTGGGCGCAGGTGGCGTAGATGTCGTCGACCTGGAAAGCGAGGTGGCCGAAGTTGCGGGCGCTGCCGTAGTCCTCGGTGGAACCCCAGTTGTAGGTCAGCTCCACCTCCGCATCCGGCGAGCCCGGGGCCGCCAGGAAGATCAGGGTGAACTTGCCCGCGTCGTTCTCCATGCGGCGCTTCTCCTGCAAGCCCAGGCCCTCGCAGAAGAAACGCAGGCTGGCCTCGACATCGCGTACGCGGATCATGGTGTGAAGGTATTTCATGGGGTGCTCCTGGCGCCGGGGACGCGCCTTCAAGGGGAAAGAAAAGGCCGGATGCGCTCGGCCAGGCCGTCCAGCGCTTCCCGCGATGCGGGAGCCGGCGGTCGGCCTGCGTAGACGTGAAACAGGCCGTCGCCCACGCGACGCGGCTGCACGTGCAGATGGAAGTGCGGCACCTCCTGCCCGCCCGCCTTGCCGTTGGATTGCCACAGGTTGAGCCCGGCCGGACGAAACGCTTGGCGTAGTGCATGCGCCACGCGCACGCCAAGAGCCATGACTTCGCCAGCCAGTTCCGGCTCGATATCGAAGATGGTCTCCACGTGCTGCCGGGGAATCACCAGCACGTGCCCTTCGGTGGCCTGGCGCAGATCGAGGAAAGCCATGGCGCGATCGGTCTGCGCCACCACGCTGGCGGGCAGACGGCCGGCGGCGATGTCGCAGAAAGGACAGGGCGTCACGATCAATCCAGGAAGAGGTCCGGCAACAATGGCTTCGTCGGATCCATCGCATACGGCGACAGGTCGGTGATGCCGGCGTCGCGCAGCACGTCCTCGTCGATGAGGAACTGGCCGGCGAAACCCTTGGCCGGTCGCGTCAGCACGGCGTGCGCGGCATCGGCGACGATGGTGGGCTTGCGGCATCGATCGAGCGGCACGCCGGGAATCATGTTGAGCGCATCGGTGGCGATGATGGTGCGCGGCCACAGCGCATTCACGGCGACGCCTTGCGGGCCGAACTCACCGGCGAGACCCAGCGTCACGAAGCTCATGCCCATCTTCGCCAGCGTATAGCCGGTATGCGGTGCCCACCATTTAGGATCGAGCGACGGCGGCGGCGCCAGCGTGAGGATGTGCGGGTTGGCGGATTTCAGCAGATGTGGCATGCACGCCTGCGCGCACAGGAAACTGCCACGCGAGTTCACCTGCTGCATCAGGTCAAAGCGCTTCATCGGCGTGTCGAGCGCGCCGGCCAGCCAGATCGCGCTGGCGTTGTTGACCAGGATGTCGATGCCGCCGAAGGCTTGCACCGTGGCCGCCACGGCAGCCTGCACCTCCTCTTCCTCGCGGATATCGCACTTGATCGGCAAGGCCTTGCCGCCCGCCGCCTCGATCTCCGCCGCCGCACTGTGAATGGTGCCGGGCAGCTTGGGATTGGGCACGCTGCTCTTGGCAGCGATGGCAATGTTGGCGCCGTCGCGTGCCGCACGCAGCGCAATGGCCAGGCCGATGCCGCGCGAGGCGCCGGTGATGAAGAGGGTCTTGCCGGCCAGGCTGGTCATGAGGTGGGCGCCTTGTTCGAGGAACGCCCAGTGTAGGAGTGCACCCAGTGCGCGAAAAGCCTGGAAGATAGTGACGCCGATGCGGGGCGGTATCGCGAAGAACCTGGTCTGAGATAGGCCCCATCTCCGCGGTCGCGCACTGGGTGCGCTCCTGCAGGTATGCAGGTGTGGAATCAGGCGCGCTGGAAGCGCGGCAGGATATCGCGCAACTCCGCAAGGCGACGCAGCGGATCGGTGATCTCCAGCATGCGCTGGCGCTCGTCGTCGTGCAGCGGCAGCAATTCGGCCAGTCGGAAGCCTACCCAGCCGGCATCGTCGTACAACTGGCGTGGCGCGTTACGCCACTGCGGCGCCATGGAGTCGATCAGCCGTTCGAGAATCGATGGAAGCAACGCCAGCTCAATCGGCACCTCCTGCGTCGGTTCGGCGGGCCACAACTCCACATCGCCGCGCACCAGTCCGTCGGAGCGCACGCGCGTGCGGGCCACGCGAAAGCGCTCCGTGCCTTCGAGGAGGATGCCGAGCAGCCCGTCTTCGCGATTATGGAAATCGATGATGCGCGCGAGAGTGCCGACGGCCGCAGGCGTCGCTGGCGCCCCGGCCTCCTTGCCTTCGAGGATCAGGCACACGCCGAACGACGATCCGGTACGCGCGCATTCGCGCACCATGTCGAGATAGCGCCGTTCGAAGATGCGCAGCGGCAACTGTCCGCCGGGATAGAGCACGGTGCCGAGCGGAAACAGCGGCAGGTCGAGGTAAGGCGTCTGGGCTGCCATTGGGCAAGTCTAACGGGTCCGACCGGATGCCATGTCCTTGCAGGAGCGCACCCAATGCGCGAAAAACCTACAGGGCGGTGACACCGTGACTCTGCGGTCGCGCACTGGGTGCGCTCCTACAGATGGGGTGAGGATGCCCTCAGGATTTCAGCGTCTCGGCGAAACGACGCGGCGCGCCTTCGAAACCGCCATTGGACATGAAGACCACGTGATCGCCTGCGCGGACTTCGCTGCGCAGCGCGGTGATCAGCGCATCGACGGTAGGCACGGTGCTGCCACGCCCGCTCAAGGCGCCCGTCACCCGGCTGGCATCCCACGGCAATTCGGGGCGATGCAGGAATACCACCGCGTCGGCATCGGCCAGCGAGGGCGCGAGCGCCTCGGCATGCGCACCCAGGCGCATGGAATTGGAACGCGGCTCCAGCGCGACCACGATGCGCGAAGCACCGACCTTGGCGCGCAGGCCCGCGAGTGTGGTGGCGATCGCCGTCGGGTGATGCGCGAAATCGTCGTACACGCGCACGCCGCCCGCTTCGCCCACCACTTCCATGCGGCGCTTGACGCTCTGGAACTCGGCAAAGAAAGGCAGCAACACGCGCGGGTCGGCGCCAATCGCCGCCGCAGCGGCGAGTGCGGCCAGCGCGTTCATCACGCTGTGGTTGCCCAGCAGCGGCCAATGGATCTCGCCCAGCAGCTCGCCCTTGCAATGCACGCGGAACGCGGAGCCGTCGGCGGCCAGCAGTTCGGCCTGCCAGTCACCCTGTCCGATGCCGAAGGTTTCCACCGGTGTCCAGCAGCCCATGGCCAACACCTCGGCAAGGTGATGATCGTGTGCGTTGACGATCAGCCGTCCGTTGCCCGGCACGGTGCGCACCAGGTGATGGAACTGGCGCTGGATCGCCGCCACGTCGGGGAAGATGTCCGCGTGGTCGTATTCGAGGTTGTTGAGGATGGCGACGCGCGGACGGTAGTGCACGAACTTCGAGCGCTTGTCGAAGAAGGCGCTGTCGTACTCGTCGGCCTCGATCACGAACGGCTTGCCGTTGCCCTTGCGCGCCGACACATCGAAATTGCCGGGCACGCCGCCGATCAGGAAGCCTGGCGATAGGCCCGCGCTTTCCAGCAGATGCGCCAGCAGGCTGGTGGTCGTGGTCTTGCCGTGCGTGCCGGCCACCGCCAGCACTTCGCGCCCCGGCAGCAGCGTCTCGCCCAGCCATTGCGGGCCGGAGATGTAGCGCAGTTGCTGGTCAAGCATGTATTCCACGGCGGGGTTGCCGCGGGTCATGGCGTTGCCTACCACCACCAGGTCGGGCGCAGGCTGGAGATGCTCGGCCGTATAGCCGTCCATCAGGCGGATGCCCAGCGATTCCAGCTGCGTACTCATCGGCGGATAGACGTTGGCGTCGGAGCCCTCGACGGTGAGCCCGAGCTCGCGTGCCAGCGCGGCGACGCCGCCCATGAAGGTGCCGCAGATGCCGAGGATATGCAGACGCATGCTTGACCTGTGTGCAGAAGCGGGACGCCTATCGCGACCCTGAAACCATCGGGCCGCCTTGCGGCGGCCCGGAAGATCAGCCGTTGGCGGCGGCCGACTCGCTGGCGAGCGCGCGCTTGACGCGGGCGGTAACCTCGTCGAGCTCACCCACGCCGTTGACCACCTGCAGCTTGCCGCGGCGCTCGAAGAAATCGGCCACCGGCGCGGTCTGCTCGGCATAGACCTTGAGGCGGTCACGCACGACCACCGGATCGTCGTCCTTGCGATGCTCCGCGGCGAAGCGGATCTCGCAGCGGGCGATGATCGTCTCGTTCGGCACGTCGAGCTTCACCACGGCGTCCAGCGGCTGGCCGATCTTGGCCAGCAGGTGGTCCAGCGCATCGGCCTGGGCCAGGTTGCGCGGATAGCCATCGAGGATGAAACCGTTCTTCACGTCGTCCTGCGACAGACGCTCTTCGAGCATGGCCAGCAGGATGTCGTCGGAAACCAGCTTGCCGGCATCCATCACCGCTTTCGCCTTCAGGCCCGTGGGCGTGCCGGCCGCCACGGCCGCGCGCAGCATGTCGCCGGTCGAGATGTGCGGGACGCCGAGTTCCACCTTCAGACGCGCAGCCTGGGTGCCTTTGCCCGAACCGGGCGGACCGAGTAGGACGAGTCGCATAGTGCTCCAGAGGTGATCGCGGCCGCCGGTACGCTGCGGCCTGCGAAAAGCAGGAAAAGTACCGTGCAAAGTAGCTTCTGCGGCGGGTGCCGTCAAACGAGACTTACGTCGCGATCACGCCAAGTGACTGTTGTGAAAAGAGTTAGCGCTGACACGCGGTTGTCACGGAAAGTCTTGCGTCGGCAAGATTAAGCTTGCTCGCCCCTTACAGGAGAAAACCACGCATGACGGCGCCCCGGATCCACATCGTCACGCTCGGTGTGAGCGACCTGTCCCTATCCCGCCGGTTCTATGAAGCGCTGGGTTGGAAGGCCTCGTCCGCAAGCAACGAGCACATCGTGTTTCTGAAGGGCGGTGCAGGCGTGCTCGCCCTGTACGGTCGTGCCGCACTGGCCGAGGATGCGCTCACCGACGACCAGCCGGCCGGCTTCAGGGGTGTCACGTTGGCCCGCAATGCCGGTTCCAAGGATGAGGTCGATCAATGGTTCGCCACGGCCGTCGCCGCCGGTGCGCGCGTGGTCAAGCCGCCGCAGGAGGTCTTCTGGGGCGGTTATTCCAGCTACATCGCGGATCCCGACGGGCATCTGTGGGAATTCGCATTCAACCCGTACTTCGTGTTTGATGAGCACGGCAACCTCGCCCTGCCGGATGAAACCCCATGACCTCTGCATCCAAGACCCAAGGCCGTTTGCTCTATGCGCAGTCGGGTGGCGTCACCGCCGTCATCAACGCCACCGCGGCAGGCGTGATCGAAGCGGCGCGCGCGAAGGGCGTGCCGGTGTATGCCGCGCGCAACGGTATCCTCGGCGCCCTGCGCGAGGAACTCATCGACACCGGCAAGGAAAGCAAGGCCGCCATTGCGGCGCTCCGGCACACGCCGGGCGGCGCGTTCGGCTCGTGCCGCTACAAGCTGAAATCGCTGGAGGCCAATCGTGCGGAGTACGAGCGGCTGATCGAAGTGTTTCGCGCCCACGACATCCGCTGGTTCCTCTACAACGGCGGCAACGACTCGGCCGACACCGCGCTGAAGATCTCGCAACTCGGCAAAGCGATGAATTACGACATCCGCTGCATCGGCGTGCCCAAGACGGTGGACAACGACCTCGCGGTCACCGATTGCTGCCCGGGTTTCGGCTCGGTAGCGAAGTACACGGCCGTGTCGACGCTGGAAGCCAGCCTGGATGTGGCCTCGATGGCCGACACCTCGACCAAGGTGTTCATTCTCGAAGTAATGGGTCGCCACGCAGGCTGGATCGCGGCCGCCGCAGGCCTCGCCGGTGAAGGCGCCGATGCACCGCCGCACATCATCCTGTTCCCGGAGCGGGCCTTCGACGAAGCCGCCTTTCTTGCCAAGGTGAAGGCGACGGTGGAGCGCGTGGGCTGGTGCACCGTGGTCGCTTCCGAGGGTCTGCGCAACGCCGAAGGCCAGTTCCTCGCCGAGGCGGGTACGCGCGATGCGTTCGGACATTCCCAGCTGGGCGGCGTGGCGCCGGTGCTGGCCTCTCTGGTGAAGGAGCGGCTGGGCTACAAATACCACTGGGCCCTGCCCGATTACCTGCAGCGCTCCGCGCGCCACCTCGCCTCCAAGACCGATGCCGACCAGGCCTATGCAGTGGGGCAGGCCGCGGTGGACTACGCGCTGGCCGGCATGAACGCGGTGATGCCCGTGATCGTGCGCAGCAGCGATATGCCCTATCGGTGGAAGATCGAACCAGCGCCGCTGCACAAGATCGCCAATCGTGAGAAGAAGATGCCGAGCGGCTTTCTCACCCGCGACGGCTTTGGCATCACGGCAGCCGCGCGACGCTACCTGGCCCCACTGATCCAGGGCGAGGCGCATCCGCCGCACGGGCGCGACGGGTTGCCCAAGTACGGGCGACTGAAGAACGCGAGCGTAACGAAGAAACTGCCGACCTTTGAACACTGAACGATAGGCGATACGACACCGGAGATCCGCATCACCAGGGGTTTCTTCGGTGTCACCCAGTTGCTGCAGGGCTCTTTGGGTGGCGGAGATTGCCATGGCGAAGATCGTCACGTTGACGATGAACCCGGCGCTCGACATCGCAACGTCGATCGAGCGGATCGTCCCTGATCGAAAACTGCGCTGCGATACGCCGCGCTATGACCCGGGAGGTGGCGGCATCAACGTGGCCAGGGCCGTCCATGCGCTGGGTGTCGAGTCACTGGCGGTGTTCCCCGCAGGCGGCGCGGCAGGTGAGCTGATCAGCCATCTGCTGCGGCAGGAAGGCGTCGGCTACAACGCCGTTCCGATCAGCGGTTTCACGCGCGAAAGCCTCAATGTCGCCGAGCGCGAAAGTGGCCAGCAATATCGCTTCATTCTCCCTGGCCCGGAAATCGACGGCCGGGACCAGCAGCGCTGCCTGGATGCGCTGGCTGGCGCAGCCGTCGACGCCGACTACGTTGTCGCCAGCGGGAGCTTGCCGCGAGGCATACCCGAAGACTTCTATGCGCGGGTCGGCGAAATCACCGGGCGGCTCGGCAAGCATCTGATCTTGGACACTTCCGGACCTGCGCTGCGCCACGCCGGAGCCGGTGTGTACCTGCTGAAGCCCAGCCTGGGCGAACTGGAGGGCCTGGTTGGCCATCCGATTCGGGACGAGCGCGAAGAGGAAGATGCAGCGCGAACGCTGATCGAACAGGGACGCTGCGAAATCGCTGTCGTGTCCCTCGGCGCGAGAGGCGCGCTGCTGGTGACAAGGCAGTCGATCGAGCGATTGCCGGCGCTGCAGGTGGCTTCGAAAACTGCCGTCGGTGCCGGGGACTCGATGCTCGCCGGCATCCTCGTGGGGCTGATTCGTGGCCTGAGCCTGAGCGAGGCCACGCGTTTCGGCATTGCAGCCGGCGCCGCCGCTTTGCTTGCCGCCGGCACCCAGCTATGCCGCCTTGACGATGTGGAACGGCTGTATCAGGAGTCGGTCAACGCGGTGTGATCGTGTATGGGATGCAAACGTCAGCGATTGCGCCAGCGATTCGACATCTTCGGCAGGACACACGGGAATCAAAGCGCGGCAACCGATGCTCGAATGGTCAGGCCGCGTGATAGGGCTGGCCCACCGCGCGTATCGGATTGGCGCGTCCGCGCATCGACGTCAACGCAGGAAGCGGTCCAGGCTCACGCGATAGTCGGCGTAGTCCTGGATCGTGTTGTGCCCCGCATCAGCCACCACCTGCAGCACGGGCGGCTGGCCGAAGGCACTGACCAGCGCCCTGGTTCGGGCCGCCGGAATGACCTCATCCTCTTCAGCCTGGATGACCAGCACCGGGCAACGGATGGCACCGACGTAGCGCCACGACTCGAAGCGCTCGCGCATCAGCGCATTGACCGCCACCCACGGAAAATAGCCGGCAGCCACGCGCACCAGGCTGTCGAACGGCGTCACCAGCACCAGTCGCTCCACCGGTCGCCTGGCAGCCAGCTGCACGGCAACGCCGCTGCCGAGGCTGCGTCCGAGCACCGCGATGGATGCGTGCTGCGGCGCCACCTGGTCAAACAGGGCAACGGCGTCGCCCACCAGGGCCGTTTCGCTGGGCGTTCCCTCGCTGGCGCCGTAGCCTCGATAAGCCACGAGATAGATCGTGCGATCGGGCAACCAGCGCGCGAGCTCGGCCCGTGAATCCTCCACGCGTTCGCCGTTGCCGCCGAAGTACAGCAGCGCCTTGCCGCGGCCGGGGTTCATCACCCAGCCGCGCAGCTTCACGCCATCGTGCAGCAGCTCGAAATCCGGCGCCTGCCGCACTTGCCATGACGCCTCCGGGTGATAGACCTGCTGACGCTGGCCCAGATAAAGCGACACGCACAGGCCGCCATAGAGCACGACGAACAACGCCACCAACACCAGCACGACCCGCACGAACATGAGTCTCTCCCCTCGCCAGCTGACTGGCCGGTTCACCTGGATGAGCGATGGCTGAAAGCCCGCCGGGCGTGAACGTGAAATCACGCCCGGCGTTCAGACGCATCTTCCTACGATGCGCTCGCCTGACCAACGCCCATGGGCGCCGACGGCACCACCGAGGAGGTTGTGATGAAGACCCTTACCAGCGTGCTCCTAGCCTTGGCCCTGCTTGCCGGCAGCGGCGCCGCCCTGGCCGATCCGTGGCATGACCACGACCGGCGAGGACATGATCGCGACGATCACCGCGATCGCGACCGCTGGCATGGCCGTGACGAGGGTCGACGCGATCGCGATCGCGATCGCCACGAGTATTGGGAGCGCCGCTACTACAGCGACCGCCACTACTACGGTCGTCCTCGCTGGGAACGCGGCTATCGTTATGACGGCCCGATGTACATCGTGAACGACTACAGCTACTACCGCCTGTCTCCGCCGCCGTACGGCTATCGCTGGGTGCGTGAAGACAACAACTACCTGCTCGTCTCGATCGGCAACAACCTCATACTGGACATGGTCATCCGCTGATCCGCGGGTACTGAGTCAAACCGGGGCGGCACCGCGAGGTGCCGCCTTTTTTGTGCGCCAGTGCCGCAGTGCGTTGCGTCGCACAACACGACTGTCGTGATCCTCTGCCTATACTCGCCCATGACCGCCCGCAAGGGCGGCCGCCGTGTCGGGATGCCGGTGGCGGGTCCCGACGATGAGGTTTCCACCCATGGGGAGGCTCCGATGCTGCAGCAGTATGGCTTGTGGATCGTGCTGGCATGTGCGGTCCTGGCGGTTCTTTACGGCGCACTGTCCGTGCGCTGGATCTTGGCTAAATCGCCGGGCAACGCACGCATGCAAGAGATCGCTTCCGCGATCCAGGAAGGCGCGAAGGCATATCTCAATCGCCAGTACGCCACCATCGGCGGCGTCGGTGTGGTGTTGTTCCTGATCATTGGCTTTGCACTGGACTGGGGCACCGCGATCGGTTTCGCGATCGGCGCCATCCTCTCCGGCGCCACGGGTTACATCGGCATGAACGTATCGGTGCGCGCCAACGTACGTACCGCTGAAGCCGCACGTAGCGGACTGGCGGCGGCGCTCAACGTCGCGTTCCGTGGCGGCGCCATCACCGGCATGCTGGTGGTCGGCCTCGCCTTGCTCGGCGTTACCGCGTATTACGCCGTGCTCATGCACTTCGGCTACGAAACCATGCATGCGCTGCACGCATTGGTGGGTTTGGCCTTCGGCTCGTCGCTGATCTCGATCTTCGCGCGCCTGGGCGGCGGCATCTTCACCAAGGGTGCGGACGTGGGCGCCGACCTCGTCGGCAAGGTGGAGGCGGGCATTCCCGAGGACGATCCGCGCAACCCGGCGGTGATCGCGGACAACGTGGGCGACAACGTGGGCGACTGCGCCGGCATGGCCGCCGACCTGTTCGAGACCTACGCGGTGACGCTGATCGCCACCATGCTGCTGGGCGGCGTGATGGCCGAGCAGACCGGCAGCAATGGCGTGCTGTTCCCGCTGGTGTTGGGCGGCGTATCGATCGTGGCGTCGGTGATCGGCACCTTCTTCGTGAAGGCGCGCGGCCCGAAGATCATGAATGCGCTATACGCCGGCGTCGCGGTCTCGGCGGTGCTCGCCGCCATCGCGTTCTGGCCGATCACCAGCCAGCTGATGGCCGATTCGGCTTATGGCGTGGGCCATCTCTACGGCTGCGCATTGATCGGCCTGGTGCTCACCGGCGCGATGGTGGTGATCACCGAGTACTACACCGCCACCGAGTACGCACCAGTGCAGCACGTGGCACGCGCGTCCACGACGGGACACGCGACCAACATCATCGCCGGCATCGGCGTATCGATGAAGTCCACCGCCTTGCCGGTGCTGGCCGTGTGCGCGGCGATCTGGGGTGCGTACCAACTGGCCGGCCTGTACGGCATCGCCATCGCCGCGACCGCCATGCTCAGCATGACCGGCATGATCGTGGCGCTGGATGCCTACGGCCCGATCACCGACAACGCCGGCGGCATCGCCGAGATGGCCGAGCTGCCACCGGAGGTGCGTGGCGTCACGGATCCACTCGACGCCGTGGGCAATACCACCAAGGCGGTGACCAAGGGTTATGCGATCGGCTCGGCGGGCCTCGCCGCGCTGGTGCTGTTCGCCGACTACACGCACAACCTCAACCAGCACTTGAACCTCACCGACTTCCGCTTCGATCTGTCCAACCCGTACGTGATCATCGGCCTCTTGATCGGCGGCCTGATCCCGTACCTTTTCGGCGCGATGGCGATGGAAGCGGTGGGTCGTTCGGCAGGTGCGGTGGTCGAGGAAGTGCGCCGCCAGTTCCGCGAGATCAAGGGCATCATGGAAGGCACCACCAAGCCCGATTATTCGCGCGCGGTGGACATGCTGACCAAGTCGGCGATCAAGGAAATGCTGGTGCCCTCGCTGCTGCCGGTGCTGGTGCCGGTCGTGGTGGTGTTCGGCTTCAAGTGGCTGGGCGGCGCGGAAGCCGGCGCGCAGGCGCTGGGCGGCGTGCTGATCGGCACGATCGTCACCGGCCTGTTCGTCGCCATCTCGATGACCACTGGCGGCGGTGCGTGGGACAACGCCAAGAAGTACATCGAGGATGATCACTTCGGCGGCAAGGGCTCCGACGCGCACAAGGCGGCGGTGACCGGCGATACCGTCGGCGATCCGTACAAGGACACGGCGGGCCCGGCGGTGAATCCGCTGATCAAGATCATCAACATCGTGGCCTTGTTGTTGATTCCCCTGCTGTAAATCGAAAGAAGCCAGGGCAGGATCATCCTGCCCTGGCGAGTCCACTCGCTACGATCGCCGGGGGAACATCGCGTTTCGCGATGACTGCGTCGTTCAGGGGACCAAGGACGCCCTGTCGAGCTTCAGGCGACGCAGAAGCTGCGTGCGCATCGCATCCGGCATGGCCACATCGTGGATCGTCCGCGCGCTCGAGTGATAGCTCGAGCCACCATTGACCGGCCTGGCCACGAAGGCCACCTGCTTGCCGCTTGCCGCATCCACGGCCAAGCCGGTGATCACGCCCTCGTCGTTGATGTCCAGGGCCTGCGCCAGCAGACCGTCATACCCTGTCATCAGTGTGTTGAGATCGGTCATCGCGCCGTTCTGCCACAGGAAGGCATGGCAGCTGGCGAAATGCGCGGTGCAGGAAAGACCCACCACCTGGTCGCGTGCATTGATGCCGGTGGCCTGGCTGTGCACGTCGTCGGGATAGAGTGTGCCCAGGTCCTGCATGCCGCTGCCGGGCGTCCACAAGAAGGCGTGCTCGTGCAAGGTTCCGCCATCGCTGGCCGACACGTTGGAGAAACCTGCCACGTGGCCCTGCAGGTTGATCGCCATCGGCGTATGCCAGGCCACGCCGCCAAGATTGCCCAGGTCGATGACCGCGCCGCGTTGCCACAGCACGGCATGGCGGGCGGTATAGCGTCCCACTGCCTGATCGCAGATGCCGGAGATGCCGACCGCCTGGCCGTGATCGTTGATGGCTGTGGCGGCGCCGGAGGTATCACCGACCTCCAGCGGAAGTTCGCGCACCTGGTTCGGCCCCGGTCCCCATATGACTGGACGGAACTGCAGCACCTGGCCGCTGTTGGCGGTATCGCAGGTCGGATCGTGAAAAGCGGTTTCCGCCCAACCGGTGACCTGCCCCAGATCGTTGGCGCCTGCGGCAAAACCGTTGTTGCCGCCCAGCGTAGGCAAGGCACGCATATGACCCCAGGTCCACACGAAACCCAGGCAGGTACTGCTGGCGGCCGTCGCGCCTGGGAAAAACCCCGAGCAGCTCCAGCTTTCGCCCAGCGGATCGGGCTTGCCGGTCTGCGCGATGCCGGCCAGCACGCCGGTGTTGCTCTTTACCGGCCACTGGATGTCGCTGTTGAGCCCTCCCAGCGTGCCCAGGTCATGCACGCTGCCGTTCAACCAGAGCGCCGCGTGGCCATAGGTATCGCCCGGGAAATTGGAAACGCCGCTGACCAGGCCCAGGTCGTCAATGCTGTTGCCAGAACTGAACGTGCCACCTAGCGTCGGCAACGGGGACACGCTGTAGTGCGACTGCCCCCATGCCGCCATGGACGGCGCGGCAAGGCACAGGGCGGCGATGACCATGCAGGAAAGTGAACGCATACGACCCTCCAGGTAGTGGTGCGGAGTTCGCAGCCTGCGGCTGGCCGGGCCGGGCCGGGAGCGCCACTTCCGAGATTTCCCCTGGTCCAGTTGTGCTTACAATCGCGACATGCGCCGCTGGGAGCTTGCCATCGCACTGGACCCCGGTCGCGGGCTGCCGTTGTTCCTGCAGCTCGCGGGCGCCATTGCCGATGACATACGCGCCGGTCGGCTGAAACCCGGTGAACCGCTGCCCGGTTCACGCGAACTCGCCGCCCACCTGGGCGTCAATCGCAACACCGTGGTCGCGGGCTATGAAGAGCTGATGGCCGAAGGACTGGTCAGCGCGCGCCAGGGCGGCGGCACCTTCGTCGCCATGCCGGCACCATTGCCGCCACCACCGCCAGTCGCGGCCGCGCAGACGCCTACGTATGCCTTGCTGCCACCGCTGCCATTGCCCGCACTGGCCGCTGCGCCGGCGTCGGGCACGCTGATCCTCTCCAACGGTGCGCCAGACGCGCGGCTGTTCCCCGCTCGCGCATTGGCGCGCGCCTTCCGCCGCGCGATCGAGCAACGCGGGCGCGCCTTGTTCGCCGACGCCCATGTCTGCGGGCACATGCGCCTGCGCACCGAGTTGGCCAGCATGCTGTCGCGCACGCGAGGGCTGCCGGTGACGCCCGAGAACCTGATGGTGACGCGCAGCATCGAGCAAGGCATCGACCTGGTGGCTCGCACGCTGATCGCTCCGGGCGACACCGTTGCCGTGGAGGCATTTGGCTATCCGCCGGCCTGGAGCGTGCTCAGGCTGGCCGGCGCGCGCTTGGAGCCGATCGCCGTGGACAGCGACGGCCTCGACGTGGACGCGCTGGAAGCGCTGCTCGCCAGGCAAGCCATCCGGGCCGTCTTCCTCACACCGCATCATCAGTTTCCGACGACCACCGTGATGTCGCCTGCGCGACGAGCGCAGCTGGCGAAGCTGGCATTGACGCATGGCTTTGCCATCATCGAGGACGACTACGACCACGAATTCCACTATCAAGGCAAACCCATCCTGCCCATCGCGGCGGGCCCCGGGCGCGCCAATACGGTTTATGTCGGCTCGCTCGCCAACCTGCTGGCGCCGGGTGTAAGCACTGGCTTCGTGGCGGCTCCCGCCTCCGTATTCGCGCGGCTGCAGAGCATGCGCGCCGCCAGCGACGCGCGCGGCGATGCGGCGATGGAGTGCGCCGTGGCGGAGTTGTTCGAGGACGGCGAGTGGCTGCGCCATGTGCGCCGCATGGTGCGGGTGTACGCAGGGCGCCGCGATGCGCTGGCCAGCGCGCTGACGCGCCATCTCGGTGGCGCACTGAGCTTCCATCTGCCCGAAGGCGGCATGGGCCTGTGGGCCCGCGCCGACGAAGGCATCGACGTGGCGCGCTGGGCGCATGCCGCCGAACGTGACGGCGTGAGGTTCTTCGACGCGAGTCGCTACGACTTCCATCAGCGCGCCCAGCCCTTCATGCGCCTGTGCTTCTCCTACCATGACGAGGCGGAGCTGGATGAAGCGGTGCGTCGCATGGCTGCCGCTCTTCCCAACGGCAGGCGGATGCATTAGCCGCTCCTCCCGATGCGCCATGTGTTCATGCAGGTGACGTTTCCCGCGCCAGCTGTTGAAATGGCTGGACCCTTCCCGCGACCGAGAGAGAGCTGGCAAGTGAACAAGCATCCGCTCGTCCTTTTCCTTGCCCTGGCCATCGCCGGCATGACACACGCAAGCACACCCACACCCGCCAACATCAACGACCACGCCGCCGATCCCAACCTGTGGCTCGAAACCATCGACGGCCCCAAGCAGCTCGACTGGGTCAAGCAGCAGAATGCGCAAACGGTGAAGCAATACGCCGACAGCGCGGAGTTCAAGCAACTCGACGCGCGCATCCTGGAAGTGCTCGACTCGCACGATCGCATTCCGATGGTCACGAAGATCGGTGATCAGTACTACAACTTCTGGCGCGACCAGGACCATCCGCGCGGCGTGTGGCGACGCACGACGATGGAGGAATACCGCAAGGACCGGCCGGCATGGGAGACCGTGATCGACCTGGACGCGCTCGGCAAGGCCGAGAACGAAAACTGGGTGTGGCACGGCGCCTATTGCCTGAAACCCGAAAATCAGCGCTGCCTGGTCGCGCTCTCGCGCGGCGGCGCCGATGCCAGCGTGATCCGCGAGTTCGACTTGCCCACCGGGCAATTCGTGAAGGATGGCTTCGTCTTGCCCGAGGCGAAGACCGACATCGCCTGGATGGACAAGGACCACATCTACGTCGCGACTGACTTCGGCCCCGGCTCGATGACCACTTCGAGCTATCCGCGCATCGTGAAGGAGTGGAAGCGCGGCACGCCGCTCGCCAGCGCCGTGACGGTGTACGAGGTCAAGAACGATGACATGAGCGTCTCCGCGTTCCGCGACCAGACGCCCGGTTTCGAACGCGATTTCGTCACGCGCCAGATCGCCTTCTACGACAGCGAGACCTTCGTGCGCGGCAAGAACGGCAAGCTCACGCGCATCGACGTGCCGACGGATGCCAACACCGGCGTGCATCGCGAGTGGCTGCTGATCGAGCCGCGCAGCGACTGGAACGTTGGTGGCAAGACCTACAAGTCCGGCTCGCTATTGGCGGCGAAGTTCGATGACTACATGGCCGGCAAGCGCGAGCTCATCGTATTGTTCGAACCCACAGACAGCACGGCATTGGACGGCTACTCGTGGACTCGCCACCAGTTGATCCTCAACGTGATGGACAACGTGGTGAACAAACTGGAAGTGCTGACGCCTCAGCCCGGTACGTGGAAGCGCGAGAGCCTGGGCGGTGCGCCCAAACTCTCGACCATCGCGGCGGCCGCGGTGGATGAGGACCACAGCGACGACTACTTCCTCACTGTCAGCGGCTTCCTGGAGCCCACTACGCTGTATTTCGGCACGCTGGGCCAGGGCGAGGCACAGGCGATCAAGCACAGCCCGAGCTTCTTCGACGCCTCCAAGTACGACGTAAGCCAGCACTTCGCCACCTCGAAGGACGGCACGCGCGTGCCCTACTTCGAGATCGCACCGAAGAACCTCCAAGCCAACGGCAAGAATCCCACCCTGCAATACGGCTATGGCGGCTTCGAAGTCTCGTTGCAGCCGGCATACAGTGGCAGCGTTGGACGCGCATGGCTGGAAAAGGGTGGCGTCTACGTGGTCGCGAACATCCGTGGTGGCGGCGAATACGGCCCGCGCTGGCACCAGGCGGCGCTGAAGGCCAACCGCTTGCGCGCTTACGAAGACTTCGCCGCCGTGTCCGAAGACCTGTTCGCCCGCAAGATCACCTCACCCGCGCACCTCGGAGCAATGGGCGGCAGCAACGGCGGCCTGTTGATGGGCAACATGCTCACGCTGTATCCGCAGTTGTACGGCGGCGTCGTGAGCCAGGTGGCGCTGCTCGACATGCAGCGCTACACGCACCTGTCGGCGGGTGCGTCGTGGATCGCCGAATATGGCGACCCCGACAAGCCGCAGGAATGGGCATGGATCAGGACTTTCTCGCCCTATGCCAACGCCACGGCCGGCAAGAAGTATCCGCCGGTGCTGTTCACCACCTCCACCCGCGACGACCGCGTGGGTCCCGTGCATGCACGCAAGATGTTCGCCAAGCTTCAATCGCTGGGCTACGACGCCAGCTTCTACGAGAACATCGAAGGCGGCCATGGCGCGGCGGCGGACAACAGGCAGGCGGCCTTCATGAGTGCGCTCGGCTATACCTACCTTTGGGACCACGTGAAGTAATCGCGCTCCCTGCGTAACATGGTGCGCCAGCCTGAGCTGGCGCACTCTTCTGTCCCGATGAGCAACCACACGATTCGTCCCGAGCTTCGCGAGTGGATCCTCGCCACGGCCCGTTCCGGCCATAGCCTCAGCGACCTGCTGAACCTGATGAAAGATGCCGGGTACGGTGGCGAACAGAGCCGGCAGATGGTGGCCCGCGTGCTCAACCTGCCGTTGGCCACGGTGATGGCGGCGAGCAAGCCCGGTGCCAGCGGACGGCGGACGCGTCATCCCGAACCGCCGCAGCAAACCGTTGATGGCCACACGCTGCGTGTCACGATCAGCACCGACAAGCCCATCGTGCGCGTGCTCGAAAACATGCTCACCGCCGACGAGTGCGAGAACCTGATCGCGGAAGCCAAACCTCGCCTGCAGCGTTCGCAGACCGTGGATGTGGAAGGCCGCCACCAGACCGACGAGCGCCGCACCAGCCAAGGCATGTTCTTTCGCATCGGCGAAACACCGCTGGTCCAACGCATCGAGCAGCGCATCGCCGATCTGCTCGCGATACCGGTGAGCCATGGCGAAGGCCTGCAGATCCTGCATTACCAGCCCGGCCAGGAATACGAGCCGCACTTCGACTGGTTCGATCCCACCCAGCCCGGCTTCAGCGCAGTGACGGCACGCGGCGGCCAGCGTATCGCCAGCGTGGTGATGTACCTCAACACGCCCGAGGAAGGTGGCGGTACCGGCTTTCCCCACATCGGCCTGACCGTGACCGCGATGCGCGGTTCGGCCGTCTATTTCGCCTATGAGACCGGCGACCAGGCCTCTTTGCATGCCGGCCTGCCCGTGATCAAGGGCGAAAAGTGGATTGCCACCAAATGGTTGCGCGAGCGCCCTTACCAACCCTGATCGCTCCGCCGGCCCCAGCCAGACGCTGAATTGCCGCCCGTCGCTGCTGCGACGCACCAGTGTTTTGCCGTATCCTTGCAAGTCTTTGCTTTTGACTACGCCAAGGATCAAGCCCATGGGTCTGCACCTCGTCTCCGCCGGCCGCAAGGTTCCGGACGAAATCAACGTCATCATCGAAATCCCCAAGGATGCCGAGCCCGTCAAGTACGAGGTGGAGAAGGAAAGCGGCGCGATCTTCGTCGATCGCATCCTGTCCACGCCGATGCGCTACCCGTGCAATTACGGCTACGTGCCGGGCACGCTGGGCGGTGACGGCGATCCGCTGGACGCGCTGGTGATCCTGCCGCTGCCGCTGGTACCCGGCTCGGTGATCCGTTGCCATCCGGTCGGCATGCTGAAGATGACCGACGAAGCCGGCAGCGACGAGAAGCTGGTGGTGGTGCCGGTGGAGAAGATCTTCGCGGGCTACGCGCACATCAAGGACATCAAGCAGGTGTCCGGCCACTGGCTGGAGCGCATCGGCCACTTCTTCGAGCACTACAAGGATCTGGAGAAGGGCAAGTGGGTGAAGGTGGAAGGCTGGGTCGGCGCCGACGAGGCGAAGGCCGAGATCAATAGCGGCATGGCCCGCTACGAAGCCGACAAGAAGGCCTGATCACTCATGTGAAACGCGCCACCTTCGGGTGGCGCGTTTTTTTGTGCCTTATTCCGACCCACCCGCCTGCGCTGTCGCGATGGCCGAGCCTTGCGTATCAGCGGACGACGCAACGGGCTGCGGCGTGTCGAACATCGTCATCCACCACATCAGCACGCATGCCAGCAGCACCGCGATGGACAGCACCGTCAGAACGGTGCGCAGGATCACATGGCCCGGGCGGGCCGCAGGCCTCGACATCGGCATGATGCCTCTCCGGTTGGACAGCTCGCACCGATAACGCGGCTGCGCGCGATCCGCTGACTAATGCTTCGTGCTCTTCTCCGGCCGCGCCTTGGCAGGCTCGCCCTTCTTGCCCAGCTCGTCCAGCAGCGTCGCAAGATCCTCCGCGTGTTCTTCCTCCACCGCGAGGATGTCTTCCATCATGCGCCGCGTCGTGGGATCGGCGGCGCCGATGTAATTGATGATCTCGCGATAGCTGTCGATCGCGATGCGTTCGGCCACCAGGTCTTCTTTGATCATGTCGACGAGATCGTCGCCTTCCACGTAGTCGGCGTGGCTGCGCGAGAGCAGTCCGTCCGGCGAAAAATTCGGCGCGCCGTCGAGCTGCGTGATGCGCTGTGCGATCTGGTCGGCATGGGATTGCTCCTCGTTGGCATGCTCGAGGAACTCGGCCGCCACGCTCTTGGCGTGAATGCCCTTGGCCATGTAGTAGTGATACTTGTAACGCAGCACGCACACGATTTCGGTGGCCAGCGCTTCATTGAGCAGCTTGATCACGGTTTCGCGATCGGCGGTATAGCCGGCCGTGATCGCACCTTGGTCGATATGTTCGCGCGCGCGTTTGCGAATGGTTTCGATGTCGCTGAGAAATGGCTTGGCTGCCATGGCGTGGCTCCCTATGGACTGGCTGGGCAATAGCCGGACCGTAGGCGGCAGCGTGCGAAACGCAGGTGAAAGCGGATGACAACGGTTCAGGCCGCTGTTCCCGACACCACGCATGCGTGGCGCCGTTTTTTTGTGGGAGCGCACCCTGTGCGCGACAGCCTGACGGAGCGGCAAACTTCAGCTCCGCAGTCGCGCACACGGTGCGCTCCCACAACGGACAAGGCATTTACGCCTTGTGGTAGACCTCGGAACCTTCGGCACGGAACTGCGCGGCCTTCTCGGCCATGCCCTCTTCCAGCGCCTCGACTTCACCCGTGCCGTGCTCTGCCGCGTAGTCGCGCACGTCCTGCGTGATCTTCATCGAGCAGAACTTCGGACCACACATCGAGCAGAAATGCGCGCTCTTGTGCGCGTCCTTCGGCAACGTCTCGTCGTGGAATTCCTTCGCCTTCTCCGGGTCAAGACCGAGGTTGAACTGATCTTCCCAGCGGAATTCGAAGCGCGCCTTGCTGAGCGCGTTGTCACGCACCTGCGCGCCCGGATGGCCCTTGGCGAGATCCGCGGCATGCGCGGCGATCTTGTACGCGATGATGCCGTCGCGCACGTCCTGCTTGTTCGGCAGGCCCAGGTGCTCCTTCGGCGTCACGTAGCAGAGCATGGCGGTGCCGAACCAGCCGATCATCGCCGCGCCGATGGCGGAAGTGATGTGGTCGTAGCCCGGCGCGATATCGGTGGTCAACGGCCCCAGCGTGTAGAACGGCGCCTCGTGGCACTTCTCCAGCTGGCGGTCCATGTTCTCCTTGATGAGCTGCATGGGCACGTGGCCGGGGCCTTCGATCATCACCTGCACGTCGTGCTTCCACGCGATCTGGGTGAGTTCGCCCAGCGTGTCCAGCTCACCGAACTGCGCCGCGTCGTTGGCGTCGGCCACGCAACCCGGGCGCAGGCCATCGCCGAGACTGAAGGACACGTCGTACGCCTTCATGATCTCGCAGATGTCTTCGAAGTGCGTGTAGAGGAAGTTTTCCTTGTGGTGCGCCAGGCACCACTTGGCCATGATCGAACCACCGCGCGAAACGATGCCGGTGACACGCTTGGCGGTCAGCGGCACGAAGCGCAGCAGCACGCCGGCATGGATGGTGAAGTAGTCCACGCCCTGCTCGGCCTGCTCGATCAGCGTGTCGCGGAAGATCTCCCAGGTGAGGTCTTCGGCAACGCCGCCCACCTTCTCCAGCGCCTGGTAGATCGGCACCGTGCCGATCGGCACCGGCGAGTTGCGGATGATCCACTCGCGCGTCTCGTGGATGTGCTTGCCGGTCGAGAGATCCATCACCGTGTCGCCGCCCCAGCGGATCGACCACACCAGCTTTTCCACTTCCTCGGCGATGCCGGAGGACACCGCGGAGTTGCCGATGTTCGCGTTGATCTTGGTGAGGAAGTTGCGGCCGATGATCATCGGCTCCGCTTCCGGATGGTTGATGTTGGCCGGGATGATGGCGCGGCCGCGCGCCACTTCATCGCGCACGAATTCCGGCGTGATCAGCTTGGGCAGCGCCGCACCGAACGACTGCCCCGGATGCTGGTTGAGCAGCGCGCTGCCCTGCAGCGCCTCGATCCGCTGGTTCTCGCGGATGGCGATGTATTCCATCTCGGGCGTGATGATGCCCTGACGCGCATAGTGCATCTGGGTGACGTTGGCCCCGGCCTTGGCACGACGCGGCGCGCGCGTGGCGGTGAAGCGGAACGCGTCGAGCTTGTGGTCGGCGGCGCGCTCCCGGCCGAAGGCGGAGCTCAGGCCGCCGAGCTGCTCGGTGTCCCCGCGCTCGGCGATCCAGGTGGCGCGCAGCGCCGGCAGGCCGGTGACCAGATCCACCTTGTAGTCCGGGTCAGTGTACGGGCCGGAGGTGTCGTAAACGGTGATCGGCGGGTTCGCCTCGCCACCGAACAGGGTCGGCGTTTGCGCCTGGCAGACTTCGCGCAGCGGCACCTTAAGGTCAGGACGGCTGCCCTGCACGTAGATCTTTCGCGAGCCCGGGATCGGGCGCGTCACGGCTTCGGAGAGTTCCTGCGCGGCGCGCGCGAGGTCGGTGGGCAGGGCATTCATCGGCAAGTCGTCCGGGGTCGAAGCGATGTCCCCGAGGGGACGTGCTTTTGTTGGGGATTCCGCACAGGAACGTGCGGGGTGTTGCGAACGGATTCGCATACCAGCAACAGAAGCGACGGCGCCGGACGCACGGGTTCCATGCCGTGCGGCGAAGCTCCCTACAGCGGTACTAGCCGCATCAGGTTCGAAGGGACTCTCTCAGCCGACTGTTGCCGGCACCCCCGCTTCAAGGGCCCTATTTGAGCACGAAGCGGGGTTGGTCGCGAGTGCGACGGCGGCAAGCGGCCGGAGACGGACGCGGCCGTGAGCGGGTTTCAGCGCGGCAGGTAGGCGCGCAGGAACATGTCCACGCCATCACGGGCGGTCTGTTCCAGCTCGACGGCATAGGACTGGGCGCACTCCTCGCAGCCGAACATGCGGCGCAGGAGCATTTCGCCCTTGATCAGGGAGGTAAATTGGCCGGCGGCCCGCGAGACGTTGGCGATGTCCAGCTTGCCGTCGTCAACCGCCTGTTGCAGCAGGCGTTTCATCAACGCGTGGCCACGCTCCGGGCCTTCCTCCCACAGCAACCGGCCGTAGCGCGGGTTGCCCTGGCGGCAGTCGCTGAGGATGGCGCGGAAGGTGCCGACGTTCTGCACGTCGCAGTCCAGACGCACGTGATGCAGGGCGATGCGCTCAAGCGTCACGCGGATGTCTTCACCGGCGACGTATTGGTAGGTGTCTTCAGGCAGGAGATCCTGGATGCGGGCACGGATGACCTCGCGAAACAGGTTGTCTTTGTCGCCGAAGTGGCTGTACACGGTGAGCTTGGAAACGCCTGCCTCGGCGGCCACGGCATCCATGCTGGTGCCCGCGAAGGCGTTGCGGATGAACAGGGCCTTGGCGGCCTCCAGGATCGCCGCGCGCTTTTCCATGTCCTTGGGACGGCCAGGTCCCTGAGGCTTGGTCTGCGGGATCGTGCTCATGGCTATACCTTCGAAAATGGCTTCACAAATGAATAACTGCCGTTTAGTATACGGGACGGTTTAGTTATTTTCCATGGCCACGATACACGGCTTTCCCTATGTCCTCCACTATCGCAGAACTTTCCCTCAGTCCGGCATACCGTCTCGCCCAGCGTGCGATGGCCTGCTGGCTCGAGCGTGGGCAGGTCGGCGCCCGCCAGGCGGCTTTCGCGGCGCGCTCGGCATTGGCGGGCCTGGACGCCACCGAACGTGGCCGGCTGGCTCGCTGGCTGGCCTGGCTGGCCGTGGCTGCGCAGAGCCATGGCGAGGAGTCGCCGCTGGGCCGGGTGCGTCGCCTTGACGCGGCTTTGCATCAGACGGTGGAAGATGCCCTCGCCCGCCTGCCGGCGGACGTACTCGGGGCACCCTTCCAATTTCATCGCCGCAGCGCGTAAGTGTCCGCGGACACCGCGCCACGCATGACTTCCGTCAACCGAGCGCGGTGACTTCCGGCACTTCGTAGCACCCGGGGCAGGCCGCAGGCTTTGCACATTGTCGGAAAGTGGCTAAGCGCTTATCCTTTTTAGCCTTTTTTTCGATCCGATCAGGACGCAAGCAAGATGGCAATGAACTTCGATCAGGCGCGGGTCAACATGGTGGAAAACCAGGTGCGCCCCTGGGAGGTGCTGGATGCACGCGTACTCGACGTGCTCGGCAGCGTGCGCCGCGAGGATTTCGTTGCCGCCGAGCATCGCCAGCTTGCCTTTGCGGACCTCACTCTGCCGCTTGGCCACGGCGAAGTGATGATGAAACCGGTGGTCGAGGGTCGCGTGCTGCAGGCGCTTGAACTGCTGCCCACCGACCAGGTGCTGGAAATCGGCACGGGTTCGGGTTTCCTCACCGCCTGCCTCGCCAAGCTGTCGGCTGGCGTCACCAGCGTGGACATCCACGCCGACTTCGTCGCCACCGCGGGTGAACGCCTGGCCCACGCCGGCATCGCCAACGTGAAGCTCGAGGTGGGCGAAGCGGTATCGGCATGGCAGCCGAACGGCGTGTTCGATGCGGTGGTGGTGACCGGCGCCGTAGCGCAGATTCCGCAGCGTTTCCTGTCGTGGCTGAAGCCCGGCGGCCGCCTGCTGGTCGTGCGCGGCGAGTCGCCGGTGCAACACGTCCTGCTGCTCACCCATGAAGGCAACGGCCGCTACCGCGAAGAGTCGCTGTTCGAAACCGACCTGCCGTACCTGAAGCACGCCGAACCGCCGCGTCGCTTCGTTTTCTGACCCATTCCCCAAACATGAGGCAACCCATGCGCTTGAAGCTTCTGACCCTTGCCCTGGCCCTGTCGGCGCTCCCGCTGGCCGGCCACAGCGAGGACTTGCTGGATGCATACCGAGAAGCCCGCGCCAATGATCCGGTGCTGTCGCAGGCGGAAGCTACCCGCCTGGCCACCGGTGAAGGCGTCAACCAGGCGCGTGCGGTGATGCTGCCTCAGCTCAATGGCAGCTATGGACTGACGCAACAGTCCACCGGCAGCAACCTCGCCAATGGCACGGTGCAGGGCGCCGGCCACACACGCACCCGCTCGCTGACCGCTACGCTGGACCAGTCCATCGTCGACCTGAGCCAGTGGGCCAACCTGTCGGCGGCCCACTCGCAGGCCTCGGCGCAGGATTCGACGTACGAAGCCGCGCTGCAGAACCTCTATGTGCGAGTGACCCAAGCCTACTTCAGCGTGCTCACCAGCCAGGATGCGCTGGTGTTCGCCAAGGCCAACGAAGACGCCTACAAGGAGGCCTATGACCAGGCCGACCAGCGCTTCAAGGTGGGCCTCTCGGCCGTGACCGACGTGTATCAGGCCAAGTCGTACTACGAACTGGCCAAGGCACAGACCATCGCCGCGCAGAACACGCTCAACGACGCCAAGGAAGCACTCACCCAGATCACCGGCAAGCCGGTGACCGACCTCAAGAAGCTGCGCGAGGACCTGCCGCTCGCGGCCCCCAATCCGTCCGACCCGGACGCCTGGGTGCAGTCGGCGCTGAAGACCAACGCCACGATCCAGGCTGGCCAGTACAACGTGCAGGCGGCCGAGCACACCATCGACGCGGCGCGCGCCGGTCACCTGCCGACGCTGAGCGCCTCGGTGTCGCGCGGCAAGGACACCACGTGGGCCGAACGCGGGGGCTACAACTTTCCCGGTAACGGCAACTACGGCACGACCGTCGGCCTGCAGGTGAGCATCCCGATCTTCTCGGGCGGCGCCACGCAGTCGAAGGTTCGCCAGTCGATCTACCAGCGCGACGAGGCCCAGGACTCGCTGGAATCCACCCGCCGCCAGGTCGTGCGCGACACGCTTAACTTCTACCGCTCGGTGCTCGCCGGCATCAGCCAGGTGGAAGCGAACAAGGCTTCGGTGGACTCGGGCCAGAAGGCACTGGAAGCGACCCGCGCCGGCTTCGACGTGGGCACCCAGACCATGCTGAACGTGCTCAACGCGATTCAGACCCTGACCCAGGCCGAGAGCAGCTACTCGCAGTCGCGCCACCAACTGGTGCTCGACCAGCTGCAGCTCAAGCAGTCGGCCGGCTCGATCGACCTGAAAGACATGGAGACGGTCAACGCGATGCTGCAGTAACGGGCATCGACGTATCCCACGAAAAGGCCGGGCCATGCCCGGCCTTTTTTTGTCCGGACGTATGGACGTCTATTCCTGCAGGAGGCGGTCGATCATCCCCATCACGCGCTTCACCGCGCCACGCTCACTGTCGAACACGATACGCGCCACCATGCCCATGCGATCGCGGCGCGGCTCGTCACGCAACAGCTGCAGCACGTGCGTACCGAGTTCCTCCGCGCTGTTCACGCGGTTGGCACCACCCTCCTGGATCAGCGTGAGGGTGATTTCCTCGAAGTTGAACGTATGCGGCCCGACCAACACCGGCGTGGAGAGGGCCGCCGGCTCCAGCACGTTGTGGCCGCCGATCGGCACCAGGCTGCCACCCACGAAGGCGAGATCGGAGGCGGCATAGAACGGCATCAGCTCGCCCATGGCATCGATCACGAACACCTGGTGCGATGCCGATGGCACGCGATCG
The DNA here is from genome assembly GCA_000632805.1 of Dyella jiangningensis. Taxonomy (GTDB): domain Bacteria; phylum Pseudomonadota; class Gammaproteobacteria; order Xanthomonadales; family Rhodanobacteraceae; genus Dyella; species Dyella jiangningensis. The sequence goes on along the minus strand of CP007444.1, from coordinate 4,922,185 downwards.
GCACTGCGCGTACCCACGGTGAAGCCCAGGCTGCGCGCGGAGTTCTCGACCAGCTTGAAGCGCTCGGGATGGCGCGGCGCAATCAGCAGCAAGGCATCGGGCCAGCGCGTGAGCACTTCCAGATGTGCTTCCAGTACGGGCAGTTCCTCACCTTCATGCGTGCTGCCGGCGATCCAAACCGGGCGCAGGCGTCCCCACTGGTGGCGCAGCTCGTCGCCTTTGAGCTCGGCGTCGTAGGGCACCGGCATGTCGAACTTGAGGTTGCCGGTCACCACGATCTTGTCGGGGTCGGCGCCGAGTTCGCGATAGCGTGCGGCGTCGGTGCGCGACTGCGCGGCGATCTGGCTCACGCAGCCCAGGGCACGAGCCACCAGGCGGCCCATCGGCTTATAGCCGCGCAGCGAGCGCTCGGAAAGACGTGCATTGACGATCATCAACGGAATGCCGCGGTTGCGGCAGGCGAAGTACAGATTCGGCCAGATCTCCGTCTCCACGATGATCGCCAGGCGTGGACGCACGCGGCGCATGAAGCGCGTCACCGCGAACGGCAGGTCATAGGGAAGATAGACGTGGAACACGCTGTCGCCAAACAGCTGGCGCACGCGCTCGGAGCCCGTGGGCGTCACCGTGGTGACCACCAGCGGGGCGTTCGGATAATCGTTGCGCAGCGCCTTGATCAGCGGCTCGGCCGCATTGACCTCGCCCACCGACACCGCATGCACCCACAGGCTGCCGGCAAAACCCGGCGCCTCGAAGAAGCCGAAGCGCTCGCGCCAGCGCTTGTGGTAGTCGCGGTAACGCACGCCACGCGCCAGCAGGCGCAGCACGATGATTGGCGTCACCAGGTACATCGCGAGGGTATACAGGTAAAGCACGGCGGGCCCTTGGACGCGGTGCGCCAGTATATCGGCTAGTTGCGGCGCACCGGTTCCGCTTCTTTTCGGCTCCCTGCCTTGATCTGCGCGGCTCGCCTCGATTTGGCTTGTTCCCTACAATCCCGCGATGCCTGGCATGTCCCGCCCCTCTTTTACGCGCTCCCTGCTCGCTCCTCGGCACTGGCCAGGCTGGCTCGGCGTCGGCGTGGTGTGGCTCATCGCCCGCCTGCCCCGCCCCTGGTTGATGGGCCTGGGCCGATTCCTCGGCCAGATGGTGCAACGCGTGCCCTCACCACGCCGGCATATCGCCGAGGTGAACATCGCGCTGTGCTTTCCGGAATTGTCGAAAGCCGAGCAGGCCGAGCTGGTGAACGCGCACCTGCGCGACATCGGCCTGATGATGGTCGAGTTCGCGCTGGGCTGGATGGGTAGCGAGCGCGCGATCGCCGAGGTGCCCGTCACCGTCGAGGGGCTGGAGCACCTGGAAGCGGCGCGCTCGCAGGGCAAGGGCGTGCTGCTGGTAGGTGGCCACTTCTCGCATCTGGAGCTGTGCGCGCGGCTGGTGTCGCAGCGCATCCGCATTTCCGGCATGTATCGCAAGATGGATTCGGCAGCGTTCGAATGGGCCGTGCTGCGCGCACGGCTGGATTACGCCGAAGCGATGTTCGACAAGGACGACATCCGCGGCACGGTGAAATATCTGCGCAGCGGCGGCACGCTCTGGTATGCGCCCGACCAGGACATGCGCAGCAAGGACAGCGTGTTCGTGCCGTTCTTCGGCATACCGGCGGCGACCATCACCGCCACCCATCACCTGGCCCGCCTTTCCGGCGCACGCGTGATTCCGTTCTTCCATCGCCGCCTTCCCGGCAACGCCGGCTATGCGTTGCGACTGGGCGCGCCGCTGGAAGATTTCCCCAGCCGCGATCCAATGGAAGACACGGCACGCGTCAACGTTGCGATCGAGGACATGGTGCGCGCGGCGCCCGAGCAGTATCTGTGGGTGCACAAGCGCTTCAAGACGCGACCGGAAGGCAGTCCTTCCGTCTACTGACCGCTGAGTTCAGCGACGGAACCTCGGGCGCGACGCGTGTTTACGGACGCGCAGATGCGGGCCGCTTCGGCACATTGCCTCATGGAAGCAGCGAAACGGTGCCCGCGCACGGGACGCAAGACCGTGTTGGCCTGATGGTCACAATCACGGCGCGCCATCCTCACGCCTTGGTGCGCGAACCTTTTTTCAAATCACGCGCCGCAAGCTCCCTCGCCTCGTGCAGCTTCGCGTACTTGAGGAAGGCGTAGAACGCACCGGTGACGCTGGCGATGAAGCCGGCCCAGCCATTGAGGAAATAACGTTTGCCGATGTACTGCCGCAGGAAGAACACCGGCGGATAGAACACCATGCGCAAGCCGGTGAAGCGCTGCCGCTTGCGCAACTTGTACGCCACCATGCCGGTGGTATAGCGGTTGATCTTCTCCACCCGGGTCGCGATGTCGCCATCGCCGTCGTTGACGAAGTCGGCACGCCATAGCGTCCTCACCGGGCCGCGCACCTCCACGGCGGAGTGGACCTCGACATCGTTCATGCCGCCCCGCCGGCGGTCAAAGAGGCGCAGATGGCCGTTGCGCCAGCTCCAACGATGCTGGACGGTCCAGAACATGCGCTCGCGTCGGGGCAGACGAAAACCCGCATGCCGGGGCGCCGTCAACGCTCGCTCGATCTCCTGGCGAGTGCCGGGCGAGAGAATCTCGTCGGCGTCCAGGTTAAGGATCCAGTCGTGGGTCGCCATGTCGTAGGCGCGCTGCTTCTGTGGACCATAGTCGTCGAACGGATGGACGGCTGTACGCGCACCATGCCGGCGGGCGATGGCCACCGTGTCGTCGGTCGAACCCGAATCGAGCACGACGATCTCGTCCGCCCAGTCCACCTGGTTCAGACACGCGTCCAGCGTGTCGGCGTTGTTGTAGGTGATTACCACCACCGACAACGGCTCACGCTTCATGCCTGCGCCCCGCTGCGCGGAACCGCATAAAGCGCCGCACACCACAGGCCCAGCAGCCACGCGAACAGCAGACCCCACCAGGCCGAGTAGAAGGCCAGATGCGTATTTAGTGGAAACAGCATGACGGCCAGTGCCAGCGTGACGGGAAAGGCCGCCTCGCGCGCGACCGGTCCGACGCGCCGCCATGCCATCGCGGCCATGGCGATCGCCGCGAGCCAGCACAGCAGGCCCAGCGTGCCGGTTTCGGTCAGCACCTCCAGCACCCATTGATGTGCGTGGCAGGCGCCCTCGCCGACGCCGCAGGCCTCGTCGCTGACCACGAAGTGATCGTTGGGCGGCGCGTACGTCGGGTACGCGTTGCGGTAGGCGCGAACACCTACGCCGTTGATCGGGTGTCCTTCGAACATCGCGATGCTGGTGCGCCAGATGTCCAGGCGACCGCTGGTGGCCCAGTCGAGCGACGCGCCGGTGCCGTGTATCGCCTGCAGCGTGCGGTCCATGCGCTGGTGGAAACGTTCGGAAGTCTTCCACGCCACGCCGCCGGCGAGCAGCAGCACGGCGATGCCGATGCATGTCACGGCGAGGAAGCGCCCCGGCGAGCGGACCACATGCCATGCGTAGCCTACGCCTACCAGCAGGTACACCAGCCAGGACGCACGGGACCCTGACATCAGCACCGGTCCCAGCAGCAACACGAAGGCGATCAGGAGGCCTTTGATGCCCCAACGCCGACGCGCGGCCCATAATGCGAAGGGCGACAGCACGGAAAGTGTCGGCCCGAGCTTGAGGTTGGCGGCACCGAAGATGCCGGAGATGCGCTCCGGCTCGGCTCGCCCGGCGAGGCTCCATCCGGTCAATGCCTGCACCCAGGCGTCCACCGCCCAGAACGCCAGCACCACGGCGACGGCGACATACAACGCTTCGAGCTTCTCCGCTCGACGGATCGCGAAGCACGCATAGAGGCCCAGCGGCACGTAGCGCAACAAGGCCGCGACGGTCGACCAGCTCTTGCCCGGCGCCAGCGAGTCCACCGCCGACAACAAGGCCGCACCGACATGAGCGGCCAGCAGCCACAGCAGCAGGCGCGCGCCAGCGTGCTCGCCCAACGCGGAAGGGTGCCGCGCGAACAACAGCACGGTGCCGATCAGGCAGAGAAACGTGCCCAGCTCCGAGCTGCGCCCGAACGGCAACAGGGCGATCACCAGCCAGAACGGCAGCAGGGGCGAACGCAGGGCGGCCTTCAGGGAAGCGGCGAATGAACTCATGCAGGCATCGGTTGACTACGGCTCACGCATTGTAGGTGAGCCGCGCGCCGATCCGGCCGGTCAGGCGGCGGTGAGTTCGTCGTACAGGGCCAGCGTGGCCTGCTGCATGTCGCTCAACCGATAGCTCTGCAGCATGGGGATGGGCGGCGCCACGCGCAGCAGCTCGGCGGCGCGTTCGACCAGTCGCTCTTGATCCGACGGCGGCACGCGGCCCGCCGGATAGAGCTCGGCCAGCAGCTCGCCGACGCCGCCGTGCGCATAGCCCAGCACGGGGCGGCACAGGGACAGCGCCTCGATGACCGTGCGGCCAAACGATTCGGGCTTGTTCGACAGCTGCAACACCAGCGAGGAGATGGCATAGATGTCGCGCACGTCCGCGCGAGGCGGGGTGAGTACGACCTGCGATTCCAGGCCACGGCTGCGGATCAGTTCACGCAGCTCCGCCACGTAGGCCTCGCGGCCCGGCTCGATCACGCCCAGCAGCAGCAGCCGCACGTCGATGCCGCGGCGCTTGAGTTCCGCCACCAGCTCGATCGCATCGTGATGCCCCTTCAGACGCGTGCCGCGGCCCGGCAAGGTCAACAGCGGCGCGCCCGCGAGGGCGGGAAATTCGGCGAAGAAGGCCTTGTGCCAGCCGTCATCGGGGCGATGGCCGTACGGGAAGGCGTCCGGATCGATGCCGCGGGGAATCACGCGCACGCGGGACGGCTCCAGCCATGCGTAGTGGCTGAGCATGTAGTCGCGCAGGGTCTGCGATACGGCGATCACGCGTTCGCCGCGCAGCAGGATCGAGCTGTAACGGCCCGGGGTGTTGAGCCCGTGCACCGTCGTCACGAAATGCGGTGAAGGCTTGAGGCCCTTGATCGCCCACCAGCCCACCCAGGCCGGGAGGCGCGAGCGGGCATGCACGATGTCGGGCTTGAGCTCGCGCAGCACCCGTCGCAGCGCACCCACTTTCATGAACGTGCCCAGCGACTTGCGGCCGATGTCCAGCGTGATGTGGCGGCTACCCTCGGCCTCCAGCTGAGACACCAGGCGACCGCCGGCCGAAATCACCACCGACTGGTGACCCGCCGCCACCAGCGCGCGCGCGATTTCCAGCGCCGAACGCTCAGCGCCGCCCGATTGCAGGGCGGGGATCAGCTGAACGACGGTCAGTGACCTCGCTGGCGTGGCGACTGCTGACATGATGGGTTCGTAAGGTGCCTTCATCCCTAGAGGCAAGCAGCAATCGTGCCTAAATCTGCCCGGGCAACAGTTTCAAATGAAACTAGCCGGGAAAAATCAGTCCCGCAGCACGTAATGCGCGCCGCAGTAAGGACAAGTGGACTCGCCGCCGTCTTCAACGACCGGAAGGTAGACCTTCGGATGGGAGTTCCACAGCGCCATGCCGGGCATCGGACAGGACAACGGAAGGTCCGCGCGCGTCACTTCATAACGATTTTCGGCATTCGCGGGGATCAACGGGGCAGCCGCAGGGGAAGGCGACATGGGGGCAAAACTCCATCAGGACACCGGACCCAACATGTTAACAGGCGAACCCCTCGCAGCGGCGGCCGGGCGGTCCTTTCCGATGGTCGTAGGCAAGCCCCACGCTGCCTCCGCGCGCTGCTTTTCGGTGCCATCGTGCAGCCCGATGGCTCGGCCAGACCCGTCACTTGGCGATCCGGCCGGCGGTCGATGCCGTCCGCGCCGCCAGGAACGACATGCGCGCAAAAAAAAACGCCCGCGCCATGACAGCGCGGGCGTTTCGTCGATGCCGGCCAAACTTACTTGGCGGCGTCGGCCTTCGACACCGAAGCCTCGGTGGTGATGCGCACCTTGATCTCGTCGCTCACGTTCGGCACGTAGGCGCCCACGCCGAAGTCGGAACGCTTGAGCGTGGTCACGGCATCGAAGCCCACGGTCGGCACCTTCAGCATCGGGTGCTCGCCGCTCTTGTTGAGCGTGGCATCAAGCACCACCGGCTTGGTCACGCCATGCACGGTGAGGTCGCCGGTGACCTTGTACTTGTTGCCGCCCACGGCCTGCACCTTGGTGCTCTTGAAGGTAACCGTCGGGTACTTCTCGGCATCGAAGAAATCCGGCTTCTTCAGATGCTCATCCAGCTTGGACACGTGCGTGTCCAGGTCGGCCAGGGGCAGCGTCACGTCCACCGACGACTTGGCCGGATCCTTCTCGTCGAACACGAGGGTGCCTTCGCCCAGGCCAAGGTTCGCGGTCGGGTTGGAGAAGCCGAAGTGGTTCCAGCTGAAGAGCACGAAGGTGTGGCCCGGATCGAGCTTGTAGGTAACCGGGGCTGCCTGGGCGGTGGCGGCGGCGCCGAGCAGGCCGGCGAGAACGAGGTAACGAAGTGCACGCATTTACGAAAACTCCTTTGGGTTTTGGGGGACTGCGCGGAACGGTCGAGCCTTGGAGGCTCAGGCGATGCGGCAGGCCTCGTCGAAGCTGAGACGCGGGCTGCGCGGGAACAGGTCACGGCTGGCGTCGCCGTAGCCGATATTGATCAGGAAGTTGGACTTGATGCTGGTGCCCGCAAAGAACGCGGCATCCACGCCGGCATTGTCGAAGCCCGACATCGGGCCGCAATCCAGGCCGATCGAACGGGCCGCCATGATCAGGTACGCGCCCTGCAGCGAGCCGTTGCGGAAAGCCGTGGTGTCGATCAGCGGCTGGTTGCCGACGAACCAGCTTCGCGCATCAGCGTGCGGAAACAGTTGCGGCAGCTTCTCGTAGAACTCGTGGTCGGTCGCCACGATGGCAGTAACCGGCGCGGCCATGGTCTTGGCGCGGTTGCCTTCGGACAGGAACGGCGAAAGCGTTGCCTTGGCTTCCTTCGACTTGACGAACACCACGCGCATCGGCGAGGCGTTGGCGCTGGTCGGACCGAACTTGGCCAGCTCATAGAGCTGATGCAGCTTCTCGTCGCTCACCTCTTTGGGCAGCCACGCGTTGAAGGTGCGGGCACTGCGGAACAACTGGTCGAGGGCGGCCTCGGAAAGCTTCTCGCTCATGGGTATCCTTCAGGTCAGGACGCGCCGTCGGCGGCGCAACGATCTCAAGTGTAAGGGCGGGCGCGGCCAAACAGGACCCAGGCGAATGAAACGAACTGTACTGCCCAGGGAAACAATGCCGCCGGTCACAGCCCCATGTTGAAGTTGCACGGCGACTGCTGGGTCATCACCGATGCCGCCGCCGGCAACCAGCGCCAGGCACTTGCACTGGCGCAGCGGCTGGCGATGCCGGTGCGTCATCTGCAGTTGGAACCGGGTGCGCCCTGGTCATGGCTTTCGCCACGACTTACCTTCGGCGCGCTGTCCGCGCTGTCGCCCGCGCAAAGGCAACAATTTGCGCCGCCATGGCCTGCGGTGGCCATCGGTTGCGGGCGCATGTCGGCGCTGTATACGCGGCTCCTGCGTCGGCTGGGTGATGGGCATGGCTATACCGTGCAGATTCTTGATCCGCGCATCGATCCTGCGCATTGGGACACCGTCATCGCGCCTCGCCACGACCAGCTCACCGGCCCCAACGTGCTGCAGCCGCTGGGTTCCTTGAACCCGGTGGACGATGCCTGGCTCCAGGACGGGCGCGATGCGGATCCCGGGTTCGCCGAACTGCCGCGACCGCGCATCGGCGTGCTGCTCGGTGGCCCGCGCACAGGCATCGTCTTCGATGAAGGCTATGTCACACGTCTTGCCGACCGGTTGCTGGCGCGTCAGCGTGAAGAAGGCGGCAGCTTGCTGGTGCTCGCTTCGCGACGGACGCCGCGATCGCTGATGACCATGCTGCGTCAACGTCTGTCGGGCATGCATGGGCTGATCTGGTCGGGCCAGGACGACGGCAGCAACCCCTACCCTGGCGTCCTCGGCTGGGCCGACCGGCTGGTGGTCACACCGGACTCGGTGAACATGCTTTCGGAGGCGTGCGCCGTAGGGTGCCCAGTACAAACGTTCGTGATAGGCACGCTGCCGACGAAGCTCGAGCGCTTCCATCGCGCCCTGCGCGACGCGGGCCGCCTGCATGACCTCGATGCGACCATCTTCCCTTCCGTTGCGCCGCTGCGCGAAACCGCAGCCATCGCCGCGATGTTGCGCGAGCGCGTGGCAGAGCGTCAGCTGCAGCGCTGAGCTCGTATCCCATCGGTGCGTGGCTAGAAGGTAAAGCCCAGCTCGGTCGTGACGTCCTGCACCTGCGCCGACAACCGGTCCAGCTCCGCGTCGCGCGGCGCGATACGCGAGCGCAGATCCAGCGTGCAGGCAAGCGCGCGATGCAGCAGCACGGCATGGGCCTCGGCGAACAGGCCCGCCTGGCGACCATCGAGCAGACCGACGTTGCGGCAGGCTTCGATCAGCGCGGCGTTGGCCGTGGCATTGAGCAGCGAAGGATGCTCGGAGGCATGCGCCAGCACCAGACCCTGCAGTGCGAACTCGATATCGAGCAGTCCGCCAAGGCCCTGCTTGATGTCGAACTGGACGTCGTCCGAGCGGTCGCGCTCCGCACGCCAGCGCTGACGCATGCTGCTGACTTCCCGCAGCACGGACGCGCGATCGCGTGGTACGGCCAGCACGTCGCGCCTTACCGCGGCGAGTTCGGCATGCAACGCGCTGTCGCCGGCGATCGGTCGTGCGCGCAGCAAGGCCTGGTGTTCCCACGTCCATGCGCGGCTTTTCTGGTAACCGGTGAACGATTCCAGGCTGCTGACCAGAAGGCCCTTGGAGCCATCGGGACGCAGCCGTGTATCCACTTCGTACAAACGCCCCGCGCGCGTGAGCACGGTGAGCCAGTTCATCACCCGCTGCGCCAGGCGCTGGTACCAGCGCGAACCTTCCAGCGGACGCGTGCCGTCGCTCATCGCATGCGAACGCTTGGTGTCATAGACGAACACCAGGTCGAGATCCGATGCGAAACCCAGCTCCTCACCGCCCACGCTGCCGTAGCCGAGCACGGCAAAACCGAGCCCTTCGTCGGGCAGCCGCCCGTGCTGCGCGGCAAGCTCGCGTTCCGCCAACGCGGTGACGGCAATTACGATGGATTCGGCGAGCACCGCCAGGCGACGCGCCGTCGCCACGGCATCAGCGCGGCCATCGGTGAAGGCCAGGCCCAGGCGAAAAGCCACGCTCGCCTTGAATTCATTGATGCGCTCGAGCTCCGCCTCGGCCTCGCGCTCATCCAGCGTCGCCAGCACGCGGGCGATTTCCGCGCTGATATCCGCACGCTTGAGCGGCAGCTGGTCGATGCGCGGGTCGAGCACGTCATCGAGCAACAGGGGTTGCGAGATCACGCGCTCGGCGAGGAAGGCGCTCTCGGCGAAGAGCCGCGCGAGTCGCAAACGCGCCGCGGGCTGTTCCTCCAGTAGGGTGAGGTAGGACGAACGCCGCGCCACCGCCTGCACCAGCCGGCACAGGCGCAAGAGACAGGGCACGGGCGCCGCGCTGTCGCGCGCCACGGTCAGCAACTGCGGCATCAGCCGCTCGAGCTGCTCGCGGGAGCGCTGTGACATTGCCCGCACCGACGCGGCCTGCGAAAGCTTCTGCAAGGTTTCAGCCACTTCGCCGCCCGGCGTGAAGCCCGAGGCTTCCATCGCTGCAGCATCCAACGTTTCCAGGCAGGCGCGCTGCCATAGCGCGACGCCTTCGACCGGCGCGCTCGCGGTGCGGCCGCCTTCGGGCATCAGCACTTCGGCGAACTCTTCGCTCACGTGGGCGCGATGCGTGGCGAGTTGCTCCTCCAGTTCTTCCCATGAAGCATGGCCGAGGCCGAGCGCGATGCGTTCGCGGCTCAGGGCGTCCTCGGGAATGTCATGCGTCTGCGCATCGCGCAGCATCTGCACGCGGTTTTCCACGCGACGCAGGAATACGTACGCCTCACGCAGCGCGCGTGCACGCGCCGCGCCGATGTGCCCGCGCGCTTCGCACGCCGTGAGTGCCGGCAGCAGGCCACGCACGCGCAGCGACGGCTCGCGGCCGCCGCGGATCATCTGCATCAGCTGCACCACGAACTCGATTTCGCGGATGCCGCCCGGGCCGAGCTTGAGGTTGTCGGCCAGATCCTTGCGTGCCACTTCGGCGTCGATCAGCGACTTCATCTCGCGCAGACCGGCGAATGCCGTGTAATCGAGATACTTGCGATAGATGAAGGGTCGCAGCAGATCCTGCAGCTCCTTGCCACCGTTGCGGTCGCCCGCTACGGGCCGCGCCTTGATCCAGGCGTAGCGTTCCCAGTCGCGTCCTTCGCTCTGGTAATACTGCTCCATCGCGGAAAACGGCAACGCCAGGCGCCCGGCGTTGCCGAACGGCCGCAGGCGCAGGTCGACGCGCGCGCAGATGCCGTCGACGGTCGGCTCGTTGAGCAGGCGCACCAGCTGGCGCGCGAGACGCACGAAGTACTCGCTGTTGTCGAGCGAACGCGTGCCATCGCTCTGGCCGCCATGCGGATATGCCAGGACCAGGTCGATGTCGGAGGAGAAATTCAGCTCGCTGCCACCGAGCTTGCCGAAGCCCATGACCACCATGCGCTGCAGCTCGCCTTCATGGCTTCGGCTGTGCCCGTAGCGCACCGCCAGCGCACGTTCGGACCAGCCAAGCGCCGCACCCAGCAGCATCTCGTAGAGCACGCTGGTCGCCGAAAGCGTTTCAGGCAATTCGTCCAGCCCGTTGATGTCGCGGAACACCAGCCGCAAGGCTTCGGCGTGACGGAACTGTCGCAGTTCGGTGAAGCAGGCCGCTTCATCCTCGGACAGCTTCAGCGAATCGATGCGCGCACTCGCATCACCCGCCGAGCGCAGTCGCTCCAGCCCCTGCGGCGCCAACAGATGCGGCTGGCGGAACCACACATCGAAGGCGAAGTCACTGGCCAGCAAAGTGCAGCGGATGCGCTCGGCAACGCCGGCGTCGTCATGCAGCGGCACGCCCAGCGCGCGGCAACGCGCGGCCAGCTCACCGTAGCGATCGTCGATCAGCGCACGCAGCGCCGGGGATTCCTGGGGCCTTTGGAGAACGGTCATCGGGCCATTGTGCCGTACTGGCGCGCGTGATGCCGCCCGCTTCCGGTGTCCAACATGACGTCGCGATGACCACGGATGGCTTCGCCGGTACACCGTGGCGAGCCGCGACGCGTTGGCCTTGGTGCGCTCGCGTGCGCAACTGCCCGTCGGCGCACAACAATTGGTTCATATCGGGGTCATTACAGTCCGATGTCCGAGCCATGACAGCCATCCGCAGGATGCCATGACGATGTCTGCATCTCCTCCTGCACCGTCGGCGCACTCGATCGCCTTCCGCCTGGCGTATATCGCGTCGCTCGCGGTGATCTTCACCTTCGCCACCGGCCTGGTCGATGGCGGCACCGGCGTGGGTTCCGCGCAGGCGTTCGCCCAGCCGATCTTCCCGATCGCCAATGCACTACCGGGCCTTATGCTCGCCACGCTGTTGCTGGTGCTGTCGCGGCGCCCGCTGCTCTCTTTCGGCATCGCCTTCGTGCTCGAGGCGCTCGTTTACGCCGTCAACGCGTTGAAGGTAAGCAACCTCAACACGCCGCTCATGCCGGCAGACTTTCGCATGCTGGGTCAGTTGCGACGCGGCGGCCTCAAGCTGCTGGGCAGCTACCTGCCGGCCAGTCCGTGGCCTTATCTGGCGTTGGTGGTGGCGTTGGGTATCATCGTGCTGGCCTGGCGCCAGGAAGTTCCCCTGTTCGCGCGCCGTACGCGCGGCCGACGATTGCTTTGCGGCACTTCGCTCATGCTGCTGCTCGGCACGCTGCTGGCCGGTACGCCCGGCTGGACGAAGATCTACGGTAACCGGCACCTGTGGCTGGAACCGTGGTCGGCGCAGGCGACGGCCGAGCATTCGGGGCTTGTCAGCTCGCTGGTGATGTTTCACCTGCACCAGGGCCATGCACGCAAGAAACCCGACACTGCCGCCGCGCAGCAATTGATCGAGCGCGCCGATGCAGGTCTGCGCGAGCGCCTGCAGGCGGCCCCGAATGCGGGTGAACGGCCGGACATCGTGGTGGTGCAGAGCGAGTCGTTCTTCGATCCCTCGATCATGAAGGGCTACGAAGACGCGGACCTCACGCCGAACCTGCATCGGCTTGCGGCCGAGGGCGAGAGCGGCGCGTTGCACGTACCCACCTACGGCGGCGGCACCATCCGCACCGAATTCGAGGTGCTCACCGGCCTCTCGCTGCGCTACTTCGACGACCTGCAGTTCCCGTACCTGCAGATGAACCACAAGGTGGTGCCAAGCCTGGTGCGTACGCTGCGTTCGCATGGCTACGAGACCATCGCCCTGCACGGCAACGACCCGGGCTTCTGGAATCGCAATACGGCATTCCGCGCGATCGGCTTCGATCGTTTCGTGTCGCGCTCGTCGTTCCCCGCGCACGCGGCGATGGACGGCCAATACATGGCCGACAGCGCGATGACGGATGAAATCATGACGCAACTGAAGGACTCGGGCCCGCCGCAGTTCCTGTTCGCCATCAGCATCGAAGCGCACGGCCCGTACGACGTGCCGCCTGCCGATGCCGCCCGGCGCGATGCCATTCCGGTGCCGGAAGGCATCACCGGCAAGAACAAGCTGGAACTGCAGAACTATCTCTATCACATGCAGCATGCCGACCAGGAACTCGGCCGCCTCGCCGAGCTGCTTGCTCATCGCGAGCGTCCGACCTTGCTGCTGTTCTATGGCGACCATCTGCCGGCGCTCACCGATACCTACAACGCCAACGGCTTCGTGGACGGCAGGGACATGCTGAGCCAGGCGGGCGTGTGGCTGCTGGTGGACCCGCGCAACCCGACCACGCCGAAACAGGAGTCGCTCGCGTCGTGGATGCTGCCTGGCCGCTTGCTGGAGCAGGCTGGCATGCGCGACGAAGCGTACTTCGCGCTTACCCAGGTGATCGCGCCGCAGCTGGCGACGCTCACGCGCGCGCCAGGCGCACCGCCGGCCAGCGAAGACCGTGACGAACAGACGGTTGACCAGGACATGGCGAACGTCGCCCTGCTGCGCATGAAGGGCAAGCTCGACCCGCTGCTGCCCCGCGTCGAGGTGCAAACAGCGCAGGCGGCGGGCCCGCATTTCGACAGCCTTGAGCAAGCCGAGCCCGCCGGCGTGCAGCAGTAATCGTATGGACGTCCAAACGAATTGAGGCCGGCGGCCGCTTCCCGAGGAAAACAAGTAGCAAATGCAGCGCGAATCTCACGTCGCGCAGCGCCGATTCAGCGATCTGTCTGCCGGCTTAAGGGAGCCGTTTTTGTTCAGGTTCGGTAGAGCGATCGGGCTCTAGCGTGGATTCCAGCCGGGAAGCAACGCCTTCCCGGCATTCCCACACTGGAGGTTTTCCTCATGCGTAAGACCATGCTTGCCGCTCTCATCGTCACCGCTGCTTCCGTCCTGACCGTGCCCGCGTTCGCCCAGAGCGCCGCCGCCTCGGCGAAGGTTGAAGCCGGCGCGAACACCGCGGCAGCGCAGGACGCCGCCGGCAAGACCGTTGACCAGACGGCGGCCATGACCAGCAAGGTCGCGGACAAGACCGTCGCCACCACCGAGAAGACGGCCGACAAGACCGCTGCCACGGCGGACAAGGCAACCAGCAGCACCGAACATGCAGCGCACAAGGCCGGCAAGCACGCCTCGCACAAGGCGAAGGCTGCCACCGATGCCAAGGTCGAGGCAGGCGCGCAGACGGGCGGCTGATCTTCAGCGGCAACACGCAGTGAAAGAAGCCCGGGAGCAGCGCTCCCGGGCTTTTTCATGTCCGACGATTTTTCAGCGCGTGCCAGACACTTCAGAAATCGTAGCTACCCGACAACAGGTAGCTGCGCCGCGTACGCATCGGCACGAAGGTCTCGTTGAAATCGTCGGCGACCAGGCGGCGCGCAAAAAGGTTCTTGACGCCGAACGTCACGCCCCAGCGGTCGGCACGGTAGGAGATGTTTGCGCCCACCTCCGCCTGCCCTGGTGTCGCGTAATACGTGGTGTAGTCCAGGCTCTGGCCGAGCGAGCGCCCGCGCGCCATCACGCCGCCCGCCACGCTCCATCCGCGCAACGCGCCGCCCTGGAACCCGTAGCTCGCCCACAGGTTGAAACGCTGGCGAGGCGCGCCCGTCGGCATGGAGCCGTCGTGGTTGCTGATCAAGGCGTTCGTGTAGCTGCTGCTGAGGTCCAGCCCTGGCGCCACTTCGCCGGCAAATTCCACTTCCACGCCACGGTTGGTCTGGCCGGGCCCGAAGGTGGCGAAGTTGGGCGGCTGCTCGTCGACCAGCAGATAGCTGTGGTCGAGCGTGATGCGATACAGCGACACGGTGAGCCGCGCGCGTTCGTTGAACAGGTTGAACTTGGCGCCTGCCTCCAGCTGGCGTGAAAGCGCCGGCACCAGCGGTCGTCCGTTCTCGCCGAGATACGATACCGGCTGGAAACCGTTCGACGTGCCGCCATACAGCGCGATGTCCGGCGTGAGCTTGTAGACCACGCCAAAGTTCGGCACCCATTTGGTCCGGCGCGGCGTCCAGGGATTGCCTTCCACGTCTTCGGTCGACACCTCGTACGCGGCACGACGCAACGCCAGCAGCATGTCCCAGTGCTCCCCCCAGGCCAGTTGGTCCTGCAGGAACAGGCCGCTGTCCACCGACCAGGGCGTGCCGCCCAACGGCGCGTTGTCCTGCGGCTGGATGACGGAGGCGACCACCGGCAGTTGCCGGCTGCTGAAGAGGTTGTAGACGCCGTTGTCGTACGCATGCACGTAGTCGTCGGAATGCCCGATGCGCGAGCGCGCATAGTCGGCGCCGAAGGTCACCGTGTGTTGCAGCGACCCGGTTTCGAAAGTTCGGATCAGGTCGTTCTGCAGCGAATAGTAGGTGTCGTCGTAACGATAAGCCTCGGCCACGGCCGTGGTGTCGCCATTGGTCATCGGGTTGTACAGCGTCCAGCTGTGCTGGTTGTTGCGCTGGCGGACATACTGCCCGCGGCTGCGCCAGGTCCAGTCGCTGCCGAGCTGCTGGTCGAGCAGGTAATACAGACGATCGGTCTGGTAGTTGGCGAAATCGCGCGGGTTGCCGGGCAGGAGGCCATCGGGCGACGCCGTGGAAAGCGTATCGCCGAGCAACACCACGTGGTCGGGAATCGGCAGGCGATTGAGGATGCGCTGTACGCCGACCACCAGGTCGGTCGTGTCGCCGCGCCAACCGACGGCGGGTGCGATATAGGCACTACGCCGGTTGAGATAACCCTGCGGCGAGCGATAGCCGTAATCACCCGACACCACGAGGCGATAGGTAAGACCGGGCGTGTGTCCCAGTGGACCGGCCATATCCAGGCCTGCCTGCACTTGTCCCTGCTCGCCGATCATCCCGCTCAGCTGCTGTACCGGTTCGGCCTGCGGCTGCTTGATGGTGACGTTCACCAGGCCACCGAAGTTGCTGCCCGTGGTATCGCCCAGCACCGATTGCGGCCCCTTCAGCACTTCGACGCGCTGCACGCCGATGAGCGGTGGGAAATCGCCCGAGCCGGCGATGCTGTTGGGCATGCCGTCGGTCAGGCCGTTGCCGGTGTAGAACCCTCGGATCTGGAACAGCGGCAAGCCGTCGGAGCCTTCCACGTACTGCACGCCGGCCACGTTGCGCACCGCGTCGGCCACGGTCAGCAGCTGCTGCGAATCCATCAGGCCGCGCGTCACCACGCTGACCGACTGCGGTACGTCGATGAGGTCCGCATCGTTGCGCCCCGCCATGCTGTTGGACGACCCCATGAAGCCGACGTCGCGCCCCACCAGCGCGATGGCTTCCACCGGCATCAGGTTCTTGGCCTCGGCGGGCGTCCGGGATGCCCGGGTCGTGGCGCGCGCATCGGGCTTCTCGCGCGGCTTGACGACCACAGTGCCCGTCTGCGTGAAGCTGTATTCGAGGTCGGTGCCCTGCAGCAGGCGCTCGAGTGCCGCCTGCGGCGTCAGCGCGCCGCTCGCGCCCGGCGAGCGGAAGCGCACGATCGCGCATCCGGAGGTCAGCACCTGCATATTCGCCTGCTTGCCGAAAGCGATCAGTGCGGTAGCGAGCGGCTGGGCGGGAATGGCGAACTCGATGCGCGCGTCATCATCCACCACACGGGCGGCGGCGACGGCAGCGACTGGCATGGCCAGGTTCGCCGACATCACCAGGCTGCCCGACAGCAGCAGCTTTACGCACGCCTTCATGGCATTCGCGTCCTGCGAGCGAAAACCACGAGTGTGACATGGCCTCAAGCGTTTTTGTCGCCGGGATCGCGGGCTGAACGCAATCTGACACGGGCCTTGCCTGATCGCATCGCCACCTCAGTGGTTGCCGTGATTGCCTCGCGTATCCGACAGGACGGTCTGGCCGCCGACTTCGCTCACCGTAAGCGGCAGCACCTGCGGCAACGCCTGCAGCCAGTCGTCGATGGCATCGGTCTTCACTGTGCCGGTGAAGGTCATCGATTGCAGCCCGGCATCGGCGATGCGCACCGGGTGCGGGCGATAGCGGTTGATATTCGCCACCACCACCGAGAGCGGCTCGTTATCGAATTCCAGTCGGGCGTAACGCCACGCAGCCGCCTGCGCCGGGTCGGTCGTGCTCATGCGGAGCGCGGGGTGGGACGGATCGTACGACACGGCCTGGCCCGCTACCGCCTCGAGACTGCGTCCCGGGTCGGATGCACTGTCCACGATGCGCACGCGGCCCTCGGCCATGCTGATGGTGACGCGATCACCGGTGCGGCGCACGTCGAACGCCGTGCCGATGTCTTCGATGCGCAAGCGGCCGGCGTGCACGACGAAGGGCCGGCTGGCGTTGTGCACGACCTCGAAGTACGCCTCGCCTTCGGCGAGGTCGACTTCGCGATGGGTGCGGCTGAAGCGCGCCGTGAGCCGGGTGGCACCGCCCAGCGCCATGCGCGAGCCGTCCTCCAGCGTGACATCGCGTTGCGCGCCGATCGCACTGGTGTAAAGCCGCGGTTCGGAAGATGGCGCCAGCATCGACCAGCCGAGCATGCCTGCCGCAACCAGCAGCACGGCGGCCGCGGCGGCGCCCAGCGGCCACCATCGCCGCGACACGACGGCCGGTGCGAACTCAGCCATCAGGGTTGCCTGTGAAAGCTCATCGAGCGAACCCATCTGCGCCGCCAGTCCGGTGACGCGCTCGAAGGCATCCAGATGCGCATCGTCCTCATCGATCCAGGCGAGCCACTGTTCCGTCGTCTGCTCGCTGGCTTTGGCATCGCGCAACCGCACCCACCAGTCGGCGGCGACGCGAAGATTCTGTTGATTGGAAGGGTTGGCCATCATGGCATCTCCGGTTCATCCACCCGCGCCCGGCAATGCGCCAGGGCGTTGGCCACGTGATAGCGCACCATGCGCTCGCTGATCTTCATGGCCCGCGCGATCACGCCGATCTCGCAGCCGTCGATGACATGCATGACGAAGGCTCGACCGGTCTTCGCGGGCAACTCGCGCAATGCATTCTGCAGCGCATGCAGCTGTCCGGTCGCAGCCGCATGCCGCTCGGGAATCGGCGCGAGATGCAGATCCTCGTCGGGCGCTTGCACGGGGTTGTCATCGCGCACCTTGCGCATGCGCAGACGATCGACCGCGAGGTTGGAGGCGACGCGATACAGATACGCGCGCAGCGAGTCGACCTGCTCGGGACGCTCGAGCGTTACCAGGCGCATATAGGCCTCCTGCGCGACTTCCTGCGCGTCGGAAAGCGAATGGAGCCGGCATTGCAGGTAGGCGACCAGCGCGCGATTGTGCTCGCGGAACAGGGTCGCGATGCGCAAGGCGTGGGCCGGGTCGGGGCCTGCCATGCCGGATATGTCGGCGGATTTGTCCACTAGGCTTCCTCGGGCACGTCCGGAAGCGGAAACGTCGATTCTACCGTCGGTTCCGCCACCGGCGTGTCGCGCCACCACGGCACCGGCCGCAGCGCACTATTCAACAGACGCACGGCCTGCCAGCGCAGTTCCGCACGGCGGCGGAACGCGGCGCGGTGTTTGCTTTCCACGTCGGCCTCGCTGCGGTGATGCAAGGTCGGCGGCAACACGAACCAGCCATCACCGCTCGCGCAACCGCCTTGCTCGCGCCAGAACGCGTCGTAATCGGCCATGAAGCGCGAGCGCCCGTGCAGCGGGTGCGCCTCGTTGCTGACGCCCATGATGTGGCGAACCCCGCATTGCCCGGCCAGCGCATAGGCCAGCACCAGCAGCAGTTGCTTGGGCCGCATGCCGTGCATCTGCCGCGTGAGCACACGCACCTGTTCGCGCGCCTGCTCGCCGACCGGACCCTGGATGCAGCCGATCGCCATGGTGTGCTCGTCGATCACCGTCAACACCAGGCGATACAGCGCACGATCGTCGGCATCGCCCAGTTCGACCGACAGCTCGCCCTCGCACCCCATGAAGATCGGCGGACGCAGGTGCAGCTTCAGCACGCTCCCGTCCTTGAGCTGCAGTTCGCCCAGGGTGGCGCGGCCGTGTACGTACACCGACTCGAACAGCGTTTCGGGCCAACGCTCCAGCATCAGGCGGTAATGGTTCTGCACGCCGCGAAGGCGCGTGGCGCGATGCCAGCCCCGATGGATGAAGCGATGCAGGTGGCGCTCCTGCAATCGCGGGTCGCAGGCAACGCAGGCGCGCAACAACGGATGCGAATCGAGGAAGGCCAGATAACGCTGATGCCGCAACGGCAAGCTCGCGGCCCGCACGAGGTACTTCGCGGCCATGATGGCGCGCTGGCCCGCATGCCCGACCCAGTCGCTGCGGCCGTGCAGCGACCGCCACCACGGGGACGACGAAAAGGTGCCATCCGTGGCGGCTCTCTCCCGTTGTCCAGCCATCGACGGGCGCTCGGGCCTCGCCAGATGCAGTTCGCGCTCCAGGGAGCGTTGCGCCGCGTAGGCGCAACCGCTAGCCGCGAACACCAGGTCGGCGTCCAGGGGGTCCTCCCCAGGCAGAAGATTCCGTTCGTTCAAGGCGCGCGCGTCCCGCGAGATGGCTGTGACAAAAGCCAAGACGTTCGGGATCACAAAAACGGAAATGCCGGCGGCAAATTTTTTTGAGGGCCACGGTCGCGGCGTTGCCAGGCTCGTCCGGCGTGATACTAATGACCGGCGCCATTTCACCGGCGCTTGTTGCCGTCCATCTGCCCATCAAGGCGCACCGTCATGGTCGTGATGCCGCCCGCACCGTCTCTTCCCGCCAATTTCGTCGGCCGGCTCGCCGACTCGGTCACCCTGGCGCGCTCGCTCGAAGAGCTGGTGCGACCACTGCTCGAGCTGCTGCAGGCCGTCACCGGCCTGGAATCGACCTACCTCACCGCCATCGACCTGGATGCCGGCGCGCAGTACATCCTGTATTCGCGCAATACGCAGCGCCTGCAGATACCCGAAGGGTTGTCGGTGCCGTGGGAGGGAACGCTGTGCAAGCGCGCCCTGGACGAGGGTCGCAGCTATACCGACGACGTCGCCCAATGCTGGGCGGATTCGGCAGCGGCCCGCGCGCTCGGCATTGCGACCTACGCCAGCACGCCGGTGCGCATGGAAGACGGCTCGCTCTATGGAACCCTGTGCGCCGCCAGTGATGAACGCAAGCCGCTGGCGGAAGGCGCCGAACAGGTCCTGCACATGTTCGCGCGGCTGATCGGCCAGCAGATCGAGCGCGAACAGCTGGTACGCGCGCTGCGGCAGGCCAACGATTCGCTGGCCGTCAGCGCCTTGATGGATGCGACGACGCATCTGCCCAACCGGCGCGCCCTGATGGCGGAACTCGCTCGCCGCCGATCCGCCCTGGCCGTGGATGGGCGAGCGCTGGTGGTGGCCTTCATCGACCTCGATCGCTTCAAGGCCATCAACGACCAGTACGGCCACGAGGCAGGCGACCAGTTTCTTCGGGCGATGGGTGGCCGGCTGCAGGGCGCCATGCGCATCGATGACTTCGTCGCACGCATCGGCGGTGATGAATTCGTCGCGCTGTCGAGCCCGCCGCAGGCCGACGCGGAGGCGGTGAGCAGGATCATCGAGGAGCGCCTGCAGACCGCAACCACCGGCCATTTCCACCTGGGCGGCACGGTGATCGATTACGCCGGGCCCAGCATTGGCGTCGCCGTCGCATTGACGGATGCCCTCGACCCCGAAGCCATGCTGGCTCAGGCCGACGCGGCGATGTACGCCGCCAAACGGGAGCGGCGAAGCGGAGATTCACGCCGCTAAGTCCGTCGACATGGCCGTTCCTTCGCGGCCTCCGGCTATGGCACGAGCCGGTGGCTGACACGGCACCGGGCTCAGATGATTCGCCTGTCTTTCGCCCGGGACGCGCACCAACGATGTGCCCCCGAACGATACGATCTTTTGGCCGTCCAAAAGAAAACCCCGCACAAGGCGGGGTTTTCTCTGTAGCGATGCCGGAAGGCGTGGACTTAGAAGTCCATGCCACCCATGCCGCCCATGCCGCCCGGCGCACCGTGCGAATGGCCTTCGTCCTTCTTCGGCACTTCGGTCACGGCCGCTTCGGTCGTGATGATCGAGCCGGCCACCGAGGCGGCGAACTGCAGGGCCGAACGGGTCACCTTGGTCGGGTCCAGGATGCCGAAGGCAATCATGTCGCCGAACTCGCCGGTGGCGGCGTTGTAGCCGAAGTTGCCCTTGCCTTCCTTCACGGCGTTCAGGACGACCGACGGCTCGTCACCGGCGTTGGCGACGATGGCGCGCAGCGGGGCTTCCAGCGCGCGACGGGTGATGGCGATGCCCAGGTCCTGGTCAGCGTTGGCGCCCTTCAGGCCTTCCACGGCCTTGAGCGAACGGATCAGGGCGACGCCGCCGCCCGGGACCACGCCTTCTTCCACCGCAGCGCGGGTCGCGTGCAGGGCGTCTTCGACGCGGGCCTTCTTTTCCTTCATCTCGACTTCGGTCGCGGCGCCAACCTTGATGACGGCCACGCCGCCAGCCAGCTTCGCCACGCGCTCCTGCAGCTTCTCGCGGTCGTAGTCCGAAGAGGTCTCTTCGATCTGCGCCTTGATCTGGCCGATGCGCGACTGGATGCGCTCGGCTTCGCCGGCGCCGTCGATGATGGTGGTGTTTTCCTTGGTGATCACCACGCGCTTGGCGCGGCCCAGGTCCGTGATGGTGGCCTTGTCGAGGGCCAGACCCACTTCCTCGGAGATCACCACGCCGTTGGTCAGGATGGCGATGTCTTCCAGGATGGCCTTGCGACGGTCACCGAAGCCCGGCGCCTTCACGGCGGCGACCTTGACGATGCCGCGGATCGTGTT
Organism: Dyella jiangningensis; assembly: GCA_000632805.1. GTDB lineage: Bacteria > Pseudomonadota > Gammaproteobacteria > Xanthomonadales > Rhodanobacteraceae > Dyella > Dyella jiangningensis. The sequence continues at coordinate 4,900,774 of CP007444.1, read as the reverse complement.
GACCACGAGGGTGGCCAGCGCTTCGCCTTCCACTTCCTCGGCGACGATCAGCAGCGGCTTGCCAGCCTTGGCGACAGCCTCGAGGACCGGCAGCAGCTCACGCACGTTGGAGATCTTCTTGTCGTGGATGAGGATGAACGGGTCGTCCAGTTCAACCTGCTGCGACTGCTGGTTGTTGATGAAGTACGGCGACAGGTAGCCGCGGTCGAACTGCATGCCTTCGACGACGTCGAGCTCGTTCTCGAGACCCGAGCCTTCCTCGACGGTGATCACGCCTTCCTTGCCGACCTTCTTCATCGCGGTGGCGATGATTTCGCCGATGGCGGAGTCGGAGTTGGCGGAGATCGTGCCGACCTGGGCAATGGCCTTGTCGTCAGCGGTCGGGTTGGAGAGCTTCTTGAGCTCGCCCACGGCGGCGGTGACGGCCTGGTCGATACCGCGCTTGAGGTCCATCGGGTTCATGCCGGCGGCAACGGCCTTGAGGCCTTCCTGGATGAACGCCTGGGCCAGCACGGTGGCGGTGGTGGTGCCGTCGCCGGCGACGTCGGAGGTCTTGGAAGCGGCTTCCTTGACGATCTGCGCGCCGATGTTCTCGTACTTGTCGGCCAGTTCGATTTCCTTGGCCACGGACACGCCGTCCTTGGTCACGGTCGGGGCGCCGAAGCTCTTCTCGAGCACGACATTGCGGCCCTTGGGACCGAGGGTGACCTTCACGGCGTTGGCCAGGGTGTTCACACCCTTGAGCATGCGGGCGCGGACGTCTTCGCCGAAGCGGACTTCTTTAGCTGCCATTTCTGTAATTCCTTAGATTCGAGTGTTGATAGGGGAAGAGGTGCGGGAGAGGCGCTTAGCCTTCGATCACCGCGACGATGTCGTCTTCCTTGAGGAAGACCAGCTCTTCGCCGTCGATCTTGATTTCCTGGCCGGCGTACTTGCCGAACAGCACGGTGTCGCCTTCCTTGACCGACATCGGACGGACCTTGCCGTCTTCCAGGATGCGGCCCGCGCCGGCAGCGATGACCTTGCCGCGGGTCGGCTTCTCGGTGGCGCTGTCGGGGATGACGATGCCGCCAGCGGAGACGCGCTCTTCTTCGAGACGCTTGACGATGACGCGATCGTGCAGCGGACGCAGTTTGCTCATGGGATGGGCTCCAGCTTGATTGATGGTTGGAACAAACAAAGGGGTTACCCCGGAGCGGCGCCGATTAGGCTGGCGCTGTTAGCACTCCCGGTAGGTGAGTGCCAATAATAACGACGCAAAGCCCCCCTGCAAGAGGTGCCGGTCCGGTGGCTGACCACTGCAATGGGGGAATCGTTCAGGGCTTTCAAGGGCGCCGAGGCGCTTTTTTGCCCTCCTGTAGGAGCGCACCCAGTGCGCGAAGAGCCTACGGAAGGAGGCGCCCAATGCCCGCCCGGCCATATCTCGGCGCCGATCGCGCGCTGGGTGCGCTCCTACAAAGAGGGTGAGGGATGCCCTGGCCGACGGGGCGCGCTAGGCTGACCCCATGTCCGACCCCGTCCTGCTCTGCTACTGCACGTGCCCCGACCCGGCCAGCGCCCAGGCCCTGGCGGAGGCGCTGGTCGGCGAGGGTCTGGCGGCCTGCGTCAACCGCATCCCGGGCATCCGCTCGACCTACCGCTGGAAGGGCGAAGTGGTCACCGACAGCGAAGAACTGTTGATGATCAAGACCACCGGCCAGCGGTTCGCGGCCCTGAAGGAGCGGCTGCTGGCGCTGCACCCCTACGAGCTGCCGGAGCTGGTCGCCGTGCCCGTGGCGCAGGGGCATGAGGCCTATCTGGAGTGGGTTCGCGGCGCGGACTGATCGGCCCCAACGAACACCACCAGGAAAGTAGCTGGTGCGCTATCGCTGGCATTCGCGCTGACCAGGTGGTGCGCACCGGCCGGCTCGAACCAGCTCTCGCCGGCGGCGTACACGCGCAGCGGCTGGCCTTCGACCTGGCTGCGAATACTGCCTTGCAGCACGTACACATACGCATCGCGATCATGCGAATGCGGTCGCGACGATTCGCCCGGTGCATAGGTGACGCGCAAGGCTTCCAGTGCCTGGCCAGGCGCGCGCGTCAAGGCGGCGGTCAACAGCGATTCGTCCTGTGTCGCCATGACCGGCATCGTCATGGCCACGGCTGCCATCCACGCGAGAATACAGGCGGCGTGCATGATCAGCGCTTCGTCATCGCCGGCTGTTGCGCCGGCAGCGCTGCATCGACGTCTTCGCTACGACGAAGCACCTTGCCCTGCGCATCCAGCACGATCACCGTGGGTACGTGCATCACCCGGAAGCGGCGGAACAAGGCGCCCGAGTCGTCGAGCACCAGCGGCATGGCCACGTGGTGTTCGCGCTGGTACTCGGCCAGCTCGTCGCGGCTCGCCCACAATCCCGAGGCAATGCCGAGCCAACGCGTGTGACTGTCACGTGCGAGCACGTCGGCGCGTTCGCGGGCTTCACGGCAGCTTTGCGCCAGCGCGGGGCGGCTCTTAGCGAGGTAGGACTCGCACCACGGCGAGAGGAACAGCAGCACCGTCGGTTGTCCCGGCGCCGCGCCGAAGGCGGGCACCGACTTGCCGTCCAACGTGTGCACATCAAACGCGGGCACGCGATCGCCGACGTCGTAATGCGGCTCGTCCTTGGGCACGGCTGCTGCGGCGACGGTGGCGGATGAGCTCGTGCGCGCCTGCGCCAGCGCGGCCTCCAATTTGTCGTTTGCCTCGTGGCCGATATAGAGGATGCGCCCGTCGCGCCCGATCACCACGTGCTGCGGCGTCACGCGCAGGTGGAACGCCTCGCCCAACGTACCGTCGTCGAACACGATGGGCATGCCCAGGCCCACGGCCTGCCGGTACTTGCGCACTTCTTCGATGCTGTCGTCGAAGCCCACGTCGATGGCGATCACCGCCATGTCCGGCCCGGCCTGCTCGAAGGTGCGCTCGAAATGTGGCATCTGTTCACGGCAGGGCACGCACCAGGTGGCCCAGAACTTCAGGTAGACCGCCTTCTTGCCGTATAGCGCGCCCAGATCGATGGTCTGTCCGTCGATGGTCTTCACCACCATGCGTGGCGCGGGCTGGCCGATCAGGCTGCGGCCGGCGGATTCGGCGCGCGCCTGGCCGGTGTCGGAGGCATGCGCCAGAGCGCAGGACAGCAGCAGGCATAGCAAGACGATGTAACGCACGGCGGGCTTCCTTGAGGGGGAGGCGTCATGCTCCGCCGAGCATCGGCCGCCGGACAGGACCAGTTGCCGGAGAATCGAAGGAACCAGCCTCAGCGGCCGGCCTTCAACAAGCGGCCCAGCGCCTGCGTGGCCTCCTCCATGCGCGCCACCGGCAGCATGCCCAGGCCGAACACGAGCCCGTTGGGAGGCGCGGCACCGATGCTGTAACCGGCCAGCGCCTCGATGCGCATGTCCTGTCCTGCGGCCCGCTGCACGAGACCGTCGGCAGGCAAGCCGGCCCGCAACAACGTGGCCACGTGCAGGCCCGCATCGGACGCCTGCAGCGTCAGCAGATCGCCAGCGTGGCGCGCGAGGCCATCGATCAACGCCTCGCGACGCTCGGCATAGATGCGCCGCATCTTGCGCACATGCCGCGCGAGATGGCCTTCGGCGATGAACAGCGCCAGCGTGTCCTGCGCCAGCACGTCGCAATGCCAGTCGCTGATCTGGCGCACCTGCGCCAGCGCTGCCATCGCCCACGGCGGCGCGACCACGTAACCCAGCCGCAACGCGGGAAACAGACTCTTGGAGAAGGTGCCGACGTAGAACACCAGGCCCTCGCGATCCAGCGTCTGCAACGCATCCAGCGGACGGCCGCCGTAGCGGAATTCGCCGTCGTAGTCGTCCTCGATGATCACCGCGCCGTGGCGGCGCGCGAAGTCGAGCAGGGCCATTCGCCGCGCAGGCGACATCACCATGCCGAGCGGGAACTGGTGCGAGGGCGTCACGTAGATCACGCGCGCGGCCGGCGGAATCTGCTCCACGATCAACCCTTCGGCATCGACCGGCACCGGCACCACGCTGGCGCCTGCCGCTTCGAAGGCCGCGCGCAAGGGCGGATAGCCCGGATCCTCCACCGCAATGACCGTGCGACCCGGCGTGACCAGGCAGCGCGCCAGCAAATCGAACGCTTGCTGGGCGCCGCTGGTCACCACGATGTCGTCCGCACCGCAGGTCACCGCGCGGGCGAAGGAAACGTGGCCGGCGATGGCCTCGCGCAAGGCCTGCCGGCCGGCGGGCGCGTCATAGACCGCTGGCGTGCGCGACAGGCTGCGCAGCGCCCGTGCCGACAGGCGACGCCAGGCATCGAAGGGAAAGCGCGAGGCATCCGGCAACCCCACGCAGAAGTCGTAGCGCATGGGCACCTTGCCGCCACTGCGGACCGGCCTGGCCAGGTGCCGCCACCGCGCGGCGAGTCGGCGATCGCCTTCGTCGCCCGGCGCTGCCACCTTCTTCTTCGCTAGGCCCTGGGCCACCGCATAACCCGAGCCATGGCGCGCGGACACGTAGCCCTCGCTGAGCAATCGGTCGTACGCGGCGACCACGGTGTTGCGCGAGATGCCCAGCGAACTTGCCAGCGCACGGGTGGAGGGCAGGCCCTGCCCGCCCGCCAGGCGTCCATCGAGAATGGCCGCACGCAACTGGCCGTGCAGCGCCTCCAGGCGACCGCGGGCGGGGATGTCGAGCGGAAGGGCGAGCGGCTGATCCATGGTGCCGGTGTCCGGGTATTGACTGGTCCTGAAGATTTCCCCTGATCTGGATCTTTTTCAAGACCAGTCGGGCACCGACACTAGACCCATCGTCCCCGCCAGAGCGTTTTCCCATGATCGAGCTCTACTTCGCCGCCACCCCCAACGGCCTCAAGATCAAGCTGTTCCTCGAGGAAACCGGGCTGCCCTACTTCATCACCCCGGTGAGCCTGAGCAAGGGCGAGCAGTTCCAGCCGGCGTTCCTGGCCATTTCGCCCAACAACAAGATTCCCGCCATCGTCGACCACGCCCCCGCGGGCGGCGGCGCACCGATCACGGTGTTCGAATCGGGCGCGATCCTGCAGTACCTGGCCGAGAAGTCCGGCCAGTTGATGCCTTCCGACGTCCGCGACCGGATCGAGGTGCTGGAGTGGCTGTACTGGCAGGTGGGCGGCCTCGGGCCGATGGGCGGCCAGGCGGGTCATTTCCGCGTCTACGCACCGGAGCCGGTGCCCTATGCGATCGATCGCTACACGCGTGAAGTCACTCGGCTGTACGGCGTGCTGGACCGTCGCCTGGCCGGTCGCGATTTCATCGCCGGCGCATTTTCCATCGCCGATATCGCCTGCTATCCGTGGATCGTGCCGCACGAACCGCACGGACAGACGCTGTCGGATTTCCCGAACCTGGAGCGCTGGTTCATGGCGATCTCGGCGCGCCCCGCTACGCAGCGCACCTATGAAGGCGTCGAGAACGCCTACACGCCCAAGCAGCCGTTGTCGGAGGAAGAACGCCGCGTGCTGTTCGGCCAGGGCAAGCGCTGAAGTCTGCTGACAGGTTCTGACACTATGGACGGCTAGCCTTCTTTATGAAGACCGATCTCTAAGACCGACGTTGTAAAGAAGCCGCCCTTCCACGTCCGTCATGCCGGCGCAGGCCGGAATGACCACAGCACCGAGCCCATCGCCATGAAGACCTCCGACACCGTCGCACTGCTGTTGCTGGGAGCCATCTGGGGCGCCTCGTTCCTGTTCATGCGCATGGGTGCGGACGAATTCGGCGGCATGGCGCTGGCCGGCATGCGCGCCATCGGCGCGGCGATCTGTTCGGCGCCGTTGCTGCTGTCGCGCCAGCGGCTCAAGGAAATGGCGACGAACTGGCGCCCGATCCTGATCGTGGGCCTGGCCAATTCGGCGCTGCCGTTCGTGCTGTTCTCCTTTGCGGCGAAGAGCCTGCCGGCCGGCGTGTCCGCCATTTCCGATGCCATCGCACCGTTGCTGGTGGCGCTGTCGGGCTGGATGCTGTTCTCCGAGAAGCTCAACGCCACGCAGGCCAGTGGCCTGGTGATCGGTTTCACCGGCGTGGTGTGGCTGGTCGCGGGCACGGTGGGCTTCAACCGTCATGGCGCAGGCGCGTCGGGCTGGGCCATGACGGCCTGCGTGGGCGCGAATGTCTGCTACACCGTCGGCGCCCATGTCAGTCACCGCACCCTGCGTGGCGTGACGCCGTTGAGCGTGGCCACGGGCAGCCAGCTGGTCGCCGCGGCGGTGCTGCTGCCCTTCACCGTGTGGATGTGGCCAGCGCGCATGCCGGGCGTTTCGGCGTGGCTGGCGATGTTCGGCCTGGCCGCCATCTGCACCTCGCTGGCCTACGTATTGTTCTACCGGCTGATGGCCCGCGTGGGCGCTTCGCGCAGCATGGTGGTGCTGTTCCTGATCCCGGTGTTCGGCGTGGTGTGGGGGCTGCTGTTCCTGCATGAGCCAATCACCCTGGCCATGGCCGGCGGTTGCGTAGTGATCCTGCTGGGCGTGGCCCTGACCACCGGCATGCTGCGTCTCCGTAACCGCAGGACGGGCTTGAGCGAAGTCATGACTGAACACGCCTGATTCCGGATGGTCCATTCCTGGTCCAGCTCCCTCCCCCAAGCTGGTCCATAATTCCCTTTCGCTCGCGCCACGGCGCGGGTCTCTCCACGCTGGAGCTGCAATGCGCCTGATTCGTCCCGGCCGCCTGGCCGCCTGCCTCACTGCCCTGCTCTGCCTGCTGTCGATCGCGCTGCCGGCCCTCGCCCAGGACGACCTCGACGGCCTGCTTCCGGTGACCGAGGCGTACAAACTCAGCACCGACGCTTCCACGCCCGGCGTGCTGAAGCTGCACTGGACCATTGCGCCCGACTACTACCTCTATCGCGGCCGCATGAAGCTCAAGGCCGGCGACGGCGTGACGCTGGGCGAGGCGCAGTTCCCCGACGGCGAGAAGCATCACGACGAGTATCTGGGCGACGTGGAGACCTATCACCACGGCGTCGACGCCACCGTGCCCTACACCGTGGCCGCCGGCACTTCGCGGCTCAAGCTGAGCGTGCAGTACCAGGGCTGCCACGAGGTCGCCCCGAAGATCTGTTATCCGCCGCATACCGAGCAGCTGGACCTGCCGCTGCCCGCGGGCGCCGCGCAAGCCGGTGGCGACGGGTCACTCGGCGCCGCGCTCGGCAAGCTCGGTTCCAACCGCGCCAGCGACGGCGGCGCGCTGCCTGCGGAACAGGCCTTCCACCTGGAGGCGCTGGCCAAGGACCGCCAGCACCTGCTGCTGCGCTGGACCCTGCCCAAGGGCTACTACCTCTACCGCGACCAGACCGTGCTGAAGCTCAAGGATGCCGAGGGCCTGAGCCTGGCCAAGCCCGAGTGGCCCGCCGGCGTCGAGCATGAGGACGCGCATTTCGGCAAGACCACGGTGTATTTCGACCAGGTCGAGCTGCCGGTGACCATCCAGGGTGATGCGTCGAACCGCTCATCGGTGAACCTGGAAGCCAGCTTCCAGGGCTGCCAGGACGGCGGACTGTGCTATCCGCTGATGACCCGTACGCTCGCCATCGACCTCGGCGGCGCCGCGCCCACCTCGGGCGCCGCCAGCGAACCCTCGCCGGAAATGCCCCCGGCCGAACTCGCCGGTGGCGCGTTGCAGGGCAGCCTGCTCTCCGCGCTGCTGCTCGCCCTGGTCGGCGGCCTGGTGCTGAACCTGATGCCGTGCGTGCTGCCGGTGCTGTCGATCAAGGCCGTGGGTCTGCTCGAAAGCGGCGAGAGCCACGCCAAGGCGCGCTCGCACGCGCTGTTCTATACCGCCGGCGTGCTGTCGACCTTTGCGCTGATCGGCATCGCCATCGTGGCGTTGCGCTCGGCCGGTCACGCACTTGGCTGGGGCGCCCAGCTGCAGCAGCCGCTGGTGGTGGGTGCGCTGGCCTGCGTCATGTTCGCGGTGGGCCTGTCGATGTCGGGCGTGGTGCAGTTCGGCACCTCGCTGGGCAACGTGGGCTCGTCGCTGGCGTCGCGTTCGGGTCATGCGGGCGACTTCTTCACCGGCGTGCTCGCGGTGGCCGTGGCCAGCCCATGCACCGCGCCGTTCATGGGCAGCGCGCTGGCCTATGCGTTCGCCGCGCCAATGATCCACGCGCTGCTGGTGTTCCTGACACTGGGCATCGGCCTGGCGCTACCGTTCCTTGCCATTGGCTTCGTGCCGGCGCTGGCGCGACTGCTGCCGCGTCCGGGCGCCTGGATGGAAACGCTCAAGCAGGTGCTGGCCTTCCCGATGTACCTCACCGCCGTGTGGCTGGTGTGGGTGCTGGCGCACCAGCGCGGCGCCGACGCTGTGGGTCTGGTGCTGGTAGCCGCGGTGCTGCTGGCGGCCACGCTGTGGTGGTTCGAGCGCAGCCGTTCGCGCGGCGGGTTCAGCAAGGTGTTCGTGGCGCTGCTGGCCGTGCTCACCCTGGTCCCGCTGTATTACCTGGCCCAGGTGCCGCCGCAGGCCCAGGCCGCGACGGTCGCCGAGGGCGTGGTGGCGTATTCGCCCGAGAAGCTGGCCGAACTGCGCAAGGCCGGCACGCCGGTGTTCGTGGACATGACCGCCGACTGGTGCGTCACCTGCAAGGCGAATGAACACGCCGTGCTCGACACCGACGCCTTTCGCGACGTGCTGAAGAAGACCGGCGCCGTCTACATGAAAGGCGACTGGACCGATGTGAACCCGACCATCGCCGCCTTCCTCGCGCAGTACCACTCCCCTGGCGTGCCGCTGTACGTGGTGTTCCCCAAGGATGGCGGCGAAGGCCACAAGCTGCCGACCGTGCTCACCACCTCCTTGGTCGAAGAGGCGCTGACCAAGGCCGCGGGCACGCCGGTCGCCAGCAATCCATGATGCTGAGCCGCAGCAACTGGATCATCCTGGGGCTCGCCGTCGCGGTCGCCGCGGCCGGCGGCTGGCTGCAGCACGCCAGCCAGCGGGCCCACGCACCGGCGGGTGCGCCGGCCATCAAGGAGGGATCGATCGCCCCGGATCTTTCGTTGCCGGGCGTCGATGGCAAGCAGCACCGGCTCTCCGAGTTCCGCGGTCGCCGCGTGCTGCTCAACTTCTGGGCCACCTGGTGCGCTCCCTGCCTGACGGAGATGCCCGCCCTGGTGCGCGCGCAGGCGAACGTCGGCGAAAAGGGAGGCATCGTCGTCGGTATCGCCATGGACGATCCGGCGCGGGTCAAGGCCTTTCTCGCCAGTCATCCGGTGAACTATCCGGTGCTGGTCGGCAACCTCGACAGCCCGAGCACGTCGCTTCAGCTGGGCAACGTCGGCGAACTGCTGCCCTACAGCGTGCTTCTGGACGAAAACGGCCGCGTGCTGGCCACGCGCCGGGGTGTGCTGGACGGCGACCAGCTGCAGCAGTGGCTGGCGCCAGCCGCGCCCTGATGCGGTTTCAATCGCCATACGTCTCCGCACGGTGAAACGTTAACTTCTCCTTCAAACATCGCCGAACTGCGCCGAACTGGACAAGAACGGTCGGCGCGCGCACACTCCGCGCCGGACGCCGGCCCCGCCGGCGCATTCCAGGGTAGAGGCGTGGCGAAGATCCTGGTCCTGCACGGACCCAATCTCAATCTGCTGGGCGTACGCGAGCCGGAGGTTTACGGCCGCGACACGCTGGGCGATATCGACGCCTTCCTGGTTCAGCGCGCACAGGCCGCGGGCCAGGAGCTGGAAACGTTCCAGTCCAACGCCGAGCACGCGCTGATCGACCGCATCCACCAGGCACGCCTGGACGGCACGGCGATCATCCTGATCAATCCCGGCGCCTTTACCCACACCAGCATCGCCCTGCGCGACGCACTGGCCGGCGTGGCGATTCCCTTCATCGAGCTGCACCTGTCCAACGTGCATGCCCGCGAGGAATTCCGCCGCCACTCGTACCTCTCGGATATCGCCGCGGGCGTGATCTGCGGCTTCGGCGCGGACAGCTACCGGCTGGCGCTGGATGCCGCCCTGCTGCGCCTGGATCGCAGCGGATCCGCCTGACCGGCCTGGCGCCGACACCATTCCCATCCGGCTGCCCCGGCGGCCTCAACGAACGAAAAGGTTTGAACCATGGACCTGCGCAAGATCAAGAAGCTCATTGACCTGCTCGAGGAATCCAACCTCGCCGAACTGGAAATCAAGGAAGGCGAGGAAGTCGTCCGCCTGTCGCGCGTGCCCAAGGGTGGCGTGACCGTGGCCGCTGCGCCGGTCATCCAGGCCGCCCCGGTCGCTGCGGCACCGGTGGCCGCCGCTCCGGCCGCCGAAGCCGCTCCCGCTACGCCGGCCCTGCCGGCTGGCCACGTGGTGAAGGCACCGATGGTCGGCACCTTCTACGCCTCGGCCAGCCCGGGCGCTGCAGCCTTCGTAAAGGTCGGCCAGCAGGTCAAGGCCGGCGAGACGCTGGGCATCATCGAAGCGATGAAGATGTTCAACCAGATCGAGGCCGACGTGGCCGGCACCGTGCAGGCCATCCTGCTCGAGAACGGCCAGCCGGTGGAATTCGACCAGCCGATGTTCGTGATCGCCTGAGCGCGGGCTGACCTCTATGCCCATGCTCGAAAAAGTCGTCATCGCCAACCGCGGCGAAATCGCCCTGCGCGTGCTTCGCGCCTGCCACAGCCTTGGCATCAAGACCGTGGCGGTGCACTCCACCGCAGACCGCAACCTCAAGCACGTCGGCCTCGCCGACGAGTCGATCTGCATCGGCCCCGCGCCGTCGGTCGACAGCTACCTCAACATCCCGCGCATCATCGCGGCTGCTGAAATCACCGACGCCCAGGCCATCCACCCGGGTTACGGCTTCCTCTCCGAGCGCGCCGACTTCGCCGAACAGGTGGAGCAGTCGGGTTTCATCTTCATCGGACCGACCGCGGACGTGATCCGCCTGATGGGCGACAAGGTCGAAGCCATCCGCGCCATGAAGGCGGCCGGCGTGCCGTGCGTGCCCGGCTCAGGCGGCCCGCTCGGCGACAACGTCGACGAGAACATGCGCATCGCGCGCGACATCGGCTACCCGGTGATCATCAAGGCCGCCGGCGGCGGTGGTGGCCGCGGCATGCGTGTGGTGCGCACCGAAGCCCACCTGGGCAACGCCATCACCATGACCAAGCAGGAAGCGAAGGCCGCTTTCGGCAACGATCAGGTGTACATGGAGAAGTTCCTGGAAAATCCGCGCCACGTGGAAATCCAGGTGCTGGCCGACGGCCAGGGCAACGCCATCCATCTGGGCGAGCGCGACTGCTCCATGCAGCGTCGCCACCAGAAAGTGGTGGAAGAAGCTCCCGCGCCGGGCATCACACCGGAACTGCGCGAGCAGATCGGCAAAGTGTGCGTGGATGCGTGCATCCGCATCGGCTACCGCGGCGCCGGCACGTTCGAGTTCCTGTTCGAGGACGGCCGCTTCTACTTCATCGAGATGAATACCCGCATCCAGGTAGAGCATCCGGTGACGGAGCTGATCACCGGCATCGACCTGGTACGTGAGCAGTTGCTGATCGCCGGTGGCGAGAAGCTCTCGATCAAGCAGTCGGACATCAAGATCAACGGCCACGCGATCGAGTGCCGCATCAACGCGGAAGATCCAGACTCCTTCCTGCCTTCGCCGGGTACGGTAAAGCGCTTCGAGGCACCGGGTGGCCCGGGCGTGCGCGTGGACACCCACCTGTACGACGGCTACCGCATCCCGCCGAACTACGACTCGATGATCGGCAAGCTGATCGTGCACGGCCCGGATCGCGAAACCGCCATCGCGCGCATGCGCTTGGCACTCGCCGAGACGGTGATCGAAGGCGTGAAGTGCAACATCCCGCTGCAGCAACGCATCATGGCCGACGTCGGTTTCCAGCACGGTGGACAGAACATCCACTACCTGGAAAAGCGCATGGCCGAGCAGAAGGAAAAGGCCGCTACCGGCGGCTGAGGTTTGCCGGCGAGCCGCACGCGCGGCTCGCCGGTGTCGTATCGACATGTCCGAACTACTGACCCTTCCCGATGCCATCGACGCGATCACTTCCGCGTTCGACGAAGGCGACGGCTGGGATCGCTACGCCTGGGTCTATATCCGTGGCGAGATCACCTCGCCCGATTGCCGCCTCTTTCTCTCGCACGTTGCCGATGAAGACGACGCGCTGATCGACGACAACGGCGAAGCCTTGCCCGCGTTCGCCGCGCAACACCATCTGCGTCATTTCCTGGAAGCCGCCGATTTCGTCGAGGTGTTGTTCGTGCAGCGCCGGCACAACGCGGAATCCAGCACCGCCGACTTCATCCGCGCACTCGACTACTATCACCGCCACGACGTGTTTCTGAACTCCCTGTAGGAGCGCACCCTGTGCGCGACCGGGGCCGCAGGGTCACCTCGCCGAGGCAGCTGTCGCGATGCGCAAGTTTCGTGCGAGAACCAAAAACAGGCGCACACCATTGCGCTGCTGTCGCGCACAGGGTGCGCTCCTACAACGGAGGCACACGCATCGCCTGTCCGATCATTGTGGGAGCGCACCCTGTGCGCGACAGCAGCCTTGCATGCCCTGCGCCCCGCGAGTGTTTCCGCAAGCCATCGCTCTTCGGCAGGCCAGCAAGCAAAAGGCCTCGAAAGTCAGCGGTCGCGCACAGGGTGCGCTCCCACAAGGCAGAAGCCCGATTTCGCGCCCGACTTCTACATCGGCGACAATATCCGCCTCACCCGCAGGAACCCGCCATGCCCTGGCTTGAACTCATCCTCACCGTCCGTTCCGAACAGCAGCCCCGCGTGGAGGAGGCGCTCGACGAGCTCGGTGCACTGTCCATCACACTGCAGGATGCCGATGCGGAAACGCCGGATGAGCAGGCCATCTTCGAGCCTGGCGTGGGCGAATTGCCGCTGTGGCCGACCATCACGCTGAACGCGCTGTTCGAAGCGGACACCGATCGTCGGGGCCTGAACGAAGCGCTGGGCGACCTGTTGCCCTGGCTGGAGCCGGACCACATGCAGTTTCGCGACGTGGCCGACGAAGACTGGGAGCGCGCCTGGATGGACCAGTTCAAGCCGATGGCCTTCGGCCGGCGGCTGTGGATCTATCCGTGGAACATCGAGCCGCCCGCCGACGAAGACATCGTGGTGGTTCGCCTCGACCCCGGCCTCGCCTTCGGCAGCGGCACGCATCCCACTACCGCGCTTTGCCTTGCGTGGCTCGACAGCCTGGACCTGAAGGGCAAGACCATCGTCGATTTCGGCTGCGGCTCGGGCATTCTCGCCATTGCCGCGCTCAAGCTCGGCGCCGCCAGTGCGGTGGGCGTGGACAACGATCCGCAGGCGCTCACCGCCTCGGCCGACAATGCCGAACGCAACGAAGTGGCCGATCGCCTCGCCCTGTTCCTGCCCGAGGATTTCATGCTGGAAGCCGCCCCTGCGCCTGCGGCACCAGCGCATCAAAGCGCGTCGACGGCCGATGTGTTCATCGCCAACATCCTGGCCGGCCCGCTCGGCGAGCTCGCGCCGACGTTCGCCGCAGCGGCGAAGCCCGGAGCGCCGTTCGCGATCTCCGGCATCCTGCATGGCCAGGAAGAGGAACTGCTGCAGCGCTACGCGACGTGGTTCGACGACCTGCGCGTGGACACGCAGGAAGACTGGGTGCGCATCAGCGGTCGCCGTGCGCACGACCGTTGATTCGACAGTGGACACGCGTATCGACAGGCGCAGCTGAGCGCCTGTTCACGATCCGGGCATGGACGCGCGTGATTTGTCGGCACGCCTGCACTAGGCTTGCCTGAGTTCGATATCTGCGGACCGCATGTACGCCCAATGCCCCGACTGCCTGACCGTGTTCTCGCTGAACACGGAAACGCTTGCGCAAGCGCGCGGCGAAGTCGTGTGCGGACATTGCGGCACGCCGTTCGATGCACTCGACAGCCTGAGCGAACAGCTGCCGCCCGAGCCGTTCCATCGCCTGCCCTCGCATAGCGAATCACTACCGCCCCGGCTGGATCTGGCGGTCTACCGCCCGCCAGCCGACACGCCCGCCGTGGCTGAACAGGTCGTCGCGGAAGGGCCGGTCGAGGACTTCAGCAACCTGGTGGTAGCGCCCCGCTTTGCGCGGAAGAAGGAAAGCCGCGGCCGGCGCTGGCCATGGATAACCGCCTGCATCCTCCTGATGCTGGCTCTCGGTGCCCAGGTGGCCTGGGCCAAGCGAGAGCTGCTGATCAGTGACGGCACCGTGGGACCGCTGCTGCGTGATGCCTGCACGAATCTGGGTTGTCGCCTGCCGCTCGTGCAGGACACGGCCAAGTTGAGTCTGCTTGCACGCGACGTGCAGGCGCACCCCTCGGTGCCGGGCGCCCTGATGATCACGGCGAGCCTGCGCAACGACGCCGACTTTGCGCAGCCTTATCCCGTCGTATCGGTCACCCTGTCCGACGCCAACGGCAAGCGGCTCGCCATGCGGCGGCTGCGGCCGGGCGAATATCTGGGCGATGCCAATGTCATGCAGCGCGGCCTCGCGCCGGGCGCAACGGCGGCGCTGATGCTCGAAGTGGAAGATCCCGAGGGCAAGGCGGTCGCATTCGAGTTCGGTTTCGAATAGCCGTCCATTTGCATGCACGCCCCGCGAGGCGTCCGTTAGCAAGCCGCAAGCCAGCCAGGCACGTCCCGTGCCATCGACCCTGAATTTTGTCCATAGGACATTTCCCCGATGGTTGTAGGGAAACATCTATCCGCCAAATAGGGACTTAAAATTGTCGGCCCGCGAGGGTAAACTCGGTCCTTCGTCCTTACTGCTGCACCCGGCGTTCCATGCGAGCCGCCGCCCGCGGTATTGCCATAACCAATTGCAACGGCCTATGTAGCCGGCGCGTTAGAGCGTGAGGGGAAATGTCAGTGAATGCCGTAAGACTGCCTGCCAACGAATCTCCCAAAGAGCATTCGTCGCAGAGCGCGTTGAGCGAATGTGTCACCCGCACCGTACGTCGCTACCTCGCCGACATCGGCGATACCGAGTGCGACGAGGGCCTGCACGCGCTCGTCATTCGCGAAGTCGAAGGCCCACTGCTGCGCGAAGTACTGGCATGGCATGACGGCAACCAGAGCCGTGCCGCCGCGGTGCTCGGCATCAATCGCGCTACGTTGCGCAAGAAGCTGGCCGCGCACGGCCTGCTGTAAGCACGCCACGCTTCACCCAAGCCAACGCATCTATTTTCAAGGATCCTCGCGCGCCAGCGGCATTTGGCCGTCCATCCACCGATGGCCGGGCTTGCCGACGCCTGCGCTCCAGACGGCTATAATGTGCGGCTTCCCCGTTATGGAAGCTGCCATGTCTGCCCCTGCTGTGACTCCCATTCGCCGCGCGCTGATCAGCGTGTCGGACAAGACCGGACTGCTCGAACTGGGCCAGCGACTCAGCAAGGCCGGCGTTGAACTGCTTTCCACCGGCGGCAGCGCCAAGGCGCTGCGTGACGCCGGCATCGCCGTGAAGGACGTGAGCGAGCTCACCAGCTTTCCCGAGATCATGGACGGCCGTGTCAAGACGCTGCACCCAAAGGTGCACGGTGGCCTGCTCGGTCGCCGCGGCACCGATGACGCGGTCATGGCGGAACTCGGCATCCAGCCGATCGATCTTCTCGTGCTCAACCTCTATCCATTCGAACAGACGGTAGCCAAGCCCGACTGCACGCTGGAGCAGGCCATCGAGAACATCGATATCGGCGGCCCGGCCATGTTGCGTTCGGCAGCCAAGAACTGGAACGACGTGGGCGTGCTCACCTCGCCCGACCAGTACGAGGAAGCGCTCGCCGAGATCGAGACGCAGGGCGGACTCAGCCGCGCCACGCGCTTCAAGCTCGCCGTTGCCGCGTTCAATCGCGTGTCCAACTACGACGGCGCGATCAGCGATTACCTCTCGGCGCTCAAGCTCAACGACAGCCTCGACGGTATCGCCGGCCACGAGGCCTTCCCCGCGCAGGCCAACGGCCGCTTCGTGAAGATGATGGACCTGCGCTACGGCGAGAACCCGCACCAGCAGGCCGCGTTCTACCGCGACCTGCACCCGGCGCCGGGCACGCTGGCCACGTTCCGCCAGCTGCAGGGCAAGGAACTGTCGTTCAACAACATCGCCGATTCCGATGCCGCGTGGGAATGCGTACGTAGTTTTACCAAGCCGGCGTGCGTCATCGTCAAGCACGCCAACCCGTGCGGCGTGGCGGTGAGCCTCGACGGCATCGGTCGCGCCTACGACCTCGCCTACCAGACCGATCCCACCTCGGCGTTCGGCGGCATCATCGCCTTCAACCGCATGGTAGACGCAGCCACCGCGAAGGCCATCGTGGATCGCCAGTTCGTGGAAGTGGTGTTGGCGCCGGGCTACGAAGATGAAGCGCTGAAGGCGTTCGCCAAGAAGGCCAATGTGCGCGTGCTGGAAATTCCCGCGCCGGCGGATGGCGACCTGAGCAAGGCGCATCCGGGCAACGACGTGCGTCGCGTGGGATCGGGCCTGCTGATCCAGACCGCCGACCGTGCCATGGTGAAGGCCGAAGACCTGAAGATCGTCACCAAGCGCGCGCCGACGCCCGCCGAGATCGACGACCTCATCTTCGCCTGGAAGGTGGCCAAGTACGTCAAGAGCAACGCCATCGTCTACGCGAAGAACCGCCAGACCATCGGCGTGGGCGCCGGCCAGATGAGCCGCGTGTACAGCGCCAAGATCGCCGGCATCAAGGCCGCCGACGAGAAACTGGAAGTGGGCGGTTCGGTGATGGCCTCCGACGCGTTCTTCCCGTTCCGCGACGGCATCGATGCGGCAGCGGCCGCCGGCATCAGCGCGGTGATCCAGCCGGGCGGCTCCATGCGCGATGCGGAAGTGATCGCCGCGGCGGACGAGCACGGCATGGCAATGGTATTCACCGGCATCCGCCACTTCCGCCATTGAGGCGATGAGAAAAAAAGCGGGGCCTCAGGGCCCCGTTTTTTGCGGCAACCCGTTTGTGCGAGCGCACCCTGTGCGCGACAGGCGCGCGTCATCGCCACCATTTGCAGGGCAGTTGCGCACAGGGTGCGCTCCCACAGGCGAGCTGTGTTAGCGCCTCGCCTCGGCGATAGCCTTCATCTCCACCGGCTTCGCCGCATACTTCCGCGCCAGCACCGCACACGTCATCAGCTGGATCTGGTGGAACAGCATGATCGGCAGCACGATCGCGCCCAGCGGATGACCGGCGAACAACACTTTCGCCATCGGCACGCCGCTGGCAAGGCTTTTCTTCGAGCCACAGAACACGATGGTGATTTCGTCGGCACGCCTGAAGCCCAGTAAACGGGCTCCGTAACGCGTCGCGAGCAGGGCAATAGCCAATAGCACGGCATTCACGACCAGCAGCCCGCCCAGCACGGGCAATGGCATCTGCTTCCAGAGCCCCTGCAATACCGCTGCACTGAAGGCCGTGTAGACCACCAGCAGAATCGAGCCCTGGTCCACGTACGAGAGCATGGCGCGACGACGGTCCACCCAACGGCCGATCCAGCGCTGCGCGACCTGACCTGACATGAACGGCACGAGCAGTTGCAGCACGATGGCGCCCACCGCATCCCAACTCATGCCGGCCTGCCCGTGCGACTCCAGCAGCACGCCGACCAGCAGCGGCGTGATGAAGATGCCGAGCAGGCTGGAGGCCGAAGCCGCGCAGATGGCGGCAGGAATGTTTCCGCGCGCCATCGAGGTAAAGGCAATCGACGATTGCACCGTGGAAGGCAGCGTGCAAAGGAACAGCACGCCAAGGTAAAGGTCGGGCGTCACCAGTGGCGACAGCAGCGGACGCAGCAGCACACCCAGCAGGGGAAACATCACGAAAGTGCTGGCCAGCACCGTGAGGTGCAGGCGCCAATGCGTCATGCCGGCAACCACCGCTTCGCGTGACAGCTTCGCGCCATGCAGGAAAAACAGCAGGGCGATGGCCAGGTCGGTGAGCACGTTGAACGCACTTGCGGTCGCGCCGCGGCATGGCAGCACGCTGGCGAGCGCCACGGTGGCGATCAGGGCGCAGGTGAAGCGGTCGGGAAGGAAGCGGCGCAGGAACATGACGGCAAGGGCGAACGAGGCAGGACGCCATTTGACCCGCGTCGCATTGATTATTCAAATCGTATTATCTTATTCATTGATATGATTTGTTTATGAATATCAGCCTGCGCCAGCTCCGCGTCTTTCTCGCCGTGGCCCGGCAGCAGCATTTCCGGCGGGCGGCCGAAAGCCTGCACCTGAGCCAGCCCGCCGTGAGCCGGCACATCGCCGAGCTGGAAAGCGAGCTGGGCCTGAAGCTGTTCGACCGCAATACGCGCGAAGTCGTGCCGACCGAAGCCGGACGCTATCTGGAAAGCGCGATCGGGCGCGTGCTGGACGAACTCGAAGGCGTGCTTGCCCATGTGCACTCCGAAAGCGAGCGCCGCCGCGGCAAAGTGCATGTCGCTTCCGTGCCCACGCTTTCTGCCGGCCTGATGCCGCAATGCATTGCGGGCTGCGCACGCCGTTTTCCCGATCTGGCCATCCAGTTGCACGACCAGGCGCAGACCATGGTGCTGGATAGCGTACGCGGCGGCGAAGTGGACTTCGGCCTGGCCATCGAGCCGCCCGATACCGGCGAGTTCGACACCGAACTGTTGCTGCGCGATCCGTTCATGCTGGTCTGCCGCCCCGACCATCCGCTGGCTTCGCTGGATCGCGTGCCATGGCGAAAGCTGCAGGGACAGCCACTGATCCTGCTGGACTACTCCTCAGGCAGCCGGCGGTTGATCGACCAGGTGTTCGCGCGCCGGGGGATCGAGCCGATCGTGGTGCAGCAGACGGGACATACGCACACGGCCTTCCGCATGGTCGAGGCCGGCCTTGGCATCAGCGTGAGCCCGGCCTTGTCGCCACCGCCGCCGACACTGGTGGCACGCCCGCTGACACCTCAGGAGCATCGCGACGTGGTGTTGCTCAAGCGCAGGCAACGTTCGTTGTCGCCGCTGGCGGCGGTGGTGTGGGAGGCGTTGAAGGGGCTCGCCGCGCGGCGATAAGCACCGACTGCGGAGACGGGTGGCATTGCGGTCGCGCAGCGGGGGCGCTCCTACAGAGGATGACGCGGTGCTGAGGAAGATCTTTTGTGGGAGCGCACCCTGTGCGCGACAGCCCGATCGTGCCGATGCGCTACGACGTTGCAGTCGCGCACAAGGTGCGCTCCCACAAATACTTTCGCGAACGGCATTCCCATTCGGCCTTCTATACGCGCTGTTGAACGCGCGCCGTTTAGCCTTCTGCCTTTACCGAGGAGCCGCCCATGCGCTACGAGCTCTATTACTGGACCGGCATCCAGGGTCGCGGCGAATTCGTGCGATTGGCGTTGGAAGATGCCGGCGCGGAGTACCTCGATGTCGCGCGTGAAAAAGGCGATGAGGCCATCATCCCGTTCCTGCGTGGCCAGCAGCCGGGCGCGCAACCGTTCGCGCCACCGTTCCTGCGCGCGGGCCGGCAGGTGATCGCGCAGACGGCGAACATATTGGCCTTTCTCGCGCCTCGCCACGCCTTGGTTCCCGCTTCGGCCGCCAGCCAGACCTACGCGCTGCAATTGCAGCTGACCATCGCCGATATCGTTGCGGAGGCGCACGACACGCATCATCCCATCGCGGTGGAAAAGTACTATGAAGACCAGCGCCCCGAGGCGCGCAGGCGTGCAGCTTCATTCCGCGAGGAACGCATCCCGAAATTCCTCGGCTATTTCGAGCAGATCCTCGATCGCAACAACGGACGCCACGCGCTGGGCAAGCGCCACTCGTACGTGGATCTTTCGCTGTTCCAGCTGATGGCCGGCCTGGAGTACGCGTTTCCACGCACCATGAAGGGGCTGCGCCGCCGTACTTCGCATTTGCGTGCGCTCAGCGAGCGCGTGGCCGACCGACCGCGCATCGCGGCCTATCTCGCATCACCACGGCGGCTGGCATTCAACGAAGATGGCATCTTTCGCCATTACCCCGAGCTGGAAGACGCGTAGCGCGATCGATCAGAACACCGCGATCACGATCGCGCCCGCGACGATCAAGCCACCGCCGATGATCAGCGGCCAGCTCAACGATTCGCCCAGCAGCACGACGCCAAGCACGATGGCGATGGCCACGCTCAGCTTGTCGATCGGCGCCACCTTGCTCACCGGCCCCAACTGCAGCGCGCGGTAGTAGCAAAGCCACGAGAGGCCGGTGGCGATACCCGAAAGCACGAGGAACGCCCAACTGCTCGCGGGCAGCCCGGTCGGCTTCACCCACTCATGGCGCAGGCTGAGGATACCGGCCGTCACCAGCAGGATCACGATGGTGCGGATGAAGGTGGCAAGGTTGGAGCCGATACCCGCCACGCCGAGCTTGCCGAACAGGGCGGTGAGCGCGGCGAAGAAGGCCGAGCCCAACGCGAAGAGCAGCCAGCTCTCGCGCGGGCTCATGCCATCCAGTCGGCGAAGAGGCTCAGTGGCATGTCCGGCTTATTTGCCACCGTCCTGGTCTTCGGCGGACTTGCTCTTGCCCCACTCCATGACCTTGTACATCACCGGCTTCACCGGCTCGCCGGCCTGGTTGGTCCAGGCACCCTTCTGGTCGACCATGTAGGTCTGCGTGATGCCGGCGCGCGAGGTCACCACCACCATGTAGAGCTGGCCGCTGCGGCGGTATTCCTGGACGGTCTGGTCACCTTCGGTATGCACGGTCACCTGGGGCGGCGCCTCGCCTCGGGCATCGCGCGGCTGCGACGACGGCGAGGACGTGGCCGGCTGGCTCAGCGTTGCCGCCGTGTCGGCGGAGGTCGCGGGCGTGGATTGCTTGGCTGCCGGCGCCGGTGGCGGCGCCACGGCCTTTACGCCCGGATCATTGATGCCCGGCGGCGGGGGGGCGGGCGGAAACTGGCTCGCCGACTGGGCCTGCACACTCGATGCGACCGCCATACCAAGCACAACAAGCCATGTGACAGATTTCATATGACGGTCTCCTTGTAGGGTGTGGAGCATACCAGCGGCCACCGATGCGGCTCGTGAATCGATCTCCTGCGGAGGCGTCGCGAGAAACCGGCCAGCCACAAGGCAGACAGCATCCGGAACCACAGGTTTCCTCCTCGCCCCGACTGTCGAAAACGGGGCCCTCCACCCCGTGCGACAATCCCCCTTATGCCCAAGCTCATCCTCATCGACGGTTCGTCCTACCTCTACCGTGCGTTCCACGCGTTGCCGCCGCTCAGCAATTCGCAGGGCGAGCCGACCGGCGCCTTGTTCGGCATCGTCAACATGCTGCGCGCCACGCTCAAGGCCAGGCCCGATTACGTGGCTTTCGTGAGTGACGCACCCGGCCCCAACTTCCGCAATGCGCTGTATGAGCTGTACAAGGCGAACCGTCCGCCCATGCCGGACGACCTGCGTGCCCAGGTGGAGCCGATGCTCGCGATCGTGAGTGCATTAGGCTTTCCGATCCTGCGCGTGGATGGCGTGGAAGCGGACGACGTGATCGGCACGTTGACCGAAGAAGCCTGCGCCCAAGGCATCGAGGTGGAGATTTCCACGTCGGACAAGGACCTCGCGCAGCTCGTGCGCCCCGGCGTGCAACTGGTCAACACCATGACCAACACCACCACCGACACCGCCGGGGTGATGGACAAGTTCGGCGTGCAGCCATCGCAGATCATCGATTTTCTCACCCTCACCGGCGATACCGTCGACAACGTACCTGGCGTGCCCAAGTGCGGCCCCAAGACGGCGGCGAAGTGGCTGGCCGAGTACGGCAACCTCGACAACCTGATGGCCAACGCCGACAAGATCGGCGGCAAGATCGGCGAGAGCCTGCGCGCGGCGCTGCCGCAGCTGCCGCTGTCGCGCCAGCTGGTGACGATCAAGACCGACGTCTCGCTCGAATTGCCGGTGACGGAGCTCAGGCCTCGCGACAAGCACGTGGAGGATCTGCGCGAGCTGTTCAGGCGCTACGAGTTCAAGGCGGCACTGAAGGACCTGGAAGCCGAAGCCGCCGCAGCCTCCGGGGAAAGCGCACCCGCCGAGACGCCGGAGAGCGCGCCTGCCGCCACCGTCGTGGAGCTGGAAGCCGATGTTCCCGCGCTCAACATGCAGGGCCAGTACGAGCTTGTCACCACGCAGGCGCAGCTCGATCACTGGCTGGCGAAGATCGCCAGCGCACCGCTGGTTGCCTTCGACACCGAGACGACCTCGATCGATTCCATGCAGGCCGACATGGTCGGCCTCAGCCTGTCGGTAGAGGTGGGCCACGCCTGCTATGTGCCGCTGACCCACGATTACCCGGGTGCGCCGGCGCAATTGCCGCGCGATCACGTGCTCGCTGCGCTGAAGCCGTTCTTCGAGGATCCCAACCGGCCGAAGCTCGGCCAGCACGCCAAGTACGACATCAACATCCTGTCGCACTACGGCATCGTCGTGCAGGGGCTCAAGCACGACTCCATGCTGGAATCCTACGTGTGGAACGCGACCGCCACGCGCCACGACATGGACTCGCTGGCCCGCAAATACATCGGCTACGAGACCATCAAGTACGAGGAAGTGGCCGGAAAGGGCGCCAAGCAGATTTCGTTCTCACAAGTGGATGTCGATACCGCGTGTCGCTACGCCGCCGAAGATGCGGACATCACGCTGCGCCTGCATCACGCGCTATGGCCCAAGCTTGAGAGTGAACCCACGCTGCGCTCGGTGTACGAGAACATCGAGATTCCACTGGTGCCCGTGCTCGCCTCGATGGAACAACGCGGCGTGCTGATCGACGTCGGCAACCTGCGCACCCAGAGCCAGCAGCTCGGCAAGCGCATGCTGGAATTGCAGCAGTCCGCATGGAAGGGGCGGGGCGCGAGTTCAACCTCGACTCGCCCAAGCAGTTGCAGGCGATCCTGTTCGACGAACTGGGTTTGCCCGCCAAGCTGAAGACGCCCACCGGCCAGCCGTCCACCAACGAGGAAGCACTGGAAGCCATTGCGGACGATCATCCGTTGCCGCGCCTGATCCTCGATTACCGCGGCCTCGCCAAGCTGCGCTCGACCTACACCGACAAGCTGGCCGAAATCGTCAATCCGCGCACCGGGCGCGTGCACACCAGCTATCACCAGGGCGCCGTGGCGACGGGCCGCGTGTCCTCGTCCGATCCCAACCTGCAGAACATCCCCGTGCGCACCGAGGAAGGCAGGCGCATCCGCCAGGCCTTCGTAGCGCCGGAAGGTTGGGTGGTGCTGGCGGCCGACTATTCGCAGATCGAGCTGCGCATCATGGCGCACCTTTCGGGCGACGAAGGCCTGCTGAAGGCGTTCCAGGAAGGCGGCGACGTACATCGCGCCACTGCCGCCGAAGTGTTCGGCCTCGCGCCGGAAGACGTGAGCGCCAACCAGCGCCGTGCCGCCAAGGCCATCAACTTCGGCCTGATGTACGGCATGAGCGCCTTCGGCCTGGCCCGCCAGCTGGGCGTGGACCGCGGCGAGGCCAGCGACTACATGGCGCGCTATTTCTCACGCTACCCCGGCGTGCATGCCTTCATGGAGGCCACCCGCCAGCAGGCGCATCGCGACGGCTACGTGGAAACCCTGTTCGGCCGCCGCCTGTACCTGGAAAACCTCACCTCCCGCAACCAGGCCCTTCGCGCCGGTGCCGAACGCGCCGCGGTGAACGCCCCGATGCAGGGCACCGCGGCCGACATCATCAAGCGCGCGATGATCACCGTGCATGCCTGGCTGGGCCAGCGCAAGGACGATGCGCACATGCTGATGCAGGTACACGACGAACTGGTGTTCGAGGTGCGCGCGGAAGCGGTCGAGGAGGTGCGGGCCGGCGTGATCGAACGCATGTCCGGCGCGGCGCAGTTGTCGGTGCCGCTGTTGGTGGAGGCGGGTGTGGGCGCCAATTGGGATGAGGCGCACTGAGCACCGTTACTGGGGCTTCTGCGTCTTGAGGTCGCGGCTGTCGCAAGGCATCACGCCTCGTCACCCTCACCCCATGTGCGCGACAGCCTTTCGCGTCGGTTTGCATTGCTCGTCGTCCCGGCGTAGGCCGGACGGAGCGCGAAGCGCGCAGAACGCCCGGAGGGCGGCCCCGCAGGGGCGAGCGAAGCGAGTCACCAGTTTCCTCAGTCTTCTTTGTCGTTTCCGCCAGCCTGCTCGCCTGCGGCGGGCTTCCGGACCGCGGCCGCGGCCCGGGTCACTTTCTCTTGCTTGCCCAAGAGAAAGTAACCAAAGAGAACGGCACCCCGCGCGGCGCTGTCTGGGCTGCGCCCAGCCAGTGCGTGAGGGGCGGCCGGGCTTTTCGACCGGGCTCCTGCCCGGACGAAAAGTGCCCGACGTCCTGTCGGGCACCCCTGCGGGGCCTGATCGACCACCCCTCACCGCCACACAGGGGACCCGTTGAAGGCTCGTACCGCTACGCGGCACATCGCAACAGAAAACCGCCCGTCCTTTGTAGGAGCGCACCCAGTGCGCGACCGCAGAGGTCGTTGATACGTTGCGGTCGCGCACTGGGTGCGCTCCTACAGGGAGAAGACCCGCTCTGGCTTTTGACCTCCCCTCCCCTATGGCGCGAGCAGGCGGGAGGCGGAATAGCCCGTAGGGTGGCCGGCATGGATGCCGGCCAGGGGATCGACAGGGCAGGACGCCCTGTCGATCCACCCCGCCGCCCGTCGGCGCCCCCGCAGGGGCGCGGTATCGGGGTGGCCTCTCTTTTGGTTACTTTTCTCTGGCCAAACAGAGAAAAGTGACCCGGGCCGCGGCAGCGGTCCGGAAGCCCGCCGCAGGCGAGCCAAGTCGCGGTATCGCGACAGCCGAAGACTGACGTCACTGAGTGATTCGCTCCGCTCGCCCCTCGGACGTTCTGCGCACTTCGCGCTCCGTCGGCCTGCGCCTGGATGACGAACATGGAGACCGGGGCGAAAGACAGTCGCGCACAAGGTGCGCTCCCACAAAGGGCAGCCAGTCCGCTGGCAATAGCTCCATCCATGATGGGATGCCGAATGTCCCCCGCAGCAAGATGGCGCGGCAAGACACAGCGAGCCGCCACCCTCCCCATTCGTTTGATTTTCGTCAAATGAATCCCACCCAAACAAATTTCTCCTCCCGCGTGCAACTTTTGCCGCGTCGCGCGTTCTTAATCCTCGGATGCACGCAACGGCGTCCGACCGGCTCACCCACCTCCCTGGATGAGCCAACCCGGTAAGCGAACCTCTCCCCTGGGTTTCGCTTCCACCCGGCCCCGAGGATTCCCCCCTAATCCTCGGGGCATTTTTTTGCCCGCCGTCCGCCGAACCCGATGAAAGGACAGCGAGCACACAAGCCGCTAGGATTTGCCATCCAACCGTCTGGCCACAGGGATCGCGGCCGGTATTGCCTCCAGGGGTCATGGCCGCGTGCAGATCAAGGGAAAAGTCACCTCATTCGATATCGCCCACCTGGCTGGCGTCTCGCAGTCGACGGTATCGCGCGCCTTGCGGGGCAGCCCGTTGGTGAA
Source organism: Dyella jiangningensis (assembly GCA_000632805.1). GTDB lineage: Bacteria > Pseudomonadota > Gammaproteobacteria > Xanthomonadales > Rhodanobacteraceae > Dyella > Dyella jiangningensis. The sequence continues at coordinate 4,875,276 of CP007444.1, read as the reverse complement.
CGAGGAGACGCGTCGGCGCATCCAGGCGGCGGTGGACGAGCTGAACTACAAGGTCGACAAGAACGCCTCCAGCCTGCGCGCGCGCCATACCGGCACGCTGGCGCTGCTGCTGTTCGAGGACCCGACCGCCGACGAGTCGCACATCAACCCGTTCTTCCTCTCCATGCTTGGTTCGATCACGCGCGCCAGTGCGCAGCGCGGCCATGACTTGCTGATCTCGTTCCAGCAGTTCTCGCACGACTGGCATGCCGACTACGCAGACAGCAAGAAGGCGGACGGCATCATCCTGCTCGGCTACGGCGACTACCTCGCCATCCGCGACAAGCTGAAGAAGCTGGTGGACCAGGGCACGCACTGCGTGCGTTGGGGCGCGGTGCTGCCGGACCAGCCGGATATCTCCGTAGGTTGCGACAACATCAGCGGTGGCCTGGCGGTCACGGCGCACCTCATCGGACAGGGCTGCCGTCGCGTCGCGTTCCTGGGCGATGCGTCCAGCCACTATCCCGAGTTCTTCGATCGCTATCGCGGCTACACGCAGGCGCTGGGCGAAGCCGGCCTGGACGTGGAATCCGTGCTGCAGGTGAACGCCGAGAGCACCGAACGCTCCGGCTACGACGCGCTGGAAACGCTGCTGTCGCGCGGCGTGGCCTTCGACGCCGTGTTCGCCGCCAGCGACCTGATCGCCATCGGCGCCATGCGCGCGCTGGCCGATCACGGCCTGAAGGTGCCGGACGATGTGGCGCTGGCCGGCTTCGACGACATCCCGATGGCGAGCTTCGTCAATCCGCCGCTGACCACGGTGCTGCAGGACACCAAGCAGGCCGGTGAGATCCTGGTCGACAACCTACTGCGTTTGATCCGCGGCGAGCCGGCGGAGAGCGCGATGATGCCGGCGAAGCTGGTGGTGCGTAAGTCGAGTTTGCGGCCGCGCTGAGCATCGCTGCCAACTTGTTGTGGGAGCGCACCCTGTGCGCGACCGCAGCGCGACGATGTATCCGATTCGCGTGAAAGGGCGATATCGCTTCACCGCTCCGTCGCCTGTCGCGCACAGGGTGCGCTCCCACAAATGCTCGCCGATAAACTCAGCGTGCTGCCGGTGCCGTTGAAAGCTGCGTCGCCGGCTCCGCCACACGCAACGTGCACAGCCCGGCGATGATCAGGCTCGCGCCACCCATCGCCAGCGCCCAGATCGCCTGGCCGTGGAAGAACAGGCGCAGCAGCAGGCCCAGCACGCTCGCGGCGAGCAGCTGCGGGATCACGATGAAGAAATTGAAGATGCCCATGTACACGCCCATCTTCGCCGCCGGCAGGTTGTCTGACAGCAGCGCGTAGGGCAGCGAGAGGATCGAGGCCCACGCAAAGCCCACGCCCACCATCGACAGCAGCAGCCAATGCGGATCGCGGATCAGCAGGAACGACAGTAGCCCCGCGCCGCCCAGCCACAGGTTGACCAGGTGGCTCGTGCGCAGGCCCAACTTGCGCACCATCCAAGGGATCGCCACGGCCGCCACTGCTGCGAACGCGTTGTATGCGGCGAACAACACGCCCACCCAGTTGGCGCCTTCGTTGTAGAGGGCTGAATGCGTGTCGCTGGTGCCGTAGTGCACTGAAGTGACCGCAGCCGTGGTGTAGATCCACAGCGCGAACAGCGCGAACCACGAGAACAGCTGCACCCAGGCGAGCTGGCGCATGGAAGCAGGCATGCCGTAGAGATCGCCCATCACCTGCCGCAACATGCCGCCGCTGCGCGTGATCGACAACCAAGCAAACAGACCGCCGAACAGGATCAGGCCGCCGGCGAGCAGGTAGAGCTCCTTCTCCAGCGTGTAGTAGCGGATCGCCGCCAGCAGCAAGGCGCCCATCACGCCCAGTACCAGGCCCACGCGCCAGCCTCGCGATACGTCGCTGGTGGTGTGTGCATCAGCAGGACTGTCGGCGAAAGCGCTCAATTCCTCCGGCGGGTATTCGCGCGTGGAAAGCACCGTCCACAACACCGAACCCAGCAGCACGGCGCCACCGAGGTAGAACGCGTATTTCACCGTGTCAGGTATGCCGCCCTCGGCCGCCACATTGCTCACGCCCAGCTTGGCGAGCAGCCACGGCAGCAGTGACGCCACCACCGAACCCACGCCGATGAAGAAGCTCTGCATGGCGTAGCCGTTCGGACGCTGTCGCGGCGGCAGCTGGTCGCCGACGAACGCGCGGAACGGTTCCATCGAAATGTTGATGGAGGCATCCATGATCCACAGCAGCCCCGCCGCAATCCACAGCGTCGGCGAGTTGGGCATCCACAGCAGGGCCAGCGTCGACAGCACGGCACCGATCAGGAAATAGGGGCGACGGCGACCGAGCCGCGTCCACGTGCGATCGGACAGGTAGCCGATGATCGGCTGCACGATCAGCCCGGAGAACGGCGCGGCCACCCACAGGATCGGAATGTCGCCGACGTCGGCGCCCAGCGTCTGGAAGATGCGGCTGACGTTGGCGTTCTGCAGCGCAAAGCCGAACTGGATGCCGAGGAATCCAAAGCACATGTTCCAGATCTGCCAGAACGACAGTTCGGGCTTGCGGCTCATGGCGCGGACTTCCCATCAGCCTGGGGTGCGATCAGCAAGGCCTCGACGTTCGCCTCGTTCAACGGGCCGCTGGCACCGCCCTGTCCGCCGGTGTAGTGCGCGTTGTGGCGCAGATAGCTCATGTTGAAGCCCTGCTGGAGGCTGATGTGGCACGTGCTGCCGGCATGGGCTTCGAAGGTGGCCGACGTGGCGCGCTGCGTACCCGCGCTATGTGGCATCACGACCGGCAGACGTTGCGCCGCCATGCCATCGCATTGCACGTCGAGGAACTTCACCGCCGCCGTGACACCCGTATTGATCGGACCATGGTCGTTGGCGTAAGCGAGCGTGACGCTGAAAAGCCCATCGCGCGGTGCACGCCATTCCCAAGGCCCCTTGCCCGAAACCCTGCTCTCATCGCCCTTGCATGTCGCCGCGCTGGGCAGCGACTGCAGCCCGCCATCGCCCAGCCGCGTGAGCTGGAAACACTGGCGTGCATCGGCCTTGGGTACGACGAGGCTGCCATCGATGTTGCCGACGCGGCGACCGTCCACGTACACCACGCCCTTCTCGGCAAAGCTCACCTGCCAGCCCTTGGCGGTGTCCTTCACGTCAGGCGCATCGGGGATCGCCGGCGCGTAGAGCGTCGCGTCGGTGCGCACGGGTTTGGCGCCGGACTGGATGGCCTTGAGCTCGACTACGGTCTCATTGCCCTGGCGCTGCTGCCTGGCGGCGACCAGGAGATCGCCGTCCACCTTCGCAGGGCGCACCAGCGTGATGCGCTGATCACCCATGTCCAGCGTGATGCGCGGCTTGTCGCCGAACAGCGTCTTCATCCACGACACCGGCAGTTTGGGCTCGATGCGACCTTCGTCGCCGAGTCCGAACACGCCGCCGATCACCATGTCGAGATAGCCACCCACCGACCACAATTGCGCCGGCGAATCGACCACGGGTCCGCTGAGCGGACCTTCGTCGACATGCACGGCCTGCGAGGCCAGCTCGAAGTTCTCCATGTTCGATGCCGACAGCGCAGCGCCACGCAGCATCGAATCGAGCTCATGTGCGATGCGCGGCGCGTCGTTCACCTCACGCGCGGCGCGCAGCGAATACGCACTCACGAACGGCCAGATCGCGCGGTTGTGGTAGATCGGCTGGTTCTTGCGCTCCGGCCAGATCACCGGACTGCCGGCGGGCCACGCGGGATAGTTGGCAAGCGTCTGCTTCGCGCGCGCCTCGTCGGCGACGCCGCTGGTCACCGCGAGCGCGATGCCGAGCAGGTCATATGTGTCCATCGGCATCGCGCCGGGGCCGATGTAGCTCATGTACATGCCACGGTCATCGCGCCAGAAGTGCGCATTGATCGCGCGCTTCAGCGCCTCGGCCTGCGTGCGGAAGTCCGCGGCGGAAGCGTCGTGACGCTGCTCGGCCATCGACGTGGCCAGCTGCAACGCCTGGTAATGCAATACGTTTGTGGACAACGCGAAAGACTCGCCGATGTAGCGCACGTCCTTGGCCGTCCAGTCCGGGTAGGTCTGCTCGCGCCAATCGAGGAACGAGGTCTCGCCGCGATAGAGGCCCAACGTGCTGTCGAACACGTAGAGGCGATCCTGCGAGATCGTGTCCTTCAGCGCGCGGAACACGTCGTCGGCGAAGGCCTTGTCGTCCAGCAGGTGACGCGCGCCGAGGAACCACACGATGCGGTCGGTGCTGATCGGCCAGCTGCCGCCCGAGCCCGTGTCCTGCATCACGTACAGGCCCTGCGGCGCGGAAGGCTCGCGCACGTCGGACAACTTGAAGCGCAGCGACTGGCGCGCACGCGCGGGATCGAAGCGCCACAGCGACAGATCGACCGAATACGACAGGTCGCGCGTCCACACGTAGGGCCAGCGGTCGCCGGTCTTGAAGCACTCGCAGGGAATCGGCTTGCCGTGGTCGAACGCCGGATCCTGGATCGCGTTCACCGAATCGTGATTCAGGTCGTCCTGCGCCATCGCGAACAGGCCGTCGAACAGCGGGCTCGCCGTATGCACGACGGCCTTCTGCGCGGGAATGCGGCGCTCGCCGGCGGTCGCATGCAGCACGAAACTGCCGTCGCCGTTCGCGCTCATGCTCGCCGTCTTGCCCTGCCAGCTCAGCTGGTCGGCGCCGATCGCGTCAGCCCGTGCGACACCGGCGGAAAACAACGCCGAACAAGCCAGGGCCAGCGGCAGCATGCGACGACCGGCGCGCAAACTCATTGCTGCACCGCCACAGTATCGAGCTGGATATCGTGCACCCTGCCTGCTTCGAGCTTCACGTAGGTCACCTCGCCAAAACGATCCTTGCCGCGCGCCCAGCCTTCCGTCGTGGCATTGCGCAACGCATCAATGCTGTCGAACGTCGGCAACGACTGGTCGCCATGGTGCACCGAGTTTGCCACGGGTCCATGCATGGCGAGCACGTAGTCGTGCAACGCCGGCGTGAAGCTGCCCTTCGGCGCTTCCGTGCGGACGGTTACGCGAGTGCCCTCGCGACGCACGACCAGCGGTTGCACGAAGTACGCACCCTTCTCGTAGGCATAGGTTTCGCCGTCGTCGTCGTAGACGTCGAAGCGGGTTTCGCCGTCGGCGGGGAACACCAGCACGTCGAGCGACGTGACCGGATGCTGCCCCACATAATCCATCACCGGCTGCTGCGGGATGATGGCGCCTTCGCGGATGAACAGCGGGATGTCACCCCAACCCTTGGCGTCCACGGCGAGCGTGACCTCGCGTCCGCCTTCGTAGGCTTTGCCGTCGAACCAGCCGATCCAGCGCCCCTTCGGCAACTTCAGCCGTTTGGACGTCTGCCCCTGCTCCACCACCGGCGATACCAGCAGGTAGTCGCCGAACATCCACGCATCGATGCGGTCGCGCTGCGCCGGATCGTCGGGATAGGCGAACTGCAGCGGACGCACCAGGCCCACGCCGCTCACGTGGTTCTGATACTCGTAGCCGTAGATATAGGGAATCAGCGAATAGCGCAGGCGGATCGCATCCGTCGCGGCCTTCTCCGCGACGGGGCCGTAGACCCAGGGTTGGCGCTTCTGGCCGAAATCGGCGTGCACGCGGAACACCGGCGTGAATGCACCGAACTCGATCCAGCGCGCATAGTTCTCGTCACTGGGCCGCGGCGCCTTGAAGCCGCCACCGTCCATGCCCCAGTGCATCGCGCCCACGTCGAACGCGGCGAGCATGCGCTGGCGCTGGTTCGCCATGCTGGCAAAACCACTCTGGATGTCGCCCGACCATACGCCATAGGCGTAGCGCTGCGAACCCAGGTAGTAGTTGCGGTTGATCGACCACACGCGCTGGTTGCTGTGCGCGCGCTGGCCGTCGTACATGGCGCGCTGCATGTTGAGGAACTGCGTGTCGACGCCGCTGTCGTCCGCTTCGTCGTTCCACCAGCCCACGATGCCGGTATCGAAGGAATGCTTGAGCGCGTCGTTGAAGAACCATGCGCGCACTTCGGGTTTGTCGAAGTCCACGTCGCGCACCGGCTTGTGCGAGAAATAATCTGGCGCCACCTTGGACTGCGCCAGCCAGTAGCCGCGCTGCGTCGCTTCGCGTCCTTCGACCGTATCCACGTGCAGGCGCGGCTTCATGATGCCGGTCATGTGCATGCCGCGCGCGTCCATCCATTGCTTGAGCTTGCCGTCCGGCCCGTCCGGGAACTTGTCGGTGTTCCAGCGGAACTCGCCCATGTCCTCGCCCCACGCCTTCCAGTCGAAGTCGAAGGTGAAGTTGTCGATGGGGATGTGTCTGGCGCGGTAGGTTTCCACCAGCGCCTGCGCTTCCTTCTGGTCGATGCCCCACTGGCTGTTGGTGAAGCCCATGGCCCACTTGGGGAACATCGGCGCGGCGCCGCTGATCAGGCGCAATTGGGCGAACAACGCGCTCGGCTGGCCGGCGAGCAGGTAGATCGTGCGCACCGGTGATTTGGCATGCACGGCGATGTCGGTTGGCGTGAGGTCGAACTGGGCGGGCTCCGCGTCGGCCAGCACGCCGTAGCCTGCCGTACTCCACACGAACGGTGCGCCCGTGTGGCCCTGGTTGCCGGCCGTGGCCAGTTGCTTGCCCTGGCGCAGCAGGTCGCCGGCCTTCGGATCGAACGCGTTGAGGCCACCGACGCCGTACTGCGGATCGCCTTTGGCGTGGCGTATCGACCAGCGTCCATCGAACGCATGCGCGACATTGGCGGTCAGCAACAGGTGGCCATCCGGCGATTCCACACGCAGCTCGGTGCGCTGCGGATTCCAGCGCAGGGTGAGCTGCTCCGAGCGCATGACCTGCTCGGGGCCCTGCTGCTCACGCTTGACCTCGACCGGATCGAAACTGGCTTCAGGATCGATCACCGGCGTGGCCGGCTCGCGCGTGCCATCCACGCGCAGCTGCACGATGCCAGGCGCCAGCAGGCGCAGTTCCAGCTTGCCCTGCGGTACCGCCAGTTCCATGCGATCGGCACTGGCGTCGACACGCGCGGCCATCGCCGCGGGAACGGCACCGGCCGCGCACAGCAGCGCCAGTGCCAGCAGACGCGCCCGCATCAGCGGAGCACCACGGTGCTGTAGGCGGGCATGTTCACATGGCCGTCCTTGAGGGAGGCTTGCGTCTGGGTGGTGAGCAGCACGGTGGCTTCCTTGGGTAGCAGGTCGCCCTTAGGCTTCCACATCACGCTCTTGCCGGAAAGGTTGTGCACCACCAGCAGGCGCTGCTTGCCGTCGTTGCGCCAGTACGCGAACAGATGCGGATTGCCGGTGACCACCGCTTCCAGCTTGCCGTCGCGCAGGGCGCTATTGTGCGCGCGCCAGCCGATCAGGGTGCGGTAGGTATGCAGCAGCGAGTTCGGATCGTCCTCTTCGGCCTGCACGGACACGAGCTGACCCTGGTTCACACTGGACGGCTTCCAGCGAGACTCGCCCGGGCCCGCCTCGCGCTGCCAGCGCATCGGCTCGCGCAGGTTGGGATCGGGCTTCTTGCCCTCCATGCCCAGCTCCTCGCCGTAGTAGATGTACGGACGGCCGGGCAGCGTCAGCAGCATCGCCGCCGCCACGCGCATGTGTTCCACGTTGCCGTCGAGGCGGCTCATCACGCGTTCCTGGTCGTGGTTGGAGAGGAACGTGGAATCGATGAACGGCGCGTCACCGGCAAGCTTGTATGCGTCGTAGGTAGCCTTGAGCAGCGATTCAAGCTTGGTCGCGTTCTCGGTCTTGGCGCTGACGATCAGCTGCTCGGCCAACGGAAAATCGAAGATCGAACCCAGCGGCTTGAGGTACGGCGCGAGTTCCTTGGGCGACGTCGCGCTCACCTCGCCCACCAGCGTCACCTTCGGATTTACCTTGGCGAGCGCGTCGTGGTACTCCGTCCACCACGCAGCGTTCTTCTGTACGGCCTCAAGGCTGTGCTCATCCGACTTGAAGTCGACGTAGATGTGTTTGGCCGCATCGAGGCGGAAGCCATCGACGCCCTTGCCCAGCCAGAACTGGCCGACCTTGATCATCTCGGCGCGCACGGCCGGGTTGTCGTAGTTGAAATCGGGCATGTGGCCGCCGAACACGCCGATGTACCAGCCATCGTCGCCCACATGCCAGATCGGCGTGTCGGTCGCGCTCATTGCGTCGAGGTTGGGACGCTTGGTGGCCCAGGTGTACCAGTTGCGATGCGGATCGTTGGCCTTCTGCGCGGCCACGAACCACGGGTGTTCGTTGCTGCTGTGGTTGATCACCATGTCCATGGTCACCGCGATGCCGCGCTTGTGCGCTTCGTCGACGAGGTGCTGGAGATCGGCGGTGGTGCCGTACTGCGGGTTGATGCCGTAGTAGTCGGTGATGTCGTAGCCGTGGTAGCTCGGCGAGTTGTTGATCGGCATCAGCCAGATGCCGCTGATGCCCAGCGACTTGAGGTAGTCGAGCTTGGCGGCGACGCCATTGAGATCGCCGATGCCGTCGCCGTTGGTGTCGTACCAGGCGCGCACGAAGATTTCGTAATAGACGCCGGACGATGGCGTGTCAGTGGCCGGCGGCGTGGCGTCAGCCGCGCGTGCACCGGACAGGTAGCCCGCGCCGAGCGCGAGGGCGGTGGACAGAGCGAGGGACTTCAACATCCGATTGCGCAACATGCCGTTCTCCATGCAAAGGCCGCTGGCCTTCGACGGGGAACAGTACACCGGAACGCAAACATCGCTTCGGACCGGTGACCGCTACGCCGGGCCTCGCGGTGTATGGGTGCCATGCGAACGCATGGCCCCTGAAAGCATCGCGCCGGCCCCTTGCGGAGGCCGGCGCGATCGTGGGTTACAGCTTGAACTCGACGCCGAGGTAGGTGGTACGACCGAAGTACTGGATCGTGCCGGTCTGCGACGGGTCGGAGCCGAAGTAGGTGCGGGTCGGCTGGTTGGTGAGGTTCAGTACCTGCATCACCGCGCGCCACTGCTTGCTGATCTCGTACGACGCCTGGAAGTCGTACACCGTTTCCGCAGCGAAGGTGACCATCTGGTTGTTCACCGACATCTGCGTATCGGAGGCGAACTTCGAACGGTAGTTGCCGGACACGCGGGCCGAGAACGGACCGTAGTCGTAGAACACCGCGGCACTCGCGACGCGCTTGGACAGGCCCGGCAGGCTGAGGTTCGCTTCCGCACCGCCCAGGTTGTTCGGGTTGCGCACGTTGCTGGTGGTCAGCGCGAAGTTCGCCTGCACGCCCAGACCTTCCCAGATGCCCGGGAAGATGTGGTTCTTGGAGAGCGACATCTCCAGGCCCTTCACACTGCCGCCGGTGGCGTTGTACGAGGTCTGGTACTGGCCGTTGAGATAGGGCTTGCCCGTGCTCGGATCGGTCGGCACCGGAATGCCGGCCGCGGCGAAGTCGAAGTTGTTGTAGGTGACGTCCTGCACGAACGAGTCGATGTGCTTGTAGAACACACCGCCGCTGATCACACCCGACGAATCGTCGAAGTAGTGCTCATAGCCAAGATCCCACTGGAACGCACGCAGCGGATCGAGCAGCGGGCTGGTGCCGCCCCACACGTTGTACTGGCCGTTCGACACCCACGAGCCCGAACCCGCCAGCATCTTGTTGATCGGCGGACGCGCCAGCACCTTGGCGGCCGAGAAGCGCATCTGGTCGTCTTCGGTGAGGTGGTAGACCAGGTTCACCGACGGCAGCCAGTCTGAGTAGGTCTTGCCGACGTTGAGCGGCGCATAGTCGGTGCTGGTGTAGCCATTGCCGTCGGTAATCGGCACGCCGGCGCCGTTGCCCACCTGCTGCAGGCCATTGCTGTACTGCTTCTGGTGCGAGTAACGGATGCCGACATTGCCGGTCAGCTCGTGGCCGAACACTTCCTGCGCATCGATGTCGCCCTGGAAGTACAGGTCGCGGGTCTGCTCATCCACCGAGCCGCTCTGGATCATCGACCAGCTGTTGTTGTGGATGTCCTTCACCGGGTTGGCGGTAATGCCGTGCGCGGCGAGGATGGCGGGGCCGTCCAGCTGCAGGAAGCACGGCATGCCGGAGAACTTGCCCTTCCAGCAACGCACGTTGGCGGCGCTCGCAGGAATCGACAGCGCCGGCTGGTTGAAACCAGCGGAACCCGGGTTGCTGTAGTCGGTGCCCCACTCCGAACCGTAGACGTAGACCTGGCGGTCGGCGTTGTACGTGTGGTTGTTGAGGTACACGCCGGCTTCAACGGCGGAGAACCACGCGTTGTTCGGCAGGTCGTACTTCACGTCGGTGCGGAACGCCTTCATCTTGTCGTGATAGATGTAGGGGTACACGCCGTAACGCGACAGGCCCATGTCGTTGAGGTTGGTGTAGACGCCCGGATTGCCGAACGACACCGAGCCCACCTGGCGGCCGGCCAGCTGATAGGTGGTCGACTGCGCCATCAGCGACTGGTTAGCGGCGCCCAGGTTGTTGTACGGATCAGCCGTGGTGTCCACGTTGATCTCGTTGCTGGTGGCGCGCGACATCGACAGGTCGGTGTCCACATGCCACGGGCCGTGGTTCCATTTCATGTTGAGGCCGCCCGAGAACACGCTGGTGTTCGTCGTGTAGTTGTCGGCCGTGGTCTCGTTGGAGAAGTTGTTGCCGCCCGGGCTGGTGATGGTGCCGCCCGTCATGGTGCCGTACGGGCCGAGCACGGCATTGGAAACCAGGCTCTGGTTGCCGTAGATGTTCTGCGAGCGGAAGCCGTAGCCGAACGAGGTGTCCTTGAACTTCGAGTAGAACGCGTCGGCGCCGAACTGCAGTTCGTCGGTGGCCTTCCACACCACGGTGGCCATCTCGCCGGTACGACGCTCGTTGCCGCCGTTCTGCTGCACCTGCAGGCCCTGGGTCAGGTAAGCCTGCTGGCCGCTCGGCAGCGTGACGAGATTGCCGTCGGAGGCTTCGCCCACGAACTGCTCGGCCACGTGCGGCTGGTACATCTGCGCCACGCCCAGGCCCACGCCCAGGGTGTCGTTGAGGAACTTGCCCTGCCACGCGGCGCTCAGGCGATAGCCGGTGGAGTTGGCGCCCGCCACATCGTTCGCCTGGCTGTTGTAGCTGCCGCGCGCGTCGATGTTGAGGTTCTGTTCCTTCGGCGCGTTGAGCGGGTTGGCCGTCTCCATCGCGATGGTGCCGCCGACGCCGCCGGTGATCAGCGACGACTGCGAGGACTTGTACACCGTCGCCATGTTGATCAGCTCGGACGGGTACTGGTCGAACTGGATGTAGTTGCTGCCGCTGGTGGACGGCTGCTCGCGACCGTTGAGCGTGGTCTGGATGAAGTTGCCCGACAGGCCGCGGATGTTGATCTGCGACGCCTGGCCGGCGATGCGCTCGGCAGACACGCCCGGCAGGCGGGTCAGTGCGTCGGCGATCGACTGGTCAGGAAGACCACCGATGTCGGCCGCCGTGATGACGTTGGTGATGGTGTCGGAGTAGCGCTGGTAGTCGATCGCCTTTTCCATGCCCTGGTTGTAGCCAGTCACGGTGATGGTCGACAGGCTCTTGGCCAGCTGCTCTTCCTGCTTGGTCTTGTCTCCGGGCTGCGCGGTGGCAGTCTGCGTCGACTGGTCAGCCGGCGCGGCATTGCCGGCGGCAGCGCCATCGGCCTTTGCGTCCGTATCGATCGGTGCCGCGTGAATGCCGGCAGTGAAGCAGAGGCCGGACGCCAGCGCCAAGGCCAGCACGTTACGTTTCAGAATCACCGTCTTCCCCTCCCACGGGTATGCACATCATTTGGTTTTGTAGTTGCCGCGACAGTCCCCACAGACCACCGCGGGCTACGCGCCAGTGCATGCCGAATACTCGGAGAGCCCCGTCGCGTGGCGGCCATGGTAGGGCTGCGAAAAAAGGGAAACAGGCCTATGCATACGTATTCATGGGCCGGTTTTTTTGTGCACCTTTGACAAAATTCTAATGGGCTGCTGTCGCGCGCCAAGTGCGACCGGGATACTCGCGCGGCAGGTATCCATCGACAGTTTCGCCTTGCAGGACGCGGCTTTCAGCCGATCGGCGCGCGTCGCGCCGCGGGACCTTTTTTGGTGATCCACGTCACTTGCTGCGACGCAATATCGCGTTTTTCTGAATACGTATGCAGTCAAGGCGTTGCATCGCGACTCTGCCTTTAAGCTGCCCCCCGCGCTTCGCTCAGGCCACGTGTCTTTCGCGACATGCGCAATGCATTGGGCGGGAACGGGACAAGCGAATGAGTGAAGCACCCTGGTGGCGCGGAGCCGTCACCTACCAGATCTATCCACGCAGCTTCATGGACACCAATGGCGACGGCGTCGGCGACCTGCCGGGCATCATCGCCAAGCTCGACTACATCGCGAGCCTGGGCGTGGACGCGATCTGGATCGCCCCGTTCTTCCGCTCGCCGATGGCCGATTTCGGCTACGACATCGCTGACTACCGCGAAGTCGACCCCCTGTTCGGCAACAACGACGACTTCGATCACCTGCTGTCCAAGGCGCATGCGCTCGGCATCAAGGTGATGATCGACCAGGTCCTCAGCCATACCTCGGCCGAGCATGCCTGGTTCAAGGAAAGCCGCGAGAGCCGCACGAACCCCAAGGCCGACTGGTACGTGTGGGCCGATGCGCGCGAAGACGGCACGCCGCCCAACAACTGGCTGTCGCTGTTCGGCGGTTGCGCCTGGCAGTGGGAGCCGCGCCGCGGTCAGTACTACCTGCACAACTTCCTGACCTCGCAGCCCGACCTCAACTTCCACAACCCGGACGTGCGCCGCGCGGTGCTCGATGCGGTGAAGTTCTGGCTGGACAAGGGCGTGGACGGCCTGCGCCTGGACGCGATCAACTTCTGCTTCCACGACCTCGATCTGCGCGACAACCCGCCCAAGCCGGAAGACAAACGCGTGGGACGCGGTTTCAGCCCCGACAACCCGTACGCATTCCAGTACCACTACTACAACAATACGCGCCCCGAGAACATCGCGTTCCTGGAAGACCTGCGTGCGTTGATGGACCAGTACCACGACGTGGCGGCCATCGGCGAAATCTCCTCGGAGGATTCGCTCGCCACCACCGCCGAATACACCAGCGGCCGTCGCCTGCACATGGGCTACAGCTTCGAGCTGCTCACCGACGATTTCAGCGCGGCGTACATCCGCAGCACGGTGCAGAACCTCGAAGCGCAGATGCTGGAAGGCTGGCCGTGCTGGGCCATCTCCAACCACGATGTGGCACGCGTGCTCACGCGCTGGGGCAACGGCGATGCATCGCCACGCCTGGCCAACCTGCTGAGCGCGATGGTGTGCTCGCTGCGCGGCTCGGTGTGCGTGTACCAGGGCGAAGAACTCGGCCTCACCGAAGCGGACGTGCCGTTCGAATCGCTGCAGGATCCCTACGGCATCACCTTCTGGCCGACCTTCAAGGGTCGCGATGGATGCCGCACGCCGATGCCGTGGAACGGCGGCGTCAACGCGGGCTTCAGCGTGGGCGAGCCGTGGCTGCCGGTACCGGCGGAACATCGCGCACTCGCCGTGAGCCTGCAGGAAACCACGGGCGATTCCGCACTCAACGGCTTCCGCACCTTCATGGCCTGGCGCAAGACGCAGCCCGCGCTGCGCTGGGGCAGCATCCGCTTCATCGACACGCCCGAGCCGGTGCTCGCCTTCACGCGCCAGCACGGCGAGGAAACCGTGCTCGTGGCATTCAATTTGTCCAAACAGGAGGTCAGCCTGACGTTGCCCGGCGCAGGCACCGCGACGGCGATCGAAGGCCATGGCCTTGCCCAAGGCACGCTGTCCAACGACGTGTTGACCCTGCCCGGCCACGGCGCGCTGTTCGCACGCGTCAGCTGAACGAAACCCTTTCTCCCCGACGGCGGATGTGCCCCGCCACACCGCCGTCGACTTTTTTCACACATCCGCGCCACCTATGATCGGGCCTCCATCCGATCCATAGGGAGCGTTCCATGCGTGCAGCGTTGATCATCATCGGCATCATCCTGCTGGGCGCCGGCGCCTGGGTCGTGTTCGGCCACGGCAGCTACCAGACCACCGACACGCTGGTGCAGATCGGCTCGGCCAAGGTCACGGCGACGCACGACAAGGCCGTGCCGGAATGGATGGGCGTGGCGGGCATCATCATCGGTGCGGTCATCGCGATCGGCGGGTTTCTCAAGAAAGGCTGAGCACCGCCCTGCCCTTGCCCGCCGACCGAGCGCATGCTGGCTGATCGGATGGCGAGGGCCGTCCGACCATGGGAGAGAAAACGATGGAACGCCGCCAATTCCTGCGCCAAGCCGGCGCGACGCTGGCCGTGGCTTCGACGGCCGGCCTCGCCGCCTGTGCCGGACAACCGACGACCTCGCCGGGCGCGGCTGGCGCGCATCTGTCACCTGATGCCACCGGGCTTGCGCCCATTCGCGCCAGCGTAGACCGCATCACCGGCGTTTACGTGTGCACGCGCCCATTTCGCGCCGCCGGCCCGCGCATCGAGATGCAGAAGCTGGGTAGCAAGACCGTCGTGCACAACTACGGCCACGGCGGCAGTGGCTGGTCGTTGTCGTGGGGCTCGGGCACGCTCGCACTGCAGATGGCGCAAAGCACCGGCGCACGCGAACTCGGCGTGATCGGCTGCGGCGCGATCGGCCTCACCACGGCCTTGCTCGCGCAACAGGCCGGCCTTTCCGTGCGCATCTACGCCAAGGCCTTGCCGCCGGACGTGTTCTCCATGCGCGCCTCCGGCCTGTGGACGCCCGACTCGCGCATCTGCGATGCCGAACATGCGGCGGCTTTGGCGGACCGCTGGGAAATGATGACGCGCATCTCCTATGCGCGTTACCAGAGCCTGCTGGGCCTGCCGGGCAAGCCGATCGAGTGGATCGATGGCTACTCGCTGGCCGATGCACCGTTTGGCTCTTTCCACGGTGAAGTGGCCGACGAACCCGAGTACGGCGAATTCGCCGATCGCGTGCGCGACCTCACGCCGCGATCGGTCGAACTTTCGCCGGGCACGCATCCCTTCCCGGAACCGTACGTGCGCCGCTATACCACGTTGATGTTCAACATCAGCAGCTACGCCAACCTGCTGATGTCCGAGTACCTCGCCGCCGGCGGCAAGATCGAGATCCGCGAATTCAGCCATGCCGAGGAACTGCAGAAGCTGCCGGAGCACACGCTGGTCAACGCCACCGGCTATGGCGCGCGCGCACTATTCAACGACGAATCGGTGATTCCCGTGCGCGGGCAGACAGCGCGACTGATACCGCAACCGGAAGTGACCTACGGCCTGCGCATGAAGGACATCAGTGTGGTGCCGCGCAGCGACGGCATCATGGTGCAGGTGATCGGCGATGCCGGCAACTTCAACAACGCCGACGTCACGCCGCGCCGCGCGGATTCCGAAGCCGCCGTGCGCGAGTTGGCGGATTTGATGACAAAAATGCGTCGCAGCTGAAAAACCGCTGACGCGTTGGCAGCGCACCAACGCGAAAGCGACATCCCGCGCGGCATACTCGGCATCCGCCCGATCGAACCGATGCCGAGGGAAGCCCACGATGAAAACCATCGCGCCAGTCGTCGCCCGAGGCTGCCAGCTTCTCCTGGCGACGATATTCGCCGTGTGCTCATCACTGTCCCACGCACAGATCCAGATCAACCCGCTGCCCGAACCCAAGGCCGCCACGATCACGCAGCTCGGCGCGCACGAGCTCACCGCCGGCGACGTGCAACCGTGGCTCGACGAGCAGATGGCCAAGGCGATGTCAGCCGGCAATATCGCCGGCGCGGTTGCGGTGGTGGTGAAGGACGGCAACGTCGTCGTGTCGAAGGGATATGGCTACGGGGACGTCGCGACGAAGAAGCCGGTCGATCCGGCGAGCACGATGTTTCGCGTAGCGTCGATCTCAAAGCTGTTCACCTGGACGGCGGTGATGCAGCTGGTGGAACAGCACAAGCTCGAACTCGACGCGGACATCAACCGCTATCTCGACATCCGCATCCCGCCGCGCGACGGCAAGCCGGTGACGCTGCGCGATCTGATGACGCATACCGCTGGCTTCGAAGACGTGCTCCGGGATCGCTATGCGACCGACACGGCCTCGCTGATGAGCAACGAAGCATGGGTGAAGCGATGGGTGCCGGCGCGGATCTATCCCGCAGGCGAGGTCCCTGCTTATTCCACCTATGGCACCGCGCTGGCCGGTTACATCGTGCAGCGCGTTTCCGGCATGCCCTTCGACACCTATGTCGAGCGGCACATCTTCACGCCGCTCGGCATGCAGCACGCAAGTTTTCGGCAACCGCTACCCGACGAGATGCAGGCCGATGTCGTGCGGGGTTATCGCAATGCCGATGCATCGCCGCAACCTTTCGCGCTGCGCACGGCGGCGCCGGCGAGCGCGCTGTCCATCAGCGGCGAAGACATGGCGCGCTTCATGATCGCGCATCTGCAGTTCGGCCGTGCCGGTGAAGCGCAGCTGCTGGAACAAGCCAGCGTGAAGGCGATGCACGGCTATCTACGTGCCGCCATTCCGGGTTTGCCGGGCATGGCGCTGGGTTTTGCGCGTATGGATCGCGACGGCCAGGTCATCCTTGGCCATGGCGGCGATATCCCGGACTTCCATAGTCTGGTAGCGCTGTTTCCGGAGCAGCACGCCGGCCTCTTCATCGCCATCGACGGCAACCCCGATGGCCAATGGCTGCGACGGCAGGTCGATGATTTCGATGCCCGCTACTTCCCGCCGTTGCCGCAATTGAAGTTGCCGACGCTGGCGACGGCGAAGCAGCACACCGGCCAGCTTGCCGGCCGTTACACCTCCAGTATTACCTCACAGAGCAACGTGCTGGCCTTGCGCGATCGTTTCCGCGAAGTGCAGGTGAGCATGGCGGCCGACGGCACGCTGCGTGTTCCGCAACTTGGCGCCGAAGCCTGGCGTGAAGTGAAGCCCTATGTCTGGGTCGACGATGCCAGCGGGCACCAGCTGGCCGCACTGATGCGCGACGGCAAGGTACGCATGTGGTCGACCGATACGCTGTCGCCGACGCAGGTGTTCCTGCCTGCCACCGGATGGGCGCCGGCACGCCTTTGCGCGGTGCTGACGAGTTTGCTTGCGATCCTCGCGCTCGTGGCCTTGTCGTGGCCGGTGGCGGCACTGTTGCGTCGCCGCGGCATCGGCCCGGTGCTGCCGGAAGGCGACGAACGGTGGTATCGCCTCAGTCGCATCACACCCCTCTTCTATCTGGCGTTTGCCGGCGGCTGGGCACTGATGCTGCCGCGGCTGGGCGCGCCACATCTGGAGATGCGCCTGCTACTGCTGCAGATCGTCGGCGTGCTCGCCGTGCTCGGCACGATTCCTGTCGCCATCGAGACCTGGCGTGCCTGGCGCACACCGGGCGCGTGGTGGCGGCGCGTCAGTGGCGTGGTATTGCTGATGGCCTGCTTGGGCGCGATCGCGTTCATCGTGAATTTCCATCTGCTGGGGCCGAGCTACAACTACTGACGGGGCCGAGCTTCTCCTTGTGGGAGCGCACCCTGTACGCGACCGCGGCCTTAGGGCGCCCGCTCCGTTGGTTTGTCGCGCACAGGGTGCGCTCCCACAAGGCAGAAAGCCCCTCGGCGCCGGGCCCGGTACAATGGCCGGATGGATGTCTCCCACCTGATCGACAAGCTCAACGATGCGCAGCGCGAAGCGGTCTGCGCCCCACCCGGCAACTACCTCGTGCTCGCTGGCGCCGGCTCCGGCAAGACCCGCGTGCTCACGCACCGCATCGGCTGGCTCACGCAGGTGGAACACATCTCGCCGTG
The DNA here is from genome assembly GCA_000632805.1 of Dyella jiangningensis. Taxonomy (GTDB): domain Bacteria; phylum Pseudomonadota; class Gammaproteobacteria; order Xanthomonadales; family Rhodanobacteraceae; genus Dyella; species Dyella jiangningensis. The sequence goes on along the minus strand of CP007444.1, from coordinate 4,857,447 downwards.
GGCGATCCTCGCGGTGACCTTCACCAACAAGGCCGCGGGCGAGATGCGCGCGCGTCTGGACCAGTTGATTCCGGGTGGAACGCAGGGTCTTACCGTGGGCACCTTCCACGGCATCGCCCATCGCCTGCTGCGTCGCCATTGGCGCGAAGCGGGGCTGCCGGAAGGTTTCCAGATTCTCGATGCAGACGACCAGCAGCGCATCGTCAAGCGCGTGGTCACCGGGCTGGGCCTGGACGAAGCGCGTTTTCCGCCGCGCCAGGCCACGTGGCAGATCAACCAGTGGAAGGACGAGGGCAAGCGCGCCGACACCATCGAGCACCGCGATCATCCGATGACGCGCACGCTCGTGCAGATCTACCAGGCCTATGAAGAGGCCTGCCGTCGCGCGGGTCTGGTGGATTTCGCCGAGCTGCTGTTGCGCGCGCACGAGCTGTGGTTGAACAACCCGCAGATCCTCGATCATTACCGTGATCGCTGGCGCTACCTGCTGATCGACGAGTTCCAGGACACCAACACCTTGCAATACGCGTGGATCCGCGTGCTCGCCGGCAACACCGGCCAGGTGTTCGTGGTGGGCGACGACGACCAGGCCATCTATGGCTGGCGCGGCGCCAAGGTGGAGAACGTGCAGCAGTTCCTGCGCGATTTCCCCGGCGCCAAGACCATCAAGCTGGAACAGAACTACCGCTCCACCGCGACTATCCTCAAGGCCGCCAACAGCGTGATCGCGCGCAACGGCGGCCGCCTTGGCAAGCAGCTGTGGACTGACGGCGGCGACGGCGAGCGCATCGCGCTGTATGCCTCGTACAACGAGCAGGACGAAGCACGCTTCGTGGTGGAGCGCATCCGCGAGTACGTCGCCGAACACGGCGAGGCGCGCGACATCGCGATCCTCTATCGGTCCAATGCGCAGTCGCGCAACTTCGAAGAACAGCTGATGCAGCGGGACATCCGCTTCCGCGTGTACGGCGGCCAGCGCTTCTTCGATCGCGCCGAAATCAAGGACGCGCTCGCCTACCTGCGCCTGTCTTCCAATCGCCACGATGACGCGGCGTTCGAGCGGGCGGTGAACACGCCGCCGCGGGGCATCGGCGATCGCACGCTGGACGTGTTGCGACGTCGCGCGCGCGAAGAACGCAGCTCGATGTGGGAGTCCGCGCTCAGCGAGTTGAGCGGCGGCAGGGAACTGGCCGGTCGCGCGAAGAACGCGGTAAAGGCCTTCCTCTCGATGATCGAGGACATGGCGCGCGCGTTCGCCGGCACTGAGACGGGCAACGCACTCGCGCTGGCCGAACAGATCGACCACGCCATCACCCACAGCGGACTGCGCGACTTCTACGAGAAAGACAGTCGCGGCAACGCCGAATCCCGCGTGGAGAACCTGGACGAACTGGTCAATGTCGCCAGCCGCTTCGAGCTCACGCCCGATGATGTCGAAGCGGGCCTGAGCGAACTTGCCGCATTCCTCTCGCATGCCGCGCTCGAAGCGGGCGAGGGCCAGGGCGAATCCTGGGACGACTGCGTGCAGTTGATGACGCTGCATTCGGCTAAGGGCCTGGAATTTCCCGTGGTGTTCCTGGTCGGCATGGAGGAAGGCTTGTTCCCCAGCCAGCGCTCGGTGGAAGACGAAGGCCGTCTAGAAGAGGAGCGCCGCCTCGCCTACGTGGGCATCACGCGCGCACGCGAACGGCTGTTCATCACGTACGCCGAATCGCGTCGCATGCATGGCGTGGAAATGCTGGCGCGGCCGTCGCGCTTTCTAGCGGAGATCCCGCCGGAACTCATCGACGAAGTGCGCCCGCGTGTGCAAGTGAGCCGCCCGCTGTATGGCGCGCGTCCGACCGGCGGTTCGATCTCGCTGGACGAACCCATGCCGCTCAAGCTGGGGCAACGCGTCAGCCACCCGAGCTTCGGTGAAGGAGTGGTGGTGAGTGCCGAGGGCAGCGGTGCGCATATGCGCATCCAGGTGAACTTCGCCTCGGCGGGCAGCAAGTGGCTGGTCTATGCCTATGCCAACCTGACGCCCATGTGATGCCAACGGTGCCGGATGGCACCGCGTCCGGGAGTATGATCGGGCGGCTTCTTGCACGTCCTGCCGACCGGAACCTCGGCCGCCATCGAGGTCCCCGCTGACGGATTCCACCGACCAGGCCTGGCCATGACCTCCACCGCCGAAGACGAAGCTCCTCTCGCGCGCCGACGTCGCCTCGACGACGACATCTGCGTCCACATCTTCACCGCGTCGGCCACCATGGTCGGTGTCTGCCTCACCGTCATCGGCATCCTGCGCGTGGTGATCTCGCTGCGGCGCGAAGACACCCTCGCCGACGACATGCTGGCCGTCAACTCGCTGCTCTACCTGGCTTCGTGCCTGTTGTCGTACTGGGCGCTGCGCACCCGCAACGTCAACCGCAACTACCGGCTGGAACGCATCGCCGACGTGATCTTCCTGGTCGCCATGGTGTTCACCGCGATCAACGCGGGATTCATCACCTGGGCGATTTCGGTCGGCTGACTGCCCGGACCGCATTCCTTGTGGGAGCGCACCCTGTGCGCGACATAACCGCGACGCATGGCAACGGGCCTGTCGCGCACAGGGTGCGCTCCCACAAGGAGAAATGGTTGCGCGGCTCCGTTACTCCGGCAACCGCGGCACGCCGTGCTCGCTGCGTTCTTCCATCGCGATGGGGCGCGTATCCAGACGCGAACCGCGCGCGCCTTGCGGCAATGAGGTGATCGGTTCGCCGCGGGCGAGCGCAAGTGCGTTGCGATAGCAGCGCTGCGCCATGGCCGCTTCGTTCTGGCCCGCGTAGACATCGCCCAATGCCTCCCACGCACCGCTGCTGGGCGACAGCGCCAGCGAGCGTTCGAGATACTGCGAGGCCTTGCCCCAGAGACTCAGGCGCACGCACATGCGGCCCAGGGTGAGCAGCAATGCGGCATCGTTGGGATGCGCGTCCAGCCAGGATTCGGCGCGACGCAGGCGTGCTTCGATATCCTCCGCGCCGAGTGCACCGTAGGTTTCGATCAGCAGCGGCGACCATTCGCGACGTAGCGCCGACTCCACTTCGTCCATGGCCGGCAGCACCATGCCGAACGCCGCCGCCTGGCGCGCATAGGCGTCCACGGCAGCCGGCACGCGGCGCTGTGTCTTGGGCAACTGCGTCCACAGTGCGTTGAGCGCGGCGGCATCCGATGCACCGCGCAGCGAGGCCGCCAGCACTTGCGCTTCGAGCGCGGCATAGCCTCGCGCGCCGAGCGCGCCGCCTTTCTGCAGCGGATCGAGCGCGAGCCGGGCGCGGCGCGTATCGCCCGCAGCCAAGGCCGCGAGGGCAAGTTCTCGCCAGCCACCAGGCGTGAGGTTGCCGACGTCGGCATCGCTCGCCAGCAGGTTCACCGCTTCAGCGGGCTTGCCTTCGCGACGCAGCACACGCGCGCGCAACACACGCGCGGCACGCGGCGCCACCTGGCCCGCCTCATCCAGCGTGGTAAGCGCGCGGCTGTTTTCGCCGCGCCGCGAGGCCGCCTCGGCCGCGGCGAGCAACGCAGGGCCACGCAAGGTATCCAGGCGCGAGGCGCGATGCAGATCGCGTTCGGCATCGCCATGGCGTCCTTCCATCAATGCCACCAGGCCTTCACCCATCTTTTGTCGGCTGAGGCGGCGATGACGACGCGTGAGCGCACCGAACGGCCAGCGCACGGCGAACCACACGGCGCCGAGCACGGCCCACGCAAGAAACAGGATGACCACCGCGGCGACCACGGTGGTCTCCGCCTGCCAGCCGCGCAACTGCACCAGCACGTAACCGGGATCTTCGGCGACCCAATGCCAGCCGAACGCAGCCAGCGCCGCCACGATCACCAGCAACAGAATCCAGCGCCACAACTTCATGGCTTGGCCCCGTTGGCGCTGGCACTGGCGGGCTTGAGCGCATGCACCGCGCGCAGGTTGCGCAGTTCGCTGAGCGCGGCGCCCAGCTGTACAGGCGCGGATGGCTGCTGCGCCTGCAGCGTGGCCAGCTGGGTGCGGGCCTGCTGCACGGCGGGAGCGTTCGTATCGAACTGCGCGGCGATGCCCGTGTCAGCGCGCTTGAGGGCGGCGGCATACGCATCGCGATCGGACGCCAGCAGCGCGGCCTGTGCCTGCGCGAGATCGATGGCGGTGAGTTCGCGCGCGAATCGCGCATCGGCGACCGAGAGTGGCGCGCCATTGGTGCGCTGCACTTTCACCACGTTGCCGATGGCGGCGGTGATGCGCGACCAGTGGCTGTTCGACGCATCCGATGCAGCGGTATCCAGCGGCTTCAACGGGAGTTCCAGCACGGCCGTGCGCAACGCGGACAAGGCCGTGAGTGAGGCATCCAGCGAGGCGGGCTGAATCTTCGCGAGCGCCTCGCGTTCCGCGCCGATGCTCTGACGCAGGCCGGAGAATGCGCCATCGTTCACCGCCGCCAATGCCTGGTCGGCCAGCGCGTAAGCGGCAGCTGCACCCTGCGCGTCATGGAACAGGTCGTAGCGTTCCTTGGCCATGCGCAGCAGCGATTCGGTTTCGTCGAGCAGCATGGCGTCATGACCGGACAGCGTTTTCTCCGACAGCTTGGCCACGGCGTCTTCGAGGTTGCGCGTGCGTTCGGCCTGGCTGAGCAGTTCCTCGCGCAGCGAGCGGTTCACCTGGTCCGCATCGCCCAGCCGCTGGCGCAACAGGTTGCGCTCGCTGTCGCCGGCCTTGGCGACGCTTTCGAGGCTGTCCACGCGACGCTGAAGCCCTTGCAGGGCGGTGTTGCCGGCGGCGTTGTCCTGCGCCTGCTGCCATTGGCGCCAGCCGACATAACCGGCGCCGCCGATGGCGACCAGCGACAGCAGCAAGGCGACCGCGAGGGTCCCGCTGCCGCGACGCGGGCTCGCGCTGCGTGCACGCGAGGAACCGGAGGGAGCGCCATCCGGCGCCTCGGATCGGGAGAAGGAGTCGTCTTGGCTCATGGGCGACATGCTAGCAGCCTGCCGCCAGGGACTCGCATCAAGCGGGCGTGAAAAGTGGGCCGCGCTGGCGTCTTTCCGCAGACGATCAGCGCGCAGCGGCAGCAAGCAGGTCGACGGACAGCGCGGAGGACGCCAGCCGCACTTGGGAGAAGCCGGCAGCTCGCGCCGCGTCCGCCAGTCGTTCGCTGCTGACGACGGCCGCGGCGCCTCGAAGCTGCGCCCATGCATCGGCAGGCAGGCCTTGCTGGAGATTGCCCAATGCTTCGGCACTGGAAAGCAGAACGCACGCATCCGCCGTCAGGCGGCTCACCGCGTCGAAGTGACGTGCCGTCCAGCGCGGGACGCCACGCCGGTACACATGCACTTCGCGCAGATGCGCACCGCGATCGACCAGCGTCTCCCGCAATACACCGCGACCGCCGGGCGCACACACCAGCGCCACGCGCCGACCGCGCGGCTGTGCAAGCAGTGGATGATCCAGCAGGCCTTCGCTGTCCTGGCGCAACGTTGGTGCCAGCGCATCCTTGACACCGTGTCGCCGCAGTGCGCGCGCCGTGCCCTGCCCTACCGCGAACACCGTGGCCTGCGTTCGCAGCGGCGCCAGGCGGGCGGCGAAACGTACGGCAGCCGGACTGGTGAAGATCAGCAGCTCGTCGCCAAGCGCCGCCTGCAGGGCCAGGCAGACTCGCTCGGGCTGATCTGCCGCATGCAGCGACAGGCCAGGCAACAGCAGTGGCGTACCGCCACGCTGGCTCACGTCCCGCGCCAGCGACGAACCGGTGCCGGCCGGCCGCGTGATGACCACGGTACGGCCGTGCAGCGCGGGCTTGGCGGCGTTCGGACGCGGTGCGGTCATGAACCTCTCCATGAAAACCCCTGCAGTGTACCGGCGCGGTTCCCGCCGGGTGCGTAAACTACGCGTTCCCCGATCCGACACGACCCCCGATGAGCACGACCGAACGACAGACCCTCGCGCGCAAGCTGGTGACGTTCATGCGCGACGAAATTCCGCTCGCGCAGAGCATGGACTTGCGCCTGCAGGGTTGCGACGAGGCGCACCTGGCGATCGCCGCACCGCTGCCGCCCAACGTCAACGACAAGGGCTGCGCCTTCGGCGGCAGCCTGGTGAGCGCGATGACGCTGACCGGGTGGGGCCTGGTGGAACTGGAACTGCGCATGCGCAATCTGGACTGCGACGTGTTCGTGGGTGAATCCACCGTGCGCTACCTGGAGCCGGTGTGGAATGACTTCGTGAGCGAGGCGCGACTGGCTGACGGTGCAGACTGGCCCACGTTTTTCGACACCCTGGCCGCGCGCGGTCGTGCCCGCATCGAGGTGACCTGCCGCGTCCCCGGCACCGGCGACAAGCCGGCAGCCACGCTGGAAGCCCGTTTCGTGGCCAAGCGCCGCTCGCCCGACGCCGTATGAAAACGCCGTCCGGGTTGGGCAGAATGAAGGCCTGACCCCGGGGGACCCGATATGCGCCGCATCCTGATCACACTTGCCGCTCTCGCCACGTTGCCGCTTGTCGGCTGCGCGACCCAGCAGCGCAGCGATACACTCACCACCACGCTCAACGCCTACGCCAGCGTCGTGCGCTGGGGCGATTTCCACGCAGCGGAGCAGTTCGTCGATCCGAAGGTGCGCGAGGAGCACCCGACGTCATCGCTGGAAATGGCCCGCTACGACCAGTACAAGGTCAGCGGCTACGACGAGGGCAAGGGACCCACGCCCCATGGCGATTTTGAAGTGACCCAGGTAGTGCAGATCAACCTGGTCAATGTGAATACCCAGTCCGAACGCACCATCACCGACCGCCAGACCTGGCATTACGACGAAGCGGGCAAGCACTGGTGGCTGGTCAGCGGCTTGCCGGACATCAGCCGGCAGTAAAGGCGGCTTCGGCCTGCGGACCCTGCCAGCGGCCCGTTTGGCGCCCGCCGCCCAACGGGCCCTGCCGGCTGCCCTATAATCCCCGGTTCCATTGAACCCGCGCGGCCCTCGCCGCGCCTGCGGAAGCTTTCCATGAACGATGTCATGCACAAGTTGCCCGAATTCATCGGCAACCATCTCGCGCTGGTGGCGCTGTTTTTCGTCCTGCTGCTGGCGGTCATCGTGATGGAAATCCTCACGCTGTTCCGCAAATACAAGGAACTGACGCCCGCCGGCCTCACCCTGCTGATCAACCGCGAGAGCCCGCTGATGGTGGACCTGTCCGCCTATGCCGATTTCGAGAAGGCGCATGTGCCCGGTTCGCGCCATGTGGCGATGAGCCAGTTCGATCCCGAGCAGAAAGACCTGGCCAAGGCCAAGGATCTTCCGGTGGTGCTGATCGACAAGGACGGCCGCAACACCGGCAAGGCTGCGCAGCGTCTGGTGAAGGCGGGCTTCTCCAAGGTCTTCACGCTCGGCGGCGGAGTGCTGGCGTGGCAGCAGGCGCAGTTGCCGGTGGCGAAGGGCAAGAACTGATAGCTCGCACATTACGCGCACTACTTGTGGGAGCGCACCCTGTGCGCGACCGCGGCGCGTGGCAGTCACCGCTCCGTAGGTTGGTCGCGCACAGGGTGCGCTCCCACAACCGCGCGGAAGCTCAGGTCTCGATGGCAATGCCCGCGCGACTGCCCAGGATCTGCGCCAGCACGTCGGGCGCGTAGTCGAACGAGTCGTAGTACAGCCGGTCTTCCGGCAGGTTCGCATTGACGAACAGCTTGCGACCGGCGTCGATCATCGCCGGCGGTCCGCTCATGTACACGTCATGGCCCGCGAGGTCGTGCTGGTCTTCCAGTACGGCCTCGTGCACCAGACCCACACGCGCTCCGTTTCGAGCGGCTTCTTCCGGATCGGAAATCACCGCCTGGAACGAAAGGTCGTGGGCCTTGCCGGCCCAGCTCTCGGCCAGCTCGCGCAGGTACAGATCCGCCGCGTTGCGTGCACCCCAGTAGACGCGCATCGGGCGGCGCGTGCCCAGTGAGATGAAGTGTTCGACGATGGCCTTCACCGGCGCGAAACCGGTGCCGCCTGCCATGAAGATCATCGGACGCTCGGAATCTTCGCGCGGCACGAAGGTGCCCAGCGGCCCTTCGATGCGAAGCGTATCGCCCACCTTCAGCGTGTCGGCCACCCATGAGGTGAAACCGCCGCCGGCCACGTGGCGCACGTGCAATTCGATGGTGCCGTCCGCCTCGGGATGATTGGCGATGGAGAACGGCCGACGCCGATCCGCATCCAGCAGCACATCGAGGTATTGGCCCGGCAGCCAGTTCAGGCGCACCTCGTCCGACACCGGCCGCAGGTGCAGGCCGATCACGTCGGGCGCGAGCATCCATTTGCGCGACACCACGACGTCGAGCTGGCGGCGCGCGATGTCCTCCACCGAGGTCACTTCGCGTGCCTCGATCACCAGGTCGCCACGGGGCACCGCCTGGCACAGCAGGATCGCATGCTGCGACGGCGCCACGCCGCTCAGCGCCAACGGCGGGTTGCGCGGGTAGTCGCACTGGCCTTCGATCAACGTGGCCTTGCAGCTGCCGCAGACGCCGGCGCGGCAGGAATACGGCAAGGCGATGCCGGCCCGCTGAGCGGCTTCCAGCACGGTTTCGCCCGGCGCGGCAGTGAAGTGGCGACCGGTGGATTGGATGGTGACGGTAAACACTGGTGCATTGTCGCGGCGACAGCAGTCAGCCGACAATGAGGGCCCGCGCGCCCATTCACAAGCTTTTTGCCCGGAGAATCATCCATGGCCATCTGGAAGCAGGACATTTCGCTCGAGCGCATCAACGGCTGGAGCGTCAACACCATGATGGAGACACTGGGCATCCGCATCACCGAATTCGGCGACGACTGGCTGCGCGGCACCATGCCGGTGGACCACCGCACCCATCAACCGTACGGCCTGCTGCACGGCGGCGCCTCGGTGGTGCTCGCCGAAACGCTCGGCAGCACGGCCGCCATGCTCACGCTGGATCCGGCGCAGGAAGTGGCCGTAGGCCTGGACATCAATGCCAACCACGTGCGCGGCGTGCGTAGCGGAACCGTGACCGGCACGGCGCGCATGGTCCATATCGGGCGCACCACGCAGGTGTGGGAAATCCGCATCGAAAGCGAAGCCGGCGAGCTGGTGTGCATCTCGCGCCTCACCATGGCGGTGATCCCGTCCCGCGTGGTGGCGCCGCGTTGAGCGTGGAAGCGCCGTATCACGCGCTCGATCCGGACTGCGTGCTGGACGCCGTCACCGCGTGCGGGCTGTGGCCCGATGGCCGGCTGCTCGCGCTCAACAGCTACGAAAACCGCGTATGGCAGGTAGGCATCGAAGACGCCTCGCCGGTCATCGCCAAGTTCTATCGACCGCACCGCTGGAGCGATGCGGCGATTCTCGAAGAGCATGCATTCGCCCAGGAACTCGCTGCCGACGACATTCCGATGGTGGCTCCGCTGGTGTTCGGCGGGCGCACGCTGCTGCATCACGCGGGTTTTCGCTACGCGTTGACGCCGCGTCGCGGCGGGAGGGCGCCGTCGCTGGAATCGGCTGAGCAACTCGAATGGCTTGGACGTCTGATCGCGCGCATCCATGCGGTAGGTGCACGGCGGCCCTTCCAGCATCGCGGACGCATCGATCGCGCCACGCTGGTCGGACAACCGATGCACGCCGTGCTCGCCTCTTCGCTGCTGCCGCCGTCGCTGCATGCCGCCTATCGCGCGGCAGCCGGGCGAGTGGACCAGGCCGTTGACTCGCGCCTGGATGCCGTGGGCCCGGTGCGGCAGTTGCGCCTGCATGGCGACTGCCACCCGGGCAACGTGCTGTGGACCGACCAGGGCCCGCATTTCGTCGACCTCGACGATGCCCGCATGGGCCCGGCGGTGCAGGACTTGTGGATGCTTGCCAACGATGACGCCGGCATGCAGGCGTTGCTGGAGGGCTACCAGCAGATGCGCGAGTTCGACTTCACCGAGCTGGCCCTGGTCCCCGCGCTGCGCGCCATGCGCCAGCTGCACTACGCGGGCTGGATCGCTGCCCGCTGGCACGACCCCGCCTTCCCCGCCGCCTTTCCGTTTGCCGCCGAGGCGCGCTGGTGGGAGCAGCACATCACGGACCTGCACGAACTGGCCGACGACCTGTAGCCCCCCGTCTTGTCGCCGCAACGTCGACTTGCTATCAAAGGCGCCGGGGAACCAGGGGGAAACCAGATGAGCGTCATACCGGTAACGCACAGGCTTGTGCGTGCGCTTTGTATTGGCCTGGGTTTGGGGGCTGCCGTGGGCATCGTGGTGTGCCTGATGCTGGCGGCCCAGCCGTCCATCCTGGCGCGGCTGTTCGCGGGCATGGCGGCCGTTCTCTATGCCGGCATCGGGTGGGCCGCCTACGGCCTGTGGCGGGGACATCGCCTCGGCCTCCACTGGACGCGCTTGCTGCTGCTGTTGCAGGTGCCGGTGGTGCAGACGCCGTGGCTGGTCTACAACCTGTTCGCTGCCGCGGCGCTGGACGTCTATGTCGGCACCACCTCCGGGGTGTGGGCGAACGTGGGCGCGAGCTTCCACTGGTTCTTCGGCCCATCCGGGCGCAGCGGCTACCTGGTCGGCGTCAACGTGGTCGCACTGGTTGCCTTCGTGCTGCTGGGGCGCGTGCGTCTTGAACCGAAACCAAACTACGTCTTTGCCACGCCACTCGAAGTGTTGGCTGCACAGGATTAAGCCGCCACGCCTTCCGCTATGCTCCGGGCTTTTGGGCGAGTACGCACGTGCGCAATTTCCTGTTCCGACTGATCGGCATCCTTGAAGTGGCCGGCGGCTTCTTCGGCATGGTCAACATGCTGCGCCGGCTGCTGCCCTTTGGTTCGCACGATTCGATCGTCGCGGTGATCGGGCTCATCCTCTACGCGTTCGTGCTGGTGGCCGGCGTGTTGCTGCTGGAAAACACCGAGCGCGGCGTGACGTTCTCCAGCTGGGCGCAGCTGCTGCAGCTGCCGCTGGTCGCCACGCCGGTCTTCAGCTATGCGCTGCATTGCGGCGGCTACGTCAACGTGTTCGCCACCTTGCACCTGCCGGCAAGCCTCGGCCTGGATTGGCATTTCGGCAGCGAGGGCTTCCTGCTTGCGGTGGCCGGGCCCGGACTTTCACGCATCGGCATCAACCTGCTGGCGCTGCTCTCCTGGCTGGCGCTGCGCCTGCGCTGATGCCGCCAGCGCTCCCTCTCCCCTTCGGGGAGAAAGTTGGGGTGAGGGGCGGTTCTTGCCTCGCGCTCCGAGGTTTGTCATCGGCCAATTGCTTTCCGTTTTCGAACTGGATGAAACGACGTTCCCGCAAGATTGCCCCCTCACCCAGCCCTCTCCCCAACGGGGAGAGGGCGTAAAAAAGCGGCTACTTCCGCGCACCAGCTATCATGTGCGGATGAATACCCCCGCTTCCCTGCCCGTCATCCGCCTCAAGACCGACCGCGCCCCCGGCCACCCCTGGGTATGGTCCGCCCAGGTGCACAAGCCCGAAAACCGCCTGCCGCCAGGCAGCGTGGTGGACGTGGAGGACGCCAAGGGCCGTTTCGTGGGTCGCGGCTTCTGGAACGGCCACGCGCGCATCGCGCTGCGCCTGCTCACCGCCGATCCGTCGGAAACCATCGACGCCGAATGGATCGCGGCACGCATCGACCGCGCCATCGGCCTGCGCCAGGACTTGCTGCAGCTCGACCGCGTGAGCGACGCCTGGCGCGTGGTGCACAGCGAAGGCGACGGGCTTTCCGGCCTGGTGGTCGACCGCTACGCCGACATCCTGGTGATCGAATACTTCGCTGCCGGCATGTGGCGTTTCCGCGAAGCCATCCACGCCGCGCTGCTGCGCCACTTCCCCGGCGCGCGCCTGTACTGGTTCGCCGAGACCCACGTGCAGAAGCAGGAATCCTTCGACTGCCGTTCGCCGGAAGCCCCGGCACCGGTGGAAGTGCACGAGCACGGCCTGCGTTTCCACGCGGCGCCGGGCTACGGCCACAAGACCGGCTTCTTCGCCGACCAGCGCGAGAATCGTCATCACTTCGCGCGTCTCGCAAAGGGCCGACGCGTGCTGGACCTGTGCTGCAATTCGGGCGGTTTCGCCGTGCATGCACTCGCCGCGGGCGCGCAGTCAGCCACAGGCGTGGACATGGATCCGGGCATCCTGGACATTGCCCGCGCCAATGCAGCGGCGAATGATGTGCCAGCCGTGTTCGAGGCCGCCGACATGTTCGACTGGCTGCGCAACGCCGTGGAGCGCGGCGAGCAGTACGACGCGGTGATCCTCGATCCGGCCAAGCTCACGCGCGACCGCAACAAGGTGTTCGACGCGCTGAAGAAATACTTCGCGATGAACCGCCTTGCGCTCGACGTGATCCCGCCGGGTGGCCTGTTGCTGACCTGCTCATGCACCGGCCTGGTCAGCGAGGCGGATTTCCTTGAGATGCTGCGTCGCGTGGCGCTCAATGCCGGGCGTGAAATCCAGGTGCTGCACGTGGCCGGCGCCGGCGCCGACCATCCGTTCCGCAGCGACGTGCCCGAGGGCCGATACCTCAAGGCCGTGTTCTGTCGCGTGATGTAAGTGCCAGCCGCGTGGAGGCGTGACATGACCGATGTCGTCGATTCCATCCGCAACTACAACGCCAAGCGCGATCCCGAACGCCTGCAGCGCAAGTACGTGGCCATGCGCCACGACCCGTTCACCTTCCTGCGCGGCACCTGCCATCTGTTCTATGAGCAGCTTCCCGAGGCGAAATGGCTCGCCAAGGCACCGCCGGTGTGGGTCTGCGGCGACCTGCACCTGGAGAACATGGGCAGCTACAAGGGCGACAACCGGCTCGTCTATTTCGACCTCAACGATTTCGATGAAGGTGCGCTGGCACCCGCTTCATGGGAACTGGTGCGCCTGCTGACCAGCGTGCACATGGCCGCCGGTAGCCTGCATCTGAGCGACGCGCAGGCCGACCATCTGTGCCGCGATTTCCTGGACACCTATGCCGCCGAACTTCGCAGCGGCAAGGCTCGCTGGGTGGAACGCGACATGGCCACCGGCATGGTGGGGGATCTGCTCCAAGGCTTGCGCGGCCGCCTTCGCCCGCCGTTTCTGGACAGCCGCACCATCCGCAAGGGCAAGCACCGCAGCCTGCGCATCGACGGACGCCGTGCACTGCCGGTGACCGACAAGCAGCGCGAAAAAGTCGTTGCACTCATCGACAGCATGGCCTCTCGCGAAGACACGCCGCGCTTCTACCGCGTGCTGGACGTGGCGCGCCGCATCGCCGGCACCGGCAGCCTGGGCGTGGATCGTTTCGCCATTCTGGTCGAGGGCAAGGGCTCGCCCGACGGCAACTACCTGCTCGATCTCAAGCAGGCGCGCCCATCTTCGCTGGTGCCGCATCTGGACGTGCGCCAACCCGCGTGGCGCACCGACGCCGAACGCGTGGTGGCGGTGCAGGCGCGCATGCAGGCCATCAGCCCGGCGTTTTTCCGCGCGGTCGACATGGGCCGCAAGTCGTACGTGCTGCGCGGCCTGCAGCCCTCCGAAGACCGTCTCGCGCTGGCCGACTGGCGTGGCAAACTGGAACGCCTGGAAGGTGTGCTGCAGACCATGGGCAAGCTGGTCGCGTGGGCCCAGCTTCGCAGCAGCGGAAGGGATGGCTCCGCGACCGCCGACCAGTTGATCGCCTTCGGTGAGAAGCGCCGCTGGCAGGACCCGTTGCTGGGGCTGGCCAAGAACTGCACGAGGCAGGTGCAGCGCGACTGGAAAAGCTACTGCAAGGCCTTCGACAAGGGCGCGTTCCCGGCCTGACCGCGCAGGCCTGGCTCAGCCCAATCCCGGTGGATGAGACGACAACGCGTACACTTGGCACCCTGTACTGCCGGGTGCCGCCATGTCCGTGAATGAAATCCTGTTGATCGTGCTCGTCGTCGCCGCGCTGGTGATGATCGTGTTGCAGGTGATGAACCTGCAGCGCCAGCGCGACGATGGCAGCCTGACGGCGCGACTCGACGCGCTGAAGGACGACAATCGCCACCTGCGCGAAGCGCTGGCGCAGGAACAGCGTGCCGGCCGTGGCGAGATGAGCCAGACACTGGGCCAGTTCCGCTCGCTGGTGCAGGAGCAACTGGGCGGCATGAGCGCCCAGCAGCACGAGCGCATCGGCCAGTTCGGCCAGCGCCTGGACGTGCTCACCGAACGCACCGACATCGGCCTGCAGGCGTTGGCCCAGCGCCTGACCGAAGATGCGCGCCGCAGCCGCGAGGAACTCACGCTCGCCCTCAATCGTTTTGGCGAACAACAGCAGCAGCGCCTCGCCGCGCTCACCGCCGACAACGAAAAGCGCCTCAACGAAGTGCGCGCCACGCTGGAAACCAAGCTCAAGGCGATCCAGGACGACAACGCCGCGAAGCTGGAGCAGATGCGCGCCACCGTGGACGAAAAACTGCAGACCACGCTGGAAACGCGCCTGGGCCAATCGTTCGCACTGGTGTCCGAGCGCCTGGAGCAGGTGCAGCGCGGTCTTGGCGAAATGCAGAATCTCGCCACCGGCGTGGGCGACCTGAAGCGCGTGCTCACCAACGTGAAGACGCGCGGCATCCTCGGCGAAGTGCAGCTGGGTGCATTGCTGGAACAGCTGCTCACCACCGAGCAATACGACTCCAACGTCATCACCATCCCCGGCAGCAACGACCGCGTGGAGTTCGCCGTGCGCATGCCCGGCGCCAGCGATGGCGCACAGCTTTACCTGCCCATCGACGCGAAATTCCCGGTGGAGGATTACCAGCGCCTGCTCGACGCGCAGGAGCTGGCCGACGCCGAAGCCGCAGCCGTCGCCGGCCGCGCGCTGGAACTGCGCGTGCGCGAGGAGGCCAAGCGCATCCGCAGCAAGTACGTGGCGCCGCCGCATACCACCGACTTCGCCGTGCTGTTCCTGCCCACCGAAGGCCTGTACGCCGAGGTGATCCGCCGGCCCGGCCTGTTCGAAACCCTGCAGCGCGACCACCACGTCACCATTGCCGGCCCCACCACGCTCACCGCCCTGCTCAACAGCCTGCAGATGGGCTTCCGCACCCTCGCCATCGCCAAGCGCAGCAGCGAAGTGTGGACGCTGCTGGGCGCGGTGAAGACCGAGTTCGGCAAGTTCGGCACCGTGCTGGAGAAGACGCGCAAGAAGCTCAACGAAGCGAGCAACGTCATCGACCAGGCCAGCGTGCGCACGCGTGCGATCGAGCGCAAGCTGCGCGGCGTGGAGACGCTGCCCGGCGACGAGGCGCAGCAGCTGCTGGGCGAAGCGCCTGCGCTTGAAGAGAGCAGCGAGGACGACGTCGAGATCTGAGGCGTCTCAGGCCGATGCGCTGACCAGTGCACCGTTGTTGCTGCTGCCTTCCTCCAGCAATGCAGCGGCAAGTGCCGTGACCGCCGCCTCGAGCTGACCACTGGTCGTTGCCACGGCCGATTGCAGCGCGGAAATGCGCGCCATGCTTGCCGGATCCGATGCGTTGCTTCGCGACATGGCCGCATGCAGCGCCTGCTGCTCCTGGGTGAGTTGCTTCTGCAGTTGCGCGATTTCGCGCTGCAGGGCCTTCACGGTGGCGCTTTCGGTGCTGCTGTCGCTGGAACCGCCGGATGCGGCGTCCGCGGCACCCCGGTTGCCCGCGCTCTTCACCACCGCCGTCTTGCCTGTCGCCGACACTGACGGCGTCGACGAACCGGAAGCCGTCGTGGCCGGCGCGCCTGCGATGGTGACGGGAATGGCGGATGTGTCCAGATGAATGCCAATGCTCATGCGAGATCCCTTCGAATGGTCGCCTGTAGCATCGACCATCACCCTGGAAACTTGAGCCACACCGGCGCTTAACCCCATTTGTGTGCGCGCACCGTTCCAACCTGTGCATCGGTCGTCGATGCCAGCCGGAGTGGTCGCATGAACATCGCATGGAAGATCGTTCTTGGCATGGCCACGCTCGCGGCCTGGGCACCCGCCGGCGCCGTTGGCCGCATGGTGGATCTCACGGTCTACGACCGGACGTCGCAGCAACCGCTGCCGATCTATCGTCATGACGGCCGTTACTACGTCGCTGGACAGCCTGGCCACCGCTACCAGATCCAGCTGCGCAGCCGCGAAGGCGGACGCACACTGGGCGTGCTCTCCGTCGACGGCGTGAACGTGCTCTCCGGTGATAACGCCGACTGGTCGCAGACCGGCTACGTGCTCGATCCCTTCGTCGCCACCGAGATCCGCGGCTGGCGCAAGAGCCTTTCCGAAGTGGCCGATTTCGTGTTCGCCGATGCTTCGCGCAGCTACGCGGCCAAGACGGGAAGGCCAGACAACATAGGCGTGATCGGCATGGCCGTGTTCCGCGCAAGGCCGCTGCCTATGCCCATGCCGGTACGCCCCATGGTGGAGGAGGCGTCCGGCGCGGCTGCTGACCAGATGCGCCAGGCACCCGCGGCGTCGGCACCGGCCGCGAAAGCGCTCTCGGCGATGGGAGGCCCGATCGGCACCGGCCACGGCGCGCGTGAAACCTCGGTGGTGAGCTACACCGATTTCGAGCGTGCCTCGGCGACGCCCGACGACGTGGTCACGCTGTACTACGACACGCGCGAACGGCTGATCGCCCAGGGCGTCATTCCTTCCACCGAACGCATGCCGCCACCACTTCCCGATCCATTTCCAGGCCATTTCGTCCCCGACCCACGCTGAAAACTTTGTTTCCACGACGACGCATGGCAGCATGCGCACGCCATGAACGATGCATCCCAGACTTACGCCCACGCCACGATAGATGCGTTCGAGCTCGATGCCTCGCTGCATGAACCCATGCGGTTGCGCGAGCGCATCCACGCACTGGAGTGGCTGGAGGAATGGCTGGATGAGCCGCGCGATGACGAGCCGCTGCGCATTCGCGCGCGATCACTCCACGCGCGGCTCGCCAAAGTGCAGGCACGCTTGTGCGAAGGCCTGCGCAGCGACATCCGTGCGGGTAACGGCGCAGCCTCTCTCCAACGCTGGCGACCGGAGTTTGTCGACGGCTCGGAGGGCTACGACCATCTCGACGGCCTGATGAGCGAGGTGTTCGCCTTCGACGAACCCGCGGACTCGATCGCGCCGCTCGAGCCGGACATGGTGTTCTACCAGCCCACGCCGATGCGGCATGTGTTCGATCTGGTGACGCGCGCAAGCATCACGGATGACGATCTCTTCGTTGATCTCGGCTCCGGCCTCGGACATGTACCGATGCTGGTGTCGATACTTACCGGAGCGCGTTGCCTCGGTATCGAGCGGGAACAGGTCTACGTCAACGGCGCCCAGCGAAGCGCCGAAGCGCTGCGCCTGGGCCATGTGTCGTTCGTTGCGCAGGACGTGCGTGAGGCCGACCTTTCCTCAGGCACGGTCTTCTACCTGTATACGCCGTTCACGGGCGCCATTCTTGGCAGTGTGCTCGAAAGGCTTCGCCGTGAGGCGCAACAGCGTCCGATTCGAGTTGTCACGTTTGGGCCGTGCACGACCGTCATTTCAGCAGAACGCTGGCTGCAGCCATCGGACGAAAGCAACACCAACCTGATCGCGGTGTTTCATCCGGTCGCCGTCTAGATGTCGGACTCAGCTGCCGCCCAGCGGCGTGGCCAGGCGCAGCAACGCGTTGCCAGCATGCAGTCCATCGCCGGCCATGGCGTCAGGTGCTTCGCTGAGCAGGGTCTGGCTGATCCATGACGGCGTCTGCCGCGGGCCGGGAATGTAGCCGTGCCAATGACCGTAGTCGTCCTTGGGCCGTTCGCCGAACGGCAACAGATTGAAATGCACGGGCACGCGCACCTGCCAGTAGGGGTCGTCAATGCCCTTGCCGCGCGTGGGCGGGTTGTACGTCCACTTCTTCCCCGCATCCAGTGCCGCATCGGCGAGCAGTTTGCGATACAGGCGCATCTCGTTGGCGGTGCCGTACTGGTCCAGATTCACCTGCTCGGCCACGCCCTCCTGCACCAGGCCGTCGCGACCGATGCGCAGCAACAAAAACACCGTGCCGCTGACGCGCGCATCTATCGCCGCTCGCGGGTACGCCGGCGCGGGGTCATGTGACTTGTAGCTCACCGTTTCACCATTGTGGCCATTGTTGTCGCCGAATGATGCGCCAGACACGGTAACGGCAAATTTGCCTTCGCCCGCGGGCTTGGCCAGCAACAGCAGGCTCATCTTCGTATGGACCGCCTCGGTGACCGGTGCGGAGAGGTTGAACGTCCACTGCCTGATGTTCTTGTCGACGATGGCGGCGACTTCGGGCGGCACCTTCTCGCTCCGGTCTATGGTGTAGCCATGCAGGCTGCCGTCCGGATTCACGTCTACCGTGCCGGTCAGCACCATGCTGGCTTCCGCATCCTTGCGGACGTTCCCTGCGTGTGCGGTGCCGGCCAGAATTGCCAGCAGCCCCCATCCCATGATGCGTCCCAGCTTCATGCCCATCCCTCCGGTTGATGTCCGGGCGAGTCTAACCGGCCCCGATGGCCACGGTAAGCACGGCGCCAAGTCCTTGATCCGACGGCGCAAGCGCCCTGCTGGCGGTCGAAAGCTTGACGGTCGCGTTACACTGGCGCGTCCGACAGAGGTACCCCGAAGGAACCCGCATGACCGAGCGTAACGAGCCGACCGAAGTCACCCGCGAACAGGCTGAAGAAGCCGTACGCGTACTGCTGCGCTGGTCGGGCGAGGATCCCAGTCGCGAAGGCCTGCTCGATACGCCCAAGCGCGTGGTCAAGGCATACAAGGACTGGTTCTCGGGTTACGACATCGACCCGGGTGAATACCTGCGCCGCACCTTCGAGGAAGTGGCTGGCTACGACGAGATGGTCGTGCTGCGCGACATCGAGTTCGAAAGCCATTGCGAGCATCACATGGCGCCGATCATCGGCCGTGCGCACGTCGGTTACCTGCCGACCAATCGCGTGGTGGGCATCAGCAAGCTGGCCCGCGTGGTCGACGCCTACGCGCGCCGCTTCCAGGTGCAGGAAAAGCTCACCGCGCAGATCGCGCAGTGCATCCAGGAAAACCTGCATCCGGCCGGCGTGGCCGTGGTGGTGGATGCCAGTCATGAATGCATGACCACGCGTGGCGTGCACAAGCGCGGCGTGTCGATGGTCACCAGCCAGATGCTGGGCGCGTTCCGCGACGACGCACGCACCCGCGCCGAGTTCCTGCAGTTCATCGGCATCCACGGCGCTGGCCGCTGAGCCCTCGCGCTTGATGTTGCCGATCGATAGCGCCGACGCCGACGAGCGTCTGCAGGACGTACTGCGCGAAGGCGTCACCGCCGAAGACCTCCCTGCCGTCTTTCCGCTACTGCGCGGTCGCGCGCTGCTGCGTGCCTTCAGCGCGCTGTTCCATGGCGGCGAGGCGCAGGTGCTGCTGCGCCTGCTGGTGCTGCGCACATTGGGCGCACGCGCGCACGCGCCGGAATGGACGCCCGCGGAAATCCGCGACCAGCTCGCCTTCGTCGAGCCGGTGAAGCTGGAAACCGTGGTGCAGCGCCTGAAGGAACACGAGCTGCTGAGCTGGGACAGCGAAACGCTGCGCTATCGCGTGAGCCCGTTGGGCCGCAAGGCGTTGGCTGCGGTGTCCACCCTGCTGGAATTCGAGCGCGACGACGAAGACGGTCTCGGCTACCTCACCGCGCAGCTCGCCGCGGGCCAGGCGGTGGGCCGCATCTCGGCCGATGAGCTGGGGCATCTGCTCTCGCGCCTTTCCGAACTGAAGGAAGACTTCGATCGCGCCGTGCTGTCCGGCTCCGAATACCGGATCCGCCGTGCGGCGCAGCGCCTCGAATCGGTATGGACGTGGGTGGAGAAAGGCACCGAGGTGGTGCGCGCCATCGCCGATAACGAAGACCTCGACCCGACCGCGCATCGACTCGCCCAGGCCGTGGGTCGCGCGCAAAGCGCGTTGCTGCGTCAGGCCGGCGTGTTCCAGCGCGAGCTCAACAAGATCGACCAGCACCGCGTGCACCTGGGGCGTACCGGCCTTTCCTCCTCCGATCTTGTCGCCTGGCTGCGCTCGCTCACGTCCGACGCGTTGGCGCAGCACGCGGACGAAGCGCACCTGCTGCCGCTACATCCGCCATTCCTGCAGGACCAGATCGCGCTCGACGTCGCCGAATACGAACTGCTGGAGCGTGAGCGCGCCGCTGCCGAAAGCACCGAGCTGCCGGGTGCAGAAGCCACGCCCACCACGCACGACCTGCCCATCGACGAGGAAGATCTCTCGCCGCTGCTCGACTGGCATGGCGAACTCGCGTCGGTGATCAGCCCGTTGGAACTCACCGATGCGCTGCGTGGCGACGACTACGCGTTGAGCGCGTACCGCCTGTCGCTGCTTGGCCTGCTCGGCGATCCTGAATCCTCCGCCCTGCAGGGCCCCACCGCAGATCTCGCGCGGTTGCCGCTGCAGCTGGAAATCGAACCCCGCCTGGTGGATCCGGGCCTGGCGACGATCGCGCTGGTGAGCGCGGGCCGCCTGCATCCGAAGGACAAGAAACATGCATGACGAGATCGCCGCGCTGATCGCGCGCCTGCTCTCGCAGCGCTGGCTGCCGCGCGACGACGTGCAGGCCCGCAAGGCGCTGCTGGACGAAACCTTCCGCGAAGACCTGGACCGCCGCCTCGCCGCGGTAGGCCTGGAGCTGCGCGAGCATCCGTATTCCGCCTACATCGGCGTGGCCGTGGCGCGCAGCGCCGAGCGCCACGTGTTCGGCGGCAGCGACAGCTGGATCTCCAACACCTTGCAGCTCGATCGCGATGCGGTGGCGCTGCTGGTGGTGCTGTGGGCGCTGATCGTGCTGCCCAAGCGCCAGCGCCAGCTGGAGCGCCAGCAGGCCGAAGCCGATGCATCGCAGACGCTGATGTTTGCCGAAGCCAAGCCGATCTCGCGCGATCCCTCGCTGTCGCCCGTGCTGGCCGAACGCACGCTGCTCGCCGACTTCGGCGATCGCCTCGGCGGCAAGACACGCGTGAACTTCAACCTCGGCGTGCTGAGCCGCCACGGCTTCATCATCCGTCGCAAGGGCGAGCTGGCCGAAGGTCCGCTGCTCGACCTGGTGTTCGATTACGAGCGCACTGCGCGACGCATTCTCGACGGCGCGCTCGGCGACCTGCTCGCCGGACTCACGCCGCGTGACGAGGCCGAAAACATCGACGAGCCGCTGTACGACGAGACCGACGACGCCGAAGACGGCGAGGTGATCCACGATGTTTGATTTCCGCAGCCTCGAAGTCATCCATTGGGATTACTGGCAGCGCTTCAGCCTGCCGCTGGATACCAACATCGTCACCGTGGTCGGCCCGAACGGTTCGGGTAAGACGACCTTGCTCGATGCATTGCGCACGCTGCTCACCATCGACTGCGCCGGCAACCGCGACTACAAGAGCTATCTGCGCCATAACGGCAAGCCGTTCGCATGGCTGCGCGCGCGCGTGGGCAACCTTCCGGGGCCGCGCGGCGAGCGTCCGTTCTTCCCGATCATGGACGGCGAAGTGACGCTGGCCGTGCGTATCCAGAAGAAGGGCGGCGAATGGCAACGCCAGTACGCCGTGCTCGGCGGTGACGTCAGCATCGACGAGATCGAGGCACGCAACGACTGGTTGGGTCTGCGCGAATATCGCGTGCGCCTGGAAGGTGCGGGCCTGTCGCAGGCGATCCGCCGCGTGCTCACGCTGGAACAGGGCGCCACCGACAAGCTGTGCCAGCTCGCACCCAAGGCGCTGCTCGATCTCGTGTTCGACGTGTTCGGCGACAAGACCGTGCTGGAGGATTACCAGCGCGCGCGCAACGAACATGTCGAAGCCGATCGCGAACTGCACGGCCTGGAACACCAGCTCTCGCTGATCGGCGTGAGCCTGCAGGAAGCCGAAGGCCGCGTGCGTTCGTGGCAGGAATGGGATGCGCTCAAGCACGAGCACACCGATCTGGTGGCTGAAACACTGCCGCGTACGGAACTGGCGGAACTGCATGCCGCGATCCGTGGCGCCCGCCCGCAGCTGCTGGGACTCAAGCGTCGGTGCCGCGATCTCTCCGCACGCGATGTGGAATTGCAGCTGCGCCTTCAGTCGCTCGACGCGAGCGAGGAATCGCTGCGCGGCGAACAGCACACCGCCGATCAGGCGCGCCAGCAGGCCAAGCAGCAATTGGACGACGCGCGTCGTGCCGAGACCGAGAACGCCACGCTGCTCAAGCAGGAGCAACACCTGCGCAAGCTGGTCGCCGAACAGGACGGCGCGGACCATGAAAAGCAAGGCAAGGTGCTGGTCGAAGCCCGCAGCCAGCTCGGCCGCCTGCAGAACGACGAATCGCGCCTGCGCGACCAGCTGAGCACGCTCACCGCGCAGCTCGGCGCATGGCGTCGCGGCCAGCGCTACACGCCGGAGTTCGAGCAGTCGTTCCGCCGCGCGCTGGATGACGCCGGCATCGGCCACAACATGCTGAGCGAGATCGTGGAGATCGCCGAGCCGCGCTGGCAGGCCGCCGTGGAAGCGGTGCTGGCCGGCTATCGCCATGTCGTGCTGCTCGATCACCCGCGTGATCGCGAAGCGGCGTGGCGCCTGGGCGAACAGCATCGCTACAAGCACTTCGTGGTCGCCGAGCGCGCACCTGCCACGCCACCGACGCGCGGCTCGCTGCTGGAAGTGGTGGACTTCACCGCCGCCGCGCCGGAATGGCTGCTGCGCCAGCTCGACCGCATCCGCCGCGTCGAAGACGTCGCCGAAGGCGCCAAGCTCGCCAAGGACCAGGACTGGATCACGCCACAAGGCTATTTCCGTGAACGCCGCGGCGGCCGTCACCTTGGCGTGGACGACGTGTATTTCGGCAGTGCGGCGCGCGAGCGCCAGCTGCGCGAGGGCGAAGCGCGCCTGCAGTCGATCGAACAGCAACTGCGCACCATCACCGAGCAGCGCAAGCAGTGGCAGCAGCAGGCGACCGATGCGGAGAGCCTGCTGCGCGGCGCCAACGCCAGCGGCCAGCTCGCCGACCGTGCCGACGAATTCGCCGAGGCGCATGAGGCCCAGGCCGCGTTGCAGGACGACGTGCAACGCTGTGCCGACAGCTACGCGGCCGCCGAAGCGCACTACGAGGGCGTGCGCGAGAAGCGCCTGCAGAACTCCCGCCAGCGCGACAACGAAGCGCGCGAACACAAGCAGGTGCAGCAGCAACTCGCCGATAGCGCACGTCAGTTCAACCAGTTCCGCAACGAACAGGTGGATCGACTCAAGGCGTTCCGTCACAAGCGCGGCCATGTGCGTCCTGCGCATCGTGGCCGCCGAGCCATGGCGGCACTGCGCGAACGCTACGAGTCGCCCGCCGCCGTGCGCCGCGAAATCGAGCGCATCGAGCGCCGCCTCAACGAAGGCCATTGGGAAACCGACGAAGGTTGCCTGCCGCTGCGCGACAAGTACGCCAACGACCACGACGGCCTGAAGCAGGACCTGCAGCGTCGCCGCCTGCATCTGGAGCGCGCCGCGCGCATCACGCACGAGGCACGCGCGGCCTACCTCAACGTACTGCGCAACACGGTGAAGCGCTACGCACGCAATCTCAAGTCGCTGGCGGACCTGGCCGGCATCGGCGTCGAAGTGGATCTGCCCGAGTTGTCCAACGAAGACCTGGCGCTGGCGCAAGCCGGCCTCACCGTGCGCTTCGAGTTCGACAAGAAGGGCTGGATCGGCATGGACGACGGCGAAGCATCAGGCGGCCAGCAGGTGATGAAGTCGCTGCTGTTGCTGGTGGCACTGATGCGCGATGAGGACCGCCCCGGCGGCTTCGTGTTCATCGACGAGCCGTTCGCGCACCTGGACATCTTCAACATCGACAAGGTGGGCGCGTTCCTCAAGTCCACCCGCGCGCAATACATCCTCACCACGCCGGCCACGCACAACATCAACGTGTTCCAGCCCAGCGACCTCACGCTCGTCACCAGCAAGCGCCGTCCGGGCGCGACCTGGGCGCAGCCGCTGGCCGTTCTTCGACGCCGCACCGAGGCGGCGTGACGATGCGTCGACTCGGCCTGCTCTTGCTCGTGCCCATGCTTGCGCATGCGCAGAGCACGCCGGCCGAGTACCTGCGCATGTTCGACGCAGACGGCGACGGGCGCGTGAGCGAGGCCGAGTATGTGGCGCACCTCAGCGAGGGCTTCCAGCGGCTCGATACCAACGGCGACGGCGTGCTGGAAGTCGATGAGCTGCCGGGCGGGCATGGCAAACCCGTCACGCTCAAGCAGTACCAGGACAACCTGCGTCGCCAGTTCCACAAGCTGGACCGCAATCACGACGGCTATCTCGACGCCCGCGAGCTGACCCAGCCGCCGCAAGGCTGACGTAACTTTTCACGGGACATCCGATTCCCTTGCAGGAGCGCACCCAGTGCGCGAAGGGCCGACGGAGCGGAGATGCCGACAGCCCTCGGTCGCGCACTGGGTGCGCTCCTGCAAAGGAAGACTGGTCCCGTTTTTTTCCGGAGAAAACGGGAAACGCATACTGCACTGCACACGCCTCGTCACACACAATCAGCTATCGTGCGAGCTTCGCCGCGACCCCATCGCCCATGGACCAGCCGACTCTCAACGAACTCCATCCGCGCCGCCGCGCCGCGATCGCGTTCATCTTCGTCACCGTCGTGCTGGACATGCTCGCGTTCGGCATCGTGATTCCGGTGCTGCCACACCTGATCGAGCAGCTCGCTGGCGGCGGCATCGCCAAGGCCGCGTGGTGGGTGGGCGTGTTCAGCACGGTGTTTGCCATCGTGCAGTTCGCGTTTTCGCCGGTACAGGGCGCGTTGTCCGATCGCTTCGGCCGACGCCCGGTGATCCTGATCTCCAACGCCGGCCTCGCCATCGACTTCTTCGTGCTGGCGCTCGCGCCCACCCTGTGGCTGCTGTTCGTCGCGCGCGTGGTGCTGGGCATGACAGCGGCGAGTTTCACCACGGCCAATGCGTACATCGCCGACATCACGCCCAAGGAAAAGCGCGCCGCGGCCTACGGCATCCTGGGCAGCGCATTCGGCCTGGGCTTCATCATTGGTCCGGGCCTGGGCGGCTTCCTGGGCGACATCCACCTGCGCCTGCCGTTCTGGGTGGCGGGCGGGCTGGCCGCATGCAATTTCCTTTACGGCCTGTTCGTGCTGCCCGAGTCGCTGCCCAAGGAAAAGCGCACGCCGCGTTTTGAAATGCACAGCGCGCATCCGCTGGGGTCGCTGAAACTGTTGCGCCGCTATCCGCTGGTGATGGGGCTGGCGGTCGTGATGTTCCTGGTCTACCTCGCGCACTACGTGCTGCAGACCACCTTCGTGCTCTATGCGGATTATCGCTACAGCTGGGGTCCGCAGGCGGTGGGCTATGTGCTGATGCTGGTCGGCGCCTGCGATGGTTTCGTGCAGGCCGTGCTTACCCGCAAGCTGGCGCCGAGGTTCGGCGAACGGCGGCTGATGCTGGGTGGCATGCTGTGCGGCATCGGTTCGTTCCTGGTGATGGGCATCGCGCACACCGGCACCATGTTCCTGCTCGGCATTCCGCTGATGGCACTGTGGGGTCTCTCGCAGCCGCCCATCCAGTCGTTGATGACGCATCAGGTCGATCCTTCCGAACAGGGGCGCCTGCAAGGTGCGATCAGCAGCCTGGCGAGCTTCGCCGGCATCTTCGGCCCGTTCCTGTTCGCGCAGGTCTTCTCGTTTTCGATTTCGCCGGCATCGCGCATCCATGTGCCGGGCCTGGCGTTCCTGCTGTCAGCTGTGCTGCTGGCGGTCGGCACCGTGATCGCCTTGCGCGTTACCCGGCATGCCGGCGACCTGGCCAAGGCTGACGCTCCTGCGGATACGGGCATGGGCGGCGAGCTTTCCTCGGTCGTCACGCTTCAAGGCACTGTTACCACCCCCGAACCACCGGAGCATTCCCCATGACTTTGTCGATGTACCAGGCTTCCGTTCCCGTCTTCCTGCGCGCGCTGAGCAACCTGCAGCACGTGCTGCGCAAGGGCGAGTCGCATGCCGAAGCCCGCAAGTACGATCCCGCGCTGCTGCTGCAGGCGCGTCTTACTGCGGACATGCTGCCGCTGACGCGCCAGGTGCAAATCGCCACCGACATGGCGAAAAACGGCACCGCGCGCCTCGCCGGCGTGGACCCGCTGAAGTTCGAAGACAACGAAGCCACCTTCGCCGAACTGCACGCCCGCATCGAACGCGCGCTCGACTACATCAAGAGCTTCAAGGCCGACCAGATCGATGGCAGTGAAACCCGTGCCGTGACGATCAAGACACGCAGCGGCGAACAGCACTTCGAAGGCGAGGGTTACCTGCTGCACTTCGTGATCCCGAACCTGTTCTTCCACTGCACCACGGCGTACGCGATCCTGCGCGAGGCCGGTGCGGACCTGGGCAAGATGGACTTCATCGGCAAGCCCTGAGCCGCGAGTGGCGAGGAGCGGCGCAGCCCTCCTCGCCCTTGATTGTGGGCCGGTTCGCACCCACTCAAGGCGGACCCGCTCAGAGAAACCGCCCATGACCACCCCCGCCAACCTCAAGATCGATTTCGTCTCCGACGTGGTGTGCCCCTGGTGCGCCGTCGGCCTGAAGTCGCTGGAGAAGGCGCTCGCCAACATGGGCGGCGATGTCACGGTCGACATGCATTTCCAGCCCTTCGAGCTCAACCCGCAGATGGCGCCGGAAGGCGAGGACGTGGTGGAGCACCTGGCGCGCAAGTACGGCAGCACGCCCCAGCAAATGGCGCAGAACCAGGAAGCGATCCGCCAGCGCGGCGCCGAGGTTGGCTTCACCTTCAACATGGACAAGCGCAAGCGCATCGTGAACACCTTCGACGCGCACCGCCTGCTGCACTGGGCCGCCTTGCAGGGGCGCCAGCCCGAGCTGAAGCAGGCGCTGCTCGCGGCTTATTTCACCGACGGCCGCGACGTAAGTTCACGCGACGTACTGGTGGATGTGGCGGCGCAGGTGGGTCTCGATCCCGTCGAGGCGCGTCATGTGCTTGCCGAAGGACGCTATGCGCAGGACGTGCGTGCACAGGAACAGTTCTACCAGTCGCAGGGCGTCCGTGCGGTGCCCTCGGTGATCATCAACGATCGCTACCTGATCCAGGGCGGCCAGCCGCCCGAAGTGTTCGAGCAGACGCTGCGCAAGATCGCGGCCGAAGGGTAGTCCAGCCGGTTTCTGTCGCGCACAGGGTGCGCCCCCACAGATCCCTATGCCTTTGTGGGAGCGCACCCTGTGCGCGACTGCGGCATCTGCCCCGCCCCGCGGCCTAGACATGCGAAAATGCGCGCCCGACCACGGCTGACGCCTATCCCCGCATGATCCGACTCACCGACATCAAGCTTCCCCTCGACCACCCCACTGGGGCGATCGAGGCTGCCGTGCGCGCGAAGCTCGGCCTCGGCAAGGATGCGGTGCGCCAGGTCACTGTGTTCCGTCGCGGCTACGACGCGCGCAAGCGCAGCGCCATCCAGCTGATCTACACGCTGGACGTGGAGGTGGCCGACGAAGCGGCGGTGCTCAAGCGCCACGCCGACGACAAGCACGTCCAGCCCACGCCCGACACCAGCTACCACTTCGTGGCGAAGGCGCCGGAAAACCTGGCCCAGCGTCCCATCGTGATCGGGATGGGTCCATGCGGCCTGTTCGCCGGCCTGTTGCTTGCGCAGATGGGCTATCGGCCCATCATCCTCGATCGCGGCAAGGCCGTGCGCGAACGCACCGTGGATACCTGGGGCCTGTGGCGCAAGCGCAAGCTCGAGCCCGAATCCAACGTGCAATTTGGCGAAGGCGGTGCTGGCACGTTCTCCGATGGCAAGCTGTACAGCCAGATTTCCGATCCGCACCACCACGGCCGCAAGGTGCTCGCCGAGTTCGTGCAAGCTGGCGCGCCGGAGGAAATCCTCTACGTCAGCAAGCCGCATATCGGCACCTTCCGCCTCGTCACGATGGTGGAGAACATGCGCGCGACCATCGAGTCGTTGGGCGGTGAAATTCGCTTCAAGCAACGCGTGGACGATTTCCTCGTCGACACCGATGCCGATGGCAAACGCCAGATCCGCGGCGTGGTGCTCGCCAGCGGCGAACAACTGCTAAGCGACCACGTGGTGCTCGCGGTAGGCCACAGCGCGCGCGATACCTTCTTCAAGCTGCACGAGCGCGGCGTGTACATGGAAGCCAAGCCGTTCTCGATCGGCTTTCGCATCGAGCACCCGCAGTCGATCATCGACCGGGCGCGTTTCGGGCCGCAGGCCGGACATCCGATCCTCGGCGCCGCCGACTACAAGCTCGTGCACCACTGCAAGAACGGGCGCTCGGTATACAGCTTCTGCATGTGCCCCGGCGGCACCGTGGTAGCAGCGGCATCGGAACCCGAACGCGTCGTCACCAACGGCATGAGCCAGTACTCGCGCAACGAACGCAATGCGAACGCGGCCATTGTGGTCGGCATCGATCCCAAGGATTTCGCCGCCTTCGACGACAGCGGCAGCCCGCTCGCCGGCATCGCCCTGCAACGCGCACTGGAGTCGCGCGCCTACGAACTCGGCGGACGCGACTACAGCGCGCCGGGTCAGCTGGTCGGCGACTTCCTGTCGGGCAAACCGTCGTCGGCGTTCGGCAGCGTGCAGCCGTCCTACAAGCCTGGCGTGCACCTCACCGATCTCGCGCCCGCCCTGCCCGACTACGCCATCGAAGCCATCCGTGAAGCACTGCCCGCGTTCGACCGGCAGATCAAGGGCTTCGCCATGCGCGATGCCGTGCTCACCGGCGTGGAAACGCGCACCTCCTCGCCCGTGCGCGTTCGCCGCGGCGACGATTACCAGAGCCTCAACACGCATGGCCTGTACCCTGCCGGCGAAGGCGCCGGTTATGCCGGCGGGATTCTCTCGGCCGCGGTCGACGGCATCCGCGTAGCGGAAGCGGTGGCACGGCAGATCAACGCCGAGTATTGAACGGTAGCGACGGCATCCATCGCTGACAGACTGGATCGCCCTCGGCCGAGCGTTTCTGCTCCGCAACGTGACTTGACCTTCCTCCGAAAAGAGACAGCGCTGTCGTCAGCGTGCCGACAGCCGCTTGTGATCGAATCGTAAAAACTTGTTGTTACCCCGCAGCAAGTTTCGAACCCACATGGCCGACCCCGCTCACCTTCCCCAGGTGACGTCCGTTCACGTCGGCTCAAAAAAACCCAACCGTAGGGAGGCGGTATGAAGATGTCTTTTTCCTTGTCGCGTAATGTGCTCGCGTTGGCCTGCATGGCGGCGCTGACTGGTCCTGCCCTGGCGCAGGAAGCTGCAAACAGCGATGCCCCAGCCGCGGATGCCAAGAAGGCAGCCAACCTGGAGACGGTCACCGTCACTGGCACACGCATTTCCAACCCCAACGTGATTTCGCCCACGCCCATCAGCGTGCTGACCGCGGCCGACATCAAGGCCACCGGCGCGATCAATATCGGCGACCTGATGACGACGATGCCGCAGTTGGCGACGACGTTCACCATGGGCAACTCCAACCGCTTCATCGGCACCGCCGGCGTGGCCCAGCAGGATCTGCGCAATCTTGGCACCAGCCGCACCCTGGTACTGGTGAATGGCCGCCGCTTCGTAGGCTCAAGCGCAGGCGATACCGCCGTCGACGTGAACCTCATCCCCGCCGACTGGGTCGAACGCGTGGAAATCATCACTGGTGGCGCGTCGGCCGTATACGGTGCCGATGCCGTCACGGGCGTGGTGAACTTCATCCTCAAGAAGAACTACCAGGGCGCAAACCTGCACGCGCAGTACGGCACGTCCGAGCATGGAGGCCTGGACAAGAAGCTGATCTCGCTCACCGGCGGCATGAACTTCGCCGAGAACCGCGGCAACATCGCCGTCTCGGTGGAACACAGCGACCAGAGCAACCTGGAGTTCCACGACCGCTTCGGCAACAAGGCTTACGCCACCATCCTCACGCCCGACGGCCCGACCGATTCCGCGCTGTTCGGCAACGGCGGCGGCTACACCAACTACGCCGGCGGCACCTTCTCCACCGGCAGCGCCACGGCCATCGGCAAGCGCTACGTCTTCAATCCAGACGGCTCTGTACGCCACCAGAACTTCAACGGTCCCTACGACAACACGGGCCGCTGTTCGGACTGTGACCGCACGGACGTGAACCAGGTACTGCAGCTCGAGCCGCAGTACCGCCGCACCACGCTGAGCAGCGTGGCGAGCTTCGACATCACGCCCGAGCAGCACCTGTACGCCGAAGGCACCTACAGCCATATCGACGTGACGAAATACGGCCAGCCCGCGTTCGGCAGTGGCGGCAGTGCCTATGTCATCACCCGGGACAACGCCTACATCGATCCGTCCCTGGCCGCGGTGATGGACGCGAACAAGCTCAAGAGCATCAAGGTATCGCGTTTCGATACCGATACCGGTCGTCGTGGAGAAGATACCGGCCGCAACACCACGCGCATCGCGCTCGGTGCGAACGGTGTGATCACCGGTGACTGGGAGTACGACACCTCGGTGGTGTACGGCGTAATGGATGAGACGCGCCACAACCTCAACAACCGTATCAACGACCGTTTCTACGCGTCGATCGATGCGGTGCGTGATCCGAAGAGCGGCAACATCGTCTGCCGTTCGACGCTCAACCCGAACGCCACGAATCCGAATGCCGGCGGCGTGCTCGACCCGATCGCACTGGGCGGCGGCTGCGTACCGACCAGCATCTTCGGCGTCGGCGCGGTGAATCCGGCGGCGGCACAGTGGTTCAACACCACGACCACCACGACCTCGCGCCTCACGCAGTTCGTCGGCGGCGGTACGGTGACGAACAACAACCTGTTCCAGATGCCGTTCGATGCGGGCGCCGCAAGCCTCGTGGCCGGTGCCGAATTCCGTCGCGAAACGAGTCGCCAGGTCACCGACCCGCTCGACGTGGCCGGCCTGACTTTCCTCAACGCGATCCCGCCTTCGAGCGGCGCCTATGACGTGAAGGAAGGCTATATCGAGACGGCGATGCCGCTGCTGTCGGGTCGCCCGTTCGCGCAGAACCTCACGTTCGACGCCGCGGCGCGCTTCTCCGACTACAGCACCATCGGCCATACCAAGGCCTGGCGTTGGGGTCTGGACTGGTCCATCGACAGTAACCTCCGCCTGCGCGGCACGATGTCCAGCGCCGTTCGTGCGCCCAATATCGGCGAGCTGTTTGGCGGCCAGTCGGAAAACTTCTTCACCATCACCGATCCGTGCTCGGTGAAACAGTTGAAGAACGCGCCCGATCCGGCCCTGCGCACGGCCAATTGCCAGGCACTGGGCGTTCCGGCCGGCTGGACGTCGACCAACACGGCGACCATCCGTGGCCTGTCCGGCAGCAATCCGGACCTCAAGCCGGAGCAGGGTCGTACGTGGACCGCGGGTCTCGTGCTCACACCGGAATTCCTGCCGGGCTTCGGCGTCACGGCCGACTACTGGAACATCAAGCTGACCGACGCCATCAGCGCGCCCAGCGGCACCGACATCGCCAACCACTGCGTGGATTCCACCACGGGCGTCAGCAACCCGTATTGCGGTAACGCCCTGCGCGACCCGGTAACGCACGAGCTGGTCTACATCAACTCGGTGAACCAGAACATTTCATCGCTCAGCACCTCGGGCGTGGATATTGGCGCGTACTACTCCCACGAGATCGGCAGCGGCAAGCTGCGCCTTGATCTGGACCTGACCAAGGTCATCGCCTACACCGAGCATCCGTTCCAGGACGACCCCAGCAATACCGTGCAGGACAACGGCACGTTGGGCTTCCCGAAGTGGAAGGGCATGCTGCGCGCTTCGTATGCGTGGAACAGCTGGCTGTTCAACTGGAACATGCGTTACTTCTCATCGATGTTGCGCGTGAGCAACGAAAGCTACCAGTCGAATCCGACCCAGACCACGCCGATCAAGGCGGGCGCCGGCTTCTTCAACGACGCCAAGGTCAGCTACACGTTCGCCAACAGCGGCTGGCAGGCCTACTTCGGCGTGACCAACGTGTTCGACCGTGATCCGCCGGTAAACATCTTCGGCAATACCTTCGGTGGCGGCCTGTACGACGCCATCGGCCGCGCCTACTACGCGGGCTTCAACTACAACTTCTGACCTGGGTGGCAGCCCGGGAGTTTGGGGTGGAAGGGCCGGCCTAGCCGGCCCTTCTTTTTTGCCGGACCCGCATGGGAGCGCGGTTCCGGCGGGGGCCGGCACGCGCTGGCCGGGCATGAGAGAATGCCCGACCGACGCGATATCACGCGCCCATTCGCCCATGCTCACCGATACCACCAAAGACGCGATCCGCGCCGCCTATACGCGCCTGAAAGAAGGGCTGCCGGGCTTTCGTGCGCGCGCGTCGCAGGGAAAGATGATTGCCGAGGTCGCCAAGGCGCTGGCGCAGGAAGGTGGCGCGGCGGTGATCGAGGCGCCCACGGGCACCGGCAAGTCGATGGCCTACCTGATCGCCGGCGCGGAAGTGGCGCGGGCTCAGAAGAAGAAGCTGCTGATCGCCACCGCTACCGTGGCGCTGCAGGAGCAGCTGGTACAGCGCGATATCCCGCTCTATCTCAAGCTCAATGGCACCGAGGCGAAGGTAGCGCTGGCCAAGGGACGTGGGCGTTACCTGTGCCCGCGCAATCTCGCCATGGCCAGCAACAGCCTCAACGAAACGGCGCAGATGGGCCTGGGCTTCGATGCGGACCTCGCGCTGTGGACCAAGCCGCCACAGGAGCGCGACAAGAAGGCACTGTCCAAGCTGGCCGACCTGTTTGATCGCCACGAGTGGGACGGCGACATCGATGCCGCGCCCGAACCGATCAGCGATGTGCTGCGTCCGATGATCACCACCAGCGCGGGCGGCTGCACGGGGCGCAAGTGCGGCATGTTCATGAACTGCCCGTTCTTCGCCGCGCGTCGCGCGGTGGGCGATGCCGACATCATCGTGGCCAACCAGGACCTGGTGCTGGCCGACCTCACCATGCCCCGCGAAGAGGACGGCTTCGGCGGCGTGATCCTGCCCAAGCCCGACGAGACGCTGTACATCTTTGACGAAGGCCACCACGTACCCGGCAAGGCGATCGATCGCGGCGCCGCCGAGGTCTACATGAATGCAGCCGTGCGCCAGCTGAGTCGGCTCGGGCGGCAAATCCATGCGGCGTACTCGCTCACCGACAAGGAAGTGATCGGCAAGCTCGCGCTGGACGCCGGCGACCAGAAACTGCAGGACCTCAGCGACGCGCTGGAGGAGCTGGAGAAGGAAATCCGCCTCGGCTGGCTGCCTTCGCCCGATGACGACGAGCCGATGTACCGCGGCTCGCTCGGCCAGCTGCCGGAAGCCTGGGTGGAACACGCGCGAGCGCTGTACGTCTTCACCGGCGAGATCGAACGCTGGGTCGGCGCCGTGCGCCGCGCAGTGCTCGAGATGACCGAAAGCGGCCCCACGCACGAAGCGCTGTCGCGCGAGCTGGGCATGGCGCTGGAGCGCATCGATCGCCAGCTGCGCACCTGGCGCGCGTGGTCGGCCTCGGATGGCGAGAACGCGCCGCCACTCGCGCGCTGGGTCACCATGAGCGCCGACCAGCAGCTGGTCTGCCATGCATCGTCCGTCTCGGCGGGCGGTCTGCTGCGCAGTGTGTTGTGGGGCAATGCGAGTGCCGTCGTAATGACGTCCGCGACGTTGAGCGCAGGCGGGAATTTCCGCGGCTTTGCTGACGCCGTGGGGCTGCCGGACGACGCCGTGACGCTGAGCCTGCCCTCGCCCTTCGACCTCGCCACGCAGGCGCGCCTGGAAGTACCCGCCCTGCGGGCCTTGCCCGATGCGCGCGAAGAGCACGTGCAGGAAATCTGTGACTGGCTCGCGGCGAACCTGGATTGGTCGGCCGGCAACCTCGTGCTGTTCACCTCACGCATGAAGCTCGACCGCGTGCTACAGAAGCTGCCGATCGAATACGTGCGCAAGGTGCGTGCGCAGGGCTCGCTCGGCAAGGCGCAGCTGGTGGCCGAACACATCGCCGATATCGAAGCCGGCAAGGGCAGCACGCTGTTCGGCCTTGCATCGTTCGGCGAGGGCCTCGACCTGCCCGGCAAACTCTGCGAGACCGTGGTGATCACGCAGCTGCCATTCGCGGTGCCCACCGATCCCGTCGGTGCTACCTATGCGGAATGGCTGGAATCGCGCGGCCGTAATCCCTTCATCGAAGTCACCGTGCCGGAAGCGACGCGCCTGCTCACGCAATACTGCGGCCGCCTGATCCGCACCGAAACCGATCGCGGCCGCATCGTGCTGCTGGATCGCCGCGTGGTGCTCAAGCGCTACGGCGAGCGCATGCTCAAGGCATTGCCGCCGTTTACCCGCGTCATCGAGAAAGTGGCATGACGTTTCACATCGTCCGCAGCGCCGATACGCAACCGCAGCCATGGAAGAACGGCATGGGGACCACGCGTGAAATCGCGCGCTTTCCCGCGAACGCCGGCAGCGACGATTTCCTGTGGCGCGTGAGCGTGGCCGAGGTGAACAGCGCGGCACCGTTCTCCACGTTTCCCGGCATCGATCGACAGATCGTGCTGCTGGAAGGCGACGGCTTCACCATGACACTCGATGGCGCACGCGAGCACGCGCTGGTCGTTCCGTTCGAACCGTTCGCGTTTTCCGGCGAGGCGCGCGTGGAAGTGACGATGGCTGGTGGCGCCACGCGCGACTTCAACCTGATGATCCGGCGCGCATGGGGACACGGCGGGGTGCGCGCGCTTGCCCAAGAAGGAAGCCACGAACCGGATGCATCTTGCGTGCTGCTGTACGTCGCGCGCGGCACGGTGACGACCATCGACGGCGAGTTGCAGGCAGGCGATGCGTGGCTACCCGATCGCAGCCCCTTCGAGCTGGCCGAAGGTTCCATCGTGTTGATGGCGCTGGCACAGCCGAACTGAGGACAACAGGTTTCCCTGCGGGAGCGCACCCTGTGCGCGACTGTGACGCGAGCCCTCCACGCCTCTGATCACAATGTTGCCGCGAGGCCTGTCGCGCACAGGGTGCGCTCCCACAGGAAGAACGGGAGTGCGGGCTGGCCATTGTCATCCTTGGACACCCACTTGCCCGTATGATCAGGCCGTTCCGCCAACCCTACAGGTGAGCCCATGGCAGTCCTGATCCTCGGTCTGGTCTTGTTTCTCGGAGCGCATTCCGTCCGCATTTTTGCCAACGACTGGCGCAGCCGCCAGGTTGCCCGGCTGGGCGAAAAAGGCTGGAAAGGCCTGTATACGCTGGTCTCCATCGCGGGATTCGCCTTGATCATCTGGGGCTTCGGCTTGGCGCGGCAGCAACCGGTGCTGCTTTATGTGCCGCCGATATGGCTTCGCCATCTCAATGCACTGTTCACCCTGATCGCCTTCATCCTGGTGGTCGCCGCGTACGCGCCCGGCAATCACTTCAAGGCGAAGCTTGGCCATCCCATGCTGGCCGGCGTGAAGACCTGGGCGTTTGGCCATCTGCTCGCCACCGGCATGCTGCATGACGTGGTGCTGTTCGGTGCGTTCCTGCTTTGGGCCGTGGTCGATTTCATCAGCGCGCGCCGCCGCGATCGCGCCGCGGGCGTCAGCTATCCGGCAGGCACGGCGAAGGGCGACCTCATTGTGGTCGTGGCGGGCGTGGTTGCCTGGGCGGTATTCGCGTTCTGGCTGCACGGCTGGCTGATCGGCGTGAAACCGATGGGGTGAAAGTAGTCATCTACGACGTTGCCGCGCCCCGGAGTAAAGTGGTGCCGTTTCCGGCATGAGGACTGGGCCATGGTCGCCTTCCTGCTCTGGTTGTTGCTGCTGGTGTTCTGTTGGCCGCTCGCGCTGCTGGCGATCGTGCTGTATCCGATCGTGTGGCTGCTGGTCCTGCCATTGCGGCTGGTAGGTATCACCGTGACGGCGGTATTTGCGTTTCTCAGCGCGCTCCTGATGTTGCCGGCGCGTGTACTGCGCGGACGGCCGGTGTAAGTGGACAAGCCCAGCGCGCCCTCGTGCGAGCGCAACCGCGAGCCAATTCTCGAGGTGTTGCGCGAGCGGTTCGCCGATCGCCGCGACGTACTGGAGATCGGCAGTGGCACGGGCCAGCATGCGGTGCATTTCGCGCAGGCCCTGCCGACGCTTCGCTGGCAATGTTCGGACCGCGCGGAAAACCTGCCGGGCATCCGCCTGTGGCTCGACGAGGCACGCCTGCCCAATACGCCACCGCCGATTGAACTGGATGTCGGCGGCGCATGGCCCACGCATCGCTACGATGCTGTATTCAGCGCCAACACGCTGCATATCATGGCGTGGAGCGAGGTCGAGCAATGGTTCGACCATCTTGGCCGAGCCACCATCGACGACGCCATCGTCGCCATCTACGGCCCATTCAACTACGGCGGCCGCTACACCAGCGACAGCAACGCCGAATTCGACGTGTGGCTGCAGGCACGCGGCGCGCACATGCGCATCCGCGACGCCGAAGCCGTGGACGCTTTGGCCGAAGTGGCTGGCTTCGACCTGGTCGATGACATCGCCATGCCTGCCAACAACCGCTTGCGGGTGTGGCAACGCCGGCGCTGATCGCTTCCCCGCGTCTCCTGCGTACGGGGCTCTTGGCATTCGGGGTCAAAAGGCGTCAGGATGCACGCCAGAGGCGTCCTCCGCCGCGCCACGCCCAGGCCATGCGACCCTACGTGCAAGCCATCGATACCTTGACGCCCTGCCCTTGCGGCAACGACGCCGGCTACGCCTGTTGCTGCGGACTGCTCCATGAAGGCGGTGTAGCCACCACGGCAGAGCAACTGATGCGTTCGCGTTACAGCGCCTATGTGCTCAAGCGAGAGGACTACCTGCTGGCGACCTGGCACCACAGCACGCGACCTGCGCATCTCAAGCTCACCTCGCAGCAGCCCTCGCCGACGTGGTTGGGCCTGACGGTAAAACGCCACGAGGAAAGCGGCGACGAAGCCATCGTGGAGTTCGTAGCCCGGCTGCGCTATGGCGGGGGCAAGGCGCAGCGCATGCATGAGATCAGCCGCTTCGTGCGCGAGGATGGCCGCTGGTACTACGTGGACGGCGAATTTCCCGGCAAGGCCGACTGAGCCCTGCCGGCTTCCTGTGGGAGCGTTCCCTCTGCGCGACGAGCCCACCCGGTGCTCGGATGGTCACGCAAAGCTCGCACCATAAGTGCAGCGCTTCATGCCCCGATCGGAATGGCCGTCTCGCCTTCTTCGCGCCCGAATGGACCAAAGCGCCGCTCCACCACCACGCCGCGACCGTCGTGACCGATGGCTACCACGGTGCTCGCCCGCGTACCGTAGCGTTCGCCGCTGATGAAGGCCGAGGAGAGCCAGCGCTCCCGCTCCAAGCCGATGCCGGTATCGGGCAGCTGATCGTCCGGATAGCCGTGAGGGTCGGCGAGCGCGGCGAACAGCGGTGCGAAATCGTCGTCGTCACCGTGACTGAGCCACGCTTCCATCCGCTGCATCAGGGCGCGCGTCTTGGGCCAAGGCGTGTTGAAGTCGGCGTTGGAGAGCCCATGCACGCCAGGCGTGATCGCCTGCGCCCGCGGCTCTGGCCGGTTGCCAAGATAGAATGCGGTGCTCGCATCGAACGTGAGCAGGTTGAAGGGGCGGTAATCCGACGCGGTCGTCAGGAGCGCACCAGCATGCGCTGTGGCGTCGGCGCTGCCCCCCAGGTAGTCGAGCGCCAGCCATCCGCGTGACCGCCCCACTTGCGGATCGCGTGGGTCGCGGACGTTGGTGACCACGCTGCAGCGACCGCCATCGGTGACGCCCAGCCAGGTGCCACCGGCTTCCAGGTCCTTGCCGGCGATGATCGGCGGTGCCGGCCAGCGCGCAAGCGGCGCGCTGGGACGCGCGTGGAATTCGTCGCGATTGCCCGCGAGCAGCAGGCGCCAGCGAGGATGATGGTTCCAGGCAAAGGCGATCAGGCACATGCGTGCATTGTCGGCAACGACCGACGACAACGCCAGCAAAAAAACGGCGCACCGCGAACACGATGCGCCGTCGCGCTGCTCCGGCATGGAACGCTTACATCCTCACCTTCACGCCCACGTTGAAGAATCGGCCCACGATGCCCGAATAGCCGTAGGTCGGGTTGTAGTTGTTGGCCGCGTAGTTGATGGGATCCAACGGCGGCTTGCGATCGAACGCGTTCATGATCGAGCCGTAGACGGAGACGTGGTCGTTGATGTCGTAACTGCCGGTGAGGTCGAACGTGGTAATCGACGACATATGGCAACTGCCTGGGAAGTTCGCGCCCGTGATGGTGTTGGTCGAGAAGCATCCCGGGCTGATGTCGGGTACTTCGAATGACATGCCACTGGTGTAGTAGAACGTGCCGGTCAATGTCAGCGCCTTCCACATCACGGTGTTGGCCCATGAGGCGCGCGTGCGTGGCGTGCCCGCGCCGGATGACAGCTGGTACGGCCCATGCGTACCGACAAAGCGTTGCACCGATCCGTCCTGCAGATGCAGGTTCCATTCGAAGATCTGCGTGGCGTTGAGCTCACTGATCCAGCGCCATGCGTCGTTGAACTTGAAGTCGGCACGCAGATCGGCATCCAGGCCGCTGGTCTCGAGGCGGTTCTCATTGACGTACAGCGCCTCGACCACAATGGGCCTCGGCAACGCCGTCGGGTTCTGCGGATCGGGGTTATCCACCACGATGCCGGTGTTGGGCGGCAGCGGCTGGCCCGCGTAATACGCATCCAGTACCGCTCCCGAGTCGGCTGCAGTGATCACGCCCGACTTCTTGATGTCGTAGTAATCCAGCGACAGGCTGATCGGCTGCCATGGCTGCACCACGATGCCGAACGTGTAGCTTTCCGATTTCTCGGGCTTGATGTTCGGGTTGGCCGCGGTGAGGAAACCCAGCGGGTACGGTTGCACATAGCCGTTGCCGCCGTGGGCCGCCTGGAAATCGGGCGGCGGCGTATACGTGGTGAAGCCTTCGGACGCACTGGAGCCATTCTCCGCAAAGCTTGGCGCGCGGAAGCCTTGTGAATAGGTGCCGCGGATCGCCAGCATGTCGATCGGTTTCCACTTGAATCCCGCCTTCGGCGAAACGTTGCTGCCG
Organism: Dyella jiangningensis; assembly: GCA_000632805.1. Lineage (GTDB taxonomy): Bacteria > Pseudomonadota > Gammaproteobacteria > Xanthomonadales > Rhodanobacteraceae > Dyella > Dyella jiangningensis. The sequence goes on along the minus strand of CP007444.1, from coordinate 4,818,369 downwards.
AAGTCGGAGTAATGGTCGTAACGTGCCGACAGGTCGAGTTCCAGCGACTGCAGCAGCGGCATCACCACTTCACCGTAGACGCCATATACGTTGCGACTGCCGATGGTGTGCGCGATGCCCAGGCCCTGTGCGGCCAGGTCGGGGTTGAGGTCGGGATCGTGCTGCTTTTCATGGCGGAAATCGGCACCGACGCCAAGACCCATGGGACCGCCATCCATCTCCCACAGCTCGCGAGATGCACGGAAGTCCAGCGAATCCATGTCGGTCGTCGATGTCTTGTTCAAGGTCGGTGACAGGGCTTGCACCGTCGCTTTCGAATTCGCCGACGGGTTGATGAAGTTGTAGGTGCCATTCGTGATGTCGCTGATCAGCTGGTTGTAGTTGAGGTATCCGAAGTTGTTGATGTCCAGCCAGGTGTGGTTGATCACCAGTGCGCTGTCGTAATCCCAGCCCCAGGCATGCCCTTTCACGCCAGCAGCGACGCGCAGGTTGTGGTTGGTATTGTCGATGGCGCCAAACTGCAGGCCGGGAAACGCGTAGTTGATCAGCGCGTACTGCCCTTGTGCGGCAAACGGATTGTTCGGGTTGAGCGATCCGTCCGGCAACGTGGGTGGCAGGGTGATGGCATTGGTGTTCTTGGGCGTGCTCGTCTGGATCTGCGGCGGTACAGCGGTGGTCTGTACCTCGTTCTGGAAATAGCTGGCAGACAGATAAGCGGTCGCATCGTCACTCAGCTTGACGGTAAAGCGGCTATACAAACCAAGACGCTCCTGCTCGGGCGCAATCTGCACGTTCTGCCCGGTCTGGTTCTGCGCACAGTAGCTGCCAGGATTGCTCGGGTCGTTGGTGACCAGCGTGGAATCCGATCCGCAAGGCCGCAATGGCTGCGCCACGGCACCGGGCAACGGCACGCCCGAGGTGAGGTCGCCCGGCCGGGTCAGCATCGCTGGTGTCACCGTGCCGTAGGTGGAACCGAGGTTGAGGCTGGGCTGGCCCTGGATCAGGTTGTTGCCGCCGATCGAAGAAAGGTCGGTCGTGTTGTAGGGAAAGTCGCGATCCTTGAGCTTGATGGGGTCGTCCTTCTGGTACTCGACGCTCAGATAGGCATTGTGTCCGTCCTTGTCCAGGTCACCGCCGCCGAGCAACCCGGTAAAGCGCTTGGTGGTGCCGCCGCCGTGCTGCGACGTACCGATCTCTGCCGTGGCCTCGCCGCCCCGGTAGCTCGGCTTGAGGATGATGTTCACCACGCCGGCGATGGCGTCCGCGCCATACAGCGAGGATGCGCCATCCTTCAGCACGTCGATGCGCTCGACCGCATTGACCGGAATGGTGTTGAGATCGACGAACGTGCGTTGTCCGTCGTCCGCCAGCGCATAGCTCGCGCTGCGCCTGCCGTCGATGAGAACGAGCGTGGAGTTCACGGTCAGGCCGCGCAGCGCCACGCCCGAAGATCCGGCGGCAAAGCCGGCGGTGAATGAAGTGGGGATGCTTCCGCTGTTGTCGGCCGATATCGCACGAACGACATCGCTGACGGTCTTCAAGCCGCTGCGTTCGATCTGCGCGGCGGTAATGACGGTGACGGGAGAAGGTGTCTCGACGTCGACGCGTGGCAGCGCCGAGCCGGTCACGGTGATGGTCTGCAGTTGCTTGGCCTGTTGCTCCTGCGAGGCCTGGGGCTGGGCAGCCGGGCTATTGTCCTGAGCAAACACGACGCTGGACGTCGACGTGAGAAAAAGCCCAGCCAACGACAAGGCAAGCTTGTTGCGCTTCATGGCGATCTCCTCTTTTGTGTAGGGCCTGGGGACGGGCCCGAGTGCGCCTGTCCCGGTACGGCATCGGGACAGTCGAAAGGAGAAAAACCAGCCAATGACCGGTCAGGCGCAGAAGGACTATTTCACCGGCGAAAGCGCATCACAAGTACGTAACAACGACGCCACGTCGTCATAGCGATGCGAATTTTCTTGCGCGGACCTCGCCACGACGTCGTGATGCGCGATGCGACAGCGGCGATAGACGGACGATCGCCGCTGATCGACGCGATTAGACCTGGATCACAGGCCGTCCGGACGTCCAAATAACATGCTGCCTCGCAGCACCAGCATATTTCGAGCCATATCGATTTCATCGAGAAATGCAGCAAAACCTCGAAAATCCATCGAAGATATCCGCCAGCCAACCAGTGGGCCTGCTCGACAAAAAGCGTGCTTACCGGCGTGCTGCCCGCAGTCGCACGCCCTCCGCCCAGCGCGCGGCCACGCGAGGCGAAGTAATGCATGCGGCCTCGTCCGTACGCGTGGTGACCGCCCGCTCCAACAGCTGGATATCCGCTTCGTGCTGGCGTGCCACGTGCGGATCCTCGAAGAAGACCGCGCGCTGGCAGCGGCGTTCCAGCACCAGGTCGGCGATCTGCGCATCGCCACCCATGGGTCCGCTCTGGTAGCGCTCCACCCAAGGTGCATCGCTGGGCCAACCCAGGCTCCAGGCGAGCTCGTTGAGTCGCTGGCCCGTGGTGCCGGTGCCCACGCGCTGCGCAAAGCGCGAAAGCACGTCGAAGTGCTCGGCCGCGTAGGCGAGCATCTGCGGTTTCATCGCATCGTGCGCGATCAATGCAAGCGTCTGCGTTTCCAGCGCATGCAGATTGTCCGCGCCGGGATCGGGCGTGAGCCCCGCATGCACACGCTCCATCTCGATCCAGTCGCGCGCCGTGGCGACGGTGGAGATGAAGGGCTTGCCATGGATCACGCACTGGCGCTTGAGCGCAATCGCCTCGGGAAAAATGGACGACGGATCGACCGGATCGATCAAGTAGATGGCGCCATCGAGCACCCGGCCCTCGCCGAGCCCGACCACTTCGGCGACGAGTTTCATCAAGCCACCCTCGCGACCATATGGGTAGCGGCGCAGCGCCGCATAGTTTTCCAGGTGACCCGCGCGCTGGATGGCATCGTAGGTGCGCCCCACCGCATGCAGCCCCAGACCCAGTTCGCGGATGCCCGCTTCGCAGGCACGCAACCAACGGAACAGCGCCGCATCGGCCTGGGTGTGATGGAGTTGGTTGGCAGCGAGGCCAAGGCGCATGGGAATTCCTCAGGAATGAAGTGGATTAGCCGTCTTCGGGCAGCAGAAGGACAAGCTTGTGGTCGGGCAGTCCCGAAGGCACCAGCGTAACCTGCCGGTGCAGTCGGAGGCCAAGCCGCGGATGCATGAACGCGCGCCGTCCGCCCTCACGCGCCAAGACGTCGTGCTGGCTCCAAAAGCGGGCGAACGCTTCGCTCTCCCGTTGCAGGCCGGCAACCAGCGCGGCGAGCAGCGCGTCGTCCGCATGCTGGGCGATGTCGGCACGGAACTCCGCCACCAGGCGTTGCGCGCGTTCGTCCCAGTCGCAGATCAGCTCGCGTGCCGAGGGGTGCAGGAACACATAGCGCAACAGGCAAGGCTCGCCACTTTCCAGCCAAGCTGCCAGCAGCTCGGCGGCGGCCGCATTGCATGACCTGATGCACCACGCACGATCGAGCAGGTATGCGGGCATCGGCATGGCGGAGACGGCCTGTTGCCATTCTGCCGGCAATTCATTGGAGATCGTCGCGGGCGGTGTCGGGTCACGCCGCCGCGCCAGCTCGAAAAGGTAATGCCGCTCCGCGGCGGTCAGGCCAAGCGCGTCGGCCAGGCGCGCCAAAGCGGCAGGTGACAGCGCGATGTCGCGACCCTGCTCCAGCCACGTGTACCAGGTGGTGCTGATGCCGGCGAGCTGGGCCACTTCCTCGCGACGGAACCCGGGCGTGCGGCGACGGCCATAGCCCTGCATGTCGCCCGGCGTCGCCGCCTCGCGCCGCGCCCGCAGGAACCGGGCAAGCAGCGCGCGCGGGTCGCTGTCGTCCAAGGGGGTAGCATTCATACCAGCATGATCACACCACTGCCGCGATGCTGTCAGGCGCTTGCAAAATGCGCGCTCCTTCCATCAGGAGACGAGCCATGACCGACACGCCATCCTCCTTCGCCGCCACCCACTACGCCCCGCGAGCCCAGGATTATCTCGGCAGCGAGGTGCACCGGCAGGGTCCGGACCTGGACCAGCTCGAACAGCTGCTGGACGGATACGCCCATGCCCGGCTGCTCGACCTGGGCTGCGGCGGTGGTCATGTGAGCTACCGCGCCTCGCCGCGGGTGGCCTCGGTAGTGGCCTGCGACGTCACCCCAAGCATGCTGGACACGGTCATGCGCACGGCGGCGGATCGCCACCTGGCGAACATCGCGGTCGAACAGGCCACGGCCGAGCGGATGCCGTTTGCGGATGACAGCTTCGACGTGCTCGTCACCCGGTACAGCACGCATCACTGGCAGAATCGCGATGCCGGCCTGCGAGAGGCGCGTCGCGTACTGAAGCCCGGCGGGCTCGCCGTGTTCATCGACGTGGTGTCGCCCGAACCCGCCCTGCTCGACAGCTGGCTGCAGACGCTGGAACTGTTGCGTGATGTCTCGCACGTGCGCAACTACCGCGCCAGCGAATGGACGGCCGCCCTGGGCACTGCGGGTTTCAACATCGCTGGCTGCACTGCGCGACGTCTGCCGCTGCGTTTCGCCGACTGGGTCGCCCGTACGCGCACGCCCGCCGAACAGGTAGCTGCGATCCGGGCCCTGCAGGAAGCCGCGCCACGGGAAGTGCGCGAGCATTTCCTTATGCAAGCGGATGGCAGTTTCACTTTGGACACGGCGACTTACGTGGCGAACTGAAGACACGCCTGGCCGCGATGCCGGGCCCAGGGCAGTAGACCGTGCGCGCCTGCTGCAATCAGGCGTGCACGACTTCGGCGGCATCGGCGGTCTGCAGCATGCGTACGATGGAGTTCGCCGCTTCGCGCCCGTCGTACACCGCGCGTACCACGAGATCCGCGCCACGCACGTTGTCTCCGCCGGCGAAGATCTGCGCATGGCTGGTCTGGTGAGGCAGCGAGCCATGAGCGCCGGTGATGACGCGCCCGGTGTTGTCCAGCGCCACACCATGCGAACGCAGCCAATTCGGCGGGCTCGGCAGGAAACCGAAAGCCTGGATCACCACGTCGGCATCAATTACGTATTCTGATCCCTGCACGTTCTGCGGGCGCATGCGACCCGCGCCGTCGGCGACCAGCGCCGTTTCCACCACGCGCACGCCACGCACGTTGCCACGTGCGCCACCCAGGATTTCCAGCGGCTGCCGCTGGAACAGGAAGTTCACGCCTTCCTCGCGGCTGTAGTTCACCTCGCGCGCCGAGCCCGGCATGTTCGCCTCGTCGCGGCGATAGACGCAGGTGACGCTGGCCGCGCCGAGGCGGATGGCCGTGCGGTTGCAGTCCATGCCGGTATCGCCGCCGCCCAGCACCACTACGTGCTTGCCACGGAAATCGAACGAGGGCGAGGGCGCCTCGTCGCGCAGCAGGCGCTCGGTATTGGCGATGAGGAACGGCAACGCATCGTGCACGCCGTGCAGATCGCGGCCCGGCAACTGCGCGTCCACGTAGGTGTAGGCGCCGGTGCCCACGAAAACGGCGTCGTATTCATCCAGCAGCTGGCCGAACTCGATGTCGCGACCCACTTCCCGGTTGAGCAGGAAGCGCACGCCCATGCCCTCGAGTACGTCGCGACGCGTGCGCACCACGCCCTTGTCGAGCTTGAACGGAGGGATACCGAAGGTCAGCAGGCCGCCGATCTCACCTTGGCGGTCATAGACATCCGCAGCGATACCGGCGCGACGCAGGCGATCCGCGCAGGCGAGGCCTGCGGGGCCGGCACCGATGATCGCCACGCGCCTGCCTGTTTCCTGCACGGCGGAAAGATCCGGTCGCCAGCCGAGCCGGAAGGCCTCATCGGTCACCCACCGCTCGATGCTGCCGATGGTCACCGCGCCGAACGACGTCTGCTCCAGCGTACATGCGCCTTCGCACAGGCGATCCTGCGGACACACGCGACCGCAGATCTCCGGCAACGGATTGGTCTCGTGCATCAGCGTGGCCGCCTCGATCAGGCGACCTTCCTGCACCAGCTTCAGCCAGTTGGGAATGTAGTTGTGCACCGGGCACGCGTGCTCGCAGTATGGGTTGCCGCAATCGATGCAACGCTCCGCCTGCGTACCGGCTTGCGCGCTGGCGAAATCGCCGGCGATCTCGCCGTAGCCCAGCACGCGGATCGACACCGGTACGGTGCGCGGCGTCTGTCGCGTGATGTTGAGGAATTGAAAGTCCTTCTCGCTCATGCCGCGCTCCTGAGTTCTTCAGCCAGTGCTGCCAGGCTCGCCGCCTTGGGCTTCACCAGCCAGAACTTGTATTGCAGGCCACGGAAATCGGCGAGGATGCGACGTCCCCAGTCGCTGCCGGTGAGCTCGACGTGTCGCGCCACCAGGCCACGCAAATGCTGCATGTAATGCTCCATGCCTTCGGGCGAGATGCGCAGGATGTCCACGAGCTCGTGGTTGTAGCAGTCAACGAAGGTGCGCTCGACGTCGAGCACGTAGGCGAAGCCGCCGGTCATCCCTGCGCCGAAGTTGAGGCCCACCTTGCCCAGCACGGCGACCACGCCGCCGGTCATGTATTCGCAGCAGTGATCGCCCGCGCCTTCCACCACCGCCATCGCACCGGAATTGCGCACAGCGAAGCGCTCACCAGCACGGCCCGCTGCATACAGCTCACCGTCGGTGGCGCCGTAGAGGCAGGTGTTGCCGATGATGGCGGCGTCCTGCGTGGCGAACGGGGAATCTTCCGGCGGCCGCACCACGATGCGTCCACCGGCCATGCCCTTGCCGACGCCGTCGTTGGCCTCACCCACGAGATCGATGTGCACGCCGCCGGCATTCCAGGCGCCCAGGCTCTGGCCTGCCGCGCCACGCAGCTTCAGCGTCACGGGATGCAGGTCCATGCCATGGTCGCCCCACAGACGCGCGACCGCGCCCGATAGGCGCGCGCCGATCGCGCGATCGGTATTGACGATGTCGAAGGCGAACTCGCCGCCCGTGCGATGCGCTACCGCTTCGCGCGTCGCGTCGTCGATGCGCGAAGCGAGGGCCGCTTCGTCGCGCATGGGATTGCGCGGCAACGTGCAGGCAAAGTCCACATCGGCCGCCAATGCGGCATCGCCGAGCAGCGGCTGCAGGTCCAGCTTGTGCTGTACCGGCGTGGTGCCGTCGATCTGTTCGAGCAGGTCGGCACGACCGATGAGCTCATCAAGACTGCGGGCGCCCAGTCTGGCCAGATGTGCACGCACATCTTCGGCGACGAAGCGGAAATAGTTCATCACCATGTCCGGCAGACCGGTGAAGTGATCCTTGCGCAGCACCGGATGCTGCGTGGCCACGCCGGTGGCGCAGTTGTTGAGATGGCAGATGCGCAGGTATTTGCAGCCCAGCGCCACCATCGGGCCGGTACCGAAGCCGAAGCTCTCCGCGCCGAGCAGCGCCGCCTTCACCACATCGAGGCCGGTCTTGAGACCGCCGTCGGTCTGCAGCCGCACGCGGCCGCGCAGGTCGTTGCGGCGCAGCGTCTGCTGCGTTTCGGCAAGGCCGAGCTCCCAGGGCGTGCCGGCGTACTTGATCGACGTGAGCGGGCTCGCGCCCGTACCACCATCGTGACCGCTCACCGTGATGAGGTCGGCACCCGCCTTCACCACGCCCGCGGCCACCGTGCCCACGCCCGCATGGCTTACCAGTTTCACCGAGATCAACGCGTCGGGATTCACTTCCTTCAGGTCATGGATCAGCTCGGCGAGATCTTCGATGGAGTAAATGTCGTGATGCGGCGGTGGTGAGATCAGGCCGATGCCCGGCTTGGCGTAGCGCAACCGCGCGATGGTGCTGTCCACCTTATGGCCGGGCAGCTGGCCGCCCTCGCCGGGCTTGGCGCCCTGCGCGATCTTGATCTGCAGCACCTCGGCATTCACCAGGTATTGCGGCGTGACGCCGAAGCGGCCGGAAGCCACCTGCTTGATCTTGGACATCTTCTCCGTGCCGTAGCGCGCGGGATCCTCGCCGCCTTCGCCGGAGTTGCTGCGTGCCCCCAGGCGGTTCATCGCGATGGCGAGCGCTTCATGCGCCTCGGGCGAAAGCGCGCCAAGCGACATGCCTGCGGAATCGAAACGGCGCAGGATGCTTTGGGTGGATTCCACTTCGTCGAGCGGAATCGGTTCGCGCAGCGCACGCGGCGACAGCAGGTCGCGCAACGCCGACGGCGGGCGATGGTCGACGAAATTGGCGTAGGCGCGATAGTCCGATGCATCACCCGAACGCACCGCGCGCTGCAGGCTCGCGATCACGTCCGGGTTGTACATGTGGTATTCGCCACCGTACACGAATTTGTAGATGCCGCCGGCGCGCAGCGGCAGCGCATCGCTCCACGCCTCGGCCGCGAGCAGCTGCTGGTCTTTTTCCAGATCGTCGAAGGTAGCGCCACCGATGCGCGAGGGCGTGCCGGGGAAGCACAGCTCCACCACTTCGGGCGCCAGTCCGACGATCTCGAACAACTGCGCACCGCGATAACCGGCCACGGTGGAGATGCCCATCTTCGACAGGATCTTCATCAGGCCCTTGCGGATGCCGCGGCGATAGCTGCGGCCGATCTCGAAGCGGTCGCTGGCGATATGCCCTTCGCGGCCCAGCTCGAACAGGCTCTGGTAGGCCAGCCATGGATAGATCGCGGTGGCGCCGAAACCGAGCAGGCAGGCGAACTGATGCGGATCGCGCGGCGTCGCCGTCTCCACCAGGATGTTGCACTGGCAGCGCAGCGCCTTGTCGATGAGATGCGCATGCACCGCGCCGACGGCGAGCTGCGAATGGATCGGCAGCAGGTCCTTGTGCGGATAGCGGTCGCTGAGGAACACCAGCTGGCAGCCTTCGCGCACGGCCTTTTCCACCTCGCGGCAGAGGCGTCGCAGCGCGGCCTCAAGGCCTTCCTCGGGCGCATACATCAGATCGAAGCGCGGCGTGCCGACGAACTGCGGCAAGGCAAGCAACTGGCGCAGCTTGCGCTGCGAGAGCACCGGCGAGTTGATCAGGATCTGCTTCGCGTTCTCCGGCGTCAGGTCGAACACATTGGCTTCGGGGCCGATCTGCGTCACCAGCGACATCACCAGCTTTTCGCGCAGCGGATCGATCGGCGGGTTGGTCACCTGCGCGAAGGCCTGGCGGAAGCGGTCGAACAGCGGACGCACCTGGCGCGACATCGCGGCGATCGGCGTGTCGTCGCCCATCGAGCCAGTCGCTTCCTGCTCCAGCTCCACGATGGACTTGAGCACGGTCTCGCGTTCCTCGCGCGACAGGCCGTAAAGCTTCTGGTAGCGGCGCAGCTCATCCTGCGGCAACGGCTCCGCCGCCAGCGACGGGTCGATCAGATCCGATTCGAGATAGCTCACGCCGGCGCGCAGCCAATCGCGGAACGGCGCGCGCTTGCGGTTGATGTCGTCGATGTCGGCGTCGCGCAGCAAGCGATGGGCCTTCAGGTCCACCGCGATCATTTCGCCGGGCGCGAGGCGGCCCTTCGCGATCACCTGTGACGAAGGCACATCCCACAAACCCGCTTCGGAGGCGACGATCAGGTGATTGTCCGCCGACAGTGCCCAGCGCGCGGGGCGCAGGCCGTTGCGATCCAGCGTGCAGGCGGCGTAGTGGCCGTCACACATCACCAGGCCCGCCGGGCCGTCCCACGGCTCGCTGTGCAGCGCGTAGTACTCGTAGAACGCGGCGAGATCTTCGTCGATGCCTTCGCGCGCAGCGAACGCCGGCGGCACCAGAACGCGCATCGCGGTGATCAGGTCGAGGCCGCCCGCGATCAGCACTTCCAGCGCGTTGTCGAGGCTTTCCGAATCGGAACCGGTCTGGCGCACCAGCGGACCGATATCGGACAGATCCACCAACGGCGAATGCAGGATGGATTCGCGCGACTGCATCCAGCGCCGGTTGGCGCGAATGGTATTGATCTCGCCATTGTGCGCGAGCAGCCGGAACGGCTGCGCCAATCGCCACTGCGGCAACGTGTTGGTGGAATAACGCTGATGGAACACCACCGCATCCGCGCTCAACGACGGATGCGTGAGATCGGCGAACACATCGCGCAGCCGACCGGGCGCGGCCATGGCCTTGTAGCCCACGACCTGCGACGACAGCGTCACCACATAGAAATGGGGATCGTTCGCCAGCGCCGTCTCCGCGCGGCGGCGCGCACGAAACAGCGCGCGCTCGAACTGGCCTTCATCCATCGCCGATGAAGGTTCGACAAACACCTGGCGCACGCGCGGCTGCGCGGCGGCGGCAAGCGGGCCGCACGCCTCGGGATTGACCTGGACGTCGCGCCAGCCGGCGACACGCAGGCCTTCTTCGCGAAGATGATTCTCAAGGACCGCCGCGGCGTCGTCGCCACCAGCCGGATCGAGGAACACCACGCCCGCTGCAAACTGTTCGCCCAGCGCAATGCCGGCGTCGATTGCGAGGGTTTTCAGCCATGCCAGCGGACGATGGAAGAGCACGCCGCAGCCGTCACCGCTTACACCGTCGGCATTCACGCCGCCGCGATGGGAAAGTTTGGCCAGCGCAGTGAACGCGGTATCCACTACCCATGCACTGGCATGTCCATCGATGTTTGCGACGAGACCAAAACCACAGCTGTCGTGCTCAAACGCAGCGTCGTAAAGCGTCGCTGGCAGTACTTGCGCCATCTTGCCTCCCCGGCCGATGGATGGAGACACGTCGTCCCAACGGGGCCGAAGGCTCCGCTGCCACGTATCCAAGTGTGGGTTCGACTAAAACACAATTGGTGCGTCGCGTCAAAGACATCTTTACGGCTAAATGAAAGTTTCAACTGGAAGCATTTCTTGTCCGCGAGACAACGATGCGCACGGCACGCAAGAGCGCGATGCATGCATCGACGCACTTCGACCATGGACTCGCGCCGCCGTTTCGTTCTTCGCCCGGCATACCAGTGAGCGCGATGGGCCGATATCGAAGCGGCGCCGTCCGCCCCGATGCCGTCCGCCGTACCGGCTCGCGCGCCGTCATCGTGCTCTGTGATAATCGGCCGATGCCCATACCACTCCGTCGTGCCCGCCCACTCGCCCGCGCCATGACCGGCGCCATCCTTCTCTTTCTGTTGGCCCTGCCCGCCTGGTCGGCGCAGGACAACAAGACGCGCGCCGAGCAGGCCGAGGCGCAAAAGAAGCTGTCGGACATCCGCAGCAAGATGGAGGCGCTGGCCAAGGAGCAGGCGGAAACGGCGGCCAAGCGCGACAGTGCGACCGCCGAGCTGGCCAAGCAGGCCAACGCCGTCGCCGCCGCCGCCAAGGCCGTGCGGGATACCGACGCCCAGCTCGCCGCCAAGCAGAAGGACCTGGACGGACTCGAAGCCCAGCGCGGCGAGCTGCAAAAAAGCCTCGAAGGCCAGCGCGCCGCCATCGCCGAGCTGCTGCGTGCCACGTATGCGCTGGGTCGCGGCTCGGACCTGCGCCTGCTGATGGGCGACGACGACGTAGCGCGCATCGCCCAGGCGCTGGCCTATTCGAAATATTTCCAGGAAGACCGGGTCGCCCGCGTGCAGACGCTGATGGGCGACCTGGCGAAGCTGCAAGACCTGGAAACGCAGATCACCGCCGAAAAGCAGGCCCTGCAGGCCAGTCGCGCTGAGCGCGAGACCCAGGCCAGGACGCTGGAACAGCAACGGGCCAGCCAGGCCAGGCTGGTGGCCGACACCGACGCCCAATACAAGGACCAGGGCGCCAAGCTGGCGGCGCTGAAGCAGAACGAGGCCTCGCTGAACCAGCTGGTCGACAAGCTGCAGAAGGCCATCGAGGAAGCCGCCCGGGAGGCCGAGCGCGCCGCCGCCAAGGCCAATGCCGGCTCTGTCGCGCCCCCGCCGGGCAAGGGCCTGGTGAATATCCGCGGCAACCTGCCCTGGCCGGCCACCGGCGCCGTGAACACCTATGGCAACGGCGTGCTGATCAAGGCGCCGGGCGGCAGCGAGGTGCGCGCGGTTTCCAGCGGCAAGGTGGTCTACGCCGCCTTCCTGCGCGGCTACGGCATGCTGGTCATCCTCAGTCACGGCAACGGCTGGCTGAGCATGTACGGCAACAATGAGACCCTGCTGCATGGCGTGGGCGACCAGGTGTCGGCCGGCGAGGCGGTGGGCACTGCCACCGCCCCGACCGGGGTCAATACCGGCGTCTACTTCGAGCTGCGCCAGAACAACAAACCCGTGGACCCGCACACGTGGTTAAGCCAACGCCGTTGACGCCAGCTACGCGCCGTCGCAGGCTAATCTCCGCGACATGACATTGAATTCCAACGCGATCCGGCGGTCCAAGCAGCAGTGCCCCACCCGCCGGTGGCGCTCCCCTCGGTTCCCCGGAGTCTTCCCCACCATGCGGTTTTACACCTTGAGCCTGGCCGCCCTGCTGTCGGCGGCGCCACTGGCACAGGCCCAGACCGCGCCCAACGGCGCCAAGCACCCCACTACCCCCACCTCCACGGCGCCTGCTCCGGCCAGTTCGGTGCCCGATCGCCTGGACCTGGACGATGTGCGCAACTTCAGCCGCGTCTACGAGATCGTACGGCAGGCCTATGTGGAACCGGTGGACAACAAGACCCTGATGAAGGCCGCCATCAGCGGCATGCTCAGCGGCCTGGACCCGCATAGCGAATACCTCGACAAGGACGGCCTGGCCGAACTCAACGAGGACACCACCGGCCAGTACGGCGGGTTGGGCATCGAAGTGCTGCAGGTCGATGGCACGCTGCGCATCGTTGCGCCCATCGACGACACGCCGGCCGCGCGCGCCGGCATCAAGCCGGGCGACACCATCGTCAAGATCAACGGCAAGCCGGTGGACGCCGAGAACATCGACGAGATGTTCAAGGAACTGCGCGGCGACCCCGGCAGCAAGATCACCCTCACCATCCTCCACGAGAAGAGTGACAAGCCGATCGATATGCCGCTGGTGCGCGAGCGCATCTCGGTCACCAGCGTGAAGACGCGCGAGATCGAGCCGGGTTACGCCTATATCCGCATCAGCCAGTTCCAGGACGACACGCCGGCGGACCTGGAGAAGAAGCTGGGCGAGCTGATTCGCAAGAACGGTGCGCAGAAGGGCGCCATCCTCGACCTGCGTTCGAACCCGGGCGGCCTGCTCACCGCCGCGGTCGGCGTCAGCGACGATTTCCTCGACTCGGGCACCATCGTCACCACGCGCGGTCGCCTGCAGGACTCCAACCTCAGCTTCGAAGCGCACCAGGGCGACCTGCTCCACAGCGCACCGATGGTGGTGCTGGTCGACAACGGCACCGCTTCCGCCGCCGAAATCGTCTCCGGCGCACTGAAGGACAACCGCCGCGCCCTCATCATCGGCCGCCGCACCTTTGGCAAGGGCGTGGTGCAGACCGTGCTGCCGCTGGACGCGGACCACGCGGTGAAGATCACCACCGCCCGCTACTACACGCCCAAGGGCACCTCGATCCAGGCCGAAGGCATCAAGCCCGATATCGCGCTGGCCGATCTCTCGGTGAACAAGGCCGACAGCCCGCCAAGCCTGATCAGCTCCGAAGCCGACCTGCCCAACCATCTCGCCAACGAAGACGGCGCAGCGGGCCATGACATCGACAACGACGGCAGCGCGGAGAACGCCAAGCTGGCGACGCAGGATTACGCATTGTCACAGGCGCTTAATGTGTTGAAGGGGTTGGCGCTCAACCGCACGGCGCCGGCGGCTACGGTGCCGAGCAAGCACTGAGACCTTGCCTTCATTTTCGAGGCGCGCCCGCGTGCCTGGTGCGCCTTTCTCCGAACCTGCACCGGCTCCCACTGCGCCTCGCCTTCCACTGTAGGAGCGTACCCTGTGCGCGACAGCCTTTCGCGCCGGTCTTCATTCTTCGTCGTCCCGGCGTAGGCCGGACGGAGTGCGAAGCACGGAGAACGCCCGAAGGTCGGCCAAAGGGGCGAGCGAAGCGAGTCACCCAGTTTCGTCAAGCTTCGGATGTGGCGCTGCCTCCACGGGCCGCCTTCGCGGCGGGCGTTTCGATCGTCTGCCGACGACGCGAAGCTAGTCCCTGTGGGCCGCTCGAGTCACTTTTCTTTTGCTGGCCCACGCACGCGCTATTTGCGTGCGAACGGCGAAGCCGGCCCGAAGGGCGGAGGGCGGAACGCCCGGAGTCAAAGAAAAGTAACCCAAATAAAATGGCCTTTGGAGCCAAGGCTCGTAGCAATATGCGAGATAGATGCGTCGGTCGACCGGGGTTAGTCGGGGTGCGCTCGTTACCACCTCACACGGCGCCGCTATACCGCAACGCGCCGACGCGAAGAGGACTTAAAGCCAGTCAGAGGTTTTCTTGCGGCTGGAAATGTTTAGCCAGAAAAACCGGCGGTCAAAACCCGATTTCCGGCGCCAATCCCGCCAGATGCCCCGCCAGCGGATCACTCTCCGCCAGCAGCTCGAAGCCTTCGTACTCAAAACCCGGCGCCACCAGGCACGTCACCAGGGCATAGCGACCCAGCGGCCTCGCGGCCTGCCACGCGCCCGCCGGCACCACGGCCACGGGGCGATGGTCGCCGGTCAATGGACCCAGGCAATGGCGTTCGAGGCGATTGCACACAGGGTTGTAGATCAGCAGTTCCAGCGGTTCGCCTTCGACGAAATGCCAGGCTTCTTCGGCATCCACGCGATGCCAGCTGCTGAACTGGCCCTGCTCCAGCAAATAGTGGATGGCGCTCATCGCATGGCGCACGCCGGTGTCGCCGTCGGCACCCTTGGGCGGATGGAAGCGACGGTAGTAACCGCCTTCCACATGCGGCTGCAGTTGCAGCGAGTCCTTCAAGTCAGCGACGCGGGCGGCCGCGTCGCTCATGCGGCCTCCGCGGCGGCCGGCTTGAGCAGCCAGCGCACGGCGAGCACGCCCAGTTCGTAGAGCAGGCACATCGGCACGGCCAGCATGATCATCGAGGTGATGTCCGGCGGCGTGATGAAGGCCGCGATGGCGAAGGCGCCGACGATGGCATAGCGCCTGCCGTTGCGCAGTTGCTCAAGGCTCACCACGCCGATCGCGGCGAGGATCACCACCGCCACCGGCACCTCGAAGCACAGGCCGAAGGCGAAGAACATGAGCATCACGAAATCAAGGTAATGCGTGATGTCCGTCATCATCTCCACGCCCTGCGGCGTCACCGCCGTGAGGAAGCGGAACGCGGCGGGCAGCACCAAAAAGTAGGCGAACGCGCAGCCCAGGTAGAACAGGAACAAGGCGGCTACCAGCAACGGTCGCGCCAGGCGTTTCTCGTTGCGATAGAGACCCGGCCGCACGAACGCCCACAGCTGGTACACGACCACGGGCATGGCAATGAACAAGGCGGCATAGAAGGCCAGCTTCAGCGGCGTCACGAACGGACTGGCCACTTCGGTGGCGATCAGGTGCGCGCCCTGCGGCAGGCGCGACACCAGCGGTGCGGCCAGCTCGGTGTACAGGCGGTTGGCGAACGGGATCAGCGCCGCCAGCACCACCAGCACGGCGACGATGGCCTTCATCAAGCGCGAGCGCAGCTCGATCAGGTGTGAAAACAGGCCTTCCTCGAGGCCTTCGTCTTCCGGACCATCCAACTCAGGCGCCGCCATGTGAAGACTCCTTGGTCGGCACGGCGCCTGAAGCGTCCGCCGCGTGGGTCACGGCCGGTGGCTCCGCAGGCGCGGGTTCGGAAACAGCCGCGGGTGCCGGCGCAGGCGCCGGCGCATCGCCGTTCGGACGCATCTTGCGCAGCGTCTCGTCGAGCTCGGCCTGCGCCGCGTGGGCGCGGTCCGCGGCTTCCTTGGCCTGGCGGCGGATTTCCTCCACCTGCAGTTCGCGCTCGACCTCGGCGCGCACGCTGTCCCAGCCGGTACGCACGCGACGCAGCAGCGCGCCGGCCGTACGGGCGGCGTGCGGCAGTTTTTCCGGGCCGAGTACGATCAGCGCGATGAGCGCGAGCAGTACCAGCTTGCCGAAGCTGATCTCGATCATTGGAACAAGCTCTCGCCGACCGGCTTACTTCTGCTCGGTGGTGTCGTGCTGGCTCTGGTTCTGGGTCGTACCAGCCGGCGGATCGGCGCGCAGGCGCTCGTCGGGGTCGCTCGATGCGTTCGGCTTGGAAGCGCCTTCTTCGCCGCCGTCCAGACCCTTCTTGAAGTCGCGCACGGCGCCGCCGAGGTCGGAGCCGATGTTGCGCAGCTTCTTGGTGCCGAAGATCAGCACGACCACGACGAGCAGGATGAGTAGATGGGTAATGCTCATGAATAGGCCTCAGAGACGTTAAAGCGGCGGAACGAAGCTGTCACGCCATCGCGCCGCCGCTCCACATCATCGCTGAGTGTACTCCTCAAGGCGATCCCTGAAATCGACCACCTGACTGGGCACGTTGCTGACACCGCCTTCGAAGATGCGGCGTGGGGTCACGCCTTTGCCGTAGATCGACTCGTTGGCGTCGTAATCGATGCGCAGGGCGGAGCCGTCCAGGGCCACGCCGGCGAACAGGCCGCGCGAGCGCGAGTAGGAGTAGATCTCGGCCTTGAAGTCGCTGTCGGTGGAGGCCTGGGCGGTGCGACCCACCGGGCCGGCCGCCGCGGCGGCGTCCGCTCCCAGGGTGAATTTGCCGTTGACGATGGAATCCACGCCGCGCTGCGTGCGGAACACCAGGATCACGTCGGTGGACGAGGCACCGGCCTGGAAACCCACGCTGCCGCCCGTCATGGTGATGAAGCTGGGGTTGGACCAGGTGCCGTCCGGGCCCTTGACCGAAATCAGGCCCTCGCCGCGGCGGCCGCCGAACACGAAGCCCACCTTGAGCAGGTCGGGAATCACGGCGATGGCCTTGGCCTCCTTGAGCAGGTCGGTGGGGATCGACTTGTCGGGCGCCTGCATGATCTCGTTGAGCACGCGCACCGAATTTTGCGCGCGAACCAGCGGCGGATCCTCGGCGTGCGCTGCCATGGCCGGCAGCAGCAGGACCGACAGGACGAGCAACACGCGATGCAACGATGCCTTGAACATGATCACTCCTGGAACGGGATGTCGACGGCTGCTGCGGCATCCGTTTCCACGGCAGCCTGGGCAGCTTGTGGCAGACTCTGCGGCGGTTTCTTCCGCCGACGCCACGATGCCACGCAACGATGACTATACCGGCCCCGCCGGTGAATCCCATGACCCATCCGTTCAGGCTGCGGTGCTGTTGGTGAACCTCGGCACACCGGAGGCACCGACCGCGCAGGCCGTGCGTCCGTACCTTGCGGAGTTCCTCGGCGATCCGCGCGTGATCGACTATCCGCGCTGGCTGTGGTGGCTGATCCTGCACGGGGTAATCCTTCGCGTCCGACCTGCGCGCTCGGCCCATGCCTACCAGCGCATCTGGACAGCACAGGGCTCGCCGCTGCGCGTCGGCAGCGAAGCACTGGCCGCGCGCCTGCAGGAGCAGCTGTCGAGCGACGGCGGCGCGCCGGTGCGGGTTGCGCTGGCGATGCGCTATGGGCAGCCGTCGGTGCGACAGCAGATCGAACGGCTGCAGCGCGAAGGCGTGCGCCAGCTGCTGGTGCTGCCGCTTTACCCGCAGTACTCCGCCACCTCGACCGGCTCGGTGATCGACGCCGTGGCCGACACCATGAAGGGACTGCGCTGGCCGCCCGAGCTGCGCATCATTAACGACTATCACGACGATGCCGCCCACATCGAGGCGCTGGCCACCAGCATCGAACAGTGGTGGGCAACGCACGGCCGGGGCGATCGCCTGTTGTTGTCTTTCCATGGCATCCCCGAGCGGTACGTGCGCGCCGGCGATCCTTACCTTGAGCAATGCCAGGGCACCGCGCGGGCGTTGCGCGAGCGTTTGCGGCTGGACGAGTCGCAATTGGTGGTGAGCTTCCAGTCGCGCGTGGGCCGCGAGCAGTGGCTGCAGCCGTATACCGACGCCACCGTGCGTGAGTTGGCCAAGTCCGGCGTGAAAACGCTGGATGTCGCCTGCCCCGGCTTCGCCGTGGACTGTCTCGAGACCCTGGAAGAGATCGCCATGCAGAACCGCGAATTCTTCCAGGAGGCCGGCGGCAGCGATCTGCGCTACATCCCCGCGCTCAACGACTCACCGGGGCAGGCGCACAGCCTGGCTCGCCTGGTACGACGCCACATGGGCGGCTGGTCCATGCACGCGGATCGCACCAGCGCATGACCGCACCGCGCGAGCGCGAGATCGCGCTGCCTCACATGCGTCTTCGCGCCCTGGCATGGGGCGATGAGGGCGCTCCCGCGCTGCTTGCCCTGCATGGCTGGCTGGACAATGCCGGCAGTTACGCCCATCTCGCGCCGCTGCTTTCGGACCGCTGGCAGGTGATCGCACTGGAGCTGCCGGGCCACGGTCACTCGGATCATCTGCCCGCGGGCATGCACTACCACTTCGTCGATTACGTGCGCGCCGTGCTGGCGGCGGTGGACGTGCTGCAGCTGTCGAACTATCGCCTGCTCGGCCATTCGCTGGGCGCGGGTATCGCGGCACTGGTGGCCGCCGCCACGCCCGAGCGGGTGGATCGGCTGCTGCTGATCGAGGGCATCGGCCCGATCGCCGACGACGGCCATCACACCTTGCGCCGTTTCCGCGATGCGCTGACCTCATCGGCCACCGGCCGTTCGCTGCGTGCCTTTGCATCCATTGAACAGGCGATCAGCGCCCGCACGATCGCCAGCGGATTGCCCGCGGCGCAGGCGCGGCCCATCGTGGAACGCGGCTTGCGCGAAACGCCCGAAGGCTGGCGCTGGCGTAGCGATCCGCGACTCAATCGCCCCTCCCCGCTGCGCTTGCCGGAAGATCAGGTCCGCGCGCTGTTGCGTGGCATCGAATCGCCCACGGCACTGCTGCTGGCTGAGCCGGCCACGCCCTACCTGCCGCGTGCGCAGATGAATGAGCGCGCGGCCTGCGTCAATCGTATCGACGTGAGCACGCTGCAGGGCGGACACCACCTGCATCTCGAGCACCCCGATGTCGTGGCGGCCTGGGCGCGCCGCCATCTCGACGGCGGCGCCCTGGGCTGAGCGCCAGCCGCTTATTTGACGCCGCTGCCGGCGTTGGACGGGGCGTTGCTCATGTGATTCATGCTGTTGTCGCGCGGGGGCGGGCCCAGCAGGGGCAAGGTGCTGAAGATGTCGGCACCGTTCTGGCGCGATGCCAGGATGCGCGAGAGTTTTTCGCGATTGATCAGCTGGATGCTCTTGAAGTGGCAGGCTTCCTCATGGCCCTGGCCATCCTGGGTCACCACGCTGCCGTCATCGGTAATGAAGGGTTGGCCGCAGCCGTCTTTGGTGGTGATGAGCCATAGCTTCTGGCTGGCCTTCTCGACGAACACCAGCTTGTTGGGCCCCAGGACGAATCCGCCGAGCCTGCCTTCGACGCTCAGGCTGGTGCTCTTGCTGCCGGCGGCCGACTCGAACGCCGAGAGATATGGCGATGCCTTGTCGGCCGAATCGGCATGCGCCATACCGGCGGCCACGCACGCGGCGAACGCCACGATGCCGGTGAAATCCCACGACTTCCCTGCTGTTTTGCGAACGCGCACGACACTCTCCCCCTTGCGTTGAACCGGTCCAAGGAAACAGCCATCGATCAGCGGAAGTGGCGCCTGCCGCGCTCCCTGTGACCGCACTGTGCCGCGGCTCACGCGCGGCGCGCAATTCGCTATGCAGCATGGGCCTGACCGACGGCACATGCCATGCATCGACAGCGGCCTAGACTGGCGCCATGGAACATCTCAAGCGCGCCAACTACGGGCACCCCGACCAGGTTTACCGCCAGGGAGGCCTGCAGGTGTCGGCCACGCCGTACCGGGCTGGCGACGCCCTGCCGTGGCATGAGCACGATGAGGCCTATCTCTGCCTGGTGGCCGCCGGCACCTATGTGCAGCAATCGAGCAGCGGCGACATGGATTGCGCGCCGGGTTTGCTGCTCAGCCATCCGCAGGGCCATCGGCATGCCAACCGATTCGGTCCGCTTGGTGCGCGTTGCATCAGCATCTTCCTCACGGAAGCAACGGAAGGCACGGCGCGCCTGTTCAGCGACCATCGCCAACTGCGCCTTCCGGACGCAGGCCGCCTGCTCGATCGCATCGAAAAGGAACTGCGCGCCACGGATGACGCCGCCTCACTGGCCTTGCAGTCGGCCGTGCTCGAACTGGTCGCGCTCGCCTGCCGCGCGCAAGGCGAACGCCGGCCCGCGTGGCTGCAACGCGTGCTGCAGCGGCTGCACGACGATCCGCTGGCGACACCGACGTTGCAGGAGCTGGCCTTGCTGGCCGGCGTGCATCCTTCGCATCTGGCGCGCAGCTTCCAGCGGGCGCAAGGATCGACCGTCGGCGATTACCAGCGCGGCCTGCGCATTGAACTCGCGCGCCAGGCGCTGGGCGACACGCGCCGTTCCATTGCCGACGTGGCCGCGCTGGCCGGCTTCAGCGACCAGAGCCACTTTGCCCGCGTCTTCAAGCGCGTCACCGGAGACACCCCGCGTGACTATCGGCACAAAGTGCTACGAGCGTCCTGATACATCACTTCCGTCCTAGCTATCGCAGGCGGACGCAGGGACGATGGCCCCATCCACACGAGGAGCCATCGTCATGTCACGTCGCAACCGCCTGCTGCTCGGCCTTCTGCTGGCCGGCGCGCCCGCGCTGGTCGCCGCCACCGACACCACCGCCGTGTTGCGCGATATGCGCCAAGCCTATGGCGGCGGACGCTGGACGTCGGTAGCGGCGCTGCAGGCCAACGGCAAGGAAACGGCCGACGAACTCACCGGCCCTTGGCAGATGACCGTGGACCTGCGCAGCGGCCAGTTCGCCTCGCGCATGAGCAACGACGTGTTCTCCGCAGCGGAAGGCGCGGATGCCCAGGGCCATTGGCGCGAAGACATCACCGGTCTCGTGCATCCGCTCGATTCGGAAGAAGCACGCACGGTAGGCGTCACGGAGAACTGGCTCCGACGCTTCGGCTTCCTGGACTCTCGCGCGTCCGCAAGCTATCGCGCGCTGTCGGATGCGCAGGACAACGGACGGACCTGGCAGCGCATCGAGGCGACCCCTTCGGGCGGGCGCGCGGTGACGCTGTGGATCGACACGACCACCCATCGTGTCGATCACGCCACCTGGCCGAGCTCATTCCTTGTCGTGACACAGCGTTACGCCGACTACCGCGCCGTCGACGGGCTGCAGCTGCCGTTTCGCATTGAGACGACGCGTGCCAACCTCGCCGGCAACAGCGATGGCGGCAGCGTGGACATCGTGGACAGTTACCGCGTGCTTGGTGCAGTACCCGCGACCGCACTGCAGCGGCCCGAGGGCAAGGTGCGCGACGTTACCATGGCGAACAGTGCCCGCACGGCCACCACGCGACTGCGACTGGAAGGCGGCATCGTGCTGGTGGATGTGGGCATCGATGGTCGCCCGCCGATGCCCTTCATCCTTGATACCGGCGGCCACGCGATCCTGACCAGCGACACGGCAAAACGGCTGGGCTTCGAGACTAAGGGCAACGGTGTCTCCGGAGGATCGGGTTCCGGCACCATGAGCACGTCGTACACGAAGGTGCATGACACCGCCCTGGGCGACGCCCATGTGCGCGATCTCACCTACACCGTGCTGCCCTACCCGTTCGGCTTCTACGAACGCGGCACGGACGCGCCCATCGCAGGCATCCTGGGCCTGGAGATGTTCGAGCGCTTCGCGATCACCTTCGACTACGACCGCGGCGAGCTTCGTCTTTCTCCTTACGATCAAGGCGAAGCCCCTATGGCGATGAAGGGCGATGCGGTCGCGTTGCGCTTCACCGACGACATGCCGCTGGTCACCGCGCAGCAGGACGGGCATGACGGGATATTCGGCATCGATACCGGCAATGCGGGTTACGTGCTCACCTTTCCGCAATGGGCCGAACGCCAGGGCATCGCCGCGCATTATGCAGCGGGTCTGCCGATACCCACCGGCGGCGTCGGCGGCCTGTTCACCGCGCACGTCGCGCACGCACGACGCTTCGCGCTCGGCCAACAGCGCCTGGACAACGTCGTGGCAATGCTTACGCGCAAGGATGCCGGCGCCACCGGCAACCCCAGCGAGGCGGGCAACATCGGCCAGGACATCCTCTCGCGCTACAATGTGCACTTCGACTACCGGCGCCAGCAGATGGTGCTGATGCCCCGCGAAAAAGCGCCGGAGTGGCATTACGGCATGGCGGGCTTCCGCGCCGAAAAGAAGCAGGACCACCCCGACCGCTTCAACGTCATCAACGTGATGCCCGGCAGCCCCGCGCAACAGGCCGGACTCAAGCAGGGCGACGCCATCGTGTCGGCCAACGGCAAGCCGGCGGCGGCGCTCAGCTTCGGCACGCTGCGCGACATGAGCACCCATCTTCCGGAAGGCACGCCGCTGTCGCTGAAGCTGGCGGATGGGCGGGTGTTGGAGATGAAGGTTAGGGACTTGGCGCCGAAGTGATGCCACCTCCCTTCTATGGGTTCATCCTTTTGTGGGAGCGCACCCTGTGCGCGACAGCACCCGTCAGTCGGCCGCTCCGTTGGCTTGTCGCGCACAGGGTGCGCTCCCACAAAAAGCCCCGCCCCTAAAGCCAAACGCAGTCCCAGTACGGGTAGTCGAGAACGTTGCTGACCAGCCCGGCGCGAATCGGATTGCCTACGATGTAGCGAGCGATGGCACGCACATCCTCTTCGGCACGCACGGCGCGATCGTGGAAACCGCGATCCCAGACCAGGCCCGCCTGCGTGCAATGCAGATGTTTCGCGGTGAGCGATTTGAAGCGATTCATCACCGTGGAGAGACTGTCGCGTGACCCCAGCTGCACCAATCCATGCCAGTGGTCGGGCATCAAGACCCAGCACAGGAGCGAGGCATCGCCCCAGCAAGAGGAATCGTGCATGCATCGAGACACGTTCCGGGCTGCATCCACATTTCTGAAGAGCGGACGCCGGTACGCCGAAATGGCCGTGAGCAAATAGGCGTGATCGGGCAGCGAAACACGGCCGTGCCGTAGGGAGCGATAACCAAGACGTGGACTCATGATCCGAACGTCGCATTGTTCGAATCATGAGCCTATCGGGTGAGAGCGAAAGATCGTGTAGGAAGCTATCTGTATGCGGATCGGAACGCCATGTGATGCACCGCGGTCGCGCACAGGGTGCGCTCCCATAATGGTGACCGAGGCGCTTTAGGGCTTGGCAAGTCCCAGCGCATCCAGCCCCTGCTCAAACGTTACGTCCACCGGGATCTTCGCCTGATCCAGGCGCTTGAGATCCCCGGCCAGCGTGGCGTCCACGTTGCCCATGGTGTCGGTGAGCTGCTTGGCCGCGTCGTAGTCGCCGTCGCCCTGGATGGTGAGCAGCTTGGACGACAGTGCGTTCATCGCGGCGGTCATCTTGTCGAAGTCGATGCGATAGCGGCCAGTGGCGGCATCGCGGGTGAAGGCGCCTTGCTGCTGGAAAAAGTTGAAGCGCACCATGTTGGCCTTGGCATGCGCGTCGCTGGCACCGAAGCGCACCGAGCGCAGGATGCCGGCGAGGAAGGTGATGTAGTTGTCCATCAGCTTGGCCTTGTCCAGCTCGCCCTTCTCCGCGAGCTTGGTGACCATGTAGAGGCCGAGGATGTCGGCCTTGCCTTCCTCGAAGCTGGAAGCCTGGTCCTTCAGCGCCGTGCGCACCAGGCCCTTGTCGTTGAGCGTCTGCTTGATGCCCAGGCCGTGCGCCACTTCGTGGAACATGGTGTTCTCGAAGAACGCGTCGAAGGTGAGGTGCGACTGCTGGTCGTCGGCGATCAGTGCCTTGGCGATGGGCAGCATGATCTTGTCGAACTTCGCCTGCATCACGTTTTCCAGCTGCAGGCGGCGCGTGCCCTTCTTCAGCTGCACTTCTTCGTCATTGGGCAAATTGATGGCGATGGTCTTGGCGCCGACATTGGCATCTCCGGCGTAGTACACGGCGAAATAGGCGTTGAGGTCGGCATCGGAGCCCGGCTTCTCGGCCTTGTACTTGTCGTCCACCGGCAGCTCGCGCTGCAGTTCGGGCAGGTACTTGGCGAAGCGCGCAAGCTTGGCGCTCCAGGCCTGGTCCTTCACCAGTACGTAGCTTTCGTAGCTGGCCTTGTAACCGTAGAGCTGGTCTTCGTAGGTTTCGATCGGACCGATCACGATGTCGACCGGGTTGCTCTTCATCGCCATCCAGGCAAAGTCGCTGGGGCGATAGTCGTCGCTCTGCAGCGCATCGGCGCGCTTCTTCAAATAGCCGGCAAAATCCTTGTCGGCCGAAAGGTCGGCCGCCTGTCGCAACAGGCCGGCTGCGCGGTCAAGATCAATCTTGTACGCCTCGTGATAAGGCACCGTGACCAGCTTGCCCTGCGCATCGCGGCGCAGCAGCGTGTAGAGACCGGTCTTGTCCTTGAGGTCGGCCTTGTCGAATTCGTCCTTGGTCATGTCGGCGGGATAGAGCTGCGCGCCGGGAGGACGGGCGCCGACGCCGGCGACAAACGGTTCGTCATTGTCGAGGCGATCCCACGGGCCGTAGTTGATCTCGGCGAAGCGACGCGTGACGTCGTCGGGGATGCGCGCCATCAGCGCCGCCTTGTCGCCCCACGACTGCTTCCAGTAGATGTCGTTGGTGACATCGGCCGCCTGCACCAGCAGCGCGATCATCTGCTTCTGCTTGTCGTCGAAGCTGGAAAGGTCAGCGGTGAGCTTGACCGCTGCGTAGTTGGCCATGCGCTGCGCGGCGTCGTCGGCATCGGTGGACGGCGGAGGCACCGCGGGCACGGTGGCCGCCGGAGCCGGCGTGGGCGCCTGCGCGGTGTTGGCGTTGTCGTGCGAGCTGCAACCGGCAAGGGTGGCGGCGAGGCTCAGGGCGAGCAGGTGGCGGCGCATGGCGGTTTTCCCTGATGAAGAGAAAGCTATGGTACCGCCAGATTGCTCCCTCTCCCCTTCGGGAGAGGGTTGGGGCGAGGGGAGCAATCTTGCGATCACGCAATGACGTGCCGGCCTGGATAATGCTCTTTCGCGAGCACCCGCCCCTCATCCCAGCCTTCTCCCCGGAGGGGAGAAGGAGTTAAAGGCGTCAGCCGGAAATCGCCAGGCGCTCCGACTGATAAAGCCGCGCGGTCACCAGCACGCCGAGCGCTGCGGCGACCAGGCTGCCCAGCAGGCACAGGCCCAGTTGTTGCGGCCCGACCCCGTCACCGCGCAACAGCTGCATGATGCCCAGGTGCTGACCGAGCAGCGGCACGGCGTACATCCAGGCCTGCGCCTTGATCGGCAAGGTGGAGAGCAGGATGCTCGGGATCACCGGCACGAACATGAGCAGCGACACATAGGTCTGCGCTTCGCGATAGCTCTTGGCGAAGGCCGCCACCAACGACTGCAGTGCGGCCAGCAGCACGATCAGCGGCAGCATCAGCAGCAACACGCGGCTGGCGAAGTTCAGGCCCAGGTCCAGTTCCATGCCGAGCTTTTCGGTAGGCAGGAAGCGCCCCACCACGGCGAACGCCGCCAGCGAGATGAGCAGGCTCGCCGCCGAGAACACGCAGATGGCCGCCAGCTTGCCCGCAAGAATCTTCCAGCGCGGCACCGGGTTGGCGAACAGTGGCTCCAGCGACTGGCGTTCGCGTTCGCCAGCGGTGAGGTCAATGGCCAGATACATGCCACCCATGAACACGGTGAGCACGAAGAAGTACGGCAGGATGGAGAACATCAGCGCGGCGCGCGCCTGCGCCGTCGCCTGGTCGCGCTTGGCCGCGATCACCGGCCACGCCGTGCCGGGCGACAGGCCGCGCGCCACCAGTCGCATCGCGCCCTGCTGGCGCGCATAGGTCTCCACCAGCTGGCTTACACGCGCCACGGCGGTGTTCGCATCACGCTGCGAGGAGTCGTAGATCAACTCCACCTGCACCGGTTCGCCCTTGCGCCAAGCATGGCCATAGTCGGGCGAGATGCGAAGCACCACGTCGGCGTCCTGCCTGCGCACGGCCGATTCCGGATTGGCGATCGGCGGCTTCGGCACAATGCCGTCGACCTTCAATGCAGCGATGAGGTTGGGCGCATATTCCGCACCGATCACGGGCACCGGCAGCGGCTTCTCCGCCTTGTCGAACTCGCGGTTGAGCGTGATGTTGAGCAGCATCACCAGGATGATGGGACCAAGCAGCGGTCCAGTGAGAAAAGCACTGGTGAGCGTGCGGCGATCGCGCAGGTTCTCCTTCACCTCCTTGAGGAAGACCGTGAGGAAGGCGCGCGTGCGGCCGAGTGACACTCGAGTATCCATGTTCATGCGGCGAGACCCTCTTCGCTGCCGATGATCTTCACGAAGGCGTCTTCCAGGTTCGCCTCTCCGGTCTGTGCACGCAGCGCCTCGGGTGATTCATCCGCCACCACGCGGCCGTTGGCGATCACCACGATGCGATCGCACAGTGCCGCCACCTCCTGCATGATGTGGCTGGAAAACAGCACGCAGCGGCCCTCCGCCTTCAGCCGCTGCATGAACTGGCGCAGCGCGCGCGTGGCCATGACGTCGAGACCATTGGTGGGTTCATCGAGGATCACGTTGCGCGGATCGTGGATCAGCGCACGCGCAATCGCCGTCTTCACCCGCTGGCCCTGTGAAAAGCCTTCGGTGCGGCGATCACCGATGTCATCCATCTCCAGCGCCCGCACGAGTGCCTCGCGGCGTTCGACCAGCACCCCCTCGGGCAAGCCATGCAGGCGCGCGAAATAGTCGATGTTCTCGCGCGCCGTGAGGCGCTTGTAGAGCCCGCGCGCATCAGGCAGCACGCCCAGCTGGCGGCGCACGGCCAGCGCGTCCTGCGCCGCGTCGATGCTATCCACCAGCACCTGTCCGCGATCCGGCTTCATCAGCGTGTAGAGCATGCGCAGCGTCGTGGTCTTGCCAGCGCCGTTGGGGCCAAGCAGGCCGGTGATCTCACCGTCGCGCGCCTTGAAGCTCACGCCGTCGACGGCCTTTACCGAGCCGAACGCCTTGTGCAGGTCCTTTACCTCGATCATGGCGTGGCTCCGTTGAAGTCGATGAACATCGGCGTGGCGCGGAGGCGATCCAGGCATTTCACGTCCAGCGCTCCAGGCTTCTGGTCTTCGATGAAGTGCTTGATGACTTGCGGCGCGCAGCCCGCGTTCATCACGTTGTGCCCCTGGCCGTTGAGCACGAGATGGCGCGAGTTAGGCAGATTCTTTGCCACCTCTTCGCCGTAACGCGGCGGCGTCACCGGATCGAATTCGCCCGAGAGCAGCAGTACCGGCTTGTCGGTCTTCAGCGGCTGATGGAAATCATCCGGGCGCGTGCCCTTGGGCCACACCGAGCAGACGTTCTGCAGCGTGTCGATCATGCGGGTGCCGAGGATGGTGTGCGCATCCTGTGGGCGCGGCGCAAGCAGGTCGGCGTCTTCGCTGCAGATCACCGAAAGCTGCATGCCGCCGTTCATGGTGTCGGACAGATCGCCCGACAACAGCTTGGCCTGTCCCAACAGCGGCCCCACGTCGCCATGCGCCGCTGCGTCGATGGACAGCGGCAACAACGCGGCCGTGAGTGGCGTATAGGCGAACATGCGCACGACGCTGGCGAGGGACGCTTCGCTCAGCACGCGCTGCACGCTCTGGTAGTTCTGCGGATCGCGAAAGCTCACCACGTGCGGGTTGGCGCGCAGGGCATCGCGCAGCTGGTACAGCGTCTGGTACGGATCGTTGAAGCGCTTGCGGCAGGCCTCGTCCGTTTCGCAGCGCGCGAACTGTGCCTTCAGCGCGGCATCGAGGTTCTGCGCGAAGTCTTCGCCCAACACCAGTTCGTTCGGCACCACGCCATCGAGCACGAGACTGCGCACGGCCTGCGGATAGCGCATGGCGTACTGCTGCGCCATGCGCGTGCCGTAGGACACGCCCACCAGATCGAAGGTCGGCACACCGAGCGCCTTGCGCACGTCTTCCAGATCCTGCGCAGCGACGGTGGTGGTGTAGTAGCGCGGATCGGCCTTGTTCGCGAGCACCTTGAGGCAGCGCTGGGTTTCTTCGCGTTCCTTCTCGGGACGTTCATCGAGCGCATCGGCGCCGCCTTCGGGGCCCGCGCTTTCGTCCTTGCAGGTGAGCGGGTTGGAACCACCGGTGCCGCGCTGGTCGAGCAACAGCACATGGCGATGCGCGGTGAGCGGCTGCAGCGCGTTGGACACGCCGGGCCACGATTCCGTCGCCGCCTGGCCGGGACCGCCGGCAAGCATCACCAGCATGTCCTTGCTGGCGACCTGCGCGCTGCTGCGGATCACCGCCAGCTTGAGCTTGATCGTGCGGCTGTGCGGATCGTCGCGGTTTTCCGGCACCTCGAACGGCGCGCACCACGCGGCGGTGGAGAGTCCGCTGTTGGGCTGTCCAAGTTCACACGGCGTCAGCGTGACCGAGCCAAGCTGCCAGGTCTGCGGCTTGGCGGAAGCAGCGGGCTTCGTCGATGTGGTGATGGCGGTGGCTTCATCCGCCTCGGATGGTTCTGCCGTGCGCGCATGAAAGTGGTTCCAGCCCAGCGCCGCGAGGCCGATGGCCACGATGCCTATACGCAGGGCGGTTCGCCCATGGATTGCCATGTCTGCTTACCCCTCGGTCCATTCGGGTTGCGCGATGCCGCGCCTGCCGCGTTTCACGGCGCAGGCTCGAAGATCGATTCGATGGAAAGGCCGAACAAGCGGGCGATCTTGAACGCCAGCGGCAGGCTCGGGTCGTATTTGCCGGTCTCGATCGCGTTCACGGTCTGCCGCGACACGTCCAGCCGTTCGGCCAGGTCGGCCTGCGACCAGCCATGTTCGGTACGAAGTTCGCGGACGCGGTTGTTCATTCCGCGCGGCTGCGCCAGACCAGCACGCAGTGGGTCATGCCATACGTGATGCTCAGCGCGGGATAAACCAGCAGCAGCGCCAGCGAAGCATCGACGACGATGAGCTTCGCCGCGGCCAAGAAGCCCAGCACCATGCTGACCACACTGACGATGGCAACGCCGATGGCGAGCGCCTCCAGGTGCTGGCGCCGCTCCAGTTCGTCATGGCCCAGCACGTAGCGGATCGAAGCGACGATCAACCAGGCAATGGGCCATACCGGCAGCAGCGCCGCGGCCACCTTCAGCAGGCCGGGCTCCATGGTTTTCTGCAGCGGCCACACGTAAAGCATGGCCACCATGTAGATGAGCATGGCGGGCATGAATTGACGGGCGTAACGATGCTCGACGTTACGACTGCGCTCCCGGCGCACGGCGCGCCCCGCGTGAATCGACAGCGGGATACCCGCGGCGAGCAGGGCCAGGCCGAGTAACCGCCCCGCCCCGCCCAGCGTGATCAGCCAGAAGCCACCGACCAGCAGCGCGCAGGTAACCGCCATGGTCAGCCAGCGTCCCCACGCCGGCCAGGTATGCATCGACGCAAGCCATCGGGTGTCCGTACTTCCCATGCCCTCTCCCTCCCTCGATTGGCGTAGGCCGACCGCCATGTCTGTCAAGTTAACTTGACAGTAAGGCTACGGCCGCCCACCTCGTGATGTCAAGCGAGCTTTACACAAGGCGGCATGTATCGGCATGCCAACGGAGAAACTTGAGGGTTTTCGACATAAGACGGCTCTGAAAATGTGACCCAATTTGCACATTCGGCCCCTTTCGGCGTGTCGGAAGTGACCTATTACGGCTCACTTAAATGTCACTCCACCTTAACAATTAGGTCTCACTTTCGGCCAGGCGGCCATTTCTGTGACCTGGTTCACATTGGCACGCGGGTTGCTTAGGCGGTGGAAGCGACCTGGAGCCCGCCCGAAGAGGCCCGACCCAGGAGCGAAAGCGCAATCGGGGGGCGCTAGCCCGAGGTCCGGAAAGCGCACCAAAAAACCGCTGTATCCACATACGTTTAAAGGACATGGGTATGAACAAGCTTCTCCTCTCCGCTGCTCTCGTTGCCGCCTTCGGCGCCGCCGCCCTGGCTCCGCAGTCGGCCATGGCAGTGGACGGCACCATCACCGTCACCGGCACCGTCAATGCCTCGAGCTGCAAGATCAATGGCGCCAACAGCCCGGCCGCGATCAACGTCACGCTGCCGACCGTGTCGACCACGTCGCTGAACGCTGCCGCTGCCGTTGCCGGTCGCACCCCCTTCAGCCTCGCGCTGTCGGGCTGCGGTTCGCTGACCTCGGCCAAGACGTTCTTCGAGCCGGGCCCGACCATCCTGGCCGACGGCAACCTGAAGAACAGCGGCGGCGCCACCGGCGTCGAAGTGCAGCTGCTGGATTCCAGCTTCAACGCGATCAACCTGACCAACGGCGGCCCGCAGACGGCCACCGCCCTGACCGGCGGCGCCGCGACGATCAACTACTACGCGCAGTACTACGCCAACGCCGCTGCCGGCGCCGGCTCCGTGAACACCTCCGTCCAGTTCACGATGCTCTACCAGTAAGTCCTGCGGGTACCGCGCCGGCACCCATGGTTCCGGCGCGGTACCACTCCGCAGACCCTGATCCAAGCGAGGAATCCCCATGAGGAAGTTCGTCTGCGCCATTGGCGCGGGCCTGTTGGCTCTTTGCCTAGGCGTCACCACGGCGCAGGCCAATGTGCTGATCGGTGGCACACGCGTGGTGTTCCCCGCCAAGGATGGTGAAGTCACTGTCCGCCTGACCAACGACAACGACCACCCTGTGCTGGTGGAATCGTGGATCGACCGTGGCGATATCCACTCCACGCCTGAATCGGTCGACGTGCCTTTCCTGATCACGCCTCCGCTGTTCCGCATGGAGGCGAAGAAGGAACAGAGCCTGCGCATCGTCTACACACACGAGCAGCTGCCGGCCGACCGCGAGTCGCTGTTCTGGCTCAACGTGCTGGAAGTTCCTCCCAAGCCCACCGGCGCCCAGGCTGAAGGCCAAAACCTTCTGCAGCTGGCGCTGCGTTCGCGGCTGAAGCTTTTCTATCGACCGGCGGGCCTGCAGGGCGACCCTGCCAAGGCGCCGGCCGAACTCACCTGGAAAGTCGTGGCTGACGGCAAGGGCTTTGCGCTGGAAGCGCACAACCCGACGCCCTACTACGTCACCATTACTGAGCTCTCGCTGGTCGTAGGCGGAAAGAACGCCACCGCGGAGCTGGGCATGGTTGCGCCGCTGTCCGACCTGCGCATGCCGCTGCACGACGTGGCGCAGAAGCCCGCGGCGGGCAGCGTGGTTTCCTTCACCTCGCTCAACGACTTCGGTGCCAGCATCGCCTTCAAGGGTGCCATCGCGCCGTGACCGGACTGCGCGCCAGCGGATGTCACGCGAGCGCCAACGGCCATGCCGTTGGCTCGCGTGCCTTGCTGTGCGCCGCCATCGTTGGCGTGCTGATGAGCTGGAACACGCTGGCGCTCGCCGCCGCGTCGGCTGCGACGGGAGCCGACGCCTCTGCCGCGGTCGATGCCAACTTCGACCGAAGCATGCTTTCCGGGGCTGGCAACAATACCGGTGACCTGTCGCGCTTCGAGCGCGGCAACGTGGTCCTGCCTGGCGTCTATCGCACTGACATCTTTCTCAATAACGCGTGGGTCGGCCGTGGCGATGTCCGCTTCGCCGAGCCGACACCTGACGCAGCAGCCATCCCCTGCTTCACCAAGGCGATGTTCGAGCAGCTGGGCCTGCCGCTGCAGAAGCTCTCGGCCGAGCAGCAGACGAAGCTGGGCGACGCCCAAGGTTGCGTGGCCATTGGCGATCTCATTCCCGCCGCCACGATGACCTTCGACCAGCCCAACCTGCGGCTGGACGTGAGCATCCCGCAGGCTTGGCTGGGCAGCCGCGCGCGTGGCTACGTGAGCCCGGAGAACTGGGACCAGGGCGTCAACGCCGCGCTGCTCAACTACAACTTCAACAGCTACCGCAACCATAGCAACGGCGTCACGCAGACCTCGTCGTTCCTGGGCTTGAATGCAGGCCTCAACATCGGCGCCTGGCACCTGCGCCAGGATTCCACAGTGATGATGCAATCGGGTTCGGCCGGCATGCCGTCCCAGACGCATTGGCAGAACATCGACACCTACGTGCGCCGCGACCTGCCTGGCATGCGCGCGCAATTGACGATCGGCGACTCGTATACCAACGGCGACCTGTTCGACAGCATGAGCATCCGCGGCGTGCAACTGGCCACCGACGATCGCATGCTGCCCGACTCGATGCGCGGCTATGCGCCGACCGTGCGCGGTGTCGCCGAGACCAATGCCAAGGTCACCGTGCGACAGAACGGCATCGTGCTCTACGAAACCACCGTGGCGCCTGGCCCGTTCACCATTTCCGACCTCTATCCCACCGGCTACGGCGGCGATCTCAGTGTGACCGTGACCGAGGCCGACGGTCGCCTGCGCACCTTCGCCGTGCCGTACGCTTCAGTGCCCCAGCTGCTTCGGCCTGGCCTGACCCGTTTCTCGGTGGTGGCGGGCGAGCTGCACGACGCGTCGATCCATGCGCATCCGGCGATCGCGCAGGCGACCATCCAGCGCGGCTTTACCAACGCGCTGACAGGTTACGCCGGCGCGGTTGGCAGCGAAGGTTACGGCGCCGTGCAGGTGGGCAGTGCGGTGAACACGTCCTACGGCGCGCTGGCGCTGGACCTCACGGCCGCGCACGCGGAAATTCCCGGTCAGTCGAACCAGAACGGCGAAAGCGTACGACTGAGCTACAGCAAGATTCTTCCGTCCAGCGACACGTCACTGACCGTCGCCACCTATCGCTATTCCACCAGCGGCTATCTGGGCCTGCGTGACGCGATGACCTTGCGCGATCTCGCGCGTGGCTATCGTTACGTGGACCCGACCACGCTCACCAACATCGACGGCATCAACGTGTCGAATTTGCTCACCCCCGCACAGCGCCAGGCGCTGCTGGGCGTGAACGGAAATAATTTTTCCGCCTATACCAGCCAGATCGATCGCCAGCGTAGCCGCTTCGACATCAACCTGAACCAGCGCCTGGGTTCGCGCGGCGGCTCGTTGTACGTGACCGGCTCGGCGATCGACTACTGGAACCGCAACGGCACCGACGTGCAGTTCCAGGTCGGCTACAACAACAACTTCCACAAGATCAGCTACAACATTTCCGCCACGCGTACGCGCGATGCGTTCTCGCGCATGAGCAACCAGATCTTCGCCAGCTTCACGCTGCCGCTGGGCGAAAACATGCATGCGCCGATGTTCGGCGCCAACCTCACGCACGACAGCACGGGCCATACGCTGGACCAGGCCACCCTCAATGGCACGCTTGGCCAGGACAACCAGTTCACCTACGGCGCCACTGCCTCGCACGACAACGGTGTTGGCGAAGGCAGCAGTGGCGGCAATGCCGGCACCGTGTATGCCGGCTATCGCAGCTCGTATGCGCAGCTCAACGGCAGCATCGGCGCAGGCAACGGCTATTCGCAGGCATCGCTGGGAGTGGCGGGCGCAGTGGTGGCGTATTCCGGGGGCATCACCTTTGGCCAACCGATGGGCGATACCGTGGGTGTGGTGGAAGCACCGGACGCTGCGGGCGCACGCGTCATCAATGCCAATGGCGTGCGCATCAACCATTTCGGCCACGCTCTCGTGCCCTATCTCACGCCATACAACCTCAACACCGTGCAGCTCGACCCCAAAGGCCTGCCGCTGACGGTGCAGCTCGACGCCACCAGCGCGCAAGTTGCGCCGCATGCAGGTTCCGTGGTGGTGTTGAAGTTCAAGACGGAAAGCGGCCGTTCGGCCATCGCCCGCGTGCGTCGCGACGACGGCCAGATGCTTCCGTTCGGCGCCGAAGTGGTGGACGCGCAGAACCAGCCGGTGGGCGTGGTCGGCCAGGCAGGACGCATCCTGCTGCGCGGCGTAAAGGGCACCGGCCAGCTCACCGTGCAATGGAATACCGAGGACGACCAGCCGATGCGCTGCTCGTTCCCCTATCAGCTGCCCGCGCCTGCCAAGGGCGAGGCGCAGACGTACCAGAAGATCGAAGCGACCTGTACGCCGGTCGCCGTTGCCGGAAGCCGCTCATGACACGCGTCTACAACGCCCTCGCCCTGCTTGTCCTGCTGCTTGCGATGTGGCCGACAGCGGCGTCCGCTGGATGGTGCACGCTGTCCGGCAACAAGGAGACGGTGACCATGACGCTGCCGTCGACCATTACGCTCGATCCCAATGCCGCAGCCGGCACAGTGCTGGCCACATCCGCGGTGACAACGCCGAACCCCAGCAATAGCTCGGTGAACTGCAACTTCGGCACCACCACCACAGGCGTCATCAACGTTGTGAGCTCGCAGCCTGCAGCGGGCTCGACCATCTTTCCAACTAGCGTGCCCGGCGTGGGTTATCGCATTCTCCACCCGGACTCCAGCAATTATCTGGCGACCTACGGCTCGGATTCCATCGATGCGGGCACTTACACGTTGTCGGTAGGCTCAGCGCTGCAGCTGGTAAAGACTGGCCCCATAACCAGCGGCGCCTCGCTGTCGGGCGGCACGCTGCTGGGCTATTGGCAGTACGCCGGAATATTCAATACGTTGCGTGTGGAGGATTTCATCCTGGGCAACACGGTCACCTTCGTGGCCCCGACCTGTACGGTGACCACACCCAGCATCGCCGTCACACTACCCACGGTGTCCAACACGGCTCTTTCGACCGTGGGTGCGACTGCCGGAGCCACCGCGTTCACCGTCGGCCTCAACTGCCCAAGCACCTCGGCCGGTCGCACCATAAACATCCAGTTCGATACCAATAAGTCGTACGCAGGCGCCAATGGCGTGATTACGCCCAGTGGGTCGTCAAAGAATGTCGGCGTGCAAATCACGGACAGCACCTTCAACGGTGTTGTCTTCGGTACGCCAGCCGCGGCAGGCCCCGCGCTGAACGGCCCCACCAACTTCACCTACTACGCGCGCTATTACGCAACGGGAGCGATCACCGTTGGCACCGTGAACGCCACGGCGAGCTTTACCATCACTTACCCTTAAAGCCCGATCAATTGTAGGTTTGCGTGACCAACTTCGGGTCGGCATTCAAGTAATGCGCGAAGTAGCCGATCAATTGATCCGACGGCAGTGCTGATCCACTGGTTACCGACAGCGCGTAGGACTGCGCAGCTTGACCAGGCGTTGCGTCGACCTGTTCTGTGCAGCGGTACTGATGAGCACCTTTCGCCTGCACTTCGTTGATGCGCTGGAAGCCGACGGTGCACGTGGGCTCCATAATGGCGCCCGAGAACGTAATCCGCCCGCCGTCCGCATGCGCCAACGGCGCGCCCAGCGCCAAGGCGACAACGCAGCCCATTCCGGTCTTGCGAATCCAACCCTTCATAAAACGCCCCTTCCCGCATCCCCGGCGGAAAGCGGGGATACCTAACGGGAGCTATCGGCGTGGGTCCCCGAGCCTTGATATCGGAATCCCGGGCAGGTGTTCACAGCGTGAACTGCGTCACGCTTTTGGCGGGTGTCGGGAAAACGACCCGTCGAGCTGGGGGTGGGCAAGCGGCGAGGGGCATCGCCGGGGCTGACCCGTTAGCGGCCGGACTCAGCCGAACTTGAGTACTTTGTTCAACAAGGATTTAGAAAGTGCTCCTGCCACTCAACGTGAGGAGACGTACTTCTCGCGGCGAATCTGCGCGACCGGCAGGCCGAACTCCTTGAAGGCGGCAAAGGCCGCATCGACCATGTTGGGGTTGCCGCACAGGTAGGCGATGTCACGCTCGGCCGTCGGTGCCAGCTCGGCCAGGACGTTCTGGACGTGTCCCGAGCGGTCATTGGGGCGTGGCACGTCGCGGGGCTGGCGGCTCAGGCAGCCATGGAAGGTGAAGCCCGGGTTGGCGCGGGCGAAGGCTTCGAACTCCTCGCCGTACAGCAGCTCGACCTCGTTGCGGGCGCCGTACAGCAGCACCACCTCCCGCCCCTGCTTCACCAGCTCGGCTATTTGCGGAAGCATCGCGCGGTACGGGGTGACGCCGGTACCGGTCGCCAGCAGCAGGTAGCGGCCGTTGGTGTCGCCGGCCTGCAGGCAGAAGCGGCCGTAGGGGCCGCTGGCGTCGATCACGCCGCCGATCGGCAGCTCGCCCAGCAGTTTGGTGGCGGCGCCACCGTCCACATAGCTCACCGCGATCTCGATGCGCTGCACGGGCGACGAGCCGTCGCCCACCGTGCCCACCGAATAACTGCGCTTGGTGGCCACGCCGTCGTCGTAGTGGAAATGGATCTGCAGGAATTGCCCGGGCACAAAGGCCAACGGCTGGCCGTCTGCGCGCTCGAAAGCCATGTGGCGCACGGTGGGCGCCAGCATGGTGCTGTCGACGAGACGGAGCTGGAAATGGTCTGCCATGAATATCCCGGGGGAAACAAAGTGATCGCGACGCCGCGCCGGACGGCCCGGGCAAGCCTCGTATAATAAAAGGCTAGCCCCTTCGGTGCAGCTCATGTCCTCTCCTGCCACACCCGCGCTGGTCGTCAATAACCTGCGCAAGACCTACAGCAACGGCGTCGAAGCCCTCAAAGGCATCAGTCTCACGGTCCAGCCCGGCGATTTCTTCGCCCTGCTCGGCCCCAACGGCGCCGGCAAATCCACCCTGATCGGTATCCTGTCCTCGCTGGTGAACGCCAGCGGCGGCGACGCCGAAGTGTTCGGCGTATCGGTCAACAAGCAGCGCGGCAAGGCAATGCAGCTCATTGGCCTGGTGCCCCAGGAAATCAACTTCAACCAGTTCGAGAAGCCCTTCGACATCTGCGTGAACGAGGCCGGCTTCTACGGCATCCCGCGCAAGGTCGCCATCGAGCGCGCCGAGAAGTACCTCAAGGAGCTGCGCCTGTGGGACAAGGCGCATCACCAGGCGCGCATGCTCTCCGGCGGCATGAAGCGTCGCCTGATGATCGCCCGCGCCATGATGAACGAGCCCAGGCTGCTCATCCTCGACGAACCGACCGCGGGCGTGGACATCGAGATCCGCCGCTCGATGTGGCAGTTCGTCAGCGGCATCAACGCCGCCGGCACCACGGTGATCCTCACCACGCATTACCTGGAGGAAGCCGAACAGCTGTGCCGCAACATCGCCATCATCGACCACGGCACCATCGTGGAGAACACCTCGATGAAGCGCCTGCTGGCCTCGCTGGACGTCGAAACCTTCGTACTGGACATCAACCACGTGCCTGTCGAACTGCCGCCCATTCCCGGCATCACGCTGCGCCGCCTCGACGAGCACACGCTGGAAGCGGAGATGTCCCGCTCGCATGACCTCAACTCGCTGTTCGCCGCGCTGTCCAGCCAGGGCATGACAGTGACCTCGATGCGCAACAAGACCAACCGTCTGGAAGAACTGTTCGTGCGACTGGTCGAAAACGGCCGAACCACGAAGGAAAACGTGGAGAAAATCGCATGAACGGCGCCGCCAACCTTGTCGCGCTCAACACCATCGTCCGTCGCGAGATCATGCGCATCATGCGCATCTGGACGCAGACGCTGATCCCGCCCGCGATCACCATGACGCTGTACTTCGTGATCTTCGGCAAGCTGATCGGTAGCCGCATCGGCCAGATGCACGGCTTTACCTACATGCAGTACATCGTGCCCGGCCTGGTGATGATGAGCATCATCACCAACAGCTACGGCAACATCTCCAGCTCATTCTTCGGCGCCAAGTTCAGCCGCGCCGTGGAAGAGATGCTGGTGTCGCCGATGCCCAACTGGGTGATCCTGCTCGGCTACGTCACCGGCGCCGTCGCGCGCGGCCTGGTGGTGGGCGCGCTGGTGCTGCTGATCGCGCTGTTCTTCACCGACCTGCACGTCGCGCACCCCATCATCACCTTCCTGTCGGTGCTGCTGGGCGCGACGGTGTTTTCGCTCGCCGGCTTCGTCAACGCGGTGTTCGCCAAGAAGTTCGACGACATCGCCCTGGTGCCCACCTTCGTGCTCACCCCGCTCACCTACCTCGGCGGCGTGTTCTATTCGGTGGACCTCTTGGGCGAGCCGTGGCGCAGCATCTCCATGGTCAATCCCATCCTGTACATGGTCAACGCGTTCCGCTTCGGCGTGCTGGGCGTCAGCGACGTGCAGATCGGCGTGGCGTTCGCGGTGATGCTGGTGTTCGTGATCGGCCTGAGCGCCGTGGCGCTGCACCTGCTCAAGCGCGGCGTGGGGCTGCGTTCGTAAAGGCATCGCCCACCTTGTGGGAGCGCACCCTGTGCGCGACCGCGGCATTGCAGCTCACCGCTCCGCCTGGTCGTCGCGCACAGGGTGCGCTCCCACAAAAAGCAACGAAGACACCGATTCCATGCGCGTCAACAAATACATCAGCGAAGCCGGCATCTGCTCCCGCCGCGAGGCGGACGAGCTGCTGCTGGCCGGCCGCGTCACCATCAACGGCGAAGTCGTCACCACAGGCGCCAAGGCGCTGGAAGGCGACGAGGTGCGCGTGGATGGCGAAATCGTCAAGGCACGCATCCTCGCCGCGACGCCATCGGCAAAGCGTGCGGTATACATCGCGCTGAACAAGCCGGTGGGCGTCACTTGCACCACCGACCAGACGGTGAAGGACAACATCGTCGATTTCGTCGATCACAAGGAACGCATTTTTCCGATCGGCCGGTTGGACAAGGATTCGGAAGGGTTGATCCTGCTGACCAGCAACGGCGACATCGTCAACGAGATTCTTCGCACCGAGAACAATCACGAGAAGGAATACCTGGTGGCGGTCAACAAGCCCGTCACCGATGAATTCCTCAAGGGCATGGCGCGCGGCGTACGCATCCATGGCCAGATGACCAAGCCCTGCAAGGTGCGCAAGATCGCCAAGTTCGGCTTCGCCATCATCCTCACCCAAGGCCTGAACCGGCAGATCCGCCTGATGTCGGCCGAGTTCGGCTATCGCGTGACGCAGTTGCGGCGCGTGCGCATCATCAATGTGAAGCTCGGCCACCTGAAGCCGGGGCAGTGGCGGAATTTGACTGAGGCGGAGTTGAAGGGGCTGTTGCCGAATCGCACCCAATGGTGACGGCGTCTTGCCCGCCCTCCCCTGTAGGAGCGCACCTTGTGCGTGACAGTCCTTCGCGTCAGGCTTCACTGTTCGTCGTCCCGGCGTAGGCCGGCTCCCAATCGCGAGCGAAGCGAGTCACCCAGTAGAGTCAGTCTCCGGTTGTCGCCGTATCGCCAGCGGGCCGCTTACGCAGCGGGCGTTTCGATCGTCTGCCGACGCTCGAGTCACTTCTTTTGCTGGCCCAAAAGAAAAGTAACCCAAAGAAAACGGCCTTGAGAGCCAAGGCTCGTAGCGATATGAACCCAAAGAAAACGGCCTTGAGAGCCAAGGCTCGTAGCGATATGAGGGATAGAAGCGTCGGTCGACTGAGGTTAACCGGGATGCGCTCGTTACTACCTCATACGAAGCCGCTACACCGCAACGCGCCGATGCGAAGAGGACTTAAGGCAGCTTCGTTGCCTTGCGAGGGAATCCGTAGGTGCCGTACTTTCTCCCTCTCCCTCCGGAGAGAGGGCCAGGGTGAGGGGGGCTCGCGATAGAGCACCTACCTCTGTAGGAGCGCACCCTGTGCGCGACCGCAGCGTGGCGGCGTACCTCATCTCGACAACCGAAGACCGAGGCGATCATGCCAGTCCGCGGTCGCGCACAGGGTACGCTCCTACAACGGACCCAACTGCCGGCTCCACGACGCGATGTGCCGCGCAGCGGCACGAGCCTTTACCCAATCCCCTGTGTGGCGGTGAGGGGTGGTCGATCAGGCCCCGCAGGGGTGCCCGACAAGGATGTCGGGCACTTTTCGTCCGGGCAGGAGCCCGGTCGAAAAGCCCGGCCGCCCCTCACGGACTGGCTGGGCGCAGCCCAGACAGCGCCACGCGGGGTGCCGTTCTCTTTGGTTACTTTCTCTTGGGCACGCAAGAGAACGTGACCCGGGCCGCGGCAGCGGGCCGGATGCCCGCCGCAGGCGAGCCAAGTCGCGAATACACGCAACTAAGCCACCGAGAACTGCACGAACAAAACACCAGCAATGAAGATCGTCGCGAAAGGCTGTCGCGCACAGGGTGCGCTCCCACAGGGGTGTCCACCAAAAGAGGCTGGTCGCCTCATTCTCGAAACGATACTGCGCCGCAGCAATACCAGGCGCTCGCTACAACCAAAATCCACGCAAACCAAGCGTTGCGCCAAATCCAGTCATCACGCACCTGCACCATCGCACCCCGTCCAACAAAACCTCGACATGCACCCTCACTCTAGTGCATACGTATTCACTTCGAAGCGAGGCGTCTGCCAACGCAGAATCGCCAGACTTTGCATGGGGAGAGGCGATGAATCTCAATACATCTGACAAGCCGGCGAACGCGGTCGAGGATCTCGGCCAGCACGCCACGGCGCGCGTGGTCCTGATCGCCAGCGCTGCGGCGCTCGGTGGATTTCTGTTCGGCTTCGATACCGCGGTGATCAACGGCGCAGTCGATGCGGTGCGCGGCAATTTCGGATTGGGCGCGGGACAGATCGGCTTTGCCGTGTCGTGCGCGCTGCTCGGTTCGGCGGTGGGCGCATGGTACGCCGGCCCGCTGGCCGATCGCTTCGGTCGTGTGCGCAGCATGCAGGTCGCGGCGTTGTTCCTCGCGCTCAGCGCGCTGGGCTCGGGCCTCGTGTCCGGTGTGGCAAGCCTGGTGTTCTGGCGTCTCGTCGGCGGCATCGGTGTCGGCATGGCGTCGGTGATCGCGCCGACCTATATCGCGGAAGTGTCGCCCGCCGCCGTGCGCGGACGGCTGGGTTCACTGCAACAACTCGCCATCGTGCTCGGCATCTTCGCGGCGCTGCTCAGTGATGCATGGCTGGCCGGCTCCGCCGGTGGCGCGGCACATCCCTTGTGGTTTGGGCTGGCCGCGTGGCGCTGGATGTTCCTGGTCGCCGTGGTGCCGGCACTGATCTATGGATCGCTGGTGCTGGGCGTGCCGGAATCGCCGCGCCATCTGGTGGCGAAGGGTCGCCTCGCCGA
Organism: Dyella jiangningensis; assembly: GCA_000632805.1. Classification (GTDB taxonomy): domain Bacteria; phylum Pseudomonadota; class Gammaproteobacteria; order Xanthomonadales; family Rhodanobacteraceae; genus Dyella; species Dyella jiangningensis. The sequence continues at coordinate 4,777,387 of CP007444.1, read as the reverse complement.
AGCACATGACGTGCTGCGACGCGTGCTGGACATGCGCAACGAGGCCGCGCTCAACGCCAAGGTGAAGGACATCCAGGACAGCCTGCAGTCGGAATACCGCCCACGCCTGCGCGATCTGCGCGGCCCGCGCTTCGGCCTGCTGCCAGTGGTGTGGATCGGCATCCTGCTGTCGGTGTTCCAGCAGTTCGTCGGCATCAACGTCATCTTCTACTACTCGTCCACGCTGTGGCATTCGGTGGGCTTCAGCGAGTCCGATTCGTTCTCCATCACCGTCGCCACCTCGGTGGTGAACGTCCTGGTGACCCTGGTGGCGATCGCGCTGGTGGACCGCATCGGCCGCAAGCCGTTGCTCATCATCGGCTCGGCCGGCATGACCGTCACGCTGGCGGCAATGGCGTGGTGCTTTTCGCAAGCCACCGGCAGCGGCGCGGCGCTGAGCCTGCCCTCGCCGTGGAACATGGTGGCGCTGGTCTCCGCCAACGCCTACGTCGTGTTCTTCGGCCTGAGCTGGGGCCCGATGGTGTGGGTGCTGCTGGGCGAGATGTTCCCCAACCGCATCCGCGCCATCGCGCTGGCCGTTGCCGCCGCCGCGCAGTGGATCGCCAACTTCATCATCACCAGCAGCTTCCCGGCGCTGGCCGAAGTGGGCTTGAGCTTCGCCTACGGCCTGTACGCCGCGTTCGCGCTGATTTCGCTGATCTTCGTGGCCAAGGCCGTGCGCGAGACCAAGGGCATGGAGCTGGAGCAGATGCAGGGCTGAGGTTTTCATGCGCCATGAACGCGTAGATGCGATCATGGCGCATGACTGATTTCCGCACGCTTCCGCTCAAGCCCGCGCTGCTCGCCAGCGTGGAAACCCTCGGCTATGCCGAGATGACCCCGGTGCAGGCCCAGAGCCTGCCGCCCATGCTGGAGGGCCGCGACGTCATCGCGCAGGCCCGCACCGGCAGCGGTAAGACTGCCGCCTTTGGCCTGAGCCTGCTGCAAAGCCTGGATGTGGACACCATTCGCCTGCAAGCGCTGGTGTTGTGCCCCACGCGCGAGCTGGCCGATCAGGTGAGCAAGGCCATTCGCAAACTTGCTGCCAATATCCCGAACGTGAAGCTGCTGACCCTGTGCGGCGGCATGCCCTTGGGCCCGCAGCTCGCATCGCTCACGCATGATCCCCACATCGTGGTCGGCACGCCCGGCCGTGTGCAGGAGCACTTGAAGCGCGGCAGCCTGCATGGCGGCGGCATCAAGGTGCTGGTGCTCGACGAAGCGGATCGCATGCTCGACATGGGTTTCAGCGAGGCGATCGACGACATCGTCGGGCGCATCGCCAAGCATCACCAGACGCTGCTGTTCTCGGCGACCTATGCCGAGGAGATCCGCCAGGTGAGCAAGCGCCTGCAGCGTGATCCGGTGGAAGTGACGGTGGAAGCGCCGCATGAGGAGTCCACCATCGAGCAGCGTTTCCACGAGGTGGAACCGGCGCAGAAGCTCGACGCGCTCGCGCAGCTGCTCGGCAAGGAACACGCGCAGCACGCGCTGGTGTTCTGCAACATGCGCAAGGACGTGGATGCCGTGGCGGAGGAGCTCGACAAGCGCGGCTTCTCCGCGTTGGCATTGCATGGCGACATGGAGCAGCGCGATCGCGATGAAGTGTTGGTGCAATTCGCCAATCGCAGCTGCTCGATCCTCGTCGCGACCGATGTGGCCGCGCGCGGCCTGGATATCGCCGGCCTGCCATTGGTGGTGAGTTACGACATCGCGCACGACCCGGACACGCACACGCATCGCGTCGGTCGCACCGGCCGTGCGGGCGAAGCCGGCCTCGCGCTCACCCTGGTGACGCCGCGCGAACGTCCCAAGGCGCTCAACATCGAAGACCAGCTCGGCCAGCCGCTGTCGTGGCATCCGCTGAAGGTGGCGCCGCCACGCGGCAAGCAGCTCAACCTTGCGCCGATGCGCACGCTGGTGATCGACGCAGGTCGCCAGGACAAGTTGCGACCCGGCGACATCCTCGGCGCGCTCACGGGCGATGCGGGCCTCGATGCGAAGGACATCGGCAAGATCGACGTGTTCGCCACCCGTGCGTATGTCGCGATCCGACGGGATCTTGCGAACAAGGCACTGGAGCGCCTGCGGGCCGGCAAGATCAAGGGACGCAACTTCCGCGTGCGCACGCTGCATTAGGCCGCGTGTACCATCGGCGCTCCACCCTGAGGAATCGTCGGATGATCCGCTGGCTTGCCTGCGCCGCCACGCTCGGCGCACTCATGGTTGCCCTGCCTGTGCAGGCGGCGGCGCCGGTGTACGGCTATCGTGTGGTGCATGCCTATCCGCACGACATCTCGGCCTACACCGAAGGCCTGTTCTACAAGGACGGTTATCTCTACGAGAGCACGGGCGAGGCCGGTGAATCGACGGTGCGCAAGGTCGAGCTGGAAAGCGGCAAGGTCGTGCAGCGGCATGACCTGCCGGCGCAGTATTTCGGCGAAGGCATCGTGGATTGGGGCCAGCACATCGTGCAGCTCACCTGGAAGGATCAGCTGGGCTTCGTCTACGACCTGGCCAGCTTCAAACAGCAACGCACGTTCAACTATCCCGGCGAAGGCTGGGCGATGACGCGCGACGACAAGCGCATCTACATGAGCGACGGCTCGGCGGTGCTGCGCATACTCGATTCGGAAACGCTGGCTTCCGTCGGCAGCATCCTGGTCACCGACGGCGACAAGCCGGTGCTCAATCTCAACGAACTGGAATGGGTGAAAGGCGAGATCTACGCCAACGTGTGGATGACCGATCGCATCGCCCGCATCGACCCGGCCACCGGCCACGTGAAGGGGTGGATCGACCTCACCGGCCTGTTCGATACCAGCAAGTTGCCCGACCCGACCAACGACGTGCTCAACGGCATCGCCTACGACGCCCAGCACGACCGGCTGTTCGTCACCGGCAAGCGCTGGCCCAAGCTGTTCGAGATCACCCTGGTGCCGCCCAGCCGTTAGGCTGCCCACCCCTGCCGTTCGGCAGGGGGCGGGCCTGGCGGGCGGCGCTAAAGTCGGCTGTCGACTCAACGGAGAATCCGATGCGCCCAGCTCCCCTGCTGCTTCCGCTGGCACTCAGCCTCGCCGTGTCCACTGCGTTCGCCGATGAGGCGCCGGTGCAGCCGCGATTGCAGCCTTCGCTGCTGGCGCTCTCCACGCAGCCCAGCGAAACAGAGCTGCACGCCACGATCGAGAAGCTCGTCGGTTTCGGCACGCGTCACACGCTGTCCGATACCAAGTCGGACAAGCGCGGCATCGGCGCCGCCCGGCGCTGGGTGAAGTCGCGCTTCGAGCAGATGTCGAAGGAATGTGGCGGCTGCATCGAAGTCGTCACGCCTTCGCAGGTGTTCACCGGCAAGCGCATTCCGCACCCGACCGAAGTGATGGACGTGGTGGCGATCAAGCGCGGCAAGACCGATCCCAAGCGCGTGATCGTGATGACCGGGCACCTCGACTCGCGCGTCACCGACGTGATGAACACCACCAGCGACGCGCCCGGCGCGAATGACGATGCCTCCGGCGTCGCCGCGCTGATGGAAGCGGCGCGCATTCTCTCCAAACAGGACAACGACGCGACGCTCGTGTTCGCCGCGCTGTCGGGCGAGGAGCAAGGCCTGTACGGCGGCAAGGTGCTCGCCGATTACGCCGTCGCGCAGGGCTGGCAGGTGCAGGCCGATCTCAACAACGACATCGTGGGCAACAGCCAGGGCCAGAACGGCGTGCGCGACAATCTCACGGTGCGCGTGTTCTCCGAAGGTACCAAGAGCAACGAAACACCCGAACAAGCCAAGTTCCGCGCATACCACGGCGGTGAAGTGGATTCGCCCTCGCGCAACGTCGCCCGCTACATGGAACGCATCGCGTCGCAGTACCTGCCTGATTTCCGCGTGCACATGGTCTACCGCACGGACCGTTATAGCCGCGGCGGCGATCAGGTGCCGTTCCTCGAAGCCGGGTATCCCGCCGTGCGCGTCAGCGAAGGCCACGAGAATTACACGCGCCAGCACCAGGATCTGCGCACCGGACATACCGATCAGGATCGGGGCATCAAATACGGCGACACCATCGACGGCGTCGACTTCCGCTACCTCGCCCGCGTCACCGCACTCAACACCGTCACCATGGCCGCGATGAGCCGCGCGCCTGCGCCGCCGAGCGGCGTGAGCACCGAAGGCGCGCTGGCCACCGACACCACCGTGCATTGGAAAAAGGTGCCCGGCGCCGCCGGCTACGTGGTGCACTGGCGCGACACCACCGCGCCGCAGTGGCAGTACAGCCGCATGGTGGGCGATGCCGACCAGGCCGTAATCAAGGACGTGGTCATCGACGACTGGTTCTTCGGCGTCTCCGCCGTGTCGGCCGAGGGCTACGAAAGCCCGGTGGTGTTTCCGGGCGACGCCGGCAGTTTCGAGCGTTCACCCGCGCCCAAGTCGCCCTGAACCGCTAGCCCGGTTATCGCCGTGAAGCGCCGCGCGTCGTAAGATCGTGCGGCCGCAGCGCCATGGGGGAGCTGCGGCCGCATCGGTCGATGCGCATCCATGGACGATACCGGGGGAATTCAGATGCTTCGCAAGACGCTATGGCCAGCGCTGCTGCTGGCTGCTTTGGTGTGCGCCTCGCCGGCGCGGGCCGAGGAATCGGGCCAGATGACGGCCGAGCAGTTCGTCGCCACGCTGCACCCGCTCACAGGCAAGGTGAATCTTCCGGGCGCGCAGGCCACGCTCACCATCGCTGACGGCTACAGCTTCCTGCCCGCGGCCGATGCGCAGCGCGTGCTGAGCGAGCTTTGGAACAATCCGCCGGACAGCGATGTGCTGGGCATGATCCTGCCCAGTACCGACGCACATGCCGTGCTCGAGGACAAGAACTGGGCGGTGGTGGTGACCTTTGTCGACGAGGGCTACGTCACCGACGAGGACGCCGCCAAGATCGACTACAACGACATGTTGAAAGACATGCAGAAGGCGACGCGGGACGAGAACGCGGACCGCATCAAGGAAGGCTATCCGGCCATCGAACTGATGGGCTGGGCCGAGCCGCCGCATTACGACATGGTGAACCACAAGCTCTACTGGGCGCAGGACCTGCAGTTCAAGAAGGCCAACGGCTCCGACGACAACCGCACGCTCAACTACGCCATCCGCGTGCTCGGTCGCAAGGGATACCTATCGCTCAATGCGGTGGCGCCCATCGAAGAACTGGCCCAGGTGCGTGCGGACATGCCGCAGGTGGTAGAGATGGCGGAGTTCGACGCCGGCCAGCGCTATACCGACTACAACCCCACCACCGACAAGGCAGCCGCCTACGGCATCGCCGCCTTGGTCGCGGGCGGCATCGCGGCGAAGGCCGGCCTGTTCGCCAAACTCGGCGTGCTGTTGCTGGCGTTCAAGAAGTTCATCGTGCTGGGCATGGCCGCCAACGGCGGTGTGCTCGCCAAGCTGTTCAAGCGCAAGCAGGCCTGATGACCGGCAACGACGGCGGCACCCTTTCAGGGTGCCGCCGTCACGCACCCGCATCGATGCCCACGCCCAGTGAGATCAGGCGGCGCAAGCCGTCATCGCTCGGTTGCAGCGCGCGACTGCCGCTGCGGCGCCGTAGCCAACCGGCTTCGAGCATGGCGTCGGTGAGCGATACGCCAAGCGGTCCGCCGACGTGCATGCGCCGTTCGGTCCAGTCCAGGCAGCTGCGACCCTGTTGCAGCAGCAAGGACCGCGCGCTCGTCTCCTGCAAGCCCGCGGACACCAGCGCCACTACGCCGGATTCGCGCAGGCGGAGTCCCTCGCCCGTCATGTGCAGGTGATCATTCGCCAGCATCGCATCGCAGAGTCCCACGCCAAGCCGACCCGCGAGATGGCGGTAACAGGTACGAGCCAGGCGCAGGGCGCGATCGCCACCAGCCGGCTCCGGCAACGAAGGTCGCGTGCGTGGCAGCGCCAGGGCTTCGAGCAAGGCGGACACCTCCTCGCCAGCCAAGCGGTAATAGCGATGGCGACCTTGCACATGCACCGCCAACAGCCCGCCTTCGAGCAAGCGCTTGAGATGCGCACTGGCAGTCGCGGCGCCGACGCCCGCGGCTTGCGCCAGTTCACCGGCGGGTCGCGCGGTGCCGTCGATAAGCGCCAGCAGCATGGCCGCGCGCGCGGGCTCGGCGAGCAGGGCGCCGATCTCCGCCAGCTGGTAGCGACTGGGTGCGGTGGAATCGCTCATGCCTGGCAGTCTAGCGCTGCCGACCACGGGATATTTCGTTGCACGGCGAAGCCTCGGCGCGCAACCCGCACCACACTGTCGGCATGGACAGTTACCGAACACCCGATACCCGCGTCATCCATCCGTCGATTCTCTACTTCGGCACGCCGGTCGTACTCATCACCACACGCAACGAGGACGGCTCGACCAACATCACGCCGATGTCGTCCGCATGGGCGCTGGCCGATCGCGTGGTGATCGGCCTCACCGGCGGCGGACAAGGCCTGGCGAACCTGCAGCGCGAGCGCGAGTGCGTGCTCAACCTTGCCAGCGAAGATCAATACGAAGCGGTGGAGCGCATGGCACCCACGACGGGTCGCGATCCGGTACCCGCGTGGAAGCGCGCGGTCGGCTATCGCCACGAGGCCGACAAGTTCGCGCTGGCCGGCCTCCACACCGCCTCATCCTTGAGCGTGAATGCACCGCGCATTGCCGAATGTCCACTGCAACTGGAAGCGCGCCTGCTGCTCGCCATCCAGCGGCCGCTTGACGCGTGGCGCGACGATGCCGGCGGCTACGTAATGGCTGAACTGGAAGTACTGCACGTACATGCGCACGACGACGTGGTGGTGCCCGGCACGCAGCACGTCGATCCACGGCATTACCAGCCGCTGTTCTATCTGTTCCGCCACTACGTCGGGCGTGGCCAGCCACTGGGCAAGACCTTCAAGGCCGAGGTGTGAGAGGCGAATGTCGCACGCGCCGGACGGATGCTAGCATCGCCCTCTTCCTGCTCGGTGGACCACACGCATGCGTATCCTGATCACAGGTAGCTCCGGCCATCTCGGCGAAGCGCTGGCGCGCAGCTTGCGCGATCTGGGCCATGAGGTCATCGGCCTGGATATCGTCGAAGGCCCATTCACCACGCAGCGCGGCTCGGTGGCCAGTCGTGCGACGGTGAAGCGCTGCATGGCCGGCGTGCGTCACGTGTTCCATCCGGCCACACTGCACAAGCCGCATGTGGCCACGCACAGCCGGCAGGACTTCATCGACGTCAACCTCACCGGCACGCTCAACCTGTTGGAAGAAGCGGTGAGCGCCGGTGTCGAATCCTTCGTGTACACCAGCACCACCAGCGTGTTCGGCGATGCGCTGGTGCCGCCGGCGGGGGAACCTTCCGGCTGGATCACCGAGGACGTCACGCCGATCCCGAAGAACATCTACGGTGTCACCAAGGCCGCCGCGGAAGACCTGTGCCAGCTGTTCCAGCGCAACCAGGGCCTGGCCTGCATGGTATTGCGCACATCGCGCTTCTTTCCCGAGGAAGACGACGATCGCAATGCGCGCGCCAGCTATGCCGACGACAACCTCAAGGTGAACGAGTACCTGCATCGCCGCGTGGACATCGAGGACGTGGTGGGCGCCCATCTGCTCGCGGCGCGCCATGCCACCACGCTGGGCTTTCGTCGCTACATCATCAGTGCCACCTCGCCACTGCAGCCGGAGGACATGGCCGCGCTGCGTGCCAACGCGCCGCTGGTCGTGCAGCGACGCGTGCCGGCGTACGCACCGCTCTATGCGAGGCTGGGCTGGAAGATGGCGCCGGGCATCGATCGCGTCTACGTCAACGCACGGGCCCGCGAGGAGCTTGGCTGGCAGCCGCGCTACGACTTCGGCTTCCTGATCGACCGCCTGGCGAGCGGCGGCGATATCCGCAGTCCGATGGCGCGGCTCGTAGGCGCCAAGGGTTACCACGCGGAAGTCTTCGCCGAAGGCCCTTACCCCGTCGAATAACGTCAACCGCCCACAGGGAGCCGTGCCGATGAAGATTCCCGCCCTGCCCTTCACCGTGACGGACTGGGCCGACGTACCTGCCACGAAGCATCCGGGCGAAACCGGCGAGGCGCTCTGGCGCAGCTTCAGCGTCGGCGACTTGCGCGTGCGGCTGGTGGAATACAGCCCCGGCTACCTCGCCGATCACTGGTGCGATCGCGGCCACGTGCTCTACGTGCTGGAAGGCGAGCTGCATTCCGAGCTGAAGGATGGCCGCCGCTTCGTGCTCACGGCTGGCATGAGCTACCAGGTGTCCGACTTCGGCGATGCCGCGCATCGTTCGTATACGCCCACGGGGGCCCGGCTTTTCATCGTGGATTGACCCCTCGTGCAGTCCGGGCCCACCCGCTCCCCGGGTCATCCGCACCGATGCGGCTCCAGACCGATGTCGAAATCCCCCAGGCCCGTTCGTCATTCAGATGAGCGAGGCCGGAGCGGCCCGCGAAACCCACCTTCAGGAGTTGACGATGACTGCCTTGCCCCCTTTCACGCGGCACGCCGCACTCGCCACGCTGGCCATGGCATCGGCCCTCGGACCGGTGCATGCCGGCCCGGCCACCTACACCATCGATCCCATGCACACGTATCCGAGCTTCGAGGCCGACCACTTCGGCGGTCTCTCGACATGGCGCGGCAAGTTCGACCGCACCAGCGGCAAGATCACGCTGGACAAGAGCGCCGCCACGGGCAGCGTGGATATCACGGTGGACATGGCCAGTGCGGATTTTGGCCTGGACAAGATGAATGAGGCTGCGCGCGGACCGGAGCTGTTCGACGCGACCAAATATCCGCACGCCATCTACAAGGGCAAGCTCACCGCTTTCGTCAATGGTGCGCCCACCAAGGTGGCCGGCGAATTGACCCTGCATGGCGTGACGCGGCCGCTCGAACTCACCGTCAACTCGTTCAAATGCATGCCGCATCCGATGTTCAAGCGCGAGCTCTGCGGCGCCGACGCATCCGCCACGTTCAAGCGCGACACATTCGGCATGGACAGCGGCAAGTCCTACGGCTTCAACATGGACGTGGTGCTGCGCATCCAGGTCGAGGCGTTGATCGATGACGCCTCGGCGAAGGACAAGGTTGCCTCGGTGCAGCCGCAACATTGATCCCCAGGCACGAGGTTCATCATGTCACTCACGCTCTTCATGCATCCGCTCGCCTCGTTCTGCCACAAGCCGCTCATTGCGCTGTACGAGAACGACACGCCATTCCATGCCCACCTGGTGGACCTGGCCGATCCGCAGGCTCGCGCCGCGTTCCACGCGTTGTGGCCGATGGGCCGGTTTCCACTGCTGCGCGACGACGCCCGTGACTGCCTGGTACCCGAATCGACCATCATCATCGAGTATCTCGCGCAGCACTATCCGGGCAAGGTGTCGTTGATTCCCGATGATGCCGATCTCGCGCGCGAAGTTCGCCTGCGCGACCGCTTTTTCGATCTGTATGTCAACGAGCCGATGCAGAAGGTGGTCACCGATCGCCTTCGTCCCTCCGGTGCACACGACCACTATGGCGTGAGCGCCGCGCGCGACAAGCTTCGTGTGGCCTACGACCTGCTCGAAAAGGACATGGCCGGCCGCACGTGGGCGGTGGGTGACGACTACACCATGGCCGATTGCTCGGCTTCGCCCGCGCTGTTCTATGCCAACCTGGTGATCCCGCTCGAAGAAGCACACCCGCACACGGCGGCCTACCTGCTGCGGCTGATGCAGCGGCCGTCGTTCGCCCGCGTGCTGCACGAAGCCCAGCCCTACATGCACATGGTGCCCAAGGAACAAGCCGACGCATGACGCGCGGCTTTCCGCCACCCAAGGAGTCCGATCATGTTCACCGTATTCGTCATCGTCCTGCTTGCCATCCTCGCCCTGCTCGGGGTCGCGGCCACGCGTCCCGGCCAGTTCCGCATCGAGCGATCCGCCACCATCCAGGCATCGCCTGAGCGCATCTTTCCGCTGATCAACGATTTTCATCGCTGGCAGGCGTGGTCGCCGTACGAGCGCAAGGACCCCGCCATGGAGCGCAGCTACGAAGGCCCCAAGGTCGGCGAAGGCGCGATCTACGGCTGGAATGGCAACAAGGACATCGGCAGCGGTCGCATGCAGATCACCGAGTCCATTCCATCGTCGCGCATCGAAATCAGGCTGGAGTTCTTCGCGCCGTTCAAGGCCACCAACACCGCGGAATTCGTGCTCGAACCCCATGGCGAAGGCACGCGGGTGACGTGGGCCATGCATGGTCGCTCAAGCTTCATGCACAAGCTGATGGGCCTGGTGTTCAACATGGACAAGTTGGTGGGCAAGGATTTCGAGGAAGGCCTCGGTCATCTGCGCGGCCTTTCCGAAGGGCGCGTTGCCGCGTGAAAGCACCTCATCACGCATGTCGCTTTCGTCTGGCTGACGACATGCGGTGATGCATCACCACCGAGCCTGCCTGCAGCTGAATGAAATGGCGCAGGTTCGCGTCAACGCCGTCAACGGCGACTGCGATCCCTCGTTCTCCGCATCGAGCCAGCCACCCGTGGTGGCTCGCAGGGGCAACACCATCCGAGACGTGACAGCCACCGCGCCAGCGCGGTGCGCTGCGACCGATCACCAACGAAGAGGATCACCGCCATGAAGAAGACGACGTCGCGTTTCAGCCTGATCGCCATCACCCTGGTCGCTGCGTGCGCGAGCGCCGGCGCCATGGCGCAATCCACCTCGCCGGAGAATGTCCCCGGCCATCCGCGCGTGAGCGAAGTGAACCAGCGCCTGGAAAACCAGCAGGATCGCGTCCAGGCCGGCGTTGCCGACGGCCAACTCAATGCCAAGCAGGCCGCACACGACGAAAGGCAGGACGCCAACATCGCTGCGCGCGAGAGCCGCGATGAGGCCGAGCACGGTGGCCACCTCACCAAGCAGGAACAGAAGAACCTCAACAAGTCGCTAAACAAGGACAGCAAGCGCATTCACAAGCAGCGCGCTGCCGGCTGAGCCTCGCACCCGACGACAGCAACGGCCCGGTACGTCCGGGCCGTTGTGCCTGGGCTGGAAATACAACTTCCAGCACTGGCAACGACCCGCCACCGTGCGAGCATCCCCCTCACCTCAAACACGGTGGAGGGCTTATGGTCAGCAGGATCCTGGCAGTCGCTTGCGTGAGTGCGTTGGTGTTCGGTGCGGCCCACGCCGCCGACACGGCGACAGCCAAGCCGCAGTACGGCACGTGGGGTTTCGATCGGGCCGGTGCCGATACCGCGACGAAACCGGGCGATGACTTCTTCCGTTACGCCAACGGCACCTGGCTGGACCACACGCCGATCCCTCCCGACAAGCCGGCGGTCAGCCTGCGACTGGCAATGACCGACCTCACCGAACAGCGCTTGCACCAGTTGATGGAAAGTGCCGCCCAGAGCAAGGCGCCGGCCGGTTCCCTCGAAGGCAAGGTCGGCGCGTTCTATCAGTCGTACATGGACGAGGCGCGCATTGATGCACTTGGCGCCAAACCCATCGCGCCGCAGCTCGATGCGGTACGCAAGGCCACCACGCGCGACGCGCAGGCTGCATTGATGGGCCGCACCAATACCGACTTCGAAGGCGCGCTGTTCAACCTCGTGTTCGACGTGGACCTGAAAGACAACTCGCGCTACGCGGTCTATGTCACGCAGGCGGGCCTGGGCCTGCCCGACCGCGATTATTACCTCAAGCCCGAATTCGCCAAGGAAAAGGCCGCGTACCAGGCCTACGTCGCCAAGCTGCTGACACTGGCGGGATGGCCGCAGCCTGAGGCCGCCGCCAAGGACGTGGTGGCCTTCGAAACCGCCATTGCGGAAGCCAGCTGGGACAAGGTCGCGCAGCGCGACCCCGTGGCCATGTACAACCCGATGAGCGTGGACGAGCTGCAAAAGCTGGCCCCCGGCTTCGCGTGGCGCGACTACCTCGCGTCAGCGCAGCTCGGCGACCTCAAGCGCATCGTGGTGGCGGAAAAGACCGCGTTCCCGAAGCTCACCGCCGTGTATGCGAAGACGCCGGTCGCCACCATCCAGGCATGGCAGGCTGCGCGCATCGCGGACGACGCCGCCTACTACCTCTCCAAGCCGTTCCAGGATGCGTACTTCGAGATGCATGACAAGACGCTTTCAGGGCAGCAGCAACAGGAAGTCCGCTGGAAGCGCGCGGTGCATGCGGTGTCCGGCGGCGATTGCGGCGTGGGCGACCGCCTGTCCTGCTTCGGCAACCTGGGCTGGGGCGTAGGCGAGCTCTACACGACCAAGTATTTCCCGGCGTCGTCCAAGGCGAAGATCGAGGAGCTGGTGGCCAACCTCAAGGCGGCTTACCGCGTCCGCATCGAGAAACTTGACTGGATGGGCCCCAAGACGCGCGAAGAGGCACTGCGCAAGCTCGACACCTACACCATCAAGGTCGGCTATCCGGACCACCCGCGCGACTATGCGAACGTGCGCACGAGCAGCGACGACTTGGTGGGCAACGTGCTGCACGCCGCCAAGGCGGACTGGACGTTCTACGTGAACCGCCTCAACGGCGCGGTGGATCGCAGCGACTGGTCGATGACGCCGCAGACCAACGACGCGTACAACGGCTCGCTGCGTGACATCGTGTTTCCCGCGGCCATCCTGCAGCCGCCGATCTTCGATCCCAACGCCGATCCGGCCATCAATTACGGCGCCATCGGCGGCGTGATCGGCCACGAGCTCACGCACGGCTTCGACGACCAGGGCCGCAAGATCGACGCCGACGGCAACCTGCGCGACTGGTGGACGGCCGACGACGCCAAGGCCTTCGAAGAGCGTGCAAAGAAGCTCGGCGAGCAGTACGACGCGTTCCAGCCGCTGACGGGCGTGCACATCAACGGCAACCTCACCATGGGCGAGAACATCGCCGACCTCGGCGGCCTCACGCTGGCCCTCGATGCGTATCATGCGTCGTTGCACGGCAAGCCGGCGCCGGTGATCGACGGCCTCACCGGCGACCAGCGCGTCTTCCTCGGCTGGGCACAGGCATGGCGTGGCAAGCTCACCGACGACGCCATCCGCCGCCAGGTCACCAGCGATCCGCACTCGCCACGCAAGTTCCGCGTGAACGGGCCGGTGCGCAATATGGATGCGTGGTATCAGGCGTTTGGGGTGGAGTCGGGCCAGAAGCTGTACTTGTCGCCGCAGGAACGCGTGCGCATCTGGTGACAGCATGGGCACGTCGGTCGCCGCCGGCGTGCCCGTCGCTACACTCCAGTCGACATCTCAAGGAGGACGTCATGAAACAGGGAATGCGCGCATTCGTCGCCGCATGCATCGTGTCGGCAAGCTGCCACGTGTATGCCGCGGACACCGTCGGGCAGGCGGAAGCCAGCATGCTGGTTACCGGCACCATGACCATCAGGGCCGACGGCAGCGTGGACAGTTATGCGCTCGATCATGCCGAGAAGTTGCCGCCTGAAGTGGGCGAGGTTGTCCAGCGCAGCTTGCCGACCTGGAAGTTCACACTGGCCAAGCCCGGTGAGGCTCCCCTCAAGGAATCCATGAGTCTGCGCATCGTTGCGCGCGCGATCGACAAGGACCGCGCGACCGTGCGCATTGCTGGCGCCAGTTTCGGCAAGAATGCCGGGGCTCCGGAAGAAGATCTGCAGCCGCTCAATCGCACCAATCCGGTCTATCCGCGCAAGGCGATCGACCAGCGCGTTTCCGCCGCCGTGTACCTCATGGTGAAGGTGGATCGCGACGGCAAGGTCGCTGATGCCATCGCCGAACAGGTCAATCTGCTCACTTACGCCGATCCGTCCGAGCGCGAGCGCCTGCGCAAGCTCTTCGCCAGTTCCGCACTCGCCACGGCACGTGGGTGGACCTGGCAGGTTCCGAGTCGCGGCGAACATGCCAACGATCCTTATTGGCTGGTCCGCGTGCCCATCAAGTACAAAATCTTCCAGGGCATTCGCCCCGGCTCGATGGATCCGCCCTATGGCCAATGGGAAGCCTATTTGCCGGGCGAGCGGCAGAAAGCCCCCTGGGCCTCCACCGATGCAGCGATGCCGGGCGCGGCCGATGCCGTTGCGGACGATCGGGTACAGCCGCTGATCGACGAGGTACGCCTGCTTACGCCACTGGACGAAGGCTAGGCATCATCAATGGTTCGTGAGTGCGTCGGTGATGCGCTTGCGATCCAGCAAGCCCATCACCATCGGCGTCGTCATCATCGTGGTGACGATCGCCATCACAAGCAAAATGGTGAACATCGCCGGCGTGATCACGCCGGCGTCGAGGCCCACCTTGATCACGATGAGCTCCATCATGCCGCGCGCATTCATCAGCGAGCCGACGGCGAGGCTGTTGCGCCAGCCTTGACCTGAAAGGCGCGCACCGGCCGTACCGCCGATGAGCTTGCCGAGGATCGACACGGCGAGCACGAGTGCCAGCGCGAGGCCGGCATCCGCGCTCAACAGCTGCGCGGTGGTGCTCAGCCCCGCGAGCACGAAGAACACCGGCACCAACGTTGCGAGGGTGACGTGCTCCACGCGTTCGATCAGGCCCTGCAGCAACCGGTCGTCGCGCGGCAGGCACAAGCCGAACAGGAACGCGCCGAACACGGCATGCAGGCCCAGCCATTCGGTGATCGCCGCGCAACCGATCGCGCCCGCCAGCAGGAACGCGAGTACCGCACCGTTCGCGTGACCATCGGGCGCATGCCGCGCAAGCAGCCACGCGCATGAGGGACGCAACACGAACCAGGCGACGCCGAGCAGCAGCACCAACCCGCCAATGGTCCGCCAGAACGGCAGCCAGTTACCGTGCGCGCTGATCAACGCCACCACCAGGGCCAGCGACACCCAGGCCAGCACATCGGCCACGGCGGCGGCGGCGATGCCCAGGCGGCCCGGAAGACTGTCGGTGAGTCCGCGCTCCTTCACGATGCGCGCCATCACCGGCAACGCCGTGATGGCACACGCCGTGGCCATGAACATCGCAAACGGCCCGTACGACACGCCGGTCGGCGCATAGCTGCGGAACAACCAGGGTGAAACACCGAGCGCCAGCAGGCCGGGCAGCACGAACGCCAGTCCACCGACCCACATCGCCGGCCGCAGCAGGCGGCTGCCCGTCGGCACGCGCAGCTCGGCGCCGATGACCGTCATGAACAACACCAGGCCCAGCGTGCTCAGGCTCTGCAGGGCGCCAAGGCTATCGGCAGGAAACAGGCTCGCCTGCCACGACGGCGCCAGCGCGCCGAACAACAGCGGACCCAGCGCGAGTCCCGCGAGCATCTCGCCAACCACGGCGGGCTGCCCAAGCCAGCGCAGCAGCCATGCCAGCAGGCGCGAGGCGACGATGATCACGAGCAGTTGAACGAGCAACAGCGGATGGCCCATCGCCAAACCTCTCCCCAAGGACGCATGGCAGCTTGCATGGCGTGGCCAGCCGCTGCAATGCAAGGCGCATTGCCGACCCCGCATGCATGTGGCTCCTTCGCACGCGGCCGGCAGCTCACGCCTGCCGTAGGAAATTTTCCTGGCCCGATTAACCCGCGCAGGCACTTGGGTTTTCGGCCTTATCCACACGCCATCCACAAGGTATTGGGTTGACCCGCCCCTGCGGGCCCGATATGTTGTGCCCCGTCGGTGCCACTCTCAGACTTGATGTCGGACTGGCTTAATAGGGAATCCGGTGGAAATCCGGAACTGCCCCGCAGCGGTAAGCGGAAACGAAAGCCAACAACGCACTGGCCCTCAGCGGCTGGGAAGCGGGAGCGAGTAGGTCGGGTCGCAAGGCCCGTGGTCCGCGAGTCCGAAGACCTGCCGACACATCGTGGCCTGAGCGCCGCGGTGCGAGATGACGGCTTCCGCGGGGAAGTGCGTCGATGCGCAGGGCGATCCGCCTTGCTGCTCGACCGTCCGCGGAAGTGCATCTCTTCAGCCCTGCGCGCGGGAGCAGGCGGTTGATGACCACGCTTGGAGCGAAGTCGACATGCAACCTATCGATACCACCGGCCGCGAACGTGAGGACGATCGCGCCGACACCGCTTTTTCCGCCGACACCGCCGTGGCCGAAACGCCACGCACGGACACGCCGTTCGCGCTGACCCCGCCGCACAACCCGGGCCAGATGCGCGTGACCAAGCGCAACGGTCGCCAGGAAACGGTGGACGTGAACAAGATCGTCCGCGCCGTGACCCGCAGCAGCGAAGGCCTGCATGCGGTCGATCCGCTGCGCGTGGCGCTCAAGACCATCGGCGGCCTGTACGACGGCGCCACCACGCAGGAGCTGGACGAACTGTCCATCCGCACCGCCGCCGCGCTCACCGCGGAAGAACCCGAATACGGCCAGCTCGCTGCGCGCCTGCTGGGCGCGTACATCGACAAGGAAGTGAGCGGCCAGGAAATCCAGAGCTTCTCGCAGTCGATCGCGCGCGGCTCGGAGCTGGGCATCGTCAACGATCGCCTGCGCGATTTCGTCTCGGCCAACTCGCGCAAGCTCAACGACGCGATCGATCCGCTGGCCACGCGCCGCTTCGAATACTTCGGCCTGCGCACGGTGTACGACCGCTACCTGCTGCGCCACCCGCAGCTGCGCAAGGTGATCGAGACGCCGCAGCACTTCTTCATGCGCATCGCCTGCGCGCTGGGCGGCAGCGAGATCGGCGAGACGCTGGAGCTGTATCGCCTGCTCTCCTCGCTGGAATACATCGCCAGCTCGCCGACCCTGTTCAACTCGGGCACCGCGCACGAGCAGTTGAGCTCGTGCTTCCTGCTCGATTCACCGGCAGATTCGCTGGAATCGATCTACGAGAAGTACGGTGACGTCGCCAAGCTCAGCAAGTTCGCCGGCGGCATCGGCCTGGCCTACTCGCGCGTGCGTTCGCGCGGCTCGCTGATCAAGGGCACCAACGGCCATTCCAACGGCCTGGTGCCGTGGTTGAAGACGCTGGACGCCTCGGTTGCCGCCGTGAACCAGGGTGGCAAGCGCAAGGGTGCGGCCTGCGTGTACCTGGAGCCGTGGCACGGCGACATCGAGGAATTCCTCGAGCTGCGCGACAACACCGGCGACGAAGCGCGCCGCACGCACAACCTCAACCTCGCCAACTGGATTCCCGACGAATTCATGCGCCGCGTGGAGAGCGACGGCGAATGGTCGCTGTTCGATCCCAAGGTGGTGCCGCACTTCGTCGACAGCTGGGGTGAGACCTTCGAAAAGGCCTACCGCGAAGCGGAAGCCGCGGGCCTCGCCGTGAAGAAGGTGAAGGCACGCGAGCTGTATGCGCGCATGCTGCGCACGCTGGCGCAAACCGGCAACGGCTGGATGACGTTCAAGGACCGCAGCAACGCCACCAGCAACCAGACGGCGAAGGCGGAAAACGTCATCCACTTGTCGAACCTGTGCACCGAGATCCTGGAAGTCACCAACGCGAACGAAACGGCGGTGTGCAACCTGGGCTCGGTGAACCTGTCGCGCCATGTGGTGGACGGCCGCTTCGATTTCGACAAGCTCGCCGCCACGGTACGCACCGCCGTGCGCCAGCTCGATCGCGTGATCGACCTCAACTTCTATCCGATCGATACCGCCAAAGTCGCCAACAACAAGTGGCGTCCGGTGGGCTTGGGCGTGATGGGCCTGCAGGACGTATTCTTCAAGCTGCGCCTGCCGTTCGACTCGGCCGAGGCGCTGGCGCTGTCGACGCGTATCGCGGAAGAGATCTACTTCAACGCGCTGTCGCAGTCGAACGAACTGGCGATGGAACACGGCCCACACCCGGGCTTTGCCGAAAGCCGCGCTGCCAACGGCGAGCTGCAGTTCGACTACTGGGTAAACGCCAAGCCGAACGACCAGGCTCGCTGGGACGCGCTGCGCGAATCCATCAAGGCCAAGGGCCTGCGCAACTCGCTGCTGATCGCGATTGCGCCGACCGCCACCATCGCGTCGATTGCCGGTTGCTACGAGTGCATCGAGCCGCAGGTGAGCAACCTGTTCAAGCGCGAGACGCTGTCAGGCGACTTCCTGGTGGTGAACCGTTACCTGGTGGAAGAACTGAAGACGCTGGGCCTGTGGACGGCGGAAGTCCGCGACGCGATCAAGCTGGCCGAAGGTTCGATCCAGGGCATCAGCGCGATTCCGGAACGTCTGCGCAGCATCTACCGCACCGTGTGGGAACTGCCACAGAAGGCCCTGATCGATCTCGGCGCCGCACGCGGGGCGTACATCGACCAGAGCCAGTCGCTGAACCTGTTCATGGAAAACCCGAACATCGGTCAGTTGAGCTCGATGTACATGTATGCGTGGAAGGCGGGCATCAAGACCACGTACTACCTGCGCTCGCGTCCGGCAACCAAGATCGCCAAGACCACCGTGTCGGCCGCGCCGACGGCCAAGGCCGCGCCCGCTGCCGAGCAGGAGCAGGCCACGGCAGCCGTGTTCTGTTCACTGGAGAACCCCGAATATTGCGAGGCCTGCCAGTAACGGACGCGTGCCATGAAGCGCTACCGCAACCTCAGCGGGAAGAAGACCGGCGTCGCCAGCTACGAATGTGGCGACGGTTTCATCCGGGTGCGCTTCGTCAATGGCGACATCTACGAATACACCCATGCCAAGCCCGGCCGCATGCATGTGAGGAACATGCAGATGCTCGCCGAGGCTGGCATCGGTCTTTCCACCTACATCAGTCGTTTTGTGCGCGAAAACTACGCGCGCAAGCTCTATTGAGCGCCACGGCATTCAAGGAACGCCATGTCCCACATCCTCGATCCCGGTTTCGAACTCACCTTGCGCCCCATGCGCTACCCCGAGTTCTACGAGATGTATCGCAACGCCATCAAGAACACCTGGACGGTGGACGAAGTGGACTTCTCGCTGGACGTGACCGACCTGCGCTCCAAGATGAGCGAGGCCGACCGTCACCTGATCCATCGCCTCGTCGCGTTCTTCGCCACCGGCGACACCATCGTGGCGAACAACCTGGTGCTCAACCTGTACCAGCACATCAATGCGCCCGAGGCGCGCATGTACCTGTCGCGCCAGCTGTACGAGGAAGCGCTGCACGTGCAGTTCTACCTCACCCTGCTGGATAGCTATATCCCCGATCCGAACGAGCGCAACAAGGCGTTTTCGGCCATCGAGAACATCCCCTCGATCCGCCAGAAGGGCGAGTTCTGCTTCAAGTGGATCGATTCCCTGCAGGACTTGAAGACGCTGGAAACGCGTGAGCACCGTCGCCAGTTCCTGCTCAACCTGATCTGCTTCGCCGCCTGCATCGAGGGCCTGTTCTTCTTTGCTGCCTTCGCCTACGTGTATTTTCTGCGCTCGCGCGGCCTGCTGCACGGCCTCGCCTCGGGCACCAACTGGGTATTCCGCGACGAGAGCTGCCACATGGCGTTCGCCTTCGACGTGGTGCGCACCGTGCGCGCGGAAGAACCCGACCTGTTCGACGAAGACATGCGCACGCAGATCGAGCAGATGCTTGAAGAGGCCATCGCCTGCGAGACGCAGTTCGCCGAGGACGTGCTCTCCGGTGGCGTGGCCGGCCTGTCCGTGAAGGACATGCGCCAGTACCTGGAGTACTGCGCCGACCAACGCCTGACCCAGCTCGACCTGCCCAAGAAGTACGGCGCGAAGAACCCGTTCGACTTCATGGACCTGCAGGACGTGCAGGAAGTGACCAACTTCTTCGAGCGTCGCGTCTCGGCCTACCAGGTCGGCGTGCAGGGCGAAGTTGCGTTCGACATGGCGTTCTGACCGGTCGGCGCCGCGCGCCACGGGTGCGCGGCGCCGCCGTTCTTCATTTGCGCGCGCCGAAGAACCGTCGCAGCGTGATGGAAAGCCACCCATCCTCGCTGGTGTCGCCGGTCAACTTGAGGATGTTGCGCTTGACCGAGTCCACGTAGGCCCAGTCGTCGTTCCGGATGTGCTGGAACAGCCATCCGATCAGCATCGTGCGCAGTTCCTCGGCGATGTCTTCACCGGCACGAAAGCGCCGCCGGTAGGCCTCGATGCGCTCCGCATACACTTCATGCACCCGCTTGTGAGCGTCGACGAACGTGTAGCCGGCGTCCTCCATCAGCGCTTCTTCGAAGGTGAAGTGCGACAGCGTGTAGTCCAGCAGCCCTTCGAGCACGTCCGCGATGGCGGCCTGGTCGCCCCTGGCCTGGGCTTCGCACACCGCGTTGGCCAAAGCGACCATGCGTCGATGCTGGTTATCGATGACCTCGATACCGGTATCGAGATCATCCCTCCATTCAATCCTCATCATTTCCTTACCCCCTGTCTCCCTTTCGCCGACAGAGGTTGCCGATAGTTTCCTGGCCCGCGTTGATGTGGGTCAGTAACAAGGCATAGCCCTTGCCGGACATGGGTTGGCGACGGCGGCATCCGACGCCCGGCCGTGCCGTCAGTGGGCGGTGCCAAAGAATCGGCGCAGGGATCGCGCCAGCCACCCGCTGCCATGCTCTTCGGTGCCGACCGCGTGGAGGTGGCGGCGCACCGAATCGACGATGGCCTTGTCGTCATTGCGAATGTGGTTGAACAGCCAGTGCGAGAGCGTGTGCAGCAGCTCGTTGCCGATCTCTTCGCCGGCCCGGAAGCGCAGCCGGTACTCCGAGACGCGCTTGACGAACACTTCGTGCACGCGCTTGTGCGCTCGGGTGAACTCGTAGCCGGCGTCCTCCATCAACGATTCCTCGAAGGTGAAGTGGGACAGCGTGTAGTCCACCAGCTCGTCGAGAATGTCGCTGATTTCCCGGCGATCCCGATGCTCCATGGCATCGTGGAGATGGTTGATCATCTCCACGATGCGCCGGTGTTGATTGTCGATGACCTTGATGCCGGTATTGAGGTCGTCTTGCCAGATCATGCGGGGCATATCGCACCCTCCCTTGCGCAGTAGTCCGGCTATTGGCCGTGTTTTTCCCTGCGCCGGGCTTGATGTCGATCAAAGACGACGGGCGTTTTTGACCGAAGCGACACTAAACCGCAAAGCGTGCCGGCCATGCCGAAGCATGGCCGGCAGCCACTCACTTGTTGCCATCCGGTGCATTGAGGTGCAGGAAGGGCAGCGCGCCGCCGCTGTACGTGGGGAGCCGCCCATCCCACTTCTCGATGGCCGACATCTGCACCACGTTGGGGTTCTGCCGCAGCGCCTCGCCCTTCAGCGCGATGGCTTTCGCTTCGGCCTCGGCGATGGTGATGCGTGCCTGCGCCTGGCCTTGCGCTTCGGCCTCCACCTTCTGCGCCTCCGCCTGTGCCTGCGCCACTTCGTTCTGGCGCTGCTCGGCCATCTGCGTTGCCTGGATCTTCGCGTTGATCGACTGCACGACGTTCTCGGGCAGGCGCAGCTCGCCGATCCAGTAGATCTTTTCCACCACGATGCCGACCGGGCCGACCTCGTCGCTCACGTCGCGTTGCACGGATTCGATGAGGTTTGCCTTGCCCTTGCCGTACACCGATTCGATGTCCAGGCTGGCCGCCTCCTTCACCAGCGCGTCGCGCACCATGTTGCGCAGGTACACGTCGGTGATCTCGTCGATGCCCTTGCGGTACTTCTGGAAGATCAGCGTCACCTTGCTCGGATCGATGTGATAGGTGATGCCCACGTCCGCATTCACGGTGAGGCCCTGCGACGTCTGGAAGCTGATGGATTCGTCCACCGGGCGTCCTTCATTCGACGAGCGCGTGAAGGTATAGGTCTGGGTGAAGGTGGGGAAGGTGTACATCTCGTATCCCCAGCCCACCCAGTAACGGCCCGGCGGCAGCTCCTGCAGCGCGCCCTTGCCGTCGCCATACATCTGGAACTTCACGCCGACATTGCCTGCCGGCACCTTGGAACAGGCCGCCAACAACAGCGCCGAAAGCGAAAGGGACAACTTCACTACGCGTTTCATGGAGATCATTCCTTGTGGGTGAAACCGTGACGCAGGAGCACGATGCCCCAGGCCACGAGCAATGCCAGAAACACCAGGCCAAGCAGCACCGCGGTGGTGCTGGCGGCCGAGATGAGTTCCGGACCGATAAAACCGACGTACAGCAGCAGGCAGACGACGAACGGCCACGGCCGATGCGCCAGCCAGACGACAAGCGTCTTCATGGTTTTCCTCGTGATGGATCAGCGGCGTATGCCGGTTTGGACGTCCATACGGCCGGGCGCGACACAGCGGTGCGCGTCGTCGTCAAAGCCGTGATGGCTAGGGTGGTAGTGCGCTAATCCGCTGGCGGGAGCGAGGGCCGAGCGAGGACGGGCACTGCAGCGATGACGCAGGATGAGGTCTTCATAAGCGCACTCCGATGCGCGCTGCTGGATGAGGACGGCGCGCACTCTACTCCGTTTCTTGTGCGATGCAACAAGGCGAGCGACAGTTCTCGAAATGCCCGACGGCCTATTGACTACATCTGTAGTCAAGGCGTAGCGTGACTACAGATGTAGTCACCAAGGATCGTGCACATGGGCAAGGCCACCATCGGCGACCAGGAGCTGGCGCTCCTGCAGTACATCGCCGAACACAGCAACGCATCGGTCGGCGAAGTCGCGACCGGCTACGGCGAACCCCGTGGCCTGGCGCGCTCCACCGTGTTGACCATGATGGAGCGCCTGCGCAGCAAGGCATACCTGCGTCGTCGCCAGGTGCAGGGCGTGTATCGCTACAGCCCCGCCACCGGCCCCGGCGAAGTGATGCGCAGCGCCGTCGGGCAGTTCGTCGAGAAGACCCTCAGCGGCTCGGTCTCACCCTTCGTGGCGTGGATGTCCGAGCGCGGCCAGGTGAGCGATTCGGAACTGGCCGAACTGGAAGCCCTCGTGGTCCAGCTGCAGACGCGGCGCAAGGAGACCTGACATGACTTCGCTCTCGCTATGGATGGACGCGCTGCCCGGCCGCCTCGGCTGGACGTCGCTGCAGGCAGTGCTGTTGATCGCCGCGATCGCGCTCATTTGCAGGCTCGCGCCGCGCCTCAGCGCGTCCACGCGGTCGCTGCTGTGGTGGCTCGTCGGCTTGCAGGTATTGCTGGGATTGATGCTGCCGACGCCGGTATCGCTGCCCTTGCTGTCGCCGGCCAAGCCCGAGGCAGTGCAAGTGATCGCCAGCGTGCCGGCTGCGCCCACGTTCGTTGCGCCCAGCGAACATCGCATCGGGAATTTTGGCGGTGCCTCGAATCCGTCGTCGCCGCTGGTGGACGAACGTAACGCGTCCGACGTACCGCATGTGGCCGCAGCGAGCGATGCCTCGCTGCCTTGGGGAAACATCCTGCTCGCGTTGTGGCTGGCTGGCGTGCTGGTGCACCTCATGGTAGCCGCGCGCCAGTGGCGTCAAGCACGGGTGGTGCTGCGCCATTCGCATGTGCTTGATGATGCCGCGCTGCAGGAAGCGTGCCGTACGCAAGCGCGCGCGATGGGCCTGCGCCGCTGTCCCGAACTGCGTGTCTCCGACGCCATCCGGTCGCCACAGGTAAGCGGCTGGTGGCAGCCGGTGGTGCTGCTGCCCTCGGAACATGCGCTGACGGCGGAAGAGTCGGCGCTTGCACTCGCACACGAGCTCGCCCACTTGCGTCGTGGCGATCTGTGGCTCGGCTGGGTGCCGGCCATGGCGCAACGTGTGTTCTTCTTTCACCCCGTGGTGAGCTGGGCGATGCGCGAGTACGCGTTGAATCGCGAAGCGGCCTGCGATGCGCAAGTCATGCAACAGCATCACGCGGCACCGCAGGACTATGGTCGCCTGTTGTTGCGCCTGGGCGTCGCCCATCCGCTGCACGCGGGTCTGGCCGGTGCATCGCCCACCTTCCTCAATCTCAAGCGGCGACTGACCATGCTGCAAACCGCATCGCACGATGCCACCTCGCGTGCACGCAGCGCCTTGCTCATCCTGATCGTGGCCGGCGCGGGCGTGTTGCCTTATCGCGTCACGGAAGCGGCTGCCGAATCGCCGGCACCGGCTTCCACCGTCGCGGCTCCTGCGGCAGCGATCGCGCCGAGCGTGCAGCCGGCACCGAAAGCCGTGCCGGCCATCTCGGCAGCTCCAGTGGTACAAGCCGCGCCCGCCGCGGGAGCCAAGCACGCCGCAAAGGCCACGCCGGCGACAAAAGCGACACTCGCCAGCACCTCGCATGGCTGGGTGCCGGAACCACCGTCTGCGCCGCCGGCTCCTGCCACACCACCGGCACCTCCGACGCCGCCTACACCGGCGACGCCAATCACCCCGCTCACGCCGCCGACCCCTGCCACCCCGGCGACGCCAGCGACTCCGCCCACACCGATGACGCCGCCTACTCCGCCGACGCCGCCGAGCATCGGAATGCGTGGCCGCCACGTGGATATCGACATCGATAGCGACGCGCGGAACGGCTTCGCACTGTTCGACGACAAGGCCAGTACCATCCTCGTCAACGGCACCGACCACGACATCGAAGCGGCGAAGCGCGAACGCAAGGGGTCCGAACCGCTGCTGTGGTTCCGTCGCGGCAACCAGGCCTATGTCGTGCGCGATGCCGCCACCATCGACCATGCACGCGATGCCTATGCGCCGATGCACGAGATCTCATCCATGGAAAGCCGCATCGCCGGCGAGCAGTCACGCATCGCCAGCATCCAGAGCCGCATGGCCAACCGCGAGGGTGAACTTGCTGCGCAGCAGAGTGAGCTGGCGGCCCGCCATGGCGCGCTCGAATCCCAGCGCGCCCAGCTGCAATCGCAACGCGCCTCGCTCGCATCCAAGCCGGGCGTTACGCAGGCCGACCTGCGTGAGATGGACACGCAGATCCGCATGCTGGACAACGAAATCCGCGCGGTGGCGTCACGCGCCCGCACGCCGTCGGAAGACCGCGAGTTCCAGCACCAGCAGGAAGAGCTCGCCCGCCAGGAACGCGAACTGGAGCGGCAGCAGGAAGCGCTGGAAGAACGCCAGCGCAGCGAAGACAGCAAGGCCGACAGCCAGATGGAAAAGCTGCTCGACGATGCCATTGCCAGGGGCGTGGCGAAGCCGACGAGTTTGCGTTGAAGGGTGGAGGACTCGCCTGGAATGGAGAGCTCGGTGGGTGAGTTCTTCCTCCAATGGACGAAGGCGCTAGCTCGGCGGGAGCCTCTTCGGTTGCAGGTGGGTGAGGGTGTGGGGCGAAGCGGCGTCATTGCAGGTACCGCGAGTTCGCACCCTCTCCCCACCCCCTCTCTCCTACCGTGAATACCTTCGGGTCGCCGGGAGGAGAAGAGCTTCAGGCTTCGGCGAAATGTCCGAAACCTTGGGCGCCGGCCAAACCTTCAATCGCGAACCCTCCTCCCTTTGGCGACCCGAAGGTACTCCCTGTGGGAGAGAAGGTGCCGGCAGGTGGATGAGGGTGCAGGCGGAGCGCGGCCATTAGGCATTTCGCAAGTCCGCACCCTCTCACCAAACCCCTCTCCCAGAGGGAGAGGGGCTCGACAACATCAATCCTTCGGTGGCTTCATCGTGTACTCCTTCGGCGGCGTTTCGCCGGCGAGGTTGCGCACGAAGTAGTCCCAGCGCTTGCGCATCATGTAGTTGCTTGCGGCACCGTAGCCGTGGCGGGCATTGGGGATCAGCAGCAGGTCGAAGTCCTTGTTGGCCTTGATCAGCGCATCGACCACCAGCAGCGTTTCGTACGGCGGCACGTTGTCGTCCATGGTGCCGTGCGCCAGCAGCAGGTGACCCTTCAAGCCTTCCGCGTGGTTCTGGTTGGCCTGGTCGTCGTAATTGCTCTTGCCGTCCTTGTCGGTGGTCAGCAGGCCCTGCCACTTCTCGGCCCAGTCGTCTTCGTAGTTGCGGTTGTCGTGGTTGCCGCTCTCGGCGATACCCACCTTGAACAGGTCGGCATGACGGAACATCGCCGTCACCGTGGCGTTGCCGCCACCGGAATGACCCCAGATACCAACGCGGTCCATGTCGATCCACGGATCGCGCTTGCCGAGTTCCTTCAGGCCTGCGACCTGATCGGGCAGCGTGTTGTCGCCGATGTTGCCGAAGTAGGCGTCATGGAAGGCCTTGGAGCGCCACGGCGTGCCCATGCCGTCCATCGCGACCACGATGAAACCCAACTCCGCCAACGCCTGGTGATCGACGCGCGCGGCCGCGAAGCTGCGCGAACCGACCGAGCCGGTCTGCGGACCCGGATAGATGTAGTCGACGATCGGGTACTTCTTCGATGGATCGAAATTCGTCGGCTTGAACATCAGGCCGTAGATGTCGGTCTTGCCGTCGCGGCCCTTCACCGTGAACGGTTCGGGCACCTTCCAGCCGGTGGCGAGCAGGCGCGAGATGTCGGCCTTGGCGATGTTGCTCACCACATGTCCGTCGTCGGCGCTGCGAAGCACGGTCACCGGCGCGGTAGTCGGCGTCGAGTACGCATCGGCGAATAGACGTCCATCCGGCGACAGGCTGATGGTGTGGTCAGCCGGCTCCGGCGCGAGCAACTTGGCCGCACCGCCGTCCAGGCTCACCTTGTAGAACTGCTGATAATACGGATTGACGCCCTGCTCGCGACCCACGCCACGGAACCACAGCACGCGCGACTTCGCATCGACCTTGAGCACCTCGGTGACGTTGCCGTCGCCCGTGGTGATGGCGTGCTTGAGCTTGCCGCTGTCGAGGTCGTAGAGGTACAGGTTGCCCCAGTTGTTGCGCTCGCTGAACCACACCACTTCGTGGCTTTCCGGCAGGTATTGCCAGTTGACCTTGCCGTTGCCGCTTTCGTAGTAGGTGGGCACGCTTTCGTCGAACACGGTGCGTACTTCGCCGGTATGCACGTTGGCGACGCGGAACCAGGCCTGCTTGTGATCGCGCGAGGACGACACGAAGGCCAGCGAGCTGGCATCCGGCGCCCACTGCACGTCGTCCCAGCCACCGTCGCGGCCGCAGCTGACGTCATCGCACAGGGTGGAGCGGTGCTGGTCGGGTTCCATCTTCAGGCGCAGCGTCTTGTGGCTGCCGACGTCGACGATGACGCGTTCGATCATCGTCACGTCCTTGTCGCCCACCAGCGGATACTTCCACTTCTCCACCTTGGGGTGACCGACATTGGTGCCGACGATCACCATGTCGCCGGTCTTGCGTTGGTCCTGCTGGAACGTGGCGATCTGCTTCGAATCGGGCGACCACACCAGGATGGCCTTGTTGGTGTGCTTCCAGCCGGCGTTGTCGGTGGCGTAGCCGTAGTTCTCCACGCCATCGATGGTGAGCTGGGTTTCCTTGCCGGTGGCGACGTCGCGCACCCACAGGTTCCAGTCGCGCACGAAGGCTTCGCTGCGCTTGTCCGGCGAGAGCACGCCAGGCTCCTGTCCCACCGCTTCGGAATTGTCGTCGTTGCCGATGGCGCACGCGTTGCCCTTGGCATCGCAGCGGTAATGCTTGCCGCGCAGGGCGATATCGAGGTGCCCATCGGCAGTTTCGTCGTAGCCGGTGATGCCCAGCTTGTCGGCCTTGACGGGTTTGCCGAGCACTTTGCCCAGCGCCGCGGCGAGGCGCGCATGATCGAACAGCGGCGTGCTCTTGCCGGTGGCAGCGTCGTAACGCAGGTAGTGATCGCCCTTGGCGTCGTGGTCGCGGTACCAGAAGTGGCCGTTGTCCAGCCACGTCACGGTGCTCACCGCGTGATCGACCAGCGGCGTGGTGTTGTAGCCCACGTAGCGCTCGGCCTTGGCGTAGTCGTCGTTGGTGAGCGTGCGGCCTTGCGCGGCCGCGCCCGTCGAAAGTGCACCCAGCACCAGCGCGCCCAGCAGGCGCGAGCCCTGTTTCATCGAAACCATGCGTACTCCCCAGTCTGCTTATGGAGGACGCCGCCTCGAGCCGCACGTCCAACCTTTCATCCTACTGACGCCATCCGGAAGGCACCCCTGCCATTGGTCCCGGGGACGACCCTTCGCACTTGCGCTCGCAGGCAACCTTGACGCTGGAGCGTCCGGGCGGCCACCCTCCCAGTCTCGCACCGGAGGTTCGCCATGTCGCCACGCCTGATCCTGATCGGCAACTACGTTTCGCCGTACGTCCGCAAGGTGCTGGCGTGCCTGGAGCTGAAAGGCCTCGACTACGAGATCGATCCGATCACGCCCTTCATCGGCGACGACCGCTTCACCGAACTCAGCCCGCTTCGGCGCATTCCGGTACTGATCGATGGCGATCTGGTGCTCAACGACTCCTCGGTCATCTGCCAATACCTGGAAGATCGTTCGGCGCAGCCCTCGCTTTATCCCGCCGATATCGCCGAGCGCGCCAAGGCGCGCTGGATAGAGGAGTACTGCGATACGCACCTGGCCGGCGCACTGATCGGGAAGCTGTTCTACCAGAAGGCGATCCGACGCCACTTTTTCCAGGAAGAAGCGGACGAGGCGCTGGTGACTCACGCCTGCGCGGTGGAGATTCCCGCCACCCTCGATTACCTGGAACGCTGGGCACCGGCGGACGGCTACCTGTTCGGACCGTTGTCGATCGCCGACATCAGCATTGCCTCGTATTTCCGTACAGCGTCCTTCGTGCGCTACGCGATCGATGCGGATCGCTGGCCGCGCACGGCGGCGCTGGTGGCGCGCGTGCTGTCCCTGCCGTCGTTGCAGAAGCTGGCGAAGCTGGAAGATGCTGTATTGCGCGTGCCGTTCGCGCAACATCGTGATGCGCTCGCCGCAGCGGGTGCGCCACTGACGGTGGATACCATGGCCACGCTCACGCCTCGCAAGGGTGTGCCCCGGTTTGCGTGAAGATGCTTGGGTTCTTCTGCCCAGGCGCGCATAGCATTTCACCGCAATCGTCGCTGCTATTGCTTTTTTTGTAGGGGCGCACCCTGTGCGCGACAGCCTTTCGCGGTGGGCTACATGTTTTAGGTGAAGCTAGCGCGCGTGTGGCCTTCGATTGCTGTGCCGCCGCGAGCATGCCGCCTGCGCGGCGGGCGTTTCGATCTCCTGCCGGCGACGCGTAGCTAGTCCCGTGGGACGACGCGCAGCTAGTCCCGTGGGAAGCTCGAGTCACTTTTCTTTTGCTGGCCCACGCACGCGCTCTTGGCGTGCGAACGGCGAAGCCGGCCCAAAGGGCGGAGGGCGCTAGCCCGGAGTCAAAGAAAAGTAACCCAAAGAAAATGGCCTCAGAGCCAAGGCTCATAGCAGTACGTGGGATAGAAGCGTCGGTCGACTGAGGCCAGCCGGGATACGCTCGTTACTACCTCACACGGCGCCGCTACACCTCAACGCGTCATAGCGAAGAGGACTTAAAGCAACTTCGTTGTGTCGCGAGGGAATCCCTAGGCACCATACTTTCTCCCTCTCCGCCCCGGGGAGAGGGCTGGGGTGAGGGGTGGGTACTCGCGAGGGCGCGGCCTACTACCTACCCCTGTAGGAGCGCACCCAGTGCGCGACCGCAGCGCAGCGATGTACCTCTCCCCGCCATCGCGACCACTGCCCACTGAGGCAACCATGCCAGTCCGCGGTCGCGCACTGGGTGCGCTCCCACAACGAACGATGCCTCCAGTCTCCGCAACGCGATGTGCCGCGAAGCGGCACGAGCCTGCAAACAACCCCTGTGTGGCGGTGAGGGGTGGATGATCAGGCCCCGAAGGGGTGCCCGACATGGATGGCGGGCACTTTTCGTCCGGGCAGGAGCCCGGTCGAAAAGCCCAGCCGCCCCTCACGGACTGGCTGGGCGCAGCCCAGACAGCGCCACGCGGGGTGCCTTTCTCTTTGGTTACTTTCTCTTGGGCAAGCAAGAGAAAGTGACCCGGCCTTCCCATCGGGACTAGCTTCGCGTCGCCGGCAGGAGGACGGAAGCCCGCCGCAGGCGAGCCATCTAGCTGCATCTCTGCAGCCGGAAAACTGGCGCCTTGGGCCCGGCCTTCGCTGGAGCGATGACCATTGAGCCCGCGGCAAAAGGCAATCGCGCACAGGGTGCGCTCCTACCCAGGTGCAGCACGCTGATTTCGTGTCAGCGCAAATGTAGCCAGTAGAGGTGGACGCCGTTTTCGCGGTCTTCGACGCGAAAACCTTCGCGTCCTTCCACCACGATGCCCCAGACGGTACGCATCGTTTCGCCTCGCGGCTCATCCACACGCACGTGTTCGCCCACGGGGATCGGGAACCGCGTCTCCAGCATCATCACCTGGTCGCGCTCCCAGACGAGCACCGCATCGCGCGCTGTATTGGCGGCCCAGCCGAGATGGATCTGCACGTCCTTGGGATCGTACTGGCCGCGGTTGTCCAGCTTCCAGTTCTCCGAGCGGCGCAGCAGGTCCGCCAGGCGTGGATCGTTCCAATCCACGCGATGTCCCTTGGAGTGAGGCTTGTGGGGCTTCATGCAGGTGGCTACTTCCGGTCAGGCAGGTACGGCGGCAACGCCGGCAGGCATGCCAGCGTCCGGGCCGGGGCGATGTCGTTCAGGGAGAGCAAACGACGCGCTTTTCACGCTATCGGCCAAGGGCCCGGGGACTTGAGTCTAGTCCATACGGCACCCCCCGCGGGCACTATGGCGACGTCCAAGGGCCGGTGATACTCCGCGCGACCACCCACGGAGGTTTGCCATGCGTGCCCCGCTCGTCGTGTTCGCCCTCTGCCTTGCCCTTCCCTGCCTCGCCGATACACCCACCGAGTCGCTCGCCAAGCCGCCAGCCAACGCCCAGCGCTTCACCATCATGTCCACCGCCGGCAAGCACGGCACGTCCGCGCGATGGATCACCGCGGACGGTACCCGCATGGGGCGCGACAGCCTGCTGTTGCGCGGCATGGTCACCGAAGTGGACAGCACGACCACACTCGGCCGTGACGGCATGCTCGAACGCGTGGTGATCCGCGGCCGCACGCCCAACGGTGATGCCGGCGAAACCTTCTCGATCAAGGACGCCACCGCCCGCTGGAAGAGTCCGGTGGATGCGGGCTCCGCGCCCTATCGCGGCCCAGCCGAATACGTGGCGTTCGGCGGTCCGATGGATCTCAATGCCGACCTGATAGAGAAACTGCTTGCATCACCGAATCGCTCGCTGACGCTGCTGCCCGGCGGTCAGGCGCACGCCGAACCGCTCACCACCGCGACGGTGGGCGAAGGTCCGGCGAAGAAGCAGGTCACGGCGTATGCGGTCACCGGGCTCAGCAACACGCCGGTGCCGGTATGGGTCGATGCGTCGGGCAAGTTCTTCGCCTTCGTCGACGGGTTGTCGTGGATGCCGGAAGGCTACGAGTCGGCCCAGGCACAGCTGGAGAAGGCGCAGACCACCGCGTTGGCCGAACACGCCAAGACCATCGTGCCCAAGCTGCTGAAGACGCCGACCGGCCCGGTCGCGTTCACGCACGTGCGTGCCTTTGTCGACGGCACGCGCTTCGTCGACGACCAGACCGTGGTGGTCGACAAGGGCAACATCGCGCAGGTCGGCCCTGCGGCGTCGGTGAAGGTGCCCGGCGGCGCCCAGGTGATCGACGGCAAGGGCAGGACTTTGGTGCCGGGCCTGTGGGATTCGCACCAGCACGTGTCCGATGACGCGAGCGGCCCGATGCTGCTGTCGCTGGGCATCACCTCGGTGCGCGATCCGGGCAACATCGACGAGCAGACCATCTCGCGCGCGCAGCGCCGGGCCAAGGGCGAGCTGCTGGGGCCGAAGGTGTATCCCTCGATGCTCATCGACGGCAAGGGTCCGAACACCGCGCAGGTGGCCGATGTGGCGACTTCGCAGGCCGAGGCCATCGCGCTGGTGCACAAGGCGAAGGACGAAGGCTTCGATGCGATCAAGTTCTACGGCACGTTCAATCCCGACTGGGTGAAGGCGACGGCGGCCGAGGCGCACAAGCTGGGCCTGCATGTGCATGGCCACCTGCCCGCCGGCATGCGGCCGAAGGAAGCGATCGACGACGGCTACGACGAAATCACGCACATCTACTTCGTGATGATGCAGGCCATGCCCGACTCGGTGGTGAAAGTCTCCAACGGTATGGCGCGCTTCGAAGGCCCGGGCCGCTACGCCAAAGACGTGGACCTCACCAAGGAGCCGATGAAGTCGCTGATCGCCACCATGGCCGAGCGCAAGATCACCTCCGACCCCACGCTGGTGGTGGCCGAGAGCCTGTTCATGCCGGAGAACGGCGATCTTTCGCCGGCTTATGCGCCCTATGTCGGAGCGCTGCCGCCAGCGGTGGAACGCAGCTTCCGCCAGGGCGGCTTCACCGTGCCCAAGGACCTCACGCGTGCCGATTACCGTGCCAGCTTCGCCAAGCTGCAGGCGCTGGTCGGCGCCATGCACAAGGCCGGCGTGCCGGTGGTCGCGGGCACCGATGGCAGCGGCATGGAGCTGGTGCGCGAACTGGAACTCTACGTGCAGGCCGGTTTCACCAACGCCGAAGCGCTGGCCAGCGCCACCATCGACACCGCGCACCTCGTGGGTGCAGACCAGCGCACCGGCAGCATCGCCGTGGGAAAGGCTGCCGACCTCGTGCTGGTCGAAGGCAATCCGGCCGAACGCATCGGCGACCTGCGCCACACCGAGGTGGTGATGATGGACGGCAAGCTGATGGACGCCACGGCGCTGCGCTCCGAAGGCGGCATCAGCAAGCGGCCGGCATGGTTTGAATAAGCGCGCCTAACCCACGCACGCTATGTGGGAGCGCACCCTGTGCGCGACCGCGGCGACGCGATGACACCGCTGTAGTCGATTGTCGTGTCTCCAGGTGCTTCGGCTTCTCCGCTTTGTAGGTTTGTCGCGCACAGGGTGCGCTCCCACAGGGATAAGCGAGATAGAAACGGAGGAACATCACGGCAAATCACCCAGCACGTCCGCCACCCAGTCGATGAATACCCGCAGTCGCAATGGCAATTGCCGTTGCGACTGGTACAGCACCGTCACCGGAAACGACGGTGGCGGCATCGATGGCAGCAGTTCCACCAGTGAACCGTTGGCGAGTGCCTCGCCGATGCGGTAGCGCGGGAACTGCGCGATGCCGAGACCGGCCTCGCAACAGGCGAGGTACGCCTCGGTGCCGCTCACCGTGACCCTCGCCGGCAGCACCAGCTCGCGCATGCGCCGGCCCACCATGAATTCCAGCGGCGTCGGGCGGCGCGTGGTGGGCGAGGCCCAGTTCACCGTGACATGGCCGTCCTGCAGGTCCGCAAGCGTTTGCGGCAGGCCGTGGCGGCGCACGTAGTCCGCGCTCGCCACGGTGGCCTGCGACATGCTCGCGACGCGGCGGCCCACCATGGTGGAGTCGGAAAGATCGCCCGCACGCAGCACGCAATCCACGCCTTCCTGCACGAGGTCGATGAAGCGGTCGCTGGTGCCGATGTCCAGCTCGATCTGCGGATAGCGCGCCAGGAAATCCGGCAGTGCGGGCACCAGCACCTGGCGCGCCAGCGAGGCCGCCAGGTCGATGCGCAGCTTGCCCTTGGGCACCACGGCCGCCTCGCGGAAATCCGCCTCGACCGCGTCGAGGTCGGCCAGCAGGCGCACGCAGTGGTTGTAGTAGACCTCGCCATCGCGGGTCGGCCGCACACGGCGCGTGGTCCGTTGCAGCAGGTGCGCGC
Source organism: Dyella jiangningensis (assembly GCA_000632805.1). Taxonomy (GTDB): domain Bacteria; phylum Pseudomonadota; class Gammaproteobacteria; order Xanthomonadales; family Rhodanobacteraceae; genus Dyella; species Dyella jiangningensis. The sequence goes on along the minus strand of CP007444.1, from coordinate 4,743,896 downwards.
CCACGTGCTCTTCCAGCCGCTTGATGGTGTGGGTAAGCGTGGCGCGCGGCAGGTTCAGGTCGTCGGCGGCGCGCGTGAAGCTGCCCAGTTCGACGATGCGGGTGAACACGCGCATGGCTTGCAGACGGTCCATGGGGCCTCTCGGGCGGGCGGGCAGGCGGTGCCGATGCGTCTATTGTTGATGATTTCGACAACAGACATGGCGATTATTGAGCATTTATCCGCCAGCCGTCATGCCGAAGAATGCGCCTCTGCCTTTCTTCCCCGCCAAGGAATTCCTCGATGCACATGCGACAGCTCGGCAAGCACGGCCCTTCCGTTTCCGCCCTCGGCCTCGGCTGTATGGGCATGAGCGATTTCTACGGTTCGCGCGACGACGCCGAATCCATCGCCACCATCCACCACGCGCTGGAGCGCGGCATTAACCTGCTCGACACCGCCGACGTGTACGGCCCGCACACCAACGAGGTGTTGGTGGGCAAGGCGATCCGCGATCGCCGCGACCAGGCCTTTCTCGCCACCAAGTTCGGCATCCTGCGCGACCCCAACGATCCGAGCCGCCGCGGCGTCAGCGGCAGCCCCGAGTACGTGCGCGCCTCGTGCGATGCCAGCCTCAAGCGCCTGGGCGTCGATCACATCGATCTCTACTACCAGCACCGCGTCGATCCGAACGTGCCGATCGAGGAAACCGTGGGCGCGATGGCCGAGCTCGTGAAGGCCGGCAAGGTACGCCACCTCGGCCTTTCCGAGGCCTCTGCGGCAACGCTGGAACGTGCGGTGAAGGTCCACCCGATCGCCGCGTTGCAGGTGGAGTTCTCGCTGTGGACGCGCGACCCGCAGGAGAACGGCATGCTGGAGGCCTGCCGCCGTCTGGGCGTGAGCCTGGTGGCGTATTCGCCGCTGGGCCGCGGCTTCCTCACCGGCGCGTTCGCCAGCCCCGATGACTTCGACGCCGACGACTATCGCCGGCAGAGCCCGCGCTTCCAGGGCGAAAACTTCCAGCGCAACCTGGAGCTGGTGGAGAAAGTGAAAGCCATCGCCGCCGAGAAGGGCTGCACGCCCGCGCAGCTCGCGCTGGCCTGGGTGCTGGCACAGGATCAGGATGCCATCGGGATCCCGGGCACCAAGCGTCGCGATCGCCTCGACGAGAACCTGGGTGCGCTCGATGTCACGCTCAGCCAGGGCGAACTGAAGGCCATCGATGCGGTATTTCCGCCGGATGCCGCCGCCGGTGCGCGCTACGTCGACACCATGATGCGCATGGTCAACGTCTGATTCGACCGCACCGCGCGGCCTCTCGGGTCGCGCGGTGCGTCAGACCGGTACGACGCCACCCACCTTGTCGCGCGCCATCACCACGTTGGTGGTGAAGCGGCGGATGTTCGCGTTGTCGAACAGCAGGCGGCGCGTGAACTGCTCGAAATCGTCCATGTCGCGCGCAGTGACGATCAGGATGAAGTCCGATTCGCCGGTGACGTAGTAGCACTGCTGCACGTTGGGGTCGGCGCGCGCGGAGCGGCGGAACGCGTCGAGCATGTCCACGCGCTCGCGCTCCAGCTCCACACCGATGATGAAGGTCATCGCCTGGCCTACCGCCACGGGATCCACCAGCGCCACTTCGGCGGTGATCACGCCCTGCTGGCGCAGATGTTTGATCCGCCGTTGCACCGCGGCGGCGGACAGGCCGATCTGGGCTCCAATCTCCTCGCCGGTGGCGCGGGCATCGCGCTGCACCCGGCGGAGAATCTCGCGGTCGAAATCGTCAAGCTCGTAGTCGGTCGGCATGCCGCCGAGAATAGCCAAAACATGCGGCCCGGCAACCTATTCTCCCCCTATTACGCGCTTTGGCCGCACACACACTCGGGAGAATGCGTGCACCCCATCCACGCTGGCACGCATGAAACTCCTCTATCAGACCCACTCCCCCTACGCCCGCAAGGTGCTGGTGATGGCCCGCGAGGCCGGCCTCGCCGACCGCCTGACCGTCGTGCACCACGAAACCAGCCCGACCTGGCGCAACGACGAGGTGTTTCGGCTCAACCCGCTCGGCAAGGTACCGGTGCTGCTGCTCGCTGACGGCACGGCGCTGTTCGATTCCAACGTGATCTGCGAATACCTCGACGGCCTGCACGACCGGCAGCCCCTCATCCCGCGCGAGACGAAAGCGCGGCTGTTGGCGCTTCGCCTGCAGGCGCTGGCGCAAGGCCTGTGCGATGCGGGCATCGCGGTGCGCCATGAAACCGTGCGCCGGCCCGAAGCGCTGCGCTATCCCGCCATGCGCGACGGGCAGATCGAGAAGCTGGTGGCGACCTACGATTTCCTCGAACGCGAATTGGTGCACACCGCCACCGGCGAACCTTTCGACCTTGGCCAGATCGCGCTCGCCACCGCGCTGGATTGGCTGGCCTTTCGCGACCTGCCGGATTTCGAGCCGGGGCGCCCTCGCCTGTCGTCGTGGTATCGCCGGTGTCTCGAGCGCACCTCGATGCTGGCGACGACGTTCGCCGGCCAGACCGTGGACTGACGCGGTTTCCCTTCTTGCCCGGAGATTGCCATGGGTTCGCTCTGGACCGACCTGCTATTCCTGCACGGCCACGTCACCGACCTCAAGCTGCTGCGCCGCTTGAAGGATCTGCCCGATTCGCGCGCCGTCACGCCATCCCGCCAGGCAAGCGACAGGAAGCGCCTCCGCTGGCCCTTCCGCTTCTGCCTGGGCATTGGCGACGGGGACGTACGCACCCAATGAATGGCCTGTGCGTGAAGGCTGCGCGAACCCACACGCGACAGGCCAATGACCTACTTCTCGGGTAGGTGTTTACTTACATCAGGCCTCAGTCGACTGCGGCAACGTATGCCCGTCAGCGTTTCCACGAACGTCTGACACCCTGGGCCGGTCGCCCCCCTAGATCCGGCTCACTGGCCCCCGCAAGGGGGCCTTTTTCTTTTCCGCACCCGTATCGTCCGATGCGATCGTTGTTCGCCGACCCGGCCTTGTCCGCCCGCTGGACGTTGACGGCACCTCAACCTCTCCGCTGCAAGGCTGCCCGCATGACCGGGCATGGCTTTATGTTCTGCCCTCCGCATGCTGGCGCGGCGAATGTCGAGCGGGCTGCGTCAGGGTCATGCAAGCCACGTGGTTCCGGAGCGACAGGGGCTTCAGTTCGAGCGGGAATGGCCGACTTGTTCGCTATATTGTCGAACTGCTTTTGTTACCAAGGCTCCAATGGACAACCCTCGCCAGCAGACCTCATCCGCTTCCACCCGGCGCCCCTCGGGTCCGCAGGGCACACGGTTGTTCTCGACGGATGAACTCAATCGCCTTGCCGATGAAGCCGGGGCCGCGTCCACCGGACGCGCCAGCGTGCACGAGCCGGTGCTCGAGGGCGCCAATGCGGGGCTGGAGGGACGACGCTTTTCGCTGCGCGCGGGACGCCAGACCATCGGCCGGCGCGACGACAACGACATCGTGATCGGCGACCTCAGCGTGTCGTCCGCGCACGCGTGGATCATGAACCAGCAAGGTCACTACGTGATCATGAATACGCTGTCGACCAACGGCACCTTCGTGAATGGCAAGCGCGTGCACGAAGCCACCCTCAAGCACGGCGATCGCGTCCGCCTCGGGCAGGTGGAGTTCGTGTTCCTCACCCGCGAACCGGGCCAGCATTCGCACATGCGCAGCATCGCCATCGCGATCGGCGTGGTCGCACTGGCGGCACTCGGCGTGCTGGCGTGGTGGCTGCTCTAGTCCATGGGCGAGTCGTCCATTCCGCGCACCATCGGTCGCTACCGCATTGATGGGGTTCTTGGCGAAGGCGCCATGGCCATCGTCTATGCCGGCTTCGATCCTGGCATCGACCGGCCGGTGGCGATCAAGTGCCTGCATCGCAGCATCGCGACCGATCCCGGTTCGCGGCAGCGTTTCCTGCAGGAAGCACGCGCGTCCGGCCATCTCGTCCATCCGAACATCGTCACCATCTTCGATACCGGTGAAACCGAGGATGGCCGCAAGTACATCGCGATGGAACGCCTGTCCGGCGAAACATTGGCCAGTCGCGTCGCGCGTGAAGGCCTGCCGCCGTTGTCCGTCGCGATCGAACTCGTTTCGCAGGTGGCCGCGGCGCTGGACTACGCGCATGGGCAGGGCGTCGTCCACCACGACGTGAAGCCCGAAAACATCATGCTCGCGGAGGACTGGCACTACGCCAAGCTCAGCGATTTCGGCATCGCCGAGCGCCGGACCGCACCGCTGCATCTGCAATCGGGCGACAGGAAAACCGGCGGCACGCCCGCTTACATGGCGCCCGAACGCCTGCGCGGCGAACGCGCCGACGCACGCGGCGACCTGTTCTCGCTGGGCGTGGTGCTCTATTGGCTGATCACCGGCAAGCTGCCCTGGCCGGACACCACCGACCTCAAGCGGCTGATCCGCGAACGCCAGCGCCAACCGCGGCCTACCGTCACGCCGCTGGACCCGGCCACGCCGCCGATGCTGGTGAGCATCGTGCGCACGCTGCTCGCCCCCACGCCGGAGGCGCGTTACCAAAGCGGCGCGGAGGTGATCAACGACCTGCGGCTGGCGCGTCGCGAATACGAACGCACGAACGAATCGCCGCTGGCCTCGCGCATCATCTCGCTGCGGCTGCGCTGGATCGGCGGGCTGAGCGCGATCCTCTGTCTGGTGCTGCTGGTGGGCCTGGCGGCGATCTATACCAAGCAGAACAGTGCCATCACCGGCCTGGCTACCGACTACGGCAGCACATTGGGCCGCATGGTGGCCAGCGAATCGGCCGAGAACCTGCTGCTCAACGACGATGCGGCAACACGCGCGTTGGTGGCCGACATGGCGCGCAACGGGCAGATCCACTACCTCGCCATCGCCAACCGCGAAGGCAACGTGGTGGCGAGCACGCAGGCCTCCGACGTCGGCCACGCGCTGCCCGCCGTCGCGGGCGCTCGCTCGCAGACGCTTGGCGATGGCGTGGAACGCTTCCTCGGACGCGTGGCCGAAGATACCCGTGGCAACGCGATGCTGCTGTTCGACGTGCCCATCCGCTACCAGACCAAGACGGTGGGCGAGCTGCGCCTGGGCGTCAGCAACGCACCGCTGCTGGCGGCGCAGCGCACGACGTTCTGGGTCATTGCGGCGGTACTGGTGATCACGCTGCTGGCGTTGGTCGGCGCGGCCTACTGGCTGTTCCGGCAGCCGCTCGCCCTGCTCGGCATGCTGGGCGACGCGATGATGCGCGTGGCGCGGGGCGACTACGGCTACCGCATCCGCCTGGTGCGTCGCGATGAACTGGGTCGACTCTTCGCGGCCTTCAACCTCATGAACAGCGCATTGCAATCGCGCCAGCCGGCCGAGGCGCCGATGCCGACGCGCCCCACGGCGGAGGATGCATCGCAGCCCACGCTGGTGATGCCACCGCCCGCGGCCAACGACGACGCGCGTTGAGCGTCGTCGCCGCGCGTTCGGTCAGATCTGCTTGAGCCGCTGCTGCAGTTCGATGGCGCGTGCGCGATAGACCGCAGCGCGCTCGTAGCCGGGGTCGATCGCCAGCACGTGGTCCCATAGCGCAATGGCCTGGTCCAGCTTCTGGTCGCGATAGAGCACCACCGCACGCTCGTGGTACGACGCCAGCAGTTGGTCGCGCAGTGCCTGGTTGCCGGCGGGCTTGAGGTGCGGATCGAGCGTCAGTGCCTCATCCAGTCGCGCCAACGCCTGATCCTTCTGGCCCTGCCTGAGCAGGGCCGAGCTCTCGGCCTGCAGGCGCTGCGCCTTGGTGGAAGACGATTCAGCCGTGACCACCGTTTCCGCTGTCGCGGCCGCAGGCGCAGGCGTGCTCGTCGTGGCCACGTTCGCGCTGCGCGCACTGGAGCCTGTCTTGGCCGTCGCTTCGGCCGGCAGGTTCACCCGCACGCCCGCTTGCGGCAGGCGCAGCGTATCGCCGGCATGCAACACGGAGGGATTGGTCGACCCGTTGTAGCGGGCGAGTATCAGGAACAGGTTGGAGTCGCCCAGGTGACGAGCCGCCAGCGTGCTGTAGGAATCGCCGGCTTGCGCCACGTAGGCGCGCGATTTGCTGCCCAGCGCCACTTTCGGATCTGTCGTCAGCTGCCGCAGCGCGGTCTGCGCGGCGCGATCGTTCGGGTATTTCGCCAGGTAGTGGCGCAGCCGCTGCTCGCCTTCGGCATACCGGCCCTTCATCAGGTAGGTGCTGACGATGGTATTGAGCGGCAACGGCTCGGCGGTGTCCGATGCAGCACTTGCCGAAGCCGCCGACGAGTTCGTGCCCGAGCCGCTGAAAGAATCGCTTACCTTGGACTTGAGCGCCCCCATCTGGGCACAACCCGCCGCCGCGCCCAGCGCCATCAGCAACAGCGCCAGGCGCACGGTCCGCACGCAAGCCGTGCGCGAAAGATGAAACGAAGGGTTCAAGAGGATGCCTCGTTGTAGCCAGTGACTGCCCGCCGTCCACCGGTGGCGCCGCGGCGCAAGGCCGAACGCAACCGGTCGCCATAGCGCCGTATCCAGCCTTGGCGCGCCGGGCGGGCAAAAATCAGCGCGACATTATCGCCATCCTGGCCGCCGCGTTCGACTGCGAGGGCAAGTGCCTCGCGCAATGCCGCGTCCTGATCGCGGCGCCGTGAAAGACATCCCAGCTCATCGGTGGAAAGCTGTTCCCACACGCCATCGCTGCAGAGGACGAAACTCTGCCCGGCGCGAAGCACGGCGCAACCGTGCTCGACCACCGGCGCGTCGGCGCCACCCAGCCCGCGCAGCAGCTTGTGCTGATCGGGATGCGTCGCGAGTTCGCGCTCGCTGATTTCGCCGCGCAGCAGGCGCAGCTGGGCGAGGCTGTGATCTTCGGTGCGGCCGAGCAAACGCGCACCCTGGAAGCGGTAAAGACGGCTATCGCCGACATGGGCCCACGACACACGATCGCCCTGCACCAGCAGCGCCACCACCGTGGAGTGCGGCTCACCGCCCTGCAGGCCAACCCGTCGGCGATGCAGCTCGGCGTGCGCCTCCTGACAGAGCGATTCCAGGAACAGCGGCCCCGGCAGCTCACGCCACACGCCTTCGCTCCACAGCCGTCGCGCGGCCTCGATCACGCCAGCCGACGCCAGCTCACCGGCGCCATCGCCACCCATGCCGTCGGCCAGCACAAGCAGGAAGGTTTCCTCCTGCGCGTCATGAAGGCACAGCACCTCGTCCTGCTGGGCGTCGCGCCCTCCGCGCGCACGTCCGGCGACGACCCGTGGGATCGCCTGAAAGTCGACAGCCTGGTCCATCGCCCTCCCCCTACGTCCCCGCGCCTCACCCCAGGGTCCACACCTTAGGGCACTTGGGCCGATCATAATTTGCGCCCGATCCCGATGCGCGGGTCGCGTCGCACCGGGACCTGGGGTCCCCTGCTGCCTGCGCGGCAGTCTCCCGAAGGGCCGGGTGAATCGAGCCAGTCACGGCCTCGGACAGAAAAAGGTTCTGCCGCGCGATCCGTTTCCCGCCGCCGATACGTCCTTGGTGTACATCCCTCCAAAGGAATCACGCCATGGCTTCCCCGTCTGTCACCCTCATCAATGTCCTCAAGCTCGAATCCGGCGGCGTCGATGAACTTGTCGCACTGCTCAAGCACAACGTCGAAAACGTGGTCTGCCGCCTGCAAGGATGGAAAGGCACGCGCCTGATCGCGGGGGCGGATGGCAACAGCGTAGTGATCCATTCCGAATGGGAGACGCTGGCCGCGGTGGAAGCCATGCGGGGCGATCCACGCATGCAGGCGTACTTTCCGCAGATCCGTGCGTTGGCGAGCATCGAATCGGTCGCCGGCGAAGAAGTCTTCGGCCAAGATCCATAACACTGCCATCATGCCGGCACGAACAGATCGACCGATGTCGGCTGCGACCCCACCCCATCCGCGAACACCGGCATGGCGCCATGACCGGCGCCATCCTCACGAGGTCAAAGGCATGAAAGACGAGCAGTTCGAGGATCGCCTGCGCGAACTCAGGCCACGGCTGCACCGCTATTGCGCGCGCATGATCGGTTCGGCCGTGGATGGCGAGGATGCCGTGCAGGACGCGCTGCTCAAGGCCTTGCGGGCGCGCGCCGAGGGCGTGGTCGTCGACGACCTGGAGGCCTGGCTGCTCCGCATCGCGCACAACACGAGTCTCGATCTGTTACGCCGCAACGCCCGGCACAAGGTCGTGCCGATCACCGAGGACGTGGAAGACACCACGGCGCCGGATCCGCACATCGTCGAAGTGAGCTTTCATGTGTTCCTTCGCCTTCCCGAGCTGCAGCGCTGCGCGGTCATTCTCAAGGATGTCCTTGGGCATTCGGTCGAAGAGATCGCGTCGATCGCGACCTGCACGTTGCCAGCCGCCAAGTCGGCTCTTCAACGCGGACGCGCAGCGCTTCGTCAATGGGCGCAGACGCCCGACGAGACCCGCGTGCCGCTCATGGCCGACGCGGATCGTCAGAAGGTCGGCACTTACGTTCGCTTGTTCCAGGCTGGCGACTTCGATGCCATCCGCGCCATGCTCGCCGACGATGTGAAGCTGGATCTGGTGAACCGGCTGAAGCTTGAAGGTCGCGAGGACGTCAATCGCTACTTCACCCGCTACGCGGAAGAGACCCGGTGGCGCTTCGCGTTCGGTGCCGTCGAGGGCCGCGCGGCCATGCTGGTTTTCGATCAAACCAGCGCTTCGCAAAAACCTGCCTATTTCGTCCTGATCGAATGGCGGGAGGCTCGGATCGCCTCCATACGCGACTTCCTGTTCACGCCGTACGCGATCGAGGCCGCGGATTGGGTGCTGCTGGCTTGACGGCGGACAGCGACCCGCCTGCTGCCATTATCGAGACCCGCGCGGAATGGCGAAGGCGCGCCGGCCCTGCGGACGTCCAGACGTCAGCGAGACGACATCCTCGCTGTGTCAGCGCACCTCGATACGCCGGCACGCCGAGCGGGGCGCCTGGTTTGGATGTATGGTGGACGGACCGCCCGCGAAATTCATAGGCATCCGCATGAACGACGCACCAAAACCGCTGTCCGCCGCCACCATCCATTCGGTGTACTCAGGCAAGACCATTTCCGCGGTGGTCGACGAGACCAAGGACTTCCAATCGACCAAGCGCTTTGCGCGCGACCCTGCGCACTCAGGGCAGTCGCCGCAGCAGCCCAAGAACGAAAAAGGTCCGTTCCGCCGCGGTTAGCGCATCACCGGCGCATCGCCTCCGCTCTTCCGTCGTCGCAATGAAGCCCGCGCGGCCGGGCGGCTTTCGCGCCCTGGCACGTGCAGCTGTAGACATCGACAGCCACCTTCGCGGCTCATCCCGCGATGCACACGTTCAAGTCATCGCCACTGTCGCAATGCCTGCCTCATGCAACGCCCTGTGCACGGCGGTGAGCACTTCGTTCTGCAAATGCGGTGAAGTGTCCGGTGCCGACGCGCCATGCACCGACAGCACGACGCCATTGTTCGAGAAGCCGACCACGGCCACCGAAGGCTGCGCATCCTTGGGTAGATCGGTGCGTTCGCGCAGCACGGCCTGGATCTGCGACGTGATGTGTTCCAGGTCCGCGCCGAAGGGCACCGCGAAGCGCCAATCAAAGGGATGCGTGCCGCTCAGGCTGGCGTTGTAGATCGGATTGCCGCCCACGCTTCCGTTGGGGATGACGACTTCCCTATTGTCGGTGGTCCTCAAGTGCGTATGCATGAGATTGACCGATTCCACCGTGCCGTCGATGCCATTGATCGTAACGGTGTCGCCCACGCGAAACGGTCGGAAGATCACCAGGATCACGCCCCACGCGATATGCGACAGCGAGGAATTCAGCGCCAGGCCGATCGCCAACCCCGCGGCGCCCACCGCCGCCAGCAATGACGTGGATGGAACGCCGATCACTTCCAGCGCTTCGATGGCGACCAGGATCAACGCTGCGGTGAACGTGACGTTGCGCAGGAAGCCCGCAAGAATGGGATCGGCGTGGCCGCGCCGCAACGCCCGGGCCGAGAGCCGGCCTAGCCATCGCGCGATCAACCAGCCCACCAGGGCAACCGCGAGCGCGGCGGTCAAACGGATGGCCCATGTCGTGAGCGTCGCGGGCGACAGGCCCGTCATTCTCCAGAATTCATGCATGCGTGCTGCGCGCGGGCAAAGGGAAACCCAGTAGTAATCGCCGTTGCGTCAAGGCGCGCTCATCTGATCGTGGGTGTTTTGTCACGGCGTAGACGGCGATTCATGGAAGGCAAAGCGTCGCGACGAGGCTGCGCACGACTTCGCCGCCAGCAACGCAACGCGCCGAAGGGAGCTTGTCTGGATCCAGGTCAATGGAGCGACCTCGTGCCATTCGTATGCTCGGTCCTTTCCTGCAGATCGATGGGGATCTCCATGCTCAAGGTGCCTGGCCGGCGGCGACTACCGCACGCCGTGGATGTCAGACTGACGGTTTCGCGAGTCGCCGATGGCGCTGTCGAAGTGACCATTACCGGCCCGGGACAAGCCAAGGCGCAGCGCAAGCGCACGACGGTGGCACAACGCGCAGAATCCACCGCGTTACGTCTGCCGAAGGCCGCGCGGAAGAACAAGCCCTGAGAGATGATGCGCCATGGCGCAGCCGTCTCATGCGGTATCGCCGTCTCCACCGTATTCGCTCTTTGGGCAAAGCATCCATTTTGGGATCGAAGCCAATGCATCGCATCAAGGCATACATGGCGGGACCCGACGTGTTTCTTCAGAACGCGCAGGAGAAAGCCGACGAAATACGCGCGCTCTGCAAACCGTATGGCGTCGACCCTCTCATTCCTGCGGACAACGACCCTGCGGACGGGGCATCATCGGCGCTGTCCGAGGAAGCCTTGTCATTGCAGATCTTCAGGAAGAATGTCGCCCTGATCGATCGCGCCGAGCTGGTCTTCGCCAACCTCGAGCCATTCCGAGGTCCATCGGCCGATGTCGGCACGGTATGGGAGATCGGCTATGCGTTCTCGCAAGGGAAAAAGATCTTCGCCTATTCTTCCGCGCTCTCGCAGTACCTGACTCGTGTAAGCCCAAAGACGAGCGCCAAGGGCGAGAGCTGGATAGACCAGGAAGGCATGATCGTCGAGAACTTCGGCCTGTTCGACAACCTGATGATCCATCACTCGCTCAGCGGGCTCTATCCCGACCTGCCGTCGTTGCTGTCGTCCAAAGAGGTTCAGGCTTGCCTGGAACGCTACCGGAATTAGCCGTGCACGGCGTCGCGACACCGGTACGTCAGAGGCGGCATGGCAACCTTCGCGCAGGGGCACCGCTGGCCCGGACAAGCCAGCGAGGCCTTCACAGGCCTGCCCCCGCCTGATCGACCACACACCAATCCGGCAACGGCGGATCATCTCCGTAGGGTTCGTCTGCGGAAGGCACGTCGCCTGCCGGACGATTCGCAAGCCATTGCACCACCGCCTCGATCTGCGCCTCGCTCATGCGATTGGCCACGACACCCATGCAGTAGGGTCGATCCGCTGCCCGTGCATGTGAACGCCACTGGGCGAATTGCGCGGCAAGGTATCTGGATGACAGGTCCGTCAGCCCGGGAATCAGCGGCTCCCGTCCGGCGAGCCGCCTGCCATGGCAGCTCGCGCAGGGTGGCACGCCGCGCCCCGGATCACCCTTGAGTACTACCTGCGCACCTCGCTGCGTGAGGGCACTCGTGGTCATCGATGCCTTGGGGTTGTCGCTGCCTGCCGATTGGCTTGAAAAGTACGCGGCGATCTCTTTCGCATACGCCGGAGTCAGCGACTGGGTGATGTACTGCATGGACTCGTCCTTCCGCTGCCCGCTCTGGAAGTACGCGAGCTGCAGCGCCAGATAAGCCGCGGGCTGCCCTGCGATGCGCGGGGCCGCGCCGCCGTCGGTGGAACCCGTCCCGCGAACGCCGTGGCAGGAGGTACAGGCGATGGCACGTTGTTCGATGGTGTCCGGCACACCAGCACCATCCACCGTCGACGATGCAGCGGCGTTTGCCAATGAGCAGGACACGCAGAAGGCCAGCGCGACTATCCACCGGAACCGGCGCAGCCACGCGCTCCGGCGAAGCGATGAGTGATTCATGAGATAACGAAGCGTCGGTTGCGGCTTGGACAGGACGGCGAGCGAGCGCGTGCATTGGCCTGCGGGCTGTCGGAAAAGAGGAAGGAGGCCGGTGAAGACACCGGCCTCCTTCGATCCAATACACGTCATGCCTGGGAGCGCGTGGCCTGCGGCGCGATCACGCTCGCCGGTGCCGGTGCCCTGGTGCGAGCCAGCAGTTTCCAGGCGAAGGCCGCGAGGTAGGCGATGCCCAGGGCGAACACCACGTCGCCTGGCACGCGCAGCCACACCATCCACTGCATGAAGGCCGAATGGACCACGTCGGGTGAACGCGCATACCACAGGCCATACTCGACGCTGGTCCATGCCTGGTAGATGCCCGACGGCACCAGCGAGATGAAGACCATCATGGCGAGGCCGATGTTGAGCAGCCAGAACATCGACTTCAGCAGCGAGTCCGACCAGTTGGCGCGTGGCGCCAGGCCGCGCAGACAGAACAGCATCAGGCCGATGCCGAGCATGCCGTACACACCGAACAGCGCCGCATGTCCATGAGCCGGTGTCAGGTTGAGGCCCTGCACGTAGTACAGCGAGATCGGCGGATTGATGGCGAAGCCGAGCAGGCCCGCACCGACCGTGTTCCAGAAGCCCACGGCGATGAAGCAGAGGATGATCCACTTGTAGTTGGCCACCCAGGGTGCCGCCTTGCTGCGCTGGTAGTTGCGGTAGCCCTCGAAGCCGATCATTGCCAGCGGCACCACTTCCAGTGCGGAGAACATCGCGCCCACCGCAATGACCGAGGTCGGCGTGCCGGTGAAGTACAGGTGATGCAGCGTGCCGAGGATGCCGCCGAACAGGAACACGATGGTTTCCAGCACGATGGCTGCATTGGCGGTCGAGGCACGGATCAGACCAAGGCGCGAGAAGATGAGCGCGATGACGGCCGTGGCAAACACTTCGAAGAAGCCTTCGACCCACAGGTGCACCAGCCACCAGCGCCAGTACTCGATCATCGAATAGTGCGTGTGCTGTCCCCATGCGAGCGAGCTGGCGTAGAACAAGCCGATGCAAGTGGCGGCGATGAACACCATGGCGATCAGGCCGCGGCTTTCCGACGGGCGCATCAACGCGGGCCACAGTGCCCGGCCCATCAGCAGCAGCCAGAACATCAGGCCGACGAACAGCAGGATCTGCCAGATGCGGCCCATGCTGGTGTATTCGAGTCCCTGGTTGCCGATCCAGAAGCCGTAGTCGAAGCCGAGCTTCTGCATCGTGCCAAGCCAACCGCACACCAGCGAGCCCGCGACGACGACAACCAGTGCCACCAGCAACGCATTGACGCCCAGCTTCTGGTATTTCGGTTCCTTGCCCGACAGCGCCGGGCCGATGTACAGGCCGGTGGCGAGCCATGCGGTGGCGATCCACAACACCGCCAGCTGCGTGTGTATCGTGCGGCTGGCGACGAAGGGCAGCACGGTGGCGAGCGGTATGCCGAAGAAGCTGGTGCCTTCGACCGAATAGTGTGCCGTGATGACGCCCATGATCACTTGCAAGGCCATCAGCGCGATCACCACGTAGAAATACTTCATCGTGGCGCGCATCGACGGCGTGGGGGCGAGGTTGAACAGCGGATCGGCCTTGGGTGCGACCGGGTCGGCTTCCTCGTGATTGGCGGCGTGGAACCACACCATGCCGGCGATGGCGGCGATCAGGCCGATGAAGCTGGCGATCGACCACATGCCATTCGCCGCCGTGGGCACGTTGTCGATGAGTGGCTCGTGGGGCCAGTTGCTGGTGTACGACAGATGCGTCTCTCCGGGGCGATCCGTGGCGGCTGCCCAGGACGACCAGAAGAAGAACGCCGGCAAGGCGTTGAGGTCCTGTGCATCCGGCAGCGAGCCCGGCATCATCGCGTACTGTTCGCGCAACTTGTCCAGCGCTGGATCGGTGCCGAACAGCGACGTGTAGTGCCCGGCGACCTGTTGGATCACGGCGGCACGATCGGCGTCGATGGTGAGCGTGCCGGTGGCAGCGTCGTACGTATTGCCGCGCAAGGTGGACTTCATCAGCGCATTGGCCGAACCCTGCTCGGCGGCGTCGAGCTTGTCGTAAGGACGGCCGTAGTGCGACTGCGCCATGAGCTCGCGATAGCCCAGCGCCTCGCGATGCAGCCAGTCGGCCGACCAGTCGGGCGCGACGTAGCTGCCGTGGCCCCACACGGTGCCCAGCTGCTGGCCACCCGCCTGCAGCCACGCTTCCTGGCCACGCTGGATCTGTTCGCCCGTGAAGATCACCCGTCCATCGGTGGTGACCACCTGCTTCGGGATCGGTGGAGCGGCCAGGTAGATCTCGTGCCCCAGCCACCCTAAGACAGCGAAGGACGCGAGAAACATGATGGCCAGCCAGCGCCATAGTCTCCGTGTTGATTGCATCAGTGTGCTCCCGGTAGGCGGGGCGCATGGCTCCGCATGAAAAGGCGATCGCAAGTGACTTGGCGCGAAACATACATCTGATATGCATGTTTCTCCTTGAGCTGCGTCAATGCGTCCCGGGAGTCGACGGAAGCCGAAGTGGTCGGGGGAGTCAGGCGATATGAAGCAGGCTGGCGAGCGGTTTTGGCTTCACGAGCAGGTCGGCGAGGGTGTACCGATCGAGTGTCGCGTACATGGCTTCCATGGCTTCGGCCAGGACGCCCTTGAGCCGGCAGGAAGGCGTGATGCGGCAGTTGCGATTGCCGGGTTCAAAGCACTCCACCAGCGGGGTCGAGCTTTCGCTGGCCCGTACGATCTCGCCGATGCTGATGTCGGCAGCCTTGTGGGCGAGCCGCATGCCGCCACCCTTCCCTCGCACGGTTTCGATGTAGCCCTGGCGCGCCAGCCAGTGCACGACCTTCATCAGGTGGTTGTCCGATACGCCATAGGCCGCGGCGATATCCGCACGCGTGGCCAGTTCATCGGTATGCACGCCGAGGTACATCAGGGTGCGCAGGCAATAGTCCGTGAACGTATTCAGGCGCATGGCGTCGCTGCAAATATGTATACGCAATGCATCATAGTCCACGTGCCGTGCGCATGCCATCGGCCGGCCAGTGACGCGAACCCGGCCGATTATCGGCTTCGACGGCGGTGATGCAGGCGCGGCCGGGCCTCATCGTGGCGTTTCGGTGGAACCCTCATCGGGCGAATGCAGCAGAAACTCCACGGTCAGGCCGGGCGCCGCTTCGACAAAGAGCTGCACGTCATCGGAAGCGGGCACGCGCGCGATGCCACAGCGCAATCCACTGGCTTCGACGCGCGCCCTGAGTGCATGCCAGGCGTTCTCGCCGTTCATCCTGAAAGCAAAGTGATCGATGCGCGGAACGCTTCGAGCCGGCGATGCCCGCCCGGAAGCGGCGACGAGATGCACCGCCTTCTGGCTGTCGTCGTAAAGCCAGTGGCCGTCGACACCAAACGGAGGACGCACGCCCTCGCGCAGTTCGACAACGTCCACGAAGAAGCGACGAGCCCGCTCGAGATCATGCGTGACGATGGTGACGTGATCGAGCTTCATCGCGATGGCCGCATCGATCAGGCGATGGCGCCACCGCCGTCGACCAGCACGGTCGAACCGGTGGCATAGCGCGTGGTGGCCAGGTACAGCGCCGCATTGGCAACGTCTTCAGGCTGACCCACCCGGCCGGCGGGGAGGCGCGCCGCCGCGCCCTCGTACATCGCCTCTCGCGCCTCGTCTTCCAGCTTCGACCAGAGCGGTGTGGCAATCAAACCGGGCGACACCGTGTTCACGCGCACCGGCGACAGCTCGAGTGCGAGCCCTCTCGCCAGCGCTTCGAGCGCTGCATTGATGGCGCCCTGCAACACCGAGCTCTTGCTGGGACGAACGCTGAGAAAGCCGCTCACGAACGTGAGCGAACCGCCCTCCTTGATGCGTACGGCGCGGGCTACCCGATAGGCGCCCCAGAACTTGCTGCTCATCGCGGCGTAGGCGTCTTCCCGTTCAAGTCCACGCACCGGACCCGTAGGCGTCTGGGCGGCGGAAATGACGACGTGGTCGAACGCGGGCGCACCCGCGAAAAATGCGTCGACGGCGTCATCGCTGGTGATGTCCAACACGGCCGTTCTTACTCCCGTGCCCATCGTCGCGGCGGCCTCTTCCAACTTTTGCGGGTTGCGCGAGGCGATCGTCACCTCGGCGCCAAGCGCGGCAAATGCCCTGGCGGTGGCGGCGCCGATGCCAGAGCTGCCGCCAACGATCAATATGGATTGGTTTGCAAGCGATGTCATGGTGGATGCTCGATGGGTGACGGGCACACGCAATCGCGTGGCCTCAGATGGTTTCGCCTTCGCGCAGCGTCTGCGGGCTCTTCAGTGCGAAGCTCGCGATCTCGTCCTTGCGCATGAACGCAACGCCCGGCCTGGCCTTGACGTAGCGAATGAATTCGTCCCACACGCTGACCATCTGCGGCGATCCACTGATGCGATCGTGCGCGCTGATGGACATCATGCGGCGGCGCGTGCCGGCCTCGCGGTAAAGCTCGTCGAAATCGCGCTTGATCTGCCCGAGAAACTGATCCGGCGAGTAGTTGCGTCCTTCGATCAACAGGATGTCGTTGTTGCGCAAGGTGTACGGCACCACCACGAAATCCTTGCCGTTGACCTGCTCGACGAAGGGCTCGTCGCGGCTCAGGTCGTCGATGTGATAGAGGAAGCCGAGCTCCTGCAGCAACGACAGCGTGTGGGGGCCGCGGCGCAGCCAGTTGGCGTTGTAGCCCGTGGGTCGCTGGCCGGTGACTTCTTCCACCATGCGCACGCCTTCGGCGATGAACTGCTTCTCTTCCTCGCGCGTCATCGCGTACTGCGAACGCCATTGCGGACCGTGCGCTGCCGCCTCATGGCCCCGCGCCACGATTTCCCGCGCGAGTTCCGGATGGCGTTTCGCTGCCTCGCCGATCATGTGGGAGGTGACCTTCACGCCATGGCGATCCCACAGATCCAGCATGCGCGGAATCCCTTCGCGGTAGCCGTACGCAAACCAGGTATTGGTGGCCGGATCGGAAGGCACGCTCGCGGGAAAGTCCACCTTGGGAAACGGACTGTCGGTGCCCTTGGGTGGTTGGCCGCCCGCTTCGAATTGCATGGAAATGGAGATTGCCAGTCGGGTGTCGCCTGACCAGAAGCTTCCCTCCGCCGTAGGCGTCGCGCTCGGCATGCGCGCGGCCACCGCCGTTTTCGCCTGTGCAGTGAGGGCCATCGCAGCCATGCCGCCTGCGGCTGCGCCGGCCTGCACTAGAAACTTGCGTCGGCTGCTGTGCACGTCCGTCGATGCGCCAGTGTTTTCAGTGCTCATGACCGTCCCCCTAACTTCACCAGGCCGGCTTGCTGCAGGAAAGTCAGGTTGTCTTCCAGATGCCAGTCTTCGGCGATGCGCCCGTTGGCCACGCGATAGATGTCGGTCGCGATGAAGTCGATCGGCTGGCCCTGGCCTTTGATGCCGTTGAACGTGCCGGTGAAGTGACCCGTGAAGTGCAAATGCGTCACCACACGGTCACCGGCCACGATCATCTGCGTCACTTCGCTGCGAAGATCGGGCACGGCCGCGCGGAAAGCCTTCGATGCCTTCAGCACCCCCTCGACGCCCTGCGGCCGGCCATGCGGCAAGGTGTTGTCGAAGAACGTCGGCGCCAGCGCAGCGCGCGCCATGGCTTCGTCACCTGTATTCCAGAACGTGTCGTAGCGGCGGGCGGCGAGGATCTCTTCGTCCAGCGTCTGCCGCGGCAGGCTGTGGTCCGCCACCAACACCTGCGGCTGCACCAGGGCTTCGGTGCCTGCAAAAGCGGGCGTAGCGGCGCCGAGTGCCAACAGCAGCACGGCAAACGAGCGGAACAGGGGACGGGTCGGGCTTTCGGCGGCGGCGTTCATGGGTGCTTCCTCGGTAGGTCCGGTACCGGCCGCTTGGCCGGCTTGGGAAGCATGATCACTTGCCAGAATGGCGCGAAATACCCTCAAATGGCGGAATCATTCTTTCTTTTTGTTCCACAATAACCCAATGATCGATAACCTGCCCGGTCTTCGAACCTTCGCGAACGTGGTGGCCGCCGGCAGCCTGTCGGCCGCGGCGCGCGAGATGGACCTGTCGCTGACGGTGGTCAGCAAGCGCCTGGCCCAGCTGGAAAAGGAACTGGGCATACGCCTGCTCCAGCGCACGACGCGCCGGCAGGTGCTCACGGAGGAAGGCGAGGTCTTTCATGCCGAAGTGCTACGGATCATCGCCGCGGTCGAACAGGCCGAGGCCGTGGTGTCCGGACGCGTAGGCACGATCAGCGGCACGATCCGGCTGACCGCTCCCGGCGAACTCGGCCGCCAATGGATCGCGCCGGCCGTGGCTGCGTTCCGGCGGTTGCACCCGCAAGTGACGGTGCAGCTGTTGATGACCGACGCAGTGGTCGACCTGCTCGATGCCGGCGTGGATCTCGCCATCCGTTTCGGCAGCCTGGAGGATTCATCGCTGGTGGCGCGTCCGCTCGCGCCGAATTTCCGCGTGCTCTGCGCGTCCGCGGCTTACTTGAAGCAATTCGGCGCGCCGACGCACCCCGCCGAGCTGGTCCACCACCAATGCATCCTCATCGGCGACCAGCGGCGCGCGGTTTGGCGGTTCGATGGCGAAGAACCGCTCTCCGTGCAGGTCACCGCCGCCTTCAGCACGAACGATGGCGGCGCCGCGCACGCGCTTGCCCTGGAGGGCGCCGGCATCGCGCGCAAATCGATCTGGGACGTCGGCGACGATCTCGCGCAGGGACGGCTGACGCGTGTGCTTCCGGACTTCGCCATCTCGGCCGCGCCGCTTCATGCGCTTTATCCCAGCCATCGCCACCTGCCGCCGCGCGTTCGCGCGCTGGTGGATTTCCTGAGCGAACGCCTTGGCAAGGCGTGGCGATGGGGAACGTAAGCGATCGCCCGCGAACCCGCGGTGGCCGACACCACCAGCACGCGGGAACGAGCCAGCCGGGCACAAAAAAAGGGCGCCATGCGCCCCCACCTCACTGTATACAACACCGGGGTACTTGCCGAAAGGCCCCACCCCTGCGCCAGCATCGCCGGCCTGTCGCCATGACAGGTCTCGGAGTGAACCATGGCTGATGCACCCACGTACTATCACGGCACCAAGGCCGACCTGCGCGTCGGCGACCTGATCGCACCGGGTTATGCCTCCAATTACGGCAAGCGGAAGCGGGCGGCGTTTGTCTACCTCAGCGCCACGCTGGACGCGGCCACCTGGGGCGCTGAACTCGCCGCAGGTACGGCGCGCGGCAGGATCTACATCGTGGAACCCACCGGCCCCATCGAAGACGATCCCAACCTCACCGACAAGAAGTTTCCAGGAAACCCACCTTGTCCTATCGATCGCGCGAACCGCTCCGCATCGTGGGCGAGGTGATGGCGTGGATCGGACACCCGGCGGAGCGGCTGAAGGAGATGCGTGATCGTGTGGAAGAACTGAGACAGCAAGGCGTCGAGGCCATCGAGTAAGCACCAGCGTCTGGCCGTCCGAACGCTTTGACCCTTATGTCGATGCAGCGCGCATGGGCGGCGTTAGGGGTGCTTCTCGACGTAGGCCGCCAGATTGGCCAGGCTCGATCGCATGCCGGTTTCGTGATCGGCCTGGCTGATGCCGGCGGGCACGTGCTCGGCAAGCGTCGTCACCCGCGTGCCCGTCGACGTCGCCTGCAGTTCCCATGTCATGGTCATGCTGCCCGAGAAGGCGGCATCGTCCGAATCGAACTCCACGATCATGACGATGCGCCGGTGGGGCAACCATTCGGCGAACCGGCCCTTCACCACATCGGTATGTTCCGACGACTTGCCCTTGGCGCTGTCGAAGGTGAGCGTCAGGCGGAAGCGGCCATCCGCATGCGGTTCGAATACGTCGAAAACACCCGTGGCTCCCGTTGGCGGCAGCCAGCTCGACATGGCGTCGCGACTGAGAAAGGCGCGGTACACCGCCTCGGGTGTCGCATGGACATCGTGGAAGGCGGAATGCGTTCGATCGCCAGCCATCGTCGCTCCTGTGTCAGCCCGGCGCCTGCGCGGAGAGCGATGGTATGCCATGCGGCAAGCCAGGTGGCAAACGCTTGCTAAGGCTCCGGCATGACGACGTCGATGGCCTCGCCCAAGGCGCGGGCAAAGGACTCGAAGACTTCCATGGTGGCCTTGTCGATGGTCCTCGGCTCCGGATCCACGGCGCACAGCGTGCCGAAGAAACGTCCGCTCGCGCGGTAGATCGGCACGGACAGGTAGCTTTCGAAGCCGTACAACGCGGGCGTCGGGTGCTTCGAGAACAATGGATGCGTGCTGGCGTGGTCGAACACCACGGTACGGCCGTGTTCGCGGATCTCGTTGCAGATGGTGGTTTCCAGCACGAGGTCCTGGCCGGCGCGCAAGCCGAAGTTGATCGTGTCGTGCACCGCACACGCCGTCCAACGGGTTTCGGAAACCCGAGCCACCGTGGCAAAACGCATGCCCGTCTCGCGGGTGACGGCTTCGAGGATCGAGGCGACCATCGGCAACCGGGCGACGAGATCGACATCGCGTGCGGCTGCATCGTTCTCTGCAGTGGCCGACGTCGACACGTCCTTTCGGCGAGTGCGCTCCAGCACGCGGCGCTGCAGGCTGATGCGCGACACGCGGTGCACGAAGTCGCGCAGTTGGCCCGTCAGGCTTCTCAGCTGCGATGCCGCGCCTGTCACCACCAGGCCGCGTGAGTCGATGCGAACGTCGGCCAATGCGTGTTGCGACTTGAACTCGCGCACCTCGGTGGCAAACGCTTCGATCCAGTAATGGTCCGGCCGCCCGCTGAAGAAAGCGACCATGACAGGAGTCGCCTCCTCCTGGGCCGCGACCGCAGGTGACGGCATGTCGAAGCCCACGACAGCGGGCGGCCAAGCGTACTCGGACGAAGGCGTTGACGTGGCCACGGTGCGTTCCCCCTAGCGACCTGACGGCGACAGTATGGAGGAAACGACCAACAGCAGTGCGCATGCATGGATAGGAATTTTTGTAACGGTGAACGCGCCACGCGATGCTCGCCATTGGGTCATCGATAACTCGATCGTCACGCTGGATGGCGAGCCTTCGGCCCTCTCAATGTGGCATGGCAGGAATGACCAGATGCAATCCCGTGGCGAGTGGATACGTTTCGAGATCCATGCCTGACGGAGGCTGACCCTCGCACAGCCGCACGCGAGCGTCGCCGGTCGCCACGCGCAGGTCGGCGTTGAGACGCTCGACCAGTGCGGCGCGACTGCGCGCGGCACGATAGGCACCGATGCGTTGCTCGATGCCGATTACGCGATCCACCACGACCGTGTCGCCGTATCGGTCATGCAGGAGCGCCTGCACCTGGCCTGCGAGGGCATCCGGCGTCAAGGGAGCTGGCTCGGCGCCGGATGCGAATGGGCCGGCAGCCAGCATGACGATCGCCACGAACAGGCACCGGCCCGGCCTCATGCGCTGGCCTTGACGCTGGCCTCGCGCAACTTCTGCGCGCACTCCTCGCAGCACACTTCGACCACGCGGTTGCCGATGGTCACCTTGATGGCGTTCTGGTCCAGCGGGTAATCGCACGCGGCGCAGGTCTTCTCGCTCATGACACTCTCCTGAAATCGCCCGTCGGTGGGCAGGCTCAGGAGACCATCCGGCGCCGCTGAATGCTGTCGAATTCTTTAGTCGTTCATACCCTGGCCGAGCGGCGGAACTCGGTCGGCGAACGGCCATAGGCCTGGCGGAACGCATTGGCGAAATGGCTGTGGCTGGAAAAACCGAGCTCTGCCGCCAGCGCTGAAAGATCGTCGTACTCGCCCATGAGGTCCAGGGCGCGCGCCAGCCGCAGCTGCAGCTGGTATCGGTACAGCGGCACGCCTTCCACCTGTCGGAACACCTGGGTGAGGTAGACCGGCGAACTGCCGATCTCCTCGCCGATCTCGGCCAGCGTCCAGCGCCTCGAAAGATCGCTGGCCAACAGCACTTTCACGCGATCGGCGAGCCGCTGGCGCGCATGGGTCGACGCTGGCTCGCGCGACGTGCGCGGGCCGAGGCTGCGACAAACCAGGGTAAGCAGCAAGGCTTCCGCTTCGAGCGGTTCGATGCTGCCGTTGTCCAGGCTATGGCGCAGCAGCGCCACCAAGGCCTGCGCGCGTGCATCGATACGCAATGATTGTCCGCGGAACGCCACACCGCCGCCCGCCTGCAGCATCGACTTCGGCGCCAGTTCGGCCAGCAGTGTCTCGTTCAGATCCAGCGAAAGGCAGGCGTCGCCGCCATCGAGCGGATGACTGACCTGATATCCCTCTTGTGCATTGAAGAACAGCACGTGGTTGGCGTCGGCCACGGCCTGGGTCTTGCCCAGATGGCGCAGGTAGACACCGCGATAGGGAAACACCAGCTGTGTCGACGAGGCACATTCTTCCGCGCTGCGATGACGGCACGTGCCCGAGCACTGCACGTTGCGCAAGGTCAACGATTCCGTCGACAACAGCACTTTGGAAGTCAGGCTCGACATGACGTGCGCGGGTTCGCCGGCAAGGAACGGCCGAAAGCTTAGCAAGCCGCGCGGTCGCCGGCCCGTGCCGGATGGCGATGACTAAAGATTCTGACAGCGCGCCTTAGCCCGGAATGGTCTGCTTGCCTGGCCACGAACCGTAGGCGCAGACCTTGCAGGCCATGACCATGAATCGCGAACAGCGCCTCCGGGCACATCGTTTCCACCAGCTGCATGCCGGGCCGGCACCGCTCATGCTGCCCAACGCGTGGGATGCGGCCAGCGCGCGCATCATCGAAAACGCGGGTGCCCAGGCCATCGCGACCACCAGCGCCGGCATGGCATGGTCGCTGGGCCAGCCCGATGGCGAGCGCATGAGCGTGCAGGATCTCCTGGCCATGTGCGCGCGCATCTGCCGAAGCGTGGCGGTGCCCGTCAGCGTGGACATCGAGCGCGGCTATGGGCGTGATGCGAAGGACACGGGCGGACTGGTGGGCGCCTTGCTGCAGCTGGGCGTCGTCGGCATCAACATCGAGGATGGCACCCAGCCCGGCACGCGGACGCTGTCGCCCCCCGGCGAACTGGCCGAGCGCATCGCCTGCGCCCGTACGGTGGCGCAACACCATGACATTCCCCTTTTCATCAACGCCCGCATCGATACCTATGTGGCCGACGTGCCGATGGAAACACGCTACGAGGAAACGTTGAAGCGAGCACGTGCGTACATCGATGCGGGCGCGGACGGCATCTTCGTACCTGGCTTGAGCGATGCGGAGGAGATCGCTCGCGTTGCCGGCCAACTGCCGGTGCCGTTGAACGTCTATGCCGGCTATGCGGGCGCGCCCGCCGCGACGCAACTGCGCGAACTTGGCGTACGTCGGATCAGCCTGGGTTGCGGCCCCATGCAGTCGGTGCTTGCGCATCTCGCGCGCATCGCCGCCGAAGCACTCTCCGACGGCCGCTACGACACGATGGGCAGCGACATGTTGACCGTGTCGGAAGCAAACGGCCTGTTCAAAGACATCGACAATGCCGCCGATGTTTCGGCCCCGCATGCATCCTACGCGGGCATGGGCGACGGGCCGGTGGCTTTGTTGTTGCCACGCGGCTTGCGCGCCTCGGGTCGCGCTCGTCCGGTGGAGCTGACGACACGCAATGGCCTGTGCACGCCGGCACACGTCGTTGCCGGGCATAGCGCCAAGCAGCCCGCGTGGCGCCGGCTCATGTCGTCGCTGCTCGGCGAGCGGTCGCCGGGCATCAGGGCCGAGCCACGATGACGGCGACGCGGTGGCTGGTCATGTCCTGCGTGATGTCATGGCTGACGCTTGCACTCTCCACGCCTGCCATGGCCGAGACGGCATGGGTGACGGACAACGATCGCCAGCCGCTTGCAGAGGCGTGGTGGACCGGCCCCATGATGGCCAACTCCGCCGCAGCGTTGCCCAAGGGCCACTATTTGATCGAACCCTACGTCTATGACGTGCGCTCGTCGCGGGTGGACAGCTTCGGCTCGCTGACCTACATGGAATACGGCATCACCGATCGCCTGATGGCCGGCCTCATTCCCACCTTCAGCTATAACCGCGTATCGGAAGGCCCAGACAGCCAGGGCGTGGGCACAGGCGACGTCAGCGTGCTGGCACAATACAGCCTCACGTCATTCCATGAAGACAGCGCCATGCCCGCCATGGCGCTGATGGTGCAGGAAACGCTGCCCACGGGCCGCTACGACCGGTTGAACCACCCGCTGGCCGACGCGACGGGCAGCGGTGCCTACAGCACGACGGTGCAGCTCAACACGCAAACCTATTTCTGGATGCCGAACGGGCGCATTCTGCGCATGCGCTTCAACGTGGGCGGCTCGTTCTCGCAACGCACGAGCGTGGACGACGAGAGTGTGTATGGCACACCGCGCGGCTTCCATGGCCATGCGAAGCCGGGCGCCGCCGTGCTGGTCAATGCCGCATGGGAATACAGCATGACCCAGCGTTGGGTGCTGGCCTTCGACCTCGCCTATCGCCGCTCGCAGGGAACACGGGTGCAAGGCACGACTGTCGTAGAGGGCGGGATCATGCCTGTCGCTTACCGCACGCGTTCCAGCGCGAGCTTTGGCTTCGCGCCCGCCATTGAATACAACTGGAGCAGCCGGATCGGCATGCTTGCCGGCGTGCGCGTATTTACCGGCGGGCACAACAGCCCGACCACCATCACGCCCGCCGTGGCGTTTAACTATGTGCACTAGCACCGGCGTCCCACGCGGCGCGTTCTTCCCTTGAGAGCGCCAGGTCCACCGCGCGACCACTGGCTGCCGACTCGATGGCGGCTTCGAGCACCGCCATGACCGTTACCGCCTGCAACGGCGTGACAGGATTACCGCCGTAGCCTGTCACCGCGTCGCGCAACGCGGCGTAATAGCGTCGCTGGTCGCCGACGGGCGTCGGCAGGCGCGTGGCTTCGCCCGCGGCGTCGTAAAGCAGCATGTCGTCGGGATCGTCGCCCCAGGCGTCGCTGCCCGGCAGCACGCCCGCCAGCATCTGCGCCTCCTGGCGATCGGCGCGCGTCTTCACCAGGCTTGCGCGCGTGCCATGAAGCGTGAAACGAGGGCTGCCACCCGCCACCAGCATGCTGGCGTGCAGGATGACGCGACGTGCGCCGTACTCGAGCACGACATGCGCCCAGTCCGCCACCTCGCCGCCATCACGGAGCACAGCCAGGCTGGCCATTACGCGCTCGGGCACGCCAAACAGCAGCAATGCCTGGTCGATCAGATGCGGGCCCAGGTCATACCAGATGCCGCTGCCCGGCCCCTGCTGCTCGCGCCATCGCGCACGCACTTCGGGGCGATAGCGATCGATGTGCGACTCGAAGTGCCGCACTTCGCCGAGCACGCCGTCGGCCATGGCCTGGCATACGCCCAGAAAATCGCTGTCCCACCGGCGGTTCTGGAACACCGACAACACGCGATCCTGCGCTGCCGCGAGCGCGGCCAGTTCGCGCGCCTGCGCGAGGTCGATGGCGAAGGGCTTGTCGACCACCACGTGCTTGCCGGCCTGCAGTGCCGCGCGTGCCAGCGGCGCGTGCGTGTCGTTGGGCGAGGCGATCACCACCAGGTCGATGTCGGGATTCGTCATCACGTCGTGCGGCGTGCCGACCACGTCGACGCCCGACATGTCCGCAGCTACCTTGCCAGCATCACGCGATACGACCACGGCGAGTTCGAGTCCGGGCACGCTGCGGATCAATGGTGCATGGAAGGTTTTGCCGGCGTAGCCGTAGCCGATCAGAGCCACGCGTACGGGAGATGGCGTTTCGTTCATGGCCGGGGAGCATGGGAAGGGGGCATGCCATGGTAAGCCAACGCGATGCACACGCCGCGCTTTCCGTTCGCACCGTGCTAACGCATCGACGCGCAACATCGGGCATCAGTTCAGCCTCGGGAGCGGCGTGATGCGCTATCGCACGCTTGTGTCTGCCATGACCGCAGCCATGCTGGTGATGGGCAGTGCCGGCGCGCAGGACGCTCCCTCCGCAGCGCCGCAGGCCAAGCGAACGGTGCTCGACACGCACGACCAGAGCGGCGTGCCCGGCAAGGAAATCGTGATTGGTACGGCCGAGTTGCCAGCGGGCGCGGTCATAGGCTGGCATTCTCACGAGGGTGACGAGTCAGGTTACGTGCTGCGCGGCAACCTCGTACTCAAGACGCGCGGCAAGCCCGACCAGCTGCTCAAGGCCGGCGACCATTTCTTCAACGAACGTGGCGCCGTGCACAGCCTGGCCGCCGCACCGGGCAGCGAAGGCGGTGCGGCGCTGTCGACCTGGATCGTGGACAAGGGCAAGCCCCTCGCCCAGCCCGCCAGGTAAACCTCGCCGCGACTCTGCAGGAGCGCACGCAGTGCGCAATGGTCGCCGGACTATGGTTGTCACGTTTGAACCGTCCAAACTCCCATCGCGCACGGCGCTCCTGCAGAGGATTCGGGGTCGTCTAAGACAACGCTAAGTCATTGGTCTGCGCGCATCACCGTCGTGCAACAAAACTGTCAAATGGCCAAACCACGCTAGTGCGCTGATTCCAGCCACCGTCCAGGCCGCCATGACCATCCTGTCCCGCCGGCGCGAAATCGCGTCGCTTCCCGCGCTGCGTCCGATTACCCGTGGTATCCGCCAGTGGCGCGCGCCGCTGGGCTTGGCCATGCTTGCCGGCCTTTGCCTGAGCCTGCCGGCGCTGGCCGACGACAACACGGCCGACGCCGCAGCCGCCAATGCGGCGGTGCTGAAGGCACCCAAGCAGCTGGAAGAGGTGGAGGTGAAGGCCAACACCACCGGCTCGGCCATCCTCCAGGCACCTACGCAGGCCGACCTGACCATCACCCAGCCGCAGTCGATCATCGGCCTGGACTGGATCAGCAACCACGTGTCGCCCACCGCCGACTACGCCACCATCGCCGCGATCGCGCCGGGCGTGACCAATGTGAGCCCCGCGGGCCCGGGCCTTGGCGAGTCCAAGCAGATGACGCTGCGCGGCTTCAACGACAACCAGTACAACGTCACCTACGACGGCATCCCGTTCGGTGACACCAACGACTTCAGCCACCACACCAGCAGCTACTTCCCGGCGAAGATGCTCGGCCAGGTTCTGATCGACCGCGGCCCGGGCAGCGCAAGCACCCTCGGCCAGGCGACCTTCGGCGGCACCGTGGCGCTGAGCTCGAAAGACCCCACCGACACGTTCTCGTTCATTCCCACGCAAAGCTTCGGCAGCTACAGCACCTCGCTCACGCACCTTGAAGTGAACTCGGGCAAGCTCGATGACCTGGGCGGCGGCAAGTTCATCGCCAGCGCGCAGTACATGGATACCGACACCGCCAAGACGAACGGCGACATGTCGCGCAAGACGGGCTACATCAAGTACGTGCAGCCGATCGGCGAGAGCACGGAGATCAGCTTCCTCAGCAACTACAACACCATTCGTTTCAACAATCCGAACCTCAGCTCGCTGACGCTGCAGCAGATCGACCAGCTCGGCCGCAACTTCGGCCTCAACGAAGACCGCAGCAGCGTCAACTGCGCCTGCTACAACTACCAGACCAAGCAGACCGACCTCGAATACCTGGGTGTGCGCAGTGCGCTGTCGGACAACTGGTCGCTGGACAACAAGGTCTATACCTACGCGTACGACAACACCAGTCACGAGAGCCCGTACGTGGGCACCAAGGCCTCGCCCACCAACATGGGCGGCTACGTGAAGATCAACAACTACCGTGCGTGGGGCGATACGCTGCAGGTGGTTTACGCCGACGACCACGGCCAGTTCAGCACCGGCGGCTGGTACGAGTACACCAACAACAGCCGCAGCAGCGTGGCCATCGACTATGGCCGCGACGGCGCGATCGACGTGAAGCCGGGCGCGTCCACCTTCGGCACCTTCAACAGCAAGGGCGTGTACAGCGGCCCGTACAAGTACACGATGAAAGACCAGCTGCACACCGGCCAGCTGTACGCGGAGTACCAGTGGTACGCCACGGACGGCCTCAGCATTACCCCGGGCGTGAAGTACTTCAACGTGAGCCGCGATATCCAGGCGCCGATCAACCAGACCACCAAGACCCCGCTCAACTACAACCAGAGCTGGGACAAGACGCTGGGCTACCTCACCGCCAATTACCTGCTGCGCGAGGACTGGAGCATCTACGGCACCGTCGCGCAGGGTTTCCTCACGCCGAATCTCAACCAGTTCTACGTGCCCGACCCCACGGTCAACAACACCAGCCCCTCGGAGACGATGAACTACCAGTTCGGCACGGTCTACAAGACCGACCGCTTCAATGCGGATGCCGACGTCTATTTCATCAACTACAAGAACTACCAGTTCTCCACCACCGTGCCGGGCACGACCGAAGCGGTGTACTACCTCGCTCGCGGCGCCTACATCAAGGGCATCGAAGGACAGGCCACCTACTACGTCGGCGCCGGCACCAGCGTGTTCGCCAATGGCTCGCTGCAGGACGCCTACTTCAAGGGCTCCAACCTCGACATGCCCAACGTGCCCAACCGCACCGCGGCCGTCGGCGTGCTGTACGAACAGAACGGCTTCTTCGCCTCGCTGTACGACAAGTACTCGGGCAGCCAGAAGGCCTACAACTCCAGCTTCAACCCCGATGTCGCTTCGTCGGTGACGTCCACCATCGGCACGGGCGGCTACTGGCAGGCGGCGATGAGCCTGGGCTACGGCCAGAACCTCACGGGTTCGGTGATCAAGAGCTACAAGATCCGCCTGCAGGTGGACAATCTGTTCGACGCGCACAACCTGGTGATCAACTCGGTGAGCGGCAACGTGGGCTCGTACTACGTGCTGCCGGGGCGCAGCTGGTTCGCCTCCGTGTCGCTGGCGCTCTGAGCGAAGGATGCGATGACCATGATGAAGCACGCCTTCGTTGCGCTGCTGTTGGCGGCGCCGGCCTTCGCGCATGCAGGCAACAGCTACCTCAGCGACACCCAGGTGAGCCAGGCCATGGCCGCCCTGCCCGCGCCGAGCGCGCCGGGCAGCGCGGAAGACCTGGCCGACTACGCCACCGCCGACCACGCCTTCGCCGCGCGTTCGGCGGCGGATTTCACCCGCGCGCAGCAGGAAGAGAAGTTCGATGTGTTCGACTTTGCCGAGGTGATCGGACCGGGCTTTCGCGCCGACAAGCTGCCCCGCGTGGCGGCGCTATTCAAGGAAGCCGAGCACGAGACCAAGGAAGCGGTGGACCTCTCCAAGAACCACTGGAAGCGTCCCCGCCCCTGTCCGCCGGCCTCGGCCTGCGCGCTGGATCCGGCGAAGGCGGCCAGGAAGAGTTATGGCTACCCCAGCGGCCACTCCAGCCGGGCCACGGTGGATGCGATCCTGCTCGTCCAACTGTTTCCGCAGGACGCCGACGCGCTCATGCAGGAATCGCGCGACATCGGTTGGCGCCGCGTGGTGAAGGGCGTGCACACCCTGCAGGACATCTATGCAGGCCGTGAATTCGGCCAGGCGTTGGCCAACGACATGCTCGCCTCGCCGGCGCTGCAGCATGATCTTGCGGAAGCGCGCGCGGAACTGAAGGCCGCCGGCCTCGCCGGTCACTGACGATCACGATCAGGAGGAACCCCGCTCACGGATGAGCACCTGAATCGCCGTACCCCGGACCGTAACAAAACGGCAAGACAATCGACCGACGCGCCCGCGCCTTCCGTGCGGGCTTTCGTTGTCGAGGGGAGCCACGTGCACATCATCCTGGTGGAAGACGACCTGCAGCTGGGCGCTGCGATCCAGCGCGCGCTGGAACGACTCTCGTACAAGGTGACCTGGCTTACCGACGGCACCGACGCCGTGGCGGCGATGAAGGACGAGATCGCCGACCTCGTGCTGCTCGACCTTGGCCTGCCCGGCAAGGACGGCCTGGACATCCTGCTGGACGCGCGCGAAAGCCACGTCCGCACGCCCGTGCTGATACTCACCGCACGCGATGCCGTGCAGGCACGCATCCATGGCCTTGATGCCGGCGCGGACGATTACCTCACCAAGCCCTTCCATCTCGACGAACTCGCCGCGCGTATCCGTTCGCTCACGCGGCGCATGCAGGGCCTGGCGGTCAACCGCATCGAGGCGGGTGCGCTGTGCCTGGACCTCGCCACGCTGGAAGTCACTTTCCATGGCAAGAAGATCGACCTCACCCGCAAGGAACTTACCCTGCTGCAGACCTTGATGGAGCGCGCCGGGCGGCTGGTTCGCCGGGATACCCTGGAAAACTCGCTCTACGGCGGCGACAAAGTGGTGACCGATGGTGCGCTCGACGTGCTGGTGCACCAGCTGCGGCGCAAGCTCAGCTTCGACGCCATCCAGAACGTGCGCGCCTACGGCTACATGATTCCACGGGACCCGCAATGAACCACGACAGCCTGCGCGCGCGGCTGCGATGGATGATCCTCGCGCTGCTGCTGCTGTTCCTGTTGCCGCTGGCTGCTTTCAGCTTTCGCCGCACCAGCGCCGAGATGGCGCAGCTTTCCGATGCCCGCCTGGCCGAAGCAGCGCACACCATCGCCGCGATCATCCAGCAGGCCGGTGTCGAGACCTTCGTCGGCCATGAAGGCATCCTCGTACCGGTGCGCAAGCGTAGTGAGGTGCGCGCCACGGGCGACGTGGTCACCAACGAGTCGGTCGTGGGTTTCCAGGTCTTCGACAGGCAGGGAAGGCTGGTGCTTGGCACCGCGAACCTGATGACGTTGCCCGCCACGCCGGACGACCATTCGGCCTACCACGACCTGAAGAAGCAGCATCACGTCTGGCGCGCCTTCAACTATGTCGACCCCGCCAGCCAATACGTCATTCGCGTCGCCGATCGCTATGACAGTCGCGAGGAAATAGTGCACGCGCTTTGGCTGGAGCACGGCTTGCCTTTTCTGCTCGGCCTTCCCGTGCTCGCGCTGCTGGTCGGCTGGGCCGTGGCCCGCGGCCTTCGTCCGCTCGCCACGCTGACCACGGCCCTGTCGTTGCGCGAACCCGGCAGTCGCGAACGCATCGTGCTGCCCGACGCGCCACGCGAGTTGCGTCCGGTGCTGGCGGCGCTCAACGAACAGCTTGCGCGCCAGGAAGATGCGCTGGAGCGCGAGCGACGTTTCAGCGCCGACGTGGCGCACGAACTGCGCACGCCGCTCGCGTCGATCATGCTCAATCTCGAAAGCGCGATGGAGACCATCGACCTCGACGAGATCCAGGACAGCATGGCCGGCGCGCACGGCAGCGCCGCCGCACTCGCTCATCGCATCGAGCAGTTGCTGTCGCTGGCCAAACTGGAGGTCGGCGCCGCGTCGAGCCGTCCCGCGCTGGTCGATCTGCTCGATGTCGCCGACCGCGTCGTGGATGAATTTGCCCCCGTGATCCGGGACCGCGGCGTGGAACTGGCGTGCGGCGAACGCAGCGATGCCGTGCTGGTGCAAGGCTACGAGCCCGCGCTCGTCGCGCTGCTGCGCAACCTGCTCGAAAACTCGCTGCGCTATGTGCCGCGCGGTGGACGCATCCAGC
The DNA here is from genome assembly GCA_000632805.1 of Dyella jiangningensis. Lineage (GTDB taxonomy): Bacteria > Pseudomonadota > Gammaproteobacteria > Xanthomonadales > Rhodanobacteraceae > Dyella > Dyella jiangningensis. The sequence continues at coordinate 4,712,247 of CP007444.1, read as the reverse complement.
TCGCCATCACGCAGAGCCGCCAGGAGGCGACGCTGGAAGTGATCGACAATGGACCCGGCATCCCCGTGGAGCGGAGACACGCGGTGTTCGCGCGATTCCATCGTGAGGACGGTAGTCGCGGCGAAGGCTATGGCCTGGGCTTGTCCATCGTGGCGCGTGCGGCCAGCCTGCACCGGGCCTCGATCGAGTTGCTGGATGCGCCGCGCGGGCAGGGCTTGCGCGTACGGGTGTCGATTCCGTTGATGTGCCCGTAGCCGTCCCTGGCGCTGCCCAGTCAGCTGTCGTTTGGCCTTCTGAATGAACCAAGCTCAACGCGAGCTGAAAGCCTGTCAAACGATGCGGATGACAGGTCTCAAATGCAGGCTTCGCGAAAGATGGATGTGCAACGGTGGACTCCTCGTCCAGGTGACGAGGACCACTGCAACTTCATCGAAGAGGCTCGCCATGCATTCCCTCAAGTACACAGCTCTCCTGGCCCTGATGGTCGCCGCCCCCGTGTTTGCCGCGCCGCAGGCGCACGGCGGACACATGCCCACGGATCACGGCAACATGAGTACCGACAAGGATGTTCATGGCGACACCGTGTCCGCGTTGACCAAGACCGCCAAGGCCGATGACGAAAAGGTCGGCTCGACGGTCAGCGACGTCGCCCAGGACAAGGCCAAGGGCAAGGGCCTGACCAAGACCAAGACGCACGGTCACGGACACTGATCCGTTGAGCGGTGAGGGCGCCGGCAACGCCTTCACCGCCCGGCGTCAGCCACCGGGGTGGTAGCTGCGCTCCGTGTGTTGCTTGATGTCTTCCGGCCAGAAGTACACCTGGCGCAGATTGCCCGTGGTGTAGCGTTCGGCTTCATCGTTGAAATGCGGCGACGACGGGTGCCCGCTTTCGCCGCCCGCGGTGATCGCGCGGGCACGCACCTTGTCGCCGAATTCCACGACCGCGACAAAGCTGTTGCCGCTGGTGCCGTAGTAGCGTCGCGTGCCCGGCCAACGGTGCGCGCCGAACGAGGCCAGCGAACCCCAGCGCGACGAGGTGAACGGCACCGGGATGCTCGGCTTGCCGTCATCGAAAGGCTGTTCGATATCACCGTTGACGCGCTGGTAGCGATTGATCTCGCCCCACGGCACGCCCCAGCTGCCGAAATCCTTCTCCAGGCGGTCGGCGGCTTCCGCAAGCGCGTCGAGGCGCGCCTTCGGGCCGGCCCGCTCGGCCATGATGTCGTAGACCGACAAGCCTTCGGACACGTCGGACTTGTCCACCTTGTCCCATAGCGTGTCGCCCCAGAACACCGCGAGCGAGGTCGGCATCGAGGCGATGCCCCAGCGATAGTCCCAGCCACGCAACAAGGCGATGGGACCGGCGAGCTTCTTCTTCAGCGGATCGTTCGATGGCAACTTGTCGTAGTCGGCCACCAGAATTGGCAGCTGCCGCGCGAAGGCCGGAAGATACGAATCGAATGCCGACGTGATGAGCGACGCCAGCGTGAAGTCGTGCTTGTCGCTCAGTACCATGGTGGCGTGGATGCCGCGTGGGTTCTCGCCCACGCTGTCCATGTAGCGCGGATACGCTTCGCGCTTGGGGCTATAGGCACCCGCGGCGGAATACGGCCAATTGTTGGTGTTCATGATCCAGCCGTTGGCCGGATTGAGCAGGTGCGGTGCGGCATCGAGCGGCAGCAGGCCCTGCCAGTCGGTGGCCGGGTCGCTGCCGTCCACAGGCTTGGTGTAATCGAAGCGGTTGTCGCGCTTGGGAATGAACTGCGGATGCAGGTAGGCGATGTTGCCCTTGTCGTCCGCGAAGATGGTGTTGTTGGACGAATTGGCCTTGAGCTCGGCGATCTTCATGAAGCTAGCGAAGTCATTCGCCTTGGTACGCAGCCAGCTCTGCTCCAGCGCCTCCATCGGCTTGTTCATCAGCGCCGTGGCGATCCACTTGCCGTCCTTCTCGCGCACCACGGGGCCATGATGCGTCGCATACGTGGTGAACGTGCGCTCCCCCCTGGAGCCATCCGCCTTGCGATACGCCACGCTGATGGTGCGCGTGGCAACCGGGCGCAGCTCCTTGCCGTAGCGGTAGCTCAACTTGCCGCCATCGCGTGAAATCGTCTCGGCGAATTCGTCCACCACGTCGGCGGTGGTGGAGGTATGCATCCAGCCGATGTGCTTGTTGAAGCCCTGGTAGATGAAGAACTGTCCCCAGGTCACCGCACCGTAGGCATCGAGCCCCGCATCGCTGCTCATCTGCAGCTCGGAGCGGAAGAAGAACGACGTGTGCGGGTTGATGAGCAGCAGCGCATGGCCGTCGGTGGTGAGCTTGGGCGCGATGGCGATGCCGTTGGAACCGGTGGGTTCGACCCAGCTCGACGGCGTATCGACGAAGGCGACCTTGTCGTCCGTCTTGCCGTAGAACGCCTGCAGGTCCTTCAACGAAACGCGCTCGATGTCGCCGCCGATGCTGCCTTCGCTGAAGCTCAGCGCCATCCACGGCTCGAAGTGCGTGATCACCCGCGGATGCACACTCTGATGCGTGGCGAGATAGTAGTTGAGGCCATCGGCCCAGGCGTTCATCAGGTCTTTCAGCCAGCCCGGGCTCTTTGCGTAGAGACGCTTGAGCTCCACGGGATCGATCCACAGCTGCTGGCGCAAATCGGACCAGATCGCCTGCTCGCCTTCCGCCTGCGCGAGCCAGCCCAGCGAATTGAGGTAGTTGGTCTCGACGCGATTGAAGTCATCTTCGGCCTGCGTATAGGCCATGCCGAACACGGCGTCCGCATCGGTCTTGCCGTGCACATGGGCGATGCCCCAGTCGTCGCGCGTGACCGTGACGGCCTTGGCTTCGGACTGCCAGCGGTCCGGATCGGAACTGGCCGCATGAACCGGCGCCAGCAGGCCCAGCGCGAGTGCCGTGGCGATGGACAAGGTGCGAAGGGAACCGGCGATGATGGGCTGACTCGTCACGTTGTCGTATCTCGCGTGGCTGTTGGAAGGGTTGGGGCACGTTTTCCCGAACATTGTCGACGTGAGCCACGCTGGCGCCCGCCTCCTATCGGAGGGGGAGCCACGGCGGTATGCCCGCGCAGCACGTGGATTATTACGGCACGCCCAGGCTGTTGTTGCTGCGGTCCGCATCGGGCAGCTTGTGATCCGGATCGAGCGTGAGCTTGGCGATGCGCTTGCTGGTGTGCAGCGCCAACTTCGGCGTCGCGCTCTGGCGCCACGCTTCCACCGGCACGCGTTCATCCTCATGCGTGCCGTCGGCGAAATCGATGCGCAGCGTAGCCGGCATCACCAGCTTCTGCCTGCTGCCCAGCGTCACCACCGCGCCCTTGGACGGATCGTTGTCCACGTAGCTGGCCGCCGTCACGCCCATGTCGAGCTGCCAGTTGTTGAGGTACCAGCCGCGCCACCACCACGAAAGATCCTCGCCTGCCTCGCTGCTCATGAAGCGAAAGAAATCCGACGGCGACGGATGGTGATACGCCCAGGTGGCGATGTACTTGCGGAAGGCCGGATCGAAGCGCTCTGGCCCCAGGATCTGCTCGCGCAGCAGCACCAAGCCCAGGGCACCCTTGAAGTAGCTCACCGAGTGGCGGTACTTCTCGGACACCGAATCGGCCGGCGCCATCATCGTCGGTGCATTGGCATCGGCCAGTAGGGGCAGGATCTCGTCGACCGGATTGCCGCCTTTGGGCGCGTATTCGCTGTCGCGCTTGGGCGCGAACTCGCCCTTGTTGAAGGCATCGGACGCGTACACGTCGATGAAGGTGTTGAAGCCTTCGTCCATGAACGCGTGGCGGCGTTCGTCCGAGCCCACGATCATCGGGAACCAGGTGTGGCCGATCTCGTGCGCGGTGATCCAGAACAGCATCGGGCCCTTGTCGTCGTAGCCGTCGAACACGATGCCCGGATATTCCATGCCCGCGCCGTGACCGCCGAGGTTCACCGCCGCCGGCCAGGGGTACGGGTACCACTTGGACGAGAAGTGCTCGATCGCGCCCTTCACGTACTCGGTCGAACGGTTCCACTGGTCCTTGCCCACGCCCTCCACCGGATACACCGACATGGCCAGCGAGTGCTTGCCCTCGGGCAGGTTGATGCGCGCGGCGTCCCACACGAAGGCCGGCGATGCGGCAAAGGCCACGTCGCGCGTGTGGTCCATGTGGAAACGCCAGGTGAGCGTGCCACTCTGTTTTGGACGGCTGGACGGCTCGTTCACTTCCTGCGGAGTGCGGATCATCACCGTGGCGTCGCTTTGCGCGGCCTGGGCGAGCCGCTGCTGCTGCGCGGTGGTGAGCACGTCCTTGGCATTGGTGAGCGCGCCGGAGCCGGCGACCAGGTAGTTCCACGGCACCGTCACGGCGTAGTCGATGTCACCGTATTCCAGGTAGAACTCCGAGCCCAGGTACGGCAGCGTGTCCCAGCCGCGAAGGTCGTCGTACACCGCCATGCGCGGGAACCACTGCGCGATTTCGTAGATGTCGCCGTTCTTCGTCGGCGTCACCGCAGTGCGTCCGCCCCAGGTGCCGGGCACGGTGTAGTGGTAGCGGATGCGCAGCTTCAGCTGCTTGCCGTTGCCCGCCAGTGCCTGCGGCAGATCCACTCGCAGGCGCGTGTCGTCGACGAGGAAGTGCACTGGCTTGCCGTCCACTTCCACCGCATCGAGCTGGTAGCCGTCGGTGAACTCCTTGCGCGGCCGGGGCGAGCCGAGCGCGCCACGCGAGTCACGGCGATACGCGTTCTGATCCAGCTGCACCCACAGCACGTCGAGCGTGTCGGGGCTGCGGTTGGTATAGGTCATCGTCTCGTCGCCACGCAGCGTATGCGTCGCAGGATCGATCTCGGCCTGGATGGCATAGTCCGCGCGGTTCTGCCAGAACAGTGGACCGGGCTTGCCCGCGCCTCCGCGGAAGGCGTTGACGGCATCCGGCAGGGAGAGCGGTGCAAACAGCGACTGGGGATCGAAGGCGGCGTCCGTGCCGTCGGCGAATACGGGCGCGTTCACGGCGCCAGCCACGAGCAGGCCCGCCGCGACGCGGCCGGCCAGGACGAGTTTCTTCATCAGGCGATTTCCTCAAGCTCCCCAACATCTCTACCGGACACTATAGGAACCGGTCGGTCGGGTGAACCGGGCCAATCGTCATGGTCCAGGCGGGCCCGGCCGGTGCCCTGGAGCCGGGGGCGGTAGAATGGCAGCATGAGCACCCCTGAACATTCCCCGCTCGGCAAGACCACCGTTTACGCCGACCGCTACGACCCTGCCCTGCTTTTCCCGATCCCGCGCAGCGCCAAGCGCGAGGAGATCGGCGTGGCCGAACCGCTGCCGTTCCACGGCATCGACATCTGGAACGCGTACGAGCTGTCCTGGCTGGACGCGCGCGGCAAACCCGTGGCTGCGCTGGCCGAATTCCGCGTGCCGGCCGAATCGCCCAACATCATCGAATCGAAGTCGTTCAAGCTGTACCTCAACGGCTTCTCGCAGGAACGCGTGGCCAGCACCGATGCGCTGCTGGCCACGCTGCTGCGCGATCTCTCCGCCGCGGCCGGCGCGCCCGTGCAGGTGCTGCTGACCGAACCGCGCGCGAAAGGACACGCCACCACCGACCTGGCCGGCGAATCCATCGATGACCTGGACGTGGAAATCAGCGACTACGGTCCGCCGCGCGCCGACTACCTCACGGCCGACGCCGCCTCCTCCACCGTGGAAGAAACGCTGGTATCGGATCTGCTGCGCTCCAACTGTCCCGTCACCGGCCAGCCCGACTGGGGCAGCGTGCAGATCCGCTATCGTGGCGCGCCCATCGATCGCGAGGGGCTGCTGCGCTATCTCGTTTCGTTCCGCAACCACAACGAGTTCCACGAGCAGTGCGTGGAACGCATTTTCGTAGACGTGATGGCGCGTTGCAGGCCGGAGCAACTGAGCGTCTATGCACGCTATACGCGGCGCGGCGGCCTCGACATCAATCCCTATCGCAGCACGGGGACGGACACACCGGACAATCCGCGCGGCGCGCGCCAATAACGTCGTGTTTACTTGTTGATCCCGCGACAGTCATGTTTTGCATGAGACGCTTGGTAACCGGGGCTTCAGTCCCAGGGGACTAGCCTGTCTCGTACGAGGCGCCCGGCATATCGGCTTCGCCGGTCGGGTGTGTGTTCCGCCACCAGCCACGGGGTCAGTCATGAAAATTCAGGCACGCAACACCGCTCTGTACTGCGCGACCCTTGCCGGCCTGCTGATGCTCAGCGCGTGCGGCAAGAAGGACGAGGAGCAAACCAGCACACCGCCACCCGCACCCGCCGCCAGCGCTCCGGCACCGGCCGCGCCGGCACCCACCTCCACCACCTTGCCGACGCCCGCACCCAGCACCACGCCGGCGCCGACCGGCACGACGCCGGCTCCTGCCTCGACGTCCGGCAAATCCGCGAGCCTCAAGCCTGCCGAGAACATCAAGGTCACGTCCGTGACCATTGGCAGCGCGGTCGATGCGTCGCTGGCGATCAGCCGCGAGCAGCGAAACTTCAAGCCGCAGGACAAGGACATTTATGCGAGCGTCGCCACCACCGGCAACACCGACAACGCGACGCTGAATGCCAAGTGGAGCTACGTGGAAGGCAAGGAGCAGCCGTTCAGCACCACCAGCGAATCCATCGCCACGACCGGACCGGCGGTCACCACGTTCAAGGTGGAAAACCCGAACGCGTGGCCGCAGGGCAAGTACAAGGTCGAGATCTCGCTCAATGGCCGCACCGTCGCCAGCGAGGATTTCGTGGTCCGCGGCTGAGTCCTTCGCCCGATGAAAGAGAAGGCGCCCCTTGGGCGCCTTTTCTTTTTTGGTGAAAGGATGCGTGTCAGAGCACTGCCTTCACCTTGTGCAAGCGTATGCCGGCCACCAGCTGCAGCACGCCGTAGATGAGTGCCGCCACGCCGATCCAGAGGGCAATGGTGAGCAATCCCGCGGCCGGGTACGCCACGAACAGACCGCCCAGCAGGATGGCCAGCACGCCGCTCAGCGCAATCATCCATTCGCCTTCGATTTCCTTGCGCACGCGTATCGCGAACACGATGCGATAGATGCCCGCCATGATCAGCCACACGGCAAGGAAGATCAGCAGCACGCTAACCACCGCCAGCGGATGCCAGATCGCCAGCAGGCCGAACACGATGGAGGCGAGTGCGTAGAGCACCAGCCAGCCGCGCGAGATCGCGACATCGCGATTGAACAAGGCGAATACGCTGACGATGCCCTCCGCCAGCGACATCACGCCAAACGCCCAGGCCAGCGCGATGACCGTCGTGCCTGGCCAGAACAACGCACTCAATCCAAACAGGATCGAGATCACGCCATAAATGATCAGCAACCACCCGGTACGGCCCACCCCTCTGCGTAATGCAAATGACATGACGCGACCCTCCTTGCTGTTGGGAGGCGGCCGCCTGGCCGCCGTCGTTGCCTCGGCCCTGTTCCGGCGCGACGCACCGCCCTGTCGCCCGAGGTACCGAGACGCCATCGACGCATCTTTCATGTCGACGTGACGCGAACGTCGCTTCACATCTCCTGCCGTTATCCAACGCGAAGACTCCTCGGCGACACGAAGGAAACGCGTCCTTAACTGCGGCGCTGCTCGAATCGATACCGCAATGCGCATTGCATTTCTTCCACCTTCACGAGGTAAGACCCAATGAATCAGGACACCATCCAGGGCAATTGGAAGCAGCTCAGTGGCAAGATCAAGAAGCAATGGGGCAAGCTGACGGATGACGACCTGAAGGTCGCCGAAGGCAACGCTGAATACCTCTCGGGCAGATTGCAGGAGCGCTATGGCATAGCGCGCGACGAGGCCGACAAGCAGGTCAAGGCTTTCGAGAAGGAAATTCGGCACCACTGATCGTCCTGGGCGACCCTCTCCCCAACGCGGGGAGAGGGTCCGGCGATCATGGTGGTGCGCAGTCAGCGCGGGGGCTCTATCGTCCGCGCTGAACAGTTCGACAGGCGCGCCATCAACGCATGCACGCGCGCCTCGATGACAACGTGGCAGATCGATTGGCGTCGCGCCGCCAGCCGACCGTGGCGCCGGCGTTGCGACCCGCCAGCTCGCACAGCAACATCAGCCGGTTCTGGCTGTGGTCTTGAGCATGGCTACGGCCTTGTCGACATGTCGTTGCATGGGCGCCAAGCCCAAGATGGCCTTGCGACGTCGTGGGGAGGCACCTTGGAACGCCCATGGCTAGCCGCTGATCAGAACGCGTTGAGAGGAATCTTCAGATAGCTGACGCCGTTGTCTTCGGAAGGCGGAAGCTGCCCCGCGCGCATGTTCACCTGCACCGATGGAAGCAACAGGCGCGGCACAGGCAAGGTTGCGTCGCGGCTTTCGCGCAGCTGCACGAAGGCCTCTTCGTCGATGCCATCGTGCACATGCACGTTCCCGCTCATCTCCTGGCCAATCGTGGTCTCATAGGAAAACACATCCCGGCCGGGCGCCTTGTAGTCATGGCACAGGAAAACACGCGTAGCTTCCGGCAGCGCAAAGATGCGCCGGATCGAGCGATACAGCGTGCGTGCGTCGCCACCGGGAAAATCGCAACGCGCGGTGCCGTAGTCCGGCATGAACAGCGTGTCGCCGACGAAAGCCGCATCACCGATCACATGGGTCATGCAGGCGGGCGTATGTCCCGGCGTGTGTATCGCCACCGCATCGATGCTGCCCAACTGGTAATGCTCGCCATCCTTGAACAGGTGATCGAACTGGCTTCCGTCACGCTGGAAAGCCGGACCCGCGTTGAACAGTTCGCCGAAGACCTGCTGCACCTCGCAGATGTGCTCGCCAATGGCCAGCCGGCCACCCAGGCGCGACTTTATGTAGGGCGCAGCGGAAAGATGGTCCGCATGCACGTGGGTGTCGATGACCCAGTCGAGCTCCAGGCCATGGGCCTGGATGAAGCCGATCATGGCATCCGCCGAATCGTGCCGGGTGCGTCCCGAAGCGGCGTCGTAATCCCATACGCTGTCGATCACCGCCGCCTTGCGCGTGGAAGGATCCCACACCACATAGCTGAAGGTGTTGGTCGACTCATCGAAGAATGCCTTCACATCGGGTTGTTTCATCGGTTCGCCCTCATGTCGCACGCTTATTGCCCGCCGACAGCTCCGCCAGATCGAGAAGCCCGAACACCACGGCCGGCTGCGTCATGCCGCCCAGGCTCGCAAACAGCATGCCGGCCAGCAATCAGCAATGCAGCCGATGGCGGAGAGCAACCGGGGATGCATGGTGCAGTCGGGTATTCCTATATTCGATTATTCTAATATGCAGCCGAGTCACCAGGGCATGATCCAGGCGGCCGTCGAGGCGTGCGTCGTGAACCGGCGCCGCGCCAGCCGGACGTGCCCAGGCCTGCGGTGACGCCACCGGGCTCTGTCATGCATGCCGACAGGGAATAAAAAAAGCCCTTCCGTTGCCGGAAGGGCTCTTTGATCTGGCGCGCCCGGAGGGATTCGAACCCCCGACCAATGGCTTCGGAAGCCACTACTCTATCCGGCTGAGCTACGGGCGCATGAGCGGTGCACGAGCGAGGAGGCGGGGCCTCTTTTGCGCGGCGGACGCGCAGTATAGCGGAGTTGGGGGCGGGCGCCCACGTGGGCCACCCAGGGTTCGCTGAGCGGTCCCTGCGTACCCCTTTGTGTACGAGCTTGTGTGGGAGCGCACCCTGTGCGCGACCGCAGCGCAGCGATGTACCTCGTCTCGTGCCATCGCGACCACTGAGGCAACCATGCCAGTCCGCGGTCGCGCACAGGGTGCGCTCCCACAACGGACCGCGACCATTGCTCAACGATGCGATGTGCCGCTCCGCGGCACGAGCCGTCACCCAACCCCTGTGTGGCTGGGAGGGGTGGACGAGCAGGCCCCGCAGGGGTGCTCGACAGGGATGTCGGGCACTTTTCGTCCGGGCAGGGGCCCGGTCGAAAAGCCCGGCCGCCCCTCACGGACTGGCTGGGCAACGCCCAGACAGCGCCACACCGGGGCGCCCTTCTCTTTGGTTACTTTCTGACGCGAAGCTAATCCCTGTGGGACTTGGGCAAGCAAGAGAAAGTGACCCGGCCTTCGGCAGAAGGACGGAAGCCCGCGGCAGGCGAGCCAGGTCGCGATAACGCATTGGCTGATAGCCAAACGTCAGCATTCATCAAAACGACGAACATGCAGACCGATGCGAGAAGCCGTCGCGCACAGAGTGCGCTCCCACAAAAGGAATGCACTCCCGCCAGACACAAAGAAGGGCCCACGATCACCCGCGGACCCTTCCGTTCAACCGGCCCTTCTCCATGAAGGAAGGCCAACCCTCACACCATCAACGCGCCTTCAACAGCTCCGACAGGCGATCGGCCTTGCCGGTGATGCGCTCCAGGTGCGGGTACTTCAGGCCATCGTGGTAATCGATGCGGATCGTCTTGTACTCGTCGAAATTCTTCACCAGCAGTTCCACCGGCTGGTTCTTGTCCTTCGCAGCAGCGGTGACGGCATCCTTGATGGCATCGCTGGAGTATTCCTTGCCGTTCACGGCAACAAGCTTCATGCCCGGCGACAGGCCGGCCTTGAAGGCGGGGCCGTCCCACAGCACGTCGGCGATGTCGCCGCCCTTGCCCACCGTCACGCCCAGCGAGTAGACGAGATTGACGCCGCCGAGGCGTGCTTCCACGGCCTTGGTCACGGCCGAGGGCTTGTCGTTGTAGACGAGCTTCCAGCCGTTCGCCTCGAAACCGCCGATCAGCGGGCCATGACCGTCAAGGCGGTCGCGCAGGTACTTGGTCCAGTCGTACGGCGTGATGTCGTTGAGCGTCTTCACCACGTCCTCGAACGTGTAGGTGTTGACGTCCCACTCGCCGTTCTTCATGCCGAAGAAGGCCTTGGCGAAGTCGTCGATGGAGCGCTTGTTGCCGGTGAGGTCACGCAGCTTGCCGTCGACGTCGAGCCAGATCATCTGGCCGCCCGAGTAATAGTCCTCGCTCATCTGGTAGTTGCGATACGGCAGCGGGCGGCGCATCGCGATGATCGGGTCGTTGGTGGTGTCCTGGATGTTGCGCCACTGCGCGAGGCCAGGGCGCCCCTTGTCATACGTGGCGGCGACGTTGGCCAGCATGTCCAGTGCCTCGTCCTGCTTCCACAGGCCCGAGCGCGCGGCCATCACGTAGCCCCAAAACTGCGTCTGCCCTTCGTACACCCAAAGCAGGCTGTCCTGCATGGGCACGTTGAAGTTCGGCGTGGTGAGGTCGGCGCCGCGGCGATACTTGCCGTCCCACGAATGATTGAACTCATGCGAGAGCAGGTCGCGCATGATCACGTTCTTGTCCCACTCGGTGAAATAGCCGGGCCCCACGCCGTTCTCGCTCGAACGGTGGTGCTCCAGGCCATTGCCCGACATCTTGTCGCTCAGCGAGAACAGGAAGTCGTAGTGGTTGTAGTGGTGCGCGCCGTACAGCTTGTACATCTGCTGCACCAGGTTCTGGTGCACCTTCAGCTGCTCGGGCTTGATCTCCAGGTACTTCGGATCGTCCGCCACGATGTTGAGGAACACCGGCGTCTTCGCGCCCGGGTCGAGGTCGACGCGCTTGTAGTACTTGCCCGCGTAGATCGGCGAGTCGACCAGGTCGTCATAGTCGATCGGCTTGAAGCTCACCGTGTCGCCATTGCGCGAGGCCATCTCCAGCGCACTGCCGTACTGCCAACCGGCAGGGAACGTCACGGTGGTCTCGGCCTTGATGCGGCTGGCGAAGTAGCCGGCCGGATACAGCGACACCGAATTCCACTGCAGGTTGAGCATTTCCGGCGTCATCACCACGCGGCCCTGGCGGGTGTCCTGCGCGGAGAGGAACTGGAATTCCACGTCCACGTTGTTCGCGCCTTCGGGCACGTCGACGTGGAATGCAAACACGTTGAGCGGATCGCGCTTCCACGGGATCACCTTACCGTTCGCCTTCACCACCAGGCCAGCCAGCTTGTCGATCGATCCGGTCGGCGAATGGTTGCCCGGCAGCCACTGCGGATAGAGCAGCGTGAGCGGACCCGACTTCGCCGGCACCACCTCGTGCACGCGGAACACGCGGTGCGCGATGTCGGTCGCGTCGACGTTGATCTTCAACACGCCGTCGAACGGAATGTCCTGCGGCGCAGGCACATCGGCGAGTGCGGCAAAGCTGCCCAGGCCCATGGCCGAAGCGAGGATGGCGGAAGCGAGACGCGAGGCTTTCAAGAGGTTCTCCTGTGGAAATCGCGCAGCGCGACACGTAGCTGCACGAAACATGAACCTCCGATGCTAGTGCGACAATGCACATCGCACCCCCTGCCATTGGTCATGGCGGTGTCTGAACCTCGCCCATCCCGCGGAATGTCGCACCCGCTGCATGTGCGACGAATGCCCGTATCCTTTCGCCGCCGCGATCCCCACGCGGACCGATGCGTCCTTCCCCCTTAGGCGTCGCATCGGACACAAGAAAATGATGGAGCATTCCATGAACAAGACTTTCATCGCGGCCGCATTGGCCGTCGCCGCCGTTTCGCCGTTCGCCGCCAAGGCCGACGAGGGCAACCAGCTCGACAACTTCTTTGTCGCCGGCAACCTCGGCCAGAGCAACTACCGCGTCGGCGGCATCTCCGACAAGACCGACGCGTTCTACAACGTGCGCTTCGGCTGGCGCTGGAACGGCATCGTCGGCGCCGAAATCGGCTACGCCGACCTCGGCAAGGGCAAGGACAACACCGACTTCGTCAGCACCTGGGCCAAGCCGCGCGTGGCGCAGCTGGGTGTGACCGCCAAGTACAACTTCTACAACAACTGGTACGTCACCGGTCACAGCGGCTACCTGCGTTCGCGCACCACCGCCGGCGTCACCGTGGGCAATGTGTCCGCCTCGGAAAAGAGCTGGAACAACGGCTGGTACGCCGGTGCCGGCGTGGGCTACGACGTCACCAAGAACGTCAGCCTGGCGCTGAACTACGACAACTACCACGTGAAGTACGGCCGCGCCGGCGCCAGCCAGTCGCAGCTCAACACCAACATCGCCACCTACTCGGCGTCGGTGGAATACCGCTTCTAAGCGGTGCGGTAGTTGGAATAAAAAAACGGCCGCGAAAGCGGCCGTTTTTCTTTAGAGAAGATTTTTCTGTGGGAGCGCACCTTGTGCGCGACAGCCTACGAAGCGGTGACGCGGATTCCTCGTTTGCGCCGAAGACCGCACACACCGTTACATCCGCCTCTGCGGTCGCGCACAGGGTGCGCTCCCACAAGGGTGACACGCAGTTCGCCTTACAGCTTCTCCAGCTTGCTGTGCCGCATGCCGTAGCCAAGGTAGATCACCATGCCCAGGCTCACCCAGATCAGGAACACTTTCCAGGTGATCGCCGGCAGCTCGGACAGCAACCAGATCGAGAAGCCGATACCGATCAGTGGCACCAGCGGCACCAGCGGGGTGCGGAAGGCACGAGGCAGCTCCGGCTTGCGCTTGCGCAGGATCAGCACCGAGCTGCAGATCACGATGAAGGCCGACAGCACGCCGATGTTGACCAGCTCGGCCACTTTCTGGATAGGCGTCGAACCCGCCACCAATGCGGTAAACACACCGAGCGCGATGGTCGGGCGATGCGGCGTGCCATAGCGCGGATGCACGTGCGCAAACCAGCCCGGCAACAGGCCATCGCGTGCCAGTGCATACCAGATGCGCGATGCGCCCAGCATGAAGGCGAACAGCACGCTGATCAGGCCGAACACCGCCGACACCGATACGGTCAACGCCACCCAATGCAGGCCCAGGCCCTTGAACGCATCAGCCACCGGTGCATCGGTATTGAGCGTGTCGTAGTGCGCGATGCCCGTCAGCACCAACGACACGGCGAGATACATCGCCATCGAAATACCAAGCGACAGCAGCACTGCGCGCGGCAGGTCGCGCTGCGGATTCTTCGACTCTTCCGCTGCCGTGGTGAGCGTGTCGTAGCCGAACACGGCGAAGAACACCACCGCCGCCGCCGTGGCGACACCCGAGAAACCAAAGTGCGACACGCCATTCGCGCCGGTGACGCGCTCAGGAATGAACGGCACCCAGTTCGACGGGTTCACGTAGAACACGCCCACGCCAATCACCAGCGCCACCGCGGCTACCTTGATCGCCACCACCAGCGTATTGAAGCGCGCACCCCACTCGGTGCGGAAGGTCAACAGGGCCGACACGCCCAGCGTGATTAGCGCGGCGATGACATCGAAAACCTGTCCTGGCTTCTCGGGATTCATCGCACCCTTCGCCCATAAGGGAAGATGTATGCCCACGCCGTCGAGCGCCGACTGCACATAGCCGGACCAGCCGATCGCGACCACCGCCACGATCAGCGCGTATTCCAGCAACAAGTCCCAGCCGATCAGCCATGCGGCGAGTTCACCGAGCACCGCATAACCGTAGGTATAGGCACTGCCGGTCACCGGGATGAGGCCGGCGAACTCTGCGTAGCACAGGGCCGCGGCGGCGCTGGCGATGCCGGCGATCAGGAAGGAGAGGACCACCGCGGGGCCCGCATTGAGCGCGGCCTGCTGGCCCGCCAGCACGAACACGCCGACGCCGATGATGCCGCCGATGCCGATCGCGGTGAGTTGCCAGAGCCCCAGCACGCGGCGGAAATCGCCACGCTTGCCGGCCTCGGCCTGCAGCATCTCTACCGGCTTGTGCCGCACCAGCTTACTAAGGAAATCCATCCGCTCGTCCCCGCAAAGTGAGCGGCGATCATAGCGAATGCGCCCGGCCGTGCCACGCTGCACCCGCGCGAACGGCGGGCAATCAGCCCGGGATCGCTTTCCCCGGGTCAGCCTGCGCGGGCGTATGGACGGCCAGCCACGCGAGCACCAAGGCGCTCGCCGCGGGTATCGCGACCAGCGTGGCGACAACGCCGGTATCCAGCGCTTCGACACCAAACCAGCCGCCCGTGACCAGCGGAACAGCAGCGGTGACGAGCAGGCGCGCAAGCTCCACCAACACGCCGCTGCGCCTTCCTTCGGTGAGCACGCCCAGCGCAGTGAGGCTGAGCACGAGGAACACCGCGTAGGCCACCAGCGATGCCGCCGGCAGCCGCTTCGCCAGGTCGAGAAACTGCACCGCCATCGCCAGCAGCAGCGCGAACTGCACGACGCTGTAGATGACCAGCCCGCGCGACAGCATGGGCTGGTACCGCGGGCGATGGATGTCGAAGTCCGGCTTGGGGAAGCGCTCGGCCACATCGGCAGGCCGCCAGCCCGGCGGCTTGATCCACACCAGCAGCTTGTCGCGCCAGCGCCGCGCGTGCCAGGCATCCTTCCCTGCCGCCCAGTACACCTCGACGTTCGCCCACAGCGGGTTCCAGCTGCGCAACGGCGCGCGCGTACCGTAGATGGGTGGATCGTTGTCGTCTTCCTCGACGAAGGTGCCGAACAGGCGATCCCAGAGGATCAGGACGCCGCCGTAGTTCTTGTCCAGGTATTTGTCGTTCACCGCGTGATGCGCGCGA
The DNA here is from genome assembly GCA_000632805.1 of Dyella jiangningensis. Taxonomy (GTDB): domain Bacteria; phylum Pseudomonadota; class Gammaproteobacteria; order Xanthomonadales; family Rhodanobacteraceae; genus Dyella; species Dyella jiangningensis. The sequence goes on along the minus strand of CP007444.1, from coordinate 4,696,728 downwards.
TGGTTGGACGGCGAGCAGAACACACGATCGAACCAGCCCAGTCGCCCGACCAGTTCGGTATGCACCCAGAACTGGTACAGCAGATCGATCAGGGCCACCACCGCGAACACTTCGAGCGGGTAGCCGACGATGGCCATCGGCAGGTAGAACAACCAGCCCAGCAGGACGCCGCTGCCGGTCTGGCGCAGTGCGGTGGAGAGGTTGTAGTCCTCGCTCTGGTGGTGCACCACGTGGGCGGCCCACAGGATGTTCACCTCGTGGCCGGCGCGGTGCAGCCAGTAGTAGCAGAGGTCGTAGAACAGCAGCGCGCTGATCCACACCCACGCGCTGCTGGATGGCAGCGAGAAGATCGCCAGACGCTCCACGCACCATGCGTAGATGCCCAGCGTAAGCACCTTGCTGAAAACCGCCACGATCTGCGAGATCACGCCCAGCCCCAGGCTGTTGATGGCATCGCTGCTGTGGTACACGCGGCGCTGGCGCAACCTGCCCACCAGCAGTTCCAGCCCGATCAGGGCGAAGAAGACGGGGGTTGCCCAGGTAATGATGGTCGCCTGCAGATTCACGCGAAATCACCCGACTGTCGGACCGAGCGCGCCAGGCACCACAGCGCCGCGTAATAGGTTGCCAGCACCCACACTGCCGAAAGCGGTATGACGAAGCGGAAGCGGTCCCAGGCCAACAGTGTATCGCTGAGCATGAACAGCAGCGCGCCGCCGGCGGCCCATTGCGCGGGACCGGCCAGCCGGTCGCCGTCATGCCACCAGGCGCGGGCCACGGCTTGTCCGCCCATGGTCGCCAGTACCACCACGTAAACCACGACCGGCACATGGAGCGCCCCGGGCAACGTGGGCCACAAGGCCCACAGGTTGAGCAATCCGTAAGCGAGACAGCCGAGCAGGGCGAGCGGCCTCGCGGCAAGGCGCGTGTCCGTCACGAAGGCGCGGATGAAGCACAGGTGGCCAAGCAGGAACGCCACCAGCCCGCCCACGAACGCATCCATCGGCAACATCAGGAGAATGTCGCCGACCAGCGAAAACACCATGCCGATGCCGATCCAGCGCCGGTAAGCGGCTGACACTTCGGGTCGGGCGCGCAGCGCCTTCTGCATGATCAGCAGCGTGGCCAGCGGTTTGGCGATCCAGTGCAGCGTTTGCCAGCCATCCACGACACCGCGCGTGGCGAGCGTGGCACCGACGATCGCGGCGATTGCCGACAGCAAGATGGCGACATCGAGCCTGCGCGACGCGACAGGTGCCACGACGACGTTTGAAACGGACATCCCCGGATTCCCCGAACCCCTTGGTGAATGCGGATAGTAAGACGGCGCGCTTGCCCCGTCATGCCATCGCCACCGTGATGTCGGCAGCGCCGCACCGCGGCAGCGAACAGGACCATGGGCGCACGCTGTCGTCCCAGGAGCCGCTATGTGCCTCGGGTGATGCCGTAAAACCGGCGCCGCGTTTCCTGCGCGGCGCCGTCCTTCATCACGCTCAGAACTTCGCGTTGATGCTGAAGAACACCTGCCGCGGCGCGCCGGCCATCAGCGTCTGGTTCCAGCCCTGCGGGTCGGAGGCCACGTAGCCGTTGGTACCGGTGCTGGCGAAGTACTTCTTGTCGAGCAGGTTGGTGACGTTGAGGCCCAGGCTCAGGTCCTTCAACACCGACACCGTGCCGATGTCGTAGCTCACGCCCAGGTCGAACAGCCAGTACGACGGCACCTCGGAATCGTTGAGATAGGTGATGTAGCGGCGGCCGGTGTACTTGCCGTCGATGCTCGCGCGCCAGCCGCCCCAGGTGTAGCTGAGGTCGCTGCTGAACATCCAGCTGGGGATGCCGACCACGTACTTGCCGTCGGTCGCGACCACGCCGTTGTTGAGGTAGTCGTCCTGGTACTTGGAGTTGTTGTACGAGAGCGAGTTGAGCCAGCGCACATGCTCGATCGGACGCCAGATCACCGCCAGGTCGACACCGGTGCTCTTCACCGAGCCAACGTTGTTGAGGATCGCCGAACACGTCTGCACCGCACTGCAAGGCGACACGGCCAGCAAGCGGTTGTTGAAGCGCGTGTAGTAGGCATCCGCCGACGCTTCGAAGGTATCGCCGTGCACGCGATAGCCCAGCTCGAAGGTCTGCGACTGCTCGGGATTCAACGAACTCTTGCTCGCATCGAACGCCGCCTGCGACTGGCTGAAAGGCAGGAAGCCGTAAGCTGCCAGGTTCTTGCTGTAGGAGGCGTACACCTCCTGGTTGGCGTCGAGCTTGTAGTTGACGCCGACCTGCGGCAGGAAACCGTCGCTGGCACGGATGCGGCCCTGCGCGAGCGCGCTGCTCGGCACCAGCGACTCGGCGCTGTTGGTCACGCCCAGCGCCTTCGCGCCGAAGTTGACCGTGAGGCGATCGTCCATGAAGCGGATCGTGTCCGACGCATACGCCATGCGCGTCTTGCTGTCGTAGTGCTGGAAGAAGCCGCGCAGGAACGGCTCCTCGTTCTCGTAGAAGTTGCTGAGGTAGTTGTAAGCGCCCGTCAGGTAGAAGTAGTTGCGTTCCTGGTTGGTGGTGGCGTTCTCCGCCCAGAAGCCCACTTCGATCTCGTTGCCGCCCAGCGCGAACTGCAGGGAGCCGGTACCGCCGAAGCGATCGAGGCCATAATCGGTGGTGCGCATCGAGAGCGGCACCGTCGGCGACGACGGCACGTATGGCGTGGCCCACTGACCTTCACCGCGATCGTCGTGGTAGTAGGTGCCCAGGTTGAGCGTGGTGTGCTCGGCCAGGTTGAAGGTGCCGCTCAGGCCCGTCAGCGTGTCGCGACGGATGCCGCCGCCCGCGTAATAGGTGGAATCCACCAGGTCGTAGCCGGCCGGCAGCGGCGACAGCATGGCGGGATACGCGCCCTTGCCGTTGTACGCATTGGCGATCTGCACCGCCGTGTTCCAGTCCGGCTGCAGGTAATCGAACTTCCAGCCCAGCGCCTTCTGGCTGGCGAGCGAGAGGTCCATGTAGTCGTATTCTTTGCGACGCGATTCGTCGTAGAACAGGCTCACACTACCGCTTTCCCACTGGTACACCGACTTCAGGTTGATCTGGTTGGAGCGCTGGTCGCCATAGCCCTTCCATTTGTCGGTCGATGCGTGGTCGTACGACACGTACATCGAAAAGCCGTGGTAGTCGCCGGTATCCAGGCGTACGAAGGTGCGCGTGGTGGAATCGGAACCGAGCACCTGGTTGATGCGCGCACCCGCCACTGCGTCCGGATCGGCCGAGAAGAACTGGATGGTGCCGCCCAGGTTGGTGTTGGCCGCCGTACCTAGCGCACCGGCGCCCTGCGCCAGTTCCACCGTGCTGATGTTGTCGCTGCTGATCGCGCGCGTTATCTGCAGGCCGGTGGTGGTGCCGTAGGTCATGTTGCCCAGCGGGATGTTGTCCAGCGTGAAGCCGAGGCGGCTCTGGTCGAAACCGTGCAGGGTGATCTGCGTGGACCATTCGTACGCGCCCCACGGATCGGCCGACTGGAAGTTCACGCCCGGCAGCTTGTCGATCGCCTTGAGCGGACTGGTGCCGGGTGCGAGCGCCTGGATGTCTTCGCTGGTGATCTTCTGCACCTGGCGCGTTTCGCCGGAGGCCACCACCGACACCGCGTCCATGGTCTTGGCCTTGTCGACGCTCGCCGCACCGTCGGCGGCAGCAGGCACGGCGTCGTCGGCGAGGGCGACGCCCGCTTGAAGGGCAGCCAGGGTTGCCAGCGCGATCGCGGTCCTGCGAAGGAAAAGCTTGGGCATGACGAATCCTCGCGCGCGGATTCGCCATGAATCCGCACGATCAAGTAAGGGGAACGGGAAAAGCAAATAGCCGTCCGAACCACTCGGACGGCATCGGGAAAGCGTGAAGCCCGCGTGTGTATCCGCGATGACACGCAGATTTAAAACACTGGCGAAAACCGGCGTCTGCGCGTTCTTTGCGTTACTACTTGCCTTCAGCGCAGCAAGGACTTGCCTTGCGCTTGCGGCAGACTTACGCCAAGCAGCCGCGCGACGGTGGGCGCGATATCGCGCATGTCGATATCGCCAAGATCCTGGCCGACGGGTACGCCCTTGCCCGCCATGATGAAGGTCGATCGCATCTGTGCCAGCGAGGGATCGAAGCCGTGCATGCCGCGATAGTGACTGGGCGACGGCAGCGGCGCGTCGGGACGGATAGCCATCTCGTAGCCCGGCTTGAACAGCACGAACCAATCGGCCCTGGATGTGCCGCCCTCGCGCAGCACGTCATCGTGATCGAGCACGCGTGCGATGCCGAACGCGGGATCCTTTTGCAGCTGCGCCAGTAAAGTTGCGACCTTCATGCGAACACCGGCGTCCGCCGGATCGCGCAGCACGATGGCCGCGCTGCCGCCGTCATTCCACGGCATGGCCTGCCAGTCGGACACGTCGGCACCCTTGAGCGTGATCAGTCCCGACTGGATGAACGGGGTATAGAGGTTCACGTCGTTCTGCACGGGGACAAAACCATGGTCGGACACGACCACCACCACGCCATCGGGATGAACGCGCCTGGACGCCTGCACCAGGTCGCCCACCAGCGAGTCGATGTGCTGCAGCACGGCGCGTGCTTCCGGCGTATCGGGGCCGCTCACATGTTGCTCGTGGTCGAGCGCGGTCAGATACGCCGTCATGAAGTCGGGCTTGCGCGATTCCAGCAGGGCAACGGCAAAGCGCGTGCGCGTCTGGTCGCCCGCCAGGCTCTCGTCGATGCCGTCGGCATACGGTCCCAACTGCTGCTCCATCGACGGCAGCAGGCCTGGCGTAGCAAGCGCGGCCAGCAGCTTGCGATCGTCGGCCGTGCCGGTGCGCCAGATCTGCGGGAGGTTCCAGTCCACCGTCGCGCCCACGCTCACGGGCCAGTGCACGTTGGCCGTATGCAGGCCCGCCGCGCGCGCGGCATCCCACAGCGTGGGCACCTTGATGTCGCTGGCGTACCAGGCCCAGCCCTGCTGGTTCTTGTTGGTCGGGTCGAAGGTGAGGTTGCCGCCGATACCGTGCGTGTCCGGCGTGACGCCGGTGATCAAGGTGGTATGGCTGGGATAGGTCAGCGTCGGCAGGACGCCGCGCACGCTGTCGGCATGGCTGCCTTGCTGCAGCAACGCCTGGAGGTTTGGCAGTGCAAGACCGCGTTCCTGTGCATGCAGCACATCGGCGGGGCGCAGGCCATCGATGGAGATCATCAGCACGGGCGATGCCGAAACCGCGGGCACCACCGCAAACGCCATGACGCTGGCGAGCAAACGGCTAGTCAGTCGACGCATGAGACACTCGAAGGGATGAGGAAAGCGGTACAGCCTTGCACGCATGCAAGGCCGGATATGGCGGGCTCAGCGCTCGTCGACGGCCTTGCGGCCAATGGCCGGGTCGTCGGTGAAGAACGCATCGACACCCGCGGCGAGGTAGGCGCGGATCTCGGCGATCGACCCTGCTTCGTTGAACGTCTTGGGGTCGTTGCCTTGCCAGAAGTTCTTCGCCTGGAAGTGGTTTTCCGGGCGGAACGTATACGGATGGACTTCCAGCTTTGCCGCATGCGCATCGCGCACCAGCGACGTCGGCTTGCCGAGCGAACCGTCGGACGCGAGGGGGATGATGGCGCGGATGTTCGGCCCGATCGCGTCGGCGTACGTGGCGATTTCGTGCAGTCCCTTGGGCGTCATCATGTCGCCGTAGCTCATCTTGCTGCCGGCGGTGACTACGTCGTACGGCTGCTCGGTCGTATCGTCCAGCAATTGCAGCAGACGTATATTCGGATGCGCCTTGCCGAGCTTGCCGCGCAGATAGCGGAGATTGGCGACCTCGAACGACTGGATCTCCACCGGCGCCGAGCGCGTGTATGCGTGGGCGGCAAGGATCGTGAGCACGCGGTCTTCCATCGGCAGGCCGGCCTTCTTGAAATACGTGCCGTGCTTGATCTCGGGAATGATGCCGATCACGCGGCCACGGGTGGCCGACTCCGTGGCGACGAAATCGATGATCTCGTCCAGCGTGGGGATCTGGAATTGCCCGTCGTAGGCCGTGCTGCGAAATTCCGGAAGCCGTTCGCGCGCGCGCAGCGTCTTCAGTTCGGCGAGGGTGAAGTCTTCGGTGAACCAGCCGGTGACGGCATGGCCGTCGATGGTCTTGGTGGCCTTGCGCGAGGCGAATTCGGGATGCTGCGCCACGTCGGTGGTGCCGCTGATCTCGTTCTCGTGGCGCGCCACCGGCACGCCGTCGTGCGTCATCACCAGGTCCGGTTCGATGAAGTCCGCGCCGTCGGCGATGGCCTTGCCGTAGGAAGCGAGCGTGTGCTCCGGACGCAGCGCACTCGCGCCGCGATGGCCGATCACCAGCACCTTCGGCGCCAGCGGAGCCTCATTGGCCTGCACATGACCCATGAACATCGCACCCACGGCGAAGACAGCCCAGCTTAAACGAACCCCAGCCATTCCCTACTCCGTTGCGATGCCTGCACGCCGATCGCGCATAGTGGGCCTGCCGCATGTCGTTTCCTTGACATGGCCGAGGCGGCCTCGCGACATCAGCATCCCGCAAGTCATAGCATGACTGTCGGCAGGGGCGTGACTTGCGGCCAATGGCGACGGCCGTTCTGCTTGATAGCTTGCAGGAACTTTCGAAAGGACACGGATCCCATGTTCTCCCTGCTCTTTGCCGCCCTGCTCGCCAGCGCCCCTGCCGCCTCCGATTGCCACGTCGGTGCCTATCGTCTCGCCGATGGCCAGTCGCTGGATATTGCCCCCAGTGACGAGGGAACACTCCGTTGGCGGCGCATCGATGGCACCAGCGGCCAGTTGCATCGCGAGCACGACGACAGCTGGAAGAGCACGTTCGGCTGGACCGACCGGCCGGACGGCAAGGACGTCGTCTTCAAGAACTGCGCCAAGGGCGAGCTCACCTTTGGTGGCGTGGCAGGCAAGCGTATCCCGCTGGAGATGCACGACACGGTGTTCACCGGCGAGGGCGGTACGCGACTGGTGGGCCGACTGATTCTTCCGCCGGGTTCGGGCAAGGTGCCCATCGTGGTGCTGGTGCACGGCTCGGAGCACAATTCCGCGCGCACCTGGGACTTCATGCAACGCCAGCTACCCGCTGAGGGCGTGGGCGCGTTCGTCTACGACAAGCGTGGCACCGGCGATTCGGCCGGCGAGTACACGCAGGACTACAGCGTGCTCGCGAACGACGCCGTTGCCGCCATGAATGAGGCCCGCAAGCTGGCCGGCGCGCGCGTGTCCCGCGCGGGCTTCCGCGGCGGTTCGCAGGGCGGCTGGGTCGCGCCGCTGGCTGCGACCCGCACCAAGGTGGATTTCGTGATCGTCGGCTATGGCCTCGCCATCTCGCCGCTGGAAGAAGACCGAGAGGCCGTGGCCTTCCAGCTGAAGCTGAAGGGCTACGACCAGTCGGTGATCGACAAGGCCTGGGAGCTCTCCGATGCCATCGGCCTCATTCTTTCCAGCGGGCTCACCGAGGGTTTCGACCAGCTCGACGCAGCGCGCGCCAAGTACAGCAAGGAGCCCTGGTACAAAGACGTCCGCGGTGACTTCAGCTATCTCGTGCTGCCGATGAGCGATGCGGACATCCGCGAGAAGGGCAAGGCGTACATGTTCCACACGCCGTGGCACTACGACTCGATGCCTGTACTGCGGAAGCTGCATACGCCACAGCTGTGGATGCTCGGCGGACTGGACATCGATGCGCCGAGCGGCGAAACGCTGCGTCGCCTCACCTCGCTGCAAGGCGATGGCCTGCCCATCACCACCGTGGTGTTCCCGAAGGCCGAGCACGGCATGACGGAGTTCGAGACGGACGCGAAGGGCGAGCGCGTTTCCACGCGTTATTCGGAAGGCTATATGCGCATGACCATCGACTACGCGAAGGGCGCGCTGCACCCGCCGTATGGCGAAGGCCGCATCGTGCCACCCGCAAAACCTTCCCTGTAGGAGCGCACCCAGTGCGCGATGGGGCGTTGCGACGAGGCGTGATTAGAACGCGCTGATAGTTGGCGAGTCGAATGACCAGAGGCGACCGTGAATGTGTGATCGCGCACTGGGTGCGCTCCTACACAAACAGTAGCGTTGCTCTTCTGTGGGAGCGCACCCTGTGCGCGACGGGTGACCCTCAGGCCGGCCGGTGCGAATGCGAAAACCGAAGTACATCGCGGCGCCGCTGTCGCGCACAGGGTGCGCTCCCACAATGTGACGGGACAGCGCTTGAGGGAGCGCTTCGCCTGTAGCGTCAGCGCCTTGAACTCACCTGCTGCAGCCACGCCTCGTACGTAGGCCGGTCCACCGGCACGCCATCGGCGTTGCAGCTGCCCAGTTTGCAGAGTTCTTCGCGCAATAGCGGTGCGTGCTGCACGATCACGTGGAAGATCGCGTTCTGCTCCACCTCGCCGTGGAACGCGGCGGCGCCCGGTCCGGTGGCGAAGATCGCCACGTCCTCGCCGCCATGCGTTTCCGCCTTCATCGGCAGGATCGCCTCCTGCATGTAATCGGGGTTGCTGGTCTTCACCTTGCTGAGGTCGGGGCGGCCCTTGGTGTCGTACGCGTAGTCGTGCGGGTTATGCGGAAAGCGTTTGCTGCCTTCCGGTTGCACATCGCTTGCGCCGGTATAGCCCGGGCCGTTCGCGAAGCCCAGCGTGGTGTACGGGCGGCCTGCGGCGTCGCGAGCGAGGCCGGCGCCACCTTCCTCGTCGTAGCTGTCGGTGTGACCCTTCACCAGGCCGAGGATGTCGTTGCCGCGCTTTGGATAGCCGGCGAAGGTCATGGTGTGGCTGTGATCGGCGGTCACCACGATCAAGGTGTTGCTGGGGTCGGTGTGCTGCAACGCGGCCTGCACCGCATCGGCGAAGGCGATGGTTTCGTCAAGCGCGCGATAGGCATTGCCGCCGTGCAGCGCATGATCGATGCGGCCACCCTCCACCATCAGGAAGAAGCCGTTCGGATTTTGCTTGAGCACGTCGATGGCGCGCGTGGTCATCTCGGCGAGACTGGGTTCGTCCAGCTTGCCGGTGGTGCGCTCGTGCTCGTAGTTGAGGTGCGAGGGATTGAACAGGCCGAGCAGGCGCGGCGTCTTGGCCGGATCCAGCGCCAGCAGCTGTGTGCGGTTCCATACATAGGCACCTTCCGGGTGGCGCTGCTTCCACTCACCGATCAGGTCGCGGCCGTCCAAACGCTGACCAACCATGCCGCGTTCGACCGGGTCGTCCTCGCCTGCGCGCATGAACTCGGTGCGGCCGCCGCCCATGGCGACGGTAAGCCCACCGGCGCCGGGAAAGTCGACCAGCTGCGCGGCGAAATCCTTGCAGCCCTGCGCCTTGGCATCGGCGGTGAGGTCGGCATCCACTTCCCAGTTGCGCTCGGGCAGATGGCCGTAGGTGGCGGCAGGCGTGGCGTGCGTGATGCGCGTGGTGGTGATCGCGCCCGTGCTCATGCCCGCGGCGGACGCGAGTTCCAGCGTGCTTACCAGTTCCTGCCCGCGCGTGGCGGCGCAGTCCTGGCGACGCGGCACCTGCGAGACACCGATGAAACCCGCGCGCGTCTTCACGCCGCTCATGATGGCGGTCATGGTGCCGGCGGAATCGGGCGTCTGCTGGTCGGTCTCGTAGGTGCGGCTCAAGGCACTGAACGGAAAGCGCTCGAAGCTCAGGCGATAACTCTCGCCATCCACGCCCTTGAGCTGTCCCGCACGCACATGCGCGGCCGCAATGGTCGGCAGGCTCATGCCGTCGCCGAGGAACACGATGACGTTCTTGGCGTGCTGCCCACCGGTGTTCGCTTGCGCGGCGAGCTGTGCGGCCGCGGCTGCGCCGTTGCGGAACCACCACTGCGGCGTCTCGCCGTCGGGGCGCTGGATCGCCGGCACGTCGATGGCCGCGACCGGTACGGCCGGCCGCGTGACAGCCTGGCTGGCGCAGGCGGTAAGCAGCGGAAACGAGGCCAGCAACAGCATGCGTGGCGCGCGCACGAACGGAAACGGCATGGGCAATCCCTTGGTGACAGGCGAGTCGCGCATGATAGTCGCGCCGCAAGAAATTGCTGTGACACGTCAAGCCGGACTTCGATGCTAGCCTCATGACATGACCTGCCGCACACTGCTCGCAACCTTGTTCGGGATGGCGTCTTGCATGGCCGTGGCCGGCGATGCCGGGGGCGATGTCACCGGCCTGCATCGCGACATGGTCTTCGACCAATATCCGGAACTCGCCACCAGCTCCCAGCTGATCCGCCGTCTGCTGAGTCCCTTGAACGCGCAGCGCATCCGGCAGCAGGCCCGCGCAACTGGCATCACCATCCGCGAACAGCCGCTCGACCTTTCAAAGGAACGCTTTACCGTCTACGTCCCCACGCATGCGCCGGCAAACGGTTATGCGCTGATGGTCTTCGTGCCGCCCTGGGACGAGGCGAAGATTCCACTCACCTGGATTCCCGTGCTGGAGCGCCGCGGCATCGTGCTGGTCACCGCTGCCCAATCCGGCAATGACGAAGATGTGCTCGACCGGCGCGAGCCGCTGGCGTTGCTGGCGGCAGCCAACGCGATGTCGCGCTACCACGTAGATCCCCGGCGGGTTTTCATCGGCGGCTTTTCCGGTGGATCACGCGTGGCGTTGCGCCTGGCGCTCGGCTATGCCGACCTGTTCCATGGCGTGCTGCTGGATGCCGGCAGCGACGTTCTCGGCCAGCAGGTGCCGCTTCCGCCGCGTGAGTTGCTCGAACGGTTCCAGGCGTCGACCCGCGTGGTCTACCTCACCGGCGCCACCGACACCTCGCGCCAGGAAGCCGACCGGCAAAGTCGCCAATCATTGAAGCGCTGGTGCATCACCGATATCGATGCGCGGACCATACCGTGGACGGGGCATGAGATCGCCGATCCCTCGGCATTCGACCGTGCACTCGAATCCCTGGAGCGTCGCACGCCTGACGATGCGGCGTCCCTCACGGCCTGTCGTGCGCGCAACGACAGTGAGCTCGGCGAACAACTGGACGCGGCCGAGGCTACGCTGGCTCGCGGTGACCGCGACCACGCACGCAGTCAGTTGCAGCAGATCGACCTGCACTTCGGTGGACTGGCCGCACCGAGAAGCATCGACCTGGCATCACGACTCGACGCGCCCACGCCCAAATAGTGCGGGACGGGATTCAGCGCGCGCCGTCAAACACCGGCGTGCCCTGCGGGCTCCAGTGGAACGGCTCGATGTAGGGCGCGCGACGCGCCGTGCACTTCCAGCCGGGGCCGCCGTTCGCGTGGTAGATGATCCAGTCCTGGCCGTCCGGCGACTTGAAGAAGCCATTGTGGCCTGTGGCATACACGCCACGCTCGGCCGAGCCATGCAGCACTGGCGCCGACGACTTGTGCCACGACGAAGGCTCCAGCAGGTTGGCGTTGGCATCGGCTTCGAGCAGGCCCAGCGCATAGTCGTCGGACCAACAGGCACTTGCCGAATAGGTAAGGAACACCTTGCCGCCAGGGCCCTTGAGGAACTCGGGACCTTCGAGGATCTTGCGCCCGCCCTGCATCTCCCACGCATAGGTGGGATGCGCGATGTCCACCTGCGGTTCGCCCAGCGTCCACGCATTGGTCATGGGCGCGATGATCAGGTCGCTGTGGTCGTCGACGTACGCGGAGTAGACGAAGTAGCGCTTGCCGCCGTGATCGAACACCGTGCCGTCGATGCCCGACAGATGCGTCTTCAGCATGCCCTTGTCGATCCACTCGCCCTGCGTGGGATCGGCCGAGGCGTTCTCCAGCACGAACACGTGGCGATGCGCATCGTCGTTGTGCGTCTTGTCCACCGCGGTGTAGTAGAGGTACCACTTGCCGTCGAGGAAGTGCAGCTCGGGCGCCCACACCGAAGCGGAGTTCGGGCCTTGCGCGGGCGGACGCCATACGACCACCGGCTTGGCCTCGCCCAGATGCGCGAGGTCGGTGGTCTTCCACAGCGAAAGGCGATCGCCCTGGGTGTTCGTGTAGTAGTAGACGCCATCGCGCTGCGCCACCCACGGATCGGGGCCCGACGGCAGCAGCGGGCCTTGCGGCTTGGCCGGCATCGCTTGCGTCGATGCGACCCATGCCAGGCCAAGCAAAGCAAGCGTCATCCGCGTCGAGCGCATCACGGTTTCCTCGCCGGCGTTTGGCCGTCCATCTCCAGATAGTCGATGTCGAGCACATGCTCGCCACCATCGACATCGATCGTGTTGAAGCCCGGCAGCAGGTTGGCCTGCACGCTGATCTCGTGCCACCCGTCCGGCGTGTCACTCGCACGCGGCGTGGCGCGCGCGCCATTGACCACCAAGGCAGGCTGTGCCGCGAGGCCAAGATCGGCGTAGCGCACGGCAAGCGCGTGCGTGCCTCCCGTGCTGTTGACCACGAAGCGCAGCCGCGCCTGCGGGCCCGCACCCAGGCGTGCCTTGCGCAGGTTGGATGCCTTGGGATCGGGCACGGCCACCGCACCGGTGAAGGATGCGTCTTCCGCTTCATAGCGGTTGAACGACAGCGTCGCCGCGCGATAGAGGATCTCGTTGCGCGAGGCATGCGTCGGTGCGTCGGGCACCGACGAACTGGTGACGTGCAGCAGGCTGCCGTCGTCGCGCAGCAGGAGCTCCTGCGTCCATCCCGCGTGGATGTTGCCGGTGAGCTTCTGCACCGGTGCACGAACTTCCCACCAGGGGCCACGGCCTGATGCATTGTTCCAGTACAGCGTGCGGCCGCCCTCGTCGCCGCCGCCGCCCGCGCGTTCCGCCGAAATCACGATCACGCCTTCAGGGCCACCGAGCGGGAACCAGCGCACCACCGGGCACGCGGCGGGCCAGAAGCCCGACAGCGTCTTCACCGGTTCGCCATGCCGTTGTGGATCGCCCCAGTCGAGGCCGTCGCGACTGAACTTGATGAACACCTGGCCGTTGTCCGGGCCATCGATGTTCTCGTAGGTCATCGCATAGCGCTTGTCTGGCAGGCGCGTGACGATGGCCATGCCGGGACGCTGCACGCCGCCGGGAATCGCCACGTCGCGCACTTCCTGTCCCCAGTGCCGGCCACCGTCGTCGGAGACTTTGTGCGCCAGCAGCTGGTTGTAGCCTTCGGCCTTGTGCTGCTCGGTGGAGTAATAGGCCACCAGCCGGCCGTCGTCGAGCACGTGGACATTGGATTCCCACACGCCCTTGTTGTCCTTGTCTTCCGGATGTCCGCCGCCCTTCACGATGGAGCTGCGGTAACGCCAGGTCTTGCCGCCGTCCTGCGACACGTACATCTGCAGGTCTTCGGTGACCACGTGGCCCTTCGCATCGTTGCCGGTCGCATTCGCCGACAGCACCAGCGTGCCGGCCGGCAGATCACCGGCTGCACGTTCCAGCTCGGTGATGTACGGCTGCCAGCGCAGCTGCCAGTGCTTGTCCGAGGCATGCACCTGGTCGGTGACGTTCATCAGGAAATGCCAGGTGTCGCCGTGGTCGCGGCTTTCCCACAACGGGATGCCGTCCATGCCGTTCTGCTCGAACACCATCAGCAGGCGGCCGCGGTCTTGCGTCGAACCATGTTCGACGCGCGCGATGGACACATAGCCCGTGCCATCGGCGAGACGCTTACCCACGGCCCGCTCGGGAGCCTCCTGTGCATGCACGGCGCAGGCCAGCGAAACAGCCAGCGCCAACGTGGCCAACGGCTTTGTTGCAATCTTCATGCGGACTCCTCCTCGATATCAACGGAGGCGCACCCTGCCCTCCAAAAAAATGGCGGAACGACGGCGTTGCCAGCCGCCGCCCGCCAAGTGGGAGAGATTTACATCTTGAAGCGCAGACCCAGGCCGTAGGTTCGATCCTGGTAACGGACGTCACGCGGACGCGTGTTGCCATCACCCCAGTACTGGTGCAGGTCCGCGCCAAGGATGTTGGTCGCGTTGAACACCACGGTGAAGTACTGGTTGACGTCGTAACCGAGCGAGAAGTCGACCTGGTTGGCCGGCTTGATCTCGTCGTTCACGCCTTCCACGGTCGGCTGGGTGAAGCCGTCGATGAAGCGACTGCGGTAGTTGTACGCAAGGCGCGCGGACCAGCCGAACTTCTCATACATCAGCACGGCGTTGCCGTTGTTCTTCGACACGTTCTGCAGCGGCGAGGTGACCACCGGGCCGCCGATGTACTGCGGCGAGCGGGTTGAACCGTCGATGTAGGTGTAGTTGAACTGCACGCCCAGGCCGTTGAACGGTTCCGGCAGGAAGTCGAAGAACTGCTGGTAGGCGAATTCACCGCCGAACAGGTGGCCCGAGCCCGCGCTCTGCGGCGAGTTGAGCTGGTACGGCTGGCCGCCGATGGTCACGTCCGTCACGTAGTTCTGGATGTAGCCATTGATGTCGCGGTAGAACAGGCCGCCGCTGACGTAGCTGGCCGGTGCGAAGTACCACTCCAGCGAAGCGTCGTAGTTGTTCGACTTGATCGGCTTCAGGTCCGGGTTGCCGCTGCTGGCGATGCCGGCGCGGTTGATCGTGCCCGGGTTGAGCGACAGCGACGGGTTCAGCTGGCCGAAGCCCGGATAGGTGAGCGTTTTGGCTGCCACCAGTCGCAGCTGCAGGTTGTCCTTGATGTGCAGGTTGAAACTGGCGTTCGGCAGGTACACCGGTGCGCTGGTGTTCGCCGACAGCGGCGAGTAGACGTTGGTCGAGGCGTCGTACGAGAACGCGTCGAGGTTGCGCTTCACGCGCTCGATGCGCATGCCGAGCAGGCCGTCGTACGGCAGGCCGAACATCTCGTTGCCATAGGCGAACTGGAAGTAACCCGAATACGACTTCTCGTCGATCTGGTAGTACCGGCCGGGATTCTCCGCGGCCAGGCCGCTCGGCAGGCCATAGAGATTGCGGATCGCGTCGGCGTTGTTGACGAGGTAGTTGTAGCAGCCGCTCAGCCAATGAGCCGGGATCGCATCGGTGCTCGGCTGGCTGCAGAAGTAGCCGCTCGGGAAGCGCGCGATGACCTGGTTAGCCGGATTCGGGTTGGCCGAGATGGCGCCCGTGCCGCCCGGCGGCGGCGTGGAAACTTCCACGCTGCCCGCGTATTCGGCCTTGTGGTCCGAGTAGCGCAGGCCGAAGTCCACGTACTGGAAGAAGCTGCCGTTGAGGTCGTAGGTACCGTCGCCGCGCCACGCGGTCTGCGTGCCGCGCTGGTTGTTCCAGGTCTGGAACAGGCCGTTGAGGTAGTACTGCGACGGATCGTTGGCCGGGTTGCCTGCGAGCGCCCAGCTGTTGCCGCCGTTCCACACCGTGGTCACCGGCGCCTTCAGGAAGGTGTCGACGATGAAGGTCTGGTCGTGGAACGAGCTGGAGTTGAACGACAGGTCGGTGGACAGGTTCAGGCGATCGCCATGCCACTTCGCGCCGATCGAGTTCTGGATGTCATGGCCCCACTGCTGGTGCGCCTGCGTGCTGGTGGCCGCATAGGTGTTGCCGGTCCAGCTGCCGCTGGTGGCGTCGCAGATGGTCTGGCCCTGGTACGGCGAACCGGTCAGCTGGTTGGCGTAGCAATGGTTGCCCACGGTGACCGAGGTCGGATCGACCGAGCCCACCGGGAAGCTGAAATAGAACGGCTGGTTGTAGCTGTCCGAATCCCAGTCGTAGAGGCCTTCGACGTAGACCTCGGTGCTGTCGTTGGGCTTCCACTGCAACGCGTAGTTGAATTCCTGGCGCGTGCGGTCGCCAATGTTGTAGTCGGCGCCGAAGCCGTTCGGCATGGAAATGAGGTTGCCGTCATTGGTGCGGATCGGCGTGCCGTTGGCGCCGGTGAGCACCTTCGGGAAGTCGTTCCACACCGCGTTGTAAGCGTAGTGCTGCTTGTCGTAGCCTACGTTCATCAGGGCGCCGAACTCGCCGATGTCGGTCTTCCAGCGATCGCTCAGCAACAGGCTGCCGTTGGGATCGTTGTGGTCGCCGTACTTGCTGTGCGTTTCGGTGAAGGTGGCAGCCGCCTTCGGGCCGTCGAAGTCGAACGGACGATACAGCTGCATGTCCACCAGGCCGGCGATGCCACCGGCGGGCAGGCTGGCTTCGCTGGTCTTGTAGACCTGCACGGTCTTCACCGCCGTTGCCGGCAGGTTCTGGAAAGCGAACGAACGGCCCACACCGCTGAAGATCTCGCGGCCATTCAAGGTGGTGATCACGTTGGGCAGGCCGCGGATCACGACCGAGTTGGTCTCGCCCTGGAAGCCCTGCGCAACCTGCACGCCGGTGATGCGCTGCATGGCATCGGCCACGCTGTTGTCCGGCAACTTGCCGATGTCCTCGGCCACGATCGAGTCGACGATCATGCGCGAGTCCTGCTTGATCGACTGTGCGCTCTGCAAGCTTTCGCGCAGCGGCGTCACCACCACGCCGGACAGATTCACGGCGTTCTGGCTGGACGCCTCGGTACCGCTGGTGGCCGGCTTTTTCTGCGCACCGGACTGCGTGTTCTGTGCGTCAGCGGACCGCGCGTCGGTGGTCTGCTGCTGGTCGGCCGGTGCCGGCGTCGGCGCATCGGCCGCGTGAGCAGTGGCGAAGGCTGCGGCGATCATCGTCGCGAGCAGGGTCATGGGAATGCGATGGCGATACATGGGTGAAGCCTCCCCTCAGAGGTCGGTCGTGTGCCGCCGGTTGGGCCGGCAGCTGTCGTTGTGCGATGCCGTTGTGGGACGGCGAATGGATAAGGCGTGCATCAGTGCGTCTTGCTGGTGGCCTGCGCGGGGACCATCACCGCTTCGGCAGGCACTACGCCGCGCGGCGCGTGGGACAGCGCGCGGAGAATCTCGGCTTCGCGTTGGCGATAAGGCGTGCCATCGCCGTGCAAAAGATCGTGGAACCACAGCGTCGGCGGCTGCTGCGTGTACGGACGCAGCCATGAATCCCACGGCATGATGGTCTGCGACTTACCTTCCACGAAGCCCCAGTTCACCATGCCCACGTCGAGCTTCTTGGCGAGCGGCAACACGCCGTCGATGGTCGAGCCCGCGCCGCGCGCCATGTATTCGGTGCAGATCAACGGACGTCCATAACCCTTCAGCTGCTGCACGCGGTTGGCGAACTCTTCCGGCCAGCCGTAGTTGTGGAAGCTGATCACGTCGGACTGCTCCAGCTGCGTGCGCTCCACCGCATTGAGCTTGGACGGATTGGACCAGTCGTCGTCATGCCACACGCCGCTGGTGAGCGGCTGCGTCGGCGATGCGCTGCGCGCCCAGGTGAACACCTGCGGCAGCAGCTTGGCGACCAACGCCACCTTGTCCTTGGGTTCCTTCGGGTCGTAGTTGCCGCCGCCGGGGTTGTCCGGTTCGTTCCATACGTCCCAGGCGAGGATGCGGTTGTCCTTGCCGAAGCTGCCGACGATGTCCTTCACGTACTGCTCGAGGCGCGGGTACTGGCCGGGATCGGTCATCGCCACGCCGGGGCTCTGCACCCAGCCGGAGTTGTGCACGCCGGGGATCGGCGGATGCTGCGGGCCGAGTTTCGGTTCCGGATCCCAGCACGAATCGAACAGCACGAAGATCGGCTTGATGTTGTGCTTGGCCGCGATGGTGAGGAAGCGATCGATACGCTGCTTGAATCCGGCCGGGTCCTGCTGCCACAAGAGGTCGTGCAGGAACACGCGCATGGTGTTCATGCCCAACTTCTGCGCCCAACCGAATTCCAGGTCGATGCGTTCGGCATCGAAGGTATCGGCCTGCCACATTTCCAGTTCGTTGATGGCGTTGGCCGGCAGGTAGTTGCTGCCCAGCGCCCACGGCTGCTTGGCATACCAGGCTTTCGCTTCGGCCGGCGTCCAGCGACCCGAGGCTTCGCGCGCCTGCGTCGGCGCAGCGAACGTCGCCGCCAGTCCCATCGCGATGGCCAGTAGTGCGTACTTCATAGTTCTCCTTCTTGGATCGCGCGATCCGCCGCGCGAAGCATGGTTTGGTGCGTGGCGGCCCTGTCGCGAGACAAAGCGGCCCTACGAGCGCCCTTTCGGGCGCCCTTGCGTCGATCACTTGATGCGTCAGCGCGCTCCGCGCGCCGATTCGGTGGTGAACTCGTACACGATCAGGTTGCGGTACTCATGGCCCGGCTCCAGCCGGGCCGAACCGAACGACGCCTGGTTCGGCGTGTCGGGGTAAAGCTGCGGTTCCAGCACGAAGGCGTCGCCCTGGCGATACACGTGTCCGCCCGTGCCCACCGTGGTGCCGTCGAGGAAATTGCCCGAGTAGAACTGCAGGCCGGGCTTGGCCGACTTCAACGTCATCACGCGGCCCGATGCCGGATCCTCCACGCGCGCGACCATGCGCGGCGCGGACGCTTCGTCGCGACTGATCACCCAGTTGTGGTCGTAGCCGCGTCCGTTGAGCAATTGCGGATCGTTGGTGCGGATGTCGCGGCCGATCGGCTTGGCCTGGCGGAAATCGAACGGCGTGCCGTCGACCTTGCGGATCTCGCCCGTGGGAATGGAGCCCGCATCGACCGGAAGATACGCATCGCCCGCGATGGTGAGGCGCTCGTCCATCACGCTGCCCGAGCCTTCGCCGGAGAGGTTCCAGTACGCGTGGTTGCTGAGGTTGACGATGGTCGTCTTGTTGGTGGTGGCGCGATAGTCGATGGAGAGGCGGTTGTCCTCGTCCAGCGTATAGGTCGCGCTGACCTTCAGCTCACCGGGATAGCCCATGTCGCCGTCTGGGCTCACGTAGCTCAGCGTCACGCTGGCCTTGCCGGCGTCGTGCTTCACCTCGCCGACCGTCCACAGCACCTTGTCGAAGCCGCGCGTGCCGCCATGCAGCGAGTTCGCACCGTCATTGACGGGCACGGTGTAGGTCTTGCCGTCGAGCACGAAGTGCCCCTTCGCGATGCGGTTCGCGTAGCGGCCCACCGTCGCGCCGAAGTACTGGGGCTTGCTCAGGTAGCCGTCCAGCGAGGCGTAGCCGAGCGCGATGTTCGCGCTCTTGCCGCTGCGGTCGGCCACCTCCAGCGACTGCAGGCTGGCGCCCAGCGCAAGGATGCGCGCCTTGGTGCCATGGGAGTTGCTCAACACCACGGCATCGACATGCTTGCCGTCCGGTGTCGTGCCGAATGTTTCGCGCTTGGCGTCCGTCGCCGCGTGTGCCGCGGACAACGTTGCCAGCCAGAGAATCGAAGCCATCAAACCTGCGCGCTGCATGTCCCCAGCATCCCCTTCGACGTATCACGAGTGGCGGCATGCAATCACATTGTATGATTATCGTGCAAGTGTTCCTGGTCACCGAAATTTTTCGTGGTGCGATGCGACATTGCGGACGCTGGCATGCTCGACGAATCGCCAAAGCACGGTTTTAAAGCGGCGAATCGGAAGGCAGGGCGTCGCGCCCGAATGTGATCCGGGCGGCAACTTTCTGCAGTGCGTCATGGCGCGTTTCGATCGCGGGCCGCCATGTCGGTGTGTCCGCACGAAGAAACCGTGCGAAACAGCTTGGCAGGCGCCGAGCAACTTGCTTATAGTCCGTTTGTATGACAAATGATTCGGGCGGCCAATCATCGCCCGCGCACATACGGGCGCATGTCGCCAGAACCGGGGGTCAGAGGATTTCATGAAGAAGCCGATCGCAGTTCGCAGCCTGTACGGACATGTCATGCACGAACTGGGGCAGCGGATCGTCAGCGGCAAGGTGAAGCCCGGCGAAATCCTTCCGCGCGAAGAGACCCTGGCCGAGAGCCTGCAGGTCAGCCGCACCGCGTTGCGCGAGGCGCTCAAGGTGCTGTCCGCCAAGGGCCTGATCGAGTCGCGCACGGGCGTGGGCGCTCGTGTGCTGGAAGAGCGCTACTGGAACCAGCTCGACGCCGACGTGCTCGCCTGGCGCTGCGCCTCCATGCCCACCGACGACTTCGTCGACAAGCTGGTGGAGATGCGCGAGATCATCGAACCCGCCGCCGCCGCCGCCGCCGCGCGCCGGCGCACGGCGCCGCAGCTGGCCGCGATCGAAGAAGCCTACAACGCGATGGATGCCGCGCAGACGCTGGACGAGTGGTCGCACGCCGACCTGCTGTTCCATGACGCCGTGCTGCATGCCACCGGCAATGAACTGATGCAGTCGCTGTTCTCGGTGATCGAAACCGCGCTGGGCACGTTCTTCACGCTGTCGGCGCGCAACGCCGGCAACTTCAAGTATTCGCTGCCGTACCACCAGAAGGTGCTGGAAGCGATCCGCCGCAAGCAGCCGGAAGTGGCGCGCAAGACCATGCAGAGCATGATCGTGGACTCGCACACCAACCTGCAGCGCAGCCGCAGCACTCGCAGCCGCAAGAAGGCGAGCGCGTGACCACAGCGCTCATCGGCCTCGACTGGGGCAGCACGCACCTGCGTGCCTACCGCTACGACGCCCACGGGCAGGTCGAGGAGAAACGCGCATTCACGCATGGCATCCGGCGCCTGCCCGAGGGCGGTTTCCCCGCGGCGTTCGCCCAGGCGGTGGAGCACTGGCCGGACGTGCCCGTGCTGGCATGCGGCATGGTCGGCAGTCGCAACGGCTGGAAGGAAGTGCCGTATCTCGATACGCCCACCAGCGTCGACCGGCTGGCCGGCGCATTGACTCGCCTTGAGGCACCGAACGGCCGCCGCGTCCACCTGGTGCCGGGCCTGCGCGATCCGCAGCGGCCGGACGTCATGCGTGGTGAAGAAACCCAGGTGGTCGGCGCACTCGCCGCCACGCCCGCGATCGGGCAACGCGGCTGCCTGCTGTTGCCCGGTACGCACAGCAAGTGGGTGTCGCTGCGCGATGGTTCCGTCACCGGCTTCGCGACGGTGATGACGGGCGAGTTGTACGGCGTGTTGCTGCAACATTCGATTCTTGGCGCGCAGCTGCCTGAGAGCATCGACGACGAGCAGGCTTTCCATGGCGGCGTGGTCTGTGCACGCGACAGCGGGGCCGCCGGTGCGTTGTCCCGCGTGTTTTCGGCGCGCGCGCTGATGCTCGACGGCGTGCTGCCGCCCTCTTCGGTGGCCGACTATTTGTCGGGCCTGCTGATCGGCGACGAGCTGCGTATCGCGCTTGCCGCCGGCTGGTTCGACCCGCACACGCCGGTACAGATGGTGGGCGAAGGCGCGCTGTGCGAACGCTATCTGAAGGCCGCCGCCATCTTCGGCATCGACATCGACACGGCTCCCGATCACACCACGGCGCACGGCCTCTGGCGCATCGCCAGCGCGGCCGGCCTGGTTTCTCCTCTCGCAGCGGCATGACCTCATGAAAGCCTGGCTTGAACCCCTCCCCCTTGTTGCGATCCTGCGCGGGCTTACGCCCGAGGAATCCGTCGACGTCGGCCACGCGCTGGTCGGCGCGGGCTTCCGCATGCTGGAAGTGCCGCTCAACTCGCCGCGACCGTTCGAGAGCATCCGTCGTCTCGTCGATGCGCTGGGAGACAACTACCTCATCGGCGCGGGCACCGTGCTCGAACCGGGTTACGTCAAGGACATCGCCGACGCCGGTGGCCGCCTAGTGGTGATGCCGCACGCCGACGTCGCGGTGATCCGTGCGGCGAAGCAGGCCGGTCTCTACTGCGTGCCCGGCGTCGCCACTCCTACCGAGGCGTTTGCCGCGCTGGCCGCCGGCGCCGATGCGCTGAAGCTCTTCCCCGCCGAGCAGGCCAGCCCTGCTGTGCTCAAGGCATGGCGCGCCGTGTTGCCCGCCGGTGTCGCGGTGCTGCCGGTGGGTGGCATCTCGCCGGACAACATGGGGCCGTGGCTTGCCGCTGGCGCCAAGGGCTTCGGTATCGGTTCCTCCCTCTACGCTCCTGGCCGGTCGGCCGGCGACGTTGCCGTCCGCGCGCGCGAGTTCGCCGATGCGTGGCAGCGTCATCTCGTTTCCCAAGGATCGCCTGCATGAAGATCACCCGACTCACCACCTACATCGTTCCCCCGCGCTGGCTGTTCCTGCGCATCGAAACCGATGCCGGCATCGTCGGCTGGGGCGAGCCGATCGTCGAAGGCCGCGCGCATACCGTGGCGGCAGCGGTGGAAGAGCTTTCCGATTACCTGGTCGGCAAAGATCCGCGCCATATCGAAGATCTATGGAGCGTGATGTACCGCGGCGGCTTCTATCGCGGCGGCCCGGTGCTGATGAGCGCGATCGCCGGCATCGACCAGGCGTTGTGGGACATCAAGGGCAAGGATCTGGGCCAGCCCGTGCACCAGCTGCTCGGCGGCCCGGTGCGCGATCGCATCCGCGTGTATTCGTGGATCGGCGGTGACCGTCCCGCCGATACGGCGCGCCAGGCGAAGGACGCGGTGGCGCGCGGTTTCACCGCGGTGAAGATGAATGCCACGGAAGAACTGCAGTACGTCGATACCTACGACAAGGTCGAGCAGGTCATCGCCAACGTGCAGGCCATCCGCGAGGCGGTGGGCCCGCATGTCGGCATCGGCCTCGATTTCCACGGCCGTGTGCACAAGCCGATGGCCAAGGTGCTGATGCGCGAGCTCGCGCCGTTCAAGCTGATGTTCATCGAAGAACCGGTGCTGTCCGATCACCTGGAAGCGCTGCCGGAGCTTGCCGCCATCTCGCCCGCGCCCATCGCGCTGGGCGAGCGCCTGTACACGCGCTACGACTTCAAGCGCGTGCTGCAGATGGGCGGCGTGGACATCATCCAGCCCGACCCCTCGCACTCCGGCGGCATCACCGAGACGCGCAAGATCGCCGCGATGGCCGAAGCCTACGACGTCGCGCTCGCGCTGCATTGCCCGCTCGGCCCGATCGCGCTGGCGGCGAACCTGCAGTTGGATGCGGTCTGTCACAACGCCTTCATCCAGGAACAGAGCCTGGGCATCCACTACAACGCAGGCAACGACTTGCTCGACTACGTGCACGACCGCAGCGTGTTCGCCTACAACGATGGCTTCGTGACGATTCCCGGCGGCCCGGGCCTCGGCATCTCCGTCAACGAAGAGTACGTGGCCGAACGCGCCGCCGTGGGCCATCGCTGGCGCAATCCGATCTGGCGCCACGCCGACGGCAGCGTGGCGGAGTGGTAAGCATGACGGCATTTGCCACGTATCCAAGCCTGATCGATCGCCACGTGTTCGTCAGCGGCGGCGCGACAGGCATCGGCGCCGCCTTCGTGGAGCACTTCGCGCAGCAGGGCGCGCGCGTGTCCTTCGTCGACATCGATCGGGCGAGCGGCGAGCAGCTGGCGGAAAGCCTCGCCGAGGCGAAGCATCGTCCGCTGTTCCTGCCGTGCGACGTGACCGATCTCGCGGCGTTGCAGTCTTCCATCGACGACGCACGCAAGACGCATGGCCCGATCGGCGTGCTGGTGAACAACGCCGCCAACGACGTGCGCCACACCTTCGGACAAACCACGCCGGCGGAATTCGACCGCAATATCGCCATCAATCTTCGCCACCAGTACTTCGCCACGCAGGCCGTGCGCGACGACATGCGTGCGCTGGGCGGCGGCTCGGTGATCTGCCTGGGTTCCACCGGCTGGATGAAGAAGAATGCCGGCTACCCCATGTACGCGATGGCCAAGGCCGCCGTGCACGGACTGGTCAACGGCCTTGCGCGCGAGCTCGGCCACGACCGCATCCGCATCAACGCACTGGTGCCCGGCTGGGTGATCACCGAAAAGCAGCGCCGCCTATGGCTGGATGCGGAAGGCGAAGCGGAGATTGCCCGCGTGCAGTGCCTGCCGGGTTACCTGATGGCGGACGATCTCGCACGCGCCGCGCTGTTCCTGGCCGCCGACGACAGCCGCATGTGCACGGGACAGGATTTCATCGTCGACGGTGGCTGGGTGTGAACATGCGCGCCACGGTCGCAATGCAGGTGCACAACACGCTGGGTGAAGGCGTGCTGTGGTGCGACCGCGGACAGGTGCTGTACTGGACCGACATCCATGCCTCCACGCTGTGGCGCTATCGGCCGCACGACGGCGCGCTGCACCAGTGGAGCCTGCCGGAGCGATTGGCCTGCTTCGCACTGTGCGAAGCGGATGGCTGGCTGCTGCTCGGCCTCGCTTCGCAACTGGCCTTCTTCCATCCGGCCAGCCAGCGCCTGGTGCCGATCATGGCAGTGGAAGCCGAGCTGCCCACGCGCCTCAACGACGGCGCCTGCGATCGCCAGGGGCGCTTCGTGTTCGGTACGCTGCACGAGCCGCCCGGTGGCGGACCCAAGCAACCGATCGGCGGCTTTCATCGCCTCAACCACGATCTGTCGCTGGAACGCCTGCCGCTGCCCGGCGTGGCGATCAGCAACAGCGTCGCCTTCAGCCCCGACGGCGACCTCATGTATTTCTGCGATTCGCTCACGCGCACCATCCAATGCTGCGATTACGGCGATGAGGTTTCCGACGTGCGCACGTTCATCGCGCTGGATGATCCGCGCGGCGAGCCGGATGGTTCGGCGGTGGATGCCGAGGGCGCGCTGTGGAACGCGCAGTGGGGCCTTGGTCGCGTGGTGCGCTACACCAGCGATGGCCGCATGGATCGCTGCATCGACGTGGCGGCTTCGCAACCGACGCGTCCCGCCTTCGGCGGCACGCACCTTTCGACGCTTTACATCACCAGTGCGCGCGATGGCCTCGACGAAGCCGCGCTCGCCAGCCAACCGTATGCCGGCGCGCTGTTTGCCGTGCACTCGGACTTCGGCGGATTGCCCGAGCCGCGTTTTCCCGGGCCGCCGCCACACGTCATCGCTGCCGCGTAGGGATCGCGGCCCACCCATGCCCACAGGGGCCACACCATCGCCAGCGGGGGAGTCTCACCCATGAATGCCCAAGCCATCGCGCCTTCCTCGGCGCAATCCAAGGCCACCGTCGTCTTCGTCTGCATACTCGCGGCGTTGGCGGGCCTCATGTTCGGCCTCGATGTCGGCGTGATCTCCGGTGCCACGCAGTTCATCCAGGCCGAGTTCAAGGTGAGCGACCACACCATCGAGTGGATCGTGAGCGCGATGATGTTCGGCGCCGCCGCGGGCGCGCTCGCGGCCAGCTGGCTGTCGGGCCATCTCGGCCGCAAGCGTTCGCTGGTGCTGGGCGCCGTGCTGTTCGTCATCGGCTCGCTGCTGTCGGGCATGGCATGGTCGCCGGAGACGCTGATCGCCTCCCGCGTCGTGCTGGGCATGGCCATCGGCATCGCGTCCTTCACGGCGCCGCTGTACCTGGCCGAGGTCGCGCCGGAATACATTCGCGGCGCGATGATTTCCACTTACCAGCTGATGATCACCATCGGCATCCTGGTGGCGTTTCTTTCCGATACGGCCTTCAGTTACAGCGGCGCCTGGCGCTGGATGCTCGGCATCATCGCGGTTCCGGGCGCGTTGTTCCTGTTGGGCGTGCTGTTTCTTCCCGACAGTCCGCGTTGGCTGCTGATGCGCGGTCGCCGACAGGAGGCCATCGACGTGCTGCAGCGCCTGCGTGGCGACAGCGACGTCGTGTCGCGCGAAGTGGCGGACATCGACGAGCAGCTCAAGACGCCGCAGCGCGGCTGGCACATGTTCCTGGAGAACCGCAACTTCCGCCGTTCGGTATGGCTGGGCGTGCTGCTGCAGCTGATGCAGCAGTTCACCGGCATGAACGTGGTGATGTATTACGCGCCGCGCATCTTCCAGGTGATGGGTTACGACACGGCCGCGCAGATGTGGTTCACCGCGCTGGTGGGCCTGACCAATGTGCTTGCCACGTTCATTGCCATCGCACTGATCGATCGCTGGGGCCGCAAGCCCATCCTCTACACCGGTTTTACCGTGATGGCCGTCGGCCTCGCCGTGGTGGGCCTGATGATGCACAACGGTATCCACGACCAGGGCACGCAGATCTTCACCGTGGCGATGCTGCTGATGTTCATCGTCGGCTTTGCCATGTCGGCCGGCCCGCTGATCTGGACGCTGTGCTCGGAAATCCAGCCGCTCAAGGGCCGCGATTTCGGCATCGGCTGCTCCACCTTCACCAACTGGGCCTGCAATTACCTCGTCGGCATCAGCTTCCTGAGCCTGCTCAACGGCATCGGCAACGCCAATACGTTCTGGCTGTACGCCGGGCTCAATGCGGTGTTCATCGTACTTACCTTCTGGCTCGTGCCCGAAACCAAGGGCGTCACGCTGGAACAGATCGAGCGCAATCTGATGAGCGGCAAGCGTCTGCGCGACATCGGCCGGTAAGCGCTAACCGGCCAACCACCCGCTGTACCCATCAACCCATGCTTGGCCGTCTCCGGACGGCCACGGAGGTCGTTTATGCGGTGCTGTCGTAAAAACCATCCCTTGTTCCTTCTTTTTGTCCTTCTGCTGGGCCTGCTGCAGATCGGCGGCAAGGCCCACGCAGCCACCGGAACCGTGCTGCAGGGAAGCACGCTCTACCCGCGCGTGGTGAGGCTGCAGCATGGCCCCGCCAATACGTATGGACGTCTGATCGCCAGCACCAACGGCATCATCTTCCAGAGCAACGACAACGGCGCCAGCTGGTCGCTGCTGGGCCCGGTGCCCACGGTAAGCGGCAGCACCGAGCGCTGCTGCGCCACGCTCTACGAGCTGCCCCAGCAGGTGGGCTCGCTGCCGGCGGGCACGCTCATCTCCGCCGCGTCGTATTTCTCCGGCAGTACGCCGGCGATCGAGGTGTACATCAGCACCAACCAGGGTGGCTCCTGGTCGTACCACAGCACGCCGGTCGTGCGCGGCGACAGCAGCCATGGCCTGTGGGAACCCGAGTTCGAAGTGGCGAACGACGGTGCGCTGGTGATGTTCTGGTCCGACGAAACCGACAGTTGCTGCAGCCAGAAGCTCGCGCAGATCCGCAGCTACAACGGCACGAGCTGGCAGGACGAAACCAACACCGTGCGCAGCACCATCCAGGGCGATCGCCCGGGCATGATCACGGTGAGCAAGCTGCCCAACGGGCACTTCTTCATGAGCTACGAGTTGTGCGGCCCCGCCGCCTGCACGGTGTTCTCGCGCACGTCCACCGACGGCTGGAACTTCGGCGATGCGAGCAACATGGGCACCAGGGTGCAGACCACGGCAGGGCAATACCTGGAGCACGCGCCGCTCAATCGCTGGAGCCCGTCGGTGCTGTCGGGCAACGGTGCCATCCTGCTGGTGGGCCAGGTGATGTACGAATCCAACGGCAGCGTGTCCGCCTCCAACGGCAAGGTGCTGTTCGTCAACACCAATACCGACGGCAGCGGCAACTGGTACACCATCGCCGCCCCGGTGCAGGTGCCGACGGCCTACGACAACTACTGCCCCAATTATTCATCGGCACTGCTGCCGGCCACCGACGGGTCGAGCATTCTCGAACTGGCGTCGGACTACCTCAACGGCGGCTGCATCACCTACTTCGCCAGCGAGGCATGGAACCGCCTGCCGGCCGATGGTTCCACGCATGTCTTCCAGAGCGTGCAGGCACCGGCCTTGTGCCTGGACAACACGGCCTGGTCCACCGCCAACAACACCAGCGCGGAGCTGTGGGACTGCAACAGCGCGCCGGTGCAGAACTGGACGGTGCACGCCAAGGGCGGCGGCTGGTTCAGCATCCAGAACCAGCAGACCGGCCTGTGCGTGGACAATACCGGCGGCAGCACCTCGCCCGGCAACCTGGTGACGTTGTGGGGATGCGCCAACAACGCCAACCAGAACTGGATGTTCATGGACCTGGGCAACGGCACCTACAAGCTGATGAACCAGGCATCGGGTTCGCTGATGCTGGACGACCCCGGCGGCTCGACCACCCACGGCACGCAGCTGCAGATCTGGACCGACAACGGCCTGGCGCCGCAGCAGTGGCTGCTGCGCTGAGATTGGAGTGAAGACGCGCCCGACGCCGGCCATGCGGCCGGCGCCGGGCTACCGTTCACAGGGGCGACACACGGGAGGGTGCGGTGGCGACGCCTTGCGCCTATAGTGCCGGCATCGCGTTTCCGCAGCCGCCATGTCGCCATGTCCGCCTGTCGTACCGAAGCGCCGTTCCCCGGGACGCCGGCCCCAGCCTCCGGCGTCATGGCATGCAACTTGCGTGATCGTCGACATGCCAACGTACCGGCCGCCGGGGAGCGACCATGACCACGCAGCCTGTCCTCACCTCGTTCAACAAGATCATGGACCTGCTGTGGGATGCCATCTGCGTGGTCGACGAGGAAGGACGCTACGTGTTTGTCAGCGCCAGCTACGAACGTATTTTCGGGTACGCCCCGGCCGAAGTGATCGGGCGCCCGATGATCGAACTGGTGCATCCCGACGATCGTGAACTCACCCTGCTGACCGCCAACGCCATCATGGCCGGCCATCCGCAGTCGCACTTCCACAACCGCTATATACGCAAGGACGGCAAGGTCGTGCACGTGATGTGGTCGGCACGATGGTCCGAGTCCGACCGGCTGCGCATCGCGGTGGCGCGCGACATCACGGAACTCAAGCGCGCCGAATCGATGACCACCGCGCTGCACGCCATTTCCGAGGCTGCGCACGCCAGCGACGACCTGCCCGCGCTGATCGAGCAGATACATCGCATCATCGGCGGCCTGCTGCCCGCGGCAAACTTCTTCGTGGCGCTGTACGACGGTGCGCGCAACGAGCTGAGCTTCCCCTACTTCGTGGATGAGCGCGACAGCGCACCGGCCACGCAGCCGCTCGAAACGGGCACGCTTACCGCCGAAGTGATCCGTTCCGGCGAGGCCATGCTGATCACGCCCGACTCCCATCTTGCCGTGTCGCTGCCGCGCCAGGGCACCGATGCCCTGCAATGGTTGGGCGTGCCGCTCACATCCCACGGCACCACCATCGGCGCACTGGTATTGCAAAACTATTCCGAGCGCCTGCGTTACACGGAAAAGGACAAGGAACTGTTGCAGTTCGTGTCCACGCAGGTCGCGGCCTCCATCGAGCGCAAGCAGGCAGAGGCGCGCTTGCACCACATCGCACGGCACGACCCGCTGACCGATCTGGCCAACCGCGATCTCTTCTACCAGCAGTTCGATGCCGCGCTTAAACACGTCAAACGGTTCGGCGGACATCTCGGCCTGCTGTACATCGACCTGGACAAGTTCAAGCAGGCCAACGATCACTACGGCCATCACGTGGGCGACCTGCTCCTCTGCGAAGTGGCCGCACGCGTCGCCACACACGTGCGCGAAGCCGACGTGACCGGCCGGCTCGGCGGCGACGAGTTCGTCGTGCTGCTCCACGCACTACAGTCGCCGAACGACGGCCTGCATGTCGCGGAGAAGATCCGCCAGGCACTCCACGCGCCATTCCTGCTTGCCGGGCGCGAGGTGCGCATCGCCACCAGCATCGGCGTCGCGACGTATCCCGATAACGGCGACAACCCCGAGCAACTCACGCGCGCCGCCGACAACGCGATGTACGAAGCGAAGAAGCTCGGCGGCAACCGTGTGCATCTCGCTGGTGATTCCTCCCGTCACGATGCCGCCGGCTGAGGCCGCCATCGCGACATCTTGCGATGCGCGATCGCCAATGAATACGTATGCAGACCTCTGGTTGCTGCATTGCGATGCTCTCTACGATGCCTCGCACTCGCACTCGCAGGCGACCGGCACATCGTTGCGCATCACGTCTCTTCTTCCGGCCCATCGCGAGCGTTGAAACGCACCATGCGCACGGACTGCGCACGCTCATGTGTCCCGATCCGCAACCGCTGGATGGAGGAAGTCCTGCATGAAGTGTTCGACGTTGCTTGCGATGCTGCTGGCCTGCGCCAGCCTAGCCACCCTTCCCGCCGCACCTGTCCACGCGTCCATCAACGGCATGAGCCTGGGCGCCAGTTACGACGCGCAACACGCCAACGTGACGTTCCGCGTGTACTCGTCCCATGCCACGCGCATCGCGCTGTACCTGTACGCCAGCGGCTACGGCGCGCAGGAATCGGCCACCTACGTGATGAGCAATGTCGGCAATGGCGTGTGGGCGGTAACCGTCCCCGTGTCGTCCATCCAGGCTGCCGGCATTACGGGCGCCATCTACTACGGCTATCGCGCGTGGGGACCCAACTGGCCGTACAGCACGAGCTGGGGCAAAGGCTCGCAGGCCGGATTCTTGTCCGACGTTGACGCCGGCGGCAACCGCTTCAATCCCAACAAGCTGCTGCTTGACCCGTACGCGCTGGAGATGAGCCAGGACCCGCTCAACACGTCCAACCAGAACGGCAACGTGTTCGCGTCCGGCGCCAGCTACCGCACCATCGACAGCGGCACCTACGCGCCCAAGGGCATCGTGCTTGCGCCCAGCGGGCAAAGCGTCGGCACCAAGCCCACGCGCGCGCAGAAGGACGATGTGATCTATGAAGTGAACGTGCGCGGCTTTACCGAACAGGACAGCAGTATTCCTGCGGCGTACCGGGGCACCTATCGCGGCGCCGGCCTCAAGGCGAATTACCTCGCCAGCCTCGGCGTGACGGCCGTGGAATTCCTGCCGGTGCAGGAAACGCAGAACGACGCCAACGACGTGGTGCCCAATTCGAGCGCCAACCAGAACTACTGGGGCTACATGACGGAGGACTACTTCGCGCCCGATCGCCGCTATGCCTACAACAAGGCGGCGGGCGGCCCCACCGCCGAGTTCCAGGCGATGGTGCAGGCGTTCCACAACGCGGGCATCAAGGTCTACATGGACGTGGTCTACAACCACACGGCCGAAGGCGGCAGCTGGAGCAACACCGATCCGACGACCGCGACCATCTACTCGTGGCGCGGGCTCGACAACGCGACGTACTACGAACTTACCTCAGGCAACCAGTATTTCTACGACAACACCGGCACCGGCGCGAACTACAACACGTACAACACGGTGGCGCAGAACCTGATCGTCGACTCGCTCGCCTACTGGTCGAACACGATGGGCGTGGACGGCTTCCGCTTCGATCTAGCTCCGGTGCTGGGCAACAGCTGCCTCAACGGCGCGTATCAGTCGGCCGCGCCCAACTGCCCCAACGGCGGCTTCAACTTCGACGCGGCGGATGCCAACGTCGCGATCAACCGCATCCTGCGCGAGTTCACCGTGCGCCCCGCCGCCGGCGGCAGCGGCCTGGACTTGTTCGCGGAGCCATGGGCGATCGGCGGCAACTCGTACCAGCTGGGCGGCTTTCCCGCCGGTTGGTCGGAATGGAATGGCGCCTTTCGCGACAGCCTGCGCCAGGCGCAGAACGAGCTGGGCAGCATGACGATCTCGATCGGACAGGACGCCAACGACTTCAGCGGATCATCCAACCTGTTCCAGGCCAGCGGACGCTCGCCGTGGAATTCGATCAACTTCATGGATGTGCACGACGGCCTGACGCTCAACGACGTCTTTGCCTGCAACGGTTCCAACAACAACCAGGCATGGCCCTACGGTCCTTCCGATGGCGGCACCAGCAGCAACTACAGCTGGGACCAGGGCATGTCCGCCGGTACGGGCACGGCGTTCGACCAGCGACGCGCGGCGCGCACGGGCATGGCCTTCGAGATGCTCTCGGCCGGCACGCCGTTGATGCAGGGCGGCGACGAATACCTGCGCTCGCTACGCTGCAACAACAACGCCTACAACCTCGACTCCACGGCCAACTGGCTCACCAACAGCTGGACCACCGACCAGTCCAACTTCTACAACTTCGCGCAACGCCTGATTGCCTTCCGCCGCGCGCATCCGGCACTGCGGCCGTCCACCTGGTACTCGTCCAGCCAGGTCGTGTGGTACCAGCCGAACGGCTCCGTTGCCACCAGCAGCTACTGGAACAACACATCCAACTACGCGATCGCGTACACCATCAATGGGCCGTCGCTGGGTGACGCCAACTCCATCTATGTCGCCTACAACGGCTGGTCCGGCAGCGTGACCTTCACCCTGCCCGCACCGCCCAGCGGCACGCAGTGGTATCGCGTGACGGATACGTGCAACTGGAACGATGGCGCCAATACCTTCGTGACACCGGGTAACGAGGCGCTGATCGGCGGTGCCGGCACCACGTATGGTCAATGCGGCCAGTCGTTGCTGCTGCTGATTTCCAAATAACGGCTGCGTTCGTCGCGCCGTCCATACCTCATGCGTGGATGGCGCGCTGCTCTGCGAAGCAGCCCGTGGCCCAGCGATGGCTCAAAGCTTGATGTACCAACGCCGCCGATCCATCGCGTAGACGATCGCCCACCACACGGCGACAAACACGACGGCATACGCGAGCGAGGCAACATACGGACCAGCGAGCGGCGTGATCCAGGCGGCGAAGGCATGCTGGTAGAGCGGCTCCTGGATGCCCAGGCCCGGCAGCAGGATCTGCATCATTTCGGAGCCCGCATAAGCCGCCACCGCATTCACGCCAAAGCGGCGTCCGATGGCCGGCCAGCCGCGACGGTCGATCGCCACGTGGAACAACGCCAGCGCGAACATCGCCCAGCCGCCGGTCCACAACACGAACGACGACGTCCACAGGTTCTTGTTAAGCGGAAACACCAGCGACCACGCATAGCCCAGCGCCAACGCGACCAGGCCGGCCACGAGCAGCGGCTTCATGCGGTCATCGCGCAGCCATTGCCCGGCGCGCAATCCGAGCAGGCTGGTCGCCAGCGAAGGAAAGCAGCTGAGCAGACCTTCCGGGTCGTGTCCGCGGCCCGTCACCGGATCGATGAGATAGACGAAGCGTCCGAAGATCGCAAAGTCCGTGCGGCTCACGATGTTGACGTACGGCTCCATCGTGCCGCCCGCCAGCAGCAGGCCCCAATAACCTGCCAGGATCGCCACGATCGCGCCCCACTGCACGCGGGCGGGCGTGTAGATCGCGAACAGCGCCGCGCCCGCAAAGCAGACACCGATGCGTTGCAGCACGCCGGGAAAGCGCAGGTGCGCCCATGGCAACACCAGCCAGGCCAGCACGTTGATGGCCACGCCCAGCAGCAGGATGCGTAGCGCGCGCTTCATCGCCGCGCGAGCGAGCGCACCCTTGTCCTCGCCGCGTTCCACGCGCGGACCGATCGCCAGCGCGATGGATACGCCCACCACGAAGAGGAAGAACGGAAACACGAAGTCGGTCGGCGTGCAGCCGTTCCACTGCGCGTGTTCCAGCGGCCAGTAGGTATGTTCTCCATCGCCCGGGTCATTCACCAGCAACATCAGCGCGACGGTGCAGCCGCGCAGGGCATCGACCGATGCCAGTCGACGAAGCACGTTCACGGAGCGGTGCCTGCAGGCAAGAGAGTGGCCGAGCCGATGCCGTAAAGCGGGCCGGTGATCGGCGAAGTGAACATCAGGCACAGGTCATGCGCACCGGTTTGCGCGGCGAAGGTGCCCTTCAGGGTGAAGTTGTCGGGACCGCCCGCAGGCAATGGCAGCGTCGCCAGCGTCTTGCCCTTGCAGCTGTCCATGCGCACGACCAGTTCGCCCCGTGGCGTACTGCCCTTGTGGGCAACGACCAGCTTCGTGTCGTGCGCCAGCTGATAATTGCGTGGCAGGCGTGCGGTCTCCACACGGATGCTTGTGATGCCGTCGAGCTTCGCCGCCGGATACATGCGGCAATTGTCGAACACGTTGATGACGTAGCTCGGCTTCATGCTGGTGGCGTCGGGCGTGGGCTGCACGCGCAGGCCGAAATCGCTGCCCGGGCAGTTGACCATCTCCGCCGTGCCGCGGGTGCGCAGCGACGGAAGGTCGAGCACGCGCTGGCGTGCTTCCGCCATGAGTGCGCCATCCGATGCAAGCGCCACGGCTTTCACCGTGGTCGGCAGCTTCACCGTGAACGGCTTGGCGTAAACGGGCGAAGCGGCGGTCGGCGCGGTGCCGTCGGTCGTGTAGTGAAGATCACCGTAACCCGCCTGGTTGGACAAGGCCACGCTGGCCTCGCCGCTGGCGATGGCCGCATTGCGATCCACCTCGATGTTCGCCGCGAACGCGCTGTCGGCATAGCCGATGTCCTGCGCGCGGTAGCGCGCGAGCTGCGCCGGCAGGCGGCCGAGGAAAACCTGCCAGTCGCGCACGGTCACCGGCGACCATGCCGCTTCCGCCAGCGCATCCAGGCGCGGGAACATCGCGTGTTCGACATGGCGCATCGTGGGCATGTGTTCCGTCCACAGGTTCGCCTGCATGCCGAGCACATGCTTCGCCTGCGTGGCATCCAGCTGCTTGGGCACTGCTTCGAAGCCGTAGTAGCTTTCCAGCGTCATCGGCGGCATGCGGCCGGTGGTTTCGTCCTCGCGATCACTCTGCATGTGGTCAAGGTAGAGCTGCGGCGCCGGCGACAGCACCACGTCATGTCCCAGTTTTGCCGCACTGATGGCGCCTTGTGTGCCGCGCCACGACATCACCGTCGCGCTCGGCGGCACGCCGCCTTCGAGCACTTCATCCCAGCCGACCAGTCGGCGGCCGTGTGCGGCGAGGTACTGACCCATCTGTTCGATGAACCAGCTCTGCATCGCATTCTCGTCCTTGAGCTTGAGTTCGCGCATGCGTGCCTGCACCGCGGCCGATGCCTGCCACTGGTCCTTGACGGCTTCGTCGCCGCCGACGTGGATGTAGGTCGACGGGAACAACGCCATCACTTCGTCCAGCACATCCTCCAGGAAACGGATGGTGTGGTCGTCGACGTTGTAGAGATAAGGGTTGACGCCCCAGTCCACCGACACCGGCGGACGCTTGCCGGTGACACCAAGCTCCGGATACGACGCCACCGCGGCCTGCGCATGACCGGGCATGTCGATCTCGGGCACCACGGTGATATGGCGTTCCGCCGCGTAGGCGACGATGGCGCGGATATCGTCCTGCGTGTAGAAGCCTCCGTAGCGTTTCGGTTCGCCGTTCTGGCCGGCGCCCGGCGGCGTGCGCCACGCGCCGATGCGGGTCAGCTCCGGATACTTCTTGATCTCGATGCGCCAGCCCTGGTCATCGGTGAGATGCCAATGCAGCACGTTGAGCTTGTGCTGCGCCATCTGGTCGATGACAGTGCGCACGTCGTCCGTCGTCCAGAAGTGGCGCGCGGAATCGAGCATGAAGCCGCGCCAGTTGAACCGAGGCTCATCGCGGATATGCACCGCGGGCACGCGTACATCGCCCTCGCCTTGCGCCGGCGTCATCAACTGCCACGCGGTCATGGCGCCGTAGAACAAGCCTGCTTCATCGCGCGCCGTGATGACCATGCCCTTGGCCGTCACGTCCAATGCGTAGCCTTCCGCGTCGGCCACCGGCGCCGACGCATCGCGCTTCAACACGATGGCCGCACCGGTGGCGGATGCCTGCTGCACCTTGAGATCCAGATGCCGCGTGCGCGCCATCAGCGAAGCGAGGTACTCGGCCGAATGCTTGGCCTGTGCATCACCCGCATCCACCACGATGGGAGTTTGCGCACTCACCGCGAAGCCCTCGCCCGATTCGGAGACCTGCGCCGGCATCGGGATCACATCGATCTTTGCGCCGGCGCCATGGGCAAACGTCGCCAGGCTGGCCAGGGCAAGGCAGAGGGCGGTGCGGGCTGGGCTCATCGGTCGTCTCGCGTCGTCACGTCAATCGTGGGGAAGGCTGATGGCGAACAGATACCACGCATCGTGCGGCAGCCACTGCTCGGTCCATCGCCAGTCGTCGTCTTTGCCGGTCTGGGCGTAGCCGAGATCGAAGGCGATGCCTTCCTCGTCGTCCAGTCCCGAGGTGATGCCGTTGATGATCGCTCCTGGCGCATTGGTGTACGCGTAGGAGTCGAAGAACATATACGGCGCATTGCCGCGGCCGCTACCCATCAGCATGCTGCTGTCGTACGGGTTGCGGCCAAGAATCCAGTGCAGCTGGTTCCACGCGTACGCCTGCAGTTCACCCTGGAACCGGGCATCACCTGCATACAAGGGCGCAGCGAGGCGTGCGGCGGCGGCAAGCGAAGCAATGCGCGCATTCTCGCCTTGCCACCACGGCGCAGCTTCAGTGTCGTGCGGGAAGAAGAAGGCGGTGCGCACCTTGCCATCACCGCCACGCACGAGTTGGCGTGCGTAACCGAAGGGATTGGCCACGGCGTTCGTCGTTGCCAGTTCGGCCTGCAGGGAGCGACGTACGGCATCACGCGCTTTCGCCTGCTGCGCGGCGTCCGCGATGGACGCGTAAGCCACCAGCGCGATCGCCGGCATGCCGGCATCGGATGGATGGAAGAACGGGCGCGCGCCATCATCGGCACGCCAGTAATCGCGATGGCCGTCGTGGCTCACCAGCCTGGCCATCAGCCGCGCGGCGCGACCGTCGGCCAACCTGCGCCACGACGCATCGTGCGTGGCGCGGTAGAGCTCCACGGCAGCCAGCAGCGCGCAGTAGTCATCGACGATGTTGTCCTTGCCGTCGTTGGCCAGTTCACTGTTGTGCGCGTCGAGGAAGCGATACGCCGATGCCGCCGTGCGCAGGTAATCCTGCGAGGTGAAGTCGCCATTCACACCCGTGCCCGCCGCCAGCGCGAGCGCGGCGATCGCCATGCCGCCGCCAGCGCGGAAGCTGGCTTCATACGCATGCGGCCCACGCGCCGGTTCATCCACACGTTCAGTGCGATCGCCAGGCTTGAGCTTGATCTGGGTGCGCCAGTTGGGATCGCCAATGTGGCGATCCTGCGGCAGCTTGCCGGCGCCTGGCGCGTCGATCGATTGATAGAACGATCCGTCCGGACGCTTGTCGCGCACGAGGAAGTCCGCGCCGAACAATCCTTCGTCGAGCAGGCGACGCTCGTATTCGTGGAAGTTCTTGTCGTGCCTTGCCTCGAGCTGTTGCCAGCTGCGCAACAGGCTCCACGCCACCAGCGGCAGTTGCTGCGTGTTGAAGTAGCGGGTGAGGTTCTGGTGCGACAGGTGAATGCCGTAGTCACCGGTGGCGTCGTACCAGCCGCCATGCAGATCGAGCGTCCCGGACTGGCCGTCCGGCCGCGCAAGGTGGCGATCCGCCTGGTCCATCAGACCGCTGGCTCGCTGCCCTTTGAAGTAATAGATGACGTTGGAGAGCGTGTGGCGCTCCAGCACGTTGTCCTGCACGTCGAACGTCGATGATCGCACCAGGCGGTCACCTGACTTCCATTCGACGTAATAGTGGCCTGATGTCTTCAGGCCGCTGAAGTCGGCGAGCGCATAGCGATCCTCGCTCCATCGCGTGACCTGCACGGCCGGCGTCGTTTCGCCCTGCCATGCGGTCTTGCCGGTATCGGCATCCACGACGCGAAAGTTTTGCTTCGACGCATCCGGCACGCCTTGCACGACAGCCTGCTTGGAGGCATGCGTGTCGTAGCCCACCTGGTCGACCAGCACGTTCTGCCCAGATGCACTGGCGGCGTTCGCGAGGAACGCCAGCAGTGCGATCGCGAGACGGCGACATTGCTTCATGCCATCGATCCCTCGAGCTTGCCTGACGGTGTTGCGGATCCCCGATGAAAAATCGGGCCCGGCAAAGCGCCGGGCCCGTTGGCGGGGAGGTAGCCTCAAATCAGATCTTGAAGCGAAGGTTCAGGTAGTACTGGCGGCCGTTCACGTAGAACGCGTACGGCTGCTTGCCGTAGCTCGGATTGACCGTGTAGTACTTGAGCTTCGGGTTGTTGAGGTTCATCGCATCCAGCGTGAGCGACAGCCACGAGTTGATGTTGTAGCCGAACGACGCTGCCAGGTTGCCGATGCCCGCCTGGTAGAACGTATCGGTACGGCTCACACCGGCGTAGAACGACGAGCGGTAGGTGTAGCTGATGCGGGCGTTGAACATCTCGTTTTCGAAGTAACCCGAGACGTTGAACGTGTTCTTCGAGGTGCCCTGCAGCGGCTTGCCATCCTCCGCCGAACCGCTGGCGAAGGTGTAGTTCGTCTGCACGCCGAAGTAGTCGCCAATCGGCTGGATGTAGTTCAGCTCGACGCCCTTCACATGACCGTTGACGTTGGTCGGCACGCTGACCTGGTACGTCGCGAACACGTCGTGCCCGGCGGTGTTGCTGGCCTGCTGGTCCTTGAACTGGATGTTCTGGGTACCGAAGTTGATGTAATCGCTCAGCTGCATGTTGTACACGCCGGCCGACACGAGGCCGCGCGGAGCGAAGTACCACTCCAGGCCGGCATCGAAGTTGGTCGAGATGAGCGGCTTCAGCTGCGGGTTGCCGCCGCTGCCGGTGTGGGTCAGGTCATCCAGCGAGTACGAACCGGCCAGTGCCGAGTAGTCCGGACGCGTCATGGTCTGCGACGCGGCGAAGCGGGCGATAACGTCATCCGAGATGTTGAACTTGAAGTTCGCGCTCGGCAGGAAACGATCGTAGCTGTGGTTGTAGGTGTTGACGTAGTAGTCGCCGAACGCCGAACCGGTGATCGGGCCAGCCGAGGTATAGGCCGACACGGCGCTGGAGTTGTAGTTGATGTCTTCCTTCGTATAGACGTAACGAAGGCCGATGTTGCCGCTCCAGCGGTCACCGGCGAAGTTCGCCTGCGCGTAGGCCGCCGTATCCTTCTCGTTGACCTTGTAGATGTTCTGCCAGTTGAAGCGCGCCACCGGATCACGATTGGTGTACTTGGCATCGAACGCGGCCAACGCACCCGGGCTGTAGTACCAGGCCGGACCCGGGCCGGTCACGCCGAGGTCACTGTTGAAGCTGCCCGGATAGTTGGACCAGGTGGTCGGATAGTTGGCGATGTTCTGCCAGTCGCCGGCCGGACCCTGGCCGATGTCGGTCTTGTTTTCACGGGTGTGATCGGAGTAGCGCACGCCGAAGTCGAGCGTGTTGAGGAACACCGGAGAGCTGTCGAAGGCGTACTCGCCGTCGGCCTGGAAGAAGTTCTCCTTGTCCTTGACGTGGATGTCCTGGTCGCCAAAGATCCAGCCGGCCGACGGAATGATGCCCGACGGCGTGGTGTTGTCGCCGCCGATCGCCCAGTTGGTCGGCTGGCCCGTGCCGCGCATGCTCCAGCTCGCGCCCGCGCCGGCACCGAAGCCCAGCTCGCTCACATTCTGGTTATCGCTGTTGCCCTTGCCTTCGGTGGTGCCGATCTGGCCGGTAAAGGTCAGGTGATCGCTCGCGCGCCATTCGGCATCCAACGTGGTGTACCCCGAGGACGAGGAAGCGCCCGGGCGGGAGATCTGGTCATACACGCCGTACGGCGTGGTGCTGCCCGGCTGCGGTGCGAACGAAGCGTTCGTGACCACATTGCCCATCGTCGAGTACGACTGCAGGCCCTTGCCGCTCGGCACGAACTGGCTCGCCCACAACATGTAGTTGCGGTTGAAGTTGTCGGCCTCGAGCTTCGAGTAGAAGCTGTTGAGGTTCAGGGTGAGGTTGTCGAGCGGCTTCCACTCGATGTCGATCGTGCCGCCCTTGCGCGTGCGGGTCTGGGTGAACAGGGTCTGGCCGATCAGGTTCGGGTAGTACTTGCCCGCCAGGTCAGGATGCGCAACGGCGATGGGATCGGCGGCGCCGATCTGGTTGTAGCCGCCGACGATTTCCTGGCCGTCGCGCTGCAGGCTGCGCTTCTCGTAGAACGCCTGCGCCATGACGCCAAAGTTGTTGTCATCGCTCTTCCAGTTGACCAGGCCGTTGAACTGCGGCTTGGTATCGCCCGGCAGGTCGGAATAGACGCCGCCGATGGCCGCCTGCGCGGTGAACGGCTTAGCGAATTCCAGCGGCTTGCGCGTGATGATGTCGACCGTACCGGCGCTGCCGCCTTCCTGCTGCTTGGCTTCGGCAGACTTGTGCACCACCACTTCGCTGACGACTTCCGCCGGCAGCAGGCTGTAGCTCACGCTGCGGCCCACGGTCTGCACCTGGCTCAGCACGAACCAGTCGCCGGTACCGACGGTGTGACCGTTGACCAGGGTCTGGGTCATGCTCGGGTTGGTGCCGCGCAGGCTGACGCGATCGTTTTCGTCGAAGCCGCCTTCGCTGGCGCTCGACGAGCTGATGTTCACGCCGGGCAGGCGCTGCAGCGTATCGGCCACGTTCTTGGCCGGCAGCTTGCCGATGTCTTCGGCAGTGATGACTTCGACGTGGGCGTCAGCCGCCTTCTTCAGGTTCAGCGACTCGGCCTCCGAATCGCGGATACCGACGACGGTGACGGTGCCGAGTTCCTTGGCCTTGTTCTTGTCGGCCGTGGTCTGGCTGTTGTCCTGGCCGGAAGCGGCCGGGCCCGACTGCGGCGCCGGGGTGTTATCGGCAGCGTACACGGAGCCGGACAGACACAAGCCGGCGATGATGCTTGCTGCTAGCAGAGTCTTGCGGTTTGACATGGTTTCCTCCCCTCGAAGGCGTATCTGCAGCGGATGTATGTGGGTCGTCCGGCTGCGGCGTGGCTGTCTGGGCTTGCGCCCGGTTCAATGCAACGGTGAAACAGCTGTTACTGCGTTACTGCGTTCTCCCCAGCGTTCTGGCCGTCCAGGTACATGCCGGCCGCGCCGATCACGCCGAGTTGGCCGTGTTCCATCAGTCGTACGGGAACCGTCTGCAGAAAAGGGCGCATCACGCCCTTGTTGAAAAAGCGCTCGCGAAAACCACTGGCGAGCAGCACGTC
The DNA here is from genome assembly GCA_000632805.1 of Dyella jiangningensis. GTDB lineage: Bacteria > Pseudomonadota > Gammaproteobacteria > Xanthomonadales > Rhodanobacteraceae > Dyella > Dyella jiangningensis. Next base: position 4,656,299 of record CP007444.1, on the reverse strand, counting down.
GCGGATCTGCGGCAGGATGCCGCCGGCGAGGTACACGCCACCGCGCGCGCCGTAAAGCAACGCGAGATCGCCCACGAAACTGCCCAGCAGGCTGCAGAACACATCCAGGGCTTCCACCGCCGCCGCATCGCTGCGCGCAAGTGCGGCCTGCGTCACCTGGCTGGGAAGCGAAAGCACCGGCGCCTGGTCGCGCAGCATGCACAGTGCGCGATAGAGGTTGATCAACCCGGGGCCCGACAAGGCGTGCTCGAACGACACGTGGGCGCGTTCGCGCGAGAGGTAACGGAGGATTTCGATCTCGCGCTCGTTGCCCGGCGCCAGCGCGATCTGTCCGGCTTCGGTAGGCAGCACGGTGGCGTGCGGCTTGCCCGGCAGCAGCACCGCCGAACCCAACCCCGTACCCGGACCCATCACCAGCACCGGACCCGCGACGTGCGGCCCCTCGGTTTCGATCACCGGCGTGGTGTCGGCGTGGCTGAGGAACTGCGTGGCGTACGCCACCGCTTCGAAGTCGTTGATGACTGCCAGCTGGTTGATACCCAGGCTGTCGCGAATGTCACGGATGGACACCGGCCACGGAAGGTTGTCGTTGACGATGGCATCGCCCAGCACGTAGCCGGCGCTGGCCACGGCGCAGGCGTCCACGTGCACGCCGCGATCAAGCTGGCTGACGAAGTCCTTCAGCACCGCGGTGAGGCTCGGCCAGTCGGCGCAGGCATAGCGGTGGTACTGCAGCACCGTGACCGGCCGGATGCCGTCCGGCTGCTGGCTGACCAGTCCGATGCGCGCATGCGTACCTCCGACGTCGGCCGCGAGAAACATGCCTTGCGCCGAAAATTCGCCCGTGCTGCGGCTTACCCCTTCGCCCACTGCGATCCCCTCGTCATCCCTTCGTCACGTACTTGTGAAACGCGACCGATTTTGGCCGGAGTCTGGTAACGACTGACAACGTTGTCAACAACCGGACGTTTTTGGACCGGAAGATGATGTGTTGCTGCGCAGCAGCCACCATAACCAGGGGGTTATGAGCGCACGTCAATATCGCGTCCTTTGCCTTTTAATTCATGTTGTTATCGGCAAACGCAGGTCGCGTGAAAATAGTCCCGCGGCGCGCCATGGATGGCGCGCTGGGTCGCGGCCGTAGCGGCCATTTGGGACCCTGCCAAAGGTCATATGGAATGTCTCGACAGGACATTTTGGCTCCTACCGGCTCAGAAATTGACAACGTTGCTAGACCCGGCCGTCGCGCGGTCATCGAGGGTCAAACACCGGCCGCGCGGATGCGTTCGTCCGGTCGCGGGCTTTTCCCGCAACAGCCGCGCTCCTACAGTGGCGGCATTCCGATGGACGCCTGTTTAGCATGCGAAGAATCGCCCGACGCCCGGCGCTGATGAACTGCCCCAGGCAGAAGCCATCGCCATGGCATTGAACGGGGATTTCTCCATCGAAGTGCTGTCCGAAGAAGCGTGGCTGCTGCGTTTCGGCGACACGATCGATGCTGCGGTGAACGCGCGCGTGCACGCGGCCGCAAGGCGCCTCCAGGCTGCCTTGCCCGGCGTCGAATGCGTGCCCGCCTATGCGAGCGTGCTGCTGCGCTTCGATCCGTTGCAGTGGATCGATATCGGTGCCGCAGCACCCAGCCAACGCCTCCACGATGCCGTGCGGGCTTCGTTGCGCGACACTGCAGTCGTTGTCGAAGACGCGCGCCTGGTGACGATTCCGGTGCTTTACGGCGGCGAGCACGGCCCCGACCTGCACGACGTCGCATCGCACGCCGGCATGACCGAAGCAGAAGTCATCACTCGCCACACCGCAGCCGACTATCGCGTCGCGATGCTCGGCTTCGCGCCCGGCTTCCCGTATCTGCTCGGCTTGGACCCGGCACTCGCGATGCCGCGTCGCGCCGATCCGCGACTCAACGTGGCGGCGGGCAGCGTCGCCATCGGCGGCATGCAGACAGGGATCTATCCGCAGGCGTTGCCGGGCGGTTGGCAGCTGATTGGCCGTACGCCACTCGTCCTGTTCGAGCTGGCATCCACGCCGCCCTCGCTGCTGCAGCCCGGCGATCGCGTGCGCTTTCGCGCGATCGATGCGCAGGAGTACGAGCGACTTGCCGCCATGGGCGATAGCGGCGCATGAACGCTAGCGTGCTCAAGCCCGGACTGCTGACCAGTCTTCAGGATGGTGGCCGGCAAGGTTATGCAGCGCTCGGGGTGGGACGCGCAGGTGTCATGGATGGGCCGGCATGGCGACTGGCCAATGCGCTGGTCGGCAACGCCGGCGATGAAGCGGTGCTCGAGTTCACGCTGACGGGGCCGACCCTGCGCTTTTCTCAGCCCGCGATCATCGCTCTTACCGGCGCCACCGTGGACGCACGTGTCGATCAACATGCGCTGCCTGGCTGGACCCGCTGCGTGCTCCCTGCCGGAAGCGTGCTGCAACTGGGCGGCATGCGTCGTGGCTGCCGCGGCTATCTGGCCGTGCATGGCGGTTTTGCCGCAAGCGCCGTGCTCGGCAGCCGCAGCACCGACATGCATGCCCGTATCGGCCCACTTGAGGGGCGTATGCTGCGGGCCGGCGACGTGCTCGCGATCGGCGAACAGAACGCGCCGCCTTCGCTGCGCACGATGGATACGCCATACGTGTTGCCGTGGGGACTCGATCCTCGCCCCTGGTTCGATGACATGGCGCGTCCGCTCGCCCTGTTGCGCGGCCACCACTACGCGCAGCTCGATGACGCATCGCAACGCGCGCTGTTCAACGCATCGTTCCATGTCAGCAAGGACAGCAACCGCACGGCCAGCCGTCTGGATGGCCATCGGCTCGCCTTGCACCAACCCCTGGAACTGATTTCGGAAGCCACTTTGCCCGGCACCATGCAGCTGCCACCGTCGGGGCAACCGATCGTGCTGCAGGCGGAGGCACCGGTCACGGGTGGTTACCCGCGCATCGGCCAGCTAGCGATGGTGGATCTTCCTTGCCTCGCGCAGCGACGGCCCGGCGATGCCGTATGCTTCCGGGAGACTACGCTGGACGAGTCGTTGCAGCGACTGGCGCGTCGCCATGAACGCCTGCAGCGCCTGCTGTATCGCATCGAAGAACGCCTGGAATCCGCATGACCGCCGCCATCCGCAAGACCATCGACATCAATAGTGATCTGGGCGAATCCTTCGGCGCCTGGCGCATGGGCGACGATGCCGCCCTGCTTGCCGTGGTGAGTTCGGCGAACATTGCCTGTGGTTTTCATGCGGGCGATCCGGACATCATGCGCCGCACGGTCGCACTGGCCGTCGAGCACGGCGTCGCCATCGGCGCCCATGTATCACTGCCTGATCTGCAAGGCTTCGGACGACGCGAGATTCCCGTCACGCCGGCCGAGGCTTATGCGATCACGCTCTATCAGATCGGCGCATTGCACGGCTTCGCGCAGGCAGCAGGCGCGCGCCTTCATCATGTGAAGCCGCATGGCGCGCTGTACAACATGGCCGCACGTGATCGTCGTCTCGCCGACGGCATCGCGCAGGCCATGCGCGATTTCGATCCCATGCTCTGCCTGTTCGGCCTGGCGAATTCCGCGCTGGTGGATGCCGGTCGCGAGGCCGGATTGCCGGTGGCGGCGGAGGCCTTCGCCGATCGACGCTATCGATCCGACGGTTCGCTGCAACCTCGCCGCGAAGCGGACGCCGTCATCACTGAAAGCGATGAGGCGATCGCGCAGGCGATGGCGATGGTGCGCGAAGGCCGCGTGCGCGCGGTGGATGGCGACATCGTTGAGCTGCAGGCCGACACGCTCTGCGTCCACGGTGATGGCGCACATGCGGTGGCCTTCGCACGCCAGCTGCGCGCCTCGCTGGAGGCTGCAGACATCGGCATCCGCGCGCCGGGCCTGCGCGCATGAACTACTGGCCGCTGCTGGGCGTCGCGGTGATCGTGATCGGCTTCGCCCTGCGCTTCAACGCGGTGCCGGTGGTGGTATGCGCGGCTCTGGTCAGCGGCTTGCTTGCCGGCCTGCATGTGCCCGACCTGCTCGCGTTGCTCGGCAAGAGCTTCGTCTCTTCGCGCATGCTGTTGATGTTCGTGCTGACCTTGCCCGCCATTGGTTTGCTCGAGCGCGCAGGTCTGCGGGAACACGCCCAGCAATGGATGGCACGATTGCGCGGCATGACATTGGCACGCCTGCTGATCGGTTACCTGCTGGTGCGCGAGGTGCTGGCCACGCTCGGCCTGATGGGCGTGGCAGGTCACGCGCAGACCGTGCGTCCGCTGCTGGCGCCCATGAGCGAAGCGGCGGCAGAGAAGATCCTGCCGACATTGAACGATGACGATCGCGACGAACTGCGCGCGATCGCCGCCGCCACCGACAATGTGGGGCGCTTCTTCGGCGAGGATGTCTTCATCGCGCTGGGCGCCGTGCTGTTGATCCAGGGTTTCTACGCGCAGCACGGCATCGAACTCACGCCACTCGCGATCGCGTTGTGGGCGCTGCCCACCGCCATCGTCGCCTTCGTCATCCAGTCGGTACGCATCTGGCGTTATCAGCGTCGCCTGCAGCGGCGCGCGACGTCGTTGCGCAACGAACAGGGCGGCTGACATGTTGCGCATCGAGTACACGTATTGGCTCATCGCCGCCTTCCTCTTTTACGTGGCATGGCGCAACCTGCGCGATGGACAGGGCAGTCGCGCGGCGTTCTGGCTGCTGCTGGGGTTGCTGTTCGCCGGCGGCGATTACGTGTTGGCGCAGCAGAAGGCGGGAAACTCACTGCCGGCCCAGGGTGCCGGCGCGATGGTGATCGCACTCGCCTTGCTCGCGCCGCGACTGCGCCGGCACGCCCACGTCGATTCCGTCAGCACGGAACAGCGGCTCGCCTCGGCACTTCGCCTCGGCCACACGCTGTTCATGCCGGCGCTGCTGATTCCCCTGGTGACGTTGGTCGTGGCCTTGTTCGGCGCCCACCTGTCGGTGGCGGGCCATGCACTGTTTGCGACACCGCAGATGACCTTGACGGGATTGGCGCTCGCCTGCGTCATCGCGCTGTTTGCCGCCGCCTATGTGGCGCGCGCGCCGCTGCATCAGGGCCTGTCGGAGGGCCGACGTCTTCTCGACGCGATCGGCTGGGCGGCGCTGCTACCACTGCTGCTCGCCGCGCTCGGAGAAGTCTTCACGCAGAGCGGCGTAGGTGCCGCCATTGCCGCGCTTGCCAACGCCATCCTGCCCGAAGGCAGCGCGTTCGCCTGCCTGCTGGTGTTTGCGTTGGGCATGGTCTTGTTCACCGTGATCATGGGCAACGCATTCGCCGCGTTCCCGGTGATGATGGCGGGCATCGGCCTGCCCCTGTTGATCCAGCAGTACGGCGCGCACCCGGCCATTCTGGGCGCGATGGGCATGCTGTGCGGCTACTGCGGCACGCTGCTGACACCGATGGCGGCCGACTACAACCTGGTGCCCGCCGCACTGCTGGAACTTCGCAGCCCGTATGGCGTGATCCGCGCGCAGTTCTGGAGTGCGGTGATGATCTTCGTCGCCACCTTCATCATGATGTGGCTGTTGGTCTTCCGCTGAGACTCCGTCGATGAGCAAGCCCCGCATCCTGTTGACCGGCTTCACCCCGTTTGGCGACGAGACGATCAACCCGTCGTGGGAGGCCGTGCGCGTGCTGCACGATCGCGAGATCGCCGGTCATCGCGTGGTGGCGCGACTGCTGCCAACGGTGTTTGCGGCCTCCCGGCGCGAGCTGGAGGCGGCGGTGCATGAGATCCAACCCACCATCCTGCTCGGCGTCGGGCAGGCGGGGGGACGCAGCCGTCTGTCGATCGAACGCGTGGCGATCAACGTGCAGGATGCGCGCCTGCCGGACAACGAGGGCGCCCAGCCGATCGACGAGCCGGTGATGCCCGGCGGGCCCTCTGCCTACTTCAGCACGCTGCCGATCAAGGCCATGCTCGCCGCCCTGCAATCGGCAGGTCTGCCGGCCGAGGTGTCCAACACCGCCGGCACTTATGTGTGCAACCACGTCGCCTATCTCATGCTGCACCTGGCCACACGGGCGTCGGGGGCCAGGGCCGGGTTCATCCATATCCCGTACCTGCCCGCCCAGGCGGCGCGACTTTCCGGTGCGCCGAGCATGGCGGCCGAGGACGTAGTGCGCGGGCTGGCCGTGGCGCTCGAAGCCGCAGCCACCCATGCCACGGACGAGAAGCTGGGCGCCGGCACGCTGGACTGAGCCGGGGCGCATAAGCGGCTTCCCTCCAGCGTCCAAGGCGCGCATGCTGGATGGGGCACGTCTGGAACAGGCTGTCCGACGCCACCGCCGCCTTTGGCGGCCTTTTATGATAACGTTGTCATCGCAGCTTTCTCAGGCCAAAACAATAGCTTGGACAAGCGGCAGAGCAGAACGTCAAGCACCTTGCTTGTGCGCTGCAACACCTTGTTATGAATGCTTTTTTAAGCAATCTGGCGATACTGCAGACCGTACCCTGCCGTGTGGAAAGCACCCATCCCGCCTGAAGTCCGCCCGGCACGGCCATGACCGCCCCATGACTCGCACGCGTCAATATTTGACAACGTTGTTAGTTAGCTCGATAAAGAGCCTCTGGGGGAGTCGGGCCGCTAGAGCCCGCCAGTCATGAGGCCATCCGCGGGGAGTTCACCATCCATGTCGTCCACAACGCTTGCCGCCGGACAGACGCGATCGTCCAGCGTCGTGCCGATGCTGATCATCGGCGTGCTGTTCTTCATCTTCGGCTTCGTCACCTGGCTCAACGGCCCGCTGATCACCTTCGTGAAGCTCGCCTTCAACGTCGATGACGTGTCGGCCTTCCTGGTGCCGCTGGTCTTCTATTTCTCGTACTTCTTCCTGGCCATTCCGTCGTCGAGCGTGTTGCGCCGCACAGGCATGAAGAAGGGCATGGGTCTCGGGCTGTTCGTGATGGCCATTGGCGCCGTGCTGTTCGGCCAGTTCGTCAGCATGCGCATCTTCTATCCCGCGCTGGTCGGCCTGTTCGTGATCGGCGCAGGCCTCGCACTGCTGCAGACCGCCTCCAACCCGTACATCAGCATCCTCGGCCCGATCGACAGCGCCGCGCAGCGCATCGCCTTCATGGGCATCTGCAACAAGGTCGCCGGTGCACTCGCACCGTTCGTGTTCGGCGCGCTGGTGCTCAGCGGCATCGACAGCTTCGACGCGCAGGTCAAGGCCGCGCCGACGGACGCAGCGCGCGAGGCCTTGCTCAATACCTTCGCCGCCAAGATCCACATGCCCTATATGGTCATGGCCGCGCTGCTGGTGCTGCTGGCGATCTGGGTGGTGCGTTCGCCGCTGCCGGAGATCAAGCCGGCGGGCGCCAATGCGGAATCGGATATCGGCCACGGCAAGGGCGGCATCTTCAGCTTCCCGCATCTGTGGCTGGGCGTGCTGTGCCTGTTCCTCTATGTGGGCGTGGAAGTGATGGCGGGCGACGCCATCGGCACCTACGGCCAGGGCTTCGGCCTGCCGCTGGAGGAAACCAAGCACTTCACCTCCTACACGCTGATCGCCATGCTTGCCGGTTACCTCGCAGGCCTGGTGCTCATCCCGCGCTTCATTTCGCAGCAGAGTTATCTCGCGGTATCGGCGGTGCTCGGCGTGCTGTTCACCCTCGGCGCCTACTTCACCACCGGCGGGGTGTCGGTGGGCTTCGTCGCCGCGCTGGGCTTTGCCAACGCGATGATGTGGCCGGCGATCTTCCCGCTCGCCATCCACGGCTTGGGTCGCCTGACCGAGCGCGGCTCCGCGCTGCTGATCATGGCCATCGCGGGTGGTGCGCTGGTGCCGCAGCTGTTCGTGCACCTGAAACAGCACTTCAACTTCCAGCTGGTATTCATGGCGCTGATGGTGCCTTGCTACCTGTACATCCTTTACTACGGCGCCAAGGGCCATCGCGTCGGCCAGCACGCGCCTTGAGCCAGGGCGGGCATGGCGCCCGCCTCGCTGGGCTACGATGCCCTTCCCCGCTTTCCGGAGTTTTCACGTTGCGCAACCCCACCATCAAGGACGTCGCCAAGCGTTCGGGCGTTTCGCTCAAGACCGTCTCGCGCGTGATCAACCGCGAGACGTCGGTGCGCGCCGATACGCGCGAGAAGGTCGAGCGCGCGATCGAAGCGCTGGGCTACCAGCCCAATCCTTCCGCACGCGGCTTGCGCAGCACGCACGCCTATGCGATCGGGCTGGTGTACGACAACCCGAACGCGCACTACGTCATCAGCATGCAGGACGGCGTGCTGTCGGCCTGCCGCGAACGTGGCTACGGGCTGCTGATCCATCCCTGCGATTCGACCTCACCGGACCTCGCCAACGAACTGTGTTCGCTGGTGGACCGCAATCGCCTCGCCGGCCTGGTGCTGGCGCCGCCGATGTCCGAAGAGCCGGACCTGATCGCCAAGCTCAGCGCGAACGACATCAGCTTCGTGCGCATCATTTCCTCGCGCGAAGATCCGCACGACGGTGCGCCCTGCGTCTACGTGGACGACCGCAGCGCGGCGTACGCCATCACCGAGCACCTGATCCAGATGGGCCACAAGCGCATCGGCTTCCTGTGGGGCGAACCGCACCACCGGTCGAGCCCGGAGCGCTACCAGGGTTATGCCGACGCATTGAAGGACTACGGCATCCCGCTCGACAAGAAGCTGGTGCTGCCCGGTCGCTACGCATTCGACGATGGCTTCCGCGGCGCCCGCAAACTGCTCGCGCTGAAGGATCCGCCGACCGCGATCTTCGGCAGCAACGACGAAATCGCCGCCGGCGTGCTCGCTGCAGCGCGCTCCAGCGGCCTGGACGTACCGTGGAATCTCTCCATCGCCGGCTTCGAGGACAGCCCGTTCTCCAAGCAGGCATGGCCCGCACTCACTACCGCGCGCCAGTCCACCAGCGACATCGGTCGCCATGCCGCGTTGCAGCTGATGGCCGAACTGCAGCGCAAGGCCGGCGCTTCGGTGGAGATGCCGCACGCGGAATGTTTCGTTCCCGAACTAGTCGTGCGCGGCTCCACCGCGCCACCGCAAACCACCCCGCCACGCAAGGGCTGAATGCCCTGCGGTGTGCGCCCACACGCATGCCATTGAGAAGACGATGAAGGAAGCCAGCTCCACCCTGATGTACCGCGAGGCATACGAAACGGCCGCCGTGGTCGAGCGCCAGTTGCGCGAGAACGCACCGATCCTCGCCGCGCTCGGCGAACGTCTCCGCGCCAACCCGCCACGCTTCATCGTCACGTGCGCGCGTGGCAGCTCCGATCACGCCGCCGCCTATGCCAAGTATGTGTTCGAGACACGCCTGGGCCTGATCACGGCGTCGGCTTCCCCGTCCATCTCCTCCATCTACGACGCCGACCTGCACATGGACGGCGCGTTGTTCGTCGCCATCTCCCAGTCCGGCAAGAGCCCCGACCTGCTGCGCAGCGCGCAGGCCGCGAAGGATGCGGGCGCGCACGTGGTGGCGCTGGTGAACGTGGAAGACTCGCCACTGGCGCAGATGGCCGATACCTACGTGCCGTTGCGCGCGGGTCCGGAACTGAGCGTCGCCGCGACCAAGAGCTATCTCGCCACGCTGGCGGCGATCCTGCAGCTCACCGCGCACTGGTGCAACGACGACGACCTTCACACCGCGGTGGCGCGTTTGCCGAACGACCTGCGCCAGGGCTGGGACTGCAACTGGAATGCGATGGTCGAAGGCCTGCGCGATACGCACAACCTGTTCGTGGTGGGCCGTGGTTTCGGCTTCGGCGCCGCGTTGGAGGCCGCGCTCAAGCTCAAGGAAACTTGCGGCCTGCACGCCGAAGCCTTCAGCGCTGCCGAAGTGAAGCATGGCCCGATGGCACTGGTGGGCGAAGGCTTTCCGGTACTGTTCTTCGCGCAGGATGACGGCACGCTGGACAACACCATGGCGGTGGCGCGCGAGTTCCGCGCCCGCGGCGCACGCGTGTTCGTCGCCGCGCCCGGCAACCATGATCCCGACAAGCTGCCGCTACCCGAAGGCATCTCGCCCATCGTGACGCCACTGCTTGCCGTGCAGAGTTTCTATCGCGCCGCCAGTGCGCTGTCGCTCGCACGTGGCTACGACCCGGACGTGCCGCCGCATCTGCGCAAGGTGACGGAGACGATGTGATGAGCACCCAAGCCACTGCTCTCGTCAATGCACGCGTGCTTACTGATCACGGCCCGCAGGATGGCTTGGCCGTGCTGGTGCGTGGCGATCGCATCGAGGCCATCGTACGCACCGACGATGCGCGCGTTGTGGCTGCACAACGCCACGATCTCAAGGGCCAGTTGCTGCTGCCGGGTTTCATCGATGTGCAGGTGAACGGCGGCGGTGGCGTGTTGTTCAACGCGGAGCCGACTGTCGAAGCGCTTGCCACGATGGGCGCTGCGCACCGCAAGTTCGGCACCACCGGCTTCCTGCCCACGCTGATCACCGATACCGCCGACGTGATGCGCAAGGCGCTGGACGCCGTCGATGCGGCGATCGAGCAAGGCGTGCCGGGCGTGCTCGGCATCCATCTGGAAGGCCCCTTCCTCGCCATCGCGCGCAAGGGCATCCACGACGCCAGCCTGTTTCGTCTACCGGATGCGGAAGACATCGCCGCGATCACGCGCAACCGGCGCGGCGTGGTGATGCTCACTCTCGCGGTGGAAGAAGTACCGCTCGACACCATCCGCCAGCTCAGCGAAGCCGGCGTGCTCGTCGTCGCCGGCCACACCGCCGCCAGCTATGACGCGACGCGCGCAGCGCTCGATGCCGGTGTGTGCGGCTTCACCCACCTCTACAACGCGATGACGCCGCTCGGCAGTCGCGAGCCCGGCGTGGTCGGCGCTGCACTGGACGACCCATACAGCTGGTGCGGACTCATCGTCGACGGTCATCACGTGCATCCCGCGGCATTGCGCGTCGCCATTGCCGCGAAAGCACGCGGCAAGAGCGTACTGGTTACCGATGCGATGCCGCCGGTCGGCGCCGATAGTCCCGAATACATACTCAACGGCCAGACCATCATCGCCCGCGACGGCATCTGCCAGAGCGACACCGGCGTACTCGCCGGCTCCGCGCTGGACATGGCGACGGGCGTGCGCAACCTCGTCAACATGGTTGGCCTGCCATTGGCTGAAGCCTCGCGCATGGCCAGCGCTTATCCCGCCGCATGGCTGGGGCTCGACCGCACGCATGGCCGCCTGGTGGCGGGGCAGAGGGCGGATTTTGCAGTGATGGATGACGGGTTGGTGGTGAGTGAGACGTGGATCGGAGGCGTGCGCTACGCCGCTTGATCGGGGGACGCGCTCCTCTCGCGTGTTCCGTGAGGGCCACTGTGGGAGCGCACCCTGTGCGCGACAGCCTTTCGCGTCGGTCTGCCTGTTCGGCATTTCGAAATAGACGTCCGGAATAGTGATGGGCGATCGCGAACTGGCTCGCTTGCAGCGGGCTTCCGTCCTCCTGCCGGAGGACGGGTCACTTTTCTTTGCTTGCTCAAAGAAAGGTAACCAAAAGAAAGAGCACCCCGCGTGGCGCTGTCTGGGCTTCGCCCAGCCAGTCCGTGAGGGGCGGCCGGGCTTTTCGACCGGGCTCCTGCCCGGACGAAAAGTGCCCGGCATCCGTGTCGGGCACCCCTGCGGGGCCTGATCGTCCACCCCTCACCGCCACAGAGGGGATTTGGTGAAGGGTCGTGCCGCTGCGCGGCACATCGCGTCATGGAGCTGATGGCCGCCGTTCGCTATTTGTAGGAGCGCACCCAGTGCGCGACCGCGGACTGGCATGGTTGCCTCAGTCGGCGATGGTCGCGATGACGCAAGGCGAGGTACGCCGTCACGCTGCGGTCGCGCACTGGGTGCGCTCCTACAGAGGTAGGTGGTTCTGTCGCGAGCACCCGCCCCTCACCCCTGCCCTCTCCCCGGCGGGGAGAGGGAGATGGCGTGTGGCACCCATGCATTCCTCGCCATCCAACGATGCTGCTTTAAGTCCTCTTCGTATCGGCGCGTTGCGGTGTAGCCGCTCCGTTCGAGGTAGTAACGAGCGTATCCCGGCTGGCCTCAGTCGACCGACGCTTCTATCCCACGTACTGCTATGAGCCTTGGATCTTAAGGCCATTTTCTTTGGGTTACTTTTCTTTTGGGCCCAGCAAAAGAAAAGTGACTCGAGCTCCGGCAGGAGATCGAAACGCCCGCCGCGTAGGCGGCAAGCTCGCGGCAGCATGGCAACCGAAGGCCAAACCGCCTCACAAAAAGCAGCAACCATGCGGACTGGAGCGAAAAGCTGTCGCGCACAGGGTGCGCTCCCACAAGAGAGGAAGAGCGGTGCTGCGTTCGAGCGCGGTGCGCGCAAAGTCACGCACGCGGGAGGACACACATGCGTGAATCATCGCGGCACCAGCCGAGTACAAACCTCACTCGCCAGCGCCGCGCCCCTTCACTGATAAACATGCAACCGATCAAACACCCACGCGTGATACGACTTCACCAACCCCGGCTGCGCGCAATCGGTATACAAACCATTGCACTTCGTCCGCAACGCGATCGCCGCCGAGAAATACGGATCGGTCGGCAGATCGGCCGCCTGCAGCACCATGCTCGGCAGCATGGCGATGTCGAGCAAGGGGTAGCGCGGTAGCGCTGCGCCCTGGAAGTTGCTCTTGATCATGTAGTAGGTGAGGTAGTCCTTGTACTGCGCCATGCCATCCGGCCAGGTGCGCGGCATCTCGCGGATCAGTCCGCTGAAGGATGGCTGGTGGTCACCGAAGTGCACGATCACCGTCGGCTGCGCGCGATCGAGGAAGTCGCGCTCCAGCCCGCGCATCGCCACGTCGGAGTTGTGCAGGTTCGACAGGTAGGTATTGAAGTTCACCGATTCGCGCGTCGGCAGCCCCTTCAACAGGCCCTTGTTGAACGGCGCCGGCAGCGAGGAGATCGGATCGGTGTCGTGCGGGCCGTGCTGCGCCAGCGTGAGGATCATGATGAAAACGGGCTGCCCCGGCTTCTTCACCTTGTCGTAGACGCGCTTGGCTGCGGTGAACATCTGCGCGTCGGTTTCTTCCCACTCTTCCAGGCCGAGCTGGCCGGCATCGTAGAACTGGTCAAAGCCGTACGCCGTGTACGCATTGCGACCGTTGAGGAAGGCGCCGTTGGTCGGATAGATCGCCACCGTGAGATAGCCCAGGCGCTGCAACTGGCGCGGCAGCGAATCCTGCACATGCGGTGCAAGCACATAGGGCGCGTACATGCCCCCCGGCCCGAAGATGTCCTGCGGCATGCCCGTGAGCGTGGCGAACTCGCTTACCCACGTGCCGCCGCCGAACGTGTGCACGCGCAGCGGGCCGGTGGCGCGGGTGCGCGCATCGGCCTTGAACATGTTCACGCGGCACTCGGGGATGTTGCACTGGGTGAAGTTGGACGGATTGAAGGTGCTCTCTTCCAGCACCTGCACGATGTCCGGGTAGTTTTCCGGCGTGCGCGGCGTCGCTCCCGGGAAGCCCGAAGCGGTCGCACTCCAGTCCTGTTCGGCGACGGCGTCGTCCGCCATCTCGGGCATCTGGACGTCCGAATCGCTGAAGTTGACGAAGAAGTTGGTGATCTGCGCGTCGTCGGAGAGCTTCTCCCACACATTTCTCGCATGCACCTCGGCGAACGGGCCGTTCGGCAACAGGCACACCCAGAACGCCACCGCCCACAGCGCCACGCCACCTACGCGCGTGGCCCACGCGCGGCGCCGGCTCATGTGCGAAAGCATGCGGCGGTCGAAACGCCACACGGCCCACAGCGCGAGCGGCGTCAGCACGCCCACGGCCAGCGTCAGCATCCACAGGTGCGGGTAGTGGCCCAGCGTCTCCAGCAGGCTGCTGCGGGCGTAGTAGATGAAGTCCGCCGGCATCAGTGGCGAATCCAGATAGCGCAGCTTGAGGATGGACAGGAAGTTGAGCGAGAGGAAGAGACCGCCACTCACCACCAGCGCCGTGGCCGGACGCGCGAAGGCGAACAGCAGGACGCCGAACGCACAGACCATCAGGGCGATCACGAAGGCCTGCTGCAGCAGGGCCGGTTCGCGCAGCGCCGTCATGCTGATGCAGAACGCGAAGAAACAGGCGGCGAACAGCCAGGGCCCGCTTTTTCGCAGGAAGCGAAGCGATGATTGCGGCATAGGTTTCGGCCCCCTGTTCGGCCTGGCTGTCATTCGGCCGCAATTCTACGGTCTCCAAGCGGTCACATGCACAACGGCCGGCAACGGGAGAATGGCGCCGCGAAGCGGTTCAGCGCCGGTTTCGCCGCTTCCGGCCCGATCGATCTGGTAGCTTGCGCAGTCCCCGACAGGAACAGGTCCCCCATGCCCCTTCATTTGCGCCCGATTGCCCTGCTTTGCGCAGCCGCCCTGGCCGGCTGCGCCAGCCAGTCGTCCAAGCCTGCCGCCAGCCTGCCGGACGGCAGCCATGCCCAGGTGGCGATCCTGGAGACCACCGACGTCCATTCCAACGTGCTGAGCTACGACTATTACAAGCAGCGCGAAGACACCACGGTGGGCTATGAGCGCACCGCGACGCTGATCCGCCGCGCCCGCGAGCAGTATCCGAACAACTTCCTGTTCGACAGCGGCGACACCATCCAGGGCAGCGTGCTGGCGGACTACCAGGCGCAGGTGAAGCCGGTGGGCTGCAACGAGGAGCTGGGCATCTACCGCGCCATGGACGCCATGGGCTACGACGGCGGCACCGCCGGCAACCACGAGTTCAACTACGGCCTGGGCTTCCTCTCGCAGGTGACCGGCACGCCGATGAACGTGGACGGCGGTCGCAGCGAGCGCTGCGCCGGTCCGCATTTCCCGCTGGTGCTGTCCAACGTGTTCAGCGCCCGCGACGGCGCGCCGATCTTCAAGCCGTGGACGGTGGTGCAGAAAGACATCACGGTCACCGCCCCGGACGGCAGCCAGCGCAAGGTGCCGCTGAAGGTCGGCATCATCGGCCTCACCCCGCCGCCGATCCTGGAATGGGACAAGCAGAACCTCGCCGGCAAGGTGACCGTCACCGGCGTGGTGGAAGCCGCGCAGAAATACCTGCCCGAACTGCACGCGCAGCATCCCGATATCGTGGTCGCGGTGCTGCACGGCGGCCTCAACACGGCGCCGTACACGCCGGACATGGAAAACGGCGGCTGGTACGTCGCCGGCGTCCCGGGCGTCGACGTGGTGCTGATGGGTCACTCGCATACCGAATTCCCTGGCCCGCATTACAAGGGCATGAAGGACGTCGACGCCGACCGCGGCTTCGTGCGCGGCAAGCCGGCCGTGATGGGCGGCTTCTTTGGCAAGGACCTGGGCGTCATCGACCTCGCGTTGCAGCGCAAGGACGGCCGTTGGGTGATCGACGCCACCCAGACGCACAGCGAAGTGCGTCCGATCTGTCCGAAGAAGAACGAATGTGTGCCGGCTGATCCCGCCATTGCGCCGCTGGTCAAGCAGGCGCACGAAGCGGCCGTGCAGTATGTGAATACGCCCATCGGCACGACCAAGGTGCACATGAGCAGCTACTTCGCCGACGAAGGCAACATGACGGCGCTGGCACCCATCAACGCCGCGATGCGCGACTACGTGCAGAGCGAGCTGCCGAAGCTGCATCCGGAACTGGCCAAGCTGCCGGTGCTGTCGTCCGCGGCCGCGTTCCGCACAGGCTTCGGTGGTCCGGATGACTACACCGACGTCGAACCCGGTCCGCTCACCCTGCGCAGCGCGGCGGACCTGTACTTCTATCCCAACACGCTTTCGGTCGTGCAGGTCGACGGCTCGGGCCTCAAGGCGTGGCTGGAAAAGTCGGCTGAGCGCTTCAACCAGATCGATCCGGCGAAGGAGGGCGAGCAGGAGCTGATCAACACGCGCATGCCCGGCTACAACTTCGACCAGATCCAGGGCGACCTGGCCTACGTGATCGACGTGTCCAAGCCGGCCGGCGAACGCATCACCAAGCTCACCTACAAGGGCAAGGCCGTGACGCCGCAGCAGCAGTTCGTGGTCGCCACCAACAACTACCGCGCCAGCGGCGGCGGCAACTTCCCCGGCCTGGACGGCAAGAACATCGTGCTGGCCGCACCCGACGGCGCGCGCGAAATCCTCGCCAAGTGGCTGCAGCGCGAACAGACCATCAGTGCGAAGACCTTGCCCGCCGCGTCGTGGCACTTTGCGCCGCTGAAAACCCGCGGCGAAGTGGTATTCAAGGGCGCCACCGGCAAGCAGGACGTCGCGCGCGCCGTGGGCTTGAAGAACATCCGCCAGCTCAAGGACAACGGCGACGGCACGGCCACCTACGCCATCGACTTGTCGCACTGACGTTACAGGCGCGGCGGCACGACCGTCGCGCCTCTTTCTTTGCGTGGTTTTTTTGTAGGAGCGCACCCAGTGCGCGAAAAGCCTGCACGGCGGTGAAGCCGCCGGTTTCATTCGTAAAAGTCGCGAACCGGGGTACAACCCATCGCCGCGGTCGCGCACTGGGTGCGCTCTTACAGATGCAGGTTTCCGCACCATTTGGCCGTCCATCCGCCAAAAGGTTTCAAACGTACCTGTTGACTGCACTGCAACAATCGGCCTAAGGTCAAACCCATGTCGCCGCTTATTTCGCCAGCCTGCATGTCCTTCCGCCCGGTTTTGACCGGCGGCGTGCCGCTGTGCAACGGCGTCACCACCATCGTCACGACCACCACCACGACCACTATTACCACCGGGTCGGGGTGGGTTTCCGTGCGCGAGTAAGTTCCCTAACGCAAACGGCCCCGCCCTCGATGAGGCGGGCCGGACTGCACCACTCCGATACCGCCAGCGAGCACGGGCCCCGAATGGAGGCCACCGTGAACCTTGCCGTATCGCCATCGCTCGAACAGCCATCGCTTCCGCCGCATGCCGCAGCGCTGCCGATGGTCACCGCACGCCAGCGCGTGCTCGCCGTGGGCCTGGTCGGCCCCGGCCGTGTCGGCAGCGCCCTGCTCGACCAGCTGCGCACTGCGCAGCCGCGCCTCGCGCGGGCCGGCCTGGAGCTCAAGCTGTGCGGCGTGACCGCCAGCCGCCGCATGTGGCTCGATGCCGACGACCCGGAGCTCAACGGCCGCTACGGCGGCGCGCAGACCTGGCGTCCCAGCAACCTGGATGAGTTCGCCGCCCACGTGCGTGGTAACGACGGCCGCCATGCCCTGCTGATCGACTGCAGCGCCAGCGAAGCGGTGGCTTCGCGCTACGCCGAATGGCTCGCCCAGGGCGTCCACGTGGTGACGCCGAACAAGCTGGCCGGCAGCGGCTCGTTCCCGCGCCTGCAGGCGATTCGGGCCGCCTGCGTCAGCGGCGCGCGTTTCCGCTACGAGGCCACCGTGTGCGCCGGGTTGCCGGTGGTGCAGACGCTGCGCGATCTGCTGGATACCGGCGACGAGCTGCTCGCGGTGGAAGGCATGTTCTCGGGCACGTTGGCCTGGCTGTGCCATCGCCACAACGGCAGCCGCCCCTTCTCGGCGCTGGTGCGCGAGGCGCACGCGCTGGGTTATACCGAACCGGACCCGCGGGACGACCTCTCGGGACTCGACGTGGCGCGCAAGCTGGTGATCCTCGCCCGCGAAGCCGGCTGGGCGCTGTCGCTGGAAGACGTGCAGGTGCAGAGCCTGGTGCCACCGGAACTGGCGGCCATGTCTCCCGAGGAGGCGTTGGAAAACCTGCATCTCCTTGATCGCGCGATGGCCCGCGAAGTGGCCTCCGCGCAGACCCAGGGCAGCGTGCTGCGTCATGTGGCCAGCCTGGATGCGAAAGGCCACGCCAGCGTTCGGCTGGCCATGCTGCCGGCCTCGCATCCGTTCGCGCATTCACGCCTGACCGACAACATCGTTCAGTTCACCACACACCGTTACCGCGATAATCCGATGCTGGTGCAGGGCCCCGGTGCCGGACCGGAGGTGACAGCGGCGGGCATTTTCGCCGATCTTCTGCGCATTGCTGAATCCCTGGAGGTGCGCTGATGAATGCGCAACTGGCTGATCCCATGTCTGCATCGCAACGCGCGTTGAGCGCCCAAGCCATGGCCTACGCAAGCGTGGGCAACGTCGGCGTGGGTTTCGACATCCTGGGCCACAGCGTGGCGGGCGCCGGCGATCGCGCCGTCGTGCGTCGCATCGACGAACCCGCCGTCCGCATCGCGGCCATACACGGCCTGGTGACCGATCTCCCGCTTGACCCTGCCCGCAACACAGCGGGCGCCGCGCTGCTTTCGCTGCGGCGCGCGCTCGGGTTGCGGCATGGTTTCGAGGTGGATCTGCACAAGGGCATCGCGTTGGGTTCGGGCATGGGTGGATCGGCCGCCTCGTGCGTCGCGGCCCTGGTCGCCGCCAATGCGCTTCTCGAACGGCCACTGCCGCGCGAGTCGCTGTACGGCTTTGCGCTGGATGGCGAAGTCGTCGCCAGCGGCAGCCGGCATGGCGACAATCTCGGCCCCATGCTGCTCGGCGGATTGGTGCTTTCCACGCGTGAACGCCTGCTGCGCTTGCCCGTGCCCGAAGCCTGGCATTGCGCCCTGGTGCATCCGCACGTGGTGCTGGAGACGCGCGAATCGCGCGCAGTGCTTGCAGGCGGTTTCGCACTGGGTGACGTGGTTGCGCAGCACGCGAACCTTGCCCTGGTGCTGATCGGCTGCCAGCGCGGCGACGCCACGTTGGTGCGCGAAGGCCTGAAGGATGTTCTGGTGGAACCACGCCGCGCGCCACTCGTACCTGGCTTCGCACGCGTGAAGCAGGCAGCGCTGGATCACCACGCGCTCGGTGCCAGCATTTCCGGCGCCGGCCCCAGCATGTTCGGCTGGTATGAGAACCGCGAGGATGCCGAGCGTGCCGCCGACGCGATGGTCGCAGCGTTTGCCGAGGAAGGCATCGCCAGCGATCGCCTGGTCTCCCCCATCAATGGCCCAGCCGCAGCGTTGCTGGACGAGGAAGCGGCATGAGCGAGCCGTTGCATTACCGAAGTACGCGCAGCGCGCGTCACTCGGCGCGCATTGACGAAGTGATCGCCGCCGGGTTGGCACCGGATGGCGGACTGTATGTGCCCGAGGCGCTTCCGCAGCTGGACGTGGCGGCCTTCGATGCGCAGGGTTCGCTGGCCGACACGGCGGTGACGCTGCTCACGCCGTTCTTCCGCGATACCGCGCTTGCGGCTGAACTCCCGGCCATCTGTCGCGAGGCGTTCGACTTCCCGGTGCCATTGCGCCCGCTCGCTTACACGGACGGCGCCTCCGTGCTGGAGCTGTTCCACGGTCCAAGTGCAGCCTTCAAGGATGTGGGCGCGCGCTTTCTCGCCGCATGCTTCCGTCGGTTGCGTCGAGACGGTGATGCACCGCTGACCATCCTGGTCGCAACTTCAGGCGACACCGGCGCGGCGGTGGCCGCGGCCTTCCATCGCCAGCCCGGCGTGCGCGTGGTGATCCTCTATCCCGACGGCCGCGTGTCGCCGCGACAGGCGCATCAGCTGGGCTGCTTCGGCGACAACGTGCACGCGTTGCGCGTCGCGGGCAGCTTCGACGATTGCCAGCGCATGGTGAAAGCCTCGCTCGGCGATGCAGATCTACAGGCACGCGTGCCGATGTCCTCCGCCAACAGCATCAGCCTCGGCCGCCTCTTGCCGCAGATGAGCTATTACGCACACGCCTCGCTGGAATGGTGGCAAAGGCAGCGCTCGCCGCTCAATTTCATCGTACCCACCGGCAACCTTGGCAATGCATTGGCCTGCGTGTGGGTGCGCGAGATGGGTCTGCCCATTGGCGAGATCCACCTCGCGTGCAATGCCAACGCGACGTTGCCGGACTATTTCGATGGCGACGCCTATTCACCACGCGACGCGATTCCCACGTTGGCGAATGCGATGGACGTGGGCGCACCGAGCAACTTCGAACGGCTGCGCTGGACCTTCCCGCACGACTACGAACTGCGCGTGCAGCTCCACGCCACCAGCGTCGACGACGACACTATCCGCGAGACCATCGTGCAGCACTCACGGGACCACAACGAGCTGTTCTGCCCGCACACCGCCACCGCCGTGCACCTGCTCGACACTATGGGTTCCTCGGGCCTGCCGTGGGCCGTGGTGGCGACGGCGCATCCGGCGAAGTTCGACAGCGTGGTCGAACCGTTGATCGGGCATCCGGTGGAAGTACCACCGGCGCTGGAGGCGATGTTGCGGCGGCCAGCGCATGCCGAGCCGTTGGCGGCCAGCGATGCGGCGTTGAAGGAGTGGTTGGTGCGGCGGGTGGAACGGGAGCAGGCGGTCACGGGCTGAACGCCGCCCGCCTATCTCTGTGGGAGCGCACCCTGTGCGCGACAAGCCGACGGAGCGCTAATGTCGTGAATCCGCGATCGCGCACAGGGTGCGCTCCCACAACAGTCACGACAGAGGCAAGACCTCACTCGTCCAGCACCGCCCCATTCGTCTCGATGACCTTGGCGTAGAACTTCGCCGTCGCCTTCGGCGTGCGCTTCTGCGTAGCGAAATCCACGTGATAGAGACCAAAGCGCTTGGAGAAACCCAGCGACCACTCCAGGTTGTCCATCAGCGACCACGCGTAGTAGCCCTTGAGGTTCACGCCCGCTTCGATCGCGCGATGGATCGCCTTGAGGTGCTTGCGCAGGTAGTTGGTGCGCAGCGGATCGTCCAGCACGTCGCCTTCGGCCACCGGCGGGTCGTAGAACGCCGAACCGTTCTCGGTGATGTAGAGCGGGATGTCGCCGTATCGCTGCTTGAACCAGGTGAGCGTTTCGGTGAGGCCTTGCTCGTACACCTCCCAACCGGTTTCCGTGTACGTCTTGTTGTGCTGGCGCACCGGCGCCGCGCGCAGCGGGTAGTGGTTCGGATCGTTCTTCACCACGGCGCGCGTGTAGTAGTTGATGCCCACGAAATCGACAGGCTGCCGCGTGAGCTTGAAGTCGTCCTCGGGGAAATCAGGCCATGCTGGTCCGAACACTTCCTTCAATTCCGGCGGATAGCTGCCCAGCAACGCAGGATCCGCGAACTGCTCGTTCATGTACGCCTGTGCGCGACGCGTCGCGGCGAGGTCTTCCGCGCTGTCAGACGCCGGATATTTCGGCTCGATGTTGAACACCACGCCAATCTCATGCTTGCCGATGGCGCGATACGCCTGGATACCCGCGCCACTGGCGCGCATCAGGTTGTGCGCGGCGATCGGCGCTTCGTACAGGCTGCGATGACCCGGTGCGAGGGCGCCATGCAGGTAGCCGCCATCAGTCACCACCCACGGCTCGTTGAGCGTGGACCAGCGCTTCACGCGATCGTCCAGCGCCTTGTACACCACGCTGGCGTACTCGGCGAACCAGTTCGCGATGTCGCGGTTCAACCAGCCGCCGCGATCATCCAGCGCCGCAGGCAGATCCCAATGGAACAACGTGACGTTCGGCTCGATGCCGTTCTGCAGCAGCTCGTCGACCAGGCGCGAATAGAAGTCCAGACCCTTCTGGTTGATGCGGCCGGTGCCTTCCGGCAACACGCGCGCCCACGCGATGCTGAACCGATAACCCTGCAGGCCGAGCGCGCGCATCAGCTGCACGTCGTCCTTGTAGCGGCGGTAGTGATCGCACGCGATATCGCCCGTGTCACCGTTGGCCATCATGCCCGGCGTATGCGCGAAACGCTCCCAGATGCTCGGGCCCGCGCCATCGGCCAAGGGCGATCCCTCGATCTGATAAGCCGAGGTCGCGGCGCCCCAATGGAAATCGGCCGGGAAGCGATAGCTGTGCGTCATGATGGAGGCAATTCCTTATGCCGCAGTGCGGCTTGATGAAAACGTTTACATCGCGAGAATAACGGAGCGCGACCCGAATGTGCACGGGTCTTTTCGCCTATACATGCAGGGGCCGCCCGCGGTCCGGACAGTGGAGTGACGCAACGTCGATGGCAACGGTGACTCTGGATCGGTTGCGCAAGGTCTATCCCAACGGGCATGTCGGCGTCGGCGAGGCGACCTTCGAGATCGCCGACGGCGAACTGCTGGTGCTGGTGGGTCCTTCCGGCTGCGGAAAAACCACGTTGCTGCGCATGATCGCCGGCCTGGAATCGATTTCCTCCGGCACGCTTAGCATCGGCGGACGCGTGGTCAACGAGGTGTCGCCCAAGGATCGCGACATCGCGATGGTGTTCCAGAACTACGCGCTGTATCCGCACATGACGGTGGCGCAGAACATGGCCTTCGGCCTGCGCCTGCGCGGCAAACCCAAGGCCGAGATCGACGCGCGCGTACGCGGCGCGGCGAAGCTGCTGGAGCTGGAACATCGCCTCGATGCCCTGCCCGCCGCGCTTTCCGGTGGACAGCGCCAGCGCGTGGCGCTCGGGCGTGCACTGGTTCGCGAACCCAAGGTGTTCCTGCTCGACGAGCCGCTGTCCAATCTCGACGCGAAGCTGCGTCTGTCGATGCGCGTGGAGATCGCGCGGCTGCACCGGCAGCTCGGCACCACCACGATCTACGTGACGCACGACCAGGTGGAAGCGATGACGCTGGGCCAGCGCATCGTGGTGCTCAACGGCGGCCAGATCCAGCAGATCGACACACCGATGCGCCTGTACGAGAAACCCGCGAACCTGTTCGTGGCCGGCTTCCTCGGCTCGCCCGCGATGAACCTGCTGCACGGCATGCTGCGCCACGGAAGCGGCTGGTCGCTGGAAACGCCCAATGGCGCAGTGCCGCTCGGCGAACTGCCGGCGCAAAGCCACGAGCTGCTGCCATGGATCGATCGCGAGATCGTGCTCGGCGTACGCCCCGAGGATCTGCGTCTCGCCGATGCCGACCATGCGGCGTTGAGCGCCGTGCTCGAAGTGCCTGAGCCGGTGGGCAACGAGATCTTCCTCAACCTGCGCCACGGTTCGCAGCCGCTGGTGTCGCGCGTGGCACCCGGCGCCCTGCCCGAGGCCGGCACCATCATGCACTTTGCGTTGGCTCACGATCGTCTGCATGTGTTCGAACCGAGCGGCGGTACCCGTATCGTCTGAGGAAGGTCAGCCCTTCACGCTGCCGAGCAGCAGGCCTTCTATGTAGTAGCGCTGCATGGCGAGGAACAGCGCCAGCACCGGAATCACCGTCACCACCGAGCCCGCCATCATCAGCTCGCTGTCCTGCGCATGCTCGCGCGCCAGCGAGGCGAGGCCGATCGGCAACGTGTAGTGCTCCTGGCCGGTGAGCGCGATCAGCGGCCACATGAAATCGTTCCACGCGGTGAGAAAGGTATAGATCGCCAGCGTCACCATGATGGGCTTGAGCAGCGGCAGCACGATCTGCGTGAAGATGCGCAGCTCGCCCGCGCCATCGATGCGCGCGGCTTCCATCAGTTCATCCGGGATGCTGCGCGCGTACTGGCGCACCAGGAAGATGCCGAAGGCGGTGGCCATCGCCGGGACGATCACCGCCGCATAGCTGTTCACCAGACCCATGTACTTGAGCATCAGGAACAGCGGCAGCATCGCCACCTGGGCGGGAATCACCAGCATGCCGAGCAGCCCCTGGAATAGTCGCTCGCGACCATGGAAGCGCAGCTTGGCGAACGCATAACCCGCCATCAGGTTGCAGGCGAGCGACAGCGCGGTAATCGCCGTGGAAATCGCCAGGCTGTTCACCAGGTAGCGGCCCATGCCGGCGCGGGCGAACAGTTCCTCATAGTTCTGCCAGCCGGCATGCGCGGGCAGCAGCGGCGGCGGCAACCCACTCGCCTCGCCGGGGCGCATGAACGACACCGACAGCATCCACAGCAGCGGAAACAGCGCGACCACGGTGCCGCCGATCAGCAAGCCATTGATGACGGCCTTGGCGATGCGCGGATTCATGCCGCCGCTCCGCGACGTGCCATGCGCAGCATCAACGCGGTGACGGCGAACATGATGACAAATAGCAGGAACGCCACTGCCGACGCGGTGCCGAAGTTCCACCATTTGAACCCTTCGTTGTACATGAGGTACAGCACGCTGGTGGTGCTCTGCAGCGGACCGCCCTCGGTCATCACGTAAGGCTCGGCGAACAACTGGAAATAGCCGGACACGGTGAGGATGCTCACCATCAGCAGCGTCGGCGCGAGCATCGGCAGTGTGATGTGACGGAACTGCTGCAGCGGTGAGGCGCCGTCGATGCGCGCCGCTTCGTAGAGATCACCCGGGATCGCCTGCAGACCGCCCAGGAAGATGATCATGTTGTAGCCGAAGTTCTTCCACACCGCGAACAGGATGATGGTGGGCATCGCCCAGTGCGGATCACCCAGCCAGTCCACCGGATGGATGCCGACCGCACCCAGCACGTAGTTCGCCATGCCGTACTTGGTGTTGAAGATGTAGCGCCACACGAGCGCCACCGCCGCCACCGTGGTCACCACCGGCGCAAACAGCGCCGTGCGGAAGAACGGCTTGCATCGCGCCAGCGGCGAGTTGAGCAGCAGCGCCGCGCCGAGCGACACCATGATCGACAGCGGCACGCCGGCCAGCACGAAATAGAAAGTGTGGCCCAGCGCCGACCAGAATGCCGACTGGTGCAACAGATCCCAATAGTTGCCCAGCGCGACGAAGCGAAGATGACGGATATCGGCCAGCGCGTAGAGGTCGTAGTCGGTGAGGCTCAGCCCCAGCGCCGCGATGACGGGGAGCAGGAAGAAGACGGCCAGCACCAGCAGCGCAGGCGTCAGGAACCACCAGGCGGCGCGCTGCGGGTTCACGGTGCGGCTCCGGCGGCGTGGCGTTCGTGGTCGAGGATCCAGCGCCGTTTCTCAAGGATGCGATCGGCGCGGCGATCCATCTCCGCGGCTGCCTCGTCGATGCTCAGCGTGCCGGCCACCGCCTGCGCAGCGACCAGTTGCATCTCGTTGGCGATCTGCTCCCACTCGGGAACAGGCGGCGTCGGCTTCACATGTTCCAGCTGCTCGCGAAACGCCAGCACCTTCGGATCATTGCGCAGGCCATCGCCATCCCACGCACTGCGTCGTGCAGGCATGTCGCCGAGCAGCTCGTAGAAGCGTTGCTGCACGTAGGGGCGAGAGAGGTATTCGATCAGCGCCCACGCTTCGTCCTTGTGCTCGGACTGGCGAAAGATCACGAGGCTGGAACCACCCGCCGCGCCGACGCCTGCCCCATCAGGTCCGGGCAACGGCGCCGTGGCCCAGTCGTCCTGTTCGGTCGCCGGCAGGCGCTTGCGAAACTCGCCGATGTTCCACGGTCCGGAGAAATAGAAGGCGTACACGCCGCGCCCGAATTCGTCCCAGGGATTGCCGGCCTCGACATTGGTGATCGGCGGCGCCTGGTGCAGGCGAAAGGTATCCACGTAGAACGACAACGCACGCCTGAAACCGTCGCTGCGGAAATTGCCGTAGCGCCCGCCGTCTCGCAGCATCGACTCGGGCTGCTGCAGCGCCAACGACATCAGCTGCTCGTATTCGTTGGTCGGCAACAGGATGCCGTAGATGCCGTCCTGCGGCTTGCTGAGCGCGGCCAGCGCCTTGCGCCACTCGTTCCAGTCGCGCGGCGGCGCGTTGAAACCGGCGGCCTTGAGCAGGTCGGTTCGATAAAAGATGAGCCGCGTATCCACATACCACGGTACGCCCACCAGCTTGCCGTCGATCACGCTGGTGGCCCAGATGTTGGCGAAGTAGTCGCCCTGCTTCACCACCACGGAGCGATCCACGCGCGGCTGCAGCGGCTCCAGCGCGTTCAACGCGGCGAACTCGGGCAGCCAGGTGTTGCCCAGCTGGCTGAGGTCCGGCGTGGAGCTGCCGGCAAAAGCAGTGAGCAACTTCTGGTGCGCCGCCGTCATTGGCAGCTGCTGCACCTTCACGTGGACGCCCGGATGCAGGCGTTCGAATTCCGGCAGCAGCTTCACGACCGCCTCGCCTTCGCGTCCGATGGTCCAGAACGTCAGCGTGGTGCCGTCATCGTGAGGCGAGGCGCAGCCGGCCGCGATCATCACGACGCCACCGAGCAGCATCGCGCGCATGCGATGCAGGATCAGGCTCGCCCGGCGTTGCGTGGTTGAAGACATGTCTCAGCGTGGTTTCTGTTCCAGCCATCCGCCGGTGAACCCGGCACGCTCCAGACCCTTGCGGACATACGGGTTCTTGCGCATCACGTTCCACACGAAGCCGCTGCGCCAGTTCTCGATCATCAGCACGATGGGGCCCTGGTCGATGCCGATCTGCTTGTCGTCCGCCCAGCCCATGCCGGGCACGGCGCGACCTTCCTTCGGCGCGATGCCGGTATCGTAGCTGGGATTGAACGCATCGACGAAACCGTACCTGGTGTAGATCGCGTCTCCGTAGCGCGCCTTCATCTCCATCAGCGCGGGCACCACGATCTCGGGCGCGAACGCGATCGAGCCACCGGCGGCGGTCGGCGCAATGGTGCCGTCGTCGGAAACATAGTCGAGGCCGGCACCGCGCGCCGTATAGCCGTAGAACGCGCGCGTGCTGCCGTCGTTGCGCTTGACCACCGCATCGCCCGGTCCGTTGCAGGCGGTCAGGCCCCAGATGTTTTCGCCGTAGCCGGTCCAGTGGTTTGGATTGGCGATGGCATAGGCGCGCTGCGCATACGTTGCTTCGCGGCTGTTCTGTGCGTAATCGGTATCGTGCTCGCGACTCCACGCATCGCGGATGCCACGGAAGTCGATCCACGCGTGGCTGTACTGGTGACCGAACAGCGGTGCGAAGTTGAGGAACGTGCGACCCTGGTATTCGCCCCAGTTCTGCGGATAGGTCCTGGTCCACGCCGCCCAGGCATCGTCGGCCACCGGATGCGTGGGCGAACCCAGCGCCAGCACGTAGACCATCATGCCTTCGTTGTAGCCCTTCCAGTCCGCCGGGATGAACTTGCCGCCTGGCGTCCAACCCATGCTGATCAGCGGCGAACGCGGTTGCATCCAGGTCCAGTCGACACGGCGATAGATGACGTCGGCGAGCTGGCGGATTTCCCTTTCGTCCTTGGTGTTGCGGTCGAAGTACGACTGCGCGAACAGTACGCCACCCAGCAGCAGCGTGGTGTCCACACTCGACAGTTCGACGCCGCGCGCATGGCGCTTGCCTGTCTGCATGTCGAGGAAGTGATAGAAGAAGCCGTGATAGCCGGTGACGTCGTCTTCGTCGTCACCCTGCTTGGCGTCATTGAAGAAGTGCAACGTAGCCAACGTGCGTTCGACGGCCTGCTTGCGCGTGATGTAGCCGCGCTCCACGCCCACGCCGTAGGCAGTCAGCGCGAAGCCGACCGAGGCGATGCTGGCGAAGGAGTCGCCCGGCCAGTGGTCGGGCACCAGGCCGGTCTTCGGATCGGCGCTGTCCCAGAACCACTGGAAGGTGCGTTTTTCCAGGTCTTCGACCATCGCGCGTTGCGATGCAGGCAATGCATTGAAATCGCGCGTCGGCTTTGCATCGGTAGCCGCGATGACCGGACCCGAGGCCGATGCCATCACCAGCAGCGCCGCCGCAGCCATCGAAAAGAAACGGGAAAAACTGCCACGCATCGTCGTCAACCCTTGAAAAAGCTGGAATGGCGGACTGCCCACAAACAGCCGCCATTCCGGTGGAAACACCGGGCCTTCGCACAGGTGAAGGCCCGGCCGGCGCGGGCCGGGGAGGGTTGGCCCGCCCCTGTGTCCCGGCTCCATGAAAGCAGAGAAGAGCCGGGAAGCCTTGCCGCCCGGGGGGAGGCGGCAAGGCGGACCGAAAGGGCCTTAGAACTTCAGGCCCACTTCGAACTTGATCGTGCGTGGCACGAACGTGATGTTGCCGGTCGGGTTGTACGTCACCATCCGCGTGCCTGCCGGGGTCAGGTAGTCGGAATAGTTGTTCCAGTTGAACAGGTTCAGCACATCGAAGCGTCCGTACAGCGTCATGCCGTGACCGATATCGAAGTCCTTGGTGGCCTGCAGGTCGATGTCGCGATAACCCCAGATCTTGCCGCCGATGAGGAACTTCGACGCCGGAGCAATGGCCGCATACGCCGAGCAGATGCTGCCGTTCGCCTGCAGGTTGCTCGGGTCGCAGAAGATACCGTTGTACGGCAGCGGCGTGGCCAGCGTGAGCTTGGCCGACAGCACCGTGCCCCACGGACCATCCATGTTGCCCGTCGCGACGAAGCGATGCTTGGACGCGGCGTTGGAGGTGATGAACGGATAGTCCTGGATGGTCGCGTAGTCGAACGAGTAGTGCTCGTTGATGTCGCGGTTCTGCTTGGCGTTGGTGTAGGTATACGCGAACGTCGCGCCCCAACCCGAGGCCTTGTCGTACGGCTTTTCGGCCGACAGCAGCAGCTGCGTGGTGCGGGTGCGGATGCCGTTGTTGCCGAGGATCAGCGCGCCGAAGCCCGGGATGCCATTACCCCACGGCTGGCTGCCGTTCTGCCAGAAGCTGCCGTCCGGATAGCGGTTGCCCAGCGTGAAGGCGAAGCCGTCGTAGCTCAGGATGCGCGTGACGGTGGCATCGGTATGCCAGTCGCCGATCTGGTTGGACATGCCCAGGCTGTACTGGTCGGAGTACGGTGCCTTCAGGTTGTTGTTGAGCATGTCCACTTCGGTGCCCGCATTGGAGGCGGCACCGATCAACGACTGCAGGTTGCCCAGGCCGTTGAGCAGGTTCGGGTTCCACGCGTAGCACGGCGTGCTGTTGCGATGGCACTGCCCGGTGGCCGGATCCTGGAAGAAGATCGTGTACTGCGGCAGCGCGGACTTGGTCGTTTCCAGCTGCAGGTAGTCGTACAGATCACGGTCGTACGCACGGCCCACGCCGCCGTGGATCACGTGCTGCTCGTCGCCGAACCAGTCATACGAGAAACCCAGTCGCGGCTGCCACTCGCCCTTGTAGGCGCTGCGGTTGTGGCCGTTGCTGATGTAGTCGTTGATGTTGATGCCGCCCTTGGCGAGCGTTTCCGCGTAGGTCTGGCCTGCGGGCGCACCGGCGTTGGTGTCCTGCGAATTGAATGCGGCGACCACGTTCGCCGGCGTCACGAAGTCGGTGTACGACGGCGTGCGCTCGTAGTCCCAGCGCACGCCGAGGTTCACCGTGAGCTTGTCGTTGACCGACCAGTCGTCCTGGATATAGGTGCCGAACTGCTTGCTCTTGGTGGACACCGACGGCGTCAGGCCCAGGCCGTTCACCGGCTTGGTGAAGAACGCCTTGTACGGCGTGGCATCGACGCCGTTCGAGGTGACGTTGTAATAGAACTGCGGATTCACGTCGGCCGCATCGGCCGCATTCAACGTGACGGCCTTGTACTTCACGCCCATCTTCACGACGTGCGTGCCGTTCCACTCCAGGTCGTTGAAGGTGAAATCGTCCTGGATCGCCGGGCCCTTCTGGCCCTTGTTCTGCGTCGCCAGCGGATTGGCCGCGCCGGTCTCGATGATCACCGGATCATCGGTCGGGCGCTGCCACGTGTACACGTAGCCATTGCCGTAGTTGATGGCGGTGGGCGCGTTCTTGGCGTCTTCGTACGTCAGCAACAGTTCGTTGAAGTACGACTGGCCGCTGTGCTGCCAGCGCACGGCGTAGCGCTTGTCGTCGTTCTTGATGTTGTAGGCGGCCGACGGTGCGGTCTGCGAACCGTTGCCCAGGCCGTCCAGCTGCGTTTCGTTGCGGATCTGCGCGCTCGCCTCGAAGCGGTCGCGGTCGGTCGGCTCCCAATCGATCTTGCCGAAGTACAGGTCTTCCTGGAACGGCAGGTTGGTCGGCCCGAGCTGCGCGGCGACATCGGACGGCAGGTAGGGCACGCCCGGCGAACCGTCGGCACTCGGCGTCACCGTCACCGGCGTGTCGAAGCGCTTGGCTTCGTACGCCATGAAGAAGTGCATCTGGTCCTTGATGATCGGACCGCCGATGGCAAAGCCGTATTCCTTCTCGCTCGACGATGCCTTGGTGCCCGAATCGTTCTCCGCCGGCGTGCGCGCGCGGAACGAATCGTCGGTGTAGCGGTAGTACGCCTCGCCGTGGAATTCGTTGGTGCCCGACTTCGTCTGCGCCGTCACGGCGGCGCTGGAAAGCTGGTCGTACTCGGCCTTGTAGTTGGAGGTGATGACCTTGTACTCGCCGATCGCCAGCTGCGGGAACGGGTTGCCCTGGCTCGCGTTCTGGCCGCTGACACCGCCTTCCTTGACGTAGCTCTTCTGGCCCACGCCGTCGATGTAAACGTTTACAGAGCTATCGTTCATAGCACCGCCACGCAAGGACGTGTGGCCTGCCGAATCGACCGAGAACACCATGCCCGGAACGGTGTCGGCGAACTCGAGGAAGTTGCGCGAGACCTGCGGAATGGTGTCGATCTGGCGCAGCGAAATGGTGGCGCCCACTTCGGGCGTCTTCACTTCCTGCAGCGTAGTGGCCGAGACAGACACGCCGCCGAGGTTCTGCGCATTGGCGGCATTGGCGGTCGTCGCCGGCGCGGCGGCGGTCAGGTCCAGCGAGGCGGTGGAGGCGACGGTCAGCGTCACCGTACGCTCGGTGCCCGGGCCGGCATCGACCTGGTAGGTACCCGGCGGCAGGCCGACCAGCGCGTAGTTGCCCTGCGCGTCGGTGGTGGTGCGGCGGGTGGAACCGGTGGCGATGTTCTTGGCAGTGACTTCGGTGCTGGCCGGTCCCTTGCCGCGCAAGGTCGCATTGGCCGTCTGCGCCCAGGCAACGTCAGGCGCGGCAACCGTGGTGACCACCATGCCGGTGATCAGGCTGGCTAACAGTGTCTTCTTCAGGTGATGCGGCAACTTCATGGCTCCCCTCCAAGGAATCGATCAGGGATCGAATGGGCGTGCAGGTTGATAGGTATTTTTTGTGGCTGACGCGTCGCGGCTCGCGCCGCAGGTTCCACGGACGGCGATCGCGCAACCGAGCGTGTCCGTGCTATCCGACTGGGCCCGGCCGTCCATCAGCGCAGCCAGTCGTTCCAGCGCATTGCGGCCCAGCTCGGCGATGTGCACGCTGACGGTGCTCAACGGGGGCGTGAGATAACGCGCGATGGGAATGTCGTCGAACCCGGCAAGCGCGATGTCCGCTGGCACCTGCAGGCCGGCTTCCTTGAAGGCGTAGAGGCAACCCACCGCCATCATGTCGTTGGCGGCGAATACGGCGGATGGGCGCTTGCCCTGCGCAAGCAGCTCGCGTCCCGCGTGGTAACCCGATTCCTCGGTGAAGCTGCCGGCCACGATGTTGAGCGGCACCTTGGGCGCGAGTTTCTTCATCGCCTCGCGATAACCCAAAGCGCGCTGTTCGGCGTCGAAGTTGCCGGCGGGGCCGGCGATGAACGCGATGTCCTTGTGGCCCGCCGTGCGCAGCAGGTGCTCGGTCATCGCATACGCGCCACCGCGGTTGTCGATGTTGAGCACGCTGCGCCCGCTGGCATGGATCGGGCTGTTGATCAGCACGGTGGGCAAGGCGCCCGGGAGATTGGCTTCGAGGAAGCCTTCGTCCACCCACGGCGAAAGGATCAGCATGCCGTCGACACGACCCTGCATGGCGCGCAGTGCTGCGGCGGCCTCGTCGGCGCCGTCGTGCGAGCTCGACACCAGCAGGTGCAGGCCGCGCGAGCGCGCAGCGAGATCGATGCCGCGAATCAGCTCGGAGAAGAACTCGCCGAACAGATCCGGCAGCAGCGCACCGATGGTGTGCGTGCGGCGGGTGATCAGGCTGCGCGCGGCGTTGTCGGGAATGTAGTGCAAGCGCTTGGCGGCGACGCGGATGCGTTCGAGCGTTTCGGCGGTGACGCCGCCCTGCCCGTTCAAAGCGCGCGACACGGAAGCCACCGACACCTTGGCCTCACGCGCTACATCTTTGATGGTCGCTTTCTTGGTCGTCACGGCGCCGGCTTTGAGGGTGACCCGGGGGTCACGGCGGCGCCAACGTAAACGTTTTCATGAAAGCTTGTAAAGAAGCCGCAACGACATCTTTCGCTGCGGCGCAGTAATTCACACGACATGCGATGACGGCCGCAAGCGACAAGGACGGCATAACGCCGCCATAACGCGAGCTACACGGCGGTGAACGCACCGCAACAAAAGCGATTTAGGTGGCGGCCATGATTGTGGCCGTGCCGTGGTTTTGCCGGTGTCGTCGCGTCAATGGGCCGCGCGATGGGAGAACATCCACGGCCACAGTTCGGCGGTGGCGTAGGCCGGCACCCAGGAACCGTGGTTCACGCCGGGAAACTGCGTATAGCGAACCTCATCGCCCACCTTCAGCAGCGCCGCATACATGTTGCGTGCCTCGCTTGGCGCGACCTGGTCGTCCACCTCGCCGTGGAAGATCCACACCGGCATCGGCTTCACCCGCTCGGCCACCCACTGGTAAGGATTGCCGTCCTGCGGCGGGCCATGCACGACGAGTTCGGGCATGTCGCTCGGCGCGCGGATCGCGCCACAGACTACCGCGGCGGCGGCGAACAGGCCGGGATGATCGACGGCGAACTGCCAGGCGCCGTAGCCGCCCATCGAGAGGCCGGTGACATACAGGCGGGAACGATCGCCGTGGTAAGCCTTGATGCTGTCTTCCATGGCTGCGAGCGCGGCCTGCTCCTGCGCGCCGTCCCAGATGGTGTCGTCGGGCGCCTGCGGCGCGACCACCACAGCCGGGAAATCGTCGCCATGCGTCTTCAGCCACGGCGGCAGGCCTTGCTTCAGCTGCAGTTGGTTGTCGCTGCCGCGCTCGCCGCTGCCATGCAGGAACAGCACCACCGGCCATTCGCGATCCGGCGACCAGTGCTTGGGCACGAACACCTGGTAGGCCACGTCATGGCCGTCCACCTGCACGTGGCGAGCCGAAAATTCGCCGTTGGCGGCCCATGCGGACGAAGCCATCGCGCACGACAACCCTGCGATCGCCAAAGCGACTTTCACCTTCATGCCCGTTCCCTCGCACCGGATTCGTCGGGCGAGGGTAACCAAGCGGCGGTGCTTCAGGCCAGCATGGCCAGTACCTGCTCGGTGGAGCGCACGCGTCCCAGGCGGGGGAAGATCGTTCCCACGGCGAAGCGGTGATGGTCGGCATGGGACGAGCTCATCGCGTCCTCCACCAACACCTGGTGGAAGCCCAGCTCGAATGCGTTGCGCGCGGTGGATTCCACGCCGATGTTGGTAGACACACCACCCAGCACGATCTGCGTGATGCCGCGGCGGCGCAGCTGCAGTTCCAGCTCGGTGCCGTGGAATGCACCCCATTGGCGTTTGGTGATGTGGATGTCGCCGTCGGCCGCGTCGAGCTCGTCGGCGTATTCCCACCAGTGGGCAGGCAAGGTCGTGTTGCGTGGCGCCTCGTCGGTCAGCGGGTGCAGCATGTCGCCACCATCGGCCGACCAGCCCACCCGCACCAGCACCACGGGCGCCTTCAGTTCGCGGAAGCGGGCGGCCAGGCGGCCGGCGCGGGCGTTGACCTCGGCGCTGGAATGCGGACCGCCGGCGAACGGCGCAATGCCTTTCTGCAGGTCGATAAGGACGAGCGCGGTGATGCGGGGATCAAGCTTTTCCATCGGTAACTCCAGGGAATGCCGGGGATCGCGCAGGCATCGGCGTAGAATAGGCGGCGTTCATGCAGCGCCCCAATACCTGCGGGGAAGACTATTATGTGAGGGAAGCCTCACATTGGAGTTTATGAGGATGTCCTCACAAAACACAAGCCAGGCGGGCCGCGCCCCCAGCCGCCGCCGCGGCCACGAGCGCGTGGCGACCCTGCTCTCGGCCGCCTCGGACTGCTTCGTCGAAAAAGGCTACGACGCCACCACCATGACGGAGATCGCCTCCCGCGCCGGCGCCTCCATCGGCTCGCTGTATCAGTTCTTCCCGACCAAGGAGTCGGTGGCCGAGGCGTTGATCACCGGCCACGCGAACGGGCTGAACGAGCACATGGAGCGCCTGCTGGCCCAGACCCCGGACTGGACGACGGAAGAGCTGGCAGGACACCTGCTGCGGGCCTTCGCCGACTACCGCAAGCGGCACCCGTCCTTCGTCGCGCTGGTGGAAGTGGCAGGCTCGCTGCCCTCCATGCTGGGTCGCACCATTCGCCAGCGCATGCGCGATTACCTCAGCCAGATTCTTGCGATCCACGCACCCGGCATCCCCGCTGGCGAACTTCGCCCTGCCGCGATGGTGGTGCAGCAGTTGATGAAGGCCGCCGTCGCGCTCGACAGCGAGCAGCCGGCGACGCTGCGAAAAGCTGCGCAAAACCAGCTCCAGCAGGCACTTTCGCTCTACCTCGGCCAACTCGCCGCGCGTCGCTGAACGTGGTGCCGCTCGCGCGCATGCAACACGCGCGCGAGGCATTCAGCCATCTGGACGTCCGAATGTGCATCGCGACACGCGATCACGAAATTTTCAAAAGAAACTGTTGACAACCCGTTGGACGGGCCATTAGGGTCGGTTGCATGTCGCAGCGCAACAGCCACGATCGCATCGCCGAACCGATTGGTCCACCGACCATCGACGGCGTGCTGCGCCTTCGCAACAACCTCCTTCTTGCCCTTGTACTCGTACTCCTTATTACCAACGGAGGTGCGGGCTGAGGGCGTGTGTCCAGGTAAAGCAGAACTAACCTAGATACCACCAACAAACCCCGCACCCGGAAACGGATGCGGGGTTTTTTGTTGCCCAACGGCGCGTGCCAGCGGAGCCAAACGAATGACCCCCGAGACAACCAGCAACGAGAGCAGCGACGTGGGCGATGTAGCCGCCGAACGCGTGCGCATCTTCGACACCACCCTGCGCGACGGCGAGCAGGCGCCCGGCTTTTCGATGGATCGCCGCGCGAAGCTGCGCATGGCACATGCACTCGAAGCACTGGGCGTGGACATCCTGGAGGCGGGTTTTCCCAGCGCCTCGCCGGACGATTTCGCCTCGGTGGCGGAGATCGCCCGCGTGCTGCGCGGCCCTACCGTGGCCGGCCTGGCGCGCTGCCACGACGGCGACATCGACACCTGCGGCCGCGCCCTGGAAGCCGCGCGCCATGCGCGCATCCACCTGTTCCTGTCCACCAGCCCGCTGCATCGCGAGCACAAGCTCAACATGAGCAAGCAGCAGGTGATCGATACCGCCTGCGCCGCCATCGAGCGTGCCAAGCAGCTGTGCCATGAAGTGGAATTTTCGGCCGAAGACGCGATGCGTACCGAGCCGGAGTACCTGGTCGAGGTGTTCAGCGCGGCGATTGCCGCCGGCGCCACCACCGTCAACGTACCCGACACCGTGGGTTACACGACCCCGGTCGAAATGGCCGAGCGCATCGCCTACCTGCGCAAGCACGTGCGTGGCGCGGACCAGGTGGTCTTTTCCACGCATTGCCATGACGACCTTGGCATGGCCGTGGCCAACAGCCTGGCCGGTGTCGCCGCCGGCGCGCGCCAGGTGGAATGCACCATCAACGGGATCGGCGAACGCGCCGGCAACGCATCGATGGAAGAAGTGGTGATGGCGCTGCGCGTGCGCGGCGCCTACTTCGGCGTCGATACCGGCATCGACGCGCGCAAGCTCTACCCCACCTCGCGCCTGCTGACCCAGCTGACCGGCCAGGCCGTGGCGCGCAACAAGGCCGTGGTTGGCGACAACGCGTTCGCGCACGAGTCCGGCATCCACCAGCACGGCATGCTGAAGCATCGCGGCACCTACGAAATCATGCGTCCACAGGATGTGGGTATGGGTGAGACGAAGCTGGTGCTGGGCAAGCACTCGGGTCGCCACGCGCTGCGCCAGCGACTGCAGACCCTGGGCCACGACGTCGACGAAGCCGCGATGGACAGCATCTTCGCGCGCTTCAAGGCGCTGGCCGACAAGAAGCGCGAAGTGCACGACGAAGACCTGGAAGCGATCGCGCTGGGCATGGATCCGGAAGCGACGGGTCCATGGCGCATTGCGCAGCTCAACACCAACTCGCACCTGGGCGGCAGCGCGTCGGCCTCGGTGAAGCTGACCCACGACAACGGCCACGAAGTAGGCGAAGCCGCCATCGGCGACGGCCCGGTCGACGCCGTGCTGCGCGCCATCGAACGTGCGACCGGCACCACGCTGGACGTCACCCAGTTCCAGGTGCGCGCCGTGAGCGAAGGCGGCGACGCGCAGGGCCACGCCCAGCTCACCGCTCGCCACGCCGAACGCGACTGGCGCGGCGACGGCGTCAGCACCGACATCATCGAGGCGACCGCGCATGCGGCACTCGCCATCGTCAACCGCATCGAACGACAAGCCCCTCCTCGTAACGAGGCTTCCATTGAAGAGTGCGGCCATGGATGGCCGCTTTCTGACCTTCGCGCGAATGGACGCGCGCAAAAGGAGAACGTCCAATGACCACGCCATTTCTCTGGCACAACGGCCAGATCAAACCCTGGACCGAGGCCACGGTCCACGTCAGCACCCACGCCCTGCACTACGGCTCCTCGGTCTTCGAAGGCGAGCGCGTTTACGCCACGCCGCAAGGCCCCGCCTACTTCCGCCTCGCCGACCACACGCGCCGGCTATTCGAGTCGGCCCGCGTGTACGAGATCGAGATCGGATTCAGCGAAGACGAGATCAACGCCGCGTGCCACGAAGTGATTCGCGCCAACCGCATGAAGTCCGCTTACGTGCGCCCGATCGTGTTTCGCGGGGCGGGCGGCCTGGGCGTGCTGCCCAAGGGCGATTCACCGGTGGACGTGGCGATCATGGCGCTGGAATGGGGTGCCTACCTGGGTGACGCGATCGAGCACGGCGCCGATGTGTGCGTGTCGTCGTGGCATCGTCCCGCGCCCAACACGATTCCGAGCTGGGCCAAGGCCGGCGGCAATTATCTCTCCAGCCAGCTGATCGCGCTCGAAGCGCGTCGCGGCGGTTATGCCGAGGGCATCGCGCTGGGCCACAACGGCCTATTGAGCGAAGGCGCCGGCGAGAACCTGTTCCTCGTGAAGAACGGCAAGCTGCTCACGCCGCCAACCAGCGCCGGCATCCTCGCCGGCATCACGCGCGAGTCGGTGATCACGCTGGCCGGCGAGCTGGGCATCGCGGTGGAAGAACGCGACCTGCCGCGCGAGGCGCTGTACACCGCCGACGAGATCTTCATGACCGGCACGGCTGCTGAAATCACGCCCGTGCGCTCGGTGGATCGCAAGCAGGTCGGCGCGGGCCGCCCCGGCGACGTGACGCGTGCGCTGCAGAAGGCCTTCTTCGGCTTGTTCGACGGCACGACCACGGATCAGTGGGGCTGGTTGACGCCTGTATCTGATGTGGTCGTCCCTGACCACGAAGATCAAAAAGCGGCCGTCCATGACCGCACTCCTCAACAACAGCCCGCTTCGATGGGAGCTGTGGCATGACCGCGAAGACCTTGTTCGAAAAGGTGTGGGACGCCCATGTCGTTGTACCCGAGTCGACTGATACGCCGGCGATCCTCTATATCGACCTGCATCTGGTTCACGAGGTGACGTCGCCGCAGGCCTTCAGCGAACTGCGCGAGCGCGGCCTGAAGCTGCGCCGCCCGGATCGCACGCTGGCCACGCTGGATCATTCCACCCCCACCCTGCCCGCCGATGCGAACGGCGAGCGTCCGTATGCGAATGCCGAGGCGAAGGCGCAGGTCGCGAAGCTGGAAACCAACTGCCGCGAGTTCGGTGTCGAACTGCATGGCTGGGACAGCAGCGATCGCGGCATCGTGCACGTGATCGGTCCCGAGCTGGGCGCGACGCAGCCGGGCATGACCATCGTGTGCGGCGACAGCCACACCTCCACGCATGGCGCGTTCGGCGCACTGGCGTTCGGTATCGGCACTACCGAAGTCGGCCACGTAATGGCGACGCAGTGCCTGCTGCAGCGCAAGCCGAAAACGCTGGCGATCCACGTCGACGGCAAGCTGCCGGCCGGCGTGGGCGCCAAGGACCTGATCCTGCACATCATCGGCGAGATCGGCGTGGACGGCGGCACCGGCTACGTCATCGAGTACCGCGGCAACGCCATCGAGGCGCTGTCGATGGAAGAGCGCATGACGGTGTGCAACATGTCGATCGAAGCCGGCGCACGCGCAGGCCTGATCGCACCCGACGACACCACCTTCGCCTGGCTGAAGGGCCGTCCGCGCTCGCCGCAAGGCGCGGCATGGGACGCAGCCGTGACGCACTGGCGCTCGCTGCGCACCGATGCCGGTGCTGCTTACGACCGCGAAGTGCACGTCGACGCGAGCAAGGTGCGCCCGACCGTCACCTACGGCACGCATCCGGGCATGGCGATCGCCATGGACAAGCCGGTGCCCGCCGCGCGCAATGCGGTGGAGAAGCGCGCGCTCGACTACATGAAGGCCGAGGCCGGCAAGCCGATGCAGGGCACGCCGGTGGACGTGGTCTTCGTCGGCAGCTGCACCAACTCGCGCCTGTCCGACCTGCGTGAAGCCGCGCACGTGCTGCGTGGCCGCCGCGTCGCCGACGGCGTGCGCATGCTGGTGGTGCCGGGTTCCGAAGCGGTGCGTCGCGATGCGGAGAACGAAGGCCTGCATCACGTGTTCACCGCTGCCGGCGCCGAGTGGCGCGTGCCGGGCTGTTCGATGTGCATCGCGATGAATGGTGACCTGGCGCAGCCGGGGCAGCTCGTGGTCAGTACGTCGAATCGCAACTTCGAGGGTCGCCAGGGCAAGGGCGCGCGCACGGTGCTGGCAAGTCCCGCCACCGCTGCCGCTTCGGCTGTCGCGGGGCGGATTGCGGATCCGCGTGAGTACATGACGGAGGTGGCGGCATGAGCGCGCGCAACCTGCCCCCTCTCCCCTTGCGGGAGAGGGCTGGGGAGAGGGGAACGACCCGCCTCACTCCCTCTTCGAACCTCGCTCTTCTTAATGGCGTCGCAAGCATCGCCCCCTCTCCCCAACCCTCTCCCACAGGGGGAGAGGGAGTAACCACCATCGCGTCGTGTTGCTTCCCGGAGATTTTTTAATGCGCCCCGTCACCCGTCTCCACTCCCGCACTGCCGTCCTGTCGGACGAAAACATCGACACCGACCGCATCATCCCGGCGCGCTTCCTCACCACCACCGAGCGCGCGGGCCTGGGCAAGCTGTGCTTCAACGACTGGCGCTACCAGGCCGACGGCAGCGACAACCCGGCGTTCCCGCTGAATCAGCCGAAGGCAAAGGGTTGTTCCATCCTCGTCGCCGGTCGCAACTTCGGTTGCGGTTCCTCGCGTGAACATGCGCCGTGGGCGCTGCTGGACTACGGCATCCACGCGGTGCTGTGCAGCGAGATCGCGGACATCTTCCGCAACAACGCGCTGAAGAACGGCCTGCTCGCCATCGTGCTCGACGAAGCCGAGCACCGCTGGCTGCTGGCCAACCCCGGCATCGAACTGACCATCGACGTGCGCGAGCAGGTCATCGCGCTGCCCGACGGCGGCCACATCCGTTTCCAGCTCGAACCCTTTGCCCGCCATTGCCTGCTCAACGGTGTCGACCAGCTCGGCTACCTGCAGCAGCACAACGACGCCATCACCGCCTACGAACAACGCGTGGAGAAAGCCGCATGAGAGCGCAAATCGTCACCCTGCCCGGCGACGGCGTCGGCCCCGAAGTCACGGCGGCTGCGGTCGCGGTGCTCGACGCGGTCGCCGCGCATTTCGACCATCACTTCCATTTCGAGGAACACCAGATCGGTGGCTGCGCCATCGATGCCACCGGCGAACCGTTGCCGGCCGCGTCGCTGGAAGCCTGCAAGGCCGCCGATGCCGTGCTGCTCGGCGCCGTAGGTGGGCCCAAGTGGTCCGATCCCAATGCGCCGGTGCGTCCGGAGCAGGGTTTGCTGGCGCTGCGCGCCGCGCTGGGCGTGTACGCCAACCTGCGTCCGCTGCAGGTACATCCGGCGCTGGCTTCGCTGTCGCCGCTGAAGAACGAGAAGCTGAAGAACGTCGACGTGCTGTTCGTGCGCGAACTCACCGGCGGCGCGTACTTCGGCGCCAAGACGCGCACCATCGACACCGCCACCGACGAGTGCAAGTACACGGTGGCCGAAGTCGAGCGCGTGACACGTCGCGCGTTCCAGCTGGCACGCGAGCGCCGCAAGCATGTCACCTCGGTGGACAAGGCCAACGTGCTGGAAACCTCGCGCCTGTGGCGCAGCACGGTGACCCGCATCGCCGCCGAGTTCCCGGATGTGAAGCTGGAGCACCAGCTGGTCGACTCCATGGCAATGCTGCTGTTGACGCAGCCGGGCAAGTACGACGTGGTGGTCACCGAGAACCTGTTCGGCGACATCCTCACTGATGAAGCCGCGGCATTGGCCGGCTCGCTGGGCCTGCTGCCGTCCGCCTCGCTCGGCGAAGGCAAGGGCGGCCTGTACGAGCCGATCCATGGTTCCGCGCCGGATATCGCCGGCCAAGGCGTAGCCAATCCGGTCGGCGCGATCCTCTCCGCCGCGATGCTGCTGCGCCACTCGCTGGGCCTGGAGCAGGAGGCCGCGACCGTCGAGGCCGCCGTGGCCGATGTTGTCGAACACGGTCCGCGCACGCGCGATGTCGGCGGCAGCGCCGGCACCAAGGACGTGCTGGAAGCCGTGCTCGCTGCGATCGACGAGCACGCCTGCAATGCGGCGGCGTTCCTGCGCTGGGGGCGGGCTTGCGGATGAACCACTCCACCCCTAACCCGCAACTGGACAACACGCATGCGAAGTGACCTGATCAAGACCGGCCCCGACCGCGCGCCCGCGCGCGCCATGCTGCGCGCCACTGGCCTGGACGATGCCGCCATTGCCAAGCCACTGGTGGCGGTGGTGCACACGTGGTCCAACGTGAGCCCCTGCAACCTCAACCTGCGCGAGCTCGCCGAGCATGTCGCCGAAGGCATCCGTGCCGCCGGCGGTACGCCGATCGAGTTCAACACCATCGCGGTGACCGACGGCATCGCCATGGGCACGCCGGGCATGCGCGCCTCGCTGATCAGTCGCGAGGTGATCACCGACTCCATCGAGCTGGCCGTCGACGGCCACTGCCTCGATGCGATGGTGGTGCTGTGTGGTTGCGACAAGACCATCCCCGCCGCCGCGATGGCGATGGCGCGCCTCAACATTCCCAGCGTTGCGCTGTACGGCGGCACCATCGCGCACGGCACGCACGACAACCACCCCATCACCATCCAGCAGGTGTTCGAAGCGGTCGGCGCGCATGGCGCGGGCAAGATCGGCGACGACGAGCTGACCTCGGTGGAACGCGATGCCTGCCCTGGCGCCGGTGCCTGCGGTGGACAGTTCACCGCCAACACCATGGCGATGGTGCTGACCACGCTGGGCCTGTCGCCGATGGGCTTCAACGATATTCCCGCCACGCATCCGGCCAAGGCCGCCGCCGCGCGTCGCTGCGGCGAGCTGGTGATGGATTGCCTGCGGGAGAACCGCACGCCGCGCGAGTTCCTCACGGAAACCGCGTTCCGCAATGCCACCCGCATGGTCGCCGCCACCGCCGGCTCCACCAACGCCGTGCTGCACCTGCTCGCCATCGCGCGCGAAGCGGGCACGCGCTGGACGCTGGAGGATTTCGAGCCTGCCTCCAAGCACACGCCGGTGATCGCCGACCTGCTGCCGGGCGGCCGCTATACCGCGGTGGAGATGTTCGGTGCAGGTGGCAGCGCGCGTGTCGCGCAGGAGCTGATCACCGCCGGCATGCTGGACGATGCGCCGACCGTCACCGGCCGCAGCCTCTTCGACGAAGCGGCCGCCGCGCCGCGCGCCGAGACGCAGGACGTGGTGCATCCGGTCACGCAGCCGCTGAAGCCGCGTGGTGGTTACTCGATCCTCTACGGCAACCTCGCGCCGGAAGGCTGCATCCTCAAGCTCGCCGGCAAGGGCGCCAACCATTTCGAAGGCCGCGCGCGCGTCTTCGAGAGTGAGGAACACGCCTTCGCCGCCGTGCAGGGCGGCACCATCGAGAAGGGCGACGTGATCGTCATCCGCAACGAAGGTCCCGCCGGCGGCCCGGGCATGCGCGAGATGCTTGGCGTTACCGCGGCGCTGATCGGCCGCGGTCTCGGTGACGACGTCGCGCTCATCACCGACGGCCGCTTCTCCGGCGCCACGCACGGCTACATGGTCGGCCATATCTCGCCGGAAGCGGCGCGCGGCGGACCGATCGCGCTGTTGCGCGATGGCGACCGCATCCGCATCGACGCCGACACGCGCGAGATCAGCACCACCGCCGACCTCGCGCCGCGCCGCGCCACCTGGCAGCCGCCCGCACCAAAAGTCACGCGTGGCGCATTGGCCAAGTACGTCTCGCTGGTGGGCTCCGCCTCCGAAGGCGCCACCACGCAACCCATCGCTGCACGCAGTCCATCCGCTGCTTCCGTTTCCCAACAAGTCAACGAAGACACGACCGCAGGAGTCACCGCATGAGCAACAACACCAACGACACGCTGGCCAAGGCCCGCATCGCCGTCCTCGGCTACGGCAGCCAGGGCCGCGCCCACGCCCTCAACCTGCGTGACTCCGGTCTCGACGTGGTGGTGGGCCTGCGCAAGAACGGTCCCTCGTGGGAGAAGGCCCGCGCCGAAGGCTTCAACGTCGCCGAGCCGGGCGATGCCGTGAAGGACGCCGACCTGGTCGCCGTGCTCACGCCGGACATGGTGCAGCCCGCGCTGTACAAGGAAAGCATCGAGCCGAACATCAAGCCGGGCGCCGCGCTGCTGTTTGCACACGGCTTCAACGTGCACTTCAAGCAGATCGATCCGCGCAAGGACATCGACGTGATCCTGGTCGCGCCGAAGGGCCCGGGCGCGCTGGTGCGTCGCGAGTATGAAATCGGTCGCGGCGTGCCGAGCATCTGGGCCATCCATCAGGACGTCAGCGGCCAGGCCGAAGCGAAGGCCAAGGCGTATGCCGACGGCATCGGCGGCGGTCGCGCGCTGCTGATCAAGACCGACTTCAAGGAAGAGACCGAGACGGATCTGTTCGGCGAACAGGCCGTGCTGTGCGGCGGAGCCAGCTCGCTGGTGCAGGCCGGCTTCGAGACGCTGGTGGAAGCCGGCTACCAGCCGGAGATCGCGTACTACGAAGTGCTGCACGAACTGAAGCTGATCGTGGACCTGTTCTACGAAGGCGGCATCACCCGCATGCTGGAATTCGTCTCCGAGACCGCGCAGTACGGCGACTACGTGAGCGGTCCGCGCGTGATCGATGCCGGCACCAAGGCGCGCATGAAGGACGTGCTCAAGGACATCCAGGACGGCACCTTCGCCAAGAACTGGATCGCCGAGTACAAGGCCGGCCTGCCGAACTACAAGAAATTCAAGCAGGCGGACCTGGAGCATCCGGTGGAACAGGTGGGCGCGAAGCTGCGTGCGCGCATGCCGTGGCTGCAGGCGAACGCGCCGAAGCCGGCCGCGGAACCGCTCAAGAAGGTGGGTTGAGGTTTGGCATCCGTCCGCCGCGAGGCGGACGGTTCGGGCGGGGGCACTTATCCCGCAAGTGTTTTCCCCTGCCCGGCCTCCGCCTGCGCAAGCCACCCCTGTCGGGCTTGCGCGGGCGGGGGAGCTTCTTCACCGAAGACGACATTCCCAAGGAAACCCGACGACCGTGAACCTGCCATTGCAAATGGAGATGCCCACTCCGGCCACCACCCATCCACTCGCCGGCCAGACCATGAGCGGCGCGGAAGTGGTGGTACAGGTGCTCGCCGACGAAGGCGTCAGCGTGCTGTTCGGCTATTCGGGTGGCGCGATCCTGCCGGTGTACGACGCGGTATTCCGTTACAACGCCACGCATCTCTCGCCGCTCGGCGGCGAACCGATGCCGCTGATCGTGCCCGCCAATGAACAAGGCGCGGGCTTCATGGCGGCCGGCTACGCACGCGCGTCGGGCAAGGTGGGCGTAGCCATCGTCACCTCCGGCCCGGGCGCCACCAACATGGTCACGCCGGTGCGCGACGCCATGTCCGATTCCGTGCCGATGGTGGTGATCTGCGGCCAGGTGCCGACCGGCGCGCTGGGCAGCGATGCCTTCCAGGAAGCCCCTGTCAGCAACATCATGAGCCCGTGCGCGAAGCACGTGTTCCTGCTCACCGATCCCACCCGACTGGAAGCCACGCTGCGTACCGCGTTCGAGATCGCGCGCAGCGGGCGCCCGGGCCCGGTGGTGGTGGATATTCCCAAGGACGTGCAGAACACGCCGCTCAGCTTTGCCGGCGAAGGTACGCTGCCGATTCCCGGTTATCGCGCGCGCCAGCATGCGATCCACAGCGCACGCGTGGATGACGCCCAGTGCGAGGCTTTCTTCGAGGCGCTGACGAAAGCGAAGCGCCCGCTGATCTACGCCGGTGGCGGCCTTGTCGCTGGCGAAGCCTCGGCCACGCTGCGCGCCTTCGTACAGCAGTTCGGCCTGCCCGTCACCACTACGCTGATGGCGCTGGGCACGATGGACACGACTGATCCATGGGCGC
This sequence comes from Dyella jiangningensis, assembly GCA_000632805.1. Taxonomy (GTDB): domain Bacteria; phylum Pseudomonadota; class Gammaproteobacteria; order Xanthomonadales; family Rhodanobacteraceae; genus Dyella; species Dyella jiangningensis. Next base: position 4,611,942 of record CP007444.1, on the reverse strand, counting down.
TGCACATGCTCGGCATGCACGGCACCGCCTACGCCAATTATGCGGTGGAGGATTGCGACTTCCTGCTGGCCTTGGGCGCGCGTTTCGACGACCGCGTTGCCAGCGTGCCGGACAAGTTTGCGCCCAATGCGCGCTTCGTCGCGCAGATCGACATCGACCCCGCCGAGATCGGCAAGGTGAAGTCGGTCGACTGGCATCACCAGGGCGATCTCGACCGTACCTTGTCGCGCCTGCATCAATACGGCGTGCGCCATGGCTTCCATTTCGCCAGTGATGGCCGCTATGCGAATTGGCATGCGCACATCGCGGCACTCAAGACCACGCACGCGCTGAACTACGATCGCGACAGCGAACGGATCCAGCCGCAGGCGGTGATCGAGGCGATCAATCGCGTCACGCAAGGGCGCGCCATCATCAGCACCGGCGTGGGCCAGCACCAGATGTGGGCGGCGCAGTATTTCGATTTCCGCGAACCGCGCCATTGGCTCACCTCCGGCTCGATGGGCACGATGGGCTTCGGCCTGCCTGCCGCCATCGGCGCGCAGTTCGCGCGGCGCGATGCGGTGGTGATCGACATCGACGGCGACGCCAGCATCCGCATGAACCTCGGCGAGCTGGAGACCGTCACCACCTACGGCCTGCCGGTGAAGGTGGTGGTGCTCAACAACATCGGCGACGGCATGGTGCGCCAATGGCAGAAGCTGTTCTTTCGTGGCCGCTTCGCCTCGTCCGACAAGAGCCTGCACAAGAAGGACTTCATCAAGGCCGCGCAGGCCGACGGCTTCGAGTGGGCGCGCCGGCTGGAGCGCAAGGAAGACCTGGCGCAGACGATCGACGATTTCCTCGCCTTCGACGGTCCGGCGTTCCTGGAAGTGATGATCGATCCCGATGCGGGCGTCTATCCGATGGTGGGTCCGGGCGCGACGTATGCGCAGATGATCACGGGCGATTTCATTCCGTCACGCATCGCTCCGGCGACATCGGGCGATGCCACCAGCGACATGTTCTGACGGCGGCTTGCAGCGCCACGAGGTCATCATGAAACACACGCTATCCATCCTGCTGCAGAACGAATCCGGCGCGCTGATGCGCGTCGCCGGCCTGTTCGCCGCGCGTCATTGCAACATCGATTCACTCACCGTGGCTGCCACGCGCGACCCCGCCGTGTCACAGCTCACCCTGGTGATGCACGGTGCGGACGACACGGTGGAGCAGATCATCAAGCAGACGCGCAAACTCGTCGACGTGATCGAAGTGAGTCACCCGACCGTCGCTGCATCATGAATGCACTCGCGCAACCGCTCGTGCGGGCGGCCCGCCTGAGCGAGCACGAGTTGCTGCGACAGACCGTCGGCGCCCGTGTCTACGATGTAGCGCGCGAAACGGCTCTTGAAGCGGCGCCGCTGCTTTCCACGCGGCTGGGCCAGCACGTGCTGCTCAAGCGTGAAGACCAGCAACCCGTGTTCTCCTTCAAGCTGCGCGGCGCTTACAACCGCATGGCTTCGCTCGATGCCACGCAGCGCGCACGCGGCGTGATCGCGGCCTCCGCCGGCAATCACGCGCAAGGCGTGGCGCTGGCGGCGGCCCGCCTTGGCATTCGCGCGGTGATCGTCATGCCGGTAACGGCGCCTCAAGTGAAGGTGGATGCGGTACGCCGCTTCGGTGGCGCGCAGGTGGAGGTTGTGCTGGCCGGCGACTCATACAGCGACGCGCAAGCCGCGGCTGCGAAATTGCAGGCCGAGCAGGGCTACACCTTCGTGCACCCCTTCGATGATCCCGCCGTCATTGCCGGGCAGGCCACGGTGGGCATGGAGATCCTTCGCCAGCACGCAGGGCCGTTGCATGCCGTGTTCGTGCCTGTGGGTGGCGGCGGACTGCTGGCAGGCGTAGCCGGCTATATCAAGGCGCTGCGCCCCGAAGTAAAGGTGATCGGTGTGCAGACCTGCGATTCCGACGCAATGGTGCAATCGCTGGAACGTGGCGCGCCGGTGACGTTGTCCGAAGTCGGCCTGTTCGCCGACGGCACGGCCGTGAAGCGCGTGGGCGACCTTACCTTCGAACTGTGCCAGCAGCACGTGGACGCCATGGTTCGCGTGGACACCGACGCGATCTGCGCGGCGATCCGCGACGTGTTCCACGACACGCGCAGTGTGCCTGAACCTGCCGGCGCGCTCGCGCTGGCCGGCCTCAAGCAATATGTCGCCACGCACGGCGTGTCGGAACACCCGATGGTCGCCATCGTGTCCGGCGCCAATCTCAACTTCGATCGCCTGCGTTTCGTGGCCGAGCGCGCCGAAGTGGGCGAGCAGCGCGAAGCGGTGTTCGCGGTGACCATTCCCGAGGAGCGCGGCAGTTTCCGCCGCTTCTGCACGGCGCTGGACCAGCGCAACATCACCGAATTCAACTACCGCATCGGAAGTACCGCCGAGGCGCACATCTTCGTCGGCGTGCAAACCACGCATCGCGACGAACGGCATACGCTGATCGACGCGTTCCGCACACACGGCTTCGGCGTGCTCGATCTCACCGACGACGAGCTGGCCAAGCTGCACCTGCGCCACATGATCGGCGGAAGTTCGCCGCTGGCGCGCGACGAACTGCTGTATCGCTTCGAGTTTCCCGAACGGCCCGGCGCATTGACGCGCTTCCTCGGCCATATGCATCCGGACTGGAACATCAGCCTGTTCCATTACCGCAACCAGGGCGCGGACTATGGGCGCATTCTCGTCGGTATCCAGGTGCCGGAGGATGAGCGGGCGTTGTTCCAGGCGTTCCTGCAGACGCTGGGGTATCCGTTTCGCGACGAGAGTGCGAATCCGGCGTATCGGTTGTTGTTGAGGGAGTGAGGCGGATTGGATCGCGCACTGGGTGCGCGATTCGGCGTGACTCAACCTCCACAACCTCCAACTCAAACACATGGTTGTCATAGTCGCTGAAATACAGCGCCGTATCTCCACGCGCCATCTGATAATCCAGCGCCTGCTCGTCCATGCGTCGCGCGCATGCCAGCTGCTCTTCCTTGCTCACCGCAAACGCGATGTGATCACCGTTGCGTGAAGCGGGCCCTTGCCCGCGAATCAGCGCGAACTCCAGTCCTGCTACCTCCACGATCACTTCCGGGTGCGAGTCGGCCGGATCTTCCTCACGCAAAATGCGCGCATCCTCGAACACACCCGTGAGCAGATGGGCCGTCCGCGTGGGGTGCGCGACGATCAGGGCGATATGGCTCAAGGCTTTGGGCATGGTGGTGGTCCGTTCCGGAGGACCGCAGTGTAGTCAGCTTTGTGACCGTGTTGCGACGGCGCGCGCCATGCAAACCGGCGCTGCATCACGCCACCCGGGCCGGCAGGGCACGTTACACTTCGGGGATGGCTCCGACTTCACGCAAGCGCCAGCGGCGCAACCTGCCGACCACCAGTACGCCCCGTGCGCGTCCTGGCGTGACGTCTCGCACGGCGCGCGGATCCGCGCAGCCGGCGGACAGCTCCAGCCGCGCCACGCGCGTACTGGACTGGCTGCTGCAGAAGCTGCCGGCGCCCTATCGCAGCAAGGCGCGCGACTACCTCGTGCTCACGCGCATGGATCGCCCGATCGGCGCGTTGCTGTTGTTGTGGCCGACCTGGTGGGCGCTGTGGCTGGCCGCGGCGGATTTCCCGCCGGTGAAGCTGCTGGTGATCTTCACGCTGGGCGTGTTTTCCATGCGCGCGGCCGGTTGCGCCATCAACGATTTCGCCGACCGCAAGCTGGACCCCCAGGTGGCGCGCACCGCCGGCCGGCCCATCGCCGCCGGGCGCGTGACGCCGCGCGAAGCGCTGATCGTGTTCGCCAGCCTGCTGGTGTTCTCCTTCATCCTGGTGCTGTTCACCAACAAGCTCACCATCGAGCTTTCCTTTGCGGGCGCCGCGCTGGCCGCGCTGTACCCGTTCACCAAGCGCTACACGCACCTGCCGCAGGTGGTGCTGGGCGCGGCGTTCGGCTGGTCGATCCCGATGGCGTTCGCGGCGGTTTCCAACACCGTGCCAGCGGTGGGCTGGCTGCTGTTCATCGCCAACATCATCTGGTCGGTGGTCTACGACACGCAGTACGCGATGGTGGATCGCGACGACGACCTCAAGGCCGGTGCCAAGTCCACCGCCATCCTGTTCGGCGATGCGGATCTGCCGATCCTCGGGATACTCATGGCCACCTTCCTGCTGGCCATGTTGTTCGTGGGCCAGCGCGCCGCACTGGGCTGGCCATACTGGCTGGGCCTGCTGGTCGCCGCCGGCCTGTTCGGCTGGCAGATGTGGCGCATCCAGGGCCGTGAGCGCGATGCCTGCCTGTGGGCGTTCCGCAACAACAACTGGCTCGGCATGGCGCTGTGGATCGGCATCGTGCTGGCGCTGGCGGTGCGCTGACCGCCTCCGCCCAACTGTGGGAGCGCACCCTGTGCGCGACCGCGGCCCTTGGGGATGCCTCTCCGTAGGTTTGTCGCGCACAGGGTGCGCTCCCACAAAAAAAGTTGAATCGTCTCCCCTGTCGATTTCGACGGGTGTCGTTCGTCGTCTGGATAAGAGCCGCCTTACGCGGCCCGGCCAACCAACCAGGAGCGACGACAATGCGATTCATAGCCATGGTGCGCGCCACGCGCGCGTCCGAAGCCGGCGAGATGCCGAGCGAAAAGCTGCTGACCGAGATGGGCAACTTCAACGAAGAGCTGGTACGAGCCGGCGTGATGCTGGCCGGCGAGGGCCTTCACCCGAGCAGGAACGGCGCGCGCATCCGTTACGAGGGTGACAAGCGCACGGTCATCGACGGCCCGTTCACCGAAACCAAGGAACTCATCGCCGGCTTCTGGCTGCTGGAGTGCGCCTCGCTGGAGGAAGCCGTGGAATGGCTCAAGCGCGCACCCAATCCGTTCGAGGACGGCGCCTCGGAAGTCGAGATCCGCCGGGTGTTCGAGGCCGAAGATTTCGGCACCGAATTCACGCCCGAGCTGCGCGAACAGGAAGCGCGCCAGCGTGCGCAGATGGCCGAGAAGCACTGATCACAAGGAGATCGCCATGCAGGTGCAACCCTATCTGTTCTTCGATGGCCGCTGCGAGGAAGCCCTCGCCTTCTACGGCAAGGCCGTGGGCGGACAGGTACAGAACCTGATCCGATTCAAGGAAAGCCCGCAACCCACGGAAGGCTGCGGGCCGAATGAGCCGAACGGGGAAAAGATCATGCACGCGTCGATGAAGATCGGCGAGTCGCTGGTCAACTTTTCCGATGGTGAATGCCGCGGCCAGCCGGATTTCCGTGGCTTCTCGCTCGTACTCAACGTGAAGGACGACGACGAGGCCAGGCGAGCCTTCGGTGCGCTGTTGCAGGGCGGTGGCGAGGCGACCATGCCGCTCTCGGCGACCTTCTTCGCCTCCAGCTTCGGCATGCTGCGCGACGGCTTCGGCGTGAACTGGATGGTGATGTCGCCGCCGAGGTAACCATTCGCAACCGCAGGGTTGCGTCGCGGGGAGCGCGGTGTTGTGATCGGCGACCATGACGGCCACCGACATCCACCGCACCATCGACGCGCTGTGGCGCATGGAATCGCCCCGGCTGATCGCCGGCCTGGCCCGCATCGTGCGCGACGTGGGTCTCGCCGAGGAGCTGGCGCAGGACGCCCTGGTGACGGCGCTTGAGCAATGGCCGACCATCGGAGTGCCGCGCAATCCCGGTGCCTGGCTGATGACCACGGCCAAGCATCGTGCGATCGACCAGATGCGCCGCCACGCGCTGCATCGTCGCAAGGAAGACGAACTCACCCGCGAAATCGAGGACCAGCTCGAACAGACCGTGGGGGACCCGGACGCCATGCTGGATGATCCGATCGGTGACGACCTGCTGGGCCTGGTGTTCACGGCGTGCCATCCCGTGCTGTCCACCGAGGCACGCGTGGCGCTGACGCTGCGCCTGCTCGGCGGGTTGACCACGCCCGAGATCGCGCGCGCCTTCATGGTGCCCGAACCCACCGTCGCCCAACGCATCGTGCGCGCCAAACGCACGCTCAGCGAAGCGAACGTACCGTTCGAAGTGCCGCGCGGCGAAGCCTTGTCCGTGCGGCTCGCGTCGGTGCTCGAAGTGGTCTACCTGATCTTCAACGAGGGCTATACGGCCACGGCGGGCGATGCGTGGATGCGCCCTGACCTTTGTGCCGAAGCGCTGCGCCTGGGCCGCGTGTTGGCCGGGCTCGCGCCCGCGGAGCCGGAAGTGCATGGAATCGTCGCGCTCATGGAAATCCAGGCGTCGCGCACCGCCGCGCGCATGGGGCCCGATGGCGAGCCCATCCTGCTCAGCGAGCAGAACCGCGGCCGCTGGGACCCGTTGTTGATCCGTCGTGGACTCACTGCGCTGCAACGCGCGGAGTCGCTGGGTGGCGCAAATGGACCGTACGCGCTGCAAGCGGCCATCGCTGCCTGCCATGCGCGGGCGCGAACGGTACAGGACACCGACTGGGCACGCATCGCCTCGCTCTACGACACGCTGGCGCAACGCATGCCTTCCCCGGTGGTGTCGCTCAATCGCGCGGTGGCACACGCGATGGCGTTTGGTCCTGCCGCCGGCCTCGCACTGGTCGACGCGCTGCGCGATGAGCCCTTGCTCCGCCACTACCATCTGCTTCCCAGTGCGCGCGGCGATCTGCTCGGAAAGCTGGGCCGCCATGGCGAAGCCAGCGAAGAATTCGAGCGCGCCGCCTCGCTTACACGCAATACACGCGAACGCGATCTGCTGCTGCAGCGTGCCGCCGCAAGCCGGCAGGCGTCCGAACGCTAGGACACAGGCGCTTCGCGCTTGGTGGAACGACGATACGCGGCGGGACTTATGCCCTTGTGCCGCTCGAACGCGCGGATGAATGCCGATTCCGACTGGAACCCCACGGCTTCACCAATGACGGCGACGCTCTCGCCGCCGCGCTCCAGCCGCACGGCGGCGGTGTCCATGCGCAACCGGGCCAGCAGTTGCGCCGGTGGCGTACCGCAGCTGCGCTCGAACAATCGCAGGAAGCTCGCGCGCGACATGTGGCAGGTCGCCGCCAGCTCGTCGATGGCCAACGGCTCGTGCTGTCGTGACAGCATGGCAATGGCTGCAGGACGCAAGCGCAGCTCGCGCAACAAGCCCAACACGCCTTGCGCGGCCTCGGCTTGCAGCCACCAACGGCGAACGGCGAGCACGAACAACAACGACGACAATTGCCCCACCACATTGCGCGCACCCGGCGCGCCGGCCTGCACTTCGCTGCGCATCAACGACACCAGCGGTGCCAGGGCCGCCATCGGCAACCCGGCCTCGCCAGGCAGATGCAGGCACGGCGGCAGCGCCGACAACAAGGTCGTCGCCGTAGCGCCGAAATCGATGCGGCCGCAGAGCATATCCAGGTCGGGCGTTTCGCTGCCGTCGGTGCGCAGCTCAAGCACCCCGGCCTCGATCATCGAATGCGGCGGCGGTGCTTGCCCGTTATCGTCGTGCGAAGACAGCAGGTGCCTGTCGCCAGCGGGCAACACCACGATGTCACCCGCCATCAGCGCGATCGCGGGTGCATGTTCCACCTTAATGTGCACCCGGCCCTGCAGGACCACATGGAAGCGCACCGAGCCAGCTTCTTCCGCTCGGTGCGGAAAAGCCCAGTGGCCCGACCATTGGCATCGCACGTCGAGGTTGCCGCGTGCCGGATAGGCGTCCAGCAATTCGCTGAGCGTGTCCATGGTCGTCGCTTCGGTGGAAAACCGCAGCTTAGCCCAAGGCTGCTCGTTACGACGCCGCCGCCACCAGGTGCGCCATGACGCCGTGCATCACGTCAGCCAGTTCGGATGCCAGCGCCTTCATGCGAGGGTGACGTTCGAACTGCGACGCGACGTCCACATGTCGCACCATCACGCTGCCATCGGGCAGCTCCAGCACTGCCACCTTCAGCGGGATCTCGATCAGCGTCGCCGGATTCGCTTCCAGCAGGCGCGCCGCGTACCGCGGGTGAAAAAACAACAACTGTCGCGCCTTGCCGATGCTATGTCCGCCGCGTGCCAGCAGCATCTGCGGGTCGATCTCGTGGATCACCCAGAGATCCTGCCGCTCGAACGCCTGCTTGAGACGCAGCAACGTGGCATCGAAGCCCACAGGTGACATCACCACCGCCTCGCCGGGCGGTGGCGACATCTCGCCGTACGACACGCTCTTCAACAAGTCGCTGGCCGTGTTCATGCCGTGACCGCTTCGTGCGCCTTCACCGCATCCAGCACGCGCGCCGAGTAGACCATCGCTGCACCGGCATTGAGCGCAACCGCCACGCCGAGCGCTTCGGCAATCTCCTCGCGGCTCGCGCCCTGCTTCAGGGCCTCTGCGCTGTGCACAGTGATACAGCCGTCGCAACGCGTGGTCACCGACACCGCCAGGGCGATCAGCTCGCGCGTCTTCGCATCGAGCACGTCCGTCTTCTTGCCGGCGTTGGACAACGTCTGGTAGCCGGCGAGCGTGTCGGGGCTCAGCTTGCCGAGCTCGCCAATGCGACCGACGAGCTCTTTGCGGTATTCAGTCCAGTTCAACATGGCATATGTCCTCAAGGGGTGGATGGTCCGGTGGCTACCGGAAGCTGGCGCACAGGTTGCGCCGCCCCCCCTCCTGGCTGAATGCCCGGGCGGCTCGTTCTATTGCCCGTTCGTCTCAGATGATGCCGGCGGCCATGCCTGTACAAGCCGATCGGCGCGATAAGCCGCGAGATCCGCATGCATGCCGTACATGTGCTTCACGAACGCCTGGCGCTCATGCCACATTACTTCCATGTCCCACAGGCAGAACGAATAGCGGCCCAGATCTTCCACCCAGCCCCCGGGTTGCGTCACCGCGACAGCCACGAACATCTCGTTGTCATTACCCCACCAGCCCAAGGTGAGATAGCGTGCGCTGGCGCCGTCGTGGCAGATGGCGAACGCGGGCGTGTCGCGCCACGGGTGGGCGGCGCGCGCCGCCTTCATGGACTGCAACCGCGCGAGATAGGGCAACGGATCCACCGGCTCGCCGGTGGCCGAAATTGTGTAGATTTTCACCCCGTCGGCATCGACATGGGCGGGCAGCGCTTCGATACGACGTTCGGAAAACATGGCGTTGTCCTCTCTTCACAGGCATCCTGACCACTGCACCACGCAGGGCGGGTCGCCCCAATCATGCGCGTTTGGCCTTCCATGCGGCCACCTGCACCTGCTGCCGCACTGCTCTATTGCTCTGAAGTTTCCCTGCCGCTCATCCTGAAGGAAGCAAGGTATGGATCGTTCGCAGCACGCCATGGCTACCTCGTTGCCGGCATTCGACCACGCTTTTTCGACACCCCGCGCCTCGCAGGTCGGGTTGGCCGCCAGCATGATCGGTCTGGGCATATTGGGGTTGATCTACGGTGACGTCGCGCTGGTCTGGCAACACCTGCCGATCGAGCACCTTCCCGGCGAGAAGCTGATCGCCTATGTGTTCGCCTTGATCGAGCTCGCCGGCGGCATCGGCCTGCTGATCAAGCCGCTGGCAAAAACTGCCTCGACGCTGCTGTTTGTCTTCCTGCTGGTATGGGCGGTGCTGCTCAAGCTGCCCGCGGTGGTGGTCGTGCCACTGATGGAAGCGACCTGGCTGGGCTTGGGCGAAATCACCGTGATCCTGGCGGGCATGTGGGTGCTGTTCGCACACTACGCCGGCGATCACGGCAGCGGCTGGCAGGGATGGCTCTGCGGCCAGCGCGGGACTCGCGCTGCGCGCGTCCTGTTCGCGGTATCGCTGCCCATGATCGGACTCTCGCATTTCTTCTACAGCGAGCAGACCGTTGCGCTGGTACCCGCGTGGCTACCCTACCCGCTGGGTTGGGCCTACCTCACCGGCGCGTGCAGCATTCTCGCCTGCGTGGCTGTGCTGTCAGGCGTGCTGTCCAGGCTGGCGTCGCTGTTGGAAGCGATGATGCTGTGGATCATCACGCTGCTTGTATGGGCGCCCGCGATCCTGAGTCATCCCGGCGATCGCACCGCTTGGACGGCGTTCACGATCTCGGCAGCGATCGCCTGCGGCGCCTGGGTGGTGGCCGACTCGTATCGCGCACCGTCACCCGGTGCCTGACAGCGTCTCGGCATCCGTCATTCGCGTCTGTGTGAACGGTACCGCGCCATCATGAAGCGGCGCGGACAGGTCCGCCACTGACTATGCAGGTGGCGCGCAAGAACACGATCCGTGCCTGGGCTTGTCAGTCGTCGTTCTCAAGGCAATAGCCGTTGCGATGGCATGAGTTCCGATCGCAACGGCTCTGCTTGGTTACCGACGGATGCCATCACCTGGATGTGTGGCGCCCGGCGCCCCTGGACATTCCCGTCCAGGGAGATGATTACTTCACGCCTTCGATGAACCAGTAGGTGCGCTTGCGCTTGCCAAGCTGGGGCGGCGTGATCTTCTGGGCACCAAGCACCGAGGTGTTGTTGCCGCCGCTGGGCGAGGTCTGGTTGCCGCCACCGATCAGTACCGGCGTGATCACGCTCGAGCTGCCCGAACCGATCGAGATCAGGCCAAACACGGGCGACGGCGGGAAGCCACCGCCGGAGAACACCACGAAACCATCGGAGTTCAGGCCCACGCCGGTGAGGAAGTTGATGGCGTAACCACGCGCGATGCCGAGGTTCGGATAGCACTTGGTCGAATCGGCGCCGATCACATCGGGTGTGTTGGTACCGAAGTAGGTGTAACCGGCCACTGTCAGCGGCGCGTTCACCGCCTTTTCACCCGTGTGGTTCAGCGTGACGTAGAAGCCCGAGGTCGTGCTGGTGATCGAGTAGGGAGCCACCGAACCGCCCCCGGATGCGCCTGTTTCGTCGGTAAGGGTCGCTTCGGTAATGGGCGTCCAGTTGTTCGCCACCGTGGTGCCGGTATTGGTGTCCCTGAGCATGTAGAACCGGTTCACCACGTTGTAGGCCGTGCCCGCGGTGGTCGAGGACGAATACAGCGGGTGCTCGCGATCGCCGCTCGCGGCCGTTACCGCATCGAACGTGCTGGTCGGCGTGACGTCCGGCGGATAGAAGAACTTGCGCGCGTTGTTGCCCGTCCCGCCCAGGCTGGCGATCTGGCTGACCGCCCAGCCCGAAGGTGCGGTGGCGCCGTTGGGCTCCAGGTCGACACGCCAGATGTTGCCGCCCACATCCGCTGCGTACAGACGATCGATATAGCCGTCCGAATTGCGATCGAGCAGGGTGATGTCGGCCGGGATGGAACGCGTCATGCCGGTGACGGTCTTGCAGGTGGTCGAACCCGTGGGACACGAAGGCGAGGCCGTCCACACGACGCTGCCGGTGAGCGCATCCAGCACCACGATCGCACGGCCCTGCGTATCGGCGGCAGGCGCGGGGTCGCTGTCCTCGGCGGGGTCATAACCACCGCCCATGATGATCACGGGGTTGGTGTAACCCTTGACCAAGGCCACCTTGGGCTGCGACCAGGTCTGGCCCAGCTCCGCAATGTCCGTATTGGTGATCTTCCATACAAATTTCGGCTTGGTCGGAATCGTCACGTCAAAGGCGTAGACGAAGCGGCCGCCACGGCGCGCCGACAGGAAGATGTAGACCTTGGGATTGTTGGCGACGCGCAGATCCTGGTAGACCGTCGCCGTACCGTCGAAGAAGTAATCCTTGGGCGTAGCCGTGGGATCGGTGGAGCCATAGAGCTTGATCTTCGGATTGTTGTTGTACAGACGCTGGAACTTGCCGAAGAACTCCGGCGCCACGAAAGACCACAGCTCGCCGCCGGGGCGCACGCCACCGATGCCCTGCGGTGCCGTCACATCGGTCGAAGGCTTGTTGCCGTTGATGGCGTGGAACATGCCGTCGTTCGATCCGTAGAACACCACCACACCGGTGGTGCCACCGTAGTTGACGACCGCCGGACGCGAATGAAGCACATCGCCATGGATGGACGGACGCACGGTCACCAAGCCACCCGGGCCAGGCTCGGTTTCATTGCCCGCGTTGTCGGTGCCGCGCACCCAGTTGATCAGGTTAGCCACCGTGGGCGTCGTCGTGGCGCTGCCGAGTGCCGTACCGCTCAACGAGGTGTTGCCGGTGGCGAACGATTCCATCGGGAAGGTGGTGACGCAGTTGCTGACGGTGCTGCAGGTGTAGACCGTGCGCTTGGTCTGGTCGACCAGGTAATCGATGCGCATCGATTCACCCACGCCGCCCTTTTCCACCACCTCGCCGTCAGGCGCATCGTAGGCGCCGCCTACGCCCGAAGCAGGCGCCGGTGCGTTGGTGCTCGCAGGTGCGCTCCAGAAGCCCGCGGTCGGCCAATTCGGCACCGGGTTGGTAGTCATGCTGTTGCTGGTGAACAGGAACGGCCCATCGCCGGAAGCCGATGTGTCCGACGTCCAGAAGCTGGTCGCATTGGGCGAAACGAATCCCGTGCCCGCGCTGCTGATGGCCGGCTGTCCGTTGGCGTCCTCCATCTGGACGCTGGTATTGGTGCTGTCCGTGAAGCCGAGCTGGTACTGCTTGAGGTTGCCCATCCAGCGCGGCAGGCCGTTGGCATCGGGACGGAACATGCCGACGTAGATCTGGTTGAGGTAGCTGCCCTGGCCGTTCACGCTGACCGGCAAGCTGACCGAGGCGAACACGCTGTTGACCGCCTGCACTTCGTTGAAGATCTGCGTGAGGTCGGCCACGAGCTGGTCGAGCGCGCCCGGGTTGGTGACGTCGATCACGAACGCCTTGCCGCCACCGTTGGACGCCATGCTGCCCACGAACTGCACGTAGTCAGGATTGCTGCCGTCGGACATCGCGATGGTATAGGTGACGATGTTCTGCTTGTTGACGTTGGTGCCGTTGGACAGGTCGGTCTGGTACATGAACCGGGTCCATTCGTCGGCCCAGTTGCCCTGATCGGCGTTGCCCTTGTTTGCGTTCTTGTACGGCGGCGGAATGGTGATCGTGGTCAGCTGTGCGCTGGTTGCGCCCGCACTCTGTAGCGCCGTGTACGAAGGCGGCGTGCCGTTCGGCGTCTTGGGATCGTTGTTGTTGACGGCGTTCGCGATATAGATCACGAAGCTCTTCTGGCACGGCTGCAACGGCGAGTTGTAGTTGGTGCCGGACAGGCCCTGCTTGCCGGCGAAGTATGCCCAGACCTCCTGCATCTCTTCGTCGACCTTGTTGCTGTTCGACTTGTTGGCGACGCTCAGGTTGTTCTGGATGGCGCTCTGGAAGCCGGCCACGCCCGTGGCATCCATCAAGGGGAGCGCACCCGGCGGCGTTGGCGGCGTATTCGCCGGATAGTAGAACTGGCCACCATTCAACGGGCTCAAGGCAAACATCATGAGGCCCATGTTGATCTTGCCCGCGAGCAGCGGGTTGGTGCCCAGGCCAGTCACCGCCTTGTAGAGGCCGCAGCGGATGAAATCGGCGTCCTTCGTGCCCGTGATCCAGCTCGGACAGTTGGCGGCGGCAGGGATTGACACGGTGGCATCCCACGCTGCGGCATTGTCGATAGCCAGCAGCACATTGGGCTTGCCGCCGTTCGCGGGCGCGCCGGTGTACAGGTCGATGTCGTCACCCAGCGCCAGCCCTGGCAACGTGAGCAGTAGCGTGCTGCAAGCCAGCGCGGAGAGCAGGCGGCTCAGCGGTGAACGCTTAAGGGTCATGGCGGCGTATCCGTGGATGCGTAATGAGAGGTCAGGGACAGCTGGCGCCGTTGAGCGCGCGCACTGCCACACCCTGGTGTACGGTGACCGATGCAGCGGTGTTGTTGGGATCGGTAACACTGGACTTAACGTCCCACTGCGTTGCCTGGCAGGGCGGCGCAGGCACCGCTCCCGCGTTCGGCAGCAGGATTCCGGTGTTCTGGCCCGAGCCGCTGAACATGCAGCCGACATCGTTGGGATTGGTCGGATCCAGATCCTGGTTGAGCACGGGCTTGGTGCCGGTGCAGACGGGAGGATCCACCTGCGCAGTGAAGTCGTTGGTGCCGTCGCCGTTGACGTCCACCGGCACGCTGGTGGTGGCGGTGATCGGCACCGACGTGAACGGCTGGCTGAGCACCTGCTCGATGCCTTGCTGGGCAACGGTCTTGGCTTCCAGGCGGAACTGCTGGTTGCTGACCACCTTGGTGTTCACCGTGCTGGAGCCCACCATCGAGATCGCGAAAATGAGGAAGATCGCGAGAAACACCAAGGTGGTGACCAGCGTGAAGCCGCGCTGATGTCGCGCAAAACGAAGCCTGCTCATCACTGGACCTCCCGCTGGCCGCCGATATTCCAGACGCGTGCCGTGCTGTTGTAGACGTGGCGCTTGTAACTGTCGTTGTAAGGCCCGCTTGCCGCGGCGCGGCCAAGGTCATACGTCCGCTTGTCGACCCAGCCAGTGCTGCTGGCGAGGTTGCGCGACAGCACGCTTACCCTTACCGCGGTGACATTGGCCCAGTTGCCCACCGATGAGGCCCAGCTGTAGGCACCGCCATTGGGGCACTGGTTGGTACCGCCAGCGGAATTGTCGACCGCGGGATCGTCGACATAGCAATCGGGGCCACCGTTCTTGTCGGTGTCCACGCCATAGCTGTAATGGACGTCCTGGATGCCGGTGACCAGGGACGTGGTCTTGATCGCGCCACCGTTGAACTCGGCGACCTTGAGCGTGGGTATGCCGTCGTTCTTGGTGCAGTCGTCGCATGAAGCGAGGTAATACGTGCGCACTACGTACTTGCGGATTTCCGTGTACGCGCCGCTGCATGTGCGCGTCTGCAGGGTGAAGCTGGTGTCCGCGTTGTCATACACCAGCGGCGCGGCATCTAGACGACAGCGCGAGAGCTGGAGGAAATAGTCGTTGCCCGACACGGCGCTCGCCGAGATGCTCGACGCGTACCGCACGGTCAGCACTTCGGAATTGGCCACGATATTCGGAAGGCAGGTCGGTGCGGCCGCCGTCGTGGGGAGACCCGCCACGCCCACGGGCACCGTGAGGCCAGCCGTGGTGTCGAAGCCCATGGAGGCTTTGGCGACGGCGCACGGATCCGGAACGATGTAGTTGATCGAGCTACCTAGATTGGCCTGCCCCCAGAAGCCGGCCATCTCGACGTCGCGCACGATGGAGTCGAGCGCATATCGCCCGTTCTCCACCTGTTCGGATGTCTTGTTGAACTCGGCGCGCGCCTTGCTGCTCGACACATAGAGCGAACCCAGCGCGGCGAGCAGCACCAGACCGATGGCCATGCCGACCATCAGCTCGATGAGCGAAAGGCCCGCCTGGCGGCGCAGTGGGATGGCAGAGCACTGACGGGCGGTCATGTCGAAAGATTCGCTATCTGGATCTGGACGCTGACGGCGCGCCGCAGAGTATCGGTACCGAACTGTCCTTTCCCGCATGACAGACCCGCGGGCGACGCGGTTGCCACCAGCCCCTGCCACACAACCGTGACGCGATAGACCTGGATGATCCCGGGAATGCGTTCGACACAACCGACTGCACCGATCATCGCGCCAACCTTCGAACCGCTGCTGATTTCGGCAGCGCCGCGCAAGCTGTTCTGCCAGGCGGTGAGATCGTTGTTGGCCGTAGCCGATTGGGCCGTCGTACCGGAAGCGCAGACCGGCAATGCGGTGACTACATTGCCCGCAGTGAGTCCGGTGGTGCCGTTGGAGTAGCAGTCGGCCACCTGCCGGTTGGCGTTGATGCGCGAGACCATGTCCTGCACCAGCGTCAGCGCCTGCACGCGTTGGTAGGACTCCATTTCGCTGCGCGTGGACTTGGCCATCATGGTGACGGTGCCCAGCAGCGCGATGGCCGCGATGAAGATGGACACGAGCACTTCGATCAGCAGCATGCCGCGTTGGTTATTCATCAGCACGGCCCTCCCGTTGTCGCAACGCGCCCGCTTGTACCGACCGCCACGCAGAGCGGCTGTTGTTTCGTATTGGCTTCGGTCGGCTGCACCTGGAAGGAATCCGCGCTGGTGACCATGCGTCCATCACCACCAAACGAGAGCGTCGCGCTGCCGTTCTTTGCGGTGACGTTGAGGTTTGTATAGCCGTCGTAGCTGCGCAGGCTGGCGCCGGCACTCAGCACTCGCCAGCCGTTGGACCATCCGCCTGTGTTGGCTGTCATGTCGATCTGTGCGTTGCGCTTGATGGCCTCGCTGCGCGCAAAGATCACCGAGGACGACATGTCCATCGCGGCGTTCTTCACGCGCTGAGATTGGACGAAGGTTCCCAGGTACGGCACGGCGATCAAGGTGAGCACCACGAAGATCGTGACGGTCACTACCAGTTCGACCAGGGTGAACCCATGCTGTCGGTGCTTGGTCATGGCGTCATTTCCAGCAACCGGCCGGCTGCTTCCTGCCATCGCCGCCGAGGGTAAGCGTGCCGCAGCTGTCGTTGGCCTGCGGGCTTCCCGCCTTGGGTGTCGCCGTGATCGAGTAGGTGGGAGGCAATGCGGAACTGGTCGCCACCGCGACGTCGTAATTGGAAGAGACGCCCGAGGGCTGCGCGGTGGGGCCATAACCCAATGTTCCGGCGTCCGGCGCGTATCCGCGGTTGTCGACCATGTAGCGCTCCTGCGCGCTGGCGATTTCCAGCATCAGGCTCTCGGCGGCTTCGCGGTTGCCGTGCATGACATAGCGGCGATAGCTGGGCACGGCGATGGCGGCGAGGATCGCCACGATCGCCACGACGATCAGGAGCTCGATCAAGGTGAAGCCCGTGGTATCCGCACCATGGAGCGCGCGCGATCCACGCAACGGCAGAACCGAATGGCGCCAACAGCCCCTGCCCATGATGCTCCCCCGCTATCAGGCAACGTTTCGAAATGGGATGAGTGACGTCGCGTTGAATAACGCGATGAATCGGAATCCCCTGAATTAAGCGTAAGGCGATTAATGCAACGCTGTCAATTTGTGAAGCGGATCACATTTGAATACAAACAAGAACTTACCGATATTTTCAGCGCTTTAGCCAGCGGCTCGTAATTCCGATCTATTCCGTAAGTGATACCGATCCGGTTTGTGCCCGAGCGTGCGGAATTCGCAGGCGCTGATTTTTCTGACTTGAAACTTTCGTAACCAGCCGTCACGAGCGTTACCGCCCCTCCGGCCTCGTGCGCAAGGCATTTGCCGCACTGAATTGGAAGCGAGTTTCGTGCCAGGGACCGCTGCGTAGGCCCCGCTTCAATCAGGAAGTTCGAGGGCGCCGATACGGCACGATCAGAACATGCGGAGTGAGCAGGTCGCGACAGTTATTGCCGCCGCGGTGATTTTCTTTCAGGAACCTTATAGAAACCTTAGTTAATGCTTATGCAAATCTGGCGCCAAGCTAACGTAGATAACCTAGGTAAATAACGATTGGAATTCCCCGCACTGGCCCGCTTTCAGGTGCTTGGAAAACCCTCGGCGTTAGTCGCTTCGGCCACCCATATCGCCAGCGCCGGCGTTGGCTTAGGACGACGGCTTGGCTTCGTAGGCGCCCACGGCATCCATTACGCGGGCTGAGTACACCAACGCCGCGCCGGCGTTCAGGGCCACCGCCACGCCCAGCGCTTCGGCGATTTCCTCGTGACTTGCGCCCTGCTTGAGCGCTTCGGCCGTATGGACCGTGATGCAGCCGTCGCAGCGCGTAGTGACGGCTACCGCCAGCGCGATGAGTTCGCGTGTCTTGGCGTCGAGCTTGCCGGTCTTCTTCCCGGCATTGGACAAGGTCTGGTAGCCGGCAACGGTGTCAGGGCTGAGCTTGGCGATGTCGCCGATGCGAGATACCAGTTCCTTGCGGTATTCGGGCCAGTCGAGCATGGGTGTTTCCTCGGCAAGGATGGGCCCGCGATGGCCCGAGAGCGCTGAGGCTGCGCTCGCTCGTGTATGGCCCGGGTGATGCCCGGCGGCTCAGCGATGACCGATCGGCGCGCGGGCCAAGGCCCACACGTCGATGCGCTTGACGCCTGCCCGGCGCAACACGCGACTGCATTCGGCCAACGTGGCGCCCGTGGTCATCACATCGTCAAGCAAGACCACGTGTCCGGGCCAGGCAACGTCGGCCTTCGTCACGAATGCCCGCCGCACGTTGCGACGGCGCGCCAGCGCGCCCAGCTCGGTCTGTGCGGCGGTGCCGCGCTCACGCAGCAGCCAGGCCACGCTTGTGGGCAGGCGCATCGCCTCCGCCAAGGGCCGGGCCAGCTCCAATGCCTGGTTGTGGCCCCGTACCCTCAGTCGATGGCGGTGCAAAGGCACCGGGACGATCAGCTCCGGCCGCTCAGCCCACGGGGTTTCACGCAGCCACAGGGTCGACAGCACCCTGCCGGCGGCGAGATCCGCGCCGAACTTGAAGCGGGTCTCCAGGCGATCCAGTGGCCACGCATAGCGAAACGGAACCCATGCCGCATCCCAGGGCGGCGGCCGACGTTGGCATTGGCCGCACAAGGCCGCGGATTCGGCCAATGGCAGCGCGCAACGCTCACAGCAATGGCGATTGCGCGGCAGCTCGGCGGCGCAGTCGCGGCACAGGTCGATGCCGTCGGCGCCCGCCCCTCCACAGAGCAGGCAGCGAAAAGGCAGAACGAAACGTTGCAGCGAATCCCTCGCTGCGTGCCACCAGGAAAGCGCATCCATGCGCCGGTACCTCGCCTCAGGGTTTGGGTTTGAACAACGCCGCGTCGAGGATCGACCACAAGTGGATGATCCAGCCCAGCCAGACGATCCACAGGATGCCGGCCAGCACGAACATCACCAGCGCAATCCAGAATCGGCCCTGCACCAGCTGGCCTAGACCGGGGATGAAGAAACTGCAGATGGCGGCAAGCACATTGCCGCCGCTGCCCTGTCCTGCACTCATGCCTTGAGGCTCCCGAAGCGTGGATGGCCGATGGTAGCGCAGCCATACGCGCACGCATCGTCAACCTCACGGCGTCATTAAAAGTTGACAGAGCGGATGGCGCTGCCAAACTGTCGGCCGTTCCCCATCCCCGGAGCTGTCGCCATGGCCCAACCGATTCGCCACGACTGGACGCGCGCCGACGTCGCCGCGCTGTTCGCCCTGCCGTTCAACGAGCTGCTGCACCGGGCGCATGCCGTGCATCGCGAGCACCACGATCCGAACGCCGTGCAGGTGTCCACTCTGCTGTCGATCAAGACCGGTGGCTGCCCGGAAGACTGCGCCTATTGCCCGCAGGCCGCGCGCTACGACACCGGCGTGCAGGCGCAGAAGCTGATGAGCGTGGACGCCGTGGTGGCACGCGCGCAGGCGGCGAAGGACGCCGGCGCCTCGCGCTTCTGCATGGGCGCCGCCTGGCGCAGCCCGAAGGATCGCGACGTCGCCAAGGTGGCCGAGATCGTGAGCGCGGTGAAGGGCCTGGGGCTCGAAACCTGCGCCACGCTGGGCATGCTCGACGGCAACCAGGCGGCCACGCTCAAGCAGGCGGGGCTCGACTACTACAACCACAATCTGGACACCGCGCCGGAGTTCTACGGCGAGATCATCCACACGCGCCAATACCAGGATCGCCTGGATACGCTGGAGCACGTGCGCGAAGCCGGCCTGAAGACCTGCTGCGGCGGCATCGTGGGCATGGGCGAAACGCGCGACCAGCGCGCCGGCCTGCTGCAGACGCTGGCCAACCTGCCGGAACACCCGGAATCCGTGCCGATCAACCAGCTCGTGCAGGTGGAAGGCACGCCGCTCAACGGCATGCAGGCGCTGGATCCGTTCGAGTTCGTGCGCACCATCGCCGTGGCGCGCATCCTGATGCCGGCCTCGATGGTCCGCCTTTCCGCCGGCCGCCAGCAGATGGACGACGCCGTGCAGGCGCTGTGCTTCTTCGCGGGCGCCAACTCCATCTTCTATGGCGAGAAGCTGCTTACCACCGGCAACCCCGACGTGGAACACGACCGTCAGCTGTTCAAGCGCCTCGACCTGCATCCGCTGGAAGTGGTGGAGACGTCGGACACGGTGCACGCGGACATCCTCGAGCACTGCGCGGCGTAATGACGTCCTGGCGGTTGTGGGAGCGCACCCTGTGCGCGACCGCAGCGTCTTGGCGTTGCCGCTCCGCACGGTTGTCGCGCACAGGGTGCGCTCCCACAAGGAAGCCGTCGTCCGCATGACCCCACGTCCCGACCTGCTCGCCCGCCTCGCCCGGCACACGCAACAGCGTGAGCAGGCGAATCTGCGCCGACGCCTGCACACGATCGATCGTGTCGACGGGCCGTGGATCGAACGCGGCGGCCGTCGCCTCCTGTCCTTCTGCAGCAACGACTATCTGGGCCTGGCGCAGCATCCCGCGCTGATCGCGGCCTTGAAGCGTGCGGCGGATGAAGACGGCGTGGGCAGCGGCTCGGCGCATCTCATCGCGGGTCATCGCCGAGCGCACGACGCGCTGGAAGAAGCGCTCGCCGAATGGACGGGTCGCGAACGCGCACTGCTGTTCTCCACCGGCTACATGGCCAATCTCGGCGTGATGCAGGCACTGCTTGAGCGCGGCGACCTGTGCGTGCAGGACAAGCTCAACCACGCCTGCCTGCTCGACGGCGCGCAGCTCGCGGGCGCGGCATTGAAGCGCTATCCGCATGGCGATGTCGGCGCCGCGGCTCGTCAGCTCGCACAACGCGGCGACGCTCCCGCGCTGCTCGCCACCGATGGTGTCTTCAGCATGGACGGCGATATCGCACCGTTGGCTGAGCTCGCTGCCCTTTGCCGTCGCGAAGGGGCCACGTTGATGGTCGACGACGCGCACGGCCTGGGCGTACTTGGCGCACGTGGCGAAGGCAGCGTGCTCGACGCAGGGCTGGACCAGGATGACGCGCCAGTGCTGATGGCAACCCTCGGCAAGGCCGTGGGGTGCAGCGGAGCGTTCGTTGCCGGCTCCGCATCAGTCATCGATGGCCTGTTGCAATTCGCCCGCACCTACATCTATACGACGGCGATGCCGCCCGCGCTCGCCGCCGCCACGCTGGCCGCCGTGCGCTTGGCGCAGTCGGAACGTTGGCGCCGCGAAAAGCTTCGCGCACTCGTCGCCCGCTTCCGCCGGAACGCCCAGCAGCTGGGCCTGCCGCTGATGCCGTCCTCCACCGCGATCCAGCCGCTGTTGCTTGGCGATGCGCCATCGGCGACGGCCGCTGCCCACGCACTGGAACACGAGGGTTTCCTGGTGACGGCAATCAGGCCTCCCACTGTCCCCCAGGGCAAGGCACGCCTGCGCATCACGCTGTCGGCAGTTCACCAGGAAAGCGACGTGGACCGGCTGCTGGACGCACTGTCCCGGGCGCTTCGGGCCCTGCCCGTATAATGGCGGCCTTGCCGTACCCATTCCCCTCCATGTCCATCGTCAATCTTTCCGCCTATCGCTTCGTCAGCCTGGACGACCTCCCGAGCTTGCGCGAACGCGTGCTCCAACGCTGCCTTGCGCTGGAACTCAAGGGCACCATCCTGCTCGCCCCGGAAGGCATCAACCTGTTCCTGGCCGGCCCGCGCGAACCCATCGATGCGTTCATGCATTGGCTGCGCGAAGATCCGCGCTTCGCCGGGCTGGAACCGAAGGAGTCGATCTCCGACGAGGTTCCCTTCGGCCGCATGCGCGTGCGCCTGAAGAAAGAGATCATCACCATGCGCATGCCGGCAATCCGCCCGGAGGGTGCGCGTGCGCCATCGGTGGCGCCGGTAACGCTCGAGCGCTGGCTGGCGCAGGGCCATGATGACGATGGCCGCGAGGTCGTGCTGCTGGATACGCGCAACGACTACGAGACCGACATCGGCCTGTTCGACAACGCGGTGGACTACCGCATCGCGAGCTTTACCGAATTCCCCGAGGCCATCGCCGCCGATCGCGCACGCTACGACGGCAAGACCGTGGTGTCGTACTGCACCGGCGGCATCCGCTGCGAGAAGGCCGTGCTGCACATGCAGGACATCGGCATGCAGCATGTCTTCCAGCTGGAAGGCGGCATCCTGAAGTACTTCGAGGAAACCGGTGGCAAGCATTGGCGCGGCGATTGTTTCGTGTTTGATGAGCGTGGTGCGGTGGACAAGGGCCTCGCGCCATCGCTCCCTCTGCTCTATGGGGAGAGGGCTGGGGTGAGGGGCCAACCTAGCGATAACCCCGCAACAAGCGATGTTTTCGCAAGTCCCATCCCCTCACCCCAACCCTCTCCCCATAGGGGAGAGGGAGAAGGCTGCGCATGACGCTCCACATCGAAACCCACGGCCGCGGCGACATCCCCGTGGTGATCCTACACGGCTGGGCCATGCATGGCGGCATGATGGAGCCGTTGTGCGACGTGCTTTCGGATCGCTGTTCGCTGCATGTGGTCGACCTGCCCGGCCACGGCTATTCGCGCGACAGCACGCTGCCGCTCGATCCCTCCGCTTGCGTGCAGGCGATCGCCGAACGCACGCCGCCGGCGATCTGGATCGGTTGGTCGCTGGGTGGCCTGATCGCCATGACCGCAGCGCTCGAATGCCCGCAACACGCGCGTGCACTTGGCGTCATCTGCGGCACGCCGAAGTTTTCGCGTGATGACACCTGGCCCTACGGCAGCGATCCGAAGCTGGTGCGCCAGCTCGCGGATGACCTGGAGACGGACTACCACGCCACCTTGGAGCGATTCATCGCGCTCGAAGCGATGGGCAGCCCCGACCCGCGTGCCGAGCTGCGCCATCTGCGCAACCTGATGTTCCAGCGCGGCGAGCCCAACCTGCGCGTGCTGCAGGAAGGCATCCGCATCCTGGAAACCACCGATCGCCGCGGCGAGCTCGCCTCGATGGCCGTGCCGAACGCCTGGATCGCCGGTCACCGCGATCGCCTGGTGCCACCGCTCGCCATGACGTGGTCGGCCGAGCAGGCGCACGGCAGTTACCACGAGATCGCACACGCCGGACACGCACCGTTCTTCGGCTATGCCGGCGCGGTCTACGACGCCCTGGCGCCACTGCTGGATACGTTCTCATGAGTTCATCGCACGTCGACCGACACCAAGTGCGCCGCAACTTCGGCCGCGCCGCCGATACCTACGAAAAGCACGATGCCCTGCAGCAGGAAGTACAGACGCTGCTGCTCGATCGCCTGGGCTTCTACCTGGACGCACCCGAGCGCGTGATCGACGTGGGCGCCGGCACCGGGCGCGGCACGGCGCTGTTGCGCAAGCGCTATCCGAAGGCGCAGGTGGTGGCGATGGATCTCGCGCTGCCGATGCTGCGCGCGGCGAAGAAGCACGTGAGCTGGCTCAAGCCGTTCCAGCGCGTGTGCGCGGAAGCGACAGCGCTGCCGCTGCCCGATCACAGCGTGGACGTGCTGCACTCCAACCTGTGCTTCCAATGGATCGACGACCTGCCCGCGCTGTTCGGCGAGTGCGTGCGCGTGCTGAAGCCCGGCGGCCTGCTGGTGTACTCCACCTTCGGTCCCGATACGCTGAAGGAGCTGCGCGCCGCCTGGGCGCAGGCCGACGAACAGCCGCACGTGAGCCGCTTCCTCGACATGCATGATCTCGGCGACGCGATGATCAACGCCGGCCTGCGCGACGCCGTGCTCGACGTCGACCGCTACACGCTGACCTACAGCGAACCGCGCATGCTGCTCAAGGAACTGCAGGGCCTGGGCGCCACCAATGCCGATCGCGAGCGCGAACGCCATCTGCTCGGCAAGCGCCACTACCAGCGCATGCTCGAGGCCTACGAAACCATGCGCGTCGACGGCCGCATCCCCGCCACGTGGGAAGTCGTGACCGCCCACGCCTGGGGTCCACCGCCGGGCCAATCGCGCCGCATGCCGGGCGGCGGCGAAATGGCCAGTTTTTCGATCGATAGCCTGCGCGGTTCGCGTCGCCGGTAATACAGCAGTCACCGCACCTTTGTGGGAGCGCACCCTGTGCGCGACCGCGACGCCGACAGCCGCGAAGAGGCGACAGGGCCCATGGGTGTTGGCCTGCACAGAACATGTCATGGGGTGCCGTGTGCGCCGTGGCTGTGATGGTTGCGCTACGGCCCGTCGCGCGCAGGGTGCGCTCCCACAAAGGGCCCCACGGGCTGACCGCTAAACTTGCTTGTACCGGAAGCAGCTCACCGTGTGGTCATTGACCATGCCGGTCGCCTGCATGAAGGCGTAGCAGATGGTGGTGCCAACGAAGCGGAATCCCCGTTTCTTCAGCTCCTTGCTCATGCGGTCCGAGAGCGGCGTGCTCGCCGGCACGTCGCCCTGCCCGGTCCAGCGATTGCGGATCGGTTTGCCGTCCACGAACGACCACAGGTAGCGGTCCAGACTGCCATGCTCGTCGATCACCTTGAGCGACGCGATGGCGTTATCGCGCGTGGCATAGACCTTGAGGCGATTGCGCACGATGCCCGCATCCAGCAACGCCTTCTCCAACTCGCGATCCTTCATCGCGGCGACGCGTTCGATGTCAAACTGGTGGAACACTCGCCGATAGTGCTCGCGTTTGAGCAGGATGGTGCGCCACGACAGGCCGGCCTGCGCGCCTTCCAGGCACAGGAATTCGAACAGCTGCTGGTCGTCATGCAGCGGCGTGCCCCACTCAGTGTCGTGGTAGTCGTGCATCTCCGGGCTGTCGCCCCATGCGCAGCGCTTTTGAGTCTTTGCCGGGCGTGATGCCATGTCCTGATTCCTGCGCATGTCGCGGACGTGCCGCGTTTCCATGAAAGCGATAAAAGTCCAACGCTGCTGCGACCGTACCGCCTCGGCACGTTGCCGGACAGGAGACCTGCCTCCGACCCGGCCGCGCGCACCTCTTGTAACTTCGCGAGCGAGCAACGACGCTATCCCACCCATGCATGCGTAACAAGGGCCGGCCCACCGCATGCTCCCTCGTCTTCACCCGGATCTCCATGACTGCCACATCGCACTCGCGCGGCGCCGTGCTGGCGCTACTCGCCACCATCGTCATCTGGGCCTACAGCTGGGTGGTGATGAAGCAGGTGCTGCAGCATGCCGGTCCATTCGATTTCGCCGCCATCCGCTACGTGCTGGGCGCCTTGGTGTTGTTTGGTGCGCTGCTGGTGATGCGCCAGCCGCTGCGTCCGCCGCCGTTGTTGCCCACGGTGCTGATCGGCCTATGCCAGACCACCGCTTTCCAGGGGTTGGGACAGTGGGCACTGGTCAGCGGCGGCGCTGGTCGCGTGGCTCTGTTGGCCTACACCATGCCGTTCTGGGCGGTGCTGCTGGCGTGGCTGATCCTGCACGAACGCCTCACGCCACGGCGTTGGCTTGGCCTTGGCCTCGCGGCCATCGGCCTCGTATGCATCATCGAACCCTGGCACGGTCTCGGCAACACGACCAGCACCCTGCTCGCGATCGGCGCGGGCGCGGCATGGGCCATGGGTACCGTGCTCAGCAAGCGGGTGTTTATCCGCCACGCACCCACTCCGCTCAACCTCACGGCATGGCAGATGCTGTTCGGTGCGCTGATGCTGGTGGTGATTGCGTTGTTCGTTCCACAGCGAACGATCGAGTGGAACTGGCAGTTCATCGGCGGCCTGGCCTACAGCGTGGTGATGGCTTCCAGTATCGCCTGGGGCCTGTGGCTGGTCGTGCTGCAGCGCCTGCCCACCGCGGTGGCGAGCCTCGCCAGCCTGGGCGTGCCGATCATGAGCGTGCTGCTGGCGTGGATGATCCTGCACGAGCAGCCGAGCGCGATGGAATGGCTCGGCATCGGCTTCGTGCTGCTCGGCCTGGTGGCGGTAAGCTGCCTGCGTCTGCGCAAGGCCTGATCGTTTTTGTGGGAGCGCACCCTGTGCGCGACAACCTCACGGAGCGGTGAGCCGCAACGCCGCGGTCGCGCACTGGGTGCGCTCCGACAGTGGAGCCCTCTCTACCAGGGCAGCGCGTCGAGATCGACGTTGCCACCGGTGAGGATCAAGCCCACGCGCTTGCCCTTGAAACGCTCCGGTCGTTTCAGCACGGCCGCCAGCACCGTCGCGCTGGAAGGCTCGACCACGATCTTCAGTTCGTTCCATAGCAAGCGCATCGCAGCGACGACGTCGTCGTCGGTGACGGTGGTCACTTCGACGCGATGCATGCGCAGCGCTTCGAAATTGGTCTCGCCAATCAGCGTACGCAAGCCATCGCAGATAGTGTCCGGCGTAAACGGACCCACGCGCTGGCCCTGCGCCAGCGAACGCGCCGCGTCGTCCGCGCCGGTCGGTTCCGCACCATGCACTTCGACCTGCGGCGCGATGCCATGCGCGGCGATGGCCGTGCCGGCGATGAGGCCGCCACCGCCGATCGGCGTGATGACGGCATCGAGTCCACCCGCCTGCTCCAGCAGTTCGAGTACCGCGGTGCCCTGGCCCGCCATCACGCGCGTGTCGGAGAAGGGATGGACCAATTCGGCGCCGGTGGCGCGCTGCACTTCGTCCGCCTTGGCTTCGCGCGCTGCCTGCGTGGCCTCGCAGCGATGCAGGAGGGCGCCTGCACGCTCGATGGCTTGCAGCTTGGTGCGCACGGCCCCGTCGGGCACGACGACATGCGCGGGAATGCCTCGCGTTGCCGCCGCCAACGCCAAGGCATTGCCGTGGTTGCCGGAGGAATGCGTGACCACGCCGCTCGCGGCCATGGCATCGTCCATCGACCACACAGCATTGCACGCGCCGCGGAACTTGAATGCGCCGCCACGCTGCAGGTTCTCGCACTTGAAATACAGATCGGCGCCGGCGAGCGCGTTCAGCGTGGTGTTGCGAAGCACGGGGGTCTTCACCGCGTACGGCGCGATGCGCGCGGCGGCCTCCTGCACCTGGGCGAACGTGGGCAACGCGGCGCGATTGATCGTGCTACTCATGGACTTTCAATCTCCACGCCGCAGACAAAGCGCCGCTCGGCGCCGGGCTCCAGCCGGATCACGTTGGCGCAGTCGGGGCGATTGAATGCATCGGCCCAGCTTTCCATCGGCTCCAGTGCCACCGAGCGACGCACGTCGCGCGTCACGGTATCCGCAGTGAACGCGAGCATGACGCCCGAGGCCTGCCACACCGCGATGGCCAACCCGCTATCCGGATCGCGCAGCCGCGTGCGCGCACGGCCATCCGTATCCAGGCGCAGGTCCGCGAAGGCATGGTTGAGTTCACGCGGCCCGATCGCCTGCATCTGGCGAAAATCGACTTCGGGCGCGTGCTCGATCGAGAGCCGGCCGCTCTCCGCCGGCAACGGAATGAAGTCGTTGCCAGTGCGTACGACGGTGTCGGCGGGTATCTGCAGCTCCCAACGGTCGATGGGCAGTTCGCTCAGGCGGAAATACGGATGCCAGCCAAAGAAGCACGGCGCCGCCTGCTCGCCCACGTTGCGCATGACGGCCTCCAGCGCCAGGCCGGACGCGTCGAGCGTATAGGTCACCGCCAAGTCGATCGCGAAGGGATAGCCAGGGTGCGCGCCGGGCCGGATGGTTTGCGTGCTGAACGTTGCACGCGCGGATACGGCGTCGGCGGAAAGATCGGTCAGCTCGAAGTCCACGCCGCGCACGAAGCCGTGGCGCGCCCCACGCGTGTCCCCTTCCACGCCCGGCTGCAGATCGTAGGACTTGCCGTCGAACTGATACCGCGCGTCGGCGATGCGGTTGGCGAACGGAACCATCACCGCAAAGCGGGAGCTGGGACGCGTGTCCAACTCGCCCGCGTCGCGGTAGCCGTCCGCAAGATCCCAGGCGCCATGGTGCGCCGACACCTCGAAGCTCAGCACCGTGGCGCCACGACGGGCAATGCGCACGCGGCGGCCATGGGCCACGTCGGTCAACACCGCCAGCTCATGGCTCTCCAGTTGGGTGCGTTCCGCCAGATACTCGGCCATCGACTTGTCCTGCCTGGAAAGAGCCGCATGTTAGCCTGAGTAGTCCCTTCCACCCCAGCTGTCCCCCAATGAACAACCGAAGCGACACCTCTTCTACCCTGGTCCGGCTCGATGAATACCGGGCCCCTGCCTGGCGCGTCTCGCAGGTGGAGCTGACCTTCGATCTCGGCATCGACACGACCGAGGTCACCTCCCGTCTGCACCTTCAGCGTGATCCTGCGCAGGATGCGCCGCTGCGGCTGGATGGCGAGGGCCTGGAGCTGCTGTCGATCTCGCTGGACGGCCAGGCGCTCGACGAACGCGCGTGGCGCTACGTGGACAACGTGCTCGAGGTGGACGACGCGCGCGATGGCAGCGTGCTGGAGACGCGCGTGTGCCTGCGCCCGGCGGCCAACACCGCGCTGGAAGGCTTGTACCTCTCCGGCCCGCGCGAGCGGGGTTTCCTGCTCACCCAGTGCGAGGCCGAAGGCTTCCGTCACATCACGTTCTTCCCGGACCGCCCGGACGTGCTGGCGAGCTACAAGGTCACCTTGTGCGCCGATCGCGACCGCTTCCCGGTGCTGCTGGCCGGCGGCAATCCGGACGGGCACGGCGAGCTGGAGGGCGGCCGTCACTGGGCGCGCTTCGTCGACCCGCACCCGAAGCCCAGTTACCTGTTCGCGCTGGTGGCCGGGCGGCTGCAGAAGATCGAGCGTGATTACGTCACGAGCAGCGGCCGCGCCGTGAAGCTGGTGATCTGGGCCGAGCCCGACGCCATCGGCCAGTGCGGTTACGCCATGGATGCACTGGAGCGCTCCATGCGCTGGGACGAGGACACCTACGGTCGCGAATACGATCTCGACGTGTTCCACGTCGTCGCCACCCACGACTTCAACATGGGTGCGATGGAGAACAAGGGCCTCAACATCTTCAATGCGAAGTATCTGCTGGCCGATCCCGACTCCAGCACCGACGACGAATACCGCGCGGTGGAGGCCGTGGTGGCGCACGAGTATTTCCACAACTGGAGCGGCAACCGCGTCACGTGCCGCGACTGGTTCCAGCTGTCGCTGAAGGAAGGCCTCACCGTGTTCCGCGAGCAACAATTCTCCGCGGACATGAATTCCTCTGCGCTCAAGCGCATCGAGGACGTGGCGCTGCTTCGTCGCGCGCAGTTTCCGGAGGACGCCGGCCCGCTGGCGCATCCGGTGCGCCCGGCGCAGTACAGCGAGATCAACAACTTCTACACCGCCACCGTGTACGAGAAGGGTTCAGAACTGGTGCGCATGGTCGCCGGTCGCCTCGGACGCGAAGGCTTCCGTCGCGGCATGGATCGGTATTTCGCGCGCAACGATGGGCGGGCGGCAACGCTGGAAGATTTCCTTGGCGCGCTGGGCGACGCCAACGGCATCGATCTCATGCCGTATCTCGCGTGGTACGCGCAGGCCGGCACGCCGCGCCTCTCCGCGCGCGGCCACTACGATGCCGCGCATCGCACCTATACGCTGACGCTCTCGCAGCACACGCCGCCCACGCCGCATCAGTCGCACAAGCAGCCGTTGCCGATCCCGGTGAAGCTGGGGCTGTTTGATCGCGCGGGGGGCATGCTGCCGCTGCATTTGACCGCCGACAGCGCGGAAACATCCGGCGCCACCGAGCGGGTCGTCGTGCTCGATCGCGCCGAACAGGTGTTCGTGTTCCAGCAAGTGAATGACGCGCCAGTACCGTCATTGCTGCGCGGTTTCTCCGCGCCGGTCATCCTCGAGTGCACCTACGAACCGGCTGACCTCGCCCTGCTCTTGCGCCACGATCCCGACGGCTTCAACCGGTGGGAAGCGGGCCAGCAGCTCGCTGCCCGCGCCTACGACAACCTTCGCGAGGGCGACGGCACCGGCGCGCTGGACGCGTGGTGCGAAGCGCTGGAAGCGCTGTTCAACGACAGCGCCATGGACGAGGCCTTGCTGGCCGACCTCCTCACGCCGCCGGGCGAAATCGAACTCGCCGAACGCGAGCGCCAGGTCGATCCGTCGCACGTGCATGCCCTGCGCCAGCAACTGCAGGAACAGCTCGCGCTGCGTATCGGCCAGCAAGCGCTGCAGCGCCGCTACGAAGCGTTGGTATCGCATACCAGCGTGCAGCTCGATGCGCGTAGCCAGGCACGTCGACGGCTCAAGCGCCGCGTGCTCGAACTGCTTGCGCGGATCGATCCGTGGACCGCGCATGCGCAGGCCACGTTGCAGTACGACAATGCCCCGAGCATGACCGATCGCCTCGCGGCGCTCAGCGTGCTCGTACGTGGCAACGCCTCGCAGGCGCACGCCGCGCTGGCACATTTCCGCGAACGCTACGCGGACAATCCGCTTGCCATGGACAAGTGGTTCTCCGTCCAGACGCAACTGCCCGGCGAACTCGTGATCGAACGCGTGCATGCGCTGGAGGGTGACGCCGCCTTCACGCTCAAGAATCCCAATCGCGTCAATTCGTTGTTCGGCGCGTGGGCCCGCAACAATCCGGACGGGTTCCACCGAACCGACGGCAGCGGCTACCAGCTGCTCGCCGAGCGGTTGACGCAGCTCGATGCACTCAATCCGCAGATTGCGGCACGCATGGCGACGGCGTTCAACGGCTGGCAACGACTGGAACCCTCGCGCCGCGCGCTGGCACGCACCGCCATCGAATCAGTGGCGGCGCATGTAGGCCTTTCGCGCAACCTCAACGAGATCGTGCAGAGCATGTTGCACGGCTGACGAGCCGGGCCTTCCCGCGCAACCAGGTACGCAAGGAACAACGCCCGAGTGCGACCCGTCCAAGACGGGGCACCCGGGCGTAATTCCGAGAGAGTGAGGAAGGACGATCGGCGGAAGTGTCACGCCAACGCGCGTGGGCGTCTTATCGCCAGTCCTCGAGCGGCCCACGAACGTTTGGACGTCCATGCACCATGAACCGGATGCGCCTGCGACTCAGACTTCCAGGCTCTGCAATTCGTCGCGCAGGCGACTGATGCGCGACTGCAGTCGCGGCCGAAGCACCTGGCGTTCGTCCTCGCTGCGGTGGGCCAGGTGTTCCATGGCCATCTCGATGCGACCGAGTTCGATCAGCAAGTCGTGATGCGGATAAACGGGTTGGAAATCGAAGCTGGTTTCCATGGGCGACTCCTCCAAAAACGATGCGTCTTGTCGGCACCATTGGGAAATGCAACGCCCATGCCAGCAATGTGATGCGGCTCACATGCAAAGCGGTCTTCGATCACGAAATGACGCTGTACGTCATCTCTTGCCGAGACTCGGCACAAACAGGCGTTTTAGTCACTCCACGTTCACGCTGCAGGCCCGAATATCCACCTCACGCACAGCGACATAAAACCTCGCTGCCAGCCACCGAATCTCCGGTTTCTGGCGCCCGGCAACACGGTCATCCTGGATTCCCCCTGTTCCTGAGACCGCCGGGCGCCAGATCTTATCTAGGCCTGAAAAGCCCCACGCTTGGGCAAGGCCAGAAAAAACGACGGCGCCCCGAGGGGCGCCGTCCTGCTTCCTCTCCCCAGCACGCGATCAAGCCCCTGTCGCTCGATCTCGGCGCGCGTTGTCGCGCAGCTTCTGCCTGTGGAAAGTGCACGTGAGATAAAGCAGGAAGCGTGCCAGCGGTCAGAGCCTCGCGGTGGCGGTACCATAGCGCCGTATTTGGTCCATTCCTGCGCTTGCAGGACACGTCTCCCCGGGGCAGCTCCCATGTTTCATCCCACTCACTACGACGTCATCGTGATCGGCGGCGGCCATGCCGGCACCGAGGCCGCGCTCGCTTCGGCGCGGACCGGCGCACGCACGCTGCTGCTGAGCCACAACATCGAGACGATCGGCCAGATGAGCTGCAACCCGGCCATCGGCGGCATCGGCAAGGGCCACCTGGTGAAGGAGATCGACGCCTTGGGCGGCGCCATGGCGCATGCAGCCGACCTCGCCGGCATCCAGTGGCGCACGCTCAACGCTTCCAAGGGCCCGGCCGTGCGTGCCACCCGCTGCCAGGCCGATCGCGCACTCTACAAGGCGGCGATCCGCCGGATCGTGGAGACCCAGCCCAACCTGGAGCTGTTCCAGCAGGCGGTGGACGACCTGATTCTTGAGGGCGACCGCGTCACCGGCGTGGTGACCCAGATGGGCCTGAAGTTCCGTGCCCGCGCCGTGGTGCTCACAGCCGGCACCTTCCTCGCGGGCAAGATCCATATCGGTCCGGCGCAGTACGCCGGCGGCCGCGCCGGCGATCCGCCGGCCAGCACGCTCGCCCAGCGCCTGCGCGAATTGCCGGTGGCCGCCGACCGCCTGAAGACGGGCACGCCGCCGCGCATCGACCTGCGCAGCATCGACTTCACCGGCCTGGAAGAGCAGCCCGGCGACGATCCCGCACCGGTGTTCTCCTACCTCGGATCGCGGGCCGAACATCCGCGCCAGGTGAGCTGCTGGATCACACATACCAGCGAACAGACACACGAACTCATCCGTGGTTCGCTCGATCGCTCACCGCTGTACAGCGGCCAGATCGAAGGCGTCGGCCCGCGCTATTGCCCGTCGATCGAAGACAAGGTGGTGCGCTTCGCCGAGAAGAGCTCGCACCAGATCTTCATCGAACCGGAAGGCCTGGACACCTTCGAGATCTACCCCAACGGCATTTCCACGTCGCTGCCGTACGACGTGCAGCTGGCACTCGTGCGCTCGATCAAGGGCTTCGAGAACGCGCACATCACGCGGCCGGGCTACGCGATCGAGTACGACTATTTCGATCCGCGCGGCCTGCACCCGTGGCTGGAAACCAAGACCATTCCGGGCCTGTATTTCGCGGGCCAGATCAACGGCACCACCGGCTATGAGGAGGCTGGCGCGCAGGGACTGATCGCCGGCCTCAATGCCGCGCTCGCGGTGAAGGGTGAGTCGCCGTGGTATCCACGACGCGACGAGGCCTACATCGGCGTGCTGATCGATGACCTCACCAGCAACGGCACGATCGAGCCGTATCGCATGTTTACCTCGCGCGCCGAATACCGGCTGCACCTGCGCGAAGACAATGCCGATCTGCGCCTCACCGAATCCGGCCACCGGCTCGGCGTGGTACCGCAGGCGCGTTACGACGCGCTGCGTGCGAAGCGCGATGCAGTGGAGCGGGAAACGCAGCGCCTGGGTACGATCTGGGGTGCACCGGCGAATGCATTGGGCGCGAACATCCAGGAGCAGATCGGCATCACCCTGAGCCGCGAGACGAGCGCGCTCGATCTGCTGCGTCGCCCGGAGCTTGACTACGCCAGGCTGACCTCCGTCGACGGCATCGGCCCAGCCGTGGACGACGACACCGTCGCGGCGCAGGTGGAAGTGCAGATCAAGTACGCCGGTTATCTTGATCGCCAGCGCGAGGAGATCGGGCGCCAGCGTCGCCACGAGCAGACGGCGATTCCCGGCAGCTTCGATTACGACAAGGTGCGTGGCTTGTCCGCCGAGGTGTTGCTCAAGCTCAAGCGCGTGCAGCCGGAAACCATAGGCCAGGCCGCGCGCATCAGCGGCGTGACGCCCGCCGCCATCTCGTTGCTGCTGGTGCACCTCAAGCGCACGGCCGCCTGACACCTCACGGTAGCGGCGCGGCCGGCGATGGTCAGCACAGGCCAGCGGTGTAGGCGCAGCGAAGCGGAAATCGCCGCCACCCATGGCATCATGCACGTCATTGATCTGTGGAGCGGCGCGTATGGAAGTCTGGATCGGTCGGGACGGCGAGCGACACGGCCCCTATAAGGAAATGGACGTGCGCCAGTGGCTGCGTAGCGGCCAGGTGAGCCCGCAGGACCTGGGCTGGTACGAAGGCCTGGCCGACTGGCAGCCGCTATCCGTGCTGTTTCCGGACGAAGTTGGCGTCGCGCCGCCTGCCTTCACACCGCCGCCCGCACCTTCATACGACGCAGGCATCCGCGCGAGCGATGCACCGGCGCTGGCCGACTACGCCGGCTTCTGGAAGCGCGTCGCCGCTTACATACTCGACGCGCTCGTGCTGTGGATTCCCAACATGCTGCTGAGCAGCCTGTTCGGCGCGAACGAAGCAGCGGAAACCTATCTTCAGGCGAAGCTCGCGGCGGGCAGCGATCCGCAGCTGGCCTTGCAGGCGTTCGATACTTATCTCCATGCGCTCGGCCCCGCCCTGATGGCGCAGACCGTGGTGACCTGGCTGTATTTCGCCGCGTGCGAAAGTTCCGCATGGCAAGGCACGTTGGGCAAGCGCGCGCTGGGCATTCGCGTCACCAATCTCACGGGCGGCCGCATCACCTTCATGCGCGCCACCGGCCGCTACTTCGGCAAGCTGCTGAGTGCCTTCATCCTGTGCTTTGGCTTCCTCATGGTGGCGTGGACCCAGCGCAAACAGGGCCTGCACGATCTGCTCGCGCAGACGCTGGTGCTCAATGGGCGGCCGGGCGAGCAACCGTCGCAGCAGTCGCCATCTTCCCGCGACCAGGGCTCGCTAAGCGCATAGCCGTCAGGCGTCACATGCACATCGTGTTGAGGCGCGCGCGATGTGCGCACTTGGAAAGCATGTATGCAAGCAGATGCATGCCACCAAGCGGCTCGCTCTTATGATCGCGGTCGCCTTGCACGACGCGCCACGTGACGTCGTCCCGCACGTGGCTTTTACGGTGCGACTGCGATCGCATCACGTGACACGAATACATGCGCGTCGACGCGTGGTGATGACGCATGCTGCATGCGCATCGAAAACATGGCGCATCGGCTTCGCGCAAAACGGGCCACGTTATGACCTATGGCGGATGCGCAGCGCGGCGACAAGAGCGCATTCTTGTCGTGCAGGGGGCCTCGCCTGGCACGGTCATGGCCCATCCCCAACCTGACAGCGGCTGGATCTATCAGTGCGACGACATTGTGGTCGAGCCGCGCGCACATCGCCTCGAACGCGCAGGCGTCGCGCTCTCGGTGGAGCCCAAGGCTTTCACCGTGCTCGTCGTGCTGCTGCAACAAGCCGGCGACGTGGTCGGCAAGGATGCGTTGCTTGATGCGGCGTGGGGCCACCGGCACGTGACGCCCGGCGTCCTCACACGCGTCATCTCGCAGCTTCGGCACACGTTGGGCGATTGCGCCGGCAATCCCCGCTATATCGCCACGGTGCATACGGTGGGTTATCGCTTCATCGGCGAGGTGCAGCGCGTCGCCGCCCCGCCTGCGCCTTTTCCCCTCACAGCTGAAGGCACGGCGGTAAACAAGCGGCCCGACGTCATCGCGTTGCCTCAGGACAGCGTTCCGCCGAAGCGTTCCGAATCGCCGCCCATCCCCTGGCTGGCCGCAGTCATCATGGTGGCGGCCATCGTGGCGATGCTTGCCGCGGCGAGCCTATGGCTTCCTTCGCGCGACCAGGTGCGGGCGCCTCGCAGCTCGCCCCAGCCCGCTCTGGTAGTGCTGCCTTTCATCCACGCGGCCAGTGCGCGGCCGTCGCACCCCTTGCGCTGGCCCCGCGTCCGTCGCATGGCCACGACCTATCCTGGCCCGGCTGGCGATACGCCGCTCGGCGATGGCGGCGGCTACCTGCACGCTCGCCCTGAACAGGCTCCGGCTGCCCGGGACTGAGCGCGGCGACCATCTTGCTATCATCGATGGTCCGATGGGCCGCGACGCGGCGACATCGCATTGTCGAACGCACAGGAAACGTTTCAGCCTCATGCTCAGCATCGAACAACGTATTGCCCACGACATCGCCGCCAAGCCGGACCAGGTCCATGCCGCCGTGGAATTACTCGACGGCGGCGCGACCGTGCCGTTCATCGCGCGCTACCGCAAGGAAGCCACCGGCGGTCTCGACGACACGCAGCTGCGCCTGTTGGAGGAACGCCTGCGCTACCTGCGCGAACTCGAAGAGCGCCGCGACGCGATCCTCGCCAGTATCGAGGAACAGGGCAAGATGACCGATGCGCTCAAGGGCGACATCCTCAGCGCCGACACCAAGGCGCGCCTTGAAGATCTTTACCTGCCTTACAAACCCAAGCGTCGCACCAAGGCGCAGATCGCGCGCGAAGCCGGGCTCGAGCCGCTGGCCACGGGCCTGCGCGAAGATCCCACGCAATCCCCCGATGCATTCGCCGCGGCATTCGTGGATGCCGAAAAGGGCGTGCCCGATGTGCGCGCCGCGCTCGATGGCGCGCGCGCCATCCTGATGGAGAGCATCGCCGAGGACGCCACGCTGGTCGGCGAGCTGCGCGACTGGCTGTGGGACAAGGGCCAGATCCGCGCCAAGGTGGTGGAAGGCAAGGAGAACGAAGGCGCCAAGTTCCGCGACTACTTCGACCACGTCGAACCGATCGGCAAGATTCCTTCGCATCGCCTGCTGGCACTGATGCGTGCGCGCAACGAAGGTGTGATCGAACTCGAACTCGCACCTGCGCTCGACGCGGAACAGGGACACCTGGAAGGCGAAGGCCGCGTGGCCGCGCGTGCCGGCATTCTCGATCGCGGTCGCGCCGCGGATGCGTGGCTGCGCGAAACGGTGCGCCTCACCTGGCGCGTGAAGCTGCATCTGCATCTCACGCTGGATCTGTTCGGTCGCGTGCGCGAAGGCGCCGAGGACGAAGCGATCCGCGTGTTCGGCGACAACCTCAAGGACCTGATGCTCGCCGCTCCGGCCGGCGCCAAGACCGTAATGGGCCTGGACCCGGGCATCCGCACCGGCGTGAAGGTCGCGGTGGTCGATGCGACGGGCAAGCTGCTCGCCACCGACACGATCTATCCGCACGAGCCGCGCCGGCAGTGGAACGAGTCGCTGGCTGCGCTGGCGCGCCTGTGCCAGAAGCACGGCGTGGACCTGATCGCGATCGGCAACGGCACGGCCTCGCGTGAAACCGACAAGCTGGCTGGCGAGTTGATCAAGGGCCTCGCCAAGACGCATCCGGAACACACGTTGTCGAAGATCGTGGTGAGCGAAGCGGGTGCGTCGGTGTACTCGGCATCGGAAACCGCCGCGAAGGAGTTTCCGGATCTCGACGTGAGCCTGCGTGGCGCGGTGTCCATCGCGCGCCGCCTGCAGGATCCGCTCGCCGAGCTGGTGAAGATCGAGCCCAAGGCGATCGGCGTGGGCCAGTACCAGCACGACGTGAACCAGGTGAAGCTGGCGCGCGCGCTGGATGCCAAGGTGGAAGACTGCGTGAACGCCGTGGGCGTGGACGTGAATACCGCGTCCGCCGCGCTGCTCTCCCGCGTCGCCGGCCTCACCCCCAGCGTGGCGGAGAACGTGGTGAAGCACCGCGATGCCAACGGCCCGTTCGCCAACCGCAAGGCATTGCTCAAGGTGCCGCGCCTGGGCGACAAGGCGTTCGAGCAGTGTGCGGGCTTTTTGCGCGTGCCCAACGGCGACAACCCGCTCGACGCCAGCGCGGTGCATCCGGAAGCCTATCCGGTGGTCGAGCGCATCATCGCGCAGTGCGGTCGTGAGGTGCGCTCCATCATCGGCGATTCCGTTTTCCTGCGTGGCCTCAAAGCCGAGCAGTACACCGACGAGACGTTCGGCCTGCCGACCGTGCGCGACATCCTCAAGGAGCTTGAGAAGCCCGGCCGCGACCCGCGCCCGGAGTTTGTCGCACCGACCTTCGCCGAGGGCGTGGAAGACCTGAAGGACCTGCGCGTGGGCATGGTGCTGGAAGGCCGCGTGACCAACGTGGCCGCATTCGGCGCCTTCGTCGACATCGGCGTGCACCAGGACGGCCTCGTGCACGTCTCTGCGCTTTCGCACACCTTCGTGAAGGACCCGCGCGACGCAGTGAAGGCGGGCGACATCGTCAAGGTGAAGGTGATGGAGGTCGACATCCCGCGCCAGCGCATTGGCCTGTCCATGCGCCTGGACGATGAGCCGGGACAGCAGGCCCGTGGCGGGCGCCCGGCCGGCGGCAGCGATGCCGCTCGCGGCGGCCCGCGCGACAACCGTGGCCCCCGCCCGGGCGGCGGTGCGCCCAAGCCCGCGCCGGCACCCGCCAACAACGCGTTCGCTGACGCTCTGGCGAAGGCAATGAAGCGCTGAACTCAGGGCTCGCCTGACCGGGGAGGAGGCCGCGGTCGGCCTCCTCCCCGGTCATACCCTTAAGGGCCGGCGCCTACCGTCGAAATCGCGCCCGGCCCTCTTTGTCTGTCAACGAAATGCTGCGATGCACCGCAGCATGCGCTGACGTATGGGCATGCATTACCGTAACAACGGAATAACAAAGGCCATCCCGGTCCCAGGAGCGTCATTCATGCCCCGTACTCGCCTTATTGCCGGCGCCATTACCGCCGCCCTGCTTT
The DNA here is from genome assembly GCA_000632805.1 of Dyella jiangningensis. GTDB lineage: Bacteria > Pseudomonadota > Gammaproteobacteria > Xanthomonadales > Rhodanobacteraceae > Dyella > Dyella jiangningensis. The sequence continues at coordinate 4,573,892 of CP007444.1, read as the reverse complement.
TCAGCTCGTCCGCCATGGCGGCCAGTTCGCAGTTCAGCAACGTCATCGTCTTCGGTGACAGCCTCAGCGATGCGGGCAATATTTCGCTGGCGACGGCCCCCAGCATCCAGCCGCCGCTGAAGTTCACCACCAATCCGGGCTCGGTGACCATCCAGAACGTGGCCAGCTACTACGGCTACAACCTGGGCCCGTCGCTGGCGAGCGGCACCGACTTCGCGTGGGGCGGTGCCGGCGTGCTCACCAACTCGCCTGGCACGCCGTCCGCGGTGCCGACCCTCTCGACCCAGGTCAGCTACTACCTGGCCACCGGCAAGGTCGACAGCAAGGCGCTCTACTCCGTCTGGGGCGGCGCCAACGACATCTTCTACGCTGCTACGGCCGCCGGCGCGGGCGCCACGGCCCAGCAGCTGATCCAGCAGAACGTGGCTGCGCAGATCGCGCAGCTGCAGGCCGCCAACGTGCCGCCGGCCCAGATCGCCGCCATGACGCCGGCCATCACCCAGGCCGTCACCGCCGCCGTCACGCAGCAGGTGCTCGCCGCCGCCGGCGTCTCCGGCTTCATGACGGCCGACCAGGCGCAGGCTTCGATCGCCGCGGCCGCACAACAGGAAGTGAAGCTGATCGGCCAGCTGCAGGCGGCCGGCGCGAAGAACATCCTGGTGTTCAACCTGCCCAACATCGGCCTGACGCCGTCGGGCCTGGAACAGGGTGCATCCGCCGCTTCGTCGCTCACCGCGCTCAGCCTGGTGTTCAACGGCCAGCTCAACGCCGGCATCGCCTCGCTGGGCAAGGGCATCATCCCGGTCGACACCTACAGCCTGCTCAATGAAGTGGTCGCGAATCCGTCGCTGTACGGCTTCACCAACGTGACCAACGAAGCCTGCGGCGTGGGCTCCAGTTCGGTGCAGTGCGGACCGCAGGGCTCGGGCCTGCCTTACACCTATGCGGCCGGCACCAACCAGACCTACCTGTTCGCCGACGGCGTGCATCCCACCACCGGCGCAGACGTGATGCTGGGCCAGTACGTGGTGTCCATCCTGCGCGCGCCGGGCTATGCCTCGCTGCTCGCCGAAGCGCCGCTGGCTTCGATCTCGGCGCAGAACCGCGCCATTCGCAACCAGATGCTCGCCGATGGCCAGGGCACCGATACCCGCGTGTTCGCCAACGTGGATTACGGCGACCAGCGTTTCGACGCCAGCAGCGGCTCGCCCAAGACCACCAGCAACAACGTCAACCTGACCGTGGGTGCCGACGTCCGCTTCAATGAGAACCTGTCCGGCGGCCTGGCCATGAACATCGGCCAGCACAATGCCGATTACCAGGGCGGTGGCGGCTACAAGCTGCAGGACATCTCCGGCCTGGGCTACCTGACCTATCACCAGGGCGGCGGCTATATCGGCGGCTACCTCGACTTTGGCCAGGACAACTTCTCCGACATCGAGCGCCGCATCCAGATCGGTGCCGCGCAGCGCACGGAAACCGCGAAGGCGGACGGCAACCACGTGGGCGCGGGCGTCACCGGCGGCTGGTGGTTCGACTTCTCCAGCCTGCGCACCGGCCCGTTCGCGACCTTCGAGTGGCAGACCGTGAAGGTCAACGGCTACAACGAGAGCGGCAGCGACAGCACCGCCATGTGGTTCGGCAGCCAGCAACGCGATGCGCTGATCTCCACGCTCGGCTGGCGCCTCGAGGGTCACTGGCAGGCCGGCAACACGATGCTCACGCCGTACGCCGAAGTCGCCTTCAACCACGACAGCAAGGCGGACCCGCGCGAAGTGACCGCCGGCCTCAACGGCATGCCGGGCACCTTCTCGATGGTCGGTTTCACGCCGGACAAGACCTGGGGCGCGGCCGACCTTGGCGTGGCCGCGCAGTTCACCCAGACGCTGAGTGGCTGGGTCGGCTACAGTGGTCGCTTCAGCGACAACAGCCAGAAGTACAACAGCGTGAACCTGGGCCTGAAGTACGCCTTCTAACGCCATTGCACCGCCCGGACAAAGGCCGCCCGCTCACGTGGGCGGCCTTTTTCTTTGCCCGCATGCCCTGCCTGGAATGCAGGCGTGCGAGCGGTCGTCGATGGCCGTCTGGATGGCCAAACCACAGGCACAAAAAAGCCGCCTCAAGGGCGGCTTTTTTTCGTTCCGACGGAGGGGCGGCTTACTTGCCCTTGCCGTTGGTCGCCAGCTTGAGGATCGCTTCGGCCTGCTTTTGCAGGTCCGCGGCCGCGTCATCGCCGAGCGGCGAGGTCTTGCCACCGGCCTCGATGGTCTTCAGCACCAGCTGACCGTCCTGGCCCCAGGCGGCGCGATCGGTTTCGTTCGGCTTGGCGTCCTTGCTGGACTTCTTCTGCTGCACGACCACCCACGGCTTGCCGTCCTTGTAGGCAAAGTCGGTGCTGGTGAAGCCCTTGTCGCCGTAATCGACCTGCTCGCGGATGAACTTCACTTCGCCAGCTTCGCGGAACAGCTGCCAGCCGCGCGAGACCTTGTCTTCCAGCTTGGTGCCGTTGCTGATCTTCATGCCGCCGATCTGCTTCTGCACGGCGGTGAAGGCAGCCAGCTCCTTCTCGCCGGCGGTCTGCTCGGCCACCAGCTGGATGTTCACCTGCGTCGGCGCGCCCTTGGTCAGCACCTGCGTCTGCAGCGGCGGGGTGTAGTGGCGGTCGCCATCGACCAGGTCGGCCTTGAGCACGTACAGGCCATTCGGGTTCACGTCGTTCGGGTTGAACTCCAGCTCGAACGACAGCGGGAACGTGTTGGCGGGCTGCACCGTCTTGGTGGCCAGCGGCGCGGCTTCCTGCGTCGACACGTCGACCAGGGTCAGCTGCAGCTTGGCATCGGCCGACACCTGGGCGGCGTCGCGCAGCGTCACCTGACCGGTGATGGCATTGGCCTTGGCGGGCGCGGCCGCCGGCGCAGCAGCCGAACCGGACGCGGCAGCGGTGTCGCCGCCCTGCGTGGCGCTCTGGGAGGAATCGGAAGAATTGCCGCAACCGGCGAGAGCCAGTGCCGCGACCGACATCAGCGACCAAACCAACCTGCGCATGGGAAACCTCTATCGACTGTCAGGACTTAACGCGAGAACCAACAGGCGCCCAACACGCCTCGACTCTACACGGGGGAAGCACGCAGGATAGCCGAAAATCAAGGGCTTGTAAAAGTTGGCCCATGCGCGACCGTATGCCACGGATTTAGGCGTCTAAATGTCCGATAAACAAAGAGGGGCCCGTTTCCGGGCCCCTCCTGTAACACCTTCGATACAGCTTAGAAGCGCTGCGTGTACTTCAGGTAGTAGAAGCGGCCGATGTCGAAGCCGCCGTAGTACACGAACGAGCTGTTCGGCTTCGAGTACATGATCGGGCCTTCCTTGTCGAACACGTTGTTCGCGCCAACCGACACGACGCCCTTCCACGGCAGCGTCCAACGGAACTGCACGTCGTTGAACGTGGTGGAACCGGTGTGACGCTGTGCCTGTGCACCGTTGAACGGATCGACGTGCGTCAGGTCGTTGCACTCCGCCGCCGTCGTGTACGAGCAGCGCTCGGTCATGCCCGAGTAGTAACGCACCGTCCAACTGGCGCCGAAGATGCCGCGCGTCCAATCCAGCGTGAGGTTCGAGCGGACACGGAAGTTGCCGCCGTAGCCCGTGAGCGGCTGCAGGATCGTGGTCGGATTGTCGTCTGCCTTGACGTTGAGGTAATCCACGTAGGTGGTGTTCCAACGCGTGGCGAACTGGCCGATCGAATCGATGGTGAAGCGATAGTTCACGCCGAAGTCGTAGCCGGCGGTCTTCTCCCAGCCCTTGTTGGTCAGGCCGTAGTTCATGCCGGTGATGACGCCGTTGGCCGGATCGCGCTGGAAGCTGCTGCAACGCGAGGCAATGCCCGCCACGTAGCAGTCATCCAGAATGTCCTGCACGGAGTCCTGCGAGATCAGGTGCTTGATGTCGATCTTGTACCAGTCGAGCGAGACGTCGAAACCTTCCAGGTAGTGCGGGCTATAGATGAAGCCCAGCGTACGGGTGGTGGCCGTTTCCGGCTGCAGGTTCGGGTTCGAGCCGGTGATGAACTGGTAGTTGGTCTGGCAGGGGTAGGTCTTGCAAGGCACCAGTGCCTGGCCCAGCTGCACGTAGTTGGCCGCCACCGGCGCCTGGCCACCGAAGCCCGACGTACAACGCGCAGCCACCGCCGAGTTGCCCTTGGCCGAACCATGGCTGGTATCGCAGGGATCGGTGTACGACTCGAAGCTGCCGTTGGTGCCGCCGTAGAGGTCGGAAATGGTCGGCGCGCGGAAGCCCTGCGCCCAGCTGCCACGCACCAGCAGGTCGTCGATCGGCTTCCACTTGATGCCGACCTTGCTGTTGGTGGTGCTGCCGAAGTTGTCGTAATCGGAGTAGCGGGTCGCCACGTCGACCGAGAGTTCGCGCGCCATCGTCATGTCGCGCAGCAGCGGCGCGTCGAGTTCTAGGTAGGCCTCGTTCACCCGGTACTTGCCCGAGGTGGTGGTGGCCGCAAGACCCGTGCTCTGGCCCGTCTGGTTGAAGGCGTCCGGCACGAAGCGGCCCTTCTCTTCGCGATGCTCCACGCCCGCGGCGATGCCCAGATCACCCGCCGGCAGCGTGAACAACGTACCGGCGATGTTGGCCGTGTAGTCGGTCGTGGTGGTCTTGCCGGTGTCGTGGAATTCCGGGAACAGGAACTGCTGCAGGTCCGCATCGGCCAGCGAGCCAGCGCCCGCCTGACCGTAGGGCAGCAGCGGATTCCACGGCGTGCAACCGGCGGTCGGGTTGGCCGCGGTGCCGCAATGGACCTTGCCGTCGGAGCCGAGGAACGAGGGGCCCACGGCCTGGCGCGCATTGATCAGGTTGAAGTCACCGTGACCGTTCTTGAGCGCGTCGTTGCGATTGGTCATCGCACCGACGTCCCAGTTCCAGGTGCGGCCGCCGAGATCGAAGTAACCCTCGAAACCCGCCGTCCAGCGATAGGTTTCCAGTTCGCTGTCGGTGGTACGCGGCATTTCCCAGCCGCGGCGGCGGAAGTTCAAGTCCTTGCCGAGCGGATTGAAATAGCTCTGGCCGGACAGCGCCATGCCGGTGTAGTTGGCCGACTGGAACGGATAGCCCGCGATTTCCTGCTCGGTCTTGCGCTTGTTGTAGAGGAAATCGGTCTTGAACGAGACGTTCTCGAACAGGTTGTACTTGCCGGCCACGAACAGCGAGGTACGCTCGGTGCCCGTCTGGACCGTCATCTCCTGGTTCGCATTCGCGTACTCGGCCGGCGTGATCGGGTGATAGCTGGCGATGTTGCGCGGATCAGCGCCATGCGTGAGCGTGCAGGTCGCCGACTTGCCGCCCGGGCCGCACGGGCCGGTGAACGAGCCGTTCTGGCTCACGGCGCTCCAGCCATCGTTCGGGTGGAAGGGGCCGGCCGGGTAGGCGCTGAAGTCACGATCCTTCGCGAAGACCGGATCGTCCTTCTGGTACTGCGCGCTGGCCATGATGGAGCCGCGTTCGTTCGCCGTACCGATGGTGAAGTCGTAGCTCTGCTTTTTGCCGTCGCCCTGGTCGTACTCGCCCACATAGGCGTTCGCTTCGGCGCCGGTGAAGTTGCTGCGGGTGATCACGTTCACCACGCCGGCAATGGCGTCCGAACCGTAGATCGACGAGCCGCCATCCTTCAGCACTTCGATGCGCTCGATGGTGGACACCGGGATCTGGCCAAGGTCCTGCAGGCCCGTGGTGTTGACGCCCAGGCGCTTGCCGTTCACCAGGATCAGGGTGCGGTTGGCGCCAATGTTGCGCAGATCGACGTAGTAACCACCCACATCTTCGCCCGACGACAGCGCGTTGGCGCGGCTGATCGGCGGCGTGCCGACTTCGGTCAGGTTCTGCAGGATGTCGGCGACCGAGGTGAAGCCCTGGTTTTCGATCTGCTTGCGGTCGATGGTGACCACCGGCTGGGCGGTTTCGATGTCGACGCGCGGGATGCGCGAACCGGTGACGGTCACCGTCTCGAGCTTCTTGGCGTTGTCCTGGCTGGCCGCGCCGGTGGCGTCCTGCGCCAGGGCCGGACCCACGATGGCGAAAGTACCTACGGACAACGCGACGCGCACAGCGACCGTAAGTTTGTTGTCGAGCATCTTGCGGAACTGCATGTCTTCTCCCCAGATAAATGACCCCGGCCCCAACCGGTGTCGAAAAAACTCGCCCTTGGAGCGAGAGGCAGCGTCGAAGGCTTGCCTGCGGCGCTTGCTGTCTGCCGGCTGAACGGGCCGGCGTGTTCTTGATGACCAATCAACGACAATTGCGTTGTCTGGATTCGGCCGGCGTCTTCCCCAGGGGAACGGCGGACCCATCAAGAATTTGCGAACCTAGTAGAAAGATCTTGCGAGTGTCAACAAATTACTAACACTTGCTTCACGCTTACGCGACGCTTGCTTCACGCTTGCGTATCGAACTTGGGTTCACGCTCCCCCATTGGTCGCCATCCGTCAGGAAACTGCGATGAACATGCAAAAAATTTCGCCCAACGAGCCCTCAAATACCTTCGCGGATCGCATCAAGGTGCTGATCCAGCGCGTGGGGAGCGTCACGGAGATCGCGCGTATGTGCGGCTTCTCCGAGGGCGTCGTGCGCAGCTGGCGCGACGGCAATACGGACCCTTCGCGTGCGCGCTGCGTCACCTTGGCCAAGACCCTGGGCATTTCGCTGGTGTGGCTGGTGGCCGGCGAGGGCACCATCCAGGCTGATGCGATCGCTTCGGGCGAAGAGCTGCCGAACGCCGAGGCGTCGGCCAATCGTCATCGCTCCAAGTTGCGCACCGCTGCCGATACGCTGCATGCGAGCGGCATGGCGATGGATCCGCAGCGCCTCAACACCGCACTGCGCATCCTGCAGTCGGAGCTGGACCTTGCCGAGAGCCGCCTGACCCTGGCCGACAACGCCGACATGCTGGCCGATCTCTACGAGATCCTCGGCCCGGGTGGTTCGGACGTGGACGCCGGCGAGATGGTGGCCTTCAACCAGCGCCTGCATGAGCGCGTGAAGCGCGGTCGCCAGGCCATCGCCTGATCACGCACAGGTTTCGCGCATAAAAAAAACGGCAGCCCTGGGGCTGCCGTTTTGCCATGAGCTGTCACCGTGCCGTTTACAGACGGGCGATGTCCGCGATGGCGCCGAACTGTGCCTTCAGCTGGCCCAGCAAGGCCAGTCGGTTGGCGCGCACGGCCGGGTTGTCCGCATTCACCAATACGCTGTCGAAGAAGGCGTCGACCGGCGCCTGCAACTGCGCCAGGCGAGTCAGCACGGCGGCGTAATCGCCCTGCTCCAGCGGTGCGACCGTATCGGCTCGCGCACTGTCCAATGCGGTGGCGAGCATGCGCTCGGCATCGGCCTCGAAATGCGCCGGATCTACAACCGTCCCTACCGGTGGTGCACCCGCTTCTTCCGCCTGCTTACGCAGGATGTTGGCCACGCGCTTGTTGGCAGCGGCCAGGCTCAAGGCTTCCGGGCGACGACCAAACTCGGCCACCGCGCGCAAGCGACGATCGAAATCGACCAGCGTCGCCGGCGCCACCGCGAGCACGGCTTCGAACTGTTCACCGGTGAAGCCCTGTTCGGCGTAGTAGCCGCGCAGGCGTTCGAACACGAAGTCGACCAGCTCGTCGGTGAGCGCCGCACGGCGCTTGCCGGCATCGAGCGCAGGCGCTTTGCCATCCTTGCCCGGCTTGAGGCCTGCCGCGAGCGCGGCCTCCGGCAGCAATTCCAGCGCTTCAACGAAGGTCGCGCGCAGATCCAGGTCCAGGCCGCCTTCTACCAGCGTACGCGCCAGACCCAAAGCCGCACGACGCAGGGCAAACGGATCCTTGTTTCCACTGGGCTTGAGACCCACGGCAAAGATGCCGGCCAGCGTGTCCAGTCGATCGGCCACCGCAAGCACGCGGCCCACGCGGCCCGCGGCGATCGCATCGCCGGCAAAACGCGGCTGGTAATAGCTGTCGAGCGCGTCGGCCACGTCCTTGGCCTCGCCATGATGCGCCGCGTAGTAGCGGCCCATCACGCCCTGCAGTTCGGGAAACTCGCCGACCATGCGCGTGAGCAGGTCGCACTTGCTCAGCGCTGCGGCGCGCGTTGCTTCGCCGGCATCCACACCGACGCGGTTGGCGATGATGCGCGCCAGCTCGGCCACGCGCACGCTCTTGTCCCACAGGCTGCCCAGCGCCTGCTGGTAGGTGACGTTCTTGAGCTGATCCTGGTAACCGGCCAGCGGCGTCTTGAGATCTTCGTCCCAGAAGAACTTCGCATCGGCAAAGCGCGGACGGATCACGCGCTCATAGCCCTTGCGGATCTCCGACGGCTGCTTGCTTTCGATATTGGCCACGCCGATGAAATGCTCGGTGAGCTTGCCTTCGGCGTCGAACACCGGCACGAACTTCTGGTTGGTCTCCATGGTGGTGACCAGCGCTTCCGGCGGCACGGCGAGGAACTCGCGATCGAACTGGCAGGCGATCGCCACCGGCCACTCCGTGAGGTTGGCGATCTCGTCCAGCAGCGCGTCATCGAGCTGCGGCACGCCGCCGGTTTCCTTCGCGGCGCGGGCGATTTCATCGCGGATCTTCTGGCGACGCTCGGCGGGATCGGCCAGCACCTTGGCCGCGCGCATGGCATCGGCCCAGCTGTCCGCATCGACCACATGCACCGGATGCGCATGCATGAAGCGATGGCCACGCGACTTGCGGCCGCTTTTCAGGCCAAGCACTTCGCCATCGATGATGTCCGCGCCATGCAGCATCACCAGCCAGTGCACCGGCCGCACGAAGCTGTAATCGTGATCGCCCCAGCGCATCGGCTTGGGGATAGGCAGACCCTTGAGCGCTTCGTCCACGATTTCCGGAAGCAAGGCCGCCACCGGCTGGCCCGGCTTCACGGCGCGGAACACGAACCACGAACCCTTGTCGGTTTCCAGTTTTTCCAGCTGCTCGACGGTGACGCCGCACGACTGCGCGAAACCCTGCAGCGCCTTGCTCGGCTGCCCATTCGCATCCAGCGCGGCATTCACCGCCGGACCGCGACGCTCGATGCTCTGCTCGGGCTGGTTCACGGCCACGGACGGGATATGGACGGCCAAACGACGGGGCGACGCGAACAACGTCGCCGAGTCCAATGCAGCCTCCACGCCTCGCTTGGAGAGGCCATCGCATACGCCGCGCAGGAACGCCGAAGCGAGTTCATCCAGCGCCTTGGGCGGCAGTTCCTCGGTGCCCAATTCGATCAACAACGGCTTGGCGGCGCTCATGCGGCCTGCTCCTTGAGATTCTTCTTCAGGCCCGGAAAACCGAGCTTTTCACGCTGCGCCACATAGGTTTCCGCCACGGCGCGCGCGAGTGTGCGCACACGCAGGATGTATCGCTGGCGCTCGGTCACGCTGATGGCGCGACGCGCATCCAGCAGGTTGAAGGTGTGGCTGGCCTTCATCACCTGCTCGTAGGCCGGCAACGGCAGGTTCGCGGCGATCAGCTTGTTGGCCTCGCCTTCGCACACATCGAACCAGCGCAGCAGCTCCGGCACGTTGGCGTGCTCGAAGTTGTAGGTGCTCTGCTCCACCTCGTTCTGGTGGAACACGTCGCCGTAGGTGACGGTGCCATGCGGGCCTTCGGTCCACACCAGGTCGTAGACGTTGTCCACGTTCTGCAGGTACATCGCCAGCCGCTCGAGACCGTAGGTGATCTCACCGGTGACGGGACGGCATTCGAGGCCCCCGGCCTGCTGGAAATAGGTGAACTGGGTCACCTCCATGCCGTTCAACCACACTTCCCAGCCGAGACCCCAGGCGCCGAGCGTCGGCGATTCCCAGTTGTCCTCGACGAAACGCAGGTCGTGCACCAGCGGATCGAGGCCCAGCTCCTTCAGCGAACCGATGTACAGGTCCAGGATGTTGTCCGGGTTGGGCTTCATCACCACCTGGTACTGGTAGTAATGCTGCAGGCGATTCGGGTTTTCACCGTAGCGGCCGTCGGTGGGACGGCGCGACGGCTGCACATACGCCGCCGACCACGGCTCGGGACCCAGCGAACGCAGAAACGTCGCGGGGTGGAAGGTACCGGCGCCGACCTCGGTATCGAGGGGCTGCAACAAGACACAACCCTGGGCCGCCCAGTAGCGGTTGAGGGTCTGGATCACATCCTGGAAGGTGCGCGCGGACATGGCTTTCCGTGGGCTTCAATAAAGCGGGTTAGTATAGCCGGGACCGCTTTCGCCGCTGGATTTTCAGGCGAAAACCCGACAGGGAGACCTCCGCATGGCAGCTTCACCGCAAACCGTGTCCTTGCTGGGCCGCCGCGCCCGACTTGGCCTCGAAGAACTGCTTGCCGCGCTGGTGGTGGACGGTTACCTCTTGGCCGAAGACGCCAAGCAGGTGCGCATGGGCTCGCGTAGCGGCCGCGCGACGGTGGAGCTGCATCCGCTGGTGATCGTAGCCAACGCGCGACTGACCAACCAGCGCGACCCCGGTCGCCCGCTGGCGATGGAAACGCTGACGGAATGGCTGGCAGGGCACGCAAAGCTGCCCTATCTCAAGATCGATCCGATGAAGATCAACGCGGCCGCGGTGACCCAGGTGGTCAGCCGCGCCTACGCGGAACGTCATCGCATCCTGCCCGTGGCCGTGGCGCCGGGCGAAGTCACCTTCGCGACGTGCGAACCCTTCGACAACGCCTGGGCCGCCGACCTCGCGCACATGCTGCGGCGTGACGTGAAGCGCGTGGTGTCCAATCCGATCGACATCAACCGCTATCTGCTCGAGTTCTACGGCGTCCAGCGCTCCATCCAGCTCGCCCAGGATGCCAAGAACACCGGCTACGACTCCTCCGCCATCCTCAACTTCGAGCAATTGGTGGAGTTGGGCAAAACCGGCGAAGTCGGTGCGGACGACCGCCATGTCGTGCACATCGTGGATTGGCTGCTGCAGTACGCGTTCGAGCAGCGCGCGTCGGACATCCACCTCGAACCGCGACGCGACGCGGGCCAGATGCGTTTCCGCATCGACGGCGTGATGCACAAGGTGTTCGAGCTACCGCCGCCAGTGATGACCGCGGTCACCGCGCGCATCAAGATCCTTTCGCGCATGGACGTGGCCGAGAAGCGCCGTCCGCAGGATGGCCGCATCAAGACGCGCTCGGGCGGCGGTCGCGAGGTGGAGCTGCGCATCTCCACCATGCCGACGGCGTTCGGCGAAAAGGTGGTGATGCGTATTTTCGACCCCGACATCGTCGCCAAGGATTTCGCGCAGCTGGGCTTTTCCCCGGAGGAGGACGCCATCTGGCGTTCGATGGTGGAACGGCCGCACGGCATCGTGCTGGTCACCGGCCCCACGGGCTCAGGCAAGACCACCACGCTGTATTCCACGCTGAAACATCTCGCCACGCCCGAGTTGAACGTGTGCACGGTGGAAGACCCGATTGAAATGGTCAGCCCCGAGTTCAACCAGATGCAGGTGCAGACGGCGATCGATCTGGATTTCGCAGCAGGCGTGCGCACGCTGCTGCGCCAGGATCCAGACATCATCATGGTCGGCGAAATCCGCGACCTGAGCACGGCACAGATGGCCGTCCAGGCGTCTCTCACTGGCCACCTGGTGCTGTCCACGCTGCACACCAACGATGCGCCCAGTGCTGTCACGCGCCTGCTTGATCTGGGTGTGCCGCATTATCTGATCCAGTCCACGCTGACCGGCGTGGTCGCGCAACGACTCGTCCGCACGCTGTGTCCGCACTGCAAGGCCGAAACCACGCAAGATCCACACGAGTGGACCGCGCTCACGCATGGTTGGACCGTGCCGCTACCGGAGAAGGTGTACAAGCCGGTCGGCTGCCTGGAATGCCGCAACACCGGCTTCATGGGGCGCACCGGCATCTACGAGATGATGGTGTTGTCCTCGCGCCTGCGCAGCCTCATTTCGGCGCAACTTGACCTGGGCCACTTCGGCCAGGCGGCGCTGGCCGAAGGCATGCGCCCGCTGCGCATCTCGGCCGCTTCGCAAGTCGCCCGCGGCCTTACCACCGTGCAGGAAGTGCTCACCGTGATACCGCCCATCGAGCACGGTTCAGCCTGATTACGCATGATGCTTTATTGAACATACCTGACGACTACACTGCATGAAGCCCGTTTTGATCATCCGCACCGGCCGCGCACCTGCTCCGATCCGCGCACGCCATGGCGACTTCCCGCATTGGTTTCGCCTCGGTGCGCAGCTCGAACCAGGGCGCGTTCGCGTCGTCGACGTGGAAGCTGGCGAAAGCCTGCCGCCTCCCGGTGAAGTCGCGGGCGCCCTGATCACCGGCTCGGCGGCGATGGTGACCGAGCGTGCGGCGTGGAGCGAACGTACCGCCGGTTGGATCCGCGACGCCATGGACGTCGAACTGCCGATGTTCGGCGTCTGCTATGGCCACCAGCTGATGGCGCACGCGCTCGGTGGCCGCGTCGACTACCTGCCGGGCGGCCGCGAGATCGGCACGGTGACGATCCAGATGCTCGATAGCGCCAGGAACGATCCGCTGACCGACAAGCTTCCGCCCGAATTCCGCGCCCACGCCACGCACGAACAAAGCGTGCTCGAACTGCCCAAAGGCGCGACGGTATTGGCGAGTTCATCGCGCGATCCGTACCACCTGGTGCGTTACGGCGCTCAAGCGATGAGCGCGCAGTTCCACCCGGAGTTCAATGCCGACGTGATGCGCGCGTACATCCATCGAAAGCATCACGACATGCGGCGGGAGGGCTTCGACCCGCACCATACTTTCCGCCAGGTCGCCCCGACGCCCTTGGCGCGACGCCTGTTCCGCCAGTTTTCCCGGCACCACGGACTCGCCGCAGGCTGACATTCCCGTCATCGTCGATGCCTAGAATCATTCCAGGGAAAAGGCCGCGCGTCCGGCGCGGCTTCCCGGGCGAGGACGGGCTCCATGGGTAAAATGCAGCCACACGTGCACCGCGCATCCGTCATCGCGATGCGCCTGGTCGATATCGCGGACACCATCGATCTCGGTGAAGTGGAAGCGTTATGGGCGCGCCATGCCCGCACCCTGCCGGCCCGCAGCCGACTGATCACCACGTCGCCGAAGGCCATGACGTTCGGCGTTCCGCCGGTGGAGATCGCGTTGGAAGCCGTGAACGTCATCATCGGCGGCAAGCCCATGCAAGCAGCAGTGATGGCACGCTTCTACGAATTTGGCGTCGCCGCTTTTTCGCTACGAGTGGAAGCCAACGACTTGCCGTGGGTGGATTTCAGCGCCCGCGTCAACGCCGTGGATGCCGCCCTGGGCATCGCCTCGGGCAGTGATCTGTGGACGACCCTGGTCACGCAGGTGAGCGCAGTGCTGCAGCCTGCCTTCGTCCGTCCTAGCGGCGAGCCGCTCTATGAAGACTATCTGCTGGGCCTGGTCCATGCGCTCGAAGGTGTCGCCAGCACGGCCACACTGCATGAGGATCTCGACCTCGTGCCGCTGCTTTCGGGCGAGTCCCGCCCGCTATCGGAACAGGCGACGCAGGATCTGCTGCGGCAACGCTACTCGTACTACACCGACGACCTGGTCGTGCTCACCTGGGACCGCGCCTTCATCGTCGAGCCGCGTGATGATTCCGATGTCCTGGATGTCCTCGAAGTTGCCAACGCGCAGTTGCTCGAGCTGCGCTATTACGACGAACTGCTCGATGACGAGCTGCCGCGGATGTACGACCTGATCGAGGCGACTCGCAACGTCGCCAATCCTTTTGCGGCTCGACGCTATGCCGATCTTGCACGCCGCCTGCAAACCTTGGTGGCAGAAGTGACCGAGGTGACCGAAAAGGTCGATAACGCGCTGCAGGTCACCGAAGACGTCTATCTCGCCCGTGTCTACACCGCGGCGCTGGAGTTGTTCCGTGTGCCTCACGTCGGCAAGGCCGTCGATCGCAAGCTCGCCATCATCCGCGACAGCTATACGGCGCTCTACGAAGAGGCCTCCAGCAAGCGAGGCGAACTGATGGAGCTAGCGATCATCGCGCTGATCGCCGTGGAGATCGTGATCGCCATGATCCGCCACGTTTAGCGGCGTCATCGCCCTCGGGGCGGCATCGGGAACGGCGTGATCTTCTGACCGTCGGACGCGTCGCGGATCACCAGGGCACCCTTGCTCTCCACTTCTTCCACGCGCACCACGGATTGCATCGGCAGATGCAGCACACGCGTGTCCTTGAATTCCTCGCGCAGGCGTTCTTCCGTCGGGTCGACGAGAATGCCTTCGCCCGTCGGCTCGAACACCAGTTCGCCGACTTCGGTAAATCCCCATAACGAACTGGACGTCACGTGCCGGGCATAGAGCTCGTAGCATTTGCCCAGATGGAGAAAGGTAACCTTGTAGAGTTTCTTGTTGCGCATGGCGTTATTTTAGCCACGCAGCCGCCGAGCGATGTCATCGCGCGAGAACAAGGCGAACACCACGCCGAACAGGAAGCCCGCGATGTGGGTCCACCACACCACGGCGCCATAGCTCGGGCCGGCGTAGCTGAAGAGCAACTGCAGCAAGACCCAGATGCCGATGAGCAGGAACGCCGGCATACGCACGAATTCCAGGTACAACCCCAGCGGCACGACGAGGCCAAGCCGAGCCCGTGGGAAAAGCGCGATATACGTGCCGAGCACTGCCGACACCGCGCCGCTGCAACCGATGATCGGCGAACGCACGCCAGCCAGCGATAGCGCACCGACCAGGTTGGCCACGATGCCACCCAGGACGAACAGCACCAGGAACCGCAGCGAACCCAGCGCCCGTTCGGCGGGAATACCAAAGATCACCAGGAATAACAGGTTGCCCAGCAGATGCAGCCACGCCAAGTGAATAAACAGCGCCGTGAACAACCGGAGCAGCGCCGGGTCGCGCAGCTGCGGAAGAACGGGCTGCTTCGCATCGAAGATGTTGGCGGGCACCGTGCCCCACTCCAGCCACATCGACATCCGCTGTGGCGCCGGCATCAAGGCCAGTCCGACGAAACTGATCACGCAAACGATTACCAGCAGCGCAGTAGCCCACTGCACATGATGGCGACGACGAGTTTCGACATGGACAAACACGGGGTGGCTGCTTCGCAAGTTGCCGGCTGGACAGGCCTAGCATCATAGGCGATCCGCGGCGTCAGGCTCTGTGGAATCGCCCGGCAGGTCGAATGCGCTCCCATTCGATCCGGCTGGCGCGCCTGGAATGAAGAAGCCCGGGCCAACTTGCCTGATAGGTGATCAACGCGGTCGCTGGCCGCTTTGGTGTCCATTATGGGAGCGCGCCCTGTGCGCGACTGATTCATCCGGATGGCGTGCGCGATCTGCGCGTAGAGCCAGGCATTTACGCCTGCAATGGTCATCTAGCGTGGACCCGAGCCTGCGACCGTACCTGGAAGGTTGTGCCGTAGCGACTCACCGATCAACGCAGACTTCTGAGCCGCTTCCAGCGGTCGCTCAGTGACACGCCTGGTACATCAGCATGGATTGGCGCTCTTGTCGGCAGTCCGTGTGACTATTCAGGCGCATCTACCGGCTGTTGATGGCGCGTGCGGCGTCGCTTCCGCGCAAGCGTACTAGCAGGCTGAGGCGTTTCACGGTGGAGATGCGTGCTGCGATCGGCCATTGAGCGGAGCAATTGGGTCGCTTTTCGATACGCAAAGACAAACACCCTCCCGGATGGAGATGACTCAGGGATACCGTAGATCGCGCATGCGATGCGCGCTTGGCGAAGCGGTGGCGCCGTTGCAGGAGCGCGCTAGTGTGCGACAGGCAGATTCAACGGCCACGCTTATTGGGGCCTGCCTGTAAACACGATCCGATGATCCGCGCAACGCGTGTTGCACTGCTGTGTAGTCTCGCCTGCAGATCCATCTGAGCGCGAAGAAACTCCCAACGATGTCGCGGCGGGCCCGCATGGCGGGCGTCCGCAACCGCGTTGGCGGAGGCGCGTCGATTCGATGCTTTTCAAAACGCCCAAAGACAAACGCCTTCCCGGCTGGGAAGGCGTTTGAGGGATAAAGCCCCTGGCGGTGACCTACTCTTGCATGAGGATTCACACTACCATCGGCGCGGCTGCGTTTCACTTCCGAGTTCGGGATGGGATCGGGTGGGACCACAGCGCTATAGCCGCCAGGGAAAGGGTGGGAACAGCGCAGTGATGCGCCGGTTCCGCAGAGGGGTAAACGAGTGACAAGCGTCTGGTGAAATTCTTTCGAGATGTTTCGTTGAGTCAAGCTCACGAAGCGTCTTGGGGTTATATGGTCAAGCCGCACGGCTCATTAGTACGCGTAAGCTCAATGCATTGCTGCACTTCCACACCGCGCCTATCAACCACCTAGTCTTGATGGTGCCTTAAGGAGAGTCTAGCTCTCGGGAGATCTCATCTTGAGGCGCGCTTCCCGCTTAGATGCTTTCAGCGGTTATCGCTTCCGTTCGTAGCTACCGGGCAATGCCATGGGCATGACAACCCGAACACCAGCGGAACGTCCACTCCGGTCCTCTCGTACTAGGAGCAGCCCCTCTCAAATCTCCAACGCCCACGACAGATAGGGACCGAACTGTCTCACGACGTTCTGAACCCAGCTCGCGTACCACTTTAAATGGCGAACAGCCATACCCTTGGGACCGGCTACAGCCCCAGGATGTGATGAGCCGACATCGAGGTGCCAAACACCGCCGTCGATATGAACTCTTGGGCGGTATCAGCCTGTTATCCCCGGAGTACCTTTTATCCGTTGAGCGATGGCCCTTCCATACAGAACCACCGGATCACTAAGACCTACTTTCGTACCTGCTTGATCCGTCGATCTCGCAGTCAAGCACGCTTATGCCTTTGCACACAGTGCGCGATGTCCGACCGCGCTGAGCGTACCTTCGTGCTCCTCCGTTACTCTTTGGGAGGAGACCGCCCCAGTCAAACTACCCACCACACACGGTCCCTGATCCGGATTACGGACCTAGGTTAGAACGTCAAGCACTTCAGGGTGGTATTTCAAGGATGGCTCCACCGAAACTAGCGTCTCGGTTTCATAGCCTCCCACCTATCCTACACAGAAGAACTCAACGTTCAGTGTGAAGCTGTAGTAAAGGTTCACGGGGTCTTTCCGTCTTGCCGCGGGAACGCTGCATCTTCACAGCGATTTCAATTTCACTGAGTCTCGGGTGGAGACAGCGCCGCTGTCGTTACGCCATTCGTGCAGGTCGGAACTTACCCGACAAGGAATTTCGCTACCTTAGGACCGTTATAGTTACGGCCGCCGTTTACTGGGGCTTCGATCAAGAGCTTCGCCTTGCGGCTGACCCCATCAATTAACCTTCCAGCACCGGGCAGGCGTCACACCCTATACGTCCACTTTCGTGTTTGCAGAGTGCTGTGTTTTTGATAAACAGTCGCAGCGGCCAGGTTACTGCGACCCTCTAACGCTCAGTCACGCATGTGACCACGTCGGAGGGCGCACCTTCTCCCGAAGTTACGGTGCCATTTTGCCTAGTTCCTTCACCCGAGTTCTCTCAAGCGCCTTGGGATTCTCACCCTGCCTACCAGTGTCGGTTTACGGTACGGTTTCTCTGTAGCTGAAGCTTAGTGGCTTTTCCTGGAAGCGTGGTCTCAGTCACTTCGCCCAAAAGGGCTCGTCTCGGTGCTCGGCATAAAGAGGGCCGGATTTGCCTAACCCTCATGCCTACCGCCTTTCCCCGGGACAACCAACGCCCGGTAGACCTAACCTTCTCCGTCCCCACATCGCACTACAGACAAGTGCTGGAATATTAACCAGCTTCCCATCGACTACGCATTTCTGCCTCGCCTTAGGGGCCGACTCACCCTGCGCCGATGAACGTTGCGCGAGGAAACCTTGGGCTTTCGGCGTGCGGGCTTTTCACCCGCATTATCGTTACTCATGTCAGCATTCGCACTTCCGATACCTCCAGCAGACTTCTCAATCCACCTTCACAGGCTTACGGAACGCTCCTCTACCGCGCACACAAAGTGTGCACCCCGAGCTTCGGTGTAGTGCTTAGCCCCGTTAAATCTTCCGCGCAGACCGACTCGACCAGTGAGCTATTACGCTTTCTTTAAAGGGTGGCTGCTTCTAAGCCAACCTCCTGGCTGTCTATGCCTTTCCACATCGTTTTCCACTTAGCACTAACTTTGGGACCTTAGCTGCGGGTCTGGGTTGTTTCCCTTTTCACGACGGACGTTAGCACCCGCCGTGTGTCTCCCGTACATTCTGTCCTGGTATTCGGAGTTTGCCATGGTTTACTAAGCCGCGATGGCCCGCTAGCCATAACAGTGCTCTACCCCCAGGAAGATTCATACGAGGCGCTACCTAAATAGCTTTCGAGGAGAACCAGCTATCTCCGAGTTTGTTTAGCCTTTCACTCCTATCCACAGCTCATCCCCATCTATTGCAACAGATGTGGGTTCGGTCCTCCAGTGCGTGTTACCGCACCTTCAACCTGGCCATGGATAGATCACTCGGTTTCGGGTCTACTGCCAGAGACTATGCGCCCTATTCAGACTCGGTTTCCCTTCGCCTCCCCTATACGGTTAAGCTTGCCACTGACAGTAAGTCGCTGACCCATTATACAAAAGGTACGCAGTCACCCTTGCGGGCTTCCACTGCTTGTACGTATACGGTTTCAGGGTCTATTTCACTCCCCTCTCCGGGGTTCTTTTCGCCTTTCCCTCACGGTACTTGTTCGCTATCGGTCGGTCAGGAGTATTTAGCCTTGGAGGATGGTCCCCCCATGTTCAGACAGGGTTTCTCGTGCCCCGCCTTACTCAATTTCATCTCTCATGCCCTTTCGCCTACGGGGCTATCACCCGCTATGGCCGGCCTTTCCAAACCGTTCGGCTAAAACACAAGAGACTTTTGGGCTAGTCCGCGTTCGCTCGTCGCTACTGACGGAATCTCGGTTGATTTCTTTTCCTCCGGGTACTTAGATATTTCAGTTCCCCGGGTTCGCTTCGTTGAGCTATGTATTCACTCAACGATACTGC
This sequence comes from Dyella jiangningensis, assembly GCA_000632805.1. Classification (GTDB taxonomy): domain Bacteria; phylum Pseudomonadota; class Gammaproteobacteria; order Xanthomonadales; family Rhodanobacteraceae; genus Dyella; species Dyella jiangningensis. The sequence continues at coordinate 4,554,867 of CP007444.1, read as the reverse complement.
TTACGCAGTGGGTTTCCCCATTCGGACATTGCCGGATCAAAGCTTGTTGCCAGCTCCCCGACACTTTTCGCAGGCTGCCACGTCCTTCATCGCCTCTGACCGCCAAGGCATCCACCGTATACGCTTGGTCGCTTGACCATATAACCCCAAGTCGCCTCAGAGCTATATTTCCAAACAACGCGTTCGCTTAATTGCCTCAACGACACATCTCGGTTCGGTTTCGAACCAAAACGCTTGTCACTCGTTTACATTTTCAAAGAACACAAGAACGGCCACAGTGCCGCCTCGTTTCTAAATCTTTATGTGTGCGCTGCCTTCATTTCACGTCGTGTCACCAAATGGTGGAGCCAGTCAGGATCGAACTGACGACCCCCTGCTTGCAAAGCAGGTGCTCTCCCAGCTGAGCTATGGCCCCAAGTGATTTGGTGGTGGGTCTGGGAGGACTCGAACCACCGGCCTCACCCTTATCAGGGGTGCGCTCTAACCACCTGAGCTACAGACCCGGGAGCATATTTCCGTGCCGCCTTCCCTGGCGGCCTGCGTCGATGAGTCTTGACTCAAGGGCAGGGCCAAAGCGGCGATTTCGTGAGGAGTGCGGCCAGGGATGGCCGCTTCTGACGCTAAACAAAGCCGCTTAAAAGCAGCTTGCTTCGAAAGCCAGATTCCTCGCGACACGGATGTCGCGTGAAAATTGAAGTGCAGGTGTCTTGTGTGGACGTCTTGCGGGGAGAAAGATGTCGTTCTCGAAAGGAGGTGATCCAGCCGCACCTTCCGATACGGCTACCTTGTTACGACTTCACCCCAGTCATGAACCACTCCGTGGTCGTCGTCCCCCTTGCGGTTAGACTAACGGCTTCTGGAGCAACTCACTCCCATGGTGTGACGGGCGGTGTGTACAAGGCCCGGGAACGTATTCACCGCAGCATAGCTGATCTGCGATTACTAGCGATTCCGACTTCACGAAGTCGAGTTGCAGACTTCGATCCGGACTGGGATCGGCTTTCTGGGATTGGCTCCACCTCGCGGTATTGCAACCCTCTGTACCGACCATTGTAGTACGTGTGTAGCCCTGGCCGTAAGGGCCATGATGACTTGACGTCATCCCCACCTTCCTCCGGTTTGTCACCGGCAGTCTCCTTAGAGTTCCCACCATTACGTGCTGGCAACTAAGGACAAGGGTTGCGCTCGTTGCGGGACTTAACCCAACATCTCACGACACGAGCTGACGACAGCCATGCAGCACCTGTGTTCTGATTCCCGAAGGCACTCCCGCATCTCTGCAGGATTCCAGACATGTCAAGGCCAGGTAAGGTTCTTCGCGTTGCATCGAATTAAACCACATACTCCACCGCTTGTGCGGGCCCCCGTCAATTCCTTTGAGTTTCAGTCTTGCGACCGTACTCCCCAGGCGGCGAACTTAACGCGTTAGCTTCGACACTGATCTCCGAGTTGAGACCAACATCCAGTTCGCATCGTTTAGGGCGTGGACTACCAGGGTATCTAATCCTGTTTGCTCCCCACGCTTTCGTGCCTCAGCGTCAGTGTTGATCCAGATGGCCGCCTTCGCCACTGATGTTCCTCCCGATCTCTACGCATTTCACCGCTACACCGGGAATTCCACCATCCTCTATCACACTCTAGCGACCCAGTATCCACTGCCATTCCCAGGTTGAGCCCGGGGATTTCACAGCAGACTTAAGTCACCGCCTACGCACGCTTTACGCCCAGTAATTCCGATTAACGCTTGCACCCTTCGTATTACCGCGGCTGCTGGCACGAAGTTAGCCGGTGCTTATTCCTCAGGTACCGTCAGCTCCACCGGGTATTAACCAATGGCATTTCGCTCCTGATAAAAGTGCTTTACAACCCGAAGGCCTTCTTCACACACGCGGCATTGCTGGATCAGGCTTGCGCCCATTGTCCAATATTCCCCACTGCTGCCTCCCGTAGGAGTCTGGACCGTGTCTCAGTTCCAGTGTGGCTGATCATCCTCTCAGACCAGCTAGCGATCGTCGCCTTGGTAGGCCATTACCCTACCAACTAGCTAATCGCACATCGGTTCGTCCAACCGCGCGAGGTCTTGCGATCCCCCGCTTTCTCCCATAGGACGTATGCGGTATTAGCGTAAGTTTCCCTACGTTATCCCCCACGTTTGGGTAGATCCCGATGCATTACTCACCCGTCCGCCACTCGCCACCCATAGAGCAAGCTCTACTGTGCTGCCGTTCGACTTGCATGTGTTAGGCATGCCGCCAGCGTTCAATCTGAGCCAGGATCAAACTCTTCACTTAAGTTTTCGACCTTATGTCCACCCGAAGGCAAACACTCGATCTATCTTTCTGAAGCGTATGTCCTAACCATAAACGTCAAGCTTTTGAATTGACTCTTAGGTTAGACGCTTGCATATGTTTGACATTCAGTCATCCACCGCAAGGCGCCCACACAAGTCACCTGCGCACACTGTCAAAGATCTCAATCACTTGCCGAACGTTGCCGTTTCAGCCTTGGAACATTTCGTTCCGAGTGAGCCGCCCATCTTACATCGTTTTTCCGTTCCGTCAACACCTTCAGCGAAGAACTTTTTGCTGTCGTTGTTGCCGTGGAAGACGTTGCCAGCGGCGGGGAGGCGAATAATAGGGAGGCACCCCACCTTTGACAAGCAAATTTTGAATTTATTTTTCATGTTTCGCGTAAGACGTTGTTCTCACGCGAAACATCGCTTCACCGAAGCATCGCGACGACGTTGTGTCGTCGCGATCAACTCATGCGAGCGTCAACAGCACACGCGCGAAGTTGCGCTTGCCGATCTGCAAAACCCCTTCGAAACCCGGGGAAAACACGCGTTGCGCATCTTCGACGACTTCCGCGTCGATGCGCACGGCACGCTCCTTGAGTTTGCGATTCGCTTCGGCGTTGCTCGGCGTCAGGCCCGCCGCAGTAAGTAGTGCAGGCAAGCGCAGACCTTCCTCGGGCACAGCGATTTCGGTCAACGGCAGCAGGCTGGTATCGCCTTCGCCACGTACCACGGCGTGCCAGCCGGCAATCGCCTGCTCGGCGGCGGCCGCGTCATGGAAGCGCGTGGCCAGTTCGCGGGCCAGCTTGAGCTTGGCGTCGCGCGGGTTGAGCGCGCCGCTGGCCACTTCCTGTTTCATATGGGCGATGTCGTCCAGCGAGGTTTCGAAGCTGAGCAGCTCGAACCAGCGCCACATGAGGTCGTCGCCGATCTTCAGCGTCTTGGTGACGATGTCGATGGCGGGCTCATTGATGCCGATGTAGTTGCCCAGCGACTTGGACATCTTGTTGACGCCATCCAGGCCCTCGAGCAGCGGCATGGTGAGCACGATCTGCGGCGGCTGGCCGTGGTGTTCCTGCAGGGCACGGCCCATCAGCAGGTTGAACTTCTGGTCGGTGCCGCCCAGCTCGACGTCGCACTTGAGCGCCACCGAGTCATAACCCTGCACCAGCGGATAGAGGAATTCGTGGATGGCGATAGGCTGCTGGCCGGCGAAGCGCTTGGAGAAGTCGTCGCGCTCAAGCATGCGTGCCACCGTGTGCTGGGCGGCAAGCTTGATCATGTCGGCGGCCGTCATCTGGCCAAACCACTCGGAGTTGAAGCGCAGCTCGGTGCGCTCCTTGTCCAGCACCTTATAGACCTGTTCTGCATAGGTCTCGGCGTTGGCGAGCACATCCTCGCGGCTGAGCGGCTTGCGCGTGACGTTCTTGCCGGTCGGGTCGCCGATCATGCCGGTGAAGTCGCCGATGAGGAAGATGACCTGGTGCCCCAGGTCCTGGAACTGGCGCATCTTGTTGAGCAGCACCGTATGGCCCAGGTGCAGATCGGGCGCCGTGGGGTCGAAACCCGCCTTGATGCGCAGCGGACGCCCCAGCTTGAGTCGCTCGACGAGTTCCTCCTGCTTGATGATTTCGTCGGCGCCACGCGCGATGGTGGCCAGCGCCTGCTCAAGCTCGTTCATGTATTCCTCAAATTTTCGTTGTCTGGACTGCGGCGGAAATCACGGTTTCCCGGGTGGTTCCGTTAAGTGTGCGTTAACCCAAAAAATATCGCAACTCATTGATGGAAAAGGCGTTGACGCTCTTTACACAAGGCCGCTATGGTACGCCCCAATTAGAATTTTGGTACCTGGGGAAACACCGGGCATGGGTGAGAGAAACAAGACCGCGCGCGCAGCGCGCAAACTGGCCATGCGTCGAAAGGCGCAGCGTCGCCACTCTCACTTTTATGAGCGTTGTGCCCACTGGTCCTTCGGTTGTCACGGCGAAGCCGAACCCATCCGCTGGCATCGCGAGCGCTGGGTGCTCGCCGGCACGGCTCTTCTGATCACGGCGGTTTCCGGCTTTCTTATTCCGGCGTGGGCAAGCGCCATGCGCCCGGACTCCGTGTCGACCGCGCATGCCGTATTGCCGTTGGCGCTGCCCAAGGCCACGCCTGAGATGGCCCGCGCACCGGACGTCGAGGACTGGCACATCGTGCAGGTGCAGCCGGGCCAGACGCTGTCCGACCTGTTCCAGAGCCAGGGCCTGAGCCTCACCGACGTGCAGCACGTCGTGGATCAGTCGGGCGATGCGAAGGCGCTGCATCACATCAGTCCGGGCCAGGAGTTCGACTTCCTGCTCGACAGCGACGGCAGCCTCAAAGGCATCCGGTTCGACAAGGACGAAGCAAACCGCACCACCATGCGTTTCGATGGCGACAAGGCCACCGTGACCGCCCAGGCGCGCGAGGTGGACCGCCGCGAGCACGTCGCGCACGGCACCATCGACAGCTCGTTGTTCGCCGCCGCCTCGAAGGCTGGCATGACCAACCAGATGGTGCTCAAGCTCGCCGACCTCTTCAAATACGACATCGACTTCGTGCAGGATCTGCGTGAGGGCGACAGCTTCACCGTCATCTACGACGACGTGTATCGCGATGGTGCCTATCTGCGCGAAGGCGACATCGTGGCGGCGGAGTTCGTCAACCAGGGGCAGCGCTACACCGCCTACCGCTTCAAGAAGGAAGACGGCAGCTACGGCTGGTTCAGCGAAGACGGCCGCCCGATCCAGAAGTCGTTCTTGCGTATTCCGGTGGACTTCACCCGCATCTCCTCGCAGTTCAGCGCCGCGCGCATGCACCCGGTGCTGGGGCTGATGCGCGCGCACAAGGGCGTGGATTACGCGGCACCGACCGGCACGCCGATCCATGCGGCCGGCGATGGCGTGATCAAGTACAAGGGCTGGATGAACGGCTACGGCAACTTCGTGATCGTGCAGCACAACGGCTCGATCAGTACCGCTTACGGCCACATGTCCAAGTTCGCCAACGAGAAAGTGGGCCAGCACGTGAGCCAGGGCCAGGTGATCGGCTACGTGGGCATGACGGGCCTGGCGACCGGACCGCACCTGCACTACGAATTCCGCGTCAACAATGTGCAGCGCGATCCGCAGACAGTGACGTTGCCCAAGCCCGAGCCGCTGCCGGCCGCGCAGCTGGCCAGGTTCAAGACGCAGGTGGTGCAGCCGCAGCTGGCTCGCCTGACGACGCTGGATACCAATATCAAGATGGCCCGCGCCAGCGGCAATACCCGCACCGACGACTGATCAACCGTGGACGATGCCTCGGCGCTTTATCTTGGCCTGATTTCGGGCACCAGCGCCGACGGCATCGATGCCGCGCTGGTGCGTTTCGAGAACGACAAACCGCAGCTGATCGATGCCCTGGCGCATCCTTGGCCGGCGGCATTGCGGGCACGCATCCTCGCCGTGGCGCAGGATGAAACGCGGCTGGATCTCGATGCCTATGGGCGCTTGGATGTCGCGGTCGGGCAGTGCTTCGCCGATGCCGCCCACGCGTTGCTGGCCCGTCATCCAGGGCATGCATCGGCGGTTCGCGCGATCGGATCGCACGGCCAGACGCTGCGCCATCGTCCCAGCGGTGAACAGCCTTTCACCCTGCAGGTCGGCGACCCGTCGGTGATCGCGGAGCGTTGCGGCGTGGACGTGGTTGCGGACTTCCGTCGCGCAGACGTCGCCGCAGGCGGCCAGGGCGCGCCGCTGCTGCCGGCCGTGCATGCCATGTTGCTGGCGCGGCCCGGCCAGTCGCGCGTCGTGCTCAATCTCGGCGGCATCGCCAACATTACGGTGTTGGCGGCGAACGGCGGCGTGTTCGGCTTTGATACCGGGCCGGCCAATGGCCTGATGGATGCCTGGAGTCTTCGCCATCGCGGGCAGGCCTACGACGCGGACGGCGCGTTTGCGGCGTCCGGACGTGTCGATGCATCGCTGCTCGACGCTCTGCTTGCCGATCCTTATTTCGCCCTGCCCCCGCCCAAGAGCACGGGGCGCGAGCATTTTCATCTCGCGTGGCTCGAGTCCTACCAACGCGCGGCGTCGCTGGCACCGGCCGATGTACAGGCCACCCTGCTCGAACTTTCCGCCCGCAGCGTCGCCGACGCCATCGAGCGGCACGCGACAGATGCCATCGACGTGCTCGCCTGCGGTGGCGGAGTACACAACCCGGTACTGATGTGTCGCCTCGCCGGACTTATGCCGACGCGCGTCGTCACCACCACGGCCGAGCACGGCATCGATCCGGATTATCTGGAAGCCACCGCCTTTGCTTGGCTGGCCCGCCAGCGCCTGCTCGGGTTGCCTGGCAACCTGCCGGCGGTCACGGGCGCACGTGGTCCGCGCGTACTTGGTGCCGTCTACGCCGCGCCACGTTAACTCTCGTCATCGAGAACGCGATGCACCGGCGCAAGCTGAGTAGGTGTAGTGCGCGAGAGCGCCAGCACGGCCTCCTGGAACGCTGCCTTTTCGCCCGCATCCCATTGGCCGGCCAACGTGGTGAGCTCACCCGGGTCGAGCATGGTTTCCGCGAAAAGATTGCTCGCGGCCATGCCCAAGCCATGCCGTAGTGCATGCAGCACTACGTCATTGATCGACCACTGCCGCTCCTTGGCCAGCGCCTTGATGCGCTCGGCCATGAGGTTGTCGATATGGCGAATGACGAGGTCCGGCACGGACTCCCCCTTCCACAGTCATAAGCCCCCTGTGCGGATTATCTTGGCACAGGGGCAAGGGGGAATGTATCGACCTCTTGGCTGATTCAGACCGCAGTTTTTTCCGGTTTGGCGTCGCTGGGGCGGTCCTTGCTGAAACGGGGCCAAAGGTAGGCGAAGAGCAGCGTGGCCGGAATGATGGAAACCACGGTGAGCACGAAATAGCCGCCGTAACCCGTCGACATCGCAATGCCGCCGGCAAAGAACCCGAGCACCTTGCCGGGCAGGTTGACCATGGAGCTGAGCAGTGCGTATTGCGTCGCCGTGTGTTCACGGCTGACCAGCGAGGACAGAAACGCCACGATCGGCGGGCCGAGGACACCGAGCGTGAAATTCTCCACCGAGATGACTGCCGTCAGCACCGCCAGGTTGCCCGGATGCGCGATCAGCCACAGGTAGCCCAGGTTGCTTGCGCCGGCCAGCACCATCGATACGCCCAGGCTGCGCCACGCGCCCCAGCGAGCCACCGCGGCACCACCGACGAACACACCCAGAATGCCGATCCACACGCCCCACAGCTTGGTAATGGCGCCGATTTGAGTGGTCGTGAATCCCATGTCGAGATAGAACGGCCCCATCACGCCACCGACCGTCGCCTGCTCGGGGATCTTGAACAGCAGGATGAAGAGTAGCGTGATGCTTGCCAGCAACCAGCCGTAGCGGCGAAAGAAATCCGCAAACGGATCGATCACGCTCAGCCGCATTGCGGCGCGCCAGCTGGGCGGCGTGGTCCGTATCACCTCGGGTTCGCGCGCACCAAACGTTGCCAATATCGGCACCAGCATGGCCAGCGCAAACACCACATAGATCATCGGCCACGAGAAATGATCCGCGAGGATCAGCGCGCCGGCACCCGTGACAATCAGCGCGATGCGGTATCCCAGCGAGTACGTCGCCACCAATGCACCCTGGTCGGACGTCGGCGCGATTTCAATGCGATAGGCATCCACCGCAATGTCCTGCGTGGCCCCAAAGAAGGCCACGACCAGCGTTGCTCCGATGAATAGCGGCAGCTGCGTGGGCGTGAGGTTAGCCATGGCCACCAGGCCAGCCATCACGGCGACCTGGGCAAGCAACAGCCAACTGCGCCGCTGCCCCAGCCGCCCGAGCGCGCCCGGCAATTTCACGTGGTCGAGCAAGGGCGCCCACAGGAACTTCAGCGCGTAGAACATGCCCGCGCTTGCAATCATCGTGATCTCTTTAAGCACGATGCCATGCTTTTTCAGCCAGATGGCTACCGTGTAAGAAACCAGCAGGAACGGTAGTCCCGAGGAGAAACCGAACAGGAACAAGGTCCAGGCGGCGGGTTGGGCAAACGCATGCCAGATAGGCAGCTTGGCCGGCTTGCCCGCCGGCTTCACCTCAGTCGGCATAGTCGACCGTGAATGGGGCATGGTCGGAGAAGCGCTCGTCACGGTAGACCGAGCAGCGCTTCAGGCGATCGCGCAGCGACGGCGTGACGATCTGGTAATCGATGCGCCAGCCCACGTCGTTGGCGCGCGCGTTGCCGCGATTGGACCACCAGGTGTAATCCTGACCCTTGGGATGCAGCGTGCGGTAGCTGTCCACCCAGCCGTGCTTGTCGACCAGGTCATTGAGCCAGGCGCGCTCTTCGGGCAGGCAGCCGGAGTTCTTCTGGTTGGAGCGCCAGTTCTTGATGTCCAGTTCGCTGCGCACGATGTTCCAGTCGCCGCACAGCACGTAGTCGCGGCCGCTCTTCATCCATTCGGCGAAGATCGGCGCGATCCAGTCCATCACCTTGAACTTGAAGGCCTGCCGCTCCTCGCCGGAGGAACCCGACGGCACGTACAGCGACACCACGCTGAGCTTGCCGAAGCGCGCTTCGATGTAGCGGCCCTCGCAGTCGAACGGCTCCCAACCCAGCGTGGTGCGCACCTCGTCCGGTTCGCGCTTGGCGTAGATGGCCACGCCGCTGTAGCCCTTCTTGCTGCTGGCATCGCGATAAAAGCAATGGTGGCCATCGGGGCGAAACATCGGGTCGCTGAGCTGGTCTTCCTGTGATTTGGTTTCCTGCAGGCAGACCACGTCGGCCTTCTGCTGGCGAAGCCACTCGAACACGCCCTTGGTCCCGGCCGAACGGATGCCGTTGGCGTTGAGGCTGATGATGCGCATGTCGGGCGAGTCCTTCACTTCCGGTGGATGCGCCATCATAGCAACCATGCCTGACTGCCCCGATATCCGCGTCCGTCCCGTCGATGCTTCCCTGCGCCCGGCCCTGCTTGATCTGGTGGTGCACGAGGCGCAATACGATTTCGTCGGCCACATCGCCGCCTCGCTGGCGGATGCCGCGATGTGCGAAGGCAGCGAGGCCATGGCCATCCTGCGCGAAGGCGAACCCATCGGCTTCTATCGCCTGGAGCACCACCCGCGCAGCATCGCGGACATGACATTCGAGCGAACCACGGTCGGCTTGCGCTCGTTCTTCATCGACGCGCGTTGGCAAGGCCAGGGACTGGGAACGCGGGCGCTCGCCGTCGCGATGGCCGATCTCTCCCGGCGTCATCCGCAGGTGCGGGATGTGGTACTCACCGTGAATCTCCGCAACACGTCGGCCATCGCGCTGTACCGGCACGCCGGCTTCCGCGAGGCCGCCGGGCTGTACCATGGCGGGCGCTCGGGGCCGCAATACGTGATGCTGTGCGCCCTACCCCCTTGAATCCGATCGAGAGAACACCGCCGTGCACGATTACCAGCGCGATTTCATCGAACTCACCCTGCAGCGCGACGTGCTGCGTTTTGGCGACTTCACGCTGAAGTCCGGCCGCCAGAGCCCATACTTCTTCAACATGGGTCGCATCGACTCCGGCGCGGCGCTCGCGCAGCTGGGTCGTGCCTATGCGGCGGCGGTGGTGAACTCGGGCATCGAGGTCGACATGCTGTTCGGCCCCGCCTACAAGGGAATCGCGCTGGCGGCGGCGACCGCCATTGCCTTGGCCGACCGGCACGGTCGCGACCTGCCGTGGGCCTACAACCGCAAGGAGGCCAAGGACCACGGCGAAGGCGGCGTCCTGGTGGGCGCACCACTGAAGGGTCGGGTGCTGATCGTGGATGACGTGATGACCGCGGGCACCGCCGTGCGCGAATCGCTGGCTCTGATCCGCGCGCAGGGGGCCACGCCGGCCGGCGTGCTGATCGCGCTGGATCGCCAGGAACGCGGCCAGGGCGCGCTGTCCGCCGCACAGGAAGTCACCGCCGAGTTCGGCATTCCGGTCATCGCCATCACCAACCTCGGCGACGTACTGGCTTATGCGGGCGAGCGCCCCGAACTCGCCGGCGAGCACGCCAAGCTGGTGGCTTACCGCCAGCAGTACGGTGTGAATGCCTGAGCGATAGCCAGCGACTCCGGTCACATTGGAGACAGCGAGACCATGGCAACGTCATGGTCTCGCCATGCGGCTGGATATACTTCCGCCCACAAGGGGGAATTCATGCGTAGAACACTACTCGTCATCGCGATCCTCGCGCTGACCGCCGGCGCGCAGGTGCAGGCACAGAAGACTTCAGCCAGCAGCTATCGCTACCGTTGGAAGGATGCCTCGGGGCTGCCGCACTACAGCGACAGCCTGACGTCCGATGCGCTCAAGTACGGCTACGACCTGGTCAACGATCGCGGCCTGGTGGTGCAGCACGTCGACCGCCAGCTCAATCCGGAAGAGCGCGCAGCGGCACAGAAGGTGGCCGACCAGCAGGCTGCGGAGCGGCGCGCCGCACAGGAACGCGACCGCGTCGACTCGCAGATGCTGGCCGCCTATCCCACCGAGGAAGGCTATGCGACCTCGCTGAAGCAGAGCCTGGACAACCTGGAACAGCAGATCAGCACCACCCGCATCAACCTGCGCAGTCAGGAAAAGACACTGACGGATCTGCTCACGCGTGCCGGCGACCTGGAGCGCGCCAAGCAGCCGGTGCCGAAGTTCCTCAACGACAGCATCGCCAAGCAGCGCGACGTGGTCACGCAACAGCGCGACACGCTGGAGCGGGAATTGAATGCGCGCGAGGCGGCGGAGAAGAAGAACGCCACCGACCTGCAGCACTATCGCGACGTGAAGGCGGCCAAGGAAAAGGAACGTTCGGGCCCGTAAAGCCGCCCTGCCTAGCAGGCGCCGGAATGAAAAGGCCTCGGAAACGAGGCCTTTTGCTTTCAGAATGGCAATTTCAACGCGGGGTCGATCGCCAGCAGCTGCGAGCGGAACAGGCCCTGGATGCGCTTGAGCGCCGCCTCGTTGTCGGCATCGAAGCGCAATACCAGGGAAGGCGTGGTGTTCGATGGACGCACCAGACCCCAACCGTCCGGCCAGTCGGCGCGCACGCCGTCGATCGTGGTGAGCGTGGCCTCGCCGAACACGGCCTTCTGGCGGAAGGCGTCGATGAAGCGGTAATGCTCGCCTTCGCGCATCTCCACCTTCAGCTCGGGGGTGGACACGCCCTTCGGGCACGTGGCGAAGATCTCTTCCGGTGTGCGTTCTTCCAGATCACCGGCCAGGATTTCCATCAGGCGGGCGCCGGCATAGATGCCGTCGTCGAAGCCGTACCAGCGTTCCTTGAAGAAGAAGTGGCCGCTCATCTCGCCGGCGAGTTCCGCATCGGTCTCACGCATCTTCGCCTTCATCAGCGAATGGCCGGTGCGCCACATCAGCGGGCTGCCGCCCGCATCGAGGATCACGCCCTTGAGATGCCCGGTGCATTTCACGTCGTAGATGACGGTGGCGCCCGGCTGGCGCGACAGCACGTCGCGCGCGAACAGCATCAGCGTGCGATCGGGGAAGATGATCTCGCCATCTCTGGTGACCACGCCCAGGCGGTCCCCATCGCCGTCGAAGGCGATGCCGAGATCGGCGCCGGTCTGCTTCACCGCGAAGATCAGGTCTTCGAGGTTGTGCGGATCGGACGGATCGGGATGGTGGTTGGGGAAGCTGCCATCGACATCGCAATACAGCGGGATCACGTCGCAACCGATGCCCTCGAGCACCTGCGGCGCCACCGCGCCGGCGATGCCGTTCCCGGCATCGATGACGACCTTGAGGCGACGCTCCGCTTGCACGTCGGAGGTGATGCGATCGACATAGTCGGGGATGACGTCCACGTGGCGCAGGCCGCCTTTTTCGCCACGCGAGAGCTGGTCGGAGGTGATGCGCTGGTAGAGATCCTGGATGGCGCCCTCGGACAAGGTTTCGCCCCCGACCACGATCTTGAAACCGTTGTATTCCGGCGGATTGTGGCTGCCGGTGACCGCCACGCCACAACCGGTATTGAATCGGTAGGCGGCGAAATACACGACCGGCGTTGGCACGGCGCCCAAGTCGATCACGTCGATGCCCGCCACGCGCAGGCCTTCGGCCAGCGCAGCGGCGAGTTCGGGGCCCGAGGTACGGCCATCGCGGCCAACCACGATCTCGTGCAGGCCCTTCTCCCGCATCACCGTGCCAATGGCCTGGCCGAGCAGCCGCGCCACATCGACGGTGAGCGACTTGCCGACCACGCCGCGCACATCGTAGGTGCGGAAGATGGCCGGATCGATAGTTGCCGGCACCGCGGGGGCCGCCGCCTTGATCGCGGCGAGACGGGCAGGTGCGGAAGGCGCAGGTTCGGGCGGATTCTCGATGAGATCCGCGAATACTGGCTCATCAACCTCCACGGCGCGGCTGATGCCCAGGCGATTGCGCATCCACAGCAGGTACAGGCCACCGCCGACGCATATCAGGCCAAACAGCGCGGTAAGCGGCCAGACCTTCGGCAGCACGATGTAAGCGCGCGGCAGCGCGGCCACCACGCTGAGCGTGGTTTCCGGAATGGCCAAGCCCGATGCTTCGCGCTCGGCAGCGGGGCTGCCGTTGGCGAGCAGCCGCAGGTCGCCGCGATCGTCGCCCTGACGCAGCTCCAGTCGTCCACTGAACGGCGAGATGGATTGGAATCGCTCCTGTACCGGCGCAAAGGGCATCGCAGCCCAGACCCAGCCCAGCGGATGATCGGGCCGCCCCACCGGCACCACCAGGCCGAGCAGACGGCCACTCTTGTCCGGCACCGTCTGGGCCAGCGGCCTGCCCTCGGCGGTTTGCGCGGCCATGAGCTGCGCTGCCTTGCCGTAACCGAACTGGTGGTAGTTGGCGTGCAGCACTTCGTCCAGGCCGCCGCTGTAGATCTCGATCGCCTGCGCCTGCGGCACGAGCTGGCGCAACGCGGCTGCGCCCTGGGCCGGATCAGCCATCAACCTGGCGGGATCGGATGCCTTGACGGCCGCCTCGATGTGACCGCGCTCGTCGGCGACCTCCGCCGCGATGGCCTGGGCTGCCTGCTTCTGCGCCGCATGCACACGCTCGATGGCGCTGTTCTCATTGGCAATCAGCCAGGTCTGCCACAGGCAGCCCAGGCCGAGCAGCAGCAGCAAGGTGCCCGCCGCCAGCGGCAGCAGGCGTCGCCAGTCTTTCGATCCAGCCAGCGGTTGTCCGCCCAAGCTGATGAATTTCGCCATGCCCTGTCCCCGCACAGGTTGTCGGGTCCCACGCCGTAGCGCGTGACTAGTTGACTCCGGTCGAACCAAAACCGCCCTCGCCCCTCTGCGATGGCGCGAATTCTTTCACTACCTTCAGCCGCGCCTGCGCCACCGGCACCAGCAGCAGCTGGGCGATACGGTCGCCCACCGCGATGGTGTAGGGCTGCGTACCGCGGTTCCAGCACGAGATCATCAGCGGCCCCTGGTAGTCCGCGTCGATGACGCCGACTAGGTTGCCCATGACCAGGCCGTGCTTATGCCCCAGGCCCGAGCGCGGCACGATCAGCGCGCACCAGCCCGGATCGCCGATGTGGATGGCCATGCCACTGGGCACGAGCGCGCTTTCGCCCGGCTGCAGGGTCAGGGGCGCCTCGATGGCGGCGCGCAGGTCCATGCCCGCGCTGCCGGCGGTCGCCGCTTGCGGCAATTCGATGGTGTCGCCCAGGCGCGGATCGAGGATCTTCAGCTCGACATCGATCGTCATCCGCGCACCGCCACGTAACGCTCGGCGATTTTCGCGACCAGCTGGCGCGCCAGTTCCGACTTGGAGGCGCGCGGCAATTCGATGGCGCCATCCGGGCCATAGAGAGTGAGTGCGTTGTCGGCGGCCTCGAAGCCGAGGCCGCCGCCAACCTGGTTGGCGGCAATCATGTCCAGTCCTTTGCGCGCGAGCTTGTCGCGGGCGTAGCGCTCGACATCATGCGTTTCCGCGGCGAATCCGACCAAGAAGGGGCGCACGGTTTGCGCGGCCAGGGTGCCGAGGATGTCCGGATTCTCGGCCAGGCTCAGCTCCAGCGCGGCGCCGTCGCGCTTCTTGATCTTGTGATCGGCCACCTCGGCGGGGCGGTAATCGCCCACGGCCGCGGCGCCGATGTAGATGTCGGCATGCGCGGTGGCGGCCACCACCGCATCGCGCATCTGGTTCGCGCTGCGCACGTCGATGCGGCGTACGACGCCCGGCGGCGTGGCAAGACTTACCGGCCCGGCCACGAGTGTCACCTCCGCGCCGGCCTGCACCGCGGCTTCGGCGACGGCGAAACCCATGCGGCCTGAACTGCGGTTGCCGATGAAACGGACCGGGTCGATGTCCTCATAGGTCGGCCCCGCGCTCACCACCACCTTGCGCCCACGCAGCACGGCATTGCCGAACGACGCCACGATCGCCTCACGCAGTTCAAGCGGTTCCAGCATGCGACCCGAACCGATGTCACCACACGCCTGGTCGCCGGAGGCGGGACCGAGCAGGTGAACACCGCGCTGGCGCAGCGTATCGACGTTGGCCTGCACGGCCGCGTGCGCCCACATCTGCTGGTTCATCGCCGGCGCCACGTACAACGGTGCGGCGCTGGCGAGACACACGGTGGTGAGCAGGTCGTTGGCGAAGCCGTGAGCCAGCTGCGCGATGAGATCGGCACTGGCCGGGGCGATCAGGATGCGCTCGGCCCAGCGCGCCAGTTCGATATGCCCCATCGCCGCTTCGGCTTCCGCATCCCACAGGCTGATCCGGACCGGCTGGCCGGACAAGGCCTGGAACGTGGTCGCGCTGACGAAATGCGTGGCACCTTCGGTCATCACCACGCGCACCTCGGCACCGAGATCGCGCAGGCGGCGGACCAGTTCGCAGGACTTGTAGGCGGCAATGCCACCGGATACGCCCAGCAGGATGCGGCGTTGGGCAAGACTCATGGTGTGGGCCTGACAAACGTTATGGCCGTTAGCTTACCGGAATCGTCAGGCCGGCTCGGTGACAAGCGCGCGCGGACCAGTACGTGAAACCCTTCTTCCCTTGGGAGAAGGTGGCGGTCCCACGGGGACTCCCTTCGATCGTAGCCGGATGAGGGTGCGGTCGAAGCGAACCACGGAAGTTCGCGCAAGCCCCGCACCCTCTCCCCAACCCCTCTCCCAAAGGGAGAGGGGCTTTCATCGGCGCGTTCAGGACACCGCGCGCGGATGAAGAATGTCCTCCAGCCCAATGCGCCGCAGCAGTTCCGCGCGCACGCGGTCGGCCATGCTGTTGACGATTTCGGCGCCATCCTGCGAAGGGTCGACGTGCAGGCGGAACGGCCGCTTGCCGAAGGGCGCGTCGACCACGGCAACGATGGCGTCGGCGACCGATTGCGGATCGGCATCCGCGGGTTCCAGCGCGGCCAGGCCCTTGAAGGCGACCTCGCTGAGGTCGGCAGTCGGGCCCTCGGCATAGGCTTTCGCAATCGCTTCATCGGCCGGCGCGCCGGCATGCGCGAAATGATTGGTGCCCTGGGTGAACGCGCCCGGTACCACGATGGAAGTCTCGATGCCCCAACGCGCCAGTTCGCCCGCATAGCTCACCGCCAGCGCATCCATGCCTGCCTTGGCGGCAAAGTACGGCGCGAGATACGGCGGCGTGCCGCCACGCGTGCTGCTGGAAGAAACCCACACCAACAGTCCACGGCCCTGCTTGCGCAGCTGGGGCAGCGCGGCGCGATTCACGCGCTGCGTGCTCAGCACGTTGACGTCGTACAGCGCGGCGAACTGCTCGGGTGTAAACGCCTCGGCCGGTCCGTAGGACATATGCCCCGCGTTATGCACCACCACGTCGAGTCGGCCCTGCTCCGCGATGATCCGCGCGATGGCGGCATCCACCGATGCCTGAGAGGCCACGTCCATCTCGATGGCGCGCAGGTCGACACCCTGCTCGCTCGCGTACTGCCGCATCTCGGCGACGCGCGGCGCGTTGCGCCCTGTCGTTTCACGCATCCCGGCGTAAACCGCATGGCCTGCCCGGGCGAGGGCGCGCGCCGTCATCAAACCAAAGCCGCTCGACGCGCCGGTAATCACGATGATGTTCTTCATGGAAATCTCCGAAGGCTTCGCCTCTGGCGGCGAAGCGCTTTTGAATGCGAGAAAAGAGGTTGTCGATTCAGACCATGCCGCCGTTGGCGCGCAGCACCTGGCCGTTGATCCAGCCGCCATCGGTGCCGGCGAGGAAGGACACGACGTTGGCGATGTCGTCGGGCAAGCCCAGCCGCTCGAGGGGTGCCATCTTTGCCAGGTGATCGATCAGCTCCGGCGTCTTGCCCTTGAGGAACAGGTCGGTGGCGGTCGGACCCGGTGCCACGGCATTCACCGTGATCGAGCGGCCGCGCAGCTCCTTCGACATGATGTGGGTCATCGCCTCCACGGCTGCCTTGGTGGCGGCGTAGACGCCGTACGTAGGCAACAGGGTGCCGACGATGCTGGTGGAGAAATTGATGATGCGGCCACCGTCGCGCATGCGCTTGCCCGCTTCGCGCATGGCATTGAAGCTGCCTTTCAAGTTGATGGCGATAGTGCGGTCGAACAGGTCGTCATCGGTGTCGGCCACCGGCGCCAGCTGCATGATGCCGGCGTTGTTGACCAGCACGTCGACGCCACCGAAGGCCGTTTCGGCCGCATCGAACATGCGGCGCACGGCGGCGGGGTCGGCCACGTCCGCCTGGGCCGTCAGCGCGTGGCCGCCAGCCGCTTCGATCTTGTGCGCCAGCGCCTCGGCCGAGGCGGCGTCGCCGGCGTAGTTGATGACGACGGTAAAGCCATCGCGGGCGAGGCGTTCGGCGACGGCGGCGCCGATGCCGCGGGAAGCGCCGGTGACGATGGCGACCTTGGAAGTGTGGGCAGTCATGGGAAATATCCTTTGGAAGAGCCGGCCGGGTGCCGGCGTGGGCAAAGGATGGCCTTTTGCTTCTTCCGGATAATCTGCTCAAGCTTGCCAACATCATTCGGATATAGGGAACAACGTCGTGGACAAAGTCGACGCCATGCGGCTGTTTGCCAGGATCGTGGAGCGGCGAAGCTTCACGCTGGCCGCGCAGGACCTCGAACTGCCGCGCTCCACCGTCACCGAGGTGGTGAAGAAGCTGGAGGCCCGGCTCGGTGTGCGCCTGCTCGAACGTACGACGCGCCAGGTGCGCCCGACGCTGGACGGCGAGGCGTATTACCAGCGGTGCCTGGCGATCCTCGCCGAGATCGAGGAGGCGGAAGCGGCGTTTACCGGCGCCAAGCCCAGCGGCCTTCTGCGCGTGGATGTGCATGGCACGCTGGCCCGTCATTTCGTCTTGCCCGGACTGCCCGGATTTCTCGCGCGCTATCCCGGCATCCAGCTGCGCATCGGCGAGGGCGATCGCTACGTGGACCTCGTCCGCGAAGGGGTCGACTGCGTGCTGCGCGTGGGCAAACCCACCGACAGCAGCATGATCGGTCGCCAGATCGCCCTGTTGGAGGAGGGAACCTACGCCAGCCCCGCCTACATGGAACGCTGTGGCACACCTGCATCGCTGGACGACCTGAAGGCACACACCATGATCGGCTTCGTCTCGTCCGCCTCGGGCAGTGTGATTCCGCTGGAATTCCAGGTCGAAGGCACGCTGCGGCAACTGGCGTTGCCCCAAACCGTCAGCGTGGCGGGCGCGGAGACGTACATCGCCCTCGCCCGGCTGGGAATGGGCCTGATCCAAGTGCCGCGCTACCGCGTGCGGGATGATCTCGCCAGCGGAACCCTGGTCGAGGTGCTGGCGGGGTATCCGCCGTCACCCTCGCCCGTATACGTGCTCTACCCCCAGAACCGCCAGCTCTCGCCGCGAGTGCGCGTATTCATCGACTGGGTCTCGGCAGAATTCGCCGCGCGGCTTCCCGCTTCATCGTAGCCATCCCTCCGCTTTCCAGCGGCTGGCGCGTCGGCTGACGCCCAATGAGGCGAATGTCCGATGGGCAGCCATCCATCGCACCGTCAGCCTGAGGGACATGAGCATTCGCGAATGGCCCGAACTCGAACGTCCCCGCGAGAAGCTGCTGGCCCGCGGCTGCGGCGCGCTGTCGGACGCGGAACTGATCGCCGTGCTGCTGGGCAGCGGCCTGCCGGGCAAGGACGCGATTGCGCTGGGCCGCGAACTGCTCGCCGCCGCCGGCCATCTCGGTGCGCTGCTTGCCGATCCGCACAGCGCCGCGCTGCGCCTGCGCGGCATCGGGCCGGCCAAGCGCGCCCGGCTCATCGCCGCGCTGGAGCTGGCCCGGCGCTCGCTGTCCGAGCAGTTGGCCCAGCGGCCCGCGCTCGGCAACCCGCGCGACACTGGCGACTACCTCAGCGCCCAGCTGCGCCACCTTCCCTACGAGGTATTTGGCTGCCTGTTTCTCGACAACCGGCATCGCGTGCTGGCGTTCGAGGAACTGTTCCGCGGCACCGTCGACGGCGCCAGCGTGCATCCGCGCGAGGTGGTGCGCGCTTGCCTGAAGCACAACGCGTCCGCCGTGATCTTTGCGCATAACCACCCATCCGGTGTCGCCGAGCCCAGCGCGGCCGACCGGGCCATCACCCGCGAACTCAAGGAAGCCCTGCAACTGATCGGCGTGCGCGTGCTCGACCATCTCGTGATTGGCCAAGGCACGCCGACGTCGATGGCGGCGCTGGGCTGGATTTGACGGGCCCGGTGGGCGCCCGCCGTCGGAAGCGGAAGCCGGACGCTGAAAAAGCAACGGCGCGGGGGGAGGTCCGCGCCGTTTGGCCGTTTGTGGGGAGAGAAGGAGCACGGCGGTCTCCCGTCCGATCCGGCGGGGAGGTGCCGGGGGACGAAGGAGAGTGTGGCAGTGCCGCATGACAGGGGCATGACGTGGACGCGGGCCTTGACATCGCCGCCTGACTGCGCGTGTCGTCCCGCGACTTATGCACATTTGGTCTGAGACGGCACTTTCCGCCCCATTGCTGCCAACGTCCTCACATGTGCATTTCAATCTACTGAATCTAAACACTATTTTTCATTACATCTGCATTTCCATGGGAAAAGCTGCATGACGGTGGCTGCCGTGTCAGCGATTCCCCACAGAGTTATCCACAGATTTCTCCCCCGCAACGCAGCACGCCTAAAAGCCCGCCGCGAAGGGGCTTGGCGGGCGCTGGTCTGATAGGATTGACGGTTCCATCGTCGCCAGACCATCGCCGTGAAAGAACAGCTGCGCGAACTGCTGCTGCAGGCGCTTCGTACCCTGCAGAACGACTCCACCCTGCCCGCCGACCTCGACGTGCCGAGCTTCGTGATCGAACGCGCGCGCAACCGCGACCACGGCGACTTCGCCACCAACGCGGCCATGCTGCTGGCCAAGCCGGCCCGCGCCAAGCCTCGCGACCTGGCCGACAAGCTCGTCGCCGCCCTGCCCGCCAACACCCTGGTGGCCAAGGTGGAGATCGCCGGCCCGGGCTTCATCAACTTCTTCCTGGCACCGGCGGCCTACCACGACGAAGTGCGCCGCATCATGGCCGAGGGCGATGCCTACGGCCGCAGCCAGAGCGGCAAGGGCGTGACGGCCGGCGTCGAATACGTCTCGGCCAACCCGACCGGCCCGCTGCATGTGGGCCACGGCCGCGCCGCGGCCATCGGCGACTGCCTGAGCCGCCTGCTCGACGCCACCGGCTGGAGCGTCAAGCGCGAGTTCTACTACAACGACGCCGGCGTGCAGATCAACAATCTCGCCATCTCGGTGCAGGCGCGTGCGCGCGGCCTGGCGCCGGGCGCCGAGGGCTGGCCGGAAGATGGCTACCGCGGCGACTACATCGCCGAGGTCGCCCGAGCCTACATGGCCGGCGAATCGGTGGAAGCGGACGGCGAAATCGTCACCGGCGCGAAGAACGTCGACGATCTCGAAGCCATCCGCCATTTCGCGGTGGCCAGCCTGCGCCGCGAGCAGAACCTGGACCTGCAGGCGTTCGGCGTCCGCTTCGACACCTATTTCCTGGAATCCTCGCTGTACACCGACGGCAAGGTGGACGAGACCGTGCGCGAACTGGTCGCCCACGGCCATACCTACGAGGAAGGCGGCGCGCTGTGGCTGCGCTCCACCGATTTCGGTGACGACAAGGACCGCGTGATGCGCAAGTCCGACGGCACCTACACCTACTTCGTGCCGGACGTGGCCTACCACCGCAGCAAGTGGCAGCGCGGCTACGTGCGCGCTATCACCGAGCTGGGTTCGGACCACCACGGCAGCCTGGCCCGCGTGAAGGCCGGCCTGCAGGCGCTGGACTGCGGCATCCCCAAGGGCTGGCCGGAATACGTGCTGCACCAGATGGTGACGGTGATGCGCGGCGGCGAAGAGGTGAAGATCTCCAAGCGCGCCGGCAGCTACGTGACCCTCCGCGACCTGATCGACGAAGTAGGCCGCGACGCCACGCGTTACTTCCTGATCGCCCGCAAGGGCGACTCGCAGCTGGTGTTCGACATCGACCTGGCCCGCTCGCAGAGCAACGACAACCCGGTCTACTACATCCAGTACGCCCATGCTCGCGTCTGCAGCGTGCTGCGCCAGGCTGGCGAGAAAGGGTTCACCTTCGATCTGCACAATGGCCTGGCCCACCTGGCGCGCCTGGACAACGAGCACGAGCAGATCCTGTTGACCGAGCTTTCCAAGTATCCCGAGCTGGTTGAGACCGCGGCGGCCAATCTTGAGCCGCACCTGGTCGCCACCTGGCTGCGCGAGTTGGCGAATGCGTTCCACACCTACTACAACTCGCACCAGTTCCTGGTGGACGATGCAAACCTGCGCGACGCGCGACTCGCACTCATCGTGGCGACGCGCCAGGTTCTGAAGAACGGTCTTGATTTGCTGGGCCTCAGCGCCCCGGAGAGCATGTAAATGGCAGCACGCAAGGGCAAAGGCCGACAGGCCGTCCGCAACAACAGCGGCGGCATGCCGGGTTGGGGCTGGGCCGTCATCGGCATCCTGGTCGGCGCCCTGCTGATGTTCGCCATGCGCGGACACCTGCCGATGGCGCCCCGCGGCAACGACGGCCCGCAGCCGAACGCGCAGGCCACCGCGCAGCGCGGCAGCGATGCGGGCGCGGCCGGCAACGAAACCACCTCGGCGAACGACACAGCGCCGGCTCCGAAGAAGCCGCAGTACGACTTCTATTCCGTGCTGTCGGAGAAGGAAGTACGCATTCCCGATGCGGTGATCAGTGCGCAGGCCAAGGCCGAGCAGCAGCAGAAGCAGCAGGCCGCCCAGCAGGCAGCGCAGGCCGCCGCAGCCCAGCAACAGCAGCAGGCGGCGTCGAAGCCGGCACCGGCTGCGGTCTCGGAAGCGATCACGCCCGCGCCGGAATCGGCCGTGCATGCCGCGCCGGCCGCGGCACCGACCGCCAACACCGCCTCCACCGGCAGCGGCTACCTGCTGCAGGTGGGCGCGTTCCCGAGCGCGTCCGATGCGGAGACGTTGAAGGCCAAGCTGGCCATGCAGGGTTTCGTCGCCAACGTCGCGCCGGTCAACGTCAACGGCCAGACCTACAACCGCGTGCGCCTGGGCCCGTTCCATTCGGCCACCGAACTGGAATCGGCCAAGCAGCGCCTGGCGTCGGCCGGCATCAATGCGATTGCGTTGAAGGAAGGCAAGTAAGCTTTCGCCTTACCGAGCCCAAGAAAAAGGCCGCGCATGTCGCGGCCTTTTTTATGCCAGAACATTTGTGGGAGCGCACCCTGTGCGCGACAAGCAAGCGGAGCGCAACACCGCATCTCCGCGGTCGCGCACAGGGTGCGCTCCCACAAGAGAAACAACGCTTCAACCCTTGCGCTTCAACCTAATCAACGCCGAGATATCGTCGTCGCCATAACCCTGGCTCATCAGCTCCGCATAATCGGCCAGCGAGCGCTCGATCACGCTGCGGTTGGTGCCGGCGCTTTCGGCAATGCGACGCACGATGCCCAGGTCCTTGTGCAGCAGGCCGAGCTTGAAGCCCACGCTGAACTCGTTGCGCAGCATGGTGCTGCCACGCTTTTCCAGGAACCAGTTGCCCGCCGCGCCAGCACCCAGCGTGGGCAGCAGGCGTTCCGGGTCCAGGCCCAAGGCCTCGCCGAGCGCGAGGCCTTCGCACACGCCCTGCGCAATGCCCGCCACCAGCACCTGGTTCACCGCCTTGGTGGCCTGGCCGGCACCGACATCACCGAGATGCGTGATGCGCAGCGCATAGGCTTCCAGCACCGGACGCGCGCGCTCCAGTACGGCGGCGTCACCGCCCACCATCACCGAGAGCTTGCCGTTCTTCGCTCCCTCCACACCGCCCGATACCGGCGCATCGAGGAAGTGCGCGCCGGTCGGCGCCAGTTTGGCTGCGGCCTGCTTGGCGGTGTCGGGTGCCACGGTGGAATGGTCGATCACGATGGTGCCCGGCTTGAGATGCGGCACGAGCGCATCGACCAGGCCGAGCACATCGGCATCGGCGGTGACGCACAACGCGATCACGTCGCACTGCGCGGCGATGTCCGCCAGCGAGGGCGCCGCGACGCCGAGATCCTTCGCCACCGCATCGGCGTTGGCCTGGGTGCGGCTGGAGACGGCTTGGAGCAGGCCGTGGGCCTTGAGATGGCCGGCCATCGGCGTGCCCATGGCGCCGAGTCCGATGAATGCTGCCTTGAGTGTCATAGAGTTTCCTAGGGAGGTCCTGACCTCCCATCAATCTTCACAGTGGACGTCGTGGGTGACGAAGGGATGTTCGGCGTCCGGCCGCGCGAACCACTGCGGCTCGCGCAACGTGCACTGCATGTCGTCCATGCCACTGTGCCAATGCTGCTGCATGCTGCCGAAGCTGAATTCGTAATCCTTGTAGTGCCCTTCGTACGGCTTGTTGCGGTAAATCAGGTGGAACAGGTTGACCAGCGAGCCGCCGGCGTAGACCTCGGCGCGGCGATAGGCGGGATCGTGGCGCTGGTCTTCCGGCACCAGCGCCATCAGTTCCTGCAGCAGGCGCTGTTGCTTCTGGCGCATGCCCATGAATTCGGTGATGAGTCGAGTACGACTGGAATACTGGATGTCCTTGGCGCGCGCCGTCACTTCGGCGAGATCGCGCGGCACCTCGCCACGCGCACTCCACAGGTCGACCTGGAAAATCAGCGCGTCGCGACACGAAGCATCGGACAGCACCTTGTACAGCGGCGTGTTGGAAACCATGCCGCCATCCCAGTAGAACTCGCCATCGATCTCGGTGGCGGGGAAGCCGGGCGGCAGCGAACCGGACGCCATGAAGTGCTCCACACGCAATTCGCCTTCGGTGTTGTCGAAATAGGCGAAGTTGCCGGTGCGGATGTTCACCGCACCCACCGACACGCGCATGGCGGTCTTGTGGTTGATGCGGTCGAAGTCGACCAGCCGTTCCAGCGTGGCCTTCAATGGCGAGGTGTCGTACCAGCTCGCCGTGGTCGGCGAAGCGCGCCATGGCAGTAGCGGAAACGGTCGCGGCACGAAGAAGCCGGGTTGCCCTTCCACCAGCGCGCGCAGCGCTGACCAGCCGCTCAAGCCGTTCAACCAGGGAAGTTCCCACGCGCCGGGATCGAGCGGTGGCGTGGGCCACGTCGGCAACAACGGCGGACGGCAGATGGTCTGCCAGAACTCGCGCAGGCGCTCCACGCGATGTTTCGGCGGATTGCCGGCGATCACCGCCGCGTTGAGCGCGCCGATGGAGATGCCGGCAATCCAGTTCGGATGGATGCCGGCACTGTCCAGCGCCTCGAACACACCAGCCTGGTAAGCGCCGAGCGCGCCGCCGCCCTGGAGCACCAGCGCGACGGTGCGGTAATCGCGCTTGATCGCCTTGGCGAAGTCGTCCGGCGCGGGCATGTGCTTGGCGACGTCCATGCCTGCTTACTGCATGTACCAGCCGTGGCTGACCACGATCGACTGGCCGGTCAGCGCCGCCGAGGGGAACGTGGCGAGGTACAACGCCGTCTGCGCGATGTCGTCCACGGTGGTGAACACGCCGTCGACGGTGTCCTTGAGCATCACGTTCTTGATCACTTCATCTTCGGTGATCTTCAGTTCCTTGGCCTGCTCGGGAATCTGCTTCTCGACCAGCGGCGTGCGCACGAAACCCGGACAGATCACATGCGAACGCACGTTGTGCGCGGCGCCTTCCTTCGCCAGCGTGCGCGCCAGGCCGAGCAGACCGTGCTTGGCGGCCACGTAGGCGGACTTGAGTTTGGACGCCTCGTGCGAATGCACCGAACCCATGTAGATGACGATGCCGCCGCGATCGCCCTTGTACATGTGCTTGAGTGCGGCGCGCGTGGTGAGGAAGCCACCGTCGAGATGGATGGCCAGCATCTTCTTCCAGTCCGCATACGAGAACTGGTCGATAGGATTGATGATCTGGATGCCGGCGTTGGAAATGAGGATGTCGAGATGGCCAAACTCGGCGACCACCTTGTCGGTGCCCGCATCGACCGCCGCTTCATCCGTCACGTCCATCGCGACGCCGATGGCCTTGCCGCCCGCCGCGTTGATCTCGGCCGCGGCAGCATCGGCTGCTTGCTGGTTAATGTCGGCGATGGCCACCGCCGCGCCGTTCCTGGCATAAAGGTCGGCGATCGCCTTGCCCAGGCCGCTGGCTGCGCCTGTGATGAGTGCCACCTTGCCGTCGAGACTTGCCATAACCACTCCTGTCGATGGGGAACGGGGAAAGCAGAAACGGAATCAGGTTGTGTGTTGAGCAGCCTGTCCATGGGACGGACAGGCTGGCACAGCTTGTAGGCACGCATCCATGCGACGAATGGACAACTTGAGGTATCGATGTCCACTCCGTCACTTCGGCATCAACCGAGGTGACGGGAACGAAACGCTCAGCGCGCGCCTTCGGACAGGTACGTATAGCCCGTCAGCCCTTCGTTCAACGTGACGAACAACTGCTCTGCCGCCGCGCCTTCCACGCCCGCCGCCGCGATGCGGTCGCGATAGCTGCGGCGCAGGGCTTCCAGGTCGTACCCGACGTAATCGAGCATGAGGTCCGTCGTGTCGCCGCGGCGCTTGTGCGCGAAAACATACGAATCGCCGTCGACGCGTACGTTGACCGCGTCGGTGTCGCCGAACAGGTTGTGGATGTCGCCCAGCGTCTCCTGGTAGGCGCCGACCATGAAGATGCCGAGGCGATAGCTCTCGTCTTCCTTCAAAGCGTGCAGCGGCAGACTGACGTCCACGCCTTCGGCGTCGACGTAGTCGTCGATGCGGCCGTCGGAGTCGCAAGTGAGGTCGACGATCACGCCACGGCGCGTCGGCTCCTCGTCGAGGCGCGCGATCGGCGCGATCGGGAAGATCTGGTCGATCGCCCAGATGTCCGGCACCGACTCGAACACCGAGAAATTGACGAAGTACTTGTCCACCAGTTTCTCGTCCAGCTCATCCAGCGCCTGCCGATGCGAGCGCTCGGCCGGCAGCAGGCGCGTACGAACCGCGTTGGCGATGGCGTAATACATGTCGTCCAGGCGCGCGCGATCCTCGAGGTTGAGCTGGCCCAGCGCGTACAGCGCCTGGCCTTCGGCCGCGTGATGCTGCGCCTCGTGGAACAGTTCCAACGCCGGGCGCTGGTCGAGTTCGTCCCAGGTTTCGCGCAGCCGGCGCAGCACCGCCGGCTCGTGCTCGTGCGGTGCCGGGATGTTGCCGGCGGGTACGGGCTCCACTTCGGTCACGTTCACCACCATGACCGCGTGATGCGCGGTCATCGCACGACCGGCTTCGGTGATGATGTGCGGCGCGGGCAGGTTTTCTTCCGCTACCGCTTCGGCCAGCGACTGCACGATGGTCGCTGCGTACTGCTCGATCGAGTAGTTGATGGAGTTGTGGCTGCGCGAACGCGAGCCCTCATAGTCCACGCCCAGGCCGCCACCGACGTCGACGATGTCGAGCGGCACGCCCATGCGCTTGAGTTCCACGAAGTAACGCGTGGCTTCGCGCATGCCGTTGGCGATATCGCGCACGTTGGAAATCTGCGAGCCCATGTGGAAGTGCTGCAGCTTCAACGTGTGCTTGAGGCCCGCCTGCTCCAGGCGCTCCACCAGCGTGAGCACCTGGCTGGGCGAGAGGCCGAACTTGCCCTTGTCGCCACCGGTGTTCTGCCACTTGCCGGCGCCGATGGAGGCCAGGCGCACGCGCACGCCGAGCAGCGGCTCGACGTTCAGCGCCTTCGCTTCGGTGAACACGTGGTCGAGCTCGGACAGCTTCTCGATCACGATGTGCACGCGCAGGCCGAGCTTGAGGCCGATCAGCGCGAGGCGGATGTATTCGCGGTCCTTGTAGCCGTTGCAGATGACGATGCTGCCGGGCCGCGCCATGGCGAGCACGGCCATGAGTTCCGGCTTGGAACCGGCTTCGAGGCCGAAACCATGCTCGCCCGCGGCCACGAGTTCACCGGCGACGCCGCGCTGCTGGTTCACCTTGATCGGATAGACGGCCGTATAGCCGCCCATGTAATTCCACTCGCCGATGGCCTTGGCAAACGCGCCCTGCAGGCGCTTCAAACGGTCGGCCAGGATGTCCGGGAAACGTACAAGCAGCGGCAGGCGCAGGCCTTCGGCGCGTGCGCGATCCACGATGACCGGCAGCGACAGCGCCGGGCCGGTGGCGCCCTTGGGGCGCATCACGATATGACCGTCAGCGTTCACGTCGACGTAGCCGTCGCCCCAGTGCGGGACGGCATAGGTATGGCGGGCAGCGTCGATGTTCCAGTGCTTCGACATGGAGGGTTCCTTCAATAACGGGCGTGAAACACCCTTTACATGTCGTCGCAGCGGCGAGCCTTGACGAAACAAAGTCAGCCGGCCGGAAGCCTCGCACGCCGCGGGGCCGGGCTGACCTGGCGGACCTGTGGCCGCGAGTCGCGGCGGTCCGGACGGCTATTGTAACGGCGTCTTGTGACAATGTGCCGGCGGCGTTCCTCAACGAAAACGGGAAGATGGCGCCGGTTCGGCTACAATTCCCGCTCTTTGAACCCATCGATCGTCAGGAACGCCCCCATGTCGCAGCACCCCAGCTGGTTCACCGAAGCCCATCAGGCTTCCGGCTCCTCCATTGGCTACCGCGTTGAGAAGCTGCTGCACGCCGAGAAAACGCCGTTCCAGACCATCGAGATCTACCAGACCACCGATTGGGGCAACCTGATGGTGATCGACGGCTGCGTGATGCTGACCAGCCGCGACAACTTCCTCTATCACGAGATGATGACCCACCCGGCGCTGTTCACCCATGCGCGCGCCAAGCGCGTGGTGATCATCGGCGGCGGCGATTGCGGGACGCTGCGTGAAGTGCTCAAGCACGAGGAAGTGGAGCACGCCGCGCAGGTGGAGATCGATGAGCGCGTGACGCGCCTCGCCGAGCAGTACTTCCCCGAGCTGTGCGAGTCCAACAACGATCCGCGCGCCGAGCTGCTCTTCATCGACGGCATCAAGTACATGGCCGAAGCCGAGCCCGAATCGCTGGACCTGATCATCGTCGACTCGACTGACCCGGTCGGCCCGGCCGAAGGCCTGTTCAACGCCGCGTTCTACGCCAGCTGCTTCAAGGCCCTGCGCCACGGCGGCATCCTGGTACAGCAGTCGGAGTCGCCGATCGCGCACATGGAACTCATCAAGTCCATGCGTTCGGCCATGCGCACCGCCGGCTTCAGCGCGGTGAAGACCCTGCCGTTCCCGCAGCCGTGCTACCCCACCGGCTGGTGGAGCTGCACCATGGCGCGCAAGGGCGGCGACCTGGCCGGTTTCCGCGAGCGTGGCGCGATCAGCAAGAACTTCCCGACCCGCTACTACAACGCCGATGTGCACAAGGGCGCACTGGCGCAGCCGGAATTCATGCGCGAAGCGCTCGGCGAATAAAGCTCCCGCCTCGCGAACGAACCCGCTGCCGGTGACGGCGGCGGGTTTTTCTTTTCAGAACAGCGTCTGTCGCGTCTTGGGCAGCAACACCAGCACCAGCGTGGCGATCGGCCCGAACAGCAGGGACAGCAGGAACCACACCAGGCCGCTGCGGTTCTTGCCCTGGGCGAGTCCGGCGTTGATCAGGGCCAGGGTGCCCCAGCCCACGAACCAGGGGGCCGCCCGACCGTCGGCCAAGAAGGAAATATCGTTCACTGCGTGTCTCCTGTTGCGCGGGATGGGGCGGACCATCCCGGGGCGTCGCGAAGCGGCCATGCTAGCAAGCCAGGGACCGTTATCCCGGCCGCACCGTCCCGTGGATCAGGCGAGCTTAATGCTTCACCGGTATGCTGGCCGCTTCGTTTTGGACGGATGACACCCATGCTTGGACGGCGCCTGCTCGTGCTCGGACTCGTTTTGGCCTCACTGACCGGTCCGGCGTTCGCCGCCAAGACCCCGGCCAAGCCCAAATCGGCCGTCGCCAACGATCAGCAGATCGCCGCGCGCCGCCAGGCCCTGCTGGCGTTCCAGAAGGACCTGGTCAGCGTCATCGCGCCCCAGGCGATGCCCATCCCGCTGCTCGGTGGCGCGCTGCTGGCCCGACCGCTCACCGACCTGCCGGACGTCAACAGCTTCCACACGCTGATCGAGCGCGCCACCATCGCGCCCGGCGCCGGCCCCGAGATCAACTGGGTGCGATTGAGCGACTGCGACACCAAGGCCGACGCCTGCCCCAACCCCGATGCAATGGAAAAACTGGTCGCCCAGGCGCCGGACAACGCGGCCGTGTGGCTGCTCAAGCTCGGCCAGGACGTGCGCAACGAGAAGCTCGACGCCGCCCGCGAAGACCTCGGCAAGGCCGCCGCGGCCAAGGTTTACGACGACTACACCGGCGTCAGCCTGAAGGCGCTGGCCACCACCGTGACGCTGCTGCCGCCGCCGCCGGCGGTGATCAATCCGCTCTCGCCCACGGGCGCGGTGGGCGTGCAGGTGATGATGGTGTTCGGCCTGGCCGAGACCCAGCCCCAGCCGGGCCTGCAGGCCACCTCACGGCTTTGCGAGGCGAACAAGGACCACGAGGCCATGAAGGCCGACTGCCTGAAGCTGGCCAAGCTCCTGGAATGGGGTTCGAGCCCGCTGGGTCGTTCCCTGGGGCTGCACCTTCGCGAAGTACTGTCGGACGACCAGGCCCAGCAGGACGGTGCGCGCCGGGCGCGCCGCAACCTGGTGTGGCAGGTCCAGAGCTTCGCCCAGCTGTCATCACGCGCCGAGGGCGACACCGCGCTGGCGCAGCACCTGCTGTCGCTGGCCCGCAGCGGTGGCACGGAGATGAGCCTGATGCTCACCGCGCTGCACGACTACAACATCAATGTCGATGCGCCGGCCGACTGGGAGTCCGCCAAGCCGCAGGGGTGATTGCGGTGCTTGCCCAGGGCAACACTGAACACGTATCGCCGTCGTCATGATGCCTGGACATCACCCCATCATTTGAATTTTCGATCGGTGGGGGCCCACCCCGTCTGTCCGCATGCCTCAGGCCCGTTGGCTCGACTGACGGCCCCTCTGTCTTCCTCGCGCCTCAAAGCCGCAGCCATCCATGGCTGCTCCCCGCATGCGACAAGGCCCTGTGGTCTGCGAACAGGCAGGGCGGGTGATGACGCGAAGCGGGTCCCGTGGGACGACAGCGATACGTGCTCAGCGTTGCCCTCTCCGCCCCGGCGTTCGTGTAGGCTTGGGTCAGGCTTGAACACAGGGACAGCAGCATGCTGACGGTTCTGGTAGCAAGCAGCAAAGGCGGTTGCGGCAAGAGCACGCTGGTCACCCAGCTCGCTTCGCATTGGGCGCAGGACGGCAAGCATACGGCCATCGTCGACGCCGACCGGCAGCAGTCCGGCTTTCGCTGGGCCACGCGGCGCCCGGACAACGTGCCCGGTGTGCTGGCCCTGGAAGGCAACCGCAGGTCCCTGGAAAAACTTCCGCCCGACACCCAGCGCGTGCTGATCGATACGCCGGCCGGGTCCCAGGAGCGCGATCTCGAGCCGTACCTGGAAAAAGCCGATGTGCTGCTGGTGCCGGTCTTGCCGTCAACCTTCGACCTCGACGCAACGTTCGACTTCCTCAACCATCTGAAACAGATCAATCGCATCAAGCGTGGCAAGCTACCCGTGGGCCTGGTGGGCAATCGCCTCAAGCCCTGGACCAACGCAAGCCAGGACGCGATGACGCAATTGGCGGAACAGGCGCCGTTCCCACTCGTGGCGCAGTTGAGAGACAGTCAGGCGTATGTGCTGCTCGCCGCACTCGGCAAGGGTATCTTTGACTACGCTTCGGAAAACGTCCGAAGCCATCAGGAGGATTGGAAACACCTCCTCCGCTGGATCAAGCGCCAGCACTGAAGCGCTCGACCCCGCCTGCGCGGCACGATCTTGGAGCCCTGTCCATGCACGAACTCATCCTGTTGCGACATGCCGAAGCCCAGCCGGCCTCTTCCGGAGGCGACGACCGGGGCCGGCGCCTGAGCGGGCGTGGCGAACAGGAGGCCAAGGCCGCGGGCAAATGGCTGGCTTCGCACGGGGTCAAGCCCGACCGCGTGCTGTGCTCCCCGTCCGAGCGCACGCGTGCCACGGCATCGCTGGCGCTCGCTTCGATGAAGCATGCACCGGAGCCGCAGTTTGCCGAGGACATCTACGAGGCAACGCCGGGCGAGCTGCTGGCGCTGCTGGATCAGCATGCCGATGCCGGCACGGTCGTCCTGGTGGGACACAACCCGGGCATCGAGCGGCTGGTGGCCTTGCTGGTCGAGGGCCGTTCGGACGAATTCCGCGGCATGCCGCCCGCGGGTCTGGCCGTGCTGCACCTCGACGGTGCGCTGGAGCCGGGCAACGCCCGCCTGGACGCCTTCTGGTCTCCCTGATGCGGCG
The DNA here is from genome assembly GCA_000632805.1 of Dyella jiangningensis. Classification (GTDB taxonomy): domain Bacteria; phylum Pseudomonadota; class Gammaproteobacteria; order Xanthomonadales; family Rhodanobacteraceae; genus Dyella; species Dyella jiangningensis. The sequence goes on along the minus strand of CP007444.1, from coordinate 4,523,711 downwards.
CTTCATCGGCGGGCTGGCCTTGCTTCTGCTGGCCATCCTGCCGGCCCACGCCGCTGATTACCGTATCGATCCCGCGCGTTCCCACGCCGATTTCGGCGTGCGGCTGTTCTGGCTCAGCCAGATCAGCGGGCGCTTCGAGCAGATCGACGGTGACGTGACCCTGAGCTCGCAACGCGATACCGCGGTGGTCGATGCGCGCATCACCGTGGACAGCATCCAGATGGGGTCCGACCGCATTCGTCGCTGGGTACTGGCGCCGGAGTTCTTCGACGTCGAGCGCTACCCCACCATCCATTTCGTGTCCCAGCCGATCACCCTGGACACGCTGGAAAAAGGTGGCGACCTCGACGGGACGCTCACCCTGCGCGGCATCGCGCGACCGGCGCATTTCGAACTGCTGCCTTCGCCGTGTCCACCGCACGAACCACAGCAATGCGTGATTGCCGTGCGCGGCGCCATCCAGCGCAGCGACTTCGGCATGACCGCCCACCACACCGTGTTGTCGGACAAGGTGGAACTGGGCATGTCGATCAGCCTGGATTACGTCAGGCGCTGACAGCAGCCCGTATCATTCCGGCATGCACCCGCGCTGGATCGCCCTTGCCTCCCTGCTCGCTGCGATCCTGGTCATGCCGGGATGCGCTGTGTCGCCGTCGCACGTCCGTCGCGCGGATGCGGCGGTCGCCGCCACCACGCACCACGAGCTCGATTGCGATCGCGCCGACCATTGCGCCATCGATTCGCCACTGCTCGATGCCGCGCGCGAAGCCCTGGCCGATTCCACCGACGCGCAACCCGTGCACGTGGTCACTCTGCTCAACGACAGCGAAGCGGCGATGGTGGCGCGGCTCAACCTGATCCGTGGCGCGCAACGCAGCATCGACGTGCAGACCTACATCTGGGACCAGGACGACGCCGGCCAACTGGTGCTGGACGAACTGCTCAAGGCGGCGCGCCGCGGCGTGAAGGTGCGCATCCTCGCGGACCAGTTGTTTTCCTTCAACGATGCCGCGCTGCTGAAGCGCCTCGCCGACGCGCACGCCAACCTCGAAGTACGCCTGTACAACCCCACCTTCCAGGAAGCGCAGACCTCGGCCGCGGAGTTTGGCGCGAGCATCGTGTGCTGCTTCCATCACTTCAACCAACGCATGCACAACAAGCTGCTGCTGGTGGATGATGCGATCGGCATCACCGGCGGCCGCAACTACCAGGATCGGTATTTCGACTGGGACGACGACTTCGATTACGTCGACCGCGACGTCATGGTCGGCGGACCGGCGGCGCACGCCATGGCCACCAGCTTCGAAACATTCTGGAACCACAAGCGCGCCACACCGCTGACGCACCTGCGCGACGTCAACCACGACATCCTCGCCACCAACGCGCCGGTGAACTGGCCGCAACCGCACTACGCGCATCCGCAACGCGTGGCGCGCGTGCTGGACGAGTCCGACGATGCCGATTGGCTCGACGAAGCCCTGGTGAGCCAGACGCTGCGCACCGGTCGCGTGGACTATTTCAGCGACCTGCCCGCCAAGACCACCCAGCCGGACAAGCGCAGCGCGCAGGAATTCACCGCGCACGTCATGCGCATGATCGGGGCCGCCCAGCACGAAGTCATATTGCAGACGCCGTATCTGGTGCTGAGCGAACGCGCCCAGGCGATCTTTGCCGGTCTGAGGCAAAGCCCGTCGCCACCACGCATCATCGTCTCGACCAATTCGCTGGCATCCACCGATGCGTTCGCCGTGTATGCGATCTCCTACAAGCATCGCAAGCACTACCTCAAGGACTACGGCTTCGAAATCTATGAGATGAAGCCGCACGCGGCAGGCCCCGCCCAGGACAATGCCGAAGCCGCCGACGACGAAGGGCCGTCGGTGGCGACACACGACGGCAAGCAGGCGCGGCGCCGTATCGGCACCGAGCGCGGCCTGCTGGGCAGCCACGGCAAGGCGCGGCGCAACCGGCCGGCACCGCTGACCACGCCCGGCCGGCGCTTCGGCCTCCACGCCAAGTCGATCGTGGTGGATGACGACTTCGCCATGGTGGGCTCGCACAATTTCGACCCGCGTTCGGACCACTACAACACCGAAGCCGGCGTGATCGTGTACGACGCGCGCTTTGCCGGCGAACTGCGCGACAGCATCCTGCGCGACACGCAGCCGGAAAACGCCTGGGTGATCGGCCCGCGCCAGCAAAACAGTCTGAGCATGGCCATCGGCGACGTCTCCGCCAGCCTGCCGATCTTCGATCTGTGGCCCTACCGCTACGCCACCAGCTACGACCTCAAGGCCGGCTGCACACCGATGCGCCCGACCGATCCCGCGTTCTTCAGCTGCTACACGCCGGTAGGTGATTTTCCGGATGTGGCGATCTCGTCGAAGTTGATCTACACACGGTTGATCACGGCGTTTGGTTCAGGGGTGAAGGGGATTCTTTGATCGGCCCCGGCGCCGCTCCGCTTCTTTTTTGTAGGAGCGCACCCTGTGAGCGACCGCAGCGTGGCGACGTACCTCGCCCGAGCGTCATCACGACCACCGCCGACCGAGGCAACCCTGCCGGTCCGTGGTCGCGCACTGGGTGCGCTCCTACACAAATAGCGAACAGCGGCTTTTAGCTCCCCGACGCGATGTGCCGCTCCGCGGCACGAGCCGTCACCCTACCCCTGTGTGGCGGTGAGGGGTGGACGATCAGGCCCCGCAGGGGTGCCCGACAGGACGTCGGGCACTTTTCGTCCGGGCAGGAGCCCGGTCGAAAAGCCCGGCCGCCCCTCACGGACTGGCCGGGCGCAGCCCGGACAGCGCCACGCGGGGTGCCTTTCTCTTTGGTTACTTTCTCTTGGGCAAGCAAGAGAAAGTGACCCGGGCCGCCGCAGCGGTCCGGAAGCCCGCGGCAGGCGAGCCAGGCAGCGATCACCAACAATCAAGGCTTCGGACTTCCATTGCGGAAGGCCGAACATGCAGACCGACGCAAAAGACTGTCGCGCACAGGGTGCGCTCTTGCAACGGTAGTTGGGGACTGGTGGGGACTACTCGTCGAAGCGCATCACCAGCTGGCCGGTGAGCCCGGCGGGACGATCCGCCGGCACCGCAAAGCGCCAGCCCAGCGCCATGCGCACGGCGCGATCATCGAGCGCGGCATCACCGCTGGATTGCGCCACCGATGCGGTCTGCGCGCGGCCGTCACCGCCAACGCTCAAGCGCAACACCACTCGTCCGTGGCCCGACGCCGTGCGCCCAAACAGCGAGCCCGGCAACGACGGCATGTCGATCGGCGTCAACGATGGCAGGGCCGGCGCCGCTTCGGCGCGGGGCACCGCCGCCGTGTTCGTGACGGGATCGCGCAGGGGCGCTGCCGCTTGCACATGCGCGGGTCGTGCGTGACGACGCAACACGGTACGCACCTTGTCCGCATGCGAAGCCGACGTCGGTGCCGGACCTTTCCAGGCGTCGGTGAACGTGCTCAGCCATGCCGTGCCAGCGATGCCCACCAGCAAGGCCAAGACGCTCAGGCTGGTGGTCGTGCGTAGACGGAACATCGGCGATGGCGGCGTGCCGCCGCGTTCAGCGCTCGAGGATGGCGGTGACGCCCATGCCGCCGGCGGTGCAGATGGAGATCAGGCCGCGGCCCGAACCCTTCTGTTCCAGCAACTTCGCCAGCGTGGCGACGATGCGCGCACCGGTGGCCGCGAACGGATGGCCTACCGCGAGGCTGGAGCCGTGTACGTTGAGCTTGGCCGGGTCGATCGAGCCCAGCGGCTGGTCGAGGCCCAGGCGATGCTTGCAGTAATCCGCGCTCTCCCACGCGCGCAGCGTGCACAGCACCTGCGCGGCGAAGGCTTCGTGAATCTCGTAGAAATCGAAGTCCTGCAACGTAAGGCCGTTGCGCGCCAGCATGCGCGGCACGGCCACGGTCGGTGCCATCAGCAGGCCTTCGCCGTGCACGAAGTCGACCGCGGCCACTTCGGCATCGCGGAACCATGCCTGCACTTTCAGACCACGTTTGGCCGCCCATTCCTCCGTGCCCAGCAGCACCGCCGCCGCGCCATCCGAAAGGCCGGTGGAGTTGCCCGCGGTGAGCGTGCCGTGGCCCGAGCTCTTGTCGAACGCCGGCTTCAGCGAGGCCAGCTTCTCCATGGTGGAATCGGGACGCAGGAAACCGTCGCGTTTCAAACCGCGGAACGGCACCACGAGGTCGTCGAAGAAGCCCGCTTCATACGCAGCAGCCAGCTTGTGGTGGCTGTCCAGCGCGAGCTGGTCCTGGCCCTGGCGGCTGATGTGCCACTCCTTGGCCATCTTTTCGCAGTGGTCGCCCATCGACATGCCGGTGCGCGGCTCGGCCACGCCGGGAAACGCCGGCTTGAACTCGCGGAAGGAAAAACCCTGGGTCGCGGCGCGCAGTTTGTCCTGCCAGGTTTTGCCGCGGTTGATGGCGAGCAGGCGCTTGCGCAGCCGTTCGCCGAGCACGATCGGCACGTCGCTGGTGGTGTCCGAGCCGCCGGCGATGCCCGCCTCGATCTGCCCGGTGGCGATCTTGTTGGCGACGATGATGGCGTTGTCCAGCGAGGTGCCGCAGGCGCGCGCCGTGGTGATGGCGGGCGTGGTGGGCGCCAGGCCGGAGGACAGCACGGCTTCGCGGGCCAGGTTCCATTCGGACGAGTGCTTGATCACCGCACCCATGGCCACTTCGCCCAGTTCCTGGCCGTGCAGCCCGTAACGCTCCACCAGCGACCCAAGCACCTTCACCGACATGCCGAAATTGCCGACGTCGGCGTAGGCGGTGTTGTTGCGGCAGAACGGAATGCGTACGCCGCCGATCACACCGACGCGCTTGAGCGTGTTTTCCATGGTGGGGACGAGTCCAGACAAGCCGAGTCCCCAAGGCTAACCCGCCCTGCCGCGCCACGGAAGCCCAAAAGTCCCGAATGCTAGAATTCGGTTCTTTCGCTGTTCGGGTTTGTCATCCGTGGAAGCACAATCGCTCGTCGCCCTGCCCGTGGTCCTGGCCCTGGAACTGTCGCCCGGCGATACGCCTTCGCACCGCACGCTCAGTCGCGACGAGGCCGCCGAACTCGCTGCACTGGTCGCGGCCGACCTGCATACGCTGGTGCCTCAGGTGGACGAGGCGCGCCTGGCGTTGGCTGGTGCGCTGTTCGATGCGGTGGAATTGCTTCGGCCCGGTTTCCCGGTGTGGGGCACGCTGGATGAACTGGCACGCCGCGTGCCGCGTGGACACCTGGAAAACGTGGTGGCTTTCGGCACCCATGAAGGCCGCATGCCGGCACAGCCGCTGGAACCCGAAGCCGCCTTCGCCGACGGCCCGATGCGCCTGTTGCCGATGTCGCTGCTTGTGCCCGAGGCGCTGGCCGAAACCCTCTCGGAGAGACTTGAAGTGGAACTGGTGGGCCGCGGCGAAGCCGGCGAGCGCACGGCCGACTGGCTGATGCGCACGCTTGGCGTGCGCCTGGAACACGCGCGCTACCTCAGCCGCAATGATCTGCTCGCGCTGACCTGCGTGCAGTACGAGCACGTCAACCTTGCCCCGCTGTGGAGCCTGCTGGAAGCGGCCCTGCTCACGCCTTACCGCGACGAAACCACGATGAGCGCGCGCGGCCTCGGGCTGCGTTACCACGAAGGCACCGTGGAAGTGCAGTCTCCCAGTGAATGGCTGGGCACGCAGGGTGACGATGTCGCGCAGCGCGCCCACGACCTGGCCGGCATCGTGTTCGAACTGCGCCAGTATGCGGCGCTGCTCGATGCGCATCATCTGCCGCTGGCGCTCCCCGGCGCGACGCCGACGCACGGCTACCTGCTCGAGACTCTGGACGCGGCCGATGCGCGCTACGGCGCGCCTTCGCTCCATGCGCACGAAGCGGCGGGGCTGGGCGTGGTGGCCGTGACCGTGGCGCAGCGCGGCGAAGGCGGCCAGGCCCGCGTGCTCGCCCATGGTTATCCGCTGCATCCCAAGGCGTTGGGGCCGCTGGTGTCCGCCCTTGCCGACCAGTACGACATCGCGCCGGACCTGCACGCCCTGGGGCGCATCCTGCTCGATGGCCAGGGCCGCCTGGGCGCGCCTTCCGAACCGCTGCACTGACCCCCGCCGCTCGTCGTCCTGCGGGCCGCCGCTCGTCGCAAAGGCATCGCCCGCCTCCTGCAATTCGGTCGTCACTTGGCGCATGATGCGGCGATGGGCGCAGGGGAGCGCCGGCGGACGATTCTCTGTGCAACCAACCGATCGCACGTTCGTCCCGGCCGGCGGCGAGGCCCCATGGGCTGAGCATGTGCTGCACGGCGCACCGGCGCTGATCACCTATATCGACTGCCAGCGGCGTTTCCGCTTCGTCAACGCCACGCACAAGGCCTGGATCGGCATTGATCCCGCGCACATGGTGGGCCGCCGCGTCGATGAAGTGATCGATGAGCAGAGCCTGCAGAAGGCCGGCACCTGCCTCGACCAGGCACTCGCCGGCCAGCCTGCGGTGTACGAAGGCGAGTTGTTTGCCGGGCCGGGCCGCAATTACGTGCATGGCAACTTCCAGCCCGACCTCGACGACGATGGCCAGGTGCGCGGCGTGTTCACGGTGTTCATCGACATCACCGCGCGGCATGAGCTGGAAACACGCCTCCGCGAGAGCGAGCAACGCATGAACGGCGCGTTCCAGCACGCGCCCATCGGCATGGCGCTGGTCACGCCGGGCGGCTTCATGCTGCGGGTCAACGACGCGCTCTGCCAGATGCTGGGCTACGACGAGCAGGAGCTGCTGTCGATGTCGCTGGTGGACATCACCCATCCCGACGACCTGGCGACGTCGCGCGAGATGTCACGCTCCCTGCGCGAAGGCGATCGCGAAACCTACCAGCTGGAAAAGCGCTACGTGCACCGCGACGGGCGCGCGGTCCACGTGCTGCTCAGCGTGTCCGTGGTGCGCCGCGCGGAAGGCGAGCCCTTCCAGGCGGTGGCGCAGATCATGGATATCAGCCAGCGCAAGGCCTACGAGGAAGCGCTGTTCCGTGAGCGGGAACTGGCCGAAGTGACGTTGCGCTCCATCGGCGATGCGGTGATCACCACCGACCTCGCGCACCGCGTTACCTCGCTCAACCCCATTGCCGAAGCGATGACCGGCTGGAGCCACGCCGAAGCGGTCGGCAAGCCGATGAGCGAGGTGTTCCGACTGATCGACAGTCGCACGCGAGAGCCGCTGCACAACCCGCTGATGGACGCCATTGCCCGCGATGCCATCGTCGAGCTCAAAGGCAATGCGGTGCTGCTTCACCGCAACGGCTTCGAGACCCCCATCGAGGATTCGGCCGCGTCCATCCACGATCACGCTGGCAGCGTGATCGGCGGCGTGCTGGTATTCCACGATGTCAGCGAAACCCGCGCGCTCGCACTGAAGATGGCGCACCTGGCCCAGCACGACACACTGACCGGCCTGCCCAACCGCAGCCTGCTGCAGTCGCGACTGGAGCAGGTGCTGGCGGCGACCGTCCGCCGCCATGACCAGGCGGCGCTGCTGCACATCGACCTAGACCACTTCAAGCAGATCAACGATACGCTGGGTCACGCGGCCGGCGACGAGTTGCTGCGCGCGTTCGCCACTCACCTGCGCGAGCACCTGCGCAGCGAAGACACGGTGAGCCGCGTGGGCGGCGACGAGTTCGTGGTGCTGCTGTCGCACGTCGACGGCCGGAGCGGCGCCAGCCAGCTCTGCGAAAAGCTGATGCGCACATGGCAGGCATCGCCGGCCAGCCGCATGGGCGAGTTCACCACCGGCTTCAGCGTAGGCATCAGCGTGTATCCCGACGACGCGTCGGACGCGGAAATGATGCTGCGCAATTCGGACATCGCCGCCTACGAAGTGAAGGTGCACGGCCGCAACGGCTACCGCTTCTTCACGCCCTCGATGAGCGAGCGCCCCGCCGCGCGGCTTCGCATCGAACAGGAGTTGCGCAAGGCGCTGCGTCGCGGCGAACTCAAGTTGCACTACCAGCCGAAAGTGGACGCCCGAACCGGCGCCATCATCGGCGCCGAGGCACTGTTGCGCTGGCTGGTCGACGGGCAGGAAATCTACATCCCCGACGAGTTCATTCCCGTCGCCGAGGAATCAGGCCTGATCGTGCCCATCGGCGAATGGGTGCTGCGCGAAGCGTGCAGGCAGACGGGCGAGTGGTATCGCTCGGGCCGTTCCATCGTGGTGGCGGTGAACGTGTCCGCGCCCCAATTCCAGCATCCAGGCTTCCACGCCACACTGCAGGCCGCACTGGCCGAAGCGGAACTGCCGCCGGCGCTGATCGAGCTGGAACTGACCGAGCGGATGGTGATGTCCGCGGGCGACCAGAGCCGTGCGCTCATGCAACGCATCAAGGACCTGGGCGTGAGCATGGCGCTGGACGACTTCGGCACGGGCTATTGCAGTCTTTCCTACCTGAAGTATTTCCCCATCGACGCGCTGAAGATCGACCGCACGTTCGTGCGCGACATCGCTTCGGATGCGGACAATGCCGCCATCACCGACGCGATCATCGCCATGGCGCATGGCCTGGACATGGTGGTGGTGGCGGAGGGCGTGGAGACGTCCGCGCAGGCGGAGCATCTGCGCGAGGCGGGGTGTGCGCTGCTGCAGGGTTTCCTGTTCGGCTCCGCCATGCCTCCTGAGGAATTCGAGCGCCAGCTCGTCTCCGAAGCGCCCTTGTAGGAGCGCGTCCTGTGCGCGGCTGACTTCTGCGGTGGGCTGCATGTTTATCGCTCCAGCTAAGACTGGTCGCGGCCTTCGGTTGCCGTGCTACCGCGAGGTTGCCGCTTACGACCGAAGGGAGTCCCTGTGGGACGCAGCGGGCGTTTCGATCTCCTGCCGGCGACGCGCAGCTAGTCCCCGTAGGACGACGCGCAGCTAGTCCCGTGGGAAGCTCGAGTCACTTTTCTTTTGCTGGCCCACGCACGCGCTCTTGGCGTGCGAACGGCGAAGCCGGCCCGTACGCGGGGAGGCGCCATGGATGGCGCCGGCTTTGAGGAGCGAGGAAGGGCGGAGGGCGCTAGCCCGGAGTCAAAGTCCCACGGGATTAGCTTCGCGTCAAAAGTAACCCAAAGAAAATGGCCTTGAGGGCCAAGGCTCGTAGCAGTACGAGGAATAGAAGCGTGGGAAGACTGAGGCCAGCCGGGTCAGGCTCGTTACTACCTCGAACGGAGCGGCTACACCGCAACGCGTCGTAGCGAAGAGGACTTAAAGCAACTTCGTTGCCTTGCGAGGGAATGTGTGGGACGCCCCGCTTTTCTCCCTCTCCCCGCCGGGGAGAGGGACGGGGTGAGGGGCGGGCGCTCGCGAAGGCACTACCTACTACCTACCTCTGTAGGAGCGCACCCTGTGCGCGACCGCTGCGTTGCGGCGTACCTCACCCTACCTCATCGCGACAATCGCGAATTGAGGCAACCATGCCAGTCCGCGGTCGCGCACAGGGTGCGCTCCCACAACGAACAAACGGCGGCCATCAGCAGACGGCGACCATCAGCTCCTCCACGCGATGTGCCGCGAAGCGGCACGAGCCTTCACCCAACCCCTGTGTGGCGGTGAGGGGTGGTCGATCAGGCCCCGCAGGGGTGCCCGACAGGACGTCGGGCACTTTTCGTCCGGGCAGGAGCCCGGTCGAAAAGCCCGGCCACCCCTCACGGACTGGCTGGGCGCAGCCCAGACAGCGCCACGCGGGGTGCTCTTTCTTTTGGTTACTTTTCTTTGAGCACGCAAAGAAAAGTGACCCGGCCTTCGGCAGAAGGACGGAAGCCCGCGGCAGGCGAGCCAGACCGCGATCGCCCATCACTATTTCGGCCGTCTATTTCGAAATGCCGAATATGCACACCGCCGCAAAAGGTTGTCGCGCACAGGGGGGCGCCTACAAAAGAAAGAAGGAGGGTCAGCGCGCGAATTCGGTCTCGTACATGAAGTAGTGGCAGCGCTCCATGCCCAAGCCCGCGTATGTACGCTGCGCCCGCTCGTTCTCCGTTTCCACGTACAGCCGGATACCTACGGCGCCGGCTTCCATCGCGCGCTGTTGCACTGCTTCGTACAACCGCCGGAACACGCCTTCGCGGCGCGCGGATTCCACCACGTAGACGCTCTGGATCCACCAGAAATCGCCGGCGCGCCAATCGCTCCACTCGTAGGTGACGAGCAGGCAGCCAACCGGTTCCCCGTCGCGTTCGGCCACCAGGTAGAAGCCGCGGCGCGGTTCGTCGAACACCGCGGTGACGCCTCGCTGCAACACCGCCGGATCGAGTGCCTTGTGCTCGGTTTCCCAGGCCATGGCGAGGTTCCATTGGGCGATGGATGAAACGTCGTCGCGGGCGGCGAGGCGGGTGGTAATGGTCATGTCGTTTCGGCTCAGGATTTGGAAGGGCGCCGCGTGCGCGATGCACCCAGCTTGCGGGTAAGCGTGTTGCGGCCCACGCCGAGCGCGGCGGCCGCATGCTGGCGATGGCCTTCGTGGGCTTCCAGCGCCACCTGCAGCAGGGTGTGATCCAGTGCTTCGCGGGCGCGGGTGTGGATGTCCACTTCGCCATCGGCCAGCGCCTGCACCGCCCACTCGCGCAGGGCGTCGGTCCAGCCGTTCGCCGTCGTAGCGGGGCTGGTGGCGCCAAGCTCGGCGGGCAGGATCTCCACGCCGGGCGCAATCACTGCCAACCGTCGACACAGGTTTTCCAGTTCGCGCACATTGCCGGGAAAATCGCGCTGGGCAATGGCCTTGAGCGCTGCGCGCGAGAAGCGCTTCGGCGGCAGTTTCAGCTCCTGCGCCGCCGCGGCAAGAAAGTGCTGTGCGAGCAGCGGTACGTCCGTGCGGCGCTCACGCAATGGCGGCAGCTCGATGCGCACCACGTCGAGGCGATGCTTGAGGTCCGCGCGAAACTGCCCCGCTGCCACGCGCGTGTCCAGGTCCTGGTGCGTGGCGGCGATGATGCGCACGTTGCCGCGTATCAGCTCGCGCCCGCCGACGCGATAGAACTCGCCGCCTGCCAGCACGCGCAGCAGGCGCGTCTGCAGCGCCAGCGGCATGTCGCCGATCTCGTCGAGGAAGAGGGTGCCGCCTTCGGCCTGCTCGAAGCGGCCAGCATGGCGACGCGTGGCGCCGGTGAATGCGCCTGCCTCGTGCCCGAACAGCTCGCTCTCCAGTAGTTCACTGGGGATGGCGGCCGTGTTGAGCGCGACGAAGGGTTTGTCGCGGCGTGCGCTTTCATCATGCAGCGCGCGCGCGACCAGTTCCTTGCCGGTGCCGGTTTCGCCGGTGATCAGTACGTTGAGATCGCTGGCCGCCACGCGTCCGATCAACCGGAACACTTCGCGCATCGCCGCACTTTCGCCGAGCAGGGCATGCGTAGCGGTGGGCTCCGGTGCGGGAGCCTGCGCCATCGGCGCGTCTGCCAACGCGCGCTGCACCGCGGCCACGGCCTGGTCGAGATCGAACGGCTTGGCGAGATAGTCCACGGCGCCGGCGCGATAGGCCGCCGCCGTGGTGGCCACGTCGGTGTAGGCGCTCATCACGATCACCGGCCCGATGCCTTGCGTCTTCAGCGCCGAAAGCAGCGCGAGCCCGCCTTCGCCCGGCATGCGCACGTCGGTGAGCAGCAATGCGGGCCGCCCGTCGCGCAGGGCCTCGCGGACTTCTTCGCCGCTGCCGAACTCGCGTACCAGCAGGCCGGCATCCCGCAGGGCTTCGGCCAGCACGAAGCGCACGCCGCGATCGTCGTCGGCGATCCATATTTCGGGACGTGGCTCAGTCATGGGCATGCCCCATCGGCAGGTAGAGGGAAAACACCGTCTCCCCTGGACGGCTCGTATAACGCAGTTCGCCGCCATGCTCGCGGGCGATCTCGCGGGCCAACGCCAGGCCCAGCCCACTGCCGTCGCTGTGGCCGGAGACCAGGGGTTCGAACAAGGTATTGCGCAGCGATGCAGGAACGCCCGGGCCATCGTCGATCACGTCCACGCGCAAGGCCATGCGCGCCACGCGATCGCCCAGGCGCGTCGCCGGCTCGGCGCGGGTTCGCAGTACCAGCGTGTGGGCGCCCGCTTCCAGTGCGTTGCGCGCGAGGTTCAACAACAGTTGCAGCAGGCGGTCCGCGTGCCCCTGGATGTCCGGCAGGCTGGGATCGTAGTCGTGGCGGATGACCGGCGCCGAGGGCTCGGCACGCAGCAGTTCGCCCAGCCGCTCCAGTTGCTCGTGGATGTTCACCGGCTCCGGCCGTGCTGCAACGCCATCGTTGCGCAGCAGGCGGTTGGCGAGCGTGGTGAGGCGATCGGCCTCGGCAATCACCAGCCCGGCGAGCGAACGCAGCTGCTCGTCGTCGACGCGTCGCTGCAACAGCTGCGCCGCACCGCGCAGGCCGGCAAGCGGGTTCTTCACTTCATGGGCAAAGCCGCGCAACGTCGCCGACAGCGGGGTATCGGCGTTGGCGGGCGCGGCGAGTGGATGCACTTCGAGCAACAGGTCGCCGCTGGGCAAGGCCTGCATCGACACGTCCATGCGCCCGGCATCGCCGCGGATCGAGGGAATATCGATACCGCGCAGCTGCAATGGCGAGGTCTCGCGCAGGGCGCGCTTGGCCAGGGCCATCCATTCGGCCTCGTGCAGCAGCACCGCCAGCGACTGGCCCACCGCACTTCGCGGCCCGATATCGAGCAGCTCGGCCAGTGACGGGTTGATCCAGCACAGGCGCAGCTGCGCATCCGCCAGCGCCACCCCGGTGGCAAGCGGCTCCGCCCAGCTACGGTCGGCCCTGTCAGTCATTGCACCATCATGGACAATGCGTCGGCTTGGTGCAACGCAGAAAATTTCCGATTTAGCCCGGATTTTATTGCATTGCCCGATTATTATCCGGGTATATTACGTGATGGCGCGGCTCCCAGCGCCGACTGCCACGGACAAACCGACCCATGACCGGCCACATCGATCCATTGTGTTATCTCGAACCCAGCCAGGCGTCCGGTCGCTCGTTCGTGGCGCGGAAGCATCAGGGCGCGCTGGTGATGCTCAATCTGCTGCGCTTTCGCAACACGGCTGATTATTCGGCCCATTTGGAACTCGCGCCGGCGGCGCCGATCTCCGGCGCCTCGGCCTTCCAGCGATACATCGAGCACACCTTGCCGTACCTCCATGCATCCGGTGGGGACATGAGCTTTCTCGGCGCCGGCGGCGAGTTCCTGATCGGACCGCCTGGCGAGCGGTGGGATCTTGTGATGCTGGTGCGTCAGCACAGCGTCGAATCCTTCCTGGCGTTCGCTACGCACCAGGACTACCTCGCCGGCATGGGCCACCGCCTGGCCGCGCTGGAAGATTCACGCCTGCTGCCGCTGTCGGAGCTGCCCTTGCCGTCCGTGCCACGCTGCGACATCGACGCATAGCAGCGCGACTTCGGAACACGGGCGGGGTCCTTATAATTTCCCTTCTTCAGAACCCGCGGATACCCCCATGCCGATGTCCCACATTCCCGCCTGCCCGGTTTGCGGCATGGAAAACACCTATCCGGATGGCGACAACTTCATCTGCCCGGACTGCAGCCACGAGTGGCCGCAGGTGGCCGCCACGTCGGACGACGCCGAGCTGGTCGTGCGCGACGTCAACGGCAATGTGCTCAACAGCGGCGATTCCGTCGTGGTGATCAAGGACCTCAAGGTGAAGGGTTCCTCCATCCCGCTCAAGCAGGGCACCGTGATCCGCAACATCCGGCTTGTCGATGGCGACGCGGAACACATCGAAGGCAGCTCCGACAAGATCAAGGGCCTCGTGCTGAAGGTGTGCTTCCTCAAGAAGGCCTGATCGGCCGTTGCCCGATCACTTCTTCGATCGGGCGCCGACGTAGGCCGCGAGATGTTGGCCGGTGAACGTGGAACGCGCGGTCACGAGCTTGGCGGGTGTGCCTTCGAACACGATGCGCCCGCCGTCGTGGCCGGCGCCGGGGCCGAGATCGATGATCCAGTCGGCGTGCGCCATCACCGCTTGGTGGTGCTCGATCACGATCACCGATTTGCCGGCGTCGACCAGCCTGTCCAGCAGGCCGAGCAGTTGCGCGACATCGGCCAGATGCAGGCCGGCGGTCGGTTCGTCCAGGACGTAGATGCCGCCCTTTTCCGCCATGTGGGTGGCCAGCTTGAGCCGCTGGCGTTCACCGCCGGACAGCGTGGTGAGCGGCTGGCCCAGGCTGAGGTAACCCAGCCCCACGTCGGCGAGCCGTTCGAGGATGGCCAATGCCGCCGGCGTGTGCGCCTTGCCGCCGGCGAAGAAGGCCTGCGCCTCGTTCACCGACATCGCTAGCACCTGGCTGATGTCCTTGCCGCCGAAGGTGTACTTCAGCACCTCGGGCTGGAAGCGCTTGCCTTCGCATTCCTCGCAGGGCGTGGCGACGCCGGCCATCATCGCCAGGTCGGTGTAGATGACGCCGGCGCCATTGCAGGCCGGGCACGCGCCTTCGGAGTTGGCGCTGAACAGCGCGGGCTTCACGTTGTTGGCTTTCGCGAAGGCCTTGCGGATCGGTTCGAGCAGGTCGGTGTAGGTGGCCGGGTTGCTGCGCCGCGAACCGCGGATTGGGGTCTGGTCCACCGACACTACGCCTTCGCGCCCGGACACCGAGCCGTGGATCAGCGAACTCTTGCCCGAGCCCGCCACGCCGGTCACTACGACCAGCACGCCGAATGGAATATCCACGTCGACATCCTGCAGGTTGTGCGTGTTGGCGCCGCGCACCTTCAACGTTCCCGACGGCTTGCGCAGCGACGTCTTCAGCGCAGCGCGATCATCGAAGTGGCGGCCGGTGACGGTACCGCTGCCGCGCAGCTGCTCCACCGTGCCTTCGAAGCAGATGGTGCCGCCCGCCGCGCCGGCGCCCGGCCCGAGATCCACCACGTGATCGGCGATCGCGATGGTCTCGGGCTTGTGCTCCACCACCAGCACGGTATTGCCCTTGTCGCGCAGGCGCAGCAGCAGACCGTTCATGCGCTGGATGTCGTGCGGATGCAGCCCAGTAGTGGGCTCGTCGAACACGTAGGTAATGTCGGTGAGCGAGGAGCCGAGATGGCGGATCATCTTCACGCGCTGTGCCTCTCCGCCCGACAGCGTGCCCGACGAGCGATCCAGCGAGAGGTATCCCAGGCCGATCTCCACGAACGACTCGAGCGTCTGCAGCAGCGTGGCGAGCAGCGGCGCCACGGCGGGCATGTTCAATCCGCGTAGCCAGTCGGCCAGGTCAGTGATCTGCATCGCGCAGGCATCGGCGATGTTGATGCCCTTGATCTTTGACGAACGCGCCGCTTCGCTGAGCCGCGTGCCGCCGCAATCGGGACAGATGGTGAAGGTCATCGCGCGCTCGACGAAGGCGCGCACGTGCGGCTGCAGCGCATCGACTTCTTTGGACAACATCGACTTCTGGATACGCGAGATCACGCCCTCGTAGGTCAGGTTGATGCCGTCGACCTTGATCTTGGTGGGCTCCTTGTAGAGCAGGTCGTGCAGTTCCCTCTTGGTGAACTTGCGGATCGGCTTGTCCGGATCGAAGAAGCCACAGCCGGTAAAGATGCGCCCGAACCAGCCGTCCATGCTGTAGCCGGGAATCGTCAATGCACCTTCATTGAGCGACTTGCTGTCGTCGTAGACCTGCGTGAGGTCGATGTCGGTCACCGACCCCCTGCCCTCGCAACGCGGGCACATGCCGCCGGTGCGCGAGAAGGTCTGCTTTACCGTCTTCTTGTTGCCGCGCTCGACGGTGATCGCGCCCACCGCATGCACCGACGGCACGTTGAAGGCGAATGCATTCGGCGAACCGACATGCGGTTTGCCCAGGCGGCTGAAGAGGATGCGCAACATCGCGTTGGCATCGGTGGCGGTGCCGACGGTGGAGCGGACATCGCTACCCATGCGCTGCTGGTCGACGATGATCGCCGTCGTCAGCCCCTGCATCACATCGACGTCAGGCCGCGCCAGCGTGGGCATGAAACCCTGTACGAAGGCGCTGTAGGTTTCGTTGATGAGTCGTTGCGATTCAGCGGCGATGGTATCGAACACCAGCGAGCTCTTGCCCGAGCCGGAGACGCCGGTGAACACGGTCAGCCGGCGCTTGGGAATCTCGACGCTGACATCCTTGAGGTTGTTGACCCGCGCGCCATGCACGCGGATCACTTCATGGTTGCCGGTGCCGGCATGCGGCGAGGGGTGCTTCGGTTTGCCCGCGTCCGTGCGCGCGCCCTTCTTCGTGGCCATCTTCATCGGTCCCTCGATTGCAGGTTCGCTCAGCGCAGCTGCTGGATGCGGATCATGTTGCCGGCGGGGTCGCGAACGGCACAGTCGCGCACGCCATAGGGCTGGTCGGTCGGCTCCTGCACGATGTCCACGTCGCGCTTCTGCAACCGGTCGAAGGTGCCCGCGAGGTCGTGCGTCGCCAGCAGGATGATGCCAAAGGTGCCCTTGGCCATCATCTCCGCGATGGTGCGCCGCTCATCGTCGGTGATGCCCGGACTGGCTTCCGGCGGATACAGCACGATGGAGAGCCCGGGCTGGCCCTTCGGCCCGACCGTGATCCAGCGCTTGCCGCCGTAGCCGACGTCGTTTCGCACTTCGAACTCGAGCGTGTCGCGATAGAACGCGATCGCGGCCTCCGGATCGTTCTGCGGCAGGAAGCTGGAATGAATGGTGATGTCCATGGCGTCTCTCTCGTTGGTGGCGAATGCCGTGGGGTTCAGTCTAGTTTCGCCTCGTCGGCCGGCGCTTCTCGATTCCTGATCGGTCGCGTGACCTGCTTCGCCACGCAGGAGGGAATGCCCGCGGTCGCCTGGGCCTGCTCGGCCTTGTAGACGCTGGGCGACATGCCGACCAGTTCGGTGAAGCGCGTGCTGAAGGTACCCAGCGACGAGCAGCCCACCTCGAAACACACATCGGTCACGCTCAGCTCGCCTCGGCGCAGCAGCGCCATGGCGCGCTCGATACGGCGTGTCATGAGATAGGCATACGGCGATTCGCCATACGCAGCGCGGAACTGCCGGCTGAGATGCCCGGCCGACATGCCCACGCCCTGCGCGAGTGCTTCCACGTCCAGTGGCAGCGCGTACTCGCGATCCATGCGGTCGCGAACGCGACGAAGACGCGCGAGGTCACGCAGGCGTTGCTCGTCGTCGGGTCGGCTCGTCATCAGCCGGATCGTGTCATTTCGTGCCGGAGCGCTCAAGTGCGTCGAGCCTGTGCGGGCGATCGCGCCAGGGCAACCCGTTGCGGGCTTTCATGCTGCGCATGGCGACCAACTTGATCATTGCATTGGCCATTCTTTTGTTCCGTCCAGTACGCTGGCGGCCACGCGTTGTGCCAAGGATTCGCATGACCATGATCGATCCCGCCCGGCCGCAAAGCATACGGCCGCGCCTTTCCCTGCCGCTGCAGGCGCTGATCGAAGCCATAGCCACCATGCTGGCTGCATTGGCCACCTTGGCCTGCACCATGGCGATCGCACCGGGGCTGGGCCCGTCGGTGCTTGCGATCGTGCTGACATTGTCACTGTCCCGCAGCCAGCTTGATCGCGACCGGCGTGGACGCATCGAAGCGGCGCTCGTGTTGCCCATGGTCGCCTTTGCCACGCTGGGCGTGGGCTGGCTGTTGCGACACTGGCCGTGGGCGGGCGCAGCCACGTTCGTCATGGGCATGTCCACCTCGATCTGGCTTCGACGATTCGGGCCCATGGCACGACGCGCCGGCAGCCTGATCGCCCTGCCCTTCGTTACCTTGCTGACCGTGCCCCATGTGCATGCCGCGGCAGACGGCGTTCTACCGCCGCCGCTGGTGCCCATCGTGATCGCCCTGCTGGCATTGCTCTGGGTGAATGTCGCTCATCTGCTGATGAGGCGACTTTGCGGGCCGATGCAGACGCCACCGGAGGCACCTGCATTCGCGCCAGCCGTGCGCGAGGACGCGCCGCGCCTGGCGCCAAGCACGCGCATGGCCATGCAGATGGCCGTGGCGCTCGCGGCGGCGTTTGTGGTCGGGTTCGTGTTCTTTGCCGAGCGCTGGGCGTGGATCGTGCTGACCGCTTTCATCGTCAACAGCGGCAATCGCGGGCGGCTCGACGTGCTCCACAAGAGCGGCATGCGCGTGGTGGGCGCGGCGGTGGGCACCGTACTCGCATTACTGTTCAGCCTGCGGCTCGGCCTCGATGGAAGAACCACCGCTGCGCTGATGCTTGCCTCGCTGTTCCTGGGCGTCTGGCTGCGGCCCTTCGCATACGCCTGGTGGGCCCTGTTCGTCACCGTCGCACTGGCGTTGTTGCAAGGCTTCGACGGCGGCACGCCAGCGGCGATGCTCTGGCAACGCCTGGAGGAAATCGCCATCGGTGCCGTGATCGGCGTGAGTGCGGCCTGGTTCGTGCTGCCCATACGTTCCACCGATGTGTTGCGGCGGCGCCTCGCGGATGCGCTTGGCTTGCTCGCGACGGCCATGGATCCGGCGTCGGCGACACGCGATCCAGCGCCATTCGACGCGGCCTGCCAGCTTGTCGCCCAGGTCGCGCCGCCCTTCAGGACCGTGCGGTGGATCACCCGTCCAACGCGTCATACACAGCCGGCGGATTGGGTCGATGCCCTGCTCGCCTGCCGCGCCTCCGCGGATGTGTTGATTACGCATGGCGCTGCCAACGGCGCACTAAGGCAAGCCATCGGCGCCGCGCGGAAAGCGCTGCGCGAGCCTGAAACCTTGCTGCCCGCCCTGCGACATCTGCAGAAGCGACTGAACGATCACGCTCTCGAGATAGGGCACGACGCGATACCGAAGACACGATCAGCCGCCAGCGAGGCCTGATGCGCTGGTATTCGTCGTGATCGCTCAATGCAACAGCGGAAAATCCGCCAGCCGCCGCCAGCGTCGATCCTCGTTGACCAACAAGGAGACGGTTTCGCACCAGCAGTAGATCGGACCGTAGTCGGCGAGGCGTGCCTTCACTTCGTTGGCGATCACTTCCTTTTCGTGCGGCACCCTTCGCGCGACCGTGAGATGCGGAATGAATTCGGGAAAGGCGCCGCCGCCGATGGGCTGTTCCGGAAACGCGCGTTCCAGTGCGGAGGCCAGTTGCATGATGGATCGCACGGGCTCGGGCGCCAGCCACACGACCGCCGGAAACGTGCGCACTTCATGCAGCCGGAACATTGGCGCGGGCACCTCGGCAATCGTGTCGCGCAGGCGCGCCATTACCGCGGCAGAGAGCAATTCGCTTTCCATGAAGGGATAGATCAGCGTGATGTGCGCATCCAGGCCGCGACGTGCCGAGGGGTCGTGCTGATCCCGAAAACTGGCAACGACGGGATCGGCTTCGGGAACCAGGAGTGCCAGCAGCGTTCGGGCCATGGCCGATCTTTACACGGAA
Source organism: Dyella jiangningensis (assembly GCA_000632805.1). Lineage (GTDB taxonomy): Bacteria > Pseudomonadota > Gammaproteobacteria > Xanthomonadales > Rhodanobacteraceae > Dyella > Dyella jiangningensis. Next base: position 4,504,334 of record CP007444.1, on the reverse strand, counting down.
CCGCGTCATCGCCATGTCGCAGTGCACGCATGCCCCGATGCATACGCAGCCTTCACGGCGGAGCGGTGAAGCGTCAGAAGTTCTGCATGGACGACAGCACGGACACGCCGCGTTCGTCGAACGCTTCCACCGCCACTACATAGCGCACGCCCTTGTTCAACGAGCGCAGCGTCAGCTTCGTCGGCTGGTCGGCGAAGCGCTGGTAGGTGTTGTGCAGCCGATCGGCGGCGAGGCCCCAGCGCACGTTGTAGCCAACGGCACCGGGCACGGGAGCCCAGGTGATTTCCGCGTTGCGCGTATCGGCCAGGCGCCTGGCGGTGACCTGGGTGGGCGCGGATGGCAATGGGCCATCGGCGTTGCCGAACACGCGCAAGTCCGCGATGGCGAGCGTGTGCGCACCGACATGGCCATGCACGTATCGCACGTAACGCACGCGTGCGGCCTGCGACAACTCGAGATAGGCGTCGGGCCGGTCGCGCGCTTCATGCGAAAGATCCGCCAGCGTGTCCCAGCGTTGACCATCGCGCGAACCCTCGAAGCGGAACTGCGCCACGATGTCAGGCGCATCGCCGTATCGTCCTGACTGGTAATCGGCGAAGTTCACCTGCACCGCACGGACCGAGCGTTCGCCACCGAGATCGAGCGTAAGTGTCTGGCCTGCAGTGTTGCTCGCTGCCACCCAGAACGTGCGCGGGTCTTCATCGGTCGCTGCCGATGCCGGATGTCCGGGCAACGCCGACGATGCGGCCGCCGTCTTGCGATACGACAGCAGCATCCAGCCGGCAAAGGTGTCTTCGTTTTCCTTGAGCCGATGGTCGGGCATGCGCTGCGGAAAATCGCCGAAGCGCGTATCCACCCACATCTGGCCGTCCGCGTGGAAGCCGGCGCGGTACAGGCCGATGCGGCGCTCGAAGGTCCAGTTGCTGCCGATCCACGAGGTACCGGTGTTCCACCAGTTGCCGTAGGCGTCCTGGAACGTGGAACCATGACCGACACCCTGCACGAACCCACCGGGCTTCTCGCCGATCGGGTTGTAGGACGCGTACTCGAACGGGCCCAGTGGAGTTTTGCCCACATAGACCCCGGTGCCATACGCGTTGAACTCGGTGCCCGGCGCGGCATATTGCAGGTAATAGCGATCGCCCTGGCGATTCATCCATGCGCCTTCCATGAAAGGCAGCGTGTGTTCGTCGGTGTGGTCCTGGCCGAAACGTTCCCAGCCGTGTTCAGCCGGATGCAGCGTGAACAACGCTTGCGGCTTGGTGACAAAGGCGAGGCGCTTGCCCTCGCCTTGCGCCTCGTCGCCGAGCTTCAGGTCGATCTGCGCGGCGTACAGCGGATGCACATTGGACGAACCCCAGTAGAGATACGTCTTGCCGTCCTCGTCCTGGAACAGGCCCGGATCCCACGGCCCCGGCGGCAGTTCGCCGCGCTTGAGCGTGTAGTGCTCCTCGCTGGAGACAGCGCCCGGCACTGGCGGCAGCAGGCGCGTCCAGAAGTCCAGACGTCCATGCGCGGGGTCGATGGAATACAGCAACGGCCGCGGCTGCGTCGCCGCCTGCATCAGGAACAGCTTGTCGCCCGCCACCAGCGTCGCCGGCGCCACTTCGCTGTCGAACGGCCAGCGGCTCGGTTTGACGAACTGCCAGTGCAGCAGATCAGTGGAACGCCAATAGCCGTCGGCCAAGGTGAGGAACAGGTAATAGGCATCGCCATATCGCACCGCCGCCGGATCGGCGCCGGTGCGATATGAGATGCCCTCGTTCATCTGCTCGAAGTTGTAGCGGTAGTCGATGTCGACCGGGTTCGCCCAGGTGCGCGAGGCCGGCTCTTGCGCCGCAGCAATTGGCGTGGCGAGCGCAAGCATGGCAGCGAACAGGCAGCGGCAAAGCGAAAGGCCTGGCAGCGGGGCAATGCGCGAACGAATCGAAGCAGACATGGATCCACTCTCTTGCTGTGCAGCGCAGCAACGACGACTTCTGCGTAGCGCGTGTATTGATCGGACGGGCCGGTCTGTATAAGACTCGCGACCTGTCATGTAAACGTTTACATCCTAGCCCGGCCTCGATCGGCCGGCTACCACTCTGCCGAAGGAACCGCCTCATGCCAGCCCCTTCCCCGCTCCGCCGCCTGGCTACCAGCGCCGCCATCTGCCTTGCGCTGATGGGCACTGCCCACGCCGCCACCGGCAGCGACACCGTGCAACTGCAGGTCGACGCCACAGCCAAGGGCACGCCGCTGCCGCACTTCTGGGAACAGATGTTCGGCTCCGGCCGCGCCGTGCTCGCGTTGCGCGACGACTACCGCAAGGATCTCGAAGCGGTGAAGGGCGCCACCGGCTTCAGCTACGTCCGCTTCCACGGCATCTTCGACCGCGACATGGGCGTGGCCTACCGCGATGCGCAGGGCAAGTTGCAGTTCAACTTCAGCTACGTGGACCAGGTCTATGACGGCCTGCTCGACCGTGGCGTGAAACCCTTCGTCGAACTCGGCTTCATGCCACCGGAAATGAGCGCCGACCCGGCCAGCCACCACGACTTCTGGTACCACCCCAACGTGATGCCGGCCAAGGACTGGAACGAATGGGATGCGATGGTGCGCGCCTTCCTGCAGCACGTGGTCGAACGCTACGGCATCGACGAGGTGCGCACGTGGTACTTCGAGGTGTGGAACGAACCCAACCTGGCGTTCTGGGGCGGCAAGCCGGAGAAGCCAACGTATTACGAACTGTACGACCGCACGGCGCGCGTCGTGAAATCCGTCGACAAGCAGTTCCGCATCGGCGGCCCGGCCACGGCGCAGGCGGCGTGGCTGCCCGAATTCCTCAAGCACGTGAAGCAGAGCGGCGCGCCGATCGACTTCGTCAGCACGCACGTCTACGGCGACGACACCGCCGACAACGTGTTCAAGACCAATGAGAAGATTGCGCGCAAAGACATGGTCTGCCGCGCCGTGGACAAGTCGCACAAGGAAATCGTCGCCTCGCCATTCCCGAAACTGCCGTTGATCTACAGCGAGTACAACGCCTCGTACGCGAACCTGCCCAACGTCACCGACACCGTGTACATGGGCCCGTGGATGGCCAACACCATTCGCGAGTGCGCCGGCAAGGTCGACATGATGAGCTACTGGTCGTTCTCCGACGTGTTCGACGAACAGGGCGTGGTGAAGAACCCGTTCTACGGCGGCTTTGGCTTGATTGCCGCCGACCGCATCGAGAAGCCGGCCTTCAACGCCTTCGCCATGCTGCACAAGCTGGGCGACGTGCAGCTGCCGCTGAAGACCGACAGCGCCCTCGCCACCAAGCGCAGCGACGGCACCGTGGTGCTCGCCCTGTGGAACTACACGCCGCCGCTCGGCGACACCGCCGACTACACGCCCGGCGTGCCGACCGGTGAAGCCAGGCATTTCGACGTGGACGTGAAGCACCTGGGCAACGCCTCGCAGGCCACCGTGTGGCGCCTGGACGAAACGCACGGCAACGCCGTCGCCGCGTTCGACAAGATGGGCCGCCCGAATTGGCCGAGCCGCGAGCAGATCAAGCAGCTGCGCGAGGCGGGCAAGCTGTCGGCGCCGGAACAGGTGCCGGTGAGCAACGGCAAGCTCAGCATCGCCGTGCCGGTGCAGGGCCTCGTGGTGGTCGAGCTGCATTGACCACGACACACCGCACCTCCGTCCTTATCATTTTTTGTAGGAGCGCACCCAGTGCGCGCCCGCGGAGGTGCAGTGTTCCGCCGTATTCGTGGTATTTGCGATGTACCTCGCTTCTATCCATTCACCGGCGACATGAATCGCGCACTGGGTGCGCTCCTACATAGTGCGCACGGCCGCCAGTGACCTCCGGCAGTGGCGCCAGCATGGCTCCCTGACGAAAGCTCCGGGCTTCGTCGCGTGGAGCGCAGTCCATGGCATGGCGCTTTTTCCTGTGGTCCGTGCTGGCTTTGGCCAGCCCGCTTGGCTTCGCGCAGCGCGCGCCCGTCATGCAGTCATTCGATCTTCGCGTGCCGTGGTCGCCTGAGCCCGTGAGGGTCGAAGGCAAGGCCTCGCTCGTCTACGAATTGCACCTCACCAGCTACGCGAAGGCACCGCTGCGACTGACGGGCATCGCCGTTATCGATGATGGTGGACATGCGCTCGCCACCTTCGAAGGCAAAGCGCTGGACGCCGTGTTGGGGCGCCCGGACCATCCTGCGGACAAGGACCTCACGCAGATACCGCCGGGCGTGGATGCCGTCGCCTATCTCACGGTGCCGTTCGATCGAACCTCCGGCGCTGCGTCAACGTTGCGACACCGCATTACCTACGCGAGTGGCTCAGACACACCGTCGAGCACGACGGTCGAGGGCGGCGCTTTCGCCGTGTCTCCGCGCGCTTCGTTGCCGCTGGGGCCACCCTTGCGGGGCGGTCCGTGGGTGGCGATCTACAACGCGCAATGGGAGCGCGGCCATCGTCGCGTGCTCTACGCCACCAACGGCGCTGTACATGTGCCCGGACGATTCGCGATCGACTGGATTCGGGTGGGTCCGCAAGGAGGGTTTGCGCATGGCGATGGTGCGAAGCCCGCGGATTGGCTGGGCTACGGTGCGGACGTGCTGGCCGTCGCCGATGCGACGGTGGCATCCACGGGCGATGGCATCGGCGAGTCCGCCACGCTGGCCGAACACGCGGCGCAGAAGGTGCCGCTCGAAGACGCCGCGGGCAACTACGTCGCGCTCGATCTCGGCGGGGGCCGCTACGCGTTCTACGAACATCTCAAGCCCGGCAGCATCACGGTGAAGCCAGGCCAGCGCGTGCAGCGCGGCCAAGTGATCGGACGACTGGGTTTCACCGGTGAATCCACCGGTCCGCATCTGCATTTCCATGTGGCTGATGGCAATGCGCCGCTGGGGGCGGAGGGCTTGCCGTACGGATTTGCGCATCTACACGTGGTTGGTCACTACGACGATATCGAGGCCTTCGGGCAGGGCAAGCCGTGGCGCCGCTTGCCGCAGGCTGGCGGCGAAATGCTGGACGATGATTTCCCGGCACCGCTCGACGTCGTTGATTTTTCGGAGAAGAGCGCTCGCTGAGAGCAGTCAGCCCGCTGCTGGCGCGCGACACCCGCTGACGCCCACCCGACGCGGTCGATGCGCTGAGGTTTCAGCGAAAGACGGCGGGCATCCGGCGCTCACCGAATCCGGACTCCTACCAACGGACGCGGATACCGACATCGCCCGCGATGCCTTGGCGATCCTGGTTGCCGGAGCCCACGCCAAACTGGTATCCCAGCTGCGCGTAGAGGCTCAGACCCACGCCAAACTTCGCGGTGACTCCCCCTGCAACATCCATGCGCGTGCCCTGCGAAGCCAGCGGCACCTGGTCGACGCCCGCATACGTGGCCGTGGAACCGCCGCCCATGTCCCGCCAAACATTGGCGCGCACGTACGGCTGCCACACCTGTCCGTTATCGCGCACGATGGTCCACTGCCCGCGAACGCCGAGCCGCCCTGTCGACCCGTTCGACGAGCCTAGCGAAACCCTGCTGTAGATGTCCTCGGTCGAGCGGAACCACACGTGCTGCCAGATCCATTGCAGTTGCGGCTCAAGGATGAAGTTGGGCCCCCACGCAAGGGCGATGGGATACCCGCCTTCCAGTGATGCCAGCAATCCATCGCCGCGTGCCACCAGCGAAGCGTATTGCGTGCGCGCCGTGCCGTTGTAGCGCGTGCCCTGCACGACGCCATCGAGATACCAGCCCGAGGGGCCGTAGTGCGTCCAGTAACCGCCGCCCGATACGGCGTCCATGTTCACGCGGCCGGTATGCGCCAGCACGTAATCCGTCAGCTGCGAATTGGTGACCAAGCCATCGATGTCGGCATGCGTGTTGGCGTAAGCCATGTACACGCCCGCGGCGTCGTAGTGCTCCGCAGCGAGGCTGCCTTGCCAGACGTCGAATCCGGCCTGCGCGCCCAGCAACCTGCCATTGGCACGCGGGTCGGCGTACGCGCGATAGTGATCGTCGATATCGCGCCCGAACACGCGACCCCACGCCGACGTGGCCCAGCCATCGGGGTCGCCCTGCACGTTCGCTCGCGTCAAGGTATCGCCGATGCGCTCGTGCATGGTGCCCAATGTCGTGAGACCCATCATTTGCGCTAGCGGCTGCACCGTACCGTAGGTCGCCAGCTCCGGGCCGATGATCGGATACGTGCCGGGCGGCAACGGTTCGGGCGGTGGATCAATCGGCAAGGGAGGCGGCGGCGGGGGCGGCTCCGGCGGAGCGGGCTCGGGGGCCGGTGCGGGTGGAGGTGAAGGTGCGGGAGAAGGTGTAGGAGCGGGAGTCGGCGCGGGCGGGACGACGAAGTCCGACCGCAGATACCAGCTCTCCGCGTTGCTGCCATCGACCGCGCCACGGAACAGCGCATAGTCGTAGGCTCCCGCACGCAGTTCGCCACTGAGCGCGAACGCATCGCTGCTGGTGATCGCGCTGTTGATCGCATCCACGACCGGAATGCCGTTTGCGCGCGTCACGGCGCCGGGGCCACCGGTGTTGTTGATCAGCAGCAGCGTATGGCCGCTGGCCGAGCCGCCATCGATCACCAAGCGATCCGATGGCGCGTCGTCGTCCGCGAGGTACGTGTTGAGCGCGATCGTGCCCTGGTTGCCCACGTAATTGCCGGCGACGGTCACGGTTCGATAGGAACCGGCGTCCGTCGGCGCGGCTGACAGCGCAGCGGTCATCGGAAAATCGACCACGCTGCCGGCATTGCTGAGGTTGGTCAGGTTCGAGCTCGCCGTGACGTGCCACGTGCTGTTGTTGCTCATGTTCAACGTGGTGGTGCTGAGCGTGTCCGTCATGATGCGGCCATCGAGCACCGAATGACTGGCATCCATGACGAGTGTTGCGCCCAGCTGCCCACCGGCCGTGAGCGGTCGCGCCGAACTGTAGATGGCCGCCGTCGCGCCGGTGAGCGTGGAATCGGTCAACGAGACGTTGGCGATGCCGCCGTAGATGCGCAAGGCGGCACTGGTGTCGGAGATCACCGTGGTGTTCGCCAGCACCATGTTGTAGCTACCGTTGATCGGCGGATCCAGCGCGGAGCCGATGGGCGCACCGGTTTCGGCGACAGCGACCAGCGCCACGCTGGGAGGCGGCACCGGCGGCAGCGTGTCGATGGCGAGCGGTGGTGGCGGTGTGGCCGTGTCCTGCTCCGGCGTGGTTGGCGGCAAGGCCGGCAAACCCGGTGTCGCGCCTACCAGCGGCGACGTCGCGAGCGTGGCAGGGGCATCGAATACGATGCCGGCGCCGCCCGCGCCGCTGGCATGCACGGTGGCGCCGGTCGCGTTGAACGTGCCGCCGTTCTGGATGCGCACGCCATAGGCGTTCGCACCCGTCGTGTTGACGGACGTACCGCCCGTTGCACTCGACAACAGGTTGACCGTGCCTGCGTTGGCGTAGATGCCGTAGGTACTGGCCTGATCGGTCGCGATGCTGCCACCGCTGAAATTCGTGGTGCTGCCGGTCCAGCCGTAGATGCCGTAGCCGCTGCCGCCGTGCGTGGCAATGGTGAAGTCGCTGAGGTTCACAGTCGCGGCACCCGAGCCCGCCAGCAGGCCGTACGCCGACGAGCCCTGCGTGGTGATCGAACCCCCCGCGAGCGTGGCGGTCGAACTGCCGGAAACCCACATGCCGTAGGCGGTTGCACCTTGCGTGGTGATCGCCACCTGCGAGCCGGCAGCCGTCGACGTGCCATTTATCTGCAACCCGTACGTGCTGGCCTGCGTCGTCCGGAGTGCGAGGCGGTTGAGATTTCCCGTCGCCGTGCCGAGCTTCACCGCATGACTTCCCGCACCGGTCGTCGACACGGTCACCGTGCCGGCTATCGACGGATCCGTATTGGTGTTGAGAGTGCCCCCTGATTCGGCATTGAGACCGAGGTTGCCTGCAACGCCGGTGGTGATGGTGGAGTTGCCGTTGATGGTGGCGGTCGATCCGTTGTAGACCTGCACGCCACCCGCGCCAGAGACCTTGGCGCCGTTGGCGGCGATGGTGCTGTCGGTCAAGGTGATCTGGCTACCGCCCCACGAGCGCACGCCCCAACTGTCCTGGCCATTCACCGTGATGGACGTATCGGTGAGGTTGATGGTCGACGTGGCGCCATAGGGCCGCATGCCATCGGCCGTGCTGCCATTGGTGACGATCGTGACGTTGGAGCCGGTAAGCAGTGAGCTGCCCGCGCTCGATTCCGGCATGTACAGGCCATGCACCGATGCGCCATTGCCCGTGAGCAGCACACCTGCGCTGCTTGCAACGATGTTGACCGATCCATTGGCGATATAGAGCGCATCGTTGGGCGCACCCGAGCGGTAGTCGGACGTTATCGCCACCACGCCAGGCGTACCGAGATTGGGATCGATGGTAACCGAGGCGCCTCGAAACACGCTCACACCCGCACCGCCCAGCTGCGCCGGGTAAGGCGGCGCGGGATGGATCGTCACGCTGCCTTCAATGACGCCCGTGGGTATCTTCGACCCGTCGTAATACTGCTCGTAGGTGAGCGTGGTATTGGAGCTGATGACAGGGCTTGGATAGATCTGCGCATGCGCGGCCTCGGCCGCAAGCAGCGCCAGCGAGATCGCCATGACCAGTCGCTTGCGATTGGCGCGGGGCAACGGCCCATCGATACGCTTGGTGACGAGACGCGGTGTCCGCATAAAAGCAGCCTCCCTGGCGGATGCCTGGCTCGATCAGGGGGGATTAGCCAGGCGAAGCGTCGGCCGCAGCAGCGAGCGCGACCTGACGCACATGGGAAGCTCGATGATCGAAGCACGCCGCGATTCGCACAACCGCATTACTACCTAGAAGGCACTGCGTATAACCACGCATACCATTCACGCGCGTGGACGTCCGTTGTCATGCTGAGGCCTTCAACCGAAGACGCGTGGAACGCGTGCTTGCATGGTGGCGTCCGCTATTCGCAACGCCTCCAGGTGCTTCGCACGACGCCTGCCGACTTGGCAGTCACACGCGATCTATTGAATCGGAAAAAACGACGGGCGCCGAAGCGCCCGTCATTGCTGCGTCCATCGATGGATGCGCGATCAGATCGCGTAGTACATCTGGAATTCCAGCGGATGCGTGCTGGCGCGATAGCGGGTGACTTCCTGCATCTTCAGCGCGATGTACGCGTCGATGAAGTCGTCGGTGAACACGCCGCCGGCCTTGAGGAAGTCGCGGTCCTTGTCGAGCGCGACCAGTGCTTCGTCGAGACTCGCGCACACCTGCGGGATCTTCTTCTCTTCTTCCGGCGGCAGGTCGTACAGGTCCTTGTCGGCCGGCGCACCCGGGTCGATCTTGTTGATGATGCCGTCGAGGCCGGCCATCATCAGCGCGGTGAACACGAGGTAGCCCGAGTTCATCGGATCGGGGAAGCGCACTTCGATGCGGCGACCCTTCGGGCTCGACACGTACGGGATGCGGCAGCTGGCCGAGCGGTTGCGGGCCGAGTAGGCCAGCATCACCGGCGCTTCGAAGCCCGGCACCAGGCGCTTGTAGCTGTTGGTGGTGGAGTTGGCGAACGCGTTGATGGCCTTGGCGTGCTTGAAGATGCCGCCGATGTACCACAGCGCCGTCTGCGACAGGCCGCCGTACAGGTCGCCCGCGAACAGGTTGTTGCCATCCTTCGACAGCGACTGGTGCACGTGCATGCCGCTGCCGTTGTCGCCGACGATCGGCTTGGGCATGAAGGTGACGGTCTTGCCGTTCTGGTGGGCCACATTCTTGATGACGTACTTCATGGTCATCAGTTCGTCGGCCTTCTTCACCAGCGTGTTGAAGCGCGTGCCGATTTCGCACTGGCCGGCGTTGGCGACTTCGTGGTGATGCACTTCCACCACCTGGCCCAGCGATTCGAGCACCTTGCACATGTCGGCGCGCAGGTCGCCCAGCGAGTCGACCGGGCTGACCGGGAAGTAGCCGCCCTTCACGCCCGGACGGTGGCCGGTGTTGTTGTCTTCGTACTTGTAGCGCGAGCTCCACGCGGCTTCTTCGGAGCCGATTTCGTAGAACACGCGGCCCATGTCGTTCTGCCAGCGCACCGAGTCGAAGATGAAGAATTCCGGCTCCGGACCGAAGAAGGCGGTGTCGGCGATGCCGGTCGACTTCAGGAAGGCTTCGCCGCGCTTGGCGATGGAGCGCGGGTCACGGCCATAGGCCTGCATGGTCGACGGCTCGAGCACGTCGCAGTGGATGACCATCTGCGTGTGCGCGCTGAACGGATCGATGTAGGCCGTGTCCGGGTCGGGCATCAGCACCATGTCGGACTCGTTGATGCCCTTCCAGCCGGCGATCGACGAACCGTCGAACATCTTGCCGTCCTCGAACGTGCCCTCGTCGATGGCGTGGGCCGGGAACGTCACGTGGTGGTGCTTGCCGAGCATGTCGGCGAAGCGGAAGTCGACGAATTCGACTTCGTGTTCCTGGATCTGATCGAGCACTTTCTGGACGGCGGACGACATGGACAACCTCGGTGGGCAAAAGGTGTGGAAACGACTGCCACTGAGCAAGGCCTGTGCCAAGCCAATGGAACCTTACATATCAAGGCATTACACCCGCGGCCGGGCCTGCGAGCAGCCCGGTTGCACTTCTTTGAAGCGGCAATATGCACCAAATCGGTGCAATGGAAAACCATGCCTGTCTCGCGCGCGATCCCCAAACGAGGCATCCGACAGACTTTCACGCCCAGCCGTAACGCAGCGCAAACGCAAGATTGCGCGCACCGCCCCGGCGCCCGAAAACGCCATACGGTTCCCCTAAGCTATGCCGCTTTACGCCGGCATGGAACCCGGCCAGCCGACCATGGGAGTTTTCGTGAGCGATCTGATCAACGTCATCCTGCTTGGCATCATCGAAGGCATCACCGAATTCCTGCCCATCTCCAGTACGGGCCACCTGCTGATCGCCGAGAAATTTGGCCTGGGTGCGCGATCGGACTTGTTCAATGTAGGCATCCAGGCCGGCGCGATCCTCGCGGTCACCTTCATCTATTGGAATCGCATCTGGCAGCTCTTCACGCAGTGGCGCGATCCGGCCAACCGCAGCTACCTGGCCAAGCTGATCGTGTCATTCCTGATCACCGCCGTGCTCGGCTTCATCGCCGTGAAACTCGGCTTCAAACTGCCCGAGGCGATCACGCCGGTGGCGTGGGCGCTGGTGATCGGTGGCGTGTGGATGATCGCAGCCGAACGCCTCGCCGCCCGCCAGCCCGATCGCACCGAAGTGACTTGGCGCGTGGCCATCCTAGTCGGCATTGCGCAGATGGTGGCCGGCATCTTCCCAGGCACCTCGCGCTCGGCGGCCACCATTTTCACGGCCATGCTTTTTGGCACCAGCAATCGCGCTGCTGCTACGGAATTCGCCTTCCTCGTCGGCATTCCCACCATGTACGCCGCCACCGGGTATGAGCTGTTGAAGGTGTTGAAGGAAGGCGGCGTGCATGAGGATTGGACGGCGTTCGGCGTGGGCTTCATCGTCTCGGCCGTCGTCGCGTTCATCGCGGTGAAGTGGTTGCTAGGGTATATCCGCGGCCATCGGTTTACGCCGTTTGCGATTTATCGCATCGCGTTGGGCATCGCGTTGTTGTTGCTGGTGCCGGCGGGCGCGTGAGCTGACTCGCCCATCTCCCGTTGTAGGAGCGCACCCTGTGCGCGACCGCCTTTCGCCTCGGTCTTCACATGCTTCGTCGTCGCGGTGCAGGCCGAAGGCGCTTTTCAACAGCCGAAGGCCGCTCATCCATTAGCGTCGAACTTCGGATGTAGCGATACCGCTAGGTTGCCGCTTACGCAGCGGGCGTTTCGATCTCCTGCCGGAGCTCGAGTCACTTTTCTTTTGCTGGCCCAAAAGAAAAGTAACCCAAAGAAAATGGCCTTGAGAGCCAAGGCTCGTAGCGATATGAGGGATAGAAGCGTCGGTCGACCGAGGCGAGCTGGGACGCGCTCGTTACTACCTCGCGCGGCGCGGCTACACCGCAACGCGCCGATGCGAAGAGGACTTAAAGCAGCTTCGTTGGATCGCGGGGGAATCCGCGGGCACCGCACTTTCTCCCTCTCCCCTCCAGGGAGAGGGCCGGGGTGAGGGGCGGGTGCTCGCGGCAACGCCGCCTACCTGTGTGGGAGCGCACCCAGTGCGCGACCGCAACGCGACATTGTTGCCAGTCTCCACGCACTCCCACCATTCGCCCGCTTTACGCGCTCAACCGCTCCGCCAACACCGCCACTGGCTTCTTGTGCTTGCCCGGCTCATTGGTCTGCTCGAACACTTCGCGCACCCACTCGATGAAGGCCTGCACGCGGGCGGAGAGATGCTTTTTCTGCGGGTAGACGATCCACACCGGCTTGCCGGTGGAGATGGTGTCCGTCATCACCAGTTCGAGCTTGCCGAAGTCGAGCATGCATGAGGCAATGACATGCGGCGCCTGGGTGATGCCCAGGCCGGACACCACCGCCTGGATCACCGACTCGGCGTCATTGATCAGCATGTGGGCGTCGATGTCGATGCCGACCTGCCCGCTCGGGGTGTCGAACTGCCACTGCCTTGGCCGCCCATTCGGCTGCACGTAGTTGATGCAGCGGTGGTTCTTCAGATCCTCGAGGCTCTGCGGGGCACCGTGGCGGGCCAGGTAGTCCGGCGAGGCGATGATCACGTTGCGCAGGTAGCCGATCTTGCGGGCGATCAGGCTGGAATCCTCCAACGGCCCCACGCGGACGGCGCAATCGATGCCCTCTTCGTTGAGGTCGTAGGGGTAGTCGCACATCGACAGCTCCAGCCGGATGTCCGGGTAGCGCTGCTCGAATTCGGCCAGCCTCGGGATGATCACGGTGCGGCCTACCGAGGCGGGCGCACCGATGCGCAACTTGCCGGTGGGCTTGCGGGCGGCGTAGCCCAGCGCTTCGGTGGCTTCGGCCAGATCGGCAAGGATTTCCTTGCAACGTGCGTGGAACGAGGCCCCATCGTCGGTCAACCGCAGCGAACGGGTCGATCGATAAAGCAGCCGGGCGCCCAGGCTTTCCTCCAGACGTGAGACGGCGCGACTGACGCCCGATGGCGTCATGCCCAATTGCGCGGCAGCCGCGGCGAAGCTCTTGGCCTCGACCACACGTACGAAGGCTGAGATTGCGGCAAAGTCTTCCATAGGCTCGATTCTCTACCCATTCGTGACTCACAGTCACTATTGCATTGCACAAGGAGGTATTTATTGAACCGTATCGTATACCTATTCTCTCGGCCCTGCTCGCCGGCTACCCCCGATGCCGGTGAGACCAATATGGGAGCCCGACATGAAAAAACGATGGATCCTTGCCATTCTCGCGCTGGCCGTGGTGGGCGGCAGCTGGGCCGTCCTCGGCCATAACGGCGAAAGCCATGCCCAGGCCGGCCCGCCGCCGGCCCCCGCCGTCACCGTCGCCCAAGTGCTGGTGCGCCCGGTGGATGACGCCGACGAATTCACCGGCCGCCTGCAGGCGGTCGACACGATCCAGATCCGCCCGCGCGTCAACGGCTACGTGGACTCGGTGCACTTCAAGGAAGGTGCCGTGGTCCGCAAGGGCGACCTGCTGTTCCGCATCGACCCGCGCCCCTATCAGGCTGAAGTGGATCGTCTCTCGGCCAATCTCAACCAGGCCAAGGCCGAACAGGCATTGGCACAGGCCAACGCCGAGCGCGCCGGCCGCCTGCTCGACCAGCATGCGATCGCCAAGGAAGAAGCCGACCGCCAGGTGACGGCCGCGCAAAGCACCAAGGCGCAGGTGGCATCGACCGGTGCCGCGCTCGACGCCGCCCGCCTCAATCTCGGTTTCACCGAGGTGCGCGCGCCGATCGATGGCCGGGTGAGCAACGCCCTGGTGACGCCGGGCAACCTGGTCACCAGCAACGACGTGTTGACCAGCGTAGTGAGCGTGGACCCGATCTACGCCTACTTCGACGTCGACGAGCACAGCTTCCTCAAGTTCGACCGTCTTCGACGCGCCAACAACGGCACGCTGCAGGTCGCCATGGCACTCGCCGACGAAAAAGGCTTTCCGCATGCCGGCCGCGTCGACTTCGTGGACAACCAGCTTCGCGCCGGCAGCGGCACCATCCGCCTGCGCGCCGTGTTCGACAACGCCGACGCCGGCTACACGCCCGGCCTCTACGTTCGCGTGCAACTGCGCAGCGACAGCCGCCAGCCGCGTGCGCTGGTCGATGACCGCGCCGTGGCCGCCGATCTCGGCAACAAGTTCGTCTACGTCGTGGACAAGGACCGCAAGGTGGAATACCGCCGCGTGGTCACCGGCCCACTACTGGACGGCCTCCGTGTGGTTACCGAAGGTCTGGACGCCAAGGACACCGTGATCGTCAACGGCCTGCAGCATGTGCGTCCCGGCGTGGAAGTGAACCCGACCAAGGTCGCGATGGAAACGCGCAGCCTCGATCCGAACAAGCAGCTGGCGATGGCGGGCGGCGCTTCGGGCAAGAACGCGGCGCAGAAACCGTAAGCCACCGTCGATCGTCATTCCCGTCCCTGCGGGAATGACGACTTGGAAACGTAACGGCAAGCAAGTGACGCACGCCCTCTCCCGTGGTGGAGAGGGCCAGGGAGTTTTTGCCCTCGCATAACGCGAACAAGGCTCCCCAAGTCCCCGCCTCGCGCGGGAATGGTGCCTAGAGCAACCAGGACGAATGCAATGAAGATCGCTCAATACTTCGTGGACAGGCCGATTCTGGCCGGCGTCCTCTCCGTACTGATCGTCATCGCGGGCAGCATCGCGCTGTTCAAGCTGCCGATCAGCGAATACCCCGAAGTGGTGCCGCCGACCGTGGTGGTGCGCGCTTCCTATCCCGGCGCCAACCCCAAGGTGATCGCCGAAACCGTCGCCACGCCGCTAGAAGAACAGATCAACGGCGTGGAAGGCATGCTCTACACCAGCTCGCAGTCCACCAGCGACGGCGCGATGACGCTCACCGTCACCTTCGCGCTGGGCACGGATCTGGACAACGCGCAGGTGCAGGTGCAGAACCGCGTGTCGCAGGCCTTGCCGCGCCTGCCCGAGGAAGTGCAGCGCCTTGGCGTCACCACGCAGAAGAGTTCGCCCGACCTCACCATGGTGGTGCACCTGATCTCGCCGGATCAGCGCTACGACATGCTGTATCTGTCGAACTACGCGCGCCTGCACATCAAGGACCAGCTCGCCCGTCTCGACGGCGTGGGTGACGTGCAGATCTTCGGCGCCGGCGAATACAGCATGCGCGTGTGGCTCGATCCGGACCGGCTGGCGACCCGCCAGCTCACCACGGGCGACGTGGTGCACGCGATCCAGGAGCAGAACATCACCGTTGCCGCGGGTGCACTGAACGCGCCCCCGGGCCCGACCAATGCAGCCTTCCAGCTCAACATCAACACGCAGGGTCGTCTGATCACCGAGGAAGACTTCCTCAACATCATCGTGCGCAAGGACGCCGACGGCTCCTTCGTGCACCTGCGTGACGTGGCCCGCGTCGAACTGGGTTCCAACAGCTACGCGCTGCGCAGCCTGCTCAACAACCAGCCGGCCGTGGCGCTGCCGATCTTCCAGCGCCCGGGTTCCAACGCGATCCAGATCTCCGACGAGGTCCGCGCACTGATGGTGGACCTGAAGAAGGATTTCCCGCAGGGCGTGGACTACCAGATCGTCTACGACCCGACGGTGTTCGTGCGCGGTTCGATTGAAGCGGTGGTGCATACGCTGTTCGAAGCCATCGCCCTCGTGGTGCTGGTGGTGATCCTGTTCCTGCAGACCTGGCGCGCATCGATCATCCCGCTGGTCGCCGTACCGGTATCGCTGATCGGTACGTTCGCGGTGATGCTGATGGCGGGCTTCTCGCTCAACGCGCTGTCGCTGTTCGGCCTGGTGCTGGCCATCGGCATCGTGGTGGACGACGCCATCGTGGTGGTGGAGAACGTCGAGCGTCATATCGAACACGGCCTGTCGCCGAAGGACGCGACGCGCCAGGCCATGAAGGAAGTGACCGGGCCCATCGTGGCTACGGCGCTGGTGCTGTGCGCGGTGTTCGTGCCGGCGGCCTTCATCAGCGGCCTCACCGGTCAGTTCTATCGCCAGTTCGCGCTGACCATTGCCATCTCCACGGTGATCTCGGCATTCAACTCGCTGACCCTGAGCCCCGCGCTCGCCGCCCTGCTGCTGCAGGAACACGGTGCGCCGAAGGACAAGCTGAGCCGCTTCATTGATCGTGCGTTCGGCTGGCTGTTCCGTCCGTTCAACCGCCTGTTCGTGAGCAGCGCGAACCGTTACGTGGGTGGCGTGAAGCGCATCCTGCGTTCGGGCTCCATCGCGCTGATCATCTACGGTGGCCTCGTGCTGCTGGGTCTGTTCGGCTTCGCCCACGTGCCGACCGGCTTCGTGCCGCCGCAGGACAAGCAGTACCTGGTGTCGTTCGCGCAGCTGCCGGATGCCGCCTCGCTGGATCGTTCGGAAGACGTCATCCGCCGCATGAGCGACATCGCGCTCAAGCAGCCGGGCGTGGAGAGCGCCGTGGCGTTCCCGGGCCTGTCGATCAACGGGTTCACCAACAGCACCAACTCCGGCATCGTGTTCGTGACGCTCAAGCCGTTCGAGGAACGTCGTGATGCGTCGCTGTCGGCCGGTGCGATCACGGCGGCGCTGCAGCAGAAATACGCGGCGATCCAGGATGCGTATATCGCGATCTTCCCGCCGCCGCCGGTGAATGGCCTGGGCACGATCGGTGGTTTCCGCCTGCAGGTGGAAGATCGTTCCGATGCCGGCTTCGAGGAGCTGTACAAGCAGACGCAGAACCTGATCGGTGCGAGCACCAAGGTGCCGACGCTGGCGGGCCTGTTCTCCAGCTACCAGGTGAGCGTGCCGCAGATCGATGCGGACGTGGATCGCGAGAAGGCGAAGGCCGAAGGCGTGGATCTGGCTGATGTGTACCAGACCATGCAGGCCTACCTCGGCTCGCTCTACGTGAATGACTTCAACCGCTTTGGTCGCACCTACCAGGTGAACGTGTCCGCCGAGCCGGGCTTCCGCCACGAGCCCAAGGACATCCTGGGCCTGAAGACGCGCAGCGCTTCCGGCGAAATGATCCCGCTGGGATCGTTCCTCACCGTGACGCAGACCGTCGGTCCCGATCGCGTGCAGCACTACAACGGTTATCCGACAGCCGAGATCAACGGTGGTCCGGCACCGGGCTTCAGCAGTGGCCAGGCGCAAGCGGCGATCGAGAAACTTGCCAAGGACAACCTGCCCAACGGCATGACGTTCGAGTGGACCGAGCTGACCTATCAGCAGATCCTCGCCGGCAATACCGCGGTACTGGTATTCCCGTTGTGCGTGCTGCTGGTGTTCCTGGTGCTGGCCTCGCTGTATGAAAGCCTGCTGCTGCCGCTCGCGGTGATCCTGATCGTGCCGATGGTGCTGCTGTCCGCCATCTCCGGTGTGTGGCTCTCCGGTGGCGACAACAACATCTTCACCCAGATCGGCCTGATCGTGCTGGTGGGCCTGGCGTGCAAGAACGCGATCCTGATCGTGGAGTTTGCCCGCGAGGCGCAGATCCTCGAAGGCATGGACCGCGTGCAGGCTGTGCTGGAAGCCGCCCGCCTGCGACTGCGCCCGATCCTGATGACGTCGTTCGCTTTCATCATGGGCGTGGTGCCGCTGGTGACCTCGCACGGCGCTGGTGCGGAAATGCGTCACGCGATGGGCGTGGCGGTGTTCGCCGGCATGCTGGGCGTCACCTTCTTCGGCCTGATCTTCACGCCGCTGTTCTACGTGCTGGTGCGCGGCTGGGGCGAACGCATGAGCGAACGCCGCCGCGCCCGCAAGGCCGCGCGTCTCGCGCAGGCCGGCAACCTCATCGAGGAGCATTGATATGTCCTTCTTCAAGAACCTTGCTACCTCACTTCTCCCTCTCCCCTCTGGGGAGAGGGCCGGGGTGAGGGGCCAATCTCGCGCCACGCTCTCGTCAGGCGTCGGCTTCATGGACGCCGCCGCAGTGAACGAATCATGCGCCGCCTGCGAACCCCGCTCCCACCGTGGCATGGCCAGGAAAGCCACCGCCATCGCCGCCGCGATCATGCTCTCCGGTTGCGTCAGTGTCGGCCCCGACTACCACACGCCGCAGGAACAGCCCGCGGCCGTGCAAGGCATCAACGCTTCGCAAGAGTCGACCGCGAACTTCCAGGCCGACTGGTGGAAGCAGTTCAATGACCCCACGCTCGACGCGCTTGTCCAGCGCGCCGCGGCGAATGCGCCGGATCTCAAGATCGCCTACGCCCGTCTGCATGAATCGCGCGCCTTGCTGGGCGTGGCAAAATCGCAGCAGATCCCGGACGTCGAAACGGTCGCCAACTACTCGCGCAGCCGCGGCCAGCAACCGGGCTTCACCGACCAGCGCACCACCGTGACCAGCTACCAGGCGGGTTTCGATGCCAGCTGGGAAATCGATCTGTTCGGTGGCGTTCGCCGTTCGGTGGAAGCCGCGCGCGCGGATGCCGGCGCCAGCGAAGCCTCGCTGCAGGACGCCCAGGTTACGCTGTTCGCCGAAGTCGCACGCTACTACTTCGATCTGCGTGGCGCGCAACTGCGCATCGACGTGGCGAACCGCGACATCGAGAATCAGCGCCAGTCGCTGAAGCTGATCCGCGCTCGCCTCGATGCCGGCACCGGCTCGGAGCAGGATGTCGCCAGCGCCAGCGCGCGGCTGGCCGCCGTGGAAGCCCAGTTGCCCGTATTGCAGACGCTGGCGCAAAACGACACCAACCGCCTCGCCGTGCTGGTGGGCCAGCGCCCGGGTGAACTCGACATCGACCTGTCGCCGAACGGCTTCAAGCCCATCGACGTGGCGCTCGCCATCGGCAACGCCGGCGACGTGTTGCAGCGACGCCCCGACGTGCGCGTGGCCGAGCGCGAGCTTGCCGCCAGCAATGCACGCATCGGCGTGGCCAAGGCCGACTACTACCCGCACATCTCGTTGGGCGGTTTCCTCGGCTTCCTGGCTGGCCGCAGCAACGACTTCGGCGGCGCGGCGTCGCGTGCCTGGTCGATCGCGCCGAGCATCACCTGGTCGGGTCTCAACGTGCAGCGCGTGCGTTCCAACGTCAAAGCCAGCGAGGCACGCAATGATGCCGCGCTCGCCAACTACCAACGCACCGTGCTGCAGGCGCTGGAAGACGTGGACAACGCCATTGTCGGCTACAACCTGCAGCGCGAGCGCGTGCTGAAGCTGGAGGAACAGGTGACGCAGAGTCGCCACGCCGCCGACCTCGCCCGCATCCGCTACAACGAAGGCGCCGCCGACTTCCTGCAGCTGCTGGATGCCGAGCGCACCCAGCTCGCGGCGGAAGATTCGCTGGCCGATGCACAGGCGGCAATCAACCTGCGCGCCGTGTCGGTGTACAAGGCGCTGGGCGGCGGCTGGCAGGCCTGCGGCAGCGAACGCTGCGACCAGTTGGCCGCCACGCCATGAACGCGGTGGCGTTTCCGGGGAGGCCGCGTCGCCGTATGGGGGCGACCGAACCGGAGCCGTCGCAGCGCATTGCGCTGGTAAGCGGCGCCAACCGCGGTCTGGGCTATGAGGTGTCGCGGCAGCTCGCCGCGCAAGGCGTCACCGTGCTGCTGGGCGCGCGCAAGCCATTGCTCGGCGAAAAGGCCGCGCGGCAGCTGCGGCGCGAAGGCGGCACGGTGATTCCGGTGAAGCTCGATGTGACCTCGATGGAAGATGTCCGCGAGCTCGCCGCGCGCATCGATGGCGAATACGGCCGTCTCGACATCCTCGTCAACAACGCCGGCGCGTATTTCGACATCGACGACGATCCGTCGTCGGTGAACCTGGACCTCGTGCGACAGGCGCTGGAGACCAATCTGATCGGCGCCTGGCAACTCACCGAGGCCATGCTGCCGCTGATGCAGCGCCACGGTTACGGCCGCATCGTCAACGTCTCCAGCGGCTGCGGCGCCATCGACAGCGAGGGCAGCGCCTGCCCCGCCTATCGCGTCTCCAAGGCCGCGCTCAACAGCCATACACGCATGCTCGCCACGGAACTCGCGGGCAGCGGCATTCTGGTGAACGCCGTGTGCCCGGGCTGGGTAGCCACCGACATGGGCGGCCATGGTGGACGCCCGGTGGCCGAAGGCGCCGCCGGCATCGTATGGGCGGCGATGCTGCCCACGCGACCGGCGATTCATGGCGGCTTTTTCCGCGATCGCCAGCGCATCGACTGGTGATCCAACCACGAAGGGAATTCGACATGCCACAGAGCAACACCCGCAATCGCCGCATCGTGCTGGCCTCACGTCCGCAGGGGCAACCAAGGCCGCATGACCTGCGCCTTGAGGAAACCCCTGTACCCGAGCCGGGCGATGGCCAGGTGTTGCTGCGCACGCTCTATCTCTCGCTCGACCCGTACATGCGCAACCTGATGGACGAGCGCGGTACGAGCTACGCGTCGGCCGTACCACTGGGCGAACCCGTCGTGGGGGGCACGGTCAATCGCGTCGTCGCCTCGAAACATCCGCAGTTCCGCGCTGGCGAACTGGTGCTCGGCAACGCGGGCTGGCAGGACTATGCGTTGTCCGACGGCAAGGACCTGACGGCGCTGGGCGAGATGCCCCAGCCGTCGCTGGCGCTGGGCGGCCTGGGCATGCCCGCGTTCACCGCCTATGTCGGCCTGCTGGACATCGGCCAGCCCAAGCCTGGCGAAACCGTGGTGGTGGCGGCCGCGACAGGCGCGGTCGGCGCCGTGGTAGGCCAGATCGCCAAGCTCAAGGGCGCGCGCGTGGTCGGCATTGCCGGCGGCGCGGACAAGTGCCGCCATGCGGTGGACGAACTCGGCTTCGATGCCTGCCTGGATCGCCACGACCCAAGCCTGGCCGACAAGCTCGCTGCCGCCTGCCCCGATGGCATCGACGTCTATTTCGAAAATGTCGGCGGCGCGGTGTTCGACGCCGTGCTGCCCCTGCTCAACCTGCATGCGCGCATGCCGGTGTGTGGTTTCATCGCCCATTACAACGGTGATGACGCGCCCGCCGGCATGGACCGGTTGCCGGCGGTCACCTCCGCCGTTCTGCAGAAGCGCATCCACATGCAGGGCTTCATCATCCTCGACCACTATGCGACCCGCTTCGATGCGTTCCGCCGCGACATGAGCGAGTGGATCGCGAGCGGCCGCGTGAAAGTCCGCGAGGACGTGGTGGACGGATTGGAGCACGCGCCGGAGGCGTTCATCGGCCTGCTCCAGGGCCGCAACTTCGGCAAGCTGGTGATACGCGTCGCGGACAGCTGACGCCGTTTGCCCGCGGCGACCTACCGCTCGTGGATGCCAGCACGCCGCTTGTCACGAAAGCGGCGACGCGGTCGGCTTGTCGTCCTAGCGTGATGCGCTGTCCGCTCGTGCCGCGCATCCAGGAGACCCGCCATGTGGCAACAGATGATCTGCGTCGTGCTGGTGCTGATCTCGCCGCTCATCACGCCCCTGTCCATCGCGACCGGCGTCCCGGAGCTGTTCTTGCCGGGAGATCACGGCGACGCGGTGTCGCCTGCGTTCACGCCGGACGGCAATACCGTCTATTTCATGCGTGGCACCGACCAGGGGGCTTCGGTCATGTCCTCGCACCGGGTCCATGGGCAGTGGTCGACGCCGGTGGTCGCGCCGTTCTCAGGCCACTGGCGTGATGGTGATCCGAGCATGGCGCCGGACGGCTCCTTCCTCGTGTTCGCGTCGAACCGGCCGGCAACCAGGGACGGCCAACCCATCGACGCGGTGCGCAACGGCAAGGTGTTCAAGGGCCAGGGCATGAACCTGTGGCGCGTGGAGCGCAGGGGCGATGGCTGGAGCGAGCCGGTGCGTCTTCCCGACCTGGTGAACACCTGCAACAGCACCTTCGCGCCGAGCATCGCCCAGGATGGCAGCGTCTATTACATCGGCTGCGCACCCGATGGCGTGCTGCGGCCGCTTCGCGCCGCCTATGAAAACGGCAGCTACAAGGCGCCCTATGTGGTGGCCGTGGGCGACAAGCAGGCGCAGATCCGCGACGTCGCCATCGCGCCGGATCGCTCCTTCATGGTCTTCAGCATCAAGGTCGATCCCAAGCAGCCCTATCGGTTGGCGATCGCCTTCCACACGGCGCAGAACTGGAGCACACCGGAAGACCTCGGCGACGCCGTGAACGGCGGTACGCACAGCATGGGCTCGCAACTGGGATGCGACCACCGCACGCTGTATTACTCCAGCGACCGCAGCCTGCCGGCGCAGGATGCGAAGGGCAGCGACACCGACGACCACATCTGGCGCATTTCGCTGACGCCATGGCTCGAGGCCCACGGCCAGGCCGAACCCGCGACGCCATCGCACTGCACGACAGGATGAGCCTGGGGGCACGCCTTCAGGCACTGTCATTGCGCCGGCTGCCATTCCACACTGCCGTGGTTCGCAGCAGCGATCGGCGCCGGGGAGGCTCCACGTGTCCAAGCTGATGACCTTGCCACGCTTGAGGACCCAGGGCCTGGTCCTGGCGTTCTGGACCTTGCTGGCCGCCTCCTACACCGTCAGCGCGATCCTTTCCTCGATCAGCGAAGGCATGGCGGTGGTCTGGTATCGCCCGCTGGCGTGGAACTTCACCAACTTCTACCTGTGGATGCTGCTGACGCCGCTGGTGGCCGCGCTGGGCCGACGCACCGCCGGCTACGGCTGGGGTCGCTTCTTCGCCGTGCATCTGCCGGCGAGCATGGTGATGGCGGCGCTTCAGGTGCTGGTGATGCAGGCCATCTATTGGCAACTGTGTGGACCGCCATTGTCGGAGCCCACGCTGACGCTGGGCGCGTTCATGCGCATGCAGTTCGCCTACAACTTCCACCTCGCCTGGGTGACGTACGGTGTGCTGCTGGTGGTGCTGCGCGCCATCGATTCGCAGCGGCGCCTGCGCGACGAGCGTCTGCGCAGTTCGCAGCTGGAAACGCAGCTGGTGCAATCGCAATTGCAGACGCTGCGCGTGCAACTGCAGCCACATTTCCTGTTCAACACGCTCAATGCCATTTCCGCGCTGGCGCTGGCCGATCCCGTGCAGGCGCGGCTGATGATCGCGCGGCTCAGCGACTTCCTGCGACTCACGCTGGAAGAGCGCCACGCGCAGCAGGTGCCGCTGTCGCGCGAGATGGAAATCCTGCAGTGCTACCTCGGCATCCAGCAGGTGCGCTTCCAGGACCGCCTGACCACGCACCTGGATGTGGCGACCGATACGGTGCACGCGCTGGTGCCCAACATGATCCTGCAGCCGCTGGTGGAGAACGCGCTGCGCCATGGCCTGCTCGACAAGACCGAGCGTGGCACGCTGCACATCGTGACCCGGCGCGATGGCGATTCGCTGCTGCTGCGCGTCGATGACGATGGCATCGGCCTGCCGCCCGAAGGCCCGCGCGACGGCCTGGGCCTGGGCAATACGCGCACGCGCCTGGACATGCTGTTCGGCAGCGACGCCACGCTGGAACTGCAGCGCCGCGACCTGGGCGGAACCCGCGTGGAAATGCGCTTTCCCTACCGCGAGCGTGCGGCATGAGCGCGCCGCCTATCCGCACGCTGCTGGTCGACGACGAAGTGCTGGCGCGCCTCGCGATCCGGCAGGCGCTGGCATCGCACCCGGACGTGGAAATCGTCGGCGAATGCGGCAACGCGATCGAGGCGCAGCAGGCGATACGGGCGCTCGATCCCGATCTGCTGTTCCTCGATATCCGCATGCCCGGCATGGACGGCTTCAAGCTGCTGCACGGCCTGAAACGCGATACCGCGCCGATGGTGGTGTTCGCCACCGCGTTTGGTCAGCACGCGCTGCGGGCATTCGACGCCGACGCGCTGGACTATGTGCTCAAGCCGATCGACCAGGAACGCTTCGACCAGGCCATGACGCGCGTGCGCCGGCACTGGCAGGGGATGCACACCGCGTCGGCCGCACCCCGTGCGGCGGCGCCTCCGCCCAGCCCCTATCTGCAGCGCCTCAGCGTGCAACATGGCGAACATATCCGCGTGATTCCGGTGGACGACATCGACTGGCTGCGCGCCGACGGCAACTATGTGCATATTCGTGCGGGCGCGGCGAGTTATTTGCACCGCGAGTCGCTGCGGCAGCTGCTTGGGTCGCTCGATCCCTCGCGCTTCCTGCGTATTCACCGCGGCATCGTGGTGAACGTGGAACGCATCCGCGAAGTGCATCCTCTGTTCCAGGGCAGCGCGGAAGTGGTGTTGCGCGACGGCACGCGGCTCAACCTCAGCCGCCGCTTCCGCATGCAGGCGCGGCGCGCGCTCGGCATGGCGTGAGCCGTCCGTGGCGGGCGGACGACCGCTCATCACCGCCAGCCAACCGCCCGACACGCAGCCGCTGCGCCCCATGCAAGCGTCGCGGATGCTTGGCGCACACTCCACGCCACGCATAGGAAGCCTCCATGTCACGCAAGCCGCTCGCCCTCTCGCTCTCCATTGCCATGGCCGTTTCCGCGCTCGGCACCGCACACGCCGGTGAACTCGTGGGGCCGGGCGTGATTTCCACCGGCCTGCAGGAGACTTCCGCGGCGGTCAGTCCGGACGGCCATACGCTTTATTTCATGCGCTCGGATTTCGCCGAGAAGGACGACACCATCCTCGTCTCGCATCAGCGCGATGGGCATTGGTCGATGCCCGAGGTGGTGCCGTTCTCAGGGCAGTGGCACGACTCCGAACCCGCCATATCGCCCGACGGCAAGCGGCTCTACTTTGTCTCCAACCGGCCGCCGCATGATGGCGACGCTCCCGTCACCGCTGAAATGAACGGACAGCATTTTGCTGGAACCCATCTCTGGTATGTGGAGCAACAGGCCGATGGCCGTTGGGGCAAGCCCGTGCACGTCGACGGTGCGCACAACGATGGCGCGATGATCTACAACCCGTCGGTGGCAGCCAACGGCGATGTCTATTTCTCGGCGCATCGCGCGGATTCGGGCAAGCTCTACCAGATCTATGTCGCGCGGCGCACGGACAAGGGCTATGCCGCGCCGGAGCGCGTGGATCTGGGTGACGTCGACCACAACCGCATGGACCCGGGTGTCGATCCGCAGCAGCGATTCATCGTGTATGCCGGCAACGAGGGCGATTCGCTCGGCAGCGCGGATCTCTACATCGCTTTCCGCGATACGAACGGCCACTGGAGCAAGCCTGTTCACCTGGGTGGCGACGTGAACAGCCCGTCACTTGAAAACGCGCCTTCGCTCGGCCCGCACTTCGGCGAACTGTACGTGTCCAGCAGCCGCGAGGAAGAGGTTCACTTTCCCAAGAAGGCGGACACCATCAGCTCACTGCAGGCCCGCCTGCAGGCGCCGCTCAACGGTTCACGCAATCTCTGGTTGTTCGACATCAGCGATGTGCTGAAGGCGCATGGCATCGATCATTGATGGCGACGATCTCGCGCCGTCAATGACCGATGAACCACGCCGCCACGGCCTGTCGCACGCGGGCCACGCCTTGTGGATCGGATGCCCATTGGTGGGGCACGCCTGACAGTCGGGTGAACTGCAGCCGCTGTGCCTGATCGCGGTACAGCGGCTTCAGCCCTTCGTCGAGATCGGCCAGCGCATGCGCATCGATAACCGAGTCGTCGGCGCCTTGAAGGAACAGCAGCGCCGGCGCCGGCGTGCCGTGCGCGATGTCGCCCGCGTGTTTGACGGCATCGGTTTGCTGCGCCAACTCGCGCGAGGCAGGCGACCATGCGTAAGCATGCCCCGTTGCCTGCTCGAACGCCTGCACCGACGCCGTCAGCCCGGTGGACGGGTTGATGAGCACAGCCGCATCAACCGTCACCTGATGTCGTGACATCGCATAGAGCGCCGCCGCACCACCGGCGGAGAAACCGACCAGCCCGATCGGCTGATGCAATTGAAGGCAGCCTTGCTGCTCCAGTGCACGTGCAACGCGAGGAAGTTCATCGCCCGCACCCACCACCACCGGCTTGAAGACCTGCAGCCCCATATCCTGCGCCTGCCGTTGCGCCAGCTCCTTCATGCCGCCGGGCAAGGCGCGCGCGCCGAACAGCGGCAAACCGAGATACACCTTCACGGCGGGCACGTCATCGAGCGGCAGTGCATCCATCATCGCCGCCTCGCTG
The DNA here is from genome assembly GCA_000632805.1 of Dyella jiangningensis. Taxonomy (GTDB): domain Bacteria; phylum Pseudomonadota; class Gammaproteobacteria; order Xanthomonadales; family Rhodanobacteraceae; genus Dyella; species Dyella jiangningensis. The sequence goes on along the minus strand of CP007444.1, from coordinate 4,478,180 downwards.
GCGGGCGGCCCAAAGCCATGCCAGAGAACGATCGGCGGCCGGCTTATGTGTTGGGGCACGCGGACAATGGCGGGAACGCCGTCGAGCGTCGTTCGGCGAACCTCGGCGCTGGTCGTGTGCGAAGGCACGCAGAGCGCCGCTTCAACGCTGGCGCGCACCGGAGTCGGCGAAGCGATGAGCCATCCGAACATCACGCACGGAAACGCCGTGAGGCGACCGAGCGAGCAAATCAGGGATGTCATGGCACGGGACGCGACGCGCATCGGAATCACCTGTCATCGGCAAGGCGCCGACGCTACAGGAGCTTTCGGTACACCACAAATCCCGATTTGTCCGCGACCTTGTCGTACAGCCGCATGGCTGTGACGTTGGTTTCGTGCGTCTGCCAGTACACGCGCGGCGAACCGGCCTGCTGCGCGCGTTCGTACACCGCTTCGATCAACGCGCGACCCACACCCAGGCCACGCGCGGCCTCCACGGTGAACAGGTCCTGCAGATAGCAACTGTTGCCGACGCTGGTGGTACTTCGATGGAACAGGTAATGCGCGAGACCCAGCATTTGCCCGTCCCGCTCGGCGACCAGTGCGTGCACGGGCTCGTCGGCATCGAAGAAGCGCGCCCAGGTGGAATGCGTAATTGCCTCCGGCAAGGCCGTCTCGCCACCGCGGCCGTAGAAGGCGTTATAGCCGTCCCACAACGGTTTCCATGCGTCGAAATCGCCGACGGCGAGATCCCGCACCACCACCGGCGCCATCAGCGCTGCACCATTCGCGCGAACCAGGCCCAGCCGCGCACGCGCTCGGCCACCAGCTTGGCGCTGGTCAGCATCGGCACCGCCAGCAGCGCGCCCGGAATGCCCCACAACCAGCCCCAGATCAACAACCACAGCAGGATGGCGATCGGGCTCAGCCGCATGCGGTGCCCCTGGATCAGCGGCGTGACCACGTTGCCTTCGAGCGCGGTAATACCTGCAAACGTCAGTGCGGGAAGCAAGGCGGCGCCGGCGTCGTTGAAGTTCAGCAGGCCTACGATGGCGAGCACCGTCGTGGTGGTGATCGCGCCCACGTAGGGAATGTAGTTGGCCAGCATCGCCACCGTGCCCCACAGCAGCGGATCGGGCATGTGGTACAGCCACAGCATGCCGGCCGTGATCGCGCCCAGGCCCATGTTGATCAGCGTCGCCGTGAGGATGTAGCGCGATACCTCGTACTGGATGCTGCGAACGATGGATACCGCGTGCCGCTTGTAGCCGAAGCTCGGCGATGCCTCCACCAGCCGCCGCAACATCAGGTCGCCGTACACGAGAAAGAAGAACACCAGCAGTACGACGGTGAGCACGCCTGCCAGCACTTTCGGCGTGGTGGCGACGACATCCCAGGCGCTGATGGACAGCGGCGGCGGTTGCTGCACCACCTGGCTGCGCACCTGTCCCGACAGGCTCTGCGTCGCGCGGTTCGCCGCTTCGAACGGCTGCGTGAAGGTGCGCAGCTTGGGTACGAAGCCGCGGATGGCGGTCGGCGCCTCGTGGAACCAGCCCATGGCCGGCTGCGCCAGCATGCCCACCCCCGCGCCAATGCCGGTGATCAGCCCGATCATCAACACGCTTGCTCCCAGCCAGCGCGGAATGTGCCACTGCGCGCCGCGCGCCACGATGGGGTTGAGCGCCAGCCCGATGAACGAAGCCAGCACGAGCGGTATCAGCAGCTGCTTGGTCAGCGTGACGGTATAGAGCAGCGCCAGCATGACGAAGATGTTGAGCACGATGCGGATGCCGCGAAGGTGGCGTCGCGCGCTCTGCGTACGTATCACGCGCATCACGTCCTGGCGCGGCTGGCGAGGAGGCACCATGGCCTCCACCGCGACGGTCCGCACCTCTCCCTCGGCAGGGGGAGGCGTTGAAGTAGGGTCGACGACGTTCATGAAGGGTCGAAGCTGTCCTGCGCGAATTCGGCCAGCAGGCGTGCGCCCTGGCCTACCAGCTCGGCCGCGGTGCCACTGAGCAAGGCACCCAGGCCCGGCACGCGCAACGGATGCACATTGAGCTGCCCCAGCACGAAGCCCGCGCCGGCCGCCGCGCCCACTGTGGTCAGCGGATAACGCTCGCCGCGCGCCAGCAAGGCATGCGCCGGCACCGCCAGTTCGTGGCGCGCCTGTTGCGCGCGTGCTTGCGCAGTTTGCACGGCCTGCAGCTGCTTGAAGAGGCTCATGGCACATCCTCCGGGCGGGATTCACCCTGCGGATCGGGACGATGCAGGACCTCGCGCATCATCGCATTCCACTCGCCGCGCGTCGCGGGCAGGGTCATCCAGTGCATGCAGCGACGGAACAGCGCGATGGCGCCCGCCAGGAAAGCCAGCTCCAGCAGCGCCAGCACGGCCAGCGCCCATGTCCACGAACCGAACCATTGGGCCAGCAGCCAGCCGGCCAGGCCAAGCAGGGTCAGGCCCAGGCCAACGGCGGCCACCATGGCGACCAGCGCGGCAGCCAGCAACCAGTGCACGGCGCTGCGCGCGAGGCCCAGTTCCGCCGCCAGCAGCCGCAGCTGGGCGCCGAACAGGCTGTGGAGGGCACGGCCGAGCCGTCCCAGATCGTCCAACAGGCCGGGCGGCGGAGGCGGTGCCGGTGTTTCGTGGGGTGCCCCCGCGTTGCTACCGCTGTCGGTCTGATCCATCCGTTGCCCTCGTCGCGTCAGCGACGAAGTATGCGGCCAAGCAGCCAGCCGGCGCCAAGCGCGATGGCAACGGACTGCACGGGCTTCTCACGGACGTAGTCGCGTGCGCGATCCAGCCATTCGTCGGCGCGGTCGATGGCGTCGTCATAGGCCTCGCGTCCGCGCTGGCGATATTCGTCGGCCTTCTCGGTCGCACGCGTGGCGGCGCCGGCGGCCTTGTCGGTGGCGCGATGCAGGGACTCTTCCACGTGGTCCGCAGCGCGCTCGACGGCTTCCTTGGTATTCGTCACGGCGCTGGAAGTGGCCTGCTTGATGCGTTCGGCGCGATCTTCGATGCGCTCGGCAGCCGTACTTCCCATGTCCTCTGGCGCCTGGACCTGCTTGTTCATGACGTTCTCCGGTGAGCGTTAGCGATATGGCCGGACTAGCGGGCGCGTATCGGGGCTTGCAGGCCCCGACACGCCTCTCGATCAGCTAGCGCGGCGAAAGAAGGCAATCACGGCAAGGATCAAAAAGACGATGAACAGGATCTTGGCAATGCCGGCAGCGGTGCCGGCGATACCCGTGAAGCCGAACAAGGCCGCGATGATGGCGATGACCAGAAATACCAAGGCGTAATGCAGCATGGGGCTTTCCTCTCGACGGGGGCAGTGCTTCGCCCCGTGTCATTCATCCACAGCGCATGCCTTGTGCGCGTGAAAATCCTGCCTCGCCCGCGACATGTTGGGTTCCGTTCACGCTTTTTCAGGCGAGTGCGGGGTTGAGCGTATACGTGCCCATCAACTCCGCTTCCGCCAGCACATGGCCGTCCATCGCGGCTCTGAGTTCGGCCACGGTGAAGCCGTCGGCGAGCTTCAGGTGCTCCACGTCCAGCGCGTACAGGCGGAAGTGGTAGTGATGGATCAGCGAATCGTTCCACGGCGGACACGGACCGTCATAGCCCAGGTATTCGCCCTTCATGTCCGCATCGCCGGCAAACCAGCCGGTGTAGTCGTTGAGGCCCTGTACGCTGCCCGGCGGGCCATACGGTGCACGCTTGCCGTGCGCCACGATGCCGTCGCTGCACGCACCTTCGGCCAGTTCGCCGCATTCCACGGGGATGTTCGCCATCAGCCAGTGCACGAATTCCACGCGCGGCAGATCGGCCGGCACGGTGCGGCCTTCCTTGTTGACGTCATCGGGCTTGCTCGGCACGTCGAAGTCGATGCACATGAGCACGAACGAACGCGTCGCCACCGGTGCTTCCTTCCACACCAGGTGCGGACTCAGGTTGTCCGAGAGCGCCACCGGCTGCCCGATCTTGCAGAACGCGTTGGCCGGCGGAACCGGTTGACCGTGGGTGAAATTGTCGCTGCGCAGTTGCACGATGGTTCTCCTGCAGAAGTCTCTGAGTGTCGCGCCGCATCGTAGCGGACGCGGCCTTGTATCAGGGCTGGTAGGTCACGCGGTACACGGCCCCGGCGAGATCGTCGCTCACCAGCAGGCTGCCGTCCGGCAGCGGCTGCACGTCGGCAGGCCGGCCCCAGGCTGTTTCGTTCTGCGCGAAGCCTTCGATCAAGGGCTCATAGGAGACGACCTTGTCGCCATTGAGGCGCACCGTCATCACGCGGTAGCCCGACTTCTTCGTGCGGTTCCACGAGCCGTGCTCGGCGATGATGATGGCGCCCTTGTAGGCGGCCGGGAACTGCTTGCCTTCATAGAAGCGAAGTCCCAGCGACGCCACGTGCGCACCCAGCTTGAGCACCGGCGGCGTGTAGTCCTTGCAGTTCTTGCCCTTGCCGAATTCGGGGTCGAGCGTGTCGCCCTGGTGGCAATACGGATAACCGAAATGCTCACCGACGCGCGTAAGACGGTTGAGCTCGTCGCTGGGCAGCTCGTCACCCAGCAGGTCGCGTCCGTTGTCGGAGAACCACATGTGCTTCGTGCCCGGCTGCCAATCGAAGCCGACCGTATTGCGGATGCCGTAGGCGACGTCTTCCAGGCCGCTGCCGTCGGCGTTCATGCGCGTGATCTTGGCGTAGTCCTTGCCCTTGTCGCAGATGTTGCACGGCGCGCCGATCGGCACGTAGAGCTTGCCGTCGGGGCCAAACGCGATGAACTTCCAGCCGTGGTGCGTCTCGGTCGGGAACTTGTCGTAGATGACCTCCGGCTTCGGCGGATCATCCAGATGGTTCTCGATATCCCGCAGCACATAGATCTTGCTCACGGCCGAGATATAGAGATCGCCATTGCGGAACGCGACACCCACCGGCAACTGCAGACCGCTGGCGACCACGCGCACCTTGTCGGCACGGCCGCTGCCCGTGCTGTCGGTCAGCGCGTAGACCTTGCCGGCGTTGTTGGAGCCCACGAACACGGTGCCCTTCGCACCCAGGGTGATTTCCCGCGCATTAGCCACATCGTCGGAGTAGACGGCGATATGAAAGCCCTTGGGCAGCGTGAGCTTGTCCAGCTGCGGCGCCGCGCTGGCCGTGTGGACGGCCAGCAGGCCAAACAGTGCGAACATCCAGCGACGCATGAGCAAGCCTCCGATGACGGGAAGCCTGAAGCGTAGCGCGACCGCCGCCTGCCTTCCACGACCGAAAGATTTCAATGCTTCGCAAAGACTTGTTGCCGATCGCGTGGCGCAAAGCGTCCGCCACGCAGGTACTTGACTAAGGCACGTCAGGCAGCGAGTAGGCCAGCTCGTAATGGTGCGCGCCGTCGGCGATGCGAATGGTCAGCGCGCCGGCGATGCCGCTGAGCCCGTCGGTGCCCGAGTCGGGCACGATGGTGATCGCCAGCTGCGGCGTGCCACGGTTCATGACGCCGTTGTGCTGCAGCGCAAAGCTGCCTTCGCGGCCATGCAGTGTCGCCTGCACGCGCTCCATCGCCACATAGCCGGCGGAGCCGTCGATGGCCGTGCCCACGGCGAGCATCTGGCCGCGGCCCACGCCCTCCATGTCGCCCTTGAAGTGCTTCTCGATCGCCATGCGGCCGACGGTGGGATCGCCCACGCCCTCCGCAAACGACTGCGGCGTGATCTTCACCTCGAAGGTGCCTTTGGCGTGCATGCCCATGTCCATTCTCCCTCATGGAAAATTCTTCGCGGCTGCAGGCGACAAGCACATGCCATCAGCACACGGGTTGGAACAACGGCGCCGGGGTGCCCGCCGACGCGATACTACGATGCGATCGCGTTGAAACGTGCGGCAATATACTCATCCGTGAAGCTGGTCATGTCCCAGCCGCGAATGAAGCCGCAATGGCCGCCGTACGTAGAGATGTCCAGTTCCACGTTGGCCGGAATGTCCAGCTTCTCGAACGCGTCCACGGGAATCACGGGATCATCGCGCGCCGTGAGGATCGTCGCCGGCACATGCAGGTCGGCCAATGCACGACCAGCCACCGAATAGCCGTCCAGATAGGCTTCCAGCGACCCGAAGTCGGTGTGCCGCGCCACCAGCGAGGCGGTCAGGCCGCGCAGGTTCTGCTTGAGCTCGGACAGTTCGAAGTACTGCTGCTGCGGAAACGCCGCCTGCTTGGCCTGCAGCGAGCGGCGCCACTTGTGCATGAAGTAAGCCTGATAGAACCACGGCGCGGTGGCCTCCAGCGAAAACAGGCCTTCGCTGGGATCGATGATCGGGCACACCGCGAGCGCATAGCTCAACGGCAGGCCCGCGGACGGCGCACGCAGCGCGGCGCGCAAGGCAAAATTGCCGCCCAGCGAGAAACCCGCCAGCGCCATCGGCCGATGCGGATAGCGCTGCGCGATGTCGCACAACGCATGCACCACCTCGTCGATGCGGCACGAGTGGAACAGCGCCTCGTTGAGATGATGGCTGTCGCCGTGGTCGCGGAAATTGAGGCGGAAGACGTCCCAGCCGTCAGCCAGTAGGCGGCTGCCCGTCTGCAGTACGTAGGTCGAATCGACACTGCCTTCCCAGCCATGGAACAGCACGGCAAGGCCACGCGCTTGCGGCTTCGCTTTCTGCGCGGTGTACGCACCGGTGAGTCGCACACCATCGCCACCGTCCACCATGACCGGTTCGGCGCCATCGAGCACGACCTGCGCCGCCTTGGGCAGCAGCACGCGCCGCACGCCGCTGGAGGACAACATGGTCTGGATATGGCCGCTGCGAAGCGGCCACGGCGGCAGGAAATCCTTTCCTTTCGGCGGTGTCATGCGCGGCTGTCGCGATTTGGCTGGTCTTCCAGCGCCTGGGCAATGCGTTCACGCGACAGCTCCGCCATGCGACGTCGCGCATCAGGCGTGGATGGCACGGGTTCGAGGAAATGCACTTCCGCATCAAGTGGCGCTTCGCCGAGCAGGCGCAGGAAGTTCTGCATGAAGTTTTCGTGCTCGCGGAAACCGGCATCGACCACGCGGCGGCCATCGCGGGCAAAACGCAAAGCCACCGGCTGCACCGGCACCTCGGCATCGAGCGCCGCCTGGAAGATGCGTGCGTGGAACACGCGCAGCACGCCGTTATGGCCGGTGCCACCTTCGGGAAACACCGCGACCGAACGCCCGCCGCGCAGACGCTCCACCATCACCTGCATCACCGCCGCCAGCGAATGATTGCTGCCACGGCGATGGAAGATCGTGCCGCCCGCCGACGCCAGCCAGCCCACCAGCGGCCAGCTCGCGATTTCGGCCTTGGCCACGAAGCAGGCCGCGCGCTGGCTGTGCAGCAGCTCGATGTCGATCCAGGAGGTGTGGTTGGCGACGAACAGCACCGGGTCCGCCAGCGGATTGCCCACGCGCACCGAGCGCAGGCCGAACACGCGCAGCAGCGCGGTGGACCACCAGCGGATCATGCGGTGCGTGAACGGTTCGCGGCCATCCTTCATCACCGCGTCGCGGTTCCAGGTGAGCACCAGCGCGCACAGCAGGATGCCCAGCACGATGTGCAGCAGCAGGAGCGGTACGCGCCAGGCGTAACGCAGGGGTCGCATCAGGTCTCGGGCCGGGGCGGAAACGGTGTGGGTACTCATCAGTCCAGTTAGTTTAGCGTTAGTCGGGGCGATCCTGTGCCCCTGCGCCCACCCGTCAGCGTTCTACAGGATTCAGCGGTAAAGCCGCCGACCGCTTCACCGTACGCAGGACAAAGCTGGAGTTGACGTCGGCGACGCCCGCGGCGTTCAACAGGCGGTCGAGCAGGAACCTCGAAAAATCCTGCAGGTCCGCCACGAAGACATGCAGGAGGTAGTCCATGTCGCCGGTGAGCGCATAACACGCCACTACCTCGTCCCAGCCGTTGACCAGTTCCACGAAGCGCTCCACGGCCGCGCTTTCGTGTTTGGTGAGCTGCACTCGCACGAAGGCCTCCAGCCCCAGCCCCACCGCCTGAGGATCCACCTGGGCGGTGTAACCGGTCAGGATGCCGTCCGACTCCAGCCGCTGCACGCGGCGCAGGCAGGCCGAGGGCGACAGGCTGACCTTGTCGGCCAGCTCGGCGTTGGTGATCCTGCCGTCGCGCTGGAGCACGGCGAGAATGCGCAGGTCGGTGCGGTCCAAGGTCGGCATGGCAATAAATGCCCAGCTATCGATGTAATTGAGCAATATTATTGCCTGCAGAGGCCATCACAGTGCAATAAAACAATCTTCGTGCGCGGCATCAGCCCTATGCTGGAGGCCTTCCTCTTGTCCGGCACAGCGCCACGAACCCGCCATGAGCACCACACCTCGCCGCGTCGAACACCACCAGACCGACCGTGGCTACGTGCCCGTCTACGCCACCGGCGTGGTGGAACAGCCGTGGGCGGAGTACAGCCGGACGGACCATGAGGTGTGGGACACCCTGTACAAGCGCCAGCGCGAGCTGCTGCCCGGCCGTGCCTGCCAGGAGTTCCTGGACGGCGTCGAGCGCTTCGGACTCGGCGACGGCGGCATCCCGATGTTCACCGACCTCAACAAGGTGCTCGGCGAAACCACGGGCTGGGAACTGGTCGCGGTGGAGGGCCTGCTGCCCGACGAGGTGTTCTTCGACCACCTGGCCAACCGTCGCTTTCCGGTGAGCTGGTGGATCCGCAAGCCTGATCAGCTGGACTACCTCAGCGAGCCGGATCTGTTCCACGACCTGTTCGGCCATGTGCCGCTGCTGCTCAATCCGGTGTTCGCCGACTACATGCAGGCCTACGGCCGCGGTGGCATGAAGGCCTTCGCCATCGGCCCCGAAGCACTGATGAACCTCACGCGGCTGTACTGGTACACGGTGGAGTTCGGCCTGATTAACACCAAGGACGGCATGCGCATCTACGGCGCGGGCATCGTCAGCTCGAAGGGCGAGTCGATCTACTCATTGGACTCGCCCTCGCCCAACCGCATCGGCTTCGGCCTCGAACGCGTGATGAGCACGCGCTACCGCATCGATACCTACCAGCAGACCTACTTCGTGATCGACAGCTTCGAGCAGCTGTTCGACGCCACCCGCCCCGACTTCACGCCGATCTACGCCAAGCTGCGCGAAGAGATCCCGCATGCTGCCGGCGATGTGCTCGACAGCGACCGCGTATTCACGCGCGGCAATCGCGAAGGCTGGGCGACGAACGCCGATACGTGAGAAGCGGCAAGCACGGCGCTGGGTTTGCTCATCCAACGCCTGTACGGTTTGCCGTCACAAGCCATGTTTCTTAGCGGCGCAGGTGCAAGGCGCCGTGGAATCTTACGAGACCGCAGGCGCCGCGCAGTTGCGCCGCTCGCAATAAAGATCAGTCGAGGGCGGGAGGATTCTCCTCGGCATAGGCAATGCCTTGCAGTGCTTCGATATCCAAGATATCGATCGCCCGACGACGCTGCCTGATCCAACCCGCGCGCGCCATAGCACCCAGATGACGGGATACCACCTCGCGCGCGGTGCCGATATCCGTCGCCAATGCGACGTGCGTCATGGTCACGGCTCCGTTTTGCATTCTCGCAAGCAATAGCCTCGCAAGGCGTAATCCCGGGCTCTCCCCGATGAGACTTTCGACACGCATCATCAACGCGCCGATCCGCATCGAGTACTGCCTGAATACAAATCTTCGGAATGTCGCATTCACATCGAGCTGTTCATGGAACAGAGCGGCGGGTAGCAACAACGCCGTCGTGTCGCGGTCCGTTCTCGCGATCACTTGATAGCGTTGTTTTTCGATAAGGCAGGCTGCAGACACGGCGCATCCCTCGCCATGCTGCATCCGGTAGAACACCACCTCGTGCCCTGATCGTCCTGGTCGGCATACGCGTACATCCCCGGCCAGCACGATCGGATAGTGGCGACACGGATCGCCCACCCGGAACAATACCGTCCCTTTCGGCACCTGCGTAACAAGCGCACGAATATTCGGCAGGACTTGCAAACCGAGGCGTCGTAGCTCGGCGTCGATGCTTTCATCCACCGCCATCAGCCTGCTGAATCAACTCGCTCCCCTCATTCGCCTGCCGGCGCCCTCGTCCGCGCACGATCATCCGCTGCCACATCGTTGCAGCCTGCCCCGTGCACTCATTTACCGCACTTGGATGCCTCGCATGTGCGCAATCCGAAGACGCGATAGAGCGGGCACCAACTGACGATGGCAGTAACCAATGGAACGATGCCGATCCAGCCCCAGGATGTACGCGGTCCCACGAAGACCAACGCAATAAGCACACCGCCGATGATGATACGGATGATTCGATCCACTACTCCCACGTTTTTGCCGACCATCTTCATTTCCTTGGTTGATGTGGTCAGCGAAGTTAGGGAGTGGGAGCCTCATCGTCAGTGACTTTGTCACCGACCTTCTCATGAAGAAATGTCGCACGCACCTCAGCGATCAACTGCGTGCCATACGTAGATATCCGGACTCATCGTCAGAAAGGCATGCGTCCGTATGCCCTAGTCGCGCTTGATTTAAGTCAAAAGCGCACAACGAAATTCTCACGAGCATGGGCGCGTTCGAAACGAAACCAACACGGATGAGCCCCATGAAAGTTCTGCTTCCCCTCGTCATCGCCGCGACTCTCGGCGCCATCGCCGCCCCCGCTGCCCATGCCGACAGCAACGACAACTGGGTCGTGCGCTTTGGTGCACACGCGGTCGATCCCAAGAGCAACAACGGCACGCTTGCCGGCGCGCGCTCGTCGGTCAGCACCAGCGTGCGTCCCACCGGCAGCATCGAATACATGATCACGCCCAACCTCGGCGTGGATCTGCTTGCCGCCTGGCCGTTCCAGCACGACGTGAAGCTCTCGGGCGTGGGCAAGGTCGCACAGACCAAGCAACTGCCGCCGACGCTGGGCCTCAACTATCACTTCCTTCCCGACAGCCAGGTGTCGCCGTTTGTCGGCGTGGGCGTCAACTACACCAATTTCTTCGATACCAAGGGCGCCGGTGCGCTCAAGGGCGCCAGCGTCAGCATCGACAACAGCTGGGGCGTGGCCGCACATGCCGGCGTCGACGTCAAGATCAACTCGAAGTGGATCTTCACCGCCGACCTGCGCTGGGTCGACATCGAGAGCGATGTGCACGTCAACGGCGCCAAGGTCGGCACCGCCAAGATCAATCCCATCGTGTACGGCGTGAGCCTCGGCTACCGCTTCTGATTTCCTTGGAAAGGACTTCCGGCAAGGATGCCGGGTGGGCCTCCCTCGTGGGAGGCCCTTTCTTTTGGGCGCGCCAGACGCTCAGCCGCGCTTCCATTCGTCGACGGTGAGTACCTGGGCGATGCGCTTGCCGTCCCAGCGATACATCAGATGTTGCGCCTGCACGCAGGGCGCGACACGATCGGGATAGAACACTGCCACGCATTCGCCGCCGTGGTGGCGCACGCTGTCGTAGACGAGGCCATCCGATCCCTCGCTGCGCAGCCGGCGCGCGAGCGCAATGCCCGCGCCGTAATCGTCGGGGTCGTGTTCGGCTTTCCAGTCACCACGCAAGTCATGCAGCTTGGCGTGGATGCTGGTGCGATAGCAGCGCATCTCGATGTCGCACGGCGGCTCGGCGGTGGCCGCCAGAAAACGCTCGCGGTGATACACGGTTTCCTCCACCGCAGTGGCGATGCTGTGGCCCGCGTAGAACACGCCCCAGGTGCCATCGGAGAAGCGGCTGCCTTCGGGATTGAGGTGGGTGAACGCGGCCATGACCGGCGTGCTGCCGGGGCCGCTGATGCGGCGATCCTTCGGCACCAGCTGCAGCTCGCCCAGCTCGGTGCGCAGGCGCGGATTGGTCAGGGCTTCGATGGCAAACAGCGCGTCCAGGTCACGCGGCTCGGCGATGCGATCGAATACGCCGACCGGTGGGAAGCGGCTGGGAACGATGCGGTAAGCCTGGTTCCAGCGGATCCGTCGAAGGGGTGGAATGTCTGCCATGACGAGTGCTTCTCACGCGGTCTGCCAGAAGAAGAGAGTATGTCGAGCAGGCGTATCGCGGGCTGCGACGTAGGCCGCACGGTTATTTGCCGCAGGTGCAGCCTGACTGCCAGTGCACACGAAGGCGCCCGTGATGACAGGCGACACGCTGTTTTGCGTGGAGAGAGCGAACGGCCTCAGCCGCGCTGGGCGTCCAGATACTGGCGGACCACGTAAAGGTCGGCGACGTTGCCCGACAACATGCGCTGCAGCGCCGACTGCCCGCCGAACAGCGGCGACTGGTTGGCACGATGGATCCAGCCATCGGCCTGCTGCGCGTCGGGAAAGAGGATCTGCAGATCTTTCCAGATGCCGAGCAAGTAGCTGATGCGTTCGAGCGTATCGCGGCCCAGCGTGCCTTCCTGCAGGCGCTTCCACTTGTAGAAAGTGGATTCCGGCGGGTCGCCCAGGAGGCGACGCTGGTCGGCAATGCGCAGGTTCCAGCGTTCGGCAAGGCTGAAAAAGGCGCGCAGCGCCGGGCCACCCAGGTCGCCGGCGGGAATGCTTTCAGGCTGGAGATGAGCAGCCATGGCCTTACTCTCCCAGTGAAGTTCGATGCCATTCTACTTCACACATGAATTTTTTGCCACTGGTGTGTTCCGCGTCACGTTCGGGTCTCTTGGCGGCCCGGCTCATCCGGCTGTGTGTAGGAGCGCGCCCGGTGGGCGACCGCTCCTGGGAGGTCTGCCTCGGTTGATGTGGCCGCGACAACCCAATGCCGCGGCGCACACCGCAACGCCTCGGTCGCGCACTAGGTGCGCTCCTACAGTGGGGTGCGAGAGGCCATCGCGAGTGCCGGCCTCTCTTCACGGGATGACCTTGGGATCGCCCCGGAGGGAACCCGTGGAAACCGAGGCGTGGGATGAGGTGGGCCTCAGGCCCTCTCCACTACGGCGCGTTGCGATGCAGCCGTTGCTTACGAGCGCAGGAACAGGCGCGATGGGCTCATGGAGCCTTCGGCTTGGCGCAATCGCAGCCGAAATCCGGTTCGGGGCCGCCGTCGGCGATGAAGCGGTCGATGCGCTTTTCCAGCACCGGCAGCGGCACCGAGCCGAGCTGCAGGATGGTGTCGTGGAAGTGGCGCACGTCGAACTTGGTGCCCAAGGCCTGTTCGGCTCTCTGGCGCAGTTCGAGCATCTTCAGATAACCCAGCTCGTAGGACAGCGCCTGGCCCGGCCAACTGATGTAGCGGTCGACTTCGTTCGCGATTTCGCGATCCGACAACGCGGTGTTCTGCGTCATGAAGTCGATCGCCTGCTGGCGCGTCCAGCCCAGGTGATGGATGCCTGTATCGACGACGAGACGACAGGCGCGCCACATCTGGTAGGTGAGGTAGCCGAAGCGATCGTAGGGCGTCTTGTAGATGCCCATCTCGTTGCCGAGGTATTCCGAGTACAGGCCCCAGCCTTCGCCGAACGCGGAGATGTAGCCCTCGCGGCGGAATGCCGGCTGGCCCTTCTGCTCCGCCGCCAGCGCGAGCTGGAGCGAATGGCCGGGCGCCGATTCATGCAGGGTCAGCGCGGGCATGTTGTAGAGCGGGCGCGACGGCAGGTCGTAGGTGTTGACCAGATAGCTGCCGGCGCCACCGCGGCCCGAGGTGTAATACGGCGCGATATCGGTCGGCACCGGCACGATGGCGAAGCGCTGGCGCGGCAGGCGGCCGAATTCCTTGCCCAGCTGCGCGTCCACCTGCTTGGCCACCCAGGCGGTGCGCATCAGCAGTTCGTCGGGCGTCTTGGCGTAGAACTGCGGATCGGTGCGCAGGAAGTGCAGGAACTCGGCGAAGCTTCCCTTGAAGCCCGTCTCCTGCATGGTCTTCACCATCTCGGCGTGGATCTTCGCTACCTGGTCCGTGCCCACCTTGTGGATGGTGTCCGGATCGAGATCGAGCGTGGTGTATTCGATGATCTGCTGGCGATACCAGGCCTTGCCGTCGGGCATGGCTTCGGCGGCGAGCGTCGTGCGCGCCTTGGGCACGTACTCGTTGCGGAAGAAGGTGAGCAGGGTGCCGTAGGCCGGGATCACCTTGCTGCTGATCGCCTGCTTGGCCTCGTCCTGCAGCTTCGCCGCGTCGGCCGGTGCGATCGAGGTCGGCATCTTCTCGAATGGCTTGTAGAAGCTGCTCTTGGTCGGGTCCTTCAGTTCCGCCACCGAGGCGATCGATACGTCGCGGCCGTTGAGCACTTCGCGCGGCACGCTGAAGCCGCGCGCGAGGCCGTCACGCATGTTGTCGATCTGCTGGTTGAAGTACGACGGCACCTGGCCCAGGCGCTCGATGTAGCGCTTGTAGTCCTGCTCGGTGCGCAGGTTGTCGCCTTCAAGCACATAGCCGAGGTCGCTCCAGAACGCCGAGTCGCTGTTGAATGGCATCTGCCACTGCTTGAACGTCTGCACGGCAAGCAGGTTCTGGATCTGCGCGCGGTAGATCGCGTAGTTGACCTGGTCCTCCGGCGACAGCTGCTTCACGTCGACGCCGTCGAGATCCTTCAGCACCTTCTGCCAGTAGTCCTGGCGCTTCTGCTGGCTGGCGGCATCCACGTTGTCGAGCCGCCCGCCGTTGGGGGTGGCCTCGCCCGAGGAAGCAATACCGGCCTGGCTGTTGCGCCAGGTCCATTCGGTGTCATAGATCTGCTTGAAGCGGGCGGCAGCGTCCTGGGCGGCCCAGGCGGGCGCGGCGACGGCGAGGGCGGCCGCAGCCAGCCAGGTCATGCGAATGGATGGGGTCACTACGAATTTCCCTTGTCCGAAAAAGAAGTGGGCGTTGGCGCCAGCACGGCATCCTCTACGCTCCAGTCGTCCAGCGCCTGTGGCGGAAGCTGGGGTAGCGCCATGCGCATCAGCGCGTCGCGGGCCTCGTCCTTCAATCGTGCCACGCGCAGTTCGATGCCACGAGCGTCCAGCCAGGCGGCGAAGTCCCCCAGCGACTCGAGCACGGTGCCATCCAGGTCGGGCGACTCTTCCAGGCTCAGCACGACCCGCCGAAGACCCTGCTGCGCTTCGACGCGATGGCGCGCCTGGACCAGCACGGCCTCTGCATTGGCGAAGAACAACGGCTCCTCCGGCCGGACGATCAGCATGCCGGCGGGCGGCACCGCGTCGGGATGCTGGGCGATATCCACGAAGTCATGCGTGTTGGCGAGACGGCCCAGCACGCACAGGCGAGGCGTCGCCAGTTGGCGCAGCAACATCACCAGGCTGAAGGCGATGGCGAACAGCAGGCCGTTGAGGATGCCCAACGACAGCACCGCCAGCACGGCCGCCAGCGCCACCAGCCGATCGCGATGCCAGCGCAGGTAGGGCGCGAAAGTCGTCAGGCGCAGCGACTTGCTCACCGCGTGGATCACGATGGCGGCCAACACGGGCTGGGGAATGCGCTCGATCCAGCGCAGCGCGAACAGCACCAGCAGCAGCACCGTGCCGGCGGCCACGAGGCCGGACCAGCGCGAGCGCGCACCCGCCGCTTCGTTGGCGGACGTAGCCGAATAGCCGGCGCCGACCGGCATGCCATGCAACGCGCCCGAGACGACGTTGGCGATGCCCAACACGATGAGGTCGCGGTTCGGTTGAACCCTGTCGCCATGCTTGAGCGCGAAGCCGCGGATGGAGCTGTACGACTCCGCGTAGAGAATCAGCAGCAACGCCGCCGCCAGTTCCACGCTCGGCAACCACTGCCCGTTGTCCGGCCATGTGGGCCAGCCCAGCGCCTGGGCCAGATCGATCCGACCCGTGAGCTCGACGCCCTGCCCCGCCAGCCACCCCGATACCGCCACCCCCAGCACGATTACCCCGAGGCTCCCGGGCACGCGCCGCAGGCGCTCGCCGGCGAATAGCAGCAGCAACGCCATCATGCCCGTGCCCACCGAAGCCAGCTTCATCTGTGGCGACACGGTGGTCAGTTCGTACAGCAGCCTAGGCACGAAGTCGCCGTGCAGGCCCGCCACGCCGAACAGGTGCGGCAGCTGCTTCAGCGCGATGACGCAGGCGAGCCCGAAGGTGTAGCCGCGCAATACCGGTCGTGCGATCAAGTGCGACAGACCACCCAGCCGCGCGGCGCCTGCAACGAGAAAGCACACGCCCGACAGCAGCACCAACGTGGCGCCGATAGCGGCGCGCGCGAGGTTGTCGCCACCGGCCAGCGCCAGCGTGCCTGCGGCCAGTACGGCGGCCGAAGAAGATGTAGCGGAGACAACGGCGTAGCGGCTGCGACCCAGCAGGCCGTAGACGGCCAGGCCCACGAACAGCGCGACCACGCCCGCCTGCGGCGGCAGGTTGGCGATGCCCGAATAAGCCACCGCCTCGGGCAGCAGGAGGCCGGCGATGGATAGGCCCGAGACGAGGTCCAGATGCCAGGAGGAGGCAACGTTGGGGTTCTCGGTCGCGGGCATCGTGGGCTCCGGCGCGGGTGGCGTGATGAGGGTAGCTGAAGCGGTGGGGTGGGTCTCTTTTCTGTTTGGGGGATGCGGATGCGGGTTCCGGTCATGAACAGCATGCGCTGCGATGGTTGTTCGCGCCGGTACGTACGATTGCCCCTCCCTTGCGGAAAGCCCATCGATTTCACAGGTAGTGCGAGCGTCAGCTCCCTCTCCCTGCGGGAGAGGGCTGGGGAGAGGGTGCGGTTTTCGCGCGATCTCTCACCTGGGGAAATGGTTTGCGTCAAAGACCGTTAGCTCCGGTGGTCACTCTGCGGCGAGGATGCCGCTTACGCAGCCGACGTTTCGACGTCCTGCTGGCGACGCGAAGCTAGTCCCCATGGGACGACGCGAAGCTAGTCCCCGCGGGACGACGCGCAGCTAGTCCCGTGGGACGCTCGAGTCACTTTTCTTTTGCGGGCCCACGCACGCGCTCCAGCGCATGCGTGAGCAAGCAAAGAAAAGTTGCCCGGCCTTCGGCAGAAGGACGGAAGCCGCCGCCCCGCGGGACTCCCTTCGGTCGCAGGCGAGCCAGTTTGCGATCACCAACGATCAACGCGCCGGACGTCTGTACCGGATGCCAAACATGAAGACCGCGCGAAAGGCAATCGCGCACTGGGTGCGCTTCTACAAGAAAAGCAGCGCGGCGGCGTAACTAATCAATGAGGCCGAAACACGGAAAGTGGAATGGGCCTAGCGTTTACCTCCGCGCAGACGCCAACACTACGCCTCAGCTCTCCATCCCTTCGTAATAACCCCGCATCGCCTGCAGATACGCCTCGAGGTTTCGCCCTTCCTCGCTGCCGAAGCGCTCGCCGGTAATGGTGCATCCACGTATGCGATCCGGACGGAAGTTGCGAAAGCCCACGCGCAAACGGCACCACGTGCCCAACGTCCACGCGCCACCCCAGAACGCAAGGCAAAGCGGCTCCACCTCGCGCATGCTCTCGCGACCCGCTTCGTCGGCATATTCCAGGCGCAGGACTTGGCTGTCGGTGATGGCGGCGTTGAGGCGGTCGATGAGCGCGGCGAAATCGGTCTTGGTCTGGTCGCGCCAAATCGGTGCGTAGATGCGCGTGCGAGTCGCGCGATCACGCAGCTCCACGGGCAATACGGCCTCGATCTTCAGCAACGCCGCCTGCGCGCTTTCGGCCAGCTTCTGCCCGGCGAAGGCGCGCACGAAGCGCGTGCCAACCACCAGCGATTCGAGTTCGTCGGCGGTGAACATCAGCGGCGGGATGTCCGAACCCTTGCGCAAGAGGTAACCGACGCCGGCTTCGCCTTCGATCGGTACGCCGGAAAGCTGGAGATCCGCCACGTCGCGATAGACGGTGCGCAGCGAGACGCCGAGCGTGCCGGCGAGCTGGCGCGCCTGCAGCGCGGTACGGCGTCCGCGCAGGGCGTGGATGATGAGGAAGAGTCGGTCGGCGCGACGCATCCTTGCATGATGGACGAGCCGCCGGATCGGAACCAGCGCCGGGAGTCACGGTGGCGGAAAGTCATGGCGGCGATCCTGCTGCCGTCATCCACGCGCAAGGGAAAGCCTGGCGCCGTTGCCTGCGGGAACGAAACACGCCGGGCCTCCGCTCGCGCGGGAATGACACAGGGGCCTGCAGCGCACGACATTCAGGCCGCCTGTGCCGCCGCCAGCTCGGCATCCAGTGCCGTGGCCCGCTGTATCGCCGGGCGCGAGGCGATGCGTTCGATATACGCCGTGATCACCGGCAATTCCGGCACCAGCTTGAACAGCGTGGTCCAGCGCAGCGCGCTGCCCCACAGCACGTCGAGCGCGGTGAAGCGTTCGCCCAACATGTACGGCCCGCGCTCGAGCTGTGCCACCAGCGTATTGAACATGGTGTCCCAGTCGCCGTAGGGACAGGTGGAAGCTTGCACGGGCTCCCGCTTCATCGCCCGATCCACCAGCGCGGGTTCGAAGCTCGAACCATAGAACACCATCCAGCGCAGATACGGCCCACGCAACGGATCACCGATGGGCGGCGCCAGTCCCTTCTCCGGATACAAGTCGGCAAGGTACAGGTACACCGCCGGCTGCTCGGTGACGAGGCCACCGTTGTGCCAGATGGCCGGTACCTTGCCCATCGGATTCACGTCCGTGTACGGCGCCTGGCGCTGCTCGTTATGCTTGAAGTTGAGTACGTGCATGTCGTACTCGACGCCGAGCTCCTCGAGCAATGCGCGCGTGCCGCCGGAGCGGCTGTTGGGTGCGTGATAGAACGTGACGCGGGGCGTGGTCATGGCGGCAATCCCTCGTGGTGGATTACAGGTAGCTGGTCACCGCTGGCGTCTGGCGCCAGTTGTTGTCGCGGCCGTCGGCGTAGTGAACCGGTGCGGCGGCCCACTCTTCGTCGCTCACGTCGTCCAGGCAGGCCACGTTGATCGAGACGTACGCGCCGCCGATCTGTTCGATGTAACCACGATGGAAGGCGTGTACACCGCAATGCCGGCAGAACACGTTGTGCGCGCTGTGGGTGTTGAACTGGTAATCGGTAAGCGCGTCTTCGCCGCTGAGCAGGCGGAACGTCTCGGGCTTGGCCATCGCGCCCCAGAACCGCAGCTTGCGGCAGATGGAGCAATTGCAGCGTCCGGTGCCCGACGCCAGGTCCAATTCGGCTTCGTAGCGCACGGCGCCGCAGTGGCAGCTGCCGTGGTAGACGCGGCTCATGACAACGCTCCTTGCAACGGTTTGCTGGCGATGACCTTGGGCATGCGTTCGGTCTTCACCTCGGTGCTGGGCGTTTTCTCGCGCTTGCCGGCAGCCGGTTGCTTCGTCGTAGCGGGCAAGGTGTATTGGCCATCCATCAGCAGGCCGCGCATATAGAGCGGGCGGTAGGCCATCAGGATCTTTCCGATCGGGAACGCCATGACATCCTCCTTTCGTCAGGCCGCCACGGCAGTGGCGGCATCACCTGCGCACCACGGCGGCGGCAGGGCGTGCTTGAACAGGCGGTACCAGTGCTCGCGGTCGCTGGGGTTGTAGAGGTCGAGCGTGCGAATCACTTCGCGCGCGAACTCCACGCTGCCGAGCTGGCTCGCGGTGATCGTGCCGCCGTCGCTGACGGCCAGCACGGTCGGATCGAACTGATCGGCGCCCGCATAACCAGGCACATGGGCGCCGATGTGGCCGGGCCAGCTGCCGGTATGACGGCAGGCATCCAGCAACCCGGCCCGGGCCAGCACCAGCACTCCGCTGTCGACGGCGGCCACCGGCGCGCCGGCCGCATGCACGCGGCGCACCGCGTCCACCGCCTCCTCGCCATGCCCGTGTTCCCACAGGTACCCGCCGGGCACGAGCAGCATCGCTGCGCGCTGCAGGTCCAGCCGGTCCAGGGTCAACTCGGGCACCACGCGCAGCCCGCCCATGGAGAGCACCGGCTGCAGGGAAAAGCCCACCGTCTTCAATTGCCATTCGCCCGGACGGCGGATCTCGCAGAGCGCATGCGCCGCATGCCAGTCCGCAAAGCCGTCGAACGCCAGGAAATACACCGTGTCGCGCATAAGACTCCCTCCTTCTGACAGAGGTGAGTGTGGGGACCCCCTGCTGCCAACGTGTTGTCAGTAGGAGAGGCACTCAGCCGACTGTGGGAGCGCACCCTGTGCGCGACTGGTGCGATGGCATTGCGGCGGTGGTGTCCCTGGCGACAACCACCCTGCGAGGTAGTCCCTGGCATCGCGGTCGCGCACAGGGTGCGCTCCCACAAGATGGGGTTTTAGGTCACTGGTTCACCCGAAAAGGTTTTCGCGACATGGAGATGAATGCACTGGTCATATTTTGAGCTGACAAGCGGGCGGTTCTCCCCGGACAATAGGCGTCCCTTCGCTTGCGGGTTTGTCATGAAGTCCATCTCGCTGATCCAGTTCCTGATCGAGGAACGGCGCGCCGGCCGCATCAATGCCGAGCTCTCCCTGCTGATCGAAGTCGTGGCGCGCGCCTGCAAGCGCATCGCGGTGGCCACCAACAAGGGCGCCCTCGGCGGCGTGCTGGGCGAGGCCGGCACCGGCAATATCCAGGGCGAGGCGCAGAAGAAGCTGGACGTGATCTCCAACGAGATCCTGCTCGAAGCGAACGCCTGGGGCGGCCAGCTCGCCGCCTGCGCGTCGGAGGAGATGGAAGATCCGCAGCCCATCCCCGACATGTATCCCAAGGGCAACCATCTGCTGCTGTTCGATCCGCTGGATGGCAGCTCCAACATCGACGTGAACATCTCGGTCGGCACCATCTTCTCGGTGCTGCGCTGCCCCGATGGCATCACTGAACCCAAGGCCGAGCACTTCCTGCAGGCCGGTACCACCCAGCTCGCCGCTGGCTACGTGGTGTATGGCCCGGCGACCGTGCTGGTGCTGACCTTCGGCCACGGCACGCACGAGTTCACGCTGGACCGCGAAGTGGGCAGCTTCGTCCTGAGCCGCCGCGACATCCGCATTTCGGAAGAGACGGCCGAATTCGCCATCAACATGTCGAACCAGCGCCACTGGGAAGTGCCGATGCAGCGCTACATCGGCGAGCTGCTGGCCGGCAAGGACGGCCCGCGTGCGAAGGATTTCAACATGCGCTGGGTGGCCTCGATGGTGGCCGACGTGCATCGCATCATCACGCGCGGCGGCGTGTTCTTCTATCCGCTGGACGCCAAGATCAAGTCCAAGGGCGGCAAGCTGCGCCTGATGTACGAAGCCAATCCGATGGCCTTCATCATCGAGCAGGCGGGCGGCGCGGCCACCACCGGCCGCGAGCGCATCATGGACATCCAGCCAAGTGGCCTGCACCAGCGCGTGCCGGTGTTCCTCGGTTCCAAGAACGAAGTGGAAGTGGCCACGCACTACCACGTCGAGGCCGACGCGGCGGCCTGACCTCGCGCGGGGAGACGGTCCGCCCGTCTCCCCGGCTGGCGGATTTCTGAGCAGCGCCCAACAAGCGCCCTGCACCGACAGCACGCCGCCCTTCGGCGGCCTTACACTCGCGCGCCAGTGACCACCTCGTACAAGGCGGTCGCATTCCACCCATCGCGCCACGAGCCATGTCCGCCATCCGCCGCTACCGCCCGCTCCTGCCCCTGCTCGCCAGCCTCGTGCTGTGCGCCTGCTTCGGCGCCACCAAGCCCACGCCGCCACCGGCGCCGCTGGTGCCGCCGCCGTTGGTGAAGCTGCGCATCGGCCTGGCGCTCGGCGGCGGAGCGGCCAAGGGTTTCGCACACATTGGCGTGATCAAGATGCTGGAAGCCAACGGCATCCATCCGGACGTGGTGGCGGGCACCAGCGCCGGCAGCGTGGTCGGTTCGCTCTACGCCAGCGGCATGGATCCGTTCCAGCTGCAGGAGACCGCCTACGCGCTGGACCAGGCCAACCTGCGCGATGTGCGCCTGTTCTCCGGCGGCGTGGTGCAAGGCCAGAAGCTGCAGGACTACGTGAATCAGCAAGTGAAGAACCGCCCGCTCGACAAGCTCAACCTGCCCTTTGCCGCCGTGGCCACGCAGCTGGAAACCGGCCAGCGCATCGTGTTCGTGCGCGGCAACACCGGCCAGGCCGTGCGCGCATCGAGCAGCGTGCCCGGCGTGTTCGAACCGGTGGAAATCAACGGCAAGCACTACATCGACGGCGGCGTGGTCAGCCCGGTGCCGGTCGACGCCGCGCGCCAGCTCGGCGCGGACGTGGTCATTGCGGTGGATATCTCCAGCAAGACGGACGGCACCAATCCGCAGGGCGTGTTCAATATCGTCGGGCAGTCCATCAGCATCATGGGCCAGAAGCTCGGCGAGCAGGAACTCGCTCGCGCGGACATCGTGATCCGCCCCAAGGTGAACCAGATCGGCGCGGCGGATTTCGAGCAGCGGAACCAGGCGATCATGGAAGGCGAACGCGCCGCGCTGGCCGCGATGCCGTCGATCAAGGCCAAGATCGCGGCAATCCAATCCGCGCACCAGCAACAGGCCATCGCCGCGCACTAGCCCTGGAATGTGGGAGCGCACCCTGTGCGCGACAGCAGAGCCCACGCTCCCGCACCGAAAAATCCTGCGCTCTACCGAAGCACCGGCGCGCGCCCGGAGCATGCACTCCTGCACATACACTCGGCTGCCACGTCCTGTTAGCGTTTACGCTTTCCTCCGCTACAGGCACATCCATGGCCCAGCCTGCACGTCTTCTCCTGCCAGCACTCATCGCGGTGCTCGCGCCCTCCGCGTTCGCCGCGCCCGCTTCGGTCGATACCCGTATCGAGTCGTTGCTCACCGATCTCGGCAAGATGCATTCGATCAGCGCCGTGCAGCTTTCTCCCGACGGCACGCAGCTCGCCTGGGTGGTGCGCACCGAGGGCAAGGACGGCGTCGAGGTCGCCAAGGCTGATGGCAGCGATGTGCGCCGCGTGAGTGACAACAAGCCCGGCAGCTGCAGCTCCGAGAACATCGCCTGGGCGCCGGATTCCCATCACCTCGCCTTCGTCTCCAACTGCGCCACCGGCGGCAAGCAGAAAGACCTCATGGTGGTCGACGTAACGGCCAAGGGCGCACCCAAGCGCCTGGCCGAGTTGCCCGGCGTGAGCGATGACCTCGTGTGGTCGCCCAACGGCAAATCGCTCGGCTTCCTCTACGTACCCAACGGCACGCGTCGCGCCAGCGCCGTCTATGCGGCCAAACCGGCCTCCGGCGAAATCGGCGTGGACGGTCTGGAAGTGCAGCGCGTGGCAACGGTAGATGCCGGCGGCGGCGCCGTGCGCCTGCTCACCGACGCCAACACCTATGCCTACGAATTCAGCTGGTCGCCGGATGGCAAGCGCATCGCCTACGTGGGCGCGCCGCCGCCGGGCGACAACAACTGGTGGCTGGCCAAGCTCTACGTGCAGGACACCAAGGCTGATGCCAAGGCGACCATGGTGCTCGATCCCACCACGGTGAAGGGTTCGCTGCACGGCCTGCAGATCGCGTTGCCGCGCTTCTCGCCAGATGGCCAGCGCATCGCCTTCATCGGCGGCCTGATGAGCGACCAGGGTTCGACGGGCGGCGACATCTACGCGGTGCCGTCGCGCGGCGGCGAACCGGTCAACCTCACGCCCGACACCAAGGTGACGCCGGTGTGGTTCACCTGGAGCACCAGCGGCAACATGCTGGTCTCGCAGGTGCGCAACGGCCAGAGCGAAGTAGCCGAGTACGGCGTCACCGGCAACAAGGCCGAGCAGAGCGTCACGCTGTTCACGCTGCCGGCGAGCATCCATGACGGCACCGACTCGATGGCGTTGTCGCTGTCGGCGAACCAGACCAAGGTCGCTTTCATCCAGAGTTCTTTCGAGACCGCGCCGGAAGTGCATGCCGGCGAATTCGGCAAGACGGCGCCGCCGGCCGTCACTCATCTCAACGCCGGCCTCAAGCCCGCGTGGGGCAAGACCGAATCGGTGGAATGGGACAACGAAGGTCACCACGTGCAGGGCTGGCTGCTGTATCCGGCCAACTACGATCCGAAGAAGTCGTACCCGATGATCGTCACCGTGCACGGCGGTCCATCGGCCGCGGTGATTCCGCGCTGGCCGGGCGTGGGCTTTGGCGGCGTGCCGTTCTCGGCGCTGGGCTATTTCGTGTTCATGCCCAACCCGCGCGGCAGCTTCGGCCAGGGCGAAGCGTATGTGCAGGCCAACCGCAAGGACTTCGGCCATGGCGACCTGCGCGACATCCTCGCCGGCATCGACACCATCGAGAAGAAGCTGCCGGTGGACGACAAGCGCCTGGGCCTCACCGGCTGGAGCTACGGCGGCTTCATGAGCATGTTCGTGCCGACGCAGACGCAGCGCTTCCGCGCGGTGGTCGCCGGCGCCGGCATCAGCAACTGGCAGAGCTACTACGGCCAGAACCTGATCGACCAGTGGATGGTGCCGTTCTTCGGCGCATCGGTGTACGACGATCCGGCGGTGTATGCGAAGAGTTCGGCAATCAACTTCATCAAGCAGGTGAAGACGCCCACGCTGGTGGTGGTCGGCGACCGCGATGCGGAATGCCCGGCGCCGCAGTCGTTCGAGTACTGGCATGCACTGCGCGCGCAAGGCGTGCCGACCTCGCTGGTGGTGTATCCGAACGAAGGCCACCACTTCGTCGATCCGGACCACCAGCGCGACGTGCTGCAGCGCGCGCTGATGTGGTTCGACAAGTACCTGCCAGCGA
Source organism: Dyella jiangningensis (assembly GCA_000632805.1). Lineage (GTDB taxonomy): Bacteria > Pseudomonadota > Gammaproteobacteria > Xanthomonadales > Rhodanobacteraceae > Dyella > Dyella jiangningensis. The sequence continues at coordinate 4,453,595 of CP007444.1, read as the reverse complement.
AGGGCTGAGTTTTACCTGCGCATGAAACACCACGAGCCGCAGATGGAAACATCGGCGGCTTTCTTCTTGCCGCTCGTCAGCGCTTGGTTTTCGCTTCGTCCAGTAGCAACGCGCCCAGGCGGAAGCGGCACACATGCCCACCACGCACGATGCATTCCATGTGATGCACGCGTCGGCCGGTGGCCGCCTCCATGTACGCCAGGTCGAACTTGCACACCTGCGGATGCTGTTGCGCCAGCGCGTGGAACACGCAATTGAAGGCCTCGACCTGGTACTCCTCGCCATGCCTGGCGGCGACGGCTTCATAGCCGAGCGCATCGAGGTTCTGCGCGAGCGCCTGCACGACTTCCTCCGCCGGCGTGTCCGCAGCGGGCGCGACTTCCTGGCTGCCCAGGCTGTGGCCGAGTTCGCGCAGCATCTGCTCCATGCCTGCATCGCCGAGTCGATCCTGCAACTGCGACAGCAGCGCCGTCGCGAGAATGCCGTAGTTGCGTGGAAACAGCGCGCGCCCCGCTTCGGTGAGGCGATAGCAGGCCACCGGCCTGCCACCGCTGGGTCGCGACTGCGCGCGTTCCACCACATCGCGGGCGATCAGGGCGCTCAGGTGCTGGCGCACGGCGTTGTGGCTGATGCGCAGTTGTTCGCACAGCGATTCCACCGTGGCGCCCTCGCTGGCCATCAGCAACTGCCGTAGCAATCGTTGCTGGGTGCCACCGAGTTGCCTGAGCGCCGTCATCGTCAGCTCGCCTTGTCCGGAAACTGTTTGGCGATGCCGTTCGCCAATGCATCCGCAATGGTGTTCATGTGCGCCTGCATCTGCGTCCAGGTCGCCTGTTCGCCCTTGGTGTCACCGCCCATGATCTGGCTGATCTGCGAGGCATGATGCGCCACGTGCATCGCAAACAGACCCTGCACCGCGTTTTCCGGCAGGTTGGGATTAGCACCGGAGAAGAACTTGGCGATGGCGGTGACATTGGTGTTGAGGTCGGCCATGGCCTTCTGTTCGGCCGCCGTATCCTTCGCCGCCGTCGCATCGGTGAGCGCCTTCACGCCGCCCCAGTGACCGGCCAGCAATTGCAGCGTCTGCTCGCCGGCCGGCTTGCCATAGAAACCGGCGACGGCATCGGCGATCTGCTTCGCATTGGCCACCACGGCGTCTTCGGCCACCTTGGCCTTGGCGGTGTCATGCGCATGCACGGCCATCGCGTATTCGCGCGTGTGCACCACGTGACCATGCCACAACGAGCGCATCGCGGCCTGCAGCTTGGGTGCGGCCACGGGCGAGGCGGCGGGTGTCGCCTGCGCCATCGCGGCCATATCGTGCGCGGCCTGGGCCGTCGCGGCGATGCCGGCGGTCGCGCAGGCGCCGGCGAGTGCAAGGAACCACATCCTGGTCTTCATCGAGGTATCTCCGGTAAGTCGCCACAAGCGACACCGGGCAGTCTGGGCGCCTCCTATTCTGGCGCAACAGACCCATGTGTAAAGCGCTTTCTATAAGGCTTTACGCACCACCTCTCAGAACAGCTGACCTTGCGGCGAGGGCTCGCGCGGCGGCACGAACTTCGAGGTATCCAGCCTGAGCTCGCGGGTACGAGCGAAGCCGTGCTTGCGGCAGGCCACGTCGAAACGGCGCCGGATGAGTTCGGCAAACACGCCCTGCCCGCGCATGCGCGTGGCGAAGTTGCTGTCGTAATCGCGACCACCGTGCATCTGCTGCACCAGGCTCATCACATGGGTCGCGCGTTGCGGAACATGCAACGCCAGCCATTCGCGGAACAGCGCCTTCAGTTCGTAGGGCAGGCGCAGCGTGGTGAAGCCCGCGCAGCGCGCACCGGCATCGGCGGCCTGTTCGAGCACCGCTTCCATGTCGCGATCATTGAGCGCGGGGATGATCGGCGCCACCAGCACGCCCACCGGCACGCCGGCTTCGGCCAGCGTGCGGATCATCTTGATGCGCCGGTGCGGCGCACTCGCGCGTGGTTCCAGCTTCGCGGCGAGATGGTTGTCCAGCGAATTCACCGAGACGAGCACCTGCACCAGATTCTCGCGCGCCATCGGCGCCAGGATGTCCAAGTCGCGCTCGACCATCGCGTTCTTGGTGACGATGGTGCAAGGGTGGTGGCACTCGGCCAGCACTTCCAGCGCCGCGCGAGTCAGCTTCCAGCGTCGTTCGATCGGTTGGTACGGATCGGTATTGCTGCCGATATTGATCGGGCTGACCACATAGTTGCGGCGCGAAAGTTCATGTCGCAACACTTCGGCCAGGTTGCTCTTGGCGCGCAGCTTGGTTTCGAAGTCCAATCCCGGCGACAGGTTGAGATAGCTGTGCGAAGGCCGCGCAAAACAATAGATGCAGCCGTGCTCGCAACCGCGATAGGGATTGAGTGCCTGGTTGAAATGGATGTCCGGCGAATCGTTGTGGGTGATGACGCTGCGCGCACGTTCCTCGGTGACTTCGGTGCGTGGCCGCGGCGCCGCTTCGTCCAGCAGCAGGCTTTGCCAGCCATCGTCCTCGGCGTGATGGCGGATCGACTCGAAGCGCCCCTCCGGATTGGAAGCGGCGCCTCGTCCCTTGTGAGCCTGTGGTGGAAGAAAGGATTCGGCCATGCCGCCAGTGTGCGCTGGCGACGTCTCAACCCACGCGACACCTCGTGTCAGGGCACGTCGGGCGCGAGCTGGGTCTTGAGCGCCTGGATCATGGCAGGCAGGGGATAGTGCTGCTCGAGTTGCCGATCCAGCTCCGCGAACACCGGCGTGGAGATGGTCCATCCCAGCGGAATGGGATAGCTGCCGCGACACAACCGGAAGTGCCAGAGCATGTCGCCCTGCGCAGGATGGGCGTCATCGGGCTTCAACGTATTTAGCAACTGCACGCGCGCGTACTCGCCGCGTGCCGCGCGCGTGTCGAGCAAGGCGTCGAGCGGCGCAACCGCTTCGCCACGCACCTCATCACGCACGGGCCCGGGCAATGGCGGGCAGGCCGAGGAATAGAGCGGTAAGGGATGCGCGGGGTCATGCCGATCGATGAAATCGGTCATCTGCGGATCGTTGCTGATGTGGATGACGATGAAGCGCAACGACAGATCGCGCTGGCGCGCGCGGGCACGCAGCAGGCGCATCACCTCCAGCAAGGTGGTGCTTCCGGAGTTTTCGAAATAGCCGCCATCGACCAGCTGCAAGCGCGCGGGCACCGGCGGACTGGACTGCGCCGTTTCCAGCGTCCCCGCTGGGCTCACATAAGTGAAGCGCGCGCTGTTGAGCACCACTTCGCTCAAGGGCACGCGCGGATCCAGCCAGCTCGATCCGTCGAAGCCAGCCGTCCACGGCTGGCGCTGCGGCGTGGCAATCGGCTGGAACGGATGCTGGATGAACCGGCGTCCTTCGTTCACCGTGGTGCTGTTGAGGAACAAGGCCGGCACCGTGGGTGCGGCCGTGCCGTTTGCTTGTGCATAAAGCGCCGCGAAAGGTTCCGCGAACGCGTTGACGCCTTGCTTGCGCGCCGCCGATTCCCACGCGCGGGTGAGTGCGCGCGAGCGATCGTTCAACCATGCACCTGGCAGCCAGCGCTGGGTGAAATCGACGAAGAACGCATTGGCCAGCGTCGGCGCGAGAAAGTCGTGGCTGAGCATGTCCTGCGCGCGACCCTCCAGCGTCGCGGCGTTGGTCGGCGATGGTTGGGTGAGCATGCCCACGTAGGTGGCCAGCCCGAGGCTGCCGCCGGATACGCCACTGGCCGCGAACAGGTAGCGCGCGAAAAGCGGCTCGCCCTGGGCGTGGTCCTGTGCATCGAGCATGGCCGTCAGGCGACTCAGCACCACCGCCGTCCACGCCGCACCGCGAATGCCGCCACCTTCCGCGGCGACGAATATCACCGGGCACCGTGCATGGCCTGCGCAGCGATCGTTGAGCCAGGCATCGGCATAGGCGTCGAAACTCGGTCGCGATTCCGATGGCGGCCTCATCGGATGCTCGTGCGTGCTCATGTCCGGGTACTGGCGCACCTTGTGGTTGTCGTTGAGGTGCAGCCAATGCAGCGACGCACTCAACAGCAACATCGCGCTGAGCAACGGCACGCCGCGTCGATCGCCGATCATGCACAGCAGGCTGCCGCTGAAACAAAGGAAGGCGGCGGAGATCAGCAGCTGGGCCAGCGGGCCGATACCGTCCAGTGCTTCTGGCCGCAGCACGATCAAAAGGGTGGCCAGGATGTTGAGCACCACCACCACGGCGTAGGACACGCACGGTATGACGCCGAGATCGCGCACGCGCCACACCCGCGCTTCGGCGGACGGGCGCGACGCCGGTGGCGCCAGCGATGGTGCACGTTGCGACAGCGCGCGCCACAGCCGACGGCGAGACACGAAGAAGAGGATCAGCACCGCCGACACCAGCAACAGACCCATCGCGCGCCAGCTGCGTTGCGCGCATTCCGCGGCGGCTCCGCAGGAACCATGGGGCAAGCTCGCCAGGGCAAACACGTAGCCCAGGCAGACCAGCAGGGGTACGGCGGCGCCCAGCAGGCGCGGCAGCCAGTCACGCAACACCGCTGCACGTTCATCTTGCAGCGCCGGCCAGCGTGGATAGCGCAGGCGATACGCATTGCGAGCCGCGTACCACATCGAAAGCCCGGCAAGCGCGCTGGTGGCCAACAGGGTGAGATATCGCCACGGGCTCGGATCGGTCCACAGCGCGATCAGGAACAGTTCGGCCGCCTGGTCCACGCCGACCGCCACGAACACGGCCACCGCCAGCACCAGCAGCGAGACGCGCACCGGCTTGAGGTGATCCAGCAGCAGCGCGGTCCAACCAAGCATGAGGCGCCAACGGCGATGCAGCGGCCGGCGTTGCCTGACGGTGGGGCGATCGACTGTCGACATGCGGAACCCGGAAGTCGCAGAGGCGCCGCTATCTTAGTGATCCCCCATGCCACCGTTTTGTGTAGGAGCGCACCTGGCGCGCGATCGGCGTGGCGGTGTGCCTATGTGAATGGTTGTGGCGACAAGCGTTGATCGAGGCGCAGAGGAGAGGTTACGGTCGCGCACTGCGGTGCGCTCCAAAAGAATGGGCGCAGCGGGGATCTGCCGCGCCCTTGGTCTTCCATCGCATCGCGCGATCAGTGGCGGATGTCGACATCCTTCGTTTCGCGCAGGAACAGCAGGCCGATGAAGAACGTCGCGATGGCGACGATGATCGGATACCACAAGCCGTAGTAGATATCGCCCTTCCACGCCACCAGCATGAAGCCGATGGTAGGCACGAAGCCGCCGAACCAGCCGTTGCCGATGTGATACGGCAGGCTCATGGAGGTGTAGCGGATGCGCGTGGGGAACATCTCCACCAGCCACGCGGCGATCGGGCCATAGACCATCGTCACGTAGATCACCAGGACCGCGAGCAGCACGATCAGCATCACGTTGTTGGTCTGCTCGGGGTTGGCTTTCTCCGGGTAGCCTGCCGTCTTCAGCGCTGCACCCAGCTTCGCGCCGAACGCCTTGCTCTGGTCGCCGAACGCCTTGCCATCGAGCGAACCTCCTTCGAAGGAGCTGATCACCGTGTCGCCGATCTTCACTTCGGCGATGGCGCCGCGCTCGGCCGGCACGTTCGAGTACGGAATGCCCTTCTTCGCCAGCGCGCTCTTGGCCACGTCGCACGAGCTGGTGAATTTGCTCTTGCCCACCGGATCGAACTGGAAGCTGCAGCCCTGTGGATCGGCGACCACCTTTACCGGCGACGTTGCCGCCGCCTGCTCGATCGCCGGATTGCCGTAATGCGTGAGGCCCTTGAAGATCGGGAAGTAGGTGAGCGCCGCGAGCAAGCAACCGGCGAGCACGATCGACTTGCGACCCACGCGATCGGACAGCCAGCCGAAGAACACGAAGAACGGCGTGCCGATGGCGAGCGCCGCGGCAATCAACAGGTTCGCCGTGGTGCCATCGATCTTCAGGCTTTGCGTGAGGAAGTACAGCGCATAGAACTGGCCCGTGTACCACACGACGGCCTGGCCGGCGGTGGCGCCCAGCAGCGCCAGGATCACCAGCTTGAGGTTCTTCCACTGGCCAAACGCTTCGGTGAGCGGCGCCTTGGAGTGCTTGCCCTCGGCCTTCATCTGCTGGAACACCGGCGATTCCGACAGCTGCATGCGGATGTAGACCGACACGATCAGCAGCAGCGAGGAGATCAGGAACGGAATGCGCCAGCCCCAGGCCTCGAAGCCTTCGGTACCCATGCCAAGGCGCGTGCCGAGAATGACCAGCAGCGAGAGGAACAACCCGAACGTCGCGGTGATCTGGATGAAGCTGGTGTACAGGCCGCGCTTGCCATGCGGTGCATGCTCCGCCACATACGTCGCCGCACCGCCGTATTCACCGCCCAGTGCCAGACCCTGCAACAGGCGCAACGCGATCAGGATGGTGGGCGCGGCAACGCCGATGGTCGCGTAGCCGGGCAACACGCCGACAAAGAAGGTCGACAGGCCCATGATCACGATGGTGATGAGGAAGGTGTATTTGCGGCCGATCATGTCGCCCAGACGGCCAAACACGATGGCGCCGAACGGACGCACCGCGAAGCCGGCCGCAAACGCGAGCAGCGCGAAGATGAACTGGCTGGTCTCGTTGAGGCCGCTGAAGAAGTGCTTGCCGATGAGCGCGGCGAGCGAACCGTAAAGATAGAAGTCGTACCACTCGAACACCGTGCCCAGGCTGGACGCGAGGATGACGCGCCGATGGTTGGTGTCGAGCGGCCCGCGCATGTCGACTGCGGTCGTTGCCATGATGAAAGCCCTCGGTGATTGCTGTCGGAGTGGGATGTGGAAATCAGGGTGCAAGCCGCCGGAGCGGCGACTGCCGCCCTTCTCTTCTCTCCGCTGTGGGGTCCAGGCGCCTCCCTTCGCTTGTCCCCGGCCGATCAGGCGGCAACGCTTCCCGCGTCGCCGCCGTGAATCCTTAGAACTTGTACAGGCCGTTCAAGCTGACCTGGTTGCCGTTGATGTTCTGCGTTTCGCCATGGACGCCGGGCTGGTACTTGAGCTTGTCGTACATCCATTCCACGCCCAGCTCATACGCGCCCGAGGCGTATTGCAGGCTCAATGCAGCCTGTTGCGTCCTCAGCAAGCCGTTGGCGGTGGTGCTGCTGCCGATCACCCAGCGCCGTACATCGCTCTGGCTCGGGTTGGCCTGCGAGTAGAACGCGTTGACGCTCCACTTCGGCGTGAAGTTGTAACCCGCCTGCACATAGCCACCCGCCTCGCCGATATCGCCGAATTGCGACATGGCGCCGAAGATCTGGCCCAGCGCATTGCCCGAATAGATCAGGCCCTTGAAGGTCCACGGACCGGGCTTCCACTGACCACCGAGCTCGTAGCCGTAGCTGTCGATCTTGTCCTTGATGGGCGTGGGGAACGAGCCATTCACGCCCTTGAGGTTGAGCGAGGAATAGTGCGCCACGAAGTAGGCGAGCCAGTCCTTGTCGGCCACCCGCAGGCGCGCCTCGACCTGCGGACGGAAGTTCGCGTTGCCCGCGGTCAGGTAGTTGATGGTGTTGGTGCCACCGGTGGCGTTCGGCCCGTTCCAGTTGCCAGAGAACGCGGCGACATCAAGCCGCCACTTCACGCCTTCGGAGCCGTGGTTGAGATCCTGCATCCATACCACGCCCGGATAACGCCAACCGACGAAGCCGGCACCGAAGCCGAGCGGGAAAGCAATATGCGAGAGCGAAGTGGGCGTATTTTCCAGCGGGAACATCAGATCCCATTGCTGGCCGATGCGGATGGTGCTGCCCGTGCTCGGGTTGCTGATATCCATGTACGCCTGGCGCAGACGCGGCGTCGGCTGCTGCTGCGAATACGCGCCGGTACCGTTGAAGCCACCGAAGAAGTCCATCTCGATGCGACCGCCGCCACCCCAGTTCTCGTTGAACTTGGCGCCGGTGAAGTCGAGCCAGAAACGCGTATTGCGCACATCGACGCCGCTGAGCGAACCCTTGTTGGTCGCGGCCGGTACCGCGGGAATTTCCGCGTTCTGGCCATTGCCGTAGGTGAAGGTCTTGTCCTGGCCAAACGCGCTGGCACTGACGAAGCCATGCAATGCGACCGACATGCCCGGCGCCGTGGAGAACGTCGGCTTGCCGTTCGGCGCCACCGCTTCCACCTTGGTGGAGGTGGCCTGCGCCGTGGTGGCGGCCTGCGTGGCCGTCGCCTGCGCCTGCTGCGCCGTCTGCGCCGCCTGCGTGGTCGCCTGCTTCTGCTCCTGGACCATGGCCTTCAGTTCGGCCAGTTCCTGTTCCAGCTGGTTCACGCGTTGCTCGAGTTGCTGTTCGCGCGCGTTGCCTTTTCCCGAACTCTTGGTCGTACTTTGTGCGTGCGCCCCGAGCGGTAGGGCCAGCGCGCAAGCGATACTGATCGCCAGCAGCCGGCTGCTCCGGGTGGTGGTAGGAAATGTCATGGCAGGCCTCCCCAGGTCGATGACCGGCCCGAGCATGTCCATGCTGCAACGCGGGCGCCTATTCCCCATTGGTCGAACCTCGACCAAAGTCGAAAGCGTGGCGAAACGCCTCAATCACCGGGCAACCGCTACACTCGGGCGCTACCGCCGGCCATGGTGCGCTGCGGCGGATTCAACGCATGAGGAGGCCGGACCACCGGCCGCAGGAGCCCCACGATGACCAAGCTCTACCCCGTCAAGCCCGAATTTGCCGCCAAGGCACGCATCCGCAAGGACGATTACGAGCGACTGTACGCCGAATCGGTGAACGACCCGGAGGGCTTCTGGGGCAAGGTGGGCCAGCGCCTGGAGTGGTCGAAGGCGCCGAGCAAGGTCAAGAACGTTTCGTTCGATCCTAACAACCTGCACATCCGTTGGTACGAAGACGGCGAGCTGAACGTCTCGGCCAACTGCCTGGATCGCCACCTCGCCACGCGCGGCGACAAGACCGCGATCATCTTCGAAGGCGACGACCCGAACGAGTCGCGCCACATCACCTACAAGGAACTGCATGCGGAAGTGTGCAAGTTCGCCAACACGCTCAAGCACCTTGGCGTTACCAAGGGCGACCGTGTGGCCATCTATATGCCGATGATTCCCGAAGCGGCCGTGGCCATGCTGGCCTGCGCGCGCATCGGCGCCGTGCACTCGGTGGTATTCGGCGGTTTCTCGCCCGATTCGCTGGCCGGTCGCATCGGCGACTCCACCTGCAAGGTCGTCGTGACCGCCGATGAGGGCGTGCGCGGCGGCAAGAAGATTCCGCTGAAGGCGAACGTGGACGCCGCGCTTGAACGCCCGGGCACCAACAGCGTGGAGACCGTGATCGTGGTGCGCCGTACCGGCAGCGCCGTGCCGATGCAGTCGCCGCGCGATCGCTACTACCACACGCTGATGGACGGCCAATCGACCGATTGCCCGCCGACGCCGGTCGATGCGGAACATCCGCTGTTCATCCTCTACACCTCCGGTTCCACCGGCAAGCCCAAGGGCGTGCTGCATACCTCGGGCGGCTACCTCGTCTACGCGAGCTACACGCACGAGCTGGTGTTCGACCTGCGCGAGGACGACGTGTACTGGTGCACCGCCGACGTGGGCTGGGTCACCGGACACAGCTACGTGGTGTACGGCCCGCTCGCCAACGGCGCCACCACGGTGATGTTCGACGGCGTGCCCAACTATCCGGATACCAGCCGCTTCTGGAACGTGGTGGACAAGCACAAGGTCACGCTGTTCTACACCGCACCGACCGCGATCCGCGCACTGATGCGCGAAGGCGAAGGCCCGGTGAAAAAGGCCTCGCGCGCATCGCTGCGCCTGCTGGGTTCCGTGGGTGAGCCGATCAATCCGGAAGCGTGGGAGTGGTACTACCGCGTGGTCGGCGACGAGCGTTGCCCGATCGTGGATACCTGGTGGCAGACCGAAACCGGCGGCATCCTGATCACGCCGCTCGCCGGCGCCATCGACGCCAAGCCGGGTTCGGCGACCAAGCCATTCTTCGGCATCGTGCCCGCGGTGGTCGATGCCGCCGGCAACGTGCTCGAAGGCGCCACTGAAGGCAACCTGGTGATCGCCGATTCCTGGCCGGGCCAGATGCGCACCGTCTACGGCGACCACCAGCGCTTCATCGATACCTATTTCACCGCGTATCCGGGCAACTACTTCACCGGCGACGGCGTGCGCCGCGACGAGGACGGCTACTACTGGATCACCGGCCGCGTCGACGACGTGATCAACGTGAGCGGCCATCGCATCGGTACCGCCGAAGTGGAGAGTGCGTTGGTCTCGCATCCCAAGGTGGCCGAAGCCGCCGTGGTCGGCGCGCCGCACGACATCAAGGGCCAGGGCATCTACGCCTTCGTCACGCTGATCGCCGGCGAACAGGGCAGCGAGGAACTGCGCAAGGAGCTGGTGGCCTGGGTGCGCAAGGAAATCGGCCCCATCGCCACGCCCGATTTCCTGCAGTGGGCGCCGGGTCTGCCGAAGACGCGCTCGGGCAAGATCATGCGCCGCATCCTGCGCAAGATCGGCGAGAACCAACCCGAAGCGCTGGGTGATATCTCCACGCTGGCGGATCCGAGCGTAGTGAAGAACCTGGTGGACGAGCGATTGATCAAGTAGTCGACCAACCCACACTGTGGGAGCGCACCCTGTGCGCGACCGCGGAATGGCATCGCTTTACCTGTGAAGGGTTATCGCGGCACATTCTTTACGGTTTCACCGCCCTGTTGGCCCGTCGCGCACAGGGTGCGCTCCCACAGAGAACCACTTTCATTGCCATGCCAGACGTCCTGATCGCCGACGACCACCCGCTCTTCCGCGACGCGCTCCAGCGCGCCGTGGTGGCCGCCGTTCCCCATGCCAACGTGCATTGCGCCGACAGCGTCTATTCCCTGCTCGGCCTCATCGAGCAATACCCCGACGCAGAACTCCTGCTGCTCGACCTGCACATGCCGGGCGCACGCGGTTACTCGGCGCTGGCGCATATTCGCGGCCAGTTCCCGGGCTTGCCGACCATCGTGGTCTCCGGCCATGAAGACGTGCAGGTCGCGCGCCGCGCGCTCGCGCATGGCGCGTCGGCCTACATTCCAAAATCCACGCCGGGCGAGGACATCATCACCGCCATCCGCAAGGTGCTCGATGGCGACGTGTGGCTGCCGCACCAGTTCGTCGGCGGTGGCATGGAGCTGAAGCCTGATGAAGCCGCCGTGGCCGATCGCATCGCCACGCTGACGCCGCAGCAGTTCCGCGTGCTCACGATGATCGCCGAAGGCCTGCTCAACAAGCAGATCGCCTACGACCTCGGTGTTTCCGAGGCGACGGTGAAAGCGCATATGACCGCCATCATGCGCAAGCTCGGCGTAAACAACCGCACGCAAGTGGCGCTGGCCGCCAGCCATCTGGCGATCGATCAGGAAGCCTTGCCGCCGTTGCCGGACGACGACGAATAGGTAGCGATGGTGGTGCCTGTGGGAGCGCACCCTGTGCGCGACAGACGCCACCTCACGTGCGATTACGCCGGCGTCTGCCTTCGCACCAACGCCGTCAACAACGCCCGCAACGCCGCCGGCCGCACCGGCTTGTGCAGGATCGGGTAACCCAGCGCTCGCGCACGCTGCTTGAGCTCACTGCTGCCATCGGCGGTGATCATCGCCACCGGTGGCATGTCCTCGACGCTGGTGCGCAGTTGCTGCAAGGCCTGCAGGCCATCCATGTCATCGCTCAGATGATAGTCGGCGAGAATGAGATCGACGTGCCCGCGTTGAAGTTCCTGATGCGCCTGCGTCACGTCCAGTGCAGTACGACAGTCCACGCCCCAGCGCTGCAGCAGCGCGCGCATGCCGTCGAGGATGGACGGATCGTTGTCCAGGCACAGTACGGTCAGCGGCAACTGTTCGTTGGGCAACGGATGCACCGATGTGCGGCGACGTGGCACGGCGCTTTCGGCGCGCGGTACGCGCACGGCGAAGCGGCTGCCCTTGCCTTCGCGTGAGTCCAGCTCCAGCGTGTGATGGAGAATGCCGGCGATGCGCTCGCAGATGGAAAGCCCCAGGCCCAGGCCCTTTTCACCCCAAGGTGATGGGCGATCAAGCCGCTGAAACTCACCGAAAATGCGTGCGCGCTGTTCCGCGGCAATGCCGGGCCCTGTATCCCACACTTCGATACGCACGTCGCTGCCCATCCGGCGAGCGCCGACCAGAATGCTGCCTGTGCGCGTGTAGCGCAGTGCATTGGAGATGAAGTTCTGCAGGATGCGGCGCAGCAGCTGCGGATCACTGCGCACCGCGAGTTTCGTTGGCACCACGCGCAGGCGCAGGCCACGCTGTTCGGACAGCACCGCGAATTGCGCCTTCAGCGAATCGAACAGATCGGACAATGCGATGTTGCTGATATCGGCGCGGTAGCTTCCGGCATCGAGTCGCGATGTATCGAGCAATGCATCGAGCAGGTCTTCGGCGGCGCGGAATGAAGCGTCGATACGTTCAGCGAGCTGTCCTGCTTCGGCGTCCAGGCCAGGATGCTGGCGTAGCGCGGCCGTGAACAGCCGCGCCGCGTTCAACGGCTGCAGCAGGTCGTGACTGGCGGCGGCAAGGAAGCGCGTCTTCGATGCGTTGGCCATCTCCGCATCGCGTCGCGCGTTGGCCGTGGCGTTGAGTGCTTCGCTCAATTCGGCCGTGCGCTGATCGACGCGCTGCTCCAGATTCTCGTTCGCCTCGATCAAGGCTTGTTCGGCATGCTTGTAGGCGGTGACGTCGGTATAGGTGGTTACGTAGCCGCCGCCGGGCAATGCGCGGCCACGCATTTCGATCACCGTTCCATCGGGGCGAATGCGCTGGAACAGATGCGGCGACCCTGCGCGCATATGTCCGATGCGCTTGGCCACGTGCGCTTCCACTTCGCCCGGCCCGCATTCGCCGTGCTCCGCGTTCCAGCGGATCAGGTCGGCCACCGGCACACCGACGTACACCATGCCATCGGGGTAGTCGAAAAGCTCGAGGTAACGCCGGTTCCACGCGACCAGCCGCATGTTCGCATCGACCACGCTGATGCCCTGCGAGACGTTTTCGAGCGTGGTGGAAAGCAGTTCGCGATTGAAGCGAAGCTCCTGCGAGGCCTCGTCCATCAAGGCCATGGCTTCGGCAATGTCGAGCCCGGACCCCGACAGCGCGCCCATCAGGATGCGACGTGCGCTCGCTGCGCCCACGGCCGAGGCCACCAGGCGCTCGGTGTACTGGATGAGCGCGCGATCGGCGGCCTCGCCGGGTTGCAACGGCTTGCCGCGGCGCTCGGCATACTCGTCGAACGCGCGCTGGCTGGTGCGTTCGCCCACGATGCGTTCGGCGATCGTGCGCAGGTCGGCCACCGCAACGCGGCCACGCCAGTCGCCGGCGCCGCGGCTGTCGATCGCATACGGGTCGATGAACATCGCGGCGTGCAGGCGTTCTTCCAGGTTCGGGCGGAAACGCAGCGAGACGAAGATCAGGCAGGCCACATTCACCAGCAACGACCAGAACGTGCCGTGCATCACCGGGTCCCAGCCGCTGAGGTGAAACATCGCCTGCGGCTGCAACCAGCTGAGGCCCATGGGACCCGTCTGCAACCAGGTGGCCGGCCGGCTCATCGCGGGAACCAGCAAGGTGTAGACCCACACCGAGAACCCCGCAGCCAGGCCGACCGCCACGCCCTTGCGGCTTGCGCTGCGCCAGTACAGCGCCGCCACGATGCCGGGCGCGAACTGCGCGACCGCGGCGAACGCGAGCAGGCCGGTGTCGGCGAGGCTCGTGGTATCAGCCACCAGCCGGTAGTAGAGGTAGGCCATTGCCGCGAGCGCAATGATCGCGATGCGGCGTACGAGCAGCACGAGTTGCGAGAGGTCAGCGCGTTCGTCCAGGCGAAAACGGCGTATGCGAAGCAGCATCGGCATGACCAGGTCGTTGCTGATCATGGTCGACAATGCCACCGATGCAACGATCACCATGCCCGTCGCCGCTGAAAAGCCGCCAAGGAAGGCGAGCAGCGCCATGCCGCGATCGCCATAACTCATCGGCAGGGTCAGCACCCAGGCATCCTTGTTGCCGCCAAGCACCTGGGGAAGCTGCAGACCGGCGGCGACGATGGGCAACACTGCCACGCTGATCAGCACCATGTACGTGGGAAACAACCAGCGTGCGCGCGAAAGATCCGATGGGTCTTCGCATTCCACCACGCCGATCTGGAACTGGCGCGGCAGGCAGAACATCGCGCAGAACGCGAGCAATGTCTGGGCAAGGAAACCCGGCGAAACGCCTTCGGAAATCTGCTGCAAGGGCAGTTGTGCCGTCGCCTGCAAGCCCGGGCCGCGCCACAGCGCGTAGCCGGCGAGCGCTATGAAGGTCATCAGCTTGATCAGCGATTCCACGGCGATGGCGAGCATCATGCCGTGATGGTGTTCGGTGGCGTCGATCGTGCGCGTGCCGAACAGGATGGCGAAGGTCGCGAGCAGGATCGCGCACCACAACGCACTATCGCCGAACTGGTTGGCCCCCGGCGTGCCCATGCCACCGAGCACCGCGTACGACATCGCGACGGCCTTGAACTGCAGCGCAAGGTAAGGCACCACGGCGATGACCGCGATGACCGCGACGAGCGCAGCCAGCCCGTGCGATTTGCCGAAGCGCGCGCCGATGAAGTCGGCGATCGAGGTGATGTTGCGCTGGCGCGCGAGCAGTACCAGGCGGCGCAGCAGGCCAAAGCCGAACACGAACAACACGACCGGGCCGAGGTAGATCGGCAGATAGCTCAAGCCTTCGCGCGCCGCCGTACCCACGGCGCCGTAGAACGTCCATGACGAGCAATACACGGCGAGCGCCAGGCTGTAGACCAGCGGACGCAGGCGCGGTTGGCGTGGATACAACGGGCGCCGGTCACCGGCGTAGGCCACCACGAACAGCAGGCCGACGTAGAGCAGTGACACCAGCAGCAGCAGCCATCCGGCGATCAAGCAGCGGTACTCCGTGAGAGGGCTTCCGTGCCATGGCTAGGCCAGGCGGCGGGCATGGCGGGCTCGGTCATGCTTGTCAGTATCGCCATACACCCGGCAACATGAGGGGATGATGACGACGGACGGCCAGACGCCAGCGAAAGTAGCAGAGCGGCTGGGCGATGACGAGGTTCACGTGTGGCGGCTGGCTTACGACCATCATCGTGGCCGCGAACCGCTGATCGACATGCTGGCTGCCTATCTCGGGCAGCCGCCCGAAGCCGTGCAGCTCGAGGATTCGCCGCACGGTCGGCCGGCGCTGGCGGGTGCGCATCGCGATGCCTTCGCTTTCAACTGGTCACACAGCCACGACGAAGCCTTGATCGCGATTGCCCGCGGCATCTCTCCCGGCGTCGACCTCGAGCGGATACGCCAGCACCCCAAGGCGCTACTGATCGCGCGCCGCTATTTCAGCCCGGACGAGACAGCCGTACTGGAGTCCCTGCCCGAGGCGTTGCGCGATCGCGCGTTCCTCGAACTGTGGACCGCCAAGGAGGCCGTGCTCAAGGCTCTGGGCCGTGGGCTGGCATTCGGGCTGCACCGGCTCAGCATTGGCGGCACATCCGAGTGGCCCGTGCTGGGTCGCCTTGAAGGACACGAGGCCGGACAGTGGCAACTGCATCGGTTGGCGCTTGGCCACGACCACGTCGGCAGCCTGGCCTGGCAAGGTGAGCCACGGCGTGTCCGCTTGTGGACACTTGCCGGCGCCGTTTGATCGGCGCACTGTTTCCGACCCGCCGCCGTCTTGGCGCCTCACTTCGCTACGCCTGCGAGTACTGCACAGCCCATGACCCTGCTCAGCGTCAACCTCAACAAGATCGCCGTGTTGCGCAATTCGCGCGGCGGTACCGAACCCGACATGCTGCGCGCCGCGCATACCTGCATCGACGCCGGCTGCGGCGGCATCACCGTGCATCCCCGTCCCGATCAGCGTCATGTGCGCCCCGAGGATGTGCGTGCGCTCGCCGCAACACTGCGGGGCCGCGTGGAATACAACATAGAAGGCAATCCGTTTGCCCCTGCGCGCGGAACGTATCCAGGCTTGATCGCCCTCGCACGCGAGGTGCGCCCCACGCAGGTGACCCTGGTCCCCGACAGCGACGGCCAGATCACCTCTGACCACGGCTTCGATCTGGAGCGCGATATCGATACGCTGCGACCGATCGTGGCGGAGCTCGCGGACATCGGCTGTCGCGTAAGCCTTTTCGTTGATGCTGGCGCGACCGGCTTCGAGGCCGCCGCCGCCATCGGCGTACAACGCATCGAGATCTACACCGGACCCTACGCGCATGCGTTCGCCGCCAGCGACGTGCAGGAAGAACTGGAACGTTGCGCCGATACCGCGCGCCGTGCACAACACGCGGGCCTTGCGGTGAATGCGGGCCACGATCTCAGCCAGGCAAACCTCGGCACGTTCAAGGCCGCCATCCCCGGCCTGGCTGAAGTCTCGATCGGCCATGCACTGATCGGCGAAGCGCTGTATGAAGGCTTGGCCACGACCGTGCGCAACTACCTGCAGATCCTGCGCTGAGTCTTTCTTGGAAGGTTCATCGCGGTCTTCGAGGGTGCACCAGCATTGATCGCGCACCGGGTGCGCTCCTACAAAAGCAACGTCGCCCTGTAGGAGCGCACCCAGTGCGCGGTCAGCCTCACGGCCGTCTGGACGTCCAAACGTTCGCAGCGAATTTCCAGTAGCCCAAAAAAAGAACCCCCGCACAAGGCGGGGGTCCTAAGGGTAGTGTTACTGCGTTTACAGCGAAATCACTGACCTTCGGTGAAGCCGATCTTGGTCAGGCCGTAGCTCTTCGCATCGGCCAGAACGCGGGCGACGTGCTCGTAGGCAACGCCATCGTCCGCATTGATCTGCACTTCCGGCTGCTTCGCCGGGTCGCCCAGACCACCGATCACCGCCAGCTGCGCCTTGAGACCCAGCTCGTCCACCGGCGTATCGTTCCAGTACAGCGCGCCGGACTGGTCGATCTTCAGGCGAACGGGTTCCGGCGGGTTTTCCGGCTGGACCACATTCGGGTTCGGCTGCGGCAGATCGATCTTCACTTTGTGGGTAAGCATCGGCGCCGTGATCATGAAGATGATCAGCAGCACCAGCATCACGTCGACCAGCGGCGTGACGTTGATGTCAGCCATCGGCCCCTTACCACTTCCAGAACTAAATGCCATGACTCTTACTCCTTGCCGGTCGTGATGAAACCGACATGGACCATGCCTGCTTCCTTGGCGTCGGCCAGGACCTTCTTCACGACCTTGTATTCCGTCGTCTTGTCCGCGCGAATCTGCAGTTCCGGTTGCGGGCTCTTCGATGCCGCAACCGCGAACTGCGCCTTCAGCTCGCCCTCGGTGACTTCGACGTCACTGAGATACAGCGTGCCATCCGGCTTCACGGCCAAGTCCATCGGTTCTACCGGCTCGTTATCCGAGACTTTCGGATTGGCGGTCGGCAGATCCACCGTGATTCGATGGGACATCAGCGGTGCCGTGATCATGAAGATGATCAGGAGAACCAGCATCACGTCGACGAGCGGCGTGACGTTGATTTCCGACATCGGGCCGCCGGAATTATCTCCAGTGCTCATCGCCATGGGTCAGATCCTCACTTGCCTTCGACGCGAGCGCCGGTGGCGAAGAAGTCGTGCAGATCGTGCGCGAACTCGTCGAACTGAGCGTACGTCAGACGGTTGGAGCGGTTGAAGAAGTTGTAAGCCAGCACGGCCGGGATAGCGGTGAACAGACCGAAGGCGGTCATGATCAGAGCTTCACCCACCGGACCTGCCACCGCTTCCATCGAAGCGTTGCCGGACGCCGAGATCGAGATCAGGGCGTGGTAGATGCCCCACACGGTACCGAGCAGACCGATGAACGGCGCCGACGAACCGACCGTGGCGAGCAGGGTCAGGCCGCCTTCCAGGCGCAGGCTCTCGCGAGCAACGGCCTGGCGCAGGGCGCGGTCAATGAACTCGGAGCGGCTGAGCGACTCGGCGAGGCGACCACCACCGGCCGAAGCCTGCTGATGGTGAGCGACGGCCGAAGCGGCGTCGAGGGCGATCTTCGAGAACGGTTCGCCCTTGGGCTGCGCTTCCAGTTCGCGAATCGCGTCCTGGGTCGAGCCGTTGGACCAGAAGCCGTTGATGACCTTGTCGGCGCGACCGCGAACCATGGCGTTGCGGATCGCGTTGGCAATGATGAAGTACCAGGAGGAGAAGGACATCACCACCAGCACCACGAACACGATCCAGCCAAGGAAATCGAAGTGGTGAATGAGGTGGTCGAAGCCCATCGACTTCATGGCTTCGGCGTTGGTGGTACCGCCCGCGGGGGCCGGAGAAGTTTGCAGGAACATAACGCTACCCTTGGAAAGTCAAGCGTGAACTGATTGACCGTAACCGGAGTTACAGCTGATTGAGATTAAAGTTAACCGGGACGCGAACAAAGCCTTCCGTCTTCTGTCCGTTCCTGATGTTCGGATTGAAGCGCCACTTGCGTGCCGTTTCAATCGCGGCCTGATCCAGCTCGCGATAACCGCTGGACGTTTCCACCTTGATGTCCTTGGGCGCACCGTCCACGCCGACCAAGATCATCAGCGTAACCGTGCCCTCGTGACGCTGGCGAATGGCCTGCGGCGGATACTTGGGCTGAATACGGCTGTTGTAGCTGATGTCCTGACTGGCCGTGATGTCCGCCGGCGGAGCCGGAGGAGCAGGCGGAGCAGGCGGCGGCGCCGGGATAGCGTTGGTGGACGCTTCCTCAACGGCCGGCGGCGGAGCCGGCGGCGGCGGTGTCGGCGGCGGCTTGACCTGCTGGATGATCTTCGGCGGCGGCTGCTTCGGCGGCTCCGGCGGCGGCGGCGGCGGGGGCGGCGGCGGCGGCGGTGGCTCGATGAAGTTCACCTGGACGGTGCGTTCCTTTTCCTTCTGCACCTGCTTCGGCGGTGCCATAGGCGCCACCAGCAACAGGAATGCGAACGCATGCAGCGCAATGGCTACGGCCAGCGCCCAGGTACGCCTCCAATTGAACGGCCCTTGGCCGGTTGCTTCGTTACTTGAGGCCATCTGTCACTATCTGGAGCTAATCAATCGGTGAGCCGTGGTCACGGCATCCGGTGGCAATATCGATCCAAAAAGGGATGACATTTGCCACTGGACGAGAGCACGGAAAGGTTTCAACGGTACAACAGCACATGGCATTTGTATAGCACTTGTGAGGCGGGCAAATGGACGTCTATCCGCCTCTCAATGGCTACACCCGTGCCTTACTTACTCACTGTCGGCGACTTCAGCCAAGCCTTGGCTTTTGCTGAGGTTTCTGGATCCTGCGCCGCTTTCTCCATGGCTGCGATCGTACCCGGCTTGTCCTTCAAGCCGCGGCACGCTTCGGCCAGCAACATATAAGCAGTGCCCTTGTGCTGCACGCCCTTGTCGATGCCCTGTTGGATGAGGCCCTTGGCCTCACTGTACTTGTTGTCCTGGATGAGCAGCTGGCCGGCGCGGATGTTCGCCTCGCCGTCCTTCGCCAGAGGGATCGCCTTCTGGTAGGCGGCGAGCGCGGCCGAGGTGTTGTCGGACATATAGGAGGCCGCACCCAGCAGCTCGTAGTTCTCGGCGGTCTGGGTCACCACGCCCTTGCTCAGGCCTTCCTGCAGGGTGGCGGCGGCCTTGGTCGCCTGTCCCTTCTGGTCGTCACCGTTCTGGCCGGTGATCAGGTAGAGCTTGGCGAGATTGACGTAGTCCTTCTCGCTCTTCAGCTGCCCGCTGGCCTTGGCCTTTTCCATCAGCGTGATCGCTTCGGGATACTTCTGGGCCTGCATCAGCACGGCGACGGCGTTGTTCAGCGCATTGGGATCGTTCGGGTTGGCGGCCAGCTGCTGCTGCGCCACCTGGGCGGCCTGGTCGCCCTGGCCGGATTCGGAGTAGCTGGCCATGAGGATCTGGTTCCAGCTGTCGTTCGGCTTGTCGGTCATCGACTGCGCCTTCTTGATGGCGGCAATCGCTTGCGGGTACTTCTCGAGGCGGTAGTAGGCATTGCCTTCGAGCGCGTACGAGTCGGCGGTTTCCTTCTTGCCGTCGGCGCGCCACTTGGCGATCGTGTCGAGAGCGAGCTGGTACTGCTCATCGGCCAGGTAGAACTGGGCGAGCATGTACTGCAGCTGGAAATAGGTGTCGTTCGGCATGACGCCGTTGTCGAGGGCACGCTTGAGCAGGTCGATGGCGCCCTTCACGTCGCCGTCGTTGTAGTGGACGCTGGCCAGGCCCTGCAGGGCGAGCGCCTGGGCGTACTTGCTCTTGCTGCCGTCGGCGATCGGCTGGAGGATCTGGATCGCCTTTTCCTTGTCCTGGTTGTTGACTGCGTCGAGGCCTTCGTTGATGGCCTTCTGGTCCTTCTCGCTCGACAGATCCAGCTTGGGTTCCGCGCGGGTGGCGTTCGGATACAGCGCTTCCTTCTTTTCCTTGGAAGAGCTGCTGCCCGCAATGACCGGGGTGCTCACCACGGCCAGGGCCAGCGCCGTACCGGCAAGCAACTTGATCAGGGGAACACGCTTCATGGCAGTCCTCGGTGTAAGGTTTTCACGCGCCAACGACGCGGGGGATCGCTGAGCGTAACCTGACTCGGCGGCAGATAACAAGTCGCAACGCCACAACAAAGATTGTTAAGAATCAATAAGTTGAACCATACGCTGGCGACTGGTTCTGATTTTCAAGCCGGCAAACCCCGTAAGCCGTGACTTTTTGCCCTGGAAAACCGTCAGTTAGTCCGTATGCTGGCGTACGTTAATGTACTAATGCGTTAGTACAACGCGGGATAAAGAAGCCGGTGTGACAGCCGTCGCACGACGACTGCCAACACCGGCCGGTTGCATCAGATGTCCAGGTTCGCCACTTTGAGCGCGTTCGCCTCGATGAAGTCGCGGCGCGGTTCCACCGCTTCGCCCATCAGCATGGAGAACATCTGGTCAGCGGCGAAAGCGTCCTCGATGCCGACCTGCAGCATGCGACGCGTCTCCGGGTTCACCGTAGTTTCCCACAGCTGCTCCGGATTCATTTCACCCAGACCCTTGAAGCGCTGGATCATGCGGCCCTTCTTGCCCTCGTCGAGCAGCCAGTTGCGTGCTTCCGCGAAGCTCTGCACGCCGCGCGAGCCGTTACCACGGCGGACCACGGCACCGTCCTGCACCAGGCCGGACAGCTGCTGGCTGGCCTGCAGGATGGCGCGGAACTCCGTACCCGCGAAGAACGGCTGCGGCAGCAGCCAGGTGTGGCTGAGGCCGTGCTGGTCGCGCACCACCTCGATGGCGGCCGGCTGTTCCTCGGTTGCCTTGCGCAGGCTGAGGCGATAGCGCGGCTTGCCCAGGCCGCTGGCCGCAAGGCGCTGCTTCACGCCGGCCAGCCAGCCGAGCATGGCGGGCTCCTCGTTCCACAGCGCGTTGTCGATGGGTGGGTGCTCCAGCAACGCGGTAAGCACGTTGGCGTCGAAGCGATGGCCCAGGCGCTCGATCTGATCGAGGGCGGCCTGGTAGTCGCGCAGCAACTTCTCCAGCGCTTCGCCGGTCACCGGCGGAGCCTCGGCCGAATACTGCAGCTCGGCGCCGTCCACGGCGGTCGAGACGAGGTAGGCGTTGAGCGCCGAATCATCCTTCAGGTACATCTCGTTCTTGCCTTGCTTGATCTTGTAGAGCGGCGGCAGACCGATGTAGACGTGGCCACGCTCGATCAGTTCGGGCATCTGGCGGTAGAAGAACGTCAGCAGCAAGGTGCGGATGTGCGAGCCGTCCACGTCCGCATCGGTCATGATGACGATGCGGTGGTAGCGCAGCTTGTCCGGGTTGTACTCCTCCTTGCCGATGCCCGTGCCGAGCGCGGTGATCAGCGTGCCGACTTCGGCGGAGGCCAGCATCTTGTCGAAGCGAGCCTTTTCCACGTTGAGGATCTTGCCCTTCAACGGAAGCACGGCCTGGGTCTTGCGATTGCGGCCCTGCTTGGCCGAGCCGCCTGCGGAGTCACCCTCGACCAGGAACAGTTCGCACAGCGCCGGGTCCTTCTCCTGGCAATCGGCCAGCTTGCCGGGCAGGCCGGCGATGTCCAGCGCGCCCTTGCGGCGGGTCATCTCGCGGGCTTTGCGGGCTGCCTCGCGGGCACGCGCGGCGTCGACGACCTTGGAGGCAATGGCCTTGGCTTCGTTCGGGTGTTCCAGCAGGAACTCGCCCAGCTTCTCGTTGACGGCCTGCTCCACCGCGGTCTTCACCTCGGAGGAAACGAGCTTGTCCTTGGTCTGCGAGGAGAACTTCGGGTCGGGCACCTTCACCGACAGCACGGCGATCAGGCCTTCGCGCATGTCGTCGCCCGACAGTGCGACCTTGGCGTTCTTGGCCAGGCCTTCCTTCTCGATGTAGCCCTGCAGCGAGCGCGTCAGCGCCGCGCGGAAGCCGGTGAGATGGGTGCCGCCGTCGCGCTGCGGGATGTTGTTGGTGAAGCAGTACATCGTTTCCTGGTACGCGTCGGTCCACTGCATCGCCAGTTCGACCGAGATGCCTTCCTGCATGGCGGAAAGGCTGATCACGTTGGGATGCAGCGCGGTCTTCAGCTGCGCCAGGTGCTGCACGAACGACTTGATGCCGCCTTCGTAGGCAAAGCGGTCGCTACGCCCTTCCCCGCGCTCGTCCTTCAGGTCGATGGTGACGCCGGAATTGAGGAAGGCCAGCTCGCGCAGGCGCTTCGCCAGGATGTCGTAGTGGAATTCGATGTTGGAGAAGGTTTCGGTGCTGGGCAGGAAGCGCACCGTGGTGCCGCGCTTGGAAGACGGCCCTACTTCCTTCACCGGGTACAGCGGTTCGCCCAGCGAGTATTCCTGCTGGTATTCCTTCCCCTCGCGGCAGATGGTCAGCCACAGGTGGGAACTCAGCGCGTTCACCACCGAGACGCCCACGCCGTGCAGACCACCGGAGACCTTGTAGGAGTTGGCGTCGAACTTGCCGCCAGCGTGCAGCACCGTCATCACCACTTCGGCGGTGGAACGGCCCTCCTCCGGATGCATGTCGACCGGGATGCCGCGGCCGTTGTCGGTGACGCTGACCGAACCATCTTCGAGGATGGTGACCGTCACGTGGTCGCAGTAGCCCGCCAAAGCTTCGTCGATGGAGTTGTCGACGACTTCGAACACCATGTGGTGAAGGCCGGTGCCGTCATCGGTGTCGCCGATGTACATGCCCGGGCGCTTGCGCACCGCTTCCAGACCTTTCAGAACCTTGATGTTGCTCGAATCGTAGGATGCGTTCATTCGTCGACCGTTTCCTGGGCGCCAGTTCCCGCCCGGTTTGGCGCCATGAAAGGCCGGGCGGAATACACAATTTATTGATTATAGCAGGGGGTTGAGGGTGCCTTGTTCCACGTGGAACACGCATGTCGAGGCGTCCTGCAGCGCTTCCGGGACCTCGGTTCCGGTCACCAGTACCTGGGCGCCCGCGCCCTTCAACCGAGCCACCACGGCGGCCTGGTGCGGCTTGTCGAGCTCGGACGCCAGATCGTCCAGGCACACGACAGGCCACTCACCCTTCCGTTCGGCGTAAAGGTCCGCCTGGGAGAGGACACAACCGAGGGCGGTCAACTTCTCCTGTCCTCGGGATAGATGCTCGCGTTGCGGCGCATGCTCGAAAACCACAGACCAATCGGCGCGATGCGAACCCTGCGTGGTGTGCCCGCGGGCCAGATCCCTGCCCCGTTGTGACGCGAGCAGTTCCTCAAGGTCAGCATCCTCGGCCCAGCCACGCTTGTAGCGAAGCTCGACACAGCCCAGTTCGGGCAGCAGTGCCTCCATCGCCTGTTCTATATGGGGGCGCAGGGCCTCCAGATAAACCCGACGCTGGCGGTCAATCACCGCAGCCGCAGAGGCCAATTCCGCCTCCCACGGCAGGAACAAGGCATCGGAAACGGGCCCTGTCGCACGAAGCAGGCTGTTGCGCTGCTTGAGAGCTCGCTGGTAGCGGCGCCAAGCCAGAAAGAACTCGTGTTCCACGTGGAACACTCCCCAATCGAGGTAACGACGGCGTTCTTCTGCTCCGCCAGCGATGAGGGCGTGCGATCCGGGCTCGAAACAGACCACGGCGCACTCCCCGACCAGGTCGCTGAGCGTGGCGGCCTGCCCGTCGATGCGCGCTTCCCATCGAACACCCTGCCGACCCAGTCCCAACCGCCGGATCTGGCCATCGTCGTGCCGCAGTTGAGCAAACACCGAAAGCTGGCTGGCACCGCGTTGAAGCAAGGCTTCCTTGGCCCCTGCCCGAAACGAACGCGCGTGGGAAAGAAGAAAGGCTGCTTCGAGCACGCTGGTCTTACCGGCGCCGTTGGGCCCGGCAAACACCGTTACCCCGGGCGACAACGGCACGGTCACATCAGCCAGGCAGCGCAAACCCTGGATACGCAGGCTTTCCAACCGCATTACCGGGCCCTCGAAGCAAGAACGCCGGAGCGTCTTGCGACGACCCCGGCGTTCCCATGCAGCGTGCCCTGTTCCGGCAAACGCTTGTCCAGCATCAGAGGCGCAGCGGCATGATCACGTGGCGCGCCTGGTCGCTGTCGTCTTCCTGCACAAGACAGCTGGACTGCGCGTCGCGCAGGTTCAGGCGGGCGCGCTCACCACGCAATGCGCCCAGCGCATCGAGCAGATAGCCCACGTTGAAGCCCACGGCGAGATCGGAGACCACGGTTTCGGCCTCGACCTCTTCCACGGCCTCTTCCTGCTCCGGGTTGTGGGCCACGATGCGCAGCTTGCCCGGCGACAGTTCGAGCTTTACGCCGCGGTACTTCTCGTTGGAAAGAATGGCCGCGCGCTGCAATGCGCCACGCAGCACTTCGCGATCGAGCGACGCATGCTTGTCGGCGCCCAGCGGGATCACCGCCTCGTAATCCGGAAAACGACCGTCGATCAGCTTCGACGTAAACACCACGTCGCCACGGCGGACGCGCAGGTGGTTACGGCCGAATTCCAGTTCGACCTGGCCGTCGCCCGTCTCGAACAAACCGATCAACTCGTTCACGCCCTTGCGCGGAATGATGATCTGGCGACGCGCGGCGACCTTGCTGTCCAGCTTCGTTTCCTTGAGCGCCAGACGGTGGCCGTCGGTCGCGACGCAGCGAAGCGTGTGCTCCTGAAGATCCAGCAGCATGCCGTTCAAGTAATAGCGCACGTCCTGATTCGCCATGGCGAAGGCGGTGCGTTCCATCAGGTCGCGCAGCACTTCTTCCGGCAGCGAAACCCGCTCGACCAGTTCGATTTCATCGATGGTCGGAAATTCGGTTGCGGGCAGCGTCGCCAGCGTGAAGCGGCTGCGGCCAGCGTTTAGTGCAATGCGGTCGCCATTGAGCTTCAGATCGATCTGCGCGCCGTCCGGGAGTGCTCGCACGATGTCGAACAGCTTTCGCGCCGGGATCGTGATCTCACCATCGGCCAATTTGTCGGCAGCGGTGGTGGCGACCATTTCGACTTCCAGGTCGGTACCGGTCATCGACACTTTGCCGTCGGCGACCTTTACCAGCAGGTTGGCGAGCACGGGCAGTGTCTGGCGGCGTTCGACCACGCCCACGACCTGCTGCAAGGGCTTAAGCAGAGCTTCTCGTTGAATGCTGAATTGCATGTATGCGCTTCCCCTAAACCTGCTTTTCTGTTTTTAAAAGAAGTTCTGTAGTGGTGGTAGGCGGCGTGGATAACTTTGAAAACCAAAAAATACTTAAGAATCAAATGATTGCGCGATTCTTGGGTTGTGTTCCAAAGCGTTGGATGATTGTGGGCCGAATGTGGATAACTTTCCGGGCCAAATCGTCCACCTATTATCCACAGGTTGCCACGCCACTTTTCAAGCGATTAGTGCACAACCGCCTTCCGCTTAGCCGGTAAGGATGCGGATGAGCTGTTCCCAATCCTGCCGCATCCGTGTGTCCGTCTCGCAAAGTTTCTTGATGGTGCGGCAGGCGTGCAGCACCGTCGTGTGGTCGCGGCCGCCGAACGCCTCGCCGATCTCCGGCAGGCTGTGCTCCGTCAGCTCCTTGGACAGCGCCATGGCGAACTGGCGCGGCCGCGCCAGTGATCGCACGCGGCGCTTGGACAACAGATCCTGCAGGCGCACCTGGTAGTAGTCCGCCACCGTCTTCTGGATGTTCGGCACCGTTACTGCCTGCGCGTGCGTGGCAAGCAGGTCGCGCAAGGTCTCTTCCGCGAAATCGATGGTGATCGGCTTGCCATAGAAGTTGGCGCGCGCCGCCAGCGTATTGAGCGCGCCCTCGAGGTCGCGCACGTTCGAACGGATGCGCTTGGCCAGCAGCATCGCCACGTTCTCCCCCACCGCCACGCCCTTGTCGTGCGCCTTGGACAGCAGGATCGCCGCGCGCGTTTCGAAGTCCGGTGGCTCGATCGCGACCGACAGGCCCCAACCCAGGCGCGACTTCAGGCGCGGCTCGAGCTTGTCCACTTCCTTCGGATAGCGGTCGCAGGTGAGGATGATCTGCTGCTTGGACTCGAACAGCGCGTTGAAGGTGTGGAAGAACTCTTCCTGCGTGGTGTCCTTGCCGGCGAAGAACTGGATGTCATCGATCAGCAGTGCATCCACCGAGCGGAAACGACGCTTGAACTCGTCCATGCTCTTGGTGCGCAGCGCCTCGATCATCGAGCCGACGAACTGCTCGGAGCGCAGGTACAGCACCTTGAAGTCCGGATTGCGCTCGCGCATCAGGTTGCCCGTGGCGTGCATCAAGTGCGTCTTGCCGAGGCCCGTGCCGCCATACAGCAGCAGCGGGTTGTAGGCGCGACCCGGATTCATCGCCACCTGCATCGCCGCCGCCTTGCCCAGCTGGTTGGACTTGCCCTCGACGAAGGTTTCGAAGGTGTAGTGCGGGTCCAGGTTGTGGGTAAAGCTGGGCGCGACCGGTTCGGCCACCGCTGGCGCAGGTGCCGGCGCCGCCTTGGGCTGCGCGGACGGGGCCTTGCCACTGGCGGTGGCGCGGGGCGAACTGGAGCCGACTTCCAGCTTGACGGTCAGGTCATGACCGGTCAGCTGGCTGATCACCGTCTCGATGCGGGCCAGGTAACGGTCGCGCACCGTGTCCAGGGTGTACGGATTGGGAGCAAACAGGAGCAAGCCATGGGTGTCGTCGCGCGCCTGCAGCGGCATCAGCCAGGTGTGCAGGTCTTCGGCGTTCAATTCGCCCTCGAGACGCTCGAGACAGCGCCGCCACAGGTCACTCATGGATACTTTTCAACCACTGGAAGGAGCGCTTTCGCGCGGGGTGGACCGGCAAGTCTAGCAGCACGAACCCTCCTTCATGGCAGGGATATCCACATGGATATCCACAGGAAGCGAACAGGGTTCTGTCAATCCCTTTTGGCAGAGATTTGACAGGGCCCGTCGTAAGCCCGCATAATCTCCAACCTTTTTATCACTTTAACTTCGGACAGGGCCATGTCGAAGCGTACGTTCCAACCCAGCAAGCTCAAGCGCGCCCGTACCCACGGCTTCCGCGCCCGCATGGCGACTGCCGATGGCCGTAAGGTCCTGAACGCACGTCGCGCCAAGGGCCGCAAGCGCCTGATCCCGTAAGCGGCGCGCTCACCATGCGTGCCGCCGGCCTGCCGCGCGACGCGCGGCTTCGCCGCGCCGGTGATTTCGCTGCTCTGCGTCATGCCAGCGGTCGCTTCGGCGGCCGCTGTTTTTCTGTGCGCTATCGTCCGAATGATCTGGACCACCCGCGTCTGGGCCTGGCCATTTCCAAGCGCGTGTCCAAGCGCGCGGTCGATCGCAACCGCATCAAGCGCCTCGTGCGCGAATCCTTCCGGCGCCACCGCCTTGAGCTTCCGCCCATCGACCTCATGGTGATGGCGCGCGAGCAGGCCGTGAGCCTGCCGGGCCCGGAGCTGCTCGACGAACTGCACCTGCTCTGGAAGAAGCTGCGCTCCGTGAAGCTCGAGGCCACATTGAAGCCGGGCGATGCGGCCGGCACAATCGTGCGTTGACCTTTATCCACCCTCTTCCGCGGCCCGTTGGCGCGGCATGCACCGGATCTGCTCCGCGATGAATCAAACGCGTACGTTCCTCCTCTTCGCCCTGATGGCCGTGGCCTATCTGCTGTACATGGCCTGGGACAAGGATTACGGCTCGCACCCGCAGCCTGCGGTCGCCTCGTCGTCCACCGTGGCGACGCCGACCGACAGCAGCGTGCCGGGTGCCACGGCGAACACGCCCGCCTCGCCGGCGGCCGTGCCGGGCACCACCACGGAAGCGTCCGCGCAACTCGTCACCATCAGCACCGACGTGCTGCGCCTCACCGTGGATACCCGCGGCGGAACCGTGGTGCGTTCGGAATTGCTCAACTATCCGGCGGTGCCACGCACCAAGAAGGATCCGGACCCCGCACCGGTGCGCCTGCTCGATGACGAGCGTTCGCAGTACTTCGTGGCGCAGAGCGGCCTGGTGAGCAACCAGGGCGCGGCGCCCGATCACCGCGCCGTGTTCCAGGCGGCGCAGACCAGTTATGCGCTGGCGCAGGGCCAGGACGAACTCAAGGTCGACCTCACCTGGAGCGACGCCGCAGGCCTGAAGGTCACCAAGACCTATGCGCTCAAGCGCGGCAGCTATGTGGTCACCCTCGACCAGAAGATCGAGAACGGCGGCAGCACCGCGTGGCAGGGCAACGCCTACGAGCAGCTGCAGCGCGTGGCCCCGGTGCAACAGAAGAGCTGGTGGCAGAACTTCAGCGACCCGTCCTCGCACAGCTTCTACGGCGCGGCGTGGTACAGCCCCGAAGAGAAGATGACCACCCTGCCCTTCGCCGACTTCGCCAAGAAGCCGCTGAACCATGCGATTACCGGTGGCTGGGCCTCGATGCTGCAGCACTACTTCTTCGTCGCCTGGATTCCGGCGGCGCAGGACGCCAACACCTACAGCACCAGCGTGATCAATGCGGATACGGCTCAGCCGGTGTACCTGATCCGCTCGGTCGGCCCGTCACTCAGCGTGGCGCCGGGCCAGAGCGTGGCCACCGCGTCGCGTCTCTACGTGGGTCCGAAGCTGCAGGGCACGCTCGACACCGTGGCGCCGGGCCTCGACCTCACCACCAACTACGGCTGGCTGACCGTGGTGGCGCAGCCGCTGCATTGGCTGCTTTCCCAGCTGCACTCGATCAGCGGCAACTGGGGCGTCGCCATCATCCTCCTGGTGCTGCTGCTGAAGGCCGCGCTGTGGAAGCTGACCGCCGCGCAGTTCCGTTCCGGCGCCAAGATGCGCAAGCTGCAGCCGCGCGTGACTGCTCTCAAGGAGCGTTACGGCGACGACAAGATGAAGATGCAGCAGGCCATGATGGAGCTGTACAAGAAGGAGAAGGTCAACCCGATGTCGGGCTGCCTGCCGGTGCTCATCACGATGCCGGTGTTCTTCGGCCTGTACCGCGTGCTGATGGAAAGCGTGGAGCTCCGCCACTCGCCGTTCTTCGGCTGGATCCACGATCTTTCCGCGCCCGATCCGTTCTTCGTGCTGCCGGTGATCTACATCCTGGTGATGCTGGCCACGCAGTGGCTGTCGCCTTCCGCCGCGGGCATGGATCCGGCACAGCAGAAGATGATGAAGGTGATGCCGGTGGTGTTCGGCTTCATGTTCCTGTTCTTCCCGGCGGGCCTGGTGCTGTACTGGGTGGTCAACGGCATCACCAGCCTGGCGCAGCAGTGGTTGATCACGCGTAGCGTGGAGCGCGCGGACGAGAAGGCCAAGGCGGCCTGATCGTTGCCAAGGTTCGAGAAAAAAGGCCGCTGATGCGGCCTTTTTCTTCTGGATGTTGCTGCCTGCGGTGATGCTCTCTTGTAGGAGCGCACCCTGTGCGCGACAGCGTTTCGATCTCCCAGGTAGTGCGAGCGTTAGCTCCCTCTCCCTGCGGGAGAGGGCTGGGGGGAGGGTGCGGTTTTCGCGTGATTTCTCACTGAGGGAAAGGGTTGACTCTGGACCGTTACCTTCGGTTGCCGTGCTGCCGCGAAGTTGCCGCTTACGCAGCGGGCGTTTCGACGTCCTGCCGGCCGCCGAGTCACTTTTCTTTTGCTGGCCCAAAAGAAAAGTAACCCAAAGAAAACGGCCTTCAGAGCCACGGCTCGTAGCGATATGAGGGATAGAGCCTGACGACCGAGGCCGGCCGGGATGCGCTCGTTACTACCTCAGACGAAGCCGCTACACCGCAACGCGCCATAGCGAAGAAGACTTAAGGCAGCTCTGTTCTTCGCCTCGGTATCTGACTTCTCCCTCTCCCCTCCGGTGAGAGGGCTGGGGCTTTGCCACCTTTACGGTGGTGAGGGGCGGGTGCTCGCGAAAGAACCGCCTATCTCGGCGCAAGCACGTCAACACAAACGGCTCGTCCTCAGGTGTCTATATCCCCTTCGGAGAAACCACACCAGCAAACCCATACTCCTCCGCCACACTCGCACCCTGCATAATTCCACCCATGACCTCCACCGACACCATCGCCGCCATTGCCAGTGCTCCCGGTGCCGCCGGTGTCGGCGTGCTTCGCGTTTCCGGGCCTGCGGTGCCGGGCATCGCGGCGGAACTGCTCGGTCGCGATCCCGAACCGCGCCGCGCGCACTTCACCGCTTTTCGCGATCGCAATGGCGAATTGATCGATCGCGGCCTATTGCTCTACTTCCCGGCGCCGGCGTCGTACACGGGCGAGCATGTCCTGGAACTGCAGGGACACGGCAGTCCTGTACTGCTCGACGCGCTGTTGCGTCGTGTCTGCGCGATGGGCGCTCGCCTCGCACGGCCGGGCGAGTTCACCGAGCGCGCGTTCTTGAATGGCAAGCTCGATCTTGCACAGGCCGAAGCCGTTGCCGATCTGATCGCCGCGCGTTCGCAGGCGGGCGCCCGCGCGGCCTTGCGTTCGATGGAAGGCGTGTTCTCGCGCAAGGTGCACGAGCTGTTGCAATCGCTCATTGGATTGCGCGTGCATATCGAGGCGGCCATCGATTTCCCCGAGGAGGAAATCGACTTTCTTGCCGACCCGGCGATCATGCAGAAGCTCGACGCCTTGCGCACGCAAGCGGCTGCATTGTTGCGCGAAGCGCAGCGAGGCGTGCGACTCAACGATGGTCTGCGCGTGGCGATCATTGGACGTCCAAACGCCGGCAAGTCCAGCCTGCTCAATGCGCTGTCCGGCAGCGATCGCGCCATCGTCACCGACATCGCCGGCACGACGCGCGACGTCTTGCGCGAACACCTGAGCCTCGACGGCATCGCGCTCGAACTGGCGGATACCGCGGGCCTGCGCGAAACCGACGATCCGGTGGAACAGGAAGGCGTACGCCGCGCGCACGGTGAGCTTGCGCGCGCCGATGTCGCGTTGCTGGTTACCGACGCGCAGCATGCCGAGCATGATCTGTCACTGCTGGCGGAGCTGCCTTCGAACGTGGAGCGTCTGGTGTTGGTCAACAAGATCGACATCGACCAGGCGGGTCCTCGCTACGAAGAACGCGACGAAGCGATCTGGATCTGGGCATCCGCAAGAACCGGTGCAGGCCTCGACGCCCTGCGCGATCATCTCAAGCAACTGGCCGGCGCCGGTAGTGGCGAAGGGGCCTTCAGTGCGCGGCGCCGCCACGTGCTGGCGCTGGAGCAGGTGGAGTACCGTCTCGACCTTGCAGACGACGTGCTGCGCATGACCCAGGCGGGCGAGCTGGCGGCCGAGGAACTCCGTCAGGCCCAGCATGCCCTCGGCGAAATCACGGGCACTTACACCACCGACGACCTGCTGGGCGCGATCTTCAGCTCGTTCTGCATCGGCAAGTAAGCGGCAGCCGGCTCTGGCACGGCCAGAGGGCACGGACTTCCCAACCGGGAAAAAATCCTCCAAGCTGGAGCCGCTCCGCGCCGGTTCCTCGTTGAGGTCCCCCCGGCAATGCGTAGCCGTTTGGACGTCGATTTACATCAGCAAGGCTGGCCCTGGTTTCATGGCCGGTGGATTTCTCTCATTGGATGGAGTGTCCGCGATGTATCCCAGCTTTCGCCATGTCATCGTTTGCGCCTGCGTTTTACTTTCGGCTTGCGCCGGGACACCAACCGTTCTGGACCAGCACAAGCTGCAATCGTTGTCGCTCTACGACGAAAACCATCAGGCGCGCTTTAGCGTCTACGTCTCCTGCGAAACGACGGACGACCTCTCGGAGGGCATCTGTCTGAGGACGAAGTACGCCTTCGCCGATTGGGCCAACGACCGCAAGATCGCCCTGAGTTCCGTTGACACAAAAGATGTGCTGTTCACGGGCAATCAGTTGGAAGCAAGCCGGATGTCCGGTCGCGCCGCAGCCAAACCCTATGTGATGGCCATCTATTTCAACCCCGAGGTGACGCCGAGCTTTGGCGCGATGTTCGATGGAGCAAGCGCTGTTTCCGTGGCCTCGAATTCTCGGTCGGCACGCATCGGTTACACGGCGAATATCCGCATCTTCGACGCGGCAAGCGGGAAGCTTGTGGAGCAGGTTCCGTCCCATGAAACCATCAACGTGAAGCCGGAGACGAATGGGGCGCCTTACGTACGCATCGTCGTTGCCGACCTGGTGGCCAGCCTGGATCCCTCCTACACCCCGGATCGTCCGAATGTTCCGAGACGCTGATACTCGGAAAGTGCCGTGACAAGACAGCGTTGGAAGGGCGCCCGCAGGGACCGGATGGACCAGTGGGATGGCCGCCGATGAAGTTGATGTCCCGGTTACAACCGTAGAACCATCGATCCATATCGTCGTTCTGTCGCTAGTCCCTGCGCTTCTCCAACGTCCGATGAGCTCCTCAATATGGGAAGGAGGTCCCGATGCGTTCCACCAGCCGTCTATGGTTGCCCCTGATCACACTGGTGCTGTTGGGGTGCGCGGGCAAACCCACCGTCATGGATCAGCAGAAGCTGCACTCGTTATCACTCTATGACGAGTCCAACCGGGCCCGCTTCACGGTCTACATCTCGTGTACTTCATCGGACTGGCGAGCAGAGAACATCTGCACGAAGACAAAATTTGTTTTCGCTCAATGGGCCGACGAACGCGAGATCAGCGTCACGCCAGTGGACGTGAACAATTCCTTGTTTACGCAAGACGAGCTGCAGGGCTGGCGATTGCCTGTGCTTGCGGAGAACAAGCCCTTTGTCATGGCAATTCATCTCAGTCCGGAAGTAACGCCAGCCTTTGGCTCGGTGATGGATAACGCAGGAAGAGCCCTCGCTGTAGGTTCCAAGCTGGCCAGGGTTGGCTACAGTGCGAAGATCCGCGTGTTCGACGCAACCAGCGGAAAAATGCTAGAGCAGATCTCCTCGCATGAATTTCTAAGCGTGAAGCCGGAGGCCGATACCGCACCCTACATGGGAGCGACGCTGGCGGACCTCGTGTCGAATCTGGACCCTTCATACGATCCAGGCCGTCCGGCCACTCCCAAACATTAAAGGTGCCCCATGAAACCGGAGGTGGCATCGGCACTGCCACCCCATCAAGGCCACGCCCAGGAGGCCACATCCTTCGGTCGTGAATACAGCCGCTTACAAAACAATCTGCTGACGCGAGTGACCAGTCGGCGCTAACATGCTGAGTTTGCACGCGGCAGCATTGAACACTCAGGCATGCTCTCTTTTCTTTTTGGCGGCTTCGGGCTGTCCACCCTCTGGCTGATTCCCCTGTTCTGGCGTCTCGGTCGTTCGCTGGCGAAGCGGCGGAAGTTATCCACAGGTGGGCAGGGAACGATCCGGTTCTGGCTGGGCGCATTGCTGGTGTTGCTGGCGAGCGCGACGCTGGAAGGGTTGGTCGTCGATCAGTACACCGATGATCCGCAGCTCGGTGGCGCCGTATGCCGCGCCCTTTCGCATGTCATCGGCGCCGTGTTCGGTGGATGGGCGACCACGCTCGTGATGTTGGCAGTCATCGCCATGGCGCTGCCGTGGTATGTCGGCGAGGGTTGGCGAGCGATCTTCCAGCGATTGTCCGCCGGCGTCGATGTGCTGGCCGCTCTGCTCCAGCGCGCTTTCGATGTGCTGGCAAGCCGGCGTGGGCGTGGCAGGACGAACAGCGTTCGCCGCGCGACCGGCGCGGTGCGTCGCCAGGAACGATCTTCCGCGAAGTCGCGACGTGCCCCTGCGGTTGAACAACGCCGAACCCAGGCCCCGGCACCATCGTTGCCGCCGCGACCCGCGCCGTGCATCGAACCCTTCCCGCCTGCCGTCTCTGCATCATCGTCGCGAGTGCGCCATGCCGCGCGGCAGGAAAAGATCATTCGCGAACCCTGGTTGACGCCCAAGCATGGGCCGGCCGCTTGCGCTCCGGCGACGCTGTCGCGTCGCGCCGCTGCCACGACCGGTGCGAGCGCGCTGTCGGCAAGCACGTCGAACATCGTGTCGCGAGCGGCGGAAGCCGCCGTGAGCGCCACGAAACCGGCTGTTGCCATCGCCCCCGCGACACCTGTCCAGCACATGCCCGCCGCGGCAACCGCTGTGACGCCCGCGCCCGAAGTGACGGTGGAACCGTTGTCGCCGCCGCTGGAAGAAACCTTCGAGTGGGAGGCGGCCTCGCTCGCGCCGGCCGCCGCGGCCGCACCCGTACAAGCACGCAGCGTCGCCGCCAACGACGATGATCTCGTCGCGACGTCGGCCAGCCTCACACCGCTGCGCTCCAGTGCGCCGCCACGCCAGCGTTCGAATGCGATGCTGCCGCCGCTTTCCCTGCTGGCTGCGCCGCGCGCCGAGTTCGCCGCGATCGACGATGCGCAGCTCGCGGAGACGGGAGAACTGATCGAGCAACGCTTGCGCGAGTTCAAGGTACCGGTGTCTGTCGTCGGTGCGTCCGCCGGCCCGGTCATCACGCGCTTCGAAGTGGAACCGGCGGTGGGCGTGCGCGGCAACCAGATCGTCGCGTTGATGAAGGATCTGGCGCGCGGTCTCGGACGGACGTCCATCCGCGTGGTCGAGACGATTCCCGGCAAGACCTGCATGGGCCTGGAGCTGCCGAACGAACAACGCCAGATGATCGCGCTCTCGGAGATCCTGGATTCCAGCGAATACCGTGGTTCCGATTCCCTGCTCACGCTGGCCATGGGCAAGGGCATCACCGGCGAGCCGGTGGTGGCGGATCTCGCCAAGGCGCCACACATGTTGGTGGCGGGCACTACGGGTTCGGGCAAATCGGTCGCGGTGAACGCGATGATCCTGTCGATGCTGTACAAGGCCACGCCCGATGACGTGCGCATGATCATGATCGACCCGAAGATGCTGGAGCTTTCGGTCTACGAAGGCATCCCGCATCTGCTCGCGCCGGTGGTCACGGACATGAAGCTCGCGGCCAATGCGCTCGCATGGTGCGTGGGCGAAATGGAGAACCGCTATCGCCTGATGTCGGACCTGCGCGTGCGCAACCTCGCCGGTTACAACCAGAAGGTCAGGGAAGCAAAGGCGTCTGGACGTCCATTGCTCAACCCCTTCCCCGCGCATCCCGAAGTACCCGAGACGCTCGATACGTTGCCGATGATCGTGGTGGTGATCGACGAACTGGCCGACCTGATGATGGTGGCCGGCAAGAAGATCGAAGAACTGATCGCACGCCTCGCACAGAAGGCGCGCGCTGCGGGCATCCATCTGATCCTCGCCACGCAGCGCCCTTCTGTCGACGTCATCACCGGCCTGATCAAGGCCAACATCCCCACGCGCGTCGCGTTCCAGGTGTCGAGCAAGATCGATTCGCGCACCATCCTCGACCAGATGGGCGCCGAGAGCCTGCTCGGCCAAGGCGACATGCTGTTCCTGCCGCCGGGCACGGGTTATCCACAACGTATCCATGGTGCCTTCGTCGCCGACGAGGAAGTGCACCGCATCGTTGCGCACCTGAAGCTCTATGGTGAGCCCGATTACAAGGACGAAATCCTGGCTGGACCGCCAAGCGAGGGTTCGGGCGATTTGTTCGCCGAAGAAGGCGCCGATGCCGAACTCGATCCGCTGTACGACGAAGCCGCTGCCTTCGTGCTGCGTTCGCGCCGCGCATCGATTTCATTCGTGCAGCGCCAGTTCCGTATTGGCTATAACCGCGCGGCACGATTGGTCGAAGCGATGGAAGCGGCGGGACTGGTGTCGTCGATGGGCATCAACGGTCAGCGCGAAGTGTTGGCGCCGGGGCCGTCTGACTGACTCTCGCACAATCGCATCTCTGTGGGAGCGCACCCTGTGCGCGACTGCGAAGCGTTGGCGAAGACCACATGCTGGAGTACACCGTCGCGCTGCGGTCGCGCACAGGGTGCGCTCCCACACGGCGAGGTATTAGTGATGCGCTTCGAGGAAGGCGTCGAGTTCGCCGCGCGTTGGCATGCCGCCCTGTGCGCCCAGTCGCGTGACTGACAATGCAGCGGCAGCGCAGGCTTTGCGTACGGCCATGGCCAACCCTTCGTGGAGGAATACCGCCAGCGCCGCATTGAAGGTGTCCCCCGCGCCGGTGGTGTCGACCACGTCGACCTTGAAGCCCGATTGATGTACCGGTTCGCCTTCTTCGCGAAACCACGCGCCGTCGCCGCCGCGCGTCAGCACGAGCGGTGCCGGCGAACGATGCATCAACGAGTGGAAATCTTCATGGCTATCGGCGCCGAGCAGGATGGCCAGCTCATGCTGGTTGGGCGTGAGATAGCGAGCGAGCTTCAGCCACTCGATCGGCAGCGGCCGCGCGGGCGCCGGGTTGAGGATCACCGGCTTGCCGACGCGATGTCCCAGCCGCAACGTGGCTTCCACGCTTTCGAGAGGGATCTCCATCTGCACGAGGATGGCATCGGCGCTCTCGAAAGCGGGTTGGGCAGCTTCAATCTGCGCCGGTGTAACGCGCGCATTCGCGCCGGGCACCACGACGATGCTGTTGTCGCCTTCGGCAACCGTGATGGATGCGGTGCCGCTCCCGCAGTCGGCGATGCGGGCCACGTGATCGAGCTGCACGTTTTCGCGCGCGAGTCCGTCACGCAGCTGTTCACCGAAGCCGTCGTCGCCCACCGCGCCCACCAGTGTGACTTCGGCGCCCAGTCGCGCCGCGGCCACGGCCTGGTTCGCGCCCTTGCCGCCGTGCACGGTGAGGAAGCGCTCGCCCAGGATGGTTTCGCCGGGTGCCGGAAACCGCGGCGCCAGCGTCACCAGGTCCATATTGATGCTGCCGACCACGACGATGCGTGTCATTGGGTGCTCCATCACGATGTTGCGGAAACCGCAGAAGCATACGTGATGGCGGAAGGCGAGGCATCGTCACCGCCATCGTGACGATGCCCGATGGGATCAGGGATGTCCGCCGCTGCTGCTGCTCGACGATGGGGGCGCCTGCTGCCCGCGCTTCTCCTCCCTCCGTTCCATGGCCTTTTCGCGCATCGCCTGTGCCTTGGTGAGCTGAGGTTCCGTCAGCAGCGCGTCGATCTGCTGGTTGCTGGATTGCACGATGGACATCGCCTTGGCGCGGCGGTCGGCCGGCTTCAGGCTGCTATCGCTGCGCAACGCCTCGAGCTGCTGGTCGCGCTGCTGCAGGATGGGAAGGATCTTGGCTTGCTGGTCGGGCGTGAGCTGCAGCTGCTCGGTGAGGCGTTCGATCTGCTGCTGCGGATCGATCGCATGGAGATGCTTGGTAGTGGGCGCCGTGGGCGGCGTGCCTTGCTGCGCCCAGGCCGCGCCGGCGACAGCGAGGCCGAGCGAAAGCAGGACGAGGTGAAACGGACGTGGCATGGTCGTTCTCCTGTCGGATGGCCAGTGCGGGAACGCGGACGCGAGGGCGGCGTTGACCGCCCCCGGCGACACCGTGTTGAAACCCAGCCTATCGCCCCGAACATCAAGGAATCGTCCGCCCCAAGGTCACCGCCCATGATCGAGCTTCACTACTGGCCCACGCCCAACGGCCACAAGATCACCCTGTTCCTGGAAGAGTCCGGCCTGCCCTACACCATCAAGCCGGTGAACATCGGCAAGGGCGAGCAGTTCCAGCCGGCATTCCTTGCCATTTCGCCCAACAACCGCATGCCTGCGATCGTCGATACCGCCCCGGCCGATGGCGGCGAGGCGATCAGCGTGTTCGAGTCGGGCGCCATCCTGCAGTACCTCGCCGAGAAGAGCGGCCGCTTCCTGCCCACCGACCTGCGCGGCAAGTACACGGTGCTGGAATGGTTGTACTGGCAGGTAGGCGGGCTCGGGCCGATGCTTGGCCAGAACCACCACTTCAATCGCTACGCGCCGGAGAAGATCCCCTACGCGATCGACCGCTACATCAACGAAACACGCCGCCTGTACGGCGTGCTGGACAGACGCCTGGAAGGCCGCGCCTTCATCGCCGGCGAGGACTACAGCATCGCCGACATGGCGGCCTACCCGTGGACCGTGGGGTACGAGAACCAGGGCATGGCGCTGGAGGATTTTTCGCATCTGAAGCGCTGGTTCGAGGCGATCCGCGCGCGTCCCGCTACGCAACGCGCCTATGCACTGGGTGAGCAGATCAAGGGCCGGTTCGACCTCACCACCGATGAAGAGGCGCGCAAGATTCTGTTCGGGCAGGGCGCCAAGGCCTGAGCTTTCCGCGGCGCATCCAAGCCGACGCGCCGCTTTTCTCTCGAAAACCGCTGGCTTCCCCGCGCATGACGCGTTCTAATCGCCGCTTGTTCTTACGTACGACGCGTCGCCCAAGGAAGTACCCATGCGCGCCCTTCTCTTTGCCGCCCTGACGATGGTGGCCCTGCCGACCATGGCCGAAAAACTCAGCATCGAACGCATCTTCGACGGCGGCAACCTTGCCGGTGCCGCGCCGCGTGGCCTGCAGATCTCGCCCGACGGCACGCGCGTCACTTTCCTTCGCGCCAAGCCCGACGACCAGTTCCAGCTGGACCTGTGGGAATACCAGCTCAAGGACAACAAGACCCGCCTACTGGTGGACTCGAAGAAGCTCGAGCCCAACGGCGAGCAGCTGTCCGATGCGGAGAAGGCGCGCCGCGAACGCGAGCGCACCGCGGGCCTGCACGGCATCGTCAGCTATCAGTGGTCGCCTGACGGCAAGCAGCTGCTGTTCCCGATTGGCGGCAAGCTCTATGTCTATTCGCTCGCCACGCCGGACGTCGCGCCCAAGGCGTTGGACACCGGCGACAACGTGATCGATCCGAAGATCTCGCCCAAGGGACGCTATGTGTCCTATGTGCGTGACCAGAACCTGTGGGTCATCGACCTCAGCACCGGCGAGGCGAAGCAGCTCACCCACGATGGCGGCGGCACCGTGCACAACGCCGAGGCCGAGTTCGTGGCGCAGGAGGAAATGGATCGCAGCGAAGGCTACTGGTGGGCGCCGGACGATTCGTCGATCGCCTTCGAGCGCTACGACGAAGCGCGCGTGCAGGTCACCAAGCGCACCGAACTGTATGCCGACCACACCGACGTGATCGACCAGCGCTACCCCGGCGCCGGTACGCCCAACGTGCTGGTGAAGCTGGGACTGGTGGCGCCGACCGGTGGGCAGCCGCGCTGGATCGACCTGGGCAAGGACACCGACATCTACCTCACCCGCGTGAAGTGGCTGCCGGACGGCAAGCACGTCACCTACCAGCGTATGCCGCGCAACCAGCAGCGGCTGGATTTGCGGATCGTCGATGCGAAGACGCTGTCGCAGCGCACCCTGCTCACCGAAACCAGCAACGACTGGATCAACCTCAACGACGACCTCACCTTCCTCAAGGACGGCAAATCGTTCCTATGGGGCAGCGAGCGCAGCGGCTATCACCATCTCTATCTGTATGGCATCGACGGCAAGCTTCGGCACGCGGTAAGCGAAGGTGAGTGGCCGATCGACGGTCTGCTGGCGGTGAACGAACGCAGCGGTGTCGTCTATGTCAGCTCGAACAAGGATGCGGTGCCCGAGCGCCAGGTCTACGCGCTGAAGCTCGATGGCAGCAACGCGAAGACGCCGGTGCGCATCAGTCAGGGCGCGGGCACGCACCTGGCCGAGTTCGCCCATGACGCCAGCTTCTATGTGGATAACTTCTCCAGCATCGACACGCCGCCGCAGGTCAGCGTGCACAAGCCCGATGGCGCCTTGCTGACCTGGATCGAGCCGAACAAGCTCGATGAGAAGCATCCGTTCTGGCCGTATCGCGACAGCCTGATCAAACCCGAGTTCGGCACGCTCAAGGCCGCCGACGGCCAGACACTGTATTACCGCGTGTACAAGCCCGCCGGTTTCGATCCGACGAAGAAGTACCCGGTGTTCGACACCTACTACGGTGGCCCGCACGCGCAGGTGGTCGCCAATACGTGGGGCGACTACTTCAACCAATACATGGCGCAGCAGGGTTTCGTGGTGTTCAGCCTGGACAACCGCGGCATGGACCGTCGCGGGCATGTATTCGAGGCGCCGATCTACCAGCAGCTGGGCGCGGTCGAGGTGGATGACCAGCTGGTGGGTATCCAGTGGCTGAAATCGCAGCCGTGGGTGGATGGTCGGCGCATCGGCGTATTCGGCTGGAGCTACGGCGGTTTCATGACCACCATGATGCTGGCCAAAGCCTCCGACCAGCTCGCCGGTGGCGTGGCCGTGGCGCCTGTGACCAACTGGCGCCTTTACGACACCTTCTACACCGAACGTTACCTCGGCCGTCCGCAGGACAACGATGCCGGCTATACGCGCAGCTCACCGCTGGCCTGGCTCGACGGTCTCACCGCCAAGCTCTATCTGGTGCATGGCATGGCGGATGACAACGTGCTGTTCCTCAACTCCACCGAGCTGATGGCGGAGCTGCAGAAGCGCGGCACGCAGTTCCAGTTCATGGCCTACCCGGGCGCCAAGCATGGCCTCAACCTGCCGGGTCAGCGCACACACGTGTATCACCTGATCGAGAATTTCTTCCAGCAGCAGGTGAAGGGCGCGGCTCCCGCCGGGCGCGCAGTGAAGGCATCGATGCCGGAACCGATGCCGGCGCCGGCACCCGCGACGACGAGATAAAGCAGTCACCTGTGGGAGCGCACCCTGTGCGCGACCGCAGACTCGCACTCCAACCGCCGTGGCCGGTCTTCGCCATTAGCCACGTCTTCGCTCCGTCGGCTGTCGCGCACAGGGTGCGCTCCCACAGGAAAAGAGAAACGAGGATGGAAAGAAAAGGCCGGCTTCTCAGCCGGCCTTTCGTTCTGTTTACTGCACGTGTCCCACACCCGAATCGCCCTGCTCCAGCGGCGGTGGCGTGCCGGCCACGGCGAGCAGCGACATGGCGTAACCATCCTCGATGCTGACGGTCGAGACTTCGTCCCATGAGAAGAACGACGGCTCGCGCAACCATTCGGCGTCCGGCGAGATCTCCTGCATGTTGAAGCCGTCTTCCTCGACGCCGACCAGGCGGCCGATGTAGCAGACCTCGGATTCGTCTTCACTGTCCACATGCACGCCGATCACCGGTGCCTGCGCGGCCGCGGCCTGGATCACGCTGCGGATGTCGTCCAGCGGAAAGCCCCGCGGCGGGCGCGGCATCAGGTGCTTGAGGACCAGCGCCTTCTCCATGAAGGGCGCATGTTTGTCGGGCGCCTCCAGTTCGGAGACGTCGCGATGACGCATCACATACATGCCGTCGTAGGTGATGCCATCACCCACGACCCAGAGCAAAAAGAATTCACGGCCCACGCCGCCCACGTAGCCGCAGAAGCTGCCGTGTTCGAGTTCACCGCGCCACAACCGCACCAGCTGATGCTTCTGCTGCGCTTCGCGCAGCTGGGCACGCTGGCCGGTCGTCTTGAGTTCAATCACATTTCCCATGGGGCAATTTTAACAGCCAGGGGGCTTCCCCTTGTTTACAGGATGTAACGGCTCAAATCCTCGTCCTTGACGAGCATTCCTAGGTTTTTATCGACATATTCGTCGTCGATCACGTAGTTTTCGCCGGATTTGTCAGCAGCTTCGTAAGAAATCTTCTCCAACAGCCGCTCCATGACGGTGTGAAGGCGGCGGGCGCCGATGTTTTCGGTCCGCTCGTTCACCTGGAAGGCGACCTCGGCCAGGCGGTCGACGCCGGTCTCGGTGAACTGCACGCTGACTCCTTCGGTGCCCAGCAACGCGATGTATTGCTTGGTCAACGCGTTGTGCGGCTCGCGCAGGATGCGCTTGAAGTCGTCGACTGACAGCGCGGACAGCTCCACGCGGATCGGCAGGCGGCCCTGCAGCTCGGGGATCAGGTCCGAGGGCTTGGCCAGCGAGAAGGCGCCAGAGGCGATGAACAGCATGTGGTCGGTCTTGATCGGGCCGTACTTGGTCGACACGGTGGAGCCTTCCACCAGCGGCAGCAGATCGCGCTGCACACCTTCGCGGCTCACGCCGGCACCGCCCCATTCGGAGCGTTGGGCGACCTTGTCGATCTCGTCGATGAAGACGATGCCGTTCTGTTCGGCCGCCTGCATGGCCTGCGTGCGCACCTCTTCCTCGTTGAGCAGCTTGGCCGCTTCTTCCTCCACCAGCAGCGGACGCGCCGCCTTGATGGCGAGCTTGCGCTGCTGGGTCTTGGCGCCGCCGATGTTCTGGAACATCTGGCGCAGCTGCTGGCCCATTTCCTCCATGCCCGGCGGCGACATGATTTCCACGCCCACGTTCATGGCGAAGTCGAGTTCGATCTCGCGCTCGTCCAGCGCGCCTTCGCGCAGCTGCTTGCGCAGCTTCTGGCGCGTGTCGTTCTGGGCGTCATTGGCCGGGGCGGCATCGTGCGTCCAGTCGGTGGGCTGTTGCCGCCGCGGCAGCAATGCGTCGAGGATGCGGTCCTCGGCACGATCCTCGGCCACCGAGCGCACGCGCTTCATGGCCT
The DNA here is from genome assembly GCA_000632805.1 of Dyella jiangningensis. GTDB lineage: Bacteria > Pseudomonadota > Gammaproteobacteria > Xanthomonadales > Rhodanobacteraceae > Dyella > Dyella jiangningensis. The sequence continues at coordinate 4,410,784 of CP007444.1, read as the reverse complement.
GCTCGCGGGTGAGCTTGTAGGCCACGTCGGCGAGGTCGCGCACGATGGATTCGACATCCTTGCCGACATAGCCCACCTCGGTGAACTTGGTAGCTTCGACCTTCACGAACGGCGCATTGGCCAGCGTGGCCAGGCGTCGCGCAATCTCGGTCTTGCCCACGCCGGTGGGGCCGATCATCAGGATGTTCTTGGGCGTGACTTCGTCGCGCAGGCCCGGATCCAGCTGCATGCGGCGCCAGCGGTTGCGCAGCGCGATGGCCACGGCGCGCTTGGCGTCGTGCTGGCCGATGATGTAGCGATCGAGTTCGTTGACGATTTCGCGGGGAGTGAGTTCGGACATGAGGTCACCGGAAGATGGGTTTTTCACCGTCATTCCGGCTCGGCCGCAATCCAGTTGCGATGGCTCCATGCCACTGGATTCCGACGCTTGCCCCTCTTCGGGGTGAGCCGGGATGACGACGGAGAAGCCGTCGCGCCAGGCGCTTACAGCTCTTCGATCGTCGTGTTGTGGTTGGTGTAGATGCAGATGTCGCCGGCGATCTTGAGCGCACGTTCGACAATGGCGCGCGGATCCAGATCGGTGTTCTCCATCAGCGCCAGCGCGGCCGACTGTGCGTACGGACCGCCGGAGCCGATGGCAATCAGGCCGTGCTCGGGTTCCAGCACGTCGCCGTTGCCGGAAATCAGCAGCGAAGCGTCCTTGTCGGCGACCGCCAGCATGGCTTCGAGGCGGCCGAGGCGGCGGTCGGTGCGCCATTCCTTGGCCAGCTCCACCGCCGAACGGGTGAGGTTGCCGCCGTGCTTGTCCAGCTTCTGCTCGAACAGCTCGAACAGGGTAAAGGCGTCCGCCGTGGCGCCGGCGAAGCCCGCCAGCACGTCGCCCTTGCCCAGGCGGCGGATCTTGCGCGCATTGGCCTTCATCACCGTGTTGCCGAGAGTGACCTGGCCGTCGCCGCCGATCACGACGCGCCCGTTGCGGCGCACCGAGACGATGGTGGTGGCGTGAAAGGATTCCATGGGAGCTCCGAAGAGTACGAATTCGCCAGAGGTGGGGTCGCGCCGGGCAAATCCAACCGGCCGGGCCTGTCGCACCGTCTGTGGGAGCGCACCCTGTGCGCGACTGCGGCAGGGAGGATGGTCCCGGTAAAGGGTTGTCGCGACGGGCTTTATGAGTGCGCAAGCATGGTGGCAACGCCTGCTCCGTAGGCCTGTCGCGCACAGGGTGCGCTCCCACAGAAGCATGAAGACAGCCTTCCGGCCTACTTCCGCTTCGCCCTTGGATGCGCGGCGTCGTACACCTTGGCCAGATGCTGGAAATCCAGGTGCGTATAGATCTGCGTGGTGGCGATGTCGGCATGGCCGAGCAGCTCCTGCACGGCGCGCAGGTCGCCGGAGGATTCCAGCATGTGGCTGGCGAAGGTGTGGCGCAGGAGGTGCGGATGCACGCGCTTGGGCATGCCCTGCACCAGCGCGATCTGCTTCAGGCGCAATTGCACAGTGCGCGGGTTGATCGGGGCGCCGCCGCGTCCCTTGAACACCGGTTGCTCGGGCACCACGCCTTCGGCCTCGCCCAACGCGCGCAAGGCCGCCACGGCATGGCGTCCCACCGGCACGATGCGCGTCTTGCTGCCCTTGCCGAGCACGCGCACTTCGCCGGCCTGCAGATCCAGGTCGATCCAGCGCAAGCCGGTGAGTTCGGAGAGGCGCAGGCCCGAGGAATAGAACAGCTCCATCATCGCGCGGTCGCGCAGGTTCAGGGCGCCCTCGCTCTGCGCTTCCACCAGCAGGGTGGCTTCGTCCACATCGAGCACTTCGGGCAGCTTGCGGTGCACCTTCGGCCCGCGCACGCCGGCCAGCGGGTCATGCCCAAGCGAACCCTCGCGGGTCAGGTGGCGGAACAGGCTGCGACACGACGACAGCAGCCGCTGCAGGCTCTTGGGCGAGAGGCCGCCGCGATGCTCGCCGGCGACGAAGCCGCGCATGCGGTTGGGTTCGAGACGGTCGAAGCTGTCCACACCCTGCGCATCCATCCAGCGCAGCAGCTTGGACAGGTCGCGCCGGTAGCCTTCCACCGTGTGTACCGACGCCTTGCGCTCGTTCGCCAGGCGAGCGAGCCAGGCATCGACCTGTTCCTGCGGCTTCATCGCCGGGTTACACGCCTTCCTGCGAGCGCCGCAGTGCCGCCGAGACGGTGGCCGCGATCATCTTGAGGAACAGCGTGCCCATGCCGGGCTGGAAGTGGTCCGCGTCGCCGCTGCCGATGGCGAGGATGCCGAATTCGCCCAGCGGCATGATCGCGCTGGAGCGGATGTCCGGCGCGCGATCACCGAACAGGCGATACAGGCGCTCGGCCGACAGCCGGCCGGCGACCGGTTCGTGGTTGGCGAGGAAATCGGCAAATTCCGGCATCGATGCACGGCCGCCCGGCACATGGACCAGCCAGTCCGCCGGTGGCAGGCCGATGTTGCCGAACAGCACGAGGCGCACGTGGTCGGTCTGGAAATCCTCGCCCAGGCGCGTCACCACGCTGCGAGCGGCCACCGCCGGCGTGCTGGCGCGCAGCACGGCCACGTTGAGGTCGTGGATGCGCTGCATCAACCGCTCGTTGTCGGCGGCGATGCTTATCAGGCTGGCGAGCTGGCGTTCCAGCTCGGCGTTCTTCTCGCGCAGGCTCTGCAACTGGTACGCGGCGAGCGAGGCGACCGAGCCCTGTTCGCGCGGCAGCGTGAGCTGGGCGGCGATATCGGGAAAGTCGGTGAGGAACTCCGGGTGCCGGCGCAGATAGGCCGCCACGTCGCTGGCGCTCATGGTTTCTGCGAGTGCGGTGTCGGACATCGGGATTACCTCGAACGGATCGATACGTCGTGGCCCCGAGTGTGCGATGTCCGGGTGTCCGCTTTCAACGTGCGGGAGAGCTGCCCAGCCATTCGCCTTCGAATACGAAGGTCGCCGGACCGGTCATCCACAGCGTATGGCCGGGCCCGGCCCACTCGATGGTGAGCGTACCGCCTGGCAGTTCCACGCGCACGCGCTCGTCCACCTCGCCACGCAGGCGCATCACCGCCATGGCGGCGCAGGCACCGGTGCCGCAGGCCATGGTCCAGCCGCTGCCGCGTTCGTGTACGCGCAGGCGCAGGAGGTCGCGCCCCATGACCTGGACGAAGCCCGTGTTGGCGCCTTCCGGAAACCGCTCGTGCGTGGTCAGCAGCGGGCCGAGGCGGAACAGCGAGGGCGCATGCAGCTCAGGCACCACCACCACCGCGTGCGGATTGCCCATCGAGAGCGCGCCGATCTCCAGCACCTCGTCGCCAACATCGATGCCGTAGCGATCCCCTTCGGCGTTCGCGATGAAGGGAATGGTCGCCGGATCGAACGAAGGCACGCCCATGTCCACGGTCACCTCGTTGGGACCGGTGAGACGCACCGTCACCGGGCCCGAAGGACTCTCCACCTTCACCGTGTCGCCAATCGCCAGCTCGCCCGCGCGATGCAGCCAGGCCGCCACGCAGCGCACGCCGTTGCCGCACTGGCCCGATGGCGAGCCGTCGGCATTCCAGATGCCGTAGTAGAACGCGCAGGACGGATCGCGCGGTGGCTCGATGCTGATCAGCTGGTCGAAGCCCACGCCGGTGTGGCGATCGGCGATGTCGCGGATCTGCGCCTCGCTCAACGCGAACGGCTGCTGGCGGCAATCGACCATGACGAAGTCGTTGCCGATGCCGTGCATCTTGGAGAACGGCAGCTTCATCACATGAACTTGCCGCCGGAGATGCGGCCATCCTTGTCCAGCTCGGCGAAATAGCGGCTGTTGTTGGTGCGGAACTCGCGCGTGGCAATCGTGCCCGGCAGCACCAGCAGCACGTCCGGATAGTTCGCGCGGAACTGGTCAGGCGTGGGATGCGTGGCGATGAAAGCGTCGAACGCCGTCATGTCGGTCACGAAACCATGCACGGCACCCGGTGCGGGCGTGACCGGCTTGGGCGCGGGCGCCACGGGCGCTGCGGCGGGTGCTGGCGTGGGCTTGGGCATGTAGAGCGGTCCCTTGTTGCCGCAGCCGGCCAGCAGGGCCAGCGCGGAGCACAGCGGAAGCAGCAGGTGAAGTCGACGCATCGCAGGGTTTCCGTAGGGAACGGGCGGAGTATAGGGAAGCCTCAAAATCGTGGCGAGCAAGACGGCTGACGGCGCATTCACGCCACGTTCTCCCCCGGCCTGCCGTTATCATGACCCGGTCGCCGCCCCGCGCGGTACGGAAGTCCGAAGTAACGACGATGGATTGGACCGCGCTGCTGCGCCTGCCCACGACGATCCTGCTGATCCTCGCAGTGATCGCCCTGTTCTTCACCCTGGTGCAGATCGTGATCCTGCGCCATCGACTGGACCATCGGCGCCAATGGGCCGCGGCGGGACGTACCGTGCTGGTGCTGATCGGCATCGCGGTCACCCTGGTGCTCACGGGCCTTGGCCTCACCCTGCGCGGCTATCGCCTGCTGTCGGAGGAGACGCCGGTGGTGGACATCGACGCCCGCATCCTCTCGCCGCAGCGTTGGGAACTCATCCTGCACTGGCCGGATGGCAGCATTCGCCAGGTGCCGGTAGCGGGTGATGCATGGCGCGTGGAGGCGGTGGTGCTGAAGTGGAAGCTGCCCGCCGTGCTGTCGGGCCTGCCGCCGCTGTACCGCCTCGATCGTGTGTCCGGCCGTTATGACGACCCCAACGAAGAGGCCCATGCGCCGCGCACCGTGACGGACTTCCGCGAAGCGGGCGCTTTCGACCTGCTCGACCTGCACAAGCAGTATCCGCGTTGGGTACCGGACGTCGATGTGTTGTTCGGCAGCGGCGCGTATCTGCCGCTGGTGGACCAGGGGCATTACACGGTGAGCCTGATGCGCACGGGGGCACTGGTGGCGCGGCCGGATGAGGCGACGGAGCAGCGCATCGCGCAACCGTTCTGAGGTTCCGGCGCGACCGGCCCGCTCACTGGCTCCTATGTAGGAGCGCACCCAGTGCGCGATCGCCTCTCGCCGCAATCTCCCCACTATCGCCACTCTTCTATTGTGGGAGCGCACCCAGTGCGCGACGGCCTTTCGCGACGGGCTGCATGTTGTCGGTGTAGCTAGCGCGCGTGTGGCCTTCGGTTGCTGTGCCGTCGCGAGCCTGCCGCTTACGCAGCGGGCGTTTCGATCTCCTGCCGGCGACGCGAAGCTAGTCCCGTGGGAAGCTCGAGTCACTTTTCTTTTGCTGGCCCAAAAGAAAAGTAACCCAAAGAAAACGGCCTTGAGAGCCAAGGCTCTTAGCAATACGAGGGATAGAAGCGTCGGTCGACTGAGGCCAGCCGGGGTGAGCTCGTTACTACCTCGAACGGAGAGGCTACACCGCAACGCGCCGATACGAAGAGGACTTAAGGCAGCTCTGTTCTTCGCCTCGGTATCTGACTCTCCCCTCTCCCCTCCGGGGAGAGGGTTGGGGTGAGGGGTGGGTGCTCGCGGAAGCGTCGAGCGAAGCGGCTTTCAATGACTCGACGAAGATCGCCCCGCCGATCACACAAAAAAGCGATCCAATCCTCTATGCCTCGGTATCCGACTTCTCCCTCTCCCCTCCGGGGAGAGAGGGGAGAGGGATCAACCTTGCCCCATTCCCGTTGGTAGTGCCGAGCGCACTTACGCGGACTCACCCCACCTTCTTCTCATACCGCCACGCATCCGCCCCATCACCGTAATACCGCGCATACCGCCCAATGCGATCGTAGCCCAGTCGCTCGTACAGGCGGATCGCCGCGTCGTTGTCTGTGCGCACTTCCAGCCGCAGCACTTTGCAACCGCGTCGCCTGGCCAGTTGCTCGGAGGCTTCCAGCAAAGCCGAGCCCACGCCCTTGCCGCGAGCCTCAGCGTGCGTGGCGATGGAATAGAGCCGCGCGACCTTCGTGCCCTTGCGGAAGAACACCACGGCGGTGCCGAGGAAGCGGCGGTGGTTGGCGCTGGCGACCAGGACCTGGGCGGTTTCGCTGTCGAGGTGGCGGCGATATTGCTCGCGGCTCAGGCGGTCGATGGCGAAGCTGCTCTCTTCCAGCGCCACCAGGTCTTCGAGATCGGAGAGTTCGGCACGGCGCACGCGTACGGCGGCGGTCGCGGGCATGGGGGTCATCAGGGGCGGATCCCGTCGAGCGCAGAGTGGACCAAGCGGCGCACTCTAGTCCTCGGACCGGCATGCGGCAATCGTGACCTTCGGCGCATTTAGGGCGGCTTCATAGCGCCGCGCTTTCCTGTGCCACACTGCGGGCCTTGCGCCGTGCCGCCTCGTTCCCCACGCGACGACACTTCCAACCGTCTGAGGTGTCATGACTCGTCTCGTCATCGTCGTCGAGAAAGCTTCCGACTGGAGTTCCTACTATCCCTCCGTCGACGTCGTCACCGCCATGGACTACCTGCGAGAGCCGGTGGGCGCCGACGAAGAACGCACGCACGTCATCAACCTGTGCCGCAGCTACAAATACCTGGGCACGGGCTATTACGTCTCACTGTTGGCGGAGGCGCGTGGACATCGCGTGATGCCCACCGTGCGCACGGTGAACGACCTGCGCCGTCGTTCGTTGTACGGCCTGGATATCGAGGACCTGAGCACCAAGCTCACGCACTTCCTGCCGGCCGGCGGACGCGACACCACGGACTTCGGCATCCTGGTCTACTTCGGCCAGACCGCGTATCCGGCGCTGCAGGATCTTGCGCGTCAGGTTTTCGAAATGTTTCCCTGCCCGCTGCTACGCATCGAGTTCGAGCGCGACCGCGTGTGGCAGGTGAGCGCGATCAAGCCGGTGGGCCTGCATACGCTGGTGGACCAGCAGGAAGACGCGTTCGCCGAAGAGCTCGATCGCTTCAGCAAGAAGCTGTGGCGCAAGCCCAAGGCGCGCAAGCAGTTCCGCTACGACATCGCGATGCTGATCGATCCGGCCGAGGCGATGCCGCCGTCGAACAAGAAGGCGCTCAAATCCTTCATCAGCGCGGGCAAGGAGCTGGGGATCGAAGTCGATCCGATCAACAAGAATGATTACCAGCGCCTTGCGGAATACGACGGATTGTTCATTCGAGAAACCACGGCGAGCGACAACCACACCTATCGCTTCGCGCATCGTGCCGAACGCGAAGGCATGGTGGTGATCGACGATCCCGCGTCGATCCTCCGCTGCACCAACAAGATCTTCCTCAACGACCTGATGATCTCGCGCAAGCTCGCGGTGCCGCGCACCGAGATCCTCTATCGCGACGACGCCAAGGGCCTGAAGGACGTCGCCGCGCGCCTTGGCTATCCGCTGGTGCTGAAGATTCCCGACGGCTCGTTCTCGCGCGGCGTGGTGAAGGTGGAGAGCGAAGAGGCGCTGGGCAAGGCCACCGCCGAACTGTTCCAGCACAGCGCGCTGTTGCTGGTGCAGGAGTTCGTCTACACCGAATTCGACTGGCGCATCGGCGTGCTCAACAACGAGGCGCTGTACGCGTGCAAGTACTACATGTCGCGCGGCCATTGGCAGATCTACAACCACGGCGCGAAAGGCACGGCCAAGTCCGGCGGCTTCGAGACCATACCCGTCAACGAGGCGCCGGCCGAGGTGGTGAAGCTGGCGCTCAAGGCGACGCAGGCCGTGGGCGATGGTCTCTACGGCGTGGACCTCAAGCAGGTCGGCGACAAGCCGGTCGTGATCGAAGTGAACGACAACCCGTCGATCGATGCCGGCGTGGAAGACGCCTATCTCGGCGAAGAACTGTACGGCCGCATCATGCAGGAGTTCCTGCGACGCATGGAGCGCAAGCGGCTCGGTATCGTCGACTAGGCAACCCCTGTGGGAGCGCACCCTGTGCGCGACCGCGGCACATCCTTCCTGCCTCTGTGGTCAGTTGTCGCGTCACCGCTTCGCACCTCGTCGCGCACAGAGTGCGGGCTCACAGAGAGTCGAAAAGAAAGATGCATCAGGGTGTGATCCCGGCAGTCCGTCCCTGGACTGCCGTCACTCGGCGCGATCCCTCGCGCCGCACCTGCGAAGGTGCCCGCCATCCCAAGCCATCGCAGGACTTCCCATCGCGGCGTTCCTCGCCGCGGCATCCACTGCCAGGTGAATTCAGTTCCAGATGAGCTGCGTTGCCGGGCGGCGGCGCGAGCGAAGCGCGGCCAGCAGCTGGCGCGGCAAGGCGGGCTCCAGCGCCAGCAGCACGACCAACGGCGCGCCAACCAGCCAGAACGCCGGCGTCCAGCCGAACGTGTCCGTATGCACCGGCACCAGCGTGGTGAGCAGCAGGAAGGCGCCCATGAGCAGCCACAACAGGGCGCCGCCGAGCAGGCGTTCGTGATGGGTGATGGAGGCGTTCGGGCGCATGGGTTCGGGTCCGTTCGTGGCGATGGGCGAAGCGTGCCGGGCGGTGATCTCAAAACCTGCGATGGCAGGCACGGCGCGGTTCGACGGGCATCCGGCGGGGCGGTACCGGTAAAATGGACGATCCGCCCGGGCCGTCCGGGCCGCATCGATCTCGTTAGGAGCGCGCATGAGTGCAGGACAGTTCGCGGTGTTCGGCCATCCCATCAACCATTCGCTGTCGCCGCAGATCCACCAGGCCTTCGCCCGCCAGTTCGGGCTGGAGCTGGAGTACCGCACCATCGATGCCTCGCCGGCTGAGTTCGAAGCCGCCGTGCGTCGCTTTTTCGCCGATGGTGGCTTGGGCGCCAACGTCACCCTGCCGCACAAGGCAGCGGCTTTCGCGCTGGCCGACGAGCGCAGTGAAGCCGCCAGCCGCGCAGGCAGTGCGAACGTGCTCACGGCTCGGGTGGGTGGACGTCTAGCGGCGCACAATACGGATGGCGACGGCATGGTGCGTGACATCACCGAACGCCATCAGGTCGACCTGCGCGGGCACACCGCCCTTCTGCTGGGCGCGGGCGGCGCGGCGCATGGCGTTGCGTGGTCGTTGCTCGATGCAGGCGTGGAAACGCTCACCATCGTCAATCGCACGCCCGAAAGCGCCGATGCGCTCGCCGATGCCATCGGCGATCCCGCTCGCGCGCATACGCGGTACTGGGAAGACCTCGCCGATCTCGGCGCCTTTGACCTGATTGTCAACGCTACGTCCGCCGGCGTGCTCGGCCGTTCGCTCGACCTGCCCTTCGCCATCGTCGGCAACCGCGCGCTCTGTTACGACCTTTCCTACGGCAAGGCCGCGACCGACTTCCTCGCCTGGGCGCGCACGGCCGGCGCGCGCTATGCATTCGACGGCCTCGGCATGCTGGTGGAAACCGCCGCCGACGCCTTTGAACTTTGGCACGGCAAGCGGCCGGATACCGACCCGGTGTATCGCGAGCTGCGCCAGCGGTACGGCTGATCGCGACCGCGGTAGCCAGTGGCAAAGCGGTTCAAAGGTGCAGCGTGGCCGAGAGCAGCATCGGCTGGTCGGGGTGCCCGGTAGGCGTACGGAACTCGTAGATCCAGCGGCACTGGAACTCGACGCCGCTGCCCAGCCATCGGCTGCTCCAGCTGATCTGTGGGCCGACGCCCATGGCGAGCCCGCTGTTCGCATCCATACCCGGCGGTTTTCCTGGCGCCGGGTTGAAGTCCATATACGGCTGTTGGATCAGCGCGGCCACGCCGCCATAGCCCCAGCCGCTGCCATTTCGATGCATCACCAGCGCCTCGATGCGGCCAACGGCGACATTCTGGTAGTTGGCGACCGCCGATCGCGAGAAGCTGCCCACGGCCACCACGGTCGACGCATCAGTGTCGGACGAAGGCATCACCTTGGTGTAGGCGACCTTGGGCATCAGCGTCCAGATGTTCGCGCTGGCCGCCATGAGCCGGGCCGCACGTGATGGCTTGTTTTGCATGCCCATCTGCAACGACACCGCGATGCGGTCGGTCGCGCTGATGCGATAGCTCGCCGAGAACGGGGTGAAGTCAACGAACGAGGGATCGCCCACGTCCGCCCACCGGGGTGCGTCCCACGCTGCTGGCGCCGCCGTGGCCGGCGGCGCTGTATCTGTCATGGCGACCGCCGAGGCGAACGTCCAGCGACCGAAGGTTCTGGAGGCCACCTGCAGGTAGCCGGTGTCCGGAAGCATGCGCCCATCCGAAAGACCCATCGCCCCCAGCGTCGCCTGTAACGAAGCACTCGTGGAGGCAAGGGAAGCCGGTGCATAAGTGGTCAAACGAAAACGGCCCGGCGAACCATACAACGCCAGGGCGCCGGGAGATCTGCCATACGAGGCCGTCATGCCGACGGCGTCGGCATCCTGATCGGCGGCCAGCGCAGGCATCGCCATGGCCAAAGCCAGCAACGACGCTGCGGCCGCCCCAAGTACGTTCGATGACATCGTGGTGCCCCCGAGAGGAGCGATCGTCAACCAACGCCTTCGCCGCAACCCGGGAGGGTTCCACTGGAACGGCGAACCAAGCATGACCCGACAGGGACATGCCTAACTTGCGAGCGAAACAGTCAGAACGTTTTTAATTTAGACACGGCGCCCGTCAATCTCACGTGCATTGCGCGTGCCCTCGACAGTGACTTCGCTTCCGTAGGTCCGCGGGGTGACTTGAAAGGTTGCCATCCCGGCGAATGACGGCTTCTTCACGGCCACCGAAACCGGGCCGTGATCACGATTCGAAACGCCGGGTGTCCGATTCTCGTTTGGACGTCCACACCCATACGCCGCTGTGCTAGCGTGCGCGCGGCAGGGGGCACGTCGTGGGGAGAACGTCATGGTGCCTTGGGGGTTTGTCTGCCATCGTTTCGCGATGGCTGCGTTGCTGGTTCTGCTGGGCGGCGTGTCCGCGCAGGCCAGTGCGGATCCGGTGATCGGTTCGAACAATGTCGTCGTGGCGGATCCTTCGGTGCCGCGGCCGCCGGGGCAGCCGTGCGTGGTGACGTTGTTCACCAACGTAAGTTTCGACGATTTCAGCGCAAGGCCCTACAGCTATGCGCCGCCCGCATCGTGCAACGGTGCATGGGCGAAGGTGGTGCTTGAAGCGGATTTCTCGGTGACGGCCGGCCGCCAGTACGACCGCACGGCGACGCTTTGGCTCGCGGGCGTGAACCTCTATTTCGGCACCACGCAGGAGCCGTCGGCTGCGGTGTCGCCGGCGTGGCACGTGGAGCGCGATCTCACCGACTACTCGGCGCTGTTGCGCAACGCTGGCCAGGGCCAGGCGGTGATCGGCAACTTGGTCAACAGCACTTACACCGGCGTGATCCATGGCAGCGCACGCCTGCTGTTCTATCCGGCGACGCCGGCGGCGCGTGCAGCCAATGTGCCGGATGCGGTCTATCCCTTGGGCGCCGACCCGATCGGTGGCACGGCATCGTTGAACACGCCGAACGACAAGCTCGCCAGGACGCTCACGCTGCCGACCAATGTGGAACGCGCCTACCTCGACGTGTTCACGCAGAGCCAGGGCGGCGACGAGTTCTGGTACACCTGCGTGCCCGACGAATATGCCGCCCAGGCCGAGGAATGCGGCGGCGGGAATTTCCGCGAGGCGGAGATCAGCATCGATGGCCAGCCGGCCGGCGTGGCGCCGGTATATCCGTGGATCTACACCGGTGGCATCGATCCGTACCTGTGGCGGCCCACACCCGGCGTGCAGGCCCTGAACTTCATGCCGTATCGCGTGGACCTCACGCCGTTCGCTGGCCAGCTCAGCGACGGCAACCCGCATGAAGTGGCCTTGCAGGTCGCCGGCGCGCACGGCTACTTCTCCGCCACCGCGACGCTGCTGGTCTATCGCGATGCGCACGCCAAGCAGGTCACCGGTCAGATCGTGCGCAACACGCTGGTGGGCCAGGCGCCGGCGCCGACCATCGGCAGCACGCTTGCCACGGACAGCGGCGGCAATGTCTCGGGCGACATCACCACGGCGCTGAAGCGCGATTTCGTGATCGAGGGTTACGCCAATACCTCGCATGGGCGCGTGACGAGTACGGTGACGCAGCACGTGGGTTTCGACGACCGTCAGTCGTTCACCATCAACACCACGACTTATCGCCAGCAGACCTGGCAGCGCACGTGGTCCAACAGCATGAGCGAGAGCCGCCTCGGCAAACTGCTGACTGCACAGCAGAGCCAGCACTTCAGCTATCCCTTCACGCTCGACTACAACCAGCAGACGGGAAGCGACGGCAGCATCAGCGCGGCCTCCACGGTGCACCAGGGCTACTCGCAGCATCTCGACAAGCGGTTGATGGGAATCAGGGTCTACAACGCGAAGGTGGAGAACACCGTCGACAGCGCCGACACGCTGGTCTTCAACGCCAGCGGCGCGCTTGCCAGCCATAGCGGCCAGCAGAGTGTGCAGACCTTCGATTTCCGCGATTCGCTGGGCGGTTGCTACCGGACCTCGCTGACCACCAAGGCGGGAGCGCTGGCCAGCTACGACAGCGGCAAGGGCTGCATGGGTGGCAGCAACCACGTCTCGTGGTTCGCGCATCCCGACGGTTCACCGGACAGCAGCCTGCTGCCGGGTCATTGAGCCATGGCGCACACGCGGCGGCGCTAGCCGCGTGTGCGCTGCTTCACATCGCCCGAAGGCGGGCAACATCTTCGCAACATGGGCTCACTAAAGTGGCGCGCCCGTCGGCACGCTGGTGCGTCGACGTCTCCCTTCCCCGTTGCGTGCCGCCATGTCACTCGTTTCGTCGCATCGTCGTCACCATGGCGTCGTCCGCCATGGACTCCTGATCGTCATCGTCTTCATGCTTGCCGCGGCCGCGGTGATCTTCTGGGAGCTCAAGTATCGAGCGAACACCGACGAGCCATCGGAGCAGGTGGTGGCAGCCACGGGCCCGATCGTGCGCGAAGGCGCAGGCATCGATGAACTCCTGCAGCACGCGCGTCAGGCAATGGCCGATCAGCGGCTGCTGGCGCCGGCCGGCAACAACGCCTTCGAGCTGTACCTGATGGTGCTCAGGCGTGAACCCGGCAATCGCGCGGCGCAGGATGCGTTGCGCGAGATTTTCCCGTTCGCCGCGCACGCCGCCGAACAGACCATCGACGAAGGCAACGACGGCGAAGCCCAACGCCAGATTGCCTTGCTCGCGAAGGCCGACCCGCAGAACTACACCTTGACCTTGCTGCAATCGAAGTTGCAGGCACATCAGGCCGCCGTCGCCCAGGAAGCGTTGCAGGCCCAGCAACAGACCAAGCGCGAGGCACCATCGGGCGGCATTGCCGTAGCGAGCAAAGCAACATCGTCCGCGCCCGCGCCGGTCGCACCCGCAGCGCCACCTGCCCCTGCCGGGCCCATGGCGACTGCGACCAGGCCGTCGAACAGCCCGGTTCCCGCAGAGCAGGCCCTGGCGCAACTGCATGTCGAATCCACCGCGGTCGAAGCCGCGCCTCGTCAGGTGGCTCATGCGCGCACGACGCCGATCGAGGCAGCCGGCATCGTCCCGCCCGTGCTTACACGCCGAGTCGAACCCGTATATCCGGCCGAAGCGCGCCGCACGCGGCGGCAGGGCTGGGTCGATGTGATCTTTACCGTGCAGCCGGATGGCTCGGTTGCCGGCGCTTCCGTGGCCGACGCCGATCCGCGTTACGTGTTCGATCGTGCTGCGCTCGCGGCGGTGGGACGATGGCAGTTCACGCCGGGCATGCAGGACGGTAAGGTGGCCGCTTCGCAAGTGCGCCAGCGCATCGAGTTCCGTCTTTGAACAGCCGTGGCGCATAATCGGTGGCAGGCCCGTCACGGAGACACGCCATGCGTCGCTCGCTCATCCTCGCCGCCATCGTTGCGGCCTGTGTTCTGCGAGGCTGCCACGACATGACGCAGCCCACGCCCGTCGTCGTCCACGGCTATGTCACCGACATGAAGGCCTTCGACGCATTCATCGCCACGCATCCCACGCCCGACCAGTTCCGCGCGCGCTACCCTGACGTGCAGCTGTTGCTGCCCGGCAGCATCTCGACCATGGAGATGCGCTACAACAACAGCCGCTATTACCCCGAGCTGGACAAGGACGGCCGCATCGTCGGCGGCCACTTCAGTTGACGCGGCGGCGTTTGGACGTCCAGACAAGTCACATCGCTGACATGTGGCGTCGCTAATGTGACAGTTCCGCCGGGGAACTGAGGACCAGTCGACCCTGCGTGCGGCTCCCCACTGCAGCGGTGTCATGTCCAGTACTGTGTCTTCGGCGCCCAACCGGCGCGTGCTTGTCGTTGCTTCCCTGGTCGCGGCGATCGTCGTCGCGGGCGGCGTGTTGTGGTGGTTGCAGGGCGGCAAGACGTCCGCCGTCGCCGCGAACGGCCAAGCGCCGGACAGCAAGGACGACAGCGGCGTATCCATTCTGCTCGATCTTGCCCAGACCGCGGTCAAGGAAAAGCGCCTGGTGGCGCCGGCGGGCAGCAATGCCTACGAGTTCTATCTCTCGGTGTTGCAGCTCGATCCGCAGAACAAGGCGGCGCAGGAACAACTCCACGAATCGTTTCCGGCCGCATCGGCCGATGTCGAGCGCGCCATCAACGACAACAGCCTGGACGAAGCGCAACGCGAGCTCTCGCTGCTGCGCGAATTCGACAGCACGAACTACATTCTCTCGTTGCTGGGCGGCAAGCTCGATGCGCAGCGCCAGATCCAGGTCCGCCAGGACGAGGCGCACGCGGCCGTCATCCAGGCGCAGCAGTCGGCGGGCGGCCCGGCGCAATAAGGTTCAACGCAACAGCGGCGCCGCTTTGCGCAACAGCAGCTCGACCAGTTCGGGCTGCATGAAGTCGTAGCGATCGGGAATGTCCAGGCAGACCACGCGTTTTCCGCGCAACCGCGTCTTGTAGCGCGACTGCAGTCGCTGGCGGTGCCTGCTTTCCATCACCACGATCAGCTCGGCCCAGTCCAGCTGGTCGGGCGACAGCATCGTTTCCGCATCCTCGGCCAGGCCGGCGGAGTCCACCTCGATACCGGGCCAGTCCGCGAACACCGCGGCGGCCGTGGGACTGCGCAGTCGATGACGGCTGCACAGGAACAGCACGCGACGTGGCTTCATTGCGCGGCGAGGTACTCGTCTTTCAGCCGCACGTAGTGATCGGCCGAATAATGGAGCTGCTCGATCTGCGTGTCGGTCAGCAGGCGCACGCGCTTGGCCGGGTTGCCCAGCCACAGCTCTCCTTCGCCGACAACCTTGCCCGGCGGGATCACGCTGCCCGCGCCGACGAAGCCGTGCTTTTTCACCACGGCGCCATCGAGTACGACGGCGTGCATGCCGATCAGGCAGTAGTCGTCGATGGTGCAGGCATGCAGCACGGCGGCGTGGCCCACGGTCACGCCTTCGCCGACGATGGTCGGCGTGCCGCCCGGCGTGTACGGACCGTCGTGCGTGACATGCACGATGGCGCCGTCCTGGATGCTGGTGCGCGCGCCGATGCGGATGAAGTTGACGTCGCCGCGCAGCACGGCGCCGGGCCAGATCGACACGTCGTCGGCGAGTTCGACATCGCCGATGACGCTGGCCATCGGATCGACGTATACGCGTTGATGCAGGGTGGGCCAGATGCCCTTGTATTTGCGGAGTGGGTCCATGCGGTCATGGTAACCCCGCGGTTCACCGCGCCGCCTGTGCCCCTTGTGGGAGCGCACCCTGTGCGCGACGACCGGCGGAGCGTGACGGACACGCCGCGACAACCTCAAACCGAGGTGGCGAAGCCGCGTCGCGGTCGTGCACAGGGTGCGCTCCCACAGTGGCGGCGGTTATCTCTCCAGCAGCTTGCTGGTGTACTCGTAACCCGCATCGACCGCGCGCTGCCAGTCCTTCCAGTCGAGCATGCCGATATGTTCCAGCGAAGGCGTGATCAGCAGGTCGGCACTCTCGCGGCGGTGTTCGCTGGGTCCCTCGCTGTTGACCATCGCGGCGCGGACCAACGTGGACACCAGGCCGGGCCGCCGCACGTCCTGGTTGCGCCACAGCAGCTGCCACCATGGCGGCGTGGCGAACTCCTCGGCGGTGGTGAGCAGGGAAATCTCCGCGCGGATGTCGATGGCGGTGATGTGTGCGATGCCGTCGCCGGCCATGACATCGGTGGGCAGGTTGTCGACCAGGGCGCCATCGACGTAGACGCGTCCCTGGTTCAGCACCGGCGGCAGCACGCCGGGAATCGCGCTCGATGCGCGCAGCCACAGCCACAGCGGTCCTTGCCGATGCACCACCATGCCCTCGCCCGACAGGCAGGTGGACACGCAGAAGAACGGCAGGGACAGGTCCTCGATCGCCAGCGCGCCGAACGAGCGGCGCAGCATGCTGGCGGCACGCCGCCCGCGGGTGAGTGCCACCAGCGGCACAGTCCAGTCCGACAGCGGCCGGCCTTCGACGAAGTGGCGGCGGAAGTCTTCCATCATCTCGTCCAGTTCCCACCCGGCGGCCACGCCCGCACCGATGATGGCGCCGATGCTGGTGCCGCCCACGGCGTCGAAGTCGTGGCCAGCTTCGCGCAGCGCGCGCAACGCGCCGAAATGCGCCACGCCGCGTGCGCCGCCGCCGGCAAGTACGAGCCCGCGGGCATGGCCGCTGACGAGCCGTGCCAGCCGCGCGATATCGCTGCGGCCGCCCACATGGTGGTGCTGCAGTTCGCCGCTGAACTGGCTGCGCCAGCGCTGCGCGGCCCCCAGGCTGGGCTGGCGGCCGGCGTGCAGCAGGATCAGATGCCGCGCACGATGGCCGGCCAGCGCCGGATCGCGCGGCATTGCCTCGGGCCAGGGTTGCTCCGGCTGCGCGGCCATGGCCGGCAGCAGCAGCACGTCCGCCTGGCGCAGGCATCGTTGCCTCCAATGGCTGTCGCCGCTGCTGTCCAGGTAGATCAGGAAGCGCACCTGCGTTTCCTTTTCAGCGAACCAGTCGCTGCCTCGACCGGCACCATGCTCGGCATCGATCACCAGACAACTACCCCACTGTTCCAGTTCGATAGCCAGCTGCATGGCCAACGAACGTGCGGGGACGTCGGCGCTGGCCGGAAGCAGCGCGAACGTGCGCGGCGCATCGGGTGGCTGGTCACCGCGCATGCGCTCCTGCAGTCGCGCGATGGCCATGCGTGCCACGCCCAGCATGGCATGCGGGTGTTCGCGTACCAGGGCCTCGAAGGCTTCGCGGTCCAGGCGCAACAGCTCGGTGTCGCGCAGGGCGCGTGCCGTGTGCTGGCGGCCCTCCCCGGTGATCAACCCGACCTCGCCCACGCTGTCGCCGGCCGCCACCAGGCGCACCCGCTCGGTGGGTCCGTCGAACACGCCCAGGCTGCCCCGCACCACCAGGTACAAGGCGTCGGCGGGGTCGTCGCGGTGGAACAGCGTGCGACCGCCGGGCAGTGAAAACCATTGGAGTTCGGGGGCCAGCGCGGCGAGCGCCTCCTCCCCCAGGTGCCCGAACACGTCGCTTCGACGCAGCAGGGCGGAGAAATCAGGCATAGGCATGGCAAGAGGTTAGGCACGGGATGTGACAAATCGTGAGCGCAGGCTGGCTACGCGCCGGAGGCGTGCTTGATTTCACCAGGACGGGTCGCCACGCTGACGCGACTGGAGGAATTCATGGAACAACACAATCCGCTGCTGGCCGACGACACGTTGCCGGCGTTTTCGCAGATCCGCCCCGAGCACGTCACGCCGGCGATCGACACCATCCTGGCCGACTATCGCGCCGGCATCGATGCGTTGACTGCCCCCGGCGCACCGCACGACTTTGCCAGCGTGATGCTCACGCAGGAGCGCCTGGAACAGCGGCTCGCCCGCGCCTGGTCGCCAGTGAGCCACCTGCACTCGGTGGCCGACAGCGAGGCATTGCGCGAGGTCTATGGGCCGGCGGAAGGAAAGCTCACCGAGCATTCGATCGAACTCGGCCAGAACCGCGCGCTCTACCAGGCCGTGCAGGCGCTGGCCGATGCACCGGACTTCGCCGGCCTGCCGCGGCCCGAGCGCGCGCTGGTGGAACATGCGCTGCGCGATTTCCGCCTGTCCGGCGTGGCGCTGGAGGAACCGGCACGCACCCGCTTCCGCGAGATCGGCGTGGAGCTGAGCCGGCTTTCCACCGAATTCTCCAACGCCGTGCTCGACGCCACCGATGCGTGGCACGAGCACATCACCGATGAGCGCGACCTGGCCGGCGTTCCCGAATCCGGCCGCGCGGTGCTGCGCCAGTACGCCAAGGAGCAGAAGCTCGAGGGTTACCTCGTCACGCTCAAGCAACCCAGCGTGCAGGCCGTGCTCACCTATGCCGACAACCGCGGCCTGCGCGAGCGCGTGTACTGGGCCTACCAGACGCGCGCGTCCGACCAGGGCCCGCATGCCGGCAAGTTCGACAACAGCGCGCGTATCGACCGCATCATGGCCTTGCGCTTCGAAGCCGCGCAGCTGCTCGGCTTCGCCAACGCGGCGGAGGAATCGCTGGCCACCAAGATGGCCGCGTCGCCCGCGCAGGTGATGGAATTCCTGCATGACCTCGCCGAACGCGCCAAGCCGGTGGCGCGCGCCGAGCTCACCAAGCTGCGCGAGTTCGCCACCACCGAGCTCAAGCTCGACAACCTTGAATCGTGGGACGTGGGCTACGCCTCGGAGAAGCTGCGCCAGCAGCAGTACGACCTCGACGAGGAACAGCTGAAGCCCTACTTCCCGCTACCGGCGGTGATCGATGGCCTGTTCGGCCTCACCCAGCGCCTCTACGGCATTTCGCTCAGCGCCCGCGACGACGTCGACACCTGGCATCCGGATGTCCGCTATTACGACGTGCGCGACGCCGATGGCCGCGTGTTTGCCGGCGCTTACGTCGATCTCTACGCACGCAACGGTAAGCGCGGCGGCGCGTGGATGGACGTGTGCCGTGCCCGCTTCCGCGATGGCGGCGAAGAGCAGTTGCCGGTGGCCTTCCTCACCTGCAATTTCGCGCCGCCGACCGAGGGCAAGCCCGCGCTGCTCACGCACGACGACGTGCTCACGCTGTTCCACGAATTCGGCCACGGCCTGCATCACCTGCTCACCGAGATCGCGCTGCCCTCCATCGGCGGCATCGACGGCGTGGAATGGGACGCGGTGGAGCTGCCCAGCCAGTTCATGGAGAACTTCGGCTGGAACCGCGAAGCGCTGGATCTGTTCGCGCGTCATTACGAAACCGGCGAGCGCCTGCCCGACGAACTGTTCGAACGCATGCTGGCGGCGCGGCATTTCCATGCCGGTCTGTTCCTCGTGCGCCAGCTGGAATTCGCCATGTTCGATTTCCTGCTGCACCTGGAATACGACCCGGCCAAGGGCGCGCGCGCGATGGAAGTGCTGGAGGAAGTGCGCCACGACGTCGCGGTGCTGCATCCGCCGGCATGGCAGCGTTTCCCGCATGCGTTCTCGCACATCTTCGCGGGCGGCTACGCCGCCGGCTACTACAGCTACCTGTGGGCCGAGCTGCTCAGTGCCGACGCCTTCGGCGAGTTTGAGGAACACGGCGTGATCGACCGCGCCACCGGTGATCGCTTCCGCCGTGAAATCCTCTCCGTCGGCGCCAGCCGCCCCGCGATGGAAAGCTTCGTCGCCTTCCGTGGCCGTACACCCGAGCCTGAAGCGCTGCTCAGGAGCCACGGCCTGGCGTAATCGACGCCCTCATCCGCCAGGGAAGGCGGAGTGGGCGCAAGCATCGCTTACAATGCGCCGATGAAAATCGCCTCGTGGAACGTGAACTCGCTGAAGGTGCGCCTGCCGCACCTCACCCAGTGGCTGGCCGATGCGCAGCCCGACGTGGTGGCCTTGCAGGAAACCAAGCTGGAAGACGCGAAGTTTCCGGTCGATGAACTGGCCGCCGCCGGCTATCGCGCGGTGTTCTCCGGCCAGAAGACCTACAACGGCGTGGCGCTGCTCGCGCGCGCCGGCATCGACGGCGGTTTTGAGGACGTCGTTACCGACATCCCGCAGCTGCAGGATCCGCAGCGACGCATCCTTGCCGCCACCATCGGCGGCGTGCGCGTGGTGGATCTCTACGTGGTCAACGGCAAGGCGGTGGGCGATGAAAAATATGCCTACAAGCTCGACTGGCTGGCCAAGATGCGCGAGTTCCTCGCGGGCGAACTCGAACGTCATCCGAACCTGGTCGTGCTGGGCGATTTCAATATCGCGCCCGACGATCGCGACGTGTACGACCCGGCGACGTGGGGTGAGGACATCCTGTGCTCGCCGCCCGAGCGCGACGCGCTCAAGCGCATCACCGAGCTGGGCTTGCACGACAGTTTCCGGCTGTTCGAACCGGCGGGTGAACACTTCAGCTGGTGGGACTATCGTCAGGCCGCGTTCCGGCGCAACATGGGTTTGCGCATCGACCTGATCCTGATCGCAGACGCCCTGAAATCCGCCGCGAAAGCCGCCACGATCGATCGCACGCCGCGGACCTGGGAGCGACCCTCCGATCACACGCCGGTAACGGTTGATCTGGATATCTAGAAAGAAACACACGGGTAGCTGATGAATACACCCAAGACCGAGTGGCCTAGTTCGTTGGACGACAACGAACTCGAGGAACTGGACCAATACCTGCGCGCCCATGTCGGCGAAGGCGACCTGCTGCTCGACGGCGTGCACGGGTTGCTATCGGCGTTAGCGGTAGGTCCGCTGCAGGTGCTGCCCGAAGAGTGGCTGCCTGAAGTGCTGCACGAACCGTTCGCCGACGAAACCGAAGGCAATCGCGTGCTCGCGTTGCTGGCCAAGCTCAACGACTCGATCAACGCCGAACTCGACGTGGATGCGTATGAGCCCATTCTCGGCGAAGTGGAGACCGAGGCCGGCCCGGTGCTGTCCGCCGCGGGCTGGTGTGAAGGCTTCAGCCGCGGCATCGACCTGCGCGCCGGCCTGTGGGAGAAGCGCCTGGCCGACGACCCGCAGCTGATGGAAATGCTCGGCCCGGTGATGGCGTTGGCCGTGGACGAAGGCATCCTCAATGCCGACGCCGAATTCGAAAAGCTCAGCGACGAGGAATACGACGAGTGCCTGACCCAGGTGCCGACCGTGCTCGGTGCGGTGAACCGTTACTGGCAGGCCCATCCCGTCACCGAAGCGGAAGTCGAGGCGGCCGTGCGCACCGACGAACAGGAACCGCACACGCCGCCGCCGCGCCAGCGCAGCGGTCACTGGGTGCACTGAGGCGCCGCACGTCGGTGGTCGTCGCTTGGACCTGAAGACTTACTTCCGCCGCCTGGCCGACTACCACGCGTGGGCCACGCGGCATCTGCTCGACGCTCACCTGATGGAGCTGAGCGACGAGCAGTGGCACCGCGATGCCGGGCTGTTCTTCGGTTCGGTACACGGCACGGTCAACCATCTGCTGGTGGCCGACCACATCTGGTACGGCCGCTTCGCGGAGCAGCGTTCGCTGCAGCTGCCGCTCGATAGCGAACTGCATGCCGATCGCTGCAAACTGCGCGAGGCCCTGCTGGTTGCCGTCGACCGCTGGGGTGGCTGGATCGATACGCTCGCGCCGGCCCGCTTCGATGGTGCGTTGGCGTACACGCGCAACCAGGGCATCCCGGTCGAGGTGCCGTTCGCACCCACGTTGGGCCACGTGTTCAACCATGGCACCCACCATCGCGGCCAGCTCAGTGCGGCGCTGACCAGCATGGGTTTGGCGGCGCCGGAACTGGATTGGGTCTACCAGTTGCGCGAAGCGACCGCGGCACGCTGATCGTTTCCGTCGTTGCCGCGAACAATCCGTTCCTGTTTCAGGTCTTGGGTGCGCGCGGGCGCAGCATCATCATGGTGGGCAGTCCAAATCCTTGGAGACCAGCCATGACCGAACGCAGCATTCTTCGCCGCATCCGCGGCATCGACACGTCCGATGGTGCGGGTGTGAAGCTCAAGCGCGTGATCGGCCAGCCGGGCCTGGACATGCTCGATCCGTTCCTGCTGCTGGACGAGTTCCGTTCCGACCAGGCGGGCGATTACATCGCCGGTTTTCCCGAGCATCCGCATCGCGGTTTCGAGACCGTGACCTACATGCTCGCCGGCCACATGAAGCACAACGACAACCACGGCAACAGCGGCGACCTCGTGCCGGGCAGCGTGCAGTGGATGACCGCGGGCCGCGGCATCCTGCATTCGGAAATGCCCGAGCAGGAAGACGGCCTGATGTGGGGCTTCCAGCTGTGGGTGAACCTGCCGGCGAAGGACAAGCTGATCGCGCCGCGTTACCAGGACATCGGCCCGGAGCGCATCCCGGTTGCGCGTCCCTCGGAGGGCGTGGAGGTGAAGGTGATCGCCGGCGAGTTCGGCGGCGTGACCGGGCCGGTGGCGGAAATCGTCACGCAGCCGATCTACCTCGACATCGCGGTGCAGCCGGGTGCGTCCGTCACCATTCCGCTGCCGGAAGGCCATGCAGGCTTTGCCTACGTGTTCGACGGCAAGGACGCTGAAGTGGCCGGCGAACCGCTGGCCCGCAGCGAACTGGCCGTGCTCTCGCGCAGCGGCGAGCTGCGCATCGCCGGTCGGGACACCGCCGCGCGTGTGCTGCTGGTGGCCGGCCATCCGCTCAACGAGGCCGTCACCCGCTATGGACCGTTCGTGATGAACACGCCCGAGGAGATCCATCAGGCAATCGCTGACTTCCGCGCGGGCAAGTTCTGATCCGCTTGTAGCGGCCCGCCGAGGTCGCTGCCATCGACGGTGATCTTTAAGCCGTCCCGGCCAGCCGGGGCGGCTTTTTCTTTGTGCCCGGGCTTAACACTCAAGCCTCTCGTTGGCCGGCCGTTAACCTTTCGTAGGGCGAAGTTGGCGAACAAATCGCCACTTGGCCCGGTCGATGCATGCTCTCCTCGCTTGCCACTTGGTTCACAAAATCAGGCACATAGACCAAAAGTGCTGTTGTTATAACGCCTTAGGTTGTCGTTAAATTGAGATTAATCTAAGGGGGCGCAATCAGCTGTAGTATCAAGCTACGGTTTTTGCGGAAGATCAACATATAACTCGTTGTTTTTGCTACTGCCATGAACGCACTCATTATTCTCGTTGTCCTGGCCTTGATCGCGATGTTCGCCACCGCGATCAAGCGCGTGCCGGCGGACCAGGTGCACAGTCTTTATCGGCGCGGCAAACCCTTTCGGCTGCTTCAGCCCGGCGTCCATATGACGCTGCCGCTGATCGACCACGTGGAACACCACATCAACCTCAGTGGTCAGGTGCTGCGCTTCGAGGAGCCGCTGCCCAATGCCCATGACGTGCGTGGCACGGTCTACTGGCAAGTGCTGGAGCCGGAGCGTGCCGATTCGGTCATCGAGCAGGCTGACCAGTTGATCCGCGGTGGTGCCCTTGCTGCCCTGCGTGACGAGCCGGAGGCCTTCAGCGCCGATCGCCGCGACCTGGGTTCGCGCCTCAAGCAGGCCATGAATACCGGCCTGCGCGAGCGCGGCATGATGGTGACCCGCGTGGAACTGGAATTCGCCTGACCGGACAGCAAGCCGGCAGGCCGACGGTGAGGTCGCCCGAGAGCGACCCGCCCAGGGGAGACCCTTCAGAACCCGCTTCGGCGGGTTTTTCTTTGCCGCGCTGGCGTCGCGAGCGTCGCGCCCGGATACTTGCGGCCCGTTTTTCCGCAAGGCGTCACCCATGAGCTCCCGCCACGACCTGCAAATTCGGCTGGAACGCGGCATCGCCGCGCTGGGCCTGCAGCTGCCGGCCGGCGCGGTGGAGCGGCTGCTCGACTACCAGGCGCTGTTGGCCCGCTGGAACGCCACCTACAATCTCACTGCGATCCGCGATCCGGCCGAGATGGTGAGCCGCCATCTGGTCGATTCCCTGGCGATCCTGCCCTACGTGCAGGGCGCGACGCTGGCGGATCTGGGCACCGGCCCCGGCCTGCCAGGCATCCCGATCGCCATCGCCACGCCCGAGCGCCAGGTGCTGCTGGTCGATTCCAACGGCAAGAAGGTCCGCTTCCTGCGCGAGGCCATCCGTTCGCTGAAACTGGAGAACGTGCGCGCCGTGCAGTCCCGCGTGGAAGACGTGGAAGGCCAGTTCGACTGCGTCACCGCCCGCGCCTTTGCCAGCCTCGCCGACATGCTGGCCTGGGGTGGTCATCTTTTGACCAAGAATGGCATCTGGCTGGCCATGAAGGGCAAGCATCCCGAGGATGAACTGGCCGGCGTGCCGGATGGCTACGAGGTTCGCGCCATCCATGAGCTCAACGTGCCGGATGTCGGCGGCGAGCGGCATCTCGTCGTGCTTGGCCGAACAGGCTGCTAATCTAGCCCCCTTTTCCATCGTCCACGGTAACGACGACACATGGCTCGGATCATCGCTGTCGCCAACCAGAAGGGCGGCGTGGGCAAGACCACCACCGCCGTCAATCTCGCCGCTGCGCTGGCTGCCGCCAAGCGCAAGGTGCTGCTGGTCGACCTCGACCCGCAGGGCAACGCGACGATGGCGTCCGGCGTGGACAAGCACGAAGCCAAGCCCAACGGCTGCGAAGTGCTGCTGGATGAATCCCCGATCGACAAGGCCATCGTCCGCACCGAGGCGAACTACGACCTGTTGCCCGGCAACGGCGACCTCACCGCCGCCGAGCTGAAGCTGATGGATGCGATCGCGCGCGAGAGCCGGCTCAAGGAGCAGCTCGAGAAGATCGCCGACCGCTACGACACCATCCTCATCGACTGCCCGCCGTCGCTGCATCTGCTCACGCTCAACGCGTTGGCAGCGGCGAATGGTCTGCTGATTCCGGTGCAGTGCGAATACTTCGCGCTGGAAGGCCTTTCCAGCCTGCTCGACACGGTGAAGGCCGTGCGCCAGCGCCTGAATCCCGCGTTGGAAATCGACGGGCTGCTGCGCACCATGTACGACGTGCGCAACAACCTCGGCAACGAAGTGTCGGCGCAGCTCACGCAGCATTTCGGCGACAAGGTGCTGCGCTCGATCATCCCGCGCAACGTGCGTCTCGCCGAGGCGCCCAGCCACGGCCAGCCGATCCACCTGTACGACCGCAGCTCGCGCGGCGCCATCGCCTATATCGGCCTCGCCGGCGAAATGATCCGCCGCGAGCGCGGATTGAACGCCGCGCAGGACACCAGCGAAGTGGTGACGCCGATGCTGCACGATGACTCAGACGCGACGCTCGACGACGTCGTCGACATCCATCAGGAGTAAGCATGTCCGCTGCGAAAAAACGGGGCCTGGGACGCGGGCTCGACGTCCTGCTGGGTGCCACGGAAGAACCGGGCAAGCCCTCGGTGCTGGAACAGGAAGGCGAGCTGCGCACGCTGCCGATCCAGCAGATCCAGCCCGGCAAGTACCAGCCGCGCCGCCACTGGAACGATGAAGCGCTGGACGAACTGGCCGCCTCGATTCGCGCGCAGGGCCTGATCCAGCCGGTGGTGGTTCGCGCCATCGGCAACAACATGTTCGAGCTGATCGCCGGCGAACGCCGCTGGCGCGCCGCCCAGCGCGCGCAGCTGCACGAGCTGCCGGTGCTGGTGAAGGATGTGCCGGAAGTGGCCGTGCCGGCCATGGCGCTGATCGAGAACATCCAGCGCCAGGACCTCACCCCGCTGGAAGAAGCCGACGCGCTCAAGCGCCTGATCGACGATTTCGACCTCACCCACCAGCAGGCCGCCGATGCGGTCGGCCGCTCGCGCGCCGCCGTCTCCAACCTGCTGCGCCTCACCGAACTGCCGGTGTCGATCAAGCGCCTGCTCGACGAAGGCAAGCTGGAGATGGGCCACGCCCGCTGCCTGATCACGCTGCCCGAAGGCATGGCCGAAGGCCTCGCCCTGGAAGCCTCGCGCCACGGCTGGAGCGTGCGCGAACTCGAAGAAGCCGCCCGCCGTGCGCAGACCGCGCCCAAGGGCAAGGCCAAGAGCGCGCCCGCCCGCGATCCCAACGTCGACGCCCTGGAACGCGAACTCGCCGAACGCTTCGCCACGCGCGTGGAAGTGGCCCATGGCCGCGGCGGCAAGGGCAAGTTGGTAATCCACTATCACAGCAATGACGAGCTGGATGGGATTTTGGGGAAGATTCGCTGAGGGATGGTGGGCATTGTCGACGCCGGACTTTTTCTGGCGACGCGTGTGTGAGTGGCCGGTGCCAAGATGCTTAGGCTTGTAGCTCCTCTGTAGGAGCGCACCCAGTGCGCGACAGCTTTTCGCGTCGGTCTGCATATTCGGCATTTCGAAATAGACGTCTGAAATAGTGATGGGCGATCGCCATCTGGCTCGCCTGCCGCGGGCTTCCGGCCCGCTGCCGCGGCCCGGGTCACTTTCTCTTGCTTGCCCAAGAGAAAGTAACCAAAGAGAAAGGCACCCCGCGCGGCGCTGTCCGGGCTGCGCCCAGCCAGTGCGTGAGGGGCGGCCGGGCTTTTCGACCGGGCTCCTGCCCGGACGAAAAGTGCCCGACATCCCTGTCGGGCACCCCTGCGGGGCCTGATCGTCCACCCCTCACCGCCACACAGGGGTTGGGTGAAGGCTCGTGCCGCGGAGCGGCACATCGCGACGTGGAGCTGATGGCTGCGCTTGCTCGTTGTGGGAGCGCACCCAGTGCGCGACCGCGGACTGGCATGGTTGCCTCAGTCTGAGGTTGTCGTGATGAGATACACCGCAATGCTGCGGTCGCGCACGGGGTGCGCTCCTACAGAGGTAGGCAAGGTTATCGCGAGCACCCGCCCCTCACGCCGGCCCTCTCCCCGGAGGGGAGTGGGAAAAAGGCGTGGCAGCACCCAGAGTCCCCGCCATTCAACAAAGCCGCTTTAAGTCCTCTCCGCTTCGACGCGTTTCGGTGTAGCCACTCCGTTCGAGGTAGTAACGAGCGCACCAAGGCTAGCCTCGGTCGCCCGACGCTTCTATTCCTCGTACTGCTACGAGCCTTGGCTCTCAAGGCCATTTTCTTTGGGTTGCTTTTCCTTTGACTCCGGGCTGGCGCCCTCCGCCCTTCGGGCCGGCTTAGCCGTTCGCATGCCAAGAGCGCGTGCGTGGGCCAGCAAAAGAAAAGTGACTCGAGCTCCGGCAGGAGATCGAAACGCCCGCTGCGTAGGCGGCATGCTCGCGACAGCATGGCAACCGAAGGCAGAGGTCCAGAGCCAACCCTTTCCCCTCAGTGAGAAATCACGCGAAAACCGCACCCTCTCCCCAGCCCTCTCCCGCAGGGAGAGGGCGCTAACACTGGCACTACCTGGGAAATCGATGGGCTGTCGCGCACAGGGTGCGCTCCCACAACGGCGCCAGGGCTCGGAGGTCGATGTGGACGCCCCAAGCCAAGGCCCACCGCGCGTAGCGCCCAGCCGGCCCCCTGACGCCAAGCCTTCCACCCACTAGAATGGCGCCCTGGCGCCAAGCGCCCCTACTTCAGACAAGGCCTTCCCCATGCCCCAGCTGTCCGTCGTCGTGCCGGTGTTCAACGAGCGCGACAACATCCCGCCGCTGCTCGCCGAGATCGCTGCCGCCCTGCGTGGCAAGGCCGATTTCGAGATCGTGTATGTGGATGACGATTCCAGCGACGACAGCGTGGCGGTGCTCGCGGCCGAGAAGGCGAAGTACCCGGAGCTGCGCATCGTGCGCCACCTGACCCGCAGCGGTCAGAGCACGGCTGTGTGGAATGGTGTGCGGGCCGCGCGTTCGCCGTGGATCGCCACGCTGGACGGCGATGGCCAGAACGATCCGGCCGATATCGCCAAGCTGCTTGCCGAGCGCGACAAGGCGCAGGCCAACGTGCGCCTGTTCGCCGGCTGGCGTACCACGCGCCGCGACAGCTTCAACAAGCGCATTTCCTCCAAGATCGCCAACGCGGTGCGGTCGCGCATGCTCAAGGACTCCACGCCGGATACCGGCTGCGGCCTCAAGTTGTTCGATCGCGATGTGTTCCTGCGCCTGCCCTACTTCGACCACATGCATCGCTATCTGCCGGCGCTGGTGAAGCGCGCGGGTTTCCAGAGCACCAGCGTGCCGGTGGGCCATCGCCCGCGCACGGCGGGCACGTCCAAGTACGGCATGCTCGATCGCCTGTGGGTGGGCATCGCCGACCTTCGCGGCGTGGCCTGGCTGATGCGCCGTGGCAAGGTCACCCAGGTCGAAGAGATCTGATCGATCGTTCGGCGCTCCTTTGCGGGAGCGCACCCAGTGCGTGATCCTGGACCGCGGCGCCGCTCATCCGGCGGCGCGCAAGTGATGCTGTCTGCCATCCCTGCATATCGACGCATTTTTCATGGGCGTATGCTGAAGATCTTCCCTTTGGGAGGCCGCCCGCCCATGAGCATTGCCGTCAAGCGCGTCTACGAGCCCGCCGCCAAGAGCGACGGCTATCGGGTATTGGTCGATCGCCTGTGGCCGCGCGGGCTAAAGAAGGAAGATGCCGCGCTGGATGCCTGGAGCAAGGAGCTGGCGCCATCGCCGTCGCTGCGCAAATGGTTCGGGCACGATCCAGCGCGCTGGGAAAGCTTCCGCCATCGCTACGCCACCGAACTCGACCATGCGGCGGAATACTGGAAACCGCTGGCGAGCCAGGCTTCGCGCAAGCGGATCACCCTGCTCTACGGGGCGCGCGACGAAGACCACAACAACGCCGTCGCACTGAAGTGCTACCTCGATGCGTGGCTCAAGGCGCACGGGCCCCATTGAGCCGACGGTTCGGCTGCCATCCTGCCAGTGCCGTCCTGGCTTGCTGGCGCCCCTGCTCGATCAGCTCGCGGGCGCGATAGAACTCATAGACATTCGCCACGTTGCGCGGCAGTCGGATCAGCAGATCCGGCTCGTATGCGGCCAGGCGCAGGCGTGACAGATTCGCCTGCATCAGGTCCATCGACTGCGTGAGCAGCTCCAGCATGCCGGGCTCGCGCGGCCTGTCGCCGACCTGCGGCATCAACTTGCCGATGAAGTCGGTGATGCGCGAACGATAGCCTTCGGTCGCATCGGTCGGCGTTGCGGGTACTTCTTCCGGCGTGCTGACGTCCGGCGGTCCGTCCACGCTGACCGCGAAGAGGTAATCGGCGGTTTCGCGGATCAGCGGCGTCACCGGCACCGGGTTGAGGAGACCGCCGTCGACCAGGCGACGTTCCGACAGCGTATGCGGGCGAAATACCGTGGGAATGGCGATGGAAGCGCGGATCGCATCGAACAGCGGGCCACGCGTGAGCCACACCTCGCGCTCGCGGTCGAGGTCGGTGGCGACGGCGGTGAAAGCGAGCGGCAATTCCTCGATGCGGGCATCGCCGATCAGCTCGCGCAGCGTCTCCATGATGCGCTCGCCCTTGATCAGGCCGCCGCCGGAAAACGTCCAGTCGACCAGCTTGAGCACGTCCATCTTCGCCAGCGCCGACACCCAGTCGCGATAGACGTCCAGCTTGCCCATCGCATAGATGCCGCCGATCAGTGCGCCCATCGAGGTGCCGGCGATGGCGACGATGTCGTAGCCCTGCGCCACGATCTCCTCGATCGCACCGATATGCGCCAGACCCTTCGCGCCGCCGGAACCAAGTGCCAACGCCACGGTCGGTTTTCGAATGGTCGCGGTATCGGACGGAAGAGCTGAGGATTCGGCGATGTCGGTGGGCTTCATGAAGCGCGTGGTGTGGCGACGGTCGATGCTTGTAGCCTCACGCCGGCGTGGCGCGATGGCAAGTGGTCGCATGGACGTTGGCGATGCGATGCGGCCTTGTCACCACGTCGCGCACCGTGGCGAGCGCACCCGAAGCCGCCACCGCGCGTTGTCAGCGCGGCGCCTGCTGGTAACCGGTCAGCGCCAGCTGCAGCTGGATCTTCATTTCCTCGCGCAGCGAGAGCGGCGCCACCACTTCCGCATCCGGACCGTACTTGAGCACGTCCATCAGCAGTTCCTTGGAATTGGAATAAGGCACCTGCAGTTCATAACGACCATCGGACAGCCATTCGCCCTTCTGCTGCGAATGCCAGTGCTCGTCGGCCACCCAGCGCGCGGCATGCTGCGAGAAGCGGATGGTGGCCCACGCCTTCGGCTTGCCGGCGAAGATGCCGTAGCTCGAAGCCAGCGCGTCGTTGAGCTCCTGCTCGGCCACGTCGCGCGCGGGTTCTTCCAGCGCCTGCGGATCGGCGATGCGATCCACGGCAAAGCTGCGCAACGCTTCGCGATCGTGGTCCCATACATCGAGGTACCAGTTGTCGCGATAGTGCGTCAGGCGTTGCGGCGAGACATGGCGATGACTGTCGGCATTGGTGGTGCGAGCGCGATAGCGGAAACGCAGCTGCTTTCGCTCGAGCACGGCGCCGGCGACGATGCGGAACACTTGCTGGTCGAGCTTGCGCTCGCCCCACGCGATGACGCGGATGCGTTCGATCGGCAACGCCTTGCCGCTGCCCTGGTCGGACAGCAGATGTTCGATGCGCGCCTTGAATGGCGCGAGCGCACCCGCAAGTACACCAGGACCACTGCGGCCGATCAGCTCGTTCAACGCGAGCAGCGCGGCGAGTTCGTCGGAGGTCAGCCACAAGCCCGGCAGTTCGAAGCGCTCGCCTTCGCCCACGGCATAGCGGAACGCGGCATGTTCGCCACCCGCGCTCTCGATGGGCGCGCCGAGTGCGTCGCGCAGGAAGGCCACGTCGCGATACAGCGTGGCCCGCGAGCATTCCAGCTCGTCCATCAGGCGCGGCAGCGGCACCGGGTAGTGCGCCGATTTGAGCAACCGGTGCAGGGTGAGAATGCGCTCGTAACGATCCATGAAATGATTTTCGCCGGCAGTCTCCGCGTAGCATGCGCACCGTTGGCGACTGCTGCAAGTACATCGGATGGCGGAAGTGGGTGGCATCACGCCGTGGTGATGCATCCATGATCCGCCCTTCACGCACAAAAGACACAAAACTCATGAAGCAGCGCCGCGCCATCAGCCAGCACGCCGTGTTCGACTCACGCGAAGGCTCGCCACTCGTTCGACCGCGCCGGTTGGGCAGCACGCTGTTGGTGGTATGTGGCCATGACGGCTATGGCCTGTGGATGCTGGTCGGCCTGGCGCTTGCCGTCGGAGTGTTCCCTGATGGTCGCGGCGACGCGCTGGTGGCGTTGGGATTGGGCGGCCTGCTGGCCTCGGCGGGCCTCATTGCCGCCTGCGTGCGTTCGCCCTGGATGCCCAGCTGGCACGGCTGGACCATCAGTCGAGGCACCTGGCCCACCAGCGACGCCCTGATCGCGCTGGCGACGTTGCTGCCGGTGCTGGGCGTGGCGGGTCTGGTGCGTGGCGACAATGCATTCTGGGCCACGCGGCTGGCGGGCGTGGCGCTCGCCCTGTGCAGCCTGGCGAGCATCATCATCACGGCCCGCGGCGACGCCCGGCGCCAAGCGCCCGGGATCGACGATCGCCTTGCCACGCAGCTGCCGTTGAGTCGCGCGGTATCGGCCACCTACGGCGGTGGCCTTTGGCTGTGGTCGTGCGTAGCAGGGCAGGAAGGCGCCAATCGCCACCCTGTGGCGTGGATCATCGGCCTGCTGCTGCTGGCGCTGCTGCGCGGTCTTATCGAAAACCTGCGCTGGCAGGCGGTGCTGCCGCGCATGCCGGGGCCCCGCGCACGCTTCGAACTGCAGCCGCGCCGCTACGTCGCGGCCCTGCTGGCCTACGCCGTTCCCTGCCTGGCGCTGGTATTGGCCAGTTTCGGTCGCGGGCTCATGCCGATCACCCTGGTGGCCGCAGTGAGTTGCGTGATCGGTATGGCGACCGAGCTGACTTTGTATGATGGTGCCCTGGCGGCCCTCCCCGATAGCCGCTGAATGGCTCTGTGGCGCCGTTTCCGCCCCGCAAGAGGCGCCCGATTCACTGGCAGTTCAATCCGCTCCGCTAAGGTGGCGGCCTGCTTTGTTTTAACAAAAATGGAACGAATACCATGAAGAACACCCTGATGGCGGGCGCTTTGCTCGCGGCGCTGGTGAGTTTTGGCGCACAGGCCGACGATGCGCCGGCCACCAACCCCGGCAACCCCGCCGACAACGGCGGGTGGACGGGTTCGGGCGAATTCGGCTTCGCCTCCGCCCACGGCAATTCCCGCTCCGAGAACGCCAATGCCAAGCTTGGCCTGAGCCAGGAAAACGACCTGTGGAAGAACAACTTCTTCCTCAACGGCTTGCGTTCGAAGGGCGATGTGGAAGTGGTGGACCAGCAAGGCAACACGGTCGACCGCCTCACCACCACTGCCAATCGCTACGATGCCGGCGCGTCGGTCGGCTACAAGCTCGACCCGCGAAGCTACATCGTGACCGCCGCACGCTACGAGCATGACGATTTCGGCGCCAACCTGTGGCAGGGCATCATTTCGGTAGGCTACGGCTACATCGCGCTGAAGACCGAACGCACCGAACTGTCGTTCGAAGCAGGCCCCGGTTACAAGCGCTATCGCCCGGCCGACACCGAGGAGACGGTGAACGGCGAGGCCGTGAAGGTGAAGCAGGATTCGCAGAGCGAAGCGGTCGGCCGCGGCCTGGTCAACTACAAGTACCGCCTCACCGACAACACCGCGCTGGAAGACACGCTGCTGCTCGAAGCGGGCTCGAAGAACAAGTACTACCAGAACGACATCGGCCTGTCGGTGAGCATGACGCGCAAGATGGCGCTCAAGCTCGGCTACCAGGTGCGCTACAACAGCGACGTGCAGCCCGGCACCGAGAACACCGATACGCTGCTGACCACGAACCTGGTCTACAACTTCTAAGTCGCCGCGCCGCCTGCCCTGTGGGAGCGCACCCCGTGCGCGACCGCGGTGCGGCGGCGTGGTCGTATCTTTCGGTTGTCGCGTAGTTGCTTCTTCATCGCTGCGTGGGTTTGTCGCGC
The DNA here is from genome assembly GCA_000632805.1 of Dyella jiangningensis. Taxonomy (GTDB): domain Bacteria; phylum Pseudomonadota; class Gammaproteobacteria; order Xanthomonadales; family Rhodanobacteraceae; genus Dyella; species Dyella jiangningensis. The sequence goes on along the minus strand of CP007444.1, from coordinate 4,378,064 downwards.
ACAGGGTGCGCTCCCACAGAGAGAGGCTTGTCGGCCCCGGCAGTGAGTGATTCGGCCTGATCGCCTTCGGCCGGTACCAAGATCGGGAGCGATCTTCACCTGTAGGAGCGCACCCAGTGCGCGAAAAGCCAACGAGGTATTACGGTCGCGCACTGGGTGCGCTCCTACAAACAAGGCGCTCAGGCGTTGAGCAGTGCGCCGGCGCCTTGTTCGAACAACGCCTTGGCCACGCGCTTGCCCAGCGCTTCGGCCTGATCGCCGTCCGCCTGCGCCTCGGCCAGCAGCAGTCGTCCGCTGCTCACGTCGCCGACCATGCCGCGCAGGTGCAGGCCGCGCTCGGTGACGGTGCACCAGGCGCCAACCGGCACGGTGCAGCTGCCGCCGAGCGCATGGTTCATCGAGCGCTCGGCAGTGACGGCCAGACGCGTCTGCGCATCGTCGAGTGCCGACAACAGGTCGAGCACGGCCGGCTGGTCGCTGCGCGCTTCGATGGCGATGGCGGCCTGGCCCGGAGCCGGCAGCCAATCGGGCGCGGTGAGGAGGCTGCGAATGCGCGACGCCAGCCCCAATCGTTCCAGCCCCGCGCAGGCGAGCAGGATCGCGTCGTAGTGGCCCGCATCCAGCTTGGACAGGCGCGTGCCCACGTTGCCACGCAGGTCCAGCAAGGTCAGGTCCGGCCGCGCGGCGCGGAGTTGCGCCTGGCGGCGCAGCGAGGAGGTGCCCACGCGGGCGCCCAGCGGCAGCGCGGCGAGATCGGCGTAGTCGTTGCTGACGAAGGCATCGGCAGCGTCTGCACGCGGCAGGATGGCGGGCAGGGTGAAGCCCGGCTCCAGCGCGGCGGGTACATCTTTCAGCGAGTGCACGGCCAGGTCGGCCCGGCCTTCCAGCATCGCCACTTCCAGCTCCTTGAGGAACAGCCCCTTGCCGCCGATGGTGGCGAGGGGCTTGTCGAGGATCTCGTCGCCACGCGTGGACATCGGCACCAGTTCGACTACCAGACCGGGATGGGTCGCACGCAGCTCGGCGGCGACGTGCTCGGCCTGCCACAGGGCGAGTGCGCTCTTGCGGGTGGCGATGCGCAGGATGGATGGCGTCATGGGGCTCTCGGTGAAGGCGGCGCGCATCGCGTCGTCGGGGAGCGCCATTGTCGCGTAATCAGGCCGCCGACGCAGTGCCCGCGCGCGCTGCACGTGGTCGCACGCGCTACCCCATGCGCAGCAGCTTGCGCAGCGTGGGCAGGTTGCGGCGGCTCACCTCCGGGGTGAATTCCGTGCCGCTCAGGCGGGCCAGCACGCGGCCGTCGGCGAGCGTCTTCAGGCCCACCAGCCGCTGCGATGGCACCAGGCAGTTGCGATGCAGGCGGATGAGCTGGTCCGGATAGGCCTCCTCCAGCTGCCGCAGCGATTCCTCCAGCAGCAGCTGACCACCGCGATGCTGCACCACCACGTACTTCTCCTCGGCCACCAGGCTTACCACGTCGTTCAGCGCCACCCTTACCTGCTCGCCGCGCAGCCGTCCGTGCAGATAGTTCACCGTTTCGCGCGGCATCTGCAGCAGGCGCTGGCTGGCGCGCTGCAACGCTTCGTTGAGGCGTTCGAGCCGTACGGGCTTGAGCAGGTAATCGACTGCGCCGAGGTCAAAGGCGTGCAACGCGTGGTTTTCATAGGCCGTGCAGAACACCACGATCGGCCGCTTGCGGCCGGCCAGGCGCTGCGCGAGCGCCGTACCGGTCAGGCCGGGCATGTTGATGTCCAGCAGCAGCACGTCGGGTTGCAGGTCGCCAAGCGCTGCGAGCGCCGCCTCGCCATCGCCCACGCTGCCCACGACCTCGACATCGCTGCATTCGCCGAGCAGCGAGGCGAGCCGGCCACGCGCCAGCGGTTCGTCGTCAACGATCAGTACGCGCATGAGGGCCTGGTTGTCCGGGAAGTTGCAGCCGCACCACGAAACGATCGCCGATCGGCCCGACCGTGACGCGCCCGCGCGTGCCATAACGATAGGCCACGCGCTGGCGCACGTTGTCCAGGCCGTGGCCGTGGCCACCGGGCGTTGGCGTGCCCGCGAGTGGATTGTCGATCTCGATCAGGATGCCATCGCCGTCGCGCTGGCCACGCAGGATGATCTCGCCGCCTTCGCGCAGCGGCTGGATGCCATGCCGCACCGCGTTTTCCACCAGCGGCTGCAAGAGCAGGCGTGGCAGCGGGTAGTCCGCGGGCAGGTCGTGCAGTTCGCGGCGGATGCGCAGGCGTTCGCCCAGGCGCAGCTGTTCGATGTCGAGGTAGCGCTCGACCAGTGCGAGCTCGTCGCCCAGCGTGCCGTCGCGCGTGCTGTGCTCGCCCAGTGCCGCGCGGAACAGTTCGGAAAGATCTTCCACCGTGCGTTCCGCCGCCGCCGGATCGACGCGCACCAGCGCCGCCACGGTATTCATGCTGTTGAACAGGAAATGCGGACGGATGCGCGCCTGCAGCGCCGCGACCTGTGCCTGCGTCACCGCCGCCAGGCGCGTCTGCCACTGCGCCTGCAGGTAGAAGTAGCGCAGCATCGCCGCGCCGAGCAGCGCAGTGATGGCGGTGTTGTTCTGCACGAAATCGCCCGTGGTGTCGGTGAGCAGCTGCATCTGCATCGCGCCGTCCATCCAGTGCACGACGACGCTGCCGCCGGCGACGATCGCGACCATCGCCAGCCACACGCCCGCATAAGGGGCGTGGCCGGGCAATCGCTGCAACAGCGGGCTCAGCTTGCACAGCGCCACACCGATCACCAGCGCCAGCCACTCGGCAAACAGCATGCCGACGCTGTAGCCGCGCCAGCCATGGCTGTTGTTCGGCGCCAGCCACATCACGGTGACGGTGATGGCGCCCACCACCAGCAGCGCGAAGATCACCGGCGCGCTGCAGAAGTCAGGCAGCGGGTGATGTCCCCTGTGGCCAGGGGCGTGTGGATCGTCGTTGGACTCCCTCATGCGGCGGAGTATGCCGCATGGGCGCGGACGCTTCTGCGATACCGCTCAGCCCGCGAGGCGAGCGGTCATCCACTGGCGCAGGTCGGCCACTTCCTCGGCGCAGACCGAATGCGGCATCGGGTAGGTATGCCACGACACCTGGTAGCCCAGCGACTGCAGCAGATCGCGCGAGTTCACGCCGCGCGTCAGCGGCACGATCGGATCGCCCGTGCCATGGCCCCAGAAAATCGGCGTGGCGGCATTGGCCGTCGAGCGTTCCGCGGCGAACGCATCCTGCATCGGCAGATAAGTAGACAACGCGATGATGCCCGCGAGGCGATCGGCAAGGCGAAGGCCGGCGGACAAGGCGATTGCGCCGCCCTGCGAGAACCCGGCGAGCAGGATGCGCCCGGTCGGCACGCCGCGCTCGTTCTCGCGCGCGATCAATGCCTCCACGCTCGCGCTCGATGCGCGCATGCCGGTTTCGTCCTGGCGTGACACCAGGTCCACGCCGACGATGTCGTACCACGCGCGCATCGGCATGCCGCCGTTGACCGTGACCGGGCGCACCGGCGCATGCGGAAACACGAAGCGCAGCGCCGGCCAGGCGGGCGCGACCAGTTCGGGCACGATCGGTGCGAAGTCGTTGCCGTCCGCGCCCAGGCCATGCAGCCAGATCACGCTGTGCGTCGGGTTGGCGGAGGTTTCGATCTCGACGGAGGGAAGGGACATGTGGGGTTCTGCCGGGGGAAGGGGTACCAAAGAGCCTGCCGAACGGCACGCCACGAAACTCATTCAACGCACCACCCGCACATCAGCCGACAGGAACGACCTGTTCATGGCGAGGGCCACGCGGCGAAAGGGGACGAATGCGGGGCGGCCAGGCTAGCCAGCAAGACTAGCTGCCTAGGCGATTACTTTGAACCCATACCAACGGCGCTTGTCAGGTTCGCGCTCGCCGCTATGCTCCGCCCTTTTGACTGGGGAGCTCTCCATGCGCCAACTGCTGTTCGCCGGCCTTGCCGCCCTCGCCGCGTTGCCCGCGGCCGCCATGTCGCCACCTGCGCCGGGCGGACAGCTGGATCTGGAGACCATCATGGCCAATCCGGACTGGATCGGCGCTCCGGTGGAATCGCCCTACTGGAGCGCGGACGGACGCAGCCTCTACTACTCGCTCAAGCGCGACGGCAGCAAAGTGCGCGACCTCTACCGTGTCGATCCCGCCACCGGCCAGAGTGTGAAGCTCGACCCGTCCGCGATGGCGCAGGCGGAAGGCCCGGCGGTGTTCGACCGCTCGCATCGGCATGCCGCGTACATCTTCCACGGCGATGTGTTCATGCAGGACCTCACCACCGGCCGGCGCGTGCAGGTGACGCAGACGACGGAGACGGAATCCTCGCCGCGCTTCTCCAGCGATGGCCGCGCGCTGCAGTACCGCCAGGGCATCAACTGGTTCGTCTACAACCTGGCCAGCGGCGCAACGGCGCCGGCTGCCGTGTTGCGCTTCGTCGACGACCCGCAAGCCAAGAAGCACAACGACCTGGAGCGCGACCAGCTCGTCCTGTTCAAGTCGCTGCGCGAAAACCAGGCGGACAAGGATGCCCAGCGCACGCGCGACGATGAATTGGGCGCCGCCGATGCCGGGCGCGCGCCCAAGCCGATCTATCTCGGCGAAAGCGGCGAGCCGGCCGATGCCGAGCTTTCGCCCGATGGCCGCTGGATGGTCGTCGTCACCAAACCCAAGGGCAGCAAGGGCGGCAAGCGCCCCGAAGTCACCCACTACGTCACCGAATCGGGCTACGCCGAGCAGCAGGAGACGCGCAGCTACGTGGGCCGCGATGATCCTGCGCCGCAGTCGCTGGTGCTGGTGGACCTGAAGACCGCGAAGTTCTATCCGCTGAAGACCGATGGCCTGCCGGGCATCAAGGACGATCCGCTCAAGGACATCCGCGCCAAGACCATCGCCGCGCTGCAGAAGGACGGCAAGGACGACGAAGCCAAGGCGCTGAAGGCGCCTGACCTGCGCGCCGTGCGCATCGTCTCCAACGCCGACGACGGCGGTGGCGGCGGCATCGCATGGAGCGATGACGGCCAGAATGTCGCCATCCAGCTGCGCGCGATCGACAACAAGGACCGCTGGATCGCCAGCGTCGACTTCGACAAGCACGCGCTGGTGCCGCAGCACCGCCTCACCGACCACGCGTGGATCAACTGGAACTTCAACGATTTCGGTTGGCTCAAGGACGGCCGCACGCTGTGGTACCTCAGCGAAGAGACCGGCTATTCGCAGCTCTACACCAAGCCGCTCGCCAGCAAGGCAAAGGCGCTCACCAGCGGCAAGTTCGAAGTGAGCCATCCGGTACTGAGCGAAGACGGCCAGTGGTTCTACGTGCGCACCAACCAGGTGGCGCCGTACAGCTATGACGTGTACCGCGTGCCGACGGCTGGTGGCGAACTCAGCCGCGTGACGCAGTACCAGGGCATGGATGACTTCGTGCTGTCGCCCGATGGCCGCCAGCTCGCCGTGCTGCATTCCTCGCCCTACGTGCTGGCGCAGCTGGCCGTGCAGGATGCCGCCGGCGGTACGCCGCGCGAACTCACCAACACCATGAAGCCGGAGTTCACCGCGCATCCGTGGCTGCAGCCGCAGATCGTGCCGGTGGCGTCCACGCATGGCGCGGGCACCATCTGGGCGAAGTACTACGGCCCGAGCGACGCGGGCGCAGCGGCATCGCGTCCGGCGGTGATCTTCGTGCACGGCGCGGGTTACCTGCAGAACGTCACGCTGTCGTACTCCAACTACTTCCGCGAACAGATGTTCCACAACCTGCTGGTGCAGCAGGGCTACGTGGTGCTGGACATGGACTACCGCGCCTCCGAAGGCTACGGCCGCGAATGGCGCACCGCGATCTATCGCCAGATGGGTCATCCGGAACTGGAAGACCTGCTCGACGGCAAGGCGTGGCTGGTGAAGAACCGCGGCGTCGATCCCAAGCGCGTGGGCATCTATGGCGGCAGCTACGGCGGCTTCATGACGTTGATCGCGCTGCTGCGCGCGCCGGGTGAATTCGCGGCAGGCTCGGCGCTGCGCCCGGTCACCGACTGGACCAGCTACAACCACGAGTACACCTCCAACATCCTCAACGATCCACAGCTCGACCCGGAGTCGTTCCAGGTGAGCTCGCCGATCAACTACGCCGACAAGCTGCAGGACCCGCTGCTGATGCAGCACGGCCTGATCGACGACAACGTGGTGGCAAGCGACACCATCCGCCTGTACCAGCGTTTCATCGAACTGCACAAGACGAATTTCTGGATGTCGCTGTATCCGATGGAGCGCCACGGTTTCGTGCATCCGGATTCGTGGCACGACGAGTACCGTCGCATCGATGAGTTGTTCAACACGTATGTGAAGCCAGTGAAGCAGTAACTGCCGGCTTGGTGGTCCTCTGCGTTGCGAAGGTTAGGTGTATGGGAGGGCGGGGTCAGATACCCCGCCTTCTTTTTCTTTTTTGTGGGAGCGCACCCTGTGCGCGACAGCCTTTCGCGGCGGTGTGCATATTCGGCATTTCGAAATAGACGGCCGAAATAATGATGGGCGATCGCGGTCTGGCTCGCCTGCGACCGAAGGGAGTCCCTGTGGGACGGCGGGCTTCCGTCCTTCTGCCGAAGGCCGGGTCACTTTTCTTTGCGTGCTCAAAGAAAAGTAACCAAAAGAAAGAGCACCCCGCGTGGCGCTGTCTGGGCTGCGCCCAGTCAGTTCGTGAGGGGCGGCCGGGCTTTTCGACCGGGCTCCTGCCCGGACGAAAAGTGCCCGACGTCCTGTCGGGCACCCCTGCGGGGCCTGATCGACCACCCCTCACCGCCACACAGGGGTTGAGTGAAGGCTCGTGCCGCGGAGCGGCACATCGCGTGGAGGAGCTGATGGCCGCCGTTTGTTCATTGTGGGAGCGCACCCTGTGCGCGACCGCGGACTGGCATGGTTGCTCAATTCGCGATCGTCGCGATGAGGTAGGGCGAGGTACGCCGCAACGCAGCGGTCGCGCACAGGGTTCGCTCCCACAAGGGCGCCCTCTCCACAACGCTGCGGCCCCCCCAAGAAAAAGACCGCAAACAAAGCCAGGGCTACCCCGCCGCCTGCGCCGCAAAATACCGCGCGGGCGGCTGCCCGAAACTCCGGCGGAACATCGCCACGAACGCGCTCACGCTGGCATAGCCCAGCGCATCCGCCACCGCGGAAACCGCCTCGCCATCGGCCAACCGTTCCAGCCCCCGCGACAACCTCGCCAACTGCCGCCACTGGGCGAAACTCAACGCCGTTTCGCTGCGGAACAGGCGGCTCAGGCTGCGTGGCGAGAGCCCGGCCCAGGCAGCCCATTCCTCCAGGCTGCGGTTGTCCTCGGGGCGTTCGATCAAGGCGACTGCAATGCGCAATGCGCGGCGATCGAGTGGCATCGGCAAGTGCAGTGGTTCGCGTTGCGCGCGGCAGATTTCTTCCAGCAGCACGGCGGTGATGCGTTCCTGGCTTTCGTCGAGTTCCGTCTCCCACACCCACGAGCTGGCGCGACGCACCAGTGCGCGCATCAGTTCGGTGACGCCGATGACGCACGGTTCGGCGGGCAGGCAGCCGCAGTCGGGCGGGGTCACGAACACGCCCCAGCCGCTCATGCGGCCGCTGAGCGTGACCGTATGCTCCACGCCCGGTGGCATCCAGCCGGCGCGATGGGGAGGCAGCAGCCAGGAGCCCTTGGCGGTGCGCACATGTACCAACCCGCTTTCGACGCAGTAGAGCTGCCCGCGCGCATGGGTGTGCCAGCCGTACTCACGGGTGCCTTCGTCGTATTCGCTAGAGACCTCGCCTTCGGTCCAGTAGGCGATCAACGCAGGGCCGTCGGTACGTTCGATCCATGCGTGGAACTGATCCTCGTCTTTCTCGGAGAGGTGACCCATGGCCGGTTCTCGATAAACTTTGACCAAATAACGCTATCAGCATTTGGCGACCCTGCCTAACATGACCGCTTGTCCCCCACCGCTGCCGTCGCTCGCGGTGCCAAGTGCCTTAGGCGTGCCAAATGTGTGTCCGCCATCGATGTCCCCGGGTCCCGTCACCAACGGAGCCTTGATCTGGCCCAGTCACGCCCGCAAGCCAAGGTACGTCCTGTTTTCAGTAGCGGCGGCACGTCGGTGTGCCGCAAGGGAGAGGCTGAGCATGTCGACGATCTTTGCCAGGGCGCCCAGCGCCGATAGCCGCGTTACACCCCTGGAGGCGTTCGTGGCCTGTGCCCACCAGATGCTTGATCCCGCCACCCCGGAAACGGTGCGACGGGCGATGGAGCCTCGTTTGCTCGCGCTGTTGCCTGCCTTGCGGGCCTTGGGGATGTTCGAGCTGTTCGAGGTGCGGGACCCCGCCTTGCGCACGTGGCTGGAGGACGAGATGGCGGTCCCGGCGGGCTAGCCTGAAATTTTGCCGTAACAAAAGCGTCCCTGAATATATTTGCCTTGACAAATATTATTCCGGCAATAGAATGCGCGGACTATGAGCCCTGCAAACCCCTCTCTCTCCTACCAAAAGGACAGCATCGGCGTCCTGATCGGGCTGGTTCGCAGCGAACTGGTCCGCGCCATGGAAGCCGAATTGCAGGCCTCCGGGGTGGATCTGCGCTTCACCCAGTTCCTCATCCTCAAGCGTCTGGCCTTGATGGGCCCGATGTCGGCGAGTGAGCTGGCCCGGTCGGTGGAACTCGACGGCGGCGCCATGACGCGCCAGCTCGACCAGCTGGAAGGCCGTGGCCTGTTGCGCCGTCAGCCGCACGAGCAGGACCGGCGCGCCCTGCGCATCGAGCTGACCCCGCTGGGCCGCACGACCTGGGAGCAGATGACGCCCTGCAACGACCGCGTATTGAAGGCGGCGCAGAAGGCGTTGGATGCCACCGAGCGCGAGCAACTGCGTGACTACCTGGAGCGCGTTTTGACGGCGCTCCGCGACAAGAACTGACGTTTCACCTTTTCTGGAAACCAAGCCCATGCGTCTGCAAATCCTTGCGGCAGCCACCGGCCTTTCCCTCGCGCTGGCGGGTTGTGTCAGCAGCGGTGGCCTCCACCCGGAAGGCACGCTGACCGATGCGTCCACGCTCAAGAGCGACCGCAGCCTGTCCGGCGCCACGCTTTCTCCCGCCGCCTGGCCCGCCAATGATTGGTGGACCGGCCTGGGCGATCCCCAGCTCAGCGCCCTGATCGCCGAGGCGTTGAAGGACAACCCCACCCTCGCCGTGGCCGATGCCCGCGCCCGCCAGGCGCAGGCCGAAGCCGGCGCGGCGGATGCCGAGCGCGGGCCCAGCGTCAATGCCGGCGCGAACGTGATCGGCCAGCGCCTGCCGCTGACCGCCGCGCCGCCGGAACTGGGCGGTGGCCACTTCACCTGGTTCAAGGACGCCCGCGTCGGCCTCAGCTGGGGCCTGGACCTGTGGGGCGGCAAGCGCGCCGCGTGGGAAGCCGCGGTCGGCCAGCAGCATGCGGCCGAGATCGAACAGCAGGCCGCGCGCATCGAGCTGTCGACCAACGTGGCCCGCGCCTACGTGCAGCTCGCCTACGCCTATGCCCAGCAGGATGTGGCCAAGGCCGAGCATGAGCGCGCCGCCACCGCACGCCAGCTGACCCAGCAGCGCGTGGCCGCCGGCGTCGACAACCAGCTGCAGCTGAAGCAGAACGAGACCGAGGTGGCGAATGCCGACCAGCGTCTCACCGCTGCCAGCCGCGCCATCGATGCGGCGCGTTCGTCGCTGTCGGTGTTGCTTGGCAAGGGCCCGGACCGCGGCATGGACATCACCCGCCCGCAGGCGCTGGAGCCCGCGGCGCTCGCGGTGCCGGCGGATCTGCCGACCGAACTGCTCGGCCACCGTGCCGACCTGGTCGCCGCGCGCTGGCGCGTCGAGTCGGCCGGCAAGGAGATCAAGGTCGCCAAGACCGAGTTCATGCCGAACGTCAGCATCAGCGCGATGGCCGGCGTGGCCGCGTTCGGCAGCATCAACCCGCTGCAGTTGCCGGCGCGCTTCTACACCTTCGGTCCGTCGCTGAGCCTGCCCATCTTCGACGGCGGCCGCCTGCGTTCCAACCTCGCCGGCAAGGACGCGCAGTACGACGAAGCCGTCGCCCAGTACAACCAGACGCTGGTGCGCGCGGTGAACGAAGTGGCCGACGACTACGACGCCGTGCAGTCCGCGCAGGAACAGGTCGCCGCGCAGCAGCGTGCGGTCGATGCCGCCACGCAGGCGTGGCAGTTGTCCGAGCAGCGCTACAAGGCAGGCGTGGGCAGCTATCTCGAATCGCTGATCGTGCGCCAGCAACTGCTCGGCGCGCAGCAGCGCATGGCCGACCTCAAGGCGCAGCAGGTCGACTACGCCGTGCAATTGATCCAGGCGCTCGGCGGCGGCTTCCGCCCGCAGGGCGACGCGGCCAACGTCGCCGTCCAATCTTCCCCCGAACATTCGCTCTGAAGGCTAATCCCCCATGTCTAGCCCAACCCCGAACGCGGCCGACAACGTGGCCGTCCAACCTCCCAAGAGCCGCCGCGGATTCCTGCTGCGCGCATTGGCCGTGGTGCTGGTGCTCGCCGGCATCGGCTGGGGCCTGTGGTACTTCCTCGAAGGCCGCTGGTACGAAGAGACCGATGACGCCTACGTCAACGGCAACGTCGTGCAGATCACCCCGCAGGTGCCCGGCTCCGTGGTGACCATAGGCGCCGATGATGGCGACCTGGTGCATGCCGGCGACGTGCTGGTGAAGCTCGACCCGGCCGATGCCGACGTCGCGCTGCAGCAGGCCCGCGCCAACCTCGCCGGCACCGTGCGCAAGGTGCGCGGCCTGTACAGCAACGTCAGCGGCGCGCAGGCCGAAGTGGCCGTGCGCAAGGTGGCCGTGGACAAGGCGCAGGCCGACTACAACCGTCGCCGCGATCTCGCCAAGTCGGGCGCCATTTCCGCCGAAGAGCTCTCGCATGCCCTCGACGCGCTGACCAGCGCGCAGAGCGCCCTCACCACCGCGCAGCAGCAGTTGCAGAGCAACAAGGTGCTGGTGGACGACACCGTGGTCGCTTCCCATCCGGACGTCCAGACGGCCGCCGCCCGCCTGCGTGCCGCCTACCTCGACGATGTGCGTACCTCGATCATCGCGCCGGTGGATGGTTACGTCGCCAAGCGCTCGGTGCAGCTGGGCCAGCGCGTCGCGCCGGGCACGCCGCTGATGGCCGTGGTGCCGTTGCATGAAGTGTGGATTGACGCCAACTTCAAGGAAACCCAGCTCTCCAGCATGCGCATCGGCCAGCCGGTGGAAATCCGCGCCGACGTGTACGGCGGCAAGGTGTCCTACAAGGGCAAGGTCGAGAGCCTTGGCGTGGGCACGGGCAGTGCGTTCTCGCTGCTGCCGGCGCAGAACGCCACCGGCAACTGGATCAAGATCGTGCAGCGCGTGCCAGTGCGCGTGTTCTTCACCGACGCCAAGCAGCTGGAAGAACATCCGCTGCGCATTGGTCTCTCGACCAAGGTGGAAGTGAACCTGCATGACCAGAGCGGCGCGCTGCTCGCCAAGCAGGCACCCGCCCAGCCGGCTTTCACCACCGACGTGTACAAGCAGCAGCTGGCCAAGGCCGACGGCATGATCGCCGAGATCATCCACGCCAACATGGCCGGCGAAGCCCACGAGAAGCAGTAAGCGGCAGACATGCGTGGAGGCATCGATGGCTTCCACGCGTGCCGCAGCAGTGATTCGAAGCGTCATTCCGGCGCAGGCCGGAATCCAGTAACGAGCGGGCATGACATTGCCCGCACCTGTCGTCACTGAAGTCACCGGATTCCGGCCTGCGCCGGAATGACGAGCAAAACCCCAAGGCCGCTTCATTGATTCCGGCGCGGCCAGAACCCCTATTCCGCAGGTATTCCGTGCGATGAGCAGTGAATTCCGTCCACCCAACCTGGCGCTGACCACCGTCGGCCTCTCGTTGGCGACCTTCATGCAGGTGCTCGACACGACGATCGCCAACGTGTCGCTGCCGACGATCGCCGGCAACCTCGGCGTGAGCGTCAACCAGAGCACCTGGGTGATCACCTCCTTCGCGGTGAGCATGGCGATCTCGCTGCCGCTCACCGGCTTCCTCACGCGCCGCTTCGGCGAAGTGAAGATGTTCATCTGGTCGACGCTGCTGTTCTCGATCGCCTCGTTCCTGTGTGGCATCGCGCAGAGCATGCCGATGCTGATCCTGTTCCGCGCCATCCAGGGCGCGGTGGCCGGCCCGATGTATCCGGTGACGCAGAGCCTGCTGATCTCGATCTATCCACCGGCCAAACGTGGCATGGCGCTGGCGCTGCTGGCGATGGTGACGGTGGTGGCGCCCATCGCAGGTCCCATCCTCGGCGGCTGGATCACCGACAACTATTCGTGGCCGTGGATCTTCTTCATCAACGTTCCCATCGGCATCTTCGCCAGCATGGTGGTGGGCAACCAGATGCGCGCGCGCATCGACAAGATCATGCGGCCGAAGATGGACTACGTGGGCCTGATCACGCTGATCGTCGGCGTGGGCGCGCTGCAGATCGTGCTGGACAAGGGCAACGACGAGGACTGGTTCAACTCCACCTTCATCATCATCACCAGCATCGTCTCGGCAGTGGCGCTGGCGGTGTTCCTGATCTGGGAGCTCACCGACGACGAGCCCATCGTCAACCTGCGCCTGCTGCGCCATCACAATTTCCGCACGGGCACCATCGCGCTGGTGCTGGCCTATGCCGCGTTCTTCGCCATCGGCCTGCTGGTGCCGCAGTGGCTGCAGCGAAACATGGGCTACACCTCGACATGGGCCGGCTTCGCGGCGGCACCGTTGGGCATCCTGCCGGTGATGCTCACCTTCATCGTGGGCAAGTACGCCAATCGCACCGACATGCGCCTGCTGGCTTCGTGCGCGTTCCTGGTGATGGGCGCCACGTGCTTCATGCGCTCGGATTTCTTCCTGCAGGTGGATTTCTGGCACGTGGCCGGCGTACAGCTGTTCCAGGGCCTGGGCGTGGCATTGTTCTTCATGCCGGTGACGACCATCCTGCTGTCGGATCTGCAGCCGCAGGAGATCGCCGCGGGCGGCGGCCTGGCGACCTTCCTGCGTACGCTGGGGGCGAGCTTTTCCGCCTCGCTCACCACCTTCCTGTGGGACCACCGCGCGATCGTGCATCACGCACACTTGAGCGAGCACATCACGCCGTACGACAGCTCGGCCCAGGCCACGCTGCAGTCGGCGGGCGTGACGGGACAGGCCGGCAATGCGCTGCTCGATCAGATGATCACGCAGCAGGGCTACCAGATCTCGTTCAACGAGGTGTTCCACATGCTGGGTTGGGTGTTCCTCAGCCTGATCGTGGTGGTGTGGCTGGCGCGGCCGCCTTTCAGCGCCAAGGCCGGGCCGGGCGCCGACCACTGATCCATCGGCGGGCTGCGTGTGCGGCCCGCGGGATTCGAAAGATTCGTGCCTGCTGGATCGGACACGAACGACTCCAGCCATCCAGACGTCCAAAAGCACAACGGCCCCATGCGGGGCCGTTGTGTTATCTGCGTATGGGCGAATGCTTCAGAGATTGAAGGCCAGGCCGACCAGCGCCATCGTTTCGCCGCGGTTGGAGCCGTCCAGGCCCGCGTTGGAGATGTGGCGAACCTGGAAGGTCCAGTGATCGCCCTGCCAGCCCACCGAATTGACGAACTCGCCGGCGCTGCTCAGGGCGAGCGTGCGGCCGGTTTGCGCGGCCACCTGGGCCGTCCAGAACAGGTGGTGGTACCAGTCGCCTTCGCCGCCCATCCGGAAACGGGCGCCGCCCGCGGCCAGCCAGATGTTGTCGGAGACCTTGTTGCCGTAACGGGCGACGTTGCGGCCGTCGATGTAGCCGACGGACACGTCGGGGGACCAGCTGAACCGGGTGTCGCCAATGCGGTGCTCGTTGAACACGGCCTCGACGAAGGCGGTCGTTGTCCAGTAGCCGTCCGAATAGCTGCGGCCACCCTCGACTTCGATGCGGGGACCGGCGAAGGCGACGGCGGAAACGCCCATCAGGGCAAGCGCAGCAGCGCTGCGTAACAGGGGGGATCGCATGTGCTCTTCTTTTTGACGTGGGGAGGGGGTTTTAATGCACCGCATAGTTTATTAACTTACTGCACCGACGGGTACTAGAAATAGGTCGGATAGACGCAACACTGTGTTGCGTCAGGCAGTACTCGAGGCGGCAACCCCAGCTTCTTGTTGAGCTCACGATGTCTCAACCGTCGTGAAATCAGCGCGGAAAGCGGGGTAAGGATTCGAGAACCCGGTCGTGGCCTTTCGAGGGAGCTAAGGTCAGGCGCTTGTTGACGGCGCTTTTTAACCCGGGCATTATTCACTCACTTTCATCCGGGTAATAACATGGCTCAGAAGAACGAGCAGGCTTGCATCGCCTTTGATGGCCACCGTCGGATCGCTTCCGGCAGCCTCGCCAAGGTGGCGCTGGCGGCCAAGCACGCGGTCGATCGCGGGGCGGGCGGCCCCGTGCTCATTTTCGACAATGGCACCGGCCGCCAGGTCGACGTGGACTTCCGCGGCAGCGACGCCGAGGTGGTCGCGCGTCTGCCGGCGACCGAGGGGGCCGAAGCACCGGTGGCGCGTGGTCCGGGTCGCCCCAAGCTGGGTGTGGTCGCGCGCGAGGTCACCCTGCTGCCCCGGCACTGGGACTGGCTCTCCGAGCAATCCGGCGGCGCATCGGCGACACTGCGGCGCCTGGTGGAGGAAGCGCGCCGGGCCAATGACGGGCGCGACCGTCATCGCCAGGCGGGCGAAGTGCTGGATCGTTTCATGCTCGCCATGGCGGGCGATCTGCCCCTCTACGAAGAGGCGACGCGCGCGTTCTGGCGCAAGGAACGCGAACGCTTCAGCGAGCTGACGGATACATGGCCCGCGGATGTGCGCGAGCATGTGCGGCATCTGGCCAGCCGGGCCTGGGATGATGCGCCGGTCGATGCATGATGCGCGACGGCGGCATGTTCAATTTCACCACTGCGGACTAAACACTCGATGTCATCCCTTGCCGCCAGGCAACCCCTGCTCACCGAAGGCCCGATCGCCCGCACGCTCCTGACGTTCGCGCTGCCCATCCTGGGCAGCACCGTGCTGCAGTCGCTCAACGGTTCGGTCAACGCCATGTGGATCGGCCACTACCTCGGCGAAGCGGCGCTCACCGCGGTGAGCAACGCCAACCTGATCCTGTTTTTGCTGCTGGGCGCGGTGTTCGGGCTGAGCATGGCCTGCACCATCCTGATCGGCCAGAGCCTGGGCGCGCGCAACATGCTGGAAGCCAAGCGCGTGGTCGGTACCGGCGTGACCTTCTTCGTGTCGGTATCGGTCTTGGTCGCCATCGGCGGTTATGCCGCCACGCCGTGGATGCTGGCTGCGCTCAACACGCCGCCCGACGCGCAGGCCTTCGCGGTGCCTTACCTGCGCATCATCTTCGTGGCCGTGCCGTCGATGTACTTCTACAACTTCCTGATGATGACCCTGCGCGGCGCGGGTGATTCGCGCACGCCGTTCGTCTTCATGGCGTTGTCGGTGGTGATGGACATCATCCTCAACCCGCTGCTGATCTTCGGCGTGGGGCCGTTCCCCAAGCTGGGCATCGCCGGTTCGGCCACTTCGACGCTGATCGCGCAGACGGTGGCGCTGATCGCGCTGCTTTCCACGCTGTATGCGCGCAAGCACTTCCTGCGCCTTACGCGCGCGGAGTTGGGTTTCCTCAAGCCGAACAGGGAGATCCTGCGTGCCCTGGTGTTCAAGGGGCTGCCGATGGGGCTGCAGATGATCGTGATCTCGACCTCCGCGATGATCATGATCCACATGGTCAACGGCTACGGCTCCAAGACCACCGCCGCATACGGCGCCGCGACCCAGCTGTGGACCTACGTGCAGATGCCCGCGATGGCGATCGGCGCGGCGGTGTCCTCGATGGCCGCGCAGAACGTGGGCGCGCGCCTGTGGGATCGCGTCAGCCGCATCACCCGCGTGGGCGTGCTGTACAACTTCCTGCTCAGCGGCGCCCTGATCGCGCTGATCTACGTGTTCAACCATTCCGCACTGAACCTGTTCCTGCCCAACGATGCCGAGGCGTTGACGCTGGCACAGCACCTCAACGGCATCGCGGTGTGGTCGTTCATGTTCTTCGGCGTCACCTTCGTGCTGTTTGGCGTGGTGCGCTCCACTGGCGCGGTGATGCCGCCGCTGGTCATCCTGTTCATCTCGATGTGGCTGATCCGCCCGCCGTTCGCGCTCGCACTTGCGCCGTCGCTCGGCGTCGACTCGATCTGGTGGAGCTTCCCGCTGGGTTCGCTCGCCTCGATGCTGATGGCGATGGGCTATTACAAGTGGGGCGGCTGGCGTCGCGCGCACATGTTGTCCAAACCCATCGAAGCGCCCGAGGAAAAGGCGGTCGCCGCCGGGCAGCAGGCACCGACCACCGGCCAGGGCGTGCCCGCTTCGGCAGATTGAGTCACCCGCACTGCCACGCCGCTGTCATCCGCACCGCCTAGCGTGGCCGGATGACACGCGTGAACCTTGCGCGCCGCCAGTTCCTGCGCGGCCTGATGGACATGACGGGCGTGGCCGCGGCGGCGGACATGGGGCTGATGGCCTGGTCCGCTCCGGCTCGACCGGACGAAGGCATGGCTGGCATGGCCATGCCCCAGCTCGCCGCGCCAAACGTCCCGTTGGTGAACCCGGTGACGCTGGCCCGTTTCGTCGATCCGCTGCCGATTCCGGCCGTGATGAAACCGACCGCTCGACGCGCCCATCCGGCGTACCCGGGACAGTCGCTGCCGTATTACCGCATGGAGATGCGTGCGTTCCGCGCCACGCTGCATCGCGACCTGCCACCGACGCCGTTATGGGGCTACGCCGGAACCTTCCCCGGCCCCACGCTGCAGGCGCGTCGCGGCGAACCCTTGCTGGTGGAATGGGTCAATGCGTTGCCGGAAAAACACTTCCTGCCGATCGACCACAACATCCACGGCGCCGAGCGCAGCAAGCCGGAAGTGCGCACCGTCGCCCACGTGCACGGCGCGCGTACGCCGGCAGAGAGCGACGGCTATCCCGAGGCATGGTTCGCGCCGGGCCACTCCGCGCTGTCTTACTACCCGAACGGCCAGGATGCGGCGACGCTGTGGTACCACGACCACGCGATGGGCATCACACGCCTGAACATCTATGCCGGATTGCTGGGTGCATACCTTGTGCGCGATGACGCAGAGGCGGCGCTGGGCCTGCCGTCGGGCGAAAACGACCTGCCGCTGATCCTGTGCGACCGCCTGATCGCGAAGGATGGGCAGCTCTACTACCCGGTGTCCGATGATCCGCAGGCGCCGTGGGTGTCCGAATGCCAGGGCAACGCGATCCTGTGCAACGGCAAGCTGTATCCGTTCCTCGAGGTGGAACCACGGCGCTACCGGCTGCGACTCATCAATGCGGCGAACACGCGCCATTACATGCTCGCGTTATCGACCGGCCAGCCGTTCCAGCAGATTGCCAGCGACCAGGGCTTGTTGAGCGCACCGGTGCCTCGACAGCGCGTGGAACTCTATCCGGCCGAGCGCGCCGACGTGGTGGTGGATTTCGCCGGCCTGGATGGAAAGAGCGTGCAACTGCGCCAGCAGTCTGAAGCGATCATGGAGTTCCGCGTGCGTGACCGCGGTCGGCGCGACACGGCAGCGCTGCCATCGAGACTGCGCGACGTCGAGCGCATCGCGCCGGCTAGCGCGGTGCGCGACCGCGTGCTCACGCTTGGCGAACAGGACGACGCAGGCGGCAATCCCATGATGATGATGCTTGGTGGCAAGCACTGGTCGGCGCCGATCACGGAAGATCCACGCCAGAACACCGTGGAAATCTGGAGCCTGGTGAACCTCACCGGCGATGTGCATCCCATCCATCTGCACCTTGTGCGCTTCCAGGTATTGGAGCGGCGGCCATTCGATCTGTTCACGTGGAACGCGTCGAAGACGCTGAAGTACACGGGGCCTGCGCAGCCGCCGCCGGCGCATGAGATGGGGTGGAAGGATACGGTGCGGGCGGATCCGGGGTTTGTCACGCGGATCATCGCGAGGTTCGAGGGGGAACCAGGGCGGTATGTATGGCATTGCCACATGCTGGAGCATGAGGACAACGAAATGATGAGGCCGTTTCAGTTGTTGCCTGCGTAATGCCGCGTGCCGTTTCCCTTGTAGGAGCGCACCCTGTGCGCGACAGCCTCTCGCCTCGGTCCACACGCCGCCGCTCATCTGTGGGAGCGCACCCTGTGCGCGACAGCCCTTCGCCTCGGTCCACACGCCGTCGCTTGTCTGTGGGAGCGCACCCTATGCGCGACAGCACTTCGCCTCGGTCTTCACTTTTCGTCATCCCGGTGCAGGCTGGAGGTGCTTTTGTAACAGCCGAAGGCTGGTCATCCCGTCGCGGTCGTCTTCGAGTGTTGCGATACCGCCAACGGGCCGCTTACGCAGCGGGCGTTTCGATCTCCTGCCGGAGCTCGAGTCACTTTTCTTTTGCTGGCCCAAAAGAAAAGTAACCCAAAGAAAACGGCCTTTAAGAGCCGAGGCTCATAGCAGTACGTGGGATAGCAGCGTCGGTCGACTGAGGCCAGCTTTGATGCGCTCGTTACTACCTCGAACGGAGCCGCTACACCGCAACGCGCCGTGGCGAAGAGGACTTAAAGCAGCTTCGTTGCGCGGCGAGGAAGTTCACGAATGCCGCGCGCCTTCTCCCTCTCCCTTCCAGGGAGAGGGTTGGGTCATTGCCACCTTTACGGTGGTGAGGGGCGGGTGCTCGCGACAGCACCACCTACCTCTATAGGAGCGCACCCAGTGCGCGAAAGTAAGCGTCCCCAACCGCACGCTTTTCGCTGTCCGCGCACATGCGCAAAGCAGCAATTTCTTGCCGCAAATTCGCCGCGTCGTCTTTGGCGCGCATCGCGCATCTCGCTGCCATCACATCTCCACACAGACGCACGGACGCAAGCTCTTTCGACGTCTCCGCACTGTCATCTTCGGCGCCATGCCTGTCGCAGAAGTGCCAAGGCATCGTCATGCATGCGGACCAGACTCCCGGCCGGCCGGCGTGCGCCACGTTGCGTGCGGCGGCTGTAGCAGGGGGATCACTCGCGCAGTCCTACTAGGGCGACTGCAGGAGATCGAAGTCATGTTCATGACGCATGTCCGCAAGCGGTACTTGCCGTTTCTTATCGGCACTCTCGCCGCCGGCCTCGCCGGTGTCGTCAGCGCACAGACCAGCAACACGGATCAGGACGCCAACTTCCGAGACAAGGTACCGGCGGCCGCCACGGGTAACCGTGCGGGTCTGCCCGGCGGCATCACCGTGCTGCACAAGCCGGGCAATGGCGACGACCGCAGCAATCGCACCACCACGCCGATCAAGCACGTCATCCTGCTGATCGGCGAGAACCGCACGTTCGATCACGTCTATGCCACATATATGCCGCCCAAGGGCCAGAGCGTGCACAACCTGCTCTCCGAAGGCATCGTCAACGCGGATGGCACGCCCGGCCCGAACGTGGCCGCCGCGCAGCAGTGGCAGGCAAGCAGCACGGGCAAGTTCGCGCTTGCGCCCAAGCACACCACGGCCTACATGACCTTGCCGGCGATGAACACGGGCGGTGCGCCGACGCAGGCGCCGTTCTCTTCCGCGGCGCAGGCGCAGGCGGTGGAACCGGCGCTTCCCGATGACGCCTACAGCGAGCTCGCCAACGGCGGCACCGGACTGCCCAACAAGGTGATCGATACGCGCTTTCCCCCGCTGCTGGCAAACGCACCAGTCGACATGCATGCCTCGCTCAACTACGACGACTATGCCAACAGCCCGGTGCACCGCTTCTTCCAGATGTGGCAGCAGCTCGACTGCGACGTGCACGCCGCCACCGCGAAGAACCCCAGCGGTTGCCGCAACGACCTCTTCCCGTGGGTGGAAACCACCATCGGCGCGGGCAGCAACGGCAAGCCGCTGCCGGCGAACTTCACCGAGCAGACCACTGGCGAAGGTTCCACCGCAATGCAGTTCCTCAACATGGCGCAGGGCGACGCGCCCTACTTCGCCGAGCTGGCGCGCACGTACGCGCTCAGCGACAACTTCCACCAGTCGGTGATGGGCGGCACGGGCGCCAACCACATCATGCTGGGTTTCGGCGATCTCGTTTACTACGCCGACGCCAATGGCAATCCGGCCACGCCGCCGAGCAACCAGATCGAGAATCCGGATGCGCAGGCCGGCACCAACAACTGGTATGTGCAGGACGGCTACAGCGGCGGTTCCTACGTCAATTGCGCCGACGATTCGCAGCCGGGCGTGGCGGCGGTAAAGGACTATCTGAAGTCGCTGCCGTATCGCACGTTCCACGGCACGGATTGCAAGCGCAACGCCTACTACCTCGTGAACAACTACAACCCGGGCTATCTGGGTGACGGCACGCCCGCACCGCTGGGCGCCGACCAGTTCACCATGCCGCCGACGCGCCAGGACAACCTCGCATTGCTGCTCACGCGCCACCACGTCACCTGGAAGTACTACGGCGAAGGCTGGGCGGGCGGCAAGGAGAACGGCGAAGCCGGCACGTTCTGCAACATCTGCAACCCGTTCCTCTATTCCACGCAGGTCATGACCGATCCGAAGCTGCGCGCGAACAACCAGGACATCAACGACCTCTACAACGACATCCAGAACGACACCCTGCCCGCAGTCTCGATCGCCAAGCCCGACGGCATCCTGGATGGCCATCCGGCTTCGTCCAAGCTGGATCTGTTCGAAGGCTACGTGAAGAAGATCGTGGAGATGGCCAAGGCCAACCCGAAGGTGTGGGACGACACCGTCATCATGGTCACCTTCGATGAGGGCGGTGGCTACTACGACTCCGGTTACATCCAGCCGGTCGACTTCTTCGGCGACGGCACGCGCATCCCGCTGCTGGTCGTGTCGCGCTTCTCCGAAGGCGGTCGCGTGGTGCACACGTACTACGACCATGTCTCCTTCGACAAATTCGTGGAAGCGAACTGGGGTCTGCACGAAACCATCTCCAACCGCAGCCGCGACAACCTGCCGAATCCGGTCGCCCTGCCGAACAATCCTTACGTTCCGCTCAATGCGCCGGCCATCGGCAACTTGATGAACATGTTCGACTTCGATCGCCATGGTCACGGTTACGTAGCAGCGACTGAAACACAGGACTGATGGAATAGGTCCAGACCCCGCCTGCACCGGCAGGCGGGGTCTTCCGTCATTGGGAGCGTTGCCGCCATGCAATCGTTTCGCCAGCCAGGCTCACGCGGGCACGCCATTGCGCGTGCCCTTGCGTTGCTGGTGCTGCTCGCCGCAGCACTGATCGGCGAGCCCGGTCATGCCGATCCGGGCGATTTTCAGGCCATGCCTGGGTTGTGGAAGATCGTCACGCGCGTGGTCGAGCATGGCCGTGCCGGTGTGCCGCAGGAACATTGGCACTGCGTGGACGAGGGGCCGGATCCCTGGGTGGAATTCGCCGACCTTCCGGTGCCCGGCTATGCGCAGTGCGAACGCAGCACCCAGCATCGGAGCAGCACCGCGTTGGCGTGGACCTTGAGTTGTCCTGGACTCGCGGCGCCCGGGGCACGTGGGCGCGTCGATTTCGATTCACCGGAGCATTACACGGCGAGTGTGAGTGTGGGGGCGCGTCAGGTGGTGCAGGTGGAGGGGAAAAGGTATGCGGCGTGCACGAGTCCCAAGGACTAGGTGGTTGCGCGCTGCGTTTGGTGATTGTGGCTGGGACTCGCGCGACGCATTCTCCTCTGTGGGAGCGCACCCTGTGCGCGACAGCCTTTCGCGCCGGTCTTCACGCTGCTGTCGTTCTGTGGGAGCGCACCTTGTGCGCGACAGCCTTTCGCTGCGGCCTTGACCGCTCGCCTTCCCGGCGGAGGCTGGAGTCGCTTTTCAACAGCCAAAGGCTGGTCATCCAGTCGCGATCGTCTTCGACTGTTGCGATACCGCCGACGGGCCGCTTACGCAGCGGGCGTTTCGACGTCCTGCCGGCCGCCGAGTCACTTTTCTTTTGCTGGCCCAAAAGAAAAGTAACCCAAAGAAAATGGCCTCAGAGCCAAGGCTCATAGCAGTACGTGGGATAGAAGCGTCGGTCGACTGAGGCCAGCCGGGATACGCTCGTTACTACCTCACACGGCGCCCCTACACCGCAACGCGCCATAGCGAAGAGGACTTAAAGCAACTTCGTTGGGTCGCGAGGGAATCCATAGGCACCGTACTTTCTCCCTCTCCCCTCCGGGGAGAGGGCTGGGGTGAGGGGCGGGTGCTCGCGATAGCCTTGCCTACCTCTGTAGGAGCGCACCCAGTGCGCGACCGCAGCGTGACGGCGTACCTCATTACGGCAATCGCCGACCGAGGCAACCATGCAAGTCCGCGGTCGCGTACTGGGTGCGCTCCCACAACGGGCGAGCGCGGCCATCAGCTCCGCGACGCGATGTGCCGCGAAGCGGCACGAGCCTACGAACAACCCCTGTGTGGCGGTGAGGGGTGGACGATGAGGCCCCACAGGGGTGCCCGACAGGACGTCGGGCACTTTTCGTCCGGGCAGGAGCCCGGTCGAAAAGCCCGGCCGCCCCTCACGGACTGGCTGGGCGCAGCCCGGACAGCGCCACGCGGGGTGCTCTTTCTTTTGGTTACTTTTCTTTGAGCAAGCAAAGAAAAGTGACCCGGCCTTCGGCGGAAGGACGGAAGCCTGCGGCAGGCGAGCCAGGTCGCGACATCATTACAACCAAAGACTGACGCTACTGGTTCCCGGCCTGCGCCGGGATGACGGGGAGTGAGGACCGTGGCAAAAGGCTGTCGCGCACAGGGTGCGCTCCCACAATAGCGGGGCTTAACCCGCCGCCGTCTGCGCCTTCAGTGCCCGCTTCGCCGCACGCTTGGCGCGTCGCGCTTCCTTGCGAACCTTCCGGTCGTGGTTCCACAGATAGATCGCCGGCGTGCTAAGCAATGTCAGTAGCTGCGACACCAACAGGCCACCGACGATGGCCACGCCCAGCGGCTGACGCATCTCCGAGCCGACGCCAAACCCAATGGCCAGCGGTAGCGCCGCGCCCATCGCTACCAAGGTGGTCATGGTGATCGGGCGGAAGCGCACCAAGGCCGCCTCGCGAATCGCATCCGGCGGCGACAATCCGCGTTCGCGTTGCGCGACCAACGCGAAATCCACCATCAGGATCGCGTTCTTCTTCACGATGCCGATCAACATCAGGATCGCGATGATCGCCATCAGCGTGAGCTGCGTCTGCGTCACCAGCATGGCGAGGAACGCGCCCATGCCCGCAGCCGGCAGCGTGGAGAGAATCGTGAGCGGGTGGCCGAGGCTCTCGTAGAGAATGCCCAGCACGATGTACATCGCCACGATCGCGCCGATCAGCAGCACCATGCCGTTCGACTTGGCCTGTTGCAGGCGCTGGTTCTGGCCGGTGAATTCGATGCGCACGCCTTCGGGCAGGCCAACCGCGATGCCGGCGTTTTCCACCAGCTTCACGCCGATATCCTGGGTGACGTCCTTCGCCAGGTTGTAGGTGATGGTCGATGCTTCCAGCTGGTTGTGATGGCGGATGCGCATCGGGCTCATGTTCGGCTCGATATGCGCCAGCGCAGACAGTGGAATCATCTCGCCCTTCGCGTTGCGCACGCGGATGTTGAGTAGCGCATCCGGGCTCAACGACGTGGCCGAACTGGAGGTGAGCACCACCCAGTACTGGTTGATGTCCGAATAGATCACCGACACCTGGCGCTGGCCGAAGGAGTTGAGCAGCGCGGTGTCGACATCGCCCATGCTCACCAGCAGGCGGCTGGCCGATTCGCGATCCACCTTCAGCATCTGCTGCTTGCCGACCAGGTCGAAGTTGCTGCCGACGTCGCGCATTTCCTTCGTCTTGCGCAACTGTTGCACCATTTTCAGCGTCCACGGCTGCAGGTCTTCGCCGTTGGTGCCGATCAGCTGGAATTCGTACTGCGCGCCTTTGTCTCCGCTGCCGCCGCCGCCGAGGAACTGCATCGGGCTCAGCGACACGCGGACGCCGGGCATGGCGTTGTACTGCTTGGACAGGCGATCGACCACCACCTTCACCGGATCATGGCGGTCGTTCGGACCGCTGCCGCGCGGCTTCAGGTCGACGAACATGGTGCCCATGTTGCCCACGGCGCCGTTGCTATCGTTGCCGCCAAGAATGGTGAGTACGTCGAGCACCGCAGGGTCGTCCTGCATGATCTTGGAGACGCGCTGCACCTGCGTGGCCATCATGGTCGGCGAGATGTTTGCGTCGGCGCGTATGTCGGCCTGGACCATGCCGATATCTTCTTCCGGCATGAAGTTGCCGCCAGCCGTGGCCACGACGCCCCAGCCGAGCGCAAACGTGAGGAACAGCAACAGCAACGGCTGCCAGCGCATCAGGCGGCGATGATGCATGGCCCAGTCCAGCGCACGCTCATAGGCGCGGTGGAAGCCGCGGTCGAAGCGCTCCAACGCTGCCTCGAACCGCCCAGGCACGTGCTCGCCTGGTTCTTCGTGCTTGAGGAGGCGGCCGCACAGCGCAGGCGTAAGGGTGAGCGAGACGATGGCCGAGATCACCACCGCCACGGCGAGCGTCACCGAGAACTCGCGCAGCAGCATGATCAGCATGTTGTTGCCGAACAGCAGCGGCGCGAACACCGCCACCAGCGACAGCGTGATGGAGACCACGGTGAAGCCGATCTCGCGCACGCCGATCAGCGCCGCCTCTAGTGGCGGCGTGCCCTTCTCCATGTGGCGCACGATGTTCTCGATCACCACGATGGCATCGTCGACCACGAAGCCGATGCACAGCACCAGCGCCACCAGCGACAGCGTGTTGAGGGTGTAACCCAGCGTCAACATCACCACGAAGGCGCCGGCCAGCGACAGCGGCACGCTGAGCGACGCGATCAGTGTGGGGCGCAGGCGGCGCAGGAACACCAGCATCACCATCACCACCATCACGATACTGATCAGCAGCGCGACCTGGACTTCATGCAGCGCCGACTTGGTGGTCTGGGTGAGATCGAAGATCGGCGTGATCTGCACGTCGGCCGGCATCCACGCGCGCAGTTCGGGCAGGCGCTTGCGGATCTCGTCCACCGTCTCGACCGCATTCGCCTCGGGGCGCTTGCTGATCTGCATCGCCACCGTGCTCTGGCTGTTGAACCAGGCGCCTTGGTAGATGTCCTGCTGGCCGCTGGTCACCTTGGCCACGTCGGACAGGCGCACCGGCGCGCCTTTCTTGGTGGCGACGAGCAAGTTGGCGAAGTCGGACGCTTCGGTGAGGCCATCGTTGGCCGTGACGGTCATCTGCGTCTGGCCGTCAGTGAGAATGCCCTGCGGCGACGTCACGTTGGCCGCGACCAGCGCGTTGCGTACGTCGTTTGCCGTGAGACCCTTCGCGGCGAGCGCGTTGATATCCAGCTCCACGCGCACGGCATGCGGCGTGCCACCGAACACCTGCACCTGCGCGACGCCCGGAATCTGCGCCACGGCGGGCTTCAGCAGCGTATCGGTGAGATCGTAGAGCTTGTCCTGCGGAAGGCCGGTGGACGTCAGCGATACCAGCAGGATGGGGAACTGCGAGGTATCGAACTTGAAGTACTGCGGCGGGCTCGGCATCACCGGCAAATCGGCCTGGGCCGCATTGATCGCCGCCTGTACGTCGCGCGCCGCCTTGTCGGCGGTACGGTCGAAGGTGAAACGCACCTGGATCGACGCGCTGCCCTCGCTGGCGTTGCCGTACATGTCATCGATGCCGGGAATGCGGCCGATATGGCGCTCCAGCGGCGCCAGCACGGTGGACGCCATGGTCTGCGCACTCGCGCCGGGCATCTGCGCCACGATGTAAACGCCCGGGAATTCCAGCGACGGCAACGCCGCCACACCCAGCAATCGGTAGGCAAAGACGCCAGCCAGCAGCAATCCCAGCGCCAGCAGCGAGGTGCCCACAGGGCGTTTGATCAACGGAGCGAAGATATTCACTGAGGTTTCCGTACCGGTAAGGGGCCGCGCTCACCCGCCACCCTGGCAGACCAGCAGCCAAGGCATACGTTCCGCGCAAGGCGGGCGTAAGGGGCCGTCATGCTTCCATATTGGACTGCGGGGGCGGGTCGGAAGAATGTGCCTGAAGTCGGTCCGTGCCGAAAGGCATGGGGGCGGGGTTTTCTCGGTTTTTGGGGACCGTGGGCGCTGGGCTCTCTCGCGCTGCGCACTCCCCACTGTAGGAGCGCACCTTGTGCGCGACATCCTTTCGCTGCGGTCTTGAACGTTGGTCATCCCGGCGAAGGCCGGAGGCGCTTTACAACAGCCGAAAGCCGGTCATCCAGTTCTATCGGTCTTCGGTTGTGGCGATATCGCCAGGTTGCCGCTTACGCAGCGGGCGTTTCGACGTCCTGCCGGCCGCCGAGTCACTTTTCTTTTGCTGGCCCAAAAGAAAAGTAACCCAAAGAAAATGGCCTTTAGAGCCAAGGCTCGTAGCGATATGAGGAATAGAGCCTGAGGACCGAGGCCAGCCAGGATGCGCTCGTTACTACCTCAGACGAAGCCGCTACACCGCAACGCGCCGATACGAAGAGGGCTTAAAGCAATTTCGTTGGATTGTGAGGAAAGCCATAGGTGCCGCGCTTTGTCCCTCTCCCCTCCGGGGAGAGGACTGGGGTGAGGGGCGGGTGCTCGCGAAAACCTTGCCTACCTCTGTAGGAGCGCACCCAGTGCGCGACCGCGGCATTGCGGCGTACCCCGCCTAGCGTCGTCGCGACCACCGCCAACTGAGGCAACCATGCCAGTCCGCGGTCGCGCACTGGGTGCGCTCCCACAACGAGCGAGCGCGGCCATCAGCTCCGCGACGCGATGTGCCGCTTCGCGGCACGAGCCTTCACCCAGCCCCTGTGTGGCGGTGAGGGGTGGACGATCAGACCCCGCAGGGGTGCCCGACATGGATGTCGGGCACTTTGCGTCCGGGCAGGAGCCCGGTCGAAAAGCCCGGCCGCCCCTCACGGACTGGCTGGGCGAAGCCCGGACAGCGCCACGCGGGGTGCCTTTCTCTTTGGTTACTTTCTCTTGGGCACGCAAGAGAAAGTGACCCGGCCTTCGGCAGAAGGACGGAAGCCCGCCGTCCCACAGGGACTCCCTTCGGTCGCAGGCGAGCCAAATCGCGAATACACGACAACTAAGCCACCGAGAACTGCACGAACAAAAACACCAGGGATGAAGACCGGCGCGAAAGGCCGTCGCGCACAGGGTGCGCTCCCACATTAGCGGGGCTTAACCCGCGGCCGTCTGCGCCTTCAACGCCCGCTTCGCCGCGCGCTTGGCACGACGCGCCTCCTTGCGAACCTTGCGATCGTGGTTCCACAGATAAATCGCGGGCGTACTCAGCAACGTCAGCAACTGCGACACCAGGAGGCCGCCGACGATGGCGACACCCAGCGGCTGGCGCATTTCCGAGCCGACGCCGAAGCCGATCGCCAGCGGCAAGGCAGCACCCATCGCCACCAGCGTGGTCATGGTGATCGGACGAAAGCGCACCAAGGCCGCCTCGCGAATCGCATCCGGCGGCGACAATCCGCGTTCGCGTTGCGCCACCAGCGCGAAATCCACCATCAGAATCGCGTTCTTCTTCACGATGCCGATCAACATCAAGATCGCGATGATCGCCATCAGCGACATCGGCGTGCCGGTGGCGAGCATGGCGAGGAAAGCGCCTGCGCCAGCGGCGGGCAGCGTGGAGAGGATGGTCAACGGATGGCCGAGGCTCTCGTAGAGGATGCCCAGCACGATGTACATCGCCAGGATCGAGCCGATTAGCAGCACGTTGGCGTTGGAGCGCGTTTCCTGGAGGTTCTGCGCGCTGCCCGAATAGCCGATCTGCACGCCGGCCGGCAGGCGTGCGCCGGCAACGATCTGCTCAATCAGATCCATCGCCTTGTCCTGCGGAAAGCCGGGGTCGATGTTGTAGTAGATCTTGGCCGCTTCGAGCTGGTTGGTGTGGATCACGAACGACGGCGTCACCTGCGGCTGGATATGCGCCACGGCCGAGAGCGGCACCATGTTGCCCTTGTCCCCGCGCACGTAGGTGTTGAGCAGCGTGTCGGGGCTCAGTGAGCGTTCGGCGGACGAGGTCAGCACCACCCAGTACTGGTTGATGTTGGAATAGATGATCGACACCTGGCGCTGGCCGAACGCGTTGTACAGCGCCGAATCCACCTGTCCCATGCTCAGGTGCAGGCGGCCCGCCGCGGCGCGGTCCACGGTGAGCAACTGCTGCTTGTCGATGTCGTCGTAGTCGCTGCTGACGTCGTGGAATTCCTTGTGCTGGCGCATGAGCTTCGTCACCTGCAGCGCGAGCGGCTGCAGGTCCACGCCCATGTTGCTGCTCACCAGCTCGAAGCTCTGGCTGCCGCGATCGCTGTCGTTGTTGTCGTTGAAGAAGCCGATGGCATTGAGCGACACACGCAGCTCGGGCAACTTCGCGTACGCCTTGTTGAGGCGGGTGATCACGTCCTTGAGTGCGTCGGGCCGCTCGCCCGGCCCGTGCCCGCGCGGCTTGAGGTCCACGAACATGGTGGCTTGGTTGCCCACAGCACCGCCCGCGCGATCACTGCCGAGAAACGTGGTGACGTCGAGCACCGCGGGATCCTCCCGCATGATCGCCGCCGCGCGCTGCGCACGCTTGGCCATCAAGGTGGGCGAGATGTTGGCATCGGCGCGGATATCGCCCTGGATCATGCCGATGTCTTCCTGCGGCATGAAATTGAAGCCGAACAGCTTCACTACTCCAATCGCCATGCCGATGGTCAGTCCCAGCAGGATGAGCGGTTGCCAGCGCATCAGCCGGCGATGATGCATGGCCCAGTCCAGCGCACGCTCGTAGATGCGGTGCAGGCCGCGGTCGAAACGCTCTAGCGCGCGTTCCATGCGGTTGGGCTCGCGTCCACCGGCGTTCGCCAGGCTGAGATAGCGGCCGCACAGTGCGGGCGTGAGCGACAGCGAGATCAGCGCCGAGATCACCACCGCCGCGGTCAGCGTCACCGAGAACTCCCGCAGCAACAGGGTGAACTGGTTGTTGCCGAACAGCAGCGGAGCGAACACGGCGATCAGCGACAGCGTGATGGAGACAACGGTGAAGCCGATTTCCTTCACGCCCTCCATGGCCGCGTCGAGCGGCGGCGAGCCGTGTTCCATGTGGCGCACGATGTTCTCGATCACCACAATGGCGTCGTCCACCACGAAGCCGATGCACAGCACCAGCGCCACCAGCGACAGCGTGTTGAGGGTGTAACCCAGCGACCACATCACCACGAACGCGCCGGCCAGCGACAGCGGGATGCTGAGCATCGCGATGAGCGTGGGGCCGATACGCCGCAGGAACACCAGCATCACCGCGGCCACCATCACCACGCTCAGCAGCAGCGCCACTTCCACTTCGTGCAGCGCCGACTTCGTGGTCTGCGTGAGGTCGAAGATCGGCGTCATGGTGATGTCCGCCGGGAGCCACGCACGCATCTGCGGCAGCTTGGCGCGCACCGCGTCGGCGGTGGCAACGGCGTTGGCCTCGGGACGCTTGCTGATGCGCAGCGCCACGGCTCGCTGGTCGTTGAACCACGCGGCCTGGTATTCGTCCTGCTGGCCGCTGGTGACGCGCGCCACGTCCGACAGGCGCACCGGCGCACCGTTGCGCGTGGCGATCAGCAGCTTGGCGAACTCGTCCGGATCATGCAGGGCGTCGGTCGCCGAGACCGTCATTTGCGTGCGCCCGTCCGTGAGGATGCCCTGGGGCGAGGTGACGTTGGCGGCGCGCAGCGCGTTCGCCACGTCATTGGCGGTGAGACCCTTGCTGGCGAGCGCGGCGGTATTGAGTTCCACCCGCACCGCACGCGGTCGTCCGCCGATCACGCGCACCTGCGCCACGCCGGGAATCTGAGCGATGGCTGGATTGATCAGCGTATCGGCGAGATCGTAGAGCTTGTCGGGCGGCAGCGTCTTCGACGTCAGCGACAGCAATAGCACCGGGATGTTCGCGGTGTTGAACTTGAAGTAGCGCGGCAGCGACGGCATGCTCGCGATCGGCAGGTCGGCCGTGCTCGCGTTGATCGCCGCCTGCACGTCGCGCGCGAGCTTGTCGGTGTTGTTGCCGAAGTTGAAGATGATGCGAACTGACGTGGAGCCTTCGTTGCTCTCCGAGTGCATCTCCTTGATGCCGGGAATGCGCCCGAGATGGCGCTCCAGCGGTGCGGCCACGGTGGACGCCATGGTCTGCGCGTTCGCGCCGGGCATCTCCACGTACACCACCATGCCGGGAAATTCGAGCTGCGGCAGTGCGGCCACGCCCAGCAACAGGTAGGCCCAGATGCCGGCGAGCGCAAGGCCGATCGCCAGCACGGAAGTGCCGATGGGTCGGCGTATCAGTGGCGCGAAAAGGTTCACAGGCTCCAGGAACCATCGATGGCGGCGCGCCCCCGCCGCGCCTCGGTGCGAGGCGCACCCGGCGGCTCACCTCACGCGACTTTATGCCCGCAAACGCGCCGCGATGGATGTGCCGTTAGTCGGCCTCGCCGCGTGTTCGATCTTCATCGCCGTCCCAGCGGGCATGGGACGGCGGTGAAGGTTTCGTCGATTGGAATCTCAGCGCGTTGCCGGGCTGTACCGCAAGGTGAGGAACCACGTGCGGCCGGGCTGGTTGAAGTAATACGCCGTCTCGTAGCTCCGATCGAACGCGTTCGCCAGCTTGGCTTCGACGCGCCAGCCAGGCATGAACTCGTAGCTGGCACGCAGATCGGTGGTGGCGTAGCCGCCGAGGCGATGCAGGTTGGCCTGGTCGTCATACGCCTTGCCCGAAGCGAAGAACGTCGCGCCGATGCCAAAGGCGCCAAAGCTGCGGTCCACGTCCACGCGTGCCGTCTGCTTGGGACGACGCGGCAGCAGGTTGCCGTCATAGGCGCCTTCGCGGTTCTTCGGCTGCATCAGGGTCAGGTAGCTCTGCACCTGCCAGCCTTCCAGGTTGATGCCGAACTGGCCTTCCAGGCCGCGGATGCGCGCCTGGCTGATGTTCTGCGGCACGAAGTTTTCGTCCAGCGTGATCAGGTCGGTGATGGTGGTCTGGTAGGCGTTCACCGCCCAGTTCCACGTACCCTGCGCCTGGCTGAGGCCGAGCTCGCCCGAGCGCGACTTCTCCGGTTTGAGATCGGGGTTGCCCAGACCGAACGGGTAGTAGATGTCGTTGAAGGTGGGCGCGTGGAACGCGGTGCCGTAGCTCGCCGACAGGCGCAGGCCGTGGTCGAACGCATAACCCCAGGCCGCCGAACCGGTGTTGTGGTTGCCGAACTGGCCGTTGTGGTCATGACGTGCGGACAGCTGCACTTCGTTGCGCCCGAACGTGCCCATGTACTGCGCGTAGACGCCGGTGTCCTCGCGCGTGCTCTTGAGGTAGCCGGTGTCGCTGTCGATGTGTTCCTGCTGGTAATCCACGCCGGCCGTCAGCAGCTGGTTGGCATCGAGCGTGATGTCGTTCTGCCACGACGCCTGGTTGCGGCGCGAATACGTGTGTCCCACCGGCGTGCGCGGGACATACGTGAGCGGCGTGAACAGGTCGCTGTACTCGCCCTGGAAATAGGTGGCGTTGTCGTCGCGACTCTGGCCCGCGTTGAGTGTGACCTTCCACGCGTCCAGCGGCACGAAGCTGAGGCGTGCGCCGGCCACCTGCTGCTGGTTCACCGCCTGGTTGCCGCCATACGGGCTGCCGTCGTATTCCACGAAGTTCTTGCTGCGCAGCCAGGTGGCGGCGAGTTCGGTGCCGTTGTCCCAGCGATAGCCGCCGTTGGCCATGCCGTTCCAGTTGCGATAGGCGTCGTGATCGGGCTGGTCGGCGAAGCAGGCCACGCCCAGTTCGGCTGCGCCGACGCGGCACGCATTGATGCCGGCGGTGTACTGGCCGCCGAGGCCGGCGTTGAACCATGCATGCGAGTCGCCGCCGGAGAGGCCTGCATGGCCATCCATATAGCTGCGGCTGCCGGTGGACACGCTGAGCGAGGGATCGAGCTTGCCGTCCTGCGCGCCGTGGCGGGTGAAGATCTGGATCACGCCGCCCATGGCGTCGGCGCCGTACAGGCTGGAGCGTGGGCCGCGCACCAGCTCGATGCGCTCGATCTGGTCCACCGGAATCTGCTCGAACGCCGGCAGGCCCGCGCCCACCGCGCCGATACGCACGCCGTCAATCAGCACCAGCACGTGCGTGGAGTTGGTGCCGCGCAGGAACAGCGTGCTCAACTGACCCTCCCCGCCGGCCTGCGTGAACGCTACGCCCGGCAGACCCACCAGCAGGTCGCGCACCGAGGCCGGCTGCAGCCGATCTATATCGGCGCGGGTGATCACGCTCACCGAGGAGAGCGCCTCGTCGGTGGTGATGGACGTGCGCGTGGCGGTGACGATCACGGACGACAGCGACGTCGCCTGGTCCGCATCGGCCGCCTGGACGGCCATCGTGGCGGAGAGCAGCGATGCCGCGAGCAGGGTCTTCTTCATGCATGTTCCTTGCGGACGCGCCCACACGCGCGTCCCGACGTTGGATGCACGACACGGGTGGAGTGAGGAACGGCGGCAGGCCAACGGCCATGCAGACGTCCGGCCTCGCCCACCGCGAGCCGCGCGCTGAAACCCGCCGTGATGGCGGGTCTGTCTGATCGGGCCGGTCTCCGGACTCGCGAGCGCCATGCGTCTGCATGCAACCGCGGGCGCCTTCCCGTGCCTTGGCACAGTGGCGTTTCGCCCGTGGTTTGACTCGCTTACCGTTGCGGGGGCAGTGCCGGATTTCAACCGGCTTCCCGTTTCATCCCGGCCAAGCCGGGACACCCGAACGGCGACATTTTAGCGGGTAGCGGGTCGTTCGGGGCGTGCCATGGGCGCGCTGGCCCGGCGACAGCCTGGCGACAGACGCCGCAAGGTTCGACCAGCGACGCAGACCTGACCGCGCCGCGAGGTTCGCCTGTCGTCGCCAGGCAGCGTCTATTCGCGCGCGGCAATGCGCAGGCCGCGCGGCGTCAGCCATCGCTCGATGCCCTCGAACAGCCATTGCACGAGCATGGCCAGCACGGCCGCGGGAACCGCGCCCTCGAGAATCAGGCCGACATCGTTGAGGCGGATGCCGGTGAGGATGGGTTGGCCGTAGCCGCCGGCACCGATCAGCGCAGCCAGCGTGGCCGTGCCGACGTTGATCACCGAAGCGGTCTTGATGCCGGCGAGGATCGACCGCGTCGCCAGCGGCAGCTCTACCCGCGTCAATCGCGTGCGCCATGGCAGCCCCAGCGCCGCCGCGGACTCGCGCAGCTCCGGCGGGATATCGAGCAGTCCTGCATGCGTGTTTCGCACGATCGGCAGCAGGCTGTAGAGAAACAACGCCGCGAGGGCCGGCCACGCGCCGATGCCGAACAGCGGGATCATGAAGACGAACATCGCCAGCGAAGGCACCGTCTGCAGTATGCCGGTGAGTCCGATCACCAGTTGGCCCAGGCGACGCCAGCGCGCCGCCACGATGCCAAGCGGGATGGCGAACAGCACGGCGAGCCCGAGCGAGGCCGCGGCGAGGCTGACATGTTCGCCCGTGCGATGCAGCAGGCGCTGCCAGAAACCGTCCTCGTGACCATCCACGGGAACACCAAGAAAGCGCGCGGCGATATCCGCTTCGCGCTGGCCTTCGAGCTTGGCCTGCGCATTCATGCGCCGCATCGCGGGTTCGTCGATCTGTCCCGTCAGTCGCTTCAGCGCCGTTACGAACGCAGGCGCTTGCCGTTCCAGCGCCAGTCGATACAGGAACACCGCCTGGTATCGCGGGAAGTAGTGCCGATCGTCCTGCAGTACGCGCAGATGGTAGTAGGCAATCTCCGCGTCGGTGCTGTAGAGATCGGTGGCATCCACCGCACCGCTGGCCAGCGCGCGGTAGGACAATGCGTGATCCAGGCCTTTCACCTGCGTCGACGACAAGCCGTAGCGTTGTCGCAGGCCAGGCCAGCCATCGCCGCGATCCATGAATTCGTTGGAAAAGCCCAGGCGCAGCTGCGGATGGGCGACCAGATCGCTGATGCGCCGGATGCCCAGTTGTTCGGCGCGTTGCTCGCGCATGCCGATGGCGTAGTTGTCGTCGAAGCCCAGCGAATCGGTGATGCCGATGCCCATCGAAGCCAGGCGCGCGCGCAACGCATCGATGCCGGCGTCGGGCGCCATGCCCTTCAGCAACTCCTGGGTAAGGGTGCCGGTGTATTCGGGATAGGCGTCGATGTCGCCATGTTGCAGCGCGCTCCACAGGATCGCCGTGCCGCCGAGCTCGCGCCGATGTTCTACCTCGATGCCGGCGCGCTGCGCTTCGCCACGCGCAAGTTCGGCGAGGATCACCGACTCCGTGAATTGCTTGGATCCCACCCGCAGTGGCTGGGTCATGCCAAGCGCCGGCATCAGCATCAGGCACATCCAGAACAGGCGTTTCATGCGGCACCGCCCGGCAGCGCGCGCTGCGCGTGGGTGAACGCGCTGACGAAATCATCCGCGGGCCGGTCGCGAAGGTCTTCGTAGCGGCCGTCCTGCACGACGCGTCCATCGCGCAACAGCACCAGCCGGTCGGCGAACCATGCCGCTTCGGCGAGGTCGTGCGTCACCACGATCACCGTCTTGCCGAGTTCGCTGAAGATGCGCTTCAGCTCGTCCTGCAGCTCGTGGCGCACGATGGGGTCGAGCGCGCCGAGGGGCTCATCGAGCAGCAGAGCATCCGGATCGGCCATCAGGCCGCGCATCAAGGCTACGCGCTGGCGCTGCCCGCCGGACAGTTCCGCTGGGTAGCGCGCCAAAGCATCGGTCGGGAGGCGAGCGAGCTCAGCCAGTTCGTGCGCGCGCCGGCGGATGCGCTCGGCGTCCCAGCCGAGGTAGCGGGGTTGCAGCGCCAGGTTGCCCAGGGCCGTGAGGTGCGGAAACAGGCCACCTTCCTGGATCACATAACCGACGCGTTGGCGCAGTGCGAGCAGGCGGTCGCGTTGGAGGGCTTCGCCCCACGCGGTGACCGTGCCGGCATCGGGCCAGTCCAGCCCCAGCAAGAGGCGAAGCACGGTGGACTTGCCCGCGCCGCTGCCGCCTATCAATGCTGTGGTGCTTCCCGCCGAGAACGAAAGGCTGACGTTCCTTAGGGCATTGACGCCGTTGTAGTGCTTGGTGACTTCGCGCAAGGCGAAGTCCGCGGCATGCTGTGGCGGCGGGTCAGGCTGGGGAAAGGACATGGCCATGGACTCTACCATTGCCTCGCGACCGAGCGGCCGAAGCGGCAGCTTGCCGGCCTCTTGCTTCGGCACCCTGGCGTACGCCACATAGGTCGATGGTCCTTGTGCCTTTCGACATGGCGTGACTCAAGACACTCCATCTTCACCATCGCACCTGCCTAACGTTTCCCGCATTCGCCTCGCAGGAAACAACGGACGATGTACCTCTCGCGCGAAGAGTTGCAGGCCCGCTTCATGGCGCTGGACAAGCGCATGACGGCCATGCGCAATGCCAGGACGGCAGACGCCGCGCTATGGCGGGCCATGCAGGAGGAATTGCTCGATCCGCTGTCGTCGGTGGCGCCCGATGACCGCAGCTGGTGGTGGCTGCAGCTGTGCGCATTGATGGAACATCACGAGTTGTCGGCCGAGCCCATGTGGCTGGGCTAGAGGCGTCCCTCGCGGATAGGCCGCGTTACGGGGGAATGCGTCGCTTCATGCTTAAGTAGATTTACCTACCATCGGCAACGCCGCGAGGCGACGGGCTGCTCATCGGTGGTGATAGCATGGCGTGCACGAGTGACGCGCCTGCGGAAGACGCTGCGCGTGCCGCCCGTCGGCATTGCATGTGGACGGCCAAACGCCTGACGCAGGCAGCGATGCCCGCGCATCACGAAGACCTTGTTCGAATCCTTTGATCACGAATGTCGGCGTTGGAGCTGGGCATGCACATCGACTGGATTCCGCAGTGCCGGATGCCGTGGAGCGGTGACGCCGCACGCGAAACCGCCCGGATCACCCACGCCGGCACGGCGTTCGGCCTTCGACGTCCTCGCGCATGCCCGCCTTGTGCAAGGCATTCCAAGGCCTGAGAACTCCGGATGCCGCGCGATGCACAAGGTGATGCCGGACGTTCAACGAGGTGGCGGCAGATGCGACGCCTGACGGGCTGCGCAAACCTGTGCGCCTGCTTCCTCGCTGCGCTGCTGTTCGACGCGGCTACGGCCCACGCGCAGGAGCTGGAACCGCGAACCTATTCGCCTTCGCCCGTGGGTACGAACTTCGTCGGTGCCAGCTACAGCTACCTCACCGGCGATGTCACGACGGATCCATCGCTGCCGGTCACCAACGTGCAGGCGCACATCAACACCCTCGCGCTGGCATACGTGCATACCTTCAGCCTGGCCGGACGAAGTTCGTCGCTGGGCTTCGTGCTGCCGGCCATGAGCGCCAACCTCAGCGGCAACGTGATCGATGCGCCCACGGAAATCCATCGCGGCGGCGCAGGCGACGCGCGCCTTCGGTTTGCGCTCAACCTGATCGGCAATCCCGCGATGTCGCCCGAGGAGTTCGCGAAGCGGCCCTCCACGCCATCGCTGGGGGTGAGCCTCACCATGTCCGCGCCCACGGGCGTGTACGAGCCAACGCGCCTCGTCAACGTCGGCACGAACCGATGGTCCTTCAAGCCGGAGGTCGGGCTTTCCTATCCCTGGGGGCGCTGGTTCTTCGAGGCGTCCGCCGGAGCATGGTTCTTCACCACCAACCACGACTACTACGGCGGCCGGCGGCGCAGCCAGGATCCCATCTTCACGGCGCAACTCTACGGCGGCTACACCTTCGGGCCGGGCATGTGGCTCGCCGGTGCGGTCGGTTACGCCGAGGGCGGACAGACGAGCGTCAACGGCGTGGACGACCGCAACCGCCAATCCAATGCGCGCTACGGCCTCACCTTCTCGGCCCCGATCGCACCCGGTTGGTCGGCGAAGGTCGCGATATCCAACGGCCTGGTCACGCGCATCGGCGGCGACTACAAGAGCATCACGCTGGCGGTGCAGTATCGCTGGTTCGACCGGAACCGGTGAGGTCCTGGATGACCGGGTCGCTTCCGCGTGGCAGCGGGTTCCATGTCGTGAGGGAGCAAGCTTCTTCGACGCAAGCAAAGCTGCGGGAGATCGTCCCCTGCGTTCGTTCGCCCGACGGCCAAGGCGCATGCAGCGAGAAGTCGCAGCCCGCATAATGGTGCATCTTCGAGCGTGCCGGCATGATCGTAAGACCCCACAAGACCACCCATTCCGTCACCACGCTGCTGTTTGCGCTGAAGGGTTCCATCGTTCCCATCATCTGGCCGCGCGTGGTCTACACCATGCTGCTTTCCCTGGCCGTGGTGGTCGCAGAGCGCCGGGGTATCACGGTGGCTTTCACCTTAAATGCCGCGCCACTGACGCTGCTCGGCCTTACGCTCGCGATCTTCCTGCAATTCCGCAACAGCGTGGCCTACCAGCGCTGGTGGGAAGGGCGCACGTTGTGGGGCGAGCTGGTGATCTGCGCGCGCAACCTCGTTCGGCAAACCAGCGCTTTCTTGCCGGACCTCGATCCCCGCGAACGACGCGCGCTTGTCTATCGCGTGATCGGCTTCGTACACGCACTGCGCCATCACCTGCGCGGCACGCCCGCGCATGCGGAGCTGGAGCGCTGGCTCGGCCATGAAGCCAGCGAACGCCTGAAACAGGTTCGCCATTTGCCCAACGCGATTCTCGACGAGCTCGGCCGCGACCTGGCCAAGGCGGTCCGCGACGCGAATGGCGACGCCATCCTGCTGGCGCGGATGGATGAAGAGCTCGATCGCTTTTCGCATGTCCTTGGCGGCTGCGAACGCATCAAGGGAACGCCGATCCCCTTCACCTACATCCTGCTGTTGCACCGAACCGTGCACGTGTACTGCTTCATGCTGCCGTTCTGTCTGATCGGCCCGCTCGGCTGGTTCACGCCGCTCGTCGTGGGCGTCATCGCCTATACCTTCTTCGGGCTGGATGCGATCGGCGAACAGATCGAGGATCCCTTCGATCTGCTGCCCAACGACCTGCCGCTGGATGCGATCAGCCGGAACATCGAGATCGACCTGCTCGGGCTGCTGGGCGACACGGATCTGCCGCCGCCGCTGGAGCCCAAGGACTTCGTGCTGCTCTGAGCCACATCCGCATGGCTCGGCCTTTTGCCCGGCGATACCGCGTCGGTGTATCAATGCGCGAGCACTCCCCACTTTCGAGGACACGCCATGGCTGTAGAAAAAGTAGCGCTCATCACCGCAGGTGGCTCGGGCATGGGTGCAGCGGCTGCCCGGCGGCTCGCGCAGGACGGCTATCGCGTCGGCATCCTTTCTTCATCCGGCAAGGGCGAAGCGCTGGCCAAGGAGCTGGGCGGTATCGGCGTCACCGGCTCCAACCAGTCGCCGGATGACCTCAAGCGCCTGGTGGACAACGCCATGGCGCAGTGGGGCCGCATCGATGCGCTGGTGAACTCGGCGGGCCATGGCCCGCGCGGCAAGGTGCTGGAGCTGTCGGACGACGACTGGCACAGCGCGATGGACGTCTATCTGTTAAGCGCGATTCGCCCGACCCGCCTGGTGGTGCCCATCATGGCGGCCCAGGGCGGCGGCGCCATCGTCAACATCTCCACCGCCTGGGCTTTTGAACCGTCCCCGATGTTTCCCACATCGGGTGTCATGCGCGCGGGCCTGGCGAGCTTCACCAAGATGGTGGCGGACGAATATGCGCCGGCCGGCGTGCGCATCAACAACATTCTCCCGGGCTGGATCGACTCCCTGCCCGAAACCGACGAACGCCGGCAGGCCGTGCCGCTCGGTCGCTATGGCACCGCGGAGGAGATTGCCGCGACGGTTGCCTTCCTGGTGTCCGACGGCGCCGGCTACATCACCGGGCAGAACCTGCGCGTGGATGGCGGGTTGATGCGCTCCATCTGAAGCGCCGGCACCGCTGCGCAGGCGGTGCCGTTCGGCGTCGCTGCCTGCCGCTGCGGGTAAGCCGCCGGTGCTTTTCCGGGGCACGGGTTGCGGGCGCGGTCCCTGCCGGGCCACGCTTCGCGACACATGGCATTCATCTTGCTCGGTATCGATAACCGCCAGACGGAAGCGCACCGGAACCCGCATGAACGACCTACCCGCCAGGGAGCAAGGCGCAAACGAGTCCGGCCATCGGGCCGGCTACACGCACTACCTGGCGCAGCGCATGGCCCCGGCGATCCAGGCGCTGACCCTGTTGGCCGTCGCGGCCTATCTGCTCGCCGCCAGTGGACGAGCACTCGTCAGTGCGTCGCCGGTACCCCTGTTGCTGCGCCTTGCGCCTGCTCTACCGCTGGCCTTGCTGGCGCTGGCCGCCCGCCGCGAAAAGCGGCCGGTACCACTCAGCCTGCTGGCCTTGTCGTGCGTGTTCGTGCTGGAGATCGGCGTCAACCTCAATGGCGTCGGACAGGCGGCAGGCCAGCGGCTGGTGCTGCCTGGCCTGTTGCTGCCGGTGGCCTCGTCGGTCATCTGGATCGGACGCTGGGATTTCGTCGTCGCGATGGTCATCTGCGCGCTCGGCCCGTTGCCCATGCTGCTGATCGGCGCGACCAGCGGGCTGCCCATCTTCCAGTACGCCGTCTACATGACCATCGCCATTTCCGTGGCGACGGTGCTACGCGCCTTCATGACGCGCACGCTGTACGAGCAGTACCGCCTGGAAAAGCAGCTGAGGGCGCAGGCCCATACCGACGGCCTGACCGGCCTGCTGCAGCGCAACCGTTTCCTCGAACTGGCACGCTTTGCGCTGGAAGACATCTATGACCGCAAGATTCCGGCGGCGGTGCTGTATCTGGATGCCGATCACTTCAAACAACTCAACGACACCTTCGGTCATGCGGCTGGCGACGATGTGCTGGTCAAGCTCGCCGAGCACCTGCGCTCGCAGATGCGCGAATCCGACCTCATCGGACGCATAGGCGGCGAAGAATTCGTCGTACTGCTGCCTGGTGCCGATCTCCAGCACGCACGTCTGCGCGCGG
Organism: Dyella jiangningensis; assembly: GCA_000632805.1. Lineage (GTDB taxonomy): Bacteria > Pseudomonadota > Gammaproteobacteria > Xanthomonadales > Rhodanobacteraceae > Dyella > Dyella jiangningensis. The sequence goes on along the minus strand of CP007444.1, from coordinate 4,337,931 downwards.
AGCAACTGCGTGAAGCGATGCGCGTCGTGCAGCGCCCGGATCGGCCGTTGACGATCAGCATCGGCATTGCGCCCTGCAATCGCGCCAACGAGAGCATCGACAGCCTGATGTCGCGCGCCGACATGGCGATGCGTCAGGCCAAGGCCAACGGGCGTGACCAGGTGGTCATCGATCATTCGCCCGCCTGATGCGATGACGGTGTCGAAGGAGGCTGCCGACACATGTCGACGTTGCCATCAAGCCAAGCCATGGTCGCAGCAGCGCGACGCCACCACCGGCCCAGAACCATGCGTTTGCCAGATGCCGCCGTGCGTCGGTCAGCTGCATGCCGACCAGTACGCCGGCAAGCTCAAACGCGATCGAGTATTTGGTCTGCAGTGCAAGGCCGGCGATAGCGCCAATCGCCAGCCACCAGCGTGGCTCCTCATCGCGCCTCAGGTGAATCACGCACCAGGCGATGAGCACCCACCGCAGCAGGTCGAAAGAGGAGGACCACCCAAGCCACTCGCTTCAACCGGGCGGCGATTCTCGTGCTTTCTTAAGATAGCCAATGTCCGGCTTTGGCCCCACGCGCGCCTTGCCGTCTAACATGTCCTGGATGTCCGCCTTGAAGCCGATCCCCGATTTACCGAACCTTTGGCTGGAATGCGCTGCCATCCTCGCGCGCAGGCGGCGACCCAGCGCACGGATCGCAGAGACCTACCCGGCCGGAGACCGTTTTTCAGTCGCGCATGGCCCGGTATCCGCCATCCTGGTTCCGCTCTTGCTTGTTGGACTGTGCGGCGACGTCCCGCTTTCTCTCGTCGTCGTGGCCCTTGTTCACCCGTCCCATCCCTTGCTCATTCATGCGGTTGTCGCTGCCACGGGCTTGATGGGTCTGGGCTGGGTGATGGCCGTCAAAAGTGCTTTGTGCGCATTACCTCATGTCGTCAGCGGTGATGCCCTTTGGATAGGTGGCGGCGTACGCCTCAGCGGCGTTGTGCCGAAAGCTGCCATCAAGAGACTGCTGGTCATCCCGGGGACACGACACGAATGGATGGCCGAGCAAGGCGTTGCCCGCGACCAGTTCGTTCTTGCGAGCGGATACGACTCCCCCAATCTCGCTGTCGAGCTATGGCCCGAAGCGGTGACCTCAGTGGAGATGAAAAGCTCCCGGCGACCGATTTGCCCTCGCCGCTGGGTACTTCTCTATGCCGACAAGCCGGACGCCTTGTCGGCGGCGGTCAGCACCGATCCCCCCAGGCTCGTCGAAGCATTGGCAACGCCGCAGGCGGTTTAGGCACGCTGCCATTGGAGGCCTGCCCGCCAACCGGCATGCCTCGCTTCTCTGCAGCTAACGCAATCGGATGCGCAACCAGTTCAGGAATACGCCCTCAACACGGTCTTCGCCGCGCAGGCCCTCGCGTTCTTCGATGACCACACCCCACCGTGTCCGCGAGGTGCCGGCTGCCTCGCTGTTCACCTGCACTTCTTCGCCGTGCGGGAGGGGAAAACGCGTGGCCAGCACCATGACGCCGTCGCCGTCGGATATCAGCAATGCCGGCTTGCTGGCCTCACTGGCGCTCCATCCGCAGGTGACGCGGATAAGCACGTGCTTTGGCGGCAGGTGACTCCGGTGGTCGATGTTCCAGCCGTCGACCTTCTTCAGGAGATGGTTGATCTGAGGATCATCCCAGTCCACGTTGCCGACCGTAACGTCCGAACGTGTCTTGTCGTGTCCCATGCGGCCCCCTCGTGTCGGTCGGAGTTAACGCAACCACGGGCAATCCTTGCCGACGACCTTGAAGTGCTGCCCGGGCGATGTCGTCACCGGCCGCGCACTGTGCCCTGGCATCAAGCTAGCACGGCCTTTGGCCGGTGCGCAGCGCCATGGGGGTATGGCTGTCGACAGATAGTCTTCAACCGAAAAAGGTGGGAGAAGGGCGGGCACTGGAATCGGCCGGGACCTCGCCTGGGCATCGCGCCGAAAGAACATGCGGCCGAGGCAGTGTTCGGCATTTCGGCTCGCCACGGACATTGGATACCATCCCGCCCAAGACGTCGTTCAGGGGAGCCCATCGTCTGAGACGCTTGGGGCGGCATACCAACATCTGTTTCGGGGACAGTTGTGGCGCTATCGACTGGCAAGGGAAACGCCAAGGTTTCATTCGCACTCATCATGCTTCTTGCTTCCGCGGCGCCGGCGTGCGCAAGGGCGGACATCTACAAATGCAACAAAGCTGGCGCCGTCACGTACCAGGATTCACCGTGCGAAGGAGCCAATGTCCAGGCAACCCACATTGAAGATCGGGACTCGGACGGTTTCGTGGGGTGCTTTGCCACGACGACAGGTCGCTCGCCCCACTATTACGAAGTACGCGCCAATGGCGCAGGTACGTATCAGCTGATCGATGAAAGCAATCCGCTCGGTTCCGGCGTGGTGCTGAAGCGCGCGACGAATGAGGAGCTACAGACCATCAGTAGCGGGCTGCGTATCAAGATCGCCAATGGCTTGAGTCGCTATGCGGGACAGGCCGCGCGCACCTACGCCTATCCATCGCGAGCAGGCAATCGGTACGTAACAAGCACCATACCCATCGCACAGCCGATCACGTCGGCGAGTCTTTACGGGCTCTACAAGGGCTCGGATTCGGAGGGCAGGCCCGTTTTTCTCATGCATACCGGTGGCGGCGTACCGCAGCCCATTGAGAAGTCGAGCTGTCCGGCGTACTGATCATGGCTGTCATCGATGATGTCCCGCCCCGACCTGGCATATAGAGCTGGAACACGAGCATTGTGTATGGGCGTATCCATTCGCTGGACCATATCGAGGTATCAGCGCAAGGGCTATTCGGCACAAGCTGGCCAGTAGTCGCGTTGCCGATTCCGGCCTCATACTGCGGGACACCTTTTAACGGTCCGGAGCCCCCATGCGTCGCCGCGAATTCCTCACTGGAGCTGTAGCCGCCACCGCTGCCGTATCCACTGGTGTCCTGTTTGCCGGTCGTCGCGCGTACGCTGCGCCTGCAGCAGCGGCCTCGCCCAATGGACTCGCCGGCCTGACCTCCATGACGACCGGCGCCAAGCCGATCTCGGTCGAAGAGCGCATGGCGCGAATCGCCAAGTTGCAGAAGCTGATGGTGGACCAGAAGATCGGCGCCCTGATCCTGGAGTCGGGCTCCAGCCTGGACTATTTCACCGGCATTCAATGGCACCGCTCGGAGCGTACGACCGCCGCCGTGATCCCGGCGCGGGGTGACATTGTCGTGGTGACTCCGGCCTTCGAGGAGCCGTCGGTCCGGGAGACCCTGGCAGTGCATGGCGACGTGCGGCCCTGGAACGAACACGAGAGCCCGTTTGCCCGTCTGGTGGGCGCGCTTCGCGACCGCGGCGTGACTTCCGGTTCCATCGCCTTCGAAGCCACCACGCGGCTGTTCATCGTCGACGGCGTGCGCGAAGCAAGCGCGGGCGCCTACCAGGTGGTTTCCGGCGATGCGCTCGTCAAGGCCGTTCGCCTGATCAAGTCACCGGCCGAACTCGCGCTCATGCAAACCGCCAACGACGTCACCCTGGCGGCGCTGCGCTACGTGCATGGCAATGTTCGCGCCGGCATGCGCCCCGATGAGATCGCCAGCATGATGAACGCCGCCACCGTCGCCTTGGGCGGTGCGCCGGAGTTCGCCCTGGTGCTGATCAACGAGGCCAGTGCCTACCCACACGGTTCGCACAAGCCGGAGACCTTGCACGAAGGCTCGGTGATCCTGATGGACGTGGGCTGCGCGGTGCATGGCTATCAGTCGGACATCTCGCGTACCTGGGTGGTGGGCCAGCCGACGGCAAAACAGCGAAAGGTATGGGACACCGTCAAGCGCGGCCAGGAGATCGCCCTGGCTACCGCCAAGCTTGGTAATCCGGTGGGCAGCATCGACGACGCCGTGCGCGCCTACTATGAAAAAGAAGGCTGGGGCCCCGGCTACCATCTGCCGGGCCTTCCCCATCGCACCGGCCACGGCATCGGTTTGGACGGCCATGAGTCGCCCTACCTCGTTCACGGTGACGCCACGCCGCTGGCCGCTGGCATGTGCTTCTCCGACGAACCGGGCCTCTACATCCCCGGTGAATTCGGCATCCGCCTCGAAGACTGCTGGCACATGACCGAAACCGGCCCGAAGCTTTTCACCGAGCTTGCCAAGTCGATCGACGATCCGATCTGAGGGGTTCCCGTCAGTTGGAATGCTTTTGTGATTGGCGCGATGCTGCTGCGGTAACGCCACGAGGAAGTTCGACTCGGTTGGATCTGGGCGACAACGTCGGGCGTACTTAAGGCGTCTCTTGAGCATGCCTGGTGCCGCCGGAAAGCACGGCCGTGCAGATGTCTAAACCTGATCCTCACGATCTGCTTTCGATCCGGAGCAGACCTCGGTGTCGCCTGCCCCAACGTTAGAACGACGGCATGCGCGCGAAACGCCAGACACCATCGCCGGGCCGCGCCATCGCGAGAACTTTCGCCGCGCGTCTGAAGGATGATCGTCGCGCCTGTGCTATATCTGCGCATGGGAGGGTTGAGGCATGGCCGGGCGCGATGATCGAGGGCGACGCTGCGGGGCCGCTTTCGCCTGGATCATGGAGTTCGGCAGAGAGAATCGTTCTGGCTATGTCTGTATCGTGGTCCGTTCAACCGTGCTTGCCGCGTAGCCGGTGGCTTGTCGCGATACTGGCCTCATCGTTGATGGCAGGCTGCGCCGTAGGGCCCGATTTCAAGCGCCCTGCGCCGCCCGAGGTCAGCCAGTACACCGCCAAACCGGTCGCCACTACCGAGGCGACCGAACACGTGGCGGGTGGCGACGCGCAGCGCTTCGCGACGGGCGGCGATATTCCAGGGGATTGGTGGACGCTGTTCCACTCCGCGCCCCTCAATGAACTGATCGAACAATCGCTCGCCAACAATCACGACCTGAAGGCGGCGCAGGCCGCGCTGTCGGTGGCGAGGGAGAACGTGCTGGCGCAACGCGGCAGCTACTACCCCAACGTGTCGGGGTCGTTTTCCGCCAGTCGCCAGCGGCAGGCCGGGACCATCGCGCCCACGCCAAGCTCCAACGCCTTTCAGTACAACCTGTTCACCCCGCAGGTCAGCGTCTCCTATGCGCCGGATATTTTTGGCCTGAACCGTCGCACGACGGAGTCGGTCAAGGCGCAGGAGCAGGCGGTCCGCTACCAGATGATCGCGACGCAGATCACCTTGAGCACCAACGTGGTGGCTGCCGCCGTGCAGCTCGCGTCGCTGCAGGCCCAGGTGGATGCCACGCGCGAGCTGGTGGATATCAACACGCACATGGTGAAGATCCTTCGCGATCAGTTCGCGAAGGGTTACGCCGGGGGCCCGGATCTAGCCGCCCAGGAGGCGCAGCTTGCCCAGGTCAACGCAACGCTGCCGCCACTGCTCAAGCAGTTGGCGCAACAACGCGATCTGCTCGCCGTGCTGGTGGGAAAGTATCCTTCGCAGGCACCGGATCTGTCATTCGACCTGTCCAAACTCCAGCTGCCGCAGGAACTCCCCCTCAGCCTCCCGTCGACACTCGTGGCGCAGCGACCCGACGTACTGCAGGCCGAGGCCAACATGCATGCGGCCAGCGCGCAGATCGGCGTTGCCGTCGCCAATCGGCTGCCCAACATCGTGTTGAGTGCCAACGCGGGCAACACGGCGTTGGCCATGAATCAACTCTTCACGTCAGGTACCGGCTTCTGGGGCATTGGCGCTGACATAACGGCGCCGATCTTCCAGGGCGGCACGCTGCTGCATCAGGAACGCGCTGCGAAAGCGGCCTATGTGCAGGCCGCCGAGCAATATCGCAGCACGGTGATGGGGGCGTTCCAGAATGTGGCCGACTCGCTGGTCGCGCTGGACCAGGACGCCGCCGGGCTGAAGGCCGCCGCCGCCGCCGAGGAGGCATCCAGGCGATCGCTGGACCTGGCGCAGCGGCAATCGCAGGCCGGTTACGCCAACTACCTTTCGCTATTGAGTGCGGAACAGTCATACCAGCAAGCGCGCATCACCCTGGTGCAGGCCCAGGCCAGCCGATATGCCGACACGGCGGCGCTGTTCCAGGCCCTCGGCGGTGGATGGTGGAATCGCGCGGATCTAGCCCGGGACAACGATGAAAAGTGAAGTGTTAGAAGGGGCGCTTTCCAAGCGGCCGCAGCGACCGTGCGCGCGCCGTATCGGCATGGCGTTGCTGCTCGCGGCAACGTGCGGCGTGGCCGCGTGCTCCGGCAAAAGCGACGAAAGCACACCAGCGGCGTCCACCACGCCGGTCAACGTGACACTGACGCCCAACCAGCGCAGCCACATCCGGCTCTACAACGTCGTGCGTGCCGGGTACCACCGCACCGTGGAAGCAACCGGTTCCGTGGATTTCAACAACGATCACGCCACGGCCGTGCTGGCGCCGATATCCGGCCCGGTATCGCGCTTGCTGGTCGACATCGGCGATCACGTCAAGCAAGGCGATGCGCTCGCCACGGTGGATTCGCCCGACTACGCCGCCGCCGTCACTGCGTATCGCAAGGCGTTGACCACTGCGCACACCGCGCGGCGCCTGGCCGACCTGGAAAAGGATCTGGTCGAGCATCAGGGCGTCGCCAAGCGCGAGGAAGACCAGGCGCAGGCCGATGCCGCCAACGCAGACGCGGATGTCGACGCCGCGATGAAAACGCTGGTCTCGTTGAACGTCGACCCCAAGGTCATCAAGGCGATCGAACAAGGCAAGTCCATCGGGCCGATCAATGGCGTCATCCGCTCGCCCACCACCGGCACCGTGGTCGACCGGCAGATCACGCCGGGGCAGCTTCTTCAGGCCGGCACTACGCCGTGCTTTACGGTGGCCGACATCTCGCATGTGTGGGTGATGGCGCAGGTCGCGGAGGCCGACGCCGCATCGGTGAAACCGGGCGACTCCGCGGATATCGCGACGGGCGTCGGCGCCCAGCATCTGGTCGGCACGGTCAGCCGCATCTCGCCGATGATCGATCCGAACACGCGGCTGATGCCCGTGCGCATCGTGGTGGACAACGCACAAGGCCTGCTGAAGAAGCAGGCCTACGTCGACGTGCGGATTCACTCGCAACAGGAAACCGATGGACTGCTGGTTCCGGTCTCGGCGCTGCTTCGGGACGACGAGAACCTGCCCTTTGTCTATGTCGTCGAGCGTGACGGCAGTTTCGCGCGGCGCCGCGTCACCCTGGGTTATCGCACGGGAGACCAGTTCGACATTCCTGCCGGGCTGCACGCCGGCGAGCAGGTCGTGGTGGATGGCGGCATCTTCGTCCAGTTCATGCAAAACCAATGAGCGATCAGCTTCCATCCGCCGTGTCGCCCTCGCGGACGGCATCGATCATGAACCGGGTCGTGTCCGCGTCGCTGGGGCAGCCTTTTCTCATCCTGTTGCTGACGCTCCTGTTGACAGGTGCCGGCGCGCACTCGTTGAAGCGCCTGCCGGTGGATGCCTATCCGGATCTTTCGCCGCCCATCGTGGAGGTCATCACGCAATGGCCCGGGCATGCCGCCGAAGAAGTGGAGCGGCTGATCACCGTGCCGGTCGAGCTGGGCATGAATGGTGTTCCCAAGACCACCACGACGCGCTCCATTTCGCTGTATGGCTTGTCCGACGTCATCCTCACTTTTGAAACGGGCACGGACAACAACTTCGCGCGGCAGGAAGTTTTCAACCGCCTGGGCGACCTGAGCCTGCCCAGCGGTGTCACGCCGTCGGTGTCGCCGCTGTCGGCGCCGTCAGGCCTGATCTATCGCTACGTACTGCAAAGCTCCGACCGCTCGCCGATGGACCTCAAGACCATCGAGGACTGGACCGTCGAGCCGCAGTACCGTGCCGTGCCCGGCGTAGCCGACGATTCGGGCTTCGGCGGCGGCACCATGCAGTACCAGGTGCTGCTCGACCAGACCAAGATCGCCGCCGTCGGCCTGTCTGCCGTGCAGGTGGAGGCAGCGCTCAGCGCCAACAATGCCAATGCCGGTGGCGGATTCTATTCGCAAGGTGGACAGTTCTATTACGTGCGCGGCGCTGGCCGCATGGAGACGCTGGAAGACATCGGCAACGTGGTGGTGGCCGTTCACAACGGCGTGCCCGTACTGGTGAAGGACATCGGCCGCGTTGTCATCGGCATCGCGCCGCGCTTGGGCGAGTTCGGCTACGAAAAGCAGGATGACGCGGTGGAAGGTGTGATCCTGCTGCGCACCGGCGAAAAGACCCAGGACGTCCTGAAGCGGGTCGAGGCGAAGACCCGCCAGCTCAACGACGAGATCCTGCCGAAGGACGTCAAGGTCGTTCCGTTCTATGACCGCACCGACCTCATTGCACTGACCACGAAGATCGTCGAAGACAACCTGCTCCGCGGCATGTTGCTGGTCGTGGTGGTGTTGATCTTCTTTCTCTACGATTTCCGCGCGGGCCTGATCGTCGCCACCACCATTCCCCTGGCGTTGCTGTTCGCCTTCATATGCCTCGATGTGCAACGGGCCTCGGCCAACCTGTTGTCGATCGGCGCGGTCGACTTCGGCATCCTCGTTGATGCCGCCGTGGTCATGGTGGAGAACATCTTCAGACAGATAGCCGACCAGCGCGGCGCGCCGTTCAATGTCAAAGACATCATTCGCGATGCCGCCGCCGAAGTAGACCGTCCGTTGTTCTACGCGGTGGCCGTGATCGTGGTCAGCTTCCTGCCGATCTACGTGTTGTCCGGGCCGTCGGGCACGCTGTTCAAGCCCATGGCCGACACGATGATCTTCGCGCTCGTCGGCTCCCTGGTAATCACGCTGACCTTGCTGCCGGTGCTCTGTGCCGTGTTCATGCGCAAGGGCGTGAAAGAGCGGCGCAACCGCATCTTCGAGGCCATCAAATCGGTCTACACAAAAGGCCTCGATGCCTGCCTCGCCAATCCATGGATGACAGCGGCTGCCTCGGCCGTGGTGCTGTTGCTCTCGCTGCTGCTCATTCCTCGCATCGGCGCCGAGTTCATGCCGCAGCTGGACGAGGGGGCGCTGTGGGTGCGCGCGACCATGCCTTACACCATCTCGTTCGAGGAAGCGTCGAAGATCACGCCCAAGCTGCGCGAGGTGTTGCGCTCGTTTCCCGAAGTCACCACGGTCGCCTCCGAACTGGGGCGTCCCGATGACGGCACGGATCCGACCGGGTTTTTCAACGTGGAGTTTTACGTCGGGCTCAAACCCTATTCCCAATGGAAGGGTTCGTACCGCGACAAGGGCGCTCTGATCGAAGCGCTCAACCAGAAGCTCCAGGCGTTTCCCGGCATCATCTTCAATTACACCCAGCCCGCCGAAGACGCCGTGGACGAGGCCGAAACCGGCCTCAAGAGCGCGCTTGCGGTAAAGGTGTTCGGTCCCGACCTCAACACGCTGGAGCAGAAGGGCAAGAGCATCAAGAAGGTGCTGGAACGCGTGGGCGGCATCCGCGATGTCACGCTGGTGCAGGAGCTGGGACAGCCCAGCCTGAGCATCAAGGTCGATCGCGCGAAGATCGCCCGCTACGGCTTGAACGTTTCCGACATCAACGGACTCATCCAGACGGCCATCGGCGGCGACGTCGCCACGCAGGTGGTGCAGGGCGAAAAGCAGTTCGACCTTGTTGTCCGGCTCGAACAGAAGTACCGCGACAACCCCGAGGAGATCAGGAACATCCTGGTGACGACGCCGGACGGACAACAGATGCCGCTCAAGGAGTTCGCCGACATCCAGGAAATCAACGGCGCTTCGTTCATCTATCGCGAAGACAACTCGCGCTACATCGGCGTGCAGTTTTCCGTGGAAGGCAGGGACCTTGCCGGCGCCGTGGAAGATGCCATTCAACAGGTCAACGGCAAGGTCAAGCTGCCGCAGGGTTACCACCTCGACTGGGGCGGCGAGTACACCGAGTACACCGCCTCGCGCGCACAGTTGAATGTGATACTGCCGCTCACGCTCGCCTTGATCTTCCTGCTGCTCTTTACGCTCTACAGCAATTTCAAGTTTCCGTTCATCACCGTACTCGGCGTGCTGCTGTCGGCGCCAGTGGGCGGCATCGTCGCCTTGTGGATCACCGGCACGCCGTTCTCGGTGTCCTCGGGCATCGGCTTCCTGGCGCTGTTCGGCGTCTCCGTGCAAACCGCCGTGGTCTACATTTCCTACGTCAACGAATTGCGGCGTGGCGGAACCAATCTTGCGGACGCCATTCGCGAAGGCGCCATCCTCCGCTTGCGGCCGATCATGATGACGGCACTGGTGGCCGCGCTGGGCCTGCTACCGGCGGCACTCGCCACGGGCGTCGGCACGGATACGCAGCGACCGTTCGCGCTGGTGATTGTCAGCGGCCTCTTCACGCGACTGTTGATCAGCGTGTTCCTCATGCCCGTGCTCTACACCCTGGTGGCTCGACCCGATGACCGACTCGAGGTGTGAGCACGCCAAGCGTCAATCCTTGCAGGCGCCAGTAAGACGCCGGCCCGCCGTTGGCGGGCCGGGTTCACGGTCCTGAGGCGCGATTCGTGGATAGTCAACAGGGCGCCTCGCCACGACTGGAATAGATGCATGAAACATCGCCTCGGCATCCTGATCGCTTCGCTGTTCTTGCCGTTTCTGCTGCTGCCTCAAACCGGCATGGCGGCAAGTTACGAGACCCGGTCCGGCAGCCTGGTGTTCTCCATCGATGACGCAACAGGCAACTACACGCTCGACGACGGTGCGCTGCACTTTGGCGGGCGGCTTCCAGCCGGTGCGTCGTCGGTAAGAAAGACGGCTGGCGAACTGCACTTCCAACTGATGCACGGTGTCGACGCAACCGTGGCGCCCGCGCCAAAGAGATCCAACGCGCTGGTTTTCTCATGGAAGGTGATCAGCGCCACACCCATCGCGCCGCCAGCCTTTCCGGATTTCAACACCGTGCCAGCGGGGCTGCATTCGCTGTCGCATCAGCAGGCCAACTTTGCGCCGCCGGTGTTTGACGATCCACAGCAGGTATCCACACCGTGGATCCTGTTCACGGAGGCGGGCCGCACGCTCGTCGTTTCGCCTGCGTCGGATTTCTTTCTCGCCAGCATGCTTGGCGATGCCAAGACGCGCGTTGCCGTGGGCTTGAACGCAGAAGTGGCAACGGTGCCGCCCGGCTTCACGTCGACGGCGCTGGTCGTCTCGGCACCGGATATCGTGGCGGCCTACCGCGCATGGGGCAACGCGCTGCGAGGGCTCTATCACCGCACTCCGGCGTCCGCCGAGGCTGATCCGATCCTGCGTTACATCGGCGTGCTCACCGACAACAACGGTGGCCACTACTACTACAACTATGAATATGCGGAAGGCCTGAGCTACGAAGAGTCGCTGGTGCGCTTCTTCCAGCGCAGCCGGGAGGCCGGTCTTCCCTTCGGCTATCTCCAGCTCGATAGCTGGTGGTACTCCAAGAGCTCGTGGAACCCCCACGAGAAGGTCGGCCGGATCAAGAATCCCGCGCTGTCCGATGAAGACTGGAATCGCTATGGCGGCCTGCTTGAATGGAAAGCCCATCCGAGTGTGTTTCCGAAGGGCATGGCGGCCTTCCACGAGCGGGTGAAAGTGCCGCTCCTGGCGCACAACCGTTTCATCGACAAGGACAGCCCCTATCGGCAGCGGTATGAAATCTCCGGCGTGGCCGCTGTCGATCGCCGCTATTGGGAAGAGCTTGCGACCTACGCGGCAGCCAACGGTATAGCCGTCTATCTCCAGGACTGGCTGGACGCGACCTACAAGTTCTCGCCCGACCTGCACAACGTACCGGGCCTGGGCGAACGTTTCATGGATGGCATGGCGGCCGCCATGGCAGCGCGTGGCATCACCATGCAGTACTGCATGGCGTATCCGCTGCATATGCTCCAGGGCGTGAAGTATGCAAACCTGACGACCATCCGCGCCGCCGGCGATGGCCTGGAACGCCCCAGGTGGACGCAGCTGGCGTTCAACGCCCGCCTCATCCATGAGCTTGGCGCATGGCCGGCAACGGACGTGATGCCGTCGGGCGACACGGCAGCCATGCTGTTTGCCGTGCTCTCCGGCGGCCCTGTCGGTGTGGGCGACGCCTTCGAGAAACTCGACCGCGCCAACATCTTCAAAGTGGCGCGCGCCGACGGCGACCTGGTGAAGCCGGACGAGCCGCTCATGCCGCTCAATGCCAGCTACCTGAGCCAGGCACGGAGGACGGGCGCACCCATCGTCGCTGCCACCTTCAGCCGCCACGGCAATCATCAGACGGCCTACGTGCTGGCCTTCGCAGACGATCCGTCGAAAGGCTCAACGGATTTTTACCTCGCCCCCGGCGATCTGGGGTTCAACGGACCAACCGCCGTATTCGATCCTTTCTCCGATACCGTCGCGGCCTTGGGTGCGGGCGAAAGGATAACGGGCAAGCTCGGTGGCCCAGATGCCTATGCCTACCGTATTGTCGCGCCGATATCGGCGTCGGGCATCGCCGTGTTCGGTGACATCTTCAAGTTCGTTTCCATGGGGCGCAAGCGCGTCGCCGGCTATCAGGAGCTGCCTCACGGGGCGAGACTTAACATCGCCATCGCCGCCAACGAAACGGATATCACCGTGGCTGGCTACGCGCGTTCGGACGTGAAGTCCCACGCGGAAGGGGCGGTCGTCGCGTCCACAGAGTGGAATCACGAGACAGGCATGTTCGAAGTGAAGTTGCGGCCCCTGTCGGGCACAGCGCACCAGGCCGTACTTGACGTAGTCGCCAAGTGATCGCCAGGCACGAATACTCGCGGGATTGAGCCGTTCTTGTTGGCATGAACACCGCTACTGGATGGCGCGCCTGGCAATGTCTTCCACAAGGGCGTCGGAGTCGATCACGCTCGTATTACCCAGCATGATGATGGTGATGTCCTGGTCCATCACATGGAAGAACTGCGCCTGCGTCCCCATGATGAGCCCGGGTCGCTTGATCACCGGGTGCTTGGTGCCCTTGGCGGTGAGCTGGTATGACCACACGCCATCGCCGTATTCGTCCAATCCGGGCCTGATCATCTGCTGCACGGTGGCTGGTGCGATCAGTCGCCCGGCGAACAGGGCTTTGGAGAACTTCAGCAGATCGTCCGTGGTGGAATACATGGCGCCGGCGGCATACCAGTTCTCCGGGTATACGGGCAGCTCGCGGGAAAGGACCTTCCTGCCGTCGGGATACCAGTACGAATCGGCGAGTCGGTCCACGATATCGCCATGGTGAAGCACGCCGCTATCGATCATATGCAATGGATCGAGAATGCGTTCCTTCAGCACTTGCTCGTAGGGCTGGCCATACAGGTGGGAGATGATCTTGCCGAGCACTACATAGTCGGCATTGTTGTAGTTGAACTTCTCTCCGGGCGTGCTGATGAGCTTCCCGCCGCTGAACTGTGCCAGCAGCTGGTCGCTGGTATGCGGCAGCTGATAGACGGGAATACCGTCCCTCAGCGCCGTGGCCTGGTCGACAATCGCATCGAAACTCGGCAGGCCTGACGTGTGATTCAGCAGCTGCTGGATCGTCACCTTGCTGCCCGCTTCGCCCGCATAGTCCGGCAGGTAGGTCTTGATGTGCTGGTCGAGATCGAGCCGGCCCTGCTCGACCAGCTGCAGGATCAGCACCGAGGTAAACACCTTGGTGACCGAGGCAATCTTGAATCGGGTTCGCTGCGTATTGGCGACCCGCAAGGGGATGCTGGCAAGCCCATAGCTCCTGGCCAGACGGGTCCCGTCGTGCCACTGCACCAGGATCGAACCACTGTAATGGTGTGTGTTCGCATAGCTGTCGACAAAGTCGGCCACGGCATTGGCCTGTGCGAACAGATGGGCGGAGCACAACAGGCAAATCATCGCGACTACGCAACGCATAACGGACTCCCTGGTAGGCACGGCGGGCGAATCGCCGGCAACAGCCCAGCGCCGGCTCGCACGATGCGGTAGATCGCGTCGAGCTTAACTACGGCTAGCCAACACTCCAGAGCCCGTGCGACGGAAGCGGGTGTGAGGCGACGAAGCGGGGGATGGGCGGGATGAAATGTCTTGGCGCCCTCTTTGGCGCGCTTGCGGCCGGGTCGATCCCACATCAAGCTGCGCGATGCCAAGGGTCGGCAGCCACGAGGCACTGGACGGCGTGGAGCGATCGAGCTTTCCTCCCACAGTTTGCGAGATCCGCAAGGTCCCAAAGACCCCGTTGGTTCAATGCGGATAGCCTTTGAAGAAAACTGAAGCAGCCAAGGCTCTTAGAGGCGTGGCGGTCCACAGGGAGTTGGCATGACAAATACCCGCGCAGGATCGGCAATTTCAAAAGGAGCGGACGGTGACGCTATATATGCAGCCGCGGCCTGGGCCACGACCAACGCTACTGGTGCCGCGGCGAAAGGACTTGGCGCCCTCAGGGGCGCAGCTATGGCCTGTTGGGCTGCCATCTTCGTGGGGCACATAATATTTGGCACATACATCCTTGCCGCTTACGGTGCGGCAACGGTGCGTGGCGACATGATCGCCTGGAATCGCGTATGGCCAACCGGATACGTGTCAGCCAAGCCGATTGGCAACGTAGTCGTCGTAACTCATGTGCTGCTGGCTTCGGTCGTCGCCATCTGTGGATCGTTACAGCTGATACCTGCGTTGCGTCGACGTGCGCCAGGGTTCCATCGCTGGAATGGACGCATTTATGCGACCACTGCAATTGTCGTCGGCTTGGCAGGACTGGCGATGCTCGCAAGCGGCCGCGGATTTGTGGGTGCTTCGCAGAACGGAAGCGTAGCCGTCAACGGCGTCTTGTTGGTGATATGCGCGGTTATGGCATGGCGGTCAGCGCGCGCGCGAGCCTTTGCAGATCACCGTATGTGGGCATTGCGACTGTTCGTGCTCGCGGCTGGCGTTTGGTTCTTTCGTATCGGCCTCGCGGCTTGGATTGCCATCAATGACGGAATCGTGGCTTTTGACCCGACGACAATGCAGGGGCCAGCACTAGTGGTGTTGGCGCTAGCGGAGTGGATGGTGCCGCTCGCAGTCGTCGAGGCCTACTTTCGAGTGGAGGCGGCGCCTCGTGCCATGGGTCGATCCATGGTCGCCGCGCTCCTCCTGGCACTGGCATTGGCGATGGGATATGGCACCTATCGTGCTGCCGTCGGCATGTGGTTACCGGCGATCCTTGGGCATTAACCTCCGTTTTGATCCAAAGTTGCGCGTGCCTCATTCTTTTCACTTTTCACGCGCGAGAACTTTGGCCGGACGGCACGGTCCCCCTAGCAGCAGCTTATAGCTCAGAGCGGTTAGTTCGATTGGGCTGCGAGTGTCCAGGAGAGGGATGGTATGGAACGCGCATATACCCGTGTGTCCGCTTGCCGCATTCTCGCTTTGGCCGTGGCGGTAGGAGGCCACTGCGTTGTGTTGGTGGCGCTGCTGATGCCCGCCACGCCCGCCAACGTACAGGGCGCCATCTCCCAGATGCATGACGCGCAGATCAAGGTAAGGTGGGTTTCCTCGCGATCGCCGGTCGCTACGCAGCGGGCGGCCACAGCATCGGTGGCAAACGCCACAATCCGTGGCGCAAGACCAAGGTCACCACGCGCCAACAGGCCGAATGTGGCGAACGCTGCGCCATCCGACATCGCGGCCGAACCTCCCTCCCGGATCATGTTGCCTAACACGCTGGCGCTGCCCGGGCAGCGTTCTGCAAGTTTGGGCACGGTAGCCGACGCCGGATTCCAGGATAGGGTGCATGATGCTCAACACTCACGAGACGTTCGAGGCATACCCGGTTCGGACCGGCGCATCGTCCGTGGCATTGCGCTAACTGACCCTAGGAAACAGGGTCTCGGTTCGTTGCTACGCAACGTGCAGCGCCTTTTCGGAATCACGCAGCACGCATGCATGGATGTCGATGCCATGCGTCAGCTCACAACAGAAGAGTTGGCCGCGCGCCATCTGACGCAAGAGGATCTCGACAGACAAGCCGATAAATACCAGTGCAACGAGCCGCTGGGACAGCATTTCTAACCCTGGAGACAGCGCTGCAGGCAGCGCAGCCGGTCGCCACGGTTATAAGTGCCCGCGTAGGTTCACTCCAGTGGTAAGGTCCGTACGGACCTTAGGAGACACAATGAACCTGGGTCACATCATGCGCGTAGTCGCACAGAGGCGGCGCTAGCGTGAAGGAGTTGCCGTGGTGCCAAGGAAATCCGATGTCTTTCGGCGGAGTGAGCGAGGGCTTCCTTTCCTCGCTCTTCTGAGCACAGCGATTCTGTGGGTCCCTATCACTGGTTCGGTCTGCGCACAGTCGGCACCTGCATCGAGCGCGGTACCCACGCTTGCGCCTGTCGTGGTGACTGGCGTCCTCCCCGGCCCCGCCCTTTGGAAGGTGAGCAGGGGCGGCCATGTCATGTGGGTGCTCGGCCTCACGTCGCCGGTGCCAAAGAACATGCAGTGGAAGTCGGCGGAGGTGGAGAGCCGATTGGCGGCATCGCAAGTCGTGTTGAAGTTGCCGACGCTTGAGATCGGCGTAAAGGCCAGTGCGTACCGCGATTCCATGTTGCTGCCGCCGCGGGTGCAACGAGATAACCCCAATCAACAAACCTTGCATGACGTGCTGGCACCGGAAGTCTATCGACACTGGCAGCGGCTACGAGCTCGATATCTCCCGACCAGCCGTCACTTGGAGCGGATGCGTCCTATCGTCGCTGGACGCGAACTGTACGAGGCCGCCCTCGCGCATTACGGGTTGATTGATGACTACGGCTTGGAAGCAATGGTTTACAAGGCCGCATCGCGCGATGGAGTCACCATCATCAGTACGTCGTACCGACTGCTGCTGAAAGATCCGGGCGAAGCAATCCGGTCGTTAAACAACACATCGATGAATGACCAGCACTGCCTGGACCAGGTGCTGGATGCACTCGATCAGGATCTGGCCCAGGCAACGCAGCGTGCGAATGCGTGGGCCACAGGCGATATCGATGCGTTGCGCTCCATCCTGTCGCTTGCGCAGCAGGATTCATGCCTGTCTACGCTGGACAGATCACAGTTCGCGGAGGCGTTGGGAATCGACGATATTGAAGGCCGTGTAAAGAAAAGCTGGATCGAAAGCGCCGAGCGGGAGCTCGAGAAGAATGTGGGAAGTTTTGCAGTACTGCCGATGCACGAGCTGCTTGCGGCGGATGGCTATATGCATGCGCTGCAGTCCGATGGGTATAGTGTGCAGTCGCCTGGCCAATAGTTTACGCAAAGCTCGTGGGTGGATTCGATTTCACCGCGTTCACGATCAGGTATGCATTGGACACGAAGCAGGCCTGCTCTCGCATACTGGCTTGTGCAAAATCAATGCATCCCTACGATGACGTACAAGGAGCTGCCGATGAAAGCGCTGATGTCTTTTTGTACGTCGTTTCTCAATGCATTGGCGATTGTCCTGGGACTGATGCTCATTGTCTCCCTGTTTGACTCCCACGCCCTCAAACCCTTGGCCGCCGTATGCATTGCCGCCAGCCTTGGGCTGGCCAATGCGATCCGCGCCTGGAGAGACCTTTCGCCGAATGCGTTTGCTCTTTTGCTTGCTGCTCTCGCGGGGATCGGCGCGATGGTGGGAGGCTGGTTGTCGAATGGATGAACTCGAGCGGATACGGATGTCAGGCAGGTGGTTGATTCGTTTCCGGTCGAACGCAGGCTGACTTCGCTTGCGAGTTGGAGGGCTATCAGAGCCGCTCAAGAACGCCCCGCTTTGGCATTGGATACGAGATTGGCATCATCGGAATAACCGTCCGAGAATGCTTCAATACCACGGCTGCCGATTCCGGTGGAGGCTCCTATGAACTACGGTGCATTTCGACACCCAAGCGCCTGGCTGCCCATGGCAATGTCGCTGGCCGCGTTATGCATTGTGGCTGGCCACCTGATCTTTGTTGGCACCGCACGCGAAGCGGATGAGGGTGCTGCTGCACACCTGTTTCAGCTGCTGATGGCTGGCCAGGTACCCATCATCCTGTTCTTCGCCGTCAAATGGTTCAAGCGCGCAACGGCGACTGCCCTTTCAGTCATTCTTGTCCAGGTCATGGCAGGAGCGATCGCTTGCGCTTCTGTATGGTATTTCGGGTTGTAGAACGCCCCGTGTTTGGCAGGTCGGCCCCGGGTATGCTTGCGACCTGGATCAGTAGTTCGTCAAGACAAGGCTCGATGTGACATCCCTTCCATTAGGAGACCGCTTTCATGACACGCTGCCTGGATCGCATGCTAGCCGTTGCAATGGTCGCTCTGGCGAGTGCCATGGGCGCGCACGCCTCTCCTGCAAAGGAGACGGTGATTCACTACGTGACGGGCGAGAACACCTATCCCTTCTCGCCGGCCGTCCGTGCCGGCAACACGGTCTATCTTTCCGGACAAATCGGTGCCGATGCCTCGGGGCTCGGCAAGGACTTCGAAACTCAGGCCCGCCTCGCCATGGACAACATCATGTCCGCGGCCAAGCTCTCGGGGATGGGGCCCGAGAACATTGCCAAGTGCACTGTCATGCTGGCTGACATGAAGAACTGGGATGCCTTCAACGCAATCTATCGCACCTATTTCCAGGCTGGCCGATTCCCCGCGCGAAGCGCTTTTGGCGTGACGGGACTGGCCCTGGGGGCCGCGCTGGAAGTGGAGTGCATCGGTTACGTCGCAACGCCAGCAAACGCTCGCTAGTGAAGCGGCACGCCTTTGATTTGAAGTGGGCTTGCTGAGAACCTCGGGTCGGTTAGGACCGTCGACAGGTAAAATCATGACAACGCCTTTCGATATGGCATTGGGCTACCCGCAATGGCAGGGGTCGAGTCGAAGCACGAACATCCTTCGCGGCGCAAAAGCGGTCGCGGAGGTGTGCTCGCGATTCGCACCCCTGGTGTCCCTGCATGAAAGCGATGCGACGGGTGATGATCATGGCGTCCATCACTGGCATGCCGTCCTCGATCTCTTTTGCCAGGCCCAACGCACGCTTGCCGCGCACCGGCCTCGCCGTCTCCTGACCGCCGGAGGCGATTGCGCCGTCGATGTCGCCGCGATTGACTACCTGCGAAGTCTTTACCCAGACCTGCAAGTCATCTGGGTCGACGCGCACATGGATGCGAACACGCCCGATACATCACCGAGCGGTTGCTTCCACGGCATGCCGGTCACCGCCATCATGGGCTTTGCACCCGAGCCGATGCGCCGTCTGCTCGGGGCGCCAATAGCGCCCGAGCGGTTCAGGTACTACGGCGTCCGTGTCGCCGATTCCGGTGACGAAGCTTTCGGCACGGCGCACGGCTTGCGCATGCTGGAAGCGGATCACGCTTTCGACGGCCCGGTACACATTCATTTCGACCTGGACGCACTCGACCCTGTTGAGTTTCCGTACCTCGCCTACCGCGAGCCTGATGGCGTATCGGTTGCTGCAGCGCTTGCACTGGTCCGACGCATTGCAGCTCAGGCGGATCTGGTCGGCCTGACCATTACCGAGTTCGCGCCGGCGAATGAAGAGGAGGCCCAGCGCGGTTCGCTCGTTGTCTCGCAGATCTGCCAGGCAGCTTCGGGCAGCGAGTCAGGTTGAATGCGCTTTCGCGTTTTTCGCATGGAAAGTGCGAGGCAGCTTGGTTCTAACGTTGCCCATGGGAAGCCGACAAAGCATGGGCTGGCTTCCTTCGCCTTGAAGCGCGCATTGGCACTGGTCTCCAAACCACCAGCGGATTGGGCTTCAGTGGTCATTGCGCGGCCAAGGCGCTCGGCTACCTTCGCTCAAACGTGTCGGAGAGGGAGGAGGGCCAATGCGCCTATCGCACTGGAACGGGATGATGTTCTGCGCGGCGCTGGTTGCGCCGCAGGTTTGGGCGGGACAGGAAGTGGGTGACTACAGGGGGTTGCCTGAGGACCTCGCCGCGGCGGCGACCGCCTATGATCTGGCGCAATACAAAGCCAACCGCCCTGAACTCGAGAGGCTCCTGGCTGACGACTACACGCTGGCGGGTTCCAGCGGCAAAAACCAGACCAAGGCGGAATTCATTGCCGACCTCGTTGCGCCAGGAAGCAAGACCACGTATCTCGCCATTACCCAGCAGGTGCGCAAGGTATGGCCCGACGGCGCGGTACTCGGCGGGATGGCCGACGCCAAGGGTTTGGATCGCGGCAAGCCGTTTACGATGCGGATCCGGTTCGTTGACGTATGGGCGAAGCGCGATGGTCGCTGGCAAGTGGTCTTCACGCAGGCCAATACCGCCCCGTAATAGATCACCTGCACCCGGGCGGCGGCACTGACACGCGCGTTCGCGGTGTCCTGTCGAGACGTGCGCGTTGCCAATACGGCGGCAGCAGGCCGTCTCGATGGGCCCGGTGAGGGTCCGATCCGGAAGGCAACATTCCATCGGGCGGCAGGCAGCAGAAATACCCGTATCCATCGACAGGGAGGCCCTCGGCCCGCGTCGTACCAGCGGATGGACAAGCTTGGCTCTCCGTAAAACTACGGTTTGCCGCCGTGCGCCTTTGGGGGACGATTAGTCGCCGCCGTCACAAGGGCGGGTGGAAAATCGATGACGGTCATCCCGGCCATCGTTACCCGTCCAACGTCCTCGCCACCTGGCAGGCGATTGACAGCCAGCACGTTCACCCTCGGTCTTGGAGTCATCCTATGAAAGGTCGACGCTTCGTTCAGACGTCCATGGTGTTGTGTGCGCTAACCCTCTCCCAGATCGTCAGTGCCGCCAACCTGGAATGCACCATGCGATTCAGCCTGTCGGGCTGGTCGGTGATCTACAAGCACACGAGCGGCAAGGGTGTGGTGACCTGCAAGAACGGTCAGACCATGAAGGTCAAGATCGAAACCCATGGCGGCGGACTGACGGCCGGCAAATCACGCATTGACGATGGCATCGGCAATTTCAGCGACATCAACAAGATCAGCGATGTGCTGGGCACGTATGCGCAGGCGGACGCCAGCGCTGGCGCCGTGAAATCCGGCACGGCACAGGTGCTTACCAAGGGCGAGGTCTCCCTTGCGCTATCGGGCGCGGGCCAAGGTATCGATCTCGGCATCAGCGTAGGCGGCATGACGATTTCGGAAGACAAGTAGGGCTGAAGTCTTCCCGGTCGTCAGGTCCCGCGCAGCCCATGTCACCGGGAAAGCGAGCCTGTCGCTCGGGCTCGCTTCTGATCCGACGCATGCGTCAGCGCGTGGTGAAGCCCAGTGACCATTGGTTGGCGCCCGGACGTCGCCGCATGAGGCTGGCGACGCGGTGTTGACGCTCCATCACGATACGTGGGGCATCCAGATGGCGCGCTGCACCAGCAGGTCGGCATGAGGATCGCTTCCGAATGGCTCGCTCTTGCCCAGCCGTAATGCGGAAGCGACGAAGGCCCAGAGTGCTTCGGGCGGTGGCGCATCGACGGGCGGTGATCCATCGGGTTGCTGGCGTCCGGTGGCGCCTGTCCTGATGTATTTGCCGATGACCGTGGCCGTGCCGCCTTGGGCGTGATCCGCGCCAGGCAGCGTGCGGCTGAATTCGCCGGCCAGCAGCGTGACGACGTTTCGGCCCGGCAGGTTCATGACGCGATTGAGAAACGTGGCGAGCATCGGGGTGATCGGCGCCATGACATCGCGCGCCGCCTTCCCTCCGTCGTCGTGATGGGTATCGAATTGCCGGTCTTCCCGGCCGGTGTAGGCCGGTTGCGCATAGATCACGTTGGCGTCCTGATGGATCAGGGCTTCGACGGCGGCGAACGTTGCGCGCTGACTGTCGATGGCATGGCTGGTGCCAAGCGCGCCATAGGCCTCGCGGATGTCGTTGAACTGCCCGATCGAGAGCGAGTGCCGCGCGTCGTCCAGCCGTTTCACGCGTTCGATGCCAAGGCCCTGCTCGGCAGGCGGGCGGGCCGATACGCCCACCGGAAAGCCAAGGTTGTTCACCACCGCGCAGGGCACGGCGCTCCGCGGCATGGCTGCCGCACAGCGAAGCAACTGGCTGCGCGCGCCTGCCTGAAGCACGGCCGCGCGCGCATCGTTGTGCGAATAAAGCCCATGCCTGAAATGGATCGAGGCCATGTGGTTCAGCGCCACCGGAGGAAGCGCGCCCAGGGAGTTCGCATCCACATAAAGTCCATTGCCCAATGCACGGACGTTGTCACGCGTCACGCCGAAGGCGCCATTGGCCAGGAAAGCGTCCGCACTGTTGAACAGGCCAGCGGGCCCGCCGTTGAGCCACCACACCACCAGGGTGGGCCGTTCAAATGGACCTGGCTTCGCGAACGCACGCCAATCGCCAAGCGCCAGCGTGCCGGCCAGCGCAGCGCTCGACTTGAGAAAATCGCGTCGTTTCATGCTGAGCCCTGCATGGGTGTGCCTCATTCGATACGCCATGGACGCAGATGTCGGCCGCTTCCGGCGAGGGTCGCCGGTTTGCTTGTGCTGACGATCAAGACGTAGCCTAAGCGTGTCCGTCTTTCGAAAGGTGGCCGACTTGTGTCGCATTTCAGACAGCAATCGCTTGGGAAATCGTGGCCGATCACGGCGCTCGCCAAGGACTATCCGCGCGGATGGCAGGTGCCCAGGCATCGGCATCGTCGTGGTCAACTGATCTACGCCAAGTCGGGCGTCATGCATGTGACGACGCGCGAAGGTATCTGGGTCGTCCCGCCACAGCGCGCCCTATGGATACCGCTGGGCATGGAGCACGAAATCCAGATGGAAGGAAACGTGGCGGTGCGGATGCTGTACATGGATCGTGCCCGCAGCGCGTTGTTCGGTGCGCATTGCAAGGTGTTGTCGGTGCCTGGCCTGCTACGCGAACTGATTCTGTCGGCCGTCGACGCACACGCGGGGAAGCGTCGGGAGCGCATGGCGATCCTGGCCGACCTGCTGTTGCATGAATTGCAGGAAGCCGAGCAAGAGGCCTTGCATATACCGGTGCCGACGGACCCTAGGCTCAAGAGCGTGTGCCAGCGTTTGCTTGCCGGCACATCGAGAGTGGAGACGCTGGAACAGTTGGCGGCGCGTGTGGGTGCCAGCAGCCGTACCCTGGCGAGGTTGTTCGAGAGCGAATTGCAGATGTCATTCGCGCATTGGCGTCAGCATGTGCGGTTGGCCCGGGCGCTGAGTCAGATCAGCCAGGGCCGTGCCATCAAGGCGGTAGCGCGCGATGCGGGCTACGCAAATTGCAGTGCATTCAGCAGCATGTTCCGCCGCGTGCTGGGCATTACGCCGAGCGACTACCTGAAGCAGGCGACGGCTCCGTCGATGAGGTGACAGGTATGGGCGGGCCCCCGGGGCTGCCGGCACACCTTTGCCTTTTTCGCCTTGTCTCCATTGATGGTTGAGTTGCCAGCGCCTTGCACGCACACGCACGCATAAGGAATCGCGAGTTGGCACGCAACGCACGATCGCGGCGATGTTTCGTGTTCGTCGCCGGCCATCGTGGTCGTAAGACATCGTCCATGTGACCACTTACCGAGCGAATCAGTCGCCGCAGGCGACCACTCATCCCCCACTGGTCATGCGCTCCACTCGCAGTGCCCGGGCGTATGATTTCCACGCGATTTCCATCGCAAGCGTCACCGTCCGATCTCAAGATCATCCGCCAATGGCGTTCGACGATTTCATCGCGATGTTGCATGAAGGCACCGATGGACCGCGGTCGCTTGCCTTGGTCTCGTGTCGACAGGCAGTCCGCAAACCAGAAAAAGAAGTGAACTGGATTCGTATGATGCGTGGCTAGACCCGCTCGCCGGTGTGCCGCAACGATCCGCCGGACATCGTTCTAGCCATCCTGAGTTCCATGGCTTTCGCATCCCAGGAGCTAATAACCATGAACAGGCAGACGATTGGTCAGTTGCGCAGCAGTGTCGTGGGCTTTCTTCTGGTTGCACCGCTGTCGATGGCAGCGTTCGCCCAGTCGACCGATGGCTCGCACGATTTCGATTTCGAGATCGGAACCTGGAAAACCCACGTATCGAGACTGGTCCATCCGCTGAGCGGATCCAAGGTTTGGGCGCAGTACGACGGTACTTCCGTCGTAAGCAAGGTATGGAACGGCCGCGCCAACCTCGTTGAGCTCGAAGCGGATGGGCCGCAGGGTCATCTCGAGCTCGCCTCGTTCCGCCTCTACAACCCGCAGGCGCATCAATGGAGCTTGAACGTCGCGAGCAGTCGCGGCGGCTCGTTTGGTACGCCTACCGTTGGCGAGTTCAA
Organism: Dyella jiangningensis; assembly: GCA_000632805.1. Lineage (GTDB taxonomy): Bacteria > Pseudomonadota > Gammaproteobacteria > Xanthomonadales > Rhodanobacteraceae > Dyella > Dyella jiangningensis. The sequence goes on along the minus strand of CP007444.1, from coordinate 4,313,731 downwards.
GGATGGCCGCGGCGAGTTCTACGACCAGGAGACGTTCAACGATCGGGCTATCCTCGTCCGATTCGTCATCTCCAACATCACGCCCAAGTCGTGCCACTTCGAGCAGGCCTTTTCCGCCGATGGCGGAAAGACGTGGGAAGTGAACTGGATAGCCGACGATACGCGCATGGACGTTGCAGCGACTCGCTGATCGAAGCGACGGGGCGCATCCGCCTTCGACGTGGCATCGAGTGCCGGGCCGCAAGGCAATCGCGCCCGCGACGCCCTCGGCGCTGGAAGGTGTCGGCCTTCGATCAGCTTTCCGATGGCGTGGCCGTGGCGCGGAACGTCACGACGAGCACATCGCGAAACGCCGGCTCGGCTGCGGAAAGCGGCGCCACCGGCGTGACGCCGTGATAGACGCGATGATCGTCGATCAGCGCCGCGTCGAGTGCGTGGGTCAACGTGAAGTCGCCAAGCAACTGGCCATCGGGCGCATGGATGGTCGTCGTGCCGCTGGCGATGTTCTGGCGGTTCACGAGCAGTACGAGCACATAGTCGACGCCGTCGCGATGGCTGCCCTCGGGTGTCGGCTCGCCGACGGAGTCCGCGGTCGCTTCGATGCGAAACTGGTGCACTTCGATGTGCCAACGTGGCGACGCCGGCGCCAGCAGCCCGAAGAACCGATGGCAGTAGCGAAGAATGGTGCGCAGCGTGGCGCTGTTGATCACCGCTGCATCCACCGGTTCGAACCAGCGTTGGATGTCGCCCTGCAGCGCGTTGTATTGCAGGCTTTGGAAATGTGCCTGGTGGGGCTCGGGCACGACCGGGCCGTCGATGGTGGCGGAAAACGTCGCGTGGCGCCGCCGGCGAAAGCGGCCCTTGGCTGCCAGGTATTCGTCGACCTCCAGATGATTCCAACTCGCCACGAAGGCTGGCCAGTCGGTCAGCTCGCCTTCCGCATCGAGCAGCGAGCGCATGTGGTCGCCTTCCACGAAGGCGAAACCCCGCGAACTCACCAGGCCAGGCAACGTCGAGTCGAACGAGTCCGAGGGTCTGCTCATGGTTTCATCATAGCGGCTATGGCTGGGGTGTCGGATGTTGCGCCGCGATGCCTGCGCCCAGGTTTCGTGACATCCACCGCAACCGGCAGCCGATGCGTTAGCCGTCATGACGATGCATACTCGCCTTCGCCCACTCGGCGCTCGTCTCCCCGCGGCGCCCTCCACATGGAAGAACAGGACATGAAGCTCTTGCCGAAAGCGCTGGTTCTGATGTGCGTTGGTGCTCTGGCGTTGTCGTTCGCGGTGCCTGCCATGGCGGGACCAGTAAGCGACACCGCGCCGGTTCGCCCGGCAACATCTCCCTTGCTGGGAACGTGGGCGCTGGATACCTCGCGGCTTCCCATGCCGCCGCAACAGCGACCCGACAGCGTGAAGTTCACGTTTGCCGATGCCGGCGAAAGCAAGCTGAGCGTCCGTGTCGACATCGTCTACGTGCCGGGCAACGAGGCGCATTCGGCGTCGGTGGCAACGCTGGACGGCGTGGCGGTCAGCATCAAGGACAGCCCGGAGGCGGACACCGCTTCGTTCAAGAGACCTGCACCCAACGTGCTGGTCATGGCGCTTCAGAAAGAAGGTGTGCTCGTGTCGACGCGGGTCTATGCCGTATTGCCGGATGAGCAGCACCTCGTCGAGACGACGGTGTATCCGGGCAACGACGGTCCGCTGGTGATGAAGACGAGCTACTTCACGCGCATCCGCTAGCGTGGCAGCCGTGCGCCGCGGCACGGTTGACCGTGTTGCATGAACTTCCTGACTCCTCTTCCGACATCGCCATGGATATTCGACACCTCAACGAAGACGACCTCGAACTCGTCTGCCGGCACCGCGAGGCGATGTTCCGCGATGCCGGCAAGGGCGACGACGTCCTGCTGCCGATGACCGCGCATTTTCGCGAGTGGCTCAGGCCGCGCCTTGCTGACGGCTCGTACTTCGGTTTCGTGATGTTGGATGGCGACGCTCCCATCGCGGGTATCGGCTTGATGCTGATCGACTGGCCGCCGCATCCGGCGCACCCGCTGAGCGACAAGCGTGGCTACGTACTGAACGTGTTCGTCGAGCCCGGCTATCGGAAGCGCGGACTGGCGCGCGAGCTGATGCGGCTCGCGGATGCGGAATTCGCGCGGCACGGGGTGGACTACGCGGTTCTGCACGCCACGGACAAGGGCCGGCCGCTGTATCAGGAACTCGGATGGAACGGCACGACCGAGATGGCGAAGACGCTGTCTGTCTTACCGGACGAATCGGCAGGCTGAGCGAACACAGGCGGTGTGGCGACGGGCATCGCCGACAGCGTGCCAAGCCATAGGGATGCGTTTCCGGTCGTTGCCCTCCTGCCGAGAGGCACAGCGCGCGCTGCCGCGCTCTTGCGGATAAACTGTGAAGCCCCTCAGGAAGCCCGTCACGCTGCCGATAGGTTTATCGATGGCCGGGCACTTTCCTCATGGGTTCAGTGCTACCGTCCGCTTAAGCCGGATGGGGCAGATCGCGCCAAGCCACCATACGCAGCCGTTTCGCCTTGTGCGAACCGGCCCGGTTCCAACGTGGAAGCATCAGGAGCTTCGTCATCCAAGTGGGTTGCAACATGAACGACGGGTTTTGCACGCGCCATGGATGAGCATAAGCACGAATCGCACCGGGGCCTGGCCCTCTTCGTCGGGTTGCTCGCGGTGCTTACCCTGGTGACGCTAGGTGCGCCGCGTTTCGAGTTTCCCAAGGTCGCGCCCAAGGTGGTTCGCACGGCCCAGCCCGTCGCGCCAATGGTCGACCTGTGGCTGAGCACGGCCGATCGCAAGTTGAAGCTCGAGCGACAGCCGGACATCGAAATGAAGCCCCGCGATGCGTCGCCGGTCGACGTGGTCATCGACGTCCAGAAGAAGTTCCAGACCATGACCGGCTTTGGCGCGGCGATGACGGATTCGTCGGCTTGGCTGCTGCAGAATAAGCTGAGCGGATTGCAGCGCAGCGCACTGCTGCATGAACTGTACGGGCCGCCGCCCAATCTCAACCTGACCATGATGCGCCTGACCATCGGCGCGTCGGATTTTTCGCTGAAGCCGTACACCCTGGACGACGTTCCGTTCGGACAGGAAGACCCGGACCTGGCCCATTTCAACGTCACGCCCAACCTGCGCAACGTGATACCGACGGTGCGCGAGGTGCTGGCGATCAATCCCGCATTGCTCATCGTCGCGTCGTCCTGGACCGCCCCGGCCTGGATGAAGACCAGCCAGAACGTGATTGGCGGCGAGCTGCTGGAACAGTACGAAGAGACGTACGCGAGCTACCTCGTCAAATATCTGGACGCCTATCGCAACTACGGCATCCCGATCTATGCGTTGACCATGCAGAACGAACCCAGCTTCGTGCCGATCACCTACCCGGGCATGGAGATGTCCGCGTCGACGCGGGCACGCGTGATCGGGCAATACCTCGGCCCGAAGCTGGCGCGCCGCAAGCAGAAGACGCGCATCCTGGAATGGGATCACAACTGGAGCCAGCCCGAGCAGCCACTGAGCGTGTTGTCGGATCCGGACGCCGCGAAATACATCGATGGCGTCGCCTGGCATTGCTACGAAGGCAGCCAGTATGCGCAGGGCCGCGTGCATCGCGCGTATCCCGACAAGGACGCCTATATCACCGAATGTTCGGGCGGCGATTGGGCATCGGCCGCCAAGGGCGAGCTGATCTGGTTCTCGCGGAACCTGCTGGTCACCGGCATTCGCCAGTGGGCGCGCGGCGTCATCTACTGGAACCTGGCGCTGGATGAGAACCACGGCCCGCATTTCGGCGGTTGTGCGCTCTGCAAGGGCGTGATCCTGGTCGACTCGAAGACCGGCGAAGTGAGCTTCAATGACGAATATTACGCGCTGGCGCACTTCAGCAAGTTCGTGCTGCCGGGCGCGGTGCGCGTGGAATCCACCGCGACCGAGAAGGAGCATCTCGACAATGTCGCCTTCCAGAACGTTTCCGACGGCTCGATCGTGCTGGTCATGGTGAACAGCAACACGGAGGCCCGCCGCGTCTCCGTCGCGGAAAGCCAGAGCCGTTTCGAATACACGATGCCAGCGCGCAGCGTGGCGACGTTCGTGTGGAATCCCAGCCAGGCCGGTGCCTGGATGGGCCGCGCCTACTGAGCGTCAGCGGTTTTTCAGGAATCCCGCCGCCAGATTGGCAAGCCTCCCGACTGGCGCAGAGGCAGGCAGCGTAGGCGACGCATGCACCATGGCCGGCCATGCCGTTTTGCCCTTGTGGCCGAGTGATAAAATGCGCGCTTTCCCACATGACGGTCTTGCCATGGGCAACGAAGCTTTCTATCCGATCGGCACACCCGGGGAGCCCTGGGGTGCGCAGGAACGCGCCACGTGGCTGGCGAAGCAAGTCAAGCAGCGTAGCTACGCGCAGGATGTGTTGAGCGCGATCGATCGCCTGCGTGGCGATTTCGACGTGGCCGAGTATGGCGCGCTGACCTATGGCGAGGAGCACTATCCGTTGATCGTCGTCCGCAGCCGCGAATGGCGCGACGACCTCCCGGTGGTGCTGGTCACCGGCGGCGTGCATGGGTATGAAACCAGCGGCGTGCATGGCGCGCTGCAATTCCTGCAACAGCACGCTCGCGATTACGCGGGTCGCGCGAACGTGATGGTGGTGCCGTGCGTCAGTCCTTGGGCTTACGAGCGCATCCACCGCTGGAATCCCGATGCGCTCGACCCCAACCGCAGTTTCCGCAAGGACAGCCCGGCAGGCGAGTCGGCGGCGCTGGTGAACCTGCTGGAACCGCTGCGCGACGTCGTGCTGATGCATATCGATCTGCACGAGACCACCGACTCGGACGAATCGGAGTTCCGCCCTGCACTTGCCGCGCGTGACGGCAAGCCGTTCGAGCCCGGCGAAGTGCCCGACGGCTTCTATCTGGTGGACGACGCCGACCAGCCGCAGCCGGCGTTCCAGCAGGCCGTCGTGGAAGCCGTGGCGAAGGTGACACATATTGCTGACGCCGATGCACGCGGCGAGATCATCGGTTCGCCGTTGCTGCTGCCCGGCGTGATCAAGTTTCCGGTGAAGCAATGGAACCTGTGCGCGGGCATCACCAACGCACGCTACGCGACCACCACCGAGGTGTACCCTGACAGCCCGCGCGCCACGCCGCAGCAATGCAACGACGCACAGGTGGCGGCGGTGCGTGCGGCCATCGATTACGCCTTGGCCCATCGCAACGGTTGATGCGGCGCCGCCGATAGAACGCCTTCGGCGGTTCGAGCGAACGCCATGCAGGGACTCGCTCATGCAGCGAGCCCTGCCGATCTTCGGGAGCTGCGTATGCCACGACCCGAACGATACCCCGATGCCATGACGGCCATCGGTTTGCGCGCGCACAAGGGTGGCGCTGTGGCCGTCGGTGTCTGCGTTGAACACGGCGAGCCGCGCGTCATTCTGTCGTCTACCCTTGAAACCGGCAGACCCGACGACAGGCTCTCGTTCGAACCCTATCGGCTGGTTCACGAGATGGCGCGCGGTACGACGGGGCATGCGACCGATGAGATGGCAGCCGTCGTCGCGGAAGGCCGCCGCAGGCAGGCGCGGCACGCAACCGAAGGCCTCCAGGCAATCGCGCACCGGTTGGAGGCGGAGGCCGGCAAGCTGGTCGCTGTGGCCTTGCTGGTGAATCGCGCGGGCTGGATCACCGACCTGCTCGATTACAGCCTGGCCTGGGCCGAACATGTGCCGGTCGCCGAAGCGTTGGCGGTGCGTGACGCGCTCCGAGCTGCGTGCGGCCCATGCGGCATCGCGCTCGATGAGCTGGACGAGAAGTCGCTACCCGAGCTCGCTGCGCAAACACTTCAGGCGTCGCCCGCCGAGATCGACGCACGCCTGAAGAACGCGGGCGTGCCGGTGGGCAAACCCTGGCGCAAAGAGCAGAAGCTCGCGTGTCTCGCTGCGTGGGTCGCTGTCGCGAGGAAGCACTGAAGCCAGCGCTGCGCGGCTTCGTCGATCAGGACTCTTTCGCTTTGCGCCGGCTCCGCTTCTTGGCGGCGGGCGCCGGTGTTTCCTTGATGGCGGGCGCGCTGCTCGCCACCAGTTGTTCGAGCCACGCAAGGTCGTCGATGTAGGCAAGAAACTGCTGGAGATAACCGGGAGAAAGGTCGCGCATGAGCGCGATCGAACGATGCACGAGCGCACTGGAATTGAGCGGGCCCGCATTCGTCGGCGCCTGCTCCATCGACTGGCGCACCTGGCTCTGCGTGCGCACCTGCGACCAGATCTGCTGGAACTCGTCGAGCGCATCCAGTGGCGGCAGCTGCCTGGCTTCAACCGCTTCGATAGCGGGCGTCTCGCGGTGGCCGCGTGCCGCCGCATGGCGGGCGAGTTGATCGACCAGCTCGCCCAGCGGGCTGCGCTCGCATGCTTCAGTAAACGCGGTGTTGCCGGATTGCCTGGATGCCACGTCACGGGCGTAGGTGTCCAGCAAAGACGACAGTTTCTCGTCGAGCAGGCGGCGTACCGCGCCGGTCTGCGTGCGGGCACGCTGCGCCAGTGCCTCTATGTAGTGAAAGCGCACGACGTCGATGCGGTCGGCGCCTTGTTCGCGCCACGCTTCGAGCAAGGTCCGCGCGCGCGTCACGACATCAGTCATGGGTGGCAGCGGCGTTGGAAGGTTTCGGAATGGGCGCGATTTCCACGCGACGGTTCTTCGCGCGTCCCTCTTCGCTGGCGTTCGAACTCACCGGCTGCTCTGCGCCGAATGCGGCGGCAAACAGCGAGGACGCGGGCACGCCTTCGGCGATCAAGGCGCGGGTCACGGTGAGTGCGCGCTCGGCCGAGAGCTCCCAGTTGTCGGTGAACTGGCGGTTGCCATCGCGCACCTGGCGGTCATCGGTAAAGCCGCTGACCATGAGGATCTCGTCGCGGGACTTCAGGTAATTGGTGAGCGGACCGGCGAGGCTCTTCAGCAGCTCGCGGCCTTCCGGCTGCAGCTGGTCGGAGTTGAGCGCGAACAGCACGTTGCCGCGGATGCCGATGCGTCCGTTGACCAGCGTGACGCGGCCGGCGGCCAACGGAGCAGCCAGTGCCTGCTCCAGCGTCATGCGGCGCTGCGCTTCGGCCTGCCGTTGCTTCACCTCTTCGTCGAGCCGGTGCGAAAGCTGCAGCTGCACGCCGATCACGCCGACGAGGATCAGCACGAACGCGCCCAGCAACACTGACATCAGGTCGCCGAAGGCGGCCCAGATGGGCGCCGACGACTCGCCTTCGAGCTCGATGTCCTCGTTCATGCCGCGTCGGCCCCGGCGGTGCGCTGCTCGGCCAGCAGCTGCACTTCTTCGATGATCTGCTTCTGCGACAGCATGCTGAGGTCGATGACCTCCTTCGCCTGCGCCACGTAGTAGGCCAGCTGCTCGTCACTGCGCGCGAGCGATCTCTCCAGCGCGGCTTCGATACCCTGCAGCCGTTCCATCAGCATCTCGTTCGACTGGCCGAACAGCTGCACGGCGGCGCCGAAGGCATCGCCGAGGCTCGCCACTTCGATGGCGCTGCCGGTGAGCTGTGCGGATACCGCCTCGAGCTTGCCGGTCTCGGCTTCGACGTGGTCGGTGAAACGAGTGCCGACGCGATCGAGCAGCGCGGCCGACGTGCCGACCAGCGCATCGACCGCTTCGCGCTGCTCGGTCGAGGCATGGTTGACCGCATCGAGCAGGGTCTCCAGCGTGCCCAGCAAACGCGCGCGTTCGTCCAGCATGGCGGTGTCGCGCACCATGCTGTCGGAGAGCTTCTGGCGCAGTTCGGCAATGACTTCGGCCGCGGCCTTCGGAGCCTCGGAGGCGGTCTGTACCAGTCGCGAAATTTCCGCGATGGTTTCCTTGGCGTGCGACTGGGCTTCGGCGGTCATGCCGCGCGCGGTCTGCGCGAGCGTGTCGCAGATGTCCTGCTGGCGCTGGGCGACCTGTTCTCCTGCCTGCTCCCACTGCTTGCCGAGTGTTTCCGTCATTGCGCCAAGCGTATCGGTCCAAGCGGACAGACGCTGCTGGTCGCGTGCTTCCAGCGCAGCCTGCAGTTCGGTGTGCGAACCCTGCACCACGCGCACCAGCGACGTGGCGTGTTCCTCGAAGGCGGCTGCGGCTGCGGTCAGTGCCTGCTGGTTGCGATCGGCGAGCTGTCCGTTGAGCGTTTCCTGGCGCGACAGCGCATCGTTCCATGCTTGCGCTGCATTGCTGGTTGCCGTTTCCAGCTGCGCCGACGTGCCTTGCAGCAGATGGCTGGCGCGCCGTTCGAACGTGGCGCTGAACTGCTCCAGCGTCTGGCCCAGCTGACCCGTGAGCTTGTCGTTCGTTTCGCGGTGTTCCGCGAGCGCCTCATGCCAGAGGCCTGCCACGGCAGTGGTGGTCTTTTCCAGGGTGGTGGACACGCCATCGAGCTGGCGCTGGACGGCCTGGGTGATGTTGTCGTGCAAGGCACCCGTTTCGCGCATGAGGCCGGCCATGGTCGCTTCCACCACCGGCTGCAGCGCGGCACTCGCGGCGCTGGCGCTGCCGGCGATGCTTTCCTTCAGCGAGGCTTCGACGGATGAGGCAAGGCGCGTGTAGACGGCTTCGGTACGTGCGTGGAACGCCTCGTGGCCGGCCATCTGGCGGTCGTGCGCAGCGAGGTTCTGTTGCTCGATGGCAGTCATCATCGCCTGCAGATGCTCGACCAACGCGGGCATCTGCGCCGTCTGCTGCTGCAGCAGCTTGAACGCTTCCTCGCGCTGATGCGTCTTCGAGAAAGCGCGCAGCGTGGTCGCGGCCTTCGCGTCAAGCAGCTGCGTCGCCTGCATGCGCTCGCGGCGGCTCAGCGCGGACAGCAGGCCGAGCATGGCCGAGCTGGCCACACCGGCAATCGATGTACCGAACGCAAAGCCCAGGCCCTTGACCGGCGCAGCAAGCGAGCCGCGCATGGCTTCGAGATCGGTGGCGCTTTCCAGCGCGAGGCCCGTGCCGCGCAGCGTCGCCATCATGCCGAGCAAGGTGCCCAGCATGCCCAGCAGCACCAGCATGCCGACCAGGTAAGGCGTCAATGCCGGCGTCGGCATCGCGACGCGCTCGCCTTCGATACGCAGGCGAGCGTTGTTGCGCACGCTGGGATGCAGGCGTTCCAGCCATGCGCCCAGGCTGGCGGGCGCGGCGGACAGATCTGCAACGGCGCGCAGCAGCGACCCCGTGGCCTGGCGATACCGATGCAGTTCGAAGGCGCCGGCGAGGTAGCAGGCGGCGATCAGTGCCGCGACGGCGGCGCCCAGTGGATTGGAGCCGATATAGCCGATGCCGATCCAGCCGATGGCGGCCAGGCCAACGAGGAATACGCCGAGATTGAGGAGGTTTCTGAACATGATTAGCTAGTAGAGCCTGTTCGATGTCTCCGCGTGGCCCGCGCCGGGAGCTGTTTGCGCGCAGACCAAGGAAGAGCGAAGGAGTGTACGTCCGTACACGATTGAGTGATGACGCCGGGCTGCGGGCAAACAGACCCGGCCCGAAGGGTTGTTCACCCCAAGCGCCTGCGAGCCGCCCGCAGCTTGACCTGACGGCCAGTCAGGCGCGGCGCTACGGACAGCTCGCAGGGCGCTTGGGGTGAACAACGCGGGCTACGCGGAGACATCGAACAGGCTCTCAGCGGGTGCGAAGCGCTGCGAGCAGCCCTTCGACCGGTTGAAAACGAACATCCAGTTCGGCGAGCAACACGCTCTGCATGTCCCTGCGGAATGTGTCGAGCCATGCGCCGGCAGAGGTGTTCTCCGCGGGCGGCGCATCGGCCGGTGTGTCCTGCGCGCTCTTGCGCAGCCGTTCGAAATGATCGCCGAGCAGATGGGGCACGGCGGCGAGCAGCGTGTGTTCGCGCGGACTCAGCGCGCGTTCCATCACCGCATCCACCTCGGCGAGGCGCGCCATTTCCGGCGTCTTTTGCGCGAGCATGTCGCGCAGCCGGCCACGCAGGTTGCCCGTGGCCGTCTGCATGCGACGCTGCAAGGTGAGGTAGCGCTGTCGAAAGGCCGTGTATTCCACGTCGCCGTCGGTGCTTTCCCCGGCGCCCTTGATCACGTCCGCCAGCGAGGCACGCACGCGCGCGCACTCTTCGGCTTCGGCGTCGCCGAAGGCCGGAGCGTCGAACGCGTCCGTGGGCGCCCGGCGGTCCATCGCGGTGGACAGCGCGATCGCATGCGTCCAGTCGAGCCACTGGCTCAACCGGTCCGAGAGCGACGACCGGGACGCGGAAACGTCGGCGTCGGTCAGGCGAGCCAGCAGGCGAATGAACGTCGAGCCGCGGATGCTTGTTCGTGGAGAGTCCTGCGCCATACTACGAACGTCAAAAACTCCATATTTTACACGCTTATGGAGCGAAGACGCCCGGCGGCAGGCGCGGCCCGCCGCGGGTCCCGTTCAGCGGCGATGAATCGTCCCTCGACAGGTGGCTCATGCAGATCCTCTTCACCAAGGGCGCCGGCAAGCACGACCGCATGGACGTGATCCGCGACGATGCCCCCAGCCAGCAGATCGACTGTCCCAAGCAAGGCATCATTCCGCATGACATGGTGCATTTCGCCGTGGAAAGCGTGCTGCGCAAGCGTGGTTTCGTCACGCGCGTGGCGGCAGGCGAGGCGGTGGATTTCCGCATGGACGCGGAAGCCGAAAGCGACGGCGTGGAGCGGCTGGTCGAGGTGTTCCAGGCCGATGGCTGGGCCGGCTGGAACAGTGCGCCGGCGGACATGCTGGACCTGTACCGGGTGACCTGCGAGGCCAGGCAATGCGAGGCGCTGGCCGTGGGCGTGGCGGACGTGGAAGCCGTGCGGGAACGCATCCTCGCGCTCACCGCGCAATGGCGGGCCACGGCGGTGGGCCAGTCGATGGCGCTGGAGTTCTAGCGCCGCCGGGCCTCAGTCCGTCTGCAGTTCGGCCACGAAATCGTAGATGTCGCCGCGATACCACGAGGTGGTGAACTCCACGACGCGGCCATCGTCAAGGAAGCTGCGCCGCTCGATGTTGAGTCCCGCGCTGCCTGCCGGCACGTGCAGCAGGCGCGCCTGCTGGGCGCCGAGCGACACCGCGCGCAGGCGCTGCAGGGCGCGGCGCGGGCGCGCGCCGAGGGTTTCCAGCACCTGATAGAGCGAGTCGTGCACGATCATCGGGTCGGGCAGCACGCTGGCGGGCACCACGCTGCGCTCGATCGCCAAGGGCTCATCCTTGGCGTAACGCACGCGATGCAGGCGCGCGACCAGCACGCCGGGCGAAAGGTTGAGCGCCATGGATTCTTCGGGCGTCACCTCGCCCACGCTGCGCTCGAAGAACTCCGAGCGCGGATTCAGTCCACGGGCGCGCAAGTCTTCCGTGAAGCTGGTAAGGCGCGACATGGGCTTGATGATGCGCTCGGCCACGAAGGTGCCGGCGCCGTGGCGCTGATTGAGCAGACCCTCTTCGACCAGGCCGGCGATGGCCTTGCGCACGGTGACGCGCGAGAGCTGCAGCAGGCGCGACAGGTCGCGTTCGCTCGGCAAGGCCTGGCCCGGCTCGATGTCGCGATGTTCCACCACGTTGCGGATGGCCCGGCGCAGGCGCAGGTAGGCCAGCGGCTGGTTCACGGCCGGGTCACGGCTGAGGCGGCGATATTCGTTGACGAGGGCGGTTTCCATACCGGCACGATACCAATGAGAATACCAATCGCGCAATCGGGCGTCGCGACAGGGCTTTTCGGTGGTACCAATTCGGTCGCCCGATCATCGCTCAATCGAGGCTGACAAAGGCGCGCCGGGGAACTGGTGTTGTCTGGTATTTCACTGGTACGATCGTCAGGCATTGCACGTGGTATGCATGCCACGTGTCGCTCCCCGCATCGCTCGAGGTGACTGAAGTGACTGCTTCTCCCCTGCCGGTCGACCCCTTCGACCTGGTGATCTTCGGCGGAACCGGCGACCTCGCCGTACGCAAACTGCTGCCCGCGCTGTACCACCGCTATGCGGACGGCCAGATTCCCGAAACCAGCCGGATCATCGGCATTGCCCGCGAAGGTCTGGACGACGACGGCTACCGCGCCCTTGCGCGCAAGGCGCTGCAGGAGAACGGCGGCGACAAGAGCAAGATCGACGCCTTCCTGAAGCTGGTGCATTACCGCTCGCTGGATGCCCGCAAGGACGATGGCTGGGACGATTTCGCGGCACTCATCGGTGGCCAGCCCGATCACGTGCGCGTGTTCTACCTGTCCACCTCGCCCGAGCTGTTCGTGGACATCTGCAACCGCCTTGGCAATTACGGCCTCAACGAGGGCAAGGCGCGCGTGGTGCTGGAAAAGCCCATCGGTCGCGACCTCAAGAGCGCCAACCAGATCAACGATGCAGTGGGTCGCGTGTTCGACGAATCGCAGACCTATCGCATCGACCATTACCTCGGCAAGGAAACGGTGCAGAACCTGCTGGCGCTGCGCTTCGGCAACATCCTGTTCGAGCCGCTGTGGAACGCCGAGCACATCGACCACGTGCAGATCACCGTGGCCGAAACGCTGGGCGTGGGCCAGCGCGCGGGTTACTACGACCATGCCGGCGCGCTGCGCGACATGGTGCAGAACCACATCCTGCAGCTGCTGTGCATGGTGGCCATGGAGCCGCCCTCCTCGCTGTCGCCCGACGCGGTGCGCGACGAGAAGCTCAAGGTGCTGCGCTCCCTCAAGCACATCGATGAAAGCAACGCGAGCCAGCTCACCGTGCGCGGCCAGTACCGCGCGGGCGCCGCCGAAGGCCAGAGCGTGCCGGGCTATCTCGACGAGCTGAAAGACCACAAGTCCAACACCGAAACCTTCGTGGCGGTGAAGGCCGAGATCGCCAACTGGCGCTGGGCCGGCGTGCCGTTCTACCTGCGCACCGGCAAGCGGTTGCCCGAGCGCGTGTCCGAGATCGTGGTGGTGTTCAAGCCGGTGCCGCATTCGATCTTCGATCCGTCGGCGGGCGTGCTTGCGCAGAACCGCCTGGTGCTGCGCCTGCAGCCGGACGAGAACATCAAGCTGTGGGTGACCATCAAGCATCCGGGTCCGGGCGGCCTGCGCCTGCGCCACGTGTCGCTGGACATGAGCTTTGCCGAGGCCTTCGGCGTGCAGCAGCCCGATGCGTACGAGCGCCTCATCCTCGACGTGGTGCGCGGCAACCCGACCTTGTTCATGCGTCGCGACGAGGTGGAAGCAGCGTGGCACTGGGCCGATCCCATCCTTGCCGCGTGGGGCGACAGCGGCGAGTCGCCGCGTCCGTACACGTCCGGCACGTGGGGCCCGAGTGCAGCGGTGGCGCTGATCGAGCGCGATGGCCGCACGTGGAACGAGGACAGTGAATAAGCCGCGGTTCAACACCGTCGATCGCCATGCACAGGTGTTTCACCTGTGCGTTGCGAGCCCGCGTCTAGACTTTTTTTTCGCGCTGCGCGAGACATCCGCGCAGCCTACCACCCCTGACATGCCGCCGATCTTGAACGTCACCACGCACAGTTTCACCGATTGTCACGCACTGGCCGACGCACTGGCCGAGCGCCTCGCCGAGCGGTTGCGCGAAGGCCTTGCCGAACGCGGCTACGCCCTGCTCGCGGTGTCCGGCGGCAGTACGCCGAAGCACCTGTTCGAACGTCTGTCCCGACAGGCGCTCGATTGGGCCAAGGTGCAGGTCACCCTGGTCGACGAACGCTGGGTGCCCGAGAGCAGCGAGCGTTCCAATGCCGCCATGGTGAAAGCCATGCTGCTGCAGCACGCCGCCTCGACCGCACAATTCGTGCCGCTATATGCCGATGCGCCGACGCCCGAAGCAGGTCTTGTGGCACTGCGTGCACGCGTGGCGTCGCTGCCGCTGCCGTTCGATGCGGTGGTGCTGGGCATGGGCAACGATGGCCACACGGCGTCGTTCTTTCCCGGCGGTGATCGCCTGCCCGAAGCGCTCGACGCCAACAGCGACGTGCGTGTGCTGCCAATGCGCGCGCCGGGTGCCGGCGAACCGCGCATCACGTTCACGCTGTCGGCATTGCTGCAGACACGCGCGATGTATCTGCACATCGAAGGTGAAGGCAAGCGCCAGCTGCTGGCCGACGCGCGGCTGGGCCTTGGCGAAGCCGCGCATTTCCCGGTGCGCTCGGTACTGACGCAGGAGCGCGTGCCGGTCGCCGTGTACTGGTGCCCGTAAGCCGCGGCACCCACCCGATTGAAGGCGCGTCATCGCACGCGCCACCCGAATGTCCCGGAGTCATGACATGACCGTGCTTCACCCCGTTCTTGCCGAAGTCACCGAGCGATTGCGCGAACGCAGTCGCGAATCGCGTGCCCAATACCTGCGCCGCATCGATGGCGCGGCGGGCGGCAGCGTGCATCGCGAACGCCTTTCCTGCGGCAACCTCGCCCACGGCTTCGCTGCCTGCGGCGCGACCGACAAGGAGCGTCTGCGCGAGGGCCATACGCCGAACCTCGCGATCATCAACGCGTACAACGACATGCTTTCTGCGCATCAGCCGTACGAGCGCTATCCGGAGCTGATCCGCAACGTCGCGCGCGACATCGGCATCACCGCGCAGATGGCCGGAGGCGTGCCGGCGATGTGCGATGGCATCACGCAGGGTCGCGCGGGCATGGAGATGTCGCTGTTCTCGCGCGACCTGATCGCCATGGCCACGGCCATCTCGCTCTCGCACGACATGTTCGACGGCGCGTTGTACCTGGGCATCTGCGACAAGATCGTGCCGGGCCTGCTGATCGGCGCGCTGAGCTTCGGACACCTGCCCGGCATCTTCGTGCCCAGCGGCCCGATGCCCAGCGGCATCAGCAACGAGCAGAAATCGAAGGTGCGCCAGGCTTATGCCGAGGGCAAGGCCACCAAGGCCGAGCTGCTCGAGGCCGAGGCAGGCTCCTATCACGCGCCGGGCACCTGCACGTTCTACGGCACCGCCAACTCCAACCAGATGCTGATGGAGATCATGGGCCTGCACCTGCCGGGTTCGAGCTTCGTGGCGCCAGATACGCCGCTGCGCGATGCGCTGACGCGCGAAGCGGTGCTGCGCGTGGCCGAGCTGAGCGCGCCCGGTTCTTCGCACCTGCCGTTGGGCCACATCATCGACGAGCGCGCCATCGTCAACGGCGTGATCGGCCTGCATGCCACCGGCGGTTCCACCAATCACCTGCTGCATCTCGTCGCCATTGCACGTGCGGCCGGCATCGAGCTGCGCTGGGACGATTTCGACGCGTTGTCGTCGGTGATCCCGCTGCTGGCGCGCGTGTATCCGAACGGCTATGCCGACGTGAACCAGTTCCACGAAGCCGGCGGCATGGCTTTCCTGATCGACCAGCTGTTGAGCGAAGGCCTGCTGCACGCGGACGTGCGTACGGTGTTCGGCACCGGTATGGACGGCTATACGCAAGTCCCGCACGTCGACGACGCCGGTGCGCTCGTGTGGAAACCGGTATCGAAGGAAAGTGGCAACCGCGGCGTGCTGCGCGGCGTGGCCGAGCCGTTCCGTGCGGACGGCGGCCTGCGCATGCTGAGCGGCAACCTGGGGCGCGCGGTGATCAAGGTGTCCTCGGTGCCGGAAGACCGCCTCGTGATCGAAGCGCCGGCCATCGTGTTCCACGACCAAGACGACGTGCGCAAGGCGTTCGAGCGCGGCGAACTCAACCGCGACTTCATCGCCGTGGTGCGCTTCCAGGGCCCGCAGGCGATCGGCATGCCGGAGCTGCACAAGCTGACGCCGACGCTGTCGGTGCTGCAGGACCGCGGCCATCGCATCGCGCTGCTCACCGATGGCCGCATGTCGGGTGCCTCCGGCCGCGTGCCGGCAGCGATCCACGTGACGCCCGAAGCCCAGGACAACGGCGCCATCGCGCGCATTCGCGACGGCGACATCGTGCGCCTGGATGCCGTGAACGGTCGGGTGGACGTGCTGGTGGACGCGGCGGAATTCGAAGCGCGCGTGCCGGCGACCGCGGATCTGTCCGCGCATCAGTTCGGGCTGGGACGCGAGCTGTTCGGCATGTTCCGCCGCAACGCCACCACCGCCGACCTCGGCGCGGGCGTGTTCTGACGCAACGCACTTCTTCTGAACGCATTCACGGAACGCCATGAGCATCGAACAGAAACAGCAGCAGGTTGAAGCCACCTTGAGACTGGCGCCGGTGGTGCCGGTGGTGATCATCGAAAACGCGCGCGACGCAGTACCAATGGCGCGCGCGCTGGTCGCCGGCGGCACGCCCGCCATCGAGATCACGTTGCGCACGTCCGCCGCGCTGGACGCCATCAAGGCGGTTGCCGAGGAAGTGGAAGGCGCCGTGGTCGGCGTGGGCACCGTGCTCAGTGCCAAGGATCTTCGCGCGGCGCAGAAGGCAGGCGCGCGTTTCGCGGTATCGCCCGGCGTGTCGCCCGGCCTGCTCGATGCAGCCGACGACAGCGACCTTCCGCTGTTGCCGGGTACCGCCACGGCGAGCGAAGTGATGACGCTGCTGGAGCGTGGCTACCGCCACGTGAAATTCTTCCCCGCGGTGCCGGCAGGTGGTGCCAAGTTGGTGGGCGCTTGGGCCAGCCCGCTGCCGCAGATGAAGTTCTGCCCGACTGGCGGTATCTCGCTGGCGACCGCGCCGGATTTCCTGTCGTTGCCCAACGTCATCTGCGTGGGCGGTTCGTGGTTGACGCCGGCCGACAAGCTGCGCAACGGCGACTGGGCCGGCATCGAGCAGCTTGCACGCGAGGCCGCGGCGCTGCGCGCGAAGTAACCGCATCGGGAGCGCACCCACCCAGTGCGCGATCGCGATCCCCGCAATGACCCCTCGCATTGCTGCAGTCGCGCACTGGGTGCGCTCCCGTGCTTGAATCAACGCACGGCGAGCGTGATCGTGAAGTTGGGGTTTTTTCCCTGACGTGACGCGGCGCGCATCTGATACACGCGCACGGTGTAATCGCCATCCTGCTTTACGCTATCCGTCCAGCGCGCGTCACCGGTGATCGATGTGTTGACCAGTGCTTCCTGGCTGTTTGGCGGCATCACGTTGAAATACACGCCGCTGGGACCTTGCAAGGCCACTGTCAGGGTCTGCCCGGCCTTGGCGCCCAGCACGTAGTCGTGTCCTTCGCCCAGCGCGGCGGTGAACGTGGCGGAGTTGGCGCCCTTGTCGAAACTGATACGTTCGGAAGCGACGCTGCCGAAACCCGTCAGTGCAATCACGACGAACAGCAAGACGGCGGTCCAGGCACGCTCGCGCTTCTTCATCGATACCATGGCTGCGGCTCCGTTGAACGAACAACGAATGGTGCGCTGTCACTGTCTGACGTACCGGACGGCTCCCCAGCCCCGCGGCGAATCCACTATCGCGGCGGATTCGTGAAGCCGTCGTGGAGCAGTTCGCCAGTGACACGGACGTAACGATCCAGGGTGTTGAATGCCCGCACCTGACGGAGGGAGACGGACATGAACAAGCGCATCGGCGGCATCACCACGGGCTTCGCAGCCATCGCGTTGAGCCTCGCCTGCAGCACGGGCGGCGCGCAGGATCTCGGCAAGCTGGGCAGCATGATTCCCGGCGGCGGGTCCATGACCTCGGGCAGCATGGGCAACGTGGCCGGCCTGCTGGAGTACTGCGTGAAGAACAACTACCTCGGCGGCGATTCGGGCGCTTCGGGCATCCAACAGCAGCTGATGGGCAAGCTGGGCGGCGGTTCCACGTCGGCCGCGAGCAACTCCGATCAGGGGTCGAGCACCAGCGACATGCTGGGCCAGCTCACCGGCAAGAAGAAGTCGTCGTCCCATGCCGACACATCCGGCACGTCGGGCGGCACCAGCGATCCCGGCTATCTCAGCGGCGCGAAGGGCATCCTGCAGGGCAGCAATGGCCAGCATATGGATCTCAACAGCGTCGGCGGCGGGTCGAGCGACCTGAAGTCGCAGATCACCACCAAGGTGTGCGACACCGTGCTGAAGCAGGGCAAGTCGTTCCTGCACATGTAACGCGCATCGCGTCTCTTTTGTAGGAGCGCACCCAGTGCGCGATCAACCAGCCACCACCTGCATGGTGCATGGCACGGCGACCATCGAGTGCATCGGTAGTGCACGCGCTGCGGTCGCGCACTGGGTGCGCTCCTACAATGGGCTATGACTTCTTGCGCAGGCGGTATTCGTCGCGGCCCACATAGATCCCCGCGCCCAGCACCAGCAGTGCCAGCGCGTACCAGGTAATCAGGTAGCTCAGGTGGTTGTTGGGAAACGCGATCACCGTCAGGCCGCCCTGCGGCCACGAAGGCTTGCCCTGGTCGAGCGTGCCGGGCGCGGCGTCTTCGTCGACGAAGAACGGTGCGGCGCGATCGAGGCCGCGCGCCTTGGCGATGCCGGCCACATCGCGCGTGTACCAGCTGTTGCGCGCGGGATCGTTGCTGCGCAGCAGGCCTGATGGTTCGCTCAAGCGCAGCAGGCCGGTGAGTGTCACCTCACCCTCGGGGCCCAGAGTGCAGGCGCGCTTGGCGCCACACCAGTCGGCCGGTGCGAAGCCACGGTTGACCAGCACGATCGAACCATCGTCCTGCTGCAGCGGCATCATCACCCAGTAGCCGCTGCCGAAATCGGTCGCCGTCCACACCAAGGTCTGGCGATCGTGCAGGAAGCGGCCATGCAATGACACATGCCGGTACTCGGCCGATTCCGCCGTGACGGCCGGCCATTGACCCGGCGAGGGCGCCGCAACGGGCGCTGCATGCACGCGCGCGTCGACGCGCGCGATCAGGTCGCGCTTCCAGGCGAGGCGCTTCACCTGCCACGTGCCGAGCACCACGAAGGTGGCGAACAGCACGAGCCCCAGCAGGGCGAACAGGCCCAGGGCGACGGGGCCGCGCGGTTGGCGGATCGAATCGTCAGTCATCGATGAGGCAACAGTGGAAACGCGCGATAGTCTACGGCAGGTTCGACGTATCCATCAGCGGCATCATGTTGTGGTTGAGGTGGTACATGATCCAGATCGAGCCACTGAGCGTGATCACCACCAGCACGATGGTGAACACGAGTGCGAGCATGTTCCAGCCGCCTTCGGACTTCGAGTTCATGTGCAGGAAATAGATCATGTGCACCACGATCTGCACGGCCGCCAGGCCAAGGATGATCACCGCCGCGGTGCTCGAATCCTTGATCACATGGCCCATCACCAGCCAGAACGGGATGATGGTGAGGATCACCGCCAGCACGAAGCCGGTCATGTAGCCCCTGAAGGTGGCGTGGATGCCCAGGTCGTCATGACCGTGGTCGTCGTGGGCGTGCTGCAGTTCGTCGTGCGCGCTCATGGCAACACTCCCATCAGGTACACGAAGCTGAAGACACCCACCCACACGACGTCGAGGAAATGCCAGAACATCGACAGGCACAGCAGCCGGCGCTTGTTGGCCTGGATCAGGCCCTTCTTCATCACCTGCACCATCAGCACGATCAGCCAGAGAATGCCGCAAGTGACGTGCAGGCCGTGCGTGCCCACCAGGCTGAAGAATGCGGTAAGGAAGGCGCTGCGCTGCGGGCCATTGCCCTCGGCGATCAGGTGCGCGAACTCGCGCAGCTCCACCGTGAGGAACCCCAGCCCAAGCAGGCCGGTGATCACCAGCCAGACCAGCATCGGGTTCCGGCGATCGCGTTGCATCTCCAGCACGGCAAAACCATAGGTAATCGAAGACAGCAGCAGCAGCGCCGTGTTGAGCGCCACCGTCGGCAATTCCAGCACCTCCGCACCCGTCGGGCCGCCGGCATACTCCCGCCCCAGCACGCCATAGGCCGCGAACAGGCAGGCGAAGATGAGGCAGTCGCTCATCAGGTACACCCAGAACCCGAGCAGGGTGCCACTTTCCGTGTGCACGTCGTGCGCCTCGTGGAACAGCAGCTTCTCGGTCGGCCCGCTGCCGGGCGTCATCGTGGAGGACATGTCAGACATGGCTGGCCAGTAGCTCCGTGCGGGACTGTTCGACGCGTCGCACCTCATCGGCCGACAGGTAGTAGTCGCGGTGATAGTTGAAGGTGTGCGTGATCGCCACGACGATGATCGCCAGGAACGACACCGCCGCCAGCAACCACATGTACCAGATCATCGCGAAGCCGAAGACGAAGCTCAGCGCGCCGAGGATGAAGCCCGTGCCGGTGTTGTGTGGCATGTGGATTGGCAGGAAGCCCTCGAGCGGCCGCTCGTACTTGTATTTCTTCATCATCCACCACGCATCGTGGTCGTGGATGCGCGGCGTGAACGCGAAGTTGTAAGGTGGCGGCGGCGACGAGGTCGACCACTCCAGCGTGCGGCCGTGCCAGGGATCGCCGGTGACGTCGCGCAGCTCCACGCGGCGCCGGAAGCTCACGTAGAACTGCATGATGGTGCAGCCGATGCCGAGCAGGATGAGGAAGGCGCCGAACGCCGCGAGGTATGTCCAGATGCGCAGCGACGGATCGTCGAAGTGATTGAGGCGGCGCGTCACGCCCATCAAGCCCATCACGTACAACGGCATGAAGGCGAAATAGAAGCCGATCAACCAGAACCAGAACGAGCACTTGCCCCAGAAGCGATCCAGGCGGAAGCCGAACGCCTTGGGGAACCAGTAGTTGATGCCGGCGAACAGGCCGAACAGCACGCCGCCGATGATCACGTTGTGGAAGTGCGCCACCAGGAACAGGCTGTTGTGCAGCGAGAAATCCGCCGGGGGCACTGCGAGCAGCACGCCCGTCATGCCGCCGATGACGAAGGTGACCATGAAGGCCACCGTCCACATCATCGGTATCTCGAACTCCACGCGGCCGCGATACATGGTGAACAGCCAGTTGAAGATCTTCGCTCCGGTCGGAATGGAGATGATCATCGTGGTGATGCCGAAGAACGAGTTGACGCTGGCGCCCGAGCCCATGGTGAAGAAGTGATGCAGCCACACCAGGTACGACAGCACGGTGATCACCACCGTGGCATAGACCATCGAGGCGTAACCGAACAGCGGTTTGCGGCAGAAGGTGGCGGTCACTTCGGAGTAGATGCCGAAGGCCGGCAGCACCAGGATGTAGACCTCAGGATGGCCCCAGATCCAGATGAAGTTTATGTACATCATGGCGTTGCCGCCCGATGTCGTGGTGAAGAAGTTGGTGCCGACGTAGCGGTCCATCGCCAGCATCGCGAGCACGGCGGTAAGCACGGGAAACGCCGCCACGATCAGCACGTTGGTGCACAGCGCGGTCCAGGTGAACACCGGCATCTTCATCATGGTCATGCCGGGTGCGCGCATCTTCACGATGGTCACCAGCAGATTGATGCCCGATAACAAGGTGCCTACACCCGCAATCTGCAGCGCCCATATGTAGTAGTCGACGCCGGCATCGGGGCTGGAGGTTATGTCCGATAGCGGCGGGTAAGCCAGCCAGCCCGTGCGGGCGAATTCGCCGATGAACAGCGAGGCCATCACCAGCAGCGCGCCGGCCACGGTCATCCAGAAGCTGAAATTGTTGAGGAACGGAAATGCCACGTCGCGCGCGCCGATCTGCAGCGGCATCACGAAGTTCATCAGGCCGGTCACCATCGGCATGGCTACGAAGAAGATCATGATCACGCCGTGCGCGGTGAAGATCTGGTCGTAGTGCTCCGGCGGCAGGTAACCCATGTTGTCGCCGAAGGCGATGGCCTGCTGCGCGCGCATCATGATCGCATCGGAGAAGCCGCGCAGCAGCATCACGAAGCCGAGTATCATGTACATGATCCCGATCTTCTTGTGGTCGATGCTGGTGAACCACTCGCGCCAGAGGTAGCCCCACAGCCGGTAATAGGTGATCGCGCCCAGCAGCGCGATGCCGCCGAGCGCGACCACGGCAAACGTGCCGATCAGGATGGGCTCGTGGAAAGGCAGCGATTCGAGCGTCAGTCGGCCGAACAGCAGTTTGGTCAGGTCGGGCATGGGATCACCGCAGGATCAGTCGGTACGGGAAGACATCGACATGCCGTCCATGTCGCCGGCGCGCGTGTCACCTGCCGGGTGCGTATTGCTCAGGCACGCGCGGCTGGCAGGGTCCACGCATTGCGTGAGGATGGCCTGGTAAAGGCCGGGCGCCACCGTCGCGTAGGTATGCACGGGCTCGTAGCGGCTGGGCTGGGCAAGCTTCACGTACACCTCACGGCTCAGGTCGCCGCCGGCCCCCTTGGCGCGATCGACCCATTGCGTGAACTCGCCATCGCTCATGCCATGGAAGGCGAAGCGCATGCCGGAGAAACCCAGTCCACTGTAGTTCGCCGAGAACCCCTCGAACTCGCCTGGATGGTTGATGACCGCCTGGAGCGTGGTCTCCATGCCGGGCATCGCGTAGATCTGCCCGGCGAGCGCGGGAATGAAGAACGAGTTCATCACCGTCGACGCCGTAATCTTGAAGTTGATCGGCCGATCGACCGGCGCGGCCAGTTCGTTCACGGTGGCAATGCCCTGCTCGGGGTATATGAACAGCCACTTCCAGTCGAGCGCCACCACGTACACGGTCAACGGTCGCGCATTGGCAGGGACGGGACGACCGGGTGCAAGCTGGTCGAGCGGACGATACGGATCGAGCTTGTGCGTGCTGACCCAGGTGATCGCACCGAGCGCGATGATGATCAGGAGCGGCGCCGACCAGATCAGCAGTTCAAGGATGGTCGAGTGATCCCAGTCGGGATCGTAGGTGGCCTTCTTGTTGGATGCGCGGAAATGCCAGGCAAACAACAGCGTCAGCGCGATCACGGGAACGATGATGAGCAGCATCAACACGGTTGAAGTGATGATGAGGTCCCGTTGCTGCCGGGCCAGGTCGCCCGAGGGCGACATCAACACCGATTGGCACCCCACAAGCGGCAGGGCGACGATGAGCAGCAGCAATCCACGCAAAGCCTTCATAGACGTCACCGGCCCAACCGATGTTATGGGTGTCGTTGAACGGTCCGCCGATCAGTGCCGGACAGAAGCGCGTCCACATCGTTCTGTCGCAGCCAAGGCGTGGCGGCGCCATGCAGTTGGCCGGGACATCCTCCCCCTTCCCGAGTAACGACTATGTCAAGCACCTATCCCGAACATGGCGGCGCACCGGAACACTCGGCGGAGCACATCGGCCGTCTGCATGCGCACGCCAGGGTGGCGCCGGGAGAGATCGCCGTCGGCGTGATCATCGGTCGCACGTCCGAACACTTCGACTTTTTCGTGTTCGGTATTTCTTGCGCACTGGTGTTCCCGCAGGTGCTGTTTCCTTTCGCCGATACGCTGCACGGCATGCTGTATGCCTTCACGGTCTTTTCACTGGCCTTCATCGCGCGCCCATTCGGCACCGCGCTGTTCATGGATTTCCAGCGGCGTTGGAGCCGCGGCACCAAGCTCACCATCGCGCTGTTCCTGCTGGGCAGCGCCACCGCGGGCATGGCGTTCCTGCCGAGTTATCGGCAGATCGGCGACTGGGCGATCGGACTGCTCGTGCTGTTCCGTATCCTGCAGGGCATTGCGCTGGGCGGTTCATGGGACGGGTTGCCTTCGCTGCTGGCGTTGAATGCGCCGCCGGACAAGCGCGGCTGGTACGCCATGCTCGGACAACTCTCTGCGCCGATCGGCTTCCTCGTGGCGGGCGCGTTGTTCCTGTTCCTGCATGAAAGCCTGTCCGACGAAGACTTCATCGATTGGGGCTGGCGCTATCCGTTCTTTGTCGCCTTCGCCATCAACGTGGTGGCGCTGTTCGCACGCCTGCGCCTGGTCGTGACCGAGGAATACACGGTCGCCATGGAAGAGCGCGAACTGGAACCCGTCGGCAGCCTGACCATCCTGCGCACGCAGGGCTACAACATCTTCATCGGTGCATTCGCCGCGCTGGCCAGCTACGCGTTGTTCCACCTGGTGACGATCTTCCCGCTGTCGTGGATCGTGCTGGGCTCGATGCAGCCCGTGAATTCGGTGCTGATCGCCGAGATCATCGGCGCGTTCGCGTGCATCCTCGGCATGATCATCTCCGGCCTGCTGGCCGATCGCGTCGGTCGCCGCACGACGCTGGGCACGATGGCCGCGCTGATCGCCATCTTCGCGTTGATCACGCCGTGGCTGCTCGGTGGCGGCAAGTGGGGGCAGGACGCTTTCATCATCCTCGGCTTCGGTGGGCTGGGCCTCTCTTATGGTCAAGCTGCCGGTAGCGTGACGTCCAACTTCGAGATGCACCTGCGCTATACCGGCGCGGCCTTCACCACCGATTTCGCCTGGTTGATCGGCGCGGCATTCGCGCCGCTGGTCGCGCTGGGCTTGTCGATGCGCTTCGGCCTGGTGGCGGTAAGTGCGTATCTGCTGTCCGGCGTGCTGTGCACGTTGCTTGCGCTTCGCGTCAATCGCGCGCTGGCGCTGCGCGAATGACACATGGACTCATGCGCCCATGTGGCGCATGAGTCCATCCTCAGTCTCGTCACGAACCGGGCTTGAGCACCACCTTGGTCCAGCCGTCTTCACGCGCGTCGAAGTGGCGATAGCCGTCGGCCGCTTCTTCCAGCGGCAGTTCGTGCGAGACGATGATCGAAGGCTTGGCTTTGCCTGCTTCGATCAAGCGGCACAGGCGCCGGTTGTACGCCTTCACGTTGCACTGGCCGGTGCCCATGCGTTGGCCCTTGGTGAAGAACTGGCCCATGTCGAAAGCGATCTGCCCCTTCTTGGCAAGGTCATCCGCGCCACCCGGATCCTTCGGCATGAATACGCCGACCACGCCGATACTGCCGGTGGCCTTCACCGCCTGGACCAGATTGTTCATGGTGAGGTTGGGCACTTCGTGGCCTTCACCGTGGAAGCATTGGTAGCCGACGCACTCGCAACCACGATCGGCGCCGCCGCCGGTTCGCTCCACCACTTCCTTCGCGCCTTCATTGCCGGTGTCGTCGATGGGAATGGCGCCGAGCTTCTCTGCGATGGCGAGGCGATCCTTGTGCGTGTCGACGACAAACACACGACTCGCGCCACGGACGAACGCCGATAGGGTCGCCAGCAGGCCGACGGGGCCGGCGCCGTAGATCACGACGGTCTCGCCCGGCAGCACGCCCGCCAGTTCGGTCGCGTGGTAGCCGGTCGGGAAGATATCCGACAGCATCACGTAGTCGTTCTGTTGCTCGCGTGCCTCGTCGGGCAGTACCAGGCAGTTGAAGTCGCCAAACGGCACACGCAGAAGTTCGGCCTGGCCGCCGCTGTATGGCCCCATGCCGGAATAGCCATAAGCACCGCCCGCCTTGCCGGGGTTTACCGTGAGGCAGAAACCGGTCAGGCCGCGCTCGCAGTTCTCGCAGAAGCCGCAGGACACGTTGAACGGCAGGCATACGAGGTCGCCGACCTTGACGCGCTGCACCGCGTTGCCGACCTCGATGACTTCGCCCATGTTCTCGTGGCCGAGTACCTGTCCCGGTTTTACCTCGGTGCGACCGTCATACATGTGCAGGTCCGAACCGCAGATGTTGGTGGTGGTGACGCGCACCAGCACATCGGTGGGCTTTTCGATGCGTGCATCAGGAACATCGACGACGCGCACGTCGCGCGGACCTCGGTAGACGACAGCTTTCATGGGCTTCTCCTGGCGTTGGCGAGCGGAAGGCCGCCAGCTAACCGGAGCGTGCACGGCAGCGGACGACGGGAAGCTGCAGACGCTAGCGACGTGCACGTACCTCGCGTGGCAAACCTGCATCGCCAGTGGGTGAACCAACGCGAGCGCGGCAGTCGTCGCATAGCGCGAGACGCGGCTTTGCGATAATCAATTCTCGAGCCGTACGCATAGATGGGAGTGCCCGACGCATGAGTCGACGATCCGGAAGCGCCGACCTGCCGCTGCACGGCGGCAGCGTGCCGCGTTGGCTGGCCGATCGGATGACGAAACTGGGCGCCTTGATGGCCGAAGCGATCGTGCGCGAATACGGTCGCGACGAACTCTTGCGGCGACTGGCGCACCCGTTCTGGTTTCAGTGCTTCGGCGCCGTGATGGGAATGGACTGGCACTCGTCCGGCATCACCACCAGCGTCATCGGCGCACTCAAGCGTGGCCTTGCGCCGATGTCCGGCGAGCTGGGCATTCACGTGTGTGGCGGCAGGGGCAAGCATTCGCGCGCGACGCCCACGGAACTTGTCCACATCGGCGAGCGGGTGGGTTTTGATGGCGCCGCGCTGGCGCGGGCGAGCCGGATGGTCGCCAAGGTGGACAGCGCAGCCGTCCAGGACGGTTTCGATCTCTATCTACATGGTTTCGTGGTCAGCGACGAAGGCCGCTGGGTCGTCATCCAGCAAGGCATGAACGGCGAGCGACGCCAGGCCCGGCGCTATCACTGGTTGTCGGAGGGACTGCAGGGTTTCCTCGACGACCCGCACGCCGCAGTGGATGGGCCTGGCCAAGGCCGCATCATCAATCTCGCCGACCGCCGCGCGCGCGATTCGCGAGACGCGCAGCTGGAACTGCTGCACACGCTGGGGCCGGACCGCATTCTTCGCGAGCTGCAGCAGATCGAAGGCGATCGTGTTCACCGCGAGGCACCCTTGCAGCTGGGGTTGTTGCCGCATTTGATGCTGCCCGACCATCACGACGTGCGTGCAAGCGACGTCGTCACGCGCCGGCTGCACGGCAACCTGGCTGCCGCCGCGGAAAACGGTCCGAAGGATTTCACCGAACTGCTGCAGGTGCTAGGCGTAGGCGCCAGGACGGTGCGCGCCCTCGCCATGGTGGCCGAAGTACTGCATGGCGCGCCGTGCCGCTTTACCGATCCCGCACGGTTCTCGATGGCGCACGGTGGCAAGGATCGCCATCCGTTCCCGGTGCCCACGCGTGTGTACGACCACACCATCGACGTGCTGAAGACCGCGATCACGCAGTCCAAGCTCGGCAACGACGAACGCATGAGTGCGTTGCGGCGGCTGGACGAGCAGTCGCGTCGACTGGAGCGCGACGCACGCGGACCTTCGGTACCCGAGCTGATAGCTGAGGAGCGCCGCCTCTCCCACAGCTACGGCGGCCGCAGTGTGTTCGGTTGGGAACCGGAACCACAGGCAGTCCCCACGCCCAGGAAGCGGGCACGACCTTGACGCGCGACACACCGCACACCGTGTCGTGACGGATCGGCGGCTAGCGTCGCCGCATGCGCGTCACGCTGCTCCTTTTGCTGGTCGTCATCGCCGTGCTGGTGGGCCTTTGGGCAAGCGGCTGGCGTCCCCCCGATCGCTTCAACCCCTGGGCCCCGCTGGACCTGCGTGCCGAACCCGACGTGTTCGTTAGCTACAAGCTGCATCGCCTGGGGGAGGACACCGCGCGTTGTCGCGCCGCGCTCACGCAGGGCGGTGCGCGGTTCACACCGGTGCCCGACCGCGCTGGGCGCGACGGTTGCGGCTGGCACGGCGCGGTGCAATTGAGTGGCACCGGTGTTGCGCAACTGATCCGCGCAACGACGGTGAGCTGTCCCTTGGCCGCGTCACTGGTGTTGCTGGACCGGCACGTGCTGCAGCCAGTCGCTGAACAGTTGTTCGGCCAGCCCGTGCGCAGGATCGATCACGTCGGCAGCTATGCATGTCGCAACGTGTATGGCGAGCAGGACGCCGCGCTGAGTTCGCACGCCACCGCGGAAGCGATCGATGTCACGGCATTCCAGTTGGGCGACGGACATGTGATCAGCGTCGGCAGCGACTGGCAGCGTGGACAGCCCGGGGTGTTTCTTCATCGGCTGGAAGCCCGGGGCTGTCGCTACTTCGGCATCGTGTTGGGGCCTGACTACAACGCGGCGCACCGCACGCATTTCCACATGCAGGACGGCCACGGGTTCGGCGGCTGGTGCCGATGATCACGCCTCGCCGGAAAGGAGCTCATAGCGGGCGCGACCATGCTCCTTGGCGCGATAAAGCGCCTGGTCTGCGAGGTGCATCAAGGCGTCGGCAGTGTCGACACACCGGCACAAGGCCACGCCCACGCTGAGCGTCACCGACAAGCGGCGATCGCCGAAGACGACGGGTAGCGCCATGGTGGCCGTAATTTTTCCAGCGAGCGTTTCGGCAGCGTCGCGCGTGGCGATGTCTTCGCAAAGGATGACGAACTCGTCGCCGCCGAGCCGCGCCAGCAGATCCGACGCGCGTATCGCCGACCGCAGTCGGCACGCCAGCTCTTGCAGCACGGCATCGCCGGCCGCGTGGCCATGGGTATCGTTGATCTGCTTGAAGTGGTCCACGTCGATCATCATCAGCAGCAATGGCTCGCCACCGCGCGATGCCCGCCGTATCGCGGCGTTGATGCCTTCGCCGAAGGCGAGGCGATTGGCGATGCCGGTCAGGGTGTCGTGGCGCGCGAGGAAGGCAAGCTGCTGTTCCGCCTGCTTCATGCGGGTGATCTCGGTGGTGAGCGCATAGATGCCGTTGGCCTCGCCGCTGGCAGTGCGGGCGGGAACGTAGGTAGCCTGGAAGTAGTGGTGCTGGTTGCCATAGTCCGCTTCGTACTCGAAGGTGGTCGCAGTGCCTTCCAGCGCAAGCTCGATATGCGGCTTGAGCACGGCGTAGACTTCGGCGCCGCGCACCTCTTCCACGGTGCGGCCCACCATCATTTGTGGCTGGACGCCGACCATGGCGCTCACGTAGCCATTGACGAAGGTGTAGCACTGGTCTTCATCGATGTGGGCGATGAGCGCGGGCACGTTGTCGGTGATCGTGCGCAGTCGCTGCTCGCTTTCGGCCAGGGCCTGCTGTGCTTCCTTGGCTTGTGTGATGTCACGACCGGTATAGACGAGCTCCATCTCGCCGGGCCGGTCGGGGCTGGGCGCCACGCTCACCAGCGCCTCCAGCCACAGGTAGTCGCCCGAGCGGCGACGCACGCGGTACTCCGTGAGCGATGGCTTTCCGGTCTCCCATAATCTGGCGACCGCCGCGGCCACCAACGCGCGGTCATCCGGATGGATCAGCTCGCTGCCGCTGTCGATGAACTCCTCGATGCCCCAGCCGAGCAGATCCTTCACCGAAGGCGACACGTATCGGCGCGTGCCATCGCGCGAAATTCGCATGATGAGGTCGCTCGCATAGTCGGCGAGCAGGCGGTAGCGGTTTTCGCTCTCGCTGACCTGTCGCGAAAGGCGCCGGCGATCGGCCAGGGCAAGCGCTACCGGTACCGCCACCACGCACAGCACGCCGAGATAGACCTGCGCCAGCAGTGCGCGCTCGCCCGGTGTCGCCGCCAGGATGAGGTCGAACGGGCCACGCCCCAGGGCCGTCGCCACCGTGGTCACCACGGCCACGATGGCGATGCCGATGACGAGCCCCGGAAAGCGATAGTGGAACACCAGGTACAGCAGCGGCGCGAACACGATGAACAGCAGGGGATAGCGCGACTGCGCAAAGACGGCCATGGTGATGGCCGCATGCAACACGACGTCGCGCCACATGCGCAGGCGCTTGCCGGGCTGGCCGAACATGCGCCGCTGCTGGATCAGCGTCACCAGGCTCAGCGTGCCCACGATCACCATGCCGAGCACGCGCGAGCGGAACCACCAATCCACCGTGTTCCAGTACGGCGCGCCGATGGCCGCGCGCAGGATGGCCGCGGCCATCAACGAGGAAAGGGTGCACGCAACAAGCGTGGAGCCGAACGCAATCCGCCCCAGCCGCAGGAAGCGCGTGTCTTCCGCGATCTGCGGGAAACCGCGGCGTATCGCCGATGCCACGATGAGGATTTCCAGGACGTGGGTCAGCGCAAGCGCGAGCGCCATCCAGGGATGCTGGCCAAGCAGGCCGCCGGCGGTGATGAAGTGCGCCAGCAGGAAGGCGGCGATATAGAGCAACAGGTACGCAAGCCAGCGGCGGTCTGGCGCATACAGCAGCACGGCGACGAGGATGCCATTGGGAATCCAGATGGACATCACGCTGCCGGTGTGACGCGCCAGCAGCATGGAACAGCCCACGGTGATGAAGATCGCCAGGAACACCGCGACCATCTTGGCGAGCACGATCCATCGCTCGCGATGTGGCTGGGACGGCTGCATGACCATGATCGGCGGCGACGCGGCGGCAAGTTCGCCACGCCATCTTTAGGATGCAGACGTCAACGCTTTGTCGTTGCGCCCGGGCCGCAGTCAGCGTTGCGTGGGTGGAAGCGAGCCCGGCGCCACGGCAAACGCGGCATGGTCTTCCAGTACGACCGGCTTGTAGGTCACGTGCGTCGTGGCGGGATAGCGCTGCAGCGAGTTGCCGTTCTTCCAGTCACGGGCGGGCCGTACGGGGCGCGGCGCGAAGCCGCCGCCGCAATTGGGGCAGACGTTTTGCAACAGGTCGACGCAATCGCGGCAGAACGTGCACTCGAACGAGCAGATCATCGCCTCGGACGACTCCGGCGGCAGCGCCTTGTTGCATTGTTCGCAAGTGGGACGAAGCTCCAGCATGAAACCTCCTGCCGCCGTGGGAGCGGGGATCGTAGCGCGTCAGGTATCCTCAAGCGAGAAGCCGTAGCGCAGCTTGGCAGCCTCCACGGCGCCGAGCCGGCGATAGAAGCGCGACGCGTCGCGATTCCACCAAGGCGTCTGCCATTGCACCGCAGCGCATCCGTGGGCGCGTGCGAAAGCGGCGACGGTTTCCCACAAGCGAAGACCGATGCCATGGCCGCGCCAGCCTTCGCGCACGTACAGGCAATCCATGTGCAGGTAGAAGGCGGCGTCGAACGTGGAGAAGTCCCGTGTGGCGCTGGCGTATCCCACGACCGCGTGGTCGATCTGCGCGATCCATGCATGCAGCGACGGCGGATCGTGATCGAGAGCATCGGTAAGCGAGCCGGGGCGCCGGCTTGCGCGTTCGGGCAGCTGCTCGAACGCGGCGTGCTCCGCCACGAGCGCCAGCAGGGCCGGCATATCGGCACCGCTGGCGCGCCGGATCACCAGCGCGTGGCGCACGTCAGCGCTCCAGGCCGAAGCCTTCGTCGAGCCAGCCGGTCAGGCCGCCGATCATCTCCTTCACCGGGCGACCGAGCTGAGCAAGTTTCACCGCCGCCTTGTTCGCGCCGTTGCAGTGCGGGCCCGCGCAGTAGACGACGAACAACGTGTCGGCCGGATACTCCGCCAGCCGCTGCTCGCTGATGGTGCGCGTGGGCATGTTGATGGCCCCGGGCACGTGGCCGGCGGCATAGAGCGTGGGCGTGCGCACGTCCAGCAGCACGAAATCCTTGGTTTCGTGGTTCGTCGCGTAATACACGTCGGCGCAGTCGGTCTCGAAGCCGAGGCGGGCCTGGAAATGCGCCAGTGCATCGGCGCTGGCGGCGGCGGGGAAACGCTGGACGACACTGCTCATGACGGACTCCGTGTGAAAGGACGGCGCCAGTATCGGCACTGGCGCCAGCGTCCGACATTGGCAAGAATGCCAGTCACCATGAAGAACCCGCCAAAGCGCTCCAGACGTCCATCCGCTCCGGCCAACCGCGATGTGGCGGTACTGGTCTACGACGGCCTGTGCACCTTCGAATTCGGTATCGCCGTCGAGATGTTTGGACTGCCACGCCCCGAACTGAGGGACTGGTATCGCTTCCGGCTGTGCGCCGTCGACCGCGGACCGATGCGTGCCGCGGGCGGCATGCACGTGCTGGCCGATGCCGGCCTCGAAGGCCTCGCTGGGGCCGGCACGGTGATCGTGCCTGGCTGGCGCGGGATCGACGCCGCGCCGCCGGCGCCCTTGCTCGATGCGCTGCGCAAGGCTCACGCGAACGGTGCGCGGCTGCTGTCGTTCTGTTCCGGCGTCTTCGTGCTGGCCGCCACAGGGCTGCTCGAGGGCCGTCGAGCCACCACGCACTGGCGCTACGTCGATGCGCTGGCCGTGCGCTTTCCGCGCATTCGCATCGAGCCTGACGTGCTCTACGTCGACGAAGGCGACGTGCTCACCTCGGCGGGTTCCGCCGCCGCGCTGGACCTGTCGTTGCATCTGATCCGTCGCGACTTCGGGCCGGAGACGGCCAACTCCGTGGCGCGCCGCGCCGTGGTACCGGCGCATCGCGATGGCGGGCAGGCCCAGTTCATCCAGGCGCCGCTGCCGGAGCAGGGCGCCACGCTGGGCAAGCTGCTGGAGTGGATGCGGCGCCACATCGACCAGCCGTTGCCGCTGATCGAACTCGCCGAACGCGCACGCATGAGCGAACGCACCCTGCTGCGCCGCTTCGAGGAAGCCACCGGCTGCTCGCCCAAGCAATGGCTCACGCGCGAGCGCCTCAATCGCGCGCGCGAGTTGCTCGAAGGCAGCGATCTTCCGGTGGAACGCGTGGCGGACGTCTGCGGCTTCGGCAGCGCGGATACCCTGCGCCACCATTTCCGCCATCATGTGAAGCTCAGCCCCGCGCGCTATCGCGAACGCTTCGCGCACGGGGGCTGATCCCCGAACAGGTTCATTCCGCCGGATGACGCCCGCAAGGCGATCCGGTGTATAGGCGGGGCTCGCCCGGCCACCGCCCGACAAGGACATTTCATGATCTACGTGTTGATGAGCATCGCCTGCAGCGTGCTGGTATCAGTGCTGCTGAAGCTCGCGCGACGGCTGCAAGTGGATGTGGGCCAGGCCATCGCATGGAACTACGTGGCGACCAGCGTGCTCACCTGGACGGTGTTCCATCCGGCACTCGCCGCGCTGCGCAGCGCGCAGGCGCCTTGGCTGGGTTTCGTGGGCCTGGGCCTATTGTTGCCGCTGATCTTCCTCGCGCTGGCGTCCTCCGTGCGCAGCGCCGGCATCGTGCGCACGGACGCCGCGCAACGCCTGTCACTGCTGATCTCGCTGCTGGCTGCCTTCCTCTTGTTCGGCGAGGCCTTGAGCCTTGCCAAGGGCGCAGGCATCGCGATCGGCTTGCTCGCGCTGCTGTGCATGGTGTGGAAAGTGGACGCACGCGGCAGCGACGAGACGCGGGGTTGGCTGTGGCCACTCGTGGTGTTCTGCGGCTTCGGCCTCATCGACATCCTGTTCAAGCAGGTGGCACGCGCGGGCACGCCGTTCGCTGCCTCGTTGCAGGCGATGTTTGCACTGGCCTTTGTGGTATCGCTGGCGATCCTGCTATGGCGCCGCTGGCACGACCGCACCTTCTTCACCCTGCGCGACGCCATCGCCGGCCTGCTGCTCGGCTTGGCCAACTTCGGCAACATCGTGTTCTACGTGCGTGGACACCAGGCGCTGCCGGATCATCCTTCTCTGGTATTCGCGAGCATGAACCTCGGCGTGGTGGCCTTGGGCGCGGTGGTGGGCACGGTGGCGTTCCGCGAGCGACTGAGTGGGGTGAATGTGCTGGGGTTGGGGTTGGCGTTGGGGGCGATCGGGTTGATCGCCTGGGGGTGAGTATTGGGGGCATTTGGCACGCTCCGGAATTGCCGCCGCAAAATCGCGAGACACTCGCCGATGCGTGGCCTATCCCCTGTAGGAGCGCACCCTGTGCGCGACAGCCTTTCGCGCCGGTCTGCATTTCTTTGGTTTTGCTAGAGAGAGCTATTACCTTCGGTAGCCGCGGTACCGCTAGGTTGCCGCCTACGCGGCGGGCGTTTCGATCGTCTGCCGACGCTCGAGTCACTTTTCTTTTGCTGGCCCAAAAGAAAAGTAACCCAAAGAAAATGGCCTTCAGAGCCAAGACTCATAGCAGTACGAGGGATAGACGCGTCGGACGACTGAGGCCAGCCTTGGTGCGCTCGTTACTACGTCACACGGAGCGGCTACACCGCAACGCGCCGATACGAAGAGGACTTAAAGCCACTTCGGTGGATGGCGAGGAATGCATGGGTGCCGCGCGCCTTCTCCCTCTCCCCTCCGGGCGACCCGAAGGTAGTCCCGTGGGAGAGAGGGCCGGGATGAGGGGCGGGTGCTCGCGATAGCCTTGCCTACCTTTGTAGAAGCGCACCCAGTGCGCGACCGCAGAGGTCGTTGATGCGCCGCGGTCGCGCACTGGGTGCGCTCCTACAAGGAAGACGTTCCGCTCTTCGCTCTGACCTTTGACCTTCCCTCCCCTATGCCGCGAGCAGGCGGGAGGCGGAATAGCCCGAAGGGTGGCCGGCAGGACGCCGGCCAGTGGATCGTCAGGGCAGTACGCCCTATCGATCCATCCCACAGGACCGAGCGGTCCACCATCACCTCCAATGACTTCTGGCGTATGAAAACCCTCCCCCGCGCTCCCTAATCTGGGCGTCTTCGCGCCCCGCGCCCTCCAAAGGTCCCACCCTTCATGCGCAAGCTCCCTCTCGCCATCGCCCTGGCGGCACTGACGCTCGGTACCGGCGCCTACGCCGCCGACAAGCACGACAAGGACCAGAAGCCGGAGGACAAGCCCGAGGCCGCATTGCTCAAGCCGCAATCGTCGGAGACCTCCGGTACGGTGAAGGTCGAGGGCAAGAGCATCGACTACAAGGCGGTGGCCGGCACGCTGGTGCTGCATGGCAGCGGCGACAAGGAGAACGAGCCGCAGGTCAGCATGTTCTACGCGGCCTATTTCAAGAAAGGCGTGGAGCCGGGCAAGCGCCCGATCACCTTCATCTACAACGGCGGTCCGGGTTCGGCCACGGTGTGGCTGCACATGGGCGCGTTCGGCCCCAAGCGCGTGGTGACCAGCGACGATTCGCACACGCCCGCCGCGCCGTATGGCCTGGTCAACAACGACTACAGCCTGCTCGATGCCTCCGACCTGGTCTTCATTGACGCGCCCGGCGCCGGTTTCAGTCGCCTCATCGCCGACGAGCAGGACAAGGGCAAGCGCGATGAGCAGATGAAGGAGCGCAAGAAGCAGATCTACGGCGTGGATGGCGACGGCCATGCGTTCGCGCAGTTCATCACGCAGTTCCTCTCCAAGTACAACCGCTGGAACTCGCCGAAGTACCTGTTTGGCGAAAGCTACGGCACCACGCGTTCGGCGGTGGTGGCGAACATCCTGGAGAACGAGAACAGCGTTGACCTCAACGGCGTGATCCTGCTCTCGCAGATCCTCGCCTTCGACACCAGCATCGACGGCGCGGCCAACAATCCGGGCGTGGATCTGCCTTACGTCGTCGGCCTGCCCACCTACGCCGCCACGGCCTATTACCATCACAAGCTGCCGCAGCAGCCGGCCGCGCTGGAGCCCTTCCTGCGCGAGGTGGAGCAGTTCGCACTGGGCGATTACGCCTCGGCGCTGATGGCGGGCACGCGTCTGGACGATGCGCGCAAGCAGGCGGTGGCGCAGCGGCTGCATCAGTACACGGGCCTGCCGGTGGCCTACCTGATGAAGGCGAATCTGCGCGTCGACGGCGGCATGTTCGAGCACGAATTGCAGGCCGACGGCGACATCACCACCGGCCGTCTGGACACCCGTTTCTCCGGTCCGTCGCTCGATCCGTTGAGCAAGGCGGCGGAATACGATCCGCAGTCCTCGTCGATCAGCTCGGCCTACGTGGCTGCATTCAACGACTACGTGCGCCGCGACCTGAAATTCGGTGAGGGCCAGAGCTACCGCCTGTTCGCCGACATCGACCACTGGGAGTTCTCGCATAAGGCGCCCGGTGCGACCGAGGCGCTGCAGCAGTCGACCAATGTGATGGGCGATCTCGCCACGGCGATGAAGACCAACCCGAGCCTGCGTGTGTCCTTGCACGGCGGCTACTACGATCTCGCCACGCCGTACTTCGCGGCCGACTACGAGATGCACCACATGCCGATTCCCGCGAACCTGCAGAAGAACATCTCGTACGCCTGGTATCCGTCGGGCCACATGGTCTACGCGCACGAGGATTCGCTGAAGCAGCTGCATGACAACGTGGCGCGCTTCATCGGCGAGACCGACAACGTCGGCAAGCGCTGATCGGCCAGGCGCGGCGGGCAACCGCCGCGCCTTCACGTCCGGCTTCCGCCCGCGACGCTACGCTCGGCGAACCCCTTTGCCGGAGCCGTCACCATGAGTACCGAAGCCGTCGCCAAGCGCCTGGTCGCCATGTGCCGCCATGGACAGTTCGAAGAGGCGCAGCACGAGTTGTACGCCAAGGACGCGACCAGCACCGAACCCGAAGCCACGGCGAACGGTCCGCTGGGCAACGTGAAAGGCCTCGATGCGATCCTGGAAAAGGGCAAGCGTTTCCAGGCGGGTATCCAGGAAATCCACGGCGTCGAAGTGAGCGAGCCGCTCGTCGCGGGCAACTGGTTCAGCATCGTCATGACGCTCGACGTAACCATGAAGGAATTCGGGCGCACCACCATGACGGAGATCTGCGTGTATCACGTCAAGGACGACAAGATCGTCTCGGAGCAGTTTTTTTACGATATGGGATAGGACCGCACCGTTCCCTTGTGGGAGCGCACCCTGTGCGCGACCGCGGACTGTGCGACTTCCTCGACGTTCGGTTGTCGCCACAGGAAAGGTATTTCAGGACGGAGAGGTTCGTCGCGCACAGGGTGCGCTCCCACAACGGTCCTGCCTTCCCCCAAGGGCGCTGTTTGGCCCAAACAAAAAGCCCCGCTTTCGCGGGGCTTCCTGCAACTTGCACCAGCGTAGTGCTCAGTCGATGTCGAGGAACGAGCGCAGCTGTTCCGAGCGGCTCGGGTGACGCAGCTTGCGCAGCGCCTTGGCTTCGATCTGGCGGATGCGCTCGCGGGTGACGTCGAACTGCTTGCCGACCTCTTCCAGCGTGTGATCGGTGTTCATGTCGATGCCGAAGCGCATGCGCAGCACCTTGGCCTCGCGCGGGGTGAGGCCGGCGAGCACGTCGCGCACGGTTTCCATCAGGCCCGTTTCGGTGGCCGACTCGATCGGCGAGGACGCGTTGGTGTCCTCGATGAAGTCGCCAAGATGGGAGTCCTCGTCGTCGCCGATCGGGGTTTCCATCGAGATCGGTTCCTTCGCGATCTTGAGCACCTTGCGGATCTTGTCCTCGGGCATGTCCATTTCCTTGGCCAGCTCCTCCGGCGTCGGCTCGCGGCCGAACTGCTGCAGCATCTGGCGGGAAATGCGGTTCAACTTGTTGATCGTCTCGATCATGTGCACCGGGATACGGATGGTGCGCGCCTGGTCGGCGATCGAGCGGGTGATGGCCTGGCGGATCCACCACGTGGCGTACGTGGAGAACTTGTAGCCGCGGCGGTATTCGAACTTGTCCACCGCCTTCATCAGGCCGATGTTGCCTTCCTGGATGAGGTCGAGGAACTGCAGGCCGCGGTTGGTGTACTTCTTGGCGATCGAGATCACCAGTCGCAGGTTCGCCTCTACCATTTCCTTCTTGGCGCGGCGGGCCTTGGCCTCGCCGATCGACATCGTGCGGTTGATTTCCTTGATGTCGGTGAGCGGCAGGAACAGCTTGCGCTCGATGGCACCGAGCTTGTCCTGCTCGGCGTCGATCGCTTCCTTGTGCGGCTTGATGTTCGGCGACCACTTCTGACGCTTGCGGCCCAGCTCATTCGCCCACTCAAGGTTGCCCTCGTTGCTGGGGAACGCCTTGAGGAACTCGGCCTTGGGCATCTTCACGTGCTTGACGAAGATGTCCATCAGCACGCGCTCGTGGTGACGGATGTCGTTGACCACTTCGCGCAGCTTGCGCACGAAGCCGTCGATCAGCGCGGACGGCAGCTTGAGCTTGAGGAACTCCTCAGCCATCTGGTCGCGCAGCTTGGTGACCTTCTTGTCGTTGATGTCGGTGGCCTTGGCGGCCGCCTTCTGGAACTTGCCGTAGTAGTCGCGCAGCAGTTCCATGCGGCGCTTGACCTCTTCCGGGTCCGGACCGGTCGGGCCGGCTTCTTCGTCTTCGCCCGACGCTTCGTCGTCTTCTTCCTCAACCTCGGCATCGGAATCGTCCACCGCGGCGTCAGCCAGGGCGGCCTGGGCAGCATCGGCCGCCTCTTCCAGATCGGCGAAGCCGGCCAGGATCTCGCTCAGGCGGCGCTTGCCGTCCAGGTGCTGGTCGTATTCCTCGAGCAGCAGTTCGATGGTCAGCGGGAAGCTGGCGAGCGCGGTCTGCACCTGGCCCAGGCCTTCCTCGATGCGCTTGGCGATGGCGATCTCGCCCTCGCGGGTGAGCAGCTCGACCGTGCCCATCTCGCGCATGTACATGCGCACCGGGTCGGTGGTGCGGCCCACTTCGGAATCGACGGCCGACAGCAGCGCCACGGCTTCTTCGGCGGCGGCTTCATCGTCGGTGGACGCGCCCGGGGCGTTGTCCGAAAGCGGGTCGGCATCCGGCGCGGCGTCGTGCACTTCGATGCCGACGCCCTTGAGCACCGCCATGATGTCTTCGATCTGCTCCGGATCGACGATGTCGTCGGGCAGGTGGTCGTTGATCTCGGCGTAAGTCAGGTAGCCCTGCTCCAGACCCTTGGAGATGAGCGCCTTGATTTCAGACTGTTGCTCAGGAGCTTTGCTATTCATACCTACCGCCGCGTATGCAGGAACCGATCAGTATACCCATGTGATGCTTTTTTGACCAGTTTTCAAGTGAAATTGACGAAACGGCCGACACGCAAAAATCGCGCCAGATAGGCATCTTCCGGGGATTTTCTCGACGAAGAAGGAGGTGCGGCATGCCGGGGATGGTCATGGTGTTTCCAGCCAGAAGGTGACCGGACCATCGTTGACCAGATGCACCTTCATATGGGCACCGAACCGCCCGATTTCCACCCTGGGATGGGCGGCGCGCGCCAAGGTCACCAGGCGGTCGAACCAGCGCCGGCCCTCCTCGGGCGCCGCCGCGCGGGTGAAGCTGGGGCGCATGCCGGAGCGGGTGTCGGCGGCCAGGGTGAACTGGCTGACCAGCAGCAATTCGCCGCCGGTGTCGGCCAGCGAGCGGTTCATGCGGCCTTGCTCGTCGGCGAACACGCGATAGCCCAGCAGGCGTTCGAGCATGCGTTTGGTGCGTGGCTCATCGTCGCCGGGCTGCACGGCGACCAGGGCCAGCAGGCCGGGGCCGATGGCTCCCACGGTTTCGTTGTCGACATCCACACGAGCGGACAGGACGCGCTGAATCAGGGCGATCATGGGAGGCTTAACGGCTGACGTGGCCGGAAGCTTAGGGCCTGGCTATCGACCTTGATAGCCTCGGACGCCCGAGAGGAGGCGGCTGGCGCCGTTCGCCCGTGAACCGGCACGTCAGCCGGTTACACTGCGCCGCTCATGCGATTCGACATCACCCTCCTCTATCTCGTCCTGCGTCTGTTCGGAAAGCTGCCCCTGCGCACGCTGCACCGCATGGGTGCCGCCATCGGCCGTTTCTCGCTGTGGCGCCATAGCCGCACCGCGCACAACACCTCGGTCAACCTGCGCATCGTCCGCCGCGGACTCGACGAAGCCGCCCATGCGGCGCTGCTGCGCGAAGTGATGGAAGAAAGCGGCAAGTCCGCCACGGAAATCGCCGGCATCTGGGGCCGCGATGCCGAGCGCGCGCTCGACCTGGTACGCGAGGTGCGCGGCGAGGCGTTGTTCGACGCGGCACTGGCCGCCGGCAAGGGCGTGATTATCGCCGCGCCGCACCTGGGCTGCTGGGAGCTGCTCAACTACTGGCTGTGTCGCAAGACGCCGATGGCGATTCTCTACCGCCCGCCCCGCATCGCTGCGGTGGAAGGCCTGCTGCGCAAGGTGCGCGGCGCGCTGGCCCCGGAGCAGGTGCGCGCGGAAGGTGCCGGCGTGCGCACGCTGTACAAACGGTTGGCCGCAGGCGGTACGGTCGGCATCCTGCCCGATCAGAAACCGCGTGCGGGCGAAGGCGAGTTCGCTTCGTTCTTTGGTCGCGACGCGCTCACCATGGTGCTATTGCCACGGCTGGCGGCGCGCACCGGTGCCACCGTGCTGTTCGCCTTCGCCGAGCGTCTGCCGGAAGGCGCGGGTTACCGCATCCACCTGCTGCCGGCGACGGAAGGCCTGGCCGATGCCGACCTGGCCGTGGCGTGCCGTGCGCTCAACCAGGGCGTTGAGAACTGCGTGGAGCTCGCATTCGCGCAGTACCAGTGGCATTACAAGCGGTATTCCGCGGACGATCGCCCCAGCCCTTACGATCACCCCGAAGTGATCTAGCGTCGCGCCGTCAGCCCAGTCGCTTCAGGAACACGGTCATTTCCTTCTCGGCCTGCTTGTCGCCGCGCGCCTGCGCCACGGCGATGCCTTGCCGCCAGGCTTCGGCGGCACCCGCCTTGTCGCCCAGCGCCAGGCTGGCTTTGCCGAGCAGTTTCCAGGCCGCCGAGTAGGCCGGATCAAAAACCACGGCCTGCTTCAGCTCGATCGCTGCGCCTGCGGCATCGCCGGCGCCAAGCAAGGCATTGCCCAGCGAAAAACGCAGCAAGGCACCATCACGCGGACCGCCGCATTGCGCGCGCAGATTGGCGATCAGGGCTTCATTCATGGGCTTACTGCAGGGCGCGGAAGCGCCACTCGTCGACCTGGTAGATGCGCGTCGGATGCGGCGGTTCGGCCGGCACGCGACCGGCACGCAGGTCCGCCAGCGACTTGGCCGGCCAGATCACCACCCAGGAGGAGCGGAACGGCTGCACCAGCAGCGGATAACGCAGGTCGGTCGGTTCCAGCTTCTCGGGGCGGGCCACGATCAGGCCATCCGGGTGCGCCTGCGCGAACTTCTGCAGGGAGTCGCCCTCATTCAGGCGCTCGATCGGACGGGTGATGCGACCTTCAAAGTGGAACTGCCCCTCGTAGTTGCCCAGGTAGCCGATCGCCCGGCCTTCGGCGTCCGCGGCGCCCAGCAGATGGGCCGACGGGCGCAGGTCGAAGTTCTGCCACATGGTCAGCGTGAACAGCGTATTGAGCGCCAGCGTGCCGACCAGACCGGCGAAGGCGAGGCGGCGTACTTCGCCGCGGCCGCGTACCAGCAGCAGCAGGCCGAGCAGCACGAACACGATGCTGAAGAAGCGGCTGTAGCGCTGCGTGCTGTCGAACCATTCGCCGTGCAGGTCGTCGTGCGCGACCAACACCGGCAGCACGAACAGGAACACGCCGAACAGGATGCCGCCCACGCCCAGCGGCCAGGTGCCGAGCCATGCGCTGTTGGCCAGCTGCGGACGCTGGTCACGCAGCACGGCGACGGCGCCCGCGATTAGCAGCGCGCCGCCGGCGAACTCCGGCAGCGGGTAATAGAGTTGCTTGCCGCTGATGAAGGAGAAACAGATCATCACCGGCAGCAGCCAGCACAGCGCGAAGCGGATGCCGCTGTCGAGCGGGCGACGCAGCGTGATCAGCGCGGCCCACGCGCGCGGCCAGCCGCTGAAGGGGAACAGCAGCGCCGGAATCATCGGCAGGTACCACCAGAACGGACGGGCGTGGTCGAACGCATCCACCACGCGGCCGGCGGTCTGGGTGAAGAACAGGCGCTGACGGTACGCCTCGCCACCGGCAAAACCGGCGGGCAGCGCCCAGGCGAGCAGCATCGCGCCGCCCAGCAGCAGGGCCAGCACGCCACGGCCGTACCAACGCGCGCGGTTGTCACGCGCCCAGTCGTTCCACAGCGGGCCCAGCAGCCAGGGGAAGGCGACGTGCAGGAACATCACCGGGCCTTTGGTCAGCAGGCCGGCGCCGACGCACAGGCCAAACAGCAGCCAGCGCGGTTCCGCGCGCTGTGGCTTGGGCGTGAGGCACAGCAGGGACGCCAGCACGCTGACGGCAAGCAGCACCTCGTACATGATCTGCAGGCCGAACAAAAACGCGTAGCCCAGCGCCAGCAGCATCCACGGCGCACCCTTGGCCACCCACGGGCGATTCGGAAAAAGCCGGTTCGCCAGCACCGAGACCAGCACCAGCTGTGCACCGCCGAAGATCACTTCCAGCACGCGCGGCCAGACATCGTTGACGCCGAACACCGCCCAGCCGGCGTGGATCAGCCAGAACAGCAGCGGCACCTTCTCGCTGTAAGGCTGGCCGTTGATGTGCGGCACCAGCCAGTGGTGGTGGTTCCACATCTCCCACGCCACGGCGAGCGTGCGGGTGGAATACAGCGGCATCGGACCGTGCGAAAAGATCGCCAGCAAGGCGGCCAGCGTCCATAGCGGCAGCCAGGGCCAGAGGGAACGCAGGTGTTCGGAGCGGCTGTAGCTGCTGGATGCCACGGGCAGTCTTCTTGATGGTGTTGAGACGATTCTATCCCGAGCCGCGGAGACCGGTCCGAACGGGAATTCAGGCAGGGCGGTCTAGCCTCACCTCGCCCGGGCTACATCTGCCTGCGACCGAAGAAGGCCCTCCGGGCTGAGAGTCGAGCGTCAACCTCTCCCCCCTCGGGAGAGTGGTTGTGAGGGTGCGGGACCTCCGCAGCCCAAACGCTTAAACCGGTCCCCAATACCCGATACGGCGCCGAATCTTCAGTTTCCGCCAGAAATTCCAGGGCTTGCGACGACGGTTGCGGCCGC
This sequence comes from Dyella jiangningensis, assembly GCA_000632805.1. GTDB lineage: Bacteria > Pseudomonadota > Gammaproteobacteria > Xanthomonadales > Rhodanobacteraceae > Dyella > Dyella jiangningensis. Next base: position 4,271,407 of record CP007444.1, on the reverse strand, counting down.
CCGCGGCGATGAAGCCATCGATGGCCTTCAGGATCCGCTCGCTGGAAAGACCGTCCCGGTAAGGGTGGATGGCGTCGCCGTACTCGCGAATGGCCTGCATCAGCTCGGGCGGCCGCGATAGGGCCCGCTCGATCGCCGGCTCGAATTGGGAAGCATCGTCGATGTCGATCAGCTGCGGACCCGGTCGGCGATTCTTGAAGGTCACCACCGGCTTGCCGGTGAGCAGGAACTCGTTGAGCGCCGAGGACGTGTCCGAGCACATCATGTCGACCTGCGGGAACAGCTCCAGGATGTTGTCGTTCTCGGCGAAGGTCAGGTTCTCGTTCTGCAGCGCCTTGAACTTGGCCGTCGTCTCCGGGTTCATCTTCGGGTGGAAGGTGACGATCCAGCGCCAGCGGCCATCGCGCGACAGGCGCTTCACCTCCTCATACAGCGTCTCCGCCGCGCTCCACGAAGGCGAGAAGGTCGAGTGGTAAAGGATCACGGGCGGCTGCCGCACCGGCGGGATGGGGCCGCTGATCTGCTTCATGAAAGGGTCGAGCTTGGGAAAGCCCGTTTCCACCACCGAGAAATGGCCCATGCGGTCGGCGATTTCCTTGAACTTCGCCGTGTCGCGTGGGCCGGTGGTGCAGTAGAGGTCGAAGAAACCGCGTACGTAGATGTGCCGCGGCTTGCCCGCGTCAAAACCGTGGAAGGTTTCCACCTTCACGCCAGGAAAGAAGTGCGGCACGGCGTTGCTGGAAGTGATTACCGCACGGGGGTTCCATGCCCGCACTTCCTGCACGGTGAGCAGGCGCTCGCCTTCCACCAGGTCTTCCGCGCCGGGGCCATCGAAGAACCACGCCGCCTCGTCGCCGCGCGCGCGAATGGCTTCCTGCACCGGGCGCAGGATGGCCAGCGCGTAGCGCTCGGACCCGTAGAGGAGGTAATGCTGTTTGCTCATCGATCGATACCGTGGCGGGTCAGTGCATCTGCCGCAGTAGCGACCGAAGCGGGGTTGCGGCGCATTTCGTAGTAACGCATGCGCTTGTAGGCCGCATATGAGGCGGCCGTCTGGGCAATCACGAAGCCGCGCCAGCCGTCGAGGAAGGCAAGGCGGAAGAAGTAATCCTTGATGAAGGCCAGCAGGTACACGAACGGCGTCTGCCACATGCGCACCGGCTTGTTCTTCTCCAGCCAGTCGCGGCATTTCAGCTCCGCGTAGCGCAGCACCTTGATCTGCTTCTGCGGCAGGCTGGGGTTGTTTTCGTGGTTGAAGCGCGCGTGCAGCGTGACCGACGGGCCGTCGAACACCAGCGACTCGTGCACGCGCACGTCCTTCCAGCGCGCGCGGCCACGATGGAACAGCCGTGCCATCTTTTCGCCCATCGACGGCAGGTACCAGCGCATCGGCGCTCCCATGTAGATGGTGGCGCGGCGCAGGATCACAGCGCTGTTGTCGCTGGCCATCAACTCGGGCAGGCGGCGTTCCAGCTCGGCGGCCAGTTCGGGCGACAGGTATTCGTCGGCGTCCAGCGCCAGGATCCAGTCATGGCTGCACTGCGTGGTGGCGAAATTGCGCTGCGCGCCGAACCCCAGCCAGTCCTGATGCACCACCCGCGCACCGTGTGCCTGTGCGATGGCGATGGTGTCGTCGGTGCTGCCACTGTCGATCACCAGCTTCTCGGCGGCGAACGGTACGCTGTCGAGGCAACGGGCGATGCTGTTCGCCTCGTTGTAGGTGATGACGACGAGGGTGAGGGGGAGCGTCTGCATCGGCGCATTCTAGTGGTTGGGGCCGGCGCGGGCGCGAATGTAAACGCGCAGTCACGCCGAAAACAGGCCGCTTCGCTAAGATTCCCGGGTCACGCCCCAACCCGGGTCGGGCACAATAGCGACGCTGGCGAGACGACCTTGGTCAATCCCGCGAGGACGGAAGTGGGACCGCAATCGTGCGAAAGGCATGTTGCACATGCAGCGGAGGGCAAGGACCATGACCAGGGCCAGCAGGCGCCGGACTTGCCATTCCGCGCCACCGGTATCGGCCATCCAGCCGGATCTCTCGCAAATGCGTTGTAAGGCAATGAGTTGAGCACGATGACCTGACATTGGTGAAGACGTTCCGGGCTTGCATCCCCATGCAGGGCGAAGCCCGCCGCAGCTTTAGGCGGCATTACTGCCCCTGCATCTAGCCTTTGAAGCGTCGCCGGCCGCGGGCTGGCGCGAGTTCTACGAAAACTATCGAACAAGCCATGTCCAAGCCTGCCGTGCCCAGCGTTTCCCTGATGATCTCGACCTACAACTGGAAGCAGGCGCTTGCGCTGGTCCTGCGCAGCGTGGCGGGCCAGAGCCGGCTTCCGGACGAGGTGATCATTGCCGACGACGGGTCGCGCGAGGACACAGGGCAGCTGCTGCGTGACATCGCGCGTGGCTTCCCGGTGCCGCTGCGGCATGTCTGGCAGCCTGACGACGGCTTCCGGCTGGCGCGCTGCCGCAACCGCGGCATCGCCGCGGCCCGCAGCGAATACCTCATCCAGCTGGACGGCGACATGATCCTGCATCGCCACTTCGTGGCGGACCATTTGCGCCTGGCGCGGCCGGGGCATTTCCTGCAGGGCACCCGCATTCGTACTACCGAAACGGAGACCGCGCGTTTACTCGGCGGTGGTGAGCCGAATTTTGGATGGTCCGTGGACGCCTACTTCCGTACCGAGAACGATCGCAGCACCTACCATTTCGGGCGCCGCCACCACACGTTGCGGCTGCCCTGGCTGGCACGTATCAAGGCGCGCTCGAGCGGGCATCCCATGGGATGCAACGTCAGTTTCTGGCGTGAGGACTTGCTGCGCGTGAATGGCTATGACGAGCGCATGCAGGGTTATGGCAGCGAGGACCTGGAACTGGATCTGCGCCTGCGCAACGCCGGGCTCAAGCGCAGCCAGATCAAGTTCGCCGCGCTGGCCCTGCATCTGGAGCACCGCAGCGTCGCGCCGCCTGATCCCAGCGATCCCGACCTGCCTAACAACCGCCTGCTGGACGAAGCGCGCCGCGAAGGTCGCGTGCGCAGCATCCAGGGCCTGGACAACCACCTGATGGACTTCACGCAGGCGCCGCCGGACCTGCGCGTGCAGGAGGCCACCCACGCATGAAGTCCGTGTTTTCCCTGGCCGTGCCCGCCGTCGACGCGCCGGCCGGCCGAGCCATCGCGCCGTGGGTGCGCCAGTTGCTGTTCGTGGGTGTGGCGTGGCTGGTGATCGGCATGGCGGTCATGCCCGCCGGTCCTTCGTTCAATCCCGGCAAGGCCTACCAGTACGTGCTGGGCCTGACGCTTTACCTGCCGGCACTGGTCGTGTTGGTGATGCGTCCATCCGTCGGACGTGAGCTCTGGCGGCAGCCGCTGATGCCATGGGTCTTCGCCCTGCTGGGCTGGAGCCTGCTGTCACTGGCCTGGAGCCAGACGTCGCGGCCTGCGGATGAAATGGGGCATGTCGCCAGCATCGTGTTCTTCTTGATCGCCTGGCAGGAGGGCGTGGCGCTCAATCCGGCGCGCATCCGCAGCCTGTTGTTGGGTCTGAGCATCGTGCTGGCCGTCGTGGCGGCGGTTGCCCTCGCCTGGTCGTACCTGCATCCGGAAGTCGACGGTCGCGTGTCGGGCTTCGGCGTGATGGACAACCCGAACCTCGCCGCCGGCGCCATGGGCGCCGCTATCATCTGGCTGTGGCCCTGGCGTGTTCCTCCCGGGTTGCCGCGCATCGCCAAATGGTCGGCCATCGCGGTGCTCACCCTTTTCATGGTGCTCTCCTATACCCGCAGCGGCTGGGGCGCGCTGCTTGCCGGGTTCCTTGCGATGGCGCTTTGCCGAGGCGGCCGCAAGGCGTGGATTTCGATGGGCGTGGCGCTGCTGCTGGCCGCCGTGGTGGTCATGCTGAACATGCCGCTGCTGCTCGTTCGCGGGCTTTCGTTTCGCCCCCAGATCTTCGAGCAGGCCTGGGCACTGTTTTCCCAGCATCCGCTGAGAGGCCTGGGCATCGGCACCGCGTTCCACTTCGAAATCGCCGGTGAGGTCTTCACCCACGCGCACAACCTGTTCAGCCAGGTCGCCATCGAACTGGGCCTGGTCGGCCTGGTGCTGTGGACCGGCGTGTGGCTGGCGCTGGGCTGGCATGCCTGGCGGCACCGGCAGTCCACGTTGGGCCAGGTGGTGCTTGGCCTGTGGGTGTTCGGCATGGTGCTGGTGCAGTTCGACCATCCGCATTTGATCGACAGTGCGCGCCCCGGCTGGCTGCTGACCTGGCTGCCGCTGGCGCTGGGCCTGTCGTTGGGGCGCTGGAACGAGCCGGCGTGAAGGTCTCGGTCGTCGTCATCACCTATAACTGGCCCGAGGCACTCGAGCGAGTGCTCGACGGACTTGCCCGCCAGATCACGTTGCCGTATGAGGTGATCATCGCCGACGACGGATCGGGTGCGGCCACGGCCGAGTTGATTGCACGCAGGGCGGCCGACTTCCCCGTGCCGCTGCGTCACCAGTGGCAGGACGACCTGGGCTTTCGCGCGGCGCGGGCACGCAATCGCGGTATCGCGGCGAGCCGCGGCGACTACATCATCCTGCTTGACGGCGACATGCTGGTGCATCCGCAGTTCATCGCCGATCACCTCATGCTGGCCGAGCGCGGCTATTTCCTGCAGGGCGGTCGCTTAAAGGCGACGCCAGAGGAATCGCGACGCCTGCTTGCAGGCGGCGAGCCCGTGTTCGCGCCCTGGGTGAAGGCCAACTTCGACGAATTCGACGGCACGCGCCGGCTCTACGCCTTCCGCGCACCATGGCTTGCACGCTGGAAGGCGCGGTCGCGCAATGGTGGTCGCGTGATGAGCTGCAACATGAGTTTCTGGCGCGACGATCTGTTGCGCGTGAACGGCTTTGACGAACGCATGGAAGGCTACGGCGCGGAAGACCGCGAACTTGCCGCCAGGCTGGAGAACGCCGGGGTGCGCCGCCGCGCGCTGAAGTGGTGCGCCTTGGCCGTGCACCTGTGGCACGACTCGCGTTCGCCGCCGGACGTGGATGACATGAGCCTGCCGAACAACCGCCTGTTCTTTGCCACGCGCAACGAAGGCATCCGGCGGTGCGAACGCGGCATCGACCAGCATGCCGATTTGCTGGCCGAGGGCGATCGCGCCCCATGAAGCTGCTCTACACGAACTTCCACACCGGCGACGGCGGAGGCCATACCACCTACATTCGTGCGCTGGCTGCCGCGCTGGCGGCGCGCCACGAGGTACATGTCGCTGCGCCGCCGGGCAGCCGCCTCAATCGCGAGGCGCGCGCGCTGCCGGGCGTGTTCGTGATCGACCAGCCCTTCCCCAACGGATTGAACAAATGGAAGGCGCGGCGCCGCGCCCGCGCACGGCTCGCCGCCTATCTGCGCGCGCAGGCGTTCGACGTGGTGCACGTCAACGGTTCGGCCGACCACCGTCTGGTGTTGTCGGCGATGCCGGCCACGCGACCGGCGCTGGTCTGGACCAAACACAACTCCAAGCCCGTGCGCGGCCTGGGCGCATGGCTGCGTGCCCGCCGCACGGACCAGGTGATCGCGGTGTGCGATTACACCCGCCGCGAACTGCTGCATACCGCGTATCGGCATTGCCGCCTGGACACCGTGTACAACGGCGTCGACATCGAGCATTGGTGTCCTTGGCCAGCCGAGCTCGCCGCAGCGGAGCGTCGCCGCTGGAACGGTGGCGAGGACAGCGTGCTGCTGCTCGGCAGCAATGCCGGCACGGCAAGCTACAAGGGCTGGATGGATCTGGTCGAAGCGCTCGCGCTGCTGCCCGAGGCGACACGCCGGCAGGTTCGCGTGCTGCTGGCGGGTGTGCCTCCGAAAGCGGAAGAGCTGGCGCGCGTGGCCGAGCTCGGCTTGTCGGATCAGATCGTGTTTCCGGGCGTTCTTTCCGATCCGCGCCCCTTGGTGGCTGCGCTCGACGCCGGCTTCGTGCTGTCCTACGACGTCGAGACGATCTCTTTCGCCTGCCGCGAGATGATGGCCATGGGGAAACCCATGCTGCTCACCGATTACGCCGGGTTGCCGGAAAACCTGGAGTCAGGCGTCGATGGCTGGCTGGTGCCGGTGCGCGACCGTTCGGCCATCGCAGCCGCGGTGGCGAACCTGCTCGCGCAACGCGACGCATTGCCATCGATGGGCGCAGCGGCACGGCGGCATGCAGAGCGCGAGTTCGGCCTGCCATTGTTCGTGGAGCGCACCGAGGCGGTGTACGAGCGGTTGATCGCGGCGCGTTGAACCGGGCGGCAGGCGCGAACCGCAGACCGTCGCAGCCTTTCCCGAAGCGCACTCCGCGTGCGCTTCGTATCTCCTCACTCTTCGAGCGAAGCCGCCGGCACGCGATCCACGCTGTCGTCCGGCAGGCAACCCGGCGCCACCGCATCGGCCTTGAACATCCACCATTCGCGGCGGTTCGCATGGCCCAGGCTGATCGCCTTGCTGCGATCGACGCAGTTGCCCATCACCGGGTCGAGTACGAACAACCAGCGGTGCGCGGGATCCTGTGCCTGCCACTTCACGGCGGCGGCGTACTGGTCGTGCCAGGGCTGGGTGAAACCGAAATCGACGGCCGGGCGGTTGAGCATCAAAAGGTTCTGCTCCTTCCACGCCACCATGCCGAGCTGGTCGCCGGGCGGCAGGCGATCGCGTACTTCCTGCATCACGCCGGCGGCGGAGCTGGAGTCGTTGAGGATGGGATACGCCCAGAAGCCCAGCACCAGCCACATTGCCACCATGCCGCCGGCCACAGCCGTCACGGCGCGGCGCACGCGCAGCGTGGCGACCAGCAGCAAGAGGATGGCGCCGAGCGCGGTGCCCATCCACCACAAGGCGCGTCCGCCGTCCTCGAAGCCGCGGGCGATGGCGAAATCGGTGGTGGCCTTCGGATGCACCGCGAGTCCCGCGATGCCCACCCCAAGCATGGCCGCGCCCATCACACCGATGAAGACCAGCCCAGCGATGCGTAGCCAGCGCTTCCGCAGCAGCTCACCGAGGTACGGCGCGGTCACCAGCGCCAGCATCGGCAGCGCCGGCATGATGTAGACGTCGCGCTTGCCCTTGGGGATGGAGAAGAACACCAGCAGCAGCACGATCCAGCCGAGCGGCAGCAGAATGCGCGCATCCTTCTCCTTCAGCGCGCGCCACCATCGCGGCAGCGTGCCGGGATAGGTCAGCGACAGCGGCAGCCAGGTGAACAGCACGATCGGCACGTAGTAGAGCGTGTTGTGGTGGTGATCCCACGATTTACCGTAGCGCCCCGCCGTCTGGTGGAACAAGATGTCGTTGACGTAGGCGGCGTAGGCCGGATCGTTCGCTTGGGCCTTCGCGCCCAGCAGCATCGGCACCAGCCACAACGCCATCGCCGCCAGCAGGGCGACCAATCCCAGTACCCAGCGCCACCAGGCGCCCGCGCCCATGCGCGCCACGCCGTTCCACTGGCCGAAGCTGGCGACGAGGTAGGGCACCAGCATCAGCAGCGCGAGCACGCCCACGCCCTTGGTGATCACGCCCAGGCCCGCGCAGAAGCAGCCGAACCAGAATGCGCGCCAGTTCGGCCCCTTGAGCAGGTGCACCAGCAGGCCCCAGTTCGCCGCGGTGATGTAGAACATCACCAGCGGATCGATCTGCGCGCGCTTGGTCTGGTAGACGAATTGGAAGGTGATCAAAAGCGCCGAGGCGGCGTACAGGCCAACCTGGCGGTTCCACAGGCGACGCCCCAGGTCGTATACGCACAGCAGGCAACCCAGCGCGGCCAGCAGCGAGGGCAGCAGGAACGCGATGCGCCAGTTGCCGATCACCGTGTAGCTGGCGGCCTCCAGCCAGAACAGCATTGGCGGCTTGTCCGAGTACAGCTCGCTGCCGCGATGCGGGAACAGCCAGTCACCGCTTTCCACCATCTGCTTGGCTGCGAGCGCGAAACGTGGCTCGTCCGACGGCCAGGGGTCACGCAGGCCGATGCCGGCGCCGATCACGACCAGGGCGATCAGCAAGAGCAGCCAGAACTGGCGACGTTCCTGCGGGGTGGCTTGGGAAGTGGCGAGCATGCGTGGATTCCGGAGGCGGCGTCGCCGCGTCAAGCAGTTCTATAGCGTAACGGGCGGCCCATCGGGGCGTGCCGAGCCGTGGCAACGAGACTGCTCACGGCGTACCAATGACGCTTCAGGCCTTCTCGAGGACGGCATAGTACATGCCGTCAAGGTCGCCATCGCCGGGCAGCACCTGCCAGCCCACCGCTGCCGGCTGTCCTGCAGGCAGAGAGAAACCGGCCGCGCGGGCGTCTTTGCGTCCTTCCAGCCAACCATTCACCACGGACTCGTTCTCGGCGCGCAGCAGAGAACAGGTGATGTAGACGAGCTTCCCACCGGGCGCGAGCAGAGGCCATAGCGCTTCCAGGATGCGTCGTTGCTGCGCGACCAGCGGTGCGATATCGCTGTCGCGGCGATGCAGGCGCACGTCGGGCCGACGACGCAACACCCCGGTGGCCGAGCAGGGCGCATCGATCAGGATGCGATCAAAAGCCTTGCCATCCCACCACGCCGAGGGCTCGCCCGCGTCGCCGATGACGACGTCGGCCTTGAGGCCGAGCCGATCGAGGTTCTGCGTGATGCGCTGTGCACGCTTCGGATCGAACTCCAGTGCGGTAAGCGTGATGTCCTCGCGTTCCAGCAGATGGCAGGCCTTGCCGCCCGGTGCGGCGCAGGCGTCGAGCACGCGCTGCCCGCGCTGGAGATCAGCCAGATCGGTCGCGATCTGCGCGGCGCCATCCTGCACGGCGAACTCGCCGGCCGCGAAACCTGGCATGCGCGTGACGTCGGTGCTGTGCGGCAGCACGATGCCTTCTTCCAGCCACGGGTGTGCGTCTGCCGTATAGCCGTCCAAACGCAGGCGCTCGATCAGCGAGTCGCGATCGGTGCGCCGACGATTCACGCGCAGCATCAACGGCGGCTCGAGGTTGTCCGACGCCATCACCGCATCGGCCTGCGCGGGCCAGTCCTGCGCGATCGTCTTGGCCAGCCACGCGGGATGGGCGTGTCGCGTCTGCGGTTTGGCATCGAGAGCCGCCAGCAGTTCGGTGCGCTCCCGCTGCCAGCGCCGCAGCACGGCGTTGACCAGGCCCGCGAACCGGGGCCGCTGCAGTGCCTTGGCGGCCTGCACCGTTGCCGCCACGGCGGCGTAATCGGGCAATTGAAGGATCTCCAGCTGCACCAGCCCCAATACGAGCAGTGCGTGGATCGCCGGCTCCTTCTGGCGCAACGGCTTGTCCAGCAGGCGATCGATCGCCGCATCGAAACGCAGCCACCAACGCGAGCCATCGCTCAGCAGGGCCATCAACAGCGCCCGGTCACGCGCGTCAGCCAGTCGCGGCGCGTAACGTTCCATGGCGTCGCGCAGCGACACGCCGCGCAAGGCGACGTCGGCAAGAGCTTGGGCGGCGAGTGCGCGAGTGTCGGTCATGGTGTTGATGTCAGTGGTAAAGGCGGAAGGTAAGAACCATGCAGAGCTATCGGTTTGTCTTTTCGAAGCGGCCACGCGGTGCTACGGCAATCGAGGCGCAGCGAGTCGCGAGTTTTGCCAGGACCGGATGGCCATCGTTTCGCTCGCAGCCGCCTGTCCTAACGGCAGATGCAACCCATTGCGCTTGCTGTGTTCCAAAGGCGCGTGCCGGGCAGCGCCAGAGGACGATTGTCAGCTGCCGCGAGTCTTCATGGCGTTGAGGTAGTCGGCGGCAGTGATGCGCTTGCCGCCGGCGCGCTGCAAAGCCGTGATGCGCAAGGCGCCGTCACCGCAGGCGACATCGATGCCTTCGCGGCTCATGTGCAGCACCGAACCCGGCGTCCCGCTGCCTTCGATGGCCCGGGCCGCCCACACGCGCAGCAGTTCGCCGTTGACGTCACCTTCGGCCACCGGCCACGGATCGAACGCGTGCACCTGGCGCTCCAGTTCGATGGCCGCACGGTGGAAATCCAGGCGTGCCTCTGCCTTGTCCAGCTTGTGCGCGTACGTGACGCCCTCTTCCGGCTGCGGACGCGATGCCAACGTCTCGCCCGCCATCACCCGCGCCAGGCCTTCGGCGAGCACGTCCGCGCCGAGCGCGGCAAGCCGGTCATGCAGCGAGCCGCCAGTGTCGTCGCGCGAGATCGGCGTGCGGCGTTCAAGCAGCACCGGGCCGGTATCGAGCCCCGCCTCCATCTGCATCAGGTCGACGCCGCTTTCGGTATCGCCCGCGAGGATCGCGCGCTGGATCGGCGCGGCGCCGCGCCAGCGCGGCAACAGGCTGGCATGCACGTTCCAGCAGCCCAGGCGCGGCATCGCCAGCACCTTGCGCGGCAGGATCAGGCCATAGGCCACCACCACCATCAAGTCGGGCGCATAGGCAGCGAGCGTGGCCTGTGCTTCGGCGGACTTCAGGGATTGGGGTTGCTCGACCGGGATGCCAGCTGCTTCGGCGGCCTGCTTTACCGGGCTCGGCGTCAACTTGCGGCCACGCCCGGCCGGGCGGTCGGGCTGGGTATAGACGGCCACCACCTCGGCGCCGCTGGCGCGGCAGGCTTCGAGGCAGGGAACGGAAAAGTCGGGGGTGCCGGCAAAGACGACGCGAAACTTCAAGCGCTGGCCGCCTGCTTGCGCTGCTTTTCCAGTCGCTTGAGCAGCATGGAGCGCTTGAGCGGCGACAGGTAATCCACGAACACCTTGCCGGCGAGGTGGTCCATCTCGTGCTGGATGCATACGGCCAGCGGACCTTCGAACTCGCGCTCGATGGTGTTGCCGTCCACGTCCTGCGCCTTCACCTTCACCTTCAGTGCGCGCGTCACGTCGGCATAGATGCCGGGGAATGACAGGCAGCCTTCCTGGTAGACCTGCGCGCCGTCCTTCTCGACGATCTGCGCATTGATCAGCACGAGCGGCTCGTTGCGCTCCTCGCTCATGTCGGCCACCAGCACCTGCTGGTGCATGTTGACCTGGGTGGCGGCCAGGCCTACGCCGTTGGCTTCGTACATGGTCTCGAACATGTCGGCCACAAACTGCTTGAGGTCCGCGTCGAAAACGCGCACGGGCTCGGCCTTGGTGCGCAGGCGGGGGTCGGGAAATTCGATGATGGTCAGGACGGACATGGCTTTACCTCAGGCGCTCAAACTGCGGGCGAATCGGTGAAAACCAAGCCCGGGCGCGATCTAGAATGGGCCTCATTGTACGCCGCCAACTGCCCGGAAGGCATGCCGTTTTGCCAACTGGACACGGTTGCGTGAACAAGAGGTTCGGTTACACTCGCCCGAGCGTCGGGGGATGGGGGATTCCCGTTTATGATCAGAAAGTCCATTGGGCTGCTGGCCGGCATGCTGGTCACAGTGGCTGTTTACGCTGCGGGTGCGCAATTGCGCGCCGATCACCCCGATACCTATACGGTGCACAAGGGCGACACGCTCTGGGCGATCTCTGCACGCTTCCTGTCCAAGCCGTGGCTATGGCCCGAGATCTGGCAGGCCAACCCGCAGGTGCAGAACCCGCACCTGATTTATCCGGGCGACGTGCTCAATCTCTCCTTCATCAACGGTCCACGCGTCGGCCTGCAGCCGCGCGTCCGTACCGAAGGCGAGCCGATTCCTGCCATTCCGCTGTCCGACCTGCGCATGTTCCTCAAGGAAATGCGCGTGCTCGACAGCAACCAGGTGAAGTCGCTCCCGTACGTGGTGGGCTTTGAAGAGGCCGACCTGCGCGGCACCGTGGGCCGCAATGTCTACGTGCGCAACCTGCAGGCCGAACCGGGCCAGCGCGTCGCCATCGTTCGCCCGTCGCAGACCTTCCGCAATTACAACGGCAGCAAGGGCCGCGACAACGGCGGCGACCTGCTGGCGCATCCGCTGGACAGCGACGTGTCCACCGTACGCACGCCCTGGTACGAAGACACGCGCAACGACGGCTACTACGGCAAGGGCGAGGACATCGGCACCGAAGTCAGCGTGATCGGCACCGCCGAAGTGCTGCGCACCGGCGATCCGACCACCCTGCTGCTGCTCGACTCCACGCTGGAGATCCGCAAGGGCGATCGTATCCTGCCGATCGACGACAAGCCGTATGACCCGTACTACTACCCGCATGCGCCGAAGTCGCTGCCGGGCAACGCGCGTGTCATCGCCTTCGCCGACGCCCACGACGCGGTCGGTCCGCGTCAGGTGGTGGCGCTGAACATCGGCTCGCAGGACGGCGTGGAAAACGGCCAGACCTATTCGATCTACCAGCCGGGCGAAACCATCCCCGACGACGTGGCCAGCAACAGCTGGAACCGCGGCACCGGGCACAGCGTGACGCTGCCGCAGGAGTTCGTGGGCCACGTGATGGTGTTCCGCACCTTCGATCGCGTGAGCTACGGCCTGATCATGGACGGCCTGCGTCCGGTGCATAAGCACGACAAGCTCGAACTGCCCGAATAAGCCTTCGCGGCAAGGGATGACAGAACGGCGCGGTGATCACCGCGCCGTTTCTTTTTGTGGCCACCCCTAGGCTTGGCGGCCATGATCGATACCGACCTTCAACGCGCCTGGCTGATCCTGCTGCGCACGCCCGGCCTCGGGCCAGCCGGGCTCCGTGAACGCCTGGATGCCGCGGCAGGTGACGTCCAGGCGGCATGGCGGACCTTGCGCGAGCAAGCCCCATCGCTGTCCGAGGCCGCCCGAGACTGGCTCACGCGTCCCAATGAAGCTCGCCTCGGCGCGGACCTTGCCTGGCTGTCCAAGCCCGGCCACCGCCTGCTGTGCTGCACCGACGAAGACTTTCCGCCGATGCTGGACACCATCGCGCAACCGCCGGCTGCCCTCTTCGTGGCGGGCAAGGCCGAGCTGCTACTGCATCCGCAGGTGGCCATCGTCGGTGCACGCGCCGCCAGCCTGAGCGGCCGCACGCACGCCCGGGCCTTCGCCCAGGCGCTGGGAAGGGCCGGCTTCACGATCACCAGCGGGATGGCCGACGGCATCGATGGCGCTGCGCACGAGGCGGCACTGGATGCCGGATTGCCCACGGTGGCGGTGATTGGCACGGGGCCGGATCGCGTTTACCCCCGCAAGCATCATCGGCTGGCCCACCGTATCGCGACGCAAGGCGTACTGGTCAGCGAGTTTCCGCCGGGCACCTCAGCCCGGGCCGACCACTTCCCACGCCGCAATCGGCTGTTGGCAGGCCTCGCGCTGGGCACGCTTGTGGTGGAGGCCGGCCTGCCCTCCGGGTCGCTGATTACCGCCCGCCTGGCGGCCGAACAGGGCCGGGAGGTATTCGCACTCCCCGGTTCCATTCATAATCCGCTCGCTCGCGGCTGCCATCAGTTGATCCGCGATGGCGCACGGCTGGTTGAGACGGCTGGCGAAATCGTGGAAACACTGGCGCCGGCCGCGGTGGCGTTGGGCCGGGAACTGGCCAGTCGACTCGATGACCCTGTCGTTCCCGAGCTCGTTACGCCGACGGACGCGGCCGGCCAGATCGTGCTGGACGCGCTTGGGCATGGCCCCATGGCGCTCGACGAATTGGCCGACTGCACGGCTCAAGCTGTCGCAAGCCTGACGACTACGCTGTTGTTGCTGGAACTGGACGGCAAGGTCGAAGCCCTGCCCGGCAATCGCTACCAGCGTTTGCCGGGCTAGCCAAACCCGTACCGCCACTCGTTTTCACATGGCCGAGCTTGACGAGGTTGAGTCGGCATGCCTTTAACTAAATATAGAAGCCGGCCCCGGATGGGCGGCCATTGATGGCGGATACCGAGTTTCATGGCAAAAAACCTGCTCATCGTCGAGTCGCCGGCCAAGGCCAAGACGATCAACAAATACCTCGGCAAGGACTTCCAGGTCCTGGCCTCCTATGGTCACGTGCGTGACCTCAAGCCGAAGGAAGGGGCCGTCGATCCCGACCACGGCTTCGCCATGGCCTACGAGGTGATCGACCGCAACGAGAAGCACGTCGATGCCATCGCCAAGGCGGCCAAGGTGGCCGACGACATCTATCTCGCGACCGACTTGGATCGCGAAGGTGAAGCCATCTCCTGGCACATCAGCGAGATTTTGAAGGAGCGCGGCCTGACCAAGGGCAAGCAGCTCCATCGCGTGGTGTTTTCCGAGATCACGCCCAAGGCGATCAAGGCCGCCGTGGCCGCGCCGCGCCAGCTGTCGCTGGACATGGTCGATGCGCAGCAGGCACGTCGCGCGCTGGATTACCTCGTGGGCTTCAACCTCTCGCCGGTGCTGTGGCGCAAGGTGCAGCGCGGCCTTTCCGCCGGCCGCGTGCAGTCGCCGGCGCTGCGCATGATCGTGGAGCGCGAGGAAGAGATCGAAGCGTTCAAGGCGCGCGAATACTGGACCGTCGAGGCCGCGCTGCGTCATGCGGAAGGCGACTTCACGGCGCGCCTCACCAAGCTCAACGGCAAGAAGTTCGAGCAGTTCGACCTCACCAACGAACACGACGCGATGGCCGCGCGTGCGGCGCTGAAGGAAGCCGCGCACGGGCGCCTCACCGTCAGCGAAGTGGGCAGCAAGGAACGCAAGCGCCGCCCGGCGCCGCCGTTCACCACGTCCACGTTGCAGCAGGAAGCCGCCCGCAAGCTCGGCTTCTCGACCAGCCGCACCATGAAGGTGGCCCAGGGCCTGTACGAAGGCGTGTCGCTCGGCACCGAGGGCAACGTCGGCCTGATCACCTACATGCGTACCGACTCGGTGGCCTTGTCCGAGGATGCGCTGGGCGAACTGCGCGAACTGATCGCGCGCGACTTCGGTCGCAAGGCGCTGCCGGATCATCCGCAGGCCTACAAGGCCAAGTCCAAGAACGCGCAGGAAGCGCACGAAGCGATCCGTCCGACCTCGGCCATGCGCACGCCGCGCGAAGTGGCTTCGTTCCTCAACGACGAGCAGCGCAAGCTGTATGAGCTGATCTGGAAGCGCACGGTCGCCTGCCAGATGATCCACGCCACGCTCAACACCGTGTCGGTGGATTTCGATCTCAAGCATGTCGTCGGTGGCGACGCCTCATTCCGCTCGACCGGCACCACCGTGGTCGATCCGGGCTTCCTCGCCGTGTACGAGGAAGGCCGCGACCAGAAGAGCGCGGACGATGACGATGAAGGCCGTCGCCTGCCCAAGCTCGCCGTGGGCGAGCAGGTCGCGCTGCACGACATCGTGGCCGACCAGCACTTCACCGAGCCGCCGCCGCGCTATTCGGAAGCGAGCCTGGTGAAGACCCTGGAGGAATACGGCATCGGCCGCCCGTCCACCTACGCCAGCATCATCCAGGTGCTGCTTAACCGCGAATACGTCTTCCTCGACAGCCGCCGTTTCAAGCCGACCGACGTGGGCCGTGCGGTGAGCAAGTTCCTCACCTCGCATTTCGCGCGATACGTCGACTACGACTTCACCGCCAAGCTCGAGGACGAACTCGATGCGGTGAGCCGTGGCGAAGAGGCGTGGGTGCCGCTGATGGAGCGCTTCTGGCAGCCGTTCAAGCAGCAGGTGGAAGAAAAGACCGAGACGGTCGACCGCAGCGAAGCCACCGGTGCGCGCGAATTGGGCACCGATCCAAAGAGCGGCAAGCCGGTGTCGGTGCGCCTGGGTCGCTACGGACCGTATGCGCAGATCGGCGACAAGGACACGGACGAGAAGCTGCAGTTCGCCAGCCTGCGTCCGGGCACCAGCATGCACACCATCACGCTGGAAGAGGCGCTGGAGCTGTTCAAGCTGCCGCGCAAGCTCGGCCAGGCCGAGAACGGTGACGAGGTGAGCGTGGGCGTGGGCCGCTTCGGTCCGTTCGTGAAGCAGGGCAGCACGTATGCCTCGCTGAAGGCCGAGGACGATCCGTACACCATCGAGTTGCCGCGCGCCCTGCAGATCGTGCAGGAAAAGCTGGAGATGATCGCCAACCGCATCATCAAGGACTTCGGCAACGGCGTGCAGGTGCTCAACGGCCGCTTCGGCCCGTACATCACCGACGGCGAAAAGAACGCGCGCATCCCGAAGGACCAGGAGCCGAAGGAGCTGACCGAGGCCCAGTGCATCGAGCTGCTCGCGGCCGCGCCGGTCAAGAAGGGTCGCGGCGCGTTCAAGAAGGCTGCGGCCAAGAAGGCCGCTGCGGAGAAGAAGCCGGCGGCGAAGAAGGCCCCGGCCAAGACGGCGACCGTCAAGAAGACCGCGACCAAGAAGGCCGCAGCGACGAAGAAGACGGCTGCCAAAAAGACAGCCGCCAAGAAAACCCCGGCGAAGAAGGCCGCCGCCAAGAAGGCGGCCAGCAAGAAGACGACCGCCTGAGTGGCGGTCCGCTTCACCCTCGACGAGCTTGATGCCGCCGCCGCGCTGCTGCGCCGCGGCGGCGTGATCGCCTATCCCACCGAGGCCGTCTTCGGCCTTGGCTGCGATCCACATGACCGCACCGCCTTCGCACGCATCTTCGAACTCAAGCAACGCCCGGCCACGCAGGGAGTGCTGCTGATCGCTGCGGATTTCGCCCAGATCGAGCGCTACATCGACTTGGCGGCCGTACCGCCCGGCGTGCTTGCCCAGGTGCAAGCCAGCTGGCCCGGTCCCCATACCTGGATCTTCCCCCGTTCGGCGGCCGTGCCCGACTGGGTCGCCGGCGCCCATGCCGGCATCGCCCTGCGCGTGACCGCGCATGCGCCCGCCGCAGCACTGTGCCGGGCGTTCGGCGGCGCGCTGGTGTCCACCAGCGCCAACCCCCACGGTGAACCCCCGGCCCGCAGCGCGGCCACGGTCGAGGCGTACTTCGGCGACCGGCTTGAGGGGCTGCTGGATGCCCCCTTGGGAGATCAGCAAAAGCCTACGGTCATCCGCGACGCCATTTCAGGCGCTATCATCCGATCCTGATTGAGGTTGTTCGGTTCGCCAGATCTTGCGGATCATGAACGACCTCCGCACGCCACAGGACGCCGGTAAAGGCGGATTCAGTGGCTGCCCTGAGGATGGGGACCTCGTGGGCTCTCGGGTGTTTACCGATTGCACGGCGGCCAGCGCGAGCCGGCTGGCCGGTGTCATGGCAGTGTTTGGGAGATGAGCTTGGCCATCGTTTTCGAAAGCTTCCAGCGGGATCAGGCGGCCCATGGCCTGCCCTTGCTGATCGCTGACCGGCCGGAGCGCCCGGTGGCCTGGCGCCAGGGCAAGGCAGTCAGCGCCGCCCAATTCATGACCCACGTGCAGGCCGTCGCCGCCCAGCTGCCGCCCGCCGCCACGGCGGTGAATCTCTGCGAAGACCGATACGCCTTCCTGGTCGCCTTCTGCGCCATCGCGCTGCGCGGCCAGGCCAACCTGCTGCCCTCCTCTCGCGCGCCGCAGGCGGTGGCCGAGGTGATGGCGGCCCACCCCGGTTGCTACGCCGTGGGCGAGCTGGCGCTGGACAACCCGCCGCCGCACTACCGCCATCTTCCGGCGCTGTCGGTCACGCCTGAAACCGATGACGGTTGCGCCTGGCTCGCCCTGCCGGCCGACCTGGTGGTGGCGATCGGCTACACCTCCGGTTCCACCGGCGTGCCCAAGGGCAACGCCAAGACCTGGGCCAGCTTCCACGCCAGCACCGCCGGCAACCTGCGCATGTTGCATGCGGCCGTGGGCAAGGGTTTCCACGTGGTGGCGACCGTGCCGCCACAGCACATGTACGGCATGGAGATGTCGGTGCTGTTGCCGTTGCTGGACGATGTCAGCGTGCATGCGGGGCGGCCGCTTTTTCCGGCCGACGTCGCCGCCGCGCTGGCGGAAGTTCCGGAGCCGCGCGTGCTCGTAACCACCCCGGTGCATCTGCGCGCGCTGATCGAATCGGGCGTGACGCTGCCTTCGATCGCCGCCGTGGTGTCCGCCACGGCGCCGATGCCGGTGGAGCTGGCGCAGGTCGCCGAGCAACGCTATGGCGCGCCGCTGCTGGAAGTGTTCGGTTCCACCGAGACGTGCGTGTTCGCCAGCCGCCGTGCCGCGGACGACGAACCGTGGACCTTGTTCGACGGCGTGCAGCTGCACCCGCAACCCGACGGCACCCAGGTGCGCGCGCCGCAGTTGGACGAGCCGATGACGCTGGCCGACATCGTCACCCTGCATGACGGCGGCCGCCGCTTCCGCCTGCGAGGTCGCCACGCCGATCTGCTGGAGATCGCCGGCAAGCGCGCCTCGCTCGGCGACCTCACGCGCCGTTTGCTGTCGATTCCTGGCGTGAAGGACGGCGTGGTGTTCCAGCTCGATAGCGACGCCCTGGGCGTGCAGCGCATTGCGGCCCTGGCGGTGGCGCCGGGCATGCACGAGCAGGCCATTCTCGATGGGCTGCGCCAGGCGGTGGATCCGGTGTTTTTGCCGCGACCGCTGAAGTTGGTGGATGGGTTGCCGCGGAATGAGACGGGGAAATTGCCCAGGGCGGCGTTGTTGGCGTTGCTGTAGGTTTTTTCGCGTTACTCACGAGGGACTCCACTAACCCTCGCCCTCCTTGTGGGAGCGCACCCTGTGCGCGACAGCCTTTCGCGCCGGTCTTCACTTCTCGTCACTCCGATGGAGGGCGGAGGCGTTCCTCAACAGCCGTAGGCTGGTCATCTAATTCTATCGGTCTTCGGGTGGCGCTCTCGCCAACGGGCCGCTTACGACCGAAGGAAGTCCCTGTGGGACGCAGCGGGCGTTTCGATCGTCTACCGACGACGCGAAGCTAGTCCCTGTGGGACGACGCGAAGCTACTCCCGAGGGACGCTCGAGTCACTTTTCTTTTGCTGGCCCACGCACGCGCTCTTGGCGTGCGAACGGCGAAGCCGGCCCGTACGCGGGGAGGCGCCAGGGATGGCGCCGGCTTTGAGGAGCGAGGAAGGGCGGAGGGCGCCAGCCCGGAGTCAAAGTCCCACGGGATTAGCTTCGCGTCAAAAAGTAACCCGAAGAAAATGGCCTTTAGAGCCAAGGCTCGTAGCGATATGAGAGATAGATGCGTCGGTTGACCGAGGCCAGCCGGGATGCGCTCGTTACCACCTCGAACGAAGCCGCTACACCGCAACGCGCCGATGCGAAGAGGACTTAAGGCAACTCCTTGCCTTGCGAGGGAATCCATGGGCACCGCGCCTTCTCCCTCTCCCCTCCGGGTAGAGGGCTGGGGCATTGCCACCTTTACGGTGGTGAGGGGCGGGTGCTCGCGATCGAGCCACTTATCTTTGTAGGAGCGCACCCAGTCCGCGATCAAGGCTGACGACCGACAAATCAGCTCACCTGACCGCTACTCCCCCGGCGCCACCTTGCTGCGCTGCGCAAATCCACCCCAGCCACTACAATGACGGGCTGCGCCGCCCGTGGCGCCTTCTTTCGCAGTTGGAGTCCCCATGAAAGTCCTGGTTATCGGCAGCGGTGGGCGCGAGCATGCGCTGGCGTGGAAGCTCAAGCAGTCGCCGCGGGTGAGCGAGGTGATCGTTGCGCCGGGCAATGCCGGTACGGCGCGTGAGAAGGGGCTGCGCAACGCGAACGTGGCGGTCACCGACATCGATGGCCTGCTCAAGCTGGCGAAGGCCGAGAAGGTCGAGCTGACCGTGGTGGGTCCCGAAGTGCCGCTGGTGGCGGGCCTGGTCGACAAGTTTCGCGCTGCGGGCCTGCGCTGCTTTGGTCCGCGCGCGGTCGCGGCGCAGCTGGAAGGTTCCAAGGCGTTCGCCAAGGACTTCCTGCAGCGCCACAACATCCCCACCGCTCGCTACGCGGTGTTCACCGAGCTCCATCCGGCGCTGGCCTATGTGCGCCAGCACGGCGCGCCGATCGTCATCAAGGCCGACGGCCTTGCCGCGGGCAAGGGCGTGGTGGTGGCGCTTACCCAGGCCGATGCGGAGCAGGCGCTGCACGACATGCTGGGTGCGCACCAGTTCGGCGATGCGTCCGCGCGCGTGGTGATCGAGGAATTCCTCGATGGCGAGGAAGCCAGCTACATCGTGATGAGCGATGGCCAGCACGCGCTGCCGATGGCCAGCAGTCAGGATCACAAGCGCCGCGACGAGGGCGACCTCGGCCCGAACACCGGCGGCATGGGCGCCTATTCGCCGGCGCCGGTGGTCACGCCCGACGTGGAGAAGCGCATCCTCAAGGAAGTGATCGAGCCCACGCTGCACGGCATGGCGATGGAAGGCGCGCCGTTCATCGGTTTCCTTTATGCCGGCCTGATGATCGACAAGAGCGGCGCGCCGAAGGTCATCGAATTCAACGTGCGCTTCGGTGACCCGGAAACGCAGCCGATCATGCTGCGCCTGAAGTCCGACCTGGTCGAACTGATCGAAGCTGCGCTCGATGGCGAACTGCACCACACCCACGCGCAATGGGATCCGCGTCCGTCGCTGGGCGTGGTGATGGCGGCAGGCGGATACCCGGGCAAGGTGCGCAACGGCGATGTCATCACCGGCCTGGACAGCGATTTCGGCGCCGACGTGAAGGTGTTCCATGCCGGTACGCAGCTCGATGCCAAGGGTGACGTCGTGACCGCCGGTGGGCGCGTGCTGACCGTATGCGCGCTCGGCAAGGACATCACCGCGGCGCGCGAGCATGCCTATGCGGCGGTCGGCAAGATCCATTACGAAGGTGCCTTCTGCCGGCGCGATATCGCGCATCGCGCGCTTCATCGCGGTTGAGCCACGGCCTTCGCCGCAACAAAAAGCCCGGCCGTTGCCGGGCTTTTTGTTGGCCGGGGCGGCCATATACGGAGGCGAACTGGGCGAGCACCACGTGCAGCGTCAGCGTTGTTCCGCCAATCTCTTGAGTCCTTGCAGCACGTCACCGAAGTCCCCGGTCACCGCGGGACCAAACGCGTCAGCCGACGGGCCGGTGATGCGCGTGCGGTAGGTGACGCGTACGTCGCTCGCCGAGGTTGCTTCGATGCGATGTTCGACGACCACGCGCGTGCCATCGATTACGGTCTCGTCGGTGAAACCCTCATGCTCACGAACATCGATGAGCGTGCTGACGAAAGCGTCCGAACCCGGCGGCTGCATGGTGAAGGTTGAACCGGCCGCGAAAGCGCCGTGCAGTTCGATCCGGTCAATGCCGCCGTTCCAATGCTTCCATCCAGGTACGTCTGCAAACAGCGCCCAGACGCGCGCCGGCGTGGCACGGATAGCAATGCTCTCTTCATGCGTCCACATGACAAGTCCTTCTGTGGGTGGAGGCGCGCGATGCCACGCTTGCCCTCGCTCAGCCCGGGATCTCCGGCTCGACCAGCGCAGCCAGGTGAAGCAGCGATTCCTGCCAGCCCAGGTAGCAGCCTTCAACAGGAATGACCTCCGGTATCCCTTCCTGCACGACATGGATTTCCGTGCCGCACGACACCTTGCGCAACGTGACGGTGGTCTGCATGTCGCCAGGCAGGTTCGGGTCGTCGAACGTGGCCGTGTAGCGGATGCGTTCGCCCGGCACGAGTTCGCGGTAGGTGCCGCCAAAGGCATGGCTATGCCCGGTGCTGAAGTTCGTGAACGACATGCGGTAACTGCCGCCGACCTTGGCGTCCATCTCGTGCACCTTGCCGGTAAAGCCGTTGGGCGGAAGCCACCGCGCCATGGCGTCCACGTCCGTAAAGGCGCGAAAGATCTTTTCGGGCGTGGTGCGCAATACACGGTGAAGCTTGACGGTGTTGCCGGCCATGACGTTCTCCTTGGGTTGTTCGGGAAACCAGGGGCTCTTGCCGCGCTGGTACTTCAACGACGATCGATCGGCCGGCATATCGACACCGACCCACGCCATCTCACGATCGCTTGCGCAGGAACACGTGCTGTGCGCGCTCGCCAGGCATGCTGCGATGGCATTCGTAGCCGAGTGCACGCAGGTCGATATCCCGAAAGAGGTTCTCGCCCGAACCCAGCAGCATCGGACGAATGGCGAGGTGCAGCTCATCGATCAGCTGGGCCTGCAGGTACTGGCGCACCGTGGCCACGCCGCCACCGAGCCGCACGTCGAGATCGCCCGCCGCCGCCTTCGCCTGCGCCAGCGCGGCGTGGATGCCTTCGGTGACGAAATGAAACGTCGTGCCACCGGCCATCGTGAGCGAGGGCCGCGGGTGATGTGTCAGCACGAATACCGGAACGTGATACGGCGGCTCTTCACCCCACCAGCCACGCCAGCTTTCATCCGGCCAGGGACCGCGCACCGGGCCGAACATGTTGCGTCCGAGAATCCAGGCGCCGATGTTCTTGAAGCCTTCTTCCGCCACGGTGTTGTCGACGCCGGTCTCACCATGCCCATCGCCGTTCATCGACTGCCACAGTTGCGTGGGGAAGAACCATTGCATGATTTCCGGTCCGCCTACGCCCAGCGGATGGTCAAGGCTTTGTTGCGGGCCGGCGCCGTAGCCGTCCAGTGACAGGCCAAAGCTCTGTACGCGAAGTTTCGACATGATCCGCTCGCTATCGTGGGGGTTCCTGCTTACGACGAGCGAGCATCGCCGATTTCGACACCGGACGTCGATGCCTGCCTAGGCACGCTTCTTCGCGCGGCGGCCAGGCCGCCGCCGCGGCCGTCCAAACAACGCGCGCAACTCGTCCTTTGCGTCTTCCAGGTGCTTCTTCTGCTGCGCAGGCAACTGTCGTCCCCCACGGTTGATGTAGAAGTTCAGCATCGACATCGCCGAGCGGAACGGCGAGGACTTTCGCCGCTTGCTGTGCTCGGCCGACGCCTTGAGCGATTGGGCGATGTCCTTGGGGTCGTGCTGGGTGAACATGCCCGACTTGAGGTCGAGTGCGTCGCTGGTTTCCATGACGTGTTTGGACCAGCGGCGCTTGCCGCGCGGAGAGTGGGGGTGGCGAGTGCGTGTTGCCATGGGCGTACGGATCGAGTGAAGACCATGCATCACTAGCGCGAGGCCAGTCATGGCGATGTGTCCATCGTTTGATGCGTGCGTGATCACGGCATGGGACGGGAGAACCGCGTGCCCATGACACCAGCGATCATGGCTATGGATTACGGCGGATCCTTGTCAAACGCTGTGGTTCCGGGCGGCAAGGTCACCCACGGATGGCGCCGGCAGTCGTAGACGGAAACCGTGGGGGCGGGAAACGCCGGATCGGCGAATGCTCCCACCGCGACGCTCACGCTTTCCGCTTCGCCTTCTTCGGTGTGGAACAGCGTGGTTCCGCATATCGGACAGAATCGAAAGCGGAATCGCGCACCCTGGTCACCCGTACGTACGTATTCGGTGGCCGTGCCCGTGACGCGGAAGGGTGCCGTGAAACTCGCCAGGGCGGCGAACACGCTGCCGGTGCGCTGCTGGCAGGCAAGGCAGTGGCAGATGCCAACGCCGCGTGGTCCGCCGTCGACTTCGATGCGAAGCTGGCCGCAAGTGCAGGCTGCTGTTCGTGGCATAGGTTGCCTCGTCGGATCGTTGACGCGGTTGAAGCCGGGCCCATCGCGTCGCGCTATGCGCGAGCGTGCACGAGGCCAAGGGCGTGAAGTTGCCGTTCCAGATCCGCCGTCGAGTTCCAGGGCAATATGGGTGAGTTCTGCCGCTCGTCCGGCGGATTCGAGGGCAGCTCGTCGGACCAGCCGCCGCAGCCCACTAAGGGAAGCAACGGCCGCTTGTGCAGCCAGGCCAGGCAGACTTCAGAGATCGTGCCCGCGCGACCGCCGATGACGATGCACGCATCGCCGGCAAGTGCCATCAGCAGGTTGCGCGCATCGCCCATGCCGCATGGGATGACGACGGTAGCTGGCCAGTCCGGGGCAGGCATGTGGTCGGGAGGGACAATACTGACCACCAGGCCACCGGCGCCGATGGCGCGCTCCGCCGCCACGCGCGTCGCCGGACTTCCACAACCGCTCACGACGGTGATGCCCAGCCTGGCAAGCAGTGCGCCTGCCTCAGCGGCGAGCTCGTAAGCGGCGGATCCCGGTTCCGCGCTGCCCAGCACGCAAACCTGGGGACGACGATGGGAGGCTGTCATGGGCAATCCTTTGATCCGCGATACGCGTTTGAATGACTCGGGCTATGGTCATCGAAGAACACCAGCCTTGCGTAATGGCCTGGATGACCATGACGTTCCGCAACATTGCATGGGGCGATGTCGTCATGCGCAGGCTGGCGCGCCACTTACCCGCGATGCGCCGCTTCGATGGTGGCGATGTCGATTTTCCTCATCGTCATCATGGCATCGAACGCACGCTTGGCGGCGACGCGGTCGGGATCGGTGAACGCCTTGATCAACGCGACCGGCGTGATCTGCCATGACAGACCCCACCTGTCCTTGCACCAGCCGCAGTCGCTCTCCTGGCCGCCGTTGCCGACGATCGCGTTCCAGTAGCGATCGGTTTCAGCCTGATCCTGGGTCGCCACCTGGAACGAGAAGGCTTCGCTGTGCTTGAACATGGGCCCGCCGTTGAGCCCGATGCACGGGATGCCCATCACGGTGAACTCGACCGTCAACACGTTGCCCTGCTGTCCTGCCGGGTAGTCGCCTGGAGCACGGTGCACCGCGCCAACCGAGGAATCGGGAAAGGTCGCGGCATAAAAACGCGCCGCGTCCTCGGCGTCGCCATCGAACCAGAGACATACCGTGTTCTTTGCTGGGTTTGCCATGTCGCTTCTCCGTGGATGATCCGACTGGGGTGTCGTGGATTGAACGGGCAGATGGTGCGATTGAAAACTGCCGTGTTTGCCATTCACCGGCATGTGCCATTCGGATGTGGACGTCCTGGTTTCGCGCTAGGCTTGCGGCGCCGTCACGCCAGGGAATCGCATGAGCCAGTTCCAACTGCTGGGAAGCCGCCGTTTCGCCCCGTTCTTCTGGACGCAGGCCCTGGGCGCATTCAATGACAACGCGTTCCGTAACGCGATGGTCATGCTGGTGGCGTTCCAGATGGGGCTGGATGACCACACGGTGTCGCTCTATACCAACCTGGCGCCGGCACTGTTCATCCTGCCCTATTTCCTGTTCTCGGCCACCGCGGGGCAGCTGGCGGAGAAATACGAGAAATCGCGCATCATCCGCTACGTGAAGCTGTTCGAGATCGCCGCGATGCTGATCGCCGCGATCGGCTTCTATACGCACCACACCACGCTGCTGCTGGTGGTGCTGTTTCTCATGGGACTGCATTCGACCACCTTCGGTCCGATCAAGTACGCGATCCTGCCGCAGGCGTTGAAACAGGAAGAGTTGGTAGGCGGCAATGGCCTGGTGGAAATGGGCACGCAGCTGGCCATGCTGGTCGGCATGATCGCGGGCAACTCGCTGATGCTCATTGCCGGCTATGGGCCGGTCGCGGCGTCGTCGGCGACCATCCTCATTGCCGTGCTGGGCTATCTCGCCAGTCGCCGCATTCCGCCCGCGCCGGCCACCGCGCCCGATCTGGTGTTCAACTGGAATCCGCTCACCGAGACGGCGCGCGTGCTGGGCATCACGCGCGAAGATCGCAAGGTGTTCAACGCGGTGCTCGGCATTTCGTGGTTCTGGTTTTTCGGCACGGTGCTGGTGGCGCAGCTGCCCAACTACACGCGCATGAACCTGGGCGGCGATGGATCGGTGAATACACTGGTGCTCACACTGTTCTCCCTGGGCACGGGCGTTGGCGCCTTGTTGTGCGAGCGCATGTCCGGACGGCGCGTGGAAGTGGGCCTGGTGCCGCTGGGTGCGTTTGGCCTCACGGCCTTTGGCGTGGATTTGTACTTCGCGCATCCGCATCTGGCCAGCGTGCACGGGCTGGACTGGCTCGGCTTCCTGCGCGCCGCCGGCAGCTGGCGCGTCGTGCTGGATCTCACGCTGATCGGTGTGTTCAGCGGTTTCTACGTCGTGCCGCTATTCGCCTACGTGCAGGCGCGCACGCCTCGCGAGCGGCTGTCGCGCGTGATCGCGGGCAACAACATTCTCAACGCGCTGCTGATATGCCTGGCCGCGGGTTTCGGGCTGGCGCTCGGCGCATTGGGGCTCACCGCGGTGCAGATCTTCCTCGCGGCCGCCGTGCTCAACGTGTTCGTGGCGGTTTACATCTTCACGCTGGTGCCCGAATTCCTGATGCGCTTCATCACCTGGGTGCTGGTGAACACGCTGTATCGCGTGCGCGTCGACGGGCTGGAGCAGATTCCGGAAGAAGGCTCGGCCCTGCTCGTGTGCAACCACGTCAGCTTCATGGACCCACTGCTGCTGATGGCGAACCTGCGCCGCCCTGCGCGTTTCGTCATGTACTACAAGATCTTCAACATCCCGGTGCTGAACTTCGTGTTCCGCACGGCCAAGGCGATACCCATCGCGGGACAGAAGGAAGACCCCGTCGTGCTGCAGCGCGCGTACGAAGAGGTCGACGCCGCGCTGGCGGATGGCGAACTGGTGTGCATCTTTCCCGAAGGCGGCCTGACGCGTGACGGCGCTATCGCGCCGTTCCGTCCAGGCGTGGCGCGCATCCTCGAACGACGGCCGGTGCCGGTGGTGCCGCTCGCCTTGCGCGGCCTGTGGGGCAGCGTGTGGAGCCGTCGCGATTCGATGCTGCACCGTGCGCGCTTGCCGCGGCGATTCCGCGCGCGTGTGGAACTGGTGGCGGGTGCACCCATTGCACCGCTGGATGCACGCATGGCGACGCTGGAGGAGCAGGTGCGCGGGTTGCGCGGCGATTTCGCCTAGCGCTGGACCCGCGATGCAGGGGTGCGCCCGGTGCGCGACCGCAGAGGATGGGCGTCCCGCTTGGTAGGCTTTTCGCGTACTGGGTGCGCTGCTACAGGGATCGTCGCGTCGGTGAGAAGGTACACCCGAGCGGTGCTCCTGCCTGCGCTACGGTAGCTTTTTCTTGTGGGAGCGCACCGTGTGCGCGACCGCAACGTTGCAGGCTCGCCGCACCGGCTGGTGTCGCGCACAGGGTGTGCATCCACAGATGCCGACGGTCAGCTCATCCAGCCTGCCAGCACGATCAGCGCCACCACGCTCAGCCATGCGAGCAACGCGCGAAGCAGGGCGCCGCGAAGACGGATCAGTTCGCCGATGGTGTCGGTGCGTTCCTCGGCATAGCCGTCACCGGCTTCGATATCCACTTGCACGTCGGCCCGAGCCGCAGCGCCGAGGAACCCCGGACCTTCGACGTACCAGCTGTTCGGCGCCTGCTGCTGGTGCCACTGCTTCCACGCGCCGATCACTGCGTCCCAATGGCCAACCAGGGCCAGCGTGAACACCATCAGCTGCGCCGGCAGCCAGTCGGCGATGTTGGCGAAGGTGCGCGCCGCGCGCTGGGCAGCCGCGTCCACGCGCAGACTCGGATCGCGGCCCAGCGTCTGCGCGAGGCGATACAGCAATGCGCCCGCCGGACCCAGCACGAAGAACCACAGCAGCACGCCGAAGCGACGGCGCAGCGCGGCATAAGCCGTGGCCTCGCCGAGCGCGATGGCGTTCCAGCTCACGGCATCGCCATCGTCCGAAAGCGACTGTGCGGCGGCTTCGCGCGAGGGCTGGTCGGGCGCCTTGATGATGGCTTCGAGGTCCGCTTCGAACGCATGGGGGCCGAAGCAATACAGCAACACCACCAACGAAAAAATCAGGCGCAGCAGTTCGCTGGCCGGCAGCAGGCTGATCAGCCATTCCACCAGCAGGCACAGCACCACGGGTACGCCCAACGTCACCGTTGCACGCGCCGGCCCGCTGGTGTCGCCCAGTTGTGTCACCCAGCGGCGGAAGCCGCCGTCACCCCGCCAATGCACCAATTGCGGCGCGAGATGCACCAGTCCGAGTGCGATGAGGGCAGTGAGCAGGCTGACAGCCATGAAACGGTCTCCGGTCGTTGGCCGCATTGTAGGTCATGGCTGTGACGGCCAGCAGCGGACAGCCCGAGGATGACTGTGGGAGCGCACCCTGTGCCCGACCGCGGAGCACACCATCACCGTGCCGACCGATTATCGCCGCACCTTGCTAGGCACGCGTCGCGCACAGGGTGCGCTCCCACAAGATGGATTACGAAGGACGGGAGCGCTTCGCCTGCGCCACTAACGTGTCCAGATCCAGCCCCGCGCGTTGCTTCAGCCAGTGCTCCAGCAGTCGATAGGACACGGACAGCGGAAGCGAGGGCAGGAAGCTGCCGTCGGCCAGTCCGTTGACGATGTCTTCGGGCGTGAACCAGCGGGCTTCTTCCAGCTCGCGGTCGCGCAGGCGGATCTCGCGAGAAACGGCCTTGGCGGTGAAGCCCACCATCAGCGATTGCGGCAGCGGCCAGGGCTGCGAGGAGTGGTAGTGCACGTCGCCGACGATCACGCCCGATTCCTCGGCGACTTCGCGTCGTACCGCGTCTTCCAGTGCTTCGCCGGGCTCCACGAAGCCCGCCAGGGTGGAATAGCGGCCCTTCGGCCAGCCGGCTTGCCGGCCGAGCAGGCAGGCGTTTTCGTGTTCCACGATGACGATGACCGCCGCGTCGGTGCGCGGGAAATGCATGCGGCCACACGCGGCGTTGGTGCATTGCGCACGATGGCCCGAGGCCACCAGGATCAGCGGCGAACTGCAGTAGGCGCAGTAACGGGTTTCGCGTTGCCAGTGGGCCAGCCCCTTGGCATACGCAAAC
This sequence comes from Dyella jiangningensis, assembly GCA_000632805.1. Taxonomy (GTDB): domain Bacteria; phylum Pseudomonadota; class Gammaproteobacteria; order Xanthomonadales; family Rhodanobacteraceae; genus Dyella; species Dyella jiangningensis. The sequence continues at coordinate 4,242,897 of CP007444.1, read as the reverse complement.
AGGCCCGCTTCGTCGGAGGCGAGCAACAGGCCGACGTCACGCAGGCCGGCGCGTCGCGCACCGAGCGTCGTCTCCAGCGTGGAAGCCTGTTCGTTGTCGTCGACGGCCAGCAGGAAATGCGGCCGGTCGCCGGCAAAGCCGAGGAAGGTCGCCTTGAGCTCGCCGAGCAGGCGCTCGCGTTCGCCACGGTCCAGCCAGCGCAGCGCATCGCTGCCGGGCAGCAGGTAGGTCTGGCCCAGCGCGTCGAGCAGCAGGTAGCGGGCGTGTTCGGAAACGGCATGCTCGTTCACCCACAACGACTCGTCGCGCTTCTCGGCGACCCGGTCGAGGATGAGGCTTAAGCCCGCGAAGGTGTTGAGGCGCGGCGTAGAAGTGCGGTCCATGCCTCGTCGGCGCTCAGGTGGAGAAAGAGGAGCCGCAGCCGCACGTGGTCTTGGCGTTGGGGTTGCGGATGATGAACTGCGAGCCGCTCAGGCTTTCCGAATAATCGATCTCGGCGCCGGTGAGGTACTGCAGCGACAGCGGGTCGACCAGCAGCGTGACGCCTTCGCGGTTGATCGCGAAATCGTCCTCGGCCTGTGCCTCATCGAAGGTGAAGCCGTACTGGAAGCCGGAGCAGCCGCCACCCGTGATGTACACGCGCAGCTTCAGTTCCGTGTTGCCTTCCTCGACGATCAGCTCGTGCACCTTGCGGGCGGCGGCCTCGGTAAAGGCCAGCGGCGCACCGGCGCTGCGATAGTCGGGGACGGTGGGAAGGGGGACGACGGTATCCATGATGCTCAGGTGGGGGTGATGCGGCTCGCCCGCAAGGATACCGTGCCGGGCGCCGGTTCACGATCTCGGCATGACCCGCGTTCAGGCGACGGGCTTGCCGAGGCCGCTGCGCAGCCAGGCGCCCGTCCGGTTCAGGCCGGCACGGGCTCCGCATCGATCAGCGACGGCGCCGGTAATTCACGCGGCAGTTCCGTGGCGTGATGGCTCATGCGGCCGTTGACCTGGGCGCCGGCGGCCATTTCCAGGGTGCGGTAGTGCACATCGCCGACGATGCGCGCCTCGGGTGCCAGTTCCAGGCGCTCGCTGGCGTGGATGTCGCCCTGCACGCGGCCGTTGATAATGGCATGGGGCACGCGGATCTCACCCTTCACGATACCGTTGTCGCTCAAGGTGAACACGGCGCCCTCTTCCTCGGCCACCACCGAGCCCTCGATCTGTCCGTCCAGATGCAGGGTGCCGCTGAAACGCACGTCGCCACGGATCAGCGTGCCGCGGGCGATCAGGCTGGTATCGGAGGCATGGGCGGCGGGCGCGCGGTCCGGTCGCTTACGGTTGAGCATCTTGTTCCCCTTGAGTCGGTGTGAGATGGCCGGACAGGGCGTCGCCCCATGTCACGGCACGGCTGACCGCGTCGTCGCCGGCCGGCTGGGCGGTGATCACCAGGCGGGTCGGCCGGAAATCGGCGGGCAGCACGATGGTCGCGTGCAATTGTTGAAAATATTTGAAGTGGAACGCCATGCCGCCGCTTTGCGAGGTATCGCCCAGTGCGTCCCAGGTGAGGCGTACTACCTTGTCGCCGCGCAGGCCTTCCACGGCGACCGTGGCGTTGCCGCTCACGTCCTCGCCGCGCTTGGCGTTCTGGGTGAGGCTGAGGGTGAGGTTCCACGCGTGCGAGCTGCTCACTGGCTGCAGCCGTACTTCCTGCACCTTGAGCCCTTCGCGCTGCGCGTCGCCGCCCGTCAGGCGGGAATAGAAACCCAGGTCCGCCCGCAGTCCGCTGATCTCTTCTTCTCGCTCCGCGAGCGTCTTGCGCAGCGACTGATTGGCGATGTCAGCGACCTGGTTGGCACGCTGCAGGTTGGCCACCTGCTGAAGGAGATCGTCATTCTGCTTGCCCAGCGCCTTGAGCTGGCGCTGTTCCATGGCAGCGGGAGTGGCATGCCGTACGGTGGCGCCGACGATGAGGCCTGTGAGCAACAGGCTGAGCAGCCACGCGCCGCCCAGCCACCAGGCACGACGCCGCCAGCCGGCCGCGTCATGCGGACGGACCACGAAACGCGGTGGTGGGCGTGAAGCCATGCGCGGCCTCCCCGGAGAAAACCAAGGTATAGCCGCGCCGTGACGAAAGCGTCAAGGAACGACGCCACGCTTTGCGCGGCGGTCGACCCGTGGGGTCAGCTGTCGATCTTGGACTGCAGGTAGCGCTCGGCGCTGATGTCCTTGATCAGGCTGAACTGGGTTTCCAGCCAGTCGATGTGCTCTTCCTCGTCATGGAGGATGGTCTTGAAGAGGTCGCGACTGATGTAGTCGGCAATGCCTTCGCTGTAGGCGATGGCTTCGCGCAGGTCGCGCACCGCGGCCATTTCCAGATCCAGGTCGCCCTGCAGGCATTCGACGGGGTTTTCGCCGATGCGCAGCTTGCCCAGGTGCTGCAGGTTCGGCAGGCCATCGAGGAACAGGATGCGCTCGATCAGGTGATCGGCGTGCTTCATCTCCTCGATGGACTCCTTATGTTCGTGCTCCGCCAGTTCGCCATAGCCCCAGTCCTTGTACATGCGGTAATGCAGCCAGTACTGGTTGATCGCGGTCAGCTCGTTGTAGAGCACCTTGTTGAGGTACTCGATGACCTTGGCGTCGCCCTTCATGAGAAGTCTCCTTGCGTCTACAGCACGCGACTATACGTCGCCCTTGACCGGGATGACGGAACGAGAATGAGTTCGAGCCGCCCAAACAAAAACGCGCAGCCAGGCTGCGCGTTCGCGTGTTCGGATGTCGGTGTTGACGTCAGGCAACGACGGCGACCGGCATCGTCAACATAACCTGCTGCACGGCCTTGTCCAGCGTGGCGCGCGCTTCCTGCTCGCAGCAGCCGCAGCAGTCGGAACAACCGGTGCGCGCCTGCAGCTCGGCGAAGTGATGAACGCCGTCAGCGGCGGCCCGTCGGATGTCGCCGTCGGTGACGGCGTTGCACATGCAGATATACATGGCTGCATATGGGAACGCAAATGCGAATGATTGTCAACTAATATTGCTGCCAGGCATCAGGCCCGGCTCCACCGTTCAGGCAGCAGCACGGCCTTTGCGGGGCGACTGGTCCGGATGCTGGCCATCGCGGTGGGGCAGCTCGCCCAGCTCCAGGCTCAGCAGGGCTTCCACCAGCGGCGCGAAGTGGCGCAGCGCGCGCTCGTAGACCTGGCGCTTGAAGTTGACCACGTGGGCGGCCGGATACCAGAAATCCACCCAGCGCCAGTGGTCGAACTCGGGCTTTTCGCAGGCGTCCAGGCGCAGATCCTGCTCGTTGCCCACCAGGCGCAGCAGGAACCACACCTGCTTCTGCCCGATGCAGGTCGGGCGCTGGTGATGGCGGACGTAACGGCTGGGCAGGCGGTAGCGCAGCCAGCCACGGGTGGCGCCGATGACCTCGACATGATGCGGGGCCAGGCCGGTTTCCTCTTCCAGCTCGCGGTACATGGCTTCCAGCGGCGTCTCGTCGCTGCGCATGCCGCCCTGGGGAAACTGCCAGCCGTCACGATTGACGCGACGCGCCCAGAACAGTCGGCCGTCCGCATTCAGCAGAACGATGCCCACATTCGGACGATAGCCATCGACGTCGATCATGTTGCCTCCTGGGCTGGCCGCACGAAGGAAACGTGTATTTCCAGATAAGGCCGCCCGGAGTCGATTCAATCACAGCGTAGGAAGACGCGGCAAGCCGAACACTTGAACCGGAGGGCCTCTCCGACTAAACTGCCGCGCCCCGCCTGATTGACGCCACGTCAACGACCCTAGGCTGGGACGCACCCAAGGCTATGTAGCTCAGCCGGTTAGAGCACAGCACTCATAATGCTGGGGTCGGTGGTTCGAGTCCACCCATAGCCACCATTGCGCGTAAACGAAAGCCCTGCAGCGATGCGGGGCTTTGTTGTTTTTGTCGATGGCGAGTCTCGCCGTGGATGATCCGCAACCGCGCGCGATGCGGCTGCGTTCTCAAGTCGACGCGAGCGCTGCCTGCAGGCGCCATGGAAGAGCGTTGCCCAACGATTCCTACTACGGCGAACGCGGCCGATGTTTCCGATGACGCTGAGGCTCCCGCGGCCGATGATGTCGCGCCGTTGCGCACCGATATTCGGGGCGGCCAACCGATCGAACTTGGCCTCCATGCGCGCATGGTCGTGATGCAACGCACCACGCATTTTCACCAATGCTCCGGGCGGTTTGATACGCGCAGAAGCGCGTCGTTCGCAGCAAATGCGGCGACAGCAAACGAAGAATCATCAAGAGCGACCCGCTTTTTGACAATTGTTTGCCCGCACGCCGTCCGATTCACTACGCCGACGCCGAAGACCGCGCGATGGGGATCGCGCAGCCACGCGAACTGCGGGGCAGCTTTCGGCGGGACGACATAACAACGGAGCCGAACGGCGCATGCCATCGGCGACATCATCGCTCGGGGGAGTGAGTTCGAATGAACGGCAAGAGGCAAACGACCGATTTGCAGCATGGGGCGCACCCGCAAGGCAACGCGCTCCTGTCCCGGCAGCGGCTGGCAGCGAGCGTGGCACTGGGCCTGGCGTTGATGCATGCGCCGGCCATCGCGCTGGCGCAGGACACCACTACGCCGGCGCGCGCCACGACCTCGACGGCATCCAAGCCGGACGGCAACGCGGATGCGAGCAAGAAGCACGAAGGGAAGAACGACGACGGCAAGAAGGATGTGCAGAATCTCGATGGCGTGACCGTCACCGGCATCCGTGCCAGCCTCGAGTCCGCGCAGTCGCTGAAGCAGAACGCCAGCCAGATCGTGGATTCCGTCACCGCGACGGACATGACCGCCTTGCCCGATCGCAGCGTGACCGAAACCCTGCAGCGCATCAGCGGCGTGACGGTGGATCACTTCCTCGCCGACAACGACCCCGATCACCCGTCTTCCGAAGGCAGCGGCGTACTCATTCGCGGCCTGCCCTACGTGGCCAGCCAGCTCAACGGGCGCGACAGTTTCTCGGCCAACAACGGCCGCTCGCTCGGCTTCGAGGATGTGCCGGCCGAACTCATGGTCGGCGTCGACGTGTACAAGAATCCGTCGGCGGAGCTCATCGAGGGCGGCATCGCCGGCACGGTGAACCTGCGCACGCGCATGCCGTTCGACAATCCGGGCCAGGTGATCAGCTTCTCCACCGGCATCAACGAAGGCGACATGGCGAAGAAGAGCAAGCCGTCCGCCTCGTTCCTCTACAGCAACCGCTGGAAGAGCGACAGCCTCGGCGAGTTCGGCGCCTTGTTCGATGTGTCCTATTCGGAACTCGCCTCGCGCAACGACGGCATCCAGACCAACCCGTACGTCATGCGTCCCGATGCGACGGATTCGTCGTACTACGCGCCGAACATCGCGGCCGGCTCGCCGACCAGCACGGTGTACGTGCCGGGCGACATCAACTGGCTGGAAATGCAGATGCAGCGTCGGCGCATCGGCCTTTACGGCGCCATCCAGTGGCGCCCCACCAACAACTTCGAGTTCTACTCGCAGTTCTTCCGCTCCGACTACAACCTGGAGTGGAACCAGCACAACGTGCAGACGAACGAGAGCGCATACAACAACGTGTTGCCCGCGCCGGGCACCCAGTTCAACTACGACAGCCAGGGCATCTTCCAGAGCGGCACCATGGCGTCCAACGCGTGGCGCGGCGCTGCATCGATGGGCATTCCCGACGGCTACGTGAACTACTACACCGACAATCGCATCCAGCGCCAGCACACGCGCACCACGGATTGGTCGAACGGCTTCAAGTACAACATCAACGACCACGTGCTGCTGACCGGCGACTTCCAGTTCGTGAAGTCGACCAGCGACATGAATGACTTCTCGGTCTTCGGCCAGTTCTACATGCCGCCGGCGAACGTGAGCGTGGTCGGTACGCCCAGCCTGACACTGTCGGACCCCAGTTACCTCGCCAACCCCGCCAACTACTACCTCGGCGCGGCGATGGATCATCTGGAATACGACTACGCCGTGCAGCGCACCGGCCGCCTGGACCTGGAATACAACTTCCAGGACAGCAGCTGGCTGCAGTTCGCGCGTGTCGGCGTGCGCGCCACCAATCGCGACGCGTCCAGCAACAACACCAACGGCAACTACAACTGGGGCCCGATCAGCCAGATCTGGAAGGCTTCGGATTACACCTCCACGGGCCTGGACTGGTTCAACCAGATCCCATCCTCGATGTACGAGCAGTACTCGATGTCCAACTTCTATCGCGGCGCGAAGCTGCCGACCACGCTGTGGTTCCCCAGCAACGCGCTGGTGGGCAACTATGCGAAGGCGATCCAGGCGCTGTACGCGATCGAGGCCGCGGGCGGCTGGCAGGCGCAGGTGCCGGGCCTGCCGGGTGAGAACAATCACCAGAACGAGGACACGCAGGCCATCTACGGCTCGCTGTATTTCGGCAACGACGACGCGCTGGGCATTCCCTTCGACGGCAATATCGGCCTGCGTTACGTGAAGACGGACGTGAGCGCCAACGGCGCGATCCAGTACCCGTCGGCCAGCAACATCAGCGGGAGCACCGCGAACCTGACGCCGGAACAACTGGCCTTGTTCAGTGGCGCGTACGTGCCGATCTCCGGCAAGGGCAGCTATCACAATTTCCTGCCCAGCCTGAACCTGCGTTTCAAGCTGACCGACGAACTGCAGCTGCGCCTGGCCGCGTCGAAGGCGATGACGCGTCCGGACATCAACCAACTCAACTCGTACATGAAGCTTGGCGCTTCGTGGGGCGGCCCGGCTGGACAGCAGCCGACCATCACCGGATGGACCGCGAGCACCGGCGGCAATCCGAACTTGAAGCCGCTGGAGGCCAATCAGTTCGATTCCGCGCTTGAATGGTACTTCTCACCCACCGGCATGCTGTACACCACGGTGTTCTACAAGAAGATCAAGAACTACATCACCAACGAAGTCACCACGGAAAACATCGGCGGCCAGGAATTCGCGGTCACCGGCCCGCAGAATGCCGGCGACGGCAACGTCAAGGGCATCGAAGCGGGCTACTCGCAGTTCTTCGACTTCCTGCCGGGCGCATGGAAAGGCCTGGGCGTGCAGGCGAACTACACCTTCCTGCGCAGCAGCAAGATCGCCGGCACCACTTCGTGCGATCCCGACCATGCCAACGGCTCGTGCGGCGCGGATTTCATCGTGACCAATCCGCCGCTGCCGATGGCCGGCCTATCACAGAACAGCTACAACCTGATCGGCATGTACGAATACGCCAACTGGTCGGCGCGCGTGGCGTGGTCGTGGCGCAGCCGCTACCTGATCACCACCGAAGATTCGGGCGATACCTACCTGCCGATGTGGAACGATGCGTACGGCCAGCTGGACGCGTCGGTGTTCTATCACATCAACAAGAACATGCAGGTGGGCCTGCAGATGAACAATCTCACCAACTCGACCACGCGAGTGTTGATGGGTCCGGCCACCTACGTCAACGGTACGGTGGATCCGCATCTGTACACCCGTGCGATCTTCGAGAACGACAGGCGCTACGAGCTGGTGTTCCGTGCCACGTTCTGAGGGGCTCCCGTCGCCCTGAAGGCAAGTCCGCGTTCGTTGTCGGTGTGGGTTCCTCCCCGTGCACGCCGGCAACGAACGCTGTGGCTTGATGGTCAGGCCTTCAGCTGCTCCTGGTACTGCTTGGGCGTGCAGTCGAATTCGCGGCGGAACACCACGTACATGTACTGCAACGAGGTGAAGCCGCTGCGCACGGCGACGTCCGTGAGCGACATCGACGGGTCGGTCAGCAGCTGTCGTGCGCGCTCCAGTTTGTGCTCGAGGATTACCTGGTGCACGGATTTCTTCAGCTCGCGCTTGAAGTGTTCTTCCAGCAGGGTGCGCGACACGTTGACGTAACCGGCCACCTGCTCGGCCTTGATACCCATGCAGGCGTACTGGCGGATGTAGTGCCGTGCCCGCATCACGTGCGGACTGCGGATGCACTGGTACTGGCTGCTGGCCTGCACGTTGATGCCGGCGGGCGGCACGAGCACGCGAGAGCCCGAGCAGTCGCCGCCATGCAGCATCTGGTGCAGCAGCTGCGCGGCGGTGCGGCCCATTTCCTCGGCGCCCTGCATCACGGAGGTGAGGCGTATGCAGCTCAGCACCTGCACGATGGGGTCGTTGTCGATGCCCACGATGGCGACCTGCTCCGGCACCGGCACATCACCCACGATGCAGGCCTGCAGCAGCTGCCGGGCACGTGCATCGGTGGCGGCGATGATGCCGATGGGCTTGGGCAGGCTGTGGATCCATTCGGCCACTTCGTGCTGTGCGCGTCCCCAGCCGCCCGCGCTGGTGCACGCGCCGTGATAGACGATGCCTTCCAGCCCGTCCGCGGCGGTCAGGTGACGGAACCACATCTCGCGTTCGTGAGCCCAGCGGTTGTCGGGCTCGGGCGGCTTGCCGAAGAAGGCGAAGCGCTCCAGGCCGTGCTCGATCAGATGGCTATACGCCGCCTGCACGAGCTTGCGGTTGTCGGTCGCCACGTAGGGAATGCCGGCGGGGTACTGCGAGTCGTCGGCATACGAACCACCGACGGCCACCACCGGTATGGGAAGCGCCGACACGGCTTCGGCGACCACTGGATCGTCGAAGTCGGCAATGATGCCGTCGCCGCGCCACTGGCGGATGCCCAGGGTGCGACAGCGGAAGTCCTCTTCCATGAAAAGGTCCCACTTCACGCGAGTGAAGGTGAGATATTCCCCAATGCCCGCGATGACCTGCCGGTCGTAGACCTTGTTTGCGTTGAAGAGCAGCGCGACGCGATGCGGCAACATCCATCAACCCTTGGCCATGGGCAATGGGGCTGCAAGTTAGCGGCTTGCATGAGAAGCGACACGCTGCGCTGCATCATCCTTCGCGCGGCGACCTCGGCCGTCGCGATGGAGGAGGTGGTGCGGACGTCTATACTTCCAATCGCCATGCCGCGATCGCGACGGCTTCGCGGCGCCGGGGTGGAAGCGATGGCCAGCCTTGGCAAGATGCGATCGTCTGGTCTCCAGGTCGGTCGGGCCTGGAGTGGCCCCCGACCTCGGCAAGTTCGGCAGGCGGAGGTGGTCCGCCGTGGCTCCGCCATCCCGCGAGCTGCCGCGTCGATATCGCCGAAACCGCGCCAGGACGCCTGTTTTCCGGCTTTTTTGCATTGCGGCATGGCATTTCGGCAAAGCGCTAGTAGAGTCTGCAGCACGCACCCCCCTTCCGACGGCAGGCAGCCTACAGGCCCCTGCGGAATGGTTCGGGGGTTTTATTAGACCGATTTATGGTAGCGCTAACATCTCGGACCCCCGGAAACGTATGAGCCTTGTGGTTGGACTCGATGTCGGTACCCAGAGCGTCAAGCTGGTGGCTTATGACGCAGCGACGCGCCGTGTGGTCTCCACGCACGGGCATCCGCTGGAGTTGATCGCTGGCGATGACGGCAGTCGCGAGCAGAAGGCCGAGTGGTGGATCGATGCGATCCGTGCGTGTTTCGCGAAGCTGGATGCCGCCTCGCGCTCGCGCGTGGTGGCGATCGGCGTGTCCGGCCAGCAGCATGGGTTCGTGCCGTTGGATGCCGCGGGCAAGGTGCTGGCGCCGGCCAAGCTGTGGTGCGATACCAGCACGCAGCTCGAGTGCGACGAGATCATGGAAGCGGCCGGCGGCGCGACGCATTGCGTCGAACAGGCGGGCAACCCGATCCTGGCCGGCTACACGGCCTCCAAGCTGCCGTGGACGCGCAAGCACCGTCCCGAGGTCTATGCGCAGCTCGCGACGATCCTGCTGCCGCACGATTACGTGAACTTCTGGCTCACCGGCGAGCGCTGGATGGAATACGGCGACGCGTCCGGCACGGGCTGGCTGGACGTGCGCACGCGCCAATGGTCGCCGGAGTTGCTGGCGGCCACCGACGCGGACCGCAAGCTCATCGATTGCCTGCCGCCCCTGGTCGAGGCCGATGCGAGCTTCCCCATCGCTCCTGTAATCGCCGATGAACTCGGGCTGCCGCGCGCGGTGCGTATTTCCGCCGGTGGCGGCGACAACATGATGGCAGCCATCGGCACCGGCAATGTGGAGCCGGGCGTGCTGAGCATGAGCCTGGGTACCTCGGGCACGCTGTTCGCGTACGCCGATCATCCGGTGGTGGATGACGTGGCAGGCTGGGCGGCGTTCTGTTCTTCCACCGGTGGCTGGCTGCCGCTGATCTGCACGATGAACTGCACCATCGCCACCGAAAGCGTGGCCAAGGCGTTCGGTTTCAGTACGCGCGACGGCGATGCCGTGATGGTGGGCACTTCACCCGGCGCCGGCGGCCTGGTGATGCTTCCGTTCTTGAACGGCGAGCGCACGCCGGATCTGCCGCATGCGCGCGGCAGCCTGCACGGCATGGATCTCAACAACGTCACGCGCGGAAATATCTATCGTGCTGCGATGGAAGGCGCGACCTACGCGCTGCGCAACGGTTACGACGCACTGCTTGCCGCGGGCCTGCGTTTCGACGCAATCCGCCTTACCGGCGGCGGCAGCCACAGCGCCGCGTGGCGACAGATGATCGCCGACGTGTTCGAGCTGCCGGTGGAAGTGCCGCTGCAGGCCGAGGGCGCCGCATTCGGCGCCGCGCTGCAAGCGTTGTGGGCCCACGAGCGCGCCAACGGACGCGAGGCGGATCTCGCGGCGATGGCACGCGAGCACGTGCTGATCGCACCCGGACTCTCGGTTCGCCCGGACGGCAAGAGCGTGCCTGCTTACCAGGCGTCGTATCGCCAGTTCCTGCGCCATCTCGATGGCGCCAAGACCTTCTACGCCAGTCACCCGGCGGGTACCGCCTGACCCCTCGGGCCTGTTGCCTCATCACTCCTCGACCAGGACCACAAGATCATGAGCACCCCTTTCATCGGCAAGCGCGAATTCTTCCCCGGCATCGGCCGTATCCCGTTCGAGGGGCTCGGTTCGGACAACCCGCTGGCGTTCAAGCATTACGACGCAAACAAGAAGATCGGCGACAAGACGATGGCCGAGCACCTGCGTTTTGCCGCGTGCTACTGGCATACGTTCTGCAACGCAGGCCATGACCCGTTCGGCCCCGGCACGCGCGTGTTTCCGTGGGATGCCGACGGCGCGCCGCTGGCGCGCGCCGAGGCGAAGCTGGATGCGGCGTTCGAGTTCTTCACCAAGCTCGGCGTGCCGTATTACTGCTTCCACGATATCGACATGGCGCCCGACGCCGACGACGTGGGCGAGTACGAGAAGAACCTCAAGCACATGGTCGCGCTGGCCAAGGAGCGCCAGAAGTCCACCGGCGTCAAGCTCCTGTGGGGCACGGCGAACCTGTTCAGCCATCCGCGGTACATGAATGGCGCGGCGACCAATCCGGATTTCGCCGTGGTGGCGCGCGCCGCCGCGCAGATCAAGGCCGCGCTGGATGCCACGGTAGAACTCGGTGGCGAGAACTACGTGTTCTGGGGTGGCCGCGAAGGCTACGCCTCGCTGCTCAACACCAACATGAAGCGCGAGCTGGAACACTTCGCGCGCTTCCTCACCATGGCACGCGACTACGGCCGCAGCATCGGCTTCAAGGGCAACTTCCTGATCGAGCCCAAGCCGATGGAGCCGATGAAGCACCAGTACGACTTCGACTCGGCCACCGTCGCCGGGTTCCTGCAGCAGCACGGCCTGGACAAGGACTTCAAGCTCAACATCGAAGCCAACCATGCCACCCTGTCGGGCCACACCTTCGAGCACGACCTGCAGGTGGCGTCCGACCACGGCCTGCTGGGCAGCATCGACGCCAACCGCGGCAACGCGCAGAACGGCTGGGATACCGACCAGTTCCCGAGCGACCTGTACGACACCGTGGGCGCGATGCTGGTGGTGCTGCGCCAGGGCGGCCTCGCACCCGGCGGCCTGAACTTCGACGCCAAGGCGCGTCGCGAGTCCACCGACCTGGACGATTTGTTCATTGCGCACATCGGCGGCATGGACGCGTTCGCACGCGGCCTGGAGGTGGCGCATGCACTGCTCAAGCAATCGCCGCTGGAGCGGTGGCGCGCCGAACGCTACAGCAGCTTCGACAACGGTCCGGGCCTCGATTTCGCGCAGGGCAAGTTCAACCTGGCGCAGCTGCGCGACCTCGCTGCGAAGAACGGCGAGCCCACCAAGCGCAGCGGCAAGCAGGAGCGTTACGAGAATCTGTTGAATCAGTACCTGCTGCGCTGATTCGCGAAGCCTGCTTCGCTAGCGTCTGATCTGAGTGGTCGGCAAGTCGCACGGGGATGTGCCTTGCCGACCGGGGAGCCGGAAACACGACCATGAGACACCGACAGCATGAACAGCGTAACGCTTGATGGCGCGGTAGCCGCGAAACATGCGGAAAACACCCGACTTATCGTCCAGATCAGCTGCGTCGCCACCTTGGGCGGCTTCCTGTTCGGTTTCGACAGCGGCGTGATCAACGGCACGGTGGATGGCCTCAAGCAGGCTTTCCAGTCCACCTCGGCGCAGATCGGCTTCGAAGTGGCCTCCATGCTGCTGGGCTGCGCGCTCGGCGCCTTCTTCGCCGGCCGCGTCGCCGACTACTGGGGGCGACGTTCGGTACTGATCATTTCCTCGGTGCTGTTCCTGTTGTCCGCGCTGGGCGCGGGCGCAGCGCACAGCGCGACCTTCTTCGTGTTCGCGCGCATCATGGGCGGGTTCGCGGTTGGCGCGGCCAGCGTCATCGCACCGGCCTACATTGCGGAAGTCGCGCCTGCACGCTACCGCGGCCGGCTCGCCACGGTGCAGCAGATCGCCATCATCAGCGGCCTGTTCAGCGCCTTCCTGAGCAACTTCCTGCTGGCGAAGGCAGCAGGTGCGTCCACCGGCACGCTCTGGCTTGGCCAGGATGCGTGGCGTTGGATGTTCTGGATGCAGGCGCTGCCGTCGTCGCTGTTCCTGGTATCGCTGCTGTTCATTCCCGAAAGCCCGCGCTTCCTCGTCGTGCGCAAGCGCGACAGCGAAGCCAAGGCCGTGCTCGCGCGCCTTTACGGCGAGCAGGAAGCGGCCAACAAGTTCTCCGAGATCGGCGCTTCGCTGGCGCAGGATCGTCACCGCCCGAAACTGTCGGACCTCCTGGACAAGGCGAGCGGCCGCGTGCGTCCCATCGTGTGGGTGGGCATTGGTCTCGCCACGTTCCAGCAGCTGGTGGGCATCAACGTGGTGTTCTACTACGGCGCCGTGCTGTGGCAGGCGGTGGGCTTTTCCGAGAACGACGCGCTGCTGATCAACGTGTTCTCCGGCGCGCTGAGCATCGGTGCGTGTCTCATCGCCGTGCTGCTGATCGACCGCGTAGGCCGCAAGCCGCTGCTGTGGGTCGGTTCGGTGGGCATGACCGTCGCGCTGGCGCTGGTCACGTTCGCCTTTGCGCATGCCGGCCTCGACGCCAGCGGCAAGCTTGCGCTGTCGCCGGCGATGGGCACCGTCGCGCTGGTCGCGGCCAATATCTACGTGGCGTTCTTCAACATGTCGTGGGGCCCGGTGATGTGGGTGATGCTGGGCGAGATGTTCCCCAACCAGATCCGCGGCTCGGGCCTGGCCGTGGCGGGCGCCGCGCAATGGACGTCCAATTTCGCCATCACGGTGAGCTTCCCGATCCTGCTGGCGAGCATCGGTCTTGCTGGCGCGTACGGCATCTATGCCGTGGCCGCGGCGATCTCGGTGGTGTTCGTGCTGCGCTACGTGAAGGAAACGCGCGGCAAGGAACTGGAACAGATGGAGGGCTAGCGCATGGGCGGCGCCAGCGCCTCGCGTTGCCGGCCGTCAGCCCTTGGGCTTGGTGCCGGCGCCGACAGGCGGCGCCACCGAATCGCGCTTGATCAACTGATGGGCGACCACATGATCGACCACCACCTTCGTCTCGGTGTCCTTGCGGCGGATCGCGCGCTGCAGGATGTCGATGGCCGAATCGGCCATGCTGGCGATCGGCTGGCGCACGGTGGAGAGTTCCGGCCACACGGTGGTGGCGGCCGAGGTGTCGTCGAAGCCGACGATCGAGAGATCGCGCGGCACATCCAGTCCGCGCCGGTGCGCCACGGAAATCGCCGCGGCCGCCATGTCGTCGTTGCTGGCGAAGATCGCGGTCGGCGGCTTGCGCAGCGACAGCAGGTGTTCCACCGCTTCCAGGCCGGAGCGATAGGTGAAGTAGCCCTGCTGCACGAGGCTCGCGTCGTACGCGATGCCGGCATCCTTCAACGCAGCCTGGTAGCCCTCGAAGCGTCGCGCGCTGGCCGTCTGGTTCGGATGGCCCTTGATGAAGGCGATGCGCGCGTGACCCATGCGGATGAGGTGCTCGGTGACTTCCTTGCTGGCCAGGTAGTCGTCGATGCGCACGCTGGAGATGTCGTGGTTGAAGCGGCCCGAGGCGATCGCCACCACCGGCACGCCGGCGCTGACCAGTTCCTCGATCACCACTTTCGACTCGCACAGCGGCGGTGGCAGGATCACGCCGGCCACACTCTTGGCCAGTGCGCGCGCCGCCTTGCGTTCGCCACCGACGTCGAGTTCGTCCCAGTCGTCGATGACCAGCTGCGCCGCCGTGCGCGCGGAACCGCGCAACGCGCCGAGCAGCAGCTCGCGCAGGTAGCCCGCGCTGGGGTTGGTATAGATCAGCGCGATGCGTGCGTCCTGCGCGGCAGCCAGCGAACTGGCCGCGAGGTTGGGGATGTAACCCAGCTCGCGCACCGCCGCCATCACGCGCTCGCGCGTGGCATCGCGCACCTTGCTGTGGCCGTTGACGACACGCGACACCGTCATGGCGGAGACTTTGGCCAGCGCGGCCACGTCGTCGATGGTGACGGCGGCTCCCTTGCGGCGAACCGACTTCCTGCCTGTTTTCTTCAATGCCGTTTTCCTTCGCGCGGCACTGGCGCCGCGAGGCGCGTGGGGCATTGCCCGCGGCCGTCGCCGTCAGTGCGGATATCGGTTCGGATAAGGGCGCATTCTTGCATATGTTAGCGATAACTGCCGTGACCACATTTCTACCATTTTCATCCGAGAAGCATGCGGCGGGCCGCCTGACGACAGCGTTTCACGCCCTGCTGGCCATCGCCGCGCTGCTCGCGGCGGGCATGGCGCAGGCCGAGGACGGCTACGACCTGTGGCTGCGCTATCGGCCGCTACCCGATACGCAGGCAGCCCTCTATCGCAGCCATGCCACGCAACTCGTGCTGCCCGTCGCCACGCCGACCCAGCAAGCCACGCGCGACGAACTGCTGCGCGGCCTCGGCGGGTTGCTGGGCCAGGCCCCGTCAGTGGGCTCGGCGGTGGAGCGCGATGGCGCGATCGTCGTCGGTACGCCGGCGTCATCGCCGGTTGTGGCACGACTCAAGCTCGACGCGCGCGCGCTGGGGCACGACGGCTATCTGATTCGCCAGACCATGGTGGATGGCCGCTCCGTCACCGCCATCGTCGGGCAGAGCGACGTGGCGGCGATGTATGGCGCCTTTCACCTTCTCCGCCTGCTGCAGACGGCGCGGCCGATCGATCATCTCGATGTGCGCGAAGCAACGCGCATGTCGCTGCGCGTGCTCGATCACTGGGACGACCTCGACGGTCACGTGGAGCGCGGCTACGCGGGCAATTCGATCTGGGACTGGCAGAAGCTGCCCGACTGGCTCGACCCCCGCTATACCGATTACGCGCGCGCCAATGCCTCCATCGGCATCAACGGCGCCGTGCTCAACAACGTCAACGCGAACGCCGCCATCCTCACGCCGCTGTATCTGGACAAGGTGCAGGCGTTGGCCAAGGTATTCCGCCCGTACGGCATCCGTGTCTATCTCAGTGTGAAGTTCAGCGCACCGATCGAGATCGGCGGGCTCAAGACCGCCGACCCGCTCGAACCCGCCGTGCAGCGCTGGTGGCGCGCCAAGGCGGATGAGATCTACGCACGCATTCCCGATTTCGGCGGCTTCCTCGTCAAGGCCAACTCCGAAGGCCAGCCCGGCCCGCAGGACTACGGCCGCACCCATGCCGATGGCGCCAACATGCTGGCCGATGCGCTGGCTCCGCATGGTGGGATCGTGATGTGGCGCGCCTTCGTGTATTCGCAGACCAATGCCGACGATCGCGCCAAGCAGGCCTATGCCGAATTCAAGCCGCTGGACGGCGCGTTCCGCACGAACGTGCTGCTGCAGGTAAAGAACGGCCCGATCGATTTCCAGCCGCGCGAGCCGTTCAATCCCCTGTTCGGTGCGATGCCGAAGACACCACTGATGATGGAGTTCCAGGTCACCAAGGAATACCTGGGCTTCGCCACGCACCTGGTTTACCTCGGCCCGCTGTTCGAGGAAGTGCTGCGAGCGGATACCTATGGCAAGGGCAAGGGTTCGACGGTCGCGAAGGTGATCGATGGCGAACTCGACGGGCACAAGCTCACGGGCATCGCCGGCGTGGCGAACATCGGCACCGATCGCGACTGGACCGGTTCGGACTTCAACCAGGCCAACTGGTACGCCTACGGCCGGCTGGCGTGGAATCCCCAACTTTCCTCGCGCGACATCGCCGAGGAATGGGTGCGCGCGACCTTCAGCAACGACGATGGGTTCGTGAAGCGCGTCGTCGACATGATGATGCTGTCGCGCGAAGCGGTGGTCGACTATATGACGCCGCTGGGCCTGCATCACCTGATGGGCAAGGGCCATCACTACGGCCCCGCGCCGTGGGACGCCAGCGGACCGCGCGCCGACTGGACGCCGGTGTACTACCACCGCGCCGACCACGAAGGTATCGGCTTCGACCGCAGCAGCACCGGCAGCAACGCCGTGGCGCAGTACGCGCCGCCCGTGGCCGACGAATTCAACGATCTGAAGAAGATTCCGGACGCCTACCTGCTCTGGTTCCACCACGAACCGTGGAGCTACCGCATGCGCTCGGGCCGCGCGCTGTGGGATGAGCTGGTCGTGCACTACACGCAGGGCGTGGATGACGTGAAGCAGATGCGCGCCACCTGGCAGGCGCTGGATGGCCAGATCGACGCCGATCGCTATCGCAAGGCGGCCGTCTTCCTCGGCATCCAGGAGAAGGAGGCGCAGTGGTGGCGCGACGCCAGCATCGCCTACTTCCAGAGCCTCAACGGGCTGCCGTTGCCCGCCGGCTACGCACCGCCGCAGCACACGCTGTCGTACTACGAATCGCTCTCCTTTCCCTTCGTGCCGGGCCATCGACCATGAGCCATTTTTTTCCTTCGACGCGTCACATCGGTGCGGCGCTGGCGGTGTTGTGCTGCGCCGCGGCTTCCGCTGCGCAAGCCGATGAGGCGCTGCTCAATCCGCTGTTCCAGGATCACGCCGTGCTGCAGCGCGAACACGCCAATCCCGTATGGGGCCATGCGACACCGGGCGAGAAGCTGACGGTGGAGTTTGCCGGCAAGCGCATCAGCGCTCGCGCCGATGAGCATGGACATTGGGAAGCCAAGCTGCCCGCACTCAAGGCCGGCGGTCCCTACACGTTGAACGTGAAAGCGTCGGGCGGCGCCTCGCAGCGCATCGACGACGTGCTGGTCGGCGACGTATGGCTGTGCTCCGGCCAGTCGAACATGGTGGTGCAGGTCAAGCGTGCGCTGGATGCGCGTTCGGAAGTGCAGAACGCCGACAACGACCGCATCCGCATGCTCACCGTCGACAACGTCAGCAGCGTCACGCCGCTGGATGCGATACCGGCCACCGATCACTGGCTGAAGACCACGCCCGGCACCGTCGCCGAGTTCTCCGCTACCTGCTACTTCTTTGCGCGCGAACTGCAGAAGACGCAGGACGTGCCGATGGGCCTGATCGTTTCCGCCTGGGGCGGCTCGCGCATCGAGCCGTGGATGAGCATGCAGGCGCTGCGCAAGGTCGGTGGTTTCGACCAGGGGCTCGATCTGCTCGCCCTGCACCAGAAAGATCCGGCGCAGGCCGGCGAACAATGGAGTCGCCAGTGGCAGGCGTGGTGGCATGCGCGGCCCGGTGTCAGCGAAAGCAATGAGCCGTGGAATCCCGCACGCGTCACGCACCAGGGCTGGCAGCATGCGCCGCTCGACAAGGGTGCGTGGCAGCGCTGGGGCGTGCCGGAACTGGTCAACTTCACCGGCACGCTGTGGTATCGCACCACCCTGAAGCTGAGCAAGGCGCAGGCCGAGCAGGCGAACGAACTGTCGCTGGGTGCGATCAACGAGACCGACCAGACCTGGGTGAACGGCCATTGGATCGGCACCGGCTACGGCGGTGAACGTACCTACAAGCTGCCGCCCGGCGTGCTGCACGAAGGCGACAATCTGATCGCCATCAACGTGCTCGGCACCTATCGCGACGATGGCCTGTACGGTCCGGCCGACAAGCGCGCGCTGCGTCTGGGCGATGGTTCGTCGGTATCGCTGGGCGACTGGGAATACCAGGTGGTGCCCAAGTCGTACGGCTCGCCGCCGAGCCTGCCGTGGCATCCCACGGCGGGCCTGGCCACGCTGCACAACGGCATGATCGCGCCACTCGGTGCGTACGGTGTGCGCGGTGCGCTGTGGTACCAGGGCGAATCCAACACCGGCGATGCCGGCAACTACCGACGCCTGCTCGAAGCACTGCGCGAGGACTTCCGCGCGCAGTTCGGCGCGTCGTTGCCGATGCTGGTCGTGCAGCTCGCCGGCTATGGCCCGGCGCCGGTGCATCCGCTGGAAAGCGGCTCGGCTGACGTGCGCGAAGCGCAGCGTCTCGCAGTGGCGGATGACGCGCATTCGGGCCTCGCCGTGGCGGTGGATATCGGCGAGCGCACGGACATCCATCCGGCCAACAAGCAAGAGCTGGGGCGCCGTCTCGCACGCGCCGCGCGTCACGTGGTGTACGGCGAAGCGTTGCCGCCTTCCGGCCCTGTGGCCGCGAGCGCGCAACGTAACGGCGACACGGTGACGCTCAGCTTCCGCGATGTCACCGCGCCGATGGTGGCGTACGGCGCGTATCACCCGATCGGCTTCGAACTGTGCGGCGCGCAGGCCGACACCTGCCATTACGCCGACGCCGACATCCACGGCAACCAGGTGGTGCTGCATGCGTCGATGCCCACGGCGTCGATCACCCGCGTGCGCTATTGCTGGGCCGACAGCCCCGTTTGCACCCTCTATGACGGCTCGGGCCTGCCGGCAGGTCCGTTCCAGTCGTCGCTCTCCACGTCTTCTGCTGATCAGGAAAAACATCCATGAGCACCGCTCCCATCGACCACCAGGGCTCCGCACGCGACCGCGAGATCGTCGAGGCCAAGGTCATCGTCACCTGTCCGGGTCGCAACTTCGTCACGCTGAAGATCGTCACGCGTTCGGGCGTCACCGGCCTGGGCGATGCCACGCTCAACGGACGCGAACTGGCGGTGGCTTCGTACCTGCAGGATCACGTGGTGCCGAACCTGATCGGACGCGATGCCGGTCGTATCGAGGACATCTGGCAGTTCTTCTACCGTGGCGCGTACTGGCGCCGTGGCCCGGTCACAATGACCGCGCTCGCCGCCGTCGACGTCGCGTTGTGGGACATCCTCGGCAAGATGGCGGGCCTGCCGATCTACCAACTGCTCGGTGGACGTTCGCGCGAAGGCGCGCTGGTGTACGGTCACGCCAACGGTCGCGACATTGGCGAAACAAGCGAAGAAGTGGCGCGCTTCAAGGAGATGGGTTTTCTTGCCATCCGTGCGCAGTGCGGCGTGCCAGGCGTGAAGAAGGCCTATGGCATTTCGGTGGGCGGCAAGCCGTACGAGCCGGCCGAAAGCGAACTGCCGCTGGAAACCGTGTGGTCCACGCCGCGCTACCTCGATGTGGTGCCCAAGCTGTTCGAACGCCTGCGCGCCGACCATGGCGACGAGGTGGAACTGCTGCACGACGTGCACCATCGCCTCACGCCGATCGAAGCCGCCCGCCTGGCGCGCAGCCTGGAGCCGTATCGCCTGTTCTGGCTGGAAGACAGTACGCCAGCGGAAAACCAGAAATCGTTCGAGCTGATTCGACAGCACTCGGTCACGCCACTCGCTGTAGGCGAAGTGTTCAACTCGATCTGGGACTGCAAGCACCTGATCGAGAACCAGCTGATCGACTACATCCGCACCACCATCGTGCACGGCGGCGGCATCACGCATTTGCGTCGCCTTGCCGACTTCGCCGCGTTGCATCAGGTGCGCACCGGCTTCCACGGCGCCACCGATCTCTCGCCGGTGTGCATGGGCGCAGCGTTGCATTTCGACACGTGGGTGCCGAACTTCGGCATCCAGGAATACATGTTCCATTCGGACGAGACGAACGAAGTGTTCCCGCACGACTACGAGTTCCGTGCAGGCCGCCTGCATTGCGGCGATAGCGCGGGCCATGGCGTCACCATCGACGAGAAGCTTGCCGCGCGCTTCCCCTACGCGCCCAAGCAGTTGCCGATCGCGCGGCTGGAAGACGGCTCGATGTGGGATTGGTGAGCACGATGCGCCGCCTTCTTCGTCGTGTCACGTGCGGGCTCGCCCTGGTGCTGGGGACGGCGGTGCATGCGCAGGAGCCGGTGTTGTTCGACTGGTTCGAATACCGCGGGCACGATGCCGCGTTCGAGCAGCCGTTGCCGCCGGGCCACTACTACAACCCGGTGCTGACCGGCTTCAGTCCGGATCCCAGCGTGGTGCGCGTCGGTGACCGCTACTACCTGGTGAACTCCAGCTTCGTGTATTTCCCCGGCCTTCCGGTGTACGAGAGTCGCGACCTCGTTCACTGGGCGCTGATCGGCCATGTCATCGACCGCCCGTCACAGGTGAAGCTGGACGGTCAAGGCATGTCGCGTGGCCTCTACGCGCCGGCGATTTCGCATCACGACGGCACGTTCTATGTGATCAACACCTCGGTGGATAGCGGCGGCAATTTCATCGCCACCGCGACGAATCCAGCGGGGCCGTGGTCCGATCCGGTGTGGCTGCCCGGCCTGGCCGGCGGCATCGATCCTTCGCTGTTCTTCGATGACGACGGCAAGGCATACGTCGTCAACAACGGCGTGCCCGAAGGTGGCTCGCGCTACGACGGTCATCGCGCGATCTGGATGCAGGAGTTCGATCTCCGCCAGCATGCGCTGGTGGGACCGCGACGCGTGCTGCTTGATGGTGGTGTCGATCCGGCTACCAAACCGATCTGGATCGAAGGCCCGCACGTCTACAAGCGCGATGGCTGGTACTACCTGATGTGCGCCGAGGGCGGCACCGGGCCGCAACATTCGGAAGTGGTGTTGCGCAGCCGCGCCGTGTGGGGACCGTACACACCGTACAGCGGCAATCCGACCCTCACGCAACGCGACCTTCCGTCCGATCGCAACCAACCGATCGTCAACGCCGGTCATGCCGATCTGGTGGAGGCACAGGATGGCAGCTGGTGGGCCGTGTTCCTGGCCAGCCGCGCCTATGATCGGGTGCACTACAACACCGGGCGCGAGACCTTCCTGCTGCCGGTGACATGGAAGGACGGATGGCCGTCCATTCTTCCCAAAGGAAAGGCGGTTCCGCAGGTGGTCAAGGGGCCGGCGCTGCTGGCACGCGAAACGCAGGCGCCGCACAGTGGCAACTTCACCTGGCGCGACGACTTCGACAAGCCCGCATTGGATGCTTCATGGATGTTCGTGCGCACCCCGGCCCAGCCCTGGACCGACCTGCGCGCGCATCCCGGGCAACTCGCCATCCATCCGCAGGCGGATGACCTGGACACGCTGCACAACCCGTCCTTCCTGGCACGCCCGCAGCAACACCTCGCGTTCGATGCCAGCACGCAGCTGGTCGCGCCGGTGCAGGCCAATGTCGAAGCTGGCCTCGCGGCCTTCCAGAACGAACACTACTGGTACGCGTTCGGCATCCATCGCGAAGGGCAGCAATGGCTGCTGACCGTGCGCCGCCATCGCGGTGCGGACAGCGCCGTGCTCGCGACCGCCACGCTCGCCAAGGCGCCGCAACACCTGCAATTGAAGATCAGTGGCGATGGCGGCCGCTATGGCTTCGCCTACGACGAGGGCGCGGGCTGGCAATGGCTGCTGCGCGATGTCGATGGCACGGTGCTCAGCACCGACGTGGCCGGTGGCTTCGTGGGCACCACGCTGGGGCCGTATGCGCGCCTGCTGCACCAACCTTGAGAGGAAACGGATGAAGAGCTCGATGCACCGGGAAGCGAATGACCGCAGGCACACGCTGCTGCAAACGATGGCGGTGGCCGTGCTGCTCGCGCTGGGTACGTCTTCCTGCGCGCCGCATGCGGATACGACCAGGCAAGCGGCAAGCGCCGCGCCGGTGTACCTCGACCTCAACCGCAGCTTCGAAGATCGCGCCGCCGACCTCGTCTCGCGCATGACGCTGGAAGAGAAGGTGGCGCAGATGCAGAACAACGCGCCCGCCATTCCGCGCCTTGGCGTGCCCGCCTACGAATGGTGGAACGAAGGCCTGCATGGCGTGGCACGCGCGGGCGGTGCCACGGTGTTTCCGCAGGCGATCGGCCTCGCTGCCACCTTCGACACCACGCTGATGGGTCAGGTCGCCACCGCCGTCAGCGACGAGGCGCGCGCCAAGCACCAGGAATTCCTGCGGCACGACATGCACGGTCGCTACGAAGGCCTGACGTTCTGGTCGCCCAACATCAACATCTTCCGCGATCCCCGCTGGGGCCGTGGCCAGGAGACCTACGGCGAGGATCCCTTCCTCACCTCGCGCATGGGCGTGGCCTTCGTGCGCGGCCTGCAGGGCGACGATCCGACTTATCGCAAGCTCGACGCCACGGCGAAGCATTTCGCCGTGCACAGCGGTCCGGAATCGGAACGCCATCACTTCGACGTGCACCCGAGCGAGCGCGACCTGCACGACACCTACCTGCCGGCGTTTCAGGCGTTGGTGCAGGAGGGCCACGTCGACGCGGTGATGGGCGCCTACAACCGTGTGAATGGCGAATCCGCCTCGGCCAGCCCACGCCTGCTGGGCGAGATCCTGCGCAAGGATTGGGGCTTCAAGGGTTACGTGGTGTCCGACTGCGATTCGGTCGACGATATCTTCGCGCGCCACAAGATGGTGGCGACCGCTGAAGAGGCGTCTTCGCTGGCGGTGAAGAACGGTGATGACCTCAACTGCGGCCACACCTACGCCGCGTTGGTCAACGCCGTGCACCAGGGCCTGATCAGCGAAGCGGACATCGACGTCTCGCTCAAGCGACTGATGCTGGCGCGCATGCGCCTGGGCATGTTCGATCCGCCTGAGCGCGTGCGCTGGGCGCAGATTCCCTATTCGGTCAACCAGTCGCCCGAGCACGATGCGCTGGCACGCCGTGCGGCCGAGGCGTCGATCGTGCTGCTGAAGAACGATGGCATCCTGCCGTTGTCGCACGAGCTCAAGCATGTGGCGGTGATCGGCCCGACGGCCGACGACGTCACCGCGCTGCTGGGCAACTACCACGGCACGCCGGCGGACCCGGTGACCATCCTGCAGGGCATTCGCGAGGCCCTGCCGCAGGCGCAAGTGACCTACGCCAAAGGCGCCTCGCTGGTACAGGGGTTCGATGGCCAGGGCACGTCGGCGCTGATCGAGGCGCGCTACCTGCGTCCTTCCGCAGATACCACGGAACACGGGCTCAAGGCCGAGTATTTCCGCGGCAATGATTTCACCTCTGCGCCGGTGCTCACGCGCGTCGATCCGAAGATCGGCTTCCAGTGGGACCACGGCACGCCCACCGACGACCTGATCATGCGCGGCGAGCTGCCGTCGGATCGTGCATTGGCGATTCATGAGTTCAGCGTGCGCTGGAGTGGCCAGTTGCTGCCGCCGGTGTCTGGCCGCTACGAAGTGAGCGCGCCAGCCAGCGATGGCTATCGACTGTATGTGGATGGACGCCAGGTGCTCGACGCCTGGGGTGGCGACCCCACCGCGAAGCGCCCCAGCAGCGCCTTCGTGGATCTCAAGGCCGGCAAGGCCTATGACGTTCGCCTGGAGTACGCCAACAACAACCAGAATCACGACGTGCGCCTCGCCTGGCGCCTACCCGGCGCCAAGCCGCCGCTGGAAGAGGCCTTGGATGCGGCCCGTCACGCGGACGTGGTGATCTATGTTGGCGGCCTCAACAGCGACGTGGAAGGCGAGGAGATGAAGGTCAACTACCCCGGCTTCGCCGGTGGTGATCGCACCGACCTGCGCCTGCCCGCCACGCAGGAGAAACTGCTGGAAGCGCTGCGCCGCACCGGCAAGCCGATGGTGATGGTGCTCACCTCCGGCTCTGCGCTGGCGATCGACTGGGCCAGGCAGCATGTGCCCGGCATCGTGCTGGCCTGGTATCCCGGCCAGCGCGGCGGCAACGCGGTGGCCGACGTGCTGTTCGGCGCGGTGAACCCCGCCGGCCGCCTGCCGGTCACCTTCTACAAGGCCAGCGAGAAGCTGCCCGCGTTCGACAACTACGACATGCGCGGCCGCACCTACCGCTACTTCGAAGGCACGCCGCTGTATCCGTTCGGCTATGGCCTGTCCTACACCAGCTTCGGCTATTCGGGCCTCGCGCTCGACGGCGACAGCATCGCGCGTGACGGCAGCATGCACGTGACGGTTAAGGTGAAGAACACCGGTCATCGCGCGGGTGACGAAGTGGTGCAGCTCTATCTGCGTCCGTTGCAGGCGAAGGGAACACAGGCGCAGAAGGACTTGCGCGGCTTCCAGCGCATCACGCTGCAGCCGGGCGAAGAGCGCGAGGTCGGCTTCACCGTGTCGGCCGCGAAGGACCTGCGCTATTACGATGAACAGCAGCGCGAAGATGCCGTAACGCCCGGTCGCTACGAAGTGCAGGTCGGCGCCTCCAGCGCTGACATCCGCGCCACCAAGACATTCACGGTGACGCCGTGAGGACCCTCGCATGAGCCATCCATCCCAACGCGCACGCATCGTCTGCTTCGGCGAACTGCTGTTGCGGCTGTCGCCATCCGGCCAGGAACTGCTGCTGCAGTCGCCGCGCTTCGACGCCCGCTTCGGCGGTGCCGAAGCGAACGTGGCGTCCTCGCTCGCCATTCTCGGGCATGACAGCGCCATGGTCAGCGCGTTGCCCGACAATGCTGTTGGCCACGCCGCCGCGGGCGAACTGCGTCGCCACGGGGTGGATACCTCTCGCATGCGTTACGCGGAAGGGCGCATGGGCCTCTATTTCATGACGCCCGGCGCCATGCAGCGTCCCACCGACGTGCTGTATGACCGCGCAGGCTCGGTGTTCTCGCACACCAGCGCGGAAAGCTACGACTGGCCGCGGCAGCTCGAAGGCGCGCAATGGCTGCACCTTTCGGGCATCAACCTCGCGCTCAACGAGACCACCGCCGAGGCTGCGCTGGCCGCCGTGCGCGCTGCGCGCGAAAAGGGCGTACGCGTTTCCTTCGACTGCAACTATCGAAGCAAGCTGTGGGGCCCGCGTGCGCCGCAGGCGCCGGCGCTGCTGCGAGAGGTGGTCGATTACGCCGAGCTGGTGTTCGGCAACGATCGTGACGTGGCGCTGATTCTCGGTGAAACCTTTACGCAGGACGATGCGGGCGAGCGCTTCGCCGCAGCCGCCGTCGCCGCGTTCGATACGTGGCCGAGCCTCCGTCGCCTGGTGGCAACCGCGCGTCTGCACAGCAACGTGGATGACCATCAGTTGTCCGGCTTGCTGGCACTGAGCGATCGCGTGCTGCACACGGCGCCGCACACGCTCACCGGCATCGTCGATCGCATCGGCGGCGGCGACGCGTTTGCCGCGGGTTTCCTGCATGGCCTGCTGTGCGACATGGGCGAGGAGGCGGCGCTCGACTTCGCCATGGCCGCCACTTGCCTCAAGCATTCCATTCCCGGTGATGTGAACCTGTCGCGCGAGGCGGATATCCGTGCCTATCTTGCACAGGATGGTTTTGAGGTGAAGCGTTGATGAGGGTGGATTCGGTTCTCAAGCGGCTTTCCGTGCGCGCATTGGCCGGGCTGCCCGCATCGGTGGCGACGCCGGCTTACGCGCTGAACGAGGTGCGCATCGGCGTCGTGCATATCGGCGCGGGCGCGTTTCATCGCGCGCACCAGGCGGTGTATCTCGACGATCTGCTGGCGCGCTTCCCGGACTGGGCTATCTGCGGTGTTTCCCTGCACAGCAGCGAGGCGCGCGACGTGTTGCGCCCGCAGGACGGTCTGTATGCCTTGTCGCTGCTGGGCCGCGAGAGTCGCCTGCGCGTGATCGGTTCGGTGCGCCAATGGCTGTGCGCGCGCGACGAAGGCGCGGCCGTGCTTGCGCGACTGGCCGATCCGCGGGTGAAGCTGGTGACGCTGACCATCACCGAGAAGGGGTACTGCCTGGCCGGCCCCGACCTGGACATGAATCATCCGGACATCGTCCACGACCTGGCCTCGCCGCAAACGCCGCGCAGCGCCATCGGCTATCTCGTGGAAGGCCTGCGCCTGCGCCGCGAGCGAGGCGCGACGCCCTATACCGTGCTCAGTTGCGACAATCTCGCCGACAACGGCCATCGCCTGCGCCGCGCGGTGTTGCAGTACGCGCAGCGCCTCGATCGCGCGCTGGCCGACTGGATCGAAGCGCACGTTGCGTTTCCGTGCTCGATGGTGGACAGCATCACGCCGGCCACCGACGATGCGCTGCGCGAGCGCGTGCAGCACGAGCTCGGCGTGACCGACGCTTGGCCGATCCAGCGCGAAACCTATACGCAATGGGTGGTCGAGGATCGCTTCTGCAACGATCGCCCGCCGCTGGAGTTGGCCGGCGCCACCCTTAGCCAGGACATTGCCGGCTACGATCGCGCCAAGCTACGCCTGTTGAACGGTGCGCATTCGTCGCTGGCCTATCTCGGCTCGCTGATGGAGATCGACAGCGTGGGCGAGGCGATGGCCGAACCCGCGCTCGCCGCGTTCGTGGAGCGCCTGATGCGCGAGCACATCGCGCCGGTGATCGCCTTGCCGGAAGGCCTCGATGCGGGAAGTTACATCGGCGCGATTCTTGAGCGCTTCCGCAATCCGGCCATTCGCCACCGGCTCTCCCAGATCGCATGGGACGGATCGCAGAAGTTGCCCGTGCGTCTGCTCAGCACTATTGGCGAAGCGCTCGCGCAGGGGCGAACCATTGCGCCGTTGTGCATTCCGGTGGCCGCATGGATGCATTTCGTGCGCCGGCAGGCCCATCGCGGCATTGCGCTGGTCGACCCGTTGAACGACACCCTCTCGGCGCTCGGGCAGACCTGCAGCGGCGACCCTGAAACCGACGTGCCTGCCTTCCTGGCATTGGATGCGGTATTCGCGCCGCTCTCCGGCGATGAGCGATTCCGGGCTTGGTTGCTTCGCGCCTATGGCGCCCTGGGCGACGCCACGCCGGCGACGGTGGCGCGCGTGCTGAAAGCGGTCTAGCAGGGCCTTCGGGAAACGTATGAAAGAGACGCGGATGAAGAAGCGGATGAATCGGCTGGTCGCCTGGGCCGGCGTGCTGGCGCTATGGGCAGGCGCGGCGCAGGCGGCTGAACTGCCGCGGGTGGTACGCACCCAGGGCGCCAGCCAGTTGATCGTGGACGGCAAGCCGTATGTGATCTTCGGTGGCGAACTGGGCAATTCCTCAGCCGGCACCGAAGCGCAGGCGGATGTCATCCTGCCGCGTCTTGCCGCGCTGCATGTCAACACAGTACTGATGCCGGTGGCATGGGATCAGCTGGAACCGCGTGAGGGAAGCTACGACTTCCGCCTGCTCGACCACTGGATCGATGTGGCGCGTGCCCAGCACATGCACCTGGTGTTGCTGTGGTTCGGCAGCTGGAAGAACAGCTTCTCCGAGTACGCGCCGGGTTGGGTGAAAGCCGATGTGCGGCGGTTCCCGCGCGTGCGCGGCATCGACGGCGCACCATTGGAGATCCTCTCCACCTTCGGCGAGGAGACGCTGCGCCTGGACGCCAAGGCGTTCGCCGCGCTGATGGCGCATCTGCGCGCTCAGGACAAGCAGCAGATCGTGCTGATGGTGCAGGTGGAGAACGAAGTGGGCGTGCTCGGTGAGCGCCGCGATCGTTCGGAGCCTGCCAACCGTGCATTCAACGCCGACGTGCCCGCGAGCTTGGTGCAGGCCTTGCAGGCTCGCCGCCACGCGATGACGCCGGAGCTGGCCGCGCACTTCAATCCCAAAGGGCACACGTGGAAAGACGTCTTCGGCGACGCTGCGGATGAGGTCTTCATGGCATGGCGTTATGCCACCTACATCGACGCGGTGGCGGCGGCGGGCAAGGCGCAGTACGCATTGCCGATGTATCTCAATGTGCAGCTGCCCGCGCCGCAGGAGCGCGCCGGTGAGTATCCCAGTGGCGGCTCGCATCCCTACTTTCAGCAGGTGTACCAGGCGGTCGCCAGCCACATCGATTTCTATTCGCCGGACATCTACTGGCCGGAGTTTGCGTACTGGGTGCAGCGCTACCAGGCGCTGGGCAATCCGGTGTTCGTGCCCGAGGCGAGGCTGGAGGCAGGCCCGTACAACGCGCTGTACCTGTACGGCGAAGCGCGGGGTTTCGGCTTCAGCCCGTTCGATATCGACAGCCTGCCAGCGCCCGGCAACGACGCCGCCTCATCGCCGCTGCTGATGCAGGTCTACGGCGAACTGCGCGATCTGGGCGACATGCTGCCCACGGCGCAGGCCGACGGGCGCACGCGTGGACTGGTGTTGCATGCGACCAGTCCGCGTCCGACCCAGACGGTGGCGCTGGGTGGCTATCTGTTCGAAGGCACGCTGTCGCGCTCCTGGCCGGCCAGGACGCTGGAAACCCAGGACGGTGCGATGCTGGTGCTTCAGTCGTCGCCGGACGAGTTCTACCTCGTCGGCACCGGGCTTACCGTCAACATCCGCCGCGATCCCGACGTGGACACGCGCGTGGCTGGCATCGACAGCATCGAAGAGGTATCCCGCCAGGGCGACACGTGGCAGACGTTGCGCCGTTTGAACGGCGACCAGAGCAACCAGGGACGACAGCTGATGATGGATCCGCACAACGCGCACGTGTATCGCGTGCGCGTGCACGCGATCGAGCGCTGATGTCCCGGGCGTCCCATCCGGCCTGGACGGGACGCCTCGCATGCACGCATCAGCCGAGCTTGTAGGCCTTCTTGGGCAGACGGTAGGCGAGATCGATTGCCACCTCGACCGCTTCGTCTTCCTCCATGCGGTGCTCGGCCACCAGCTTGGCGAGGAACGCACAGTCGATGCGGCGGGCCACGTCGTGCCGCGCGGGAATCGACAGGAACGCGCGCGTGTCGTCGTTGAAGCCGACGGTGTTGTAGAAGCCGCCGCTGGCCAGGGTCTGCTCGCGGAAGCGCCACATGCCTTCCGGCGCATCGTGGAACCACCAGGCCGGGCCGAGGAACAGCGACGGATAGTGGCCGGCCAGCGGAGCCAGTTCACGGCTGTAGGTGCTCTCGTCCAGCGTGAACAGGATCAGCTGGAAATTCGGCTCGTTGCCGAAGCGGTCAAGCAATGGCTTGAGCGCATGCACGTATTCGGTGCGCAGCGGGATGTCCGCGCCCTTGTCGCGCCCGTAACGCTCGAACAGGCCGAGGTTGTGGTTGCGGAAGCAGCCGGGATGCAGCTGCATCACGAGGCCATCTTCCACGCTCATGGCCGCCATCTCGGTAAGCATCTGCGCACGGAACAGCTCGGCCTCCGTAGCGGACGCCTTGCCGCGCACCACCGTGTCGAACAGGCGGGCAGCCTCGGCGGGCGAGAGGTTGGCCGTGGCGGCGGTGGGATGCCCATGGTCGGTGGAAGTGGCGCCCATGCTCGCGAAGTACGCGCGACGCTGGCGGTGCGCGCGCAGGTAGCCGCTCCAGCTGTGTACGTCTTCGCCGGTGAGCTCGCCGAACTGCTGCAGGGCGGCGGGGAACTGTTCGTGCTCGGGGTCGATCACGGCGTCGGGCCGGTACGCCGTGATCACGCGGCCCTGCCAGCCGCTGTCACGGATGGCCGCATGGTGATCCAGCGGATCCAGCGGCGATTCCGTGGTGGCGATCAGCTCGATGCGGAAGCGTTCGAACAAGGCACGCGGCAGGAAGCCGGGCTGGCGCAGCGCGTCGTTGATGTGGTCGAAGTAGAGGTCGGCCGAATCCGCACTGAGTCGCACGCGCAGGCCGAACACCTCATGGAACACATGGTTCAGCCACATCGACGAAGGCGTGCCGCGGAACAGGTAAAAGCGTTCCGCGAACACGCGCCACGCCTCGCGCGGGTCGACCTTGGCACGCGAGCCGTCGGCGCGCGGAATGCCCAGCGCATCCAGCGACACGCCCTGGCTGTAGAGCATGCGGAACACGTAGTGGTCCGGCACCAGCAGCAGTTCCGTCGCGTTGGCGAACGGCGCGTTGTGCGCAAACCACGCGGGGTCGGTATGGCCGTGCGGGCTGATGATGGGCAGCGTCGCCACATGCGCATACAGCCGACGCGCGATCGCGCGCTGCAAAGGATCGGATGAGAACAGGCGATCGTCGTGCAGCGCCAGGGGTTGGGGTCCGGTGGTCATGGCAGGGCTTCGATGGCGTGACTGAATTCAGTGGGAGGAGACGACGTGCGTGCCGTGCACATACTCGCGCAACCAGGTCAGCGCGGGTCGTTCGTTGCCATCCTGGTCGATCAGGTAGGCGCGCTGCTTGTCGCGCCACAGACCGGGACGAAAGCCCCACAGCGTGATGCCGCGTACGTCGGGATGTTCCCAGAACACCGGAAACACCCGCTGGTAGTCCTTGAGCTGCTGCGCATCGCTACGCCCGTCGATGTCGAGTTCGGTGATGTAGATCGGCAGCCCGGTGGCCGCCAGCCGGTCGAGGTTGGCACGATGCATCGTCATGGGCACGTCGGGCGTGGTCTCGAAGGCATGCTCCTGCAGGCCGATGCCGTCGATCAGGTGCTCCTTCTGCAGCAGCGCAATGATCGCCAGGTACTGCCCCGTACTCTTTACGCTGCGCGTGATGCTGTAGTCGTTGATCAGAAGCTTGGCGTGGGGAAAGCGCTGGCGAGCCATCCGGAAGGCCGTGAGTATCCAGTCCCATCCCGTGCTGCCCTTGTCGCCGAGCGCGCGCGCATAGTTGCCGCCGTCCTTACGTGTGCCCATCGGCGGATGGTGCAGCGCCTCGTTCACCACTTCGACGAAATCGGCATCGGGATAGCGCTCGGCGAGCGCGTCGAACCAGTGTTCAACCGCCTTGCGCTGCTCGTCCGGCGGCAGCGTGCGCACCCATGCGGGCTGCTGCTGGCCCCACACCAGCACGTGCAGGTGGAACGGGAAACCGTGGTCCTTGGCGAAGCGATAGGCTTCGTCCAGCGCCGACCAGTTCATGGTGCCGCGCACGGCTTCCACGCTGGCCCATTTACCGGCGTTCTCGGGCGTGACCTTGTTCCAGTAGTCGGCGAAGCCTTCCGTCTGCAACGCACTATAGGCGCTGCCGAGAAATTTCTGCTGTCCCGCGGCCAGCGGCGCGCCTACCGCTTGCGATGCAAGCAACGCAAGCGCGAACGTCAACCATCCTGCAAGTCCTGCTTTCACGCGTCACTCCCCCTGAAGTTTCGTTTGGACGTCCAGATGCACCGGCTCCAGCGTCGGGGCCAGTCCATGCACGATGGCCAGCGCGACCAGGTAGGCACCGCTGGCCAGCATGAACACCGGCACGTAGCTGCCGGTCAGTTGCAGCAGCAGTCCGATGACGGTGGAGATGAGCATGCCGCCCACCGCACCGGCAAAACCGCCGATGCCGACGACCGAGGCCACGGCGCGGCGAGGAAACAGATCCGATGCGAGCGTGTAGACATTGGCCGACCAGCCCTGGTGCCCCGCGGTGGCGAGACCGATCAAGGCGACCGCGAGCCACACGCTGTCCGCCTTCGCCGCGAACACGATCGGCACCACCAGCAGCGCGCACAGCAGCATGGCGCCCTTGCGCGCACGGTTGATGCTCCAGCCACGTCGGATCAGTCGCCCGGCCAGCCAGCCGCCGGCGATGCTGCCTACGTCCGCGAGCAGGAACACCGTGATCAGCGGCGGGCCCAGTTCCAGCAGGCTCAGTCCGTATTGCGCGTGCAGGAACTTGGGCAGCCAGAACAGGAAGAACCACCAGATGGGATCGGTGATGAACTTCGCGGCGGCCACTACCCAGGCTTGCCGGTGCCGCAACAGTTGGGACCACGGCACGCGTGCACCAGGAACGGCCGGCTCGCTGCCGATATGGGCGCGTTCGGCGGCAGAAAGTTTCGGCTCTTGGTCGGGTGTGCGATAGGTGAGCAGCCACACCACCAGCCAGGTGGCGCTCAATGCGCCCGTGCACAGGAAAGCGGCCTGCCAGCCCCAGCGAGCCGCCACCAAGGGCGCCATGATCGGCGCCACGATCGCGCCGATGTTCGAGCCCGAATTGAAGATGCCGGCGGCGAACGCCCGCTCGCGCTGCGGAAACCATTCCGCCACGGCCTTGATGGCCGCAGGAAAATTCCCCGACTCGCCCAGGCCCAGCGCAAAGCGCGCCGCCGCGAAACTCAGCACGCCGGTGGCCAGCGCGTGGCTCATGGCGGCGAGGCTCCAGATGCCGATCGCCAGCGCATAGCCAATGCGCGTGCCGAAGCGATCGATCACCGCACCCGCGCACAACAGGCCCAGGGCGTAGGCCGCCTGGAATGCCGTGACGATGCTGCTGTACTGAAGCTCGCTCCAGCCGATCTTTTCCTGCAAGAACGGTGCGAGCACGCCCAGCACCTGGCGATCGATGTAGCTGATCGTGGTCGCCGCCAGCAGCATGGCGCAAACGCGCCAGCGGTAGCGGCTGACCGGCGAGGCGGCCACTTCGCCGTGCACGGACGCTGCACTGACGCGCGACGCGTGCGCGTGTTCGGAGCCGGTGCTGCGTGGACTGCTTTGCATCGTGATGTCTCCCCTCGTCACCGTGCCTGCGAATGGGTCGCTCGGTGATAGCGCTACCATTATTGGCGCGACAAATCGCGAAAGTCACGAGCGTCCGCAACACGCCTCCGTTCAGCAAGAAAACCGCGAAAAATAGGCTTTTTTTCAGCGTCCCATGGCGCGTTCATATCGATTGCTGCCCTGCAGCGTGCACCACCAAATTGTTAGCGCTACCTTTTCGACGCCATCGCGGGGAGGACGCAAGACCGCGTAGCTGTTCAAGCAAAAAAGTCGATCACCCGCAGGTGCCTGCCATGGCGCCTCGGGGAGGAATACGCCACCAGAATCGAGAGGGGAGTATGGTGCAGACCCAATTCGCAAAAAACCTGTTGTCGAGCGCTCTGAGTCTTGCCTTGTTTGGCGCGGTGGGGGCCGCACAAGCACAGGAACAGACCCAGCCCGCGGCAACGCCGACGCAGTCGAACGCGCAAAGCAGCGACCAGACGCAAGGCAATACCGGCCAGGCCGGTCCGACCAAGACGCTGGGTGCCGTGAACGTCAGCGGCAGTTATCGCAGCAGTATCCAGTTCTCCACCGACGCCAAGCGTGACGCCACCAACGTCACCGATTCGGTGTTCGCCGAGGACATCGGCAAGTTCCCGGACACGAACATCGCCGAGTCGCTCACCCGTGTGCCGGGCGTGCAGCTGACCCGCGACGTGGACGGCGAGGGCGTGAATATCCAGATCCGCGGCCTCGGCACCGACTTCACCAAGATCATGCTCAACGGCGATCAGCTCGCCGTCGCGTCGGCCGGCGGCCTCAATTCGCAGAACCAGAATCGCGAGGTCGACCTCGACCTGCTGCCGACCGAATTCTTCACGCAGCTGACCGTCAACAAGACGCCGACGCCGAGCATGACCGAAGGCGGCATTGCGGGCGTGGTCGACATGCGCACGACGCGTCCGTTCGACAACCCGGGCACGCATCTGACGTATTCGCTGCAGGGCCAGTACAACTCCATCGGCAAGGACGTGAAGCCGCGCGGCTCGCTGATCGGCAGCTGGACGAACAAGGACGGCACCTTCGGCGCCACGGTGGGCTACACCGCGTCGAAGAACGACTACAACGTGCAGGGTTTCGAAACCATCGGCTGGACCACGCCGCAGCTCACCGCTGCCCAGTGCGGTACCGCTGCTGGCCATTGCAGCCCGGCCGGCGGCAGCTGGGTGATCCCGGGTACCGTGCCGGCCAACGCGGGCTTGGGCCTCACGCAAGGCCAGGCCATCAACAACGCATGGCTGCTCGCGCACAACCCGGGCCTCACCACCGCGCAGGTCGCCAACGCGCTCATTCCGCGCCTGGGCCGCGATGCGTATACCGACGGCACCAATGACCACCAGTCCGCGATGGCATCGCTGGAATGGCGTCCGAGCGAAGCGGCGCATTTCTATCTGGACACATTGTTCTCGCAGAAAGAAAAGCACTTCGACCGCCTGGACATGAACCTGATCGGCCGCAGCGGCCAGCTGATTCCGACCAACATGCAGGTCGACCAGAACAACGTGGTCACCCAGGCGAACTTCGCCAACGCGCAGTACTTCCTCGAAGACCGCCCGTACGACCAACACACCAAGTTCTACAACATCAACCCGGGCGGCACGCTGCTGTTCGGATCCAGCGATAACTGGAAGCTGGATTTCCAGGGCTACTCGCAGCGCAGCTGGTATCGCCAATATGCACCGTCGATCGACGTGCAGACGCCGATGAACCAGAACATCTCGGTGAACTACGCGAACACCGGCGGCAACTATCCCGCCATCACGCCGAGCGTGAACCTCAACGATCCCAACCTGGGCTGGCAGTACTACCGCGTCAACATCCAGAACGAGACGCGCACCACCGACAACAAGGGCACGCGCTGGGACCTGCAGTGGGGTGACGACAGCAACAACCTGCGCGGGGGCTTCGCGTACGACGATATCAACCGCGAGATCAAGGCGTACGACAACAGCACGGCATGGGCGACCGCAGTGAACGCGGCGGTTGGCGCCAATGGCTGGTCCCAGTACATCAGGCCGGGCAAGGGCGGCTTCATCACGATGGACACCGCCGCCTTGATGGCGGCCACCAACTACGACTACCTCAATGCCACGGCGCCGCTCGGCACAGCCGCGGCGAGTGGCGCCAATGCCGGCAACATCCAGGAAAAGACCTGGGGCTGGTATCTCGAAGGCAACGGCAAGTGGGATCTGGGCGGCCATGAGCTGCGCCTCAATGGCGGCGTGCGCCATGCGTCGACCGACCAGACCATCGCCGGCCCGTCGACCATCGGCGGCGTGCTGGAATACGTCACGCTGAAGAACAGTTACGGCTACTACCTGCCCTCGCTCAATGCGGCGTTCAATGCCACCGATGACGTGGTGCTGCGCCTTGCCGCATCGCGTTCGCTGACGCGTCCCGATCCGAGCGCGATGGTGCCCAACACCAACTTCAGCGATCCGGCAGCGGAAATCGCCACGCAGGGCAACCCGAAGCTGGCGCCGTACCTGTCGACCAACCTCGACTTCGGCGGTGAGTGGTATACCGGCCACGAGGGTTACCTCGCGCTCGACTTGTTCGGCAAGCGCATCAAGGGCTTCACGGTCAGCGGCACCAGCCTGATTCCGTTCTCCCAGATGGGTATTCCGTTCTCCTCGCTCACCGACACGCAGCAGCAGGCGATCAACCTGCGTGGCGGCCCGTCGACGGCCGAGGTGCAGGTGACGCAGCAGGTCAACGCCGACGGCACGCTATTCATCAAGGGCGCCGAAGCGAACTGGGTGCAGCCGCTGGACTTCGTGGTGAAGGGCCTGGGCGTGCAGGCGAACTACACGGTCACCTCGCAGAAGAGCATCGGCAGCGGAGTATCGGCGCAGGCCATCGGTATTTCGCCACACACCTACAACGCGACCATGTATTGGGAAAACTACGGTGCAATGGTGCGCCTGTCCTATACCTGGAACTCGGCGCAGGTCAGCTCCACCGCCAACCAGAACGGCCTGCCGTTTGCGCAGATCAAGACGGACGCGCGTGGCCAGCTCGACCTGTCGGCGAGTTATCAGTTCGACAGCGTGATGTCCAAGCCGATGATCACCTTCAACGTCATCAACATGACCAAGGCGAATTTCCGGCAGACGCTCACGTATAACAACGCGGCGTATACCTATTACACCCCGGGCTATACGATCATGCTGGGCGTGCGCGGAACGTTCTGATCGGTTTCGCATGTGCAATCCGCGGCCCGGCCGGCCATCACCGGCCGGGCCGCGACGTGTGACGGGCGTGCCTTCGGGCGGCGCGTCACGTTGGTCCAGCTGCAGCGGCTCGAACGGTACGCATGAACAACACTTCGCAGACCCTGCCGGTCATCGAGAAGATCGGCTACAGCCTCGGTGATCTGGCGGCGAACCTGATCTTCCAGACGCTGGTGACCTTCCTCGCCTTTTTCTACACCGACGTGTTCCGCATTCCCGCGGGCACGGCGGCTACGCTCATCTTCGTGGTCGGCATGCTCGGCGCCTTCGTGTTCACGCCGATCATGGGCCTGGTGGCCGATCGCACGCGCACGCGCTGGGGCAAGTTCCGTCCCTGGGTGTTGTGGACGGCCATTCCGTTCGGCGCATTGTCCCTGCTCGCCTTCAGCACACCGTCGCTGGGCGAAGAAGGCAAGGTCGTGTATGCCATGGCTACATACACGGCGCTGGTCTTCATCTATGTCGCCAACAATCTGCCCTATTCGGCATTGAGCGGCGTGCTTACGGGCAGCATGGCCGAGCGCAATAGTCTTTCGTCGTATCGCTTCGTGGCGGTGATGATCGCGCAGTTCATCATCCAGGTGCTTCTGCTGCCGCTGGTGCTGATTCTGGGCGATGGCGACAAGGCACGCGGCTTCCACAACACGATGACAATCTTCGCCATCGTGGGCACGGTGTTCTTCCTCGTCACCTTCTTCACCACGCGCGAGCGCATCGTGCCGGTGAATGCGCAGGCATCGAGCGTGCGGGACGACCTCGCCGACCTGCTGCGCAACCGTCCCTGGCAGATCATGCTGGCGGTGACGGTGCTGCTGTTCATCAACCTCGCGTTGAAGGGCGGCATGTACATCTACTACTTCAAGTACTACCTCGACGAGGCGCAGCTCTCGGCCTTCCTCGATCGCGTGGGCTTCAATGGATTCATCGCGGCGCTCAACAGCGGACTCACCCATGTGGGGTTGACCGAATTCCGCTGGCCGAAGGATGCGCCCACGTCCGCCTTCAGCCTGTTCAACGCGCTGGGCATCATCTTCATGATCGTCGGCATCGGCTTCTCCAAGCGGCTCGCCGACCGCTTCGGCAAGCGCGACGTATTCGGCGGTGCGCTGCTGGCGTCCACGTTGTTCCTGTTGGCGTTCTACGCATATACGCCCGACTCGATCGGCCTGGTGGTGGGCTCCTACATCCTGCACGGCTTCTTCTACGGCATCACCATCCCGCTGCTGTGGGCGATGATCGCCGACGTCGCCGACTATTCGGAGTGGAAGAACAGCCGACGCGCCACCGCCATCATCTTCTCGGCCATGTTATGCGGCTTGAAGGTGGGTCTGAGCGTGGGTGGTGCGCTGGTCGCCGGCATCCTGGCGCATTACGGTTACGTGGCCGAAGCGGCCTCGCAATCGCCGGGCGTGGTCAATGGCATCCGCCTCACCGTCAGCCTGATCTGCTCGCTGCCGTTCCTG
This sequence comes from Dyella jiangningensis, assembly GCA_000632805.1. Lineage (GTDB taxonomy): Bacteria > Pseudomonadota > Gammaproteobacteria > Xanthomonadales > Rhodanobacteraceae > Dyella > Dyella jiangningensis. Next base: position 4,205,246 of record CP007444.1, on the reverse strand, counting down.
CTTGCGGTAGGGTTGCTGTTCTTCTATCGCATCAACAAGTCGATGGAGCTGCGCATCGAGCAGGAACTCGGTGCACGCCGCCTCGCCGCCGGCCACGCCGCCTGAGCGCAGATCGAGCACAGCCACAGGATCCACCATGTCGGACGACACGCCCTCCTCTGATCTTGCCGTACTCGCGGCACGCGCCATTTCGCAGCCACTGGTGACGCATATCTACACGGCGGATCCTTCCGCGCACGTCTTCGACGGCAGGATCTACATCTACCCCTCGCACGACATCGAAGGCGGCGTGCCGTTCAACGACAACGGCGATCACTTCTGCATGGAGGACTACCACGTCTTCCGCATGGAGTCGCCCCAGAGCGAGGCCGTCGATTGCGGTGTGGCCCTGCACGTGAAGGACGTGCCGTGGGCCGAGCGCCAGATGTGGGCGCCCGATGCGGCCCGCAAAGATGGGCGCTGCTACCTGTACTTTCCCGCCAAGCGCAGCAATGGCCTGTTCCAGATCGGCGTGGCCGTCTCGGATTGCCCGGAAGGGCCATTCACGCCCGAGCCCGAGGCGATCGCCGGCAGCTACTCCATCGACCCCGCCGTGTTCGAAGACTGCGACGGTGCCTTCTATATGTACTTCGGCGGCATCTGGGGCGGACAGCTGCAGAAGTATCGCGACAACGTCTACGACAGCGCACATGAAGAACCCGCCGCGCACGAGCCCGCGCTGGGCCCGCGTGTGGCGAAACTCGCGCCGGACATGCTGTCGTTCGCCGAGGCGCCGCGCGAGTTGAGCATCATCGACGAACACGGCCGGCCATTGCTCGCCGGCGATCACGATCGACGCTATTTCGAAGGGCCGTGGATGCATGTGTATCGCGGCAAGTACTACCTGTCGTACTCGACCGGCGATACGCATTTCCTCTGCTACGCGACCAGCGACAACCCCTATGGTCCGTTCACCTATCGAGGCAGGATTCTCACCCCCGTCGTCGGCTGGACCACGCACCATTCCATTTGTGCCGTGGGCGATCGCTGGTACCTGTTCTATCACGACGCCTTGCTCTCCGGCGGCGTCACCCACCTGCGTTCGATCAAGATGGTGGAGCTGACCTACGACTCCGACGGCGATATCGTCTGCCTGCATCCCTATGGCGAGTGAATCGAACGTGCCGGCGCATGACGAGGCCTTGACGCCGATGGCTCCCGGTCCTTTGCTTGGTCTCGCCAATGGCGCGCTGGAAGTGGTGCTCGCACCAGCTGCCGGCGGTCGCGTGGCCCAGATTCGATACGGCGGCCTCGACTGGCTGGTGGATCACGACGAGCAGACCCAGGCCATGATCGCCTGGGGCAGCTATCCCATGCTGCCGTGGGCCGGGCGGGTGCGCGGTGGCCGCTTTCCGTGGCACGGTCAGGCTTGGACGCTGCCTGCCAATCTTGGCGGTCATGCCATCCATGGCGTGGGCTTTGCCCTGCCGTGGCAGGTCGACGCGCATTCGCCCGATCGCGCGGAGCTGACGTTCGAGCTGCCACGTGACGAACGCTGGCCCTTCGGCGGCCAGGCGCGCCAACGCATCGAAGTTGGCGAGCGAGAGCTGCGCATGGAGCTGACGCTCACCGCCGATGCGTCCGATATGCCGGCGGTGATCGGTTGGCACCCGTGGTTCCGCAAGCCCGATCGCCTGGAATTCGAACCCAGCCGCTGCTATCCGCGTGACGCGGACGGCATCGCCCATCTGCCGCTGGTCGAGCCGCCGCCATCACCCTGGGACGACTGCTTCATCAACGATCGGCCGGTGATCCTTCATCGCGGCGGGCAGCGCATCCGGCTGACGTCCAACTGCAGCCACTGGGTCGTCTACGACGAAACCTCGCACGCTACCTGCGTCGAACCGCAAACCGGGCCGCCGGATGCGTTCAATCTCGGATTGGCCACGCCATTGGCGCGGGGCGCGACGCTCTCGGCCTGGTTCCGCATCGAATGGATCTAGCCGACGTCGCGAGGGTCCGGGTGCCGCATGGCTGCGATCGCTTGACGAAGGCTTGATCAGCCTGCTGTCACGCTGACCTCCTTGGGGACGGAAAGCCGGCCGTGGGCCGGCAGGCGCTGCCTCGCAGGGCGGTGCCGTCGTGCGTGGTCTTCGCCGGGTGGGTCGACCGGGTCGTTGCGTGATCTCTCAACTGCGGGAGGTGCCATGCCATGGCAAAGGCAAAGGCAAAGGGCAAGAAGGAGCCGGAGCAGGCGGTGCCGGTTGCGCCGGCTGAAAGCGTTCGGCTGAAGGGCAAGGAGTACGCCGGCGAACTGGCCAAGCTCCACGTCGAACTGGTCAAGCTGCAGCTGTGGGCGCAGGAGACGGGCGCGAAGATATGCATCGTCTTCGAAGGCCGCGATGGCGCGGGCAAGGGCGGCGCCATCAAGGCGATTACCGAGCGCGTGAGTCCGCGGGTGTTCCGCGTGATCGCGTTGCCGGCGCCCACCGAGCGCGAGAAGAGCCAGATGTACGTGCAGCGCTATCTGCCGCATCTGCCGGCGGCCGGCGAGATCGTGATCTTCGATCGCAGCTGGTACAACCGTGCGGGCGTCGAACGCGTGATGGGTTTCTGCAGCGAAGAGCAGGTCGAGAGTTTCCTGCGCGTGACGCCGCTGGTGGAGCGCGGCATCGTGCAGTCCGGCATCATCCTGCTGAAGTACTGGCTGGAAGTGAGCGAGGACGAACAGACGCGCCGGCTGAAGGGCCGCATCCACGACGGACGCAAGGTGTGGAAGCTTTCGCCGATGGACCTGAAGTCGTACAGCCGCTGGTACGACTATTCGCGCGCCCGCGACGACATGTTCAAGGCCACCGACACGCAGTTCGCACCGTGGCTCGTGGTGAATTCCAACGACAAGCGACGCGCGCGCCTCAACATCATCGCCGACCTGCTCAGCCGCATTCCGTACGAAGAAGTCGAACGGCCCAAGGTCGAGCTGCCCAAGCGGCAGAAACGCGGCGGCTATCGCGATCCCGACTATCCGTTCCGCTACATCCCGCAGAAGTACTGACGACCATCGCGATCGCCGCGCCGGCGTGGATGCCGGCTGGAGAAGCCACCATGTTGCGTCTATTGATCGGCAACATCGAACCGGGGACCTCGGACGAGGAGCTGGGCGAGTTCCTCACCAAGTACGGTTTTCCCGCATGGGACGACATCGAGCATGTGCCCGGCGACGGCTCGCGGCCGGCGGTGATGCTCAGCTTCGGCGACATCAGTTCCAAGTCGCTGGAGAAGTTGAGCGAGCGGATCCATCACATGTTCTGGAAGGGTCGGCAGCTCAACGCGATGATCATTGGGCAGTACATGCCCTGATATCGGCCAGGCCGCACGGCCCGCGCGATGGTTGGGCGGGCGGAGGCGGCTCGCCATTCCTGCCGCGGCATCGACACCGGATGGGCTGCGGGAACGCGGCAAGTGGCCGACCTGGAAGGCCATGCCTGGCGTCTGCGGGGAACCGACCTGGCGGCAAGCGGTAGAATGGCGCCATGCATATCTTCAAAGTCTTCCATATCGAAGCGGCGCACCGCCTGCCCAACGTGCCGCCGGGCCACAAGTGCGCGCGCCTGCACGGTCATTCCTTCAAGGTCGAAATCCACGTGGCCGGCGAGCCCGATCCGGCGATGGGCTGGGTCATGGACTTTGCCGACGTCAAGGCCGCCTTCGCGCCGCTGTACGACCAGCTGGATCATCACTACCTCAACGACATCGAAGGCCTGGAGAACCCGACCAGCGAAATGCTGTCGCGCTGGATCTTCCGTCGCCTGGAGCCGGCCCTGCCGGGCCTGGATAAGGTCGTGGTGCATGAGACCTGCACGTCCGGTGCCAGTTGTAGCCGTGACAGTTTTTGACGCATCGCAAAATTTCTTCGTGCTGACGTAATCGACAGTTTCAATTGAAATTTTTGTGACACGGCGGTCTGTTCAGGAAAAATATATTGCACCGCACAAAATGACTTGGTAGTCTTCCTGCCACTACCCCCATTCCCTTCGAGGGACCAAGTCATGACGCAGCAACTCAACACCCAGGTTTTTGCCTACGCCAAGCAGCTGGCTGACAGCGCCTTCAAGGCACAGTCGGTGGCGCTCAAGGGTCTGGAAAAGGTCGCCGAGCTGCAGATCAAGGCGCTCGAAAAGCAGGCTGAAGCCGCTTCCAGCTTCATCAGCGATGCTTTCGAAACCCGCGACATCGATGGCCTGCGCTCCCTGTGGGAAAAGGCCACCGCCGCCAGCCGCGAGAACGCCGAGCGCGCCGTCGCCGTCACGCAGGAAATCATCGCCGTGACCCAGAAGACCGCCGAGTCGCTTAGCGCGCTGGCGCAGGAGCAGCAGCAGGCCGCGAACGACGCCGTCGTCGCGCCGGTCAAGAAGGCCGCGGCTGCCGCCAAGTAATACCGCTTTACCGGCGCAACGCCTCTTCCCCCCAGTTGCGTCGCGGGGCCGGACGACAGTCCGGCCCTTTTTCTTTGCCTGATTCGCGAAATCTCGCGAAGGATTTGTGAACGACTGAGCGCTTGGACAAGTTGTCGCATCAAGCGCGGCTTGTCGCTGTAAATGCCCCGCTGATATACTTTTTCAGATTGGACCGTGGCCCGCAGATGGTTCGGTGCCGCCTAGGGCGAAACCGCGCGGGAGCGTCACGTGCTCAATAGTCTTGCTTCCGGTCGACGCCTGGCGCTGCGCATTATCTTGCTGCAGCTGGCCGTGGCGGCGGCCGTGGGTCTCACCTTCCTGCTGCAGGGGCGCCGCGAGGCATTGGCGGCCGCTGCGGGCGCCACTGTCGTGGCGCTGGGTACCGCGCTTCTGGCGTGGCGTACCTTCGCCGGGTTGGGTGGTGGCGGCATGACGATGTGGCGCGTGATGTCAGGCATGGTCCTGAAGTGGATCGTGATCTTCGGAGGGCTGATCGCGATCCTGGGTCAATGGAAATTACCGCCACTAGCTGCCATCACGGGGCTGGTGGCTGCTTACGCAATAAATTTGCTGGCGTTCAGATTCAAGGGCTAACACATGGCAAGCGAGCCGCAGGGCGGACTAACTGAATACATCCAGCATCACCTTCACCACAACACGGTGAGCCTGGGTGACAGCCCGTTCATGAAGATTCACCTGGACTCGATCCTGGTGGCCTTCGTGCTGGGCGCCCTGTTCTGCCTGTGGTTCTGGCTCAAGGCCCGCAAGGCCACCTCGGGCGTGCCGTCCAAGGGCCAGGCCTTCGTGGAGATCATCGTCGAATTCGTCGACACCCAGGTGAAGGACACCTTCCACGGCGACCGTCGTACGGTCACGCCGCTGGCGCTGTCCATCTTCATGTGGGTGACCTTCCTCAACACGATGGACCTGCTGCCGCTGGATGCCCCGAGCTGGGCGGTGAAGACTGCCGCAGGTGCTGAAACCGCGCACCACACCTTCTTCCGCTGGGTGCCGACTGCCGACATCAACACCACCATGGGCCTGGCCCTGGCTGTGTTCTTCATCGTGCTCGCGCACGGCATGAAGTCCAAGGGCGTGGGCGGCTTCGGCTGGGAACTGATCACGGCCCCGTTCCATGCGGACAACACGGTCGTCAAGATCATCCTGATGCCGTTCAATCTGGCGCTCAACGTCATCGAGTACCTGTCCAAGCCGGTGTCGCTCGCCATGCGACTGTTCGGCAACATGTACGGCGGCGAGCTGGTGTTCATGCTGATCGCCGGCCTGTTCGCGGGCTGGATCAGCTTCCTGCCGGGTGTGCTGTTCAACACCGCATGGGCGATCTTCCACATCCTGATCATCCTGCTGCAGGCCTTCATCTTCATGATGCTTACCATCGTGTATATCGCCACGGCACGTGAGCATCATTGAGTTCTTGTTCCATCCGGTTTCGCTTTAATCCGCTTCGCCTTAATCACTCTTTAGAAAGATTCATCAGGAGATTTCCATGAACCTCGTCGAACTCGTCGCTCACGTCCAGGGCCTCACCGCCATCGCCATCGGCGTCATCATCGGCCTCGGCGCTCTGGGCGCTTGCTTGGGTATCGCCATCATGGGTTCCAAGTTCCTCGAGTCCGCTGCCCGCCAGCCGGAACTGGTCCCGCTGCTGCAGGGCCGCATGTTCCTGCTCGCTGGCCTGATCGACGCGGCGTTCATCATCGGCCTGGCCGTGGCGCTGCTGTTCGCGTTCTCGAACCCGCTCATCGCTGCCCTGAAGACCGCCGTCGGCGGCTAATCGGCGGAGAAGTGTCGCCGCAGCGTGATCGCGCTGCGGCGATCGGCGGTTTAACGCGTTACCGGAGTTAATTGGAAAGCTCATGGATATCAATCTGACTTTCCTGGGCCAGATGGTCTCTTTCACCATCCTGGTCTGGTTCACCACCAAGTTCATCTGGCCGCAGCTCAATCATGCGATTGAAGAGCGCCAGAAGAAGGTTGCCGATGGTCTGGCCGCCGCCGAAAAGGCGCGCGCCGAACTGAAGGATGCCGACGCCAAGGTCGCCAACGAGATCAAGCTGGCCCGTCAGCAGGCCAACGAGATCGTTGAGCGCGCCCAGCAGCAGGCCAACCAGATCGTGGACAAGGCCCGTGCCGAGGCCATCACCGAGGCCAACCGCCTGAAGGCCAACGCCGCGGAAGAAATCGTCAGCATGCAGCAGCGTGCGCGCGAAGAACTGCGTGGCTGGGTCGGCCGTCTGGCCGTCCAGGGTGCGGAGAAGATCGTGCAGCGCGAGATCGACGCGTCGGCCCACAAGGCCATGCTCGACCAGCTCGTCGCCGAGATCTAAGCCATGGCCCAGGCAATCACCCTCGCCCGCCCGTACGCACGTGCAGCCTTCGAGCTGGCCCATGGGGCCGGCTCGCTTGGCGCATGGTCGCAGGCGCTGGCGTTCGCCGCCGAAGTGGCGAAGGACGCGCGCGTTGCCAGCCTCGGCAACGATCCGCGCGTGCAGCCCGAGCAGCTCGTGGCATTGCACCTGCCGCAGGGCATGGCTGCCGATGCGCCGTTCGCCCGCTTCCTGGGCGAGCTGGCCGAGCATCGTCGCATGGCGCTGCTGCCGGAAATCGCCGACCTGTACGAAGAGTACAAGCGCGAGTCCGAGTCGCAGCTGCTGGTGAAGGTAACCAGTGCGTTCGCGCTGGATGCCGCGCAGGCCGAGCAGCTCAAGGCGTCGCTCAAGCGTCGCTTCAAGCGCGAGATCGAGCTGGAAACCAGTGTCGATGCCTCGCTGCTTGGCGGCGTGGTGATCGATACCGGCAGCGAAGTGATCGACGGCTCCGCCCGCGGGCGCCTGTCGCGCTTGACCAGCGCGCTGACGCACTAGTTTTCACGCGAAGTCCATTCGCGAAAGAGCAAACCGGTCATCCGTGGCCGGACAACTCAAAGATTTAAGCGAAGTCCATTTCGCGAAGAGCAAAAACCGGCCAATTCCTGGCTGGACTCTTCAAAAAAGACTCAAAAATTCAGGATATCGACCCATGTCCAGCTCCACCTTGAACCCGTCTGAGATCAGCGAACTGATCAAGAGCCGCATCGAGCAGTTCAAGCTCGGCGCGGAAGCACGCAACGAAGGCACGATCATCAGCGTGTCCGACGGCATCGTGCGCATCCACGGCCTGGCCGACGTGATGCAGGGCGAAATGATCGAACTGCCGGGCAATGCCTACGCACTGACGCTGAACCTCGAGCGTGACTCGGTCGGCGCCGTGGTGCTGGGCGAATACCAGCATCTGCGTGAAGGCGACACCGCCAAGACCACCGGCCGCATCCTCGAAGTGCCGACCGGTCCGGAGCTGCTGGGCCGCGTCGTCGACGCGCTGGGCAATCCGATCGACGGCAAGGGTCCGATCAACGCCAAGACCAGCTCGGCCATCGAAAAAGTCGCGCCGGGCGTGATCTGGCGTAAGTCGGTCGACCAGCCGGTGCAGACCGGTTACAAGTCCGTCGACTCGATGATCCCGATCGGCCGTGGCCAGCGCGAGCTGATCATCGGCGACCGCCAGACCGGCAAGACCGCGCTGGCCATCGACGCGATCATCAACCAGAAAGATTCCGGCATTAAGTGCATCTACGTCGCGATCGGCCAGAAGCGCTCGTCGATCGCCAATGTGGTGCGCAAGCTCGAAGAGAATGGCGCGCTGGCCAACACCATCGTGGTCGTGGCTTCGGCTTCCGAGTCGGCCGCCCTGCAGTACATCGCGCCGTATTCCGGCTGCGCCATGGGCGAGTACTTCCGTGACCGCGGCGAAGATGCGCTGATCATCTATGACGATCTGTCCAAGCAGGCCGTGGCCTACCGCCAGATCTCGCTGCTGCTCAAGCGCCCGCCGGGCCGCGAAGCCTATCCGGGCGACGTGTTCTATCTCCACTCGCGCCTGCTCGAGCGCGCCGCTCGCGTCTCCGAGGAGTACGTCGAGAAGTTCACCAACGGCGAAGTGAAGGGCAAGACTGGCTCGCTGACCGCGCTGCCGATCATCGAAACGCAGGCCGGTGACGTGTCCGCGTTCGTGCCGACCAACGTGATCTCGATCACCGACGGCCAGATCTTCCTGGAAACCGACCTGTTCAACGCCGGTATCCGTCCGGCCGTGAACGCCGGCATCTCGGTGTCGCGCGTTGGTGGTGCGGCCCAGACCAAGATCGTGAAGAAGCTGTCCGGCGGCGTGAAGCTCGCCCTGGCGCAGTACCGCGAGCTGGCCGCGTTCGCGCAGTTCGCTTCGGACCTCGATCCGGCCACCCGCGCCCAGCTAGACCGCGGCGTGCGCGTGACCGAGCTGATGAAGCAGTCGCAGTACGCCCCGCTCTCGATCGCCGAGCTGGCGCTGTCGGTGTACGCCGCTGAAAAGGGTTACCTCGACGACCTGCCGCAGAACAAGGTGCTGCCGTTCGAGAAGGGCCTGCATGCCTTCATGCACCAGAACCATGGCGACCTGATGAAGAAGATCGTCGCCACCGGTGACTGGAACAACGAGATCGAAGGCGTCTTCAAGTCCTCGCTCGACGAGTACAAGAAGACCGGCAGCTGGTAAGCAGTAACTAGGGCGTACGGCCGTCCAGACGGCCGTACCGCACTCCGGTCTAACCACCGGGATCGCAATAACCCACAAGGTTGAGGCAAACGTGGCAAGCGGACGCGAAATCAAAACCAAGATCAAGAGCACGCAGAACATGCGCAAGGTGACGCGCGCGCTCGAGATGGTCTCGGCCTCGAAGATCCGCAAGGCGCAGGATCTGATGAAGGCCTCGCGTCCCTATGCGCGCGCGATGCGCAAGGTGATCTCGCACATCGCCCAGGCCAGCACGGATTTCAACCATCCGTTCCTGGTGGAACGCGAGGGCGTGGCCCGCGTGGGCTACATCGTGATCAGCACCGACCGCGGCCTGTGCGGCGGCCTCAACGCCAACCTGTTCCGTCGCCTGCTCCCGGCCATCCGCGAGTGGCAGGACAAGGGCGTGCAGGTCGATGTGGTGGCGGTGGGCCAGAAGGCTATCCAGTTCTTCCGTCGTCTCAAGGGCATCAACCTGGTCGCCACCGCCAGCAACCTCGGCGAGCGTCCCAAGCTGGAAGCCCTGATCGGCGTGATGAAGATCGCGCTGGACTCCTACATGGGCGGCAAGCTCGACCGCGTGTTCCTCGCGCACAACGAGTTCATCAACACGATGACGCAGAAGCCGGCGGTCCACGCGCTGCTTCCGCTGCCCGTGGCGGCCGGTGAAGTGGTCGAGGGCCAGACGGGTTCGCCGGATTATCCGGTGGCCGGCCTCAAGCTCGAGCAAAAGCACGACTGGGATTACATCTACGAACCCGATCCGGCCACCGTGCTCGAGCACGTGCTCGGCCGCTACATCGAGTCCGTGGTGTACCAGGGCGTGCTGGAGAATCTCGCCAGCGAGCATGCCGCGCGCATGGTCGCGATGAAGAGCGCGTCGGACAACGCAAGCAAGGTGATCGGCGAACTGACGCTGATCTACAACAAGGCACGTCAGGCCGCGATCACCCAGGAAATCTCGGAAATCGTCGGCGGCGCAGCGGCGGTTTGATCTCGCCGTAACCAAACTAATTTTCGGCGACGCCCAGCGGCGCCAAGACAGACACTAAAAGATCCATCCGGAGCACATCCATGAGTCAGGGCAAAGTTGTACAGATCATCGGCGCGGTCATCGACGTGGAATTCCCGCGCGATCAGGTGCCGCAGGTTTACGACGCGCTGAAGATCGACGGCACCGACATCACGCTGGAAGTCCAGCAGGTGCTCGGTGACGGCATCGTCCGTACCATCGCCCTCGGTTCCACCGACGGCCTGAAGCGCGGCCTCGTGGCCCGCAACACCGGCGAAGGCATCAAGGTGCCGGTCGGCAAGGCCACCCTCGGCCGCATCATGGACGTGCTGGGCAACCCCATCGACGAAGCCGGCCCGATCGGCAACGACGACAGCTGGGTCATCCACCGCGAAGCCCCGAGCTATGACGAGCAGGCCGCCGCGAACGACCTGCTGGAAACCGGCATCAAGGTCATTGACCTGGTGTGCCCGTTCGCCAAGGGCGGCAAGGTCGGCCTGTTCGGCGGCGCCGGCGTGGGCAAGACCGTGAACATGATGGAGCTCATCAACAACATCGCGAAGGCGCACTCGGGTCTGTCCGTGTTCGCCGGCGTGGGCGAGCGTACCCGCGAGGGTAACGACTTCTACCACGAGATGAAGGACTCCAACGTGCTCGACAAGGTGGCCATGGTGTACGGCCAGATGAACGAGCCGCCGGGCAACCGTCTGCGCGTGGCGCTGACCGGCCTGACCATGGCCGAGTACTTCCGCGACGAGAAGGACGAGCACGGCAAGGGCAAGGACGTGCTGTTGTTCGTGGACAACATCTACCGCTACACGCTGGCCGGTACCGAAGTGTCCGCGTTGCTCGGCCGTATGCCGTCCGCCGTGGGTTACCAGCCGACGCTGGCCGAGGAAATGGGCGTCCTGCAGGAGCGCATCACCTCGACCAAGACCGGTTCGATCACCTCGATCCAGGCCGTGTACGTGCCCGCGGATGACCTGACCGACCCGTCGCCGGCCACCACCTTCGCTCACTTGGATGCGACCGTGGTGCTTTCGCGCAACATCGCCTCGCTGGGCATCTACCCGGCCGTGGATCCGCTGGACTCCACCAGCCGCCAGCTCGATCCGAACGTGATCGGCGCCGAGCATTACGACGTGGCCCGTCGCGTGCAGGGCACGCTGCAGCGCTACAAGGAGCTCAAGGACATCATCGCGATCCTGGGCATGGACGAACTGTCGGAAGACGACAAGCTGGCCGTGTCGCGCGCCCGCAAGATCGAGCGCTTCTTCTCGCAGCCGTTCCACGTGGCCGAAGTGTTCACCGGCTCCCCGGGCAAGTATGTCCCGCTGAAGGAAACCATCCGCGGCTTCAAGATGATCGTGGACGGCGACGTGGACCACCTGCCGGAGCAGGCGTTCTACATGGTCGGCGGCATCGACGAGGCCATCAAGAAGGCCGAGGAAATGGGCGCCAAGAAGGCGGCCTGATCGGTGTGAGGCATCATGGTGAAGCGCGGCCGTCGCGCTTCACCGGCATCACACAGCATCGTCTGCTTTTCACCGAACGCACCGGAATACCGTCATGAGTCATACCCTTCGTGTCGACATCGTCAGCGCCGAAGCCGAGATCTTCTCGGGCGACGCGCAGCTCGTGGTCGCCACCGGCGAAATGGGCGAACTGGGCATCGCGCCCCGCCATGCGCCGCTGATCACCCGCCTGAAGGCCGGCCACGTCGATGTGGTGCTGGGCAATGGCGAGCGTCAGCAGTTCTGGGTGTCGGGCGGCATCCTGGAAGTGCAGCCGCAGGTTGTCACCGTGCTGGCCGATACCGCCGCGCGCGCTTCCGACCTGGATGAGGTCGCTGCTCAGCGCGCCAAGCAGGAAGCCGAAGAGGCGCTGGCCAACCGCACCGACGCGGTGGAAATCGCCGAAGCGCAGGCCAAGCTCGCCGAAGCGATCACCCAGCTGCAGGCGCTCGAGCGCCTGCGCAAGACGCTCAAGCACTGAGTCCACGGCAACGTGGCATGGAGACGCCGGCCTCGTGCCGGCGTTTTTGTTTAATCTGGTCGGCGACCTGAGAGTGAGCCGAGCCGTGCCTTCCATGGGACTGCGCTTTCGCCATCTGTGCCGTGCGGCGTGCGTGGCTGCGGCCACCTTTGTGCTTGCGTGCTGCGCCAGTGCTACGGTGCCACAGGTGAAAGCGGAGTCGTCATCCGCTCAGGCGATGCGCCACGTTCCGCTCGCACTGGGGCAGACGTCCACTGGCGCGACACCGCTGGAGCAACCCCTGCCGGTCTACCCGCCGGCGTTGCGGGCGCTGCATAAGCCGCCACAGGAAATCGAGGCGAGGCTCGTGGTAGACGCACAAGGCAAGGTGGGCGAAGTGCACGTGATGGGCGAAGCGCAGGCCGATCCGTCTCACCGCCAGTTCATCGACGCCGTGCGAGAGGCTGCCATGCGCTGGACCTTCGTGCCTTGGCGGACGCGGCAATGGGCGGCCGACGCCAACGGCGACGCGCATTCAGTCGGCGATCACGCCCAGCCGTTCGAAGTAGGTTATCTATTTCGTTTCGCGATGAACGGCGATGCGCCCGTGGTCGAGGCGCGTGCGATGTCGCCATGACTCGCCCCGCTTATGCCATACGGACGACTGAAGCCGTCCGGTTAGCGGCTGTTATGCTCCCTCGCCACCTACGACGGACCCGCCCATGATCAAGAACGCTCCGCTGCACGTGATCGTCCTCGCCGCCGGCGAAGGCAAGCGCATGAAGTCGAAGAAGGCGAAGGTATTGATGCCGCTGGCTGGTCGTCCGCTTCTCGCCCACGTGCTGGAAGCAGCGCGTGCGCTGAAGCCCACGGTGATCCATCTGGTCTACGGTCATTGCGGCGACCAGGTGCGCGCCGCGTTCGAACATGACACCGACTTGCGCTGGGTGCTGCAGTCGCAACGCCTGGGTACCGGCCATGCGGTGCGCGAAGCCTTGCTGGACGTACCCGACGAGGCCACCGTGCTGGTGCTCTATGGCGACGTGCCGCTGACGCGCCCGCAGACGCTGGAGCAACTGGTGCGTGGCGAGGGCACGGTGAGCCTGCTGGCGACGCGCGTGGCCGATCCGTCCGGCTATGGCCGCGTGCTGCGCGATGGCAATGGCCACGTGCGGGCCGTGGTGGAAGAAAAGGACGCCGACGACGCACAGCGCGCGAACAACCTGATCAATACCGGCATCGTGGCGGCCGAAGCGGCCGCGCTCAAGCGTTGGACGTCCAAACTGGATCGCAACAATGTGCAGGGCGAGTATTACCTCACCGACATCTTCGCAATGGCCGCCGGCGAGAATCGCGCCGCCAGTTGCGTGGAATGCGCGGACGAATTCGAGGCCGCCGGCGCCAACAATCCCTGGCAGCTGGCCGAGCTGGAGGCCCAGTACCGTGAGCGTGCCGCCAAGGCGCTCGCGCTCGAGGGCGTGCGCATCGTCGACCCCGCGCGCATCGACGTGCGCGGCACGGTGCGTGCGGGCATGGATGTGGAGATCGACGCCAATGTCATCTTCGAGGGCGACGTCGTGCTGGGCGACGACGTACGCATCGGGCCCTTCACCCGCCTCAAAGATGTGAACCTCGCCGTCGGCACCGTGGTGCTGGCGCATTGCGACCTGGAAGGCGTGGTGACGCATGGGCCGTGCATCATCGGCCCGTTCGCGCGCCTGCGTCCGGGTACGGAGCTGGCGTCGGGCGTGCATATCGGCAACTTCGTCGAGACCAAGAAGGCGCAGATCGGCGAAGGCAGCAAGGCCAACCACCTGAGCTATCTCGGCGACACGGTGATCGGCAGCGGCGTGAACATCGGCGCAGGCACCATCACCTGCAACTACGACGGCGCCAACAAGCACCTGACGACCATTGGCGACGGGGCCTTCATCGGCTCCAACAGCGCGCTGGTGGCGCCGGTCACGATTGGCGCGCAGGCCACTGTCGGCGCCGGCTCCGTCATCGGCAAGGATGCACCGCCGGGCGAGCTGACGATTGCGCGCGCGCGACAGACCACGCTCCATGGCTGGCATCGGCCGGTGAAGCAGAAATGACCGGCATAGTCCGAATGGTCTGATGCCACTGCGGCCCACCGCGACGTATAACTCGCGCCGCGTCCGCCAAGGGGAGAGGGCCGTGCGTCGTCTTGGGACATTCAAGCTGACCGTCATCGTCATGCTGTGGTTGCTGTGCCTGTCGGCATTGCATGCGGCCACCGGCGTTCGTGAACTTCGTTCCACGCCCGACCTGCGTTCGGCGCCGGATGCCGACTACGCACTGCGCACTGCCACCGTCGCCGGAGCAACCGTCACGTTGGTCGACGTGCATGCCGGCGGAGCCGATTGGGTGCGCGTCGACCCCGCGGCGTTGCCGCCTGTTCCGAGCGATGCGCCGGCCGCCGGCAAATCGCCCTTGCAGTGGTTCTACGGCGCGGTGATCGGCTGGATGCCGGTGCCGGCGGGCTGGCGCCTGCAGCGAGCGCAAATCGGCATGGACGGCGGCACCGTCTACACCTACGCGTCGCCCGATGGTGGCTCGGCAGGCTGGATCACCTACACGGTGATTCCCGCCTGCCTGGGCTGCATGCTTGAGGAGGCCGCCGGCTTGCTGCCGGGGGCGAGCGAGCACCTTGCCGTCCTCACCGGGGCGCCCGAATCCAACCTTGGCCAGACCAATCCGGTGATGAGCTGGCAGTCGCGCCCCGACGAATGCACGGCGCTGTTCCGTTACCGCTCCGGCAGGCTCACCGTGCACGCGGCCGTGCTGAGCAGCGTGCCGATCTCGGCTCTGGACAGTGGTAAGGGCGACTTGGCCGTGGCGGATGTCTACGCCGCCTTGCCGACGAGCAAATCGGCGGCGGCCGATTATCTGCTCGGGCATTTCAGGCAGGCGTTTCCCGCCTGCCATTCGCCGAACGGTTGGCCGGGCTGAGCGTCAGGCGTAGCGCCAGCCGTCGATTTCCACCAGTAGTTCCTGGCGACAGATGTCGCCGTGCAACAGCAAGACCGGCACGCCGGGCAGGCGCTGCTGCAGGAAATCGCGCACGACCGGCGCATCGGTAGGCTGGCGAACATAGGCCTTGAGCGGCGATTGCGTATCGAAGCCCGCCGTCATGCCGGCGCTGTGCAGCAGTGTTTCCAGGTTGGTCAGCGTCTCGCCCAGCTGGGCCAGGAGATCGTCCTCATGCGCAGAGGCATGTCCGACCACGGCGGCCGTACCCGAGATCGCCAGCGCGTCGCCGGCCGGCAGCATCATGGCGCGGGCAAAGCTGGGTGGCGTGCGGCCGTATTGGCGCGGGTAGCGCCAGGCGCTGACCTGGCGGGGGTTTTCAACACGCAGGCCCGCCTCGTCGCAGGCGAGCAGGTAGATCTGCAGGCGCGGTGCGCTCGCGTGGTGCCCGATGGCCGTGGCCGCCGGAAAGCCTTCGGCGAAGAACGAGCCCATGCCGGTGGCGCGTCCATCGCAGAACAGCTTGTAGCGCTCGGCGTCACCTTCGCCCTCGTTGATGTCGCTCAGGTAGTTCCAGATGCGTTGCACGTGCCGCTCGCGGCGCCCGGCTACGAAGCGGCACAGCTGCCCGTACGCCTCGTGCGCGGTATCGCGGGGGCCGCCATGGTTGTTCTCGTCCAGCGTGATCGCCGCGAACAGCCAGCCATCGCCAGCCGACCATTGGACGTCTCCCTCGCGCCCCTGACTGACCGTGCCGGCCACCTGCCAGATCTCGACCGGCACCGGAGCGTCGATGCCTTCCAGATCCACGCCCAGCCAGCGCGGATCCTCGCTGCGGGCGGCGCCGGTGCCAAACCCGAACACCGCCAGCGTGCCGGGCTCGCCCAGCACGGCCTCGGGTTTGTCGTGGCGATAGGACACCTGCGGCGCGCGGCGCAGCGCAGGCTTGACGTTTTCACAACCCTGAACCATGGGAAACAAGCCGGGCAATCGGGGTCGCTATGTTACACTCGCCGGTCGCCGCCTCCGGGGGAGAGGCGCTTGAAAGGGTACGGAATCGGGCATGGTCGAGCAGAGCACCGCACAACACGAACTGGCCACATTGATCGTGGAAAGCCTCAACCTGGAGACCGTGTCAGCCGAGCAGATCGACCCTGATGCCCCCCTGTTCGGCGGCGATCTGGGCCTCGATTCCATCGACGCGCTGGAGATCGCGCTGGCCGTGTCCAAGCGCTACGGCTTCCAGTTGCGCTCGGACAATCCGGAAAACCGCCAGATCTTTTCCAGCCTGCGCATGCTTTCCGAGCATGTCGAACGGCACCGCGCCGTTTAACCGCCGTCGGGCATGATGTCATCGTCGCGCGGCACACTGGTGCCGTCGCCATGACGTCCAGCGAACAGGCCCCATCACGCATGTCCCCGGCTCCCGCCATTCCATCGAAGTCCTCGTCGCGGCGCTGGCTGCCGCTGATGCTTGGCTACCCGGTGCTGGCGATGGCTGGCGTGCTCACGCACCGACAGGGCTTTTCGCTCGCCGCGTGCGCGCTTCTGCTCACCTTGCTGATGGCGCCGGCCCTGGCGGCGCGCCGCCTCGGCGCGTGGGTGGTCTGGACGCTGACGTCCTGCGCGATGGGTTGGCTGTGGATGCGCGGCTACGTGGGGATGCTGCTGGCGTGCGTGCCCATCGCCATCAACGTGCTGGTCGCCTCGGTGTTCGGGCGCAGCCTCCGCATCGGTTCGACGCCGTTGATCGCGCGGTTCATCGAGGCGGTGGAAGGGCCCGAGCGCCTACAGATGCCCGGCCTGATGCGGTATGCGCGCCAGCTGACCTGGTTCTGGACATTGTTGGCGACGACTCAAGCCACCCTACTCGCCGTCCTGTTGCTCTGCGCCGAGCCGGGCGGACTGTTGGCCTCGCTGGGCATCGCCTCGCCATGGCGGATACCGGCCGAATGGGCGCAGACCTATGTGCATGTCGGCGGCTATGCGGTGATCGCGGCCGCCTTCCTGCTCGAACACGTCTATCGCCGTTGGCATCTGCGCCATCTCACCCATCCGCGCCTGCACGAGCTGGCTCTCGGCGTCGCGGCGCGCTGGCCGCAACTGGTGCGTGGCCAGGATCCGGCATCGCCATGAGCCACGCCGCGTTTCATCGCGAATTTCTGGTGCCGGCCGATCATCCGAGCCTGCCCGGGCATTTTCCGGGCTCGCCTCTGGTGCCCGGCGTCATGCTGCTGGAACAGGTCGCGCTGGCCTTGCAGGCTTGGCGCGGCGAGCGTCTGGCGCGCGTGCAGGATGCCAAGTTCATGGCCCCGCTGCTGCCACAGCAGCACGCACAGCTCACGCTGACGGACATCAACGGCCGCGTGCGCTTCGAGATCCGGCGCGACGCGGAACTGCTCGCGCGCGGCACCGTCGAGGGCGCGGCATGAGCGAACACTGGCAGAGCCGCCCCGAGGGCGGCGGACGCTTCGCCCTGTGGTTGATCCGCACGGTGGCGCTGCATGGAGGACGGCCGCTCGCTCGCCTGGTCCTCTATCCGATCACGCTGTATTTCTACTGCCGTCGCCGGCCCGAGCGCGAAGCGTCGCGCAGCTTTCTCGAACGCGTGCTGGGCAAGCCGGTGAGCGCGTGGCAGGTGATGAAGCACCTTCATGCCTTCGCCGCCATCACGCTCGATCGCATCTTCCTGCTCGCGCGCGGCGAGAAGGGTTTCGATATCGCGGTGGAAGGCCTGGACGAACTCGAGTCCACCTTGGCGAAAGGTCGCGGTCTGCTGCTGATGGGTTCGCACCAGGGCAGCTTCGAGGCGCTTCGCGCGCTCAGCCTGCGCCGTCCCGACATTCCGCTGCGCGTGGTGCTGGACAAGCAGAAGACGCCGGACATGACGGAGCTGCTGGAGGCGCTCGCGCCGGACATCGGCGCCAACGTGATCGACGCGTCGCTCGGCGGTGCCTCGATCACGCTCGCCATGGCCGAGGCCTGCGACAAGGGCGCGATGGTGGCGTTGCTGGCCGATCGCGGACGCGAGCATGAAGTGCTGCGCCGCACGCCCTTCCTCGGCGAGCCGGCACCGTTCCCCATCGGGCCGTGGCTGGTCGCCCACTCGCTGCGCGTGCCGGTGATGTTGTGCTTTGGCCTGTACGAAGGCGGCAATCGTTACCGCCTGATCTTCGAACACTTCGCCGATCGGGTGGACATCCCGCGCCAGGATCGCGCCAATGCGCTGGACGCCTGGATAGCCCGCTACGCTGGCCGCGTGGAACACTACGTGCACGTAGCTCCCTACAACTGGTTCAACTTCTATGATTTCTGGCAGCAAGACGTGGCTACTGCTGTGCGGCCTGACGCTGTCGCTGTGCGCGAACGCGTCGGCGCCTGAGGAAGCCGCAACTGCGCGCGCACTGGTGGCCTCGTTGGGCCGTCCTGCACCCGCGCGCACGCCGTTTGCCGAAGCGCGCTTCATGAAGATGCTGGACCAGCCCTTGGTCGTATCCGGCGAATTGGCGTGGCTGGGCGGAGACCGCCTCGAGCGACGCGTGGAGCATCCCAATCGCGAGGTTTCGACGATCGCCGACGGTGAAGTGAGCCAGGAGCGCGAGGGACGTGACCCGCGCCGTTTCTCGCTAAAGCGCGCACCGCAGCTGCAGATCCTGCTCGACAGCTTCGTCGCCATGCTCGGCGGTGACGCCACGCGCCTGGAGCAGGCCTTCGCCATCCAGTACAGCGGCGACGATGCGCGGCGTTGGACGCTCACGCTCACGCCGCGCGATCCCAAGCTCGTGCGCACGGTCAGCCGCATCGAGATCGACGGCGCCGGCAACGAGCCGCGTTGCATGCGCATGCAGGAGGCCGATGGTGACCTCGCGGTCGATCTGCTGGGCAACCTTGCCGCGAAGATGCCGGCGACGCCCACCCGCGACGCGCTCGCCGCGCTTTGCCGGGGCAGCTAGGCATGCGGCCACGCGGTCGGTGGATCCTGCTGGCGGTGTGGGTCATGGCGCTTGCCGCTTTGGGCGTGGTTGTCGCGCAACGCCTGCGCGTCAGTACCGACCTGCGCAGTTTCATGCCCGCGCCGACCACGCCGGACCAGCGCCTGTTGATGGAACAGGTAGGCGAAGGCCCCGGTTCGCGCCTGCTGCTGCTCGCCATCGCCGGCAAGCCCGACGAACAGCTGGCGACATTGAGCCAGCAACTGGCCGTGTCGTTGCGGAAAGATGCGCGCTACAGCCAGGTGCTCAACGGCAGCTTCGATATCGGCTCGCTCGACGAGTCGTTGCTGCCGTATCGCTACCTGTTGTCGCCCACGCTCGATGCGCAGGCGATGGACGCAGCGTTTCTTCGCGATGAACTCGAACAACGGCTGGAGGATCTGTCCTCCCCGGCTGCAGGCCTGCTGAAAGGCTTGTTGCCACGCGACCCGACGCTGGAAGTGCTGAAGCTGGCCGAGCGCTGGACGCCGCCGAAGTCGCCCGAGGTGCGCGAGGGCGTGTGGTTCTCCCCGAAGAACGAAGCGTTGCTCCTCGTGCAGACGCATGCCGCGGGCTTCGACCCCGATGCACAGGCGACGGCGATCAGCGGCATTCGCGAGGCATTCGAGCATCTGCCGGGGCACGACGGCGCTTCATTGCAGGTCAGCGGTCCGGGTTACTTCAGCGTGATCGCCAACGCGCAGACGCGCGGGCAGGCCGAGTGGATCGGCCGCATTTCCACCGTGGGTTTCATCGTGTTGTTGCTGCTGGCCTATCGCAGCGTCGGCTCGCTGCTGTTGTCGGCCCTGCCGATCGCCAGCGCGGCGCTCGCCGGTATCGCGGCCCTGGTCGTGCTGTTTCCGCAGGTGCATGGCATTACGCTCGCCTTCGGTTTCACCTTGCTTGGTGTCGCGCAGGAATACCCGATTCGCGTGCTCAGTCACCGGCGCGCCGGTGAAAACGCGCTCCAAAGCGTGCGCGACCTGTGGCCTTTGCTGCTCACCGCCATCGCATCGGCCTGCATTGCCTACGTGGCCTTCTACGCATCCGGCGTGAACGGTCTCAAGCAGTTGGCGGTGTTTACCATCACCGGCCTGCTGGTCGCGGGATTCAGCACGCGTTATCTGCTGCCGCATCTGCTGCCTGAGCGCGTGCATGATGTGGCGGACATGGGCTGGCTGGTGCGCGCGCGACGCTGGGCGGATGCCCTGCCGCGGCCGCGCTGGATTCCCTTGCTGGTGGCCGCTGCCACTATCCTGATGCTGGTATTCGCGCGTGGTTCGTTCTGGCAGAACGACCTCTCGGCGCTGACGCCCTTGCCGCGGGACCTCCTGCGTGAGGACGCTCGCCTGCGCGAAGCGTTGGGCGCGCCGGACGTGCGCTATCTATTGGTGCTGGAGGCGCGCGACGAACAAGGCGTGCTCGCCTTGTCCGAACGTCTGCAGCCCGCCGCGGACGCCTTGGTCGCCAGGCACGCCGTCGATGCAATCGAGCTTCCTTCGCGCTACCTGCCCAGCGAGGCCCTGCAGCGTGCCCGCCAGCAGCGGTTGCCGGATCGTGCGACGCTCGAGCGCGCCTTGGCCGCGGCCGGGCAAGGCATGCCGTTCCAGGCGGGACTGTTCGCGCCGTTCGTGGACGACGTGCAGAAGGCACGCGCGTTGCCGTTGCTCACCGAGGAGCACTTTGCCGCTTCGCCGCTCGGCCAGCGCGTCGCCGCGATGCTGATGTCGCGCGGCGATCATTGGATCGGCCTGGGCACGCTCAGCGGCGTGCACGACGTTGCTGCGCTGCAGACGCTTGCTCAGTACGGTCACGGCGCAGTGCGCCTGCTCGATCTCAAGGAGACCGCCGAATCGATGGTGGTCTCCTACCGAACGCGCATCCTCCATGCGCTGTTCGCAGCGACGCTGCTGCTGGTGGTGGCGATCACCTTGGCACTGCGCAGTCTGCGTCGCGCATGGCACGTGCTGGCGCCGATGACACTGGCGACATTCCTGGTGCTGGCGGTCGAGCGTGCGGCAGGGGTGGAAATCTCGCTGTTCCATCTGGTGGCGCTGATACTCGCGGCCGGCCTGGGCCTGCACTATGCGCTGTTCTTTGAGCGCGACACCGGCGATGCCGCCGAACAGCGGCGCACGCTCCACGCCACGCTGGTGTGCGTGGCGTCTGCGCTACTCGTGTTCGGCCTGCTGGCGTGGAGCTCCATCCCGGTCTTGCGCGCCATTGGTCTCACGGTAAGCCTGGGCGTGGCGTTCCATTTCTGTCTCTCGATCCTGATGGCTCCGCATGCTCGCCAAGACTGACTGGGCGCACCTCATTCCTCATCAGGGCACCATGTGCCTGCTCGACGCCGTGCTTGCATGGGACGATGTCAGCATCCACGCGATCAGCGAGAGCCATGCGGACGCCAATCACCCGTTGCGCGGCGAATACGGTTTGCACGCGGTGCACCTGGCCGAATACGGCGCGCAGGCCATGGCGGTGCACGGTGCATTGCGGGCGCGCGAGCGCGGTGTGACCGAGGCGCGGCCAGGCCGGCTCGTGAGTCTTCGCGACGTGATGCTGGCGGTGGAATATGTCGATGCCGCCGGCGGCCATCTGGACGTCCATGCCGAATGCCTGTACGCCGATGACGCCGGGGCGCAGTATGCGTTTCGCGTGGAGCAGCGTGGTCGTCTGCTGGCATCCGGTCGCGCGGCGGTCATCCATTCCGGTTCCTGAGAGCGAGGTCATTCATGTCGCACGCCCATGCTTCACGACGTGCCCTGGTCACGGGCGGCAGCGGCGATCTTGGCGGCGCCATCTGCCAGGCGCTGGCGCAAGGCGGTTATCACGTGGTCGTGCACGCGAACGCATCACTTGGACGTGCCGATGACGTCGCGGCTGCCATCCGCGACGCGGGTGGCAGTGCGCAGTCCGTTGCCTTCGACGTCACCGATGCCGACGCCACGCGCCAGGCGATCGAGTCCTTGCTGGCCGATGGCACCATCCACGCCGTGGTCAACAACGCGGGCGTGCACGCCGACGGTCCGCTGGCAGGTCTCTCGGAAGACGCATGGCGACGAGTGATCGACGTCTCGCTGCATGGCTTCTTCCACGTCACCCAGCCGCTGCTGTTGCCCATGGCGCGCGCTCGTTTTGGTCGCATCGTGTCGGTCAGCTCGGTGGCCGCGCAGCTGGGCAATCGCGGGCAGGCGAATTACGCGGCGGCGAAGTCGGCCCTGCACGGTGCTACGCGTTCGCTTGCGCGCGAAATGGCGTCGCGTGGCATCACGGCCAACGTGGTCGCGCCCGGCGTGATCGAAGGGCGCATGATCGGCGAGGATTTTCCACCCGAACGCATCCGTGAGATCGTTCCCGCGCAGCGCGCGGGCAAGCCCGAGGAAGTGGCGGCGCTGGTGGCCTTCCTGTGTTCAAATGCGGCCGGGTACATCAACGGTCAGGTCATCGGCGTCAACGGCGGCATGGCGTAGCCTAGCCGCCGAAGTGTCGCGCGGATTAACCTGTCACTGCGGCGTCGAACACAATCGGCCGCGAAGCGCGCGAACGGCGATAACTCGCCATGACATCGCCGTGGCGAAAGACCTGGCCGACCGTATAGAGGGTGATGCGCGTGACGTCGCGCACCGGGCTGAAGTGGCTGATGCGGAACTCGCCCTGGTAGCGCGACGCGATCGGTACTGATACGACGTCCAGTCCGCGCTCGCGCGTGGCGGCAATGAGGATGGCCGCCTCGAACACGAAGTTCTCCGCGGGCAGGTCGACCAGGTCGAGCGCGGCGCGCGGATACCAGCGCTGGCCGCTCTGCGTATCGGCGACGGGCTGGGCGCAGGCCCACGAGATGCCCCAGTCGGCCACTGCGTTGGCGCGACGCCGGCCCTTGGGTTGCTGTTCGCGGTCGAGCAGGCGCGCGCCGATCACGATGTGATTCGGATACCGCTTCGCCGCCGCCACGATGCGCGGGATGTCGCTGGCAAGGTGTTGCCCGTCGCCATCCATGGTGAGCACGGCGCCGTAGCCCTGGCGCAGGGCCTCGCGAAAACCCGTGCGCAAAGCCTCTCCCTTGCCGCGGCGCTGCGCGTGGCGCAGCAGCGTTACCGGCAGGGCACCGACGATGTCGGGCGTGCGATCGTCGGAACCGTCATCGACCACGATGACCGGCGCGCCCAGATCCAATACCGATTGCACGACGCCGCCAATCGCCGCCTCCTCGTTGAGGCAGGGGATCAGCACGCACCAGCGGACATCGGATGTGTTCAAGCAGCGGTCTCCATGACAATGCGCAAGGCTAACGTTTCGGCGGCGGCTACCGTGCACTCACCGTCGCCACGAGCCAGATTCTGCATCAGCGGCCACGCCGCCGAGGCCATCGGGTTGGCTTCCTGCCACGCACCGGTACGCGGCGCGGGGTGCAGCATGGAACCCGCATGCGGCTCGAGCATGAGGTCCAGCCGCGCAAGACTGCGTTCGTCCTGCCGCGGCGACAGCACCAGCGCGCAGCCGAACGAGGTATGCGTGCCACTCATCTCGCCCAGCGGTCCATGGCCAGCGATATCGCTGCAGACCAGCAGCACGGGCTGGTGCTCGGTGGCGCACAGCGTGGCCGCTTCGAGCAGGCCTGCACCGAAACTGGCGTGGCCGGCGGTGATCGCGCTCGAGGGCGCGTGGCAACCGGTGGCGATCGTCCAGTAGCCGGCGGGCGCGTTGTGTACCGAGTTATGGAAACGCGTGGGCGACAGTTCGGTTGGCGCGTGTGCCAGGGTCGTGCACATGTAATCGGAAATCAGCTGATCGCCGTAGGCCGAACTGAAGACGCATGGCAGCTCTGCGGCGGCAAGGCCGCTCATTGCCACGGCCTGACCGGCTACTTCGACGGCGAGCAGTACGCTTTCCGGCGCGCGTCGGCGTTCGTTGGCGGGCAGCGTGGTGGCGGCTGGCCTGGAGGGAGGAGGGACGACGGTTTCGCCGCGCTCCTGGGCCTTCAGCGAGGCAAAGTCCGCCAGCGTCGCCGACCACAGGCCGATGCCCTCAACGTATACCTGTAGCGCGCTCATGCAGGTGCTCGTCCAAAGACCAGGCAGGCATTGTTGCCGCCGAAGCCGAACGAGTTGCTGACGGCCACGTCAACGCTGCGTTGCTCCATTTCCCAGGCGAACTGAGGACCGCATGCAGCATCGGGCGCGGTGCAGCCCAGGTTAGCTGGCACCACTGCGTGCTTGATCGCCTGCAGTGCGACCGCTGCTTCGAGAATGCCGGCCGCGCCGAGCGTATGGCCGGTGAAACCCTTGGTGGAGCTTGCTCGCGTCGTGGTCGGAAACGCGCGGGTGACCAGCGCCGCTTCCACCTCATCGTTCTTGAGGCTGGCCGTGCCGTGCAGGTTGATGTAATCGACCTGGTCTGCGTGCAGGTTGGCGCGCGCCAATGCATCGCGCAGCGCCAGCTCGGCGCCCAGGCCCTCCGGGTGCGGCGTCGACATGTGGTGGGCGTCGCTCGATTCGCCATAGCCGAGCAGCCGGGGCGCTTGAGGCGCCATGCCCGTGCGTTCCAGCAACGCGAAGCCGGCGGCCTCGCCGATGGAGATGCCGCGGCGAGCCTGATCGAACGGACGGCACGGTTCGGGCGATACCAGCTCCAGCGCGTTGAAGCCGAACAGCACGCTGTCGCACAGGGTGTCCACGCCGCCGACCACCGCCGCGTCCGCCAGGCCAAGCCGGATCAGGCGCTCGGCATGGGCGAATACCTTCGCACTGGATGAGCAGGCGGTGGACACGGTGATGCAGGGGCCTTCCAGGCCCAGCGCTTCGGCGACGAAACCGGCGAGGGAGTGGGGCGCGTGGATCAGCGGGCGGCGCAGGTCCGGCGGCATCCGGCCCTCGTCGTCGAGACGCCGATAGGCCTCTTCGGTGGCTCCGATGCTGGCGGTGGACGTGCCGAGCACCAGCGCGACACGCGCCGCGCCGTAGCGTTGGCGGACGTCCAGGGCCCGCTCCAGGAAGCCATCCTGCCTCAGGCCGAGCCAGGCCAGGCGGTTGTTGCGGCATTCCCATACGGCATGTGCGGCGGGCAGGGCGGCGTCTTCGACGCCTTCGACACGGCCGATCCAGCACGCCAGGGGCGCGCTGCTGAAATCGTTGGGGCGCAGGCCGCCGCGCGTGGCGGACAGGGCGACAAGGTGGTTCTCTAAGCCGTGGCCCAGCGCCGAAGTAGCCGTGTAGGCGCTGACGGCCAGGGGTTGGATCGGTACTGGCATCACGCCAGCGTAACCAGCACCCGGCGCATTGCCTAGCCCGCCGCGGGAACGGTCGAAGCGGCGTTCATCTTGCCCATGGAACCGATTGCGCAGGAAGAGCCCGCTGCGCACACTGCCCTATCTACCTGCCCTATCTACCAGCCCTCACCTGCCCTGCCCGTCTTGTCCTCTGTTGCTCCACTCAAGCGTGGCCCCTGGCGCTATCTGAGCGATGGCGATGTGTTGCATGCGGCTGCGGTCGTGCTGGTGGCGCTGGTGTTGAGCCTGGGTCTGGTCTGGGTCGGGTATCTGTTGCACGTGTGGCACGTGGCGGCGCGCAGCCCGCTGACCCTGTCACGGCCGATGACGGTGCTCGTGTTCGGCCGCCGGCTGGTGCGCGACCAACCCGAAACGGACTACCAGCTGCGCCTCGGACGGGCGCTGGCGTTGATGCGCGCTGACATGACCGACCACGTGCTGCTACTCGGTGGCCGCAGTGGCGGTAGCGTCAGCGAGGCCGCTGCGGGCAGGGCCTGGCTGGCCGATCGCGAACTGCCGCCCGGCATCGTCCTGCAGCTTGAACAGGCATCCATCGATTCGCTGGAGAACCTGCGGCACGCGCGCAGCCTGCTGCAGGAAGACGGCCCGGTGATGCAGGTGTTGCCGCCGGTGGCGCTGGTGAGCAGCCGCTACCACCTGGCGCGCTGCCAGCTGCTGGCGCGGCGCCTGGGATTCGACAGCGTCGTCGTCGCCGCTGAGCCGGCGTTCGAACTCAGCCGCCGCTACCTGGTCCGCCTGCTCACCGAGTCGGGCTACCTGATGTGGATCGACATCGGCGTGCGCTGGGCGCGGCTGATCGGCCACCAGCGCATGGCCAGACGCGTAAGCTGAATCCTGCGGCTGCGCTCGTTGCAGGAGTGCACCCAGTGCGCGACCGCGGCACGTCATGAATTTCTCCCCGGGCTGTCGCGTACACGCGTGCTCTCGCAAAGAAAACATCCGCCGTCCGCTGCACGAGGCCCACACGCGACCCCTCGCCGCAGAGGCCTGCCTTCCATGCTTGCTAAGCTTGCGGCTCTCGATCGAGCACGAGTGACGTGATGAGCCAGCAAGCCGACCAAGCCGAAACCTTCCTGCGCGAGCTGCAGGATCGCATCTGCGCCGCCATCGAACAGCTCGATGGCAAGGCACGTTTCGAGGAAGACGCGTGGACGCGTCCAGCCGGTGGCGGCGGACGCACGCGCGTACTGCGCGATGGCGCGATCTTCGAGCAGGCCGGTGTCAATTTCTCGCGCGTCCACGGCCACCAGTTGCCACCCAGCGCCACGGCGCATCGCCCGGATCTCGCCGGCGGCAGCTTCATTGCCACCGGCGTGTCGCTGGTGTTGCATCCGCGCAATCCGAACATACCCACCACGCATGCCAACGTGCGCTACTTCGAAGCGAGCAAGGACGGCGTCGACCCGGTGTGGTGGTTCGGCGGCGGCTTCGATCTCACGCCGTTCTATCCGCATGACGAAGATGTGGTGCACTGGCACACCGTCGCGCGTGACCTGTGCAAGCCCTATGGCGACGAGGTCTATCCGCGCTACAAGAAATGGTGCGACGAGTACTTCTATCTCAAGCACCGCAGCGAGACCCGTGGCGTCGGCGGCCTGTTCTACGACGATCTGAATGAAGGCGGTTTCGAGCGCTGCTTCGCCTTCACGCGCGATGTCGGCCAGGGTTTCCTCGACGCGTACCTGCCGATCGTCGGGCGCCGCAAGGACACGCCCTACGGCGAGCGCGAACGCGAATTCCAGCTCTATCGCCGCGGGCGCTATGTGGAATTCAACCTGGTGTACGACCGCGGCACGCTGTTCGGCCTGCAGTCGGGCGGGCGCACCGAATCCATCCTGATGAGCCTGCCGCCGCGCGTGCGTTTCGAGTACGCCTACCAGCCCGAAGCCGGGTCGGCCGAGGCGCGGCTCAACGATTACCTCAAGCCGCGCGACTGGGTGTAACGACGGGTCGCGCGGCTCGCCTTCCCAGCCAAGACCGGAATCCGGCGGCCCTGGGGGATGAAGCCGCAGGACGCCAGTCTTCGCTGGGAAGTCGAACCCGTGGTGCCGCTTAGTTCGTCGGCATGTCGCCGCTGAATTTCACCGGCGTCGCGCCCTTCACCGGGCCGATCTGCGCCGTGTCGCTCACCTGCAGCACCACCTCGCGGCGGAACTCCAGCGTGCCCTGCACCACGGCGTGCGGTCCGATCATCACGTGAGGCAGGCGGCTGTTGCTGCTGAAGTGGAACATCCCGGGTCGGTCGACCAGGATGCCGCCTTCCACGCGCGAATTGGCGCCGACCGTGATGTCGCCGCTGACGGTGGAGATGCCGCCGCCGACGTGCGCCGCATCGAGATTGATGCCACCGTTGACGGTACCGGCCTTGCCGGTCACGTCGGCGCCCTTCTGGAGGTGGATGCCGCCGTTGGTCGTGGTCACCGCACCGCTCACGCGGCTGGATGCGCCTACGGTGATGGCGCCATTGACGGTGTCCGCCGCGGTTGCCTGCACGTGATCGCCCAGCTCCACCGAGCCGTTCACGGTGCTGGCCTTCTGGATGACGGCGTTGTCGCCGACATGTACCGAGCCATTCACCGTGCTCACGTTGCCCGCATGCTGGCCGGCTTCGACGCGAGCGGCGCCATTGATCTTGTCGATATCGTTGTCGGCTGCCTGCGCGACCAGGGGCAGCGCGAGGGCAAGGGCGAGGGCTAGCAGATGGCGATGCATGACGAACTCCATGAGGTATTGACCCTCATTAGGATGCACCTGCACCGCCGGGGGTTTAGCATGACCTTCGACAGGGGCGGCCGATTTGACGAGTTCGGGGCACGGCCTCACCATGCCAGGTTTCTCGCCGCGAATTCCCGCCATGTACAAGCTCGTACTCATCCGTCACGGCCAGTCCCAATGGAACCTCGACAACCGTTTCAGCGGTTGGGCCGACGTGGACCTCACCGAACAGGGTATGGCCGAAGCCGTTGAGGCGGGTCGCCTGCTGAAGGCCGAAGGCTACGCCTTCGATATCGCGCATACCTCCGTGCTGAAGCGCGCCGTGCGCACCCTGTGGGGCGTGCTGGATGCGATGGACCAGATGTGGCTGCCCGTCGTCACCGACTGGCGCCTCAACGAACGTCACTACGGCGGTCTCACCGGCCTCAACAAGGCCGAAACGGCTGCCAAGTATGGCGAGGATCAGGTCAAGGTCTGGCGTCGCAGCTACGACATCCCGCCGCCGCCGCTTGATCGCGCCAGCAACGAATCGGTGCACGACCCGCGTTATGCGAATCTCGATCCCTCGATGATTCCCGACACCGAGTGCCTGAAGGACACGGTGGAACGAGTGCTTCCCTATTGGCATGACGTGCTGGCGCCGGCGGTCCGCTCGGGTCAGCGTGTGGTCGTGGCAGCGCACGGCAACTCGCTGCGCGCGCTGGTGAAGTACCTGGACAACATGTCCGAAGAGGCCATCGTCGAGCTCAACATCCCCAACGGCGTGCCGCTGGTGTACGAGTTCGACGCCGAGCTGAAGCCGATCCGCCACTATTACCTGGGCGATGCCGACGCGATCGCCGCGAAGATGGCCGCGGTGGCCAACCAGGGCAAGGCCAAGTAAACAGTCAAGAAGGCATCGCGGGTGACAGGCGTCATCCGCGATGGCTGCGCCGCGTCAGTCGCCGGCGCAGGGGCCCATCGGTAAGCTCCCGTCATTCCAACGCGAGATACCGGCATGACCCCGAACATGATCTATGCGCTGATGATTCCGCTGATGGCCTTCGGCATCTGGCGCCGCGTCCGCGGCAGCTTCGGGCGGCAGCCGGTTCGGCGCAAGCGAATGATCGCGCGCATCGCGTTTCTCAGCCTGATTGGCGGCCTGATCGCGCTGGGTGGCCTGCACAATCCGCGCTTGCTGGAGGGCCTGTTCGGCGGCGCACTGCTCGGCGCCGCACTGGGCACGATCGGCCTTCGGCTTACGCGCTTTGAACGCGACGCCGGCGGCCACGACCTCTATCTCCCGAACGCCTGGATCGGCGGCATCCTCACCGTACTGCTGGTGGGGCGCCTGGCCTGGCGCTTCATCGTGGTCATGCCGCAGCTGCAGGATCCGGCCATGGCACACTCGGCGCCCGCCTTCGGCAACAGCCCCCTGACGCTGGCCATCTTCGGCCTCATCATTGGCTATTACCTTTGCTACTTCACCGGCCTGCTGGTGCATCACCGCCGCTTCGAGCGCGCGCAGGCTGTGGCGTAAGCCGATTCAGAGCGCGTCGCTGTCCAGCTCGCCGGTGCGGATGCGGATCACCTGCTCCAGCGACGTGACGAAGATCTTCCCGTCGCCGATCTTGCCGGTGCGCGCAGACTGCTGGATGGCTTCCACCACGCGGTCGAGCTGCTCGTCCCCCACGGCGACCTCCAGCTTGATCTTGGGCAGGAAGTCGACCACGTACTCCGCGCCGCGGTACAGCTCGGTGTGCCCCTTCTGGCGGCCGAACCCCTTTACCTCGGTCACGGTGATGCCCTGGACCCCCACTTCGGCCAGCGCCTCGCGGACATCGTCCAGCTTGAAGGGCTTGATGATCGCTACGACCAGCTTCATGGGTCTTCCTCGAAATCGTGGGTTGTCCGGCATTCGGCCGTGATGGGGCATTTTGCCTGTCCGCCCCGGCAGCTGTCGCCTGGGTGGGTTCCATGTAGGACAATGCCTACACAATGAAGCGGAGCAGGCCGATGGTGGCGTTTAAAGACATGAATCTACACTTAGTTCCGACAAGTTCGAGGTGCTATCCATGATGGATAGGCAGGACATCGATCAACTTGCCCAGCGTCTAGTTTCGTTGGTTCCAACAGGATTGGCCCAGGCGCACCAGGATCTGCGCACCAACTTCGGCGATGTCCTGGCGCAGGGATTGCGCCGCCTCGACCTAGTCACCCGCGAGGAGTTTGAAGTCCAGACGCAGCTTTTGGCGCGTACGCGCGCCAAGGTCGAGGCTCTGGAAAAGCGAATCGCAGAACTCGAGGCCAGTGCTGCCACCTGACGGGGCGTAGCGCGGCCCACGTCCCGGGAGCCGCCCCCGATCTGTCACCCTCACCCCGAGAACGGTCGGGGGCGGCTATTTTCACCGCTGGCTGCGCGAGGGAGTCGCTCCGTGTTTCAGCTTGGCAGCCACTCCGACATCCGCTCCGTATGAGTCTTGCCGTCACGCTCAGCCGTGCCCAGGAAGGTGTGGCTGCGCCCCAGGTGATGGTCGAGGTACATCTGTCCGGCGGCCTGCCGGGCACAAATATCGTTGGCTTACCTGAAGCGGCCGTGCGCGAGGCGCGCGACCGCGTGCGCGTCGCCATCCAGAACACGTCGTTCGAATATCCCAACCGCCGGGTCACCGTGAACCTGGCGCCAGCGGAGCTGCCCAAGGACGGCGGCCGCTTCGATCTGGCGATCGCGCTCGGCATCCTGGCTGCCGGCGGTCAGGTGCCGAGGGAAAAGCTCGACGATTGCGAATTCCTCGGCGAGCTGGCGCTGTCCGGCGCGCTGCGCGGCGTATCCGGTGTTCTGCCCGCGCTGTTGCGGGCGCGGGCACGTGGCCGTCGGGTGGTGGTACCTCGCGCCAACGCGGCAGAAGCTGCCCTGGTTTCCGATGCCGATGTGCTGGTCGCCGATACGCTGGCCGAAGTGTGCGGCTGGCTGCGCGGCGCGCAGGACCTGGGTCTGCCTACCGATCCACCGCCACCCGGCAGTGATGGCGTAGGTCCCGATCTCGCCGACGTGCGTGGCCAGCTGCAGGCGCGTCGTGCCCTGGAAATCGCCGCCACCGGCGGACATCACCTCTTGCTGAGCGGCCCGCCGGGAACCGGCAAGACCATGCTGGCGGAGCGCCTGCCGGGCATTCTTCCGCCGATGACCGAGTCGGAGGCCCTGGAAACCTGCGCCGTGCTTTCGGTCGCAGGCCAGGCCGTCGATCCCCAGTACTGGCGACGACGACCGTTCCGCGCACCCCACCACACCGCCTCGGCTGTGGCGCTGGTGGGCGGCGGCGCGTTGCCTCGGCCCGGTGAGATCTCGCTGGCCCACAATGGCGTACTGTTTCTCGATGAACTGCCGGAGTTTGGCCGGCACGTGCTCGATGTGCTGCGCGAACCGATGGAGTCGGGCCATATCGTAGTGTCGCGCGCCGCGCGGCAATCCACCTTTCCTGCCCAGTTCCAGCTGGTCGCGGCGATGAATCCGTGTCCCTGCGGTTATGCCGGCGACCCGCGCCATTCGTGCAACTGCACGCCCGACCAGGTGCAGCGCTACCGGGCGCGTATTTCCGGGCCGCTGCTGGATCGCATCGATCTCGGTGTCGAGGTGCCGAGGGTGCCGCTGGGTGAGCTGGGCGCGCCGCGCGGCGCGAACGACGAGGATTCGGCGACCGTGCGCGCGCGGGTGATCAAGGCGCGGCAGCATGCGCTGATGCGTGCCGGCCGGCCGAACGCCGAGATCAGTACGCGTGAGCTGGAGCGCGACTGCGCCCTTGGGCCGGCGGAGCGGCGTTGGTTCGATGCCGCGCTGGAGCGCCTGGGGCTGTCGGCTCGTGCCTACCACCGGACCCTGCGGGTCGCGCGGACGATCGCCGATCTGGATGGTGGCGCGGCGCTGCTGGACCGCTCGCACTTGGCCGAAGCGCTCACCTATCGCCGGTTTTGAGGTGCCAGCCGGGGCGCGAGGTTGATGGCGTACTGGGTGCGTTCTTATGGGATGTCGGGGAATTTTTGAACTGACGGGTATTGACTTGCCGAGGCCGGGGCGTATTATCTGTACCCGCTAGTTCTTTATTGAACTCAGCCTGCCACCCCGGTATCGGTACTCCCTCCCCCTCCCCCGTCCGATACCGGGGTTTGGCCCTCCCTCGAATTCCTCCGCAGCAGCAACATGACGGTGGACGCCACCCAGCTGGCGTGCTCCGATAATCGCGTCTGGTGCCGAGGGACCGTGCATGGCGGCTGATCTGGGACTGTTGCTGGTGAGCATGCTCGGTATCGGCTTTCTCGCCCAATGGCTGGCCTGGCGAGTTCGCCTGCCGGCGATTCTGTTCCTGCTGCTGGCCGGCCTCCTGATGGGCCCGGTGATCGGCGCATTGCAGCCCGATCGACTACTGGGTCCGTTGCTGTTTCCCATCGTGTCACTGGCAGTCTCGCTGATCCTGTTCGAGGGCAGCCTCACCCTGCGTTTCAGCGAGCTGCGCGATATCGGCAGCGTAGTACGTGGCCTGGTGACCTATGGCGCGGTGATCGCCGTGTTCCTGTTGGCGATCGCGGCTCGCTATCTCGCGGGCCTTAGCTGGGAGGTCGCCCTGCTGTTCGGCGCGTTGACCTGCGTGACCGGTCCCACCGTGATCGCGCCCATGTTGCGCACCGTGCGCCCCAACACGCGCATCGCCAATACGTTGCGTTGGGAAGGCATCGTGATCGATCCGCTCGGTGCGCTATTCGCCGTGTTGGTGTTCGAAGCGATTGCCTCGCATCACCAGGGCCGCACCATCAGCG
This sequence comes from Dyella jiangningensis, assembly GCA_000632805.1. Taxonomy (GTDB): domain Bacteria; phylum Pseudomonadota; class Gammaproteobacteria; order Xanthomonadales; family Rhodanobacteraceae; genus Dyella; species Dyella jiangningensis. The sequence goes on along the minus strand of CP007444.1, from coordinate 4,172,459 downwards.
TATTCCTGGCCGTGCTGGCAAGCGGCACGGTGGTCGGCCTGCTCGCAGCGTGGCTGCTGGCGTTCTTCCTGCGCCGCCAGTTGATTCCCGATTACCTGCAGAACTACGGGGCGCTGGTCGCCGTGCTGCTGGCGTTTTCGCTGTCCAACGCGGTCACGCACGAATCGGGACTGTTGACGGTGACGGTGATGGGTATCGCGCTGGGCAACATGCGCGGCGTGCATATCGACGACATTCTCGACTTCAAGGAAAACCTCACCACCCTGCTGGTCTCGAGCCTCTTCATTCTTCTCGCTGCCCGACTGACCTGGCCGTTGCCGGGCCATGTGCTGTGGTCCGGCGTGGCGATCTTTGTGGTGGCGCAGCTGATCGTGCGTCCGGTAACCGTCGCCATTGCCACGGTCGGCAGTCCGTTGAGCTGGCGCGAGCGTGCATTGATTGGATGGGTGGCGCCGCGCGGCATCGTGGCGGCGGCCGTGTCTGCGGTGTTTGCGTTGCGACTGGACGAGCTCGGCCTGCCGGGGGCGGAGACCTTGGTGCCGCTGGTGTTCCTTTTGATCATCGGCACGGTGCTGCTCCAGAGCGCGACGGCGCGACCCCTGGCGCGTTGGTTGAAAGTCGCCGAGCCCGATCCTACCGGCGTGCTGATCTATGGCGCCGACAACGCGGCACGTCAGGTAGCGCGGGCGCTGGTGGATGCAGGCTTTCGCGTGGTGGTGGCCGATGAGCAATGGCAGGGCATCCGCCTCGCGCGGATGGAAGGTCTCCATACGTTCTACGGCCATCCCGCGACGACGTATGCGGAGCGCCATCTCGATCTGTCGGGCATCGGACGTCTGCTGGCGATGTCGGCCAATCGCGAACGTAACGCGCTCGCCTGCGTGTATTACCGGCGGGAGTTCGGTCGCGGTCGCGTGTATCGATTGCTCAACGAGGACACGCATCAGGAACATGAGCGAACACAACTGGGTGGCCATCTGCTGGCGCCCGCTTTGTTCGACGCGTCGATGACGCATGAGCGATTCGAGGAGCGCCTGGCCGAAGGCTGGACCATCAAGTCGACGCGGCTGACGGCGACGTTCGACTGGCCGCATTTCATCGAGCAGTACGGTTCAACGACGGTGCTGCTGTTCGGTGTCGAGGAAAAAGGCGCGTTGCGGATCGCTTCGGTCAAGCGCGAACTGGAGCCGCGGCCGGGTTGGCTGGTGACTGCGCTGGTGCCGCCACAGCCGCTGCGGCCTGCCAACTGAGGCGCGCTCCCTGCGCGGCGCGCGCAGGGAGCGCAGGACAGGGCCGCGCTCCCCGCGCACGCGCCAGCGTCCATGCCGGCTCACGCGACGGGAATTACCGCATCACGCCGCACTGGCGTGACGGGAGGCGTGGAACTGCGCCTCCTCGGTGGAGCCTTTGAGCGCGGTGGTGGACGACTGGCCTTGCTGGATCGCCTGGGTGACGGCGTCGAAGTAGCCCGTGCCGACCTCGCGCTGGTGCTTCACCGCGGTGAAGCCTCGTTCGGCGGCGGCGAACTCCTTCTCCTGCAGCTCCACGAACGCGCTCATCTGGCGGCGAGCATACCCGTAGGCGAGGTCGAACATGCCGTAGTTGAGGCTGTGGAAGCCGGCCAGGGTGATGAACTGGAACTTGTAGCCCATCGCACCCAGTTCCTTCTGGAAGGTGGCGATGGTCGCGTCGTCGAGGTTCTTCTTCCAGTTGAAGCTGGGCGAACAGTTGTAAGCCAGCAATTTCCCGGGGTACTTCGCGTGAATCGCTTCGGCGAACTTGCGCGCTTCCTCGAGGTTGGGCTTGCTGGTCTCGCACCACACGAGATCGGCGTACGGTGCATAGGCCAGCCCGCGACTGATGGCCTGGTCGATGCCGGGACGAACGCGGAAGAAGCCTTCCACCGTGCGTTCGCCGGTGATGAACGGCTTGTCGTTGTCGTCGATGTCAGAGGTGAGCAGATCGGCAGCATCCGCATCGGTGCGGGCGACGATGAGCGTTGGCACGCCGAGCACGTCGGCGGCGAGGCGCGCGGCGTTGAGCTTGTCGACCGCTTCGCGCGTCGGCACCAACACCTTGCCACCCATGTGGCCGCACTTCTTCACCGAGGCGAGCTGATCCTCGAAATGCACGCCGGCAGCGCCCGCTTCGATCATTGCCTTCATCAGTTCAAACGCATTGAGCACACCGCCGAAGCCGGCTTCCGCGTCGGCCACGATCGGCACCATCCAGTCGATCTCGTCGGCGCCTTCGGCGTGATGCAACTGATCGGCGCGCAGCAGCGTGTTGTTGATGCGCTTCACCACCTGCGGCACCGAATTGGCCGGGTACAGCGACTGGTCGGGATACATTTCGCCGGCAAGATTTGCATCGGCGGCGACCTGCCAGCCGCTGAGATAAATCGCCTGCAGACCGGCCTTCACCTGCTGCATGGCCTGGTTGCCGGTGAGCGCACCGAGTGCGTTGACGAAATCTTCCTTGTGCAGCGACTTCCACAACCGTTCGGCGCCCCGCCGGGCCAGCGTGTGTTCCACGTGCACCGTGCCGCGCAGGCGAGCCACGTCATCGGCGCTGTAGTTGCGCTGGATGCCGCTCCAGCGAGTGTTGTTTTTCCAGTCGAGCGCGATCTGTTCGGCGGTGGGAAGCGTGTTCTTCATGACGTGACTCCGTTGCGTGTGCGGATGCGTTGCGTTGTGGGAGCGCACCTTGTGCGCAACTGCTGCGCTGAGGTGCTTCGCTTGGTGGGGCTGTCGCGCACAGGGTGCGCTCCCACAAGAAACTGGCTTGCGATCAGGTGAGCTGTTCGTAGGCCGCGAGGGTGAGGAAATCGCCGAGTTCGTCGGCGTGCGTGAGTTGGCTGAGCAAGGCGGCGGCCTGTTCGGCGCGGTGCGCGTAAGGGCCCTTCTCTTCGATCAGGCGATGCGTGTGCTTGGTCAGCGAGTGATCGAACAGCGCGAAGTCGATCGGCGCATGGTCGGTAAATTCCAGCGGCCCCAGATGCAGCCACTGCCACAACTGAGCGCGCGCGATTTCGGCGGTGGCGGCGTCTTCCATCAGGTGATGGATCGGCACACAGCCCTGCCCGTCCAGCCACGACGCGGTATAGCGCAGCGCCACTTCCACGTTGTTGTCGAAGCCGGCGCGGGTGATGGTGCCGCTGCACGGCGCGATCAGCTGGTCGCGCTGCACGTCGACGTCGGCACGCACCACGTTGAGCTGGTTCGGTGAGGGCATGTACTTGTCGAAGATTTCCCTTGCGACCGGCACGAGCGCCGGATGTGCGACCCACGTGCCGTCGTGGCCGGCCTGCGCCTCGCGGAGTTTGTCGGCGCGCACCTTGGCCAATGCGGCTTCGTTCGCTTCGTCGTTGCCCTTGATCGGAATCTGAGCTGCCATGCCGCCCATGGCGAAGGCGCCGCGGCGATGGCAGGTCTGGATCAACAGCTCCGAATAGGCCTTCAGGAACGGCACCGTCATCTGCACCTGGCCGCGGTCCGGCAGCAGGCGGTCGCGGTGCGCGCGGAAAGTCTTGAGGTAGGAAAAGATGTAATCCCAGCGGCCGCAGTTGAGGCCGACGATGCGGCCACGCAACGCGTGCAGGATCTCGTGCATCTGGAACACGGCCGGCAGGGTTTCGATCAACACCGTGACCTTCATGGATTCCGGCGGCAGCTCGAGCGCGGCTTCGGTCGCGGCCATCACCTCGTCCCACAACGCGGCTTCTTCCATCGCCTGCAGCTTGGGCAGGTAGAAGTACGGGCCGAGATCGCGCGCGTTGAGCTTGTGGGCGTTGTGGAAGGCGAACAGGCCGAAGTCCACCAAAGCGCCGGACATCGGCTCGCCGTCGACGGTGATGTGGCGCTCCGGCAGATGCCAGCCGCGGGGACGCATGATGAGCACGGCCGGGTTGTCGTTGACGCGGTAGTGCTTGCCTTCGGGCGAGGTGTATTCGATCGAACCGTCCACGGCGTCGCGCAGGTTGATCTGGCCGTCGATCTGGTTGGCGAAGCTGGGCGCCGAGGAATCCTCGAAGTCGGCCATGAACACCTTCGCGCCCGAGTTCAGCGCGTTGATGATCATCTTGCGCTCGACCGGACCGGTGATTTCCACGCGGCGGTCGCGAAGCGCCGCCGGAATGGGCGCGACGGTCCAGTCGCCCTCGCGAATGGCCGCTGTGTCGGGCCGGAAATCGGGGAGCTCGCCGGCGTCGAAACGGACCTGGCGGGCGTACCGAGCCGCCAGCAGCACCCGGCGGCAGCCGTCGAACTGTCGGTGCAGTTGGGCCAGGAAGGCGAGGGCTTCGGGGGTGAGGATGGCACTGTGCCCGGGGCCGATCGATCCCTCGACCTGGGCCGGCAGCGGGGTAACGCGTTCCTTGGGGACAGCCATGACCGGTCTCCGTGATGACGATGGGATGACACTAGGTCACGGAGATTTGCTTTGACAAAGCAAATGTTTCAATTTTTGATATTGTGTTTCCTAATACATGTCGTAAATAACTGAGTCATAAGCTGTGTCCGAGACAGAAAAACGGCTGAACAAGCCGAAAAAAGGTCGCGTCAGCCCTTCAAAGCGGAAGAAGGGGCGTGGTCGAGAGACGGAAGAGGCCGGTCGCTACTACTACAAAGGCAACCGCCAGAAGCAGATGCGAGCCTTCGTCTACACGGTCAAATTGGGCACGCTGACGCGTGCCGCTGAGGCGTTGTACCTGTCTCAGCCCACGGTGAGCCTCCAGCTGCAGGCGCTGGAGCGGGAGCTGGGCGTGAGCCTGCTCGAGCGCCGGCGCCGGCGCATCAACCTCACCGACGCCGGCGAGGCGCTCTACGAGCTGGCGCGCCCGCTGGTCGAAGGCTGGGAAAACCTCGATCGCGACTTCCAGGCCAAGGTGAAGGGCCTGCAGGGTGGCCGGCTTACCGTGGCAGCGGGCACCTCGACCATCCAGTACCTGCTGCCTGACCTGGTGCGGCGATATCGCGAACAGTTCCCCGAGGTGCAGCTACAGCTCGCCAACGTCACCGGCAAGGATGGGCTGGCGCTGTTGCGCGCCGACGAGGCGGACTTCGCCGTGGGCTCCATGCTCGACGTGCCCAACGACATCGCCTGGGCGCCGGTGTATCACTACGACCCGATGCTGATCACGCCGCTGGATCATCCGCTGGCATCCAAGGCCGATCTGACGTTGCAGGATCTATCGCCGTACGGCTTGATCCTGCCGCCGCAGCGCCTGTCCACCTACCGGCTGGTCGACCTGGTGTTCCAGCAGCGGCAGGTGCCGTATCGCGTGGCGATCGAAGTCGGTGGTTGGGACGTGATCAAGGAATACGTCGCAATGGGTTTGGGCATCTCCATCGTCACCGGTATCTGCATCACCGACGCGGATCGGTCGCGTTTGGCCGTCCGAAACATGAAGCAGTATTTTCCGCAGCGCAGCTACGGCGTGGTGATGCGCAAGGGCAAATTTCTCAGCGCGGAGGCGAGGGCATTCGTCGACCTGGTGCGCCCGGGGCTGCTGACGCATCGCGATTACGACGATTCGGGCCATTCCGAGCGCTGATCGTGGCGATCCTATTTGTAGGAGCGCACCTGGTGCGCGATAGGCACGGACAACCTCGGCACCTGCGTCGCGAAAACCGGGAAATGAGTCACGACCATACGCTGCGGTCGCGCACGGGGTGCGCTCCTACAGTAGGTGTCAGTGTGATTCAGCCTTGCCGTTGTAGCGCCAGCTTCACGCCGAAACCCAGCAGCACCATGCCGCACACGCGGTCCATCCACTGGCCGAAACGCGGGCGCGTGGTGAGCAAGTGGTGGATGTGTCCGCCCAGCAACGCAAGCACCATCGACCACGCCGTGCCGGTTCCGATGAAGCTCAGGCCGAGCACCAGCAGTCCGAACTGTGGATGGGCAGCCTGCATCGACACGAACTGCGGCAGGAAGGCAAGGAAGAACAGCGCCACCTTGGGATTGAGCACGTTGGTGAGCATGCCCTGGCGAAAAGCGGCACCGAGGCCCTCGCCGCGCGTTACCGTCGGTTGGCGTGTGCCTTCGCGGGCGATCAGCATGCGCAGTCCGATCCACACCAGGTAGGCCGCGCCGAGGTATTTCAGCACGCTGAAGGCGAGCGCCGAGGTCATCAGGATTGCCGAGATGCCCAGCACCGCGGCCAGCGTATGCACGATGCATCCCGCGTTGATGCCGAGCGCCGACGCTACGCCCACCGCACGGCCTTCGCGGCCACTGCGGGTGAGGATGTAGAAGGTGTCCAGCCCTGGCGTCAGGTTCAGGGCGATACAGGCGAGCAGGAATGCGCTGAAATGCTGGATGCCTAGCGAGGTCACCGAGGAGCTCCGGGAAATGCAGTCATGGATAGATGCATCCGTTGACGAGTGCAGCCATGGAAGGCTGCTTCTTGATCCTTGTGGTCATGGATGACCGCGCCGATCAAGCGTTGCGATGCTTGCCGCGATACGGCGTGAACAGCGCGCGGATCTTCGCCATGTCGGCGTCGTGGTCCTCGGTGGCGCGCACGACCGGTCCCAGCGTGAAAGTCTTGGTGGGATAGTCGAGGAACACCGTCTGGATCGGCACGTCCGCTTCGAGCGCGATGCGCAGGAAGCCGGACTTCCAGTGCTTGACCTTCTTGCGCGTGCCTTCGGGCGTGATGCCCAGCCACATGCGGTCCTTGTCGGCAAAACGCTTCACCATCTGGCCCACCACGTTGAGTGCGGCGCTGCGGTTGATGGGAATCATGCCGATGGGGCGCAGGATGATGCCAAGCGGGCCGTCCAGCACCTCGCGCTTGATCATGATGTTGATGTCCGCACCCAGGCCGATCTTGATCAGCAGGCCCCACACGCCATCCCAATACGAGGAATGCGGCGCGCCGATGATGATCAGCTTCGGCACGTTGGGCAGTTCGCCGAGCAGCCGCCAACCCGACAGGCGCAGCAGACAACGCGCCAGCCACGGCCAGAAGCGACTGTTGAGCCTGGGGGCTTCGGGCGGGGTAGGGGGGAGCAACGGCGTGCTCATTCACGACTCCAGTCACGCGAACGCGTTTGCTTGATCTTGCCTCGCTGCTGCTTGCCGGCGAGGCGGCGCTCTTGCGAGCCCCGAGTGGGTTTGGTGGCGATGCGCGCCTTGGGAACGATCAATGCGCTGCGAATGATCTCGACCAATCGCTCGCGCGCATCCTCGCGGTTGCGGCCCTGGTCGCGAAAGCGGCGTGCCTGGATGACCAGCACGCCGTCGTCGGTAAGGCGTCGATCGCGCCGCGCGAGCAGGCGCTCACGCACGGGGTCGGGCAGCGACGGCGAATGCGCCACGTCGAAGCGCAGCTCGACGGCGCTTTCGGTGCGATTGACGTGCTGGCCACCGGGACCGTCGGCACGCAGGAAGCGCTCGGTCAGCTCGGTCTCGGGCAGGACGATGGAACGGCTGACGGTAAGCATGATGCGAAGTTTAGCGGGCCCGCGTGACATGCCGCCATGGCGCGGCGCCGCATTACGCGGGCAGCGACCAGCCGAAGCGTTGGAGCAGAGCGTTATAGGCGGTGTCCAGCGGTGCCTCGATACACATGGGTGCGCCCGTCACCGGATGGGCGAAGCTCAGCCGCCACGCATGCAGCAGCATGCGGTGGCAGCTGAAGTACTGCTTGTACAGGCGGTTGTGGTCGCCGCGTCCGTGCTGGCAGTCACCGATGATCGGATGGTGGATGTGTGCCATGTGCTTGCGGATCTGGCGGAAGCGGCCGGTACGCGGTTCGGCCAGGACGAAGGCATAACGCTGCTGCGGATAGCGGCCCAGCGCGATGGGCACTTCCACCGTGGCAAGTCGTTGATACGAGGTGCGGGCCTCGCGACGCGGACCGGTTTCGCGGGAGCCGGGCAGGGGATAGTCGATCTCCGCGGTTTCAGGTTCCGGCCAGCCGCGTACGACGGCGAGATATTGCTTGTGTACGTCGCGCCCCATGAACTGCTCGCCGAGCGCAGCGGCGATCTCCGACGATCGCGCCACCAGAAGCACGCCGCTGGTGGCGCGGTCGAGGCGATGGGCGAGATAGGTGATGCCGCCTACCTGTTCGCGCAGCACGTCGATCAGGAATTCCTCGGCGTTGCCGACCATCTTGGAGCGATGCACGGCGAGGCCGGCGGGCTTGTTGACCGCGATGAGGGCGTCGTCTTGGTAAAGGATGTCGAGCATATCTGGATCACGGAGCGCGCTAGCTGCTCGCCTTGAGTGTCGCCTTCGCTGTGAATGCAGGAAGACGGCGGGAGAAGATCAGCGGCGCGGCCAACCGGCGACGAAGGCGAGCAAACCTGCCACGCCGGCGGCTGCCGCGTGCCACATGCCGTGCTCGGAGGCTTGCGTCCACAACACCGCGCTGCCGACCAGCAAGCTGGCGCCCAGCAGACCGAAAGCCAGCGAACGGCGCGTACGCAGTGCCTCCTCATGTCGCTGCGCCGACTCATTCGGATCGGCCACGTGCTGCCGTTCACCCTTGGCGGCCTGGCGCAGCGCGTCGCGCATCAGCTCAGGAAACTGCGGCGCGGCGTGGAACCATTCGGGCAGTCGTCGGCGCACTTCGCGCAGCGTGCGGAGCGGGCTGTAGCGCTCGCGCAGGATACGCTTGAGCACCGGGTGCGCCACGGCCCAAATGTCGATCTGCGGATCGAGCATGCGGCCCACGCCCTCGATGTTGAGCAGGGTCTTCTGCAGCAGGATCAGCTGCGGCTGTAGCGTGAGCTCGTAACGCCGCGCCGTCTGGAACAGCTTGACCACCAGTTCCGCCAGCGAGATCTGCGACAACGGGCGGGTGAAATAGGGCTCGCACACGGTGCGCACGGCAGCGGTCAGTTCGTCCAGGCGCACGGTGGAAGGCATCCAGCCGGCGTCGACATGCAGTTGCGCAATGCGCGCATAGTCGCGCTCGAACAGCGCGATGAAGTTCTGCGCCAGCCAGTACTGATCTTCTTCCGGCAGCGAGCCCATGATGCCGAAATCCAGCGCGATGAAGCGCGCCTCGCCCGGGCGCGCGGTGTCCACCCAGATGTTGCCGGGGTGCGCGTCGGCGTGGAAGAAGTTGTCGCGGAACACCTGTTCGTAGAACAGGCGCACGCCTTTCACCGCAAGCGCCTTGCGATCCACGCCCGCGGCATCCAGCGCGGCGATGTCGTCGCAGCTCACCCCGTAGACACGTTCCAGCGTCAGCACGCGAGCGGCGGTGAGATCCCAGTGCACGGCCGGCACATACATGTCCACGCCGCTCTCGAAATTGCGCCGCAGCAGGCTGGCGCTGGCGCCTTCGCGCTGCAGATCCAGCTCGTTTTCCAGCATCTTCTCGACTTCGGCGACCACGTCGAGCGGGCGGATCTTGTCGGCGTTGGGATGCCAGCGCTGGGCCAGTTCGCCCAGCGACCGCAGCAGCTTCACATCGCGCTCGATCTGCTTGTCGATGCCCGGACGCAGCACCTTCACCACCACGGCGCTGCCGTCGTGCAGCGTCGCCGCGTGCACCTGGGCGATGGAAGCGGAAGCGAGCGGTGTTTCGTCGAAGGCGGCGTACAGCGTGGTGATCGGCGCCTTCAATTCCTGCTCGATGATGGCGCGCGCCTCGGCGCCGGGGAACGGCGGCACCTGATCCTGCAGCTGCGCGAGTTCGTCGGCGATGTCGGCCGGCACCAGGTCGCGGCGCGTGGACAGCACCTGGCCGGCCTTCACGAAGATCGGACCGAGCTCGGTGAGCGCCAGGCGCAGGCGTGCGCCGCGCGACAGGCCGTCCACGTTCACGCGCGGCTTCGCCACCAGCGGACGGACGAGCTTGAGCGGACGGAACAGATGAGCGGCGTCGACCAGTTCATCCAGTCGGTAGGCAAGCAGCACGGAAGCGACGCGCATCACGCGCGGTACGACCTTCAAAGGCATCGTCACGCGGTGGGTCCCTTCTTCAGTCGCTGTTCGAGGCGTGCGAGGCGGGCTTCCAGGCGCTCGCTGCGTTCACGCAGTTCGTCCACGCCATCGAGGAAACCTTCCACTTCGCCCGGTGCGGCGGCAACGCGGATCTCGTCGCGCAGCCAGTCGGCGGTGTCGGTGGTGAGGTGGCTTGCCGTTTCCTTCGCATGCGCGAGACCGTTGCGCACGGCCTTGGCGAGCGGCACGCCCAGCACATCGCCGAAGGTGCGCGCGAACGCCTCTTCGAAATCGGGGGCGAACTTGCTGGCGAGCTTTTCGAGGCGACGCGCGAGGTCGGCATCGCCGGCGATCTCCACCTTGCCCGGCGCCACACCTTCATCGTCGCGCTTCATAAGCATGCCGAGCAGGCTGCCCGGCGTGGCGGCGACGCGCAGGTGGCTGTCGTCCTTGGCCGGCCCGACCTTCAACCGATCGCCTTCCACGGTCACCGACAACGCGAGTTCTGGGCCGCGCAGATGCAGCTGCACGCTGCGGCCGTCCAGTGCGGACAGTCGCGCAGCCGTTTCGGGGTCGAGTGAAAGCGTGTGGTTGAGCGCGGTTTCCAGCGCGCGGCCGGCGAGGACGCGCAGCGGGCGGGGCAGCAGGGAGCTAGGAGAGGAGGTCATCCCGGGATTGTAGCGGGTGAGGGTGATTGGCCTCGCAATGACTGTCAGCCGCCCGCCTTTCCTGTGGGAGCGCACCCTGTGAGCGACAGCCAACCGGAGCAGGGCAATCGGGCGCCCCGTCGCGCACAGGGTGCGCTCCCACAAGGCCGTTATTGGCTCAGGCGGCGCCGGTGAAACCTAGCTGCCGCCACGCTTCGTACACCGCCACGGCGACGGTGTTGGAGAGATTCAGGCTGCGGCTGTTGGGCCGCATCGGCAGGCGCAGGCGTTGCGCCTCGGGAATCGCGTCGAGCACGTCGCCGGGCAGGCCGGCGGTTTCGCAGCCGAACAGCAGGGCATCACCTTCGGTGAAGCGGGCATCGACATGGGCGACGCGACCTCGGGTGGAGAAGGCGAACACACGTGGCTGGCCGATGCCTTCGAGGCAGCTGGCGAGGTCGTCGTGCACGGCCAGCTGCGCGTATTCGTGGTAGTCCAGGCCTGCGCGGCGCAGACGGGCATCGTCCAGCTCGAACCCGAGGGGCCGGATCAGGTGCAGCGTGGCGCCGGTGTTGGCGCACAACCTGATCGCATTGCCGGTGTTCGGCGGTATTTCTGGTCGGAAAAGTATGACATGCAGCATCCAGCCATTATCGGGTCTCCCTCGCGACCCGCCAAACGGTGAGCGTCCTTGCTCAGCCGTTGTTGGCGCGCGGGCAGACTACGCCATCGGGCGGGAGCGCGCAGGCGACCGGGGCGGCGATCAGCTGGCCGGCGCTGCCGGCAGCGGCGAGACGGATGGCGTCCGGCGAGGCGTTCACCATGGCACCCAGCACGAGTCCACAAACCAGCAGGCAGGCAACGAACAGGCCGCGCAGCATCAAGGCTTCGAATTTCATGATCATGTCTCCGATGAAAAGTGGGTAAGTCCTGCACGGTAGATATGGCAAGCGCCGTGCCAACCCTCTATTCACCTTCAAGTGACTGTGTTTGTTGGAAATTGCACAAAGCCTTCCGTGCACGATGGCTGTCCGCGGACAGCGACCGGGCGCGGCCGGACAGCCGGACGGACAGTCGTCCGGACAGCGGTCCGGGCACTAAAACCCCTGCCATTGGTCATTTGCCAAAGCCCCGGAGGCGTGGCTAGCCTCCTTTGTTCATAAGCAAAAACAATCAGGAGTGTCGTGATGGCAAGAAAGCCCCTCGCCCTGCTCGTCGCAGGATTGCTCAGTGTCTCGGCCGGTTGGCCGGCGATCGCTGCACCCCAAGCCGCGGTGGAATCCGCCGCTACCGCCGTCCCCGACATCGCCTACACCCGTTTCACCCTGCCCAACGGCCTGACCGTGGTGGTCCACGAGGACCACAAGGCGCCGGTGGTGGCGGTGAGCATCTGGTACCACGTCGGCTCGGCCGACGAACCCAAGGGCAAGACCGGCTTCGCCCACCTGTTCGAACACCTGATGTTCTCCGGCTCGGAGAACCACAAGGGCACCTACTTCCAGCCGTTCGAGCTGGCAGGCGCCACCGACATGAACGGCACCACCTGGTTTGATCGCACCAACTATTTCGAGACGGTGCCGACTACCGCACTCGACATGGCGCTATGGATGGAATCGGATCGCATGGGTCACCTGCTGGGCGCCATCGGCCAGAAGGAACTCGACACCCAGCGCGGTGTGGTGCAGAACGAGAAGCGCCAGGGCGAGAACCGCCCGTACGGCCGCGTGGACCAGAACATCCTGTCCAACACCTACCCGGGCAACCATCCCTACCAGCACGACACCATTGGCTCGATGGCGGACCTCAACGCCGCCTCGCTGGCGGACGTGAAGCAGTGGTTCCACGATTATTACGGCGCCGCCAACACCACGCTGGTGCTGGCTGGCGACATCACCGTCGCGGAAGCCAAGGCCAAGGCCGAGAAGTACTTCGGCGACATCCCCGCCGGCCCGCCGGTGCCGCGCCAGCAGGCGTGGATCACGCCGCTCACCAAGTCCACCCGTGGCGTGCAGCACGACCACGTGGCGCAGCCGCGCATCTATCGTACTTGGGTGGTGCCGCAGCTGGGCACGGACGATGCGATCCAGCTCGACCTTGCCTCCACCGTGCTTGGCGGCGGCAAGACCTCGCGCCTGTACCAGCGCCTCGTCTACCAGGACAAGCTGGTCGACGACGTGTCGGCGAGCATTTCGCCGTTTGCGCTGGCCAGCCAGTTCCAGATCCAGGCCGACGTGAAGGACGGCGTGGACCCGGCCAAGGTCGAAGCGGCGATCAACGACGAGCTGAAGAAATTCCTCGCCGACGGCCCCAATGCCGACGAGCTGGAGCGCGCCAAGATCGGCAACCGCGCCGGCTTCGTGCGCGGCCTGGAAAAGGTCGGCGGCTTCGGCGGCAAGGCGGTGATCCTGGCCGAAGGCCAGGTCTATCGCGGTGATCCGGGCGCCTACAAGAAGGACCTGCAGCGCGCCGATGCCGCCACGCAGGCCAGCGTCAAGGCCGCGTCCGACAAGTGGTTGAGCCATGGCGACTACCTGCTCACCGTGCTGCCGGCCGGCGACGACTTCAACGGCGAGCAGGAAGACGCCAAGGTGGTCGCGCTCGGTCCGGTCGATGGGAAGCCGGCGCCGAAGATGCCCGCCAAGCAGGACTTCAGCGTGGCCAAGAACCAGCTCGACCGCAGCCAGGGCGTGCCCAAGGTGGCGACCTTCCCTGACTTGAGCTTCCCGGCGCTGGAGCGCGGCAAACTGAAGAACGGCATCGAAGTCGTGCTGGCACAGCGTCATACCGTGCCGGTGACGCACGTGCAGTTGCTGTTCAACGCGGGCTATGCCGCCGACCAGGGTCGCAAGCTCGGAACTGCCAGCTTCACCACCACGCTGATGAACGAGAGCACCAAGGATCTGGACTCGGTGGAAGTGGCCAAGCGCAAGCAGCGCCTCGGCGCGATCACGCGCATCGGTTGCGGCCTCGACTCGTGCTCGGCGGCGCTCAATGCGTTGAACGACCAGTTGCAGCCGTCGCTGGCGCTGTTCGCCGACATCGTGCGCAACCCTGCCTTCAAGAGCGAAGACATCGAACGCGTGCGCGGCCAGTGGCTGGCCGGCATCGCGCAGGAGAAGACGCAGCCCACGGCGCTGGCGCTGCGCACCTTGCCGCCGCTGCTGTACGGCGCCAACCACGCCTACGGCATCCCGTTCACCGGTTCGGGCACCGAGGAGGCGATCAAGTCGATGCAGGCATCGGACCTCACGGCGTTCCAGCGTGACTGGCTGCGCCCGGATAACGTGAAGATCCTTGTCGCCGGCGACACCACGCTGCAGCAGATCATTCCGCAACTCGAAGCCGCCTTCGGTGACTGGAAGGCACCGTCCAGCGCGCTGCCGAAGAAGAACATCGGCACCGTGGCGACGCAGCCCAAGCCGCGCGTGTTCCTGATCGACAAGCCGGATGCACCGCAGTCGCTGATTCTCGCCGGTCTGCTCGCGCCCTCGAGCAAGGCGCCGAACGAACTGGCGATCGACGTGGCCAACGGCGCGTTCGGTGGCAGCTTCACCTCGCGCCTCAATATGAACCTGCGAGAGGACAAGCGCTGGGCCTACGGCGCCTTCAGCTTCATGCGCGATGCGATCGGCCAGCGTCCGTTCCTGATGTACGCGCCAGTGCAGACGGACAAGACCGCCGAGTCCGCGAACGAGGTGTTCAAGGAAGCCACCGAAGTGGTGGGCGCGCGTCCGCTGACCGAGCAGGAAGTCGACAAGATCAAGGACTCCAACGTGCGCGGCCTGCCGGGCAGCTTCGAAACCAGTTCGGAAGTGCTGGGCGCGATGACCGAGATCGTGCAGTACGGTCGTCCGGATGATTACGTGCAGACGCTCAAGGCCCGCACTGAGGCCATCCGCCAGACCGACGCGGAGCAGGCCTTGAAGGAAATCATCAAGCCGTCCGCGCTGACCTGGGTGATCGTGGGCGATCTCAAGAAGATCGAGCAGCCGGTGCGTGCGCTCAAGCTGGGCGAGATCGAGGTGATCGATGGCGACGGCAAGCCGGTGCCGTCCAAGTAATCGTTGATGTCATAGGGGGACCTGTTCACGTCCCCGGGTTAGGATGGAGGCCGGGCGGATAGCGCCCGGCCTTCTACTTTTCAAGTCGCGGAGTCATCCATGCGCAAGACCCTGTTGTTGCTCGTTCCCATCGCGTTGCTCGGCGCCTGCACCTACGGCATCACGCTGGACGATGCCGGCAAGGGCGTTCGCACGGCCTGGACCGGCGATATGTCGTCGTGCCGTGACCTGGGCAAGGTCACCGTGTCGGTGATGGACCATGTCGGTCCGGTCAATCGCAACGACATCAAGGTGCGTGACGAACTGGAAGTCATGGCGCGCAACGAAGCGGCGAAGATGCACGCCGATACCATCAAGCCACTGAGCGAACCGACCGACGGCTCGCAGCCGTGGGGTGCCTACCAGTGCGGCAACGCCCAGCTGGCGCCGGCCAATCGCCAGGCGAACCCGGCCAACCCCAACCAGCAGCAGCCCAACCAGGCGACGCCGGGTGGTTTCGAGACGTATCCGATCAAGGGCAACAACTGAGCTAAGCCGGAACCTCCTGTGGGAGCGCACCCTGTGCGCGACAAACCTACGGAGCGGTAACGGCAAACTCTGCGGTCGCGCACAGGGTGCGCTCCCACAGGTTCACGCTGCACCCCATGAAAGGCGCCCTCGTGGCGCCTTTTTCACGTCTGCAGGGTGACGCTCTTGCGCGTCCTCGCCGCGCGAGCCTAAAATACACATGTATATATTACATATATGTACTATTTGGGCCGCGCGCCATGAACAGCTTCCTCCCTACCGAACAGAGACTGGCCATCACGCGTCAGCGGCATCCTGCGTTTCCGCGGGATCCGGCCGTGCTAGTGCGCCTCATCAAGCACATCTACAAGCGCGTGCATGACGACGCCAATGCCATGTTGCGGCCCTACGGCATCAATCATCCGGAATACAACCTGCTGATGATGCTGTACGGCACCGAGGGCTACACCCTGCATGCCACCGAGCTGGCGGACGCGGCAGGAGAAAAGCTGGCCAATATCACGCGACTTACCAACGAGCTGTGCGAGAAGGGGTTGATCGCGCGCAACGCCAGCGACGAGGATCGCCGCAAGGTCGCCTTGTCGCTGACGCCGGATGGCGTGGCGATGATCGAAGGCTTCCTGCCTGGCGTGTGCGCGCTGCTCGAGCGCCAGGTCGGTGACATGCAGCCGCGCGAAATGGCGCAGCTCGAGCGCCTGCTGAAGAAGTTCCTCGCGCAGCTTGAGCGAACCTGACCATGTCGGCCACACCTATCGACATCCCGTCCAGGCGCAACCCGTCATGGCTGCGCGAGTTCGTCATGGAAGAGCGCCAGGCGTGGATCTTCGTGGTCAAGTGCCTGCTGGCGTTCTATCTCGCCGCATGGTTTTCCATGTTGTTCCAGCTCGAGCAGCCGTCGACCACGATGATCACCGTGTCGATCGTGATGCATCCGCACAGCGGCATGGTGCTGGCGAAAAGCTTCTACCGCGCCATCGGCACCTGTACCGGCAGCCTGGTGGGCCTGCTGCTGATGTCAGCCTTCCCGCAGCAGCGCGAGCTGTTTCTGACGGCGCTCGCCTTGTGGGTGGGCATCTGCGCGGGGGGCGCAGTGCTCTATCGCAACTTCATGTCCTACGGCTTCGTGCTGGCCGGATACACGGCGGCCATCGTGGCGTTGCCGGCCATCAACAATCCGTACCGCGTGTTCGACTCCGCCATGATGCGCGTGAGCGAGGTGATGCTCGGCATCGTGGTGGCGGGCCTGGTCAGCGACGTAGTGCTGCCCGAGCGTCTGCGCCAGCTGCTTCGTCGCAGCGCGCGCGAGCACTACCAGCACTTCATCGACTTCGCGCGCGGCAGTCTGGGCGGGGCCATCCCGCGTGCGGAGATGGAAAAGGTGCACCTGCGCTTCGTGCGCGCTGCCGTGCAGCTCGAAGACCTGCGTTCGTCGGTTATCTTCGAGGATCCCGAGGCACGCGCCCGCAGCAGCCGCATGCAGCTGCTCAACCTGCGCTACATGGCGGCGGCCACGAGCTTCCAGTCGCTGCATCATTTGATCAATCGCCTGCAGCGCAATAACCATCCGCGCACCGCTGGCGCGTTGATCAAGCTCTACGCGCCGGTAGGCGAAGCGTTGTCGCCGCCGCCGGCCGAGCAATCCATGCCGCGCCTGCTCGCGACGCGCCTGGAAGCCTGCGAAGGGAAGCTGGCCCCGCTGGCGGCGCAGTTGCGAGAGGACCTGCGGCAGGATCCCGAGCTACTGATGGAGTTCGACAGCGGCACCATGATGCTGCGCCGTTTCGTGAGCGAGCTACGCGATTTCACCTCGCTGGAGGCCAGTCTGCGCGAAACCCAGGGCGCGCTGGGCGGCACCGTGGAACGTGTGGACTTCAAGCGCGCCAACGACTATGCCGCGCCGCTCATCGCCGTGATACGCACCTTCCTCACCATGATCACGCTGAGCGTGTTCTGGATCGCCACGGGTTGGCCTTTCGGTCCCAGTGCAATGCTGCTGGCGACCATCTTCAGCGGACTGCTGGCGACTTCGCCATCGCCGCTGGCTGCCACCGCCAATACGTGGATCGGTTATGCGGCGGGCATGACGGCCGCGTACTTCGTGGTGTTCTGGATCATGCCGGGCAGCGACGGCTTCCTGATGTTCATACTGGTGACCGGGCCGCTCCTTGCGATAGGGCCGTATCTCACGACGCGCAACGCCACGCTGCCCGGCATCGGCGCGGGATACACGCTGGGTTACGTCTACATCCTCGCGGTGAAGAACCCGATGGTGTACGCGCCGGAGAGCTTCTTCAACGACGCCATCGCGTCATTGTTCGGCCTGATGATGAGTGGCGTGGCCTTCATGATCATTCCCACCGTGATCGGCACCGCCTGGTTGCGCCGCCGCCAGCTTGTGCAGCTGCGCCGGCAGGTGGTGTTCGCCGCGACGGCGCCGCTGCAAGGCATCCTGTATGCATTCGAGAGCGTCAACCGCGACCTCTACCATCAGATCGTGCAGTTCACCAAGCAAGGCAGCGAGGAGTCGCGCAGCCTGCTGAGCTGGGCGCTTGCCGTTCACGACTGCGGCCGGGCGATCATCGAACTTCGTCAGGACATGGCCCATGAGGATCTGCCGCCGCCGGTAGTCGACAGCATGCAGCGCGTCGTGGACAGCGTGGCCCACCTCTACGATGCGCCCGCCAGGGACCGATGGCAGGCTGCCTATGCGGCCACTGGCCACGCCATCACGCTGACGTCGCAGACGCTGCCGCAGGCGCGTGCAAGCTGCCAACCGGCATTGGCCCACCTGCTGCAGCTGCGCATCGCGCTGCGCGACGATGAGTCCGCGCTGGCGCCGTATATCGTCAAGTCCCCGGAGAACACCCATGCCGCGTGAAATAGCACTCGCCGATGCGTTCGTGCCCGGCATCCTGCTGGTCTACGCGGGCTGCCTGCTGGTGCTCTGGTTGATCGACACCATCGTCGGCCGCTACGGCCTGTACCGCTACGTCTGGCATCCCTCCCTGTTCCGCGTCGCCGTGTTCTTCGTACTCTTTGGCGCGGCCGGCCTGCTGCTGTATCCCTAAGCCCACACTATGAAACTCCAGCCCCAAGCCCTGCTTCGCTTCGCCATCACTGCGGTCGTCGTGATCGTGGCGCTCGTGCTCTGTCACGTCCTGTGGCGGCATTACATGTATTCGCCGTGGACGCGCGACGGTCGCGTGCGCGCTGAGGTGGTGCGCATCGCGCCTGATGTTTCCGGTCTCGTGACGCGCGTGCCGGTGATCGATAACGCCGAGGTGAAGAAGGGCGACGTGCTCTTCGAGATCGACCCGCAGCGCTTCCAGATCGCCTTGCAGCAGACGGAGGCCAACCTCAATGCCGCCAAGGCGGCGGCACGCGCCGCCGGTGCGAACATCGACGCCGTGCTCGCCAGCGCCGCGGCGCGCAAGGCCGAGTACGACATGCGCCAGGAGCAGGCACAACGCCGCCAGGATCTGGCCGACGTGGTGCCGAAAGAAGAGCGCACTGACGCCAAGTCTGCCGCACTGACCGCACGCGCCATCTGGGAACAGGCGCAGGCCAGCGGTCACCAGGCCAATGCGTCCCGCGAGCAGGCGGAGGCTGCCGTCGTGCAGGCCCAGGTCGCGGTGGATCGCGCCAAGCTCGACCTGGAACGCACCGAAGTGCGTGCGCCCGTCGACGGTTATGTCACCAATCTGGACGTGCGCGTGGGCGACTACGCCGCCACCGGCACGCCGCGCCTCGCCCTGATCGATCGCCACAGCTACTACATCTATGGCTATTTCGAAGAAACCAAGCTGCCGCACCTGCGCGTGGGCGATCCGGTGGATATCCGCCTGATGAGCGGCGGCACGCGCCTCAAGGGTCGCATCATCGGCGTCGCGCGTGGCATCACCGATCGCGACAACCCGACCGGTAAGGATCTGCTCGCCGATGTGAATCCGACCTTCAACTGGGTGCGGCTGGCGCAACGCGTGCCGGTGCGCATCGCGATCGACGAAGCCAGCGTGCCCAAGGATGTCGTGCTGGCGGCCGGCATGACGGCCAGTATCGACGTGACGCCGCGCCCTGCACTCGACAGGGATGATCGCTGAAGGCTACTTCACGCGGCATTTCGCGAAAACGACGGTGCCGTCACGCCGAACATAGAAGGGTGCGTACACCGTGCGCTCCACCCGGGGCGCGGGGTTGATTAACATGAAGCCCCATGAATCGATCCCTGCCTTCGCCTCGCGGCCTCGCCCGCCGATTGTTGTCCCTGCGGCGCCGTCGCGGCCTGGATCTGTCCGGCCGCCCTGCTTTTGCGGTGCCACCGGCGGACATCACCACGCTGAGCGGGCCGGCGGCGTTCCGCGAGACCCTGCTCGCGCTGATCGCGCAGGCAGAGCGTCGCATCGTGCTGGTGGTGTTGTATCTGCAGGACGACGATGCCGGTCGTGAAGTGCTCGATGCGTTGTATGCCGCGCGTGCGGCACGACCGTCGTTGAGCATCGAGGTCTACGTCGACTGGCATCGCGCGCGCCGCGGGCTGATCGGCAAGGGCGCCAGCGAAGGCAATGCGGCGATGTATCGCGAGTACGCGCAGCGCCTTGGCGAAGGCGTCATCGTGCGTGGCGTGCCGGTGCAGACGCGCGAACTATTCGGCGTGCTGCATCTGAAGGGCTTCGTCATCGACGATGCCGTGCTGTACAGCGGTGCCAGCCTCAACGATGTCTACCTTGCCAAGCACGAACGCTACCGGCTCGATCGCTACCACCTGATCCGCCATCGCGCGCTGGCCGACTGCATGGTCGACTTCGTCGCCCGCCAGTTCCGCGAAAGCGATGCCGTACCACGGTTTGACCGCCTGCCATTGCCGCGTCCGCGCGACATGCAGGAGCCCATCCGGCGCTTGCGCCAGTCGCTGCAGCAGGCGCGTTATGAGGGTGCTGGCGAGACGCCGGGCGAGGGCGATGTCACGGTGATTCCGCTGGCGGGCTTCGGACGAGGGGAGAACCCGCTCAACGACACCTTGCTGGCGTTGCTGCGCGAAGCGCGTGAGCGCGTGATCCTGCTGACGCCGTATTTCAACCTGCCGCGTCCCGTGCGCGCAGCGATCGGCCAGCTGCTGCGCCGTGGTTGTCGCCTCGACATCATGGTAGGCGACAAGACCGCCAACGATTTCTACATTCCGCCCGACCAGCCGTTCAGTCGCATCGGCCTGCTGCCGTATCTCTATGAAAGCAACCTGCGGCAGTTCGCGCGCCGGCACCAGGGCGCTATCGACAGTGGCCAGCTCAACCTGTGGTTGTGGCGCGACGGAGGCAACAGTTATCACCTCAAGGGGCTGTTCGTGGACGAGGAATGGGCCGTGCTTACCGGCAACAACCTCAATCCTCGTGCCTGGGCGCTTGACCTGGAAAACGGCCTGCTGCTGCGCGACCCCTCCATGCGATTGCGTTCACAGCACGAAACGGAATGGCTGGCGCTGCGCCGGCATGCGACACGCCTGGAGCACTATCGTGACCTGCAGGGAGCACGCAGCTATCCGCCTGAAGTACGCAAGCTGCTGAAGCGGTTGCGGCGCGTGCGGCTGGATCGCCTCATCGGCCGCCTGCTGTAGCCCCTTGGGCAGTGGTGCTAGCGCCACTCGTCCAGCGTCATCCCATAGGCCAGATAGCCGGGCACTTCGCGAAGGCTAGAATAGAGGTCACGCGCGAACCAACGGCGGGGGTAGTCGCCACCGGCATCGATGACGCCCTCCTGCCGCAAGGCAAGTCTCGCGCGAGGAAGATGGAAGTACTGGGAAATGACCACCGCGCTATGCATGTGATGGGCTCGCAGCCACTGGCGCGCATGTCGTGCCGAGGTGCGCGTATTGGTCCCTTTCGAATCTTCCACGATCGCTTCCGGCGGCACGCCGTGCTCAACGAGCCACTGCTTCATGCCGACGGCTTCGTTGCGAAAATCGTGTTCGTCGATACCCCCGCTGACCATGATGACTTGGCATCCGCCACGCGCGTAGAGCGCCAGGGCGGTGGCCAGGCGTGCTTCCAGTCGCGGCGTCGGCCGATTGGCACGCGTGACGGTGTTGCCCATGACAAGCGCCAGGTCGGCTTTTGTCGGACGGGTATACAGGCCGTCGAGTGCGAGGGCGAACGCGGCGACCGTCCATATCGACATTACGGCGCCCGTCAGGCGCCATGCATGCCTCGGCCATGGGATGCGGGCCATACACAATTCCTGGGGCTGGATCGATCCCCAAGGTTGCATCCGCTCCAGGCGCCCTTCCTGACAGGAAAATGGCCGGCCAAGGGCGGTGCGGCTTATCCGGCGAGCCGCTCCAGCCGCATTGCGAGCCAGCGCGCCACGTCCGGCCATTCGCTGTCGATCACGCTGTAGCACACGGTGTGGCGCAAGCCGCCGTCGGGGCGACGCTTGTGGTTCCGCAGCACCCCTTCGCGCTGGGCGCCGAGGCGTTCGATGGCGCGTTGCGAGTCGAGGTTGCGGTGGTCGGTGTGCAGTTCCACCGCCACGCAGCCCAGCGTTTCGAAGGCGTGCTTGAACAGCAGGCGCTTGCAGGCCGTATTGAGATGACTCTTCTGCCAACGCTTCGCGTACCAGGTGTAGCCGATCGCCACGCGCGGCAGGTCAGGTACGAAGTCGTAGTAGCGCGTGGTGCCGACGATGTCGCCGCTGGTTTTCTCGCGCACCGCAAAGGGCAGCATGGCACCGGTGGCCTGGCCCTTCAGCGCCTTGGCGATGTAGTCCGCCGCCTCACCCGGCGCCGGCGCGCTGGTGAACCACAAATTCCAGAGCTCGCCATCGGCTGCCGCGGCTTCCAGTGCCGGTGCGTGCGCCGCTTCGAGCGGCTCGAGCACGACGTGGTCGTCTTCCAGGCGAAGCGGGGTGAGCGTGGGCATGGTGGCTCCGGCGTTCGGGGAACGGTGATTTAAGCAGCCGCGTCGGCTGGGCGACAGTGGCGCGTGTCCGGCGCCCGGACAACAGCCGAGCTTCTCAGACTTCTCTGATGGGATGACAGGGAACGCCCACCTAAACTCTCGCTCGTGTCGCGGTTGTTAGGGAATGCGTCGGATACCTGCCAGGAAGGCATGACACCCCAGGATTCGGCGAACCGCGTCACCCCTTTCTGACCTTTTCGCGCAATCCTGTCGCGGGAGGCATTGCATCGCTCGTCCGGCACCGGGTGACCGTTACGGGTCGCCACCGGCGTGTCGGCGCGGCGTCAGGCGTCCAGATCCGGGATCAGCCGGCTTTCCAGCTTGGCGATGTGGTCCTTCAGCAGCAGCTTGCGCTTTTTCAGGCGGGTGATCTGCAACTCGTCGCGGCTCATCGACGAGGCGAGATGCTCGATGGCGACGTCGAGATCGCGGTGCTCGACGCGCAACTCGGCCAGCAGGTGGGCGATTTCGGCTTGGTCCTGGACCTGCATGACGGCGGGCGCGTGCTGGAAAGACAGCCTGGAAGTCTACTCCTGCCGGACCCGAGGCGCCCAGGCCGCTACAATGGGGAGCCGTTCCGCCCGATACCGTCATGTCCGCCGCCCAGCCCGACGCCATCCGCAAGCAGCACTACGAGGCCGCCAAGCTGGCCAAGCGCCTGCGTCACCAGGTGGGCCAGGCCGTCGCCGACTTCAACATGATCGAAGACGGCGACAAGGTGATGGTGTGCCTGTCCGGCGGCAAGGATTCGTACACGCTGCTGGATATCCTGCTTTCGCTGCAGGCCAGGGCGCCGGTGCGCTTCGAGCTGATCGCGGTGAACCTGGACCAGAAGCAGCCGGGCTTTCCCGAGCATGTGCTGCCGGACTACCTCACTGCGCGCGGCGTGCCGTTCCACATCATCGAGCAGGACACCTACAGCACGGTGACCCGGGTGATTCCGGAAGGCAAGACCATGTGCAGCCTGTGCTCGCGCCTGCGGCGCGGCGCGCTGTACCACTGGGCGGCGGCCAACGGCATCACCAAGATCGCGCTGGGGCATCATCGCGATGACATCCTGGGCACGTTCTTCCTCAACCTGTTCTATCAGGCGCAGCTCAAGGCGATGCCGCCGAAGCTGCGCTCGGACGATGGCCGCCATGTGGTGATCCGCCCGCTGGCGTACTGCAAGGAAGCGGATATCGCGGAATACGCCGAGGAGCGCGCGTTCCCGATCATCCCGTGCAATCTCTGCGGCTCGCAGGAAAACCTGCAGCGCAAGGCGGTCAAGCGCATGATGGAGGACTGGGAGAAGGCCCAGCCCGGCCGTGCCGAGAACATCTTCCGCGCGCTGGGCAACGTATCGCCGTCCCAGCTCGCCGACCGCAACCTGTTCGACTTCGCCGCGCTGGGCGCGCGCGAAGGTGTCGCCCGCGCCGAAGCGCATCAGTGGCTCGCCGGATCGCCGGAAGAGCCGTGACCCCCACCTACCAGTCGAGTAACGCCGTGTCGCACTTTGCAGCTGTTGAAATGGTTCCTGGCGATCCGATCCTGGGACTTTCCGAGGCCTATGTGGCCGATCCCCGCCCGGGCAAGGTCAACCTGGGCGTGGGCATCTATTACGACGAACAAGGCCGCATTCCCCTGTTGCGCGCCGTGCGCGAAGTGGAGCAGGCGCTGGCCCTTGAAGCGAAACCGCGCGGCTACCTGCCGATCGACGGCCTGGCCACCTACAACGTGGCCACCCAGAAGCTGGTGTTCGGCGAGGATTCGCCGCTGCTGGCCGCGGGCCGTGTGGCTACGGCGCAGACCATCGGCGGCAGCGGCGCGCTGCGCATCGGTGCCGACCTGCTCAAGCAGGTGCTGCCCGCCGCGAAGATCGCCATCAGCAACCCGAGCTGGGAAAACCATCGCGTGGTGTTCGGCTCAGCCGGCTTCGACGTGCTGACCTATGCCTATTACGATGCCGCCATCCACGGCCTGGATTTCCCGGGCATGCTCGCCGACCTCGGCAAGCTGGAGCCGGGCACCGTCGTGCTGCTGCACGCGTGCTGCCACAACCCGACCGGCGTGGACCTCAACGCCGAGCAGTGGCAGCAGGTGGTGGACCTGGTGAAGGAGCGCAAGCTGCTGCCCTTCATCGACATGGCCTATCAGGGCTTCGACGAGGGCATCGACACCGACGCCACGGCCGTGCGCCTTTTCGCGGCCTCTGGCATCGACGCGTTCGTGGTCGCCAACTCGTACTCCAAGTCGTTCTCGCTGTACGGCGAGCGCGTGGGCGCGCTGTCCGTGGTGGGCAAGGATCGCGACGAAGCCGCCCGCGTGTTGTCGCTGGTGAAGCGCACCATCCGCTCCAACTACTCCAGCCCGTCTACGCACGGCGGCGCGCTGGTCTCGGGCGTGCTCAACAGCACCGAGCTGAAGGCGATGTGGGAGCAGGAGCTGGCGGAGATGCGCGAACGCATTCACGCGATGCGCGCCGGCATGGTGGAGAAGCTGGCCGCGGCGGGTGCGCCGCAGTTCGCCTTCATCCAGGAGCAGGCGGGCATGTTCTCCTACTCGGGCCTGAGCAAGGTCCAGGTGGACCGGCTGCGCGAGGAGTACGCCATCTACGCGGTCGGCACCGGCCGCATTTGCGTGGCGGCGCTCAATCGCGCCAACCTCGACACCGTGGTGAACGCCGTCGCCGCCGTCAGTCGCTGATCAGACCCCACACCGAACCATCGCCATTCCGGCCCTGGCCTGGATCCATCGCCTCACGGGGTGAGAAGGCGGGAGCGCATCATTCGATGCTTCCCGCCCTGGGTTCCCGGCTCGCCACGGGGCGACGACGAAGCACAACCATCCGGATACCGAATGTTTTTTCGCAATCTCACGCTGTTCCGTTTTTCCCCCGCCGTTGCCGAAGACCTGAACCGCCTGGATGAAGCGTTGGGCGACCATCGCCTGCGTCCATGTGGCCCCATGGAGATGGGTACCAAGGGTTTCGTGCCGCCGGTGGGTCGTGGCGACGAGGCGCCGCTCACCCATGCCGTCAATGCCTGCACCATGGTCACCGTGGGCAGCGAGGACAAGCTCCTGCCGGGTTCCGTGGTAAACGACGAACTTGCGCGCCGTGTGCAGAAGATCGCCGAAGAAGAAGGCCGCAAGGTCGGCGGTCGCGAGCGCAAGCGCCTCAAGGAAGACGTGCTCAACGAGCTGGTACCGCGCGCCTTCATCCGCAGCTCGCGCATGCGCGCCTACGTGGACAAGAAGCTGGGCTGGCTGGTGCTGGATACCTCCAGCCGCAAGTCAGCCGAAAACGCCCTGACCCAGGTTCGTGAAGCCCTCGGCAGCTTCCCGGCGGTGCCCCTGGCGCCGGAGGAAGGCCCCCGCGTGCTGATGACCGACTGGCTGGCCACCGGCAACCTGCCGGCCGGCCTGGCCCTGGGCGACGAGGTGGAGCTGCGCGACCCCGCCAGCGCCACCGGCGCCATCGCCAAGTGCCGCCGCCAGGACCTGGACAGCGAAGAGGTGAAGGAGCACCTGCGCAACGGCAAGCAGGTGTTCCAGCTGGGTCTCACCTTCGATGAGCGCATGAGCTTCGTGCTGGGCGAGGATCTGATCGTCCGCAAGCTGAAGTTCCTCGACGTGGTCACCGACGAACTGGGCGACAGCCACCCGGACGCCGCCGCCGAGGCGGACGCGACCTTTGCCCTGCTGACGCTGGAGCTGGAGCGCCTGCTGGGCAAGCTGGAAGAGTGGTTCGGGCTCCCCCGGCCCGCCGAGGGGTGAGCCCTTCCCCAGTACCTTTCCCGCTGAGACGGGAAAGGGACGGTCGCCCGCCGAACAGTCACCGACTCGTCTTGCGAAGCCTGCATGCTCCCCCCACATTTGGTGAGGGACACTTGTCGGCCTGGACGCCAACCGAGCCTGTGAGATTACCCGCAGGCTCTTTGCAGTAAGGCGGGGATATGACGCAGCATCTCGAAGGCGATTGGCTGGAACTGGCCACCGCAAGCGGAAGTACCATCCGCGTGCTCAAGGCCGCGCATCCGCGCGCACGTCGCCTGCGGCTTACCGTGACACCCAAGGGCGCACGCGTGTCGTATCCGCACGGCACGCACCCGGCGCAGGTCAGCGCCTTTCTTCGCCATCACGCCGACTGGCTGGAGCGCAAGCTCGATGAGTTGCACCTCATCGTCAAGCCGTTGCCGCCGCTGCGCGTGGGAGTGCCCACCGAATTTCCCTTTCGTGGCGAAACCGTGCAGCTCGATTGGGCCGACGGCCCGTATCCGCGCGTGGATGCGGGCGACAGTGCACTTACCTTGGTGATCCCGCGGCCGCATACACGCGCGCTGCCTGTCGCGCGCGGCCTGCTGGCTTCGTACTTCGAAGGGCAGATCCGTCGCGATGTCTCGCGTTGGCTCGCCACCTACGTTCCCATGCTCGGACTCGCGCCTACTGCCTTGCGCGTGCGCCCGATGAAGAGCCTGTGGGGCAGCCTCGATACCCGTGATCGCATCAACCTCGATCTCGCCCTCGCACTCGCGCCGCCCAATGCGCTGAAGTACGTGCTGGCGCACGAGTTGTGTCACCTCAAGGTGCGCAGCCATGCGCCGCGCTTCTGGGCGCAGGTGGAAAATCTCTTCCCCGACTGGCGCGAACAGCGCGACTGGCTGCGCTTGAACGGCGCATGGCTGAAGACAGAGCTGGACCGGCTGATCGCCGACGTCGCCGATTGAAGATTCGTCGTGTTTGAGCAGTGGACGTTCGTGCTCGTCTGAAAGTGGGGCGAGCGACATCCAGCCTGGGCATTGAAAAAAAACCAACTACCGGTGCCGGCCCTTATGGACTGCCGACCACGTCGGTGAACCTGCGTTTCAAGGACTGAGGATCGGCGTGGTTTGCTTCCGGCAAGCGGTCATTTGCTCAGTAAGGCAGGCGTGCGCTCAGCTGCACCTGCGTTTCGGCGACATGCGTGGAAAGGCCGACCGCATTCAGTTTCGGGCGACTCCCGATCACCCCGCAGCACTTCGCCGTTCATCGATCTCCTGGAACGGGTTGTGGCGCGTGTGATCTGGATCACCGAAGACGCACGTAATCATCGGGAACGTGCAGCGCGCTTCCCGGGCCCGTAGGTGAGATCGCTCACCGACCAGCCACGATCCGCGAGCAACGTGCCACACGGATCGTGGCCTTTGAACAGTGCACCGGACATTTCCACGGTCTGGCATGGCCACGCGATTCCAGCTGGCCTTGCACACCTCGCTCCGAGCTCTCGCCCACCGCCAAGCAGCCAACGCATGGGCGCATCCCGGATTTCCGCTCGGCAAACCTGCATCAGGCGACGAACGGGACAAACGCGGTCTGACGACCGAAGTGGCGGCCGTCAGAACGGGACGCACATTGTCAGTGGGAGATGACGAAACCGGTGAGGATGCGCGCGGTTTCTTCCGGCTTTTCGAGGATCGGCATGTGGTTGCAGCCGTTCAGCGTACTGGTGCTGATCGCCTGGGCCGACTTCAGGCCGTTGCGCAGGCTGTCCAGGGCCGAGATGTCGGTGATCTTGTCGTCATGGCACCACAGGCCCAGCACCGGCATGCCGAGTCGGTCGAGGCGGTTCTGCACTGACAGGTACTGCGACGGTTCGCGCAGCTCGTTGAAGGTACGGTCGATGAACGCGCGGCTGGCCTGATTGCGCTTGATCAGCACGTCCTCGAAGCGGCCGGGGATGTTAAGCGGCTTGGCGAAGGCCCATGCGGTCGCCTTGGCGAATTCTTCGCGGTTGTCGAACACGAACGGATTCTTGCCAGCGAGAGCGAGACGTGCGAAGTCATTTTCGTTGGCTTTGAGGCCGAACGAATCGAGTAGGGCAAGTTCGGCCACATGATCAGGGTGTTCGGCCGCATAGACGCCCGCAATCGCACCGCCCATCGAGTGGCCGATCAACACCACCTTCTGCATGCCCAGCGTGTCGACAAAGCCCTGCAGCCTCGCCACCTGCGCATCGATGTTGTAGCTGGCGCCGTCGACGCGGGTCGACTCACCCCAGCCCGGAAGGTCAGGCGCGATCACGTGGAAATGCGGCGTGAGCAGTTCCATCTGCTTGAGCCACACTTCCTTGCTGGCGGCAAAGCCATGCAGCAGGACGAGCGTGGGGCCCTGGCCGCCTTCGAAGTACACCCACTTAGTGTCGCCGACCTGCACCGAATGCTTCTCGACGTGCGCGGCCATCATCTGGCGCTTGATGTCGGCGCTCATCAGCCACTGCGGCGCGAACAGATAGGAACCGCCCAGCCCCACCACCAGCACCAGCGCGACGTAGGCGAGGAACTTGAGTCGGCGGATCAGCAGCCGTTGCCAAAGCGGTCGTGCGGCGGCGGTCTTGGACGGGGAGGAAGTCGGCTTCATGGAGAGCTCGTGTGTAAAGGTCGCAACCGTCGATGGCGGCGCGCGCCTCCTTTTGCAAGGAGGCGCGCGTGGCGCTTACTTGCCGGCGTTCTTCTTCGCCTTGGCGAACACCGACTCCACCGCCTGCTGCGTCATCGGGTGATAGCCGCTCTTGGCCTTGGCATACACCTGCTCGGCATAAGTGAGGCCGTCCGACGTCTTCGCGAAGGCCTTGTACAGCGGCATGGTGAGGTACAGGCGGCCAATGCGCGTCATGTGCTCGGCGGCGGCGTTCCACACGTCCTTGTCGCCGGCAGCGATGGCGTGGCTGTACCAGCGCATGCCGATCTCGGCATTGGGCGTGCCGGTGAGGTGCCACGCGGTGTCGATCTGCTTGATCTTGTCGAGCGGCGTCACGTCCGGCAGGCCGTCGAGGAAGTACATCCACTCCTGCGTGTTCCAGCCCTTGGCGTCGAGCTTGTCTGCAGAGAGCGAACCGGCGAGGAACGAGGCGCGCTCCTTGTCGATCGCGTTGAAGCGCGGCGAATCCGGCAGCGGCGCATCCTTCGGGATGCCCGGCTGGTACACCCACTGCTTCACTTCATCCCAGCTCATCTTGCCCGGGTTCTTGTCGAAGAGATTCGCCTTCAGGTAGTCCAGCATCTGCTCGGTGTCGATGCTCTGGAACGCGAAGTGCGCGAAGTAGCCCTTGAGATAGGCGTCGAAGGTTTCGCGGCCGAAGCGCTGCTCCAGCGTGCGAAGGAACCAGGAGCCCTTGTCGTACGCCACGTCGGACAGCGCATCATCGGCGCCGGTGCCGCGCGGCTCCGGTGCGAGTTTCTGCGAGTTGGCCGGCATCTCGTTGATGTGCTTCTGCAGCGAACGTGCCGAGATCAACGCTTCCTCGTCGGCCAGCGCCTTGCCATACACCGCTTCGGTGATGCGGCCCTGCACGTAGGTGGTGAAGCCCTCGTTGAGCCAGATGTCGCGCCATGCGGCGCTGGTCACCAGGTTGCCCGACCACGAGTGCGCCAGCTCATGCGAAATCACCGACACCAGGCTCTTGTCGCCCACCAGCAGCGTCGGCGTGGCGAAGGTCATGTTCGGGTTTTCCATGCCGCCGAACGGGAACGATGGCGGCAGCACCAGCAAGTCGTAGCGCCCCCAGGCGTACGGGCCATAGAGCTTCTCGGTCGCCGCGATCAACTTCTCGGTGTCCTCGAATTCCTTCGCGGCCTTGCCCGCCACGCTCGGTTCCGCATAGACGGCCGAACGCGGACCGGTTTCCTTGGCCGCGATGTCGCCTGCGCCGATGGCGAGCAGGTACGACGGGATCGGATGCGGCTGCTCGAACGAGTAGTCGCCGTTGAGCGGATGCTTCGCATCGTTCAGTGCGCTCATCACTACGCGCACGTCCTTCGGTGCGGTGACGTGGGCGTTGTAGGTGAAGCGGATCGCCGGCGAATCCTGCAGCGGCACCCACGAGCGCGCATGGATGGATTCGGACTGCGAGAACATGAAGGGCAGTTTCTTGTCGGCCGTCTGTTCCGGCGTCAGCCATTGCAGGCCCGAAGCGGTGGGCACGGTGGAGTAGACGATGCGCACCTGCGCCGGATGCTGCGGCGTGGTGATGGTGAGCTTGCTGCCCAGCTCCTTGTCGCGTGGCGCCAGTGCGTACTTCAGCGCGCTCGCCTTGCCGGCGGCATCGACGCCTTCCACGCTGGCGATCTTCAGGTCGCGTGTATCCAGCACCAGCGACTGCGCCTTCGGGTCCTTCCAGTCCAGCTTCAGCGTGGCGGTGCCATCGAGCTGCTTGTGGGGGAAGTCGATCTTCAGGTCGAGGTCCAGGTGGGTGACGCGCACCTGATCGGGCTGGGCATAGGAATGGGGGTCGGCCGCGAAGGCGCTGAGCGGCAGCACCAGGGCGCCGACGGCGAGGGCGTGGAGAGGACGCATGGGAAAAGCTCCATCAGCAGGAGCGCGGAGTATGCCATCGCCGGGCAGGCGGCCGCGGGTGCGGATGGTCACCCCGTGGCCGACGCGCTGCCTATCGCCCGACACCGCTCAGTTCGGCGACGGGGAGGTTATCCAGGGCTGCCTCAACGGCTCGAGCTGGCCGCTGCCGGTGCCGGTTTCTGCGCCGAGGGGTTCTGCATCGAGCGGATGTAGTCGAAGACGTCCTGCTTGGAGACCGCGCCGCGCTTGGCCTTGTCGATCTCGTCGAAATGCGCGCGGATGAACGGCACCGGCCCCTTCGCCGCTTCTTCCTTGGTCAGCACGCCGTCATGGTTCTTGTCGGCGATATCGAAATTCTTGACGGCAACATCCATCTGGGTGGCCAGGTAGCCGGCGCCGATCTGGGCCTGGGCTGCGGTGGCCAACGCAAGGGCGCAGACAGCGACGAGCGGGCGGACGTGGCGCATGGTTTTCTCTCCCTGAACAAGTGCGCGGAGTATGGCACCGGGGATGTGAGCGGTTCGTTCGAACGGAGAGGCTGTCGCGCACAGGGTGCGCTCCCACAGTTGGACAACCTTGTGGGAGCGCACCCTGTGCGCGACTCATCCTGCCTCAGGCATCAAACACCAGCGCGTTGGTCAAATCCCCCGCCGCCGGTCCACCCGCCGCCACCATCGCCTGTTCGCGCAGCACGAGGCCCGGCAGCTTTTCCAGCCCGAAGCGCCGCGTGAGGAAACGCGCGATGGAGCCGGTGTCGTAGATCGTATGGTCCACGTGCCCCTTCTTCGCAAACGGCGACACGATGATCGCGGGAATGCGCGAGCCCGGCCCCCAGCGATCGCCCTTGGGTGGCGCCACGTGATCCCACCAGCCGCCGTTTTCATCGACCGTGATGATCACCAGCGTGTGCTGCCACGAGGGCGACTTTTGCAGTGCGTCGACGACAGCCATGATGTGCCGGTCGCCCGCATCCACGTCGGAGTAACCCGCGTGCATGTTGAGATCGCCCTGCGGCTTGTAGAAGCTCACCGCCGGCAGCTTGTCGGCGGCGATGTCGGCGAGGAAGCGGTTGGTCTGCGCGGTCTCCCCCACGCCCGCATCGCGCAGGTGCTTTGCGCGTGATTCGGTGCCCGGCGCGAAACTCTTGAAGTAGTTGAGCGGCTGATGGTGGTACTGGAAATTCGGCCGCTGCGGAAATTGCTTTTCATCGCCATCACCCTTGCCTTCCAGCGCCAGCTGCCAAGCGCCCGCATACCATGCCCACTCGACACCTGCGGCGGACAGCACATCGCCAACCGTCTTGTGCATCTGCGGCGGCACCGTGTTCGGGCTTTCCTCGTCCGCCAGCAGGGGATCGCGACCCGACTGCGTCGCGCTGGGCGCGTACGGCGGCGACATGGTGTTCACCGCATGGAAGTCAGGCGTGAGTGAACTGCGCGAAGCGAACTTCGGCTTGCCATCCATTGCGCTGCGTGGCGAATCCTCGGCGAGCTTGAGATGGATGTCCGTGGCTTCGCCGCTTTCGGTCACGGCGATGTTGAAGCGCGCGGGGCTCTGATCCGCATTCGGGTAATACGGCGGTTGCGCAGCCACCAGGTACTGGTGGTTGAGGAAAGAGCCTCCGAAGGCGCCCATGAAGAAGTTGTCGCAGAGCGTGTACTGCCTTGCGAGCTGCCACAGGCGCAGGTTCGCGGCACTGTCGTCGTAATAACCCATGACCATCGCGCCGGTGTCGCCCCAGGCGACAAACCCGTCGTTGCGGCCACCGTTGATCTGCAGCTGGTTGTCGTAGAAGCGATGCACCAGGTCGCGAGTAACGACGCCATGCGGCAATGGTTCGCCATCGCCCGTGCGCAATGCCCACGGTGCGTTCGGCAATCCCTTCAGATCGTCTTCCATCACCTGGTAGCTGCGATGGTTCACCACCTGCTTGTGTGGCGCGAGGCCGTGCCACACCGGCGGCAATGTCTTCAGCAGCGAACCGTCGCGATCGCGCTGCTGGTAGTCGGCCGGCTTGAGCGCGCTCAGCGGCTTCTCGACGCCGGGGAAATTCGCGAACAGGTTGTTGAAGCTGCGGTTCTCGGCGTAGATCACCACCACGCGCTGGATGTGCTTGCGCAGCGCGGCGTCCAGCGGAGTGTTGCCAACGACCGCTTTGCTTGCAGTGCCGGCCATGGTCGGCGCACCGCCGACGGCGAGCGCAGCGCCTGCTGCCGCGAGGCCGCCCAGCAGGCGGCGTCGCGACGGGTCTTGCGGTTGTTCTTCCGCGTCGTCGAAGGGCGGCAGCTGACTCACGGTGCCGCGTCGTCGTAGAAGCGCGACAAGTCCGCCTTGCTCTGCTGAAGCGACTGCTGGTCGATATAAATCATGTGGCCCGACGGATAGAAGCCGTAGGTGATGTTCTTGCGCTCGGCCGGCTCGAGGCCCAGGTGCGAGAGGTCGAACTCGGTGGCGTAGAACGGCGTGGCAAGGTCGTAGTAACCGTTGGCCGAGAACACCTTCAGGTGCGGGTTGCGGCGCATCGCATCGCCCAGGTCGTCACCCACGTAGGTGGCCTGCAGCCAACCGCCGTTCTTCTTGCGCTTCCAGTCCCAGTTCTTGCCGATGGCGGCGTAGTTGTTGGGCAGGTAAGGGCGGTCTTCGGTGAACTTCAGCTCGGTCGCGATGTACTGGTTGAACGTCGCCACGAACGCACCCGTGATCGCGTCGCTGGCGGTGTCGCCATCAGGCGTTTCACCGGCCGCATCCGGATCGATACCCTGGAAGCGGCCGTCCAGACGGCCAACCGTCAGGCGCTGGTCGCGCAGCAGCTCCTTGCGGAAGCGGCTGGGGCCGATGCGCAGGTTCGCTTCCTTGATGTATTGCGGCGAGAGGCCGAGATAACGGCTCATCTGGTTGGCGACGCGATCGGCTTCGGCCGGATCAATGTTGTCGCCCTTGGACAAGGCCAGCGTGTATTCGCCCGAAGCAAAGCGACGCACCTCGGCGAGGAACGCGCCGATGTCGGCCGGCTTGTTCGGCACCTTGTTGTGGTACCACGCGATCGCCGCCTCGGTGGGCAGGTTCACGATGTAGCCGTGGTCGATGCCGGGCGCTGCGACGGTGAAATCGAGGATGGACGACATCAGCACGACGCCGTTGAACTCCATGCCCTTTTCCTGCAGCGACTTCACCAGCACCGCCGAGCGCGTGGTGCCGTAGCTTTCGCCGAACAGGAACTTGGGCGAGTTCCAGCGGTTGTTGGTGCTCACCCAGCGGGAGATGAAGCGCGTGAACGCATCGGCGTCCTGGTCCACGCCCCACACATCCTTGCCTTCGGTCTTGCCCACGAGTTGCGAGTAGCCGGTGCCCGGCGCATCGATGAACACCAGGTCGCTCTTGTCGAGCAGGCTGTATTCATTGGGTACGAAGCGATACGGCGCCGGCGGAATCGGCTTGTCGCCGTCGTTCGCCACGCGCACCGGGCCATACGAGCCCATGTGCAGCCACATCGACGAGGAGCCCGGGCCGCCGTTGTAGAAGAACGTCACCGGACGCTTGCCACCCTTGCCGCCATCGGCGGTGTACGCGACATAGAAAAAGCTCACCGTCGGCTTGCCCTTGTCGTCGCGGATCAGCATGCGGCCCGCAGTGGCCTGGTAGCTGATGGTGCGGTTGCCCACGCGCACGCTGTGCTTGGTCACCACGGTGCGATCGGCGGGCGTGGGCTGCTCGTCGGATTTCTCGTTCTTGTCCTTGTCTTTGTCGCCCTTGTCCGACTGCGCCTTGGGCGCGTCCTTGGTTTCATCGGCGGCGTGCAGCGGCAGGCTGCCCAGGGCCAGCAGCGTGGCGAGGGCGAGTGAGGCGAGTGGCATGTGGCGCATGGAAGGCATCTCCGGTACGGCGTGGAATCAGGAGTGGTTGGTGTCGTCGTAGTAGCGGGCGAGGTCGCCCTTGAGCTGCCGCAACGCCTCGGTGTTCAGATAGACCATGTGACCCGAGGGGTAGTACAGGAAGTGCACGTTGCCGCGCAGCGACGGCTCCAGGTTCATGTGCGAGAGGTCGTACTCGGTGATGAAGAACGGCGTGGCGAAGTCGTAGTAGCCATTCACCGACAGCACCTGCAGGTGCGGATTGGTGCGCATCGCATGCGCGAGGTCGCCGGCCACGTAGGCCGTCTGCAGCGGACGCTTGATGCCGGCCGCCTGGTGCTTCCAGTCCCAATCCTTGCCGATGTCGCCGAAGGTCGGGCGATAGTCGAGATCGGAGTGGTAGTTGAGCTGGCTGCTGATGTAGTCGTGGAACGCGGTGATGAAGGCGCCGCTGATGCCGGTGTCGGACGCGTCATAGCCCGGCACTTCGCCGGCGGCATCCTCGTCCACACCTTCGAAGCGCGCATCGAAGCGGCCGATGGTGCGGCGCTCATTGCGCAGCAGCTCCTTGCGGAAGCGCGCCGGTTCGATGCGCAGGTTCGCTTCCTTCACGTACTGCGGCGAGAGACCGGTGAACGCGGCGAGCTGGCGCGCCACCGCATCGGCTTCGGCGGCCGGCACTTCCTGGCCCTTGGCCAGCGCCGTCGCGTAGGGGCCGCGCGCGAACGCGCGCACCTGGTCGAGGTAGGCCTTGAGGTCGGCGGGTTTGTTGGCGAGCTTGTTGTGGTACCACGCGGCGGCCGCGTAGCTGGGCACGTAGCCGATGTACATCTCGTCGTAACCAGGCATGCGCACGCCGTAGTTGAGGATCGAGGACATCAGGATCACGCCGTTGAAGGCCATGCCCTTGTCCTGCAGCGCATCCACCAGTGCGCCCGAGCGCGTGGTGCCATAGCTCTCGCCGTACAGGAACTTGGGCGAGTTCCAGCGGTTATTGATGGTCACGTAGCGCTGGATGGCACGGCTGAACGCGGACACGTCCTGGTCCACGCCCCAGAAATCCTTGCCCTCCGCCTTGCCCACCGGGCGCGAGTAGCCGGCGCCCACCGCATCGATGAAGACCAGGTCGGTCTTGTCCAGCAGGCTGTCGCTGTTGGGCACCAGCTTGTACGGCGCGGGCTCAGTGGCCGCGGGGCTGGCGGTTTCGATGCGCACGGGGCCGAACGAGCCCATGTGCAGCCACATCGAGGACGAACCCGGGCCGCCGTTGTAGAGGAAGGTGACGGGGCGTTTCTCTGACTTCCCGGTGTCCACGGTGTAGGCCACGTAGAACACGCTGGCCTGCGGCTCGCCCTTCTCGTCGCGGATGATCAGGTTGCCCGCGGTGGCCGTATAGGCCACCGAACGGCCGCCGATGCTCACGCTGTGCTTGGTGTGCACCGCGTTTTCGGTGGTGGGAGCCTTGACGTCCTCGTCCTTGCTGGCCTCCTTCTTGTCGGTTGGCGCGTCCTTGGCCAGCGAGGGGGTGAAAGGCGAAAAGGCAACGCTGCTGGCCAGCAGCAGGGACAAGAGGCGACGCATGGGTGCTCCCCGGGACGATGACTGAATCGATACAACTGGCCAGGGAGTATGCGTAAGGCCGTCACGGGGCGACCGTGACAAAAGTACTGGGTGCAAGGCCGGCGCCGTGCGCCATCCGTGCAGCCGTACGCATTAAACGGCCGGGTTCGGGGCCATATTCCTTGCCGGGATGCGGCCTGGTGCTACAGTCCCGAGGCGCCACAAGGGCGTTACCGCCAAAAAATCGAGAAAGGGGAATGACCATGTCAAACACACGTCTGCGTAGTGTCGCGCTTGCGGCGTTGCTCTTTGCCGGCGCAGCAGGCCCGGCCCTGGCAACGGATCCGGCGGCTTCCGGTCTTGGCCAGGCGTGGCCGAACACCACGGATGTCAGCCCGAGCCCGAACTGGCATGCCTACGTCTTCACCATGGGTGGGGTGAAGTACATCCAGGTGAATGACGCCAACGGCAAAGTGATCGGCGCCGTGGGCACCGCCAACGGCCAGTTCATCACCCTGCCGGTCGGTGCCTTCTCGCAGTTGGTATCGACCCCGCAGCAGCCCGCCGCCGTGGCACCGACTGCCCAGCCGGTCACCGCCCCGACCACGGTCTACAACGACACCTCCGTCCAGGTCACCGCGACCCCGCAGACCGACGGCACGGTGCAGCTGATGGCGACGTCGGCTTGCGATCCGATTCAGTGCAGCACTCGCGCCAATTGACCAAGCTGGCTGAGTCCTGGCAGCGGCTAAACGCTGCTGCTAGGGCTGCTCGGGGTCATACAGCAATACGCTGATGCAGCGCCCGTTCGTAATCATGTGTTCACGGGCGCGCCCCTCGAAAGTTGCCGCGCGGTCTTCAATGGCCGGCCAACCCAAGCCCGTGGCTGTGCGCAACACGCGAGGCAGCAGGTCATCCCAGCGCACAGTGCTCAACCGGTCTGCACGGGCGCACAGATTCACCCTCACTACCGTCCAGCGGCGATCGTTTTGATGTCCGCAACGCACCTGCACGCGGATGTCGCTAATGTCGCGGCGGGTGCAGCCATCTGCAACGGCTTCGCAAACCAATCGGTAAATGGCCAGTTGGATCGTTGCGGATAGAAGGCTGACCGGGCCGCGCAGATCGCACCAGTACGACATGCCTGACTCCTCAAGCACGCGCGCAATCGGCCCTTCACGCAGGACAGCCGGCAGGCCACGTTCTCGCGTCACTGGACACAGGCTATCGGCAAGCCGATAAAGCTGGTCCTGCGCTACCAAGGCCTGGCGGCGATAACTGCGATCGTCGATGACCGGCGCAACGTTTCGCAGTCGGCCAAGCATCATGTTGTAGACCGAATGCACGGACTCGCGGACTTGTTCCAGCGCCTGCGATGTCATGTGCAATTGCACCTCGCCCATGCGCACGTTTCGCTGCGCCAAGGCTAGGGCCATTCGCATATCGGTGCGCTCCTGCTGCGCCTGCTGATTAAGCGCGCCGATACGGGCTCCCGCGATCAGCATCGTCGAGATGATGAATGCGATGAATACCTGGGCGTTTAATGTGCCGTGGTCAAATAGGCTGGGCATCAGCGCCACGACTGCCAAGCTCGCCATCGTGCCGCCCACGGCAGCGCCCTGCCAGCCATAGCGCAGCGTAAGCCACAATACGGGCAGGAACATCATCATTTGAGCGAGCTGACGCGTGTTGGCAGTGGATGACGCCTTTAGCCCCAACGCGATCAAGAATGCCAACGTCGGGATCAACACGAAGACGCATTCAAGCGCGAGCCGGCTCTTGATGAAGCGAACGCCCAGCTCTCTCCAACTGCTTTCCTGCAACACTTCGCGGACAACCAGCACGAACGGCA
This sequence comes from Dyella jiangningensis, assembly GCA_000632805.1. GTDB lineage: Bacteria > Pseudomonadota > Gammaproteobacteria > Xanthomonadales > Rhodanobacteraceae > Dyella > Dyella jiangningensis. The sequence goes on along the minus strand of CP007444.1, from coordinate 4,134,794 downwards.
GCACGGTCAGAATCCCCATATAGCTGCCGAGTACCCATTGGGCAGCCAGGAAGCCGTAATTCAGTGGCGGATAGCCAGGGGGAAGCTTCGCAGTCGATACCAGCAAGAGGCTGCCGCCGGTCTTGACGAGCGCGACAAGCAAGGCGCCGAACAGCAAGACGCCCATGTTGATCGTCGAGCGCGTAGGGAAAACACGCCAGTGCTCGCGGCATACATATACGACCGGCGTGATCCAGGCGCTGGACAGTAAGACGTTGCAGATTGACCAGGTCAGACCCAGCTGGTCCAGACAAGTGATGCTGATATAGCCGAGGGAAACTATGTCGCCCACGACCAGCGCCGCCCAGTAGCGATAGGGCGCGAGCAAGAGCACGGCCACATGCAACCCGGCCAAAAGCACCCAGTGCGAGAAGGACAAGTCCCTGACGAGCGACACGAGGACTGCGTAGCCGGCGACCACCGCCAGCTGACGAAGCCACGACGCCACCCCTGTTCCCTTTTGCATATCCAACCCCCGCTGGATGGAGCGTCCCTTCACGATCGCCGCTCCTGCCGACCGAACCGATGGGGCTCCCGAGTCGTCGGCCTGCCCCTAATGCACACAACATCCTAACCCAATTGAAGCGCGACTACCTGCGCAAGAGCTTGCCCCGCCTGGGTTTACAGGGCGAGCGGTCCCGGGCGGGCAACGCTTCTGCTTCGGCAGGAGAGGCAATAACTGTGCCTTCCCTGACGTGCATCTTCCGTATGTGTGACGAGATTCACATAACCCGTGTGATCGATCGCCCGTTCGGGTTCGTGTGAACGGTCAGTCGTCCAGAAAAGTCCGCGCAGCGTTCCACATCACGCGTGTCAGGGGACGGTTCTCGTGCGGCGTCTGCAGGACCACCAGGGTCGTCGTGCTGATGCTGGAGTGGATCTTGAGCAACCGGTCGAGCACCGCTTCCAGATGCGGGATGGACATCGCCACCACGCGCAGCAGGGCGGAGTCCTCGCCGGCGAGGCGGCGGCAGTCGAGCACCTCGGGAATGTCGGCCACGAGCATGCCTACGCGAGCGCAGATGCCGCCGTCGCAGCGCAGGCGGATCATGGCGTCGATCTCGTAGCCCAGCTTGCGCGGGTTGACCACCGCCCGGTAGCCGGAGATCACGCCGGCCTCTTCCATGCGTTTCACACGCTCGGCCACGGCGGGTGCCGACAGCTTCACCTTGCGCCCGAGTTCGGCATAGCCGAGCCGCGCATCCTGTTGCAGGGCTTCCAGCAGGAGCCAGTCGGTGGTGTCCCAGATCGGTTTCGATTCAAAGGCTGCAGCGTTCATGGACATTTCGATCGTTGGCGAAACATCGGCATCGTACGCTGATTCATCATTTATGCGCAGCATGGTCAGCCTTACGATGCGCACGTTTCCTTCCACCGGATCTTCCCCATGCAAACCCAGGAACGCCTCGACGGGCGTGCCCTTGCCTATATCGGCGTCGCCTTGCTGACCTGGTCGTCGGCCTATGCCGCGATCGCCTATGCGTTGGCGTCCTTCACCCCTGGCGAGGTGGCGCTGGCGCGCCTCGCCATCGGGTCGGCGTGCTTCGCCGTGCTGATGGCGGTAAAGCGGGTGCCGCTGCCGGCCCGGGGCGACTGGCTGCAACTGACCATGTTGGGCGTGATCGGCCTCAGTGTGTATCACCTTTGCCTCAATACGGCGGAAACCCGGGTGGCGAGCGGTACAGCGGCCATCATCATCTCCCTGGTGCCCGCGACCACCGCGGCGCTTTCAGCGGTCTGGCTTCGCGAGCGCCTCTCGGCAAGGGCTCTGACCGGCCTGGGCATCGCCCTCGTAGGCGTCGTAATGGTGGTGCTGACCAGCGGCAAGGACGTGAAGATCGAGCCGATGGCGGCGCTGGTGCTGGTAAGCGTGCTGGCTTGCGCCATCTTCTTCGTGGGACAGAAGCCCTTCTTCACCCGCAACAGCATGATCGGCGTCACGGCCTTCACCTTCTTCGCCGGTACCCTCGGCACGCTGCCGTTCGGGCTGGGCCTGCCGCATGCGCTGGCCAGCGCACCGGCCTCGCATATCGCCGCGCTGCTATGGCTGGGCATCGCGCCCACCTTCATCGGCTACATCGCGTGGAACGCCGCGTTGCACCGGGCGTCCGCCTCGCAGGTGAGCAGCTTCATCTACTTCTCGCCGCCCATCGCCGTGCTGATCGGTTGGGTGTGGCTGGGCGAGCGCCCGACGCTGCTGACCTTGCTGGGCGGTGCGATAACCGTGGGCGGCGTCGTACTGGCCAATGCACGGCGGCGACCGGTGGCGGTAGTAGGCGCCACCGCCAAGCAGAGCTGAGTCGATGAAACCCTATGATCTGATCGGGGTTGCTGGCCAGCTGCCTCAGGCGTGGTCGTCACGGGTGCTTGCGCAGTTCGGCGACGCCCGCCTGAAGGTGCTGCGGATGGACGATGCCACCTATCCGGAAGAAAGCCACGACTATGCCGAAGGCCTGCTTGTGCTGGAAGGCGAGCTGCGATTGAAGCTGGACGGAGAGCTCGTATGCATGGGTACCGGTGAACTGTGCGTCGTGCCCGCGGGCGTGCCGCACAGTGTGGAGCAAGGCAGCCGGGGTACGCTGCTGATCCTCGATACCTGACCCAAGAGGATGCCGTACCGTGTCCACGCTCTACATCGCCAACAAGAGCTACTCGTCGTGGTCATTGCGCCCCTGGGTGTTGATGAGCGAGCTGGGTATCCCGTTCGAGGAAAATCTGGTGCCGTTCGGCCAGGGGGTGATGGGAAATACCTTCCGCACGTTTTCGCCCAGTGGCCGCGTGCCCTGTCTGCACGACGGCGATGCCGTGGTGTGGGATTCGCTCGCCATTGTCGAATACCTCGCGGAGGATCATCCAGCCGTCTGGCCGTCCGATCGCGCGGCGCGTGCGTGGGCGCGCAGTGCGTCGGCAGAAATGCACTCGGGTTTTGCCGCGCTTCGTACCCAGTGCGGCATGATCTGCGGCATTCGCATCCGCCTTCACGAGATCGGGCCGGCATTGAAGGCTGACATCGATCGCGTGGGCCAGCTCTGGTCGGAAGGCCTGGATCGTTTCGGCGGTCCCTTCCTGGCAGGCGATAGCTTTACCGCCGTGGATGCCTTCTTCGCCCCCGTGGCGTTCCGCGTGCAGACCTACGGACTGGTTCTGCCTGGTTCTGCCGCGGCCTACGCACAACGGTTGCTGGCGTTGCCGTCGATGCGGCGCTGGTACGACGCATCGCTGCGCGAAAGCTGGCGCGAGGACAAGTACGAGCAGGAGACCTTGCGGTACGGCGAGCTCACCGAGGATTTCCGCACGGCGTGATTACGTCGTGCGAAGTGCCGCTGCAAGCTGCCGGCGTGCCTGCCAGCGCCCCAGCGCCACGAGGGCCATCCCCACCGCGATGAATGCCATCAGTACGCCGATGGCATTGAGCAGCACCTCGAGATAGCCAAGCGCTGTGACGTCCAGGAACGGATACGGATACCAGCCATCGACCGCGCCCCGCAACATGACGTAAAAGAAATAGCCTGCCGGGTAGCTCTGCCACACGAGCACCTGCGACCACTGCAGGCCGTGTTTGGGCACGGCAAGCCACCAGTACAGCAGGTACAGCGGCGGCATGACGTCGTGCACGATCAGATCGGCCAGCAACAGGCCGCCGGTGGGATGCCACAGCTGCCGCAGCATCAGGTTGTAGATAAGGCTCACGATGGTGACGCTCATCGCGATGGCCGTCTGGACGCCCGGTCGCAGGAAGAAGCTCACGACAGGCCCGTGCCCCGGCCCAAGCGAGGCGGCAGCCAGGGCCTTGGCCACCAGCATGTTGGTGAGGATCGTGTAAAAGCCCAGATACAGCCACAGGCCCGCGAGCGCACCTCCTCCCTCGGCCTGCGCGAAACGGATCGAATACCACAGCTGCAGCACCAGGCCGAACCAGCCAAGCAGGGAGCCGAAGGCGGCGAGCGGGCGATAACGGGGCATCGGTGATTCCAGCGCGACCTCAGGGTTGAGCGGGCACGGCCTGCAGAAGCAGGGCGCGGCGGCGACCAAGGCCAGCATACGCGCGCACCAGCAAGGGAATGCCCAGCAGCAGGACATTATTCCACCCCGGCACGAACCATGCCGCCACCAATGATATTGCCGCGGCGGTAGGCAGGCCCAGTGATCGCCAGCGCGCGGCGGCCATGTCTTCCGGCGAGATCCCCGGCTTGACGAAAGGCGGCTGCAACGCCCGCGCGAACAACAAACGCTGCAGCAGGCCAGCCATCAACAATGTGCCCGCGTAGAACAACTCCGGCACGCGGGCGAGTGCGTTGGAGCTCATCAAGGCCGTAGCAAAGGGCATGAAGGCCACGATCATCAGCAAAAGCATGTTCGGCCACATGATGCTAGGGCTGTAATCCACCAGCATGCCGAACACGCGGTGATGGGCCACCCACAGCGCACCAATCACCAGGAAGCTCAGCACAAAACCCATGAAGCTCGGCTGCAATGCGTGCAACGCCTGCCAGTAAGCCCCATCGTCGCGCGTGTCCAGGTGCGGCACATGCACCTCGATGATCAACAGCGTGATCGCGATGGCGAATACGGCATCGGAGAAAAACGTCAGTCGTTCGAGTTGCGAAGCGTTCGTGCTCATGACCTTCCCTGGATGCGGTGACCCGGCCATGCTCCGGAAAGCAGCCAAGGCTGTCCAGTAGGCCGTTCGCCGTCACATGGCGATGGTCAGAACTTGTAGCCGCGATGAATGGCGACGATGCCGTTGGTCAGGTTACGTACGTCCACGCGACCGAAGCCGGCACGTTCCATCATGCCCTTGAGCGTTTCCTGGTCCGGATGCTTGCGGATCGATTCGGCCAGGTACTGGTAGCTGTCGGCGTCGCCGGCGAACAGCTGGCCGAGCTTGGGCAGCACCTTGAAGGAATGGAAATCGTAGAGCTTGCTGAAGAGGTCGCTCTGCACGCGCGAGAACTCCAGCACCAGGGCGCGACCACCGGGCTTGAGCACGCGGCAGATGTCGGCCAGTGCCTTGTCCTTGTCGGTGACGTTGCGCAGACCGAAGGCCATGGTCACCGCGTCGAAACTGTTGTCCGGAAACGGCAGGTGTTCGGCGTTGAGCTGCGCCCAGCGCAGGCCGGAGACCAGACCGCGATCCGTGAGCCGGTCGCGGCCCACGCCGAGCATGGCGGCGTTGATATCGCCCACCACGATTTCGCCTTCTGCCCCTACCACCGGCTTCAGCAGCGCAGCGATATCGCCGGTGCCGCCCGCCAGATCCAGCACCCGGTCGCCGCGGCGCACCCCGCTTACCCCGACGAAATGGCGCTTCCACAGGCGATGGATGCCGAACGACATCAGGTCGTTCATCAGGTCATAGCTGCTGGCGACGGAGGTGAATACCTGTCCGACGAGTTTCTGCTTGTCACCGACGGGGACGTCGCGGAAGCCGAAGTGGGTGGTTTGGGGCTGCTCGTTCATCCGGCAATGGTAGCCGATTGAGTCTCGGTCTTCGTTGTTGGTTGTCTTGGCGTAGGCCGGGCCAAGCGCCTTGGTTTCTGGTTGTAGCGATATGGCTAGATGGATCGCCTGCGGCGGGCTTCCGCCGGCCTACCGGCCGCCGGGTTACTTCTTTTTGCGTGGCCAAAGAGAAGTAACCAAGAGAAAGGCCACCCCGATGCCCCGCCCCTGCGGGGTCGCAGCCGAGAGGCGGGGTGGATCGACAGGGCTCCTGCCCTGACGATCCACTGGCCGGCGTCCATGCCGGCCACCCTGCGGGCTGTTCCGCCTCCCGCCTGCTCGCGGCATAGGGGAGGGAAGATCAAAGGCCAGAGCAGAAGAGCGGCGAGGCTTCGTGGGCACTCGCCTTTCATCCAGCCTGTGCCCCCCAAGGGAGACACGGGAGCCATCCCTCTGGCGTGAGGCAAAAACACCAAGAAGCGTGACGCGTTACAGCGTCGCCTTGCCATCCTGCTTATACACCACGCCATCCTTCATCACGAACGACACCTTCTGCATCAGCGTAATGTCATCAATCGGATTGCCCGGCACGGCGATTACATCGGCGCGGCGGCCCGCGGCGATCTGGCCGAGTTCGTCCTTCTTGTGCAGCAACTCTGCGGCGTGCGTGGTCGCGGCCTGCAGCACATACATCGCGGGCATGCCGGCCTGCACCATGTATTCGAACTCCTTGGCGTTCTGGCCGTGCGGGTAGACCGCCGCATCCGTGCCGAAGGCGATCTTCACGCCGGCCTTGTAGGCCTTGCCCGCGGTGGCCTGGATGATCGGGCCGACCTGCATCGCCTTGGCGGCGACCTGCGGCGGGTAGTAGCCGGGCTTGGCGGCCATTTCCTGCACGTACTTGCCGGCGATGATGGTGGGCACGTACCAGGTGCCATGTTCCTTCATCAGCTTCATGTCCTCGTCGTTCATGAAGGTGCCGTGCTCGATGGAGTCGACGCCAGCCAGCACCGCGCGACGGATCGCTTCGGCACCGTGCGCATGCGCGGCGACGGTGAAGCCGTAGTCGTGCGCGGCGGTGACCACCGCCTTGATCTCCTCGATGGTCATCTGCGCGTTGTCGGCGCTGCTGCTTTCATCGAGCACGCCGCCCGAGGGCATGATCTTGATGACGTCGACGCCGTCCTTGTAATGCTGGCGTACGGCCTTGTAGGCGTCCTCGACGCTGTCGATCACACCGTCCTTCGCGCCCGGATTTCCGGCCAGGTCAGAGCGGTAGCCGTCGGTGGGATCCGCGTGGCCGCCGGTGGTGCCGATGGGCTTGCCCGCCGTGAAGATGCGCGGACCAGGCACGATGCCGGCGTTGATCGCATTGCGCAGCGCGATGGTTTCATTGTTGCCGTCACCCAGGTTGCGTACGGACGTAAAGCCGGCCATCAGTGTGCGGCGCGCGAAAACGGTGGAGCGCACAGCGTAGTCGGCCACGTTCCAGCGGAACTGGTCGGAATAGCTGGTGGGGCTGGTTTCAAACGAGAGATGCGTGTGCGAGTCGATCAGGCCGGGCATGCAGGTGGCGTCGGCGAGGCTGACCTGGGTGAACCGTCCGCCCGCGGCGCTGGCGGCATCGCGATAGGGCTTGTCGTCGGCGTTGCCGCTCTTGATTTCCTTCACCCGGCTGCCTTCGATCACCACGGTGGTTTCGCCCAGCAGCTTGCCGGCCGCGGGATCGATCATGCGCGCGCAGTGCAGCACGGTGACGTCGTGGTTGGCGATGGGCGCCTCGGCCGCGATGGCGGCAGGCAGTGCGAGCGCGGCGGCGATCGCGAAGGCAACGCGTGTGGTCATGGTGTGCTCCCCGGGTGGAAGCAGCCATCTTAGGGGAGAGGCTGATACGAAGAGGGGTGACTTTCGTCACCCCTCGGGAACATCACGGCTTGCCGGCGAGGCCGCCTGGTGTTTCTTCTTCGGCTGCTGGCTCGGACTCGACCGGCGTGGCTTCCACCGGCGCGTGGGCGTGCTGTTCGGCCGCCACGTGCCGCTCGTGCAATGCCTCGCTGGAGGCATCCGGCGGTATCGGCTTGCCGCCGCCATCCTTGTCGCCGTCGCCGCCCGGGGTGATCTTGAGGATCGAGTGGCGTACTTCGCGGGCAAGGATCACGCGCGCATCGCGCACCATGTCTTCCAGCGCGTTGTCGTAATCGAGCTTGCCGGCGTCGTCGGTCCACACGATGCGGCTCTCGCGCAGCTTCTGGATGAAGCCGCGGAACAGCGCCTTGTCGAAGAACTCGGGCGCCGACAACTCGTTGAGCAGGCTGAGGCGTTGCGCGGTGAGCGTGCAGGCGTTCTCCAGCTCGGCCGAGGTGAGCGTATGCGGACCGTTCTTCACCAGCGCGGCGATGGTGATGTAGTAGCGCTCGAAGGCCTGGATCAGGCTGCGCGCGATGATGCGCAGCTGGTAGGCGGCATCGTCCTGGCCAGGACCGCGCTCCAGCACGCGGCCATCGCCGGTGGCTTCAAGCAGGCCGCGGCGCACGAAGAAGTCGATGGTGGCCTGCAGCTGTTCGCAGAAACCGTCCTTATCCCACGGCAGGAACAGCTCGCCCTGGATGAACGGATAGATGATGCGACCCAGGCGCAGCACGGAGGCGCGCGACATGCGGCGGTTGTTGAGGAAGCAGCATGCCACCCACGCCGCCGTGGCGGTGAGGTGCAGGACGTTGTTGCGGAAGTAGCTGAGCAGCACCGCCTGCTCGTCCTCGGTGACCAGCACATCGCCCAGGGGATGACGCACGCGGCGGATCCAGCCCATCTGCTCGCCGTAGGCGATGATGCCGGCCGGATCCATCGAGGTGAGCGTGATGCGATCGGAGAAGGGCTGCTCTTCCAGCAGCGCCTTCATCAGCTCCAGCTGCGACAGCAGGTCGTTCTCTGCCATGGCGTGCTTGGGCGTGGCGAGCAGCGCCAGTGCGAGCAGGTTGATCGGGTTCACGTCCGCGGCGCGGTTGATGTTGACCTGGATGCGCTCGGCGAGATCGTCCACCACGCGGCCCAGCCACTCGGGCTTGGCGTCGGGATCGGCGGTGGCGGCGCGCCAGTCGGGGCTGGCGGCGTCGAGCAGCGGATTGAGTTCGATCGGTTCGCCGAAGTTGAGCGCGACGTGGCCGTAGCGCTGGCGCAACACCTTCAGGCCGCGCAGCAGGCCGAGCAGCGATTCCTTCTCCTTCGGCTTGCCGGAGAGTTCGCCGATGTAGCTCTTGCCCTCCATTAGCTTCTCATAGCCGATGTATACCGGCTGGAACAGCACCGGGCGGCGCGGCGCGCGCAGGAAGGCGCGCACGGTCATCACCAGCATGCCGGCGCGCGGCGCCAGCAATCGACCGGTGCGCGAGCGGCCGCCTTCGATGAAGTACTCGATCGGCACGCCGCGGTCGATCAGCTGCGCGAGGTATTCGTTGAACACCACCGAGTACAGCGCGTTGCCCTTGAAGCTGCGACGCAGGAAGAAGGCGCCGCCGCGGCGCAGGATCGGGCCGATGCCAGGCAGGTTGAGATTCACGCCGGCCGCGATATGCGGCACGACCACGCCGGACATGTGCAGCTGGTAGGACAGCAGCAGGTAGTCGGCATGGCTGCGATGGCAGGGCACGTACACCACTTCGTGGCCGGGCGCCGCGGCGCGCGCCTTCTCGAAGTGGTGCATGGCGATGCCGTCGTACAGCTTGTTCCAGAAATTGGAGAGCAGGAACGACACCGAGCGCACCACCGGGTGCGAATAGTCGGCGGCGATCTCCATCACCATGTCATGCGCGCGGCGCCAGGCCTTCGCGTGGCTGATGTTTTCCTTCGCGGCGACGGCGGCGATGGCGGTACGTACCGGCTCGGCGTTGAGCACGGCATCGACCACGGTGCGACGGTGCGACAGGTCGGGGCCGATCACCGCGGCGCGGATGCGGCGGAAATGCGTACGCAGCACGCGGGCGATCTTGCGGGTGAGGCGCTCGGGGCGGATCTCGCCCGCTTCGTTCACCACCGTGCGCAGGGACACCGGCGTGGAGAAGTGCACCACCGTGTCGCGGCCGTTGAGCAGCAGCGCCAGCATGCGGCGGAAGCGACCCACCACGATCCAGTTTTCGGAAAACAGCACGCTGAACCAGCCCGATTCGCGGGTGGGTGCGCGACCGACATAGATCGAGACGGGCACGATCTGGATGTCGCGTTCCGGATCGCCTTCGAGCGAGCGCACCAGCTGGCCCAACGGCTCGTTCGGCGAACGCTGCCGGTTGCGGCCAAACAGCCAGCCGTCACGGCGCGCGAGCGCGAACACCGAGCGCTTGCGGCGCGTGCCCGACAGCGGCTGCATGGGCGAGGGCAGGCCGGCCTCGCGGCAGGCGCGCTCGAGGATCAGCCCATCGGAAAAGCCATCGCGCTCGATCACATAGCAAACCGGCACGCCCGCCTGCAGCAGGGCGGCGGGTTCGGCGGGTTCGCGGCGGATGCGCACCCAGGGTTCGAGCAGTTGCCCGGCCAGGTTGAACCACCAGGGCGCGCGGCTACGGGCGGGAGTGTCCGTGGTCGACATATTCAGCATCCCCTGATTGTAACCGGTGAGCCGGTTAAACCGGCTTACCGACTCAGTGCTTGGTGGCCGCGGCCTGGGCGGGTGCGTTGAGCGCCGCCGGTTTCGCACGCGACGCGGAGGTAGTTGCCGGCGCCGGCATCGGCGCCGGTTCCGGCGCGCTGCTGCCCGGGGCAGGCGCTGCCAGCAGGCGGTCATGTGACTCGCGCACGTTCTGCAGCATGTCGGCGCTGTACCAGCGACCGTCCTGCTGGATCAGGTCCGACTCGGTCGACAACGGCTTGCCCAGCAATACGTAGTCGACACGCACGCGAGCGTGGCCGTTGCGGTTCTCCAGCGTGGTGACCTTCACCGAATCGAGCACGTCGTCGATCGAGAGGCCATAGACGGCCAGGATCTGCTTGATGCCGACGAAGCCCGCGCTGTACTTCTGCATGGCGGTGTCGAAGTCCATCGTGCGCAGCTGTTCGGGCGTCTTGATGTCCAGCTTGCGCGCCGTGGCCACCGCCACCACGATCGCCTGCTTCGCACGGGCCTGGTCGAACCAGGGCACCTGCTGCGCCCACGGCGCCAGCACGTTGATCACCTCGGTGGCCTGCTGCTTCTGCGGATTGGTGAGTTCCTTGCTCTGCGCCACGCCGGTGGCGGCAATGGCCTGCATGACGCCGATCATCACCGGCACCTGGTCGCTGTATTGCGCCTGCAGCTGGGCCAGTTTGGGGCGGGCGAGGGCGTAGAGCTTGGTCTCCGCGTCGGGCTCGGTCAGCTGCTGCATGTTCTTGATGAAATCCGCGCGGTCCTCCGGCGTGATCGGATGATCGTCGGGACGCGGGCGGGTCCAGTCGGCGCGCAGCGTGTCGTAGTCGGCCGGGGGCAGGGCGTGCTTCCAGAAGCCGGCGAAGTCGCCCGTTTTGATCAGCGCCACCGACTGCTGCACGGAGGCCTCCGGCGTTTCGCCGCCGGCCACCACCGGTGCCGGGCCCGGCTTGTGCGTGGTCGTCATGAACAGGGCGGCAGCGGTGGCCAGCACCAGCAGCACGACGAACGCGCCAACGGCATAGAAGACGGATGAGCGACGCATGGAATCTCTGATAGGTGGCGCCGGTTGACCTGCAAGGTCTGGGGCGGTCGGCGGAGGGTAAGGGGCGCGGCTTCGCCCGAACAAGGGGCGGAGCGCGGAGCCGAGAGCTCGTTCAAGCGCTTTTCAGTCGCCCAAAAAGAAAACCCCGCGGGCGTTGGGCCTCACGGGGTAATCCGGCAGAGCCGGAAGGGAAATGGCCTTGCCTGCGGAATTATCAAGGTCAGCAGGTGTTGGCGGGGAGGATCTTATCTCCCCGTTAAAGTTAAAGCAATACTTTAGCTTGTGCTGCGTAAGTTACTGATTTTTATAATTCGATAATCAATCGAAACGCAGCGATTGAATCTTCTGGCGGCGGCGCTCGTCGCGCGGCGCGGTCCAGTCATTATTAAACAAAGCCGGGTCCCATGCGCCATAGGTCGGGTTCGGCAGGGTGAACCAGCGGGTGCCGATCCAGTCCATGTACGGCGTCATGGCCTTCTGGCGACCTTCGGCGTTGTTCGCCAATACGGTGACAAAATCGCCGATCTGGTCGCCAAACTGCATCAAAACGCGATACTTGTGGCTGATCAGCTGGCGGCGGCAACTCTTCTCGGTGCCCACCTGGTCGCAATCCTCGACGAAAGTGCCCAGGCCCAGAAAGGCCTCGGGGCCGGACACCGGCAGGCCTTCCTTGCGCAGGTTGGCCAGCGTGTCCTGATCCAAGTCCTTGGCGCGGTTGGAGATGTAGATCACCGCGATGCCGTGCTTGGCGGCGAACTGGGTGAACGTCACCACGCCCGGCAGCGCGCGGGCGCGTTGTTCCTTGCACCATGCCGCCCAGTCGGCCTCGTTGTATTCGCCGCCACTTTTGATCAGGCGCGCCTGGTAGGGCGAGTTGTCGAGCACGGTCTCGTCGATGTCGAGCACCACGGCCGGCTGCAGGCCCTTGGCCGGCGCCACGCGGTCACCCTTGGGCAGCGCGTCCCAATTGGGATCGGCCTTGGCGGCAAGCAGGCGTGCCTGAGCGTCCCGATAGGTCTGCAGATAAACAAGGTCGTGCTCGATCGCCGTCTGGCTCCAGGCCACCGCGTTGAGGTTGTCGTCGGCAGGCGTTTTCGGCGCAGCGGATGCGGCAGCGGGCGTCGGCGCGGGCGCGGCGGGGACGGACGCCTTGCCAGGCGTACTGGAACAACCGGCAAGCAGCATCAAGGCGGCAAACGCCGCCGGCAAACGAACGGACATGAAGGGATTCCCTGTGAGACTGAACGATCAGGATCGGGGAAGTTTACGACAGCCACATGTCGTTCCTCTGGGCCCGGCGCGCGTCATCCAGCGACGGGGAGCAGGCTGCAAGGGCTGGCGGATGCAACGCCCGGCTGACAGACTCGGGGCTCCCCACCTTCGCATGAATTTGCATGGAAACCGCCCCGTCCCTCGTGCGCCCTCCGTCGACGGCGATCCGCACGGCCAGCTATGTGCTGGCCGCCGCCGCCCTGGTGCTGGTGCTCGGGTTGCGCCTGTTGCCGGCCCTGTTCGCCGGCCTGCTCGTCTACGAGCTGGTGCAGTCCACTGCGCCGCTGCTGGGCAAGCGCATCCCGGGTGATCGCGCGCGCGTGCTGGTGGTGGCCTTGCTGGGCACCATCGTGGTGGGCCTGCTGGTGCTGCTGATCCTCAGCGCGGTGAGCTTTTTGCGCAACGAGATCGGCAACCCCGAGGTGCTGTGGCAGCAGCAGCTGATGCCGCTGGTGGAAAAAGCGCGCGAGCAGTTGCCGGCGACCGTGGTGGGCTGGCTGCCTGACAGTGTGGACGACTTGCGCGTGATGGCGCTGGAACTCACCCGCAAGCATTCGGTGAGCCTGCAGTCCGTGGGCAAGGAAGCGGCGCGCGTGTTCGTGCACATCCTCATCGGCATGGTGCTCGGCGCCATCGTCGCGCTGAGCCGCACGCGTCCCGCGCATCAGGTCGGTCCGCTCGCCGCGGCGCTCGGCCTGCGTTGCCAGCGTCTGGCCGAGGCGTTCCATAACATCGTGTTCGCGCAGATCAAGATCTCGCTGATCAACACGGTGTTCACCGCGATCTTCCTGCTTGGCGTGCTGCCGTTGCTGGGCATCCACGTGCCGCTGGCCAAGACGCTGGTGGTGGTCACCTTCATCGTCGGCCTGCTGCCCGTGATCGGCAACCTCATCTCCAACACCGCCATCACCATCGCCGGCCTGTCCATTTCGCTCGGCGTCGGCGTGGCCGCGCTGGGCTTCCTCATCCTCATCCACAAGCTCGAGTACTTCCTCAACGCGCGCATCGTGGGCAGCCAGATTCGCGCCCGTGCGTGGGAGCTGCTGGTGGCGATGCTGCTGATGGAGGCGGCGTTCGGGCTGCCCGGACTCATCGCCGGGCCGATCTACTACGCGTATCTCAAGGCCGAGCTGGAAGCGGAGCGGCTGATCTGAGCTAGTTGCCCGCCAGCATGGCGGCGATCTTGGCCATGTGCGATTCGGCCGTCTCGCGCACCACTTCCTTGTCCGCCTCCGGGTCCTTGCCCTGCCAATGGAGGTCGTCCTGCGGCAGTTCGTGCAGGAAGCGGCTGGGCTGGTTGCTGTTGATCTCGCCGTAGCGCTTGGTCTTGGACGACCACGACAGCGTGAGCATTTCCTTGGCGCGGGTGATGCCCACGTACATCAGGCGGCGCTCTTCATCGATACGCCCCTCGTCGATTGCGCCCTCGTGCGGCAGCGTGCCTTCCTCGCAGCCGACGATGAAGACGAAGCGGAACTCCAGGCCCTTCGCCGCATGCAGCGTCATCATGCGCACGGCGTTGCCAGGCTCGTCACGGTCGGCGTGACTGAGCAAGGCGAGCTGCGCGGCGAGATCGCCCGCCGTGTTGTTGCCGCGCTGCATGGCGCGGAACCAGTCGGCCAGTTCGCGCAGGTTGCCCAGGCGACGCTCGCGGAGCGCGGGATCGGTGGTGCTGGCGGCAATCTGCTCGGCGTAGCCGGTGCGCTTGAGCACCATCTCCACCAGGTCGGCCGCGCTGTTGTGCAGCGAGGCGCTGCGCAATTCGTCCATGAGGTTGGTGAACGAAGCCAGTGCGGCGGCGGGGCGCGGCGTGAGCTGACGCAGCACGGCGTCGCTGCGCGCAGCGTCGAGCAGCGAGGCGTGGCGCGTCTGCGCGATCTGGCCCAGCTTCTCCAGCGTGGTCGAGCCGATCTCGCGCTTGGGCACGTTCACCACGCGTAGGAACGCGGCGTCATCGCTGGGGTTGGTGAGCAGACGCAGGTAGCAGAGCAGGTCCTTCACTTCCGCGCGATCGAGGAAGCTCAACGCACCGGTGAGGTGATACGGCACGCGCGCGAGGCGCAAGGCCTTCTCCAGCGGACGCGCCTGGAAATTGCCGCGATACAGGATGGCGATGTCGTGCCAGCGCGCCTTGTGCTTTTCCGCCAGCGTCACCGCGATGGCAGCGACACGCTCGGCCTCGTGCTCGTTTTCCTTGCACTCCAGCACGCGGATCTGCGCGCCTTCCGGATGCTCGCTCCACAGCTTCTTCTCGTGAAGGTGCGGGTTGTTCGCGATCAGCTTGTTGGCGGCGCGAAGGATGCGCTTGCCGCAGCGATAGTTCTGTTCCAGCTTGATCACGCGCAGCGCCGGCCAGTCCTTGCCGAGCTGGTCGATGTTCTCGGGGTTGGCGCCACGCCATGCATAGATCGACTGGTCGTCATCGCCCACGCAGGTAAAGCGGCCACGCTCGCCGGCCAGCGCCTTGAGCAGGCGGTACTGCGCGTCGTTGGTGTCCTGGTATTCGTCCACCAGCAGGTAGCGCAGGCGTTCACGCCAGGCCATGCGGCATTCCTCGTCGCTTTCGAGGATGCGCAACGGCAGGCGGATCAGGTCGTCGAAGTCCACCGCGTTGAACGCAGAGAGTCGCTGCTGGTAGAGGTCGTAGATGGTGGCCGCATCCAGCTCGCGCGGGCTGCGCGCGGCGGCCAGTGCCTCTTCCGGCGAAAGACCTGCGTTCTTCGCGCGGCTCACCAGGTTGCGGATGCCGAACAGCACATCGGGCTTCACGCCCTTGGGTGCGAGCTCCTTGATGATGCCTTCGCTGTCGTCCGCATCGAGCACCGAGAAGCCCTTGCGCAGGCCGGCACGCTGGTGCTCCATCTGCAGGAACTTGAGCCCGAGCGCATGGAACGTACACACCGTGAGCGACGCCGCATCCTCGCTGCTGATCAGCTTGGCCACGCGCTCGCGCATTTCCTTCGCCGCCTTGTTGGTGAAGGTGATGGCGGCGATCTTTGAAGGGGCGAGCTTCTTGCGGGCGATCAGGTACGCGATCTTCTGCGTGATCACACTGGTCTTGCCCGAACCGGCGCCGGCCAATACCAGCAGCGGACCGTCGCAGTGTTCGACGGCGGCCAATTGTTGGGGGTTGAGCATGGTGTGCGCAGAGGCGAGAGCGGCGCACGATG
This sequence comes from Dyella jiangningensis, assembly GCA_000632805.1. Lineage (GTDB taxonomy): Bacteria > Pseudomonadota > Gammaproteobacteria > Xanthomonadales > Rhodanobacteraceae > Dyella > Dyella jiangningensis. The sequence continues at coordinate 4,119,217 of CP007444.1, read as the reverse complement.
GTAGCAGAGGCCGTCCACCGGGCCGACACATCCGCCCGTAGTATGCTCGGCGGGTCGGGCCAAGGATGCCGGCGATACCGGCGAGTGGCCGCCTCACAGGAGCGTGAGATGCGCAAGCTTGCGATGCTTTCGTTGCTGTTTGTCGCCGCAGGCTGTGGCGGCGGGGCCTGGGCGCAACAAGCGGCCTCCTCATCGGGCGACCTCAAGCGCAGCGGCGCGGCACTGGCCGACATGGCCACTGGCTCCTTCATTGACGCACATCCCGACTTGCGCTTTCGCAATCTTGGAATGGCCGCGTATCGCGAAGGCCATAAGCGCGAGGCATTCGATCAGTTCCTCATCGCGTCGCGCTATGCGTACAAGGCATCGCAGGCCATCGTCGGCCTGATGTATTGGACCGGCGACGGCGCTCCGCGCGATCGCTTGCAGGCTTATGCGTGGATGGAACTGGCCGCCAGCCGCGGCTATCCCGAATTGCAGCGCCAGCGAGATCTCTGCTGGAGGCAATTGGGCCACGAGGAGCGTGATCGCGCGCGAAGCCTGCGCCAGAATCTTGAGGTCGACTACGGCGACGCTGCCGGCGCTGGTCGCCTGACGCTTGAACTCGGCGGCATCCGCTCACAGGTCACGGGAAGCCGTCTCGGCTGGACTGGCTATGGTGTGGTGATCCATGCGAACAGCGCCAGCCGTGTAGCCGCCGGCGCAGGCGTGGCAGGTCTATCGGGCGGCGCGGTCGCGAGTCGGGACATGAGTTCGATCAGCGATTCGGCGCGCCTCACTGCCACGCAGTACCTGCAGATGAAGGACCTGCAATGGCAGGTCCAGATGTTGAAGGGGCATGTTGATGTGGGTGAGCTGGAGTCGATTCGGAACTCGTCCGATACGACGCATCCAGCGAGCTGATGTATCGCATGCACTGACACAGCGAAACCACAAGGAGCGAGTGACATGGCTGCAAAAGCAACGATGGTGGTGGTTCTGGGGCTGCTGATCGGCGCGAGTCACGTGGCGTCTGCACAAGACACGCCCACAGGGCAGCCGGCCACCAATCCCAAGGATCTCAGGGAGCTGGCCAAATTCGAAGAGATGATGGACATACCGGGCGTGGCCAGGCAGCACAAGGACGTCCTCTACCGTGAGCTGGCCATGGAGGCCTACAAGAACGGCGACAAGGAGCGTGCGTTCAAGATGTTCACGCGCGCCGCCAGCTACGCGGACAAACCCTCGCAGGCGGCCTTGGCCAACATGTACTGGGATGGCATCGGTACCTCGGTGGATCGCCCTCGGGCTTATGCCTGGATGGATCTTGCCGCGTCTCGTGGCTACGCCCACTTCATCGCGAAGCGCGAGTACTACTGGAGCCAGCTGACCGAAGCCGAACGTGCGCAGGCACTGCGGGTAGGCCAGGACATCTATGCCGAATACGACGACAAGATCACGCTCCACCGCTTGCAGATGGAGCTCGAATTCACGCGGAGAAATGTCGTCGGCAGTCATGTCGGCTTCGTGGGGCCGGGTAATGTCTATGGCTTTACCCACACGATGAACACGGGGCGCGCCAGCACGGGCCTGCCTCGTCCCGGCGGTAGCGGCACGTCTACATCGGCCAGTGAACAGGATTTGGGCCTCCCGATAGCGAATCTGAACGAGCTGTATCGCCCGTCCGTATGGAAGGTCAACGATTACGCCAGGTTCAAGGACATCCAATGGCAGGAGCGGGTCGAATCCAAACCGTCGGTCGACGTGGGTGACTTGCAGAACGTGGCAGCGCCGCCTGCCAAATAATCGCGGATGACATAGGGCGTGCGGTCCGAAGGTCGAGGCGCTCCGTCCGGGTCAGTCAATGTTGGACTTCATGGATATCACGCCGGATGGACGCATGCCGGTGCATCAAAGAAGGGATTCATCAGGGAGCGAGTGACATGGCTGGAAAAACGATGGCAATGCTTCTCGGGCTGCTGGTTGGCGCGAGTCACGCGGCGTTTGCGCAGGAGGCGACCACAGGTCAACCGGTCACCAATCCCAAGGATCTCAGGGAGCTGGATAAATTCGAAGAGATGATGAGCTTGCCGGGCGTGGCCACGCAGCACCGGGACATCTACTACCGTGAGTTGGCGATGGAGGCCTACAAGAACGGAGCCAAGGAACGTGCGTTGAAGATGTTCATGCGCGCCGCCAGCTACGCGGACAAGCCCTCGCAGGCGGCCGTGGCCAACATGTACTGGGATGGTATCGGCACCTCGGTGGATCGTCCTCGGGCCTATGCCTGGATGGATCTTGCCGCCTCCCGCGGCTATGCCCGCTTCATCGCGAAACGCGAGTACTACTGGAGCCAGCTGACTGAAGCCGAGCGTGCACAGGCGCTGCGCGTGGGCGAGGACATCTATGCCGAATATGACGACAAGATCGCGCTCCATCGTCTTGAGATGGAGCTCGAATTCATACGGAGGAATCCCATCGGCAGCCACGTCGGCTTCAAAGGGAACGGCAAGGTCATGGGCTTCGGCGGCGCGACGATATTCACGGGTGGCGGCAGCACGGGTATGCCGAAGCCTGGTGGAAGCGGCGCATCTGGCGCGAACGGTGGATTCGACATGATGGGGCCTTCCATGGCGAGCCTCACCGAGTTCTATCGCCCTTCGGTCTGGAAGATCAATGAGTACGCCAAGTTCAAGGACCTCCAGTGGCAGGTGCGGGTCGAGTCCAAGCCAACGGTCGACGTGGGTGAGGCGCAGAACGTGCCAACACCGCCTGCCAAGTAATCACCAAAGAAGCAGGGCTTGCTGCCCGGACGCCGGAATCGCCAGTCTATGTCTATGATGGGCCGGGTGGGGTGTTGTGCCGCGACGGACTCACCAATGCGTCAATGAAGGGATTCCTCAAGGAGCGAACAGTATGGCGACAAGAACGGCAGCTTCGATGCTTAGTCTATGGCTTGTTGCAGGCGGAGCGGCTTTCGCGCAGGAAGTCGCGCCCGATCCGGCGGCGGTGCTGGATCGTGCCGCCACCGATCCCAGGGCGCTGAAGGAGCTGCAAAGGTTCGACGAGATGATGGCCAATCCCATGATCGTCAACCAGCATCCGGACCTGCGCTATCGGGACCTCGCCATGGCTGCCTACAAGCATGGCGACAAGGCGCGTGCACTGAGGATGTTCATGCGTGCAGGCAGTTTTGCGGACAAGCCCTCGCAGGCGGCGGTGGCGAACATGTACTGGGAGGGCGTGGGCACGCCAGTGGACCGCCCGCGCGCCTACGCATGGATGGATCTTGCCTCCAGCCGCGGATACAGCCGCTTCATTGCACAGCGCGAGTATTACTGGAGCCAGCTGAGCGAAGCCGAGCGCGCACAGGCGCTCCGCGTTGGCCAGGAGATTCTTGTCGAGTACGACGACAAGGTGGCGCTCCACCGCCTGGAGATGGAGCTGGAGTACGTGCGCAGGAACGTTACGGGCAGCAGGGTGGGTTCGATCGGTTGGGGCACGATCCAGGGCGCCGGAGTCACCAGCGCATACAACGTCAATGCCCCGTCCTGGATGACGCTGGATCAGTTCTATCGCTCATCGGTCTGGAACATCAACAGCTACACCAAGATGAAGGACCTGCAGTGGAAGGTCCAGGTGGAGTCCAAGCCCACGGTCGAGGTGGGCAACCTGCAGAACGTGGCGCCTCCCGGTTCACCTCCGGGCAAGTAGCCAAGGGCTATAGGAAGCGACGGCGCAGTACTATGTGCGCTCGTTTCCGGGGCGATCCATGGCCAAGCTTTACTTCTATTACTCGGCAATGAATGCCGGCAAGACCACCACGCTGCTGCAGAGCGCGTACAACTACCACGAGCGCGGCATGCGCACGCTCATCCTCACGCCGGCGCTGGACGACCGCTTCGGCGAAGGGGTGGTGGCTTCGCGCATCGGTCTCAAGGCCCATGCCCGGCGCTTCGCCAAGGAAGAAAACCTGCTGGCGCTGGTGCATGCGGACATGGCCGAACGCGGTGCGCTGCACTGCGTGTTCGTCGACGAGGCGCAGTTTCTCAGCAAGACGCAGGTCTGGCAGCTCAGCGACGTGGTGGACAAGTTGAACATCCCGGTGCTCGCCTATGGCCTGCGCACCGATTTCCGCGGTGAGCTGTTCGAAGGCAGCCGCTACCTGCTGGCCTGGGCGGACAACCTCGAAGAGATCAAGACCATCTGTCACACCGGACGCAAGGCCACCATGGTGGTGCGCGTGGACGGCCAGGGGCGCGCGGTGACCGAAGGCCCGCAGGTTGAGATCGGCGGCAACGACCGCTATGTCTCGGTGAGCCGCGCCGAGTTCAAGAACATTACGGAAGGGCGCGGCAGGATAGAGCTGCAGCAGACGGTGCTGCCGCTGGGCGAGGGGCATTGAGCCCTTCGCACCCATCTAAGGAACAGTATGTCCAAGATCCAGTTTCCCGCCTGGCAACGCCCGCACTGGCAGCCGGGCAGCGAGGAAATCCTGCTTCAGTTCTATGTGTTCGGTAAGTTCCAGGCCGGTCGCGCACCGTCCGTCGACTACGGCAGCGAAGGCCTGCCCGAAGGCATGGAGCTCACCAGTCATCACCACACCGCGTTGCGCCAGTGGGAAGGCTATCCGCTGAAGGGCGCCGTGGGCCGCATGTTCAAGGAAGATGCCCCCGAGGCTTACAAGCTTGCGCTGGATGCGCCGGAAGTGCTGGTCGTGCGCGGGCGCCTGCCCGATGCCGGCGACACGGGCTATCTGCGCGACACGCTGGGCGTGCTCGCGGCCCTGCTGGACGTGGGCGGCACGGCCATCCTCGATCCGCAGATCCTCACCCTGTTCGACGCGAACACCTGGCGCCAGCGTTATCTCGTGCGCGACGGCGCGCCCATCCGCAACCACCTGCTGATCCTGTGCGATGGCGAGGAGCAGGCGGGGCGCCACTGGGTGCATACGCGTGGCATGCGCAAGTTTGGCCGTGCCGACATAAGCATCCGCAATATTCCCGAGCGGGATATCGATCGCGCAGGCCTGTTGTGCGAACGTCTGATGGAACTGGAAGCGCTCGGCGCGCATTTCACCGAAGGACAATCGCTCGATGCCGAAGGTCTGCACGGCGGCCTCGTGGCACATCTGGGCGGTGGCGACGAAGACCCCGACTTCAACAATACCTTCGTGGAATTTCGCTGGCCGGACTGAGCACTCCACGCCGCTCTTTGTAGGAGCGCACCCAGTGCGCGAAGGGCCCTACCTGGGCCTATCGGCTTTAGAGCCAGTCCAACCATATAGTTCGTCGCTAGTGCGGCCCCTCACCACCGTAAAGGTGGCAATGCCCCAGCCCTCTCCCCGAAGGGGAGAGGGAGTAGGTTCATTTCACTTCTGGCACTTCGGGCACCAGAACGTCGAGCGCTGCCCCAGCACCACTTGCCGTATCGGCGTTCCGCAGACCCGGCACGGCTCGCCTTCGCGCCCGTACACCTGCAATTCGCGGAAGAAATAGCCGGGTGCACCATCCGGATTGATGAAGTCGCGCAGCGTGGTGCCGCCGCGCTCGATGGCCCAGGCGAGGATGCGCTTCACCTCCGCCGCGAGTCGCGCATAACGAGCGCGTGATACTGAGCCGGCCGGCTTGCGTGGATCGATGCCTGCCGCGAACAGCGCTTCGCTCGCATAGATGTTGCCGACGCCAACGACGATGCCGTTGTCCATCAGGAACAATTTCACGGCGGCGGTGCGACCGCGCGATAGACGCCAGAGCAGGTCGCCATCGAAGTCGTCGGTGAGCGGCTCCGGCCCGAGCGAAGCCAGCAATTCGTGTGTCTCACCCGGCGGCTGCCACAGCAGGCAGCCGAAGCGACGCGCGTCGGTGAAGCGCAGTACGCGCGGGCCTTCGGCGCGGGTGGGCTCCAATGCGATGTCGACATGATCATGCTTGCCGACGAGTGCATCCGGCGGCAGCACGCGCAGCACCCCGGTCATGCCCAGGTGCAGCAGCGCGCTGCCGACCTTCGTATGCAGCAGCAGGTACTTCGCGCGGCGTTCCACGTCGAGGATGCGCTGGCCGGGCAGAAGTTCGGTGATCTCCGGCGGTATGGGCCAGCGCAGATCGGGGCGTCGCAACGTCACGCCGGTGACATTGCGACCGATCAGATGGGGAGCGATGCCGCGCCGGGTGGTTTCGACTTCGGGGAGTTCAGGCACGAGGTTCTCAGTCCAACGAATTACCTGTGGGAGCGCACCCTGTGCGCGACGGGCGCGCTCCTGCGTATCGCTTCGTCAGGTTGTCGCGCACAGGGTGCGCTCCCACAGAAAAGGAAAACGGCTTCAGCTCCAGTCGTTATGGAAGCTTCCCGGCTTGTCCACGCGCTCGAACGTATGCGCGCCGAAGTAATCGCGCTGTGCCTGCAGCAGGTTTGCCGGCAGGTGCTCGGCGCGATAGCCGTCGTAGTACGCGATGGCGGAGGAGAAGCACGGCACCGGCACGCCCGCATTCACCGCGGCCGCCACCACTTCGCGCAATGCGCTCTGGTACTGCGCGGCGATGTCGCGGAAATAGGGATCGAGCAGCAGATTATTCAGCTTCGCATCGCGCTCGTACGCGTCGGTGATCTTCTGCAGGAAGCGCGCGCGGATGATGCATCCGGCGCGGAAGATGCGCGCGATGGTGCCGTAGGGCAGGTCCCATTGGTATTCGTCGGAAGCCGAACGCAGCTGCGCGAAGCCCTGCGCGTACGAGACGATCTTGCTGAAATACAGCGCGCGGCGCACGGCTTCGATGAACGCCTTGCGGTCGCCGCTGAAATGTTGCGGCCCCGGGCCGGGGAGCACCTTGCTGGCGGTGACACGTTCGTCCTTCAGCGCGGATAGCAGTCGCGCGAATACCGATTCGGTGATGAGCGGCAAGGGCACGCCGAGATCCAGCGCGCTCTGGCTGGTCCATTTGCCCGTACCCTTCTGCGCCGCGCGGTCGAGGATGATGTCGACCATTGCCTTGCGCGTTTCCGGGTCCTTCTTGGTGAAGATGTCGGCGGTGATGCTGATGAGGTAGCTGTCCAGCTCGCCCTTGTTCCAGTCCGCGTAGACCTCGGCCAGCTCGTCGTTCGACAGGCCGAGCACATGGCGCAGCACCGCGTAGCTTTCGGCGATCAGCTGCATGTCGCCGTATTCGATGCCGTTGTGCACCATCTTCACGTAATGCCCGGCGCCGTTCGGGCCCATGTAGGCCACGCACGGTTCGCCGTCCGGCGCGCGCGCCGCGATCTCGGTGAGGATGGGTGCAACGAGATCGTAGGCATCGCGCGGGCCGCCCGGCATGATCGAGGGGCCGTGCAGCGCACCTTCCTCGCCGCCGGACACGCCGGTACCGATGAAGTGCAATCCGGCGGCGTGCATCTCGCTTTCGCGGCGCATGGTGTCCTTGAAGAAGGTGTTGCCGCCGTCGATCACCACGTCGCCCTTGTCGAGCAGGGGCTTCAACTGCGCCAGCGTGGCGTCGGTGGGCTCGCCCGCCTTCACCATCAGCAGGATGCGGCGCGGCTTTTCCAGCGAGGCGACGAAGTCCTCCAGCGTGTAACTGGGCACCAGGCGCTTGCCGGGATTCTGCGCCATGACCTCATCGGTACGCTCGCGGTGACGGTTGTAAATGGATACCGCGTGCCCGCGGCTCTCGATATTGAGGGCCAGGTTGCTGCCCATCACCGCCATGCCGATGACGCCGATTGCCTGCTGACTCATGTTGTCGCTCCTGCCAAGGGATGCGCCTTGATATGGGGAAGGCCTTGCACCGTGCAAGTGCTCCCGCGCGCAAACCGCGATGGTGACGCGCCGGACGCGACGCCGGTGTGAGGCTAGCGGGCCTTGGTCGCTTCCTGCGTGGCCGGCCGCGGCGTGTAACGCACGGAAACCAGCGCCACCCGGTCACCCACCCGCACATAGCGCTGCGGGCCGGTGACCGAGGTCTCGCCGAATTCCAGCTGCTGGCCGTCGAGGTTCAGCACCGACATGGGTGGAGCAAGGCCAATGCGCGCGGGCTGGAAATCGCTGAGCGGCCGCCAGCTCAGCACGCTGGCGGCGGCGGTGTCGGCCAGTTCGGCGAGGCGGCCGTCATCGGCGCGCGTGGCCGCGCCGTCCACGCGCCACCAGTGGCCGTCGCGCTTGGTGAAGTGTTCGGTCGAGCCGTTGCCGATGCGCAGTTCGATCTGCGTCACGTCGGACGGCGGAAGTGTGAGCAGGGTGCCCGGCGCCTCGTCGCGATCACGCTGCCACTGCCATGTGGCGACCGCGACGAGCGCGATCGCCGCGGCCAGCATGCCGACTCGCTGGCGCGTTGCGCGCTTCATGCGCGTCGGCGTCGCCACGCGATCCACCCGCCCGCCAGCAGCAACAGCAGGGGCAGCACGATCAGGAAGCCCAGCGTCACGCTGCTGAGCTGGGCCTGTGAAATCTGCAACATGCGATCCGGCGCGCCGCGTGGTGGCAACTGCACCAGTGCATCGTCGCCAAGCAGCCAGTCGAAGACGCGCTCGCCCAGCGCGCGGTTGCCGCCGTTGCCAAGGAAGGTATTGGAAAGAAAATCGCCGTCGCCGATCACCACCACGCGCTGCTCGGCCTTGTCGGGGCTGGGCGAGAGGCGGCTCAACGCGAAGCCGAAGTCGAGCGGGCCCTTCAATTCGCCCGCGCTGGCATCGTAGGCGATCGTGGAGGCCTGCTCGTTGGCGATCGGCTTGAACTCGGTCCAGCTCTGCGCACTGGAACGCAGGAACGGCGCTACTTGCCAGTCGGTGCGTGCCGCCAGCGCCAGCGCGGATGCCTGCGGGAACAACGTGGTCAGCGTGAAGCCGCGCGTGATCGCATGCTTGGGATAATCGCCCAGCGCGAGCATGCGCGGATCCTTCAGGCCCAACGCGGCGCCCTGGCCGTCCACCAGCACGCCCGGGAGGAGGCGGATGCCGAGCGTATTGGCCAACGGTTCCAGGTGCAGGTCGTCGTTGGTCGGCTCACTCAGCCACAGCAGGTTGCCGCCGTTGGCGAGGTAGTCGGTAAGCGCCTTCACCGCGCCTTCGGGCAGCGCGAGTTCGGGGCTCGCCAGCACGACCAGGTCCGTGTGCTGGGGTACGGCAGTGACCTGCGCGAAGTTGAGCGGCACCGCGCGCATGCCTCGGCCTTCAAGCTGCGAGACGAACATGCCGAGATCGGCGTTGCCCTTGTCGTTGGGGCGGCGTTCGCCATCGCCCGAGACGAACGCGACGATGCGTTCCCCGCCGCGCGCGAGGCGTTCGAGCGCATTGGTGAGGCTGCGCTCGGAAAGTTCGTCCAGTCGTTGCTCGCGACCCTGGTAATGCAGAATCAGCGCGCCATCCACCGTGATGCCCAGCTCGCGCATCGCGGCCGGGTCCTGCTGCGGATCCACGAAACGCAGCGTCAGATCCGGCTTCACGCGCTGGTAGCGCTCCATGAAGCTGGCGACGGTATTGCGCAAATCGCCTTGCGGGTTGGCATAGCTGACGATGTCGACCGGGCCCTTCAGCGTTGCCAGCACGGCGCGGCTTTCCATCGACAGGCTGGCGCGCCCGCCGAAGGTCCAGTCGGCCACGCGGTCGTAGCGCGTGGCGAGAAAGCCGAGTGCCGCAGCCGCCAGCAACAAGGCCAGGGCAAACAGCCATCCATTCAGATGCCGGAAGAAGCGCGTCATCAGCCACGCTCCCTTTCGGCAGCGAGCCGTTGCGTGGCGAGCGCGAGCGCCACCCCGATCACGATCAGGAACCAGGCGACGTCGGCGGTGGAAACCAGGCCGCGCAGCAGCGACTCCAGGTGGCTGCTGAGCGACAGCCAGTTGAACACGCCGTTGGTGGCGCCGGCCTTCTGCGCGGCAATGTTCACGCCGGCCAGCACCAATCCGAGGGTGAGCGCCACGCTGGCCGCGATGGAGGCATGCGAGGCATAGGCCGAACATGCCACGCCGATCGCCGCCAGTGCGGCCAGCGTCAGCAGCAAGCCCAGTGAAGCGGCGGCGAGCTTTCCCCAATCCAGCGTAACGCCATGCGCCAGGCTCAGCGGCATGGCGAGGGCCAACGCGAGCCACACCACCAGCCACAGCATCAGCGCGAGATATTTGCCCAGCACGATGCGCGAGGCCGGAAGGCCGGCAGCAAACCACAGCGGCAGCGTGCCATTGCTGCGCTCACCGGCAATCACCGACATGGTGAGCAACGGCACGATCACCAGCGCCAGTTCCGCCACGCCGAAGGGCAGCGCGCTGCCGGTAAGAAGGCTGCTGAGCATCGGTACGCCAACCAGATCGGTGTAACCGGGGCCGCCGGGCAACGCGGCCAGCTTGATCTGTCCGGCGAGAAAGCCGCCAAGCAGCAACGTAAAACGCCACGCCAGCTGCGCCAGCGTCAGTGCGGCGAGAACCCAGGCGAGCGGGCGGACGAACAGGCGGCGCAGCTCCAGCCGCGTCACGGCGATGACGCTCATGCAGCCTGCATCCTATCGTTGCTCCCGTTGCCACGCATGGCGATGTCGAAAAAGGTCTGTTCCAGCGCCTTGTGGTCGGCGCCGTCCAGCGCACCGTCGTAGCGCAGCTGGCCTTCGTGCAGGATCGCCACGCGATCGCACGCGGCGGTGACTTCGGTCAGCAGATGGGTGGACAGGATGATCGCCGTGCCGGCTGCGGCCTGTTCGCGGATCACCTCGCGCAGTGCCGCCACCTGCACCGGATCGAGCGCGTTGGCCGGTTCGTCCAGCACGAGCAGCTGCGGGTTGTGCAGCAGGGCGCATGCGAGCCCCAGGCGCTGGCGCTGGCCCTGGGAAAGCACGCCGGCCAGCCGACGCGACAGCGTTCCCAGTTCCAGCCGCTCGACGATCTGTCGGTGCGCTTGGGCAAGCTCGCTGCCGCGCAGGCCACGCAGGCGGCCGTGCGCGTCCAGGTGTTCACCCACCGTCAGTTCTGGCCACAGAGGGGCACGTTCGGGCAGCCAACCGATGACGCGGCGCGCCAGTTCGGGCTGCTCCAGAAAGTCCTTTCCATTCAGCTTGATGCCGCCGCTGTCAGGTACCAGGGCACCGGCGATCATGGCCAACGTGGTGGACTTGCCGGCACCGTTGACGCCCAGCAAACCCAGTACCTGTCCCGAGTCCAGCCGTAGCGTGAGACCGGAGACGGCGGGACGCCCGGCTCGGTGTCGGGTGATGTGATCCAGTTCCAATATGGGGGTAGGCGCGGTCATTGCATGATTGTCACGGCGCCCCCACCTTCACACAACGGGGTGAGGCCGTCATTTGCGTGACACAGCACATTAACTTCGTCGTTTCCACGAGATGCGACAATATTTTGCGATGTCCATGCTGGCGGGTACGGAAACCCCTCGTTTAGACTGAAATTTCATACACCTGGGTGTTTTCCCGATGCTCGACGCAGTACTCAACTTCTTGTCCAACGGCCTGACGCATGCCGGCTGGCTCAGCATGACCATCTACATGCTGATCATGACCCAGCTCACGATCTTCACGGTGACGCTGTACCTGCATCGCTGCCAGACCCACCGCGGCGTGGACCTGCACTGGTCGATCTCGCACTTCTTCCGCTTCTGGGGCTGGCTCACCACGGGCATGGTCACCAAGGAGTGGGTGGCGGTGCATCGCAAGCACCACGCGAAGGTCGAGACCGAGGAAGATCCGCACAGCCCGCAGATCTACGGCATCAAGAAGGTGTTCTGGGATGGCGTGTCGCTGTACCGCGACGCCAGCGAAGTGAAGGACGACCTCGAGAAGTACGGCCGCGGCACGCCGGACGACTGGATCGAGCGCAAGCTCTACGCCGGCCATCCGTACTGGGGCCCGACCCTGATGCTCATCATCAACCTCGCCCTGTTCGGCGTGATCGGCGCCGCGCTGTGGGCGCTGCAGATGATCTGGATCCCGTTCTGGGCCGCCGGCTTCGTCAATGGCATCGGCCACTGGTGGGGTTACCGCAACTTCGAAAGCGCCGACACCGCGACCAACCTCATTCCGTGGGGCTTCTGGATCGGCGGCGAAGAGCTGCACAACAACCACCACGCCTTCCCGAGCTCGGCGAAGTTCGCGCTGCGCAAGTGGGAGTTCGACATCGGCTGGGCCGCCATCTGCGCGCTGCGCGCCGTCGGCCTGGCCAAGGTGCTGCGCGTGGCGCCGACGCTCGACGTCCGTCCGAACGTGCACCTGCCGGATGCCGAGACGCTCAAGGGCGTGCTGACGCATCGCTTCGCCGCGATGACCGACTACTACCGCAACGTGATCATGCCGACCCTGCGCGACGAAGCGCAGCACGCCGGTGACAACATCAAGTCCGTGCCGCGTCGCATGCGTCGCGCGCTGGCCGACGGTGGTCGCTGGCTGGACAGCGAAGGTCGCGATCGCATGCAGGCCGTGCTGGCCAAGCGTCCGACGCTCAGCACGGTGTGCGATTTCCGCGCCCGCCTTGCCGCCCTGATGGAGCAGCGTGGTGCGGACCAGGCGCTCAAGGGCCTGCAGCAGTGGATCGCCGAAGCCGAGCAGAGCGGTATCCGCGCCCTGCAGGAGTTCGCTGGCCGCCTGAAGAGCTACTCGGTCGCCAACGCCTGATTGGCGTGAAGCGATGAAAACGAAAAAGCCCGCCGCAAGGCGGGCTTTTTTTTGCGCGCGGTATTTCCTGGATGCGCACGACTCGGCTTTAATCGGGTGACACGGCAAAGGGAGAAGGCACGCCGATGAGTCTTCGAGTGGTGGTGATCGGCGCAACCGGCGTGTTCGGTTCGCGCATCGCACGGCGGCTCGCGCACGATGCCCGGTTCGAGCTGATCCTGGCCGCGCGACGCGCCGAGTCGCTGGAAGCGCTCTATGGCTCCATCGACGATGCCCGGCTGCAAGTTGCCACGCTCGACGCGAGCCATTCGAATTTTCGCCATGCGTTGGCGGCGTTGCGTCCTCAACTGGTGATTCACACTGCGGGCCCCTTCCAGGGACAGGATTACCGGGTGGCGGAAGCGTGCATGGCGTGCAGCAGCCATTACATCGACCTGGCAGATGGGCGCGGTTTCGTCACGGGCTTCGAGCAACTCGATGCACGGGCGCGCCGGGCGGGTTGCCTGCTGGTCAGCGGTGCCTCCAGCGTGCCTGCGCTCAGTGCCGCGGTGGTCGATGCCTTGCTGCCCCACTTCGCCACGCTCGAAGCGATCGAGCACGCCATCAACCCCGGCAATCGCACGCCGCGGGGCGATGCGACCGTGGCCTCCATTCTTGGTTATTGCGGCCGTCCGATCCGCGTGTGGCGCGATGGCGGTTGGGATGAAGCGCATGGCTGGATGGATAGCCGGCGCCAGGTGTTTCCGTTCGGGGCGCGGCGCGTGGGCGTGTGCGATATCCCCGATCTGGACTTGTTTCCCGCACGCTACCCGCAGGTGCGCACCGTGTTGTTCCGTGCCGGCCTGGAACTGCCGTTGCTGCAATGGGCAACCTGGAGCATGGCGGTGCTGGTACGGATGGGCGTGGTTCGAGATCTGGCGCGCCATGCGCCGGCATTGCGTCGGTTGAGCGAGCGCTTCGTGGCGTTTGGATCGGACGTGGGCGGCATGGCCGTGGAATTGCGCGGCCAGGGTCGCGCTGGTGCACCGCTGCATCTTCGCTGGTGGCTCGATGCCGACGCCGGCGATGGCCCGCAGGTGCCGGTGACGCCGGCAGTCGTCCTGGCGCGCCACATGGCGGATGGTTTGATCGATGCAAAAGGCGCGATGCCCTGCATGGGCCTGCTCACGCTGGAGCAGATCGTCCAAGGCTTTGATGGTTTCGCGTTGCGTACGGGGCTGGAAACCGTCAGTCGATGAAACGCCAGGCTTCGTCGGACGCCGGCAAGCGGCAGTGATCGCGCTTGCCGAACAGGCGATAGCGGTGACGCGCGACCCAACGATAGAGCGGATCGCGCAGGGCGGCGGGCACGATGCGCATCGTGGCGCTGGCGAGACGCCAGCGGCCTCCGAGTTGCCGCAGCACGCGGGCGATCGCGTCGGTATTGCGGTAACCCACGCCGTCCTGCACCAGCAGAAACGATGAAGGCTCATCCGGCGAGAGTCCATGCGCCATTAGCAGCGCGCGGCCTCGCGTACCCTGCATGGCCGCCAGTCGAAAGCGGCCCTCGCGATCGTGGCGCAGGATGAAGTCGACCCAGCGGCTGCACAGCACGCAGACGCCGTCGAACACGATGACGGGATGTTCGATGTCAGAGGACACGGTCGATCTCCAGCCATCCCCGATAGGCGATCAGCCGACCGATGCCGGGCAGCCGGGCATTGATGTCAAAGGCATAGCGGCCTTCATGCGTGCCGCTGCGTGACAGCACCGTGCCGCAGAGCGTCCGCGGCAAGGGCAGGCCCAGCACGGTGACGCGTCGCAGCTGCCAGTCGATGGCGTGGTCATCGCGATGCAAGGAGAAATGCAGCGACACCGGCCCCAGTCGTTCGCGTAGTAGGGTGCCGCCGCCGGGCTGCAGGGTGGAGCGCATCTGTCCGCGCGCAAAGCGACGGGTCCAGGTTTCCCTCTGCCCATTGCGCTCGATGGTGAGGGCAATCGCCTGGGCGGCACCAGGTTCGGGCAGGCTCAGGAGCCGCCGCAGCAGGCGCGCCAGCAGATGCGCATCGCCGTCGACGTGGGCCGTGCCGCTGGCCTCCAGTACCTTGCCCTCGCCGTGCATGCGCTGCACCGCCGGCGCGAGCTGCGACCAGTCCATGGCGTCCAGCAGGGAAGGGAACAGAGCGAGTGGCATCCCATCATCATGCGGTGGCCTCGCGATGGGCGGCAAGCGCCGGTCCGAGGCTTCGTCCAGGAAGCGGACACAGGCAACAAAAAACCCGCCTCGCGGCGGGTTTTTCGAGGAAGCAGCAAGCCGGTGAGGGCTTACTTGATCTTGCCTTCCTTGTAGATCACGTGCTTGCGAACGACCGGATCGTACTTCTTGAACTCGAACTTTTCCGGCGTGTTCTTCTTGTTCTTCTGCGTGGTGTAGAAGTGGCCGGTGCCGGCCGAAGAGATCAGGCGGATCTTGTCTTGCTTGCTGTTAGCCATGGCTCAATCCTCAGATCTTTTCGCCGCGGGCACGCAGGTCGGCGAGGACGGCTTCGATGCCGTTCTTGTCGATCGTGCGCAGGGCATGGTTGGAAACGCGCAGCTTCACCCAGCGGTTCTCGCTCGGGACCCAGAAGCGACGCTCATGCAGGTTCGGCAACCAGCGGCGGCGGGTCTTGTTGTTAGCGTGCGAGACGTTGTTACCAGTCCGCACACCCTTTCCGGTGACTTGGCAAATACGGGCCATGATGACCTCCTGTTAGGCGCCCTGGGGCGCGTTTGCCACCCGTTAGCCAGGGCGGCATCGGCCCAGCGGCGCAAGCGCCACGCGATGCTGGAGATGGAGCGTTTCGCGTCTGCCGTGAGGTCCGCATCGCGTGGCGGGCGTGCCCGAATGGTCGGGTCGGCATGGTCGAGCCGCGTATTCTCGCCCAGAAACAGCGCTGTGCGCAAGTTTTGCCCAGCCGGGGCGCCCGGCCGCATGGCGGCCCGCAGGGATGTGTGGAACAATCCAACTCTTTGCGTTTTCACGCACCGCACACTTTTCGAAGAGGAAATACCCCATGGCAGACGTCGCCTCCAACGGCCAGGCCAACGCGCCGCAGCTGGTGCTGCAGAAGATCTACGTGAAGGACGTCTCCTACGAGGCCCCGAACGCGCCGCAGATCTTCCAGGAAGTGGGCGAGACCGAGCAGCAGCCGCAGGTGCAGCTGAACCTCGGCCAGAAGTCGGTCGACCTGGGCAATGACCTCTATGAAGTGGTGCTCAGCCTGACCCTGACCTGCACCCTGGGCGAGCGCACGGCGTACCTGGCCGAAGTGCACCAGGCGGGCGTGTTCGGCATCGCCGGTTTCGGCGAGGAAGACCTGGCCGGCGTGCTCAACAGCTACTGCCCGAACCTGCTGTTCCCGTATGCGCGCCAGATGCTGTCGTCGCTGGTGCTCGAGGGCGGCTTCCCGCCGTTCCTGCTGCAGCCGATCAACTTCGACGCGCTGTATGCCGAGCAGCAGCGCCGCATCCTGAGCGGCAGCGCCGCCCCGACGCTCAACAGCTGATCCGCAAGGGCCAAGCTCATGGTTGAGCGTCCGACCCTTGCCGTCCTCGGTGCCGGCTCGTGGGGCACCGCGCTGGCGGCCCTGGCCGCCCGCAACCAGGTGCCGACCCGGCTGTGGGGGCGTGATGCCTCCGCGCTGGCGGCGATGGCGCAGACCCATCACAACCTGCGTTACCTGCCCGATGTCGAGCTGCCGGCCGAATTGATCTACGAACCCGATCTTGCCGCCGCCCTGCGCGGCGCCGAGGTCGTGCTGATCGTGGTGCCCAGTCACGCCTTCGCCTCCATGCTGGAGGAGATCGCCCCGTACCTGGAGCCCAACGCCCGCATCGCCTGGGCGACCAAGGGCTTCGAGCCGGGCACGGGCCGCTTCCTGCACGAACTGGTGGACGAGCGCTTCCCCGGCCGAGCGGCTGCGGTGGTGACCGGCCCCTCCTTCGCCAAGGAAGTGGCCGCCGGCATGCCCAGCGCCGTCACCGTGCATTCGGACGACGACGCCTTCGCGCACGAAATGGCCCTGTTGCTGCACGCGCCGAACTTCCGCGCGTACTCCGGCAGCGACGTGCTCGGCGCGGAACTGGGCGGCGCCATGAAGAACGTGCTCGCGGTCGCTACGGGCGTCGCCGATGGCATGGGCCTGGGCCTCAACGCCCGCGCCGGCCTGATCACCCGCGGCATGAACGAAATGCTCCGTCTGGGCGTCGCCCTTGGCGCCCGTCCGGAAACGCTGATGGGACTCGCCGGTCTGGGCGATCTGGTGCTCACCTGCACCGGCGACCTGTCGCGCAACCGCCGCCTCGGCCTTGCGCTCGGACAGGGCAAAGCCATCGACGAGGCCGTGCGTGAGATCGGCCAGGTGGTCGAAAGCGTGCTCACCGCCGACGAAGTGATGCGCCTGGCCACCAAGCACGGCCTGGATCTTCCCATCAGCAGCGGCGTGCGCGCTGTGCTGCACGGCGAGGTCACGCCCTCCGAAGGCCTGAAGATGCTCATGAGCCGTGAGCAGAAGCCGGAATATCCCAAGGGCCTGTTCACGCCCGCCGCGTAAGCCGCCTCTCGACGTGCCGCATTCGCTATCTGAACGCCCGGTTTGAAAAAACCGGGCGTTGAGACGCGCACGCGTGCAAGAGCCTTGCTAAGCTGAATCTTTTGGTCGCCCCTGCGGACTGAATGCATGCAGTCACCGGACGATAAACGGCACGATCGTCAGACCCAGCAACGCGGCGAGAGCGGCGATGCGACGCTGCCCGGCGTCTGGCGCAAGCTGCTGTCGTCGTCAGGGCCCGCAACGACCCCCGAACGCGGCGTACTGGGTTTCTTCCTCGAGGTGGTGCCGGAAGAGGGCGCAGCTTACGCGCATGTGGATGTCGCGCCGGTGCTGCTGGCCGTCGCCGAGCAGGGGCGTTTCGCGCGTCCCGCGCCGCTGGACAGCAAGCACCTGGGCCAGCAGCCCCTGGAGCCGCACGAGCAGCGCCTGGCGGCCACTGTGCTCGGCCTGCCGCAGAGCTTGCGCAAGAGCCGCAGCTATGCGCGTCTCGCCGGGCATGTCGGCGACGCCTTGCTGGCGGAAATTCTCGACACCGCGCCGTGCTTCCTCGGCGGACTTGCCGGCCTGCGCCTGTCGCGCGGCAAAGGCCACCAGCTCAACTGGCAGTGGCATCTGGAAAACGACGGCAGCCAGCGCCTGCTGCCGTGCCTGCCAACCAACCATCGCGTGCTGCGCATCGATGCGCTCTGGTACCTCGACGCCGAGCGCGCCGAGATGGGCCACCTGGAAGCACCGCTGGAAGAAACCCAGTGGCTGGATCTGCCACCACTGAAGCACGAGTACAGCCAGATCCTCCGCAATGCGTTGCCGCAGAGCCGTCTCTCGCATCGCCTGCCGTTGCCGCAGGTGCTGGGCGAAATGCGCCGCGCCGAACTGGCGCCAAAGCCCGTGCTGACGCTGCATGCGCTCACGCGCCATGCGCGCCTTGCCGCCGGCACACCGCCGCTGGCCTACGCGCGCCTCGCCTTCGACTATGCGGGCGAACGCCTGCCCGGTCGCGGCGGTGAACCGCTGGTGCGTCGCGTGCGCAATGGGCACCTCGTGGAAATCACGCGACGCCGCGCCGAAGAGCTGTCGGCGATGGAGCAGCTCGAACGCGCCGGCCTTACGCCGGGCGTGGACACCGAAGGCTTGCCCTGGGATCTCGCCGACACCCTGCCGGACGACGCCTGGCTGTTCCCGGGCAAGGGTTATGCGGGCGCGCTGGAAGTGAACACGCCGGCCCGCTGGCTCGCGTTGCGCCCCAAGCTGGAAGCCGAGGGCTTCCTGCTCGATTACGCGCCCAGCTTCCCGTTCGAAGTGCTGGAAGGTCCGGTGCGCTGGTACGGCAACGCGGTGGAAGACGCCGACGACCATGCCTTCGACCTGGAGATCGGCATCGAAGTGGAAGGCAAGCGCCACAACCTGCTGCCCGCCGTGGCGCAGGCGCTGGCCGACCACCAGTTGAACCTGAGCCCGGTGCCGAACGAACCCGAGGACGCCGTTTGGTACGCGCCGGTGGACGAACGCCGCCGCGTGCCCGTGCGCCTGAAGGAACTGCGCGGCCTGCTGGCGCCGCTGGCCGAATACCTCGAACGCCCGCGCAACAAGCTGCACCTGCCACGCGTGCAGGCCGGTCGACTGGAAGAACTGGTCGAAGCGTTGCCCACCGGCGGCGAACTGGTCGCGTCCGAAGTGCTGCGCGGCTTTACCGCGCGCCTGCGTGACGCCGCCGAACGCGCCAGCGATGCCGTGCCCGAAGGCCTCACCGTCGAACTGCGGCCGTATCAGCGCGAAGGCCTGCGCTGGTTGAACGCACTCGCCGAAGCCGGCGTGGGTGGCGTGCTCGCCGACGACATGGGCCTGGGCAAGACGTTGCAGCTCATCACGCACCTGTTGGCGCTGAAGGAGCGCGGCGCGCTCACCGAACCGGCGCTGATCGTGGTGCCCACCAGCCTCATCCCGAACTGGCAGGCGGAAATCGCGCGCTTCGCGCCGTCGCTGCGTGTGCTCGCGCTGCATGGCCCGCAACGCGGCGGCGATTTCTCCCAGCTCGGCGCGCAGGACATCGTGCTTACCAGCTACGCGCTGCTGCCGCGCGACGTGGTGACGCTGCGCAAGCAGCCGTTCGCGCTGATCGTGCTCGACGAGGCGCAGCAGGTGAAGAATCCGCGCACGCAGGCGCGCCGTGCGGTGCTGAGCCTGCGCGCACCGCGCTGCGTCTGCCTCACCGGCACGCCCCTGGAAAATCATCTCGGCGAGCTGTGGTCGCAGGTCGATCTCGCCGTGCCGGGTTTGCTCGGCGACGAAGGCGCGTTCCGCCGCCATTACCGCATCCCGATCGAGCGCCATCGCGACACCGATTGCCAGGATCGCCTCAACCGCCGCCTCGCACCCTTCATCCTGCGCCGCACGAAATCGCAGGTGGCGAACGAGCTGCCGCCGAAGACCGAGATCACGCGCCGCGTGGTGCTGGAAGGCCGCCAGCGCGAACTCTACGAGAGCCTGCGCCTGTCGCTGGCGGACGAACTGCGCGAGGTGATCGCGCAACGCGGCATCGCGCACAGCGGCATCGTGGTGCTCGACGCGCTGCTCAAGCTGCGCCAGGTCTGCTGCGATCCGCGCCTGGTGAAACTGGAAGCGGCGCGTGGCGTGCGCGACTCGGCCAAGTTCGAGCTGCTGATGGACATGCTGCCCGCGCTGCTCGCCGAAGGCCGCAAGGTGCTGCTGTTCTCGCAGTTCACCGAAATGCTCAAGCTCATTTCGCACGAACTGGATCGTCGTCGCATCCGCTACGTCACGCTCACCGGCGAAACGCGCGATCGCGCCGAGCCGGTGCGCCAGTTCCAGGAAGGCGAGGTGCCGCTGTTCCTGCTGTCGCTCAAAGCGGGCGGCGTGGGCCTCAACCTCACCGCCGCCGATACCGTCATCCACTACGACCCGTGGTGGAATCCTGCTGCGGAAGCCCAGGCATCCGATCGCGCGCACCGCATCGGCCAGGACAAGCCGGTGTTCGTGTTCCGCCTGATCACGGGCGGCACGGTGGAGGAGCGCATCGAGGAGTTGAAAGCGCGCAAGGCGGAGCTGGCGGAGGCGGTGTTGGAGGGTGGTGGTACGCGGGAGAGGTTGAGTTTCGATCAGGCTGATCTGGACGCGTTGTTGGCGCCGGGCTGATCGGTTGCTGGTTTTCGTCGTCCTCCTGGAGAGGATGATGGATTCGCGACTTGGCGTTACCCAACAACCGTTGCCTACCCCCACTTATGTAGGAGCGCACCCTGTGCGCGACAGCCTTTCGCGCCAGGCTTCACGCCGCTGCTTTTCTGTGGGAGCGCACCTTGTGCGCGACAGCCTTGCGCCCCGGTCTTGGGGTTCATCGTCTCGACGGGGTCGGAAGCGCTTTACAGCAGCCGAGGGCGCATCATCCGGTTTCATCAGTCTTCGGATGTGACGCAGCCGCCACGGGCCGCTTACGACCGAAGGGAGTCCCTGTGGGACGCAGCGGGCGTTTCGATCGTCTGCCGACGACGCGAAGCTAGTCCCTGTGGGACGACGCGCAGCTAGTCCCGTGGGACGCTCGAGTCACTTTTCTTTTGCTGGCCCACGCACGCGCTATTTGCGTGCGAACGGCGAAGCCGGCCCGCACGCGGGGAGGCGCCATGGATGGCGCCGGCTTTGAGGAGCGAGGAAGGGCGGAGGGCGGAACGCCCGGAGTCAAAGTCCCACGGGATTAGCTTCGCGTCAAAAAGTTACCCAAAGAAAACGGCCTTGAGAGCCAAGGCTCGTAGCGATATGAGGAATAGAGCCTGAGGACTGAAGCCAGCCTCAGTGCGCTCGTTACTACCTCGAACGGAGCGGCTACACCGCAACGCGTCGAAACGAAGAGGACTTAAAGCAGCTTCGTTGGATGGGGAGGAATGCATGGGTGCCGCGTGCCTTCTCCCTCTCCCCTCCAGGGAGAGGGCCGGGGCGAGGGGCGGGTACTCGAGAAAGCCTTGCCTGGCTCTGTAGGAGCGCACCCAGTGCGCGACCGCCGCGTTGCAATGCACCTCGCCATGCGCCGTCGCGAGAATCCCAGAATGAGGCGGTTATGTCAGTCCGCGGTCGCGCACAGGGTGCGCTCCTACATAAGGGCGGGACGCGCGCTAACTCAAGTTTCGTAAGTGTCTTGCCTCATCGCGCAGGGCGCGGCTGGAAACACGCCCACCAGCCTCACATCGCCGGCCTTGTCCTCAACAACGCATCCACCGCTTGCTGCCACTGCGGCGATCCGATCGGCGACTGCGGTGCTTCCTGTCCCAGCTTGTGCTGCACGGCGCGGTTCCATTCGGCGGAGCCGCGGTCGGGGCCGTGGCCGTCGTCGGTGACGTGCAGGCGCTCGTCGACCCATGCGTACCATTCGGCGGATCCCAGCGTAGCGTTGTCTGGCGTGCTGCTGCTCTCGGCGGCCTGCGGCTTGGGCGGTTTCTGGTCGGGCGGTGGCGATGCGGGCGAACACGCTGCGAGCAGGGCGAGAGGAAGCATGGCGAGGTATCGGCGCATGTCGGCCTCCGATCGGTAGAGGTCTTGGAGACTAGCAACAACTGCTCACGCGGCGATGAATCGCGCCTGACATGCATGCGTGGCGTCTCGCGTGGCGCCGCGCCGCCGCGTGCGTTTTTACCTCGCGCTAACGTCGCGCGGCGACTTCGTCGATGTGCTTGAGCAGATCGGCGGGGTCTTCGTACACGCGAAACGCGCCGGCATCCTCCAGTTCCTCCTGGCCGTAACCGCCGGATAGCAACCCGATGCCGAGCGCGCGTGCGCGCTGCGCGGCGAGCATGTCCCAGATGCTGTCACCGACCACGAGGCTGTAATGGATGTCCACGCCCAGTCGCTGTGCAGCGGTGATGAACAGATCGGGATCGGGCTTGGCATAGCGCACCTGGTCGCGCGTCACCACCGGCACCTTCGACGGATCGACGCCCAGCGCTTCGAGGTTGTGCGCCGCCGTCTGCATGCGTCCGCTGGTGGCGATGGCCCAGGGAATTTCCTCTTCGGTGAGGAAGGCGAGCAGTTCGCGCGCACCGGGCAGCGGCCGCACCGAGCCTTGCGTGGCCTGGCGGTTGTACGCCTCGGCGTGCCAGGTGCGCAGGCGCGTCAGGCGTTCCTCGGTGATCTCCAGGCCGGTTTCGCGCAACAGGATGTTGGTGAACAGGCCACCGCTCATGCCGATCTTGCGGTGGATGCGCCACACCGAAAGCTCGACGCCCTCGCGATCGAGCGCTTCCTTCCACGCGAGCACGTGCTGGTACACGCTGTCGACCAGCGTACCGTCCAGGTCGAACAGGAAGGCGGTGTCACTGCGTGGCATGGGCGTGCGCTCGATCGACAAGGGTTCTACAGGTTAGCACCCGAGGGTGATGACGCCCCGTCAATGTGACCCGTAACACATCGCGATGCAGGCGAACGCGGCGGCTGACAGACGCTGCTTTTCACGTGGCGCACGATGCCCTCGTCGGCGGGACATTCCTTCGGGAAACCACACATCGCCACGGACGGCCTCGACGAATGTTGCGCGCGACGCACGGTCATTCCGCCGAAGCATTGTCATGACACGCAAACGTCTATCTGGCTTTCCTTTGCTGGCCGCATGCATCGGCATCGCGAACGCGCAGGGCGCGATGGGCCGTCTGAGCTTTGAGGGCCGCGTGGTACAGCCGACGTGCGGCGACAGCCAACCCGTGCCTGCACGCGGACCGTGCGGACCCGACAGCATGCGCGGTATCGATGAGAGCGTGATGCCGCCAAACCAGGCCGCCGACAGCGCGCTGCGCGACTACTTCATCGAGCGCGGGGACGGTGATGCCAAATGGGTGTTGACCCGTCAATACCGCTGAGAACGACAGCGATTTGTTTCAGGCGCCCGGAACCAGCGGCTTGCCGGCGTCGAGCACGGCGAGTGCGGCGGCGCCGAGCAGGCCCGGTTCCGGGTGCATCATCGCCACGGTGGGCACCTGCTCCATCGTCTCGCGGAAGCGGCCCTTCGACTCGAAGCGTTCGCGGAAGCCGCCGCGCTTGATCCACGGCAGCAGGATCGGCAGCACGCCGCCGGTGAGGTACACGCCGTCCCAGCCGCCGAGGCTGAGCACGAGGTCGCCGGCGACGCTGCCGAAGATGCCGGCCAGCGTTTCCACCGTGCGCACGCACAGCGGATCGCTGCCCGCTTCGGCGCGCGCGGTGATGTCTTCGGGCGTGTATTCCTCGGCCGGCTGGCCGGCCATGTCGGCCAGCGCGAGGTAGAGATTCACCAGGCCGTTGCCGCAGATCATGCGTTCATTGGAAACACGGCCGAAGCGATCGTTGAGGCGATGCAGGATCTCCACGTCTTCCGCCGTATGCGCCGCGAAACCGGCGTGGCCGCCTTCGGTTTCCAGCACGATCCAGTGGCCCTCGCGACGCATCAGGCCGGCAACGCCAAGGCCGGTACCCGGGCCCATCACCACGAAGGTCTGCTGTTCGCGCTGACCCAGGTGCGGCAGCGCCTGCGGGCCCACTGCCGAGAGCTGGTCGTGCGTGAGCAGCGGCACCGCCATGGCTTGCGCGGCGAAGTCGTTGACGAGGTGCACCGCTTCCATGCCCAGCTCGGCCTGCAGCGAATGCGCCGCCACCTGCCAAGGATTATTGGTGACCTTGACCGTCTCGCCCTCGCTTACGCGACCCGCGGCGGCAATGACGGCGCGCGACGCGGTATGGCCGGTGTCTTCGAAATACTGGCGGATGGCCTCGGCCAGCGAGGCATGGTCCTTGACGCGATAGCGCCGCACGCTGTCGTCCATCAGCGGATTGCTTCGACCCGGATCGGCCAGCGCGAATCGCACGTTGGTGCCGCCAAGATCAGCAAGCAGCGTGGCGGCGGCACGGGTTGGCGTTCTCATGGACGATCCTGAAGCGGGGGAGACGGTAAGGGTGACTCCCTTGAGCGCGTTCGTCCAGTGGTGCGCTGCAACGCACCCGAATTTTTTGACCATTCGATGACGAATGGCTTGGCGGCCCCGAGCAGCGGGCGCGTTTCGGGGCCGCCGGATGGCCGTCTATCAGGCCGCGCCGAGGTACACCGCGGGCGTGGCGCCGAAGCCGGCCTTCACCTGGCGGGAGGTTTCGTCGGCCAGCACTTCCAGCTCGCCCTTGGCCAGCGCCTCCAGGGTCCGCGCGGCGATATCCGCCGGGCTGCTCTTGGGCGCATCGACATGGCTGACCATGTCGGTGTCGATGTAGCCCGCGTGCACGGCCAGCACCTGCGTGCCCTGCGCGCGCAATTCATTGCGCAGGCTGTTGGTCAGCGCCCATGCGGCGGCCTTGGACACCGAGTACGCGCTCGTCGACTCCAGGCTCAGCCAGCTCAGCGCAGAGAGCATGTTCACCAAGGCGCCACCGCCATTGGCCTTGAGCACCGGCGCGAACGCGACGGCCATGGCGTGGATGCCGTGCAGGTTGGTTTCCAGCAGGCGACGCAGCGTGGTTTCGCCGTCCGCGGCGTCCAGCAGCAACGCGCCACCGGTGATGCCGGCGTTGTTGATCACTAGGTTCACGTCGCTGCACAGCGCGGCCGCTGCCGCGACATCCTGCGGATCGGTCACATCGAGCTTGACCGGAATCACGCCGGGTAGAGTCACCGTGGACGGATCGCGTGCGCCCGCATAGACCTTGCGCGCACCGGCCGCGAGCAGCGCCTTGGCGTAAGCGAGCCCGAGGCCACGGTTGGCGCCGGTGACGAGGGCAACGGAGTTTTGAATGTTCATGAGGGATGACCTTGCTGAGGGAGGGCCGGCGTCGCCGGTTTTGAATGATGGTCGTCATTTGATATGATCGGCAAGACGGTTTTCAATGGCCGATCAGAGGTCGGCGGGAAAATTCCATGCGTTACAGCAAAGGTCACAAGGAAGCCACGCGCCAGCGGATCATCGATACCGCCGCGGCACGCTTTCGCGGCGAAGGCATCGCCGCGGTGGGCGTCGCCAATCTCATGGGCGACATTGGCCTCACGCAGGGCGGCTTCTACAACCATTTCGAATCGAAGGACGACCTGGCCCGCGAAGCGGTCAGCCAGGCGTGGAACAACACCTACGAGCGGCTGGAAAAGGTGCTGCACGACCCCGAGCGTGGCGGCGTGGAGGCGGTGATCAACAGCTACCTCAGCGCGCGACATCGCGATGCCATGGCCGAAGGTTGCGTGGCCGCTGCGCTGTCGCCCGAGATCGCGCGCGGGGCCGACGTGGTGCGCGAGGAATTCACGCGCGGCGTCGAGCATATGGTGTCGCTGCTGGCCGATGCCTTGCCCAAGACGCTAAAGCCCAAGCAGCGACGCGCGACGGCGATGGCGCTGTTCTCCATGCTGGTCGGCACGCTGGCGATGGCGCGGGCGGTGGTCGACGCCGACGTGTCGGACGACATCCTCGCCGCCGGGCGCAAGGCCGCGCTGGCACTGATCGCGGCCAGCTAAGCCGCCGCTCCCTCTTTCTTCTCTTCGGCAACCGTCGGCTTCCGGCGGTTGTCGGCGCTCGCCTGGACGGGCAAAAGCCGTTGACGCCATCGTCACAAAAAGTCCCTTGCATTCTGCAAGTCGGCATTTATATGATGAGCATAATCTAAAGACGGAGCGAGGCTCCTCTTCATGAACCGCAAAAGCCTGGAAAGCATGCAATGCCCTGTCGCGCGCAGCCTGGGGCGGGTCGGCGATGGATGGAGCATGTTGATCCTGCGCGATGCCTTCTACGGCATCCGCCGCTTCGACGATTTCGTGCAAAGCCTGGGTATCGCGCCGAACATCCTCAGCCATCGCCTGACGAAACTGCTGGCGGCCGGCTTGCTGGAGCGCCGTGCGTACAGCACGCGCCCGACGCGCTATGAGTACGTGCTCACCGACCAGGGTCGCGACTTCCGCCCGGTACTGCTGGCACTCATGGCCTGGGGCAATCGGCACTTCGCACCCGAAGGGCCGAGCATCGTGCTGACTGATACGTTGACCGGTGAACCGGTGGAACTCGCACAGGTGGACCTGCGTACCGGCGAACCGATCACACGCGGTCGCCACATCATCACGGCCGGCGCCGTCGCCAACGAGCGCACGCGCGCCAACGTCGAATTCAGGAACGCGCATCTCGCCGCGGACCGGCACTGACTCACCTATCCCCACCTCTCCCCGGAGTTCTTCCCATGAGCAGCATCGTCGTCGAGCGGGCGGACACGCCTGCCATTCCCATCGCCGAACCACGCAACAAGCGAAAGCGGATCGCACGCGCCCTGGCGGGCATTGCCGTGGTCGCCGCCGTGATCTATGGCGTGCACTGGTGGAGCGTCGGTCGCTTCATCGAAGACACCGACGACGCCTACGTCGGCGGTGACATCACCGTGGTCGGTCCGAAGGTCTCCGGCTACATCGCGCAGCTCGCCGTCACCGACAACCAGGTCGTGCATGCCGGCGATCTCCTGGTGAAGATCGATGACCGCGACTATCGCGCCGCCGTCGCCAAGGCCGAAGGTGCCGTCGCCGCGCAGCAGGCGCTGCTGACCAACCTCGACGCCAACGAGCGCCTGCAGCAGGAAGTGATCCACCAGGCTCAGGCTGGCGTACTCGCCGCGGATGCGGAAACCTTGCGCTCGCAGCAGGACGAGGCGCGCTATCGCGATCTCTCCAGCCGCTCTGCCGTATCCATCGAAAGCGCGCAGCGCGCCGACGCCACCTTCAAGACCGCCAAGGCTGCGTCGACCAGGGCGCAAGCGGCCTTGATGGCCGCGCAGCGGCAGATCGACGTGATCGAATCGCAGAAGCTGCAGGCACGCGCCGCGCTGGAGCAGGCCAAGGCCGAGCTCGATATCGCCCGCCTCAACGAAGGCTATACCGAGCTGCGCGCACCGTTCGACGGCGTGATCGGCAACCGCCGCGCCCGCGTCGGCGCGTACGCCGCGGCGGGTTCGCAGTTGTTGTCGGTAGTGCCGGCCCATGGCCTATGGGTCGATGCCAACTTCAAGGAAGACCAGCTCGCCCGCATGCAGTCGGGGCAGGCCGTGAACGTGCGCGCCGACGTGATGCCGGGCCGCGTGTTCCACGGCCATCTCGCCAGCCTCGCGCCGGCGACCGGCGCCCAGTTCAGCGTGCTGCCGCCGGAGAATGCCACCGGCAACTTCACCAAGATCGTGCAGCGCGTGCCGGTGCGCGTGATTCTCGATGGCCATGACGACACGCTCGGCGTGCTGCGCCCGGGCCTGTCGGTGGTGGCGGAAGTGGATACCCGTAACGCTGGCGAGACCCGCACGCCATGAACGCCACGGCTTCCGCCATGCGTTTTGCGGTGCCGGTGGATCCGGCGACGCTGGGCATGACGCAAAAGATATTCGCCTTCGCCAGCATGTGCGTGGGCATGTTCATCGCACTGTTGGACATCCAGATCGTTTCCGCCTCGCTGCGCGATATCGGCGGCGGCCTCTCCGCCGGCGCCGACGAAACCGCCTGGGTGCAGACCAGCTACCTGATCGCCGAGATCGTGGTGATTCCGTTGTCCGGCTGGCTGTCGAAAGTGTTCTCCACGCGCTGGCTGTTCGCCGCTTCCGCGTTGGGCTTCACCATCGCCAGCCTGCTGTGCGGTGCCGCGTGGGACATCCAGAGCATGATCGTGTTCCGTGCGCTGCAGGGTTTCCTCGGTGGCTCGATGATCCCGATGGTGTTCACCACGGCCTTCGTGTTCTTCCAGAACAAGCAGCGCGTGATCGCCGCGGCCACCATTGGTGCGATCGCATCGCTCGCACCCACGCTGGGCCCGACGCTCGGCGGCTGGATCACCGATCACGCATCGTGGCACTGGCTGTTCTTCGTCAACCTGGTGCCCGGCCTGTTCGTCGCCATCGCCGTGCCGTTGCTGGTGAACATCGACTCGCACGACTTCTCGCTGCTGCGCCGCGCCGACTACCTGGGGATGGTGCTGCTCGCCATCTTCCTCGGTTGCCTGGAATACACGCTGGAAGAAGGCCCGCGCTGGAACTGGTTCAGCGACCAGACCATCCTCACCACGGCGTGGCTGTCGGGTCTCGCGAGCGTCGGCTTCGTATTTCGCAGCCTCACCTACGATCAACCGGTAGTGGATCTGCGCGCGCTGGGCGATCGCAACTTCGCGCTGGGCTGCCTGTTCTCCTTCGTCACCGGCATCGGCCTATTCGCGACCATCTACCTCACGCCACTGTTCCTAGGGCGCGTGCGCGGGTACAGCGCATTGGAAATCGGCGAGGCCATCTTCTCGACCGGCGTGTTCCAGATCCTCACCATCCCGCTGTACTCGTTTCTCGCCCAGCGTTTCGACCTGCGCTGGATCATGATGGCGGGTCTGGCGTTGTTTGCCGTGTCGATGTGGGACTTCGCACCCATCACGCACGACTGGGGCGGCCATGAGCTGCTGCTGCCGCAGGCACTGCGTGGCATGGCGCAACAGCTGGCGGTGCCTCCGACGGTCATCCTGACGCTGGGCGGCCTGCCGCCGGCGCGACTCAAGCTCGCCTCGGGCCTGTTCAACCTGATGCGCAACCTGGGCGGCGCGATCGGCATCGCCGTGTGCGCCACCGTGCTCAACGATCGCACCAACCTGCATTTCTATCGCCTGGCCGAGCATCTGAACGCCGACAACGAGGCAATGAACCAGTGGCTGGCGCAAGCCGGCGGGCATCTCGCCGAGCTCGGCTCCAACGCCAGCGAAGCCGGCAACAGCGCGCTGCACCAGTTGTGGCAGCTCACGTATCGCGAAGCGCAGACGTTGTCATACGCCGATGCCTTCCTCGTGATCATGGTCTGCTTCGTCGTTGCGACGGCACTGGTGCCGCTGATGCGCAAGGTTGCGCCGCCGGCCGGTCCCTCCGCCGATTCGCACTGATCCGAACGTTTTCCCATCCCCTCTGTTAGCCGAGCCACTGGCTCAGGACATCCTCATGAACACCACGCTGTCGTCTTCTTCGGTCGCCCGTTCGCCGTGGTCGCGGACGTCGCGTCGCTTCACCCTTCGCATGGCGGCCATGGTTGCCGCCCTGGCGGGATTGGCTGGCTGCATGGTCGGCCCCGACTACGTTCGTCCCGAAGTGAAAACCAACCCGGGCTATGCGAGCCAGTCGATGCTGGAAGCGCGCGAGGCCTCGCGTCCCGCACCCGCGCTCGACGCCTGGTGGACCGGCTTCGACGATCCCGAACTCAGCACCATCATCGGTCGTGTGATGACGCAGAATCTGGATCTCGCCGCCGCCATCGCGCGCGTCGACCAGGCGCGCGCGGCCGCCCGCGAAGCCGGCGCGCAGCTCATGCCGCAGGGCAGCCTCGATGCGCAGGTGGCGCGGCAGTACCAGTCCACCCAGAGTCCGCTCGGCGAGCTCGCCAGTCATACGCCGGATTACAAGCGCACGCAGACGCTGGAGAACATCGGCGTGGGCGCCAGCTGGGAGCTGGATCTGGCGGGTGGCTTGCGTCGCGGTGCCGAAGCCGCACAAGCCGAGGCGGAGGCGGCCGAGGCAAACCAGGACGGCGTGCGCGTGATGGTGGCCGCCGAAGCGGCCGACAGCTACTTCCAGGCGCGCGGCGCACAGGAGCGCCTGCGCCTCGCGCAACAACAGATCGATACCGAAGCGCAGCTGGTGGAGCTGGTGAAGGTGCGTCTCGCCGGCGGTCTCGCCACCTCGCGCGAACTCGCGCAAGCCCAGGCGCTGCTGCTGCAGGCGCGGGCCACGTTGCCGCCGCTGCGCATCACGCTCGCGCAACAGCTCAATCGTCTCGATGTGCTGATGGGCGCGGCGCCCGGCACTTACGCCGCCGAATTGCAGGCGCCCGGCGCCACGTACACCGTGCCCGCGGTCGGCACGGATGGCGGCCCGCAGATGCTGCTGAGCCGTCGTCCCGACGTGATCGCTGCCGAACGCAAGCTCGCCGCCTCCAATGCGCGCATCGGCGTGGCCACGGCCGAGTACTACCCCAAGCTGTCGCTGGGTGCGCTGCTCGGCTTCGAAACGCTGCACAGCGGTTCGCTGTTCTCTTCCGCTGCGTTCCAGCCGCAGGCGATGCTCGGCCTGCACTGGCGGCTGTTCGATTTCGGCCGTGTCGATGCCGAAGTGGCGCAGGCCAAGGGTGCAAATGCTGAAGCGCTGGCGCAGTACCGACAATCGATGCTGCGCGCCACCGAAGACGTGGAGAACGCCATCGTCTCGCTGGCCGAACTGGAATCGCAGCACCGCGAACTCGTCGACGAAGTCGCGGCGCACCAGCAGGCACGCGACGCCGCGCAAGATGCGTACAAAGGCGGCGCCGTCAGCCTGCTCGAAGTGCTCGACGAGGATCGCCAGTTGCTCAGCTCGCGCGACCAGCTTGCCCGCGTGCACGCGGACGACGCGCGTGCCGCAGTGGCCATGTTCCGCGCATTGGGTGGCGGCTGGGCAGGCAGCGTCGCTGGCCCTCAGGCGGTGGCGCAACGCTGACGGCGCGTCAGGGCTGTGTCGGCTGTTCACCCACGCGCGGGTCGTATCCGGTCATCAGGTTCTGCTGATGCGCGGGCAGTCGGCGTAGATCGGAGACCTTCGACGCGGTGACGGTGCCGCCGCGATTGCCCCAGCTGGAGCGCACATAGGTCAGCACCTCCGCGATCTGCTGGTCGCTCAGGCGATCGCGGAACGCGGGCATGCTGAACTGCGCAGGCGCATCGTGGCCGGACGGCATGGTGCCGCCATGCAGCACCAGTCGCGCCAGCGATGTCGGATCGGTCGCATTCACCGCGGGGTTGCTGGCGAGTGCGGGAAAGACTTCGCCATAGCCGTGGCCGTCCGTGCGATGGCAGGCGGCGCAGTTGTCGACGTAGAGCCGGGCTCCGGGCTTGTCGACGTTGCCGGCAAACAGCGCATTGCGCGTCGCTGCGTCATACGTGAGCGCGGCTTCCTGGCGTGCGGGCGTCAGCGATTTGAGGAAATGCGCGATGGCGGCGAGATCCTCGTTGCTCATGAACTGCGTGCTGTGCTGGACCACGTCGCTCATGCCGCCGAAGATCGCGCTGCGCGACGAGCGGCCGTTCTTCAGCAAGGCGACCAGCTCTTCCTGATCGACGCTGCCCAGTCCGCTGGCCAGTTCGCCGCGCAGGCTGGGCGCTACCCAGTTGTCATTCACGCCGCCGCTCAGATACGTGGTGCTGTCAGGTGTGAGTGACTTCTCCTGCAGCGTGAAGGCGCGCGGCGTGTGGCACGCGCCGCAGTGTCCGAGCCCTTCGACCAGGTACTGGCCGCGTGCGAGTGCAGCGTCGCCCGTCGCTGCCGTTTCCACCGGACCGACCTTTGGCGCGAACAGCCAGCGCCAATAGGTGAGCGGCCAGCGCATGGAAAGCGGCCAGGGGATGTCTTCGCGATGGTTGGCCTGCTCCACCGGTGTCACGCGATGCATGAAGAACGCGTACAGCGCCTGGATGTCGCCATCGCTCACCTTGGCGTACGAGGGATACGGCATCGCCGGATACAGCGTGTGGCCCGCGGCATTGATGCCGCGTCGCACGGCCCGCTCGAACTGTCCATAGGTGTAGTTGCCGATGCCCGTCTGCGGATCGGGCGTGATGTTGGTGCTGTAGATGGTGCCGATGGGCGAGGCAATGGCGAGCCCGCCCGCATACGGCTTGCCGCCGGGCGCGGTATGGCAGGCCGCGCAATCGCCGAGGCGCGCGATGTACTCGCCCTGCTTCATCAGCTCGTCGTTGGGCGCCGGTGCCGAAGCAGACGCGTCACCGCCGCCGCCCTGGAAGACCACTGTCGCGAACCATGCCAGCACCACCAGCACGACCAGAACCACGATGACGCGCAGCACGCCACCGCCGCCGCGTCGATGCCGACGTCGGGCCGCGGCGTTCATGCCTGCACCAGCGGGCCGGGGTTCTTCAGATAGGTCTCACGCAGTGCCTTGGCCGACATGTACGTGAGGCCCCCGATGAGACCGGTCGGGTTGTAGCCGAGATTCTGCGGAAACGCCGACGCGCCGGTAACGAACACGTTGTGCACGTCCCAGCTCTGCTGGAAGCGGTTGAGCGCGCTGGTCTCGGGTGATGCGCCCTGGATCACGCCGCCGGTGGTGTGCGTGGTCTGGTATTGCCGCACATCGTAGTGATCGCCCGCCTTGCGGATGGTCTGCGACGTCTGCTTCGGCTTCATCGCATCGGCGATTTCCTGCGCGCGATCGGTGAGGAAGCGCGTCATCTTGTATTCGTTGTCGTGCCAGTCGAAAGTGAGGCGCAACAGCGGCAGGCCGAAGCTGTCCTTGTAGGTCGGGTCCAGATCGAGATAGCGATCGCGATACGACATCACCGAGCCATGCGTCTGCACGCCGGTGGTATGCAGGTAGCTGTCCTTCGCCGCGCGCTTCCACTTCTCGCCCCAGCTCGGCGTGCCCGGTGGCAGCAACAACTGCTGGATCGGGCGGCCGCCCGTCTGTCCGCCGAGGATGTAACCGCCGCCGATGAAACCATGCGGCCCGTGGTCGAAGTGGTCGGAGTTGAAGTCGTCGATGATCTGGTTGCCGCCCGAGCCCGCGCCGATGAACGGGTTGATCGCCACGTCCTTGTCGAAGAAGACGTTGACGTTGCTCATCATCTGGTACGCGTAGTTCTTGCCGATCACGCCCTTGCCGGTGTTCGGGTCGTACGGCGTACCGATGCCCGAGAGCAGCATCAGGCGCACGTTATGCATCTGGAACGCGGCCACGATGACCAGGTCGGCCGGCTGCTCCACCTGCTGGCCTTGCGCATCGATGTAGGTGACGCCGGTGGCGCGCTTGCCCGTGTTGTCGAGGTTGACCTTGATGACGTGGCTCTGCGTGCGCAGCGCGAAATTAGGCTTGCGCATCAGCACCGGCAGGATCGTGGTTTGCGGCGACGCCTTGGAATACATGAAGCAGCCGAAACGCTCGCAGTAGCCGCAAAGGTTGCACGGACCCAGGCGCACGCCATGCGGGTTGGTATAGGGTTGCGAAGCGTTCGACGACGGCTGCGGAAAAGGCTTGTGGCCGAGTGAGCGCGCCGCATCGGCGAACAGCTTCGCGCCGTAGTTGCTGGCCACCGGCGGGTTGGGATACTCGCGCTTGCGTGGCCCTTCGAACGGGTTGCCGCCTTCCTTGATCTCGCCGTTGAGGTTGCCCGCGCGCCCCGACGTGCCGCACAGGTACTCGAACTGTTCGAGGAACGGCTCGAGCTCGTCGTAGGTCACGCCGTAGTCCTGGATTTGCATGTCCGCCGGCATGAACTTCGCGCCATAGCGCTGCCGGTTGTGGCTTTCGAACACCAGGTCTTCCGGCGACGGACGATAGTGCTGGCCGTTCCAGTGGATGCCCGCGCCGCCGACGTTGTTGCCGAGCAGGAACGAACCGTATTGCCGATAAGGCACTGCCGTCTCGGTGAGCGCGTGGCGAATGGTGATGGTTTCCTTCGCCAGCGGCTGGAACAGGTTGCCGCGAATGCCGTAGGCGAGTTCATCCGCATTGTGCGGATAGGTGAAATCCGGCGAGGTATCGCGATACGTGCCTCGCTCCAGGGCGAGCACATTGAGGCCGGCCTCGGTGAGTTCCATGCCCATGATCGCGCCAGTCCACCCGAAGCCGACGATTACCACGTCGACCGGTTTCATGCGCATCATGATTTCTCTCCCTGGATCGACACGGGGCCGAACGGATAGACCTTGCCCGGCTGTTCGATCCAGTCGGCGTAGTCGGCGCGCGCACCGGGGAAGCCGATCATCTTCCACGCACCCATGTGCTTGTTGCCGCCGTACATGGGGTCGGCGAAATAGCCTTCCTTGGTGTTGGTCAGCAGCTGCGTGAAGAATGCCGTGGCGGGCACCTGGTCGAGCTTGATCTCGCCTTTCTCCAGCTGGTGCAGCACGCCATCGCGCTCCTCCGGCGACAGCGCCGCGAACTTCTTGCTGTGCTGCTTCTGGCACCAGTCGTCGATGGCGGCGATGGCCGTGCGATACATGTCGCGCGGCGTGAAGCGCAGCTGGTAGCCCAGCGTCGGCGGCGTGTCGGGTGCGAACGGACCCTGCATGTACCAGTAGCCGCCATGCCCGTAGGTGTCTTCCATCTGGCGATCGATGAACTCGGGCACGCCTGCTTCCACCGCGCCGGGTCCATCCTCGTTCGCCGGAATCAGCCGATCCACGGCCGCCTGCAGGAACTCCCATTCCGCGGCATTGAAATAGCGTGGCGTGTAGGCAGCGCCCGCCGCGGGTGTTGCCGCCTGTTGCGGCTGCGCCAGGGTCGAGCCGCCCAGCAAGGTAACCGCGGGTACGGCCACCATCGATTGACGCAGAAAGTCGCGACGTGACCGCGAACTGGGCTTGTTCGACATGGCGTTACCCGGGCGATGACACAGAGACTTCGGGCATGCTGGCGCGCGCTGTGGAAGCAAAACGTGAAGGGACCAGGCCGCGCCATCGGCGACTTTCACGGAGCGGCGACAGCGGCCTCCACCCTATAATTCTCCCCGAAGCCACCGGCGCAGCGCCGGCGTTTTGGCGGTGCACTTGTGGTAACCGTTGACTTCCCTGGGGGCTGGCTCTCGTATGGACACCACTCGCGAACAACGCCAGCTGCGCCTGTCGATCCTTGTCACATTCGTGGTCGGCGTCGCTTGCGTGGCGGTCGGCTTGTTGATGCGTTCGCAAGCGATTGCGTTCGACGGCTTCTACTCGCTGGTCGATGTCGTGCTTACCGGCGGCTCGCTGCTGGTGTCACGCCTGGTAGCCAGCGAAGGCAGCCGACGTTTCCAGTTCGGCTACTGGCACCTGGAACCGTTGATGGTGGTGTTCAACGCCACCGTGCTCACCGCCATCTGCAGCTATGCCGCCTTCACGGCCTTGCATGACCTGCTCACCGGCGGCCATGAGATCGCCTTTGGCCTCGGCGCCGCATGGGCGGTAGTGATGAGCGTGGTCAGCATGGGCATGGCCTACCAGATGAACCGCCAGTCGAAGCTGCTGGGTTCGGTGCTGGTGCAACTGGATGCGCGCGGATGGCTGATCGGCGGCTGCATCAGCGTCGCGGTGTTGATAGGCTTTGCGCTGGCCGCGGTCATCAAGGGCGGCACGCTCGATCACTGGACGCGCTACATCGACTCCGCAATCTTGCTGCTGCTCGTCGTCGTCCTGCTACCGTTGCCGCTGGGCAGCCTGTGGCAGGCGCTGCGCGAAGTGCTGCAGCTGGCGCCCGACGCGCTGGACCAGCGCGTGCGTGCCGTGATGAAGGCGATGGTGCACGAACGCAACTACCTCGACTTCACCAGTTATGTCGCCAAGATGGGCCGCATGCGCTTCATCGACATCCACATCCTGGTCGACCCGTCGCGCCCGCTGGGCACGATGGAATCGATCGATGAAGTACGCAGCCAGATCGCCCATCGCCTGGGCAGCGACATCCGCGTCGAATGGCTCACCATCGTATTCACCGGCAAACGCGAGTGGATGTAACTCGTTTTTTCTGTAGGAGCGCACCTAGTGTGCGACCGCGGAGATTCGTCGTCCCGCTCCGTGGGCTTTTCGCGCACTGGGTGCGCTCCCACAGGGAAAGAAGAGTGCGTTAGTGCGCGGCGAAAAGGAGCTTGTGGGAGCCCACCCTGTGGGCGACCGCAGAGGTTCGTCGTTACCACTTCGTAGGCTTGTCGCGCACAGGGTGCGCTCCCACAGGAAAGACGACGCCTTGGGGCGGGATCCACGGCTTCTTGTAGGGGCGCACCCAGTGCGCGACCGCGGAGATTCGTCGTTCCGCTCCGTAGGTTTGTCGCGCATAGGGTGCGCTCCTACAAAGGGCTTGGCAGGGGCGGCTTACGCCCGCTTCTGCAACCAATCCCCCAGCTGCTTCAACACCTGGCTTCTCGCCGGCTCGGCCTCGTTGAACAGCTCGTGGTACAGCGCATCGAAATAGCGCGTGGTGAGATGGTTGCCCGCCCAGGCGGCGGCGGAGAAATCGCGGCTGCCGGAGGGATCGACCAGTTTGTCCGATCCGGCCACCAGCAACAGCGTGGGTACGGCCAGCCGGGTGGCGTCGCCGATACAGGCGTCGCCCGCGCGGAAGATGAAGTCGGCGAGTCGCGGCGTGATCCAGCCATGCCGCAGCGGGTCGCCGCGGTAGGCGGGCTCGATCTGGGTATCGTGCGATAGCTTGTCGAACGGCAGCCCATTCGGCAGCGGCAGGTTAGGCGCCACCTTGGCCAGCGCCCCGGCCAGCCGCTGCATGAACTTCGATTCCCACGTCCTCAATGCCGGCGACGACAGCACCATGGCCGGCGGACGTACACGCCTATCCAGCACGGCACGTGCAGCCACCAGGCCGCCCATGCTGTGGCCGAGCAGCAGCGGCGGGCGGGGCAGGGTGGTGGCGTAGCCGTTGTAGACGGTGGCCAGGTCTTCCAGCAGGTCGTCGGCATGGCTCAGGGCGCCGCGCGCACCGGGCGTGCGGCCGTGGCCGCGCTGGTCGTAGCTGCGTACCGCGTAGCCGCGGGTGTGGAACCACTGGGCCAGCCGCTCGTAACGGCCGCTGTGCTCGCCCAGCCCGTGCACGATCAGCACCGCGTCATGCGCACGCGCATGCGGCCAGTCCCGCACGAACAGCGCCTGGCCGTCGGGCATGGTGACGAACTGGCCGTCATTGCGATGGTCGCCTGGGTGGTTCACGCAGTGGCCCCTTCTGGAGAAACCGGATTCTGCAACAAGCCGGTGCGCCGTGGCGCATGGGGCGCAAAAAAGAAGGGAGCGGCCAGGCCGCTCCCTTCCAGGGACGATCGTCGTCCGCGACCTCAGAAGTCGGCGCGGAACTCCACGCCGAGGATGCGCGGGTCGTTGACGAACGCGGTGCGGTTGTTGAAGTCGATCGCACCGGTGATGTATTGCTTGTTGGTGATGTTGCGGCCGTACAGGGCGATTTCGCGCTTGCCGAAATCCCAGTTGTAGCCCACGCGCACGCCACCCTCGAGCATCGGCTTGCCGCGGAACTCTTCCGACTGGTACAGGAAGAAGTTCACGTCGCTGCGGTAGCTCCAGTCGGTGTAGAAGAAGAACTCGCCGCTCTCGCCGTACGGGATGCCGTAGCGCGCCGTGAGGTTGCCGATCCACTTCGGTGCGTTCGGCAGCGGATTGCCGTCCACCAGCGCGTTGCCCTGCGCATTGAGCGGGTCGGTCACCGTGCAGCCCGAGCCGCACACGGCTACGGCGAGGGTCGGATCCTTCAACTCGGTGTGGTTGTAGCTGCCGCCGGCGGTGAGGATGAAGTTCGGCGTGACATAGGCTTCGAGGTCGAACTCGGCGCCGTAGCCTTCCGTCTTCTTCGCGTTGATCAGGCGCGTGACGTTGATGTCGCCGCCCACCGCGGTGAGTTGCTCGTTGTGCATGATGTAGTTGTAGACGTCCGCATTGAAGCGCAGGCGGTTGTCCATGCCGGTGGTCTTCACGCCCAGTTCGTACGAGGTGATCG
The DNA here is from genome assembly GCA_000632805.1 of Dyella jiangningensis. Taxonomy (GTDB): domain Bacteria; phylum Pseudomonadota; class Gammaproteobacteria; order Xanthomonadales; family Rhodanobacteraceae; genus Dyella; species Dyella jiangningensis. Next base: position 4,081,605 of record CP007444.1, on the reverse strand, counting down.
TCTCGGGCTTGGCCTGCGAGATGAAGTCGGCGAACAGCACGCGACCCTGCACGCTCGGTGCGCGGAAGCCGTTGGCGATGCGGCCGTACACGTTGACGTTCGGGTTGAGCGTCCACGTGCCCGTCAGGTCGCCGCTCCAGCGCGCGTCATGCGGGTTGGCGCTCAGCGACAGCGGGCCGCCGCCGATCGGCGACAGGATGCGGTCCACGTGGAAGTCGCGCGAGTCATGCGAGTAACGCGCACCGGCGCGTACGTCGAAGCTGTCGGTGAGGCGATAGTCCACCGAACCGAAGCCCGCCCATGCGCGCGTGGTCTGGCTCTGCACCGCATAGCCGTCCATCGCGTGGTTGTTGAGCGTCGCGTAGTCGTAGTTGGCGATCGCGATGTCTTCGTAGAAGTAGTACGTGCCCACCTGCCAGTTCAGCTGATCCTGCGGATTGCTGGCGAGGCGGAATTCCTGCGTGATCTGGTTGTCGTGCGGCAGCGCATCGGCCGTTTCCGACGGGAACGGCGTGACGTACTTGTCCTGGCTCGGGTTCAGCGGAATGGCGATGCCGCCGTCCACGTCGCCCAGGCTGTACGTGGTGGCCTTCTCGAAACCGGTGATCGAGGTGAACGTGTAGTCGCCGAAATTCCAGGTGAGGTGCGCATTGCTGCCCCACGAGAACAGGTGCTGGCGATTGCGGCCGTCCTGATACACCGTGTCGCGCTGGAAGCCCGGCACGAAGCTGTCGCTGCCCAGCGGGATCGCATTCGCGCGGTTCACCATCGCGCTGCCGTCCAGCCAGCGTGCATGCGCGTTGAGCAGCGCGTTGAAACCGTCGTTGTCGTACATCGCCTGCAGGCGGATGGCGCGGTCGTTATAGCCACCCAGCGCATCCTTCTCGCCGGTGTAGGCGTTGTCGATCCAGCCGTCGCGATGCTGCGCCAGCGCCGACACGCGACCCGACCAATGACCGCCGAGCGAACCGCCCAGCGCGGCCTCGGCATTCGCCGTGCCCTTGGTGCCGTACGACACGCGTGCGTAGCCGCTGGTGTCCTGGCTCGGCTTCACCGAGTCGAACTTGATCACGCCAGCCGGCGAGTTGCGGCCGAACATGGTGCCCTGCGGACCACGCAGCACTTCCACCTGCTGCAGGTCGAACAGCGGGAAGCCCTTGAGGATGGGGTTTTCCTGCACGATGTCGTCGTACACCATCGACACCGGCTGCGACGCATTGAGGTCGAAGTCGCTGTTGCCGAGGCCGCGGATGTAGAAGCGCGGGAACTCACGGCCATACGAGGTTTCGGCGTACACGCTCGGTGCGCGGCCAGCGAGCTGGAGTACGGTGTCGCCGGACTGGCCGTAGTTGTTCAGCTGCTCGGGCGTGAGCACGCTCATCGACACCGGCACCTTCTGCAGGTTCTCGACGCGCTTTTCGGCGGTCACGTTCACAGTGGCCAGCTCGACGGGCTTGCTGTTCTTGGCGGGCGCGTTCTGTGGTGCCGTCGCGTCCTGTGCGTGGGCGGAGGAGGCAGCACCCATGGCGAGAGCACTGGCAATGGAAAGGGCAAGCACGGCGAAGCGCGTCGGGCTGGCGGCGGTCATTGGAAATTCCCCGGAAATTATAGGAAGGCAACGGCAAACAAAGTACGCCGCAAGAACATACCAAGGCGTACGGCGGCGTCACGCTATTGTCATCGAAAGAAGGTGGTTAACGAAAGTAAAACTTTTCGCCGGCGCGTTGCCAAACGGCCCTGCCGCCCCCATCTAGGGTTACTCTGAAGTCGCCTGCCGGCCACGCCTAAGCCCATGCCACTGCACGATTTTCATCCCGCCGTCGCGGCCTGGTTCCAGGGCGCATTCAGCGAGCCCACGGCGCCGCAAAAAGCCGCCTGGCCGTCCATTCGGGCGGGCCGCCACACGCTCGTGGCCGCTCCCACAGGCTCGGGCAAGACGCTCACGGCCTTTCTCGCTGCCATTGATACGCTGGTGCGCGAAGGCGTGGAAAACGGCGGCACGCTGGAAGACGTCACCTCCATCGTCTACGTGTCGCCGCTGAAGGCGCTGTCCAACGACATCCGCATCAACCTCGAAGCACCACTCGAAGGCATCCGCGCGCAACTCGCCGCGATGGGCCTGCCCGACGTGGACATCCGGACGGCCGTACGCACCGGCGACACCCCGCAGGCCGAACGCAACGGTATGAGCAAGCAACCGCCGCACATCCTGGTCACCACCCCCGAATCGCTGTACATCCTGCTCGGCTCCGAATCGGGCCGTCGCATGTTGTCGGGCACGCGCACGGTGATCGTGGATGAAATCCATGCGCTCGCTTCCAGCAAGCGTGGTGCGCATCTGGCGTTGTCGTTGGAGCGGTTGGAGTCGTTGTGTCAACGACGTTTGCTGCGCATTGGTTTGTCGGCGACACAGAAGCCGATTGAAGAAGTCGCCAAATTCCTCGTCGGTTCCCACGCTTCGCTCCCTCTCCCCTCCGGGCGACCCGAAGGTAGTCCCGTGGGAGAGAGGGTTGGGGTGAGGGGACACTCTCGCGATACCGGCCGTGCAAAGCGAACCGCCGCTCTTACCAACACAGCCACGAGCCCCGCACCCTCATCCGACCCTTCGGGCCACCTTCTCCCAAGGGAGAAGGATCAGGTCAACATCAAGGATCAGGTCAACATCATCGACGTCGGCCATACCCGCGAACGCGACCTCGCCATCGTCGTTCCGCCGGTCCCGCTCGAATCCGTGATGTCCAACGACTGCTGGGAGCTCGTCTACAACCAGCTCGCACACCTCGTCGAAACCCATCGCACCACGCTCGTGTTCGTCAACACGCGACGCCTCGCCGAGCGCGTCGCGCGACATCTGTCCGAACGCATGGGCAAAGAGGCGGTAGCCGCGCACCACGGCAGCCTCGCCAAGGAGCAACGCCTCGACGCCGAACAACGCCTCAAGCGCGGCGACCTCAAGGTGCTGGTCGCCACCGCATCGCTGGAACTCGGCATCGATATCGGCGATGTGGATCTCGTGTGCCAGATGGGCTCGCCACGCTCCATCGCGGCCTTCCTGCAGCGCGCCGGCCGCTCCGGCCACGCAGTAAACGGCACGCCGAAAGCGCGCCTGTTCCCGACCACGCGCGACGATCTCGTGGAATGCACCGCGCTGCTCGACTGCGTGCGTCGCGGCGAACTCGACACCTTGATCCAGCCGCCGCAACCGCTCGACGTGCTCGCGCAGCAGATCGTTGCCGAAGTGGCCTGCCAGGAATGGAGCGAAGACGCCCTGTACGACACGCTGCGCCGCGCCTATCCCTATCGCGACCTCACGCGCCAACAGTTCGACGAATCCGTGCGCATGCTGGCCGATGGCTTCACCACGCGGCATGGTCCGCGCGGCGCGTACATCCATCGTGACGCCGTGCACAAGCAACTACGTGCGCGCCGCAATGCGCGGCTCACGGCCATCACTTCCGGCGGCGCCATTCCCGACACCGCCGATTACCTCGTCGTGCTCGAACCGCAAGCCACCATTATCGGCACGGTCAATGAAGACTTCGCCGTGGAAAGCCTGGCCGGCGACGTGTTCCAGCTGGGTAACACCAGCTATCGCATCATCCGCGTGGAGCGCGATCGCCTGCGCGTGGAAGACGCGCAGGGCGTGCCGCCGAACATCCCGTTCTGGCTCGGCGAAGCGCCGGGCCGCTCCAACGAGTTGTCGCACGGCGTATCGCGCCTGCGCGAAGAGATCGCCACGCACCTGGACGACGGCGGTGTGCCCGCCGTCATGCACTGGCTGATGCACTCGCTGGGCCTCAACGAGGCCGCCGCGCAGCAGCTGGCCGATTACATGGCCGGCGCCAAGGCCTCGCTGGGCGTGCTGCCCACGCAGGACACCATCGTGTTCGAGCGATTCTTCGACGAATCCGGCGGCACCCAGCTCATCATCCACACGCCGTGGGGTAGCCGCATCAATCGCGCGTGGGGCCTCGCGCTGCGCAAGCGCTTCTGTCGCCAGTTCAACTTCGAACTGCAGGCCGCCGCCACTGAAGACGCCATCGTGCTGTCGCTCTCCACCAGCCACAGCTTCCCGCTGGAAGAAGTGGCGCGTTACCTGCATTCCAACTCCGCCGAACACGTGCTGGTGCAGGCGCTGCTCGATGCGCCGCTGTTTCCCGTGCGCTGGCGCTGGAACGCCACCACCGCGCTCGCCTTGCCGCGCTTCCAGGGCGGCCGCAAGGTGCCGCCGCAACTGCAGCGCATGAAGAGCGAAGACCTGCTCGCGACCGTGTTCCCCGATCAGGTGGCCTGCGCGGAAAACCTCGCCGGCGAACGCGAGATTCCCGATCACCCGCTGGTCAACCAGACCCTGCACGATTGCCTGCGCGAAGCGATGGACGTCGACGGCCTGCTGCACATCCTGCGCGGGCTGGAAGAAGGCTCCATCCGCGTCGTCGCACGCGACCTCGCCGCACCCAGCCCGCTCGCCGGCGAAGTGCTCAACGCCGCGCCCTACGCCTACCTCGACGACGCCCCGCTGGAAGAACGCCGCACCCAGGCCGTGCAATCGCGCCGCTGGACCGACGCCGACAGCGCCGACGACCTCGGCCGCCTAGACGAAGACGCCATCGCCTCCGTACGCGAAGAAGCGTGGCCGCAAGTGCGCAGCGCCGACGAAATGCACGAAGCCCTAGGCATCCTCGGCGGCATCACCCAACACGAAGCCGACGCCAACAGTGGTTGGAACGACTGGCTAAAAACCCTCGCAAAGAATCATCGCGCGACGCGTCTAACTCCGTCTCCCCTCGGGGGCACGCGGGGAGCGGCCATGGACGGCCGCGGCTTTGAGGAGCGAGGAGAGGGCCGGGGAGAGGGGGCAAACTCGCCCCTGTCCGATGTATGGACCACCGCCGAAAAACTCCCCCAATGGCAATCCCTCCACCCGGATGCCGCGCTACACCCACCCATCACGGCCCCAGCCGAATACGGCGCCCAACCCTGGCCCCGCGAAGACGCCCTGCTAGAACTCGTCCGTGGCCGCCTCACAGGCCTGGGCCCCGTCACCGTCCCCCAACTCGCCGCCTCGCTACACGTCCCCGCGTCCGATATCGACCTCACCCTGCTGCGCCTGCAGTCGGAAGGCTATGTGATGCAGGGCCACTTCACGCCCGGCACGCAGGACATCGAATGGTGCGAGCGTCACCTGCTCGCGCGCATCCACCGCTACACCATCGGCCGCCTGCGCCGCGAGATCGAACCGGTCAGTCGCCGCGACCTCATGCGCTTCCTGTTCGAATGGCAACACGTCGCGCCCGGCGCGCGCCTCAGCGGCCCCGACGCGCTGCCCGCCGTGCTCACCCAGCTCGAAGGCTTTGAGGCTGCGGCCGGTGCGTGGGAAACCGAAGTGCTGCCCGCGCGCATCAACGACTACTCCATCACCTGGCTGGACGACCTGTGCCGCGCCGGCCGCATCAGCTGGAGCCGCCTGCGCACCGGCAACGGCGGTGGCGGCGGCCCCGTGCGCGCCACACCCGTCGTGCTGCTGCCACGCCGCAGCGTGCCGGTATGGGCCAGCACCGCCGCCAACGCCGGTGAAGTGCAGGACACACCCGTGTCCTCACGCGCCCAGGCCGTGCTCGATATATTGCGCGATGAAGGCGCGTTGTTCTTCGACGAACTGATGCACGCCACGCACCTGCTGCGCACCGAACTGGAAGACGCCCTGGGCGAACTCGTCGCCGCCGGCCGCATCACCGCCGACAGCTTCGCCGGCCTGCGCGCCCTGCTGGTCCCCGCCGCCAAACGCGACGCCCACCGCCACCGCCGCCTGCGCAGGCACATGCTGACGGGCGTAGAAGACGCCGGCCGCTGGTCGCTAGTCCGCTCCAGCTCTTCCTTCTCCCCTTCCGGGAGAAGGTGGCCCGAAGGGCCGGATGAGGGTGCGCCCCTCGCGAAACCCCCAGCCAGCGCCGCCAAACCCGACCCAGAAAACCTCGAACACATCGCCCGCACCCTCCTGCGCCGCTACGGCGTCGTCTTCTGGAAGCTGCTCGAACGCGAAGCACCCTGGCTCCCCAGCTGGCGCGAACTGCTGCGCGTCTACCACCGCCTGGAAGCCCGCGGCGAAATCCGCGGCGGCCGATTCGTGGAAGGTCTGGTCGGCGAACAGTTCGCCCTGCCCGAAGCCATCGGCCGCCTGCGCGCCATCCGCCAGCAAGAGCCGCAAGGCGAACTCGTGCTGGTCAGCGGCTCCGACCCGCTCAACCTCGTAGGCACCGTGCTGGCCGGCAACAAACTCCCCGCCGTCGCCGGCACCCGCGTGCTCTACGAAGACGGTGTGGCCGTCGCCGCCTGGGTCGCCAACAAACCGCAATGGCTCATCGAATCCACCAGCGCCCAGCAACAGCACTGGCGCAACGCACTGCTGCGCCGCGCAGACGCGCAGCACCTCACCGCCGACACCCACGTCGCCGGTCTCGGTCCATAAGAAGAATCGCCCTAAGCTCGTCGCCCCTGCCCAGGCAGGGGCGCGGCGCCCCGGTTACCGGTGATCGCGAAGCGCGAGTTCGGCCCCTAAAAAAAGGCCAAAAACCTCACTCGCTGTAATCCCCGATATAAACCAGCAACCCGTCCCGCTCCCGAAATTCACTGCGCCCATTCAACGTAATCGACTGCCCGGCCCGCACCCCATTGGGCAGGTCCACCGCAAACGTCCCGTCAAACAGAATATGCGCCGTCGCCGTTCCATCCCGCTCTTCATAGGCCAGGATCAACTGCCGCCGCGCGGAAAACAGGTAACTCGAACTCTGCGCCAGGTGCCGCAATTCATCGGCCCCCTGCGTGCGCACGCTCATCACGCCCGCCGTGTAGTTCTCAAACACCACTTCGCGATGCATCGTCGCCAGCATGCCGTCGACATCCATGCGGTTATAGGCAGCCAGGTATCGCTCGATCAGCTCGCGCATGACGCATCCTTTATCCACAAAGCGCCTTCACCCGGCGCGTCGGTGGAAAGTCTACGTCACCCACGCCTCCAAGCCGACATGCAGCCCGCGCGCGGAACCATGGTTCGGCCGCTGCGGCCAAACCATGGGTTTCCGAAAGCCGTGTTGGCAAGCAGACGTTGCCCTTGCCGGGCAACATCAGGGCTTGCCTAGCCCGGCAGGTTCACCACCGGCACGAAGCCGCCAAAGATCATGCGCTTGCCATCGAAGGGCATTTCGTTGGCGACATCCATGCGCGGATCCTTCATGACCTTCTCCATGCCGGCGTTGCGCGTGGCCTTGTCGGGCCATTCGATCCAGGAGAACACCACCGTTTCGTCCTGCTTCGCCTGCACGGCACGGCGGAAGTCGGTGAGCTTGCCCTCGGGCACGTCATCACCCCAGCACTCCACCACCCGGGTGGCGCCAAACTCCAGGAAAACGGCGTCGAGCGTACCGGCGTGTCCGATGAACTTCTCGCGGTTGGCGGTGGGTACGGCGATCACGAAACCATCGATGTAAGACATGACTGCTCCTTGGCGGCAAGGGGCGGCCAGCATGGCCGCCTTCATGTATGCGACGGATGAGCGTGCGCGGGATCGACACCGGCCTCTTCGTCGCCCATCCGGTCGACGCCCACCCCCGCTCCCGCTACCATGACCGCCCCACGCCGGCGCAACGCCGGCAGGCAATGGGCCTATAGCTCAACGGTTAGAGCAGGGGACTCATAATCCCTTGGTTGAAGGTTCGAATCCTTCTGGGCCCACCATCTTGGGTAATTCGCTAGAGCTTGATTCTCGGGCCTGCGGAAAGCTCCAGATGCCAAGAAGCCAGGCGGTCGATAGGTGGCGCAGGTTTGGTAAGGCGCGAGGCTACGGCCCACAGTGGAAAAGGTCTCTGCCTCTTTATTGTTGCTCACCTGTTGATGTGTTGACCGAAGGTGAGCGGGAGAAGTAGCGCTATTCGCCATCTGGTCTGTTTCGGCTATACCGGACAGCATGGCGCGCGACCGGATGATGCAAACACCTGAACCCCTCCTCCGCGCTGCGAATCACGGTTAGGATAACGCACATGCACAGACACTTGCGGGGCTCTCCCTTGCGCTTTGAAGAAACCAAGTCCGACACCCTTAATCTTCGAGTATCGCCTTCCTTCAAGCTTGCATTGAAGGCGGCGGCCGACCATGAGCAGCGAAGCATGGTTAACATGCTCGAAGTCCTGGTGGCTAACTATTGCGAACAGCACCGGATCGCGCCTCAAGCCAAACATCAGCGTCTACGCCGCGCGGCCAACAAGTCCGACGTGAAGGTGGTCGCGTGAGCAACGATGATGTGCTGTTCGCAATTGAATCCATGAGGAGTGCTGCGCGAGTCGCTTCGGGCGGCGAGCTGCCAGCGGCAGCGAAGAATGTCGGAAAAGCAGGCAAGCTTCCCGTATCCAAACCGGCTAAGAGGCCTGCGACGAAAGCCAACCTAGCTCTGATTCCGCAGGTCGCTACCGAAGAAGCATTCTGCAACGCGAAATTGCGTAAGGCAGCCTACTACGCCGACGATAACGTCTTGATCTTCAACATGGACGTTAGGGAGGCGATGGCTCACCTGGCCGCCGCAGGCGTAATCGTGAACTGCATGGTCACGTCACCTCCGTTTTACGGCCAGCGAGACTACGGGGCCGAGGGTCAGATCGGGCTCGAAGAGCATCCTCAGCAATTCATCGAACAGCTCGTGGCCTGTTTTGAGGCCGCCAAGCCTGTGCTTGCCGACAACGGTAGCCTGTGGGTTAACTTGGGTGACACCTACTGGAGCGGCAAGGGTGAGCATAAGAGTGGGGAATCGAAGCAGAGCGCGCGGCGGTTCGGCCTCCGCCCTCAGGATCGGACAGGCGATGGGTTGTTGTGCAAACCCAAACAGCTACTGCTCATTCCACATCGGTTTGCTATCGCGATGCAGGATATGGATTGGATCGTGCGTAACGACAATGTCTGGGTGAAACCGAATCCTATCCCCGACCAGGTGCGAGACCGCTGCTCGATGTCGCACGAATACATGTTTCACCTGGTCAAGTCGCGTTGGTATTTTTTCAACAAGGACGCTGTCGGGCGCAAGTCCGAATCAGGCAGTATCCTCCCGCCGTCGGATACTTGGGAGGTTCCGCCTGCTCGGCGCAGCCATAAGCACAAGGCCCGCTTCTCTGAGGAGCTCGTGCGAATCCCGATCCTCTCCACGACGCCGCAAAATGGCGTTGTGCTTGATCCGTTCGGAGGCAGCGGAACGAGCCTAGTTTTCGCTAGGAAACACGGCTTTCGAGCGATTGGCATCGACATTAAAAAGGACTTTTGCAAGTCGATGGTGGAGCACTTGGGCGAGCTCGGCTGACCAGCCTTGCTCCCCGCAAGGACAACGACGGAGGAATAGATGGCGCGATATCTGACTGCTGCTCGCATCAAAGCGAGCATTGCCGCGTTGGCGGACACGCGAGCGAAAGCCGCACTGATGGACTTTCTCATCTTGAAGCGAACGCTGGCGGTTGCCGGGCAGACGCATGTCGCCATCACCCAAAGCCAGCCTGCTTACCTGCAGGCGACCAAGGAGCTTGCAGGAGTCAAGCTGGACAACTCCATTGTGATCGGCGAAGGAAGGCAGATCTTCAACGTGTTCGAGTCGCAGGAGTCGAGTCGAGCTGGCTTCCGCGGCGGCAAGTACATCTCCAACGGCACCGGCACTACAATTGCCGGCAACCCTTGGCAGAGCGTGATCGAGTTAACTACCGACGCTCCTCGAAAGGCGGGGCTGCGGGCGGGTCATGAAGCCCATCTGGAAGCGCTATTGTTAAAAGCGGCCAATGGCATCAAGCCAAGTCTTGGTGAGGCCGCAGTCTGGAGCTTTCGCAAAATCGACATCGATACGGTGATCGCCGGCCGCGTTGGACCGGCTGATCGCTTCAATGCGTTGCGGGACCGCTTCATCACCGACTACAGCCTCAGTGCCGCCGAGCGGGCTGCCTTGTTCTCAGATCCAGCCGGCGAGATCACGGACGCCGATCTGCAAGACGTACCGGCAATGCCGGAGGACTACCTGGATGGCCTCGTGGCTGCGTCCACGCCAGCTGCTACCGCTGCCGCCACTGGGAAGACATGCTCGCTCGATCTGGTCGTGGCGCTATCAGCCAAGCCATTCGTGATCCTCACGGGCGCATCGGGTACCGGCAAGTCGCGCTCGACGCTTCGACTTGCGGAGCAGTTGCAAGAGTACTACGACGCGCAAGTCAAAGGTCAGATCTTCCAGTTGATTCCGATTGGCCCTGACTGGACTTCGCCGAAGAAGCTTCTTGGCTTCCGAACTCCCTTCGGAAGCCTTCGCAAGCGGGCCGACGGAACAGAGACCAATGAGAGCTATGAGATTACTGAAACGCTCCGCATCATCCTGCGGGCGTGTAATCCGAGCTCGACAAAGATTCCGCACTTCCTAGTCTTCGACGAGATGAACCTATCGCACGTCGAGCGTTACTTCGCGCCGTTTCTGTCGCTCATGGAAGCATCATCGATCCTGGAAGATGGTGAGAATGCTCCCATAGTGGACAAGCAGTCTATGTTGGTGATTTCGGAGCTGCTGAACGCGGAAGACCCTGCATCGGCAGAGGCCGAATCGGCTGCTTTGTTGGTGACGAATGATCAGCCCTTGACGCTACCGCCGAACCTCTTCTATGTCGGGACGGTGAACATCGACGAGACGACCTACATGTTCTCGCCCAAAGTACTCGACCGGGCGCACGTTCTGGAGGCGCGAGCCCTCCGACCTTCGGAATACGCGGCGGGATCGACATTGGAAGAGACGTTGGACCTGGCCATAGGCGATCAGCTTCTTCAGGAGGCGATCGATGATCGAGAAACTGGAGAAGGTCGCACGGCCGACCCGTCGCAGATTCTGGTCGCTCTGGTAGAGAAGCATGGGGTCGACAAGACCGAACTCGAACGGCATCGCGCTTTCACGTTGCAGGTGCTCGAAGGTTGCTTCAAGCTGCTCGCGCCCATAGGGTTCGAGTTCGCGTATCGGGTGAATAAGGAGATCTACGCCTACATGCTGGTATGGATCAAGGCGCAGATCGTCAATGGCATCGCTCCAGCAGATGCTATGAACCGTTGGATTGACGGGCTCGACCGTGCACTGCTTCAGAAGGTTCTTCCAAAGATTCACGGGAATCGGTCCGCCTTGGGCGACAGCTTAAAGGCAATCCACGCGTTCCTAGGCGGTTCGCACGCCGACAGCGAATCTCCAGCCAGATACACGCTCGGAGCTGAGGCGTCGACGCGCATCGAACCAGGCGAGGCGATCAACCTGCCAACGGGTAAGGAGTTCGGACGATGCAGAGCGAAGCTGCTGGAAATGCATACACGGCTGCTCTCGCGCAACTACGTCTCCTTCGTGAAGTGACATGAGCTTCGTTCCGCTGCATCGCGCGAGATTCGGCCTGGGCGCGGGCTGCTGGATTGACATCGAAGCCGACCTCGGCGAAGGAAAGTCACTCGCTGAGGGAGTCATCCTGTCGGACTCGCTTATTTCCGCCGAGGAGGAATCCAGGGTCGATGCGGTCTCATCGGGCGGCATACCTCCGATGTGCTGGCGCGAAGCGGGAGAGCTGTTCGAAAAGTTTCAGCTTCGAGAGGACACTGACTACTTCGTCGACGTGGCCACGCCCCTGCCCATGCAAGAAGCCATTCAACAGTCCCAAGCGAGTCCAGCGTGGCCGTTTGAGGCTAGGCTCGCCACAGCCTTCACGCGGGAGCCGCCCAGGCGTTGGCGGCATGAGGGCGGGAAGACGGTGGTCACAGGCCAGATTCGGCTGCGCTCCCACGCTGGAGTTCTGAACCTCTCGCCAGTGTTTGGCGGAGATCTTCGAGCTGAGGTCGCTTGCCGCAAGCTACGTTATTTCGAGGAGTTCAAATGCCTGTTGGACGAGCTGGCTGGGAAAGCTGCGGAGCTGCTGCTGTCCTACGATAGCCCCGTGTCATTGAACTTCCAGACGACCGGCGATCTCGCTACGAACGAAGCCGCGCTACATTTTCTGATGCGCCACGTGATGACAAAGCCCAGGCTGCCGACGTCCATCGAGGAAATCGTGGGGCAGCCACATGTGCGTTTGGTGGAACGAGTGGAGCTCGAGTCGATCGAAGAGATTCTTGAGGCTGACCCGGAGCTCATCTCTGAAGGACTTGATCACTCCGAACTGCGGGCTGGAGGCCCCTTGGGTCGTCTGTTTCGGGGATTCACGCCTGCCTCACTGCCTCAGCGCGAGAGCTACGAATCTCGAGACACGCCTGAGAACCGTTACGCCAAGGCGTTTCTGGAGCATTGCAGCCTCGTCGCACGGCGGCTTGAAGGGGCCTTGGCAGCGCAGGGGCGGAGGGCATCCGCGCGCGAGGCGCGATCGTGGGCCGTGTCGATCGACGAAGCGCTGCAGCATGGAATGTGGCGTGAGGTGGGTGCTCTCACGCAGATCCCAGCGAACTCGCAGACGCTCCTCCGAAAACGAGGCTATAAGGATCTGCTCCGTTACGACCTGTCGATGCGGATGGCAATGGACCTCGCGTGGAAGGAAGGAGCGCAGCTCTCGGACGGACTCTCCGGCGACATCCGGCCTGTCAACCAGATCTATGAATACTGGTGCTTCTTCTGCCTCCGGCAGATTCTTCTCTCGCTGTGCGTAGAAGTTGGTGGCGGTAACTTCCTGACTGTTACCAAGGATGGACTGAAAGTCCAGCTTGCTAAGGGCGCGCAAAGTGAGTGCCGCTTCGAGTTCACGCAGGCTGGCGGCGCCAAAGTTCGGGTCTCGCTTTTCTTCAACCGAAGATTTCGTCGCCCAAAGACGCCGAAGTCTGCTTGGGAGGACAGCTACACCGCATTCTTCGATCCCGATTTCAGTATCCGGCTGACAAAGGGTGCTGAGGATGCGCCATCACATTGGCTGCACTTCGACGCCAAGTATCGGCTTGAGAGGCAGCAGACGGAAGTTTTGTTCGAAGAGGCGCCTGACGGCGAGCAGGGTGCCGCCCCGACCGATTACGAAGCCGAAGTGGCGCGGGTTCACAAGCTTGAGGACCTCTTCAAGATGCACACGTATCGAGACGGAATCCTGGGCACGCGAGGAGCCTACGTACTCTTTCCTGGGGACGGCGTCGGAGGGCTTGTTGGTGTGCCTAAGCCGAACCTCTTTGTTCGTAACCCGGCCGCTTTTGGCGGTGCGGGTTCCCAACGAATCCCGAGTGTCGGTGCCTTCGACTTGGCCCCGGGTGGTGACGCCGAGCAAACCAAGGCCATCGCTTCACTGCTGGCCAGCGCGCTGCAGGCGGTTGCGGGGCCGTTCGTCTATGAAGAAGAGCGCGGCTACTGGACCCCTTAGTAATTCGTGCGACTTGTGGTGCTTATTACACCTGTCTCTGGGCGCCTCCCTAAGTAAGCGATGGAGAGCGCATCACCCACGTCCGTATACAGCGCAAACCGGAGAAGGGCGTGGGTGGCTGTAGTCAAAGTAGGCAGCAGCGGTGAGTGCCGGGCAGTTGAAGGAGGGTAATCGCACTGTCCGGGCCTTCCCATGCAGGAGCGGGTCTATGTTCCCTGGTGCCAGATGTGAAATGGACTCCTCCCAGTTCTGTTCGCTCTCGGTCGGCGCATCGGCGTCGTCCGGGTCGCAGGAAGATTGATACACTAACGAGTGGAACTGGGGGGCAAGACAATGCGCATCGAAAAGTTTGGACTTTCCGCGGAAGACGCCAAGGCCATCGTGAGAGGATGCGCCGAAGGCGCTTATTCTCTAGTGACGGGATCTGGCTTTTCTCTTGGCTCGAGCACTCGACTCGTAGACGTGCCCGATGCCCCGAACGCGGAGACGCTCGCCAAAATGCTGGTAAAGGCATTTCGCCTGCCGAATGTTCCTAAGTCAGCGGCCGATTTGCCCATCGTGTACGAAGATGCGCTTCACGAACCTTCAGGTGGGCATGACGCAGTAATCGATCTATTCAAAAGCGCACTCACCGGTTTGCGGCCGAAATGGCATCACATAGTTGCAAAGATTCCTTGGCGGCGAGTCTGGACGCTAAACATTGACGATCTTCCTGATTCCATCTGGTCAGAAATCAAACGGCCAGTCTATTCAACTTCGTTCGATCAGCAGTATCGCTCAATTCGACAGACGGAGAATGAGCTTCAGATCATCTACCTCCATGGGCGCTTGGTGGGCCGTCAGGTCTCCGACGTCAGGGTGATCTTCTCCCTTCCAGAGTATGTCAACGCCGCAGCGAATCCGAAGTCTTGGCACGAAGCGTTCTTTGGCGAATTTAGTGATCAGCCCATCATTGTGTGCGGAGCCTCAGTTGCTGGAGAGTTTGATCTGTCCAGGGCTTTCCGTTCGGGCAACCAGTCGGGATTGTCCAAGGGGATGCCTTCGCTGGCAGTCGTTTACAACATGGACGCAGCAGCGGAGCACCGCTTCAAGAGCCGCTTTAATCTGATTCCAATCAACGTCAAGGGCGAGGAGTTCTTTAAGGAGCTGACTCTCGATGTTGAAGAGTATTCCGCGGCGCATCCGCTGCCGGTTGTGAATAGCGCTTCGCCTAACGATGCGCGGATTTTTGGCAACCAGTTTTCGTTTCTCACAGACGACACCGGAACGAGGATTTCAAAGCGAATTCGTCACGACTTCTTGGCTGGAGATGAGCCGGAATGGGGCGATATTCAGGGTCAGCTCGACGCAGAGCGCGAGGCCGGTAAGCGCGCACTGGAGTACATAGCAGCAGAGTTCGCCACCGGGAAGTCTCCGACAGTAATCTTGACCGGTGCCCCTGGTTGCGGGAAGACAACTGCGCTCTTGCGCACCCTTCGAGATTGCGTCCGCTTAACCGAGACGCGATACCTGTTTCGTGGGGAAGAGCGCATCGATGCGGACGCCATCGCGAGGTGCGTTCGCGCAGATGTTCCCGCGATCTTTGGCTTCGATCTTGCGGCCGACTTCTCTGTCGACATCGGCGTTCTTGCGCGTGCTCTCGCCGAAAAGAATGTGCAGTTCGCAATGATTGTGGCAGACCGAACCAAGCGACTCAGGGGCTTATCTAACGACCTGCATCAGCTACGCCCGCTGGTAATTAACGCATCTGCTGCAACTAATCGAGATGCGAATAACCTTTATGACGTGCGTAGAAAGAATCACCGCCTCGGAGCATATGTTTCGAAAGACCAGCGGGACTTCCGTAAGTTCGTTACGCAAAAGCATGAAGGGAATATATTCTCAGCGATGGCCGAAGTTGAGAAGGGACGGGGATTCCTGTCGCGCCTCGATCACGCGATATCCGCCGATCTTACGGATGAGCGGTACATTCGGCTTGCGCACGCGATCAGCCTAAGCCATCGATGGGGGTACCCACTTCCACTTAGGAGTGCGAGCGTTGCATCTGGACTCGATCCAACCCTCATTGGCAGGCTATGTGAAGATGATGGCGCGCTTGCGGACATCTTTACCATCGACAGGAAGGGGGTCAAGTTTCGTCACCGGGTGCTGGCTAGTCACTTCTTCTCGGCGCGCACTGACAAATCTCTCCGAGGCGAAATTCTCATTAGAATTGTTGAGACCCTGGGCCCCTTAGTTACCATTGATGCTATCCGAGGGCGCAGCTACCCGTTTTTGATATGTCGCGTTTTGATGGACCGGAAGGGGGTTGTTGAGGCCGTAGGCGATGTTGGGGCAGCAAGGATCATTTTCGAGGCGCTTGAGCCTGTCCTTGGTTCAAATTCGCGATTTTGGGAGCAGCGCGCGTTGCTCGAGAGCGAGGCGAATGATCATGCGCGAGCTTATTCGTATGCGCATGAGGCGGCATCGCGGGAGCGACATACATTTCCTCTTACGACGCTCGGTCGTGTTTGCATGGCGCAAGCGGTGAACATGGGGGCCGCGTCACCCGATGCAGCATTAGATAGGTTCAAGGAAGGTAATGCCGCGCTGATGGATGCTCGCTCGATCGCGAGACACCCTGAGGTTGAAGGCCACCCTTTCACCTGTTTCTTTGAATATGCGATAAAGATTTACAGCGCAGCAGCAGCCAGCTCAGGCGGTCTTTCTTTCCTCTCAGATGCCTGGGATGACTGGATGTACGAAGCAAAGCGGTCACAGGCTGTCACTGACAAGGATATCGAGCGATTTCAGCGGGCATGGCTGACCAAGGGATTGAAGCAAGCGATGCCGAGTCAGTGACCTGTCCCGCAAGCAATCGACGCGATTTCCGCTTGGCGAGCGTGTCTGTCGTCCTGAGGTGAAGCCTGTGCGAACGGTTGTGGTGTGTTCCACCCGAAGCAGGCGACCTATCTCGCCTATCACCGGAGCAACGTGTTCCTGCGGTGATGCGTCGGGCAATGTATGGAAACATTCGCCCGCGAACACGTCGAAAATTGAAGTGGCATATCAACGCCGTGCTCTCGCTGCGTCTGTGGTCCGTCACTGACACACAGTCTGACCAGTAATCGCGTACCCGCCACATTCCGCTAGCCGTACGTCCATCCCGCTCTAGCCTGACAGACGACGCGCGTACCGATCGTTAGCTTCGGATAGTCACTCGCGTCGTCTTTTTGCAGATCCTCGCGAGCGACCATGACACCAAGTCATGAAGCGCGGGCCGCGAGTGCAGGAACACTCGCGACCCACTGACCATCACCAACCCTCAGAGTTGATTATGGCTAACCGCGATCATACGGTACGCGTTCGCTCGTCAGTTCCCGCTGACGACACCCTCACTGGCTCGCCCGATGACCTTTCTCCTACAGGCGTCGCGTGGCCCGAAACCTCCCATCGAGGCACCCGTGCGGACATCGCCCTGGCGATACTCGCACTGACGCGCATGTGTCACGACAGCGAGCGATGCCGCATGGCGCAGTCTCGCAGTTTTCCCGTCAGACCCTTGGTTTGGCCGCTTTCCACTGCGGAAGCTGCCAGTTTCGGCACGGCCATCCAATGCCTGCAGCAGTACGCCAGGCTGCTCGGTCACGAGCCTCCAGTGAACCCTCCGCGCGTCCAATGATCGCCCTTGCGCGGCGCATCGGCCGGCATGGCGATGCGCCGCCGCTTGGCGATCGCTGACGTTGCCACCAGGCAATCACTGACACGCATGGTCGTAAGCGCCCGCCGGTTGTACGGGCGTAGCTGACAGGGAAGGGATGTCCATGGAACTGATCAAACTCACGCCAAGCCTTGGCGTGGATCCGTCGCTGCGCCTGCGTTCGCCGGGTGAAGTGCTGCTGCACGACTACATGCGTCCGGAGGCGATGAACCCCGCGCAGCTCGCGCGCCGCACCGGCATCCCGGCGCGGCACATCAAGGAAGTGCTCGCCGGTTCCCGAGGCGTCACGCCCAGGCACGCGATACGGCTCGCCGTGGTGCTACGCACATCGGCGCTCTATTGGCTGGTGCTGCAGGCGCGGTACGACCTGGCGCGCGAGGAGCGCGGCATTGCCACCACGGCGGCAGCGCTCGATCCGCCATCCCATCGATCCTGACAGGAAAGAAAGCCCCATGTGCCTCATCAAGCTCGAACCGTCGATGGAGTTCGACGCACCGGAGCCGCTACGTAGCCCGGGCGACGTGTTGTTGAACGACCACCTCAAGGCCCGCACCATGTCGATCGCATGGCTAGCGCGCCGCACCGGCATTTCCGTGTCGACGTTGAGGCAGATCACCCGAGGCGAGCGACGCATCAACGCCAGGTTCGCGATGCGCCTTGCCTGCGTAATGGACCCCACGCCGGCCTATTGGCTGGTGCTGCAGGCGCGTTACGACTTGGCGATCTTGAAGTCGCTACGGGACGCACGACAGCATTCGAGGTAACGATCCACGATCCGTGCCTGCCGGCCACCGTTGGCACGATCGGAATAGAAGAGGCGCAGCCGGGTTTCGACACCGGCCGCGCCGTCGGTACTCAGGGCGAGGGCGAAGCCGGTTGCGGTGGCGTGGGCGCCGCAGCCGGCGCCGGTGCGGGCAGCGCGAGGTTCGGGTTGTCCTGCATCGTTTCCAGCGAGTGAATCTGCTGCTTCATCGCGTCGAGCTGCGAGGTGGTGTCGTGCAGTTGCGCGGTGAGGGAGGCGGCTTGCTGGCGTGCCTGTTCCTGCAGCTGGGCGACTTCGCGTGCCTGTTGCTGCTGGCGACTGGCGTCCTGCTGCAGGCTCTGCAGGCGTTGCTGGTTGAGGGCGATCATGCGGTCGGCGTATTTCTTGCCGGCGTCGAGGCGCATGGTGTCGATGTCGACTTCGGCCAGCGTCTGCGTCTGTTGCGCGAAGGTGCGATAGACGCCCTCCGCCTGCTCGAACGAGTCGGTCTGGATGACGCGCCAGAATTCCTTGCCGTGAAACAGCGCCACGTAATAGCTGAGCTTTTCGGGCTGGAACAGCAGGCTGGCGCCGTAGGTGCTGTTGTAGGTCGTGCGCACTTCGGTGAGCTGGTGCGTGTCGATCAGCTGGCGCAGCGCTTCCACCGTGGAAGCAGGCACTTTGTCGGCCGGTTCGGCGGTTGCCGTGGCTGGCGCGGCGCTGCTGGCGACGGGCGTGCTGGCGCACGCGGATGTGTTCATCAGTACCACGGTGCCGACGGCCAACCAAACGCGTCGCATCCCCGCGCTGCGAGTCATTACCTTCATTCCCTTTGTCCCCTTTGGCTGTCGCCGGGCGGACGCGATGGGGCGCCGCTCGCCGGGTAGCCGAAACAGTCTATGCGACAGCCTTGCATGGTCAAGTAGCCGTCCATGCCCTAGTACACCAATTGCACGCCGTGGCATTGCAGGGAGTGCAGCGTCACCGTGCTCACGCCGAGCTTTACGCCGAGCGTGTTGGTAAGCAGTGGCGTCAGAACTTGCGAGCCGGCCTGGTCGAGCGGTGCCTGAAGGTCCCGCAGCGTGAAGCCGAGCAGGCTGATCAGGGCGTTTGGCGTGGTGCCGGTGCTGCCGGCCATGGCGTTCTGCAGCACCAGCTGGCAGGTGGCGGGCAGCACGCACAGCGCGCCGCCGAGCAGGCCACCCAGCGAATTGACCAGCCCGCCCACGTTGCCGAGCAGGCCGGCGACGTTGAGCGTAAGCGTGTTGCCAAGCACTCCGCCCAACTGGCTGGTGGTCTGCTGCAGGAATCCGCCGAGGCCGTTGGTGGCCGCGTACAGCGCGCCAGGCGAGTTGACGGTGTTGGCGCCCCAGATGTCCTGCGACAGCGGGCTGGCGATGTTGGATGCCTGGGTGCCGGTGGTGGAAGCGGCGGTCTGGGTCAGCAGCGCCGCGGTGAGCGCGGAAAACGTGTTGTTGACCGTGGTGCCAATGTCCAACGGTGTGCCGTTGGCGGGAATGTTTGCCGAATCGCCCGCGCGAAGCGTGCCAGAGCCGCTGGCGGGCAGGCCGGTGATGACGAACGGGTTGCCCAGTGCGGCCAGCGTCTTGCCGGCCGCGGTGATGCTGAGCATGGGGCTGCCGGTGCTCGCGGGGATGGCATCGCAACTGCCGGCCGTACTGAAGGCCGCCTGCTGCGTGATGCCGCCGACACAGGTCTTCAGCACGGCGGAGTTGACGTTGAAGGTGGCCGTGGGCGGAGTGTCCCCCGGCGTGCACAAGCGGGAGAGCGTGGCCTGCGCGTACACCATGTCGATGGCGATTGGCAGGTTGAGGCTGATGTTGATGAGCGGGCTTGCCAGGCCGCCGATGAGCGGCACGTTCTGGCTGGACATCTGCACGTCCAGGAACAGCCTGACCTGCGCGGTGGATGCGGTGGCACCGACGCCGCCGATGGCGATCTGCGGTGGCTCGATCACGCTGGCGGCGGCACTGACGCGGAGCCCGGGGACGTTGAGGGCGGTGGCTGGTATGGCGATGGCGTGCTTGCCGGTGGCCACGCCGACGGCGGTGCTGATCAGTTGCAGCAGGTTCACCTGCGCCTGCAGCGCCGACTGTGCGGCGGCATCGGGCGCCACGATCTGCGCGAACAGGCCCGGCGACGTGCCGGTCGAGCCCAGCGTGACGGGTCCCGGCGGCGTGCCGAGGCTGCTGGTGACGGCACCCAGCAGCGTTGTGTTGGCGCCGAGCAGTTGCGGCTGGCCCGCGGCGACAACGGCGGCGTTCAGCACGTCGATCAACGCGTGCGCACCCACGTTGGAGGCAAGCAACTGATTGAGGCCGCCCACCGTGATATCCGCCGGCACTTCCACGCCGAGCTGCTTGAGCAGGCCTGACGGTGTCAGCGTGACGTTGGCAATTCCGTTGTAGCCCACCAGCGAGGCCTGCGGTACAGCGATGCCGATGCCGGCGAGCAGTTGGCCCAACGGTGCGTTTTCATCGACCGTGGCGAGCGTGCTGCCGATGGAGAACACCGCCATCGGCTGTTGCGCGGTCGCCACCGCTTTGGCGCCGACTTGCGGCAGGGCGCCGGCCAGGCCGTAGATGGGGAGCACCGAGCGCTGCGCCACGACCTTCACCGCGTTGGGCGCACCGCTGGATGGCGCCGTGAAGTGATCCACCGTGGTGCTGTTGGCCATCGGATCCCACGTGCCGCAGGTGACGGTCAGCGGCTGCGTGAAGCCGTTTTCGATGAGCGCGTTGTTCGACGCCGCCGCATTGCCCTGGCCGTCCGACCCGCACGCCGACATTTGCTGTGCGCCGGCCAGCGCGGCGAGATCGGCAATCTTCTGTGTGTCGCGCTTGGCCCAGTACAGATAGCTCACCTCGACCAGGCCCAGCATGGTGACCAGGGCCAGCATCATCAGCAGCAGCGCAACGCTGGTCGAGCCACGTTGCAAGCGCGGCGCGTGGATCGTGGCGGTGGTCATCGCGTCACTGCGCTCCGTTGGCGCCACCGCTCATGCCGTTCGCGTTGCCCGGCACGGTGCTCTCGAAGAATACGGGAATCGGATGCTCGAAGCTCTTGAGGTAGCGGGCGTAGCTGGCGGAGGCTTCCGCGCCCGGTATCGGCAACGCCTTGCCGGCTTGCGTACCTGCGGCCTGCATGGCGAGCAGGCGGCGGGTGATATCGCCCACGCCGTCGGAAGTGGCTTCGCTGTCGTGGACGGTAGGCGGTGGCGATGCGATGGGCGCTGACGCGGGTGCCGCTGCGGGCGGCCGTGTGGCCGGGGCAAGCATCTGTCCGGTGAGCGGCGCCTGCTGCGCACGGCCGCCGGGCGCGATCGCCAGCGCAAGAGCGAACAACGGGGCGAGGTGGGCAGTGGCCGGGCGGGGCAGGGTCATGGGCGTGCCTCATAGGCGGGAGTGGATGCGGAAAAGCGCTGCAGCATGCTGCCGGGCACGTCCGGCTTGGGCGTGCTTGTGGCTGTCATGGGGGGGTGTGCCGCACCGGTTGCGCGCGGCTGCACGCGACGCGCGGCCAATTGGATGGCCAAACGGCGGACATCGTCGCGGCCCGCCGCCGGCAAGGCCGCGCGCTGCATGATGCCGTCCGCCTGCGCGTCGTTGCCGGTCAACATGGCCCATAGCGCGAGGTTCGCAAGCACCTTGGCGTTGGATGGCGCAAGTTCCGCGGCCATCGCCAGCGGTTCGCGCGCTTCGGCGAAGCGGCCTGCGCAAAGGCGTGCGTAGCCGAGGTCGCTGAGATAGGCAGCGTTCACCGGGTCCAGGCGAGTGGCCTTGAGCAGGGCCCGTTCCGCCTGGGCATCCTGTCCCTGCTGCGCGGCGACCAAGCCCAGGCCATGCCATGCGGCGGCCGCCTGGTCGCCGGCCGTAAGGCCCTGGTAGACCGTGCGTGCAGCATCCGCCTGCCCGGTTTCCCGCAGGGCATCGGCTTGCAGTCGACGCACTTCAGTGGTGTCGCCGAATCGCTGGCGATACGCGTCGATGTGGGCCAGCGATGCGTAGTAGGCACCTTGCTGCTGCATCTGCCGGATCAGGTCCATGTATACCGTGCGGTCGTCGCGTGCTGCCTTGCTGGGTGCGACCAGCGATGGCTCGGCAGCATGGTTGGGATAGCCGCCCAGGGTCTTGCCACAGGCGGCAAGCATGCACAGCGCGAGCACGGTTAGTGTTCGAGCAGCGCCGCGCGCGACACGGTCGTGAAGACGTTCCATCTCAATGCCCCTTCATCTTGGCGACGGTACCGACCAGTGAGATCACGGCTGGCCCGGCGAGCACCAGCATCAGCGCGGGAAGCAGGGTGAGCATCATCACCACGGTCATCTTCACCGACAGCTTGCCGCTCTGTTCCTTCATGCGCAGCTTGCGTTGCTCGCGCAGGCGGTCGGAGAACTGGCGCAGTGGTTCCTGCACCGCGCCGCCGTGTTCGTGCACCTGCACGATCAGTTGCACCAGGCCTTGCAGGCCTTCGTTGCCGAATTCGGTGAGCCGGTGCAGCGATTGCAGGCGCGAACGGCCGCGCACGTAGTTGGCGTTCGCATCGCGGACCTCGCGCGACAACACCGGCATCACGTGCTGAAAGCGGTCGCCGATCATCTGCAGGCTCTGGTCGACGCTGAACCCCACTCCCTGCAGCAGGCGTAGCAGATCCACCAGCAGGGGAAGCTCTTCGTCGGTGCGCTTGCGTAGCCGCTTGGCCAGCGCGCCCAGCACCAGCTTGGGAACGAGCAGGCCGAACGCCACGGCACACAGGGATACGACGGCGATCTGCGCGCCGGCAGGTTGCCACCAAGCGAGGGCCGGCAGCGGCAGCAGCAAGGCCAGCGCGAGTCGCAGGCCGAGGAAGGTGGCGCGACCTTGAATGGTGTTCGCGTTCACCTGTCCCAGCAGAAGACGGTCTTCCGCCGTGACCAGGGCCTTGCCCAGCCGGCTGTTCTCGAAGCGTGCGCCCAGCGCGGCAACGCCGCGTTGCGCGCGTCGCCACCAGCGTTGATCGGCAGGATCGTCGGGCGCCGCATCGGCCGCGAGCGGAACTTGCAGCGCGCGATCCATCACCCGGCCCTGCAGGCGGCGGTGACGATAGTGGCGCGCCACGTCCACGCCGAGCATGCCCAGTCCGGCGAGGAACAGGATAAGTGCGGCGAGTTCGAGGGATTCCATGCTCAGCTCTCCATGTCGCCGCGAGCGGTCACAGCGATCTCGCCAGTCGATACAACATCAGGGCGCCGGTGATCTCCAGGCCGAGAGCGATCAGCAACAGCCGGTGGCCCAGCGGCTGATGGAACATCGGTGTGAAGAAAGCGGGATTCATCAGCGTCATGAAGGTGGCTACCGCCACCGGCAGCAAGGCCAGCACCCAGCTGGACATGCGCGTCTCCGCGGTGATGGCGCCAAGTTCCGCGGTGGCATGGCTGTGGTCGCGCATGAAGTCGCTCATGCGCTGAAGGATCTGGTCGGCGCGGCCGCCTACGCGCATGCCGATGCCTAGCACGGCGTGCAGCAGCGACAGTTCTTCCATGGCATAGGGACGCGCAGCCATGTGCAGCGCCTGGTCGAGGTCCATGCCGTTGTGCATGCCGTGCAAGGTGCGGTCGAGCACCGCGCGCAGCGGCATGCCGACGGATTTTGTCGTGCTCTGGAACGCCATTGGCAGGCTGTTGCCCACGCTGGCCATGCGAACCATGCCGTCGAGGAAATCGGGCAGCTGTGCCAGCAGGCGCATGCGTTGCTGCTCGATGCGGCGGCGCAGCCACAGCCAAGCGCAGGCGCCGTACAAGCCCAGCATCATTGGCGTCGCCCACGGGCTGCCGATGCGCCAGCCCGTCAGTGCGGCCAGCACGAGGCCGGGCACGACCAACAGCAGCACATACGGGCGATCGCTGGCGAGGCCGGCGCGTAGCAGTATCGCGTCGATACGTTGCGCCATCTTCGGGCGCACCTTGGGCGCGGGTGGCAATGCGGACGCATTCACGTCACCACCGGCGCTCAGCGTGAGTCGCTGTTCCATGCTCTGCAGGCTGCGCTGTTGCTGCACGCGCCGCGTGTTCCCCGACCACAGCTCGATTGCCGCGGCAAGCAGCAACAGCACGAGGCTGAACAGGGCCAGCGCCTGGATCATGGTCGCGCGCTCGTCGCCTCGCGCAGGAACTGGCGGAACGGCTCCAGCTTCTGCGTGTGTGGCTGCAGCCCCAGGCTCGGCCAGCGATCGGTTTCCTTGCCGGTGTGGTCGATGAAGCCTTCGTGGCGATACATCTCCTGCATGGTGATGATGTTGTCGCCCACGCCGGTGACCTCCGAGATGGAGGCCACCACGCGGCGGCCGTTGCTCAGCCGCGCGATCTGCACGATGAAGTCGATGGCGCTCGCAATCTGGCGGCGCAGGCTGGTTTCGCTGCCCTGGAAACCGGCGAAGCCCGCCAGCATCTCCAGGCGGTACAGCGCGTCGCGTGGCGAGTTGGCGTGGATGGTGGACATCGAGCCGTCGTGGCCGGTGTTCATCGCCTGCAGCATCTCCAGTACTTCGATGCCACGCACCTCGCCCACGATGATGCGGTCGGGGCGCATGCGCAGGCTGTTTCGCACCAGGTCGCGGATGCTCACCGCGCCTTCGCCGTCGAAGCTGCCGAGGCGACTCTCGAGGCGCACCACGTGCGGGTGGTTGAGCGAGAGTTCGGCCGTGTCCTCGATGGTGATCACGCGCTCGCCGGCAGGGATGAAGCTGGCCAGCGCGTTCAACAGCGACGTCTTGCCCGAGCTGGTGCCGCCCGAAACCATCACGTTGCAGCGGCCCAGCACCGCCGCTTCCAGGAACGCGCGGATGGCGCGATCGAAGGTACCTTTGTCCAGCAGCTCGTCGGGCGTGAACGGGTCCTTGCGGAACTTGCGGATCGAAACGCAGGGGCCAGTGACCGAGAGTGGTTCGATGATCGCGTTGAGACGGCCGCCGTTGGGCAGGCGTGCGTCGACCATCGGGTTGGAATCGTCCAGTCGGCGGCCCAGCGGCGCGAGGATGCGTCGCACGATCCGCAACAGGTGCACGTTGTCGCTGAAGCGGATGTTCTCGCGCTTGAGCACGCCGCCGCGCGACACGTACACGTCGTCGTGGCCGTTGATGAGAATGTCTTCGACAGCGGGGTCGAGCAGCAGGTCGTCCAGCGGGCCAAAGCCGGTGAGTTCCTTCACCAGCGCGCCCGATACCTGGTTCATCTCGGCTTCGTTGACCGGGATGCGCCACTCCTTGACGAAGCTTGCCGTCTCCGTCTCCACGTATCTGGTCACGGTGGGGCGCGACCACGACGCGATGTCGATGCGCTGGTCTTCGATGCGGTTGAGCAGGAACTCATGCGCTGCCGCCAGTACGTCCTGGAACTGCTGCGTCTGCTCGAAGGGCACGTTGTGGCCATCGAGCTGCGAGGCAACGTCGGCGCGCCGCAACGCAGCTGCCAGGGTATCGTTGGGCGAGTTCAACGGCGTTTCCATGGCCTTCCTCCGATCACGTTGAGCAGCTTCTTCCATCCTGTGGATGCTTCCATCTGCCTGCCCTTGAGCCGCAGTCGCGACAACAGGGGCTGCAAGGCCTGGATGTAACGATCGCGTGGCGAGATGTCATGCAGCAGGGCACCGCGGCTCGCGCTCATGCCGAGGGCGCGGGAGCGCTCGGGCAACGCGGCCAGCAGCGGCAGCCGGAAACGTTCGGCCAGGCGCGCGGCCGGCACCGCGTAGGCGTCGTCATGGCGATTGACTACCAGCGATACGCGCAGGTCGCGTGCGCGCAGCCGCTCCAGCTCGACAAGGCAGGCATCGAGCGACACCACCGAGCTGACGTTCAGGTCCGACACCAGCCAGATCTCGTCGGCCATCGGCAGCAGGCTGCGCGCATAGTGCGGCAGCGCGTGCACCGCCAGATCGCACAACACCACGTCGAACATGCCGAGCAGTCGTTCGAGCAAGGCCGTCACGTCGCCCTCGTCGGGGGCGCCGTCAACGACCTGGCGCGAATGGCTCAGCACGGATGCGCCGCTGGCATGCTGCGTAACCGCTGTATCGACCAGGGTGCGGTCGAGGCGATGTGCGCTGCGCAATGCGTCCGAAAAGCGGAACGTGCCTGCGACACCGAGGTAGAGCGCCACGTCGCCGCGCGAATGTCCAAGATCGAGCAGAAGCACGCGGTTGTCGCGGCTTTCCGCCTGCGCCTTGCCTGTAGCGGCCGCCAAGGCGCCCAGATGCGCGACCAGCGTGCTACTGCCCACGCCGGGACGCACGCCACAGGTGACCACGAGCTGTCCGCGCGATGCGGCGGGGATGTCTCCAGCCGGCGCGTGCTTCGCTTGCGCCAACGCACGGCGGAGCAGGGCGAGCAGCTCGTCGTCCGCTGCATCGATATCGATGAAGTCGGTGACACCGGCACGCAGTGCGGCGAGCACACCGGCGCCGCGCGATTCGCTCGCCGAGCCGATGCCCAGCAGCACGATGCCGGGTGATACCGACGCGAGCTGGCGCGTGATGTCCGCGGCGTGATCCGCGCAGTCCTTGGAGAAATCCAGCAGCAACACGCGCGCCTGCTGTTCTTCCAGCAGCGCGCGGTTGGCCAGCTTCTCCCGGCTATCGGCCCAGCGCAGCTCCACCAGCGCTCGCATGCGCATGGCAAAGCGTTGCGCATGAGCCTCGTCGGGCGAGTAAAGCAGCAACGCCACGTCCAGTTCAGGCTTGCTCATGGGAAAGGTGGTCGGCTTCGCTTGCATGATGGGCCCCGTTAGCGCGAGAAACCCGGCAGCTGGTCAGAGCCTGCGGGATTGAGCAGCCAAGAGCCCCAGACGGGGAGGTTGTTCTTTTCTTCGCGCTCGCCGGGCAGCGGTATGCGCGTGCCGCGCGCAAGCGGCCGCACCAGGTGCGGCGTCACCACCAGCACCAGTTCCTTGTCCTCGCGCTTGTACTTGAGGTCACGGAAGAACGCGCCCAGCACCGGGATGTCGCCCAGCAGGGGGATCTTGTCGACCTGGCTGCTGATGGCCTGGCTCACCAGTCCGCTGATGACGAAGGTTTCGCCGTCGCCCAGTTCCACCGTGGTGTCGGCGCGACGCGTGGTGATGGCCGGCACCGAAATGCCATTGAGTACCACCGCGTTGGCGTAGTCCAGATCGCTGGCCTCGGGCGCCACCTTCAGCGCGATGCGGTCGGGCGCGAGCACCGTGGGCGTCACCGTGAGACCGATGCCGAATGGCTTGTAGATGATGGTGGTGGTGCCCAGGCCCTGCGGCTCGGGAATCGGCAGTTCGCCGCCGGACAGAAAGCTGGCGCTCTGGCCCGACAACGCCACCAGCGTCGGTTCGGCCAGTACGCGTGCCATGCCATCGCTCTGCAGAAGATCGAGGTTGGCGTTCCACACGTGTCGGCCGTCGGCGCTGGCGTGTCCCAGCACGAGATTGAAGGCAGAGGAAATGGCGCTGTCTGACGACGCGCCAGCGTTGGATAGCGGCGAAGTGAACCCGTAGCGGAAGCCGTTGTTCACCGCGTTGAAGCTGAGGCCGATCTGGCTCATCGCGGTCTTGTCGAACTCCACCACCTTCACATCCACCTGCACCACCCCGCTGCCGGCGACGCTGGCGGCATCGACCACCGAGCCCTTGTCACCCACCGCGTTCTGCGCCGCGGCCACGCCAGCCGCATGGTCGAGCATGCTGGCGGACTGGCCACGCAACACGGCTTCGTTGTCCTGCACGGTGAGTTGCAGGCCGGTATCGCCCTGCAGTTGCGCCTGCGCGGCACTGCGCACCTGCACGCTCATGCGCTGTGGCGTGGCCTGCCCGCGATACCACAGCAGCAAGGTGGTTTCGCCGGGCTTTTTGCCGACCAGCAAGGCATCGCGCTCGCCCTTGAGCATGACGATGTCGGTCACCGAAGGATCGGCGATCGCGACGCGCTCGATCTCCGTCGGCAAATGCCACGGACGTTGCTCATGCACTTGCAGCACCAGGCCGGCGTCGCTGGTAGTCGCGACCGCATGGACGAACAGCAACAGCAGAAGGGAACCGGCGATGGAAGCCTGCGTGCGATTCATCGGATGGCCGTCCTCTGTGCCTGCGACAGCGATGACTCCGCGCCGCGCACGATTTCAATGGTGGGCGCGCTCGTGTGCCGCAGCGACGGCGTCGGCGCGATGGCGCGCAGCGTTCCGGCCAATCCGCGCTCGTCGATGCCGGCGTAGGCGCGGTTTTCCGGCGCTGCCAGCCACGCACGCTGTTCGGGCGTGAGGTTGGCGACGGGCGAGAGCACCGGCTGTGCCGTGGGGAACAGCAGTGGCGTGGGCACGCCATCGTCACCGGGATGGCGCAGGGCAAGCGAGAGCTTGCCACTCTGGGCGCCGAGCACGAGGGGATCGATGTCGGCCACCGGTACAGCGAGCACCGCCGTGCGCGTGGGCGCATCGCTATTGCGCTCGCTCTTGGTGCTGGCCGCCGAGGCATCACCATGGACGACGCCAACGGCTGGCAGGTCGCGTGGACCATAGGCGAGCACTCGCAGGCGCGAAGCAAGCAGCCGGCTTTGCGTCACTTCCTTCGTGCTGGCGAAGGACGAAGCGGGTTCGCCGCTCTTGAGCGTCAGCACCACGTCGACGTAATCGCCGGGCAGCACGCGGCTGCCGACGCCGGTGGTTTCGTCGACGGGCACGGCAATCGCGCGTTCGCCCGCGGCCAGTTGCATCGCGACGGGATTGGACAGCAGCGTGGGCGTGATCACCGTGCCTTCGGGAATGTCCACGCGCGGCAACTGGCCGGCCAGCGCGTCGATGGAGACGAAGCTGTCGTCCGGGCGCGTGGACATCTCGGCCAGGCGCAGCTGGCTGGCATCGATGCGTTGGCCCGCGGGCAGCCGGCGGGCGGCGACGACCACGTGCATGGTGACCGGTTTGGGCAGCACGCTGAGCGTGGGCGCATGCGACGTGTTCGCCGATGCGTTGGCGGAAGCGCGCCGGCCCATGCTGAAAGCCGCCAGCGCCAGCAGCGTGGCGACGATCACCAGCAAGATGGCGGCGATGCGGGCGAAGTGGGGCATCGTGAGTGGTCTCCGTTCCTTGATGGTCAGCCGCCCGCCATATCCAACTGCACAGTGGCTGAGCTGGTCATGTTCGATTTCATCACCCAGCCATAGACCGACGAGGCGACCGGGATGAATGGATGCTTGTCGTAGTCGAACGAGGTGACCACGGTCATGCATTGCACCGCGGCGTTGCTTGGACAGGGCGAGGTGGTCGACACCGCGATGGGCGTGTAGCTGCCACCCGGCGATTGCGGCGCGGAGCAGTCCACGCTTTCCCCGGTGAAGTTGAGCAGCCATTGCATCGATTGCTGGGCGGCCTGGCAGGCGAAGGTCTGGCGTTGCGTCGCGTTGCCGTAATGCAGTGCCGCGCGTGCGCCTTCGGATGCGGCCAAGGTGAGCGATTCCTTCGCGGCGAAGATCAGCACCCCAGTCATCGTGAGCATGATCAGCGGCAGGATGCCGAGCATGAAAACCAGCGCGAACTCGATCGCGGCGACGCCGCGCTGGCGCTGACGCTGGCAGCGCGTGCGCGCGTTCACGCAACGCTCCAGGGTATGAGCGATGGATGCATCGCCACGATGATCGCGGCGACGCCGAGATGGGCCGCGTAAGGCAGCCCCGCGCGGCCGCCGCGTGCATGCAAGACGCGCTGCCACCAAGCGGTCGCTGTCAGCCGATCACGAGTCCATGCGATGCGCGGCATGCAGGCAACGCGTGGATCACGCGACATCAGGACAAGCACGGCATGCGCCCCGGCAAGCAGGCTGCCCAGCATCCACACCGGCAGCAGCGCAGGGGCGCCGAGCAGGAAGCCCAGAGTGGCGAAGAACTTCACATCGCCCGCTCCCATCCATCCGTACAGGTGGAACGGCAGCATCGCCGCGAGGCCAAGCACCAGGCCGAGCAAAGGCGGACCAAGCGGCCTCGCCTCGCCCGTGACCATGCCTGCGATCTGGACAATTACGGCGACCAGCAGCGCGCTGAGCAGCCACGCATTGGGAACGCGGCGCGCGTGCAGGTCGCTGACGATCACCAGTGCGCCGAGCAGCACCGTGAGCATTGGGAAGAGCGCAAGCATGGATGTCCCCTGTCCTTGCGTTGCATGTGCGGGCGGTGTGGCAGGAAAGCGTCGTCGACGCCCTGCATCACGTCGAGGTGACGCCTGCCTTGGTGTCGAGAAGGTTGAAGACCGCCGTGAAGAATTTCTGCAGCCTGTCGCCGAACACGGCTACGAGAGCAGCGGCCACGAGTGCGGCCAGGATGCCGTATTCCAATGCGGTGATGCCGTCCTCATCGACCAGGAAGTTGCGGATCTTGCTGTTCATGGCACGTCTCCTCGGGACTGGGTCCCTTTGCGGTTGTTGGACTTTCCTTGTGGCTATCGACCGGCGAGCGCCGGCACTAAGCGCTCATCGCGCGCCTATTGCTTTTGGAGTAGGCGCGCGTGCTCACCGCGTGGAGAGGTTATAAACGGACGTCCGTGCGACAGAGAGCGTCGCTGATGCGAGGCGTCAGCGCCTCTGCCTTGCATGTGACTTTCATTGGCTCCCCCGTGATGTGCCGCGCAGCTTGTCCTTGGCTGTTCGCGGTGCAAGCACATTCTTTCGGGCGCTGACTATGATCGTTTGCACGAAAACGGCATGAATTACCGCTATGAACGTGATATGCATCACACACGAAGCGTGAAAATTTCTTCACACGCAGTTCTTGCCGAATACGTGCATTGACTGTGGCTCAACGACTTTTCTAATGCGGATGTTTTACGCGCAAGGGCTTTGTTGCCGGCTTTAAAAAAAGGGAATGACTTGCCTCAGGGGGCAACGATGGCAGTCGAGCACATCGAGGGATTGCACTCGCCCGACCTGGTGAAGCTTTGTGGAGTTCTGAAGATCTGCGAACTTGAGGTCATCCTGTTGGGGAAACAGGGACCTCGCGCCCGCATCGATGCACAGGGATACGACGAGGCCATTTTCTGCAGCGGAGAGCTTGGCTTTCCGTTCAGGGGACGATTTGCCTTGCCGGCGGGCTGGTGCCTGGTCGGTTACCTGCATTACACCGACACGCCAAGTTGGTGCCACGGCACGATGCTCTCATCAGGAATGGCCTTCACCGTGCTGCCGGAGGGCATCAGCGAATTCATGCTGGCGCCAGGTACGCATGTCAGTGTCGTGCTGGTGCCACACGCGCGACTGCAGCGGAGGTACCAGAGCCTCAAGCCTTTGCAGCCGGAATTGCCTTCGCGCCTCATTGCCCTGTTCGGGCTGGGCGATGATGTCCGCTCGCAAGCGTCGCGACAGGCGTGGGATGCGGTGCGTGATGGTGTACTCGGCAGCGAAACGCACCCCACAGGCAGCCTCAGGGACCACGACGTCGACGCGCTTCTGGACGAGCACCTGCTTGCGGGGCTGTCTGCCCGCGCGGAGGATCGTCCCTCGTGCTCGCGCGGTCGTCGCACGCACTATCTGGTAATGCAACGCGCCGAAGAATTCATGCGCAACAACCTCAGGCGCGACATCTACATCACGGATCTGTGCAATGCCGCAGGCGTGAGCGAACGCGCGCTGCGTTACGCATTCGAGGATCTCCTGGGCGTTTCGCCCAACCGCTATCTCTCGATGCTGCGCCTGTGCACGGCGTGCAAGAACCTCACCCTTTCCGACGCGAGCCGCAAATCGGTGAAGTCCGTGGCGCTCAGCTGCGGCTTGTGGGACCTGTCGCGCTTCGCCGATCACTACCGGCGCGTGTTCGGTGAACGTCCCCGCGACACGCTGATGCGCGCGCCGCCATTTGAAGCAGCCTGAGCCGTTCGATCGGCATCGGCCGGCGGCCGCATGCGACTTGCCGGATTTGCATACGCGGTTGCCGTATTTGCTCCCCGTCTTGCCGGATAAACCTATTGCGCTGCCGGATAGGGACATTCGCGCGCATCGCGCATCGATGTAATGAACCCCAAGCAGGGGCGCTGCACAGCGACGTGCGCGCTTCTCGCTCTCACGGACTGCCGACGCCGCCGTCATGCGCGGCCGAAGCCACAAGGGGACATCTCGATGAACCGCATCTACCGCCTCGTATGGTCAGAGAGCCGCTGCGCTTTCGTACCCGCTTCGGAATTGTCACCGGCACGCAGGCAGCGCAAGACGCATGGAGCTGTTGCGCCGATAGCGCGAGTCTTGCTCCTGAACTGCCTGTGCCTTGGCGCCATGGGTTACCACGTCACCGCCCATGCGCAATCGAGCGATGACCGCAAGCTGGACGACCTGCAAGCGCTGGTCGCCAAATATGAGCATCCCGCATCGACCGCCATTGCCGTGGCCGCCCCGGGCGCAGCCGCTACCGCGCCGCCTGCGCTCGCTGCGCTCCCTGGACCTGCTGCAGCAACAGGGCGTGTCGCTACCGTTGTGCGAGCATCGGCGGGCGGCATGAAAATGCGAGCCGTTGCGCGCGCGATCGCTGTGCCAGTCAGTGCGCTGCCAGCAAACCTCCCTTTCGATGTCGTTCGCCCGAATGCGCAATCGCTCCTGTCACAGGTCGCTGGCGTGGATCTCGCCGCAGGGCAGGGACGCGCGGCGGCCGTGGTTACGGCCGGCAATGAAGTGGCCGATCGGCAACGCCCCGTGGTGTTGGCGACGCAGTTGGGCACCGCCAGCGCACTGCAGGAGGGTCACCCCGACGCGTTGCAGCTTGGCGCCGACGGCCTGGTGCACATTGCCGCGCCGAACGCATCCGCGCCCGCCGTGGATGCGACGGCACATGCCCAGGTGGGCATCGGTGGCAGTGAGCTTGCCGATGTGCATGTGCATGCCGGGGTGGCGGTTGCTCCTGTGCTTCCGCGTGTCGATGCCGACGTGAACGTTCACCTCGGCGCGGGCGTCGGCGGCGCGGTGGCTGGACTTCCCGCAACAGTCGATGGACTCAACCACACGCTCAACAGCGCAGCGAGTGCCGCCACGGCCAAGACGCCATCGGGCGGCACGGTAGCCACCGTGCTGCAGCCGGTCGAGAGCAGCCTGCACAGCGTCGCGACGACGGTGTCTGGCGTAGCGAACGGCTCTGGTTTGGGTGGTGTGCAGGGCAACGGCGTGGGTGGCATCGTGTCCGGCTTGCCGACGACGGTCGATGGCCTCGATCACACGCTCAACAGCGTTGCGAGTGCCGTAACGGCAAACACGCCGCTGGGCGGCACTGTGGCCACGGTGCTGCAGCCGGTCGAAAGCAGCCTGCATAGCGTCGCGACCACGTTGGCGGGAGCGACGGGCAGCGCCGGGCAAGGTGGCGTGGTGTTGTCCGGGCTCACTGGCACCGTGGACGGAATCAACGGCACGGTGAATCGCGTTGTCGGCACCGCTACGGCCAATACGCCGCTCAATGGCGTAGCTGCCACGGTGCTGCCGCCGGTGGAAGGCACGTTGCACAACATCGTTGCCACGGTAGA
This sequence comes from Dyella jiangningensis, assembly GCA_000632805.1. Classification (GTDB taxonomy): domain Bacteria; phylum Pseudomonadota; class Gammaproteobacteria; order Xanthomonadales; family Rhodanobacteraceae; genus Dyella; species Dyella jiangningensis. The sequence goes on along the minus strand of CP007444.1, from coordinate 4,048,310 downwards.
GAACAAGGTCAACGGCACCGGCCTGGGCGGTGTAATCGGTTCGGTCGGCAACGGAGGGCTTGGCGGTAACGCGACGTCGCCGATCCCCGCGATGGCGGACGGCGTGACCGGCACCGTGACCGGCATCGTGGGCGCGGCCACGGCCCGTACGCCACTGGCCGGCACCGTGTCGGCGGCATTGCAGCCTGTCGCTGGCGCTGTGCACGGCGTTGTAAGCACGGTGGCAGATGCAGGCAACGGAGCGGGCCTCGGCCATGCGCTGGGCGGAGCGCTCAGTGGCGGAAGTGCGGGTGGCATTGGCGGCAATGGTGGCGTGGTGCTTGCCGGCCTCACCGGCACGGTCGACGGCGTCACTGGCGCCGTGAATCGCATCGCCGGCACCGCCACCGCCAATACGCCGCTCAATGGCGTAGCTGCCGCCGTACTGCCGCCAGTGGAAGGCACGCTGCACAACGTCGTTGCCACGGTAGAGAACACCGCCAACGGCACCGGCCTGGGCGGCGTACTCGGTTCGGTCGGCAACGGAGGGCTGGGCGGTAACGCGACGTCGTCACTCCCCGCGACGGTGGACGGCGTGACCGGCACCGTGGGCAGCATCGTCGGCACGGCCACCGCAGGCACGCCGCTGGCAGGCACCGCCACCTCGATACTGCAGCCGGTGGCCGGCGCCTTGCACGACGTCGCCACCACCGCCGCCGGCACGTCCAGCGGCAGCGGCCTGGGCAATGTGCTCGGGGGCACCGGTGGCGGCAAGCTCGCCAGCGATGTCGGTCATACGGTGAACGACACCGTCGCGGCCGTCGGCAACGTGCTCAAGACGGTGAGCAACGGCAGCAACGGCGGATTGCTCAATGTCGGCAGCAACCTCACGCCGGTTACCGGCGATGTGGTCACCACCGTCAACGACGTCGTGGGTGCCACGACGCAGACGCTGGGTTCCACGCTCGGTGGCAGCAGCGGAGCAGGCCTGCTTGGCTCGATGCCAGTGCTCTCCAACGTGATGAGCAGTGTGTCTTCGCCGGCCACCAGCGCGATGCCGCAGGCAGTGCCCGTGGTGCCGCCGCCATCGGCCACGCCGACGGGCCTCATCGTGGGCAATGGCGGCGTTATCGGCACCGCCAACACGCTGCTGGGCACCACCGAAAACAGCCTGTTCAACAACACCAACGGCTACGTCACCAACGGCGGCCTGCAGGTGAATGCGGCGAACTTCACGCAGGGCTATGCCACGGTCAATGCTTTGGGCCTGCCGCTGGTGAACCTCACGCCGGCAGGCAGCGTGCTCACCACCACGGGAGGTACCACGCTGGGCGGCACGGGTATCAATTCGCACCTCACGCTGATCGGCGCGGTGAAGTCCGACAGCTACATCACCAACATCAACAACGGCGCTGCAGGTGGCATCGCGGGCTTGCTGCTGCCTTCGTCCGCGCCGGCCTGGGCGTCCACCTGTCTCAACGTGCTGGGCGTCGTGCAGGAACAGTGCTGGGCGGTGAACGCCGCGCAGGATTACCAAGTGCTGATGGGCGACGGCGCGTCGGCCAACGGCTCGAAGGAAGTGGTGATCGGCACCAACGCGTCGCATACGCTGGCAGCGCAGACCGCGGCCTCCGCGTTCCCTGGTACGGGCACCAACGATCCGAACAACCCCACCGGCGTGCCGACGGCGGACTACGCCGCGCGCCTGGGTCATTCCGTAGTCATCGGCGACGACGCCAGCGGCACTGCCAACGCGCAGACCATCATCGGTGCGGAAGCCACCGCCAGCGCGGCAAACAGCGTGGCGCTGGGCTACCAGTCCTCGGCCAGCCGCGGCGCGCAGACCAGCTACAGCGCGTATGGACTCATTGCGCCGCAAACCTCCGCCGGCGAAGTGTCGGTGGGTTCGGCAGGCAAGGAGCGACAGATCACGAACGTGGCTGCCGGCAGTGCGCCCACTGATGCGGTCAACGTGGCTCAGCTTCAGGGCGTGGCCATTACCGCCGGCAACGCGGTGCAGTACGACGACGCCACGCGCGGCACGGTGACACTGGCTGGCACCGCTAGCACCGACGGTGGCGCCACCAACGGCACGCTGCTGACCAACCTGCATCAGGGCGCGATCAGCGTCGCCAGCACCGACGCCATCAATGGTGCGCAACTGTGGCACTGGACGCAGGACACCACCAACGTCTACAGCAACTACAGCCTGTACAACGCGATCAAGAACATTTCGCCGATCAACAACCCCGGCGGCGGCGTGAAGTACTTCGCGGTCAATTCCACCCTGGCCGATGCGGCCGCGAGCGGCACCAACGGCGTCGCAGTAGGCCCGGTGGCCTCGGCCAGCGGCACCAACGCCGTAGCGGTGGGCAACGGTGCGACGGCCTCGGCGAACAACTCGGTGGCGATCGGTGCGGGCTCGGTAGCCGATCGCGCCAATACGGTGTCAGTGGGCAGCGCCGGCAATGCACGACAGATCACCAACGTGGCCGCGGGCACGGCCGCCACCGATGCGGTGAACCTCGGGCAGATGCAGGCGAGCATCAATACCTCGCAGCAGGGCACCGTGCGCTACGACAGCAATACCGACGGCAGCGTCAACTACGGCAGCGTCACGCTGGGCAACGGCAGCGGCGCCACCACTGTCCACAATGTCGCCAGCGGCGTAGCCACCACCGATGCGGCCAATGTCGGGCAGCTCAACGCCGGCATGCAGCAGGCCACCAACTGGGCCAATGCGTATACCGATCAGCGCGTGGGCCAGCTCAACAGCCAGATCCAGAGCGTGGGACATCGCGCCGATGCCGGCGTGGCCGCGGGCATGGCGATGGCGGGCCTGCCACAGGCGTACGAGCCCGGCAGGAGCATGGCGGCGGTATCGGCCGGCTCTTTCCGCGGCGAATCGAGCATCGCCATCGGTGTCTCCGCCATCTCGCAGGGCGGTCGCTGGGTCTACAAGCTCTCCGGCAGCGCGGATACGCGCGGCGACGCGGGCGTGGCGATCGGCGCGGGGATGCAGTGGTGATGCGAAGCAGGCTGGATCAACGAACCACGATCACAGGGGAACGCATCATGCGCACACTCAAGCAAGGACAACGATGGTGGCCGATGGCGCTCGTTGCGCTGCTGGCCGGATGCAGCAGCACGCCAAGCCATCGCGGCGAGGAGGCGGCGGCTTTTCCCGATGCCTCGCAGGCGACGATGCCCGAAGGCGTCTTCGTCAACGTCGAGAACCTGCGCAAGGTTGCGCCGGGCATGACCAAGCACCAGCTCTACGACCTGCTGGGCGCGCCGCACTTCAGCGAGGGCGTGTTCGGCGTGAACACCTGGAACTACATCTTCGACTTCCGCGAAACGGATGGCCAGTCGTTCAAGTGCCAGTACCAGGTGCAGTTCGACGAACATCACCTGGCCAAGGCGTTCTACTGGAAGCCCGAGTCATGCAAGTCGCTGCTGGAGGTGCATGAGCCTGCGCCTGCACCCGCACCGGCTCCCGCGCCGATGGCGACCATCCGGTTGTCGTCCGATGCGTTGTTCGCTTTCGACAGCGCCACGCTGTCTGCGCAGGGCGAAGCGCGCCTCGCTGAACTATTGGCCCAAGTGCAGGCCGCCAGCCAGATCCAGAACATCATGATTACCGGCTACACCGACCGCATCGGCAGCGATGCCTACAACGAGGCCTTGTCGCTGCGTCGTGCGCAGGCCGTGCGCCAGTACCTGGCCGGGCACGGCGTGCCTGCCGCGGCAATGCTGGTGGAAGGGCGTGGCAAGGCCGATGCGGTCGTGCAGTGCAACGACAGGAATCGCGCGCGATTGATCGCCTGCCTGGCGCCCAATCGGCGCGTGGAACTCAAGGGCTCGGCCAGAACGCAAGCCTGAGCGAGCACGAGCCTGTCGTGGTCGGCACCGTGGCGGCACACATGGAATGCGGTGGCCTCACTCCGGCGTTTCCCCTGGCGCCGATTACCGCCACGGTGTCGACCACGACAGGCCCGATGCAACCACCGACACGTCATGGGCTGGAGCCCATGCAGGAGGAGTCGAGATGAATGCGATCTATTCGGTGAGCGAGCGGGAAGGACGCAAGTGGTGCGTGCTGCGCGGGCACCAGTTGCTGCACAGCAAGCTATGTCCCGCGGCCGCCATCATCCTGGCGCGGCAGCTGGCGCGCAGAGACCACGACGAGACGGGTTCTGCAGCGAGGGTAGAGTTTTTGGGTGGCCTCTTTCCCATCGTGCTCGCCAACTACAGCACGGAATAATCGCCGCCTCGAGGCCTGCGGCGCGCTGGCGAGCCCGCCTTGTTACGCGCAGCGTCGGCGCCGCATCGCGTCCCTTTGGGGCGCGGCAGGTGGTCGGTCAAAGTCTCTTCACGGCATGGCGGGTAGGAGCGTGATCCTGTTGCCGGATGTCGCCAGGTTCTGCGTCGGGCGGTCGGTGGTGTGCTTGATGATGGTGAGCAGGCGTACGGCGCAGGCGTCGGTGGAGTGTATGCATGCCACCAGTTTGGAGAACTGCGCGACGGCGTCCAGGTCGATAAGGGCCCAGTTGTTGATGGCCATGTTGGTTCGCGCGGGCAGCGCGTCCGCCTGCTGGGAGCGCCATTCGGCGAGGTCGGCCGCGAGGGCCTCGGCGGCAAGCTGCAGGGAATCGGCCAGTTGTCCGGACATGGTGCCGGCGTCGCAGGCTTCGGTGGCAATGGCGAGAAGCGACCGTGCGAGGTCGAGGGCGTCGGTGGCGGGATATAAGGTTTCGTTCATGGCGAACTCCACCGTGAAGGCTACTCACCGTCTGCTTCGGCCAAGTCAACGCCGGGTAGGAACGAGACCGTCGCTGCGCACGGTGCGACATGACTCAATTCCGCAACCGGTTTTGACTTGCGATCCCAAGCGTTTGTTTGGATGGCTATTCGCAGAGGTTCACGCGACGTCGTTGGGCCTTCGCGGAGAAGGCATCTTCCTGAATCCGGGCCATCATCCGGGTGAAAACCTGCGTGTCGAGCAGGTCGTCCATTTCAGCGGTAACCCGACGGGAGATTGGTGAGCAGGCGTATCGCCGCATCGCGATCGATGTTCGCGCCGGCTGGCGTATCGGCCAGGGACGTTCGTGCTTCGGCACGCAGGCGCCCGGCGGAGGCGTTGTCGTCGAGTGCGGCGTCGGCGCGGGCCAGGTCGGCTTGCAGGTGGGCGATCAGTGCCGTCGACTTAGGCGCCATGGTATTGGCTGCACCCAGGGCGTTGTCGAGATGCCGCGCGGCTTCGTCGTTGTGGCCGAGCGCTTGCAGGATGTCCGCATACAGGAGGCGCGCGCGAACCGACTTTTCCGAACTCTGGTCTGCCAGTGCGTCATACATGGCGACGGCTTGTCCGGCCGGTACGGCGGCTCGTTGAGGTTGGTCGCTGGTCGCCATGAGTTCGGCATCGACGGTGAGCGCGAACGCGGTATCCGGATGTGCGTCGTGATGGCGGCGGCGTGCTTCGGCCAGCGCGCTGTCGGTGAGCGTTCGTGCTTCGACCGTTTGTCCGCGGGCGATCAGAATTTCCGCGAGCACGGCGCTATCGTAGCTGCGGCCGTTGTCGGCGTAGTCGGCGCCGAGCAAGCGTTGCTTGCGGTCGATGGCGTCGCGCATGCCGGCTTCGGCCTCGGCATAGGCACCCTGGCGGAAGCGGATCTTGGCGATATTGCCGATGCTTGTTGCCTCGTTGAGTCGCGATGCGGGCTTGAGTGCTTCGTCCATGGCAATGGATTTCGTATAGAACGCTTCGGCCTCGGGGAACCTGCCTTCGAGCGTGTAGACGCCGCCCAGGTCGTTGAGGTGCCAGGCGGTGTGGGCATTGGGGTGGGTGTAGGCGTGGGCGTCGATGTCCAGCGCGTCGCGCATGAGCTCTTCGCTTTCGCTGTACTGGCCGAGCTTGGTGAGCGCCGATACAAGGATGGCGATGGTGTCGGCCACGTCGGCGTGGCGCGCACCCAGGTGCATGCGCTTGCGGTGTAGCGCTTCGCGCAGCAGCGGTTCGGCGCGTTCGGAGCGGCCGGCGTCCTCGTAGATCCAACCGAGGTTCAATATGGCTTCGGTCAGCGCTTCGCTGCCGTTGGGCAGGATGCGGCGGGCGAGCGCCACGTCCTTCTCGCCGAGGTCGATGGCCTTCTGCGATTCGCCGGCGCGCTCGTCCAGGCCGGCCAGCCAGGCGAGCGCCTGCACGGCTTCGGGCGAGTCGCGGTCGGGGCCTTGCTCGAAGGCGTCGATGGCGCCCTGCAGTCGCGCGGTGGCTTCGCGCACGCGGCCGAGTTCGTCGGCTTCCTTGGCAAGCAGGTATTCGATATGCAGCGTGCGGCGGTCGGTGGCGCCGAACTGCGACCTGGCCAGCGTGGCGGCTTCTTCCAGCGGTTGCCAGGCGCGCTCCGGATGGCCGCTGCGGCGATCCAGGTCGCCGACCAGCGCGAGGATCTCGGCGCGAAGCGCCGGCTGGGTGGCGAAGTCGCGCTCGGCGCGTTCGCGGCCGCGGGCCAGCAGTTCTTCGGCGGTTTCGTTGGCTTCGGTGCCGTGGGCGGAGCTGTCGAACAGGCCTTCCATGAAGGTCTTGAGCGCGTCGGCGCGTTGGGCTTCGCTTTCGGCGGCCATCGCGTGCGCGCGTGCGTCCTGCGCCGCCTGCCCGGCGCGATGCGCCTCGTGCAGGCCGACAATGGTGGTCGTGGCGAGCAGCAAGGCGATGACGGCGCCGATGGATACGCCCAGCGCATGGCGCCGCGTAAAGGTGAGGGCGCGATACGCGAGCGTGTCCGCACGTGCCTGCAAGGGCATGCCATTGAGATAGCGCTGAATATCCGCGCTGAGCGCTTCGACGCTTGCGTACCGGCGCAACGGGTCGGGCCGCGTTGCCTGATGCACGATGGCGTGCAGGTCGACGCCTAGCTTACGTCGCAGCGCATCGTCGTCGAATACGAAATCCGTCGCGTAAGTGTCGGCGCGGTGCGGGTGTTGCCCTCCGAGCAGTTCAGCAAGCAATACGCCGAGCGCGTAGACGTCGATGGCGGTGGTTGCCACGTCGCCGGTCAACTGTTCGGGTGCCGCGTAAGAGCGGGTGAGCCGGCGTGCCTCGGTGCGTGTGCGGTCGGCATCGCCGGTGAGCAGCTTGGCGATGCCGAAATCCACCAGCTTTACGCCGCCGTCCGCGCTCACCAGCACGTTGCTGGGCTTGATGTCGCGATGCACGATAAGGCTGCGATGCGCATGCTCCACCGCCGAGCACACGCCGATGAACAGCGCGAGGCGTTCGCGCGTGGAAAGCGCGCGCGATGTGGCGTGCGAGACAAGGTCGTCGCCCGCGACGAATTCCAGCGAGAGGAATGGGGTGCCGGTCGGCGAGAAACCCGCATCGAGCAATTGGGCGATATGCGGATGCTGCAATCGCGCCAGGATGTGTTGCTCGCGCAGGAAGCGGCGGCGCTCGTCCGCGTCGTGCACGTCGATGCGCAGCAGCTTGAGTGCGACCTTCTGCGGGCCACCCGGCAACTCACGCTCGGCCTCGAACACGCTGGCCATCCCGCCCGCGCCGACAAAGCGCAGCACGCGATAACCGGGAATGACGGGGAGGTTGTCGTCCACCGTGGGCAGCCATTGCCCGATGCCGCGCTCGAGCGCCGCCACGCCGGGCGCGTTGTCCAGCGCCTGTTCCACCAGCACGCGCAGCGTGGGATCGGTGCAGTGCGCGCGCAGCCACTCGGCCCGCTCGTGTACGGGCACGTCGAACAGCTGGTCGATCAGCGGTTCGATCTCATGCCATCGCTGGGAGAAGGCGAAGATCATGGGTAGTGGGCATTCGCGACTGGCCTACCTGTAAAGCGTAAAGGCATGGCCGCGACCGACACGGCTCAGGCGCCCGGCATCAGACAGGCGGAGAGAAAGGTGCGGGCCTTCAGCCAGTCGCGCTCGACGGTGCGCGCATTGATGCCCAGCGCCTCGCCGATCTCCGGGCTCGACAGGTCGGCGAACAAGCGCAGCTCGGCCACGCGCGCAAGGCGTTCGTCGGTGTCGGCCAGTCGCTTCAGCGCTTCGTCGATGGCGAGCACGTCGAGGATGTCCGAGCCATGCTCGGGCGCGGTTATCTCGGGTGCCTGGCGCTTCTGCGCCTTCTTGCGCCGCGCATGATCGATCAGCAGATGGCGCATCACCTGGCTCATGTAGGCATAGAGGTGCGCGCGATCGGTAAAGGCGACTTGATCGTTGCTCACCAGCTTGAGATATGCCTCGTGCACCAGCGCCGTGGTTTCCAGCGTGTGCGCGGCCTCGTGGGCGCGCTGGTGGCGTGCGAGGCGGCGCAGCGTGGCGTAAACCTTGGGTATCAGCGCGTCGAAGGCGGCGACGTCGCCATTGGCGGCGCGTGAGAGCACTTCGGTGATTTCGGTTTGCGCGTTCATGCGCGGCCGCGTGCTGTTGCGCGTGTCGGTATCCGCATCCCTTTTGCGCTGTAAGGGGAGATGGCGCAGTTGGAAACGGCCGCAGACCCTGGGAATGCCATCGCCCTTCGTATCCATAGAGGACTTAAGATCATGTCGAATCATCGCGCTACGCATGGCCGGCTCACAAGGGCCGCAGGTTTCCTCGCGCTGGCTTTCGCAGGCCTGACCGGCGTTGCCATGGCTGAGGCCGGCACGGCGGAATCCGTCACTACTTACACCTATCAGACGCTCGACGTGCCCGGCTCGTCGGCGACCATTTTCTGGGGCATCAACGATTTCGGCGAACTGGGCGGCCAGTTCGCAGCAAATGGCGGTGTGCCGCATGCGATGGTGTATCGACGTGGGCAGTTCGAACCGCTCGATCCTGCCGTGCTGGGCACGTACTTCAGCGCGGCCGGCGGCCCCAATGACCAGGGCTGGACTTACGGCGCCTACGCGGATGCGTCGGGTACGCAGCATGGTTTCGTGATGCGCGGCCATCATTTCGAGAACGTGGATTTCCCCGGCCATGTCGGTTCGAACGTGGACGGCTACAACGAATTCGGCACCATTCTCGGCGTGTACTGGGACGCCGATGGCGCGTTCCACGGCATCATCCGCCGTGGCAAGCACTGGGATACGCCGTTTGACGTGGAAGGCGCGGCGGAAACCTATCCGCTGGGCATCAACGATCTCAACGAATCGGTCGGCTACTGGGATACCAACCCGAAGGCGCCCGCCCCGCATGGTTTCTATCGCGACGCAAACGGCAGGATCACCACCATCGATGTGCCCGGCGCCGACAACACCGTGGTGTTCGCCATCAACGATGTGGGCCAGAAGGCGGGCTATTACTGGAGCGCCCACGGCCACGATCACTCGTTCGTGGAAACGAATGGCCACTTCCAGACGCTGGACATGCCGGGTGCCGTGAGCACGCTGGCCACCGCCATCAACAATTTCGGCGTGGTGGCTGGTTATTACACGGATGCAAACCATCAGCTGCATGGCTTCATCGCCACGCCCAGACACTGAAACACCCGTGTCACGTGGGAAGGCCTCGCGAGCGCGGGGCCTTCCTGTGCGAACGTCCGTGGACACCTGCGCGACTGTCCGGACATCGTCCGCGGACACTGCACGCGACGAACGTGCTTGCGTGAAAATGGCTTGGTGGCGCGGTTTTCCAGGCATCTGCGAGGTTGGCACGGCCATTGCTCTATCTACATCAAGAGCAAAACCCACCGACCTGGAGAGCCGTCATGAAATTCGAGAACCTCATCCTGAACAGCCTGTACGTTGCCTGCTTCGCCGTGTGCGTGCTGACCTTCGGCGCCATGATCACCACCACGCCGGCTTCCGTGGCCAGCGTCGCCACCCAGACGAGTGCTGCCGCATCGGCGGGCATCAACGGATAAGAAAGGGCAGGGAACACCTTCCCTGTCCTCTTCCGGGCCCTCGCATGTACGCTGTGCGTTCGAGTGATACCGCTTCGACGCAACAGCAACCACCGCAAGGCAGGACCCCGGAAGATGAAGGCTCTGGATCTCGACGCCGTCAACGCTTTTGTGTTTGTTGCCGATCTGCAGAGTTTTACGCGCGCAGCGCAGGCGATGGGTACCACCCAGTCCGCCATCAGCCTGAAGCTGCGCCGCCTGGAAGAGCATCTCGGCCGGCGCCTGCTTGAGCGCACGCCGCGACAGGTGCGCCTTTCCGCCGATGGCGCCGTGTTTCTCGAAGCCGCGCGCTCGCTTATCGGCGCCCACGAGCGCGCCGTGTCCTCGTTCTTCGTCGAACAGCGTCGTCTGGTCATCGGTGTCAGCCATCTGATCGTCGGCAGCGAATTGCCGTCACTGCTTCGCCGCATGAGCGAGCACGACCCGAACCTGGTGATCGAGATGCGCGTGGCCGGTTCGCGCGAGGTCATGCAGGCATACGAAGAGGGCACGCTGGACGCCGCGATGGTGGTGCAGCCACCGCATCGTCGCCACGACGGCGAAACGCTGTTCACCGAGCGCTTCGCGTGGATTGGCGTGGCCGGCTGGGAGCCCCTGCCGGGGCAGCCGTTGCCGCTGGCGACGCAAGGCGAGTCGTGCAGTATCCGCAGTGCGGCGGTGCAGGCCCTGGATCAGGCGGGCATCGCCTGGACCGAAGTGTTCGTGGGCAAGGGCGCGGCCGTGGTCGGCGCCGCCGCCGCCGCCGGCCTCGCCATCGCTTTGATGGCGAGCCGTACGGCGCCGGCCGGCACGGTGGACCTGGGCTCGGCGCTGTCCCTGCCTGATCTGCCGACGCAGGACGTGGTGCTGTATTCCGCATTGAACGACCTGCGTTCACGCCAGGCGTTGCAGACGCTGGCGACGGCCTTCAAGAGCCCTTCCGCCGCCTGAGCGGCATCGCGCCACTCCACGGCAAGGCCCCGAGCGCGTTGCTCAGTCGACGTGCTGCCACACCACCTCGCCGTGGGCGCCATCGCCCGAGCCGCTGCTCGGCTTGGCCACGATGTAGGTGAGCTGGTTGCCGTCGCGTGTGAAGCTGCTCTTGCCGTCACGACCGTTCCAGTTGGGGAACGATGCCTGGTCGATATGCGTCACGATGCGGCCGTCTTCCACGTGGATGCTGCCGAAGTGCGAGTTGCTGTCCAGCGAGGCCGCGCGATATTCATCGGCCGTGCCCTTCGACTTGTCACCGCTGGCGAACGGCGTGCGCTGCACGCGCGCGATATGCATCAGGTAGTGACCTTTCGCGTCGATCATCCACAAGCCCTGCGGGTGCGGCCCATAGAGCTCGACGCGATGACCATCCGGATAGACATTGTCGCAACGCACGAGCGTCCACGTGCCAACCAGCCACGCCGGCACACTGGCAGCCTCGGTCATGGTGGCTGCGGCACCCGATGGATGCTTTTCCTGTGCCGGGCCCGCATGGGCCATCGACACGACAAGGGCCAGTGCGAACAAACCGGATGCAAAACAACGAGTGCGAAGCAACATGGGGAGTCCTTGATGGGCGAAAGCGCCCCCGCAGGCTAGACCCGGCGGCGAGGTCGAAACAGAGGCCCGGTCATATTTCAGCGATTGCGAAATTGCATGGTGGCCTCGAAGCCGCTGGTTTCCAGGCGCCAAAGCCGACCTGCGCGGAAATTCTTTCGACGCCGTGGCGTCGCTGCGCGGACACGATCCGTTTTCTGTGACGGAAGTCTTAATTGTGCTGTCATCGCCGGTCGGGTAGATTCGTCGGTTGAAAGCCCACGCCAGCTGGCAGACGGAAGCGTTGCGGACGAGTCAGTCCTAACCCTCCAAGGAAGAAGGCGCTGCAGCGTGATGGCTTGCATCATCGGTGTGCGGTCCTGATCCACGGCAGTGCGCCAGTAGCAGGGGAAATCTCGTCGTCAAGGACCTCCGATCTCGCATCGGATTCATCGCGCATGGCTGCCGTCAAGGCCACGGCGAACATCAGGGGGAGATGTGCCGCGTGTTCGAATGCATGTAGTGCAGGCTGCATCCGTTGGCCTGCAGTTGATGCCGGACGTACGAAACCGGCGGCATGGCCATGCGCCCCGTCCCCCGCGTCGCGTCGAGATCCCTTTGCCGTGCCGTCATTCGTGCTGCCCCTCTCCGGGTAGCGCACCGCTGCTTTTTCCAAAGAAAGCCACGCCTGCGCGCCACGCGCGGCGACCTGGCGCTGGAGACTCGTCGTCATGAAGATCGCCCTGGAATTCCTCAAGCGTCTCGGCTCGCGCGACTCGCGCGATACCCAACGCGCCGTGACGCCTGCGCCGCTGCTGATGGCGCTGGAGCCGCGCATCGTCTACGACGCGTCGGTGGCGGCGGTAGGAACGCAGCATCATGCAGAGGCGGACACGCACGTTGCCGGCACGCGGGCCATCGCGCACGCGAGGGAAACCGCGATCGCCGTGGAACGCGACGGCGGGACGTCATCGCGCTCGGCCACCTGGGTTCGCGGCGCGGATCAGGCGGGCCGTGACACGGGCGCTGCCACGGCGACACACGCCGTGGTGTTCGTCGATCCCAGCGTGGCGAACTACCAGCAGCTGGTGTCGGGGTTGCCGAAGGGCACCGCGGTCGTCGTGCTGGATGCGAACAGCGATGGTCTCGCGCAGATGGCCCAGTATCTGCAGCAGCACCAGGGTGTGGAGTCCATCCATCTGGTGTCGCATGGTGCCGATGGCGAGATCCAGGCTGGTTCCACCTGGTTGAACGAGGTTGACCTCGCATCGCACAGCGCCGCGCTAGCGCAGATCGGGGCGGCGATGAAGCCGGGCGGAGACTTCTTGATCTATGGCTGCGATGTCGCCGCCAGTGTGGACGGCAAGGCGCTGGTGCAGCACATTGCGTCGATCTCGCACCTCAATGTGGCTGCGTCGACCGACCTCACCGGCGCCGCGGCGCTTGGTGGCGATTGGACGTTGGAGTACACCGCCGGCGCTATCCGTACGCCGGTGATTCTCACGAAAGCAGTGGAGCAGAAGTACGGCGGCGTGCTGAGCGTATATGTGGAGACCTATGACGGCAACGTGGGCTTTGACACGGGCAGCACGCCAGTCGTATCGACTGCGCTCGACGGGCTGATCTATACGGGTGACCAGGCAGTCGAATATCAGATCGTCAGCGGATCATTGCCTTACAGCGGGGCAGGCGGCGAGTTCATCGTCAATACTCAAGGCACGCAGATGTCGATGTTGACAATTCAGCGACAAGACGGGTCGCTGATGGCCGTGCAGAGCTTTGACATCGATATTTTCGTTAGCAATGCAGTAACCGTCCAGGCATTGGACTCAAGTGGAAGCGTCATCGGTAGCACTGTTCTCGATATTTCAACCAATGCCAGCAGCTCACTGTTCCACGTCGACCTTTCTCATAATTCGGCCTTTTCGCAGGTCAAGAGCTTGAGGCTCGTAGAGTCCAGTGGTAACGGCACGTTTCTTTCGCCCACGCTGGACAACTTCACCTACATCGCTCCTTCGGCTCCCCCTACGCTCACCGCCACAGGCGGCAGCACTTCATTCGTGGCCGGCGACAACGTGACTTCCATGCCCGTCGCGATCGATTCGGGCATCACGCTGACTGACGGCAACTCCTCAACTGCTGTCAGCGCGACCGTGTCAATCACGGGAAATCTGCATACTGGCGAGGACGTGCTCGCGTTCGTCAACACCAGTGCCTCCACCTACGGCAACATCTCAGCAACGTACAACGCCTCGCTAGGGACCATGACGCTGACGTCGGCGGGTGGTACGGCGACGATTGCGCAATGGCAAGCGGCCCTCCGTGCCAGCACCTACACCGACACGTTCGTCACACCAAACACTGCGACGCGAACCATTAGTTTCAGCATCACCAATGATGGCTACACGGGCGGCAACATCGTGACCAAGGCCGTCACGGTGGCCGACACCGACCAGACGCCGATTGTCACCACCAGCAGCGGCAGCATCACGTATCACACCGGTGCCAGCGCAACGACGGTCGACAGCCATGTGACGGTCAGCGACAGCGACAACACGACTCAGTCGTCCGGCGCGATATCGATCAGTGGCGGGTTCCACAGCGGCGACACGCTGTCTTTCACCAATTCCAGTTCGACGACGTTCGGCAACATCGTCGGGTCCTATAACGCGGGCACCGGCGTGCTCACGCTCACCTCATCGTCTGCATCGGCCACCGACACGCAATGGGCCAATGCGTTGTCGGCGGTGACGTTCTCCAGCACCAGCACGACGTACGGCAATCGAACGATCTCATTCGCCACCAGTGATGGTGCCAAGACCAGCACCGCCGCCACGGATATCGTCAATGTGCAGACGCCATTGGTGATCACTACGGATTCAGGCTCGGCTGCGTTCGTGGCGGGCGACAACACCACGTCGACGCCCGTGGCCATCGACAGCGGCCTGACCGTGACGGACAGCAGCGCCGCAACGCTGGGTTCCGCCACTGTCGGCATCACTGGCAATTTCCACGCCGGCGAAGACGTGCTGTCGTTCACCAACGACGGCGCGACGATGGGCAACATCGTGGCTAGCTATGACGCCTCGACGGGCGTGCTCTCGCTGACCTCGGCGGGTGCCAACGCCACGTTGGCCCAGTGGCAAAGCGCGCTGCGTTCGGTGACCTACACCGACACCCGGGTCACGCCGAACAGCACCACCCGCACCATCAGCTTCAGCGCCGTGGATGGCGGCGGCAACGCCAGTGCCACTGCCACGCGCACGGTCACCGTGACCGACACGGATCAGACGCCGATCGTGCACACCACGCAAGCGACGACAGGTTACGTAGGTGGCTCCTCCGCGGTCGTCATCGATGGTGTCGTCTCGGTAAGCGACCTGGACAATTCCACGCAATCGTCTGCGACGGCATCGATCTCCTTGGGTTTCCACAGCGGCGACACGCTGTCCTTCGTCAACGACGGCTCGACGATGGGCGACATCACGTCGAGCTACAACAGCGCCACCGGCGTATTGACGTTCTCCTCCTTCGGCGGGGCTACCAACGCGCAGTGGAGCAGCGCGCTGTCGTCGGTGACGTTCTCCAGCACCAGCACGACCTACGGCAACCGTACGATCTCGTTTGCGACCAATGACGGTACCAAGACCAGCGCGGCCGCCACCGATACCGTCATGGTAACGGCGCCGCCAAGGATCACCACGGATTCGGGCTCGGCTGCGTTCGTGGCCGGCGACAACATCACGTCGACGCCCGTGGCCATCGACAGCGGCCTGACCGTGACGGACGGCAGCGCCGCAACGCTGGGCTCGGCCACTGTCGTCATCTCGGGCAATTTCCACGCCGGCGAAGACGTGCTGTCGTTCACCAACGACGGCGCGACGATGGGCAACATCGTCGCCAGCTACAACGCGTCCACGGGCGTGCTCACGCTGACGTCCTCGGGCGCCAACGCCACGCTGGCGCAGTGGCAGAGTGCGCTGCGTTCGGTCACCTACACCGATACCGCTGTCACGCCGAACAACGCGACCCGCACGATCAGCTTCAGCGCCGTAGATGGTGCCGGCAACGCCAGTGCCAGCGCGACACGCACGCTCACCGTGACCGATACGGACCAGACGCCCATCGTCACCACCACCGGGGGCACGACCAACTACGTGGGCGGCACGTCTGCCGTCATCATCGATGGCGGTATCTCGGTCAGCGATCTGGACAACACCACGCAGTCGTCGGCCACGGTTTCGATCAGTGCCGGCTTCCACAGTGGCGACACGCTCACCTTCGTCAATACCAGCTCAAGCACCTTCGGCAACATCGTCGGCTCGTACAACTCCGCGACGGGCGTGCTGACGTTGACCTCCTCGGGCGCGACGGCAAGCACCACGCAGTGGACGCATGCGCTGGGCGCGGTGAGCTTTTCGGCATCCTCGTCGGCGACGCCGGGCAGCCGCACCATTTCCTTCAATACCAGTGATGGCACCAAGACGAGCACGACGGCCACGGACACGGTGGACGTCCTCGGGCCGCCAACGATCACGACGGACAGCGGCTCCGCGGCGTTCGTGGCCGGAGACAACGCGGCCTCGACGCCGGTAACCATCGACTCGGGCATCACGCTGACCGATGGTGTCAGCGGCACACTGGCATCGGCCACGATTGCCATCACCGGCAATTTCCGCGCGGGCGAGGATGTGCTGGGATTCACCAACACCAGTTCGGCAAGCTACGGCAACCTCACGGCCTCGTATAACGCGGCCACCGGGGTGTTGACGCTCACCTCCGCGGGTGCCAGCGCCACGCTGGCCCAATGGCAGGCTGCACTGCGATCGGTGACCTATACCGATACGGCGGTTACGCCGAACAACGCCACCCGTACCATCAGCTTCGCCGCCACAGACGCGGGTGCTTACACCAGCAACACGGCGACGCGCACGGTGACCGTGACCGATGTCGACCAGACGCCCATCGTCACCACCACCGGCGGCTCGACGCGCTACGTCGCCGGAACGTCCGCCGTCACCATCGATGGTGGGATCTCGGTCAGCGATCTGGACGACACCACGCAATCGTCGGCTACGGTTTCGATCAGCGCCGGCTTCCACAGTGGCGACACGCTCTTCTTCATCAACACCAGTTCGGCGACTTTCGGCAACATCGTCGGCTCGTACAATGCGTCCACGGGTGTGATGACGCTGACCTCCTCCGGCGCGACGGCAAGCACCAGCCAGTGGACCCAAGCGCTGAGCGCGGTGACCTTTTCGGCATCCTCGTCGGCGACGCCGGGCAACCGCACCATTTCCTTCAACACCAGCGATGGCGCCAAGACGAGCGCGACGGCCACCGACACGGTGGACGTTCTCGGGCCACCAACGATCACGACGGACAGCGGCTCCGCGGCGTTCGTCGCCGGCGACAACGTTGCTTCGACGCCGGTGGCCATCGACGCCGGGCTGACTGTTACCGATGGCGCCGCCGCCACGCTGGCGTCGGCCACCGTGGCGCTGACCGGCAACTTCCACGCGGGCGAGGATGTGCTCGGCTTCGTCAATGACGGCGCCACCATGGGCAACATCGTTGGCTCCTACAACGCGGCAACCGGCGTACTTACGCTCAGCTCGGCGGGTGGCACCGCTACGCTGGCTCAGTGGCAGAGCGCGCTGGATTCGGTGACCTACACCGATACCGACATCACGCCCACGACGGCCACCCGCACCGTCAGTTTCACTGTCGTGGACGGCGGTGGCGTTACCAGCAATACCGCGACGCGCACGGTCACCGTCACGGCGGTGGACCAGACACCCGTTGTCGTCACCAGCGGCGGCTCGACCTCGTTCGTTTCCGGCGACAACACGGTGTCGACGCCGGTGCGGATCGATCCGGGCCTGGCGCTGTCAGACCGCGACAACGGCACGCTGGCGTCCGCCACCGTCGCCATCACCGGCAATTTCCAGGCCGGCCAGGACGTGCTCGCCTTCGTCAATGACGGTGCCAGCATGGGCAACATCGTCGGCTCGTACAACGCAGCCACCGGCACGCTTACCCTGACCTCGGCCGGGGGCGCCGCCACGGTCGCGCAATGGCAGAGCGCACTTGATTCGGTGACCTACACCGATACGGCCGTGTCGCCCAACCCGGCCACGCGCACCATCACGTTCAACGTCAGCGATGGCACCAGGACGAGCGTGCCCGCATTGCGCACGGTCAGCGTGACGGCCACCGACCAGACGCCGATCGTTACCACGTCGGGCGGCAGCGCTGCGTTCGTGGCAGGCGACAATGCAGCGTCCACACCTGTGGTGGTCGATGGCGGCATTGCGTTGTCCGACCGCGACAACGCCGGCTTCGCGTCGGCGACCGTCGCCATCACGGGTCACTTCCACGCGGGCGAAGACGTGCTGGCCTTTATCAACACGGGCGCCAGCATGGGAAACATCACCGGTGCGTACAACGCATCCACCGGTGTGCTCACGCTGACGTCGGCCGGGGGTTCGGCCACGGTGGCACAGTGGCAGGCGGCCCTGGCGTCGGTGACCTACACCGACACCGCCGTCACGCCCGACAACGCCACGCGCACCATCAGCTTCACCGTCAACGACGGGCAGAAGAACAGCACGGCCGCCACGCGAACCATCACGGTGGCCGACACCGACCAGACGCCCGTGGTGACCACCTCCGGCGGCAGCGCCGCCTTCATCGCCGGCGACAACACCACCTCGATGCCGGTGACCGTGGACCCGGGTATCGCGCTGTCCGATCGCGACAACGCCACGCTGGTTTCCGCCGCCGTCGCCATTACCGGCCACTTCCATGCGGGCGAAGACGTGCTGGCATTCACCAATGACGGCGCCACGATGGGCAACATCGTCGGCACGTATGACGCATCGACCGGCGTGCTGACGCTCAGCTCGGTGGGCGGCACGGCGACGGTGGCGCAGTGGCAGGCAGCACTGGCGTCGGTCACCTATGTCGACACCGCCGTAACGCCGGACAACGCCACCCGCACCATCAGCTTCAGCGTCAACGACGGCGACAAGACCAGCATGGTCGCCACGCGCGCCGTCACCGTCGCCGACACCAGCCAGACGCCGGTAGTGGTTACTTCCAGCGGTTCCGCCTCGTTCGGCGGCATTGGCGTGGACAAGGCTCCGGTCGCCATCGACCCGGGCATCAAGGTGTCCGATCGCGACAGCGCCACGCTGGCCCGCGCCACCGTGTCGATCGTCGGCGGCTTCCGTGGTGGCGAGGACGTGCTGCATTTCGCCAATGACGGCGCCACGATGGGCAATATCACCGGCGAGTACGACGCCGCTACCGGCGTGTTGCATCTGAGTTCCACCGGCGGCACGGCCACCGTGGCGCAGTGGCAGGCCGCGTTGGCGACCGTGTCGTACGCCGATACCTCGCTCACCGCGGCCGCGGGCACACGCACGATTGCCTTTGTGGTCAACGACGGCAGCCTGGATAGCGCCGTCGCCACGCGCACCGTGTCGGTCGTGTCGGGTTTCACGGGAAGCCTGATCATGCCCACGCCAGCGTCGACCGGCGACATCACGGTCAGCTCGAAGGCGGGCGCCGCGATGTCCGGGCTGTTTTCACCGGTCGTGCTGAACGCGCTCGCCGACGTACCGTTGCTGGGCCTGGCGCTACCGCCCACCCACACCATCACGTTTGCCGTGGCGGACATGCGCCACCACGAAAGAGAACTGGTCGGAACCACGCACGTTCCTCCGGTGGAGTGGACCCTGCCCGAACCGATCGCGCGGCCCTTCAACGTGCCGACGACCACGGTGCGCGCGACGGCTGCGCATGGTGAGCGTGCCTCCGTGGCGCTGGCCTCGCTGCTCGACGCCAATGCGCGCGTCGTCGCCGTGATACAGGCGAATGGCCAGGCACTTCCCGAGTGGCTGCACTACGACGCGGGCACCGGCATGCTGCAGGTCCGTGGGCCGTCGCATGGCGCGGCACCGCGCGAAGTGCACCTGCTGCTGGTCATGCAGGATCAACAGGGGCATCGCGTCTATCGCGAAGTCGTCGTCGATCTCGGCCATGGCAAGGCATCGCCGGCAGCCGCGTCACGCGACGCGCAGGCGGCAGCCAAGCCGTCGCTCAGCGAGCAGCTGGCGCGGGAGCGCCGCGCCTTCCACGTTTCTCATTCCGCACCGATCGCCCATCCACAGGATGCGGCGGCGGCGACACTCGCATCGAACCATTGAACGAACATCGAACAGGGGTCATCCATCGTGAATTCGTCTTTCATCGCTGCGCCTGAGCGCCAGCGGCTCGTCCGCACTCCGCTCGCGCTGGCGGTTGCCGCCACAGTGCTGCTTTCCGGCTGCGCCATCCACCCCAAGCCGTTCTCCGCGGCCGAGCGCGAGAGCCTCGCCGCCACCGAGCGCGCCGACCTGTTCAACCAGCAGGAGCCGGTGCAGGGCCCGATCACGCTTGAAGAGGCGCTGGCGCGTGCCATCCGCTACAACCTCGATCATCGCCAGCGCATGATGGAAGAGGCGTTGGCGCAGCGGCAGCTGGATCTCTCGAACTTCGACCTGCTGCCCAAGCTGACGGCCGCCGCCGGCTATACGGGCCGCAACAACGAACTGGCATCGCGTTCGGTGCTGCTCGAGGATCCGACCAAGACCACCGTGCCGCCGTCGTACTCCAGCGACAAGCACATGCACACGGCGGACCTGGCTTTCTCGTGGAACCTGCTCGACTTCGGCGTCAGCTACTACGACGCCAAGGAACAGGCCGACCGCGTGCTGGTGCTGCAGCAGCGTCGCCGCAAGGTGGTGCAGCTGTTGATGCAGCAGGTGCGCGAATCGTACTGGCAGGTGGCCGGTGCGCAGCGCATCCGCGATCGCATCGATCCGCTGCTGGCGCAAGCCAAGGCAGCGCTGGACGACTCCACCAACGCACAGAAGGCCGAACTCGCCTCGCCGCTGGACTCGCTGAACTACCAGCACGAGATGCTGGACATCATGCGCCAGCTGGAAGCGGTGCGTGACCAGCTGGACGAAGCCAAGCCGCGACTTGCCTCGCTGATGAACCTCGACCCCGGCAAGAACTTCACCCTCGCGCCGCCCGCCGCGTTCGATGCACCGCATTTCGACATGCCCATGGCGGAGATGGAAACCACCGCGCTGGAACGCCGGCCGGAGCTGCTCGAGGCCAACTACAACGAACGCATCAGCGTCAACGAAACGCACAAGGCCATGGTCAAGCTGCTGCCTGGCATCGAGCTGGAAGTGGGCGCGCACTACGATAGCAACAGTTTCCTCGCATATAACGAATGGCGCGACGCCGGCCTTCGCGTGAGCTGGAACCTGCTCAACGTGCTCAACATCAAGAACATCCGCGGCGCCGCCGACGCGCAGCACGAGGTCGCGCGCACCCAGCGCATGGCGCTGTCGATGGCCGTGCTTACGCAGGTACATGTCGCGCGTGCGGACCTCGCCTCCAAGCGTCGGCAGTTCGACCTGTTGAAGCAGATGAACGATGTGGACCAGCAGATCGCCGAGCACACGCGCAATGCC
Organism: Dyella jiangningensis; assembly: GCA_000632805.1. Classification (GTDB taxonomy): domain Bacteria; phylum Pseudomonadota; class Gammaproteobacteria; order Xanthomonadales; family Rhodanobacteraceae; genus Dyella; species Dyella jiangningensis. The sequence continues at coordinate 4,027,394 of CP007444.1, read as the reverse complement.
GCCAACGCCAAGGCCGTGGGCAAGCTCAACGAAATCCGCGCCGCCGCTGGGGCGATGATGACCGAGCTTCGCCTGTACGAAAGCTATGGCGAGCTGGAGAGCGCCTACGGCCAGTTGCTGTCCACCCTGGGGCTGGATCCGGTGCCCGAAGCCGTCGATGCGCACGATCTGGCCAGCCTGGAGCGCGCCATCGCCGAGGAGCAGCGCCGCTGGAATGCGCTGGGCCAGGGAGACGGGACGAAGTCATGAAGTTCGGCAGTATGGTTTTCTGCTGCGCCATCGCCGCCTTCTGGCCGGCGCAGCATGCCGCCGCGGCGGATGCGCCGCACACCGCGGCCGACGATGGACGCATCCGTATCCAGCTCGTGTCGCGTGACGAAGTGGAGATCTCCAGCCAGATCGCCGGCAAGATCGCCTCGCTGCCGTTGCGCGACGGCGACGCGTTCCGCGCCGGGCAAACGCTGGCTTCGCTCGACTGTGCGCTGTACAACGCGCAGCTGCGCAAGGCCCAGGCGGAAGCCGAGGCCGCGCAGCAGCTGGTGCAGGTGAACACCAAGCTGGCGCAGCTGCATTCGGTGGGCGAGCTGGAAGTCACCCAGGCCAGCGGCAAGGCCAAGGCCAGCGCCGCCGAAGTGGCGTACATGCAGGCGACCGTGCGCAACTGCACCATCGCGGCGCCGTTCGCCGGTCGCGTGGTCAAGCGCAGTGCCGCGCCAGACCAGTTCGTGGAGCCGGGCAAGCCGTTGCTCACCATCGTCGACACCAGTCACCTGGAACTGAAGATGATCGTGCCGTCGCGCTGGCTTGCATGGATGAAGCCCGGCCACCCGCTGAGCGTGCGCGTGGACGAAGTGGGCAAGAGCTACGACGCGCGGGTGGCACGCATCGGCGCGCGCGTCGATCCGGTGACGCAGACCGTGGACGTCACCGCAGCACTGGTGGGCGACATGCCCGAACTCCTGCCCGGCATGAGTGGCTGGGCGACCTTCGCCACCCACTGACGGCGTGCCATGAGCGGTGACATCCCTATCGACGCCGGACGGCTCGCCCTGTTGTGGCAGCTGTCCTCGCGTGCCCGCGAAGCCGCCAACGAAGCAGCGCTCGCCTTCACCGTCGTCAACGAAACGCAGGCCCTGGTGCCGTATCGGCAAGCCGCCTGGTGGCGAGCCAGCGAGCTGTTGCCCGGTGCCGTGGCAGCCGTGTCGGGTCTGCCGCAATGCGATCCCGGTGCGCCTTATGTGCAGTGGCTTTCATCGGTTTGCCGCGCGCTCTCGCGTCGCGCTGCGACGCCGCGCGACGACGAACAGCAGCCCGCCGGTTCGCGTCCCTTTGCATTCACCGCTGCCGATCTGCCCGACGATCTCGCGTCGGAGTGGTCGGCCTGGTGGCCAGCGCACGCGCTGTGGCTGCCGTTGATGGGCGCGCGGGGCCGCATGCTGGGCGCCGTGGTGCTCGCGCGCGACGACGCGTTCGGTATCCAGGACGTGGCGCTGCTCGCCGAACTCGCCCACGTCTGGTCGCACGCCTTCCAGGCGTTCGAACCGCGCGACTCGGCGATCACGCGTGCGCTGGCGTCATGGCGGCAGGGCAAGCTGCGCCGGCGCGCCTTGGTCGCGCTTGCCCTGATCTGCCTGGTGCCGGTGCCGCTGAGCGTGCTGGCGCCGGCGGAGGTCACTGCCAAGGATCCGTTCGTGGTGCGCTCGCCGCTCGACGGCGTGATCGAGCGACTCGACGTGCAGCCCAACCAGCCGGTGGCCGCAGGCGCGCCGCTGTTCTCCCTGGACCCCACTACGCTGGCCTCGCGCGACGCCATGGCGCGCAAGAACTACGCGGCGGCACAGGAGGAATATCGCCAGACCGCGCAGCTCGCCGTGACGGACGACAAGAACCGCCTGGACATGGCGGTGAAGAAGGGCAAGCTCGACGCCAGCGCGGTGGAGCTCGACTACGCGGCGGCGCAGCTGGCGCGGCTGCGCGTCACCGCGACGCGGGCTGGCGTGGCGGTGTTCTCCGATCCCAACGACTGGAACGGTCGCGCGGTGTCCGTCGGCGAGAAGGTGATGCTGTTGGCCGATCCCGCGCACGTGGAACTCACCGCGTACCTTCCGGTGGCCGAGAACGTCGACGTCATACCGGGCGGCAGCCTCACGCTGTATCCCAAGAGTTCGCCACTGGCGAGTTATCCCGCACGGATCGACACCGTGGCCTACCGCGCCGAACCCACGCCCGACGGTGTGCTGGCCTATCGCATCAAGGCGACGTTTACCGGCGCGACGCCGCCCGCGCTGGGCATGATGGGCACGGCGCGTATCCACGGTCGCTGGGTGCCGCTTGCCTATTACCTGCTGCGTCGGCCGCTGACCGCTACACGGCAGTGGCTGGGCTGGTAGCGGGCGCATGGCACGTTTGCCCTCCCTGCGGCAGGAACTGAGCCTCACCCGTGGTGGCGCCGCGCCTGATGGTTCGCCGACCTGGATGCTGCACGATCCGGCGGCCAATCGCTTCTACCAGTTGGGGTGGCCCGCATTCGAAATGCTGTCGCGCTGGCCGCTGGACGACGCGCAGGCCATCGTCGATGCGGTGAACCGCGAAACGACGCTTACCGCCAGCCTCGACGATTTCGACGCGCTGTTGCGCCTGCTGCGTCATGCCAACCTGCTCGTGTCCACCGCCGCGGCCGATACGGAGAGGTTGCGGGCGGTCGCCGAGGGCAGTCGCGTGTCGCATGCGATGTGGCTGCTCAAGCATTACCTGCTGATTCGTGTTCCGCTGTGGCATCCCATGCCGTTCCTGCGGCGCAGCGCGCGTTACGTGGCGTGGGTCTACAAGCCGGCATTCTGGATGCTGGTGGTGATCGCCGCGGTGCTGGGCCTGGCGCTGGTTTCGCGTCGATGGGACGCTTTCGTCCACACGTTTCGTGGTTACGCCGACTGGCATGGCCTGGTCGCCATTGGCGTCACGCTGGCGTTTGCCAAGGTGCTGCACGAGTTCGGCCACGCGTTCACCGCGTATCGCTACGGCTGCCGCGTGCCGACCATGGGCATCGCGCTGCTGGTGATGGTGCCCGTGCTCTACACCGACACCACCGAGGCCTGGAAGATATCCAGCCGGCGTGCGCGGCTGCACATCGGCGCCGCCGGCATGCTGTCGGAGATGGCGCTGGCCGCCTTCGCCACGCTGGCATGGAGCCTGTTGCCGGATGGGCCGCTACGCGCGGGCGCCTTCCTGTTGGCGACCACCACGTGGATCGGCACCCTGGCCATCAATGCCAGTCCGTTCATGCGTTTTGACGGCTATTTCCTGTTGTCCGACTGGCTGGGCATGCCCAATCTGCATGATCGTGCGTTCGCCTTCGGCCGCTGGTGGATGCGTGAATGGCTGTTCGGTTTCGGCGATCCGCAGCCGGAGCCGTGCACGCCCGGTCGCCGCCGATTCCTCATCGCCTTTACGTACATCACCTGGGCATACCGGTTGGTGGTGTTCTTCTCCATCGCGCTCATCGTCTACCACGCGTTCTTCAAGGCGCTGGGCATCCTGCTGTTCGTCGTGGAATTCGGCTGGTTCATCGCGCGGCCCGTCGCGGGCGAACTGGCGGCGTGCTGGCGGCGCCGCAACGAACTGCGCTGGAACCGCCGCACGTTGCGCAGCGCCGTGCTCGCCGCCATCGCCCTTGCGTGGCTGGTGCTGCCCTGGCATGGCGGGGTGGGCGCACCGGCGGTGTTTGGCCCGATGCACGCGCAGGGCCTGTACACACCGGAGGCGAGTTTCGTGTCGGCCGGCTCACCCTTGCCGCGCGACGGGGCGAAGGTCAGGGCGGGGCAGGTATTGGCGGTGCTGACCTCGCCCGATCTGGCGTATCGCCTGAAGGTCGCCCAGGCCGAAGAGGTGCAACTGCGGTGGCAGGTGGAACAGCAGCCCTTCGATGCGCAGCTGCTCCAGGAAGGCGTGGCGTTGCGCAAGCGATGGGAAGCCGCGCGTGAAACCGTCGCTGGCCTGGAACGGCAGACGCAGCAGCTTACTTTGCGGGCGCCGTTCGATGGCCGTGTGCAGATCGACGGCGAAGGCCTCGCCGCCGGCACCTGGCTGAAGCGCGGTGAGCACCTGCTCGATGTGATCGGCGCCGATGGCATCAAGGGCGAAGCCTTCGTGGGCGAAGAAGACCTGCATCGCATCGTCGCCGGGGATGCGGCGCATTTCGTCACCTCCATGGCCGAGGCGCCTACGCTGCATTGTCAGGTGGCGGCGGTGGATCGCGTCAACCTCACCACCCTGGACGAGCCATCGATCGCAAGCCCCTACGGCGGGCCGGTTCCCGCCGAAAAGCAGCCATCGACTGGCCAGCTGGTGCCGCTCAACGCGATTTATCGCGTCCGTGTGGACCAATGTCGCGAACCGATATCGCTCGCGCGCGACACCGTGGGCACGGCAACCCTGGGCCGGTCCCGCGAAAGCTATGCCTGGCGCGGGTTGATGGCGCTCATCGCCGTGCTGGAACGCGAAGCCGGCGGCTGACGGCCACACGGGCGGCCCGGCATCACAAAAACGTCACTGATCGCCTGAGGCCGCTGTGCTACATTTTTGAGCAAGCTGCGGGCCAAGTCCGCCGCTGTCACGGAGATGGTCGAGCAACGTCCACTGCCCCTTGCGGGCGGTATGTCTAGCCAGATGTTCCGGGAGCGCAAGCGATGGCACTCACTCGCCGCGAGTTCATCAAGTTCACGGGCCTGGGCTTGGCAGCATCGAGCCTTGGCATGCTTGGTTTCGGAGCCGCAGGCGAGGCGCAAGCCGCCGCCGTGCGTCCGTTCAAGCTCACCCACGCGACGGAAACGCGCAACACCTGCACGTACTGTTCGGTCGCCTGCGGCCTGCTGATCTACAGCATGGGGGATCGCGCCAAGAACGCGCGCTCCAACATCATCCACATCGAAGGCGATCCGGATCATCCGGTGAATCGCGGCACGCTGTGTCCCAAGGGCGCGGCGCTGCTCGACGTGGTGCACGCGCCCACGCGGTTGCAGGCGCCACGCTATCGAGCGCCGGGCGGCACCGAGTTCAAGGAAGTCTCCTGGGATTTCGCGCTCGATCGCATCGCCCGGCTGATGAAGGACGACCGCGACAAGAACTTCATCGCCAAGAACGCCGCCGGCACCACGGTTAACCGCTGGACCACCGTCGGCATGCTGGCCGCGTCGGCATCGTCCAGCGAAACCTCCTACCTCACCTGGAAGGTGGTGCGTTCCCTCGGCATGGTGGTGTTCGACAACCAGGCGCGTGTCTGACACGGACCGACGGTGGCCAGTCTGGCCCCATCATTCGGTCGCGGTGCAATGACCAACACCTGGCAGGACATCAAGAACGCCAATGTCGTCGTCGTGATGGGTGGCAACGCCGCCGAGGCGCATCCGTGCGGCTTCAAGTGGGTGATCGAGGCGAAGATCGAGAACGGCGCCAAGCTCGTCGTGGTCGACCCGCGCTTCACGCGCACGGCTTCCGTCGCTGATTACTACGCACCGATCCGTCCCGGTACCGACATCGCGTTCCTGAATGGCGTGATCCGCTACCTGCTGGAGAAGGACGCGATCCAGCACGAGTACGTGCGCTCGTACACCAACGCCGGCCTGATCGTGAAGGAAGGCTACAGCTTCCAGGATGGCCTGTTCAGCGGCTACAACGAGGAGAAGCACACCTACGACAAGTCGAGCTGGGACTACGAGCTGGACGAGAAGGGCTTCGCCAAGTCCGACGACACCTGGCAGGACCCGCGCTGCGTGATCAACCTGCTCAAGCAGCACGTGTCGCGCTACACGCCCGAGATGGTGTCGCGCATCTGCGGCACGCCGCAGGACAAGTTCCTGCATGTGTGCGAGTTGATGGCGAGCACCGCCGCGCCGGACAAGGCGATGACCAGCCTGTTCGCATTGGGCTGGACGCAGCACTCGGTAGGGTCGCAGAACATCCGCACGATGGCGATGGTGCAGCTGCTGCTGGGCAACATCGGCGTCGCGGGTGGCGGCATGAACGCCTTGCGCGGCCACTCCAACATCCAGGGCCTCACCGACGTCGGCCTGCTGTCGAACCTGATGCCGGGCTACATGACCCTGCCCAACGACAAGGACAGCGACCTCGACACCTACATGTCGACCAAGCTGTTCAAGCCGCTGCGACCGGGGCAGACCAGCTACTGGCAGAACTATCGCAAGTTCTTCGTGAGCTTCCAGAAGGCGATGTTCGGCGACGCCGCCACGCAGGAAAACAACTGGGCCTACGACTGGCTGCCGAAGCTGGACATTCCGCTGTACGACATCATCAAGGCCTTCGAGATGATGAACAACGGGCAGATGAACGGCTACATCTGCCAGGGCTTCAATCCGTTGCAGGCGTTTCCCGATCGCGGTCGCACGCGTCGCGGCTTGAGCAAGCTGAAGTTCCTGGTGACGATGGATCCGCTCGATACGGAGACCTCGCGCTTCTGGCAGGACTTCGGTCCGCAGAATCCGGCGAAGTCCGCCGAGATCCAGACCGAAGTGTTCCAGTTGCCGACCACGTGTTTCGCCGAGGAAAACGGCTCGCTGGTGAATTCCGCGCGCTGGCTGCAATGGCACTGGAAGGCAGCGGATGGCCCGGGCGAAGCGAAGTCGGACATCTGGATCATGACCGGCATCTACCACCGCCTGCGCGAGCTGTATCGCAAGGAAGGTGGCGCCTTCCCCGATCCGCTGCTCAACGTGACCTGGAAGTACACCAATCCGGTCGATCCCGATCCGGAAGAACTGGCCAAGGAAATGAATGGCCGCGCGCTCGCCGATCTCACCGATGCGGCGACCGGCGCAGTGACCAAGGCCGGCACCTTGCTGGATGGCTTCGCGCAGTTGCGCGATGACGGCACCACCATGTCCGGCTGCTGGATCTTCTCCGGCTGCTACACCGAGAAAGGCAACCAGATGGCGCGTCGCGACGCCACCGATCCGCGCGAGCAGGGCATTGCGCCCAACTGGGCGTGGGCGTGGCCGGCCAACCGGCGCATTCTCTACAACCGCGCGAGTGCCGATCCGGATGGCAAGCCGTGGAATCCGGCCAAGCCGGTGATCTCGTGGAACGGCACGCGCTGGGTAGGCATCGACACGCCCGACTATGGCCCCACGGTGAAACCGTCCGACGGCGTCGGCCCCTTCATCATGAATGCCGAAGGCATGGGTCGCCTGTTCGCGCGTGACCAGATGGGCGACGGTCCGTTCCCCGAGCACTACGAGCCGCTGGAATCGCCGGTGGACAACGTGCTGCATCCGAAGGTGAAGTCGAATCCGGTGGTGCGTGTGTTCCCCGACGATCGCGCGACGTTCGGCGATGCCAAGAGCTTCCCGTACGTGGCCACCACTTATCGTCTCACCGAGCATTTCCACTTCTGGACCAAGCACGCGCTGATCAACGCGATCCTTCAGCCCGAAGAGTTCGTGGAAATCGGCGAGGCGCTGGCGAAGGAGAAGGGCATCGCGCAGGGTGGCTGGGTGAAGGTGTCGTCCAAGCGTGGCGAAGTGGTGTGCAAGGCGTACGTAACCAAGCGCATCAAGCCGCTCACCGTGGATGGCAAGCCCACGCATGTCATCGGCGTGCCGCTGCATTGGGGTTTCACGGGTCAGGCAAGAAAGGGCTACGGCGCCAATACGTTGACGCCGGCGGTGGGCGATGCGAACACGCAGACGCCCGAATTCAAGGCATTCCTGGTCAATGTGGAAAAGACCAGCGCGCCAGCGTCAGCCTGAGGAACGGCCATGTCAGATCTGCAATCGCAAGACTACATCCGCCGTTCCGCCTCGACGATGACGCCGCCGTCGGCGCGCAGTCATGAGGACGAGGTGGCCAAGCTGATCGACGTGAGCCGCTGCATTGGCTGCAAGGCCTGCCAGTCGGCGTGCATGGAGTGGAACGATCTGCGCCAGGAAGTCGGCCACTTCGAAGGCTCGTACCAGAACCCCAACGACTTGAGCCCCAGCGTGTGGACGCTGATGAAGTTCGCCGAGTACGAGAACGAACAGGGCAACCTGGAGTGGCTGATCCGCAAGGATGGCTGCATGCATTGCGAAGACCCGGGTTGCCTCAAGGCCTGCCCGGCACCCGGTGCGATCGTGCAGTACGCCAACGGCATCGTCGACTTCATCAGCGACAAGTGCATCGGCTGCGGCTACTGCGTGAAGGGTTGCCCGTTCGATATCCCGCGCATCAGCAAGACCGACCACAAGTCGTACAAGTGCACGCTGTGTTCCGATCGCGTCACGGTCGGCCTGGAACCCGCCTGCGTGAAGGCCTGTCCGACGGGCGCGATCATGTTCGGCACCAAGACCGACATGAAGCACCAGGCGGAGGAGCGCATCGTCGACCTGAAGTCGCGCGGCTTCAACAACGCCGGCCTTTACGACCCGCAGGAGGTGGGCGGCACGCATGTCATGTACGTGCTGCACCACGCAGACAAGCCGTCGCTGTATTCCGGGCTTCCGGACAAGCCGGGCATCAGCCCGATGGTGGAGGCGTGGAAGGGCGTCATGAAGCCATTGGCCCTGGCGGGCATCGCGCTGGCCACGGTCGTCGGCTTCTTCCACTACATGATCAAGGGGCCGAACGAGGTGACCGAGGCCGATGAGGCCGAAGGCGAGCGCGTGATCGAGGAAACGGAGAAGACGCCATGAAGACCGTCATCACCCGCTACACCACGGTCAACCGGGTCAACCACTGGCTCACCGCCATCTGCTTCGTGCTGATGGTGCTGTCGGGCCTGTCGATGTTCCATCCGATGCTGTTCTGGCTGTCGGACCTGTTTGGCGGAGGACAGTGGACGCGCGCGGTACACCCGTGGATCGGCTGCGTGCTGCTGGTGAGCTACCTCGGGCTGATCGTGCAGTTCTGGCGCGAGAACCTGTGGCATCGCGACGATACGGAGTGGATGAAATCGATCCGCGAGGTCGTCGAGAACGACGAGGAGAACGCACCGCCCGTCGGCCGCAACAACGCCGGCCAGAAGCTGGTGTTCTGGTCGATGACGTTCCTGATCCCCGTGCTGTTCCTTACCGGACTGGTGATCTGGGAAGTGTATTTCGGCGATGCCACCTCCATCCCCGTGCAGCGCGCGGCTGCATTGATCCATAGCCTCGCGGCGGTGGCGGCGATCATCGTGTGGGTCGTGCATGTGTACGCCGGCATCTGGGTGCGAGATTCGGTGCGCGCCATGACGCAGGGTTACGTGACGCCGGGTTGGGCGTGGCGCCATCATCGCAAGTGGCTCAAGGAGCTGGCGTCCGACCGGCACGACAAGCACCTGATCAGGAAGCGCCCGTGAGGCAAGCGGAAGCACCACCCAGCGGCAAGTGGACCGGGCCGAACCATGCGGGCGTCAAGGCGGTGGAACCGATCCAGCTGCCCGATCCGGCCCGGCGTTTTATCGCCACGGCGCAGCGGTTGGACAAGCTCGCCGAGGGGCATCCGATGGAAGCGTGGTTGCGCTTCATGGCGATGCTGTCGCGCGCGCAGCATGAGGCGGCAACGACGTTGGCGCCGGGTGCCTCGCTCAGCGACGCCAGCGTGAACCAGGCTGTCGACGCGCGCCTGCCGCCGCTGGCGGCCGATGGCCACGAACGCGATCCCTCATGGCGCGAAGCACTCGCCGTGCTGCTCGATCACGTCGCTCGCAGCGAGTTGCCGGCGGAAGCACGTGGCGCCATCGAACAGCTGCGCGGCAGTGGTGAGGCAGCGCTGGAAAAACTCGCCGACCAGTTCCTGCGTGGCGGCTTGTCCGCCGCCGATGCAGCGGCGGCCGTCTATGTCGCGGCCGCCTTGCAGGTCTACTTCACCAGCTCCGCCGTACGCTTGAAAGCCGCCGACCTGCGCCTGCTGGAAGAGCGCGGCCTTTGCCCCTGCTGCGGTTCGCCGTCGGTCGATGGGCTCATCACTGCCATCGGTACGACGCCGGGTACGCGTTTTCTCTACTGCTCGCTGTGTTCCACCGCGTGGAACCACGTGCGCGCGGTGTGCATCACCTGTGGTGGTACGCGTCGCCTGTCGCTGCAGGGCATCGAAGGCGATCCCGGCCTGATCAAGGCCGAGACCTGCGGCGAATGCCATACCTACGCCAAGCTGCTCTACCAGGTGCAGGACACCAAAGTGGATCCCTATGCGGATGATCTCGCCTCGCTCGGCCTGGACATCCTGGTCGCGGAGGCCGGTTATGCGCGGCATGCGCCCAACCCGTTCCTGCTCGTTGGCGACGGTGAAGCGGTGACGGACTAGTCCGCACGCTTCAGTGCATGCCCAGCCAGACGGCCAGCGCGCCGCCGAGGACACCAAAGCCGACCACCGCCACGGCAATCGCGACCAGGGTGCGCACGGGAAACGAACGGCCCAGCATCGCCAGCGACGGCAGGCTGACCGGCGGCAAGGTCAGCAGCAGCGCGGCCGCCGGCCCGCCTCCGAGGCCGAGCGCCAGCATGGCCTGCACGATCGGCACCTCACCGGCGGTGGGGATCACGAACAGCATGCCGGCCAGCGCCAACGCCACGATCCAGAACCACTCGTTGCCGATGTCGGGGCCGACGTGCGGAAACATCCATGCCCGCACCGCGCCCAGCACCAGCACGATCACGAGGTACTCGGGAATCAGGCGGACGGCCATCTGCACGAAGATGCGCATCCAGCGCTGCATCACTTCCATGAAGGAGCGCGGCTCGGGCTGCCGCGGTGGGAGTTCCACGACCGGCATCGTCGTCCCGGGCATGCGGTTCACCAGGTAGCCCAGGCCGAACACCATCGGCACGCCCAGCGCGATGCGCAGCAGCGTCCAGTGCCAGCCGAGCACGAAGCCGGTGAATACCAGCGTCGCGGGATTGAGCGTGGTGTTGCCCAGCCAGAACGCCACCGCCGCGCCGGGCGCCGCCTGGTGCTTGCGCAGTCCCACCACCACCGGTGCCGCGCAGCAGGTGCACATCATGCCGGGGATCGCCAGCAGGCCGCCCGCCAGCACGCTGCCGAAGCCGCGGCCACCCAGCGTCCGCTGCACCCAGTTCACCGGCAGCAGGGCCTGTATGCCCGAACCCAGCAGCAGGCCCAGCACCATCGCCTGCCAGATCGCCTTGCCGTACGCGAAGGCGTAGCCGAGCGCCGCGCTCCATGAGGGCGCCGGGGCGCTGGGCGCATCGCCCATAAGGATGGAATGCCCGATCGAATGCTGGCTGGCGGCGACGAAGGCGCGCCCGTAATACGGATACCACTTCACGTAGAACAGGCCGGCGACGGCCAGCAACACGAATACAAACCAGCGAACGGTACGCGTGGACGATAGGGCGGCGGCGGGCATGGCTTCCCCTGCGGGCAAGACGGATATCACGGCCCTACAGGGCACGATATCGCCCACAGGCTGCAGGCCGGACGCACTGCAGGAGGGGCAGGGTTTTCGCCGACGTCAAGCGTCGGGCAGTGCATCCAACCATGCGACGGCGTGAAGGCGGCGTCATCCCGCGCGCCTGCCTTGACCCTTGCGCGGTCGGCACCGCAGCATAGGTGTCCTTAGCCTTCGTCGTCCGCAGGACGCGGCGATGCATTGGATGGAGCGCCATGGCCGATTCCGAGGTCAACCTGCTACGCCAGCTGCCGGCGGTGGCCGCCGTACTGGCCACCGAGGAAGCTGCATCGGTGATGGAACGCCACGGGCGTGCCTCCACCACCGACGCCATCCGCCAGGTCATCGATGAAGCACGCGAAGTGTTGCGTGTGGCACCTGTGGCGGCGCCCAACGCGGCCGATCTCGCCTTGCGCGCCGGCGAACTGCTGGATGCGCACCTGCCGGGCCTGCGTCCACTGTTCAATCTCACCGGCACGGTGTTGCACACCAACCTCGGCCGCGCCGTGTTCGCCGAGACCGCGATCGAGGCGGCGGTGGAAGCAATGCGCCATGCCGTGGCGCTGGAGTTCGACCTCGCCGACGGCGTGCGCGGTGAACGCGACGATCACGTACGCGGTCTGCTCTGCGAATTGACGGGTGCCGAAGACGCCACCGTCGTCAACAACAATGCGGCGGCGGTGCTGCTTTGCCTCAATACGTTCGCGCTCGGGCGCGAAGCGGTCGTATCGCGTGGCGAGCTGATCGAAATCGGCGGCGCGTTCCGCATGCCGGACATCATGGCGCGCGCCGGCGCGCGCATGGTCGAAGTGGGTACGACCAACCGCACGCATCCCGCCGACTACCGCAGCGCCATCGGCGAGCACGCGGGACTGGTGCTCAAGGTGCACACCTCCAACTACCGCATCCAGGGCTTCACCGCGGAGGTGGGTGCGCGCGAACTCGCCACGATGTGCGACGCGGTGGGCGTGCCTCTATTGAACGACCTGGGCTCCGGCAGCCTGGTGGATCTGTCCGTCCATGGCCTCGTGAAGGAACCGACCGTGCGCGAGGCGGTGGAAGAGGGCGCGCGGTTGGTGACGTTCTCCGGCGACAAATTGCTGGGCGGTCCGCAGGCAGGTTTCATCGTGGGCGATCGCGCGCTGATCGAACAGATCAACCGCAATCCGCTGAAGCGCGCATTGCGCGTGGACAAGGTGCGGCTCGCCGCCATCGAGGCCACGCTCAACCTCTATCGCGATCCTGATCGCCTGCCCGAGCGCCTGCCGACCCTGCGTTTTCTCGCGCGAACCAAGGCCGACATCGAAGCGCAGGCGCAGCGGTTGCGGCCGGATATTGCCGGGCGGCTCGGCGAGATGTTCTCCGTCGACGTGGGCGATTGCTTCAGCCAGGTGGGGTCGGGAGCCTTGCCGCTGGATACCTTGGCCAGTGCGGCGCTGCTGATCCGCTCGCGCGGCAGCCAGCGTTCGCTGGAGCAACTCGCTGCATCGCTGCGCGCGCTGGCGCGTCCCATCGTCGGTCGCATCGCCGACGGCGCGCTGCGCCTGGACCTGCGCTGCCTGCCCGAGAACGACGAAGCTGCGTTGCTCGATTCGCTGGCGCAGCTCGACGCCGGCGACCTGGTGGATACGCCATGATCGTCGGCACCGCAGGGCATATCGACCACGGCAAGACATCGCTGGTCAAAGGCCTGACCGGTGTCGACACCGATCGGTTGAAGGAAGAGAAAGCCCGCGGCATCACCATCGACCTCGGCTTTGCCTATCTGCCGATGGACGACGGCTCCATCGTCGGCTTCGTGGATGTGCCCGGACACGAGCGCTTCGTGCACACCATGGTGGCCGGTGCCAGCGGCATCGATGTCGCGCTGCTGGTGGTGGCTGCCGACGACGGTGTCATGCCGCAGACGCGTGAACACCTGTCGATCCTCGACCTGCTGCATGTCCGCCGCGGCATCGTGGCGTTGACCAAGTCGGACGTGGCGACACCCGAACGCCTCGCCGAAGTGACGGCGCAGATTCGCGAAGTCACCGCGGGCACCGTGCTGGAGGGCGCCGACATCCTGCCGGTGTCCACGGTGACTGGCGAAGGCATCGAGGCATTGCGCGAACGACTTGCGCTCGAGGCGCACACGCTGAGCGAGCGCGCCGCGGAAGGCCGCTTCCGCCTCGCCGTCGATCGCGTCTTCACCCTTGCCGGCATCGGCGTGGTGGTGACCGGCACCGTGCTGTCGGGCATCGTACGCATGAAGGACGCGGTGGTGATCAGCCCTTCAGGCCTGAAAGCGCGCGTCCGTTCGCTGCACGCACAGAACCGGCCGATGGAGATCGGTCGCGCGGGCGATCGCTGCGCGCTCAACCTGGTGGGCGACGGCGTCAGCAAGGATGCGATCCATCGGGGTGACATGGTGGTCGATCCGATGCTGCACGCACCCACCGATCGCATCGACGCGCGACTGCATTTGCTTCCCGGCGAGCCGAGACCGATAGGCCAGTGGTTCCCCGCGCGATTGCATCACGGCGCCACCGACGTCGGCGTGCGCATCGTGCTGCTCGAAGATGGCCTGCTCCAGCCGGGCGCCATGGCGGACGTCCAACTGGTACTCGAGCGCCCGATCGCTGCCGCCGTCCTCGACCGCTTCGTGCTGCGCGACGTGTCGGCCCAACGGACGATCGGCGGCGGGCACTTCATCGACCTGCGCGCTCCTTCGCGCCAGCGCCGTACGGATGCGCGCGTGGCACAGCGCGCCGCGCTGGCCATCGACGATCCGCAACGCGCTTTCGCGGCGTTGCTGGACGCGGCCCCTTGCGCGTGGGATCTGCTCTCTTTTGCGCGCGACCGCGCCTTGTCCGAGGTGTGGATGGACGAGGCCGTGGCCGCGCTTTCGCCGATGCTGTTCGATGCCGACGAGCAGCGCATTGCGATGACGCACGCGCATTGGCAGCGGCTCGTGTCCCGGCTCATCGAACACCTGGAAGCCTTCCACGCGGCGCATCCGGACGTGCAGGGCGTGGTTCGCGAAAAGCTGCGGCTGGCGCTGCAGCCACGCCTGCCCGCTGCGGCATTTGCCATGGCGCTGCAGCACCCAGACCTCGCCGCGCATATCGTTCGCGATGGCGGCTTCGTGCGCCTCGCGAGCCATAGTCTGCAACTGAGCCCGGAAGGCGAAGCGCAGTGGCGCCTGGTGGCGCCATTGATCGGCGGTGAGCTCCGTTTCCGCCCGCCGCGCGTGCGCGACATCGCCGGCATGCTCAGGCGCCCCGAGCAGGACGTGCGGCAGCTGCTGAAGTTCGCGGCGCGACTGGGCCTGGTCGATGAGGTGGCGCACGATCACTTCTTTCTGCGCACGACCACGCATGAAATGGTGCTGATCGCCACCGACATCGCCGCGCAGGCCGCGGATGGCAGGTTCACGGCGGCCCAGTTCCGCGACCGCCTCGACAATGGTCGTAAGGTAGCCATCCAGATACTAGAATTCTTCGACCGCCAGGGGGTCACCCTCAATCGGGGCACCTTGCGCAGGGTCCAGGCGCGATATCTCGACGTGTTCGGACCCGTTCCCGCAGCAGCTTTGCCACATGGAAGAGAATCGTCTCCGGTGGGGCGTCCGGACTTCAAATCCGGGTGAGGCAGGTCATCCTGTCTCGGGTGGGTTCGACTCCCACTCTCTTCCGCCACTCGCTGGCGGCTCGCTACACGACTTCGATGCCCGCGTCGCCGGCTACCGCCGCGCCGATGATGCGTGCGCTCGGATAGCCCGCCGCCTCGATCATGCTGCAAATGGATGGCGCCTTCTCCGGCTTGCAGGCCACGAGCAGGCCGCCCGAGGTCTGTGGATCGGTGAGCAGCGCACGGCGCCATTCCGGCAGATCGATGGGCAGGGAGACGGCATCACCGTAGCTGTTCCAGTTCCGCTTGGACGCGCCTGTGATGTAGCCGGCCTGCGCAAGGCTTTCCGCCTGGGTGAAATACGGAATGTGCGCCAGTTCGATGCGCAGTGTCAGGCCACTGCCGCGCGCCATTTCCAGGCCATGTCCCAGCAGACCGAAGCCGGTGACATCGGTGATGGCGTGCACGTCGCCGTCTTGCGCGAGCTCGTGGCCGATGCGGTTGAGCAGCGTCGTCGAGGCGAGCATTTCGTTATAGGCATCCGCGGACAACGCCTGCTTCTTGAAGGCGGCCGAGTAGATGCCGACGCCGATGCCCTTGGTCAGGATGATCGCGTCGCCGACCTGTGCGGTGGCGTTGCGGCGCAGCTGCGATGGTGCGCAGAGGCCGATGGCGGCGAGACCGTAGATGGGCTCGGCCGAGTCGATCGAGTGGCCGCCCGCGACCGGGATGCCGGCCTCGGCGCAGATCGCGTCGCCCCCGGCGAGAATGCGCCGCACGGTGTCCACGTCGAGCTTGTCCAGCGGCATGCCGAGGATGGCGAGCGCCATGATCGGCTTGCCGCCCATCGCATACACGTCGGACAACGCGTTCGTCGCGGCGATGCGGCCGAAGTCGTACGGGTCATCCACCACGGGCATGAAGAAGTCGGTGGTGGCGATGACGCAGGTGCGTTCGTCCACCTGCCATACCGCGGCGTCGTCCCCGGTTTCGGTGCCCACCAGCAGCCCGGCGAACGGCATGGACGCCGCCTTGTCGGCGAGCAGCTGCTGGAGCACGGACGGTGCGAGCTTGCAGCCACAGCCACCGCCGTGGGCGAGGTCGGTCAGGCGAACGGAGGTCATGCGAGCTCCTGCAAAGTCCCGATAGCGCAGCGGCCAGGTTTCCCGAGGATAGCGAAAAGCGTGGTCAGTAGACGTGTGTGCGGCAAGCATGGGACGTTGCGCCCATGCGTCGGCGGACTGCGCAAGCATCGAGATAGGTATGGCCTCCACTTGCTGGCATCATGGGCAGCTCCTCCCCCCGGCTATGCCACGTCCATGACGTCACGTTCCAACGTCGGCCAGATTGCGCTTGCACTTGGCGCGTTGCTGATCGCCATGGTTTCGTACCAGTGCGGTGCATCGCTGGCCAAGCATCTGTTTCCGCAGGTCGGCGCACAGGGCGCCACGGCGTATCGACTGGGCCTGAGCGCGTTGTTCCTCTTGCTGTGGCGTCGTCCGTGGCGTCGCTGGGGTGGGCGCCGCGATCGGCTGGCGTTATGGGGTTACGGCCTCTCGATGGGCGTGATGAACCTGGTGTTCTACCTGTCGCTGCGCACGATTCCGCTTGGCATCGCGGTGGCTCTGGAATTCACCGGGCCCCTTGCGCTGGCCATGTTCAGCTCGCGTCGCCTGGTCGATTTCGTGTGGATCGCGCTGGTGGTGGCGGGCCTCGTGCTGCTGTTGCCGCTGCGTGGCGAAGCGCATGCGCTCGATCCGGTGGGTGTGATGTACGCGCTTGCCGCCGGCGTGGGTTGGGCGCTGTACATCGTATTTGGCAAGAAATCGGGGGCCACTTACGGCGCCGATGCGGTCACGCTGGGCACATCGATCGGCGCGCTGGTGGCCATCCCCTTTGGCGTCGCCCATGCCGGCGCGACGCTGCTGTCGCCCGCGCTGCTCCCTTATGCGCTGGGCGTCGCATTGCTGAGTTCCGCCTTGCCGTATTCGCTGGAGATGGTGTCGATGACCCGCTTGCCGGCCCGTACGTTCAGTACCTTGCTGAGCCTGGAACCCGCGGTCGCGGCGCTGGCCGGCGTCACCTTGCTGGGCGAGCACCTCAGTCCGCTGCAATGGCTGGCCATCGTGGCCATCATCATCGCCGCAGCCGGTACCGCCCTGAGCGTAACCAAACCCGCCGCGCCAGCGAACTGATCTCAAGGCGCCTGCAGCCGTGCATTGCTTCCAGGCCCGATGAGGCACATGCTCGCCGGGCGATGCGTTCTTCGCCGGCCGGCGCGGGTCATCGGGCAAAAGCAACCTTTGCATGCTGCGGCGGCACTCACCCGGGATCCGCGGCCGATGACGATTTCGCAGCCACGATATTTCTCCGCGAGGCCGATGGCATGGCCCGGCCGGAAGCCCGGATACCCCGGCGGACCCAAGCTTTCGCACCATTCCTTTCCATGAACATGTCGAGGGTTATGCAATGAACAAGCGTCTCGTGTTGTCGCTGTCGGTCGGTGCCCTGGTGGCCGGAGCCCTGATGGCGCCGCCCGTATTTGCCGCCCTGAACCAGGGCGCGGCCGCCCCCGCGTTCACCGCCCAGGCGAGCAAGGACGGCAAGGCCTCGGAAATTTCGCTGGCCAACGCCCTCAAGAATGGCCCGGTGGTGATCTATTTCTTCCCGTCCGCCTATACCGGTGGTTGCGACGTCGAGGCCCATGCTTTTGCCACCAAGGCGGCGAAGTTCCAGGCCGCGGGCGCGACGATCATCGGCGTCTCCGCCGACAGCATCCAGCGGCTCAACAAGTTCTCGGCCGATCCGGACTTCTGCGCCGGCAAGTTCCCCATCGCCTCCGATCCGCAGGGCAAGATCGCCGCGTCGTACAACCTGAAGATGTCGGCCGCCGTGCCGGGCGCGAAGGACGTGCAGGGCGCCGTGATCGATCACGGCTTCATCTCGCGCACCACCTTCGTGATCGGCCGCGATGGAAAGATCGCGGCGGTGTTCGACTCCGAAACCGACCACCTGCATCCGCAGGAGCACGTGGCGAAGTCGCTCGCCGTCGTGGAGCAATTGCAGGGCAACAAGGCTCCCTGAGGCACGCGCCGCGCGCCACGGCAGCCATGAACGAGGCCGCCGTGGCGCATGCTTCGCGCACGAAGCATGACGTAGGCCCTATGACGTTCGTTGACCGTCGAAAGTTGTGTTTTTTGCGCAAGAACTTGGCGATAGATTCTGCGCTCCACAACCACACGTGATACGGAACGCGCCTGAGAGTCAGGGGTTGGCGCTGCACGACGCGTCAACAACCCTGGAGCATCCTCATGCAAGTCCCGCAAAACGCAGTTCGCGAAACCCCCGCGGCCGTCCCGGCCGACCCGACGCCTTCACCCGATCGCCTGCTGCAGCTGGGCATGGGTTTCTGGGCGTCCAAGGCCATGCTGTCCGCCGTCGAACTTGGCGTGTTCACCGCGCTCGCAGGCGCTGCCCGCAGCAAGGAAGAACTGGAGCGCGCGCTCGGCCTGCACCCGCGCGCGTCGCGCGATTTCCTCGACACGCTGGTAGCCTTGGGTGCCTTGGAGCGCGAGAACGGGCAATACCGCAACACGCCGGATGCGGAGCTTTTCTTCGATCGCGCCAAGCCCAGCTATGTGGGCGGCTTGCTCGAGATGATGGAAAGACGCCTGTACGCCGACTGGGGTTCGCTTACCGATGCGTTGCGCACCGGCCTGCCGCAGAACCGGACGAAGGACGGCGCCTCGCCATTCGATGAGCTTTACCGCGACGAGGCATCGCTGCGCAGTTTCCTGCAGGCGATGACGGGCGTGAGCCTCGGCGCCGCCCAGGCCATCGCAAAGAAGTTCCCTTGGCAGAACTACCGCACCTTCATCGACATCGGCGCGGCACAGGGTGCATGCCCGGTGCAGATCGCACTGGCGCATCCGCACCTGCAAGGTGGCGGTTTCGATCTTCCGGTGGTGGCGCCGGTGTTCAACGACTACGTGGCCGCGCATGACCTGCAGGATCGGTTGCGCTTCCATGCCGGCGACTTCTTCCGCGATCCCTGTCCGACGGCGGACGTGTTGATCATGGGCCACATCCTCCACGACTGGGACTACGACCAGAAGCAGGCGCTGCTGGCCAAGTGCTATGACGCGCTTCCGCCGGGCGGCTGCCTGATCGTGTACGACGCGATCATCGACGACGAGCGCAAGCACAACGCCTTCGGCTTGCTGATGAGCCTCAACATGCTGATCGAAACCCCCGGTGGCTTCGATTACACCGGCGAGGAGTGCTGCGAGTGGATGACGGCTGCCGGTTTCCGCGAGGTGCGCGTCGAACCGCTGCTCGGACCCGACTCGATGGTGATCGGCATCAAGTAAGGCGGTTTCGTGCCATGCCCGCGCCAGGCGGGCGTGGCCGCCACGCGATATCGAAGAGCGCACTGGCTGCAATCACGCCTCGACCAGCCCATCCTCTTCGGTATCGGCGATGACGCGATTGCGGCCGGCGCGCTTGGCGCGGTACAGCGCCGCGTCCGCTTCCCTGCACAATCGCTGCAGCTCGTGGCCGCAGTATTCGGTGGACGCGAGGCCGACGCTCGCGGAGAACATGATGATGTCGTCGTCGCCTTGCACTTTCGCGACATCGATGGCGCGGCGAATGCGCTCGGCGATGGCAATGCCCTGCTCGCGCGTGCAATCGAGCAATAGGATGCCGAACTCCTCGCCGCCCAGGCGCCCGAACAAATCCGTGGGACGCAGCTGTTGCCGGCAGATGGTGACCGTGCGGCGCAACACGGCATCGCCCATGGGATGCCCATGGGTATCGTTGATGTGCTTGAAGTTGTCCAGGTCGATGAAGAACAGGCAGGCCGCGCCTCCCCGGCGTTCCAGCTGGTGCAAGGCGCGGCCGGCTTCGCCCATGAAGTGCTGATGGTTGTAGACGCCGGTGAGGCCGTCGGTCGAGGACAGCTTCTTGAAGTGAAGCTGCGAGCGCTTGAGCCGCAACAGCCAGAAAACGGCCGACGCCAGCACCACGAGTAGCAGTACGACGTACAGCCGGATGGTCTCGACCGCCTTGCCGTCCAGCGCCTGCTGCAGGCGGAGGATGTTGTTCTCGCGACTCAGCTTTTCCGTTTCGAGTTTCTGCACGATGACGTGCTGCTTGGCCATGGCATAGGCCAGCGCCCTTGCGCTGACATCGTTGAGGTAGCCGACGTCCTGCGCGACGTAATGTTCGTAATCGGCCAGGGCGGCCGCCGTATTGCCCTGCTTCTTGTCGAGGCTGTAGAGCACCTGATAGGCGTCTCTCAACGTCTCGCTGATATCGCCCGGATCGCTCAGGGCCAGTGCCGCGAGCGCGGCCTTGCGGGCAGCGTCGTCCTTTCCAAGCTTCAGGTATGCCTGCGCCAACTGCACCTGCAAGGTAAGCATGTTGGAGTAGTACTGATCCGACCGCACGCCTGGTGCGATACGTTGAAGCAGTTGGATCGCCTTCGACGGCTGGTTTTCGTCGAGGTGGAGACTTCCCTTCACCAGCAAGAGCGTATGGGTGAATACCGAATCGTGCGCTGCCTGGCAGGCGTCGAGTGCGCTTTGCAGCTGTGGACTCGACGAGGTCAGCTTGTGCCACTCGTAGAGGGCTGTCATTTGCATGGTCAGTGGCTTGCAGGCCGTTTCGCCGGCGGGAGGATCCTGTGCCATGTCATGGGCGTAGGCTGCCGCCAGTTCGTACTGCCCTGCCGAACGCAACAGCTGCGATAAGTAGGAGAGGGCCACGAAGTGTGCGAGTTTGTCGTGCGTGGCCGGGAGCCCCTCCACTAGCGTGTTTGCGAGCCCGAACGCTTCTTCATAACGCTTGTTGCTACCCCAGTCGTCCATGAGGATGGCAGATGCCTTGACAGACAGTGCCGGATCCTCGGAATGATCGATGACATCGCGAAGCTTGGGCTCCGCACCTGCGTAGTCACCTTCGAAAGAAGCTTCCCAAGCTTCGAGATAGCGAAGATGCCAGCGCTCGCGCATCGACATGGCCGCCGCTTGCGAACGCAACAGGCTGAGTCGTGACAAGAAGCGGGGATGGTCCGCGGTGCGGACGCTCTCGGCTTGCTCGAGTTGTAGGCCTAGATCCGCTGTGTGTATTTGGGCAATCGATGGGCGCATGGTGACGCAAAACGCCATGGCCACGAGCGCGGGCCATGGCGGAAAGCGGCGCCACTGACGTGGCATGCCCATGTGACAGGTCAGCCGAGCTGGGAGTCGGCGGGCACGTCGCCCGGATCTTCTTCGCCGGGCTCACCATCGGGCGACTCATCCTCGTGACCACCAGTGTGGGCGTCATGATTGACCCGCAGCGGATGGTGCCCAAGCTCGGCGGACAGCAGCGAGCTGTCGCCCTGCTTCACGGCGGCCAGCAGGGCCTCGGAGGCGTTGGCTTCGCTCAGTACTTCGGCCAGTTCCTCTGCGGAAGCGTGGCGCAAGGCGGCGTTCTTGCCGATGGATTCCAGCAAATCGATGGTGTCCGACATGGTTTTCCCCTGTTCCCTGTGATGTTTCAGGTATCTCCGATGTAAGCAACGCTCATGCCAAGGCCCCGGCAAGATGACACTTCGAGGATATGCCCGGCAGTCAGGACGGTCATGCGAGAGCACCCGCCTTGTCCAGCGCCTGCAGCCGCTGGCGCACGGCATGGTTCGGCTTCAATGACGCGGCCGGCGGCAGCACGACCGTGTCTTCGCCGGTAAGCGTGATATCGGGCAGCTCGCCCAGTCGGATATGCCGTACCCGGGGCTTTTCGATCGGCAGCGTTGCGGCACGATAGATGATGATCTCGTGGTCGAGCGGATAATCCGCGCCCAGTACGTCGACCAGCACCTGGCGGTAGGCGGGGCCGGTTTCGAAGCGCGTCAGCGACCAGTCGCCGACCAGCGCCACCTGCCACAGCACCACATAGCTGCACGGGTCGAGCTTGCGCTCGTAGAACAGCAATTGGCTGGCCTCGAAATGCTGGCAGCCAAAGCGGCCGGGGTCGATGCCGAGGTCGGCGTACAGGCAATCTTCCGCAGAAATGCCGGGCTCCATGTGGGCGGCATAGCCCTCCGCCCGGGCCAGCTCGATGGCGGTGCGCGGCGACCACGCGAAAATCCCCGGATGGCCGTAGAAGACGGCACACACGCGCTTGCCGGCACGCACTTCGGTCATCATCAGCTCGACCCATTCGCGATAGGTCTTCTGCCGCGATTTGCCTTCCTGGTAATAGGGCTGGAGGCTGCGCACGTCCGGATGCATGCGCTGCAGCCACCTTTCCGCAGCGCCATGCGCCAGCGCAGCGAAGACCACATCGGCCTGCTCGATATGGCTGCGCGCCAGCGGCGTCAGATGGGAGCCCAGGGTCATGCCCAGCCCGACACAGGCGAGGCTGCCGCGGGCGGCGTCTTTGGAGGAGGAGTGGGCAGTCATCGCCCGATGGTAGGCAATTTTCCGCCCGTGTGTGTGACGGTCGGGCGCGGGCAGGGTGCCGGCGCGGGGGCGTTCCGCAGAGTGGAACCTTGGGGCGTGGTCGGGGAAGAAGGTGTCCGCCGGCGATCGCCGACAGCAGGCGAGCGGCTCAGGGCGCCGCGGTGCGCAACCGGTGCAGCTCCTGCATGAGCCAATCCGCCGACGGCTGTTCGGTGCCATCGCAGTTCACTTGATAGGGCTTGCCGCTGAAGCTGCTTTCGGTGCCCGCGCGTTCGATGAACTCCTCTGCCGAGTTCACCTTGTGACGTTGCACCAGGTAGTCGAGCTTGTATTCGAGATGGCTGCGCGCCTGTTCGGCGCCGTAGGCCTTGCCGTTGCGAATGAAGGTGCAATGGCTGCGCCCCACGAAATCCAGCAGCGCCTGCACTTCGCGCTGGCCGGTGGCATCCAGGTCGGCATGCGCCATGGCCGGACACGCCATGCCAAGCGTCAGTCCCAGGGTGGCGGCAAGGAGTCGCGGTGAAGTCACGGGGACGCTCCACGATGCAGTGATGGTGCAAGGTTGCTGGCAATCGCCCCATATGTCGATGACGAAGACGTGATGCACGCCTTGCCTGCCGCCTTACGAAATACCCGTCGGGGTCGGAAAGCTGTACGGAACATGTGTAGGCGCGATGCGCTTTCGCGTGGCACGGAAAACAGTCAGCCATGAGAGGGCCTGGCTATGTTAAATGGACGATGTCACCGCATTTGTTTTCGTCGTCCGGCTGCATCGAGGTGTAGACATGCGGACAGATCGCCGAGTCGTCGTATTCGCCTTCACAATCCTTTGTCTTGTCCTTCAGGCGTGCTCCACGCTTCCACCCAGCACGGCGAAGGAAGAGACGCATCACCTGCCGCCGGCCAATGACACCCCGGCCGCCCGCTATGCACACGCCGAGGTGGACAAGCACCAGAACCAGTCCGGGTTCCGCTTGTTGACCTTGAGCACCAACGCGCTGCTCAGCCGCGTGGCGCTGGCCGACCAGGCGGCGCATTCGATCGACCTGCAGTACTACATCTTCGCCAACGACATGACCGGCCATCTCATGCTGCAGCACCTACTGGCGGCGGCCGACCGCGGTGTGCGTGTACGCATGCTCATCGACGACAACAACTTCGACGACAAGGACCATCTTTTCGAGGCCTTGGATTCGCACCCGAACATCGAGATCCGCTTGTTCAACCCGTTCCAGACGCGCGATCCCACGCTGCTGTCGCGCGCCACGCAGTTCATGCTGGAGTGGCGCCGGCTCAACCGGCGCATGCACAACAAGTCGTTCATCGTCGACAACAACGTGGCGGTGATCGGTGGCCGCAACATCGGCGATCCGTACTTCGACGCGGGCAGCGATACGCACTTCCGCGATCTGGATGTCGTTGCTATCGGCCCGGTGGTGCCGCAGGCGTCCGAGGCGTTCGACGCCTACTGGAATTGCGATGCGGCCTATCCGCTCAACCAGCTGAAGAAGACCGATGGTTCCGGCCAGTTGCTTGCAACCGCACGCCAGGTACTGAAGAAGGAAGTACGCGCGTTCGCGCAGTCCGATTACGCCCAGGCGATCATCAACGATCTGCCGGATGGGCCCACCGCGGACGCGCGTGGTGCGTGGTTCTGGGGTGATGCCGAGCTGGTGGCCGACCAGCCGGAAAAGATCGAGGCCTCGCGTGACGTGCCGGCGCTTCGCATCGGCCCCAAGCTCAAGACCATGCTGGATGGCGCCCAGCATCAGATCCTGGCCGCCACGCCTTATTTCGTGCCCGGCGATGCCGGCACCAAGCATCTCGTGGCGCTGGCGCAGCAGGGCCTGTCGATCAAGATCCTGACCAACTCGCTGGCCTCGACGGACGAGACCGCGGCGCACGCCGGCTACGTGCACTACCGCAAGGCGCTCGCCGAGGGCGGCGTGCAGCTCTACGAGCTGAAGCCTTCGTGGGGACAGAGCCAACCATCGACCACGCTGGGCAAGTCGTCGGGCATCAGCCTGCACGCCAAGACCATCGTGGTGGACGATCGCCACGTTTTCATCGGTTCGTTGAACATGGATCAGCGATCCAAGCTGCTCAACACCGAGATGGGCGTCATCGTGGACTCGCCAGGCCTGGCGCAGGCCATCAGCAGCTTCCTGCAAACCGCGACGCTGCCTTCGAATGCCTACCAGGTCATGGTCGATCCAGCTTCGCACCAGCTCATGTGGTTGACGGCCAAGGATGGCAAGTCGGTCATCTATCAAAGCGAACCCGATGCGACGGCCAAGCGGCGTACCGAGGTCACGTTGCTGCGCATGCTACCCCTCGACAGCCTGCTTTGAGACGCGGCACGGCTCAGCGGGTGGCGGTGCCGGCAGCGTTCAGCGCTTGCTTGATGGCCGCGTCGGTCAACGGCTCCATGACCTGATAACCGTTGCGCGTGGGGTGCACGCCATCGGATGACAAGCCATCGCGCATGCCGCCCGCTGACGTCGCCATGGCCGAAAAATAGTCGACGTAGACGAAACCGTTGCGCGCGGCGTAATCCTTGATCCACGCGTTCAAGGTCTTGATGGTGGGCCCGATCACGAGACCGGGCCGCCAGGGAAATTTCGCCGCCGGCGGCACCGAGCCCAGGACCACGCGGATGCCGTGCGCATGTGCAAGTTCCGCCATGGAGGCAAGGTTGCCTTCGACTTGCGACAAGGTCACCGGGCCCGTATTGCCGGCGACGTCGTTGGTGCCGGCCAGGATATGCACCACCTGCGGATGAAGATCGATCACGTCCTGCCGAAAGCGCAGCAGCATCTGCGAGGTGGTCTGACCGCTGATGCCGCGATCCACCTTGCCCTCGGTGAAATAGGCCGGGTCGAGCTTTTCCCAGCCTTCGGTGATCGAGTCGCCCATGAAGACGACCTGTGGCGAGTGCTTGCCCGACGAAAGCAATGAGGCGTTCTTGGCCCGAAACTCGCAAAGCCTGCCGAAGTCATGCGTGGCGATGTACGACGGCCATTGCCCGTCCGGCAGCTGCTCGGGCGACTTCTGGCTGGCGCATGGGTCGGCAAGGATGCCGGTGGGCTCGTCCTGGGCCATCGCCGTGCCGGCGACGCCGATGATGCAAAACGCAACCATGGCGCGGATCATCCTGCGACCAGCCATCATGAGCATCTCCGTTCGAAGGGATGAGTGCGATGTCGTGCATCCGCGACCTCCGGCGACACCATGCATGGGCAAGGTACGCTCGCGGTGCCAGGCGCCACCATGCCGACAGCGGGTGAAGACGACATCGTCATCACATCTTGAAGATCACTGCATGTATTTGCAATGCGAGCCCGATCGCGATCGCCACGGATGATCCCCTCGCACTTGCGCAACGCGCACCCGGCTCGTGATCATGCAGCGCTAACAACACACATTGGAGAAAGCGAATGTCCTTGCGGTGTCTTCGCAAGGTTGCCGGCGCGTCCATGGCATTGTTGGCATCCTGTGCCGCGGTGTTCGCGCAGGAGCCGGCGACGGGAACCAGCACCGCGACGCTTTCAACCGTGCAGGTCAATGCCAGTCGCATGGAGATGCCGCCGATCGATGTGCCGGCGGCATTGAGCGTGGTACGCGTGGCGCCATCGGAATCGGGAGAGGCGGGTGTCAATCTCTCCGAAGCCTTGGTGGGCGTTCCCGGCATCCTCGCGCGCGATCGCCAGAACTATGCGCAGGACGAACAAATATCCATACGCGGCTTCGGTTCGCGCAGCACGTTTGGCGTGCGCAGCATCCGGCTCTATCTCGATGGCGTGCCTGGGACCTTGCCGGACGGGCAGGGGCAGGTGTCGCATTTCATGCTCGATACCGCCGATCGCGTCGAGGTGCTGCGTGGACCGTTTTCGGTGCTCTACGGCAACGCCGCGGGTGGCGTTGTGCAGATGTGGAGTGCTCCGGGCACGGCGACACCGCTGACCACGCTTGGCGTGTACGGAGGCAGCGACGACAGCTTTCGCTACAGCGCCGACACACGGGGTACCTGGGGCGCGATGGATTACAACGTCGCCGTGTCGCAGTTTCTTTCCGGCGGTTATCGCCAGCACAGCCGCGTGAACCGGCAGTCCGCGCACGCGCGGCTGGGTTTCGACCTTGGCCATGGGCAGACGCTGACCGTGGTGGCCAATCATCTCGACCAGCCGCGCGCGGAAGATCCGATGGGCCTGACCAGGGCGCAGGTGACGGCGGACCCGCGGCAGGCGTCGCCCGCGGCGTTGCAGTTCGATACACGCAAGAGCACGCGGCAGGACCAGCTCGGCGTGATCTACGAGCGGCCCTCGGGCGATGAGGGGCAGTGGCGTGCCATGGCGTACTACGGCGAGCGCGATATCACGCAGTACCAGTCGATTCCCGTCGCCACGCAGCTCAATCCACTGCAGCCCGGCGGCGTGGTCGAACCGAATACACACTACGGCGGCGCCGACCTGCGCTGGTCGCATGGCGGGCAGCTTGCCGGTGGCGATTACGAGTTCGTGCTGGGCGCGGGCGGCGACTACCAGCGACAGCATCGCCTGGGCTACGAGAACTTCGTGGGCGCCACGCTGGGCGTCAAGGGCAGGCTGCGCCGAAACGAGGACGACAACGTCGATGACGTGGACGCGTATGCGCAGTGGTACTGGCATTTCACGTCTTCGTGGGCGCTGATGCTGGGCCTGCGCCACGACGAGGTCCGCTTCGATGAGCACGACTACTACATCACGCCACGCAATCCGGATGACAGCGGCAGCGTGGACTATTCCGCCACCACGCCGGTGCTCGCGCTGCAGTACCGCCCCGGCGATGCGTTGCGGTTGTACGCGAGCTACGGCGAGGGCTTCGAGACGCCCAGCTACAACGAGCTGGGCTATCGCAGCGATGGGCAGCCGGGACTCGCCTTCGACCTGCGGCCCGCGCGCAGCCACAATGACGAGGTGGGCCTCAAGTGGCAGCCCGCGTCCACCATGGAAATCGATGCGGCGCTGTTCCGCGCCGATACGCGCGACGAGCTGGCCATTGCCACCAGCGTCAACGGGCGCACCACCTACCGTAACGTGCACGACACGCGTCGACAGGGCATCGAGCTTTCCGTCGACGGGCAGATCGCGCCGGACTGGCACCTCATCGCCGGCTACACGCATCTGCAGGCGCAGTTCCGCAGCAGCTTCCTCACGTGCGTCGGCACGCCATGCACGACGCCCACGGTGCCGGTGGCTGCGGGTTCACGCATGCCGGGCGTGCCTGAGGACTACGGTTCGCTACGCCTGCAGCACGGCGGCGATACCGGTTGGCGCGAAGGACTCACGCTGAGCAGCGCGGGCATGACCACGGCGAACGACATCGGCACCGCCACGGCAGCGGGCTATGCCGTGTTCGATGCCGACGTGGCCTACACCTTCGTGCTCGGCGAGAAGGAGCGCCTGCAGCTGAGCGCGCGGGCCGACAACCTCACCGATCGCCGCTATGTCGGTTCGGTGATCGTCAACGACGGCAACGGCCGCTACTACGAACCGGCGCCGGGGCGCACCTGGTTGCTCGGTGCGCGCTTGAGCTTTTGAGCGACAGCTCAGCCGGCTGGCGTGTTCAGATAATCCAGCGTGGCCTGCAGCATCGACTCCATGCCGATCTTCAGCGCGCCTTCGTCCACGAAGAACTTCGGCGAGTGGTTGGCCGGCGCCTTGAGTGCATCCTGCCCGGCTGGTGTGGCGCCGACGAAGAAGTACACGCTCGGCACTTCCTTCGCGAAATAGGCGAAATCCTCCGAGGCCATCCAGGGGCGTGCTTCGATCACGTGATCCGCACCGATGGCCTTGCCGATGCTGGCGCGTACCCGAGCAGCCAGTGTCGGATCGTTTACCAGTACCGGATTGCTGTCGCCCACCGGGATCTGCGTCTCCACGGTGGCGCCGTTGGCTTCGGCAACGTGCTCGGCGATGGACTTGAGGTTGTCGAACGCCTGCTGGCGCATGCCGGTGTCGAAGGTGCGCAGTGTGCCCTGCAGTTCCACCTTGTCCGGCACGATGTTGTAGCGCGAGCCGCCTTCGATGATGCCGAAGCTGAGCACCGCCGGCAGCTCGCTGATGTCGAGTTTGCGGCTCACGATGGTCTGCGCCGCATTGACGATCTGCGCCGCGGTGACGATGGGATCGACACCGTTCCACGGCATGGCGCCGTGCGTCTGCTTGCCATGCACCACCAGCTTGAACCAGTCCGAACCTGCCATGGTAGCGCCGGGCCGCACGGCCACCGTGCCGACGTTGAGCGCGCTCACCACGTGCAGGCCGAACATCGCGTCGGGCTTGAAGTCGCGGAACACGCCCTCCTTCAGCATCAGCGATGCACCGCCTTGCTCACCCGGAGGCGCCCCTTCTTCCGCCGGCTGGAACACGAACATCACCTCGCCGGGCAGGTCCTTCTTCATGCCGCTCAGCACGGTGGCGAGGCCCAGCAGCATGGCCGTATGCGTGTCGTGGCCGCAGGCGTGCATCACGCCGGTGGGCTTGCCGCGGTATTCACCCTTGGCCTTGGAGGCGAACGGCAGGTCCACTTCCTCGGTGACCGGCAGCGCATCCATGTCGGCGCGAATGGCCAGCTTCGGCCCGGGCTTGCCGCCCTTGAGGATGCCCACGACGCCGGTATGCGCGATGCCGGTGTGCACGTCCAGTCCGAGTTTCTTCAGCTGTGCGGCGACGAGCGCGGCGGTGCGCGTCTCGCGGTTGCTCAGCTCGGGATGCTGGTGGATGTCGCGACGCCAGCTGGTGACCTGTGGCAACTCGTTCTGCACCAGTTGCGTGGTGTCGGCGGCGTGGGCGGAGCCGGTGGCGGCGACGGCAAGGGCGAGGGCAAGCATGGTCTGGCGCATGGACGGTCTCCCCGGGAAGTGCCTCCGATCCTAGCGCGATCGCGCGCCGCTGTTTGTGGGAGTGCACCTTGCGCGCGATGGACGAGGCGCTGACGGGCGGCTTGGTAGACAACCACTGTGGGAGCGCACCCTGTGCGCGACACAACGAAGAGGGAGACTGAGGCCATACCCGTCGCGCACAGGGTGCGCTCCCACAGTGAGCAGGCTCTGTTTGGATGTTGCGTCGATCGCGTACAGCGCGCGCTCCTACAAAGGTCGAACACCCATCTGGCGCGCAAAGCGCCGATGCTATGCTCGGCCACCGAACATGAAGGACGCGATCATGCGCGCACCGAGCTACGTCCAGGGTGTCAGCCGCCAGTCGCTGCTGGGCGATACCGTGGGCTCGTTGCTCGATCGCATCGCGGCCACGCATCCGGACCGCCCCGCCCTGGTGGTCCGTTCGCAGCAGGTGCGTCTGAGCTACCGCCAGTTCCATGCCGAAGTGGAGCGCGTGGCGGCGGGCCTGCTGGCGTTGGGCCTCCAGCGTGGCGATCGCATCGGCATCTGGGCGCCGAACCGGGCGGAGTGGGTGATCCTGCAGTTCGCCGCGCCGAAGGCCGGGCTGATCCTGGTGAACATCAACCCGGCGTACCGCGTGCATGAGCTGGAATTCGCGCTCAACAAGGTGAGCTGCAAGGCGCTGGTATTACCGCGCCGCTTCAAGAGCTCGCATTACCTCGACATGTTGAACGATCTGGCGCCCGAGCTCGCGGACAGTCGACCGGGGCGGTTGGCGTCGTCACGGCTTCCCGGCTTGCGTGACGTCATCCTGCTCGACGAGACGTCCGCGCCCGGAACCCATGCGTGGCACGAACTGGCCGCACGTGGCGACGCGCAAGCGATCGAGCACCTGCGTCGCATCGAGCGCGAACTCGGCTTTGATGATCCGGTGAACATCCAGTTCACGTCGGGCACCACGGGCTCGCCCAAAGGCGCGACGCTCACACATCACAACATCATCAACAACGGCTACTTCATCGGCGAAGCCATGCGCCTCACCGAGCAGGATCGACTGTGCATTCCCGTGCCTTTCTATCACTGCTTCGGCATGGTGCTGGGCAACCTCGCCTGCGTGACGCACGGCGCGTGCATGGTCATTCCCGGTGAAGGCTTCGATGTGCTCGCCACGCTCGAGGCGGTGCAGGAAGAGCGCTGCACCGGCTTGCACGGCGTGCCGACCATGTTCATCGCGGAACTCGAACACCCCGAGTTCCGCCGCTTCGATCTCAGCTCGTTGCGCACCGGCATCATGGCTGGCTCGCCGTGCCCCATCGAGGTGATGCGGCGCGTGGTGGGCGAGATGCACATGAGCGAGGTAACCATCGCCTATGGCATGACCGAGACCAGCCCGGTGAGCTTCCAGACCACGCTGGATGATCCGCTGGAACGTCGCGTGGACAGCGTCGGTCGCATCCATCCGCATCTCGAGGTCAAGCTGGTGGACGAGCAGGGGCGCATCGTCCCGCGTGGCACGACGGGCGAGCTGTGCACGCGCGGATACTCCGTGATGCTTGGCTATTGGGACGATGATGCGCGCACGCGCGAAGCCATCGACGAGGCACGGTGGATGCACACGGGCGACCTGGCGGTGATCGACGACGACGGTTACTGCACCATCGCCGGCCGACTCAAGGACATGATCATCCGTGGTGGCGAGAACGTGTACCCGCGCGAGATCGAGGAGTTTCTGTACACGCATCCGAAGGTGCAGGACGTGCAGGTGTTCGGCGTGCCCGATGCGAAGTTCGGCGAGCAGGTGTGCGCGTGGATACGCCTGCGCGAAGGCTGCGATTCCAGCGAGGCGGAGATCCAGAGCTATTGCCGGCACCACCTCGCCTACTTCAAGGTGCCTCACTATGTGCGCTTCGTCGACGCCTTCCCGATGACGGTCACCGGCAAAGTGCAGAAGTACCTGATGCGCGAAGCGATGACCGAAGAGCTTCTGTTGTAGGAGCGCAGCCAGTGCGCGAAAAGCCTGCGGAGCGGTGACGCCCATCGCCACGGTCGCGCACTGCGTGCGCTCCTGCAGGAGGGGCGGATGACGTGCTAGATCACGCGGCGCGAAGGCATGCCGCGATGGGCATTCAACCAGGGCAGTACGTCCGCCGAGGGAAGCGGTCGCGCGATATGGAAGCCCTGTGCTTCGTCGCACGCCATCGCCAGCACGCTGTCATAGAGATGGTGCGTTTCCACGCCTTCCACCACGACGCGGAAGCCCATGCTGCGCGCGAGATCGGCCACAGAGCGGACGATGGCTTCGTCATGCCGGCTGGTGCCCATGCCGCGCACGAACGACTGGTCGATCTTCAAGCTGGTGGCAGGCATCTGCCGCAAGGCGGACAGGTTGCTGTAGCCCGTGCCGAAATCATCGATGGCGATGCCCGCGCCGAGCTGGCGTATCGCGGTGAGGTGGCGGCGGGTGGTGGCGCTGTGCTCCATCAACGTGTTTTCGGTGAACTCCAGCTCCAGCGCGTCCATGCTGACCTTGTGGCGTTCGGCGACCTGCTGCACGCGGTTAACCAGGTCAGCGCCGAGGTCGGTGCTGGATACGTTGAAAGAGAGCTTGATGTCCTGGCCTTTGCGGCGCCAGCTGGCGAGCTGCGCGACGCCGTGCTCCAGCACCCATTGCGTGAGCGAGCGCATCAGTCCGGCGCGCTCGGCCAGCCCGATGAAGCGGCTGGGTGGAATCAGGCCAAGCGTAGGGTGGTGCCAACGCGCGAGTGCTTCCAGCGCCACGCAGCGGCCGCTGTCCAGGTCCACGCGCGGCTGGTAATGCAGGTCGAGTTCGGTACGGTCGGTGAGTGCCGCGGCCAGCTCGGTGACCAGGAAAAATTCCTGGCGGTGAAGTTCGTCCTGATGGCGATCGTAGACGGCCCATCCCCGCACGCTGTGCTGGGCGGCATAGGAGGCGTTCATCACCAGCCGCAACGGATCGCCTCCGCGCAGTTCGCTCTCGCCGATCTTGAGCAGTCCCACGCCCGGCTGGATGGTGAGCGGAATGCCGAGGCAATCGAATGGCTCGCGCAGGCGCGCAACCAGCTCGTCCAGTCGCGTGGTGTCCGCTTCGACGTGGCGATCCGGCAGCACGGCCGCAAAGCGCGTCGCGCCTACCTGGTACAGGCGGGTATCGGGCGGAATCCAGGCCAGCGTGCGCTGCGCCACCGCGCGCATCAGCTCGTCTGCGTAGGCGTGGCCCATGGCACGGATGAAGGCGTTGAAGCGTTGAACGGGGGCGACGTCGATCGCGATCACCCAGGCCAGCGGCGGGCCATCCTGGAAATGCCTGCGCAGGTCGTCGAAGAACGCGTAGCGATGCGGGAGCTGTGTGATCGGGTCGGTGCGTCCCAGGTAGCTGCGCAATACCACGCCGGCGCCGATGAGCGACGCCGCGTCGCGCAGCGAGGTTCGCTCGTGTTCGCTCAGCTCGGTGCGCGGTGCCAGGTCCATCACGCACAACGCACCGATCTGCTGGCCGGTCAGCGAGCACACCGGCTCGCTGGCAAAGAAGCGGATGGGGCCGGAGCTGGCGCCGGGCGCCGGGGTGACATCCTTGAAGCGCGCGTCGGCCTGGGTGTCGAGCACCACCAGAGGGTCGAGGCTGCGCGCGGCATCCATGTAGAGCGGATGCAGCATGCGCGATTCATGCGATGGCAGCGCACTGCCATTGGCGAACCAGTAGGCCGTGCCGCCGTTCAGCACCAAGGCCACCAGCGGCACGTTGAGCGAACGCGACACCAGTCGCACGACGGCGTCGAAACCCGGTACGGCGAAGCCGTCGGACGACGCGTCGGCAGCCGACGTCTGGACGGCTGTTTCCTTGGCGTCCGGATGTCCGTCCGAGTGCTGCCCCGGGTTGTATCCCGTGGTCGTGCGCATCGCGATCCCACCCCTGTGAGGAACGGCCCAACGTCTCCGCCGGCCGAGGCTACTGCAGCCTCATGAGGCTCCGCAATGAGACGTATGGAAGGCCGACGGGGCCATCTTGCACATGACCTCTCCACAGAGGCCATCGGCCGGGTGGCCTAGTTCTTGATGCTGAAATCGATCTCGACGGGGTAGGGCGCCGGCGTCGCGGGTGGTACAGGCAGCACCCAGCTGGCGAACTGGCCGGCCATGCAGTTGGCGACGGGGGTCGCCGGTTGCACGGCGATGTCGGCGAGGTGGCCCTCGGCATTCACGTTAGCCACGAGCGTGAAAGGCGCTTTGTCGGCCGGCGTATTGCTCGCCAGGCAGGCCTTGTAGGCATCGGTGGTGGCGTTGCCGATGCGATCCCACATCTTCTTCTGGTAGTCGGGTCCTGCGGCCGCGCCTTCGGCCAGCTTGGCCTGTCTCACCCGAGCGTGAAAATCGTTGCCGATGGCGGGACTCGTCTGCAGGGCGAGGGCGAGCAGGATGGACATGGCGGCTCCGTGCATTCCTTGAACCGCTACGTTATTGCATCCCCTGTGGGAGCGCACCCTGTGCGCGACTGACGACGCAGCAGAGTATATGACGCCGTAACCAAGGCCCGCGTTACCGCAGGCCTGCGAGGCATGGCCTTGGATGGTGCCTCCGCTTCGATCACGTCGCGCACAGGGTGCGCTCCCACAAAAGCGAAGTGGCGAGCCTGGCGTCAGGCCAGGTGTTCGCTCGCGAGATATTCCTCGCTCTGCATCTCGATCAAACGCGATTCCGTGCGACCGAACTCGGCGCGCAGGCGCTCGCCGTCGTACAGCTCGGTGATCGGTGCGGCCGCCGAAAGGATCAGCTTCACGTGGCGGTCGTAGAACTCGTCCACCAGCAGCACGAAGCGACGCGCCGCGTCATCGGTGTACACGGTGAACTGCGGCACGTTGGAGATGATCACCGCCGGGCCGGCCTTGGCCAGCTCGATGTAGTCGGACACGGCGCGGGGGCCTTCGCACAGCGCGGCGAATTCGAACCACAAGATGTTGGCGGCGCGCTTGCGCACCGGTATGGAACGACCGTTGAGGACGATTTCGCCGCCTTCTTCCACCTCTCCCTCGGCCTGGCTGGAGAAGATGCGCGACAGTGCGCGCTCCGCTTCCGCGCCGGGCGGCGTCTGGAACACCGCGGCCTGCGTCAGTGCGCGCAGGCGCCAGTCGTGGGAGGAAATCATCTGCACGACGCGGCAGTGCTTTTCGATCAGCGCGATGGCAGGCAGGAAGCGCGCGCGCTGCAGGCCGTCCTTGTAGAGGTTGGTCGGCGCAGTGTTGGAGGTGGTCACCAGCGACACGCCGCGCTCGAACAAGGCCTGCAGCAATGTGCCGAGGATCATCGCGTCGCCGATGTCGTTGACCAGGAACTCATCCAGGCACAGCACGCGACAGCGCGAGGCGATGTTGGAAGCCACGTCGAGCAGCGGATCCTGCCGTTCGCCGAGCGCGCGCAGTTGTTCGTGCACTTCGCCCATGAAGCGGTGGTAGTGGCGGCGCAGCGCCATGCCCGAAGGCAGGCTCGCCACGAACAGGTCCATCAGGAAGGTCTTGCCGCGGCCCACGCTGCCCCACAGGTACAGCCCGGGCACGCCTTCGCGCGTGTCGTTGCCAAGCAACGCCTTTAGACGTCCAAACAGTCCGCCGCCGTTGCCGTTGGCGACGCTGGCCACCAGTTCGGCATGCATGCGGTCGAACTCGGGCAGCAGCGCCTGCTGGGCCGGGTCAGCCTCCCAGCGGTGCGCGGCGACGCCTTCGTGGTAACGCGCGCTGGGCGCGAGCAGGGGGGTATCACTCATGGGTACGACAAATTCGGGGGAAGGTGCGCCCGTGGGGAGCAGGCGTGGGGAGAGGCTGCGGCATCAGTCCTGCCGCAGCGGCGGAAGCCAGGGCTGCACGGCGTGCTTGATGACGCCGCGCAGGTCCATCAGGCGGCGGTGGAAGAAGTGGCTGGTCTCGGGCATGCGCACCAGCTCGGGCTTCTTCGCCATGCCGTCGATCCAGTCGAATACGGCCTGCGGATCGACCACTTCGTCTTCCTCGCCCTGCACCACCAGCCACGGGCAGCTGGGCAATTCGAAACCCTCGAACGGCCAGCGACCGGCGGGCGGGGCGATGCTGATCAGCGCATCGGCATGCAGGCGCACCGTGTTGCGGATGGAGACATAGCTTCCGAACGAAAAGCCGGCCAGCCACAGCGCATCGTCGGGGCGCACCCGGCGCACCCACGACGCCACCGACGCGAGGTCGTCACCTTCGCCATTGCCGTGATCGTAAGTACCTTCGGATTCGCCGGTGCCGCGGAAGTTGAATCGCACCGTGTCCAGCCCCGACTCGCGCAGCGCGCGCTCCACCATCGTCACCACCTTGTTGTGCATGGTGCCGCCCTGCAGCGGGTGCGGATGGCAGATGATGGCGGTGCCGCGGCGTGCCTCTTCGGGCAGGGCCACGTCGCTGATCGCCTCGAGCTTGCCGGCGGGTCCTTCCAGCGCGAAGCTGGCGGCCTGCTCGGGAAAATGATCGGGCTGGGTGGGGAGCATGACGGGGTTCATGGACAAGATGATAACCGGCACCTGTGCCTGTCGTAGGCGCCGAGCGGAGCCAGCCACATGAATCACCTTGCCCATACGCTGCTCGCGGGTGACGACGAACTGCTGCAACTGGGCGGTTTGATGGGAGATTTCGTCCACGGTCAGCCCGATCCGGCCCTGCCGCATGGCCTCATCGCCGGCATTCGCCTGCATCGGGCGATCGACGTCTATACCGACAGCCATCCGGAAGTGGCCGCGGCGCGCGCCCTGCTGCCCGCACCGTTCCGTCGCTACGGCGGCATCCTGCTCGACATGTGGTTCGATCATCTGCTGGCGCGCGACTTTCCGCGCTGGAGCGAACAGCGCCTGGAGACCTATTCGCTCGGCGTGCGCGACCTGCTCGATCGCCATACGCCACTACTGCCGCTGGGCCTGCAGCACTTCCGCCACTACATGGAAGCCCACGCGCTGCCTGGCGGCTACGCCCGCCCCGAAGAAATCGCCGCCGCCCTGGACGGCATCTCCCACCGCCTGCGCCGCGCCAACCCCGTGGGCGAAGCGTTGCCGGTACTTGTCGGACTGGACCGTCCGCTGCAGGCGCATTTCGAGGCGTTTTATCCGCAGTTGCAGTCATTCGCGAAGCGGTGGCGGGAGGCGGAGTTGCCGGTGCGGTAGGCGGTCGCGCCGTGCTCTGTCACCTGCGAGGTGGCTGCCTCGTGCGGGGGAACCGGCTGTCAGCTCTTCTGTAGGAGCGCACCCAGTGCGCGATCGCTTTTCACCGTAGTCCTTCCCGTTCGTCACTCCTGCGAAGACAGGAGTCCCGTGACATTCGCTTCTGTTGCGCCGCTTCCGCCGCTGGCTCGCCTGCGCGGGCTTCCGGACCGCTGCCGCGGCCCGGGTCACTTTCTCTTGCTTGCCCAAGAGAAAGTAACCAAAGAGAAGGGCACCCCGTGTGGCGCTGGCCGGGCTGCGCCCAGCCAGTCTGTGAGGGGCGGCCGGGCTTTTCGACCGGGCTCCTGCCCGGACGAAAAGTGCCCGACATCCTTGTCGGGCACCCCTGCGGGGCCTGATCGTCCACCCCTCACCGCCACACAGGGGATGTTTGAAGGCTCGTGCCGCTGCGCGGCACATCGCGTTGCGGAGATTGGGCGCATCGTTCGTTGTGAGAGCGCACTGTGTGCGCTCCTACATGGGAAGGCGCATCCCGACAGGGCCGCCACAACGAAAAACGCCGCCCTTGGGCGGCGCTTCGTCGATATCAGAGGTGGAGCAGCCGATTACTTGGCCTGATCCACGATCCAATGCACCGCATTCTTCACCTGCTCATCGGTGAGCGCCGGATTGCCGCCCTTGGCCGGCATCATGTTGCCATCCGGACCCTTGTAGCCCTCGATCGCATGCTTGACCAGCGTGTCGAGGCCCTGGGCGATGCGCGGACCCCAGTTGCCCTTGTCGCCGAGCTTCGGCGCGCCGGCCACGCCGGCCGTGTGGCAGCTGTGGCAGAGGTTGTCGTAGATGGTCTTGCCGTCGGTGGTGCCACCGTAGGCGACCTGCGAGGCGGCGGCCTTGGCGGCGGCTTCCTGCGCGGCGGCCATGGCTGCGCGGCCCGTGTCGCCCGCGTAGACCGCACCGGCCGGCGCGATGCGCTCAGCCACCTGCTTGGCGGTATCCGGATTGGTTTCCTTGGGCTCGTGATCGTAGATGAGCCAGGCGCCGCCGATCAGCAGCAGGGTCAGCACGCCCAGGCCCGCGATCAGCAACGAGAAGCTGCGCATGAAGCTCTGGTCGGATTTGGTCATGGAACCGCTCACGCAATCACTCCATCTCTAGGACGGCCTTGCAGCCGGGTTAGGCACAGGTTCAGACAACAAGGACGGGAGTATAGACGAACCCCGAGCCAAGTTTCAGGGCGGCAATCGCCCGATTCGACGGTTGCGTGGCGCGGTCATTTCGCGCACTTTTCTTTGTTTTGACGCGATCACGCGGTAAAAACCCTGCCATCGGTCATGGGGCACCCATGTCAACTGGCATTGTCTATTCCCGTTGAACTGACCCTATCCTTTCATCCGACGTACAAGTCAGGCGCAAGGAAGGTGTTCCTGCAGCGCCGGTGAGGTCGGGTGGGCCTGCCGTCTATTTCTGGGAGTTTTTCATGTCGCGTTTTTGGAAGATCGCGCTGGTCGTTGTGGCCGTGATCGTGGTGGGAGCCGTGGGCTTCCGTCTGTTGCACAAGCCGGCCGCGGACGGCCAGGCAGGCGAGCAGAGCGGTCAACGCCAGGGCAAGGGCCAGGGACAGGACAAGGATAAGGACACGCCGGTGCCGGTCACCGTCGAGCCTGTCGTCAAGCAGGACGTGCCGGTGTATCTCACCGCGCTCGGCACCGTGCAGGCGCTCAACACCGTCACCATCAACCCGCAAGTCAGCGGGCAGATGCTCAGCATCAACTTCAAGGAAGGCCAGGAAGTGAAGAAGGGCGACCTGCTGGCGCAGATCGACCCGCGCACCTTCCAGGCCGCCTATGACCAGGCCGTGGCCAAGCAGGAGCAGGACGAGGCGCAGCTCTCCACCGCGCAGAGCACGCTCAAGCGCAACGACGCGCTGGTCGCCAAGGGCTATGTGGCCCAGCTGGACATGGATACGTTCCGCAACAACGTGGCCAACCTGACCGCCACCGTGGCTGCCGACAAGGCAGCCGTGCGTTCGGCCAAGGTCAACCTCGACTACACCCGCATCGTCTCGCCGATCGACGGCGTGGCGGGCATCCGCAACGTGGACCCGGGCAACGTGGTGACCACCACCACGGCGGTGGTGACGCTGACCCAGATCCATCCGATCTACGTCACCTTCAACCTGCCCGAGCAGAATCTGGAAATGGTGCGCAAGGCGGCTGCCGGCGGTGATCCGCTGAGCGTGCTGGCGCTGGATCGCGCCGACGCGCACACCATCGCCGACGACGGCGTGCTCAACGTGGTCGACAACCAGATCGACACCACCACGGGCACCTTCAAGCTGCGTTCGATCTTCCAGAACGCCAAGGGCGACCTGTGGCCGGGCCAGTTCGTCAACGTTCGCCTGAAGGTGCGCACGGTGACCGGTGGCCTGGTGATCCCGTCGCAGGCGGTGCAGCGCGGTCCGGATGGCGACTACGTGTACCTCGTGCAGCAGGACGACACGGTCAAGATGAACCCGGTGAAGGTGGCCGGCGAAGTGGGCGACAGCCACGTGATGATCGGTTCGGGCCTGGCGCTCAACGACAAGGTCGTCACCGAAGGCCAGTTCCGCCTGAAGCCGGGCAGCAAGGTCAAGGCGCTCAAGCCGGGCGAAGTGCCGGCGGCACCGACGGCGGCCGAGATGGACAAGGCCAAGAAGAACGCGCAGAAGCAGGGTGGCCGCCGCGGCGGCTGACGATAAGAGGTGCGGAACGATGGATGAGCGGCGACGACGCGAGAAGCGGACCGATCGTCACTCATCCCGATGGCAGGGCGGCGCATGCGTGCGCCCTCGCCACGCGTCCCTGACCCCTGCAGCAACACCACGAGGCGCCGCGGGATTGGCGCTCGCCACACACATCGACGGCTGACCCCATGGGCTTCTCCACACTCTTCATTCGCCGACCGATCGCCACCTCGTTGCTGATGGTGGCGGTGTTGCT
This sequence comes from Dyella jiangningensis, assembly GCA_000632805.1. Taxonomy (GTDB): domain Bacteria; phylum Pseudomonadota; class Gammaproteobacteria; order Xanthomonadales; family Rhodanobacteraceae; genus Dyella; species Dyella jiangningensis. The sequence continues at coordinate 3,987,913 of CP007444.1, read as the reverse complement.
GCTCGGCATCCTCGGCTATCGCGAGCTGCCGGTGTCGGCGCTGCCCGAGATCGACGCGCCCAGCCTGGTGGTGACCACGCAGTATCCGGGTGCCAGCGCCTCGACGATGGCGTCGCTCGTCACCACGCCGCTGGAACGCAACTTCGGCCAGATCTCCGGCCTCACCATGATGACCTCCGACTCGTCGGCGGGTCTGTCCACCATCGTGCTGCAGTTCGCGATGGACCGTGACATCGACATCGCGGCGCAGGACGTGCAGGCGGCCATCAACCAGGCGCGCGGCACGCTGCCGGCCACGCTGCCGTATCCGCCGGTGTACAACCGCGTGAATCCGGCCGATGCGCCGATCATCACGCTCAAGCTCACCTCCGACAGCCTGCCGCTGCGTGACGTGAACAACTACGCCGACTCGATCCTGGCGCAGAAGCTTTCGCAGGTGCAGGGCGTGGGCCTGGTGTCGATCGCCGGCAACGTGCGCCCCGCCGTGCGCGTGCAGGTGAACCCGTCGCAGCTGGCGAACCTCGGCCTCACCATGGAGGACGTGCGCAGCGCCCTCACCGAGGCCAACGTCAACGCGCCCAAGGGCACGCTCAACGGCGCCACGCAGTCCTACAGCATCGGCACCAACGACCAGTTGGTCGATGCGGCCGAGTACAAGAGCACCATCATCGCCTACAAGAACAACGCGCCGGTGCGCCTGTCCGACGTGGCGAGCGTGGTCGACGGCGTGGAGAACGACCAGCTCGCCGCGTGGGCCAACGGCAAGCCCGCCGTCCTGCTCGACATCCGTCGCCAGCCGGGCGCGAACATCGTGCAGACGGTGCAGCAGATCCGCAGCATCCTGCCGCAGCTGCAGGCCGTGCTGCCGGCCGACGTCCATCTGGACGTGTTCGCCGACCGCACCATCACCATCCGCGCTTCGGTGGAGGACGTGCAGTTCACGCTGATCCTCACCATCTGCCTGGTGGTGGCGGTGATCTTCGTGTTCCTGCGCCGCCTGTGGGCGACGATCATTCCGTCGGTGGCGGTGCCGCTCTCGCTGATGGGCACGTTCGGCGTGATGGCCTTCACCGGCATGTCGCTGGACAACCTCTCGCTGATGGCGCTGACGGTGGCCACCGGCTTCGTGGTGGACGATGCGATCGTGATGATCGAGAACATCGTGCGCTACATCGAGCAGGGCAAGGACGGCAAGGAAGCGGCCGAAATCGGCGCGAAGGAAATCGGCTTCACGGTGCTGTCGCTGACCGTCTCGCTGATCGCGGTATTCCTGCCGCTGCTGCTGATGCCCGGCGTTACCGGTCGCCTGTTCCACGAGTTCGCGTGGGTGCTGACCATCGCGGTCGCCATCTCGATGCTGGTGTCGTTGACGCTGACGCCGATGATGTGCGCCTACCTGCTCAAGCCCGACGCGCTGCCCGAGGGCGACGACGCGCACGAGCGCCATGCTGCCGCCGGCAAGAAGACCTGGTGGTCGCGCCTGGTCAACGTGTACGAAAGCTCGCTCGACTGGGTGCTCGGCCATCAGCGCTTCACCGTGCTGATCGCCGGCGCCACCGTCGCGGTCACCATCTTCCTCTACATCATCATTCCCAAGGGCTTGCTGCCCGAGCAGGACACCGGCCTGATCACCGGTGTGGTTGCGGCGGACCAGAACGTGGCCTTCCCGCAGATGGAGCAGCGCACCAAGGCCGTGGCGGCCGCGTTGCAACGGGACAGGGCGGTGACCGGCGTGGCCGCCTTCATCGGCGCGGGCTCGATCAATCCGACGCTCAACCAGGGCCAGCTCAGCATCGTGCTGAAGGACCGCAGCGATCGCGACGGCCTCGACGAAGTGGTCAAGCGCCTGCAGCAGGAAGCGGCCGACATTCCGGGCGTGGCGCTGTACCTCAAGCCCGTGCAGGACGTGACGCTGGACAGCCGCGTGGCGGCCACCGAGTACCAGTACTCGATGTCGGACGTGAACTCCGAGGAGCTTTCCAAGTACGCCACGCAGATGACGCAGGCGCTGCGCGAACGTGCGGAACTGGCCGACGTGGACAACAACCTCGCCGACCAGGGCACGTCGCTCAAGCTCACCATCGACCGCGAGAAGGCCAGCCGCCTCGGCGTGCCGGTGCAGACCATCGATGACACGCTGTACGACTCGTTCGGCCAGCGCCAGATATCCACGATCTTCACCCAGCTCAACCAGTATCGCGTGGTGCTGGAAGTGGCGCCGCAGTTCCGCTCCAGCACCGCACTGCTCAACCAGCTCACGGTGAAGAGCAACGGCAGCGGCGCGCTGACCGGCAGCAATGCGACCAGCTTCGGCCAGGTGGCGTCGAGCAACTCCTCGACCTCCACCGGCCTGGGCGTGGCCAACACCGGCGTGGTGATCGGCGCGGGCGGCACCATTCCGTTGGCTTCGCTGGCCACCGCCGAGGTGACCAATGCGCCGCTGGTGGTGAGCCACCAGCAGCAGCTGCCCGCGGTGACGATCTCCTTCAACCTCGCGCCGGGCTACTCGCTGTCCGAAGCGGTGAAGGCGATCCACGACGTGGAGCAGCAGCTCAACTTCCCGCCGCAGGTGCGCGGCCAGTTCATCGGCAAGGCGGCGGAGTTCTCCACCTCGTTGACCAACGAAGTGCTGTTGCTGGTCGCGTCGATCGTGGTGATCTACATCGTGCTGGGCGTGCTGTACGAAAGCTACATCCACCCGCTGACCATCATCTCCACGCTGCCGCCGGCGGGTGTCGGCGCGCTGCTCGCGCTGATCCTGTGCGGCATGAGCCTGTCGGTGGATGGCATCGTGGGTATCGTGCTCTTGATCGGTATCGTGAAGAAGAACGCGATCATGATGATCGACTTCGCGATCGAGGCGCAGCGCGAAGGCATGAGGCCGCACGAAGCGATCCGCCGCGCGTGCCTGCTGCGTTTCCGCCCGATCATGATGACCACGGCAGCCGCCATGCTCGGCGCACTGCCGCTGGCATTGGGCAACGGCATCGGCGCGGAATTGCGCCGCCCGCTGGGCGTGTCCATCGTGGGCGGCCTGCTGCTCTCGCAGCTGGTCACGCTCTACACCACGCCGGTGATCTATCTCTACATGGAACGTTTCTCCGACTGGCTGCGCGAGCGCCGCGAACAGCGCGCACTCGCCAAGGCCCAGACGCGGGGAGCGATGTGAAACGAACGACCGGGCCCGGGATAACCCGGGCCCCCAGGCATACCCCCAAAGGGGCGCGGCCGACACGGCGCGCCCCTTTCGGCGTTTTTGCACTCCCGCGGTTTTTCCACTGCGGGAGCGCACCTTGTGCGCGACCGCGGCGCCATGTGGTTGCCTCGCTTGCTGGTTTTCGCGCGTATCTGTCTCGCGGTATCCCCGCTTCGTCGGCTTGTCGCGCACAGGGTGCGCTCCCACAGGATGCGGGACGTCTTCGCATTCAACCAATCCGCCCGTCATGCGTTGTGTAGACGTTGTGCGGTATATACGTCCATTCCGCGCGCCTCCGCGGCGCTGTCCGAACAGCTCCTTGATCCGAGCGACTTCCCTGGTTTGTTGATGGCATGAACATTTCCGGTCCCTTCATCCGCCGCCCCATCGGCACGTCGCTGTTGGCGATGGGTGTGTTCGCGGTTGGCTTGATCTGCTACGTGCTGCTGGGCGTGGCCGCGCTGCCGAACATGACGTTCCCGGTGATCTTCGTGCAGGCCAGCCAGGCGGGCGCCAGCGCGGGCACCATGGCGTCCACCGTGGCCGCGCCGCTGGAACGGCACCTGGGCCAGGTGGCGGGCATCGACACCATGCGCTCGTCCAGTTCACTGGGCAGCACCTTCGTGTTCCTGAGGTTCAACACCGACCGCGATCTCGACGCCGCCGCGCGCGACGTGCAGGCGGCCATCAACGCGGCGCAGTCCGACCTGCCCACTGGCCTCAATGCACCGCCCAGCTACCAGAAGGCCAACCCCAACGACGACCCGATCATTGCCTTCGCGCTGACCTCGGACACGCAATCGGCGCGCGACCTCTACGACGTCGCCGACTCACTGCTCGCACAGCGCCTGCGGCAGGTCGAAGGCGTATCCGAAGTGGACATCCTCGGCGCCGCCACGCCGGCGATCCGCGTCGACGTGAACCAGCGGCAGCTCAACGCGCTGGGCCTGTCGCCGGACCAGCTGCGCAATGCACTCACCGCGGCGAACGTCACCTCGCCGCAGGGCTTCCTCTCGGACGGCAAGACCGTCATGTCGGTGACGGCGAACGACTCGCTGCATACGGCCGACGACTTCGCCAGCCTGGTGATTGCATCCAACAAGGGCGTGCCGATCCGTCTTTCCGACGTGGCCAAGGTGTACGACGGCACGCAGGACGCGTACCAGGCGGCCTGGTTTCAGGGCAAACCTGCGGTGCTGATGTATGTGTACCGGCAGTCGAACGCCAACATCATCGGCACCGTGGACCGCGTGAAGGCCGCCGTGCCGCTGTTGCGCGATTACCTGCAGCCGGGCACCACGCTCACGCCGTACTTCGATGGCACGCCGACGATTCGCGCCTCGCTGCATGAAGTGCAGGCGACGCTGCTGATCAGTCTGGCCATGGTGATGCTGACCATGGCGCTGTTCCTGCGTCGCCTCGCGCCGACCTTGATCGCCACCGCCGCGGTGCCGTTGTCGCTCGCGGGCGCGGCCATCGTGATGTACATCCTCGGCTTCACGCTCAACAACCTCACCCTGCTCGCGCTGGTGATCGCGATCGGCTTCGTGGTGGACGACGCCATCGTGGTAATCGAGAACATCGTGCGTCACATCGACCAGGGCATGACGCGCATGCAGGCGGCGCTGGCTGGCGCGAAGGAAATCGGCTTCACCATCGTGTCGATCACCGCATCGTTGGTGGCCGTGTTCATCCCCTTGTTGTTCATGAGCGGCATCACCGGCCTGTTCTTCAAGGAGTTCACCATCACGCTGGTGGCCGCCATCATGGTCTCGGCGCTGGTCTCGCTGACGCTCACCACTTCGCTGTGCGGGCAGTTCCTGGTCGGCCACGATTCCGTGAAGCCGACCACGCGCATCGGCGTGGCGCTGGACAAGTTCCAGTCCGGGCTGATCGGTCTTTACTCGCGCGCGCTGAGGTTCTCATTGAAGCACGCGCTGGCGTTCTCGCTCACGCCGCTGGCATTGATCGTGGCGACCGTATTCCTGTTCGGCATGGTGAAGACAGGCTTGTTCCCAACGCAGGACACGGGCTTGATCCGTGGTCGTGCGACCTCCGGCGCCACGGTGTCGTTTCAGGATGCGCGCGAACGGCAGCAGCGGCTGATCGACATGCTGCTGAAGGACCACGACGTGGCCCGCGTGGGCGCCCGCCTGGGAAGCAGCCGCCAGGGTGCAGCCGGCACCTTCGACATCGAGTTGAAGACCCACGCGCAGGGCCGCAAGGACGACACGTTCACCGTGCTTGGCCGCCTCAGTGCCAAGGCCGCGCGTTACCCCGACCTCAACGTGCGATTGCGCCCGATCCAGGACCTGCCGAGTTTCGGTGGCGGCGGTTCCAGCCAGGGCGCGCAATATGACGTGTCGCTGCAGGGCGACAACTCCGACGAGCTGCAGGCATGGATCCCCAAGCTGGTGGCCGAGCTGAAGAAAAATCCCAAGCTCAAGGATGTCGGCAGCGACATCGACGACGCCGGCCTGCAGCAGAACATCGTGATCGACCGCGACAAGGCCGCACGCCTGGGCGTGGGCATCGGTACCATCGATGGTGCGCTTTACAACGCGTTCGGCCAGCGCCAGATCAGCACGATCTATTCGGACCTCAACCAGTACAAGGTGGTGGTCAACGCGTTGCCGAACCAGACGGCCACGCCTGCAGCGATCAATGCGGTGTACGTGAAGAGCAACAGCGGCGCGATGGTGCCGCTCACCGCGTTCGCCCACCAGCAAGCCGGCCTCGCGCCCACGCAGATCACGCACGAAAACCAGTACACGGTGATGAGCGTGAGCTTCAATCTCGCGCCGGGCGTGAGCATGGGCGAGGCGTTGGAGATCATCCAGGCGACCGGCAAGCAGATGCGGCTGCCGGGCGACATCCGCATCAACGTCGGCGGTGACTTCCGCCGATTCCAGCAATCGCAGAGCGGAATGCTGTGGTTGCTGCTCGGTGCCGTGGTGGTGGTCTACATCGTGCTCGGCATGCTGTATGAAAGCCTTATCCATCCGGTGACGATCCTCTCCACGCTGCCCGCCGCGGGCGTAGGCGCGCTGCTCGCGCTGTGGATCACCGACACCGAGCTTTCGGTGATCGCGCAGATCGCCCTGGTCTTGCTGATCGGCATCGTGAAGAAGAACGCGATCATGATGATCGACTTCGCGCTGGTGGCTCGACGCGAGCGCGGCCTCAACGCGTTCGATGCGGCCTACGAGGCGTGCATGGTGCGTTTTCGCCCGATCATGATGACCACCATGGTGGCCATCCTCGCCGCGGTGCCGATCGCGGTGGGCCTGGGCGAAGGTTCCGACCTGCGTCGTCCGCTGGGTATCGCGCTCATCGGCGGCCTGATCATCTCGCAGAGCCTGACCCTGCTCAGCACGCCGGCGCTCTACGTGATCTTCTCGTGCCTGGCCGATCGCTTCAGCGCCTGGCGGGCGAGGCGTCGCCAGCCCAAGCGGTTGCCGGCGGGCGAGGCGGTCTGACCCCATAAAGCGTCCCTTGTGGGAGCGCACCCTGTGCGCGACCGCGGAACGGCAGCGCATCGCTCCGTCAGGTGGTCGCGCACAGGGTGCGCTCCCACAAGAGAAGAGAAAAGGCTAAGCGCCTGAATCTCCATACGTTCGCGCATCGGGGCCCGGCGCGCTTTCCCCGTCTGGCCGAAATCGTGACAATGAGGGGCTTTCGTCCGCGGCTTCCGACCCCATGTCGACCGGTCAGGACGAATCTTGCGTCCGCGCGGGGCGCCTCGGCGCCCGCCATCCAGGTCATGCCAGCGAGGTCATAGCAACAATGTCGAATACGCCGAAGATCATCTACACGCTCACGGACGAAGCGCCGTACCTCGCCACGCAGTCGCTGCTGCCGATCGTCAAAGCCTTCACCGCCACCGCGGGCGTCGCCGTCGAAACGCGCGACATCTCGCTGGCCGGCCGCATCATCGCCCAGTTCCCGGACATCCTCCCCGACGACAAGAAGATCGCCGACGACCTGGCCGAACTGGGTCAGCTGGCGACCACGCCGGATGCCAACATCATCAAGCTGCCCAACATCAGCGCCTCGATGCCGCAGCTGAAGGCCGCGATCAAGGAGCTGCAGTCGCAGGGCTATGCGCTGCCGGACTATCCGGAAGATCCGAAGGACGTCAGCGAGTGGAACGTCAAGGCGCGCTACGACAAGGTGAAGGGCAGCGCGGTGAACCCGGTGCTGCGCGAAGGCAATTCCGATCGCCGCGCGCCGCTCTCGGTGAAGAACTACGCGCGCAAGCATCCGCACAAGATGGGCGCGTGGAGCAAGGATTCGAAGTCGCACATCGCCCACATGGACGGCGGTGACTTCTACGGCAGCGAAAAGTCCACCGTCGTCGCCAAGGCCACCAACGTCAGGATCGAGTGGTTCGGCAAGGACGGCACGAGCAAGGTGCTCAAGGAAAAGACCGCGCTGAAGGACGGCGAGATCATCGACGCCGCCGTGATGAGCCGCAAGGCGCTGGCCGCTTTCATCGACGCGCAGATCGCGGACGCCAAGAACCAGGGCGTGCTGTTCTCGCTGCACCTGAAGGCCACCATGATGAAGGTCTCCGATCCCATCATGTTCGGCGTGGTGGTGAACGAGTTCTACAAGGACGTATTGGCCAAGCATGCCGACGCGCTGAAGAGCGTGGGCTTCGAGCCGAACAACGGCATCGGTGACCTGTACGCGCGCCTTGGCTCGCTGCCGCAGGCCACGCAGGACGAGATCCTCGCCGACATCAAGGCCGAATACGTCAAGCGTCCGGCCGTGGCGATGGTCAATTCCGACAAGGGCATCACCAACCTGCACGTGCCCAGCGACGTGATCGTCGACGCCTCGATGCCGGCGATGATCCGCGACTCCGGCAAGATGTGGAACACCGAAGGCAAGCTGCAGGACACCAAGGCGGTGATCCCCGATCGCAGCTACGCCGGCGTGTACCAGGTGGTGATCGAGGACTGCAAGGCGAATGGCGCGTTCGATCCGTCGACCATGGGCAGCGTGCCTAACGTGGGCCTGATGGCGCAGGCTGCCGAGGAATACGGCTCGCACGACAAGACCTTCCAGATTGCCGCCGACGGCGTGGTGAAGGTGATCGACGAGGCCGGCAACGTGCTGCTGGAACAGCCGGTGGAAGCCGGCGATATCTGGCGCATGTGCCAGACCAAGGACGCGCCGATCCAGGACTGGGTGAAGCTCGCCGTCACTCGCGCGCGCCTCAGCAACACGCCGGCGGTGTTCTGGCTCGACACCAATCGTGCGCACGACAAGCAGGTGATCGCCAAGGTCGAGCGTTATCTCAAGGACCACGACCTCACCGGCCTGGACATCCGCATCCTGTCGCCGGTGGACGCCACGCGCCACGCGCTGGAGCGCATCCGCAAGGGCCAGGACACCATCTCGGTGACCGGCAACGTGCTGCGCGACTACCTCACCGACCTGTTCCCGATCATGGAACTGGGCACCAGCGCCAAGATGCTTTCCATCGTGCCGCTGATGGCTGGTGGCGGCCTGTTCGAAACGGGTGCGGGCGGTTCGGCGCCCAAGCACGTGCAGCAGTTCCTGGAAGAGGATTGCCTGCGTTGGGATTCGCTGGGCGAGTTCCTCGCGCTGGCCGCATCGCTGGAACACCTGGCCAACCGTTATGACAACGCCGATGTCCGCGTGCTGGCCAAGACGCTGGACCAGGCCACTGGCAAGTTCCTCGACAACAACAAGTCGCCGGCACGCAAGGTCGGTGAGCTCGACAACCGTGGCAGCCACTTCTACCTTGCCATGTACTGGGCGCAGGCATTGGCCGAGCAGAATGACGACGCCAAGCTCAAGGCGAAGTTCGCACCGCTCGCCAAGGTCCTGACCGAGAACGAGGACAAGATCGTCGGCGAGTTGAACGGTGCGCAGGGCAAGGCGGTGGATATCCAGGGTTACTACCACCCGAACCTGGACCTGATCAGCAAGGCGATGCGCCCGAGCAAGACGTTCAACGATGCGCTGGCATCGCTGGGTTGATTGGTCGAAAGCGCGTAAGTGGTTTGAAGAAGGCCGCGAAAGCGGCCTTCTTTCTTTCCGGCGGACGCGATGTTGTTGTGGGAGCGCACCCTGTGCGCGACCGCAGCGCTTGAATGTGTCGCTCCATCGGCTTGTCGCGCACAGGGTGCGCTCCCACAGAAGGCTTCGCTGCCAATGCATCCACCTGTCGCATCACTGCGCTAGGCTGCGCGCATGAGCGCATCGCCGAACGACATCGAAACACCGCCGCGCCGCGTGGGCGAAGTCTTCCTCGCCTTCCTCTCGCTCGGCCTGCGCTCCTTCGGTGGCCCCATCGCGCACCTGGGCTATTTCCGCCGCGCCTTCGTCGAGCAGCGGCGCTGGCTCGATGATGCGCACTTCTCGCAGCTGCTCGCGCTGTGTCAGTTTCTTCCGGGGCCGGCGAGCAGCCAGCTGGGTTTTGCGATTGGCCTGCAGCGCGCGGGCTGGCGCGGTGCGCTGGCGGCGTTCGTGGGCTTCACCTTGCCCTCGGCCTTGCTGATGTTCGCCTTTGCGTGGTGGGCGCCCTATCTCAACGGTCCATGGGGACAGTCGCTGCTGCATGGCCTGAAGCTGGTGGCCGTGGTGGTGGTGGCGCAGGGTGTGCTCGGCATGTGGCGATCATTGGCGCCCGACATGCCGCGACGCTTGCTAGCGATCACCGCCGCCGTGGTGTTGCTGTGGCAGCCGTCGGCCTGGTTGCAGTTACTGGTGATCGCGGTCGCGGCAGTGGTGTCGCCTTGGTTGTGCCGCAGCGTGATGCCGCATCGTGAGGTGACCCCTTCACCTGGCTATGGGATGCGCGCGGCAACGTTATTGCTCGCCTGCTATGGCTTCCTGCTGTTGGCGGCCTTCGTCATCGCGGCGGACGGCCATCCGCTGATGCAGATCGGCGCCGCGTTCTATCGGGCGGGTGCGCTGGTCTTCGGTGGCGGCCATGTGGTGCTGCCGTGGCTGCGTCAGGTCTTGGTCGCGCGGGGCTGGGTCGACGAGGGCAGCTTTCTCGCTGGCTATGGCGCGGCGCAGGCGATGCCCGGCCCGATGTTCTCGTTGGCGGCGTACCTGGGCAGTCGCATGTTTGGCGGAGAGGGTGGTGCAGCGGGCGCGATGGTCGCATTGTTGTCGATCTTTCTGCCGGGCTTTTTGTTGCTGAGCGGCGTGCTGCCGTTCTGGCAACGGCTTTCCGCGCGCCCGGAGGCAGTGCGCGTGGGCGCGGCCATCAACGCCGCAGTGGTCGGCCTGTTGGCGGCGGCGTTCTACAATCCAGTATGGACCGGCGCGGTGCATAGCTGGGCGGATGTATTCATTACCGCGTGCGGCTTCTTGATGCTGGTAGTGGCGCGCCAGCCGGCGTGGGTGGCAGTGCTGTGGTGCGTGGCGGCGACGCTGGCGGGTCACGCCCTGGTTCACTGAACACGGCAACGAGGCGCGCGGAACCGCGCTGTTTCATGATGGTCACAAAGCGGCCCCAAGCAAGGAACCCATTCGATGGACCCCACTGTTCTTCGTCAGCCGCGTCGTCGCCTCCTCGGCGCCACCATCCTCATGCTGGCCTTTACCTTGCCGGCCAGCGCGCAGGATGCGCCGGCGCCAGCCGCATCCACCTCGCAGGTCACCAATCTCGAAGCGGTGACGGTCAGCGGTGAGCAGCCAGGGCCTGGGCTGTGGCGCGTGAGCAAGGGCGATCACGTGATGTGGGTGCTCGGCACGCTGTCGCCGCTGCCCGACCGCATGCAGTGGAAGACGAACGACGTGGAACAGACCATCGCCAGCTCGCAGGAAGTACTCGGGCCGCCGTCCATTGCGCTCAAGCCCAAGACGAATTTCTTCGGCAAGCTGTTCCTGCTGCCGTCGCTGATCGGTGCTCGCAAGAACCCCGATGGGCAGAAGTTGCAGCAGGTGGTGCCGGCGCCCGATTACGCGCGCTGGCTGACGCTCAAGCAGCAGTACATCGGCAGCGACCGCGGCATCGAGGAGTGGCGGCCGATCTTCGCGGCGGTGGAACTGTACGACAAGGCGATCAAGCGCCACGGCATGACGGCCTCCGGCGGCGTGAAGGACACCGTGCGCAATCTCGCCAAGAAGCACAACGTGAAGTTCGTGACTGCGCGTTACACCATGCTGGTGGAACAGCCGCGCGATGCGGTGAAGACCTTCAAGTCGTCGCCCATGGATGACCGCGAATGCTTCGGCCGCACGCTGGATACGGTGGAACGCGATCTCGGCCGCATCACCGAACGCGCCAACGCCTGGGCCACCGGCGATATCGACCTGCTGCGCAGCCTGCCGATGAACGACCAGCGCGAAGCGTGCATCGCCGCGGTGACCGAGGCCGGCTTCGCCAAGCAGCTGGGTTTCAGCGACGTGAAGCAGAAGGCCGAAGGCATCTGGATGGAAGCTGCCGAGCAGGCGTTGAATGCCAATGCGCAGACCTTCGCGATGTTGCCGATGGAGGAGCTGCTGTCGCCGCATGGATTGATCGCGCGGCTGAAGGCGAAGGGCTATCAGGTGGAAGCGCCGGATGGCAGCGATGCGGAAGGTGCGGCACCGGCGCAGCCCTGAGGGAGCGGGAATCGCGCACTGGGTGCGCTCCTACAAAAACGCGTCCCTGTAGGAGCGCACCCAGTGCGCGATCCAACCCGCCTCAATACATCAATCAGGCACTCGCCTTATCCAGCAACGCGATCTCTTCCTTGCCGAGTTGCAGCTCCACCGCCCCGAACAGCTCTTTCAGCTGAGGAATGCTCGTCGCGCTCGCGATCGGCGCCGTCACGCTCGGCCGGGCGATCAACCATGCCAGCGCCACCTGCGCGGGCGTCGCGTTGTGCGTCTTGGCTACCGTATCCAACGCGGCAAGCACGCCAAGCCCCTGCGCATGGAGATACTTGCGAACCGATCCGCCGCGCGCCGCGCTCTTGGCCAGATCGTCCTCGTTGCGGTACTTGCCTGTGAGAAAGCCGCTGGCCAGCGCGTAGTAGTTGATGACGCCGATGTTCTCGGCGATGACCAGCGGTTCCAGTTCCTTTTCGTAGCCCTTGCGGGTCACCAGGTTGTACTCGGGCTGCAGCGTTTCGTAGCGCGGCAGGCCATGTTCGGCCGATACCTTCAAGGCTTCGCCGAAGCGGTCGGCGCCATAGTTCGACGCACCGATCAAGCGAACCTTGCCCTGCTCGATCAGCTTGCCGAATGCGCCCAGTGTTTCGTGCAGCGGCACCGTGGCGTCATCCTCGTGCGCCTGGTACAGGTCGATATAGTCGGTCTGCAGTCGCTGGAGCGAGCCTTCCACGGCCTGGTTGATGTTGATCGGCGAGAGGCCCGGATGCTCCGCCCATTTGGCCACCTTGGTGGCGATCACCACCTTGTCGCGCTTGCCGCTGCGCTTGAGCCACTTGCCGATGATGGTCTCCGATTCGCCGCCGCGGTTGCCAGGCACCCATGCCGAATAGACGTCCGCGGTATCGATGAGGTTGAAGCCGGCATCGACGAAGGCATCCAGCAGCTCGAACGAGCGCTGCTCATCGACGCTCCAGCCGAACACGTTGCCGCCGAATGCAAGCGGTGCGACGGAAAGCGATGAGCGGCCAAGGGGGCGAAGATTCATGAATGTGCTCCGTATGCGGTGAATGGGCTGCGGGCTTCGTGCATACTCGATAAATCGAGAGGCCGAAGTATACGCGCCACCTCCGTGATGCCGAGGCGAGCGCGTAGCCATGCCAACAGCGGAGGAACGCGAATGAAGGTCAAGGCGATGGGTGCATTGCGGTGCGCGATCGTGATGGGTTTGTGCACGTGGATGGGCGTGGCGGCGGCTCAGCAGGGCAATGCGCGGCCGTGGAGCGACGCAACGGTGTCGGCAGACGCGCGCGCCAGGCTGCTCGTGGCGCAGATGACGCAGGACGAGAAGTTCCAGCTGATCCGCAGCTACTACGCCGGCCCGGATCGTCCTTCCGACAAGCCGTTCCCCAAGGGAGCCATCGCGTCGGCAGGTTATGTGCCGCCGATCGAGCGTTTGGGCATTCCCGCGCTGGAAGAAAGCGACGCGGGCCTGGGTGTGGCGAGTTCCGACCGCATGCGCCCCGGTGACAGCGCAACGCCGCTGCCGGCCGGTCCGGTCACTGCGGCGAGCTGGGATCCGAAGGTCGCCTATCGTGGTGGCGCGATGATCGGCGGCGAAGCGCACAACAAGGGCTTCAACGTGCTGCTGGCCGGCGGCATCAACCTGATGCGCGATCCGCGCAACGGCCGCAACTTCGAATACGCGGGCGAAGATCCGCTGCTTGCCGGCACCATCGTGGCCGAGGCGATCCGTGGCATCGAAAGCCAGCACGTGATTTCCACCATAAAGCACTTCGCGTTGAACGACCAGGAAACCGCGCGCAACACCATCAACGTGCAGATCGGCGAGAAGGCCATGCGCGAATCGGACCTGCTCGCCTTCGAGATCGCCATCGAGCGCGGCAAGCCCGGCTCGGTGATGTGCTCGTACAACAAGGTAAACGGCGACTGGGCCTGCGAGAACGACTACCTGATGAACCAGTTGCTCAAGCGCGACTGGAAGTATCCGGGCTTCGTGATGTCCGATTGGGGTGGCGCGCACAGCGCGGCCAAGGCGGTGAACGCCGGCCTCGACCAGGAATCGGCGGGCGAAGTGTTCGACAAGGAAGTGTATTTCGATGCGCCGCTGCGACAGGCGCTCGCCAAGGGCGAGGTGAAGCAGGCGCGCATCGACGACATGGTCCAGCGCATCCTGCGCAGCATGTTCGCCGCAGGCGTGTTCGAGCATCCGGCGAAGAAAGCGCCGATCGACAGCAAGGCCAACCTCGCCGTCGCACGCGAGACGCTGGAGGCGGGCGCGGTGCTGTTGCGCAACGACAACAACCTGCTGCCGCTCGACTTCGCGAAGCTGGAATCGGTGGCAGTGATCGGCGCGCACGCGGACAAGGGCGTGCTGGCCGGTGGCGGCTCGTCACTGGTGACGGCGATGGGCGGCAATGCCGTGCCGGGACTGGCACCGACCACGTGGCCGGGCCCGGTGATGTATCACCCGTATCCGCCGCTCAAGGCCATCCGCACCATGGCGCCGAAGGCGAACGTGCAATACGCCAACGGCAACGATGTGGCGGCGGCTGCGGCGCTCGCCGCGAAGTCGCAGGTGGCGGTGGTGTTCGTGCAGAAGTGGTCGGCCGAATCGGTGGACGCACCCGACCTGGCGCTGCCCGACGGACAGGACGCGCTGGTGGCAGCGGTGGCGAAGGCCAATCCGCGCACGATCGTGGTGCTGGAAAACAATGCGCCCGTGCAGCTGCCCTGGCTCGACCAGGTCGGCGCGGTGCTCGAAGTCTGGTATCCCGGTGGCGATGCGGGCAACGGCATCGCCAACCTGCTGTCGGGCAAGGTGAACCCATCGGGCCACCTGCCGATGAGCTGGGTGCGCGACGCCTCGCAGCTGCCGCGTGCGGAAATACCTGGTGTCATGGGCGGCACGCCGCCGGAGTCGGTCGACTACAACATCGATGGTGCGGACGTCGGTTATCGCTGGCTGCAGTCGCGCGGACTCAAGCCATTGTTCCCATTCGGCTACGGCTTGTCGTATACGACGTTCGAGCATGGCCCGCTGAAGGTCGCCACGCGCGATGGCCAGCTGCACGCCTCGGTGACCGTGCGCAACACCGGCTCGCGCGCGGGTGCGGATGTGGCACAGGTCTACGTGCAGGTGCCCGGCGCCAAGGCAAGGCGCCTGGCCGGTTACGCCAAGGTGTCGCTCAAGCCGGGAGAACAGCGCGAGCTGGATATTCCGCTGGAGAAGCGCCTGCTGGCCGATTTCGATCCGGCCAGGCATGGCTGGGTGATCCGCGGCGGCGACTACAGCGTGGTCGAAGGCCGCTCGTCGGAGGACCTGGGCACGCCGGTCAGCGTGAAGGTCCCAGCGGGCGCACCCTGACCGTCAGCGGCGCCGCCTCATCAGAGGCGGCGCCGCTCGGTACCGCAGGGACATTCGTCAGGCACAGCCGCCTTGCGGCAAGGGTGCGTGTGAGGAGGTCTTACGCTGCGCGCCCGTCGCTGCCGCTTCGGTACGTTGGCGCTTGCCGGAGGGCCGCGAAGGCGATTTCGGCACCTCAGCGAGCCGACGTGCCAGCGCCGGATCGGTGATATGGCCGTGCATGAACAGCAGATTCGTCCAGAGCGAGCTCATGACATCCTCCCGTCATGTCGTCAGGCGCTCAACATAGGCGTCTCTCATCGGGCGAAAAAGCGATATATTCGCAAGCCAGACTTGAGGGAAATTCAAATGGGACGTGTCTCGCTGGATCTCCTCCAACAGTTCGTACAGGTGGCCCGGCTGGGCAACCTGTCGCGCGCCGCCGAGCAGGCCAACCTCACCGTGAGCGCGCTCAGCCATCAGGTGCGTCAGCTGGAGCAGCGGCTGGAGCGCCGCCTGTTCGAACGCGGGCCTCGCGGCGTGCAGCTCACCGCCGAAGGGCGTCGCCTGATGGAGGCGGTGGGGCATCATTTCGATGGCATCGACCGCGCCATGGCGGGTTTCCGCTGTCGGCGCGAGAACGCGCTGACGCTGAGCGCGATACCCGGCGTGATGTCGAGCTGGCTGGTGCCGCGTCTGGCGCGTCTGGTCGCCGCGCATCCGGAGCTGGAGCTCAACCTGCAGTCGAGCGTGGAGCTGGTGAATTTCGAGCGCGATCCGGTGGATGCGGCCATGCGCTACGGCCGTGGGCCCTGGCCAGGCCTGGTCACCGAGCGCCTGTTCGGCGAGTGGATCGCGCCGGTGGCTTCGCCGGCGCTGCTGGCGCGCATGGGCGATGCCGATCCCACCGACCTTGCGCAGTGGCCGCTGCTGGGCGACCCGGGCGATCGCTGGCCCGACTGGTTCGCCGCCACCGGCGGGCAACCACCGGGCCGTTATGTCGCGCATTTCGACAACACCGACGCCCTGCAGCGTGGCGCGCTCGAAGGCATGGGCGTCGCGCTGGGACGCATGGTGATGGCGCGGCCACTGGTCGAGGCCGGTTTGCTCACGGTGCTGGGCGATCGCTACCAGCAGATTCCGGAGGCGTATTTTCTCGTGTATCCCGAGCACGCAAGGGACCACGCGGGCCTGCGTATCTTCCGCGAATGGTTGCTGTGCGAGGCAGGCAAGTATTCGGAGACGATGTCGCTGGCTGCACGCGCTACGGCTTAGCGCCACTCCCCCAATTTTTTTGTAGGGAGCGCACCAAGTGCGCGATAGCCTACGAAGCGGCGACGCCATCGACTGGAATAGAGGAAACACCGTTGCGCCGCGGTCGCGCACTGGGTGCGCTCCTACAACCGGCAGCGAGCGGCATGCGAGAAAGCCTGCCTCCAGCTTGCCATGCTCTGCTCGCCGCAGAGGCATGCCTTTCTTTTGTCCATCCACCATTTGTATACGTAGTGGCCGGCAAGCTGGGGTCGCTATGCTCTACACGCCATTTTGACGTTTTCTGTTAGGGGTCATCGATGAAAAGCCGTGTCATCCTGGGGCTGGCAGCCGTGCTGCTGGCGTCGTGCAGCAACAGTTCCACGCCGGCCAATGCGCAGGTGCAGGACCAGCCGTCGGGCGGGCTGGTGCCGCCGACCACGGCCAGCGACTTCACCGCGACGAAGCTCGACCAGGTGCTGGCCGGCGACTGGCGCTCGCCGGAGCACAAGGCGCGCGACGCGTATCGCCACCCGAAGGCAACGCTGCAGTTCTTTGGTGTGCGTCCCGACCAGACGGTCATCGAGATCACCCCGGGCGGCGGCTGGTACTCCGAAGTGCTGGCGCCGCTGCTGCACGACAACGGGCATTACATCGCCGCCATCGCCAAGCCTTCGGGCGACGGTGAGGCCAGCCGGGACAAGACGGGCCTGAAAGCCAAGTTCGCGGCCGACGCTGCGCACTACGGCAAGGCGCAGATCCTGGAGTTCGATCCCAAGGCGCCGGTGCTCGGCGCGCCCGGTTCGGCCGACGTGGTGCTGACCTTCCGCAACGTGCACAACTGGGTGGAAGCCGATACGGCGCCGCTGATGTTCAAGGCGTTCTTCGCTGCGCTGCGTCCCGGCGGCGTGCTCGGCGTGGTCGACCATCGCGCGGCGGACAACGCCAGCATCGATGCGGTGAAGGACAGCGGCTATCTGCCCACCGACTACGTGGTGAAGCTCGCCACCGATGCGGGCTTCACGCTCGAGGAAAAGAGCGAGATCAACGCCAACCCCAAGGACACCAAGGACTACCCCAAGGGCGTGTGGACCTTGCCGCCCACCTTGACGCTGGGCGAGCAGGACAAGGCGAAATACCAGGCGATCGGCGAATCGGACCGCATGACGCTGCGCTTCGTGAAGCCCGCTGCGGCATCCTCGCCATAACGCCCACGCAAGACCGCGCGCCGAGTGAGGCGCGCGGATTGGTTCCGCATGCTCATCGCGCTCAACAAACCTTACGGCGTGCTCTGCCAGTTCCGCGATCCGGATGGCCGACCCACGCTGGCCGAGTACGTCCGCCAGAAGGATGTGTACGCCGCCGGACGCCTCGACCACGACAGCGAGGGCCTGCTGCTGCTCACTGATGACGGTGCGCTTGCGCACAAGCTCACCGACCCGAGGCACAAGGAGCCCAAGACCTATCTCGTGCAGGTCGACGGCCAGATCACCGACGACGCCATCGCCGCCCTGCGTCGCGGCGTGACGCTCAACGACGGGCCGACCCTGCCTGCCGGCGCCGAGCACGCCGCGGAACCGGAGTGGTTGTGGCCTCGCGATCCGCCCGTGCGCTTCCGCAAGCTCATACCCACCAGCTGGCTGCGCATCACCCTGCGCGAAGGCCGCAACCGCCAGGTGCGGCGCATGACGGCAGCGGTGGGGTTTCCCACCCTGCGGCTGATCCGAGAGAGGGTCGGGCCGTATGCGCTGGATGGGTTGGGGTTGGGCGAGACGCGCGTCATCGGGTGATGCCCCGCGTTGAACTGTGGGAGCGCACCCTGTGCGCGACAGGCCTACGTAGCGGTCGTCCCGTCTCGCGACAAACCTCCAAAGAGGAACATCGTCGCGCCGCGGTCGCGCACAGGGTGCGCTCCCACAAATGAGTTCCCCATGTTGCGGTGACGCACCTTGTTCGCTGTAGGAGCGCACCCTGTGCGCGACCGCGGCGCAGGGGTGTTCTCTCTGTGTTTCGATGAGAGAGGCAGCTTCAACGCTTCGCAGGCTTTTCGCGCACTAGGTGCGCTCCTACAGAAGAAGGCTCAGGCGAGCTTGAAGAACGCTGCTGCCGTCGCAGTGCTGTTCGCCGCCGTGACCTCCACCGGTTCGCCGCGGTCGCGCGCGATCTCTTCGCAGATGTGCCTGAGATACATCGGCTCGTTGCGCCGGTGCGCCGGTTGCGGGCGTACCGTGCGTGGCAGCAGGTAGGGCGCATCCGTTT
Source organism: Dyella jiangningensis (assembly GCA_000632805.1). Taxonomy (GTDB): domain Bacteria; phylum Pseudomonadota; class Gammaproteobacteria; order Xanthomonadales; family Rhodanobacteraceae; genus Dyella; species Dyella jiangningensis. Next base: position 3,969,254 of record CP007444.1, on the reverse strand, counting down.
CGATCATCAGGCGGTGGGCGGGAATCTCCTTGACCAGCTCGCGCAGGTGGGTGCCGCGTCGCTCGTCGCAGATCCAGCCGGTGATGCCGATGTGGCAATCCAGCTCGAGGTAGTCGCGCATGGCCTCGCCGGTATCGGTAAAGCAGTGCACCACCGCGCCAGGAATCCTCTCGCGGTAGCGGCGCAGCAGCGTTATGAAGTCGTGGTGCGCATCGCGCTGGTGCAGGAACACGGGTTTCCGCACGTCCACGGCGATCTGCAGCTGTCGTTCGAACACCGCGAGCTGAACGTCGCGTGGCGAATAGTTGCGGTTGTAGTCCAGGCCCGTCTCGCCCACGGCGCGGACCTGCTCGTGCGTCGCCAGTTCGCGCAGCAGGGTGTCGGTGGCGTCGTCGTAGTCGATGGCGTGGTGAGGGTGCACGCCGGCGGTGGCGTAGAGCACGCCCGGGTGCTTCTGTGCGAGCGCCAGCGCATGCGTGCTGCCGTCGCGCGAGGCGCCGGTGACCATCAGGCGTGTGACGCCATGGGCGTGGGCACGCGCGAGCACGTCGTCGAAGTCGTGGTGGAACGACTCGTGGGTGAGGTTGGCGCCGATATCGATCAGTTGCATGGGCCGAAAGGGACAGGACAAAGCACGCATTGTCCCAGCCGGCGGCCCGGCGGCAAACCCCGTGGCCGGCATGCCGCAAAATATCGCGGGCCGGCGGGGCCGACCTGGCGCTGAATGACCGGCGCGTTCGCAAGGCTACCGTCATGTGGCCTGCCTAGCCTCCGGCGGATTGAACGTGACGCTCTGCACGCGGTCGGAATTTAGGGTGTTCGGTGAGGAACCGTGCTCGCGCGGCAGACAACGGGTGTGCTACCAATGGCGCTCTCACGGGTGGCGTTTCGGGGGCGACACCTGTACCTGTGCACTGGATTGAAGCGGGGTGACGCATGTCGGCAGTCGCAAAGCCGGCGGCCAACGAGGAGGCGGCGGCGATGGATGGCCGCGAAGCGGCGGTCTGTGCGCTGCTGGTCTCCCGTGGGCGCCTGAAGGACACGGATCTCGCGCGTGCGCGCCGGCTCCATGAGGAATCGCCCGACGGCACGCTCACCGCGCTCATGGCCCGCCTCGGCCTGGTGTCCGAGCGCGACCTGGCCGAGGCCTGGTCCGAACTGCTGCAGACACCTCTGCTGGTCGCCCGCGAAGCGCCGGAGCTGCCGCCCACGGAACTCGATATCTCCGCGCGCTTCCTCAAGCAGCAGCACGTGGTGCCGGTGCGCGTGGGCGAGGACGACCTGGCGCTGGCCGTTTCCGATCCGGCCGATCCGTACCCGCTGCAGGCGATCCAGCTGGCGGCGGGGCGTCCGGTGTCGCTGCGCATCGGGCTGCGTTCGGAAATCGACGACCTGATCGAGCGCTATTACGGCTCCGGCCGTTCGGCCATGGGCACCATCGTGGAGAACCTCGACGGCAGCGCCGCCGTGGAAGACGACGTGGAACACCTGCGCGACCTCGCCTCCGAGGCGCCGGTGATCCGCCTGGTGAACCTGATCCTGCAGCGTGCGGTGGAGCAGCGCGCATCCGACGTGCACATCGAGCCGTTCGAGAACCGCCTGAAGGTGCGCTACCGCATCGACGGCGTGCTGCACGAAGTGGAGGCGCCGCCGGCCAGTTCCACCGCCGCGGTGATCTCGCGCGTCAAGATCATGGCCAAGCTCAACATCGCCGAGCGCCGCCTGCCGCAGGACGGCCGCATCCAGCTGCGCGTGCAGGGCAAGGAGCTCGATCTTCGCGTCTCCACCGTGCCGACCAGCTTCGGCGAATCGGTGGTGATGCGTATCCTCGACCGCGAATCGGTGGTGTTCGATTTCGCCTCGTTGGGTTTCACCGGCAATTTCCAGCAACGCTTCGTCGACGTGCTCGAGCGTCCCAACGGCATCTTGCTGGTCACCGGCCCGACCGGCTCGGGCAAGACCACCACGCTGTATACGGCGCTGTCGAAGATCAACACGCCCGACGTCAAGATCATCACCGTCGAAGACCCGGTCGAATACCAGATCGAAGGCATCAACCAGATCCAGGTGAAACCGCAGATCGGGCTGGATTTCGCCGGTGCGCTGCGTTCCATCGTGCGCCAGGATCCGGACGTGATCATGATCGGCGAAATGCGTGACCTGGAAACCTGCCGCATCGCCATCCAGTCTGCGCTCACCGGCCACCTGGTGTTGTCCACGCTGCACACCAACAGCGCCGCCGGCGGCATCACGCGCCTGCTCGACATGGGAGTGGAGGATTACCTGCTGGGTTCCACCGTCAACGGCATCCTCGCGCAGCGCCTGGTGCGCCGCCTCGATCCGGAAACGGCGACGCCGTATGAAGCGCTGCCCGAAGTCATCGAACAGTTCGAGCTGCACAAGTACACCGACGAGCGTCCCATCCGCCTGTGGAAGCCGGGCAGCAGCGCCGCCAATCCCAGCGGTTATCGCGGGCGCCAGGCCATCATGGAATTCCTGGTGATGAGCGACCCGCTGCGCCGCATGGTGATGCAGCGCGCCGATGCCGGAGAGATCGAACGCCTCGCGCGCGTCGAAGGCATGCGCACCATGTACGAGGACGGCATCGCCAAGGCCGTGGCCGGCATCACCACCATCGAGGAGGTGCTGCGTGTCACGCAGGAAGGCTGATGCCGCGAAGACTGCCCCTTCTCTCCTCCGGGGAGAGGGCTGGGGTGAGGTGCGGGTGCTCGCGAGAGCATCCGCCAATGCCTCGTCGCTCTTTGCTGTGTTCCCGCAAGCCCCGACCCCTTACCTCGGCCCTCTCTCCCACGGGACTAGCTTCGCTTCGCCCCAAAGGGATAGGAAGAGAAGCGCGCCATGACCCAGTTCCGCTATCGCGCCGTCACCGCGTCGGGCGAAGTGCTGCAGGGCCAGATGGAAGCCGCCAGCCTCGATGAGGTGGTCAGCCGCCTGCAGGACCAGGGTCATACGCCGCTCGATGCGCGCGCCGCCGATGCGGAAACCGGCGGCAGCGGTCTTGCGGCGCTGTTCCGTCGCGGCCCGTTCACCGGCGACCAGCTTGCGCAGTTCACTCACCAGCTCGCCACGCTGCTAGGCGCAGGACAGCCGCTCGATCGCGCGCTCGGCATTCTCATGGATCTGCCCGAGGGCGAGCGTGCAAAGCAGCTCATCGAACGCGTGCGCGATCGCGTGCGTGGCGGCACGCCGCTGTCGCAGGCGATGGACGACGAGCACGGCGTGTTTCCCAAGCTCTACATCAGCCTGGTGCGCGCCGGCGAAGCGGGCGGTTCGCTCGAGGACACGCTGCGTCGCCTGGCCGATTACCTGGAACGATCGCAGCAACTGCGCGGCAGCATCATCAATGCGTTGATCTACCCTGCCTTCCTGATGGTCGGCGTGCTCGGCTCGCTGCTGTTGCTGCTGGCCTATGTGGTGCCGCAATTCGTGCCGATCTTCGAAGACATGCAGGTGCCGATCCCTTGGATCACGCAGGCCGTGCTGGCCATCGGCAGCGTGCTGCAGAACTGGTGGTGGGCCCTGGCGATACTGCTGGTGCTGGGCGTGCTGATCGTGCGTGCGCGGCTGCGCGACCCGGCGATGCTGCTGGCGTGGCATGCGCGCCTGCTCACCATGCGCGTGGTCGGTCCGCTGCTGTTGAAGATCCAGACGGCGCGCATCGCTCGCACGCTCGGCACTCTGCTCAAGAACGGCGTGCCGCTACTTTCCGCGCTCGGCATCGCGCGCCAGGTGACCGCCAATCGCGCGCTCGACGAGGCGCTGGAACAGGCGGCCGAGCAGGTGAAGGGCGGAACCGGCCTCAGTCTGGCACTGGCGCAGTCGCAGCGATTCCCGCGTCTTGCCTTGCAGATGGTGCAGGTGGGCGAGGAGGCCGGGCAGCTCGACACCATGCTGCTGAAGGTTGCCGACACCTTCGAGCTGGAGAGCCGCCGCGCGATCGATCGCCTGCTCGCCGCGCTGGTGCCCGCGCTGACCATCGTGATGACCGTGATGGTCGCGATCATCATGGCCGCGATCCTGCTGCCGCTGCTCAGTCTTACCAGCAATATCCAATGACCCTTTTCCATCGAACGACCACGAGGTACGCCATGCGACAACGGACACTCCGCCCTCATCACGCCAACCGCGGCTTTACCCTGCTGGAAATGCTCGCGGTGATCGTGTTGATCGGCATCATCGGCGCGGTGGTGGTGACCCAGGTCGGCAAGAACGTGGACAAGGGCAAGTACGGTGCCGGCAAGGCGCAGCTCACCACGCTGAGCCAGAAGGTCGAGAACTACGCGCTGGACAACGGCTCGCCGCCGCAGCAACTGCAGGACCTGATGACCAAGCCCGCCAATGCGCGCAACTGGCAGGGCCCGTATGCGAAGGAATCGGAGCTGCACGATCCGTGGGGCCATGAGTTTGGCTACAAGTACCCGGGCGACCACGGCAGCTTCGACCTGATCTTCTACGGCCAGGACGGCAAGCCCGGCGGCGATGGCTACAGCGCCGACGTGGGCAACTGGCAGTAAACATGCGGGCGCCGAGGCCGCGCGTTGTGTCCGGCCCCGCCCGATGCATCCGGGCGGGCGGGCATCCGCGCGGTTTTACCTTGCTGGAAATGCTCGCCGTAATCCTGCTGATCGGCATCGCGGCGGCCGCCGTCGCGGTATCGGTGACGCAGGGCTTGGCGAGCGCACGCGTGGCGGCGGCCAGCGGCGAGCTCGCCGCCGCGCTGCGCGCCACGCGCACGCAGGCCATCGTGCATGGCAACGAGCACACCTTTGCCGTCGACACGCGCGCCAACACATATCGCGCCGATGACGGCAAGACGGTGCGGTTGCCGTCGGGCATGCGCATCGGCATCACCAGCGCGAAGGAAGACCAGGTCAACGCCACTACCGGGCGCATCCGATTCTTCCCCGATGGCAGTTCCACCGGCGGGCACATCACGCTGCAGCGAAACCAGCGCCAGTGGCGGGTCAGCGTGTCATGGCTTACGGGTGCGGTGAGCGTGGCCGACGTGAGCAGCCATCGATGATGCGTCGCGTGCGTGGCTTCAGCCTGCTGGAAGTGATCGCGGCCACGCTGCTGCTGGCGATCGCGTTCAGCGCCTTGCTCAAGGTGGCCGGCGGCTCGATCGCGCTGACGCGCAACGCGGACGACCATAGCCAGGCGGCGCTCTGGGCGCGCAGTCTGCTCGACACCGTGGATATCACCACGCCGCTGCGCGCAGGCAACAGTGAAGGACGTTTCGACGATCATTACCGCTGGCGCCTGGTGGTGACGCCCTGGACCGCGCCACAGGCATCGATGCCCGCACAGCCGGCCACACCCGAGCTGTCGGCGAATCCGATGCGCATGGTGAAGCTCGATCTCGATGTCTACTGGGGCACACGCCTGCACGAGCGCTCGGCGCATTTCAGCACGCTGCGTCTGCTCGGCCCTCCCGCGACGGGAACGCCATGACCACGACGCGTGTGGCATCCCGCCGTCCATGCGCGTCATCGGGCGAGCACGGATTCACCTTGCTCGAAGTGCTCGGCGCGCTTGCCTTGTTCACGCTGCTGCTGCTCGGCATCTACTCCGGCGTGCGCACGGCCACGCATGCGGTGCGCTCGGGCGAGACGGCGATCGAACGACTCGACGAGGTGCGCTCGGCGCAGCAGTTCCTGCGACGCGAACTCGCGCAGGCGCGGGCGGTGGCGATCGCCCACACCGACAAGGGTGATCCCTTGTTCTTCAGCGGCGATGCCCATGAATTGCGCTTCGTGGCGCCGCTGCCCGGGTACCTGGGTCGACTCGGTCCGCAGCTGCAGCAGTTGAAGCTGGTGCCCAACGGCAAGGGCGGTTCGCGGCTGGAGGCGAGCTTCGCGCTGATGCCGCCAGACGGCAGTGCGCCGCGCCCGCTGGGCGAGCCCGAAGTGTTGGTGGACAACATCCGCAGCGGCAGCTTCAGCTATCGCGCGGCGGACACGCAGCAGGCGCAGGGCGACTGGCATGACCACTGGGATGGCAGCCGCAGCATGCCGCGCATCGTGCGGATTGCGCTGGAGCTGGACGGCACCACGGCGTGGCCACGGCTGGACGCGCCACTGCGCGTGGACGCCTCGGCCATGCAGGGCCAGACCGATCTGCTGCAGGGACTGCAGCGTCGGAGCGTGCAATGAGCCGCGCGCCGAACCGTACACAACGCGGCGTAGCCCTGCTGGTGGTGCTGTGGGCCTGCACGCTGCTGGCGATCCTCGTCGGCGGCTACGCGATGCTGGCGCGTACCGAAGGCCTGCAGGCCCGCTACCAGTTTGCCCAGAGCCAGGCGCACTACGCGGCCGAGGCTGGCGTGATGCGTGCGATCTATGCGCTGCAGGATCCGCAGCTGCAGCAGCGCTGGATGCCGGACGGACGCATCTACCCCTTCGAATTCGACGGCGCCAAGGTCAAGGTGAGCATCGTCAGCGAAAACGGCAAGGTCGACCTCAACGCCGCCTCGCCCGATGTATTGCAGAACTTGTTCAAGGCCGCCGGCATGGCCGACAACGATGCCCAGTCGCTGACCCGCAATGTAGTCGACTGGCGTACGTTCAGTGCCGCGCCGCCGAGCAATGTGCCCAATGCGGCGTACGCCCAGGCCGGACGAGACTACGGTCCGCGGCACGGCCCCTTTGCCAGCATCGAAGAACTGCAGATGGTGGTGGGTATGCAGCCGGCGTTGTACCGCACGCTGGCGCCCCAGATCACGCTGTGGTCCGGACGGCAGAGCCCCGACCCCACCACGGCGCAGCCGCTTGCGCTGGCGGCCGTGCCCGGGATGACGCCGCCGCAGGCGCAGGCCCTGGTGGCGGCCCGTGCTGCGGGCGCACCGCAACCCGCGCTGGCTGCGATGCAGGGAGTAACGCATAGTATTCGCGCAGAGGCCACGCTGGCAGACGGCACGCGCGCCATACTGCGGGCGACGGTGCGATTACAGGGCGTTCGCCCGGGCGCGTTGCCTTACGCGGTGCTGCGTTGGCAGGAGGGAGACGGGGAATGACAAAGAGTCTGTTTTCGTATGCCAAATGCCTCGCGCAACGCTGTGGGCCGGGCCTGTCCGCCCAAAGGACGACGTCATCACCCAGTCGCGTACCGACGTACGCTCTTTCGTTCTTCCTTGTCCGGCGCGCAAACAGATCCCGGCGCGAGGCACTTGGCCTATGAAAACAGACTCTGGGGCCGTGCAGCCGTTGCAACTGCAGCTGGATCGCATGCGCCGCGCATGGCGAGCCTCGCCGGTGCCGCGCTTTCTTTCGTGGTGGCGCGGCGAACTCTTCGCCCTGCTGCCCGCGCGCTGGCGTACGCGCTTCGGCGGTGGCCTCGCCTGGCATCTGCTCCAGTGCGATGGCGACGAATGGACGCTGCGCCGTGCCGGCGACATGTATCCGCTGGCGCGCTGGAACAGCCAACTCGATGCGGCCAGCCAGCAGGTGGCGTTCAACGATGCCCTGCGTGGCGTGGATCGCGAAGACCTGCGCATCGCGCTGTGCCTCCATGCCCATGAGGTGTTGCGGCCGCGGCTCAACCTGCCGGTGGCGGCACGCGACAATCTCCAGCAGATCGGTGCCTTCGAGATGGACCGGCAGACGCCGTTCCGCGTCGACCAGGTGCGCTACGACGTGCGCGAACTGCGTGCAAACGCGCCCGCCGGCCGCTTCGCGGCGGAGCTGGTGGTGGTGCCGCGCACCACGCTCGACCCGTTGCTCGCGCGCCTGGCCGCCTCGGGTTTGCAGGTCGATGCGGTGGACGTGGCCAACGGCAACGACCGCCTTTGCGTGAACCTGCTGCCGGCCGACCAGGTGCCGCGCCGGCAACACCCGCGGCAGCGACTCAACCTGGCGCTGGGCGCTGCGGCCATCGTGCTGCTCGTGTTGTCGCTGCTGCAATTCCTGCACAACCGGGAAGCCGCGCTGGAACAGATGCGCAGTGAGGTGGAGGGCATGCGCGCCGAGGCGCAGCAGGTAGCCTCGTTGCGCCAGCAGCTGCAGGACAATGCCGGTGCTGCGGGTTTCCTGGCGCAGCGCAAGGCGCGCACGGTGTCCGCGCTGGCGGTGCTGCAGGACATCAGCCAGCGCCTGCCCACCACGGCATGGCTGGAGCGCCTGAGCATCGACAACAGCGGCCAGGTCGGTTTCCAGGGCCAGAGCCCGCAGGCGGCGCGCCTGGTCGATGCCTTGAAGGGCTCGCCTGTCATCACCGACGCCAATTTCCAGGGCACCATCCAGGTCGACCCTTCCACTGGCAAGGAGCGCTTCTACATGGTGGCGCAGCTGCGCAAACCCGCTGACGCCAAGCCCAAGCCTGCGCCGGCAGGGGGCATGCCATGAAGATGACCGCGCTCAAGCCGCGCGACAGCCGCATCGCGGCCGTGTTGCTTCTGCTGGTGGTGCTGGTGATCGCATACTTCGCGTTGCTGCATTGGTGGTTCGTGGCGCCGCTGCGCACCATCCATGGCGAGATGGACGATCTGCGCGATACGCACTCGCGCTTCGCGGCCGCCATCGCCGAGAAGCCGCAACTGCAACAGCGCCTCGCCGCGATGGGTGCGGGCCAGGCGGCGAGCCATGCGTTCCTTCCCGAGGACGATCCGAACGCGGCGGCAGCCGGCTTGATGCAGCGCGTGGTCGATGCGGTGGCTGCCCATCCGGGCGGCGCCTGCGACGTGACGCAGAAGATGCCTGTACCCAACCCGCCGGCCGCTGCCGACGAGCCCTATCGCAAGGTGGCCGTGAGCATCAGCCTGCGCTGCGACGTGCAGCCGCTGGCCGAGACGCTGCACGACCTGGAGCAGGGCACGCCCTACCTGTTCGTCGACGATCTCAGCATTTACCGCAATCCGGTGGCGGCGCTGCAACAGAACATCGCGCCGCTGGAAGTGCAGTTCACCCTGTCCGGTTATGTGCGCCAGCCGCGCACCGCCGGCGGTGAAGCATCGCAGGAGGCGCCATGAACGCCGCCGCGCAACGCCGTCTGACGCCCGCGCTCGGCGCCATTGCCGCCGTGTTCGGCATCGTGCTTCTGCTGCTGTTGCTGGGCGTGGGGCGAACGGTCAGCTGGGGCGCGCCGCGCGCCGCTGCGCCGTTGCCTGAAACGCACGATCAGGGATTGCCACCGCCGGTGCCGCTCGCGCAGTTTTCCGCCGTGTGGCAGCAACCGTTGTTCAGCCCCGATCGCAAGCCGAGCCTGCGTACCGCCAGTGGTGGTGCCAGCCTGGGCGACATGCAGCTCACCGGCATCATCGTCACGCCCTCGCTGCACATGGCGCTGCTGCACGACAAGAGCGGTGACCACGAAGTGCGCGTGCGCCAGGGCGAAACCTTGCCCGATGGCAGCTGGCGCCTGGTCGAACTGAAGCCACGCGCGGCGGTATTCGAATCGGCCAGCGGGCGCACCGAGCTGGAGCTGCCCGCGGGCGCCCCGATCGACATGCCCAAGAACACGCCGGCACCACCTGCACCGGCGCAGGCCGCCAACAACAACCAGCCGTCGCCCGCGCCGGGTGGTGGCATGCAGATGATGATTGGCCCGGTGAAGCCACAAGGTGCGCCGCCGGCCGGCGCCAACACGGCGCCCGAGCAACCCAACAGCACGCAGGCCGATCGCCTGCGCGCGCTGCGAGAAGCCATCCAAAAACGTCGCGCCCAACAGCAGGCAGCGAATCCCGAGGGAGCACACTGAGCCATGACCCACCACCGCACACCGCGGCTTCAACGCATCGGCACGCTTGCCATGGCGATGTGGCTGGCCGGCTGCCAGGCGTTGCCGCCTCAGCACGATGATGGAGCGCTACAGCGCGAGGCGATGGCGGGAACGGAGAAGCCCGTGCCGCAACCGTTGCCGCTCAACGCGGGCAACACGCCGGAAAATGCGGTGGTGCCGCGTCCCGACGTCAACAGCGGCAGCGGGCAGTTCATCCGTGCGACCGGGCTGGCGCAGCCGCGCAAGGCCGCCAGCGGCGACGGCGCGGTGACGTTCAATTTCGAAAACCAGCCGGTGCAGGCGGTGGTCAAGGCCATCCTCGGCGACCTGCTCAAGCAGAACTACACCATCGTGCCGGGCGTGCAGGGCAACATCTCCTTCTCCACCGCCGAGCCGGTGGACAGCAGCCAGGCCATTCCCATCCTGGAGACGCTGCTGTCCTGGACCAACAACGCGCTGGTCATGCAGAACGGCCACTACGTGGTGATGCCCGCCAAGGACGCGGTCGCCGGCAACCTCGTGCCCAGCCTCAACGCAGTGGCGCCTCAAGGCGGCCTGCAGGCGCGCCTGTTCTCGCTGCGTTACATCTCGGCCAACGAGATGCAGAAACTGATCAAGCCGTTCGCACGTGCCGATTCCATCCTGCTGGTGGATGCCTCGCGCAACCTGATCGTGCTTTCCGGCACGCCGTCGGAACTGGACAACTACCAGCGCACCGTGCGCACCTTTGACGTGGACTGGCTGCGCGGCATGTCGGTGGGTGTGTTCAGCCTGCAGCACGCCAATGTCGCCGAGCTGATGCCGCAGCTCGACCAGATCTTCGGGCCGAAGGGCGATACGCCGCTGGCCGGCATGCTGCGCTTCATCCCGATCGAACGCACCAATGCGCTGGTGGTGATCAGCACGCAGCCCAACTACCTGCAGGAAGTCGGTGACTGGGTCGCCAAGATCGATCGCGGCGGCGGCAACGAGCCCAACCTGTTCGTGTACGACGTGCGCAACATCAAGGCGTCGGACCTGGCGCAGTACCTGGCGCAGATCTACACCAACGGCGGTGGCGCAGGCGGCGCCAACAACGGCAAGGTCGGTCCCGGCCTTACCAGCAATACGCTGGGCAGCAACGAGAATGCCAATGGTTCGGCCAGCGGCATGGGCAGCACCGCGGGCAGCTTCGGCAGCAGCACCGGGGTCAATGGCGTCGGCGGCGGCTTCGGCAGCGCCGGTGGCCTGGGAACCACCGGCGGCACCAGCGGTACCGGCAATGCCTTCGGCAACACGGGCAGCAGTTTCGGCAATACCGGCGGCGGGGCGGCCGGCGCGTTCGGCAATGCCAACAACGCCAACGGTGGCAACAGCAACGCCGCGGGCGCGCAATACACCTCCGAAGACGGCAGCATCCGCATCGGCTCGGTGGATTCCAACAACCAGTTGCTGGTGCGCGCGCGGCCGTCGCAGTGGGCCGAGATCGAGCAGGCCATCAAGCGCCTGGACAATGTGCCGCTGCAGGTGCAGATCGAGATGCGCATCCTCGAGGTGGATCTCACCGGCCAGCTGGAGTTCGGCGTGCAGTGGTACCTGCAAGGCCTGGCCAACAGCACGCCGACCTATGACAGCAGCGGCAACATCAATGGCGCCACCTCGGCATATCCCGGCATGCTCCATCAGGGCGCGCTGGGTGGCGGCGGCAACAAGTATGGCGGCGAGCCGTTCTTCTATTCGTTCCTGAGCGGCAACAGCAAGCTGCAGGTCGCGGTGCGTGCATTGGAAACCAACGGCACCACCAAGACGCTGTCGGCGCCGTCGCTGGTGGTGTTGAACAACCAGGTGGCACACATCCAGGTCGGTGATCAGGTGCCGATCAACCAGACCTCGATCGTGACGGGCCTGGGCGCGACGACCACCGGTTCCACGGCGAGCAGCGTGAGCTACGTGCCTACCGGCGTGATCCTCGACGTGCAGCCGCGCGTGAACCCGGGCGGCCTGGTGTACCTCAACGTGCAGCAGCAGGTGAGCAATACGACCGGCGCTGCCAACTCGCAGGGCAACTTCACCATCCAGCAGCGCGCGGTGGGCACGCAGATCGCCGTGCAGAGCGGGCAGACCGTGCTGCTCGGCGGCCTGATCCAGCAGAACGAGGGCAACACCGATACCGGCGTTCCCGGCCTCAATCGCGTGCCGGTCATCGGACGCCTGTTCGGCACGACCAACCACAACCGCAACCGTACCGAGCTCATCGTGCTGATCACGCCGCGGGTCATCACCAGCAGCGAGGAGGCCAAGCAGGTGACGGACGAATACCAGCGCAAGTTCGAATCGCTGGCGCCGCTGCGTGCCGCGAGCGAGGCGCCACCGTCCACTCATTGAACATGTTGCTCCTGCGGAAAGGGCGTGACGCCCTTTCCGCAAGTGCTCCGGCGAGCGCCGGAGTACGGACAGCACTCGTCATCGCCGGCGCGCCGTTATCATGGGCGCGATGAGTGCATTGCCTTCCTTCCCCATCACTCCGCTGCTGCCGGAGATCCGCGCTTCGCTCGCCGCGCATCCGCGCCTGGTGCTGGAGGCGCCGCCGGGCGCGGGCAAGACCACGCAGGTGCCGCTCGCCCTGCTCGACCAGTCGTGGCTGGGCGAGGGGAAGATCCTCATGCTCGAGCCACGGCGTATCGCCGCGCGTGCCGCGGCCCAGTTCATGGCGCGGCAGCTGGGCGAAGAGGTGGGTCACACGGTCGGCTATCGCATCCGCTTCGAGGCCAAGGTGGGCAAGGCCACGCGCGTCGAAGTGGTGACCGAAGGCATCCTCACGCGGCTGATCCAGGATGATCCGGAACTCACCGGCATCGGTGCGATCCTGTTCGACGAATTCCACGAGCGGCATCTCGCCGGCGACCTCGGCGCCGCGCTGGCGCTCGACGTGCAAGGCACGTTGCGGCCGGATCTGCGCCTCGGGGTGATGTCTGCCACGCTCGACGGCGAGCGCATTGCGCAGTGGCTGGATGCGCCGCGCATCAGCAGCCCGGGCCGAAGCTTTCCGGTGCATGTGGCATATCCCCCGGCGCGCGTGCAGGAGAGCATCGAACATCATCTGGCGCGCGTCGTGCGCCAGGCCTTGCAGGAAAACCCCGGTGATGTCCTTGCTTTTTTGCCGGGTCGGCGCGAGATCGCGCGCACGCAAGCGATACTGGAATCGTCGCTCGACGACGACGTCGAAGTCGTCGCGCTGCATGGCGAGCTGTCGCTGGCCGAGCAGCAAACGGCATTGAGTCCGGCCGAACCGGGCATGCGCCGGGTCGTGCTCGCCACCAATGTCGCCGAATCCAGCGTCACCTTGCCGGGCATCCGATCGGTGGTGGACAGCGGGCTCGCGCGCGAACCGCGCTTCGACCCGCACTCGGGTTTCACGCGGCTGGAAACGGTGAACATTTCGCAGGCCTCCGCCGACCAGCGCGCCGGCCGCGCCGGCCGCGTGGCCGAAGGCACCGCGTACCGCTTGTGGCCACAGAGCAAGCGGCTCGATCCGTCGCGCACCGCGGAAATCATGCAGGCCGAGCTGTCCGGCCTCGCGCTTGAGCTCGCGGCGTGGGGCATCACCGCAGGCAGCGGCGTCGACCTTCCTTGGCTGGATGTACCGCCAGCCGGCGCACTGGCGCAGGGCCGGGATCTGCTCACGCAGCTCGGCGGGCTCGCGACCGATGGACGCATCACGGCACTGGGCCGCGAGATGCTGGAACTGGGCGCCACGCCGCGCCTTGGTGCGGCGGCGCTGCGTGCCGCCCCGGAGCTGCGCGCGCTGGTCGCGGACCTGCTCGCCTTGATGGAAGCGCGCTCGCCCTTGAGGGGCGAGCAAGCGCGCACCGATGACTTTCGCGCACGCGTCAATGCACTCCACGCCTGGCGCGATCGCCATACGGCCGGCGCGCGTACGGGTGCCGATGCCGGCGCATTGGCAGCGATCGAGCACGCCAGCAAGGGCTGGCGCCGTCGACTTGACGTGCGCACCGCAGCCAGCGGCGTGCCCGACAGCCACGCCGTGGGCGACCTGCTGCTGCACGCCTACCCCGATCGCGTCGCGCGCCGCGACGACAGCAATCCGTTGCGCTACACCCTCGCTAACGGGCGCGGCGCGCGCCTGCATGAAAGCACGGCCTTGCATGGCGAGCCGTGGCTGGTGGCGCTCGATATTCGCTTCGAAGCGCGCGACAGCCTGATGCTCGCCGCCGCGCCGCTCGATCCGCGCGTGCTGGAGCGCGACTATCCCTCGCAATTTCGCCGCGAGCGCGTGCTCCGATGGAACGACGAGCGGCAGGCGGTCGAAGCCTTCGAAGAGCAGCGTTACGCCGCCATCGTGCTTGATCGCCGCAGCGTGCCGGTCAAACCCGAGGACGCGTTGCCCGCATTGCTCGCCGCCGTGCGGGCGAAGGGCATCGACACCCTGCCGTGGAGCGAGCATGCTCATCGCCTGCGCGCCCGCATGCAGGCGCTGCGGGCATGGATGCCGGAGCTTGGCCTGCCCGACGTCTCGGACGCCGCACTGCTGGCATCACTCGAAGACTGGCTGGCGCCGTACCTCAACGGCAAGCGCAGCCTGGGCGCCTTGGGCACCGACGAACTCTCGCAGGCCCTGGGCAACCTGTTCGACTACGAACAGCGTCGCCAGCTCGATGCGCAGGTGCCCGAGAGCCTCACGGTGCCCAGCGGCATGAATCGCCGGCTCGAATACGCGGAAGGCGAGCCACCGGTGCTGGCCGTGAAGCTGCAGGAGTTGTTCGGCCTGGCCGACACGCCGCGCATCGCCCATGGTCGCATTCCGGTCACGCTGCACCTGCTGTCGCCAGCCGGCCGGCCCATCCAGGTCACGCAGGACCTCAAGGGCTTCTGGGAGCGCACGTATCCCGAAGTGAAGAAGGAACTCAAAGGGCGTTATCCGCGCCATCCCTGGCCGGATGATCCGTGGACGGCGGCGCCCACGCATCGCGCCAAGCCGCGCGGCACCTGAGCTGCGCTTCGCGGCATCGTTGTGACGACAGAAGCAGAAAAGCCCGGCGGATGCCGGGCTTCTCCTGATCTTTCCATGTAGACACTCAGGCGGAATCAATCACCGTCGTCGTCACCGTAGGCCGAGCCGTAGACGACCGTGCCGGGTTGCACCGGCGCATTCTCGTAGACCACGGTCCGCGGCTGCTCGTATACCACGGTGGCCGGCCGGCGATAGACCACCGGCGGGTCCTGGTACACCACGGTCGGCTGCTGCTCGTAGTAGGTCGGGGCCGGCGCCATCGCGCTCTGCACCAGGCCGATCACGGCACCGGCCACCACCGCACCGGCGATCCACCTGCCGCCGCTCCAATGCCCATCGTGATGCCCGTAATCGCGGCGCCAGCCGTCACGGTCGTGGTAGCCACCGCGATCCCATCCGCGGTGATAGCCGTTGTCGCGCCCCCAGCCATCATGGGCTGACGCGACCATGGGCGCTGCCACCATGGCGGCGACCGCAAGACCCATCAGTACTCGACTGCCCATCACGCGCTTGCTCATGACACTTACCTCCGTTGGTTCGAGGCCGATGCTCGGGCTGCCGCGCTTAATGCGTACTGAAAAATATTTCGATCGCCACGGTTCCAGTTACGCGGCAGCAAGCTGCCGAACGAAGGGCTAAGGCAATGCTAAGGTGAGGCCGACGCTGGAGGCGTCCAGGGAGGGGAAAGCCATGCCGGAACGGAACCGTTTTCTCGCGGTAGCCAAGGGTGTGCTGGTGCCGCTGGTGTTGATGACGGCACTATCCGTGCGCGACATCGCGGCGGCAGTCGGCATCAGGATTCCGGGCTTGCCGTTGTCCTCGTATGCCGGTTCGAGCATGGACAACCTGCTCGCCGTGCTGCTCGTCGTGCTGGCAGTCTTGGTGCTGCGCCCCCGCAACGTGCGCGTTTCCCCCGCACGGTTGCTGGGTCTGGGCGTGCACGGCTGGCGCGCACCGTGCCTCGTGCTGCTGAGCACCCTGCCGTTCTGGATCAGCAGCGCCCTCTCGGGGGCGCTGTCGGCGGACCTCGACCTGCATGGGCTCCTGTTCACCGCGCTGCTGTTTCCGTTGGCCGAAGAGCTGATCTTTCGCGGCTTCGGTTTTATCTTTCCGCGTCGTGCCCTCGGTTGGCCCATGCCGCTGGCTTGCATCGTCCAGGCGCTTTGCTTCGGTGCCGTGCACTGGCTCGACATGCGCGGCAGTGACCAGGCAATCGCGGTGTTTTGCATGACGTTGCTGGGCGGCATCGTGTTCGCGGTGCTCGATGCACTGGATGGCTATACGTTGTGGAGCGGCCTGGTATTCCACTGCTCGCTCAACGCGGCGTGGAGCGTCTTCGATCTTTCTGGCGCAAGCGGTGGCTGGGGATGGATCAACAACCTGTTGCGCCTCGCCTGCGCCATCCTCGCCGTGCTCGTGCTTTGGTGCATCAGGAACAAGCACCATGACGCTGCGCAAGCGCCGCGAATTGATACCGCCTGAGCAGGGCACGGAATCATCGCTGCAACGTTTCTGTCACCACGTGCATCACTGCCGGTGCACTGGCAGCGCGTCCCAACCTGTGTAGACTCCCCGGATCACCAGCGTCACCGGCTTCGCCGCGAGCGGTTCTGGTTCGTGTGCGCAGTCGACAGTCGAGCGTTTCCTCTATCCGCGAGGTGCTCCATGTTGCTGCGATGTCTCGTATTCCTTGGCCTGTTCGCGTGGGTCATGCCGGCGGCGGCGCTCACGCCCGCTCCCGACGCCGCTGGCGCCAAGGCCAAGGCCGATACGCCCAGGACCACCTCGGCCGGTACGCAATTCGTCGTTCCGTCCGACTGGACGATGCATGGCACCGGCAACAAGGTCACGCTCGATCCACCCGAACCCGGTTCCCAGGTGGTCCTGGTGGATGTGCAGGCGTCCGATGCGGACGCGGCGGTGGCGGAAGCCTGGAAGGCCTATGCGCCGGCCAAGACATGGCCGCTCCAGGTTGCCACCGACAGCGCGCCACGCGACAACTGGGATCAGGTGCGCGTCTACAACTACGAGACGTCGGCCAACGACAAGCGATCGGTCTTCGCCATCGTCTACCGGCACGGCAAGCAGTTCACCGTGCTGATCTACGACGTGGCCATTTCGGTCGGCGAGAAACGCAGTTCGCAGCTGCGCGCGATTTCCGATCGCCTTTTACCCAAAGGCTACAAGCGCGAGAGCTTCGCAGGCAGGAAGGCGCATCCGCTGGACGCCCAGCGCATCGAAACCTTGAAGGCCTTCGTCGACAGCGCGCGCCAGGCCTATGACGTGCCGGGCGTCGCACTCGGTCTGATCGACCACGGCAAGGTCGTGTATGTCGGCGGCCTGGGCGTGCGCGAGATCGGCAAGCGCGAACCGATCGATGGCGACACGCTGTTCATGATCGCATCGAACACCAAGGCGCTCACCACGCTGATGCTGGCGAGGCTGGTGGACCAGAAGAAATTCGATTGGGATACGCCCGTGGTGAAGGTGATGCCTTCATTCAAGCTGGGTGATGCCGACACCACGAAACAGGTGCTGGTCCGCCACCTGATCTGCGCCTGCACCGGCATGCCGCGACAGGACATGGAATGGGTGCTCAACAGCAGCAACGCCACGCCGGAAACGGTGATGAAGTCACTGGCCGGCATGCAGCCCACCAGCAAGTTCGGCGAGCTGTTCCAGTATTCGAACCTGATGGCCGCCGCGGCCGGCTACATGGGCGGCCATGTGCTGTATCCCGACATGGAACTGGGTGCGGCCTACGACCTGGCGATGCAGAAACAGGTGTTCGATCCGCTGGACATGCGGCAGACGACCTTTGACTACGATCGCGCACTGCTGGGCAACCACGCCACGCCACACGGACTGGATGTGGACGGCCATACGGCTGTTGCCGGCATGGGCATCAACGATTCCATCCGGGCGGCGCGACCCGCGGGCGCGGCCTGGAGCGCCGTGAACGACATGCTGCACTACGTGCAGATGGAACTGGCCGAAGGCACGTTGCCGGATGGTTCGCGCTACGTATCGAAGGCTACGCTGCTGGAACGCCGCAAGCCCAATGTGGCGTTGGGTACCACGGCGACCTACGGCATGGGCCTCATGGTCGACAACACCTGGGGCGTGCCCGTGGTGCATCACGGCGGAGACCTCACGGGTTTTCATTCCGACATGCTCTGGCTGCCGGAGCAGGACGTGGGCGCGGTGATCCTCACCAACGCCGATGCCGGTGTATTCATCCGAGGCCCATTCCAGCGACGATTGCTCGAAGTGCTGTTCGACGGCCACCCGCTGGCGCAGGGCGACGTGGATGCCGGGGTGAAGCGGCTGAAGGCCCAGGTGGCCGCGGAACGCAAGCGCCTGACCGTGCCGGCGGATGCCGCGGCATCGGCGCAACTGGCCGGCGGTTATCGCAATCCCTCCGTGGGCATCATCCAGGTGACGCACGAAGGCAAGTCCACCGTGTTCAACTTCGGCGCGTGGCACAGCGAGATGGCGTCGCGCAAGAACGACGACGGCTCGCTCTCCTTCGTCACCATCTCTCCCGGTGCCGATGGCTTCGAGTTCGTGGTGTCGGGCTCGCCGGCCAGCCGCAAGCTCGTCCTGCGCGACGGCCAGCATGAATATGTCTACGACGAGGTGAAGTAGCCATGTTGATGTCGACAGGTATCGATCGCGTGCTCTCGGTCCTCGTGCTGGCCTCGTTGCTGTGCGGGTGCGCGACGGCTGACACCTTCCACGCACCAGGCATCGACGTGGCCTCCACGTCGACTCACACGTACCAGTGCGAGGGCGGCAAGTCGCTCGCCGTCACGTACTGGAACAGCCATGCGGGCCAGAGCTTTGCGCTGCTGCCCGTGGAGGGCAAGCCGATGTTGTTCGTCGACACCATCGCGGCCTCGGGCGTGAAGTACATGGCCGGTCGCTACACGTGGTGGACCAAAGGCGAGCGCGGTGACCTGTACGACGCCATGGCCGGCGCGAATGCGGCGCCCGTCATGGCGGGCTGCATGGCGCGCGAGGCGAAGTAGGGCGCCTTAACTCGCGCAAGGTGTGACGCAGGTTGTCGACGTCTCTTCACCACCGTGAATGGTGAGGACGCATGATGCTGCGTCGCATGATGACGCAACAATTTCTCTCGATCATTCTTCGCCTGCACTCAGGAACCGACGACCTTGAGCTGGCCGTCCCTCGGCTGGCGCAGCTTCTTGCGTTCCGTGTCCGGCTGCGCTGGGGGCGCAGCTTCCAATACAAACAATATGGGGAAGGGAATGAGCTACCGTTGCTTACCGCCGACGCGGATCGTGCGTTCCAATGTCGGTCGCCGCCGCCCGTTGTCCGTTGCTTGCGCCGCACTGTTTGCCTTCAGCGCGATGGGCATGACCCATGCGCAGGACGCGCAGAGCCCGACCACCGGCAACGCGCAGGAAGCCAAGCCTGCAACGAACACCAAGCCGGCCACCACGGACCAGCAGGCGACGACGTCCGCTTCCAAGCGCTCGGACAATGCCGCGAAGAACCTCGACGCCATCGTGGTGACCGGCATCGCGGCCAGTATCCAGAACGCGCTCAAGACCAAGGAGAACGCCGACGACATCGTCGAGGCGATCTCTGCCGAAGACATCGGCAAGCTGCCGGATGCGAGCATCGCGGAAAGCCTTTCGCGCCTGTCGGGCCTGGCCACGCAACGCGCGGACGGCAAGGCGAACCTCATCTCCATCCGCGGCACTTCGCCCGATTTCGCGGGCACCACGCTCAACGGTCGCGAGCAGGCCACCGTCGGTGAAAACCGCGGCGTGGAATACGACCAGTATCCCGCCGAGCTGATCAGCGGTGCGGTGGTCTACAAGACGCCCGACGCCAGCCTGATCGGCCAGGGCCTGTCCGGTACGGTCGACCTGCACACCATCCAGCCGCTGGACCTGCCCCATCGCGCCATCGCCGCGAACGTGCGCGGCGAGTACAACACCAACGGCACGCTCAACCCGGGCAGTGGCGTGGGCGACACGGGTCATCGTGTCAGCTTCTCGTACATCGACCAGTTCTTCGACCACACGCTGGGTCTCGCGGTCGGCTTCGCGCAGCTCGACTCGCCCATCCAGCAGAAGCAGTACCAGGCGTGGTGGTGGAGCATCGACAACGGCCCGGGCAGCATCGAAGACGCATGGGGCGGCCCGCATTCGCCGGGCATGCCCGACGGCGTGATCTCGCAGCAGGGCATGCAGCTTCGCGCGCAGTCGCAGAGCCAGCTGCGCAACGGCCTGATGGCCGTGCTGGAGTGGGCGCCGAACGAGTCGTACCACTCCACGCTGGACATGTACTACTCCACGTTCAACCAGAAGAAATACACCAACGGCGCGCAGTGGGCGAGCGGCCCGTACGACAGCGCCGGCCCCGCGGTGTACAGCAACGTGGGCGTCGTGCCGTCGCAGCCGTACCCCATCGTGACGACCGGCACCATGAGCAACATTGCGCCGATCCTGCAGAACGACTACAACAAGGAGCACGACAAGCTGTTCTCCGCGGGTTGGAAGAACGAGCTCGACTTCGGCGGCGGCTGGCAAGGCCTGGCGGATCTCTCGTATTCCACGGCCAAGGTCGATCTGCACGACGCCTACCTGTTTACCGGCCTCGCCAATGGCGGCACGGCCACTGTGAATTACGCGACGCCGCTCAACTTCGGCTTCCCCAACTTCCGCACCGACGTAAGCCTGTCCGATCCGTCCTCGGTCGTGTTCACCGATCCGGACAACTATGGCTACAACGGCCGCGAGGAGTTCGACAAGCAGAAGGACACGATCAAGGCGGTGCGATTGCAGATTTCGCATCCGGCTGGCTGGATCTTCAGCACGTTCGACCTGGGCGTGGACTACTCCGACCGCAAGAAGGTCAAGTCGGCGGACGTGTTCTTCGCATGGCTCAACGGCAACGGCTCGGATTCGGGCAGTTACGACCACACCATGGGCGTGCCGGTGAACCAGGCTTTCCTGCATGGCCCCACCGACCTCGGCTATGGCGGCCTCGGCAACATCCTCAACTACAACGTGCTCGATGCGCTGTCGAGCCAGTTCTACCTCACCCAGCGAAACGGGCAGTCCGACTGGAGCCGCAATTACTCGATCGAGGAGAAAGTCCCGGTCGGCTACGTGAAGTTCAACATCGACACCGCGCTGGGCGATGTGCCTTTGCGCGGCAACGTGGGCGTGCAGTTCGTGCACACCGACCAGTCATCCGATGCATACCAGACCAATGGCGACAACCTCGTGGGTACGCTTACCGGCGGCACCACGTACAACAACGTGCTGCCGAGCCTCAACCTGATCGCCGATCTGGGCAATCGCCAATACCTGCGCTTCGGCCTGGCCAAGACCATGGCGCGCGGCCGCATCGACGACGAGAAGGTGGCGAGCTCCGCGGGCGTCTCCGAAGTGACCTCGGGTCCGGCGGCTGGCCAGGTGCTGTGGTCGGGCAGCGGCGGCAATCCGCAGTTGAAGCCGTACGTTGCCGTCGGTGTCGACCTGTCGTGGGAAAAATACTTCGGCCAGTCCAGCTACGTGGCGGCCGCGGTGTTCGGCAAGAACCTGCTCAACTACATCTACAACAAGACCGTGCTCGACTTCAATTTCGAGCAGGCCGGTTATGTCAACGACAACCCGACGCTCACGCCGACCAGCCCCATCGGCGCATTCACGCGTCCGGAGAACGGCACCGGCGGCAAGATGCAGGGCCTGGAATTGTCGGGCGCCATCGAAGGCGGGCTAATCAACCCCGCGCTGGAAGGCTTCGGCGCGCAGGCCAACTTCTCGCTGACCAACAGCAGCATCCCGGTGAGTTCCATCTCCTCGGTGCCGGGCGGCCCGGCCACGCTGCCGGGTCTGTCGCGCAAGGTCGCGAACCTGGCGTTCTACTACGAAAAGTACGGCTGGTCGGCACGCATCGCCGCGCGCTATCGCTCCTCGTACACCGGTGAGGCCATCGCGCTGTTCGACCAGCTCGGCTACATCCAGTACCTCCCGGAGTTTGTCACCGACTTCCAGGCTGGGTATGCCTTCCCCGATGACGGCAAGTGGAAGGGCCTGTCGGTGCTGTTCCAGATCAGCAACCTCAACAACGAAGCGGCCAAGACGCGACAGATCTCCGCGCTTCCCAACAACGTGGAAGTCGGACGTCCGCTCGACTACAACACCTGGGGCCGCACGGTGCTGCTTGGGCTGAACTACAAGCTTTAAGGTCGATGCCGGGCGGATGTTCGAGCGCATCCGCCCGGCGTGCTTCCAGAGGTTTCGTGGAGAGCGTTATGCTCGCGAAACCTGATGGAGGCCTCCCATGCGCGAGCTGTATCCCGAGATCGAGCCCTATGCCCAGCATCGACTGAAGGTCGATGACCTCCACGAGTTGCATATCGAGGAGTGCGGCAATCCCAATGGGTTGCCCGTCGTCTTTCTGCACGGCGGGCCGGGTGCCGGCGTGTCGCCGTACCATCGCCGGTTCTTCGATCCCGCGCGTTACCGCATCGTGCTGTTCGACCAGCGCGGTGCCGGGCGTTCCACGCCGCACGCGGAGCTGCGCGACAACACCACGTGGCACCTGGTATCGGATATCGAGGCCGTCCGCGAATACTTCGGCATCGAGCGCTGGGTCGTGTTTGGTGGGTCGTGGGGTTCGACGCTCGGGCTGGCCTATGCGCAGAAGCATCCGGAGCGCGTGCTGGGGCTCGTGCTTCGCGGCATCTTCCTCGGGCGCGACTACGAGCTGCGCTGGTTCAACGAGCGCGATGGCGGTGCGCAGTGGATCTTTCCCGAACGATGGGAACGATATCTCGCCTACATTCCCGAAGACGAACGCGACAACATGGTCGAGGCGTACTGGCGTCGGCTCGACAGCGACGACGAAGCCGTGCGCCTTGCCGCGGCGATGGCGTGGGGCAACTGGGAAGGTGGCAGCACCACGCTAGTCCATGACCCCGACGAACCGGGCAATTTCGAAGATCCGCAAGCCGCGATCAGCGTGGCCCGTGCCGAAGCGCACTATTTCCGCCATGGCATATTCCTCGAACCCGACCAGCTGCTGCGCGGCGTGGAACGCATCCGCCACATTCCCGCCGCCATCGTGCACGGTCGCTACGACATCATCTGTCCGGTGAAGTCAGCATGCGATCTCGCCAAGGCGTGGCCCGAGGCCCACTTCGACATCGTGCTGGCGGGACACAGCGCCGCCGATCCAGCCATCGTCGACAAACTGGTGACGGCGACCGACAGTCTGGCGGATCGCTATGGCTGACGCCGGCGCGCCTTTCACGGTGCGCGCGCAGGCGATTGGGTATGACCAACGGCCACTGATCGGAACGCCGTGTCTTCGCATGGCGTTTCGCGGAACAGGTGAGGAGACAAGCATGGCTACACATGACGAGATCAATGTGGACGTTCCGCCCAGCGGCTCGGGTTGCGCCGAATGCATGCAGGCCGGGGGTTGGTGGCTGCATCTGCGCCGGTGCGCGCAGTGCGGGCATATCGGGTGTTGCGACAACTCCCCGCATCAGCACGCCACCAAGCATTTCCATGCCACCCGGCATCCCGTGATCCGCAGTTTCGAGCCGGGTGAAACCTGGTTCTACGATTTCCGCTCGAAGCAGTTCTTCGATGGTCCAGCCCTGCACCCGCCGCTGTCCCATCCCATCGACCAGCCGGTGCCCGGCCCCAAGGGCAAGGTGCCCGAAGATTGGGAAGACCTGTTGATGTAGCGAGCGTTTCGTTGTGGCGAGACGCGGAAGGATCAACGGGGAAGGCGGCTGATGCGCGCGGCCTCCTGCACGGCGCGCACGGCCGCAGCGATGACCAGGCCGGTCAACAGCAGGCCGATCAGACCCAGAAGCAGGGCGTCCAGACGGCCGAATGGCGTGGTGGGCACCACATCGCCATAGCCGATCGTGAGCGCCGTGATGGCGCAGTAATAGATGGTTTCACCGACCGGCGATGCGGATCGATCCGATGTCTCCACCGGTCCACCGAAGTAATACATCGCCGCCGTGAGCGCGGCGAACAACAGCAGCAAGCCAAGCATGATGGCCCGCAGGTACCACAGGGTCTTGCTGAATTCCTCGAGCACATCACGGGCCTTCAGGTGGGTTCGGTCGGCTCTGGCGATCCTTCTCATGATGGAAGCCTCCGGATGGGGTGTGGCTTGCTATGCCGTGCCTAACGCAATGGTTGCGGCGTGTCGCCGGTTCTGTTCCGCAGGCGAGGTCGCGCGTCGAGCAGTTGCACCATCAGGCAGGCATACAGCGTAACCGCGATGAACAGGCCCATGCGTACGATGAAAGCGGTATAGACGTCCTTGCCTGCGACGCTGTCCTGTACCGACTGGCCGAGCAGGATGATCAGGGTGACGAGGCTGTTGAGCCAGAAGCCCGGGGTATACCGCGTGGGCGTGAGGCGATACAGCCGGCGCGCGACCAGCAACGCGAACAAGGTCATCCACAGGAAGAACATCCACAGGTGGACGAACCACTTGAGCGCGAACCAGAAGGCGATGGCCATGGCGCCGCCAAGCAGTGTCGAGCCGAGCAGTTCGCGCGCCGCGGTTCGCGCCGTGGCCGTGCAGCTCTGCCTGCCGAGGCTGACCGACTTCATGATGATCGGCATGTAGCTGGACGGATCGGCCAGTGCCAGCAGAAACGGAGGCAACACCACCAGCGCAGCGCGCAGGGCCAGGCGGCTTGCTTCAACGGCGGATGGAACGGTGCGCGCAGGCGGCTTCGCAGCGCTGGCCGGCTCGGGAAAAAGCACGTAGCCGATGCCAAGCACCAGTACCGCGAGCAGCAGGCCTTTCACCAGCGCGCCGATGACGGTGAGCGCCAGCTGGAGGTCGGCTGTGCCGGCGGCGGAGATCATGGTCAGGCCCGCCGCGAGAAACGTCGATACCAGGTTGTTGCCTCCCAGCAGTCCATAGCGAAACGCGAGGAACAGGCACAGGCCGACCATCAGCACGCCGCTCACGAAGTAATAGCGCAGCAACGGCGTGAGCAGCAGTCCGCTGCCTGTGGTGAGCGCCACGACCAGCACCAGTCCGATAGACGCCCTGAGCGACAGCGGGCGCGGCATCGAGGCGAACAGGAACACCGCAAGCACGGGTGCGATGAAGGGAACGGGCAGGTCCATGCCGAAACTGACGACGAGGCATAGGGCCGTGCCAAACGCGAGGCGCAGCGCGCGTCGTCCAAGCAGTTCGCGTTGGCTGGCCGCGGCAGTCATCAGTAGAGGTACGAGAACCAGCTCATCACGCGGAGGAAAAGCCGTCCCAGCGGGTTGAGCGGATTGCCCTGGGTGGGAAACGCCATCACCTCGGCCTGGCCGCCGACGCGGATGTCACGGGTGGGCACGTTCTCGCCGGGCGCAAACTCGACGATCACGGGGAATCGCTGCGCGGGTCGTAGCCAGTCGCGGCTGTTCTGCACGTTCGGCAGGGTGCCGGGCGGCGAACTCTGGCCGGCGCTGACGCCGTATCCGATGCTGCGGATACGGCCGTGGAACAACTCGCCCGGCCGCGAATCCAGCGCGATAGCCACCGGCATGCCCGGTTCCAGATGACCGAGATTGTTCTCCGTCATGTCGGCGCTCACCCAGACATCGTGGTTTGCGATCAAGGTCATGACCGGGTTGCCCACGGCCGCAAACTGGCCGACGTCGGTGCGCAGATCGGTGATCAAGCCGGCGGAACGTGCGTGCACCTTGGTGTTCGCCAGATCCAGCCCGGCCTTTTCCACCGCGGCGGCGGCACTGCGCAATTGCGCATTTTCCGTCTCGTCGCCTCCTTGCTGTTCCTTGGCGCGCTCGACTTCGGCGCGTGCGGCGCTGACCTGGCTGATCGCCTGCTCGTGCGTCGCACGTGCCACCTCCAGGCGCCGCAGCGAAACGGTGCCCTGGTCTTCGCGATAGAGGCGTTCAAGGCGGTCGCTATCCTGGCGCGCCTTCACTTCATTGGCATGGGCGGCGCGCAGCGAGGCCGTCGCCGAATCGATGCCGGCGGTGCTGGCGCCGATCTGCCGACGCATCGACTCCAGGTCGGCGCGTGCGCGGATCAGTGCGATGCGGTAAGGCTCTGCATCGATTTCAAAAAGGACTTGCCCCGCGGCGACCTGCTGGTTGTTGTGCACGAATACCCGCGTCACCCGGCCCGCTGCTTCCGCCGCCACCGGAATGACGTAGGCCTGCACCCGGGCCTGCTGGGTGTAGGGCGTGTAGCGATCGGCCAGCAGGTACCACAGCAGGCTCACTCCGATCAGCACGAGTACCCACCGGACGCTTTTGCTCGAGGGTTCGGCGGCGGGTGCCGCTGCGGGCGGCGAAGAAGCGGGCGATGACGTATCGCTCATCGTGCAGGGCTCGCAGGCGAGTGGGCGGAAGCCGAGGGTGACTCGATGTCGTCGAAGAGGTCGCCCCAGTCGGTGCGCTGCTTCATCTGTTCCCGCGTGGCGGGGTCGATCAGCGGCTGATCGGTGTGCCAGCCACCACCCACCGCCTTGTAAAGCGCGATCAGGCTGCCTACGGCATTGGCGCGGTTGACCACATACGCATCCTGCTCGGCGGATAGCGCACGCTGCGCATCGAGCACGCGCTGGAAATCGGAGTACCCCTCGCGATAGACCGTGTTCGCGAGCGTGAGCGAACGACGCGCCGAGGTTTCCGCATCGCGCAGGATGCTGTCGCGCTGCAGCGCCGAGATCAGCGAGGTAGCCGCGTCATCGGCCTGGCGTGCGGCCTCGCGCACCGTGCCCTGGTAGCCGACCTCCAGCTGCTGCAGTCGGGCGTCCTGCACGCGCACGTTGTTGACGATTCTGCCGTGGTCGAACACGTTCCAGATGACGCTGGGCCCCGCGGCCACTGTCAGCGTGCTGGGCGATCCCGCGCGCGTGCTGGCGCTCCACGCCAGCGTGCCGAGCAAGGACACCGAGGGATACAGGTCGGCCTTGGCGACGCCGATGAGCGCTGATTGCGCGGCCATCTGAAATTCCGCGGCGCGCACGTCGGGCCGACGCAGCAGCAGATTGGCGGGCACGTCCTGCAGCACCGCGCGATTGACCAGCGGAATGAAGCCCTGTTTGTCGGGTTGCTCATCCAGCTCAGGCAATGGGCCGGGTGGGCGGCCGATCAGCACGGCCAGTGCGTGCCGCGCGAGGGTGATCTGGCTCTCGAAGTCGGGAATGCTGCTCAGCGTGCTCAGGTATTGCGTCTTGGCCTGCTGGAAATCGAGTTCGTCGCTTTCGCCGCTCTTGAACAGGCGCTCGGTGATCTCGAAGCTGCGCTTCTGCAGATCGGCGTTTTCGCGCGCAAGGCGCAGGCGCGCTTCGGCCGTGCGCATCGTGTAATAGGTGTCGGCCACCTGGGCATGCACGAGCACCAGGACCGCCTCGCGGTTCGCCTGCGAAGCGAAATAGGCCGCGTCGGCGGACTCGATTGCACGCTTGAAGCGGCCCCAGAAATCCAGCTCCCAGCCGAGGTTGAAACCTGCGCCGTACTGCCATGATCCGGGAACACTGCCGGTGGGTTCGTTGTGGTTATGCGTCTTGGCGTACGCCGCATCGACGCCGATCTGCTGCACCTGCGGATAACGGCCGCTCAGGGCGATGCCCAGCTGCGCGCGTGCTTCCAGCACGCGAAGGCCGGCCACCTTCAGGTCGGTGTTGTTCGCATCGGCTTCGTCGATCAGCCGCTCCAGGCTGGGGTCGGCAAACACCTGCCACCACTGGCTGGCATCGGGTTGCGTCCGCGACGTCGTGGCCTGTTCGAAAGCCGGACTGCTCCAGTGCTCCGGCCAGGACTCGTGCTGCGGGCGGAAGTCCGGGCCCACCGTGGTGCAGCCACCGAGGCATGCCACGCTCGCCAGCAACAGTCGGCGGGAACCGGTAAGGCACGACACGTTCGGCATCCGCACGCGTCAAGATGGTTTCGGCTCGACGGGCACCTCGACGGTATGTGGCTGATCATCGACCCACCGCCAGAACAGCTGATAGCCGACAGCCAGCACCACCGGGCCGATGAACAGGCCGATCACGCCACCGGTCACCATGCCGCCGAGCGCGCCAATGAGCACTACCGGCATCGGGACGTCCACGCCGCGCCCCAGCAGCAGCGGCTTGAGCACGTTGTCCGCGAGGCCGGCGATGAAGACGTAGACGGCGAACACGATGGCGCCCACGGTAAAGCCGTCCTTGGCGAACACGAAGATGATCACCGGTATCGTGATCAGCGTGGCGGGCAACTGCATGATGCCCAATAGCAGCACTGCGAGTGCCAGCAGTCCGGCGCCCGGAACGCCCTTGACCACGAAGGCGACGCCGACCAGCAACATCTGGATGAAGGCGATGCCGACCACGCCCTGGGCCACTGCACGAATGGTGGCGGCGCACAGTTCGGTGATCTTGGGCCCGGTTTCCTGGCCAAACAGGCGCGAGGCGATCTTGACGGCACTGTTGCGAGCCTCTTCACCGTAGGCCATGAAGATGCCGGAGATGATCAACGCGAAGATGAAGATCAGCAGCCCGGAGCCGACACTGGTGGCGACGCCCAGCAGCGCGGCGCCCACGCCCTTGAGTTGCGGCGTGAACTTCTGGATGAGCCCAGTGAGGTCGGTGGAGGCCTGCGACCAGAACGCATAGACCTTGCCTCCGATGAGCGGCCAGCTGGCGACCGATTCGGAGGGTGGAGGAATGCGGATGTTGCCTTCCTTCGCCACGTCCATGGCGTGTTCGACCGATTCGACCAGCGCAACGCCCAGCAGGTAGGCGGGCACCATGATGACGATGAGCGAAAGGACAACGATCAATGTCGCCGTGAGGCCATTCTTGTTGCCCAGCCGCCGGCGCAGTCGAAGATGCAGCGGGTAGAGCGTGATCGCGAGGATCAGCGACCACACCAGCAGGCTTCCGAATGGATAAAAGATGCGGAAGCAGAAGACCGCGAGCACCGCGATGAGGCCGGCTCGAATCAATACGTCGAGCATGCCGCGGGACAAGGTCTTTTCGGAAATGAGCGTGGACAGCATCGACGATCTCCTTGCGTGTTGCAGTAGAGATATCCGAGCGGCAAGCCAGGTTGATTCAGACGTCCATGGCCGGCGATGTCGTTGGCGCGGCGGCGTGATGCTCCGCCAGCGGACGTGTGCGCCGTGAGAAAGCCCGGGCTGCCATGCATGGTGATGCTGGCGAAAGTGCACGATCCGGCGAGAGGTGAGTGCCTTTGCGTGATTTCGCAACGGCACCCGCTTCGAAGAACGTGCGCGTTCGCCCTCGCCCATGATCGTCTTCTGGTGGCGCGTCGTCTTCCATCTGTGAGTCGTAAGTAGATTTACCTAGCGCTTCGTGCGAGGCGAATACGCGGAGTGGCACATGCGTGACGCCGCATGGCCGCGACGTCGTCGAGCGCAGACCTCGATGTGGGCATGCCACTAGGGGACTTAAGTAGAACTACCCATGACGAGCGTGCAGGTTTCGCATCGACGCGATATAGCGTCGATCATCCCGATATAGACGTGAGTCCAGAAAGCCGGCACCGTTGCGGCGACGTCGCTGGGCGCGCGTAGCATGCGACGCAGCAGTGCAGGCAGTTCCAGTGGTGAGCACATGCTCACGTGCCTGCCCACGCTCTGTGGTTTCACGGTCAGTCGGATCGCCGCCATTTCCCCGGCGAGCTGCTCCGGCTTGATCCTTGGACCACGAGACCGAGAACCAGCAGTTGTTTCGCGATGAGCCCCAAGGGCGGCAACAATCGCCGCTGGTCGAGTGCTGCGTGGTGGTGTTGGATGGGAAGCGTTGTCCTCATCATGGGCCGCTCGCGCCCGATGCATCATCATGGCTCGCCTCGCTGCCCTTCGATGAGCGTGCAACGCCTGCTACGAGCTTGCGTCAGCCTTGCGCACCCACTCCAGTCCCCGCAGCACGGAGCGCGTGACATCGGCCTGCGCGCAACGCGACCGCAACGCCGCTGCACCGTCGATGCTTCGCGGGCGGCCATCCAGCACGACATTGGCGATCCAGATCGCCTCTTCGTCGCCGCTGTGTTCGTACCGGACGCGCACCGGCGCACCCAGGAAATAACAGCAGAAGGTCTTGACCATGAGCGCCCCCTCTGACGCGGAGCTCATGCTCTGCCCGCCTGCCAACCCGTGCAATCGTCCTTTTGGCTGATCTATGCGTTCGTCAGTCCGATATCGGGGTGCATGCGGGCTGCTCGCAAAAAGCGCCTCCCGATGGACCCCGTCCTGCCCGCGATATGCGTCGGGCCGTGCTCGGCCCCGAGAGGAAATGCATGCGACGCCCCTGGCCAGATAGCGATCAGTGGCTGAGATGCGCCTTGCCGGAATACGGCACCAAGGCACCACCCACACGAGTGGCAACCCGGGCGCAGTTTCGATGCCGGCTGCCGCTGCGCGGCACGGATCAGTCGTCGGCCGTCACACCGTGCACGACGCCCGGTGCCTTGCCTATCTGGGAGGCCAGGCCAAAGGCGATGGCACCGTAGATGGTGATGCACAAAAGGGACAGCAGGGTCAGCACGAGAGCCATGCCGGAGGGCTTCTTGAGTTTGAGCTTCTTCATGGGTATGAGCGCGCACACGGGCTGCGCGGAAACGAGGTGGTTGGGGCAGGCAGTCTGACAGCTGCGTACGTCAGCCCTGCGCGGCAAGAAAGCACATGTGGCAAAACGCGCACCGCGCGTAGCCTGCCTGGGTTCGGCGCCGCGCGAAGTTGCGACGTCGATCCCGGTGCAGGCACGCGCGCCAGCCGGCGCGACGCCCCCGTGTGCCGCTGGGCCCGGGATGCTTCCGATTTGCCCGTGAATTTCCTTCATCGTGGCGCCACAGGGCCCGATGTCGCTCGCATGCTCCGGTCATGCGGCTGGCGACCGCTCGCCGCGACCTCAACGTTTCCGCGTCAATCAGAAGGATGTGCCATGAAAACATGGGCAGTTGCGCTGTGCCTGCTTGTCGCGTGCACCAGCGTGCAGGCGGAGACGATGGTCTGGCAGCCCGCGGCCGGGCATGCGCCGATCCCCTTGTGGCCGGGCACACCACCGAACCTTCAACCCATGCCCGGGCCCGAGAAGGTGGAAAGCAATCCGAAAGCGCTGATCGGCGGCAAGCCGGTGACTGCGGTGCGCAACGTGTCGCGGCCCACCATGACCGTCTATGCGCCCCAAGGCGAAAACACCGGCGCAGCGGTGGTGGTGTTTCCGGGTGGCGGCTTCGAGATGCTGGCCATCGACCTTGAAGGTACGGAGGTATGCGATTGGCTGACCGCCAAGGGTGTGACGTGCGTGCTGCTGAAATACCGCGTGCCCAGTGCGCCGTACGACTGGCACTGCGATTGCCGTCCGCACAACCTCAACCTGTCGATGCCCTCGTTGCAGGATGCCCAGCGCGCGATGCGATTGGTACGCGAGCGCGCCGCGGAGTGGCATGTCGATCCGCACAAGGTGGGCGTGCTCGGGTTCTCGGCGGGTGGTTTCCTGGTGGCGGAGGTGAGTACGCAATTCAACCGGCGCACGTACGCCGCGGTCGATGCGGCCGACAAGCAGAGCAGCCGGCCGGACTTCGCCCTGGCGATCTACCCTGGCCATCTTGCAACCGACGACGACAGGTTCAACGTCAATCTTCCGGTCTCCCATGAAACACCGCCAACCTTCGTGCTGCAGGCCGAGGACGATCATGTGGATGGCGTGAACCAGGCGCTGGTCTACTACACCGCGCTGAAGAACGCCGACGTGCCGGCCGAGCTGCACATCTATCCACATGGAGGTCACGCCTTCGGCTTGCGGCCCACCACAAATCCGATCACACGCTGGCCGGCCCTGGCAGAGACATGGATGAGCAGCCTGGGGCTGATTCCCGCGCGAGAGCACTAGACGGCAGGTGCCGCTTTCCACAGCGCTTCAGCGTGAACGTGAGAAGGCGGGCGGGCCGCCGTGCGAAGGTTGAGATGGCTCCCGGCGGCTGCGTCGAAGGCGAAGACACAAGGGAATCAGGTGTGACGGGAGTGCATCGCTTCAATGGAGATAGACTTCCAGAAGGCCACACGGCCGCGCCCATCGATTTCCTGACACGAGCGGCAGTGCACCTATGAGCGATATCGAGCGTCGTCTGGCGGCCATGGGGCTGGAGTTGCCTCCGCCTTTTCCCGTGCCTGCCCACCTGTCGTTGCCTTTCGATGTGGTGCAGGTGGATGGCCTGCGGGTCCTTGCCTCGGGACACGGACCCCAAGCAGCCGATGGCTCGCTGGCGGGCCCGTTCGGCAAGCTGGGCGCCGAGCTCACGGTGGAAGAGGGCTATCGCGCGGCACGGCTGGTCGCACTGTCGATGCTTGCGAGCATCAAGCGCAGCATCGGTGATCTGGACCGGATACGCCGGTGGCACCGTGTGTTCGGCATGGTGAATTCCGCGCCGGGCTTCGCGCAGCAGCCAAGCGTCATCAACGGTTTCTCCGATCTCATCCTCGAGTTGTATGGTCGTGAACGCGGTGGCCACACGCGCAGTGCGGTGGGCATGGCAGAGCTGCCGTTCCACATGCCGGTGGAAATCGAAGCCGAGCTCTCGCTCATGCCTTGAGTAGCGCGTGCCTGACTGAAGCTGCGGGCACCATCACGCCCGAGGTGCTCCCGTTTGGTATGGTCGGACGAGTCAGCGCACCAAAGCCCCCGTTCCGCCCCGGAGGAGACCTCATGCATCGCTCGTTGCCTCGTTTTTTTCTCTGGATGACGTGCTTCTTCTGCTTCGCCTCGGCCAGCGCGGCATCCGGCGGCGCAGCACACTGGATAGGCGCATGGTCCGCGTCGCCTGATGCGGCGGGTCCGGCGGTGTCTGACCAGACCATCCGGCAAGTGGTGCGCACCAGCGCGGCCGGCACGGCGGTGCGTATGCGCTTGTCCAACCTCGATGGCACGGCACCGTTGACGCTCGGCCCCGTTCGCGTAGCACTTCATACGGAGGGAAGTGCCATCGAGCCGGGCACGGACCACGCGGTGTCGTTCCACGGCAAGCCGACCATCACGCTCGCCAAAGGCGAGGCGGTGTGGAGCGACCCGGTCGAGATGGCGGTGAAGCCATTGCAGGAACTGGCCATCAGCCTGTACGTGCCCGCGAACGCGGGCGTGGCTTCCACCATCCACAGCGCGGCATTGGCGACGGCTTATCTTACGGAGCAGGGTGACGCCACGAGCTCGGTGCAGTTTCCCGGCATGGAGACGAACAACAGTCGCTTCTTCCTCACCGATGTCGACGTGGCCTCAGCACCGGAGGGCGCCACCATCGTCGCGTTTGGCGACTCCATCACCGACGGTGTCGGGTCCAATGCCGACGCGCAGCAGCGCTGGCCGGACTATCTCGCCACACGCCTCCAGGGCGATGTACGGTTCAAGGCCGTCGGCGTGGCCGACGCGGGTATCGGCGGCAATCGCATCCTGCACGATGATTACGGCCCGAGCGCCCTGTCGCGCTTCGATCGCGACGCGCTGGACAAGGCGAACGTACGCTGGATCGTGCTGCTGGAGGGCATCAACGACATCGGCAGCTCCGGCCCGCACGCCAAGGCGGAAGATCGCGTGACGGTGGAGCAGATCACCGGCGGCATGAAGACGCTGATCCAGCGAGCGCATGCGCGTGGCATTCGAATCTATGGCGCCACGTTGACGCCATTTGCCGGTGCTTCCTGGCCTTATCACTCCGCCGCCAATGAAGCGAAGCGCAAGGCAGTCAACGACTGGATCCGTCACAGCGGCGCCTTCGACGCGGTAGTCGACTTCGACAAGGCCATTGG
Source organism: Dyella jiangningensis (assembly GCA_000632805.1). Lineage (GTDB taxonomy): Bacteria > Pseudomonadota > Gammaproteobacteria > Xanthomonadales > Rhodanobacteraceae > Dyella > Dyella jiangningensis. The sequence continues at coordinate 3,935,707 of CP007444.1, read as the reverse complement.
CGATCCGGCGCATCCCGACCGAATGCTCCCCGCCTACGACAGCGGCGATCATCTGCACCCCAATGGCGAGGGCTACAAGGCGATGGCAGCGAGCATCGACCTCGGGCTATTCCAGGCGAAGCACTGAAACTCGCCTTGATCTGCGCTCGCTGATCATCCGATAGGGCAGATCAACGCGATCCGATCCTCAGTCGGCGGAGTGCAGGTCGTCCTGCGGCGAGGCGAACTGGTGAAGGATGCCGCCAAGACTGCGCAGGTCCTGGCTGTTGTGATGGGCGACGCGATGCAGCGGCGCAGCGGACCCGCCGCGCAGGAAGCCGAGCCACGCGGCGGGTGCTTCGGAACCGGGCAGGTCGTCTTCGCGCACGACCTGCAGCAACTGCCGCTCCGCGGTGGCGAGGCGGCAGTTTTCCCAGGCGCCTCGCCAGCGGCGTCGCACCGGGTGAAGCAGGTCGATGTGCATCAGGCCATCGAGTGGGCTGGCACGGCGTTGCAGGCGGAAGCGTGTCTTGAGCAAGGGTGCGTCGTAGGACTTGCCGTTATAGCTGACGAGCACGCTGTCGGGCTTCAGCCACGAGGAGAAGCAGTCGAGCATGGCCGACTCGCCCGCGAGCGTGGTGATCAGCAACTGGCGTTCTCGGAAGCGGCCTTCGTGCCAGTCGCCTACGCCAATCATGAAGGCGCGTGTGCCGGTGCCGCCGGCAAGGCCGGTGGTCTCGGTATCGAACAGTACCAGTCGTTCGGACTCGATCCATGCATCCAGCTTGGCGAACTGGGCATGGAACAGCGGTGGTGCGGGCGGCCACGCGACGGTTGCCTCGCACAGCTGCAGGCCGGGCGCGATGGTGCCGCCGGGCAAGTCCACCGCCGCCGTCGCGAGCTTTGGCGGGGCCACGCGCGTATGCCGCCGCACGCCGAGCAAGGCACGCAGATTGTCGGGCAGCGGTTCGGAACGTCGCGCTGGCGCTGACGCGGGCTCGGATGCGGCGGGCACCGACACGCCGGCTTGCCGGCGCAGGCCACGCAGTTTGTCGGCAAGCGTGCTCACAGGGCGACGATCAGATCGAGCACGCGCGTGGCGAGCGATTTGAGCGAGCGTTCCTGCTGCTCGTCGGCGGCAAGCACCGGGCCCACGCACGCGGGGCAGCCGGCATGGCAGTCGCAGCGATGCACAAGTTCGCGCGCCAGGCGCACGAGGTCCTCGCGTCGCTCGTACAGCGGGGCGCTCAGGCCTACGCCGCCGGGAAAGGCGTCGTAGAGGTACAGCGTGGGCACGAACGGTCCCTGCAGCACGGCTTCGTCCTCGCCGAAGCCGGCGCGCAGTTGCGCGCGGCCGTTGGCGTCGGGCGTGGCGAACCACGCACCGTCGCCGCTGCCGACGGCCTTCTGCAGGTCGCGCGCTTCGGCCATCACCGCCACGGTGGCGACGATGTGCAGCGCATGCGCTGCGGCGAGGAAACCATCCAGCGCTTCTTGTCGATGGTCAAAGGCTTGTTCCAGCGCGCGCTGCGGCAACTGCCACCACACGGCGGTGGTGTGCAGTTCGAGGTCGGGAAGGTTCACCGGGCCGTAGCCGATGTTTTCGTGCGTGTAATAGCGAATCTTCTTGTATCCCGCCACGCGACGCGCCACGTGCACTTCGCCGTGATGCGCGCTGCCGCGGCCAGCGGGCGAGCCGTCGAACGCTTCAAGCACCTTGAGCTTGGTGTAGTCGATGGCATCGGTGTAGTAGTCGACCTGCGTGCGCGTGACGTACGCCTTGCGGCCGGTCCAGTCCAGCTTCTCCACCTGGTAGGGCACCGACTGGATCATGTGGATCGCGCCCTCGTACAGCGTCAACGAGGCCGCGCTGAAGTCCACTTCGGCCACGATGGTCTGCCGGCCTTCGGTGCGATCGACCACCACGAAGTTACCGTCGGCCACCGAGCGTAGCGACACGGCATTGGCTGGATAGCTGTCGGCGATCCATTCGAAGCGTTCGCCTTCCTGGTGCAGCACGCCTTCCTCGCCCAGCACCTGCAGCCACGGCGTGGCGTCCTGCGGGCCGTACAGTTCGCCGTCGCGAAACGGCAGTTCGAACGCGGCGCAGCGGATGTGATCGAGCAGGATCAGCGGCTGGTCCGGCGCGATGCGCGCGTGTTCCGGCGGCGCGCCCTGGAAGAATTCGGGGTGGCGCACGAGGTATTGGTCCAGCGGATCGCTGCTCGCGACCAGTACGCCGAGCGAGGCCTGCTGGCGGCGACCCGCGCGCCCGAAGCGCTGCCACGTGGCGGCAACGCTACCGGGATAACCGTTGAGCACGACCACGTCGAGCGCGCCGATGTCCACGCCCAACTCCAGCGCCGAGGTGCTGACGATGCCGTCCACCTGTCCCGCGCGCATCTCGCGTTCGGCGGCGCGACGCTCGGTCGGCAGGTAGCCGCCGCGATAGGCGCGGATGCGTGGCGGCTTGCGCGGGTCGCTGTCGAACACGTCCTTGAGGTACTTGGTGAGCACTTCCACCATCAGCCGCGATTGTGCGAACACCAGCGTCTTCAAGCCGGCGCGGATCGCCGTGCGCGCGATGCGGTTGGATTGCGAGCGCGCCGAGGCGCGCAGGCCGAGGTCGGGATTCACCACCGGCGGGTTCCACAGCAACACGTGTTTCTCGCCCACCGGTGCACCGCTCTCGGTGATGGCCGTGACCGGCTGCTCGATCAACGCGCTGGCGTGCTCGGCGGGATTGCCGATGGTGGCCGAGCACAGGATGAACTGGGGCGACACGCCATAGAACGCGCACACGCGCTGCAGGCGGCGCAGCACGTTGGCGACATGCGAGCCGAACACGCCGCGATAGGTGTGGACCTCGTCGATCACCACATAGCGCAGGTTCTCGAAGAACTGCGCCCACTTGGTGTGATGCGGCAGGATCGCCTGATGCAGCATGTCCGGATTGCTCACCACGATGTCGCCATGCAGGCGGATGGCCTGCCGCGCATCGCCCGGCGTATCGCCGTCGAAGGTAAACGCCTTCACGCCCAGCCCGCCGGCCTGGTTGAGCTCCAGCAGCTCGGCCACCTGGTCCTGCGCGAGCGCCTTGGTGGGAAACAGGAACAGCGCCTTGGCGCGCTGGCGGATCGCCGCGCTGATCACCGGCAGCGTGTAGCACAACGATTTGCCCGAGGCAGTGGGCGTGGCGATCACCACATGCTTGCCGGCGGCTGTCGCATTCCAGGCCTGTGCCTGGTGGTCATAGAGTTGCTCGATGCCGCGCGAGCGCAGCGCCTGCGCGAGCGCGGGCGGCATGTCGCCGGGGAGCGGCGCGAAGCGTCCCTCGCGCGCCGGCTGCACGAACGCGCCGGTAATCCGATCCCCATAGCGTTTGGCCAGCCGGCCCGCCAGCTCGTCGCTTCCGAGCACGGGCGCGGCCAGGGCGCCGTCCTGGCGCACCGCGCGCCGGGCGAGAGGGTTGGGCAAGGCATTCATCGGTGCGCTCCGGCCGGCAGGGAGGGCATTGCAGCCGGTGGGCGTCTCATCAGGTGAGACGGGATACGCGCCAGTCGTCCGCCGCGCGTATCCGTTCGGCCAGGACGTCGAGCAAGGTCTGCACCGCCGGCAGCATACCGACCCTGCGCGAGTGATCCGGTAGCAGTTCGGCCGGTTCGCCCGTCACGAGCTGGTCGGTCACCACCGTGCTGGGCAGGTCCGCGCTGGCCGCGCCGTGGACGACCGCGCCGCGCCGCGCTATCAGGTCTTCGGTGACCATGCATGGCGATCCCGGCGTCCGCCCGCCTCGGGCGGACGGTGAACGCGGCTACTAAGTCTTTCCTAAGCGTCTCCCGCATAATGGGCGCCGTCCGCGCCGCCAACGGGAGCCAAAGGTTCGTGCACATCCTTCTGGTCGAAGACGACGCGCAACTTGGCGCCGCCATCCAGCGGGCGCTCAAGCGCCTGAACTACACCGTGTCTTGGCTGACGGACGGCCGTTCGGCGCTGAACGCCATCCGCGATCGCTCGGCAGATCTGATCCTGCTGGACCTGGGCCTGCCGGGCCGCGATGGCATTGATGTGCTGGTGGAGGCGCGCCGCGCGCACATCGATACGCCCGTGCTGGTGATGACCGCGCGTGACGGCCTGACCGCACGCGTGGACGGGCTCGATGCTGGGGCCGACGACTACCTCACCAAGCCGTTCCATGTGGACGAACTGGCCGCGCGCATCCGCTCGTTGAGCCGGCGCATGCGCGGTCTGGCGGTGAACCGCATCGACGTAGGTGTCTTGAGCCTGGACGTGGGCACATCCGAAGTGATCTTTCGCGGCAAGCCCGTGGACCTCACGCGCCGCGAGTTCGCGCTGCTGCAGATGCTGCTGGAAAGCGCGGGCAAGCTGGTGCGTCGCGAAAGCCTGGAAAATTCTCTGTACGGGCTGGATCACGTGGTCGGCAACAATGCGCTGGAAGTGCTGGTGCATTCGCTGCGCCGCAAGCTCAGCTTCGAGACCATCCGCAACGTACGCGGCTTCGGCTACATGGTTCCGCGGGACCTCAAATGACGGCCGGCAGCCTGCGTTCCCGTCTGCGCGTATTGATCCTGGGTGTGATTGCGTTGGTGCTGCTGCCCTTGGGGGTGGTAAGCATCAAGCGCACCGTCCAGGAGGTGGGCGAACTGTCGGACGGCCGACTCGCGCAATCGGCGCGGACGCTGCAGACGATGATCGGCAACGTCGGCCTGGGTACCATCCGGCGCAAGGCGGGCGAGGGTGGCGTGGTGGTGCCGATCGAAGCCAAGTCCACGCAGGACCAGTCACGGCATGAGCAGACCTACGAATCCGAAGTGGGATTCCAGGTGTTCGACATGCAGGGCCGCCTGCTGATGGTGACCGGCAACATCGCCGACCTGCCGCCGCCCACGCTCGATCATGTCGGCTATGAGGACGCACAGCTGGGGCGCTACCGCTGGCGCCTCTTTACCCTGCCGGCCACACCCGAAGGCGTGACCATTCGCGCCGCCGAACGCTATGACAGCCGCCGTGACATCGCTCGTGCGCTGTGGATGGAATACGTGCTGCCGCCTTTGATCGGCCTGCCCGTGCTGGCCTTGCTGGTGGGCTGGGCCGTGCAGCGCGGTCTGCGCCCGCTGGACGAACTCGCCGCACTGCTCGCTTCGCGCAACCCGGGCAGCAAGGAGACGCTGGGCGTGGCCGATGCACCGCGCGAGCTGGAGCCGGTATTGGCCGCGCTCAACGACCAGTTCGCACGTCTGGAAGAAGCGCTCGAGCGCGAGCGCCGCTTTAGCGCGGATGTCGCCCACGAGCTGCGTACGCCGCTGGCGTCCACCATGATCAATCTGGAAAACGCCGAGGCCACGCGCGACACGCGCGAGGCGGGAGTGGCGCTTGCCGGCGCGCGCGAAAGCCTCGCAGCGCTGGAACGTCGCGTGGAGCAGCTGTTGTCGCTGGCCCGCCTGGACGCTGGCTTCGGCGATGCGGAGCGCGCCGTCGTTGACCTGCCTTCGGTGGCGAAAACCGTGATCGAGGAACTGTCCCCCTTGATCGCCGACAGCGATGTGGAGCTGGCGGTGGAGCTTCCCGACCGACCGGTGCATGTGCATGGTCATGAGGTCGCGCTCGCTGCACTCATGCGCAATCTGCTGGAAAACGCCTTGCGTCATGTGCCCGGCGGTGGCCGCGTGCAGTTCGCCGTGGGAACGGACCAGGGCAAGGCCGTGATCGACGTGATTGACAACGGCGAGGGCATTCCGCCTGAGCGTCGCGCCGCGGTGTTCGCGCGCTTCCATCGCGAAGCCGGCAGTCGCGGCGACGGCTACGGCCTGGGTCTTTCCATCGTGCAGCGGGCGGCGCAGCTGCATGACGCCTCCATCGAACTGCTGGATTCGCCGTTCGGCCGCGGCCTGCGCGTCAGCGTACGGATGCCGCTGGCGACCTGACTCCTGGGGCATGTTCTTGCGATGCCGACCCGCGGATCGCCGGCTGCGCTTGCTCCGTGGACTTCGATACGGCCAAACCCGCGGCCATCCGGGGCCGCCCATGCCTTGCGGCACACAGCAAAGAGAAACCTAAGGCAATAACGTTAGGGTGTGTACTCCCCTCCCGTTGCGTGCGGACCGCAGGTGCGATTGCCATTTCCCCAAGCATTGATGAAGGCTCATGGCCGCACCATGGTCGTCATGGCCGCTCTTAGCATGGCCGGCTGCGCCACCTATCAGGCCAAGCCGCTGCCCGAACAGGCGGCGTCGACTTCATCGTTGGCGCAGTTGCATGGTTATGACACGGCCACGCAGCCGTTCGACGGGGATACGGTCGAACGGCTGGTGCTGCTCAACAATCCGGATCTCCGTAGCGCGCGTGCGCGTCATCAGGCGGCGCAGGCGCAGCGCCAGCAGGACAGCGTTCTGCCCAACCCGGTGGTGGGCGGCAGCATCGGCTACCTGTTGTCGGGGCCGGGCGACGCCACCGCGTGGACCGCATCGATCACGCAGGACATCACCTCACTCATCACGCTCAAGCCGCGGCGCGAAGCGGCCAAGGCCACGGCGGACGAAGTGGACGCGAGCTTGCTGTGGGAAGAGTGGCAGACCATCGGCAAGGCGCGACTGCTGGTGATCGATCTCGTCGAAGGGCGGCGACAGCTCGCCTTGCAGCAAGAGGCGCAGGATCTTCTGACCCAGCGCGAATCCCGCATCACCAAGGCCATTGACGCGGGCAATGTCGATCGGGTGACGGTGGCTTCGGATCTGTCCGCGGCCGCCGACGCGCGCAACTCCTTTCACGATCTGCAGCGCCGCCAGCTCGACCAGCAACAGCAGCTCGCCGCGCTGCTGGGTTTGAAGCCCGACGTCGCCGTGCCGCTCGCCGCGTCGTTGGCGCCAGCGGATCTCGATGCCGCGTCGATCCGGCAGCAGGCCGACAGCATCAGTCGCCGTCGTCCGGATCTGGTCGCCCTGCAGCTGGGCTATCGCGCGCAGGAGGCAACGCTGCGTGCCGCGGTGCTCGCGCAGTTTCCGCCCTTGTCGATCGGCTATGACGCCTCGCAGGACAACAGCCGCGTGCGCAACGGCGGGCCGGCGGTGTCCTTTGCGTTGCCGATCTTCGATCGCAACCAGGGCAACGTGGCGATCGCCAAGGCCACGCGCGAGCAGCTGCATCAGGAATACACCGTGCGCATGGCGACCTCGCGCGACGAAGTTGACGCCTTGCTCGATCAATACGCCCAATTGCAGCAGCAACGCCAGACGCTGGTGCCCGCAAAGGACGATGCCCTGCGTGCCTCCGGCCAGGCTCGGCGCGCGTGGCAGGACGGCCTGGTGGACATGCGTACCTATGTGGATCTCGAAGTCGCCGCGCTCAATCGGCAGGCCGCGCTGGTCGCCACCGAGCAGGCCATGCTGGAACAGCAGGCCGCGGCGGAACTGCTGGTCGGCCGTGGCATGCCGACATCACTCGAACAGGATGTGATCGCCCCATGATGTTCCGACAGCCATGGCTCGTACCTGCGCTCGCGGTATTGATGCTGGCCGCGTGTTCCCGCGGCGAAGCGCCCGAAGAAGCCGCCGTCAGTGCCGCCGTGACGACCGTGCCGGTGCGGCAGGGCAGCCTGCCCGAGCTGGTGGAGGCCTATGGCACCGCCGGACCTTCCGCCGATGCGGCCCACGTGATGAACGTGCAGGCCGCGGGGCACGTTGCGCAATGGGATGTGACGGCCGGCCAGCCGGTGAAGCGTGGACAACGCATGCTCACCTTCGCGCTCGCGCCCGCGTCCGTCGCGGCCTACCAGCAAGCCCTCTCCGCACAGAAGGTGGCCGCCGCGGCGCGTGCACATACCGATGAACTGTTCGCGCAGCAGCTGGCCACGCGCGACCAGAAGGAGCAGGCCGACAAGGCCTTGCAGGATGCTCAGGCCAATCTCGATGCATTGGTGCAGCAACAAGGGCGCAGTCCGACCATCGAGGTCATCGCACCGTTCGATGGCACGGTGGTGAGCGTGGATGCATCGCAGGGCGACCAGTTGCAGCCCGGTGCGCCGCTGCTCACGTTGCAGCGCGGCGATGGCCTGGTGGTGACGGTGGGCATGGAGCGCGTCGCGATGGGACGCGTGCAGTCGGGTGCGAGCGTCACGCTGACGCCGCTGGATGCCGCCACGTCCATGCACGGCACCGTGCGTCGCATCGCGCGCGCGCTGAACCCGCACACGCATCAGCTGGACGTGGAAGTGGTGCCCGATAGCGCACTGGTGAACGGCGAGAGCTTTCGCGCCGATATCACGGTCGGCCAGTGGCAGGGTTGGCTGGTGCCGCGCGATGCTCTGCAGGGTGACGAAGCGGATCGGCACGTCTTCCAGGTGGCTGATGGCAAGGCCGTGCGCGTGCCGGTGAAAGTACTGGGCGAGTCGGACGACACCAGCGTCGTCACAGGCGCTTTGGACGTCCATCGGCCCTTGATCACCGTCGGCGCCACCCAGCTCGACGACGGCATGGCGGTGCGGACGCCGGCGGCGGACGCCAGGCGATGAGCATGCCGTCGTTTCTCGCCCGGCACGCGCGTGCCATCGTCATCGTGGCCTTCGCGTTGGCGCTGGCCGGTCTGGCGAGTTCGTTCACGCTGCCGGTGGGTTTGTTTCCGCAAGTGTCGTTTCCGCGCGTGGTGGTCGACCTCGACGCGGGCGATCGCCCCGCCGATCAGACGGCGCTGCTGCTGACACGGCCCGTCGAAGAAGCGATACGCACCGTCCCCGGCGTGGCCAACGTGCGTTCGGATACCACGCGCGGTTCGGCCCAGATATCGGTCGACTTCGGCTGGGGGCGCGACATGATCGCCTCCACGCTGCAGGTCGACGCTGCCATCGCGCGCGTACTGCCCAGCCTGCCGGCAGGCGCCACGTACAACGTGCGGCGCATGGACCCGACGGTATTCCCGATCATCTCGTACGCATTGCAGTCGGACACGCTGTCGCCAGTGGCGCTGCGCGACCTTGCGCAGTACCAGATCGTGCCACTGCTCGCGTCCGTGGATGGCCTCTCGCGCGTGGACGTGCAGGGCGGCGAGACGGCCGAGCTGCAGGTGGATGCCGACCCGCGCAAGCTCGCGCAGTACGGCCTGGGTTTGGACGACCTGGTGTCCGCACTGGCTGCCGCCAATCAGCTGGAAGCCGTGGGACGCCTGCAGGATCGCAACCAGCTTTACCTCGTGGTGGCCGATCACTCGCTGCAGCACATCGAGGCCTTGCGCAAGGTGGTGCTCAAGAGCGACCCCCACGGCTGGGTACACCTGGGCGATGTGGCCGAGATCAATGCTGGCTATGTGCCGCAGTGGGTCAAGGTGAGCGAGGACGGCAAGCCCGCCGTGCTGCTCAACGTCTACGAGCAGCCGGACGGCAATGCCGTGCAGATCGCCGGCGCAGTGCGCCAGAAGCTGGCGGCGTTTCGCCTGCCTGCCGGCGTCACGCTGAAGAACTGGTACGACCAGAGCAACCTGGTGGTGGATTCCGCGCACAGCGTGCGCGATGCGGTACTGATCGGGCTGCTGCTTGCAGCCGCCGTGCTCCTGCTGTTCCTGCGCAATCTGCGCGTGACGCTGATCGCCATGGTGGTGGTGCCGCTGACGCTTGCAGTCACCGTGTTGCTGCTGCAGGTGTTCGGCATGAGCTTCAACATCATGACGCTCGGCGGCATCGCGGCCGCCGTGGGCCTGGTGATCGACGACGTGATCGTAATGGTGGAGCATGTGGCGCGTCGTGCCGGCACGGAGGAGGGTGGCGGCAGGGAGGCCGTGCTGCCGGCCGCGCGGGAGTTTCTCGCACCACTCACCGGCTCGAGCCTGGCGACATTGATCGTGTTCATCCCGTTGGGCCTGCTGGGTGGCGTAACGGGTTCGTTCTCCAAGGCACTGTCGCTCACCATGGCCGCCGCCCTCACGGTGTCGTGGCTGGTCAGCGCGTGGGTAGTGCCGCCCTTATTGCGCTGGCTGGTGGACTTCAAGCATTGGCACGATCCGGGTTTCACGCATGACCGGTGGTTGTCACGCTGGCACGGACGTCTTTATGACGGACTCGCGCGACGGCCAGCCTGGCTGTTGGCCATCGTCGTGCCGCTGCTGCTGATCGGTGGCATCGCCTACACGCACGTGACCACGGGCTTCATGCCCGACGCGGACGAAGGCGGCTTCGTGATGGACTACTACGCCAAGCCAGGCCGATCGCTGCCCGAGACCGAGCGTCAGATCGGCCAGATCGACGCCATCCTGCGCCACACGCCGGAAGTGGCGACGTTCTCGCGTCGGCTCGGCACTGGCCTGGGCGGCGAGCTGGGGCAGTCCTATCACGGTGACTACTTCGTGCGCCTCAAGCCCGACCACGCGCGTTCGACCGAAGACGTGATGAGCGACGTGCGCCAGCATGTCGAGGGCGAAGTGCCCGGCGTGCAGGTGGAACTGGCGCAGCTGATGGAAGACCTCATCGGCGACCTCACCGCGGTGCCGCAACCCATCGAGATCAAGTTGTATGCCGTCGATCCTGCGCGACTCGTGCCGCAGGCGCAGAAGATCGCCAAGGCCCTCGCTGACATTCCGGGCGTCGTGGAAATCAAGGATGGCGTGCAGCTTGCCGGCGACGCGTTGAGGGTGCAGGTCGATGGCGACAAGGCGATGGTCGAGGGCATGACGGTCGGTGCCGTCACGCAGGCGGTGGACAGTGCGCTTACCGGTGTCATCGCCACGCAGATTCCGCTGGCCACCAAGAGCGTGGGCGTGCGGGTGCGCATGCCCGACGCCATGCAATGGCGCCTGCCACAGCTGCTTGCGCTGCCCGTCCGTGCGCCGGATGGCCATGTGTTTCCGCTCAGTCGCGTGGCGACGATCGTGACGGAAAACGGCCAGCCGCAGATTTCGCGCGAAAACCTGCAGCAGATGGTGGCCGTTACCGCGCGCATCGAAGGGCGCGGCATGAGTGCCGCGGTGGCGGACGTGAAGAAGCTGCTCGCCGAGCCCGGCATGCTCGACGCCGGTATGCGATATGAACTCGGCGGGCTGTATCAGCAACAGCAGATCGCATTCGTCGGGCTCACCAAGGTGTTCCTGATGGCGCTGGTGGCGGAGTTCGTGCTGCTGTTGTTCCTTTACGGCAGGCCCGGGCTCGCGGTCATCGTCATGGCGTGTTCGCTGTTCTCGGCCACGGCCGTGTTCATCGCGCTGTGGCTGTGCGGGGTAGACCTCAACATCACCGCGATGATGGGCATGACCATGATCATCGGCATGGGCACGGAAATGGCCATCTTCTATGTGTCCGAATACGTGACCCTCGCCCGCACGCTGCCGCTGCGCGAAGCCTTGCGGACCGCCAGCCGCGATCGCCTGCGTCCGATCACCATGACCACCCTGGCGGCCATCCTCACCCTGCTGCCCCTGGCGCTCGCACTCGGCGCGGGTGCCGGCATCCAGCAGCCGCTGGCCATCGCCATCATCGCGGGCCTGACCTTGCAGTACCCGCTGGTGTTGCTGGTGCTGCCGACGCTGCTCGGCCTCGCCTCCCGGCATTCACATGAACCTGATGAAAGGCATGTGACAAAGGGCTTGCAGTAAGGGGCCGTAAAGCCGTTGTCGCCTTGCCTGGCCGTCCGTAGCGGCCACGCAGGGCGGCATGCCATATATCCCGATAAGAATCCCGTAAGCAAGGCCACGCAAGATTGACGGCATGGACTTCAGGCTTGCTCGTGACGGTCAGTTGAAAATTCCACCCGCGCTGTGGCTGCTCGTGTTGCTGCCGCTGCTGGTGGTGCTGCCACCGGTGCCCATCGACGAAACCCGCTATCTGAGCATTGCATGGGAGATGCGCCAGACCGGCAGCTGGATCACGCTGCATCTCAATGGCGCGCCGTATTTCGACAAGCCGCCGCTGCTGTTCTGGCTGTTGAACCTGGCCTGGAGCGTGCTCGGCGTGTCGTTGTGGTCGTCGCGTGTCCTGGTCGCCCTGTGTGGCGTCGGCTGCGTGGCGTTGTGCCAACGCCTGGAACAGCGGCTTTCACCGCAGAACGCCGGACAGGCTCCCTGGCTGCTGCTCGGCCTGATCTTCCTGGTGCTGTTCACCGGCGTGGTGATGTTCGATGTGCTGCTATGCCTGTGCGTGCTGCTGGGCTTCGTGGCCATCGCGGATTACGTGAGGGAAGGGCGGCACGCTGCGTTGTGGCTGCTGTTTGCGGCGAGCGCGCTTGGCTTGCTCGCGAAAGGCCCGGTGATGCTGCTGCATCTGGCGGGGCCCATCCTGCTGGCGCCGTGGTGGTCCGCCGACGGGCAACGCGCATCGTGGCGCCGCGTGCTGGCGATGCTGTTGGTGGCCGTCCTGGGCGGCATGCCGGTGCTGGGCTGGGCGTGGGCAGCAGTGCAGCATCTCAGCGCGGCGGACGCCGACAACCTGCTGCTGCGCCAGACGGCCGGACGCGTGGTGCAGAGCTTCGCGCATAACCGGCCGGTGTGGTGGTATCTGCCGTGGGTGCCTGTGCTGCTGCTTCCATGGCCGCTGCTGCTGCGCTGGCGCCGCGTGCCGGGCGCCATGCGCGCCTCGCGCCTCTCACGCGCTGCCCGGTTCGGCGTGTGTGCTTCGGTGCCCGGCCTGATCGCGTTCTGCGTGGTGAGCGGCAAACAACTCCATTACTTGCTGCCGCTGATGCCCGGCGCCGTCATCCTGCTCGGTGCGTGGCTCAGGAGCGCGCCCGACTTGCTGGATATCCGGCGCATGTGGGTGTGGGTTGCCGTGATCGCCGGCGTGCTCGCCTGGGCGATGTTTGGTCCCGAGCCGATCGGTCGCGGCATTCTTCAACGCCACACCGTCATAGGGCTCTATCTGCTGGCCGTCGGCTGCCTGCTGGCGGGCGCGGTCTTGCTGATCGCAAGCCGTGGCCTGCGCGTCGAGCAGCGTGCGGCGGTGGTCGCCCTGCTGTTGACGCTGGCGTCGCTGCCGCTGATCAGGCTGCAGGCCTTGGGCGCGATGGACGCACGCGGCATCGCCCAGCGCATCGTCGAGCTGCAGGCGCAGGGCGTGCCTGTCGCGCGCATACCCAACGACCCGGGCGTAATCACCTTCCTGGCCCAATTGCCGGCGCCCTTGCCGGAAGCGGCTCGGCCTTCAGCTTGGGCGAAAGAACACCCCAACGGGATGATGTTTGCCTACATGGGGCGCGGATCAGCGCCGGAAGGAACGCAAAACGCCGTCAGGCTAGCCAACGGCTGGGTCGGGCTGATGCCTTCGCCGGTCGTCGAGGCCAACGCGGCATTGCTCGACCGGTTGGCGCCCCAGTCTGGGGATTGACGTGCTGATCTGATCGCTCTGCACCGCAGCGCGGCGAGGCTGCCAGCCGGCCGATCAGTGCGGCAGGCCGGCAAGGCGTTCGCCGTGTACGGCTTCGCGCAGGGCTGCCACGCCAGGTTCGGAGGCGGCGTCCATGTCGTCGCCGTACATCACGCGGTTGCGGCCATCGCGCTTGGCGCGATAAAGCGCGTTGTCGGCGTCGATCATCAGCTGGCGCAGTTCATACCCGCTGCGGTCGGTGCACGCCACGCCGAAGCTCGCCGAAATCACCACGTGCCGCGTTTCGCCCCACAGCGGTGTCGCGGCAATGGCCTGGCGGATCCGCTCGGAACGTTCCTGCGCCTGCGTCGCCGTGCAGTCGGGGAACAGGATCGCGAATTCCTCGCCACCCAGCCGTCCAAACAGTTCGTTGCGCCGCAGGTGCTGCTGGCAGGCCGCTACGGCGCGCTTGAGCACCAGGTCTCCGATGACGTGGCCATGCGTATCGTTGACGAGCTTGAAGTGATCCAGATCCATCAACACCAGGCACACACTGCGCGTGGTGCGAGCAGCTTGCCGCAGCGTCTGTTCCGCCTCGTCGACGAAATGCTGGCGGCTACAGATATGCGTGAGGCTGTCCTGCGTCGCCAAGCGCTTGAAGCGCAACTGCGAGCGCTTGGTGCGCAACAGCCAGAAACCGGCCGAGGCGAGCACGGTGAGCAGCAGGGCGATATACAGCCGACTGGTTTCCATCGCCTTGTGGTCCAGCTCGCGCTGCAGCTGCAGGATCTGGTTCTGGCGATTGAGCGTGTCGACTTCGTTCTTCTTGGTTTGAACTTGCTGCTTGACGGCCTGATAGGCCAGGGCTCCGGCGCTGACGTCCGTAAGATAGCCTTTATCCGCCGCCATGTATTTCTCGTGGTATACGAGCGCCTCGGTTGCATGGCCTTGCTGATTCTCGATGCGATAGAGCAAGTCATAGGCTTGCCCCAGCGGTTCGCTGATCTCGTTCTCAACGGCGCTTGCAATGGTTGCGAGCGCATATCGCCGCGACTTCACCAGGTCGCCAAGGCGGAAGTAACCCTTTGCGAGCAATACATTGAAGTACTGCATGAGAGCCGGATACTCGTAGCCCTGCACCTCGGCGTAGTGCTGTTCCAGAAGACGCACCGCTTCAGCCGGGCGCCCCTGCTCGATCTGAAGCGTCGCTATGTCAGTGCGAACGGCATTGGCCAGCAGCGATTCGTTGGCGTTCAAGCATAGATCAACGCCTTGCTGCAGCTGGCTCTCCGCAAGCCGTACTGCCTTGCCGTGGAATAGTGCATGGAGCTTGAAATAGACGGCCCGACATTCGTTCATCCCGTCGGGCACGCTCTTCATCATCTGGTCGGCATAGTCCACTGCCTGTTCGTACTGCCGGGCGATGATGAGAAATTGCGCCGCATCCGCCATGGCTGCATAGCGCGCTTCCTTGTCGGTGACTTGCGGCAGAAGCTCGGCCAGCTGATTCAGCTGGATAAAAGCCTCTTCATAGCGGTGGCCGAAACCCAGGATGTTGATCAGCGTGCCTATCGCACGCAGTCGGAGCGCCTTGTCAGGCGCCTGCTCGATGATGGTCCGCAGCGAAGATGTCGCGCGCGGATAGTTGCCGTCGAAAGCGGACTGCCACGCATTGAGATAACGCAGCTTCCATTGTTCGTCGATGGGCAGGTCAGTGGCGTTCTGGTCGAGCTGCCCAAGGATCTTGAGGAACTCGCCATGTTCGGCGGTCTTGATCGCGTCGGCGCGTTTGAGCAGTTGATCGGGTATTTCGGTCGTGGGTGTGGCGTTTGCCACACCCACGACCAAGCCAAGCAGCAATGCCATGGCTGTCCAACGGCATGTCTGGCCTTGCCGAGGCACGGGCGGTATTAACCGAGCGCGACGACGGTGCGTCGTGCAGAAGGCAGCCCCGTCAGCTTGCGCTGGGACGGTGCGTCCTCGTCATCTTCGCCTTCTTCCTCTTCCTCTTCTTCTTCACGACCCGGGTTGTTCTGCACGTGGAACATAGGGCGCTGCTGGTCCAGCAGCGCATAGAGTTCGGACGTGCTGCGGGCAATGATGGCCGCGCCGATATCGGCTTCTACCTGCGATTGTTCCAGCGCTACGGCGATATCTTCCTGAGATGCGTGGCGCAGAAGTGCGTCCGCTCCCAGGCGTTCCAAAAACTCGATGACGCTCGACATGGCTCTGATTCCCCCTGATGGTCGTAACGCGACGCACCCCCCTTACTGCCGTTCCCCTCTCCCCGGGGAGTACTGGGAGAAGGCGATCATAGCTCTGTTTTAGAGCAAAAATGTCTAGATGACGCGCCTAAGGCACACGTGTCCGCTACCCGATGACAAGGGCCTCATCCAGTGCTCTCAGCCTGTCTCGTATGTCGAAATCAATCTCCAGCTCGCGGCAAGGCGGCACGGCGAGGGTATCGGACATGGTGAGATCGATATCAGGCAAGCCCGAAATCGGCAGCGACTCCATACGCGGCGCTTGCATCGGCAAGGTTGCGGCCCGGTAAACGGTCACCTCGTGGTCAGCCGGGTAATCGCGCAACAAGACATCCACCAACACCTGGCGATAGGCCGGCCCCGTGGCAAACCGGTGCCCGGTCTGCTCGCCCGCCAGCCCGACCTGCCACAGGATCAGCCAGGCGCTGGGGTCCACGTTGCGGCGGAAGAGCATGAACTGGGTGGTATCGAAATGCTGGCAGCCGACCTTGCCGGGGTCGATGCCGAGGTCTGCATAGAGGCAATCCTCGGAGGAAATGCCGGGCTCCATGTGCGCGGCATAGCCCTCTTCGCGCGCCACCTTGATCGCCCGGTGCGGCGCCCACGCGAACACCCCGGGGTGCCCGTAGAACACGCCGCATACGCGCTTGCCGGCGCGCACCTCGGTCATCATGACCTCCACCATTTCGCGATAGGTCTGCGGACGCGGCTTGCCCTCGGCATAGAGGGGCTGGAGGCTGCGGACGTCGGGGTTCATTTCCTTGAGCCACAGCTCGACGATGCCATCGGACACGGCCACGAACACCACATCCGACTTTTCGATATGGCTGCGCGCGAGTGGGCTGATGTGCGATCCCAGCGTAATGCCGATGCCCACGCAGGCGAGGCTGCCGGTCGAGGTGGTGGTCACTGCCTTGTGCTCCCTGATCGCGAAAGACTGCAATTCCGACGGTGCACGCCGATGCCTGCAGCATAAAGGCAGCCCTTTGCGGCCCGCTAGCGGGCGAGCCATTTCATGCGTCGACAGCGCGACAGCGGCGACTATCGGGTGCGTTGGCCATGATCGGGGAGTACCGGACTCCATACCGATGAAGAGGCGAGGCCGATGAGGCGCATGACCAGGTTCTTCGCTGCCGTCGGCTTTGCGACGGTATCGGCCTGCGCTCAGGGAGCGCGCCGGTCGCCGTGCCGCAGGTGCCCGTAGGACAGGCGCTAGGGGGCGCGAGTTATAGCGAGCCACCCGCCACGAAGCCTCGCCCGGATCGATGTGCAATCCCGGGCATCGCCTTCAGGCGCCGCACCCCACTTTCCGATCGGCGATTACCGGGCGCAGATACGCGCAGCGCCATGGACGGCCGACAAGAACTTCGACGCTGCCGCCTTCGGTCCGTGGTGGTGACATCCGGTGAACCGCTGCCGGGCGGCGCGGACCTCATGCTGACGATGAGGCTCAACGCCACGGTGATGCAGCATGCTTCCTCCGGCGCCTTGATGTTTGGCGGAGCGCGCACCACGGCCCTGCTCAGCGAGGCGAAGGCGTTGGCCGTGCGGCATGAGCTGGTGATGGGCACGCCATCGGGCGTCGTTTAAGGCTGCGAACCACCGGTTTACGTGAAGGCGGGGGATGGGTGCGAAGTATGGATCGAGCGCATCGGGCTATGGCGCAATGCGGTGGTAACGAGCCGTAGTGCTTCGTCCCTTTGGCTGCGGGAGCGCACCCTGTGCGCGACTGCGGCGCCGCATGCCGCGCCAGTCGCGCACAGGGTGCGCTGCCACAAACGGAGCCGTCAGCCCGCGCCGCTGCTTCCCTTCAACGAGGACAATGCCGTCAGCAGCGCCTGGCCTTTCGGGCTGCCCCAGCCGGTGCACGCGTCCCATCCACTCGCGGCCTTGAACGCACCGTTGTTGCCCTTGGTGATGTCGTGGAATGCCTTCGTGCCGATGCCGTAGAGCGCCTCATGCACATCGCCCACGTTCTGCCCGAGTTGCTGGTTGAAGCGCGCGATCAATGCAGCCCACAGCGGAGCCACAGCGCTGGTGCCGCCGATGACCTGACCCTGGCCGCCGACGCGGACCTGATAGCCGGTTTCCGGATCGGCATTGCCGGCGACATCAGGCACGCCGCGACCGCTGGAGCCCTTGGCGCCCCCAGGCACCTTGGTGGACGCCTGCCACGAGGGCAGCGCGAAGCTGGCGCTGACACCGCCGCCGGTCGCGCCTTCGTTCTTCGCCAGTTCGTTCCACACGACTTCGCCCGAGATCTTGCTGCCGCTGCCGGTGAGCTTTGTGCCGCCGCAGGCGAGCACGTAGGCGCTGGAAGAGGGGTAGTCCACGTGCTGCTGGCCATCGCTCTCGCCATCGGTGGAACCGCTGTCGCCGCTGGCCGCGGTGACGGTGACGCCGAGCGTGACGGCATCCTGTAGCGCGCTTTCCATGGCGGCAAGCGTGGTCGACGCCCAGCTGTCTTCGGGGCCACCCCAGCTGATCGAGATGACGGATGGGTTGCGCGTACTGTCATGCGCGGCCTGCGAGATGGCTTCATAAAAACCCTGGTCGGTGTTCGGCGCGAAGTACACGGCGATGGAAGCCCCTTGCGCGAGCGCCCCGATCACTTCCACGTCCAGCATGACTTCGCCATCCGCATCGCCGCCGGGCTGGCTGGTGCCACCGGCGACGGAAACCACATCGACCTTCGGCATCTTGGTGATGCCGAGTGATTGCATGTACTGGGTGAAGTCGCTAGCCGTGTAACCACCTCCCAGCTCGACGATGGCCACGGTCTGCCCGGTGCCATCGGCGGTGGACGGAAAGCCATACAGTTCGCCGACCTGCAGCGGCGTGTACGACGTCGCGGCGGCCGCGGCCGCCAGGCGGCGGAAGTGCGGGCGGGCTACCGGTCGCTGATCCAGGCCGAGCACCGCGACTACGGAGGAGGAGATGTCACTGGGCAACGTGGGCTTGCCGTGGCAGCCGCGCTTGATCGGGCCGCCATCAGGCATCTGATAGCTGCCCAGCTGCACGCCGAACGCCTGCTGCAATTGCTGCGGTGTGCCGCGCAGATGCATGACGCGCCGATGCAGTTCGCAGCCGGTTTCAGTGAGGCCGTGCTGTTGCGCGAAGCCGCGGATCTTCTCCGCATCCGCGGGATCGGCGCCCCACTGTGCGTCGAATTCCTCACGCTTGCACGGCGGCTTGTGCGGCCACGCGGCCGGCGTGGGATGAGTGCCGCGTCGTCGCATCACGACGGTGACATCGATGGGTTCCGTGCCCTGGTGCGGGCCGAGATACTGTGCGTCTTTGCCGATAGGCCATTGGCTGTGCCGGGCGGTGGACATGCTCATGGGCTGCGCTCCTTCGAGGGTCGGGGGGAGACTGCACCGGCGAACGTGTCAACACGGTGTTCGCAAAATGGTGCGTTCACGGATGGTGCGGCTTGGCCGTCTCATCGAGCGCGTCAATGCGCCCGGCCCGGCATCCAGGCCATGACGCGCTAAAATGGACGGATAACTTGCCCGAGAGTCCACCCATGAGCTTTCCCTCCGTCCGTATGCGCCGTATGCGTCGCGATGCCTTCTCCCGCGCGTTGATGCGCGAGCACACGCTGCTGCCCACCGACCTGATCATGGTTGCGTTCGTCATCGAAGGCGAGGGCCAGCGCGAGCCGGTGCCATCGATGCCCGGCGTGGCGCGTCTTTCGGTCGACGAGCTGCTGAAGTTGGCGGGTGAATGCGTGCGACTGGGCATTCCCGCCTTGGCGCTGTTTCCGTCGCCGGGCGCGTCGGTGAAGACCGACGACGCGCGCGAGGCGTGGAACCCGGACGGCCTGATGCAACGCGCCACGCGCGCGCTCAAGGCGAAATATCCGGAGCTGGGCCTGATCGGCGACGTGGCCCTCGACCCGTATACCACGCACGGCCAGGACGGCCTCATCGACGAGCACGGCTACGTGATGAACGAGCCGACCATCGAGGCGCTGATCAAGATGTCGCTGGCGCAGGCCGAGGCCGGCATGGATTTCGTGGCGCCGTCGGACATGATGGACGGCCGCATCGGCGCCATCCGCGAGGCGCTCGAAGACGCCGGCCACATCCACACGCGCATCCTTGCCTATTCCGCCAAGTACGCCTCGGCGTTCTACGGCCCGTTCCGCGACGCGGTCGGTTCGGCGGGCAATCTCGGCAAGGGCAACAAGCACACCTACCAGATGGACGTCGGCAACAGCGATGAAGCGTTGCGCGAAATCGAGCTCGACATCCAGGAGGGCGCCGACGCGGTCATGGTGAAGCCCGGCATGCCGTATCTCGATGTGCTGCGCCGCGTGAAGGATGCCTTTGGCATGCCCACGTTCGTGTATCAGGTAAGTGGCGAGTATGCGATGTTGAAAGCCGCCGCCCAGAATGGCTGGCTCGACGAGAAGGCGGTGGTGATGGAGTCGCTGACGGCGTTCAAGCGGGCGGGGGCGGATGCCATCCTGACGTATTTTGCGGTGGATGCGGCGCGGTGGTTGCGAGGGGAGTGAGGGCGGCGTCGGGCGCGCGGCGTTAGCAGCCTCGCGCACCACCCGCTTATCGTAGGAGCGCACCCTGTGCGCGACAGACTTTGGCGCGGGCCTGCACGTTTTGGTGGCTATGCTGCCGCAAGATTGCCGCTTACGACCGAAGGGAGTTCCTGTGGGACGCAGCGGGCGTTTCGATCTCCTGCCGGCGACGCGCAGCTAGTCCCGTGGGACGACGCGAAGCTAGTCCCGTTGGAAGCTCGAGTCACTTTTCTTTTGCTGGCCCACGCACGCGCTCTTGGCGTGCGAACGGCGAAGCCGGCCCGCAGGGCGGAGGGCGCCAGCCCGGAGTCAAAGTCCCACGGGATTAGCTTCGCGTCAAAAGTAACCCAAAGAAAATGGCCTTCAGAGCCAAGGCCCTTAGCAGTACGTGGAATAGAAGCATTGGAGGACCGAGGCCAGTCTTGGTGCGCTCGTTACTATCTCGAACGGCGTGGCTACACCGCAACGCGTCGGAACGGAGAGGACTTAAAGCAGCTTCGTTTGGTAGCGCGGGACTCTCAAGATGCCGGCACGCTTTTCTCCCTCTCCCCTCCGGGGAGAGGGCTGGGGTGAGGGGCGGGTGCTCGCGGTGGCGTTGCCTGTCGCGAGCAACGTCACGCCTGCCGATAAATCCCCAAATCTGCCTTCACGCCCAAGCCATGCATGAAAGCCGCGGGGTCGAAACGTTCCTCCGCATACAGCTTCTGCATGAAGGATTTCGCGGCGGCGAGGTGGTGTTCGTCGCTCCATTCCACCACGGTCATCACGTTGTATTCGCCGGCCAGGTCCGGCTGGCTGAGTACAAGGTTCTGGCGGCAGCCGGGCAGTTCATCGAGGGTGCGTTGCGTGTAGCGCACGCGTTCCATGAAGGCGGGCAGGGCGTGTGCGGGTACGTTGAAGCGATCGATGCGGTAGATGGCGTGGGTGGACATGGATGGAGCTCCGTGGGCAAATTTCGTGGCACTCTACGACCTCAACTTAACTTGAGGTCAAGAGGTGTTCCGTGGACAAGCTGCCAGGTCCGGCCGGCATGCCTTCGATGCTCACCGTGGGCGAGGTTGCGCGCCGCAGTGGAGTGGCGGTGTCGGCGCTGCATTTCTATGAAGCCAAGGGGTTGATCCGCAGCGAGCGTTCGGCAGGCAACCAGCGCCGCTATCCGCGCGCGGTACTCCGCCGGGTGTCGTTCATCCGTGTGGCGCAGCGCGTGGGAATCTCGCTGTCGGACATCGCCGCAGCGCTCGCCACCTTGCCCGTCACGGCGGCACCAGGCCGGGAAGATTGGGCGCGATTGTCTGCCGCCTGGCGTGCCGATCTCGACGAGCGCATCGCGCAGCTGAGGAAACTGCGCGACACGCTGGATGACTGCATCGGCTGCGGTTGTCTCTCCATCGATCGCTGTCGGTTGCGCAATCCCTACGACACGCTGGCAGTCGAGGGCGCGGGACCGCGGCGTTTGCTGGTGGCGGCGGCTGGCGTCAAAGCACGCCCGGCGCTCAGGAAGCCGACCGCGCGCTGATATGAATCCGCCTGGGCTTGCCCGCTACGCCGACCATGCAGGGGAGGCGCTGCTGCATCAGCGCCGGATTGTGCTCAAACGTACTGCGCCACGCCGTTGCCGAACGACCAGTTCTCCTTGCCGGTTTCCAGCAGGTTGATGAGCACGTCCTGCGGGCGTAGCCCCGGCTCCTTGCCGAGCAGCTCGGCGGTGCGCCGGTAGAAGGCCTGCTTCTGTTCCACCGTGCGCGTGTTGTTGCAGGCGATCTGGATGATCACCAGATCGTCGGTGCGGGCGATGTCGAGGTAATTCGGGTCATAGTCGAACTCTTCCGCGTCGTGCTGGTGCACGACGATGAAGCGGTCGTTCTGCGGCACGTTGAAGCTTTCGGTCATCGCGCGATAGATGCTATTGCGGATGGCGGCAATGTGCTGGGCTGACTTGCCGCGGCGAAGTGAGATACGGACGAGAGGCATGGAAGGCTCCGTTGGATCAGGGCTGCGAGACATGGCCGACGCCGTACCACTGGCGTGCATCGGCGGCGAAAGGAGGCGTTTCATCGAACAGGCGGAAGCTCACCCAGGTCCAGCTGGTCGGCTCGAACGCGGTGACGGCGGCCACCGCGCCGCGTTCGACGTCGCGCTGCAGGGCGTCACGCGCGCCACTGCGCAGTTCGTCGAGCGGCGTATAGGGCGCGATAGTCCGGATCTCGCGCGAGGCGAAGCGCGCCTGCCTCGCGTGCGGCGGCAGATAGGCATCCCACACCTGCCAGCAGCGGATCGACGGCCAGCCGAAGGCCTGCGTAAGCGCCTGGAACCCCGCACCGCCAAGAAAGCGCTGCATGGCCTCGCTGTCGCGCCACACGTAGAAGGGCGCATAGAGGTTTTCCGCGGATTGATCGCCCCGCGTCGCATGCAGATACGCCTTCAGGCGCAGGCCATCGAAGTGGTCGAGGCTATGGCCCTTTTCGGCGATCCGGCGCCGCACGATGGCCATGTCGTAATCGGCCGGCAGGGTGAAGCTGTATTGCATGGCGATCATGGCGTGGCGCTTCCCTTGACCAGTTCGCGCAGGCGTGGAATCGCCGAAGCCGCTGCGGGCCAGCCGGCGTAGAACGCGAGATGGGTGATCAGTGCCGCGAGTTCGTCGTGCGAAAGCCCGTTGTCGACCGCCCGCTGCAGATGAAAGGGCAGTTGTTCGGTGCGGCCAAGGGCGACGAGGGCAGCGACCGTGGCCAGGCTGCGATCGCGAGGGGACAGGGACGGATCCTGCCAGACGCCGTCGAACAGCACGCGATCGGTGAGTTCGGCCAAGGTAGGCGCGACATCGCCAAAGCGGCGTTGGCCCTGGTCGGAACGGGTCGTCATGAAAGCCTCCGGGACGAGTTGACGAATGCCAGAGTAGGACGGACAGTATTGTTCTGAAAATCGGAAAATATCGAACCGATAGTCCAATAAAACGGGACGATGACCATGCGGCGTGTGAACTTCGATCTCGATGTCTTGCGTACCTTTGTCACCGGCATCGAGCTGGGCAGCTTTGCCAAGGCGGCCGACCGGCTCGGCCGCTCCACCTCGGCGGTCAGCGCCCAGTTGAAGAAGCTGGAAGAGCAGGCCGGCACGGCGGTTGTTCGCAAATCAGGGCGCGGCATGGTGCTGACCGAGGCGGGTGAAACCATGCTGGCCTACGCACGCCGGCTGCTCGAGCTGAACGATGAGGCCGTCGCCGCGCTGCATGGCACCGAGCTGGAGGGCTGGGTCCGCCTGGGCCTGCAGGAAGATTTCGGCGAAAGCCTGCTCACCGACGTATTGGGCCGCTTTGCGCGCGCCCATCCGCGGGTGCGGGTGGAAGTGCGCATCGCGCGCAACACGGAGCTGCTGGACCGCGTGACCTCGGGGCGCCTCGATCTGGCGCTCGCCTGGGATGCGGGGGCGGCCGGCCCCCACGCCGAACGCCTGGGCGAGGTGCCCTTGCGCTGGATTTCGGCGGCTGGCGGCCCGGCGCCATGGCTTGCCGGGGGCGATCCGCTGCCGCTGGTGATGCTTGAAGCGCCGTGCGTGATGCGCAGCGCCGCCACCGCCGCGCTCGATCGCGCGCATGTCCCGTGGCGCATTGCATTCACCAGCGCAAGCCTCGCGGGCACCTGGGCCGCCGTCGCGGCCGGTCTGGGCGTATCGCTGCGCACGGCCGTGGGCCTGCCGCCAACCGTGCAGGCACTCGCGCCCCATGACACGCCGCTGCCTGCGCTGGGCACGTTGGGTCTGTGCCTGCATCGCGCCGAGGCCGAATCATCGCCGCCAGTGCAACGCCTCGCGACCTTGCTCGCCCAGCAATGGCAGGGCCTTGCGCTTGCGGCGTGATGAGACGGCTGTGACGCGCGTCGGCATCGATGGCCGCCATCGCTTGGGCCATGGCAGCGGTCGCGTGGAATAATGGTCATTCCCCGAATGGAGCGCGCGAGTGGATAGCCACCATTTTCTGGAGACGGCGCTGGTATTCCTGGTGGCGACCGTCATCGCAGTGCCGCTTACCAAGCGCTTCAAGCTGGGCTCGGTGCTGGGCTATCTGCTGGCAGGCATCGTCATCGGCCCGAAGGAACTGGGGCTGGTGAGCGACACCGCCGGCGTCAGCACGATCTCCGAATTCGGCGTGGTGTTGATGCTGTTCGTCATCGGCCTGGAGCTTTCGCCGCAACGCCTGTGGGTGATGCGCCGGCAGGTGTTCGGTACCGGCCTGCTGCAGGTGCTGGCAACCAGCCTGGTGATCGGCGCGGCGGCTTATTACCTGTTCGGCCTGACCGTGAACGCGGCCACCATCGTGGGCGGCAGCCTCGCCTTGTCGTCCACGGCGTTCGGCCTGCAGATTCTCGCCGAGCGCAAGGAAGCCGGCTCGCCTTACGGACGCCAGGCGTTCGCCATCCTGCTGTTCCAGGACCTGGCCGCGATTCCGCTGATCGCCGCGGTGCCGCTGCTCGCCACTGCCTCGGGAAAGCACGGTTTCGACCTCTACGCCGTGCTGCGCACGGGCGGTGCCATCGTCGCGGTGATGGTGGGTGGTCGCTACCTGTTGCGTCCCGTGTTCCGCTTCGTCGCACGTACCGACAGCGTGGAAGTCTCCACCGCCACGGCTTTGCTGGTGGTGATGGGCACGGCGTGGCTGATGGAAATGGTGGGCTTGTCGTCCACATTGGGCGCATTCCTCGCCGGCGTGCTGCTTGCCGATTCCGAATACCGGCACGAACTGGAATCGCACATCGAGCCGTTCAAGGGCCTGCTGCTCGGCCTGTTCTTCATCAGCGTCGGCATGTCGATGGACATCACGTTGCTGTTCGACCAGCCGCAGAAGGTGCTGATGCTGGTGGCGTGCCTGATGCTGATCAAGGGCGCGCTGTTGTGGCCGCTGGGCCGCGTGGTCGGCAGCCTCGATCGCCGCGACGCCTTGCGCCTCGCGGTGCTTCTCGCCTGCGGCGGCGAGTTTGCGTTCGTGGTGTTGAAGCTCGCGCGCGAGCAGGACCTCATCACCAGCGAACAGCATGGCCTGCAGGTACTCGCCATCACGTTGTCGATGGCGTTGACGCCGCTGCTGGTGGCTTTGACCGCTCGCGTGCTGGGCGCCAAGCCGAAGAAGACGCGTGAGTTCGACACCATCGTCGCCGACTCGCCGCGCGTCATCATCGCCGGCTACGGACGCATGGGTCAGATCGTGGCGCGCGTGCTGCGTGCGCAGGGCATCTCGTTCGTGGCGCTCGATCATTCGGTGGAGCAGATCGATCTGGTGCAGCGCTTCGGTACGCAGAACAACATTTTCTACGGCGATCCGGCGCGCCCGGAGTTGTTGCGCGCGGCACAGGCCGACCAGGCCGACGTGTTCGTGCTCGCGGTGGACGATGCCGAGGCAAGCCTGCGCACGGCGCGCGTAGTACGACGCATCTATCCCAACCTGAAGATCATCGCGCGCGCACGCAATCGCCAGCACGTGTGGCGATTGATGGACCTTGGCATCGAGATGCCGGTGCGCGAGACGCTGTATTCCAGCCTCAAGATGACGCGCCAGACACTGGAGGCGATTGGCCTCTCGCCCGAACTCGCCGCCGATCGCGTGGAGCGCTTCCGCCGACAGGATGCCGAGCTGCTCAAGCGCCAATACCTCGTCTACGACGACGACGCCCGCATCGTGCAGACCACGCGTGAAGCCCTGGTCGACCTCGATCAACTATTCCAGGCCGACGCCTCACCCGAAGCCGAACGCGAGCGCGAGAAACCCACCAAAGTGACGCCAGACGACGAAGACGTCACGCGCTGAGCCAACCGCTGCTCTACACCTCATTTGCATGCAGGAGCGCTCGCGATCGCGGCGTCTCCGCCTGAAGCTGCGATCGGTCTTCGCGGCACATCACTTCATCGCTCCGTCGGCTTATGGCGCACGGGGCGCTTCCACAAGTCTTTCTCGTACGCAGGCTCATGAAGTTTCGAGAGCCGATCGCCGCACATCGCGCAGCCCGTGTAGGAGCGCACTCTGTGCGCGACCGCGGCACCTCTGCTTGGAGATGCGTTTGGTCCTCGCTCGTGCGCCCTTCGCCCTATCGTTGACCAGTCCGTACCTGCAGGTCGAGCGCACGCACAAAAAAACCCGCTTGCGCGGGCCTTTTTTGCATCAGTCCGCCGGCTGTGCCGGTTGTCGGAGCATCTGTCGCACGCTGGGGATGGCCCCCGTGCTGCGCGCTGCCAGCTCATGTGCGATATCGACGTAGCCGATGGTGCGCGCCACGTCTGCCGCGGTGCGGCCGAACGCGTCGGTGGCCTGGCGATCCGCGCCGCGCGCCAACAACACGCGTGCCGGAGCGAGCAGGGCGTGCATCGCGCAGGCATGCAGCGCAGTGACGCCGCGCTGGTCGGCGTGTTCGAGGGCGGCGCCCGCGTCGAGCAGCACCGGCACCAGTGCTCCGATATGCGTGGCGTCGCACTCGCTGCCGGGCCGCAGATGCGCGCCCAGCAGCAACAGCAGTGGCGTTTTGCCTTCCTTGTCGGCGAGGCTGACGTCGGCGCCGCGCTTGAGCAGCGCGTCGAACAGGCGGCGCGCGCGCAGGCTGTCGTTGTGGTCGAAGCCGTACTGCGCGGCGGCGTGCAGGGCCGCATGGCCCCGCGCATCCACCGCGTTGACGTCGGCACCACCGTCGAGCAGCTGTTCCGCAATGTCGGGATAGCCCATCGCTGCGGCAACCATCAGTGCAGTGGCTTCGCCGGGCAGGCGCTGGTCCGCGCTTACGCTGTGCTGCAGCAGCAACGCCACCAGCGACTCGCGTCGCGCACTCACGGCCGCGGCAAGCGGCGTCATACCGTTGTTCGCGGCGAGCGTGGCATCGGCGCCCTTGTCCAGCAGCAGTGCCGCAACGTCGCGATGCCCCGCCCCGCACGCATGCAGCAGCGCAGTGGCGCCCTGGTGATCACGTGTGTCGACGGCAAAGCCGAGTTCGAGCAATCGGTCCACGGCGACGAGTGCGCCGGCAGCCGCGGCTTGGGGCAAGTCCTCGGGACGTACCGGGCGCGTGGGACGCTTCCAGTCGCCCCAATTCAACCAACGCTCGACCGCATCATGTTCCAGTGCGAGCCCCAGCGGTGTTTCACCGTTGGCGTCGATCGCTTCCGGATCGGCGCCATGAGCCACCAGCGCGCGCACCAGTGGCAGTGCGAGTTCACCGTGCTCCAGCGCGGCAAACAGCGGCGTGCGGCCGTTGACGTCACGCGTATTGGGATCGCAGCCGCGCGACAGCAACGTCTGCAGCAACGGCAACTGGCCGAAGGTGGCGGCCAGGTGCACCGGCGTGCGTTCGCGCGCATCGGCACCAAACGGATCGGCGCCGCGCTCAAGCATCGCCAGTGGCAGAGCGGCGCCCTGCACGCTGTCTTCCAGACGCAGCAGCGCCTGGGTCAGTAGTCCTGCGCCGGCCGGCGTGGCGCCGGCCTGCAGCAGGTCGTCCACCGCTTCAGTGGCGGCAGGCAATTGCTGCAGCAGTGCGTCGAACAAGCGACGCCCCAGCGGCGGCAGCTGCGCTTCGCGTGGCTCGTCGACGTCGGCGTCGTCCACCAGCTGTGGTTGCAGGCGCGCCTCGGGTTCCAGCGCGTGGTCGAGCAACCAGCGCCGCGCCGCGCCAAGGCCCGGCGTGGCGAGATCCAGGTAGAGCTGGGCAAGCTGCGCCTGTGGCCATTCGCGCACGCGGGCGGCGAACGTGGACACGATGGCCCAGTGGCCGAAGCGCAGCGCATCGAGCAGGTGCGCCGGGGTGTCCGCGCCTTCGGGCAGCGCATCGAGACTCAGGCTGGCCGGCAGCGGTGTTTCGGGATCGAGCAGCGCAACCAGATCCCAGCGACCCGTGGCGGCCGCGTGGTCGAGCGCGCTGCGGCCATCGCTGCCCGTGGCCTTGGGCTCGGCGCCCAGGCCGAGCAGGGCGCGCACCATCTCGGCGTGCGCGCGCGGCGACTGGCAGGCCAGGGTGAGCGCATCGCGTCCATGGCTGTCGCGGGCACGTGCGTCGGGCTGTGCTTCGGCAAGCAGCTTCACGATGCCCACCGCACCGGCACGCGCGGCCTCCATCAGGGCGGTGCTGCCATGACGATCGATCAGGTTGACGTCGGCGCCAGCGGCGCGCAGCGCGCGCGCGATCTGTTCGTGTCCCTCGGACGCGGCGGCCATCAGTGCGCTGCGATGGCGCGAGTCGACGGCATTCACCGACGCGCGATGCTTGAGCAGCAGCTTCACGCCTTCCACATCGTCGTCGGTGATGCCGGCCGCGGCCACCAGGGCGGGTTCGCCGTCGGCGGGCGCGGGCTTGGCGCCACGCTCCAGCAGGAATTTGGCGACGGACCAGTTGGCCGCGCGGCAGGCGACCGTCAGCGGGCTGAGGCGCAGCTTGTTCAGCGCGTTGATCGGTGCGCCAGCGTCCAGCAGCATCGCCGCGACAATGGGCTCGCCGCTCAGCACCGCCCCATGCAGCGGCGTGTTGCCTTCGGCGTCGGCCGACAGCGCGTTGGCGCCGTTGGCGAGCAGGGTCATCACGGCTTCGGCGCGGCCATGCCAGCTGTCGCGCGTGGCGGCGAGCAGCGGGGTGAGGCCGCCGGTCGCGCGATTTACGTCCGCGCCCTTGGCGATCAGCGCGCGCAGCAGCCGCGTGTCCGGCAGCAGCGCGGCGAGCATCAGCACGGGGCGCTGGTCGCGATCACCGTTCGCCGGCGCGGTATTGGGGTCGGCACCGGCTTCCACCAGGGCCAATGCGCGCTCGATGTCGCCATCGCGCGTGGCGGCAAGCAAGGCTTGCGCTTGTTCGGGCGTGCCCGCGGTGCGTTCCTGTTCGCTCAGCTGCGGCGCCGGCTTGGGCTTCGGCGCGGGCTCCACGACGCCGGCAGCGGGCTGGCGGGCGGGGCGGCGGCTTTCGCAGAGCAGGGCACGCAAGGTGCGATTGGCGATGACCAGGCAACCGAGCGGCATCAAGACCACGCCGTAGACGACGAGCGCCGCCGTGCGCAGCTCGGACGGCATGACGCCGTAGAGCCCGGTCAGCGCGATGCCGATGAAGGCGAGCACCAGCAGCGCAAGAGCGGCCGGCAGGAAGTGGGTGAAGAAACGTTCTTCGCGGGAGAGGTGGCGGCCGAACGCCAGGCTGCGCGCGGTGGCGGTGAAAATCCACGAACCGTCGCTCTGCGCCGGATAGGCGTCATCCCATACGTAGACCAGCCCAAACGCAGGCCACACACGCCACAGCGCAGCGAGCGCCACGACCAGCGCGCCGGCCAGCAGCAACGCGGCTCCCAGGCTCGGTGACTGGTTGAGTCGCAGCATCGGCCACGCGACCAGCGCGAACACCAGCACCACATAACCGGTGAACATCACCAGATAGGCCGCGCCCCGGCGCAGCACGGTGCGGCCGAAGCGTGGCTCCGGATCAAAACCGATCGCGTGGCATACCGCAGCCATGGTCAGCGCGTTGGCCACCAGAAGCGGGATCAGCGCGAGCGGGTGCGCACCGAGCGCCGCGATCGCGGTAGCGACGAGGCCGGGAATGAACCAGGCAAGGGCTTGCAGGAACGGAGGCGGTCGACGCGTTTTTGAATAGGCCATAGGCGCGAAGTATAGGAATCGTGATGGCGCCAGACGGTAATCCCGTGTTAACCGCGGCCCCACGGGAGCTTATTGGTCGTTGTGCGGCTTGCTCTTGTACTCAGGGTGGTTGGCCGAAGCCAACGTCTCCTGGGGCGGCAACTGCAGATGCCAGCCCTGTCCTTCGAGATGCTCGAGCACGACCTGAGGGTCTTCATGCGGCAGCTTGCGCTGGCCGGTGAGTTCGACTTCGAGCGCCAACCGCAGGTCACCGAGCATGAGCGCGAGAGGGGCAGGGATGCAGGCGAAGTCGTCGCGTTCGCGCAGCCACAGGTAGCTGTCGGGCTTGCGCTGGCTTGCATAGACGTAACAGTGCATGGCGATACCCGGTCGGTTGCGTCGAAGAGGAGGGCGCACTGGCACGGCGCGGGGGCGGACAAGGGTACCAGCCTGGCGCCGATGAGTCGCGATTCGCAATGTGGTCCCATCTTCGGCATTTATCGACGATCGTCATGGAACCGGCCGGCGAGATGTGAAATTTTTGCTGCGGCCGCACTTGCAAGCCCCGCAACGAGTGGGCACAGTCTCGCCCAGGGGTGTCAAACGCGCGTATGAAAATCAAGCGCGATCGTCAAGTCCCTGTTACAACCCCGAGCCAGACCAACGATAAGCAGGAGCATGCAGATGCAGATGTCTTTCCGCCCCTTTTCCCGTACGGGCCGTCCGCTCGCGCTCGCCGCGCTGAGTCTGGCGATCGTCGGTTCGTTTGCTGCGCCGCAGAGCGCCCATGCGAGCGCGTTCCAGCTGCACGAAAACAGCGCTGCCGCCATGGGCCGCGCCTACGCCGGTTCGGCCACGGCGGGTGGCGACGTGTCGGTGGTGGTGAACAACCCGGCTGCCATGACCGAGCTGCAGGGCACCTATTTGCAGGCTGACGTCACCGCCATCAATTTCGGCACCACCTTCAGCGGTACCGCCCATGACGCGCTGGGTCGCCCGATCAGCGGCGGCAACGGCGGCGACGCGGGCACCACCATGCCGGTGCCGGCGCTGTTCTTCGCCACCCAGTTCGCCGACAAGTGGCACTTCGGTGCGGGCTTCACCGTGCCGTTCGGCTTCCAGACCGAGTACGACTCCAACTGGAAGGGCCGCTACAACGCCATCAAGTCCAAGTTCGAATCGCTCGACGGCACGCTGTCGCTGTCCTACGACGTCACCGACACCTTCTCGCTGGGCGTCAGCGGCATTGCGCAGAAGACCTCGGCCGAGCTGACCTCTGCCATCAACTACAACGCCGTGGGCCTGGGCCTCGTGCAGCAGGCCGTGGCAGCGGGTGCGATCCCGCCGGCGGCCGGCCAGATGCTTGGCGGCCAGGTCAACACGATCGTGCCGCCGGGTTCGGACGGCATCGCCCGCATCAAGGGTGACGACTGGGCCTATGGCTGGCAGGTCGGCGCGTTCTGGAAGCTCTCGCCGAAGGACAAGTTCGCGCTGAGCTACCGCTCGAAGATCGCGCATACGCTGGAAGGCACCGCCAACTTCACCATGCCGGCCAACGTGCAGGCCCTGCTGTCCAACCCGACCGTGGCCGCGCTGCTGGCGGGTGCGGGCGGCGTGCCGTTCACGCACACCGACGGCACCGCACCGTTCACCACCCCGGCGGTGGCCACGGCCAGCTACTGGCACCAGGAAGAGAAGTTCGGCCTGGGCATCGATGCGGCCTGGACCAAGTGGGACGTGTTCAAGAACTTGAACGTGTACTACGCCAACCCGGCTCAGCCGACCACCACCGAAGCGTTCAACTGGAAGAACAGCTGGTACGTCTCCATCGGCGGCGACTACTACGTCAACGACAAGCTGACCCTGCGCGGCGGTCTCGCACTCGACACCACGCCGACCCAGACCGCAACCCGCGACCCGCGCGTGCCCGATGGCACCCGCCAGCTGGTCAGCTTCGGCGTCGGCTACAAGGCCAGCGAGCACTTCGTGATCAACGCGTCGTACGCGCACATCTTCGTGAACAGCGCGCGCATGAACGTGGCGAGCTCGACCGGCGACGTGATCACCGGCAGCTCGGACGATTACGGCAACCTGCTGAGCCTCTCGGCCCAGTACAAGTTCTAATCGCGCAAGCGGTGTAGAAGAGCAAAAAGCCACCCCTTGCGGGGTGGTTTTTTTCGCCCTTTCATCACTCATCTTGTGGGAGCGCACCCTGTGCGCGACGACCTAACGGAGCGATAACGCCGCAGCGTTGCGGTCGCACACAGGGTGAGCTCCCACAGGTAATGCGTTTGCCTCTCAACCCAACCGCATCAGCAACTTCAGCATCCGCTTGAACTGCGCGCCGTAAGGCGGATTGAGCATGCCGGCGCCGTTGATGCGTGCCTGGTGGAACACCGGCTTCATGTGCGAGAACGTGCGGAAGCCCGCTTCGCCGTGATAGCCGCCGATGCCCGAGGGGCCCACGCCGCCGAACGGCAGGGCGTGCTGGGCGATGTGGTACAGCGTGTCGTTGATCGTGACGCCACCGGCGTGCGTGCGCGACAGCACGTGATCGATAGCGGAGCGATCCTGTTCGAACAGATAAAGCGCAAGCGGTTGCGGATGCGTGGCGACATACCGGATCGCTTCGTCCAGCGTGTCATAGGGAAGCACCGGCAGCAGCGGACCGAAGATCTCTTCCTGCATCACCGCCATATCGTCGTTCACGCCGGTCAACATGACCGGCGCAAGCAGACGCTTGGCGGGGATGTCCTGCGCATCGCTCAACGGCACGACACGGGCGCCCGCGGCAAGCGCGCCATCACGCAACCTCGCCAGTCGTTCGTATTGCCGGTCGGAGATGACCGAGGCGTATTGCTCCTGCTTGCCCAGCGAGGGATACAGGCGCGAGGCCGTGGCGCGTGCCGTGTCGATGAACTCGGCCATGCGTTCGCGCGGTACCAGCACGTAATCCGGCGCAATGCAGGTTTGTCCGGCATTGACCAGCTTGCCGAACACGATGCGTTCGGCGGCGTGATCGAGGCGCGCGCCGGGGCCGACGATGGCCGGCGATTTTCCGCCAAGCTCCAGCGTGACCGGCGTGAGGTTGGCGGCGGCGGCACGCATGACGTGATGCCCAACGGCGGTTGAGCCGGTGAAGAGCAGGTGGTCGAACGGCAGCGCGGAAAACGCCTGCGCCACGTCGGCGTCGCCGGTAACCACCACGACCTCGTCGGGCTTGAAATAACGCGCCACCTGTTCGGCAAACAAGGCCGAAAACCGCGGCGTGTACTCGCTCATCTTGAGCATCACGCGGTTGCCGGCGGTCAGTGCATCGATCAGCGGGCCCACGGCGAGGAACAGCGGGTAGTTCCACGGCACGATGATGCCCACCACGCCGCGCGGCTGCGGCATCAGCGTGGTGCGCGCGGGCAGGAACACGAGGTTGGCCAGGCCACGCTTTGCACGCATCCAGCGTCTGCCGCGCTTAAGCGAGTGCCTGAGATTCGAGAGGCTGGGATAAAGCTCCAGCAGCTCGGTCTCCTCCACCGGGCGATGGCCGAAATCGGCATTGATCGCTTCGGCGAACGCCCCTCGCTGCTCCGTCAGCAGCTTTTCCAGCGAACGAAGCCGCGTGGCGCGCGTATCCCAGCTGGGCATGGGGTCGCGCGCCTGTGCTTCGCGCAACCGCAGCAGCGTGGCGTGCAGAGAGGGGCTGGGCTCTTTCATGGTCAGAACTTCGCGCGCAGTTCGAGGCCCCACATGCGGGGCGGGGAGATGGACGCGAAGGGCGTGCCGAACACGCTGGTGGTGATGTTGTTCACGCCGGTCACGTACCGCTTGTTGAAGACATTGGTGCCGTACAGCGCCACGCCCCAGCGGTCGCCCGGCGCGTGCCAGTCAAGGCGAGCATCGGTGCGCTGCTGGCTCGTGCCGACCTTGAAGTTGGGGCTGATCACGCACTCGCCCTGGAACTCCGAGTCGGCGTTGCATCGCGACTTGCCGCGATAGGCCTGCGACAGGTCGAACTCGAGGTCGCCATTGAACACCTGATGCCAAGTGTAAGCCAGCGATGCCGCGCCGGAGAACTTCGGCGTGCCGGTAGGCTGGCCGGTCAGCACGATGCCATCGGGTGCCGTGCCCTTGCGATAGGTCGAATCGATGTACGCGCCCATGAAGTTGAAGCGCAGGCTGTCGATCGGCTGCCACTGCACTTCCAGCTCCAGACCCTTGGCTTCCTGGTCGGTGCTGTTGACGATGTAGATGGGTACGCCCGAGCCGCTGTAGTTCGGATCGAGCTGCAGCGACTGCTTGTTGTCGTAGCGGTAGTAGTAGGTCGAGGCGTTGAGGAGAAGGTTGTGCTCCGGGAACAGCGTCTTGATGCCCGCTTCGTAGTTGATCACCTTTTCCGGTGCGAACTCCGAGCCCACCTGCACGCTGTTGTAGCCGCCTGCCTTGTAGCCCTTGGTGACGGAGACGTAGCCCATCACGTCAGGCGTGAACTTGTAGCTGGCCACCACGCGCGGACTGACATTGTTCCACGTGTTGCTCGCCTTGATGTGCTCGCCCACGGCATTGGGGAAGATCACATTGCCGCCGAACGCGGCCAGCGCCATCTGTGCTTCCGGCGGCAGCATGTCGACGATGCCAAGGCCCTGCAGCCCGGCGATCGTGGCATCGAACTGCGGCGCGTTGCGCGGCATGGTGTACCAGCTGAATTCCTTCTTGTCGCGCGTGTAGCGAAGGCCGGTTGTCAGATCGAAGCGATCGGTGATGTGCCAGATCACGTCGCCGAACGCGGCATAGGCCTTAAAGTTGCCATCATTGCTGATGCCCTCGTGCCACGGGTCGCCCAGCAGCGATACCGGCAGGCCCATCGCGGTGATCGCATTGCCGATGTCGGTGAGCGGCGTGCCCACGCCCATCACGTTCTGCGCCAACGTATCGAGGCTGTCCGTGAAGACATTGGTCTGGCTGGTCTGGCGCGCCTGCTCCTGGTAGTAGCTCACGCCGCCAACCCAGTCCATCAGGTCGGTGTTGCCGGAAAGCTTGAACTCCTGGTACCAGCTGTTGTTGTGCTCGATGTTGGCGGTATCGAGGTAGCTGACGATATGGTTGGTGCCGTCGTAGTCACCCTTGTTGAACGTATCGAAGCCACGCCAGGCGGTGGTGGATACGAAATCGCCCCACGAGAAGCCATGGTCGATCTGCAGCGTGCCGTCGTCGAAGCGGCGCGTTTCCTTGCCGCCGACGGTGTCGTTGTAGAGCGGCGCGTGCAGCGGGTTGTAGTAGGTGGCCGGATCGGCCGGGAAGGGTGCGCGCTCGTTGGTGTCGTTGGACAGCGGCACCAGGCCGATCGCCGGCTGGGCCGGCTGGTTGAGCTTCTCGTGATCCCAGGACAGCAGCACGCGCGTATTGTCGGTGACGTTCCAGCGGAAGACCGCGCGCGTGCCCCAGTCGTTGTCCTTGCCGTATTCCTTGCCGGTAGCGGCATCCTTGATCCAGCCGTCGCTCTGGTTGTCGACGACGCTCAAGCGCAGCGCCATGTCCTTGTTGATCGGAAGATTCACCAGCGCATCGGCGTAGCGGCGACCGTCGTTGCCGACGCGCACGCGCGCCTTGCCTTCGAACTTGTCGGTCGGTTCGTTGGTGACGATGGAGATCGCGCCTGCCGCCGCGTTGCGGCCGAACAGCGTGCCTTGCGGGCCCTTCAGCACTTCGATGCGCGCGATGTCGTTGAACGCCAGCAACGAACCGCCGGAACGCGCCGCATACACGCCGTTGATATAGACGCCCACGGCCGACTCGGTACCGATGCCGAAGTTGCTGGTGGCGATGCCGCGCAGCTCGTAGGTCGGCTGCGTGGGTTGCTCGGCGCCGATCACCAGGCCCGGCACGAAGATGTCCATCTTGCTGAGGTCGGTAGCCGCCAGCGTGTCGATCTGCTTGGACGTCACGATCTGCACCGGAATCGGCACCGACTGCACTTCCTGCGTACGGCTTTGTGCCGTGACGGTGATGTTGCCGAGCAGCTTGGCCTTCTCGGGGTCGGCCTGCGTGCTACTGCCGTTGGTGGTGCTGTCCTGCGCTCCGCCCGGCATTTCCTCGGCGGCGAGAGCACCAAGCGGCACGCCGGCGATCAGCACGGAGCTTCCGAGCAACAGGCGGCGCAGGCACACGGACAGCGGACGCGGACGAATCATCATCACCAGATCTCCCCTCGAATAAGAAAAAAGGCCGCGACCCTGGGGCCGCGGCTTGTTGCTTCCTTAGTGAATCGCGACGCAGCCCCCCGACTGCGCCGCAATCCATGCCTTGATCAGTGCAACGCCCTCTCGGTGCACCGTACTTCGGCCCAACTCCGGCATCATCACGCCCGGCTCGGCGGAATCCATGCGATACGGCAGGATGGAGTCCTCGGGCAAACCGGGAATGATGTCGAACAGATGGTCGCCGGTACCACGTCCCGCCGCGACCGGCGGTTTGCAGATGCCCAGGTGGCGGTCTTCCGGCACGCTCACGTCGAGCGTCAAACCGGTCGTGTTGGCCGCGCCCTTGGGGTTGTGGCAATGACCGCAGTTGATGTCGAGATAGGCGCGCGCGCGGGCGTCGAGCGAGGCATGCTCGTCCATCCAGTTCGCGTTGCGTGGTGCCTGCGCCGGTTCCGGCGCGCCCGTGAGGTAGCCCACTTTCATCAGATGCGCGAGCTGGTTTTCTTCGCCGGCCGCGTAGTGGTAATCGCGATTGAGATGCCTCGCTTTCGGGCCGATCGGATGAATCTTGCGTGTCACCCAGTCCTGCGCGTGGCAGCTGGAACACTGGCTTTCGTCGGGCACGACATAGTTGAAGTCTTCGCGACCATCGTGGTCGGCGACCAGGGTCAGCGGGATGACAGCACCCGTGCGCGCGAGCTCCGCATCGCTCTGGTCATCCTTCCACACATACGGGATCGCCGCCCAGCCCGACTCGCGATGCACCAGGATGCGCGTCTCGATCAGGTGTACGTTGGCAAGGTCGAGGCCTTCGCCGGCGAAGTCGCGCGAACTGTCGTACGTGCGGGCGACGTCGCTGAACTTCCCGGTGCTCGAACGCGGGTAGTAAAAGGTCTTGCTGATGATGGTGCCGACCGGGAAATCGAACGTGTCGGTCGGGTCGTACTTGGCCGATACGCCCTTGGGCATCCACACCGTGCGCAGCTTGTGCGCGTAGTCGGTAAACAACGGCGTGTTCAAGTCGTACGGCACGACGCCCTGGTTCAACACCAGCTTGCCGCCACGCACCTCCACCACGTGCCAGTCACTCAGGTGCTGCGGACGGCCATCGGCATGGAACGCCACCGGATCGAGATCGCGGTGGCATCCAGTCGCCAGCAGTGCCAGGGACAACAGCAGCAAACGCAGGCAGAACTTCATCAACACGACCACCTCAGGCCTTCGGTTCCGGATCGAGCACCACCGGCGGCAGCTTGGGCAGCGTGCACTGGTAGGCCTTGGTGTCGGTGCTGGGGTTCTTGTAGTCGTGCGGGCCGTCGGCGTTGATCACGCCCACGTCGCCGTTCTGGATGCAGAAGCGGTCTTCCGCCGGCGGCAGGCCGTTCACCAGCTTCTTTTCATCCACGTAGCCGTCCCACAGGATGTCAGGGAACTTGCCGCTGAGGCCGTAGACAGCCGTCTTCAGCGTCTTCAGCTTGATGCCGTCCGGCGAATCGCCACCGCCCTTGAAGCGGTTGTCGTAGATGAAGATGCCCTTGGGGTACGGGTTGTAATCGGCCGCAACGCCCTTGGTGTTGTAGTAGTTGGTGGAGAAATAACTGGAGATGATCACGTTCGCCGTCTGGTTGTCGGCGATGTCGTTGTCGAAGATCTCCACCTTGTCGTTGGAGTTCACCACCACGCCCGAACCGCGCGGCACGCTGGCCACGGCCGCGCCCTTGGCGGCGAAGTTGTCGGTGTTGTTGGCGAACGTCTTGTTCTTGAACACGCGCGTGCTATGGCCCGCCTGCGAGAGGTTGGGCATGTTGAACACAAGAATGCCGCCGGTGTTGTTGGTGGCGGTGTTCTCGTAGACGTCGGCGTTCACCGAGTTCTCGATCTCGATGCCGGCCACGTTGAACTCGGCGCGGTTGCGGCGAACGATGATGTTGTTGGACTGGCCCACGTAGATGCCGGCATCGGAGGCGCCGATCACCACGGAGTCTTCCACCAGCACGTTCTGCGTCTTCACCGGGTACAGGCCGTAGGCGCCGTTGGTGGTCTTGGGGCCGCCGGTCCATTCCACGCGTACGCCGCGGATGGTGATGTTCTTGCCCTGGTTGATCTTCAGTGCATCGCCCTTGGTATCTTCGAACGCCAGGTTCTCGATGGTGAAGTCATTGGCATTGACCAGCAGGCCCTCGGGGCCGACCACCTGGCCCTTGAAGGACAGCACGGTCTTGTCCATGCCGGCGCCCTTGATGGTCACGCCGTCCGTGCGCAGGCTCAGACCACGCGTGAGGTGATAGTGGCCAGCGGGAATGTCGATGACCGTGCCGGGCTTGGCATCCAAAAACTGCTGCTGGAGCTTGGCCTCGAACGACGCATCGGTGCTGTTCTGCGCGGGCGGCGCCTCGTGGTTGCAGGCAGCCAACGCCAGCGGCAAAGCTAGAAACAAAAGGGTCCTGCGCATGGTCGCTTACCTCCCCAGTAGCGGTTGACTGCGTGACGAGCCACTGTCACGAATTGTTGACGGGCTGGGGAGGGCGGCAGGAGCGATGAAGGGGGGTAAATCGGCCAGTGTGACGATCGTTTGAATTTTCTGGCCAGCCGTCCGTGGCGGGAACGGGCTCTCCGTTGCACGTCGGGCGCAGCCGCGCCGTGCCCGCATCGCGGCACATGTGGATTGGGGAAACGCCGGTTCAGGCCGCGTGCTGGCGAGCGCTGCGTGGCGCCATGCCCGTCCAGCGCTTGAACGCGCGGCGAAATTCGCGCGGGTCGCTAAAGCCGATCTCCAGGCCGATCTCGGCCACGCTCAGCGCGCCGCCGTGCAGCAATTCCAGCGCACGCTCGGCGCGCACGCGGTCGTGGATCTCGCGGAAGATGCGGCCGCTCTCCGCCAACCGGCGGCGCAGCGAGCGCTCGCTCATGTTGAGCATGCGTGCCACATCCGGCAGGCGCGGCTGCTGGCGCAGATGACTGCGCAGCAGTCGTTCGACCGAGGCGACGATTTCCTGCTGCACGCCGCTGGCGTCGTACTGCTGCATGCACAGCGCCAGCGATTGCTGTGCGGTGAGCGGGTTGTGCGTGGGCAGCGGCTGCGCCAGCCACGACACGTCGAGCACGATGCGGTTGTAGCGGGCGCCGAACTGAAGCTCGCAGCCGAAATAATCCGTATAGGCCTCCGCGTGCGGCGGCCGCGCATAGGTGACCCCCAGGCGCGATGGATTGAAGTCGCGGCCCAGCAGCTCGCGGGCGATCGCCAGTGCGCTGGCAAACAGCTCCTCGCAGAGGAACGGCAGCAGCGGCGCATCGTTGAAACGTGGCCACGCCGCAAGCGCCACCTCGCGCGGACCCACCTCTTCGAACGTCACGTCCAGCAGGCTGCCGCTGACCCGGTGATGGGTGATGCCTACCCGCATGGCGTCGCCGAAGGTGGCCGACGTCATCATGGCGAGCCCGAGCAGCCCGAAACTTCCGAGCGTTTCGCGGCGGCCCACGGCCAGGCCAAGGCCGGTCTCGCCGGTAGCCAGCAGCGCGCGCCGGATCACCGAGCGGGTCTGGCGATAGCTCACGCGCAGCGTCGGGTCGTTGAGCTGTTCGCGGGTGAGCCCGGAGCCGGCGAACCATTCGTCGCAGCGCATGCCGCGCGTCAGCGCCAGCTGGGTGAGGTGCACGAGGACATTCGGCGGCGTTTCGGCCGCCGTGTAGCGCGGGTCGGCGCCGAGCAGCGCCGTTACCGTGTCATCGATTGGATGGCCCGCGGATACGGACGTCATTGTGGCTGCTCCCGTGCCTCACGTCAGAAAGCTCGGACGTGGATTTGATCTATATCATGGCGAACGCCGAATCACCTTATGCAATGCACCACGGCCCGAACCCATCCCACGAGAGGGGGCAAGCGCATGAAGAAGGTCTCGATCCCTGCCTTGCAGGCGGGTTGCCTGGCGGCGCTGTTCCTCGTCGCCGCCTGTGCGCCGACCAGGACACCACCCCCTGCCGCCACCGCCTCGGCCACGGTGGCCGCTGCGGCGGCCGAGCTGCAGACGGCCGTGCTGCTGCCGGCGGCACCCAAGGCCGGCACGCCCCGTTACGAGGCCGATCGCGGCGTATTTCGCGCGACCCGAGCGCTGGAAGGCACGCCACGGTGGGCGCTGGCCCAACAGGACGTGGACTATGCCACGCCCAGGCTGATGGATGACTTCAGTTGCGCGATGGGCGTCCCACTGGACGCCTCGCGCCTGCCGAAGCTGGCGGCGCTGGTGGACCTGGCCAGCCAGGCGGCGGATGCGTCCACCCGTCCGGCCAAGAAAGCCAATCAGCGGCAGCGGCCGTTCCTGATCGATCCCGGCGCCACCTGCCAGTCCACCGCGGAGCTGTCGAACAGCTTCGATTATCCGTCCGGTCACGCCACCCGCGGCTGGGCCGTGGGTCTGGTGCTCACGGAGCTCGCGCCCGACCGCGCCACCGATCTGCTGCTGCGCGCCCGCGCGTTCGGCGACAGCCGCGTGGTATGCGGCGTGCACAATCTCAGTGCGATCGAGGCGGGCGCCATGAATGGCGCGGCGGTCGTCGCGGTACTGCACACCTCGCCGTCGTTCCAGGCCAGCCTGGCCGACGCTCGACGCGAGCTGGAGGCCTATCGCCACGCCAACACCGAAGGCGCCGATCCACAGTGCGCAGCGCAACGCGCCTTGATCGAAACCACGCCCTACTGAGCCTGCCGTGCGGACGGAGCGCTGTATCAGGCCGAATGGAACGGCGCAGCGGCACTGCTGCGTGCCAGACAAGGCGGCACTGCGTCGTAGGTAAGGCTCGTAGCCAAATATCGGATTTGTCTGATGTTGGACGCTTCGGCTCATTCCTACGCTATGGGCTTCGCCTTGATCGCTGCATTGCAGCCTGTTCGTATGAATGTCCATGCCCCGTACACCCGTGAGGGAACCTCCCGCCCGCCTGCCGTCCCGCCGAGGCTTCGCCAGTGGGCGCGATGCTTCGGTGCGCTTTTTGCCATCGGCACGTTCCTCTCGATGGCGTCGTCGGTCGAATGGCGGCTTTGGCTGGTGCTCACGGATCCGCTTGCCTGGATGATGCTGGTCCTCGCCGCGGCCGCCGGCGTAACGGCCGGCTATGCGCTGGGTTGCCGCGTGCTCGCCCGGCGTACCGCCTGACCGAACATCGTCGATTGCTTTCGCAAGGCCGTGCCCGCGCTGGCGCAAGGCGTAAGCTAGCGGCGCTCATTCCGCATGACGGCTATGGGGAACACGCATGGATCCTGGTGCTTCGCCTGAAAGTGATGTGCTGATCGTCGGTGCCGGCCTCTCGGGCATCGGCATGGCCTGCCATCTTGCGATGGAACATCCGCGGTTTCGCGTGGCGCTGATCGAACGCCGCGCCGCCATGGGCGGCACGTGGGACCTGTTCCGTTACCCGGGCGTGCGCTCGGACTCGGACATGTTCACCTTCGGCTACGGGTTCCGCCCCTGGCATGCGTTAGACGTGATGGCGGACGGGCCCTCGATCCGTCGTTACGTCATGGAGACAGCACAGCACTATGGCGTCGACAGGCATATCCACTACGGGCTGAAGGTCGTCTCGTCCTCGTGGTCCAGCCGTGAACGCCGCTGGACCGTGCACGTGCTCGACGAGGCACGCCAGGAAGCGCGCGAGTTCAGCGGTCGCTTCCTCATCGTGTGCACGGGTTACTACAACTACGACCACGGCCATCAGCCACGTTTTCCGGGCGAGGAGCAGTACCGCGGGTTGCGCCTGCATCCGCAGCAATGGCCCGAAGGCCTGGATTACCGGGGAAAGCGCGTCGTCATCATCGGCAGCGGCGCGACGGCGGTCACGTTGGTGCCGGCGATGGCGAGTGAAGCGGCACACGTCACGATGCTGCAGCGTTCGCCCAGCTACATCCTGTCGCTGCCGCGCTTCGACACGATCTCGGCCGTACTGCAACGCTTCCTGCCGAAGTCGCTGGTGTTCCGGCTCGCGCGCCGCCGTAACATCTTTCTCACCCGTCTCATCTACAAGGCTGCGCGTCGCTGGCCCGACAAGGTGCGCGCGTTCCTCATCGCCGGCGTACGCAAGCATCTGCCCGCAGGCGCCGATATGCGGCACTTCACGCCCGACTACCAGCCGTGGGACCAGCGCTTGTGCGTGGTGCCCGACGCGGACTTGTTCGAAGCGATCAAGAGCGGCAAGGCGTCGGTGATGACGGATCGCATTGCGGGTTTTACGGAGCAGGGCATCCGACTGCAATCGGGCGAGGAGCTGCAGGCGGACATCGTCGTGACCGCCACTGGACTGGAGATGCAGACGCTCGGCGGCATGACCTTGCAGGTGGATGGGGAGCCACGCGTGATGGGCGAGCTGATGACCTACAAAGGCGTGCTGCTGCAGGACACGCCGAACTTCGGCTGCATCTTCGGTTACACCAATGCGCCGTGGACCTTGAAGGCGGACCTCGCCGCGCGCTATCTCTGCCGCCTGCTCGACTACATGGAAAAGCACGGCGTGGAGGCCGTCACACCGCGTGCGCCGGCCGGTGAGCGACGGGACGAAACCATCATGGGCTCGTTGACGTCCGGGTACGTGCAGCGCGGCGCGCCGGTGTTGCCGCGGCAAGGGCGCGACGTGCCGTGGCGCGTGCTCAACAACTACGAGCGCGACTGCGAGATGCTGTTGAAGCAACCGGTGGCAGACGCGGCGTTGGAACTGGCCCGTGTTGCGGCTGCGCCACCGGCGCCGTCGATCGTCGTCCCATCGCGGTGATTCAGCGCGTTCCGTTCGGCGCCGTGCCAGCCGGTTCGGCGCGCTTCCACTGCTCGATCCAACCCGAGAGGTCCGCCAGGCGCTTGGCCTGATCGTCGCGCATCGCCATGCCGACTGCCGCACCTGCGATATGGCCGTCCGGATCGACCAGCATCAGCGTCGGGTACACGCTCACGCCCAGTACGTCGATCAAGCCCTGGCCATCGTGGAGTATCGGCCAGTCGAAATGACGATCGGTGGCGAAGCGCCTCGCATCCATGGCGTCTTCATAGGTGATTGCCACGAAGTTCATGTCGCGATGCTCGCGCGCATACGCCATCAGCATCGGTGCTTCG
Organism: Dyella jiangningensis; assembly: GCA_000632805.1. GTDB lineage: Bacteria > Pseudomonadota > Gammaproteobacteria > Xanthomonadales > Rhodanobacteraceae > Dyella > Dyella jiangningensis. The sequence continues at coordinate 3,892,765 of CP007444.1, read as the reverse complement.
GCGATGCAGGGCGCGCACTCGGCGAAGAAGAAACTCACCAGCGTGTAGCGCCCATGGAAATCGCCGAGCCGTCGGACTCCGCCGTCGAGCACGGGCAGTTCAAACGGCGGAAACCTGTCGCCGCGTCCAAAGGCGAGATGGATGCCTCGTTGTCCGGGCACGGGCCCCGTGATGCGCAGCATGGCTTCGCCGGCTCGCGTGTCGCGCGTGCTGCTGTAGTGCTTGCCATCGTCCACCTGCCGCTTGAACGACACATAGTCGAGGGGCCGTCCGGCGGCATCGAGATAACGCGTGTTGGCGGTGACGCCAAGCTGGCTCGGATCGGACAGCGTGCCGTCCTGCGGCTGTGCGTGCAGCGCGAAAGTGCAGGCGAGGGCGACGAGTGCGAGGAGCCGGGTAATCCGCATGCGTCCTCCAAACGAAATGGGCCGGTGCGTCGGCACCGGCCCGTGACGCGATTACTCGCCGATGGTCAGCAGCGAGGCGTTGCCGCCGGCCGCCGTGGTGTTGATGGTGAGCGTGCGCTCGCCGGCAAAACGCAGCAGGTAATGCGGGCCACCCGCCTTCGGGCCGGTGCCCGACAGGGCTTCGCCGCCGAACGGCTGCACGCCGACCACCGCACCGATCTGATTGCGGTTGACGTAGCAGTTGCCCACGCGCGCGTTGGCCTGGATGTAATCCACGGTGTCGTTGATGCGGCTGTGGATGCCGAGCGTGAGGCCGTAACCGGTGGCGTTGATCGCCTCGACCACCTTGGGCAGTTCGTCCGCCTTCCAGCGGATCACGTGCAGCACCGGACCGAAGATTTCGCGGGTCAGCGTCGAGAGGCCCGCGATTTCATAGGCGCGCGGCGCAAAGAAGGTGCCGTTGGCGGTGTTGGCCGGCTCAAGCGTTACTTCGCCGATCTTCTTGGCTTCCTTGTCCATGCGCGCGGCGTGGTCGACCAGGATCTTCTTGGCGTCCTCGTCGATCACCGGGCCCACGTCGGTGGAGAGCTGGCCCGGATCGCCGACCTTCAGTTCGGCCATGGCGCCCGCGAGCATGTCGCACACCTTGTCGGCGATGTCTTCCTGCACGAACAGCACGCGTGCGGCCGAGCAGCGCTGGCCGGCGGACTGGAAGGCGGAGGAGATCACGTCCTTGACGATCTGCTCGGGCAGCGCGGAGGAGTCGGCAATCATTGCGTTCTGGCCGCCGGTCTCGGCGATCAGCGCGGCGATCGCCGCATTGCGCGCAGCCAGCGAACGGTTGATCGCCCATGCGGTCTCGGTGGAGCCGGTGAAGGCGACGCCTGCGACGCGCGGATCCTTGGTGAGCGCGGCACCGACGGTGGCGCCGTCACCCGGCAGGTACTGCAGCACGTCGACCGGGACGCCCGCTTCGTGCAGCAGCTTCACCGCGGCGTAGCCGATCAGGCTGGTCTGCTCGGCCGGCTTGGCGATGACGCTGTTGCCAGCGGCAAGCGCGGCGCTGACCTGGCCCAGGAAAATCGCCAGTGGGAAGTTCCACGGACTGATGCAGACAAACACGCCGCGGCCGTTCAAGAACAGCTGGTTGCTCTCGCCGGTGGGGCCGGGCAGCTGTTCCGGATGGCCGAACAGGCGGCGCGCCATGGTGGCGTAGTAGCGCAGGAAGTCGGCGGCCTCGCGGATCTCGGCGATGGAATCCGGCAGGCTCTTGCCCGCCTCGCGCACGCACAGCGCGATGAACTCGCCGCGACGCGCTTCGAGAAGTTCCGCCGCATGCTCGAGGATCGCGGCGCGGCTGGCGGCCGGCAGGCGATCCCATCCGTGCTGCGCGGCGACCGCATTGGCGAGGGCCTTCTCTACAGTGGCGCTGTCCGCAGCGACGTAGCTGCCCACCGACTGGCGGCGATCCGCCGGATTGGTCACCTGCACGGTGGCGCCCGTGCTCTTGGCGCCCGGCACCAGCGGCTCGGCGGTCCACGAGCCGTTCTTGCTCTGGATAGCCTCGGCGAGGGCCTTCAGTTCGTTGTCGTTGGAGAAGTTGACGCCCATGGAGTTCTTCCGAAGTTCACCGTAGAGATTCACCGGCAGCGGAATGCGCGGGTGGGGAATGGAGGCAAAGGAGCGCACGGTCTCGCACGGATCGGCGACCAGTTCGCGCACCGGCAGCGTTTCGTCGACCACGCGATTGACGAAGCTGGTGTTGGCGCCGTTCTCGAGCAGGCGGCGCACTAGGTAGGGCAGCAGGTCTTCATGCGTGCCCACCGGTGCGTACACGCGGCACGGCACGTTGAGGTTCTGCTTGCCGATCACTTCGGCGTAGAGATCGGTGCCCATGCCGTGAAGGCGCTGGTATTCGTACGGGCGGCCCTGCGCCAGGTAATGCACGGCGGCGATGGTGTGCGCGTTGTGCGTGGCGAACTGCGGGTAGATCAGTTCCACACCGGCATCGAACAGCTTGCGCGCGCAGGCGAGGTAGGACACGTCGGTGTTGGGCTTGCGCGTATACACCGGGTAGCCACCAAGGCCATTTTCCTGGGCGCGCTTCACTTCGGCGTCCCAGTAGGCGCCCTTCACCAGGCGCACGTACCAGCGGCGGCCGGTGGCGCGCGCGGTCTCGATCAGCCAGTCGATCACGAACGGCGTGCGCTTCGAATAGGCCTGCACCACGATGCCAAGGCCGTTCCAGCCCTCCAGCGAGGGATGCGCGAACACGTCACCGATGATGTCGAGCGAAAGCTCCAGGCGATCGGCTTCTTCCGCGTCGACGGAGAGCGCGATGCCCTGCTTCATCGCCAGCTGCGACAGCTCCAGCAGCTTGGCGGTGAGGTCGCGGCGGGCGATCTCGCGCTTGGCCACTTCATAGCGCGGATGCAGCGCGGAGAGCTTCACCGAGATCGACGGTGCATCGGTGTGGTTGGCGAATGGGCCGCGCGAACCGATCGAGGCGATCGCGTTGCGGTAATCCTGCTGGTAGCGCTCGGCGGTTTCGCTGGTGAGCGCGGATTCGCCCAGCATGTCGTAGGAATAGCGGTAGACCGCGTATTCCTTCTGCGCGCAGCGATCCAGCGCGTCGCCGATGGTCTGCCCCATCACGAACTGGTGGCCCATGATGCGCATGGCCTGGCGCACGGCGAGGCGGATCGCCGGCTCGCCCGCGCGGCCGACCAGGCGACGCAGCGCGCCGGTGAAGTCGTGGCGGGTTTCCTCCGACAGCGTCACCAGCTTGCCGGTGAGCATCAGGCCCCAGGTCGACACGTTGACGAACAGCGATTCGCTCTGGCCGAGATGCTTCTTCCAGTTGGCGTCGCCCAGCTTGTCGCGGATCAGCTTGTCCGCGGTGCTCTTGTCGGGGATGCGCAGGAGGGCTTCGGCCACGCACATCAGCAGCACGCCTTCCTCGGACGAGAGGTCGTACTGCCGCATGAAGGATTCGACCGCGCTCTGGTCCTTGGCGCGGGCGCGCACGCGGGTCACCAGGTCGGCGGCGAGGTCAATGACCTTCTCGCGCTCGACCGGCGGCAGGGTGGCCTGGGTGAGCAGGTCGTTGACGGCTTCGGTCTCGTCACGCAGCCAGTTGGCGGTAATGCGCGCGCGCGCCGGCTCGACACCGGTCGGGAGTTCGGGGCTGAGGATGGGCTGGGTCACAGAGGTTGTAGCCGAAAGGACGGGTGGGGAATCGCGGAATTGTACGCGCGGGGGTAGGCACACGCATCCGTACGGGGTGTTGCAGTGCGGCAGGTCCGGCCGTTGTCCTCGTACCCAAGAGCGACCGCTGCATATATATGTGTCGTCGACCCGGGTACGGCCGGGCCAGGGTGCCCGGATCACCTTCCCGAAAGGTCCGAAGGGGTGGGGCAGCTCGCGTTGGGTCGATAATTCGCGTGCGCAGTGCTACCCGTGGCAAACGGTCGCACCCCCGTCGTGCGGACCACATGGTTCCAGCGCGCCTTTGGCACGCGACGGTCCAAGCCCATGACGAACCACAGAAACGGCTGACGACGCAGCTGTCGCGATACGTGCGCCATGCGCGCCTGCATGTTCATGCGCGCTTCAAATCAAGGGGGTGCGGCATTCTTGCCCATCGATGCCGTCGCGGCCTATCATGCCCGGGTTCCAGGCACGCCGAGTTCTCATGATCGTGCTTCGACCAGCTGCTGCCGGCTTGCCGTGCGCGACCATGTGGCTCAAGCCCAATCGTGCCCTCAGCCGTCGCGACCTGCGTCGATTGATCGGAGTTCTGGCGGCGCTGGCACTGACGACGGCCGTGCTGGGGGCGTGGCAGGGGAATGTCTTCGCTCCGCTGTTCGCATTGGTCGAGTCTTCCGCGGTGGCTATCGCCCTTGGCGTGGCCTGGCGGGCCGGCGACCGCAGCGAGCGCATCACCCTCGACGAATCGTCGCTGGAGGTGCAATCCCTGCCAGGTCGGCGCAGTGCGCGCTTTCAGACGTATTGGGTGCGCGTGCAGCTGAGGGCCGGTCAAGGAAGGGATCGTCTGTTGCTGACGTCGCACGGAAAGGAGCTGGAAATCGGAGCTTTTCTCGGGGAAGAGGAACGCGCCGAGCTGTCAAGGAAACTCAAGGTGTTGCTGAAAGAGCTCAACCAGCAGCAACGCAGATAGGTTCAACAAAGGTGCATCACGACATGACATCTGGCGGCATCAGGCCTGGCAGTATCAAGCGAGCAGTCGCGGCATGCGCGCTCTTCGCTCTCGCAATGTTCGGCGGCGTGGCATTCGCCAATCCGCAGCCAGGACAGTTGAACATGACGCGCGGCGCGAGCGAATGGTCGCCCGAGGCGTATTTCCTCAACAACGTCGCCCTGGGTGTCTGCGTCGTCATCGGCATCCTGGTGTTCGGCGCGATGTTCATCGCCATGTTCCGCTTCCGCAAGTCGCGCGGCGCGGTGGCCGAGAAGTGGTCGCACAACACGATGCTCGAGATCGTGTGGACCACCATTCCGGTGATCATCCTCATCGTGCTGGCTTATCTGGCCACGGGCGGCCTGCGCACCTTCGCCGACACCACCGGCTCCGAGATGACCGTCAAGGTCACCGGTTACCAGTGGAAGTGGCGCTACGACTACGTCGACTACAAGGGCAAGGCGATCGAGAAGGTCGGCTTCATGTCCAAGCTCGACCACGAGAGCGACGAGACCCGCCAGCTGAACTCGGGCCTCGACCCGAACGCGGTGAAGGTCGACGGCTACAACACCTACCTGATCAACGTGGACAAGCCGCTGGTGGTTCCGGTCGGCACCAAGATCCGCTTCGTGATCACCGCAGGCGACGTGATCCACTCCTGGTGGGTGCCGGCGCTGGGCTGGAAGATGGATGCCATCCCGGGCATCGTCAACGCCGCCTGGACCAACATCACCGAGCCGGGCGAGTACCGCGGCCAGTGCGCCGAGCTCTGCGGCCAGGATCACGGCTTCATGCCGATCGTGGTCAAGGCGGTGCCCAAGGCCGAATTCGAGAAGTGGTTGGCCGAGCAGGAGGCGCAGGCCAAGCAGCCGGCACCGGCTGCGGCTTCGACCGCCGCAGCACCCGCCACGGCTCAGGCCACCGACGCACCCGTTTCCCAGGGCCACCAGGGCTGAGCAATCAGTCCGTCCATTGTTTCCGCATTGAGGTAGAGGTGTAAGGCATGGCCCACGCAGCCACCCACGATCACCACGACGATCATCACGGCGCGCCCAGTAATTTCTTCGTGCGTTGGTGCATGTCGACCAACCACAAGGACATCGGCACGCTATACCTGGTGTTCTCGCTGCTGATGTTCTTCATCGGCGGCAGCTTCGCGATGGTCATTCGCGCGGAGTTGTTCAAGCCCGGCCTGCAGCTGGTGCAGCCGTACTTCTTCAACGAAATGACCACGATGCATGCGCTGGTCATGATCTTCGGCGCCGTGATGCCGGCCTTCGTGGGCCTGGGCAACTGGATGATCCCGCTGATGATCGGTGCGCCGGACATGGCGTTGCCGCGCATGAACAACCTGTCGTTCTGGATCCTGCCGTTCGCCTTCGCGCTGCTGCTGTCCACGCTGTTCCTGCCGGGCGGTGGCCCGGCCGGCGGCTGGACCATGTACCCGCCGCTGTCGCTGCAGGGTGACTCGGTGGCCTACCTGGTGTTCGCCGTCCACTTGATGGGTATCAGCTCCATCATGGGCGCGATCAACATCATCGCCACCATCCTCAACATGCGCGCGCCGGGCATGGATCTGCTGAAGATGCCGGTGTTCGTGTGGAGCTGGCTGATCACGGCGTTCCTGCTGATCGCGGTGATGCCGGTGCTGGCGGGTGCGGTGACCATGCTGCTCACGGACAAGTACTTCGGCACCAGCTTCTTCAACGCGGCTGGCGGTGGCGATCCGGTGCTGTTCCAGCACATCTTCTGGTTCTTCGGTCACCCCGAGGTCTACATCATGATCCTGCCGGCCTTTGGCCTGGTGTCCGAGATCATCCCGACCTTCGCGCGCAAGCCGATCTTTGGTTACAAGGCGATGGTGTTCGCGATCGCCTCGATCGCCTTCCTGTCGTTCATCGTGTGGGCGCACCACATGTTCGCCGTGGGTCTGCCGCTGGGCGGCGAGATCTTCTTCATGTACGCGACCATGCTGATCGCCGTGCCGACGGGCGTGAAGGTGTTCAACTGGGTCAGCACCATGTGGGGCGGCTCGATGACGTTCGAAACGCCGATGCTGTTCGCCATCGCGTTCGTCATCCTGTTCACCATCGGCGGCTTCTCCGGCCTGATGCTGGCGCTGGCTCCGGCCGACTTCCAGTACCACGACTCGTACTTCGTGGTGGCGCACTTCCACTACGTGCTGGTGACCGGTGCGATCTTCGCGATCATCGCCGGTACGTACTACTGGCTGCCGAAGTGGACCGGCCACATGTACAGCGAGTTCTGGGGCAAGATGCACTTCTGGAACAGCGTGATCTGGGTGAACGTGCTGTTCTTCCCGCAGCACTTCCTGGGCCTGGCCGGCATGCCGCGCCGCATCCCGGACTACAACGTCGCGTTCGCCAACTTCAACATGATCAGCTCGATCGGCGGCTTCCTGTTCGGCGCCTCGCAGCTGATCTTCGTGGGCGTGATCATCCACTGCTGCTTCTTCTCCAAGAAGAAGGCGCCGGATCGCGTGTGGGAAGGTGCGAAGGGCCTGGAGTGGACCGTGCCGTCGCCGGCCCCGTTCCATACCTTCGAACTGCCGCCGGTGATCCACGACGAAGAACTCGCCCACGGTCACGTCGAAGATTGATGCAAGGCTTGACCGCTCCGGCGTCGCGCCGGAGCGGACGGAAACGAGTCGGATGAACCAGTCGAAAGCAACGATCGAAGAAGTACGCAAGAAGGGCGTGCGACGCACCGTAACGGTGTTTGGCGCGATCGCCATCGGCATCTTCCTGCTGTCGTTGCTGCAAGGGCTGAAGTACTCCTGACGCGGATCCGCCGCAGTATTACTCCGGGGTGCCGGTGAGGCAGTTCGGGTTGTAGCTCCCGCCAACGCGGGAGTGGAAGCAAACAAGAGATATCCACGGGGTCGCACCATGGGTCAGCAGCAAGGCGCTTATTTCGTACCGACCAAGAGCTATTGGCCCATCGTGGCCGCGGTCGTCATGTTCGTCACCGTGCTCGGTGCCGCGCACTGGCTCAACGCGCCTCCGGGTGAGGCCAGCTTCGGCAAGACCGTGATCACCGTCGGCTTCGTCGGCATCCTGCTGATGTTCTTCGGCTGGTTCCGCTCGGTGATCCGCGAGTCGCTTGCCGGCAGCTACAACAGCCAGGTGGACCGCTCGTTCCGCATGGGCATGATGTGGTTCATCTTCTCCGAGGTGATGTTCTTCGGCGCCTTCTTCGGCGCGCTGTTCTACGCCCGCATGTTCGCGGTGCCGTGGCTCGGCGGCGAAGGCCATGGCGTGCTGACCCACCAGTTCCTGTGGAGCGACTACGCTGCCTCGTGGGGCGCCGCCGGTGGCGGTGGCCCGGCGCGCATCGGCGGTGACTTCCAGACGGTGGCGCCTTGGGGCCTGCCGCTGCTCAATACGCTGATCCTGCTCACCTCCAGCGTGACCGTCACCATCGCGCACCACGCGCTGAAGGCCGGCCATCGCGGCAAGATCCTGGTGTTCCTGGCGCTCACCGTGCTGCTCGGCGCGACGTTCCTGTACTTCCAGGCGCACGAGTACATGGAGGCCTACAAGGAGCTCAACCTGACGCTGCAGAGCGGTGTCTACGGTTCGACCTTCTTCATGCTCACCGGCTTCCACGGCATGCACGTGACGCTGGGCACGATCATGCTGGCGATCATCTGGCTGCGCGTGGCCAAGGGCCACTTCAGCAAGGATCACCACTTCGCGTTCGAAGCGGTGGCCTGGTACTGGCACTTCGTCGACGTGGTGTGGCTCGGCCTCTTCATGTTCGTCTACATCCTCTGAGGCGCTTGCGCGTCGCAGCAAAAGCCCGCCGAAAGGCGGGCTTTTTGTTTCCCGCGACCTGCCGCCTCTGTGGGAGCGCACCTTGTGCGCGACCGCGGAACCCCGGCGTTACCGCCTCGGTAGGTTGTCGCGCACAGGGTGCGCTCCCACAACGGCCCGGCGTCCAAAACGAAGGCCCGCCAGTGGCGGGCCATCGGGGGAAACGGTTTGCGCGGCGAGGCGTTTGCTGCGTCGTAACGCTACAATTACTGGCCCACGCCGTGCGGGTGCAGCCAGCCCATCCAGATGCCGAGCACCACCATCAGGATGAGCAGGACGGACAAACCGATGCGGCGGGTCAACGCCCATACCGTGCGCTTGCTGCCGTCCTTGTCGGTCATCATGAAAAACAGGGCCTGACCAAGGTTGAACAGCACCACCAGCAGCAGGATCACCAGCGCATATTTGTAGATGGTTTCCACGTGATTGGTCCGAACGTTTTTGACATCCGCAGTATAGCGGCCGTGCGTGGTGCCACTGCGTGAAGTGGTTGCGCCGTCCTTCGTGGTTTGCCTTGCTGCTCACGGCGGCAGGCGCCTTGCTGTTCATACGATTGGGCGTGTGGCAGCTGCATCGCGCGGACGAAAAGGAAGAAATTCTGCGACGGTATGCCGCAGCAGAAAACGCTGCGCCACGCGACTTTTCCGCCGTGGCCGCAAAGCCCCCCATCGATGCGTTTGCGCGCGTGAGCGTGCAGGGCGAATACGTGCCCGACCGCCTGTATCTGCTGGACAACCCCAAGCACGACCAGCGCGGTGGTGCGGAAGTCTATGCGCCTTTCCGTCCACAGCATGACGATCGCCTGCTGCTGGTGGATCTTGGCTTCCTGCCCGGCAATGGCACGGATCAGCCGCCGCAGCTGCCGCCGCTTCCGACAGGCAAGCAGGTGCTGCAGGGCCTGTATGTGCCCGCGCCCGGCGTCGGTTTCGAGATGGGCGGCAACGCGCTCGCGCGCCAGTCGCACTGGCCCAAGACCACCGTCTATCTCGAACTGCCGCAGGTGGCGGCCGACCTCGGCGTCACGCTCTATCCGCAGGTGCTCGCACTGGATGCTGATCCGGCCTCGATCTACGTGCGCGAACACACCATCGATTTCTCCTCGATGCCGCCCGCACGACATCGCGCCTATGCCTTCCAGTGGTTCACCTTTGCCGTGGCGGCGGTGGTGATCCTGCTGGTGCTGCACCGTCGCCGCCCCTCCAAACCGTTGGACAGGTCATGAACCCACCCGATCAGCGCGCGATGCGTGCGAGCCGTCTGAAACTGCTGTTGATCATGCTGGTGTTCGCCGCGCCGATCATTGCGGCCGGTGTACTCACGGCGCTGGACTGGCAACCGGGCGGCAAGGCCAATGGTCTGCCGATCACCCCGCAGCGCAACTTCGCCAACGAACAGCTGCAGGTGACCCTGGCCGACGGCAAGTCGTGGGCGTGGCGCGGCAGCGAGCCGCAGCTGACCCTGGTCGCCATTACTGGTCCTGGCTGCGCCTCGCGTTGCGTGGACACGCTGACCAAGATCGCCGCCGCGCGCATCACCCTCAATCGCAACGCCACGCGCCTGCGCCTGCTTTACGTGGGGGCACCTCCGGCAGATGCGGCGACCAACGGCATGGCCAACTATTGGCAGGTGGGTCAGGACAGCAAGGGCGCGCTCGCTGCCTTCCGCCCGTCGGAGCCCGACAGCGTGAGCGCCTTGCTGGTCGAGTCCGATGGCACGGCACTGTCGCTGTATCCCGCCGGTTTCGATCCTTCCGGCCTACGAAAGGATCTGCAGAAGGTGATTCGTTGATGAGCGCCCGTTCCTCCCGAGTACTGCGTGGTCTCGCGCTGCTCGCCGCGGTGTTCGCCTTTGGCGTCGTGATGTTCGGCGCGTTCGTGCGATTGTCCAATGCCGGTCTGTCGTGTCCTGATTGGCCGACGTGCTACGGCCGGGCTACCTGGCCCGAACAGCAACACGAGATCGCGCAGGCCAACCAGGCCTTTCCCGATCGTCCCTACGAAACGCACAAGGCGTGGCGCGAGCAGGTGCACCGCTTTCTTGCCGGTACGCTGGGCACGCTGGTGTTCGCGCTGGCGCTGATCGCGAGCTGGCGGGATCGCTGGGCACGCCACGCCGTCATCGTCGGCGCGATCTGCGCGGCGATCGGCGTGGGTATGTACATACGCGGCGAACACCACTGGTCGCTACTGCTTTCGGTCGTGGCGATCGGATTGCCGCTTGTCGCGGCCATCAAGCTGCATCGACCCGGCGCGTGGCGCATCAGCGTGCTGGCGCTTTCGGTGGTGGTGTTCCAGGCCATGCTCGGCATGTGGACGGTGACGTTGCTGCTCAAGCCCATCGTGGTGATGGGACACCTGATGGGCGGCATCACCACCTTTGCGCTGCTTGCCTACGCGGCTCTGCGGTTCGCCGGCGTGGGCGCGCCGGACGACGGCCATGCCGGCTTGCGGAAAGCGGTAGTGCTCGGCATCGTGTTGCTGCTCGCGCAGATCGCGCTGGGTGGCTGGACGTCTTCCAACTACGCGGCACTCGCTTGCGGCACCGATTTCCCGAAGTGTCTCGGCCAATGGATGCCACCCACCGATTTCCACGAAGGCTTCGTGCTGTGGCGCGGCGTCGGCGTGAACTACGAAGGCGGCGTGCTCGACATGGCGGCACGCAGCGCGATCCAGATCGCGCATCGGTTCGGTGCGCTGGTGGTGTTCTGCTACCTGGCATGGCTGTCGCATCGTGTCTCGCGTCGCGGCCTGCGTTCGCTGGGCCTGCTCATCGCGGTGGTGCTGGTCACACAGGTGCTGCTGGGCATCAGCAACGTGCATTTCGGCCTGCCGCTGCCGGTGGCGACGATGCACAATGGCGTCGCGGCGCTTCTGCTGTTCACGCTGCTCGCGACGTTGGCGCGCACGCAGAAGCGTCATGACGACGCGATGTTCCTTTCTCTCGGACGCTGATGATGACGAGTCGTTTCCACGAATACATGGAGCTGACCAAGCCACGCGTCGTCGCGTTGCTGGTGTTCTGCGCCGTCATCGGCATGTTCCTCGCCGTGCCCGGCATCCCGCCGTGGCGCGCGCTGGTGTTCGGCACGCTAGGCATCTGGATGGCGTCGGGTTCGGCCGCCGCGTTCAATCACCTGATCGACCAGCGCATCGACAAGGTGATGGCGCGTACCGCGCATCGCCCTCTTGCGACAGGGCATCTCAAGCCGCGCCAGGTGCTCATCTTCGCACTGGCGCTCGGGGCGCTTTCGATGGTGGTGCTGGTGGTGCTGGTGAATCCGCTGACCGCCTTGCTAACGTTTGGCGGCCTGATCGGTTACGCGGTGATCTACACGGCGTATCTGAAGCGCGCCACGCCGCAGAACATCGTCATCGGTGGCCTCGCCGGTGCGATTCCGCCGGTGCTTGGATGGACGGCTGTAACCGGCTCGCTGCATCCGTTCGCGTTGCAGCTTTGCCTGATCATCTTCGTGTGGACGCCGCCGCATTTCTGGGCGCTGGCGATCTTCCGCCGCGACGATTACTCGCGAGCGCAGGTGCCGATGCTGCCGGTGACGCATGGCGTGGTGTTCACGCGCTGGCACGTCCTGTTCTACACGATCCTGCTGGTGCTGGTGACGCTGCTGCCCGCGCTGACGGGTTACAGCGGCATGGTGTATCTCGGTGGGGCGGTGGTGCTCGGCGTGGGGTTCCTGTACTACGCGATTCGCCTGTTGAATCCGCCGGATGAGTTCTTCGCGATGAAGGTGTTCAACTATTCCATCGTGTATCTCATGGCGCTGTTTGCGTTTCTTCTCGTCGACCATTGGGTGATGGAGCCGCTGGTGCAGCACCAGGGCTTGGTTTTCGAGCGCTCCGCATGAGCGAGCCCCGTCTCTCTCCTCCGGGGAGAGGGGTGGGTGAGGGGTGCATTTGCCTCTTCCTTTATCGTCGAGACCACCCGTTGTAGGAGCGCACCCAGTGTGCGATCGCCTTTCGCGCCGGTCTTCATATTCGTCGTCCCGGCGTAGGCCGGACGGAGCGAAGCGCGGAGAACGCCCGAAGGGGCGAGCTAAGCGAGTCACCCAGTAGCGTCTTCTTCGTTTGTCGCGATACCGCTAGATGGCTCGCCTGCAGCGGGCTTCCGCCGGCCTGCCTGCCGCCGGGTCACTTCTCTTTGCGTGGCCAAAGAGAAGTAACCAAGAGAAAGGCCACCGCGATGCCGCGCCCCTGCGGGGTCGCAGGCGGGAGGCGCGGTGGATCGACAGGGCGTCCTGCCCTGACGATCCCCTGGCCGGCGTCCTGCCGGCCACCCTGCGGGCTGATCCGCCTCCCGCCTGCTCGCGGCATAGGGGAGGCCACTGGCCAGAGCGAAGAGCAGGATCTCTTCCCTGTAGGAGCGCACCTAGTGCGCGACCGCGGCGTATCTATTACCTCTGCGGTCGCGCACAGGGTGCGCTCCTACAAAGGACGGGCGATTTTCTGTTGCGATGTGCCGCGCAGCGGCGCGAGCCTTCACGATCCCCTGTGTGGCAGTGAGGGGTAGTCGATCAGGCCGCGCAGGGGGGCTCGACACGACGTCGGACACTTTTCGTCCGGGCAGGAGCCCGGTCGAAAAGCCCGGCCGCCCCTCACGGACTGGCTGGGCAACGCCCAGACAGCGCCACGCGGGTGCCTTTCTCTTTGGTTACTTTCTCTTGGGCAAGCAAGAGAAAGTAACCCGGGCCGCGGCAGCGGCTCGGAAGCCCGCCGTCCCACGGGGACTCCCTTCGGTTGCAGGCGAGCAACCTTGCGATGGCCACAATCAAGGCTTGAGGCGCTGGGTAACTCACTCGCTCACCCCTTCGGACGCTGCTCTCTGTCGGTCACGCCTGAACGTTGGACAGTAAAGACCGAAGCGAAAGGCTGTCGCGCATAGGGTGCGCTCCTACAGAGGGGGAGGTGAGGTGCGGCTAAAGGGCGAGGCCTGCATGGCGCTCGCACAAACCGTGCACACCGCATGACGACGAAGTCACATCCGGTCGACATGCCGCCCTCGCGCCTAAACGCAACAACTTTCGCCACCAAAATCCATGCCACAGGGTTGACACTCCCGCACCGCAGCAAGACAATTTGCGCGCCACCGGGCGCGGTTTCGCCCTCAGTGGCCTCTGTCCTATCAACCCAAGGCATATGGACGTTTACCCTAGTCGCAACGTCGACATCCGCGAGCATCGGGTGCCGGCATTGCATAACAAGCTGATCTGCTGCGGCGACCGCCTGCGGTCGGCTGGCGCTTTCCTCGACTAGGGAAGTCCGGCCCACCTCTGATGGCGCCGTTGGCGCCGTTAACGAGGAGAAAGGGCCATGAAGCTCCTTCGCGATTTCTTCTGTCTGCGTACCGTGGTGCGTTCGGTCTCCGGCCGTCGCGCGGACGTGCGCCGTTCCTGGACGATCACCGTCCCCGCTCCGTTGAATGACACCCAGGCGCCGGCCGCGCTCGAATCGCAGCCGGCCCAGGATGCGCCGCAGGCCTATCAGGCCCGCCGCCGCGAACATGCTGCGCCGCAAGCTCATCGTCATCTGCAGCTGGTATCCAGTCTCTGATGAACGCTTCGTTGCGCTCTGCGATGCCCCGTAAGGGCTGGCCTCCGCCAGTCCCGTGGCATTTGTCGCAACGAAGTCCGTAGCGCAGGTCTAAGCGTCACGCGGGGAACCATCCCCGCCGGCTCGCTGGTCCGGCCCAGATGTCACCGATTTCACGGAAGCGAGTCATGTTGAAGCACTCCACCCAGACCGTCACCGGCAAGGCGGCCGTCAAGAGCGCCGCTGCACCGGTGCGCGTGGCCGTCGCGCAGGAAGCGTTCCGCCACAACGAAGCCCTCTATGCCGCGCTGGATACCAGCGCAGCTGGCTTGAACGAAGAGCAGATTTCCGAGCGTCTCGATCGCGACGGCCTCAACGAGGTATCGCATGAGAAGCCGCCGCACTGGTCGGTGCAGCTGCTGCGCGCGTTCAAGAATCCTTTCATCATCGTGCTGCTGGTGCTGGCCGTGGTGCAGCTGGCCACCGATGCCAGCGACATCACCGGCCCGATCATCATCGCCGTGATGGTGGGCATCAGCGTGGTGCTGAGCTTCACGCAGGAGTATCGCTCCTCGGTCGCCGCCGAAAAGCTCAAGGCGATGGTGCGCAATACGGCCACGGTGACGCGTCGCGCGTCCGACGGCCACAGCGAGCGCATCGAAGTGCCGGTGGGCGAACTGGTGGCGGGCGACATCGTGCATCTGGCGGCAGGCGACATGGTGCCGGCGGACCTGCGCCTGGTGTCGGCGAAGGATCTCTTCATCAGCCAGGCCATCCTCACCGGCGAATCGCTGCCGGTGGAGAAGTCCGCGCCCGCGCACAGCCATCGTGATGACGAGCTGGAAGGCGGCGCGCACGGCGACAATCCGCTGGACCTGCCCACCGTCTGCTACATGGGCACCAATGTGGTGAGCGGCAGCGCGACCGCGGTGGTCGTCGCCACGGGCTCACGCACATATCTCGGCTCGCTCGCGCGCACCATCGTCGGGCAGCGCGTGCAGACCAGCTTCGACAAGGGCGTGAACAGCGTCAGCTGGTTGCTGATCCGCTTCATGGCGGTGATGGTGCCGATCGTTTTCCTGATCAATGGTCTGGACAAGCACGACTGGCTACAGGCGTTCCTGTTCGCGCTGTCGGTGGCGGTGGGCCTCACGCCTGAGATGCTGCCGTTGATCGTGACGGCGAACCTCGCCAAGGGTGCGCTGGCGATGTCCAAGCGCAAGGTGGTGGTGAAGCGCCTCAACGCGATCCAGAACTTCGGCGCGATGGACGTGCTGTGCACCGACAAGACCGGCACGCTGACGCTGGACAAGATCGTGCTGGAGCGCCACCTCGACCTGTACGGCGAGGAGTCGGATGAGGCGCTGGAATACGGTTACCTCAACAGCCGCTTCCAGACCGGCCTGAAGAACCTGATGGACAAGGCGGTGCTGACGCATCGCGACCTCGAAGAAGTCGCGCAGCATTACCGCATCGTCGACGAGATTCCGTTCGACTTCCAGCGCCGTCGCATGTCGGTGGTGCTGGGCAACGGCGACGGCCACGAACTGCTGGTATGCAAGGGCGCGGTCGAGGAGATGCTGTCGATCTGCTCGTCCGCCAAGTCGGGCGACGACGTCCTGCCGATGACCGATGAGATGCGCGCCGAGATCAAGGCGATGACGCGTGGTCTCAACGAAGACGGCCTGCGCGTGCTCGTGGTCGCGATCAAGCAGCAGCCGCCGGCCGGCCGAGCCTACGGCGTGGCGGACGAAAGCGGGTTGACCGCGATCGGCTGCCTGGCCTTCCTCGATCCGCCGAAGGACAGCGCTGCTACCGCCATCGCGGCGCTGCACCACCACGGTGTCGAAGTGAAGGTGATCACCGGCGACAATGAGGCGGTAACGCGCAAGATCTGCCGTGAGGTCGGCCTCGACGTCGAGCATTCCGCGCAGGGCAAGCACATCGAGCCGCTGACCGACGACGAGCTGGATGAGCTGGTCAAGCGCACCACCGTGTTCGCCAAGATGTCGCCATTGCAGAAGGCGCGCGTGGTGAAGTCGCTGCAGCGCCAGGGCCACACGGTGGGTTTCCTCGGCGACGGTATCAACGATGCGCCGGCGCTGCGCGAAGCGGACGTGGGTATCTCGGTGGATACCGCCACCGACATCGCCAAGGAGTCGGCGGACATTATCCTGCTCGAAAAGAACCTGATGGTGCTGGAAGAAGGCGTGATCGAGGGACGTATCACGTTCGGCAACATCATCAAGTACATCAAGATGACGGCCAGCTCGAACTTCGGCAACATGTTCTCGGTGCTGGTGGCGAGCGCGTTCCTGCCGTTCCTGCCGATGCTGCCGCTGCAGATCCTGGTACTGAACCTGCTGTACGACATTTCGCAGCTGTCGATTCCGTTCGACCGCATGGACGATGAATACCTGCGCAAGCCGCGCAAGTGGGATGCCAGCGACATCGGCCGTTTCATGGTGTGGATCGGACCGGTCAGCTCGATCTTCGACATCACCACGTTCCTGCTGCTGTGGTACCTGTTTGGCGCCAACTCGGCGAAGCACCAGTCGTTCTTCCAGTCGGGCTGGTTCATCGAGAGCCTGCTGACGCAGACGCTGATCGTGCACATGATCCGCACGCGCCGGATCCCGTTCCTGCAGAGCTTCGCTTCGGCGCCGGTGCTGGCGCTCACCACGGCCATCATCATCATCGGCATGCTGGTGCCCTATACCGGGCTCGGCGCGAAGATCGGCATGATGCCGCTGCCCGGTGTGTACTTTGGCTGGCTCGCGCTGACAGTGCTCACGTACTGCGTGCTGACGCAGCTGATGAAGCTCATCTACATCCGTCGCTACGGCCGCTGGTTGTAAGGGCAGGGGCGGCGGACGTCGATACGTCCGCCGCTCATCGTGAGATCATCGTCTGCTCGAAAGCCGGTGCCGCCCGGATGATGGCGTATCGCGATGGCGCCACGCCGTCATCGACATGGCGGTAGCTCCCGGTTTTCACGGGGCTGCCGCCTGACGCCCCCCACGACGACGGTTCTCGACTTTCCTTCGCGCGAGGTTCCCGAGCCGGCACTTCGCTTCTTCACCAAAGGCTGCCGCAAGGCAGTTTGCGGATGCTTCGCGCATCGCGCCGATACCAGGAGGGTTCGCCATGAAAGGCACCTTCGCTCTTCTCGACATCGCCGGTTACGTCGCCCTGCTGCTGTGGGGCACGCACATGGTTACCAGTGGCGTGCTGCGTGGCTATGGCAGCGCGCTGCGCCGGTGGATGGGCCGCTATCTTGGCCATCGCTCGGCCGCACTGGGCTTTGGCGTGTGCGTTACGGCGATCCTGCAAAGCAGCACGGCCACAGGATTGATGGCAACCTCGTTCGCCGCGAGCGGATTCCTTGGTCTTGCGCCGGGTCTGTCCGTGATGCTGGGTGCCAACGTCGGTACGACGCTGATTGTGCAGGTGATGTCGTTCGACATTTCCATCGTCGCGCCGGTATTGGTGTTGATCGGTTTCGTGATCTATCGCCACACGGACGATGTGAGTTACGAAAATCTCGGTCGCGTATCGATCGGCCTGGGCCTCATGTTGCTTGCGCTGCATCTGCTCGTCGGCGCGATGGCGCCGGTGGAAAATGCGCAGGTGTTGCGGGCGATCCTGCAGAGTCTGGCCAGTGAACCGGTGTTGGCGATGGTGGTCGCCGCCTTGCTTACCTGGGCCTGCCATTCGAGCGTGGCGGTGGTGTTGCTGATCGTGTCCCTGGCCAATGCGGGTGTCGTGAACGCGCCTGGTGCGCTGGCCCTGGTGCTGGGCGCCAACCTGGGCAGCACCATTCCGGCATTGATGGAAGCGCATACGCCGGTGGCGCGACGCCTGCCCATGGGCAACCTGCTCGTGCGTGCAGTCGGTTGCGTGGCGTGCCTGCCGTTGTTGCCTTGGTTGGCGCATGCGCTGGCCGCGCTGGGCGACAGCCCGGCACGCATCGTGGTGAACTTCCATACCGCTTTCAATCTTTCACTGGCGCTGGTCTTCATCGGGCCCGTCGACAGCCTGGCGCGCCTGCTGGTGCGATTGCTGCCGGAGCCGCCCAAGCCGAATGATCCGGGTGTGCCGTTATATCTGGACGAAGGCGCGTTCGATTCGGCGAACGTCGCGTTGGCCAATGCGGTGCGCGAATCGATGCGCATGGCCGACATGGTGGAAGGCATGCTGCAGGGCCTGGTCAAAGTCTTCGGCAAGGACGATCGCGCGAGCGCAGCCGCCATTGGCCGTGCCGACCAGTGGTTGGACCGCCTGGGCGTTGCGATCCGCGATTACCTGGCCGACCTCGGCGGCGAGGCGCTCAATGAGGAAAACGGCGAGCGCAGTCAGGAGATCCTCGCCTTCGTCATCAACCTCGAGCACATCGGCGACATCACCGCGAACAACCTGATGGAATTTGCTGCCAAGAAGGCGCAGAACGGTCAGGAGTTCACTGCCGAGGACATCCAGGATCTGGCTGCCATGCATGCACAGGTGATGGAGAGCCTGCGATTGGGGCTTACCGTGTTCCTGCGCGGCGACCTGCGCGCCGCGCAGCAGCTGGTGGCGCGCAAGGAGGTGCTGTGGCGTCTGGAAAACGAAGCGTCCGAACGGCATATCAAGGCGCTGCGCGAGCGGCGTGATGGCGGTGGCGGTGCCGACATCTACCTGCGCATCGTGCGTGACCTCAAGCGCATCCATTCGCACCTCGCGGCGCTGGCCTATCTGCCGCTGGAGCGCGCCGGCCTGCTGCAGGATCGCCTGGTACGCGAGCCTGCCTCGACCTGAGCGGGATGGAGTGACGGTGGGCGGCGTGCACGCTTTGTTGCGTGCGCGGCGAAGGAGGGTGGTTTCAGCGCGTTCCCGATTCGCACGCGACCCGGCGCTTGTGCCGCCACCACAGCAGCAGCACCACCAGCACCACCGCGCCGCCGAACAGCCACAGGCCGTTCTGCCCGCGGCGG
This sequence comes from Dyella jiangningensis, assembly GCA_000632805.1. Classification (GTDB taxonomy): domain Bacteria; phylum Pseudomonadota; class Gammaproteobacteria; order Xanthomonadales; family Rhodanobacteraceae; genus Dyella; species Dyella jiangningensis. Next base: position 3,873,805 of record CP007444.1, on the reverse strand, counting down.
ATCCACATGGCCAGCCACTCGTGGTTGTTGGCGCCGAAGTAGCCGAGATAGACCCAGATCGGCACGCTGATGAGTGCGGCGCTACCGTCGAGCAGGAAGAAGCGCAGGAACGATACGCGATGCGTGGAGCCGGCGGTGATGAACACAGCCGTGCGCATGCCAGGCAGGAAGCGTGCGATGAACATCAGGCGGTTGCCGTAGCGCTCGAACTTCTCCTGCACCTTGGCGTAGCGCTCCGGCGTCAGCACGCGCGCCACGAGGCGCCATTGGCGAATCCGCGCGCCGTAGTGATGGCCCAGCAGGAACATGCCCGCGTCGCCCACCAGCACGCCCGCCATGCCCACGCCGAACATGATGTGTACGTTGCCGTAGCCAAGGCCGGTGATGACGCCGCCAGCAACCAGGGTGATGTCCTCGGGCAGCGGCGCACCCGCGCCGCACAGCAACAACGCGATGAATACCGCGAGGTAGCCGTTTTCGGCGAACAGGGTCACCAGTCGTTCAAGCAGTTCCATCTACATCCATGCCCGGGCAAGCACCCATGCCTACAAGTAAGGTTCGATGATCCCATAGGAGGGCGTCAGCACGCTTGCGGCACCGCACGGACGCTGCCGCTCCTTCCCATGGAGGACATCGGGGTGCACATCTTGCGGTCCGGCAAGTTAGGAGGCTGTTCTTTGGCTCATGGCCGGGCGTATGGTCGCGGCTCCGGCGGACTCATGACGCACGCTGGACGGCCCGATCACTGCGCCTTCACCGGCGCCACGCGCGCCGCCAGCAGCTCGCGCAGCTCGGTCTTCTCGGCGTTGTCCAGCGTGCCCTCGCGACTCTTGGCGGTGAGCCAGTCGCGCCGCTGGACGATGGCCTGTTCCTCCATGCGCGCCAGCGCATCGAAGAATTCCGCGCGCTGGCTTTCCGGCTCGCCCACCACCATGGCTGCCATCAGTTTCTGCAGGGCGGGGTATTCGGGACGCTCGGCGAAATGTTCCACCAGCATGGCCGGGTTGATGCCGGGGCGCGAGCGCGCCAGGTCGATCAGCTCGGCCAGTAATTCCACGCCGGGCTTGTCCATGCGCAGGAAGCCGTACGGGCGCTGCACTTCGTCGGCGACGCCGGGTTGCGCCAGCAACAGCGCAATCGCACTGCGCACCAGCGAGCGCTGCACCACGATGGGTCGCTGCACGGTGCGTCGCGCCGACGGGTCAGCTTCCAGCACCGCGCGCGCACCGGTGCGCTTCTCCAGCTCCTGCGCCATCAGGTCGCGGAACGCGCCGTCGGGGAGGCGAGCGATCAGCGGGCGCGCGCGTTCGGCCAGTCGCGCGCGGCCGTCGAGGCTCGCTGTATCGACGTCGTGCGCGAGTTCGCCAAAAAAGTAGGACGACAGCGGCGTCGCTTCCTTCAGGCGCTTTTCGAAACCTTCCTTGCCTTCCTTGCGGATCAGGGTATCCGGGTCTTCGCCGTCGGGCAGGAACAGGAAGTACGCCTGGCGGCCATCGCGCAGCCGCGGCAGGGCCGACTCCAGCGCCTTCCATGCGGCGGCGCGACCCGCGCGATCGCCGTCGAAGCAGAACACCACGTCGGGTGCGGCGCGGAACAGCACCTCGGTGTGCTCCGGCGTGGTCGCCGTGCCCAGCGTCGCGACCGCGATCGGCAGGCCCGCCTGGTGCATGGCGATGACGTCCATGTAGCCCTCGACCACCACGATGCGCGCGAGGTTGGGGTTCGCCTGCTTCACCTGCCACAGCGCGAACAGCTCGCGTCCCTTGTGGAACAGCGGTGTTTCCGGCGAGTTGAGGTACTTCGGCCCCGGTTCTTTTTGAGGAGTGCGGGCAGGGATGCCCGCTTCTTGACCTTCCCGCGCAGGAGGCGCGCTGGAAATGATGCGCCCGCCAAAGGCGATTACGCGGCCGCGGCGGTCGAGGATGGGAAACATCAGCCGTTCGCGGAAGCGGTCGTAGCGGTTGCCACGCTCGTTGCTCGCGACCATGCCCGCTTCGTTGAGCAGGTGCATGCGTTTGTCGTTGCCGCCCAGCGCCTTGATCACGCCGTCGAAGCCGGCGGGCGCCCAGCCGATGCGGAAGCGTTCGATGGTCTGCGCATCCAAGCCGCGCTTCTTGCAGTACGCCTTTGCTTCGTCGCTCTTGGGCAGTTCGTTCTGATACCAGCGTGCGGCGTCGTCGAGCAGGGTGTAGAGATCGGTCTTGTCCTCGCGCGGCGCGCGATCGTCGCCGCCCTCGCGCGGTACCTTCAGGCCGACGGATTGAGCCAGTTCTTCCACGGCGTCCGGAAACTCCAGACGCTCGTAGTCCATCAGGAACTTCACCGCGCTGCCGTGCGCGCCGCAGCCGAAGCAATGGAAGAACTGCTTGGCCGGGCTCACGTAGAACGACGGCGAGCGTTCGTTATGGAACGGGCAGCAGGCCGTCCACTCGCGACCGGCCTTTTTCAACGGCACGCGCCGCTCGATCACATCGACGATGTCGACGCGGGCAAGCAATTCGTCGATGAAACTGTCCGGAATACGTCCGCGCATAAGACCGCTAGTTTAGAGGGTGTTGTGCTCGGGAACATGCATCTGGCCGATGCGACCCCCACGGCGGCCGACACTCCCTCTGCGCGGGCCCGGGATGCTGGCCTATGCTGCGGAAAAGGGTTTCGCTCGGGGTGCGAAATGGGGGATCCAGCGGGTATGGCCCGGTCTGGCCTGCAGGTGCGTTTTCGTCCGGCCACGCCGGGCGATGCCGATGTCGCGGTGCCGTTGATCTACAGCTCCGGCCCGGACGCATTCGACTACGTGTTCATGACCCGCGAAGGCGGCGATGCGCAGGGATTCCTGCGGCACTGCTTTGTCGATGGCGCGGGTGAATTCGGCTGGCGCAACCACTGGGTGGGTGTGCTCGATGATCGCGTGGTCGCCGTGGGTGCGGGCTATGGCGGCGAGGCGAAGTGGCCGTTCACCCTGGCCGCCGCCAGGCAGATCATCGGTCATTACGGACTGCGCGGCGGCCTTGGCGTGATCGCTCGCGGGCTACGCGTGGAGTCGGTGATCCGGCCCCCCGAGGGCGATATGCACTACCTGGCGCATCTGGCGGTGCGGCCCGAACTGCGCGGGCGAGGGGTGGGGCGCGCATTGATCGATCATCTGATCGGAAAGGCGCGGGATGCCGGCCGGCGACGTATCACCCTCGACGTCGCGGCCAGCAACCCGCGCGCGGAAGCGCTGTACCAGCGCGCCGGCTTTCGGGTCACGGGCGAACGCAAATCGCATCTGGCGAACGAAAGCGGTCGCGTGGCCGATCACCGGCGCATGGAGCGCGTACTCGACTGAGCGCCGCTACACCGCGTGGAAGATGCCGGTCAGCGCCAGCAATGCCAGCAGGAACAGAATGACGAAGATCGCAAACAGGACCTTGGCGATGGTGCCGGTGACACCAGAAACCGCGCCGAAACCCAGCCAGCCTGTGACCAGCGAGACGATGGCGAAAATAATGGCCCACTTGAGCATGAGTCGCTCCCTTTATCGTTGAAAGAGACCAGTCGCTGACTGGTCATCAACGGTTGTAGGGAGCGGTCCGTGAAAGGCTTGCAGCAAAACCCTTCGTATGTTGTGGAGAGCGGGTTGCCCGCTCACCTTTGAGACAGCCGCGCCTTGGCGGCGCGACAGCTTTGTGAAGACGGCGTGTTCAGCCGGCGAGGCGCGTCTTGATGCGGCCGGATACCACGCCCATGTCGGCGCGGCCGGCGGCCTTTTCCTTCACCGCGGCCACCACCTTGCCCATGTCGCGCGGAGAGCTGGCGCCCGTCTCGGCGATGGCGGCGGTGATCAGCGCATCGATTTCCTCGTCGCCGAGCTTGGCCGGCAGGTAGGTCTCGATCACCCGCATTTCGGCGCGTTCCACGTCGGCCAGGTCCTGGCGATTGGCAGCCTCGTACTGGCTGATCGAATCCTTGCGCTGCTTGACCATCTTCTCCAGCACGGCCAGCGTCTGGACGTCATCCAGTTCGATGCGCTCGTCCACTTCGCGCTGCTTGACCGCGGCCAGGATCAGGCGGATCACGCCGAGGCGGTCCTTGTCGCCGCCACGCATGGCGGTCTTCATGTCTTCGGTGAGCTGCTGCTTGAGCGTCATGGTCTTATCCTCGGAAACACACAAAGCCGGCGTTGCTCTGGGCAACGCCGGCTAGTGTAGGTCTACAAAGTCAGCGGCAGCGAATGGACGCGCCAGCTGCCAAGCTACCTGGTCGGCGCGGAAAACGCCGAGAGCCTCAAGGTCGTCCGCAGGGCGGACGGGAGGGCTCAGTACAGGCGCGTACGACGCGAGGTGTCGCGCGAGAGGCGGCGCAGGTGACGCTTCACCGCGGCTGCACGCTTGCGCTTACGCTCCTGGGTCGGCTTTTCGTAGAACTCGCGCTTGCGGGTTTCGGCCAGGATGCCGGCCTTTTCGCAGGTGCGCTTGAAGCGACGGAGGGCAAGCTCGAACGGCTCGTTCTCGCGGACTTTTACGCTGGGCATGGAGACTCCAAATGTTAGACTGACCCGCCTTGACGGGCCGTAGGCATACGGTGAGCCGCGAAGTATACCGTGGAAACGACAGCATTTTCAAAGTCCCAGTTGACCAAGCCGGTGCTGGGCATCGAAACCTCCTGTGACGAGACCGGCGTAGCCCTGCTGCGCTGGCACCCCGAGGCGCCTGGCGAGGGCCTGCTTTCACACGCCCTCTACAGCCAGATCAAGCTTCACGCCGAGTACGGCGGGGTCGTGCCGGAGCTGGCCAGCCGCGATCACGTGCGCAAGCTGCTGCCGCTGGTGCGCGAGGCGCTGGCCCAGGCGGGCCTGACCCCGGCCGATCTGGGCGGCGTGGCCTATACGGCCGGTCCGGGTCTCGTCGGGGCCCTGCTGGTGGGCGCCTCGGCCGCTCGGGCCATGGCCTGGGCGCTGGGCGTGCCGGCCATTGGCGTGCACCACATGGAGGGCCACCTGCTGGCGCCTCTGCTGGAAGAAGACCCGCCGGAGCCGCCGTTTGTGGCCCTGCTGGTCTCCGGCGGCCATTCGATGCTGGTGGAAGTGAAGGGCATCGGCGAGTACCGCATCCTGGGTGACACCCTGGACGATGCGGCCGGCGAAGCCTTCGACAAGACTGCCAAGCTGATGGGCCTGCCGTACCCCGGCGGCCCCGCGCTGGCGAAGCTGGCCGAACAGGGGCGCCCCGGCATATTCCGCTTCTCGCGCCCGATGACCGACCGTCCCGGCCTGGATTTCAGCTTCTCGGGGCTGAAGACCCAGGTGCTGCTGGCCTGGCAGCAGTCGGACCAGAGCGAGCAGACCCGCGCCGACATCGCCCGCGCCTTCGAAGAAGCGATCGTCGACACCATGATCATCAAATGCCGCCGCGCGCTGCAGGCCGCCGGCGCCAAACGCCTGGTGATCGCCGGAGGCGTCGGCGCCAACAAGCGCCTGCGTGCAGAATTGGCCGCGGCGGGGGAAAAGGACGGCTTCAAGGCGTATTTCCCGCGCCTGGCGTTCTGCACCGACAACGGCGCGATGATTGCGCTGGCCGGTGCCATCCGCCTCGCGCATGGGCAGCACCAGGACGAATCGGTGCAGGTGTTTCCGCGCTGGGATCTGGAGACGCTGCCGCCGGCGATGTGATGACGCCTCGATTTTCTGTGGGAGCGCACCCTGTGCGCGACAAATCCGCGGAGAAGGAAAATCCAGGCGCGGCAGTCGCGCACAGGGTGCGCTCCCACAACGACACCGTTACGCTATCGCCTATGGATATCGTTTTCATCGAAGACCTGCGCATCGATGCCGTGATCGGCATCTACGACTGGGAGCGCCGCGTGCGCCAGACCTTGTCGTTCGACATCGAGATGGCGTTCGACAACACCGTGCCTGCCGCCACCGACGACATCGGGCTCACGCTCAACTACAAGGATGTGTCCAAGCGGCTCATCGATTACGTGGGCGCCTCGAGCTTCGGGCTGGTGGAGACGTTGGCGGAGCGCTGCGCGGCCATCATCCGTGAGGAATTCGGTGTGGCGTGGGTGCGTCTGAAGCTTTCCAAGCCCGGTGCAGTGCGCGGTGCAAAAGCAGTGGGCGTGCGCATCGAACGCGGCGTGCGCCCCCAATAACGATGGCGCGCGTCTATCTGAGCCTTGGCTCGAACCTTGAGCCGCATCGCTACCTCCGTGTCGCCCTGGACGAACTGCGCGCCCGCTTCGGCGCCATCGCGGTGTCGCCGGCCTATCGCAGCAAGTCGGTGGGTTTCGATGGCGCCGACTTCGTCAATCTCGCCGTGGGTCTCGATACGGATCTTTCGCCCGAAGCACTGAACGACTGGCTGCACGCGCTGGAAGATCGCCACGGCCGCCGCCGTGACGTGCCGCGCTTTTCCGATCGCACGCTGGATCTGGACATCGTGCTCTATGGCGATCTGGTGCGGCAGGGCGAGGGTCATCTCGACATTCCCCGCAAGGAGCTTCGCCACGCCTTCGTGCTCAAGCCGATCGCGGATATCGCGCCGGAACTCAGGCATCCGGTGAGCGGCAAGACGATGGCGGCGCTGTGGGCGGCGTTTCCTGTGGAGAGTGAGCCGCTGGTGGTTGAGGCGTTGTAGCGCTCTTTCGAGCGCGCTCGGGTGGTGATCGCGTATCGGGTGCATCCCTGCAAACCTGGTATGGCACTGTTTCCCGTCATCTACGGATGCTAGAAATCGCGCATCCATCACAAGGAGGTTGTTATGGCAGGCAAGTTCTCCCGCAGCTGGGAGTTGATGAAGGCCAGCGCCGCGGTGCTGCGTTCGGACAAGTCGCTGTTGGTGTTTCCGCTGGCGTCAGGCCTTTGCTGCCTGCTGGTGGCCGCCAGTTTCCTCATTCCCATGATCCTGGCCTTCGCCGGAGCGGAAGGCGCGGGGGAGGTCCACGGACGTGCCTTGTCCATGGGTGGCTATGTCGTGCTGTTCCTGTTCTATCTGGTGCAGTACTTCGTGATCATCTTCTTCAATACGGCATTGGCCGGCGCGGCATTGATGCGCCTGCGCGGTGAGCCGACCAGCTTCGCCGCCGGCTTCGCGATCGCACGGGGGCGCATCGTCAACATCTTCGGCTACGCGCTGATCGCGGCCACGGTAGGTCTGGTGCTGCGCGCGCTGCAGGAGCGCCTGGGCCTGATCGGCCGCCTGGTAGCCGGCTTTCTCGGCCTGGCCTGGACGGTCGCGACCTTCCTCGTCGTGCCCGTGCTGGCCAGCCAGGACGTGGGTCCCACGGATGCGATCAAGCACAGCGTGGATCTGCTCAAGCGCACCTGGGGCGAGAACATCATCGGCAATGCCGGCCTCGGCGTCGTGTTCGGCCTGCTGATGTTCCTGGCCATCCTGGTGTCGGCCGGCATCATCGTAGGCGCACTCGCCATGCAATCCATCGCTGCGATCATCGCCGCGGTAGTCATCGTGGCGGTCGGCATCACGCTGTTGGGCCTGATCCAGGCTTCGCTGCAGGGTATCTACGCCGCCGCGCTGTACCGGTATGCGGAGGAAGGCCAGGTCGGCTACGGCTTCGACCAGGCGATGCTCGAGCAGGCGTTCAAGCCGAAGAAGTAAACCGCACCATCGCGGTGCGCTCCTCACGAAGTCTCCTTTGTGGGAGCGCACCCTGTGCGCGACAGCCTGACGGAGCGATAGATATGAAGCTCCGCGGTCGCCCACTGGCTGGGCTCCTACAGAGATAAAGCGAACGCATCGTCCTAGACGGATAGCGTCCGCCCACCATCCACGCGAATGATCTGCCCGGTCACGAACGGCGCATCGCGCAACAGCCACAGCACCGCACCGGCGACGTCGTCCGGCGAGCCGGCACGTTGCAACGGTGTGCGTGCCAGCATCGCTTGCTGGTCGTCGTAAGGCTTGCCGTCGCTGGGCCACATCACGGCGCCCGGCGCGACGCCGTTGACGCGTACGTCGGGGCCGAGATCGAGTGCGAGCGACCGCGTCATCGCGGCCAGGGCCGCCTTCGCCATGCAGTAGACGGGATGATCGGCGAGTGGGCGCTCGGCATAGATATCGACCAGATTGACGATGGCGCCGCGCGCTTCGCGCAACGCAGGCGTGGCGGCCTGCGCGAGGAAGAACGGCGCTTGCGCATTCGAAGCAAACAGGTCGTTCCACTGTGCCGGCGTCGCGGTGCCGACGGGCGTGGGATAGAACGCCGAGGCGTTGTTGACCAAGGCGTCCAGACGGCCAAAACGGCCGAGCACGCGTTGCACCACGTCGGGTAGCACGTCGATGTCCGCCAGTTCGCCTTGCACGGTGAACGTACTGCCGCTGCGCTGGCGTTCCAGCGACGTGGCCAGCAGTTCGGCTTCCGCGGCGGAGTGGCGATAGTGCAGGGCAAGGTCATAGCCGGCGGCATGCAGCGTGCGTGCGATAACCGCGCCGACGCGCTTGCCCGCGCCGGTGACGAGGACAACGGGACGCTCGTGGCGTGGATTCATGCGTAAGCTCCTGCGTGACGCGGCTGGAGCGCGAGCTTGCCGCAAAGTGCCGGGGGCGTCACCTTACCGGCGTGATGGCGCCAGGATCGGCCGACTCTTCCGTTTCGATGGATGCGCTGAACATCGCTATCGCGGTGCGCGCGACCTGCCCGGTGTCGTAATACGCATATGCGCCTACGCCCATCGCGCCCACGACCGGCAACCAGCGCGAGATGCCGTTGCCGACAGCGCGCTGCGTGACCTTGACGCCGACGGTCTTGGCGATGCGCTCGGCAACACTGTAGGTCACCCGGCGAAACAGCAGGCGATCACCCACGCGCACCACCAGGTCGCGGAAGGCCTGCGCCGCGGTATGACGGAACAGGCACCAGAGCATCTGTTCGCGTCCCAGGTCCGAGTGCTTGCCATACGCTGCCGCGATGTCACTGACCATCTGCGCCTGGATCTTCCAGATGGCGATGAGTTCCGGCAGCACAGTGAGCCAGCCCAGGGGGCCGGGAGGCAGCGCGAGCGAGCCGGCCGTCAGCGCTGCCCGTTGCGATGCCCGCGTCGCCAGTCGGCGTGCTTCCAGCTCCGGTTGCCTGCTGCCCTCGACGGCGCTGTCGGGTATCTGGCTGACGAAGTCGAGGATCGCCTGAGTGACACGGCTGTGGTCCGTGATCACGGCGGGGAGCTGGGATGGCGAACGGCTCATGGGCATGGCTCACGGCGGGACGTACGTCGACCAGTCTAGGGCGCTGCCGTGAAGTCCGGCTGAGTCGATCCGCTGAACGGTGCCCTATGAAATGGTCGCCTGGCCGCGGGCATGACTTTTGGGGCAGGCGTCGACCGGGTTAGAATGGCAATGTTATAACGTATCAAAAAACAACAAGCGTTGCCGCCCTCTCTCCCTTGGATCCCCAATGAAGCCCTCCCTGCTTGCCTTGAGCCTTGCCCTCGCGCTGGGTGCCGTCCCGGTCGCGTTCGCCCAGACAGCTGCCCACCCGGACACCAGCGACATCACCAGCAGCAGCGCCAGCGATGGCGCCGATGACGGTGCGATCGGCGGCAAGTCCGGGAAGATCAAGCAGCTCAGTGCCATCGATGTGTCGGCCGCGCTCGATCAGTCGCGCAACTCGCTCTCGCCCGACACCGGCAGCAGCCAGTACGTAATCGACCAGAAGGCCATCCAGCAGTTGCCGCTGGGCGATTCCACGCCGCTCAACCAGGTGATCCTGCAGGCGCCGGGCGTGGTGCAGGATTCCTACGGTGGCGTGCACGTGCGCGGCGACCACGCGAACCTGCAGTACCGCATCAATGGCGTGATCATTCCCGAGTCGATTTCCGGTTTTGGCCAGACGCTGGACGCGCGCACCATCCAGAGCGTAAAGCTGCTCGACGGTGCGCTGCCCGCACAGTACGGCCTGCGCACCGCCGCCGTGGTGGATATCGACACCAAGAGCGGACACGACCTCGGCAACGGCGGCAGCGTCGGCATTACCGGTGGCTCGTTCGGCACGCTCAACCCGAACGCCTCACTCTGGGGCAGCAGCGATCGCTGGAGCTGGTTCGTCACGGCGAACTACCTTGAGAACGACGTCGGCATCGAAAATCCGACGCCCAGCCGCACACCCACCCATGACCACACCAATCAGGTAAAGGGTTTTGGCGATATCTCCTACCTGATCGACGACAACACCCGCGTGAGCTTCATGTTCGGCGCGACCAACAACCGCTTCGAGATACCCAACAACCCGAACCAGCAGCCGCAGTTCGGTTATCTCGACCAGACCGAATTCAATTCGGCCGATCTCAACGAGCGGCAGAAGGAGCAGACGCGTTTCGGGGTGCTCTCGCTGCAGGGCAAGTGGGGCCAGACGGACTACCAGCTCTCACTGGGCCAGCGCTACAGCACGGTGAATTTCCTGCCTGACGAGATCGGCGACTTGATGTTCAACGGCGTCGCCTCCGCCATCAGTCGCTCCAACCGCGCCAGCACGCTGCAGGCGGATTTCGCCACGCCGCTGGGCGACACGCATACGTTGCGCTACGGCATCTATGGAGAGTTCGAGCGCGGCAACATCAGCAACAACTCGCTGGTGTTCCCGGCCAATCCCGATGGCTCGCAGGCAAGCACGACGCCGATCGGGATCTATGACGCCACCAACCTGCTGGCGCGCACATGGTCGGCGTATCTGCAGGACGAATGGAGCATCGGCGACCAGTGGACGGTGAACTATGGCGTTCGCGGCGACCGCTACGAGCTGTTCCGCACCGAAAGCCAGCTGAGCCCGCGCCTTGGCGTGGTGTATCAGGCCACCGACAGCACCACGATCCACGCCGGCTATTCGCGCTACTTCACACCCCCGGCCACGGAAGTGATCGATGACAGCAACATCGCGCGCTTCAATGGCACGACCAACGAGCTGCCCAGCGGCGGCAACAATCTTCCGTTGTCGGAACGCTCCGACTACTTCGACGTGGGCGTCCAGCAGCAATTCGGATCCGTCCTGACGCTTGGGCTGGATGCGTACTACCGCAAGGTGAGTCGACTGCAGGACGAAGGGCAGTTCGGTGCGGCGCTGATCTATTCCAACTTCAACTATGCGCAGGGACGTATCCGCGGCGCGGAGTTCACCCTCAACTACGACAACGGCCCCGTCTCGGCGTACTTCAACCTGGCCTATAGCCGGGCCATGGGCAAGCGCGTGATGACAGGGCAGTACAACTTTGCGCCGGATGAGCTGGCCTACATCGAGAACAACTGGATTCACCTGGACCACGACCAGAAGCTTTCCTCGTCGGGCGGCATCACTTATTCCTTCACCGAGGCCACCCGCGTGGGCGCCGATTACATCTTCGGCAGCGGACTGCGCAAGGAAGCCCCGGGCGTGCCGAATGGTGCCTCGCTGCCGTACTACTTCCAGCTCAACCTCAACGTGGCGCACGACTTCAACGTCGGCAGCCTGGGCAAGGTGAAGACCCAGCTGGCGCTGATCAATGCGCTGGATCGCACCTACGAGCTCCGTGACGGTACCGGCGTGGGCGTGGGCGCACCGCAGTTCGGTCCGCGCCGCGGCGTATACCTCACGCTGCAGAAGGACTTCAGTTTCTAAGTCAGCTGGGCCGGTACCCCGTCATAGTCTTCCTCCCTCACGGGGCTATGGCGGGGCATCGGTTATTCTTTGCGCGTTCTCCATCACCGATGCACGCGCATGTCCTCCCGACTTCCCGATCCGAGCGCCGACGAGCGCGCCCACTCCGATCGACTGCTGACGCACTTGCGCGAAGAAATCGCCGCGCATGGTGCGATGCCGTTCTCGCAGTACATGGAGCGTTGCCTCTATGCGCCGGGGCTGGGTTATTACAGCGCCGGCAAGACCAAATTCGGCGAGGCCGGTGATTTCATCACCGCGCCGGAACTCGGCGGCCTGTTTGCCAAGTGCGTGGTCAATGCCACCTATCCGGTGATCGAGTTGCTCGGCGATGACGCCGATTTCCTCGAGCTGGGTGGCGGCAGCGGCAGCTTCGCCGAAGCGGCACTGAAGGCGTTTGCTGCCGTCGGCAGCATGCCTCGTCGCTATCTCATCCTCGAACCCAGCGCCGACCTGCGCGATCGCCAGCGCGAGCGCCTGTCCGCCGCGTTGCCGAAGGATGTATTCGCGCGCGTGTCGTGGTTGGATCGCCCGCCGGAACAGGAATGGCGTGGCGTGCTGTTTGCCAACGAAGTGATCGACGCGCTGCCGACGACGCGTTTCGCCATGCGCGGCGGCGAAGTCTATGAGGAATATGTCGCCCTGGATGGCGAAGGCCGACTGATGCGCGTGGATCGCCCCGCCGACATGCTGGTGTCGGGTGCGGTGCGCCACGTGGAGCGTGACCTCGAAACGACGTTTCCCGATGGCTACCGTTCGGAAATCCTTCCGCAGCTGCCGTATTGGATCCAGGCTATCGCGGGGTCGCTCGCCTCGGGCCTGATGCTGTTCGTGGACTATGGCTACGTCCGTCGCGAGTTCTACCAGCCCGAGCGCAGCGACGGCACCCTGATGGCGCACTATCGCCACCGCGCGCACAACGATCCTCTGTATTTGCCGGGTCTGAACGACCTCACCGCGTCGGTGGATTTCACTGCGCTGGCGGAAGCAGGCAATAGCGCTGGCTTCGGCGTTGCTGGCTATATGTCACAGGCGCAGTTCCTGATCGGCAGCGGACTGCAGGAAGCCTTCGAGAACTCGTACGAGCATGCCACCGACGAAACAGCGCGCTACCGTCTCGCCCAGGAGGTCAAAAAGCTGACCCTGCCCGACCAGATGGGCGAGCGCTTCCAGGCCATGCTGTTCGCGCGAAACCTCGAGGTGCTGCCGCTGCCGGCAGAGCTGCTGGAAGCGGATCAGGGCGAGCGGCTCTGAGGCTCAGTTGGCTGTCAGCCGGCAGAGGCTGAGTCCCGCGGCGTAGCTTTTGCCTCGCCGGCCGGTTTCGAGATTGGAGCGAATGGCCTGGCAGTCGGTCGCGTGCCGTTGCGGAAGCAGCTCGCGTAGTAGCGCCAACTCGTTGGCGTTCTCCGGATCATCGCGCCGCACCACATACATGGGCCCGACGTGGGTGCCGAGCCGCTGCCTGGTGATATCCCACAGCCCATAACCTCGGGACGCGGCGGTGAACCACGTCAGGCCGACGAAGCTGACGCCGGGCGCATCGCCGAGCATGGGTGCGAGATAGGCATCCGGGCTTCCGGCCAGGATGACCAGGCTGTTGGGCTCTATCGTCGGTGCCTCGACTTCGAAAACATGTCTTGCGTAGCCCCCGCGCCACCAGTTCGGATAGGACGTTGTGCCGAGAATCAGCAGCAGTAATGCCGTCATGGACAGGGAGGCGCCGCGTGTCGGGACGCGCCATGTATCCGGCTTCCATGCATGGAAGCCGGCCAGCAGCAGCAAGCCTGTGAGCGCCTCAAGCGGAATGGCGTAGCGAAGGATGGAAAAGAGCACCAGCCACAGCACGTAGCCAACGAAAAAGAAAATGGCCAGAAAGCTCGCCGCCGCATGGCTGCCCTGCGCGCGGTCATCGCGCGCCTTCCAGCGCGCAACAAGCAGGGCAGCCAGCGCAAGCATCGCGATGGCATAGCGCGAATCGGCGAACGGTGCTTCGGTCACCAGCCATTGCTGCCGCTTGATCCAGAAGAATGGATAGAACAGCCAATGCGCCAGATCGTGAGGACGGAATCGCCCGTCTGTTCCACCGACCATTGCTGTCAGTGGCGACTGGAATATCTGATTGAACAACGGGAACAGCGGGTTTCCCGTGGACTGGTAGAGATGCCAGCCCCAGGCCCCATAGGTGGCCAGAAACGCCAAAGCGACGCCCATGGCGTACAGCGTGGTCGCCTTCCAGGCCAGCCGCGAGCCGATGCCCATGGTGATCAGCAGACTCAGGGCCATGGCGGGTGGATACACCGCCGCCGTGGGCTTGAGACCCACAGCCAAGCCGCAGCACAAGCCCGCCAGCCACGCGCGCAAGCCCGGTTGTCGTACGGCCGAAGGTGCAAGCAAGGGCATCAGTGCGTAAAGGCCCAGAAGCATCAGCACCGCCAGCTGGATCTCGTTTGTCGTACTGCCGGCCTGCGAAACCGCCATGCTGCCGGTGACGCCGATGAGCGCCGCGCACACGTCCACCATGCCGAAACGGCGTCCTTGACGTTGCGCCAGGTGTTTGGCGATCTTCAGCACCAGAAACACCAGGGCGCCGAACCACAGGCCCTGCAGCGCGGCGAGCGTATGAGGCCATGCATGCAGCGGGCCCTGGGCCAGGGCCAGGTAGGGAAGGTCCGCCAGCGGGTTGAAGTAACTCTGCATGCCCGCCGCAGTGATGTCCTGCGCACCGCGGCCGTGCAGGAAAGCCCACGCGTTGTAAAGGTGGTAGTTCTTGGTGTCCCAGGAAATGTCCTGGCCCAGCGCTACCGATAATGCGGCGCCAAAGCCAAGGCACAGCGCGAAAACCCCAAGTTGGGCCAGGGACGCTCGGCGCTGGTCCATATCACTTGCTTCCGTTGTCGCTGTCGTACGGGGAGTAGGCGAGGTACGCCAGGTGTTTCTGCTCGCGCCGGCCAAGGGTGACCGTATCGAGGATCAATCCGCAGACCAGGAACACGGCCGCGAGCACGATCAAGGCCGCGCACAGGATGGCGGTAGGGAAGCGCGGCACCAGTCCTGTTTCCAGGTAAGTGGCGAACAGCGGAAGGGCCAGGCCCAACGAAAGGAGCGCGCAGAGCAGCGAGCCGGTGGCGAAGAAGGCGAACGGCCTGCCGTTCTTGGTCAGCTTGATGATCGTCATGAGGATGCGCCAGCCATCCTTCCACGTATTGAGCTTGCTCTGTGAGCCATCGGGACGGGCGGCGTAACGCGTCGGCACCTCGGTCACCGGCATGTTCTGCTCGAGTGCGTGCACGGTCAGCTCCGTTTCCACTTCGAAGCCGCCGGCGTGGGCCGGATACGACTTCACGAATCGACGCGAAAACGCCCGGTAACCGGACAGCATGTCGCTGAAGGCGTGTCCGAAGATGCGCCCCGCCAGGCCCGTCAGCAGTCGATTGCCGAAGCGATGGCCGGGCCGATAGGCCAGCTGTTCGTCACTGATGCGCGTGCCCACCACCATGTCCAGCCGCTCGTCGAGCAGGCGCTGGACCATGCCGGGCGCATCCGCCGCGTCGTAGGTGGCATCGCCATCCACCAGGACGTAGGCGTCGGCCTCGACGTCGGCGAACATGCGGCGCAGCACGTGCCCCTTGCCCTGCAGCTGCTGCTTGCGTACGACGGCGCCCGCGGAACGCGCGACGGACACGGTATCGTCGCTGGAATTGTTGTCGTAGACGTAAATGGTCGCCGCGGGCAGCGCAGCTCGGAAAGCTTGCACCACTTGCGCAATCGCCACCGCCTCGTTGTGGCAGGGAATCAGTACGGCGATCCGGGGCATCCTTGCGTGGTCCATGCGTGAGCGCGATGTCGGGAGGGGGCACCAGTCTCTCAGAAACTGCTGCTGGCGGCCCTCTCGGGGTGCGGAACGACGGCCGTGCTGTCCTCCGGCCGCTTCACCATCAAGCCGTGCTTGAACATGAAAGCCGCCACCTGGTAGTACGCCGTGGCGTCGTCGACCTTGTGTTCGTCGATGGGCTTGTTCGGCACGGCGTCGCCGTTGTCGAAATCGGGGCGCACCTGCTCCAGCTTGCGCTGCGGCTCCAGGATGGTCAGTACGTCGTTGCGCAGGTAGCCGAGCTTTTCGTAGGTCGCGGGGAAGGCGCGTTCACGGCCGGGCTCCAGCTGGAAGATGTCAGCGCCGAAGAAGCGGCTGCGGTAGCTGAAGTTCAGCAGGCCCATCACCGTCGGGATGATGTCGACCTGCGCCATCTGGCGCGTCACGCGCTGCGGCTGGATGTGCTTGGGCGCGTAGATCCACAGCGGGATGTGGTAGCGGTTGATCGGCACGCTGGTGCGACCGGCGCTGGAGGCGCAGTGGTCGGCGGTGATCACGAAGATCGTGTCGTCGAAGTACGGCTTGCCCTGTGCACGCTTGAGAAAGTCGGCAATGGACCAGTCGGTGTACGCCACGGCGGCTTCGCGCGTGCCGTTCTTCTGCGGCACGCGGTTGGCGGGCACGGTGAAGGGGCGGTGGTTGGACGTGGTCATGATGTGCAGGAAGAACGGCTTCTTCTGCGCGTATGCCTCATCCATCTGCTTCAGCGACAGCGTGTAGAGGTCCTCGTCGGCCACGCCCCACACGTTCTCGTGGTGGATGGTCTCGCCCTTGGCGATATCGTTGCGGTCCACCGCGCGATAGCCGTTGTGCGAGAAGAAGTAGTTCATGTTGTCGAAGTAGCCGTAGCCACCGTAGACGAAGTCGGACTGGTAGCCGCGGTCGTTGAACACGTTGGCGGCGGAGAACAGGTTCTCGTTGTTGTGCGCCTTCACGATCGAGTCGCCGGGCGTGGGCGGCACGGAGAGCGACAGCGCTTCCAGGCCACGCACGGTACGCGTGCCGTTGGCGTAGAGGTTGTCGAAGAACATGCTCTTGCTGATCAGCGCGTCGAGGTTCGGCGTGATGTTGCGTTTGTCACCGAATTCCTTGAGGAAATCGGCCGAGAAGCTTTCCACGCTGATGAGCACGACATTGAGGTGCTTCTCGGGGCCTTCGTGGTGGATCTCGCGGGTGATGTCGCGCGGATCGTCGCTGACGTAGGTGGCCTCGGGGGTCTTGATGAGCTCGCGCACGCGGCGGAACGCATCGTCTTCGGGCAGCGTGCGATAGAAGCGCGAATAGTCGAGGTGGCTGCTGCGGAACGCTGCGAAGAACTCGTACACGCCGTTGCCGGAGAGCTCGTTCACATAGGCGTTGTCGGTGCGATCCTTGAAGGTGCCCTTGATGGCCACCGCGGTCACCACGGTGATGAGCAGCCACACCAGCGCCACCTTGCTGCGCTGGAGGAAACGCGTACCGCCGTCTTCGGCCTTCAGGCCGCGGCGGCTGAACCACACGATCACCAGCGTCGCCAGCGCGAGCAGGCTGATCCATGCGCCCAGCGGGTAGGACTCGCGGATGTTGCCGATCACCTCGGTCGTATAGACCAGATAGTCCACGGCGATGAAGTTGAAGCGCGTGCCGAATTCACCCCAGAACACCAGCTCCGAAGCGCCCACGAACAGCAGCCCGAACAGCGTCACCGCGCCACCGCCGTAAAGCAGCCACTGGCCCACGCGCGAAACATAGATGCGCTGCGGCACCAGCCACAGATACAGCATCAGCGGCCACGCAATGTAGATGAAGGCGACCAGGTCGTAAGCCAGGCCCACGCCGAACGCATAAGCCCAGTACAACGGGTTGTGCGGCACGCCGCTGCCGGCCATGAACAGCAGGACGATGCGAGTGAGGGCGCCGATCAGCACGTAGCTGATGACCAGCCACCACAGGGGGCGAAACCGCTGGTGCAGCGGCGAGGTGGGGTGATACGCAGTGGACACGGATGACTCCGGGCAATGGAACGAAGGCGCCCGGCTCACCAGGGCGGCGAAAGGCGACCCGCCTTTATACACGGCGACAGTCTCGCGGGGAGGCCGTCAGGGCGCCAAGCCGGTCATTTTAGCCGTAATGGTCTTCCCGCCGGCTTTCCGGGCCCAGTCCGTTCAGCGAGCCGACTGGCGCAGCGTCTCTATGGCGTTGATCCGCGCGGCGTTCATGGCTTCGCCGATGGCCGGGCCGGCCAGCCCCTGGGCAACGAACGGTTCGGCGCGGATCGCCGCCGCGACGTCGCGTGCCTGCTGCAGATAGCCGGCCTGGGGATAGGCGTCATTTTGGTGACCCAAGCGTCCCCGCTTGTCAGCCTCGCAGGCGGCCAGGAACAACCCCAGGCGCTCGGGGCGCCGCAGGGCGTCCAGCGAGGTGAGCAGACGCAGCACCGTGGCCGCCTTCAGTTCGAACGCCCGATGGACGTTGAGATGCTCGCGACATACATGCTCGGCCAGCGTGGCGTGCTCGGTGGGGACCTTCAGCCGCGCGACTAGGCGCTGCAAAGGGGCGACGCCCGCATGTTCGTGTCCGATGTGGCGCGGCAGCACATCGTCGGGCGTCAGTGCCTTGCCAAGGTCATGCGTGAGCGCGCAGAAGCCCACCACGTCGTTGCCGGGCGCAATCCGCGCGGCCATGTCGAGCACCATTTCCACGTGCACGCCGGTGTCGACTTCGGGGTGAAACTCGGCGCGCTGCGGTACGCCGTAGAGTGCGTCCACTTCCGGAAACAGCACGGCGAGCGCACCCGACTCGCGCAGCACGCGCAGGAACGCGGAAGGCTGCGCCTCACCCAGCGCCTTGCGGGTTTCCTGCCACACGCGCTCGGGAACGAGATGGTCCACCTCGCCATCGCGCACCATCTGCTGCATCAACGCCATGGTTTCGGGCGCGACGGTGAAGCCCAGCGGCGCGAAGCGTGCCGCGAAGCGCGCCACGCGCAGCAGGCGCACCGGGTCCTCGACAAAGGCAGGCGACACGTGGCGCAACAGGCGCTGCTCGATGTCCTCGAGGCCATGGAACGGATCGACCAGCGTGCCGTCCTCCGCCTCGGCCATCGCGTTGATGGTGAGGTCTCGCCGCGCGAGGTCCTCCTCCAGCGTCACCGACGGATCGGCATGAAACGCGAAGCCGTGGTAGCCGGGGCCCGTCTTGCGCTCGGTACGCGCCAGGGCGTACTCCTCGCTCGTCTGCGGATGCAGGAACACCGGGAAATCCTTGCCGACCGGGCGGTAGCCCTGTGCTTGCAGTTCATCAGGATGTGCGCCCACGACCACGTGGTCGTGGTCGATGACCGGTCTGCCAAGGCGTTTGTCGCGGACCGCGCCGCCGACGAGATAGATGCGCATGGACCGATTCTGCCACGCGGCGAGGGCGTGCCCCAGCCGCGCGCCTCAGTGCGTGCTGACGCGTGCGTTGGAAAGCCGACGCTGCCGTGCCGGTTCACGCAACAGCAGCGGCAACCAGGGCGACAGCGGCTGCGGCACGATGCCGAGTGCCGCATAGCCATCGTGCTTGCCCACCGAATCCGTGCGCAGCGTGCGGAAGTTGTCCAGCGAGAACGGCTTGCCGGGCAACAGTTCGGCGAACTGGGCCTGCAGTCGCCCGAAGCTATCGGGAAGCGGCAGGATCGGCGTGCGCACGCCCATCACGTCGCGGATCTGTTCGACGATCTCCCCAAGCGTCAGCACATCCGGCCCGTACAGCTCGAAAGTGCGGTCCAGGCCGAGCGCGTCATCGCCCACGCAGCGGGCGATGGCCTCGGCCACGTCGCCTACCCAGGTTGGCGCCAGGCGCGCGGACGCACGCGCCAGCGGCAGCACCGGCATCTGTCGCAGCAACGTGGCGAAGCGATCGACCAATCCGCCGCCCCGGCCGAACATCACGCTGGGCTGGTAGATGGTCCAATCCAGCGAGGAGTTGCGCACGTGCGCCTCGGCCTCGCCCTTGGTCTTCAAATAGTTCGACAGGCCCTGGCCGGCCTTCAGTGCGCTCATCTGGTGCAGTCGCGATACGCCTGCTGCCTGGCAGGCGGCGATGACACGCTGGGTCAAGTCCACGTGGGCGTGCTGGAAGGTCTGCTTGCCGAAGGCGTTGAGAATGCCGACCAGATTGATCACTGCATCGGCGCCTTCGAACTGGCGACGCAAGGCGTTGGCGTCGTAGATGTCGGCGCTACGGATGCGCACCGAAGGCAACACAGCCAATTCGCGCTTGCGTTCGCGGTTGCGCGAGAGCAGCACGATGCGATGCCCATCGGCGGCCAGGCGCGGAATCAGATGTGAGCCGACAAAGCCGGTGCCGCCAAGCACGACCAGTTGTTGCGTTCTTTGCACCACGGGCTGCCTCTCTCAGTGCGTGCCGCTGGATGTGGACGCCGGCGGCGTCATGTTGCTCGCGGGCGGAGCAGTGGAAGCTTCCGCGGGTACCGCCGGGGCGGCGACCGGGCAGCCGACCAGCTTGCGTTCATCGGTGACCGCGGCAAGGTTGAAGCCCTGGCCGATCGGCGTCAGTCGTTGCGACAGCGTCACTGCATTGCCGTGCTGGCGCCAGTCGTAGATCACCGCGAAGGACATCACTCGCGCCACGTATTCGCGCGTTTCCTTGTAGGGAATGGTGGCGACGAAGAGATCCGGCGGCAGCGCGCCGCGCGCCTCGAGCCATTGGTCGACCTTGCCCGGCCCTGCGTTGTACGCCGCGCTGGCAAGCCAGATCGAGCCACTGAAACGCTGCGCCATCTGCGCGAGATAGCGCGTACCCAGGATGATGTTGGTCACCGGATCGAACAGCGTATCGCCGCCGCCCCAGCTGATGCCGTTGCGCTTGGCCACCAACGCGGCGGTCGAAGGCAGCAGCTGCATCAGGCCTCGCGCATCCGCGCCGGAACGCGCATCGCTCATCCATGCGCTTTCGGCGCGCAGGATGGCGTAGGCCCATGAAGGATCGATGCCGGCTTCCTGCGCCTGAGGCACCAGGCCATCCTGGCTGGCCAACGGGAAACGCTGCTCGTAATAGCGTAGGGCGTCGCCGTTGTTGAAGGTGAACACGGCGCGGTCGTACCAGCCGCGCCGGTAGGCAAGAACCACCGCGAGCTTCAGCGTGTCCGGGTCGGCGCCGTCCAGCGCCTGCGCCCATTCGCGGCGCGCCTGGCGGGGCAGATCCACGGCGAACAGTTCGAACGCGCGCTGCAGCCCGCGATTGGCCAGCAAAACCTGCTCGCGCTTCGTGTCGGTGGCGAGCGGGATGGGGCAGATGCCGTAGGGCTGCTGGAGGCGATCGGCGGCGAGAAAGCCGAAGAAGGTCGGTTCCTGCGCCAGCGAGGTGAGCGCGCGTTGCGCTTCCGCACCGCGATCCAGTTCGCTGAGTGCGCGCGCACGGAACCAGCGCCATTCGCCGTCCTGCTGTTGGGCCGCAGGCATGGCGTCGATCGCGGCAAGCACGGCTCGCCAATCGCGTTGGGCCAGCGCCGCGCGCACACGCCATTCGCGGCTGACGTCGGTCTGCAGTGCGGCGGGCAACGCCGCCAGACGCGACAACGCACCCTCGTCGTAATCGGTCGCGTGGAACAGCGCCAGCGCATACACCACGCGATCGCGCTGCTGCGGCGTGAACGCAAAACGATCCTGCAGTTTCTGCCATGCCACGTCGGCGGTCACCGACTGGCGGCGGGCAAGTCGCTCCACCGCGATCGCGGCCGCCTGGCGGTTGCGGGGTGTGTCGGGCCATTGGTTGGCGGCGATCGCTGTCGTGCCGGGGTCGCTCAGTGCGGACGCAAGGCGCCTGGCGGCCTCCGCATCTTCGGCGGGCAGCCATGCGGCCATTGTATTGATCGAGCCCGGCTGCACGGCATCGGCGGCGCGGTCGATGCGATCCCACAGGCGCTGCGGCGTGAGCAGGCCCTGGTCGTGCGCCGCGCTCAACACGGGGTCGCACGCATTGGGCAGCTTCGGCTTGGTCCACAACGAGGCGAGGTCGCGATCGAAATCGAGCTGCGTGCCTTTGCTTAGTTGCGCCTGCAGCGCATTGCAGGCCAGTGCGTCGCCCTGGCCGGGCTGATACATCGCGAGGAAGTTGTCCCAGTCCTGTCGACGTGCCAGCTCACCCAGGAAGTCGCGGCGAAGATCGCCCGCGGGAATCTGGTCCGGATAACGCTTGAGATAGGACTCCACCTGCGCACGATCGATTTGGCGGAGGTCGTGCGTGAGCGCGGCCGCTTCCAGGTAGGGGTAGATCGGGTAGTTCTCCAGACCCTTGGCCAGGCTGCGCCATCCGTCGCCTCCCTGCAGGGCCGCCGCATAGGCTTGCTTGAAGGCGGTGCGCTGGGCCTGGGTGGGCTCGGCTGCGCTGGTGGCGCAGGCCAGCAGCAACCCGGCCATTGCGATGAGCAGGCGCCCGGCGGATCGGCGCGGTGCCATGGAGAGGGACATGAAAGCTCCTTTTTGCCTGTTCCGCGCAGTGCATCGCAGGGGCTGGCAATGCAGCGGACCCGGCAGCATGGCCAATGCCCGCTGAGCGTGGCGTGAAACCGACGCGACCATGGTAGCCGGAGCGGGCCTGATAGAATCTGCCGCCCACGAGGCGCCGCGTCCGGCGCATGAATCTGGCTCCCAAGGAAGCGCATGACGCCACCGTCCTCGCCGTCGTCCCGTGTATTGCCGCTGGCGTGGCTGGCGCTTGTCGCCGCAGCCCTTTGGGGTGTGATCTGGTGGTGGCAGATCGGGCGTGCGGTCGCGCTCCCCGAGGCGCCCTCGTCGCGCGTCGCCTGCGTGTCCTATGCGCCGTTCCGCAAGCCGGGCGAGACACCGCTCAATATCCACGCCTATGTCAGCCCCGAGCGTATCGACGCGGACTTGCGCGCGCTTTCCGAACGCTTCGATTGCGTGCGCACCTATTCGCAGGGTTTTGGCTTGAGCGCGGTGCCGGCGATTGCGCAGCGCTACGGCATGAAGGTACTGATGGGCATCTGGATCGGTCGCGATCCGGTGCTCAACGACAACGAGATCAAGGCCGGCATCGCCACCATCAAGGCGCACCCTGAAGTGCTGCGCGGCGTGGTCGTCGGCAACGAGGTGCTGCTGCGCGGCGAGCAGACGCCGACGGCGCTGGCGCAGTACGTGACCGAAGTGCGCGACGCCGTGCATGACACGCACGTGCCGGTCACCTACGCCGACGTGTGGGAGTTCTGGCAGCACTACCCCGAGATGGCCAAGGTGGTGGACTTCATCACCATTCACATCCTGCCCTATTGGGAAGACGAACCCGTGGAGCCGCGGGACGCCGTGCAGCACGTCGCGGACGTGTATGCGCGCATGAAGGCGGAGTTTCCCGGGCGCGCCGTGATGATCGGAGAGACGGGCTGGCCCAGCCAGGGCAAGCAGCGTCGTGGTGCGGCCGCGAGTCTGGTGAACGAAGCACGCTACATGCGCGAATTCCTGCGCTACGCCGGCAGCGTGGACATGCCCTACAACGTGATCGAGGCGTTCGACCAGCCGTGGAAGCGTGAGCAGGAAGGCACGGTCGGCGGCTACTGGGGCATCTTCGATGTCGATGCGCGTCCGAAGTTTTCCATGCAAGGCCCGGTGGTCGAAGAGCCGCGCTGGCTGCTTGGATGGTGGGCCGGCGTCCTGGGCGCCGTGCTGTTCGTGCTGGCGGCGGTGTGGCGTCGTGAGTGGCGCTCGCGCAAGGCGCGTTACGCGCTGGTGCTTTCCGGTTTCGCCTGCGGTACGGCGTTGGCCTGGCAGTTCCGCCAGATGTGGTTCGCCTGCCGCGACGTCGTGGAGTGGGCGGTTTCGGGCACGCTATGCGTTCTTGCGCTGCTGACGACGATCGCGCTCGCGCGCTGGGTGGCTGCTCGCCTGGGTGGAGGGCCGACGCGTGGCATGCCGGATCCGCGCGCGCGCTTCGCGTGGATGTTCGGCCTCACCTTGTATGGCTTGCTGCTGGTGTTCGACGGTCGCTATCGCGATTTCCCGCTCGGCCTGTTCTGGCCGCCGGCGCTGGGCTACTTCATTGCCGCACTGCTGGACGCGGGACGTAGCTGGGTGCCTACCGCCGAGGAGCGCTTCATGGCTTGCCTGATGCCATTGCTTGCCATCGTGACGGTGGTGCAGGACGTCGGCCTCAACCCCGCTTCATGGCTATGGCTGGGCGTGAATCTCACGCTGGGCGCTGCCGCGTTGATCGCCTGGCGCCGCGCCGTTCGACTGGGCACGCACGAGCCGCAGGCAGCCTACCAGTAGCGCCACCGCGCCAGGCTCGAAGCAGTACAGCACGACGGCAACCAGGCCCGTTGCCGCGGCAAGCCACGCCGTGAATACGCGAGTGCGCCACAGCGCGAGCGCCGTGGCCGCCAGCGCCACCCAGCCAAAAATGCCGATGCGCAGGCCGCCGATGTTGCCGGTAATGAACCCTTCCACCGTGATATGCCGCAGGTCGCAGGCGATCGTCTTGCCGGTCTCGCACACGCGTGCCACTTCAGGCGACTCGACCAGGCCATAGCGCAACAGCAGGGGCACGGCCCCAAGCGCGATCAGCAACAGCCAGGGCAGGATCAGGGTGAGCGTTCGCTTCATCGGCGCAATCGAAAGGGTTGTGGAGCGATATGGTCCGGCAGGCGAATCTCCGCCGCCAGCGGCAAGTGATCGGAAAACGCCTGCGGCAGTGCCCAGACCTTGTCGAGCTGGATCGCCTCGGAGGTAAGGATGTGGTCCAGGGCCTTGCGGGGCTTCCAGCTGGGGAAGGTGGGCGTGGCCTGGTCGGGCGACACCAGGGTCGACTTCGCGAACAGGTGCTTCATCTCCGCGCTGCGCAGGTCGGTGTTGAGATCGCCCATCAACACGGCGTGCCGATAGTCCTGCAACACCTCGCCGATGAAAGCGAGCTGCTTGGCGCGCGCCGGCGCACTCAACGAGAGGTGGGCGATCATCACGGCCAGCGCATCTTTGCCCTCACCGAACCGCGCCAGCAGCGCACCGCGGCCGGGAATACGGCTGGGCAGCGGGAAATCCAACACGCTGGTGGGTTCGAGGCGGCTGATCAACCCGTTTGCCGAGTGCGCCAGTCGCGCCATCGGGCGATTGGGCTGATGGCTCCAGAACGGCATGCCTGCCGCTTCGGCGAGGTAGCGCGTCTGGTTGAGGAAGCCCGAGCGCAGGCTGCCGGCATCGGCTTCCTGCAGTCCGATCACATCGAACTGGGGCAGCACCTCGGCGAGGCGATCAAGGTTGTCGAGCTTGCTTCGGCCGGGCAGCACCGCGTTGATGCTGCGGGTCAGGTATTCGCTGTAGCGCTGCACGCTGGCGCCGGCCAGGATGTTGCAGCTCAGCAGACGTAGACGGCGCTCCGGGACGGCAGGGGCAGGTGAATCGGCGCGGTTCATCGGGCGGCAGGGTAGTGGCAAAGGGTGAGGGGCGCCATCGCTGGCGCCGCCGGATGCGCAAGCATGCCCGCCGGGGTGTGAATGTGGGGAAAGTCCGGCCGGACTCTCCCCGCGCAAGGCTTACTTGCCGCCGGCAAGCTCGCGCTTGGCCAGCCACTGGGTCAGGGCCGCCAGCTGATCCAGCGTCTTGATGTTGGCGCTGCGGTACTTGCCGTCGACCACGATGGTCGGCGTGCCGTCGACCTGCCACGCCTGCACCAGGGCGGCGTCCTTGCGGATCTGCTGGGTGACCTCGTCGGAGGTGGCGATGCGCATGAAATCGTCACGCTTCACGCCATGGCTGGCATAGAAGTCGGCGATCTCGTCCAGCGTGGAGATCGGGTAGTGATCGTCGAACTTGGCCTTGAACAGGGCCAGGTGGGTCTGCTCCACCACGCCGAGCTTCTTGGCGGCGTAGTAGGCGCGGGCGTAGGGCACCCACTGGTCGTTGAACGCGGCCGGCAGCAGCTTGAACACCACGCCGGCCGGCAGCTGCTTGCGCAACTGCTCGGCGAGTGGCGCGAAGTGCGCGCAATGGATGCAGCCGTACGAGAACACCTCGACGACCTCGACCTTGCCCTCGTTGCTGTAGCGCTGGGGCGTGCCGCCGATCGTGACGTACTCGGTGCCCTCGGTGTACGGGGCGATGTCGTTGGAACCAGTGGCGGTGCAGGCGGTGGTCAGCAGCAGGCCGGCGAGCAGGCCGAGGGCGCGCAGGGAGGCAAAACGCTTGAGCATGGGCGGTGTTCTCAGGTGGGCAGTGGGTGCTGGGGCCTGGCGCGGCTTACTTGCCGGCCGCTTCCTTGGACACCAGCCACTTCGTCAGTTCCACCACCTGGTCGTAGCCGCCAGCCGAGCGCGGGGTCAGGCGGTACTTGCCGTCGACGACGATGGTGGGCGTCTCTTCGATGCCGTAGTTCTTCACCAGTTCGTCCGAGCGCTTGACCTTGGTATTGATGGTGAAGGAGTTGGCCACGGCCACGAATTCCTTCGGATCGGCGCCGAACTTCGCGTAGACCTTGGCGGCGTCGTCCAGGGTAGGCAGGGCCGACGCCGGCTTGAGGCCCGCGCCACCGGCCTTGAGGGCGCTGAGTTCGTTGGTCTTCCAGACGGCGTCGTACATGGCGTCGTTGGCCTTGTCAGCCACGCCCAGCGCCTGTGCGGCGAGGAAGGCGCGCTGCAGCATCGGCCAGTTTTCCTGCGGCATGAAGGAGGCGGGCAGGTAGGCGACCACGGCGTCCGAGGGCAGCTCCTGCACCAGCTTGTTCATGGTCGGATGGAACTGGTTGCAGGCCGGGCAGCCGTACGAGAACACCTCGAGCACTTCGATCTTGTCGGTGTTGGTCATCTTCGGCTGGGCCGGCTCGATGCGCACGTACTGCTTGCCTTCGACCCACTTGCCGTCGTCGACGAACGGCGTCGCCGGTGCGGCCGGAGCGCGAGCGGGAGCGGGTGTTGGTGCCTGGGCGGCGGTGCTCGCTGCAGCCGGAGCAGACGTGCCGGCGGCGGCGGGCGCGGCGGCGGTGGAAGCGGCGGGCGGCTGCGCGACCGGGGCGGTTGCCGCCGAAGCCGGAGCGGGCTGCGGGGCAGTGCTGGCGTTGTCGTTGTTGTGGCTGCAGGCGGCGAGCACGAGCAGGGCGGAACACAGGAACGACAGACGCTTCAGCATGGTGATCCTCGATACCTTGTATGGCTTGGAACGAACACGCCGGCCTCAAGGGCCGGCGTGTCGAAGGCGCTTACTTCGCGGCGGAGGCGCCGGATGCGCCTTCGGCGGCGTGCAAGCCTTCAATGTAGCTGGCGACGGCGGCGATGTCCTTCGCGTCGAGCTTCTTGGCGATGCCCGGCATGATCTGGGCGTGCGCGTCGTCACCCCAGGTGGTGCCGTCGTGCCACGACTTCAACGTGGCTTCGATGTACTGCGCATGCTGGCTGGTCAGCTGCGGATACGCCGCGCCCGGGTTGCCGCGGCCGTCGATGCTGTGGCAGGCCATGCAGGCCGGCACGCCCTTGGTGGTGTCACCCTGGCGATAGAGCTGCTCGCCGCGCTCGACCAGCGCCTGGTCGGCCACGCCCGGCAGCGATGCCTTGCTGGCGAAGTAGGCGCCGATGTCGTGCATGTCCTGTTCGGAGAGCGGAGTCGCCATGCCGAGCATGATCGGGTTCTGCCGCTTGCTGCTCTTGAAGTTGGTGAGCTGGCGAACGATGTAGGACTCCTGCTGACCCGCGAGCTTCGGGTACTGGGCGTCGCTGGAATTGCCGTCCATGCCGTGGCAGGCGCCACAGGCGGCGGCCTTGCCGGCACCGGCAGCGGCATCACCCGGCTTGACGGCGGCGGTGGCTTCGGCCGGCTTGGCCTGTTCGGCACTGGCGGCGGTAGCAGGCTGCGCGGCGGTGGCCGCGGCGGCGGGCGCCTTGGCCTCCTGGGCGAACACCACGCTGGAAGACAGCGCAAAGACGAGGGCTACGGCATAACCAACAACAGCGGGCCGGAAACCGGCGGGCCGAAAACTCATACACTTGTCTCCCGAAAAACTGCTATGGCTGCACGGCTCGCGCTGGCCTGCACGTCCGCAACTGGCAGAAACTAACGGATTATCTCCGCGCCACCTTAGCCGGTCAAACCATGTCCAACCCATTGCAAGGGGCCCAGTTCGTGCTGGCGGCCCATCGAATCTCACAACTTCCGCCGGATGATGGCGCCGAAGTGGCTTTTGCCGGGCGCTCCAACGCCGGTAAGTCCAGCGCGCTCAATGCGTTGACCGGTCACCGCGGCCTGGCGC
Organism: Dyella jiangningensis; assembly: GCA_000632805.1. Lineage (GTDB taxonomy): Bacteria > Pseudomonadota > Gammaproteobacteria > Xanthomonadales > Rhodanobacteraceae > Dyella > Dyella jiangningensis. The sequence goes on along the minus strand of CP007444.1, from coordinate 3,846,087 downwards.
GTACCTCCAAGACACCCGGTCGCACGCAGCAAATGGTCGCATTCTCGCTGCCGCCGCTGGCGCAGGGCGAAGGCGAGGCGCCGCTGACGGTGCGGCTCATCGATCTTCCCGGCTACGGATACGCCAAGGTGCCCGAGGAGCTGCGGGCGCACTGGAAGCAGGAAATCGACGCCTATCTGCACCGCCGGCGCAGTCTGCGCGGCGTCGTGCTGATTTCCGACATCCGCCATCCGATGAAGGAATTCGACCGGATGATGCTGGATTTCTGCTTCGCCACGCACCTGCCTTGCCATGTACTGCTGACCAAGGCCGACAAGCTCTCGCGCAACCAGGCGATGCAGGCCCTGGCGGCGTTGCGCAAGGAGCTGGCGGCGGGCGGCACGCAGGCGACGGCCCAGATGTTTTCCTCACAGACGCCGACCGGCGTGGACGAGGCGCGCGCGGCGATCGTGACCTTGCTGCAGACGCCGCGCGAGTAGACCTCAGCCCTTCAGGCTGTCCATGAAGACCGCGCAGAGCGCTTCCATGCCGGCGCGGTCTTCATCGTCGAAACGGGCGACGGACGGGCTGTCGACGTCCCATACGCCGAACAGTCGGCCATCGGCGCGCACCAGTGGCACGACGATTTCCGACTGCGATGCTGCGTCACAGGCAATATGACCATCGAACTCATGCACGTCGCGCACGACCTGGGTCTCGCGCGTCTGTGCGGCGGTGCCGCACACGCCGCGACCGAGTGCGATGCGGATGCATGCCGGTTTGCCCTGGAACGGGCCGACCACCAGCTCGGTGCCGTCGTACAGGTAGAAGCCGCACCAGTTGAGGTCGGGCAGGCCGTGGTAGACCAGTGCCGAGAAATTCGCCGCGTTGGCGATCATGTCGGGCTCGCCCTCGAGCAGGCCGCGCGCCTGCCGGCACAGGTCGTCGTAATGTTCGCGCTTGCTCGCGTACGCCTGCGTGGATACTTCGAACATGGGCATGAGCCTCGCTGCCAAAGCACGTATTATGCGCCCGCATGGTGCGCAGCGGCATAACGGGCGGGCGCACCGCTTCCAGGCCGCCATCAGGGGACAGGCGCATGTCGACGTTCTTCGTAGCGGGTACCGATACCGGCGTAGGCAAGACCCATGCAACCTGTGCGCTGCTGCATGCGCTGCGCGATCGCGGCCTGAATGCCTGCGGCATGAAGCCGGTAGCCAGCGGCAGCACGGAGACGCGCGAAGGCCTGCGCAACGACGACGCGCTGGCGCTGCAGGCCGCGAGCAGTGCGCCCATGCCATACGAGTGGATCAATCCCATCGCCTTGCGCGAGCCCTTGTCACCGCATCTCGCCGCCGCGCACGAAGGGGTGGAAATTCGTCTGGCGCCGCTGCGCGATGCCTTTCTGCGCCTGTGCGACATGCACGATGCAGTGATGGTGGAAGGCGTGGGTGGCTGGCTGGTGCCGTTGTCACGCGGACTGCTCGCCTCGGACATTGCGCGGCAATGGCAGTTGCCGGTGATCCTGGTGGTCGGCATGCGGCTGGGTTGCCTCAGCCATGCGCTGCTCACCGCGCGAGCGATCGCCACCGATGGTTGTCGCCTGGTCGGCTGGATCGGCAACCTCATCGATCCGGACATGGCTGCGGTGGATGAAAACCTGGCGACGCTGCGCCAGTTGCTGCCGGCACCGTGCCTGGGCGTGCTGCCCTACGGTGAACCGCCGCAAGCGGCCGCGGCGTATCTGGAGCTTGAAGCGATCTTGGAGTGATTTTCACGTCGCACGTGCTTGCATGACGTGTCCGAACTGGAGATTCACCATGGCGATGCGCAGCCACTATTACCTGTCGATTGCCGATCTATCCGACGCGCGCGGGCCCGTGCCTTCGCTGAGCTATGACGGCGCCGGGCCGGACGATCTCGCTGCTGCGCTGCAGGAAGCCATGCGCACGTCGTCATTGTTCGAGCGCTGGCGCGCGATGCAGGACGAGCCCGATGAAGTCGATGCTTCACTTGGCGCGACGGACCCGTCCGCCACCGTGAGCGCCCATGTCCACGACCTGCGCATCGACGTGGACCTCATCACTGACCTGCCGATGAGCATCGTGCGGCACCGCCTGAACCTGCTGATCGGATCGAGCTGGCAGCTGCGGGACATGCGCAAGGCCTGATGCTCGCACTTTTGTGGGAGCGCACCCCGTGCGCGACGGCTAAACGAAGATGATGCACCGCGGCGTTGCCAGTGGCGCACAGGGTGCGCTCCACCACGCGCGAAACGAGGCAGGACTTCCAGCCCTTGGCACCCCTGCCATGGTGTGGTTAGGCTCCGGGTTCGTTTATCCGCCCACCAGGGGAACCGAAGATGCTCCGTCTCCGCACACTCGTGATCGCCACGTCCATTGCGCTCGCCGCCTGCTCGCAGCAGTCGAACGAGCCGGCCCAGCAGCCTGCGCCGGCTCCGGCCAGCACCGCGCCGGCCAAGGCGTCCACTGCCGCCACCACGCCTGAGGTCAGCGCCGTGAATCCGTTCCTTGAACCCAGCACGCTGCCGTTCCAGGCGCCGCCGTTCGACAAGATCAAGGATGGCGATTACCAGCCTGCGTTCGAAGAAGGCATGAAGCAGCACCTGGAGGAGATCACCAAGATCGCCGACAACCCGGAACCGCCGACCTTCGAGAACACCTTCATCCCGATGGAGAAGTCGGGCCAGCTGATGACACGCGTGATGCAGGCGTTCAACGCGGTGAGCGGCGCGAACACCAACGACACGCTGCAGAAGGTGCAGGAAGAAGAAGCGCCCAAGCTCGCCGAGCATCAGGACGCGATCGTGATGAACGACAAGCTGTTCAAGCGCATCGAGACGATCTACGAGCAGCGCGATTCGCTCAAGCTCGATCCGGAATCCAAGCGTCTCGTTGAAGTCACCTACAAGAACTTCGTGCGTGGCGGCGCCAAGCTGTCCGATGCCGACAAGACCAAGCTGAAGGACCTCAACAAGGAAGAGTCCACGCTCAGCACGCAGTTCACCAACAAGCTGCTCGCCGCCACCAAGGCCGGTGCGCTGGTGGCGGACGACAAGAGCAAGCTCGACGGGCTGTCCGACGGCGACATCGCCGCGGCGGTGGAGGCGGCCAAGGCGCGCAAGCTGGATGGCAAGTGGGTGATCCCGCTGCAGAACACCACGCAGCAGCCGGCGCTGCAGAGCCTGAATGATCGCGCCACGCGCGAGCAGCTGTTCAAGGCCTCGTGGGACCGCGCCGAGAAGGGCGACGCCAACGATACGCGCGACATGATCGCCCGCATCGCGCAGATCCGCGCGGAGCAGGCCAAGGTGCTGGGCTTCTCCAGCTACGCCGCGTGGAAGCTGGAAGACCAGATGGCCAAGACGCCGGAAGCGGCGCTCACCTTCATGGACAAGCTGGCCCCGGCCGCCACCGCGCGAGCCGAGCGCGAGGCCAAGGACATCCAGGACGTGATCGACCAGCAGAAGGGCGGCTTCAAGGTCGAGGCATGGGACTGGAACCACTACGCCGAGCAGGTGCGCAAGGCGAAGTACGACCTCGACGAGTCGCAGATCAAGCCGTACTTCGAACTGGACAATGTATTGCAGAACGGCGTGTTCTACGCCGCCAACCAGCTCTACGGCCTGACCTTCAAGGAGCGCAAGGACATCCCCGTCTGGCAGCCTGACGTGCGCGTGTTCGAAGTGTTCGACAAGGATGGCTCGTCGCTCGCGCTGTTCTACTGCGACTACTTCAAGCGCGACAACAAGAACGGCGGCGCCTGGATGAGCAATCTGGTCGACCAGTCCAAGTTGATGGGCACCAAGCCGGTGGTGTTCAACGTCGCCAACTTCACCAAGCCCGCACCGGGCCAGCCGGCGCTGCTGTCGTTCGACGACGTGATCACCATGTTCCACGAGTTCGGCCATGGCCTGCACGGCATCTTCGCCAACTCGCAGTACCCGAGCCTGTCGGGCGCGGCCACCGCGCGCGACTTCGTGGAATTCCCGTCGCAGTTCAACGAGCACTGGGCCACCGATCCGAAGATCTTCGCCAACTACGCGAAGAACTATAAGACCGGCGAGCCGATGCCGCAGGAACTGGTCGAGAAGATCAAGAAGTCGAAGACCTTCAACAAGGGCTATGACATGACCGAACTGGTCTCGGCCGCGCTGCTCGACATGAGCTGGCACAGCCTGGGCCCGGATGCGCCCAAGCAGGATCCGGACAAGTTCGAAGCCGACGCGCTGGCCAAGGCGAAGATCAACCTGAGCTACGTGCCGCCGCGCTACCGCTCCAGCTATTTCCAGCACATCTGGGGCAACGGCTATGCGGCCGGCTACTACGCTTACCTGTGGACGGAAATGCTCGCCGATGACGCCTTCCAGGGTTTCGTCGACAAGGGCGGCATGACCCGCGCGAACGGCGATCGCTTCCGCGAGATGGTGCTCTCGCGCGGCAATACCGAAGAGCTGGGCAAGATGTACAAGGACTGGCGCGGCAAGGATCCGAGCATCGAGCCGATGCTGCTGAACCGTGGCCTGAAGGAAGCGCCGCAGAAGAAGTGATGCTTCGCCACGCGTCTGCGGAAAAGGGCCGGCCATGCCGGCCCTTTTCTTTTGATGCGCGTGCGCCGCAAACGCAGGATTCCGTCAGACGGCGCTTGATGCCGCCGCGCATGCCGCGTTGGCGGCAGGATGCCCGGGATGGTTTGGCTTATTTGACTCCTGGGTCGTGGAGGGGCGGGCCGGCCGGTAGCGAGGGGCCTGCGCAGGAATTTCGCCCGATTCACGTAATTTTTCGGTTCCCATCCGGCCCCGGTGGGCGTCAAATGGAGATCTGACCGGCCGATCGGCCGCTCGCCTTGTTACGCTCAATCTCGAAGGGGGCATCCATGTCCACGGTAGCTGAGCCTCAGGTTTCTTCCCGCAAGCATCCCGGCAAGGCACGCACGGCGAGTCGGCACAAGGCCAAGGTGGCGGCGCCACCGCCGGCGCCGCTGGAGAGCATGCTGCCGCACAGCTTCAGGCACACGGTGGAAGACCGCGAGGCCATGGGCAAGGCGTTGCGCTCGGTCTGCTCCCGCAAGGCTCTGGGGGGCTGGTCGCCGACACGCAAGCGGTTTGATCCGGTGGACGTGCTGATCGAAACCTCCAAAGGGCGCATCGAAGCGCTGGTGCCCATCCGCTATGGACGCATGATGGCATCGCCGTTCGCGTTCTACCGCGGCGCCGCGGCGATCATGGCAGGCGATCTGTCCACCACCGCGAACACCGGCATCCATCTGCAGATCTGCGGAGACGCGCACTTGGTCAACTTCGGTGGCTTCGCCACGCCCGAGCGAAAGCTGGTGTTCGACATCAACGATTTCGACGAGACCACGCCGGGCCCGTGGGAGTGGGACATCAAGCGCCTTTGCGCGAGCCTGGTGGTGGCATCGCGTGCCAATGGCTTCAGTGCGCAGGAGGCCAAGGAGGCTGCGTGGGAAGCGGCATCCGCCTATCGCGATTACATGGCCGGCTATGCGGCGATGCCGCTGCTGTCGGCCTGGTACGACCATATCGATCTGCAGGACGTCATCGATCGCATGGAAGACCAGCAACTGAAGAAGGTGGCGATCAAGACCGTGCGCAAGGCGGTGGAACACACCGCGCATACCAAGGAGTTCGTCAAGCTGACCGTCGCGGGCGGTTCGCCGCCGCGCATCCAGGACGAGCCGCCGCTGATCTATCACGACAATGCCTTGCAGAACGAGGTGAGCCAGGAAGATCGCCTGAAGGCGTTCGCCGCCTATCGTGAATCGCTCTCGCCGGAGCGGCGCGTGCTGCTCGACCGTTTCGAACCGATGGATACCGCCATCAAGGTGGTCGGCGTGGGGAGCGTGGGCACCTATTGCGGCATCATGCTGCTGGTGTCGGGCAATGGCGATCCGTTGTTCCTGCAGTTCAAGGAAGCGCGCGAGTCGGTCATCGAGCCTTTCGTCGGCAAGTGTCCATACAAGCACCAGGGGCAGCGCGTGGTGACAGGGCAGCGTCTCATGCAATCGGCCAGCGACATGTTCCTGGGATGGACGCAGGGCGCGAATCGCCAGTTCTATGTGCGCCAGCTGCGCGACGCGAAGGTATCACCGCAGGTGGAACTGATGAAGCCGGCCAACATGCGCCGCTACGGACGCCTTTGCGCGCACGCGGTGGCGCGCGCGCATGCGCGATCGACCGATGCCGTCGTGCTGGCCGGCTACCTGGGCAAGAGCGATGCATTCGCCGACGCGATGGCGTCGTTCGCGGTCGCATATGCCGACCAGAACGAGCGCGATCACGAGGCGCTGGTGAAGGCGGCGCGCGCCGGGCGCGTGGACGTCGCGACGATCCAGTAAGCAGCGCCGATTTCGCGTGGCGTGGTGCCTCTCGCAGCAGCGGGAAGGCAACCTTGTCGTTATCGCCGCGGGCGCCGCCGAGCGTCGATGCGAACGGCCAGCGGCGCGCTAATCGTCAAGCTGGCCTTTCGCCTGGGCCTGCACGAAGTCGGGAGCCGGCCATACCGCAAGCCAGATGCCGCGGAACGGCTGGATATAGGCGGCGTGCGTGCGATCGAGCGCTGTCAGGCGGCGAGGGTAGGTGATCACCAGCCCGTCAGGATGATCCTGCGCCCAGCGCGTGGCTTCGGCCATGCCATGAAGCTGCGTCACCGGCTGGGTCAGTCTTCCCAGGAAGGTGTATTGGCCATCGTTCGATTCGAAATTGGCCATGGGATGACCTTCCGCTTCGGCCTTGGCCAGCATCCGCGCGACCGGCGTGAAATCGTAGGCAGGCCAGATGGTGAGCGTGAACAGGCCGTTGGCGGCAACCGCGGCGATCAGGCCAACGACAGCGATGCGCTGCAGCTCGGCCTTGCGTGGCACCGCCAGTACCAGTGCCAGCATCAGGAAAAGCATCCCGAATGGAAGGCCGTAGCGCGACACTTCCACCAGCTGATGATCGACGACATGCCCGCTGCGGACCAGGTTGCCCAGTAGCGCCAAGGCGATGCCGCCCGCACCCAGCAACAAGGCCAGAGGCCATGGCTGCCACCATCGCGGACCCGACGGATGATGTTCCTCGCGCGATGCGAGCGCAAAAGCGACCAGCAACGCGAAGCCGCCAAATTCAGGCAGCAGGTAATAGGGCTGCTTGCCGCTGACGGCGGAAAATCCGAGCAGAACCGGGCCGAGCCATGCGAACAGGCAACGCAGCCCGTGCTCGAACGGTCGCCGCAACGTCGCCAGCGCCGCCCAGCATCGAGGCCATAGCGAGAACGGCAAGGTCAGCACCGGAAGCAACGGCACGTACCACCAGAACGGTTCGGCGTGAGCGAAGGCATCGACGACGCGCCCGGCCGTCTGATGGATCAACAATCGTTGCCGATACGCCTCGCCGCCCGCGTCGGTGGCGGCAAGCACCCACGCCAGCAGCAGCAGGCCGCCTGCAGCGATGGCGATCGCGCCACGCAGGTACCAACGCCGCCGCTCCTGTTGCGCCCATCGGTTCCACACCGGACCAAGCAGCCATGGAAAGGCCACGTGCAGCAACATCACCGGGCCCTTGCTGAGCAGCCCCAGGCCCACCGCGAGTGCAAACCAGGCGAAGCGCGGCGCGTCGCGCCCAGGCTTCGGTGTCAGGCACAGCAACGCGGCCAGCACGCAGTCGGCGAGCAGCACTTCGTACATCACCTGCAGACCGAACAGGAACCCAAACGTAAACGCGCCAGCGATCCACGGCGCCGTGCGCGCCACCGCGGGACGTTGCGGAAAGAGCCGGCGTGCCAGCGCCGCCACCAGCACGAGCTGCAGCGCACCCAGCAGCACTTCCATCACGCGAGGCCATACATCCCCCACGCCACCCACCAGCCATCCGAGGTGGATCAGCCACAGCAGGAGCGGCGGCTTTTCGCTGTAAGGCTCGCCATTGAGGTAGGGCAGGATGAAGCTGTGGTGCGTCCACATTTCCCATGCCACCGACAGCGTGCGGGTGGAATACATGGGCATCGGCCCATGCTGGAAGATGGCGACCAACGCGGCGATCAGCCAGCACCACAACCACGGCATGGCCGCGAGCGTGGTCCACAGGTCGCGCAAGGATGCATGGCGACCTGCGGCCGGGTAGGTGGACTGCGTCGCGCTAGGGTTCTGGTTGGGCACGCATGGCTCGTTGTGCGATGTCATTGTTCCACTCAGCGACGCTTGTCGATGCCGCCCCAGTCCTCGACGTCACCGACCGGCACGACGCCGCCGCGGCAGGCGGGGGCGACGGCATCGAGCCGGTAAATGCGCCAGTCGCGCCCGCTGGTGACCCCCATGTCGAGCGTCGCCGCCTTGTCGATGCAGGGCGCCATGACGTCGGAAAGTATCAATACCCAGCGTTGCGCCGGCTTCTGCTCCTGCCAACGGATGGCGGCCGCCAATTGCTCGTGCCACGGCGTGACGAAACCGAAGTCGGTGACCTTGCGCTGGAAGGCCAGCGGAAGTTCTTCCTTCCAGGCAACGAGGGCGAGCTCCGCATCCGGCCCGATGGCTTGCTCGACGCGTTGCACCAAGGGCGCCTGCGAACTCGCGCGGGCCAGCAAAGGCGCTACCCACAGGCCCCATACCAGCCAAAGACCGGCAAGGCTGGCGAGCAGCGCCGCGCCTGCGTGGCGCAGGCGACCTGCGGCAATGCACAGGCACATCCAGGCACCCATGACGAGGCAGGCGATCCAGAACGATGGCGCCTGATCACCGAGCTGACGCGCCTCGACGAAATGCCGGGTCCATGCCGTCGGATGCAGCATCCCCTGCAAGCCCACCACCAGAGCGGGCACCGCCAGTGCCGCGACGAATGCCAGCGCGAGCCATTGGGCCCAGCGCCGTTGCAGTATGTCGCGCAGGAACGGACCGGCGCACAGCGCCAGCAATGGCAGCGCCGGCATGATGTAGACGTCGCGCTTGGCGCGCGTGAGGCTGAAAAACACGATCAGCAGCAGCGACCAGGTCAGCGGCAGCAGGAACCTGGCATCGCGTTCGCGCAGCCGTTGCCGCCACGCAGGCAGCAGCCCGGGCAAGGCCAGGCTGAGTGGCAGCCACGAGGTGAAGATCACTTCCAGGTAGAACCATGGCGGCTGGAAGCTGTTCCACGGATGGACGTATCGATGAAGCGTCTGGTTGATGAAGATGTCGCTGATGTAGTCGCGTGCGGTGGCGCTGTCATGTATGTGCACATAAATCGCCAAGGGCAGCAACCAGCACGCCATGGCGCCGAGAAAGGCCAGCGCCGCCCCGATCCAGGTCGTCACGTGCTCCCGTGCGGAAGACAACCCTTGCCAGCGCCAGCGTCGCGCGACCAGCCACGGGATCAGCATGAGGAAGGCAAGTACGCCCACGCCCTTGGTGATGACGCCCAGGCCCGCGGCAAAGCAGCCGAGCCACAGCGCGCGCCGATCAGGCCCGAGCAGGAAATGACGCAATAGGCCGTAGTTGGCGGCCGTGACGAAGAACGTGACTGTCGGATCGATCTGGCCGCGCTTGGCCTGGAACACGAACTGCACCGTGCTCAACAGGGCGAGTGCCGCCCACAGGCCCGCCTTGTGGCCCCATAGTCGCCGTGCCAGGTCATAGATCAGCCACAGCGTACCCAGCGACGCGAGCAGCGAGGGAAGCAGAAACGCAATCTGCCAGTTGCCGGTCAATGCATGCGACGCAGCCTGCATGGCCATGAACGTCGGTGGCTTGTCCGAGTACCAGTCGCTGCCGCGATGGGGAATCAGCCAATTGCCGGACGCCACCATCTGGTGGGCCACGAGCGCAAAGCGCGGCTCGTCGGATGGCGTGGGCGTGCGCATGCCTATGCCCGCCGCCAGCAACAGCAACGCCAGCAGCATCAGCAGCCAACGTTCACGACGTTCCCGGTGCGTGGAGTCCGCTACGGCAGGGTGGCCTGGCGACGGGGTGCGATCATCCACAGCGAACACGAGCCATCAGTGCGACAGCCCCAGGCTGCCCAGGCCCGCCTGGTTCCAGTCCAGCTCGGGGTCGGTCGCGGCAGCCGTATTGAGCGCGGCCACACGCCCAAGCAGCGCGGCATAGGTCCGGACGACCTGCTCGGCGGCGTCTTTTGCGGATAGGCCATGTGTCATCAGTGAGCAACTTCCCAGTCCGTAGGGTGCGTACACCGAAGCATCGGTGACGCAGAACATACCGACCGTCGGCACTTTGGAAGCCACGGCCAGATGCATGACGCCGCAGTCGGCCGTGATCATCAGGTCCATGCCCGCCATCACCGCGCCCATGCGTCGAATGTCGGAAGAGTAATAGCCAGGATACGTTTCGCCCAGCATGGAATGTCCGTGCATCGGGATGAGTTCGAGAATGCGCGCTTGCGGGCTCATCGCCTCGAAGGCCGCGATGAACTCGTTCCACCATGCCGCGGGATAACGCTTGGCACCCGTGGCATTCGCGAAGATGCCGACGATCGGCGCGGCGCTGCCCTGGCGCGGCGCTGGCAGAAGCTGTCCTATCACCGCGCGACCATGCGCGCGTTCCTCGTCGGAAAGACGGATATCCAGGGACGGATATTCGGCAGCGGTCTCGCCATCGCCCGCGTAGTGTTTGTACGCCCAGCGCAGCAGGTTGATGGGGCGCTGGGCCATGTGCTTGAGCGCAGCGGCGGTCGGCACGGGATGGGTCAAGCCCGAATGCGTTGCATCGTCACTGAAGCCAAGCTTGTAGCGGCCGCGCAGGAACTTGGTCAGGGCGCGACTGAAGCCCGAGCCGAGGCAGGGGTCGACGATCAGGTCGTATTGGATCTCGCGAATGCGCAGCAGCATGCCGAGGAAGCGGAAGGGGTGCTTGAAGCCGCGCTTGGGAAGGCAATAGACGTTCTTCACGCTGAAGAACGTGGTGAACACCTCTTCGGCGATCGGGCCTTCCGAAAGGATGTCGATCTCGGCTCCCTTGTACAGGCGTTCCAGTTCCGTGATCAAAGGCGTCAACAGGATCGTATTGCCGAGCCGATGGTTCGGCCGGCAGATCAGGATGCGATACACGCCTTTTTTCGGCAGGGATTCCTGCTTTGCATTAACGCCGGTTGTTTGCACGCGACACCAGAAGGGAAAACGTTGCCATTGAGTTAAACCGCCGCTTCCAGCGCAGCGCTTCTTGCGAAGCGGTTGGTACAAGGCCCTCCCTTGGCCAACCAAGTATCTGACCGCTTACTTTCGCGAAGCTTATCCATGGACGATTTAGCGAGTATGTCAGGCAGACGCGAGCGGCGCGGCGTGGGATCGTTCGATTTCAGCCGAAGAAGGCATCGGTTTGGCCATCCGAATAAAAACGCGCCTGCGCGCCATCGGCGTTTGCTAAAAAAGTGTGTTGTGCTGTTCCAGCGCGGTTTGCCTGCGATCGAAATGAGATTGCGTCTCGTCGCGCGGGTACGACAGCAATGGCGCACGTGGCCCATGGCGCGCGATCTTGCGATCGAGCGAAGCCCGGTTGGTCGCTGGATGACTGTGCCGGCCGTAGCCGGCGATAACCTGTCGTGGTCGTCGTCGCTTCGCGAGCAGGCGTTCGCCGACCGATGACGGCAGCCGCATGAGGCCGTTAGCTTTCGGTCTTCGTATCCCGGGCGGAGACAAGCCGCAGGAACGCCTCGTGCTGGTAGCGGCTCATGCGCAGCTTCTGGCCGGTATCCATGGTGACGACGTGGTGACCGTTGAACCAGGGATGGATCGCCTGGACACGCCGCACATTGATGATCGCCGAGCGGTGGATGCGTGCGAAATGCCGGGGGTCGAGCCGGGTGGCCAACGATGTCATCGTTTCTCGCAACTCGTGGACGCGGTCGGCCAGATGCAGCAGCACGACATTGCCGCTGGCCTTGATCCACACGATGTCGTCGACGCCGACGAAAGCGATGTGCTCGTCGGTACGCACCGGCAGGCGTTCGACGTACTGGTCGCGCTGGCGCAACGCATCCAGCGCCTGCAGGATCCGGTTGGACGATAGCTCGTCATGGTGAGGGCGCTCCGCGAGCCGTCCCTTCGCGCGCGACAAGGTGTGCGCAAGGCGCTCGCGACTGAATGGCTTGACCAGGTAGTCGATGGCGTTGGCTTCGAAGGCTTTGACCGCGTATTGTTCGTAGGCCGTGACGAACACGATGGCGGGCATGCGATCGACGCCGATCGCGGCCACGACGTCGATGCCCGTAAGCGCCGGCATCTGCACGTCGAGAAAGACGAGATCGGGGGAGTGCTGACGGATGGCCTTGACGGCAGACGCGCCGTCGCCGCATTCGCCAAGCAATTCGATGTCCGGATCGTTGTCCAGTTGCCGTACGATCGCGCGTCGCGCCAGCGGCTCATCGTCGACGACCAGCACCGTGATCTTCATGCCGTCGCCACTTCGGGAGCGTCATCGGGCTCCTCGATTTCACGGAAGGGCAGGCGCAGGCGGCACACCACGCCTTGTGGCCAGATCATGTCGAGGCGAATGTCCGCGGCATCTCCGTAGAGTTCCCGCAGGCGCAGCATCGTATTCGAGAGGCCGATGCCGTGCCCCGATGACGTAGTTGCGCCATGCTCCAACGTGCTGTTGCGATTGCGCACGTCGATGCGAAGACTGTCGCCTTCGCGGCGACTCTCGATCTCGATGCAATCGGAACCGACACGTTCTCCGATGCCGTGGCGTATGGCGTTCTCCACGATCGGTTGCAGGATGAGACTGGGCACGGCGCTTCGCAACGTGTCCGGGCTGATATAGATCTGCGTGGTCAGGCGATCCTTGAAGCGCATGCGCTGGATGCCGAGGTACAGGTCCAGCAGCACCAGCTCGCGACGCAGGCTGATCTCCTGGCCATCGTAGTCTTCGAGAAAAGCACGCAGCAGTTCGCTCAGGCGCATCAGCATGTCCTCGGCCGATAGCGCATCCTCGTCGAGCAGGGTGGCAATCGCATGCAGCGTGTTGAAGAGGAAGTGCGGCTGCAATTGCGACTTGAGTGCCAGCAGGCGTGATTGCGCCAGCTCGGCGGTGAGCCGGCTCGTTTCGAGTTCGCGGCGAGCCTTCTCCTCGTGAAAGGCCATGGCCTGCTGAATCGCGAACAGCGCCCAATAGGTGAGCAGCCCCGTCGCGAAATGCTGCCCGATGAAATACCGCAGCTGCTGCATGAAGCCGCTGGGCTCGAACAGCGTGGAAACGAACGCGCCGATCACCATGCTCAGCAGCGTGACGCCAAGGCTCAGCGGCAGCTGCCTGCCCAGGCCCCGCAGGCGCAGCGGCGCGCGAATCGGATACTTCTCCGCGAGACGAAACACCCAGGGCGCCAGTGCGGCCCACGTGTACCACTGGATCATGCCCCAGCGGATGTAGTCCCATAGCGACCACACATGATGGTTGTCCACGATGTCGCGCAGCATCTCCTGCACGCCGAACATCGTGGCCACCGCGGTCCAGAGCCCAATGTACCGGGCCAGACCGATGTCCGTGTTGCCGAGGCGCACCTTCATCGCAGTCTGTCCTGGCGAGTCGTGATCGCATCTTAGGCACAGGCTTGGGCCGAGAAAAGCAAATGGCGGCGCCACTACGATTCATCACGCCGCTACGACGATTCGTCCCGCGGCGCTTCCAAGGTGTGGTGCACAAGCGCTCCGATGTCGTCGACGGACGCCCTGCATGTGTGTAACGGGCGGACGCGGAACAATCGCCAAGGGAGCTCGCCATGCCCGTCCTTCGTCTGGTCCCCCACGTCCTGATCTTCGTTGCCGCGGTTTGCGCGCCCTGGGTGGCGGCTGCCGTGCAAGCGTCCGGTGCCGCCGAACCAGAGACCGCTGCGCGTCACTTCCGCCTGGTCAACGCGACGTTCGACAGCGTGACGGCGTTTGCCGTGGCGCCGGTCGGCAGCACCGCCTACATCGATGCGCCCCTTGCCTCGCCTTTGCAGGGAGGCCTGAACTCCACCATCGTACGCGTGCCCGCGGGCGGCTGCCTGCGCGACGTGCGCGTGAGTTTTCTCAATGGACGCGTGCAGACGTATCCCATGTTCGATGTTTGCCGCCACACCGGCATGCGACTGACCAACGGTGGTGGGCCCTCGTTCCGCCCTGGATTGCTGGTCGCCGGCGATTGAAATGGCCCGACGTTGACAGTCATCGCGCAGTGGCCCTGAAAAGCAAGAACCCCGCGCGAGGCGGGGTTCTTGCGGTGCATGCGGGATCGACGCTCAGTAGGCGAATTCGCGGAACACCGGGTCGACACTGCCGTTCCATGCGCCGTGGAACAGCTCGAGCTTGCGCTCGGCCGGCGTCTGGTTCGCTTCCGCGATTTCGATCAGGGGCTCGAGGAAGATGCTTTCGTCGGCACCGCTGCGATTGAGGCGGGCGCGGCGCTTCAGGCCGTGGGCAGCAATCTTCAACGCCTCGGTTGCCAGCTCGCGCACGGTATGTCCGCGGAACGGCAGCTTCAGCGCCTGGCGCGGCACGCCATCTCGCAAGGCCTGGCGTTCGGGGCGCGAGAAATCCTTGACCAGGTCCCATGCGGCGCTCAGCGCATCGTCGTCGTAGAGCAGGCCGACCCAGAACGCGGGCAACGCGCACAGGCGGTTCCACGGACCACCGTCGGCACCGCGCATTTCAAGGTATTGCTTGAGGCGCACTTCCGGGAAGGCGGTGGTGAGGTGGTCGGCCCAGTCTTTCATGGTCGCGCGCACGCCCGGCAGCGCCGGCAGTTCACCCGCCATGAAGCGCTTGAAGTCCTGGCCGGAGAGGTCGACGTACGTGCCGTCCTGGTAGCTGAAGTACATCGGCACGTCGAGCATGTAATCGACATAGCGCTCATAGCCGAAACCGTCCTCGAACACGAAGTCGAGCATGCCGGTTCGGTTGGGGTCGGTGTCTTCCCATACGTGCGAGCGATAGGAGAGGTAGCCGTTTGGACGTCCATCCGTGAACGGCGAATCGGCGAACAGCGCGGTGGCGATCGGCTGCAGCGCCAGGCTGGTGCGGAACTTGCGCACCATGTCGGCTTCGCTGTCGAAGTCGAGGTTCACCTGCACGGTGCAAGTGCGGGTCATCATGTCCAGGCCGAGGTTGCCGACCTTGGGCATGTACTCGCGCATGATCTTGTAGCGCCCCTTGGGCATCCACGGCATTTCCTCTCGCCGCCACTTTGGCTGGAAGCCCATGCCGAGGAATCCGATGCCGAGGTCGTCCGCGATCGAACGCACTTCGGTCAGGTGCGAGTTGACCTCGCTGCAGGTCTGGTGGATCGACTCCAGCGGCGCGCCGGACAGTTCCAGCTGGCCCGCGGGCTCCAAGGTGATCGACGCCTTGTCGCGCGACAGGGCGACCGGGGCATCGCCTTCGCGGGCGACGTCCCAGCCGTAGCGCGCGGCGAGCTGTTCCAGCAGCACGCGGATGCCGCGCTCGCCTTCGAAGATGGGCGGGCGCAGAGTGTCGGTGAGAAAACCGAACTTCTCGTGCTCGGTGCCGATGCGCCAGGCATCGCGGGGCTTCTCACCGGCGGCAAGGTAATCGGTGAGCTGCTGGCGGCTGCCGATGGGCGTGCTCTTGACGGCACTGGGTATGGACACGGGGGACTCCTGTCAAAGGCTGACCCCACTTTGGGGGTGGACTGGCCAAATTCAAAGTGCCACCAATGGCAGGGGTGTTTCAGCTGACCGCGGGAAAGTCGATGCGCATGCGGGTGCCGCGGCCGGTACTGCCGTCCAGGATGCTCAGGCGCGCGTTGTGGACCCGCGCCACCTCGTCGACGATGGCCAGCCCGAGGCCGCAGCCGTCCGTCTGGTTGCCGCTGCCGCGGTAGAAGCGCTCGCGGACCTTGGCGCGCTCTTCGGGCGCGATGCCGCTGCCGCTGTCGTCCACTTCGAGGAAGGGATGTCCCCGCTCGATGCCGCAGCGGACGGTGATGTTGCCGCCCGCCGGGGTATGGCGGATGGCGTTGTCCATCAGGTTGCCGAGCAGCTCGTGCAGCAGCCAGTACACGCCGTTGACCTGCGCCGGATGGCTATCCGCGCCCAGGTCGATACCGTGCGCTATGGCGCGATCGAGCGAGCTGTCGATCACCTCGCCGATCAGCTTGGGCAATTCGATCAGGGCGAAATGGCTGGAGCGGTGAGCGGAAGGCTCGGCCCGGGCCAGCGTCAGCAGCTGGTTGGCGGTATGGGCCAGGCGGTCCACGCCGCCGTGGAGCAGCGCGATGCGTTCCTGCAGCGGACCACCGGCCGTTTCGCGGGCCAGCACCTCAAGCTGCGCCTTCAGCCCGGTCAGTGGCGTGCGCAGCTGGTGCGCGGCATTGGCCATGAAATGCTGCTGCGAGAGCACCGAATCGCGGACCCGGCCCAGCAGGTTGTTGAGCGATTCCACCAGCGGCAGCACTTCACTGGGCACGTCCTGCGTCGACAGCCGGGTCAGCGCCTGCTGCGGGCGGCGCGCCAGCTGGCGGCTCAACCGCTGCAGCGGCCGCAACGCGATGCGGATGCCGACCAGCGCGATGACCAGCACCAGCACCATCTGCACCGTGTCGTTGATGAGGAACGCCACGTCCAGGCGGTGCACCGCGCGATCACGTCGCGCCGGGGTTTCCGCCACGGTGACGATCAGCGGCTGTCCGGTCTCGCTGGTGCGATAGCTGGCGAGACGGAAGTTGTTCTTGCGATAGGTGAGGTTGGTGTAGCTGAAGCCGTCTTCCGCGCCGCTGTCCGGTGCAAGCGGCAGGTCGGGGATGCCGGCGAGGGTGCGGCCGTCGGGCAGGCTGACGCGATAGAAGAAATGCTCGTCCGACATCGCGCGCAACGGCGGCGGCGGATGCTGGGGCAGGGCCACTTCGGGTATGCCGTCGGCGCCCGGGCGAATGCGCGCCACGATGGCCAGCGCCGAGCGTGACAGCGAATGATCGAACGCGTTGTGAATTGGCGTGACGATGACATGGTGGTCGACCGCCACGCCCGCCACCAGCAGCAGGAACAGGGGTATCAGCAGGTAGCTCAGCAACCGTCCATGGACGCTGGCGGGGCGACGGGTCTCAGGCATCTTCGAGGCGATAGCCCAGCCCGCGGATGCCGCGCACCGTGGCCGAGCTGCCCAGCTTGCTGCGCAGGCGCGACACATGCACTTCGATGGCGTTGCCCGAAATGTCCTCGCTCCAGCCCGTGATGGCCTGGGTCAGGCGTTCCTTGCTCACCACGCGACCGCTGTGATGGGCCAGGCATTCGAGGATCGACCATTCGCGACGGGTGAGTTCCAGCACTTCGCCCTTTTCGTTGAGCGCGCGACGGCCAGCGAGGTCGATGCGCAGGCCGCCGATCGCGATCTCGTTTGCGGCGGCTGCCGTGGCGCGACGGATCAGCGCGCGGCAGCGGGCTGCCAGCTCAGGCAGCGCAAACGGTTTCACCAGGTAGTCGTCCGCACCCAGGTCGAGCGCATTGATGCGGTCGTCCAGGCCGTCGCGGGCGGTCACGATCAACAACGGCAGCGAACTGCCGCTGCGGCGCAGCTTGCGCACCAGGGACAGGCCATCTTCGCCGGGCAGGCCCAGGTCGACAATGGCCAGGTCATAGTGCGAATCGGCCAGGCGCGCCGCCACCGATTCCGCATCAGGCACGGCATCGACCACATAACCAGACCCGACCAGCCCGCGGCTGATGGCATCGGACACCAGGGAATCGTCTTCGACTAGCAGGATTCGCATAGCACGCACAAGTGGATGAATACCCCTCATGCTAGCAGGCGACCCTTCCAGCCGCCTTACTGAATACCCCTTCTGCGCGGTTGCCAAAGGCATCACCTGACGCCCCAAAAAAGAAGCGGCGAATCCCTCGCCGCCGGTGTACCGGGAGCTGCTGGCAGCTGGATCGATAACGGGAGGGTGGTCGAACCGTACTCCCGGAAGGGTCACCTGAAGGCTTCCCCGGGGTGAGCGGGGAAGCGTTGATAGGGAGTGGTCCTTCAGCTCCCTGTTGCGGGGATCGACGAGCGTCAGAAGTCGTAGCTGACGCCGAACTGCACGTAGCGCGGGGTGGTGTAGAACAGCGGCACCTTGTACTGCGTGGATGCCTGGCCCGGACCCGACTCGGACGTGCCGTACAGCTCGGTGGCGCGCTGCTGGTCAAACAGGTTGTAGACCTGCACCGAGAAGGCGAGCTTGTGTTGTGCCCAGTCCGGACGATATTCGGCGTTCAAGCTGACCAGTTCAGTCCACGGCGTGCGGCCGGTGGAACCCGGCGCGGCCGGCGTGCCGTTCGGGCCGCAGAAGTGATACGACGCACCGTAGTTGTAGTCGTCAGCCTGCTGTGGGCCGAAGTAGCCCAGACAGACGATCGGCGTGCCGGACAGGATCTGCACATTGCCGCCCACCAGCCACTCGGGCGTGATCTGGTAATAGCCATACGCCTTGATCTGGTGGCGGCGATCGTTGGCCTGGTCGCCATTGGCGTAGGTCATCACGCCCTTGTTGTCCCAGTCTTCGGTCTGCGACACGTCTTCCTGGCCGATGTCCGAGCGCACGGAGCCTTCGGTGTTGCCGTAGCTGTGCGACCACGTGTACATGATCTTGGCGTACCACTTGCCGTCGAACGGATGCTCGAGGTAGGTATCGAGGGCGACGTACTTGCGCAGCAGTGAGGGCATGCCCAACGCCGACCAGGGCACGACCATGGTGCCGTAGCCGCCGGTGGCCAACGGTACGTTGATGTCGGCGGTGCGACCCGGGTTCATGATGTAGCAGCCCGAACCCTCCGCAGCAGCTTCATCGAAGCCTTGCGAGGCACCGACCGCGCCGAATGTCGGGTAATCGCAGACGTCATCCAGGTCATTGCGTAGCACGCGGTAAGTGCCCTTGGCGCCGGCCGTCCACTTCTCGCCGAACATCTCGAACGCCTTGTCCACGCCAGCGATGTATTCATCCTGGTACTCAGCCTTCACGTTGCTGCTGGTGACGGTCTTCGGGTCGGGCGGCTGGCCGTATTCCTTGTCAGCCGAAACGCCGGGATAAACGTCCTGCGGAATCTGCGTGAGACCCGTGGGGGCGCCAGTGGCCGGATCGATTCCGGTGTAGGTGTAGTACTGGCGGGTGTAGATGCTGCCGGCGGCACCACGAATTGCCACATTGGTGGGTTCGTCGAGGTAGTAGCGGCCGGCGTTGCCGTAGACCTTCAGCGACGAGTCGCCATAGACGTCCCAGCTCACGCCGATGCGCGGCGCCCAGTTGGGCTTGCCGAGTCGGATGTAGGGCACGCTGTCGGGGTTGTAGTTGGTGAACTGGTCGTTGCGCAGGCCCAGCGAAAGCAGCACGCGATCATTCACCTGCCACTGGTCCTCGATGAACTGCGCACGCTGCTTCACGTGCACCACAGCAGCGCCTGTCGTGTAGATGTACTTGTCCACGTAGTAGCCATCGCCGCCCGGAGCGCCGACGCCGGCGCCCGCCGCCGTGCTGATGGGCGTGTTCGGATCACCCTGGCCGTATTCCCACGAATAACCCGGGCCCGGCTCGATATTGCCGATGTCGTACGACGACACATTGAGGTTGTCGATACCGGCCGTGATCGAATGGCTGCCGATCTTGTAGTTGATATCGAGACGGTAGTTGGTGGTGTGGTCGTGCGCGTCGGGGTTGGCGACCGAGCCGGACGTCTGGGGACCCACGATTGGAATACCGCCGTTGTAGGCCGGGTTCTGGTACTGCGAAGAGAGGATGCGTGATGCGTCGCTGCCGCTGGCATCGCTGTAACTGATCTGCTTCATCTTGCCGTACAGCGCATCGACCGTGAGGCTGTCGGTGATGTAGCCGGTGTACTTGGCGATCCACAGGTCGGCGCCGTTCTTGGTCTCCACGTCGGGGCCAAGGTAGTTGCCGTAGCTGCCCTTGCTCGGGCCCGGACCGTAGTTGTACTGGTAGACGTTGCCGCCGTACTCCGTCTTGTTGGACGCGCCGGTGAGTTCGAGGATGTTGTTGTCGGTGATGTTCCAGTCGACCTTCGCGTACCACTTCGGGTCGGAGTACGAGTAGTTCTTCACCGTGCCATTGGCCACCGTGCCGACGTTGACGCCGTTCTGCTGCTGGTAGCCCTCGACGGCGCCGAACACGTACAGCTTGTCCTTGATCAGCGGACCGCCGAAGTAGGCGTCGTACGTGTAGGTGGACTGGTTGTTGTTGTCCTGGCGATAGCGATATAGCTGGCCGTTGGTCAGGTAGTAGTTGTCCGGGTTGCTCTGCGCCCAGCTGGGTTGATAGAGCACCTGGCCACCGAAGTGCCAGTCGTTGGTGCCGCGCTTGCCGACCTGGTTGATCACACCGCCGTCGGAACGACCGTAGGCAGCGCCGTAACCGCCAGTGAGCACCTGTTCCTGGTCCACCGCGCCGTAGGGCAGGGTGAGGCCACCGAAGTTATGCAGCGGATCGCTGGTGTTGAAGCCGTTGATGTAATACGCGTTCTCGGCCACCGACGAACCGCCGAACGAATTGAGCACCTGGCCGGTGGAACTGGTGAAGTAGCCGCTGCCTGTGTTGACGCCCGGAGCGAGCGTGGCGATGGCTTCCGCCGAACGCTGCAGCGGCAGCTTGGCCAGCTGTTCCGACGTGATCACCGTGCGCGAATCGACCTGGCTGACGTCGATCGCCGGCAGCGCGTTGGCCATCACGGTGACTGCACCGAGACTCTTCGCATCTTCCGAAGCCGCCGCGGCAAACGACACCTGCGTGCCCGCGCCGACGACGAGCGTGACGTTGGAGCGCGACTCGACGACGTTGCCGTCCTTCTTCAGGCTGACCTTGTAAGTGCCCAGCGGCAGGCTAGCGGCCGAGTAGCGGCCGTTCGCGTCGATGGAGACTTCGCGGCTGACGCCGCTATCGCTCTGGATCAACACCGTTTCGCCGGCGGCGACCGGCGCGGTGCCGAAAATCGAGCCCGTTGAACTCTGTGCGACGACCGGGCTGGCCAGCGCGACGCCCGCGGCGACTGCCGCGGCAAGCGCCGTGCGGCGCAGCGCCGCCCGGCGGTTCATCTGTACAAATCGTTGGATGGACATGCTCTCCCCTTGACCTAAGTGGTACGACTCAATGCGGGCTGTTTTCCGGTCGCGCGGGTGCACGCCACCGCAACCCGTGCGCGCACGGATTGACTGATCAGCCCTTTTTTCCCGAGAAAGACGCCTGCCATCGGCCGGCGCCTGACGGAATGACGGCGGGGCGGCCTAGCTGGCGATCGCCTTGGCGACCCCGTGGTGATGCGAGACAAGCGGATCACGGCTCAACGGCATGACACCCACCTTTTCGAGAGGCCCGTCGTCGACGCGAGGCCACCAAGCAAGTGCGAATTCCGGACAAGCGAGCCCGCGCCACGTCGATGACGAAATGGCTGGATTCCCTTGAGAAAAACGGCACTCCCCGCGCCGTCGCCGGATTGTTTTGTGAGGTCTACCCGACGAGGCGAGAGCAGACCTTACGCATAACTGACAGGTCCGGCAACGGTTTTGGCGGGGCGCTAAAGAGCGCAAAAACCTGATGAAAAACAGGGTTGGGCCTGTCGTCCCGGTTTGGTAATGCAGCAGGAAATTGGGAATTTGGATGTCGAATCGCAGGCTCGCGCGGTTTTTCGGCCTCGCGGCGCGCATCCCTGCGGGCAGCGTTAAATAAAAACGTGATTTTTCGCCGAGGAAAAATCACATAGATAAACGATTGCTGAATTTTGCCAGCCTCGGCAGCAACATCCTTGGATAGCAAAGGCGGCAACGATCGTTGGCCAAACAACGACCAGGCGTTCGTGATCTGCCAAAAAAAGAGGCCGCCGGGGTGCCGGCGGCCAAGTTCGGGAAGATCCCCCTCATCGTCCGCCCGGGTTCGACGGGCGGCGACGGGGGTTTGCTCTCACTTCGTTAGAGCGAGAAGTCGTAGCGTGCGCCCAGGCGGACATAGCGCGGATCCTGGAACGAACGGGCACGCAGGTAGTTCACGTTCGGCGCACCCGAGGCCGTCTCGCCGGTCTCGTAGTACTGCGTCACGCGCTGCGAGCCGAGCAGGTTGAAGATGTCGGCCGTGAACGTGACCTGGTGGTTGAAGAACGCCGGTTTCCAGGCACCGCTGAGGTTGATGGTGTACGTCCAGGGCGTACGACCCACCGAGCCGCGCGGCGACGGCTTGCCGTCGCACCAGAAGTACGAGTTGCCATAGCCGAACGGGTCGCCGCCGGCGGAAAGCGGACGCGTGCCCATGCAGCTCACCGGCGTGCCGGAGGCGATGCGGGTCACCGTGGAGAGGCTCCACTCATCCGTCGGCTTGTACGTGCCCAGGATGCGCAGCTGGTGCGTCTGGTCGTTGGCCAGCGGACCGTTGGTGTTCTCCATGATTTCCGGGAAGTCCCAGCTCTCGGTGGTGGACACGTCGGCCTGCACGATGTCCGAATCCAGCTGGCCTTCGGAGTTGCCGTAGCTGCGCGAGAAGGTGTACTCGACGCGGCCGTACCACTTCTGGTTGAACTGGTGTTCGGCGTACAGGTCGAGCATGTAGTAGTCGCGCTTGGGCTTCTGGAAGCCCATATCCTTCGCGGTCAGCGGCACCGAGAGGTACTGGCCCGGCGTCGGCGACAACAGGAAGGTGTTGGCGCGGCCCGGGTTGAACAGCCAGCAACCGGTGCTGGCGGCGATGCCGGCAGCGACTTCGGCGCTCAGGCCGTGCGAGTCGCCCCACGCCTGCAGCGGACGGGAGTCGCAATCGTCGTCGATCAGGCTCTTCAGGCTGCGGTACATGGCCTTGGCGCCCACGGTCCAGTCTTCCGTCAGCTGCTTGTCGAAGCCCAGGATGTATTCGTCCTGGTAGTACGAGTGAAGCTGCTGGGCGGACACCGTCTTGCCATCGGGCGGCACGCCATTGGCGCCATTGAGGTAGTAGGTGGCCGAGGCCGGCGTATTGGTCAGGCCGGTCGGCATGCCGGTGGTCGGGTCGATGCCGGTGAAGGCGAAGAACTGCGACGGGTAGGTCGACGGGCCGGCGCCACGCACGGCCACCGAGGTCGGCAGGCCGAGGTGATAACGACCGGCGTTGGCGTACACCTTCAGCGTGCTGTCGCCATACACGTCCCAGGTCACGCCCAGGCGCGGATCGAGCTGATGGCGCGCCTTGGCGTACGGCACGCCCACGCCGTTGTAGTTGGTGAACTGCTCATTGCGCAGGCCGATGTAGGCGTGCCAGCGATCGCTGATCTGCCAGTTGTCTTCGGCGAACTGCGAGCGCTGCGCGGTGCGGGCCGACGTGCCGGTGCTCAGGCCCGTGACGTTGACGTAATAGCCGTTCGGATACTGCGCCGGGTTGTACAGCGCCGGATCGAGACCGAGGTTGATCAGGCGCTGCTGGATCACCGAGCCGCTGCCCACGTCCTCGTACAGGTACTGGGCGCCGCCCACCGGCGCGCTGCCCCACGTGGCGCGCAACATGTAATTGTCCATGCCGGCACGGATGTCGTGGTCGCCCAGGCGGTACTCGAGGTTCAAGCTCCAGCCGGTGGTGCTGTCCTTCGAACCCGGGGCGAGAATCGAATTGGCGCCCACCGTGCAACCCGACTGCGGGTTGTTGGCGAACTCGGTGCGGTTGTCGGTGATCGGCGGACATACCGTGCCGTTGGCGCCGGTGACGGTCTGGACGTGCGGCGAGTTGCTCTTGCCGTACATCGCGTTCACCGTGAAGTTGTCGGTGATGTAGCCGGTGTAATGGCCGATGTAGACGTTGCCGCCCGGCGTGCCGTTGGTCTGGGTGCCGTTGTAGTTCTTGGTGTACTGGTAACCGAGGAAGTTGGTGCGGCCCACGCCATAGGTGTAGCCGTAGATCGTCGAGTTGGTCTGCTCGGTATCGCCGATGCCGGTGAACTCGAGAATGTGGTTGTCGGTAATGTTCCAGTCGACCTTGGTCAGCCAGCGCGTGGTCTTGTTGTGGTCGTGCTCGTCGTCGTTGCTGCCGATCGGGCCGGTGTAGTAGCCGTCATGGAAAATCGCATCGGCCGCGGCGAAGAAGAACAGCTTGTCTTTCACCAGCGCACCGCCGATCGAGCCGGAGTACTGCAGCTGTTCGCTGTCGCGCAGGTTGTAGGCGTTGCCGATCTGATAGAGCGAGCCATTGGTGCGGTAGACGTTGCGCGGCTGCTGCGCCAGCGCACTCGGCGCCCACAGCACCTGCACGTCGCCCTTCCACTCGTTGGTGCCGTGCTTGGTCACCACGTTGATCACGCCGCCGGTGGAGCGGCCGTACTCGGCGCCGTAACCGCCAATCAGCACCTGCTCCTGGTCGATTGCATCGTACGGAAGCTGGCGCGAGCTCACGCCGGTCAGCGGGTTGGTCACCGAGAAGCCGTTGACGTAGTACGCGTTCTCCGACGCCGACGAACCGCCGAACGACAGCGCGTTACCGTAGCCGCGCGCCGCCGGAATGGTGCCGGGCGCGAGCAGCGCGACCGAGCTGATCGAGGTGCGATCGATCGGCAGCTTGGACAGCTGGTCGGCGTTGATCACCGTGCGCGAGTCGACCGACGAGACGTCGATGGCCGGCAGCGCATTGCCCACTACCTGCACCGCGGCAAGGTTCTGCGCGTTCTGGGCGGTGGCCGTGGCGAAGGACACTTCCGTGCCTTGGCTGATCTGCGTCTGCACGTGGTCGCGCGAGCTGACGGCGGTGCCGTTCCTGGTCAGCGTCACCTTGTACTCGCCAATCGGCAGCGAGCTGGCGCGATAACGGCCGCTGGCGTCGACGGCAAGCTCGCGCTTGAGGCCCGTGCCGGTGTTTTCAATCTGCACCGTGCTGCCGGGATCGGCGCTACCGAAGATCACGCCCGTGGCGTTGCTTTGCGCGTATGCGGAGCCGCCGGCGACACTGAGCGCCAGGCCGATCGCAAAGGCCATGGTGCGGCGGTTCGGGACTCGCGAAAAATGCTTCAACTGCATTACCCACCCTCCGTTGAGCGGCAAGCACGGCCGGGGCCGTGTCTCCCCTGAAAATGCAGCGTTGAAAGGCTGCAGATGGTTTTTTTTGAGCCGAAGAAACCCGCGCCGCCCTGCGTTCGCAAAGCGGTGTTCCCGGTCGACGGCTTGAAGTGATGCTCCCCAGCGTCACGCGACGACGTCATGCGTCGTGTCGCGTCGCCTCTTCGACGTTACGTGCAGCAGAAACGTTACACAACGGTTATGGAACGCCGCTTTTTGGACGCAATAATTTGCTGCGATAACCAAACTGTCATTGCTAACGGAGTTTGGTTATGGATAGGAAAATTTCTTAGCCGTGACAGAGGAATGCGCGTGGCCGGCGGCAAGCCTTACGGCTTGCCTTCGCAAGATTCGCAAAAAAATGCGACATAACAAGCCCGGGTGCGCAGCATTTATCGCCGCTTTCGTCATTTTTATGAATGAATACTGAATTTCACGTTGCACCGACGTAAACAAAAAGCGCCCACCGAGGTGGGCGCTTTTTGAATCGATCAAATCAAACAATAAGCGTTATCAGTACACGGGCACCGACGAATCGATTTCGCGCGCCCAGGCGTCCATGCCGCCCTCGACGTTGTAGACCTTGGTAAAGCCATGGGCGGCGAAGCGCTCGGCGATGCCGCGGCTGGACATGCCGTGATGGCAGATGAAGGCGATCGGCGCATCCTTGGGCAGGCTGGCCAGCGTTTCGTAACCCTCCTCTTCCAGCACGCGGGCCTGCGCCAGCGGTGCGGCCTGGGCGCGGCCATGGGCCGGGCGGACGTCGACCAGAGTGATGTCGCCGGCGGCAAGGCGGGCCTTGAGCTCCTGCACGGTCAGCGAGCCGATCTCCTGCGCGCCCGGGAACTTCAGGCTCAGGCCTTCGCCCTGCACGGTGGACACCCAGTCGATCACGATGCCTTTGGCGCGCTGGGCGCTGCCCGGGTCGAAATGCACTTCGATGCCGTTGGCGGTGACCACGATGTCGTGGTCGCTGGGCGGCGCCAGCTGGAAGCCGGCGCTATGGTCCGGACCGATTTCCAGATGCAAGGCAAGGCCCTGCGCGTTGGTCGTGCCCTGGCGGATCGCCTCGGCGGCCTTGTCGGTGATGGTGATTTCCGGCGGCGTACGATCCGGTGCGGCCGCGCCGAACAGCTGGTGCAGCTCGCCGCTGGCGTACATCTGGCGAATGATGTCGGCGCCGCCGACCAGCTCGCCGCCCACATAAAGCTGCGGGATCGTCGGCCAGTCGCCGTACGCCTTGATGCCTTCGCGGATTTCCGGATCTTCCAGCACGTTGACCGTGTGGTACTCCGGCAGCAGCTCGTTCAGCGTGTTGGTGGCCGCAGCGGAGAAGCCGCACATCGGCTGGTGGCGGGTGCCCTTCATGAACAGCACCACGCGGTGGCTCTGCAGCAGGGATTCGATACGTTCGCGGGTGGCGCTGTCGAGGGACATGGAAAACTCCGGCAAAGAGGGCCAATTGTAGCCCCCTTGATATGCCGCCGCCCGCCGCACCTTCAAGGTGCGACAGCGGGTTCGCGCGATCAGGCGGCGGGACGCAGCTCGCCGAGATCGAGCCGACTGCGGGTCAGCGGAGCCAGCGCCAGGGCCGAGGCGGGCGAGGGCAGTACCAGTTCGCGGCTCGCCCGGCCCAGCGGGGCGTGCTGCTCGCTCCAGTGGATCAGCTCCATGGCGCCGGTGTGGTCCTCCACCAGCGCCGTGCAGTGCTCCACCCAGTCCCCGTCGTTGAGATAGAGCACGCCGGCCATGTCGCGCACATGGCCGAAGTGGATGTGGCCGCAGATATGGCCGTCTAAGCCGCGTTCGCGAGCATCGGTAGCCACGCGCTCCTCGTACGCACGGATGTACGCCAGCGCCTTGCCGATATGCGACTTCACGATGATGGACAGCGGCAGGTAGGGCAGCTCCAGCCGGCGACGCATGGCGTGAACGCGGCGGTTGGTCCAGCAGATGAAGCGGTGCATCACTTCCCCCAGGTGCACCATCCATGTGCGCCCGACGTGCTCCGGATCGAATTCGTCGCCGTGGCTGACGCGGTAACGGCGTCCATCGACACCTTCGTGCACCGCATCCAGCGCGATCTTCACGCCGCCGAAACTCTGGCCGGCGAGGCCGCGCATCGGTGCGTCATGATTGCCCGGGATATAAATGACTTCGACGCCGCGTTGGGCGAGGTCGAGTACTTCCGCGATCACCGCGCCGTGGTCGGCATGCCACCAGGTGCGGCGGGCCAGCGACTCCATGTCGACAATGTCGCCCACGAGGTACAACTTCTCGCAGCGCAGCTTGCGCAGGAAATCGAGCAGATAGCTGGCCTTGCAGTCAGGCGTGCCCAGATGCACGTCGGAGATGAAGGCGCTGCGGCAGTGAAAGGTCGCCATGGCTGTCTCTCCCGGTGGTTACCGGGACGCCAGGATGCGCGCGGCACGTCACCGCACGATGGCGGAATGGTTGCAGAAGCATTGCGGCGCAGCATGCCGCGCCAGGACCTTCCCTGCAGGAGCGCACCCATTGCGCGACGAAACCCGCGTGGCACCTGGGCAGCTACGGCGGCTCTCACTCCCGAGCTGCGCAGGCTTGTCGCGCACAGGGTGCGCTCCCACAAAAAAACGACGCTATCGACCGAGGATGCGTCGGGCTGTCGGCAGTGCGGCTTCCATCCACAACGCATACTGCGCTGCCGACGGGTGCAGGCCATCTTCGGCAAGCAACTCGGGGGTCTCCCGTGAGATGCCCGTGATATCCACCCAATGCGCGCCGGCGGCCTTCGCCTCGTCGGCTGCGATGGCGTTATAGACGTCCAATTCGCGCGCGATCTGCGCGACGTCGCGTCCGCTGGACACGGCGAATGGCGTGACGCCCCAGTCGGGAATCGACAGCACCAGCACGCGATCGGCACGGTCGCCGGCAAGATTGATGGCGCGGGCCAGCATGCGATGGAACTCGCCGCGGTAATCGTCGGCGCCGCGCCCTCGATACTGGTTGTTCACGCCGATCAGCAGGCTCACGAGGTCGTAGGGCGGTATGAACGCCGTGGCGTCCATGGCCTCCGACAGCTCGTCCGTGGTCCAGCCGGTGGTGGCGACGATGAGCGGATCGTCCAGCGCAACGCCTTCGGCGCGAAGGCGAGCGGCGAGCTGCATCGGCCAGCGCCCGGCCTCGGGCACGCCTTCGCCGATCGAATACGAATCGCCCAGCGCGAGATAACGCATCCGCTCAGGCCACGGCAACGCGCGGCTTGTGCGCGGCAGCCATGCCGGTCAGCACGCGCTCGATGCGCACGAACACTTCGCGGATCTGCTCCGGCTGCGGCAGCAGGGTCAGGCGCAGATGGCGGCTGTGCGGCACGTTGAAGCTGCTGCCGGGCACCACGAGCACCGATTCCTCTTCCAGCAGGCGCAGCGCGAAGGCGTTGTCGTCGAAGTCGGCGAGGCGATCGGCGCGCACGCGCGGGAACGCATACAGCGCGCCGGTCGGGGTCACCATGTCGAGGAACTGGCTGGCGGCGACGCCTTCGAGCGCGGCACGACGCGCCTCGTACAGGCGACCGCCCGGGGTCGTGAGCGTCTGGATCGTGGGTGCGCTCTGCAGCGCCGGACGCACGGCCCACTGCGCGGTGACGTTCGCACACAGGCGCAACGCAGCCAGCAGCTGCAGCGCGTCGCGGTAGTCGGCCGTCTTCGACGGATCGCCCGAAAGGCTCATCCAGCCAACGCGATAGCCGCAGGCCCGGTGCACCTTGCTCAGGCCGCCGAAGCTCACGCAGGGCAGGTCGCCCGCCACCGCGGCGAGCGGTTGGAACGGCGTGCCGTCATAGAGGATCTCGTCGTAGATCTCGTCGCACAGCAGCAGCAGGCGATGCTTCGCGGCGATGGCGACGATGCGTTCCAGCAGCTCGCGGGGGTACACCGCGCCGGTCGGGTTGTTCGGGTTGATCAGCACGAGGGCGCGCGTGCGTGGCGTCACCAGCGATTCGATTTCGTCCGGATCGGGCAGGTGGCCGTGCTCGGCGAGGCAGCGGTAATAGCGCGGCTTGCCATCGTTGAGGATGGTGGCGGCGCTCCACAACGGGTAGTCCGGACTGGGCAGCAACACTTCGTCGCCCGGCTGCAGCAAGGCGCGCAGGGCCAGGTCGATCAGCTCGCTGACGCCATTGCCGACGAACACGCGCTCCACTTCCACGCCCTGCGCGCCGCGATGGCGCTGCTGGGCCACGATCGCTTCGCGGGCTTCTTCCAGGCCCTGCTCGTGGCCGTAGGCTTCGCTGTCCTGCAGATGGCGCGCAATGGCCTCGCGCAGGTGCGCGGGCGTTTCGAAACCGTAGCGCCCGGGGTTGCCGATATTGAGCTTGATGATCGGCAGACCGGCGGCTTCCAGTTCACGGGATCGCCGGGTGAGTGCGCCGCGGATTTCGTAGCGCACGTCCGCCAGGTGCGCACTGGGTTTGATCGAGGCCAACGCGAGCGTCCTTCGTTGCTGATGTTGTTGCGGCGCAAGAAAGTCGCCGTTTTCCGCATCCTAGCAGCGTCCCGACGCCGGATGGGAGCCACGGCTGGCCTCATTTCGGGCTTTTTCGAGGCAAGGCATAATCTGCGCCATGACGGATGCCCACATCATCGAGCGACTGCACCACATCGGCTGGCGCGGCGACACGCTACCGGCCGAAGGTCGGCATCTGGCGCGCGTCGTGGCGCAGCACCGCGCGGGCTATGAGCTGCACGACGGCGACCACCTTTTCGGCGCCCAGCCGGCGGGCCATTTCCTCAAGCGCAGCCTCGATCCGTCCGAGCGGCCGGCGGTGGGCGATTTCGTCGAGATCGAACCTGGCAAACCGCCGCACATCGTGAAGGTGCAGCCGCGCCGCACCGTGCTGTCGCGCGCGGCCGCCGGCGAGCGTTATGAACGCCAGATCATCGCCACCAACATCGACTACGTGCTGGTATTGACCGGGCTCGATGGGGATTTCAATCCGTCGCGCATCGAACGCTACCTCTCGCTCACCGAAGGTTCCGGGGCGCAACCGGTCGTGCTGCTCAGCAAGCTCGATACCCGCGAAGACGCCGACGAATTGCTGGGCACCTTGCGCGAACGGTTGCCGCCGGGCACGCCGATCCATGCCATCAACGGCAAGGAGCCGGCCAGCGTGGCCGTATTGCTGCCTTATCTTCAGCCTGGCGACAGCGCGGTGCTGGTCGGCTCGTCCGGCGCGGGCAAGTCCACGCTGACCAACACCTTGCTCGGCGCGGAACGGATGGCCACCAGCGCCGTGCGCCATCACGACAGCCGCGGCCGGCACACCACGACCTACCGCGCGCTGCTCCAGCTGCCCAGCGGCGGTTGCCTGATCGACACGCCCGGCATGCGTGAGCTCAAGTTGACGGGTGAGGAAAACCTCGACCTGTTCGCCGACATCGACGCCTTGGCCGAGCAATGCCGGTTTGCCGACTGCGGGCATGGCAGCGAGCCAGGCTGCGCGGTGCAGGCGGCGCTGGACAGCGGCGACCTGTCGGCCGAGCGGTGGCGCAATTACCTGAAGCTGCGCGACGAGCGGGAAGAGCAGGCGTCCACCCTCGAGGCGAAACTGCGCAGGCAGCGCGGCGGCCGCCCCGCCACGAAGCCGCACACCCATCGCCATTCACGTGACCGCGAGTAGCTGGCCGCCACGTTTTTGCGGCGGGCCAGCCTGAAAGCACTACTATCGGGTCACTTTGGCCTGGGGTGTGGGCATGCAGCGGCTGTCGTCGCCTTCCACGTTTTTCTACAAGCGGGTGTTTCCCGTGTTCTGGTTCGGACTTCTATCGCTGGTTCTGGCAGCAGGCCTGTTCGGCACCGTGTTCGCGCACCGGCCGGATCTGTGGCCGATGCTCGTGGCGCCAGTCCTCATGATGGGCATCGGCATGGTGCTGTTCCGTGCGCTCCTGTTCGATCTTGTCGATGAGGTCTGGCTGGAGGGCAACCAGCTGGTGGTGAAGCAGCGAGGCGAGCCATCGCGGATCGAGCTGACCAACGTCATCAACGTCGACTCGTCGACCATGACCAATCCGCCGCGGATCACGCTCATGCTGCGCCAAGAGTCTTCACAGCTGGGCAAGCGCGTCGCCTTCATACCCGCCGGGCCGCGCAGCCTGCTTGGCGCATTCAAGCCGAATCCGGTCGCCACGGACCTCATCCAGCGCATCGATGCCTTGCGCGGGAGGCCCGCATGAGCACGGCTGCCATCATTCCCGCCAACCTGCAGCGTTACGCCGACCTCGATCAACGCCTGCTCGCGGCCGTGAAAGGCATCCGCATCCTTTCCTCGGTGGCGTGGCCGGCGTCGCTCGAAGACCGCATGATCGCAGCGTACGCGAAAGGGCAGTTCAGCCTGCCCGAGGTGAGCTACCACGCGCCGGATTTTTCCGCAGAACGGGCAGAGTTGGCGGCGATCGAGCGCGAAGCCGGCTATGACGATCCGCTGGGCGAATACCTTTGCCGCACCGCCGAGTCGTGGCGCATCGCGGCGGAAATGCTCGAGGCCGTGGGCACCAACGGGGTGACCGCGCCATCGATCGTGCTGTATGGCCGACCCGGTGACGTCATTCCCGGCAGTGACCGCAGCAACCTCGATGCGGCGCGCTATTTCGTCGAGCTGTCGGACGAGCTCGGTTCGGAGATGATTGCCGACGACGTGAGCGTGAACCTCACTGCCGAACAGCTGCGCGCGGATCTCTCGAAATCGCTCGACGATTTCTTTGGCGAGCCCATCATCTCGGTGGAAGTGGATCCCGAGCTCACCGCGAAGGCTGCTGCCGGCGCCACGCGCATCCGCCTGCGTGGCGGCACGCGTTTCAGCGAGTACGACCGTCACCAATTGCTCGCGCACGAGGCGCTGGTGCATTCGCTTACCGCGCTCAATGGGCGCGCGCAGCCGTTGCTTGCTTCACTGGCGCGCACCTCGCCGCGCGTCACGGCCACGCAGGAAGGCCTGGCCGTGTTCGCCGAATTGATCTCCGGCGCCATCGACATTTCGCGACTCAAGCGCATCAGCCTGCGCATTCTCGCGATCGACATGGCACTCCACGGTGCGGACTTCGTCGAGGTCTACCGGTTCTTCAGCGCCTGCGGCCAGAGCCCGGCGGACAGCTTCCATTCCGCGCAGCGCGTCTTCCGCGGTGTGCCGCTGACTGGCGGCGCGGCCTTCGCCAAGGACAATGTCTATCTCGCCGGCCTGCTCACGGTGCACACGTTTTTCCGCTGGGCGCTCAAGCAACGTCGCATGGACATGCTGCGTCATTTGTTCGCGGGCAAACTGGCCCTTCACGACGTGATCAGCCTGCAGCCGTATTTTGAATCCGGCGCCATCGCGGCGCCGCGATGGCTGCCACCGTGGATGCAGCACGTGCACGGACTGGCCGGGAAACTGGCGTTTTCGCTGTTCGTCAACCGTATCCACATGGGCAAGGTGCAGGCGGAAACGCTCTCGCTCAGTCTCTAGCCGTTCGCCCGTCATGTGCGAAAGCGCATGTTTTCAGCGGTGTGACGGCCCCATACGTGGCCGGATCGCTGCATTGCTCCATGGGGTCGGGCCTCGCGGGTGATACCATGATGGCCTGCCGCCGTGGCGGCCCCGACTCCCCTTATCGATCAACGCATCCCATGGCCCTTCCCGAAGAACTGCGCAACGCTGCTCTCGAGTACCACCGCTATCCGCGCCCCGGCAAAATCAAGGTCACCGCCACCAAGGCGATGGTGACGCAGCGCGACCTCGCGCTGGCTTATTCGCCCGGCGTGGCCTATGCGTGTGAAGCGATCGTCGAGGACGCCAACGCCGCCAGCGAAATGACGGCGCGCGGCAATCTGGTGGCGGTCATCACCAACGGCACCGCCGTGCTCGGGCTGGGCAACATCGGCCCGCTCGCCGGCAAGCCGGTGATGGAAGGCAAGGGCGTGCTGTTCCAGAAGTTCGCCGGCATCGATGTGTTCGATATCGAAATCAACGAGCACGACCCGGACAAGCTGGTCGACATCATCGCCTCGCTGGAGCCGACCTTCGGCGGCATCAATCTCGAGGACATCAAGGCGCCGGAGTGCTTCATCGTTGAGCGCAAGCTGCGCGAGCGCATGAAGATTCCCGTGTTCCACGACGACCAGCACGGCACCGCGATCATCGTCGGCGCGGCCGTGCTCAACGCGCTGGAAGTGGTCGGCAAGAAGATCGAGGACGTGAAGCTCGCCACCACCGGCGTGGGCGCTGCAGGCATCGCCTGCCTCGACATGCTCGTGGCGCTGGGCCTCAAGCCCGAGCACATCCTCGCGTTTGATCGCGAAGGCGTGCTGTACACCGGTCGCGACCAGATGGATCCGGACAAGCAGCGTTATGCGCGTGACACCGACAAGCGCACGCTGGCCCAGATCGTGGAGGGCGCCGATGTGTTCCTGGGCCTGTCGGCCGGCGGCATCCTCAAGCCCGAGATGGTCGCGAGCATGGCTGAAAAGCCGATCATCCTCGCGCTGGCCAACCCCAATCCCGAGATCAGCCCGGAAGACGCCAAGCGGGTGCGCCCGGACTGCATCATCGCCACGGGTCGTTCGGACTACCCGAACCAGGTCAACAACGCGCTGTGCTTCCCGTACATCTTCCGTGGCGCACTCGACGTGGGCGCGACCGGTATCAACGAGGCAATGAAGCTGGCCTGCGTGCGCGCGATCGCCGCGCTGGCGCGCATGGAAGCCGGTGACCTCGCCAGTGCCTATGGCGGCGACGTACCGACCTTCGGCCCTGAGTACCTCATCCCGCGTCCCTTCGACCCGCGCCTGCTCGTGATGCTGGCGCCCGCGGTGGCGCAGGCGGCGATGGATTCGGGTGTCGCCACGCGTCCCATCGTCGACATGGATGCGTACAAGGAAAAGCTCGGCCAGTTCATCTACCGCACCGGCTTGCTGATGAAGCCGGTGTACGAGCGCGCGCGTGCCGACCGCAAGCGGGTGGTCTACGCCGAAGGCGAGGAAGAAACCGTATTGCGCGCGGTGCAGACGGTGATCGACGAGCGCCTGGCGTTCCCGATCCTGATCGGCCGCCCCGACGTGATCGAGACGCGCATCCAGCGCCTGGGCCTGCGCATGCGCGAAGGCGTGGATTTCGAACTCACCAACATCAACGACGATCCGCGCTTCAATGAGTACTGGCAGCAGTACCACGCGCTTACGGAACGCCGTGGCGTAAGCCCGGCCGCCGCCAAGAACCTGATGCGCTCGCGTCCCACGCTGATCGCGTCGATCATGGTCGAGCGCGGCGAAGCCGACGCGATGATCTGCGGTCTGGTCGGTCGCTTCCACAAGAAGCTCGGCTACATGCGCAGCGTGTTCGGCCTGGATCCGGGCGTTTCCTGCACCTCGGCGATGACCGGCGTGATCAACGACCAGGGCGCGTGGTTCTTCCTCGACACGCACGTGCAGTGCGATCCCACGGCCGAGCAGATCGCCGAAGCGACTTTGCAGGCGAGCTATCGCCTCAAGCTGTTCGGCGTGGAGCCGAAAATCGCGCTGCTGTCGCACTCGAACTTCGGCAGCCACGAGAACGCCAGCGCCGCCAAGATGCGCAAGGTGCGCGAGATCCTGGTGCAGCGCGGTCCCAAGCTCGACATGGATGGCGAGATGCAGGCGGACACCGCGTGGGACGAGGCGTTGCGCCTGCGCATGTTCCCCAACACCACGCTGAGCGGCCGCGCGAACCTGTTCGTGATGCCGAACCTCGACGCCGCCAACATCGCCTACAACCTGGTGCGCGTGATGACGGACGGCGTGGCCATCGGCCCGATCCTGATGGGCATCAACAAGCCGGCGCACATCCTCACGCCGGCCTCCACCGCGCGTCGCGTGGTGAACATGACCGCGATTGCCGCCGTGGACGCGCAGATCCGCCACGCGCAGAGCGAGCGCCGAAGCTGAGCTGACGCGAGTCCGCGGTAGACCGAAAACGGGGCCATGGCGGCCCCGTTTTCGTTGCGGCTGCCCCTGATTTTTCGTCCCCGAGGCGGGCTGGATCCCCGCGCTCCGAAAGGCGGGTTGCATACCACTTCGGCGATTGTCGCCAGAATCAAACTCTTCCACCCCATGCGCCCCCGTATTGTCTCGATCCAATTGGCGAAAAACCCCGCCGGAGCTACACTCAGAGGGTTTCCCGCCTCCCGCGCCGGAGGTGTCCACCTATAGCCGCGCCAACCCCCGGGCGCCGCGGAGAGAAGTTCCCCATGGATCAGCTCGACGACATCCTTCAACAGGACCTCGACCCCACCGAAACCCAGGAATGGGTCGAATCGCTCAATGCGGTCATCAATCACGACGGCACCGAGCGCGCGCATTACCTGCTGGAGAAGATGGTCGATTCGACGCGCCGGGCCGGCGGCTACCTGCCGTTCAACCCGACCACCGAATACGTCAACACCATCTCGCCCGCGAACGAAGCCAAGATGTCCGGCGACGCGGCGATGGAATGGCGCATCCGCACGCTGGTCCGCTGGAACGCGATGGCCATGGTGGTGCGCGCCAACCGCAAGCCGGGCGAACTGGGCGGCCATATCGCCAGCTTCGCGTCCTCGGCCACGCTGTATGACGTGGGCTTCAACCATTTCTGGCGCGCGCCGAGCGCCGACCATCCGGGCGATCTGGTGTTCCACCAGGGCCACTCCAGCCCGGGCATCTACGCGCGCTCCTTCCTGGAAGGCCGCATCTCCGAGGAGCAGCTCGACCTGTTCCGCATGGAAGTGGCCGGCCACGGCCGCGGCCTGTCCTCATACCCGCATCCCTGGCTGATGCCGGACTACTGGCAGGTGCCGACGGTGTCGATGGGCCTGGGTCCGATCCAGGCGATCTACCAGGCGCAGTTCTGGAAGTACCTGGAAAACCGCGGCCTGATGCCGAAGACCGATCGCAAGATCTGGTGCTTCATGGGCGACGGTGAAACTGACGAGCCCGAGTCGCTCGGCGCCATCTCGCTGGCCGGCCGCGAAGGCCTGGACAACCTGGTGTTCGTGATCAATGCCAACCTGCAGCGCCTGGATGGTCCGGTGCGCGGCAACGGCAAGATCATCCAGGAACTGGAAGGCGTGTTCCGCGGCGCCGGCTGGAACGCCATCAAGGTGGTCTGGGGCAGCTACTGGGATCCGCTCCTCGCCCGCGATACCAAGGGCGTGCTGCGCAAGCTGATGATGGAAACCGTCGACGGCGAGTACCAGGCGTGCAAGGCCTTCGGTGGCGCGTACACACGCGAGCATTTCTTCAACAAGTACCCCGAAACGCGCGAGATGGTCGCCAACCTGTCCGACGACGACATCTGGCGCTTGAACCGCGGCGGCCATGACCCGCACAAGGTCTATGCGGCCTATCACCAGGCGGTGAACACCAAGGGCATGCCCACGGTGATCCTGGCGAAGACGGTGAAGGGCTACGGCATGGGCTCGGCCGGCGAATCGCAGAACCCGACGCACCAGCAGAAGAAGCTGGACGCCGACGCCGTGCGCCACTTCCGCGACCGCTTCAACATCCCGGTGTCGGACGACAAGCTGGCCGAGGTGCCGTACTACCACCCGGGCAAGGATTCGCCGGAAGTGCAGTACATGATGGAGCGTCGCCGCGCGCTGGGCGGTTTCCTGCCGCAGCGTCGCCGCCAGACCGACGTGAAGCTCAAGGCGCCGGATCTCTCGGCGTTCACGCAGATCACCAACGGCACCGGCGAGCGCGAGATCTCCACCACCATGGCGCTGGTGCGCGGCATGAACCTCTTGCTGCGCGACAAGCAGATCGGCGAGCGCATCGTGCCGATCGTGGCCGACGAAGCCCGCACGTTCGGCATGGAAGGCATGTTCCGCCAGATCGGCATCTACGCGCCGTTCGGCCAGAAGTACCGTCCGCAGGACGCCGACCAGCTGCTGTACTACCGCGAAGACCAGAAGGGCCAGGTGCTGCAGGAAGGCATCTCCGAGGCCGGCGGCATGGCCGCCTGGATGGCCGCGGCCACCAGCTACAGCATCAGCAACCAGCCGATGCTGCCGTTCTTCATCTACTACTCGATGTTTGGCTTCCAGCGCATCGGCGACCTGGCCTGGGCGGCCGGCGACATGCGCGCGCGCGGCTTCCTCATCGGCGGCACCGCTGGCCGCACCACGCTGAACGGCGAAGGCCTGCAGCACGAGGACGGCCATTCGCACCTGCTGTCCGGTGCGATTCCGAACGTGAAGTCGTACGACCCGACGTTCTCCTATGAAATCGCGGTGATCCTGCAGGACGGCACCCGTCGCATGGTGCAGGAGCAGGAAGACGTCTACTACTACATCACCGTGATGAACGAGAACTACAGCCACCCCGACCTGCCGCAGGGCGTCGAGGAAGGCATCATCAAGGGCATGTACCTGTTCAAGGACGCCGGCAAGCCGAAGAAGGGCGAACCGCGCGTGCAGCTCATGGGTTCGGGCACGATCCTGCGCGAAGTGATCGCCGCTGCCGAACTGCTGGAGAAGGACTTCGGCGTCACCGCCGACATCTGGTCCTGCCCCAGCTTCAGCGAACTTCGTCGCGACGGTTTCGACGCCGAGCGCTGGAACCGCCTGCACCCGGAAGCCGAACAGCGCGTGCCGTTCGTCACCGGCCTGCTGCAGGGCCGCCAGGGTCCGGCGATCGCCGCCACCGACTACGTGCGTGAGTTCGCCGACCAGATCCGCGCCTTCATGCCGGACGGCATGCGTTACACGGTGCTGGGCACCGACGGCTTCGGTCGTTCGGACACCCGCGAACATCTGCGCGGCTTCTTCGAAGTCGATCGCTACTGGATCGCGCACGCCGCGCTGGCTGCATTGGCGAAGGATGGCAAGGTCAACGCGAAGGATGTCGCTCGCGCCATCAAGACCTACAAGCTCGATCCGGACAAGCCGAACCCGCTGACGGTTTGATGTTCGTTGCTCTCCTCCCCTCTGGGTGAGGAAGCAGGATGAGAAGGCCCGCTGCGATCCAGCGGGCCTTTTTTTTGGCCAGTGCGCTCCATCTTTTGTAGGAGCACACCCAGTGCGCGATCGAGAGGACTTAAAGCAGCTTCGTTGGATGGCGAGGAATGCATGGGTACGGCGCGTCTTCTCCCTCTCCCCTCCGGGGAGAGGGCCAGGGTGAGGGCAACTCTTGCGGCAGACTCTGCTCACGGCTTGCTCCAACGAACAGCTCCCCGTCTGCCCGTTCCGTACGCCATAAAAAACCCGCCAGGCGGCGGGTTTTTTTATGGCCGGAAAGAGGTACTCAATCGTCATCCTGGTTGCGGAACAAATGCCGCAGCAGGAAGAACGCGCCGACCGTGCCGGCCACGATCGCCGTGGTCGCGACCGGATGCCGCGAGACGTGGCGGCGCAGTCGGCGATACTGGTAGTTGGCTTCGTCAGCGAAGTCTTCCGCAGCGTGCCCGATGCGGCGAGCATACGTGTTGCGGTTGCGTCCGAAGCGGCGGCGCGCGTCGCGCCCGCGTTCCATCAGGTCGTCCGCCCGGTCGGCGGCTTCGTCCGCATAGTGCCGGATGCGATCGCCTACCCGTTCGCGAACGCCATTGACGGTGTTTTCGATGTCGTAGGGTCGGCCCATGGCGTGCTCCTCGCAGAATGAAAGCCAACGTTGCCAGCGGCGACGTGAGTGACGCGTAAACAACGACCGTCGCCGTTCATCCGGACATGGGCGGCATCTGTTCGTCGCGGCCTTGGGCCGCGAGCATGCGCGCCAGCGTGCGACGGAACGGCGGGGTGGCCTGTGCCGCGCGCAGCAAGGCCGTGCGTGCCACGCGTGCCGGCAGCCGGTCGTCGGTGTAAAGCTTGACGATGGCCTGCGTGGCGAAATACAGCGGCAAGGTCGCTACGCGATGGTCCCTTTCGTAACGCTGGAGCACGCGAGGCGCGGCGAAATCCTGGCCGGCGGTGCGCGCGCGGCGAATCTGTCCAGCCAAGGTGTCGACGCTGAGCAGGCCGAGATTGAAACCATGTGCGGTGACCGGATGCATGCCTACCGCCGCGTCACCGATCAGTGCCAGCCGCGGCCCGATGAACCGGTGCGCGTAAGTGGCCACGAGCGGATAGGTGTGGCGCGTGCTGGTGAGGCTCATCGCGCCGAAGCGGCCATCGAAGCGGCGGCGCATGTCCTCATTGAACTGCGCGTCGTCGAGGGCCATTACCGACTTCATGGTGTGGCCCGGCAAGGTGAGCACGACGGATGCCTCGCCATGGTGCAGCGGCAGCAACGCCATGGTCTGGCCGTGGTCGAACCATTCCAGCGCCTCGCCGTCGTGGGGCTTCTCCAGGGCCATGCGGCACACCAGCATGGTCTTGCCGAAGTCATGCATGTCCACCGCGATGCCGGCATCGCGACGCAACGACGAGAAACGGCTGTCGGCTGCGACCACCAGGCGGGCGGTGACGCTGCTGCCATCGGCGAGTTGCAGATGCGGCATGCCGTCGGACAACGAAACGGCGCTCACCGCCGTGTCACTGACCAGCGTGATGCGCGGTTCCTGTTCCACGCAGGCGTAGGCAGCGCGACGAATACGGTCGTTGGGTATCAGGAAACCCAGTTCGCCATCCCCGATGCCGGTGGGGAGCACGCTGAGCCCGTGCAGCGACCGGCCATTGAGCACGCGTGCGGTGCGTAGCGGCGAGATGTCCGATGCCCCCAGGCGGTCCCACAGGCCAAGCTGGCGCAGGATGCGCACGGAGCGTTGGGTAAGGGCGATCTCGCGTCCATCGAAAGCCGGTTCGCGCAAAGCGCTGAGCGGCTGCCGTTCGATCACCATGATGCTGAGCCCGCTGTCGGCCAGCGCGCGCGCAAAGCAGAGGCCGGCAGGGCCGGCGCCAACCACCACGATATCGACATTCATGCGGAGAAGACCATCCGTGCAAGGGCGGTGAGCCTTCGCATGCTAGGAAGTCCCCACGAGGCGGCCATGACGTCCGTCAAGCAGCAGGGCCATCGCGACGCAACGCTTCAGGCGTACGCACCGCCATTGCGCCGAAATTGGCGGCCGCCGCAATGCAGGCCATTTCGACTCACGCCAGAGCGCCCCGCCGTAAGCGCGGACCCCGCTCAAGACCTGGCGGGACGTTCAGCTGATCGAGGCCGCAGCTTGCAGCTTCCCATTCACGAGGCCGCCGGCTCCGAATGCAGCCGCTGGCGCCTGCGCAACGTGGGGAACATGGCCATCCACAGTGCCACCACCACCAAGGTGCCGATGCCGCCAATGACGGTGGAGTTCACCGCGCCGACCCAGGCGGCCAGCACGCCGGATTCGAATTCGCCAAGCTGGTTGGACGTGTTGATGAAGATGGCATTCACGGCACTGACGCGGCCACGCATGTCATCAGGCGTGTCCAACTGCACGAGCGCGCCGCGAATCACCATGCTCACCATGTCGAAGGCGCCCAGCGCGAACAGGGCCACCAGCGACAGCCACAACACGGTAGAGACGGCGAACACCAGCGTCGCCAGGCCGAAGCCGGCCACTGACGCGAACATGATCGGGCCCACGCGCCGCTCCATGTTGTGCCGTGCCAGCCACAACGACATCAGCAAGGCACCCACGGCGGGCGCCGCACGCAACAGGCCCAGGCCCCACGGGCCGGTATGCAGCACATCCTTGGCGAAGATCGGCAGCAGGGCGGTGGCGCCGCCGAGCAGCACGGCGAACAGGTCCAGCGAGATCACGCCCAGCACATCAGGTCGTGCGCGGATGAAATGCACACCGGCGAACAATGTCTTGAGCGTTGCCGGCTCGCGCCTTGGCTGCGCCTGCTCGTAGCGCAGGTGCGCCATCAACAGTACGGCGATGAGATAGAGCAGGGCGCACAACGCGTAGACCACGCCAGGGCCGGCCACGTAGAGCAGGCCGCCAATGGCGGGCCCCATGATCATGGCGGCCTGTCCTGCCGATGCGCTGGCAGCCATGGCGCGCGGCAGCACGAAGGTCGGCACCAGTGCGGGCAGCATCGACTGCATCGCCGGAAACTCGAACGCCTTGGCGATACCGATGACGAACACCAGGGCGAGAATGGCCAGCTCGTTGGCGACATGCATGACGCTGATGACGGCAAGCACGGCGATCGCCAGCATGTCGACGATCTGTCCGAGCAGCACGATGCGACGACGCTCGAACTGGTCGGCGACGTGTCCCGCTGGCAACGCCAGCAGAACCGACGGGATGAACTGCACAAGGCCAATCAGGCCCAGGTCGAGCGCGCGCCCGGTAATGGCATAGACCTGCCACCCGACGGCAACGGACAGCATCTGGAAGCCGAAGCCCGAACAGATGCGCGCGAACCAGAACTGTACGAAGGCGGGATGCGAACGCAGGGCATCCGCCGCAGGCGAAGGGGGAGAGGACATGGGGATTCCTGGCAGGACCCCGGCATTATCGGTGGCGGAAGCGGTTGGGCAAGGTTCAGCGCTTTCACACCGGTCTCCCCGGTCTTTGACCTGGCCTTGCCGAGGTGGTCTCTAGCGTGGAAGCCGGTGATACAAGTCGCGAGGTGCTGCATGGGCCGGTTTGCCGAACGTGTCTATACCGATCCTGTCCATATCCGTCGTCTGGAATCGCTGGTACAGGAGCTGCCGACGAATGGGCACGTCGTTTTGTTGCTCAAGGACGGCAGCGCCTACGATGGTGTCGTGTCCGAACGGCCCAACGTGCAATTGTTCCGTGACGGCCAGGAGAATGAAGGCATCAACGGCGTGGTCCGGCTGGAGCGGCCCGACGTTCCCGACTGGAGTTGCTACGTCTGGCTCGGCGACATCCGCCGCGTCGAACACCTGGATTCCACGATGGGCAGCGAGCACTGACGACTCGCTGCCCACGCCTTCAGGCGCGCTGCGCCTGCCCGTCCAAGCCGAGGGTGTGCGCGGCGAGCGGTACGCGGGGCGCTGCGTCGAGCCCGAACAGAGGCCGCAGCCAGCGCGAGCGCCGGATGACGTATTCGTGCAGCAAGGCGCAACCGCCGACCGTGCAGGCAAGCACCAGCAGCGGCTCCAGCAGCGCACCCAGGCGCAGCGGTATCAACCAATAGGCGGCGGCCAGCATGATGCTCTGATGCAGTACGTACCACGGGAACACGGCCTCGCGTGCATAGGGTAGCCACGAGAACGGGCGGTTGAGGTACTGGTGTCCCCAGCCCAGCACGGCGGCGATGGCGGTCCAGGCATAGAGGTAGTTCAGCACGCGCAGCACGCCGTGCACGATCGCCATGGCGGTGGGCGCCAGCGACGTAGCATCCATGAATCGATCGAGACAGAGGAACGCGGCGAAACACAGCAACGCCGCGGTGAGTGAAGCACGACGCAGCCGCGCCAGTTCGTCCCACAGCATGCCACGCGTGCCGAGCAGATAGCCGTAGAAGAACACGGTGCCGTACTGCGCATGCGCGTGCCAGTCGTTGAGCAGCGCATGGTTCTGCGGGAAGCGACCGGCGAGAAGCGCCGAGTAGACCATGAGCGGAACGGCGGGCAGCCACAACAGCGTCGCACCACGCAAACGCCGGCAGGCAGCGACAGCGCGTTGCCCCAGCGGCGATTCCAGCAGGGGAATCAGCGCCAGCAGCACCAGGGTGTAGACCCATACGTAGGGCAGGTACCAGAGGTGGTTCCAGGTGACGCCGAACTGCCAGCCGTCGAAGGCACCCGCAGGCCATGGACCGCCGGTCCAATAGCGCAGCAGGAACGCGCCGAAGCCCGGTGCCACCAAGCCATTGTCCACGCCCTGCACGTAGGGCTGGATAGGGATCACCACCGCCATGCCGAACAACAGCGGCACCAGCAATCGCACGGTGCGCCTCCAGGCCACCACCGGCAGTGCGTGGCGACCGCGCAGGAAGTGGACAGCCAAGCCCGAAATCAGGAACAGCAGGTCCATCCGCCAGCGGTTCAGGAAAAGCATCGGGTACTGCAGCCAGCCGGCGAGGTAATGGCTCTTGAGATGGAAGCCCCAGTCGCCCACGTAGAGCATGCCCAGGTGGTAGAGGATCAGCAGGCCAAAGGCCAGGACGCGCAGGGCGTCGATATCGTGGCGGCGGTTCATGGACGGGCTCCGATGGCGGGACGGTCACATGCTGGCCCGTGACCCCGCCTCCGTCCGCCGCCAAGTGATTGATTGCCGGGGAGCGGGGACGAACGGCGGTCACGCAGGGACGAACATGCGGCGCCGACGCCATGTCCACGTAGAATCCAGGCCATGACGACACGGACGGGTTTGGACTATCGGGATTTCCAGCGCTGGCGCCGGCCCTTCGAGGTGGGCTTCTGGGTCGTCATGCTCGCCGGGAACACCCTCTTCAACGGACTGGTGTCCTGGTTCGACCATGTCTATCACCGCAGTGGCGCCTCGAGCCTGGAACCCTGGATATGGGAGGCCAGCAGCAGCCTGGTGATCCTTGCGCTGGTCCCCTTCGTGGTGTGGGCCACCCGGCGCTGGCCGATGCGCTTCGATACCTGGCGGCAAAACCTCAAGG
Source organism: Dyella jiangningensis (assembly GCA_000632805.1). Classification (GTDB taxonomy): domain Bacteria; phylum Pseudomonadota; class Gammaproteobacteria; order Xanthomonadales; family Rhodanobacteraceae; genus Dyella; species Dyella jiangningensis. The sequence continues at coordinate 3,802,631 of CP007444.1, read as the reverse complement.
TGCATGCGCTGCTGACCGTGCCGTTCTGCCTCGTCCATGTCGGCAGCATGGTCGGCCTGCGCATGCTGGCTTATCAGGCCATGGGCAGCCACTACCGGTTCGGTGACGTGCCGGTGGAGCTCTTCTACGAATACCTGAAGGACTTCCGCACCTATCTGTTGTTCGTGGCGCTGATCTCCTTCTACGGATTCTTTGTGCGCCGCTTGCAGGGCGAGGCCAGCCTGCTCGCCGAGCCGGACGAAGGCCCGCCGGTGGAGCCCGTGGAACGCCCGGAACGCTTTCTGGTGCGCAAGCTCGGCAAGGAATTCCTGGTGGCCGCGCGTGACATCGAATGGCTGCAGGCCTCGGGCAACTACGTGAACCTGCATGTGCGCGGCCGCGATTACCCCTTGCGGGCCACCATGGCAGGCATCGAGGATCGGCTCGACCCCGCGCGTTTCCTGCGGGTGCATCGCAGCCATCTGATCAATCTCGACCATCTGTCCGAGATCGAGCCGCTGGAAACCGGCGATGCCCGCCTTACCATGCGAGACGGCACCAGCATTCCGTGCAGCCGCCGCTACCGGACGCAACTGCGCGAACGCTTCGGTGAAACTCCGGTCGGTGCGTGACACCAAAGCCCTCTGTAGGAGCGCACCCAGAGCGCGACCGCGGCGCATCAGGCTCATCCTTGGGCAGTACACGCGGGCTGTTCGTGCCTTGGGGCGTTTCTATCGTCACGAAGCCAACAGTTGCGCTCGCCCGCCCCACCGTTCCACTCTAAACACCTTCCCTTTACCGGACGCCTCGCCCATGAACCTGCCTCGTCCTGGCCTCGTCGGCACCTCTTTCTGCATGGCTCTCGCCTTGGCTGCATGCTCCCAGTCGGGCGACCAGGCGCCGGCATCACCGCAGGCGCAGGCGCCCGCGGACGACTCCGCTCAGAAGCTGGACACCTATCGTCAGCTGCTTCGCATCGGCAACGATGAAATGGCGGTGACCATGGGCAAGGAGATCGTCAGCCGTTATCCGAACAGCGATGCGGCCAAGGAAGTGCAGCAGAGCCTGCCGGGCATCGAGCAGCGCTACAAGGAAAACAGCGAGAAGAACCGCCTCGCCGGCCTGTGGCTATACCAGGTGTCGCCGATGCAGGGCGGCACGCAGTCCACCGCGACCATCACCAACAGTCAGGCGTCTGCCGAAAACCGCGTGAACCTGATCCTGCGCCGCCATACCGACTGGGGGCAGAACGTCTTCCTCTACAACACCGGTGGCAGCCACGGTTTCGTGTGCAAGGGCGTGTGTTCGATCAAGGCCACCTTTGACGGCAAGCCGGGCAGCATCGGTGCGTTCGCACCCTCCACCGGCGAGCCGGCCCTGCTGTTCAAGGATGACAAGGGTTTCATCGCGCAGATGGAAAAGGCAAAGAAGATCACCATGGACGTGACCATGCAGGACGGCGAGAAGAAGATCACCCTGGTGTACGAAGTGGGCGGTTTCGATCCGGCCAAATGGCAGCCCGTTTCCAAGCAGGCGAAGAAGAAGTAGACCGTCCACGCGCACCGCGTTCGCGCGTTGTGCCATGCATCCCCACACGAGTACGCCGTCATGGCCGTCAAACCCTTTCTGATCATCGGCGCAGCACTGCTGCTCGGCGCCTGCGCCCGCGTAGGCCAGGAGTACACCGCGCGCCTCAACGCACGCCAGCAGGCCTATGCCGCCGCGGCGGGTGCGCCAGTGCAGAGCTTCCATTACTTCAGCCTGTGGTCGTGGGAGCCGCTGAGCGACGACCAGCTGGCCGTCTATACGCGTGCCAACGAAGCATGGCTGCTGGACCTGGACGGTAAATGCCACAACCTGCAATTCACCAACCACATCGGCCTGACCTCGAGCGTCAGCGAAGTGTCCGCCCGCTTCGACCGTGTCATCACCGGCAACGCCGACGCCCCATGCTTCATCAAGCAGATCCGCCCCGTCGACATCGCCAAGCTCAACGAGCCGCAGCAGGGCAAGCCGCGTGAAGTGGAGGAGATGCAGCGGCCGGCGAAGTGAAGTCGGCAAGTGGGGCAGGGTGAAGGTGACCGCAAGATTGGCCCCTCACCCCAGCCCTCTCCCCGGAGGGGAGAGGGGGATAGCGCGGCGGCACCCCAAGATTTCCTCGCCGTCCAGCGAAGCTGCTTTAAGTCCTCTTCGCTACGACGCGTTGCAGTGTAGCCGCTCCGTGCGAGGTAGTAACGAGCGTGTCCCGACTGGCCTCAGTCATCCGACGCTTCTATTCCTCGGACTGCTATGAGCCTTGGCTCTCAAGGCCGTTTTCTTTGGGTTACTTTTTGACGCGAAGCTAATCCCGTGGGACTTTGACTCCGGGCGTTCCGCCCTCCGCCCTTCCTCGCTCCTCAAAGCCGGCGCCATCCATGGCGCCTCCCCGCGTGCGGGCCGGCTTCGCCGTTCGCACGCAAAAAACGCGTGCGTGGGCCAGCAAAAGAAAAGTGACTCGAGCGTCCCACGGGACTAGCTTTGCGTCGTCCCACAGGGACTAGCTTTGCGTCGTCCCACAGGGACTAGCTTTGCGTCGTCCCACAGGGACTAGCTTTGCGTCGTCCCACAGGGACTAGCTTCGCGTCGTCCCACAGGGACTAGCTTTGCGTCGTCCCACAGGGACTAGCTTCGCGTCGTCGGCAGACGATCGAAACGCCCGCTGCGTCCCACAGGGACTCCCTTCGGTCGTAAGCGGCATGCTCGCGGCAGCATGGCAACCGAAGGCCACACCTCGCGTTCAAGCAAAATCGAAAGCATGCAGCTCACCGCAAAAGACTGTCGCGCACAGGGTGCGCTCCCACAATTAAAGAGCGGCGATAGTGTGGAGATTGCGGCGAAAGGCAATCGCGCACAGGGTACGCTCCTACAAAAAGATGAGCGTTGAGCGTCGATCGCGATCAATGCAAAAACAACTTCTCCGCGATCTTCGCCAGCGGCCTCTCCATCGCACTCTGCAACCGCGCCGGTAGATCCAGCGGCTTCAGCAGCATCTTCACCGTCATCTCGGCCGGAATGTTCCGGCGCAACAGCGCCTGCGCCCGTCCCGTCACGCGGCGGAACTCCGCCTCGTTGTCCTTGTGCTGCGGATAGCACTGGTTGAACACATGGCGCAGCGCAACGTCGCTGTCCTCGCTCTTGATCTCATTGACGCGACGAAGAATCGCGCGGAACACCTTGTAGCGCCCGAAGCCTTCGCGCTCGCGGTAAAGGCGAAAGTGCTGGTAGAAGTGCTTGAAGTGCCGCACCTCGTCGCTCTTGATGTGGTTGGTGAGCTGCTTGAGCACCGGCTCGTCGGTGATGTCGTTGAGCGCGCGATACAGGCTGGCCGTACCGGTTTCCACCACGCAGCGGGCGGCCAGTTCCAGGCCGCGGCTGCTTTCGAGCTGCTCGTTGGTGCACATCGCGCCATACTCGTTCCAGAACGACGCAAAGCCGCGGTCCCAGTCGAACTCCGGCCAGACGGTTTTCACGTAGGTGGCCAGTGCACGGCCGTGCTGCAGCTCTTCGTGCTCCCAGTGCTGGCTCAACCAGGTCTGCAATTCCTCATCACCGGCGAAATGGTCGACGAGGTTGTGCGTGTACAGGTCCGAGCCGCTTTCCACGAAAGAGGCACTGCACAGCAGGAAGAACAGGTCCTCGTTCTGACGTATCCGCTGGAATTCGATACGGCTGAAATCCAGGCTTTCCAGGGTCCAGGGCAACGAAGTGGTGTAGCTCACGCGGGCATTCCTGTGCGATTTGGACGGTCGCCGCGGGGCGCAGCACCGGCCGGCATGACGATTATGTGACAACAGCATACGACCGGAAGGCTGCGCGGGATTAACGCGCGCCGACCCGGAGGCAACGAGTGGAGAAAAGACGAGGTTTCAGCGCACCACGGTGACCGGCACGTGGGAACGCTGCAGCACGTCACCGGACACCGATCCCAGGAGCCAACGGGCAAGCGCGCCGCGCTCGGTGTGGCCGATCACGATGTGATCGATGCTGTGCCGACGTACCTGTTCCAGCAGCACATCACCGGGGCTGCCGCGCACGACCTCGGCATCGATCAGGGAAGCCGAGTCGGGTACCAGGTCCTTCACTTCGGCGAGCAACCGCGAGCATTTGCTTGCCCCGGGGTCGGTCATCATCAGTGCGCAGGTATCGGCGCTACCCTCGGTCATCTGCAGCACGGAGACGACGCGGATGCGTCCGCCGCTGGCGCGGGCCAGTTCGGCGGCAAACCGGACGGCCCGCTGTGAAGAAGCGGAGCCGTCGTAGCCGACCAGCGAATACTTCAGCATGCGTACCCCCTTGGCTTGGGCTGGCAAAGCGCTCAGTCGGAAACCTCATGGCAGCGGCGCTCGACGTGAGTGTTCTTCGACTGCTGGTTTTCCTGGATTTTCTTGCCAGCGTACGCGCCGCCCGCCGCGCCCGCCACGGTAGCGATCGTCTTACCCTTGCCGCCGCCGACCTGGTGGCCCAGCAGTCCGCCCGCCACGCCCCCGATCGCCATGCCTGCGATCTGGTGCTTGTCGTCAGGCTGGTCCTGCACCACGACGTCCTCGCATACCGTTCGGGTTTTCTTGGGTGTGGTGGAGGTAGACGACTGCGCCAGGACTGGTCCGCTGCCGACCAATGCCCATGCCGCAATGAATATCAGGGAGATCCCGTTTTTCATGGCTGCGTCCTCGCTGTTTCCTTGGCCTTCAGTGTGCTCGGGACTTTGTTAGTGGAGCATCAACCAGAGTTTGCACGCCATATTCACGAAGGCAGCGGAGGATGAACGGCCTTCGGTGCGCATGCCATTTCGTTCAGCAAGCCTGTCGACAATGGCAACCGGACTTTCAAGTTCATAGCCAAGGAGAACACGATGATGAAGCGTACGTTCGTAATGGCAGCTTTGGTGCTGGCTTGCGCCGGCGTGACCACGGCGCTGCCGGTGAGCACTGCGCGGGCTGCCGAAGCCGAAGTGAAGTGTGACCTGAGCTTCAGCCTTTCGGGTTGGTCGATCATCTACAAACACGCGGAAGGCAGCGGTACGGTGGTGTGCAGCAACGGCCAGCGCGCCAACGTGAAGATCACGGTGAACGGCGGCGGCCTGACCGCCGGCAAGTACCGCATCGACAATGGCAAGGGTGACATCACCCATGTGCGCAGCATCGACGATGTGTTCGGTGACTATGCGCAGGCCGGCGCCGAGGCTGGCGTGGTCAAGAGCGGCGAGGCCCAGGTGCTGACCAAGGGCACGACGTCGCTGGCATTGCACGGCAGTGGCGAAGGCGTAAACCTCGGCGTCTCGGTGGGTGCCTTCAGCATCACCCGTCGCTGAGTGTCCTGAGTACCAGGACAAAGGGCGCCGCGAGGCGCCCTTTGTTTTGCCGGCGTGACGTACACTGCACCGGTTTTTATTGATCCGGAGTGTGGTCATGCGATGTCTTTCGCTGCTGCTGTTGTTGGTGCTGACGCTGGGCCTTGTCGTCCCGGTACAGGCCGATGAGGCATCCGTCCTGCCGCAGGTCGGTCAGCCGGCGCCGGCGTTCCGTCTGCAGGACCAGAACGGCAAATGGCACACGCCGGCGGACCATCGGGGGCGCTGGGTGGTGCTGTACTTCTACCCCAAGGATTTCACGCCCGGCTGCACCACCGAGGTGTGCACCTTTCGCGATGACGTCGCCAAACTGCGCCAGGCCGGCGCCGACGTGCTCGGCGTCAGTCTGGACGACGTGAAGTCGCACGCGGATTTCGCCGCCAAATACCACGTTCCGTTTCCGCTGCTGTCCGACGCCGACAGCACCACGGCACAGGCCTATGGCGTGCTGGCCTCCAAGATCGGCTTCAAGTACGCCCGCCGCACGACCTTCCTGATCGACCCCAACGGCAAGGTGGCGAAGGTCTACCAGGACGTGGATCCGGAGAAGAATGCCGGCCAGGTGCTGGCCGATCTCGCCTCGCTCAAGGCGTCGTCCTGATGTTGCTGAAAATGCGGGGCGCCGGACATGCAGATGGCTTCGCGCTCTGGCGCATCGTGGCCTGGTTGATGCTGCTGCTCGCGGCCTATGGTTGCCTGCAGTACGCGGTGCACGGTGAGCAGGTGTGGGGCGTGCTGAAACAGCTGCCGCCCGGGAACGACAGCGATGCGTTCCAGCTTCGGAAAATCCTCGCATGGGACGTTGGCTACTTCGTGATCGCGTTTGGCATCGTGGTGATCTGCGCCGGCGCCATACTGCGCCAGGCGTGGGCGCGCCCCGCCTTGCAGGTGGCGTCGATCCTGCTGGCGCTGGGCTGGGGCGTGGTTGGCGGTCTGATGCTGCTCTCGCAATGGCGGGAATTCAGTCAGGGCGTCGCGATGACCAACGCCCAGGCCCCGTTGGATCCGGCCTCCCTGCAGGCGCTGGACCACGTGCGCCGCTCGTTCGTGATTGCCATGGCGGCCAAGGCGGCGGCTGTGCCGGTGCTGTTGTGGCTGGCCTGGTGGCTGGCGCGGCCCTCGGTGAAGGCGGGTTTCCATGAGCTTCCCCGGAAGCGGTCATCGCGCTGATTCAGCCCCGGTTGCCGCCTGGCGGGTTATCGGTGCGCCACCGTCTGCTGCCGTGGCATTCCATGTACCGCCGTCTGTTCCTCGCCTTGACCGTGGCCCTCGCGGGCTTTGCCGCCCATGCGCAGGACCTGGCCACCACCTGCCACGCCACCAGCAGCTATGACCTGACGGTGACGCCCGATCACCTGTTGTTCGATCGACCGCAATCGATGCCGCGCCAGGTGGAGCTCAGGGACGGGCATCTGCGCACCGATGGCGCCGCGGCATCCCTGCGGCCCGACGAGCAGGATCGGCTCGCGCTGTTCGAGCGTGAGCTGCGCGCCCTGGTGCCTCGCGTAAAGGGTGTCGCCACCAAGGGCGTGGATCTGCTGGTATCGGCCATGCATGACGAAGGCGCACGCCTTTCCTTGAGCCCCGATACACGCGCAGAACTGGATCGCCGCGTGGCCGCCCGCGCTGCGGAACTCAAGCAACGTCTTGCCGCCAGCAACAGCACGCACGACTGGCAAGGCAATCTGGCCGATGAATACGCGAACCAGGTCGCCTCCGACCTGATGCCGTTGCTGGCGAACGATCTGGGGCAACAGGCGATGAATGCGGCGATGACGGGCGATCTGCAGGCGGCGGCCAACCTGCGTGACACCGCGGCGGACCTGACCACCCAGCTGCGGCCGCGCCTGGAACAGCGCATGCAGGCCCTGACGCCGCAGATCCAGGCGCTTTGTCCTTCCATACAGCGGCTCGCGGAGCTGCAGCAGGACATTCGCGGAAGTGGCGGGCAGCCGCTCAATCTGTTGCAGCTAGGCCAATAAAACGCCGCCTGAGCGCTACGTTGCGCATACCCCGGATTAACCTTCTGCTAAGCGCCGAAGGAAGAGGATCAGCTCGTAATCCGCAGTTTTCATAGGAGGCGACCTCGTGTCGCACGCTCGAGTACCGCGCTACAACGCCCTGATCCGCCGCGGCATCGACGACCGGGATCTGTATCGCCGCGCGCTGGCGCAAGTGCGCGAACCCGGCCTGCAGGCCCTGCTGGCGGAGAACCTGCACACGCTGGACCTGCTGATCGACGATCTGCAGCTGCAGGCCCACGCCTGCGGTTTGACGCCGGCCCGGCATGGCACGCTGGCGGGCGCCATCCGCAGCACGCTCGCGGAATGGACGGCCGGCATGTCGTCCAATCGTGACTCGGCGTGGGTGCGCTCGCTGGCGCGCAACGAGTGCGGGCTGCTGCATCGATTCGAGGAACAGATGGCGCACGCCCCGCGGGATTCGGCACATGCACTGGGCGTGCAGCTGTCGCGACTGCACAGCATCCATCGCGACATGCATTGCCTCGCCGGCACGCATCACGCCTGACGACACATCACTCAAGCCAACAGGGGGCCTGCAGGTATGCCAACGCCGGACGAGGTGCTGGGGTTCTGGTTCGATCCTGCCGCCGAGGTGCATTGGTTCGATCGTGACAACGCGTTCGACGCGCATGTGCGCGAACGCTTCGGTGCCACCCTGAAGGCGGCTGCCGATGGCGAACTGGATGGCTGGTCCGCCACGCCGAAGGGCTGGCTGGCGTTGTTGATCGTGTTCGACCAGTTCAGCCGCAACATCTACCGCGACGACGCCCGGGCCTGGGCCTACGATGCGAAGGCGCAGGCGCTGGCGCTCGCCGGCATCGCCCGCGGCGACGATCAGCGGCTCGCGCCCTTGCGGCGCCTGTTCGCCTATCTGCCGCTCGAACATGCCGAGAACCTGGCGCTGCAGCGCCATTGCGTGCAGCTGTTCGAACGCCTGGTGGACCCGCTTCCCGCAGGGCAGCGTGCGCAGTTCGAGAATTTCCTTGATTATGCGCGGCGCCACCACGACGTCATTGAGCGCTTTGGCCGGTTTCCCCACCGCAATGCCGTGCTTGGCAGGCCCGACACCGATGCCGAGCAGGCCTATCTGGCGCAGCCCGGATCCGGTTTCTGACCACTCGTCTTCCGACAAGGAGTTCCTCATGCGTCGCAGTCTCTTGGTCGTCCTGCTGTTGTCGTTGAGCCTGGCGGTCCACGCCACCAGCACGTATCGCATTGGCAGCGAAGTGCTTACCGTCGGCGACAGCGCCGTGCGCGCCATGCAGTTGCTGGGTCAGCCTGATTTCAAGGAGCCGGTGGAAAGCGAGTACGGCGGTCACCAGGGCGAGCGCTGGCAATACCAGCGCGACGGTGGACACATCGTCACCGTCACCATCATCAACGGCAAAGTCTCGGATATCGAGGACCGCACGCGCTGAGCGGGCGCACCGCCTACATCCGCGCGCGGCACGTGGCGGCTCGCGCGGTGGCCTGACCTGTCGCTAGTGTGATTCCGCCGCGCGAGGGCGCGGATCACGGACAGGGAAGCGTCATGCGCGGCTACATCGGATGGATATGTCTGGCGGTGGCCTTCACCGCGCAGGCCGGCAGCGGCACGTTGCGGGTGGGCAGTCAGGTGCTGGTGGTGGGTGACAGCGCCACCCGCGCAGTCGAGCTGCTGGGCAAGCCTTCGTATAAATCACACGGCAAGGCAACCTCGACCCGTCGCGCCGGCAACGCTCGCAAGTCGCGCGCGAGCCGCACCACGGAGCCTTCGGGCGAGCAGTGGCAGTACCGTCAGGGCAATCGCGTGGTCACCATCGTGATGGTGGATGGCCGGATCAGCGCTATCCGTGATGGCGGACGCTGACCACGCTTCCTGTCGGCATGCGGTGTGATTGACGGCGCCGTCAAGGGTTTCGGCCTGCCGCCGCTCATGCGATAAAAGGCGCGATTTCAGGGGAGATTGCGCCATGTCAGAGGTACCCCACGCCGCCGGATCGAATGCGCCCAGCCTGTTGCGTGCGCGGCAGGCCGGCGCGCATGGCAAGGTCACCAACATCGAGCTGTTCTTCGATCTGGTCTTCGTCTATGCGGTGACCCAGCTCTCCCACACTTTGCTGCACGACCTGACGGTCGCAGGCGCGTTGCACGTGCTGCTGCTGTTTCTCGCCGTGTGGTGGGTATGGATCTTCACGGGTTGGATCACCAACTGGCTCGACCCCGAGCGGCTCGCCGTCCGCCTGCTGCTGCTCGTGCTGATGTTCGCCGGCCTGCTGCTTTCCACGGCCTTGCCCCAGGCATTTGAAAGTCGCGGCATCGTGTTCGCCTGCGCCTATACGTTCATGCAGGTCGGGCGTTCGTTGTTCATGGTGTGGGCACTGCGCCATTCGCCGGTGTCGGCTCGGCGCAACTTCTATCGCATCACCAGTTGGCTGACGGTATCGGGCGTGTTGTGGATTACCGGCGGGTTTGCGTCCGGCGAGACGCGCTTCGTGTGCTGGCTTGTGGCGCTGGCGATCGAATACCTCGGGCCCGCGATGTATTTCTACGTGCCGGGCCTCGGGCGCTCCAGCACGGCGGAATGGGACGTGGAAGGCGGCCATCTCGCCGAGCGCTGCAGCCTGTTCGTGATCATCGCGCTGGGCGAGTCGGTGGTGGTGACGGGCAGCAGCTTCGCCGACAGCGCGCGAGGCGCCGATGATTGGCTTGCCTTCAGCATTGCGTTCGTGGGCTGCGTGGCGATGTGGTGGATCTATTTCGATCTCGCGGTGGAGCGCGGCAGCCGTTCCATTCGCCAATCGGCTGACCCTGGCCGCACGGCGCGGCTGGGCTACACCTACCTGCATCTGCTGATCGTGGCCGGCATCGTGGTCAGTGCCGTGGGCGACGAGTTGACCCTCAGCCATCCGCACGCGTTGACGAGCGGACCGCAGGCTGCCGTGCTGCTGGGTGGGCCGGCGCTCTACCTGCTGGGCAACGCGTTGTTCAAGCAAACCGTCAACCACACCAACCTGCCGGTCTCGCATCTGGGCGGCCTGGGACTGCTGTTGCTGCTGTGCTGGCCGGCCACGATGTTGTCGGTGCTGGCGCTGGCGGCCCTGACCACATGGGTGCTGGTGGTTGTGGCTGCGTGGGAGACCCTGTCGTTGCGAGCCCTGCGTCGCGAGTTGTACGGCGCCGAGCACGGCTGAGGCTTGCACGGCCGCTAGAGATTGCGGCAGCGCACCCAGTGCGCGATCAACGTCGCGACAACACGGCGCACAGCGAGAGTGCGGCGTTGCGGTCGCGCATTCGGTGCGCTCCTACAGCGGGGAGGGGCGGTGTTGCAGCTCCTGCAGCAGTTCATTGGCGCGCCATTCGCGCGGTGCGCGCTCCGCTTGATGGATCAGTTCCACCAGCGTTGCGTTGATGGGCGCAGCGAGGCCGTGCGCCTGCGCGAGTTGCACGATCTCGCCGTTGATCGCATCCACTTCCGTCGGTCGATGGCGCTGAAGGTCCTCCCACATGGACGATCGCGCGACGGGATCGATCGCCAGCATGCGCGAGGCCACGCGGTGGAACCATGCATCCGGCAATTCGAGAATGCGTGGCAGCCAGTGCGCCGGTAGCGGTGTCAAGCGAGCGGTTTGCACGCGAGCCGCCTTGAACACCGCCAGCGCCTCGCGTTGAGCGAGTGCCAGGCAGCGGCGCCAGCTGCGTTGCGACAGCTCATCGCGCAATGGCAGGGAAGAAAGCGCGTTGATCGCGTTATTGAGGTTGAGCAGCAGCTTTGCCGCCTGCACCGCGGGCATGTCGTCGCGCACGGTGAGCGGCAAACCCGCGGCGGCGAACAACGGCACGAACGGCGCCAGCGAGGCATGCGATGCCACCATCAGTTCGCCGCCCGAGCCCTGGTGGAAACTGCCGTGCTGGGTCTGCAGCACATTGAACGGCACCATGCCCGCGAGCACCGGATGGCCGGGCAGGGCCGTCCGGAGGATCTCGGTGTTGCGCAGGCCGTTCTGGAAGCTGATCACCGGAACGCCGGGCGCCAGCACACCCGCAAGCTCGCGCGCAACGGTTTCGGTGGCTCCTGATTTCACCGTCACCAGCACGAGATGTGCCTTGGCGGCGGCGAACGGATCGCTCTGCACATCCAGCGCGCGACCCGCCACGTGTCCTTCATGGCCTTGCAGGTCGGTCCAGTCCAGTCCATGCAGTCGCCAGGCGTCGGTCACGCGGCGACGACCCACGAAAGTAATACGCGCGTGCTCGTGCAATCGCGCGCCCAGGTAACCGCCGACACTGCCCGCGCCATAGATGGCGATGCGCGGCAAGGCATGCACACTCATGCGATGGCAGCGGCCGCAGCGCGACCGGCGACGCGGCCGGAGAACAGGCAACCGCCGAGGAAGCTGCCTTCGAGCGCGCGGTACCCATGCAGGCCACCGCCACCGAATCCCGCGGCTTCACCGGCGGCGTACAGGCCGGGCAGCGGCTGACCGTCCTGTCCCAGCACGCGGCCCGAGAGATCGGTCTCCAGGCCGCCGAGCGTCTTGCGCGTGAGGATGTTGAGCCGCACAGCGATCAGCGGGCCGTTGGCCGGATCGAGGATGCGATGCGGTTTCGCCACGCGTACCAGCTTGTCGCCGCGGTAACGGCGTGCGTTGTGGATGGCCATCACCTGCGAGTCCTTCGCGTAGGGATTGTCGAACTGCAGGTCGCGCGCCTCGATCTCGCGGCGCAGGTGCGCGACATCGATCAGCGTATTGCCCGCCAATGCGTTCATGCCGGCGACGAGCTCGTCCAGCGTGTCGCGCACGATGAAGTCCTTGCCGCGCTGCTTGAATGCCTCCACCGGCGCGGGCGCGCCCTTGCCGATGGCTCGCTTAGCGACCTGTCGCCAGCTCTTGCCGGTGAGGTCCGGATTCTGCTCCGAGCCCGACAGCGCGAATTCGCGACGGATGATCTGCTGGTCAAGAATGAACCAGCTGTAGTCATGGCCGGTGCGGCGCAGGTGCTCGAGCGTGCCAAGGGTGTCGAAGCCAGGCCATAGCGGGCCGGGCAGGCGCTTGCCGGTGGCATCGAACCAGAGTGATGACGGTCCGGGCAGGATGCGGATCGCATGCATCGGCCAGATCGGGTTCCAGTTCTCGATGCCCTCCACGTAGTGCCACATGCGATCGCGATTGATCAGCCGGGCTCCAGCGTTTTCGCTGATGCCGAGCATGCGCCCGTCCACATGGGCGGGCACGCCGCACAGCATGTGCGCCGGTGGCGTGCCCAGGCCCGCGGGCCAGTTCTTGCGTACCAGCTCATGGTTGCCGCCGATGCCACCGGAGCAGACGATCACCGCTTGCGCACGCTTCTCGAAAGACTCCACCACGTCGCGCGAACTCGGCTTGCCGCGCTCGACCTCATCGTGGGCCAGCCGGTTGCCACGCACGCCGACCACCGCACCGTTTTCGACGATCAGTTCGTCGACGCGATGGCGAAAGCCAAACTGCAACGCACCCTTGGCCTGCGCCTCGCGGGCGCGGCGCACGAACGGTTCGATCACGCCGGGCCCCGTGCCCCAGGTCACGTGAAAGCGCGGCACCGAGTTGCCATGGCCTACCGCGCCATGGCCGCCGCGTTCGGCCCAGCCGACCACGGGAAACCATCGCATGCCCATGGCGTGCAGCCAGCTGCGTTTTTCGCCCGCGGCGAAGTCGACATAGGCCTCGGCCCACTGGCGCGGCCAATGATCTTCAGGGCGATCGAACGCCGCCGTGCCCATCCAGTCGGACAGTGCCAGCGCGTGCGAATCGCGCACGCCCATGCGCCGTTGTTCCGGCGAATCGACGAAGAACAATCCGCCGAACGACCAGAACGCCTGTCCTCCCACGCTTTGTTCCGGCTCCTGTTCGAGCACCAGCACGCGCTTGCCCGCATCGGTCAGCTCCGTGGCGGCGACCAGGCCTGCGAGGCCCGCGCCCACCACGATCACGTCCCACCCTTCGCGCATCCCACGACTCCCCTCATGGCGATCACCCGGTGAACTTAGCGTGCCTGTCCGGGGCTGCCTATGCGCACTGCGTCATAGCCATGACCGATGGCACGGCATGACACCTGGCCCATGCTGGCGCCTCGCCATGGGGCGCATCGTGCCGGAGAACCGCGCGGTATCGGCGCGGCCACGGGACACAGGGAGGCGACTGACATGCGTATGACTTTGCTGGCCTGCGCGATGGCCACCGGGATGGCCATCGGCGGCGGTGCCCATGCCAAGGGTTACCAGATCAACGATGTCCACTGTGGCTACTCCACCGATTACGACGTGAGCGTGCAGCCGGCAGGCATTGCCTTCAGCCGTACGGATGGCCATCCGGGCGATGTGTTCATGCACGACGGCCATCTGCGCGTGGATGGTCGCGAGGTGGCGGTGTCCGCCGACGATGCCGGGCGCCTGCGCCAGTATGAGCAGAACGTGCGGTCGCTGATGCCCGAAGTGGCGGGCATCGCCCGCGAAGGCGTCACCATCGGTTTTGCCGCATTGCGCACGGTGCTGATGACTTTCGCCGACAACGAGGGCGAACGTCGCGAGATGGTGGCGCGGCTGGACCAGAATCGCGAGCAGGCACTCGTTCGGATCGACGACACGCTGGGCAAGGGTGTCTGGAAGCGGCACGAGATGGATGACGTGATCGGGCAGGGCATCCAGAGTTCGGTGTCCGACCTCGTGGGCAAAGTTGCGGGCGCCGCGGTGACGGCGGCGCTCAGCGGCGACGACAGCAAGGTCGCCGCGCTGCAGGCGCGCGCCGATACGCTCGACGAGACCATCGACAAGGAGATCGACGGTCGTTCCGATGCATTGAACAGGCGCGCCGACGCGTTGTGTCCGAGGTTCAGCGCGCTCGAACAGCTGCAGCAGCAGTTCCAGTTCCGCCTGCAGGACGGCTCGCGGCTGAAACTGGTCACGCACGAAGACAAGGACAACAAGAAGCTGGTTACAGCCACCGATCATGCACGCGCCGATTGAGGCGACCTCCGTGCATGCATCCTGAAAGGTCGACGCTCCCCAGCACGACCCGCTTGTGCCGCGCTCCAACCCTGGCGCGGCTTTTTTATGCGCGCGAGATACGCGCGGCAACGGAACCTTGATTGACGGGCTGCTAGGCTCGCCGGGTTTTTCCCTCGAGAGACCCGCGATCCATGCACGCACTACTGGCCCGTTTGCCGCTTTCCGAAGGCGCCATCAACACGATCATCAACGTCATCATCGCGCTCCTGATGCTGCTGATCGGCATCTGGCTGGCCGCGCGCCTGGCCAACGTCGCGCAGCGCGCGATGCAGCGCGCCAACGTCGACCCCACGCTCACCGGGTTCCTGCGCAATCTCATGTACGGCGTGTTGATCGCGCTGCTGATCGTGATGGTGCTGCAACAGGCCGGCGTGCCGTCCGCCCCGCTGGTAGCTGCGCTGGGCGCCGGTGGCCTCGCCATCGGCCTCGCCTTGCAGGGCTCGCTGAGCAACCTCGCCTGGGGCGTGCTGCTGATCGTGTTCCGCCCTTTCCGCGTGGGTGACTACATCCAGGCCGGCGGCGTCGAGGGCACGGTGCAGAGCCTGAGCCTGATGCATACGCAGCTGGTGCTGCCGGACAACCGCGAGGCGGTGGTGCCGAACGCCAAGATCGGGTCGGACGCCATCATCAATTTCAATCGCCTGGGCACGCGCCGCTTCGAGGTGAAACTGCGCATCGGCTACAAGGACGACATCGGCAAGGCGATGGAGGTGATCAGCGAGCTGCTCGCCGCCGATCCGCGCGTCCTGCGCGATCCCGCGCCGGGCGTATGGACGGAGAGCCTTACCGAAAGCGGCGTGGGCCTGGTGTTGCGTGCCTACACCAGCAGCAGCGATGGCTGGGCCGCGCAGACCGACCTCTTGCGTGCGGTAAAGGACCGCTTCGAGGCCACAGGCATCAGCCTGGCGGCACCGCAGCGCGACTTCGTCCTGATGCAGGCACGCCCGCCGGAGCAGACCACCTGACCAAGTGGAATGCACGCCGAACCCTTGATGCGGCGCGGTTTCCGGGATGCCTGCGACAGTTCGTTCGAAACCTTCGACCAAAGTCCTGCATACGTATGCGAATGGTGCATTCAACCGATCCAAAAGCGTCCGGAAGCGGGTCTCGTTCGCTATGATTAACGCCTTACGCGGCCGTCATCCCCGCACGGCACGCCATCGCCATCCGTAGGAGAAACCATGGCCGACCTCAAAGAAGCACGCGTTCCCGATATCGGCAGCGAGAATGTGCCGGTGATCGAAGTGCTGGTGAAACCGGGCGACAAGGTCGCCAAGGAACAGGGCCTGGTAACGCTGGAGTCGGACAAGGCGACGATGGAAGTGCCGGCCCCGTTCGCGGGCACGGTGAAGGAAGTGAAGCTCAAGGTGGGTGACGAGGTGTCCGAAGGCACCCTTATCGCCATCATCGAGGCCGAAGGCACGGCTGCCGCTCCAGCGCCGGCCCCGGCTTCCGCCGCCGCACCGGCCAAGGCCGAAGCGCCCGCCAAGTCCGCCCCTGCGCCGGCTCCGGCCGCTGCACCGGCCGCCGCGCCCGCTGGCGGCGGTGGCGTGCAGGAAGTGAAGGTGCCCGATATCGGCAGCAGCGACGTGCCGGTCATCGAGATCCTGGTGAAGGTCGGCGACACCATCGCCAAGGACCAGAGCCTGATCACGCTGGAATCGGACAAGGCCACCATGGAAGTGCCCGCACCGTTCGCCGGCGTGGTGAAGGAGATCAAGGTCAAGGTCGGCGACGAACTCTCCGAAGGCAGCCTGATCGCCCTCGTCGAGGCTGCTGGTGGCGCGCCCGCCGCTGCGCCGGCCCAGGCCGCGGCGCCCACCAAGGTGGAAGCGCCCAAGGTGGAAGAGAAGCCTGAGCCGATCGCGACGCCGCGCGGCGTGCTGCCGGGCAACGCGCCGGAAGGCGACGTGGCGCCCACGGCGCGTCCGCCGTTCGATGCCGGCATCGTCATGCCGGGCGATGCCCCGTACGCCAGCCCGGCCATCCGCGCCTTCGCGCGCGAGCTGGGCGTGGACATCCGCCAGGTGAAGGGTTCGGGCCGCGGTGGTCGTATCCAGCGCGAAGACGTCACCGGTTACGTCAAGCACGCGCTCGCCTCGGGCGCGCGTCCGTCTGGTGCGCCGGTTGCGGCGGGTGGCGGCCTCAACCTGTTGCCGTGGCCCAAGGTCGACTTCAGCAAGTTCGGCGCGATCGAAGAGAAGCCGCTGTCTCGCATCCAGAAGATCTCCGGTGCGAACCTCGCGCGCAACTGGGCGATGATCCCGCACGTCACCCAGCACGAAGACGCTGACATCACCGAGCTGGAAGCCTTCCGCAAGAAGCTCGGCGAAGAGAACAAGGACCTCAAGGTCACGCCGCTGGTGTTCCAGATCAAGGCGGTGGTCGCGGCGCTGAAGAAGTTCCCGCAGTTCAACGCTTCGCTGGACGAAACCGGCGAGAAGCTGATCCTCAAGAAGTACTTCCACATCGGCATCGCGGTGGACACGCCCGATGGCCTGGTGGTGCCGGTGATCCGCGATTGCGACAAGAAGGGCCTGCTGGATCTCGCCATCGAGCTCGGCGAAATCTCCAAGAAGGCGCGCGACAAGAAGCTCGGCCCCAACGAAATGTCCGGCGGCTGCTTCTCGATCTCCTCGCTCGGCGGTATCGGCGGCACGGCGTTCACGCCAATCGTCAACGCGCCGGAAGTGGCGATCCTCGGTGTCTCCAAGGCGGCGACCAAGCCGGTGTGGAACGGCAAGGAATTCGCACCGCGCCTGATGCTGCCGCTGTCGCTCAGCTACGACCACCGCGTGATCGACGGCGCGCTCGCCGCGCGCTTCGCCTCCTACCTCGCGCAGCAGCTGGGCGACATCCGCCGCCTGCTCCTGTAATTGCTCCCTCTCCCTGTGGGATAGGGTTGGGGTGAGGGTGCGGACTTGCGCCGCCCCTCCTGCGTAGCGAAAAGAAATTCCAAGGATCCCCCATGGCAAGCACCATCGAAATCAAAGTCCCCGACATCGGCGGCCACGACAACGTGCCGGTGATCGAGGTACTGGTGAAGGTCGGCGACACGGTCGCCAAGGAACAGAGCCTGATCACGCTCGAATCGGACAAGGCGACGATGGAAATCCCGTCGAGCGCCGCCGGCGTGATCAAGGAGCTGAAGGTCAAGGTCGGCGACGAAGTCTCCGAAGGCGCGCTGATCGCCGTGCTTGAAGCATCGGACGCTGGCGCCGCCAAGCCGGCGGAAGCGCCGAAGGCGGCTGCTCCCGCGCCGGCACCGGCCGCTGCTGCTCCTGCGCCCGCTCCGGCTGCCGCATCGGCACCGAAGGCCGCCGGCACCTCCGGACGCACGCCCGACATCGAATGCAAACTCGTCGTGCTGGGCTCCGGCCCAGGCGGCTACACCGCCGCGTTCCGCGCCGCCGACCTCGACGTCGACACCGTGCTCGTCGAGCGCTACGCGTCGCTCGGCGGCGTCTGCCTCAACGTGGGCTGCATCCCGTCCAAGGCGCTGCTGCACGCCGCCGCCGTGATCGATGAAGCGGAAGCGATGGCCGCGCACGGCGTCAGCTTCGGCGCGCCGAAGATCGACATCGACAAGCTGCGCGACTTCAAGACCAAGGTGGTCGGCAAGCTCACCGGCGGTCTGGCCAGCATGGCCAAGCAGCGCAAGGTGCGTACCGTGCAGGGCGTGGGCAGCTTCATCTCGCCCAACGAAATGGAAGTCCAGACGGCCGAAGGCACCAAGCTCATCCGTTTCGAGTACGCCATCATTGCCGCCGGCTCGCAGGCCGTGCGCCTGCCTGCGTTCCCGTGGGACGACGAGCGCATCATCGACTCGACCGGCGCGCTGGAACTGAAGGACGTGCCGAAGAAGCTGCTCGTCGTCGGCGGCGGCATCATCGGCCTGGAAATGGCCACCGTGTACTCGGCACTCGGCAGCGAAGTGACCGTGGTCGAGTTCATGGACCAGATCATCCCGGGCGCAGACACCGACCTGATCAAGCCGCTGGCGCAGCGCCTGGCGAAGAAGCTCAAGGGCGTGCACCTGAAGACCAAGGTGGTCGAGGCCAAGGCCACCAAGAAGGGCATCGAGGTCAGTTACGAAGGCGAGAGCATTCCCGAGACCAAGCTGTTCGATCGGGTGCTGGTCGCCGTGGGCCGTTCGCCCAACGGCAACAAGATCGGCGCCGACAAGGCCGGCGTGGCCGTGACCGATC
The DNA here is from genome assembly GCA_000632805.1 of Dyella jiangningensis. Lineage (GTDB taxonomy): Bacteria > Pseudomonadota > Gammaproteobacteria > Xanthomonadales > Rhodanobacteraceae > Dyella > Dyella jiangningensis. The sequence continues at coordinate 3,784,007 of CP007444.1, read as the reverse complement.
GTGGCTTCATCAACGTCGACACGCAGATGCGCACCAACGTGAAGCACATCTTCGCCATCGGCGACCTGGTGGGCCAGCCGATGCTGGCGCACAAGGCCACGCACGAAGCGCGCGTGGCCGCGGAAGCCGTGTCGGGCATGAAGAGCCACTTCGATGCGCGCGTGATCCCCTCAGTGGCCTACACCGATCCCGAGATCGCGTGGGTCGGCGTCACCGAGCGCGAGGCCAAGGAAAAGGGCCTCAAGATCGGCGTGGGCAAGTTCCCGTGGGCCGCCAGTGGACGCGCGATCGGCATTGACCGCACCGAAGGCTTCACCAAGCTCATCTTTGATGAGGAAACCCATCGCGTCGTCGGCGCCGGCATCGTCGGTCCGCACGCGGGCGACCTGATCAGCGAACTGTGCCTGGCGATCGAGATGGGCGCGGAAGCGGCCGACATCGGCCTCACCATCCACCCGCATCCCACGCTGGGCGAGTCGGTGGGCATGGCGGCCGAGGCCTACGAAGGCACCATCACCGACCTGTACATCCCGAAGAAGAAAAAGTAAGCCCCACGTCGCGGCTGGCACCGAGAAAGCCCGGGATTTCCCGGGCTTTCTCGTATCCAAAGCTCGCGCTCAGTTCGACTCGGTGAACTGGATCGATGGCGACGTGCCGCTGCTGGCGGTGCAACTGCCGAGGTTGAGATTGTTGCTTTCGCCGGTGGTGCCGGAGTTCGCCACGCAGGCCGGCGCTGCGGTCGAACCATCGCTCACCGCCACCTTCACTGTGATCGACGAGCCGCTGTTGAACACGGCTTCCGATCCGCCGGCATTGCCGACCACGTTGAATTCCGACTGCTTCCACACCTGCGCAAGGTAGAGCACGCTGTCCTTGCCGCTGGAGCTGTAGGCCTGCGTGCCGTTGGTGAACACCACCGTGTCGTTGCCACCCGCGGTGACCGAACCCGTGAGCTTCACGTTCGCCAGCTGTGTGGCCGGCACGTCGGGCGCGGTGGCCGCTGCGCTGTTCTTGTAGCAATCGCCGGCGCCGTCACTGCCCCAGCCACTTGGGCAGCGGCGGCCGCCGTAACCGATCAGCCAGTACTGCATGAACACCGCCGCCTGTCCGCTGATTTCGTAATCGGGCGCATACACGAATTGCTGCCATACGGTGCAACCGGAGTGGCCGCCGCACGCCGCCGTGGTGTCGTTGAAGCTGGAATTGATCTGCAGCGAGTATTCGTTGGGACCAAGGATGCCGCCGCCGCCATACGCAGCGACGCCTTGACCGGTCTCCGACGTGACACCCGTTACCGACGGGAAGCTGCCCACCGTCTGCGTGATGAGGCTGGTGGTCTGCAAGGTGTAGTCGTTGCCGTTGCCTGCCGTTTCGGAAGCGCCCAGCAGCGACCATCGCGGCAAGGGATGCACGCGTGGCGCCACGGCATGGCAAGCGACCTGGTGCCAGACGATGCTGGGATAGCTGGCCTGGAAGCAACCTTCCGATGGCGTGGCGATGTGCGCGATATCCTCTCGCCAGTTGGCGCGTGCCTGCGCCTCCAGCGGCCCGACGATTTCGGTGGGCGCCTGGAGGGATGTCCCGTTGGCGGGTGCGGCCTGGACAGGAAGCCAGGCGGTGGCGACGAGGCTGGCAAGCAACGCGAGCTTCACTTTGGTCTGCATGAATATCTCCCTGGTGTTCGAATGGCTATCGGTTTCGGCCTGGGCGATCCAAGGCCGATGACGCGGACAACAACTCTCCATCGCCGGCAACTGGATCAGTTGCAGCGTGTCACGCGGTAGAACATGGGCCTCGGAAAGCGAGCCGAGGTTGCAGCGATGACCCATCCCCAAATGCGCAGCGCTTGCCGTCTCGACGCAGGCGCTGCGGCGGCCTTCGTAACGCATTCGACGCACGCTTGCAAATCGAAAAAAGGTGCGTGAAGCCGCGACAGAAAAACGCAAGTCAACGCGGTTGCCGTCGCAACGTGAGATGCCTTGCGAATGAAGCGATTGTCAGCGGGTAGTACGTCGCACCGGCCTCGCGTTCGCCTTCACGCTTCGCAAATTTGCGCGAACACTTTTCGTTGACAATGCGCGCGATGCCCGCACGCGCATGCGGCCATCGCCCAGGTCATGCATTGTGTGCTGCGTGAAGAAAAGGCTTATTTTCAGGCTTTTTCTTGCGCCATGTCACAAAAGCGGAGGCGCGCGACCAGCCTGGCAGTTACGGCTGCTTCGCGTCGTTTGCCAAGGCGCGTTCGATCGGCTTCGCCGTCTGTTCCAGGTGCTTGCTCGTCTCGGCGGAGGTGTTGATCATCTGTTGCAGGATGCCGAGGAACTCGACCGGGTCGACGTCCTTGCCCAGGCCGATGCGCGTGCGCAGTTCCACCATGCGCGGTCCGTTGAGCGCGATGGTGCTGTCATGCGTCACCCAGTTGGAAGCATCGCGCTGTGCCGCATAAGCCGTGGCGTAGTTGCGCAGGTGATCGATGTCGATCCACGTGGCGGATTGATTGGCAACGGCGACGTCCCATGATTGCGTGGCGAACGACGGCCAGCTCACGCTGAGCACGAAATCGTTCTTCAGTTCGCGGATGTGCTGGTTGATCTGGGCATCGGGCAGGCCGCGCCTGACGTCATCGCTGATGGCTTCTTTCATCGCCCGTAGCGGCGCGATCTCTTGCGCGTTGCTGGCGAGCGCGCCATGGATGCTGTCGAGCGTGCTGCGCAGTTCCACCTCGATCTGCTCTCCGGCTTGTTCCGCCGCATGACGATGATGTGTGCGCTCGATCCATTGCTCCAGCCCCAGCGCGGTGAGGATGGACAGCACGATCATGAAGTAATGCTGGGCGAATTCGCGCAGGGAATGCATGCGGACCTTGGGCACTTCGAAATGCATACGAACTCCGTTCAATGCAGGCAGGCGCGCAGGGTAGCCGATCCTCCGGCTGTCTTCATGCCTCGTAGCCGAGACGCTCCAGCATCGGTTGCAGGATGGGCAAGATGGGCTCGAAATGCTCGCGATAGGCGTGCCAGCGGTTGACTGCCTTGCGATGGATGCCCTGCGTCACCTGCGCGTAGCTTGGCGTGCTGATGAAGCCCTTGGTACGCGCGTGCTCGGCAAACTGCGCCATGGGCGAGGCGTCGGCCACGTCCAGGAACCGGCCAAGGCGCGCGACGTGGTCGTCGAAACGGCTGACCACCGATTCATAGCGCCATTCCAGCACGCGCGGCGCGAACACTTCCACGTGCCTGTACCACTGCTCGAAGGACTGCACGTAGCCTTCGGCGAGCCGCTTGAGCGAGGAGCACAGCACCATGAAAGGTGGCGCGCGGAACGGAAGCATGTAGCAGCTGAGCAGCACGTCGCAGGGATGACGCAGGCACATGATGATGCGCGCTTCCGGAAACAGGCGCGCGATCATCGGCAGGCAAAGCATGTTGAGGGGATTTTTATCGACGAGGCGTCGCGCGCCGAGGTCAGGAAGCACGCGGCGGGCCATGCTGAAGTAGAGCTCGCGCAGTTGGCCTGCCTCGTCCTGGGTCAGGTTGGCCAGATCCTGGGGATAGGCTTGTCCTGCCTGTTGCATGCGATGGATCAACTCGTAGACGAAGTCCCGTTCATCCATGGAGCGGAATTCGGGATGCGCGTCGAGCATCTGCTCGAGCAGCGTGGTGCCCGAGCGTGGAAACCCTACGACAAAGACGGGGCTGTCTTCGCTGCGAGGTGCATCCAGCGTCGTCCACCGATCGAACTCGGCGTGGGTCACGCGATGGCTGGCGGTGGCCAACGGCTGGCTGCCTTCGACGGTCAGTTCGGGCACGAGTGCGCCGGCGATTTCCCATTGCGCGGTGTGCGCGATGCTTGCCGCACGCCAGGCATCCTCGTGGCGGCCCTGCTTGTTCATCACGCTCGCCAGGCCGAAAGCGGCCGTGGCGCGGGTTTCCGGGCCATCGCTGGCCGCGAGCATGCGCTCGTAAAGGCCGGCTGCGCGCTCTGCGTCGCCGCGCTGCGCAGCGACGGCCGCATGCGCCTGCCAGGCCGCCGTGGCGAGCAGGGGAGACGACGGCGCTACCGCCTCCAGCTCATCCAGGGGAATCTGTTCGAGTTCGGCCTCGGCGAGACGAAGCTGGTTGCTGCGCTCATGCATCGACGCGCGCAACGCCGCGATGCGCCAGCGCATAAGCCGCGACTCGTCACCCTCGGGCAGGATGGCCCGCTCGATGACCTGGAACGCCGTTGCCTGCTCGCCCTGCGCCGAGAGCATGGTGGCGAGCAGCAGTGCCTGCTCGGCCGGTTGCGGCGGCCAGTCGCCTGCGCCTTCCAGCATTGCCTGCTCGCCGCGGTGATCGCCGCAGGCGTAGCAGGCGTTGGCCGCCTGCAGGCGCGCGTCGATGAAGCCAGGCACCAGCGCCACGGCATCGAGCAAGGCGTCGCGCGCCTGCATCCATCGCCGCTGTTCGGCGTAGAGCAGGCCGAGGTTGTAGTGGATTTGTGCTTCCTGCGGGGCCAGCGCCACGGCACGGCGCAGGGCATCTTCAGCCGCATCCGTCTCGCCCATTTGGCGAGCGACCACGGCGAGGTTATTCCAGTATTCGGCAGCGGCGGGCTTGCGTTGCACGAGGCGACGGAAGGTCGCCATGGCCTCGTGCAGGCGTTCGCTGGATTGCTGTGCGGCGCCCAGCAGCAGCAGGGCGGTTTCGTCCACGTCGTCGAGCGCGGCGATCGGTTCGCCCAGCGCGAGCACGGCGGCGAGATCGCCGCGATGGTAGGCCGCGAGCATGCGCGCGGTGAGGTCGGCGGAGGATGGCGAGTTCGGTTCCGTCATCCTTGAATCCTAGCAGCGGGATGGTCGCGGCAAGCGCCGCGACCATCCGCCTTGTTGCAGTCAGATCAGAACTTCACCGTCGCGCGAGCCCAGAAGTAGCGGCCCATCACGTCGTACGTCGCCGTATCGACGTTGTAGTTCGAGCCGTTCTGGTAGGCCAGCGGCGGGATCTTGTCGCTGAGGTTGTCGATACCCACGTCGAAGCGGGTGTGGATCTTCGTCCACTCGTAGCCACCCTGGATCGAGTGGTACAGCACCGAAGCCATCGGCGCGCTGGCACCCGTGTCGAGGTTCGCGTTCAGGTTGGTCACGTTGTGGATGTAACGCGACTGCCACTGTGCGCTCCAGTCACCCAGTGCCCAGTTGAGCGTGAACGTGCCACGCCAACGCGGGATATTGCCGAACTGCAGACCGTACGTACCGGCGTAGTTGATCGACCCCGAACCCGGCTGGCCGGGCGTGGCGTTGTTCTTGTACGTCGAGACATACGTGGTGTTGAGGCCGGCCCTGAAGTTACCCGGATCCACGCTTCCCACGTTGAAGTGCGGGATGGCGTAGTTGAAGGTGAAGTCGACGCCGGTGGTGCTCAGGTTGCCCAGGTTGACCACGGGCGTGTTGATGTAATTGACCGCACCGGCCAGCTTGTTGGTGTTGTCGTAGCGGTTGATGTACGAGCAGTACGGGCTGTTGCCGTTGGCGAAGCACGCGTTGACCACGGTCTGCGCCTGGATCGGCGTGAGCGTGTCGGACAGGTAGATGTGCCAGAAGTCCAACGTGCTCGACGCACCTTCCCACCAGCTCGGCGAATACACAAAGCCGAGGTCGATGGACTTGCCCTGTTCCGGCTTCAGCGTGCTGCCGATGGCGGCCGCGCCCGAGTAGTACGCGGTCACCTGGCCGATCGGGTTGCCCGACCAGTTCGGCGGCACGTACTGGCAGGCCGTCGGATGCGCAGCCAACTCGGCGGCACTCAGATGCACGCACGGATCGGTGAGGTTGGGACCGGCGACCGTGCGGCCGTCGTACAACTCGTCCATGTTCGGCGCGCGGAACACCTGCGAAACCGTGCCGCGCACCAGCAGGTCGGCGATCGGGCGGTATTCGATGGCGATCTTGCCGTTGGTCGTGCTGCCCGAGGTGTCGTAGTCGGAGTAGCGCAGGCCGACGTCGACGTTCAGCGAGTAGGCCCACGGCTGCTCGCTGAGCAGCGGGATCAGCGTTTCCGCGAACAGTTCCTTCACCGTATCGCTGCCGCCGCCCGGCGAACCGCAGGCTTCGGACAGCACCACGCAGGTGTTCGTGGTCGGGTCGAGGATCGCATCGGCGGTGACGTTGTAGTTCATCGACGTCTTGCGATACAGCGCACCGGTCGACAGCTGCATGGTGCCGGCCGGCAGATCCCAGATATCGCCCGAAGCAGTGAACTGACCCTGCTTCATGGTGTTGGTCATGGTGTACTGCGGAGCATCCACACCCTTCTTCAACAACGCGGTAACCGCCGGATCGGCCTGGTTGAAGATGTTGGCGCCGGAGTCGATGGCGGCCTGGAAGGCCGGCACGTTCACTTCGTTGTAGTTGGTCTGGACACGGCGCGAATGGCCGTAATCGAAGCTGGCATCCCAGCTCCAGGTGCTCTGGCCGAAGTTGCCACGCAGGCCCGCATTGATCTCTTCATTGGTGGTCGTGAAGGTATGCAGGCGGGTGCCCAGGCCGGTGAGGCGGGTGTTGAAGGCATAGCCGCTGTCGGCGCCCGGTGCGTTCGGATCGGCGAGCGTGCCCTGGCTGAAGGTGACGCCGAACGGATTGTTCGGGTTGCTCGCCAGCACGTGCCAGCCGTCGCCCACGCCCGTCGGTGCCGGCGCATCCTGGCCGGACGAATTGGTGTGGTTGTAGAACGCGTCGGCGTAGAACGTCACGTAGTCGTTGATCTTGTAGTTGCCGATCACGAAGACGTTGGTGCGTTCCTGCTGCTGCTGGATGTAGTTGTAGGCGTTGTAGTTGTACGTGTCGTTCGCGTTGCTGAAGCAGCGATAGTTGCCGAGGCTGTTGCCAACACCGTTGGCCAGCGTCACGTAGGCGTTGCCCTGCGAGTTGACCTCGCAACCGCCCGGGGTGAGGGCCTGCGGAACCAGCAGGCGACCGGTGGGAATGGTGTGCGAACCCGACGGCTGCGGGCCGCCGTTGTACAGGTACAGCTGGCGTGCCGAGAAGTCACGGCGCGGAGCCAGCACCGGGTTGTACTTGTTGTAGTCGATACCGGCAACGATGTTGCCCTGTTCGCCGGTGGCGCCCACGGTGAACTGCGCGCCATGGCGCTGGCCGTCACCATGGTCGGAGATACCGTCGTTGACGCTCAGTTCCGCGCCCTTGTAGTCCTTGCGCAGGAGGATGTTCACCACACCGCCAACGGCGTCGGAGCCGTAGACCGTGGAAGAACCGTTGGCGAGCACGTCCACGCGCTCCACCATGTTCTGCGGAATCATGTTGAGGTCGGCGTTGGCGAGGCGCTGGCCGTCCACCAGCATCAGCGTGCGGTTCACGCCCAGGCCGCGCAGTGACACGCGAGCTGCACCGTCACCGCCTTCCAGCGTCGGGCCTGCACCGCCGCCGCCGTTGCTGTTGTTCTGGGTATTGGTGGCGTTGCCCGCGATGGCCGGCAGCGACTGCAGCACGTTGCCCAGGGTCGGACTGCCGTTATTGGTGATCGCAGCGCGATCCAGCGTGACGACCGGGTTGGCCGTCTCCGCGTCCACGCGGCGGATCAGCGAGCCGGTGACCGACACGGCGGTCAGCGTCTTGGCATTGGCCTGCTTGGGTTGTTCAGTGGTGCCCTGCGTGGTCGTCTGGTCTTGCGCCGCGGGTCCGTTCTTATTTGCGTTGGCGTCCTGTGCCTGTGCCAGTGCGGCGGTCGATGCGATACCAACAGTAAGAGCCAAACGTACCGCTACTGATAGGCGATTGAGATTGGACTGCATGATGTCTCCCCGATTTTTGAAGGCAAAAGGGACCCGCTATGGGCGCCTAGACGTCCATAGGTGTCGTGTTGCCATTGGTTCCCCCGGTTCAACTCTTTCAGGAAACGTGAAGCGAGTAAAGGCCTTTTTAACGTGTATTTCGGCATAGGCGGCCAAAATACACGCAAGTTTCACGCAAGTTTGCCGAAAAGATCGGTCTGCGCGACGAAACTGTCCGCGTCTACAAAGCCGGCCAGGCCCACGCCAACCAGGCGGTAGCGTGTACCGGAAGGACGCTCCACGCGATCACGCAACGCACACGCTATCTCGGCCAGTTCCCTGGCCGAGTCGGGGCGTGTAGACGGCGTGAAACTGCGCGTGAGGGTTTGGAAGTCCGACGTCTTCAGCTTCAGCACCACGGTGCGCGCGACGCGCCCGTCCTGGACCTCCCGCTGGTGCGCGTTCCAGGTCTTTTCCGCCAGGCGATGGATATGCGGGGCAAGCTCGCCGAGGGGGAGGTCGTGTTCGAAGGTGTCTTCGGCGGACACCTGCAGGGTAGGGCGATGCGGTTCGACCGAGTGCTCGTCGATGCCGAACGACAACTCGTGCAACCGTCGTCCCCAGCGGCCAAAGCGTTGTTCCAGCTCCTGCGCAGGGAACGCACGCAGGTCGCCCACGGTGGCGATGCCCAGTTCGGTGAGGCGCGTCTCCATCACCTTGCCCACGCCGGGCAGGCGGCCCACGGCCAACGGCTCCAGGAAGGCCTCGACCTGGTGCGGGCGCACCACGAAGAGGCCGTCGGGCTTGCGCCAATCCGAGGCGATCTTCGCCAGGAACTTGTTGGGCGCCACGCCCGCCGAGGCGGTGAGCTGCGTCTCTTCGCGAATGGCGGCGCGGATGGCCTCCGCCGTGGCGGTGGCCGACGGCAGCTGCGTATGCGTGGCGGTGACGTCGAGGTAAGCCTCGTCCAGCGAAAGCGGTTCGATCAGGTCGGTGTGCCGCGCGAAGATCTCGCGCACCTGCCGTGACACGGCTTTGTACCGGGTGAAATCCGGCGGCACGAAGATCGCCTGCGGGCATAGCCGCTCCGCGCGCACGGCAGGCATGGCCGAGCGCACCCCGAACTTGCGCGCCTCGTAGCTGGCGGCGCACACCACCGAGCGCGCACCACGCCACGCGACAACCACGGGCTTGCCACGCAACGATGGATCGTCGCGCTGCTCTACCGATGCGTAGAACGCATCCATGTCGACGTGGATGATTTTGCGGGCTGGCGTGGGCACGGCATGAAGTGCTGGAACGTCGGCGCACAGTCAACCACGAACGCGCGCCACCTGGGTACTGCCCCTCATTTTTGTAGGAGCGCACCCAGTGCGCGACGCCCGACGAAGCAAAACACCCCATTGCCCAGTCGCGCACAGGGTGCGCTCCCACAAAAAAAGGCCGGTGACGGCGCCATCAGCGCCACTGCGTCTGCAGCGTCTCGTCCACCAGCGCGTTCTCGAACGCGACGAAGCTGTCGAGGTTGAGCGTGTCGAGTCGGAATCGCTGGGCCGCGGTGAAGAACGCCAGCAGCGACAGCACCCGCTGCGGATTCCTCGCCCACGGCGGCACGTACACGGCACGGGTGATCAATCCGGTCGCCAGGTAGGGCGACAGCGTGATCACATCCGTGGTCGTGACGCGGCCGGCGAACAGCAGCGGCAGGATCTCCGCCTTGCCCTCCTGCAGCGCCTTGCGGATGAACAGGTACACGATCATCACGCCCTGCAGGTACGCGCCGTCCTTGGTGAAGCAGATGCGGCCGCGCACGTCGCCGCCGCGGAAGATGCGCGAGGCGCTGCGATAGCTCTCCACCGGTGTTTGCCCGGCGTCGAGAAAGCCGCGGAACACTTCGATGAAATCCGCGCCGTCGAGTGCGCGCTTCACCATGATCACGCGCAGCGCCACGCGACGCAGCCGAGCCAGGTCGATGGAGCCGGTAATGATCTCCGAGAACGTCGCCAGGCCTTCCTGTGCCCGCGTGGTGCGCGGCGAGCCCAGCCCCAGCGAGCGCAGATGCGGCTGGTGCTTGCCATTGAGCAGGGTGGCCGTGTGCACGAAGGCTTCGTGTTCGGTGAGCTGGGCGAGATCCAGCTCGGAGAACAACGCCGTCGAGCGCAGATTGATGCTCTTGCTTCCCGCGGTGGCCTTCGACGAAAGATCGGGGTTCAGCACCACGTCCACGCGATCCTTGTCGAAGAACGAGCCGAGGCGCTCGCGCAGGCGTTCGGCAAACTCCTCGGCGGGAATGTCCGCTGGCACCACCGGGATCGCTTCGCGGCTGATCAGGTCGTCGGTGATCGAGATGACGTCCTGCGCGGCGTCATAAGCATTCGATGTCTGGCTGCTGTGCAGGCCGTCCGGACGTCCATACAGCGCCGTCGAGCAGCGCGTGAAGGTCTCGGTGCCCACGTTCATAAGCATCTGCGCCGCCGTGAGGTAGCTCCAGGCGGTCTTGAACAGCCAGTCGCCGATCGGGTGGCCGCGGTCGAGCCTTTTCATGATGTTCCGCAGCGCGTCCATTTCTCCGCTGAGATCGGGATGCCGGCGCGGCGGATCGGGCAGCTGGGGGTTGCCGCGTTCGTAGCCTTCGAGGAAGCGGGTCTCCAACTCGACGGGCCAGTCGATGGCCTTGAGCACGCGGATCTTCTTGCCCACGCTGACCAGTTCACGGTCGAGTTCGAGCAAGGGCCCCAAGGTCGGGTCGTCCTCGGGACGGGCCACTTCACTCTCGACGATACTCATGACGCCTCCTCGGAAGGCGCCGACCGGTGGCCCGGCCGGCATGCAGCAGCGGGTGAGACCGGAACTGTGCGCCCGCACCCCGTGACGCGCTAGCGAAGAACTACTGAAGCCGGACAGAAAAAACGCAGCCGCGCCCGATTGTTGCAGCCGCATGTCGAAGTCGATGGCGAAACCGCGCTATCGTCCGGCCTTCGTATCTAGTCTCCAAGGATGCTGTTGCGCACCATGACTGCCGAGACCAACCCGTCGTATCTGCGCCGCCTGGGCACCTGGGATGCCGCCGCCATCGTCATCGGCGGGGTGATCGGCGCCGGCATCTTCCGCAGCGCGTCCACGGTGGCCGAGCGCACGTCGTCGGGCGCACAGACGCTGGCGCTATGGGCGATCGGTGGCCTGCTCACGCTGGCCGGCGTGCTCTGCTACGCCGAGCTGGGGGCACGGCGGCCGCAGGCGGGCGGCGTCTACATCTACCTGCGCGAAGCGTTCGGCCAGCTGCCGGCCTTCCTGTTCGGCTGGACCATGGCGCTGATCAACTACCCCGGCAGCGTGGCCGCGGTGGCCACCACCTTCGCGGATTATTTCTGCGCGGCCATCGGCTTGCCCGCGACATGGGTGAGGCCAGTGGGCGCAGGTGCCATCGCCTTCATCGTCGCCGTGAATTTCTTCGGCATCCGCGCCGGTTCGCGCATGCTCAACGTGTTCACCATCCTCAAGGTCTCGGCCATCGCCCTGCTCGTGGTGGTCGGCGTGGTGCTGGCGCACGGGCAGTTCGGCAACGTGCTGGCGGTGGATACCACCCGCAACCTGCCGGCCGGCGCCTTCCTCGGCGCACTGTTGCCGGTGCTGTTCACCTATGGCGGCTTCCATTATCTGAACGACCTCGCCGGTGAAGTGCGTGACCCGCAGAAGACCTTGCCGCGCGCACTCGGCCTTGGCCTGGGCGGCGTGGTGGTGTGCTACGTGCTGGTGAACTTTGCCTACCTCGCCGGCCTCGGCCACGCGGGCCTGGCCGCGAGCCATGCGCCGGCGGCCGACCTGATGCACGCCTTGTTCGGCGAAGCCGGCGCGACCGTGATCGCCGTCGGCATCGCCTGTTCCACCTTCGGCTATTGCAGCATTGCCATCGCCGGTGGTGCGCGCGTGCTGCAGACCATGGGCGCCGACGGCATGCTGTTCAACGCGGTGGGGCGCATCGATCCGCGCTGGCACGCGCCGCGCGTGGCGCTGGCCGTGCTGGGCGGATGGGCCATCGTGCTGGTGCTTTCCGGCAGCTTCGGCCAGTTGGTCGACTACACCACGGTGGGCGAGTGGTTGTCGCATGCGTTCGGCATCGCCACGCTGTTCTGGTATCGCCGCCGCTTCCGAAACGAGCCCTCGCCGTATCGCGTGCCGTTGTATCCGCTGTTGCCGCTGCTGTTCGTGGGCACGGTGTTGAGCGTGATCGTGGCCACCGCCATCCACCAGCCGGGCGACGCAGGGATGAGCCTGCTGCTGATCGCCGTGGGCGTGCCGGTGTATTACGCGTGGCGTGCATGGCAGCGGAAAAGAGCATGATCTTGCGTTGTTCGTGCGCTTCGGCGCAGCAAGGCAAGCTTCAGATGACACAGGCATACTGCCGCCACTTCTTCGCATCGAGTTGCCGATGAGACGGACCGCCCCACTAGTCGCCTGTTGCCTGCTGGCCCTCGCGGGTTGCCACAAGGCTGCTGATACCGACCAGGCGGACCTCAGCCGTGTTTCTGCCACCCCGGTTTCCACTGCCAAGGCGCAGACGGCAAGCGCACCGACGACGCAGACCGCGCTCGATCACGTGGATCGCGACGGCGCACCGATCACCGTGGCCGGCATGTCGCTGCAGCGCTACACGTTCCAGCCTTCGCCGCAGCCGCAGCTCACCGTAGCGCTCGACAAGGGCGAGTGGGACTGGTCGAAGGCCGGCTCGCTGCATGTGGACATGCAGAACGCGATGCCGTGGGCGGTGACGCTCACCGTCGACATCGATGGCGCCAAGGAAGGGCAACACCTGCACGCCACCGTGGGTATCCCGGCCGGGCCGCCGCAGACGCTGATCATTCCGCTGCACGCCACCTCGCCGCGGTCGATGGGCATGCAGGCGGGCCCGCCCATGCCGTACATGGCAGGTGGCAAGCGTGTCTTCGTCGCCACCACGGTGGAAGGATCGATCGACCTCGCGCATGTAAAGGCGGTACGTCTCGGCATGCCGGCGCCGACGGCCGCGCAGACCCTGCTGTTCGGCAAGCTGGACACCAGCGCAGGCGACCACGACCTGCGCGATGCCTATACCGGCATCGTCGACGCCTGGGGCCAGTACACGCGCGGCCAGTGGCCGGGCAAGATCGATTCCGACGATGCGCTGCGCGGCGTACGCCACAAGGCCAAGGCCGCGACGATCGGCCCGGCCGTCGCGCACAAGGGCTTCGACCGCTACGGCGGCCGCACCGACCTGCCGGCGTTCAAGGCCAGCGGCTGGTTCCGCACCGAACAGCGCGATGGCCGCTGGCACCTGGTGACGCCCGAAGGCCATGCGTTCTTCTCGCTGGGCGTGAACGTGGTCGACGACGACGGCGGCCGTACCTACATCGAAGGCCGCGAGTTCATGTTCAGGGACCTGCCACGCAACAGCGGACGATGGGCACCGTTCTTCGGTACCGAAGGCAAGCCCTCAGGCGATCAGTCCGCTTCCGCAGGCATCGCGTATAACCACGGGCGTTGGTTCGACTACTACTCCGCCAACCTGTTCCTCGCCGACGGCCACCACTGGCGCCAGGCCTGGCGCGCACGCACGCTCGACCGCCTGGAGAACTGGGGCTTCAACACACTGGGCAACTGGAGCGACGAGGCGCTGACGCAGACGCACCATCTGGCATACACGCGCTCGGTGAACATCGCAGGCGTGTTCGGCAACGTCTCCAGTGGCTACGACTACTGGGGCCGCATGCCCGATCCGTTCGATCCGCGCTTTGCGCAGGCAGCCGACACGGCGGCGGCGCAGGCGGCCAGGGAAGTGCGCGACGATCCGTGGCTGCTCGGTTACTTCGCCGACAACGAGCTGGCGTGGGCCGGGCAGGGGCCGCAGGGGCGCTGGGGACTCGCGCAGGGCACGCTGCGTGGGGAAGCACGCAGCCCGGCCAAGCAGGCCTTCATCGAGGTGCTGAAGAAGAAGTACGGCACACCGGCGAAGCTCGCCGCGGCCTGGGGCATCACGCTCGATACGTGGGATGCACTGGAAGCGACCAACTACGCCGCGCCCGATCCGAACGAAGCCCATCCCGCCATCGCCGACGATTACAGCGCGTGGCTGCGCCAGTACGCCGACCAATACTTCCACACCGTCGCGCAGGCCATTCACAAGCACGACCCGCACCACCTTTTCCTCGGCGGCCGCTTCGCCGTACACACGCCTGAAGCCGTCGCCTCCTGCGCGCAGTACTGCGATGTGGTGAGCTTCAACGGTTATGCCGACGTGCCCGAGCACGCCTTCGACGCAGCTGCATTCGCCAAGCTCGGCAAACCCGCGCTGATCGGCGAATTCCACTTCGGCTCCGATGACCGCGGCCCGTTCGGCAAGGGCGTCGTTCCGGTGTGGAACGAACAACAGCGCGGCGAAGCGTATGCGCGCTACGTCGCCGCTGCGGCGGCCAATCCGGTGATCGTCGGCGTGCACTGGTTCCAGTACGTCGACCAGCCCATCACCGGCCGTCTGCTTGATGGCGAGAACGCGCACATCGGCCTGGTCGCCATCACCGATAAGCCGTTCAAGAGTTTTGTCGACGCCGTGCGCGAGGCGAATCGCAATACCGGCTACTGAGCCCGGCTACAGCCATTGTGGGAGCGCACCCTGTGCGCGACAGCCTGTCGCCTCGGTCCTACCTATCCGTCACTCCTGCGAAGACAGGACAAGCGCGAAGCGCGCAGAACGCCCGTAGGGCGGCCCCGAAGGGGCGAGCTTTTGCGAGTAGTCCAGTAACTTTCGCGTCTGATCGGGCGTTGCTGCGACCTGGCTCGCCTGCCGCGGCCCGGGTCACTTTCTCTTGCTTGCCCAAGTCCCACAGGGATTAGCTTCGCGTCAGAAAGTAACCAAAGAGAAGGGCACCCCGCGTGGCGCTGGCCGGGCTACGCCCAGCCAGTCCGTGAGGGGCGGCCGGGCTTTTCGACCGAACTCCTGCCCGGACGAAAAGTGCCTGCCATTCATGGCAGGCACCCCTGCGGGGCCTGATCGTCCACCCCTCACCGCCACACAAGGGCCCCAAGACGGCTCGTGCCGCTGCGCGGCACATCGCGTCGCGAAGCTCAAGGTCTGGTTTGTTGTGGGAGCGCACCCTGTGCGCGACCGCAGACTCACAGCCCAACTTCAGTCAACGGTAGTCGTGATCGGTCGACGCCTCGGCGCGTAACCCTCCCGCTCGTCACACCCTTGTAGGAGCGCACCCAGTGCGCGATTCCTATGGAGCGATACACCGCTGCTCCGCGGTCGCGCACAGGGTGCGCTCCCACAGTGAAGGAAGAGAAGGCCGGCTTACTTCGCCGCCTTCGCCTTCTTCGCCGCCTGTTCCTTCTTCCACTGCTGGTATTCGCTGAAATGCGGCATGTCGCGCAGCACCTTGGTGTGCGGGTCGACGATCACCAGTGTGCCCGCCGGCGCCTCCACGCTGCCGTTGCCATCAGCCATCGGCAACGTCACCACCTTGTCGCCGACCTGCACTTCCACCGGCATCGGGAACGGCTTGTCGTGCGGCACCTGCCAGTGCAGGCGCAGCGTGTTGCCGTCCTGGTGCGTCTCCAGCTTCGGCAGCGCGGATTCGTACAAATACACGTCGAAGAACCAGCGCATGTCGCGACCTGTCACCTGGTTCACGATGTCGATGTATTCACGCGTCGTCGCGTAGTGCGGCGTGAAGTTGCCTGGCTTGGGATCCGGACGGCCATACACCAGCCGGCGCGTGCTGTCGAAGAACGCCTGGTCGCCGATCAGCTGGCGCAGCGTGTGCAGCATCAGCGAGCCCTTGTAGTAGATGTCGTTGCCCGGGCCATGGTCGGCGTCGTACACCTCGTGCTCGAACTGGCTGCGGCCGGCCACGATGGGGAACGCATTGCGCACCATCGAGCGCTCATCCTGCAGCATCGAGAAGTACGGCATGTCGCCATACAGGTACTGGCCGTACAGCGGCTGCATGTAGGTGCCGAAGCCCTCGTGGATCCACATGTCGTCCCAGTCGCCATTGGTGACCTGGTTGCCGAACCACTCATGCGAGAACTCGTGCTGCAGCAGCCAGTCGAAACCGTACTGGCTGCGCGGGTAGCCGTTCCCGTAAGCGTTGATGGTCTGGTGCTCCATGCCCAGGTGCGGCGTTTCCACCACGCCCATCTTCTCGTCGCCGAACGGGTAGGGGCCGATCTCCTGCTCGAAGAAGTCGAGCATGCGCGGGAATTCGCCGAACAGTTGCTTCGCCTGCGCCTCGTGGCCGCGCAGGTACCACATCTGCATCGGGATCGTGTTGCCGTAGCGGCTGTGGTAGTCGCCCTTCACCACATCGAACGGACCGATGTTGAGCGAGATCGCGTACGTGGTCGGGTGCTTCGCGCGCCAGTGATAGGTATGCGTGGCGCCATGCTCCTTGATGTCCACCAGCACGCCGTTGCCCGGCGCCGCCAGCGATTTCGGCACGGTGACATACGTGTCGACCAGATCCGGCTTGCCCATCGGATGATCGATGCACGGCCAGAACAGGTCACAGCCTTCGCCTTCCACGGCGGACGCGACCCATGGCTGGCCGTCCTCGGTCTTGGACCACACGAAGCCGCCATCCCACGGCGCCTTCTTCGCGACGTGCGGCTTGCCGCCGTAATGGATCTCCACTGTGGTCTTGCCGCCCTTGGCCAGCGGCTTGGGCAGATGGATGTTCAGACGGCCATCCGGGTTGCTCCACTGGTCCGCCTTCAACGGCTTGCCATCCACCGACACGCGACTGATCGCGTAGTTGTGGTCCAGGTCGAGCAGCAGTACGTCGGTGGCTTCGCTTGCGCTGAAAGTGAGCTTGGCCGTCGCATCCAGGCTCTGCTGGTCGATATCGACGTTGAAGTGCAATTCCGCATGATCGAAGTGCAGGCGCGCCTGCTCGGCCGGCATGGTGCCGCCGGAACGCACCGTCTGCTCGCTGAGCGGTGGCTGCGTGCCGGGCTTGGCGTCATCCGCATGGGCAAAGGAAGCAAGCGCGGCGCACAGGGCGAGGGAGAGCAGGCGCGGTGTCGTCATGGGGCGGGTCCCTGTTCTGGTCAAACCCGCAGGATGACAGCCCCGACGCGCGGGCGGCATCGCCGAAAGTCATGGGTCAGGTTCGTGCACGCTTGTGGGCGGACGCACGCGACGCGCATGCTTGGGTGGCCTCGCGGACGGTGGACGGCCCATGGATATGCTGCAAAACCTCGCATTGGCCGGTGGCCTCTCCTGGGCCAGCGGCTTCCGCCTCTACGCCACGGTGTTCATCGCCGGCTTCTTGGGGCGGCTGGGTTATGTGCACCTGCCCGACGGCCTGAGCATGCTCACCGACACGTGGGTGCTGGTGACATCGGGCGTGCTGGCGCTCGGCGAATTCATCGCCGACAAGGTGCCCGCGTTCGACAGCGTGTGGGACGCCATCCACACCTTCGTCCGCGTACCCGCGGGCGCGCTGCTGGCATGGGGCGTATTCCGCGACTCCGGCGCAGGCGCGCAGTTCGCCGCCGCATTGCTCGGTGGCGCGATGGCGTCCGGCACGCATCTGGCGAAGACCGGCGGCCGCGCACTGATCAACACCTCACCCGAACCCTTCAGCAACTGGGGCGCGAGCGCAGGCGAAGACATCTCCTGGCTTGGCGGCATGTACCTGATGTGGGCGCATCCGGCGGTGTTTCTCGTGCTGCTGGGGATCTTCGTGCTGTTCCTGTTGTGGTTGGTGCCAAAGATCGTGCGCGGGCTGAGGACGCTGGCGCGGCGATTGCGAGGGGAGCGGGTGTCACGCGCGTAGTGCGGGCGCCGTCACCGTCCCATCTTTCTTCTGTAGGAGCGCACCCTGTGCGCGACAGCCTCTCGCGCCAGTCTTGAATGTTCGTCATCACGGCGCAGGCCGGAGGCGCTTTACAACAGCCAGAGGCTGGTCATCCAGAGCCTCGGTTTCCGGTTGTAGCTATACCGCTAGACGGCGGCATAGGGGAGGGGAGGTCAAAGGCCAGAGCTGAAGAGCGAGTCTTCTCCCTGTAGGAGCGCACCCAGTGCGCGACCGCAACGCATCAACGACCTCTGCGGTCGCGCACTGGGTGCGCTCCTACAGAGGTAGGCAAGGCTTTCGCGAGCACCCGCCCCTCACCACCGTAAAGGTGGCAATGCCCCAGCCCTCTCCCCGGAGGGGAGAGGGAGAAGTGATGGACCGAAGCAACGAACGAAGCTGCCTTAAGTCCTCTTCGCATCGGCGCGTTGCGGTATAGCGGCTTCGTGTGAGGTAGTAACGAGCGCTTCCCGGCTGGCCGCGGTTCTCAGGCTCTATTCTTCATATCGCTACGAGCCTTGGCTCTGAAGGCCATTTTCTTTGGGTTACTTTTCTTTGACTCCGGGCGTTCCGCCCTCCGCCCTTCGGGCCGGCTTCGCCGTTCGCACGCCAAAAGCGCGTGCGTGGGCCAGCAAAAGAAAAGTGACTCGGCGGTCCCACGGGGACTAGCTTCGCGTCGCCGGCAGGACGTCGAAACGCCCGCTGCGTCCCACAGGGACTCCCTTCGGTCGTAAGCGGCAAGCTGGCGGAAGCGCGACAACCGAAAGACGGGCGCTACTGGCTGACGCGCTTCGCGCCTCATCCAGCCTACGCAGCGACGACGAAAACCGTGGACCGGCGCGAAAGGCTGTCGCGCACAGGGTGCGCTCCTACAAAGGGGATTGCGGCGCACGCAGATGGACAAAGACGAAAGCACCGCGCCCAACCCACGCGAAAACTCCCGCCTCATCCAAACGCAAAAGATCAGCCCCCATACCTCTTCTGCAAAAACGCAAAAAACGCCCGCAGCCCCAGCGCCTCACCACCCCGCGGCCGTCCCGGCCGATCGGCGTCGTTCCACGCATACGTATCCAGATGCAGCCACGGTGTCGTCTCCGGCACGAATCGCTCCAGATACAGCGCCGCCGTAATCGCACCCGCATGGCGAGAGGCGCCTGAGTTCGCCATGTCGGCCAGATACGATTCCAGCATCTTCCGGTACGGACGCCACAGCGGCAGGCGCCACAAGGGATCGTTGACGTTGCGGCCCGCTGCGATCACCTGGTCCGCGAGGTCGTCCTGGTTGGCGAACAGCGCCGGCAGGTCGGGGCCCAGCGCGACGCGCGCAGCGCCGGTGAGCGTGGCGAAGTCGATGATGAGTTCGGGCTTCTGCTCTGTTGCGTAGGTCAGCGCGTCGCACAGCACCAGGCGGCCTTCGGCGTCGGTGTTGTCCACTTCCACCGTGATGCCGGCACGCGTGGTGATCACTTCGCCAGGACGCATCGCGGCGCCCGACACGGCGTTCTCCACCGCCGGAATCAGCAACTGCAAACGCACTGGCAGCTTCGCCTGCATGATCAGGCCGGCGAGCGCGATCGCGTGCGCGGCGCCGCCCATGTCCTTCTTCATCCAACGCATGCCGTCGGCCGGCTTGAGGTCGAGGCCGCCGGTGTCGAAGCACACGCCCTTGCCGACCACGGCGACCTTCGGATCGCTGGCCTTGCCCCAGGTGAGTTCGACCAGGCGCGGCGGGCGATGGCTGGCGCGGCCCACGGCGTGAATGGTGGGGAAGTTGGCGTCGAGCAGCTCGTCGCCGGCCCACTCGCGCACCTTCGCCTTGTACGTCTTGCCGAGCTGCTTCACCGCATCGGCGAGATGCTTGGGGCCCATGTCTTCGGTGGGCGTGTTGACCAGGTCGCGCACTTGGGTGGTGGCTTCCACCAGCGGCGCGAGCACCTTCAGGTCGTTGGCGGCAATCGCCAGCTTCGCCGGCGCGCGGCGCGCCTTGCGGTAGCGGGTGAATTCATAGGCGCCGAAGGCCCAGCCCAGCGCGGCCTGAAGGCGATCCTTCAGCACGCCTTCGTCGGCGAGGTGATACGTCGCCTCGGGTAGGCCGCGCGCCAGCGCGCCCAGTGCGCCGAGAGGATCGGTCGCATCCACGCCCACCAGCACGCGCGCCAGCTTGCCGCCTTCATCGGGAAGCATCGCAAACGTGCCCGGCGCGGCCTCGAAGCCGAACGCGCCCAGCCACTGCCGTTGAGCGGCGGTGAGTCGGCGTTTGGTGGCGGCGAAGTGGGAGGCGTCGGTGGTTTCGATGGCGATGCTGCGATCGCTGGACTTGCGTTCGATCAGGGCGGACATGAAGTTCCTTGCGCGACGCGCCGTGCGCCGCGGAGAGACGAAAGATGCTTAATGATGCGCGTTTTTGGCGCGACGGGCGAGCGAGGGCATCCGTGCGTTCTAGGGCCACCGCTACCCCACGCCCGTCATTTCGGCCTGCGTCGAAGAACCGAGGCGAGAGGACATCGCGCACTGGGTGCGCTCCTACAGAGGTGGGCAGAAATCGGGAGCAGCGCTACCCCTGCCTCTCCAACCAGTCCACCAATTCCCCCATATGCCGCACGTCGACATCGGGCGCACGCCCCAGCGCTCCCGGCCACGGATGACCCGCGCGATTGATCCACGCGGTACGCAATCCCGCGTCGCGCGCACCCACCACATCCAGTTCCGGGTCGTCGCCCACGTGCAGGATCTCGGCGGCGCTCAGTCCCAGCCGCTCGGCGGCAGCGAGGAAGATGCGCGCATCAGGCTTGGGCACGCCGGTATCGCGGGCGCACACGTGATGCGTGAAATGCGCGCGGATGCCGATGCGGTCGAGGTCGGCGTTGCCGTTGGTGAGGCTGGCGATCGGCCAGCGGCCGGCGAGGCGCTGCAGCGCCGCCATGCTTTCGGGGAAAAACTCCACGCTGTTGCGCGCGGAGAAGTAGATCTCCCACAACGCCTCCACCGGCGCCTCGTCGATGCCGCAGTGGGCGAAGGCGCGCCGGATGGTCAGGTGGCGCTGTGCGGTGAAGTCGTGGGCGAGGTCGGTGCGCTCGGCGGCGACCTCGGCACGCAGCGCGCGCATGGCCGGGATGGGCCATGCGCGTGCCACGTGGGGATAGTGCTGGCGCAGGTACGCATCGACATCGCGATCCGCGCGTTCCAGGGCCGGCAGAACCGGCCACAGGGTGTCGTCGAGATCGAGCGTGAGGGCGCGGATGCGCACGCCGCGACCGATCAGTTGGCGCTGACCTGCAGTACCTGGTCGAGCTTCACCGTGTCGCTGCTCAGGTGGTTCCAGTCCTTCAGCTGGGCAACCGTCACCGAGTATTTCTGGGCGATGGTGGACAGCGTTTCACCCTTGGCGACCTTGTGCGTCTCGCCGGCCGCAGCAGCGGCCTTGCGCGATTCCACCGCCTGCTTGGCTTCCAGCGCGCGCTCCGAGGTCGGCGCATTGGCCGAGGCCGATGCATAGGTCGCGCCCGGGGCGGCGAGCACCGGCGGGGCCGGGGTCGGTTCCACCTGCATCTTGATGCCGATCTCGGCGAGGATCTTCTGGCGGCGTGCCGTGTCGTTGGCGGCCAGTTCCGGCGCATCGGAGTACGGCACCAGCTGGTGCTGGCGGGCGAGCGACTTCACCGTGTCGGTGTGCAGGAATTCCATGAACTGCTGGATCACCGCGGCCTTCGGACTGTTCGCGTTGGTCACCAGGTACAGCGGGGTGTACAGCGTGTAGCTGCCGTCGGTGACGGTGGCCAGGCTCGGGCGCGTGCCGTTCACGCTCACCATCTTCACCTTGCCGTTGTTCGCCACGCCCGAGAGGGTGGTCACGCCCAGCGCGTTCGGGTCGAGCGTCACCGCCTCTTCCAGCTTCGCGGTGTTCACGTACAGGCGCGGCGCCGCCACCGGCTGGTTGCCACGGCCGAAGATCAGGCGACGCAGGCTGTATTCCACGCCGTCACCCGGGCTGGCCACGGCATACAGGTTGATCGGCGCGTCCTTGCCGCCGACGTCCTTCCAGTTGGTGATCTTGCCGAAGTAGATGTCGTGCAACTGCTTGACGGTGAGGTTGCCCGTCGGGTTCGACGGATGCGTGATCATCACCAGCGCGTCGTACGCCACCGGCATGAACTGCAGGTCGGTTTCGGCACCACCCGCGCTGCCGCGCGCGCTGCCGGCCACGTCGGCCAGACCGTGCGCGACGGCATCGAGGCCCGAGGCGGTGTTGAACGGTTCGATCTCGATGCGGCCCTTGCCGCTCTTTTCCCAGGCCTTGGCTACATCGTCGACCACGCCGCGTGCGGTGGCGTAGTCGCCGCGCCACACCAGCGAGGGAAGCGCCGCAGCCTTGGTCGACTTGGCGGATGACTTGGTTTTGCCGGCGGCGAGTGCGCCGGTGGCTGCGCACGCTGTGAACAGCGCGACGATGAGAAGGCGAGAGATGCGTACTGACATGGCGGTTGGGAACCCCGAGTGCTGAAGGTGGTATCCGCAGGCCGCCGTTCCGGGCGTGCGTGCAGGGATCTGGTCTAACCCGGGTATTTCAGCCAGCTCAGGGCCAAACATCAAGCGCGCGCGAAGACCTGCCACGAGTAAAAACGCGATGGCGCGCACGCTGTATCCAAGCCGTTCATCGTGGGTTTGCCGTCTCAGCGCGGCAAATACGGTCGCAGCTCGACTGCGACGGTTTGGCCGCCTGTTTCGCGCCTGAAACGGCGCGTGTCGCAGCTCACACGAGAAGTGCGCAGCGGTTCGTCATCCCGGCTTGCACCGGGATGACGAAGCCATGATCGCTCAGCGGATATCCACGTACCGCACGCCGTCGTCGCCCGACACCACCAGCACCAACTGGCGCGGATTCACGCCGGAAAGCTTCTGCAGCGTGCGCATGTCCGGCACGCGCAAGTTGCCCACGCCGATCACGATGTCGTCCGGCTGCAGGCCGGCCTGCGCCGCACGGCTGCCCGCGCGCACGGCACTCACGGCTACGCCGGCAATGCCCTGGCTGCGCATGCTCTGCGAGAGCTCAGTGAAGGTCACGCCGGTCAGCCGCGGGTCGAGCTTGGTGCCATCGACGGTGGCCAGCTTCTCCGGCGCGAGCTTGGCAATGACGTCCTTGCTGGCGCCGTTGCGTTGCACGGTGAGCTTCATGGTGGAACCGATCGGCATCAGGCCTTCGGCATTGCGCAGCTCCTGCGCGCTGCGCAGCGGCTTGCCGTCGATCGCGGTGATCACGTCGCCCACCTCGATGCTGGCGCTGTCGGCCGCCGAGCCGCCGGTCACCCGCGTCACCACCACACCCTTGGTGTCCTTCAGGCCGAGCACCTTGGCGATGCGCGGGGTGATGTCCTGCGCCTCCAGGCCCAGGTTGCCGCGATTGACCTTGCCGTGCGCGATCAGCTGCTGCATCACCTCGCCGGCCAGGTTGGTGGGGATGGCAAAGCCGATGCCCACGTTGCCGCCCGAGGGCGAGATGATCATGGTGTTGATGCCCACCAGCTCGCCACGCAGGTTCACCAGCGCACCACCGGAGTTGCCCGGATTGATCGACGCATCGGTCTGGATGTAGTTCTGGTAGCCCGTGCCGCCCAGGCCCGAGCGGCTGAGCGCGGAGACGATGCCCGACGTCACCGTCTGGCCCAGCCCGAACGGGTCGCCCACCGCCACCACGAAGTCGCCCACGCGCAGCTTGCCGGAGTCGGCCATCGGCAACGCGGCCAGGCCCGTCGCCTGGATCTGCACCACGGCCAGGTCGGTTTCCGGATCGGTGCCCACCAGCTTTCCCTTCACGTCGCGACCGTCCTGCAGGGTCACGGTGATGTCGTCGGCGCCACCCACCACATGATTGTTGGTGAGCACGTAGCCCTTGGTCGCATCCACGATCACGCCCGAGCCCAGGCTCTGCTCCACGCGCTCGCGCGGCGAACCCTGCAGGCCGAAGAACTGGCGGAACACCGGATCCTCGAAGAACGGGTCGCGCACCTGCACCCGCGTCTTGGTGGAGATGTTCACCACCGCCGGCGTCACCTTCTCCAGCATCGGCGCCAGCGAGGGCAGCGGTTGCCCGTCGACCACGGGCGGCAACGCCGCGGCGTGTCCGGCAAGCGGCAAGGCGGCGGCAGCAAAAAGACTCAAGGCAGCCCATCGGCGGGCAACACGAGCAAGCATGGGAGCTCCTTTTTCTCTTTGAATCGGCGGTCGTTCGACTCGCAACACGGCGCGCGGTTCCTCAGCGACGCAGGCCTTTGCTCCGTTGCCTACCGCGGTGCCCAACGCATCCAGCGGATGCGTTCGCAGCAAGCCTGGGAACAGGAACGAAGACGCGTGGAAAGACTTTACAACCAACCATCCGAGGGGTAACTTTCCCTTCCGTTCGCGACCACAACATCTTGTGTGACGACGCTGGTAATAAACCCAAGAGCTGGTGTCAGGGGATACAGCCTTGGGGGAGTTGTCGAAGGTCAGGCAGGGAGCGCAAAGGTCGGGCAGTGTGCTGGCTATGTGGTTTCTCCGGCACATGACTGACGCGAGCGGCATAGCCGAATAAAACAAGAAACCAAGACGGGGCCGAAAGGCCATACCGGGAGGTCAGGAAGCCGATGAGCACCATGCGTGCACCAGCCGTAAATCGCGACACCAACATTCCGCTGCAGCCGGCGTCCTACGACATCTGGGACAAGAAGTACCGTCTCAAGGCGAAGTCCGGCGAGCCCGTCGACGGCAGTGTCGACGAAACCTACCAGCGCGTCGCCCGCGCTCTTTCCGAGGTGGAAACCACTCCCGAGCTGCGCGAGCACTGGAACGAACGCTTCCTGTGGGCGCTGCGCCGTGGTGCCATCCCGGCTGGCCGCATCACGTCCAACGCGGGCGCGCTGGAGCACAAGCCGGCCACCTCCACCATCAACTGCACGGTGTCGGGCACCATCCGCGACTCCATGGACGACATCCTGGAGAAGGTGCACGAGGCCGGCCTCACGCTGAAGGCCGGTTGCGGCATCGGCTACGAGTTCAGCACGCTGCGTCCGCGCGGCGCGTACGTGTCGGGCGCTGGCGCCTATACGTCCGGCCCGCTGTCCTTCATGGATATCTACGACAAGATGTGCTTCACCGTCTCCTCCGCCGGCGGTCGCCGCGGTGCGCAGATGGGCACGTTCGACGTGGCCCATCCGGACGTGAAGGAATTCATCCGCGCCAAGCGCGAAGACGGCCGCCTGCGCCAGTTCAACCTGTCCCTGCTCATCACCGACGGCTTCATGCAGGCGGTGGAGCACGACCAGGACTGGCCGCTGGTGTTCCCGGTGCACGTCAAGGAACAGGACGAGATCGACCTCACCGACCCCGCCAAGGTCGTGTGGCGCGAGTGGCCCACCCACGAAAACTACGTGGAGCGCGAAGACGGCCTGGTGGCCTGCAAGATCTACGGCCACATCCGCGCGCGGCACCTGTGGGACATGATCATGGTGTCCACCTATGACTTCGCCGAGCCGGGTTTCATCCTGATCGACAAGGTCAACGAGATGAACAACAACTGGTGGTGCGAGCACATCCGCGCCACCAACCCCTGCGGCGAGCAGCCCCTGCCGCCGTACGGCTCGTGCCTGCTGGGTTCGATCAACCTCACCACCTTCGTGCGCGACCCGTTCGGCCCCAAGGCCCGTTTCGACTGGGACGAATACCGCGAAGTGGTCAAGGTGTTCACCCGCATGCTCGACAACGTGGTGGAGATCAACGGCCTGCCGCTCGAGCAGCAGCGCAACGAGATCCTCTCCAAGCGTCGCCACGGCATGGGCTTCCTCGGCCTGGGCACCACGCTCACCATGCTCAAGATGCGCTACGGCACCGCCGAGTCCGTGTCCTTCACCGAAGACGTCTCCCGCGAGATGGCCGTGGCCGGCTGGGAAGTCGCCCTCGACCTCGCCAAGGAGAAGGGCCCCGCCCCGGTGCTGACGCGCGACTACACCGTCACCGGCGACATGCTGCGCAAGCGTCCCGAGATGGTCACCGACGGCTACAAGGTCGGCGACTCCATCCCTGGCCGAGTGCTGCACGCCAAGTACAGCCGCTACATGCAGCGCGTGGCCGAGGTGGCCCCGAACCTGGTGGCCGAGCTCGCCGAAACCGGCGCCCGCTTCACCCATCACAGCTCCATCGCGCCCACCGGCACCATCTCGCTGTCCCTGGCCAACAACGCCAGCAACGGCATCGAGCCCAGCTTTGCCCATCACTACTCGCGCAACGTGATCCGTGAGGGCCGCAAGACCAAGGAAAAGGTGGAGGTCTACAGCTACGAGCTGCTGGCCTACCGCGCGCTCATCAACGCCGACGCCCTGCCGTTCTCCGACGACCCGAAGTCCAAGCTGCCCGAATACTTCGTGTCCGCCGACGACATCTCGCCCAAGGAGCACGTCGATATCCAGGCCGCCGCGCAGCGCTGGGTCGATTCGTCCATCTCCAAGACGGCGAACGTCCCCACCGACTATCCGTATGAAGACTTCAAGGACATCTACTTCTACGCTTACAAGCAGGGCCTCAAGGGCTGCACCACCTTCCGATTCAACCCCGCTGCATTCCAGGGCGTGCTGGTGAAGGAAGCCGATCTTGAGAGCACCCTCTACCGCTTCGAATTGGAAGACGGTAGCGTTGTGGAACTGAAAGGCAACGAAGAAGTGGAGTACGACGGCGAAATGCACACGGCCGCCAATTTGTTCGATGCCTTGAAGGAAGGGTATTACGGAAAGTTCTAATATCGTCGCCGGGACCTGGTGCTCAGGTTCCGGCACGCTTGTAAGAGTCGTTCCGGATGCCTTGAGGCAAGGCTCACTACAAGATCCAAATCCACGTCGGAGGGGATTACCCGCATGTCTATCGATACTGATTTCGAAGTGAAAGAAGAAGCCGCACAGGTTGTTGACGCGCCGGTGGAGGTTCCCGTGGTCGAAATGACCTCGGCAGCCGCCCCCAAGAAGGCCCGTGCCAAGAAGAAGTCGGCTCCGGCCAAGAAGGCAGCTCCGGCCAAGAAGGCAGCGGCAAAGAAGGCAGTCAAGAAGGCTTCGGCCAAGAAGACCGCCAAGAAGGCTGCCAAGAAGACCGTGAAGAAGGCTGCCGCCAAGAAGGTCGCCAAGAAGGCGGTGAAGAAGGCCGCTGCCAAGAAGGGCGCCCGCAAGGTCGCCAAGAAGGCCGCCGCCAAGAAGCGCGTGGTGAAGAAGGCCGCCGCCAAGAAGGTCGCTCGCAAGGTCGCCAAGAAGGCCGTGCGCAAGTCGGCCGCCAAGAAGGTTGCTCGCAAGGTCAGCAGCAAGAAGACGGCCAAGAAGGCCGCAGTCAAGAAGACGGCCCGTAAGGCCGCCGGTAAGAAGGCCGCCAAGGCGGTCAAGAGGTCCACTGCCAGCAAGAAGGCAGGCGTGAAGAAGGCCGTGCGCAAGCCGGCCAAGAAAGCCGCCCGCCGCAAGTAAGTTGTAACCGGTACGGCCCGGCGTCCATTCGCCGGGCCGTATCGCTCCAGCGTCACCGACAGTGCAAGCAAGGACCGGACACATCCGTCTCGTCATTCCGGCCAACGCCGGCGTCCAGCGCCTTTAAGCACCTGGACCGAGTCCCCAAATCGGGACCATGACCGGCCTGTCGATAACCCAAGTCGTCGCGCGCGCCGCCAACTACTCGAAAAGAAGCACACACTATGGCGATCAAGATCGAAAAGAAGATCAAGGGCTACAACGTCGTCAAGCCCGAGGACAAGGCCGCGCCCGCCGCCGCTCCCGCACCTGCCGCCAAAGAGAAAGAGGCGCCCAAGGCGGAAGTGATCCAGATGCACGAGAGCCTGGAGCGCCCCGAGACGCTCATCGGCTCCACCTACAAGATCAAGTCGCCGCTGTTCGAACACGCGTTGTACGTCACCGTCAACGACATCGTGCTCAACGCCGGCACCCAGTATGAGCAGCGCCGCCCCTTCGAGATCTTCATCAACTCGAAGAACATGGACCACTTCCAGTGGATCGTGGCGCTCACCCGCATCATCTCCGCCGTGTTCCGCAAGGGCGGCGACGTCACCTTCCTGGTCGAAGAGATGAAGGCCGTGTTCGACCCGCGCGGCGGCTACTTCAAGGCCGGCGGCGTCTACATGCCCAGCATCGTCGCCGAGATCGGCGCGGTCATCGAGCAGCACATGAAGATGATCGGCCTGATCCACGACCCTGAGATGGACGAGAGCACCCGCAAGCTCGTCGCCGAAAAGCGCGCGGCTTATGAAGCCGCCGCCAACGGCAAAAAGGCCACCCCGGCCACCGAAGCCAGCACCGAATCCACAAGCGCCACCGGCTTCCCGCCCGGCGCCACCCTTTGCGCCAAGTGCAACACCCAGGCGCTGGTGCTGATGGACGGCTGCCAGACTTGCTTGAATTGTGGGTATAGCAAGTGCGGTTAAAGTTCTGCGCATAAGCGCCGAATGGAAAAAAGGGCGGCAGGAATGCCGCCCTTTTTTTGTCTACTAGACTACATGGCCGGATACAAAGGTCATGGCGGCAGCTTTAGTATTGCCCTCGCCATGTAGCGCGGAGGAGTAGGCATTGCCCTCCGCGGGATGTGCGGCGTGGCTAGTAGAGGACGCAATAGGATATACGGTGCTAAATCAGCAAGTGCTTGACTAACTGCTGAGCCGAAACAGGGGACTTTCTTGAAAATAAAATACTTTGAAGCCAAGGGTGTCTACGGATACCTGAATCTTAGTGCGGATTTCGACACCAGTCCCGTGATATTTGTCGGCCCCAATGGGTCTGGCAAAACGACTGTGCTCAAACTAATACAAGCACTATTGAGCCCGTCCCTCTCAGACTTGCTTTCCATTGATTTCCAAGAAGTTCACCTGATTTTTGAAGAAGGCAACGGAATTCAAAAAACGGTCAGGGCAAGAAAGGCAAAAGAATATCTTACCTTGACTTACTCAGCAGAGTCGGGAGAACTTGTTGTTCCTCTAGGAGTGTTGGCTACTATCGAGTCGTCGCTGCCGCCGTCGCGTAGAGCGCTCGAGACAAGCCGCGTTCTCAGGGTAAAGTACGCCGAAGACCCCATTCACAGGGCGATAAGCGAAGTTAGCTTGCCGGTCTTTCTTGGATTAGATCGGCGCGGCCTTGCAAACACCGACGACGGGGTTGGGGAAGCTGCTGCAGAGGATTTTCTCCTCAACAATCACGCGCTTCGCCGCATGGAACGGGCTGCGCGAGGAACCCTCACAGAGGGCCTAGTTGAGACTCTCGGCCTATTACAGCGAGCTTATCGAAGAATTCGTCAGATACGGGACCAGCATGCCGAGCGGCTTCGTAAGAAGCTTCTTTTGACTGGTTTCGAATATGTGAATTTCGAAAGCGATGGCTCGACATTTTCGCTTCCAGAGGAATCCTTTACTAAAGAAAACCTGCAGCAGCAGCGCGATGATCTATTGAATGCCATGGTCTCCGTGGGTATCGACAGAGGAGATGCCAGCAAGGAGCTGAATCCGTTCTTCGAAAGGGTCGTGGACCTTGCGGAAAGGCTGTCGAGGGTGCGAATCGAGAAGAAAGAATTCGATGGGGGGGATGTGTTCGAAGCTATGCTCAATCGGGCAACCCTTCGTCGATTGAAGCAGCAAGTTGACGCTGTGAGAGAGTTCAATCAGCGCTCCGCAGCTCTTACGCAGAAATTTGATGCTTTCCTTAAATGCATTAATTCCTTCTTTGCTGACTCTCGGAAAGAAGTAGCCATCGATGGCGTGGGTCTCTTAAGAGTCACGAGGGCTGGAGGGCAGGAGATCCCAGTTGATGCTCTCAGTTCAGGTGAACGTCAATTGCTAATAATCTTCGCCCATCTTTACTTCAACGCATTTGCGGACAAGAGTAACGTCTTCATCATTGATGAGCCGGAGTTGTCGCTTCATTTGCGCTGGCAGGAAGCGCTTTTGGAGAAAATGATTGAAAGTAGCCCGAAGGCTCAAATCATTGTGGCCACTCATTCACCCGAGATCGTTGGTGAATTGATTCATCATTGTAAGAGTTTCAACTGAGATGCTTGCCCGAAGCGCGGCCTCTCTTTATGCGAAGTCGGTTTTTTACTCGGACTTCAATGACATTGACGTCTATATAGAAGACACATTGGAGGGCTCTAGAAAGATATATGTTTCAATTCTTAATAGAGTCTTTGATGGTGCCGTCAAGGTTTCCCAGGTATTTCCCCTGGGGGGGCGGAGGGCAGTTACTGAGCGTTGTAAGGCGGATCAGGGGGATCGGCCTAGGCCTGCGATATACATAATCGACGGAGATTATGACTGTATTACGGGTGACTCGGACGGCGATCTTCGCAGGCTCTACAAGCTGAAACGTTATTGCATTGAGAACTACTTGGTTGATCTTGATGCTGTCGTCGATATCCTTGACGAGGAAGATATTGAGCTCGAAGTCGTCGACATAGAAAAAAAGTTAGATCTTGCTGCTTGGCGAGAGCGCTTGGCGTCGTCGCTAGGCGATCTGGTTCTCTTCCTGGCTGCGGGCAAGAAACTTAACTGTAGTCTGCCGTCAGTCAATTTTGACCTGCGTGAGATCGAGGGTGAGTTCCCGGATCAGGTTGACGCTGAGAAGGTTGCTGGGTTGATCGCAAAATATCGGAGCGCAGTCGACGATCGTCAGGGCGAAGGAGCAATGGATGGGCTGGTAAACGTATTTCGTCCCAAAGTGCCTGCCGATGCCAGTTTTAGAGGGCTCTCTGCCAAAGCTGTATTCATGCCCTTATTGAAGAAGCGCCTCCAGCGCAAAGGCGGATACGCTCCAATGGATCACAAGAAGTTCAAACTTCGATTGGCTCGAAGGTGTGATATTGCAGAATTTTCAGATCTGAGATCGGTTGTTGCCTAGATCAAGCAGCCTAGATCTGCGAGAGAAAGCCGAGCTCAGCATGCACTTACTGGGTAGGTGGCACGGAACCGACTGATATTCGCGGGTAAGACGGTACGGAAGGTTTCAGGACAGGTGGCCTCCTGACGTGCTGGCCCGCGACTGACTGAGCCTATCGCTCGTGAAAAGGAGGTCATATGTCGCACCAGTCGCTGGATTTCGCGCTGGTAGAGCGGCGCATAAATCAGGCGCTGCTCAATACTGCGGACCCCTCCCCCAAGGCGCTTGAGCGATGGTCTTTCGCTCCTGGTTTCTTCTTGGCGGGTATCGCCTCCTTGGTAGGCACGTTGGTTGGTGGCTTGACCGGACTCCGTATCGTTCAGACGGGTCTGATACTCGAGCTTGTCGGATTGCTAGTGAGCGTGATCTGCCTTGTTCGGTGCGAATGGGCGACTTTGGCGCACAAGTACGTGGGTTTCGCGTCCGATCTTGATCGTGACTTTGACGAGTTCCAGCAGGTGCTCACTTGGGTACGAACGTTTCCACATGAGGAGCGAGCCCGCCGTCTTCGATTTTTGCAGGGACGTAAGGCGACATTTGCCTATCGATTTGGTCTGGTTGTCGGTGGCGTGGAGCGCTTGGGTGTGCTTCCCGTACTTGGTGTGCTCTATCTGCAGTTCAAAGACTGGGAGTTTGGTGACTGGGAGGCGCTTGGTCGAGTCCACATGGTTGGCGGGCTGCTGTTGTGGATGCTTTTGCTCGTCTATCTCGGTGCATGGTGGCTAGCTGGACTGAAAGGTCGCGTTGACCTGTACGAAATCTTGCTCACGGAAGCGTGCATTGAGCCGAGTCCAGCGACTGATACTGGTAAAGAATCGGAGCGCTGTGTTGTTCTGAGTCCGCAGTAATACGGCTGAGGCTAGCGCCCCATCGCCGGTAGTGCGCAGCGCTGAGCGAGCCAAACGAGTCGGTGGCGAAGATGTCGCTTATATTCCTGGATGGGCATGATGAATCGAACACAGAAGCGGCAATTAGAACTCTACGTGCACTTTCGCGATCGTGACATGTCTGTGCTCGCGCTATTTCTTTTTAACTGGCGCCTCTATGTCTTCATATTGGTCATCGGTGGACTGTCAGTCGCAGCAATGATCCATTTGCGGTCGCCTCTTTTTGCATGGGCGTTTGCTCTGGGCTACTTGCTTATCGTGCTCAGAGACACGGGTGGCTTTCTGAGGACGTCCAGAGCTTGGCCAATGGTTCGAGAGGTTTTGGATTGGTCGAAAGTGGATGAGTTGAGTAAAGGGTGAGGCGAGAGGGGTACGCGGCCCCGTCAGTCTTACTCCGGAAGCGCGCCGACATTTGAATAGCCAAGCGCTGTCATATTCGCCCACGTCCTGCCGGACACCCATCTCAGCCAACCCTGACAGACTGACAAAACAGGGGTCAGACTGTACTTTTCCAGAAAGTCGACTCTGACCCTAGTTTCTTTAATCTGCAGGCAGCCAAGCCTGTGTTGCAGGCATTGAGGTACGAAGCCTAAGAAATTGCCGTGCGATAGAAGAGCCACATAAGGCTTCTGCTCTGGGAAGCCCGTTGAAGATTTATGTTCGGCTAGTGAGCAGGTTTGCCTCCACCTTCGCGCGCTTGCGGCAATCTACTACGTCTGACAAAGGATCAAAGAAATGCTGCGGGAAGTCAGGCTGCAGAACTTTCGATGCTTCGATAACCATCGAGTACCCCTCCGACCGCGGAGCGTTGCCATTGGCAGAAACAATGCTGGTAAGTCGACGATTGTTGAGGCGCTGAGACTAATTTCAGTCGTCACGGAACGCCATCAGGCTCTGGCCTATCGTGCTCCGCCCGATTGGAGCGGGTTGCCCGTGCGCGATCTTGGTGTGTCACCTGCGCGCGATCAGTTCAATTTCGCAGCGTCGACTGTCTTCCATAGATATGGAGAACCACCGGCTATCATCACGGCCACTTTCGACAACGGATCCGAGGCTCGGATCTACATTGGACCTGAGGGTGTGATCTTTGCCGTGCTCCGCGATTCGCATGGGCAGGTCATTCGTACGAAGGCTGAGGCCAAGAGCGCGCAGCTTCCCTTAGTGGCCGTAATGCCCCAAGTCGGACCAGTTGCGCGAGAGGAAACGGTCCTGACCGAGGAGTACGTGCGAAGAAGCATGTCTACCTCCCTCTCTTCCCACCACTTTCGCAATCAGCTGCGGCTGTATCCAGGCTTGTTTCGCGCCTTCGCGTCATTGACTGAGGAAACCTGGGGGGAGCTCGCCGTCCTTCAGTTGGATGGCGGTCGGGGGCCTGAAGACCCGCTGGCTCTCGTGGTTCGTGACGGCAACTTTGCGGCCGAGATTGCCGCGATGGGGCACGGATTACAAATGTGGTTGCAAACCATGTGGTTTCTCTCCCGCATACCCAAAGACGCGACCGTTATTCTGGACGAGCCAGACGTATACATGCATCCGGACCTCCAGCGTCGACTAATTCGCTATCTTCAGCGCGAGTATCGACAGTCCATCGTTACTACGCATTCTGTGGAGATCATCTCCGAGGTGCCGACCGAGAGCATTCTCGTCATTGATCGGACACTTCCGGTGTCGAGATTTGCGACGTCGTTAGAGTCGGTCCAGTCCGTCATAGAGCGCGTAGGAAGCGCGCAGAACCTGCAGCTTGCCCGTCTGTGGAGCGCGCGTAAATGCCTCCTTGTGGAAGGCAAAGATGCGCGACTACTTTCCGCGATTCACAATGTCTTGTACCCAAACGACCAAGATGGGTTGGCACAAGTACCAAACATGTCTCTCGGCGGATGGGGTGGTTGGCAGTACGCCGTTGGATCTCGCATGTTGCTTCAAAATGCAGGTGATGAACGAATTACGGTCTACTGCGTCTTGGACTCGGATTTCCACTCGGAAGGCCAGATTCGAGAACGAATGGAGCAAGCTGCGCGACACGACGTCTGCTTGCATATCTGGTCTCGTAAGGAAATTGAGAACTACCTCTTGAGTGCTGAAGCAATTACGCGCTTCATCTCAAGCAGGGTCGCAATTAGAACTCAACCTCCGACCGTAGAAGAGATCGTTCGGGCATTGGATGCTTTTGCACATCAACAGCATGATGAAGTCTTTGACCTAATTGCCACCGAAGTGCTGGCTGCCGATCGAAAGTTGACTCCAGGTCGGGCCAACAAGATGGCACGCGAGATTATCGCTCCGCGTTGGGAGACATTTGATGGACGTATGGGCGTTATTTCCGGGAAGGCTGCCCTTGCCCATATGTCTCAGTGGTCACACGAAAACTTTGGTGTTGCGATAAACCAGTTGTCACTAGCGCAGAGCATGCGTATTCAGGAAATAGACCAGGAGATGGTCGAAGTTGTGCGCGTCATTCATGATGGCAGACGCTTCTAGCAAACCGCTTATGCAATACAGGATAGAAATCCGCTGAGACAGTAGTCTTTGTAGAGGTCGCGGTAGCGCATGAAATTATCTATAGAGCCGCAGGTGAGCAATGGCCCTCGAAGCCGCGGTCAAAAGTGTACTTTTCAAGCGTTTCTACTCCGCACCTTCGTTTTCATCATCGCAGCCCCTGCGCTGACATATGGGCAGCCTGCCGCCGTCACGCCCACCCTCGGCCAAGCGGACACTCATCTCACCAAACCCTGACAGACGATGCCCACCGTGCTTGTTAGGGTCAGCCCGTCATCCGCGCTGTCTTCTCGTAGGTCCGCGCGAATGACCATGACCACCAAGTCATGAGGCGCGAGCCGTGAGTGCTACCAACACCCACGACCCGCTAACCATCACCAGCTCTCTCGGAGTTGATCATGGCTACCCACGATCATACGGTACGCATTCGCCCGTCCGTTCCCCCTGACGGCACCCTCACTCCTCCATCTGGCGACCCGCCACACACACGTGCGTCGTGGCCCGAATCCCTTCGTTCTTGCACTCGCGGTGACATCGCCCTGGCGGTGCTCGCCCTCACGCGCCTGCGTGTCGACAGCGAGCAGTGCCGCAAGGCGCAGGCGAGGGGATTCCCCGGCAGACCGCTGGAATGGCCGCTTTCTCTGGCCGCCACGGCCAGCTTGGGCACGGCCATCCACTGCCTCCAGCAATACGCCAGCCTGCTCAGTCACGAGCCCCGAGTGAACACACCACGCATCCGATGATCGCCACTGCGGCGCATCGGCCGGCATGGCGATGCGCCGCACTCGGGCGATC
This sequence comes from Dyella jiangningensis, assembly GCA_000632805.1. GTDB lineage: Bacteria > Pseudomonadota > Gammaproteobacteria > Xanthomonadales > Rhodanobacteraceae > Dyella > Dyella jiangningensis. Next base: position 3,749,300 of record CP007444.1, on the reverse strand, counting down.
ACCGACAAAGCCACTAGGCATTCACTGACACGGAGCGCTGTAAGCGCCTATCCGCCGTGCGGTCGTGCCCGACAGGGAGGACAACCCATGGAACTGATCCGACTCACCCCGCACCTGGACGTGGACCCCTCGCAACCGCTGCGAACCCCCGGCGACATCTTGCTGCACGCCTACCTGATCCCCAACGCTCTCAACCCCGCCCAACTCGCCCGCCGCACCGGCATATCCGCCCGCCACATCAAAGCCTTCATCGCCGGCACCCACCCCATCACCCCGAAGATCGCCATCCGCCTCTCCCTCGCCCTCGACACCACCGCCTTCTACTGGCTGGCACTGCAGGCACGGTACGATCTGGAGAGAGGAAAGCCCGTGGTTCGTGCCTATCGTCCTCTCGTCGATTAAGAGGGTTTGGGTGCCGGATGCAAGAATGGAGTCAGACTACTTTTCCTAAGAAGTGCACTCTTCGAACCCTTTTCCCCAGCAAGGATGGGCATGCTGCGTAGCGGGACAGACGCGCGCATGGCCCGATGATCATGTTGATGCCAGCCACCCACGAGCGACAGTGAAAGGACGCGAACGAACATGGCCGAAATCGCCTTCATCACATCCCGTAGGGCCCGGGGGTTCCGCGAACACGTTCCTGAGATGGCAGATGCTGCCCGGTATCTAGACGCCGCAGTCAGTGCGCATCTGAGCGGTAGGCAGGTGCTGGCCGAAGAGCTCATTCGCGCGGCCGACATGCCCATCTTGCGCGAGTGGCTGGATTCCATTTGGGGAAAGAACAGCCCGTACGTCCAGCCGAGATTGGATTCCTCAAGCCCCAACCTCGTTGCTCCCGAAGGCAAGACAAAGGCGCGAATGCCAACGAAACAGGATCTGTCCCGGTTGATCGCGCGCGATGGCTTTCATTGTCGAATTTGCGGGATGCCACTGGTCCGTGCCGAGGTGCGCAAACATCTCCACGCGTTTTATCCCGAGGCGTTACCTTGGGGCTCGACCAACTCGAAGCAGCACGCGGCATTTCAAGTCTTCTGGTACCAGTACGATCACCTCATTCCTCACGCGCGTGGCGGCAATAGCGACATAGGCAACATGATTGCCGCCTGCGCCGCTTGTAACTACGGTCGAATGCAGTACACGCTGGATGAGGTTGGATTGTCGCTGCAAGACAGCCCACAGAGCGTCGGCGCTTGGGACGGTCTTGAGCGTGTACTTGCCGTCAAGGACAACTAGTCGCTGAGCTGGGGAATGACTTATGTCGCTACTTGGCCGGATCGGACATGCAGGACAAAAAAAGGGTCAGAGTACTGTTCCTCGGAAACCTGCTCTGACCCTTTTTTGTTTTATTGGCCGATGGGTCACCGCGCCTTTGGCGCAGCACCTATCTGCTACTTACTTGCCCTCGGGGACGAGGTTGGCCAACTTGCCCTTCTTGTCGAACTGGCAGCTGAAATTTTTCTTGCCGTCCATGCCCGCGTCGGCGGTACCGGTGATCGTATAGCCGGCATCGGCGGCCTGAATCGGCTGCAGCTGGATGTAATCGTTCTTCACGTCGAATTTCTTCGCTGCAGCGTCGAGGCAGCGAGTAGTCAACTTGCCCGGATCGGGTCGATCGGAAGCAACTGCGTGGGAAGTCAGGACAAGCCCGAGGGAAGCGGCCAACAGCAGAGCAGGGGTGCGCATGGGTTTATCTCCGTACTAGGCACGAGGCAGAAATCACTGCCAGCCGAGTTTGCCCCTCGATTCCTTGCGCAAAGATGAATCCCGTGCACGACCACTGACGATGTCAGCACGATAATGGGGTCCGGTTCACTTCGCTTGAGTCAAGAAGTGAACTTGGCTCCGTTGTCTGGCCCCCATCCGCCTTTCACTCGCTCTCGACACCACCGTCTTCTACTGGCTGGCGCTGCAGGCGCGGTACGATCTGGAAAGGGGAAGTCCGTCGTCCGTGCCTATTTGTCGGCTTGTTGACTAAGCGGCTTTGGGTATGGAGCGTTTGAGCCTGACTCATATCCGAATGCCCGTTTCCGGCCCGAGGCAGACGATGATATGTATGGCTAACCATCTCGATAGGGCAAGGGAGCGGACATGACGCCAGAGAGCTTTGTTTGGAAACTCCACGCCACGGTCGTGGAGGACAACCACGCCATCTATCGTGCCCTGCTATTGAATACCGACCCCAAGGATGCCTTCGACCCGTACTGGAAGCGCGTACTCACGATCTTCAGTGATCTGAGCGCAGAACAGCGGGAAGTGCTGATAGAGCTTACGCGTCAGGTCGCGATTGATACCACCGCCAATGTGCTGGGCGTTATCGATGGAACACGTGCATTGGAGGACGTCGACGGCGAATTCCGCCTGACCTACGGCGCGCGAAATCTGGCGGGCGACCTGCAGAGCCTGTTCTTGGAACGGGCGGAGCAACTCGCGCCGTGATACCTGCTTCCGAACGATATGCATGACGGGCCCAGGACGTATGGACCTCTACGAGTCGCTCAATAGGCCGAAGGAGATGCTGTGGGTCCGTTAGTGGCATTCATATTGGTGGCATTGATGATGCCGATGCTGCTGCGGCTGACTGGTCGTATGAATAGTGGCGACCAGCTCCTCCAGCGGTCCTTTGAGGAACAGACGGCGCTTGTCAGTGGTGCGCAAGTTCCGGCATCACAGCTGTCGGTGCTTTACCGTTGGCCTAACAACGCCATGCGAAGTCGCTATGGCGATCTGATTCAGATCGACGCCAACTGGCTATGCCGTTCGGAGGACGGGCAGTACGTCGTGGCCATCGCGCAAAGCCAGCGAGAACCCAGTGAATGGGTCCGCTTCAGTTGGAGAACCACATCTCCACGAATCACCTGGACGTGGCGGACGCTCAGTGAAATGCAAGTGCGAAACATCTGGCCGGTGAGCGGAAGGTCTATCGCCAGCTGTTCGGGTCGGATGCCTGATCAGAAAAGCAGGGCCGGAGAGCAGTTTCTTGGGAGTCGACTGTGGCCCGGATTTCACCTCCGGGACCAAGGCCCATAAGATCTCGCTGACCGCATTGACCTACGATGGAAGTGATGCGCTCTCGGCTGCGCTTAATGCGGTGGATATTCTCGGCTGAAACGACAGCGAGGTAGGCTAAGGCGATCTTGAGCTCGCAGCGCGAGCAGGCACGCAATTTGACCGAGGCGGTGCGCTAAAGCCAGAAAAAAGAAATGGGCGGCCTTGTGTAGCCGCCCATCGGTTTTGCTAACCAGCCGGCCTTACATGCTTGGCCCAGCAACCTGCGCTTGAACAGCTGCCATGCTCCGGGTTGGCGGTGTCTCTGCCTGCACCGCAGCCATCTGTGCAGCGGCTTGCTGGCTGCTTTGATCGAGGGGCGTCCTTATGGCCTCCATTACATCAACGCTGGCATATTGCTTGACCAGCGAGTTATGTGCTCCCTGCACCGCAAAGCCCTGGCTCGCATCCGGCGATAGCAACACCTGATCGATTCGGCTCATACCAGCCCCGACGGCGGCACTAGTGAGGCTGCCGGCAAACATCTGCGTATAAGCGTCAGAAGCACGACCTTGGCTTTCATCAATTTGCGCCACGCACCGATAGGCTTGCTGGTACATCTCGTGGGCAGGGTGTTGTGGCTCCAGCAGGCTCGGCGTACGGGCCTGCGCAGTTGCCTTTGCCTGCCCTATGGCGGCGAGCGTGGCCGGCCCAACCACGCCATCGGGTTTCAGGCCCTGCGCACGCTGGAACGCTTCCACTGCTTCTCGCGTGCGCGGCCCGAATCGCTGGTCGGGTTCGATCTCGCGGCCGTCTTTGGATGTCACCCCAAGCATGGCCAGATCCTGCTGCAGTTGCCCGACGGCGGCGCCGTGATCGCCCTGCCGATAGGCCTGGGCGTAAGCGTGAGCCGGCTTCATACTGTGAGAATGGGCAGTGCCGTGGGCTTGAGAGTTCAGCACGGCGCTCAGCTGCTCTTCGCTTAGAGGTGGAGTCTTCTCGACAGTGCCGACTCTCCAACCCTCAGCCTTGGCGAGGCCATCGGCGAGTGCGCTGACTTCAGCAGGGCTCATGTCAATGATCTTCTTGCCATGAAGATCGAGTCCCTCGGCGGCCGCGGTGTTGTAGATGGTCGCTACCTGATTGGCATGATGCGGACTACCGCTGTAATCCTTGGTGGAGTAGCTCAGCACCAGCTCCTCGACCGTTTTTTCCTTCATACGCCCCAGCAAGAGGTGCTTTTGGGCTTCGCGTCCGGCCTCGTAGCTTTCGAAGATGGCGTTGCCCCATTGGTCCAGATCGACGACTCCCGTGTACTCCTTCTTCGCTGCGCTAAGGGCATCTTCTCTTGAGCGCTTCATCTGGTTGTTTGAATCATCCGCGCTACCGGCGTAACCGAATTTGAGGTTGCCGGGATTATTGTTACGCCAGGCAACCGTACCGTCGCGAGCAGTGATCCAACTTCCGTCCTCCATTTCGTAAACCCGGGTCACCCCTTGCGTGGCGACCAGCTTGTTGACCTTCTCGTCTGACATCACATCCATGTTCGTCTCCCGGAAAAATTAGGGCAGGATCCTGATTCCGCTGTTGCACCTCGTCTCTACCTCCTTGCACTCCGTACCACCGGCTACCTTGCATGCGTCTATGGCTCCATGAGTTGCTTCCGCTTTTGCTTGAGGATCAACAGTGGCTACGCCGAATGACTTTCCGTTGCTGTCACGCGCAAGCGACAGACAGCCGTCGTGGGATTGCTTCAGGAGCACGCGACAACCCGCAACCTTGCAGGTATAGCTGCCGTCGATACTCTTCTGAAGTTCCTGTGCCGTGTGGTAGCCGTGCAAGAATGAATATCTTCCGGTCGTGTCGTTCGCCACGATCGCAATGAAGGACGGCGGCACTCTCCACTGGCCGTCCATGTCTTGGAGAAGGCCGGATGTGGGAAGAGGCAAGTTTTCCCTGAGCGGAATACCACCGCCTGCCTCATACGTCACACGCGTTGCCTTGCCGACGTACCATGCGCCACGACGCCTCTCAAAGTCGATCGATGTGGTCGACGGCATTTCGCCACTATCGAACTGATCGATGTGGACACGATCTGCTGACACCTCAATGTATTTCGGGGCGAAGGCGTCGTCGTGGAACTGGGTGCATTTGGAGCAGGCAATGATTTTGTCGCTAGAAGCCTCGGGAATGAACTTTCCGGTTTTGTTGCCAAAAATAGTGAGTACCCGATGGCGCACCCCGTCTGCGTCGGGCGAGGTCTCGTAGACTGCGGCTGCAATGGCTCCGTCCTTTGCACCACTCGCTTGATATGCCAGCAGCGTGGTTCCGGGCGGAGCGGATGCGCTAACTTCGGCGGGTATCAGTGGCGGTGTGCCGGCCAGGATCAGCGAGGGGGCTGCCGCAGCCACGACGATGTTCAGTGCAAAAAATGCGATCTTCATTTGTACGATTCCCCGTATCCAAGAGGATGATGAGACTGGTGTTTGTCCTTTTCCCGCCGATTAGTCTTGCAATATCGCTCCATGCATATGGTTCTAATGCTTTGTCTCTTCGCGGTCGGTATAGAAGTTGGATTCGTGCAAAAGCAATGGGTCTCTCGCGTCGAGGTCCGACGCCTGTTTTCCGGTTTCGTCGACCATCACTGCACCAAGCACGATCCTTTTTGTCGTCATTGAAGTCTCCTATCAGGTTGTAATCTGCGTACGCTCTCGTATTCTCGTCCACCCTTTAGGCCGAAAATCAGCGTTGCCTTACGCTGCGCTGAGACTTGGCACGTGAGGCCGAATGCCCGGGCGCTCCACGGTGCTAGTCCTCGTCGCTCTGCAGGAACGACCCCGTTCGCGGTTTGAATTTCAGGCGCCACATCGCGGATCGATGTGAGCGGTCGGCTTCTCGGTGAATTTCGTACATTCGGCTTGGGTGAGCCGTCGAAGCCACCGGCCGGCATGGATTTGGACAGCCGTGTCCACTCGCCTTACCATCCAGTTCGGGGACGTATTTCTGTGCTGCAACGCGCCAACCCGGGTTGCACAACAGTCCGCCGCACACTCGTTAGCCAACATCCAGAAAGGGCATTGCCATGGTTGCTGTCCTGCGTCGTCGTGTGATTTCCCTTGCTGTGCTCATGGGCCTTTCGTCGCTGGCGCCGGCGCATGACGTGGTGATACGAAACGGCATGATCTATGACGGCTCGGGCGGCAAGCCTTATGCCGGCGAAGTGGCGATCGACGGCGACCGCATCACCTATGTGGGCCCGGCGCGCAAGGACACGAGCGACACGAAGGACAAGACCGTCATCGATGCGCATGGCCAGGCGATTGCACCCGGTTTCATCAATATGCTCTCGCACCCGGAGGATTCGCTGTTTGTCGACGGACGTGCGCTGAGTGACCTGACGCAGGGCGTGACGCTGGAAGTGCTGGGCGAGATGTCGATGGGGCCCTTGAACCCCACCATGCAACGGCTGATGGCCGAGCGCCAGATCGACATCAAGTATCCGGTGACATGGACCACGCTGGGCGAGTATCTGTCGCTGCTGGAACGCAAGGGGATTTCACCGAACATTGCATCGTTCGTGGGTGAGGGGACGGTGCGCACCAACGTGCTGGGCGAACGCAATGTGGTGCCCGATGCAACGCAGCTTGCCGCCATGCGTGCGCTGGTACGGCAAAGCATGGAGGAGGGCGCGCTGGGCGTGACCACCGCCTTGATCTATTCGCCCGAAACCTATGCCAAGACGCCGGAGCTGATTGCCATGGCGCAGGAATCGGCACGCTGCGGCGGCATCTACTCGGCCCACATGCGTAGCGAAGGCGACCGCATCGAGGCTGCCATCGACGAGACGATTGCCATCGCCAAAGCCAGCGGCGCACCGGCGGAAATCTACCATCTGAAATTGGCGGGCAAGGACAACTGGAACAAGATCGACAAGGTGATCCACACCATCGAGCAGCAGCGCGCGCAGGGCGTGCGCATCACTGCCGATATGTACACCTACACGGCGGGCGCGACCGGCCTGGATGCGGCGATGCCATCCTGGGTGCAGGAGGGCGGACTGGAAGCATGGATCGCGCGTCTGCGCGACCCGGCCGTGCGCAAACGCGTGCTGGCGGAAATGCGCAACCCGCATCCGGACACCTGGGAAAACCTGCTGGCCGCGGCGGGCGCGGAAAACACGGTGCTGCTGCAATTCAAGAATCCCGCGCTCAAGAACCTGACTGGAAAAAGCCTGGCGCAAGTCGCGCGCGAGCGTGGCGTGAGCCCCGAGGATGCGGCGATCGATCTGGTGATTGAAGACGGCTCGCGCGTCGGCATTGCCTATACGCTGATGAGCGAAGAAAACGTGCGCCGCATGGTCGCGTTGCCGTGGGTGAGTTTTGATTCCGACGAGACGGGCGCGGCGCCGGAAGGCGTGTTCCTGAAATCGTCTCCCCACCCACGCGCCTATGGCAGCTTTGCCCGCGTCTTCGCGCAATACGTGCGCAAGGATCATGTCCTGACCGTGGAGCAGGCGGTGCGCAAACTGAGCACGCTACCGGCCGATGTTTTGTCACTGCCGGATCGAGGTCGGTTGAAAGCGGGAGCGTATGCCGATGTGGTGGTGTTCGACCCCGCGACGATCCAGGACCACGCCACCTACGCCAAACCGCACCAGCTGACGACCGGTGTACAGCAGGTGCTGGTAAACGGGCAGTTCGCCATCCGCGACGGCAAGGCAACCGGCGCACCCACCGGCCGCTTCGTCCGAGGCCGCGCCGCCAAATCACTCGGCGGCGGCTGCAAGGATTCAGCGAGCCAATGGACCTGGACGTGGACAAAGTAGTGCACGTCCACGCTTGACCTTCCCGCGATGAAGCGCTGATGCGCTGCCGACACTGTGGGCGCTCGGCAAGGTTTCGCGTGGAGGGCCTTCGCGATTGAAAACGCAGTGGGGCGGCGGCGTTATCAGGAACTGAACTCGCAGCGCGAGCAGGCACGCAACCACACCGATGCGTTGAGATGGGCCGAAGCCAGAAAAGGAAATGGGCGGCCCTCGCGTGGCCGCCCATCGGTCCAGCCAGTCCGCCGTGCTAGGCGGCCCGTTGGTGCTCCGCCAGGATGGCGGTCGCATGCTTGGCCGAGTTGTCCTGCCAACTCGGGAGCAGGGCCAGATTAGGTGACCGAGCGTTGTCGTGCCATCAGTTGAATCTTAGTAAGTCGTAAAGCCGGGGCCGCGGATCAGCTTCATACAGGTGGCCGTCACACGCCGGACGCAAAGACGGCCCCGGCGGTCATCCAAAGGACGCCCCACATGACCACACGATATGTTCCTCTTGGCCGATGGAAACCCCGCCGGGGTTGGCACAGCCTGTGGCAGCACAGTCCAGTTGTTGAATGGAGGGGCCATGGCACGCCATCCGAGCGAGGAAAACCCGTCGCGCCGCGACTTTCTGCGCATGGCGGGTGTGGGGCTTGGTGCCGCCGCGTTGGGCCTGGGCGCCACCGACCTGGCTGTGGCAGCGCAGGACACGCCGCGCCCATCCACGGGTAACGCAGAGCGAGGCGGGGCAGGGCCGTACAACATCCTCTTCATCCTGGTGGATCAGGAGCGCTACTTCCGAAGCGGCGAGCTGCCTTCCGGGTACCGTCTGCCGGGGCATGACCGGCTGGCCCAGCGCGGCATCGTCTTCGAAAACCACCGCATCAATTCGTGTGTCTGTACGCCGTCGCGTTCGGTTCTCTATACGGGGCGGCACATCCAGCAGACCAAGATGTTCGACAACACCAACTTTCCCTGGATCACCAGCCTGTCGACCGACATGCCGACGCTGGGCGACATGCTGCGCCAGGCAGGTTATTACACCGCCTATAAGGGAAAGTGGCATCTGAGCAAAGATTTCGAGACGGTCAACGAGTTGGGCGCGCCGACGAAAATCTTCACCAAGGAAATGGAGGCGTACGGCTTCAGCGACTACTTCGGTATCGGCGACATCATTGCCCACGATCGCGGCGGATATCGCCATGATGGCGTGATCTCGGCCATGGCCATCAGCTGGCTGCGCGAGAAAGGCCTGGACCTGGCGCAGCAACACAAGCCATGGTTTCTCGCGGTCAACCTGGTCAATCCGCATGACGTGATGTTTCTCGACACCGATCGGCCTGGGCAGCCGGTCCAGGCCAGACATCTGCTGGGGCACATTCGCCCCGAGCCGCGCGACCCGCTGTATGCGCACGAATGGCCAGGCGAACTGCCACGCACGTTCTCCCAGCCGCTGGATGCGCCGGGGCGGCCCAAATGCCATACGGATTTCATGGTGTCGCACGACGGCTTGACCGGCCACATTCCTCCCGAGGCCTGGCGTTGGAAGCGGCGACACGATTACTACCTCAATTGCATGCAGGACGTGGATCGCAACCTCGTGCAGCTACTGGACGAGGTCGATACCCTTGGCCTGGGGCCAAACACCATCATCGTGATGACGTCGGACCATGGCGATCTTGACGGAGCGCACCGGCTGCACGCCAAGGGCGCCACGTCCTATCGCGAGCAGAATCAGGTGCCCCTCGTGATCGCGCATCCGGCGTACCCGGGCAATCAACGTTGCAAGGCGGTCACCACGCATCTGGATCTCGCGCCGACCCTGGTGGCATTGACGCAGGCGGCACCGGAGAAGAAGGCGCAGATCGTCAAGGAACTTCCTGGCAAGGATTTTTCCAGCCTGCTTGCACAACCGGCACAGGCAAACATCGACAGCGCCCGTGATGGCGCACTCTTTTGCTACAACATGTTTGCGTACCTGGATGGCGACTTCATGCAGAAGGTAGTCGCGCTGCTGGGTCAGCCCGATGGCAAGACGAAACTCCAGGCGGCCACCAAGGAGGGCCTGCGCCCGGACATGCGCAAACGCGGCGCGATCCGCAGCGTATTCGACGGCCGCTACCAGTTCACCCGCTACTTCTCGCCCAAGCAGCACAACCAGCCACGCTCAATCGAGGACATCTTCCGGCTCAACGATGTGGAGCTATTCGATCTAGAGGCCGATCCATGGGAGACCGTGAACCTCGCAAGCGACCACAGGAAGCATGGTGATCTGCTCGAACACATGAACGGCAAATTGAACCATCTGATTGCCGGTGAAGTAGGTGAAGATGTCGGCCAGATGCTCCCCGGCGGCGTCGACGCGGGCTGGGTCGCGACGCCGGCCGTGGATGACGTGTAGTCGCCGGGCGGCAATGCTGAAAGCTGAGCTGCAGCGTGCCGGACCTTGCCCTTCTGCTATCAACCCCACCGGGCCACGGTACGCTTGTCGAACAGGCGGATTTTGGCCTTGCATGCTCACGACGCTCAATGCGCCGGCGCTGATTCCAGCTCGGGTGTCGTCTTTTCCAGAATCTTCATCGCCTCGCGATTTCGCTTCTCCCAATCGCGTAGTTCTTCACTCGACATGGTTTGCTCCGCCTTGTAGGCCTTCTGGCTTGGCGGCGTCGCTGCCTGCACAGGAGCGGACGCTGCCCGAACCAGTGGAGCGCCTTGCGTGGCAGTAGCGCTTTGAAGTGGTGCGGGTGAAGGCCGCAACGATGCGCTCGGTACGTTGGTGGGACGCGCTGGCCGTTGCTTGGGCAGGGCTGCCGCGATCAGCAGGCAAATCAATACGCCGCCGATGAAGAACAACGCGTGGTCCAGAGGGCCCTCGGGTTCCTTCCTCGCCTGGATGCTCTTGACGGTAGCGAGCAATGCATGACCGTCGACCAGTTCGATACGCTTGCCGTGAGCAAACGCAGCGGCATCAGGCGTGAAGCGACCCAGTGCGACAATCTTTACGGCGGCGGCGCTACGATCCATCAGGATGCCGTACATCTCCCGTACGGTCTGCACCCCGACGCGCTGCGAGCGCCACTGTTTGCATTGAACCAAAGTGATCTGACCGCCCTTGCTCAGCTCCAGATCGATACCGCCATCTGCACCGCCCTGGCCGGTTTCTTTCACGACATAGCGTTGCCGCCGAAACGCCTCGCCGACCAGCCGTTCGAATGAACGCCAGTCCATGCTGCCAAGGCTTGCCATGCCAGTCTGGGATTCCAGCAATTGCCGGCGTTTGCGTCGACCGAGGAATGACGCAAACGCCGCCAAACAGCAAGCACACAGGGCGAGCCACGCTATCGGCGTATAGACGCCTATCGATGCCGCCTTGGCGAAGCCCGACAGGAACGGATTGCTGCTCGACCACCACAGCCACTCGATACCGTACTGGATGCCAATGAAGCCCATCATTCCCAGCACCAGACACACCGGCCAGGACATTGATGCCAGCAGGTCGAAACCGCTTTCCTTGCGCCTTCCCATACATCCCCCTGAGTCACGGCCGCCCCAGGAGACTGGAGCGGTGACGTACCTACAGGCTATCGCTGCGCAAATAGTTACGCCATAGCCATCAGGCACGCGCCGAAGTGCCCGCTGAGAGCAGCGCTCGTCCAAGCGTGCACCATGTCTAGTGGTAGCACGACAAAGCACCTGGCCTTTGATGCCCAATCACGGGAACCCTCGGCAAAAGCGCCTGTCTACCGTGGCTCGCCTCAACACGCGCCGCGGATATGCGCAGGTTTTTGCCGGGGGTTATTGGCTTGCATGAGGCAGGGTCGTGGAACGTTCGGGGCAGGTACGACATCGGCAGGAAGAGGACCGTGCTCGCGGCCTGGCGTTGCTCGATGGCGAAACGCGCGAAAGCTTGGGTCGCAAACGTTGGCGGCAGCCGCCGCTGACGCGTCCTGCGCTCACGCTCGCGTGGGTTGTTGTATGTGTCCTGCACGCGCTGTTTGCGCTGGCGCTGTGGTACGAGATGCAGCCCATGTCGCGACACGCAGCGGCGATGCATACCGATAGCGATCGGGCACTGATCGTGCGCCTGATCGACCGCCCGGCAAAGCCGCGCGTCGCGCAGCCGCCCGAACCACCCTCACCGCCTGAGAAAGTGGTGACGCCGCGACAGGTTGCGTCGGCGCCGGTTACACCGTTGACGCATGAAAAGCCTCGTCGTGATGCGATGGTCGTGCAGGATCATGCGACGCCGCCCGCGCCCGAGGCCTCGACGGGAGCGCCACCTGCCATCCATGTATTCGGCGTGCATCTGCCGCCTTCGACGGAGTCGGCGCCGGCTACCGCAGACGCCAAGCCCGAAGCGGCCAAGCCTGCGGATGATCGCCAGATCATGCAGCACGACAGCAACCGCATGCAGTACAAGGCCACGCGCTTTGAGAAATACTTCCCGCCGCCGAACGAAACGGCCGGCGGTGCGGTGGGCCGCCATATCGACGATGCGCTCAAGGCGATCGCCAAGAGCGTCTGCGATCCGGAGAAGAAGAGCACGGCGGCCAATCCGTTATGCCCCGCGCCGCCTCCGCCCGCGTCACCCATGGATCGCGACGAGCGTCTCAACCTTCCGCCGGCCCCGCTCGTCGATAACGCAAATCCGCCCAAAGGTCCTTCGCTCGAAAGCTGCATCAGTGAATACAAGGCGGGCGATCCGCTGTCGTCAGGTTGCCCGGTGAACACGCCTGATCTCGCGTTCAAGGCCGAAATGCGCGAATGCATCGATCTGTTCCGCGCAGGCAAGCGTCTCAAGACGTGGTGTCCGCTAGACACTCCGCAGCGCGCGGCGGCCGAGTCGTCCGCGCACGGGTCGGCGTCGAGCACGACGTCGCCCTGAGCGCCATTGGCCACGGTCGGTGCGCCACGTGGTCGATGACACCGCCCGTGCGGGTTAGCCGGATCGAGCGTATTCGTTTCCTTCCTTGTGATTGTCCGCGCCGCTCAGGTCTGCGTCGGTCGAAAGCGGACCTTCCTTCATCAATGACCTGCTCGCACCTGAGACCAGGGCAGGAGTCGACTTTTCAAGCCAGAGCTGGAACGGAAAAGGACACGTCGACGCCGGTTCTAGCCGACGCGAACCATTCGCTCCAGCAGATGCTCCATTGTCGCGGGCAGGTCGGTGCAACGCCCCGTGTGCACCGGCGAGGTCTGGATGATCGCGCTGCGTTTGGCGGTCAGCCAATGGAAACGCGAGCGCAATGGCAACTGTCCGATCGGCCCACTGTCGGGACCGCCGCGGCAGATGATCGGAAAGCTCTGCAGGTGACGTCGCACGGCGCCGAGATCGATGGCGGGATCGAGCGCGCGCAATCGCGCCTCGTCGAGCTCGATGCGAGCTTCCAGGTATTGCGTCGCCGCGCAAGACAGCAGAATGCCGACGTTGACAAATTCCTCCCGCTCCACCCGCGGCACGACACGGATCACGGCATAGTCGTAGCTGTCATGCGCGCGCATCAATCGCCTCCTGTACGAAGGCCCGCGGGGCCGCGAGGCGGCGGACGAGGTAATCGTTATACGCCGCGCGCTGGGTCGCCGCATCGGCAAATGCATCCGGACCTTGCAGCCAGGTGTCCGGTACGGCGGCGATGATGTCTTCGATCACAGCCGGCGTCAGACGTTCGACCATCTCCGCATCGATCGTGGCCAGTCGGTCGGCCGACGACAGCAGCACGTGATCGCGGATCAACGGGAATGGTCTCGTCGGATCGACATCGCGACCGTTCCAGGCATGATGGAAATACAGTGCGGCGCCGTGGTCGATCAGGTACAACCGGTTGTGCCACACCATCAGATTGGGATTGCGTGCCGTGCGATCGACGTTGCTGACGAAGGCATCGAGCCACACGATCTGCGAAGCCAATGTCCCGTCAACGTGTTCGACCACCGGATCGAAATTGATCGCGCCCGGAAGGTAGTCCAGCGCCAGATTCAGCCCGGCGCTGGAGCGGATCAGGTCCTGAATCTCGGGATCGGGCTCGGTGCGCGCCAGATCGCCATCGAGCCCGACGAACACAATTTCCGGCACGGGCAGACCGCAAGCGCGGGCGAGACTGCCGGCGACCCATTCGGCGACCAATGCCTTCGCTCCTTGCCCCGCACCGCGAAACTTGAGCACGTACAATCCATCGTCATCGCCCTCGATAACGGCAGGCAACGAACCGCCTTCGCGCAACGGCGTGACATAGCGGGCGGCATGGATGTGGCGTGGAGTCATGTCGAAAGCATACCCCACGATCTCGAGTTTCGAGTAACGCGGCGATAGGGAAACCAACTCCATGCCAGGCGATCGAAGCTCCTGTCCAGGATGTCCGCTTCGGCTCGAAAGCTGACATCGAGTGCAAGGATTGGCGCCTGTCGCGGAAATCCAGAAGCGCGCCATGCACTGACTTTCGTGAGGATCGCTCGACCATGGGAGTTATGAATGGCCATCCGCCAAGGACCGTCCCTCCCTTTGCGAAATGCGCTGGTCGCAATCCATTCCTTCTCAATCGCCGCTCCATCAGGCGTTGTTTCTGTGAAATGCCATCTTGACGTAAAACGAGCAATGCCCACCGCGTCGAGCACGTTCGTTTCGATTTGCTCGGCCCGGCCTTTCATGGCAAAGACACGCGTGGAGAATCGCTGCATCCCTTCTCTATCGCGAGCAAGGGCCTGGTTGGACGACCAGGACGGCGTCATCGCTTCCTTTCTCAGTAGCCAGGTGTCTGGCCATTTGACCATTTCCGCTCCGACTCGAAAGCGGACAGTCGACGATCGGAACCCTGGCAGCCAGAATGCTCGACAACGAGGCCGATGGGTTGAGGCATAGAGCGCTGATGGTTGAAAGCCTGAAGAAGAAAGGGCCGGAACCTGGCTATCCCGTCCCTACGATTGCCTCGGAGGAAACGGGTTATGGCTCACCATAACAGTCGCCTGGACAGTCCATTCGAGATCACGCTCGCGCCCCTCACCAAGGGAGGGCGGTGGTCAGCTGTGCTCATCTATGAGCAATTGCGGGCGGCCATTCTTGATGGTCGCCTGATCTCAGGATCCAGGCTACCGGTAGAGCGTCAGTCTGCCGCTTTCTTCGGGGTATCGAGAAACACCGTCGCCCGTGCGTATGCGCGGTTGGCAACGGAAGGATTGGTGCAATCGCGGCAAGGTTCCGGGACATTTGTTGCTTCGAAGCGCAGCCGGACCCCGCCCGGCCATTCCACCGCGTCGCACTTGCCCGACCCACGCCTAAATGCGCTTTGGCAGGATCCTGAACTCAACCGGTCGCTCAGATTCTGGAAGGACAGTCAGCCCAAGAAGACGCAAGGTGCGACGACATTCATCGACTTTCGGCCCGCACTGGTCGACCCGCGCCTTTTCACCTTCGAAACATTTCGTCGAATCAGTGCGGCACAGCTCCGTCAGATGGAACTGAAGCCGCCCGCATTCAGGAGCCCACAGGGTAACCAGGGCCACTTTCCCTTGAGGCAGGCCATCTCGTCACATATCGGCGTTTCGCGCGCGGTGGTTTGCGATCCCGATGACGTGCTCGTTACTGCCGGAGCGCAGCAAGCTTTCGACATCCTCGCTCGCGTACTGGTTACCCCTGGAGAAACGATCGTAGCCATTGAGGAGCCGGGTTACCCACCCATGCGTGCGTCGTTTCTCGCCGCCGGCGCAAAACTCGTCCCCATACCCGTAGACGCAGAAGGAATGTCGGTCGACGCCCTGCCCACGCCAGTACATGTCATCTGCGTCTGTCCATCGCACCAGTTTCCACTTGGCGTATCCATGTCCGCCCAACGGCGGTTGGCGCTGCTCGACTTTGCCCGCAAGCAGGGAGCAGCGATCGTCGAGGACGACTACGATGGCGAGTTCCGGTATGACGGAACGCCGCTGCAGGCCCTGCGGTCTACCGCAACAACGGACAACGTGTTCTATGTCGGCACGTTCTCCAAATGCATGCTCCCTGCGCTACGGCTGGGTTTCATCGTCGCACCGCCATGGGCCATGGCAGCGCTGACATTGGCAAAGAACTGTCTTGACTGGCATTGCCCGACGTTGACGCAGATGGCGGTAGCCCGATACATCGCAGAGGGCTATCTGGCACGGCACGTCCGAAAGCTCCGTGATGTCTACCGCAAGCGTCGTGACCTCATCTGGAAGAGCCTTCAATCGGACTTCGCGGAGGAGTTGTTGCCCATGCAATCCCACTACGGCATGCATGTTGCCGTGTTATCCAGACGACCTGAACGCCTGGAGAGAGTCAGTGCAAAGCTGCTCGAAATGAATGTCCATCTGCACTCGTTGGAACGCTATTTTTTCGGCGAGCCGACATTGGATGGCTTTGTATTTGGCTATGGAGCTGTTGACCTCAAAGCCATCGAACAAGGGCTGAAGGCTTTGCGACGGGTGCTATAGAAACCGAGCCGGCTGTCGAAGTGGCCCACATCGAATTTCGCCGATTGGCTCAACTCAGGTGGCGCGTTTTATCTAAAGTCCTGCCAGGGCTTGGGCAACCGGAGATCATGATGATGTGGAAACTATTGCTGCGTGGCGTCGTAATGGCCGGTGTGCTCGCGTGCTCACCCTTGCATGTACAAGCCGGGGAAGTCCGAGACGGATCGCATGATTTCGACTTCGCTCGAGGGTCTTGGCATACACACGCGACGCAAGTGCTGGATCCGTTTGATGGCGGAACCCACACCGTGACCCTGGATGGCACGAAGACGGCCCGCCCGCTCTGGAATGGTCGCGCATGGCTTGAGGAGATTGAAGCCGATGGCCCCGATGGGCATTGGGAAGGGGCGACGCTCTTTGTCTACAACACCAAGGCCAAGCAATGGAGCCAGACCTACATCGACGGTGATTCCGGGGAGATGGAGTCTCCGACCATCGGCAGTTTCAAGGACGGGCGCGGCGAGTTTTTCGGTACCACCGTCTACAAAGGCAGCACGGTCCTCGCGCGTGGTGTCTGGTCGGACATCAAGCCAAACTCCCATCGCTTTGAGATTTCTTACTCCCGCGATGGTGGACGGACATGGGTGACCGCCTTCAAGGCCGACTTGACCCGGCTCAAGTGAGCTATTGAGAAACCGCTGCGACTGCTCAGAGGAGAGCTTCTCCGGCCGAGCTTGCGGAGCTCCGCCACTTACTCCGGCTTGACCTCACGACCTATCGATCTGCTATGGATCGGAAGCAATGGGATGGACTCCTCCCCGCCCTCGGCATCTAAGAGTGCCAGACTGGAGTTGCGAGACAACCAGTCCACAGCGAGGAGGAGTCCACCATGAAGCTTACGCGCATTGGGGTCGACATCGCCAAACAGGTTTTCCAGTTGCATGGTACCGACCGTTCCGAACAGACGGTATGGCGACGGCGAGTGCCACGCGAGCGCTGGCTACAAGCGTTACGCGAGGTGGCCGCACCTGGCTGCGAGATCGGCATGGAGGCCTGCGGTGGCGCCCATCATTGGGCACGCCAACTGCAGGCGATGGGCTATCGGGTGAAGCTGATCGCGCCGCAGTTCGTGAAGCCGTACGTGAAGAGCAACAAGAACGACGCCAATGATGCGGAAGCGATCTGCGAAGCCATGAGTCGCCCAGGCATGCGTTTCGTCACCCTGAAGTCGACGCGGCAGCAGGATATCCAGGCGCTGCATCGCGTGCGTGCCAGCTTGATGGAACAACGGACGGCCAAAGGTAATCAGATCCGTGGCTTGGTCGCTGAGTACGGCTTGGTGGCGCCCAGAGAGCTGTCGTCGCTTCGCCGCGCGATGCCCTGTTGGTTGGAAGACGCCGACAACGGGTTGAGTGCGTGCTTTCGACAACTCCTCGATGGTCTATGGCGCGACCTTCGTGGCGTGGATGACCGCATCCTCGAACTGGATCATTCGCTCGCCGACTTGGCACAAGCCGATCCGGATGCGCGTCGTCTCCAGAAGCTGCGTGGCGTCGGCCCGCTGGTTGCAACGGCGCTGATCGCTGCGGTGGGCGATGCCAAGCAATTTGCCAGCGGACGCCAGATGGCCGCATCACTCGGGCTCACGCCCCGACAGCACAGCTCGGGCGGCAAGGATCGTTTGCTGGGCATCAGCAAGCGTGGCGATGCGTATGTGCGCAGCCTTCTCGTGCATGGCGCTCGCTCAGCGTTGAGAACAGCGCCTGCAAAAAGACGATCGACTTAGTCAGTGGGTCGTTTCGACTTGCTAAACGAGCTCATCCCAATGTCGCCTCGGTGGCGTTGGCTAACAAGACCGCCCGCTTGGCGTGGGCACTGCTTCACCATCAATGCGAGTACCAACCGGCCCTCGCGGCCGCCTGAAAGAGACGTCCAAATGTCTTTCAACCACGATTGCTAAGCCCACCGCACGATGGCGAACCGGTCGAACCGGCGCCGGCAGAACCCTGAAATGTCTGCGTGCTCAGAGCACGAGGAAGCGATTGGGAGCCGGTGCGCGACTAGCCCATCATGGCCCAGCACCGCACAGCGGTGCCGTAGTTAGAGGCCGGATATACGTGTGCAGTCGACACGGACGCCAGAGCACGGGAGGCTTGCAATGGGGAGGAGTCCATATACGGACATGAGCGCATGCATGTCTCAAAGCACTGTCAGTACGGCCATGCCTGCGCTTAATGGGCCCCGGCCTGACCGGCACCCTTCACCAGGACATCGAAAGCGTTGCCAATTTCTTCATGCGTAAAGGCACAATGCCCTTCACCAACAGGAGGTAAGACGGTCACCTTTGACGCAGTGCCGGCAGCCTTTGCAAGCCCGGGATAAACCGTATCGAAGCGCGACGGAATGGTCGGATCAAACGCATTTCTCTGTAGCACGACAGGTGCGGTGATTTTCCCGGTCAACGTTGCATTGCTCGCGAGGTACGCCATGGCCGACGGCGTCCCTTTGTATCGATGCACCTTCTTATTGAAATGGCCATCGTCTGCAAACTCGGGGTAGTTGGTCTTCGTGGTGTCGACAGGCATGCCGCCCGCACGCTGCACAATTTCGTGCAAGACCATGTAATCGAGCATCAATGAACCAGGCAACGTTGCACTCGTTTCCTGTAATCGATCCTGGAGCCGAGCGGCTCCCTCGGGATTGGTTTTCAGCGCCTCCTCGATTCGTCCTTGATCGACCACGGCCGGGGAGGCTGGATCCGTCAGATCCGGAAGTACACCGGGAAAATACACGTCAAAGGCGACCAGGGGCGTCAGGACGCCACGCGCAACAATGTCTGGCGCAGATACATTGACCCCGCACATGGACAGGGCGCCGCTGTACTCATGGCCATAGCGCTCCATGGTTGCCAGCGCCTCCAGTCCGCCCAGCGAGAAGCCAACCACGTACGCATGGTGAGGCTTCCGGTTCTCCTTGATGAAAAACTCGCGAAGCTTCTCGCTGTTCTCCACCGCGTCCCCCACGGCCCAACCCTGGGAGGCGAATGCACTCGCTGCGACAGCATAGCCACGCGAAAGAAACACGGGAGCCTCTTCGGTTTGAGGCCATGGATTCTGACGCGGCACACCTTTGGGCTCGTAGCCATGCATGAGCACGACCAAGTCGCCATTCCAGTTCGCGGGAATATCGATTCGGTACGGGACGCCGTCCAGCGCTCCGGCTGATGTTCGAGGAGTTGCCTCGGGCGCCGCGCCGGATGCCATCAATGTCCTGAACGGATAACTGGCACTGCTGACCAGCAGCACGCCAAGAAGCCAACTTCCAAGTGAGCCACGCATGCAAATTCCCTCTGGATCGAGATTCCAAGCCAACACTGCATAACGATGGAAACGAGGCGACTGTCCAGCGCGAATTCGATGTCCTCGTACGCCATCCTTTGCCTGAGCGCATCTGTGAAATGCCTGCGATGGAAGGTAGGGCCTTATCCAACCTTCCTCGGAAGCGGTGCGAGGAAGTCAGATACGGGCTCAAGGATTATTTCGGGCAAGCTCTCTGCGATGGCCGCTCGCAGTTGTTGCCAGGCGTCCGGATCGACAGACGGACGAGCAAGGCCTTCGGCCTTTGCCGCCGCGGAAGGCCATTGCGTATAGCTGTACCAAATGTCGTCAGGGCCACGATGCAAGCGCGAACCAAGCGATCCCCGCTCGACCACTAGCAACGCCGTCACCCTGGACCAGGCTCGAACAAAGGATTCTTCGGATCCTGGATGGAGGCGCCAACGATAGATGGCGCAAAAAGCTGGAGCTTCGTTATCCATATCTATGTCCATTAGAGGCCGCGGGTCCTTTTTCACGCTTGCATGCGGGCGACAGTATGCATGACACCCTGGGGAGGCTCGCTTCGGGTCGGAAGTGGACCTTGCCACGCATCAGGATGCTTTAACCTTGATGGCCTACGCCAGTAGACAAAAGCCTGTCTTCCGGTGGCACTGTTTTCCGATGGTTCGTTTCGTAGTGCTTCGGTGATTGCCCGACGATGCGCTTGAATGCATGACTGAAGGCGCTCTCGGATGCGTATCCCAGAGTGCGGGCGAGGTCGCCAACCGAGGCCTCGCCACGGCGCAACGCGCGCTCGGCAAGGTGCATGCGCCATCTTGCCAGATACGCCAGTGGAGACTCCCCTGCTACCGCCTTGAAGTGTGTGGCAAATCCCGTGCGCGACATGGCGGCGGCTCGGGCCAGCTCATCAAGTCGCCAGCTATGTGCTGGGTCGCTGTGCATCAGGCGAAGTACAGGCGCCACGCGGACGTCGGTGGCGGCCCGCAACCAGCTGGCCTTCAACGCTGCACCGCTGGTCAGATGCGCGCGCAATACCTGCACGAACAGCAGCAGTCCCAATTGCGATGTAGCCAGGGCGGCCCCCGGCAAGCCCTCGCGCTCTTGCACGAGATGCTGGAGGATCCACTGCAGGGCGCGTGCCTCGGGCAACGACCCTGGCACGTGGATGAAAGGCGGCAGTACATCCATGAGCAACGGGCTATAGGCCGTGGCCGGGCTGAAGTGACCACCGACCTGCATCACTTCGTGCTCTGTGCTGGATGCAGAGCCCACGGCAACAAACGCATCCGTGCGGTCGGCGAATATCGCGCGCGCCTCTATCCCTGGCATGTCGGGCTCGCTTGCCAATGTGAATCCGCGCGGCGCAGCGAGAAGAATGACGTCACCCGTGCCAAAGCGCATCGGCGTTGAATCGCCGTCGAAGCGTATCCATCCCTGCCCCCGCGCCACACCGAAGAACTTGACCTTGTCGGGCGGAGGAAAATGGATGCCCCACGCACCCGAGGCGTAAAAGCCGCCAGCCACGACCGAATGCACTTCGGCCAGTCGCAGCACGTCGGAAAGGGGATCGTCGATCATTCTTGAACGATTGCGCATGTCATATGCACTTTCAAGCATTCATCGTCCAGGCCTGACTGCCTAAGATCGCCGGACCCACCTCAGGAATGCCCCCAATGTCTCATGCTCAGTCCCCGCTTCACTCCGGCTTCGGCGCCGCCTCAACGGCCCATGACGTCGTGGCCGGCATCGATTTGTCCGGCAAGACTGCCATCGTGACAGGCGGTTATTCCGGCATTGGAGTGGAAACTACCCGCGCGCTGCTCGGTGCCGGAGCACGAGTCATTGTCCCCGCACGTGACATGACGAAAGCCAAGGCCAACCTGGACGGTTTGAAAGTCGACCTCGTCGCCATGGATCTCGCTGACCCGGCGTCTATCGACGGGTTCGCATCCACCTTCCTTACCTCGGGCGACCCTCTCCATCTGCTGATCAACAGCGCAGGCATCATGGCCTGCCCGCTCACGCGCGACGCCCGCGGTTATGAGATGCAGTTTGCGACCAATCACCTTGGCCACTTCCAGCTTACGGCCCGTCTCTGGGTCGCACTCAAACGCGCCCACGGTGCCCGTGTTGTCTCGCTGTCTTCGCTGGGCCATCGCTATGCGCAAGTTGACTTCGACGATTGGAACTTCGAGCGCCGTGAGTACGATCGCTGGGTGGCTTACGGCCAGTCCAAGACGGCCAATGCGCTCTTCGCGCTGGCGCTGGACGAATTGGGCGCGCCGCATGGCATACACGCGTATTCCGTCCACCCGGGCCGCATCATCACCGACCTGGCTCGACACATGAGCCGAGAGGAACTGCAGCGGATGGGCGGCGTGGATGATCAGGGGCGCCCTGTTGCCGACCTCAGCCGTGGCATGAAAAACACCGAGCAAGGCGCAGCTACCTCGGTCTGGGCGGCAACTAGCCCTCTGCTGAACGACATAGGTGGCGTTTATTGCGAAGACTGCGACATTGCAGCCCTGATGCCCGACGACGAGGCCACTGTCGCTGGCTCGGGCTCACTCTCGTCCGGCGTCCGCCGCTGGGCCACCGATCCCGCTGCTGCGCGCAAGCTTTGGTCGTTGAGCGAAGAGCTAACGGGTGTTTCGCTGGGTTGATGCCCAAACAAGTGAGCCTAACTCGGTTCTGCCAAAGGTCCGCCCCGGATCGGATGCGGACACCGCCCATGTCACCCTTGACCAGACTACTTTCCCAAGCCACCCACGCAGCCGCTAAAGCAGCTGCCACCTAATTTGCTCCAAGGGACTTGCTCGCGGGATGGATTTTGGCGAATGGGGCCGTCGTTATGACTACGGCAGCTTGAATTTGCGAGTGGCGCGCGGAGGCCAAATCGACGTGAATTGGCTACCACCAGCCACGCGGGACGCAGCTGAAACGCCATTCAGGACGCCCATTTCTTCCAGCACGTCCTTTGCTCGTCGAAAGCATTGCCTCGGGTCCGACACGAGCATGAAAAGATTGATCTCTTTGGGACTGACATCGTAGCCCTCCAGTTCGACCGCATCGCCCAAGGCCTCTTTCAACTTTCCCTCAATCA
Organism: Dyella jiangningensis; assembly: GCA_000632805.1. GTDB lineage: Bacteria > Pseudomonadota > Gammaproteobacteria > Xanthomonadales > Rhodanobacteraceae > Dyella > Dyella jiangningensis. The sequence continues at coordinate 3,726,652 of CP007444.1, read as the reverse complement.
CGTCGAGGAAAGTTTCGTCGGCCAGCGACTTCCGCCAGAACTTGATGACAAGCTGATAGTCCATCGGGTGATTGTAAGCCCAACTAACCCTGCTTCCGCCAGAACACCCGAAGCCGCGTCCCAATAGCTGCAACTCAGTCGCCCGCGATGCCGAAGATCACCAGCGTCGATGAAAAGGAGGGCAGGGACATTTTCAGGCTCGTATATGTCTTTGATCCGCATTTTTGCATCGCGAATCCCTTAGCACGTTCAACACGAACTAACCGGCGAGGCTTTCGAATGCCTTGGCGATACCCATCCAGGTCGGGGTTGCAGCAAACGGAACCGTGAGCATTTGCTGAGCAAGTAATACCGCACCACCATAGACATAGACTGGATGCGGTCGACCACGGGTGCGCCAGTCATGCACCATGGCGACGACGATGAAAAGATCCGCGACCAGTGCAGGCGGCAGCGACACAAAGGGCGGCGGCGGCCCGGCGCTCGCAGCGCCGGCCGGTGCGAGAAACGTCAAGAATACGCGCGCGATGGCCGGCGTCATCATGCCGATCATCAGCAACGTCATCAGACGCTTGTGCACTTGGGGGCGTCGGATGTTGGCTATAGCCAAGGCAAATACCCCGATCAGCCACGGCCACGCACACAATGTAACTGCAGCAAAGCGGCGCGCTGCGTCACCCATGCCCAGGGCCTCATCGCGCTTGATCACCGCCATCTCGCCGACGAGGATGACGCAAGCAATGACGCTGAATAGTGCGATGCCGGCCAATCCCCAGGTGCGATGGTCGATCGTTCGTCCCGTGGCAACCAAGGCCGTCTGGATGAAATAGAAGCAGGTCCAGGTAAACATCAGCGCGCCATGAATGTGGATGATCGGCGGCGCGTGAAACCTGCCGACCACCACCGGTGCCCAGTACGTCGGCACAAAACCGCCAAAGGCGACCAGGATGAACGCGCCCGCCATCCACACATAAAAATATCGGCTCTCGGCCCGTACCCGATCGACATCGGTAGCTATGGCATTCATCTGTGCTTCTCCGGTGCGAGAAACGTCAAATATGGCGGTGTGCTGATTTGCGCCATGTTTATGCTGCTTGCTTGCTACTCAGCCGGGCCGTGGCACGGCTTCGGTTGCAATGCATTGCTGGCGGCTACACGCGTATCCGCGCTGCGCCTTCAACGGATCATGGACGCAGAAAGCAGTGCAAAAGCGAAGTACTCGGCCGACCAATCGGGAAGCAACGAGTCAACTCGGTACCGTCCTTGCGTGGTTGGTGAGATGACCCGCCGGGCAATCACCCGGTCGAGTGCGGCCAAAGTCCCTTACCCCACAACCGTCATAGCTTGGATGGACCGGTGCCGGGCCTACAACACTCCGTTCGCCATATCCCTGCGGCACAGGTGGCGGGATGGGATCTGGCCCCGTGGCAGCTTTGGGTCGGAAGCAGATATCTCGATTGATATGTGCGGGCCGCAGTGAGCGACAGCGACATGGTTCCCCAAATGGCTCAGTCTAGTTCTGAGAGATTTCCTCTCTGCCCAGTGACTTGTGCAGTGCCTGGACACCAACGGCCGCAATCAGTCCGGCCATAACGATACCAGCGAATCCGATCGCGATAGCTAGAATCCGGGACAGTTCATGCTTGGGTACCAGGTCTCCGTACCCAATGGTCAAGCCCGTCACAAACGAAAAGTATAAGCCTTCACCAAGGGGCCAACCTTCCACCTTTGCGATGACAAGGCCGAGCGTCACCATCACAAGCATCAGTCCCGAAACGATTGGCCAGACCACGCCCAACCCGCGAAAGAACCATCGATAGAACCTATGCCTCATGTCTCTCGAAGCTTTCATAAGTGCTCCGGATCTCTGATCGCCCCGTCGACATGTTAGGCCCGCTAAACCGAGCAGGCTTGAAGTTCGACCGAGGGCGGCGCTAACGCCTGTCGGCATCAGCACATGAAAAGAGGTGACCGTTCAAGCAACGAACGCCGCCGTACCTATTGCAAATCAGTTTGAGCGAGTTCGACTGTTCAATATTGATGGCAATCAATGTCTCCACCCGATGTGACGCTGCTATAGCAATGGAAGCAGCTCAAAAAAAGGATGGAACCGGAAGCAAGGGGGCGGGTGTCTACACCCAATTCTGATCGCAGAGCGAGAGGTCTGCTTCGGGTCGGAAGCGGACCTAAGCTCGTTAGCTATTCGTCGCCATACTCTCTGGCGTCATCCTGCATGGCGCGGGAGAAATCGTCCACGCCACCATAGAGGAACCACGTTGGGTACTCCGCCGCAAAAGGGCTGGGTTGTGGCGGACGTGACCGATCTGACGAACCCCAGACAAGGTGGACGTTGGCATATGAGCCGTCACCCAAGACGACCAAAACATCATCACGGTCGATCCGGCGCCCTTTTACCGTGGCGCAGCGCCCGAAGAGTGGATGCGGGCCCGTAATCTCTCGTTCTAACTGACGCTGAAGCCCGAGGGCTTCTTGCTCGGTGCCCAACGGACGCCATGGCTCTAGCCAACTGAGTCGGTCGAAGTCCATTGCTATCCCCCGTTTGATGATGGCGAACTGTCCGCTTCGGGTTGCGGTTTCAGCCGGTCGTTGCAACGAATCGATGAAATCGTTCGGCCGGTGTTTCGAAGTTTAGGGTCTTTCGCGGCCTTCCGTTCAAACGCCTGGCCACGGCATTGAGTTGCGCTTGCGTAACCCCGGAGAGATCCATGCCTTTGGGGAAATACTGCCGCAGAAGGCCGTTGGTGTTCTCGTTCGACCCACGCTGCCATGGGTTGTAGGGATCGCAGAAATAAACCGTGATGTCGGTGGCCAACGTGAAGCGCTGGTGTTGGGCCATCTCCGATCCTCGATCCCAGGTCAACGATCGAAACAGCTCCTGCGGAAGCTTACGCGCGTGCTTGATCAACTTGTCGGTCACCGTTTGGCTATCCCGACTATCCACCTGCACCAGCATGACGAAGCGTGAGTGCCTCTCGACCAGCGTGGCGATCTGGCTGTTCCTGCCGCCAAACAACAGATCGCCTTCCCAATGGCCCGGCACGGCCCGGTCCTCGACCTCGGCAGGACGCTCGCGGATCGAAATCGCATCGGTAATCTGTGCGTGGTCTGCTGTCTTCTGCGTATGGTGTCGCGAGCGGCGCATGGCCCGGGGGCGCCGCAAGTGCGCCAAAAGCTCTTTTTTCAGCGCTCCACGCGTCTGGATGAAGAGACTTCGGTAGATCGTTTCGTGCGACACCTGACGCGCCTCATTGCCCGGATATCGGTGTTTGAGCCAGCCGGCAATCTGTTCCGGCGCCCACTGTTGCTGCAGCTTAGCGGCTACCAGGCGTGCCAGGACGCGATGACGGACTAACTTGCATTCCTTGGGTCGTCGGGCGCGATCCCAGGCCTGCTGGTCAGCGCGGCTAGCGCGATAGTGATCCCTCCCACCGTTGCGCCAAATCTCCCGACTGATGGTCGACGGCGCCCGGTTCAATCGCGTGGCCATGGCGCGGATCGATTGGCCTGCCATCAGCGCTCTGGATATCTCCTCGCGCTCGGCAAGCGTCAGCACTCGCGCCGAGCGGTGACGTACCGCGGGTCGGATGCCACCGGTATCCGACAGAATCCGGCGTACCGACGAATGGTGTCGATCGAACGACCGGGCGATCTGATGAAGTGACTCGCCACGTTGCCATCGATCCCACATCATCCCTATCTGGGCTTCGGTGTAATAAATCTTTGGTCGCTGGGACATCTTGCAACACTCCTGCTGCTCGCGCAGTCTTTAGTGTGTTGCAACGACCGGCTGAAACCGCAGTCGTAAGCAGACCTTAGCTCACTCAGTCGTGGGGAACGACAATCCCACGCGACATGCACGACAGAAGTACCCCTCGTCGCCCGCATTGTGGGGCGTGCGGCCCGCCTGGTAGTAGACAACCGGGGGCTGAGCCAGTCCCCGCATGCTTGCCGGCAATGGAGAGGAAAAATGCACGACATGTTGTGCCTCGGACCAGTTTCCTGATTCACCTTGGACCGAGCAGCCAGCCGAAATCATGCTGTTCAAGATCGGCGTCAAATGCTCACAAGCCTGCATGCCATTCCTCCCTGAATTTAGGTCTGCTTCGGGTCGAGAGCTGACAGTTCCAGCTCACCCTTTGGACTGGCTAAATCACAGTCAGGAGGCTTTTGAGTTCCCGAAGTGATCAAGCGACGGTCAGGGGTTCCAGTAGCCCAACATGGCACCTACAGAGAACACGATAAAGCCCGCGCCAAGAGCACTTCCGGTGCCGATGCTCGCCCAAAAAAGCTTTGGCTCCTTGGAGCGGCTCACTGGACGGTGGTAAAAAACCGCCCATCCGCTTCTGACATCCATGATGGTGAACAGAAGTGCCGCGCCGCCAATCAGCAACGATCCCCACTCGCGCGAGGCCACGTCGCCACCCTTTTGACTGAGGTACAAGCCGCCGAAGAACATCGCGGCGCATAGAAGAGTGCGGCCAGTTGGATAGCCTTCCCATTCGTCCTCTTGAGACACCTGGTTAACCATCACCCACCCCTATTCGTCTGTCTCAGAAATTGAACGCGAAGGTCTGCTCCGGGTCGGAAGCGGACACTGATCTGATCCTAACCGAGCGAGCCAATCAGGCGGAGACCTAGATCTCCGGAGCGCGAGTCACTGATCTTTTCTATGGTGAATGTTGACGATGGGTACTTTGCCCGGACCTGAAACCCCCAGGCTTTGGCGACCGCATCCAACACCTCGCCAGCATCACCATCATTCCAATCATCACCGCATGCTTCGGAAATGAAGTCATCGAGCAACACGATATTCATCCACATTTGTGCGTCTTTCGGGCTGGGATGGGTGGAAACCTCGCTCACGAGCGCTTCGTGGGAAAGATCGCGGTAGTTGACGAACAGCAATCCATCGACGGAAACAATGTCCGCGACGACGGTCTTAAGCCAATACCCCAACCGATACGGCGTCATGGATTTCATGGTCCTTCGTATGTGCCCGTTAGGTCTGCTTCGGGTCGAGAGCGGACCTTACGGCTACTGTCCGAAATAGCTGTGAATAAGCCCCACAACCGTCTGCCGGTCCTGTTCAGTGCCGGCGGATTGATATTGCTGTGGATCGCGGCTCGCCCAACCGTCACGGACCCAGACACCCGCAGCGCAGCCGTCCAGTCTCAAGGCAAAGATGTGCGCACCTGTCCAACTTCGATGGAAGTGCAGCCAGCCACCCTCGAAATAGATAAACCACCTGTCGTCCATGTCGACCGGGATATGCCCCTCTCTCATTCGATCACCCGTGAGGTCCGAGAAAATCTCAGGCACCATCAGTGACTCCCGCTTATCGGGCGGCGGCAACGTCTTCCAAGAGGTTCGGGTGGCTTGATCCATTACCTGAAATTCCATCCTCAACGATTGCCGCGTCACTCGGTTTCCGCTTTGGGTCGGAAGCGGACCTTACGATTTGGTCTTCGATCCTAATGCGGCCTTGTCCCTTCTTGGGTTTCGTTATTGCAGAGCCGGCCCGCCATCGCTTCCTTGCATTTCCGCCTGAAAGCGCCGGTAGCTCAGCACCGCAGCCACGTCGAGCATGCCAAGCCAGCGTGGAGCCGTCGGCCACATGGGCTCGGTGTCCAAGCCCAGGGCCAGCAGAATGTCGCGGTGCATACAGCGCACATCTTGCCAGTCGAACGTATCACTGCTGAGCGACAGTTGGCGCCACCGACTTCTCCGAATGAGCAATGACACCGTGCCCCTGTATTGGACGAGGCCAAGCTGGGCGATGTCCTCCAACACGATGACTCGCCGCCCCACGAGCCAGGTGCGTACAAACGTTCGGTCATCAATAACAACGCGGACCGTGGCCACATACGCCAGGCCGGTGATGGCGACCGCGGCACCTAAAGCGAAGAAGCCAGCCAGCAGCGGATGGTGGTTGCCCAGGCCTCGCCACGCCCCCCAAATAGCCATGCCACCGCAGACCAGAAGCGCCAGAGTGTTCAGCAGGCGCGATTGGGGGCGCGGGCTGTAGTGTTTGCTTCCCGTGCCAGGGGTGGCTTGGGAGCCGTTGATGTCTCCAGAAGAAAGCGGTCCCCTTCCATTCATAACTTCCGCAAATTCGTCTGGTGTTTTCAAGCTCATCTCCCCCTCGGGATGATCTGCACTGCTTGCTTCGAACATGGATTAACGCCGCAGCACGCACGATTGGATCGTTGCTCACAGCTCCCTGGAGAGCTTAGGTCCGCTCTGGGTCGGAAGAGGACAGTTCGTTAGTTAGCCCCAGACCTCTCTCCATAAGTCCCTTCCGTCAAGCCAATCTTGTAGCCATGCGTCAACAGTTGGCTTGTGCGGCACAACAATGGACAGCATTGGCGCACCAATGTCCTTTACAGAGGGATCAACGAAAATCACTGGGTATGGGGCTACACAGTCAACAACTGAGTACACGCCGCACCCCCAGTGACAGAAGGGAAGCCAGGATTTGCTCCATTTCCATTCCGGGTCTTCGGGGTCTGGTTCGCGAAATAGCGAATAGAGTGATTCAGCCGACCTCCCCAGATCGTCGGTGAAGCCACCCTCCAAGCCCATCACTCCGTACCCTGGGCCAAATCCACCGTTCGCAACGATCAGATAAATGTCTCTCAGGACTGGCGGCAATTCGTGACCCATTGTTAGCTCACAGCTAGATGCCGCATCTGAACTGGCCGGATCACTAGGAGCAAACGACCTACCCATTGGGTCTTTCGTCGAGCTGGACGTGATAAGTCGCTCACGAAGTTGTTTGATGATCGAAGTGAAGTGCATCGCTCGTTCCAGTCCATTTCGAAAACGTCCGCTTCGGGTCGATAGCGGACCTTTTCGGAATATAGCCGTAAGCGACTCTGACACCCATGGTCGGCGCCAGAGGGTGTCGGTGGTCTCCAGGATTGGTGTCAGTCAGACAGGAATCCGAGTCCGACGCGTCGTGGACATGGCTTCGGCCGATGGAGAGGCATTGACCTCAGTTGGTTTGCAGGTGAGCCCCTTCCGGCCGGCGTTTTCTGATGCCGGTATTCGTGCCGTTCCGCGCCCAATTCACATCGCCGCATCGCGCTCGGGTTCATGGTTAGGGCATCAGGGCAACCCCAGGGGCACCAAGGGGTGAGGCGCATGGCTCAGGCAAGAAAACCTATCCAGGTGACGGTTTCTACTAATGGGCCGTACCTGGTCGTGGGCGATATCCCGCTGGCGACGCAGACCGTGATCGCCGACGGCGAGGGCGGTTCGGAGGACTGGCAAGAAGGGCCGCCGATCGATCATCCGGCGAGCTACGCGCTATGCCGGTGCGGCATGTCGCAGTCGAAGCCGTTTTGCGATGGCTCGCATAAGACGGTCGGCTTTGATGGCACCGAGACGGCAAGCCGGCAGGCCTATCTCGATCAGGCGCAGGTTGTGAACGGCCCCGCGCATACGCTGACCGACGTGGAGAACCTGTGTGCGTTTGCCCGGTTCTGTGATCCCAACGGACAGGTCTGGAACCAGGTGGCCGCAACCGATAAATCGCAGGTGCGGGCCACGTTCCTGCGACAGGTCAATCGGTGCCCGTCCGGCCGCCTGGTGGCGTGGGACAGGTCGACGGGTGAACCGGTTGAATACGCGGTGCCGGTGTCCATCGGCCTCATTGAAGATCCCGTGGAAGCGTGCAGTGGTCCGCTATGGTTGCGTGGCGGCATCCCCGTCGTCGCCGCCGATGGTTTCGTGTACGAAGTGCGCAACCGCGTCACGCTTTGCCGATGCGGGCAGTCGAAGAACAAGCCGTTCTGCGATGGCACGCATGCTGCGGTGCATTTCAGGGATGATTGAGTGATGCCTGCGCCGGGAGAAGCAGGCGCTTCTTCCCTGCACTAGGGTAGGGTGCGAGCGGGTGCTGGCGCGACATCAAGAAAAACCCGCGTCGTTGATGTTCAAGGGCGATTGGACACGCTGGGTCGCAGGTAAATCGCCAGGCACGTGCAAATGAGCAGCATGGCGGCCACAGGGTATCGGAGGGCCAAAAGCGCGGCCAATACAAAGGTGCTCAGCGTGGCGATGGAGCGGATCCTCATCACCGTTCGGTCTGACGTGGAAACCTTGTGCATGCCTTGGCGATCAATAGCCTCCCTGCACAGCATCATGTAGGTGATGTTGATGAAGGCGAAGACCACGGCGTAAAGCGTGACCGGCAGGGGTGCCAGCTCGGAGTCCGCGATCCAGGCGGTCGTGAAGGGCACCAGGGACACGCTGAACAGATGGGCGAAGTTTGCCCAGATCAGTGATCGCGATGCTTCCGTGGGATAGCGAAATACGTGGTGATGGTTCACCCAGACGATGGCAAGAAAAAGATAGCTCACGGCATAGGCGAGCCCCGATGGCCACAGCCGGACCAGGGCGGCGAACGTGGCCTCATGCGGTGGCCGTAGTTCGAGAACCAGCAAGGTGATGACGATGGCAAACACACCATCGGACAAGAACACCAGGCGCTCTGGACTCTTGCTTGCGTCGGCCATCGCGATTACCCCGGCTGCTCGGAATGAGGACAGGCGCGACGAGCATACAGTCAGGCACACGCTGCGGTTCGCAGTCTGTCGGCAGGTTCAGGCTTGTTTGCGTCGAGATGCCCAATAGCTGTCCAACGCCCAAGGGCCTGCGCCGCCAATGCATAGGGCAATCAGGCCTGCGGCATACAGCAAATCGGTTTCATAGCCGGGTTGGCCAAAATGCGCGCCCATGGCGTCATAGGACATCAGCTTGATCGAGCTGAAGCCGTTGGGCAGGTGCACCGTGACGATCGCGACAGCGAGCACGACCAGCATCGGCAGTGCCGCCACGGGAACGAATGCACCCACCAGGATCAACAGGCCACCAATCAACTCGATCGCTATCGTGGCCCAGCCGAGCAGGTCGGCGAAGGGCATGCCTAGTGCGTGCAGAATGGCGATGAATCCTTCCGGGCCGCGGGCGAGCTTTGCATAGCCGTGTTCCATGAAGCCAAAGCCGATGATCAGCCGCAACGGCAGGGCATGGATGCCGCGAGGCATTGGAATGGGAGCAATGGCCAACCTGGAAAGCAACGATGTCTTCATACCTGGCCATTCGTTGCAGCGACTGCGGCGGTTACACGAATGGTCTACGGACCTCGCGGACGCGCCTTGATGGATGCGGAGCCGCCTGCCATGAAGGGATCTTCACGGAGCGGCGAGGGCGGGCGCGTAAAATCCCTGCGCCAGCCGACCTCATCCGGAACGGGACCGGGGTCGCTGGAAAGGCGGTCACCACGGCATGCCCGCACTTCATCGACATGCCTGGCGCGACCGGTTCCCTGGGGCGGAAGAGCGTCGTTTGGGGAAGGCCATGCATACATCGAAACGGCACCTTGCCGGTGTGGCCGCTGTGGCGGTCGCGATGGCGTCGGTGGGCGCCCTGGCATTGCCTTGGTCGGCGGACAAAGGAGCGTCGGCGCCCCATTGGGCTTACTCGGGCGAAGCGGGTCCGGCGCATTGGGCGGCGTTGGATCCCAGTTATTCCGCGTGTGGCATTGGCCTGGCGCAGTCACCTATCGATCTGGAGTCGCACGACGCCAAGCCGGGTAAGGCAGGTGCGTTTCGCATCGACTACGAGAAGGGCGATGTGGCGCTGGTGAACAACGGGCACACGGTGCAGGCCAATGTCACCGACCCCAATGATGCCGTGGTCTACGACGGCGATACCTATCACCTGGCTCAGTTCCACTTTCATTCGCCCAGCGAGCACACCACGGACAAGACGCGGTTTCCGCTGGAGATCCATTTCGTCAACCAGGACGGTGCCAAGCACATTCTCGTCGTCGGCGTAATGGTCAAGCTGGGTGAGGAGAATCCGAGCCTCGCACCCGTGTTCCACAGCCTGCCGCCGGCGGCCGGACATGCGTCCGCAAGCGCCGGGCCGCCGGTTTCGGTGGATCTCGCGTCCGTGCTTCCCAAAAACCACGAGGCCTACGTCTACCGTGGTTCGCTGACCACGCCGCCATGCACGGAAGGTGTGCGCTGGATCGTGCTGGCCCATCCCATCCAGATGTCCCAAGCCCAGGTGGCTTCGTTTTCGACGTTGTTCCCGGATAACCATCGGCCGTTGCAGAACGTCAATGGAAGGGAGATTGATGACGACCCGGATTGAGGCAGCGCCCGGCGCGCCAATCACAGCGCGACATTGCGGTCGATGCAGTCGGCGAATGGCGTCTTTGGGGCGCCCATACGGCACAACGCTATGCAACGCGCGCTTCACCGGCGATCATGCCGCTTCGACTTCAGGTAGCACGCCATGACGCCCTCCGACGACGACTACGAAACTGGCCACCACTTCCACGACGATGACGACAGCTCGCTGGAGGCGTATGTCTGGCAGTTGCTGTTGCTGATCAATCCGGGGGACGACGACACTGCGTTCCAGCAGTTTGCGGCCTATCGCGACGCGGTGGGTGGCACGCCAGACGATGAGGTCGATGTCGCGCAAGCGGTGGGGCAAGTGGCCGACTGGCGTTCGACCTTCCATGTGGGCGCCGAGGACACGCGTGGGCTGGTGCAGGCGCTCGAGGAGCTGGCGGCGCGGTGGAACCTTGCCATCGATTGGAACGGCGACACCGACGAGGACGACTTCCATGCCGACGTCGACCCGGCCGAACTCGTCGTCACGGCTTACGACAATCTCGCACCCCACGGTTACACCCTGTGGGTGCGCGAGACCGATGACGACAGCCTCGCGGGTTGGATGACACTGTCGCGAGACACCGAGGCCATGCGAGAGCTCGCGACGGAATTGGGCGTCCATCTGCGGCGGGGCAACGAACTTGGCTGATGGCGCGGCCCGACTTGCATGACGCCGATACCAACGCCGGCATGCGCGTGACACGCGCGGCGGCTCACAAATGAGCCCGGCCCCGTCCTATCCATACGCCGGCTTTCTCGCGCGGCTGGAAGAGGCTGCCGCCGAGCGTTCGCCGGACGCGCCCGGTACATTGCCGTCGCTACTGGACAATGTGCTGGCGACGCCTCCAGCGCCTCGCGCAAACGTGATGGCGTCGCTCACCGCTCTATTGTTCGCGCACAAGGCCACGCTGCGGGCCGCGTTCGATACCACGTTGGCAGCCGATGAGCTGCGCCGTTATCAGAAGTTCGCCAAACCGGGAAAGCCGTCGGCGCATATCGTGCAGCTGCGCCAACGGCAGGCCGCTGCACGTCAGGCCACCAGCATTTCGCGTCAGGCATTGATCAAGGCGGCAATGGCTTTCGTGCGCGACGCCGGCATCGACGTGCCCGAGCGCACGCCGCTGGATGCCTTCATCATTGGCTGGATCGAGACCGTTGTTCCCGCGGACAAGGCCTGAAACGCGCCACCTGCGTGGCCAAAATATGTTCTTTAACATAACTTGCCGCGGCGTAAGCTGCTCAACCGGTAGCGTCATCTACCGCAGGTTGGGCCCGCTCGCGGCTAGCCTGCCGACTTCCGACACGCGCGACGAGGAGTGAGGCCATGAAGAACTACCTGGCGGTGTATCTCGGCAACGAAGCAACACGCAAGGCATCCGGATGGGATGACCTGAGCGAAGAGAAGCGCAAGCAACGCGAGCAGGAAGGCATGCAGGCGTGGGGCAAGTGGGTCGCGACGCACCAGGCGGCGATCGTCGACACCGGCGCGCCATTGGGCAAGACGCTGCGTGCGTCACGCGGTGGCATCGAGAGCATTCGCAACCATATGACGGCCTACACCATCGTCCGCACCGAGTCACACGACGCCGCTGCGAAGATGTTCGAAGGCCATCCGCACTTTACGATCTTCCCCGGCGATTCGATCGAGATCATGGAATGCTTGCCGATTCCCGGCCAGTGATAGTGCCTGCGTTCTGACTGGCGGGCGAGCAGGTCGAAGGCGGATGCGAGTGCGCATCCATCGCGTGGAAACGTACGGGCGATGCGCTTGCGGGCAAGCCGCGGCAGGCATTGGATGCGGCGTCGCCTGTTCGACAGGCACCGCCGTGCCGACGGGTCGCTAGGTCTCGGCGATCAGGAACGCCTCGCCCCGCGGCGTTTCCAGGCCATCCGAGCGGCCGGCGAAGTAGCGCGCGTTGAGATCATCATTGGACGCGTAGCGCGCGGTGTCGAAGCCGGCCTCGCGCGCGAGCTCCATGATGCCGTCGGGGCTGTAGAAACTGATGAAGGGCGTGCCGGATGCACGGGCGCGCTCATGCAGCGTCTCGTGCATCGGGCGCTCCGCGGCATCGATGAGATCCAGCGACAGCAGGAAGGTCATGGCCAGCACGGATCCAGGCGCGAGCGTGGCGACCTGGCGCAGCGTGGCGAGGTTGGCCTCCTGGCTGAGGTACATCGAGACGCCGGTGGACACCACTACGGCGGGTTGGCGGGTGTCGAAACCGGCGTCGACCAGCTCGTCCCACCACGATTGTCCCGCCTCGAAATCGACCGGCACCAGATGCAGCCACGCGGGCAAGCCCAGGCCGCACGCGACCAGTCGCTCACGCTTCCACTGTTGCGCACCGGGCTGGTCCACCTCGAACACCCGCAACCGCGAGGCGATGTCCGGGCGGCGCTGGGCAAACGTGTCGAGGCCTGCGCCAAGCAGCACGTACTGCGTGACGCCGTGCGCCACCTGTTCCGTCACCAGGTCTTCGATGAAGCGCGCGCGCGCCACGACGCCTGCGCGAAAACCGCGCGTTCCCTGCGGATCTATGTCCGGACGCTGACGCCAGCTTTCACCGGGTGCCAGCAACTGAAGTCCCACTGTGTCCTCCAGTACATGCGGCGGCGCATCCACCAGCGTGTGCATGGCGCGCCACAACGCGACGCGGGCGGCGGTCTTCTCCGGCTCGATCTGCATGGTGATGTTCTCGTGGGATAGGGCGGGCACATCGGCGGCGCCTGGGGGCCGACGACGGGAGGCATTAGAGGTAACGCATGATTCATGCGCTGGACAAGGGTCGAAAGGCCCATGTCGCCTTGATCACGATTTGTATCTGCATGTATCCGCGGGGCCTTGGATACACAAGCATGCAAAGGCCCGGTGCGGCGTACACAATGGAAATACACGGCCATGGTCCTCTATCCCGGTACACCAATGATCCGGGAGAGGGCACATGTCGGACCGTATCGATCAACGCAGGCGCACGTTTCTGGGCACGGCGGCCTTGGGGCTGGCGGCCACGCAGGTGGGATGGATGTCCTTCGCCCACGCGCAGGCAGCCAAGCCTGCTGTCGATGGCAAGGCGGTGGCGCACACGGGGCGCACGTCGTTCTCGTCGATCAAGCACGTGAAAACGGATGTGCTCGACATCGCCTATGCGGAAGAAGGTCCCGCCAACGGCAAGCCGGTACTGCTGCTCCACGGCTGGCCGTATGACATCTACAGCTTCGTGGATGTCGCGCCGCTTCTCGCGGCTGCGGGGTGTCGCGTGATCATTCCGTACCTGCGTGGCTATGGCGACACGCGCTTCCTCTCGGCCGATACGCCACGCAATGGCCAGCAGGCCGCGCTGGCAGCCGATGGCCTGGCGCTGCTCGACGCGCTGCATATAAAGAAGGCTATCGTCGCCGGCTTCGACTGGGGTGCACGCACGGCGGACATCATGGCCGCGTTGTGGCCGGAGCGCTGCAAAGCGCTGGTGTCGGTGAGCGGCTACCTGATCGGCAGCCAGGAACTCAATCGCGCGCCGCTGCCGCCGAAGGCCGAGCAGCAGTGGTGGTACCAGTACTACTTCACCACCGAGCGCGGCGCCGAGGGCTACGCGAAGTACACGCATGATTTCGCCCGCCTGATCTGGGAAACCGCCTCGCCGAAGTGGGCCTTTGACGATGCCACCTTCAACCGTTCGGCGGCGGCTTTGGACAACCCGGATCAGGTGGCCGTGGCTATCCACAACTATCGCTGGCGCCTCGGGCTGGCGCAGGGCGAGACGAAGTACGACGACATGGAAAAGAAGCTCGCCGCACTGCCGGCCATCACGATCCCGACCATCACCATGGAAGGCGACGCCAATGGCGCGCCGCATCCCGCGCCCAGCGCTTATGCCAAGAAGTTCACCGGCAGATACGAACATCGACTGATCACCGGCGGCGTCGGCCACAACCTGCCGCAGGAAGCACCCGAAGCGTTCGCCAAGGCGGTAATCGATGTGGACAGGTTCTGATAACCGCCTTGGCGACAGCGCAAGAAAAAAGGGGCGCATGGCGCCCCTTCTCGCATGCCGGGCGTCCAGCCGCTTACATGTTCTCGACGGGCAGCACGCGGCGGCGCATGCGCTCACGCAGCGAGCAGTCGCGCAATGTGTCGGCCATCGCCTCAAGGTCAGGGATGCCATGGAGGCGAACCGTCGGCATATCGCGGTCCGATGAGTGCATGCACAGCAGGCACTGGCCCAGCAGGCGCATGCCAAAGGGCTTTTCCAGATCGAAGTGGTCGACACGGAACAGTTCGAGATTGTCCTGCGTTTTCGACAGCAGGCCGCGTTCGACGCGGATGCGCTGCGTGGTGATGGTGTAGGTCACCGAGACGCTGTGCATCCAGTAGACCAGTGCCGCAATGCCCAGCGTGATCACCGCGATAACGTATTGCCCGACGCTGTAGAACACCGCGGGATGACCCTGGAAAAGCACCTTCTCGACGGTGGCGTCGCGAGCGGCCTGGTAGGCCTCCAGGTCTGTACCGCAGAACCGGCACTTCCTGGCGATGGCCATGATGGACTCGCCGCACACCGGACACGGCTTGCGCTCTTCGTTGGCTTCGGTCATGGCCCTTTTCCCGGCAGTGGAAGCGTGCGGATGCGGTCGGAAGTCTGCCCGATTTTGGCGCGCGCGGGAATTGAAGCGGTGTACAGGCGTTCACCGCACGTGCTGCATGTCACATGCGGCAGCCGCGGCCGGGTACCGCTGCCTGTCTCAATCCTCTTTCAGCAAGGCCAGCGCCTGGTGCCGTGCGGACGCCCGCAGCGATTTGCGCAAGACCGGGTCGTTGGTCGTGCGTGCCAGCAGCATGCCACCCACGCATAGCGCAACGATGGCTTCGGCGCGGCGATCCGCATCGCGCACGCCCTTGAGGGCGCACAGATAGATGTGGCGCATGCCACGCATGAGGTCGGTATAGGCCTGTTGCGGCTCCAGGCCCGCACGAGCGACATCCGAAGGCAGCGCGTAAAGCGGGCAGTGCAGGTCGATGTTCTCCAGCACTTCATCGCTGAGATACAGGTCGACGAGCATGCGCGCCATGCGCTTGGGATCTTTGACGATCTGGTCTGCGTTGGCCGCGGCGAACGGGTTGCAGGTTTCGAAGCTCGCAACCGCCGCCGCGTAGAGTTCGTCCTTGCTGTCGAAGTGGTGATAGAACGCGCCGCGGGTGAGCCCGGCGGAGGCCATCACCTGGTCGATGGTGACCTGCTCGAAGCCGTGTCGATTGAACAGGCGACGTGCCGACTCCACCACGCGTGCTCGCGTCTGCACTTTATGTTCGGGGCTGTAGGGCATGACGGCGAACCTCCTGAGTGGGCAGGTATAGCAGGCCTGAAAATATGTTCTTTAACATATTTTGCGGCGGCGTAACCTCGGACACCGGTCACGGACAAACACACCGGAGTGGAACATGAAGATCTACTGGATCAAGGCCCAGGCACCGCGGCGCGTACTGGCGCTGGTGAAGTACCTCGGCATCGACGCCGAATGCATCCAGATCGATGCTAAGGCTGGCGGCCTGAAGACCGCGGAATACAAGGCGCTCAACCCCAACGGCAAGGCTCCGACCCTGGTCGATGGGGATGTCGTGCTGTGGGAATCGTCGGCCATCAACGCCTACCTGTGCATCAAGGAAGGCTCGGACATGTGGCCGGCGCACAACCCCGCCGAGCAGGTGGAAGTGATTCGATGGCTGTCATGGAACGACAATCATTGGGCGCGCGCCGTGGGGCCGTTCTATTTCGAGTTCGTGGTGAAGGAAACCTTCAACCTTGGTCCGCCGGATCGTTCGGAACTGGTAGCAGCGGTTCCCGAGTTGAAGCAACTGGCGGCCGTGCTGGACAGCCATCTGGAAGGTCGCGATTTCGTGGCCTGTGGCCGGCTGACGATCGCCGACTTCCAGCTCGCCGCCATGGCGTGCGACTGGCGCCGTTCGGACATGCCGCTGGACGATTTTCCGAATGTGATCCGCTGGCTCGATGGCCTGGAGCGCATCGCGGCCTGGGCAGACCCGTGGCCGGTCGACAAGGCCGGTGCGCCAGGAGCGTCACCGAAGCACGACACGCTTTCCAGTGTGGCCTGAGCCCGCCCACGATACGTGAAGAACACCGACTGACGAATGGAGGCATGCATGACTGAGCTGGTCCTTACCACCTTCAACTGGGTTCCCGAGATGCCGCGCGGCTTCGTGCGCGACCTGCGCGTGCGCTGGGCGCTGGAAGAAGCGGGGCTGCCTTATCGCGTGGAAAGCGTTCCGTTCGACGCGCGTGGCGCGGAGCACTTTGCTCACCAGCCTTTCGGCCAGGTGCCGTGGCTGACGGACGGGGATGTATCACTCTTCGAAAGTGGCGCCATCCTGTTGCATCTGGGGCTGCGCAGCAAGGCGCTGATGCCCGTCGATCCGCAAGGCCGCGGCGCGGCGATGGAGTGGTTGTTTGCTGCACTCAATTCGGTGGAGATGGCAAGCGTTCCATGGACCATCTTCGTGTTTTCCAACATTACCGACGAGGTGCCGGGGCGAAAGCTGTTGGATGGTTTCCTGCATGCGCGGCTCTCGCATATGGAGCCGATCCTGGCCGAACGCGAATGGCTGGCAGGCAGCTTCTCCGTTGCCGACATCGTCATGGCGGATGTGTTGCGCCTGGTCGACCGGTTCGATGGATTGGCATCGCATCCCGCGTGTCGCGCCTATGTCGCGCGCGCCACGGCACGACCGGCGTTCGCCAAGGCCCATGCCGACCAGATGGCGCATTTCGCGGCGGCGGATTGAGGGCTGTCGATCCGCGATCAGATGATGGCGGTTGCCGTCACGAGGCGCGGGCGCGGATGAGCCAGCACGCCGCGTCGAATCGCACTTCATCGCCGTGCACATACGCGTCGAATGCCGGTCGCACGGCAGCGATGACGCGTTCCCGGGTCGAGGCGTCCGCCTGTTGCAGCGCGACGCCGACGGGGCCAAGACGCGTGAAGTAGTTGACCAACTCGCTGCCGGGATAGGCGCAAGACACATCGAGCGGCTGGATGTCGACATGGCTCCAGCCGCCATCCGTCAGCAGGGAAGCTGTGCGCATTCTGTCGGCAAACCCGAACTGGCCCGGTCCAGGCTGGCGTGCGGGAAGGTCAATGACCGAGGCCGCCGCACGCTCGGCGGTGGTCATGTATGGATTCTCTTCGGCGCTGCGCCAGACGATGAAACACAGCGTGGCATCGTTGCGCGCGGCTCGCCGCAGGTTTGCGAACGCCGCCACCGGCTGCTCGAAGAACATCACGCCCAGGCGCGAGATGAACATGTCGATGCTGTCGGGCTCGAAGGCATGCGTCTGCGCGTTGTCGCAGATGAACCGCGCGCTGGACCCTTCGCGACGCGCGCGTTCGATCGCGGCGTCGGTCATGGGACGCGAGATGTCCACGCCAACACAATCGGCGTCCTTCCCTGACACCCGAGCCGCAGCCAGGGTGGTGTCGCCGGTGCCGCAGCCGATATCGAGGAGGCGATGCGGCCGGCGGGCGCGGACCGCGTCGACCAGCACCTCCTTCAGGGGCAGGAACATGGCATCGAGTACCGGCTGAAGGTCGACCCAGGTGCAGCCGGAATGGCCGTTCCAGGCGTCGATGGGCGAAGGTGCGGCAGTCATGGTCGTCTCCGGGGCGCTCATTGGGCGCAGGGAAGCCTGGGCCATATCGGGTCGACCGGGCGTCAAGGGTTGTACGCACGTCTTCGCGGCTTGGCGGCGCCTTGTAAGCCCCCGGTCCGGGAGGCATAGTCACCCGGCAGCTTGGTACGGCCGGGAGAGGACATGCGGGTACGCCTTGAAGATGTAGCGCGCGCGACGGGAGTCTCGCCGAAGACGGTGTCGCGCGTGCTCAACGAGGAGCCCTCGGTCAAGGAGTCGACCCGCCAGAAGGTGCTGGCGGCCATGGAGTCGATGAACTACCGACCCAGCCCTTCCGCGCGTGGCTTGGCAGGCAGCCGCTCGTTTCTGGTGGCGATGTTGTATGACAACAACGACAACCCGGCCTCGACGTATCTCGCGGAAATCCAGGACGGCGTGCTCGACGCATGCGACGCGCATCGCTACAGCATGATGGTGTGTCCCTTGCGCGTGCGCGACCAGGATTTCATCCGTCGCGTGGATGCGCTGGTGTCCGATCACCACATCGACGGCGTGATCGTGACGCCGCCACTCACCGATTACGCGCCGCTGCTGAAGCGACTGCAGGAACACGGCGTGCCGCACGCGAGCATCTCGCCGGTGAACCATGAAGGCGTGATCGGCGTCTGCATGGACGAGCAGAAGGCCGCGAAGGCTTTGGTCGATCACCTGCTGCAGCAGGGCCATCGTCGCATTGCGTATATCGCCGGCTTCGCCAACCACGGCGCCAGCCGGTGGCGACTCAATGGCTACAAGGACGCGATGGCGGGTGCAGGCATTGCGTACGATCCGAAGTACGTGGTGCAGGGCGAATTCACCTTCGGCTCCGGTGTGCTCGCCGCGCGCCAGTTGTTCACGTTGCCCGAACCGCCCACGGCCATCTTCGCCGCGAACGACGACATGGCCGCCGGCGTGATGTGGGCGGCCAACGAGCGTGGCCTCAAGGTGCCGCAGGATCTGTCGGTCTGCGGCTTCGACGACACGCCGCTCGCCACGCAGCTATGGCCGCCGCTCACCACGGTGCGCCAGCCCGCCCGTGACATGGGCAAGCTCGCGGCATTGCAACTGATGGAACTGCTGCGCGGCCGGGGCACCGGCCTGCTGGTGCAGGTGCCCTACTCGCTGCAGCTGCGTGAATCGACCGCGCCTGCACCGCGCGAAGCGCCCGCCAAGGCGCGGCGCAAGACCCGGGCCTGAGTGGTGGCGAATGCGCGCTGTGTTGCGCGCGCATTCCGTCATGACTAACGAAAACATCCAGCACTTGCATGTGCTGCATCGCGTGGCTACTCTGCGCCTCCTTATCAACCCAACCAAGAGGAGGAATAGACAATGATTGTTGTAGCAGCAGCCTCCGCCGGGTCGACGCGCATCTGATTTTCTGCCGGCTTTCCTTGCCGGCGCGCTTCATCTCTTCGCTTCGCACCCTGGCGACCTCGTTCGGCCCCGCTTCCGGCTGGCCGTCGTTCTCTTTGTCTGCAGGGTGCTCCCATGTCTTCGACGTTTTCCCTCCACCAGCTCGGCTGGCGGCCTGAATATGCGCAACATCTGACGCTCGACGATTTCGAGGCGGGTTATCCCGCCCGCGTAGCGGCAGTGCATCGTGATGGTCTTGTGGTGTTTTCCTCGCGTGGCCAAGGCACCGTCGTGGTGCCACGACATGTCGAAGCCGACGCCGGTATCGCCGTGGGTGATTGGGTATTGGTGGAACACGAGGCGGATCGCGTGAACCGCCTGCTGGAACGCCAGTCGCTGGTCGCACGCATGGCGGCTGGCGAGGATCACCGCCGCCAGTCCATCGCGGCGAATCTCGATGCGCTGTTCATCGTGTCCTCGTGCAACGACGACTTCAATCCATCGCGCCTGGAGCGCTATCTGGCATTGGCGCTCGACGCGTCGATCACGCCGGTGGTGGTGCTGACCAAGGCTGATCTTTGCGATGACGCAGGAGACTACGTGGCGATGGCGGAGCGGCTCGCGCCATCCATCGCCGTGGTGGCCCTCAATGCCACGCACAGCGCATCGGTTGGCCAGCTCTTGCCGTGGCTGGCGCCGGGCAAGACGGTGGCGTTCGTCGGTTCGTCCGGTGTGGGCAAGTCCACGCTCGCCAATGCGGTGATTGGCGATGCCGTGCAGCTCACACAAGGCATTCGCGAAGACGACGCGCGCGGACGCCACACCACTACCTCGCGCGACATGTTTCCCACGATGACCGGTGCCTGGGTCATCGATACGCCGGGTATGCGCGAGTTGCGCCTGGGGGCGATCGTTCCCGACTTGGGTGCGGTGTTCGATGACGTGGCTGCGTTTGCCGCGCAGTGCCGCTTTCGCGATTGCCGGCATGAGGATGACGCCGGCTGCGCGGTGCGACAGGCGGTGATGGAGGGCACGCTGGAAGCGCGGCGCCTGGACAACTATCGCAAACTGCAGCGCGAGGCGGCGCACGCGCAGCGCAGTATTCGTGAAGAGCGCGAACATGGCCGCCAGTTCGGCGCCCTTGTTCGGCAAGCCGTTCGGAGCAAGCGTGAGCGGCTCGAACAATGAGCGGCGATCATGAGCGAGAGCAGGGCGACAGAGGCCGCACGAGACGGCCTCTGTCTGACCGGAGCTACTTGCTGGAACCCTTGTAGCTCAGTTCGGTGTTGTAGCTGTCCACATGCGAGGCACTGCTTTCGGTGGCCTCGTTGAGCGCCTTGCGCATGGCTTGGGCATCCTGCTTGCCATACACGTTCTCGACCATGGTCCACAGCGGCGTGTCGGGTTCCTTGCCGAGGTCTTCCCACGACTTGGCGGGAATCACCACGACGAAGCTTGGCGCGTCTGGGCCGGCTTGCTGTATCTCCCCGATCATGTAGTTGCTGGGCCACTTGGCTTTGTCGGCGGCGGCGGCGATCTTCTTGGCCACGTCGACGAATGCTTCATGCGGTTCGTGGCCGCTCTTGAGCTTGAAGTCGATGACCTGGATATACGGAGAGGTCAGCTCCATGCCCTTGGGCATATGGCTCAGATCCGTTCGCGCCTCGACGAACCCGCTCACTTCACTCTTGAGATGCGGATTGACGCTCGATCGGAAGATGGGATCGCACGCCTTGCTCGTCGATCGCATCGTATCGAACGCGGACCACGGCACGGCATCGGTGGTGTACGAGTAGGCATAGGTATCGCCGGTCTCGTGTGACCACGCGGTCCAGGTGTACTTGAAGCCATGCTGGCTCAGGCACTGGTTGTAGCTCTTGATGCCCGCCTCGTACGCCTGCTGGTCGGCCGGCGACACGATATCGGTATAGTCGCGGATGAGCATGGGCTTCGGCGCATCGGCAGCGAGGGCGGTGCCCATGCTGCAGGCGGCCACGCTGGCCAGCCAGAACGTCGATGGTTTCATGATGTTCTCCCTTGAGGCGGCGCCTCGATGGTGATGCGGTAGCGTTGCGGAACGAAAGCGCGAGAACGATCGATCACGAAGAGCACTGCGTGGAATGGCTTGCCTGCCTGAGGGGAGTGAGGGGTGACGTCAGAACGACGGACACGACGTGTCGGCAACGCGTTGTGGGTAGGGTTGACGCAGCGCGCTGTGGCGTCGTCGTGCCCGGCGTGTCCAAAAAGGGAAGTGTTGGGTTATCGAGCATGGCGCGTCCCGACTTGGTCGTTGGTGGCGGATTCGCGCATGGCCCATCGCTGATCGATGAATGGCGCAACGCGTCTGCCTGAAGCAAAGCCGGGCGGCGATACGAATGTGGCGCTGGGCGCGCCGAGTAGAAATACGTCGAAAAGCATAGGCCGCCCGAGGGCGGCCTTGCGGTGCCAGGAAAGCGCTGGCGATGCGAATCAGCGCTTGCCCAAGCCCCAGGTCAGGTCGGTTACGACCGGGAAGTGGTCGGAAGGGTAGCGCCCGTCCTCTTGCGTAGTGACGGTGGCATAGTGAGTCGGCGTGAAGCCGCGCGTGAGGATGAAGTCGATGCGCTGGTCGGGGTTGCCGGTGAAGTTGTGGAATGTCTTCTCCGGACCCTCGACCTTGGGTGACGCCACGCGGGCATCTTGCAGGGTCTTGGTCAGCAGCGCGTAGGTCGGGCTGGCGGGCGTGGTGTTGAGATCGCCGGTGAGGATGAAAGGCGCATCCTTGGGCAGCTTCGCGATCCGCGCGACGATTTCCTGGGCGCCCTTGAGCCGCGCCGGCTCGTCCTCGTCGCGATAGGGCAGGTGCGTGTTGTAGTAATAGAACGTGCGGCCCGTGGCGATCTGCTCGAACAGCGCCCACGTCACCATGCGCGGAAGCGGATGCCCCCAGGTAATGCTGCCGGGCTTGTCGGGCGTATCGGAAAGCCAGAAGCTTCCCGAGTCTTTCAGGCGAAGCACGTCCTTGCGGTAGAACACGCCCATGTGTTCGTCCGCATGGCCGCCGAAGCGATCGATGCCGAACCAGGTGTACTCGGGCAGCTTGCTCACCACGTAGTCGCCCTGTTCCTGATGCAGCTCCTGCGTGCCCATCAGGTCGGGATGCTGCTCGCGGACCGTACGCACGAAAATGTCGCGACGCGCTTCCCATCGATTAGGTCCGTCGGCGGCGACGGGCGTGCGTACGTTGAAGCTCATGACGCGCAGCGTTTGTGCGGCCGCGGGGAGGCTGGCGCTGGCCAGCATGACGAACAGCAGGGACGTCAGACGAGGACGGAACAGGGACACGATCACCTCCGGCGTACTGAGAAGGTAGGGACCGTAGCACGATCTGTCGACACGGTGGCACGGGCTTGCGGTAAGGTGCGCGCCATCACACGGCATTCCACGGCGCGCATCGCATGGGCGGTACCTTCTTCCCATGCGCAGAGCCGTCGATAGCGTGCATCGCATCCCGTTTTGGCGTGCACCTGCGTTGCGCTTGCCACGCAGGTGCAGCACACGTGTCGACATCTCGCCTCATCGCATCAGGGAAAAACACGACCATGACCCAACGCGTCGCCACCTGCAGTTGTCGCCAGCTCATGCTGCGCACGACGGAAGAACCCCTGCGCGTGTCGATCTGCCACTGCCATGCATGTCAGCGCCGCACCGGCAGCGTGTTCGGGGTGCAGGCGCGCTTTCGTGAAGGAAGCGTAGTCATTCGTGGCCATGCGACCGCGTATGTGCGCAAGGGCGATACGGGCCAGAGCGCCACGTTTCACTTTTGCCCGGTGTGCGGTTCCACGCTCTACTACCGCCTCGATTCGGTGGAAGGCCTGATCGGCGTGCCGGTGGGTGCCTTCGCCAATCCATCCTTTCCCGCGCCCAACATTTCCGTCTTCGAAGAATGCATGCACCCCTGGGTGGCCTTGCCCGGAGAGATCGAGCACGTGGAATAACACCTGGCTTTCGCATGCCTGACGAGGATGCGTTGCGCAACGTCGCTGCATGAACACACGCGTGTCGCGCAAGAACTTGCCCGTCAAGGAAGCCCTGCTAGCGCCGATACCCGCCATGAGGGGAGATACCGTCCGTGGCAGGGTCCGTCATGCGCTTTACCGTTCGTTTGAAAATCATCGCGGCCATGGGCACTGCCCTGGCCATCGCTGCTGTCGTGGGTCTGGTCGGTCTGTACGGCGTTCGTGCGACATACCGGCTCGTCGATGACATGTATCGCACCAACGTGCTGGCCATCGTGGCGGTCAGCGACGTGCGAACCGCCATCATCGATGACCGCCTGGCGCTGAACCGCTCGATCATCGATCCCAGCCAGCGCAGCCTGGCGAAGAAGATCGCCATGGACCAGCAGCGCCTCGACGCCGCCTGGCATCGCTATTATCCCGGCATGGTTTCGTCCGACGCGGAACGCCGCGTGGCGGAGCAATTCGAAGCCGTGCGCAAGGAGACGCTCCCCGCGATGGATCGCGAGGCCGAGCTGCTGGATGCCGGCAAGACCGACGAAGGGCGCGCGCTGCATGTGAGCAAGGTCGCCGACGGCATGAGCCGCGAGACCGCGGCGATCGACCAGCTGATCAGCATCAACGAGAAGCAGGCAGCGGGTTCGGCGGCCGACGCGGCGACGCATTTCGCCCGTACGTGGCAGCTGTCACTCGGCATGCTCCTGCTCGGCGTGTTGGTGCTTTTGGCGGTGGCCGTTGTGCTCATCCGTATCGTGACGCGGCCGTTGAATCAGGCACGAGCGCTTGCGGGCGCGATCCAGGAAGGTCGCCTCAACAACGCGACCGCCATCAGCGGCAACGACGAATTCAGCGATACCTTGCACTCGCTCGATGCCATGGACCGCCAACTCACCACGATCGTTACCCAGGTGCGCGATGTGGCGGAGCAGGTCAACAACGCCGCGCGCGATCTTTCGCAGGGCAACGACGACTTGTCCCAGCGCACGCAGGAGCAGGCCAGTTCGCTGGAGGAAACCGCGGCCTCGATGGAAGAACTCGCCGCAACGGTGAAACAGAACGCCGAAGGCGCCAGCCAGGCGCGAGAGATGGCGCAGCGCATGCGCCGGCGAGCCGAGGAAGGACGTGATATCGCCGGCTCCGCCGTGGGCGCGATGCAGGCCATCACGCAGGCAAGCAAGGAGGTTGGCGAGATCGTGGGCATGATCGACGAGATCGCCTTCCAGACCAACCTGCTCGCGTTGAACGCCGCCGTGGAAGCGGCGCGCGCCGGTGAACAGGGGCGCGGCTTCTCGGTGGTGGCGACGGAAGTTCGCAATCTCGCGCAGCGCAGCAGCGTGGCCGCCAAGAGCATCAAGTCGCTGATCCAGGACACCACCTACAAAGTGTCCGAAGGTGCCGGGCTGGTGGAGCGTACCGGCCAGGCGCTCAACGACATTGCCGGCGAAGTGCGTGAAGTCAGCACGATCATCGAAGTAATTGCGGCCGCTTCCGAAGAGCAATCCGCCGGCATCGGCCAGGTGAACAATGCGGTGACGACCCTGGACGAAGTCACCCAGCAGAACGCGGCTCTCGTGGAAGAGGCCAGTGCGGCCAGCCGGAACACGCTCGATCTCTCCCAGATGCTGATCAAGCAGGTCGCCTACTTCACCGTCCACGGCGAAGCCGAGGCAGAGAAGCAACCGGCACAGGTCGCCGTGGCGACGCGCACGCCTGCAACGCCAACCGGGACAGCGGCCTTCCAGACGCGCGCGGCACGGCCGTCGGCCACGGCCGAACTGGTCACCGCCGGCGACCATTGGAAGGAATTCTGATCCATACTTCTTGGTGGCGTTCAACGCATGGGGCACTCGCGCGTTCCATGCGTTGGTCACGGCAGACATGCGGGAAGGCGAGAAGGGAACATGCAGTCAGGAGAGTTCGACCGATGGGCAAGGACGCGCAAGCGAGGCATGCTGCGCTTCGTGTTACGCAGCGGCGTGGCCTTCTACGGCCTGCCGATGTTCTTCATCATGACCTATCTCATTCCGCATCCACGGCTTACCACGGCGCAGTCGGCAATGTTGTGGCTGATGGCCGGCGCAGGTTTCGGTGTGGCGATGTGGCTCGTGCAAGAGCATCGATTCAGAAAGGTGACTCGACGTCCATCGTGAGTCGCGCTTAACAAAAAAGTCCCCTTCATCTTCATCTGGTCTTTCGGTCCGCTGGCGCAGTGTCTCGTGAGACCGCGGTCAGGCGGTTGATGGCTGCGGTGGGTCGGTGTGTGCGTGTGCCCGTATGGCTCGGCATGCGTGACAACCGGGAGGCTTCAGCGCGTTCCGCCTGACGTAGGGGGCGGGGTCTCTCGGCATGCAGCTGTCTTGCTGTTCAGGACAGGCGCACGCATGAAGCCAAACAAGAGGAGACCAACCCATGGCACGCCATACCACCTACGTCGTTCGTGCATTCGCGGGTGCAATGATCGTCGCGCTCTGCGGCTGTTCCGACTTCGTCAAGAAGGCCGACTACGACGCCGCTATCACCGAGTTGCGCGGCAACGATCAGAAGCAGCAGCAGGAAATCGACTCGATCAAGCAGGAGATGCAGCAGAAGTTCACGCAGTACGACTCGCAGATCACCGCCATGCAGGGCCGCATCAGCGTGAACACGATCGCGCATTTCGACACGAACCAATCCACGATTCGTGACGACGACAAGAAGCAGCTCGATGATTTCGCCAAGATCATCAAGGATCACCATTCCACCGCGGTGATCACCGCCGAAGGCTTCGCCGATCCCTCCGGCAGCGCAGCCCACAACCGCCGCCTCGCGCAGAAGCGCGCGGACGCCGTTCGCGACTATCTGATCCAGACCGGCGGCCTCAACGCCGAACAGGTCCGCGCCGTCGGCTACGGCGAAGTGAAGAACCGCCAGGTTGTGAAAGGCGCCAAGGGCGAAGAAGGCCAACCGAACCGCCGCGTGACCCTGGTGACGGATTTCACCGGTAGTACCTGAGTGAACTGACGAGAGCGGTTCCGCATCGAAGGCCGGGCGTCACGAGGCGCCCGGCCTTTTGTTTGCCAAGGCTGCACGAGCGCACGTCCGCTGATTTGGCGATCAACGAAAAAAAAGGCCGCCCGTAGGCGGCCTTTGTGTTTTCCGGCGTAGCGCTGGCGATCAGCGTTTCATCGAATTGAAGAACTCGTCGTTGGACTTGGTGTTCTTCATCTTGTCGAGCATGAACTCCATCGCGGCCAGTTCGTCCATCGGATGCAGCAGCTTGCGCAGGATCCAGATCTTGGAGAGCAGGTCCGGCTCGATCAGCAGGTCCTCGCGGCGGGTGCCGGAGCGGTTGATGTCGATGGCCGGGTAGACGCGCTTTTCGGAGATGCGGCGGCTCAGGTGCACTTCCATGTTGCCGGTGCCCTTGAACTCTTCGTAGATCACCTCGTCCATCTTGCTGCCGGTGTCGGTCAGCGCGGTGGCGATGATGGTCAGGCTGCCGCCTTCTTCCACGTTGCGGGCCGCGCCGAAGAAGCGCTTCGGGCGCTGCAGGGCGTTGGCATCCACACCACCGGTGAGCACCTTGCCGGAGCTCGGTACCACGGTGTTGTACGCGCGGGCGAGGCGGGTGATGGAGTCGAGCAGGATGACGACGTCCTTCTTGTGCTCGACCAGGCGCTTGGCGCGCTCGATCACCATCTCGGCGACCTGCACGTGGCGCACGGCGGGCTCGTCGAAGGTCGAGGAGATCACTTCCGCACGCACGGTGCGGGCAATTTCCGTCACTTCTTCCGGACGCTCGTCGATCAACAGCATGATCAGATGGACGTCCGGATGGTTGTACTGGATGGCCTGCGCGACGTTCTGCAGCATCATCGTCTTACCGGACTTCGGCTGGGAGACGATGAGGCCACGCTGGCCGCGACCCACCGGCGCCACCAGGTCCAGGATGCGACCGGTGATGTCTTCGGTGGAGCCGTTGCCGCGCTCGAGCTTGAACGCCTTGCGCGGGAACAGCGGCGTCAGGTTCTCGAACAGCATCTTGTTCTTCGACGCCTCCGGCGGATCGCCGTTGATGTCGTCGACCTTGAGCATCGCGAAGTAACGCTCGCCTTCCTTCGGATGGCGCACGCGTCCGGTGATGTAGTCGCCGGTACGCAGGTTGAAGCGGCGGATCTGGCTGGGCGACACGTAGATGTCGTCCGGGCCGGCGAGGTAGGACTCGTCGGCCGAGCGCAGGAAGCCGAAGCCGTCCTGCAGGATTTCCAGTACGCCCTCGGCCCAGATGCCACCGCCGGAGCGGGCATGCGCCTTGAGGATGTTGAAGACCACGTCCTGCTTGCGGGCACGCGCCACGCCCTCCTGCACGCCCAGCGATTCGGCGAATTCCAGCAGCTGGATCGCGTTCTTGCGCTTGAGTTCGGTGAGGTTGATCAGGCGGTCGTTGCTGCCGGCATCGGCATAGTCGTCATCCACCGGCAGGCCGTTGGGGTTACGCGGGTGCGGCTGGTTACCGCCGCCACCGCCGCCCTGGCCACGCTGCTGGTTGCGCTCATGGCGGCGGCGGCGACCGCGGCCATCGCGATCATTGCGGTTGAACGGCTGGTTGCCGTTGCCGCCACCCTGCTGCTGGCCGCCCTCGCGGGTTTCCTGCGGCGGGCGCTGGCCTTCGTTCTGCGACTGGCCCATGGAGGATTCGGCGGCAGATGCTGGCGCCGGTGCTGGGGCCTCAACAGGCGGAGCGGTGCGTTCGGCGCGCTCGACCGGCGGAGGCGGCATGTCCAGCTGGGCTTGCTTTTCGGCCTTGGCCTCCGCCGCGGCCGCCATCGCGGCCGCTGACCGCCGTGGTGCGCGAGTGCGGGTTTCAGCCACAGGTTTGGCGTCGGCGCTCTTTGCGTCGTTGGTTTCTTTGCTTTCGATATCAGACACGGGCAAACCTCTGCGGGGCGCCGTTGATGAACAGGAGGGAAGGTTGCGTTGCGCGGACGGCGCGGGGGACAGGACAGTCCCGACGGACGAAAGAAATCTAGCACTGGGATCGCGGCGGCGTAAAGCGCCGCGATCCAGGAAATTCAGAAAACTTAGATGGCCTTGTCGATCAGCTGGGTCAGCTGACCCTTGCTGACGGCGCCGATCTGGGTGGCTTCGACCTTGCCGTTCTTGAACACCATCAGGGTCGGGATGCCACGGACGCCGTAGTTGCGGGGCGTCTTCTGGTTATGGTCGATGTTGATCTTGGCGATGCGGAGTTTGCCTTCGTACTGCTGGGCCAGCTCGTCCAGGATCGGCGCGATGGCCTTGCACGGGCCGCACCATTCCGCCCAGAAGTCGAGCAGCACGGGCGTATCGGAATTGAGCACTTCCTGCTCGAAGGCGTCATCGCTTACATGGGTAATCAGGTCGCTCACCGGGGTCTCCGAAGGTAGGCGGGGTAGGGCTTTCACGACCGCGCGGCCAGCATCGGCTACACTGGGATGCCCATGAAGCGCGGGGTCGTACCGGAAGGAAGTCTCTAAGCCGTTGCGGCAGGCCTCCATTCCAACGTAACTCGGGGCACGATTCAAGCGATTCAAGGGCCGTCACAGACGGCTCCGTTGACATAGGTGAGAGGGTTTTCCTTGGCGGACAAGCCCTTACGTAGTGCAGTCCTTTGACCTATGCCAGCGGAGCTGTCGGACACCGCCGCTCCCTCCGGCGCCCGCCATGGCAAGCGTCGCCGGCACGCGCAATCTCACGATTGGGCCTGCCGCCGTGCCTTCTGGCTGCGCCGACCATCCACCTGTTCCTTGTAACGTCTCACCGGCAAGGAGCCGGGCGCCGCCGTCAATGGTGCCGCTCGTACCTAAAGTCACCCAGGCAATGTCTCAAACCGTACTCACTGATACTTTTTTCACCAACTTCGATCTCCATCCGCTGCTCCAGCAAGGTCTCGACGAGGCCGGCTTCACCCGCTGCACGCCGATCCAGGCGCTGACCCTTCCGGTCGCGCTCACCGGCCGCGACGTGGCGGGCCAGGCCCAGACGGGCACTGGCAAGACCTGCGCGTTCCTTGTCGCGATGATGAACCGCCTGCTCACCACGCCTGCCGTGGCCGAGCGCAAGGACAGCGACCCGCGCGCCCTGGTGATCGCGCCTACCCGCGAACTGGCCATCCAGATCGAGAAGGACGCCAAGGCCATCGGCCGCCACACCGGCCTGCGCACCGCGCTGATCTATGGCGGCGTGGACTACGACAAGCAGCGCCAGCAGCTCAAAGATGGCTGCGACATCATCATCGCCACCCCGGGCCGGCTGCTCGATTACTACAAGCAGCACGTGTTCGGCTTCGAAGGCGTCGAGGTGATGGTGATCGACGAAGCGGACCGCATGTTCGACCTCGGCTTCATCAAGGACGTGCGCTTCATCTTCCGCCGCCTGCCGACGCGCGAGCAGCGCCAGGTACTGCTGTTCTCCGCCACGCTGAGCCATCGCGTGCTGGAGCTGGCGTATGAGCACATGCACAACGCCGAGAAGCTCGAGGTGGAGACGGAGAACGTCACCGCCGATCGCGTGCGCCAGGTCGTCTACTTCCCCGCAAAGGAAGAGAAGATGCCGTTGCTGCTCAACCTGCTCGATCGCACCAAGGCCGAGCGCAGTATCATCTTCGTCAACACCAAGGCCGCGGCAGAAAAGATCACCGATCGTCTCAAGCGCCAGGGCTATCGCGTCGGCGCGCTGTCCGGCGACGTGCCGCAGCTGAAGCGCCAGAAGCTGCTGCAGCGCTTCCAGGAGAGCCAGCTCGACATCCTCGTGTGCACCGATGTCGCCGCGCGCGGCCTGCACATCCCGGCGGTCAGCCACGTCTTCAACTACGACCTGCCGCAGGACGCCGAAGACTACGTGCACCGCATCGGCCGCACCGCGCGCCTGGGCGCCGAGGGCGACGCCATCAGCTTTGCCTGCGACCTGTACGCGATGAGCCTGCCGGACATCGAAAGCTACATCGGCCAGCGCATTCCGGTCGCCAACATCGAGGCCGACATGCTGGTGATGCCGAAGGCACGCGAGCAGGACGCCCAGTTCATGGCCGACACGGCTGCCGACAGCGCCGCGTTTGGCGACAAGGTGGAGCAGCGTGGCGAGAAGGATGCCGGCT
This sequence comes from Dyella jiangningensis, assembly GCA_000632805.1. Taxonomy (GTDB): domain Bacteria; phylum Pseudomonadota; class Gammaproteobacteria; order Xanthomonadales; family Rhodanobacteraceae; genus Dyella; species Dyella jiangningensis. The sequence goes on along the minus strand of CP007444.1, from coordinate 3,696,294 downwards.
CGCGTGGCCATTCGCGCAGCCGCAGTGGCCGCGACGGCGACCGTCCGCGCAGCGACAAGCCGCGCGAACCGCGCAAGCCGCGCGCCGAGGCCCCGGCCGAAGCGAAGCCTGAAAAGCCCGTGGCACCGGAAGCCAACCCGGCCGAGAACGCCGAGGGTGATGGCGCCGCGCGTAAGCGCCGCCGCCGCCGCGGTGGTCGTAATCGTCGCCGCGAGGGCGAGGTGGCGACGGCCGAAGTCGCCGCCACACCGGCCGAAGGCCGTGGCCAGCGTGGCGATCGCCGCCAGCAGCGTGAGCGCACCGGCAATGACGCCAACCACGCACGTCCGTCCCGCCATGTGGCAATCACCTCGGGCGTGCAGGGCGAAAGCGCGCCGAAGAAGATGGGTTTCTTCCGCCGCCTGAGCCGGTTCTTCACCGGTCGTTGAGCACGGGCGCGCACGGCGCGCCTACGCATGGCTGTCGCGGACTGAATCCGCGGCAGCCGATCGACACAAAGCGCCTGACCTTCTCCTCTGCATCCCTTATCCTTCCAGCTAGAGCCTGCCCAATATCTTCTCGTGGCCCGCGCCGGGAGCTGTTTGCCCGCCGGACAAGGAAGAGCGATGGCGTGTATGTCGATACACGACTGAGCGATGACGCAGGCCGGTGGGCAAACAGACCCGGCCCGAAGGGTTGCCTACCAGAGCCCGCGAAGAAGCGGTGCGCGGCTTGACCTGACGGCCAGTCAGGCACTGCGCCACGCCCCACTCCCTCGCGCGCTCTGGTGGACAACGCGGGCTACGAGAAGATATTGGGCAGACTCTCAGGATCGGGGACACGCGGTGATCCGCTTCGACCAAGTCAGCAAGCGCTATGAAGGTGGCCACGAGGCCTTGTCGCAGCTTTCCTTTGAAGTGGCGGCCGGCGAGATGGCCTTCGTCACCGGCCACTCCGGTGCGGGCAAGAGCACGCTGCTCAAGCTGCTTGGCCTGATCGAGCGACCATCGCACGGCCACATCACGCTGGACGGGCAGAACCTCGCCAAGGTCGGTCGCAGCGGCATTCCGAAGCTGCGCCGTCGCATCGGGATGGTGTTCCAGGATCACCGCCTGCTGATGGACCGCACCGTCTTCGCCAACGTGGAGCTGCCGCTGATGATCGGCGGCATGGCGCCGGCCGATCGCAGCAAGCGCGTGCGCGCCGCTCTCGAAAAAGTGGGGCTGCTCTCCTATGAGCGCCAGCTGCCGGCCACGCTGTCGGCAGGCGAACAGCAGCGGGTGGGCATTGCGCGCGCCATCGTGGCCAAGCCGATGCTGCTGATCGCTGACGAACCCACCGGCAACCTCGACCCGACGCTGGCGGTGGAGATCATGGGGCTGTTCGCCGAGTTCCAGCAGGTGGGTACGACCGTGCTGGTGGCCAGCCATGACCTGCCGCTGATCAAGCGCATGAAGAAGCGCGTGGTAGTGCTGGATCACGGCCGCCTGGTGGCCGACATCGCTTCCGAGGAGGTCCTGTGAATACGCAGACCGACATGCCACTCAACGAAAACCCCTTGCTATCGGAGACGCACGGGCGAGGCGGCCGTCATCGCCCGCGGCCGGTCGCAAGCTGGCGCGAGCATCATGGCTGGAGCGCGGCGGCGAGCCTGCGCCGCTTGATGTCGCGTCCGGTTGGCACGCTGCTCACGGTGGCGGTGATGGCGATCGCGCTGGCACTCCCTCTCACTTTCTACCTGCTGCTCGGCAACGTGCAGAAGATGGGCGAGGCATTGGGCCAGAACCAGACCATCAGCGTGTTCCTGCAGCCCAGCCAGAGCGCGTCCTCCGCCGATCTGATGGCGAAGAAGTTGCGCGACCATGCGAGCGTCGCCGCGGTGACGGTCAAGACCCCGCAGCAGGGCATGGACGAGCTGGCCAAGATGCAGGGCTTCTCCGGCGCGCTGCATACGCTGGACGCCAACCCGCTGCCCTACGTGCTCGAAGTGCTGCCCAAGCCCGATGCCACGGCCGATAGCGTCGACAGCCTCGTGACCGACGTGCGCGGCATGCAGGGCGTGGACCAGGTGCAGGATGGCGGCACCTGGCGCCAGCGCCTGGAAGCGCTGCTCGGCGTGGGCGAGCGCGCGGTGCTGATTCTCGCGGTGCTGCTCGCGGTGGCGGTGCTGCTGGTCGTGGGCAATACGGTGCGCGTGGACATTTCCAGCCGCAGCGAGGAAATCGGCGTGCTGATGCTGGTGGGCGCGAGCCGCGCCTTCGTGCGTCGCCCCTATTTGTATGCCGGCATCTGGTACGGCCTGTTCGGTGGCCTGCTTGCGGTGGGTTTTGCCGTATTGGTGGAATGGGCGCTGGCCGAGCCGGTTGCCCGCCTGGGCCAGGTCTACGCCGGCAAGCTGCAGATCAATGTGCTGCCGGTCTGGCTGCTGGCCGCGGTGCCGGTGGCGTCCGCTGTGCTGGGCTGGCTGGGGGCCCGCCTGGTCAGCGCCTGGCAGTTGCGCAAGGCGGCATGAAGCGTGCGCGGGCTCACGTCCGCGCCAAGTAGTCATGCGAGTGGTGGTTTACCGGTGCAAGATACCGGCTTGGAATCGTGGTGCCGGAGGGTTGCACCCGGGGGACAGGGATAGGGAATCCCGGCCAACAGGTGGATGACAGGGGATGAGTACGAGTTTCAGCAGTCGAGTGATAGGAACGGCGCCCCGGGTGCTGGTCGTGGACGGCTCCAAGGTGGTGCGCCAGCTGATCGCCCGTGTGCTGAAGGCCGAGCTGCCGGAATCGGAAGTCGTCGGCGCCGGTACCGGAGCGGAAGCGAAGGAGCTGCTCGAGGGCGGCGCATTCGACTTCATCACCATTGCGCTGCGCCTGCCGGACATCGACGGCCTCGAGCTGGCGCGCCATGTGCGTGAATCGGCCGCACAGGCCTATGTCCCCATCGTGGTGGTGTCGGGTGACGTCGACGGTCGCCTGCATAGCCGCACCCTGGGCGAGCACGTCACCGATTACTTCGACAAGTCGCTGGGCTTCCAGGCCCTGGCGGAATTCATCCGCGGCTACGTGCGCCCGGCCGATTCGGCCGAGGGCGAAGTGCTCTATGTGGAAGACAGCCGCGTGGTGGCTTTGGCGACCCGCCGCATCCTGGAGAAGCATGGCCTGACCGTGCGCCACGTGATCAGCGCCGAGGATGCGCTGGCGCTGCTGGATACCGCACGCGAGCAGGGCAAGGTGGGCGCCGACATCGTGCTTACCGACGTCAGCCTCAAGGGCGAGCTCACCGGCGGCGACCTGCTTGAACGCATCCGTCGCGAATACGGTTACGGCAAGGGCCGCCTGCCGGTGCTGGTGATGACGGGCGACGAGAATCCGGTCAACCAGGCCGCGCTGCTGCGCACCGGCGCCAACGACCTGGTCGAGAAGCCCATCGAGGAAAAGCTGCTGATTACCAAGCTCTTGTTCCAGTTGCGTGTATCGCAGCACCTGCGCGAACACGACGAGGCGGCATGACCGAGGATCGCGTGAAGCTGGAGCCCTCCTGGAAGGAGCGCATCGGCGACTACCTTGGCCGGCCGGACATGCAGGCGCTGTCGGCCTTCCTTCGCACGGAGAAGCAGGCCGGCAAGGTGATTTACCCGCCGGGGCCGGAAATCTTCGCCGCCTTCGACCACACGCCGTTCGATGCCGTGCGCGTGGTGATTCTCGGACAGGATCCCTACCACGGCCCGAACCAGGCCCATGGCCTGTGCTTTTCCGTGAGGCCGGGTTTGCAGACGCCGCCGTCGCTGCAGAACATCTTCAAGGAGATCAACCGGGACCTGGGCATCGCGCCGCCGGACCACGGTTGCCTCACCCCCTGGGCGGATCGGGGCGTGCTGCTGCTCAACGCCACGCTCACCGTGCAGCACGGCATGGCCGGTTCCCACCAGGGCAAGGGCTGGGAAGGGTTCACCGACGCCGCCATCGACGCCCTCAACCGGGAGCGGGAGGGCCTGGTCTTCATGCTCTGGGGCTCCTACGCCCAGAAGAAGGGCCAGCTCATCGACGCCAACCGCCATTGCGTTTTGCGGTCCGTGCATCCATCTCCCTTGTCGGCGCACCGAGGTTTCCTGGGTTGCGGCCACTTCTCGGCGGCGAACCGGTACCTGGAAAGCCGCGGGCTGGCCCCGATCGACTGGTCCCTTCCGCCCCGCGCCGAACTCGCCTGAAACGGGCTTTTCACTGCTGCTGAACCGCCCGCCGGGCAAAGTGGAGCCTCCCCTGGGATGCACCACTGGACGTGTGTCTCAAATTCCTGTACTATTCAGTTCATGAAAAGGCCGCGGAACTTGCCGGGGCCTTTAGCACTCCTACCACCCGAGTGCTAAGCTGATCCCTCATTCAGGAGGTTCCACACATGTCTCAAGCTTTGGTGACCGCCAACCTGCCGGTGCCGAGTGTCGTCGGCAGTCTGGATGCCTATATTTCGGCGGTCCATCGGATCCCGGTGCTGACCCAGGAAGAAGAGCAGTCCCTGTCGCGTCGTTACAACGAAAGCGACGACCTGGAGTCGGCCCGCAAACTGGTGATGTCCCACCTGCGTTTCGTGGTGCACGTGGCCCGCGGTTACAGCGGCTACGGCCTGCAGCTTTCCGACCTCATCCAGGAAGGCAACATCGGCCTGATGAAGGCCGTGAAGCGCTTCAACCCGGATCAGGGCGTTCGCCTGGTCAGCTTTGCCGTGCATTGGATCCGTGCCGAAATGCACGAGTTCATCCTGCGCAACTGGCGCATCGTCAAGGTGGCCACCACCAAGGCGCAGCGCAAGCTGTTCTTCAACCTGCGCAAGAGCAAGAAGCGCCTGGGCTGGATGAACGCCGAAGAAGTTCGCACCGTCGCCAAGGACCTTGGCGTGCCGGAAGCGACTGTTCGCGAGATGGAGTCGCGCCTGTCCGGCCGTGACATCGGTTTTGAAGCCCCGGCCGATGCCGAGGAAGATGCCAAGCCGGCGCCGGAAGCGTTCCTGATCGACGATGGTGCCGACCCGTACGACAACGTGGCCGACGCCGACCAGGCCGACAACCAGCTCGACACGCTGTCCACCGCGCTGCAGAAGCTGGACGAGCGTTCGCGCGACATCATCCAGCGCCGCTGGCTGAACGAAGACAAGGCCACGCTGCAGGATCTTGCTGATGAGTACGGCGTTTCCGCCGAACGCATCCGCCAGGTCGAGGCGAATGCCATGAAGAAGATGCGCTCGCTGTTTGCCGCCTGAGCGCATCGAACGGCGTAACATGCCAACGGCCCCGCTCGGGGCCGTTGGTTTTTTGCGGGGCAGGGAAGGCTCCGCGTTCCTGTCACTGGATACGCGCATAGCTTCCTAGCCATGGCCCGAGTGCTGGTCATCGAAGACGACGAAACCACGGCGCGAGAAATCGTCGCCGAACTCAGCGTGCACGGCATGGTCGCCGAATGGGTGGCCAACGGTCGCGAAGGGCTCGAACGTGCGAGGCAGGATGGTTTCGACCTCATCACGCTCGATCGCATGCTGCCCGGCATGGATGGCATCGATGTCGTGGCCGAACTGCGCCGCGCGCAGGTCGACACCCCGGTGCTGATGATCAGTGCATTGAGCGACGTGGACGAGCGCGTGCGCGGACTGCGCGCCGGTGGCGATGATTACCTCACCAAGCCGTTTGCGCCGGACGAGATGGCCGCACGCGCGGAAGTGCTGCTGCGCCGGCGGCAACCGCAGGCCGTGCAGCGCCTGCGTGTGGCCAATCTCGAACTGGATCTGGTGAGTCACGTCGCCTACCGCGACGGCCAGCCGCTCACGCTGTTGCCTACCGAATACCGCCTGCTGGAGTTCCTGATGCGCAACTCCGGCCAGGTGCTCACGCGTTCGATGATCTTCGAGACGGTGTGGGGCTTTCATTTCGATCCCGGCACCAACGTGATCGACGTGCATATCGCGCGGCTGCGCCGCAAGATCGACACGGCGGGCCAGCCGCCGCTCATCCACACCGTGCGCGGCACCGGCTACATGCTGACGGCCGCGCAGGAAACCACATCGGTGACGCCATGAACGCGCGCCCCAACGCCTGGCACTCGGCCACGTCTCGACTGATCCTGATCTATGGCGCGCTGTTCGCGCTGTGGGGATTCGTGCTGGTTGGCGTGATCCAGTGGGAAACCACGCGCTATCTCAATAACGTGATCGACCAGATGCTGGTCCAGCGCATGCACTACATCGGGTCGACCGAAGCGGAGCGCCTGCCGGCCACGGTGGATGCGGCGAGCAAGATCGATCCGCATGGCATCATGTCGGTGGGCTTGTTCGACCACGAGCATCGCCCGCTGGCCGGCAATATCGACAACCTGCCGCGATCGCTGCCGCGTGACGGGCAGGTGCACCAGCTCGCGCATGGGCTGCCGCGTCCCGATCGCGATGCCGAGCGCGTACGTGCGCGCGGCCTCGCCTCGGAACTGCCCAACGGCGACATCCTGGTGATCGCCAAGGACACCAGCACTATCGACGGCATCGGCGCGATCATTCGTCGTGCGCTGCTATGGGGCATATCGCTGACCATCATTCCCGGCCTATTGGGCGGTTTCCTGTTGCGGCGTGGTCCAGAGAAGCGCATACGCGCCTTGCAGGACGCCACCGATCCGATCCGGCAGGGCGATCTTTCCAAGCGCCTGCCGATGAGCCGGCGTGGCGACGAAGTCGACCAACTCGCCGGTATCGTGAACACCATGCTGGGCGAGATCGAGCGCCTGATGAATGAAGTGAAGGGCGTGTGCGACAACATCGCTCACGACCTGCGCACGCCGCTCACGCGTTTGCGCGCGCGTCTGTATCGCACGCAGCAGCAACTGGAAGGCCAGCCGGAGGCGACCCTGATCGAAGCCTGCATGGTCGACATCGATGCGGTGCTGACGCGGTTCCGCGCACTGCTGCGCGTGTCGGAGCTGGAAGACCGCAACCGCGCCGCCTGCTTCGACGAGGTGGATGTCGGACAGGTGCTGAGGCAGGTACATGAGTTCTATGCGCCGGTGGCCGAGGATCGCGGGCAGCCGTTCGAATTGGACATCCAGACGCTGACGCCGATTCGTGCCGATGCGCACCTGCTGTTCGAGGCGCTCGCCAACCTCGTGGGCAACGCCATCAAGTTCACGCCGCCGGGCGGACAGGTGCGCCTGCGCGCCAGCATGGACAAGCGTGGCCCGCGCGTGGACATCATCGATAGCGGCCCGGGTATTCCCGCGGACGAACGCGATGCGGTAACGCGCCGTTTCTATCGCGGTGACAACACCCGCACCACCGCGGGTTCCGGCCTCGGCCTGAGCATCGTCAGTGCGATCGTGCGCCTGCATGGTTACGCGCTGGACATCGGCGAAGCAGGCACCGGTGCGCGGCTCACGTTGTACTGCTATGCGCTCGCGCCCGGCGAAAAGCCAGGCACGTGCCTGTCGCGATCCATGCCAGAAGTCACGCCTGCCATCGTGTGAAAGCCGCTTTGCCGGCAACATGAAATTATCTTCATGCGTCCGGATGGTCCGGGCGCATCAGGTGCATGCGAAAATTTGTCGCGACGCATCATTCGCGCACGGAAATCCCCCGCATGCTTGGCATCGTCCGGATCGCGCTCACGCGGCCCTATACCTTTGTTGTCCTTGCTCTGACCATCCTGATCTTCGGTGTCATGTCGGCGGTGCGTACACCCACCGACATCTTCCCGGACATCAACATCCCGGTGATCGCCGTCGCCTGGCAGTTCACCGGCATGACGCCCGACCAGATGGCGGGACGCATGAACACGCCGTTCGAGCGCGTGCTCACCACCACGGTGAACGACATCGAGCACATCGAGTCGGAATCGCTCAATGGCATGGGCATCACCAAGATTTTCTTCCAGCCCGGCGTGAACATCGCGACGGCGAACGCGCAGGTGACCGCGGTCGCGCAGACGCTGCTCAAGCAGATGCCACCGGGCGCAACGCCGCCGTTGATCGTCAACTACAACGCGTCGACGGTACCTATTCTTCAGCTCGCGCTGTCGGGCAAGGGGCTGAGCGAACAGCAGCTCGGTGACCTTGGCCTCAACCTGCTGCGTCCGCAGCTGGTGACGGTGCCGGGCGCGGCCATTCCCTATCCCTTCGGCGGCAAGACGCGCCAGATCCAGCTCGACGTCGACCCCGGCGCGCTGCAGGCGCGCGGCCTATCGACGCAAGACGTCGCCAATGCGCTCGCCGCACAGCAGCAGATCAGCCCGATCGGTACGCAGAAGATCGGCAAGTACGAATACGTGATGCTGCTGAACAACGCGGCCGAGCGTGTGGCGGAGCTGGAGAACCTGCCGATCAAGACGGTCAACGGCGCGACCATCTACATCCGCGACGTGGCCCACGTGCGCGACGGCAACCCGCCGCAGACCAACATCGTGCACGTCGACGGCGTGCGCTCGACGCTGCTGTCGGTGCTGAAGAACGGTTCCACGTCCACGCTCGCCATCGTGGCCGGCGTGCGCGACCGTCTCGAGAGCATGAAGGACGCGTTGCCCGATAACCTCACCATTACGCCGATCGGCGACCAGTCGCTGTTCGTGCGCGCATCGATCAACGGCGTGGTCCGCGAAGGCGTGATCGCCGCGGCGCTCACCAGCCTGATGATCCTGCTGTTCCTCGGCAGCTGGCGTTCGACGTTGATCATCGCCACGTCGATCCCATTGGCGGTGCTCGGCTCGGTGTTCACGCTGTCGGCCATCGGCCAGACGCTCAACATCATGACGCTCGGCGGCCTCGCGCTCGCGGTGGGCATCCTGGTGGACGAGGCCACGGTGACCATCGAGAACATCAACTGGCACCTGGAGCAGGGCAAGGACGTGATCACGGCGATCGTGGACGGCTCGTCGCAGATCATCGTGCCGGCCTTCGTCTCGCTGCTGTGCATCTGCATCGTGTTCGTGCCGATGTTCTTCCTGCCGGGCGTGGCGCGCTACCTGTTCGTGCCGATGGCCGAGGCGGTGATCTTCGCGATGATCTTCTCGTTCATCCTGTCGCGCACGCTGGTGCTGACGATGGCGAAGTACCTGCTGCACGAGCATCCGCCGACGGTGGACGAACATGGCCAGCATCTGCCGCTGCCGTCGCCGAAGTCGGCACTGGGCCGCTTCCAGCGCGGCTTTGTGGATCGCTTCGAGGTGTTTCGCGCCGGCTACAGCGGCATGCTCAACCTCGCGCTGCAGCATCGCAAGGTGTTCGTCACGGGCTTCCTTGCGTTCGTGCTGTTGTCGTTCCTGCTGCTGCCGGGCTTGGGCAGCAACTTCTTCCCTGACGTGGATGGCGGACAGATCCTGGTGCATGCCCGCGCGCCGGTGGGCTCGCGCGTGGAGGTGACGGCGGCCGAGTTCGCGGACATCCAGAAGGCCATTCGCCAGGTCATTCCGCCGGATGAGCTGGAAGCCATGGTCGACAACATCGGCCAATATTCCAGCTCCATCAACACGATCTACAACAACACGGGGCAGATCGGCGAGCAGGATGGCGACATCCAGATCTCGCTGAAGAAAGGCCATCGCCCCAGTGCGGAATACGTGAAGGTGCTGCGCGAGAAGCTGCCGCGACTGTTCCCGGGCACGGTGTTCTCGTTCCCGCCGGCGGATATCGTGAGTCAGATTCTCAATTTCGGCTCACCCGCGCCGATCGACCTGCAAATCCGTGGCTTCCATCTGGAGCAGAACTTCGAATACGCGAACCTGCTGCTCAACCGCATCCGCAAGGTTCCCGGCGTGGCGGATGCGCGCATCCAGCAGTCGCAGGCGACGCCGGCGTTTCGCATCGACGTGGATCGCACGCGCGCTGGCGTACTTGGCCTGACCGAACAGGACGTCACCAGCAGCCTGGTGGCCGACCTCTCGGGCACCTCGCAGGTGTCGCCGACGTTCTGGCTCAACCCCGACAACAACGTCACCTATCCGATCTCGGCGCAGGTGCCGCAGTACCGGCTCGACTCGCTTGCCTCATTGGCTAACCTGCCGATCACCGCGAAGAACGGCGGCAATTCGCAGGTACTCGGTGCGCTGGCCGACGTGTCGCGCACGCACAGCAACATGGTCGTGAGCCAGTACAACATCCAGTCGATGGTGGAGATCTACGCCACCACGCAGGGACGCGACCTCGGTGCGGTGGCCGGCGACATCCAGCAGATCCTCAAGGACACCGAGAAGTCCAAGCCCAAGGGCGCCAACATCGCGCTGCTGGGCCAGGTGCAGACCATGAATGCCGCGTACTCGGGCCTGCTGTTCGGCCTGCTGGGCTCGGGTGTGCTGGTGTACCTGTTGATCGTGGTGAACTTCCAGTCGTGGACCGATCCGTTCGTGATCATTACCGCGTTACCTGCGGCGCTCGCCGGCATCGTGTGGATGCTGTTCGTGACGCGCACCACGCTGTCGGTGCCGGCGCTCACCGGAGCCATCATGTGCATGGGCGTGGCCACCGCCAACTCGGTGCTCGTGGTGAGTTTCTGCCGTGAGCGCCTGGCCTTCCATGGTGATGCCACGCTGGCGGCGCGCGAAGCGGGCTTCGTGCGCTTCCGTCCGGTGCTGATGACCGCGTTGGCCATGATCATCGGCATGGTGCCGATGGCGCTCGGCCTGGGCGACGGTGGCGAGCAGAACGCGCCACTGGGCCGCGCGGTGATCGGCGGGCTGCTGTTCGCCACCACCGCCACGCTGATCTTCGTTCCCGTCGTCTTTTCCATCGTGCATGCGCGACGCGGTCGCGCTTCCGATTCGGCTCCTGTTGCCGGAGAACCCGTCCATGTCTGAGCACATCACTTCGCTTCCTGAGTCGACGCCCTCGCCGCGTCGCCTGCGCCTGGCCGCCCTGATCGGTGCTGTTGTCTTCGGCGCGGTCGTGGTCATCGGCGTGGCGGTACGCATCTCCGATGCGCGCAGCCTGCACCAATGGACCGACGAGCAGGCCATCCCCACCGTGGTGGTCACCACGCCCGAGGCCGGCAACGGCAAGTCGCCGCTGGAATTGCCAGCGCAGATGGACGCCTATACGAATGCGCCCATCTATGCGCGCACCAGCGGCTACCTGAAGACCTGGAACAAGGACATCGGCGCGGCGGTGAAGGCCGGCGACGTGCTTGGCGAGATCGATACGCCGGACCTCGACCAGCAATTGCTGCAGGCGCAGGCGGATCTCGCCAGTGCCAAGGCGAACTCGGCGCTCGCGGCCACCACGGCCAAGCGCTGGCAGGTGCTGCACCAGACTGATCCGGACTCCGTATCGCAGCAGTCGGTCGACCAGTACAACGGTGACTATGCCGCCAAGCAGGCGCAGGCCAATGCGGCGCAGGCGAATGTCGATCGACTGAAGGCGCTGAAGTCGTACGCGCGCATCGTCGCGCCGTTCGATGGCCGCGTGACCGCGCGCAACACCGACGTTGGTGCGCTGGTCACCGCCGACAGCGGTGGTGGTACGCCGCTGTTCCAGGTCTCCGATACCAGCAAGCTGCGCGTGTACGTGCGCGTGCCGCAGGTATATGCGCCCAGCATCCATCGTGGCGACGAGGCCACGCTCACCGTGCCGGAATATCCGGGCAAGACGTTTACCGCGAAAGTCGAAGCCGACGCTCGATCGATTTCTCCGACCTCGGGAACCACGCTGGTGCAGCTGCTGGTGGACAATCCGGACGGCAAGCTGCTGCCGAGCAGCTATGCGAGCATCACCTTCAACCTGGCCTCCGCCGCGCTCGGCATGCGCGTGCCGGCCGAGGCCCTGATCTTCGATGACAAGGGCTTGCGCGTGGCTACCCTGGATGCGAACGACCAGGTCAAGTTCAAGGCGGTGACCATTCGGCGCGATTACGGCAAATCGGTGGAACTGGGTTCCGGGCTGGAACCGGGCGACCGCGTGATCAGCAATCCGCCGGATGGCCTTGTCGACGGCGATCCGGTGCGCATCGCCAAGAACCCGCAGCCGGCCGCGAAGCCTCATGAAAAAGCCTAAGTCACTCGCATTGACGCTGGCTGCCACGCTCGCGCTGGGCGCGTGTTCGATGGCACCCACGTATAAGACGCCGGAGGCACCGGTGGCCGATCACTATCAACCGGCCGGCCCATGGACCACCGCTGCACCTGCCGACCAATTGCCACGCGAAGGTTGGTGGACCCTGTACGGCGACGCGCGCCTCAACGATCTGGAAAGCCAGTTGCTGGCGCACAATGCGGATCTTGCGGCGGCGTTGGCGAGCTACCAGCAGTCGCGCGATTTCCTGCAGCAAGTGCGGGCCGACCTGTTCCCACAGGTACAGGTGGGTGCAGGGGCGGTTCGTAATCGCCAGTCGGACAACGCCGCGTTGCGTGGCCCGACGTCACCTGCCTGGTACGACACCTATTCGCTTACCGGACAGGCCACGTACGAAGTGGACCTGTGGGGGCGCGTGCATGACAACGTCGCCGCGGGCCGCGCGTCAATGCAGGCGTCGGCAGCCGATCTTGCATCGGTGCGCCTGAGTCTGGAAGCGCAGCTCGCCGATAGCTATCTCGTGCTGGTCGGCCTGGATCGCCAGATCGACCTGCTGCAGAAGAGCGTGGATGCGTACCAGCGCGCGTTGCAGCTCACTCGCACGCTGCAGGCTGGCGGTGCGGTGTCGGGCCTGGACGTGAATCGTGCGCAGACGCAGTTGTCGTCCACGCGCTCGCAGCTGTCGCAGACGAAGGCGCAGCGCGACTTGCTGCTGCATGCCATCGCCGTGCTGGTGGGCCAGCCGGCGTCGAGCTTCACGCTGGAAGCGAAGACGGATCTCCCAGCGTTGCCGGTGATTCCCGTGGGCCTGCCGTCCACCCTTCTGCAGCGTCGCTCGGACATCGCGGCCGCGGAGCGGCGCACGGCCGAGGCGAATGCACAGATCGGCGTGGCGCGTTCGGCCTTCTTTCCGTCCTTGACGCTCAGTGCCGGCGGCGGCTTCAGCAGCGGTGCGTGGGGCAATTTGCTCACCGCACCAAGCCAGGTGTGGGCGCTGGGCCCGAGCCTTCTGATGGATATCTTCGATGGCGGTCGTCGTCGCGCGCAGGTGGATGCGGCGCATGCGGCCTTCGACGAGGCCAGCGCGCATTACCGCGGCACGGTGCTCACCGCGTTCCAGCAGGTGGAGGACAATCAGTCGTTGCTCAACAACTATGGCAACGCGTTGGTGGACCAGAACGACGCGACCAAGGCGGCGGATCACACACTCAGTTTGTCGATGGCGTTGTACAAGCAGGGCGCGAACAGCTATCTCGATGTGGTGACGGCGCAGGTGGCGTCGCTGGATGCGCACCTGACCTTGCTGGGGCTGCAGACCAACCAGTTGCGCGCGAGTGTGGGGTTGGTGCGGGCATTGGGTGGTGGTTGGGAGAGTGGGGATATATCGCCGGAGGTGTTGGCGAGGGATGCGAAGGCGCAGGCGAAGAAGTAGCGGTTGCGCTGAGCGCTCTTTTCTTTTGTGGGAGCGCACCCTGTGCGCGACATCCTTTCGCGTCGGTCCTCGGTTTTCGTGATCGCGGCGCAGGCCTAACAGAGCGCGAAGCGCGCGGGCGCCCATTAGGGCGGGCCCGAAGAGGCGAGCGAAGCGCGTCATCCAGTTTTGTCAGTTTCCAGTTGTCGCGCTCTCGCCGGCGGGCCGCCTACGCGGCGGGCGTTTCGATCGTCTGCCGACGCTCGAGTCACTTTTCTTTTGCGGGCCCAAAAGAAAAGTAACCCAAAGAAAACGGCCTTTAGAGCCAAGGCTCATAGCAGTACGAGGAATAGAAGCGTCGGGCGACCGAGGCCAGCCTTGGTGCGCTCGTTACTACCTCGAACGGCGTAGCTACACCCCAACGCGTCGAAACGAAGAGGACTTAAAGCAGCTTCGTTGGATAGCGAGGAATGCATGGGTGCCGCGCGCTCCATCTCCCTCTCCCCTCCGGGGAGAGGGTCGGGGTGAGGGGCGGGTGCTTGCGGCGGCGCTACCTATTGCCTGTAGGAGCGCATCCGGTGCGCGAAAAGCCTACGGAGCGGTGATGCCGTGACGCTGCGGTCGCGCACTGGGTGCGCTCCTACAGTTGGAGGGTGTCCCAAAAAAAACGCCCCGGCTTGCCGGGGCGTTTTGGTTCCTTGCGAAAATCCGCTTACAGCTTCTTCGCCAGCAACGCTTCCAGCTTGCGCTGGTCGACGGCGAACTTGCGGATGCCGTCGGCGAGTTTGTCGGTGGCCATGGCGTCTTCGTTGTGGCCCCAGCGGAAGGCGGCTTCGGTAAGCGGGGCGATCTTGGCTTCGCGCGTGCCGTCGTCCTGCAGAGCGCGCGGCAGCGGCGACTGGTCCTGCTGCAGCTTGTCGAGCAGGTCGGGGCTGATGGTGAGGCGGTCGCAGCCGGCGAGGGCCTGGATCTGGCCGATGTTGCGGAAGCTGGCGCCCATCACCACGGTCTCGAAGCCGTGCTTTTTGTACCAGGCGTAGATGCGGCGGACCGACTTCACGCCCGGGTCTTCTTCCGGCGCGTAGGTCTTGGTGTCGGTGTTGGCAACGTACCAGTCCATGATGCGGCCGACGAACGGCGAGATCAGGAACACGCCGGCTTCGGCGCATGCCACGGCCTGCTCGAACGAGAACAGCAGCGTGAGGTTGCAGTTGATGCCGCGCTTCTCCAGCTTTTCGGCGGCGCGGATGCCTTCCCAGGTGGAGGCCATCTTGATGAGGATGCGATCGCGCTTCACGCCCGCTTCTTCGTACAGCGCGATGAGGCGCTCAGCCTTGGCGATGGTGGCGTCGGTGTCGAACGAGAGGCGCGCATCGACTTCGGTGGACACGCGGCCCGGCACCAGCTCGACGATCTTGCGGCCCACGGCGACGGCGAGGTGGTCGCTGGCGTCGATCAGCTGCTGCTCGCGCGAGTTGCTTTCGGACTTCGCACGCTGGACCGATTCGTCGATCAGCGGTGCGTACGCCGCCGATTCCGTTGCCTTCAGCAGCAGCGACGGATTGGTGGTGGCGTCCACCGGCTGGTAGCGGGCGATGGCGTCGATGTCACCGGTATCGGCGACCACGGTGGTGTACTGGCGCAGCTGTTCGAGTTGGGAAGACACGGCGTTGTCCGGCGGGAGAAGACCGTCATTGTCCACGGCTAGGCGTCCCGGGGCAAAGTCGCCGTCTCATCGCGGCCGGTGACGATGCGGGCGTGGCGTTGGTAGGTCCAGTACGCCCAGGCCCAGTCCAGCATCACCACCAGGCGGTTGCGGAAGCCGATCAGGAAGGTGATATGGGCGATCAGCCATACCCACCAGGCGAGCAGGCCGGAAAGTTTCAGACGGCCAAACTGCGCGACGGCGGCCATGCGCCCGATGGTGGCCAGCGAACCGTCGTCGTGGTAGCGGAAAGGCCGCGGCTGCTTACCCTGCCACCGCGCCTTGAGGGTGGCAGCCACGTAGCGCCCCATCTGCTTGGCGGCAGGCGCGACCCCTGGCACCGGTTTGCCGTCCGTCTGGGTGACGCCGGCAAGATCACCAATGACGAACACGTCGGGATGGCCGGGCACGCTGAGGTCCGGTTCGACCAGCACGCGTCCGGCGCGATCCAGCGGCGCGCCGAGGCGGCTGCCTAGCGGCGAGGCGGCTACGCCGGCCGCCCACAGCACGGTGCGCGCGGGGTGGGGCGTGTCGCCCAGCATCACGCCTTGCGCGTCGATCCCGGTGACCGGCGCGCCGAGGCGAACCTCGACGCCGAGCTTTTCCAGCTGACGGCGGGCCTTTTCCGACAGCTCGGGTGCGAACGCCGGCAACAGGCGCGGGCCGGCTTCCACCAGCAGCACATTGGCCCGCCGCGGATCGGCGCGACGAAACTCGCGCGGCAAGGTGTGCCGCGCGATTTCCGCGACCGTACCCGCCAGCTCCACGCCAGTCGCGCCGCCGCCGACGATGACGAAGTTGAGCCATGCCTGCCGTTGCGCCGGATCGTCCTCGCGCTCGGCACGCTCGAAAGCGAGCAGCACGCGGCGCCGGATGGTGAAGGCGTCGTCCAGTGTTTTCAGGCCGGGTGCGTAAGGCTCCCAGTCATCGTGGCCAAAGTAGGCGTGCGTGGCGCCGGTGGCGACGACCAGCGCGTCATAGTCGAGCGTGCCTTGGCTGAGCGTCACGCGCCGCCGGGCCAGGTCGACATCCCTTGCTTCGTCCATCAACACGGTGACGTTGGTCTGGCGTCGCAGGATCTGCCGCAGCGGTGCGGCGATGGACGGCGCGGAAAGCCCCGCGGTCGCGACCTGGTAAAGCAGGGGCTGGAACAGATGGTGGTTGCGTCGATCGATCAGCGTGATGCGCGCCTTGGTGTGGGCCAGTCCGCGCGCCACCGCCAGTCCGCCGAAGCCGCCACCAAGAATGACGACGTGGGGATGCGTGTCGTGGGTGGATGCGTTGCCTTCCATGTGATGCCTCGTATGAAGTCGGGAATCATGGGAAGTCGCGCGTCGACCCGTCAGTAGAGATCGATGGGATCGACGTCGAGCGACCAGCGCACGCGACGCGCCGTGGGCAGCGTCGACAGCATGCGATACCAGGGGCGCAAGGCGGTATGCAGAGCACTGCGCGTCTCCGCCTCGATCAGCAGTTGGCCGCGGTGCCGGCCTGCGCGCAGCGGCATCGGCGCCGGCATGGGGCCGGCCAGTTGCAGCGGTGCGCCAGCCAGCGCGCCGGCGGCATCGGCGAGGAATGCGTCGACGTGCTCGCGCTGGTGCGCTTCGGCGCGCAGCAGCACCTGGTGACCGTAGGGCGGCAGCTGCACGCTGCGACGTTCCTCCAGCAGCGTGGCGGCCGCCGCCGCGTAACCTTGGGCCAGCAGCTGGCGCAACAGCGGATGGTCGGGATGGTGCGTCTGCAGCAGGACGCGTCCCGGCTTGCGCGCACGACCTGCGCGGCCAGCCACCTGCACCACCAGTTGGGACAATCGCTCGCTGGCGCGGAAGTCCACGCTGTGCAGGCCTTCGTCCACGCCGACGATGGCGACGAGCGTGAGGTTGGGCAGGTCGTGTCCCTTGGCCAGCATCTGCGTGCCGACCAGGATCGCAGGGCGGTCTTCGTGCAGGCTTTCCAGCAGTTGTTCGAAGGCATCGCGACGGCGCGTCGTCTCGCGATCGATGCGCAGCACCGGCACGTCGGGGAACTGCGCGGCCAGCGCTTCTTCCAGCCGTTCCGTGCCCTGGCCCTGCGGCTTGAGGTCGGGCGCGGCGCAGGCGGGGCATTGCGCGGGCAGGCGTGCGGTGTAATCACAGTGATGACAGATGAGCTGGCGGCGACCCGCGTGCAAGGTCATCGGGTGTTCGCAGCGCGGGCACTCGGCATGCCAGCCGCAGGCATGGCAGAGCAGCACGGGCGCATAACCGCGGCGGTTGCGGAACACCAGCGCCTGCTCGCCGCGCGCCACCGTGTCGGCGACCGCAGCCAGCAGCGCGGGCGACAGGCCGTGTTCCAGGCGCTGCGCGCGCATGTCCACGATCCGCACTTGCGGCGCGCGGATCGCACCGGGGCGTGCGCGCAGATGCAGGGCGTGATAACGGCCGGCCTGCACGTTGGCCAGCGATTCCAGCGACGGCGTGGCCGAACCCAGCACCACCGGCACGTCGAGCGCGCGTGCGCGGAGCAGGGCGAGATCGCGGGCGTGGTAGCGGAAGCCCTCCTGCTGCTTGTAGGCGCCGTCATGCTCCTCGTCCACCACGATCAGCCCGGCGTGTGGCAGGGGCGTGAACACGGCGGAGCGCGTGCCGAGGATCACCTTGGCCTCGCCCGATCGTGCGCGCAGCCAGGCGCGCGCGCGATCACCTTCGGCAAGATTGGAATGCAGCACTTCCACCGCGACGCCCAGCCGATCCCGCACGCGACGCACGGTCTGTGGCGCCAGCCCGATTTCGGGCACCAGCAGCAGCGCCTGTTTGCCTTGGGCGACGACCTGTTCGATCAGGGCGAGATAGACCTCGGTCTTGCCGCTGCCGGTGACGCCGTCGAGCAGGAACGATTGGAACTGGCCGAGCGACTCGGCAATGGTGTCGACCGCCTGGCGCTGCTCGGGCATGAGCTCGGGTGGCGTGCTGGTCGGAGCCGGCGCGGCACCGCTGATTTCGGTCCGTTCGATCAGGCCTGCCTCGTCGAGGCGCCGGGCGGCGTCGCGCCAGCCTGGCAACAGTTCATGGAGCAAAGCGGCCGTCACCGGGCCACGTGCCAGTGCTTCGAGCAGGGCGCGGCTGCCACCTCGGCGGCTGCCGGCGTCCAGTGCGCTTTGCCCCGCCGCCGTCAGTGCCCAGGCTTCTTCCCGCAGGTCGGGGAGCGGCCGGTCTTCGCGCAGGGCCAGCGGCAGCGCATTGGCGTAGGCCTCGCCCGGCGCGCCCAGCCAATAATCGGCCGCGCGGGCCAGCGTGGCCATCAGTTCGGCGTCGAGCAAAGGGCCGTCGTCCAGCACCTTCAGCACCCGTTTGAGGCGGGCGTTGCCGACGGCGGATTCCACATCCGCCTCCACTACGACCCCCACCGCCTTGCCCTTGCCAAACGGCACCAGCACGCGGCTGCCCACGTCCGCACGACCCGCCGAAGCGGGCAGGTAGTCGAACAGGGTCGGCAGGGGAACCGGGAGGGCGACGCGTAGGACGGCGGGCATTTACACCTCGTGACGACGAAGTGTAACCGGCCGGCCACGGCGGGACGAGGCAAGGCATGCGCGGGCGAATGGTCTGCCGACGGCCGCTTGGAGGGGCTTGCTGCCCCGACATCTAGGAATGGGGCCTAAGTGACTATCGGCACGGCGCTTTTGTGGTTATCCACAGCGTCTGTGGATAAGTCTGTGGATCGAGCGTTGAAGGAGGCCCTGCAAGCGCATGAAAACGCCCTTGGGCACGTACTGTTCAACTTTTAACCAGGCTGAAATATATTTATAAATCAGCAACTTAAAAATTTCAGCGAGCTGGCGTTCATGCAATTGCCATAGGCACGGGTCTTGCCTTGACAGGCTCGTGACGCTGTGCAAAACCCCCGTTGCGGCGACGGAGGTGCGGCTTGAAACCAGCTCGCTTACGCGGTTTGTGTGTGACTCAAGTCACAAAAAATTCGCGTAGCGAATGTCAATGCGCCAAGCCCAGCAAGGCCGCAAAACCCAGGGCAAAACCGATCAGCCACGAGTAGCACCAGCCGATGAAGAGGTACTTCACCGTGGTCAGGAACCAGCCCTGGCGATAGACCCGCTTCTGCATGATCAGCAGATAGACCGGCACCCAAAGACCCAGCGCCCAGATCACCAGCAGCAGCGGCGTACTCGTCCAGGCCGCATGCGGCAGCAGCCAACTGCGCAGGCCGCCCACCAGCACGCCGAGCAACAGGGCCAGGAACATGAAGGCGTGGCTGTGCAGTGCCACGATCAGGTGCTCCATATAAAGGCGGCGCTTGAACACGTACATCAGCTTGAGCAGCAGGGCGAACAGCGGCATTACCACGAACATGGTCTGCGGCAGCACGCCGAATACGCCGGCCAGGATCCGCTCCTGGGCCGCGGCGCCTTCCTCGCCGCCGACCATCGCGCCCCGGAGATTGACGCCCATGTGCTCGATGGACCGGTTGATGCTGCGATTCATGCTTGCCGGCAGCCAGCTTGCCTCGAACTTGTTCTGGTGGAAGTCCCAGCCGTCCTCGGTCTGCACCGGCAGCGGCGCGGCGCCGAGCTGTTCCAGGCGATGGTTGGCGTGGTCGCGCTCCACGCTGATCAGCTTGCGGATGGCCTTCTTGCCGTGGCCGGCGTTGTCGGCCGCCTTGTCGATGTCCTTGCGCATCTGCTCGAAACGCGCGCGGACCGCGTCGGCCGTGTTGTCCTTGGCGAAGTCGCCGGTTCCGGCGCTGGCTTCCAAGTTGGTATCGGCGAAGCCGACGTTGTCGATGGCGATGCGGGTGACGAAGAAGGCCAGCAGGCACAGCACGAACATGAGGCGGAACGGGGCCACATAGCGCTGCCGGCGCCCGGAGAAATACTCCATGGTGAGGAAGCCAGGCTTGTAGAACAGCGGCGGCACCGTGTGCACTACGCGACCGTCGATGTGCAGCACCATGTCGAGCGTGTCCTCGACCATGTGATGCATGGGCCGCAGCACCGAATGGATCGATTGCCCGCATTCGTGGCAGAACTCGCCCTGCATCGGCGCACTGCAGTTGGCGCAGTACAGCCCTTCGAACGACACCAGTTCCTTCTTCATGCGTCCCCCTGACTCAATCAACCAAAGATCTTGGCACAAGAGGGTGACATCGGCATGGCCCGCAGGCGTGCTTCGATTCAAGCTGTCGGAAGGCTGCCGGTGCCGGTGCGCTAGAATGCCGGGCTCAGGAGTCTTCCCATGTTCTCTTTCCGCCCCGATCGCGCCAGGGTGGCGCACGAGGTGGGCGCCACCGTGCGCCTCGCCCTTCCGTTGATCGCCGCGCAGCTGGCTGCGGTAGGCCCGAACTTCGTCGATGCCGTGCTGGCCGGGCACTTGAGCGCGCACGTGCAGGCAGCCGTGACTACGGCGGTGAGCATCTGGGCGCTCGCGCTGGTGAGCGGCCTGGGCATGATGATGGCGGTGCCGCCATCCGTGGCCCAGCTCGATGGTGCCGGCCGGCGCCATGAAGTGGGCGCGGTGTTCGTGCAGGCGCTCTGGCTGGCCTGGGCCATGGGCATCGTGATGTGGTTCCTGGTGCGCAACGCCACGCCGATGCTCGACTGGATCGGCGTGGTGCCTTCGCTGCGCACTGACGTCATGCACTTCCTGCATGCGATCAGCTGGGCCGGTCCGGCACTTACCAGTTATTTCGCGCTGCGCGGCCTGTCCGAAGGCCTGTCGATGACGCGGCCGTCGATGTATTTCAGCTTTGGCGGCCTGCTGGTGCTGGCGCCGCTGGGTTATGTGCTGATGTACGGCAAGTTCGGCCTGCCGGCACTGGGATCGCTGGGCAGCGGCATCGCTACCGCCACCGTGCTGTGGCTGGAGATGGCGGGTTTTGCTCTCTATGTCGCCAAGCATCCGGCCTATCGTGACCTTGGCCTGCGCGAAGGCCTTGCCTGGCCCAAACCGAAGATGCTGCTGGAGCTGCTTAAGATCGGCGGCCCGATGGCGATAACCCTGCTCGCCGAGGGCGGCCTGTTCGTGGCGGTGGCGCTCGCCATTGCCACGCTGGGCGAGACGGTGGTGGCCAGCCACCAGGTCGCACTGAGTGTCGCGACGGTGGCTTTCATGGTCCCGCTGGGCCTGTCGATGGCGATTACCGTGCGCGTAGGCAACGCGGTAGGTCGCAACGATGCGCGCGGCGTGCGTTATGCCGGCCTGTGCGGCATCGGCCTGGCGCTGTGCATACAGACCGTGTCCTCATCGCTGATGCTGGGCATTCCGCATCTGCTCGCCCGCATGTACACGCATGACGCGGCAGTGATCGCATTGGCGGCTCAACTGATGCTGCTGGCGGGCTTCTTCCAGTTCTCCGACGGCATCCAGGTCACCTCCAACGGCGCATTGCGTGGCTTGAAGGACACACGCGTGCCGATGGTGATCACTTTGTTCGCCTACTGGGGTGTTGGCATGCCGGTGGGCTGGTGGCTGGCGTTCCGTCATGGCATGGGCGCGCGCGGCATGTGGATGGGCCTGATTGCCGGCCTGACCATGGCGGCCATCCTGCTGTTCACCCGCTTCTGTCGCAGTGCCTTCCGCGAACGCTGGCAGCGCCCGGTCTGAAGCCGGGCTGTCGCTGTCGCGGTACGCGTCGAGTGTCATGCCACTGTGTCGTCAGCCCTACATGACCTTCGCTGCGTGAACGGCTACGCTGTCACCGAACTTGTGAGGAACTTCGCATGACGGAACGCCGCCCCAACGGTTTCTGGGCTTTTCTCTGCGTCCTTGGGCGCGGCATCAACGCGGTCAGGCTGGTAATCCTCAACCTGGTCTTCTTCTTCTTTTTCTTCATCCTGCTGCTGGTGCTGTTCGGCGGCTACCTGGGCAGCCGTGGCGAACGGGCGATCCTCGGTGACAGCGTGCTGGTCATCAAGCCAAAGGGCGAACTGGTCGAGCAGTACAGCATCGAGCCGATGGAGCGCCTGCTGGCGCAGCTGTCAGGCAACCCGCCCAAGCAGATCCAGTTGCGCGACCTCGTGGGCGCCATCGATGCGGCCGCGAAGGACACGCGCATCACGCGCATCCTGCTCGAGCCGGGCGAACTGCAGGGTGGCGGTTTTGCCGCGCTGCGCGAAGTCGGTGCCGCACTGGATCGCTTCCGCGCCGCCGGCAAGCCGGTGGTCGTCTGGGCAGCCAACTACGACCAGGGTCAGTACTACCTCGCCGCGCATGCCGACCGCATCCTGGTCGATCCGCAGGGCGGCGTGCTGATCACCGGCCTGGCCAATTACCGCCTTTTCTACAAGGACCTGCTCGACAAGCTCGGCGTCGACGTGCACCTGTTCCGCGTGGGCCAGTTCAAGAGCGCTGCCGAACCGTACATCCTCGACCATGCTTCGCCGGAGGCGAAGGAGGCCGACAGCTTCTGGATGGGCGGCCTGTGGGACAGCTACATCAATGAAGTAGCCAAGCTGCGCAAGCTCGAACCCGCCACGCTGCGCGCCGACATCGACGGCCTGCCGCAGAAGATCGCCGATGCACGCGGCGACCTCGGCCGCCTCTCGCTGGACCAGCATCTGGTCGACGGCGTGGCCACGCCGGCCGAACTCGAAGCGATGATGCGCAAGGAGGGCGTGCCCGCCGGCAAGAAGGGCGAAGGCTTCCGCCAGATTTCGCTGCAGCGCTACGGCGCCAACCTGCCCGACAACGACGGCGGTTTTGCGCCGGGCGTGTCGGTGGTGGTGGCAGAGGGCGAGATTTCCGGCGGCAAGCAACCGCAGGGCACGGTGGGTGGCGACTCCACCGCCGCGCTGGTCCGCGCCGCGCGCCTCGACAAGCGTACGAAGGCGCTGGTGCTGCGCGTGAATTCGCCGGGCGGCGAAGTCTATGCGGCCGAACAGATCCGTCGCGAAGTGGCGCTGACGCGCGAAGCGGGCATTCCGGTGATCGTGTCGATGGGCAACGTGGCTGCCAGCGGTGGCTACTGGATCTCGATGAACGCCGATCGCATCTACGCCGAGCCGAACACCATCACCGGTTCCATCGGCATCTTCGGCATGGTACTCACCGTGCCGGGTACGCTGGACAAGCTGGGCGTAAAGAATGATGGCGTGGGCACCGGCCCGCTCGCCGGCGCATTCGACATCACGCGCCCACTCGATCCGAAAGTAGGCACGGTGATCCAGGCCACCATCGAGAAGGGCTACCGCGATTTCGTCGGCCAGGTCGCCAAGGCGCGCGGCAAGCCGTACGACGCGATCGACACCATTGCGCAGGGCCGTGTTTGGACCGGCCAGCAGGCGCTTGATCGCGGCCTGGTCGACCAACTGGGTGGCCTTGGCGAGGCCGTCGCCGACGCGGCGTCGCGCGCCAAGCTCGGCAAGGATTACCCCGTGCGCTACGTGGAAGAATCGCTGGGCGGCTTCGAACAGTTCCTGGTCAACCTCAACGAAAGCGCGATGGTGCGCGTGGCGCAGTCCTACGGCCTGCAGTTGCCGGCCTGGGTGGCGCACATCGATACGATGGCGCCGGAGCTGAAGCTGCTGCGTCACGCGGAAACGGGTCGGCCGAATATCTACGCCTACTGCTTCTGCGCGCCGCGCTGAGCGAATCGTCCGCGCCAAAAAAAGGCCCTGGTGTTCACCGGGGCCTTTTCATTTTCAGCGCGGCGCGGGTTACATCACGGCGGCGCTGTAGTAGTCACCGTTTCTCTGCACGCGCACGGGCATGCCGAAGGCATCGCCCAACGCCTCGCTGGTCAACACATCGGCCTTGTCGCCCTGGCGCAGCACGCGACCATCGCGCAACAGCACCACGCGCTCGATCTCGGGCAATACCTCTTCGATGTGATGCGTCACCAGCAGCAACGTGGTGCCGCTGCGCGCGAGGCCGCGGAGGTTTTCGAGGAAGCGCCGCCTGCTCGCCATGTCCAGCCCCGCACAGGGTTCGTCCAGCAACAGCGCGCGTGGACGGTGGACTAGCGCCCGCGCAATCAGCACGCGCCTTGCCTCGCCGGTGGACAGGTTCGCCATGCGGCGCCCCAACAAGTGCGTGGCGCCAGCATGCACAATGGCTTCATCAGCGCGTTCGCGCATAGCCGCGGTGACGCAATGATCCAGTCCCAGCCGGCGCGCGGCGAAGAAACTCGACAACACCGCCTCGGAAACCTCCAGCGTGGCGTCGCTGGTGCAATCGTCCTGCAACGAGGGCGAGACGATGCCGAGCAATCCCCGCAGGTCCGACACATGCCAGCGATCGCGCCCGAACACGCGCATGGACGGTGTGCCATCCTTGCGTGCCAGTGGATACAGCTCACGCGTGATCAGTCGCACCAGCGTTGACTTGCCTGCGCCGTTTGCGCCAAGGATGGCCGTGTGCTCGCCGGCATCAATGCGCAGGCTGAAACGGTCGAGAATGAGGCGATCGCCGCGCATCACGCTGGCGCCGTCGATCTCCAGCAGCGGCGCGCAGGCCAGTTCATCGGGGTGGGGAGCGTTCATGGCCTCAACCATGCCTGCGACAAGCCGCGTTGCCAACCTCTTGGCAGTATGGACGTCCAAGGCTGAGCGAAACAATGGTGGGAGCGCACCTGTGCGCGACAGGGGCGTATCGGTTTACGACTATGACCCGTCTTCGCATCATGACGGTGATGCGAGGTTGCCGTCGCGCACAGGGTGCGCTCCCACATGGCAACTGGAACCGTCACTGCGTCGCCGCGTCGATATCCTGGCGCTGCTTTTCCGCCTGCTGGTCGACGGTCTTCTGCACATCGCGGGCGCGCTGCTCATCTTTCTTGAGCTCATCCCACGGCGTCGCGACGCGCGTGGTACTGGCGGCAGCCGGTTGCGACACGGGTGCGGGCGGTTTGCCGGAGCAGGCGGCGAGGGAACAAAGGCACAGGATCAGGGCAAGACGTGTCATGGGCGTTCCTCATGGCGCATGGACGGCAGTGTCGGGCCTGTCGGCGATGCCGGCAAGCTTGGCGTGGCATGGAGTCTGGCTCTAAGCTCGGCGCATGAACGCACGTATCGATGCCTGGCAACTGCAGGGACATACCGCGCTGATCACCGGCGCCAGCAAGGGCATCGGCTACGCCACCGCGCGCGAACTGGCGGGCTTGGGCGCCAACCTTTTGCTGGTGGCACGCGACGCCGATTATCTGGAACAGGTGCGCGTGGACTTGCTGGACGATTTTCCGGGCATCGAGGTGATGGCGTTCGACGCCGACCTCAGCGAGCAGGAAGATCGCCTGGCGGTGTTCGACTGGATCGCCGATCTCGGGGCGCCGCTGTCGCTGCTGATCAACAACGCCGGCGGCAACCAGCCTGCCCCCACGCTGGCGTATCGCGAGGACGAGTACCGCGCGATCTTCGAGCAGAACGTGTTTTCCGCGTTCGAGATGTGCCGCCTCGCCCACCCGCAGCTTGTGCAACATGCGAATGCGGCGATCGTCAACGTGGGCTCGGTTTCGGGCATCACGCACGTACGCACGGGCTCGCCCTATGGCATGACCAAGGCCGCGCTGCACCAGCTCACGCGCAACCTGGCTGCCGAATGGGCCACCGATGGCATCCGCGTCAACGCGGTGGCGCCGTGGTACATCCGCACGCAACGTTCCGAACCCGCGCTCGCCAACGACGACTACCTCGACGAAGTGCTGGATCGCACGCCGCTGCGCCGCATCGGTGAGCCTGAGGAAGTCGCTGCCGCCATCGCCTTCCTGTGCCTGCCCGCAGCAAGCTACATCACCGGCCAAGTGCTCGCTGTGGACGGCGGCTTTCTCAACTACGGGTTCTAGGCGCCACGCCCGGGGTCGTTTTCCACAGCTCGTGTGGACTGGCTAGGGACAAACCTGTGGATAGGTGGCGCAAGTGCCTGCACGCCTTTGCATTTCATCATCCTGCTCAATTCGGCGCCATGCATGGCATGGCTTTTCCACAGCCGTTGGGGAAAGCCTGGTAACAAGCCTGTGGACAACCCGGCAATGCGCCTGCGCAGCAGTCACTTGCATGGGATTGCGCAACAAATGCGCAGTGCCACCTCAGCAGTTGCGCAGTTGGGCAAGCAAGGTGGCCTCGCGCTTTTCCAGTGGCGGGCGATCGCTCTTGAACGCACGGCGCAACTTGGTCTCGTTTTCGTCGTAGGCGTCGCGCAACGCGCGGCAGGTTTCCGCGGGCGTGAGTTCATGGCATTGGTCCTGCACCCAGACGAAGTTCCGTGCGATCAGGCCGGGCGTAATGCGCCCTCTGTTGAGCTCGGGTGCGGACACGCCGGCTCCGCCGGGCGGCCCGTAGGCCTGCGACAACGACATGCCGCCACCGCCGATGATGCCGTAGGGCACCTGATAAGGCTCCGGGTTGCCATTCTCGCTGAGGTAGGTAGTGCGGTCGGTGGCACGGACACACGCATACATCACCGGTAACGGCGCGGGCGGTGCTGCCGGCGGAGGCGGCGGTGGCGATGGCACCGCCGCTTCGGGCTCGGGCTCGGGTGGGGCAGGCGTGACGAGCGGTTGGGAATCGTCGAGTTGCAGCGTGTGCTGTCGCTGGCCTGCCGCGCAGGGTTTGTCCTGGTAGATGACCTTGCCGTCCGCCGTGGTGCACTGATAAGCCGTCCCGGCGAATGCCGGCTCGCCGAGCGAAAGCAGCAGAACCAGGATGAACAGGCGGATCATTGGGGCCTCCCGTGGGCAGGCGTCCACTCAGAATTCGGCGACGTGTTCCTCGGCGGCGAAACCCAGCGTCACCGCGCCTTCGCCGACATTGACCATGCCGGTGATGCTCATTGGTGCTTCCATGAGTTCCACGCCGCATTCCTCGCATGCCGTACGCAAGCCATCGTAACCCGGCAGTTTGGAAAGCTCGGCCAGGTCGCCGCCATAGCTCACGCATACCGCAGGGACCAGCAAGCCGGCGTGCACCCGCTTGGCCACGTAGCTGAACAACGTTTCCGCGCCGTGCTCGAAGCCACGAACCTTGCCCACCGGGCCGGTTTCGCCCCGGTAGCCACGCAGCAGCGGCTTGATGTCCAGCGCCGAGCCGAGCACCGCGCTCATCAGGCCCACGCTGCGGTCGCCCTTCTTCTTGGCGCGCGCACGCAGGTAGTAGAGGTCGCGCGGCAACATGTAGCCGTACGAATTGTTGGCGATGTAGGTGAGCCGCTCGCGGATCGCCGCGGGCGCTTCGCCGGCATCGATCAGACGGGTCGCTTCGACAATGGCCGGGCCCGAGCCCGCGAACAGGCTGCGCGTGTCGATCACGCGCATCAGGAACGGCCCGGTGATGTTGTTGCGCTCGCGCACCTCGCGGTAGTTTTTCAGCACCGCGAAACTGGCCTTGATCACGTGATCGTTGATGGCGCTGCGTGTGGCGGTGATGGTCAGGCAGAACACGCAGTCCTGCTCCAGCACCAGCTTGTCGAGGAACAGCTTCTGCACTTCCTCGATCGAGCAGGGCTCGGTTTCCGCCGAGTGGCTGCGGCTGCCGAGATTGCGATCGAGAAACCGGTGCAATTCGACCTGGTTGCGGTTGTCCAGGAAGACTTCGTCGTCGATGTGGACGGTGATCGGCATCACCGCGATGTTGTGCTTCTGCAGAAACTCCTGCGGCAAATCGCAGGATGCATCGATGGCCAGCCCCATCCGCATCGTTATCACCCCCAAACCATGGCGCGTTCAACATAGCACGCGCCCCTGTCGGTGCCGACCCTGACGCTTGGCGCTTGGCCTAGGATTTTTTCACCTGCGCTCTGTACTGCATGCCTTAACGCAGCTGCCTGTAGACAGCCTCATCGAACGCGTCGACCTGCACCACCGCATCGCGTGCTTCATTGGCTTCGGCCAGCGCGGCGTACTCCCCGGCCGAGATGATGCCGGCGGCGAGCGCGATGTCGTCGAGCTGATCCTTCGACGCCCGGTCGATCCGCCCCGCGCGTACTGCGTCGCGCAGCTTGGTCTCCACGGGCAGCGCGCGCACGGCCTTGTCGAGCGCGGCTTCCAGCTCGCCCAATCCCGGTTCGTTCGGACCCGGCACATGGATGTCTTCGGTGAGGTGAATGCGAGCTTCGCGGTCTTCCAGAATGGCGCGGGCGGCACGCTGTCCCAGCCCATCCGACGGCGGGCGAAAACGCGCGCCCAGCGGAAACACCAGCAGGCGGCCCACGCTCGCAGCGAAACCCGATGGCAGGTTGTCGAGCACCCCGCGCAGCGCTTCCTGGGTACGGTACAGCGCGAGTGCCACGCCCCAGCGCGCGAGGTCGTAGTTGGACGCAAGCTTCGGTTCGTCGTGGTAGCGCTTGAGCGTGGCGGCGGCGAGGTACTGCCAGGCCAGCGCATCCGCCAGGCGGCCGGAGATTTTCTCGCGTCGCTTCAACGCCCCGCCGAGGGTGACCATGCACAGGTCGGAAATCACAGCGAACGCGGAAGCGAATCGAGTGAGGTGCTGATATTGCCGGTGCAGTTCGGTGTCCGTCGGCGCCGATGCCAGTCGCGAGCCGGTCAGCCCCAGCAAGAAGGCACGCACGCCGCGGGTGAAGACGAAGTTGATGTAGCCGAACGTCGCCCGGTCGAAGGCCGCCAGATCCTTCGCCGCGATCGCTTCGATCAGCTTCTGCACCCAGGGGTGGCAGCGGATGGCGCCCTGGCCGTAGATGATCATCGAGCGGGTGAGGATGTTGGCGCCCTCTACGGTGATGCCGATTGGCACCGACATCCACATGCGCGACAGGGCATTGCGCGGTCCGCGCTGGATGGCGGCGCCGGCGCGGATGTCCATCGCATCGCTGACCACTTCGCGCATGGCGTCGGTGAGGTAGGCCTTGGCGATGGAGCCGAGCACCGCAGGTTTCTCGCCTGCGTCGAGCGCACCGCAGGTGAGCGTGCGCGTGGCGGTCATAAGGTAGGTGAGGCCGGCGATGCGCGCCAGTGGTTCCTCGATGCCTTCAAAACGGCCGATCGGCGTATCGAACTGTTCGCGCACGGTGGCATAGGCGCCGCAGATACGGGTGGCCATCTGCGCGGCGCCGACGGCCAGCGCGGGCAGCGAGATGGATCGACCCGCCGCGAGGCTCTCCATCAGCATGCGCCAGCCGTGGCCCGCCTGCGCCACGCCGCCGATGATGGCGTCCATCGGCACGAACACGTCATGGCCTTCGATCGGGCCGTTGGCGAATGGCACGCCCATGGGGTCGTGGTGCTTGCCTATCACTACGCCGGGCAGGTCGCTCGGAATCAATGCGCAGGTGATCCCGCGGTCCACGGGTCCGCCGAGCAGGCCGTTCGGATCCTTCAGGCGGAAGGCCAGGCCGATCAGTGTCGCCACAGGCGCGAGGGTGATGTAGCGCTTGTTCCAGTTCAGGCGCAGGCCGATGACCTCCTCGCCCTGCCAGCGCCCCCATTCGACGATGCCCTCCGACTGGGTGGCGGCCGCGTCGGAACCAGCTTCCGGCCCGGTCAGGGCAAAGCAGGGAACCTCCAGGCCTTCAGCGAGGCGGGGCAGGTAGCGCTGCTTCTGTTCCTCCGTGCCGTAATGCACCAGCAGCTCGCCCGGCCCCAGCGAGTTGGGCACCATCACCGTCACCGCCGCGGCGACCGAGCGCGTGGCGATGCGCGTCACGACGCGCGAATGCCCGATCTCGGACATGCCCAGCCCGCCGTAGCGCTCGGGCAACACCATGCCGAAGAAGCGCTCGCGTTTGATGAAGTCCCAGACCTCGGGCGGCAGGTCGCGGTCCTGTTCGATCTGCCAGTCGTCCAGCATCTCGCACAGCCGCGTCACCGGACCATCCATGAAGGCTCGCTCGCGCGGGGAGAGCGGCTTGCATTGAAACCGCAGCAGGGCATCCCAGTCGGGCATGCCAGAGAAGATCTGCGCATCCCACCATACCGTTCCAGCCTCCAGCGCGATGCGTTCGGTTTCGCCGAGGCGCGGCATCACCTTGCCCAGCACCGGCAGCAGGGCTCGCGCGAACAGTGCGCGGCGCAGGGGCGGGAGCCCCGTGACCAGCGCGACGAGCGCCGTGGCAAATAGCAGTCCATATAAAAGGAGTGGCGAGGCGACACCGCGCACGATCCAGGTGGCGAGCAGCGCGACCGCGGCCGCGACCCAGGCCAGCCATCCGCGCCCGGCGAACGCAAAACCCCAGAGCAACAACAAGGCAACGAGCAGTCCGGCGATCAGCATGGTGTCCTCCTGGCAGCCGCCGCCATCGTGGAGAGGCGAGCTTCAAGAAAATGAAAAGACCCCGAATGCGCAGCGCGTGCAAACGTGCTCCAGCAGGTAAGATGCGCGCACTGATCTGGCATCTTGCCGGCGTGGCGTCGCCGGTAACGCGCAGCGGGACAACAAACGCTGCGCTGACCCAAGGGGTCTTATGAAGGACAAACAGGAGATCGTCTCCAACTGGCTGCCGCGTTACACGGGCACGTCGCTGGAGCAGTTCGGCGAGCACATCCTGCTCACCAATTTCGGCCATTACGTCGACCTCTTCGCGCAATGGCATGGCGTCGACGTGCAGGGCCGCGACAAGCCCATGCCCAACGCGACCGCCGACGGCATCACCCTCATCAACTTCGGCATGGGCAGCCCCAACGCCGCCACGGTCATGGACCTGCTCAGCGCCATCGGGCCCAAGGCGGCGCTGTTCCTGGGCAAGTGCGGCGGCCTCAAGAAGAAGAACGCTATCGGCGACCTGGTACTGCCGATCGCCGCCATTCGCGGCGAAGGCACCTCCAACGACTACCTGCTGCCCGAGGTGCCAGCGCTGCCGGCGTTCCAACTGCAGCGCGGCGTTTCGACCATGATCCGTGACCTCGGCTACGACTACTGGACGGGCACGGTATACACCACCAACCGCCGCGTCTGGGAACACGACGAAGCGTTCAAGGATTACCTGCGCCGCACGCGCTGCATGGCGATCGACATGGAGACGGCCACCATCTTCGCCGCGGGATTCGCCAACAAGATTCCTTGCGGCGCCTTGCTGCTGGTTTCGGACCAGCCCATGATTCCCGAGGGCGTTAAGACAGAGTTAAGTGATCGTAACGTGACGACGCAGTTTGTGGAGCGTCACATACGTATCGGTATTGAAGCACTCAAGCTGGTGCGCCGCCGCGGACGCAGTGTCAAACACTTGCGGTTCGAAGATGAAGCCGCGGCAGATTAGTCTTCGAAATCAGTAACCTGGCGTTATGTAAGCTTGGTGTCAGGTTATTTTCACCACCGTTTCACGATCTTCACACGATGGTCGAACGGCGATGCGCGGGGGTCTCCAGGCATCAGCTTCTCGAAAGCGCGGGGGCGTAATCGAAATTATTTACGCCGTATGTGGGCGGACGGCAAATTCTTGCCGTATAGAATTTATTGACTATCTGTAAGTAAAGCGTGATAAATGCGTAGCGCTGTAGACCAAGGTCTACCCTAAATGCTTTGGGTGACTCGGGCGCGGGTTTGAGGCGGGGAAATCTTTCAAACCCAGTCATACATAAATAACGGGAGGGTGTTCTCATGAAGTTTGGGGTTAAGAAACTGTCTGCGTCAGTGCATCTGGCGCTTTCTCTGGGTGCGGTGCTCACCCTTGGTGGTGTGTCCACGGCTGTGTTCGCCCAGGATGCTGGCACGAGCGCAAACGTTGATGCCCAGGACCAGTCGGCAGGAGCCCAGCAGGCTCCGGACCAGAAGGCCAAGACGCTCGAAACCGTCACCGTGACGGGTTCGCGCATTCGCCGCGTCGACGTCGAGACCGCTAGCCCGGTGCATACGATCGACCGCGCGCAGATCGAATCCAGCGGTAAGGCCACGCTCGGCGACCTGCTGCAGGAAATCCCGGCCGTGGCCGGTGCGGCGACCAACCCGCAGGTCAACAACGGCGGTGGTGACGGTGCGTCCACCGTGTCGCTGCGCGGCCTCGGCTCGCAGCGTACGTTGATCCTGGTGAACGGCCACCGCGTGGCCCGCAACGACGTCAACGCGATCCCGGCCTCCATGGTCGAGCGCGTGGAAGTGCTGAAGGACGGCGCTTCGGCCACCTACGGTTCCGATGCCATCGGCGGCGTGGTGAACTTCATCCTGCGCAAGGACTACCAGGGCGCCGAAA
This sequence comes from Dyella jiangningensis, assembly GCA_000632805.1. Classification (GTDB taxonomy): domain Bacteria; phylum Pseudomonadota; class Gammaproteobacteria; order Xanthomonadales; family Rhodanobacteraceae; genus Dyella; species Dyella jiangningensis. The sequence continues at coordinate 3,664,128 of CP007444.1, read as the reverse complement.
TCAGCGCCAACGTGGGTGAGTCCGACCAGAACGACGGCTTCCGTCGCGGCTTCTCGACCATCTTTGGTCACAGCAGTGAGAAGGGCAACATCACCGCCGGCCTCGACTACAACAAGTTCGACGGCATTTCGTCGGCACGTCGTGACTTCTCGAAGAACGCACTGTATTTGTCGTCGGGTTCGGTGGTTTCGGCGGGTTCAAGCCGTACGCCGTCCGGCCAGCTCATCCTTCCTGCTGGTAATCCGGCTGGCCTGCCGAAGGGTTCCTATACCCTTAATGGGCAGCCCTCGGGCATCACCACCCCAGCTGACTATCGGCCGTATGTTACCGCGAGGGACGCGTACAACTATCAGTCGCAGAACCTCATCCAGACGCCGCAGGAGCGTACCAACGCTTTCGCGCTGGCCAACTATCAGCTTACCGATAGCGTTCAGGCTCACCTGGACTATTTCTACAACAAGACCACGTCCAACTTTGCGATCGCACCGCTGCCGTTCGATGCTTTGAGCGACGGCGTTGTGGTGTCGAAGGACAACTACTACAATCCCTTTGGTGTTGACTTCGGCACCGATGGCGCCGGCATTCAGGGCCAGGGCTTCCGTTCTCGCTTCACCACGTTGGGTCAGCGCCAGGGGCATTACGCCACCGAGACCAATCAGGTCAATGCTGGCCTGCGTGGCAACTTCGGCAATGATTCCACCTGGCAGTGGGATGCCGACCTTAACTACGGGCATATCAGCCAGCAGCAGCGTAGCTTTGGCTATGTTTATTACTCGGGTCTGAAGCAGGCGCTTGGTCCGTCGTTCCAGGATCCGGCCACCGGCGCAATCACCTGCGGCACCGCTGCTAACCCGATCACGGGCTGCACGCCACTGAACCTCTTCAACGTCTACGATCCGCAGACGATCGCCACGCTGAAGGGTTATGCGGCCAATCCGTACTACAACACGCTGACCATCTCGCGCCGCGCGGAAGCGAATGCTAGCGGCGAGCTGTTCAACCTGCCGGCCGGCGCCGTGTCACTCGCTGTGGGTGCGGATTACGACAAGGAATACCAGAACTACGGCGTTGACTACATTGCCCAGACGACGGGTGCTGGTGGTACGTGCCAGATCTCGCAGGAAGCCTGCTCCACGCCGCTCTCGGGTAGCTTCAATCTCAAGGAGGTCTATTACGAAGCCTTGGTGCCGATCCTTGCCGATAAGCCGTTCGTCAAGTCGTTGAACATCACCGTTGGCCAGCGTTACTCCGACTATTCCTCGGTTGGCAGCAAGACCACCACCAAGGTCGCCCTGGAATGGCGTCCGATCGACGACTTGCTGCTGCGCGGCACCCTGGATGGCGTGTTCCGCGCGCCGACCATCAACGACCTTTACGCCGGTGCCACCGGCTCGGCTCCGCCGCTCACCGATCCCTGCCTGCACTACACGGGTGGACATCCGAATGCTTGCCAGAACGTGCCGACCGACGGTTCGTTCACGGGCTCTGGCCTCAGCCAGACCACCGGCGTGAACTCGGGTTCGGTCGCTGCTGGCTATCAGCTGAAGCCGGAATACGGTCACTCCTACGACTTCGGCGTCGTGTATGACCCAAGCTGGGCGCCGGGCCTGTCGGTCAGCGCTGACCTGTGGCGTGTCAACCTGAACGACACGATCACCAACATCAGCGCCACCACGGTGGTCAACGCTTGCTACAACAACAACTCCAGTCCGTTCTGCGGCTTCATCCATCGCTTCAACGATGGTCAGATCAACTACATCAACCAGCCGACGGTGAACCTGGGTACGCTCAATACCAAGGGCATCGACTTCAGCGGTAAGTACCGCATCCCGCACTTCGACGTGGCCGGCACCAATATCGGCGACTTCGCTGTGTCCCTGGATACGACGTACCTGATTCGCTACGACAACGACACCGCGCCGGGCCAGCCGGGCGACGTGACCAATCACCTCGCCGGCATGTATCAGCAGCAGTACGGCAACTACACCCGTTGGCGTGCGCTGGCTGGTCTGAACTGGACGGCCGGTGCATGGTCGGCTTCTTGGACGGCTCGCTACATCGGTGCTTTGAACGTCGGTTCGATGGATCCGTCGATGGGTTTCAGTGCTGACGGCTCTATCGCAAACGTGGTAATGCGCATCCCGTCGGTGACCTACAACAACTTCCAGTTCGGTTATAACATCGCTCAGTACAACACCCGCGTGGATGTCGGTGTGGACAACGCGTTCGACAAGCAGCCGCCGCTGTTCTATCAGAACAACGTGCTCAATGCGAACACGGACGTGAACACCTACGACACCATCGGCCGCTACTTCTGGGCTCGCGTGACCGTGAAGTTCTAAGCGACATCGGGCAGTTAGCCGATAAGGAAACCGCGCGGTGTAAGCCGCGCGGTTTTTTTTCACCTAATCGATATGAGTCGTGATGCAAGCAAGCATTGAAACTGTCGCCGCCGCCGTCAGCGAAGGGGCTCTGGTCGAGGCGGAGCTGGCCTGTAGGACGCTATTGCAGCAGCAACCTGCGCTGGAACCTGCGCTTGAGTGGCTTGCCTATGTACTACAGCTCCAGCAGCGATCTCCCGAGGCGCTTGAGTGCTATCGGCAGTTGACTGAGCGCAACCCGTATAACGCGGATCATTGGAGCAACTTGGCGACCTTGCTCCGGGACGCGGGAAGGCTTGAGGAGGCCGAGCGGGCCTACGTGACCTCGTTGCGTATCAACCCGAGTGACTGCATTGTCCAGGGCAACCTTGGCCTGTTGTATATGGAGCGCGGCGAGTACGTGCGCGCTCGTTCGCTGTTGACGGAAGCAACGTTGCAGCAGCCAGATGTAATGAGTGTTCGCATCTATGCGGTAATGGCTTGCTATGAGTGCGGTGACACGGTGGGAGTGGAGGACCTTCTGGCCGGTTGGGAAGCTTGGCCTCCGCTGAGCGAAGACCTGCGTGTCGATCTGGCCTGGGTCTTCGCGCAGCTTGGACGCGCCATGGAAGCGGAGCGATTACTCCATGAAACGACGAATGCGTCCGCGCAACGGCCTAGAACGGCAGCACGTCTGATTCATCTCTACGAACGCGTGAATCGCCTTGATGAGGCGCGAGCCTTGCTTGAGCAGTTGCCGGAGCCTGAGTCACTGACGGATGAGGTGGATCGCTACGAGGTCATTGCTGCTCATGGCGTAATGGCTCAGCGGGGCCATGACCCTCTGATGACGCGCAACTTGCTGGAGCGACTGGTTCTCCAGACCAAAGAGCGCAAACACCGCGGTAACCTGTATTTCGGCATTGCCAAGGCCTGTGACAAGGCAGGCGAGACGGTTGGCGCCATGCAGGCGTTGGCGGAGGCGCACGCTATCCAGTTGGAGAACGCTGCACAGCTCGCTCCTGAGTTGCTGGAGCCTGGCGTCGAGCCGATTGCGCCCTCCACCTTGCGTGTCGAGCCCTCGGATCTCGGAACAGATGAAGCCTGGCGGCAGGCCGGTGACTTGGCTACTTCACCGGTATTCGTGGTGGGCTTCCCTCGCTCGGGGACGACAATGCTGGAACAAATGCTGGACGCCCATCCGGATTTGGTGTCGATGGATGAGCGTCCCTTCATGCAGGCTGTCGCGGAACGCCTTCAGCAACGCGGCGTGCTCTACCCGGAACACCTCTGGAGCCTGAGCGAAAGTGAGGTCGATGGTCTGCGGCAACACTATTGGCAGCTGGTGGCGCGAACGGCGATGCTGGCTCCGGGGCAGCGCATCATAGACAAAAATCCTTTGAATCTGCTGCACCTGCCGCTCATTATGAGGCTGTTTCCAAAGGCCCCCGTGATCCTCGCTTTGCGACATCCGTGCGATGTGATCCTCAGCTGCTACATGCAGAACTTCCGCTCGCCGGGTTTTCAGGTCCTTTGCTCATCGATGGAAAGGTTGGCCCGTGGTTATGTCAACGTCATGCGCTTCTGGGTGCATCACGAAGCGCTGCTCAAGCCGCATGTGCTTCGCCTGCGGTACGAAGACCTCCTCGACGACTTCGAGCCCATGGTGAAGCGGATCGGTGATTTCATCGGTGTGGAGGACGCCACGCCGCTGCTCCGCTTCCACGAACACGCGCAGCAGAAAGGTTTTATCAGTACGCCGAGCTATTCCCAGGTGACGCAGCCGCCGAACAAGCGCGCCGTGGGGCGTTGGAAGCGCTATGCCGATGCGTTTGAACCGTTGCGTCCGACGCTTGCCGAGGTGATGGAGCTTTGGGGCTATGACTTCTGAACCCGTCCAGCGCGACCGCCACGACGTGCGCAGCTATGTCCAGTATTTCGACGGTGCCTTGCCGGCACCCTTCTGCCAGCAGCTGATCAACTCTTTCCATCAGTCCGTGGAACATCAGCTGGTGCGCGGCAAGGGCTGGCGTGCCGGCCTCGATGCCAGCGCCTGGACTGAACTCGATCTGACGCCACTGGCCGACGAGGCGTTCAAGGGCTTTTTCTACAGGCAAATCGACGAGTACCTCGAGCGCTACAACCGCAGCCTTGGCCTCACCATTGATGTGCCGTCTTCAAATGTGATCGCACCGTTGCGCATCAAGCGTTATATCGCCGGATCCGGTGATGGTTTCCAGCCGCATTTCGATTCGCTGGGCGAAGTGGCCAGCCGCTACCTGGTGTTCCTGTGGTACCTCAACGACGTAGAGCAGGGCGGGGAAACCGAATTTTGCGACCTTGGCCTGTCGGTGCAGGCACGTGCGGGCCGGCTGCTCGTGTTCCCGCCGTACTGGATGTACCAGCACGCCGGTCTGCCACCGCTGTCGAACGACAAGTACATCCTTTCCACGTACCTGATGTTTCCCGCGGCATCCGTGCAGGGCCGAGGGCTGTGATGCGCAATTGCGCGCATGCAGGCAACGCGAGGTGATACGGGCATGAATCGCTCCGTGCCAACCGGACACGCCTCGGCGATTTCCGCCGACGTCCAGCAGGCGCGTGCCGTAGCCATGCAACTGCGGCAGCAGGGGCGGTTGGACGCCGCGGCGAACATCATGCATGCGGCGGGCCTGAAAGCGCTCGGGCAGCCTGACGCGGTATTCGACTGCGCGTTGTTCATCAAGGAAAGCGGCAGGCACGCGTTGGCTGCGGAGCTGTGCGACCGGCAATTGGCGTTGTCGCCGGGACACCTGCGCCTGCTGGCGCTGGCCGGAAGCATCGACCATGAAATGGGTCGCTTCGGCGCCGCGCGCTCGCGTTACCTGGCGGCCATCCACGGCGGCATCGACCTCAATCAATGGTTTTTGCTGCACGCGCTATCCACGACCCAGCGATATACCGACGCAGACCATCCTGATTTTGCCCTGTTCGAAGCACATGCGAGCGACGCTCGGCTGTCGCCGCGTGCGCGCGCCGCCGTGTGTTTTGCGCTTGGCAAGGCGCGCGATGACATCGGCGATACGCGACGTGCCGCGGAGATGTTCCGGGCAGCGAATGGCTTGGTAAAGCGCGAAGTCCATTGGTCGCGAGACGTGTGGGAGCGCTTCGTTGCCGCGCAGATCCAGGAACCGCCGGCGGCTTCTTTGACGCAACCTTCCGGCTGCGTTCCCGTATTCGTGGTGGGCATGGTGCGCAGCGGTACCACCCTGCTGGCGGATCGCCTGGGACGGCACGCCGACGTGCGCAATCGGGGCGAAATGCCGTTCATTGCCTACCTGGCCGGGCAGTTGAAGTCCCAGGGGCTGCTGCATGACGTTCGTGCGTGTGCGCAGGCCCGCGACATCTATCTGGCGCATCTGCGCCAGGACGACGCGCCCGCGCGTTGGTATATCGACAAGCACCCGCTGAACTTCCGTTATGTCGACCTGATCCACCGCCTGTTTCCGGAGGCACGGGTGCTCTACTGCCGCCGGGATCGCCGCGACAACGCGCTGTCGATCTACAGCCAGTATTTCGGTCACGCAGACAATGACTACGCGTACGATTTCGAGGATATTGCCAGCTACGCCGCCGGCTGCGATCGTCTGATGGCCCACTGGGCGCAGTCGCGGCGACTGCCCTTGCACGTGGTCGATTACGAGCAGATGGTGGCTGATCCGGAAACAACTCTTGCAGCGGCGGGAGCTTATCTCGGCCTGCCGGGTGAACAGCCTGCGACAGATGCGCGCGATCAGGGGGCCATTGCCACCGCGAGCATGTGGCAGGCGCGGCAGCCGATCTATCATCGGTCGGTAGGCCGGTGGCGCAGCTACGGGGAGTGGCTGCCGGAATTGGAGAAGTTGGGCGCAGGCGGCAACGCCTAGCGCGGCGGCAGGGGAAACATCGCAGGGCAGACGCCTGGCCGATGTGCCGTCAACACCAGTGGACTGGAAGGCAGTTCTGCTTCCGGTGGGGACGAGAAGTATCGGGGGAGCGATGAGTACGGAGTTTCACGGCGGTTCCATGGCCTTGCGCGAACAGGCGCACGAGGGCTTGCGTCAAGGCAATCTGCCGCTCGCCGAGCAGCACTTTGCGCGACTGCTCGAACTCGTTCCTGACGATGTGGAGGCACTGCAGTTTCTCGCCAGCCAGCGCCTGTCGCGAGGCGAATCTTTGCAGGCGATCGCCATGCTGCTCGCGGCCGAACGCATCCGGCCTGACGACGCGAACATTCTCCACCAGCTCGGCGTCGCACAGATGGCGGCCAGTGAGTGGCGAGGCGCTGCGGACAGCCTTCGTCGCTCTATCGACCTCATGCCTGACATGTTCGTCGCTCGCTTGCGCCTTGGCATCGCATTGGAGCGATTGGGTGACCCGCACCGTGCACTGCTCGCGTATTTCGGCGCGGTGAACTCCGCCCAGGCGCAGGGACGCTGGTGGAGCGACGACACGACCGCTCCGGGCCTGCGCGACATGGTGAAGTACGCCATGCGTTTCATCGACATCGGGCGCCGGCAGCTGTTCGATCGGGTAATCGCGCCGTTGCGCGACCGCTACGGCCGCGCGGAACTGTTGCGCGTGGAGCAGTGCCTGGCGATCTATCTGGGCGAGCAGCCGGCACGCCTGCCCGATTCGCGGCAGAAGCCCAAGTTCCTCTATTTCCCCGGCGTGCCGAGCCAGACGTACTACCCGACCAGCCGTTTTCCATGGCAATCGCGGCTGGAAGAAGCGGCGGATGTCATCAGGGAAGAATTGCTGGCCGTGATGGCCCAGGACGAGAGCCTGGAGCCTTTCATGAAATTCAGCTCGGCGGATGCGGCCGAAGGCTACCTGCGTTCCTCAAGCGAACAGACGGCCGCCTGGGACGCTTTTTTCTTCTATCGCCACGGCACGCGTTACGACGACAACTGCAAGCGCTGCCCGCGCACATCGGCGCTCCTCGACGACCTGCCACTGGTTCGCATCCGCGACCACGCGCCCGAGACGCTCTTTTCGGTGCTGCGGCCGGGCACCCATATCCTGCCGCACCGCGGTGTCACGAACACCCGCTTGGTGACGCATTTGCCGCTGATCGTCCCGCCCGATTGCGCCATCAACGTCGGCGGCGAGCTTCATCAATGGCAGGAGGGGCGTTGCGTGACTTTCGATGACACCTTCGAGCACGAGGCGTGGAATCGCAGCGATCGCACCCGCGTGGTGATGATCCTGGACAGTTGGAACCCCGACCTCACCGAGGTGGAGCGTGCTGCCGTGACCGACCTGGTCGAAGCCATCGGTGATTTCAATCGCGCCAGTGAAGTGCCTATTGTCGGCAGTTGATCTCGCCCGAGCCCGCGAAGGTCAGCCGGCCCGCGCCTTGGGCGCCTCATATGCCAGGTGCAGGTGGCTGGCCGGTTGGCTGCGAGCGGCCACGCAGCGTGCGCGAAGGTCGTCGTAAGAGGCCAGGTGGGCTTGCAGCCAGCGTTGCATCTTGGGGCCGAACAGGCCGTCCACCTTGGGGTCGGCATGGCGCAGTTGGCCGTGGATGGCCGACACCTTCCACGGTTCGTCGTTGAGGTTGGCGATGGGCTGTTGGCAGGCGTTGTCCAGCACCGCATCCGCCTGCAGACCAAGAAAACCGCACAGCCTGGCCCATTCGGCTTCGGGCTGTGTGATCAGGTCTTCCAGGAACACCAGATGGTGGTTCTTCCGGTTCATGTGCTGCTCGTGAATCTGCAGGGCCCGGTTCCACCGCCGGGCCCAGTGCACGGTGCCGCCGCCGAACACGGCGTCGTTTTCGAAGCGCAGGTAGACATCCGCCAGCGATGCCAGCACGTCCGCCCCCCGGCGCACTACGTGGACGAAGCAGGCGTCGGGCGCCACGGCCTCGATTTCGGGGATGTAGAGCAGGTGGTTCGGGGTCTTCTCCAGCCACATGCTGCGGCCGGCGGCTGCGGCGGAACGGTCCAGCAAGGCGATGAACCGCCGGGACAGCGCCCGCATGCGCATCGGCGTCCACGGTGAAGGTGCACTGCCGGTCAGTTGGCGGTGCAGGTCGGCGAAGACCCCGCGCGTGCGCCCACGTGCCAGGCCCAGGTGTTGAGGCCAGCGGCTTCTGGCTTTGGCGCGGGCGTCGCCCCAGCGCCACTCGAGCCTGCCATGCAGGTGCTCGAAGAAAGCGGTCTCCGGGAGCGTGTAGATCGCCGGGTGGCGGGCGAGCAGAGCCTGCACGATGGTCGTGCCGGAGCGTGGACATCCCACGATAAAGGTTCGCCGCATGCGCTGTCTCCAGGAGCAAAGGCCGCGGTTTTCACGGCCGATGGACGTGAACAACGCGTGATATTGCGCGGCGTTGACCAAAAAGTACAGTTTCACGTAAGGAATTGAGGGGTGGCCCAACGCCGGGTCCTCGTCGCCGCGCTTGGCAAACCTGTCATGCTCAGCCGATCAAAAGTCGCTCCGGTACGTCCATGCACGCGCTGACCTTCGACCACTTCGGCCCGGCTGAGGTCCTGCATTGGACCGAGCATCCCGCCCCGGTACCGGGCCCGGGCCAGCTGCTGGTGCGCATGCAGGCAGTGGGGCTGAACTTTGCCGACGTCTACCGCCGCAACGGCAACTACCACCTCAGCGGTACGGCGCCGTGGGTCCTGGGATACGAGGGCGCTGGCGTGGTGGAAGGTGGCAACGATCCCTCGTTCCCGTCGGGCACGCGCGTCGGGTTTGCCGACATGCCGCACGCCAACGCCGAGCTGGTGGCCGTGGACCGCGACCGCCTGATCCCGCTGCCCGACGACATCGACGCGGAAACCGCGGCCGCCGTGCTGCTGCAGGGACTCACCGCGCAATACCTGGTCAGCGACAGCTTCCGCGTGCAGCCCGGCGACGTGGCGGTCGTGCATGCGGCGGCCGGAGGCGTGGGGCTGCTGCTGGTGCAGATGCTGAAAGCGTTGGGCGCTGTGGTGCTCGGCGTGGCCTCCAGCGAAGCCAAGCGCGACGCCGTCATCACTGCCGGCGCGGACGTCGCGGTGGGCTACGACCAATGGGTGTCGGCCACGAAAGCGCTGACCGGCGGTCACGGTGCGACCGTCGTGTTCGACTCGGTAGGACGTACGCTCGGTGACAGCCTGGCGGTCGCCCGCATCGGCGGCACGGTGGTGTTCTACGGCATGGCCGCAGGTGATCCCGCGCCGGTCGATCCGCGCGTGCTGATGGATCGCTCGCTCACGCTCACCGGTGGCGACCTATGGAACGTGCTGACCGGCGCCGAGGTTCGACGTGAACGCGCCGCGGCCTTGTTCGAGCAGATTCGCAACGGATTGCTGAAGCCGTGCATTGCCGCGCGTTTTCCCTTGCGCGAGGGCGCGAAGGCGCATGCCTATCTGGAAAGCCGCGCCGCGATCGGCAAGGTCCTGCTCACCCTGTAGCGGGCGCACCCTGTGCGTCCATGCAAGACGCTTACGAGACGTCCGACTCGTCGTCCACCGGCAGCACTTGGTGGAACACGCTGTAGTCGATGTGGCTCACGCCGAATTCGTCGTCGTGCACCAGGTCGACATACCGATGGTTCCAACGCCACTCGCGGTAACTCCACTGCCGCCGCGCCAGCATCGATTGCGAAGTGGTTTCGTCGATGCCCTCGATCGTCAGCATCAACGTGGCTTCGGTGGCGGCCAGCATGTCAGGCGTCAGGCCATACAGCGGGCTGCTTTCATCGATCACATGCATCAGGCTCCAGCTGAGCACGAACACCGGGTGGCGATCACGCAGCAGCTTGAGGTCGTGGATGCGGCGCAGCCGGAAACCCTCCGGTGAGGCCTCGCGCAAAAGGAGATGGAGCTTGGCCGAGGCTTCGGCGATCACGTTCTGCCGTGCGTTCGCGGCGCGGATCATCAGCGTCGGCTGGCCGTGGATGCGCCGGATGACCGGGTGATCCGCGAAGATCATCTTGGCTCGCGGCCGCGAGAACCGCGCGAAGACCAGGCCCGTGACCAAGGCGATGCTCAGCATGCCGGTGAAGATCTCCACCGTAGCGACGATATGGCCGTACACCGTCTGCGGATGCATGTCGCCATAGCCCACCGTGGCCAGCGTTTCCACACTGAAGAAGAACGCGCCGCCGAAGTTCGCCGGAAACTGGTTGGCGATGGCGCGGTCGCCAAGCTGGTAGAGCGAGGCGAACAGCGTGTTGAGCAGCACGAAGACGGTGGCCGCCAGGCCGAAGAATACCGGCCAGCGGATGGTGAGCGCGAAATGGTAGATGTCGTCCCAGAAGCGGCGCATCAGGCCATGGCTGACGAACGGCCGGCCGCCGATGTCGATCGTGCGAGGACGTTGGGACATCGACTGCAGCCAGCGTGGCATCGCACAAGACCGTTGGGGGGAGGGCGCGTGGATTCTATCCCGGCGCCCGGAGTTCACGCAGGGGGCAATGGATCGTCGAAACCGGTGTAATCGTCAGGAAAGATCGGCGTGCCGTCGCCTTCGAGCCCGACGATGGCAGCCAGCGCTTTTGCCGATGCCTGCTCGGCCAGTTCACGCTCGCGGAAGCTGCGGTTCTCGGCGATGGCGTAATACACCGGGTAACCGTGGCGCACACGGGGCGTGACCACGAGGCAGGCGGTGAAGCGCGAGCCTTCTGCCACCGCCGTGGCGTGCACGGCGTAATCGTCGAAGAGGCGGTCGGTCATGGTGGCAGTCCAGGGGAGATGACCCATTTTAGCGGGTCGGCTGTGCCACCATGCGCGCCATGCTCGCGCCCCCGCCCCGCCTTGTCCTCGACACCAATGTCGCGCTCGACCTGTTCGTGTTCCGCGATCCCGCCGTCAGCCATCTGAAGGACGCCTTGCAAAGCGGATTGGTGCAGGCCGTGGTGGACGACGCGTGCCGCGCCGAATGGCTGGCCGTGCTCGATTACCCCGATTTCTCGCTGAGCCCCGAAGCCCGGCAGCAAGCAGCGCAGGCATTCGACCGCTATGCCCTGCTGCTCGCCGCCGCGCCGCTGCCATCCCGCACCGATGTCCGGTTGCCGCGCTGCGCTGATCCTGACGACCAGAAATTTCTCGAACTCGCCCTGCTTGCCGGCGCCCAATGGCTCTTGAGCAAGGACAAGGCCGTGCTTCGGCTGGCGCGGCGCACCGCGCGCGAGGGCTGGTTCCAGATTCTCACGCCCAGCGCCTGGCAGCCTCCGGCGTGAGGACGTGGTTCACGCCGGATTGATCGCACATTCGCGATGCTCGCCATGTTGACCAGGCATGGAGTCCGACAATGAAGGCAGCTCAAAGCGTTGTGGGTGCGGTGATGGTGGGAGCACTGCTGCTCTCGGGGTGCGGCGTCACCAACAATCACGACAAGGTGATCAGGGACGCGGTGGCCAATCGGGTATTTCTCTACCAGACGCCCGGCGCCAATGACGCCACGCTGCAGGTCGTGCGCGAGAACGGTTATTTCGGTGGCGGCTGCTCCAGCCAGATCCTGATCGACGACAAATTCGCCGCGCAGCTGGAAACCGGCGAGCAGGTATCGTTCTCGGTACCGAGCGGCGCCCACGTGGTCACGCTGCAGAATTCGGGTGCCTGCCACAAGCCCGGCAGTGACGCGCAGGTTCAGGCCACGCTGGCGCCAGGCGAAACCACCCAGCTTGCGGTGAACAAGTGGGGCTCGTCGCTTTCGCAGGTCAAGCGCTAGATGCGCCGTGTGTTTCGATGACGCCGATGCTTGAACCTGTCCTCACCCACTGCCCGTACTGCGGCGAGCCGATCGAAGTGCTCGTGGACAGCTCGGTGGAGAGCCAGCATTACATCGAGGACTGCCAGGTCTGCTGCCGCCCGATGCAGATCTCGGTGGAGGTCGACGAGGACGGCGCGCTGCACGTGCGCGCCACCTCCGAGAATGAAGGCTGACGCCCGAGGTTGCGTTGGCTCAGCCGAACGAGCTGGACTCGATGGTCTCCACGCCGAGCTGCTCGAAGCGGAAGCGGGTAGCGATATCGGTCTCCGGCGTCACCGGCCGCGTGAGGTCCCACACCACGCGCGTGCGATAGCCCAGGTCCACCGCGTCCTGGGCGGTCCACAACACGCACACGTCGCGGGCCAGGCCGCACACGTAGATCTCGTCCACGTCTCTTTTCCGCAGCCAGTCGTGCAGTTCGGTGCTGGGCCGCGTGCCGTCGGGTCCGTGGTTTTCGCGGAAGCCGCTATACGAATCCACCCGCGGGTCGTCGCCCTTGCGTATCACCTTTTCCACACCGGACCAGTCGATCGACGGATGAAGGGCGGCGCCCGGCGTCTCCTGCACGCAATGGTCAGGCCAGAGGATCTGCGCATGACCATAGAGCGGAATGCGGTCAAATGGCCCGCGGCCGGGGTGCGAGCTGGCGAACGAGACATGACCGGCGGGGTGCCAATCCTGCGTCGCTACCACGTGCTGGAACATCTGTCGTTGCAGCAGCCTGGCGATGCCGGGAACGATGGCGTCGCCTTCGTGGCAGGCGAGGGCGCCGCCGGGCATGAAGTCCGGCTGCACGTCGACCAATACCAAGGCTGCGCGGCTGCTGACGGGATGGCTCATGGGGTGCATCGGGCTCGTAAAAGGCTGCGGTCGCAAAGTCTAGTCGTGCTCCGCATCAACGAGGTGTGACCGGCTCGACGGGTGCTTTGTACGCGATGAGCGGGGTTCAGGGTAGGAAATTCCCTACGTGACGCGGGTCATCGTTCTGTCAGCAGGCATAATGGCGTCAAACAACAAAGACGGTGGGACAGGGGCGATGCCTTACGACCAATCTTGGATGGGATACGGCCTGGTAGGCGCGCTTGAGGCCGGTGCGATCGCCGCGGTGGTCGGGTTCCTGATGTTTGCGCTGCTTACCCGCATCGGCCGCAGCCAGGGCTGGAGCATGGCGATGGAGTTGAGCTGGTCGTACGTAGTGTCCATGGCGCTCGCTGGCGGCCAGGATCTGTGGAACCTGTTCTATTTCAACTACGGCCGCCTGCAATCGTTGCAGTTGCTGCGTATCCGGCTGGCTGCCGTGCACGACGCGGACAATCTTGGCCAGCGCGTGCTGTTCGAGTTTCTTGGCGCCGGCATCGGCGTGTACCTGGGCTGGCTGGCGCTGGGTCGCCGTCATCCGACGTGATGCATTGGCCGGCTGGGTCCGCCGCTGCGGGTTTTCTTCTCCTTCGACGTTGTATCCATGTCCGACCGGGCTGATACAGGGCTCCGCGGCTCCCGCCTGACCCTGCGCATCGTCCAGATCGTGTGTTTCACGTTCCTGGCCTACCTCGTGATCGGCATGCAGCTGGCAGTGCTGCCGCCTTTCGTGCACGACGATCTTGGATTGGGCGCGGTCATCGCCGGCCTGGTCATCAGCACGCAGTACGTTGCCACCCTGCTGAGCCGCGGCTTCGCCGGGCGCACCTCGGACACCGCCGGGCCCAAGCGTGCCGCGTGGATCGGCCTGCTGGCCTGCGCGGTGAGCGGATTGCTGATGACCGCCGCGGCCCTGTTGCGTGCGTGGCCCATGGCGTCGCTCGGCACGATGCTGCTGGCGCGGCTTGCTCTTGGCATGGGCGAAAGCTGCGTCGCCACCGGTTGCATCATGTGGGGCATCGGCCGCGTGGGCAGCGAGCACACGGCCAAAGTCATTTCCTGGAACGGCATTGCCACCTACGGCGCGCTCGCCGTCGGCGCCCCGCTGGGCGTGGTGCTGGTGTCGATCGGCGGCTTCGTCATGATCGGCGTCTCGGCCGTGGCACTTATGTTGCTTGCGCTGCTGCTCGCCTGGCGACGCCCGGCCGTGCGCGTGGAGGCGGGTGAGCGTCTGCCCTTGCATCGCGTGTTTGGACGCGTGGCGCCCTACGGCATGGGGCTGGCCCTGGGGTCGGTGGGTTTCGGCGTGATCGCCACTTTCATCACGTTGTACTACGCCAGCCAGGGATGGGCGGGCGCTGCGCTCACGTTGAGTGCGTTCGGTGTGTGTTTCGTCGGCATTCGACTGTTGCTGGGCTGGACCATTGCGCACTTTGGCGGTTATCGCGTCGCGCTCGCTTCGCTGCTGGTCGAGGCCGCTGGCCTGTTCGTGCTGGCGACGGCAAGCCATGTCGGCGTGGCGATGCTCGGCGCGTCGCTGTGCGGCATCGGCTTCTCGCTCGTGTTTCCCGCGCTTGGTGTCGTGGCCGTGGAGCGTGTCAGCGTGAGCAATCGCGGTGCGGCGCTGGCGGCCTATTCGGTGTTCATCGACGTGGCGCTTGGTGTCACTGGGCCGCTTGGCGGATGGATAGCCTCGGGTGGACGCTATGGTCCGATGTTTGTTGTCGCTGCAGCGTTGTCGCTTGTCGCTTCAGTGCTGACGGGTGTGTTGTATGTCGGTTATGGCAGTAGGGTGCGCGGCTGACGCACTTTTGTGGGGGCGCATCAGTCTGTGGTTGCCCGTCGCGTGATTCTACATAGACACGTTGCTCCTTCATTGTAGGAGCGCACCCTGTCCGCAACAGCTCAACGATTTTCCGGGTAGTGCGAGCGTTGGCTCCCTCTCCCTGTGGGAGAGGGCTGGGGAGAGGGTACGGCTTTCGCGCGACTTCTCAGCTGGGAAGTGGTTTGCCTCTAGGACCGTTGCCTTCCGTTGCCGTGCTGCCGCGAGGTTGCCGCTTACGCAGCGGGCGTTTCGACGGCCTGCCGGCGACGCGAAGCTAGTTCCTGTGGGGCCGCCGAGTCACTTTTCTTTTGCTGGCCCACGCACGCGCTCTTGGCGTGCGAACGGCGAAGCCGGCCCGAAGGGCGGAGGGCGGAACGCCCGGAGTCAAAGAAAAGTAACCCAAAGAAAATGGCCTTTAGAGCCAAGGCTCATAGCAATACGAGGAATAGAAGCGCCGGTCGACTGAGGCCAGCCTTGATGTGCTCGTTACTACCACGAACGGAGCGGCTACACCGCAGCGCGTCCGAGCGAAGAGGACTTAAAGCAACTTCGTTGGATGGCGAGGAAGGCATGGGTGCCGCGCGCCTTCTCCCTCTCCCCGCCGGGGAGAGGGCTGGGTGAGGGCGGGTGCTCGCGAGAGCACTACCTACTCCCTCTGTAGGAGCGCACCCAGTGCGCGACCGCGGCGCCACATCGAATGCGACTACAGCACTGGATCGAACAACCGCGCCACATGCATCGCCAGACGCCGGAGGTACGGTGCCTTCAGATACTCTGCTTCGGTTACCTCATGCGCATGCGAGAAATCCTCAAGCAGCATGGCTTCGACCTCCGCGGCGAACTCCGCGCCCACGTTGAGCGCACCGATCTCGAAGTTGAGGCGGAATGAACGGTTGTCCAGGTTCATGCTGCCCACCGATGCGGTGTCGTCGTCGATCAGCACCACTTTCTCGTGCAGGAAGCCCGGCTGGTAGCGGAACACGCGAATGCCTGCGCGCACGGCGTCATGCGCGTAGAGGCCGGTGGCGAGGAACACGGCGTGGTGGTCCGGGCGCGAAGGAATCAATACGCGCACATCCACGCCGCGGAACACCGCCAGACGCAACGCTGACATCACCGCCTGGTCGGGAACGAAATACGGCGTGGTGATCCACAAGCGCCGTCGCGCGGCGTGGATCAGCGTGACGAAGAACAGCGAGCATGTTTCCTGCCGGTCGGCCGGGCCCGTGGCGGCGACCAAGGTGTGCGTGCGGCCTGCACCATGCTCGGGACGCAGCAGGGGCGGAAGTGCTCCGGTCACCCAGTGCCAGTCTTCGGCGAAACTGCGTTGCAGGTCGGCAACAGCCGGGCCTTCGATCTGCAGGTGCGTGTCGCGCCAGGGCGACAGCGGCGGCTTCAGGCCCAGGTATTCATCGCCGACGTTGAGTCCACCGACAAAGCCGCGTATGCCGTCGACGACGACGATCTTGCGGTGGTTGCGGAAATTGAGCTGGAAACGGTTGCTGCGCCGTTGCGTGGCGAAAGGATGGATCGCCACGCCGCTTTCGCGCAGCGTCTCCACGTACAGGCTGGGCAGTGCATGGCTGCCGATGCCATCGTAGAGCACGCATACCTCCACGCCTGCGCGCGCGCGCTCGATCAGTGCCTGCTGCAGGCGTCGCCCCAGCACATCGTCGTGGATGATGAAGAACTGAAGCAGTACGCAGTGCTTCGCCTCACCGATCGCCGAGAAGATCGCGTTGAACGTCGCCTCGCCGTTGACCAGCAAGCGCAGGTGCTGCCCGGCATGGAAGCGCGCGCGCAGCATGGTCGCGATCTCATCGTAGGGCTCGCAGATCCAGGGCGTCGACAATGTCGATTCGAGCGTGGTGTTCGCCATGGCCTGCATCTGCTCCCGGCGCAGGCGATGCAGGTCGACATAGCCATGGAACCGGCTGCGGCCCAGGTAGAGATACGGAATGAGCGTAATGTAGGGCAGCAGCACCAGCCCCAGCGCCCACGCAAATGCACCTTGCGGCGTGCGGGTGTTCATCACCGCGTGCATGGCCGCGACGACGCCGGCGGCATGCAGGAGAAGAAGCAGAACGCCGATGACGCTGCTCAGCATGGGCGGCATCCGCGGACAGAGGAAGGGGGCGTGCGAATCGACTTCGGCATGCTGTCCTCGCGATGCTGGTTCAGATCATGGCGTTGCGTACGGTAGCGAGCACGTCGCGTTCGCGCAGCTGCAACGCTTGCTGCAGATGATCCACGAACAGGCGGATGCGTGCGGGCAGGTAGCAACGACTGGGATAAATCGCATAGATGTGTGCGTCCGGCAGGATCACGTCGCCCTGCAGTGGCACCAGGCGGCCGGCGCGGACATCGTCGGCAATATCCCATGCCGATTTGAACGCCAGGCCGTGGCCGGCCACGGCCAACGCGCGCATCAAGTCACCGTTGTCGCAGGTGATCGAGCCTTCCATGCGAAGCGGGCGCGGGCCGTCGGGCGTCTGCACGATCCACGGCAGGATCCCGTGGCCGGGTCGGTGCAGCATGAGGCAGTCGTGCTGCTGCAGGTCCTCCACCGTGCGCGGGTGGCCGCGCCGGGACAGGTAGTCGGGCGAGGCGCACAGCACGCGGAAGTTGCTGGTGAGCAGGCGCGACACCAGCCGCGAATCGGTCATGGTGCCGCCACGCACGGCCACGTCAACGCCGTGTTCGAACAGGTCGAGCATTGCGTCGGAGTTGGTCAGCCGCAGGGTGAGGGCAGGGTGTTGGGCGGCAAAATCGGCGGCGATCGGGCCCACGTACTGGCGCCCCATATCCACCGACGCGGAAACATGCAGTTGGCCGCGCACCTCGAGCTGGCGAAGGCCCACCGCCGAGTTGGCGTCGTCCACGTCGGCGATGATGGCCTGGGCGCGCTCGAAGTAGATGGTGCCCTCCTCGGTGAGCGCCAGGCGCCGCGAGCTGCGTTGGAGAAGCCGGACCCCTAGGGACTGCTCTAACCGGTTCAGACGCTTGCTGGCGGCCGCCGGAGATAGGCCGAGCGCCCTCCCGGCGGCCGAGAGGCTGCCGTCGGTGACTGCGCGGACGAACAGCCGCATGTCTTCGAAGTCGACCATCTTCAACTTTTTGGAAAAGATGCCTCTCTAGTTTGCTCAATTCTCGCCAAGCCGGACAAGTCGCACAGTATCGGGCAGTCCTTTCCTGGCTTTTCCCATGAACCTTTCCACCTCTTCCAAGGCCGCGGCGCCGGCTGACGCGGTGAGCGCAGGCGCCTCGCGCCTGGCCCTGCTGGCCCTGTCGGTGGCCGCCTTTGCCATCGGCACCACCGAATTCGTGATCATGGGCCTGCTGCCCGAAGTGGCCAGCGACCTGCATGTGAGCATTCCCTCGGCCGGCCTGCTGGTGTCCGGATATGCGCTGGGCGTGGCCGCCGGCGCGCCGCTGCTGGCGGCGCTTACCGCTCGCATGGAGCGTCGAAACGCCTTGCTGCTCCTGCTCGGCCTGTTCATCCTCGGCAATGCGCTTTGCGCGGTGGCGCCGAACTACGGCGTGCTGATGGTGGCGCGCGTGGTAGCGGCGTTCTGCCATGGTTCGTTCTTCGGCATCGGCGCCGTGGTCGCCTCGCACATCGTGCCGCGCGGCCAGGCGGCGCGCGCCATCGCGCTGATGTTCACCGGCCTCACGCTGGCCAACGTGCTGGGCGTGCCGTTTGGCACCTTCCTCGGCCAATGGGCCGGCTGGCGATCGACCTTCGGCGCTGTAACCCTGCTGGGCGTGGTGGCGGCCATCGCCGTGTGGCGCCTGGTGCCGGCGCTGCCCGGCATGCCGTCGCCGGACATGCGTCGCGAGATCGTCGTGCTGCGCCAACCGCAGGTGCTGCTGGCGCTCGCCATGACGGTGCTGGGTTTCGGCGGCGTGTTCACCGTATTCACGTATATCGCGCCGATCCTGCAGCAGCAGTCGCACGTGAGTGTAGGTGCGACCGGCTGGGTGCTGATCCTGTTTGGCGTGGGCACCACCATCGGCAACATGGTGGGCGGTCGCCTGGCGGACTGGCGCCCGATGCCGTCGCTGGCGGGCGTGCTGGTGGTGCTGGCCCTGGTGATGTTCGCGTTCGCGTGGACCATGCACAGCACGATTGCCGCCATCGTCACGGTGTTCGTATGGGGCGTATTCGCATTCGCCACCGTGCCGCCGCTCCAGATGCGCGTGGTGCAGCAGGCGAGCGAGGGGCCGCATCTTGCGTCCACGCTCAACATCGCTGCGTTCAATCTGGGCAATGCGATCGGCGCCTTCATCGGTGGCGCGATGATCGACCTCAAGCTGGGTCTTCCGTCGGTGAGCATCGCCGGGGCGGTAGTCACGCTGCTGGGGCTGCTGGTCACCTTGGCCAGCGCAGCACTCGAACGCCGCCGCGCATCCGCGGCAGCCGTTGCTCTTGCAGCCGGCGCATGAGCGGCGGCCACTCCGTCATCCACTCAAGGGTTTATTCATGACGACACCGAACAAGGTGGCGCTGGTTGTTGGCGCACAGGGAGTGATCGGTCGCAATCTCGTGGAACACCTGGCGTCGCTGGACGATTGGGAGGTCATCGGCCTCTCGCGTCGCGGAGGTCCGTCGTCAGGGCGAGTAAGTCATCTTGCGGTGGACCTGCTCGATGCTGCCGATGCGCGACAGAAGCTGGCAGCGCTCACGCGGGTGACGCACGTGTTCTACGCCGCCTACCAGGATCGACCCACCTGGGCCGAACTGGTGCCGCCGAACCTGGCGATGCTGATCCATGTCGTCGATGCGATCGAGCCGGTGGCCGAAGACCTGCAGCACATCAGCCTGATGCAGGGCTACAAGGTGTACGGCGGTCATCTCGGCCCGTTCAAGACGCCGGCGCGCGAGACCGACGCGGCTTTCATGCCGCCCGAGTTCATGCACGACCAGCAGCGGTTTCTGGAGCAGCGCCAGCAGCACGCGAGATGGAGCTGGTCGGCCATTCGGCCTGCGGTCGTCGGCGGCTTCGCGCTCGGCAATCCCATGAACCTCGCACTGGCGATTGCCGTGTACGCCTCGATCAGCAAGGAGCTGGGCTTGCCGCTGCGTTTTCCTGGCAAGCCCGGCGCCTATGATCATTTATTGGAAATGACCGATGCCGGCTTGCTCGCCCGCGCTACCGTGTGGGCGGCGACCGAGTCCGCATGCGCCAACCAGGCGTTCAACATCACCAATGGCGACCTGTTCCGCTGGAGCGAGATGTGGCCTGCCATCGCGCGCTATTTCGACATGGAAGTGGCGCCGCCGCTGCCGCTTTCGCTGGATTCGGTGATGGCGGACAAGGAGCCGTTGTGGCGTACGATGATCGAAACGCACCACTTGGCCGACCATCCGTATACCGACGTCTCGTCTTGGCGCTTCGCCGACTTCGTGTTTTCCTGGGACTACGACATGTTTGGCGACGGTTCGAAGGCGCGGCGATTCGGCTTCCATGAGCACATCGAGACGCTGGCGATGTTCACGCGACTTTTCGATGACTTCCGTCGGCGCAACATCATTCCCTGACGTTACGTCCCCCTTGCTGGAGAACCCATGAAAGCCGTCGCCTATCGCCATAGCCTGCCCATCGACGATCCGCAGAGCCTGCTGGATGTCGAGCTTCCCGATCCCGTGGTGCAGGGTCGCGACTTGCTGGTGAAAGTCGAAGCGGTATCCGTGAATCCGGTGGATACGAAGATCCGCAAGCGCGTGGATCCGGAAGGCGCCGACAAGGTACTCGGCTGGGACGCGGCGGGTACCGTCGTCGCCGTAGGTGCCGATGTCACGTTGTTCAAGCCGGGCGACGCCGTGTACTACGCCGGGGCCATCGACCGCTCTGGCAGCAATGCCGCATTGCAACTCGTCGACGAACGCATTGTTGGGCGCAAGCCGGCGACGTTGGACTTTGCCCAGTCGTCCGCCCTGCCGTTGACCACGATCACCGCGTGGGAGCTGCTGTTCGATCGCCTCGGCGTGCTGCGCGGCAGTACGCCGCGCAGTGGCGTGGTGCTCGTGGTCGGTGCAGCGGGTGGCGTGGGATCGATGGCCATCCAGCTGGCACGGCGCCTGACCAACTTCATCGTGGTTGCCACCGCTTCACGCGATGACAGTCGTGCGTGGGCCAGCGACATGGGAGCGCATCACGTGGTCGATCATCGCGCCGATCTGGCTGCCGCAGTGAAGGCGGTGGCCCCGCAGGGCGTCGACTACGTGCTCAGCCTCACGCACACCGAGCAGCATTTCCCGGCGCTCGTCGAGTTGCTCAAGCCGCAAGGCAAGCTCGGCCTGATCGACGATCCGGCGACGCCGCTGGATATCGGCCTGATGAAATCCAAGAGCCTCTCGCTGCACTGGGAGTTCATGTACACGCGCTCATTGCATCACACCGAGGACATGCAGGCGCAACACCGCATCCTCAACGAAGCTAGCGATCTCGTGGACGCAGGCGTGCTGCGCACGACGCTCCGCGAAAATCTCGGCGCCATCAACGCGGCCAACCTGCGGCGGGCGCACGCACAACTGGAAAGCGCCACGACGATCGGCAAGCTGGTGCTGGGCGGATTCGAATAACACCAGCGCGTCAATGCGCAGGGGCGGCGCCGATGCGCCGCCTTACCTCGCGGTAGATCGATCAGGCGACCTGTGGCGCCAGCAGGCGATCAGCCAGATTGCGCGCCTGCTGGCGGATTTCGGGTATCGCGGTGGACTCCCACAGCGTGCCGCGCAGCAAGGTGCCGATGGCGTAGAAGTGCTCCCACGTGTGGCCGTCGTGCTGCAGGCGGCCTTCGCTCGTGGCGACGCAGCCCAGGCCCAGTGGATCGGGCGTAATATGGCCATTGGTAGCGAGCTGCCGAACCAGCGGGTGCTGGGTACGGCGCACATCGGTATTGAGGCCGATGGTCTGTACAACCAGGTCCGCATCCATCGTTTCCACGCCCTTGCCATGCGGCAAACGGACGTCCAGATGCAGCTTGCCATCGGCGACGTTCACGGCCTGCAGGCGCCCGCGACGGCGATGCAGACGGCCTTCCCGTTCCAGCGTTTGAAGCGAGGCCATGACCTGCGGGGCCATGCGATGACGCACGCGCTCCCACGCCCAGCGCGCATGGCGTAGGAATCGCGAACGTTCCGCCGGCGGGAGCAGCGCCCATAGCGAAGGCGTATGCGGGCGCAGGCTGTCGATTACGGTGCGCCAATCCGTGCTTTGCGCGACGGCTTCACGCAGCAGGCGGATCCATGTGCGGATATCGGGTGCCTCGCGCATCGACTCGATCAATTCGCCGCTGTCGCCCGACGGCGCCGATGCATTTTCCAGATGAGGTTCCGGCAGAAGGCCATGGCGTGAGATCGCCTCGAACGTCGCGTTGGGCCAGAGCGACGAAAGTTCGAGCACGACGTCGACGGCGGTCAGGCCCAGGCCGATCAACACGACCTTGCGGGGGCGCGGATCGGGTTGGGCGGCTGCCAGGAAGTTCCAGGGTTCGGTGACGTAGAGGCCACTGTCGAGCGCGGCATCGCTGACGCCGGACAGCGGTTGCGGCGGTAGCGAACCAATGGCCAGCACGGCTGCGTCCACACGGCTGTTCTCTTCGCCGTGGATCACGGTGACGCCATCTTTTTCCGGCACCACGGCGTCGGCAGCGAACGGCAGCACGCGCACGTTGTGTCCCGCTTCGCGGGCGCGAGCCAGCGCACGGGACACCTCGGCTTCGAGGTAATCGCCATACAGGCGCCGCGGAAGGAAGTCGGTGCCCGCGATGCTGCTGTCGCCGCGCTGCGCGAATTCGAGAAAACCCTGCGGCCTGGCGACGAACATGCTCATGGACGCGGCACGCACGTTCAGCAGATGCCGGTCCGAGCGCGTGCCATAGGCGACGCCGCGGGCCGGCGTACCACCGCCGGTATACCAGTCCAGATGCAGCGGCTGCGGCGGCTGGCGGTCCAGCAGCTCGCTCAGCAGCGCTGCCGCTGCAGCGCCGCCGCCGATGATGGCGACCCGTCGATACATGCCACTCCCTTGAAAAGCGTGATTTTGTCTGGTGTGGCTCAGGCGTGCAGCTGGCCAGCGATGACGCTGCGCTGCGGCTTCACGAGCCATTGGCCGGGTTTTCCGGCTTCTTCGTACGTGAAGTACTGTGCCAGATCGCCACCGTAGACGTGAAGCGTCAACGCTGTTTCCTGCCGCGAGAGATTGCGACACCGATGCGCGTGGCAGTCGTCGGTATCGAACCAGGTGGCGTCTCCCGGGCCCAGCCAGTCGCGACCGGTCTGGCGCAAGGCCTTGCCGTCTGCGCCGCGATCCCACGATTCCACTTCCAGCGCACCGTGCAGGGCGAGTTCAAGACCCCACAGGCCGCCATGGTCGTGAAGGGGCGTTGCGTAGTTGGCGGGCCATGCCATCACCAGCACGCTGACGTCCGGTTTGCCGCGCTGCGCGACCAGCCAACGTTCGAAACCCTTGTCGCGCGTGCGCAGATCGCTCAGGCCTTCGCTGATGGACTGCCTGTGCTGGAACACCACCCGGCTAAGGTCCCGCGCCATTGACGCGATGTCGGGATGATCGCCCACACCGTAATCGAGCGCGATGTCGCGCAGCGCCTTGAGCTGTTGCATGTGTCTTGCCATGCGAGGCTACTCGATGGGAACCGGCGCGCAGTGGACCATGCACATCGTTAAAGTCCCGTAACCTGAAAAGCACCAAGCGACGTGTCCAAGGCATGACTTTCGCGACATGTGCGCGATGCGCAAAAAGCGCACGATCATGGTCAAGCGGGCCTTGAAATATGCACCGGTCGCCAGCATGACGTCCGGGCACAAAGGCCACCGGATGTACCTGAGGAGGATCGCCATGATCACGATGAGCGTGCTCTTGATGTTGTTCGCGGGTCTCTGGCTGGTGGTTGCCCTGGTCGGCATCGTGTTCAAGCTGACCTTCGCACTGATCGGCGGGTTGTTTCACCTCGTCGGTGCGATGCTTGGCCTCGTGTTCGGTGGCCTGGCGTTGTTGATCGTCGCGCCGATCGTCGCGTTGGCCGTATTGCCGTTCTGCCTTCCGGTGATCCTGCTGGTGGCCGTGATATGGGCCATCGCGCGTTCGCACCGCACGGCTGCGCCTGCCGCCGTCCCGCACTGATTGCTGGTTGCCGTGGAAGGGCCCGGTCTGACACTGGATGCAGGCCGGGCCTTCCCCTTCAGGCCGCGTGATGCAAAGCGGTCACGCCACGCAGTTGCTCACAGCTGATTGACGTTGAAGCTCACCGGCACCCGTGCCCAGGCGCGCACCGCCTTGCCACTGACGGTCGCTGGCTGGAAGCGCCATCCGTGCAGCACCTGGTCGCGTGCGCTGCGATCGAGCAGTGCATAGCCGCTGCTCTTTTCTACCGTCACTTCCTGCGGGACGCCTTGCTCGTCCACCAATACCTTGAGCACCACGGTGCCTTCCATATGCGCACGCAGCGCGGCGGATGGATATTTCAATGGCACCGCACGGTAGGCGAGGGTCGCTTCAATCGGGGCTGCGCCCGCGTTCGGCTCGACCGCTGGCGCAACGGTGGGCGGAACCGGTGGCGCAGCGGTGTTGCCATCGTCGGTGAGCGCCACCGGCGGCGATACCGGCTGCGGCTGGACGTGCGTGCGCGGTACCGGCATAGGCTTGGGGATGGGTTTGAGCTCGATGTCCGGCGGTGGTTCGGCCTTCGGAGGTAATGGGATCCAATGGATCGTCATGTCCCTGACTTGTTGGATCTGTTGTGCCAGCTGCGGCGCCATCGGCCGCAAAAGAGCGAGTAGTGCAACGAGGTTGATGGCGATGGCGGTGCTCAACGCCGCGACGCGCGCGGCGTCGGGATGGGCATGACGAGGTACGGCCAGGCTTGCGGACGACATATGCGACCTCCTGACGTTTCGATGTGGATTGTCAGCACCGGGCACGCCGCATGGGGATGCGGTGGGGATCGTGCTGGTGCGGATTCAGCCTAAGCCGATCGAAAACGCTTGCACAAGTAGCCGTATGGAAGGCTATTCTGGGTGGAGTGTCCGTGGGAGCCGCGGAACGGAATTTTCAGTGCGCCACCAGCATCGGCACGTCACCGTGCATGAACAGGTGGCGGGTGGTGCCGCCCAGTACCATCTGGGCCAGCCGCGAGCGGCTCCAGGCACCCATCACGATCAGGTCGGCGCCCCGCTCATGGGCCGCATCCAGCACGGCCGGACCGGCGGCGTGGCTGGGTCCCGTACTGAAGGTTTCCACCGTGGCCCGGATACCATGCCGCTGCAGCCAGTCGGCCAGGCCCGGCGGCGGCAGCACCGGCAACATGTCCGCATTCATCTCGCTGCCGTCGAGCACCTGCACCTCGTCGGCCCGCTGCAGCACGGGCAGGGCGGCTGCCAGGGCCAGCGCCGATTCGCGACTGCCGTTCCACGCCACCAGCACGCGACTGCCGATGCCGGCCACGGGTGAGACGTCCGGCACCACCAGCACGGGTCGTCCGCAGGCGAACACGCATCGCGACACGGAGCCGAAGCCCACGGGCGCGTCGCTGCGCTGCTGGCTGCGTTCCATCACAAGAAGGTCGTAACCGGAGGCAGCCTGGCTGACGGTCTGCACGGTGTCGCCCTGGGTCACGCGCCAGCTGCCGGAAAGGCCATGGGCACCAAGCGTCCGTTGCCATTCGTCGTTATGGGTCTGGGCTTCGGCCACCCGCCGCTGGGTTTCCTCCAGCTGCACCGGCACGGCTTCAGGAAGGCTGAAGGCCGTGGCCGGGAGGTCGGCCACATACAGCGCGTCGAGCCTTGCGTCCAGGCGCGCGGCGAGGGCCATGGCCGCCCGGGGTGCCGCCACGCCAAGGTCCAGATGGTCCAGATGCAACAGCAGGTCGATGGCTGACATCGTGCAATCCTCCCGGTTCCTGATCGTCTCCAGCTTAGAGCCTGCCACGGACGTCCGTGTAGCCCGCGTTGCCGCATCAATGTCGGCGCATGAACCGGCGCAAAAAAAAAGCCCCGCACAGGGTGGCGGGGCAGCAAGTCCGGACGTCGGGGGAGAGAGAGGGGACATCCGGTTGTGCCATTCTCCGGGGGCTGTGCTTGTTTTGCCGTACAGCCCGGGTGAAAAATGCATTCACGTGGCAGACGGCAAGTAGTCGCCAATATCGATCGGATTGCCCGCGGGGTCACGAGTGGGCCCCCCGACAGGAGACACCGGCATGGCAACGGCGAAGATCATGGGCGCGACGGTTTTGATTCTTGCCGGCCTGCTGGCGACGCCGGTGCACGCGGGCGACCTCGAGTGCAAGATGACGTTTCGTCTTTCCGGC
Source organism: Dyella jiangningensis (assembly GCA_000632805.1). GTDB lineage: Bacteria > Pseudomonadota > Gammaproteobacteria > Xanthomonadales > Rhodanobacteraceae > Dyella > Dyella jiangningensis. Next base: position 3,638,025 of record CP007444.1, on the reverse strand, counting down.
TGGTCGGTGTTCTACCAGACGGCGGAGGGCAGCGGGACCGTCCATTGCAGCAACGGCCAGACCATGGGCGTGCGCATCCGCGTCAAGGGCGGCGGCCTGACCTTCGGCAAGAACGAGATCGACAACGGCGTCGGCAAGTTCTCGGGTATCAGCAGCATCAGCGAGATCAAGGGCCACTACGCCGACGCCGGGGTACACGCGGGAGCCGCCAAGTCGGCCGGCGCGCGCGTCATGACCAAGGGCAATGTCTCGCTGGCCCTCAGCGGCACCGGCAAGGGCTGGGACCTGGGCATCGCCTTCGGTGCCTTCATCATCGAGTGATTTGGGCCAGGTAGCGGCGTTTCGTATGAGCCGCGTCGCTTGCAATCGAGCCCGGGCCGGCTAAGGTGGCGTACGCCCCCGTACGTTGTCCCACGAGGATTTCCCCATGTCCGTCAGCCCTGGCTCGGTGCTACCCCGCTACGCGTTCGGCGACGAGCTCGCAAGCAGCGTCATCCATGGCATCGGCATCCTGCTGAGCATTGCCGGCCTCGCAACCCTCGTCGCATTTGCCTCCCTCTATGCCGATGTGCGTGCGGTGGTGGCCAGTGCCGTGTTCGGCACCTCGCTGATCCTTTGCTACACGGCCTCCACGCTCTACCACTCGGTGCCCGGCGCGCCAGCCAAGCGCGTGCTGCGGACGCTGGACCACATCGCGATCTTCCTGCTGATCGCGGGCACCTATACGCCGTTCACCCTGATCGCGCTGCCCGGCGTGTGGGGCTGGAGCCTGTTCGGCACGGTGTGGGCGCTGGCGCTGATGGGCAGTGCGCTGGAGCTGGGTCTTCTGAAGAAGTACCGCAAGCTCGCCGTGCTCATGTACGTGGGCATGGGCTGGGTCGGCGTGATCGCGTTCAAGCCGCTGTTGGCCCATCTGCAGACCGGCGGCATGGTGCTGCTGCTGGCCGGAGGCGCGGCCTACACGCTGGGCGTGCCGTTCTACCTGGGCCGCAAGATTCCTTATCACCACTCGATCTGGCACTTCTTCGTGCTCACCGGCAGCGTGCTGCATTTCCTCGCCGTGCTGCTTTACGTGCTGCCTGATGGGCCGGCGTGAACGCGGGACTTGAAGCGCTGCGCACCGATCTCGAGGATGCGGCCACGCATCTGGGCCGCCCGCACGACCTGCGCTTCAAGCCGATGTTCGGCGGCCTCATGGCCTATTTCGCCGAAAAGCCCTGCGCGTGGTTGTCTGCCGATGGCCTGGCGCTGAAAGTGGCCGCCGCCGATCAGGAAGAATTGCTGGCTATCGACGGCACGCGCCGCTTCCGGCATACGCCTTCGGCCACGCCCAGTCGCGGCTACATTATCGTGCCGGCATCGCTTTCCCATGACACGCCGCGATTCTCCGCCTGGCTCGCACGCAGCGCGCTGGCCGCGCCAATGGCGCAAAGAAAAGGGCCGCGCCCGAAGACGCGGCCCCCGCGCTGACGAAATCGTCGACGCTTACTTCTTTTTCTGGGACGGAACGAACTGCGTGCGCACCGCTTCGGCCAACTGCTCGGGCGGCAGCAGGCCCTGGCCGATCACGAAGTCGTTGAACGCCTGGCGATTGAAGTCCTTGCCCAGCGCCAGCTCGGTGTTCAGGCGCGTCTGCTGCAGGCGCATGTAACCGTAGAAGTACGCCGTGGCCTGACCCGGGCTGTTGAAGGTGTAGCGATCCAGTTCCTGCTGCGTCATCGCCTCGGACAGGCCGACGTCGTAGCGCAGCACGTCATGCGCGCGTTCCTTGCTGATCATGCCCAGGTTGAGCATCGGATCGAGGTAGGCGCGTGCCGCACGCTGCAGGCGCGCCTGCAAGGCGACGAACTGGCCCGACGGCGGCTCGTACGGCAGCATTTCCGATTCGGCGTACAGCGCCCAGCCTTCCACATTCACGCTGTTGAAGGCGAACAGGCTGCGTGCCAGCGACACGCCGCGCTCGACCATCGCCGCAAACTGCAGTTCGTGGCCCGGGCGGCCTTCATGCGCGGTGAGCGTCCACGCGGCGGCCTTGTACGTGAAGTCGTCGTACGAGTCCGACTTGCTGCCGCTGGGGTTGCCCATGGTCAGCACGAAGGTGCCCTGTTCACCGTGGTTGTTGATGAAGGGCGGCGGGTCCATGTGCGGTGCCGGCACCGCGGCCGTCTCGGCTTCCGAGGCAAGGCGCATCTGCATCTTGCGCTGAGGCAGCGTGATGATGTGCTCGCGGCGGATGGTGTCTTCGATCTTGCCGATGATCTCGTGGTACCACGGCACCACGTCATCCTTGCCGAGCTGCTGCTTCTTGAGTGCCTTCAGCACGTCGCGGTAATCGTTGGACTGAATGCCTTCTTCCTTCGCCACCACCGGCGCCATCATCTGCATGGCCGAGCGCAGTTCGACGAATTCCAGCTGCGCCTGCTTGATCAGCTCCTGCGGCGCGATGTCGATGCCGACCTGTTTGAGGTTGTAGGCATACAGCGGCTCGGGCAGGCGGAAGTCCTCGCGCTGGCGCGGCACGATGGTGCTGCGCACCCAGCCGTCGTAGTCCTTCAGCTGCGCATCCATCGCGTCGAGCGCTGCCTTGCCGTCGGCATTGTCGAGCTTGTACTTGGTGAACAGCTGGCGGATGCCCTGTGCATAGCGCTGCGTGTTCGAGAGCTTCTGCTCGACCTCGTTCTTGTACGGACCGATCAGGTCCTTCTCGCCGATGCGCGCCTGCGTCTGCGCCTTGGCCAGCTCCACGATCGGCGTGCAGCCCGGCGCCTTGCCCACGTAGCACTGCAGGCGCTTGAGCGCGGACGGGCGACGCTTGGCGTCCACGTCGTCCTTCAGCAGCGCGAACTCGCCCTGGAAGATGGTCTGGCCCACGTCCTGGTAGGGCAGCATGTACTTGTGGTTGAGGTCGATGCCTTCGACCTGCTCGTTGGCCGCCTTGATCATGATCTGCAGATCCTGGCGGACGTTCTCGTCCTTCTCGGTCGCCAGCATCTTTTCCAGCTTGCCCTTGGCCTCTACGAGGGCGGCGCGGGTGCGCGCATCGACGTCGGGCTTGAGGTCCACCACCTTGTCGTCGTAGCCCGGCACGCCGATCTGCGAAGCAAATTCTGGATTGAAACGGGCGAGCACATCGAGCAGCACCTTGGCATCGGTGTTGCTGCGCTCGATCCAGGCAGGTGTCTTGGTCTCGACTGCGTGTGCCGATCCAGCGGCCACCAGCGATACCGCCATGGCAAGGGCAAGGCGTTTGTACATGGGTCTTTCCCTGATGATGTGGTCGCACGAGCCTAAAGGGGCGGATGTGCCCAATGCCATGTGCCGAAGGTTGCGGTCGCGCGATGCCGGTCGCGTCTTCAGCCGACCAGCCAGGCGAAGGCGAACAGCCCGATCATCATGAACGACAGCACCAGCTTCACCAGCGTGCCGAGGAGCAGGCCGATCCAGGTGGCGGCACCGACGTGGGCCGAACGCAGCACGCTGGTGCCCGAGAGCAGCTCGCCCAGCAAGGCGCCGATGAACGGGCCAAGCAGCAGGCCTGCCAGCCCGAAGAACATGCCCACCACCGTGCCGAGGGCCGCGCCGCTGAGCGCGAGCTTGCTGGCGCCCACCCGCTTGGCGCCGAGCGTGGCGGATACGAAATCGACGATGACGCCGATCGTGCCCAGCGTGCCGATGATCACCAGCCACCAGAGGCCCAGGTGCCGATAGTCATCCAGGGCTGCGGCCAGCCAGATGCCGCCGAAGATCATCGGGATACCCGGCAGCGCCGGCAGGATGTTGCCCACCAGTCCACCCACGATCAGCAGCGCGGCGAGCACGTAGAGCGCGATCTCCAAACCGATCTCCTCGGTGGCGACGAGCCTTCAGCATATCGGCTCGAACCTGACTGGCGATACCGCGCCCACTGTCGGCGAATCGGCGACAATAGCCGACACGGCGCACGGCGCGCCGTTTGGCGGATGCTTAGTGGACACCTCGAGCGACACCCTGCTGAAGGCCGACGAGCTCGGCCGCATCGAGATGGTCGAACGCAACGGCGTGCGTGTGATCCGGCGTGATATTGCCGCGGCACGCTGGTGGGCGCGCGCGTTCGCGCGTCGCGCGGCGGCGCGTGAGGCGCGAGCGCTGGCGAAGCTCAACGGCATCGACGGCGTTCCTGCCTTGCTCGGTTGGAACGGTCGCGAACTGCTGCGTGGCTATATCGCCGGCGCGCCGATGCAACAGGCGCAGCCTCGCGATCGCGCTTACTACCGCGATGCGCTGCGATTGCTGGCCGTGCTGCATCGCCGTGGCATCGTGCACAACGACCTGGCCAAGGAACCGAACTGGCTGGTGCGCACGGATGGACGCCCGGCATTGGTGGACTTCCAGATCGCCTGGACCCGCGGTCGACGCGGCGCGCTGTTCCGTCTGCTCGCGCGCGAAGATCTGCGCCACCTGCTCAAGCATAAACGCACCTACTGCCCCGAAGCGTTGAGTGCACGCCAGCGCGCGATTCTCGATACGCCGGCGCCGCATTCAAGACTGTGGCGCGCGACCGGCAAGCGTCTCTACAAACTCATCGCACGTCGCGTGTTCGGGTATTGGGACAACGAAGGCCAAGGTCGCGTACGGGACTGAAGGAACGAACTTGTAGGAGCGCACCCAGTGCGCGACCGCAGACTCGCCTGATCACTTCGATCGAACGCTTGTCGCCCGATCGGCGTCATCGCCTCATCGCGTGTTCGGTATTGGGGCAACGAGGGCCAAGGCCAGGCGCGAGACTGAAGGCGCGACGCCTCCGCATTGTAGGAGCGCACTCAGTGCGCGACCGCAGAGCACCGGATCACCTGGATCGAACGGTTGTCGCCCGATTGGCGTCATCGTCTCATCGCTTCGTCGGCTTTTCGCGCACTGGATGCGCTCCTACACAAAGCACGACGAAGGCGTGGCGTTACTTCTCGACAAACGCACGCTCGATCACATAGTCACCCGGTTCACGCGTGCGCGGTGACACCTGGAAACCCCGCTCGTCGAGCAGCACGCAGGTGTCGTTCAACATCGAGGGGCTGCCGCAGAGCATCACGCGATCGGTGGTCGGATCGAGCGGCGGCAGGCCAATGGCTTGGCTCATCGAGCCGTTGACGATGTTGTCGGTGATGCGGCCGCGGTTGCGGAACGGCTCGCGCGTCACCGTGGGGTAGTAGACCAGTTTCTCGCGCACCAGTTCGCCCAGGTATTCGTGCTGCGGCAGCTCGTTTTCCAGATAGTCCTGGTAGGCGAGGTCGTTGATGTTGCGCACGCCGTGGGCAATCACGATCTTCTCGAATCGCTCGTAGGTTTCCGGATCGCGCACCAGGCTGAGGAATGGCGCCAGGCCGGTGCCCGTGCCCAGCAGGTAGAGGTGCTTGCCCGGCTTGAGGTCGTTGAGCACCAACGTGCCGGTCGGCTTGCGGCTGACGATGATCGGGTCGCCGGGCTTGAGGTGCTGCAGGCGCGAGGTCAGCGGGCCGTTGGGCACCTTGATGCTGAAGAACTCCAGGTGCTCCTCGTAGTTCGCGCTGGCGATCGAGTAGGCACGCATCAGCGGGCGGCCGTCGACCTCCAGGCCGATCATCACGAACTGGCCGCTGTCGAAGCGGAAGCCAGGATCGCGCGTCGTGCGGAAACTGAAGAGGCTGTCGTTCCAGTGGTGCACGTCGATCACGTGCTCCGTCGCCAATGCCACCATTGCCGGGTACCGTCGTAGAAAAAATGAAAAGCTGCGGGCAGCAGCACCAGCCAAGGCCGGTGCCGGACTCGTGTGGGGAAGGCGATGAGCCGCTGCGCCTGACGAGTGCTGCTGGGTGCAGCGTATGGCTGCGTATTATGCCATCGGCCGTCACGCCGTTCATGATCCGGCGGCGCCCGCGTCTTGGCGTCGGCCAAGAGCTTGCGTCCAGCATCCACGCGGTTTGACGCGGTTTTAGGCTGCTATTTGGTGCTGCTTGCCCTCGCAGGGAGAGATCACTGCGGCATCATGTCCCGAGAGGTAAAGCTGGCCGAGACAGCGCAGCTGCAGCCTCCAGCCACCCAGGGGATGGAATATGCGCAGGGAACGGACGCGCCGGTTGCTCACGGGCAGGCAGCGCAGAAGCATCGGGCACGGCTGGTGATGCTGTCTGGTGGCCTCTTCACCATCCCGGTCACTCTTTCAGCAAGCGAGATACGCCGCAGGGCGATGGCCTAAAGCTGTGGCAGGCATGGGTGCCATCTCTGCTGGGGTATTTCCTCAGTTCTTCCTGATCGGCGTGATCTGAATGCCCCAGCGCCTGCGCGACATCCTCGGCCCGGCACAAGCATCAACACGGTGCTGCAGAGCCTGGTGGCGCTGATGTCTCGCCGGCACGGCGATCTGCCCGGGTGGCCCTGCCGTTGCGGTGGCTGGCCTGGCGTCAGGGGCGGCGAGCCGCGGCCTCCTGAGCCAGCCGGTACAATAGGGGCATGTCAGCTCCCGCCGAATCCCTCCGTCAGCCGCTGCAAAAGGACGACTGGCGCCTCACCGTCGCGCCCATGATGGACTGGACGGATCGCCACTGCCGGTATTTCCACCGGCTGCTGTCTCCCCATGCCCGCCTGTACACCGAGATGGTGACCAGCGCCGCGCTGGTGCGCGGCAGGCAGCTGCGCCTGCTCGAACACAGCCAGCAGGAGCATCCGGTGGCACTGCAACTGGGCGGCAGCGAACCGGAGGAGCTGGCCATCGCCGCCCGATACGGCGCCGATGCGGGCTACGACGAGATCAACCTCAACGTGGGTTGCCCTTCCGATCGGGTGCAGTCCGGACGCTTCGGTGCCTGCCTGATGCGTGAGCCGGCACTGGTCGGCGATTGCGTGAAGGCCATGCGCGACGCCGTGGACATACCGGTGACGGTGAAGTGCCGCATCGGCGTCGATGACCAGGACGACTACGCCGATCTGCAGCAGTTCACCGAAACCATGGTAGGCGCCGGCGTCGAAGTGCTGGTGGTGCATGCCCGCAAGGCCTGGCTGCAGGGGCTCAGCCCCAAGGAAAACCGCGAGATTCCGCCGCTCAACTACGAGCGCGTGTATCGCCTCAAGCGCGAGTTCCCGGGCTTGGTCATCGTGATCAACGGCGGCATCACCACGGTGGACGAAGTGCAGGAGCATCTGGCCCAGGTCGACGGCGTGATGTTGGGTCGGGCGGCCTATCACGACCCATATGTGCTCGCGAAGGTCGAGGCTGCGCTTTACGGCGAGCCCATGCCGACGCGCGAGGACGTATTGCTGCGACTGCGGCCGTACGTCGAGGCCGAGCTCGCCCGAGGCACCGCGCTCAAGCACATCAGCAGGCACATCCTGGGGCTTTACCAGGGCGAGCCGGGTGCCCGCGGATTCCGCCGCCGACTCAGCGAGGGCGCTCATTTGCCCGGCGCTGGCTGGTCACTTCTTGAGCAGGCCATGGTGCAACACCGCGTGGCGGCGTGACGCCGTCCGGTTATCCGGTCAATATTCAGCCCCGATTCCATAGTCTGAACGACGATGCGTTTCCGCCCTGCGGTTGGATTGGGTCTGTTTAACGAAATGAAAACAATTCTGCGTTCCCTGGTTTTGTTGCTGTCGCTCGCGGCCGGTCCGGTCGTCTGGGCGGCGCAGTCCGCTGAGCCGGCCTTGTCGCTGGAGCAGGCGGTCGTCCAGGTGCAGAAGGAAACAGGCGGCAAGGTGCTGTCAGCCAGCACCGTGCGGCGCGGGCGCAGCTCCTTTGAACATCGTGTCAAGGTACTCACGCCGGAAGGTCATGTGCGCGTGGTGACCGTAACGACGGAAGCGGCCAAGGCCGGTTCCAACGATTCGACCAAGAACCCGTCCAGTGACGGCGAGAGCAACAAGGAGAAACACTGATGCGCATCCTTTTGGTAGAGGACGAGGCGCCGCTGCGCGAAACGCTCGCTGCCCGCCTGAAGCGCGATGGTTTTGCCGTCGATGCAGCTCAGGACGGTGAGGAAGGCATGTACCTCGGCCGCGAGGTGCCGTTCGACCTGGCGATCATCGATTTAGGGTTGCCCAAGATGTCGGGCATGGACCTGATCCGGTCGCTGCGCGAGGCCGGTCAGCGCTATCCGATCCTGATCCTCACCGCCCGCGGCGGCTGGCAGGACAAGGTGGAAGGCCTCAAGCACGGCGCCGACGACTACCTCGTCAAGCCGTTTCACGTCGAGGAGCTGCTGGCCCGCATCAACGCATTGGTACGCCGTGCGAGCGGCTGGTCCAAGCCGGTGCTGGCCTGCGGCCCGATCAAGCTGGACACCACCGCGCAGACGGTGACCGTGGAAGGCAAGCCGGTCGACCTCACCAGCTACGAGTACAAGGTGCTGGAATACCTGATGCTGCACGCGGGTGAGCTGGTCTCCAAGGCCGACCTCACCGAGCACATCTACCAGCAGGATTTCGATCGCGACTCCAACGTGTTGGAGGTCTTCATCGGCCGTCTGCGCAGGAAGCTCGATCCGGAAGGCAACCTCAAGCCCATCGAGACGGTACGTGGACGCGGATACCGCTTTGCCATCCCCCGCAGCGAAAGCGACGACGAATGATCCGCCACCGCCGCGCCGCCCGTTTTCACTGGCGGCGCGCGCGGCTCTGGCCACGGGTTTTGTGCTGGCAGCCTTTCTTGGTGTGGTCGGCCTTACCCTCACGCGTACGGCAGCCGATAGCGCACTGAAAGGGCTGCAGGACCGCCTGCAGAACTTCGTCGTGGCTTATCTCGCGGGTACCGAAGTCGGACGTTCCGGAAAGGTGCTGCTGCCCGACACGCCGCCCGATCCGAGCTTTTCGCGTCCGGGCTCGGGCCTTTATGCCGTCGCCATCGGCGACAACGGTTTTCGCTGGGAGTCGCCGTCGGCCATCGGCCGCGACTTCGGCTTCCTGCATCCGCTCGAACCGGGGCAGGGGCAGTTCGTCGGCCCGGTCGAAACGCGCATGGGCCGTCTGTATTACTACGTCTACGGTGTCGCGCTCGACACGTCCGAGAAGAAATCAGTCCACCTCACCTTCATGGTGGCGCAGACCGAAGATCAGCTTGAAGGACGCAACGCGGTGTTCCGGCGCAGCCTCATTTTCTGGCTGGCATCGCTGGGCGTGATGCTGATCCTGCTGCAGATGCTGCTGCTGCGCTGGAGCCTTACCCCGCTGCGCAAGGTAGCCAACGAGATGTCGCGCGTGGAGCGCGGTGATCGCGACCACCTGGGTGATCAGTACCCGGCCGAACTCATGGGCCTCACCCAGCGCATCAACGCCTTCATCGACAGCGAGCGCGAACAGCGCGTGCGCACGCGCAATACGCTGGCCGATCTTGCGCACAGCTTGAAGACGCCGCTCGCGGTGGTGCGCTCCAGCCTGGAAAGCGCCAGTGGTGAATCCGGCTTGCGCGACACCGTGCTGGAGCAGGTACGCAAGATGGACGAGTTGGTGGCATACCAGCTGGCGCGCGCGGCCACGTCCGGCCGGCAGACATTCGCCACCACCGCCATTCCCATCGCCGGCCACGCCGAAGACCTGGTGCAGAGCCTGGAGAAGGTCTATGCGGCCAAGAACGTGCTGTGCGAATTCGACATCGACGACAACGCCGCGTTCTACGGCGAACAGGGCGACCTGCTGGAGCTGATGGGCAACCTGCTGGAGAACGCTTTCAAGTGGGCGAGCCATCGCGTGCTCCTGGTGGTGAAGATGCGACCGGTGGCCGGTCGCCCCCGCCCCGGCTTGTGGCTGAGCGTGGAAGACGACGGCCCGGGCATCGACGACGACAACATCGAGAGCGTGCTGCAGCGTGGCGTGCGTGGCGACGAGCGCGTGCAGGGCCATGGTATTGGCCTGTCCATCGTGCAGGACATCATCCGCGCGTATGGCGGCGAACTGCAGGTCGATCGCTCGCCGGAATTCAACGGCGCGCGTTTCAGCGTGAAGTTGCCGCCGGGTTGAGCTATCCGCTGCTTTTTTGTGGGAGCGCACCCTGTGCGCGACAACCCCATGATGCAGCAATCATGCAACGTAGCTGTCGCGCACAGGGTGCGCTCCCACATGGATCCGGATCGTTCAACGTGGCGCGGGCGAAGGCCCGTAATACGCCGTCAGCAACTCCGCCACCGTCGCATCCGCGCGCCGCAGCACGCTGGGCTGCGACCAATGCAACTCGCTCGCCACAGCAAAAAACTCATCGGCACTTTCCGCCGCGTATGGGTCGATCAGCGTGTCGCGCCCGCGCGCCACGTCGTTGGATAGATGATCGAACGCGCGCTGGAACGCCACGATCCACTGGCGCCTTGGAATGTGTGGCGGCAGCGGCGGTACGCCATCGGCTGCGCCATCGAGCATGTCGAGCTTGTGGGCAATCTCGTGCACAACCACGTTGAAGCCGTCCCACGGTTGTTCGAGGTCCAGCTGCACATCGGCAAGCGACAGCACGAGTGGACCGCGCTCCCAGGCCTCGCCGATCAGCACGTCGTCGCTTTCGGTGATGACGCCGCTACGGTCGTCGTGGTGACTGCGGCGCACCTTGAACTCGCCGGGATACACCAGGATCTCGCGCCACCCGCGGAGCACATGCGGACCCTGCTGTAACGCCGGCAAGCAGGCCTGCATGGCAATCAGCAGCTGCAGCGATGGCGTCAGCTCCGCGCCGGCCAGCGGATGAAAGCGCTTGCGGGCGAGGAACACGGCAGCGAGCTGGCGTAGCTCGGCCTGCTGCGCGCGATCCAGTCGCTGGGCCAACGGGCACGAAGCCACGGCTTCACGCCATGAGGTTTCGAAGATCGGAGGGGGAGTCAGGTAGGCGCGAAAGCGCCGCCACCAGGAGTCCGGCACGGGCCTGGGGCTTTACTGGATGGAGCCGGGCAACAGCGACTGCCAGCCAAGGGTGGCGCGGCGGTTGCTGCGCGCTGGCGAAACCGGATTCGGGCCTGGGCAGCTGTCACTGCTGGAGGACGAAGAGGAACCGGACGACACCGGGGCTTCGCGCGACAGGCCAAGGGCATCGCCGCCACTGCTGGCTCCGGCGCCTTCATGGCTGCTGGCGTTGTTGTCGAGCGAACGCTGCATCGCGGACGAATCCTGGCCATCGGCATCCATGGCCGACGCAGCGTTCACGCCGCCGACGCACAGAACGCACCCGATCAAGAATTTCCCGATAGCCACGGCGGCTCAACCCCTTGATCCGCAATCCAAGATCCCGATGCTGGCAGAAACAGGGGGGCGATGCCAGTGCCCTGCAGGCTCGTGAAAACGCACGCGAGTCCCAGAAGTCATGGGACGGAAGCGGTGTAGCTACCTGCGGGGCCGTCGCAGGGCAAGCTAGAATCGCCGAATGCCTCATTCACTCCCACCGCCACCGTTTGCCAACGGCGCCGTCGCACGCGGTTTGTCGGCCATGGGCGCGCTGTAATGCAGGCACACGAGCTGCTGATGGCCTTGGCTGATGGAGGCACCATTTCGGGTGCCCAGCTGGCCGAACGCGCGGGCGTCACCCGCGCCGCGATCTGGAAGCAAGTGGAGTCGCTGCGCGCCCGCGGCGTGCCGGTGCAATCGCAAGGCACGGCAGGTTATCGCTTGCCATGGCCGCTGCAGTTGCTGACCTTGCCCGCGATCCGCACGGCGCTGCCCGCCACGACGCGCAAATCGCTGGGCGAACTGGAACTGCACTGGGAGATCGACTCAACCTCCAGTGAGATCCAGCGCCGCGCAGGCACATTGCCTGACCTGAGCGTGGTACTTGCGGAGACCCAGAGCGCCGGGCGAGGTCGTCGCGGGCGCAGTTGGCTGTCGCCGCCGGGCCTCAATATCTATCTTTCCTGCCTGAAGCGCTTCGACGCGGGTTTTGCCTCGTTGTCGGGATTGTCGCTGGCGGTTGGCGTCATCGTCATGCGGACGCTGGCAACGCTTGGCATCCGCGGCGCCGGTCTCAAATGGCCGAATGACGTGCTGAGCGATGCGGGCAAGCTGGCCGGTATCCTGGTCGAGCTGAGTGGCGAGTATCAGGGGCCGTGCGCGGCGATCATCGGCGTGGGCCTCAACGTGCGTCTCACGCCGGCATTGCACGAACAGGCCGGCCAGCCGGTGAACGATCTCGCGAACCTGGCGGGCGGCGTCGCGCCAGATCGCAACCGCGTTGCCGCCGCCTTGATCGCTGCTCTTGTCGAGGGGCTGGGTCAGTTCGAACGCGAAGGCTTCGCGGCGTTCGTCGACGAATACGCCGAGCACGACCTGCTGCGCGACAAGGCGCTGCGGGTGCAGGGAAACCAGGGCGCGATGGATGGCGTAGGTGCCGGAGTCGATGCGCGTGGTGCGTTGCTGGTGCAGAGCCCGGATGGTCTTCACAGCATCGACAGCGCGGATGTTTCGGTGCGTCGCACATGAGACTGTTGCTCGACCTTGGCAACACGCGGCTGAAGTGGGCGCTGCGCGAAGGCGCCGGCTGGCTTGCGCATGGCGCGGTGGGCTGGAGCGAGGACGTGGTGCTTTCGCTGCATGAGGCTTGGCGCAATCTTCCGGTGCCCGTGGATGTGTTTGGCGCGTCCGTGGTGGATGCGTCACGCGAAGCCCAGGTGGCGGCAGTCGTCGCGGCGTGCTTTGCGCGAGACACCGAATGGCTGCGCACGCCTGCCCAGGCCTGCGGCGTGCGCAATGCCTATCCCGAGCCGGGGCGCCTCGGTGTCGATCGCTTCCTCGCGATGGTGGCGGCGCACGCCGACGAGCCGGTGTCATGCGTGCTTGCGGGTGTCGGCACGGCGTTGACGCTTGATGCGTTGACGGCCGATGGCCAGCATCTGGGCGGGTTGATCGCGCCTGGGCCGCAGCTGATGCAGCAGTCGTTGCTGGGCGCCACTTCGCGCGTGCAGATGGAGCGGCCGGGCAGGGTGCTGGAAGCGGCGGACAATACGCCCGATGCGGTCGCTTCTGGTTGTTGGCAGGCGAGCGCTGCGTTGATCGAGCGGTTCGTCTCGCACATGACCGCCCCGCTGGGTGGCTCGCCGGTGCTGATTCTCGGCGGTGGCGACGCGGAAGCCTTGCTACCCCTGCTGGCGCCGCCCGCTCGGCTCAGCAGCAACAGCGTATTGCGTGGTCTGGCCGTGTGGTCGGATGCACATTCCCCCTTGGCGCCGGCTCTCTAGAATGCCGGCTCTTGTCGTTGCATGACGGATCGACGATGTTCCTGCGCCTGCTGTTCGTTTTGCTGATCGCACTCAATATCGCCGTGGGCGCATGGCTGTTGCTTGGCCAGGACGATGTACATGGGCGCAGCGCCACCGACGCGGGTGTCCCCGAACTGCGTCTGCTGAGCGAGCGCCCTGCGCCACCTGTATCCACGAGCTCGGCAGCGCCGATGGCACCCGCGTCCGTCGCTGCGGCGCCGGCAGCCTCGACGGCTCCGGCCGCCCCGGCGCCCGTGGCTCCTCCGCGCCAGACGTCCTACACCTGCATGGCGCTGGGCCCATTCGCCACGCAGGCGGACATGCGCACTGCGCGCACCGCGCTCAGCAACCAGGCCGCACGCATGCGTTCGCGCCAGGAACAGACCACCCAGACCACCGGCTGGTGGGTCTACCTGCCCGGCGGCGGCAGCCGTGATCGGGCGCTGGAACTCGGCCGTCGTCTCAGCGCGGCGAACGTGGGCGAATACTTCATCGTGAGCAGCGGTGACCAGTCCAACACCATCTCGCTGGGCCTGTTCAAGGATCCCGCCAACGCGCGTCGACGCCGCGATCAGGTGGTCTCGGCGGGCTTCCCGGCGCAGATGAGCGAGCGCACGGAAAGCGTTCCGGAGTACTGGCTGGACGTGGTGATCGCGGATAACGGCCGCGCCGACTGGCGCAGTCGCGTGCACGGCGTGGGCTCGCACAGCACCGGTTGTTTTTGAGTCACGGCGGCGGCCTGCTAGACTCCCCCTCTCATGCCGGTATAGCTCAGTTGGTAGAGCAACTGATTTGTAATCAGTAGGTCGCGGGTTCGACTCCTGCTGCCGGCACCAGAAAAGCCCGCAATATCAGTAATTTGAGGTCATGCTGTTTGACCATGTTGCTGATTGCGAGCGGGGATTTTGGAGGGGGATTCCCCCAGAATTCCCCCACCGTGTCACAGCGTATAACAGGACGCATCCCCCGCGGCTCCCCCTCCTCGCCAGCTCATGGCTATCACGGGACCAAGCCGATGCGTAAGTGTGATGTAGTTCTCAGCCTTGAATCGTCAGTGATGTTTGGCGTCAGCCGTTATGTGCGGTCGTCATCACCATTGAGATACGCTGTTATCCCAATGCAGCACTCCCTGATCCCTCATTCCACGAGCTTCCTTCAGACAATCTGGCGTCTGTTGTCGCAGCGTCGTGGATGGATGCATATCCGCAAGGCGGTGCGCGTCGGGAGCAACGCACACAGAAACATGAAGCTCGACGAGCTCAAGACGATCATCGCCCCGATGATCGGACTCGGTTTGATTGCCATGTGCTTCGCCGGTGTCTTGACCATGCATTGCCTGCTAAACGCATCGGCGTACGCGGCCATTGGCGTTGGTGCTGTTGGGGTTTTCGCCCAGCTTGTGACGGCGCTATCACGCCGTCTCGGGAGTTTGATGCGGCGGCAGTGGCGCCATGCTTGGCGCATGGACCGGCAGGTGGTGGCTAGTTTCGAAGAACCGATCACCCGAGAGTTGTCAGCGTTGGCCTCTGGCGTTGCCGTTGATCGCGCTGCTCGTGCAGATCGTGATTCGCGCGCTTTTGTTCGCATGCTTCGCGAGCGTGCAGGGCTCATCGCTCTGACGCTCTCTCCCCGCTTCTTGCCTATTCCGACTCAGGCCCGCGGCGCATAGCGCGCGGGTTATCGGCCCCGTCCCGCGCGGGCGCCGCGCCCCCGATAAGGGCGCACAGGGGTTCCTTTTAGGAACCTGTTATGTCCCACGTCTCCTGTCAGAAGGGCGCGCCAGTGTCGGTGCGCGATTTGAATTGCGTCTTTGATACTCCGCATGAGGCAGCTAACGCCAAGCTGTTTCTTTCCCTTGCAGAGCACTCAAGAGAGATCAATCTTCCCCTCAACTCGATTCGGAACCTGATTTCGCGAGGTCAGTATCCGATTCGCACTGTCCTGTTCGGCAACCGTCGTCTCGTTCCACGAGTGGAGCACGAGCGGCTCGTTGCTACTCTCTTGGCAACCGGGAACGTTCCCTTCACCGGCCCAGAGACCCTTGACCGCATCGCGCCGGCTGCTGTCGTTGTTACATCCAGCGAAGTTGTGGCGACGCCTTCCCCGAGGCGCCGTGGTCGTCCGCGAAAAGCCATCCCGAAGAGCATGGGAGATGTGGCATGACACATCTCCTCTACCTAAACGAAAAAAGCTCGATAGCGGCCGACACCGCTATCGAGCTGGATGTAGATACACGCCCCTTTGAGACGGCATCTGACGACACCATATCACAGCAAGCCCGACGTCACGGGTTATCGATAGAGCTATGCGTCGCCTTGCGTAAGAGCCCCGAACTTGTTGGGGATATGTGGCTCGCTCAGAATGGCTTCACTAGCAGCAATCAGTCTGCCGCAGGGTACGCGCGTTCTGCTGACCGTCGCGCACGGCGCGCCGGTGGCTCTCGCGGTCGTCAAGCCGTCTACGTGACGGACTTCGAGCTCGATGCGGCCACTGCGGCTTACGTCCAGGGCGAGGTTTCCGATCCGTTGGCCATCCTCCTGGAAGCCGAGGAGGCGGAGGAAGCGAGCGAAACATCATCCGATGCGATGGTGCAGCTTGTTCGCTCCACGGCCAGCCGGGCCAGGACAGCACATCGTACTCGCCGCCGGGTGCAGCAATTGGACGCCCAACGTCAACGCGCCATTGTCGCAGGGCAGCTGGGTTTCGCCGGCTTTGGTTGGGGGCTGATCTAATGAACCACGCCTCTGCGAAGGCCCATGAGTTCGCTCCGAGGGCCGCTAAGCCGTGCCCAAGCGAACGCCAGGCCATGATCGACCAGGTCGCGATCAATGCAGCCGAACTCTTTGAACGGCTGGTTCGCGCAGACCTCACAGCAGCTGGCTACCGTGTCGCACTCGATACGCTTGCCCGCCTCATGCGCCAAGGCCGCGTAACGGAATCGGTGACTACGCAATGGCTTGCTGATCGCCTGAATCTTCATCGAAACGCTGTAGGCGCCGCGTATACCTCTCTCGCCGATGCAGGCCTCGTGCGGCGGACAACTGTGACAGCGCGTGGTGCCCCAACGCGCACAACCCTTATTGGGCCAGCCGCCCAATACGTCCGTGAGCTGCGCAAAACGCGAACCAGCCCAGGTACCGGCTGCCGTGACGGCCTGAACGATACCGGCAACGCACCTACTGAGTCGGCCCGACTCAGCAATCCCACAGGCTACATAGGCCAGCGCATACCCGATTCAGAGACCGCGCCTGACGTCGGCCAGGTACACGCGAGCATCGAAGACGTCGACTGCCGTCCAACCACTCTATTGCGGTGTCACAATGAGTCGGCCCGACTCACGGATGCGGAAACAGGTGCTTCTGACCGGGTCCATTCGGACCGCCCCGACCCCGATCCGTCCACGCTCCACCGCGCCCCCATGGACGGTGGCGCAGCAGACGAGGACACGGTACCCGCGCACCAGACCATCTACAGCGACGAGCTCCACGCTGCCGTCAGGGCCAAGGTACCAGGTGCGGTCTACGAAGTGATGCGTGGGACCCTTCGCCGTCAGGACATCGACGCGGCGTGGAACCTTACTGACACTGAAGTCGAATGTCTGATGAGCCTTGCCCCTAAGCGGGAGCAACCTCGCGCAAACAAAGCCTCTGCCGCAATCCAAGCCGTGCCGACGCGCGCCCACCCACTCTTGGCGAACGCAATTTGGGAGAAATATTCGCGTCTCGTAGCTCTTGCGGGAGACAAGCGGGCGGGGCAGCTCATCGATGAAATCGCCTTTGCCGCCACCCTTGGAAATCTGGCCAACGGCGATCAACTGGCATCTGTGCGAATCATCATTTCCATCATCGCTCGCGGAACGTGGACGACGCCTCGAGGGTTCACGCAAGACTGGCGTGGCGCCGTATTGCGCGGCATCAGTGCGACGCCCACTGGCAATGGCGTTGCACAAATTTCGATGCACTAAATCAACCGCTCTACAAGATTGAAGCTCTTCTATGAAAACCAACCCAACCATGAGACGCGCGCACACGCGAAAGACCAGAGTTGGTTGGACGAAAGAGGTGGAAGAACGAGAGCCACTGTACACCTACGCTGACGGGAGACGGAGTACGGCTGTGGCCCAGAGCGGTGAACCGGGTCGGTTCACATCGGATTGCGTGACTCAGCGGCAGGTGCAAGGGGTAAGCGCAAGGAAGCTTCGTGGTGAGTCAGCTGACTCACGTAGCGCGCAGGGTGGTGAACCGGATCGGTTCACTTCGAAGTGCATGATCAGGCCTGTGCAACGGGGTAAGTGGAGGGAAGGTCCGTAGCGAGTCAGCTGACTCACGTATTGCGCAAAGCGGTGAGATGAATCGGTTCACCGCTTGTCAGTGGCGTGGATCCGGCCAGCGGGAGTTGGACTTGCCGGGACGATGGGCAGCACCGAGCAAGGGGGTGATTCAGTTGAATCATTCCTGATTCGATATAGAACCTCTGGGGCGACCCACCCGGAGATTTCGCTTTGAGCGCCGAAGCATCGCCATGGGGCTAATCGAAGGTATCGGTACGATGGCGTTTAAATCCTCCTCCACGCCCATGGCTCGAAGCACACGTACAAATGTCAGCATGGTCGAGTTGTGGCCTGCTTCTAGATTCTGAATAGCCCGTGGGGACACATTGGCCAACTTGGCCAACTCCACCTGGCTATGCCCCAACCTGATCCGTTGGTCTTTGATCCTCCTGCCAACGTCCTCGAGAATTGCCTCTGTAGTTCTCGGTGTTGATTCCATGTGTCTTCGCGAAGCTCCTTATTTGCTTGTTAGATAAGCGCCGAGGATAGCGGGGTTAGAACTCCCATATGACCACGCATTAACGCGCATCAAAAAGCGTGTTGACCAAGAAAACGACCTTATCTCGATATGTAATGCGTGTTACGACCGACTAAGGTTGCCCGTTGCGCCATCCTGGCCTCGATAGGTCGGCCGCCGTATCGGCTAACACGCATTTGCTGTGGTGTATGAGCACCATGCACCAAACACCAAACACCAAACACCAAACACCAAACACCAAACACCAAACACCAAACACCAAACACCAAACACCAGCGGTGTCGTGCTTGCGTTCGATTCGTGCCTGCACGTTTGGCCAGTTGGTGATGCGCAGTCACCGATCAATCCGTGATCCTTGGCTCGGTTTAAATTGCATCACGGGCGATCGTCATTAGTGGCCACGCACGATGCACCGTTTGCTTCGCTACATCTCCTGGCCGGCACCACTTCAAGCGCTGGAGCGACGATTGCCGGGCAGCCCCGCTGGGCTGCCCTATGCCCCTAAAAAGGGGCACACACTACTCATCCCTACGGGATGCTGAAAATCCGCTCCGTTTAAGTGTTTGCGCGTGCCACAGCGCGCATCTCGCTTGCTCTCCAAAAGCGTCTATCCAAGTCCTGCAACGTCTTGCAGGGCAATGGTTCTCCAGTGCCACAGAAGACTGAAGGGTATTTCGCTTTGTGTGCGACTGACGCGGAACGCCAATTTCAGCAGTACAGAACTTTAGGGAGAGCCAATGCCACGCCGTTTCATCAAGTTCGCTGTCTCTGACGATCAGTACGCAGTGTTGAAAGCAGCGGCAAATGACGTGGGCGTGCCACCCAGCGTGCACGCCCGGTATCTCGCATTACATGCGGGGCAGTTGTCGCTCTTGGCCGACCGGGTAGCTGCCACAGCTGCCGACGTCGCCGAGTTGCGGCGAGTCCTGGCCGCACTGGTGGATCCCAATACGGGCTTGATGGTGGACAAGGCGAGCCTCAAGCGAGGCATGCAAATGCTTCTGGACGCGATTCGGGCCGACCTCAAAACCACGCTCACCCAGAGGTGAACCCATGATCGCTTTGCTTCGACTGCTGTTCGCGGTAGTCATTGCCATTTTATGTGGCTGGTACTTCGGCTTGGTATTGCCTCAGCCCGCGGCCTGGGCCGTGGGCGTGCTGATGGGTGCGCTCGAACTTCTGGGTCCGCTCTTTGTGAACCGACGCGTCACCGGCCGTGGCTTCGGTGGAGCAGTGGGCGCGCTGGCCACGCTGGCGTGGGTGGCCGTGGGCTTCCTGTTCTGGCCGGGGCTGGCGTGGGGCTTCCGGCACGTCGTGCCGTGGATCAGTCCTGGACAAGCCGCCGGCGTTGCGGCCATTCCGGCGGCCGCGTTGGGTTTCTCTGGCAGTGGCCACGGGTCGGGCAGCGAACACCTGCGCCTGGCCACGGTGATCTTCTCAGTCGCCACGGCGTTGCTCGCCTTGTTGCTGGCTTTGCCGACCGGTGATCGCTTTTCGGTAGCTGCTGCTGGATTCGCCGTGGGTGTGGCGGCGCTTGTCGCCAGAAATGTAGGCATTTGGCCGCCGGGTCACGCGCAGACGCTCGAACGGGCTTGTGTGGCAGCGATGGCAGGCAGCGCAGTGAACGTGTTTCTGGCTTTTGTTAACCACTTTACGGCTTAAAGGGGTAGGTGAATCTATGAATTTCGATGAGCTGAAAAAGAAGGTGGACACCTTCGCGGAGCAAAAGAAGATCCCGGCTTCCATGGTGTATGGCGGCATTGCGATGGCCGGCTTGCTCGTGTTGTGCACGTTGTTTGGCCTAGTGGCCGGTAAGTCGGCGGTACAGGGCAAGTCGCCCCAGGCTAAGGCATCGGTTGCCGTACCAGAGCACCTGGCCACGCAGGCACCGGGGACTAGCGTGACCACGGTGGCTCCAGGCTCGGCGCAGGTGGCGGTAACGCCGGCTTCCTTGGCCAATGCCCTGATTCCTGCACAGGCCGCTCCGGAGGGCCTTGCACCGCACTTCACGGGCTACGCATTGCAAGGTAGGGCGGGTGAAGGGGGCGCGTGGGCCGTGATTGGTACCGCGACCGTGCCGGCCACGCTGGCCGACTTCACGACGGAGCCGCGGACCGAGTGGAAAGACATCACGCCGACGCAAGGGCGGATGCGCGTGGTATGGGAATTCTGGACGGAAGTGCCGACCAATGGCACTTACACGTTCATCGTTAGCGGCCACGGCAAAACCCGAGGAACGGCTGATGTACATATTGACGATGCGGCCGACGCGACGCTGCAGGAAGCCATCAATGGCGGCTTGTTCGTGGATGACCGCGCCCAGGCGCAGGTTGGCGTGGGCTTGGCCAAGGGCTGGCACAAATTCGTCGTAGGCATCGAGCAGGGCGTGAGCCGGACCGATGACCTGCACCCGCTACTGCTCAAGACCTACATAAAAGGGCCGAGCGATACCGCGCCCGTGCAGATCACGCCCTTTGCCGTGCCACCCAAGGATGGCAGCAGCGCGGCAAAGGAGAGCGCCAAGTGATGCACATCGATGCGCAGGGCATTGTGTTCTTCCTCACCGGGATCACGTGCCTGATACCGGCCAGCCACGTTCGCTGGGTGCGGTTGTGGGGTGTCGCGATCGCCCTGGTTGGCGCGATCGACTTGGCGACCCACCATCCCATTGGCATCGCAGGGGCGGTCGTTGGGTCTGGCCTCATGGTAATTCGCCGCTGGCGGCTGGCGGACCTGCAGACCTACCACGGTCTGGTGGTGATCGTCGAAGCGCTGGCCAGCGGTCTTGCCTTGAACGTCCTGGTGGACGGCGCGAACGCCATCGCGCACGGCAACTTTTTCCCTCAGATCATGTTTGCCGCCGGCAGTGGTGTCGTGGCACTGGCCACCGGGTGGGACGCTGACCGACGCACCAAGAGCTACCGGGCGAGGGTCAATCAGTCCGCCGGTGCTCCACCGGCTACACCCCCTGCCGGTCAACCGGCATCCAACGAGGTCGCCCAGCGTTACCAGGCAGTGACGCCGCACCTGTCGTTTGCGCAGATCCATGGGCAGGACGAGCTCAAGGCAAAGCTGATCGAGGCTGGCCAGGCCTGGCGCCACGGCGAGGCGCGCATGGAGAAGCACGAGGCGAAAAACGGCGTGCTGCTCTTTGGTCCTCCGGGCACGGGCAAAACGACGTTCGGCGAAGCGCTCGCCGGCGAGCTAGGCGTGAATTATCTCTACGTGACGTTTGGCGACCTGGCATCAAAGTGGATCAACCAGACCACCGAGCAGGTGGTTGCACTTTTCCAGGCAGCGACCGCACAGCAACCCTGCGTACTGTTCATTGATGAGCTTGATTCCGTCGTCAAGGATCGTAGCCAGGCCAGCGGCGGCAATGAAGAAAACGACCGCATTGTCACGACCTTTCTGGATTGGGCCGTGCGTTTGCGTGGATCTCAGGTGTTGCTGGTCTCGGCTACCAACCATTTCGACAAGCTCGACAAGGCCGCGATCCGCGAGGGCCGATTCGACTTCAAGATTGAAGTCGGCTTGCCCGATGCCGGCGCCCGCGAGGGGCTTATCCGCGGCGCGCTGGCCAAGGCCGGCGCCCACACCGATGCGGAAACTTTGGCGCGTCTGGTGCGGCGATGGGCGGGCTTCAACGTGCCGCGCCTGATGGATGCCGCTCGCGAGGGTGCACACGTGGCTAGGATGCGCAGCGCGGTCACCGTGACCTATGCCGATTTTTACCAAGGCCTGCGGAAGATCCAAGGCGGCAAGGGCGGGGCACCGGAAGGTGCCAAGGGCTTGGATGACCTCTATTTGGATGCAGACCTCAAACAGCGTGTAGCGCAGTTCGCGGCGCAGTTGGTCCGGGTTGACGAACTTGAAGCTGCCGGTGGCAATATCCCGAAAGGACTGCTCTTCCTTGGCCCACCGGGCACCGGAAAGACCACCACCGCCATGGCCTTGGCCAAGGCCTGCGGCTGGACGTTCATCGAGCGCACAGGCCGTGACCTCATGCAGGCCGGCGCCACGGACAAACTGCGCAGTGAAGCGAGCGATTTGCGGCCGGCTATCGTCTTTATTGACGAGGCAGACGACATTCTCGCCGACCGTGCTTACAGCCAATACAAGGCCGTCACGAACGAGCTGCTGACCCTGATGGATGGCGCCGGTGGCATGCTGCATGACGTCGTTTGGATCGCGGCTACGAACAGCGCCGACGCGATTGACGAGGCCGCGCGACGCGGCGGTCGCTTCACTCAGAAAATCGAGTTCCGCAATCCGGGCGATGAGGTGATGTTGCGCCTGGTGCAGGATTGGGCGACGCGCCATGCGGCCTATATCGCGGGCAAATCGCCGGCGACGTGGGCTAGCCAGGTTATGCCGTTCCTATCCGGTACATCGCCAGCCAACGCCTTCGCCACACTCGAGGCGGCCAACAGTACCGCCGCAATCGATAGCGTGACGAACGGCATCGAGCGAGCTGTCACGCTTCGCCACATCGAGGCGGCCGCCGCCGAAGTTCTGAAGCACGCCTAAGCGCTTCGTGTGCGGTGCGTCAGTGATGGCGCACCGCGCTTTTTGGGAGTTGGCATGCTTATCAAAGTACGAATCGAAGAAACGATGATCGGTGCGGTGCTGGGTGCTGCGGCGGCGATCGTGGCCACGTCGCCGTTTACCTGTGGCCTGGGCACCTTTTCCCCCGTTGGTGGTGACTTCGCTGATACGTTCCGGGCAGCCTTGCTTTGGGCGTCGGCGTTGGCCGGTGGAGCGTCCGGTGCGTGGTACGCCTCGCGGCAGCAAGCCGAGCATCACGTTCGCGGCGTCCGCTACGAGGCAGATACGGCCAAGGCTACCGCGCTGCTGGATGCCCAGGAGCGCGACAAGATGAGCGACCGGCAGCATCCGGCCAAGCAAGGCAATGATGAGGCGACGGTTCGCGTGCAGGGCTTGGTGATCGGTGGGGTGGAGCTTTCCCGTGCGCGCGAAACGGAGCACATCGTTGTTTCGGGCTTGCCCGGAGCCGGCAAGACAGTACTGCTCAAGGCGATCATCGACCAGGTGCGAGGCCGAGGCGACCGCCTATTGATCCATGACCCGAAGAACGACCTGCTTGCAGTCTACTACGACGCCAGTAACACGGTGTTACTTGGCCTTTGGGACGAGCGATCGCACCTTTGGGACATTGGCGCGGACATAGACAGTCCGGCGCTGGCCAAGGAATTCGCCAAGGCTGTTTGCGGCGTGGCCAGTGCGACCGGCGAGGGCAAGTTCTTTGTCGAAGGCGCGGCCGGTGTGCTCGCCGGCATCCTCTTGGCCTTCATGCGGAACGGCGAAAAAATCTCATGGGGCGAGCTTGGCGCGATCTTGAACCGGCCGCCGGCAGGCTATGTTGCCACGGCCGCCATCGGTGACCCCCGCGTGGCTGGCGATTTCGCCTTTCTTCTTTCGCCACAGTCCGGCGGCGTGCCGAACAAGCAAGAACAGAGCGTGCTTTCGACCCTTAAGAACGCCACCGATTGGTTGCTCCAGGTGGCGGCCGTCGATACGGATGGAAAACGCATGTTCAGCATGCGCGGGTGGCTTATCGGGAAAGCGCACAGCGATGTGCTGACAGTGATCCTGAACAACAACGCGATGTACAAGGCGGCGGGCGGCGCGATCTTCGGCAGCGTCTTGGCCGTGATGGCAGAGACGGTCAACTCGGCGATGATGCCAGAGGTGTCCGCTGATGAACGTGGCACGTGGATGGTGCTTGATGAATTCCCGCAACTTGGTGCCGGCAGCATTGTTCACATTCAGAACATTGCAGAGCTGGGGCGATCGCGCGGAGTTCGCGAGGTTCTCGCCCTGCAGGAGGAAAGCCAGATCGCGGCCTTGTTGGGCCGCGACAAAGCCGAGCCTGTCCTTAAAGTGCAGCGCACGCGTATTTACATGGCGGCGGAAGCAAACTTTGCGGCCGAGGTGGCGCAACGGATAGGTAAGCGGGACATTCTGTTAATCGAAACCACGGCACAGAACGGCGCTTTGCAGGGTAAAACAATGCGTGCCGATTCGCGCGATGTGCTCAATCCCTCGGACCTGCTTGGTTTGAAGGTGACGTCGGACGGCCCGCTGCTGTTACTTCATATCGGCGACGTCATTGGCCAACTGGTACAGCCGTTTGGTCCCCATCGCCCCAGCGTGGCAGAACCATTCATCGAGAGTCAGGCGTGGAAATTCGGTGCGATGCCGAGAGAGTTGCTGGTCGAAAAGAACCCGGTGTTGCAGGTGGTCGAGACAGCCAGCGCCAAATTGCATAGCACGGACCCTGCGGCCGACGCGTCAGCTGACGATGAGATGGGATCCATCTGTGACGTGAGCGATGACCCACCCGATCACGACGTGCCCGAGCAGTGGGAACACAGTGGCCACGACGATTTTGAGGGATGGAATTAACCCATGATTCGACCCAGCGAAATCAGTAGCGCCAAAGACGCGGCCCGTTATTACTCCGATGTAGCGAAGGCCGCGGAGTACTACCAGGGCGAGGGTATCCCCAACCAGTGGGCGGGCAAGGGCGCAGCGCACCTGGGCTTGTCTGGTGGTGTTGAGCACGGCCCGCTTGAGGCCGTGCTTAACGGCCAGGTCAACGGCCAGGTGCTGGGCCGGCAAGCCAAAGACGGCAGCATTGAGCACAGGAAGGGCTGGGATTTCACTATCAGTGCGCCCAAGAGCGTCAGCATGGCGGCGCTGGCCTTTGGCCGGGACGACGTGCGCGATGCCCACCGGCAGGCCGTACGGGCCGCCATGCAGTACCTCGAGGAGCGGGTAGAGGCCCGGATCAAGGGCGACGACGTGCGCACCGGCAACCTGGTCATGGCCCAATACGAGCATGTGACCAGCCGGCAGGGTGATCCGCAGCTCCACGCGCACGTGCTTGTGGCCAACGTCACCATGTACGAAGGCAGGGCCTACAGCCTGCACAGTAGAAGCCTGTTTGATCGCTATGCGACGGCGGATGCTATCTATCACCAAGAGTTGAGCCGCGGTTTGCAACAAGCCGGCTACCAGGTCGAACACGACAAGCAGGGCAGGGTGGAACTGGCGGACTACAGCCGCGAACAGATGCGCGAGTTCTCCAAGCGCTCAAAGGAAATCGAAGAAGCCCTCGCCGACCGTGGCACGGATCGCGGGCGGTCAAGTGCAGAGCAACGGGAAACTGTTGCTCTGAGCACACGCGCCAAGACCAAAAATTACATCGAGACCCGGGAGGCCAATGTCGAACGCTGGCGAGGCCAAGCCGCCGCCGTGGGCATCGCGCCTCCGGCACTGGTCGACCGGCTGGTTGCTGATGCCACATGGACGAGTGAAACGGCAGCCGCCGGCGAGGCCGTGAAGCGAGCCGTGGCGCATCTGTCCGAGCGGGACATGGTGTTCAGTGAAAAGCAGTTGCACAAAGCCATTGCCGCGTTCAATCGCGGACAGGCGCGCTGGGGGGCCATCGATCAGGCCATTAGGGACATGACCGAATGGGGCGAGCTGGTACGCGATCGTGATGGCAGCAAGTACACGGCGCGCGCCAGTATCGCCGCGGAAGCCGAGATTGAGGCGCGCGTGTCGGCAGGCCATGGCCAGCACCGCGCGGTCATGACCGGCGCAGAATTTGACCAGGCACTGGCTGCGTTCCAAGCGCGCAAAACCGCTGAATTCAAGAAGGACTTTGTACTTAGCCACGAGCAAAGGGCCGCCGCCTGCGCGATCCTGACGGGCGACGATCGGTTTCAGGGCGTGCAGGGTTTGGCCGGTACCGGCAAAACGACCATGCTGGAATTCGTGCGGGAAGCGGCGGATGCCAAGGGCTGGGAAATCCGCGGCATGTCGAACGGCGCGGAGCAGGCGGCCAAGCTGGAAGCCGAAAGCGGCATCCGGTCGACCACCACGGCCCGCCACTTAGCCAACGAGAAAAAGGCGGGCACCACGGACACCACTGCCCCCACGGCCAAGGCCGCTCGCGACGCACAGCTCGCGCAGGCCGCCTTGGCGACATGGGAGCGTGAGCAGGACCGATTCCTCCCCCGCAAACTGGACTGGCAGGCCTTGAGCAAGCAAGGCGAGCTGATCCGCGACAGCCGTGGCAATGCCTATGTCCGCCACCAGGACGGCAGCCTCTATGCGGAAAACGTGGTCGACCCGAAGCCAGCGCGGGAGTCCGGTGACTATTACCAGGGCAGCGACGGCCGCACCTACCAGTTCACCACCGTCAACGGCAACGTGCTCGATCCCGATGGCGTGCGGGAGCTGGGGCACGATGGATACCTAGCCCAGGCGGCGCTGGCCACGTGGGAAAGGGAACAGGGCCGCCTGGTGAAGTCCCATGTGGATTTCGAGCGGATGGCTTGTAAGACGGGCGTCTTCTTCGATGGTCAGGGCCAGCGTTACGTGCGGGACCGTGAGGGCTGGATCTATTCAGAGGCTATGTTCAAGAACGAGCGGCGCGTCGGCTCGTATGTGCAGGGCAAGGGTGGTGTGGTCTTTACCGAAAAGCGCCAAACGCGTTTGTTCGGCGAGGGCAAGCTCAACTACAAGAAAGCCGGCATGCTCCGAACGGCCTACGCCAAGCATCTCATGCGTGGCGCGGATCGCGAGCGCCAGGCCGGCGAACGTGAGCGCCTGCAGGCTCTGCTAGAGAAGTCACGCGACCAGGTGCGCACACGCGGCCCCCGTCACCTGCCCGAACACCGGCTGCATGCGGTGAAGAACACTCCGGTCACCGGCTTGCGGGAGGCTTGGGCAAAGCACCAGATCCACCAAGGCCGAGAGGCCGCCCGGAGCGAGGAGGTGAAGCGCCTGGCGGAGCAAGCCTCAAGCGAGGCGGTGCGAGGCAACAAGGCACTTTGGATCCACGATGAGGCCAGCATGTCTGGCACCAAGGAATTCAACGCGATGACCAAGGCTGCCGAGAAGGCCGGCGCGCGGATGGTGTCGCTGGGCGACGTCAACCAGCACCAGTCAGTGGAGGCGGGCAAAACCTTCGAGCGCCTGCAGGACAACAACCACTTGCCCACCAAATCGCTGGGCCGTGATTCGATCGTTCGCCAGGCGGATGGGAGCATGGCCAAACAGGCCGTCTCCGCCACGCTGGATAGCATGGGCAACAAGCCGGACGCGGAAAAGCTCAAGCAAGCCTTCGACGCCATCGAGAAGGTGGAAGTGCGCGATGCGCAGGACCGACTGGCCATGGCGAAACCGGACGCCAATCGAGACGCGAAGCGGGAGGCGGCTCGCGTGGACAATCGGGCAGTTATCCAACGCATGGCCCGCGACTACGCCGAACTGAGCCCGGAGGACCGCAAGCACACAATCATCATCACGGGCACGAACGCCGACCGTAAGGCGCTCAATAGGGAAATCCGTGAGGTCCTGCGAGAGCGCGGCCAGCTCGGCGAGCAAGACCGACAAGTAACCACGCTGAAAAAGCTGGCTATGACGGCGGAGGAAAAAGGGCAGGCCGTGCAGTACAAGCAGACCGATCCGACGCGCGAGCCAATCGTGGTCCAGGTCATGGACGCCGGAAAAGACAACCAGGTGAAGCCAGGCGATCGGTTCGAGGTGATTGGGGCCAATGAGCACGCCAACACCCTGAAGCTACGCGACCTGAGCAACCCCGAACGCATCGTCACGGTGGACCCGAAACGCGTGTCGTTGGAAGCATACGAGCGTGAAACAAGAGGCCTCGCCAACGGCGACAGCATCCGATTCACCGAAAACCACCGGCTCACCACGATCGATGGCGACAAGCTACCTGTTATCAACGGCCAGTTCGCGCAAGTCGAACGCGTCGAGGCTGACCGGACCACGCTGTTGATCCAGGACCTCAAAGGCAACGGTGAGCCGCAGCGCGTGGCCGTGGCGAATGACCAGGCGCTCAAGATCGATCACGCGGCGACCTACACCAGTTTCAAATCGCAGGGCCACGGCAAGGACACAGCCTGGCTTCATCACAACACCGAAGTAGGCCGACACGGATGGCGAGAGTGGTATGTGAACATCACCCGTGCCAAGGCCAACGCGAGGGTCTACACGCAGAATTTGGATAAGGCATTAGAGCAAACCGGTATCCGCCATGACAAAACCAGCGCAATCGAGTTTGCCAAAGCGAACGGCCACAACAAAGTCGAAGATCGGGCCGTGCGTGAAACCCTGAGTCAAGTAAAGCCGCAGCCAAACCCTTTCGATCAGGGTTTCGCGCCCATGGAAAAAGATCAGTTCGCCGAGCGTGCGAATACGGCAACCAAGGGCGGCCGTTCGCCCGTGGTGACTCGCGACGACTACGACCTGGGTAGGTGATTCGATGATGCACATGATTATTTCGGCCATTGTTCATGGCGTTGTTTACGGTGGCATCCGGGAGACGATGCACGGCATAGGGCTGCGTGGCATCGTGGCTTACGTTGTCACCGGCCTGATCGCGGCCGTCATCCTTCACGCCATTTTTCGCCGCCGACACCGGCGCCACTGGTAGCGAACGATCCACGAACCCCGTCCCTGGCGGGGTTTTTTTTGCCCCGTGAAATTGCGATTTCGTCATGGGTGCGACACCGGCGCTGGAACCCGTGTCGCACACGCGGCCGGGCCACTTTCGAACATGGAGTGCCTGCAATGAAACATTTTGCTGTACCCGCCCTGGTCATCGCTATCACCGTCGCTAGTTCACTCACCAGCGCTCAGTCGCTACCTCAGCTCGTGGACTCAACGGGCTATCTCGCGATGTGCGTCGATCCGACGGGGACCGGTCGGCCGTGCATCCAGCATTCGCAGGCTGATGGAGCGCAAGCCACTGGCTCCGGCTCCACCGCAATCGGGCAGAGCACGCAAGCCTTGGGCATCGGTTCGGTGGCCATTGGCAGCATGGCCCGTGCGCAGGGCCTCTATGCTCTGGCCTTCGGTCAGGGCGCCGCCGTCTGGACGGACAACGGGCTCGCCATGGGTGCCGGCGCCAACGTCAACGGTATTGGCTCCACTGCGATCGGTGCGAATTCCTCGGTGCTCGGCCTGAACTCCGTCGCGCTGGGAGCAAACAGCACAACGAGTGACAGCAACGTCGTGACAGTCGGCAGCAGCGGGGCCACGCGACGAATCAGCAACGTCACCGACGGCATCATGCAAAGCGACGCAGCAACGGTCGGCCAATTGACCCCTATGGCAAACGCCTTGGGAGGCGGGGCCATGGTGATCAACGGGGTCTTGTCTGCGCCGACCTACACCCTTGGTGCGGTGGGCGCGGCTGGTACCTATCACGACGTTGGTTCGGCACTGACGGCGTTGGATAGCGGCCTAGCCGCGGTCAATGCCCGCGTGGACAACATCCAGTTGGTCCCGGGCCCGAAGGGCGACACCGGCGCAACAGGTGCAACAGGTGCAACAGGTGCAACAGGCGCAACAGGCGCACAAGGCGCACAAGGCGCACAAGGCACGCAGGGTGTCGCCGGTGTGCAGGGCCGGCAGGGCGAAAAGGGCGACACCGGCGCAACTGGCGCAACGGGTGCACAAGGTCCGCAGGGTATCGCTGGGGTGCAGGGCCCGCAGGGAGAGAAGGGCGACACCGGCGCGGCCGGCGCAACTGGTGCACAAGGCCTGCAGGGCTCACCGGGTACCACGGGCATAGCGGGTGCCACTGGCCCGCAGGGTCCGAAGGGCGACACCGGCGCAGCGGGCGCCGGCGCTATCAATGGCGGGTCCGATAACCAGGCCGTGCATTACGACGACGACATTCACTCCATGGTGACGCTACAGGGTGCGCACGGCACGACCCTTAAGAACGTCCGTGCTGGCGTAGCCGACACGGACGCCGCCAACGTTGGCCAGGTCGCGCAGCAGGTGGAAGCGGCACTGGCGATTGCCAAAGGTTACGCCGACGCCAGTTCGCAGCAGACGCTGACAAGAGCCAATGCGTACACGGACTGGGCCGTCAGCCGGCTCGCTGATCGCATCGCCACGGCCGAAGCGATGGGCACGGCGCAGGCACAGATGGTGGCTTCATTCGCCGGTGCAGATCTGGCCAACCGCAACCGCGTCGCGGCGGGTGTTGGTTTCGCCGGCGGACACAATGGCGTGAGTGTCGGTTATCAGCATGTGTCCGAGGGTGGACACACCGCATGGAATATCGGCGGTGGTGTGAGCGGCCAAGAGCGCACCGTGGGAGCGGGTGCAAGCTATTCCTGGTGATCGATTAACGGAAGGTGATGTGGCGAAACCTTTTTTCGCCGCAATTGCGAAATCCTAGCGTGAGTCGCAAGCCGTGCGATCAACAACGCTCAAGATCACGCACATACTCGGCGAAGGAAGAAAACCTATGATCATTAAAGCTCTGTTTTTTGCAGCTGGCATGGCTGGTGTAGCACAAGCCGCAAACATGGCCCGAAGCAATCTGGCCCACTCCTTTGAAGCGCAGAAAAACATTGTCGCGCAGTTCACGGTGGGTCCTGACGGCCGTTTCCCTCCGTCGTCGTCGACCGTTGCTGGTTACGCGTCTGATCCGTCCAGCATTCTGCGCTGATCAAATAGCGTTTCATTTCGCGTCATTGCGCATCAAAGGCCGCGAGCACAGTGCTCGCGGCTTTTTTTTAGCTCAATGATTTCGCCAGGACGGCGATGGCAGTGGACGCGCAGCGCATTCGGGCCGATGCGCGCGACAAGGCGTGTTCCACAACCACTGTACTGATGAGGTGAAACGATGCATTTGAACAGCTCGAGAAGGAAGCGGATGGTCTATGGTGGCGTAGTCCTCGTAGCAGCCTTGGCATTGATCGGTTCAGCCATTGGCCTGTTGACTGGTGCGCCCATGCCGAAGCTGTCACAGCCGAACGCACTTATTGTCCCTCTAACGCTCCCTCCGGCGCCTACGAGCGTAGCGATGGCACCACTGGCTAAGGCTACCTATGTAGGTACATCGCCGGACTTGCCGCCCGCGTGGTCCATTGGACTGCTGGAGAAAATGGAATGGCCGGACGGCTGCGAGCCCGTAGGTTTGATGCCCGCTGCGCCTCACGCTGCTAGCTGTCATGAAGCGCTGTTTCCTTCGCAAACTGCGGCGGACGGAACTCTTCTGGCGGCCACACAGCAGCGCCTTCGGCCGGGATTTGTGGAGTACTCGCTGTTGGGAAAAGAGAAGGGCGTCGACGTCTGGCCTGAGGTTGGGCATGTGACCCTAGCAGCGCCTTATCCGAACTTCACGCTGCAGCCGCCGGCCGAATGGGCGGGGGCAATCAGAGATTTCGACAGGGATTCGATCCTGTTGGCGTTCTGGATCAAAGTGCCTCAAGCCGGGCCTCACACGTTGTACCTGACCAGCCGTGATGGGCGCCCTAGTTCATCCAGCGATGTTGCAGGCGGCGTTTGGATCGATGACGAGCTTGTGATGACGATGCACAACTTCGACACCTCCGAAACGAGCGCGAAGGTAGGTGCGACGTTAGGCAAGGGCTGGCACAGGATATGTGTGAGTGGCTCCCAAGGGCTGGGCCGTGATGGTGACGGAAGGGCTGCGACACGGGCATTCACTCTCTACATGAAGGGTCCGAGCGATACGGCCCCGGTACAGGTCACGCCTTACGCGGAAGCTCCCGCCAAGGGCTAGATGCGTCGAATGGGCCAAGAGGCAAACCGCAGCATGACTCACCGCTGCGTTTCGCCACTTCTGCGAGATGGATTGAGCCAATCCGTCTCGCACCGTTCCAGGAATCTTCATGCGCTTGTACGCTCGCAAGGCCATCGGCCTCGCATTGATTGCCCTGCTGGCAGCCCCGTCCCTTGCCCTTGCCGAAGACACCGTCACGCCGCGCGCCACACTGGATTTCAACCTCGCTTCCATCCACACCGAACGATGGGCACGCGACTCGCTCAACCAAGTCAATCCAGGTTTGGGCATCACGACGCGCTTGAGTGACTCTTGGTCGGTTTCAGGGGGCGCTTACAAGAACAGCTTTTCTAGGCTAAGCCTGTACGCGCTGGTCAACTTCACACCCATTCGCTTGCAGCTTTTCCATAGCGGCTGGCATGTTGATGCCGGTGTGGCGGGCGGCCTGGTGTCCGGCTATCGCAGACAGGAAATGGCGGCGGCTCCTTTCGCCGGCGCTGGCTTGCTACGTGTCGTGTCGCGGCGCGGCATCGCCCTCAGCATCATGGGTGTGCCGAACTACGAGCGAAACAGCGGCTTTGTCGGCTTTCAGTTCAACGTGCCGTTGACGTTCTAACCAACAGTGAGGAGAAGTGATGCTATGTCGCATAACAACAATGTCATCGGCTTCGCGCAAATGCAGGATTTGGAATTTCAGTACGGCGCGAAGGACGGGGAGTCAGACGTGCGAACAATTTCAGTGGCCGACATCCTGCGCGCAGGCCTAGTGGCCACGCTCGCGGAGCTCCCCGCCGGTGCATTGCAGCGTCTGACCGATGAGCTGGTGCAGGAGGCGGTGGCCCAGCTGCGCGATCTAGTAAAGGCGGCTGATGCCTTCGAAAGTTTGCAGTTGGCGCATTGCCAGGATGCCGCTTGTCTTGAAGTAGTTGCCAGTAAGGGGGATAGGGTCGTCTCGTTCGCCGACGTTGCCGCATATCTTATGGCTATGTTGGCTTACGCCAAAGAAGGTGCGTCCTCGTTGTCAGTGCCTTACATGGCGTTGATCGAAAAGGCCAAACTGCCGGCTGTCATCTCGGCTAGTCAATGAGAGAACAAAGAAAGAAACAAAGAAACAAAGAAACAAAGAAACGAACAAAGAAACAAACAGACACGGTGGCCAGTTTGGGTACGGGTGACACGCCTGGCCTGCGGATACTCGCGTCGAAGATCGAGGCCGCGATCGCCCATCCCAAGCAGATCGAGCGACGGCCGCACGACCAGGCCACCGGGTTTCTCGCCGACGCTGAGAACGAGCGTCTGACCCGCCTGATTGCTGTGATTTCCAGCGCCACTGAGCTATTCGGCAGTGTGGATGCAGCTGTCAGGTGGCTCCGCACTCCGGCGGACTACATGAACAACGGGACGGAGGTCGCGCCGCTGACATTGGCGACAATGGGTGCCGGCGCGCGCACTATTGAATCGCTCCTGCTGCAAACCGCACACGGCGTTCTCTGAGACGGCAAGGGTTGATCTCAGCCTGCCGGGTTCTTTGGGGCTGGCCGGCAGAGTGCCCTGGTGATCCACCTGTAAGCAGCAACAATCGGAGCGAAGTAGTGACGCGGGGTTTCCCGTATCGATTCAGCCGCTGCATCGACGGCAACTCTGAAGATCATATTCATGACGGCTTGCCTCCCATCCTGACATTGCTTGTTGGTATCACGATAATCGCCAATCAGGCGGCCCTTCTAGCGATGGGAGCGATGTCGATATGCGTAAGTCAACACATTCTGCAGCATTGCCTAGCCCTCAGGTGGCGGGCGCCCAGCGGCGCGCGCGGTTGTTGGGCAATGAGACATGGCTGTCCGAGAGCCAGGTCAATGACCTATTGATGGAGGCAGGGCGGCGGCGTACCGCAGAACAATTGCGGGTAGCCCGTAAGCTGGCAGGGGTGACGATCGAGGGGGTTTACCTTTACCCGCACGTGCAATTCGACGTGGCGGCGGGTGATGTTCGCCCCGTGATGGCAGAGATCCTTGCCGTGATCCCCTCCGACACTGGCGAGTGGGCCACCATTAATTGGCTTTTTCAACGGAGGCGCTCCCTAGACGGGAAGCGTCCGGCAGACGTCCTGGCAAGCGCGCCAACGCTGGCAATAAAGGCTGCGCGTGACGATTTCATGCCGTCGGATGCTGACTGGTAGATGGAGGATGCAGATGGATCCGCGATTGGCGGCCATTGAGATTCGGGACGAACTGCTGCGGCTTCACTGGCCAAATTCGATCAGTGTCGCTCAGCGCAATGGCGTTGAGGCTGGCAACGGGGCGCAATGGGCTAGGGACAAGCGGCGCGCTGGTGAATTGCTTGGGGTGTGGTCCGCCCCGGCGCGTGAGTTCGTGCATCCCGACTTTCAGTTCGACCAGTATGGGCAGCTACGACATGCCGAGGTTCGCGCATTGCTTGCAGCATTGGCGTTCTGTGAAGATTTTACGCAGGAGGCAGATCGAGGCGGCTGGAGGCGTGCATTTTGGCTATATGGGAAAAGTTCAGAGCTATTGGACGGAGCCGGTGAGATGCAAGCACCGGCAGAACGTTTTGCGACTGACCCTGCGGTGGTCATTGAGCTGGCTCGCGAGGTAGCGGGCTCGAGGAATGGAGATGAGTGGTGGTGAATTCTCAGCCAACCATTTCAATTCAGGGCCTGGATCCGCTTGGCTTCGCGCAAAACGGGGCCACACGTCGCGACCGAGTACTTGATTGGTTTGCGCTATCCGCAGAGGACCTGGCCGAGGCAGTCCAACGGACTCGCGAATCCGGTGCCCCCTCTATGACGACCGACCACTTTATTTTGCAACTGGCACACCTTGCCAATGCGGTAACCATCGGCTTGGGAAGGGATGCTGCGAAAGCTGAGAAGTGGTTTCGCGCGCCTAACCCAATGCTTGGGGGAACTTCGGCCATGGAAATGATCCTGAAGGGGCGCATTCATCGCCTTCAGGTATTTATTGAAAGTGCGCTTCAGGCTTCGGGTGAGGATCCGGACCGAGTCAACCTGGCCAGCCTCGAACATTCTGAGTCAGCTGACTCACCAGGCCCGGGGGGACACCTGTGTGATTCAGTTGAATCACACGGCACGGCGCTCCACCCGCGCGAGTCAGCTGACTCACCAGGCACGGGGTGCCACCCGAGTGAGTCAACTGACTCACCAGGCACGGGTTGCCACCGGAGTGAGTCAACTGACTCACCAGACGTGGGCTTACACCCGGGTGATTCAGTTGAGTCACCTGGCACCTCGCCGGCTCGTGCCGCGACACGCACGGTCGAGGCGATCGCAGAGAAGATCGCAGGCGGCTTCATCCATCATCTGGCTCCCTCGTTTAGTACGCCCGCGCGCTTGGTGTGTCCATCGGACGCGGCGGAGCTGGTCGTCGTCGACGCGGTAACGCGAGCAGCCACCGTACGGGGCATTTCGGTCGAAGTCATCGACTTGCGGCCAGCGCCCGTTGAGCGACTATGCGCCATCACAGAGCGCCTCGACGGATGGCAACGCGGAGCGACCGATAGTGGCCCCGGACAAGTGCCGACGCTGCTGATCTTGCGTGGTTTCGACGCCTTCGGCGATGACACGCACGATGGGCCTACATATCCGTTCCGATCCAAATTTCAGTTCGACCGGAAATTCCTGTGGCTGTTTGTCGGCCAAGACGCATCACGCATGCGGTTCTTGTTCGACAGCCACCAACGGCCGCTGTATCGGGCGGCGGGCGAAATCACACCTGAAGACTGGTTGTACGAGAAGCGCGTTTTGCACCGTTAAAGATCGGGCTAATGATAATCACGGTTATCAAGAGTGAACTTCCCGGTTTCTCGCAGACGTAGGCTCATAAGGGGGCTTTGGGCGTCGCGGTACAAGAACCACTGTTCGAGCCCCTATCCCTGGACTATTCGACCTTGGGGGAGGCTACCGAACAGGATTTACATGGCCGGTGGCAGACCGCCCTTGGCATGGTCGGTAGCCCGGAGGGACAGGCCTTGCCTGGCTTGATAAACAGCGGGAGAGAGCGACCCGAAGGGGAGGGCACTAGCTCACAATTAACGGTTACAAACCATTAAGTTGCCCTTTAGGTATCCCTAACTCATAATATAGGTCATCCCGCCCCTGGCAGTACGCCGTCCACCTCATCCCGGACTGGCCGAACCCTGGGGCGTTTTGCTATCTGAAGCTCAGAAAAAGCAGGGGAAACTAGGATGCCGACAGCCATCCTCATCGACGGCGCGTACTTTATTAAGCGCTTCCGCTCGATCGAGCCGCAAAACCACTGGGACGCCAAGCGCGCCGCCGAATGCGCCCATCGCTGGGCCTGTTTGCATCTCACCCCACCCCTCAAGAGGAACGGCTCGGCCCCGAGTCGAGAGCGTCGGGAGCTGTACCGGATTTTCTTCTACGACTGCCCGCCACTCGATAAGAAGATGCACCACCCGCTGACAAAAAAGGCGGTCGACTTTTCTCTGTCGAAAGAAGCCACTTTCCGCAACGAGCTGCACAGCTGTCTGCGTGTGAAGCGCAAAGTCGCACTACGCCTCGGCCACCTGTCCCCGCAAGTCCAATGGACCATCAAACCCGATGTCATCGAGGCCTTGCTGAAGGGACGTACTAAGTTCGATGAGTTGACCGAAGACCAAGTGATTGTCAGCACACGCCAGAAAGGCGTAGACATGCGTATCGGCATCGATGTCGCCTCGCTGGCCTTCAAAAAGCAGGTCGATCAAATCGTGTTGATGGCAGGCGACGCCGACTTCGTACCTGCTGCCAAGCAAGCGCGTCGCGAGGGTATAGATTTCATTCTTGACCCGCTTTGGGCAAACATTCCTGCCGGCCTCCAAGAGCACATCGACGGCTTGCGGACCACGTGCCCTAAGCCTCAGCCGAAGAACCAGGTCGAGGACTAGTCAGACGTCCAGGAAGCCTTGCAGCGAGGTTGCATTGCGCTGCCCCTGGTCCCCAAAGGTGTTGGGGTAGAGACAGGGAAGCTACGGTACGGTGCAATCTGATACACAATTCCTTGATCAGATGAGGGTGTCCGTCATTGGATGCGTCCCTGATCAATAAAAAGGGCCCCAGCGGGGCCCTCATGATACGTCAAAAATTAGCGCTTCCCGCAGTCCTTGACGATGGCGTTGTGCACAAGCTCCGGCATCGCCTTGCCGTCCAGGGTCGGAAGGGCGGCCATGGCTTTATCCACGATCCCAACGAGCTGATCTGGGGACGAGGCGTGCACACATCCTTCGATCGACGCATAGATCTGGGGCTGGGAATAAGCCTCGAAGTCGAGCACCCCCGCGATGTAGGCATAGCGGGCGTCCTGGCTGAGGGCCTTATAGGCCTTCGGTGACTCCAACTGCAAAATGCGCCCGCCGTTCTGGGCGAACGCCGGGGCGGTGGCCACCAGGGCCAGAGCAACAACAGCAACAGACTTGAACATTCACGATCTCCATTTGGCAACCGGCTTCCTGCCGGTGTAAGTGACTGTCGGCATCCCCACACAAAAATGAAGCCCTCGCTAGGGCGACGAGGGCTCCTCCGCTTCCACGTCAGAGGGGCGGAACCCGACCGGGGCTGGGGGTGTCTCCAGTCGGCAAATGGAAGGTAAGGGGGAGTCGTCTCGGTTCGTGCGACGCCTCCTGGTTCCCCAAATCTGGTCGTGACGCTTTCATGCCGGGAAACCCACCGGAGAAAGCGATGATCGACCCACGTCCCATCTGCTGCCTAGACAGCATTCCCACTGATGTCCATTGGGCCTCGACCGACACCTACGAAGGATGGATCACCAGCCTCTGTTGCCCGTCTTGTGGCGAGAAGTGGTGGCACGCGGAAGGTTGGGCCTACCGCGCCGCGCGCCCCACTGACCAGGGGACGGTCTCGAGCTTCCGAAGATATTGATGTATCGGCAACCCGGAAAGCCCGTCGATGCCTTCCAGGTCGCCGGCATCGAAGTGATCAGCAGCAGCGCCCAGGGGGCGGAGTGGCTCGTCTATCATCAGCCGGCCAGACAGGGGAGAAGGGGCATGAGCAAGTGGATCCTGGTGATCGGGTGCGGCTTGCTGGCCGCGTGCTCGGGTGGACGGCCTTCCGGTGACAACGTGGGTGCACCTGCGCCACCGGCGCCGAGCCCAACGAGCATTTCGGGCACGTATGTCGCCTTCGGTCACGTAACCTCAACAGACCAGGTTTTCGTGGAGGCCTTGCGGCTGACCCAATCCGCCCCGGGGCAGTTCACGGGGACGCTTGAAAGCACATCGATCACGAGGGCAGGCAAGGGTAATTCCAGTAGCCAGAATGTGTCTGGGTTCTATGATGGGAATCACGTGACCTTCGCGATTGATGAGGGCATTGGCCATAGCAATCGCAACGCCACCTGGGCGCCAGGTGTGATCACGATGTCGTGGGTTGAGAAGGATGGCCAGCTCGCCCATGAGCAGTTCGATGGAAAAACTGAGGAGCAATATGCCTCCATGCTGCAGACACTGGGCAACCAGCGTCAGAATCTTGCGGCCACCGATGCGGCTGTGACCAAGGCCAAAGAGGCCGACGCCGAAACGGCCAAGCTAGCCGGCAATTTGCAGCGGTTCCTGGACAAAGAGGCCGCGTGGAGCCTCGACAAGGCTGAAAACCGCCGCAAGAAGACCCTGGCCTACGGAGATGCCGGGGTGGCGAAGATTAAGCAGTTGTTGGCGCTGCACCAAAGCATCGCCGACGTCAGTGCCAACAACGTCGAAGTGTCCATGAACACGACACAGATCCAGTTGGGCCTTGCGCTCGACAGTGATGCGCGGGTGGTGGAAGAGGCTCAGCAGGCAATGGCGAAGTTTGATCATGCCATTGCAATCTCACCGTGCCTGGCACCTGACGGCTCACTGGTCCCGAACCCCCTGCCCGCATGCGCCCTGCTGCCTGGCCTGGTGTTGCGCTACCGTGCTGTACACGGGGCCGCTCAGTCGCTTCTGGCGGAATTAAGCAGCATCGATGGGGTGACCCGATCGGACTACGACAAGCGATTGAGGGAAGCCAAGCGCTTGGTGAACGCTCAACGGTAGAGGTGCGCCCCCTCGCAAGCATGAGCGATTCAACTGAATCACTCATGGTCGGGGCTTGGAGGTATCCGATGTGTCACACCAATTATTCGGCGCACTTCTTGCGCGCAGCGACAGGACCGGCCACGGCGCTTCCGTGATTAAAGAGAGGCGATCGTGAGAAAGTAGGGGCTACAACATGTTCCCCAGACGGCTCGGAGAGCCAATGGCAAACGAAGATCTCGCGAACGCTGCCAGCCCAGAACTCACTGGAGGCGCCGGATTTACCTTTGAGGATGGCGTAGCGGCCGTCTACGCCTCGGCACTTCTTGCCGAGACGACTGCTCCAGGATTGCCTGGCAGGGTCGTGAAGCGCCTTTCCGTGCAGCAGGGGGCGCTAGGGCATCCCTTGGACGATGTGATCATCGAAGGGGTGAGTCCTGATGGAAATCAGGCGCGACTTAGCTTACAGGTTAAGCGAAAAATCGTCATCAGCAGCTCAACCTCTAACACTGACTTTCGAGAGACCGTCTTACGCGCTTACACGACATTGACGGGAGAGAGCTTCACGCCGGATCTGGACAGGGTCGGTGCTGTCACAGGCGAAATCGCCGACAGTAGCAAGCGCACCTTTGAAACGCTTTGCGAATGGGCGCGGGCTGAAAGTGACTCGAAGAGCTTCGTCGCTAAGCTGCATACCGATGGCGTCGCGGGAGACAAGCGCGATCATTTTGACCACGTCCGATTCATCCTTTCAAGCTCCGTTCCAGAACAGGAATTGGACGCAGCTAGTCATCGATTGCTCGCACACTTCGTGCTGATGCGATTTGAGATGTTGCACGAAGGTTCTACAACAGAGGCTCAAACTGTTGTGAATCTGTCCGGCTGTCTCAGGCACTCTGATCGAAACCGCGCGGACGATCTATGGCGGCGTCTCCTAGCCTTGGTTCGTGTTGCAGAAGGTCAAGCCGCGTCGTTCGATAGGAAAACATTGGTCGCCAGATTAAATGGCGCATTCAAACTTGATGGAGCGCCATCCTTACATCAAGCGCTTTCTCAAATAACGGCTGAATCACGACTCGCCGCCGCGGAAGTTGTCAACACCATCTCCGGAGTGAATATACCGCGAGAGCGATTCGTCCAAGCATCACGTGAAGCACTAGCTCGAACACCGTTTGTCCAAATTGGCGGCTTGCCCGGAACAGGCAAGTCCGTAGTTCTAAGGTCTCTAGTCGAGGAAGCGCTGACGGAAGGACCAACGCTATTCATCAAGTCCGACCGGCTTAGTGGCACATCATGGATTCAGTACGCTACTAGCAACGGTCTTGGGAGCGTTCCGCTCGAGGAGCTCCTTGTCGAGTTATCAGCAGCAGGATCATCAATTGTTTTCATTGATGGTATAGATCGAGTCGAGGTACGCAATCGAGGAGTGTTGCTCGACATCTTTAATACGATCCTCGACTCGTCTCTTCTCGAAAATTGGCGGGTCGTCGTCACGGTCAGAGACACCGGGATCGAACCATTACGAACGTGGTTGCCTTCGCGCCTTTTCGATGGAGGTGCGCAGCTGATCGATGTTGGTGGATTTGACGAATTTGAAGCAAAAATTCTCGCCAAAGAAAGACCAGCCCTGCAATCACTACTCTTTGGCTCTGCCCAGGTCCAGGTGATCGTTCGTCGACCATTCTTCGCCGCCGTGCTCATCAGGCGTTACGCAGCGGACACCAATGTCCCCAGTTCAGAGGTTGAGCTCGCTACCGCGTGGTGGCTTGGGGGCGGATACGGCGCGGAGGCAGCTCGTGCGGGCTACCGCCAGAATGCCCTGATCCAACTCGCGCAAGCTGGGGCCGCTCGATTGGGGAGGCGAATTTCAGCTGTAGGCATAGACCCCCAGGCCTTGGTCGAGTTAGAAGCAGACGGGATCGTGCGCCCGATTCGACACGGCCAGACGATTCGCTTTGTACACGATATCTACTTCGAGTGGGCATTCCTCCAGTTGCTTGTATCCAAGAACGAGCGATGGACAGACGTCATCCGTGAAGTCGGCGAGCCGCCAGTTCTTGGTCGCGTTGTTGAGCTCCTTTCTCAGGCAGAGCTCAAAGATGGCGAGGATTGGGAGAGGCATCTACGCCAGCTGGAAGGAACGAGCGGTATGCGGTCCCAGTGGCTGCGCGCGTGGATGTTGGGGCCGTTTGGGCTTCCCACATTTGGTTCGCTCGAATCAACATACAGTGAGGCGATGCTGGCAGACGAAGCAAAGCGCGTCTCAAAGCTCGCAGTCTGGTTCCAAGCAGAAAAAACCAAGGCTAATCCGGCCGCTCTGGACAACAAAATATTCCCAGATCTCGACCTAGCCCAGCGGCTCGTCTATGCAGATGTACTTGCTTACCCGTCTGATTTCGACACTTGGCGGCGCTTCTGCAATTGGTTAGTCCACCACATCGAAGACATCCCGGTAACTATTCGACCGGAAATTGTGGCTGTATTCGAGGTATGGCAGAACGCTGCTGCCGATATCCGCAATGACGTGTCTGCAAAGATCATCGGGCTTGCCAAAGGTTGGCTGATAGACATCGACACGCGGGCACATGCTTCTCACTTTGCGCCCGATCGCGGCGAGTGGGAGAGGCTTAAGAGAGGGCAGATCGAAGAACTTACGTCGCGGCTGAGAGCTGTACTTCTCAGGGTCGCCCGATCATATCCAGTGGACGTGTGCGAATACCTTGCTATTTTGCAAGGGATGGATCGTGTGTCTCAGTCGACTATCGATCAAGTTCTAACCTATTCACGAGTGCTCAGCGAAGCCTGTCCAACACAGCTGGTTGAGTTGATGTTGAAGGTCATGCTCAGACCATTGCCTGAAGAGGTCGCGCGGAGAGCGGCGAGCTCGATGTTTGGAAATGGGATTAGCAGCCAGGACTGGAACTCGCTATCCATCGACGAACTGCACTCTTTCTTTCCTTGCGCTCCAAGTCGTGAACCTTTTCACTCATTGTTTTGTTATGCACCCCATGAGGCACGGCGCTTAGTCAGGCTGTTGACCAATCATGCGATAGAAGCCTGGCAGCAGCTACATCGTGTCGCCCACGATCGCCGCGGCACTCCGATACCACTTGTTCTCATTTTCCCCTGGGGTTCTCAGACTTTTTGGGGCAGCGCACATGAGTACCTCTGGGCGCGCGGTACCTGGGGATCTCATGTCGTCGGGTCTGGCCTGATGGCACTCGAAGTCTGGGCATTCAACGAAGCTAAAAGTGGACGGCTCCTGGACGAAGTCTTACAGGAAGTGCTTGAAGGTCATCACGGTGTTGCTGCACTTGGTGTCGCCGCCGCTCTCGCGCTAGAGACGAGGCATTGCTCCGAGGTAACCCTTCCGCTTCTAACTAGCCAGCGACTGTGGGCATGGGACATCCAACGCAAAGTGTCGGACTTTGGGGGGGCGAGCAATCTTTTCGGGTTCCAGCCAAAGGACAAAAGTCACTACGCTGCGGTGGTCGCTACAAATAGCCACGCTTCTCGGCAGGATGAATTGCGTTGGTTGGCCTCGATATGCGTTCTCAAGGGCGGAGACTTGGGTGAACGCGCGTCAGTCGCGATTGCGCAGTTTCCGAGTGATCTGCCGTTTGACTATGAAGAAGAGAAGGAGGTAGCAGGCAGGGTTGGCTATTTGGAGCGGACCTCTTCAATTTGGGCAGAGGTTGGCAAGAGGGAAAACTACCGAGCGACACCGACTGAAGATGGCTCGCAGATACTCATCGAATTGGACAATCCCAAGGCACAAGGGCCAGACATTGACTCGATCAATCTACGGCAGTCGGAGATGGCCCGGCACCTCACGTTGTTGAATTGGGTGCATAGATTCTTTGAGAACAATACTGTCGACGATCGAATTGCTCTGGATGAAGCTGTTCGAAATGCTCAACAGCTTGATTCAGCTTCGCTATTTGGAGAGGCATGCTTGCACGCGAGCCCGGCCTTCGAGCGGCAAGGAGCAGTCGCAGGTGTGGCAGCGGTAGTGGTTAACAGCGGCACGGGCTCTGCCGAAGATTTTGAATGGGCTGCTGATGTTTGCTTTCGTGCTTGGAGAACAGCAGAGGCTCCAAACGATCATTTTTTTCGCGGATCGATCTTGCTGCACCATCCGGTGCTCTACGCCGTGCGCGGACTGGGCGCGCTTCTCCGTAACAGCCCTCAGAAGCAGGCTTCTCAAGCGGCCCTCGTTGAGCTTGCTGGACACCCCTATGATCAGATAGCGATCGAAGCACTAAAGGCCATGCTCAGCGTATGGGACGGTCTTCCAGATGTCGCTTGGCTTGCACTGGATCTTGCAATTTCACTATCCCTATTCAATCGACTTACACGTAGTGCAACGCCTGAGCAACATGAAAAGGGGCATCAGCAACGCGTCAGAACCGCAATTCAAGGCGCCCTGAATCGCATAGGTACTTCGATAGAACCACCTTTTGCCTTGCCCAGACTTCCTGCGGCTTGGGTGCCGGCCTCTGATGGTCCCTACCTGCACAGAGTCCGTCGCGGTAAGGAGGTAAGGGTTCGATGGCAGCACTCGTCTCTTGATCTTCAAACGGATATTCTCGCGAAGGTTCTAGCCAGCATTCCGGTGCCGGTTGCCATGGCGGACGCCCCAAGGCGCGACCTGTTCTTGTTCTGGTGCGATGATCTTGTCGCATGGACCATCGAGCGGCTCAATCCAAGCTGGGCAAATGACTCAAATGGGGAGTCTTTCGAAGCTGAAACATCAGATCTTTTCGAGTGGCGTCGCGCGCTCTTTCGATTTCTCGCGAAAGTCGCGTTGCACCTAGATCCAGCGGATGCTGATCGCCGTTTCATCGAGCCAGCAGCCAATTGCGATGACGAGGTGTTCGGCTCACTTGCGGGTTCGTTTGTCTCTCATCTCACTTGCAACATCATGGATGAGCATGTCTTTCCACCTGTGCCATTGGACCTGCTGACAAAAATTGTTTCGCGAATGCTGACCTTCGAAAGCTGGAGGCGAGCAAGTTGGAACGACGGGTCGCTTCACGACAGAGAACTCGCCGACATGATCCGTTCTATATTCTTCATTGCAATTGAGAAGGCCATGGGGGCGGCGAGGTTTGCCAATGGCGACTGGCAGGAAGTGTTAAGGGTCCTCCCCCTCACTGAACCAATTCTGGAGACTTACGGCGAGAACAAGACCGTTGCTTCGGCGTTCGTGACACGGTGTGAGCGTGCGTTTGATACTTACCCAGTTGATCAGTTCGTCACACAGCTTTCTTTTGTACTTGGACGCAGTGAGGGTATGCCTCTTGGATGGCATAGCTCTTCGTTGCCTGCGCGACTTGCCGGCCTTATTCAACGCTTTTCCGAGAAGACGCAGCCTCTACCCACCGCCATGGGGCGCATCTTACTGAGCGCCCTGGACACTCTCGTTGACCTAGGCGATCGTCGAGCAGCGGCCGTACAAATCAGCGAGGTCTTCAAGGATATCCGGACTACATAGGCATCAAGTTGAACTTGGCTTTGTGGGCCATCCCGGTAGTTGGCAGACGACTGGCCTGGGTCGGATTAGGCTACACCGAGGCTGCTCAGGGGCTG
The DNA here is from genome assembly GCA_000632805.1 of Dyella jiangningensis. Classification (GTDB taxonomy): domain Bacteria; phylum Pseudomonadota; class Gammaproteobacteria; order Xanthomonadales; family Rhodanobacteraceae; genus Dyella; species Dyella jiangningensis. The sequence continues at coordinate 3,593,803 of CP007444.1, read as the reverse complement.
AGACCGCCCGCCGATACAACATCAAGGTCCGAACAGGGGGGGGAGCATCGTGCCTTCGGAAAAAGTGGCCAAGATCCTGCGCAAGCGCGGGGTTGCGGAGGCAGATATCGCCGCCATGACCGACCAGCGCGCCTGGGATCAGGTGTACCTTACTGCACCGGCCAAGCGCGAGAAGCGCTTGGAAGTTTGCTTCACCGGGTTCACGGACGCGGAGAAGTCCGAATTGGCTGACTTGGCCAAGCGAGGCGGAGTGACGGTAGTAACGAAGGTGACCGTGGGGTGCTTCCTGCTCTGTGCAGGGGCCACTGCCGGCGCCAAGAAGGTCAAGGAGGCGACCGAGCGTGGAGTGCGCATCGTCAGCCGCGAAGGCCTGGAAGATTTCCTGCTGACGGGGGAGCTGCCGGGCTGATCACAGCCGCGGGCGGGGTGTGCCGGGGCGAGCGACGGCGGGCATGACATTGTTGAGGCCTTTGGCTCTGCCCTTGCGCCCCCAGGGCTTGGTACGCCATTCCTTTGCACGGCGTGGGCAGTTGGGGTCATGGCAACCCGGCGCGTGCTTGATGAGATCCTTGGAAGCCGGGCTGAGCGAGGGCCAAGGTTAGGGACTGCGACGCGATTTATACCGAATTTATCGAAATTACAAAGACCCGATAATTTCCCTAATTTCCTTATAAATGAGCTAGCCGAGCTTTTCGGCCAGCCTCGCAGCGTCAACGTGCGTATAGCGTTTCAGCATGCTGAGACTCTTATGGCCAGTCATGCTGGCCACTTCCATGATTCCCAGGCCGCGCTCAAAAAGGCGGCTCGTGGCCTCGTGGCGAAGATCGTGAAAGCGCAAGTCGTTGAGGAACGCGGGATCCGGTGCTGAGCGAGCCTCCGTACATTCCTCAAGGTACGTTGACAGGGCATTTTTCCGGCAGTTTGCCCATGCTTTTTCGAGGGCGAATTTGGTCCCCCAGTTGCTGAATACCCGGCCCCGACGCTTCGTGGATAGGGCCGGCGCAGACAGGGCGGCCACTGCTGCGGACGAAAGGGCGACGGTCCTGCTTTCGCCGTTCTTGGTGTCCGGTAGGTGCGCGGTCTTGGCGGACAAATCGACGTGTCGCCATTCCAGATGAACAATCTCACTGAGGCGCATGCTCGTTTCTATGGCGAGTTCAATCGCCTGCCTCAGTCCCACGGCGCGCGAACGATCGGCGGCCTGTAGCAAGGCCACTAGCTCACCTGGCAAGAGTCTCCGATCACGACCCTTGGGTGGGCTGGGCTTCCGTACGGCGCTCACGGGGTTACCGCCTGGCAGAGCCACGGACAGCTCCTGCTGTGCAAACGTAAGGACTGTGGACAGAACCGATAGACAGTAGGCGACGGAGCGCGGCGACATACCCTCCCCAAGAAGGGCATCCCTCCATTTCGCAACCTCAGCGTTGCGAATGGCCGTTATGAAGCTGGGGCCGAACCGGGCACGGGCCTTTAGCAGGTACAATTCAGATGTCTTTCGGGAGCGGAGCGAGGTGAGCGGACCGGCGGCGTATTTGTCGGCGCACTCGCCAAAGGTCAGCTTAGTCGTGGCCGTATCGACTACAGCCAGATTGCCACGGCGGATTTCGCGCTCGATCTCGGCGGCCCAGGCCTCAGCGTCTTTGCGGAGATCAAAGGTTCGGCTAATACTCTTGGCACCTTTGCGCCGAACTTGGGCTCGCCAACCACCTGGACGTTTCTCAAATGTCGCCATTGAACGGATTCCCCCACAATTCCCCCAAAAGGGGCATAATGTTCTACAAAGTTTAGCTCCTATGCGGTCTGCGTGGGTTTTTAATTCTGATTTGTAATCAGTAGGTCGCGGGTTCGACTCCTGCTGCCGGCACCATCCTGGCGATATCCCCCGTCCATCCATCGGGCCGCAGCGCGGTCCATGGTAGGCATCGCGCCGGCCGCTGGCGCGTGTCGCGTCGCGCCCCCGGGGCAGGGCGAAGCCTGTACCTGGCCCCGCCTGCAGGTCAGGCGCCTCAGCCTGCCTTCACGATCGGGCCCGAACAATCCCATGTGTTCGCCCTGACAACGCTGGACCGGTCGGGGATGTGACATGGGTGCCGATTGCCGGCTGGATAGCTCAGTTGGGGGCTGACAAACGGACTAATGGGATGGGTACGACCTCATGCCAGGCATATTTACCGTCTCGCTGGATCTTGAGCTCTATTGGGGCGTGCGCGACAAGCGCAGTATCCGGGACTACGAAGACAATCTACGCGGCGAGCGCCAGGCCATACGCGAGATGCTCGCGTCGTTCGATGCCCATGGCGTGCATGCCACCTGGGCCACGTTGGGTTTCATCTTTTTTGAAGATGTCGCCGAGCTGCGCACGAAGCTGCCGAGCGATACGCCGGCCTACAGCAATGCAAAACTCTCGCCTTACCGCTACATCGACGAGCACGCCTGGGGCAGTGACGACGAGTATCACTTCGCGCCTGAGGTGATCGAGCTGATTCGCCGGTATCCGGGCCAGGAAATCGGCACGCATACGTTTTCGCACTACTACTGCCTCGAGCCCGGCCAGACCGCCGAAGCGTTCAAGGCGGACCTGAAGGCCGCCATCGACGCGGCCAGGGCGCGGGGCATTGACGTGCATAGCCTGGTTTTCCCGCGAAACCAGGGAAATCCGGCGTACCTGCCGGTGTTGGAGGAGCTCGGTATCCGCTGCTATCGCGGCAACGAATACGCGCCGTTCTACACGCCGAGGAATCAGGAGCAGCAGAATCCGCTGGTACGCGGCCTGCGTCTCGTCGATGCCTACCTCAACGTCACCGGCTACAACACCTACAGCTTCGAGGAATGCGCGCAGAGTCGCCCGTTCAACATTCCTTCGAGCCGGTTCCTGCGGCCGTATTCGCCGTCGGTGGCGTGGCTCGATGGCTTGCGCCTGCATCGCATCAAGCGCGCGATGCGCCATGCGGCGATCAACAATCGCCTGTTCCACCTGTGGTGGCATCCGCACAACTTCGGCGCGCATATCGAGGAAAACCAGCGCTTTCTGGAACGCATCCTCGAATACTACGGCGAGTTGAAAAAACGCTACGGCATGCAGTCGTTGAACATGGGCGAGATCTCCGCGGAGCTGGAGCGCACCCGTGCCGCCTAGACCACGCATCGTGATACTGGCAGGCCCAGGCTTGTCCACGGAGCTGATGTACAACGGTTTGCGCGACAGCTGCGACATCGCTGCGGTGGTGCTGGAAAAGAAGCCTTCGTCCCGGAGCATGATCAAGTACCGCGCGAAGACGCTGGGCTGGCGCACGACGCTTGGCCAGCTCGCTTTCATCCTCTACAGCCGCTGGTTGGGCCGCACGTCCCGTAAGCGCGTGCAGCAGCTGATCCAGCGCTACGACATGGATGACTCGCCGATCCCGCCGCGCGTCGTCACCAGGGTCGACAGCGCGAACAAGCGGGAAGTGATCCGTCTGCTGAAGGAGCTGGCGCCGGATGCGGTGGTGGTCAACGGCACGCGCATTCTCTCCAAGAAGTTGCTGGGCTCGATCAAAGCGCCGTTCATCAACACGCACATGGGCATTACCCCCGCCTACCGCGGCGTGCACGGCGGCTACTGGGCGCTGGCGATGGACGACCGCCGGCGCTGCGGGGTGACCGTGCACATGGTCGACGAGGGCGTGGACACCGGCGGCATCCTGTATCAGTCGACGATCGATGTTGGCACGACGGACAATTTCGTGACCTATCCGATCCACCAGATGGCCAAGGCCATTCCGATGATGCGGTCGGCCCTGTGCGATGCCGTGGAGAACCGTCTCGCGCCGTATTCCAGCGAAGGGCCGTCGCAGCAGTGGTATCACCCCACGTTGCTCTTCTACCTCCGGCAGCGATTCCAGAACGGCGTGCGGTAAACCCGGACCAGGCTTCAGGCGCGTGCGATGGCCGGCCGCGGCCGGACGTACTGGCCCGGAAGCCATTTCCACCGCGGGCGGCGGCTATACTTCGAGGCCGTTCCCTGGCCAGTCCGGCAAGGGCCCGCAAGCGCCTGTCGATGGCGACCGTGACGTTAGGCATCGCATGTCCACCAGCGTTCTGCCCATGAAAAATCTGCTCCAACGACGCCTGTGGCAAGGTGCCGGCTTCGTGGTTGTCTGCCTCGCGGTGCAAGGCGCGGTCATGGCCGCGGAGGCACCGCTCGCCGCGCCCCAACTGGTGGAACGCCAGCAGGCGGGGCAGGCGCCACTGCTGCTCGATGTGCGCCACGCCGACGAATACCGCGATGGCCACATCGCCGGTGCGCTCAATATTCCCGTGGAACAGCTCGGCAGCCGCGCGGGCGCATTGGGCGTCCCCCGCGACCGCGAGATCGTGGTGTACTGCGCGTCGGGACGGCGCGCGGCGCGTGCGCAGGAAACCCTGCAGTCGCTCGGTTACAGCCACGTGCGATTGCTCGACGGCAGCCTCAACGCCTGGCGGCAGCAGCAGTTGCCGCTGGTGCGCGAGGGCTCGGCCGTTTCCGCTCCTTCACACTGACAGGTCTGCATGGTCAACAAGGCAATTTCCCTGATTGGCGTTCCCACCGATATCGGCGCGGGTCACCGCGGCGCCTCGATGGGCCCGGAAGCACTGCGCGTGGCGAACCTTGGCGCGAAGCTGTCCAAGCGCGGACTGGACGTGGTTGATCGCGGCAACCTGCATGGGCCGCTCAATCCGTGGCAGCCGCCGCACAACGGCTACCGGCACTTGCCCGAAGTGCTGGCCTGGAACCAAGCCGTGCACGAGGCAATTTATGCCGAGCTCAAGGATGGTCGCCTGCCGATCATGCTGGGCGGTGACCATTGCCTCGCCATCGGATCGATCAGCGCCGTCGGGCGTCATTGTCGCGAGCAGGGCAAGCGGCTGCGCGTGCTTTGGCTGGATGCGCATGCCGACTTCAACACCGCCGACGTGACGCCCTCGGGCAATATTCATGGCATGCCCGTGGCGTGCCTGTGCGGGCAGGGGCCGAAGGAGCTGGTGGAGGTCGGTGGCCACGTGCCTGCCACCACGCCGGATGTCTTCCGGCAGATCGGCATCCGCTCGGTGGACGAGGACGAAAAGCGTCTTGTGCGCGAGTCGAAGGTGAGCATCTTCGACATGCGCCACATCGACGAAGTAGGCATGAAGCGCACGATGGAAGAAGCGCTGGCGGATGTCGACGAGAACACGCACCTGCACATCAGCTTCGACGTGGACTTTCTCGACCCCACCATCGCGCCTGGCGTGGGCACCACGGTGCGCGGCGGCCCGAACTACCGCGAAGCACAGCTGTGCATGGAAATGATCGCCGACACCGGCCGCGTCGGGTCGCTCGATATCGTCGAGCTCAATCCCGCCTTCGACAAGAAAAACCAGACCGCGCGCCTGGCCGTGGACCTGGTCGAATCGCTGTTCGGCAAGTCCACGCTGATCCGTTGATCAATATTCATAACAACACCAAGAACGAGAGCTCATGAAGACCCGCGTACTCACCGGCATCACCACCACGGGCACGCCGCACCTGGGCAACTATGTCGGCGCGATCCGTCCGGCCGTGGCGGCCAGCAAGCGCGATGACGTCGACGCGTTCTACTTCATGGCCGACTACCACGCGCTGATCAAGAGCGACGACCCGGCGCGCATCGAGCGTTCGCGCCTGGAGATCGCCGCGACGTGGCTGGCGGCAGGCCTCGATCCGCAGAAGGTCACGTTCTACCGCCAGTCGGACATCCCGGAAATTCCGGAGCTCACCTGGTTCCTCACCTGCGTCACCGCCAAGGGCTTGCTCAATCGCGCGCACGCCTATAAGGCCGCCGTGGACAAGAACACCGAAGCGGGGGAGGACGCCGACGCTGGTGTCACAGCGGGCTTGTACATGTATCCCGTGCTGATGGCGGCCGATATCCTCGCGTTCAACGCCAACAAGGTGCCGGTGGGCCGCGACCAGATCCAGCACATCGAGATGGCGCGCGACATCGCGCAGCGCTTCAATCACATCTACGGCCGCGAGTTCTTCGTGCTGCCGGAGGTGGTGATCGAAGAGCAGGTCGCGACGCTGCCGGGACTGGACGGCCGCAAGATGTCCAAGAGCTACGACAACACCATTCCGCTGTTCTCGGGCGGGCAGAAGCACCTGCGTGACTCGATCATGCGCATCGTCACCGACTCGCGCCTGCCGGGGGAAGCGAAGGATCCACACAGCTCCTCGCTGTTCACCATCTTCCGCGCGTTCGCCAGCGAAGCCGAGTCCGAAGCGTTCCATGAAGCGCTGGTCAACGGCATTGGTTGGGGCGAGGCCAAGCAAGTGTTGTTCGAACGCATCGAAGTCGATGTGGCGCCGATGCGCGAAAGCTACGACGCTCTGATCGCACGTCCCGCCATCATCGAAGAAATCCTGCAGGAAGGCGCCAAGAAGGCACGCGCGATCGCGGCACCCAAGATCGCGGAGCTGCGCGATGCGATCGGTCTGCGTTCGGGCGTGGCCGTGGCGCCGCAAGCGGCTGCCGCCGAGCCTGTGCCCAGATCCGGCAAGCCGCCGCGTTTTGCCAGCTTCCGCGATGCCGATGGCAGCTTCCGCTTCCGTCTGTTCTCGGGCGACGGCGAAGAGCTGCTGTTGTCCCGTTCGTTTACCGATCCCAAGGCGGCCGGTGCGCTGCAAAAGCGCATCAAGGAACTGGGCGCCACCAGCGCCGTGGTGCAGGTGCAGCCGCTCTCGCTCGCGTTGGAGCTGGATGGCGAAGAAGTGGCGACCACGCCTGACTACGAGGGCGAACAGGCACGCGACGAAGCGCTGAATCGCCTGCGCGGCGCGCTGGATCAGCTGGCGGCCCAGGAATGAGCACGCCAGGCGCCAGCAACCAAGGAGTGAACTGACGCATGCGTTACCTGGCTATCCTGCTCTTGGCGCCGTGGCTGCTGATTCTCGGCTGGGCGTACTGGTCCTATCCCAAGAGCCTGCCGCGTACCCCCGCGCGCCGCAGCTTTGACCTGGCCGCACTGTTGTTGGCCGCCTTTGCCGCCGTGGAATGCGCGAGCACCGCGTTCGATACCGCCAGCGTACCTGCCGTCGGGCAATACGGCCCGGCGAGCGGTGCGATCTGGCAACAGGTACTGCCGGCGCTCTATGGCTACGGCGCCTGCGTGGTGGTGCTGGTGCTCGCAATGATCGTTCGCCACCTGCTGTGGCGTCCCCGCGCGAACTGACCGAGGTTTTTTCCATGCAAGACGCCGCGCTACAGCAATACCTCCTGCGTCTCTTCCAACGTCACGGCGTCGAGCTGGAGCCTGACGAGGACTGGTTGATGACCGATGGCGACTTTCCGGCCGTGCGCGCCATCTGGACCGAGGGTACGGGCGGCCAACCCGGACGTCTGGACGTCGATATCGTCATTAGTGAAGAGCGGCACATCGAGGAAAGTTTCGCCGGCACGGGCAGCGGCGAAGCCGCATGTCGCAACGCCCTGGAAGCCTTCGAGCGCAGCGTGTTCCACGTGCTGCTCGCAGCCTGCTGGTACGTGACCGACGAACGGCGCTTGCAGACCTACGGTTGGGAACTTGGCATCCGTACCTGGGATGTGTTCGTCGCACCGTGGCTGTCGAGTCGCGATGACGTCGCGGTGCCGCAGGACATCCTGCCCACTTTGCGCGAAGCCCTGCAGCGAGAGGCGCTCAGCGCCGAACCGCATTGGGTGCGCCTGTTCCATCGCCGTGCCGATGATGGCCAGATAAGCGCCGAAGTGTTGCTCGACAATGCACCTTGGGCCGCTGGCGATCGCGCACTTGCGTCCCTGGCGTGGCCGGAAGGTAGCGGCTACAGCGTGCGCGGTTTCATCATGCTCGACATTCGCGACTACTGAGCAAGGCCGCGCCGCTTTGCTTTTGTAGGAGCGCACCCAGTGCACGATCGGGCCACTCGACGCTCATCAGTGCATTCAGGCCCCGATCGCGCACTGGATGCGCTCCTACGGCAGAGCCAGCTTACGGCAACAATTTTCCAGGGTTGAGAATCCCGTCCGGATCAAATGCCGCCTTTACGTTGCGCATCAAATGCAACGTCGTCGGCTGCAGCGCCAGCGGCATGAACTCGCGCTTCACCAGTCCGATGCCGTGCTCGCCCGAGAGAGTGCCGTCCAGCGCGATCACCAGCGCAAACACTTCCGCCAGGCAGGCATGTGCGCGCTCGCGCTCGGCGTCGTCGCGTGGCAACAGGTTCACATGCAGGTTGCCGTTGCCCGCGTGACCGAAGCTGACGATCAGCACATCGTGTTTCTTCGACAAGCGCTTGATGCCATCGACCAGCTCCGGCAGCCGGCTGACCGGTACAACCACGTCCTCGTTGATCTTGTTTGGCGAGATGGTGCGCTGTGCCGGCGACAGCGCCTTGCGCGCCGACCATAGCGCCTGCGTTTCCTCGGCGGTTTCCGCGATGCGAAGCTCTTCCAGCCCTTCACCGCGCGCCGCGCGCGATACGGCTTCCACCGCGCTCGGCAGCGTGTCTGGTTCGCCATCCACTTCGATCATCAGCATCGCGCCTGCCACGGGCACGCTGTCACCGCCGTGATCGCGTGCCAGCTTCAAGGCAACGTCATCGATGAATTCCAGCGCGCACGGCGTGACCGGCTGCGCCATGATCCGTGCCACGGCGCGCGCTGCCGCGCCCACGTCGCTGTAGGTCGCGCGCATGGTGCGCAGGCCCGACGGCTTGGGCGTGAGCTTGAGCGTGGCCTCGGTGATCAACGCCAGCGTGCCTTCCGAGCCGATCAGCAGCCGCGTCAGGTCGTAGCCCGTAGCCCCTTTGCTTGTATATGTGCCGCAACGGAAACCTTCGCCAGTACCGGCCACGGCGCGCAGGCCCAGCGTGTTCTCCCGCGGGCTGCCGTATTTTACGGTGCGCGGCCCGGCCGAGTTGCAGGCAAGGTTGCCACCGATGCTGCACCAGGGCGACGAGGTCGGATCGGGCGGCCAGAAGAAACCGTGCGGCTTGAGTGCCTGCTGCAGGTCGCCATTGAGCACACCCGGTTCCACCACGGCGAGACGGTTGTCGGGATCGATGCGCACGATGCGATTCATACGCTCGAAACTCACCACCACACCGCCGTCCACCGGCACCGTGGCGCCGGTGGTATTGGTACCGCGTCCTCGCCCGATCACCGGCACGCGGTGATCGCGACAGAGCTTCACCAGTGCTTCGACCTGTTCATGCGTGGTGGGAAAGGCCACCGCATCGGGCATCGCATTGCGTCGGGAGTTGTCGTAGGCGTAGGCAAGGCGCTCGGCCATGTCGACGGACATCGTGTCGCCGGGGAAGTGCGCGCTCAACGCATCGAGTAGGGCGTTGGGAAGGTTCATGGAGGCAAGTATCCCACGCTCCCGTGTCCTCCGCCGTTCGATGGTCAGTGGGCGATAGGCGCAACCGGTGTCGCCTTAGGCGGAGGTGATGCTGCTTCTGCGGGCAGCAGCGCCTCGATGCGCTCGCGAACATAGGGATAAAACGGATTGGAGCTGATGCGCAGCAGGTCGTTCAGATTGAGGATCAACGCGCCGCGTTCGCCACGAGGTGCTGCCACGCCGAGACGAATGCCAAAGTCTTCCGACATATCCGGTTGTGTGCCGTAGAGCGGGTCATCGGGCGGGAAGGGCAGTGCGATGTGCGACAACGAGAAGATGTTGAACGGATACAGGAGCGCCAGTGGCGCTGTGGTGGACGTGGTCTGGCCGGCATCCGTGGTGCGCGCGACGGTATGGTCGTCATCCATGGCGGCATTGGTGATCACAGTGGAGCGATAGGCCTGTGGCCCTTGGGGCAACATGCGGCCAAGCGCCGTCAACGAGCTGGATTTGAGCAGCGTGTCGAAGCGATGGTTGCGGTTGACGTCGAACAGCACCACCTCGCTGCCGTTCTTGGGCAGATGAGCATAGAGCGTGCGCATGACGGCCGAGGCGCTTACCGTGTCATCCACCACTGACTGGAAGGTTAAGATGGGCGGCAAGCGGGAAAGCTGCTTGTCGCTGGCCATGCGCAACACCTGACTGCGGATGGCGTCGGTGAGCAGGTAGGACTGCCGCGCCGCGTTCACCGGGAAGGAGTTGTACTTGTACGGGTTGTACTCCGGCAGCAGGTCCAGCCAGGCCGCCTTGGCAAAACGCGGAAGCATGGCTGGCAAGCCGGCCAGCCCGGCGAACCGCGCGAACCGAGTGACGCCGATCATGGGGGACAGCAGCACAAGCCGGGTGGGCATGGGCAAGGCGTTGTGCTCGCACGCATCCAGCGTGTATTTCACCGAGAGCGCCCCGCCGTTCGAATAGCCGACCATGTGGATCGGCGCATCGGGGCCTACGCGTTGGCGTGCCTCGCGCATGGCCAAGCGGGTGGCAGCGAGCCAGTCGGTCCAGTCCACTTTGGTCAGCCCGGCTGGCACCGTGCCGTGGCCGGGTACGCGTAGACCGATGGCGACGAAACCATGGGCACGGTACAGCTCGGCGATATCGCGCAGGCTATAGGGCGAATCGGTAAGGCCGTGGATGAGTACCACGGCCCCCACGGGCTTTCCCGCCGGCTCCAGGACGTACGACCGGTTCCAGTCGTGCGCAAAATGCCCCGGGTACATCGACGCACCTTCGTAGTACCTGTTGCTGGCAACGCGCTCGGACGGATCGAGCTTGTCCGTGACCTCGGTCTTCACCTCGTCGAACGCTCGTTGCTCTGCCGCCAGATAGCCTCGCCAGTCGGTGGCGTCGAGCTGGGATGGCGTCAGCTCATCGGGCACGAAAGTCTGCCAGGGGGCAAGCGGGTCGCCGCGTTGCGAATCCCATGCTCGGATGCCCAAGAGCGAAAGAAGGAATACCAGTACGACGACGGCTATCCATTTTCCAAGCTTGATCAGCACCCGAGCCATGATGTCCCCATAGGCAACGCCGCCATCGGCGGCTGGCGGTTGCAGTCTGCCCGAGAAAGCATGGGGAAACCGTGGAGGCGGACGGATGCCGGCAGCGCGACATCGGTCCGTGTACGGGTCAGATCGCCAGCGTGGGGACCTCGACCTTGGGCAGCAGGCGTGCGGTGAAATGGCGATCGTTGTAGTAGCGAATCTTGTCGCACATCACCGGATGGAGGATGCCTTCATAGAAGAATACCTCGCGGTCCCGGCCCATCGACTTCAGCTTCTGCGGCAGCATCAGGGCACGACGCTCTTCCGTATGGCTGCGCGAGGTGTCGTTCTTGCCCCTGCTGACGTTCTCCTTGCGCACCGTGGTGTAGCCGAGCATGCCGGAGTAGTCGTTGGCATCCTGTTGCTCCCGCGGTGCGTACACGATCTGCAGCGCGTGGTTGATGATAAGCGAGCGGTAGACCTCCTTGCTGTGGGGTGCGTCCAACTGCGCCATACTCTGGATGATCGGCAGCAGGCGGATGTTGTAGCCGGCAATGTACGCCAAGGCGGTGGCGATGATGTCCACCTTGCCCAGCTCCCAGTTGCAGAGGCCCAGGCCGTAGTAGTCCCCGTCCATGAACTGGTCCGCGTAGACCGTGCCCCGGTGGACGCCGTCCCGCAACTTGGTGAGCGTCATCGGCAGCGCTTCCTGCGGTTCGATGCGAATGCCGGTGACGGGCGTCGGCGGAATGCAGCCCGCATTGGTGACGCGATAGTTGGCGAAGGCACGGAAAGTGTCGAACGGACCAGGCGCATCATGGATATTGCGCCTGATCTCGTAACGCTGCTTCGGGGTCGGGTTCTGCTTGATTTCGGTTGTTTTTATGGGGTTACCCAAAGCGGAGGAGGCCAGGACGAGAAGCACAGGTAGCGTTTGCTGGCAGCGATAGCAAAGCTTCGGTAGGGCGGGGATGTCGTCGATATGTTCGGAATCTCTTTGGCGCCGCACCGCGAAGGGGAGCTTCGCGTGTTGTCCTAGTCATAGCGTCTGCTGCGTACCCTGATCCCGGGATGGCTGCGTCGATGCAGTCACGGACAGAGGTGTGGCCTGGTTCCACGCGCCGGTGCTGCGAGCGATGGATGTAGCGATGGCTTCTGACGTGGAAACTTCGGCCATGCGCTTGAACGGCGAGTTCAGGTCGCCCTGCACAGCATAGGCACGCTGCCCGTCGTCGCTGAGTACCACATGGTCAATGTGCGATAGGCCGTGCTGTCTTGCGGATGCGGCCAGTGCCGCAGCCAGATTGGTGCTGCGTTCGTCGGATGCCCGCTGGTGTTGCTTGTCCAGCAAGGTCACTGCGTCGAAGGCCTCGCCATACATGGCGTGACCGGGATGACTCGGTTGGTCGAGCCGGGGCGCTTCGCGCCTGGCCCGCTGTACGACAGTCTCCAGGCGCTCCAACGTCATCCGCCCGGGGATGCTATCTGCCTTCAGTTGCTGTTCGCGCTGAAAGGCTTCGATGGCATGCCGCGTTTGCGGGCCAATTTCGCCGTCGACCTTCAAGGGTTTGCCATGCGAATCTTGGTAGCCGTGGTCATTGAGCAGCTGCTGCAGATGCCGAGTGTTTTCGGTGTGATGTCCACGAGCCGATGCGTCCGGGCCGTCGGGCACGTAGCCGCGTGAGAGCTTGTTTTCCCAAGCGGTGGCGGCTTGCTTGCGTTCGTGCAGGCCTTTCTCTCCGCCGTTGATGTCGTGGCAGGCGCCGGTGACATCCTTCTGATTGCCATGCGGTACGACGCGGGACTCCCAGTAATGGAGCGCGATCTTGGCTGCGATGTCGCGGTCTTCGGCCAGCTCCGGATGGTTGACCAGGTCGAGTCCTAGTTCTTTGCCGATCCGCGCATAATTGTCGCGACCCGTGAGCTGCACGTAGCCGCGGCCGCGATACTTCCAGCCATCGCTCGGTTCGGTATTGCCTAGATTTCGCCTACCCCAGCGACCACCGTAGATGACTTCGGCGACAGCCTCCGGGCCAGCGGCGGCGATCTGGTTGGCAGTGTCGATGTCGTGCAAGCCATTGCGCCCGGGAAATACTTCGAGCAGGCGCTGGCCGGAGTAGCCCAGGTTCTCGCTCATGCGGCTATAGCCACCCGATTCCACCTGCATCTGGCCCATGAAGTTGGCCAGTTCCTTCCGGTTCTTGATGCCGGCCTGCGTGGCCTTTTCCATCAGGAAGTCTGCGTTTGCCTTGGATGACATGCTCGTAACTTTCTCCCGCCTTTCCCTGTTGCAGCTGCGTTAGCGCGTCGGCAGACCGTTGGACTCGATGGCGCTGTCGCTCTTCCACTTGAGCGTGGCATCGATGAGCGGATCGCTTTCCGTCTCCGTGATCTTCCCCGCCTGACATGACATCTTCGCCACAACCTTGCTGTCGGAAGCGCGTTGCACGATCACGCCGCCGTTCTGCAGGTTGCGTTCGCCGGAAATGGAATAGATGGTGTACTTGAAACCCTTGTTGCTGAAGCCGTACGCATAGCCGCCGGTATTGCCGGCAAAGCCGAGGTGAGTGCGCGTGAACGCACTGCGCGGCGACTCGCCCGAGGCCGGATATACCAACTCCGGCGAGCCTCCGTGGCCGTAGGAGTAGTAGAAACGTCCTGTACCGCCGGCAATGTCGCCGGAGGCGCACATCGATGCCGTCTTCTTGCCTCCATCCAACGGGCACGAGAAGACGATCTCATCCGTTTTGGCGCACATCGTTCCGCCGGATTGTGGCAAAGGCGCTGCGCCGCCCCGTGACGGTTCGTCTATACGCATTTCTGTACCCAGTTCCGCGGTAAGCCCGGGGGCTTCGAAGGAAAGCGCCAGCATTCCGAGAGCGAATAGGCTGCAGCTGATCTTCACGGACCCGTTCTCCTTGCGTTTTCCCCGTCATTCGTTGGGTTATTGCACGATCTTCTGAGGAAAACGTAGCCCTCGGCCAGATGCTCAGGCTTGCCCCGCAAGGCTTCCTTGCAGGCTTGTTCTGGTTCGGCCGCTCCGTGCCGCCACGCGGCCCTTACCGGGGTCTGTTCAATTTCCGCGGTGTACCGGAAATCTTCACCCAGCTGATTCAGCCTGAGGGATTCATGCGTCGTCGACGTCATGAAATTCGCCATCTCGCAAAGCGAGGTGATGCCTGCTGCCACTGCAGCGTCTAGTACTTCTGTTTCCCGGTCCATAGCCATGAATAAAGCTCCTGTCTGGCTTGTTCAAGTCGACGGCATTCCTTGCCGTGTCTGAGCGTGTACCTCTTTCCGAGGTGCGTGGTTCAGGGAAGTTCCATGCAGGGCTGTGATCGGCCATATGAACGTAGCGCTGAACACCCAAGTGATCTTCTTCATGCACTTACATCTCACGATGACGCTTCGAATGGAAATTGTTCAAGGCGAGTTGCGTAGGTGTAGCTGGTGTAGTGGATTTGACAATCGATTTAGCCAGCTGATTTGCAGCGTTGCGTGGCGGTCTACTGCTGCGAAGGTTTGTCCGATGCATCCGGATTGCTATTGGGATACATGCGTCCCGAGCAGCGCACCTGTACATCACAGGCACCGTACTTGCTGGCGCATTGGGCAAGGGCGCGCGCCTTTGCGGCGGCGGGGGCCGTATCCTCAGTCGTTTCAAGGAGGAGGTCAGGCTTCTTGTGGTTTGGCCACGCCATCCCCACACAAGTATTCTTGAACACCTGCGTCACTTTGCAGCCCTTTCCAGCACAGTCTTTCAGCGCAGCGGTTTCGGCGCTGCGCTGATCGGGTCGGTTATATGCGCCGAAAATGGCTTCGCCATCACTCGCTGTGGCTGCCCAGTAAATACGGGTATCCATGTAGGCTGACAGGGCGTTGAGGTCCTTGCCCAATTGGAGAGCTTCCTGCCAACCCATTTTGCCTTCCTTGTCAGGGCCATACAGCAAATCTAAGACATCGAAGGCGCCCAGAGTCTCGGGTGACTGGAACATGCTGTTGATGATCGGCGGAGCGAGCAGAGTGCATCCACCGTTGCGGCTTTTCTTATTGCAACTTGAAAAGGCATCACGTATGGCCTGTTTTGCTAGGTAGTCGCTAGTAGCAACGAAGAATTCGCCGTCACGATCGGCGACGATAGATGCGTGCCCCCCAAATGCGACCAATACGCGGCAGGACTTTCCCCCATTCTCCACGCACTTATGCATGGCGGACTTCTTCGCGGTTCTGAAGTCGTCTTGTCCCGAAACATAGTTGTACGTGTGGGCGCTGTCGTCGACGGCGATAGCGCCGTATACGCCGATCATGGGTCCGTACACTGCCGGGGAGGGGGCTGGGGCGGCCGCTTGACTCGCTCGCCGGCAAAGAGGAATGGAAGCCACACCATTGCTGGCCGGCTGCTGGCCGACCATGACTTCGCCGGGTTTCCCCGAGCAGGGATAGACCTGCGCGTGTGCAAGGTGATGGATGACCAGCATGCCGATCAGGCTGACGATGATAGCGATAGCTTTCATGCCTTTAACGCTCCTTGACTCCAGACCACGCTGTATATCCTTGCTATTCAAAATTGCTGGATTGGCTATCGCCATCGCGCCCAGGCGCGTTCTTGGCGAGGTTTGATATCCAGCCTGGGAACGACGTTAAGCAGCGTGCTTTTAAGGTCATGCTGCGATTCTTGTGTAGTGAACATGGCAGTTCTTGTCTCGCGCTGCTTCGTCTGTGGCTCTGCTGATCAACTCATCTAATGTGCCCCTGTTGTCACGCTGTAACCGCCATTGCGTTGCAAGCATTGCTCGCAAGAATTGTCATCGGGGACGTTCGTGGAGCACTTTGTGCCACCGTTCTTTGCAATCTGATGAGGTGCTGCTTTCCGCGATAGCCTGGATCGTCATAATTGGTGGCCATGCCGAGGAATCCGCGAACTCCGCCAATCGCACTGCCACCTCACGAATTTCTCATTGGGAGGCGGCTCGCTTGACTGCGGTGTGCTTGCGTCCTCCAACACTGCTGCATAGCGGCGACGCATTGGCATGATCGGTTCGATCCACGACCGCTTCTGCCGGTTCCATTGGCGCACATGGATAGACCTGTGTCCTGAGCATCAGAGCCGCAGCAGGTAGAGGAGTAAAGGAAGGGTCAGGTTAAGTTCTTCCATTAGCGCGGGCTCACTTCGGAAGGTTTGGCTTCATCGCGTCCGCATTGACGATGCTGCCTGGATATGAACCACCTGATTGGCGACTAGAGCCGGCTTGGGTTATGTAGGCTGGGCCTGCCTCGCTTCGCGGGTGTGTATATACGCCAGTACTATGGCCACCATAACTCCCAGGAGGCTGACCTTGAGGGCCGGGTTGGCTACCACGGCTACCGCCACCCCCGTTTACCGTGGCGTAAGGTGAGAAGCTACCCATGGTGCCGTTGAACAGCATGGCGGCCATCGGCGGGGTGGAAACAATCAACACCGTCATCAACAGGCCGATGCCGCCCTGTTGCAGTGCCATAGTGTTGAAGCCCTGTGAGCTGAGCCCAGTCATACGGGCAAGGGTGTCGGTGGTCCAAGTGGCTTCGGCTATGGCCACGGTAAGGCTGAGCACCCAGGAAATGACCAAGTTGAGCATGGCCAGTGAGAACAAAGTGCTCAGCAGATACATCAGCCAGCGTCGAAACAGGTCCTTCGATGCATCGAAGATCAGGCACAGGATGAAAAACGGAGCCAGGCCGGTGAGCAACGCCATAGCGATCTGGTACATCAGCAAAAGAGCGCCGGCGGTCATGGCAGGAGCGGCGATACCAATGGTTGCCAACCAGGATGTGCGCGCCTTTTCCTCTGCCAGGGCAGGGTCATTGTTCGGGACCTGCACCATATCGATGAGGCTGGTGGCGGCCGAAATTTTGAGAAGGTTCTGGTCGATCTGATTGATTGGTTCACTGGTCGAGCCGGCGATCGTGTAATTGACTTCCTGCGGCAAGGTAGTGTTAAGGAAGTGGTAGACCTCCGATCCGGTGAGGGAGGCCGTCTTGGCGGCGAACACGATCAGGGAGACCTTGATCATGTGTGATACCAGCACCATTGGCGGTTCGCGTGAGGCGCCGGTGACCAAGCGGTAGCCGCGAATCATCACCCAGATAGTGACCAGGATCAGGCACAGACTGGTGATTTGGTCAGTGAGGCGCGCAGCCGCACCCAGCGCAAAATCGTTGATATGCCGGGTAAGCCAATGGTAGGTGAGCGCGAATAAATAGGAGTCCATCATCCGGTCCTTGGCGTTAGACGCGTCGTTTCCCTTGACAGCAACAGGTGTTCGAGGGGGTCGGAATGCTGCGGCTGCGGTTCAGTCAATTGGCGGAGAACGCAGCGGCGAAGATGACCCCTTGCATTGCGTTGCCAATCATGGAGCTGCTGCCTCTCAATGCAACCTTGGCCAGTTGCGATTGCCGGGTCTGCAGTGCGGCAATGGTTGCGTCGTCGGCCTTCATCATCTGCTCGGCGTTGTTCATTTCCATGGTCATGGCGGACAGCGTTTCGTTGGTGTGGTACGTCAAAGCCTGGCGGTCGCCGGACGCGAAGCTGGCAATAGTCGCGAAGGAGTCGGAGATCTTCCTGAGCGTGTTTGAATACCCGTTCATGTGTGCGAGCATATTGACCGCCGTGTTGTATTTATGGGTCTGGGTTTCGATGATTTGCTGGCACACCTTGCGCTGCTGGGTTCGCACGTCGGTGTTCATATCGAACCCTGCAAAACTCATGATGGCGCCGACGGGGTCAAGGCCACCACATTCCTGCTGGATTTGTGCCTGCATGTCGGCAGTGCTGATTTCCTTGAGCTGGTTATCGATTTGAAGCAGGTTGAGACCCAAGCTGCCGATCGTGCTCTCTATGGTGCTGTAGGTTTTCTGCAACGTCTCGACTGTGGTCATCAACTGGGTAAGCTGGCTTGTGAGGGTCAGGTTAGACTTCACCGATTCAATGGCCTGCCTCATGTTCTGGGCCAAATTGATGGGGTCGAATACGGTCATGGCCGCCGAACTGTTGTTGGGTACGGCGACTGCCATCACGAGTGCGAGCGAGGCCAGCGCGGTACGATAAGGCTGGCTGACGCGGCGAATGAGCTTGGCGATCATGGTGGTTACCTTTGTCAAATGGGAGTCGGATTTCACGAGCCAGCACGCTGACGCGCTGCAGACGCAATGGGGCCCGATTTGCCTTTGCCACTGCCTTTGCGTTCGTCATAGAAGTGCTGCAACCATTGTTCCGGGCGTAGCTGGTCCACGGTGACGCCGTTGGCGTGGGCGTTTTCATCCAGCACGCGATGCATGACGTCAATGTTGTCGGTGGACGCGGAGATCACGGCAAGCGAATCGTCCATCCCGCGCAGGTTCAATTGGCATACGGCCGAAGCGTGCCCCTGCTTGACCAGGAAGCAGCGTGAACGTTCGTCCAAGCTGACCACCACGTTGTATTCGGCCTCGGTGAGCTTGAGACCTTCCACATAGTCTTCGCGGCTGGCATTGGGGTTGGGCAGCAACACCATGGTCGCCGTCTGCTCGATGAGCGAGGCGGCAATGTCGCTGGCCAGTGCGTCTTCCGGGCTTTGCGTGGCGAAGATGCCAAGACCATTCTGCTTGCGGATGGTCTTCTGTTTGTTCTTGGCAAATTCCTTCAGTCCGCCTTGGCCGTCGAGGATCTTCCAGAATTCGTCCATCACGTAGATGAGCGGACGGCCATCGATGAGTTCTTCCAGGCGGTGCAGCAGATAGTTGATAACCGGAACGCGGACTTCCGGGTTGTCGATCACGTCGGTGTAGTCGAAACCGATGATCGGCGCCTTCTGCAGATCGATGGTATCCACCGGATTGTCGAATACCCAGCCAAGCGAATGTCCTGCAGTCCACTTGCGCATGCGGATGAACAAGCCGTCGTCGCCCAAGTTCGGAAGGCTTTTCTGGAAGTTGGCCATGGTGCGCAAGCGCACCGGCGTGTCCAGTATGTTCTCCACCGCGCGGTGAATGTCTTCCTCGTCACGCGGACTGTAGATGGACTTGCCCACCAAGACCTTGACCAGGTCGACCAGGAACTGGGTGTTGGATTCGGTGTGTTCGCAATGGAACGGATTGAAACCTGTGGGTTTGCCGTTCTCGAGTGCCAGGTAGTTACCGCCGCAGGCGCGCACGAAGATCTCTGCGCCACGGTCCTTGTCGAAGAAGAAGATGGTTGGCGTGGGCTTCAGCTTTTGGACCTGGCTAAGCAGGAAGTTGATCAGCGCCGTTTTGCCAGTACCCGACTTGCCGATCACCATGGTGTTGGCAATGGCCTTCTCGCCCAGCGAGTTCTCGTTTGGGTGGGTGGCGTGGAAATTGAAGTAGTACGGCTGGCCGTTGGTGGTCTGCAAGGTGGTGACGCAGTTGCCCCAGGGGTTGTTGGCCTTCTTGCCGGTAGCGAAATTGTGCAGCGGTGAAAGGCCCAGGAAGTTCAGCGAGCTAACGTTGGCCAGGCGCGTTCGGTACTTCCAGTTGGCCGGGAATTGCGCGTAGAACGCCGCAGTGACGGCCAAGTCTTCCTTCACGGAGACAAAACCAGCGTTGGACAGCTCCGCGCGCGTCACGGCCAATTGCTGCGAAAGCGCCTCCTGGCTCGCGGCGTAGACGGCGATGGAGAAGTGATATTCGCCCAGTACAAAGTTGCCGGAGGCAAGTTGGTCCATGGCATGGTCGAGCTCGATGATCTGGCTGACTGCCTTATCGCCGGACGAAATCATCATGCCTTTGGTGCGGTCCAGCGCCTTGAGCGCATCATGGCGACCCATCGGGCTGAAGGAGTGCGTGATGACGTATTCGAAATCCAGGTACTTCAGGCCGTTCAGTACGCCGGGGTAGGTCCCGTCAGGGTATTCCTTGACGTTCAAGATGGCGCCGAAATGGTTCACGCCACCAGGCGTAGTAATTGCAAAGTCGCCGCTCTTGGCAGAAAAGCGCAGCCGACTGATCGTCAGGTACGCCGATACAGGCGCGGACAGCACAGGTACGGGCTCGTCCATGCGGTTGAGCAGGTAGCCGAACAGTTCCAGTGTTTCAGAAAACACGAGGCCGTTGGCTGCCTCGTACATGCCAAGGCGATAGGGCGCGTAGTCCTTCAGTACAGCCTCCACATTGCCGGCCAGTTCGTTGACTGTGGCGACGGCATGGGTCTGCTCGGACACGAGTTGGCCGACGTCCGACGATTTGTTCTTGAAACGCTTGGCGCTGGCTGTTGGCCGGTAGATCAGCGTGAGATACAACTCGTTCTGCATCAGCTTCTGGCCGGACAGTGCGTCGTAATACCGGTCGGACATTTGCTGGTTGAAGGCCTGGTCGAACTTGCTGCCGTCGCGCAGGTGGCGACGTCGACGTACGTCGTGCACCCAGAACGCCACGTTGACGAAATCGGGCGCGCGCAAGGTCTGAAGCATGCGGTTGAACGTATTGTGGCGGTGCTCCAGTTCCCACTCATCGCGTCCGACGAAGGGCAGGCCTTCCAGCCGCCAAGTCATCATGTAGTCACCCTCGACGGTCTTGATCACCGTCGGCGATACATGAGTGGACAGCGGGATGAAGGTACTGATGGGGGCGTCGGGCGTGAACATGGGCAACTGCCAGTGTCGGTTGGATAAGGCTTGGGATCGGTGGCGCTTGAACTCCGGCCCGGGACACGCGCGGCGAAAGCATCCGTCGCGCGTGCCTCTAGCCGTTACTTCTTTCGGTCGCGGGGGGCGCGGTAGTTATTGGGAGTGAAGGCCCACATGCCGTCGTGCAGCGGCAGGTTCCTCACGCGGGTGCGAAACTGGAAACGCAGGCCGAGCAGGTGAAAGATCATCTCGTCCCGCTTGGCTATCTGGCGCATCACGAAGATCACCACCGGCGTGAGCAACAGGAACAGCAGGTTGAAGTACATCGCCATCAACAGACATCCACCGGCCCCCATGAAGAAGGGCACGTAAGGCACGCCCATGAACATGGGCGGGCGCGTGCAACCGCGAAACAGCACATCTTTACGCATAGTGCTGGATGAAGTTGATCGCAGAGTGCATATGGTCGATCAGCATTGTGGTGTTGAGCGACTGGGCAGCGCACTGGGTAGAAGAGCCCGAACCACCGATCACCATCTTGGCGATCTGGGCAGCCGCGCCGATCAGCACGCCGCCGATCAGCGCGGGCGCCACGTCGCCGATGCGCTTGTGCGCGAAGGCGATCTGGTAGCCGGAGAAGATGATTGCGATGGTCACGATGACCACCGAGCCGTAGTTCAGCAGGTTGTTGACTGTGGTCAGGACGTTGCAAAGGTTGGACTCGGCGGTGGCATCGGCAAACGCCATGCTGGGAAGCATGATGGCGGCAGCAATAGACAGGACTACGGCGCGGTCGAGCATGCACTTGCGCTGGGCGTTGTTGATGATGGGTTTGATTGCCATGGGGTCTTTCCTTAGTCGATCGATCAAGAGAGTGGTTGGAAGTGCGCACCTCGCCTCGCCTCGCGGTACGTCCGTAGCCTTGGCCCTGCCGGGGTGCTGCAGTGACTCCGCCGTAGCGGAGCCAATTGCGCATGGTTTCCGGTAAGAGCTGCGGCGCCACGCGAGCCGTGACGTCGCCGGTCTTCACCGGCAAAAATC
Source organism: Dyella jiangningensis (assembly GCA_000632805.1). Lineage (GTDB taxonomy): Bacteria > Pseudomonadota > Gammaproteobacteria > Xanthomonadales > Rhodanobacteraceae > Dyella > Dyella jiangningensis. Next base: position 3,572,292 of record CP007444.1, on the reverse strand, counting down.
GGGTTTCAGAACACGAAGGCGTCGTCTTGCCCTCCCAATCGAACGTCCGCGTGATCAGAGCCGGGCTTGAATTCAGCCGTTTCCTGCTTCGCAGGCGCCAGCGGACCGTTAGGCCCGCGTACTTGCGGCTCAAATACCTCATAAATCGACGGCGAAGTGGCGACCGGGCCGGCGACGGGCAGAAGCGTGCCAACCACTGCCGCTCCCGGGATCTTCGGGGCGGAACGCTGCGGTTCTGCGGATGCCCGCTGCGTACCCATGGCATTCGCCGGCAAACGGGTGCCCTCAATGGCAGTCGTCGGCATGTCTAGGACCGAAGGTGGCGTATTCATCGATTCCTGCCGGGAAGATCCGGCTTGAGTGTCCGGCATCATGCCCTGGGCGATATCGCTCACGGCTGCCGCGCCGGCATGGTCGATGGCCGAGCTGCGCAGGCGGACCAAGTATTCCGCGGCAGTCATGGGCCGCGTGCGACTCGCCCCTGCGAGCCGCATGGGAATGGCTCTGGCCGGTGCGAAGGCGGACAGCAAGGGCTGCCCCATCGAGCTGAAGACCCTCTGCACGTAGCCGTCTTCGTAACCCTTGGCGAAATTGCCGGAGTAGTAGCAGCTGAACGCCTTGCCCCAGTCGCCGCTCGCCTGTGTGTAGCACTGGGCAAGGATCTGGGTGCCCGCCACGAGATTGGGGCACAGCGCGAAGGCCTTTTCGTACGAGTCCAGGCCGAGCTTTGCGAAGTTGGAGCGATTGACCTGTGCGATGCCCAGCGAATAGTTGTAGCCCTGGCTTTCCAGCATGCGCGCGGTGGCGACGGCTTCACCCAGGTTCTGCGGTTGCCGCTGGAGATGCGCGCCGACCACGCCGATGGCGAAGGGGTTGTTGCCGGATTCCACATTGACCACGTGCTGCATGACCTCTGCCGGAACGGCAAGGTCATGGCAACTGGCGATGTTGGCGATGGGCATCATCCGCGTCTCCCTTATCCTTGGTTGCCATCGGCCTGTCGGCCCGGGTCGAAGTCGATGCCGGTGATGTAGCGGTGCCCGGCGTGCGCCTTGATGTGCACCACGATGTCGATGGTCATCATCAGCAGGCGCTTGATGGTGGAAAACTCGAGGCCGGAGCCCTCGTGGGAAGCCTTCACCATCAGGGCCAGCTGGTCCCAGGTCTGTTCGGTGCTGCCGGCGTGGCAACTGGTGATGGAGCCAGGGTGGCCCGATGCGCAGTTGCGTATGAAGTAGAACGATTCATCGCCGCGCAGCTCCGCGAGAATGATGCGGTCGGGCTTCATGCGAAGGCAGGCTTCCATGCAACTCTTGGCGGTGACGTTGCTCGCGCCTTGGCCACCCTTGGAATACAGCAGGTGAACCACGTTGGGCTGGTCGATGAACAGCTCGCGGGCGTCCTCGATGGTGACAAGGCGTTCGTTGGCCGGAATATGGTGCACCAGCGACTTCATGAAGGTCGTCTTGCCGCTGCCGGTGGCACCGGACACGACGATGTTCTTTTTGTTGAGCACGGCCTGGCGGAGGAAATCCGCATAGCGGCGCTGCGAACGCAGCTGCTGCAGCTCGCGATCCTGTTCGCTGATGCCGCGTGCATCCTCCAGGATTCCGCTGAAGAAGCCGTCCTCCTGGTATTGCGCCAGCGTCTTGGTCTGCTTGGAAGGGAGACGAATCGTGATGGAGATGCTGCCTGCCTCCACCGCAGGGGGAATGACGAACTGCGCGCGCTGTCCGGTGGGAAAGGTCAGCGATACTACCGGATCAATGTCGGTAATGCGCTGTCCGGTGTTGCTCTCATTGACCACGGCGGTACAGAACTGGCGTGCTCGCTCGAAGGTGAGCGAAGGCATCTCCACCCTCTGCCAACGGCCGCCGGTTTCGAGGTAAAGCTCACCCGGGCGATTGACGCAGATCTCAGTGACCTCGGACGAGGCCATGAACTCCCGGATGCCCAGCACGGAGTACTGGTAGTCCAGGAATTCGTTCGGAATGTCGACGAGGGGTTCTTCGGCCATGGTCGTTGCCGGGAAGAGTCAGTAGCGCGCTAGCACGGCGGTGAAGTCCACGTCCTTGGCGACGTAGATGGTCACGACAGTGCCCTGGTTGATGGTGACGGTAGCCGGGCGATTGGCCGCACGACGCACGGCTTGGTTGGCCAAGTCCTGAACTGTCTGCGCCGTATTGCTCTGGAATGGCTCCTGTACCACGGTGCCGTTGGCCCCGATCGTGTTGGTACTTGGGCCATGATTGGCGGCCTCATATTTGAAGGCGTCGCTGAGCATGCTGATCAGCAGTGCTGCGCTGATGCGGCTACCCCAGTGGGCGTTGTAGTAGCCCGGGTGGCCAGCGCCACCGAGGTTGTCCACGCCAGGGCTTGCCATGCTTACGTCGATGCCGGTCGGTGTGACGATGCGGTCCCAGATCACCGCCACGCGCGGACCGCTGGGTTCTTGGCTGTAGCTACCGAGTACCTTCGATCCCTTGGGGAGCAGCAGATGCTTGCCATTGAACGAGTACACCGGCTCGGTAACGATGCAGGACGTGAAACCTGGGATGTCGGTGAGAATGTGGGTTTCCAGCACGCAACGGATATAGGTACCGCGCAGCATGAGGCTGTCTGGATGCGTCAGCGGCTGGGCGTTCGAGACATTAGGCAGCGCCTTGATGTTCGCGTATGCCGAGTTGGCGGGCATCCGGAACTGGTTGGTGCCATCGTCGGGATTCTCCGTGCCGGGAATCATCATGCCCGGAGGCAATCCCATGCCGTCGCCGGCAACGGGCGTGGCCTGTCCCACATTATCTTCAACGTTTACGCCTGCCGAGCCACGCTCCGCCGCGGCAATGCGACGCTCGAGCAGCGTGGGTTCGCGAGGGCTGGCCTGCGTCGGGGCAGCGTTGCGGTTGTTTTGAGGGAATGGCGGGCCGAGGGGGATGGCTTGCTGCACCACCTGCTGCCCCGACGGCGGGGCAGGCGGCAAGGGTGGGGCCTTGGGCGCCTCCGGTACGCGAACGGTCTCTTCTCTCTGAGCTTGCGGCTTTGTTTCCTTCTGCGAGTTACCGGAGAAGAGTATCCAGCCGCCACCGATCACGAGCATACCGGCCAGCGAGGCCAGCATGCCGATCGCATTACGGTTCATTCGGCGCAGGTCGTTGGACTTCAGCTGAGGAGCACTCGCATCGAGGTTCGGCGTCACCTGCTGATGGTGTTGGATCACATACGGATTGGCGTTGTCGCCCCGGCCATGTGACGGTATGTCCTGGCCGCCGCCCTGCTGATCTTCTTCGTGTTGGCTCATTTGGCGGTGTTCCTTCGCAGACCAACGACGTTGTCACCGTGGCGAATGACCAAGAAGGGGTGCGTGCCGTGGATGACGATGGTGTTGCCCTCCACGGTCGTGTTGACCACGGAGTCCTCGCCATGGGCCGTTTCGCGCATGTAGACGGACGGGAAGTTCCCAGTGGGGAACTGCTTCATGTCGCTCATCTTGATGTAGGTGAACTGGCCATCGTCATACACGTTGACGGGTACCAGCCATGGCGCCTTCTTCGATCGCGTCGCGTAGTCGTAGTTGAAGTTGTAATCACGACCCTTGACCAGGGACGTGTTCAGCTCCGGTGCCTGCGCAGCCTTACTGGCTTCTTTTGCGAAGGAGGTGTCGCCCGGGTAGTTGAACGTGATCTTGTACTGCACGCCCCTGCTGCGTGCCTGCTCCAGCGTGCGCCAGTCGGTGGCGACCACCTTGAGTTCGAAGATGTACGAATGGACGGCCGTGCGTATCATCAGATTGGTATCTACATCGACATTCTTCGGCTTGATGTAGAACACGTTTTCACGACGACTGAGCTCCCAGCCGCTGCTGAAGCCGGTGCTGTAGTCGAGGATCTTCTCGTTGGGGCTGAGTTCGATCTGCGTGGTGATGCCCAGGCCGGTACGCGCTTGATAAACACGGCCGGCTTGGTAGTCGTATTGCTGCACGGCCTCTGCATAGGCGGCGCGGGGTGCCGCGATCGTGACAAGGCAAAGTACGGTTGCCAGGGTGAGTGGACTGACTAGGTTGTTCATCACCCGCGCGCTCCGTTGGAGTTGATCCAAGGTTTAGCAGCGGGTGCCTGACGTGGCATGGCCTGTCCCTGGTGGTTCTCAGGCATGGCGGGCGGCGGCGGGATTGCGCCGCGCTGGAGAGTCTCGCCCGCGCCGGAGCCAGAGGCCGGCATGCTGTTGCCCTGTTGATTCGCGCTCTCGTCATCGCGGGCCGTGGGAACTTCTTCCGGGGGCGTGGTCGCGTAGTCGCTGTCCACGCGATACTCCGTGACTTGGAATCCGAGCGGATTTTCAATGCGGTATTGCTCATCCATCCGGAGGTTGGACTTGTAGGTGAAAGAAAGCGTCGCGATCTTGCTGTCCATGGGCGTAGTGGCGCCGGTCTGCTTGTCGTACACACTGCGCTGGAAGCGCACGGTGGCGCCCTTGGGGGGCGAGTTGGGACCGCTGCCGAGAAGCACGATGCTGAGGATCTTCACGCGGATGGCGCGAGTGCGGCCGTAGACCTTATACGGGCTGGCGTCGTTGTGCGGGGCATACAGGTTCGTATAGGCCGACGCCACGCCGGTCGATGACATAGTGAGCACCGTGGTCCAGTCGCGCAGGTTGATCATCGCCGAGTCATACGACTCGCGGGCAAGCACGAAGTGGGCGATATTGCTGCGATTGATGGCTTCGCTGGTGGTGATGCGCTTGTTGAGGAAGTCGTCGTTCAAGCGCGCGACCGTGCTCGTGCCGGTGTAGGCGTCGGCCATCACCACGAACGGCACCTTCTCCTTCAATGGCAGCATGTAGAAATAACCGCCCGCCAGGATCAGCGACATGCCGATCGCCGAAAAAGCAACCCGCCATGCGCGCCGCTCGCTGCGCCTGGCCAAGTCCGCCACGGTGATCTCGAAATTGACCGATTTGGCGACGGCCTCCTCGATCTTGGTGGGTGTTTTCTTCTTGAGCATTAGCGAAAGCCCTGCACGGTCATCTCCACGGTTCCCTGTTCCACTTCATTTCGCCTGTGCAGGTGCGGTGTTCTGCGGAGTGGCAGTGCCTTGCGATAACTTGGCGGCCGGCGCTTCTGCGGCGACGCCCGACATCGGAGCGGAGCTGACGCGGATCTCGCGGCCATCAGTGGTGACCGATACTCGTTGCGCGGCGTAGATGGACGAGAGCTCGGACGTTGCCGAATAGACGTCCGTCGTGTGGATCTGAGTGACCGCTTTGTATAGCGTGTAGTCCGACTGCAACTGATAGGAGAACTGCAGGCCGGTGTCCTTGGTCCATCGACGAAGCATGGTGCGCAGTGTTTCGTCCATTGGAGACGCGTAGTAGGTGTAGGCCGGGTTGAGCGGGATTTCCGACGGGGCGTCCTGGAAGTGATTCACAGGCTTCCACGAGCCTCCGAAATCCTTGGCCGGCGGCGTGCCGCATGCAACAAGGCTTAGCGCGGCTACCAGCACACAGCACGATAGGGTGCGCTTGGGGAGTTCCTTTATCACGGCGTACTCGTAGGCTAAAACGGGGTTATGCTTTGCGCTTGGCGCGCGGCGGAGTACGACACGGCGCGCAGACGCGCGCCGGTCGCAGGAAGGAGTGGGACGGCGTCTCAGTGGGAGAACGTCGACGATGGCAGAACCGTTGCACGCGCCAGCAGGCGATCCTTTGCCATCAATAGAGTCGATAGGCTTGACGCGACAGCCGACAGTAAGTCGGCCCGCAAGAGGTTGAAGGCAGATTCCATTTCTAGCTTCCTGTTTGCTTGGCCAGCGGCGCCGAAGCGCGCTGGTTTGGGCTGGCCAATACACGCGTCGAATGCAACGGCTATCGGGGTCCTTTTAAGTAGACCGCACGAATTTCCCTCGCGCCTACCGCAGAACGCTGAAAAACGTGAAGGAGTCTGCTCACTTTTTGCCATGTGTCGCTGCGTGCTGCCGAGCCGATGCATTGCGTCAATGGCGAGGCTCGGTGGCACTTGGGTGCACAGACATTCGGCTTGCCACACGGCTGAATTCCCCAAAAATATGGAAAATCGCGGGGATTCATCAGCGGTACCGCGGGCGGTCGGGGAGTTTGCGTCCGCCCGTGCTGCGACGTCGCCGCCAAGCAACGAGGCTTTACATGTAAGGTGGCGACGGTGCTGCGTTGCAGGCGATTGCGCTGAGAACTATCAAAATGTGCCAGCAGCAAATCGCTACATGTAGGATTCTGGTTACGTCTGGTAACGGAGTTTGTCGTCTCTGGTTCGGGCTAAGCCGACTTGAGATCTCATTGCGTCAGGGCTCAACAAGCCCCCATTGCTTGTCCGAACACGCATTCAGCAAGACTCGAAGGCATTGCGCCAACGCGTCATACGCGCGTCAGGGGCGGGTCCGTCAAAGCTGACCACATCGAAACGGCAGGGATGTTTTGCGTGCGACGGGTGAGCCGCAAGCCACAGTTCCGCGGCGGCAATGAGGCGGGCCTGCTTGCGGGTGGTGACGGAGGCCGCGGCGCCGCCGTGAAGTCGGTGACGCACTTCGACAAAAACCACGGTGTCGCGATCCAGCATCACCAGATCGATTTCGCCGTAACGCGTGGTGTAGTTGCGGTCCAGGAGCTTGAGGCCTGCGCGTTGCAGTTCTGCGCAGGCCCGTTGCTCGAAGAGGGCGCCGGCGGCGCGCATCAGTTGTGTTCGATGGGCTGGCCGTTGTTCGGCGGCGGGGTGTTGTTGTCGACGGGCGGCGCGAGCGCCGGTGCGCTGTCCATTTGCAGGCTGCCGTTGAGCGGGCGGGCGAGCCCATCCTGGAACTTGGCCCACACCAGCACGCGGCGGATGCGGCCGAACTGGTCGGCGGTGAGCTGTCCGCTGGCGCCGGGCAGGTAGCTGCCGGGGTGGGCGCGGAGCCAGTCGACGTACGGTGCAAGGTTCCAGGCATCCATGCCGAAGGCGAACAGGCGCGCCGAGGTGCCGCGCGCGGCGGGCAGCTGGCCCGCGATGTCGCCGTGGTTGGGCAGGCCGGGCTGTACGTCGAACAGCCACGGCGCGTCGCAGAACTCCACGCCTTCCAGGTCGCGGTTGGCGCCGGCGTCGTCGACGCCAGCGTAGATGTGCGAGGTGCCGAACACGGGCAGGTTGACGCGCGCGAGCTTGAGCTGCGGCAGCAGCAGTCGCGCCTGTTGCGGACGCATGCTGATGAAGATGCCTGTGTTGTTGTTGGCCGCGGAGACATCGCCGGTATCGGTGGGCATGCCCAGGCCGCTGATGGTCGAGGCGTAGTTGACGCCGGTGGCGCCGAGGTTGCCCATGCCGGCGACCTTGCCGCCGCGAGCTTCCAGCTCCGCCTTGAACGACTTGGCCGCGCGCTGCGCGAAGTCATCGTTGCCGGCGATGACGAAGGCGTTGGTGATGCCCCCTTCGCTCATGTGATCGGCGGCCTGTGCGCCTTCCGTCTCCGGCAGCAGGCCGAATTCACTCACGCCACTGGCCGGCAGGCTCTTGTCATCGGGATGGTTGAGTGCGAGCAGGGCCACGGGCAGCTGCGGCTGGCCGAACAGCGCGGATACTTCCGCTCGCGTCAGCGGGCCGATGACGAGCTGCGCGCCATCGGCGACGGCTTGCTGATAACCCTTGATCGCGCCCGCGGCAGTGCCGCCGCTGTCGTACACGCGCACCGGCGGGCGCGGCGCGTGGTTGCGCGAAGAATCGGCATAGGCCGCGAAGAAACCTTCGCGTACCGTCGTGCCGGCAGAAGCGGTGCTACCGCTGACGGGCAACAGCAGCGCCACGCGCGCAGGCATCTTGAAGCCTTCGCGTACGTTCGCGCCTTCACCGGGAATCATCGTGCCCACCTCCTGCTCCAGCGACGGAGCAGGGCGTGCGACAGCGACGCCGAGCTGGCCCAGGGCTTCATTCACCCAGGGCAGCATGCGATCACCCGGCTGCATGGCTGCCGCGCGTGCCTTGAGCGGTTCCACGCCGAGTTGGGTGAGCAGGGTGACGACCTGCTTGCGATTCTGCGCCTGGTCCAGTCCGCTCAATTGGCCGTCCATTTCCACGCGCGTACGTGCGGCGCCCCAGGAGTCGCCAGTTTGTTGCATGGCCTGCGAACGCAGTTCGAGCAGCCGAAGCTGCAGTGCGGCGGGCACGGTCAGGTTCGGTTGCGTGGTCAGCTGCAAGGCATGGGGCGCGTTGTGCTGCTTGAGCGCGAGTTCGGCCTGCAGCAGGTCCAGACGTACCGGTTCGTCGCCGGTAAGGCGCTGGCGGCGGATGTTGTCGAGGAATGGTGCGGCACGGTCGAGCTGGCCTTCCTGGCGATAGGCCTCGGCGGCGAGCAACTGGTATTCATCGCGGTTGCCGCTGGTCTGGGCCAGTGTGAGATACGACTGCGCCGCCTCGTCGAACTTGCCTTGCTGCGCCAGTGTCTGCGCCTGCTGCGCGGCGGCGATCTCGGCGGGAGAGCGCTGGGCGGCAGGGGGCACGCAGGCAGTGAGTGCGAGTGAAATCAGCAGGGCGGTGCCTGCGGCGCGATACAAGCGCATGGCCAAATCCCTTCGAGCTTTTGACGCGGATGGGCGATGATAGCCCATTGGATCGCCGCCTCGCGGCGGAGGAAACGGCAAGATGTCACAGATTCAGCCCGGCCAGCTATGGATCGTTGCCACGCCGATCGGTCATCGCGATGACTTTTCCGCGCGCGCCATCGAAACCTTGCGTTCGGTGGCGGTGATCGCGGCGGAAGACACGCGGCACAGCCGTCCGCTGCTCATGCATTACAACATCGGCACGCCGCTGGTGGCCTTGCACGAGCACAACGAGCGCGAAGTCGTCGACGCGATCGTGCGACGGTTGCTTGGCGGCGAGTCGGTGGCGTTGATTTCCGATGCAGGCACGCCGTTGATCAGCGATCCGGGCTTTCGCCTCGTGCGTACGGCGCGGGCGGCGGGCATCCGTTGCGCACCTGTGCCGGGCGCGTGTGCTGCCATCGCGGCGCTGTCGGTCGCGGGCTTGCCCAGCGATCGCTTCGTGTTCGAAGGCTTCCTGCCCCCCAAGGCGGCGGCGCGTCGTTCTCGCTTGCAGGAACTTGCGGGCGACGCGCGTACGCTCATCTTCTATGAATCCTCGCATCGCGTGGCCGAAAGCGTGGCGGACATGCGCGACGTGTTCGGCGCGGCGCGCGAGGGTGTGCTGGCGCGCGAGTTGACCAAGTTGTTCGAAACGGTGATCGGCGAGCCGCTCGGCGAACTGGCGACGCGCGTGGCGAATGATCCGGACCAACAGCGTGGCGAGTGCGTGATCCTGGTGGCCGGACGTGGCGAAGAGGCGGATGCGCGCGAGGCGGAAGGGCGGCGGGTGTTCGCCATCCTGCGCGAGGAGTTGCCACCGGCGAAGGCGGCGAAGTTGGCGGCGGCGATCAGCGGGGCGCCGAGGAAGTTGTTGTACGAAGGGTGAGGTAAGCAGGTCATCCTTAATTTTGTGGGAGCGCACCCTGTGCGCGACCCGGGGCGAAGCCGCCATCGTCTGCCCCGAAAATCGAAAAACAGAGGCCATGCCCTATCTCCGCGGTCGCGCACAGGGTGCGCTCCCACATGAGTGGCATATTTCTGCCAAACGTCGCTCGCGTAACCAACTCTCAAGCCCTTTGAGCCTCACATTCCACTAGAATGCGCGGCGGAGTCGGCCGGACAGTCGCGTCGCGCGCAAGCGCATCGAGGAAAGTCCGGGCTCCATAGGGCAAGGTGCCAGGTAACCCCTGGGCAGCGTGAGCTGACGGCCAGTGCAACAGAGAGCAGACCGCCGAACGGCATCTCCGGATGCGCGTGGTAAGGGTGAAAGGGTGCGGTAAGAGCGCACCGCGTGCGGGGCTAACGCCGCATGGCACGGTAAACCCCACCTGGAGCAAGACCGAATAGGGGAACGATAACGCGGCCCGCGTTGTTCCCGGGTAGGTTGCTGGAGCCTGGCGGTGACGCCAGGCCGAGAGGAATGACTGTCGCGCCGCAAGGCGTACAGAACCCGGCTTACAGGCCGACTCCACCCTCCTTCTTACCGGCCGTCGCCGCCGTGTCGGGTCCCGACACGGCGGCGACGGTCGCGTATGGAAGGTCTGAACGGCCGGTTCATGCGAGCAGGTATTTCGACGGCCTGAAGACAGATCGGCAGCGGTGGCTTGGAACCAAAAAAACCCAGCCATTCAAGTACCTTCCGGTAGTTCCTCATAAAAGGCTGGAATTACTGCCAGATCACCGCCTTTCTCATTGATTCACAAGCAAAATTCCCTTGACAGTCTCAGGGGGCGAGACTATCGTGGGTTCCTGTGTGAAATCGTGGGATTTCGTGGAGCCTAACGGTCGTGTTCCAGGGCGAAACCGCCATCACCGTTGACGACAAGGGCCGGCTGGCCATACCGACCGCATACCGCGAGTTGGTGGCCGACGCCTGTGCCAATCGTCTGGTGATCACCTACAACCCCTTCGAGACGGGCTGCCTGTGGCTGTTCCCGTACGCCGAGTGGGAAAAGGTGCGCGACCAGGTGAACGCATTGCCCAAGGTCAAGGCCGCCCATCGCGACATGCAGATGAAGCTGGTCGGTGCCGCGGCGGTGGTCGAGCCCGATGGCGCCGCCCGCCTGCTGCTGCCTGCCAGCCAGCGCGCGACCACGGGTATCGAGAAGAAAGCGGTTCTGCTGGGCATGGGCAACAAGTTCGAGCTTTGGAGCGAACAGGCCCACCTGGCCAAGATCCGCCAGACCATCGGCGAAGACGAGATCACAGACGAGATGGCGGAGCTGCAGCTGTAACCGGCGACGGTTGCGGCGCGGCTATTTGGTGGCGGGACGGGAGCGGGAGTGCGCGGCATGGCCGAGCAGCAGCTGAAGCACATCCCGGTGATGCTGGGTGAAGCAGTGGAGGGACTCGCCGTGCAAGCTGGCGGGCGGTATCTCGATGGCACCTTCGGACGCGGCGGTCACGCTCGCGCCGTGTTGTCGCGCCTGGGCCCCGACGGCCGCCTCTTGCTGATGGATCGCGACCCCAAGGCCATCGCCACCGCTCAGGCTGAGTTCGCCAGCGACCCCCGCGTCTCCATCCGTCACGCCAATTTCTCCACCATGGCCGAGTGGGACGAAACCGCCGGCGGCCTCGACGGCATCCTGCTCGACCTCGGCGTGTCCTCGCCCCAGCTCGACGAAGCTGCGCGCGGCTTCAGCTTCATGGCCGACGCGCCGCTCGACATGCGCATGGACACGACGCAGGGCGAGAGTGCCGCCGATTTCCTTGCGCATGCCTCGGAGAAAGAGATTGCCGACGTGCTGTGGATCTACGGCGAAGAGCGTTTCAGCCGCAAGATCGCCCGCGCCATCGTCGAGGATCGCGCCGAAAACCCGATCACCCGTACCGGCCAGCTGGCTGGCTTGATCGAGCGCGTGGTCGGCCGCCGCGAGCCCGGCAAGCATCCGGCCACGCGTAGCTTCCAGGCGCTGCGCATCCGCGTGAACGGCGAGCTGGACGCGCTGGAGCATGGCCTCAACGCCGCGCTCGAACTGCTCAAGGTGGGCGGCCGCCTTTCCATCATCAGCTTCCACTCGCTGGAAGACCGCGCCGTGAAACTGTTCATTCGCGACCACTCCGGTCGCGTGCAGGGCAGCCGTCGCGGCCCGCCGGTGGCAGCGGCGCCCGCGCGCCTGGCTGCCGTGGGCAAGGCCCAGTTTCCTTCGGACGAAGAGCTTTCCGTCAATCCGCGCTCCCGCTCGGCCGTGCTGCGCGTGGCGGAGAAGCTCGCATGAAGGTCATCGGCACCCTCTTCATGCTGATCCTGATCGCGGCGGTGCTGTCCAGCGCCATTGCCGTGGTGTGGACGCGCCATGAGAGTCGCGTGCTGTTCGTCGAGCTCACCCGCCTGCAGAACGCGCGCGACGATCTCAACATCGAATACGGCAAGCTGGAACTGGAGCAGGCCACCTGGGCCGAGCCGCGTCGCGTGGACGAAGAGGCGCGGAAGCTGGGCATGCTCAATCCCAAGCCGCAAGACATCCAGCTGGTGCGTCGATGAAGCCGCGCCCGCGCACGACACCTTCGCCCACCCGCCGCCGTACCGCGGCCCCCAGCGCCCGCCGTCGCATGTTGCTGGTGGTGGGCGTGCTGTCGCTCGCCTCGCTGGGCCTGGTGGCGCGTGCGTTCGACCTGCAGGTGGTGCGCAAGGAGTTCTACCAGAACCAGGGTGACGCCCGCTTCCTGCGCGAAGTGCCCATCGCGGTGTCGCGCGGCACCATCTTCGATCGCAACGGCGAGCCGCTGGCGGTGTCCACGCCGGTCGTCTCGATCTGGGCCAATCCGTCCGAAGTGCTGAACAGCGAAGACAAGCTGCCGGCGCTGGCCAAGGCCATCGGCATGGATGCGGATTCGCTCAAGCAATATCTGATGCAGCGTTCGGAGCGCGAGTTCGTCTACCTGAAGCGCCAGATGTCGCCGGATGCGGCGCAGGTGGTGCTTGACCTCGGTGTGCCGGGCGTCAACGGTCAACGCGAGTTCCGCCGCTTCTATCCGTCGGGTCCGGTGACCTCGCACGTGCTGGGCTTCACCAACATCGACGACCACGGCCAGGAAGGCCTTGAGCTGGCCTTCGACGACTGGCTGGCCGGCAAGCCCGGCGCCAAGCGCGTGATCCGCGATCGCATGGGTCATGTCGTGGAAGACGTGGAGCTGGTGCGCGCGCCTCAGCCGGGGCGCGACATCACGCTCAGCATTGACCGTCGCATCCAGTTCCTCGCGTACAACGAATTGAAGAACACCATCGAGCAGTCCGATGCCGACTCCGGCTCGATGGTGATCCTCGACGTACGTACCGGCGAAGTGCTGGCCATGGTGAACTGGCCCACGTACAACCCGAATGCCTTGCGCGGCAGCAATCCGTCGAGCCGGCGCAACCGCGCGATGACCGACGTGGTGGAGCCCGGTTCCACCATCAAACCGTTCGTGATGGCGGCGGCGCTGTCGAGCGGCAAGTACACGCCAACCGGCCCGCTGATCGACACGGGCAACGGCCACTTCTATTACATCTCGCACGACATCCGCGACACGCACGCCTACGGCATGCTCTCGCCGACCGGCATCCTCGCCAAGTCCAGCAACATCGGTGCCGCCAAGGTCGCGATGACGCTCGACACCGGCCTGATGTACGACACCTACCGTGCGTTTGGTTTCGGCAGCAGCACCAACAGCGGCTTTCCTGGCGAAGCCTCGGGCTATCTGAAGCCGGGCAAGGGCTGGGGCATGCTGGAAAAGGCCATCCTGGCCTATGGCTACGGCCTGAACGTGACGCCGCTCCAGCTGGCGAACGGTTACGCCACCATCGCCGACAGCGGCGTGATGCACTTGCCCACCTTCGTGAAGGGTTCGGACAACGAAGCCAAGCAGATCGTCGATCCGAAGATCGCCAACGAGCTGGTGCAGATGATGGAGTCGGTGACGCAGCCGGGCGGCACCGCGGCACCGTGGGCGTGGATTGCCAACTACGGCGTGGCCGGCAAGACCGGTACCGCGCACAAGGCCAGCGCCGGCGGCTACTCGAAGAACAACTACAGCGCCGCCTTCGCCGGCATCGTGCCGGCGTCGAATCCGCGCATGGCCGCCGTGGTGGTGATCGACAACCCGAAGAAGGGCAGCTACTACGGCGCCCTCGTTTCCGGCCCCGTCTTTGCCAAGGTGATGGATGGCGCATTGCGGCTCATGGATGTGCCTCCAGACAACATCGGGCGCTGGTATGTCGGCGGCCCGTTGCAAGGACAGAACGGTTTGACCAGCAACAAACAGCCCACCGTCGAACAGGTGGACGACGCACCGATCGAGGGGGCCACGCCATGAGCGCCCGCCTCGACCAGCTTCTCCACGGCATCGCCGACACCCCGGGTGTAGGCGATATCGTCGTTTCAGGCCTCACGCTGGATTCGCGCGAGGTGAAGCCCGGGGACGCGTTCTTTGCATTGCGCGGCACGCGCGAGCACGGCATCCATTTCGCGAAGGGCGCCGTCGCGCGCGGTGCGCGCGTGGTGCTGGCCGAAGCGCCGGCCGCCGATGCGTCCGGCATCGATGTGCCGGTGCTGTGGGTCGATGGCCTGCACGGCAAGGTCGGCGAGATCGCCGCGCGTTTCTTCGGACGTCCGTCCGAATCGCTGCACGTGATCGGCGTGACCGGCACCAACGGCAAGACTTCGACCGTACAGCTGCTGGCGCAGGCGCTGGAGCTGCTCGGTCATCGCGCCGCCACCATCGGCACGCTGGGCGCTGGCCTGCATGGCCAGCTCAACGAAGGCGAGCGCACCACGCCGGATGCGATCAACGTGCAGGGCCTGCTGGCCTCGTTCCGCGAGCAGGGTGCGACGCACGTCGCCATGGAAGTGTCATCCCACGCGCTCGAGCAGGGCCGCGTCGGTGCAGTAGCGTTCGAAGTGGCGGCTTTCACTAATCTCACCCGCGATCACCTCGACTACCACGGCAGCATGGAAGCCTACGGCGAAGCCAAGGCCAAGCTGTTTGCATGGCCGACGTTGAAGGGCGCGGCGATCAATATCGACGACGCCTTCGGTCGCTCGCTGCCTGATCGTCTGTCGCAGGGCGTGCGTGCGCTGCGCCTGAGCGCTGCGGGCGATGCGGTTGCCGATGTGCGCGCGACGGACGTCGTGACCTCTGCCGAAGGCCTGGCGTTCACCCTGCATACGCCGTGGGGTGAACGCGCCGTGCGCAGCCGCCTGCTGGGTCGGTTCAATGTCGCCAATCTGCTGGCGGTGGTGGCCTGCCTCGGTGCCATGGGCGAATCGTTCGAGCGCATTGCCGATGCCATCGCCGTGCTGGAGCCGATCAACGGCCGCATGAACCGCCTCGGCGGTGTCGGTGGCGTGCCGTTGGCCGTGGTCGATTACTCGCATACGCCGGACGCGCTGGAACAGGCGCTCAAGGCGCTGCGTGCCCATTGCGAAGGTCGCCTGATCTGCGTGTTCGGCTGCGGCGGCGATCGCGACGCCGGCAAGCGCCCGCAGATGGGCGAGATCGCCGAGCGCCTGGCCGACGCCATCATCATTACTGACGACAACCCGCGTACCGAGAACGGCGACGTCATCGTGGCGAACATTGTCGCCGGTTTGCGTCATCCCGAAGCGGCGACGGTCGAGCGCGATCGCGCCGCCGCCATCCAGCTCGCACTCGCCTCGGCCAGCGCCGGCGATGTGGTGCTGATCGCAGGCAAGGGACACGAGACGTATCAGGAAGGCGCGACGGGGAAGCGTCCGTTCGACGACCTGGCGGTGGCCCGCCACGCGCTGGAGGGCCGAGCATGATGCGCTTGAGCGCCATCGCCCTTTGGACTCGTGGGCGCCTGCTTGGCGAGGACGTGGACGTCACCGGCGTCGCCATCGATACGCGCAAGCTGCAGCCCGGCGACCTCTTTGTGGCGATCAAGGGCGAACGCGTCGACGGGCACGATTTCCTCGCGGATGCCAAGGCCAGGGGCGCGATTGCCGCGCTGGTCACGCGCAAGGTCGACTTCGACCTGCCGCAGGTGCTGGTCGACGATACGGAACTCGCCCTGGGCGACCTCGCCAGCGCCGTGCGTGCGCAAAGCAACGTGCGCGTGATCGGCATCACCGGCTCCAACGGCAAGACCACGGTCAAGACGCTGACGGCATCGATCCTGTCGCGCCACGGTCGCACGCACGTCAATGCCGGCAACTACAACAACGAACTGGGCCTGCCGCTGACCCTGCTGGCGATGCCGCAGGACACCGAGTACGCCGTGTTGGAAATGGGCGCGGGCAAGCCAGGCGACATCGCCTACCTCGCCGCCATCGCACGGCCCGATATCGGCCTCGTCAACACCATCGCACCCGCTCATCTTGAGCGCATGGGTAGCGTGGAAGGCGTGGCCGAGACCAAGGGCGCGCTGTATCAGGCCTTGCCGGTCGACGGCGTGGCGATCATCAATGCGGACGAGGCGTTCGCCAGCTTTTTTACGGGGCTGGCCGGCACGCGTCGCCAGCTGCGCTTCGCGCTGGATCACAAGGCGGACGTGGGCGCCGACATCCTCGACCAGCGCGTGGACGGCTCGCACTTCCTGCTCAGTACGCCGGTGGGCGACGCCGAAGTGCAGCTGCCGCTGGCCGGTCGCCACAACATCGCCAATGCGTTGGCCGCTGCGTCGATCGCCCTGGCTCTCGACGTGCCGCTCGACACCATCGTGGAAGGCCTCGAAAACGTGCCCGGCGTTGCCGGTCGTTTGCAGTTCGAGCGTATGCCCGGTGGCTGGACGCTGATCGACGACAGCTACAACGCCAATCCGGGTTCCGTCGGCGCCGCCATCGACACGCTGGCCCTCGCCGAAGGCGAGCGCTGGCTGGTGCTGGGCGACATGGCTGAACTCGGCGAGAACGCCGTGGCGCTGCATGCCGGCATCGGCGAGCGCGCGCATCAGCGCGGCATCGATCGCCTGTTCGCGGTCGGTCCGCTGAGTGCGGTGGCGGTGAAGGCGTTCGGCGAACGTGGCGAGCACTTCGCCGACAAGGCGGCATTGGCCGCCGCACTGAAACAACATCTGCACAGCGGCGTTGCCTGTCTGGTGAAGGGCTCGCGCTCGTCCGGCATGGATCAGGTGGTCGCTGCGCTCCGCGATAACAAGAAAACAGGGGAGGGCGCATCCGATGCTGCTTGAACTCGCAGACTGGATGGCACGGCACTTCACTGCCCTCCACCTGTTCCAGTACATCACGTTCCGCACCATCATGGCCGCGCTCACCGCGCTGGCGATGTCGCTGTTGTTCGGACCCAACGTCATCCGCAAGCTGGCCGAGCTGAAGGCAGGCCAGGTGGTGCGCAAGGACGGCCCGCAGACGCATCTGTCCAAGGCCGGCACGCCGACCATGGGCGGCGTGATGATCCTGCTGGCGGTCACCCTCTCCACCATTCTGTGGACTGACCTGCATAACCGCTACGTGTGGCTGGTGCTGGCCGTGCTGCTCAGCTTCGGCGTGATCGGCTTCTACGACGACTACAAGAAGCTGGTGCTGAAGGACAGCCGTGGCCTCGCCTCGCGCTGGAAATATTTCTGGCAGTCAGTGTTCGGCCTCGCCGCCGCGCTGTTCCTCTACTACACCGCCCCGCATGGCGTCGGTAACGCACCGGTCGCCGAAACGGCGCTGTACGTGCCGCTGTTCAAGCAGGTGGCCGTGCCGCTGGGCGTGATGTTCGTGGTCATCGCCTACTTCATGATCGTGGGCTTCTCCAACGCGGTGAATCTCACCGACGGCCTGGATGGCCTCGCCATCATGCCGACCGTGCTGGTCTCCGGCGCGCTCGGCGTGTTCGCGTATCTCGCGGGCAACCGCGTGTTCTCCGAATACCTGGGCATCCCGTCGATTCCGGGCGCGGGCGAGTTGGCGATCTTTTGTGGCGCGCTGTCCGGCGCTGGCCTCGGTTTCCTTTGGTTCAACACCTATCCCGCACAGGTGTTCATGGGCGATGTGGGCGCGCTGGCCATTGGCGCGGCGCTCGCTGCCATTGCCGTCATCGTGCGTCAGGAAATCGTGCTGCTCGTGATGGGTGGCGTGTTTGTGATGGAAACCGCCTCGGTGATGATCCAGGTGGCCAGCTTCAAGATGACCGGCAAGCGCGTGTTCCGCATGGCGCCGATCCATCACCACTTTGAATTGAAAGGCTGGCCGGAGCCGCGCGTGATCGTGCGCTTCTGGATCATCAGCGTCGTGCTGGTGCTGATCGGCCTCGCCACGTTGAAGGTGCGCTGATCATGTTCTTCGACGCCACCCAGGCCAAACGACGACAGGGACCCCGCGGCAGTTACGACATGCCGCTGGTGATCGCGCTCGTCGGTCTGGCCTGCATCGGGGTGGTGATGGTGGCGTCCAGCTCGATTGCGGTGGCCGAGAGCCAGCACATCGGTGCGTTCTATTTCCTCAAGCGCCACTTGCTGTTCCTCAGCATCGGCATGGTGTTGGCGGGTATCGCCATGCGCACCGAGCTGAAGCTGATGGAGAAGAACGCGTACCTGCTGCTGGCGGGTGCGGTGGTGCTGCTCTTGCTGGTGTTCGTGCCGGGCATCGGCATGCGCATCAACGGCGCGCGCCGTTGGCTCAACTTCCTGATCACCAGCTTCCAGCCGGTCGAGGCGGTGAAGCTGATCCTGGTCGTGTATACGGCCAGTTACCTCGTGCGCCATCGTGAGAGCGTGGAAACCAGTTTCTGGGGCCTGTTCAAGCCGATCATGGTGGCGGGCCTGTTCGTGCTGCTGTTGCTCGCGCAGCCGGACTTCGGTTCGGCCACGCTGATGATCGCGGTCACCATCGGCATGATCTGGATGGGCGGCGCCAAGCCGATGTATCTCGGCGGCATGGGCCTGCCGGTGGTCGCGCTGCTGTGGTTCGTGGCGAAGTTCGAGCCTTACCGCATGCGCCGCCTCACCTCGTTCATCGATCCGTGGGCCGATCCGTTCAACGACGGTTTCCAGCTCACCCAGTCGCTGATGGCGATCGGTCGTGGCGAATGGACCGGCGTGGGCCTCGGTTCGAGCGTGCTCAAGCTGTCTTACCTGCCTGAAGCGCATACCGACTTCATCTTCGCGGTCATCTCCGAGGAACTCGGCCTGGCCGGCATCCTGCTGGTGATGGGTCTGTTCGCGCTGGCGGTGGGTCGTGGCCTGTTCATGGGCCTCAAGGGCATGGAGATCGGCCAGCGCTTCGCCGGTTTCGTGGCCTGCGGCGTCTCGCTGATGCTCGGCCTTCAGACCATGGTGTCGATCGGCGTGAACCTCGGTGCGCTGCCGACCAAGGGCCTGACCCTGCCGCTGATCAGCTACGGCGGTTCGTCCATCGTGCTGACCTGTGCGATGGCCGGCGTCCTGCTGCGCACCACGTACGAAATCAATCGCGCCATCGATGCACGCCAGATGGCGGCGCGTATGCCGGCGAACGCCGTGCCCGACGCGAACGCGGCTGTGGCCGCGACGCCGGCGCGCGAGGCGGTGACCGCATGACGGCGCCCGTACTCATCATGGCCGGCGGTACCGGTGGCCACATCTTCCCCGGCCTCGCCGTCGCCGAAGCGCTGCGCGCGCAGGGCGTGCCGGTGGTGTGGCTCGGTGCCGAAGGTGGCATGGAGACCAAAGTCGTGCCGGCGCATGGCATCGATCTGGTGACCGTGCCGGTCGGTGGCCTGCGAGGCAAGGGTTTGAAGACGCGGTTGCTGGCGCCGTTCATGCTGGCCCGCGCTTTGCTCGCTTCGCTCAGTGCACTTCGCCGCGTCAAGCCGCGCAGCGTGCTGTCGATGGGTGGTTACGTCGCCGGCCCCGGTGGCGTCGCCGCCCGCATGATGCGTCGGCCGCTGCTCGTGCACGAACAGAACCGCGTCGCTGGTTTCACCAATCGCAAGCTCGCCGAGCACGCACAGCGCGTGCTTGCAGGCTTCAGCGATGCGCTGCCCGGCGCCGAATGGGTCGGCAATCCGGTGCGTGGCGCCATTGCCGCGCTGCCGGCACCGAGTGAGCGCATGGCCAGTCGTACCGGTCGTGCACGCCTGCTCGTGCTGGGCGGAAGCCTGGGTGCTCGTGCCTTGAACATCGCACTGCCGCAGGCATTGGCCTTGCTGTCGCCGGCACAGCGCCCCGAGGTGCTGCACCAGTGCGGCAATCGCGGCATCGACGAAGCACGTGCGGCCTACGCGAAGGCCGGCGTCGAGGCGCAGATCGTGCCGTTCATCGAAGACATGGCTGGCACCTACGCCTGGGCCGACCTCGCGGTGTGCCGCGCCGGCGCGCTCACGCTGGCCGAGCTCACGGCCACCGGGCTCGGTGCCGTGCTCGTGCCGTTCCCCTATGCGGTGGATGACCACCAGACCCGCAATGCCGAGGCGCTGGTCGCCGTGCATGCGGCCGAATTGATTCAGGAGAAGGATCTGGACGTACAGCAGTTGGCGCAGCGCCTCGAGGCGCTGCTGGATGATCGTGAGCGACTGGTCGCGATGGGAGAGGCCGCGCGCACGCTGGCCAAGCCCGACGCCGCGGCGGTGATCGCACGTGCCTGCATGGAGGTGGCCGCATGACGCCGCGTCGTTTGCTTGCGCACGAAGACTTGATGACCACGTTTCGCCGCGTGCATTTCATTGGCATCGGCGGCGTGGGCATGAGCGGCATCGCCGAAGTGCTGCACAACCTGGGTTATGCCGTCTCCGGCTCCGATCGTGCCAATTCGCCGACCGCGCAGCGCCTGTCCGCGCTGGGCATCGACGTGCACGTCGGTCATGCTGCCGAGAACATCGGCGACGCCGATGTCGTGGTGACCTCCAGCGCCATCAACGCCGACAACCCCGAATTGCAGGCAGCCCGCGCCGCGCGCATCCCCGTGGTGCCCCGCGCCGAGATGCTGGGCGAACTGATGCGCTTCCGTCGCGGCATCGCCATCGCCGGCACGCATGGCAAGACCACCACGACGAGCCTCGCGGCGAGCGTGCTGGCCGAGGCGAACTACGATCCGACTTTCGTGATCGGCGGCCAGCTCAACGCGGCCGGTGCGAATGCGCGGCTCGGCACGGGCCAATACATCGTGGCCGAGGCGGACGAGTCCGACGGCTCGTTCCTGATGCTGTCGCCGGTGGTCGCGGTGGTCACCAATATCGACGCCGATCATCTGGAGAATTACCACGGTGATTTCGCGCTGGTGAAGAAGGCCTTTGCTGACTTCCTGCATCGCCTGCCGTTCTATGGCCTGGCCGTGCTGTGCGTGGACGACCCGGAAGTTGCTGTGCTGGCCAAGTCCACTCCGCGTCGCGTGATGACCTACGGCATCGAGACCAAGGACGCCGACGTGCGCGCGAGCAATCTCTCGCAACACGGCTTCGAGATGCATTTCGATCTGTGGCTCCCGGGCCGCAATGAGGCGCTGCACGTCAAGCTCAACCTGCCGGGGCGCCACAACGTGCTCAACGCGCTCGCCGCCGCCACCATCGGCTGGCAGCTGGGCGTGGAAGCCGAGGCCATCGCGCGCGCGCTGGAGAAGTTTCAGGGTGTCGGTCGCCGCTTCCATCGTCGCGGCGAGATCGCACTCGACAAGGGCACGGCACTGCTGGTCGACGACTATGGCCATCATCCCCGCGAACTCGCGGCAGTGTTCGCCGCCGCGCGTGGCGGCTGGCCGGATCGTCGCCTGGTGGTCGGTTTCCAGCCGCACCGCTACAGCCGCACACGCGATCTGCTGGATGACTTCGCCAACGTGCTGGCCGAGGCCGACGTGCTGGTGCTGACGGACGTCTATCCGGCCGGCGAAGCGCCGATCGCGGGTGCCGACGGCCGCGCGCTGGCGCGTGCGGTGCGTGCGCGCGGCAAGGTCGATCCGGTGCTGATCGAGCATCCGCGCGAATTCAAGGAAACGCTGCCCGCGCTGTTGCGCGACGGCGACCTGTTGCTGCTGCTCGGCGCCGGCGATATCGGCGCGGCGGCGGTGGAGCTGGCGAACATCGGCAGCCTGAGGACGAACAAGTGACGAAGACGATTACCGATCCCGCACAGTTTGGCCGCGTCGCCGTGGTGATGGGCGGCAGCTCGGCCGAGCGCGAGGTGTCGCTCGATTCCGGCCGCAACGTGCTGGCCGCATTGCAGGCGCGCGGCGTGGACGCGCACGCCATCGACGGCATTCCCGCGCTGCTGGATGCCGTTCGCGCGGGGCACTTCGCGCGTGTGTTCAACATCCTGCACGGCGGCGGCGGCGAGAACGGCGAGCTCCAGGGCGCGCTGCAGTCGCTGCGCATTCCGTTCACCGGCTCCGGCGTGTTGGGCTCGGCGCTGTCGCTCGACAAGATCCGCGCGAAGCTGGTGTGGCAGGCACTTGGCCTGCCCACGCCGAAGTTCAAGGCGCTGCCGCGCGGTGCCGATGTGCACGCCGCTGCACGCGAGATCGGCTTCCCGCTGATCGTGAAGCCGGCCTGGGAAGGTTCCAGCGTGGGCGTCACCCGCGTGTTCAAGGAAGAAGACCTTGACGCCGCCGTGGCGCTGGCGCAGCGCTACCCCGGCGACATGCTGATGGAGACCCTGATCGAGGGCGGCGAGTACACCGTCGGCGTGCTCGACCGACAGGTGCTCGCCACCATCAACATCGTGCCCAAGGGCGAGTACTACGACTACAACGCCAAGTACATCGCCGAGGACACGCAGTACATCTGCCCGGGCCTGCACGGCGACGCCGAGCGCGAGATGCAGGACCTCGCGCTGCGCGCGTTCGATGCGCTGGCCTGCTCGGGCTGGGGCCGCGTCGACGTGATGCGCGACAAGCAGGGCAAGAACTGGCTGCTGGAAGTGAATACCGCGCCGGGCATGACCTCGCACTCGCTGGTGCCCAAGGCTGCCGCCGTCGCCGGCATCGACTACCAGACGCTCTGCTGGCGCGTGCTTGAAACGAGCTTCCGGGAGGACGTGTGAGGGGAGCCATCCGCCTCGTTGCCTGGGTGTTGGCCATCGCGCTCGTGGCGCTGCCGGTCGTCGGCGTGCTGCGCGGATGGTTTGCGGCCAATCGTTGGCCGGTGACCCAGTTGACGGTGCAAGCCGAGTTCAAGCATGTGACCGAGGATGAGCTCCGTACCGTCGTCATGCCGCGTCTCGGCAAGGGCTTCTTCGCGCTCGATCTCGATGGCGTGCAGAAGGCGGTCGCCGCCTTGCCGTGGGTTGAATCAGTGGAAGCGCGCAAGCGCTGGCCCGACACATTGATCCTGCGCATCTATGAGCGCCAGCCATTCGCGCGCTGGAACGAGAAGCGCCTGATCAGCCGCCAGGGCTTGGTATTCGACGTGCCCGACGTGTCCGCCAACGCGGATCTGCCGGACCTTCGTGGCCCCGACGCACGCCTTGCGGAAGTGGTGAGCTTCTATGCGGAAACGCAGAAGGCATTCGCCAACACCAAACTGAAAATCACCGGCGTCGCACTCACCGAGCGCGGCAGCTGGAGCCTCACCACGAACAGCGGCGCGCAGATCGTCGTGGGCGATCGCGACCAGGCCGGTCGCCGCCTGCGCCGTTTCCTCGACGTCTACCCACAGCTGATGGCGGGCCACACCGAGGGCTTCGCCTATGCCGATCTTCGTTACACCAATGGATTTGCCGTTCGATGGCCGCCCCAGGCGAGCACCGTGAACGCTGGAGGCTCCCCCCGCACATGAAGACCAAGAACGACAAGCAACTGGTGGTCGGCCTCGACATCGGCACCTCGAAAGTGGTGGCGATCGTCGGCGAGTACGAACCGGGCGAACCGATCGAAGTGATCGGCATCGGCACCCACGTCTCGCGCGGCATGAAGCGCGGTTCGGTGGTGGACATCGAATCGACCGTGCATTCGATCCAGCGCGCGGTGGAAGAAGCCGAGCTGATGGCCGGCTGCGATATCCGCTCGGTCTACGCATCGATTTCCGGCAGCCACCTGGAAACCAAGAACTCCCACGGCACCGCCGCGATCCGCGATCGCGAAGTGACCCCGGGCGATCTCGACCAGGTGTTGGAAGCCGCGAGTGCGGTGGCGATCCCCGCCGACCGCAAGGTGCTCTACAAGGAGTCGCAGGAATATCGCATCGACGGCCAGGACGGCATCCGCTCGCCGGTGGGCATGAGCGGTGTGCGCCTGGAAGCGAGCGTGCACCTGGTGACCGGTGCGGCCGCGGCGGTGCAGAACATTTCTAAGTGCATCCAGCGCTGCGGCCTCACTGTTGACGAGCTGGTGCCTTCGGCCGTGGCCAGTGCCAAGTCCGTGCTGACCGACGACGAGCGCGAGCTGGGCGTGTGTCTGGTCGACATCGGCGCGGGCACCACCGACATCGCCATCTATACGCAGGGCGCGATCCGCTACACCAAGTCGCTGCCGGTCGGCGGCGACCAGGTCACCAACGACATCGCCTACGGCGTGCACACGCCGACCGCGCACGCCGAGGAGATCAAGATCAAGTACGCCTGCGCGCTCGCGCAACTGGCGCATGCGGAAGAAACCATCCAGGTGCCGAGCGTGGGCGATCGTCCGCCGCGCCGCCTCGCTCGCCAGTCGCTGGCGCAGTCGGTGCAGGCGCGCTACGAGGAGATCTTCGAGATGGTGCAGGACGAGCTGCGCCGCTCCGGCTACGAGAACCTGGTGGCGGCCGGCGTCGTGCTCACCGGTGGTGCGTCGCGCATGGAAGGCGCGCTGGAGCTGGCCGAGGAGATCTTCCACAAGATGGTGCGCGTCGGCGTGCCGCAGCACATCAGCGGCCTGGGCGAAGTCATTTCCAATCCGCTGCATTCCACCGGCGTTGGGCTGCTGCTACATGGCGCGCGTCATGGCGGCATGCGCATGAGCGGGCCCTCGGGCGGAAGCGTGGGCGGACTGGTCGACAAGCTGCGCGGCTGGATCACCAAGAATTTCTGATTTGGGTGGGGCAGGAGGCCTCGCCATGGACGAATGGATGTTCGTCCGCCACCAAGGGGCGACAGGAACGTCGACACCTGCGGATACAACGACAACAGAGCTCTACGGAGGACGGGAAATGTTTGAACTGATCGAAAAACTCGCACCCAATGCAGTCATCAAGGTCATCGGCGTGGGTGGCGGCGGCGGCAACGCCGTGGCCCACATGCTCAATGCAAACATCGAAGGCGTCGAGTTCGTCGTCGCCAACACCGACGCGCAGGCCATGAAGAGCTGCGGTTCGCGTACGCACCTGCAGCTGGGTGCCAACGTGACCAAGGGCCTGGGCGCCGGCGCCAACCCGGAAGTGGGCCGCCAGGCCGCACTGGAAGATCGCGAGCGCATCGAGGAAGTGCTCGAAGGCGCGGACATGGTGTTCATCACCTGCGGCATGGGCGGCGGTACCGGCACGGGCGCAGCCCCGGTCGTGGCGCAGCTCGCCAAGGAAAAGGGCATCCTCACGGTGGCCGTGGTCACCAAGCCGTTCCCGTTCGAAGGCCGTCGTCGCATGCAGGTCGCGGCCAAGGGCATCGAGGACCTCTCGCAGCACGTCGATTCGCTGATCACCGTGCCCAACGAGAAGCTGCTGTCGGTGCTGGGTCGTGAAGTGACGCTTCTTAATGCGTTCAAGGCCGCCAACGACGTGCTGCAGGGCGCCGTGCAGGGCATCGCCGACCTCATCACCGCACCGGGCCTGATCAACGTCGACTTCGCCGACGTGCGCACGGTGATGTCCGAAATGGGCATGGCGATGATGGGTTCGGGTACCGCCCGCGGCGACGACCGCGCGCAGGCCGCCGCCGAAGCTGCCATCAACAACCCGCTGCTGGAAGACGTCAACCTCAACGGCGCCTGCGGCATCCTCGTCAACGTCACCGCTGGTCCGAACCTGACCATGCGCGAATTTGACGAGATCGGTCGCATCATTCACGACTTCGCCAGCGAAGACGCCACTGTGGTGATGGGTACCTCGCTCGACCCGGAAATGCAGGACGACGTGCGCGTCACGGTCGTCGCCACGGGCCTCAACCGCGCCGCGGCCCGCCAGCCGATGCGTCCGGTGGTCACCCAGCAGGTCGAGATGCGCCAGCGTCCGCGTCCGGTCGTGCTGCGTACCGGCACCGGCAACGAAGTGGTGGATTACGCCCAGCCGGAGGTCACCACGACCACCCGTGTCGAGGCCAACGCCTCGGCCAAGAGCGCCGACCCGAGCTTTGACTACCTCGATATCCCGGCCTTCCTGCGCCGCCAGGCCGACTGAGATAACTGACAGGGCAAATAATTTGAAGAAAAATTGAACAAATCGCCGGTTTCACTTGTCAGTAACGAAACGCACACCTGTCGTTCCCTCGGGAAACGGGTGTACGCAAGGGTTTTCCGTCCTTTGGGGCGGGATGTCCGCTGATGTCGCCGGCGAGCGTTCTGGACGTACGCAAGCTCCAACGACTGTGCTTCAGGGATGACGCATGGCCTGCCGAGGAAGTCTTTTTCGGCCGGCCCGGCGCTCCGTGACCGGAATCCCGTCCCGGTCCGGAGCGCTGTGTCAGAACCCAAGTCGTTGAAGTTGCTGGGAAAAATGCTGATCACCTCACGAATGAGTGTTATTCGTGGATGAAAGGAAGATGAAAGGGTGAACAGTGTGTGCGGAATGGATCGCCTTTTCACAGGTTAAGACTGTGTTAGCATCCGTTCCCTAATTTGGCTGCTGCCCCTTACAGGTACCCAAAAAATGATCAAGCAGCGTACGCTCAAGAACATCATTCGCGCCACAGGCGTCGGTCTGCATACCGGCGACAAGGTGTACATGACGCTTCGCCCTGCTGCCCCGAATACGGGCATCGTGTTTCGTCGTACCGATCTGAATCCGCCGGTGGAAATCGCGGCTCGTCCCGACAATGTCGGCGACACGCGCCTGTCCACCACGCTCGTCAATGGCGACGTCCGTGTCTCCACCGTTGAGCATCTGCTCTCCGCGATGGCCGGCCTCGGCATCGACAACGCCTATGTCGATCTTTCCGCGCCGGAAGTGCCGATCATGGACGGCAGCGCGGGCCCGTTCGTGTTCCTGCTGCAGTCCGCAGGCATCGAGGAACAGAACGTCGCCAAGCGCTTCATCCGCATCAAGAAGCCGATCAAGGTGCAGGAAGGCGACAAGTGGGCCACCTTCGAGCCGTTCGAAGGCTTCAAGGTTGGCTTCTCGATCGAGTTCAACCATCCGATCATCAGCAAGCGCACCTCGAAGGCAGAGATCGACTTCTCCACCACCTCGTTCGTGAAGGAAGTGAGCCGCGCGCGCACCTTCGGCTTCATGCGCGACATCGAGATGCTGCGTGAACACAACCTCGCGCTCGGCGGTTCGATGGACAACGCCGTGGTGCTGGACGACTACCGCGTGCTCAATGAAGACGGCCTCCGCTACGAGGACGAATTCGTGAAGCACAAGATCCTCGACGCGATCGGCGATCTGTACCTGTTGGGCCACAGCCTGGTCGGCGCGTATTACGCCCACAAGTCGGGCCACGAGCTCAACAACAAGCTGCTGCGCACCTTGATGGCCGACGTGACGGCCTGGGAAGAAGTGAGCTTCGCCGATGATCCGGCCACCGCGCCGATCTCCTACGCGCACCCCGCTCAGGCGATCTGATCGCCTAAGTTCTTCACAAGGCTGAACAAACTGAACGGCCGCGTCCTCCGGGACGCGGCCGTTCGTTTTGTGATATACCTCCCGCCTTCCATTGGCAGCTGTTCACGTCCTGATGACATCATGGTCTATCCGGTTCGTGGGGGCATGGTATAAACCCATGCAAGCCGACCGTAGGGTCGGTGCAGGGGAAGTACCGCAATGGTGTCGGCGAAGTCGGGACGTCAGTCCGCTGCTTCGCCGGGTTGGGAATCAGAAATTTCGGCGACGGACGCCAGCTCAAGGAACAGTTCCCGCAATTCGGGGTCTGTTGTTGAGGCTGCAGCGGCTCTCAGGTGAGAGGCTGCGGCCGGCGAAAGCGGTTTTGACCGATCCGGCACGATGTCTGTCGGTGGAGGGGGGGCCACTTTCACGGTAACTGAACTGGCGTACGTGCCGATGGCGCGTGCGGTCGAGAGGATTTGCGTCTGGAGAAGACGCACCCTGGCGGCCAGAGCCGGCGAAGGAGCCAGAAAAACGAGGCGGCCGTCTTGCAGGTTGGCGAAGCGAACCTGCTCGCGGAGTGGTGACGGTAACGTCTGGCGCAGTGCGCGATCCAAAGCATCCAGCTCACGGGCTTTGCGGGCCAGTGAGGCAATGGGGCCGAACGCGGTGATGGGCGTGAGTCCGGAACCGGTGCGGCGGGAGGGTGGTGGAGCGTCGCGCTGCATGGATACCGACATCTTCGACGAAGAAAGACATGCAAATCATACTTGTGTCCCGCACCAAAAAGGTGCCCAAAACCTTCAACCTCGCCGACCGGCGCCTTCGATGGCGACTGCTCGGGGTGGCGGCAGTGGCGGTACTGGGATGTGCGGGACTGGGCGGCGCCCTCGCGATGGCCGTGGCCAGTCCACATGACCGCGCCCTTACCGAGATCCGACAGCTACGCCAGCAGGTGCAGCAGCAGAACCTGCAATTGGTCGGCGTACGCAAGGACGCCCAGCGCGATATCGACGCGCTCGCCGTGAAGCTGGGTCAGCTTCAGGCCCAATCGACCCGTCTCAATGCCCTTGGCGAGCGCCTGACCCAAGTCGGCAAGCTCGACGATGGCGAATTCAATTTCGACGAGCAGCCCGCCGTCGGTGGTGTGGAAGATTCGACAGACGGTGGTTATTCCCTGCCGCAGACGCTCGACACCAGCATCAATCAGCTCGCCAACCAGTTCGACCGCCAGCAGGCGCAGCTTTCCGCGCTGCAGAGCCTGTTGCTGGACGCCAAGATCGAATCCAACCTCAAGCCCACCGGCATGCCGGTCGACGGCTACATCTCCTCCTATTTCGGTGGTCGCCCTGACCCGTTCAGCGGGCATAGCGCCTATCACACGGGCCTGGACATCTCGACGCCGAAGGGTACGGCCGTGCACGCGGTCGCCGAAGGCATGGTGACGTACGCCGGCGAGCGCACCGGCTACGGCGAAGTGATCGAGATCGACCACGGCAACGGCTACATGACCCGTTACGCCCACAACAGCAAGCTGGACGTCGTGCCCGGCCAGCGCGTGCATGTCGGCGATGTCGTTTCCGAGGCCGGTTCCACCGGTCGCTCCACCGGTTCTCACGTGCATTTCGAGGTCTGGTACAAGGGCCGCGTGGTCAACCCGCTGGCCTTCGTGAAGAACCATCGCTGACCGTCCTCCCGGGCGGCCGCCGGCCGCCCTTGAAAGCCTTTGCGCGAGCCGCCACACCTTGGCTGGGACGATGATCGGGGGAGTCCGCGGGCCGCTTTGGCGCGGTATTCCGCAGGGCCGCGGGAGGGTGACCTCCGGCGTTTGGGATAGCCCGCCGACCCTAGTATCATCAATCCTTTCGTCCCGCCCGGTTTCCCCCTGGCGGGCGGCTCATGAATCCTGATCCGGAAGATCGATGCTCAATCGTGCCCTGACGAGCCTTTTCGGTAGCCGCAATGAACGCGTGCTCCGCCAGCTCTCCAAGACTGTCGCGCGCATCAACGCGCTGGAACCCGAGTTCGAGAAGCTGAGCGACGACGCGCTGCGCGCCAAGACCGACGAGTTCAAGCAGCGCGTTGCCGGTGGCGAGTCGCTGGACAAGCTGCTGCCGGAGGCTTTCGCCGTCGTGCGCGAGGCCGCCAAGCGCGTGCTCGGCATGCGCCATTACGACGTGCAGATGATCGGCGGCATGGTGCTGCATTCGGGCCGCATCGCCGAAATGCGCACGGGCGAAGGCAAGACCCTGGTCGGCACGTTGCCGGTGTACCTCAATGCGCTCGAAGGCAAGGGCGTGCACGTGGTCACCGTGAACGATTACCTGGCTCGCCGCGACTCCGCGCAGATGGGCAAGCTCTACGGTTTCCTCGGCCTGACCACGGGCGTGGTGTGGCCGGGCATGGATCACGCCGACAAGCATGCTGCGTATTCCGCGGACATCACCTACGGCACCAACAACGAATTCGGTTTCGACTACCTGCGCGACAACATGGCGCTCAGCAAGGACCAGCGCTACCAGCGCGGCCTGCATTACGCCATCGTCGACGAAGTCGACTCCATCCTGATCGACGAAGCGCGCACGCCGCTGATCATCTCCGGCCCGGCCGAGGATTCCCCGCAGCTGTACATCTCGGTGAACAAGATCGTCCCGAAGATGATTCGCCAGGAGAAGGAAGACGGCGCGGGCGATTACTGGGTCGACGAGAAGCAGAAGCAGGTGCACCTGTCCGAAGAGGGCATGTCGCACGCGGACGAGCTGCTGCGCGAAACCGGCGTCATCGATCCGGAAAGCGGCCTGTACGACTCCAAGAACCTGGCTGTCGTGCACCATCTCAACGCGGCGCTGCGCGCGAACGCGATCTATCACCGCGATGTGGACTACATCATCCGCGACGGTGAAGTGGTGATCGTCGACGAATTCACCGGCCGCACGTTGCCGGGCCGGCGCTGGTCGGATGGCCTGCACCAGGCAGTGGAAGCAAAGGAAGGCGTGCCGATCCAGCGAGAGAACCAGACGCTGGCAACCGTCACCTTCCAGAACCTGTTCCGCATGTACAAGAAGCTGGCCGGCATGACCGGTACGGCTGACACGGAAGCGTACGAATTCCAGCAGATCTACGGCCTGGAAGTGGTGGTGATCCCCACGCACAAGCCGATGATCCGCCAGGACAACCCGGACATGGTGTTCCTCGCCCAGCAAGCGAAGTACCGGGCGGTCATCGAGGACATCAAGGACTGCAACAAGCGCGGCCAGCCCGTGCTCGTCGGTACCACGTCCATCGAAGTGTCCGAGCTGCTGTCGAACCTGCTGCGCCAGGAAAAGATCGCGCACGAGGTACTCAACGCCAAGCAGCATGAGCGCGAAGCGCACATCGTGGCCCAGGCCGGCGCGCCGGGTTCGGTGACCATCGCTACCAACATGGCCGGTCGCGGTACCGACATCGTGCTGGGCGGCAGCCTCGAAGCCGCACTGGCGACGCTGCCGGAAGACGCATCGGAAACCGAGCGCGCGAAGGTCAAGTCCGACTGGAAGAAGCGCCACGAGCAGGTGCTCGCCGCGGGTGGCCTGCACATCGTGGGTACCGAGCGCCACGAGTCGCGTCGTATCGACAACCAGCTGCGTGGCCGTTCGGGCCGCCAGGGCGATCCGGGTTCCTCGCGCTTCTATCTGTCGCTCGAAGACAACCTGCTGCGTATCTTCGCCGGCGACTGGGTCGGCCGCTGGATGCGCATGTTCGGCATGAAGGAAGACGATGCGCTGGAAGACCGCATGGTCAGCCGCCAGATCGAAAAGGCGCAGCGCAAGGTCGAGCAGCACAACTTCGACATCCGCAAGCACCTGCTGGAATTCGACGACGTCGCCAACGACCAGCGCAAGGTGATCTACGCCCAGCGCGATGAACTGCTGGAAGTGGACGACGTGTCCGACACGATTGCCGACATCCGCGACGACGTGGTCACCGACCTGGTGCGCCGCCATGTGCCGGCGGACAGCGTGGACGAGCAGTGGGATATCGCCGGCCTCGACCGCGAACTCGAAAGCGAGTTCGGCCTATCGCTGGATCTCAAGCATTGGGTCGAGCAGCAGCACGAGATCGACGACAAGATGATCCTCGAGCACGTGCGCGAGGGTGCCGAGCAGCTGTTCAAGACCAAGGAACAGCAGATCGGCGCCGAGACCATGCGCCAGCTCGAGAAGCACATCATGTTGAGCGTGGTCGACAATGCCTGGAAGGAACACCTGGCGAGCATGGATTACCTGCGTCAGGGCATCTATCTGCGCGGCTATGCGCAGAAGCAGCCCAAGCAGGAGTTCAAGCGCGAATCGTTCGAGCTGTTCTCCAGCATGCTTGATCGCATCAAGAGCGAAGTCGTGCAGATGCTCGCGCGCGTGCGTGTGCGCAGCGAGGAAGAAGTCGCTGCAATGGAAGCCGAGCAACAGCGTCTCGCCGAACGCCTGCAGCGCCAGATGATGGCCAGCGGCGGCGGTGCGCCGGTGGGTGCGCTGGGCGCCGATGCGGAAGCCCTGGCGGCGGCCAGCATGGCAGCGTTGCCGCAGGCGGGCCCGGATGGTCCGCGTGTCGGTCGCAACGATCCTTGCCCGTGTGGTTCCGGCAAGAAGTTCAAGCACTGCCACGGGCAGCTGAGCTGATAAAAGAAACCCCGCCTTGGCGGGGTTTTTTATGTGTGTGTCGCCTTGGCTCTTGTGGGAGCGCATCCTGTGCGCGACCGCGGTGCACAGGACTGCAGGCAGTTGGTCTTGCTTCATGTCTTGGCAGGCCGCTAGAACGGCTTCAACCAGATAAGGTTATTCCAGGGCGTGGCGGCGTCTGCGGTGTTGCAGTCGCCCACAGGGTGCGCTTCCACCGAGGGAATGCGCCGGTTACGTCAGTCCCCGCCACCCGGCACGCGCTTGCGATACGGTTCGGCGTCGACGGTGATGTACTGCGGTTCTTCGCAGTCGAGTCGCATGGCGGTGAGCTGGCCACCCCACACACAGCCGGTATCGATGGCGTAGATGCCCATGCCCGCCATGCGGCCGAGCGCCGACCAGTGGCCGCACACGATGCGCGTTTCGCGGCGACGCATGCCGGGCACTTCGAACCACGGATACATGCCAGGCTTCTGCGTGCCAGGAATGCCCTTGCTCTCGAAGTCGATGCGACCCTGTACGTCGCAATAGCGCATGCGCGTGAGCGTGTTTATCGAGGCGCGCATGCGCTCGATACCTTGCAGGCGACTGCTCCAAGCGGCGGGACGATTGCCGAACAGGTTCTTCAGCAGTCGCGGGTGACGCGGGCTGCCGAGTTCGCGTTCGATCTCCTGCGCCGAGCGCTGCGCCTGGCGTAGCGTCCACATGGGCGCCAGTCCCGCGTGCACCATGGTCCAGTTGAGTTGCTCGTCGTGGTGCAACAGCTTCTGTGAGCGCAGCCATTCCATCAGCACCGGCGCGTCCTCGGCGAACAGCACTTCGCGCAGTTCCGGGTTTACCTTCGACTGCGCTTCGGGACGCCGCTGCGCGATGGCCAGCAGGCTGAGGTCGTGGTTGCCCAGCGTGACGATGGATTGCTCGCGCAAGCTGTGGATAAGGCGCAGGGTCTGCAGCGATTGACCGCCGCGATTGACCAGATCGCCGCAGAACCACAGGCGATCGCTGGCTGGGTCGAAGCGCAGCTTGTCGAGCAGGCGTTGGAGTTCGGGATGGCAGCCCTGCACATCACCGATCGCGTAGATGGCCATCAGTGCAGCGTACGCGGAATGGACAGCGTGAACGCCGGGATCTGCGCTTCGAAATGCGTGCCGTCATCGGCCAGCATCTGGTAGCTGCCTTCCATCACGCCCACCGAGGTTTCCAGTACGGCGCCGGAGGTGTATTCGTAGCGGTCGCCGGGACGCATCCACGGCTGTTCGCCGACAACGCCTTCGCCGGTGACTTCCTCCACCTTGCCGTTCGCATCCGTGATGACCCAGTGGCGCGAGAGCAGGCGAGCAGGCACGTCGCCCGCGTTGTGCAGCGTGATCGTGTAGGCGAAAACATAGCGGTTGTCGCCGGGACGGGATTGGTCGGGGACAAAGCGGGGTTCGACCTGCACGTCGATCGTGTAGGAAGATCTGTCGTTCATGCCGCGATTGTACGGGTTGTGGCCTTCCATGGGGGAAGCTTGCGTGCGCTGGGCTGAATCACGGCCCGCCATGCGACGGGTCCGCACGTTCACTCCATGACGACACGCGCCAGTCGCACGTAGTCCTGGGGCGAAAGCGTTTCGGCGCGAGCCTTGGGGTCGACATCTGCCGCGAGAATCGACGGGGCGTCCATGACGTTCTTGAGCGCATTGCCGAGCGTCTTGCGACGCTGTGCGAACGCCGCCTTCACGATGGCATGGATGCGTTCGGGGTCGGCGTCCGGCAACTGGTCTTTCGAGAGTGGGATCAGCCGAACGACGGCCGAATCCACCTTCGGCGGCGGGCGGAATGCACCTGGCGGCACCACGAACAACGGTTCCACGCGGCACGCCAGCTGGAGCATGACGGAAAGCCGTCCATATACCTTGCTGCCGGGCTCGGCCGCCATGCGATCGACCACTTCCTTCTGCAGCATGAAGTGCATGTCCTGGATGGCGGGCGCATGTTCGACGCAGTGGAACAGGATCGGGCTGGAGATGTAATACGGCAGGTTGCCTGCGATGCGCAGCCGCTCGACGCCATGGCGATGGGCCAGCGCGGTGAAGTCCACTTTGAGCACGTCCGAGTGGATGATGCTGAGCTCGCCCACACCGGCGGCGCGTACCTGAAGGTCGGGGATGAGATCGGTATCGAGTTCGATCGCCGTGAGCTTGTGTGCCGCGGCGAGCAAGGGCAGGGTCAGCGCACCTTCGCCGGGGCCGATCTCGACCACGAAGTCGTCGGTGCGTGGCGAAATCGCGCTGACGATGCGCTCGATGTAGCGCTTCTCATGCAGGAAGTGCTGGCCGAAGCTTTTCTTGGGGCGGGCGTTCATCGGAGGAGACATAAGCAGAAGGGCTCGGTGAGTGGGCCGTGTCGTTCCTACGACAAGCTGGTGCGTCGTTGGACCAGATCCAGCGCCATGTTCGCCGCAGCGATAAGGCTGGAAGGATCAGCCTTGCCGGTGCCGGCCAGATCCAGCGCCGTGCCGTGATCGACCGACGTGCGGATGAAAGGAAGGCCGAGGGTGAGGTTGACGGTGCGATCGAACGCTTCGCTCTTGAGCACTGGCAGCGCCTGGTCGTGGTACATCGCCAGTACGGCGTCGTAGCGAGTGCGCTGCGCGGGTACGAAAGCCGTGTCGGCCGGCAGCGGGCCGACCAGCGCCATGCCTTCCCCGCGCAGGCGATCGAGCAAGGGAATGATGGTGTCCAGTTCCTCGCGGCCGAGATGACCGCCTTCGCCCGCGTGCGGGTTGAGGCCGAGCACGCCGATCCGGGGCTGCGCAAAGCCGAACTTGGCGCGGAGCTCGCGGTGGACGATGCGAAGTACCTGTTCCAGGGCCTGGCCGGTGATCGCCGCGGGAACGGCAGACAGCGGCAGGTGCGTGGTGGCGAGTGCCACGCGCAGCTCGGGGCTGGCCAGCATCATCACCACGTCGGCATGCGCACGCTCGGCAAAGAACTCGGTATGCCCGCTGAAGCGGATGCCGGCCTCGTTGATCGACGATTTTTGCAGCGGGGCCGTGACGATGGCCGCGTAGCGTCCCGCCATGCAGCCGTCAGCCGCCTCGGCGAGTGTGGCGAGTACGTGATTGGCGTTGCGCGGATCGGGGCGGCCGGGCTGCTCGGTGGCCCCGAGCGGTACATGGCGCACGCGTAGCTGACCGGGGGCACGGTCCGTCATGTTCGAGCCGTCGTCATCGATCAGGTCGATGGCCAGCCCGCAGCGAGCCGCGGCGCGGGCCAGCAGCTCGCGATCGGTGATCGCAACGAAATTGGCCGCCACGGGAGTGGCGGCCAATCGGATCAGGAGCTCGGGTCCGACCCCCGCCGGCTCACCCGCGGTAACGGCCAGCCGGGGCAGGGCGTGGGCGGCGTTCAATGTGGCCTCAGGAGGACTTCGCGCCCTGCGACTGATTGGGATCGCGCAGCTCGGGCACCAGAATGTTCACGTAGGCAGCGGAACGCATTTCGCGCAGGTAGTCGTCATAGACCTGCTCGGCCTTGCGGTTGCCGATGGCCTGGCGGGCCTGGTTGCGCTCCATTTCGTCGGTGCGGTCGCTCTGGCGGGTGCCCAGGCGCTCCAGGACGTGCCAGCCCGCCTCGCTCTGGAACGGCTGCGAGACCTGTCCGTCCTTCATCTCGCCCAGCTGCTGGCCGATGATCGAGCCCCAATCGCCCTGGGCGAACCAGCCCATGTCGCCGCCGTTGTTGGCGGTCGTGTCGTCCTTGGAGTTTTCCTTCGCCAGCTTGGCGAAGTCTTCATGCTTCGTGACGATGCGGTTGTACAGGTCTTCCGCCTTCTGGTGGGCCTGCTCCGGCGTCAGCAGCTCGCTGGGCTTGATCAGGATCTGACGGGCGTGGAACTCCTGCACGACCTGGCGGCTCGGGGCGCGCTGCTCGATCAGCTTGAGGATGTGGAAGCCCGTGGGGCCACGCATGGCCGGGCTGACGTCGCCGGCCTTCATGTTGGACACGGCGTCGGCGAATGCCGGTGGAATCTCATCGAGGCGACGC
The DNA here is from genome assembly GCA_000632805.1 of Dyella jiangningensis. Classification (GTDB taxonomy): domain Bacteria; phylum Pseudomonadota; class Gammaproteobacteria; order Xanthomonadales; family Rhodanobacteraceae; genus Dyella; species Dyella jiangningensis. Next base: position 3,536,505 of record CP007444.1, on the reverse strand, counting down.
CAGCCGAGGTCGCCGCCGTCCAGGGCGTCCTGGCCATCGGAGTAGCGGATGGCTGCCGCGTGGAAGTCCATGCCGCCCTTGATGGCGTCGATGGCCTGGGTGGCCTTGTCCTGGGCCGCCTTGATGTCGGCGGCACTGGCGCCGGCCGGCACGCTCACCTGGATATGCGCCAGATGCACTTCGCCCGCCTTGTAGGTGGGGCTGGCCAGCATGTTGTTGATTTCGCTGTCGGTGATGCTGACCTGGTCACGCACCACGCTGTCGTGCAGGCGCTGGGCGACCAGCTGGTCGCCCAGCTGGTGGCGGAAGGCGGCCCAACTGGAGCCATCCTGTTCCACGGCGGCGCGCAGCTGCTCCGGCGACATGTGGTTCTGCTGGGCGACGGCCGCGACGGCCTTGTCCACGTCGGCATCGGACACGCGGATGCCCTGCTCGTCGGCGCGCTGCACCTGCAGGCGCATCAGGATCAGGCGATCCAGCACCTGACGCTGCAACACGTCCATCGGCGGAAGCTGGCCGGGATTGCGCGCGTATTGCTGCTGCACCGAGCGCACCGCCTCGTTCAGCTCGCTCTGCAGGATCACTCCCTCGTCCACCACCGCCACGATACGGTCGAGCGGCTGCTTGCCGGAGGCTGCTGCTTGCGGCAACAGCTGGGCATGGGCGGGCAGAGCGGTCGCGGTGGCGATCGCGAGCAGGAACAACGCGAAAGGCTGCTTCATCAGTCGGGGGCCTTCAATCGCCGGAGGCGACAGGGAAGTTATTGATAACCAAGAATACCATTACGCAGGGCGCTTTCCGACTGACCGGTGAACCCGCCCATGCCCTTGAACTCGACTTCCAGCATGATCGCGTTGTTCGCCGTGCCCAGCTGCGTGGAATAGTTGTAGGTGTTCACGTAATGCCGGCCGATCAGGCGCAACGCCACGCAACAGCTGTCGTATTCCACGCCTGCCAGGGCTTCCACCGTCTTCTTGTCGAGCACCGAATACGTCCAGTGGCCTAGCAGGCGCCAGCGGTCGGAGATCGGGTAGACCACCGAGGCGTCATATTGTTCCAGCAGGGGCGCTTCGGAGCCAGGCTGGCGGCGATAGCGGTAGGAGAAGTTGATGATGCCGTCGACCTTGATGCGCTTCTGCAGGGTCAGCGCGCCCAGGTCGGTCAGGCTGGTATTGGGGTTCCACTGGTACTGCGAGGTCAGGCGCCAGTCGTCGCTGAGCTGCGTGTTGAGTTCGACCACATAATCGGAGCCGGACCAGTCGGTGGCCGGCGCCACTGTGTTCTGGCCGTTGGGCAGCTGCACGCGCTGCTGGTTGAAGTAGCGGATCTGGCCGAACGTCGCTGACAGGCGCTCCACGCCGTTGTCGTCCAGCAGGCGCGAGGTGACCGCGGCGCTGAGGTTGTTCGCGTTCATCTGGCGGTCCGCACCCGAATAGGTATTCGTGGTGAACAGCTGCCAGGTGTCGAACGACATCAGGTTGGTGTCGAACAGCGGGATGTTGTCCTGGTTGCGGTATGGCACGTACAGGTAGTACAGGCGCGGCTCCAGCGTCTGCGTGTAGTTGGTGCCGAACAGCGAGGTGCTGCGATCGAAGATCAGGCCACTGTCCACGCTCACGATCGGCAGCGACCGGCTGGGCGAGTTGCTGGTGAACGGCGACGCCGTGTTCGCGCCGAGGCGGCCGAGATAGCCGTACTGATCGTAGTTGCCCTGCAGGTCATACCCGGTATAGCGGTAGGCAACCTTGGGCTTGACGAACCACGCCGCGCCGCGGAAGTCCGCGCCGATGTACGGATACAGGTCGAGACGGTTGCCTTCGACCACGTCTTCCTTGCGGAACGCAACCGCTTCGGTGTTGGCGCCTACTTCGAGCCAGCGGTTGATCGGGTAGTCGACATTGAAGGTGGCACGAGGCCAGCGCTTGTACTGCACGACGGTGTCCGGCAGGGAGGGATCCACGTTCTGGTAGTAGTCCGCGCCCAGCGCCGCGTTCCAGTAAGCGCTGCCCCACTTGCCGCCGCCGTTGATATAGGTGCTGGAGCTCAGCGTGCCGATCGCCGCCGTGTACAGGTCGTTGCCGAAGTCACGCAGGTAATTGCGGTCGGATGCGCGGTTGATCGATGCATTGAGCGACCACGGGCCGTACAGGTGCGTGGCATCGTTGAACTTCAGCAGCCAACGGTCATCGCCCTTGGTGTTGACGTCGCTGCCCGGGGTCGGGTCGCCGCGGTCGTTCGGCAGGTATTCGAAGTTCAGCTGGCCCAGGCTGCCCGGCACCAGATAGCGGAATTCGCCGCCGAGCATCGCGCCACGCGAGGTATAGATGCGCGGGTCCAGCGTGGCGTCGTAGTTCGGCGCCAGATTCAGGTAGTACGGCGCGCTGACCATGAAGCCCGAACGGCTGGAATTGCCGATCGTCGGCGTCAGGAAGCCGGTTTTGCGGCGGTCGTCGATGGGGAAGGAGAACGTCGGCAGGTAGAAGAACGGCACGCCGTAGACCGACATGGTGGCGTCATGCGCGACACCTTCACCGGTCTCCTTGTCCATGCGGATGTCCTTGCCCTTGATCTCCCACACGTGGTTGCCCACGTCGCAGGTGGAATACGTGGCCTGCGTGTAGCGGCTGCGCTGGTCGTCCAGCATCTGGCCCTGCTTGGCCACGCCGTTGCCGCGGTTGGTCAGCATTTGATAGCTGACGTTGTCGGCAATGGCGGTGCTGGCGGTCTGGTTGCCGCGCATGTGGTCGGACGAAACCAGCTGGCCCGCTTCCTGATAGCGCACGTTGCCGCGCGCGTCGTAGTCGGTGGTCTCGTCGTTGTAGTCGGTGACGTCCGCCTGCATGCGCTGGTCGGCACGCTCCACCTTCACGTCGCCCTCAAGGTGATAGACCGTCTGGTTGGAGCTGTCGACGCGCTGCGCGGTGACGAAAGTGTTCGACGTGTCGCGCACCGAGCTGTCCTTGCTCAGCGTCGGGTCGTAGAACGACAGCATGGCGTTGGGCCGACACATCGTGTAGTTGAGCGGGCGCGGCGGGCAGCGATATGCGCCCAGCGGACAGTTCGGCACGGCCGGAGGCGGCGTGTTGCTGACCGGTGCCGCAGGTTCGGGCTGATCGGTCGACTGGGCCTCCACGGGGCCGCCAAACAAGGCAAGCGCGGCAGCGACCGCCAGCAGGCGGCGCGGAGGCAGGTGGCGCGAAGTCGGCTTGGGCGTCACGATGGCAGTCTGTCGGCTGGGAGGCTCGTAAAACTAGCAGAAAGCCCCCCTGGACGGCAGTTGGATGACCTACTGTCGATAAGGATTGCGCATGAGTGAGCAAAAGATCGCCAGGCCGGACGAAGATTGGCGCGCCCGCCTGAGCCCGGAGCAATATGCCGTCTGCCGTTGTTCCGCCACCGAGCCGCCGTTCAGCGGAAAATGGTACCGGCACAAGGCAGCGGGAACCTACGTATGCGTGGCCTGCCGTGCGAAATTGTTCGCCTCGGAAGCCAAATACGACTCCGGCTCCGGCTGGCCCAGCTATTTCCAGCCGATCGCGCGGGCGGCCATCAGCCTGCACCAAGACGACAGCCACGGGATGCGCCGCACCGAAGTGCGCTGTGCAGGTTGCGATTCCCATCTGGGACATGTGTTTCCCGATGGACCCAAGCCAACCGGTCTGCGTTACTGCATCAATTCGGTGGCGCTGGATTTTCTGCCAATGGCGTGAGAGTGGTATGCCTTTATAGGAACGCACCCAGCGCGCGACCACGGCGTCTGACGTTTCTTCTCCGTAGGTTTCGCGCACTGGGTGCGCTCCTACAGAAAACCTGGAACCAGGTCAGGGTTCCATCAACACGCCCACGTGCTCGGCGACACTGGTCGCCAGGGCGAGCAGGTTGTAGCCGCCTTCGAGCGTGGAAATCAGGCGGCCTTCGGCGTGGGCTTCGGCGACGGCGACCAGGCGGCTGGTAATCCATGCGTAGTCTTCGCTGCCCAGACGCAGGTCGGCCAGCGGGTCGTTGCGATGGGCGTCGAAGCCCGCCGACACCAGCACCAGCTGCGGTTTGAACGCGTGCATGCGTGGAAGCAGCACGCCTTCCCACAGTTCGCGGAATTCGTAGGAGCCATCGCCCGGCGAGAGCGGTCCGTTGACGATGTTGCCCGCGCCGCGCTCGTCTTCGCGCCCGGTTTCCGGATAGAGCGGCATCTGGTGGCTGGACAGGAACAGCACGCGCGGCTCGCGCTCGAAGATGTCCTGCGTGCCGTTGCCGTGGTGGACATCGAAGTCTGCGATGGCGACGCGCTTGAGACCGTGCGCAGCGATCGCGTGCGCGGCGGCCACGGCGACGTTGTTGAAAAGGCAGAAACCCATGGCGCGGTCGGGCGTGGCGTGGTGGCCGGGCGGTCGCACGGCGCAGAAAGCGCGCCCACCCTGGCCAAGCACGGCGTCGACCGCCGCGACCAACGCACCGGCTGCACGCAGCGCGGCTTCGGCGGAGCCCGGCGACATCAAGGTGTCTTCATCCAGCCGGACGGTGTCGCTGTCGGGCAGGGTGTTCAGGATGCGATCGATGTGCTCGGCGGTGTGCACGCGCAGCAGCTGTTCGCGCGTGGCTCGCGGCGCCTCGATGCGGTCCACCGCCGCGAAGCGATCATGGTCGAGCGCCTGCAGTACGGCACGCAGGCGTGCGGGAGATTCGGGTTGATCCGGACCGGGATCGTGCTGCAGGCAGCTGGTATGGGTGTAGAGCCGCAGCACGGTGCTGCTCAGGCCGTCGGCTTGCGACGGCGTTCGTGCTGCCACAGCACTTCGCCGTGGCCGCTGGCGCGGGCCAGTACCCGCGAGATCACGAACAGCAGGTCCGACAGGCGGTTGAGATAACGCTGCGCCTGGGGGCGCACTTCCTCGACGCGGCTTAGCGCGATTACGTCGCGTTCGGCGCGTCGACAGACGGTGCGGGCCAGATGGCAGCACGACGCCGCCATGCCGCCGCCGGGCAGGATGAAATCCTTCAGCGGCGGCAGTGGATCGTTGAACCCGTCGAGCACCTGCTCCAGGCGCTCGATGTCCACGTCATGGACCATCGCCATGCCGGGAATGCACAGCTCGCCACCGAGATCGAACAGCTCGTGCTGGACCTGCGTCAGCGCTTCGCGCACGTCGTCGCCCACGCCGTCGGCCGCGAGCACCATGCCGATGGTGCTGTTGAGTTCATCGACGGTGCCGTAGGCGGAGACGCGCAGCGAGTCCTTGGCGACGCGCGAACCGTCGCCGAGGCCGGTGCTGCCATCGTCGCCCGTGCGCGTGTAGATCTTCGACAGACGATTGCCCACGCGCTGCCTCAGTGCGGCAGCTTGGACTGGCTGGCGTGACCCAGGGTGCGCGAAAGCTGCACGGCCAGCGCATGTACCACCAGGCCGAGCGCGATGTAGAGCACCGTGGCCTCGAGGAAGAACAGGTACCAGTCGCCCATGTTGGCGAACCATGCGCCCATGCTGCGCGGCTGCGGCACGGTGTTGCTGAGCCAGTAGAAGCTGCCGTTGGAAATGACGTAGCAGGCCACCCAGCTGCCCAGCACGGCGAGGGCCGCCGTGCCCAGGCCACGGAGGTTCAGGCCCGGCTGCTTGCGGGCCATCCAGCTGCCGCCCAGCCACAGGCTGAAGTAGGAGGGCACCAGGAACCAGTAGGCCGCCGATACGCAGTAGTGATCCCAGAAGCTCACGCCCTGGTTGCTGATGACCACGTAGTCCACCAGTACCGCTTCGACCATCAGCAGCGGGAAGGCCCAGCGGGCCGAGCCGCGCAGCCAGAAGCCGGCGAGGAAGAAGATTGCCCAGGACGCATCCCATACGTCGTGGTGAAACAGTGAGAGATGCACGCGGGTGGCGGCCATCACCAGGGCGAGGGCCAGGAAAATGCCAAGCCGCTGGTTTTGCGTCGTAGCCATGAATTGCTCCAAGTGTTGCGCAGAGTGCAGACGCCAAGTCTATCCCAAACCGGCGCGGCCCTGATGGGGCTGGGCATGGCTAGCGCGTATGATTCGGCGCCATGACTACCTCATCCCCCCTGGCCGCTACGGGACGGCCGCCTGTCCTGATCGTTGGCGGAGGGCTGGTTGGCGCCAGCCTGGCCATCGCGCTGGACGCGGCCGGCATCGAAGCCGTGATGGTCGAAGCCGCGGCTCCGCGCATCGGCGAACAGCCGAGCTACGACGAGCGCAACCTCGCGCTGGCACGCGCCACCGTGAACGGCCTTGCCGCCATCGGCGTGTGGCCACACGTGTCGGCGCAGGCCACCCCGATCCGTCACATCCACGTCACGCGTGCCGGCGAGTTCGGCAGCGTGCGGATGGATGCGGACCGCCATGGCGTCGACGCGATGGGCTGGACCCTGCCGGCACGCGAGCTGGGAGCGGGCCTGCTGCGCCGGCTCGACGAGTGCCGCCATCTCACGCGATTGGCTCCGGCCAAGCTCGAGGCCTTGGAGCCGACGTCGTCCGGATGGCGTGCGCGCATCAGTACGCCCGACGGCGTGACCGACCTCGATACACCGTTGCTGGTCGGGGCGGACGGCACGGCATCGTTCGTGCGCGATCGCCTGGGCATCGCCGCAGAGCGCCACGACTACGGCCAGACCCTGTTCGTCTGCACCGTAACGCCCGAGCGCGACCACGCACACCGCGCGTATGAGCGTTTCGCCGACGATGGTCCGGTGGCCTTGCTGCCGCTGTCGGGTCGCCGCTGCGGAATGGTGCTGACCGTACCGCGCGAGGAGGCCGATGCGGTGGCATCGCTGGACGACGACGCCTTCATTGCGCTTGCGCAGCAACGCTTCGGCTGGCGTCTTGGTCGCCTGAGCCGACCTGGCCTTCGTCATCCCTATGCGATCCAGCGCGTGGCCGCGAAGGAATTGATCGGGCCGCGCGCCGTGCTGGTGGGCAACGCCGCGCAGACGGTGCATCCGATCGGCGCGCAGGGATTCAATCTCGGCCTGCGCGATGCGTTGACGCTGGCCGAGCTGGTGGCGGACGCCGACGATCCGGGCTCTGAAGCGTTGTTGGAACGCTACGCGGCACGCCGTGCGGCGGACCGGGAAGGCACCATGACGATGAGCCATGGGCTGGTGCAGCTGGCTTGCCTGGCGCAGCCGCTGCTCGGCCCGCTGCGTTCGATGGCAATGCTGGCGTTCGATCGCCTGCCGCCACTGCAGCGCCTGATGGCCCGGCGCGGCATGGGTTTTCGCAGCGAGCCGCCGCGTGCGGTGCTGGAGCGCTTGCCGTGAGCACGCAGACATTGTCCCGAAATGAATCGCCTCGTCGCCGCGGGCCTGCGCTGGACGTGGCGGTGGTGGGCGGCGGCATGGTCGGCGCCGCCACGGCACTGGCATTGGCGCGCGCAGGCTTTGCGACGGCGCTGATCGAGGCGCGTGCGCCCGCGCCTTGGTCAGTGCAGGACGAAGTGGATCTTCGCGTGGTCGGACTCGCGCCGTCGTCCGTCGCGCTGCTCGACGACCTGGACGTCTGGACTTCCATCCGTTCGCAGCGTGCCGGCCCTTACACGCATATGCATGTGTGGGATGCGGCCACCGGCGCGTCGATCCATTTCGATGCCGCCCACGAAGGACGCGATCTGCTCGGTTACATCGTCGAGAACAACCTCGTGCAATGGCAGTTGTGGCAGGCGCTGGAGCCCGCGGGCGTACGCCGCCTGTGTCCGGCGCAGGTCAGCGGTTTCGAAGTGCTCGAAGATCGCGTGCAGCTTACGTTGGAGGGTACGGAGACTGATGCGCTGTCCGCGCGGTTGTTGGTGGCCGCCGACGGCGCGAACTCGCCGCTGCGTTCGCTGGCCGGCATCGAGACGCAGGGGCGCGACTATGCCCAGCGTGGCGTGGTTGCGCATGTGAGCACCGAGCGCCTGCACGAAGGCACCGCATGGCAGCGCTTCCTGGACACCGGGCCGCTGGCTTTGCTTCCGCTGGCCGATGGGCGCAGCTCGATCGTGTGGTCGCTGCCCGAGGCCGAGGCGCAGCGCGTGATGGCGCTGGACCATCAGGCCTTCCTCGACGAGCTGGGCGTGGCCAGCGACTTCAGGCTGGGGCGCATCGTGGGAAGCACGCCGCGAGCGGCGTTCCCGTTGCGCCTGCAGCTGGCGAAGAGTTACCAGTCCGAACGTTTCGTCCTGCTGGGCGATGCCGCGCACGCGGTGCATCCGCTGGCGGGGCAGGGCGTCAACCTTGGGCTGCGCGATGTAAGCGAATTGCGCGATACGTTGGTGGCCGCGCGAGAGGACGGTGTGGATATCGCAGCTCCTCAGGTGCTTCGCCGCTACGCCCGTCGCCGGCGCAGTGCCGATACGATCGATGCGCTCAGTTTCGACGCGCTGGCACGTGTCTACGGCTGGACCTTTCCGCCGCTGGTCGCCGCCCGCGGTCTGGGCGTGCGCCTGCTCGATCGATTGAACCCCATCAAGCGCCGGCTCGCCGAGCACGCGGCCGGACTCTGATTTTTTGATCCTGCAACGAGGAGTGGAAGTCATGCGCATGGCCCGACTTTGCTGTTTGCTGTTGCTGTCCGGATTTACCTTCGCCGCGCAGGCGAAGATGGTGCACAAGCCCGTGGAATGGACCGAAGGCGGCACGAAGTTCCACAGCGTGCTGGTCTATGACGATGCCGTTGCCACCAAGCGTCCCGGCCTGGTGATGGTGCCGAACTGGTACGGCGTGAACGACGGCGCCTTGAAGAAGGCCGAGGGTATCGCCGGCAAGGACTACGTCATCCTCGTCACCGACATGTACGGCGAGACGGTGCGGCCGACCAATGACGACCAGGCGATGGCGGCGGTGAAGCCGCTGTACGGCGACCGCGCGCTGATGCGCAAGCGCATCGACGTGGCGCTGGACCAATTTAAGGCGCAGGGCAAGGATGCGCCAATCGATCTGGCCAAGCTCGGTGCGATCGGCTTCTGCTTTGGTGGCTCAGCCGTGCTGGACCTGGCGCGCAGCGGCGCGGACGTGGCGGCAGTGGTTTCGTTCCACGGCGCCCTGCAGACGGACGATCCGTCCCTCGCCAAGCAGATCAAGGCTCGCGTGCTGGTGATGAACGGCGCCGACGACAAGGGCACCATGCCCGACGCCGACAAGTTCATGGACGAGATGCGCGGCAGCAAGGCGGACTGGCAGTTCGTCGTGCTGGGCAATGCGGTGCATTGCTTCACCGAGACCGACCAGCACAAGCCAGGCTGCATGTATGACGAGCGCGCCGCGCAGCGCAGCTACCGGATGATGCGCGATTGGCTGCATGGGGCGTTTACGAACGCGCCGTAAGTGGTGGCGGGTTGGATCGCGCACTGGGTGCGCTCCTACAAAAGCTCCGTGACCCTGTAGGAGCGCACCCAGTGCGCGATCCAACCTCGCGAAAGACTCAGAAACTCCGCTGCACCGAATAATCCGCCAGCGTCGCCATCGCCTCGCGCCACGGCGAATCGGGCAGCGAGCGCAGCGCATCGCGGGCGGCATCGGCGTGGAACACGGCGCGTTCGTGCGTGCGCTCCAGCGCGCCGGAATCGCGGATGGCGGCGATGATGCGGTCCAGCGAATCCAGGCCGCCGTGTTCGATGGCGTGGCGCAGCGAGCGCTTCTGTTCCTCGTCGGCGTTCTGCAGTGCGTAGATCAGCGGCAGCGTGGGCTTGCCTTCGGCGAGGTCGTCGCCGATGTTCTTGCCCAGCGTGTCGGCATCGCTCACGTAGTCGAGCAGATCGTCAGCGATCTGGAAGGCGTAGCCCAGTTCCATGCCGTAGCGACGCAAGGCGGCGACCTGATCCTCGGGCAAACCGCCCAGCAGGCCGCCCAGTTCGGTGGCGGCAGCGAACAGCACGGCGGTCTTGCGTTCGATCACCGCGAGATACGCGGCCTCGTCCACGTCGGCGTTGCCGATGTTGAGCAGCTGCAACACCTCGCCTTCGGCGATGGTGTTGGTGGTGTCGGCCAGGATGCGCATGATGCGCATGTCATCCAGTTCCACCATCAGCTGGAACGAACGCGAGTACAGAAAGTCGCCCACCAGCACGCTGGCGGCGTTGCCCCACAGCGCGTTGGCGGTCTTGCGGCCGCGGCGCAGGTCCGACTCGTCCACCACATCGTCATGCAGCAGGGTGGAGGTGTGGATGAACTCGATCACCGCGGCCAGCTTGATGTGCTGGTCGCCGCGATACCCGGCCGCGTTGGCGGCCAGCACGTGCAGCATCGGGCGAAGGCGCTTGCCGCCGCTGGCGATGATGTGGTCGGCGATCTGGTTGATCAGCACCACGTCGGAGGATAGGCGGGTGCGGATCAGCGTATCGACACGCTGCATATCCCCTGCGGCGAGCCCTTTGACGGCGGCAAAGTCGGCGGTACGGCGAGTGTCGGCGTGAGTCGTGGTCATGAGGGAGTCGCGGCGTCTTGTCCTGCGATTATAGAGAGAGTTGGTCGCAAGAAACCGCCGCGACACGGGACCACGTCTGGATTTGTGGGTCCAAACGTATAATCGGTGGAGAAACTGCCCTGAGAAGAACCCTGCGGTGAGCAAACTTTCCCCACTCGAACGGCGCAGCGCGCTGACGCTGGCCTGTGTGATCAGCCTGCGGCTGTTCGGCCTGTTCCTGATCATGCCGGTGTTTTCCCTCTACGCGCAGAAGATGCCGGATGCCACGCCGTTGCTGATCGGGCTGGCGCTGGGCGTCTACGGCCTGGGGCAGGTGCTGCTGCAGATTCCGCTGGGCCTGCTGTCCGATCGCATCGGTCGCAAGCCGGCCATCACCCTGGGCCTGCTGGTATTCGCCGCCGGCGGACTGGTGGCGGCGCTCTCGCATACGCTGCTTGGCATCGTCATCGGTCGCGCGCTGCAGGGCATGGGCGCCGTCGCAGGTGCCGGTACGGCGCTGGCCGCCGACCTCACGCGCGAGGAAAACCGCGGCAAGGTGATGGGCATCATCGGCGTGTCGATCGGCGTGGCGTTCCTGCTCGCGCTGATCCTGGGGCCGCCGCTGGAGGCGATCCAGGGGCTGTCGGGTCTGTTCGGCGCCACCTCGATCCTGGCGCTGGCCGCGCTGGTGCTGCTGTGGCTGATCGTGCCGACGCCGGAGCGCCGGAAGGCGCCGGCCGCCGCGGCATTCGGCAGCGTACTGTCCATGCTGCGCGACGGGCGCATGCTGGTGTTGAACGGCTCGGTGTTCTTCCTGCACATGCTGCTGACGGCAAGCTTCGTGGGCCTGCCGCTGCTGCTGGCAGAGCGTCTGCAATTGCCGGTGAACCGCCACTGGGAGTTGTACCTGCCGGTGATGGTGATCGCCGCCTTCGTGATGGGCGCCTGCCTGCACCGCATGCGCGACGTGGCGCAAAGCCTGCGCATCGTCGGCATCTGCGTGGTGGCGATCGGGCTGGGTCTGCTCGGCTTTGCGCTGTCGGGTCATCACCTGGCGGCACTGGGCGTGGCGGCGGCGGTGTTCTTCTCCGCGTTCAACCTGCTGGAGGCCGCGCTGCCGAGCCTCGTCTCGCGGCTCGCCCCATCGCATCTGCGTGGCGCCGCGATGGGCGCTTATTCCACCAGCCAGTTCCTCGGTGCCTTCGTGGGCGGCGCGGTGGGCGGCATCACGCTGGGGCGCCTGGGTACGGACGGCGTATTCCTGTGCGCTGCTGCGATGACGCTGCTGTGGTTGCCGCTCGTGCTGGCCGGTGCGCGTCGCATTCGCGAAGGCGATGTGGGCGTCGATGGCGCTGTAGCGGCGCGGGGCGCCTGACGCCTCGCGGCGGACGGTCCGTCGGTGCGATGCCGGTGATGTGGCGCCGTTCCTTGGCAGCGATGCGCCCGAGGGTGTAAGACGGCACGTCTTGCGGTGTGATGTGGCGGTGGCGCAGTTGGCCATGACGCATGGCGCCGCGCTTCCCGTACCGTCGATGAGGCCGCCCACATGGCGATATCCCGTATTTCACGCTTCCCAGCGATCACCCTGTTGGCCGCTGCCACCAGTTTGCTTGCCGGGCAGGCGCTGAGCGCCGACATCAGTCGTGGAGACCGCTACTCCGGCGTTGCCTGGGCGTCCCGATCGCCGGTGATCGCCCAGCACGGCATGGCAGCCACCGAGCAGCCGCTCGCATCGCAAGCGGCGTTGGACGTCCTCAAGAAGGGCGGCAGCGCGGTGGACGCCGCCATTGCCGCCAACGCGGCACTGGGCCTGATGGAGCCGGTGCTCAATGGCATCGGTGGCGACTGCTTCGTGATCGTGTGGGATCCGAAGACACACAAGCTATATGGCTACAACGGCTCCGGCCCTTCGGCGAAAGGGCGCGACCTGGCGAAGATGAAGGCCGAGGTAAAGGCCGCTTACGCCAAGGCGGGCCTGCCGGCAAAGGACCATATTCCCGCCGTCGGCTCGCTGCCGGTGACGGTGCCGGGCACGGTCGACGCCTGGTTTGCGCTGCACGAGAAGTTCGGCAAGCTGCCGATCGCCGAGGATCTTGCGCCCGCCATCGGCTATGCCAAGGACGGTTTCCCGATCACCCAGCTCGTTGCCAAGTACTGGAAGGCCAACTTCGCTTCGTTCGAGAAGCAGAAGGGCTTGATCGAAGAACTCGACAATGCACGCCACACCTACCTGATAGACGGCCATACGCCCGCCGAGGGCGAAGTGTTCCGCAATCCGGATCTGGCGCGCACGCTGTCGATCATCGCGCAGGGCGGACGCGACGCGTTCTACAAGGGCGAGCTGGCGCGCACGATGGATGCGTACTTCAAGCGCATCGGCGGCGACCTCCGTTACGAGGATTTCGCGGGCTACCACGGCGAATGGGTGACGCCGCAATCGGTGAACTACCGCGGCTACGACGTGTACGAGTTGCCGCCCAACGGGCAAGGCTTCGCCGCGCTGGAGATGTTGCAGATCCTCAAGGGCTTCGACCTGCGCAAGATGGGCGTGGGCAGCGCGGACACAATCACCGCGATGCTGGAAGCCAAGCGGCTGGCCTATGAAGACCTGGCGAAGTTCTACGCCGACCCGAAGTTCATGAAGGTACCGATGAAGGGACTGATCTCGGAAGGCTATGCCGACCAGCGGCGCAAGGCGATCCATCTCGATCACGCGAATCCGTCGATCGGCCCGGGCGATCCGCGACTGTTCGATGGCGACACCACCTATTTCACTACTGCGGACAAGGACGGGATGATGGTGTCGATCATCCAGTCCAACTACCGTGGCATGGGTTCGGGCCTGGTGGCCGACGGGCTCGGTTTCATGTTCCAGGATCGCGGCGAGCTGTACTCGCTCGATCCCAGGGCAGCGAACGTGTATGCGCCGGGCAAGCGCCCGTTCCACACCATCATCCCGGGCTTCGTGCTGAAGGATGGCGAGCCGTTCCTGGCCTTCGGCGTGATGGGCGGCGACATGCAGCCCCAGGCCCATGTGCAGGTGCTGACCAACATCATCGATTTCGGCATGAACGTGCAGGACGCCGGCGACGCCGCGCGCTGGCGGCACTACGGCAATGCCGAGCCGACTGGGGAGCCGTCCGTGGGTATCGGTAAGGTTGAGATGGAGTCCGGATTCGACCCGGCGGTGAAGGCCGAGCTGGCCCGCCGCGGGTATACGATCGAGCCGGGCACCGGCAATTTCGGTGGCTACGAGGCGATCCTGTTCGACGCCAAGCAGCGCGTGTACTGGGGAGCTACCGAGATGCGCAAGGATGGTGAGGTAGTGGGCTACTGAAAAGAGCCTTCCCGGCCAAGCGGCCGATTGTTTTCGTGTCGGGACGACCCAATGATCCCGTTGCTCCAGGCATACCGCTGGTGAGGTTCGTATGGCCCATCACATCGTCGCGCTGATCACCCAATACGGCCTCTTGCTGGTGTTCCTCAACGTGCTCGTGGAACAGGCGGGGGCGCCCGTGCCCGCCGTGCCCACCATGATCGTGGCTGGCGCGCTGGCCGCGATGGACAAATTGCCCCTGAGTGGCGTGCTCGCGGTAGCGCTGTTGGCCTGCCTGTTGGCTGATTTCGCCTGGTACCTCGCTGGCCGTTACTTCGGCGGCGGCGTGATGCGCACGCTGTGCCGCATTTCGCTCTCGCCCGATTCCTGCGTGAAGCAATCGGAACTGCGCTTCCAGCGTTGGCGTGGCGGTGTGCTTCTGCTCGCCAAGTTCGTGCCTGGCCTGTCGACGGTGGCGCCGCCTCTGGTCGGCGCGATGGGCCTGCGTGCGGTGCCGTTCGCGCTGTTCGATGGCATCGGTTCGCTGCTGTGGGTGGGCCTGGCGGTGTCGCTGGGCTACGTGTTCGCCAACCAGATCGACGACGTGATCGAGGCACTGGCCAACGCCGGCAGCGTGGCGCTGATGCTGATCGGCTGCCTGCTCGCCTTGTACATCATCGCCAAGTGGTGGCAGCGCCATCGCCTGTTGAAGACGCTGCGCATGGCGCGCATCACGGTGAACGAGCTCAACGAAGCGATCGAAGATGGACGTACCCCGGTGGTGGTAGACGTACGTTCCGACGCGTCGCGCATGATGGATACCCGCATCATTCCCGGCGCATTGCTGGCAGACGTGAACAGCGTGGGCCGGATTGCCGCCGAGGTACCGATCGAAGCTGAGCTGGTGATCTATTGCACTTGCCCCAACGAAGCGTCCGCCGCGATGGTGGCGAAGGCGCTGATGGATCATGGCTACAAGCGTGTAAGGCCGTTGCTGGGCGGGTTGGATGCATGGGAGACGGCGGGGTTTCCGGTGCATCGGTTGCCTGGTGAGGAAGCGGTGGTGGTTTCGCACGCGGCGTAGGTTTGTGTTTCTGGTTTGTGTGGGGCGTTCGTCCTGACGAGGCATTCGTGGGTATTGGAGCCATCACCCATTACCCATAGAACTACCCCGCGTTGTAGGAGCGCACCCTGTGCGCGACAGCCTTTCGCGCCGGTCTTCAAGCTGCTGTCTTTCTGTGGGAGCGCACCTTGTGCGCCACATCCTTTCGCCCCGGTCTCGGGTTTCATCGTCTCGACAGGGCCGAAGGCGCTTTATAACAGCCGAAGGCATGTCATCCGGTTTCATCAGTCTTCGGATGTGGTGTTACCGCCAACGGGCCGCTTACGCAGCGGGCGTTTCGATCTCCTGCCGGAGCTCGAGTCACTTTTCTTTTGCTGGCCCAAAAGAAAAGTAACCCAAAGAAAACGGCCTTAAGAGCCAAGGCTCGTAGCGATATGAGGGATAGAGCCTGAGAACCGCGGCCAGCCGGGATGCGCTCGTTACTACCTCGAACGGCGCCGCTACACCGCAACGCGGCGATACGAAGAGGACTTAAGGCAACTTCGTTGGCTTGCGAGGGAATCCATAGGCAACGCGCTTTCCCCCTCTCCCCTACGGCCGACCCGAATGTAGTCCCGTGGAGAGAGGGCTGGGGTGAGGGGACAATCTTGCGGTGAGCATCATGGGCTGCGCTTTGCCAAGGATGCCCCGCAAGTACTAGCCGCTCTTTTCAAAATTTTACGGCTTCTATACGCCCCCACCGGGTTTCACTACCCCTTTCTTATGCCCCGGTCCCGACAATTTGCACCGTTGCAAAACACGGTGAGTCGGTTTCCATGGATGTCGTTTACCTCCTCTTTTCGTTCGTGCTGTTCGCTGCGTCGATCGGCTTCCTGCTGATCTGCGATCGGCTCGGCCGGCGCCCCTGATCGACCGCCGCCGCCCGGATGGCGGCGCCTTCCCAGTTCTCGATTCCTTAGGGGAGATCTACCCATGAACGCTATCTATGTCGTGGCCGCCGTCATCGCGGTGGCCCTGACGGGCTACCTGTGCGTGGCCTTGCTCAAGCCGGAGTGGTTCGAATGACCACCAACGATTTCCTCCAAGTCGCGATCTACCTGGTCGTCCTGCTTCTGCTGGTGAAGCCGGTGGGCAGCTATATGGCGCTGGTGTTCGCCGAAACGTCCAATGGCGTGCTGCGTGTCGGCCGCCACGTGGAGAACCTGCTGTATCGACTCAGTGGCGTGCGTGCGGAGGAACAGATGGGCTGGCGTCGCTACGCCATTGCCATGCTGATCTTCAACATGGCCGGCCTGGTCGTCGTGTATGTGTTGCAGCGCTTTCAGCAATGGCTGCCGCTCAACCCGCAACACTTCGGTGCGGTGACGCCGGACTCGGCGATCAATACCGCCATCAGCTTCGTCTCCAACACCAACTGGCAGGGCTACGCGGGCGAAAGCACGATGAGCTACCTGACCCAGATGTTGGGCCTGGCGGTGCAGAACTTCCTGTCGGCGGCCACGGGTATC
This sequence comes from Dyella jiangningensis, assembly GCA_000632805.1. Lineage (GTDB taxonomy): Bacteria > Pseudomonadota > Gammaproteobacteria > Xanthomonadales > Rhodanobacteraceae > Dyella > Dyella jiangningensis. The sequence continues at coordinate 3,520,235 of CP007444.1, read as the reverse complement.
GCGGTGCTGGTGGCGGTGGTGCGTGGCTTCGTGCGTCGCAGTACGGACAGCATTGGCAATTTCTGGGTCGACATGACCCGCAGCACGCTCTACATCCTCGTGCCGTTCTCGTTGGTGATCGCCTTGCTGCTCGCTTCGCAGGGCGTGGTGCAGAATTTCCGCTCGTACGTCGACGTGCCGCTGGTGGAGCACACCACAGCGGTCGAAACCGTGAAGGATGCGGCCGGCAACATTGTGAAGGATGCCGCCGGCAAGGACGTCACCAAGGTAACGACGGTGACCACGCAGACCTTGCCGATGGGCCCGGCTGCGTCGCAGATCGCGATCAAGCAGCTCGGCACCAACGGTGGCGGCTTCTTCAATGCGAACTCGGCGCATCCGTATGAGAACCCGACGCCGTTCAGCAATTTCATCGAGATGCTGGCGATCTTTCTGATCCCGGCGGGTCTTTGTTTCACTTTCGGCAGCATGGTGGGCGACCGGCGGCAGGGTTGGGCGATCCTCGCCACCATGCTGCTGATCTTTGTGCCGCTGGCGCTGGGTGCGGTGGCGGCGGAGCAGGCCGGTAATCCTGCGCTGCACGGACTCGCTGTCGATCAGCAGGCCAGCACGCTGCAGTCCGGCGGCAACATGGAAGGCAAGGAAACGCGCTTCGGTGTTGCCTCCAGCAGCCTGTTCACCGCCATCACCACGGCCGCGTCGTGCGGTGCGGTGAACAACATGCACGACTCGCTCACGCCGCTGGGTGGCCTGGTGCCGATGTGGCTGATGCAGCTGGGCGAAGTGATCTTCGGCGGCGTGGGTTCGGGTCTGTACGGCATGCTGGCCTTCGCCGTGGTCGCGGTATTCATCGCCGGCCTCATGGTGGGCCGCACGCCGGAATACCTCGGCAAGAAGATCGAGGCGCACGAGATGAAGATGGCGAGCCTCGCCGTGCTGGTGCCCTGTGCCCTGGTGGTGATCTGTACGGCCATCGCGGTGGCGTCGCCGGCGGGCGTGGCGGGTGTCGCCAACCCTGGCGCGCACGGCTTCAGCGAGATGCTGTACGCCGTCACCTCCGCGTCCAACAACAACGGCAGCGCGTTTGGCGGTCTTTCGGCCAACACGCCGTTCTGGAACGTACTGCTGGGCGTGTGCATGTACTTCTCGCGCTTCCTGCTCGCCATCGCGATGCTTGCCATGGCCGGCTCGCTGGCCGCCAAGCGCCACGTGCCGCCGTCGGCCGGCACGCTGCCCACGCACACGCCTTTGTTTGTCACGTTGCTGGCCTGCGTGGTGATCGTGGTCGGCGCGCTTACCTTCCTGCCGGCGCTCGCGCTGGGGCCCATCGCCGAATTCCTGATGTCGGCCCATTGATGCCCACCGGATATCGATCATGACAATGACTCATACCCATGTGCCTGCGGTGCGCAGTTTCGACCGCAGCCTGATTCTCCAGGCCATCGCCGATTCGTTCCGCAAGTTGTCGCCGCGGTTGCAGTTTCGCAATCCGGTGATGTTCGTGGTGTTCGTGTGCAGCGTACTCACCACCCTGTTGTGGGTGCAGGCGCTGGCCGGCCACGGCGAGGCACCCACGACCTTCATCTTCTGGGTGACGATCTGGTTGTGGTTCACCCTGCTGTTCGCCAACTTCGCCGAAGCGCTGGCCGAAGGTCGCGGCAAGGCGCAGGCCGCCGCGCTGCGCAGTTCGCGCAAGGACGTGGTGGCCAAGCGGTTGTCGGCGCCCTATCGCGATGCGGCTGTCACGTTCACGCCGTCTTCCGATTTGCGCGTCGGTCATCTGGTGCTCGTCGAGGCGGGCGACTCGATGCCGGGCGACGGCGATGTGGTCGCCGGTGCGGCCAGCGTCGACGAAAGCGCCATTACCGGTGAATCCGCACCCGTGATCCGCGAATCGGGTGGTGATCGCAGCGCAGTCACTGGCGGCACGCGTGTGCTTTCCGACTGGCTGGTGGTGCGTATCACCAGCAATCCGGGCGAGAGCTTCCTTGACCGCATGATCGCGATGGTGGAGGGCGCGTCGCGTCGCAAGACGCCGAACGAGATCGCGCTCACCATCCTGCTGGCGAAGTTCACGCTGATCTTCCTGCTGGCCTGCGCCACGCTGCTGCCGTACTCCATCTACAGCGTGCAGGCGGCGGGTGCCGGTAATCCGATTACGCTCACCGTGCTGGTCGCGTTGCTGGTGTGCCTGATCCCCACCACCATCGGCGCGCTGCTGTCGGCCATCGGCATTGCCGGCATGGATCGCATGATCCGCGCCAACGTCATCGCCACTTCCGGCCGCGCCGTGGAAGCGGCGGGTGACGTGGATGTGCTGCTGCTGGACAAGACCGGCACCATCACGCTGGGCAACCGCCAGGCCGTGGCTTTCCTGCCGGCACCGGGCGTGGAAGAGGGCCGCCTGGCCGATGCCGCGCAGCTCGCTTCGCTGGCCGACGAAACGCCGGAAGGCCGCAGCATCGTGGTGCTGGCGAAGGAACGCTTCAACCTGCGCGAGCGCCAGCTGGAAGAGGGGCACGCGGAGTTCGTACCGTTCACCGCGCAGACTCGCATGAGCGGCGTGAACATCGGTGATCGCCAGATCCGCAAGGGCGCGCTCGATGCCGTCGAGCGCCACCTGGAAGCCAACGGCAGCCATCTGCCGCCGCTGGTGAAGCACATGGCCGAAGACATCGCACGCCGTGGCGCCACGCCGCTGATCGTCACCGAAGGCGCGTCCGCGCTGGGCGTGATCGAGCTGAAGGACATCGTGAAAGGCGGCATCCGCGAGCGTTTCGCCGAGATGCGCCGCATGGGTATCAAGACCATCATGATTACCGGCGATAATCCGCTGACCGCGGCTGCCATCGCCGCCGAAGCCGGTGTCGATGACTTCCTAGCCGAGGCAACGCCGGAAGCCAAGCTCAAGCTCATCCGCAAGATCCAGGGCGAAAACCGCCTGGTGGCGATGTGCGGCGACGGCACCAACGACGCGCCCGCGCTGGCGCAGGCCGACGTCGCGGTGGCGATGAACACCGGCACGCAGGCGGCGAAGGAAGCCGGCAACATGGTTGACCTCGACTCCAACCCGACCAAGTTGATCGAGGTGGTGGAGATCGGCAAGCAGATGCTGATCACGCGCGGCGCGCTGACCACGTTCTCCATCGCCAACGACGTGGCCAAGTATTTCGCGATCATTCCGGCTGCATTTGCCACCACGTATCCGGCGCTCAACACGCTCAACGTGATGCACCTGGCCACGCCGCAGAGCGCGATCCTGTCGGCGGTGATCTTCAACGCGCTGATCATCATCTTCCTGATTCCGCTTGCGCTGAAGGGCGTGAAGTACCGCGCGCTCGGCGCCGGTGCGCTGCTGCGGCGGAACCTGATGGTCTACGGCCTGGGCGGCATCGTGGTGCCGTTCGTGGGCATCAAGCTGGTCGACATATTGCTGGTCCTGTTTGGGCTGGCCTAAGCGAGGCTGGAATCATGCATATCCTCAAGCTTTCCGTTTCGTTGCCGGACGACGAACACCCGGACATGGAGCTTCGTCTCTCAGCGGACGACTCTTCCTGCGATGTGGTGATTGCCCTGCCCACATCGCGAAGCCGCGCGGCGTCGCGCAACGCCGACACGACGCGCAGCGAACAGGACGAATACGTGCTCGGCGGCTACGCCGGCATCTGAGACAGGCGCCCGTGTGGCGCATCCCTTAGCCACTAGAAAAGGACGGCTCGCCCCGAGCCGGTTTTCAGGAACACCCATGATGTCCAAGAAGGTACTTTCGTTCGCGCTTCTGTTGGCACTGGCTCCGGCCGGACAGGCTATGGCTTCGGCCGAGCGTGCCGCGTCGGTCACGGAGGTGACGCCTTCGGCCGAACTCGGCGATGTCGCGCCGTCGGCCCCAACGGCAGATAGCGCGGATTGTTCGCGCGGCTTCTTCTCCCGCCTGGCTGCGGCTTACCGGGAGGATGCCCAGCCCGCCGATCCCAATGCGCCGGCGCCGGCCCGTCGCGGCATGGACGCACCGTTCTCGTCGCCGCCGTTCCCGTCCTCGGAATGGCAGTTGGGTGGCGTGGACTATCCGATCGGCGTTCCCAACGGCAACGCGCAATACCCGCTGGAGAAAGCGCTGGCCTGCACCAAGCTCGGCCACTGGATGCAGGACAACCGCGTCGAGGTCTATGGCTGGATCAATCCGTCGGCCAACCTCAGTACGTCGGATCACACCAATTACCCGCTGTCCTACGCCACGCGCCCGAACCGCGTCGAGTTCGACCAGTTCCTGTTCCGCATCGAGCGCATTCCCGATACGGTGCAGACCGATCACGTCGACTGGGGTTTCCATTTCGACGACCTGTACGGCTACGACTATCACTACACGACCATGAAGGGCGTGACGAGCGATCAGTTGCTCAACAACCCTCGGCCGAGCAGTGCGCTCAACGGCAAGATCTACGGCAATGACCCGATGATTGCCTATGTGGACTTCTATATTCCCTGGGTGGCGAAGGGCATGGTGATCACGGCGGGACGTTATCTCTCGCTGCCCGACATCGAGGCGCAGTTCTCGCCCAACAACTATCTGCTGACGCACTCCATCCTCTACACGGTGGATGCGTACACCAACATGGGCGTCATCACGACCACCAAGCTCAACGACCAGTGGACGCTGCAGCTTGGCTTGCATGGCGGCGACGATTCGGCGATCTGGGACAGCACCAGCCGCCTGACGGCGCAGGCCTGCGTGCGCTGGGTGTCCAAGTCGAACGACGACATGCTCTATCCCTGCGTGGAGTCCTACAACAACAAGAAGCAGACCTATAACAACCTGCAGGAGTTCGTGCTGACCTGGGGCCATCGCTTCACGCCCGACGTGCACATGCTGACGGAGGCGTACTACATCTACGTCAAGGACCAGGCACTGGCGACCGACCCCTCGCAGTCGCACGCGCCCAATGGCGTGCCGGGTTACCCGGTGGGCGAAGCCCCGAATTTCCCGCTGGGTCGCAATCCTGCCTACGGCATCGTCAACTACGTCAACGTCCAGGTGAGCCCGAAGGCGTACGTCTCGGTGCGCAACGAGTTCTACAAGGACGAGGATGGGCAACGCACTGGCTATGCCACGCGCTATTCCAGCCACACGGTGGGCATGACCTATTGGGTGTCGCCTGACCTGGAAATCCGTCCCGAGCTTCGCTACGAGCACGCCTACGATTTTCCCGCCTATGACGGCGGCATCAAGAACCACCAGACAACCGCGCTGGTCGATGTGATCCTTCATTACTGAGGCCATGACATGATCCGGCTTATTCGCAATGCGTTGATGCTGCTGTTGCTGATGACAGCCATCACCGGCGTGTTCTATCCGCTCGTTGCCACCGGCCTGGCCCAGGCGCTGTTCCCGTCGCAGGCGAACGGCAGCCTGGTCGAGAAGGACGGCAAGCCGGTCGGCTCCACGCTGATCGGCCAGTCGTTCACCGATCCGAAGTACTTCTGGGGCCGTCCGTCCGCCACCACGCCGCAGCCGAACAATGCAGCGGCATCGACGGGATCCAACCTGGGGCCTACGAACCCGGCACTCACTGAGGCGGTGAAGCAGCGCATCGACGCGCTGCATGCCGCCGACCCTGACAATCGCACCCCGGTGCCGGTGGATCTGGTCACCGCGTCGGCCAGCGGCCTGGATCCGGAGATCTCGCCGGCCGCCGCGGCCTATCAGGTGGCACGCGTCGCCCGCGTCCGTGGTTTGAGCGAATCGCAGGTGCAGGCGATGGTATCGATGGCGACCACCGGCCGGCAGCTTGGCGTGCTGGGCGAGCCGCGGGTGAATGTGCTCAAGCTCAATATGGCGCTGGATGCCCGTTAAGGCATAACGTACCCCCACCCATACTCACGGCACGCGATGCATGTCTGAACCTTCCCGCGAAGCGCGCGCCGATGCCTTGCTCGATTCGGTGCAGGAAGAAAACGGCCGTCGGCTGAAGATCTTCCTCGGTGCGGCACCGGGCGTCGGCAAGACCTACGCCATGCTGTCGGCTGCCCGCGAACTGAAGCGGCAAGGCATCGACGTGGTGGTCGGTCTGGTGGAAACGCATGGTCGCGCGGAAACGCAGGCGCTACTCGAAGGTCTCGAGATGCTGCCGCGGCGCAAGGTCAATTACCGCGGCCGCGACTTCACCGAGTTCGATCTCGATGCCGCCTTGCAGCGGCGTCCGGCGGTGATCCTGGTGGACGAACTGGCGCACAGCAACCTGCCGGGCGGTCGCCACGAGCGCCGCTGGCAGGACATCGCCGAACTGCTGGATGCGGGCATCGAGGTCTACAGCGCGCTCAACGTGCAGCACCTGGAAAGTCTCAACGACCAGGTACGGCGCATCACCAACGTGACCGTTCGCGAGACCGTGCCCGATGCATTCCTCGATCGCGCGCGCGACATCGTGCTGGTGGATCTGCCACCGCGCGAACTGATCCAGCGCCTCAAGCAGGGCAAGGTCTACGTGCCGGAGACGGCTGTGGCGGCGCTGGATGCGTTCTTCTCGCCGACCAACCTGGTCGCGCTGCGCGAACTGGCTGTCGATACCGTGGCCGGCCATGTGGACAGCGACCTGCGCGAGCAGATGCTGGCGCGTGGCGGCGCCATGCCGGTACGTCGCCGCGTGATGGCCGCCATCGATGGGCATTCGCAAAGCGAGTATTTGGTGCGTATCGCGCGTCGCATTGCGGAGCGACGGGGCGCGCCATGGAGCGTGGCCTTCGTCGACACCGGCGCCACGCTGGACAAGGGGCGCCGCGAGCGCCTGGATGCCGCCATGCGGCTGGCGCGACGGCTGGGTGGTGACACCGTGGTGCTGCGTGGCCACGCCATCGCCGATGAATTGATCGCGCATGCCGATCGCGAAGGCATCGGCCAGATCATTCTTGGCCGCACGCGCGAACGCCCATTGGCGCGCATGCTGGGTCGCTCGTTGACGCAGTTGTTGCTGCGTCGCGGCGCGCATCTGGAATTGACCATCATCGCCACGCCGGCGGAGCGCGCGAAATCGCGCCTGCGCCTGCGCATGCCGGGCGGCAAGGGCCGGCGGGACGAATACGTGTTCGCCACGGGCGCCACGCTCGCTGCGTTCGGCTTGTCCTTCATTGCAGACCGTTACCTGTCGGTGGCGAACCTCGCGCTGATCTTCCTGATGGCCGTGATGGTGGTGGCGGCGAGAACGCGCATGACGGTGGCGGTCTATACCGCCATCCTCTGTTTCCTCGGCTACAACTTCTTCTTCGCGCCGCCGCGTTACACCTTGGCCATCGCCAACTTCGACGACGTGCTGGCGGTGTGCCTGTTCCTGGTGGCCGCGCTGGTGTGCAGCCGGCTGGCGACACGCCTGGCGAGCCAGGTGGAGTCGCTGCGCGCTGCGCATGCCAACGCCAGGGCGCTGCTGTCGTTGGGGCAGCGCCTTTCCACCAGCACCGACGCGGCTGGCATTCGCAAGGTCGGCGTGGATGCGCTCTCCCATGTGCTGCATTGCGATGCGGCCATCCTGGCGCGCGACGCCAGCCAGGTGCTGCGCGTTGTTGCCACGGCGCCGCGCGATTTTTCGCTCACCACGCAGGATCTCGGGGCCGCCTCGTGGAGCGAGCAGCACATGGAGCAGGCCGGTCGCTATACCGACACGCTGAATGCGGCGCCTTGCTGGGTATTGCCCTTGGGCAGCGCCGACAATCCACTCGGCGTGGCCGCACTGCGATTTCCACCCGAACAGGGCGAGCCACCGGTCGATGAACGCAGCCTCGCGCTGGCGATGGTGCAGGACATCGGACAGGCGCTGCAGCGTGCGCGTCTCGCCGACGAACTGGAAGGCGCGCGCGTGCAGGGCGAAACCGAGCGCCTGCGGAATGCGTTGCTGTCTTCCGTGTCGCATGACCTGCGTTCGCCGCTCGCCTCGATGATCGGGTCCGCCGGAACGCTGGCAAGCTATGGCGACCAGCTTCCCGCCGGCGAGCGGCGCGAGCTGCTCGAAGCGATCCTCGGCGAAGGGCAGCGTCTGGATCGCTACATCCAGAATCTGCTCGACATGACGCGGCTGGGTCACGGCACGCTCAAACTCAATCGCGACTGGACCGATGTGGCCGAGATCGTGGCGGCGTCGTCCAACAGGTTGCGCAAGCTCTTTCCTGACCTGCGCCTCGACATCGCGTTGCCGTCGAAGACGATCCTTCTGTACGTGCATCCGGCGCTGATCGAGCAGGCCTTGTTCAACATCCTCGAGAATGCCGCGCGCTTCTCGCCGCCCGGTGAAGCAGTACGCATCGTGGTGCGACCCAACGGCGAGAAGGTGCAGATCGACGTCATAGACCGCGGCCCCGGCATCCCCGAGGACGAACGCGCGCGTATCTTCGACATGTTCTACTCGGTGTCCCGTGGCGACCGGGCTCCGCAAGGCACCGGCCTGGGCCTCGCCATTTGCCGCGGCATGATCGGCGCCCATGGCGGCAGCGTCGAAGCCTTGCCGGGCGATGGCGTTGGCACCACCATTCGCATCACCTTGCCGTTGCCGGCGCCGCCCGAAAACAACGCATGACCTCCGCTGCCCCTTGCGTACTCGTCATCGACGACGAGGCGCAGATCCGCAAGTTCCTCGACATCGGCCTTCGCGCGGAGGGCTATGAAGTGCTGCTCGCAGCCAACGCCGCTGATGGGCTGGCATTGGCCGCCACGCGTTCGCCGGACCTGGTGGTGCTCGACATCGGCCTGCCGGATCGCGAAGGCCACGAGGTGCTGGCCGAATTGCGCCAGTGGAGCCAGGTCCCCGTGCTGATGTTGTCCGTGCGCGACTCGGAAACGGAGAAGGTGAAGGCGCTGGACGCTGGCGCCAACGACTACGTGACCAAACCCTTCGGCATCCAGGAACTGATGGCCCGCCTGCGCGTCTTGCTGCGCAGCCGACCGGGCGAGGCCGAAGCACCGCAGCGCTACGACGATGGCCGGCTGGTCATCGACCTGGCGCGTCGCGAAGTCACACTTGACGGCCAATCACTTGCGCTGACCCGCAAGGAATACGCCGTACTGGCCCTGCTGTTGCGCCATGCCGGCCGGGTGGTGACGCAGCAGCAGCTGCTGCGCGATATCTGGGGCGCCACCCATACCCACGACAGCCATTACCTGCGCATCGTCGTAGGCAAGCTGCGCCAGAAGCTGGGCGACGACCCGGCCACGCCCCGCTGGCTCAAGACCGAGCCGGGGGTGGGGTACCGGTTCATCAGCGGGACTTAATAGCCCCCATCCGCCCGTTGTGGGAGCGCACCCTGTGCGCGACCGTTCCCTGCATGACGTCTCTGTTCCTGGCTGTCGCGACTGGACAGGGCCGCACGACCGTCGCGCACAGGGTGCGCTCCCACAGAGATCCGGCGAACGCCTGTGTCGCAGCCCCTGAGAGCCAGCAGTGGTCTGATTCGGCGGGCTTTTTCGTCCGATCCGGACGCCGGCCAGGGTGCAACCCGGGCCGGCAGGCGGGTCCGGCGCGAAAAGTCCATCCTGTTTCGACGGGCGGCCCATGGTTATGATGGCCGCCGGTACAACCATCCCGGTGCTGACTGCCCCAGAACGCAGCGCCGGCTCACAGAGGACATTCCTTCCATGGCACGTGGCATCAACAAAGTCATCATCGTCGGCAATCTCGGTGCCGATCCGGAAACCCGTTACACCAGCGGCGGCGCGGCGATCACCAGCATCCGCATCGCGACCTCCGAGAGCTGGACCGACAAGCAGAGCGGCGAAAAGCAGGAGCGCACCGAGTGGCATCGCGTGAAGCTGTTCGGCCGTCTCGCTGAAATCGCCGGCGAGTACCTGAAGAAGGGCCGCCAGGTCTACATCGAAGGCTCGCTGCGTACCGACAAGTACACCGACAAGGACGGCATCGAGCGCTTCAGCACCGACATCATCGCCAACGAAATGCAGATGCTCGGCGGCGGTTCCGAAGGTGGCGCGGGTGGCGGCGGTGGCGGCTTCCAGCGTTCGCAGGGCGGTGGCGGTGGTGGTGGCCAGCGCCAGGGTGGCGGCAACTACGGCGGCGGCCAGTCCCGTGGCGGCAACGACTACGGCAACCAGCGCGGCGGTGGCGACAACTTCGGCAACCAGCGCCAGTCCGCCCCGGCCCCGGCCCAGAACAACAGCTTCGACGACGACGATATTCCGTTCTGATTTCCCGCAGCGGGTCGTTGCGAATACACGAAAGGGCCGATCATCAGTCGGCCCTTTTCTTTTGCTTGTTGCGCAACACAGGATGCTGTTGTCGTGGGAGCTAGACTTCCGCGAACGCCGCGTTGCGATGGCGTCGATAGGCCTGGTGGAAGCCGGCGGTGTGATGCAGCTGCGTGCCCTCGGTGAGGTCTTCGTCGGAGGCCACGCGGCCGAGAAAGAACGTGTGCGAGCCCATGTCGTGGGCATGCACGATGCTCAGTTCGCGAACACGAAGCGCCGCGGTTACCGTCGGGATGCCGAACGACGGAGAAGGCCGCGTCTGAAAAGGCAGGGCGCTCCAGTCCGTCAGTGCCTCTTTGTGGCGTTCGCTGAGCTTGTAGACGATGCCCTTCATTGAAGCGGGCATGCTGGACAGGGCGACCTGCCGCACCTCGCGCATGACCGGCTCGGAGACATTGGTGTTCCGCAAGGCCAGCGAAAAGAGGGCGCTGCGCTGCAGTGGTCCGATCAGGTCCATCGGGAAGATGTTCTGATGGCCGATGGTCGCGACCGACACGAGGATGACCGGTCGCGGGCACAGGTAGGCAATCATCAATTGCTGCACCGAATCGGGGTCCATCAGCGCATGGTGCGAGGCGTTGCCTTTCTGCATAACGCGGTTTTGCAGCCAGGTATTCCACGGTCGCCGTGGCCACGCGAGGCAACGGTGTTCGCCATGGGCGACGCGATAGACCGTGACCGAAGCGCTTCCGGCCGTGAGCGACGTTGTCTTCGACAGATGCAGTACGCCGAGGATGTTTCCCGTGGTGCGGTCGATGTATTCGAGTGCGGCGTGTTCGCCGGCATCGATACTGGTCGCGATCGCGAGAGGCTTGAGCGAGGCCACCGTGTGATCCGTCGTGACATCGGCGGACTGATCGCCCCAGCGCAGCATGGCCGTGACGGCTTGCTGTGGCGGAGCGACGGCAATAGTCGACCACTGCGGCAGGGGGCGTACGAACGGCCTAATCCAGTCTTTCCACATGTCAGATGCGCCTGAGCAGCAGGAACATGTAAAGGTGCGTCGCCAGGCCAAGGCCTCGCGGCGTGATGCGTTCCAGCCGGAAATACGGTTTCGCGGCGCGCGCCACGATGCGCGGCGTAAAGCGGTGGATCCTGCTTTCGCTGGCGACCGCATAGTGACCATCGCGCATCAACGTGAGGAGATTGCGCCGCCACCAGCCATAGCGCGCATCGCCCAGAAAGTACGGGTTGAGCATGCTTGCCAGGACAAACCCGCCCGGGCCCACCGCGCGGGACAACTCTTCGAACAGCGGCGCGTGATCGTCGATATGGTTGAGGACCGCAAAGTTCGCCGTCACCGCCTGCACCCTGCATTCGTCAGGCGATGCGATCGGGACGATCGTCTTGCGCACGATTTCGTCCTGGCAATGATGGCCCAGGTAATCGCGCATCGCCTCTGACGGTTCGTAGACGAACGTATGATGGCCATGCGCCGAGTAGGTTTTTGCGTCGATGCCGGTGCCGGCGCCGAAGTCGAGGATGTCGGCGCCCTTGCCGAGCAGGTCCAGCGCCATCTTCTGGAATCTCCCACGCACGGCGCGGTCGCGTTCCGAAGCCAGCATGAAGTTGTGGTACTGCTCCCCGGTGTGCATGCGTCGAGTGCCTTGCCGACGGTTCGATGACAGCGCCATGTTCGCGCGCAGCGTCATGCGCAGACCATGAAGCTTGCCTGGGTGAGTGCCCGCCGCGGGGTTGAAGGTTGCGTGCCGCGCGGTCGTTGCGCTCAGGCGGCGGTATCGGTGCCCCACCATGCCACCACCCGATCGACAATGGCCGGGAGGGGGTCCAGAGCGTTGACCGTGAGCACGCCGGGCTCGTCCACCGGCGGTTCCAGGTCGCGAAATTGGCTGTCGACCAGGCTGGCCGGCATGAAGTGACCGGAACGGCGGGAGACGCGTTCGATGGCCGCCTCGCGCGTCAATTCGAGGAAGACAAAGCCGAGGTGGGGCACGGCCCGGCGTAGCGCATCGCGATAGCGATGCTTGAGCGCCGAACACGTCAGTACCGCCGATGGGTTCGCCGCGGTTGCGTCGGCCAATTCCATGCCCAGCCGGTCAAGCCAATCCTTGCGGTCGTCATCGTCGAGCGGCATGCCGGCCTCCATCTTCCGCACGTTGTGCGCGGAGTGGAACGCATCGCCTTCGATCATTGGCAAACCCAGGCGCTCACAGACCGCGATGGCGACACTGGTCTTGCCACAGCCGCTCACGCCCATGACGACGAGCGCGCGCATGCGATCAGGCATGACGGTTTTCCTTGGTTCCGAGGGATGAGCAGCATAGCCCGCGCAGGTGAACCGATGTCGCCATGATCAGAAAAATGTCGCCGAATTTACGCGGCGGCGCCATGGCCATACAGCGTTTTTATCGCCGCCGGCCGCACCATGCCTTCAACGCAGAGGCTGCGTATCGGGACGCAAATCGTGACTATTCTGATCGTGCAAGGGCCGCACGCCGCCGGCCATGTCTCCGGCGGCGATCTGTCGGCTCGCTTCGAGTCGCTGGTCCGCGCTACGGGGCAGGCTCTGTCGGTATGCACGTGCGGAGGACTGCGTGAGCTGGTCGCCCGGGTGCGCGCAGCGAAAGCCGAGGGCACCGACTTCATGCTGCTGGCGCCAGGCGATCTCACCGAAGAAGCTCGCGCCCATCCCGAGGCGGGTCTCGACGATGCGCTGGAGGCGCTGGCCTCGCCATATGTCGAGGTACACGATGACAGTGGCGCCGCAGTGGAGCGAGCCGACGGCAGGCACGGTGCTCCGCTGGCGACCATCGTGATCAATGGCGACCTGGCGACGAGCTATCGCATCGCGCTGGGCATCGCCTTGCGCCAGCTGGCTGCATGATTCGCAGTGTCTGCTGCATCAGCGGTGCCGCTGCCAGGGTCCGTTGTCTTCCTGTTTCGGTGCGCCACCGGGTTCGCTGACTTCGGCCAGCTTCGTCTCGATCTCGACGGCGTGGTCGCTTGGCAATATCGGCTTGCCACGTGCCTCCGCCACGGCGCGCGTCAGCGCTGCACCGACCAGCACGATGATCGATGAGTAATAGACCCAGGTGAGCAGCACCACGAACGCGGCAGCCGGGCCATAGGCGCCACCGACGTTGGCGTGCGAAATGTAGAAGCCGATGGCGTACTTGCCGAGAAGGAACAGCAGCGTCGTGATGAGCGCGCCCATCACGGCGTCCTTCCATTCGATGGCGGCGTCTGGAAGCACCTTGTACATGCCGCCGAAGGCGACGACGAAGACCACCACGGAAACGATGTACTCGGTCACCTTCCACAAGGTGTCCTGCCCCGGTATCAACGCCTGGATGGCCGCACTCACGACGAAGGATGTGATCAGCAGAAAGCCGACGCCGATGAGCAAGGCAAAGGCGTGGGCGCGAGCCCGCAGCCAGGCGCCAATGGCCGCTCCGGGTTTGGGCTTCACGTGCCATACGCGGTTGAGCGTGCCTTGCAGCTGGGCAAAGACTGCCGATGCGGAAAACAGCGTGATACCCATGCCGACCAGTCCGGCGATATTGCCCAGCTGCGGGTGGGTGCGCGCCGACTTCACCACGTCGTCGATGGCGCCCGCCGCGCGCGCGCCGACCACGCCAGCCATCATCGCCAGCATCTGCTCCAGCCAGGCGGGCTGGAGCACCGAAACCGTCCACACCAGCAGCAGCAGGAGCGGCGCGAACGACAGCGCGGCGTAGAAGGCCAGTGCGGCCGCACGCGTCATCAGCTCATCGTCGTTGAAGGCGTCCACCGTCGACGAGAGCGTGATCATCAGCTTGTTCCGGTGCTTCGCCATGCGACGCCGTGATGGCCGGGTGAGGGTCCCGGCGCCTATCGTTGTATCTCGGCGTAAGCGAAACCGTGCACGGAATGTCGTCGTGGCGTGGACGTTTGCGCCTGAACGCGCAGATGCGCGACTGAAGGCGGGCTTGCACGGTCATAAAACGCTTGCCCGCATGAGGCGAGGCACATTCAGAACTTGCTGTGCTCCACATCGCGCTCGCGATGCATCAGTGTCCATTCCGCGTGCTCGGTGAGCGCGGCGTCACCCAGGGCCAGCAGGATCTCGCGTTGTTTGGCGGGGTCGCCGGTACGGTCGAGGGCGGCGCGTGCGCTGGCAAAGATGCGCTGCATGAAGCGGTACTGGCGGATCAGCTCCTTGTCGGCCTTGCGATACGCGTAGGCTTCGCGCACGGCTGCGACGATGGAGAGTACGGCCATCATCATCACCAGCGTGGTCTTGATGCTCTCGGGAAGCCGCAGCGCGAATATTGCCAGGAACACGCTGATGGAGATGCCGCCCCACAGGCTGACCATGCCGATGGTTTCGGTGACATGGTGCAGGCCGGTGCGTTCGATGGTCTTGCGCTCAAAGTAGTGGAGCTGGCCGCTCTTGCCCGATTCGCCGACCCATTCGTCGATCACCTCCGCCAAGGCGGAGGCGTGGCGAGTGTCGACTTCGGGCAACGGATCGACCCCGGCCACGCGCATCATGTGGCGTATCCAGCCCAGCTCGATGTTCTGCTTCTGCAGGAAATTGTCATGGGCGAATTCGTGCTCGCCGGTGGCCGAAATGCCTGCATGTCGCCAATAGGCCTGCACCCGCAGGCCTTCAGCCAGCGCGCGGTAGTCGAGGTATTTGCGGTGCCAGCCGCGATGCCGGGCGAGGATGGCGATCAACCCGCCAAGCGCGAACAGCAGCAGGAAGGTGTAGATCAGGAAATCCTGTTCCGACAGATGCGCGTAGAAGGTGAACGCAATACCCATCAACGCGGCGAGTATGTAGGTGAGCCGCAGTGCCAGCAGTACGCGCTTCTGGAAATGGATGGCCAGCCAGTCCGCGGCGCAGAAGATGCGGCCGATGGTGCTGCCGTCGGTCAATATGCGGCCGGTTTCATGGCATGCGGCGTTTGCGATGTCGTCCGCATACTTCGCGCAGTCGGCGTTGAATGTCGACATGTGTGCGAACATCTGGCAGAACTCCGGCGGCGGCACGCGATCGGCAGTGGTGAAGTCGCCGCAGCGCCAGTACGTCTGCAGGGGAAGCAGGCCCGGTGCGACGTCGTCGTGGTTGCCCGCGCGCGAACAGACGATGTGATAGAGCAGGCGCTCGTCGCCGCTGCCCAGTACGTGCCGCGCTTCGCGGTGACGTTCGACCAGGCCCGGCAGCGTACCGTTGAGATGGTAGTTGACGACCTGTGCGGTGCCGCCGAGCCGTCCCGAATCCTTGCCATCCCAGATGGCGAGGAGGATGTGGCAATGGCTCGCGATGAATACGCCCGCCTTGGCGTACTGTCGATCGCGCGATGGCCCCGGTATGGCGACCGCATGATGCGAAGGGCCGCGCGGCAGCGGAAGCGGAATCAGCTGCGCCTGCCCGCACAGCGCCTCGAAGTGCGCGCGCGCCGATGGCGCGGGAAAGTCGTCGAGGTACAGCTCCATTGGCAGCGGCAAAGGCGCAACCAATCGCGCGCCCGCCTCGAGGGCGACGTGCGCCACCAACTGGTCGCCGCCTTCGGCCAGCGCGGAAAGCACGCACAACGGCAAACCCGGAAATTCCTGCCGAAGCATCTCGAAGAAAGCGATGACCCTTGCACGTATGGGCTCGATTTCCTCCGGCGATATGTTGCGGTGACTGGTGATGCCGACCACCAGCGGGGTCATGGCCGCGTCCGGCCGCACGGCGGACGCCGAATAGCTTGCCCGGCGCGGTGACGGGCCATGCATCGCAGACGATTCCCTCTGCACATCCTGGGAAGTCACTTCCGGAGTGTCCCTGCGATGCATGGCGTTCCCCTGGGTGCGGTCAGTTGTTCTTGATCGTTGGGTTGGTCGCGGTGCCGGTGATGGAAACGTAGCCGCTCTGGTAAATAGGGCCGTTCGCGACGAGCTGGACTGATATCTGGTAGATCCATTCGCCGGCCGTGCCGGGGCCGGTGTTGTTGTCGGTGATGGTCATCGATTTGCCGTTCGGGGCGATGGTGAATGCGCCGAAGACCCCGTCGGGCGGTGGGTTGGTCGCAGGCGGGTTGTTGACCCAGTTGCAGCCCACGATCGTTCCCGTCGCCGCATTGCCGTTGAGTTGCCAGGTGATGGTCTGTGTCTGGTTGCTGCGCGCCACATGGTTGGCGTTGTTTTTCTGATCGACATCCACGAGCCACGGATTCGTGGTTTCGTCCAATTTCACGGCAAGGTCGTTGGCCATCATGTGCTCCTAGGTCAGGATGCGGTGGGGTCCCTGTTCAATGGGTGCCTCTGGGCGGAAAGGTCGCTACTGCGGGTCGCTCCTGGCGAGCGCAGCCTGGAGGCGCTGCTGGAACGCCGCATTGGCGGGGTAGTCAATGTCGCGTTGCTTCAGCGCGGAGAGCAGGTCCAGATCGCGGTAACCCGAATCCCACAGCTGCTGTACGAGGGGCGTGGCTTCCGGCGCGCGTTCAAGGCTCAGCAGGGCGCGGACGCGCAATGCAAGCAGGCGAGGGTCGGCGGCGCCGCTGGTCACCGACGCGATGTCCTTGAGCGCCTGTTGGCGCCATTGCGTGGCCTTCTCCGCATCGATGGTGCTGGCGGCAAGCAGCAGTCGTGCGGACGTGCTGTCCAGCAGCAGGGTGCGTTCTCCCGGTTGGTTGTCATGCATGGGGCCGAGTACGGCCAGCGCCTGCAAAGCCTGCGCGTGCGCCTGCTCCGCGCTGCCGGTGGCGAGCGACTGTGCGGCCTGCTCCACCTGCGCCTCGGCGAAGTCCTGCTTCCACTCGGCATTGCTCGGATCCTGGCGGGTGATGTCCCCGAAGATGCTGAGCGCGCGATCGTTCAACTGCTTCGCCGCACCGTGATCGCCGGCAAGGCGGCGAAGTCGTGCGAGCTGCGTGGAATACAGCGCCACCTTGGCGCGAAACCCCGTCTCCTTGGGTTCGAATTCGGATAGTTGCATGGCGCCATCGATGGCTTGCTGCAGGTGTTCGCCACCCACATCGACGTCACCACCCAGCGCGAGCGTACGGCCCAGGATGGCACGCACGCGCACCATGTTTTCCTTCTGGTCGTGGTTTCTGGGATCGCGTTCGCTCAGCGTGGTTTCAATCGCGTCGTCGGCGCGGTATTCGGCGATGGCGGTGGCGAGGTCGCCCTGCATCAGCGCGATCTTGCCGAGGTTGTTATGTGCCTCGCCGAGCAGCTCCTGCCAATCCGTCTTGGGGTTCTTGCCGCGCACCAGTTCGCGGCAATGCGCGAGCATGCTCTGGTATTGGGTGGCGGCCTGGTCAAGCTTGCCTTGCGACTCCAGTACATGTCCCAGGTTGTTGTCCACCGTGGCCCACTGCTGGATGAATTCCTTGTCCGGCGTGCCGGTCAGTGGCGTGCGCCGCAGGACATCCTGGGCCATCGTGAAGTTCTTCTCGGCAGCCGCCAGGTCGCCGCGATACCACTCGGTAATTCCGATGAACGCGAGCACGCGCGAGTAGGCCACTTGCCTGGGCACATCGCCCGGCTCGCGCTCAGCCAGTGACCGCGCAATGTTCGCGGCTGCCTGATAGGACTGCATGGCGGCATCGAGATGGCCCTGGTCCGTGCGTACGCTGCCGATTTTCTCCAGCGCCTTGGCACGCTGTGCGAGCGACACGTCGGTGACGTCGTTGTTCGGCAAGGACTGGAAATAGGCCATGGCGCGATCGTCGACCGCTTCCATGATGTCCAGGCGCTGCACCTGGCCCAGCTTGTCGTTGAGATCGCCCAGCATGAAGCTGACCAGGCCTTCCGCCTGGTTGCGCTCGCGCTCCGCGACGCGTTGCGCGCGTACAGCGATGATGGCCAGCGTCGACGTCATCAGGGTGATGCCGACGGCGACCGCGGCGATGGCTGCGAGCCGCCGCTGGTGGCGTTGCTGCTCGCGTTGCTTGAGCTGGTCGAAGCCGATGTCGAGCAGGCCGGCAATCAATTTCAGCTTGGCATTGGTCCGGCCGTCCTTGCCCGGACGTGCGTCGGCGGCGATGGGCTCGGTGCGCTGGTCGGACAAGCCACCGACGCCGTCCCATCCAAAGCGCAGCGCGGGAGCAAAACACTCCTCGGCTTCGCGGCCTGCGACTTCGCTGGTGTTGGGCTCACCATCGACGATCAGGCAGAAGATGCGGTCCGCGTGGCCCAGCCGCTTGAAGGCCAGCACTTCTTCGTTGACCCAATGCGACGTTGCCGAGTGAGGTGAGCAGATCACCACCAGGTTCGCCGATTCGGACAGCGCCTCGTTGACCTTGCGACCCAGGTCGGTGGCGCTGGCCAATTCGTCGCGGTCGCGGAAGATCGGCAGCAGGCGCCTGGGCACTATGCCCGCGGCGGTTTCCTGGCCCACCAGCCGCTGCGGAATGCGATAGCTTTCCAGCGAACGATGCAGCCAGTCGGCCCAGGCTTTGTCCTGGTGGCTGTAACTGATGAATGCGCGATACCGAAAGGCCGGCACGCCGGTTTCCTGCGCCATGACGAGTCGCACTCCTGTACCAGCTAGTGCAATCCCTTGCCGGGCAATCCTCATTCATGGGCGGCGGTGAAACTTGGCCAGCACTGACGCGCGTACATCGGCTGGCTCCCCTAGGTTGCGCAGCCTAGCACGGCTTTGGACGCATGAGCCTTCTGGACGGCCAAACGCCCGACCGTCCGTATGGCGTATTCCGTTCGCGCAAGCTCCTTCATGCCGTCTTCACGCGAGGCTATGCCGCACGCATGCCCATGCGCACCTTGTCAGCGGTTCTTGATCAGCGGGTTGCTCGTATCCGGCTTGGGGCTCAGGTCAGGTGCCGGCGCCGGAGCGGGTGCGGGGGCTGGCGCGGGCGAAGGCGCGGGTGCAGGCGCCGAGGTGGAGGCCCTTGTGAAAGTAAGGCGAGAAGCTGCGGTCGATTGGCTATCGAAGATCGTGTACATGCTCGTTCTCCCAGGAGTCGTGCTTGCCGATCAGCGGTTCTTGATCGTGGGGTTGCCGGCCGATTGCGGGTCGTTGCCGGTGATCAAGGTCAGCGAGGACGATGTAACGGTGGAGGTGCTGGTGGTGGCCGCCAACATGCGGCTGCTGCGCAAGGCACGAACCCGCGCGGAATAGGGCGACTTGAAGCGCGTGCGGTAGACCACGCCGTCGATCGTGGCACTCAGTCGGTAGAACCAGGTGCCGATCTTCTCCTCGATGTCGTGATCGTCCAGCACAGTGAGGGATTGCCCGCGATCGCCCACCTTGGGCGGGCTGAAGATCCCTGGAAAAGGAGCGCTTATCCAGAGGAAGCCCGGCGATATCGCATCGTCCGGCGCGTTGAAGCGGCCCGACGCACCCGGGTGTTGCAGCCACCAGCGAATGGTCTGCGGCCTGGGGTTGCGGCTGACGCGCAGGATGCTCTTGGGAACATCCACCACGAGAAAAGGTGGCTGGCCCCGGCGCGCGATCAGTGTCACGGGAAGCGTGTGTATGGCCATGAGGTGCTCCGAACCGGCAATGAGAGGAACCGGCAGGGGCGGACAACCGATACGCGCACGGCAGCGCTTCGCCCGAAAGCTCAAAGCGCGATGTCGTTGTCGCTGATGGATCGACACGATGTGCCACGACGCGCCCGCTCCTGCACAAGAACACGCCATCCCTGGACGGGAAGTCCTCGTTCGTCGGGCGGTGGTCGAGCCGATGTCGGCGCGCGTTGCGCCGGCTCCCCATGGTCATGGCGATTATCGCGCCGATGGCGTGCCACATCGCAAGGTTTCGCTTTTCGTCTTCACCCGCTCATCACGCAACAAAACAAGCAGCGATGCGGCCTCGCACGCGATCTCAGTAATTTTGCGTAGAAACGCTACGTAGACTCCCCAATTGTCACTGGCCCGGCAATCCGCAATGGTGAGGGCAGACATGCTGGCAGATGCATGTCAAAGGCGTGTCCTGCATACGAAGGCGGGCCACGCTGTCAGGGAGTAATGCGCGCCTTGCACGATGGCCGGCTCCCCACGCGATGGATGAAAGGGAGAGCCGGATGGCCAAGACCACTGTCGCCGCTGCGCCGCGTGCCCTCGGGACATGGCATGCGCTTCTCTTATGTCTGTGTGGGCTTCTGTGGTGGAGTGGGGCGCAGGCTGCGGCACAGGATGCCTTGCCTTCGTGGAACGACGGCGCTGGCAAGCAACGCATCGTGGACTTCGTGAAACAGGTGACTGCCACCGGTTCGCCCGGGTTCGTGCCGGTCGAACAGCGCATCGCCGTATTCGACAACGACGGCACGCTGTGGGCGGAACAGCCCATCTATTCCCAGTTCTTTTTCGTGATCGACCAGGTCAAGGCGCAATCTCCCCAGCATCCTGAGTGGAAGACCACCGAGCCTTTCAAGTCGGCGCTGGCCGGCGATCTCAAGGGCGTGGCTGCCTCCGGCGAGAAGGGCATCGCCCAGCTGATGGCGGCAACGCACGCCGGCATGACCACGGAAGCCTTTGAGCGAAACGTCAACGAGTGGGTCTCCACCGCGCGCCATCCCGAGACGCATCGCGTCTTCACCGAAATGGTTTACCAGCCGATGCTCGAGTTGGTGCATTACCTGCGCGACAACGGTTTCAAGACGTACATCGTCTCGGGCGGCGGGCAGGACTTCATGCGTGCGTGGGCAACGGCCGTCTATGGCATTCCGCCGGAACAGATCATCGGCAGCCAGGGCGAACTGAAGTTCGAACTGCGCGATGGCAAGCCGGTGCTGATGAAGGAAGCCAGGGTGGCGCTGATCGACGATGGCCCGGGCAAGCCGGTGGGCATCGAGCGCTTCATCGGGCGTAAGCCGATCTTCGCGTTTGGGAATTCCGATGGCGACCAGCAGATGCTCGAGTGGACGGCGTCAGGCGATGGCGCGCGCTTCGCTGGCCTGGTGCACCACACCGATGGCGAGCGCGAATGGGCGTACGACCGGCAGTCCTCGGTGGGAAAACTGGATAAGGCGCTTGATGAAGCCACGGCCAAAGGCTGGACCGTGGTCGACATGAAAAAGGACTGGAAGGTGATTTTCCCCGCGGACAAGAAGTAAGGCAGTGAGCGTCGCGACACCCGGCCGGGTGCCGTCATGGAACGACTTGTGTGATGACCGCCGGTTGCCTTTGCAACCGCAACACCCAGGAGGTACCCCATGTTTCCCCCGTGGCAGCGCAGTACCTTGTTGAAATCACTCACGACGGTAGTCGCGACGGCCTTGCTCGTCGTTGGCGCTGTCACCATGGAGCCCAGTGCCGTCAAGGCACGGCCAGCGCAGGACCAGCAGCAAGAGCAGGGCGACAACGGCAAGCCGAACATCCTGGTGATCTTCGGTGACGACGTTGGCCAGTCGAACATCAGTGCCTATTCGATGGGCCTGGTGGGCTATCGCACACCGAACATCGATCGCATAGCCCGTGAGGGCATGATTTTCACTGACTACTACGCCGAGAACAGCTGCACGGCGGGTCGCTCGACGTTCATCACCGGACAGAACGTGCTGCGCACGGGCATGTCGAAAGTGGGTATTCCCGGTGCGCCGGTAGGTATCCAGGATCGCGACGTCACTATTGCGCAGGCGCTGAAGGGTCTGGGCTACGCCACCGGCCAGTTCGGCAAGAACCATCTGGGCGACCAGGATCGCTTCCTTCCCACCAAGCACGGCTTCGACGAGTACTTCGGCAATCTTTACCACTTGAACGCCGAGGAAGAGCCGGAGCGTCCGTACTGGCCGAAGAACAATCCGGCATTCCTCAAGTCGTACAACCCGCGTGGCGTGCTGCATACCTTCTCGGACGGAAAGATCGATGACACCGGTCCGCTGACCAGAAAGCGCATGGAGACCATCGACGACGAGACCACGGGTGCGGCCATCTCGTATATCAAGAAACAGGCCGATGCCAAGCAGCCGTTCTTCGTCTGGATGAACTTCACCCGCATGCACATCTTCACCCACGTCCGTCCCGAATTTAAGGGAAAGGCGGGTCTGGGCGATGGACATGAGTACGCCGACGGCATGTGGGAGATGGACCAGAACGTCGGGAAGCTGCTCAAGGCGCTCGATGATTCCGGCATCACCAAGAACACCATCGTCGTGTTCACGACGGACAACGGTCCGAACTTCTTCACCTGGCCCGATGCCGCCAACACGCCGTTCCGCAGCGAGAAGGACTCCAACTGGGAGGGTGCGTTCCGCGTGCCCGCGATGGTCCGCTGGCCGGGCCATATCCGCCCCAATACGGTGAGCAATGCCTTGATGTCGGGGCTGGACTGGTTTCCCACGCTGGTCGCAGCTGCTGGTGATGCGGACATCACCAACAAGCTTCTCAAGGGAACCAGCATCGGCGGCAAGAACGCCAAGGTTCATCTGGACGGCTACAACTTCCTGCCTTACCTGACCGGCAAGACCAATGTCTCGCCGCGAGATGAGTTCTTCTATTTCAACGACGATGCGGAGGTCGTCGCGGTGCGCTGGGATCCGGTCGAGCCGAATGGCCAGAGGCCGGATGCCTGGAAGGTCGTGTTCTGCGAACAGCGCGCACCGGGCGGTTTCAACATCTGGGCGGAGCCCTTCACCTGTCTACGCACCCCGCGTCTGTACAACCTGCGCATGGATCCCTACGAGCGTGCGAGCATCGGTCCGACCACGGGTTGGGAGAAGTGGGAGGCGGACAACGCCTATCTGCTGTTCGAAGGCAACCGCCGCGTGTTCGAGCTGCTGGCGACCTACAAGGACTACCCGCCCAGCCAGACGCCGGCCACCTTCTCCATCGACCAGGCGGAAGCGAAGCTGAAGGCGATGCTGCAGAAGGAAGGCAAGTAGTCGGTTGCGATGCAGGCGACATGGAGGTCGCCGCATCCTTTGCTTCGACATCGCCGGCCGCCAGCACTTGCGCTGCCGTCCGGCGATCACCTCATACTCCTAGGGAGTGCAGCCTCGCGTGAGTTCCATGCCCAGTGCCGTGCAGCAGCGCCGCGTTGGAAAGCTTGCTTCCGCGGCCAAGCCCGTAGCGTCCGCCACCTCGTTCTGGCCTGCGCTGCTCCTGTTCGGCTCCGGCGCCGCTGCGCTGGTCTACCAACTTCTCTGGATCAAGCAGCTCTCGCTGGTGGTCGGCGTGGAGGTCTACGCCGTCACCATCGCCGTGAGCGCCTTCTTTGCCGGTCTGGCGGTGGGCGGTGCATGGCTGGGCCGCATTGCCGACCGCATGGCGCGTCCGTTGCGTCTCTACGCATGGCTCGAGTGCGCCGTCGCCTTGCTGGCCGTCGCGTCGACGCTATTGCTGGCGCACAGCGCCGTCGCGTTTGCGTGGCTGGAACTTCATACCGACTGGTTCGCCTGGTTGTTACCCTTTGCCCTGGTCGGCGTGCCCGCAGTGGCAATGGGCGGCACCTTGCCGGTGCTGGTGCGCGCCTGCGCGCGTGACAGTGTTGCGCGTACGGGCGGGCGGTTGTATGCGGCCAACACGGCGGGCGCGATCGCCGGCGTGTTGCTCGCGCCGTTCGTGTTGTTGCCGATACTGGGCGTGCAGTCATCGGCATTCGCGGCAGCGGCACTGAACCTGTTGGCTGCAGCAGTGGCGACCGTGCTGGAACGTGGCGCACGCATGCCGCCCACCACGACATCGTCGGAGAGCGCAACGACGGTCGATCGATCGACGCGACTCGCATTGATGCTCTATGCCATCGCCGGGGGCATCGCGCTGGGTTACGAAGTGGTGTGGTCGCAGACCGTGGTGCAGTTCATGAGCACGCGCACGTTCGCCTTCGCCATGATGCTGGCCGTCTATCTGTTGGGCTTGATGGCGGGCGCAGCGATCTATGCGCGCTTTGCCGAACGCGTGCGCGATGCGTGGACGGCATTCGGCGTGCTCATTGCGCTCGCGGGCCTGGCGGCCTTGCTGCAGGTCAGTTGGCTGGGTCCGTGGCTCGGCGATGCCCAGGCGGCGCTGGCTGGCATGCTCACCGATGCGACGGGCCATCGCCTCGCCGCGATGTGCGCGCGCTTTGCACTGGCGGCGGCCGCCATCGTGCTGGCTCCCACGCTGTTGCTCGGCGCGGCGTTCCCGGCTGTGCTGCGGCTGTGCGCGCAACCCGGCAGAAGCGGGCAGGGCGTGGGCAGTGCCGTGGCGCTCAATACCTTGGGCGGCATCGTGGGCACGACGCTGACGGGTTTCGTGCTGGTGCCGGCGTTCGGACTGGTGCGCACGCTCGGCCTGCTGGCCGTGGCGGCGGCAGTCGTGGGACTGCTGGCGGTGTTCGCCGGCCGCGCATCGCGCGATGGAAAATCCTGGTGGGTGCCGCTGGTGGGCACGTGCTCGCTGGCATTGGCCGTGCTGACGCCGGCGGACAAGCTGGCCAGCCTGCTCGCCCAGACGCGCGGCGGCGGGGTCACCTATTACGAGGAAAGCCGTGGCGGCACGGTGGCCGTGCTCGCGCAGGGCAGGGAGGACGCCACCTTCCATCGCCTCTACATCCAGGGCGTGTCCAACTCCGGCGACACCTTGCCCTCGCAGCGCTACATGCGCCTGCAGGCCCTGCTGCCGTTGATCATTCATCGCGGCGAACCGAAGTCCGCGCTGGTGATCGGCTTCGGCACCGGAATCACGGCCGGGGCGCTGTCGCAGTATCCGGGGCTCAGCTCGCGCGTGGTGGCGGAACTGCTGCCCGCCGTGGTGCGCGCCGCGCCGCAATTCCAGGGTAATTACGGCGCAGGCACGACCGACAAGGGGCTGGACATCCGCTTGCGCGACGGTCGACGCGAATTGCTACGCAGCGCGCAGCGCTACGACATGATCACGCTGGAGCCGCCGCCGCCATCCGCGTCGGGCGTGGTGAACCTCTATTCGCGCGATTTCTACCGGCTGGCCGCATCGCGCCTCAACGAACACGGGCTGCTGGCGCAATGGTGGCCGATCGCCACGCAGAACGACGAGGATTCGCGCGCCATGGTGCGCGCCTTCCTCGATGCCTTCCCGCACGCGACGCTGTGGACGACCGAGCTGCACGAAATGCTGCTGGTCGGCTCGAACGATCCGATCGAACTGGACGCGATGCAGATCGAGCGGCGCTTCAACCAGCCTACGGTGGCGGCCTCGTTGCGCGAAGTAGGTGTCGCGACGCCTGGTGCGCTGCTCGCCACGTGGGTATCCGACCGTGCATCACTGGAACGTTATGCCGGCGACACGCCCGCCGTCACCGACGATCGACCGAGCATCGAATACGCCACGTGGGTGCGCCGCAACGAGATCGCGCGCGTGCTGCCCGAGCTGATCGCCTTGCAGACGCCGGCACCCGTTCGCGGCGCCAGCGCCGAGCTGCAAGCGGAGATGCAGATGCAGCACGACGTCTTGTTCACCTTTTACGCCTCAGGCTTGGCCGCGTACCGGGGCGACCGCCAGGCTTGGGGCAGCGCGCTGGAGCAGGTGATGCGCGTGGACGCCAGCAATCCCTACTACCGGTGGATTGCCGGCGGGAGTCCATAGCTTGGACATGCGCGCTGCGGCCCCGGCGGCGCGGCGCAAGGAACGTCAGGAGGAAGCGAGGGACCATGAGCGCGCGAGAGGCGATCAAGACACTGCAAGCGCAGATGGAAACCTCGATCATCGGCCAGGGCGAGCTGATCCGTCAGATGATCGTGGGCCTGCTGGCCAATGGTCATCTGTTGCTGGAAAGCCTGCCGGGCCTCGCCAAGACGCGCGCGGTCAAGAGCATGGCGAAGAACCTCGACGCGCAGATGCGCCGCATCCAGTTCACGCCCGACCTGCTGCCCTCGGACATTACCGGCACCGAGGTGCTGCACCAGCAGGGCGGGCAGAACGTGTTCCAGTTCCAGCCTGGCCCGATCTTCGGCAATGTGATTCTCGCCGACGAGATCAACCGCGCGCCCGCCAAAGTGCAGGCGGCGTTGCTGGAGGCCATGGAAGAGCGCCAGATCACCGTAGCCGGCGCCACGCACAAGATGCCCGACCTGTTCATCGTAATGGCGACGCAGAATCCGATCGAACAGGAAGGCACGTATCCGCTGCCCGAGGCGCAGCTCGATCGCTTCCTGATGAAGGTGCTGGTGGACTACCCCGATCGCGACAGCGAGATCGGCGTGCTGGAGCTGGTGCGCGGCGAAGAGGTTGCCGCGGTGACGGCTGGCGGCGCAGCCGCCGATGTGACGCTCATCGAGCCCGAGCGCGTGTTCGAGGCACGCAAGGAAATCCATGGCGTGCATGTCGCGCCTGCCATCGAGCAATACATCATGGCCATCGTCGATGCGACGCGGCATCCCGATCACTACGACAAGACGCTGGGCACATGGATCCAGATCGGCTCCAGCCCGCGCGGCGGCATCGCGCTGGAACGCACCTCGCGCGTCAACGCATGGCTGGAAGGCCGTCCGCATGTGACGCCTGACGATGTGCGCGCGATGGCGCACGGCGTGCTGCGCCACCGGATCATCCTCAGTTATGACGCCAGCGCCGAAGGCATCCATGCGGATCAGGTGATCGACAAGATATTGGAGTTGGTGGCGGTGCCGGCTTGATGCCTGTCTCCTTCTCCCCCTTGAGGAGAAGGTCGGGATGAGGGGGCGGGCTTGCGAGAGTGTTGGTTGAAAGCACGGCTTTTTGAAGCGCCTTCTCGAGCACCCGCCCCTCACCCCAACCCTCTCCCCAGAGGGGAGAGGGAGTCCAACGTGGTAATCCAACATGCCCCAGCCACAACCCAACGACATCGGCACCGTCTACGTCACACCCGCGCACCTGGCGCGGCTGGAGTACGACGCGCGTCGCCTGGCAAGCGCGCCGCATCGTCCGCATCACAGCATCCTCGCGGGGCGGCATGCCTCGCGCCTGCGGGGGCGCGGGCTCAACTTCGAGGAAATCCGCGCGTACGTGCCGGGCGACGATCTGCGCCACCTCGACTGGAAAGCATCGTCACGCGTGGGGCATGCGCTCGTGCGCTCCTATACGGAAGAGCGCGACCGGCCGGCGTTGTTCGTCGTGGATCAGCGCATTTCCATGTTCTACGGCACGCGGCGCGCAATGAAATCGGTGGTGGCGGCCGAGATGGCTGCACTGGGTGCGTGGATGTCGTTTCAGGCTGGCGACCGCGCGGGCGCGGTAGTGTTCGACGACAGCCGCATCGACACCGTGCGGCCCCATCGCAGCCGCAGCCGCGTGCTTGCCACGCTGGGTGCGTTGGCGCGCAGCAACCAGGCGCTGCATGCCGATACACCGGTGCGCCCTAATGCGGGACAGCTGGACGCCGCGCTGCGCTCGGCGCTGCACCTGGCCACGCATGACTATCTCGTCTGCGTGGTGAGCGATTTTCTCGGTGCCGACGAGCAGACCCTGAAGCTGATGCGCGAGCTCGCCTCGCACAACGACGTGATTGCTGTCATGGTCTATGACCCGTCTGCCCGTTCGATGCCCGGCAGCGGCAAGATCGTGGTGACGGAAGGCGAATTGCAGGTGGAGCTCGACTTCGGTCGCAAGACCGTGCGCGAACCGCTGGGTGCGATGTTCGACACGCGCCTTCAGCAGACCGTGGATCTGCTCAGGCGCTGTGGGGTGCCGCTGCTCGTGCTGGATACCGAGCAGCCCACCGTGCACCAGGTTGCCCGACTGCTTGGCAGCTTCTCGCAGCGGAGGGCTTGAGGCGATGCTCGCGCTGCCCGCCCAGCCACCGACACCATCGATCGCGGATCTGAAGGAAATTCCGCTGCCGCCGCCGGTGCCGTACACGCCACAGACGGCGGGCTGGTGGGTGCTGCTCGCCCTCGTGCTGCTCGCGGTGCTTTGGTATGTGGCGCGTCGGCTGCATCGCTGGTGGCGCAATCGCTACCGACGCGCCGCGCAGAAAGAACTGGCGGCGATCGAGCTGGCCCTGGCCGATCCGTCGCAGCGACAGCGGGCGCTGGCCGCCGTGCCCGCGCTGGTCAAGCGCACGGCGCTGACCTGGGCACCACGCGACGCCGTTGCCCCTTTGAGCGGCGAGGCGTGGCTGGGCTATCTCGATCGCACGCTTGCCGGAGAAGGTTTCGTGCGTGGCCCGGGCCGACAGTTGCAGATGCTCGCCTATGGCAGCGGCGACATGGCGGATGGCGACACGGACGCGCTGCTGGCCCTGCTGCATCGCTGGATCGACGACCATGTTCCAGCTTGAACATCCTTGGCTGCTGCTGGTGTTGCCCTTGCCGCTGCTGGTGTGGTGGCTGCTGCCGCCCTACGGCGAACGCACGCGCGCGATACGCGTGCCGTTCTTCGATGAGCTGGCGCGTATTACCGGGCAGACGCCATCGCGCGGCGCGGTGATCCTGCGTGGCAATGGGTTGCGGCGCATCCTCGCGCCGCTGTGCTGGGCGCTCGCCGTGCTGGCATTGGCCAGCCCCCAGTGGCTGGAGCCGCCGGTGGAGCGCACCGAGTCGGCACGCGACCTGCTGCTGGCCATCGACCTGTCCGGCTCGATGGCGACGCCGGACTTCGTCGATGATCGCGCCGAACGCATTGATCGCCTTACCGCGGTGAAAGGCGTGGTGGATGATTTCATCCGCCGGCGTAGCACCGATCGCATCGGGTTGATCGTGTTCGGCACCAATGCGTTCCCGCAGACCTCGCTCACGCTGGACCACGTGGCCGTGCGTGATCTTTTGCAGGAGCTGCGCGTGGGTATGGCCGGTCCGCAGACGGCCATCGGCGACGCCATCGGCATGGCGGTGAAGATGACGGAGCGTTCGCAGCAGCGCGAACGCGTATTGATCCTGCTCACCGACGGCAACGACACCGCTTCGCGATTGCCGGCGGAAAAGGCCGCGGCAATCGCCAGGGAACACCACATCGTGATTCACACCATCGGTATTGGTGATCCCAAGGCCGTCGGTGAGAATCGCGTGGATCTGGATGCGCTCAAGCGCATTGCGGCGGCCACCGGTGGGCGCAGCTATCGCGGCGAGAACCGGCAGCAGCTGGCCGATATCTACGCGCTGCTCGATCGCATCACGCCGAGCAAGGTCAAGCACTCGGTCTATCGCCCGAAGGTGAAGCTCTATTACGTGCCGCTGGGCGTGGCGTTGCTGGCGATGCTCGCGTATCACCTGCTGATGCTCGGCCTGGTGGCGCCGATCAGGCAGCGTCGCACGGATGCGGCCGATGTCGCGGCCGGCACGACGGAGGCTTGAGCGATGGATCAGGGCTTCCATTTCATTCGGCCGTTCTGGCTGCTGCTGGTGCCCGTCGGGCCATTGCTGCTGTGGTGGTGGCAGCGTCGCAACGATCCGCTGCAGCGCTGGAAGGGCATGATCGCGCCGCACCTGCTGCCGCATCTCGTGGTGGGCGATCATGGGCAGTGGCGCGTGCGGCCCATCCATCTGGTGTGTGCTGTGCTGGTGATCGGCGGCATCGCGTGTGCCGGCCCTACGTGGGAGCTCGACCCGCCGCCGTTCGCGGAGGACCGCGCACCGGTGGTGGTGGCCATCGATCTCTCGCCGGCCATGAACGCCATCGACGTTTCGCCCACACGCCTGGAGCGCACCAAGCAGAAGGTGCGCGACCTGATGGCCTTGCGTGCGAGCGGGCGCGTGGGATTGATCGTCTACACCAGCACCGCGCACATGGTATTGCCGCCTACCGACGATCCTGACTTGATGAACCTGTTCCTCGGTGCGCTCTCCACCGACCTGTTGCCGCCGAAGGGGCAGAACGCTGCGGCCGCGCTCGCGCTGGCCGATCGCATGCTCAATGCGGAGACCGATCCAGGCACCATCGTGTTCTTCACCAGCGGTTTCGACGACACACAGATCCGTGCGTTCATGGAGCACCGCGAGAGTTCGCGGCAGCAGGTGTTGATGTTGGCCGTCGGCACGACCAAGGGCGGCCCACTGCGCGCCGCTTCCGGCGCCCTGGCGACGGGTGCCGACGGTGCGCCGGCCGAGGCCAAGCTGGACGATGAGGCGCTGCAGCGCCTGTCGGACAAGGCGCATGTACCGCTGGCAAGCGTCACGACCAACGATGACGACATGCGCTGGGTGCAGCGCGAAGCGCTGCATCACCTGGCCATCATGAAGGACACCACGTCCACCGTGCGCTGGAAGGAGTACGGCTACTACCTCTGCTATCCGCTGGCGCTGCTGGCGCTGCTGTGGTTCCGGCGAGGCTGGGTGGTGCGGTGGGTGTTCGTGATCGGTGCGCTGGGCCTGGGCGGCGGCCTCCCGGCGCCCGCGCATGCCAGCGAAGGGAAGGTGGTGGACTGGTTCTTTACACCCGATCAGCAAGGGCGCTGGTATTACGAGCACCGCGATTTCGCCAAGGCGTCCGAGCTGTTCCAGGACCCTTACTGGAAAGGCCTCGCGCTGTACGAGCATGCGCGTTACGAAGATGCGCAGAAGGTGTTCGCCACGCTGTCGACGCCCGACGCGAAGTTCATGGAAGGCAACTGCTACGCGCGGCTCACCCAGTACGAAGAAGCCAAGGACGCGTACGACCAGGCGTTGCGCATGCGCCACCCGTTTCCGCAGGCGCAGGCCAACATGCAGCTGATGGACAAGTTGCTCAAGCTGCAGGAGAACGCGCCGCCGCAAGACGAGGACAACGAAAACAAGCCCGACAAGGTGAAGTTCGACAAGGAAGGCAAAAAAGGCTCGGGCAAGACCAAGCTCATGGGCAAGCTGCCGCAACAGGTGCCGTCGGACGTCTGGATGCGCAATCTCAATGTGTCACCGGCTGATTTCCTGCGAACCAAGTTCAACATCGAGAACCAGGCGCCGCCGCCGGGCCAGCCGACCACGCCCGCCAAGGAAGTCATCCAGGAGCCCGGCGCATGAAGGCGTGGCTCGCAGGCATGCTGCTGTTGCTCGCCGGAGCGTCATCGGCCCAGGAGACGCCACCGCCGCCCGCGCCTCGCATGCAGGTGCACGTGCGTCAGGAGCCTGCGGGCACGCTTGTGGAAGGCGAAACCGCGCGCATCGTGGTCGACATCCTCACGCCCGACTTCTTTACCGACGCGCCCGTGCTGCCGGTGCCGCATGTCGAAGGCGTGTACCTGGCGCTTTCCGACGAAACGCCGGGACATCGCGTGGAAACCATCGAGGGCGCGACGTGGTCAGGTGTGTCGCGCACCTACCTGGTCACGCCGCTGATTTCGGGCGAGGTGAATATCCCCGCGTTCGACGTGACCGCGCACATCGGCCCGCAGGCGATCGCCGTCACCGCGCAGACCATGCCGCTGACCTTGGACGTGCAAGCACTGACGCTGCCCAACGGGGTGACCGAAGCACTGATCGCCAGCTCGGTGAAGATCACCCAGACCGTGCTGCCGCAGGACAGCAGCCTGCATGTGGGCGACAGCGTCACGCGGCGCGTGGAAATCACCGCCGAAGGCGCACCGGCCATGATGCTGCCGCCGGTGAATTTCGCTGCGGTGCGTGGGCTGAGGCTCTACGCATCGCCGCCGGCCACGCGCGACGTGATCGGCAACCAGGGTGGCTTCGTGGGTGGCAGTCGCGTGGACTCGGCGAGCTATGTGATCCAGAAGCGCGGGCGCTACACCTTGCCGCCGATTACCGTGCGCTGGCTGGATAGCCGCACGCATACCTGGCAGGTGAGCGAGGCGCCGGCCGTGCCATTCCACGCGTGGTGGGGCGCGCCGGCCAAGCCGCGCTTCGTGTTGCCAGGCCAGGGCGTGATGCCGAGGCTGATCGGCTTCTTCAGCAGTGACTTGGGGATACTCCTGATCCTGCTGGCCGTCGTTGCGTGGGCAGCGTGGATGTTTCGAAGCCGACTGCGATTGTGGTTGCAGCGGTTCAAGGCATGGCGCTATCGACGACAGCACTCCGAAGCCGCTGCGTTCGCCGCGCTGCGTCGACAAGGACATGCCACTTCAGCGACCACCCTGCATGCCGCGGCTGACGCATGGGCCAGGCGTAGCGCCGACGAAGGCGGACCAGCGTCGGTCGAGGCCTGGTGCCAACGCTATGGCGACACGTCGCTGAAAACGCAATGGACAGCGCTCGACACCTCGCTTTATGGCGCAGGCGTCGAACCGTGGTCGGCGCAGGCGTTGGTCGATGGACTCGCCGCGGCGCGCAAGCGCTGGAAGCACGAGCAACGGCAACGTCGACGCGGCGTCGTGCTGCCACCCTTGAACCCCATGTAGCGCGCGTCTTCACGAACTCATCGCAACGGCTCGCTACCATGCCCCGACACGGTAGTCAGCGCGGCGCGGACGCAGCGTGCCGTCATACGGGCGAACGGGGGAGGAAGGCATGGGCCGTTCCAGGAAGCGCCAGCCACGACGCTCAACGGCCGCCACGCCTCCGCCTTCCGCGCCGCCTTCGCCTTCCCCGTATTCGCCCGGCCGCTGGTGGTGGCTGCCATTCGTGGTGGGTCTGCTGGTGCTCGTCGCGCTGGGTGCCTGGTGGTTGCGCAAGCCGACGACGGAGGCGGCCACCACGGTGGCGTCGCCAGCCGTATCCGCGCCACCTGCGTCGCCAAAACCGGATGCCCGCTATGTGGGCGCGCAGGCTTGTGCCTCGTGTCATGCCAAGGAAGCTGCGGCATGGCAGCAATCACATCACGCGCTTGCCATGCAGGCTGTCGACGAGCACAGCGTGCTGGGGAATTTCGACAATGCGAACCTCAAGCAGGACGGCAGCCAGGCCAGCTTCTTCAAGCGCGACCACGCCTTCTTCGTAAAGACCGACGGCCCCGACGGCAAGCCTGGCGAGTTCGAGGTGAAATACACCTTCGGCGTCTATCCGTTGCAGCAGTATCTCGTGGCGTTTCCGGACGGGCGCATGCAGGCCTTGCGCGCCTCCTGGGATGCGCGACCCGCCGCGGAAGGCGGGCAACGCTGGTTCAACCTGTACCCCGGCGAACACATCGATGCGCATGACACACTGCACTGGACGCGCCTGAACCAGAACTGGAACTACATGTGTGCGGACTGCCACTCCACGAATGTGCAGCGGAACTACGACGTAGCCAGCAACACTTTCAAGACCAGCTGGAGCGAGATCAACGTGGCCTGCGAAGCGTGCCACGGTCCGGGCTCGCGCCATGTCGAATGGGCGAAGTGGAGCGACGTGCAAAAGCGGGCCGATGCCAGCAAAGGCCTTGCCATCGCGCTCGACGAACGCAAGGGCATGCAGTGGATTCCGAACGCCGCCACCGGCAACCCGATGCGCAGCACGCCACTGGCGACGCATCGCGAGGTCGAGACCTGCGCGGTCTGCCATTCGCGACGCAACATCATCGCCAAGGACAGCGCGCCCACCGGCCGATTGATGGATACGCACGACCCGATCCTGCTGGCGGCGGGCCGCTATCACGCGGACGGCCAGCAGCTCGACGAGGTCTATGTGTACGCATCGTTCCTGCAGAGCCGCATGTACGCCAAGGGCGTGACCTGCAGCGACTGCCACGACCCACACACGGCCAAGGTGCGTGCGCAGGGCAATGCGCTGTGCGAAAACTGTCATTCGCCCAAGGTGTACGACACCACCGCGCACCACATGCACAAGGAAGGCAGCGCCGGCTCGCAGTGCGTGGCCTGCCACATGCCTGCGAAGGACTACATGGTGATCAATGCGCGGCCGGATCATTCGATCCGCGTGCCGCGGCCGGACCTTACGGTCAAGTTCGGCGTGCCCAATGCGTGCGCCAACTGCCACGCCGACAAGGGCGCGCAGTGGGCGGCCAATGCGATCGAAAAGGCGCATGGCCCCGAACGCAAGGGCTACCAGCATTTCGTCGAGGCGCTGGACGCAGCCCGCCATGGCAAGCCGAACGCGGCCGGCCTGCTGACGGATCTGGCGAACGACGCGACGTCACCGGTGATTGCACGTGCCACGGCGGTCGGCGAACTGGCGCATTTCGCCAGCCCCGCGGCGTTGTCCACGTTGCAGGCGGCGTTGGCGGACGCCGATCCGCTGATGCGCAAGGCCGCGCTCGAAGCGCTCGTCGCATTTCCCACCCGCGTCCGCGGGCCGATGGCGGCAGCGCTGGCGGATGACCCCGTGCTGGATGTGCGCATCAAGGCGGGTCGCGTGCTCGCCGGCGTGCCTGATGCCGAGCTCGACGCCGGCCAGCGTGCGGCGCGCGATCGCGCGTTCGCCACCTTCGTGACTGCGCAGGAGGTGATCGCGGATCGTCCGGAATCCCACTACGACCTGGCCGTGGTGTACGTCGAGCGGGGCGAAACGGCGAAGGCAGAGCAGGCGTTTCGCCAAGCGTTGAAGTTGCAACCGGATTTCGTACCGGCCTATATCAACCTGGCCGACATGTATCGTTCGCTCGATCGCGAAGCCGATGCCCAAAAGGCCATCGACGAGGGCCTCGCCGTTTCGCCGGACAACGCAAGCCTGCTGCACGCCAAGGGCTTGTCGCTGGTGCGTAGCGGGCAGGCGGCGGCAGCGCTCGGCTGGCTCGAGCGTGCGCATCGTGCCGATCCGGCGAATCCGCGGTTTGCCTATGTGTACGGCGTGGCGCTGCATTCGGCCGGACAAGGCGATCAGGCGCGCAAGGTCTGGGAGGGCGCGTTGCAATCGTCGCCCTATGACCTCTCGCTGCTGCTGTCGCTGGCTGGTGTCGAGCGCGATGCCGGCCATCTCGACAAGGCCCGCGACTACGCCCAACGCGTACTCGCGGTCGCACCGCAGTCGAACGACGCGCAGCAGTTGCTGCAAAGCCTGGATGCGGCGCCGAAATAGCGCCGCTACTCGGCCGCTTGCGGATGCGCCTCTGGCGCGCGTTGCGGCGCGGCGGCAAACCATCGCGTCGTGCCGTTCACCAGGCGCACCACCGACAGCATCACGGGCACCTCGACCAGCACGCCGACCACGGTGGCTAGCGCTGCGCCCGAGCGCAGGCCGAACAGGCTGATCGCCGCTGCGACGGCCAGCTCGAAGAAGTTGCTGGCGCCGATCAGTGCGGAAGGCCCCGCGACGCAATGCGGCACGCCGAGCCAGCGACTCAGGCCATAAGCGATGCCGGCGTTGAGATACACCTGGATCACGATGGGCACGGCCAGCAGTGCGATCACCAATGGTTGCTGCGTGATCGTCTCGCCCTGGAAACCGAACAGCAGCACGAGCGTAGCGAGCAGGGCCATCATCGAGCAGGGCTCGAGTCGTGCAAGCACCGCATGCAACGCCGCCTCGCCACCACGTCGGAGCAGGCTCGCGCGCCACGCCTGCGCCAGCACCACGGGCAGCACGATGTAGGCGAGCACCGAAAGCAGCAACGTGCCCCACGGCACGTGGATCGATGCCATGCCGAGCAACAGGCCGACGATGGGTGCGAACGCCAGCACCATGATGGTGTCGTTCAGCGCGACCTGCGCCAGGGTGAAGTGCGGGTCGCCACCGCACAGGCGCGACCATACGAACACCATCGCCGTGCACGGGGCGGCGGCGAGCAACACCAGCCCGGCGATATACGCGTCGTGTTCGCCCGCAGGCAACCATGCCGCGAACACGTGGCGCACGAACAGCCATCCCAGCAGCGCCATGGAGAACGGCTTGATGGCCCAGTTCACCAGCAAGGTGACGCCGACGCCTCGCCACTGTTCGCGCACGCTGGCCAGCTGGCGAAGGTCGATGCGCAGCAGCATGGGCACGATCATGACCCACACCAATGCGGCGACGGGCAGGTTGATGTGCTGCGTCTCCAGCGACGAAAGCGCGGCGAACGCGCCGGGCAGCCATCGCCCCAGCACGATGCCGGCGACGATGCACAGCGCGACCCACAGCGTGAGGTAGCGTGCGAACAACGAGATCGGCGCGGCGGCCTGGTTGTCAGTGCTCATGGCCGATCGCACGCAGTTGACGTTGGAGCTCGCCCGCATCCAGGCGATCGATGGGCAGCGCCAGCAGACGTTCGACGCGCTGGCGCAGCAGTGCACAGGCCGATTGGAACGCCTGCCGGCGCTGTTCGTCGCTGCCTTCGGCGGCGACCGGATCAGGCACGCCCCAGTGGGCAGTGACGGGATGGCCTGGCCAGATCGGGCAGACCTCGCCCGCGGCGTTGTCGCAGACCGTGATCACCGCATCGATCGGCGTGGCATCCGCCTGCGCGAACTCATCCCAGCTCTTGCTGCGAAGCGGCGCCTGGTAGCCCAGGTCACGCGCGATCTCGGCCGCGAAAGGCTGCACCTTGCCGCTTGGAAAACTGCCGGCACTGAACGCTTCGAAACGTCCTTGGCCAAGCACGTTGAGCAAGGCCTCCGCCATGATGCTGCGTGCGGAGTTGCCAGTGCAGAGAAACAACACCCTGTAGGGAGAAGACATGGAAAGCTCAGCAGCAGGACGAAGAGGAGGGGCCGCAACAGCTGGCGGCGGGTGCGGGTGCGGCGGGGCCGCAACAGGCATCGCTGGCGCTCGGCGCGGTGTAGGTGGTGGCGTCGCCAAAGGTGTGGAAGGTTTCCCAGCGCACGCCTTGCGGGTCTTTCGCCCAGAACTTGTCCGACCGCGCGTAGCAGCAGGTCGTGGCCTTCTCGGCTAGCGCCACCGCATCGGCCTTAAGCAGGCGGTCGCCGATCGCGTTCAACTCCTCCGTATCGTCCGCCTGCAATCCGAGATGGTCGATGCCGGTCTGGCGGCCGCGCTGCGAAATAGCGAAGTTCACGCGCGGATCGTCCAGCATCCACTTGGCGTAATCGTCCTTCACCACCGACGGCCCCGCGCCAAACAGCGTGGTGTAGAAGCGGATGCTGGCATCGAGCTGGTCGACGTTCACGTGGACGTGGAAGCGTTTCATGGCCTTTTCCGTGTGGGCTTGCAGCGGGACGGCGCGCAATTCGCGCTTGGCGAACCGGCGCAGCAGTTTTCGGTAAGGAAGCCGAGCAGGGCATCCATCTGCGCATAGTTGGCGCGGCACTGGATGACGCGACCACGCCTCTCGTCCGTCACCAGTTCGGCGCGGCGCAGGATGTGCAGGTGATTGGTGAGCGTCGCGCCGGCAAGACCGGTGGCTTCCGCCAGTTCACCCACGGCCATGCCTTCGTCACCGGCCTGAACGAGCAGGCGGAACAGCGTGAGGCGGTGCTCATGGGCCAGGGCGCCGAGTGCGGAGAGAGCGTCTGTCGATTCCATATTTCCATAATTATAGAAATATGGAATCGAGTCAAGCGGTGGCCGAATCGCCGGTCAGGCCGGCGGCCCGAACACCGCGCGCCATCGAGCACGCCAGCTGCGGGCTCGTCGCGTGGCCTGCCACAGCTTCAGCCAGCCGTGCGTGGCGATGACGAACGGATTGTCGCTATGCAGCGGTTGCACCAGTCCGTAGCGGCAGGGCTCGTCCTCGCGTTCTTCGGCGAAGGTGCCGAACAGGCGGTCGAACACGATGAAAATGCCGCCATAGTTTCGATCGATGTAAGCCGGATTGCTGGCGTGGTGAACGCGGTGATGAGCGGGCGTATTGAAGATTCGCTCGAACACGCCCAGGCGAGGAACCAGTTCCGTATGCAACCAGAACTGGTAGAGCAGGTTGAGCGACAACGCGGCGGCAATGGCGGCGGGCGGAAAGCCGGCCATCGCCAGCGGCGCGAAGAACATCGCGCTGCCGCTCAGCTTGCCGGTCCAGCCGAGTCGGTATGCAGCGGCCAGCGAATACTGGTTCGGCGAGTGGTGCACGCTGTGCGTGGCCCAGAACCAGTGGATGCGATGGTCGGCGCGATGCATCCAGTAGTAGAAGAAATCCTGCAGCACCAGCAGCAAGGGCCATGACCACCAGCGATGCATGGGCATGTCCGTCACGCGATAGCGATAGGCGAGCGCAAGCACGAAGCCTGCCACGCCCGCCCCTAGCAAGCGGTTGATCACCATGCGCCCGGCGAGGTCGCCAAGCGACGCGAAGTACGCGCGCCAGTCATAGGGCCGGACGCGATGGCGTTGCAGATACCAACCCTCCAGCGCCGCCGCCAGCAACAGCACGGGCAGCGGCAGGAGGAGGGCGCGAGGCAGGCCGGAGAAATCCATGTCACTTCCCGCGCTGTGCGGCGAGATAGCGGCCGATTTCCTCCAGGCTCACCTTGCCGTCGCGGTCGGTGTCGATGTCGTCGAAATGACTGGCGACGCGCGGCATCGCCTTGGCTTCCTCGCGGGTTAGGCCGCCGTCGCCATCGGTATCGGCCTTGGCGAACCGCGAGCGAAGTTCCTGCACCACGCGGTTGCGCTGGTCGCTGGTGGACTGGGCGTAGGCAGCAAAGAACGTCATGCCGAACAGAGGAAGGATCAAGAGCAGTGACTTGCGCATGGTGTGTTCGCCGTGAGTCGAGTGGCAGACACCCTAGCCCTCACGGCGCGCCGAGGTTTGTCGGTTTCACGCGCAGTTGTAAGCGTTTGTAAATGGCAGGCGGGCATCTCCCATGGAAGCGCGCGCTGTGCACGGCCCGGCGTCGGAAGTGGCGAGGTGCTGCACGAAAGGAACGGCGTTGCCGCTTCGCCGCCTGTCGTGCACAAGGTTCGCCCTCGCAAACCGGATGAGGCTTCTGCCGTTGGGTTTCAATGCGCGGGACGCAGCGGCAACACCAGCGTGGCCTCGAAGCCGCCCAGAGGAAGATTGCGCAGCACGAGCCGACCACCATGTTGTGCCGCGATGCGTCGCGTGCTGGCCAGGCCCAATCCGCTGCCTACTGCGTCGCTGCGCGCCTCGTTGCCTCGCATGAAGGGTTCGCCAAGGCGCGAGATCAGCGTCTCCGACACGCCGGGTCCGGCGTCGGCGATGCTGCAGCGAAGTTCACCGTGGATGTCGCGCAAGGTGGCCTGGAAGGGCGGTTCGCCATGATGCATGGCGTTGCGGATGAGATTGTCCAGCGCACGGCGCAAGGCGAGTGGTTTGCCTTGTACGGACGCGGGCGACGGCGCTTCGATTCGCCAACGGTTGCCGGCGGCGTCGTTGAGCGCCACGAGGTCGCGCAACAGGCCCGTGACGTCCACGGTGCCATCGGCTTCCTCGCTGCCGTCGCGCACGAACGCGATGAACTGCGCGCTCAGCGCATCGAGCGCTTCGATGTCCATTACCATGCCATCGCGCACCGCTGGATCGAACGAGGCGGACGACAGCTCCAGACCCAGCCTCAGGCGCGCCAGGGGGGTGCGCAGGTCGTGCGAGATGGCGGCCAGCATCACGTCGCGTTCGCGTGCATTGCGGCGCACGTCGGCGGCAGCCATGGCGAGGGCCGCGTTCAGTTCCACCAGCTCGCGCACGGCGCCGCCGGGAAGTTCCGGCGGAGGCGTACCGGCAACCACCGCCGGCGCGGCATCGGCCAGGCGCTTGAGCGGTTGGGTGAGGCTGCGCGCGTAGGCCGCGGCAATCAGCAGCACCAGCAAGGTGGAAAGCCCCACGGTAAGCACCGTGCTTCGCACCAGCGGCATGCGCAGGTCGATGAAGGGAATGCCCAGCCATCCGGTGGCCGGTGTAGTCGCACTCACCCACAGCACGGGTTCGCGGCGCCCGGACACCATGACGCGGCGGCCCGGCAGGCGAGCCTGCAAGTCGGCCAGCACGCGTCGGATCAGCGGCACGGTGGTGTCGCTGGCGGGCGGCGGCGTAGCGCGATGGTCCACGCCGATGGCGGCAAGATCGCCATCGCTGCGGCCTTCGGCGACGAGCGTGTCGGCCGCGGCCACCTGCATCGCGAGTACGCGACCGCTGTAATTCACGGCCGCGCCGTTGGCGGTGACGCGCAAGGCGAACATGCCGACCAGCAACACCAGGCAGATGGTGCCGATGAGCAGCCAGACCAGGCGCGAGAACAAACCGGAGGACGAGGCGTTCATAGCGGCTTCCCGTCGGGCACGAAGACGTAGCCGTGACCCCATACCGTCTGCAGCCATCGCGGCTGTCGCGGATCGTCCTCGATCAGGCGACGCAAGCGGCTGAGCATGACGTCCATGCTGCGGTCGAACGCCTCGTGGTCGCGGCCGCGCGCAAGGCTCATCAACTGATCACGCGTCAACGGCTGGCCCGGGCGTTTCACCAGCGCGCTGAGCACGGCGAATTCGCCGGTGGTCAGCCGCAGCGCTTCGCCGTCGCGCAGCAATCGGCGCGTATCAAGCTCCAGCACGAAGGCGCCGAAACGCACTGGACCACTGTCGGTCTGCGGCGCGCCCGGCGCGGCACGGCCGCGCCGAAGCACGGCGTGGATGCGTGCGACGAGCTCGCGCGGATTGCCGGGCTTGGGCAGATAGTCGTCGGCACCGATTTCCAGCCCGACGATGCGGTCGACGTCATCGCCGCGCGCGGTAAGCATGATGATGGGCGTCGCCATGCCCTGGCCACGCAGACGTCGGCAGATCGCCAAGCCATCTTCGCCCGGCAGCATCAGGTCCAGCACGATCAAGTCGATATGGCGCCGCGTGAGTTCACGATCCATCTCGCGGCCGTCGCCCGCCAGGCATACCTGGAAACCTTGCTGCTCCAGGTAGCGCCGCAGCAGGTCGCGCAGGCGGCGATCGTCGTCCACGATCAGGACGTGCGGTGCGGAAGGCGTGGTCATCGCGCGATTCTGCCGCGTGGCAGCAAGGCGGTTGTAACAGGATGTTTCCGGACCGGGCGTACGCAACATCCGTTTTCACTCCTTAGCGTTCGAGATACGCCTGCGGGGGCGCCGGCACCTCAGCATGCCGACCGTCAGCCCCTTAACGCACCGAGGAGGAAAACGTGAACATCCCCATGGCGACCGTCGGTCTGTCTCTCATCCTGGCCCTGGGCGCCGCGGCGCCCGCCGCGGCTGCAGGGCGATCCGGAGCGCGAAGCCTGCTGGCCCAAGCGAACACCGGTGCGGTGGTGCACGGCCATGGCACGGCCTTTCGCGGGCCGCGTGGCGCCGCCGGCATGCACGGCCGCCGCACCGTGGCTGATGGACAGGGCAATGCCGCCACCGCCAGTGCCGGCGCGTGGCGCGGGCCGCACGGCGGAGCTGCGGCGCGCGCGGGCGAGACCAATCGTTCCGCCGACGGCTCCTGGCAGCACCAGTCCGGTTTTGCCGCGCGCGATGCGGCAGGCGACAGCATCTCCAGCCATGGCAGCGCCAGCGGCGATGGCCAAGGCCACGCCAGCTTTACCCGCCAGACCCATGCCAACGGCAGTCGTGGCAGCTATACCGGCAGCACGACCGGTGCGAGCGGGCAGGGCCTGACCCATACGACGCAGCTCACTGGCGCCAGCGGGCAGTCCTACGATGGCGAAACGTCCATCAGCAAGAGCGGCATCACGCATACGGGTTCGTGTTCGAATGCCGCCGGGCAGGCGGTTTCCTGCCCATGAATCGCTACGGCAGAGGCGGAGCTTGCATGAACAACTGGCGTCGAGCGGGATGGCTGTTGTGCCTGATGGCGTTCACCGCGTCGGCAGGTGCGTCGGAGGTACTGCGCGATCTTCCCTATGGCGATGCGCATGCGCAGCGTCTGGACGTCTATCGGCCGGAGCGTGCGCACGACGCCCCCATCATCGTGATGGTGCACGGTGGGGCGTGGATGTTCGGCGACAAGGCCAACGCCGCGGTGGTGCAACCGAAGGCCGCGCACTGGGAGTCGACGGGCTACGTGTTCGTGTCGGTGGACAACCGGCTGTGGCCCGATGCCGATCCGCTCGAACAGGCGAAAGATGTTGCGACTGCGCTGGCCTACGTGCAGCACCACGCACGGGAATGGGGCGGCGATCCCTCTCGTGTCGTGCTGATGGGGCACTCGGCCGGTGCACATCTGGTCGCGCTGCTGGATGCGTCGCCACGGCTTGCAGAGCGGCAGGGCGCGCGGCGATGGCTGGGCACCGTGTCGCTCGATGCCGGTGCGATCGACG
This sequence comes from Dyella jiangningensis, assembly GCA_000632805.1. GTDB lineage: Bacteria > Pseudomonadota > Gammaproteobacteria > Xanthomonadales > Rhodanobacteraceae > Dyella > Dyella jiangningensis. Next base: position 3,478,252 of record CP007444.1, on the reverse strand, counting down.
TGCCCGCATTGATGGGTGCGCCTCACGCGAATTTCTACGATCGCGTGTTCGGACGTGATCCCGGTTACTGGCGCAGCGCGTCGCCGTTCGACCAGCTAAGCCGCGACGCACCGCCGCTGTTGCTGGTGTGCTCGTCACGCCGCACGGCCTCGTGTCCGCACAATCACGCATTCGCGGAGCGTGCGAAAACCCTCGGCGTGCAGACCACGGTGATTGAGGTGCCGCTAAGCCACGGTGACATCAACGCCACGCTGGGCGCGCCCGGCGATTACACGGGCCGCGTCGATGCGTTCCTGCATGGCCTCGGGTTGCCTTGAACGACGCAACGGCGCGGCCACGCGCGCCGTTGCCCGGGTCTATCTTCCGTCCAGCGAATAGCGCCCCGGCCCGGTGATGCACAACAACAGCAACCCGCCGGCGATGCTGACGTTCTTGTAGAAGTTGATCATCGCCTCGATGCGGTCCGGATCGATCATGTGCCAGAACTGGTGCCCGATGACCGCGGCGCCCAGCGTATACAGCCCGAGCAGCAGGGCCAGTGGCCGCGTGTAGAAACCGATCACGATCGCGAGCCCGACGAACAGCTCCATGATCACCGTCACGGCGGCGGTCACCGTGGGGAGTGGCAGTCCCACCGAGTCCATGTACGTGACCGTGGCGCCGAATCCGAGCAGCTTGCCCCAACCGAAAATCACGAACAGGACCATCAGCAGGATGCGGGCGAGGAGAATCATGCCGTCCCTGCTGCCTTCCAGTAACGTGTATCGCATGGTCTTTCTCCCATGGCGTTATGCGGCGCATGCAGGCGTGCCGCCTGCATCGACCGTCGCCGCCGGGCGACGGTCGAGCACACTATATGCCTCTGGAAGCACAGCGGTGATATCGATTTGTGTAGCCGCCCAGACGGCGAAATGGGCTCAGGCGTCTTCGGGGATATCGCTCTTGTAGCGATCGGCCGCCTGGCTTCGCGAGAGCTCGGGCGCGAGGCGTCGCCGCGCATCGTCGTACTGCTTCCACTCTTCGCCATCGGGCAGCGAGGGAATGGTCACGAGCTCGCCCATGTTGTACCCGGCCAACGCCGCATCGACCATCTCGTCCACTTCCATGATCATGTGCTCGGGGAAGCCAGCGAGATCCTTGCCGGCATGTTCCCAGATGGCCGTGCGGGTGATGCCCGGCAGCACGACCTGCACCTGCACGCCGCGTCCATCCGCTTCCTTGTGCAGCGACAGCGTGTAGGCCAGAAGGTAGCTTTTGGTCGCCGCGTAGGCGCCGGGCGAAAGCTCCGGCGCGATGGCGAGCGCCGAGGCGATATTGATGATGCTGCCGCGACCGCGCGCGAGCAGTCGGGGAAAGATCGCACCGGTAAGCCGCGTCGGCGCGAGCACGTTGAGCTCGACCATCGCCTCGATGTCGTCGAGCTGTGCTTCGGCGACCCCACCGGGAACCGACGAGCCTGCGTTGTTCACCAGGATCCCGATCGAGGCGTCTTCGCGCAGGCGTCGCTCCACCTCGGCACGTTGTTGCGGCGATGTGAGATCGGCGGGCAGGACGTCGACCTTCACGCGATGCTCACGCGACAAGCGCCCGGCGAGTGCGTCGAGCCGTTCGCGGTTGCGCGCCACCAGCACCAGGGGATGGCCGCGTGCCGCAAGCCGATCGGCGTAAGTGGCGCCGATGCCCGTGGAGGCGCCGGTCACCAATGCGGTATCGAACGATTCGGTGGGAAGCATGGGGAAGTTTCCTTGAGGGCTCGCCTGGCCTCGGACTGTGCACCTTAATCCTCCCTCCACCGACTGTCATGCCCACGGCACGCGTCGTGCGACGGAGGGCTCGGCTTCGGTAGAACTACGTAGTCGGGTTGGGTGGTTTTACGCTCGTGGCGGGCCGCGTACTGGTTGAACATGATCGGCATGATCAGCGTGGATTCCCATGGAGTCGCTGGAACGCTGCCTGCGGCGCATCGGGCGTCATGGGCGTGCCTGTGTCGCCGCTTGATCCTCCTTCTCGCGCTCGCGGCCTTGTGGCCCGTGCAGGCTGCATGGGGCGACACCTCGTCGCCGGCTCCCGCATCGAGTAGTTCATCATCGCTGGCGGGCGAACCCGAAGGTGCACCGGTGGTAGTGTGGAACCGTACGGTGGTCACGCTGTACGCGCCATATCACGGCATGACCGCGGACGAACGGGCGCATGCGGCGAGCGAACGCATCGAGAGTGCGCTCGATACCTTGAAGGCGGACGATCTTTCGATCTCCTGGATCGAGGCCGGAGGCGAGAAAGGGGCTGCGCTGCGCGCGGGCAACCTGGTGTTGTTCGGGATATTGCCCGGCGATATAGGTACCGACGATCGCGCCTCCATCGAGCAGGCGGCAGGCCGTGGCGCCGCGGTTCTGCGCGACATCATCCGCGAGCGTGAGCTGGCGCGGCAGCCGCGCTTGTTGCTGGTGGGCGTGATGTACAGCGTGCTCGCCACGATGATCCTGATCGTTCTCTGCTGGGGGCTGATCCGCCTGGATCGCTTCGTCCAGCACAAGTTGATCGCGGTCACCCAGGCGAGGCTGCGCCTCGACGTTGCCGGCTTCGACCTGCGCCCGATGATGTGGACGCTGGTGCGGCGCTCCGTATCGCTGGTCCGCCTCGCGCTGACATTGTTCTTCGGTTACCTGTGGCTGAGTTTCGTGCTGAAGCGGTTCCCGTATAGCCGTCCATGGGGCTCGCGGCTGGGCGAATACCTGATGGAGATCGGGCTGCAGTTGATGACGGCCCTGGTCAACCAGTTGCCCAACCTGCTTACGCTGGTGGTGATCTTCCTGGTCACGCGCGCCGTGACGCGCCTCATCGCGGCATGGTTCCGCGCCGTGGAAGAGGGCGCCGTGCAGGTGGGCTGGCTCGAAGCACCCACCGCCCGCGTCACCAGCCGCCTGGTGTCGATGCTGGTGTGGCTGTTCGCGCTGATCGTGGCCTATCCGTACATACCCGGCGCCGGCACCGACGCGTTCAAGGGCGTGTCGGTGTTCGTCGGCCTGATGCTGTCGCTGGGTTCGGCCGGCATCGTGAACCAGGTGATGAGCGGGCTCGTCGTGCTGTATTCGCGCGCCGTGCGCGTGGGCGATTTCGTGCGCGTGGGCGACCACGAGGGCATGGTGGTGGAAATGGGCGCGCTGTCGATGAAGCTGGTGACGCGCAAGCGCGAGGAAATCACCGTGCCCAACTCGGTGCTCTCTTCCACTTCCATGCGCAACTACACGCGGCAATCCCGCGACACCGGGTTGTTGATCACCACCTCCGTCACCATCGGCTACGACACGCCGTGGCGCCAGGTCGTGGCGATGCTGGAGCAGGCTGCGGCGCGGACCGAAGGCCTGCAGGCCGATCCGCCCCCGTTCGTGCTGCAGACGGCGCTGTCGGATTTCTACATCGAGTACCAGCTCAACGTGGCGATCCAGCGACCCTCCAGCTACGTGATGATCCTGTCGGAGCTCAACCGCAACATCGTCGATATCTTCAACGAGTTCAGCGTGCAGATCATGTCGCCGCACTTCGAAGAGCAGCCGAAGGAAAAAGTTTGGGTACCGCACGACCAGTGGTATGCCGCCCCGGCGTCTCGCGATCGCCGGCCCACGGCTCCGCCGATGGTGAAGGTGGTGCCGATGCCTGACGGAAAGCCGCCCGTCTGAGCGTTGCGGCTGCATATGTCCGAACCAGTCCAATCAGCCAGGAGGAGATGTGTGATGAACCAACGGTATCCGTTCCGCAGTTTGGCCCTGGGGATTGCGCTGGCCATGGCGATCCCGACCTGCGTGCTCGCCCAGCCGCAGCAGACCACGGAGGAAGCGGGCGTCACCAGCACGGCGCATGAGCTCAAGCGCGAAGAGTCCACCTTGAACGCCACGGTGGTGAGCGTGGATCAGGAGACCCGCGAGGTGGTGCTGCGTGGTCCGAAGGGCAATGAGGAAACCATCAAGGCCGGCCCGGAAATCAAGAACCTCGACCAGTTGCACGCGGGCGATACCGTGACCGCCAAGTACGAGCGTGCCGTGGCGCTTGAGTTGCTTCCTGCCGACAGTGCCGAAGCGGGCATGGAATACCAGAACGGCATGAAGACGGCGGAAAAGGGCGCAACGCCCGGCGGTACCGCCGATCAGTCGGTGTCGGTCACCTCCAAGCTCACCGCGGTGGACATGAAGAACCACACGGTCACGCTGACGGGCGCCGACGGCAAATCGCGCGTGATCGAGGTGAAGGACCCCAAGCGCCAGGCGCAGATGAGCAAGCTGAAAGTGGGCCAGATGGTGCGTATCACCTATGTCGAAGCGCTGGCGATCAGCGTCACCAAGGGCAAGGCGAAGAAATAGGCGAGACATCGGTCGCGAGGCACCAGCCGGTGGGCGCGTTACCGCGCTTCCACCGGCTGGCATGCCTTGAGCCGGCCGGTGCGCCACGTGCTGGAGTTTGCCCACACGTCGTATTTCGGCGAGGACGCCAAAGTGCTGAACTTCAACCACCTCACCTCGATGCGGGCGGGGCTGGAGCTGGATACCAGCAAATACCACCCGCTGTGGATCTCACGGGCGCGGGGCAGTGGTGCGCTATGTGTTCGGGCAGAACGTGGAGGGTGTGTCGCTGGGGTTGGCGGTGACGTTCGATTGATTGCGGCCGGCGTGTTGGCTCCGCCCATGGTGGGAGCGCGTCGGTGCGCGACAATTCTTCGCACTTGTCATCCCGCTCTCCTTGTAGGAGCGCACCCGGTGCGACCGCCTTTCGCGTCGATCTGCATGTTTGGCGTTCTGACGAATGCGGGCAGTTGGCTATCAGCAAAGCGTTATCGCGACTTGGCTCGCCTGCGGCGGGCTTCCGTCCTTCTGCCGAAGGCCGGGTCACTTTCTCTTGCTTGCCCAAGTGAAAGTAACCAAAGAGAACGGCACCCCGCGTGGCGCTGCCTGGGCTGCGCCCAGCCAGTCCGTGAGGGTCGGCCGGGCTTTTCGACCGGGCTCCTGCCCGGACGAAAAGTGCCCGACATCCATGTCGGGCACCCCTGCGGGGCCTGATCGTCCACCCCTCACCGCCACACAGGGGTTGGGTAAAGGCTCGTGCCGCGGAGCGGCACATCGCGTCGTGGAGCTGATGGCTGCGGCTCGCTATTTGTGGGAGCGCACCCAGTGCGCGACCGCGGACTGGCATGGTTGCCTCGGTCTGCGGTTGTCGAGATGAGGGTCACTATCACGCCGCGGTCGCTCACTGGGTGCGCTCCTACAGAAGTGGATAGGTGATTTGACCGCGAGCACCCGCCCCTCACCCCGGCCCTCTCTCCCACGGGACTACCTTCGGGTCGCCCGGAGGGGAGAGGGGGATAGGGCGCGGCATCCCAAGACCCCCTCACCACGCAACGAAGCTGCTTTAAGTCCTCTTCGCTATGGCGCGTTGCGGTGTAGCGGCGCCGTGTGAGGTAGTAACGAGCGTATCCCGGCTGGCCTCAGTCGACCGACGCTTCTATCCCACGTACTGCTATGAGCCTTGGCTCTGAAGGCCATTTTCTTTGGGTTACTTTTCTTTGACTCCGGGCTGGCGCCCTCCGCCCTTCGGGCCGGCTTCGCCGTTCGCACGCAAAGAGCGCGTGCGTGGGCCAGCAAAAGAAAAGTGACTCGAGCTCCGGCAGGAGATCGAAACGCCCGCCGCGTAGGCGGCAAGCTCGCGGCAGCATGGCAACCGAAGGCCAAACCGCTTCACAAAAAGCAGCAACCATGCGGACTGGCGCGAAAGGCTGTCGCGCACAGGGTGCGCTCCCACATCGAGGTGGCTACCGTTACGGCACGCCACCGTCCCGAATCAACGCGATGACCTCATAGCACGCGCCCATCGTGTGATAGTCCGTCTTCCCCGCAGGACTCTTCTCGTCGTCGTACTTGCGGTTGTCGCGAGTGAGGATGCGATACCACGCGCCGTACTTGTGGTCGACGAAGTGCTTCCACGAGTAGTCCCAAAGCTTCTGGTACCACGTGTCGTATTCAGCGAGGCCCGTGCGTGCGTGCAGCAGTGCCGCCGCCGCCAGCGATTCGGCCTGTACCCAGAAGTACTTGTCGTCGTCGCACACACTGCCGTCCGGCGCGAAGCCGTAGGCGATGCCGCCGAATTCGTTGTCCCATGCGCGCGCCAACGCGGTGTCGAACAGATGCTTGGCGGTGGGCACCAGCCAGTCTTCCTCGCGGCCGCGTTCGAGCAGCAGTGGCTCCATGATCAGCAGCAGCTTGGCCCACTCGGTCTGGTGACCGGGCTGGAAGCCCCACGGACGGAACAGGTGCTTGGGATTGTCGAGGTTGTACTTCCAGTCGACGTTCCACTCGGTGTCGTAGTGCTCCCACACGAGGCCGTTGGCCTTGGCGGCCTGGCGGCGGGTCATGTTGTCGGCGAGTTGCAGCGCGCGTTCCAGGTAGCGCGCCTCGTCGCTGGCCTGGTAGGCGGCGAGCATCGCCTCGCACATGTGCATGTTGGCGTTCTGGCCGCGGTAGCCGGTGAATTGCCACTGGTCGTTGGCTTCGTCGCGGTAGAGGCCGGCGTCGGCATCCCAGTAGTGCTTCTCCAGCAGTTCCCAGGTTTCGTCCATCCACGCTTCGGCCTCGTGCACGCCGGCCTTCTTGGCGGTGGAGTAGGCGAGCAGCACGAAGGCGACGCCGTACGCGTGGTACATGGTGTCTTCGGGCTTGCCGTCGCGGATGGTCCACGCGTAGCCGCCCGTCGCCGGGTTGCGGTGCACGTCGCGCAGGTAGCGCAGGCCGTGGTGCACGGCATCAAGGTATTCGGGGTTGCCGAACTCGAGGTGCGCCATCGCGTAGTTGAAGACGAAGCGCGTGCTGCTCACCAGGTGGCGATGGCTGCGGTCGTAGATCGTGCCGTCGTCCTTGTAGTAGTGGAAGAAGCCGCCTTCGGGGTCGATCGCGTGCGGGTGGTAGAACGCCATCGTCTGCGCGATGTGCTCGCGCAAAAATGCCTCGCTGCGGAAATCGGGCGTGGTCATGCGTAGTTCTCCATGAAGGCCAGCACTTCGGCTTCGTCGGGCATGGCGGTGAACGAACCCTGGCGGGTCACGGTGAGCGCGCCGCAGGCGGCGGCGAAGCGCAGGGTGGCGTGCAGGCGCGGCAGCTCGGTGACGAGGTGATCGATGCGGTCTTCCGACGTTTCCAGCGTGGCCAGGCGATGCAGCAGGCCGCCGACAAACGCGTCGCCGGCCGCCGTCGTATCCACGGCAGGCACGGCATAGGCCGGCAATTCGCCGTCCGCGTCGGGATGGAACCAGCGCAGCGAGCCCGGGCCGTCGGTCACCACCAGCAGGCGCGTGCGGCCTTGCCACAGCTTTTCGAACACGGCCTCTTCGCCATCCACCGCAAGCCATGCAAGCTCCTCGGTGCTGAGCTTCACCACGTCGGCCAGATGCAGCGCCGGCCACACCAGCGGGCGCGGATCGACACCACGTGGCCACAAGGCCGGGCGCAGGTTGAGGTCGAAGCTCACCAGTGCGCCGGCCGCGCTTGCGCGGCGCATGCCGTCGCGAGTGGTTTCGGCCAGCGCGGGATCGGTCATGCTGTTGGAGCACACATGGAACACCGCCGCGTTGTGCAGGCTTTCCTCGCGAAAGTGCTCCGGGCGGAACAGCAGGTCGGCCGAGGGCGGGCGATAGAAGGTGAAGCTGCGCTCGCCATGGGCATCCAGCGACACGAAGGCGAGGGCGGTGTTCGCCTCGTCCGTGCGCGCGATGCCCGTGGTGTCCACGCCTGCGCTGTGCAGGCTGTCGAGCAGGAAATCGCCGAAGACGTCCTTCCCAAGCATGCCGGCAAACGCCGCCGCGCCGCCGAGGCGTGCGACCGCGACCGCGACATTGGCGGGCGCGCCGCCGGCGAACGGCACGAAGCTGCGCGGGTAGCCGTGGGAGTCGTTGCCTTCGCTATGGAAATCGATCAGGGCTTCACCGAAACAAAGAATAGAGCGGGACATCAAGCGTTCTCAGCGGTGGCGGCGGGAACGGCCGGGCTGCGGATCAGCGAGCCGCGCAGGCCATAGAAGACGATGTAGCCGTAGCAAAGCATCGGCAGCACGAAGGCGTGCTGGATGCCCAGGTGGTCGGCGAGGACACCTTGCGCCAGCGGCAGCAGCGCACCGCCGACGATGGCCATGATCAGCAGGCTCGATGCCTTGCCGGTCAGCGGACCCATGCGCTCGATGCCCAGCGAGAAGATCGTCGGGAACATGATCGAGTTGAACAGGCCGATGGCGATCACGCTCACCATGGCCGCCTGGCCGTGCGTGAGCATGGTGGTGAGCACCAGCAGGCCGGCGATGGCCGCAAAGACCGCCAACAGCTTGCGCGGGTTGATCCACACCAGCAGCGCGGAACCGGCGAGGCGTCCCACCATCGCGCCGCCCCAATACAGCGACACGTAGTGCGAGGCATCCTGCTCGCTCATGTGGCCGATTTCGGGCAGCGACAGGTAGTTCACCAGGAAGCTGCCGATCGACACTTCGGCGCCCACGTAGAAGAAGATCGCCAGCACGCCGTAGAACACATGGCTGTGGCGCAGCGCGTCCATCAGCGTGTGATGCGCGGGGTCAGCCTGTTCGGTGGTCTCGGTGAGCGGCGGCAGGCGGAACAGCCACACGCCCACGGCCAGCAGCAACAGCACCACGCCAAGACCCAGGTAAGGCACCTGCACAAGCTCGGCCTGCTTCTGGCGGAACGCCTGCAGCTGCTGGGTCGTCTCCGGCAGCAAACCAGCGCGAACCTTGGCCAGCTGTTCGGACTGCGAGGCATCCAGGCGGGATGCGGTGAGCTTGTCCAGCGCACTGGCAAGTCGATCGACAGGCAACGCGGCGAGCTGCTGCGGCGACTGCACGCTCAGCGTGGCGAGCAGCGATCCGACCGGCAGCTTGTCGAGCACGTTGGACAGCTGTTCCGACGACAGCGGCTTGAGGCTGTTGGCAACGGCGTCGGCAGGCAGGCGATCGAGCGCGGTGGCGGCCGCATCGTTGAGGGCTGCGACCAGGCGATCGGCCGGCGCCTGCTGCAGCGCCTGGACGGCCTGCGCGGGCGCGCCGTCGTTGAGCGCCTGCACCAGTTGCACCGTTTCAGGCGCCTTGCGCACATCGGCCGGAAGGGTGGTGGCGGTGACGGCCGACAGAATCAGCAGGCCGCCGAACCAGGGACCCAGCGTGGTGCCCAGCGAGTTCATCGCCTGCGCCAGCGTGAGTCGGCTGGAGCTGGTGCGTTCGGGACCGAGCAGCGCGACATAGGCGTTGGCCGCGACCTGCAGCACCGTGATGCCGGTGGCCAGCACGAACAGCGCGGCGAGGAAGGCGGCATACGAATGCAGAGCCGCCGCGGGCCAGAAGCCGAACGCGCCGAGCGCCGCGATGGCCAGGCCCGCCACGATGCCTTTCTTGTAGCCCAGCGCGGCCACCAGGCGGCCGGCGGGCAACGACATCAGGAAGTACGCGCCGAAGAAGGTGAACTGCACGAGCATCGCGCGTGCGTAGTTCAACTCGAACACCGACTTCAGGTGCGGAATCAGGATGTCGTTGAGGACGGTGAGGAAGCCCCACATGAAGAAGATCGTGGTGGCCACCGACATGGCCATGGGGTAATCGGTGTAACGCGTGCTGCCGTTAGCGGGCGCGGAGCTTGTCGTCGACCGCGCGGAGGGAGCTGCAAGGGCCATGCGGAATTCCGTCTTAGGAGAGGGGACAGCTGCTTTCGCGCACGACCAGCTCCACCGGCGCGATGACGGTGCTTGCCGGCGCCTGCGGATCACGCAGGCGTGCAAGGAGAAGTTCGGCGGCCTGCCGTCCCCGAGCACGCGGCGCGGTGGACAACGTGGTCAGTGGTGGCACGCTCATGGAGGCCTCGGCGATATCGTCGAAGCCGGTGACGGCGAAGTCGCGACCCGCCTGCAGGCCGCGCTGGTGCAAGCCGAGGATCAGGCCGAGCGCCACCGCGTCGTTGTAGCAGACGGCCGCCGTGGGCTTGCTGCCGCCTTCGAACAGGGCGGGCGTGGCGCGCACGGCATCGATGCGCGTGGGCGTGCTCTGCACGCGCCAGTGCGGTTCGATCTTGAGGCCGGCGGCCTGCATCGCTTCCACGTAACCGGCATGGCGCTCGCGCGTCGAGCTTGCATCGTCGTGGCCGCCGAAGAAGGCGATGCGACGGTGGCCGCGTGCGATCAGGTGTTCGGTGGCCTGGCGCGTGCCGGGGCGGTTGTCGAGCATCAGGCGATCCCAATGCGCGTATTGCGGCAGGCGTCCGCCGAGTTCGCGGTTGAACAGCACCACCGGCAGGTGCGCGCCAATGGCCGTGAGTACGTTGCGCGCTTCGCTGCCTTCGGCGGGCGAAAGGATGATGCCGCCCGGACCATGCTCGATCAGCGAACCGAGCACCGCCTGTTCTCGCGTGGCCGATTCGCCGGTGCTGCCCAGCAGTGTGACGAATCCCGCCGCGCCGAGCGTTTCGTCGACGCCTGCGGCGAATTCCGCGAAGAACGGATTGGCCAGTTCGTTCACGACCAGCGCGATGCTGGACGAGGTGCGCCGACGCAGGTTTGCCGCGGCACGGTTGTACACGTAGCCCTGGCGTCGAAGTTCTTCCTCGACGCGTGCACGCGTGTGCTTGTTCACCAACGGGCTGCCGCGCAGTACCAGCGACACCGTGGCGCGCGAAACACCGCAGCCGGCAGCGATGTCGCTGAGCGTGGTCTTGCGGTGGACGGGGGCAGAGCTTTCCGTGGCCATGCTGGCGGCTTTCCTTGAGTTGGAACGATCCAAATGTAACCGAAATCCCGAGTCGTTTAGCCATATTGCAATGCGGCATGCATCGCGTCGTGGCAGGATGGTACCGTGAAATATAAATCGATCTAAATCGGGGGAAACCACGATTTGCGTGAAATCGCCTGCGGCGTCGCCGGGCGTGCCGGGCATTGCCCCGGCATACCCGCGCGGGAACGGCGTTCTGCCATTCCCGACACAGCCTCCGCAGGCGGAGCCGGTGCCCGTCGGCAACGAGGGGCATCGGTGGAGCTCTACAGCGTAGTGAACCGGCTCCTGGCGGTGCGCCAGGGGCTACTGAAGCTGTCAGACGGATATCCAGATGATCGTATCGATCCAGCCAGGCGAATCACGCGGCAAGCGGACGTGCAGGGGCCTGGCGCGCGTACGCCGGGGGGCTTTCATCGCGCGGGCGTGCCTGGCGGCGCTGTTGCTTCCGACCATGGCATGGGCAGCGCCGCTCACGAGCATCACGCTCGATCACGACTGGCAATTCCGCCTCGCCCCGGGCGACGCCGCAGCGGCGAGTCATCCCGAGGCGACCAAGTGGCTGCCGGCAACGGTGCCGGGCACGGTGCAGACCGACCTGATGGCCGCCAAGCAGCTGGTCGACCCGTTTTATCGCGACAACGAAGCCAAGGTGCAATGGGTGGGCCTTGCCGACTGGCAGTACCGCACCACCTTCGACGTCGATGCCGCGACGCTGGCGCGACCGCACGTGGAGTTGGTGCTGGACGGGCTGGATACGTTCGCGGATGTCTTCTTGAACGGCACCAAGCTGGTCGCGGCCGACAACATGTTCCGCCGCTGGCGCGTGCCGGTGAAATCCGTGCTGCGCAAGGGCGGCAATAAGCTGGAGGTGCGGCTGTACTCGCCGATCAAGCGCCTGCAGCCGTGGCTGCTCAAGCAGCCCTATGCCTTGCCGGGCGAATTCGACTCGGCCTTCGGCGATGAGCCCAAGGGCAAACAGACGGCCAATTACATCCGCAAGGCCAACTATCAGTACGGCTGGGACTGGGGTCCGCGCATCGTCACCGAGGGCATCTGGCAGAGCGTGCATCTGGACAGCTGGGACGGCTTTCGCGTCGATGATTTCCATGTCGAACAGACCCAGGTCGACACGCAGGTCGCGCGGATCGCGGCCAAGGTCGAGGTGGAAACCGATACAGGCCAGCGGGTCACGGTGAATCTCGATGTGCTGGGCCCGACGGGCGACACCGTTGCGCACGACACGCGGGAAGTCATCGTGGATCCGGGCACGCACGAGATCAGCATGCCGTTGCGCATTGCCGATCCGCGGCTGTGGTATCCCGCCGGCTACGGCGCGCAGGACATGTACACGTTCAAGGTCACCGTGCGCGACGACGATGGCGTGCTGCACGGCGCCGAACGCGCCGTGGGCCTTCGCAGCGTGGAACTGCGCAGGCAGCCGGACCGCTGGGGCCGCAGCTTCGAATTCGTGGTCAATGGCGTCCCGGTGTTCGCCAAGGGCGCGAACCTGATTCCGTTCGACAGCTTTCCCAGCCGCGATGTCGAGCTGCGCATGCACGACGTGGTCGCTTCGGCACGCGATGCCAACATGAACATGCTGCGCGTGTGGGGCGGCGGCTATTACCTGCCGGACCGCTTCTACGAGCTGGCCGATCGCTTCGGCATCATGATCTGGCAGGACTTCATGTTCGGCGGCGCGATCCCGCCGAACGACACGGCTTATGTCGAGAACACGCGTCAGGAAGCGATCGAGCAGGTCAAGCGCTTGCGCAACCATCCCAGCATCGTGCTGTGGTGTGGCAACAACGAAGTGCAGACCGGCTGGGAATCGTGGCCCGATCGCGAAGCCTTCAAGAAGTCACTCACGGGCGAGCAGCGCGATCTCATCGTCACCGGCATGGTCAACCTGTTCGGCAATGTGCTGCGCGACGTGGTGACGCGCTACGACCGCGACGTGCCGTATTGGGCCAGTACGCCGAGCACCGACTACGAAGGCCCGGCCAACGTGCCGGACAACGGCGACATGCATTACTGGGACGTGTGGTCGGGGCAGGCGAAGCCGTTGACGGAGTACCTCAACGTCACGCCGCGGTTCCAGTCGGAGTACGGGCTGCAGTCGTTCCCGGTGATGCGTACGATCCGTTCGTTCGCCGGACCGGACGATCTGCAGGCCGAATCGCCGGTGATGCGGGCGCACCAGAAGTACGACAACGGCAACGGCAACAAGCGCCTGCTGCTTTACATCGAACGCAGCTTCGGCGAGCCGCGCGATTTCCCTGCGTTCGTCTACCTCAGCCAGGTGATGCAGGCGCAGGGCATCGAACTCGCCGCCGAGCACCTTCGTGCATCGCGACCGCAATCGATGGGTTCGCTGTACTGGCAGATCAACGACGTATGGCCCGGTGCCTCCTGGTCCAGCATCGACGTCTACGGGCGCTGGAAGGCGCTGCAATTCCACGCTCGGCGCTTCTATGCGCCGCTGTTGATCGCCGCGCTTCGCCATGACGGCAACACCAAGGTGAACCTCGTTTCGGATCAGGTATCGACGACCAGCGGCCACTGGAGCGTGCGGCTGATGGACTTCAACGGCAAGGTGATCGACGAGCACAAGCGCGTGACCACGATGCCCCCGTTGAGCAGCACGCCCGTGGGCAGCTACACCGATGCCCAGCTGCTGCACGGAGCCGATCCCAAGGCCGTATTCGCGGTGTTTGACCTCGACGACGGCGACGGCCCGGCATCGCGCAACCTGGTGTTCTTCGACGAGGCAAAGAACCTCAAACTGCCGGTGCCGCATATCCGCACGCAGCTGCAGCCCTCGCTGGAGGGTTACAAGCTGACGCTGACCACCGACACGCTGGCGCGCGACGTCTGGGTGTCTTTCGGTGACCTCGATGCCGAGATGGACGACAACGCCTTCGACATCCTGCCGGGCCAGAGCGTGACCGTGGGCGTCAAGAGCAAGGCCCTGCTCAACGACATGCTGCGCGCCTTGCAGGTGCAGAACCTCGCCGGCGTGATGCAGGGACAGTGAACGCGATGATGACCTTCGATAAGGACGAGACACGCCATGCCATCACGCCGTGACGTACTGAAGTGGTTTGGCGCCGCCGCGGTTTCGGCGGCGACGCTGGATATCGCCCCATCGCGCGCCTTCGCGTCCGGCGCTACCCGCTACGCGAGCCAGCGCCCCCCAGTGGGCAAGCGCAAATTCGTGAGCCAGGCCGTCGAGCGGCAGCTGGCGACCGTGAAGTCGGCCATCGGCGATCCGAAGCTCGCCTGGATGTTCGAGAACTGCTACCCGAACACCCTCGATACCACGGTGGAGCTGGGCACGCTCGACGGCAAGCCCGACACCTTCGTGATCACCGGCGACATCAATGCCATGTGGCTGCGTGATTCGTCGGCACAGGTATCGCCGTATCTTTCGCTGGCCAAGCAGGACGCCAACCTGCAGCGGTTGTTCCGTGGCCTGATCCGCCGGCAGGCGCGTTGCATCCGCATCGATCCCTACGCCAACGCGTTCATGCCCGACCCTCATTCGCAGCCCTTGTCGTGGTCGGTGCACGACGACACGGACATGAAGCCGGGCGTGGGCGAGCGCAAGTGGGAAATCGATTCGCTGTGCTACCCGATCCGCCTCGCGCATGGCTACTGGCAGGCAACGGGCGACACCGAGCCGTTCGACGACGACTGGCGCTCGGCGATGGCGACGGTGGTGAAGACTTTCCGCGAGCAGCAGCGCAAGCACGACCGTGGGCCATACCACTTCCAGCGGCCATCGAAGATACCCACCGATACGCTGATGCTCGACGGCTACGGCAATCCGGCGCGCCCGAACGGCATGATCCACTCCATGTTCCGGCCGTCCGACGATGCGTGCCTGTATCCGTTGTTCGTGCCCGCGAACCTGTTCGCCGTAACCAGCCTGCGCCAGCTGGCGCAGATGAGCCGCGGCATTCACCACGACGAAGCGTTTGCCTCCGAATGCACCGCGTTGGCCGACGAGGTGGAGCAGGCCGTGCATCGCGACGGTCGCATGCGTGACGAGCAGGGCCAGGAACACTGGGCCTACGAAATAGACGGCTTCGGCAACCAGGTTTTCATGGACGACGCCAATGCGCCCAGCCTGCTCAGCCTGGCCTACCTCGGCTGCTGCGATCGCAAGGATCCGCTTTACCAGCGCACGCGCAATCGGGCGTGGAGCGAGCACAATCCGTACTTCTTCAAGGGCCGTGCCGCCGAAGGCATCGGCGGCCCGCATGAAGGGCTGCGCATGATCTGGCCGATGTCGCTGATGATGTATGCGCAGACCAGCGACGACCCGGCCCAGATCAGCCAATGCCTGCGCTGGTTGCGCGATACCGACGCCGGCACCGGCTTCATGCACGAGACCTTCGACCAGGATGATCCGGCGCATTTCACCCGCGCCTGGTTCGCCTGGGCCAATACCTTGTTCGGCGAGCTGATCGTCGATCTCCACCGCACGCGTCCGGCGCTCTTGCGCTGACCACCTTTCCCCACTGGCAACCACAACTTCAGGAGAACCGCCCACATGGTGTCCCGCCGACAATTCATCCAAGGCATGGGCGCGCTTGCGGTGCTCGGCAGCCCGCTGACCTCGCTTGCCTCGAGCGTGGGCCATGCGGTCGCCGCGCAAAAGACCGCCACGGGCGCCGGCGCCCTGGGCGCGCAGGGTGTTTCCTCCTACGTCGACGTGTTCGTCGGCACCGGCGGACATGGCCACACCTTTCCCGGCGCAACGACGCCTTACGGCATGGTGCAGCTGAGCCCGGACACCAACGATGCCGGCTGGGACGCCTGTTCGGGCTATCACCAGGCCGATGGCTCGATCATGGGCTTCTCGCATACGCATCTCAGCGGCACCGGCGCCAGCGACATGCTCGATGTGCTGGTGATGCCGGCGCAGGGCCCCGTGCTGCTGCAACCGGGCGATCGCGGCTTGCCGGACCAGAACTACCGCTCGCGCTTCGATGGCGTGGCCGCATCGGACCGCCTGCCGGCCGACAGCAAGGGCGTGCCGGGCAAGGGTTATCGCTCGCGCTACGACCAGGAACAGGCGCAGCCGGGTTACTACCGCGTGCACCTCACCGATCACAACATCCTGGCCGAGCTCACCGCGACGCCGCGCGTGGGCCTGCATCGCTACACCTTCCACGGCAAGGGCGACGGGCATCTGCTGGTCGATCTCGCGCATGGCTACCACGATCGCGCGAGCGTGCCGGCCGCCGTGACCGACGCGCAGCTGCGCGTGATCGGCAATGACACGTTGGTGGGCAGTCGTCGCGTGCACCAGTGGGCGAATGGGCGCTATCTGTACTTCGCCATGAAGCTGTCGCGCCCGTTCTCGCATGCCACGCTGTACTCGGAAGACGTGGCGCTGGCGGACGGCTCGCATGAGGCCAGCGGTACGCACCTGAAGGCGGCGTTGCACATCAAGCAGGCGTCGCATGCACCGTTGCTGGTCAAGGTCGGCATTTCGGCGGTCGACATCGACGGCGCCTTGAAGAATCTCGAGACGGAAGTGCCCGCGTGGGACTTCGAGCTTGCGCAGCGCACCGCCGCCGAGGCGTGGGAACGCGAGCTCGGTCGCATCCGCATCGAATCCTCGTCGCAGCCGGTGCTGCGCACGTTCTACAGCGCGCTGTACCACACGATGCTGGCGCCCACGCTGTTCAGCGACGTGGACGGCCGCTACCGCGGCATGGACCTGGCGATCCATCAGCTGCCCAACGGGCAGAACAACTACAGCACCTATTCGCTGTGGGATACGTACCGCGCGCTGCATCCGCTGCTGACGCTGTTCCAGCCCGATCGCGTGCCCGACCTGGTCAACGGCCTCGTGCGCATGGCGGCGGAAAGCCCGGACGGCCCGCCGGTGTGGCCGCTGCAGGGCGTGGAGACCGGCTGCATGATTGGTTACCACTCCGCCGTGGTGCTCGCCGAAGCGCAGGCCAAGGGCTTCAAGGGCATTGACTATGCGCGGGCCTGGCCGATCTTCCGTCGTCGCGCGATGGAAGACGATTACCGCGGCCTCACCTTCTATCGTCACCTGGGTTACATCCCCAGCGACAAGGAAGGCGAAGCGGTCAGCAAAACGCTCGAATACGCCTATGACGACTGGGCGATGGCGCAACTGGCCGAAGGCGCCGGCGCCAAGGGCGACGCCGCCGCGCTGCGCCAGCGTTCGCGCAACTACCGCAACGTGTTCGACAAGAAGCTCAACTTCGTGCGCCCGCGTGGCAGCGACGGGCAATGGCTGGAACCGTTCGATCCACGTGGCATGGGGCACTCCAGCCAGTGGCGCGACTTCACCGAATCCAATGCGTGGCAGGCGACGTTCCTCAACCAGCACGACCTGTACGCGTACATGGAGATGTTCGGCGGGCAGAAGGTGTTCGAGCGCAAGCTGGATGAACTGTTCACCACCAGCTCGGACCTGCCTGCCGATGCGCCGCCGGATATCGCCGGCATGGTGGGCCAGTACGCACACGGCAATGAGCCGAGCCACCACGTGGCCTATCTGTACGCGTACACCGGCTCGCATCACAAAACGCAGGCACGCGTGCGCATGCTGCTGGAGACCATGTATCCGGCCGAGCCGGATGGCCTCGCCGGCAACGAGGACTGCGGGCAGATGAGCGCGTGGTACGTGATGGGCGCGCTCGGCCTGTACGCGGTGGATCCGGTGAGCACCAACTACGTGTTCGGCAGCCCCTTGCTGGATCGCGCGGAAATCTCGCTCACTGGCGATCGCAAGCTGGTGATCCAGACCCACGGCAATGGTCCGGGGCAGGCGTACATCCAATCGGTGCAGTGGAACGGCAAGCCTTGGACGCGCAGCTGGATCAGCCACGCCGAACTGGCGGCTGGCGGTACCCTGGAGTTCCAGATGGGCGCCACGCCGAACACGCAGTTCGGTGCCGCCGCCAAGGATCGCCCACCGGCGTTCGGCATGCCTGCGACGGCCTGATCCTTGTCGCTACGTGATAGCTGAAAAACGCCGCCCTTTCCGGGCGGCGTTTTTCTCTCGCACTGACTCCACCGCCACGCGACTCTCCCCCTGTAGGGCCCCCCGTGGGCGACCGCAACTCCACTCCGCCTCACGCCCCGCCCATCGCGCCATACGCAGCCACGCGAATAAACCGGATCACAGTCGCAATTTCTTGCATGAAGCGGATTTCGTAACCCTCACGCAAGAAGTGTTGCGCTGCGACTTGCCTCGATCTAATCCCAATGAAATAGTTTGCATCGATCTAAACCCAGGCGCTTTTTCGGCGCCTGCGGATCGCAAAGTCGCGCAGAGCGAGCGCAACTCCAGGGTGCCGCCAGAGCGGTCGTGATTGAGAGCAGCGCCGGCCGGACAGACCAACGTCCCCCGACGCGAGCGAAGGAAGGGCGGTGCATGAATGACGGCGTCCAGATGCGTGGCGAACAGCCAACCAGCCGCGCCTTTGCGGATGACGAGCCGGCCGGCGGCAAAGTGGCCGGCATGAGTGCCGTGCTCGAAGGCGCGCAGCGAACGCTGCTCGCCGCGGATGTTGGTGGCACGAATGCACGCCTGGGATTCCTGGCCTTCGATGCGCAGGCCGCGCAAAGCGACGCCGCGCTGTCGGTGCTTGCCTATCAGGTGTATCCCTGCCGCGACTACGTCGATCTTGCTTCCATCGTGCGCCGCTTCTGCAACGAGCATGCAATCAAGCCGCGTCGCTTCGCACTCGCCTGTGCGGGTTATCTGCATGACGGGCGTGTGCTCAACAGCAACCTCCAGTGGCCGATCGAGCCTGCCGCGCTGAAGCGCGAGCTGGGCATGGACGATGTGTCGGTATTGAACGACCTTGTCGCGCAGGCGCACGCCATGCCGCATCTGCAGGCCAGCAGCGTCACGCTGCTGCACGCGCCGGCGCCCTCGCGCAACGCGGCGGCAGGGCCCGTCGTGGTGATCGCGCCGGGCACCGGCCTGGGCGTCGCGGTGCGACTGCCAGGGTCGCCGTCGCAGGTCCTGCCCACCGAAGCCGGCCATATCCAGCTGGCCGCACGGACGCCACGCGAACAGCAGCTGCTGGCCGAATTGGCGCCCGCAGGCACACACCTGCCTTACGACCACGCGCTGTCCGGCCCGGGGCTGCTGCGCATGTATCAGGCGCTATGCCGTATCGAGCACCAAGCCATCCGCCTGCATTCGCCCGCCGAGGTCGTGGCAGCGGCGATGGAGAACGCCGACCCCGTCGCGGTGGAGACACTGCAACTGTTCTGCGGATGGCTGGGCTCCTTCACCGGCGACATGGCGATGCTGTATGGCGCCACCGGTGGCATCTACCTGGCCGGCGGCTTCCTCGCGCACATGATCGCGGTGCTGGAGGCCAGCGAATTCGTGGCGCGCTTCCTCGACAAGGGCGTCATGCGGCCGTTCCTGCAGACGGTGCCCGTGCACGTGGTCGACCACGCGCAACTCGGCGTGATTGGCGCGGCCAGCTGGCTGCACGAGCACGCAGCCACGGTTTGAGCGGCAACGTCCAGGCGGCCGCCGGACATACTTCACAGGTTGGATCGGAAAGGGAATGCAATGACAGCGCCTATGTACCGTTCGTGCCGTATCCATCGACGTCTCTCTCTCGGCGTGTGCCTGGGTCTCGCCGCCCTTGGCACGGGCATGGCTTTGGCGGCGGATCAACCGTCGACGTCAACGGCGCCCGACGCGGCAACGATTGAACGGCAGTGGGTGGCGGCCAACCGGCCGTACGACGCCGCGCGCCAGCAGATCCTCACGCAGACGGAGCACGTCGCGTGGCAGGGGCCGATGCAGCCCGACTGGCAGACGCTGACGGCGTATCGCACGCCCGATTGGTATCGCGATGCCAAGTTCGGCATCTTCGTCCACTGGGGCGTGTATTCGGTGCCGGCCTTCAAGGGCGAGTGGTACCCGCGCCACATGTACGAGCGCGAGGGCGAGAACTCCGATCGCTACCGCCATCAGCTCGCCACCTACGGGCCGATGCCCAAGATGGGCTACAAGGACCTGATCCCGCTGTTCAAGGCCGAGCACTTCGACCCGCAGGCGTGGGCGAAGCTGTTTCACGACGCGGGCGCACGTTACGTGGTGCCGGTGGCCGAGCATCACGACGGCTTCGCCATGTACGACTCCAAGCTGTCGGACTGGACTGCGGTGAAGATGGGCCCGCACCGCGACGTGATCGGCGATCTCGCCAAGGCGATCCGCGCGCAGGGCATGAAGCTGGGCCTGTCCTCGCACCGCGCCGAGCACGACTGGTTCTACGAGTACGGCCGCACCTTCGATTCGGACGTGAACGACCCGCGCTATGCCGCGCTGTACGGCCCGGCACACCGCCTCATGTCGGCCAAGGGTGAGGACGGCCAGGAAGTCGACTGGACTTTCGTGTCCGATGCATTTCTCGCCGATTGGCTCGCGCGTTCCGCCGAGATCGTGCAGGACTATCACCCGGACCTCATGTACTTCGACTGGTGGATCGGCCAGCCGCGCTTCCGCGGCCCGCTCGCCGAATTCGCAGCGTTCTACTACAACCAGGCGGCGGCGCGGCAGCAGGGCGTGGTGCTCAATTACAAGTTGAACGACATGCGTCCGGGCACCGGCACGCTGAACATCGAGCGTGGCCAGGCGGCGGGCATCCGCGAACAACCCTGGCAGACCGAAACCTCGGTGAGCCCCGATTCGTGGGGTTATGCCGAAGGCGATACCTACAAGTCGCCCGACGAAGTCGTGCAGCTGCTGGCAGACGTGGTAAGCAAGAACGGCAACCTGCTGCTCAACGTCGGCCCGAAGGCCGACGGCACCATTCCCGACGAGGCACGCAGCATCCTGCAATCAGTAGGGCAGTGGCTGCGTGCGAACGGCGAGGCCATCTACGGCACGCGACCGTGGCATCGCTTCGGCGAAGGCCCGACCGAAGTGGCGGCCGGCACCATGCAGGACACCAAGACCAAGCCGTACACGCCGGAGGATTTCCGTTTCACCACCAAGGGCGACGTGCTCTATGCGATCGAGATGGAATGGCCGGCCAACGGGCAGGCGCTGATCCATTCGATCGATGCCGGCATGAAGGTCGCCTCGGTGACCTTGCTTTCCACCGGCAAGCCGATCGCCTTCAAGCAGCAGGCCGATGGTCTGCACCTGACGCTGCCGAAGCAGCCGTCCGGCGCACACGCCTATGCCTACCGCATTGCGCTGGCCAAGCATTGACCGAAGGAACGACGTGCTTGAAGCGATCGACGACGCTGCCGCGCCCTGCGGTTGCCGGAACTTGCCACGGCGAGCCATTCGCGTGATGGGGACGCCACGCCCGCATCCAGATAACTGATCTCGCCGCGACGCCATGAGCGTCGCGGCTTGCCACAGCGCGGACCGGATCTGGCACCGGCCGCGCTGATTTTTTTGCCAGAAACAAAAACACCACAACAGGGTTGCGATGGCCGGGAGAGAGGCCGGAAGCAACCGATACAAGCTTTATTTGGGAGAGAACACCATGAGCAGCATCCGTATGCGTCGCGCCGTGCTCGCCAGTTCACTGGCCTGCGCGTTGGTGGCGCCGCCCTTGTGGGCGCAGTCCAGCACGCCGGTGTCCGGCGATCAGCCGTCGCAGCAGTCCGACAACAACAAGAAGCCCGTCACGCTCGACAAGGTCGTGGTCACCGGTTCGCGCATTCCGCGCTCGGAGATCGAAGGCCCCGCGCCGGTGACCATCGTTACCGCCGACCAGATCAAGGCGCAGGGTTTCACCACCGTCTACGAGTTCCTCAATTCGCTGCCTGAAGTGGCCACGCCGGAGTTTTCCGATCGCGTGTCCACCTGGGGCAACACCGCAGTGAACGCGCGCCCGATCAACCTGCGCAACCTCGGCCCCGACCACAGCCTGCTGCTGGTGGATGGTCATCGCATTACCGATTACCCGCAGCCGAGCGCGGGCCAGAGCACGTTCCAGAACTTCAACAACATCCCGCTGGGCATGGTGGACCACATCGAAGTGCTCGCCTCGGGCGCCTCGTCCATCTATGGCTCCGATGCCGTGGCCGGCGTGATCAACGTCATCCTCAAGAAGAACTACCAGGGCGACGACCTGCAGGTGACCGGCGGCGGCGCCACGCGCGGTGGCCGCAACTACGGCGATTTCAATTTCACCGGTGGCCGCGGCGGCAACGACTGGCACGTCGTCTACAACTACCAGCACACCAACCGCTCGCCGCTGTGGGGCCGCGACCGCACCTATACCGACGCCGAAAGCGACGCCGGCTATGGCAGCTGGAACCCCAGCGCGCGCATGTTCGGTTTCCCGACGTCCAACGGCGCGGCGATCCAGAACGCCAACGGCGTCTACATCACGCCGCCGGCCGGTGCATGCAACAGCTTCGGCAACAACTTCCAGGCGTACGACCACAAGACGATCGGCACCAACGGCAACGCGGTGGATCCGAACAGCATCACCGACAACGGCATCTCGTGCACGCAGCGTGCGACCTTCGGCAACTGGGTGCTGAGCCCGGGCCTGCGCAGCGATGCGGTGTACGTGGCGGGCGAGTACGACTTCACGCCGTCCCTGCAGGGCTACGGCTCGGTGACATTCAAGGACAGCACCGGCACCACCAATACCGCGCTGCCGGCGCTGTATCCGATGGGCGGCCTGCCCAACAACTTCTACGACAAGACCAGCGGCCAGGTCGTCAGCAACTACATCCGCCAGCTGACGCCGCAGGAACTGGGCGGCTACGGCAACACGCACGATTACGAGCAGAACTGGGACATCCATGCGGGCCTGAAGGGCACGATCTTCGATGACCGCTTCAACTGGGACTTCAATCTCGGCACCAGCAAGTACATCGTGCACGAGCACTACACCGGCTTGAACGAACAGGGCATGTTCGACTACTTCTTCGGGCCGCAGTTGGGCAATACGACCGTCGGCGGCACGGCGTATCCGACCTATGCGTTGAACAGCAGCCGCTTCTGGAGCCCGATCAGCCCGTCGGACTACCAGTCGTTCGCAGTCGGCGGCGTCAACAGCGCCTACACCTGGATGGACCAGGCCACGTTCAACCTCAACGGCGACCTGTTCAACACCTGGGCCGGTCCGGTCGGCTTCGCCGGCGTGATCGAAGGCAATCACCAGGGTTTCCGCCTGGCGCCCGATCCGCGCGGCAACACCACCACGTTCGGCGATCCGTTCCAGAACTACATCACCGGCGGCGGCACGCGTAACCGCGTGTCGGTAGCTACGGAGTTCCGCATTCCGCTCGCCGCGACGCTGACCTGGACGCTGTCCGGCCGCCTCGACAAGTACCGCGACGCCAGCATCGCCGACATCGCACGCACCTGGGGCACCAGCCTCGAGTGGCGTCCGCTGGAAAGCCTGCTGCTGCGCGGTACCTATGGCACCAACTTCCACGCGCCCGACATGCAGGCCATCTACCTGGCCGACTCGCAGAGCACGGTGGGCGATTATGCCGACCCGCTGCAGTGCATCCAGACCGGCGACCGCGCCTGCGTGAACTACCAGCACGCGACGTATTTCACCCAGTACTCGGGCGGCAGCCACAACCTGCTGCCGGAAACCGGCCATTCGTGGACCTACGGTTTCGTGTGGGACGTGCCTGGCGTCGAAGGCCTGGCCATCTCGGCCGACTACTGGCACATGGGCATCGACAACGCGATCAAGTGGATCGATACCAACACGCTGCTCACCGACGAAGCCGGCTGCCTCACGGGCACGACGGTCAGCGGTGCGCCGTATGTCGCGCACACGCTGGGCTCGGAGTACTGCCAGCTGGCGATCAAGAACGTGGTGCGTGATGCCAGTGGCAACATCACCAGCGCGACGGTGGGTCCGATCAACGAAGCGTCGCTTTACGTCAGCGGCGTGGATGCCTCGCTGACCTACAAGTTCGCCACGCAGCGCTGGGGCAGCTTCAACTACCGCCTGGACTACACCAACAACCTGTCGTTCAAGGAACGCGACCTGGCGTCCGATCCGCTGTTGAACACGCGCTACCAGTACGTGGCGAGCAAGATCAACAGCACGCTGGCCTGGCACTACAACGACTGGGACGTGACGCTGCACACCACGCGTTCGGGCTCGATGCGCGCGCCGAACTACGGCGGTTGCGAAGTGCTGCCCAACGGCATCCAGCCGGGCCTGGGCGATCCGCAGTGCGTGGTGTACCGCGGGCATGTCTCGCCGTGGATCATCTGGAGCACGGCGGTGGGCTATCGCATCAACGAGAGCCTGAAGGTGGGCCTCAACGTCACCAACATCTTCGACAAGGTGGGTGCGGTCCCGTACTACGCCGGCGGCTTCGAGTTCATCCCGACGCAGCAGGGTGCGGACTACAACGGCCGCGAAGTGATGCTCTCGCTGGACTGGAAGATCGACTGACGCAAGCGGGCAGGGCGGGCCCTTCGGAGCCCGCCCTCGCCCCGTGACGGAACCCACGCATTGCAGCGTGCACGACGGCGTGGACGCTGCTAGATTTCAAACGATCTAAATCTGGCGCTGGGGTATCCGATGGCTCGTCTACCGTCCCGTTCGTGGCTTCCGGCCATGCTGGCCCTGTCCCTGTTGCCCGGCCTGGCGGCAGCGGCGACGACGGGTCACGCCGTGGATGTCGACCCTCGCATCGGCACGGGGGGCGATGGCCATACCTTCCCGGGCGCCACGGTGCCCTTCGGCATGATCCAGCTCTCGCCCGACACGGCCATGCCGGACTTCAAGCACGCCTACAAATGGGCGGCCGGCTACCAGTACGGCGACAGCAGCCTGCTCGGTTTCTCGCATACGCATTTCTCCGGCTCGGGCCATTCGGACCTGGGCGACGTGCTGGTGATGCCCATCGCCGGCGACGTGAAGCTGGAGCCGGGCGACGCGGCCAAGCCGGGCAGCGGTTACCGCTCGCGCTTCAGCCATGACAGCGAAGTGGTGCAGGCCGGTTACTACGCGGTGACGCTCAGCGATTACAACGTGCGCGCCGAACTCACAGCCGGGCGCCGCATCGGCTGGCATCGCTACACCTTCCCGGCCGGCAAGCCGGCGCACCTGCTGCTCGACCTGCGTCCGAGCATCTACGACTACCCGGGCAAGGTGCTGTGGTCGCATCTGCGCGTGCATGACGACGGCACTGTTACCGGCTGCCGCACCACGCGCGGCTGGGCGCCGGGTCGCGAGTTGTGTTTCGCCATGCGTTTCTCCCAGCCGCTGGCCTCGCGCACGCTGTACAGCCGCGAGACCGACGTGCCGTACAAGGGCTTCAAGGGCCCGGGCTACCAGCCGGAAGACCACGATGCATTGAACGGTCGCGCGCTGGTCGGCGTGTTCGACTTCGGCACGCTCAAGCAGCCGCTGGGCGTGAAGGTGGCGATCTCGCCGGTGAGCGAAGCCAACGCCGTCGCCAACCTCGATGCCGAAGGCAAGGGCTGGGACTTCGATGCCCGCCGCGCCGAAGCACGCGCCGACTGGGACAAGGCGCTCGCCTCGATCGACATCGATGCGCCCAAGCAGGACCGCACCAGCTTCTACACCTCGCTGTACCACGCGCTGCTGTCGCCCACGCTCAGCATGGACGTCAACGGCCAGTTCCGCGGTCCCGACGGTGCCGTGCACGAGGCGGTCGACAAGAACGGAAAGTTCGAATTCCACTCCACCTGGTCGCTGTGGGACGTGTACCGCGCTCAGCAGCCGCTGGTCGTGTTGCTGATGCCTGAGCGCAGCACCGACTTCATCCGCTCGCTGATCGCGGCCCGCGAAACCAGTCCGTTCGGCATCCTGCCGGTGTGGGCGTACCAGGGCCTGGAGACGTGGTGCATGATCGGTTACCACGCCGTGCCGGTCATTGCCGACGCCTACATCAAGGGCGTGCGCGGCTTCGATGCGGAAGCGGGCCTCAAGGCCATGGTGGCCAGCGCCACCTACGCTCCTTATGGCGGCCTGGGCGAGTACATGAAGCTCGGCTACGTGCCGATCGACAAGGAACCCGAAGGCGCCTCCAAGACGCTGGAATACGCCTACGACGACTGGTCGCTGGCGCAGATGGCCAAGGCGAT
Organism: Dyella jiangningensis; assembly: GCA_000632805.1. Taxonomy (GTDB): domain Bacteria; phylum Pseudomonadota; class Gammaproteobacteria; order Xanthomonadales; family Rhodanobacteraceae; genus Dyella; species Dyella jiangningensis. Next base: position 3,452,373 of record CP007444.1, on the reverse strand, counting down.
GGGCAAGCAGGACATCGCGGCCACCTTCGACAAGCGCGCCGGCAACTGGCGCAACGCCTACGACCCCAAGACCGGCTTCATGCGCGCACGCAAGACCGACGGTGCGTTCCGCGAGCCGTTCGATCCGGATGCCGCCGGCTACGGCACCGACTACACCGAAGGCAATGCCTGGCAGTACTCCTGGTACGTGCCGCAGGACGTGGCGGCGCTGGTGAAGGCCATGGGCGGCGACCAGGCCTTCGTGACCAAGCTCGACAGCGTGTTCGACGCCAAGGTGGACCCGGCCCGCTTCGCGCACGTGGAAGACATCACCGGCCTGATCGGCTGGTATGCGCACGGCAACGAACCCAGCCATCACTTGGCCTACCTGTACGACTACGCCGGCGCGCCCTGGCAGACCCAGAAGCGCCTCAAGCAGATCATGGACAGCCAGTACGCCGCGCGGCCGGACGGCCTGGCCGGCAACGACGATCTCGGCCAGATGTCGGCCTGGTACATCTTCACCGCGCTGGGCTTCTATCCGGTGACACCGGCCAGTGACGAGTACGCCATCGGCCGTCCGTTCGTGAAGCGCGCCACCTTGCACCTCAGCAACGGCAAGACCTTCACCGTGAGCGCGGCGCCGCTGGACGACAAGCACCCCTACGTGGGCAGTGTGACCCTCAATGGCAAACCGCTGGACCGGGTGTTCCTGCGCCATGGCGAAATCGTGGCCGGCGGCGAGCTGCACTTCACCATGCAGGCCGAGCCCAATCGCGCGTGGGGAAGCCAGCCCGAGGCGCGGCCGACGTCGATGAGCTCCGCCGGGCAGCGCTGACCTGGACAGACCCTACCAAAGACGTAGCAAAAACCTTGCGGAGACGGTAGTAATCATCCGGGCGATTCTGCAAACATGCCGACCATGTTGCGCTCATCCTGGAAACTGGCGTCGACGCTCAGGCCGGTCTTGAAGGACCGCATGGCCATGCGCTGGCGGCTCGGCGGCCTTCTGGCCGCCGTGCTGGTGATCGTGGCGCTGCCCTACATCGTCACCCGCAGCGGCGCCGGCGAAGCCATCGAGGCAAACGAGCGCGTCACCCACTCGTCCGAGGTGAAATCGCTGACCTATCGCATCGCGTATGTCACGCGCGATGGCGAAGCGTCGATCTATCGCCTCATCAATGGCGATACCGACCCGCAGGTACGCATGCGTGCCGAGCGGCCCAGCCACGAAGTGCCGGGCCTGTTGTCGCAGCTGCGCGAGATGACGCGCGACAACCCCGACCAGCAATCGTTGATCGGTTCGCTGACATCCGTGGTCAACGGGCGCCTGGCGCTCACCGGGCAGGCCATCCTGCGGCACGAGCGCGGCGATGATCGCGGCGCGGCCGAGGCCATGCGCGATTCCGGCACGCTGTTCAAGATGGACGACCTGATCGATGGCGTCGTGCGCAACGAAAACAACACGCTGCTGGAACGGCGCGACGAGGCCAGGCGCGAATCGTTCAACAGCAGCCTCGCCCTGAGCATCACTGCCATCGCGCAGGTGCTGCTGCTGGCCATCGTGGTGGTGGTTTCCGAACGGCAGATCACCCGCCGCCTGCGCGCCGAAGAGCGCGAAGGGCAGGCCGTGCAGCGTTCGCAGCTCATCGTGCAGGCGGTGCGCGAGCCGATCGCGCTGCTCGACGCCGGCTTGGGCACGTTGCTGGTGAACGCCGCCTTCGGCGAGCTGTATGGATTGCCGCCGGATTTTCGCCAGTCCATGCCGTTGACCGAGATCGGCGACGGCGCCTGGAGCGACAGCGCGCTGCTGCAGCGACTCAACGACGTGCTGCTGCTCGATCGCGAACTATGGGACTACGAACTCATCCAGCGCACGGTGGATGGCGTGGACCGCCACGTCGTGATCAACGCGCGTCGCCTCGAGCAGGACGATGGCGGTGATCCCGTGCTGCTGCTCACCCTCAGCGACGTCACCGCGCGTGCGCTGGTCGAGCAGCAGGTGAAGGAACTCAACCGCCAGCTGGAAGGCAAGATCGAGCAGGTCTCGGACGTGAATCGCGAGCTGGAGGCCTTCAGCTATTCGGTATCGCACGACCTGCGCGCGCCGCTGCGCCACATCAGCGGTTTCGCCGGCAAGCTGCAGCAGCACCTGGGCGATGCCGCGGACGAGCGCACGCGTCATTACATCGAAGTGATCAATGACGCCGCGCGCCGCATGGCGCTGCTGATCGAGGACCTGCTGGTGTTCTCGCGCCTGGGCCGCGGCGCGCTGCGCCTGCAACCCGTGGACATGCAATCGCTGGTGGACGAGGCGCGCGCGCTGGCGGAAACCGATGCCCACGGGCGGCACATCGTGTGGTCGATCGCGCCGCTGCCCATCGTCATCGGCGATGAGAACATGCTGCGCACGGTATGGCAGAACCTGCTTGGCAACGCGGTGAAATACACCGGCAAGCGCGAAGTGGCGCGCATCGACGTCGACGTGCAGCGCAACCGCGACGGCAGCTACGAGTTCACCGTCAGCGATAACGGCGCGGGCTTCGACATGCAGTATGCTGGCAAGCTGTTCGGCGTGTTCCAGCGTCTGCATCGCGCTTCGGAGTTCCCCGGCAACGGCATCGGCCTTGCCAACGTGCGACGCATCGTGACGCGCCACGGTGGGCGTGTATGGGCTGACGCGCAGCCCGGCGTGGGCGCCCGTTTCCACTTCACTCTGCCTTCGTCCGATCTGGCAGAGAGCTTTGCGCAGAGGCGGTTATGAATCAGCGCGACATCCGAACCATCCTTCTCGTCGAGGACAGCCTCGCGGACGCCGAAATGGCCATGGATGCCCTGGCCGGCGCCAACCTCGCCAATCCGGTGGTCCACCTCGAAGACGGCGTGGATTGCCTGGACTATCTTTATTGCCGCGGCGAATGGGCCGGACGCGATCCGATCGACCCCGCCGTGGTGCTGCTGGACATCAAGATGCCGCGCATGGGCGGCCTGGAAGTGCTCACGCAGTTGCGCTCGGATGATCGTTTTCGGCGCGTGCCGGTGGTGATCCTTTCCTCCTCACGTGAGGAAAGCGACCTGGCGCGCAGCTGGGACATCGGCGCGAATGCGTACGTGATCAAGCCCGTCGATGTGGATCAGTTCTTCGAGGCGGTGCGCACGCTGGGACAATTCTGGGCCGTGCTCAACCAGGCACCGGAATAACCCGGGTCGATGCGGGGCGGGACGCCCACGACGGAGTGGCGAATGGCGGAAAGGCAACAAAGGGCCCTGCCCAAGATACGGATCCTGCAGATCGAGGACAGCCAGCTCGATGCCGAGCTCGTGCTGTCGGAACTGGATGCCGATGCGATCGAATACGACGTGCACCTAGTGGACGAGGAGCGCGCCTACGTAGATGCGCTGGACACGTTCCGCCCGCACATCGTGCTGTCCGATCTCAGCATGCCCGGCTTCTCGGGCGAGCGGGCGCTCGACCTGCTGCGCGAGCGCGACCAGGATCTTCCCTTCATCTTCGTATCGGCCACGCTGGGCGAGGAAGCCGCCATCGAAGCGCTGCGCAACGGCGCGACCGATTACATCCTCAAGCAGAATCCCGCACGCCTCGCTTCGGCGGTGCGCCGCGCACTGCGTGAGGCCGAAGCGCAGCGCGCGCGCCGCCGTGCCGAAACCGAACTGATCCGCGCGCAGCGTTTCGAGAGCCTGGCGATGCTGGCGGGCGGTCTCAGCCACGACCTGCGCAACCTGCTGCAACCGCTGTTGCTGGCCGGCGACAGCCTGCAGGATTACCAGAACGATCCGCGCCTCGCGCGACTCGGACGCCTCGTGCGCGACTGCGGCAAGCGCGGCCTGGACATGGTGCAGTCGATGCTCTCGTTCGCAAGAGGCGCGCGCCGTGCGGAACAGGTGCGCGTGGGTGCGTTGCTCGACGCGCTCAACCTGCTGCTGCAAGGCAGCGTGCCACGCGGCGTCACGCTCGGCCTGGCGGCCGACGATCCGGAACTCACGTTCGATGGCAACCACACCGAACTCCAGCAGTGTCTGCTCAACCTCAGCCTCAATGCGATCCAGGCCATGCCCTCCGGCGGCCGCCTGGAGATCCGCACATCGGTGACCACGCTGCCGACGTCATTCTTCAAACCCGAAGAGGAGCCGCGCGAAGGCAACTATCTTTGCCTCACCGTCGCCGACACCGGCACCGGCATGGACGACGAGGCCATGCAGCACATGTTCGAACCGTTCTACACGACCAAGGAGAGCGGCACCGGCCTGGGTTTGATTTCCTGCCGCCGCATCATCACCGCGCACGGCGGCGTGATGCGCGTGGAGAGCAAGCCCGGGCAGGGCACGCGCTTCCATCTCTACATTCCGCTGGTGGAAATGCTCCAGGAAACGGAGGTGGAAGAAGAGGCCGACCTGCAGGGCGAGGCGGAGCGTGTGCTGGTGGTGGTGGAGGAAGCCGGACAGCTGTCGCTGCTGGTCGACACGCTCGATTCGTGGGGCTACCAGGCGCATGCGAGCCAGAGCGGTACCGCGGCGCTGCAGTGGATCGAGGCGCAAGGCGTGCCCGACCTCGTCGTGATGGATGCGGACATGAACCTGTTCACCGGCGTGCGCACACTGGCGGCGTTGTTCGAGCACGGCTATCGCCGCGCGGTGATCCTGCTGGCGCGCCCGGACGCGCCGCCCGACATGGACGAACTGCCGGTGATGGAGCACCTGTTCCAGGTCGACAAGCCCATCTCGACACTCAAATTGCTACGCACCGTCCGCGAAGCCCTGGATGCCAGCGCCTCCGCCCCCGAAGGCCCCGCTACTTTGTAGGAGCGCACACAGTGCGCGATAGCCCGTCGGTCTTCATTCGTCCCAGAGTAGGAACGGCCCGCAGAACGGCCCAAAGGGCGAGCGAAGCGAGTCACCGAGAGATTCGATTTCTGGTTGTAGCGATACGGCGAGATGGCTCGCCTGCTGCGGGCTTCCGAGCCGCTGCCGCGGCCCGGGTCACTTTCTCTGCTTGCCCAAGAGAAAGTAACCAAAGAGAACGGCACCCCGCGTGGCGCTGTCTGGGCTGCGCCCAGCCAGTGCGTGAGGGGCGGCCGGGCTTTTCGACCGGGCTCCTGTCCGGACGAAAAGTGCCCGACATCCATGTCGGGCACCCCTGCGGGGCCTGGTCGACCACCCCTCACCGCCACACAGGGGTTGGGTGAAGGCTCGTGCCGCGGAGCGGCACATCGCATCGCAGAGCTAAAAACCGCTGTTCGCTATTTGTAGGAGCGCACCCTGTGCGCGACCGCGGATTGGCATGGCTGTTTCGGTCGGCGGTGGTCGCGACTAGGTATGACGAGGTTCATCGCCACGCTGCGGTCGCGCACAGGGTGCGCTCCTACAGAGTGTAGGTCGTAGGTAGTGCCCTCGCGAGCACAGCGCACTGGCATGGTTGCCTCAATGGGCGGTGTTCGCGATTTGCGTTGAGCGAGTTACATCGCCACGCTGCGGTCGTGCACAGGGTGCGCTCCTACAGTGAGTGGGGTAGGCAACGCCCTCGCGAGCACCCGCCCTTCACCCCAGCCCTCTCCCCGGAGGGGAGAGGGGGGGAAGCGTGGTGGCATCAAGATTCCCGTGCCGTCCAACGAGGCTGCTTTAAGTCCTCTTCGCTATGGCGCGTTGCGGTTTAGCCGCTCCGTTCGCGGTAGTAACGAGCGCATCAAGGCTGGCCTCGGTCGTCCAATGCTTCTATCTCACGTACTGCTAAGAGCCTTGGCTCTAAAAAGGCCATTTTCTTTGGGTTACTTTTCTTTTGGGCCAGCAAAAGAAAAGTGACTCGGCGGCCGGCAGGTCGTCGAAACGCCCGCTGCGTAAGCGGCATGCTCGCGAAACCACGGCAACCGAAGGCCAAAGCTTCGCTAGCAGCGGCGAAGACCATGCAGCCCACCGCGAAAGCCAGTCGCGCACAGGGTGCGCTCCCACAATAAAGAGCAGCGCAAGTGAGCACCGACCGCATAAAAAAAGGCCGGATGTAATCCGGCCCCTCCTGATCAATCGATGCCCAATTTCTTGAGCTTGTACCGCAACGCGCGGAACGTGATGCCAAGTTTCTTCGCCGCTGCGGTCTTGTTGTAGCGCGACTCCTCCAGCGCCTTGATGATCGCGGTGCGCTCAAGGTTGCTGATGTAGTCGTCGAGACCACCGTTGGCAGTGGGCGCGGCTGCCGGAGCCTGCGCTGCGGCGGCTGGCGGCATGCCGCCTGGCATTGGCGCCACCGGCTCCTGCGAGCGCGGCGTGCGCTGCGGAAGCATCAGGTCGGTGACGTCGATCTGGTCACCTTCGCACATCGCCATCGCTCGCTCGAGGATGTTCTCAAGTTCGCGCACGTTGCCGGGGAAGTCATAGCTTTCCAGCGCCTGCTGCGCGGCAGGCAACAGCCGGCCGGGTGCGCCGCCGCTCTTGGTGGCGAGCTGGCGCAGCACGAAGTTGGCCAGCAGCGGCACGTCGCCACGGCGTTCGCGCAGCGGCGGCACGCGCAGTTCGATGACGTTGATGCGGTAGAACAGGTCCTGGCGGAACTGGCCCTGCTCGACCAGCGCAGCGAGGTTCTTGTGCGTGGCGGAGAGGATGCGCACGTCCACCGGCACTTCCTCGCGGGCGCCGATCGGGCGCACGGCCTTTTCCTGGATCGCGCGCAGCAGCTTCACCTGCATGTGCAGGGGCAGCTCGGCCACTTCGTCGAGGAACAGGGTGCCGCCGTGGGCGGCCTGGAACAGGCCTTCCTTGTCGCCCACCGCGCCGGTGAAGCTGCCTTTGCGATGGCCGAAGAATTCGCTCTCCATCAACTCGGAGGGGATCGCGCCGCAATTCACCGGGACGAAGGGGCCGGCCGCACGGGGACCTTGCTCGTGGATGAGGCGGGCCACCAGCTCCTTGCCCACGCCCGACTCGCCGGCGATGTATACCGGTGCCTGGTTGCGCGCGAGTTTGGCGATGGTGCCGCGTACCTGCTGCATGGCCGACGAGTCGCCAATCAGGCGTTCGTTGCCGTCCGGCTTGGCGGCGGCCTGGCCGCTGCGCTTTTCCTCGGCCAGGCGCAGCGCGGTGCGCACCAGGCGGCGCAGCATCTGGATGTCGACGGGCTTGGAAACGAAGTCGAAGGCGCCGGCCTTCAGCGCGCTGACGGCCGCATCGACGTTGCCGTAGGCCGTGATCATCGCCACCGGTGTATCCGGGTGCTCGGCGGAGATCAGCTCGACCACTTCGTGGCCGGTGCCGTCGGGCAGGCGCATGTCGGTGAAGCACAGATCGTAGTGCCTCTCGGCGAGGGCGCGTCGCGCCTCCGTGACCGTGCCCACCGCGTCGACCAGCAGGTCCATGCGCCCAAGCGTGATGGTGAGGAGTTCGCGGATATCGCGTTCGTCGTCGACGACCAATACGGTCTGTTGGCTCATGTCGTCTCGATGGGTTGATGCCGGACGTAGGATACCCGCCCCCCTCGCGGTGGGCAAAGGTTGACCCGTCACATCAGGCTACTAGTGTCCCAAATGACGGTCGAAGAATTCCACGATCACCCGGTAGGCATCGCGGGACTCGGGGATCTCCGGGTCGGAAAAGAACGAATGCCACATGCCGTCCCAGACGTGCAGCTCCGTTTCCGCGCCCGCCCGGCTCAGCAGGGCCTGGCTCTGGATCACCGAGCCCATGGCCATGTCGCGGGTGCCGGTGATCAGCAGGGTGGGTGGGAACTTGGCCAGCAGGGCCGGGGACTGCCCGGGGAAGACCATCGGATCGGTGACGCTGGCGCCCTTGAAGTAGGGCAGGTCGTTCAGCCGCAGCGGATGGTCGGGCACCGGCTGGCCGTTGAGCAGCGGGGCGACATAGACCGAGTCGCCGTCCATATTGACCAGTGAGCCGCAGAAGGTACCGATGGCGCCGGGCACCGGCAGCTTGTGGTCGATCAGCCGGGCCACGGCCTCACCGGTCAGCACGCCGCCGGCCGAGCAGCCGTAGATACCGATATGGCCCGGCCTGTATTGCTTGAGGAGCGCCCGGTACACCGCCTCCACGTCCTCGCTGGCCGCCGGGAACACGTGCTCGGGGCCCTGGCGGTAGTCGACACTGACCACCTTGATGTGGCCCACGCTGGCGATCGGTATCGCCTCGACCAGGGCGCCGCTGTGCGCGCCCCACAGGAAGGCGCCGCCATGCAGGTTGATCAGCACCCGGTCCCGGTTTTGCGCAGAAATGCCGTCGGCCGGTTCCACTACGTCGGCGCCCACGCCGCCGATGGTTTCCTTGTGCGTCTTCACCGCATAAAGCTTTTCCATGCGGGCTGCGCGGTCGCTGTTCATGCGGTCGTAGAACGCGCGGCTCTGCTCGATCGGGCCAGTGAGGGGCGGCGCCTTGCTGCCCTCGGCCAGCATCTTCGGGAAGAAGGCGCGCGCCTCCGGTGAGGCGAACCCGGAATAAGGCACCGTGATGGTGTCGAGACGGATGCCACCATCAGCGCCGACCGCCGGTTGGCCGCCCTGCTGCGCCAGGACAGCCACGGGCAGGGCGAGCGCCAGCCCAAGCAGCTTGGGCAGGAGGCAATGGCGCGTCATGGCAGCTTCTCCGGCGCTGCGGTCTCTGCGGGCGCGGCGGGCTTCTTGAGCGTGCCGCCGATCACCTGCTGCATCATCAGGTACACGCCGTTGGTCCAGCCGAAGCCGACCACGTTCTCGCTGTAGCCGGCGCTCACTTTTACGTCGGCGTTGCCTAGCACCATGTTGTATTTCTCGCGGATGGTGCCATCGTCGGCGAGGCTCTGGTCCACCGTTGCCATGAACTTGCCGGCGATGCGCCTGGCGTCGTCATGGAAGCCGTAGGCATCGAGCCCCGCCACCGCGAGCCAGTTGGTCGGCGCCCAGCCGAACGGGGCGCCCCACTGCACGCCGGCCGGACGGTCGTCCATGCTCAGGCCGCCCTTGCGCTCGAAGACGGGCAGCTTGCTACGCACCGCTGCGGCCTGCTGCGCGGTCGCCGTGCCTGCCCACAGCGGATAGAACGTGGTGACGTAGGGATACGGTGAAGGCTTGCCGGCCACGACATCGTAGTCGCGATACATGCCTGCGTCGGGGCGCCACAGGTAGCGGTCCATCGCTTGCCGACGAGCCTCGGCCGCACGGGCCCAGCGCTCGGCGTCACCGGCCTTGCCCAGCTGCATGGCAAGGTCGTGCAGGTCTAGTTCGTAGCGATAGAGCAGGCTGTTGAGGCTGACGTCGGCGTAGTGATGAGTCGAACCGCCGAACGGCCCGAAGTGCGCGTTGGTGTCGAAGCCCGATTCACGCATGGCGCGATCGCCATGGTAGTAATCGGCGGTGAGGCGATAGCCATCCACCCATGCACCTTCGCAGACCTTCGATGCGCGCACGTCGCAGCTGCTGTCCTTGAGCTTGGCGGCTTCGGCGGCGTCGGGATGTTCGGACGCCTTGAGCAAGTAGCCCGGGTCCTGCGAGGGATGCGCGCGCAGCCAGCGGATCACGCCCTTGTAGTACTCGCTGTCCTTCGCTTCCAGCACCGGGCCGCTGCCCAGGTCGTAATAGCGCGCGAGACCGGTATCGCCCGCCCGATGCTCGGGGCGCGTCCAGATTTCGTAGTTGCGCACGGCCAACGGGTAGGCGTGCGTCAGCCATTGCAGCCGTGCGTCGGCGCTGGGGAAGGCCTTCGGGTCGTCGAGCACCGCGACCATCATCTGGGTGAGAAAGGGTGGTTGTGAGCGGCTGAGGTAGTAGGTGCGGTTCGCGTTGAGCACGCCGCCGTAGTACTCCACCTCGAACAGCGCGTTGTCGACCATGTTCTTCGCCATCTCGATGCGATGGTCGGCGACGAGGCCCAGCAGGATGAAGTAACTGTCCCAGCCGTACATCTCGTTGAAGAAACCGCCGGGCACCACGTAAGGGTGGGGCAGATAGAGCAGGCCTTGCTGGGGCAGGGCGTTGGTGTCGATGTCGCCCAGTTGTTGCACCTTGTGCGGCAGCGGGCGCACGTCCACGCCGCAGCGCTTGCCCACTTCCGCGACCTGCGCTGGCACCGGCATGCCGGCCGGCATGTACAGCACCGGATGGCTGGTCACCTTGGTGTCGACGAGCGCGGCGCAGTCTTCCTGCGAGCGCGTCAGCGTGGTCCAGGCATGATCGATGTAGGCACGCGTCTTGGCGGGATCGGGCGTGGCCGCCATCGACGTCGCGGCGACGGCGCAGCTCAAGGCGAGCACGGCGAAGCGACGCCCGATGGAGCGCTGCGGCGACGACGTGTCTGGGCGATGGGACGAGCTGTGTGGGCTGGTCATGTCTGCTGCCTGGTCGTGGCGTGAGGATGGGAAACCGTGTCGGCGGCGCGACGGATGAGGCGCGGCTGGCCCTGCGCGTCGCGCTCCACCGTGATGTCGAGTGACTGCCCGCGAAAACGGATGTTCTTGAGCGTCACGGAGCGCCAATGATCGGGCAGCATCGGTGCATAAGCCGTCACCAGTCCGTCGTCGCGGATGCGCAGGCCGGTGAACCCGTACAGGATGTTCTGCAGCAGGCCGCCGCTGGCGGTCATGAAGTAGCCGGTGTTGTTGGTGGCCGTTTCCGTGCGCACATTGAACGGCGGTTTCAGCACGTTGGCGGTGATGTTGCGCGTGTACCAGTCGCTGGCGGCCGCGGCGTCTCCGGCCGTGGCTGCGGCGATGGACAGCGGCATCAGGCCCATGCTGTTGGGATCGCGGCTGGCCTGCGTGATCGGCGCGATCGCATAGTCGTAGTTGCGCCGCCGCACCTGCACGTCCATGGCGAAATCCAGCGAGGGATTGCTCAGCATCGGCAACGAGCTGCCGCCCCACGAGTCGATGTCGTGCGGCACCGACGCGTCGAAGTCGAGATGATGGCCGGCCTTCTCGTCGAACGGCAGCAGCAAGCCGCTGGCCACCTTGTCCCACTGTGGTTCGGCGGCTTCGCCAACGACCATCGCCGCCTGCGTGGCGATGCGCAGCGCCTTCTGGGCGGAGGCGTTGGTGAAGGTATCGTTCGGCACGTCGGCGTAATCCTCATCCACCGAGGTGACGTGATGGATTTCGTAATGCCGCGTGGCCGCTACATAGGTAGCGCGGCTGGCCCAGAAATCGGCAACGGCGCGGATCACCGGCCAGCCATGCTGCTTCAGCCACTCGCGATCCTGCGTGGCGAGGTAGTACTGCCATTGCGCGATGGCGACGTCGGCGTTGACGTGAATCTCGCGCTCGTCCAGCACCCAGGCGAAGTGCGGCGTCTGCGACGTGCCGTCGTCAGGGTCGGCCTCCCACGGATACATCGCGCCACGCAGTCCACGTTCCTTCGCGCGCTGCTCCGCTGCGGGCAGCGTTTCGCTGCGGAACATCACCAGCGACTTCGCCCGGTCGGGATGCAGCAACAGCAGCGCGGGGAATACCCAGGTGTCGCTGTCCCAGAACACATGCGCGGTATAGCCCGGCGTCATGCCGCAGGCGCCGATGGGCCAGGCAGTATTCGGCGCGGCATTGGAAAGCAGGTAGTACAAATCCGAGTGGACGATCTGCTGCGACTTGGGGTCGCCATCGATCACGATGTCGGATGTCCATAGCGCATGCCATGCATCGCGATGCTGCCGAAGCATCGCGTCGAACCCTGCCTTGCGCGCATTAAGGGCCAGCGCGAGATCCTCTTTCGCATCGCCACCCCAGCGCTCGCGCGATGCGGCGACGAACTTGGTGAAGGCATAGGTCTTGCCCTTGTTGACGGCGATGCGCAGCTCCAGGGAGAGCTTGTAACCGGTGTGATGAAGCTTCACCTCGCGCGGCTGCATGCCGGCAGGCAACGCGATCGCCACGGCTTCGGCCATGGCGCGACCTTGCTCTGCCTTGCCGTCCAGCCACAGCGTCAGCGCCTTGGTATCGCCATCGGCGGCAAGCACGTGCGTGTCACCGTGGTACCAGAGTGGCGCGCGATCGGGCACGTCCGGCGGCACCGCTTTCAACTTGAGATTGTGAGCAGCCACGGCTTCCTGCATCTGCGGTCCGTCGATCTCACCCAGCGCAAAGCGGGGCTGGTGCGGCGCCCACAGGTCGAGCGCGAAGGAGAGCTGCACCTCCCCATCGAAGTCAGGTGTGATGGAGAACTGGCTGGCGGCGAGGTGCGGCGACGCCTGGCTCACCAGCGACACCACCTCGATGTCCGTGGCCTTGCGGCCGTCGAGGTAGCGGTACCGCGTGGTGAGCGTGCCATCGTGCATGTCCAGCACCTGGTGGTAGTCGCGAAAACGCGCACCATCCATGTCCACCTGGTTGAGCCAGAACTGCCCCGCGTGCGACGGCCCCGTGCTGTAGTCGATGCCGGTCCAGCCGGGAATGGCAGCCGGGCGCGATACGTCGCCCTTCGCGTAATCCATGAAGCTGATCATGTACGACAGGCTGCCTTCGGTACCGCGCGGCGACGTGAGCGTGGAGAAGAAGCCGTTGCCGAGCTGGCCGGGGAAATAGTTGGCGAGATCCTTCTCTGTCGCCGTGAGCAGGAAGCTCGCGTCGGTGGCGCGACATCCGCAGGCCATCAGCAGCAGGCCGATGAAAGCGGCGACGATGGCGTACGGCTTGTGCATGGCTCGTTGCATCGGGTGAAGGTCCGCTGCCCTCAGCGCGTCGGGCCGAAAGGATTGGTGACGCCGGCCATCCATGGATCGCGGGTGGAGGTACGCCAGTGCGCAAGCTGTGCGCGCAGGTCGTCCAGCACCTTGGCGTGCGCAGGATCGCCGGCAAGATTCACGACTTCGTCGGCATCGGCATCGAGGTCATAGAGTTCTTCCGCAGGGCGATGTTCGAACGCATCGAGCGTTCGCTTGCCCAGCCGTGCACCCGGCGTGGAGGTGATGGCCTTCCATGACGGCGACAGCGCCACGTCGCTGGCGATGGGCACGCGCAGGCTCGGCTGCAGGTTCAGGAAATAGCTGTAGTGACGCGTACGCAGCGAGCGCGTCGGATAGTACTGGTCGATCTCGTGGAACGAGTGCGTCGCGAAGACTTCGTCCCAGCCGGTCGGCTTCTCTTGCTCAAGAATCGGCAGAAGCGAGCGACCAGGCAGCGGCAGGTAGCGATAGTTCGAAGGTGGCGTCACGCCGGCCCAGTCAAGGATGGTCGGCGTGATGTCGATCCAGCTGACCATCGCGCTGTTCCGCCGGCCGCGATGCTTCATGCCCGGAGCACGCACGATCAATGGCAAGTGGATCCCTTCGCGATAAAGGTTGTCCTTCGCCCCGGGAAAGGGCCGGCCGTTGTCGGAGAGATAGATCACCAGCGTATCGTCGGCATGCCCGCTGGCGGCGAGTTCGCGCAGCAGGATGCCCACGCCGCTGTCCATGCGACTCACCGCTTCGTAGTACTGGGCCAGGTCTTCGCGCACGCCCGGTAGATCGGGCAGGTGCGATGGAATCGTCACCTCATCGGGGCAATAGCGAACGCGTGGCACCTCAGGCCAGTCGCGCGTGTTGCCGAACTGCGAGGCGTCGCCCGCGCGATGCGGGTCGCTATAGGCCATGGTGAGGAAGAACGGCTTGTCGCCCTGCGCACGCATCCATTCACCAGCCGCGTGACCCATCGCCGCCACGTCGCGGTTGCCCGCCTGCTCTGGCAATAGCCATGCGTCATAAGCCAGCTGCGCTTCGGGCTTCACATGCAGCTTGCCCACCAGGGCCGTGGCGTAGCCGTGCTGCTTGAGCATCCACGGCAGCGTTTTCACGTCTTCCAGCAGCGAGAAGTTGTGCACGTCGTGCGCAAGGCCGTACATGCCATTGGTGTGCGAATACAGGCCGGTGTACAGCGTGGCGCGGCTGGAGCTGCAGGAGGACACCGAGGCATAGGCATCGGTGAACAGCGTGCCTTCGCTGGCGAGGCGATCCAGCGCGGGCATGTGCACGGCGGTGCCGACGCAGGAAAGATCGTAGCCATGATCGTCGGCGACGATCAGCAACACGTTGCGGCGCTTGTCGCTTCTGGCGTCGTGCAAGGGCGAAGCGAACGCATCCCCTGCCAGCATGGCACCCGCCGCTACCACGCCCGAGGCGAGGAACTGGCGGCGCGTGAATGTCACGCGGCGCCCTCGGGTGCGAGCGGCCCCGGCACGCCGGCGCGGTCGGTTTCGCGCTTGAAGAAGAACAGCGTCACCAGGATCAACGTCATCGGCAACAGCGAGAAATAGAACGCGTGGATGCCGCCGAAGCTGGAGAACACGATGGCCGTGATGCGCGAACCCAGCGTGCCGCCCAGCGCCGAGAAGATCACGATAAGCCCGGTCATCGCGGCATGCGCCGGCTTGGGCAGCGAACTGAGCGCGACCGAATTGATGACCGGGTAGATCGGCGCCATCAGCAGGCCGATCAGCGGGATGAGGTAGGCGGCGAGCGGCGCATTGAACCAGCCGGTGTCCGCCGTGACGGTGGCCTCGCGTGCGAGCGGCAGCACCAGCACAATCAACGTGCCCATGCCAACCACGCAGAGATTGAGCAGCACGTGCCACGGCATGCGACGCAACAGCTGTCCGGCGACGATGCGGCCCAGCGCGGTGGCGCCGGCGAGGATGCTCGCCATCTGGATGCTCATCGCGTTGGGCAGCTTGAGGATCTCGTTGTTGAAGGTCGGCAGCCAGGTGCTGAAGCTCTGCTCGATCAGCACGTAGAGGAAGGCCGACAGCAGGAACACATAGACCAGCGTGCGCATCAGCAGGCGATACATCTGCCGCAGCGCCTGGCCCATCGACGAAGCCATGCCGCCGTGCGCGGCCGATTCGTCGAGCGTGGCGCCCCACAGCAGCGCGACGGTGGCGAAACACATCGCCGACAGCACCCAGTACACGTTGAACCACGACGGATTCTCTGGGTTCGCATGGTCGATGAAGGCGCTGAACAACCAGCCACTGGCCAGTACGCCCAGCATGAACAGGCCTTCGATGGTATTGGTGAGCCGGCCGTGCTCCGCCTTGTCGTGGGTCAGCAGGCCGATCGAGGAATACACGGATACCTTCGCCAGCGCGAACGACACGCCGACGCAGGTGAACAGCAATTCGGTGGTGTGGAAGCTTGGATACAGCGGCATCAGCGCGCATGCACCACCCACGATCACCAGCGCAAGCATCATGGCGCGGCGATAACCCAGCTTGGGCAGGAACGACGCCACCAGGAACGAGGTGACGGCGATCGGAAGATCCTTGAACAGTTCGAGCAGGCTGGCCTGCGGCTTGTCGATGCCGAAGGTATGGATGGATTGCAGGATGACGGTGCCCACGCTGTTCAGCAGGATCGCGAACACCATGTAAATCGTCGCCAGCGCGGCGATCATGCGGTACCGGTTCATCCCCACCCCTTGCAACGACGTACATGAAAAAGGTTCCGGACCACCACGGTGATGGTGGCCCGGAACAGTCGAGGGAAGTGCTCTGTTTAGAACTTGTACTTCACGGAAACATTCACTTCGCGGCCTTCCAGCGGACGGGCCAGGATCACGCCATTGGATCCCGCCGCCGAACCGAAGATGCGCGAGTTGCTCTCGGTGAGGCCCAACTGGTTGGTCATGTTGGTGCCCTGCAGGCGCAGCTCCCAGTTCTTCTCGACGTTGGCCACGATACCGAAGTCGAGCGTGTAGTAGGTGCCCAGCTGCTGCAGGCCGGACTGGTCCTGCGTATGCGGACCGACGTACGTGTAGGTCACGAAGGCCAGCACGTCACCCCACGAGAAGGGCATGTCGTAGCTCGGGGTGAACATGTAGCGGTGCTTCGGCTGGCGCTGCAGCTGCACGCCATCGATGAAGGCACAGCCGTTGCCCGATACCTGGTTCACGTACGGGATACAGGCCGAGTAGTGCGAGTAGTGGCCGTCGAGGTAGTTGGCCACCAGTTCCAGCTTCAGGTGGTCGATCGGCATGACCGCGCCGACCAGGTTGACGCCCTTCGAGTCCGAACCGTACAGCAGCTGCTGGCCGACCGGCACGCCTTCGCCGTTGGTCGGCTGGTAGGGCAGGCCGTTGAACTGGCGGTGGTAGGCGCTGATGTCCGCGTAGACGTACTTGTTCTGGAACTTGAAGCCACCTTCGAAGTTCTGGATCTTCTGCAGCGGCGGCGTGTTGCCGGTCATGTTGCCACGCAGCGCGTTGTCGAAGTCACCGAAGTGCGCACCCTTGTTGGCGCGGAAATACACCGACATCTGATCGGTGATCTCGTAGTTCACGCCAAACGTCCACGAGGTGTGGGTCTTGTCGTACTTGGTGGTGGCAAAGGTGCCGTTGCAGACCGGAACCGCGTTGTCGTAGTCGGTCAGCGTGTTGCCGTCCAGGTTCTGGTTGGTGAGATTGCACACGTGCAGGGTGGAATCCTGGTTTTCCACGCGTGCGCCGGCGTCGATCAGCCACTTGTCGATGCGCCAGGAATCGGTGAGGTAGAACGCCTTGTTGGTCGACTGGCCGTGTTCGGTAATGTTGAAGGCGCCGTAGTCGAGCAGGCCCTGGTAGTCGGTGAGCTGGTGACGCTGGCCGTCGGTGCCGATATAGCTGACCTGGATCGGTCGCGCGTTCGGCGTATTGGTCATCAGCATCTGGTTGCCCAGGTTCCACTCGTCGTTGTCGGTGTAGTGGGCCAGGTACAGACCGGCCGTAAGCGTATTGCCTTCGAAGATTTCCTTGCTGATATGGAAATCGTTGTTGACGTTCTTCAGATGCTTGTGGATGAACCACCAGCCTTGATGGATCACGCTCTGGTTCGGGTCGACCGCGCCGCCGCCGTTGACATAGGTGGCCGTGGCCGAGCCCGCCGGCAACTTGAATCCGCCGAAGTCGGTGCCGAGGTTGTACAGCTCGTCATTGAGGCTGGCCGGGTTGGTGCCGGAGAACAACGCATTGGTGTCCGCGTCGCCGCCGTCGATCAGGAACTTGTCCGAGATGTTCCAGCCGTCACCCAGGTCGTAATCGAAGTTCATGCCGAAGAAGCTGAACTTCGCGCCGCGACCGTTGGCAAGGTTGGCGCTGGTACCGCCGCCGGGATAGCCCGGCAGGTTCACGTGCTGGATGTACTTGCTGTAGTAGGTGTCGGTGAGCGGATCGAAGCCCGGGTACGCGCTGAAGTTGTCCGTGCCGCTCTGGATCAGCGGGATCGGCGTGATGAACTGGTTGCGGTCGTTGAGCTGACGCGCATAGAACACCAGCGAGCCGTTGTCCATGTCGTGCGAGATCGTGGCGGTGAACTGGCCGCCCTTGTCCGCGGCGAAGCCCGGACTGCGCACGCCGTCCGAATCGCGATAGAAGCCGCCGACGCTGCCATACCACTTGTTGCCCAGCGGGAAGCCCAGGAAAGCATCCGTGCGCCACAGGCCTTCGTTGCCGTAGGTGACGCCGACGCTGCCGCTCGGCACGTCGGTGCCCTGCTTGAGGATGAAGTTGGCGGTGGCGCCCATCTGGCCATCGCCGTACATCACCGACGGACCACCCTGCAGGATTTCCGCGCGCTCCACCGTGTCGTCGAGACGGAAGATCGAGGTGGTTTCAAAGAACGACAGCGTGGGCATGCCATACAGCGGCGAGCCCATCATCTGCGTGGTGAAGAACGGCGCGTCGCCGCCGCCCGGGAAGCCGGCGATCTCGATGTTCGCGCCGGTCTGGCCGCCGGTGGATTCCGGCCACATGCCAGGCGACACCTTCAGCAGGTCGGCCGTGCTCTTGGGGTTGGCCTTCTTGATTTCCTCGGCGCTGACGCTGACCACCGAATAGCTGGCGTCGATCTTCTTCAGGCCGCCTGCCGCGGACGTACCGGTAACGACCACCTGGTCAAGGGTCTTGGCGCTCTTCTGGTCGCCCGCCGGTGCTGCAGGTGCGGGTTGCTGGGACTGCGATGAAGCCGGTGCTTGGCTTTGCGCTGGCGTTGCGTCCTGCGCGTGGGCGGTGCCCATCGCGAGTGCGGTAACGATCGCGGCTGCGAGTAACTGTCGGGTGATGCCTTGCGTGTTCATGGTCGTGCCTCCCCGCCCAAATCGGGCCACTTTACGTGTTGATATGCGACGCTTCGGCTCTTTCCGCCGTTGCGCGGTTTTTGTCTTCAACAAACTCCACGATGCGGAACGCGGTCAGGCCCGGCAGCACGACATCTGCCTCCCCCAGGACCTCGCGTTGGCCTACACCTACGGCGACCATGCCCGCAGCACGGATACTGGCGATGCCCGCGGCGGCGTCTTCCACGCCCAGGCAAGCGGCCGGCGCCACGCCCAAACCTGCGGCGGCGGCCAAAAAGATTTCAGGGTCTGGCTTGGAGCGCTCAATCGTCGAGGCATCCACGATGTAGTCGAACAGGTCGGCGATGCCGAGTCGTTCGAGCAACAACGGCGCGTTGCGGCTCGCCGAAGCGAGCGCCACACGCAGGCCGGCGTTGCGTGTTGTCTCGACGGCATGGCGCGCTCCGGGCAGCAGGTTGTCGGGGCCGAAGCTGCCGATCTGCTCGCGGTAATAGCGGTTCTTGCGTTCGCCGAGCTCGTCCTTCTCCGCTTCGGAGTAAGTGCGAGGCGCGCGTTCGAGCAGGATCTCCAACGAGCCGCGGCGATCCACACCCTTCATGCGTTCGGCCAGCACTTCGTCGAACGGTGCATCGATTTCCTGTGCAAGCCGCTCCCACGCCGCGCGATGTACAACAGCGGTGTCGGCGATCACGCCGTCGAGATCGAAGATAACCGCGCGCAACGGCTGACGAGCCTCGGCAAAGCGATGCGGCAGCGACAGCGACTCGCCCTTGCGCAGCTGCAGCAGCTCGCCCTCGTGATGGAAGCTCACTTCGTCGCCGCGTGTCAGCGAGTAGTGCACGCCCGTCTGGCTGACTTCCACGCGTAGATGCGAGCCGCGCCACTGCAGGCCAAAACGATAGCCGTGCCATGCGTCCGGCAACCGCGGGGCGAGCGAAAGCTGCCCGTGGTTGATGCGCACGCCACCATAGCCCCAGCACAGCGCCAGCCAGCTGCCAGCCATCGCGGCCATGTGCACGCCGTGCGCGGCGTTGCCGTGCAGGTCGTCGAGATCCACGCGCAAGGTGTCCTGGAAATAGCGCCAGGCCTTGTCCGCTTCACCGACTTCCGCGGCGATCACGCTGAAGGTCGACGCGGACAACGTCGAGTCGTGCACAGTGACGCCTTCGTAGTAATCGAAGTTACGACGCTTCGCTTCGCGCGACACGCCATCGCCAGCCAGCATCAGCGAGAGCAGTGTGTCGGCCTGCTTGCAGACCTGGTGGCGGTAGATGCTGAGCGGGTGCAGTTCCAGCAGCAGCGGCCGCTTGGCGTCACCATGCGCCCGCTTCGGCATGCGTGGCTTGTCGAGGAAGGTGTCGTCCTGCGGGAAGATGCCGAGCTCGCTGTCTTCGGGCAGGTACATCGCGTCCGCAGCGCGCAGCCATTGCATCACTTCGAAGGATTCGAGATCCAGCCGACGCGAGAGTTCGCCGAAGAAGCGCGGATCGTATTCCGCCAGCCAGCGCGCCACCTGCGCTGCATCGCGCAGGTGACGCTGCGCCATGCGATTGGTGTAATGGTTGTTGTCCACCAGCGCGGTGTATTCGTCCGGTCCGGTCACGCCGTGGATGCAGAACGCGCCGTTGCGCCGCGCGTTGAAGTGGCCGATGTCCAGCCAGATGCGCGCCGTCTCGAACAGGATCTCCGCGCCGTGATCGCGCAGGAAACCGAGGTCGCCGCTCACGTCCACGTACTGGCGGATCGCCCAGGCGACGGCGGCATTGATGTGGTACTGCGCCGAGCCGCTGGGGAAGTAGGCCGAGCACTCGTCGCCGCTGATGGTGCGCCACGCATAAAGCGCGCCGCGCGCGTGATTGAGCTCGCGTGCATGCAGACGTGCGCGTTCGAGCGTGCGATAGCGATAGATGAGCATGCCGCGCGCGAGTTCCGGCGCAAGCGTGACCATCGCGGGCAGCATGAACGCCTCGGCGTCCCAGAAATAATGGCCCTCGTAGCCTTCGCCGGTCAGGCCCTTGGCCGCGGTGCTGCTGTGTCCGTCGCGGCTGCTCGACTGGAAGACGTGGAAGAGGTTGAAGCGCAACGCCTGCTCGGTGCGTGGGTCGCCGTCGACGGCGAGGTCGGCATTGCGCCACAGCGCATCGAACATCGCGGCCTGGCGTGCCAGCAGCGCGTCGTAACCTTGCTGGCGTGCCTGCGCGAGGCTGGCGTCGGCGTGATCGAGCAGCGCCGCGTCGGTGTCCTCGCCATGCGGTGCGCTCCAGGCGTACGAAACGTATTTCTCCAGCACGACGGCGGCGCCGGGAGCCAGCTGGCCCTCGTAGACCTGCATGACGCCGTGGGGCGCAAGGTTGGCGAGGCGGAAGTCGAGCTGTTCCGTGTCGTACGCATGGCGCTGCATGCAGGCCACGCGGATGCCGCTGTGCGCGGTCCGCTGCATCACATAGGCGTGGTCTTCCTCGGCGCGGGCATCGCAGGTGGAAAAGCCGCCATCGAGGCGCGTGCCGATGCGCGGGTCGTCACCCTGTTCAACGGCGTCACGCGCCGTGCTGAGCGAGGATTCGAGCGTGATCGGTCCGTGGTAATCGACCGAGCGCACGCGAAAACGGATGGCGAGCAGGGCCGGGGCATCCAGGCTGACGATGCGCTCGGCGTCGATCTCCAGCGTGGCGCCCTCCGGCGACCGCCAGCGCAGATGACGTCGGTAGCAGCCGGAGCGCAGGTCGAGGGCGCGCTCGAATTCGAGCCATTCGCCTTCGCCCAGCCGCACCGGCGTATCGCCCAGGCGCAGGTGGATGCGTGTGCCGTCCGTTACCGGCACCCGGGTATCGGTATGTGCGGCAAAACCGGGGAAGCGCTCGTGGTATTCGATCGGCGCACGTTCCCACGCCCCGGCGAGGAAGCAACCCTGGCTCGGGCTGTCATCCTCTTCGAGGCCACCGCGCACGCCCAGGCTGCCGTTCGAGAGGGCAAACAGGCTTTCGTCCTGGGCGAACGCGGAAGGGTTCGATTGGCGGCGGATCAGCAACCAGGGGTCGCAGGGCCTGCTGCGCGCAGGCGGCATGACCGACGCCGTTTCATGGTGATCCACACACTCTCCCCGAGGACGTTGTCGGCTTTTATGGGCCATGCCGCACGTGTACGGATGACCCTGCTCTTGAAGTGGGCGGGAGCTTACATCAATTGTTATCGATATCAAGGTATCGATAACAATTGCTGTATCGCAGCATGTTTTCACTTGTTATCGATATCATTCCCTGTACACGGAACGCCGCCGAAGCCGCGGCAAGGCGGCCGCACCGTTACGTGAAAACAAGTGCGGCGAGAAGGGTTGGACGCGTCGGCCGCAAACCGGGACACTTGCC
Source organism: Dyella jiangningensis (assembly GCA_000632805.1). Taxonomy (GTDB): domain Bacteria; phylum Pseudomonadota; class Gammaproteobacteria; order Xanthomonadales; family Rhodanobacteraceae; genus Dyella; species Dyella jiangningensis. The sequence continues at coordinate 3,431,032 of CP007444.1, read as the reverse complement.
GCTGCCACAGTCGGCGGCGACGCGGACGCTGCGTCATCACTCACAAGACATTGGGGCAGGTCTTGAGTCGTAACCAGAAGAAACACGAGGGTGTCTCAACGCTTCCTGCCAGCCTCACCATGGCCGACCTGGCCAGGGTGGCCGGTGTATCGAAGATCACCGTGTCCCGGGCGCTCAGCGATAGTCCGCTGGTGAACCGGGAAACCCGCGAGCGTCTGCAGGCGCTCGCCCAGAAGCTCGGCTACAAGCTCAATGTCAGCGCGCGCAACCTGCGATTGCGGCGCAGCCATACCGTGGCTGTGATCGTGGAAATGAAGCCGTCCCACGACCGCACCATGCTCGATCCGTACCCACTGATCCTGCTGGGCGGCATTTCCCAGGAGCTGACCGCCCACGGCTACAGCGTGCTGTTGACCACGCGCCAGGGTGCGACGGCCGCCGCGGTGCAGGCGGCCGACGGCCTGATCCTGCTGGGCCAGGGCTCGCGCCAGGATGCGGTGCGCCGCTTCGACAAGCTGGGCCTGCCCATGGTGGTGTGGGGCGCGCCGGGCGAAGGCGACGAGCACGTGGTGGTCGGCAGCAACAACCGCCAGGGCGGCAGCGTGGTGGCGGATCATTTCATCGCGCTGGGGCGTCGCAACCCGGTGTTCGTGGGCAACCCCAACCATCCCGAGATCTTCGATCGCCTCAACGGCTTCGTCGACGCGCTTGCCGCGCACGGCGTCAAGCCGCTGCTGATCCGGCGCGACGAATTCACCCTCGCCTCGGGCATGGATGCCATGTATTCGCTCACCGAGCGCCAGGTGCCGTTCGATGCGGTATTTGCCTGCAGCGACCTGCTCGCAGTCGGCGCCATCCGCGCACTCAACAAGCTGGGCCGCAGCGTGCCGGGTGATGTGTCGGTGGTGGGCTACGACGACATGCCGCTCGCCGCCAGCTCGCTGCCGCCGCTGAGTTCCGTGCGGCAGGACTGGCAGGAAGGCGGCACGCTGCTGGCGCGCAAGGTGCTCGCCATGATCGGCGACAAGACGGTGAACTCCGAAGTGTTGCCGGTGGAGTTGATCGTCCGCGAGACCTGAGCCGCGAAATCACGTTTCCCGTTGTGGGAGCGCACCCAGTGCGCGACCGCGGAGCTACAGGGTATTTCTGTGGTTGTCTTTCGATGCGGTAGGGCCCGTCGCGTACAGGGTGCGCTGTGGACGGCTAACCCGCTAACCGGCCGCCGCGGCATCCCCGGTCGCCCGCCCCATCCGCGCCGGTGTCAGCACCAGTCGGAAACAACTGCCGCCGCCCGCCACGCGCACGTATTCCAGCGACGCCTGGTTCGCTTCGCTCATCTGACGCGCGAGATAGAGGCCAAGTCCGGTGCCGTATTCGTGCGTGGTGTAGAACGGCTCGAAAATCTGCGCCGCCACCTTGGGCGCGATGCCCGGGCCGCGATCGATCACTTCGAGGATCGGCACGCCGTGCTCGCCGTGCCGCGCCACCACCATCACGCGCGCCGGCTCGCCGGGCATGCGGCCGTAACGCAGCGCGTTCTGCACGAGGTTCCACACCACCTGCTGCAACTGCTGCGGATCGGCCACCGCGGCGACCGGCGTACTGGCCTGGATCACCCGCAGCGAGTCCTCGCCGAGGTCGTTGCCCTGGCGGTATTCCTCGACGAACTGGTTGGCCCACATGCCGAGGTCCAGCGTTTCCGGGCGCGAGCGTTCGCGCCGCGACAGCTGCAGGATGTTCTCGATGATCTCGTTGAGGCGCACGCAGTGGTTGTTGATGATCTCCACCATGCGCTGGTCGGTCGGCGGCAGGTCGTGCGATTCGGCAAGCAACTGTGCCGAGTAACGGATAGCCGCCAGCGGGTTGCGGATCTCGTGCGCGATCGAGGCCGACAGGCGGCCCAGTGAGCTGAGCGTCAGCTCTTCCGCGCGGCGCGACACCAGCGAGGTGTCATCGAGGAAGATCAGTACGTGCGAATCGTCGTTCGGCGCCAGTCGGCTGAAGCGCGGCACCACTTCGGGCACGCCATCGGCGAGCTGGGTGGCCGACTCGTCCAGCTTGCCCGAGGTCATCCAGTGATAGAGGCGCCGCGACAGCTCCGGCGCCACGCGGCCGAGGTCGCGCTGGTCCGCCGTGGGGTTGCCCAGCAGCATCCACGCCGATTCGTTGATCTGGTGGATGCGGTTGGCGTCGTCCACCAGCAGCACGCCGGTCTTCATGCGGCGGATGATCAGCTCGTTGACCTGGGCCAGGTTCGCCAGGTCGACGCCGCGCTGTTCGGCCAGCGCCTCGCTGGCGCGGATCTGCCGGCTGAGCACGTAGCAGAGCACCGTGATGGCGAAGTAGGCCAGGCCGAACAGGCTGGACTCCAGCAGCTCCCGGTCCATGCCGGTGTCGCCATGCTGGATTTCGAACACCGAATGGCCCAGCACGCCCAGCGTCGCCACGGCCGCGAAGAAGCAGGACAGGCGTAGCGGCAGGATCAGCGCGCCCGCGGCCAGGTTCACCGCCAGCATCATGGCGATGCCGATGCGGGCATCGTGCATGGTGGCGATGGCCAGCACCGCCGCGATGATGTCGACGATCAGCGCGCCCGACACCGTCCAGCGGATCCACGGCGTCGAGCGCCGGGTCAGCGAAAGCATGCCCAGGGCGAACAGCAGGAACAGCACCGCCATGCCGCGGGCCAGGCCCACGTCGGTGAGCTTAGGCCAGCCCAGGGCGTTGGGGCTCAGTGCCAGGCCGATATAGACCAGCGCCTGCGCCAGGCGGAAGCAATTGAGGAACAGCAACTCGTGGCGTGCCGCCTCGGGGGCGGGACGGGCGTTGGAGTACGCGGGCTGGACGGTGCTGGACACCTGGATGGGTACTCTCGTCTGGGCCGGAAGACGGTTCCGGCCAGTATAGACGTGCCCTTCACGGGCGCCAGAGGGCGCCCACCATACGGTCCGCCGGATGCCCGCCCCTTTCCATCGGGGGCCGCTTCCGCGAAAATAGGCGGCCGTATTGCGCGGTTTTCGTCATGTCGACAGGCAGGCGGCGGCGCACTGCATCCGGCAGCGCAGCTTCCAGTAGTCGCCGTCGTTCCCCTGACCGTCCGGGCCCCACAACCCGTGCGGCCGTCATGTTTCCCCGTTCGCTCGAGGTATCGAATGAATTTCCACGAGTACCAGGCCAAAGAACTGTTCGCGAAGTACGGCATTGCCGTGCCCCCGGGCAAGGTCGCCAACTCTCCCGATGCCGCTGTCGACGCCGCCAAGCACCTTGGTGGTTCGCAGTGGATGGTCAAGGCACAGATCCACGCAGGTGGCCGCGGCAAAGCCGGCGGCGTGAAGTTCTGCAAGAGCCTCGATGACGTGCGCGCAGCTGCCAAGGGCATGCTGGGCACCAATATGGAAACCTACCAGTCCGCCGGCCGCGCACTGCCGGTAAACCTGGTGCTCGTCACCGACGCGACCAACATCGCCAAGGAACTCTACCTGTCGATCCTGACGGACCGTGATTCCAAGTCGATCTCGTTCATTGCCTCCAAGCACGGCGGCGTGGACATCGAGCAGGTTGCCAAGGACACCCCGGAAGACATCCACACCATCGTGGTGGACTTCGTGGAAGGCCTGCAGCCGTACCAGTGCCGCCAGCTCGGCTTCGCGATGGACCTCAACGCGAAGCAGGTCGGCCAGCTGACCAAGATCATGCTGGGCCTGTACAAGCTGTTCAACGAGAAGGACCTGTCCCTGGTCGAGCTGAACCCGCTCGCCATCCTCGAAGACGGCAACCTCGCCGCGCTCGACGGCAAGGTCAACTCCGACGACAACGCCGAGTTCCGTCACCCGGACCTGGCCGCCATGCGCGACCTGACCCAGGAAGACCAGGCTGAGGCAGCTGCCGTGCAGCACAACCTCAACTACGTGACCATGGACGGCTCCATCGGCTGCATGGTCAACGGCGCAGGCCTGGCCATGGCCACCATGGACGTGATCCAGCTGGCAGGCGGCGAGCCGGCCAACTTCCTTGACGTCGGCGGCGGCGCCACCAAGGAGCGCGTGACCGAGGCGTTCAAGCTGATCCTGTCCTCCGACAAGGTGAAGGCCATCCTGGTCAACATCTTCGGCGGCATCGTGCGTTGCGACCTGATCGCCGAAGGCATCATCGCGGCCGTGAAGGAAGTGGGTCTGAAGATCCCCGTCGTGGTGCGCCTGCAGGGCACCAATGTGGAGCTGGGCCGCGAACTGCTGGCCAACTCCGGCCTGGCGATCACGCCGGCCGACGATCTCAACGATGCGGCGCAGAAAGCCGTGGCTGCGGCCAAGGCCTGAGGAGCAACTGAACCATGAGCGTTCTCGTCAACAAGAACACCAAGGTCCTCGTGCAGGGCTTCACCGGCCAGCAGGGCACCTTCCACGCGCAGCAGGCGCTGGACTACGGCACCAAGGTTGTCGGTGGCGTGACCCCGGGCAAGGGCGGCACCGAGCACATCGGCCTGCCGGTCTTCAACTCGGTCGTCGAAGCCGTCGATGAGACCGGCGCCGACGCGTCCGTCATCTTCGTGCCGCCGCCGTTCGCGGCCGACTCGATCCTCGAAGCCATCGACGCCGGCATCAAGGTCATCGTGGCGATCACCGAAGGCATCCCGGTGCTGGACATGCTGCGCGTGAAGAACGTGCTGGCCCAGCATCCGGAAACCGTGCTGATCGGGCCGAACTGCCCCGGCATCATCACCCCGGGCGAGTGCAAGATCGGCATCATGCCGGGTCACATCCACATGCCGGGCAAGGTCGGCATCGTGTCGCGCTCCGGCACGCTGACGTACGAATCGGTGTTCCAGACCACCAACGAAGGCCTGGGCCAGTCCACCGTGATCGGCATCGGCGGCGACCCGATCAACGGCCTGAGCTTCATCGACTGCCTGAAGATGTTTCAGGACGATCCGCAGACCGAAGGCATCATCATGGTCGGCGAAATCGGCGGTTCGGCTGAAGAAGACGCCGCCGAGTTCATCGGCGAGTACGTCAAGAAGCCGGTGGTGTCGTTCATCGCAGGCGCCTCGGCTCCTCCGGGCAAGCGCATGGGCCATGCCGGCGCCATCATCTCGGGCGGCAAGGGCACGGCGGCAGCGAAGTTCGCCGCGCTGGAGAAGGCAGGCGTCACCACGGTGAAGTCCCCGGCCGACCTCGGCAAGACCCTCGCCGGTCTGATGAAGAAGTAAGCCGTTCGGGTCTCTTCGACCGATACGAAAAGGGCCGCAGCGATGCGGCCCTTTTTTTATTGCCATGGCGTTCGTCAGGCCTGCATGGCTGGCGCCTGCGACTTGGATGGCAGCTCTTGCGGCATGGATGGCTCCCGCGTCAGCGAGCGCGCGGCTTCCTGTTGTCGATCGGCGACCTGTTTCCATTCAGTGCTGCTTTGCGCGACCGAGGTATTCAGGCCCTCCAAGGTCGCCACTTGGGCAAATCGCATGTTGAGGGCGGCAAGGTCGCCCTGCATCGCGAGAGTGCGATGGGCATCGTCGCTGAGCATCACGCGATCGATTCGCCCCATTTCCTGGGCCCGCGCCGCCACCGTTAGAGACGCCGCGAGGTTGTCGCTTCGTTCGTCGGGTATCCGTCCATGTGAAGCGTCGAGTTGATGGACACCGTTGCGTGCCTGAAGGTACAGCGCGTGATCGGGATGGGCAGCGTCATCCAGGCGAACGGGATGATTTTCTTCGGTCAGGAGATGCTGCATCACCGATCGCCTTGGCATCGGATTGAGGTGTTCCTGATTCAGCGGGCTCCCGGGCATCGGCGGCTGAATGCTGCGGACGCTGTCGACATTCTGCACAGGGCGGTACGCCGATTTGCCATCGACTTCCACGCTCCTTGATTCGATCTGTTCCGTACGCTTCAAACCTGCGTGGTTCAGTGCAGCCCAGCTGAAGTCAACGCAGTTGTTTCGCACGTCTCTGTAATGCGTGTCGAATCCAAATTTTTCGGGACTTTCGCCAAAGGCTCGCAATTTGTCGTACTGATCCTTCGTGATTTCCAATGTGCGCGAATAGAGTGGATTCCGGTAATTGTCCGAGTCATCTCGTACGACTCTCCCGGGACCGTTGATGCTGCCGTGCTCAACGGGTGCGAAACCAAAGCTCTTGCTGTCGTGGCCATCGCTGATGGTGAAGAACATGTGCCCCGGTAGCAAGGTGGCAGCCGGATCCCTTTCGTTGGCAAGCGGGGTGCCCGGCGCAGCGATGTAGATGGTTGCCGAGTATTTCTGTTGCTCTGTCATGGCGTAGTCCTTTACTTGCCGGTGTTATAGAAGTCATCGACTTTCAGGACGGTCCTCACGCCTGAAAACATCGGGAAGTCATCCAGGGTCTCGATCGTCGCGTAGTAGTGGCCCGGCTCGGTCGGGCTGAATCCCCCAATCAGCACGGAGGATGTGTCGTTCCATCCGTAAAGATGGAGCCTGATGTTCCGTGGTCCGGGAAGGGGATGTGCCGAGCCATCACTCACGGGAGCACCGGGTATGGCTCGCGCAAGCTCCTCGTAGCCTTCGATGGGAATGGTTGTCCACCTGCCCTGGTCTTCGCGAAAAATGGCGACACGGACGGCAGGCGCGTTCTGCTCAAGTGCCCGCTCGATTGAGAAATCCGGGCTCTTCGGGAATTCCAGGGCGATCATCATTCGCCGCTTCGTCAGTCGGTTACGCTCGATCGTGAAATCGACGCGAGCCGTGGCACCTGACTTGTCCATGTCAAATGGAACGGTAACCAGGGGTGGTGCAACGGGATGATGCAAATATCGGTACAGCCCCGCTGTCATACCCAGTACACCAAGACCCAAAAACGCGACGAACGCCTTTGTCCTCTGCTCCATGCGGTTCCCTTGTCGGATCGATGATCGACGCAGTGTTCACCAACACGAATGGGATGGCTGTCGGGGCGGGACCTGCTGTCCTGCCAGATTAGAGTGGCTCAAGTGGCACGATGGGGTGCAATGCAATGGTCTAGGCGCGATGCCGCAATGCTTGCGCTGAAGCGCCCAGCAGTGCCTCGGAAATGCAGTCGAGTGTCTTGGATCCTATGGCCCAGTGCTGCCAATACAGCGGCACGTCCAGCCATTGCTTGGGTGCGATGGACTGAAGGGTTCCTTCGGCGAAGGGCTTTTCCAGCATCGACTCGGGCGCCATCGCCCAGCCAAGACCCAGTGCGGCGCCTTCCACGAAGGCCGTGGAGGAGGGCAGGTAGTGCATGGGTGGTGCGAGGCGTGCGCGTGTCACGCTGCGGGTGAAGCGCCACTGCAGCTCGTCCTTGCGGTTGAACACGAGCATGGGCGCCTTTGCCAGCGATGCCGCGTCGACGCCTCGGGCGAAGTACTGTTTCACGAACGCGGGCGAGGCGATGGGCAGGTAGCGCATGACGCCGAGCTTCTTCACGACGCAGCCTTGCACCGGCTTCGCGATGGCCGTGATCGCGCCAAGTACCGAGCCGTCGCGAAGAAGATCGGTGGAATGGTCCTGGTCTTCGACACGCACGTCGAATAGAAGTTGGTGTCGCTCATGCAGGTCCGCGAGGGCGGAAAGGAACCAGGTGGCGAGCGAATCGGCGTTGACGGCGAGCGCAGCCAGGGTTGGGCCCGCGTCGTCGGAGGCGGCGTGGAATGCCTTCAGCGTTTCCGCTTCGAGCAGGCGTAACTGTTGCACGCTCCCGAGCAGGCGCTTGCCCGCCGGCGTGGCCTCGCAGGGCGTACGGCGCAGGATCAGGACCTGCCCCAATCGATCTTCCAGCGCCTTGATCCGCTGCGAGATGGCGGACGGTGTAAGCGACAGGCGCTGGGCCGCTGCATCAAAACTGCCTTCGCCGAGCACTGCGGCGAAGGCGGCGAGCTGGGGGTTGAGCAGGCTCATGGAGTGGCCTCGCACCGGTTTTTGTAGGAGCGCACCTTGTGCGCGACCGTAGAGGTCATGATCGAGGCCGCGCCCGGGCACTGGGTGCGCTCCTGCAGGACCATTAGTAATGCTTAATCGCCATCAATAAGTTTAGTTTTACTGAATACATGGCTTGCGCGAAAGTGTGCGCCTTTCCTCAGGGTCTCCCTCATGTCCTTCACGGCTTACCTGGCCGGCCTTGCCGCGGGCGCAGGCCTGATCATCGCCATTGGCGCCCAGAACGCTTTCGTCCTGCGCCAGGGCCTGCAGCGCAGCTTCATCGGATCGGTCGTGCTGGTATGCATCCTTGCCGACGTCAGCCTGATTCTGCTCGGCGTCGGCGGGATGGGACTGGCGGTCAAGCAGCATCCCGACCTGCTGCAATGGCTGCGCTATGCGGGGGCGGCGTTCCTCGCGGCGTACGGCATGTTTGCGCTCAAACGGGCGTGGCAAGGCGAAAGCGGCCTGCAGCCGGCCGGAAACGCTGCCGGCAGCCGTGGCCGCGTCGTGCTCGCCTGCCTGGGTTTCACGCTGCTCAATCCGCATGTCTACCTCGACACCGTGGTGCTGCTGGGAAGCCTTTCCACGCACTACGACGGCCAGGGTCGGTGGCTGTTTGCCGCCGGGGCTTCCAGCGCGAGCGTGGTGTGGTTCCTGTCGCTGGGCTTCGGCGCACGCGTGCTGTTGCCCATCTTCCGGAGCCCGTTCGCCTGGCGCATTTTCGATGTGGCAGTCGCGGCCTTCATGTTGGCGTTGGCGGCAGCGCTGTTGTTCCAGCCCATGGCCTAGTCGTGGCCCGGCGGAGCCCGGTTGTACGGGGCTGAAGGGCGTATCGACCGGTGCGCCGTCGAGGCTCGGGTATCATTTCAGGTCCCACAGCCAGGATCCCCACGGCATGTCGTCCTTACGTTTCGCGCTAGCGCAGTTCGATTTTCCGGTTGGAGCGGTTGCGGCCAATGCCGCCAAGGTCGGCGACCTCATGGCGCAGGCGCGCGAGGGCGGTGCGTCGCTGGTGGTGTTTCCCGAGTTGACCTTGAGTGGTTATCCGCCGGAGGACCTGCTGCTGCGCCCGAGTTTCCTGGCGGCCTGCCAGTGCGAACTCAATGCGCTGGCGGGCGCCACCAATGGCGTGGCTGCGCTGGTAGGCCATCCGCATAGCGAAGGCGAGGTGTACAACGCCGCGAGCCTTCTGCGCGGCGGACAGATCGAGCTGACCACGCACAAGCAGGCGCTGCCCAACTATGGCGTGTTCGACGACAAGCGCTATTTCCGACCGGGCAGCGACAGCGCCGTGGCGCCGATCGACGGCGTACCGGTCGGTCTGCTGATCTGCGAAGACATCTGGGAACCGGAGCCGGCCGCGAAGGCTGCCGCCGCCGGCGCGGAGCTGATCGTGGTGATCAATGCCTCGCCGTGGGACGACGCCAAGCAATCCGAGCGCGAGCGCGTGCTGAAGGAGCGTGCGCTGGAAACCGGCTGTGCGATCGTTTACCTCAACATGGTCGGTGGCCAGGACGAAGTGGTTTACGACGGCGGTTCGTTGCTGGTGAACGGCGATGGCAGCATCGCGGCGCGTGCGCCGAATTTTGTCGATGCAATGCTCTGGGTGGATTTCGATCGCGAGAGCCGCACGCTCCTGCCCGACGGTTGGCCAAGCGTGGCGGATGCTTCGTCGGAGGCGACGCTTTATGCCGCATTGGTACGTGGCATCCGCGACTACATCGAAAAGAACGGATTCGGTGGCGTGCTGCTGGGCCTGTCGGGCGGCATCGACTCCGCGTTGACGCTGGCGCTGGCGGTGGACGCGCTGGGTGCCGAGCGCGTGACCGCGGTGATGATGCCCACGCGCTACACCTCGCAGCTTTCGCTGGATGGTGCGCGCGCGCAAGCCGAACTGGCGGGCGTCGACTACCACATCATCAACATCGAGCCGATGGTGGATGCTTTCCTTGGCGCGCTCGCTCCCGCGTTTGCCGGCAAGCCGGAGGACACCACCGAAGAGAACCTGCAGTCACGCACGCGCGGCGTGACGCTGATGGCGTTGTCCAACAAGCACGGCCGCCTGCTGCTCGCGACCGGCAACAAGAGCGAGATGGCAGTGGGCTACGCCACGCTGTACGGCGACATGTGCGGCGCGTACGCACCGCTGAAGGACGTCTACAAGACGGCCGTTTATCGTCTGTCGCGCTGGCGCAATGCGCATGCGGCGCGCATGGGTGAGCCGGAGGCGATTCCTTCCGCCGTGATCGATCGCCCGCCCTCGGCCGAGCTTCGCGACAACCAGACCGACCAAGATTCGCTGCCGCCCTACGACGAGCTGGATGCCATCCTTGCTCGCTTCATCGAAGGCGAGGAGTCCCAGGCTGAAATCGCCGCGCACGGTTTCCACGCTGATACCGTACGCCGCGTGGTGCGCCTGGTGCTGCTCAACGAGTTCAAGCGTCGCCAGGCGGCGCCGGGGCCGCGCGTGACCACGCGGGCGTTCGGGCGCGAGCGGCGGTATCCGATTACCTCGGGTTGGCGCTGACAGAACCGTTTTTTGTGGGAGCGCACCCTGTGCGCGACTGCGGCGCAGAGACGTACCTTCGCCGTCTGCCGAGAACCAAAGTGGAGGTTTCGCGAAAGGCTGTCGCGCACAGGGTGCGCTCCCACAGTTGAAGCGAAGTGATGGACAAACAAAAAGCCGGTGGTTCCCCACCGGCTTTTTTCATGCCTTCCGTCAATTCGGGCTTCGATCAATGGTGGCCCGAGAACGGAATCATCTTGCGGATCAGCGACGGCGAATGCGGCCACTTCGGATCGGTCAAGTACGGATGGTTCGGGTAGTTCGCGACCAGCACCTGGCGGGTCTGGTCGGCCAGGCCCTTCTGGTCCATCGACAGGTAGCTGCGGGTGAGAATGGCCAGCGCGTCGCCGGTCTGCGGCGCCTGCTGGTAGTGCTCGATCACGTACTGCGCGCGGTTGGCGGAGGCCACGTAGGCCTTGTTGCGCAGGTAGAACTCGGCCACGTTGATCTCGAACTGGGCCAGCAGGTTGCGCAGGTAGATCATGCGCTGGCGGGCATCGGCCGTGTAGGCGCTGTCCGGGAAGCGGCGAGACAGTTCGGAGAAGTCGTCGAACGACTTCAGGTTGAAGCCCTGGTCGCGGCGGGTCTGCGGCTCGCCCGACTGCAGCATGCGCTCCATGGCGCCGCCGGTGCGATCGAAATTGATCAGGCCGCGCAGGTAATAGGCATAATCCACATGCTTGTGGGTCGGATACGTCTTGATGAAGCGGTTGACCGTGGAGTAGGCGTCGTCCGGCTGGTTGTCTTTGTATTGGGAGTAGGCCAGGTCGAGCTGGGCCTGCTCGTTGTATTCACCGGACGGAAAGCGCGCGATCAGTCGCTGGTAGGCTTTGCTGGCCGCCGAATAGTCGGCGTGCTCGAGCGAGTCGTGAGCCTTGGCGTAAAGCTTGTCCACCGGGAGGGTATCGTTGGTGTCCTTCTTGTGGCCGAACATCGAGCAGGCGCTCATCGACAGGGCGATGGCGAGCACGACAAAGACTTTGAAAGCCGGCAGCTTGGTTACGCGCATGGATAAGGGTTCAGATGTTTGATCGAAAAGGGATGATAGCCGAAACCACCGGTTGCCCGGGCGGCAGGCCATGACGACGATCCGTCATGAGGCCACCGTGCCGCTGTCGGCCGCAGGTCGGAGGTTCGACCAGGCTTTGGCTGAGATGTTCCCGGACTATTCACGTTCCCGCCTCACGGCGTGGATCAAGGCCGGTGCCGTCACTCTGGATGGTGCCAAGGCGCCGCCGCGCCAGCTGTTGCGCGGCGGGGAAAAGGTGCAGCTCGAGGCCGAGCTGGAGACCGAAGTGGAGCTGGCGCCCGAAGCCATCGCGCTGGATATCGTCCATGAGGACGACTACCTGCTGGTGCTGAACAAGCCAGCGGGCCTGGTGGTGCATCCAGGCGCCGGCAACAGCGCGGGTACCGTGCTGAACGCCCTGCTGCACCACGATCCGGCGCTGGCCCAGCTGCCGCGCGGCGGCATCGTGCATCGCCTGGACAAGGACACCTCCGGCCTGATGGTGGTGGCCAAGACGTTGGCGGCCCACACCGGCCTGGTCGACATGCTGTCCCGCCACGACGTGGAGCGGCAATACGAGGCGGTGGTGCTGGGCACGTTGGTGGCGGGCGGTACGGTGGATGCCCCGATCGGTCGCCATATGGGCGATCGCCTGCGGCAGGCGGTGCGCGACGAGGAGGACGGCAAGCACGCCGTCACCCATTACCGGCTGCGCGAGCGTTTCCGGGCGCATAGCCTGATCCAGTGCAGCCTGGAGACCGGCCGCACCCATCAGATCCGTGTGCACCTGGCGCACATCAATCACCCGCTGGTGGGCGATCCGCTCTACGGCGGTGGCCTGAGACTGCCCAAGGGCGCCACGCCCGAGCTGATCGCCGCATTGCGCGGCTTCCGCCGCCAGGCGCTGCATGCCGAGCGGCTGGCGTTCGAGCATCCGGTGACCGGGGAGCCGATGTCCTTCGGCGCCGAACGGCCTGCGGACCAGCAGGCGCTGATCGACGCGCTGCGCGCCGATACCGCCCAGGCCGGCCCCGGCGAGTGGCAGTGAACGCATGACTGAGGGCCAGGCCTGGATCGTTCCCGATTGGCCGGCGCCGTCCCGCGTGCATGCCGCCGTCAGCACCCGTCTGGGGCCAGGGGTATCGACCGGCCTCTACGGCCGACTGAACCTGGGCGCACGTGCGGGCGACGCTCCTGAGGCTGTCCGGGCCAATCGTCTGGCGGTACAGCAAGCCCTGGGGCTGCCCAGGGAGCCGCACTGGCTGCAGCAGGTGCATGGCGTCGAGGTGTTCGACGCCGATGGCGGCAGGAGCGCCGGCGAGCCGGTGGCCGATGCCTCGGTCACCCGCCACGCCGGTGAGCCGCTGGCGGTCCTGACCGCCGATTGCCTGCCGGTGCTGTTCTGCACGATGGACGGCAGCGGTGTCGCCGCCGCCCACGCGGGTTGGCGCGGATTGGCCGGAGGCGTGCTGGAAGCCGCAGTGCGCTCGCTGGCCGCGGCCGGCCAGGTGATGGCCTGGCTGGGGCCCTGCATCGGCAAGGCCAGCTATGAGGTGGGCGAGGAAGTTCGCGACGCTTTCGTGTCCTCCGACACTGAAGCCGCCGGCTTTTTCGCGGCCACGCGCCCCGGCCATTGGCTGTGCGATCTGGCCGGGCTGGCGCGCCACCGTCTGCTCGCCGCAGGCGTCGGCAGCGTCCATGGGGGCGGATTCGATACCCGGACCGACGACCGGTTCTATTCCTATCGCCGCGACGGCGCCCAAAGCGGGCGGTTCGCCAGCCTGGTCTGGCTGACGTCCTAGACGGTGGGATGCGGCCTCCGGAGCAAAAGTTGACGCGAGGCTGACGAAAGGCGCAGATTGCGAGACGGCATCGCGAGGGCGGGTCGGGGACGGTGCCGGAAGCCACAGTCCATCGCCATCAGGGAGAGTCGCATGAAGCGCAGTCACGTCGTCATGCTCGTCGGTGCGTTGTCGGTCATGGGAGGCGCCGCGATGGCGTCCACGTCTCCGGGTTCGTTGAACCCGTTCCCCCAGCGCGTATTGCCTGTACTGGTGCAGGTCAATGCCGAAGGCAGGGTCACCTCGGCCTCGCCGGCGATGTCGCTCGAACCGCAGATGAGCCGGCTGCTCTCGCGGAACATCAGCGAGATGATCACCAAGCCGGCCGAATCCCATGGCCGACCGGTGGCGAGCCAGTTCATCCTGAACCTGCAGCTCGACGCCACGAAGCGGCCGGATGGCAACTACGACGCGCACTTCGTCTCCGTCTCCACTCAGCCGGTGCCGGCGGGCAACTGGCATTGGGTGGACGTCGAAGGTCGCCTTTGGGCCTTGGCCGGGCCGGATGGCCACACGCCATTCCAGCGCGACCATCATCGCGAACCGCCGATGCAGCGGGACAGCGGCTACCGGTACAGCCCGGCAACGAACCCGGCACCGTCGACGCCCAGTACCGCTGCACCGGCCACCTTGCGCGCGACGCACAGCCCCTGAGCGCTCGAACGTTTGGGTTCATGCAAAAGCCCGCCGATCCGGCGGGCTTTTCATGGAGCGCAGCTAGTGCGCCAACCGCTGCAGGAACGCATTCCGCCACGCGGTGACGTCCTGCTTTTCCAGCACGTCCATCATCCGGCGCCAACGCGCACGGCGCTCAGGCAATGGCATGGCGAGTGCGATGCCCAGCGCTTCGGCCACTTCCTCCGTGTCGGCCGGATTCACCAGCAACGCATCATTGCCCAGCTCCTGCGCCGCGCCGGCGAAACGCGAGAGCACGAGTACGCCCGGATCTTGCGGGTCCTGGCTGGCCACGTACTCCTTGGCGACCAGGTTCATGCCGTCGCGCAGCGGCGTGACCAGGCCTACGCGCGCCGTACGGTAATAGCCGCTCAGCAGGTCGTGGGCGAAGGAGTTGTTGACGTAGCGGATCGGCACCCAGTCGGGCGCGGCGTACATGCCGTTGATATGGCCCGCGCTGCGTTCCAGGTCGCGGCGGATCTGCCGGTACTCCGGCACGCCGCCGCGCGAGGGAGGCGCAATCTGCAGGAAGCTGACCTTGCGATGCAGCTGCGGCGAACGCTCCAGCAGCCGCGCGTAAGCATGGAATCGCTCGGGCAGTCCCTTGGAATAGTCGAGCCGATCCACACCGATGATCAGCGCACGACCTTCCAGGCTTTGCCGCAGCTGGTGGATTTCTTCGTGTTCGTTGGCATGGCTGGCGCTCTCGGCCACCTGCCGCGTATCGATGCCGATGGGGAACACCTCGGCGCGGAACACGCGCCCGCCCGGCGTCTGCAGCCGGCCGTCACGCCGCATCGTGGCGCCCACCTCGTACAGGAAATACTCCTCCAGCGCGCGACGATCGCGTGGGGTGTGCAGGCCCACCAAGTCGTAGCTGGCCAGGGTTTCGAGCAGCTCCCGATGGCGCGGCAGGGCAATCAACAGGCCCGCCGCAGGCAGCGGCGTATGCAGGAAGAAGCCGATGCGATTGCGTATGCCGCGATCGCGCAGCATCGCCGCAAGCGGGATCAGGTGGAAGTCGTTGATCCACACCAGGTCGTTCGGGCCGATCAACGACATCAGCTCTTCGGCGAACAGGTTGTTGACGCGCAGATAGCCGGCCAAATGCTTGCGGTCGTAATCGACCAGGTCGGGACGGTAGTGCAGCAAGGGCCACAGCGTGCGATTGGCGAAGCCGTTGTAGAAGTCGTCGTGGTCCGCGCGCGAAAGATCGATGGTGGCGTACTCCACGATGCCGTCCTTGACGCGGTGCACCTCGCCACCGGTTTGCCGCGCCACCTTGCCGCTCCAGCCGAACCACAAGCCACCGCGTTCCTGCAGCGCTGCGCGCATGGCCGATGCCAGCCCGCCTGTTGCCGTCTGATCCGGCAATGCCACGCGATTGGAAACCACGATCAACCGTCCCTGGCCACCACTGCTACGCCCTACCATCACAATGCGTCCTCCCAGCGCCTGGACAGGCGCATGGCGGCCTGGATCAGGCCCACCATCGAATAGGTTTGTGGAAAATTGCCCCAGTGCTCGCCGCTCTTCGGTGCGAGGTCTTCCGAAAGCAAACCGAGCGGATTTCGTTGCGTCAGCATGTGCTCGAACATCGCGCGCGCGCGTTCCTTGCGGCCGGTGGCGGCGAGCGCGTCGATGTACCAGAACGTGCAGATGTTGAAGCTGGTTTCCGGCGCGCCGAAGTCGTCCGGCGCGATATAGCGGAACAGGTATTCGCCACGACCGAGCGCCTCGCCGATCGCATCCACCGTGGCGACGTAACGCGGGTCCATGGCGTCCACGAAGCCGATGTCTGCGAGCAGCAGCAGGCTGGCGTCGAGATGTTCGCCATCATAGGCATCCACGAACGTGCCCAGCCGTTCGTTCCATGCGCGCTTCATGATGCGCTCCTGCAACGCCACCGCCTCGTTGTGCCAGTACTGCGCGGGGTCGCCCAGGCCAAGTTCGGTGGCGATATGGGCGAGACGGTCGCAGGCCGCCCAGCACATGGCGGCGGAATACGTATGTATCGCAGTGCGGCCCCGGAACTCCCATAGCCCGGCATCCGGCTCTTCGGCCATGCGCAGGGCCATATGACCCATGCGCTCGAGGCGACGGAAGGTGAGCTCGTCGCCGGGGTGTTCCAGCCGTCGATCGAAGAACGTCTGCGCCGAGGCAAGCACCACCGAGCCGTAGACATCGTTCTGTCGCTGCCGCCACGCGTCGTTGCCCACGCGCACCGGCCCCATCCCGCGATAGCCGGCGAGGCTGTCCACCTGGGTCTCGGTCAGTTCGTGCTCGAAGGTGATGCCGAACACCGGACCGATCTCGCGCTCGCCATCGGCCGCTACCAGGTTGAATACATAGCGGATGTACTCCTCCATGCTGCGCGTAGCGCCGAGGCGGTTGAGCGCACGGACGGTGAAGGCGGCATCGCGCAGCCAGCAGAAGCGGTAGTCCCAGTTGCGTTGGGAATTGGCCGATTCGGGAATCGACGTAGTGAGCGCTGCGACGATGGCGCCGGTGGCCTCGTACTGGCACAGCTTGAGGGTGATCGCGGCGCGGATCACCGCTTCCTGCCATTCATAGGGAACGGAAAGGTTGCGCACCCATTCGCGCCAGTAGGCCAGCGTGCGTTCCAGCGTGTGGTGGATGAAGTCCGCGGCGCTGTGCATCAGCGTTTCGTCAGGACCGAACACGAAGTGGGCCGGCTTCTCCAGAATGAAGGGCAGGCCGCGTTCGATCATCGGCGAGGCAACGTCGCTGGTGAGCCGCTGCACCACGCCGCTCAGCAGAAAGCGGATGTGGTTGCTGCCGGAGGTGGTCAGCGGACGGTTGGCGCCGTAGTCGCACAGCGGTCGAAGCAGGACGCGGATGCGCGGCGCGCCACCGATAGGGCGCACCCGGCGCGCGATCATCACCGGATGGTAGAAGCGCCCGCGGGTACGGAAGCGCGGCATGTAGTCGACGATCTCGACGCCGGCGCCCTGTCGGTCGTACAGACGGGTGACCAGCACCGCGGTGTTCACCATGTAATGCTGCTCGGCGCGCTCGAAATCTTCGAGCTGGATCGTCCAGTCGCCACCTTCACACCGTGGCGACAATAGCGCGCAGAAGCTCGCATCTCCGTCGAAGCGAGGCAGGCAGCACCATACGATGCGGCCTTTCCCGTCGATCAGTGCGGCAACGCTGCCGTTGCCGATGACACCCAGCGCCAAGCTGGACTGGGTATCAGGCGATTCCTCCTGAGGAATGGGCATGCGAGAGGGCTCCATGCTTGAGCGCGTGCAATACGCGGAACAGCCAGGCCCGCGCGGCGGCGGGCTCAGGCAAGGCATAGCGGGCGAGGCTGGGTTCGCGATAACCCACGCGTACGCTCAATCCGCTTTCGAGGTTGGTCGTGGCGAAGCCGTGTTCGTCGGTAAGGTCATCGCCGAGGTACACCGGCTGGCGCCCATGGAACGGCCGGGCAGTGAGCAGGGTCGCCACTACCTTGCCCTTGTCCATGCCTTCGGGCTTGAGTTCGATGACCTGGTTGCCCGGCTGCATCTCGTATCCGGCCAGCGCGGGCAGCATCGCCTCCACGCTTTCGCGCAGCGCGTCGAACAGCCACGGCGCGGCGCGGCAGTGCAGGGCCACCGCCATACCTTTGTCTTCCAGCGTCACGCCGGGAAGACGCGCGGCGATGGACCCGGCGATATCGCGCACCCGCATCCTGCGCGCCATCCCGATGTGTACGCCGCGATAACGACCGTCGGCGCCACGAAGTTCCAGTCCATGCAGACCCGCCATCGCCCAGGGTGGATGGCCAAACAGGTCGTCCAGGTCATCGAGGCTGCGCCCGCTTACCAGGGCGAGCGCGCCGTCGAGGGTGCCGTGCAAGTCTTCGATCAGCTCGCGCAACCTCGCGTCGACGGCGACCTGGCGGGGATCGTTGGCGAAATCCACAAGGGTGCCGTCCACGTCCAGAAACATGGCCCAGCGGTCGTCCACGCCAGGCAGAGGCGGAGCCGGTAGAGGCGGCATGGCGGACATAGCGGAGAGCGGTGAGGGCGATGACACGAAAGCGAGACTAGCAAGGCAAATGTGAAGGCAAGCTATGGACGTACAACGGCGGCTGAAATGCCGCACCATGGCAGGCGGCGTCAACGCTTGAATCACATGGCGATGAGCCGCATCTCACAAGGCAGTGGCGGCCAGGCCGCCAAATCCTATTGATGAGGGGACAACCCATGCGGATGGACAAACTCACCTCGCGCTTCCAGCAAGCGCTTGCGGACGCGCAATCGATCGCCGTCGGACGTGACAACAACATGCTGGAACCCGTGCACGTGATGGCAGCGCTGCTCGAGCAACAGGGCGGTTCGACCGCGCCGTTGCTGACGCAGGCGCAGGTCAACGTGCCCGCGTTGCGCCAGCGCGTGAATGAACAACTCGAACGACTGCCACGCGTAAGCGGGCAGGAAGGCAACGTGCACGTCGGCAACGAGCTGACGCGCCTGCTCAACCTCACCGACAAGCTTGCGCAGCAGCGTGGCGACCAGTTCATCGCCAGCGAACTTTTCGTGCTGGCAGCGCTGGAAGACAAGGGCGAACTCGGCGCCTCGCTCAAGGCTGCCGGTGCGACCAAGACCAATGTGGAAGCCGCCATCGACAAGCTGCGCGGCGGCGAAAAAGTACAGAGCGAAAACGCCGAAGACCAGCGCCAGGCGTTGGAGAAATATTGCATCGACCTCACCGCGCGCGCCGAGAGCGGCAAGCTCGACCCGGTGATCGGCCGCGACGAGGAAATCCGCCGCACCATCCAGGTGCTGCAGCGTCGTACCAAGAACAATCCGGTGCTGATCGGTGAGCCGGGCGTGGGCAAGACCGCCATCGTCGAAGGCCTCGCGCAGCGCATCGTGAAAGGCGAAGTGCCCGAAGGCCTGCGCGATCGCCGCGTGCTGGCGCTCGACATGGGCGCGTTGATCGCGGGCGCCAAGTTCCGCGGCGAATTCGAAGAACGCCTGAAGGCCGTGCTCAATGACCTGGCCAAGAACGAAGGCCAGATCATCCTGTTCATCGACGAGCTGCACACCATGGTCGGCGCCGGCAAGGCCGACGGTGCGATGGACGCTGGCAACATGCTCAAGCCTGCGCTGGCGCGCGGCGAACTGCATTGCATCGGCGCGACCACGCTCGACGAATACCGCAAGTACATCGAGAAGGATGCCGCGCTGGAGCGCCGCTTCCAGAAGGTCTACGTCGGCGAGCCCAGCGTGGAGGACACCATCGCGATCCTGCGCGGCCTCAAGGAGCGCTACGCCGTACACCACGGCGTGGAGATCACCGACCCGGCCATCGTCGCCGCTGCCACGCTCTCCAATCGCTACATTCCCGATCGCCAGCTGCCGGACAAGGCCATCGACCTGATGGATGAGGCCGCATCGCGCATCCGCATGGAAATCGACTCCAAGCCGGAAGAGCTCGATCGCCTTGAGCGTCGCCTTATCCAGCTGAAGATCCAGCGCGAAATGCTGAAGAAGGAAACGGACGAGGCGTCGAAGAAGCGCCTGGCCGACCTCGATACGGACATCCAGAAGCTGGAGCGCGAGTTCTCCGACCTCAACGAAATCTGGAAGTCCGAGAAGGCCGCGCTGCAGGGCGCGACCAAGGTGAAGGAGCAGATCGAGGCAGCGCGCCTGGAGTTGGAAGCCGCGCAGCGCCGGCAGGACTACGCCAAGATGAGCGAGATCCAGTACGGCAAGCTGCCGGAACTGGAAAAGCAGCTCGCTGCCGCGCAGGCTGCCGAAAAGCAGGATTTCAAGCTGGTGCAGGATCGCGTCACCGAGGAGGAAATCGCCGAGGTGGTGTCACGCTGGACCGGCATTCCGGTCAACAAGATGCTCGAAGGCGAGCGCGACAAGCTGCTGCACATGGAAACGGCGCTGCACAAGCGCGTGGTAGGCCAGGACGAAGCCGTGCGTGCGGTGTCCGATGCGATCCGTCGCGCACGCGCCGGCCTGTCCGATCCCAACCGGCCGTACGGCTCGTTCCTGTTCCTCGGTCCCACTGGCGTGGGCAAGACGGAACTTTGCAAGGCGCTGGCCGAGTTCATGTTCGACACACAGGACGCCATGGTTCGCATCGACATGAGCGAGTTCATGGAAAAGCACTCCGTGAGCCGCCTGATCGGCGCACCTCCGGGTTACGTCGGCTATGAAGAAGGTGGCTATCTCACCGAAGCCGTGCGTCGCCGCCCGTACAGCGTGATCCTGCTGGACGAAGTGGAGAAGGCGCATCCCGACGTATTCAACATCCTGCTGCAGGTCCTGGACGACGGACGTCTGACCGACGGTCAGGGCCGCACGGTGGACTTCCGCAACACCGTCATCGTGATGACCTCGAACCTGGGTTCGCAGATGATTCAGGAGCATGCGGGCGACAGCGAAGCCGACTACATGCAGATGAAGGCGGCGGTGCTTGGCGTGGTGCAGGCGCACTTCCGTCCGGAATTCATCAACCGTCTCGACGAGCTGGTGGTGTTCCGTCCGCTGGAGAAGAAGCAGATCCGCGCGATCGCGAAGATCCAGCTGGCCTATCTCGAAAAGCGTCTCGCGGAGCGGCAGCTCCAGCTCGAGATTGGCGACAAGGCGCTGGACCTGCTCGGCAACGTAGGCTTCGACCCCGTGTACGGCGCACGTCCGCTGAAGCGGGCGATCCAGCAGCAGCTGGAGAATCCGCTGGCGAAGGAAATTCTCGAAGGACGCTTCGAGGCGGGCAGCACCGTGGTGGTGGATGCAGAACACGGACACCTGGTTTTCAGCAAGCAGTGACGCTTTATTGCTGATGGTGTTGTGAGACGCCCGCGCTGTGCTGCAGTGCGGGCGTTTTTGTATTCGCGGAGGTGGACATCGCTGCCATTCTTCTTTGTAGGAATGGATCCAGTGCGCGATAGCCCCTCGCGCCGGTCTTCATGTTCGGTATTTCAAAATGGCGCCTGGCGCCTTGCCTGTTGGTGATCGCGACTTGGCTCGCCTGCGGCGGGCTTCCGGCCTTCTGTCGAAGGCCGGGTTACTTTTCTTTGCTTGCTCACGCATGCGCAGGAGCGCGTGCGTGGGCCAGCAAAAGAAAAGTGACTCGGCGGTCCCACGCGACTAGCTTCGCGTCGCCCCACGGGACTAGCTTCGCGTCGCCGGCAGGACGTCGAAACGCCCGCTGCGTCCCACAGGGACTTCCTTCGGTCGTAAGCGGTATGTTCGCGGTGGCACGACAACCGAAGGCCACACAGGCTCTAGCAAAAACCAAACGTGCAGACCGAGGCGCAAAGCTGTCGCGCACCGGGTGCGCTCCTACAAAAGGAGAGGAGATGTTTCGGGCGGCGACCATCCACGGGGATGCCCTGGAAAGACCAAGCCAAACGCCACCGATATCCCCCGGGCAACACCACAATCGCCGAGCGAATCCCAACTTTCCCCAAACCACACCACCCTCCATCCCTCTGCTACCATCCTTCCCGCCTGAGGTGACCGCCTGCGTAAAGCCGGTGGTTGAAACGGGAATCCGGTGCGGCGCGAAAGCGCCTAGTCCGGAGCTGCCCCCGCAACGGTAGGCGAACCGCGATCCCTGTGATCGCAGGAACGACTTCAAGCCACTGTGCCACGTGCATGGGAAGGCGTCGTTCCCAAGGACATGACGTCCTGGTTCGTGAGCCCGGAGACCGGCCTCGAGGTACGACCAGACAGGCGGTGGGCCATGTCATGGATGCCGTGCCTTCGCACGGCCGCCACGCACTCCTCCGCCTGTCTTTTTCCCTTGCGTTCCGCGCGGGCAGGCGCGGTTGAGGAGCATTGTTTTGGCCATCCATCCGATATGGGTCCGTCGTTCCATCCTGGCGACGGCACTCCTGGTTGTTCTTTCCCCTGCGTTCGCCGACGAGGCGGCGGATCTCAACGGTGTCGTCGTGACGGCGACGCGCACGTCGCAGACGCAGGACCAGACGCTTTCCGCGGTCACGGTGATCGATCGCAGCGACATCGAGCGGCTGCAGCCGGCGTCGTTGGCGGACCTGCTGCGTGGCACGCCGGGCATGGCGCTGTCCAACAACGGCGGCCTGGGCAAGGCGACCAGTGCGTTCCTGCGCGGCACCGAATCCGACCACGTGCTGGTGCTCGTCGATGGCATCAAGATCGGCTCGGCCACGCTGGGCAATGCCGCGCTGCAGGACATCCCGGTCGAGCAGATCGAACGCATCGAGATCGTGCGTGGTCCGTTCTCCAGCCTGTATGGCTCGGAGGCGATCGGTGGCGTGATCCAGATCTTCACCCGTCGTCCGGAGGGCGCCTTCGTGCCCAGCTTTACCCTCGGAGTGGGCAGCTACAGCCATCTCGCCGGTTCGGCCGGTCTCGGCGGCAAGGTCGGAGATGGCTGGTATGCATTGGAGGCGTCGCACGATCAGACGCGCGGCATCAACGCCTGCCGTGTCGGCGCGGCGGAAGCCGGTGCCGCCTGTTTTGCCGATCAGCCGGACAAGGACGGCTACCGCAATACCGCTGTGACCCTGCAGGCCGGCTATCGCTTCAGCGAACAGTGGGACGCCGATGCACGCCTGTTTCGCAGCGAAGGCCACAACTGGTATGACGGCAACTACAGCGATTCCGACGAGAGCGCGACGCAGGTGGTGGGCGGCCGCGTGCACTACCGGCCCACCAAGGACGTGACCGTAACGGTGAGTGCCGGCACCAGCGGCGATTTCAGCAAGGACTTCCTGCATGGCATGTACACCGACCGCTTCGACACGCATCGCGATGTTGGTTCGCTGCAGGCGGACATGGGTGCATGGAGCGGCCTGCTGACCGGCGGCTTCGACTGGCAGCGTGACGAGGTGGACAGCAGCACGGCTTACGCCGTGGACAGCCGCATCAACCGCGGCCTGTTCGCGCAGTGGCAGCAAACCTTCGGTCGCCAGTCGGTGCAGGCGAGTGTGCGTCGCGACGACAACAGCCAGTTCGGCGGCAAGAACACCGGCAGCCTGTTGTGGGGTTGGGATTTCACCAGTACCTTGCGCGTCACCGCCAGCTACGGCACAGCGTTCAAGGCGCCGACGTTCAACGAGCTGTACTACCCGGGCTACGGCAACGCCGACCTGCGGCCGGAGAAGTCGCAGAACATCGAACTCGGCCTGCGCGGCAATTACGGTTGGGGTTACTGGTCGCTCAACGCGTTCCGCAACAACGTCAGCGACCTGATCACCTATGACGCCTCGATCGGCTTGTCGGGCAATGTCGAGAAGGCGCGCATCCGTGGCGCCGAAGGCGTAGTGAGCGGACGCGTAGGGGACTGGCTGGTGACAACGACAGCCACCTGGCTGGATCCACGCGACAAGTCGACGAACTACGACGGGAATCTATTGCCGCGGCGAGCCCGCCAGATGGCTCGCGTCGATGTCGATCGCGGTTTCGGCGATCTCACTTTCGGTGGCAGCTGGTATGTATCGGGGCGTCGCTACGACGACCTGGCCAATCGCCATGCGCTCGGCGGCTATGCCATCACCGATCTGCGCGTGGCCTATGCGCTCACGCGCGACCTGAAGGTGCAGCTCGCGCTCAACAACGCTTTCGGCAAGGGCTACGAAACCGCCTGGTACTACAACCAGCCAGGCCGCAACACCATGCTGACGCTGCGCTACCAGCCGGCTCCGTGAACCAAGTGCGGGGCCGGTGCGATCGGCCCCGTCTTTTTCCCTGAGTAGGAGTAAAGAAATGAAGATGCTTGCCGCTCCACGCTTCACCGCGCTCGCACTGTTGTTCGCGCTGGTGATGATGGCTACGCGCTTCAAGCATGTCGGCGACATGCTGCACCTGCCGGACGCGTCGATGGCGGTGTTCTTCCTGGGCGGCGTCTACCTGCGCCGCCATGGGGCCTTCGTGGCGATGCTGTTGCTGGCCGTGGCGCTCGATTGGGTATCGATCACCTATGCCGGTGTCAGCGATTTCTGTGTCACTGCGGCGTACGCCTTCCTGCCGCTGGCCTATGGCGTGCTGTGGTATGCCGGGCGCGGCTATGCGCCGAAGCTCACCGGACAGCCCCGTTCGCTGGCGGGTGCGTTCGGTGTCGCCTTGCTGGCGGCCATGGTGTCGTTCGCGATCTCCAACGGTTCGTTCTACTGGTTGGGTGGCCGTTATCCTGATCCGAATGCCGCGCAGTACCTTGCCCGCCTGTGGCAGTGGGGGCCGCTGTTCGTGCGCACCACGATGAGCTACATCGCGGTCGCATTGGTCGTGCACGCCGCGTGTGCGCGACTTGCGGCACACTCGCACGCGCCACGCCACCAGGAAGCCTGAGCATGAACGACGACGTGGAACCCGTCGACGCGATGACCGCAGAAGAACGGCATCGCGAGCGCATGCAGCGCAAGAAGGCATTGGTCGATCGCAAGATCGCCAGCGCCACCATCGAACGTGGCGTGCTGGTGGTGAACACCGGCAACGGCAAGGGCAAGAGCTCGTCAGGATTCGGCATGCTGGCGCGCTCACTGGGGCACGGTTTCCACTGCGGCGTCGTGCAGTTCATCAAAGGCAGCTTCTCGACCGGCGAGGAAGCGTTCTTCCGGCGCTTTCCCGACGAGTTGGACTATCACGTGATGGGCGAGGGCTATACCTGGGAAACGCAGGACAAGTCGCGCGACATCGCCACCGCCGGCAAGGCCTGGCAGCTCGCCGCCGCCATGCTCGCTGACGCGCGCTACGACTTCGTGCTGCTGGATGAGCTCAACATCGCGCTGGTGAAGGGCTATATCGATAGCGCGCAGGTCTGCGAAGCGCTCAAGGCGCGTCCACCGCAACAGCACGTGGTGATCACCGGGCGCGGCGCTCCGGATGCACTGGTGGAGCTGGCCGACACGGTGACCGAGATGCGCGTGGTGAAGCATGCGTTCCAGGCGGGCATCAAGGCACAGAAAGGTATCGAGCTCTAGCGACATGACTCAGGCAACGCATCACTGTCCCGCACTCATGGTGTCCGCGCCCGCGTCGGGGCAGGGCAAGACGTCGGTCACCGCTGCACTTGCGCGTTGGCACACGCGCCATGGCAGGCGCGTGCGCGTATTCAAGACCGGGCCCGACTTTCTCGACCCGATGGTGCTGGAGCGTGCAAGCGGCGCGCCGGTGTATCAGCTGGACCTGTGGATGAACGGCGAGGCGGATGTGCGCACCCGTTTGTACGAGGCGGCGGGCGAGGCCGACTTGATCCTGCTGGAAGGCGTGATGGGTCTGTTCGACGGCGGTCTGTCGAGCGCTGATCTCGCGCAACGCTTCGGTCTGCCCGTGCTGGCGGTGATCGACGGCTCGGCCATGGCGCAGACCTTCGGCGCGCTGGCTCTGGGGCTTGCCCGCTATCGCGAGGGGCTCAACATGTTTGGCGTGGCGGCCAACCGCGTCGGCAGTGCCTATCATGCGCAGTTGCTGGCCGGCAGCGTACCCGGCGAGTTACGCTGGCTCGGCGCCTTGCCACGCGATGCTGCGATGGCGTTGCCGGAACGTCACCTTGGGTTGGTGTCTGCGGGTGAATTGGATGACATCGATGCGCGACTCGATGCGCTCGCCGATGCGTGGGCGCTCCATGCGTCGGACGCGTTGCCATCACCGGTGGCCTTTCCGCCTTCCCCGTCCATCGCCGTGCCGAGTGGCTTGCGTGGAAGGCGCATCGCCGTCGCGCACGATGCGGCGTTCTGCTTCCTGTACCCGGCCAATCTCGATGTCTTGCGCGAAGCCGGTGCCGAGCTCCGTTTCTTTTCGCCTCTGGCTGGCGATGGCCTGCCAGACTGCGATGCCGTGTGGTTGCCTGGCGGGTATCCCGAATTGCATCTGCCAGCCTTGTCGCGAAACGAACAGTTGAAACGCGAGCTGCACGCGCACGTGGAAGCCGGCCGGCCGTTGCTTGCCGAGTGCGGTGGCATGCTCTACGCGCTGGACTCACTCAGCAACACGGAAGGTGAGGCGTTTGCAATGGCTGGCCTGCTGCCCGGCCGCGCCGCGATGCAGAAGAAGCTCGGTGGCCTTGGCATGCAGGTCGCTGCGCTGCCCGAAGGCGAGTTGCGCGGGCATACCTTTCATTACGCCCACGCGAATATCCAGGCGGCACCGCTGGTACTGGCGGTCAATCCGGATGGTGGCCCCAGCAGCGAAGGTGTGTATCGCCACCGACGCATGACGGCGAGCTTCATGCATCTGTACTTTCCGTCCAATGTCGCCGCGGCGATCGGCCTGTTTCTCCCGTGAGCCTGGCGCTGGCCATGGTGACCGCACTGGTGTTGGACGCATGGCTCGGCGAGCCGCGACGCCATCACCCTTTGGTGGCGTTTGGACGTCTGGCTCAGGCGATCGAATCGCGACTCTATGGCGATCGCCGTTGGGCCGGCGTGTTCGGCTGGTGCGTGGCCGTGTTGCCGATCGTGTCGGTCGTATGCTTGGGCACCCTGGCGCCGCCATGGCTGCGCTTCGCCCTCGACGTCGTCGTGCTTTATCTGGCGATCGGCCTGCGCAGCCTGAGCGAGCACGCGACACCGGTGGCGCGTGCGCTGCGCGCGGGTGATCTTCATGCGGCGCGCGCCGCTGTCAGCCGCATGGTAAGCCGCGATACCGATGCACTCGACGCGTCGCAAGTCGCTGCGGCGGCAAGCGAGTCGGTGCTGGAGAATGGCAACGACGCCGTGTTCGGCGCACTGTTCTGGTTTGCCCTGCTGGGGGCGCCGGGGGCCGTGCTGTACCGTCTGGCCAATACCCTCGATGCGATGTGGGGCTATCGCACGGCGCGCTACGAACGGTTCGGCTGGATGGCTGCGCGCGCGGACGACGTTCTCAACTTTCTGCCCGCGCGACTGACGGCGCTGGCGTACATGCTCGCTGGCGATGCGTCGCGTGCATGGCGCTGCTGGCGCAATCAGGCGCCCGCATGGGATAGCCCCAATGCCGGCCCGGTCATGGCCGCAGGCGCCGGGGCGTTGCGTGTGAGGCTGGGCGGCGCGGCTCCATACGACGGTTCGTGGGAGTCGCGTCCCGTCCTTGGCGAGGGCGATGTGCCGGACGCCGATACCATCGTGCGGGCACTTCGCCTGGTAAGGCGCAGCGTGGTTGTTTGGGTGCTTGGCATGGCCGCGATCAGCTGGGCGTGGTCGGGAGGCCTGCATGCTTGAGCATGGCGGACGGCTGCGGCATGCGGCGCTTCGCTACGGCATACCCGAGGAAACCTGGCTCGATCTTTCGACCGGCGTCAGTCCGTTCGCATGGCCTGTTCCAGCGGTGCCGACTGCGGAGTGGATGCGATTGCCGGAAGACAATGACGGCCTCGATGAGGTGGCCTGCACCTATTACGGCGCGCCACGCGTGCTGCCCGTTGCCGGTTCGCAGGCGGCGATACAGGCACTGCCGCTGTTGCGCGAGGCATCGCGGGTCGGCGTAATTGCGCCCGGCTACAACGAACATGCGCATGCATGGCGACGCGAGGGCCATCAGGTCGAGGAGTTGCCGGCGCAGGCATTGCTGGCGGACGCCGGTCGCTTCGACGTGGTCGTGTTGATTCATCCAAACAATCCCGGTGGGGAGAGCTTCGATCGGGCCGACCTGCTTGCCTGCCATGAGCAGCTCGCGGCACGCGGCGGCTGGCTGGTCGTGGACGAGGCCTTCATGGATGCCACGCCGTCGGAAAGCCTGTGCGCGGCATCGTCTATGGAGGGCTTGGTCGTGTTGCGTTCTGCCGGCAAATTCTTCGGTCTGGCGGGTGCGCGTGCGGGCTTCGTCGCTGCATCTCCCGCACTGCTCGCTGCGCTGCGCGAACGGCTCGGCCCATGGGCGGTAGGCGGCCCAAGCCGTTACGTCCTGAGGCATGCACTGGCCGATCAGGCTTGGCACGTCATGGCGCGGGAGCGTCTGCATGCCTGCAGTAGACGCCTCGCGCGGCTGCTGGAAACCCACGGTCTCGTGCCGACGGCTGGCTGCGCGTTCTTTCAGTGGTGGTGTGACGAGCGCGCCGAGGCCGTGCACGTCGCGCTGGCAAGGCAGGGCATCCTGACTCGGTGCTTCAGCATGCCGGCCAGCCTGCGTTTCGGCCTGCCGGGTGACGATGGCGCCTTCGCCAGGCTCGATGCCGCGTTGGCCAGCCTTGCCTTGGAGACGTTGCGATGAGCGCACGGGTGTTGATGGTTCAAGGCTGCACGTCCGATGCAGGCAAGAGCACGCTGGTGACGGCGTTGTGTCGCTGGCTGCATCGGCATGGCGTGGCCGTCGCGCCGTTCAAGCCGCAGAACATGGCGCTCAATGCGGCGGTGACCATGGATGGAGGCGAGATCGGCCGCGCGCAGGCGGTGCAGGCGCAGGCGGCCGGCCTGATGCCGCACACGGATTTCAATCCGGTGCTGCTCAAGCCCAATAGCGATGTCGGCGCGCAGGTCATCGTGCATGGCCACGCCATCGGCAACATGGATGCGCGCCATTACCACGACTACAAGCGCGTCGCGATGGACGCCGTACTCGCTTCGCATGGTCGCCTCGCGGTGCAATACGAGGCGATCATCGTGGAAGGCGCAGGCAGTCCGGCGGAAATCAACCTGCGTGACCGGGATATTGCCAACATGGGTTATGCGGAGGCCGTGGACTGCCCGGTGCTGCTCGTGGCGGACATCGATCGTGGCGGTGTCTTCGCGCATCTGGTCGGCACGCTGGCGCTGCTGTCGGAAAGCGAGCGGGCGCGCGTAGCGGGTTTTGTCATCAACCGTTTCCGCGGTGATATCTCGCTGCTCCAGTCCGGGCTGGACTGGCTCGAACGCGAGACCGGCAAGCCGGTGCTGGGCGTGCTGCCGTACCTGCATGGCCTGCAGTTGGAGGCGGAAGATGCGCTGCCACGCGAGTCCGTTTGCAAGATGCAAGCGCGCTTGCGCGTGGCGGTGCCGGCGTTGCCACGGATCAGCAACCATAACGACTTCGATGCGCTGCGTGCGCATCCGGAGGTCGATTGCCGTTTCATCGGGCCCGGTGAGGTATTTCCTGCGTGTGACCTGATCGTGCTGCCTGGTTCCAAGTCCACGCGGGCGGATCTGGCCTGGCTGCGGGAGCAGGGCTGGACGGAAGCCATCGCCCGGCATTTGCGCTATGGCGGCAAAGTGATCGGCATCTGCGGTGGCTTCCAGATGTTGGGGCGGTTCGTGCATGATCCCTACGGCATCGAGGGCGAACCAGGCTCGAGCGAAGGACTGGGGTGGCTGGACATGGAGACCACGCTCGACGCGCATAAGGCAATGCGTAGCGTGGAGGGGAAGCTGCTCCTGGGAGATGCGCGGATGACGGGCTATGAAATCCATTGCGGCGTAAGCGAAGGCCCCGCATTGAATAAGCCGTCCAGCCTGCTGGATGGCGGGCGACCTGACGGGGCCGTCACGGCCGACGGCCAGATCCTCGGCACTTACGTGCACGGCTTGTTCGATCATCCCGCCGCACTCTCCGCGCTGCTCGATTGGGCAGGCTTGCGCGAAGCCGTCGCCATCGACGTGCGTGCCCAGCGCGAAGCTGCCATCGACCGGCTCGCCGACGCCGTGGAAGCACATCTCGATACCACGGCCTTGTGGCGCATGCTTGCGATACGCGGAGCGCACGCATGCGCACGCTGATCCTCGGCGGCGCCCGCTCGGGCAAGAGCGCGTTGGCGGAGCGGATGGCCATGGCGTCCGGCCATGATGTGGTCTACATCGCGACTGCCCAGGCGCACGACGATGAAATGGCGGCGCGGATTGCGCACCATCGCTCGCGCCGTCCCGGGCAGTGGCACATCGTCGAGGAGCCGTTGGCGCTAGCATCTGCGTTGAAGATGCATGCACGTCCAGGACGATGCGTGCTGGTGGATTGCCTCACCTTGTGGCTGAGCAATCTGCTCGGTCATGAAGACCGGTTGCGCTTCGAGAGCGAGCGCAATGCGTTGCTCGATGTCCTGCCATCGCTCACTGGCCAAGTGCTGTTCGTCAGCAATGAAGTGGGGCTCGGCGTGGTGCCCCTGGGCGAACTGACGCGCCGCTTCGTGGATGAAGCGGGGCGCTTGCACCAGGCGCTTGCCGGCAAGTGTGAAACGGTGCTGTTTGTTGCGGCGGGGTTGCCGCTGGCCATCAAAGGAAGCCTTGCATGAGCCGTGATTGGCTGGTTGAACCGTGTTTTGCCATTGACGAGGAAAGCAGGCAGCGTGCGCGCGAGCATCAGACGCAGCTGACCAAACCACCCGGTTCACTGGGCACCCTGGAGACGCTGGCTGTGCGGCTGGCAGGTTTGCAACATGCAACCTTGCCATCGATGCAACAGGTGTGGATCACGGTTTTCGCGGCCGATCATGGCGTCGCGGCCGAGGGCGTGTCGGCCTTTCCGCAGGTCGTGACCGGCGAGATGGTGCGCAACTTCGCCAATGGCGGCGCCGCCATCAGCGTGCTCGCGCGTGCACTGGGCGCGATGCTCGAAGTGGTAAACCTGGGGACGGTGAACGATCCTGGTGAATGGCCCCAAGTGCGACGGGCGATCATCGCGCCGCAAACCCACAATTTCTGCGAGCGGCCGGCCATGAGCGCCGTGCAGCTCGAACGCGCGCTGCTCACCGGTGCCGAAAGCGTGGCGTCTGCGCAGGCGGCGGGCGCCAAGCTTTTCATCGGCGGCGAAATGGGTATTGCCAACACCACGTCCGCGGCGGCACTGGCGTGTGCTCTGCTCGATGAGTCGCCTGTATTGCTTGCCGGCGCAGGTACCGGCCTGGATGCGGCGGGTGTGCAGCACAAGGCGGCGGTGATCGAGCGCGCGCTGGCGCAGTATCCGGTCGATAACGATGCGCTGGCATGGCTGTCGCGCGTGGGTGGCTTCGAGATCGCGGCCCTCTGCGGCGCCTACATTGCCGCCGCGCAGCAAGGCCTGCCCGTGCTGGTTGATGGCTTCATCACCACGGCGGCGGCCCTCGCGGCCGTGCGCATCAACCCTGGCTGCCGCGAGTGGATGTTCTTTGCGCACCGTTCGCGCGAACGCGGACACGCGCGGCTCCTCGCTGCGCTCGAAGCGGACCCTCTGCTCGATCTCGGCCTTCGCTTGGGTGAAGCCAGTGGAGCGGCCGCCGCGGTGCCGCTGATGCGCCTGGCCTGCGAACTCCATTCGCGCATGGCGACCTTCGCGCAAGCGGGAGTGAGCGGCGCATGATCGGCAAGCACGCGGGTATCGACTTGTTGCGCCACGGGGACACCGGAGAGCGCAGCTATCGCGGGCAACTGGATGACGCGCTGAGTCCGCTGGGCTGGACCCAGCTGCGCGCGGCGATCTTCGGGCGTGTGTGGGATGCCATCGTCACCTCGCCGTTGCGCCGATGTTCGGAGTTTGCCAGCGAGCTGGCGGCAGCCCGTCGCGTGCCGTTGCGCGTGGACCCGCGGCTTGCTGAGTACCACTTCGGCGATTGGCAGGGTGTACCCATCGAGACTCTGGCAAAGGAGCAGGGCGATGCCCTGGCGCGCTTCTGGGCCGACCCCGTGTCCCATCCTCCGCCGCGAGCCGAAACGTTTGCCGCATTCCGCCAGCGCCTGTGCGCGGCATTGGACGATATTGCGGTGCAGGCGACATCGCAGCGCGTGCTCGTGATGACTCACGGCGGCGCGATCCGCCTGTTGCGATGCGAAGCGGAAGGCCGTGACTTCGCCGACATGGCCGGCATCGAGGTGCCACACGCTTCGCTGCATACGCTCGAATGGGCGTCCTCGTCAGTCGCATAGGCGGTCCCCTATTCGCGCCTTGCTTGCCGCCATCGGCTTTCTTACCCGCCTGCCGGTACCGGCAGGCGTGTTTGATGGCATGAGCACGCGGACGCAGCTCGCCTGGTATCCCGTCGTGGGATGGCTGATCGGCGCGCTGTTGTGGGCGTTCGGCTGGGTGCTCGCTGCCGCGCCGCCTTTGCTGGCTTCGGCGCTGCTGTTGCTGGCGTGGGTCGCGCTCACCGGCGCGCTTCACCTGGATGGTCTTGCCGACAGCGCGGACGCCTGGGTGGGCGGTCTGGGCGATCGCGAACGCACGTTGGCCATCATGAAAGAGCCGCGCAGCGGCCCGATGGGCGTGGCGGCGGTCGTGCTCGTGTTGCTGCTGAAGTTCGCCGCGCTCGCGAGCCTGCCGCATCCGGGCGTCGCGCTGTGGCTCACGCCGTTGCTGGGTCGCGCCGTACTGACCGCCGCGTTCGTGTCCACGCCCTATGTGCGCAGCGGTGGCTTGGGCAGCGCTCTGGTGGCGGCGCCCCGCTCTGCCAGCCTTGCCGGTCTGGCGTTGGCACTGGTGCTTTGCCTGATCGGCGGACGGCCGGGCCTTTGGGCGCTGTTGGCCGCGACGCTCGTATTCGCATTCTGGCGTTTGGCCTGCCTGCGCCGGCTGGGTGGCATGACCGGCGACACCTGTGGGGCGCTGACGGAGCTGACCGAGGCTGCCGTGCTGGTAGTGCTTGCATTGCTCTGCTGAGCACGCCGCATTGAATTTGGGCCCTGCGCCTCGATAATGCAGCACTGACAGCGCGCGCCCCGACGGCACGACAGATGCGCTGGCTGGATTGCGGAGTTTTTCATGCCTATCTACGAATTCGAATGCAGCAGCTGCGGCCATCGCTTTGACCGCCTGCAGAAGATGTCCGACCCTGATCCGGCGGTTTGCCCGGCCTGTGATGTCGCCGAAGTGAAGCGCCGTGTCAGCGCGCCCGGCTTCCGCCTCGCCGGCAGCGGCTGGTACGAAACCGACTTCAAGAAGGATGGGGACAAGAAACGCAACCTCGCCGGCGACAGCGGGGCGCCCGCCGCTGCACCGGCTCCCGCGCCGGCGCCCAGTTCGTCCAGCGACAGCTGAGGCGCTTGCCTGAACGCCGCGTTGCCGGCGTGCAGATTCCTGCGAGGGCATCGCAAGATGTTCAATCTTGGTTGATGATGCGCCCGCTAGCGTGACGCCACGTCACCGCAGGAGTGGGAATCCATGTTTCGCATACGTACGGGCTTGATGCGCGTCGCCGCCGGCCTCGCCATCGGTCTTTTGGGAATGGCCGCGCCGGCCGCGCACGCGCAGGGACGCGACGCCGTTCGTTGCGGCAGCGACGACGGTCGATTCACCCGGTGCCAGGTGCCGTGGCGCGACGCGGAACTGATCCGGCAGGAATCCAATAGTCCGTGCACCCGGGGCCAGACCTGGGGCGTGGACCGCGGCGGCTTGTGGGTCGATCGCGGCTGCCGTGGCCAGTTCGTGGAGATGGGACGCGGCGGTTACCGTCCGCCCGATGGGGGCTACTATCCGCCGCCGGGATATCGTCCGCCCCGTGATGATGATGATGACGACGGCGGTTGGCGCCCGGGCCCGGATTGGGATCGGGAGATCCGTTTCTCCTGCGAAAGCGGGGACAAGCGCTACCAGTTCTGCCAGGTGGACGTTGGCGGCCGGGGCCGGGTGCGACTGCTGCGCCAGCTGTCCGGCTCGCCGTGCGAGGAGGGCTACAGCTGGGGCTGGAACCGCGCCGGCGTGTGGGTGAACCGGGGGTGCCGCGGACTCTTCTCGGTCGATCGCCGCTGGTAAATGGGCTTTCCGGGGCGTTGGGCGTGGCCATGCAGCCGCGCCCAAACGCCCGCCACCGGGTGCACCGGTGTTAACATTCCGGGTCCTCTTGTCCACGCATCACGCCGCCCTGCGGCCCGGAGTTCCAAGCGCATGCGCACGCATTACTGCGGCCTCATCGATGAGGCACTGGTCGGCCAGACCGTCACCCTTTGTGGCTGGGTCAACACCCTGCGCCTGCAGAGCCACGTGGCTTTCGTCGACCTGCGCGACCACGAGGGCATCGCCCAGGTGGTGATCGAGCGCGAGAACGCCGCTGCCTTCGCCGTGGCCGGCGAGATCGGCAACGAATACTGCCTGCGCGTCACCGGCACCATCCGCAAGCGGCTGTCGGTGAACGACAAGCTGCGCACTGGCACGGTGGAACTGCTGGCCGACAACGTGGAGATCCTCAACGCCGCGAAGGACCTGCCGTTCGCGCTGCACGAGAATCCAAACGAGGACATGCGGATGACCTACCGCTACCTCGACCTGCGCCGCCCGGAAATGCAGAAAATGATGCGCACGCGCATCAAGCTGGTGCAGGCGCTGCGCCGTTATCTCGATGCGCGCGGTTTCCAGGACATCGAAACGCCGATTCTCACCAAGGCCACGCCGGAAGGCGCGCGCGACTACCTGGTGCCCAGCCGCGTGCATCCGGGCCAGTTCTACGCGCTGCCGCAGTCGCCGCAGCTGTTCAAGCAGATCCTGATGATGGCCGGTTTCGACCGTTACTATCAGATCGCCCGCTGCTTCCGCGACGAAGACCTGCGCGCCGATCGCCAGCCGGAATTCACCCAGCTCGACCTCGAGTTCGCCTTCGTCGAAGAAAAGGACGTGCAGGATTTCGTGGAGGAACTGATCCGCCACGTGTTCAAGGAAGTGCAGAACGTCGAGCTCGACGCCACGTTCCCGCGCATGACCTGGGCCGAGGCGATGCGTCGCTTCGGTTCGGACAAGCCGGACCTGCGCATCGCGCTGGAACTGGTGGACATCGCCGACGCGGTGAAGCACGTGGAGTTCAAGGTGTTCGCCGAGCCCGCGAACGATGCGAACGGCCGCGTCGCCGCGCTGCGCGTGCCGGGCGGCGCCACCTTCACCCGCAAGGAAATCGACCAGCTCACCGAATACGTCGCCAAGTACGGCGCCAAGGGCCTGGCCTGGCTGCGCGTGGATGATCTCGCCAAGGGCCGCGAGGGCATCAACTCGCCGGTGGCGAAGTTCCTCGACGACGCGGCGCTGGAAGGCGTGCTCAAGCGCACCGGCGCGCAGAGCGGCGACATGGTGTTCTTCGGCGCCGGCAGCTGGAAGGCCGTCACCGACTTCATGGGCGCGCTGCGCCTGAAGGTCGGCAAGGATCGCGGCATGGTGGAAAACAGCTGGAAACCGCTGTGGGTCACCGACTTCCCGATGTTCGAGTACGACGAGGAAGAAAAGCGCTTCGTCGCGCTGCATCACCCGTTCACCGCGCCCAAGGTCGACGACGTCGCCGATCTGCGCGCCAATGCGGCCATCGCGGTGAGCCGTGGCTACGACATGGTGCTCAACGGCAACGAGATCGGCGGCGGCTCCATCCGTATCCATCGCCCCGAGATGCAGAGCACGGTGTTCGACCTGCTCGGCATCGGTGCGGAAGAGGCCGAGGCGAAGTTCGGCTTCCTGCTGAAGGCGCTGAAGTTCGGCGCGCCGCCGCACGGCGGCCTGGCCTTCGGCATCGACCGCATCGCCGCGCTGATGGCAGGCACGGAATCGATCCGCGACGTGATCGCCTTCCCCAAGACCACCAGCGCACAAGACCTGATGACCGACGCGCCGTCGCCAGTGGCCGATGCGCAGTTGAAGGAACTGCACGTCAAGGTCGCGACCGAAGCCAAGCCGGCCTGAGGTTTCGACTTGTCATTCCGGCGCAGGCCGGAGTGACAGGCGTCGAGCGTGACGCAGGGTGTTCAGCGCGCCTCGTCGCTGTTCCTGCGCAACTTTCCGTGCAGAATGGACTCCCTAGACGTCCGGGCAGGCGCCGCCGCCCGGACGTTCGTTTTCACGCCGATGGAAGTCCGGTTTTCCCATGTCCGACCAAGTAATCCTGCTGCACGGCCTGTGGATGCGCGGTTTCGCGCTCCTCATGCTGCACCGTCGGATGATGGAGGCGGGCTTTCGCGTGCATCGCTTCGACTACATGAGCGTGGCGACCACCCAGGAGCGCATCCTTGGTCGGTTGCAGGCCCGCATGCGCGAGCTGGCCGAGGATGGTCACACCGTGCATCTGGTCGGCCATAGCCTGGGCGGATTGCTGGCGCTGCGCACGTGTTCCGAAGGCGCACAACTGCCGCCGGGCCGGATCGTCTGCCTGGGCTCGCCGCTGAAGGGCAGTGCGGCGGCCCGCCGTTTCGCCGGCATGGGCAAGGGCGGCGAAGTGCTGCTGGGCCACAACCGCGAACTGCTCGAACACGGTTTCGAGCGCTGGACGGGGCCGCGCGACGTCGGCGTGGTCGCAGGCAGGGTCTCGCTCGGCCTGGGCGCGATGATCGGCCAGTTCGACGGGGACAACGATGGCTGCGTAACCGTGGATGAGACGCGCCTGCCGGGCATCACGGATCATTGCGTGGTGGAATCCAACCACACCGGGCTGCTGTTCGTGCCCGAGGTGGCGCGGCAGGTCACGCAATTCCTGCAAACCGGCCATTTCGACCGCCCCGGCACACGGGCCGGCGCCGGCGCTTGATCCGGCGGCTTGCTAGCCTCCCGCCCCAAAGCGATACAATTCGCGTCTTGTCCGTTAAGCCAGACTGCAGGAAGTGCCATGGGTAGAGGCCCGTCCATCGAAGGTCGCAAGAACGCCGAAGACGCCAAGCGCGCCAAGGTGTTCACCAAGCTGATCCGCGAAATCACCGTCGCCACGCGTGCCGGTGTGCCCGACCCTTCGCTCAACCCGCGCCTGCGTTCGGCGGTAGACAAGGCCTTGTCGGCCAACATGCCCAAGGACACCATCGAGCGCGCGATCAAGCGCGGCTCCGGTGCCGATGGCGGCGCGTCGATGGAAGAGCTGCGCTACGAAGGCTACGGCCCCGGCGGCGTCGCGCTCATCATCGAGTGCTTCACCGACAACCCGACCCGCACCGTGGCCGACGTGCGCCACGCGCTGACCAAGCACGGCGGCAACCTCGGCACCTCCGGCTCGGTGGCATTCCAGTTCTCCCGCCTGGGCGAGCTCGCGTTCGCCACCGGTGGCGATGAAGCTGCTGAGGAAAAGGTGCTGGAAGCTGCGCTCGAAGCCGGCGCCGATGACGTCGTCAACGAAAACGGCGAAAGCATTGTGCTGTGCGCGCCGGAGAATTTCGAAGCCGTGCAGCAGGCACTCGCCGCGGCCGGCCTCAATGCCGAGCACGCCGGCGTCGGCATGCGCCCGAACAACCGCGTGCCCGTGCCCGAGGAGGCGCTGGAACCGCTGCTCGACCTGCTCGAGAAACTCGACGGCCTCGACGACGTCAGCGATGTTTCGCACAACGCGCTGCTGCCCGCCGAGGCGGCGAGCTAACTCGTCCTGCCGTTCGCCATGCCCGGCGACGCCATACCTATGACACGCATCATCGGCATCGATCCGGGCAGCCAACGCACCGGTGTCGGCATCATCGATGTCGACGCCAGCGGCAAGCTGTCCCACGTTTTCCATGGCGCGCTGGCGGTAGCCGGCGAGGCCACCTTTCCCCTGCGCCTGAAACGCATCTTTGACGAGCTGTGTGCCATCATCGCCGCCCATCGACCGGATGAGTGCGGCGTGGAACGAGTATTCATGGCGCGCAATGCCGATTCGGCACTGAAACTGGGGCAGGCGAGGGGAGCCGCGATCTGTGCGGTGGTCAGCCAGGGAATCGCGGTGCACGAGTACGCAGCGACAGAAGTCAAACAAGCCGTGGTCGGCAGTGGCCGAGGCGACAAGACCCAGGTACAGCACATGATCGGTGTCCTGCTCGGACTCAAGGGGCCGTTGCAAGCCGACGCAGCCGACGCGCTCGCGATCGCCGTGACCCATGCCCATACGCGCGCCAGCCTGCAGCGTGTCGGCATTCCGCGTACCGCGTGGAGGCGTCGATGATTGGTCGTCTTCGCGGCATTCTGGTATCCAAGCAGCCGCCGTGGCTGCTGGTGGAGGTGGGTGGCGTCGGCTACGAGCTCGAAGCCCCGATGTCCACCATCTACGACCTGCCGCCCACCGGCAAGGAAGTCACGCTGCTCACGCATTACGCCGTGAAGGAAGACAGCGTCGCGCTGTACGGCTTCATGCACGAGGCCGAGCGCGCGCTGTTCCGCAACCTGCAGAAGGTCAGCGGCATTGGCGCGAAGATCGCGCTGGCCGTGTTGTCGGGCGTATCCACCAACGATTTCGCCCGCCTCGTGCAGGCTGGCGATGTGGTCGCCCTCACCAAGATTCCCGGCATCGGCAAAAAGACGGCCGAACGCATGGTGGTGGAGCTGCGCGATCGCGTGGATGGCCTGGCCGTCACACTGCCGGGCACGAGCGCCGTCACCAACGGTGCGCCGCTTGACCCCGCTGGCGAGGCGACGGTTGCCCTGCAGCAACTGGGTTACAAGCCGGCGGAAGTCACCCGCCTGGTGCAGAAGGTGGCCGCCGAGGGCGATACCGCCGAATCGATCATCCGCAAGGCGCTGCGCGCCGCACTAGGAAACTGACACGTGACCCCGGATTCCACCCACGGCCTGTCGGACGCCGACGCCAAGCGACGCCTCGCTGCGCTGGCGCTGGGCGCCATCGGCGTGGTCTACGGCGACATCGGTACCAGCCCGCTGTATACGCTGCAGACCACGCTCAGCCATGACGGCATGAAGCCGACGCCGGAGAGCATCTACGGCGTGCTGTCGCTCATCTTCTGGGCGCAGATCATCGTGGTGTCGTTGAAGTACGTCGTTTTCATCATGCGCGCCGACAACAAGGGCGAGGGCGGCATCATGGCGCTGCTCGCGTTGGCGTTGCGCAGCGTGGGCAGCCAGCCGAGGCAGCGCTGGCTGCTGGCCATCATCGGTATTTTCGGTGCGGCGCTGTTCTACGGCGATGGCGTGATCACGCCCGCCATTTCGCTGCTTTCCGCCGTCGAAGGCGTCAAGGTGGCAGCACCCAACCTCGGGCATTGGGTGGTGCCGATCACCGCCGTGATCCTGTTCTTCCTGTTCGCGCTTCAGCGCCATGGCACCGAACGGGTCGGCAGGCTGTTCGGTCCGGTGATGGTGGTGTGGTTCATCGTGATCGCGCTGCTCGGCGTGCAAATGATCGCGCGCAACCCACACGTGCTGTGGGCACTCAATCCGATGTATGGCGTGAAGTTCTTCGTCAGTCATGGGCTCCAGGCCTTCATCGCGCTGGGCGGCGTGGTGCTGGCGCTGACGGGTGCCGAGGCGCTGTATGCAGACATGGGCCATTTCGGCAAGCGTCCGATCCGCATCGCCTGGTTCAGCTTCGTGCTGCCCGCGTTGGTGCTCAACTATTTCGGGCAGGGCGCGTTGCTGCTTGAACATCCCGAAGCCATCGACAATCCGTTCTACAAGCTCGTCCCCGTGACGCTGCTGTATCCCATGATCGGCCTCGCCACGGTGGCGACGGTGATTGCTTCGCAGGCGGTGATTTCCGGTGCGTTCTCGATGACGCGCGAGGCCATGTCGCTCGGTTATTCGATGCGCATGCCGGTCGTGCACACCTCGCGCGAGATGTCCGGCCAGATCTTCGTGCCGTGGGTCAATAATTTCCTGCTGGTGATGGTGCTGGCGGCGGTGCTCGGTTTCCGCAGCTCGGAGAACCTGAGCGCGGCCTACGGCATCGCCGTGACCGGCACCATGACCATCACCACCATCCTCGCCCTGATCGTCGCGCGTCGCCAGTGGAACTGGAGCCTGCTGACGGTCATCCTCGCCGGTGTGCTGCTGCTCACGATCGACCTGTCGTTCCTGGGCGCGAACCTCATCAAGATCGAATACGGCGGCTGGTTCCCGCTGGTGCTCGGCGTCGGCGTCTTCATCGTGATGACCACCTGGCGGCGCGGTCGCGAACTGGTGGTGCGCGAGATCAAGCAGTCCGGCCTCGCGCTGCAGCCCTTCATCGAGAACATCGCCGAACACCCGCCGCTGCGCGTGCCGGGCACGGCGGTGTTCCTCACCGCCAACCAGCACGCCGTGCCGCACGCATTGCTGCACAACCTCAAGCACAACAAGGTGCTGCATGAGCGCAACGTGCTGTTGACGGTCGAAATGCTGGAGATCCCGGCCGCCGATCCGGGCGAACGCATCGAGGTAAGCGAGCTGGGCGGCGATTTCTACGGCCTGGAGCTGCGCTTCGGCTTCGCCGAGGATCCGAACATCCCGCTGGCGCTGTCCAAGTGCTCCAAGGTGGGTCTGCCGTTCGACATGATGGATACGACCTTCTTCCTGTCGCGCGAAACCATCATCGCGGACGCCCGCCGTCCGGGCATGGCGCTGTGGCGCGACAAGCTGTTTGCCTTCATGGCGCGCAACGCCCTGCCGGCGACGGCGTTTTTCCAGATTCCGGGCAATCGCCTGATTGAGCTGGGCGCGCAGGTCGAGATCTGAAGAAAAAGCGCCCGCGGGCGCTTTTTTCTTTGCGGGGCTTGGCAGGGCGGGCATTTTTCAATGCCTGCGTCATCCCGGTCTGCCATAATTTCTCCCCATGACCGAACACCGCATCGTTACCGCCGCGTCCCAGCTGGACGACGAAGCCCTGGAGGCGTCCATCCGTCCGAAACGGCTGGCCGAGTATCTGGGCCAGCAGGCGGTACGCGAACAGCTGTCGATCTACATCGAAGCGGCCAAGAAGCGTGGCGGCGCACTCGACCACGTCCTTATTTTCGGCCCGCCGGGCCTGGGCAAGACGACGCTCAGTCACGTCATCGCCAATGAGCTGGGCGTCCATGTGCGTTCGACGTCCGGTCCGGTGCTGGAGCGGGCAGGGGATCTGGCAGCCCTGCTGACCAATCTCGAGCCGCACGACGTGCTGTTCGTGGACGAGATACATCGTCTCTCGCCCGTGGTCGAAGAAGTGCTCTATCCGGCGATGGAGGATTTCCAGATCGACATCATGATCGGCGAGGGCCCCGCGGCCCGCTCGATCAAGCTCGATCTGCCACCCTTCACGCTGATCGGCGCCACCACCCGCGCCGGCTTGCTCACTGCGCCGCTGCGCGACCGCTTCGGCATCGTGCAGCGTTTGGAGTTCTATACGCCCGACGAGCTCACCGCCATCGTGCGGCGCTCGGCGCGCATCCTGGGCATTACCTGCGAGCCGGAAGGCGCGCAGGAGATCGCGCGTCGTTCGCGCGGCACGCCGCGTATCGCCAACCGCCTGCTGCGACGCGTACGCGATTACGCCGAGGTACGCGCCAACGGACAGATCACGCGCGACGCGGCCCGCGCGGCGATGGACATGCTCAAGGTGGATGCGGAGGGTTTCGACGAACTCGATCGCCGCTTGCTCTCTACCATCATCGAGAGCTTCGATGGCGGCCCGGTGGGCGTGGAGTCGCTGGCTGC
This sequence comes from Dyella jiangningensis, assembly GCA_000632805.1. Classification (GTDB taxonomy): domain Bacteria; phylum Pseudomonadota; class Gammaproteobacteria; order Xanthomonadales; family Rhodanobacteraceae; genus Dyella; species Dyella jiangningensis. The sequence continues at coordinate 3,389,908 of CP007444.1, read as the reverse complement.
CGCGCTCAGCGAAGATCGCGGCACGCTTGAAGACGTGGTCGAGCCTTATCTGATCCAGCAGGGTTTCCTGATCCGCACGGCGCGCGGCCGCATGGCGAGCGCCAAGGCCTGGCGCCATCTGGGCCTGACCCCGCCACCGCGCCAGCCCAGTTCCGCCGATCTCTTCACTGCCGGCAACGCCGATGTCTGACAACTCGCCTGCCATCGCCACCGACCCATTCCAGTGGTCGGTGCGCGTCTATTGGGAAGATACCGACGCGGGCGGGGTGGTCTACCACGCCAGCTACCTCCGCTTCATGGAACGTGCCCGCACCGAATGGTTGCGGGGCATGGGCATCAGCCAGTCTTCCGTGAAGGAAGCCACCGGTCTGGCCTTCCTGGTCCGCGAGATGCAGATCGACTTCCTCAGGGCGGCCCTGCTGGATGATGAACTGTCGGTAAGCGTTGAAGTCAAAGAGCGACGCGCAGCCAGTATCCTTTTCGCCCAAACGATCCGCCGGGCGGACGGCGTGGAGCTGATCCGCGCGACGGTGCGTGTGGCGTGCGTCGACGTCAACCGCATGCGTCCGGTGCAGATCCCGGCCGACCTCATCCCCGGCCTTCCCCCTCAATAAGCACGTGCGCTGGAGAACCTTCGAGCAATGAACAGTGGAGTCAACATTTTCAAGCTGATCGCCGAGGCGAGCGTGCTGGTGCAGGCGGTCATGCTGGTGCTGCTCGTGTTCTCGTTCCTCTCGTGGGTGATCATCATCCGCAAGCACCAGCAGCTGAAGTCCGCGATGGAAGAGGCCGAGGGCTTCGAGGAGCGCTTCTGGTCCGGTGCCGACCTCGCCCAGCTGTTCCGCGAGGTGAGCAACCGCGGTGCCGGCAACGGCGGCATGGAGACGGTGTTCGAGTCGGGCTTTCGCGAATTCGTGCGCCAGCGCCAGCGCAAGACGCATGACATGCGCATCGTCATCGAGGGCTCCGAGCGCGCCATGCGCGTGGCCGGCACTCGCGAGATCGGTCGCCTCGAACGCAACCTGGAGTTTCTCGCCAACGTGGGTTCGATCAGCCCGTACGTCGGCCTGTTCGGCACCGTCATCGGCATCATGGGCGCGTTCCAGGGCCTGGGCGAGATGAAGGACGTCACCATCGCCGTGGTGGCACCGCACATTTCCGAAGCGCTGATCGCCACCGCGATGGGCCTGTTCGCCGCGATCCCGGCCGTGTGGGCCTACAACCGTTTCGCCAACAAAGTGGAACGCGTTGCTTCCCGCTACGAAGTGTTCCAGGAAGAGTTCTCCTCGGTGCTGCAGCGTCAGATCCAGACCGACGACCCGACGGCTTAAGGAGCTGAGTGATGCGTAGCTCTGCGCGCCACAAGCGCCTCAAGCTGAAATCAGAGATCAACGTCGTTCCCTACATCGACGTGATGCTGGTGCTGCTGATCATCTTCATGGTCGCCACGCCCATGCTCAACGCCAACGTCGACGTGAACCTGCCGCAGGCCAACGCCAAGTCGCTGCAGGACAAGAAGGAACCGGTGATCGTCTCGGTCGACCACAACGGCCAGCTGTATCTCACGCTCGGCACCGAGAAGAAGCAGCCGATCGATGCCCAGACCATGCAGGCCAAGGTGGGCGCCTTCGTGAAGGCGAACCCAGAGGTCAGCGTGCTCGTGGCCGGTGACCGTGATGGCAAGTACGACGGCGTGTACCAGGTGCTGGCCCAGCTGCAACAGGCCGGCGTCGCCAAGGTGGGTCTGATGAGCCAGCCGGAGTCGGGCAGCAAGAAATGAGGGCCGACTCCCCTAAGGGCACATCCAAGGCGGTCGTTCTTTCCGCCATCCTGCATCTGGGCATCGTGGGCTTTCTCGCCCTCGCGGTGGTTCCGTGCTCGTTCTACGAGGAAGTGTTCGAGGCCCTGCATCTGCCGGCCAGCTGGAACCCGATCGCCTGCGCCAAGCCGATCGAGCTCCCGGGCGAGATCATCGAGGCGACCCTGGTCGGCCCGACCGGCGCCCCGCCGCCGAAGGCCGTCAAGGTGAAGCCGGTGCCCGACACCGTGCCGCCGCCCCCGACCGTGCCGCCGCCGCCCGTTCCCGAGGCGCCCAAGGTGAAGACCTTGCCGCCGCCGCCCGAGCATCCGGACACCAAGGACCAGGAGAAGGTCGTGGCCGATGCCTTGCAGAAGGCCGAGGACGCCAAGAAGGAACAGGAAGAAAAGCAGCGCCAGCGCGCCGCTGAACTGGACGCCCAGGCAGCCAAGCAGAAGCAGGAAAAGCAGAAGCAGCTCGATGAGCTGTTCGCCAAGATGGACGCGGCCGACCAGCAGACCAAGCGTGCGGACAACAAGGCCAAGCAGGCCAAGCAGCAAATGGAAGACCTGAAGAACGCCCAGGACAATGGCCTGGCCAATGTGCCCAATGCCGCGCAGCGGCAGACCGGCAATAACGGTCCCGATGCCGGCCTGCTGGCGCAATATTTGGCCGCGATTCAGAACGCGGTCACGCAGAATTGGTTACGCCCGGATAACATGCCGAACACGCCGTGCATCGTGCACATCGTGCAGCTGCCGGGCGGCGACGTGATGAGCGCCAAGGTCGACTCGAGCTGTCCCTATGACGAAGTCGGCAAACGCTCCATCGAAAATGCCGTCCTGCGCGCGCAGCCCTTGCCCTACAAGGGTTTCGAAAGCGTATTCCAGCGTCAAATCGATTTCACTTTCAGGCCGCAGTGATGAAGCCCATGCGTAAACTGAGCTCAAGCCTTGCTCTCGTTCTGCTCGTCGTGTCCGCGTTGATCGCGGGTCCCGCAGCAGCCCAGTCGCTCAACGTCGACATCGTCGGTGGCCTCAAGACCGCCACGCCGATCGCGGTGGTCCCGTTCGCTCAGGCCGGTGGCGCTCCGCTGCCGACCGACGTGGCCGACGTCATCCGCAACGACTTCAATCGTTCCGGCAAATTCCGTTCGCTGGCCAAGAGCGAAATCGTCGAGACCCCGTCCAAGGGCTCGGACGTCAATTTCGCGACTTGGCGCCTGCTCAAGCAGGACTACCTCACCATCGGTCGCATCAGCGATGCCGGCGGCGGCATGCTGCGGGTGGAATACGAACTGTGGGACGTCAACAAGCAGCAGAGCCTGCTGGCCCAGGCGTATACCGCGCCGGCCGGCGACCTGCGCGGCGTGGCCCACCAGATCGCCGATGCGATCTACGAGAAGATCACCGGCGTGCGCGGCGCGTTCTGGACCCGCATCGCATACATCACCGCCGTGGGCCTGGGCAACAACACCACCTACTCGCTGATCGTGGCCGATTCGGACGGCTACAACCCGCAGGTAGTGGCGCGTTCGCGCGAATCGCTGCTGTCGCCGTCGTGGTCGCCGGATGGCCGCAAGATCGCCTATGTGTCGTTCGAAAGCGGCAATTCGGCCATCTACGTGCAGGATATTACGACGGGTTCGCGCCAGCTGATCTCTGCGCGTGCCAAGGGCATCAACGGTGCGCCGAACTGGTCGCCGGATGGCAGCAAGCTGGCGCTGGCGTTGTCGTACCAGGGCAATCCGGAGATCTATGTGATGGACGTGGGCTCGCGCGCCGAGACCCGCCTCACCAATAACCTGGCCATCGACACCGAGCCCCGCTGGACGCCGGACGGCCAGAGCATCATCTTCACCTCGGACCGCTCGGGTCGTCCGCAGCTCTACCAGATGCCTGCGGGCGGTGGTGGGGCAGACCGCATCACCTTCCAGGGCCAGTTCAACGCCAATGCCTCGATCAGCTATGACGGCAAGCAGATCGCCATGGTGCAGGGCAACGGGAACGTGTATCGTATCGCCATTATGGATCGCAGTCTGGGTGGGCAGGTGCGCTTCATCTCGCCGGGTCCGATCGACGAAACCCCGAGTTTCGCGCCTAACGCCAGCATGCTGTTGTATGCCGCCTCCGAAGGTCGACGTGGTGTCCTCTACGCCGTATCGGCCGATGGCTTGGTGCGGCAGCGACTCGTGCTGGCCGATGGCGATGTTCGCGAGCCGGCTTGGGGTCCCTATCGTCAACGTTGACCAGTTCATGCCTTGGCGCGAGAGCGTTGGGGTCATGTGATCCGGGCGTGAAGCCATAAAACGACACAATCCGGGTCAAAACAGCTTGCTGGCCGTGGCAATCCGTCGCGGCTGGCGGGTCAGGTGGTTGCGAGACAGCGCACCGCCGGCAGCAAAAATGTCAAAATAACAGCCGGTTCACCGGCGATAACTGTCCCGAAACCGCAATCATTACTGACTGTCGGAACTCAAACCCGTTTGAAGGAACGTCCACCATGAATAAGACCGTTCGCGTCGCCCTGGTCGCCCTGCTCTGCGTTGGCGCGGCCGCATGCTCGAAGAAGCAGGAAGTCAAGCCGCAGCCGCAGCCGGAACAGGCTCCGGTGACCGCCCCGGCTTCCGGCCCGACCAAGTACACCCCGGCTGACCTCGACACCGACGCTTGCCTGCGTCAGCGCGTCGTGTACTTCGATTTCGACAAGGACGAAATCAAGCCGGAGTTCCAGCAGATCATGGCGTGCCACGCCAAGTACCTGCAGGATCGCCCGATGGCGCAGATCCGTCTGGAAGGCAATGCTGACGAGCGCGGCACCCGCGAGTACAACCTCGGCCTCGGCGAGCGCCGCGGCAACGCCGTGTCCAGCGCCCTGCAGTCGAACGGCGGCTCGGCCAGCCAGATCAACGTGATCTCGTACGGCAAGGAAAAGCCGGTGTGCCGTGAGCACAACGAAGACTGCTGGAGCAAGAACCGTCGCGTCGAGATCGTCTACACGGCGAAGTAATGAAGAAGACACTGGCTAACAGTTTTACGGCCAGGATGGGCATGGCGGGCGCGATCGCGTCCGCCATGCTTTTTGCTGTCCCGGCATTCGCGCAGGATTCCCGCCTGAGCCTCGCCGACCGCGTATCGCGGCTCGAGCAGCAGGCGCAGAACCAGAACCAGGGCGGCACGAGCCTGGTGAACCAGGTGCAGGCACTGCAGTCGCAGTTGCAGCAGATGCAGGGCCAGATCGAAGAACTGCAGCACCAGCTGCAGGAAGCGAACGACAAGAACAAGGCGCAGTACGTGGATATCGATTCGCGCCTGGGCCGCCTCGAAGGCGGTGCCGGTGCAGCGACGAACAATCCGGGTAATGCAGCCAACACGAATCCGCCACCGGCTGCGGCCCCGGCGCCCCAGGCGCCAGCCACCGCCCCCGCAGCGGATGCGGGCAAGGGCGGCAAGCCCGCGGCTGCGGCCGCAGGTGCTGCGGCAGGCGCGGCCGCTGCCAACAACAGCAAGGGCGCTGCGGCGCCGGCCAATGCGGGCGGTGCGCAGGCATCGTATGACGAGGCTTTCAAGGCGCTGCGTGGCGGCGACTATGTAGCAGCGTCGCGTGGCTTCCGCGGCTTCATCCAGCAGTATCCCGACAGTCCGCTGTTGCCCAATGCGTATTACTGGCTGGGCGAGTCCTACTACGTCACCATGAACTACTCGGTGGCGCTGGAGGCTTTCCAGCGGCTGCTGAGCCAGTTCCCGCAGAGCGAAAAGGCGCCCGACGCCATGCTCAAGGTCGGCTACAGCCAGATCGAGCTCAAGCAAGTCGACGCAGGCAAAGCCACGCTGAAGAACGTTTCCGCCAAGTTCCCGGGTTCCAAGGCCGCCGGCCTGGCCCAGGAGCGCCTGCGTCGCCTGCAGGTGCAGTCGTCGGCCAACTGAGGTTGACGGTGTGAGCAGTAGCAGTACGAGCGTGGCATCCACCACGCCAGCGCAGACCGAGCGACTGCGCATCACCGAGATCTTCCACTCGATACAGGGTGAGGCCGACGCGATCGGTTGGCGTACGGTGTTCGTGCGCCTGACGGGTTGTCCGCTGCGCTGCGTGTGGTGCGATACCGAGTACTCGTTCTACGGCGGCAACTGGCGGTCGATCGACGACATCGTGGCCGAGGTGGCCTCGCATGGCGCCAGGCATGTGTGCGTGACCGGTGGCGAGCCGCTGGCGCAGAAGCGCTGCCTGATCCTGCTGACGCGCCTGTGCGACGCCGGACACGACGTGTCGCTGGAGACTTCGGGTGCGCTAGACGTTTCCACGGTCGATCCGCGCGTACGCAAGGTAATGGACCTGAAGGCGCCAGATTCCGGCGAAGCCAAGCGCAACCTGTGGTCGAACATCGACCATCTGCTGCCGCATGACCAGGTGAAGATCGTCATCGCCAGTCTCGCCGATTACGAATGGGCGCGCGCCGTGGTTGCCGAGCACAAGCTCAGCGAGCGCTGCATGGTGCTGTTCTCGCCAGTCCACGGTGCGGTCCAGCCGCGCCAGCTGGCCGAGTGGATCATCGACGACAAGCTCGACGTGCGGTTCCAGCTGCAGCTGCACAAGCTGCTGTGGAATGACGAACCCGGCCACTGAGTTTCCCTGGGCGCGCGCGTTCGCCTCCAGCGGATCTTGTCCGGTAATGGGCATCGCGGGTATTCGGCGCGGGACTTTCCCGGTGCCGCCCTTGCCGCGACAATAGTTTTCCGCGCGTCGGCCTGTGTTGCCGGTGGCGCACTTCGGCCGGATCACCGGCCTGAACCCAGGAGTGGATCTGCCCATGTCTCAATCGTCCCCCCGCAAGGCCGTCGTGCTCGTCTCCGGCGGCATGGATTCGGCGGTCACCATCGCCATCGCCCGTGAGCAGGGCTACCAGGTGCACGCGCTGAGCGTCGCCTACGGTCAGCGCCACAGCGCCGAGCTGGCTGCCTCCGAGCGCGTCTCGCGCATGCTCGGCGCGGTGGAGCACAAGACCGTGCAGGTGGACCTGCGCTCCATCGGCGGCTCGGCGCTCACCGCCGATATCGACGTGCCGCTCGACCAGACCGGTGATTCCGGCATCCCGGTGACCTACGTGCCGGCGCGCAACACCATCATGTTGTCGATCGCGCTGGGTTGGGCCGAGGTGCTGGGCTCCGCGGACATCTGGTGCGGCGTGAACGCGGTGGATTACTCCGGTTATCCCGACTGCCGCCCCGCCTTCATCGAATCGTTCGAGCAGCTGGCGAATGTGGCGACCAAAGCTGGCGTGGAAGGGGCGGGTATCCGCATCCATGCACCGTTGATGCGCATGAGCAAGGCCGACATTGCACGCGAGGGCCAGCGCCTGGGCGTGGATTTCTCCGAGACGGTGAGCTGCTACCAGGCCGATGCCGAGGGTCGCGCATGTGGCCATTGCGATGCCTGCCACCTGCGCGCGCAGGGCTTCAAGATGGCCGGGTTGCCCGACCCGACGCGCTATGCCTGAACGGGTTTTGCTTGTGCCATCGGCCTCTAGCCCATAAAATTACGGGCTTGCCTTTGGCGATGGGTCGTTAGCTCAGTCGGTAGAGCAGTAGACTTTTAATCTATTGGTCCCGAGTTCGAATCTCGGACGACCCACCAAAGCATCGAGGACTTGCGTCAGCGCAAGTCCTTTTTTTTGCCTTGGTGGACGACGACTGTCAGGCGCAATAGGGGGCGGTGTGAAGGGCCCTCCCGTCACGCTGGAGTGGCGTGGCGGCAACCCCATGCGTGGCTAGTCCCGACGCTGCGGTCGCACACTGGGTGCGCTCCTACAAAAGTTGGTGGGGCAGAGTGGGTCAGGGTCAGCCGGCCTGCCGCCAGGCGGGCGAGGTCTGTTTGCGGGGCGTGGAGTTGCGTTCCATCACCGGCATGCGCGGCAGCTCGAACCAGAAGGTGCTGCCGCGGCCAGGCTCGGAACGAAGGCCGATACGCGTGCCGAGCAGGCGGGCGAGGCGCTCGGCAATGGCAAGGCCAAGGCCGTAGCCGCCGCGGCGCTCGATTTCGCCGGCCTGCAGCTGCACGAACTCTTCGAAGATGCGTTGCTGATGGATGACGGCGATGCCCGGGCCGTTGTCGCGTACTTCGATGCGCACGGCCTGGCCTCGCCGGCGTGCGGCGATCAGTACACGGCCTTCGGGCGCATTGGCGATGGCGTTGCTGGCCAACTGGTAGAGCAGGCTGGCCGCCACGTCCGCATCGCCATGCAGCTGATGGTGGCTGCCGCGCCAGACCAGCGTGACGTGATGCTCGGCGGCCTGGTCGTTGAGCGAGGTGCGATCACGCATGAAGAGCTCGGCGGCCGAGAAACCCGTCGGCTTGACGGCGATGACACCGGCATCGAGCCGCGAAATCTCCAGCAAGGCACCGAGCAGCCGCGTCATGGCGGCGATGCTGGTGCGCATCTGCTGGAACAGCGACTGGCGCTCTTCTTCGCTCCCGCTGTCTACCCCGGCGGCGAACAGCTCGAGGGCCTGGAGCGGCTGGCGGAAGTGGTGGCTGACCAGGGCGATGAATTGGGATTTGCTGCGCGTGGCGGCCTGGCTCTGGCGCAGTCGATCAAGCGCCTCCACGGCGTTGTCGTGCTGCATCGTGCTCCAGTCGCGGCGCTGTTCTTCCAGCAGTTCGGACAGGCGTTGCAGGGTCAGGCGGATATCGTTGAACTCTGGCCCGGTGGGTTCGGCATCGATGGCGGGTGGGCGCGCATTGACCATTTCATGCAGCGCGTCCTGCACGCGTGCCAACGGGTCAACCACGTGATGGCGCAAGGTAACGCGCGCTAGCCAGGCCAGCACGAGAATGCCGCCAGCGCACAGGCAGCCCAGCAACCACACGAGGCTCTGTGCCATGCGTAGCGGACGCGTATCCACCTGCATGCTCAGCCACGACGGCGGATCGCCGCTTCCGTGCATTTCGCTGCGATAGATCGTGCCGCCCTGTGACATGGCGGCGCCGCTGCCGAAGAGGCTCCCGTCGGGACGGTGCAGCTCGACGCGACGCAACTGGTCGGCTTCGCCATCGTGCAAGGCGCGATCGAGCACCGCCTGCGGCGAATTGGTGATGCCGTTGCCCAGTTCGCCAGCGAGGCGCTCCAGGCGCAAGGCGATGGCCGTCTCAGCACGTTCGCTCATGGTGTGCGTCTGCTGCACGCACAGCGCGAGCACCAGTGCCAGTGCGGCGATCGTGCTGGGCAGGACGACGTCGATGAACAGGCGCGGGAGCAGTCGCTGGCGCGATTCCATGCGTCAGGCCTCCATGGCCGGCGACAACAGGGAAAGCCGTTCCGCACATCGCCTGGACGTCCTCGGGAACGGCATGGCTGGCGTCGGCTGCATGATGTGGGACTCGCTATGGTCGGCGATAAAACGGTCCGTGGCGGCACGTCATCGTGGTGAAATGCCCTGAGAGGCACTCTAAAGAATTCGCCGGAAAGCAACGATAGCCACTTCGTTCTAGCGCGAGGCGCCATAGTTCGAATGGCCTATGTGCTGCCCGCAACCCCATGTTGCGGCGCAAGACGCACGACGGTCCGGGCGAGATGCCTGTCGCATGACGCCGAAGTCGTTTGGCGCTACCTTGCACAACCGCACGGCCCACCGGGTCTTCTGGAGATACTCATGTCCGCATCACGCAGCCTGCTGCTCGCCATCGCCCTGCTTGGGTTCGCTTCCGCGTGCCTGGCGCAGGATCTTCCGGCCAACATGCCCAAGCGCAAGCCCGGCCTGTGGGAAACGCAAACGTCCGGCATGGGCGGCCATGCGCAGACGATGAAGCTCTGCCTGGACGCGGATACCGACCAGGCGATGTACAAGATGGGTTCGCAGATGAGCGGCCAGATGTGCAGCAAGTTCAACGTCAACGTGCAGGGCGCTACGGTCGTGTCCGATGCCGTCTGCAAGCTCAACACGCCCAATGGCGCGGTCAACATGACCAGCCACAGCGAAACCAAGTTCGATGGCGACACGGCCTATCGCACCGAAGGCCACATGAAGTACGAGCCTGCCGTGATGGGCCAGAGCGAAATGACGATGACCAGCTCGGGCCGTTGGGTCGGCGAGTGCCCGGCGGGCCAGAAGCCCGGCGACATGGTCATGCCCAATGGCAGCACCATGAACATCAAGGATATGCAGCACCACTGAGTGTTGCCTGGCGCGAGCGTCCGCTCCCGGTGGACGCTCGCGCGGCGGCGCCTGGGCTGGCGCCGCGTTTACGGTTTCGTCGGCGCCATCAACTCATGCACCAGGGCCTGGTGCTCGGTGTCGATCTTGTGCAGGCGCGCCTGCATGGCGGTGTCGCTGACCCATTGCGCGCTATAGGCGCGCCGCCGGTCAAGGTTGAACTCGATGTCCGCGAACGGCACCAGCGTCTCGTTGCCGGCGGGCGCAAAACCGCTGATGTCATGGATCAGCTGCAGCTTGGCCAGTTCGGCCTGGGCGTTCTTGCCGCTGCCGTAGGAGGTGAGTGCGGCGGTCACGCGTTGCCGAAGCTCGACGGGCAGGTCTTCGCGCATCACCACCACAGCGTGCGGAATCAGGCTGGATGTCCACAACACCCGCAGCCGCGCGAACTGGTCGGGAAAGCGCTTGGCGAAGCGCTCCATGTCTGCCGTGTTGTTGGTGGCGACGTCGACCTCATTGTTGGCGACCGCCAGCGCGTTGTTCTGGTGGTTGTCGACGGTGACATTGGCGAAGAAGGTATCCGAGTCCAGTCGGCGATTGGCGAACAGCTGGGTTTCCGGCACCAGGTAGCCTGATACCGAAAGCACCTCGCCTCGCGCATAGCGCAGGCGGCCAGGCTGCTTGAACATGTCGTCCACGCTGCGGAGCGGCGAATCCTTGGCGACCAGCAGTACCGAGTAATAGCCGCGCGAGCCATTGGTGCGCGTCAGTTGCGCGATGACCTGCATGCGATCGTGGGTCACCGCATCGAGCGCCAGGCGGCCGGACACGAAAGCGAAGTCGACACGTTCCTCGGCGAGCGCCTGGCCAAGGCCTTCGTACGTGCTGACCGAGATGCTGTGGATGGGCAGCCCCAGGTTATGACTGAGGTCGTCCAGCATGGGTCGCCAGGCGGCCAGTGACTCCGACGGGCCGCCAATCGGCAGGATGCCGAAGGTGAGGGCGCTGATGTGCTTGGCGTCGTGCGGCGGGCTGGCCGGTTGCGCCGCATGCACCGGCATGCAGAACACGCAGACCAGCAGAAGGCCGATGGCGGACCACCAGGTGGAACGGCGCCTGAGGTTTGTCACCCATCCCATCGGCAAGACGGCATTCCCCCAGTGAGCATCAGGCGACTCCGGCAGCAACCGGCGCCTGCGGCGTGCGGGCAGCATACGCGGCGTCGGTCACGGCCGGGTGAATGCTACAGGCCGCTGATACGCCGCGAGGCGACCACCGCCTCCACGCGATTGCGCACATTGAGTGCACGGAAAATGGCGGCCAGATGGATCTTCACCGTGCCCTCGCTGATGCCCAGGTCGCGCGCGATCAGCTTGTTCGGCTTGCCCTGCGAGAGCAGCCGCAGCACGTCGATCTGGCGTTCGGTAAGCAACTTGCGCAGGCGTTCTTCGAGTGAATCGGGCGAGGCGGCTGCCGGCGCGGGCGGTTGTGCCGCCGTGGTGGCCGCGCCGTTGGAAGCTCCATCGCTGCGTTCCTGCAGCATCAGCGGCGGCACGTACATGCCGCCAGACAGAACCAGCCGTACCGCGGACAGCATGACGTCAGGCGAATAAGCCTTGGGGATGAAACCTTGCACGCCCATCGCGAGCAGGTTCTTCATCAGGTTCGGATCTTCCACCCCCGACAACACGATGACGGGAAGTTTGGGCAGCTGCTCGATCACCTCCGTCAGATGCTCGTTCCCGCGCACCCCGGGCATGGCCAGATCCACCAGCGCGAGTGACAAGGATGCTGCGTCGGGTGCATGTATCGCATCGCGCAGCTCGGCCATGTCCATGGCGGTGACAAAATCGGTGTCTGGCCCAAGCTCGGCCAGCTTGAGCTTGACCCCTTCGACAATCAGTCGATGGTCGTCCGCAATCAGTATGCGCATGTTGTTCCCCAAGACGCGCGCACGGCTCTCCCATCGCCGTGCATTCGCGAACGCAACATAGCCCCAGCCCGCTGATACGGCAACCTGGCGGCGCTTACGAACGGTCTAGTCATAAGGTCATATGGCCCACCGTGTGAGCGGCCGAGAGAATCAGCGCGTGCGAATGGAAGTGGTCCATCGCGCAGCGACAGGGGCGGCGCCGGCGGCATGGCGCTGCGTGAGTTTTGTCTTGATGGGAGACGGTGCGAACGGGTCGGGCGACGCGCGTGGCGCTTGCCTTGACTTCGGAGCCATGGGTGTCATGCGGCTGCTGGAGTGTTACGCACCTTTGTTCGCGTACGGCTTGCTCATCGAAGAGCAGGCTTCGACGGCTGACGGCCCGGGCGAGCTGGCAACAGTGCAGGCGCGTGCCCGCGCCATCATGGACGAAGCACGTGGCAAGGCGCTTGCGGCGGGCAAGGCCCTCGCCGACGTCGAGATGGCGGGCTTCGCCGCGGTCGCCTGGTTCGACGAGATCGTCATGCGCCAGGACGAGTGGAAACATCTGGCCAGCCCGCTGCAATTGGATCTGTTCGGCACGTCCGGCGCCGCCAGCGAATTCTTCGACCATCTCGCCCGCCTGCCGCCCACGGCGGAAGAGGTTCGCGAGGTATTCGGCATGGCGCTGATGCTCGGCTATGCCGGCCAGTATTACTACGAGCAGGACGACAGCGGCGAGCTAGGCAGGATCAAGGCCTTGTACTGCCGTTCCAGCGTCACGGCGACCGGCGTGTTGCAGTCGTTGCAGCGTGAGCCGATTACCCCGCAACCGTATCTTGCGCCGGGATCGCCGCCGCTCCGGCTGCCTGCCTCATGGATGGGGCGACGCTCGGTGCCGTTCGTTGCCACGGCGGTGGTGTTGCCGGTGCTGGTGACCTTCGTGGCGCCGGTTTTCAGTCACGGGATCTCCGCGGAAACCTGGTCGCTGCTGGGACTTGCCGTGGTGGCCGTGAGCGCGCTGGCCTGGGCTGGTGCACTCGCCTGGCACCGGCTGGTAGTGATGCGTACGCATACGCGCGTCGCTTCGCATCCGGAGGCCAGTTATGGGGTCGGTGACGTCTGGTCGGCCTTGCTCGATGCCGCGCGACACGTGCGTGGCGCCGTGTTGCATCCCTTTCGTCGTCGTGGCGAATGGCGAAAGTTGTCCCGGCACCCCTGGCTGATGTTTCTCGGCGACAGCTCGGCGGAAGTGCGCAGCCTGTTGCAGGCTGCCGCGCACGCGCCGCATGCGCGCAACGCCGCCGCGAACAACGAGGCCAGGCCATGGTATTGGTGGATCTTCCGCTCGGTGGTGGCGATCGAGCCGGGCGGATACCTGCTGCAAACAGCCGCCGAGCCTCACGGGCAGCCTTCGTCCTGGTCGCAGGCGCTCGCCTTGTTGGCGCGCGAACGCCGCAAGCTTCCGCTGGATGGCATGGTCGTCTGCGTCTCGGCGCAAAGCCTGCTGGATTCACCGACGCAGATCAGCGCCCGCGCGGCGCGGCTGCAGGAAATGGCCAGCGAGGCGACGCGGCACCTGCAGCTGCAGCTGCCGTTGTACGTCGTGGTGACCGGCCTGGAAGCGTTGCCGGGCCATGCCGCCGTCAGGTCGACCCTGCCTTCGGCGGTGTTCAGGCGCGTGCTGGGCTGGCGCGTCGCCATCTCGCCCGGAACGATGACGTTTCATGGACGTATGGACGTCCGCGGCGAAGAGGTGGGGCATCGCCTCCGAGGGGCGGCCATGGCTGCCTTGGCTGTACAGCGGCATGCCCATGGGCGCCGTGAAGTGTTCGCGTTCCTGCAATCGCTGCCAACATTGCAGCGTGGCCTGCAGGTTTTCCTCGACCGGCTGATGGCCGGCGAGGGCAGCACCGGGCGTCGGTTGCTCTGGTGCGGTCTCTATCTCACCGGTGGCGCGCGTCCAAGCGCCCCGAGCGGCGATTTCGTCGATGACCTGTTCGGTCGCTTCCTGTCGGCCGATCGCCTGCTGGCACGGCGCATCGCAGCGGAAAGCTGAGATTGCGCTTGCCGGCTCAGGCCACCGTGGCCTTGTTGGTGGTCCAGGCCGCCACCATGGCCTCGCGCAGCTGCTCGGGCGATACCGGCTTGTAGAGCACGGGAATGCGAGCGGCCATGATTTCGCGTAGACGGTCGCTGCGCGTTTCGCCGGTGATCAACAGGCGCGAAAACGGCGCGTTGCCGTCGCGCTGGTAGTGCTGGTCAAGCGCGGCGAGCACGTCCAGTCCGCTCTCGCCGTCGCGCAGGCGCAGGTCGGATATCACGATGTCCGGCGGCATAGGCCACTCCTCGGCGGCAAGCATGGCCTGCGTGCGGTCCTCCGCGACGGCCACCTCGCAACCCCAGCTACGCAGCAGATAGCGGATGCCTGAGAGAATCGCCGGCTCGTCGTCGATCACCAGCACGCGCATGCCCGACACGTCCAGCGGGGTCTCGTCGTCCGCAGCGTGCGGCACTTGCTGGGCGGGTACCTGGGGAAGGTGGAAGCTGAAGACGCTGCCGCGGCCGGGCGCTGACTTCAGTTGCACCTGCGTATCGAGCAGTTCTGCCAGGCGCTGCACGGTGGCGAGGCCAAGGCCAAGGCCGCGTCTCGGGCCGGTGTCGTGCTCGTGGTTGCCGTGGCATTCCACGCGGTAGAACTCGTCGAAAACCCGAGCCTGATGTTCGGGCGCGATGCCGGTGCCGGTATCCCACACGTCCAGTCGCACGGTGCCGTCGCTGCGGCGACGCGCGACCACCAGCACACCGCCCTCGTGCGTGTAGCGCAGGGCATTGCTCACCAGGTTGTTGAGGATGCGTGCGAGCATCGTGCGGTCGCTGCGGACCCAGACATCCGTCGTGCGCATGATCAGGCGCAGTCCGTGCTGCTCGGCGATCATGCGGAAGTTGCGGCTCACTTCCTCCAGCACCTGGTCGAGCGGGAATTCGGTGATCTCGATCTGCATGGCGCCGGTTTCCAGGCGCGAGAGGTCGAGCAGTTCGCTGAAGAGATGGTCGAGCGCCTCCACGCATTCCTGGATGTGCGCGATGCGATCGAGCCGGATCGGGTCACGCTCGTCTTCGGCCAGTGACGAGGAGAACAGGGTCAACGCGTAGAGCGGCTGGCGCAGGTCGTGCGAGGCCGCTGCGAGAAAGCGTGCCTTGGCCACGCTGGCCGCCTCCAGCGCGGCGTTCTTGCGTGCCAGTTCCACCGTGGCGTGCTCGATCTCTTTTTCCATGCTGCGCTGGACATCGAACAACGCCAGCGCGGCGCTGTTGAAACCACGCTGAAGTTCGCCGATTTCGGTCTGGTCGGTGACTTCCACCTCGACGTGGCGATCACCCCGCCCCAGTTGATGCACGGCGGCCACGAGGCGCCGCAGCGGCGCGCTCATCCAGCGCGCCGCCTGCCAGCCGATCACCGCGGCGACCAGTACGCTCAGCGCAAGCGCGAAGAGTGCATTGCGCAGGCTCGCCTGCTGCGCGGCAATGGCGTCGCTGAGGCTGACATCCACCATGACCGAACCCAGTACGGGCCGGCCGGGTTGTTCGGCATCGACGACATCGCGAACTACCGTGAGCGTCTCTGCATTGCCACCGCCGCTGCGGCCGAGGTTGTCCGCCAGGATCTCGCCATCTGCCGCCCGGATCTGCACACGCGCGACGTGGGGCAGGTCGCCGATCGACTCTGCGATGCGCACCAGTTCGCGACGCTGCATGTCACGCAGTGCGGTGGTGGAAACCGAAGCGGCCTGCGTGGCAATCGCGTCCGCGGTGATCTGCGCCATCCCGCGCAGGCTGTTGAGCTGGTGCTGGGTAAGGATGACCACCAGCAGCGTGGCGGTCACCAGCGTGGGCACGAGCGCGACCAGGGCCAATCGCTGCATCAGCGATGTACGCCGCCACCACCGTCCCGCTCGGGAGTTCGCCCCTGCACCCATCGGCCATTGACCCCTTTCCCGGCGCCCATCCACCAGGCGCCGCCAGCCTAGCGCGATTCATGAGGTTGGGCAGCTAGCCCATTGGCCGAGGTCTATCGTTTCAGTGTTCGTGGGAATTCGCCGAGGCGGCCAATGCGGCCCGGCGTCGGCGACGGCTGAAGCGCTCGACCAGCAAGGGCAGCAGGGCGAGCAGACCGATGGCGCTCAGCGGCATCCAGATCGATCGCTGCATCAGAAGGCCTAGACCGAAATGGCCGTTGCTTTCAGCCAGCGCCTGGCCGAGTCCTGCACCGATGGATGTCTCGAAAATCAGGGAGACGGTGCCACCCAGCCAGCTCGCGCCGAGAAACAACCACAGCGGACAGCGCAGCCAGGCAAGCCCCACCGTGATCAATCCGAATGGCGCCACCGGTATGAAGCGCAGGAATAGCGTGTAGGCGACCGGGTGTCGCTCGAACCCGTGGTGCAGTTTGTCGACGATGGCCGGCGGATGCTTGCTGCCGGTGCCGAAGGCGTAGCGACTGGCCAGAAACAGGATCAGCGTGCCCAGCGTTAGCCCGATGGAACCGTAGATGCTGCCTTCCAGGGCGCCAAAGGCAAAACCACCCGCCATGATGATGACGACGGTGCCCGGGATGCCGGTGGACATGGCGAGCGTAAGCAGTCCGATGAAGGCGACGCGGCTGAGCCACGGCGAATTGTCGATGTCGGCGCGCAACTGCGCCTGGTGCGTCACCAGTTGTTCGGGATGCAGGCGATCGAGCGCGCCCGAGCTGAACAACACGATGCCGGCCACGACCAGCAGGATCAGCGGCAAGGCTGCGCGCAGGCGGCTCAATAGTGCTGCCCGGTCTGGCCATAGGCGGCAAGCACAGTGCGCGCTTCGTCGCGCAGGATGTCCCGGCGTACGGCAATGCCACGCTGCTCCAGCTCGCCCACCCAGTCCGCAGGCAGCGGACCTTCGTCGAACTCGGTGAGTTCCTCGACGTCCGCGGCGCGCGCGCCGATCAGCAATTCGTCCACGCCGGCCCACACGGTGGCGCCGTAGCACTGGCAACACGGCTGCGCACTGGTGGCCAGCGTGTAGCTGCCGCCGTCCTGGTTGAGGCGGAAGGCGGCGAGGCGCTGCTGCGCGGTCATGTACGCCATCATCTCGGCGTGCGCGACCGAGCAGGTCTGCGGCACCACGCGATTGACGCCCACGGACACGACGCGGCCATCGGCATTGAACACGGCAGCGCCGAACGGGCCGCCCTGTCCATGCTCGATGTTGCGTCGTGACAGTTCGATCGCCAAACCCACGCGCTCCTCGTCGGTGACGTAGCGCTTCCGCTCGTCGACCACATCGCCGATCCACGGCGGCAGGGTCAGGTGAATCTGAAGACTGAGCATGCGACGTTCCCTGTGATGCCTGCGTCAGCCGGCCTGCCTGGCCCAGGCGTCACGCAGGGTGACGGCCCGGTTGAACACCGGTGCGCCTGGCTTGTGGTCCACGCGATCGGCCACGAAGTAGCCGAGGCGCTCGAACTGGAAGCGCTGCTCGGGATCGGCCGAAGCCGCGGCAGGTTCCAGCCATGCACGCACCACGCGCTTGGCGTCGGGGTTGATGTGCTCGATCCAGGTCTTGCCGTCGCTCTCGTCGTCGGGGTCCGGCACGTTGAAGAGGCGATCGTAGATGCGCACCTCGGTGGCGACGCCATGCTTCGCGCTCACCCAGTGAATGGTGCCCTTCACCTTGCGGTCGGCGCCCGGCATGCCCTGGCGCGATTCGAGGTCGAGCGAGCAGCGCAGTTCGACGACGTTGCCGTCGGCGTCCTTGACCAGCTCCTCGCACTTGACGATGCCCACGCCGCGCAGGCGCACCTCGCCTTCGGGCTTCAGGCGATGGAAGCCCTTTGGCGGCACTTCGGCGAAGTCCTCGCGCTCGATCCACAGTTCGCGCGAGAACGGCACTTCGCGCGTGCCGAAGCTTTCGTCCTTCGGATGGTTCGAGAACGTGAGCTTCTCCTCGTGGCCTTCCGGCAGGTTGGTGATCACCAGCTTGAGCGGATCGAGCACCGCCATGCGGCGCGGCGCGGTGGCGTCGAGGTCTTCGCGGATGCAGTTCTCGAGGATCGAGTAGTCGATGATGCTGTTCTGCTTGCTCACGCCCAGGCGCTCGATCAGCAGGCGCAGGCCACCCGGCGTGAAGCCGCGGCGACGCAGGCCGCGCAGCGTATTCATGCGCGGATCGTCCCAGCCGTCCACCAGGTTCTCGTTCACCAGCTGCGCGAGCTTGCGCTTGCTGGTGATGGAGTAGGAGAGGTTGAGGCGCGAGAACTCGATCTGTCGCGGCTTGGCCGGCTCGGTGCGGAAACCGCCTTCGCGCAGGTGCTGCCACAGCTCCGGATGGTTGACCAGATCGACCTTGTCGACGAACCAGTCGTACAGCGGACGATGGTCTTCGAACTCCAGCGTGCACAGCGAGTGCGTGATGCCTTCCAGTGCATCGGACAGGCAGTGCGCGTAGTCGTACATCGGATAGATCGGCCACGCGTCGCCGGTGTTCTGGTGCGTGACCTTGCGGATGCGGTAGATCGCCGGGTCGCGCATGTTCATGTTGCCCGACGTCATGTCGATCTTCGCGCGCAACGTCTTGGAACCGTCGGCGAACTCGCCCGCGCGCATGCGGCGGAACAGGTCAAGGTTCTCCTCCACGCTACGGTCGCGGAACGGCGAGTTGCGGCCCGGCTCGGTGAGCGTACCGCGATAGGCGCGCATGTCTTCCGGGCTCAGGTCGTCGACGTAGGCCACGCCATCCTTGATCAGCTTGACCGCCGCGTCGTAGAACACTTCGAAGTAATCCGAGGCGTGACGCAGGTCGTGCCACTCGTAGCCGAGCCAGCGCACGTCGTCCTTGATGCCTTCGACGAACTCGGGGTCTTCCTTGCCCGGGTTGGTGTCGTCCAGGCGCAGGTTGCACCAGCCGGTGAATTCCCTGGCGATGCCGAAGTTCAGGCAGATCGCCTTGGCGTGGCCGATGTGCAGGTAGCCGTTGGGCTCGGGCGGGAACCGGGTACGGATGTCGTGATGCTTACCCGTGGCCAGGTCCTCGCGGATGATCTGGCGGATGAAGTCCCGCTGTCCCTCGGCCTGCGGGCTGGCGGGCGAAGTGGTGGATTCAACGGTGGCTTTATCGGTGGACATCGGAAACTCGAAACCCGTACGAGGTGGCGGAACCGCCAAGTTTACCTTGTCCTAGATGGGGGTGTTTCCCCCCCGGATTCAGCATGCCCCCCCTGTAGGAGCGCACCCAGTGCCCGACCGCAGAGGTAGGCGTTGCCGAAGAGGTGGGTTGTCGCCAAATCCAGCGCTCCACGTCGCACGCATAAAGGCTTTTCGCGCACTGGGTGCGCTCCTGCGAAAGGACGCCAGGCGAGAGAGGCATCGCTGACAATGGCCATCCAAATCAGGTCTACTAGCGGCATGCCCACGGATTCCTTCCCTATCGCCTTTTCGCTGCCCGCGGCCTGCCCGAAGCGGGTCCGCGCACGATGAACCATCCGTTGGTCGTGACGCCCCTGGCAACCGCGCCGCTGAACACCCGTATCGCCTTTTTGCTGGAGCTGGCGCGCCGCCTGCACCAGTACGGCACGGCCGCGCCGCGCCTGGAAGGGGCCATCGGCGGGGCGGCCCAGCGGCTGGGCCTGTTGGCGGATGTCTGGTCCAGCCCCACTGCGATCATCATTTCCTTCACCGACCTGGATCAGGGCGAGGACGAAGTCGCCCAGGTCACCCAGGTGATGCGGCTGGCGCCGGGCGATGTGAACCTGGCGCGCCTCAGCGAAGCGGACGCCATTGCGGACAAGGTCATTGCCGGTGACATCGAGCTGCGTGAAGGTTTCCGGCGCCTGCGTGAGCTTGGCCGGCCGGACACCCGTCGCGAACAGGCCGGCGTGATTGCCAGTTATGGCCTCGCGGCGGCCAGCGTGGTGGCGCTGCTGCTGCACAGCTCGTGGGCCGATCTGCTCACGGCAGCGCTGATCGGGCTCATCATCGGCAGCATCACGGTACTTTCGGCCACGCGTCCGCGCCTGGCCGTGGCCAGCGAGGCGATCAGCGCCCTGGTCGCCACCGTCATCGCCATCGTGGTGAGCCAGTTTCTGGTGCCGCTGGCGATCAAGTCGGTGATTCTCGCTGGTCTCATCGTGCTGATGCCTGGCATGTCGCTCACTACGGCGGTGCGCGAAATATCCAGCCAGCATCTCGTGGCGGGGGTGGCGCGCATGGGTGGCGCCATCGCCACGCTGATCAAGCTCACCTTCGGCACGGTCGCCGCGACGCAGCTGTGCAATGCCTTCGGCATCGAAGGGCGTGATTACGCGCTGACCCCGCTGCCGTCGTGGACCGATTACCCGGCCTTGCTGGTGGGCGCGTTTGCTTTTGCTGTTTCCTTCCGGGCCGCACGGCGCGACTGGCTGGTGGTGATGGCCGCGGTCGTGATGGGTTATCTCGCCACACGTTGGGGTGGCGCACTGGCGGGCAAACTGCCTGCGGCTCCGTTCGGCGTTTTTCTCGGTGGCCTGGCCCTCAGCAGCCTGGCCAATTTGTATGCGCGTTTCGTGCATCGCCCGGGAGCCATCATCCGCGAGCCCGGAATAATCCTGTTGGTCCCGGGAAGCGTCGGCTTCCGTAGTGTTTCCTATTTGCTGGAACGCGATACCACGCTGGGCATGGATAGCGGCATGCTGCTGATTACGTTGCTTATTGCATTGGTCGCGGGATTGCTTTTCGGCGATTTGCTGATCGCGCCGCGCCGTTCGCTATAACGGTGTATCGAAACAGAAACGCCGGCGATGCGCCGGCGTTTTCTTCTGAAGAAACGAGAGGAATGACGATCAGATCGCCAAATCCTTTTCTTTCTTGCCTGCCTTCAGCGCATCATTGAACCAGCGCGGGCGCTTGCCGCGGCCCGACCAGGTCTGTTCGGGATCGGCGGGATTGCGATATTTGGGGGCGACGGTTCCGCCCGTACGACGGCCCTTGCCGCCGCGACCCTGGCCAAAGACATCTTCGAAGGAAAAACCTTCGGCCTTGATCAGCGCGTGGATTTTGTCGCGAAGCTTGGCCACCTTTTCCTTGCGCAGCTCTTGCTGGCGCGATTGAGCCTTGGTGATCAGGTCATTGAGCTGATTGTGATTGAGGTTCTTGATGTCAACCGCCATAAGTCACTCCCGGGGGTGGGTAATGGGCTAATGCATGGCGTCGCGACATAAGGCGACGCATCCATAAGAGTCCTTCGATTCTTACCGATAATCGCGCGGTTTTGCAAAGACCCCACATTATCGGGCCAATAATGCGGGCCAATAGCGTGGAATAATCGGGGCATTAATTAAGCCCGGCATCCTTCGTGGATTAATACGGCGGAGCTCAAGGCGTTGGCGGGGAACAAAAAAACGGCCGCTTTCGCGGCCGTTTTTTAGGCGGAGGCTCCGGATGGCTCAGGCCAGCAGTGCGAACAGCTCGTCCTGAGTGATGGCGCGGGCTTCCGCTTCATGGCGGGCCCGGTATTCCAGCGTGCCGGCCGCCAGGCCGCGTTCGCTGACGACCACGCGATGCGGGATGCCGATCAGCTCCATGTCGGCGAACATCGCGCCCGGGCGCAGGCCGCGATCGTCCAGTGCCACGTCGACGCCGCGCTGCTGCAGCTCGCGGTACAGCGCCTCGGCCGCCTGGGCGACGTCCGGCGAGTTCTTCGGATTGATCACGCATACCGCGACTCGCCAGGGCGCCATCGGTTCGGGCCAGATGATGCCGGCGTCGTCGTGGCGCTGCTCGATGGCGGCGGCCACGATGCGGCTGACGCCGACGCCGTAGCAGCCCATCAGCATCACCTGGGCCTTGCCGCTCTCGTCCAGCACGGTGGCCTTGAGCGCTTCAGCGTACTTGTTGCCGAGCTGGAACACGTGGCCGACCTCGATGCCACGCGCGATCTGCAGGGTGCCCTTGCCATCGGGCGAAGGGTCGCCGGCGACGACCTTGCGGATGTCCTCGACGCGGCTGACGCGCGCGTCGCGCTCCCAGTTGGCGCCGGTGTAGTGCGTGCCGTCCTGGTTGCCGCCGCAGACGAAGTCGGCGAGCACGGCCGCGTCGCGGTCCACGATCACCGGGATTTCGGCGGGCAGCCCCACCGGGCCGATGAAGCCGGGCCGTGTACCGGTGAGCGCGAGGATTTCTTCTTCAGTAGCCAGCACCGAATCACCAGGCATCTCGGCCAGCTTGCCGGCTTTCACCTCGTTGACTTCGTGGTCGCCGCGCACGCACAGGGCCACCAGCCCCTTGCTGCCGCGAACCAGGATGGTCTTGACGCACTGCTTGGGGCTGACCTTGAGGAAGGCGGCCACTTCATCGATGGTCTTCTGCGTAGGCGTGTCGACGCGCGTGAGCTCGCCGGACGGAGCAGGGCGCTCCATGGTGGGCGCCAGCGCTTCGGCCTTTTCGATGTTGGCTGCGTAGTCGGAACCATCGGAGAAGATCAGCGCGTCTTCGCCCGAGTCCGCCAGTACCTGGAACTCATGGCTGGCGTTGCCGCCGATGGCGCCGGTGTCGGCCTGCACCGCTCGGAACTTCAGGCCCAATCGGGTGAAGATGTTGGAGTACGCGCGGTACATCGTGTCGTAGGTCTGCTGCAGCGAGTCCTGCGAAAGATGGAAGGAGTAGGCGTCCTTCATCAGGAACTCGCGCGCGCGCATCACGCCGAAGCGCGGACGGATCTCGTCACGGAACTTCGTCTGGATCTGGTAGAAGTTCACCGGCAGCTGCTTGTAGCTCTTGAGCTCGTTGCGCGCGAAATCGGTGATGACTTCCTCGGCCGTGGGCGCGTAGCAGAACTCCTGCTCTTTGCGATCCTTGATCTTCAGGAGCTGCGGGCCGAACTTCGCCCAGCGGCCGCTTTCCTCCCACAGTTCCTGCGGCTGGATGGTCGGCATCAGCAACTCGACCGCGCCAGCGCGATCCATTTCCTCGCGCACCACGTTCTCCACCTTGCGCAGCACGCGCAGGCCCAGCGGCGACCAGGTGTACAGGCCGGCAGCGAGCTTGCGGATCATGCCGGCGCGCAGCATCAGCTGATGGCTGGCGATTTCGGCGTCGGCGGGGACTTCCTTGACGGTGGCCAAGTGGAATTGGCTGAGGCGCATGTGGCGGATCCGGCGGGTGAAAGAGGCCGATTATAGCGATCCGCGACGCGGCAGGCCGGGCCCCGTGGACGGGCCCGGCGGATCAACGGCTCAGTTGCCCGAGCAGTACTGCTGATATTGGGCTTGCGAAGTGGCCTGCTGCTGCTGGCGCTGATCGGCATCCAGCAGCTTCTGCTGGCCGTTCTGCTCCATCACGACCGGGCCGCCACCTTTGAGCGCATCGAGGTTGGTTTTGAGGTTGGCACAAAGCTTGGTCCGGTTTTCCGGAGTATCCGCCACCGGAAGCGACTGCTGTGGCGTTGACGGTTTGGCCTGGGTAGAGGTTTCACTGGACTTGGCCGGCGCCGGCTCAGCCAGTGGCTCGACGGTGCCTGTGGTCGTGACCTTGCTGTATTTCGTTCCTTGCGCGGGCGGCGCATCGGAGTAGTGCACGGTGCCGTTGGCATCGGTCCATTTGTATGCCTGGGCGGCGACCAGGGGCGCGGCAAGCATCAGTGCGGTGGCGATCAGCAGGCGGCGCATCGGGTACTCCGGAGGCATCAGACAGGGTGCGCATTTGTTAACACCCCCCACGGCCGGACTCAAGCGGAGGATGGTTTACACTGCGCGCATTCCGTCACGGATTGATTCATGAGCGAGAGCGTACCCGTCCGCCCCCCGCGTCACCGGGGCATTTACCTGCTGCCGAACCTGTTCACGACCGGCGCCATGTTCGCCGGTTTTTACGCGATCGTGGCAAGCATTGGCGGGGATTTCAGCTCGGCGGCCATCGCGGTGTTCGTGGCGGCGCTGCTCGATGGCATGGACGGCCGGGTGGCCCGCCTCACCGGCACACAGACCGAATTCGGCGTGCAGTACGACTCGCTGTCGGACCTGATCAGCTTCGGCCTGGCGCCGTCGCTGGTGATGTACACCTGGTCGCTGTCCACCCTGAAGGAATACGGCCCCACCTGGGGCAAGATCGGCTGGGCCGCGGCCTTCATTTACGCGGCCTGCGCAGCGTTGCGGCTGGCGCGTTTCAACACTCAGGTCGGGGTCATCGACAAGCGCTATTTCCAGGGACTGGCTAGCCCCGCGGCAGCCGCGGTGTGCATGTCCTTCGTGTGGAGCATGGACAAGTTCGGCATCCTTGGTGAGGAAGTCTGCTTCATAACGCCCGTGATCGCCGTGGTGGTAGGCCTGCTGATGGTGAGCCGTTTCCGCTACTACAGCTTCAAGTCGTTGCCGATGGGCGGCGACGGGCGCGTGCCTTTCCTGTGGATCATCGTGGGCGTGCTGGTGCTGGTGCCGTTCTTCATCGATCCGCCGCGCGTGCTGTTCGTGGTGTTCACGCTATACCTGCTGTCCGGCCCGGTGATGACCCTGTGGGGACGTGCCATGCGCCGGCGTCGCCGTGGAGTGGCCTGACATGCCCCCGTCGGCACAAGCCGCATCGAACCATCGCGGGCGTGTCCTGCGCGCGCTCGGCATCACGCCCTGGACGCGGCGGCAGGTGCCATCGCCGGCTGGCGTCGCCGTCGAGGAGACGCCGACCATGGCAGTCGGCACCGGCGAATGCGTAGTGCTGCTGCCCGCAGGCTGCTCGCCGCGCGAGCTGGATCTGGTGGGCCGGGCGTTGATGAGCTGCGGCCCCGCGCTGGCGCGTGCGCCTCGGATCGAGGTGAGCAACGGCCACCTTTCGAAAGCGCCGGAGGCCCGCGCCTACCTGGTGTTCGGCGAGGCGCAGGCGCACGCGCTCGGGCGTGAGTTGCCGGCCGCCGTGCTGAGTCGCGCACATATCGTGCTCGCCGACGAGCCAAGTGGCGTATTGTCGTCGGGCGCGGGCAAGCGCCGCCTGTGGAACGCATTGCGCAGCCTGCGGCGCGCCTTGTCAAAACCGTCGGAGTGATCGCCCATGGTCGCGGTGGCCCGTCCCCATGCTGAGATCCGCGCGATGCGGCGCGACGACGTTCCCATCGTCGCGGCGATGGAGGCAGCTTCGTACGACTTTCCGTGGACGCCGGGCATCTTCACCGATTGCCTGAAGGCCGGTCATCCCAGTTGGACGATGTGGGTGGAAGGCGTGATCGCGGGCTATGGCGTCCTGTCCGTGGCCGCCGGTGAAGCGCACGTGCTCAATGTCTGCGTGGGCCCGGATTATCGTGGTCTCGGTCTCGGACGTTTCCTGCTGCGCCGCCTGATGGACATCGCGCGCTGGAACGGCGCGGGGCGCGTGTTCCTCGAAGTGCGTCCCTCCAACCCCGTGGCGCAAAACCTGTATCGGGCGATGGGCTTCGAAGAGATCGGTCGCCGCCCGAAGTATTACCCTGCCAAGGACGGGCGCGAGGATGCCATCGTGATGGCGCGCGATCTGGGCGAAGGGCAGTAACCCCCGCAGGTTTTCTGCAGGAGCGCGCCCAGTGCGCAATGGCTCTTCGCAATGACATTCGCGGTGCGGGCGAAACCCCGTTCAATCCGATTGGGCGACGCGGTTCTATGCAACCGATTCTCTGCCGTGTCGCGGTCGCGCACTGGGTGCGCTCCTACGGAAAGCCGGCGTCATCGCTCGTAGCGGTAGTTGAGACTCGCGCGATTGAAGTCGGTGGCGTTCTGCGCCTCGAAGTTCCAGTGCTGGCTGAAGTGATAGCGCAGGGTGATCACCTGGCCCGGATCGAACAGGCCCACGCCGTAGCTGAGGTAGAGCCGTGGCGAGAGGTACTTGCCCACGGTGAAGGCGGAACTGCCGTTGAGCGCATCGCTGCTGCTGACGCCCACATCGTCGAAGCCGAGTCGTGAGCCGATGCTCTTGGCCAGCAGGTTGCCGGTGGCCGAACCCAGCGCCTGGGCCGCGGCGCCCACCATGTTGCCTTCGCCGCCCTTCACCTGCGACAGCGGCTTGCCGGTGACGAGATAGGACAGCGCATCGGACTGCTCCATGACGGGCTGGGAGAACACCGTGAGCGTTGGGCGCTGGGCAGTACCGGCGACGTACAAGCCAACTTTCTGTCCGTCATCGATGGTCGCGTTGGGATTGAGCTTGCGGACGGCGCGAATGTTGAGGCCCGGATTGTCGATAGGCGTGGTGGCGAAGAGCAGCTGGCCGCGTTCGATCTGCAGGTTCTGGCCGTAGGCTTTGTAGGTGCCATCGACTTCGATCTGGCCTTGGCCGGTGGTGGCGCGGCCAGGGCGCTCGCTGACCACGAGCTGGCCATGCAACCGTCCGTCCAGGCCCATGCCCACAAGATGCGCCTTGTCGCCTAGCTTCACCGTGACCGAGGCCGTGATCGGCATGCGGGCCGCTTGTTCCTCCTGCTGCTTGTCGTCGATTACCACGACGTCCGGCGAGGCCTTGGTCGCACCTGCGCCGGGAAGCTTGTCGAGGTTCACGTCGGCGCTGTCCAACGCGACGCTGCCGGTGATGTTCAGGCCGTTGGCGTCGTGACGCACGGCGAGATCGGGCGAGATCGCCACCTTGGCGGCGGGAATGTCGATGGCCTTGAAGTTGCTGCCCTTCACCGAGAGCACGCTTTGTGCGTCATCGCCCAACGCCGCATTGCCGGCAAGCAGCAGATTGCCATCGCCCGAATGCACCGTACCGTCGAGGTGGAAATGCCGTGCGTCGGTGGTGTTCACCGCCACGCGACCCTGGCTCAGCTTCAGGCCCATCGCGGGAATCTCGGCGGCGAAATCGCTGATCGTGGCATGACCATTCACGGCCGGCTGTGACACCGTGCCGCCGAGTCCGAAGTTGGCGTTGAGGGCACCCTTTGGATTCACCACCTCGGTAGTGAAGATCTCGAGGAGGGCGAGGTTGCTCACATGCACCGACACCTGGCCAGCCAGCGCCTGTTGCGCGCCGCTGATGTTCACCTGGCCATCCAGACGTCCGTTGTTGGTCAAACCCGCGTGCAGATCGATGCGCTGGTTGGACGGACTGAGCTGCGCGTTGGCGGCGAGATTGTTGTAGGTGATCAGCGGTTCGTCGGGCCGATCGGCATAGGCGATGGAGCCGTGCGACGAGGTAATGGACGCGTTGCCGCTGAGCGCGCCGGCCGCATTGCGACGAATGTGGCCATCGCCCTCCAGGGAGCCTTCCACCCGCATCGGCACCTTGGCCGTGCTGGCGGCGCTCATCAACAAGGCGATCGGGAGATTGCGCAGGCGATAGCTGGCGTCGAGATTGCCGGCCTTGTCCTGCTTGGCGGCTGCGCACAACAGCGGATCGCCCGCGGTCAGACACAACTCCGAGAGGCTCATGGCGCCGTCGTTGTACGACAGGGCGGTGGAATGCTGCAGCCGCCAGCGGGGCAGGCCGGCGAGATCGATGTTGAGCGTGGAAAGCGTGCCGTTCCACGTCGAACCCTTGAGGCTGCCGCTCAGCGCGAGATCGGTCGACAGCGGCGAACCGCGCGCATCGAGCGTGAGGTTGTGTCGCTCCGCCGTACCGTCGCCGCGCACGTTCACCTGGGTGAAGGCGAGGCCGCCGGCGTTGACGCCGGTGGTCTGCAGGTCGAGTTTGCCGCCAGGCCGGCTGATGTCGGGCACGTTGGCGAGCAGGCGCAGGCTGTCGATATGCTGGCCGGCGTAACTCAGCGCGCTGCCCTGCAGGTTGGTATCCACCACCAGCTTCGGATACCTGCCTTGCACGCGGATCGTGCCCTGCAGGCGGCCGGCGGAATCAGGCAGCCAGTCGCCCAGTGTGGCGACCGCAAGCTTGATAGTCGCATCGTTGCTGGTGCCAGGCTTGGCATCGATCTGCACGTCGCTGCCGCCGGAGACGAGATGCAGTTTGCCGTCGACCACGCCTTCCGGCGGGAGATGGAGCCTGCCGTCGCCATGCACGGTGCGCTCGCGCAGGCGTCCCTCGAACTTGCGGATCTCCAGCGTGACATCGGGGTGGCCTTGCGGCAGCGTGCCTTGCGAGGCGATGTCGAAATCGAGCGAGCCGTTCCACTTCGCCAGCACGTGCCCTGGATCGAAGCGCTTCGCGATGGCTTCCATCTGCCAGCCGAGCGCCGGTTGCAGTACCAGTGTGCCTTTGGCCTGCATCTGCCCCTGCGGCTGCTTGATGGTGAGCGCGTGCAGGTCAATCTGCTTCTGCGTGCCATCCAGATCCAGTGTCACGTCGGCGAGCTTGCCCGGTGCGCCAAGGGCGAGGTCACCACTGGCATGGAACTGGTCGGCGCTGCCCTTGGCCTTGAGGCTGCCATGGCTCTGCAATACCTGGCCAACAAGGTTCTCGGGCAACTCGACATCTTTCCAGTCGAGTGTGAGATCCGCCGACAGCGGCTGCGAGCCCCATGCCACCACACCATGCGCACCAACGTCACCCTTGAACTGTGGCGAGGCAAGCGCGAGCCGCTCGATCGTCAGCGTCTTGAAGTCGTCGCTGAAGCGCGCGGTGAGGGGACGCAGCTGCAGCTGATAGTCGTTGAGGTCGAGCCGGCCCTGCAGGCTGCCGCTGCGTCGATCGCCCTTGCCATCGAGCGCCACGGCCAGTTGTGTCAGCGAGCTTTCGCCCAGCAATGGCTTGGGGTTGAAACGGGGCGCATCGAGCCGTGCCGTCCAGGCGTAATCGCTGCCCTGTGTCCACTGCACCTGCAGGCGTGCCGCAATGGGCTGGGCGAGCTGCAGCTCCAGATGCGCCTGCTGGCCGTCGCCGCGTACGGCCAGCTCGCCGGCGTATTCCGTGCCACTGACTGTCCATGCGAAGGCCGCCTTGCTGTCACCGCGATAGGAGTTGCTGATGCCCATGGTGCCGGTGAGATCGGCATGGCCGTCGGGCGCGCGCAAGGCGAGTTGGCGCAGCTCGATGCCGCGATTGGTCCAGCTGCCGGCGAGGTCAAGCGTGTTCGAAGCGAACAGCGGCTTGCCGTCCTGGGTGATTCTCGCCGAACCCACGTGCACGCGGTCGAGCAGGATGTCGAGCGGCGGTTGCAGCGAAAAGCTGCTTTGGTTGTCCGGTGTTTCTTCGTTCTTGGGCAAGGCGACATCCACGCCGTCCACGTTGAGATCGAGCACGTGCGCGCGCTTGCGCAACAGCATCGCGACGCTGAAATCGAGATGCGCCTTCGCCACCTTTACGTCGAGTCCCTTGCCGTCGGCGTAGCGCACGCCGGCAAGATCCAGCGGCCCGATCAGGCGCCCCTGTGCTGATTGCACGGTGAGTGCGCCCTGGGTGAATCCTTCGGCACGTGCCAGCGCGAAACGCAGACCGGATGCCGTGCCGACGAGCCATGCCACGGCGAGCAGCAGCAACACCAGCAGTAGCGCGAACGACAGCGCGATCCAGCGCAGCCAGTGACGGCGGGGCTTGGGTGCGGTGGCGGGCGTGGCGCTGTTCATCGCGGCGTTAGAGCCTGTTCCATGTCTGCGCGTGGCCCGCGCCGGGAGCTGTTTGCGCGCAGACCAAGGAAGAACGAAGGAGTGTACGTCGGTACACGACTGAGTGATGACGCCGGACTGCGGGCAAACAGACCCGGCCCAGTGGGTTGTTCACCCCAAGCCCGCCGCGAGCCGCCCACAGCTTGACCTGACAGCCAGCCAGGCGCGGCGCTGCGGACGGCTCGCGGTGGGCTTGGGGCGAACAACGCGGGCTACGTGCAGACATGGAACAGGCTCTCATAGATCCGGGCCGATCACGACGTGCAGTTCCACGCCGTGCTCATCCGGGTTATGTACCGGCGTGCCCAGGTCCACGCGGATCATGCCCACCGGCGATAGCCAGCGTACGCCAAGGCCGGCGCCTATCTTCGGCCGGTAGTCGGTGCCGTCGAACGCATTGCCCGCATCGACGAAGGCCGCCATGCCCCAGTTCTTGGTGAAGTAGTGCTCGACCTCGGTGCTGCCCACGAGCAGGTTCTTGCCACCGACCACACGATCGTAGGAATTCTTGGGGCCGATGCTCTGGTAGCTGTAGCCGCGCACGGAGCGATCGCCGCCGGCGAAGAAGCGAAGCTGCGGCGGCAGGTCGCTGAAGTCGTTGGTCCATGTCGCGCCCGCGGTACCGCGCAGGATCAATCGATTGCGGCCCCAGAACGAGGTGATCCACTTCGCGTCGGCGGTGACCTGGCTGAAGCTCGCATCCGACAGCAGTCCACCCACGGTGCTGCGCGCCGCGAAGGTCAGCGACCAGCCGCTGCGCACGAAGATGGGGTTGTCGCCGGATTTGCGCGACAGCGACACCTCGGGATAGAACAGGTTGCTGCGGCCATGCTCGATGCCTGGCGCATTGTCGGGTTCGCCGTTCTTCTGGCCGACCGTAAACGTGCCGTCCAGCGCATGCACGCCGATGGTGCGTACCCAGCCATGCCACTGGCGTGTTTCATTGGCGACCAGCTCCAGCGTCTTGGAGTGCGAGGTGTCGGTATCGGAATCGCGATAGGTGGCGCCGTAGTTGAAGCTGCGCTGGTTCGGCCCCGGCAGCGGCACGGAATAGAGCGTGGAAAGCGTCTTGAGGTTCTGCGCCAGGACGAGCTCGTTCTTCCACTTGTGGCCGCTGCGGTTGACCCAGCGGCGCTCGCTGCCCACGCGCACGCCCACGCCGGTATCCGTGCCGATGAACGGTCCGCCGGTATAGATCGTGCGCTTGGCCGGCACCAGCTCCACCTTTACCGCGACAACGCCGTTGTTCTTGTCGTCGACATCGGGCAGCACGTTGACGACGGAGAAGTAGTCGGCGCCATTCAACGCCTGCTGCAGTTGCAGCAGCTTGTCCTGCGCGAAATAGTCGCCCGACTTGAAAGGCACATAGCGCTGCAGGAATCCCGGCTTGAACTGCGAGCCTTCGAAATGCACGTCGCCGAAGCGATAGCGCGGGCCTGCCTCCCAGGCGAGCTGGATCACGGCCGTACGTTCGGCGCGATTCACCTCGACGCGATGCGTGACCAGGCGTGCATCGAGGAACCCGTTGGCGGTCAGCGCGCCGCTCAATGCATCGCGCGCGGAGTCGTACTCGCCGTGGTTGAGCGTCTGCCCCTTGAGGTTATCGATGTTGCGCTTGGCGCGCCGGATCGCGGGGATGGCCGTGGCCGTCTCGTCGAGCTTGAGGTTCACGGCCGTAACGGTGACCGGTGATCCCGGTTTCACATGCAGCGTGACGCGCCAGTCGGTGCCGACGGGCTCGAGCTGGCCCTGTACCGTCGCCTCGTAGTAGCCGTACGGCTCCAGTGCGCTTTTTGCCTGGTCGAGCGCCTGGTTGTACAGGCGCTTCACCTGCGCCTCGGTCACA
The DNA here is from genome assembly GCA_000632805.1 of Dyella jiangningensis. Lineage (GTDB taxonomy): Bacteria > Pseudomonadota > Gammaproteobacteria > Xanthomonadales > Rhodanobacteraceae > Dyella > Dyella jiangningensis. The sequence continues at coordinate 3,358,687 of CP007444.1, read as the reverse complement.
TCACGATTGGCGTACTGCGAAATATCCACGCCCGAGGTGACGGCGAGCTTCAGCGGATCGTCCACGCCATCCACCGAGAGCTGCACACCCGCGTGCGCCAGCCACGGGGCCAGCAGGAGCGGCAGCAGCGTCAGGCGGCTGTATCGGCGCATGCAGTCGTGCTTTCCATCCTGGAAGTAGAGGCGTGCACGCGTCGGCAGACACGTGCAGCCCAAGCTTAGCCCATCACCTCACGCGCACTGGTGAATGAGGCGTCAGCAAAAGAACTCAGCCGGCCTTGTCGCCTGCCTTGTGCGCAATCCATGCGCCCACCACGGCGGACACATACGGAATCGACTGCGCCGCGAGGATGAACATCCACAACTGGCCTTCGACGTACTGCGTGCCGAAGCTCAGCGCCATGCCGATCACGCAAGCCGTCAGCGCGATCGCCATCAGCAGTTCCTCGCGTACCGGTGCAAAGGCGGCGAAGTTGCTGCCGCCGAGGCGACGGCTCTTGGCGGTCACCACGAACGATGTCTTCTCGCGCGTGAGGCCATGCAGGATGCCGCGCGCGATGGCGTGCGAGAGGCCCATGCTGGCCAGCGACGCCATCAGCGTGTCGTACCAGCTGCATGGAACGCGCGCGCGGTACAGCACGATGCCGAAGATCGCCTTGGCGAAGAAGAAGCCGATCACCGGGATCAGGAACAGCTGCATCGGCAGGCTGAAGAGGGTCGGGAACGCCACCATGCCCGCGGTCCAGAAGATCGCCATCATGGTGAAGATGAGGTGCAGCGCATCGGCGAACCAGCTGAACCAGCCGGTGAGGAAGTGGAAGCGCTGGCCGCTGGAGAGCGGGCCCTTCTTGGTCATCCAGTTCCAGCGACCCTTGAGGATCTGCATGGCGCCGAACGCCCAGCGGTAGCGCTGGCTCTTGTATGCCTTGAAGTCGGCCGGGGTGAGGCCCTTGCCCATCAGTTCGTCGACGTACACGAGCTCATAACCGGCGTGCATCAGGCGCAGGCCGAGCTCGGCGTCTTCGCAGATGGTCCACTCGGACCAGCCGCCGGTACCTTCCAACGCCGAGCGACGCACCATGGTCATGGTGCCGTGCTGGATGATGGCGTTGCGTTCGTTGCGGTGGTGCATGCCGATGCGGAAGAAGCCGTCGTATTCCCACGCGGTCATGCGGCGGAAGCGGTTGTGCTCGAAGTCGCGATGCGCCTGCGGGCACTGCACCACGGCCACCTTCGGATCGTGGAAGTAGCCGGTCAGCGTGGCCAGCCAGTCTTCGCGCACCACGTAATCGGCATCGATCACGGCCACCACGTCGGCGCGCGGGTCGGTTTCCTTCAGGCCGAAGTTGAGCGCGCCTGCCTTGAAGCCCGGCCACGGTTCCAGGTGGAAGAAGCGGAACTTCGTGCCCAGCTTCTCGCAGTATTCCTGCACCGGTTTCCAGATCGCCGGGTCCTTGGTGTTGTTGTCGATCACCAGGACTTCGTAGTTCTCATACTGCAGCGCGGCCAGCGAATCGAGGGTGATGATCACCATCTCCGGCGGTTCGTTGTAGCAGGCCAGGTGGATCGACACGAACGGCTGCTTCTCCACCGGATCGGGCGTCAGCAGGCCGGCATGACGCACCCAGCCGCGGCGCCAAAGCACCTCGGTGAACTCGAAGCCGTTGATCAGCAGGATGGCGAGGATCGCGATCTGGGCCGGGAACAGCAGCACCAGCATCGTCCAGTCGATCCAGCTCAGGTAGAAGTTGAAGGGTAGCGTCGCCGACCAGGTGATCAGTCCACAGGCCAGCTGGATCAGCGCGCAGAAGAAGAGGCGACCCATCAGCTTGAAGCGACTGTAGTGGCGGGCGAACCAGATCATCGGCATCAGCGCCAGCAAGCTGGCGGCCAGCGCCTTCCACGGCCACGCGGTGTCTTCGGTCACCGGGCCGGTGAAGGGGAACTTCGGCTGGCGGTCGGCGTTGAACATGCCCCAATAGGCTTCGGTGCGACCCGAAAGCTTTTCCTTCCAGGGCTGATCGAACGCCTCCATGACGTAGTAGTCGATGTTGTTCTGCTTGGCGACGTTGAACCACTGGCGCAGGAAGATCGCCTCGTTCGACACCGACGGGTCGGCGTACTTGTAGCGGTCGCCGTTGGACGGCCAGCCGATCTCGCCGATGACGATGAGCTTGTTCGGAAACATTTGCTTGAGCGTGCGATAGCTGCCCAGCGCGTCCTGGATGGCGTCCTTGCGGTCGATGCCGTTCCAGTACGGGAACAGATGCACGGTGATGAAGTCGACGTGCTCGGCCAATTCCGGATACTTCGCCCAGATATGCCACGGCTCGGCCACCGACACCGGCTGGTGCAGCGCCGCGCGCACGCGGTCCACATACGCCATCAACTGCTCGGGCGGAATGTCGTTGCGGAACAGCACCTCGTTGCCGACGATGACCCGGTTGATCGAGTTGGGATAGCGCCGCGCCTGCGCGATCAGCGTCTCGATTTCCTTCTCGTTGTTGTCGAGGCGGCGATCGATCCACGCGCCTGCCATCACCTGCAGGCCCTGCTTGTCGGCCAGGCGATACACCTGTGGGTTCTGCAGCGTGGAATAGGTGCGGATGCGCGGCGTGTACTGCTTGAGCAGCTTCAGGTCGTTGTTGATTTCCTCGTCGGACGGGAAATCGTTCTTTAGCGGATTCTGGTAGCGCTGGAAGGCGGACAGCGCGAAGCCGCCGATGGGACCTTTCCAGTCCTCGGGGCCATGGGGCAGGTTGCTCCACCACCACAGGCCGATGTTCATGGCCGCCACGATCAGGGCAAGCAGGATGGCTGCAAGCAGCGGATGTCGGCTGTCGTGGGTGGTCGATGTCGCGCTCAAAACGGTCCCCGTGGCTGCCTCACACGAGGCCGAAAAGCCCTGAAAGCTTAACCACGGAGCGCATTGGGCTCAATCAATCGTGAGAAGAGGTGGTCAGCGCAAGGTCAGGCCTATGGCGGGCGGTCTCGTTGACAGGTGCCAACCGGCCGCCTTCTGCCGCTGTTCCGGCCTTCCGCTTTGTCCGGCATATGGCGAATGAGCCGCGTGGCTTATCAGGCCGGATGCCGCCAGATCTGCAAAACGGCGCCCGCGGCAAATGTTCAGTTGTCGTGACGAAGCGAAACCGGCCACTTGACCGAGTAATGCGGGCACGACGTTCGACGCCATAAAAAGGCGACAAAGGCCGCCGCGCATGGAACGATGAGCCGGCCATCCTCCTTGGAGGAGGGCCGTGTGGCGCTTATTTGAGCAGCGAGCGCAGCATCCAGGCGGTCTTCTCGTGTTCCTTCAGACGGCCTGTCACCATGTCGACCGTACCTTCGTCGCCAGCGCTGTCGGCCACCTTGATGGCCTCACGGGCGGTGTGGGCGGCGATTTCATGGCCTTCCACCAGCTGGCCGACCATGTCCTTCCAGTCCGGTACGCCCGCTTCTTCCTTGATGGAAGTGAGCTTGCCGAACTGGCTGTAGGAGCCCGGGGCGAACACGTCCAGGGTGCGGATGCGCTCTGCGACCTCGTCGGCGGCCAGCCAAAGTGCGTTGTACTGGGTCTCGAACATCGTGTGCAGGCTGTTGAAATGCGGCCCGGTGATGTTCCAGTGGAAGCTGTGCGTCTTCAGGTAGAGCGAATAGGTGTCCGCAAGCAGTTTGGACAGCTGCTCGCCGACCTGTTCCCGGTCCTTCTTGGCGATACCGATGGAAATGGCCATGGAGTGCTCCTTTTCGAGGGTGGGGATGAAACCTGGGTGCAGCTTAGCGAGGCGTCCGTTGGCGGTGAAATGAATCCTGCCGATGCTTTCGATAGTCACCGGCTATCATGTGCGGTCCGATGACCCAGGCAACCACACCTTCCTCCGCCACCGACCTGCGCCTGCGCGAGCTGCGCAAGGCGCTCGAGTCGGTAACCAGCCGCGACTACGGCCGTTTGCAGGGCCGCTGGCGCGAACTGTCGCGCCGCTTCGACGAGAAGAAGCTGACGGCGCTCGCCTCCGATATCGAGGCCTCCGCGACCAGGCGCCGCGCGCGAGCCGAAGCCAAGCCCGCGATCACGCTGGACGAATCGCTGCCCATCACCGCGCGTGCCGATGAGATCGTCGAGCTGATCCGCAAGCACCAGGTCGTGGTGATCGCCGGCGAGACCGGCTCGGGCAAGACCACCCAGCTGCCCAAGCTGTGTCTCGCCGCCGGGCGCGGTGAAGCGGGCATGATCGGCTGTACCCAGCCGCGTCGCCTGGCGGCCCGTTCGGTGGCGCGCCGCGTGGCCGAGGAGCTGGGCACCGGCCTGGGCGACCAGGTGGGCTTCCAGGTGCGCTTCACCGACCAGGTGTCCGACCGCACCCTGGTCAAGTTCATGACCGACGGCATCCTGCTGGCGGAAACGCAGGGCGATCCCTGGCTGAGCGCCTACGACACCATCATCATCGACGAGGCGCACGAGCGCAGCCTCAACATCGACTTCCTGCTGGGCTATCTCAAGCGGCTGGCGGTGAAGCGGCCCACGCTGAAGATCATCGTCACCTCGGCCACCATCGATACCGAGCGCTTCGCCGAGCATTTCGGCAACGCACCCATCGTGTCGGTGGAAGGGCGCACGTATCCGGTGGAAGTGCGCTGGCGCTCGGTGGACGACGTCGCGTCGCGTCGCGGCCAGCGCGCCGGTGACCTGCAGCAGGGCAGTGCGGATCATGTGGCCGCCGTGCTGGATGAAATCACCCACGACGATCCGCGCGGCGACGTGCTGATCTTCCTGCCGGGCGAGCGCGAGATCCGCGACGCGCATCTGCTGCTGTCGCGCCGCCAGTACCGCGAGACGGAAGTGCTGCCGCTGTACGCGCGCCTTTCCGCCGGCGACCAGGACCGCGTGTTCAAGCCGGGACCGAAGCGTCGCGTGGTGCTCGCCACCAACGTGGCCGAAACCTCGCTCACCGTGCCGCGCATCCGCTATGTGATCGATTCGGGCCAGGCGCGCGTCAAGCGCTACAGCCAGCGCAGCCAGCTCGAGCGCCTGCATGTCGAACCCATCTCCAAGGCGGCCGCTGACCAGCGCAAGGGTCGTTGCGGTCGCGTGGGCCCGGGTACCTGCTATCGCCTCTACGACGAGGCCGATTACGACAGTCGTGCGGCCTACACCGATCCGGAACTGCTGCGCTCCTCGCTGGCCAACGTGATCCTGCGCATGCTGTCGCTGCAGCTGGGCGAGGTGGACGAATTCCCGTTCCTCGAAGCGCCCGATCCACGCGTAGTCGCCGACGGCTATCGCCGCCTGGCCGAGATCTCGGCCATCGACGACGCGCGTCGCCTTACCCCGATTGGGCGCGTGATGGCGAAGTTGCCGATCGACGTGCAGCTGGCGCGCATGCTGGTGGAGGCGGAGAAGCTGCAAAGCCTGCGCGAGCTGCTGGTGGTGGTCTCCTTCCTCAGCATCCAGGACCCGCGCGAGCGTCCCGCCGACGCACGCCAGCAGGCCGATGCGGCGCATGCCGCGTTCGCCGATCCGAAATCCGATTTCGTCGGCGTGCTGAACCTGTGGCGTGACTACGGCAAGGCGCACGAGGACCTCACGCAGTCGAAGCTGCGCGAATGGTGCTCGCGCCACTTCCTCAGCTTCATGCGCATGCGCGAATGGCGTGAGCTTCACCGGCAGTTGTTGCTGGTAGTGCAGGAGCTGGGATGGAAGCTGGACGCTCCTTCTCCCTCTCCCCTCCGGGGAGAGGGGCGGGGTGAGGTGGCAATCTCGCCTCGCGCCTCAAAGGAACGAGCTGTTGCCCTTTCGGATAAGCGAGATAGGCAAGGCTCCAGCGAGCACCCGCCCCTCACCCCAACCCTCTCCCCGGAGGGGAGAGGGAGTAAAGAGGATGAGGCCGCGCGCCAATACGAATCCATCCACCGCAGCCTCCTCGCCGGCCTGCCTACCCAAGTCGGCCACAAAGACGAAAAGGGCATCTACCGCAGCACACGCGAGCGCCGCTTTCAGGTCTTCCCCGGCTCGTCGTTGTCCAAGGTGCCGCCGAACTGGATCTTCGCCGCGCAGATCCTCGATGTCGGTGGCCGCGTATGGGGCATGATGTGTGCGCGCATCGAACCGCTGTGGATCGAGCAGCAGGCAGCGCATTTGCTGCGTTCGGCGTGGCGCGATCCTCATTGGTCGCGGAAGCGTGGCCACGTCGTGGCCTATGAGCAGGTGAGCCTGTTTGGACTCACACTGGTCGAACGTCGCCCAGGCACCTTCCAGAAGCAGGATCCGGTGCTGGCGCATGAGATCTTCCTGCGCGAAGCACTGACCCGCGGCGATATCGATGCACGCGCGGACTTCGTGCGTGCCAACCAGCGCGTGCTGGAGGATGCCCGAGGTATCGAGGCCAAGCAGCGCCGCGAAGGCCTGCTGCGTTCCGAGGACGAGCTGGTCGGTTTCTTCGAAGGCAAGCTGCCTGATGACATCTCGGACAGCCGTGCGCTCGACGCGTGGTACCGCAAGGCACGACCCGCGGAGCAGGCGGCGTTGCGCTGGTCGCTGGATGACGTGATGAGCGGCGGCGCCGGGCTCGATCCCAAGGCGTTCCCGGCATCGCTGGATGTGTCGCCGCAGAAGTACCGTCTCGAATACCGCTTCGTCCCCGGCGATGACGCCGATGGCGTGACCCTGCACCTGCCGCTGGCGATGTTGAACGCCTTGCCCGCCGCGCGCTGCGAATGGCTGGTGCCGGGTCTGCTTTCGGAGAAGGTCGCCGAGTTGATCCGTGGCCTGCCCAAGGCGCTGCGCCGCAATTTCGTGCCCGCACCGGACTTCGCGCGCGCGTTCGCCGAGGCCGAGGCGCCGCGCGACGAATCCCTGCACAAGGCGCTCGCGGCATTCCTCAAGCGGGCCACCGGCGTGGATGTCGCCGCGACGGATTTCGATGCCGTGGAACTGCCTGCGCATTTCCGCATGCGCTATCGACTGCACGACGAAAGCGGCAAGACGCTCGCCACGGGGCGCGATCTCGCGGCGATGCGCGCGCAATGGGAAGGGCAGGCACGCGAAGCGTTCTCGCGCAAGACCGATATCGAGCTTACGCGCGAAGACATCGCCAGCTGGGATTTCGAAGAGATTCCGGCGCAGGTGCGTTCGGCTGGCGGCCTGCTGGCGTTTCCCGCATTGGTGGACCTGGGCGACGCCGTGGCCCTGCGCGTATTCGAGCGTAGCGATGAAGCGCGCGAAGCGCACGTGCTGGGCGTGATTCGCCTGCTGCGCAATGCGCTCGCCAGCGACATGAAGCAGGCACGTCGACGCCTGCCGATCGCCAATCCGCTCGCCCTGAAATATGCGCCGCTCGGCGGTGTCGACGGCTTGCGCGAAGACCTGGTGGAAGGCGGATTCACCGACCTGCTGGACCGTCACGATCTCAACGTGCGTACGGCCGGTACGTTCCAGGCATTGCATACGCAGATGGCGCGCGAACTGTTCGGCGCGGCGGTCGAGCGCCTCAAGCTGGCCGAGCCCATCATCGAAGCGCAGGCGGATCTCAAGCCGTGGCTGCAGCCGCCGTTGATGGGTTTTGCCCGCGCCAGCTACGACGACCTGCGCGAACAACTCGAGTCCTTGCTCACCGCCGGTTTTCTGCGTGAACTGCCCACCTCACGGCTGGCGCACTATCCACGCTATCTGAAGGCGATGCGACTGCGCGCGGAGCGCCTGCGGCAGGATCCGGCCAAGGATCAGCAGCGCATGCTGCAGGTGCTGCCGTTCTGGCGCGATTACCTCAAGCACCGCGCGGCAGGCACGGACGGACTGGACGAATTGCGCTGGCTGATCGAGGAATGGCGCGTGTCGCTGTTCGCGCAGGAATTGAAGACCGTCGAGCCGGTTTCGGCCAAGCGGCTCACGCGGGCGCTCGAAGCACTCGCGTGAGCCACGCGCGTCAGCGAACGCGCTTCACGCTAATGCTGTTGGGGCAACCTTCGACGTACATCAGCCAGTTGCCCATGATCATGGGCTTGATGGTCACGCCTGGATTTTCCGCATGCGGGCAGCTGTAGCTGCCTGATCCGGCCTGCTTCCATACTTGGCCGTTGTCGAGCGTGTACTGCATGTTCTCGCCGAAACCGTCGAACGATCCCTTGAGCCGCGCCGTGACTGCCGTTCGCTTGCCGCTTTCGGGATAGAACACCGGCTTGCCCGACGAATCGACCACCTTGGTGATCACCTTGCCGTGGCCGCTGAGCCAATCGTCGAGATTCTTCAGTTCGTCCGTGGACAACTTGTCCAAACCGGCCGCCTTGAACTCCGCCGGCGACATGCGCTGCTGCAGCGGCACGTACTGGTCGGCGGCCAGGGCAAGAGCAGGAACGATCAGGGCGGCACTCACGAACAACGGCAGCAGGCGGGCCAGACGCATGGAAATGTCCTCAAGGGCAAGGGAGCAACGTCGCCGCCGCAGCATACACGGCATGAACCGCCGGTTCATGCGGAAGGGGGGGGCGTGGGAGCGGCCTGCACTAGAATGACGGCATGGTCCAAGCCGCCCTCAACGCAAGCCCGGGTCTCGCCCAGTGGCGCGAACGCGTCGGTCGCGTGCCGCCCGTGCTCGGCGAGGCGCTGGACGCATGCACGCCCTTGCCGGTGAGCCAGGCCGAGCTGGCGGATGCGCTGGACCTGCTCGCCATGCTCGGCTCGGACGCGCAAACGCAGGCCGCGGCCGTGTGGTTCGAAGTGTCGCGCGCCGATCCCGCGCTGTGGTCCCAGCGCGAAACCACGCTGCCGGCCGACTTGCAGCGGCTGGTCGCCGGCCAGTTTGCGGCCGAGCGGGTATGGGCGCTGCACGCACAGCACGGTGCCGATCACGGTGCGGAAGGCCTGCGCCGCCTGCTGCTGGCGATCATCCGCGACGTGCGCGTTGTGTTCATCCTGCTGGCCCGGCAGCTCGCGCGCATGCGCATGGCCAGCACCTGGCCGGAGGCCGAGCGCCAGTCGTTGGCCCGGCTCACGCGGGACATCCATGCGCCGCTCGCCAACCGCCTCGGCATCTGGCAGCTGAAGTGGGAGCTGGAAGACCTCAGCTTCCGCTACCTGCAGCCGGAAACCTACAGGCGCATCGCCAAGCTGCTGGACGAACGCCGCGTCGATCGCGAGGAATTCATTCGCGAATCGCTCGACGCGTTGCATCGCGCGCTCGACGCGGCAGGCATTCGCGCGGAACTGGCGGGCCGGCCAAAGCACATCTATTCGATCTGGAAGAAGATGCAGCGCAAGTCGCTGGAGTTCTCCGATCTCTACGACATCCGCGCGGTGCGCGTGCTGGTCGACAGCGTGGCCGACTGCTACGGCGCGCTCGGCGTCGTGCACACGCTGTGGCCGCACCTTCCCGGCGAATTCGATGACTACATCGCGCGGCCCAAGGGCAACGATTACCGCTCGTTGCACACGGCCGTGATCGGCCCGCGCGGCAAGACGCTGGAAGTGCAGATCCGTACGCACGAGATGCATCGCATCAACGAACTCGGCGTGGCTGCGCACTGGCGCTACAAGGAAGGCGGCGCGGGCGACAGCGAGTTCGAAGCGAAGATCGCCTGGATGCGCCAGCTGCTGGAACCGCGGCCCGACAGCGACGGCGATCTCGCCGCCGACCTGCACACCGAGCTGCTGGAAGACCGCGTCTACGTGCTTACACCCAAGGGCGAAGTGGTGGACCTGCCGCACGGCGCCACCGTGCTCGACTTCGCCTACCACGTGCATACGGAAGTGGGTCATCGCTGCCGCGGCGCCAAGGTCAACGGCCGCATCGTGCCGCTCACCTTCCAGCCGTCCAGCGGCGATCGCGTGGAAGTGCTCACCGCCAAGGCTGCCGAGCCCAGCCGTGACTGGTTGTCGCCGCATCACGGCTACCTGCATACCTCGCGTGCGAAGGACAAGGTGCGCGCCTGGTTCCGCCGCATTGCGCACGACGCCAACGTCGCTGCCGGCCGCGCGATCTTCGAAAAGGAGATCAAGCGCCTGGCCTTGCCGTCGGCCGACATCAGCAAGCTGCCGGCGCATTTCCATGTGAAGTCGCACGAGGAGCTGCTCGTCGCGCTGGCGTTGGGCGAAGTCGCGCCGGGCCAGATCGCGCGCGTGCTGCAGGAGGCCGCGGCGCCGCCACCGGCCATGACGCAGTCGGCGACCATGACACCGCCGAGGCCGGCGACGCCCGGTCACAGTGCGCTCAGCATCGAGGGCGTAGGCAATCTGCTCACCACGCTGGCGCGCTGCTGCCAACCCTTGCCGGGCGATCCGGTGCGTGGCTTCGTCACCAGGGGGCGAGGCGTGTCCGTTCATCGCGCGGATTGCCCCAGCCTGGCGCGTCTGGCGCGGCGCGATCCCGACCGCGTGATCGACGTGGAGTGGGGCAAGGCCGCCGCTCGCGCCTACGAAGTGGACATCGAACTGCGCGGCTACGACCGCAAGGGTCTGCAGAAAGACGTCACCAGCGTCATCAGCAATGCCAGCGTGCACATCATCGCGTCGTCCAGTCGCGTGTTCACGCGCACGGGCGAAGTGGAAATGCGCTTCACCCTGCGTGTCCGGGACTTCGAACAGCTGTCTACGCTGCTGGATCGCCTGGTGGCCTTGCCCAACGTGGTCGACGCGCGCCGCGTCAGCGTTGGCTGAACGGCTGGTCTTAACAACCCGGCCCGGGCCCGCCGCGATGCTAAGCTGCGGCCGAGAGTCTCCACTTCCCCAAGGCCCATGAACGGACGCAAAGACCAGTACGACCAAGGGTCGCCAGGCCGCACCGAGCCGACCCTGGGTAGCCTCGACAACCTGGATGCGCCCAGCTCAAGCCCCCTGAAAGACGCGCCCCGGGACGACGACGGACTGCCCAAGTTCAACCTCGACCCGGACATGCGTCGTCCGGTGCCGCCGCGCGAACCGACGCCTCGCCCTCGCGATCGCCCGCGCAAGCGCGGTTGGCTGGTGCCGGTGGCGTTGCTGGTGGTCATCGGCATTGGCACCAGCGTGTGGATGGGGCAGGACAAGCTGCGCGGACTGGTGCCCAGCACCGAGCTCGATGGCGTGTTGGGACGTGCCGAGACCGCGCTGCAGGAAGGTCGCCTGGACGGCACCGACGGTTCCAGCGCCCGTGAATTGTTCGAAGCGGCACGCGCCCTGCAGCCGGACAACGATCGCGCCCGCGACGGCCTGCGCAAGGTCGGTCAGGCCGAGATCGCCCGCGCCGACGCGGCGCTGCAAGCTCACAAGCTCGACGAAGCCGACCAGGCGCTCGCAACGGCGCGCGAATTGCTGGGCGGCGGCACCGACGTGGACCGCCTGAGCCAGGCAATTGCCAGCGCACGCAACGGTTCGGTAAAGACAGACAACCTGGTCGACCAGGCGCAGCAGGCGCTCGAGGCAGGCAAGCTCGATGGCGATAACGGCGCGGCAGCGCTATATCGACGCGTGCTTGCCGCCGATCCCAACAACGCCGTTGCCCTGCATGGACTGGACAAGGTCGCCGACGCGCTCGCCGCGCAGGCGCACAAGGCGCTGGATGCGGGCGATCGCACAACGGCGTCCGCGATCGTCGACCGCATTGCCGCGATGCTGCCCAATTACGGTGAATTGCCGGCCTTGCGTGCCGCCCTGGTGCAGGCCGACCAGCAGAACAACAGCCAGGTTACCGACGCGATCAAGCAGGGCCAGGATGCGCTGCGCGCCGGACGCATCACCGGCGAAGGCGACGACACCGCGCTCGCGCACTTCAAGGCCGCGTTGGCGATCGACCCGAATAACGCGGACGCCAAGACCGGCATGGGCCAGGTGGCCCAGGCACTGATCGTGCAGGCCAACGCTGCGCTCGACAGCGGCGACACTGCGCATGCCAGCGGTTTGCTGGATCAGGCCGAAGCGCTCGCGCCGCATTCTGCGGACCTGGCATCGGCGCGCGCGCGCCTGACCGACGAACAGAAATCCGTCGCGGTCGCGCAGGCCGCGAGCGAAAAGCACAAGGCCGCCGCGGAACCGCAGGCGAACGCCAAGGCTGATCGGCGCAAAGCTGCCGCCAGCGCGCAGGTGGCTGGCGAAGACGAGGACACCAGCGAAGCGCCGTTGGAACATCCGCCGCTCACCCCGCAGCAGAGTGCGGAACTCTCGCGCACATTGCTGCGCGCGGACAATGCGGCACGGCAGGGCAATCTGATGCTGCCGCCGGGCGAGAGCGCATATGACCTTTACCGTCAGGCGCTCGCCATCGACGGCAACAACGTGACCGCACGCAACGGTCTCGAAAACCTGCCCAACATCGCCATCGGCCAGTTCAACCAGGCGCTGATGAACGGCAATCTGTCGGCGGCAAACAGCCGCCTGGCCGACCTGGCCGACCTGTCGCCGGGCAACACCAACCAAGGGGTGCTGCGCCAACGTCTGGCCAGTGCGTGGATGGACCAGGCCGAGCAACAGTTGCAAAGTGGCGATCGCGCCGGTGCTGCCCAGTCGCTGGACAGCGCACGCAAACTCATGCCGGGCAATCCGCGCCTGGCCACCTTGATGGCACGCCTGCAGTCCGGTTCCTGAGGAATCGCCCATGACGGTGATGGTGTTCGGGGCCAGCAGTCAGATCGGCCGCTTCCTGCTGCCGCGCCTGCTGGCGCGCGGTGAAACCGTCAAGGCGCTCAGCCGCTCGGAGCGTGCCAGCGAACCGGGCCTCACCTGGGTGCATGGCAAATTGCCCGATCGCGTGCCGGACGTCGGGCGCCCGCTGGTGATCATCAGCTTCGGTCCGCTGCTGCCGTTCGCGCAGTGGCTGTCGTCGCTGGTGCTGGCGCCGGGCACGCGCGTGATCGCGACCAGCTCGATGAGCGCCGAATCCAAGCAGGATTCCGACGTGCCTGCCGAGCGCGCGATATCGCAGTCGCTGCGAGATGGCGAACTCGCGTTGGCCTCTGCTTGCGAAAAGCAGGGGGCGCTGTGGACGATTTTTCGCCCCACGCTGATCTACGGAGCGGGACTCGACAAGAGCCTTACGCCAATCGCCCGTCGTGCCATGCGGCTGCGGGTGTTTCCGTTGCCGGCGGGACGTGGCCTGCGCCAGCCCGTCCATGCCGACGACATCGCTGCGGCCGTGGTGGCGGCGCTGGATCATCCCGAAGCGGCGGGCCGCATCCTGCCATTGGGCGGCGGCGAGCGGCTCACGGCCGGCGAGATGTTCGCGCGGGTGCGTCGCAGCCTGCCGATCGGCACCTTGCCCGTTCCCGTGCCGGCGCCGCTGCTGCGCCTGGGTCGCCATGCCGTGCCCAGGCTGCGCGGTCCGTTGACGCGGCTGGAAGCCAATCTCATCGCCGATAACAGCGAGCTGCAGCGGTTGCTGGGCGTGTCACCGCGCCCCTTCCAGCCAGATGCGACCTGCTGGGAACCTCAGCTGTAGGAGCGCACCCAGTGCGCGACCGCGGGGACGCGGCGCATATCAGTCAGTGGTTTTCGTCTCTGGCTCCGGCGTTCCTGCCAGACCCATCGCGTACCGGGTGCGCGCCTACAGCGGGCGGGTGGGGCCAGGGAACCTGCCGGCGCCTCCTTCCAGCCTCATCCGCGCCACAACCGGCCGCTGGCGTTCAGATACCCGCCGGGCAGCGGGTCCTATGATCCGGTGGCCTCTTCCGTTCAGGATTCTTCCTCTTTGGCCTTCTTGACCCGCCTCCGTTCGTTCGCCAGCGCCGTCTGGCCCTGGGTGCGCATTCCGTTCTGGATCTGCATGGGTCTGCTGTTCGGCTTCGTGTTGCCTTACACACTGGTGCTCAACAAGCGCGTGCAGGATCGCTTCAACGATCTGGTGTTCGCGGTGCCCACGCGCATTTATGCGCGACCGCTGCCGCTGTCGGCCGGTACGCCGATGAATCCGGCAGCGCTGGAACTCGAGCTCACATTTGCCGGCTACAGCAACGATGGTCGCGGGCAGGTGGCCGGCACCTGGGCGAAGGACGGCAGCACCTACAGCATCGCCTCTCGCGGCTATGCGGGCCCTGACGGCGGTGAGCTGCCCAAGCGCATCCGCGTCGTGCTGGGCAAGGGGCAGGTGACCAGCGTGAAGGACCTGGGCAGCGGCCGGCCGCTCGATGCGACCCATCTCGACCCGGCGCGCATCGCCACCGTGTACGGATCGCAGCAGGAAGAGCGCCGCATCGTGCGACTGGCCGACGTGCCGCCGCTGCTGATTGGCGGCCTGCAGGCGGTGGAAGACCGCGACTTCAAGCATCACATCGGCATCGACTTCACCGCCATCCTGCGCGCGTCGTTCGCCAACCTGCGCGCGGGCCATACCGTGCAGGGCGGCTCCACGCTCACGCAGCAGCTGGTGCGCAACCTGTTCCTGGATCGCTCGCAGAACCTCACGCGCAAGTTCAACGAAGCGCTGATGTCGATCCTCATCGAAACGCACTACGACAAGAGCCGCATCCTCGAGGCCTACGTCAACGAAGTGTTCCTCGGCCAGCAGGGCAACCAGGCCGTGCACGGTTTTGCCGCCGCGTCGGAGTTCTACTTCGGCCGCCGCATGGAAGACCTCAAGCCGCAGGAAATGGCGCTGCTGATCGGCCTGGTGAAGGGACCGAGCTACTACGACCCGCGTCGCTATCCGGACCGCGCGCTGGTTCGCCGTAACCTCGTGCTCGACCAGTTCGCCGAGACGGGCCTGATCGCCCCCGACCAGGCCGCCGCCTTCAAGAGCACGCCGCTGGGCATCGTCACCAACGGCCAGTTGCCGCACAACCGCTTCCCGGCCTTCATGCAGCTGGTGCGCGCACAGATCACCAGCGACTTTGACGACGACACGCTTTCCAACGGCAACCTGAGCATTTTCACCACGCTCGATCCGGCCGCGCAGCTGTACGCCGAGCAGGCGATCACTTCGACGGCTAACAGTCTCGGCAAGCGAGGCGAGGCCGCGCAGGCTGCCGCCGTCGTCACTGAGGCGAAGACCGGCAACGTGCTCGCCATGGTGGGCAGCAAATCGCCGGGCGAGCAGGGCTTCAATCGTGCGATGGATGCGCGCCGCCCGATCGGTTCGCTGATGAAGCCGCTGGTGTATCTCGTGGCGCTGGCTAACCCCGAGCGCTGGAACCTCGGCAGCCCGGTGGAGGATTCGCCGATCAGCATGCGCCAGCCCGATGGCAGCTTCTGGACGCCGAAGAACGACGAAGGCGATGTGCACGGTTCCGTGCCGATGATCGATGGCTTGGTGCACTCGTGGAACCTGGCGACGATCAACCTCGGCATGAGCGTGGGCATCGCTCGCATCAAGGCGTTCCTCGAATCGTTCGGGCTCACCGACGTCAATCCGAGCCCGTCGCTGCTGATCGGCGCCGAAGACATGTCGCCGCTGCAGGCCGCGCAGCTCTACCAGTACATCGCCGCCGACGGCCACGCGTTGCCGCTGCTGGCGGTGCGTGGCGTGGTCGACAACAAGGGCCAGACCATCAAGCGCTACGAAGTGAAGACCGGCCCCGGCGAATACCAGCCGGCCGTGCGCCTGGTGACGTGGGCCATGCAGCAGGTGGCGCGTACAGGTACGGCGGCCTCCATCGGCAGTTCGGGGCTTGCCTACCTCAACGCCGCGGGCAAGACCGGCACCAGCAACGACATGCGTGACAGCTGGTTCGCGGGCTTCACCGGCGATCATCTCGCGCTGTTCTGGATGGGCCGTGACGACAACAAGCCCAGCGGCCTCTACGGTGCAACCGGCAGCCTGCGCGCATGGCAGGAACTGTTCCGCAAGCTGCCTACGCGCCCGTTGTCGGCGGCGCCCGGTGACGGGCTCGAAATGGCCTGGATCGCCAATGGCCACCGTTCGGAAGAAGGATGTGAAGGTGCGCGCCAATTGCCGGTGGTCGCCGGTACACTTGGGCAGGACGCCGAGGGCTGTTTCTGGCAGCACGTCGGCAATCTTTTCGGCAGCGCCGATACGTCCCCCGCGCCCGCCGCTCCCACCGAACCCGCACGAGATTGACCATGTCGAGCCGTCTTCTTCGCCACTGCGCCGTCCCAGCCACGCTGGCGGCCCTGCTGCTTGCCGCGTGCACCCAGCCGAGCGTTCCGGCGCAGGCCACGCGTCCGACCATTTCGGATGAGCAGATGCTGACGTCGATTCGTGCGGCGGGTGACAAGGAGAAGTCGGTCATTGACGTGAACCCGCTGCGCGATCCGGGCGTGGCCGCGCTGCAGGACGCCGCCGAAGGCGACCTGCGCACCGGCAAGTACCAGGATGCGGCGACCAAGCTCGACCAGGCGCTGAAGATCAGCCCCGATTCGCCGGATCTGCTGCAGGACCGCGCCGAACTGGCCATTCGCCTGAAGGACTACGGCAACGCCGAGAAGCTCGCGCACCGCTCGTGGGAACTGGGGCCGCGCCTGGGTCCGCTGTGTGCCCGCAACTGGCAGACCATCGTCGAACTGCGCCAGCATGCCGATGACCAGGCGGGTGCCGCGAGCGCCAGCAAGTGGGTGGCGCAGTGCCATGTGGAAGGGTTGCAGCGTTATTGAGCGCGAGAGTCACGCCTACCCTGTAGGAGCGCACCCAGTACGCGACCGCAGAGTTGCGTTTCAACGGTAGTAGTCGGTTCTCGCCAGCAGCATGGAAGTGACGCCGCTTCACCGCTCCGTAGGCTATCGCGCACTGGGTGCGCTCCTACAGGTGAGCATCGCTCTAACGCCTGCGCTCTTCCATCAACCCCACCAGATTCCCATCCGGATCACGCAAAAACGCCAGCCAGAGCGTGTGGTCGGACAGCTCGGCGGTGGCATGCGGTTCGCGCTCGCCCACCGCGCCACGATCGAGCAGCGAAACGAAGGCGTGTTCGATGTCGGCGACCTTGAAATAGAGGATCGAATTGCCGCCCACGGACCCCGCGCCTTGTGGCGTCGACAACATCAGGCGTACGCCTCCGCTGTCGAGAAAAGCGAGGTTGGGCGCCGGTCGAAACAGGAAGGGCAGCCCGAGGATGTCGCGATAGAACGCCAGCGCCGTATCGACGTCGCTGACCGTGATCGCAATCTGACCAATGCCGGTGATGGGCGTGGACATGGCGATGCTCCGCGGGAGGCCATTCCCAGTCTAGGGCATTCGCAGCCCGGCGGAAGGTCGGCCATACTTGCCGGATGATCGATAACGAGGACGTTGCCGCGCTGCTGGGCACGGAAGGCCCCTTCGCCCGCGAGCTACCCAATTTCGCCCCGCGCGCCGCCCAGCAGGCGATGGCGCGTGCGGTACAGCACGCCATCGCCGAGCGCGAGACTTTGATTGCCGAAGCCGGCACCGGCACCGGCAAGACCTTCGCGTACCTTGTGCCTGCGCTGTTGTCGGGCCAGCGAGTGATCGTCTCTACCGGTACCAAGGCGCTGCAGGATCAGTTGTATTTCCGCGATCTCCCCCGCGTGCGTTCCGTGCTGGATGCACGCCTGAAGATGGCGCTGCTGAAAGGACGTTCCAACTACCTGTGCCTGTATCGCCTGGACCAGACCGTGCGCGAAGGCGCCACGTTCGATCGCACGCAGGCGTCGCAGCTTGCTGCCGTACGCGCGTGGTCGGCGCGCACGCGTCGCGGCGATCGCATGGAGCTCGCCGAGGTGCCGGAAGAATCGCCGTTGTGGCCGCGAGTCACTTCCACGCCGGAAAATTGCCTCGGCGTGGAATGCCAGTTCTACGACGACTGCCACGTGGTGAAGGCGCGGCGCGAGGCACAGGAAGCCGATCTCGTGGTGGTGAACCATCACCTGTTGTTTGCCGACCTCGCGCTGAAGCAGGAAGGTTTCGGCGAGATCCTGCCGGGTGCGCAGGCCTTCATTCTCGACGAGGCGCACCAGATTCCCGAGCTGGCAGGGCAATTCTTCTCGCAGAGCATCAGCGCGCGGCAACTCACCGAACTGGCGCAGGACAGCCTCAACGAATGCAACGGTGTCACCGGCGCCATCGGGCTGCTGCTCGAACCGGTGGAGGCCTTGCAGGAAGCCGTGCGCAAACTGCGCCTGGCGATGGATGTGCTGCCCGAGCGCGGCCCGTTCCACTTGCTGGAAGCCAGCGACGCCATCAACGCGGCATTGCACGACACCCGCGAGGTGTTGGCGGCCCTGACCGACGTGCTGGCTTCGCAGGCAGAGCGTTCGCGCGGCTTTGCCAACGCGCACGAACGTGCGGCGCATCTGAGTGAACGACTCGATCGCATCGCCGAACGCGAGAGCGAGCGGGACGTGCGCTGGTTCGAACTGTTCCCGCGCGGGTTTGCGCTGCATGCGACGCCGCTCGATCTCGCTGCGCCATTGCGCGCGATGCGCGAGCAGACGCAGGCGGCCTGGGTACATACGTCCGCCACGCTTTCAGTGGCGGGCAGCTTCGATCATTTCGCGCGGCAGCTCGGGTTGGAAGATCCGCAGACGCTGCATGTCGAAAGCCCGTTCGACTATGCGAAGCAGGCGCTGTGCTACCTGCCCGAGAACCTGCCCGATCCTTCCGTTCGCGACTACACCGATCGCGTGATCGAGGCTGTATTGCCGGTCCTGCATGCATCGAACGGCCGCGCCTTCCTGTTGTTCACTTCGCATCGCGCCTTGCGTCGCGCCGCCGATCTTTTGCGCGAGCGCGTGCCGTGGCCGCTGTTCGTGCAAGGCACCGCGCCGCGTCATCGCCTGCTGGAAGAGTTTCGTGCCAGCGGCCATGGCGTGCTGCTGGGCGCCGCGAGCTTCTGGGAAGGCGTGGACGTGGCGGGTGAAGCGTTGAGCGTCGTGGTGATCGACAAGCTGCCGTTCGCCGCGCCCGACGATCCGGTATTGCAGGCGCGACTGGAAGCGCTGGAACACTCGGGCATCAATCCCTTCATGGGGTGGCAGGTGCCCAGCGCGGTGATCGCGCTCAAGCAGGGCGCGGGGCGCCTGATCCGCGATGTACACGATCGCGGCGTGCTCGTGCTGTGCGATCCGCGCCTCACCACCAAGGGCTATGGACGTCTGTTCCTGGGCAGCCTGCCGCCCATGCCGCGCACGCGAGTACTGGCCGACGTGCAGGCGTTCTTTGCCGGGGACCCGTCGTCTGTCGAGTGATCGGGGCACGCCGGCACTGGATTTCCGCACCCGGCCGCCGGACGATGTCCCGACAATCCACCGCATAGAGGGCGACGGCATGGCCAAGGTCACCGGCATGGGCGGCTTCTTCTTCAAGTCGCGCGACCCCAAGGCATTGGGCGAGTGGTATGCCCAGCATCTGGGCCTATCGATCGAAGGATGGGGCGGCGTGCGTTTCGATGACGATCCCTCGCGCAGCGGCTATACCGTCTGGTGCCCGTTCGCCGCGGATACCGACTACTTCGCGCCCAGCGCGCAGCCGTACATGATCAATTTCCGCGTGGACGATCTGGACGGCATGCTCGCCCGGCTTAGGGAAGCCGGCGTGACGGTCGATGATCGCGTCGAGGAAAGCGAGTTCGGGCGTTTCGGTTGGATCATGGACCCGGAAGGGACGCGCATCGAACTGTGGCAGCCGCCGGCTTAAGTACTAACCAGCGGCGAGTTGCCGAAGACACGCCGCTGTTGCCGCATCGGCAGGCACGAAGGCTTCCAGCGCCAGCTCGGCGAGCGTGATGTCCATCGGCGTGCCGAACACCGTCGTGGTGCTCAGCATCGACAGCACGGCATCGCCAAGTTCGAGCTCCATCGGCACGGCGATCGCATCGTTGATATGCGATGGCGCCGACTCCTCACCCGGATAGCTGCGCAGTTCGGCGAGCAGTGTCATCAACTCTGGGTCCTGCGTGGCGTCGATCTGTCGCCGCAGGCGTTCGAGCAGGTGCGCGCGCCACACGGGCAGGTTGCGGATGCGCGGCGCGAGTCCCGTCGGATGCAGGCTCAGTTTGAGCACATTGATGGGTGGCTGCAGCCACTGCGACGGAAGCCCTGCGAGCAAGCGTTGCGTGGCCTGGTTGCAGTCGACCAGATGCCAGTGACGATCGACCACCAGGGCCGGATAGGGCTCCATGCCCTGCAGCAGCAGGCGCATGGTGTCGCGCACGGAAGCGAGCGCAGGATCGGCCAGCGTGCGTTCGCGATAGGCGGGTGCGAAGCCGGCGGCGATCAGCAATTGGTTGCGCTCGCGCAAGGGAATCTCCAGGTACTCGGCGAGCCGCACGATCATGTCGCGACTCGGTTGCGCGCGGCCGGACTCCATGAAGCTGAGGTGGCGCGTGGAAATCTCCGCACCGCTGGCGAGGTTGAGCTGGCTCAGGCGCCGATGCCGTCGCCACTCGCGCAGTAGGTCGCCGATCGGGCGTGGAGAAGAGGCGGGCAGGGCGGTAGTGTTGCTCATCGGCGTGGACGATCCAGGCGGGTGATCGCGTGATCTTCCCATGCGAACGCGACCGGAGGCGGGGACGACGGCGTGTCGCACCGTCGTCCCAATGGCGATCAGGCCATCTGCGGAACCTTGTCCAGGAAGCCGAACACCTGGCGAATACGGCCGTCCTGCATGGCGGCTACGTCGAAGCCGATCACCAGCGGTTCGTCCGCCCCCGGCGCGGCCAGGTGCCACTGGAAACGCAGTGTGTCGTGGTGCGCGTCGACATCACCGGCCAGCGCGAAGCGATGGCCCGGAAACATGTTCTGCACCGCGGCGACGGTGGCGTCGATCGCCTCCCAGCCCTTGGCGTCCACCATCGGGTCGGTGTAACGCGCGTGCTCGTTGTAGACGTCTTCGATGAGGTTCCGGCGGCGCAGTGCGTCGGTCTCGTTCCAGCTGGCGATATAGCGTTCAGCGAGGGCATAGGCGTGGGTGGTCATGGTCGTTCTCCTCTTCGTGTTCGTTGGGGTGAGCCCAGCTTGCGGTCACCCATGCGCACAAGCGATTACCTGGCAGGTAATGGATCGTTGCCCTGCTTTTGCCCCCGTCGGGCCCGCAGTTGCCGCCTGCAGGCCCGATCGATGGCGACAGGGGCGGTGAACCTGTCAGGCGTGTCCAGGGCGGCGCTTGCCATTACCATGGAGTCCTCATGAATCTGCTCGCCATCGAAACCTCCACCGAAGCCTGCTCCGTCGCCCTGATCCATGGCGACGAAGTCATCGCGCGCAGCGAAATCGCGCCTCGCCGTCACGCCGAGCTGGTGTTGCCGATGGCGGACAACCTGCTGGCCGAAGCCGGCCTGGGGCGCCACGCACTCGATGCGATTGCCGTGGGCCGCGGACCCGGCGCATTCACCGGCGTACGCCTCGGCATCTCGCTGGCGCAGGGCATGGCGTTGGCGCTGGATGTCCCGGTGGTCACCGTGTCGTCGCTGGCTGCACTCGCACTGGAAGCGCCGGAAGACGAATCGGCGATCCTCGCGGTGATCGATGCACGCATGGGCGAGATCTACGCGGCCAGTTTTCGTCGCGACGACAACGGCGGCCTGATCCCGCTCGACGAGGAACGCGTGTGCCTGCCGCAATCGCTGTCGTTGCCCGAGCAGGCACGGTGGCATGTGGTCGGTACCGGGTGGACCGCCTACGCCGACGAGTTGCGTCGTCATCTCACTGGCGAACTGCGCTCCGCCGAAGGCGCGCGCTATCCGCAGGCGCGTCACGTCGCCGAATTGGCCGCACGGGAGTTCGCGGAAGGCCGCGCAACGGCGCCCGAACATGCGTTGCCGGTGTACCTACGCGACAAGGTGGCGCTCACCTTGGTGGAGCAGGGCAAAGCCTGACGCTGCGGTTTGTAGGAATTTTCCTACGACAATTTTCCTACCACTTGTATGAGATGCCGCTCCGGCGTCTGTCCCGCTATGGTTGCCGGGTCCCAGGGGAAACACGGATGGGACCGCCGGCCACGGATGGCCACGATTCACTTCGCGCCGTGACCTGAGGGAGACGCCGGATGAGTCGTGCAGGGGACCGCAGGGCATTCCTTTCGCTTTCAAGCCGCGCATTTCTCGCCGGCATACTGGCACCAACAGCGACTTTCGCGGCTTCCACGAGCAGTGATGACGGTGCGGCCGGGGCCAGGCCCTCTCGCAACCTCTACGACGACGCCTTCGTGTTCGACGGCAACAGCTCGCCGGGCATCGGCGGCATCTGCTGCAGCGACGACACCGCCGAAGCGCTGAAGGTCGTCCGCGAAAGCGGCGTCACCGCCATGAAGACCACCATGGGCGGTTTCGAGGGCAGCTTCGAGGAAACCGTTGGCGAGATTGCCGCGGTGCAGAAGCTGGTCGGACATTTTCCCGATCATTTTCTCCGGGTCGCCCGCCATGACGATCTCGAACGCGCCAAGCGCGAGCACAAGCTGGCGCTGATCCTCTCGTTTTAAGCGTCCAGCATGCTGGGCGACAAGCCTGATCGCATCGAGACCTTCCGCAACCTCGACGTGCTGGTCATGCAGTTGTCGTACAACCGCAAGTCGCCGTTCGGCTGCGGTTGCCTGGATGGCGATACCGATGGCGTCACGTCGCTGGGCCGCGAGGCGATCGCTCGGATGAACTCGATCGGCGTGGCGCTGGACCTGAGCCACGCCAACGTAGCGACCACGAAGGACGGTATCGCCGCATCGACCAAACCCGTGGTGATCACCCACGCAGGCTGCCGTGCCGTGTTCGAGCACCCCCGCAACAAGACCGACCGCGAGATGAAAGCCATGGCGGATAGGGGCGGCGTGATGGGCATCTACATGCTGCCCTTCCTCACCGAGGACACGCGCCAGCCGATGCTTGCGGATTTCATGCGACACCTGACGCACGCGCTGGATGTGTGCGGCGAAGACCACGTCGGTATCGGCACGGACCTGTCGATCGCCGCGCTCACCGACGAAGACATCGCCTACCTGATGAAGTACCTGGAGGAACGCCGGAAGAAGGGCATTGCCGCGCCAGGCGAAAACCGGCCCCTCTACATTCCGGACCTCAACACGCCGCGGCGTCTCGAACGCGTGGCGGATGCCATGCAGAAGCAGGGCTACGGCTCGCGCACCATCGAGAAGGTGCTCGGCCTCAATTTCAGTCGCGTCTACCGCGATATCTGGACGGCCTGAAGCGCCAGCGTCCTCAATCGGAGGTTTTGTCTTCGGCCACGCTGTCCGGGCCCGGCGGCAGCGGCTTGCCCGATTGGATGGCATGCGCATGCATGATCGCCGGCAACAGGCCGGGAAAGCGCTGCTGGATCTCGTCGCAGCGGGTCGTATTGAGCATCTCCACGCCGCGGCGCTCGCTGCGGATCAGGCCGGCCTCGCGCAGGGCGCGGAAGTGCTGGGATAGCGTGGACTTGGGGATGCAACGGTTCTCGACCTGCAGGAAGGCCGAGCAGCTGCTGTTGGCGCCCTCCGCGCAGGCCAGCTGCGCATAGATACGGACGCGTATGGGATCGGACAGCGCATGGAGAATGCCCTCCACGGTGATGTCGTCGATCGAAGGGTGGGTCAACGGACGCATGGCCGCATTTTACCAGCTCTTGAAAACTAGTTCATAAGTTCGTATGTTGCGAACCATGGGATCTAAGAACTCCCAGTAATCCACTCCCACCCCCATCAGGACCCGTCATGAGCAAGCTCAAAGGCAAAGTCGCCGTCGTCACCGGCGCATCCAAGGGTATCGGTGCCGCCATCGCGAAGTCGCTGGCCGCCGAAGGTGCTTCCGTCGTCGTGAACTACGCCTCCAGCAAGGCCGGCGCCGACGCCGTCGTCAGCGAGATCGAAAAGGCCGGCGGCAAGGCCGTGGCCGTCGGCGGCGACGTCTCCAAGGCTGCCGACGCCCAGGACATCGTGGATGCCGCGGTCAAGCACTTCGGCCGCCTCGACATCCTCGTCAACAACTCCGGTGTGTACGAGTTCGGCGCCATCGAGCAGATCACCGAGGAACACTTCCACAAGCAGTTCAACGTCAACGTACTCGGCCTGCTGCTGACCACCCAGGCGGCCGTGAAGCATCTCGGCGAGGGCGGCAGCATCATCAACATCGGCTCGCTCGTGACCCGCATCGTGCCGGAGACCAGCGCGGTCTACACCGGTACCAAGGGTGCGGTGGATGCGATTACCGGCGTGCTGTCGCGCGAACTGGGCCCGCGCAAGATCCGCGTCAATGCGGTGAACCCTGGCATGGTGGAAACCGAAGGCACCCATTCGGCCGGCTTCATCGGCTCGGACTTCCACACCCACGCCGTGGCGCAGACCCCGCTCGGCCGCATCGGCCAGCCGAACGACATCGCTTCGATCGTCACCTTCCTGGCGTCGGACGACTCGTACTGGCTGACCGGCGAGCGCCTGTTCGCCGGCGGCGGCGTGCGCTAAGGCAAGCTCCCTCGCGTCGGTGCGCTTCCGTTCACGGAGGCGCACCGACGCATGCATCGCCTTGACGGAGCAGGCCGGAGCATCGGGTTCGATTCCTCATGAACCAGGTGGGCCATGCCTCAGGATGTCTCCAGCCTTGGTGCTCCGCACTTCGGCGTCATTCGCTTCCGCTCATCGTTCGACTTCGCAACGACCTTCGACGGACTCGAAGAGGCCATCACCTCGCGTGGCCTCACCATATTCGCGCGCATCGATTTCAGCGGCGACGCGGAGCGGGAAGGGCTGAGCATGCGCCCCGAGAAGATGTTGATCTTCGGTAACCCCAAATCAGGCACGCCGTTGATGAAGATGGAACCGACCATCGGCCTCGATCTGCCGCTGAAGGCCCTGGTGTGGGAAGACGAGCACGGCGACGCGTGGATTGCGTGCAACACGCCGGAATACATCGTCGGTCGGCATGAGCTCGGACCGGAAACCGCCAGTCAACTTGCGCCGGCGATGGCGATCCTGCAGCAGTTCGCGCGCAAGTGAAGAACGGCTTCGTGCGCCGCGTGGCGCATGCGCCGCTACGTGCTCAGACGAATTCCACGTGCCTGATCCAGTAGCGCTGCCGGCGCGCCAGGCGCGCGTCCGCATCTTCTTCGCCGAAGCTCGCCGCGCTGTGCTTCAACCGCGAAGGTTCGACACCTTCGAATGCATGGACATTGACCACGGCATAGACGTGGCCATCGATGGCACTGGTGACCAGCGGGACCACCCCGCAACGCGCGCACACATGAAATTCCGCCGTGCCCGTGCCGAAGGCATAGCGCGATACCTGCGCGGAATTCTGCACTGAAATCCGCAAATGGCCGTCCGGGCAGGACGTCCATACGCCGCCATGCTTCGTGCAGAACGAGCAGTCGCAGGCGCGCGCCGGGATTTCGACGGGGTCGGGCTCCCAGCGCAGTGAAAAACCGATGTTGCCGCAGTGGCATCGACCTTCGATCAGCATGCGCGCAATTCCATGGAGTGGGATCAGTCGGCGGGCGTGGACATCGCGTCGATGATCGCGCCGGTCTGCGCTTCACTCAACAGGCAGTGCATGGGGCCGACGTTGGCCGTGAGGTCGTCGTGGGTCACAAAGGTGCGGTCACCCAGATGATTCGTATACAGCTCGATGCCGGTGCACAACGCGTAAGGCTTGAGCGGTTCGCTTGGCTGGAGGGCCTGGTACACGCGTAGCGCCATCAACGCGGTCGTGGCGATGCCGGGATGGCTGTTGTCGGCATACAGCCAGGGAAAATTCGCGTGTTTCTGCTGCAGATTTCGCATCGTCTCGCTGATCTCCAACGCAGGCGCGCCCATCTCGTGGCCGAGTTCCGCCTCGGCACTCACCAGCATCTGCGAGAACCTGGAGACAGACTGGTAAGTGCCCATATAGAACACCTGCGCGCCGTGCTCGCGTGCCTGACGGGCCAACTTCAGGTGTGCGGCGGTCATGTGATCGCATGTTTCATGTGCGTCACCCACCGCTCCGCTGGTTTCGCGCAGGCACAGCACGTCACCGCCACGCTCCTGCAGCACCACGATCCGGTAGACGCCCGAATCGAGCAGCTCGTTGAGCCTGGGCTCCTGCGCCAGCTCCGAAAGCCTGGCGCCACCGCGCACGTACATGTCGGCACGGTAACGTGGTGATCCGTCCTGGGCCTGCGCGGTGAGTTCGAAGATCACCGGCAAGCTGTTCACGTAGGTCAGGCTGTTGCCGACGAACAGTACGCGTTGTTCCTTGGCGTCCTTGACGGATGCCATCGCCGTCGAGGCCAACAGCAGAGTGAGCAAAGCGATGCATGCCTTGCGCCATGAGGTCCGCATGCCACATCCCTGTGCAGATGCCATCGAAAGGCGGAAGCCCGAGTCTGCCGCGTGGGCACGACGCGGGGCAATCCTCAGAGCTGCCCGATCACCAACTGCACCAACAGGCTGCTCACCGACACCGCGGCCCACACGCCGAGGCCGAGCAGGATCGGGCGTGCACCGGTCGAGGCCATCTTGCGCAGGTTGGCGGAGAGGCCGATGGCGGTGAGGGCCACGATGATCAGGAACTCGGCCGCCATGTGCAGCGCCGGCTGGATCGCCACCGGCACCACGCCCGCCGTGCGCAGCGCCGACGCCACCAGGAACCACAGGATGAACCACGGGAAGATGCGGCGCAGGCTGAAATCGGTGGCACCCTGCTTCTTCTGCTTCCACGCGGTGGCGAAGGCGAGCACCAGGCAGATCGGGATGATCAGCGTGGCGCGGGTGAGCTTGACGATGGTGGCGTAATCGCCCGCCTCTTTGCTGAAGCTGTAGCCCGCCGCCACCACCGACGACGTGTCGTTGATCGCCGTGCCTGCCCACAGCCCGAAGCCAAGGTCGGAGAGATGCAGCAGGTGGCCCAGCAGCGGGAACAGCAGGACCGCCACCAGGTTGAACAGGAAGATGGTGGAGATGGCGAACGCAGTGTCGTGTTCGTCCGGCTTGATGATGGGCGTGACGGCCGCGATGGCCGAACCGCCGCAGATCGCGGTGCCCACGCCGATGAGGATCTTGAGCTTGTCGTGCACGCCAAGCGCGCGTCCCAGCAGCCAGGCCGCGAGGAAGGCGACCGTCATCGTCACCAGCGTGACCGACAGCGATTCCAGTCCGGTCTTCGCCACCTGATTGAGGCTCAGGCCAAAGCCCAGCGCGATGATCGACCACTGCAGCACCTGCTTGCCCGCGAACTGGATGCCGGGCGTGAAGCTGCCGCCGGGCGCCACGATGTTGCGTACCAGGATGCCGAGCACGATGCCGAATACCGGCCCGCCGATCAGCGGCAGCTCGCGTCCGAGGCCCAGCGCCACCAAGGCGATGGCCACCGACAGCAGGAGGCCTGGCAGCCGCTGCGAAAGCGAAGGCGTGGCGGTGGCAGCGGTGGTCGTGGCGTTCATGGCGTTCTCCTGGAATGGCGCCATTGTCCGCCTCATGATCTATCAGTAAAATTTGGAATTATTGATTCGTCCAATAAGGTATTCTGATGATCAATATCAGCCCGCGCCAGCTCGAAGTGTTCGTGCAGATCGCACGCCTTGGCAGCGTGCGTGCTGCCGCCGAAGTACTGCACCTCACGCAGCCCGCCGCCAGCATGGCCCTGGCCGAAATGGAGCGACAGCTGGATGCCCCCGTGTTCGCACGGGAAAGAGGGCGCTTGCGGCTCAATACGCGCGGCCGCGAACTGCTGCCGCTGGCGCAGGAACTGCTGGAGCGCTACGCGGAATTCGGTCGGATCGGTAGCGGCAGCGCCGACGAACTCGGCGGCGAACTGCGCGTGGGTGCGAGCAACACCGTGGGCAATTACCGGGTGGGCGAATTGCTGGGTAACTTCGTTCGCGCCCATCCACACGTCTCGGTGCGGCTTCGCGTGTCCAACACGGCGGAGATCGTCGCCGCCATGCTCGACCACGCACTGGAACTGGGTTGCGTGGAAGGCCCCGTGGCGCACCCGTCGTTGGAAGTGCGGCCGTGGCGCGATGACGCGCTGGTAGTCTGCGCGCCGCCCGATCATCCGCTCACGCGCAAACGCCGCCTGCAACCCGGCGATTTCGCCGGCGCACGCTGGGTATTGCGCGAACCGGGTTCGGCGACCCGCAGCCTGAGTGAGCGCGCGATAGCCAGCCTTCCGCCCGGCGAGACCGTGCTGGAGCTGGATCAGGCTGAGGCGATCAAGCAGGCCGTGATCGCCGGCCTTGGCATCGCCTGCGTACCCGAAGTGGCGGTGATCGATGCGGTGGCCGCGGGGCGATTGAAAGTGCTGCGTACGCCGTTCCTGGATTTACGACGCAAGTTGTCGTTGCTGCTGCACAGGCAGCGCTATCGCGGGGCATTGATCGAGGCATTTCTCGACAGCGCGCACTGAGCACAGGTCACCCCTTGTAGGAGCGCACCCAGTGCGCGACCGCGGCGCACCGAGCCGACGTCACGCAGGTTGATCGCGCACAGGGTGCGCTTCCACAAAAAAAGACGAATAGTCCAATCAACCAGTAATCGCTGCCAGCAGCGCCTCGGCTTCCTCATGCGTGCGCGAACGCAGGATACGCGGCGCCTGTGCACGCAGCACGCCGTGGTCGAGCGCGTTGAGTCGATCGCGCACGTGCAAGAGCTGGCTGGGATGCATGCTGAACTCGCACAGTCCCAAGGCCAGCAGCAGCGCGGTGAAGTTGGTGTCGCCGCCGATCTCGCCACACAGGCTCACCGGTTTCTTCGCGCGGCGACCTTCGGTGATCACGTAGGCCAGCAGCCGCAACAGGGCCGGTTGCAGCGGGTTGTAGATGTTGTCCAGCGCGTCGTTGCCGCGATCGGCGGCAAGCACGTACTGCGCGAGATCGTTAGTGCCGATGGCGAGGAAGTCGGCATGCTCGAGCAGCGCGCGCACGTTGATCGCCGCGGCGGGCACTTCGATCATCGCACCGAGCGCCAGCTTTTCTGGCAGGTCGACGTTTTCGCGCTTCAGCTCCTGACGGGCCAGCTTGAACAGCGTGCGCACCGCGATCAGTTCGTCCGGCTGCGTCACCATCGGCACCAGCACGCGCACCGGCCCATAGCAGGCCGCGCGCAGAATCGCGCGGATCTGCGTGGTGAACACGGCGGGATAGCGCAGCGAAAGCCGCACGCCACGAACGCCCAGTGCGGGGTTGTCTTCGCCGCGCAAGACCAGTCCCGCGGCGTCGGCCTTGTCGGCGCCAAGGTCCAGCGTGCGGATGGTCACCGGCAGGCCGCCCATACCCAGCACGAGATCGCGATAGGCATTGAACTGTTCGTCTTCCGTAGGCAGTCCCTTCTGGCGAAGGAACAGGAATTCGGTGCGATACAGCCCGACGCCGTCCGCGCCGCGCAAGCGGGCCATGGCGATGTCGGCGGGCATTTCCGCATTGGCAAGCAGTCGGATGTCGACGCCGTCGCTGGTGCGTGTCGGCGCGTTGGCCAAGGTGGCGAGACGCCGGCCTTCCTGCGCCGCCTCGCGTTGCCAGGAGCGGTAGCGGGCGAGATCCTGCGCAGTGGGATGCACCACCGCTTCGCCGCGCTCGGCGTCGAGCAGGATCAGGTCGTCGTCGTGGATGGTCGACAGCGCGTCGCGCGCACCGACCAGCATCGGCAGGTCGAGACTGCGGGCCAGGATTGCGCTGTGCGAATACGGACTGCCGGAACTGGCGACTACGCCAAGCAAGCCTGCGCCCGCCAGGTGCGCCATGTCCGCCGGTGCGATGGTGTCGGCGATCAGGATCTCGCCGACGCGCGCGGCCAGCTTGCGTTCCTCGCGGCTGGTCTGGCGCTGCAGGGCGGAGATCACGCGGTTTATCACCTGGTCGACGTCTTCCTTGCGCGAACGCAGGTAAGGGTCGTCCATGGCCTCGAATACGGCAGCGAGGCGATCACGCTGCTTCTTCAGCGCAGCGCCGGGACGGTAGTGGCCGATGCGCACGAGATCGTCCAGCCCACGCAGCAGTTCCGGATCGTCCAGCAGCAGGCTGTGCGCATCGATGAACTCGTTCACCTCGCGCGCCAGTGCGCCATGCAGCTTGCCGCGAAGTTCGCGCAATTCCTGCCGGGCAGTTTCCAGTGCACGATGCAGGCGCGCGAGTTCAACGTCGACCTCGTCCTCATTGAGCGGACGGGTATCGACCAGATAGCGACTGGGTTGCACCAGGCGGGCACGGCCAAGCGCCATGCCCTTTGCAGCCGTAGTGCCCGTCAATATCTGTCTCATGCATACCCTCCGTGGCGGGATGGCCGCTCAAGCCACCAATGACGCCGGCATCCGGCCAGCCTCTCGAATCCCGTCCGGGAAAGATCGCATGACGCAGCAAACCCGGCCGTGAATACGGCCTCAACATGCGACGCTCGAGCGATCAATTTCCCCACTCAGGCCCCTTCGTCAAACTTGCGATCGAACAGTTCCACCACGGCGTTGATGGCGGACTCCTCGTCCGGACCATCCGCGCGAACGGTGAGCGGCGTGCCGATACCAGCGGCCAGCATCATGACGCCCATGATGCTCTGTGCGTTGACCTCGCGCCCCTTGCTGACCAGCCACACCGTCGATTTGAATCCCTGCACCAGCTGCACCAGCTTGGCCGACGCGCGCGCGTGCAGGCCGAGCTTGTTGGATACCACAATGTCTCGTTCAAGCATGGTCGATGAAGATTCCCCCGCGGCCGCCACTGGCCGCTATTTCCGCCAGCTCATCCAGCGGTTTTTCAGCATAGTTGAGTACACGCAGCAGCATCGGGAGGTTGAGGCCCGACACGCAGCGCAGTCGTACGCCCAGCGCACTCAGTGACAGCCCGATGTTGCATGGCGTGGCGCCATACAGGTCGGCCAGCACCAGCACGCCGTCGCCCTGGTCGAGCTCCCGTGCATGCTTCGCAGTGAGCGTGCGCATCACGTCGGGGTCGGCCTGCGGAGGCACTTCCACCGCCTCTACCTGCAAGGGCAGCTTGGGCAACACGTGGTGGGCGGCGGAGATCAGCGCCTGGCCGACCGCCTCGTGCGTCATCAGCAATACACCGACGCTCATGACGGCGTGCCGGTCCGCTTCGTGGATAAGGACAGCATGGCGATCACTCGAGTTCGCGATGGAAGGTGAGCACGCCGTTGCGTAGCTCGCGGTAGTGGGTGGCCAGCTTTTCCACCAGGTAAACCGAGCGGTGACGCCCGCCGGTACAGCCAATGGAAATGGTTACATAGCTGCGATCATCCACCTCGAAGCGTGGAAGCCAGGTGTCGAGCCAGCGCATGGTGTCGGCCAGGTACTCGCCGACCAAGGGTTGGCCATCGAGGTACTCACGCACCGCCGCGTCCTTGCCGGAGAGCGGTCGCAATGTCGGGTCCCAGTGCGGATTGGGGAGGCAGCGTGCGTCGAACACGAAGTCCGCGTCCAGCGGGAGTCCGCGACGGAACGCAAACGACTGGAACATCAGGGTCAGACCTTCGGTCGCATCGGCGTAGCCGGTGGCGAACAGCCGGCGCAGCTGGTGCACATTGAGGTCGCTGGAATCGATCACCTTGTCGGCGATGGCGGCGAGCGGGCGCAATAGGCGACGTTCTTCGGCGATCGCATCGGCCAGCGACATGCCCTGCCAGGAAAGCGGATGGCGTCGGCGCGTCTCCGAATAGCGCTTGATCAGCACCTCGTCGCGGCTGTCCAGGAAGATCAGGTGCGCGTGCACGCCGGCTGCGGCCAGCTCTGACAACATGGCCGGCATGCGTCGCAGGTCTTCGCTGGGATTGCGCACGTCCACGCCTACGGCGACGTGGCGGCGCTTCTCACCGGCATCGCGTCGCACCGATGCCACCAGTTGCGGCAGCAGTACGGTCGGCAGGTTGTCGACGCAGTAGAACTCGAGGTCTTCCAGCGCGCGCAGTGCCACGGTCTTGCCGCCACCGGACATGCCGGTGAGCACGATGAGATGCGTCGCGTCGGGTGAGGAGGGAAGGAGGGGAGTCTTCTCGCTCATGGGTCACCAGGGGGGCAGGCGGCGCATCTGGTGCGCCTGGCGATCGATGAAGGTCTGGGCCGGGTCGATGCCCTTGCTCTTGAGTACATGGTTGCGCACCGCGGCCTCGACCAGCACGGCGAGGTTGCGGCCGGGCGCCACCGGAATGGTGATCATCGGCACCTGCACTTCGAAGATCTCGCGATGGCCGATGTCGCCGGTGAGGCGGGTAAGACCATCGGTGTCCTCGCCTTCGCGCAACGGCTTGAGGTGCACCACCAGCCGCAGGTATTTGGACGGCTTCACGGCCGTATGACCGAACATCTCGCGCACGTTGAGCACGCCGAGGCCACGCACTTCCAGCAGGTCCTGCAGCAATTCCGGGCAGGTGCCATCGATCACGTCGGGCGCGATCAGGGTGAACTCGGTGGCATCGTCGGCCACCAGTCGATGGCCGCGGCTGATCAGTTCCAGTGCAAGCTCGCTCTTGCCCGAGCCTGATTCACCGGTGATCAGCACGCCGATCGAGAACACTTCCAGGAACACGCCATGCAGCGTGATCTTCGGCGCCAGCATGCGCGCCAAGTGGTACTGCATCCACGTCAGCAACTCGTGCCCGCGCTTGGAGCTGATCCATAGCGGCGTGTTGGTCTCCTCGGCCACCTCGCGCAGGTCGGTCGGAATGGCCTGGTCCTTGGTCACGATGATCGCCACCGGCTGGTAGGCCGCGATCTTGTTGATCGCTTCCCAGCGCTGGCGCGAATCCAGGCCGTCGAGGAAGTTGAGCTCCTCGGTGCCGATGATCTGGATCTTGTTGGGGTAGATGACGTTCAAGTACCCGATCAGCGACGGGCGTCGGGTGGTGGTGGCCGCCTGTTCGAGCACGCGCGACTCGCCGCGCATGCCGGAAACCCAGCGCAGCGCCATGCGCTCGTGGACACCATCGTAGAGTTGTCGGGCGGTCAGCCGATCCAAGCCATTTCCTTTGCGCCGCCAAGGGAAGCCTTCATGGCTACGGGCAGCTACATGGGCATTGTGCCAGTTCGCACCGGCAGGTGCCTTGGATGGCGGAAATCGAGGGGTAAGGCCCGCCCGGAACCGGGCGGGCCGGGGAGGGTCAGCCGTAAAGGCGCTCTTCACGCGAGGCGCGTTGGTGCTTGTCGCAGACCTTCTCGCGGTGTTTACGCAGCTGGGTCACCAGCTTGTCGAACAGGACATCGATAGAGACGTACATGTCATTCTCGTTGGCCTCTGCGTGCAGGGTGGAACCGCTGACGGTCATCGTGCCTTCGGCACGCTGCTGCAGCTTGTTCACGGAAAGCACGATGCTGAGGCTGAGAATTCGTTCGTCGAGGCGGGTGAGGCGGTCGAGCCGGCTGTTCACGTGATCCCGCAGTGCCGGGGTGACTTCAATCTGCTGACCGCTGAGCTGAACTTGCATGTTGCGCCTCCTCTGGTACACGCCGCCGAAGCGACTGGAATCGATGCGCCGAACGCCCATCGCGTCACCGGCACACCTTCAAAAACCCGGGGATGTTTCGATGTTTTTTCCGGCCTCCTCACCAAGTCGGGAGAGTCACTATGCGCCTTTGCCGTCATGCCCGCGTTAGAAAGACCTTCACGGTTCGGACATGGCAGTTTTCCGCTCGCACAGAGTCAGTATGAAATATGGAGACGGCTTTTTTGCCTCCAAGTTCCTGGGGCGCTTTGTCACGGATCGGACAGGCTCGTTCAGCCAGCGCGTTGGCGCTCGCTGGAGCTGGGAATGCGCATGGCCTCGCGATACTTGGCCACGGTGCGTCGGGCAACCTGAATGCCCTTGCGGTGCAGTTCCTCCGCGATCGCCTGGTCGGACAGCGGCTTGCGCGGGTCCTCGGCATCGACCAGCTTGCGCAGCATGGCCTGGATGGCGGTGGCCGACGCGCTGCCACCGTCTTCGGTGGACACGCCGCTGGAGAAGAAGTGCTTGAGCTCGAACGTGCCGCGCGGCGTATGGATGTATTTGCGCGTAGTTACACGTGAAATGGTCGATTCGTGCATGCCCACTTCCTCGGCCACTTCACGCAGCACCAACGGGTGCATGGCTTCGGGACCGTAGTCGAGGAAGGCGCTCTGGCGACGCACGATGGCCTCGGCCACCTTGAGCAGCGTTTCGGCGCGCGATTCCAGGCTCTTGATCAACCAGCGGGCCTCCTGCAGCTGGCCGCGCATCCAGCTGGCATCGGTGCCACGGGCCTGGGCGATGAGGCCGCAGTAGTGCTGGTTGAGGCCGAGTCGAGGTTGGCAGTCGGGATTGAGGCTGACGCGCCAGCGACCGCTATCCTTGCGCGCGTACACGTCCGGCGCCACGTATTCCACCGGCGTCACGTCGAGCGCGGCGCCGGGACGCGGATCGAGGCTGCGGATCAGCACGGCGGCCGCGGCGGTGTCGTCTTCGTTCGCCCGCAGCTTGCGCGCCAGGCGCGCGATGTCGTTGCGCGCGAGCAGTTCCAGTTCGCTGTCGACGATACGCAAGGCGAGATCGCGGTGCGGCGTGTCCGGAGCAAACTGCTCCAGCTGCACGCGCAGGCAATCGCGCAGGTCCAGGCTGGCAACGCCGGTGGGATCGAAACGCTGCAGCAGGCGGCGCACGTGTTCCAGCTCGGCCGCGCTCGCCTTGATGTCGGCAGGCAGGGCCGCGATCAGCGACTCCATGCTTTCGGTGAGATAACCGTCCGGATTGAGCGCGTCGATCAGCACTTCCGCGATCGCGTGATCGCGTTGGCTCATGTGCGTGAGGTTGAGCTGCCACAGGAGATGTTCCTGCAGCGTCTCGGGTGCGGCACTTTGCGGTTCGAAACCGTCTTCGTCGCTGGACGAGCCGTTGCGCGACGAGCCGCTGCCGCCGGAGAAGTCAATGGGATCTTCGCTTCCACCGTCGGCATCGCTCCAATCCGGCGCCTCGGCATCGTCGACCGTGTCGCTGCTGGTGCTGGTCGAGCTGGCGGGGAGGGGCTCGATCACTTCGTGGTCGTCGCCATCCGCGTTCTCCGGATTGTCCTCGGAAAACTCAAGCAGCGGATTGCTTTCGGCGATCTGACGCAACTCCGCTTCCAGCTCAAGCTGAGACAGCTGCAGCAGGCGGATGGCCTGCTGCAGTTGCGGCGTCAGCGTGAGCTGTTGATTGAGGCGAAACTGCAGTCCGGGTTTCATGCCCTGATGGTCGGAATGAACTCAAAGGCATCGTAACGCTTGGTCGGAAGGTCGGCCATAGGTCAAAGGCCGAATCGCGTACTACCTCCGGTTTAGCGTTGTAGCCGAGCTGTTACAGCACGAAAATCAGAGCCGGAATTCGCGACCCAGATACACTTCCCGGACCTTCTCGTCGGCCAGGATATGGGCGGGCGTGCCCCGGGACAGCACTTCGCCATCAT
This sequence comes from Dyella jiangningensis, assembly GCA_000632805.1. Lineage (GTDB taxonomy): Bacteria > Pseudomonadota > Gammaproteobacteria > Xanthomonadales > Rhodanobacteraceae > Dyella > Dyella jiangningensis. The sequence goes on along the minus strand of CP007444.1, from coordinate 3,323,525 downwards.
TGAGGATATAGGCGCGGTCGCAGATACCCAGCGTCTCTCGTACGTTGTGGTCGGTGATCAGCACGCCGATGCCGCGTTCCTTGAGGTGCCGCACGATGCGCTGAATCTCGCCCACCGAAATGGGGTCGACGCCCGCGAACGGCTCGTCCAGCAGCATGTAGCGCGGATGCGCGGCCAGTGCGCGGGCAATTTCCACGCGACGACGTTCGCCACCGGACAGGCTGATGCCCTTCTGGTCGGCGATATGCGCGATCTTCAGTTCGTCCAGCAGGCTTTCCAGCTCGTTGGCTCGGCGCTTTTCGTCCCAGCCTTCACGCAGCTCCAGCACGGCCATGATGTTGTCGGCCACGCTCAGGCGACGGAACACTGACGCCTCCTGCGGCAGGTAGCCGATACCGAGCTTGGCGCGCTGATGCATGGGCAGGCCGGTGATGTCCTGCTTGTCGAGCTTGATGACGCCAGCGTCGGCTTCGATCAGGCCCACGACCATGTAGAAGCAGGTGGTCTTGCCCGCGCCGTTGGGGCCGAGCAGGCCGACCACCTCACCCTCCCGGATGGAGAAGGCGAAGTCACGCACGACCTGGCGCGATTTGAAACTTTTCTGCAGACCTTCGGCGGACAGCATCGATCAGTGGCCCTCGGCCGGCTTGGGCGGCGACTGCGGCGCTGCAGTGGCCGGCTTCGGCTTGGGCAGGATCACGCCGTGCACCATGCCTTCACCTCCGCTCTCACCGGTAATCAGGCTGGTATCCGTGTTGTAGGTCAGCTTGTCGCCATGAAATTCACCGCGACCCTGCTGACGAACGACGGCATTAGTAGTCAACACCGCAATACCGTTGATGTTGTCGTAATCGAGCGTGGCGGCGTCGCCCTGCATCAGATTGTTGCTCTCGTCCAACTGCTGGATGTGGGCCGGATTGCCGGTAACCACCACGCGCGCGATCTGCTGGTCGGCGTCGAGATAGATCTTGGCAACGTCACCTGTGAGCAGCAGCGTGCCCTGCGTGATTTTCACGGAGCCCTTCAGTGTGCTTACGGAGTTGGGCGCATTGATGGCCTCGGTCGTCTTGGACGTGTAGTTCATCGGCTGATCGCGGTCCGACTTTTTCGCAAGCACCGAGCCAGGCAACAAGACCAATAAGCCAAGGGCAAGAGCGCAAACGGAAAGCTTAGGACGACTTTTTTTTGCGCGGCGGGAACGAGCCGTGGCTTTCATCGAGCAGCTCCAGATGATTGGTGTTGAGGTTGGCACGCATGCCTACCCCGCTAAGTTTACTGTCGCCTTGCACCATATGTGCCGCGGCGGCCGTTTCCATGCGGTTTTCCTTCGGCCACGCGGTGACGTCGGAGGTATGGATCTCGGCGGCAGGGGTGTCCTGGAAGGCGAGTCGATGCATATAGACCGGCCCCTGCAGCTTCAACAGTGTGCCGCTCTTGTCCACCCACGCATACAGCGAGTCGCCCAGCCAGGGCGGCACGCCGTCCTGGTTGGAGGGCAGCTCGAACTTGGGCGTATTGATGTACAGCGACTCGTCGTTCTCGCGGCGTTCCAGGTGCGGCGCGACCATGTTGAAGCTGGGCTGGCCGTCGACATCGTAGGACCACAGCCGGAAGTTGGTGAGCGTGTAGCCCGAGCGCGGCGGACCCACGAAGTCGCTCACCCTCGGGGCCGGGGCGAGCCACCAGTAAAGCGCCTGGGTCGCGCCCGTCGCGGCGGCCACCAGGGCGATCGCGACCACGAGCCCGCGGTCGCGCAGATAGGTGCGCAAACTCACTGCCAGCGCTCCCGTTCGGCTGCATCCTTGCCCTGCGCGACCAGGATCATGTCGGCGACCTCGCGCGCCGCGCCCATGCCACCGGCCAGGCTCGTGCGCCAGTGAGCCTGTTCGGCCACCCAGGGGTGGGCGTTGGCAACGGCGATGGCAAGGCCTGCGGTCCGCATCGGCGGCAGGTCGGGCAGGTCGTCGCCGACGAAGGCCACTTCATCCGGAGCCAGCGCCAGCGCCTCGAGCAATTGGTTGAGGCAGGCGCGCTTGTCGCCCTGGCCCTGGTAGACGTGGGCGATATCCAGCTCCTCGGCCCGCAGGGCCACCGGATGGCTGATGCGTGCGGAGATGATGGCCACCTGCACGCCGTTGGCCATGAGGCGCTTGAGGCCCAGGCCGTCGTGCACGTGGAAGACCTTGGTTTCGTGCCCGTCCTCGGCGTACCACAAGCGGCCGTCGGTGAGCGTGCCGTCCACATCGAATACGGCGAGGCGGACCTTGGCGGCACGGGCGAGTACGTCAGCGGGGATGTCAGCCAGGGTCATGGGCACGTTCGGCAAGGGGCAAAGGCGATACCGTCAAACGCCGATGGGGCGGGACGGTGGACGTGTGGGGGCGATGGTGTCCCGCGAACCTTTCGATCAGACCACGCGTGCGCGCAGCAGATCGTGAATGTTCAGGGCGCCGACCACCTGCTGGTCGTCGTTCACCACCAGCAGGGCATGGATCTGGTGCTTTTCCATCAGCTGGGCGGCCTCGATGGCGAGCTTGTCCGTGCCTATGGTCTTGGGACCACGGGTCATCAATTCGGCCACGGTGGCGCCGCGCAGGTCCACCCCGTCGTCATCCAGCGCGCGGCGAAGGTCGCCGTCGGTAAACACGCCAAGCAGGTGGCGGTTGGAGTCGATCACCGCGGTCATGCCCAGGTGCTTGCGGGTCATTTCCATCAGCGCCTGGGTCAGCGAGGCATTCGGCGGCACCGTCGGGATGCCCTCGCCGGTATGCATGATGTCGCTGATGTGCAGCAGCAGGCGGCGGCCCAGGCTGCCGGCCGGGTGCGAGCGTGCGAAGTCTTCGGAGGTGAAGCCGCGGGCCTCGAGCAGCGCGATCGCCAGCGCGTCGCCCATCACCAGCGCGGCGGTGGTGCTGGCGGTGGGCGCCAGGCCCAGCGGGCAGGCTTCGGCGGCGATGCTGGCGTCCAGGTGTACGTCGGCCTGGTCAGCCAATGAAGAATTGGCATTGCCGGTGATGGCGATCAGCGGGATGCCCTGGCGCTTGATCACCGGAAGGATGAACAGCACCTCGTCGGTTTCGCCGGAGTTGGACAGCGCCAGTACCACGTCCTGCGGCAGGATCATGCCGAGGTCGCCATGGCTGGCCTCGCCCGGATGAACGAAGAAGGCCGGTGTGCCGGTGGAGGCGAGGGTCGCGGCGATCTTGCGCGCCACATGGCCGGACTTGCCCATGCCGGTGACCACGACGCGGCCCGCGCAGGCCATGATCAACCGGCAGGCCTCGACGAACTCGGGACCGATGCGCGGCTCGAGCGCGCGGATGGTGGCCGCCTCGGTGGCGATCACGGTGCGCGCACTGCGTACGAGCGCTTCATCGTTGATCGCGTGAGGGGTGGGAGTGGCGACGTGGGCGTTCATGCGTCCTCGGGGTCCGTGCCGGAATCTTGTCATCACCCTGAACGATCCGGTCAGGGGCGGATATTCCGTTGAATCATGGGGTTGGGCAGTTGCGCGGGCCCTGGTGCGGGTGGCGCCGGCAACACGTGTCGTTTCTGCGACAGAGGTTTTCCATTAACATGGCATATTCGCATTTTAACGTCATAGTCGGTGCCATTGGGCTTGGATCGTCTCCGAACCCGGCGCCGACCCAACTCCTGCAAGTGGAAAAACCCATGGACGCTGCCACCATCCAGGCAATGATCGAACAGGGCCTGCCGGGTGCGCAGGTCGCCGTAAGCGGCGACGACGGCGTGCATTTCGAGGCTGAAGTGGTGGCGGAGCAGTTCGCCGGCAAGCTTCCGCTGGCGCGCCATCGCCTGGTCTATGCCACGCTGGGCGATCTCATGGGCGGTGCGATCCACGCGCTGGCCCTGAAAACCCTTACCCCGCAGGAGACCGCGGCGCGCCGTTGAGCGCAGCGCCGCGACTCCCAAGCACTGCATTCGCAAGGACTACGATGGCCAAGATCCTGATCAGCGGCGGCGAGCCGCTTCACGGCGAAGTGGGCATTTCCGGCGCCAAGAACGCCGTATTGCCGATCCTCGCTTCCTGCCTGCTGGCCGACGAGCCGGTGGCGATCAGCAACGTTCCGCATCTGCACGACGTCACCACCTTCATCGAGCTGCTCGGCCAGATGGGCACGCAGCTGGTGCTGGACGACCGCATGAAGATGCATATCGACCCGCGTTCCACCGAGCGCTACTTCGCCCCCTACGACCTGGTGCGCACCATGCGTGCGTCGATCCTGGTGCTGGGTCCGCTGGTGGCGCGCTTTGGCGAGGCGGAAGTGTCGCTGCCGGGCGGTTGCGCCATCGGTTCGCGTCCGGTCGACCAGCACATCCGCGGCCTGCAGGCGCTGGGCGCCGACGTGGTCGTGGAAAACGGCTACATCAAGGCCAAGGCCAAGCGGCTGAAGGGCGCGCGCATCTCGATGGACATGGTCACCGTCACCGGTACCGAGAACATCATGATGGCCGCCGCGCTGGCGCAAGGCACCACCATCATCGAGAACGCCGCGCAGGAACCCGAAGTGGTCGACCTGGCGCATTGCCTGATCGCCATGGGCGCGCAGATCGAAGGCGCCGGCACCTCCACGCTCACCATCCACGGCGTCGAGCGCCTGCATGGCGCCGAGTACGAAGTGCTGCCCGACCGTATTGAGACCGGTACCTTCCTGGTTGGTGCGGCGATGACCGGCGGCAAGGTGCGCGCCCGCAACGCGCGCGCCGACACGCTGGATGCCGTGCTGGCCAAGCTGGAAGAGGCCGGGGCGCACATCTCCACCGGCGCCGACTGGATCGAGCTGGACATGCGCGGCCGCCGGCCGAAGGCAGTGAACATCACCACCGCGCCGTACCCGGCATTCCCGACCGACATGCAGGCGCAGTTCACCGCGCTCAATTGCGTGGCCGAGGGCGTGGGCGTGATCACGGAGACGGTGTTCGAGAACCGCTTCATGCACGCGCTGGAACTGCAGCGCCTGGGCGCGGACATCCGCCTGGAAGGCAACACGGCCATCATCAAGGGCGTGGAGAAGATGAGCGGCGCGCCGATCATGGCGACCGACCTGCGCGCTTCCGCCTGCCTCGTGCTGGCAGGCCTGGTGGCGCAGGGCGACACCACGGTGGATCGCGTTTATCACATCGATCGCGGCTACGAGAACATCGAAGAGAAGCTCGGCACGCTGGGCGCGAAGATTCGTCGCCTGCCGTCCTGATCGCAGCGATTCGTTGTAAAGAAAAAGGCCGCGTCAGCGGCCTTTTTCTTTGGACGGTTTTCGGCGGATGAGCACCCTGTGTGCGCGGATCTAATGTAGGAGCGCACCCAGTGCGCGATAAACCTACGAAGCGGTGAAGCGAGACTCTGCGGTCGCGCACTGGGTGCGCTCCTACAAAAAGACGCAATCCATGTCGGAGCACAAAAAAAGGCCGCACGCGACCTTTGCTCGACTTCTTGGTTTGGTGTGGGAGTGGACCCTGTGCGCGACAAGTCTGCGGCGCAGTACATCGCCGCTCCGCGGTCGCGCACAGGGGGCGCTCCCACGGAGGCGAGTCGACACTCAATTGCCCTTGTAGCTCACCAGTTCCAGGGTGAGATTGCCGCCATCGCTCTGCGCCAGCTTCACCGGCACCGGATATTTCTGCGGCGCATACCACGCGCTGAACGCCTTGTTGTCATCGCTGCGCTCCACGCGCTCCGCCTGGAAGCTGCCGGCGGGCACTTTCACCGCGTCCTTGCCGGCGACCTTGAAGGTCTGCGTTTCCACGTTGCGCTTCACCGCCACCGGCAGCGCGACACTTTGCTTGCCAGCACGCAGCGCAAGGCCAATGGCATAGGGTGCGGTGTTGCGATCCACCAGGCCGGGTACGCTGGCATAGTTCATCGGGCCCTTGCCTTCGTCGACGGTGACCTGGTTGGTGCTCCAGTTGACGTCGGTGTGGCGCTGCTTGCTCTTGATCGCCGCGTCCATTCGGTAGTCGTAGCTCACCGTTTCCGGCGCGTTGTTGTTCCAGCGGAAGCGCGTGGTCTCGTTGGAGTTGGCGCCCAGTGCGGCAGCCAGGCCCGAGGTGCCCTTGGTCTGGTTGCTGTATTCCCACTGGCCGTCGCCCGCGGGCTTGAGCGTCACCACTGCCTGGCCGATGGCCTGGCCGCCTTGCGATACCTGATAGGTCGCCGTGAACGGCGCGGGTGTCGTTGCGGCGAACGCGACCGACGTGGAGAACGCCAGCACCAGGCCGGCGGCGAATGTGCGGAAGATGAGGGACTGGGTCATGGGAACCGCAGTCTACGTGTCCAGCCTGAACGACTTGTAGAGAAGGCGCGCGGCGCTCAGTCAACCAAACGGCCGTTGCGCAGTTGCAGCGGCGCGTCCTGGGGCTGGCCGTCCAGCGCGACGCGATCGGGCGGCAGCAACGACAGGCGGCCTTCGGCGATCAGGCGCAGCACGGCGGGCAGCAACTGGTGCTCGAAGGTGAGCAGGCGCTGGGCGAGCTGCAGCTCGTCATCGCCGGTACGGACGTCGATGGTGGCCTGTGCGATTACCGGGCCGCCATCCAGTTCGGCAGTCACGTAGTGCACGCTGGCGCCGTGTTCCACGTCTCCGGCTTCGAGCGCGCGGCGATGCGTATGCAGGCCGCGGTATTTCGGCAGCAGGGAAGGGTGGATGTTGATCATGCGACCGACCCAGGGCTTCAACGCCTCGCCGTCGATGATGCGCATGAAACCGGCCAGCACCAGCACGTCGGCGCCGCTCGCATCGAGCTGGCGGAACAGCTCGATGTCGAAGTCGCGTCGGCTGGCGAACTCTTTCGGGTTCAGCGTAAGCGTGGGAATGCACGCGTCCTTCGCCAGCTGCAGCGCGCCGGCGTCAGCCTTGTCGCTGCCGACCAGCACGAAGTCGACGGGCAGCTGTCCCGCGTCGCGGGCGACGATCAGGGCCTGCAGGTTGCTGCCGCGCCCGGAGGCAAGCACGGCGACGCGAAGACGCTGGGTTGTCACGGGCTCAGCCGATGTGGACGCGCTCGTCGCCCTGGGCGGGCACGATCTCGCCGATCACCGAGCTGGCCAGGCCGTGCTTGGCGAGCAGGGCGGAGGCGGCTTCCACGGATTCACGCGGCAGGATCACGGTGAAGCCCACGCCGCAGTTGAAGGTGCGCCACATTTCCTCGCGCGCCACGTTGCCTTCGCGCATCAGCCACTCGAACACGGGCGGCAGCACGATGGCCGCGGCGTCGAGCTGGATGCCCAAGGTGTCCGGCACCACGCGGATGATGTTTTCCTTGAGGCCGCCGCCGGTGATGTGGGCCATGCCGTGTACCGGCAGGCTCTTCATCAGCTCGAGCATCGGCTTGACGTAGATGGTGGTGGGCGCCATCAGCGCGTCGGCCAGCTTCACGCCGCCGACGTCGAGGTCCAGCGGGTTGCCGGCGCGCTCGAGGATCTTGCGGATCAGCGAGTAACCGTTCGAATGCGGGCCGGAGGAGGCCACGCCCAGGATGACGTCGCCGGCCACGATGGCCTCGCCGCTGAGCAGCTGCGACTTCTCCACCGCGCCGACGGTGAAGCCGCCCAGGTCGTATTCGCCCGGCGGGTACATGTCCGGCATTTCGGCGGTTTCGCCGCCGATCAGCGCGCAACCGGCCAGCTCGCAGCCCTTGGCGATGCCGCCGACCACGGCTACGGTGGTGTCCACGTCCAGCTTGCCGGTGGCGAAGTAATCGAGGAAGAACAGCGGCTCGGCGCCCTGCACCAGCACGTCGTTCACGCACATGCCGACCAGGTCGATGCCGATGGTGTCGTGGCGGCCCAGCTGCTGGGCGAGCTTGAGCTTGGTGCCCACGCCGTCGGTGCCCGAAACCAGCACCGGCTCCTTGTACTTGCCGGATAGGTCGAACAGGCCGCCGAAGCCGCCCAGTCCGCCCATCACTTCCGGACGGGAGGTGCGCTTGACCAGCGGCTTGATGCGTTCGACCACGGCATTGCCCGCGTCGATGTCGACGCCAGCGGCGCGATAGGTGAGGGCGTCGGACATAGGGGAAACCCGGCGTGGAGAAACGCCAAAGTGTAGCAGTGAAGGCATCGCGCTGCCTGAGCATGAGCCGAAAAGCATGAGCGGAACCGGGACCGCTTCGATGGACGCTGCGGGCAGGATTGGGCAGACTTCCGACGTTTCCCCTCCGGATATCGCTTCCCCATGCGCCTGTCCCGCCTGCTGCTCGTCTGTCTCATGCTGGGCCTGGCCCCGCTGCTGTCCGTGCACGCCCAGGGCCAGGTGTCGCCCTACACGGTGGTGGTGTCGGTGGCCGATACCAGCGACGTGGCCCGCAACAATGCCTTTGGCGACGCCCTGGCTCAGGTGCTCGCGCGCACTGCGGGCGGGCAGGACCTGAGCACCAAGCCGGGTTATCCGGATGCGCTCAAGGGCGCCAGCGGCATCGTCAAGCAATACCAATATCAGCGCGCCGCGACCGGCATGAGCCTGCAGGTGACCTTCGACGAGGCAGCGGTCCAGCGCACGATTGCCCAGCTGGGTATCGCTGCCGGCGGCCCGAAGCCGCCGGTGCTGCTGGTAGTGCGCGACGAGGATGGCAGCGTGCTGGCTCGCGACGCGCTGGCACCGCTGGCCCAGGCCGTGGCGGCCCGTGGCTACGCCACGGTGCTGGCCGACCCTGGCAAGACCGGTGATACGCCTGACCTGACCACGGCCGAACCCGACCAGGTGGCCGCGCTGGCCCGCCAGTACAAGACCGGCCTGATTCTGCTGGGCCAGCTGCATGGCAATAGCGCCGACTGGATGCTCGTGTCCGGTGGGCCGCAGCAGCGTTGGACTAACAACGGCGCCAATGCGGGCGCCGTCCTGTCCGATGCCGGCAATGGCCTGGCCGATCGCCTGGGCAAGCAGCTGAACGTGATCGGCTCGTCCACGGTGGACGGCAAGCTGTGGGTGTCCCAGGTCAATTCCGCGATGGATTACGCCAATCTGCTGTCCACGCTGCGTGCAGATCCGTCCATCCGTCAGGTCACGACGCTTAGCGCTCAGGGCGACGGCATGCTGTTTTCGGTAAAGGCCAGCCTGCCGATGGACGTGCTGGCGGCCAACCTCGCCGCCGGTGGGCGCCTCCTGCGCGGCGAATCGCACAGCGATGCGGACATCAGCCTGCGCTGGGTGCACTGAATCGCAGCGGCGATCTTGCGCCGTGAATCGCCGGCGCTGCCGTTGCGCTGGCGGTGCCCGGATGCATCCGTCACACTGCCCCGTTCCGCCCGATGAGCCATGCCATGACTCATGACACCTCACGCCGCTGGCAGATGCTCGCCATCGCCGCGGTCATCCTCTACGTGCTCTGGCTGCTGGCACCGGTGCTGATGCCGTTCGCCTTTGCCGCGATGCTCGCCTACCTCGGCGACCCCCTGGCCGACCGGCTGGAACGGCTGGGCCTCGGGCGCACGCTGGCCGTCAGCATCGTGTTCATCGTGCTGCTGCTGCTGGCCATCGGCGCGCTGCTGCTGCTGATCCCGCTGGTCTCCCGGCAGGTCGACAACCTCGTGCAGAACCTGCCGCGCTACGTGGACTGGGCGCGCAACGTGGCGCTGCCCTGGGTGCAGGCCAAGCTGCACCTGGACCCCAGCGCCTTCGATACGGATCGCCTGGTGGAGCAGCTGAAGACCCACCTCGGCTCCATCGGCGACGCGGCCTCCACCGTGCTGGGCCAGATTTCGCGCTCCAGCCTCGGCGTGATCGCCTGGCTGACCAACCTGGTGCTGATTCCCGTGGTGGCGTTCTACCTGCTGCGCGACTGGGATCGCCTGGTGGCGTGGATCGACCGCATGCTGCCGCGTTCGATCGAGCCGACCGTGGCCTATCTCGCCCGCGAGGCAGACAGCGTGCTGGGCGCGTTCGTGCGCGGCCAGCTGGCGGTGATGCTGGCTTTGGGCATTTTCTATGGCGCGGCGCTCACCATCATGGGCTTGTCGGTCGGTCCCCTGATCGGCATGGTGGCCGGCCTGCTCAGCTTCGTACCGTACCTGGGCTTCATCGTCGGCTTCGGGTCGGCGCTTATCGCCGCGCTCGTGCAGTACGGCGACTGGGGCCACGTGCTGATCGTGGTGGCGATCTTCACCGTCGGCCAGTTGCTGGAAGGCTACGTGTTGGTGCCGCGCCTGGTCGGCGAGAAAATCGGGCTGCACCCGGTGGCGGTGATTTTCGCCGTGCTCGCCGGCGGCTATCTGTTCGGCTTCCTCGGCGTGCTGCTCGCATTGCCCGCCGCCTCGGTGATCCTGGTCGTGTTGCGGTACCTTAGCGAGCGCTACCGGCAGAGCGATCTCTACACGGAAGAGGGCCGCGGCGATCCCGTGCTCTCGGAGGTGGACGTCGTGGTCGAAACGCCGGAATGCACGGTGGAAACCGATACGGTCGTGACCCGTCGCGACGAACCGAAGGACGCAACACCTCCCGCATGATCCCGCAGTTGCCGCTCGCCCTGCGCTGGCCTCGTCGCCAGCGCTTCGAACATTTCCACCCCGGTTCCAACGCGGCCACGCTTGCGGCGGTGGAACACCTGGCGCAGGCGCCGGGCGCGCCGTGGCTGTATCTCGCGGGTTCTGCCGGCAGCGGCAAGAGCCATCTGTTGATGGCAGCCTGCCAGGCCGCGTTCGCTGGCGGACGCACCGTGCAGTACCTCCCCCTGGCCAGCCTGGCCGACAAGGCCGCAGCCATCCGCGGCGTGGCAGGCAGCGAATTCCTCGCGCTGGACGACCTCGGCGCGATCGCCGGCGACCGCGAAGCCGAGCATGCGATGTTCGATGTCTACAACCGGGCCAAGGCCGAAGGCGCGACTCTACTGTTCGCGGCCGAGGCGTTGCCGCCGCAGCTCGGCCTGGGCTTGCCGGACCTGCGCTCGCGCCTGGGTGCCTGCCAGCAGGCGCTGATCAAGCCGCTGGACGACGCGGAGCGCCGTGCCGTGCTGCGCCAGCAGGCCGCTTTGCGTGGCATCGAGCTGGACGATACGGTGCTCGACTGGTTGTTCAACCGCTATGCACGCGACCTGGGCGCCTTGCTGGACCTGCTCGACCGCCTCGACCAGGCGTCGCTGGCGGCACGGCGGAAGATCACAGTGCCGTTTCTGCGCGGGTTTCTGAAAGAAGAGCCGGGCGCATAGAGACAGGGCCCTGTGGGAGCGCACCCTGTGCGCGACTGTGGCGCCATGTCGATTCTGCTCCGTTGGCTTGTCGCGCACAGGGTGCGCTCCAGCAGAAAAAACGTGGATGCCAAAAAGAAAAAGGCGCCGTGCGGCGCCTTTTCTGTAAGCCCATCAGGCCATCAGCAACCTTGGCGTGGCATTGGCGCCGATGGCATCGGTCATCGCCTGCGTGACATTCAGGTTGCCCGCGATGATGTTGCCGCTCTCGGGAATGCCGTCACGGCCCGCGAAATCGCAGTAGCGGCCGCCCGCTTCGCGCACCAGCAGCACGCCGGCGGCCATGTCCCACGGCTTGAGGCCGATCTCGAAATAACCGTCGTAGCGGCCGGCGGCGGTGTAAGCCAGGTCCAGCGCGGCGGAGCCCGAACGACGAATGTCCTCGGCCTGGCCAAGGATGGCGCGGGTCATGTCCAGCTGAGCGTCCAGGTGCGAGCGCTGGCGATACGGGAAGCCGGTGGCGATCATTGCGCCGCCGAGGTTCTCACGCTTGCCCACGCGGATGCGGCGGTCGTTGAGGTAGGCGCCATCGCCCTTGCTGGCGGTGAACAGCTCGTCGCGGAGCGGATCGAACACCACGGCGTACACCGGCTCGCCCTTGTCGAGCAGCGCGATGGAGACGCAGAAGTGCGGGATGCCGCGCAGGTAGTTGTGGGTGCCGTCGAGCGGATCGATCACCCACACCAGCGGACCCTTGCCCGTGGCGCCGCTTTCCTCGGCGAGGAAGGCGTGGGTGGGGTAGGCGCGCTTGAGTTCCTTGACGATCTCGGCTTCGGCCAGGCGGTCGACTTCCGAGGCGAAGTCCATGCGTTGCTTCTCGACGACGTTGAGTCCGTCGATGCGATTCATGTAGCGCAGGATGATGTTTCCTGCGGAGCGCGCGGCGCGCACCGCGACATTGACGGCGGGTCTTGGCATGGCTTCGGCTTTCAAAAGAACGGGGTTTCGGCCGCGAAGTCTAGCAGAGGAGCCGCCCCGGTTCAGGTGGGCAAGATGAACGGTTTGACATGGACGCCCACAATTTCCAAGCTTTGCGCCCGTTTGCACGAGTCTCTCCCGGCATGACCGCCTCTCCTGACATCGCCGCCCGCATCCGTTACGTGCTGGTGCGCACCTCGCACCCCGGCAACATTGGCAGTGCTGCCCGCGCCATCCGGACCATGGGTTTTGACCGCATGGCGCTGGTGGCACCGCACCGTTTTCCGGACCGCGAGGCCTCGGCCCTGGCCGCTGGCGCCGACGACGTGCTGGAGCAAGCCACGGTCAGCGAGGGTCTGGTGGATGCCCTGGCCGGCACCAGCCTGGCGCTGGGCCTGTCCGCCCGTCGCCGCGGTGTGGACCTGGAGGAGATCACCCCACGTGAGGCCGCCGCTCGCGCACTGGCCGCTGCCGCCCGTGGCGAGCAGGTCGCGCTGGTATTCGGCAACGAGCGCACCGGCCTGGAGAACGAGGAACTGGCGCGCTGCCACGCGATGGTGCGCATCCCCAGCGTGGACGATTTCAGCTCGCTCAACCTTTCGCAGGCCGTGCAGGTAATGGCTTACGAGCTGCGCGTGGCTTCATTGGGTGAAGTCGCCGCGCCCGTGCGTGCCGATGCCGAGCCTCCGGCCGACGCGGCTCGAATGGAACGCTTCTTCGAACACCTCTCGCAGATGCTCGACGACATCGACTTCCACAAGGGCCGCGCCCCGACCACGATCATGTTGCGGCTGCGCAAGCTGTTCCAGCGCGCCCAGCCGGACGAACGCGAGCTGCGCGTGATGCACGGCATTTTCGCGGATGCGCAGCGCATGGCGGCGATTGCGAACGAGAAGCTCAAGAAGGGGTAGCGCGTCGCATGGCTGCCTACTGTGGGAGCGCACCCTGTGCGCGACGAGCTGGCGCGCAGCATTGACCGCGGAAGCGAAGCGACAACCTATAACCGAAGACGGAACGTGGCACCGCAGTCGCGCACAGGGTGCGCTCCCACAGTTAGAAATTCCTCGCGCTAGAACCCGTCTTCTTCCACATCGATATGCGGCTTGCGCGTCACCAGCAGCTTGTCGATGCGGGCGCCGTCGAGGTCGATGACCTCCACGCGGAAACCGTGCCACTCGAACACTTCGCCGGTCTGTGGGATGTGGCCGAGGGCGGCCATCACCATGCCGGCGGCAGTTCGGTATTCGTGCTCTTCCTCGCCGGGCAGCGCATCGACCTGCAGCAGTTCACGCAGGTCGTCGATGGATAGCGAGCCGTCGATCAGCCAGCTGCCATCGCTGCGCTGGGTGATGAGCGGGCTTTCCTCAGGGCCGCTGCCACCGAGCTGAGTGGCGCCGACGATGGCGGCAAGCAGGTCGTTGAGCGTCACCAGGCCTACGATGTCGCCGTACTCGTCCACCACCAGGGCGAGCTGGGTTTCGGCGTCCCGGAATTCTTCAAGCAGATCCAGCGCGCGCGCCTTCGCCGGCACGAAGAGCGGTTTGACCAGTTGGCCGAACAGGTCGGGCTTGCCCAGCTCATAGCCGCGGAGAAGCCGTTTCACCTCTACCACGCCGGCGATGTCGCTCTCGTCGCCGCGGTACACCGGATAGCGCGAGTACGGCGTATCGCGCAGAGTCGCCGCGTTCTCTGCGTAGCTGGCGTTCTGGTCCAGCCAGACGATGCGCGTGCGCGGGGTCATCACGCTTTCCACCGTGCGGTCGCCCAGGCGCAGCACGCGATTGACCATGTTGTGCTCGTCGCGATCGAGGATGCCGTGCTCGGCGCTTTCGGCCACCAGCAGGCGGATTTCCTCTTCCGTCGCCGCGTCGCTGCCGCGCTGGCGCACGTTGAGCATGCGCAGGATGAGGCCGCTGCAGAGGTTGAGCATCCACACGAAGGGCGCGGCGAGGCGCGAAAGCACCATCATCGGCATCGACACATAGCCGGAAATCTTTTCCGGCGCGGACAGCGCGAGGCGTTTGGGCACCAGTTCGCCGATCACGATCTGGATGAAGGAGATCAGCACGAAGCCGAGCACCAGGCCAACGACCTTGGCGTAAGGCTCAAGCCAGGCTTCCCGGCCGCCGTGGATGGCCTGGGCGATGTGATCGCCCAGGGCGTCGCCGGCGAGCGCGCCGGTGATCAGGATCACCAGGGTCATGCCCACCTGCACGGTGGACAGGAAGCGCTCCGGCGCCTCGGCATTGCGCAGGGCCACCCGGGCACGCCGGCTGGTGCGTGACATCTGCTTCAGGCGCGTCTTGCGCGAGGCCACCAGGGCCATCTCCGACAGGGCGAAGAAGCCGTTGAACAGCGAGAGGACGATGACGGTCGCGATTTCGGTCAGCATGGCGGCCGGACAGAGCGGGGGAGGTCGCGTGGAGACATGAGACGGAGTGTAAGGCCAGAGGGCCGCCGGGCGCGCGGCAGCCTGTCGCGAAGCCCGTGATGCGGTGCGACAGGGGCGTCCTGTAACATACCCGTCATTTCAGCCCTCGCACCCTAGGCAATAACTGCATGTTTTCATTGCAAACGATTTTCGGCAAAGGCGACAAGTTCTACGGTCTGCTCGAGCAAAGCGCCGAGGCGGCGCGCGAGAGCGCCAAGGCCCTCCATGAACTGGTCACGCGGACGGATCACGCGCCGGTCATGGCCGCCTTTGCCGCCGCGCGCGCAAGAGAAAAGGCATTGGCCGGACAGATCAGCGAGGAGCTGGTGAACACCTTCGTCACCGCGCTCGACCGCGAGGACATCGAGGCGCTGAACTCCGCGTTGTACAAGATCCCCAAGACCATCGAGAAGTTCGCCGAGCGCTACGAGATCATCAGCGAGCGCGTGGCCGGCGTAGACTTCGCCGCCCGCGCACTGGTGCTGGAGCGCGCCACCGGCGTGGTCTCCGAAATGATCGGCGAACTGCGCCGCGGCCTGCGCATCGACCCGGTGAAGAAGCTGCAGGATCGCCTGCAGACGCTGGAGTCGGAGGGCGATCGCATGCTGCTGTCGCCGTACCGCAACCTTTACGTGGAAGGCAGCGACGCCATGCGCGCGATGCTGGCGAAGGATCTGTTCGAGCTGATCGAGAAGGCGATCGACAAGTGCCGCGATGTCGGCAACATCGTCTACTCGATCGTGCTGAAGAACTCCTGAGGCCGGCGCGATGACATTCTCTTCTCGTTGCCGCCCGGCCTTGGTCCGGGCTGTCGTCGCGATGCACGGAGTGCATGCATGAGCATCGGTCTCGCCATCGCGGTGGTGCTCATCGCGCTTGCCTTTACTTACATCAACGGCTTCCACGACACGGCCAACTCCATCGCCACCGTCGTGGCGACCAAGGTGCTCACGCCGGGCCAGGCCGTCATGCTGGCGGCCATCACCAACCTGATCGGCGCCCTGTGGGGCACCGCCGTCGCCAAGACGATCGCGGCGGGCATCATCGATACGCATGTGATCGAAGCGGGCCCGCAGTTGCTCATATGCGCGTTGCTGGCCGCCACCGCTTGGAATCTCATCACCTGGTGGTGGGGCCTGCCGTCCAGCTCCAGCCATGCGCTGGTGGGCGCCCTGGTGGGCGCAGCCATTGCCACCTCCAGCAACAACTTTGCCGCGGTGATCTGGTCGCAGGGCGGTGCGCACTGGTGGGAAGGCAAGGGCGTGGTGCCGAAGGTGATCGTGCCGATGGTGGTGTCGCCACTGATGGGCTTCGTCATCGGTTTCCTGTTGATGGGCTCGCTGTACGCGTTGCTCAGCTGGTTTTCCAGCCGTACCGGCGTCTTGCGACGCCTGGGGCGCACGCCCTTCGTCAACGCTTTCTTCGGCAAGGCGCAGATCGTGTCCGCAAGTGCCATGGGCCTCGCGCACGGCATGAACGACGCGCAGAAGAGCATGGGCATCATTGCCCTGGCGCTGGCCGGCGCCACCACGGCGGGGCAGTTCGATCACCTGCCGTCCTGGCTGGGCTTCCTACGCATCCATGGCTCCTCCACCGGCGGCTTCGACGTGCCTTCATGGGTGGCGGTGGTGTGCGCGCTGACCATGGCCGGCGGCACGGCCGGCGGCGGCTGGCGCATCATCAAGACGCTGGGCCACAAGATGGTGAAGCTGCATCCCATCAATGGTTTCGCGGCAGAAGGCAGCTCGGCGGCGGTGATTCTTACCGCATCCGCATTCGGTATTCCGGTGTCGACCACGCACAACGTCTCCGCGTCGATCATGGGCGTCGGTGCGGCCAAGCGCTGGAACGCCATCCGCTGGTCGGTGGTGGAGCGCATGGTGTGGGCGTGGATTCTTACGCTGCCGATCACCGCGCTGCTGGCCTATGGGTTCGTGCGGCTGGCCGAGTTGTTCTGATCTGGAACCGGCCTGTGGGAGCGCACCCTGTGCGCGACCGCAGAGATCGCCGGCACGTCATGGGACGGTCGGCGCGTCAGCGCTCCGTAGGCTTGTCGCGCACAGGGTGCGCTCCCACAAAGAACCTGAGATTACAGATCGTCGCCGCCGACGGCGACGATCCTCTCCAGCTGATCGCCCAGTTCACCCAGCTCGTCGATCAGCCGCTTCAGCTCGGCCGCGTCCAGCAGTTCGTACGGCCGGTTCTCGCACAGGTGCAGGTAGGGTGAGCCGTCCAGGTCCGCCACCGCCAGGAAGCCCTTGCGCTGTTCCCAGTTGAAGCGGAGGCAGCGGCGCGGGTCAGCGCCCGCCAGAGGGCCTACCGGCGTGGAGATGCGCAGGTAGCGCCGGCCCGCTTCGTCTTCCAGCTCCGCCAGGTAGATGCCCTGGTGGCGATCGTGCGGCAGCGACAGATCAAAACTGATCAGGTACGGGTCGTTGTGGCGCAGCTCGTGCAGGCCGCCGATATGGGAGCGCACAGCTTCGAAATGGCGCATGGGTGCGGTCTCCTTGGCAGGGAATGAGAGCCCCGCTACTGTGCCACGACTTGCCGTAAAGGGCCTGTTGAAGATCATGGAACGCGCTATCGACGATGCCTACGAGCAGATATGGAACGCCATCGCGGCGATACCGCGCGGGCGTGTCGCGAGTTACGGTGCGATAGCAGCCAGGGCAGGGCTTCCCGGGCGCGCCCGGCTCGTAGGCAGGGCGCTGGGCCTGGTGCCTGACGGCATGGAACTGCCATGGCATCGCGTGTTGCGATCCAGCGGGCAGATCGCCTTCCCGCCAGGCAGCCGGGGGTTCCGCGAGCAGAGCAAGCGCCTGAAGGCGGAAGGCGTCGAGGTGCGCAATGGAAAAGTGCCGCTGGCCAGCTTCGGCCTTGATGCCAACCTGGATCGTGCGCTGTGGGGCATGCCCGGTTGAAGCGCGGCCGTGCCGGTGCAGGAGCGCACCCAGTGCGCGACCGCAGGGCAGCATGGGCGCCGTGATCATCGATTGCCGCGTCGTCGCCCCGTAGGCTTTTCGCGCACTGGGTGCGCTCCTACACAGGAGCGTGGCGTTGTGAGGTCCGGGGAGAGGTCTCCATTTGCTAGCATTTCCCGATGCCTTCCTCGCCCCTCGATATTCTCCATAGCGTTTTTGGTTACACCCAGTTTCGCGGCCAGCAGCAGTTCATCGTCGAGCACCTGATCGAAGGTGGCGATGCGCTGGTGCTCATGCCTACCGGCGGCGGCAAGTCGCTGTGCTATCAGATTCCCGCCCTCGTGCGGCAAGGCATCGGCATTGTGGTGTCCCCGCTGATCGCGTTGATGCAGGACCAGGTGGATGCGCTGCGCGAAGCCGGCGTGGCAGCGGCCTATCTCAACTCCAGCCTCGGCGCGGAAGACCAGCGCGAAGTCGAGCGACGCCTGCTGGCGGGTGAATTGAACCTGCTTTATGTGGCGCCGGAACGGTTGCTGACGCCCCGCTTCCTCAGCCTGCTCGAGCGCACTGAAGTGGCGCTGTTCGCCATCGACGAAGCGCATTGCGTATCGCAGTGGGGTCACGATTTCCGGCCCGAATACCGCGAGCTGGTGGTGCTGCACCAGCGGTTTCCCGACGTGCCGCGCATTGCGCTCACGGCCACGGCGGACGAGCGTACCCGCGACGAAATCGTCGAGCGACTGGCCTTGCAGCAGGCGCGCCAGTTCGTCTCCAGTTTCGATCGCCCGAACATCCGCTACCACGTTGGCCAGCGCCACAACGCGCGCCGTCAGTTGATGGAATTTCTCGAGCGGCGCCGCGGGGAAACCGGCATCGTGTACGCGCTCAGTCGCCGCAAGGTGGACGAGACGGCGGCGTGGCTGGCCGAAGCAGGCATCGATGCATTGCCCTATCACGCCGGCCTCGATGCAGCGACCCGTCACGCGCATCAGCGCCGCTTCCTCCGCGAGGACGGCCTGGTGATGGTGGCTACCGTGGCCTTCGGCATGGGCATCGACAAGCCCGATGTCCGCTTTGTCGCGCATCTGGACCTGCCGCGCAGCATGGAAGGCTATTACCAGGAGACGGGGCGTGCAGGCCGCGACAGTCTCCCCGCCGATGCCTGGATGATCTATGGCCTGTCGGACGTGGTGACGATGAGCCAGATGATTGCGCAGTCCGAGTCGGCCGACGATCGCAAGCGCGTCGAGCGGCAGAAGCTGGAATTGCTGCTCGCTTACGCCGAGGCAACGGAGTGCCGTCGAGAGTTGTTGCTGGCGGCGTTTGGCGAAACTTTCCACGGCCCCTGCGGGCGCTGCGACAACTGCATCGAGCCGCCGAAGACCTGGGACGCCACGGTGCCCGCACAGAAGGCGCTATCAGCGGTGTATCGCAGCGGGCAGCGGTTCGGGTCCGGCCACGTGATCAGCATCCTGCGCGGTGAAGACAGTTCGCGCATGAGCGAACTGGGCCACGATCGCCTTTCCACGTTCGGCATCGGCGCGGACATGGACGACAAGCAGTGGCGCTCCGTGTTCCGCCAGCTGCTGGCGATGGGGCTGCTCGAAGCCGACGCGGAAGGCTTCGGCACGCTGCGACTCACCAAGGCCAGCCGCGAGGTGCTGGTGGGCAACCGCACCGTGCGGTTGCGTGAAGATGCGCGACCCGTACGGGCCTCGCGCAGGCGCCGTGACAGCCAGCTGGTGACAGGTGGAAGCCTGGGCGTGGAAGCCTACGAGCAGCCGCTATGGGATGAATTGCGCAAGCTGCGCACCCAGCTGGCCAAGCAGCATGGCGTGCCGCCCTACGTGATCTTCCACGATGCCACGCTCTTGGCGATGCTGCGCGCCCTGCCTTCCAACGAAGCCGAACTGGGCGCGATCAGCGGCGTGGGCGAGGCGAAGCTCAAGCGTTACGGCAAGGATTTTCTCTCGGTCATCAACGCACACGAGTAAAAGCGTCTGCGCGAGGCCTTTGAGGGCACGCTTCCGCGATACCTGCGCCTCATCGACGTGGTTGAATCCTAAATTCCTGCGAAGAAGCGCGAGTGCCGCTGCAGGCGCATTGCGGGCGCTGTCCACTCCATGGCGGCAGGGGTCTGTTTTGCAGACGGCCTGTCAGCCTGCCAATGGCCATTGCGTGCCCTCGGCCGACACGCGGGAGTGTGCCAGGGCAAGTTCTGGAATGAATCGCCATTGCTCCAGCTTGCCTGGCAGGCGTGCCTGGGGGCAGGCAATGCGGGCGGCGATCAAGGCGGCTTCGGCGGTTTCGTGACGGCCTATTTCGCGCTCATCCTGCAGCACGCGCCATTGGCGGCCGTGGCGGACGATGCGGAATCGACCCAATTTCGAGGGATAGACGTATTGCGCCAGCATGATTCGACAACTTGTTATGAGGTGATGGAGGCATAGCCTGCCGTCGCTGCATGACTTTCCTGTTATCCCGACACGACGATTGCGTGGCGTTTGTCGCAACTGGAAGTGACGGCGCGGCAGCCCTGCCATTGGGCCGTCATACGAATCATGGATGGGTGAAAATGGCGTTCCGGACATGAAAAAACGGCCCGCATCGCTGCGGGCCGTTCATCGAGATGAAGCGTGGATTAAGGGTTATTTGCGCTGCGCGGCGCTTGCGTCGCGAGCTGCGCGGAACTCCGAATCCTTGCTCCAGTTCGGCCAGGTATCGGAATTGGCCAGGTCGCTGCCGAGCGTGTAGAGGATCTGCAGGTCGCGCGCCATGCCGGTGAACGGCCAGCTTGCCTGCCACTCGTCGGACGGCTGGTGATAGTGCTTGGCCACGTACTCGTCCTCGGCGGCCTTGCCAGCGGCGAGACCGCCGTCCACCCAGTCATTGCCCGAGCCGAACGAAATCGCCGGCACGCCGCGCTTGGCGAACGGGAAGTGATCGGAGCGGAAGAAGTGGCCCGCTTCCGGCTTCGGATCCGCCGAATACACCAGGCCAGACTTCTTGGCGGTGTCGGTGAGCTCATCGAGCAGATCGAGCTTGGCGCTGCCGGAGATCGTGAAGTTGCGCGCCGGGCCGTGCGGATCGAGCGCATCCATGTTGATGTCGGCCACGGTGGTCGACAGCGGGTAGAGCGGCTTGGAGGCGTAGTACTCCGAGCCGAGCAGGCCCTTCTCCTCGGCAGTGACGTTGAGGAACACCACCGAGCGCTCCGGCTTGGGCTGGCTGGCGAAGGCGCGGGCCAGTTCGATCAGCGCCGCGGTGCCTGTCGCGTTGTCGACGGCGCCGTTGTAGATCTTGTCGCCCTTGGCATCCGGAGCGCCTACGCCCAGGTGATCCCAGTGCGCGCTGTAGATCACGGTCTCGTTCGGTCGCTTGGTGCCATCGATGCGACCGACGATGTTGTACGAGGTGATGACCTTGGAGTTGACCTTGAAGTCGGCTGTAAAGCCCTCGCCCTTTAGTTCCACGGGCTTGAAGTCGCGCGTCTGCGCCTGCTTCTTGAGCGCTTCGAAATCCAGGCCCGCCGCCTTGAACAGGTCGACCGCGACGTCGCGCTGGATCCAGGCTTCCACCGGCGTATGTGCGCTGGCGGGGTGATCGCGCACCACGTCGAACTGGGTGTTGGTGTTGGAATTGGCGACGGTCGCCCAGCCGTAGGAGGCCGGCGCCGTCTCGTGGACGATCAGCATGCCGGCGGCCCCCTGGCGGGCGGCTTCCTCATACTTGTAGGTCCAGCGGCCGTAGTAGGTCATGGCCTTGCCGCCGAAGTCGCCCACGCCGGTCTCGAAGTCCGGGTCGTTGATCAGCACGACGGCGATCTTGCCCTTCAGGTCCACGCCCTTGAAGTCGTCCCATTTGCGCTCCGGCGCCTTCACGCCGTAGCCCACGAACACCAGCGGTGCGTTCTTCAGCGAGACGGCCTTGGAGCCGTCCAGCGGCGCGCGTACGGCGATCTGCTGGCCCTGGGTGAGGGCTTCCGTCTTGCCGTTGACGGTGAAGGACAGCGACGGCGTGCCCGCGATATCCGACTGCAGCAGCGGTACTGCCTGGGTCCATTCGCGCTTGCCGTTCTTGAGGTCGCCGCCCGGCTGCACGCCGGCCGCCTTGAACTGCGAAATCACGTAGTCGATGGTCTTCTTTTCGCCGGCGGTGGCGGGACCACGGCCTTCGAAAGCATCGGAGGAAAGCGTCTTGACGTCGTCCGACAGGCGATGCGGATCGATGGTCGGGGCGGTCGCGGCGAACAGCGCCGACGACACGGACAGGGCGAGCAGGGATAAGGCCAATCGCTTCATGAGGCGGCACCTAGCGGTTAAACGAAGGCCGATAGTAGATAGCGGCGCTGGCGCCGGTCCATAGCCTCGTACGGGGCGAGATGGAAACACGGTGACCGGTGACACGAAAAAGGCCTGAAAAACAGGCTTTCGAGGGCCCGATGCGTGACTTTCTTCACCCCTGTCAGGCCAAAGCGGCAAAAAAACCGCATTTTTTCCGTTCTGCAGCTTGGCGTGGCGCTCGCCATGCCATACATTCCGCATGCCGAAAGGCATTCAACACATCATCTCGATGACCACGGGGAAATGTATGGCGAAGGCGCAGAAAGCAGCAGCAAAGAAGAAGGCCGCTCCGAAGGCAGCAAAGACGGCCGCCAAGGCAGTCGTGCAGAAGCCGATCAAGGAAGCACTGAGCAAGTCGGGCCTCGTTGCCCATATCGCTGAAACCAGCGGTGTGGCAGCCAAGGACGTTCGTGCCGTGCTCGCCACGCTCGAAGGCGCTGTCACCTCCTCGGTGCACAAGAAGGGCGCTGGCCACTTCACGCTGCCGGGCCTGCTGAAGATCACCGCCGTCAACGTGCCGGCCAAGCCGAAGCGCAAGGGCATCAATCCGTTCACCAAGGAAGAGCAGTGGTTCGCTGCGAAGCCGGCCACGGTGAAGTTGAAGGTCCGCGCGCTCAAGAAGCTCAAGGACGCCGCGCAGTAAGCGTTGCTATCCGCTGACCTTACGATCCACGCGCCTGCCCGGCGCGCGTATCGGGGTCCTGAAGGCCGCCTTCGGGCGGCCTTTTTTTATGGGCTGCGAGCATTCGCCCCATTCTCAATGGCGATCGGAGCCGATCACGCGGCCCGTTTCCGGGTCCAGCTGCAGCTTCACCTTCTTGCCGGCTTCGTTATCGGCTTTGGCCGTCCACACGCCATCATCGAAATCCACGTCATGCACGTGGGTGTAGCCCTGGGTGGAAAGCGATGCGCGAACGTCCGCTTCGCTCAATCGCGATACCGGCTTGTCCGGAAACGCCTGGCCCGTCCTGGGGTCGACGCGGACGGACACGCTCTTGCCGTTCGCGCTCCGCGCTTTGGCCGTCCATACGCCGTTGCGGAAATCGAGGTCGTGCACCTTGCTGTAGCCCTGCCGCTCCAGCGAAGACTGCACCTCGTGTTCGGTCAGCGCATCCTGCGCCATGGCCATGCCGGCAAAGACCAGGGCCGCTGCGATGGTCAACGAAGTGATCTTCTTCATTGGACATGCCTCTTGTTGGCGGGAACACGAGTTTTGGCATGTGCGCAAAGAACACGCGGTGAATGCAAACGGACTATCAGCTGAACGAAGCGCTCACCATGCATGATGCTGGCGCACTGCCGCTGCGCGTCCAATCAGCAAGGGCGAAATGCAGGGTTCGCCGCGCACGGTTTGACCAGCGGTGCGCGCGCCGAATGCAAGCGGCAAGCGAACTGGAGGGCGCTTGTCGCCAAGGCGTCATCGGCCAGTCGCCAAAGGACGTACAAAGGGTGGAACCATCAGGCGGCCACACATTTTGTTGAACCTGGGCGGTCCATGCTCCGCAACGAGCGGGACGTGATCGCGTGGCGCGGCCAGTACTGGCGGTACGCGTTTCCGCCAAAGCGTTTCTGCAAGGCTATCGGCCAGGAGATAGGGGCGGCCATGGCAGACATCTTTCCAACGAGGGCGTAACGATGAACCACACGAGCGATCTACCGCTGTCCTTGTACAAGGCCAACAGCGAACTCCAGTTGCGCATCAGCAAACTGGTGATGGAGAACTGGAAAAAGTGGCTGGAGCTCTCCAGCCGCGCCATGGACGGCGGTATCGCCGAATCGCAGGCCCGCGTGGAGCAGTTGCTGAAGGCGCAGGATTGGTCGGCGCTGGCGGCCATGCCCGCCGAAACGTTCGGCCGGATGCTTCAGCAGCGCCTCGGTGATGCCAGCGTCACCAACCATATCGCCGCGAGCGTCCAGGCTCATTTCGCCCAGGGCCTGCAGGAGGCGATACAGACCTGGCAAAAGGACACGGCACAGGCATTGGGCAGCATGTCCGACCTGGGAAGTGTCGCGAATGCACCCTGGAACGACGCCATGGCACAGTGGGGCCGCATGTGGCCTTGGGCCGCGGAAAACGCTGTTCCAGGCGGTAGCAAGTAACAGCAGCGGGCGAGGGTCCGTGCGGTAGCCACTCGACATGTGATCGGGCAGGACGGGCAGGCCTCCAATCTGCCCACTGCATCGCTTCTCAGGCGGCGCATCCATGGTGAACTTTGGAACGCCGCGGGCTTTTCAGACGAGCAGCCAGGGTGCTGCCCTTGCGGTGGGTGGCTGCCTGGGCGGTGCTGTTGATCGACGAGGGATGCGCATCAATGGCAACTGACTGGTGGCGATGGCGCGTTTCGACGTGTTGTCACATTCGTCTAGTTATCTAGACGACTTCGGCGTCGGTAATCACCGCGACAGACAAAAAAAGGCCTGGTGTGAACATCAGGCCAGCAGGTAAGGGGGACGTGATGGGCTTTTGCTGCAACGGATCGGCGCCGGCCTGGCCATGTGGCCGGCCGGGCTATACGTGCTGATGGCGGCTGGCTGATGCGCTATGCGATCTACTTCTGCCCGGCACCGGCCAGCGCCCTTGGCGCGCTTGGGCGCGACTGGCTGGGCGGCGAAGCGGCGCCCAACGGTATTCCGGGCATACCGCTGCCGCGATGGAATCACCTGCTCGCCGACGTGAGGCGCTACGGCTGGCATGCCACGGTGCGTCCGCCGTTCACGCTTTCCCCCGACGCCGAATACGACGACTTGCGTCGTGTCGTCGGCGTCGTCGCGCAATCGTATGCGCCGACCACCATCACGTTGCGACTGAGTCGCCTGGGCGGTTTTCTCGCCCTGCGGCCGGTCGGTGATTGCGCCACCATCAGTGCCATGGCGGCCGCCTGCACGGAAGCAGTCGAAGCATTGCGGGCTCCCTTGATCGAACCGGAATTCCAGCGTCGCGTCCGCGGCCTTGACGCTATCGAAACCCACTATCTTCAGCGCTACGGATATCCCTACGTGTTTGAACGCTATCGTTTCCACATGACCCTGTCCGCGCCGGCCACCGTGGAGGAGGAGCACGCCTTGCAGCGCTGGCTGGCCCTGCGAGCGGCCGCGATACCTGCGGCGCGTGTCGACGCGCTGTCCATTTGCGTGGAACACGCACCTGGCGCGGCGTTTGAAGTGCTCGAGCGGATTTCCTTGCGCAAGGCCTCTGCGGCCTGATGCGAGAATGCCTGCTGATGCAGGAAATCCTCATCACCGTTCTTGTTATGGGCATGCGAGCTTCGCTCACGCTGGCTTGACGGACACGCGCGGAACCTGCGCGTGCTGGATGCACACCTGCCTGTGAAGGCCGGAAACGCATTGCACGGCATTCCTGGTGACATCATCCTGGGAGCGCGTGATGAAGAAGATCGTGTGGATCGTGGTTGCCAATCGGGCTGCGGCGCGCCTGTTTCAGGTCAGCCAGCCGATGGGGCCGCTGGAAGAACTCGACGCTTTCATCCATCCCGAAGGTCGTCTGCAGGAGCATGACCTGGTTTCCGACCGCCCCGGCCGATCCTTCGACAGCTATGGTGCGGGCCGTCACGCCGAAGATCCCGACACAGCGGCCACCGAGCAGGAAGCAACCAACTTTGCCGTACAGCTGAGCCGCTTCCTACACAAGGCGCGTTGTGAGCGCAAGTTCGATGCGTTGGTGCTGGTCGCTGCACCGGCGTTCCTCGGCGCGTTGCGCGAACACCTCGATGCGCCGACGAGGGAGCGCATCACGCTGGAGGTGGACAAGAATCTCGTGCAACGGAACGTCATGGAAATCCGCGGGCACCTGCCTGCGAAGCTGTATTCGGCGGTTGGCGGGTAGCCTACGTTCTGGCGCGGATGTGTTGCTGGATCCGCTTTATCACCCTGTACGGACCGCTGACGTTGCTTTCGCCAAGTTCGACGATGTCATTGCTCCCGTGCATCCACCCAGGGCCCGGCGGCGTCCATGTGTTGCCACGTCTACTGAATCGATGCTGGTCCAGAAACAGCTCGGCAAGATAAAGGTCGTATGGATCACGTAACGACATGCAGCAACGCCTTCCGCCATAGATGTGCACAAGCATGACGATCGATGCGACGAGCATGCCGAACGCAGATGGGCGCTGAAAGAAGAGCAGTGCCACATTCAGCGGCAAAAGGCCGAGGATCATCACGCCGCTCCATCGCGACATGAACGCGATGGGCAAGGGCTTTGCGTTTCGTGGCGACAGATGGGCGGGTGGCTTCACGGCGCGAGCCCTGCGACGGAGACGTACAAGCGTAGGCGTGTGCACCCCGATGCGAGATCGGACAACTCCGAAAATCGCCGTCGGGATCACCATCCATTCGAAGGCGCGCTGATTGCCCTCGTCTGCGCACGGGGCGAACCCTTTCCGGCGGGGCAGGGAACCTTGGCTGGTTTTTCGCAGGCAAACAAAAGCCGCAACTAGTGCGGCTTTTGTAAATCACGGAAGTGATGGTGGCCGGGGACGGAATCGAACCGCCGACACGGGGATTTTCAATCCCCTGCTCTACCAACTGAGCTACCCGGCCAGAATGGCGACGCGCATCGAAGATGCTGCGTGGAGCCGTGCATTAAATCCGAAGCGGGGCGTGTCGTCAAGACTCCGTGTCCGGCGCGACGTAGCCCTGGGGCTTGTCCGCGCCGCCGCCGAACAGGAATTTCTCCATTTCGGCGGTGAGGAACTGGCGCGACTTGGGGTCGAGCGGATTGAGGCGGTATTCGTTGAGCAGCATGGTCTGGTGGGCCAGCCATTGCTGCCAGGCTTCCTTGGAAACCTCGGCGTAGATGCGCTGGCCCAAGGGGCCGGGCCAGGGGGCGAAATCCAGGCCTTCGGCATCGCGGCCCAGCTTGGCGCAGTGAACGATACGACTCATGCGGTACGGCTCATGTGGGTTCAAAGATCCTGCAGCAGGCTGCGGACGGGGGCGGGCAGGCCGAGGGCGGCACGTTCGTCGACGCCGCACCAGCGAAGGGAAGGATTATCCGCGATGCGTGGGTGTGCTGTCGCCTCGTCGAACAGAAGGGGCTCGACCTGCAGGCGATAGTGGCTGAACACGTGCACGAACGAAGGCAGTGCCTGCGCGTCGTCAATACTGGCCAGCGATTGCGCGGTGCGCCAGGCGCCGTCGTGATCGCTCGCCTCCGGCAGACTCCACAGGCCGGACCACACGCCCTGCGGACCGCGTCGTTCCAGCAGGACACGGCCCTGCGAATCGCGCAGGATGAGCATCACCGTATCGCGCGTGGGAATGGTCTTGCTCGGCTTGGCGCTGGGCAGTTGTGCGGTGAGGTTGTCGCGCTTGGCCACGCAATCGGCCGCGAGCGGACAAGCTTCGCATTGGGGGCGCGAACGCACGCAGAGCGTGGCGCCCAGGTCCATGATGGCCTGCGTGTAATCAGCGACGCGGTCGGTCGGTGTCAATGCATCAGCGTGTTGCCACAGCAGCTTCTCCACGACGCTTTGGCCCGGATGCCCGTGAATGCCGAGATGACGGGTGAGCACGCGCTTGACGTTGCCGTCGAGAATGGGAAAGCGCAGCCCGTATGCCTGCGCAAGAATGGCGCCGGCCGTCGAGCGCCCGATGCCGGGCAGTGCGGCCAGTGCATCGAAATCGCGTGGCAGCTCGCCGTCATGCTGCGCCACGCATATCTGGGCGGCGCGCTGCAGGAATCGCGCGCGGCGGTAGTAGCCAAGGCCCGACCACAGCGCGAGCACGGTGTCTTCATCGGCGTCGGCGAGATCGCGCAGCGTGGGCAGCGACGCCACGAACCGCTGGAAGTACGGGATCACCGTGACCACTTGGGTCTGCTGCAGCATGACTTCGGACAGCCACACGCGATACGCGTCGCGTGGATGCTGCCAAGGCAGGTCCTTGCGGCCGTGGTCGTCGAACCAGGCCAGCAATGCGGAAGCGAACGGATTCATGGTGATTTGCGTTTCGCCGCAGGTTTCGCCGGCTTGGTCGAGCCAGGTTGCGCAGGAGGCGCGCTGCTGGTCGCGGGCGCAGGAACGTCGGTGCCGGCCTGGATGGTAAGGCCTTCAATGCTCACGTCGCCGGTATCGATCCGGGCGATCTCAGCGTGGCCGTTACCGGGCGGTACGGCGAGGCGAGGGCCTTCGTCGTGATCGAGCTGCGACCACCAGTCGGCGAGCGCGAGCGGCGGTACCTGCAGGTCGGCGTGGTTGTCGGGGCCATCGAGTTTCAGGCCGAGCATCAACGGGTTGTTCTCGTTGGCGGGTGTCAGTTCGATCGACGTGGCGTATTCGCCGGAGTTGGCGTGATCGAGCTTGCCGTCGAGATGTGCCGATGCATCGGCCGCACCGCGCCAGCGCGCATTGCCCTTCAACTGCAGGGTCACCGAGCTGCTGTGGGCGAGATGCAGGGCGATGTTGTCAAGCTGGAGTGCGCCGCGATTGATGCTGGGCGTCAATGACAGGCGCAGTTGCGTGGGGGTGCCTTGCGCGTCCTTTGCGACGATGTTGAGGAGGAAGGGCTGGTGTGGAGCGAGCTTGCCCGCATCCAGCTCGACATCGCCGAGCAGCATCTGGTTGCCGCGTACGAGGCTGCCGCGCGTGATGTGCACG
The DNA here is from genome assembly GCA_000632805.1 of Dyella jiangningensis. Taxonomy (GTDB): domain Bacteria; phylum Pseudomonadota; class Gammaproteobacteria; order Xanthomonadales; family Rhodanobacteraceae; genus Dyella; species Dyella jiangningensis. Next base: position 3,295,102 of record CP007444.1, on the reverse strand, counting down.
CCGGCGTCGATGCGTGGGATTTCCGCCGGTGGCGTGGACGGGCCGGAAGGCAGGCCTGACGCCCAGGACTGCAGCGCATCGAGATCCACGCGCGGCGAGTCGATCTGCATCTGCGAAATGATCGTCTCGCCGCGGAACAGCGTTCGCCACGGCAAGGCCAGCGTACCGCGCGCCGCCAAAAGGATCGGCATGCTGGCGCCTTGCGCACTCAGCGTGATGCCCTGCAGTTCCAGCGCGGGACGGGGAAACAGGGCGGGTGTGGCGGGGCTGGCGAGGTTGAGTTCCAGTCCGGCTTCGCGGGCCTGCGACTTCAGTACCGCGGTGATGCGCTCGGGTTGCAGCAGGAAGTGCACGGCGATGAGTGCTACCGCTACCAGCAGCAGCGTCGCGCTGCTGGCGATCAGCAGGGTGATTCGGAGCCAGCGCGGCACCGGCCCGGCCCCCTCAGCCTTGACCCAGGCTGGCGGGAAGGAGGCCGTCGACATAGGCCTCGGCGTCGAACACCCGCAAATCGGTGGCGGTTTCGCCCAGGCCCACGTAACGGATCGGCAGCCCGAATTCGCGCGCGAGTGCGAACACCACGCCGCCCTTGGCGGTGCCGTCGAGCTTGGTCACCACCAGGCCGGTGACGCCGACGATCTGGCGGAACTGCCGTACCTGGCTCACGGCGTTCTGGCCGGTGGTGCCGTCGATCACCATCAGTACTTCGTGCGGCGCCTCGGTGTCGATCTTCTTCATGACGCGGGCGATCTTGCCCAGCTCGTCCATCAGGCCGCCCTGCGTGTGCAAGCGGCCGGCGGTGTCGGCGATGAGCACCTCGGCGCTGCGCGAGCGTGCCGCCTGCAGCGCGTCGAAGATCACGCTGGCGGCGTCGGCATCCTGGCCCTGCGAAATGACCGGCACGTCGTTGCGCGCGCCCCACGTCTTCAGCTGCTCCACTGCGGCGGCGCGGAAGGTGTCGCCCGCGGCCAGCATCACCTGACGGCCTTCATCGCGATAGCGGCGTGCCAGCTTGCCGATGGTGGTGGTCTTGCCGACCCCATTGATGCCCACGGTGAGCACCACGAACGGCTTGTGGCCGGCGACGTCGAGCGGCTGCTCCACCGGCTTCAGCAGGGCAATCAGCGCATGCCGCAGTGCCGTCAGCAGGGCGGACGCATCGGCGAATTCGCGCTTGTGCATGCGCTTGCGCAGGTCTTCGACCAGCGACGTGCTGGCTTCGATGCCGACATCGGCCGTGATGAGCGTGGTTTCCAGCTCGTCCAGCAAGTCATCGTCGAGCTTGGGGTGTCGGACGAACAGGGATGACAGGCCGCGCGCGAACGCGCTGCCGGAAAGGCGTTCGCGCCAGCTGCGCTTGGCGGGTGCGGCGGCTTCGGCGATGGCGACCTGTTCGAAGGCTTCGTCTTCAGCCGGCGCTTCCGGGTGGGGTGGGGCCTCTGCCAGCGCTTCATCGAGCGCGGACGTGCCCTGGTCCAGCGAGGCGGCATCCGTGTCGTGCGCGAAACCCTCGGCCTGTGCTTCGTCCGCCGCAGGTGCGGCAGGCTGGCCCGGTGGCGTCTCTGCGGGTTTCTTCTTCCAGAATTTGAGCATTGCGGCGGCGATTCAAAGACAATGGGCGGCATGCTACCACCCCCACCTGTACTCACCGCTGAGCAGTGGCGTCCATGACGGGTCGTGCCCCGGGGCGCATCCGCATCATCGGCGGCCAGCTGCGCAACTCACGATTGGATGTTCCCGACCTGCCAGGCCTGCGCCCCACGGCCGAACGGGTGCGCGAGACCTTGTTCAACTGGCTGGCGCCGGTGATTTCCGGTGCGCGCTGCCTGGACCTGTGCGCCGGCACCGGTGCACTGGGCATTGAGGCGCTGTCGCGCGGTGCGGCCGGCGTGCAGTTCGTGGAGCGCGATGCGCGGGCGGCCCAGGCCGTGCGCGACAACCTTGCCCGCCTGAAGGTGCAGGGCGGGCAGGTCGCCACGACCGACGCGCTGGCCTATCTGCAGGGCGCTCCACAGCCATACGGATTGGTGTTTCTCGACCCGCCGTTTGCGCAGGACCTGTGGACACCGCTGGCGCAGCGCCTGGAGCAGGGCGGATGGCTGGCGCCTGCGGCATGGATCTACGTGGAATCTCCCAGGCACGCTGAGCTGTCCTTGCCCGATACGTGGGCGCTCCATCGCGAGGGCGTGGCCGGTGAGGTCCGCTACGCGCTCCATCGACGGATGCCGGTGGCTTCCTGACGGTGGCGTATGGATTTCGAGGGTGTGCGCGGGCTGGTCGATGGGCGCGAACGCGCCTAAGCTAGCCGCCCCTGCACCCGGTGATCCGTCTCGTGAACAAGCCTCCGGTCAACAAGCGTCTTGCCGTCTATCCGGGCACGTTCGACCCCATCACCAACGGCCATTCGGACCTGGTCACGCGCGCCGCGCCGCTGTTCGAGCGCATCATCGTGGCAGTGGCCGAGAGCCCCAACAAGGGCAAGGGGCCGGGCTTCAGCCTCAACGAGCGCATCGCGCTGGCGCGGCTCGCCCTGGCCGATCTTAAGAACGTGGAAGTGCGTGGCTTCGATGGCCTGCTGGCGCATTTCGTGGAAGAAGTGGGCGCGGGCGTGATCATCCGCGGTCTGCGCGCCGTATCCGACTTCGAGTACGAATTCCAGCTGGCGAGCATGAATCGCCATCTCATTCCCCAGGCGGAGACGTTGTTCCTCACGCCGGCGGAGCAGTACAGCTTCATCTCCTCGACGCTGGTGCGCGAGATTGGCCGTCTGGGCGGCGATATCACCGGCTTCGTGCACCCGGCCGTGCAGCAGGCGATGCGCCAGCGCTGGCGCTGAAAAAGCCTCGTTTGTGGAAGCGCACCCTGTGCGCGACAGCGGCCTGGTCGTTTGACAAGGTTGCGTCGCGCACAGGGTGCGCTCCCACAACGACATCACGCTCTGGATGTCCATCGCACTGCAGCACGTCCTGCGGTGTCGACACGGGCCTTCGTCGTGTATCCTCGCGGGCATCCTGCGGACAGGACAGTCGTCGCCGCGGACCAGGGGAACGAGGGGTTGCATGTCGCCCGCCCGGGCTCCCGGTTACCGGCTCCGTCGTACGGCGGCCGGATGGTCCCGTCATCCAATGGATTCGTCATTTCAAGAATTCCACCATCCAAGGTGACCACCATGTACAAGTACGCTCTCCTCGCCGCCCTCGCGCTTACCGGCGTCACCGCCTGCAGCCAGCAGGAAGAAGCCCAGCAGCCGACCGAACAGGTCGCGGCGGTTTCCAAGCCGACCGATCCGAACGACAGCAAGGCGTGGAACGCCTATCTGGGCCAGATCGTCCAGAAGAACATGCAGGGCATGACGGCTGATCGTCCGTTCCCGTACCTCGTGCCGGCCGGCGATTCCGATGACGCCAACGCGGTGCGCCAGCGCCAGCTGGAGCAGGTCCAGGACACCGTGGCGCGCGGCGTGCTGCCGGGCAACATGCTGGTGTTCGCCGGCCCGGATTCGGCCAAGACCGCCGACTTCGTGACCGAGGCGTTCAAGGATGCCAAGCCCGGTTCGTTCAAGGACGTGATCGTGCTGGTGATCGGCGACGCGGGCGACAAGGACAAGGTGACCTCGGCCCTGCAGCCGACCGGCGCCACCATCCGCTACGTGAACTTCTAAGTTCCGGTTTCCGGAGCGAACGCGAGGGCCCGCGGCATGCTTGCCGCGGGCCTTTCTTTTTGGGCATCTACTGTTTTTTTGTAGGAGCGCATCCAGTGCGCGACCGCGGAGTCTCGGCCTCGCCACTCCATAAGCCCTTCGCGCACCGGTGCGCTTCTACAGTGGGATCTTGCGGCGCATTGGGCAGCCCAGCATGTAAACTGACAGAATGTCCCTGAAAATCCTCGATACCTGCGTCAATTGCGACGTCTGCGAACCGGTCTGTCCCAACAAGGCTATCTCGCTGGGCGAGGAGTACTACGTGATCGACCCCTCGTTGTGCACCGAGTGCATCGGCCACTATGACCAGCCGCAGTGCGTGGAAGTGTGTCCGGTCGAATGCATCATCGTCGACCCCGAGCACACCGAGACGAATGACCAGCTGATGCTGAAGTACCAACACCTGATGGCAAAGGACAACGCATGACGTTTTCGTTCAACTGGCGCGTAGCGCTGCTGAGCCTGCTGCTTTCCACCAGCACTGCGTACGCCGCCGACAGCCGCCCTGCTTCTTCACCCGCCGCGCCTTCCGCGCCAGTCATCAGCCAGCGTCCCGGTCATGCCGGCATCGCGAGCGCCAATTTCCACGCCACCGAAGCGGGCCATGAAGTGCTCGCCAAGGGCGGCAATGCGTTCGATGCGGCGATTGCCGTGGCCGCGACGCTTTCGGTGGTCGAGCCGGAAAGCTCGGGTATCGGCGGCGGTTTCATGGCCGTGCTGCACCGTGCATCCGACGGCCGCGAGGTTTTCATCGACGCGCGCGAAACCGCGCCGGCGGCCGTGAATGCCAAGGACTATCTCAACAAGGACGGCACGCCCAACCGCGATACCGCGCTCAATGGACCGCTTTCGGCGGGCATTCCGGGCGAAGCGGCGGGCCTCGCGTGGCTTGCGACGCATTACGGCAAGCTGCCGCTGAAGGAATCGCTGGCGCCGGCCGTGCGCATCGCGCGCGACGGCTTCAAGCCCGATGGCCGTCTGGTCAATGCCATCAGCGAGCGCGCGGAAGACATCCGCCGCTGGCCGGCCTCCGCGGCCAAGTACCTGCCGGACGGCAAGCCGCCGGTCGTGGGCGAAGTGTGGCGCGACCCGGACCAGGCGCGCACGCTCGAATTGCTGGGCGAGCACGGATTCGACGGCTTCTATCGCGGCGAAGTCGGCAAGAAGCTGGTCGACGCCGTGCGCGCAGCGGGCGGCAATTGGACGGCCAAAGATCTCGAGAGCTATCAGGTGAAGGAGCGCGCGCCGATCGTGGTGAACTACCGCGGTTATCGCGTGGTGACGGCGCCGCCGGCATCGTCCGGTGGCGTGGCGGTGGCCGAGATCCTCAACATCCTTTCCGGCTATGACCTCACCAAGCTCGATACGGTGCATCGCACGCACCTGGTCATCGAAGCCATGCGTCGCGCGTTTCGCGATCACAACGATTACCTTGGCGATCCGGACTTCGTGAAGATGCCGATGGACATGCTGCTGTCGCCTTACTACGCAGCGGGCCTGCGCCAGACCATCCTGATGGACAAGGCCACGCCGTCGTCGATGCTGCCGGTGAGCGCCGGCACCGATCCGGGCATGCACACCACGCATTTCTCGATCATCGACAAGGACGGCAACATCGCGTCCATCACGCAGACGGTGAACTACACCATGGGTTCCACGTTCGTTGCCGCAGGCACCGGCGTGCTGCTCAACGACGAGATGGACGACTTCGCGCTCGTGCCCAACAAGCCCAACGTCTACGGCCTGTTGGGCAGCGAGGCGAATGCGCCGGCGCCAGGCAAGCGCATGCTGTCGTCAATGACGCCGAGCATCGTGTTCGGCGCCGATCGGGTCGGCGTGATCGGTTCGCCGGGCGGCTCCACCATCATCACGCAGGTGCTGGAAGGCATCCTCGCCTTCATCGATGGCAAGGACGCGGCCGGCATCGCCGGACAGAAGCGTTTCCACCACCAATACATGCCTGATCGCGTGGACGTGGAGTCGGGCACCTTCGATGCCGCCACCACGGAAGGCCTGACCCGCATGGGCCACACGCTGAAAGAACGCAGCTCGTGGGGCTTCATGAACGTGGTGACGTGGGATCTGAAGAACAACAAGCTCGATGCCGCGAGCGATCCTCGCCGCGAATCGGGCCTGGGCAAGGTGCAGTGACGATGGAGTTGTGGTCGCTCACCGGCAACTCGCAACAGCTCGATGGCGGCGCCATGTTTGTTCGGCCCGTCCATGGGCCTCACCCCGCGCGTCGCGCGGGGCCGCCTGCGGCGTCCGGATTCGCTCCCGGCGAATCCGTGGCAACGCGAGGTATTTGATATGGAGTTCTGGTCGCTAACGGGTAACTCGCAATGGCTTGATGGCGGCGCCATGTTTGGCAACGCTCCGCGTGCGCTGTGGTCGCGCTGGATCGCGCCGGATGCCGAAAACCGCATTCCGCTGGCTTGCCGCTGCCTGCTGGTCAAACACCTGGATGGCCGCAATGTGCTGTTCGAAACGGGCATCGGCGCGTTCTTCGAGCCGGCGCTGCGCGAGCGCTATGGTGTCGTGGAAGACCGCCACGTGCTGCTCGACTCGCTGGCTGCAGCCGGGCTGACGCATGAAGACATCGATGCCGTGGTGCTTTCGCATCTGCATTTCGATCACGCCGGCGGTCTGCTCGCTGCGTGGGAAGAAGGCCAGCCGCCGCGCCTGCTGTTTCCCAACGCGACCTTTCTGGTCGGTGGCGAGCACTGGCGTCGCGCGCTGAAGCCGCATCCGCGCGACCGTGCGTCGTTCGTGCCCGAATTGCAGCCGCTGCTGGAGCAGAGCGGCCGGCTGGAACTGGTCGAAGGCGAGCATTCGAAGACCTTGGGTGAGTCGGTGCGCTTCAGCTATTCGGACGGCCATACGCCCGGCCTGATGTTGGCCGAGGTAGCGGGCGTGGTGTTCTGCGCCGATTTGATTCCTGGACGCTTCTGGGTGCATCTGCCTATTACGATGGGCTATGACCGTTATCCGGAAAAGCTGATCGACGAGAAGCGTGCCTTTCTCGAGGACAAGCTTGTGCGCGGCGTGCGCCTGTTCTTCACGCACGATCACGATTGCGCCGCGGCGCGCGTGGTGCGCGACGAGCGCGGCCGCTACGGTACGGCCGACGAGGTTCGCGAACTGCGAGGCGCATAGTCATGGGCAGGGGGCAGGGGAGAGAAACCGATATGCGGCAATGGATGCGACGCGTGCTGGGTGCCCTGCTCCTGCTGGGCGGTGCAGGCCTGGTGGCGATGACGGAGCAGGGGCTGCTCGATCATCACCATGCTTCGGAAAAACATGGCGGGCAGATCCTCGACGTTGGCGCGAGCAACGAGGCGCAGGCGGGCCACGGTTATCTCGTGCGCGTGGCCGGTCCGGTCAAGGTGGTGGAAGCGCCGTACGATCCGGAGTTTGGCCAGCGGGCAGCGGTGCCGGTGCTGATGAGGCATGTCGAGATGTTCCAGTGGCGCGAAGTACGCGTCGGCGGCGACGTGCATTACGAACTCGACTGGGTCGATCGGCCGGTGGATTCCAGCCGCTTCGCGCAGCCGTCGGGCCATGGCAATCCGGAACATTTCCCCGTGCAGGGCAAGCAGTTCGACGCGGGGCAGGTGCGCGTCGGCGGTTATGTGCTGTCTCCGCCGTTGTTGCATGCGTTGCCGGGCAGCGACGTGCTGACGCCGGACATGAAGGCCGTGCCGCCCAATCTTGCGGCCAGTTTCTCGCTCAACGACCGTTATCTGACCACGAGCGCCAAGCCTGCGCAGCCGCGTCTGGGCGATTTGCGCGTGAGTTGGGAAACGGTGCCCGCGCAGGACGTGACGGTGTTTGCGCAGGTGGACGGCGATCATCTGGTGCCGGCGGTGCACGCCGCCGATGGCAAGGGGTATGACGTGCAGGTGGGCGATCGCGCGTTGGTCGACGTCGTGCCCGATGTGCCGGAGGCGCCATCATTCGTTTGGGCGCGTCGCGGCGCGGCGGTATTGCTTGGATTGCTGGGCGCGTTGTTGCTGCTGCCGGAGCGGCCACGTACGCATCACGATTTTCTGCTGGCGCTGGGTGCGAGTGCGCTGTTGATGGGCGCGCTGGCTTGCGTGATGTGGCTGGGGACGGATATGGCGGTGGGCGGCGCCTGGTTTGGGGTCGCGCTGTTGGGGTTGGTGATGGCGGTTTGGCGGATTCGCGCCACGGCGGAGTGAGGTTTTGCGCTGGCTGTAGCGGTCGCCTGTGATCCGTTCTTTTGTAGGAGCGCACCCAGTGCGTGATAGCCCGTCGCCTCGGTTGCCACGCTAATCCCGCTCTTTGATTGTGTGAACGCGCCCTGTGCGCGACATCCTTTCGCGCTGGTCTGTATCGTTTGCGCGATGGCTCTTCGCCCTGATCTCTAAGCTGGAGCGGCTCGTTAATTGTTGGAGCGCACCCTGTGCGCGATAGCCTTTCGCGGTGGGCGAAGAGGACTTAATGCAGCTTCGTTGGGTGCTGATGGGATCTGTGGGATGCCGCGGGATTTCTCCCTCTCCCCTTCGGGGAGAAGGTGGGGGTGAGGGGTAAGTCTTGCGGCGCGCCTTATCTCGAGGCGCGCTTATGAGTCTTTCCGCCACCCGACAAGTGCTTTCTCACCCGAGGGTGCAAGCCTTAATTCGGCCTTTGATCCGCAAACGCGTAGACGTGATCGGCCCACTGCGTGGCTTCGAGGTAGATGGCGGCCATACGGCGGATGACTTGGGGTTGTGCTTCGCCGCCGCGGAGGTCGCCGGCTTCCCAGGCACGGATCTGTTCGAGCAGCGGGGCGAACGGGCCCTTGTTTTCCAGCAGGGCGCTGCTGATGTCGCGTGCGAGGGGCAGGTGCCACAGCACGAAGTCCATCGGGGCTTCCATCAGCGTGTCGAGCAGGGAGAACAGGCCGGCGGTGAAGGCCATTTCGCGCTGTTCGCCGGGCATGTGCTGGGCGAGCTTTTCGCACATGTGCGCGCGGATCAGCGCGGCGCGCAGCAGTTCGGGCGGGCGATCGCCTACGCCACCGAGCGCCATGGTGTAGATCCAGTTGCGCAGGCGGTTGGCGCCGAAGAAGATCGCGGCCTGCTGCACCGACTTGAGCTGGCGTGGCAGGGCGAAGTAGGCGGAGTTCACGCAGCCCAGCAGCTTGTAGCTGAGGATGGCGTCGTCGCGCACGATCTGGCCGATTTCGACCGGACCGGGATTGCCTTCTTCCAGCGCCTTCATCAGGCGCAGCAGGCTGAGGCGGTTGGCGGTGAGCACGGGTACGGCCACGGGTTCGGGCTTGAGCAGGAACTGGCCCTGGATGGCCTGTACCGGCAGCGCTTCGCAACGGTGGTAGGTATCGTGGTCGTCGACGTGACCGGCGATGACGTGGATGCCGCGTGCATGCAGGTACTCGCTGCGGGTGCGCAGTGCGGCCGGGTCCAGCTTGCTGGCGTCCAGGCGCACGTACTGCACGATCTTGAGCAGCGGCTCCACCGCGACGTTGTATTCCAGCGGGGTTTCGCCGGCGTCGAGCATCAGCGGGCAGCCGCGCTGGGCCATGCGGGAAAGGCGATCGAGCAGGGCGGCGTCGGTGGCGGCATCCGGCTGCAGCAGCACGCCGAAGCGCGGCTGGTGCTGCAGTACGTCGGTGTCTTCCATCAGCAGCTCGCGCGTCAGGCGCAGGAAGGTGCGGTTGCCGCGCACCAGGCGCGCAAGCGCACCATCGGTAATGGTGGCGAGCGCGCGGCGCATCAGCGCGGCTTCGTCCTCGGCCTCGTTCTGGAACACGATCTCGTAGGCGAACAGCTCGCGCTTGGTATCCAGCATCGGCAGGCGAATGACCGGCAGCGGCTGTTCGCTTGCATTGGCGCCTTCGTGGGCAGAGGGGATGGCCGCGGCTTCGCTCATGGTCAGTCGATGTATTGGCAGTGGGGGAAACCGGCAACGATCACCGGTAGACAGGAGCGCATCGCTGGGAACGTGATGCGCGCCATGAGGGTTATGCCTCGGCCAGTGTCTGCGAGCGCAGACTCGTATGCAGCTCGCCGGCGCGACCGTACACGCTGGCTTCGGCGTCGTTGCCGGTCAGTACGGCCAGCGCCTTGCGCACCTGCTGCAGCCGGACGCCCACCAGTTGTCCGTTGCGCTGGTTGAGCAGTTGGCAGGCGCGCAGCGACTGCAGGATCTGTTGCCATTTCGGGGCCAGCTCGCGGCTCGCCTCGGGTGCGCCCTGGCTGAGCTGCACGCGCTCGACGTCGAGCTGCTCCAGCTTGAGCATCAGCGAGTGCTTGGCGGCGCCTGCGCGATTCAATGCATCGACGTTGGCGGCTTCCAGGGCGGAGCGCTCTTCATGGAGCGCATCGGCCAATTGCTCCACTGCGAGCCGCATCTCCTCGACCGCGGCCGTCAGGGCATGGTCCAGTTCGGCTTGCAGAGAGGTGTTCATGGCTTGAGCTGGCTTTCCAGCGACAGCATGCGATCGGCGATGCGATTCGCATCGACCTTGTAGGTGCCACTGGCCAGCGCCTGGCGCAGCTGCTCCACCTTCTTGGTGTCGACCTCGGCGCCACTCTGGGTGCGTGCGGCTTCCTGCATGGCCTTGGCCGAGTCCGTCAGCTGCACGCGGTCGTCGGCGCCAGCGCTGCTGGCGGCCTCGCTGCCGGTGGTGCCGGTGGCGTTCTGCGTCGCGCTGCCCTGGCCGCTGGGGGCCTGGGGAAGCTTGGGCAAGCCATTGTTGGAGATGGTGGTGTTCATGGGTCCGTTGTCTCTGGTTTTGGCCCTGTTACCGTCAGGATCGGCAGGGCGGCGCCAAACTTTAGGGTTTTCCTTAGGGGAGGGCGAGAACCTCGCCCGGCGCGGTGACCATCCCATCGATCACCTTGCCCGAGCTGCCGTTGCGCACCCGTAGGCGCGAGCCGCTGTCGCCACTGCCCAGCGCCACGCCGCTCGCCCGCACTTCGATGCCGTCCAGGCGCGATACCAGCTGTACCTGGTCGCCGGCCTTCACGGCGGTGCGTCCGCCCAGCGCGGCCGGAGTCAGCACGCTGCCCGCGGCCATGGCGCGGGAGAGCGTGCGGCCCTCAACCTCGCCCATGTCGCTGACATAACCGTAGCCCAGGCGCGTGACGTCGCGCTCTTCGCTGCGCACATCATCGGGCCTCACCCCGTCGCCACGCTGAAGCGGACGGGCGATCACAAATACTTGGCGAAAAACCTGCAATTGCACCGGAACGCGCAAGGTCCAGCCGTCGGCGCCGGGGCAACGCACCGTCACGTTCATGCGAGGCATCAGCCTTGTGCCCTCCTGCAGGCTCGCGCTCAGCGTGGCCGGGCAGGGGGCGAGCTGCAGCCGCGGATCGAGCGTGCCCGCCTGGGCCACCACGCGGGAGCCCGGTGTCGCGTACTGATCGCGCAGCCATTGCTCGGCGGTGGCGCGAGCCGCCTGCGCCGGCTCCGCGGCGAGGGCGGGCAGCGCAAACAGAACAAGCAGTAGCGCGACGACCAGCCGGCGGCGGGTCATAGATCGGCCAGCAGCGCGTTGAGCTGGGTGAGCACGACTTCCCGCTCGCTCTCCAGCTGCGGAACCAGTTGGCTGGCCTGGTCGATGTTGCCGTCGCAGAGCAGGGTGGCAAAGCTGTTGCCGTGCTCGCGCAGTCGCGTGGCGGCGGCATTGAGCGCGGCAGCGGCCGGATGGGTGTCGCGGCCGGCGGTCAGGCGGCGCAGCGTGCGATGCAGCGGCTGCGTGTCGAACCAGCGGCGATCGAGTGCGGCCGGCTCCTGCAGGGCGAGGTCCATGGCCTGGCGCAGGCTCTGCGCCGATTCGCGCACGGTGAGGCTGAGGCTGGCCGGATCTTCGCCGCTTTCGCTTTCGAGCCAGTCGAGCGCAAGGCGATGGGCCAGCAGCGCGCCGCGGCTCAACGCCTCGGCCTGGCGGCTGGCTTCGGCAGCGCGGCGATGCCATGCGCCGAGCGCGGCCTGCGCGGCGACGGCGCGGGCGTGCTGGGCGTCCTGGTTCTTGTGCATGCTGGCGATGCGGTCGCCGACCTGGCGCAGGGCTTCGCCGCTGTCCTGCAGCGAAGTTTCGGTCTGGCTGACGCCGGACTGCGCGCGCTCCAGGCGCTGCATGCCCTGCTGCACATCGCCGTCCAGCTGCAGCGAGAACTCGCCGATCGAGCCGGTCACCTGGTCGATCTCGGCGGTGGCCTGGCTGGTCTTCTCGGCAAGCTGCTTCACCTCGTCGGCGACCACGGCGAAGCCACGGCCCGCCTCGCCGGCGCGTGCGGCTTCGATCGCTGCGTTGAGAGCGACCAGGTTGGTCTGGTGTGCAATTTCCTGCACCACGCCAGTGAGCTTGCGGATCTGTGCCACTTCCTCGGCCAGCTTGCTCTGGTTGCGGCTCATGGCGGAGAGGGCCGTGCGCAGCAGGCGCAGCTGGCCATCGAGTTCGCTGACGCTGCGCTCGCTGGCCTGGCCGGTCTGGCGGGCGTAATCAAGGCCGGTGGCGATCTGCTGCAGCGATGTCGAGATTCCGGCGCTGCCGTCCGTCAAACGGCCGACGTCGTTGCGACTGTCCTGGGCGGACTGGTGCATCGCCGCCTGCTCACGCGACAGCTGCTGCGCGGAGCTAAGCACCAGCCCCTGCTGTTCCAGCGTCTGCAAGGCCACGGCCGCCGGCGGAGGCGTGGCGGACATGGCGGCCAGCAGCGGCGCCAGGGCCTGCGCGGCGCGAGGATGGCGTGCGGACAGCTGCGCCACCCGTGCCTGGTCGCCCGCTGCGGCGGCGCGTGCAAGCTCGGCGAGAGGCTGGCTCCAGATAAGACTCATGGGTGGATCGTTCCTTCCTATAAGGTTCGCTTCCGGCATCGGCGGGAAACGTCGGAACTTGAGAAGCAAGCGACGTGCCACCGTTCGCTCGTGATGCTCAAGCAGGTGCCCCGCGTGCCGATATGTCGGATGTGATCGCGGCATCCGGCCGCCTGGCGAGGAGTGCGCATGAGCGCATGGATGGACAAGGTGGAGCAGCAGACACGGCTGGCGGGCCACAACCGCGTGGCCATGCTGCTGTTCCGCATGGGCGACGAGCAGCTCTATGGCATCAACGTGTTCAAGGTGCGCGAGGTAATGCGTCGCCCGCCCATGGAGCGCATGCCTGGCGCCAACCCGCTCATCGCCGGCAGCTGCGACTACCGCGGCATGACCATTCCCGTGATCGACATGGCCGTGGCGCTGGGCTACACACCGCTGCGCGACGACCCGTCGGCCCACCTGATGGTGACGGAATTCAGCCGGACGGTGCAGGGTTTCCTGGTCGCCGACCCGCAGCGCCTGGTGCAATGCGACGGCGACAACCTTGAAGCACCCGCCCCGGCACTGGGTTTCGGCAGCCGCGTCAACGCCGTGACGCGCGTGGATGGGGCACTGGTGGCGGTGGTCGACGTGGAGCAGGTACTCGCCAGCCTCAACGCGACGACCACTACGCTATCGGAGCCGATGCAGCGCATGGCCCGCTTCCACGATCTGCAGCCGCGTCGCGTGATGGTGGTGGACGACTCGCTGGTCGCCCGCAACCAGCTGGTGGGCCTGTTCCGCCAGATGGACGTGGAATGCATCGTTGCGCAGGACGGCCGCGAGGCACTGGCGCGCCTGAAGGAGCTGGCCCAGGCACCGGAAGGGGAGGGCGTCACCCTGGTGGTGTCCGATATCGAGATGCCACGCATCGACGGCTACGCCCTGACGCGCGCGATTCGCGAGACGCCGGAGCTCCGCTCGCTGAAGGTGGTGCTGCACAGTTCGATCAGCGGCATCTTCAATGAGGCAATGGTGCGCGAGGTGAACGCCGATCGCTTCGTGGCGAAGTTCCAGCCGGATCTGCTGGCGCAGACGGTGCTGGAGTTGTTGCCGGAGAGTTTTGAGAAGTTTTGAGGGGCGGCGGTTTGGGCTGCGTTGCCCAAGTCGCCGCCACCCTCCTGTGGGAGCGCACCCTGTGCGCGACGGCCTTTCGCGAGGGGCTTCGGTTGTAGCGATACCGCGACTTGGCTCGCCTGCGGCGGGCTTCCGTCCTCCTGCCGGAGGCCGGGTCACTTTTCTCTGTTTGGCCAGAGAAAAGTAACCAAAAGAGAGGCCACCCCGATGCCGCGCCCCTGCGGGGTCGCAGACGGGAGGCGGGGTGGATCGACAGGGCGTCCTGCCCTGACGATCCACTGGCCGGCGTCCTGCCGGCCACCCTTCGGGCTATTCCACCTCCCGCCTGCTCGTGGCATAGGGGAGGGGAGGTCAACAGCCAGAGCGAAGAGCTGGTTCTTCTCCCTGTAGGAGCGTACCCAATGCGCGACCGCAGAGGTCGTTGATGCGTTGCGGTCGCGCACTGGGTACGCTCCTACAGAGGTGGGCAAGGCTTTCGCGAGCACCCGCCCCTCACCCCGGCCCTCTCCCCCGAGGGGAGAGGGAGAAAGGCGTGGCGGCCCCCAGAGTCCCCGCCATTCAATAAAGCCGCTTTAAGTCCTCTCCGCTTCGACGCGTTGCGGTGTAGCCGTGCCGTTCGAGGTAGTAACGAGCGTATCCCGACTCACCTCAGTCGTCAGGCTCTATCCCTCATATCGCTACGAGCCTTGGCTCTCAAGGCCATTTTCTTTGGGTTACTTTTCTTTTGGGCCAGCAAAAGAAAAGTGACTCGGCGGCCGGCAGGCCGTCGAAACGCCCGCCGCGTAGGCGGCAACCTGGAGGTATCGCCACATCCGAAGATCGATGCTGATGGGTGACCAGCCTTCGCCTGTTGTAAAGCGCCCCGGGCTTACGCGGGATGGCGACAAGTGAAGACCGATGCGAAAGGCTGTCGCGCACAGCGTGCGCTCCCACAAACAGAGGGGGGCGGAAAATCAGGGGGTGACGGGAAGCCGTTGCCACTCGCGTCGGATTTCCGTCGGCACGCCGCCAGCCCATCGCCAAACACACGACTCATCCCCCGCAAACCCAGCAACGGCGCGGCTTCCCGCGCCACCAAGACCCCGTGGCACGCAACTTGCTCAAACCCTCCCGCGGCCCCCGCCGCAGGAGTGAGCGATGAGTTCGATCAACGACAACTTGTTCGGTTTGCATTCGCAGGCGCTGGATCTCTGGCAGCGTCGCAGTGAGGTGCTGGCCAGCAATCTGGCGAATGCGGACACGCCGGGGTATCTCGCGCGCGACGTCGACTTCAAGCAGGCGCTGGCGAGCGCCAGCGGGCAGAGCGATGGGTTGGCGATGGCCATCACGCAGCCGGGGCAGATCAATCCGCAGGCGCAGGCATCGACGCAGCTCGCGTACCGCGTGCCGACACAGCCGAGCATGGACGGCAATACCGTCGATGCGCAGACCGAGCAGGCCAATTTCGCCGCCAACGGCGTGCATTACCAGGCCAGCCTCTCCTTCATCACCGCGCAGATCCACATGCTGCGCACCGCCATCACCGGAGGCCAGTGATGTCAATGTTCAAGATTTTCGATGTTGCAGGGTCCGGCATGGCGGCGCAGTCGCTGCGCCTCAATACCGTGGCCAGCAACCTTGCCAATGCCGACAGCGTGTCGGGCACGCCCGAAGGTGCGTATCGCGCGAAGGAGCCGTTGTTCTCCGCGGTGCAGCGCGCGCTCGGCGGCGCGGGCAATGCCGATGGCGACAGCAGCGTCGGCGTGCAGGTGAAAGGTGTCACCGAAAGCCAGGCCGACGTGCAGGCGCGCTATGAGCCGGGCAACCCGATGGCCGACGGCAACGGCTACGTATATGGCAGCAACGTCAACCCCATCGACGAGCTGGTGAACATGATTTCCGCGTCGCGTTCGTACCAGAACAACGTCGAAGTGATGAACACCACCAAGCAGCTGATGCTCAAGACCCTCGACCTCGGCAAGTAAGCCGGGAGGAAACCCACGTGTCCACGATTCCAGGCAACAGCAGTACAGGCAGCTCCACCGCGAACACGTCGAGCGTGAACTCGACGCTGTCCAAGACCATGTCGCAGGCCGACTTCCTCAAGCTGATGACGGCCCAGCTGCAAGCGCAGGACCCGACCAATCCGGTCGACAACTCGCAGTTCGTTTCGCAGATGGCGCAGTTCAGCCAGCTGTCGACCACGCAACAGCTCGACACGGACCTGCAGACCCTGAGCAGCAACATCAACTCGGCGATGCAGACCTCGCAGGTGCTGAGTTCGTCCAACCTGGTGAACCGCCAGGTGATGGTGCCCTCCAGCACGGTGAGCTACGACGGCTCCAGCAGCATGAAGGGCGCGGTGAACGTCACCGCGGCCAGCAGCGTCACGGTGCAGGTGCTCGACGGCAGCGGCAACGTGGTGCGCACGATTCCGCTTGGGTCGCAAAGCACAGGCCTTTCCCAGTTCAGCTGGGACGGCAAGGACGACAACGGCAACACGGTCGCCAGCGGCAATTACACGCTCAAGGCAACCGCCGGCAGCAGCACGCTCGACACCTATGTGACCGGCACGGTCACCGGCGTCGGCTACGGCGGCGATTCGGTGGGTACGTATCTGCAGGTCTCGGGCGTGGGCGGCGTGTCGCTCAGCCAAGTGGCACAAATTCTTTAAACGCTCGCTGCGTTTACTTACGAGGAACCGAACATGGCACTGAATACAGCGCTCAGCGGCATCAATGCGGCCCAGTCCGATCTCAACGTCATCGCCAACAACATCGCCAACGCGAACACCACGGGCTTCAAGGGTTCCCGTGCGGAATTCGCCGACGTGTTCGCGGTGACCGGCCTTAACCTGAATGCCACGGCCGTCGGCAGCGGCGTGATGCTGCAGAACGTGGCGCAGCAGTTCAACCAGGGCGACCTGCAGACCACCGGCAACAGCCTGGACCTGGCCATCAACGGCAACGGTTTCTTCGTGGTCAACAACGGCAACGGTGCGCAGTACACCCGCGCCGGCGATTTCATGAAGAACTCCAACGGCTATGTCACCACGCCGGAAGGCGCGCGCCTGCAGATCTATCCGCCGAACGGCGCGGGTGGCTTCGACATGAGCACGCTGTCGGACTTCAACTGGGTGACCGCGCAGAGCAACGCCACGGCCACGTCGACCATCACGCTGGCCTCGAACCTGCCGGCCAGTGCCACCGTGCCGACCGGTGCGTTCAGCACCACTGACTCGACCACGTACAACAACGCGGCGCCGGTGACGGTGTACGACTCGCAGGGCGGTTCGCACCAGGCCACCATCTACTACGTCAAGACCGGCACCAATGCGTGGAACGCCAATCTCTACGTAGACGGCCAGAGCGCCGGCACGCAGCCGATGACGTTCGACAGCACCGGCAAGCTCACCACGCCGAGCAACGGCACGCTCGCCTTCAACGCGGTCAACCTGGGCAACGGCTCCGCGCCGCTGACGCTTTCGCTCGGTGTCAACAACATCACGCAGTACGGCACCGACTATTCGGCCGGCAGCATCCTGCAGAACGGCTTTGAAGCGGGCACGCTGACCGGCATCGACATCGATGAAAAGGGCGTGATCACCGCGAGCTATTCGAACAACCAGAGCACGCAGATCGGCCAGGTGGCGGTTGCCAACTTCGCCAACGTGCAGGGCCTGCGCCAGCTGGGCAACACCACCTGGGCGTCCAGCACCGATTCCGGTCAGGCGGTGATGGGCACGGCCAGCTCGGGCGAATACGGCAACATCAAGTCGGGTGAGCTGGAAAGCTCCAACACGGCCGACACGACCGCGCAGCTGGTCAACATGATCCAGGCGCAGCGCGACTACCAGGCCAATGCACAGGTGCTGTCCACCGACAACACGCTGGCCTCCGCCTTGTTCAACGCAGTCTCGCGCTAATAGAACGCCATGGACCGTTCCGTCTACGTCTCGATGACCGGCGCCACGCAGATCATGCGTGCGCAGGAAGCGGTGAGCCACAACCTGGCCAACGCGTCCACGGTCGGCTTCAAGAGCGAACTCACCGCGTTCCAGAGCGTGCCGGTGCTGGGCCAGGGTTCGCCCTCGCGCATCAATGCTGTCACGCAGGGCGTGGGCCAGAGCTACGCGCAGGGGTCGCAGATCAACACCGGCCGTCCGCTCGATGTGTCGGTGCGCGGCGCGGGCTGGATCGCGGTGCAGGCGCCGGACGGTTCGGAAGCGTATACGCGTGCGGGCGACCTGCAGCTCACCGCCGATGGCGGGCTGGTCGATGCGCGCGGCAACCCGGTGATGGGCGGTTCCGGTCCCATCACCATCCCGCCGGCCGCGGAAGTGAGCATCGGCAACGACGGCACGATTTCTTCGGTGCCGCTGGGGCAGGGGCCGAACTCGGTCACCACGCTTGATCGCATCAAGCTGGTGAACCCCGATGCGACGCAGCTGGTGCAGGGCAACGACGGCCTGATGCACATGGCCGGTGGCGGCACGGCGGATGCAGACCCCGCGGTGACCGTGGCTTCGGGCGTGCTCGAAGGCAGCAACGTCAATGCGTCCGCCGAGCTGGTGAAGATGATCGCGCTCTCGCGCCAGTACGACATGCAGGTGAAGTCCATCAAGGCCTCCGAGGACAACGCCGATTCCGCCAACAAGCTGTTGCAGTCCAACTGAGCCACGGCTTCAAGGGAGTAACCGATGTTTTCGTCCTTGTGGATTTCCAAGACCGGCCTCGATGCGCAGCAGACGCGCATGGACGTCATCTCCAACAACCTGGCCAACGCCAACACTACCGCGTTCAAGAGTTCGCGTGCGGCGTTCCAGGACCTGATGTACCAGAACAAGGGTCAGCCGGGCGGCCAGACTACCGAGCAGACGCTGTCGCCCTCGGGCCTGATGCTCGGCACCGGCGTGCGCGTGGTGGGCAACGAGAAGCTGTTCACCGAGGGCAACATCACGCAGACCGGCAACTCGATGGACGTGGCGATCCAGGGCCGCGGCTTCCTGCAGGTGAGCATGCCCGACGGCACCGTGGCGTATACGCGCGATGGCTCGCTGCACACCGACGCGAATGGCCAGCTCGTCACCTCGGACGGCTATCCGATCGAGCCGGCGATCACCATGCCGCCGAACGTACAGTCGCTGACCATCGGTTCGGACGGCACCGTGTCGGCCACGACCACCGCGTCGGCCACGCCGCAGACGCTGGGCACGCTGCAGCTCGCCGACTTCATCAACCCCGCCGGCCTGCAGCCGATGGGGCAGAACATGTATCTCGAGACCGCCTCAAGCGGCGCCCCCCAGACCGGGCAGCCCGCGCTCAACGGCATGGGTTCGCTGCTGCAGGGCTCGCTGGAGTCCTCCAACGTCAACGTGGTGGCCGAGATGGTCAACATGATCGAAACGCAGCGCACGTACGAAATGAACTCCAAGGCCATCAGCAGCGCCGACCAGATGCTGCAGGACCTGACCGACAAGATGTGAGCACCACCATGTCCTTCCGTACCCTGTCCCGTCTTTCCACCGCACTGGCGCTCGCGCTGCTGGCGGGCTGCGCCATGCAGCCGCCGCGCGACGATCATCAGTGGGCGGCCACCATGCCTGCCGAGCAGACGGCGGCACCGCCCACCGACGGCGCGATCTATCACGCCGAGCAGGGCATGGAGCTGTTCAACGATGCGCGCGCGCATCGCGTAGGCGACATCCTCACCATCTCGCTGGTGGAAAGCACGCAGGCATCGAAGAAGGCGAGCACGAGCACCAGCAAGAAGGACAACACCGATATCACCGCGCCGACCATTCTCGGTCATGCGCTGAAGGTGGGCGGCAAGGCGGCGGACATTTCCACTTCGGGCAACCGCAGCTTCGACGGCAGCGGCGACAGCAGCCAGAGCAACCAGCTCACCGGCTCCATCACCGTCACCGTGGCGCAGCGTCTTTCCAACGGCAACCTGCTGGTGCGCGGCGAGAAGATGCTCACCATCAACCAGGGCCAGGAGCTGATCCGCATCTCCGGCATCGTGCGGCCGCAGGACATCCTGCAGGACAACAGCGTGCCGTCCACGCGCGTGGCCGACGCGCAGATCGCCTACACCGGCAAGGGTTCGCTGGCCGATGCGAATACGCAGGGCTGGCTGTCGCGCTTTTTCAATTCCAAGTGGATGCCCTACTGATGAACGGTCTCTGCTTCGATCGCTACACGCTGGCGCGCGCACGCGAACGCACGTTGTCGGTGCTGCGCGGCGTGATCATCGTGCTGTGCGCGAGCTTCTCGGTGAGCCAGCCCGTGCATGCCGACAAGATCCGCGACCTCGCGCAGGTCGGCGGCGTGCGTACCAACCAGTTGATCGGTTACGGCCTGGTCGTGGGTCTCGACGGCAGCGGCGACCAGACCACACAGGCGCCGTTCACCACGCAGAGCCTGGAAAACATGCTGGTGCAGTTCGGTATCACGGTGCCGGCCAACGTCCGTCCGCAGCTGAAGAATGCGGCGGCCGTGACGATCACCGCGCAGCTGCCGCCGTTCGCCAAGCCGGGCCAGACCATCGATGTCACTGTGGCCTCCATCGGCAACGCCAAGAGCATCCGCGGCGGCGAACTGCTGATGACGCCGCTGCGCGGTGCGGACGGCAACGTCTATGCGATGGCGCAGGGCAGCGTGGTGGTGGGCGGCATCAGCGCGCAGGGCAAGAGCGGTTCCAGCGTGCAGGTGAACATCTCCGCCAGCGGCCGCGTGCCCAATGGCGCGACGGTGGAGCGCAGCGTCGCCTCGTCGTTCGCCAACAGCAACGGCGACCTCATGCTCAACCTCAACACGCCGGATTTCACCACCGCCACGCGCATCGCCGAAGCGGTGAATCGCACTTATGGCGCGGGCACGGCGAACGCGGTGGACGGCGGTTCGGTGGCCGTGCGCGGCCCGGCCGACGCCGCCCAGCGTGTGGCATGGCTGGGTGCGATCCAGGCCTTGGACGTGAACCCGGGCGATGCACCGGCGCGCGTGGTGGTGAATTCGCGCACCGGCACGGTGGTGATCGGTTCGGACGTGCGCGTCACACCGGCCGCGGTGGCGCACGGCGCGATCCAGGTGACCATCAGCGAGCAGCCGAGCGTCAGCCAGCCGGAGGCCTTCAGCAAGGGGCAGACGGTCGTGGTGCCCAACAGCAGCGTGCAGGTGAGTGAGGACGGCGGCCACATGTTCAAGTTCGGCCCTGGTACCAATCTCGACACCATCGTGCGCGCGGTGAACCAGGTGGGTGCTTCGCCGAGCGATCTCATTTCCATCCTGCAGGCCTTGAAGCAGGCCGGTGCGCTCCATGCGGAGCTGGTAGTGATCTGATATGGCCATCTCCGGGGACGCCGCGAAAAGCCTCAATACCTGGACCGATCTGTCCGGGTTCGGTGCCTTGCGCCAGACGGCGCAGTCGGACGCGAAGTCCGCACTGCCGGCCGTCGCGAAGCAGTTCGAATCCATCTTCACGCAGATGATGCTCAAGTCGATGCGCGAGGCCAGCCCGGGCGACGGGCTGGGTGACAGCGAAGCGGGCAATGCCTGGCGCGACATGTTCGACCAGCAGCTGTCGGTGAACCTGTCGCAGGGCAATGGCCTGGGCATCGCGCAGATGTTGATGCGCCAGTTGGGCGGCGCCTCCTCATCCTCCTCTTCCTCGAGCGCGGCCGACGGCGCGAAAAGCGACGACTGGCAGCAGCGCCTGAGCTCCGTCGCCAATGCCGCCAAGTCCGTCGGCGCCGAAGTGGTGAAATGGCTGCCGCAGGATGCCCAGGAGTTCGTGAAGGAACTGGCGCCCTATGCGCAGAAGGCGGCGGAGAAACTCGGCGTGTCGGTGCGCGCCGTGCTGGCCCAGGCCGCGCTGGAAACGCAGTGGGGCAAGCACATGCCGTCCCATTCCAACGGCGACACCAGCAACAACCTGTTCGGCATGAAGGCCGGCAGCAGCTGGGACGGCCAGAAGGTCAGCGTGCCCACGCTGGAATTCGAAGAAGGCGTGGCGGTGCACCGTCGCGCCCAGTTCCGCTCGTACAACAACCCGGGCGAATCGTTCAACGACTACGCCCAGCTCATTGCCGACAACCCGCGCTACGCCAAGGCGCTGAACCATGGCGAAGACGTGGTGGGTTTCGCGCGCGGCCTGGTGAGCGGCGGCTACGCCACCGATCCCTCCTATGCGCAAAAAATCGTGGCCATCGCCAATAGTCCCGCGATGAAGGAAGCGCTGGCCGCGCTCAAGAATGTCAGCGACCAGCCGAACTCCTCCGAATAAGCCGTCAGGGAACGATCCATGTCCAACCTTCTCAGCATCGGTGCCTCGGGGCTGAACGCCGCCCAGGTGGCGCTGACCACGGTCGGCAACAACATCAGCAACGTCAACACGCCCGGCTACAGCCGGCAGACCGTGCTGCAGACCGAAAACATGTCGAACTCCGCCGGTCGCTACAGCATCGGCAGTGGCGTGGACGTGCAGTCGGTGCAGCGCGCCTACAGCGACTTCCTGACCAGCGCGGTGTGGAGCAGCAACTCCGGCGTGCAGCGCGCCACCACGTACAACAACCTGACCACGACGCTCAACAGCATGCTGAGCGCCAGCGGCAACCTGCAGAGCGCGTTGGACGGCTTCTACGGCGGGTTCGACACGGTAGCCAACACGCCGGGCGTGGCGTCCAGCCGGCAATCGCTGCTGGGCAGCGCCGGCTCCATGGTCACCGTGTTCAACACGCTGGCGCAGCAGTTCACCTCGCAGCAGAGCCAGGTGAACAGCCAGATCGGCACCACGGTGGACAGCATCAACACCGTGGCCAGCAGCATCGCGGATCTCAACGCGAAGATTCACCAGGCGGGCACCAACGTTCCGAACGACCTGCTGGATCAGCGCGACACCATGATCCAGACGCTGTCGGGCTATCTCGGCGTGTCCACCTATGCGCAGGCGGACGGCACCATCAGCGTATACGCATCGAGCGGGCAGGCGCTGGTCAGCGGGGACAAGTCCTTTGCGCTGTCCACCGGCACCGACAGATACGACGTATCGCGCACGGTAGTGCTCGACACCACGGGCACCGACATCACCAGCAAGCTCAGCGGCGGCACGCTGGGTGCCTTGCTCGACTACCGCAGCAGCGTGCTCGACAGCGTGCAGAACCAGCTTGGCCAGGCCGCCGTGGCGCTTGCCACCAGCGTCAACACGCAACAGGCCAAGGGCCTCGATCTCAACGGCAAACAGGGCGGCGCGATGTTCAGCGTGCCTGCCCCCAACGTGCTCGCGGCGGGCAACAACAAGGGCAGTGCAAGCGTCGCGGCCAGCATCACCGACGTCTCGAAGCTCACCACGTCCGACTACGTGCTCAGCTATGACGGCAGCAACTGGAATCTTGCCTCCACGGCCGGCCAGAGCGTGCCGATGACGGCCAACCCGGACGGTTCGTACTCGGCGGATGGCCTGACCTTCAGCCTGTCCGGCACGGCGCAGAAGGGCGACAGCTTCCAGATCCAGCCCACGCGCGCGGCTGCCGGCGGCCTCACGCTGACGATGACCGATCCGAACGGCATCGCCGCTGCGGCGGCGCTGACCTCGAAAGCGGCCAGCGCCAACACGGGCACCAGCAGCATCGGCGCGGTGACGGTGGATGATCCGACCAATGCCGCGTTGCTCAGCAATGCCACGCTCAGCTTCCCGACGGCGGGCAGCTATCAGGTGACCGACAGCAGCGGCAACGTGCTGAGCAGCGGCAGCTACGCGCCGGGGCAGACCATCAGCGCCAATGGCTGGAGCGTGACGCCCTCCGGCACGCCGGCCGCGAACGACAGCTTCACCGTCGGCATCAATGCCAACGGACTCAACGACACCAGCAACGCGCTCGCCATGGCGCAGTTGGCGGACAAGGGCATTCTCAACGGTGGCAAGCAATCGGTCGTGGCCGCCTACGGCTCGCTGACCACCAACATCGGTACGGTGGGCAGCCAGGCGCAGACCAATCTCACCACGCAGACCAGCCTGTACAACCAGGCCGTGTCGGCGCAGCAGAGCGTGTCGGGCGTGAACCTTGACGAGGAAGCGGCGAGCCTGGTGCGTTACCAGCAGGCGTACCAGGCCTCGGCGCAGATCATTTCGACCTCGCAGAGCATTTTCAGCAGCCTGATTTCGGCCATCCACGGATAACGGATAGATCGTCATGCGCCTTTCCACCAGTTGGATGTACCAGCAGTCCCTCACCACGATGCTCAACCAGCAGAGTGCGCTGGCGGCCACGCAGAACGAAGTCACGACCGGCGTGCGCATCAACGTCGCGTCCGATGATCCGGCGGGCGCGGGACAGGTGGTGAGCCTGAGCCACGTGATTGCGGCAAACACGCAGTACTCGACCAACATCGACAGCGCGAATACGCGCCTTAATACCGAGGCGAGCACGCTCAGTTCGGTGAACAGCGTGCTGGACAGCGCGCGCACGCTGGGCTTGCAGGCGATCAACGGCACCCTGGGCGATTCCGATCGCAAGAGCATCGCCAGCCAGCTCAGCCAGATTCGCGACCAGCTCGTGCAGCTGGCCAACACCACGGATAGCAACGGCAACGCGTTGTTCGCCGGCACCAGTACCACGCGCGCTCCGTTCCAGGTCGGTGCCAATGGTGTAGTGACCTATCTGGGCAACGACGAATCGCAGCATGCATCGGTGGGTTCCGGCCTGCAGGTGGTGACGGGCGATGCGGGCTCGGGGCTTTTCATGAATGTTCCCGCCGGCAACGGTTCGTTTGCGACCGGCGTGGGCAGTGCCAACACGGGCACGCTGGTGGTGGGCGCCAACAATGTGACCGACCTCAGCGCGTGGAACAGCACCAAGGCGTCGAGCGGCGGCGGCTACACCATCACGTTCGGTACCGGGGGCAATTGGACGGCCGCGGACGCCAATGGCAATCCGGTGCTCGACAGCAGCGGCAATCCCGTGGGTGGCACCTACCAGGATGGCGGTTCGATCAGCTTCAACGGGATGAACATCGCCATGAGCGGTACGCCTGCCGCGGGCGACACCGTGTCGGTGACGACCGGCGGCCAGCAGAACATCTTCACCACGCTGAGCAACATGATCTCGTCGCTGCAGAGCGGCACCACCGATACGCAGCTGGCAAACCAGATGAGCCGCCAGATCGAATCGATCGACCAGACGCAGTCGACGATCAGCGCGACGCAGGTCGCCATCGGCGGACGTCTGAACACGCTGACGCAGCAGCAGGGTGCGTACCAGGATCTCAACGTGACATACCAGTCCGCGCTTACCGACGTGGCCGGCGCTGATCCGTACAAGGCCATCAGTAGCCTGTCGTTGCAATCGGCGGCGCTGCAGGCATCGCAGCAGGTGTTTGCGCAGGTGAAGCAGATGAGCTTGTTCAATTACCTCAAGTGAACATGGTCGCGATGGTCGCGTGGACACGACCATCGCTTTTTCGGTGGAACAAGGGAGGCTTGGCGTAGCGGTACGACACGGTTTGATAGGCACGGCAAAGTGAGCCCCGTCACGAAATCGGGGAATCGGCTCAAGTAATCGCCACAGGCGCCGAAAAACTCACTGAGGCGGATGGCACACCACATAACGGGCCGTTGCCGCCGGCAAGAACAAAGCCAATCAAACCGGCCACCGGTTTACGCAGGAGAAATCCATGTCTCTCGTTATCAATACCAACGTCTCGTCGCTGAACGCGCAGAACAACCTGACCAAGTCGAAGAATGCTCTGGCCATGGCCACGCAGCGTCTGTCGTCGGGCCTGAAGATCAACAGCGCAGCCGACAACGCCGCCGGTTTCGCCATTTCGCAGCGCTACACCACGCAGGTGGGCGGCCTGACCCAGGCCAGCGCCAACGCTTCGGACGCCATCAACCTGGCGCAGACCGCCGGCTCGGCGCTGGACCAGGTGACCGCCAACCTCCAGGCCATCCGTGACCTGGCCGTGCAGTCCGCCAACGGTACCTACACCTCCGCCGACCGTTCCTCGATCGACCAGGAAGTGCAGCAGCGTCTGGCAGAAATCACCCGTATCGCCAACCAGACGACCTTCAACGGTTCGAAGGTGCTCGACGGCTCCATGCAGACCAAGAGCTTCCAGATCGGCGCCGACGTCGGCCAGACCATCAGCGTCAACCTGGGCACCAGCGTGAAGGCCAGCGACATGGGCAAGATCGCCGAGGTGAATACCTCCGATCTGAGCGGTGCGTTCACCGACGCCACCGGCAAGTCCTACACGATGGACCTGTCCAAGATCACGGTCACCGGCACCGACGGTACGGCGGTTGCGCTCAGCGGCACGGCCAGCAGCGTGCAGGACCTGGCCGACGCCATCAACGCCAAGGGCATCGCTGGCGTCAGCGCGGCCGTGGACGGCAAGGGCGGCCTGAGCGTGTTCTCGAACGGCTCGTTCAAGATCGCCGACACCGGTTCGATCAACGCTGCCTCGACCCTGGGTGCTACCCAGACCAAGATCACCGGCGTGGCTACCGACGTTGGTGCCGGCGCTGCCTACACGGACGGCGCTGCCGTAGCCACGGCGGGTTCGCTGAATGGCTCGGACGTGAAGACCGTGGACAACGCCAACGCGCTGATCTCGCGTGTCGACGTCGCGCTGAAGACGGTCAGCGATTTCGCCGCCCAGCTGGGCGCCGTGCAGAACCGTTTCCAGTCGACCATCTCCACGGTGGCGGCGCAGACGACCAACCTGCAGGCCTCGCAGTCGACCATCCAGGACGCGGACTTCGCTTCCGAAACGGCCAACCTGAGCAAGGCGCAGGTGCTGCAGCAGGCCGGTATCTCGGTGCTGGCCCAGGCCAACTCGAACCCGCAGCAGGTGCTGAAGCTGTTGCAGTAACGGACCAGAGGCTGGTCGCGGCTCTCCCGGGTCGCGACCACTTCGGCCGGAAACACCATCGGGTGGATCGGTATCGATCCGCCCGATGTCACGGGAGCCGCCGGCAAAGCCCTTGCGCGCGAGGGTTTTGCCGGGGGCTCGAACACGCCGCCGCAAGGCGGGCTTATTCGGGACTGAGAAGGTAGTGCGATGACCACCACCAGCGCCACAAGCAGCAACAGCCTGAGCTCTTTGCTCAACACGTTGACCGCCAACAGTACGGGTAGCGGCTCCAGCAGTTCGACCAGCTCGTCCAGCAGCACCGGCTCGGGCGGCAGCGGCACGCTCAGCGCCAGCGGCATCGGTTCGGGCCTGGACGTGAACTCGATCGTCACGGCGCTGGTGAACGCGCGCAAGGCGGCCTCGCAGAACCAGATCGACACGCGCACCAAGCAGACCAACAACCTGCTCACCGGCCTGTCGTCGCTCAACTCCGCGCTTGGCGGCATCCAGAGCGCGTTGGCGAGCCTGAGCTCGGTCAATACGTTCAACAGCTACGCCGGCACGCTGACGCCTGCCAGCGGCAGCTCCAGCATCGGCACGGCCAGCACGCTGTCCAGCGCGCACCCCGGCACGTACACCATCGCTGTCAGCCAGCTCGCCACGGTGCAGAAGCGCACCAGCGACCCGGTAGCCAGCGGCACCGCCGTGGGGCAGGGGACGCTCAGCATCACGGTGGGCAGCAGCACCATGAACGTGGCGGTGTCGGCCACCAACACGCTGGCCGACATTGCAAGCTCGATCAACAGCTCCTCGTCCAACCCGGGCGTGACCGCCACCATCGTCAATGGCGTGAACGGCCAGCAGCTGGTGCTGAGTTCGAGCAAGACCGGCGTGGCCAATGGCTTCAGCATCAGCGCCGATGCGACCAGCAGCAGCGGTCTGCAGGCACTGGCGACCAAGCTCAACACGGCCGGCAGCAACGAGGCGCAGGACGCCAAACTCACCATCGACGGCATCGACGTGACCAGCGCGTCCAATTCGGTGTCGGGCAAGATGGACGGCGTCACGCTCAATCTCACCGGCACCGGCACCAATACGCTGGCGGTGACGCAGGACAACACGGCGGCCACCAATGCCATCCAGGGCCTGGTCGACGCATACAACAGTTATGTAAGCACGGTTTCTCCGCTGGCGAGCTACGACAAGAGCACCGGCGCAGCTGGCGTGCTGCTGGGCGACTCCACGCTCACCTCGGTACAGCGCGGCATCGGATCCGTGCTGAGCGGTGCGGTGAAGGGCAACAGCATCAGCACGCTGGCCAACCTGGGCATCACCCGCAATGCGGACGGCACGCTGGCGCTCGACACGACCAAGCTCGCGTCCGCTTTCCAGTCGAACGCCGCGGCAGTCAAGGATCTTTTCACCGGCACCAACGGCTACGGCACCAAGCTCAACAGCACCATCAACGCGTACACGGCGAGCAACGGCATCATCCCGTCGCGGATGGACAGCCTCAACAACACGCTGACCCAGCTGAGCCAGCAGCAGACGGCGCTGAATGCGCGCATGGCCACGTACCAGAAGCAGCTGCAGAGCCAGTACACCGCGCTGGATACGCTGATGTCCTCGCTCAACAACACCAGCAGTTACCTGACCACGGCACTCGATCAGCTGACCAACAGCGGCTCGAAGAACTGAACGGGAAAGTGACCATGACTTACGGCTACGCGCGCAACGCCAGCGCGATCTATCAGGACAACAGCGCACGCGGCAGCGTCGAGGGCGCCGATCGCCACCAGCTGACCAGCATGCTGTTCGATGGCGCGATCGATCGCATCAATCAGGCGCGCGGCGCCATGCGCCGCGGTGACGTGCCTGCCAAGGGCCTGTACTTCGGCAAGGCGCTGGCGATCATCAACGAACTGCGCGGCAGCCTCGACCACAAGAGCGGCGCCGAACTGGCCGGCCGGCTGGATGCGCTATACGACTATGTGACCCGCCGGCTGTTGCACGCGCAGTTGAACGATGACGAGCGCGCCATCGACGAAGCGATCGACCTACTCACGCCGGTGCGCGATGCCTGGCGTCAGATCCGCGACACCTTCCTGGCTTCGCAGGGCGGCGCCTCGACCGCCGCGGCCTGAGGACGAACGGCATGATCGAGCGGCTTCTCGGTATCAGTGCGCGCATGGTCGACGCGGCGCGCGCCGGCGACTGGGATGCAGTCGTGCAGCTTGAATCGGAGCGCAGCCCGCTCATCACCGGTCTTTCCCTCAGCGACCCGGCAGCGCTCACCACCTTCAAGGCCCTCCTGGTGCATACCGAAGAAGTGCGGGCGCTGGCCAGGCAACAGCGTGAGCGCCTGGGTGACGCGCTAGGCGAGCACAAGCAGCGCCACCGCGCGCTGACTGCCTATTTGCAGACCGCCAACGACTGACATGTCAGTCTGTTCGGCACTGAGACGATCGCGCGCATAATCCCTACGTATCCCGGCGGCACGACAGCCCCGTCCAGAAACATGGGGGATCCCATGCAAGACCCGTCCTGGTTGGCCTTTTCCGAACGCGTCACCTATGAAGATGGACTGCACGTGAGCTGCGCGGCACTGCGCCAGCCATTGGGTGATCTTCAGCTGTCTGCGATGCGCGAACGCAATCTCAGCGTGCTCAATACGCTGGCCGTCTTCACCGAGCGTCGGGTCGAAGCCGTGGACGAAGAAGGCCCCGTATCGCAGGACATCCTGCGGCTCGACAGCAAGCTCAACGTGTTGATGGCGATGCTGGACCAGCTCCTGCGGCGCGATACCGAATTGCCGCCCCGCCAGACGGTGTCGTTCAACGCGGTGGGCGCGCTGCTGTCGCGTTCGCTCTGGCCCGTGGGCGAGGACCACGGACTGCTGCGACTGCACTTCGACGGGTGCCTCGCGCTGCCGCTCGAATTGCCGGCGCGCTTCGTGCAAGATCGTGATGGCGATCACGTTTTTGTTGCCTTTGAATCTATCGATGACGTGACGTGTGACGCACTTGAGCGTCTCGTCTTCCGTCACCACCGACGCAAAGTGGCAGGTCGTCGGCTGACAGCTTCTTAGGACTGTGCCGACAGCACGATTCGCTATGTGATGGACATCACGTTACGAAAAGTCGACGCGAAAATTCTTTGACGCCGATCTCAGTCGACTGCCGCACAAGGTCACTTTCCTGCGGCCTTCACGTAAACGATTTAATCCAATGGATTCATGGAGATGGCACATACCCGTATGCCATCCGTAAGCGCATGTCCGCGAGGGTGACGCAGCTCGGCAGATGAGCCTGCCCGAGCGTGTCGAGATTTCGTTGTGCGCTGGCCTTCTTCTTGCTCCCTCCCGTTCAACAGTCGACGACGGATCGCCGACACACGAGCAGCGCAGTCCGGGTTCAGGGGTCCACGATGAAGCACGCACGAGAGTCAATCATGGGGAAATTCGACGTACTGGTGATCGAGTCCGATCACCGCAGGGCGGAATCCGTCGTATCTGCACTGGAATTTCTGGGGTATCGACCGCAGCGCGGCGATGATTGCGTGACAGTGAACGAATCGACTCATGCATGGCGTGCCGTCTATGTGGGCACGGTGCGGGACGAAGCCGAAGCAGAGCGCCAGTTCGCGCAGCTCGGCGGCGCCGCCGCCCATGCCATGGTGCTGCTGGCGACCGACTCGGAATGGGTGGCCCGCCTTGGCACCGACGCCTCGCCCTTCAGCGCACGCATCGGCATGGTCGAGTTCCCGCTGCGCTATGAGCAGCTGTCCGAAGTGCTGCGTGGCCAGGCGCCCGCCCCGGCGCGTCGTCCGGAACTTCGCCTGGTCGGCAGTTCGGGCCCGATGAGCCGCGTGAATGCGCTGGTGCGCCAGGTGGCGCCGTTCGATTCCAGCGTGCTCGTGCTCGGCGAATCCGGCACCGGCAAGGAAATGGTGGCGCGCGCCATCCACGACTGCTCCTCGCGCCGCGACAAGCCGTTCGTGGCGATCAACTGCGGCGCCATCCCGGCCGAGCTGCTGGAAAGCGAACTCTTCGGTCACGAGAAGGGCGCGTTCACCGGCGCCATCGCCACCCGCAAGGGCCGCTTCGAGCTGGCCGAGGGCGGCACGCTGTTCCTCGACGAAATCGGCGACATGAGCCTGCCGATGCAGGTGAAGCTGCTGCGCGTGCTGCAGGAGCGCGTGTTCGAACGCGTGGGCAGCAACCGCACGCAGCGCTGCGACGTGCGCATCATCGCCGCCACGCATCGCAATCTCGAGGCCGCGATCGCCAACGGCCACTTCCGCGAAGACCTCTTTTATCGCCTCAGCGTGTTCCCGCTGGAAATGCCCTCACTGCGCGAACACCTGGAAGACCTGCCGGAGCTGGTGGCCGAGTTCAACCAACGCCTGTCGCGCCGCGGGCTCGCCAACGTGCGCTTCAGCGCGGGTGCGATGCATGCGCTGCACGGCTATGGCTGGCCGGGCAATGTGCGCGAGCTGTGCAATCTGGTGGAGCGCCTTTCCATCCTCTATCCGCACGCCGAAGTACGCGTGAGCGATCTGCCGGAAAAATACCGCGGCCAGCAGGTGATCGAAGAAGTGCGCGGCACCGCGCTGCTGTCCTTGATGACCGGCCAGTCCAGCGTGATGCCCGAGCCGATGGCGGTGGTGACGACCGATTCGCTGGTGATGCTGCCCGAGGGTGGGCTGGACCTTAAGGATCACCTGGCCGACATCGAGGTGGGTCTCATCCGTCAAGCGCTTGACGTTACCGGCGGCGTGGTGGCGCATGCGGCGAAGCTGTTGCGCATGCAGCGCACCACCCTGGTGGAGAAGCTGCGCAAGTACGGGTTGCAGCCGAGTTTGCAGGCCTGAGTTTGTTCCTCTCCCTGTTCGGGAGAGGTCGTTTTCGCGGTGACGTCCAGCGGTTTTCTGTGGGAGCGCACCCTGTGCGCGACTACAACCTCAAAGCTTCACCGCTCCGTTGGTTTGTCGCGCACAGGGTGCGCTCCCACAAGGAAACCTGGCGAGAAACACGGTGGCACGCATCGTGCTTCTACACACCAGAACATCGTCACGCGTTGGAATTCCGACATGAGCCAGATCGACGTCAACAACCTGCTGTCGCAAATGCGCCAGATGTCTTCGCAGGTGAAACCTGCCGAACAGGCGTTCACCGCGGCGAAGCCCGGCCAGGCGGATTTCTCCAGCCTGCTGAAGCAATCCATCGCTTCGGTGGCCGATGCGCAGACCAACGCAGGCCAACTCGCGCTCGGTTTCGAGCGCGGCGATGCCGGCGCCGATCTCGGTCGCACGATGGTGGCCGTCCAGAAGGCCGATCTCTCGTTGAACACGCTTACGCAGGTGCGCAACAAGCTGGTCGATGCCTACAACAACATCATGAACATGCCGGTCTGACCGGCTCCCTGACGCGCACGAGCCCCTTCCATGGCCGATAACGCCCTCGCGACCACCGACGACAAGGCCGGTTCTCGCCTGGACCTCAAGCAGCTCGCACGTACGCCGGCAACGCGGCAGCTCTTGCTGTTGTTCGGCGTGGCGGCCGCCGTGGCGCTTGGCGTCGCGGTGGTGCTGTGGTCGCGCGGTCCCAATTACAGCCTGCTGTATGCGGGCCTGGAACAGAAAGACGCCGCCGCCGTCACGCAGGCGCTGCAGGCCTCCAATACGCCGTTCACGCTCAGCGCGGACGGCGGCTCGATCATGGTGCCCGCCTCTGACCTCGCGGCGATTCGTCTGAGGCTTGCTTCGCAGGGACTGCCGCAGGGCAGTGCGAACACGACTTCGGTGCCGGGCGCCGATTCGCCGTTCGGCATGAGCGATCTCGCCGAGCGCACGCGCTACCAGCAGATGCTGGAGACCGACCTGGGCAACACCATCGCCGGCCTGCAGTCCGTGCGCGCCGCGCGTGTGCATCTCGCGTTGCCCAAGCCGTCGGCGTTCATTCGCGATAGCCATGAAGCCAGCGCATCGGTGCTGGTGACGCTGTATCCGGGGCGGCAGCTCGATGCGAGCCAGGTCGCCGCGATCGTGCATCTGGTCGCTGCGAGCGTGCCCAACCTCGACCCCAAGCAGGTGTCGGTGGTCGATCAGCAGGGACAGTTGCTTACCACCACGGATCCGGGCAACGCCAGC
The DNA here is from genome assembly GCA_000632805.1 of Dyella jiangningensis. Taxonomy (GTDB): domain Bacteria; phylum Pseudomonadota; class Gammaproteobacteria; order Xanthomonadales; family Rhodanobacteraceae; genus Dyella; species Dyella jiangningensis. The sequence goes on along the minus strand of CP007444.1, from coordinate 3,262,513 downwards.
GCGATCGGCGATACGCGCCTGCGCATGGCGACGCGCCTCGAGAACACCTATGCGCAACGCATCGAAGAACTGCTGACGCCGCTGGTCGGCCCGGGCAAGGTGCGGGCGCAGGTCTACGCGGACCTCGACTTCAGCGAGACCGAAAAGGCCACCGAGACCTACGGCCATGATCACCCCGCGCTGCGCAGCGAGCAGACCAACAGCCAGTCGCGCACCGGCAACGCCACCGATGGCGGTGTTCCCGGCGCGCTGAGCAACCAGCCGCCCAACACTGTCGCGCAGCCCACCGCCGCACAGCCGAATGCCGGCAAGGGCGCCGCGGGCAAGGGCGCTGCCGCGAGCACGGCGCAAGCGACGGGTCCTTCCGAGAACACCAGCAGCGCCACGCGCAACTACGAGCTTGATCGCACCATCAGCCATGTCAGTGATCCGGCGGGCCGCCTGGCGCGTCTCACCGTGGCGGTGGTGGTCGACAACAAGACGGTTGCCGGCGACAAGGGCGGCAACAAGAGCGTGCCGTTCACGCCGCAGGAACTCGAACATCTCACCACGCTGACCCGCAATGCCGTGGGCTACAACGAAACGCGCGGCGACAGCGTCAGCGTCATCAACCAGCCGTTCCACCAGGACACGACGGGCGACACCTCGCAGCCGCCGGTGGCGTTCTGGGAGCGTCCGGGCATGCTGGACCTGATCAAGCAGGGTGCGGGCATCCTGGTCGCGCTGCTGGTCGCCTTCGGTCTGCTGCGCCCGCTGCTGCGCGGCCTTACGCGCAGCCCCGCGCCGGGCAAGGCGCTGGCCGTGGCGCAGGAACAGGTACCGCCCACCATTTCGGTGCGCATCGACGACAAGGAAGACGTCGACGAACTGGCCCGACTCAACAACGGTATCGCGCCGACGATGGCTTATGAGCAGCGCATCGGCCTGGCGCGTCGCATGGTGAGCGAAAACCCCAAGCAGGTCGCGCAGGTGGTCAAGAGCTGGGTGGGCGAAGATGGCGGCTAAGCACACATGGCATCCCGCCGGCGCCCTGGCGCTTCGGAAACGCCGCGCGCAGCCGATATCGCGGGAGCAGGCACGCGTGGCCGGCGCATCCGTCGTGCGCACGGGCATGCAGCCATTCGGGCGGATTGAATCATGAAGGCAGAGACACCCATCAGCGGCGCGCAGCGTGCCGCCATTCTTTTGCTCACGCTGGGCGAGCAGGACGCCGCTGAGGTGCTCAAGCACCTCAGTGCGCGCGATGTCCAGGCGGTGGGCACGGCCATGGCCAGCCTCACCAACGTGTCGCGCGAACAGGTGGAAGTGGTGCTTGCCCGTCTCAACGACGACATGGGCCGCCACACCTCGCTGGGCGTGGGCACCGAGGAATACATCCGCAAGATCCTGGTCAACGCGCTGGGCGAGAGCAAGGCGGGTGGTCTCATCGACCGCATCCTGCTCGGCCGCTCCAGCAAGGGCCTGGAATCGCTGAAGTGGATGGAAAGCCGCGCCATCGCCGAAATGATCAACCAGGAGCACCCGCAGATCATCGCGCTGGTGCTGGCGCACCTGGAGCCCGACCAGGCGGCCGAAGTGATCGGCTACCTGCCGCCGCGCACGCGCAGCGACGCGGTGATGCGCATCGCCACGCTCGACGGCGTGCAGCCGCACGCGCTCAACGAGCTCGACGAGATCATGGAGCGCCAGTTCTCCGGCAACACCAAGAAGCTCAAGTCGGCCTCGGTGGGCGGCCTCAAGGCCGCGGCCAACATCCTCAACGCGATGGAAACCAGTCGCGAGAACGAGTTGATGGCCGCGATCCGCACGCACGATTCGAGCCTGAGCGGACGCATCGAAGAACTGATGTTCGTGTTCGAGGACCTGGCCGACCTGGACGACCGCAGCATGCAGACATTGCTGCGCGAAGTGCCGACGGCACGCCTGACCACGGCGCTCAAGGGCGCCGAGCCCGGCGTGCGCGAAAAGATCTTCGCCAACATGTCCAAGCGCGCGGCCGACATGCTGCGCGACGATCTCGAAGTGTCCGGCCCCGTTCGCCTCAGCGAAGTCGACGCGGCGCAGAAGGAAGTGCTGGGCATTGCGCGCAAGCTGGCCGATTCGGGCCAGATCAATCTTTCCGGTACGGGTGACGAGCTGGTCGCATGAGTGCTGTGATGAACCGCGACAATTTGGTGCAGTTCGAGCGCTGGCTTCCGCCGGAGATGGGTCAGCCCGTGGCCGAACCCGCGCCGGCCGAGCCAGTGGCGCAGCCGACCGTGCGCGATCTCGAAGCGCTGGAGCAGCAGGCGCGCGAGGAAGGTTACGCAGCGGGCCACGCCGAAGGTATGGCCGCGGCGCGCGACCTCATGAATTCACGCATGGCGAAGCTTGATGCGCTGCTGGAATCGGCGGCTCGTCCCTTGCACGCCATGGATGAACTGGTGGAATTGGAACTGGCGCGCCTGGCGATGACCGTCGCGCGACAGGTGCTGTCGCACGAATTACGTGTCTCGCCGGACCTGGTGGTGGAGGCGGTGCGCCAGGCGGCGCTTGCTCTGCCGGCCGCGTCGGGCAACCTGCGAGTGCGCTTGCACGCCGAAGATCTCGCGCTGTTGCGCACGCTTGGCGTGGCCGAGGAAAACTGGCAACTGTTGGCCGATCCCACGCTGCAACGCGGCGATTGCATGCTCGAAACCGAACGCTCGCGTCTCGATGCGAGGTTGGAGACGCGGCTCGCGGCTATCGTCGATGCCGTGCTCGGCGCCGAAGCGGAAGACCTCGATGCCGACGCCGATGAGGTGCGCGGATGAAGGCGGCGTCCGGCCAGACGCGCACTGCGCTTTGGCAGGAACGACTCGCGCGCCGCCGCATGCGCGCCCAAGGCACGCGCACGATTACCGTGGAAGGTCGCCTGCGGCGCGTGGTCGGCCTCACCTTGGAAGCCGAAGGCTGCGAAGCGCCGCTGGGCGCACGTTGCATGGTCACCACGGCCGATGGCAGCGAACTGGATACTGAAGTGGTGGGCTTCGCCGACGAACGCCTGCTGCTGATGCCCGTGACCGAAATGCATGGCGTCCTGCCCAACGCACGCGTGCGGCCCTGTGCGCATACCAGCGGCCTGCCGGTAGGCGCGGCCTTGCTTGGCCGCGTGGTCGGCGCCGATGGCGTGCCGCTGGATGGCATGGGGCCGCTCGATGTGGATGAGCACGCCGCGCTCAAGCGCGAGCCGATCAATCCGATGTCGCGCAAGCCGATCGATACGCCACTGGATACTGGTGTGCGCGCCATCAATGCGTTGCTCAGCGTGGGACGCGGCCAGCGTATTGGCCTGTTCGCCGGCTCCGGCGTGGGCAAGTCGACGCTGTTGGGCATGATGACCCGCTACACCGACGCCGACGTGGTGGTGGTGGGCCTGATCGGCGAGCGCGGCCGCGAAGTGAAGGAATTCGTCGAGCACACGCTGGGCCCCGAAGGCCGTGCGCGCTCGGTGATTGTTGCTGCGCCGGCCGATGCGCCCCCGCTCAAGCGGCTGCGTGGCGCACAGTACGCCACCGCCATCGCCGAATGGTTCCGCGATCGCGGCCAGCGCGTGCTGCTGCTGATGGATTCGATTACCCGTTACGCCCAGGCGCAGCGCGAAATCGCGCTCGCCATTGGCGAGCCGCCTGCCACCAAGGGCTATCCGCCGTCGGTGTTCGCCATGTTGCCGGCATTGGTGGAGCGCGCCGGCAACGATGCCGAAGGCCGTGGCTCGATCACCGCGTTCTACACCGTGCTGGCCGAAGGCGATGACTATCGCCACGATCCCATCGCGGATGCGGCGCGCGCCATTCTGGACGGCCATATCGTGCTCTCGCGCGACCTCGCCGAAGCGGGCCATTACCCCGCCATCGATATCGAAGCGTCGATCAGCCGCGTGATGCCCGCCGTGGTCCCGCGCGAGCACATGCGCGCGGCGCAGCGCTTCCGCCAGGTGTACTCGGCTTATCGCCAGCAGCGCGACTTGATCGCGGTCGGCGCCTACCAGAAAGGCTCGGACCCGCAGGTGGACCACGCCATCGCGATGTGGCCCAAGCTGCGCGATTTCCTGCAGCAGGAAGTGGATGCGCCGACCACGCTTGCCGACGCCATCACCATGCTTGAACAGCTGACCGTCGGAGGCACGCTGTGAAGTCACGCGCCAATCGCCTGCAGCCCGCGGCCGACCTCGCGCACGAGCGCCAGGAAGCGGCCATGCAGAAGCTGGCCGAGCAGCAGCAGCGCTTGGCCAAGGCCGAGGCTCAACTGGCCGAGCTGCGCCGTTATCGCGAGGAATATGCCGAGACAAACAGCGGTGTCACGGTGAGCGCGCTGCTCAACCGCCGCCAGTTCGTCGAACGCATCGACACCGTCATCGCGCAGCAGATCAATGAAGTGGCACGCCAGCAGCGCCAGCTTGAGCAGGTCCGCGGCCAGTGGCGCGACGCGCACGCGCGCGAACAGGCCCTGGGCAGCGTGATCGATCGCTACCGCGAGCAGGAACGCAAGGTCGAGGACCGGCGCGAACAGGCCGAGATCGACGAACGCATGCAATACCGGCGCCCGATGGGGGACTCCCGTCGATGAGCCGCCTTTATCTGGAGATCGCACCATGACCTCTGCCGCCGTGCTGTCCGTGAATACGGCCGTGGCCGCCAGCGCATCCACCAACCAGGCATCGTCGACGCACGATGCCTCGGGCCACGCCGCGCGCAGCGATTTCCGCAAGCCGCTGCAGCAGGCTCGCCAGCAACAGCAGCAACAGCAAGCGCCCACGTCGCAGCAGGCACCGGCCAGCCGCGACGCCAAGCCGGCCGCCAAGGATTCGAACGCGGATAGCCACGCATCCTCCGATGCGCCGGACAAGGCCAGCAAGGACCACTCGACGCCAGCCGCGTCCACGCCGGATGCCGCCGCCGCCATGCTGGCTTTGCTCGGGCAGAGCATTCCCACGCAGGCCGCGGCGACCCCTGCAGCCGGTACCGCAGGGCAGGGTGAAACGACGGCTTCGCCGCTCGCCCCCACGCTGCCTGCGGGCATGCAGGCGATCGCTAGCCTGCAAGGCCAGGCAGCGACGGCGCCGGGCGTGCAGGCCGATGCCGATGACATGCTCGATTCCAAGGGTATCGGTGCGCTCAAGGACGATGCCCTGGACACGACGCCCGCTGCCGCCGACGACAACGAAGGGACCACCACCACGAGCTTTGCCGATGCTCTGGCCGCGATGGCCAAGACCTCCGGCACGGACCAGACGTCCCAGTCCACCTCGAACGGTCACGGCAATCCGCTGGATGGGCTGAATTCGCTGATGGCCTCGCCGCTGCCCCAGCCGCAGCCGATGGCTCCGGTGACGCCGGCAGCACACGCGCTCACCATGCAGTCCAGCGTCGGAACGCCGGCGTTCGCTCAGGAACTGGGCCAGCAGGTCGCCTGGCTGGGTGGCCAGGACGTCAAGGAAGCGCGCATCCGCCTGCATCCTGAAGACCTTGGCCCGCTGGACGTAAAGGTCAGCGTGAAGCAGGACCATGTCGACGTCACCTTCATTGCCCAGCATCCGCAGGCGGTGCACGCCGTGCAGCAGACGCTCGGCCATCTCGACACTTTGCTGGCCCATCATGGCCTTTCGCTGGGCCATGCCGAAGTCGGGCAGGGCGGACGCGGCCATGAAAGCGGGCACGGCGCGTCGTCGGCGGGCGCGGGCGGCTCGGCCGACGACACGTCGTCGGAAAGCGGCGGGCTCGCCGCAGTCGCCGCGCCGGTGATCAAGGCGATCGGTCTTCTCGATACCTTCGCCTGACAACCAAACTCTTCCACTGTGGGAGCGCACCCTGTGCGCGGCTGCAGGGCTGATGCCGCAGGGGATGGCCGTCGCGAATAACCGCGGCGCCTGGCGACCATCGAAAATCGAGGGTGACGCCCCGACGCCGCGGTCGCGCACAGGGTGCGCTCCCACAAGGTGGGGCAGCGTGGAGTGGTGCGTCGCGCATCGTGGTAGGAGCGCACCCAGTGCGCATGCGGTGTGTTTCAGGGAGCGGTCGTCGCGGGCGGATCCGGCGATAGCTGTGTGCCGGGGCGACCTATACAGATAGGCAAGGCTTTCGCGAGCACCCGCCCCTCACCACCGTAAAGGTGGCAATGCCCCAGCCCTTTCCCCGGAAGGGGAGAGGGAGAAGTCAGGAACCGAGGCAACGAACGAAGTGGCTTTAAGCCCTCTTCGCTACGGCGCGTTGCGGTGTAGCGGCTTCGTTCGAGGTAGTAACGAGCGTATCCCGCTTGGCCGCAGTCCTCAGGCTCTATTCCTCATATCGCTACGAGCCCTTGCTCTGAAGGCCGTTTTCTTTGGGTTACTTTTCTTTGACTCCGGGCGTTCCGCCCTCCGCCCTTCGGGCCGGCTTCGCCGTTCGCACGCCAAGAGCGCGTGCGTGGGCCAGCAAAAGAAAAGTGACTCGGCGGCCGGCAGGACGTCGAAACGCCCGCCGCGTAGGCGGCAAGCTGGCGGGAACGCGACGACCGAAGACTGGTGCAACTGGATCCCGGCCTGCGCCGGGATGACGACCGGCGCGAAAGGCTGTCGCGCACAGGGTGCGCTCCTACAAAGGGGCGAGGCCGGGGCGACGGGCTTCCGTCAGCCGCCATCATCGCGACGCGAGCGAACTCCGTCGCGCGTCAAGAAAGCGCCGCCTGGTTACGGTGTTGGCCTGCAAACCCAGTCCCTACAACGTTTTCCGTCGATGGCATGGCGCTTGCTATCGAACAGTCGGAGGCCGCCGCATCGGTGGCCAAGACATTCGGAAAACGGACAGGTACTGGCATGGCTCAGAACGAGCAGACGACGGAAACCACGAGCGCCCCGCAGAAGAAGGGCGGTTCCAAGGTGGTGATCATCATGGGCGTGGCGCTGCTGGCGCTGGGTGGCGCGTGCGCCTACCTGCTGCTTGGCAAGTCCTCGCACGGCAATGCGCCGGAAGAACCGAAGGTGGTGCTCTCCAAGCAGGAGCAGTACCTGCCGATGGACCCGCCGTTCGTCGTGAACTTCAAGGACGACCAGTCCATGCGCTTCCTGCAGGTGGGCGTGAGCCTGATGTCGCACGATGCCGCCGCGCTCGCTTCCGCCAAGGAAGCGGAGCCGGTGATCCGCAATGCCATGGTCATGCTGTTCAGCAGCCAGGACTACACCATCCTCAGCGACGCCGCCGGCAAGCAGAAGCTGCAGGCCGATGCGCTCGCCGCCGTGCGCAAGATCGTCGAGCAGCGCCTGGGCCGCCCCGGCATCGAAGCGCTGTACTTCACCAGCTTCGTGATGCAGTGACGGAGCCATGCCATGAGCGACCTGCTTTCACAGGAAGAAATCGACGCCCTGCTCGACGGCGTGGGTAGTGGCGCCGTCGAGACGGGCAATGACGAGCCGTTGCCGCCTGATGCGGTGATCTCGTACGACTTCACCCAGCAGGATCGCATCGTGCGCGGCCGCCTGCCGACGCTGGAAATGGTGAACGACCGCTTCGCGCGTTTCTTCCGCACAGCCATCTTCGGCGTGCTGCGCAAGACCTGCGAGGTGTCGGTGCTCGGCGTGAAGATGATCAAGTTCGCCGAATATGTGCACGCTCTGGCCGTGCCCAGCAACCTGAACCTGGTGCGCATCAAGCCGCTGCGCGGCACGGCGCTGGTGGTGATGGAGCCGCGCCTGGTGTTCACCGTCATCGACAACTTCTTCGGCGGCGACGGTCGCTTCCATGCGCGCATCGAGGGTCGCGATTTCACGGCCACCGAAAACCGCGTCATCCAGATCATGCTCGCCGAGCTGTTCACGGCGATGACCGAGGCATGGGCGCCGGTGCTGCCGCTGAATTTCGAGTACCTCAACTCCGAGATCAACCCGCAGTTCGCCAACATCGTGAGCCCCACCGAAACGGTGGTGGTCTCCAAGTTCCATGTCGAGCTCGACGGCGGTGGCGGCGAAGTGCATCTCACCTTGCCTTACGCCATGGTGGAGCCGATCCGCACGCTGCTCGATGCCGGCGTGCAGAGCGATCGCGTCGATCGCGACGATCGCTGGGCCGAAACGCTGCAGGACGAAGTGCTCGACGCCGAGGTCGAACTCAGCGCGCTGCTGCTGGAAACGCGCCTGAGCATCGGCGAATTCCTGCAGATGCGCCCGGGCGACGTCCTTCCCATCCAGCTGCCGGAACTGTGCACGGTTTTCGCCGAAGACGTGCCGGTGTTCCGCGGACGCTACGGCCAGTCCAGCGGCCACAACGCCATTCGTTTCCACGCCCAGACAGGCCGCCGCGAAATGCGCCTGTCGACCGAACTCGTTACGGAGAAAACCCTCGCATGATCCCGACCAATGACGCCTCGACCCAGCGCGTCGAGTTCGATCCGCTGACTGCACCCGTCGCGGAAGGCGCTGACGTCAACCTGGACATGATTCTCGATGTGCCCGTGACGCTGGCGATGGAAGTCGGCCGCACGCGCATCAGCATCCGCAACCTGCTGCAGCTCAACCAGGGCTCGGTGGTGGAACTGGACCGCTCCGCCGGCGAACCGCTGGACGTGTTCGTCAACGGCACGCTGGTGGCCCACGGCGAAGTGGTGGTGATCAACGAGCGCTTCGGTATCCGTCTCACCGACGTGATCAGTCCCGCCGAACGCGTGCGCAAGCTGCGGTGAGTCCGATGTTGTTAGCTCTCGCCCTGCCGGTCGCCGCCGCGCCGGAAATCAATGCCGGTGGCGAACTGGTGCGCGTCGTGCTGAGCCTGCTCGGCATCGTCGCGCTGATCTTCGCCGCGGGCTGGCTCAGCCGTCGCCTGCAGGCACGCACCTCGCCGGGCGGTCGCCGCCTGCGTTGCGTCGAGACCATGGCCGTCGGCGCGCGCGATCGCCTGTTGTTGATCGATGCCGACGGCAAGCGCCTGCTGGTGGGTGTCGGCCAGGGCGGCATGCGGACGTTGCACGTGTACGAAGGGGCCGCGCCGGAAGAAACGCCGACGCCACCGATGCCCGGATTTGGCGATGTGCTCGCCCGCTGGAAGCGCACGCCATGAAGAAGTACGCCCGTTTCATCGTCCTGCTGGCTCTGCTGCTGGCGCCCATGTTTGCCTGGGCCGCGCCCGCCATGCCCGCCATGCCGAGCATGCCGGCGTCGCCCGCGGGCATTCCCGTGCTGACCGTGCAGAACGCACCGGGTGGCGCGCAGAACTGGACGCTGTCGCTGCAAGTACTGGCACTGATGACGGTGCTCACGCTGCTGCCCGCCGTGCTGCTGATGATGACGTCGTTCACGCGCATCATCATCGTGCTCGGCTTTTTGAGGCAGGCGCTGGGCACGCAGTCCACGCCGTCCAACCAGATCCTGCTGGGCCTGTCGCTGTTCCTCACGCTGTTCGTGATGCAGCCGGTGCTGTCGCATGCGTACACCGACGGCGTGAAGCCGTATATGGACGGCCAGATGTCCGCCGAGCAGGCGGTGCCCGCCGCGGCAGCACCGTTCAAGCGCTTCATGCTGGACCAGACGCGCGACGCCGACCTGCAGCTCTTCACGCACCTGGCGAACGAGAAGCCCTATGCGAGCAAGGACGACGTGCCGTTCCGCGTGGCGATGCCCGCGTTCGTCACCAGCGAGCTGAAGACCGCGTTCCAGATGGGCTTCCTGCTGTTTATCCCGTTCCTGATCATTGACCTGGTGGTGGCGAGCGTGCTGATGTCGATGGGCATGATGATGGTGTCGCCCGCGATCATCTCGCTGCCATTCAAGATCATGCTGTTCGTGCTGGTGGATGGGTGGACGCTGTTGCTGGGGACGCTGGCGGGGAGTTTCTACTCGTGAACGCGCAGCTGTTTTCTCCCTCTCCCCTCTGGGGAGAGGGCCGGGGTGAGGGGCGGGTGCTAGCGGTGGCGCTTCATTTCCAGCGCCAGAGCGAAGACAACAACCTCCCTTGCCAGCCCCAACCCCTCACCCCACCCCGCCCTAAGGGGAGTGAAGACGGAGTGCGCCATGACGCCTGAGTCCGTCATCGAATTCGGCCAGCATGCGCTCTATGTCGCGATGATGATCGCTGCGCCGCTTTTGCTCACCGCGTTGCTGGTGGGCCTCGTCATCGGCGTGGTGCAGGCCGCCACGCAGATCAACGAAATGACCCTGAGCTTCATCCCCAAGGTCATCGCCATGGCCGCGGTTGCGCTGATCGCCGGCCCCTGGATGCTGCGCACGCTGGTGCAGTTCACGCGCCAGCTGATCGAGAGCCTGCCCGGGGCGGTGAAGTGACCAGCGTCGATTACGCCCAGATCCAACAGCTGCTGGGTTCGCTGCTGTGGGCCATGGGACGTGTCGGCGGCTTGTTCCTGATGGCGCCGGTATTCGGCGACAAGGTGGTACCCCCGCGCATCCGTCTCGCCGTCATGCTGATCCTCGCCTTCGTGCTGGCACCGCTCGCGCCGACCAGCATCGACCTGATGTCCGCCGATGGTGTCGCCACCATGGTGAGCCAGGTCTTGATCGGCGCCGCCGTGGGTTTCGTGCTGAAGCTGGTGTTCGAGGCGGTGTCGTTCGGTGGTCAGCTGGTGGGGCAGAGCATGAGCCTGGGTTTTGCCGAAACGGTGGACCCGCGCGGTGGGGGCAGCTCGCCCGTGCTCAGCCAGTTCTACCTGTTGATCGTGACCTTGCTGTTTCTCGCGATGGACGGCCATCTGCGTCTGATCGCACTGCTCGCGGACAGTTTCCACACCTTGCCGCCGGGCCACGCGGTGATCGACGCCAACGGCCTGCACGCCATCCTGCTGTTCGCGGTGCACCTGTTCGGTGGCGCGGTGCGCGTGGCCTTGCCCGCGATGACATCGCTGTTGATGGTCAACATAGGCTTTGCCGCGATCAGTCGCGCGGCGCCGTCGATGAATCTCTTCGCGGTGGGTTTCCCGATCACGGTGACTCTCGGTTTCGTGGCGCTGTGGCTGTCGTTGCGCAGCGTGCCGGGTGCGTTCGATTCGTTGCAGAACAGCGCATGGACGCTGATGCACGAGCTGGTGGGTGGATAAGGAGTCCGCACCATGGCCGAGCATGACGCCGAAGACCGCACCGAACAACCTTCAGAAAAACGACTTCGCGAGGCGCGTGAGAAAGGCGACGTACCGCGATCGCGTGATCTCTCCGGCGCGGTGGTGGTGCTGGCGGGCATCTCGGCATTGATCAGCGGCGGCGAGCACTCCATGGAGCATGTGCGCCGCATCTACGGTTTCGGGCTCACCTACGGTCGCGATGCGTTGTTCAGCGATGCGCTGCCCGCCCGCGTGCTGGGCCTCGCGCTGCGCGAGGCGATGTTGCTGTTCGCGCCGGTGGCGCTGGCGACGGTACTCGCCGCGCTGGCCGCGCCGGTGCTGCTCGGCGGCCTCAATTTCAGTGCGGAGGCGCTGCAGCCGAAGTTCGAGCGGCTCAATCCCATCGAAGGCCTGGGCCGCATCTTCGCCATGCGCGGCCTGGTCGAGCTCGGCAAGTCGCTGCTGAAGCTGCTGCTGATCGGCGCCGTGCTGGTGATGGTGCTGAAGAACTGGCAGGGCGACCTGATGGCGACCGGTCACGGCGACGTCGGCCACGGCATGCTCAAGGCCATGGGCCTGCTCGGCCATGGTGCGTTGCTGTTCGGTAGCGTGCTGGCCTTGATCGGCGGCGCGGACGCGCTGTACCAGAAGTTCGACCACGCCAAGCGCCTGCGCATGACGCGCCAGGAACTGAAGGACGAGGCGAAGGAAAGCGACGGCAACCCGGAGCTCAAGGGCCGCATCCGCCAGATGCAGTTCCAGATGGCGCGCAAGCGCATGATGCAGGAGCTGCCCAAGGCCGACGTGGTGATCACCAACCCCACCCACTTCGCCGTGGCGCTGCGCTACGACGAAGGCCGCATGGGCGCGCCGCGCGTGATCGCCAAGGGCCTGGACGAAATGGCGATGCAGATTCGCCTCGTTGCCGGCAGCCATCGCATTCCCACGGTGGAAGCGCCGCCGTTGGCACGCGCCTTGTATGCCACCACCCAGCTCGATCGCGAGATTCCCTCGTCGCTGTATGTCGCCGTGGCGCAGGTGCTCGCTTACGTGTTCCAGCTCAAGCAGGCCGCCGCACGTGGCGAGCAGGCGCCGAAAGCGCCCACGCCCGATGTCGATCCGGACCTGATGGGTCCCTACAAGTTCTGACGGAAACAGTGAATGGCCACCGCTACCGCCATCGATAGCCTGAAGTCACTCGGACGCCGCGGCGTCGGAGCGCCCGTCATCATGCTCGCCATGCTGGCGATGATGATGCTGCCGCTGCCGCCCTTCATCCTCGACATGCTCTTCAGCTTCAACATCGCGTTGTCGCTGGTGATCCTGCTGGCGGTGATCTACGTGATGCGGCCGCTGGAATTCGCCGCGTTTCCCACCGTGGTGCTGATGGCGACCTTGCTTCGCCTCGCGCTCAACATCGCCTCCACCCGCGTGGTGCTGCTGCACGGCCATGACGGCCCCGGCGCGGCAGGCAAGGTGATCGAGGCGTTCGGCGAGTTCGTCATTGGCGGCAACTTCGCGGTGGGCCTGGTGGTGTTCGCCATCCTCACCATCATCAACTTCGTGGTGGTGACCAAGGGCGCCACGCGCGTGTCCGAAGTGACGGCGCGCTTCACCCTGGACGCGATGCCCGGCAAGCAGATGGCCATCGACGCGGACCTCAACGCCGGCCTGCTCAACCAGGAGCAGGCGCGCGACCGTCGCCAGGAAGTGCGCGAGGAAGCGGATTTCTACGGCTCGATGGACGGTGCCTCGAAGTTCGTGCGCGGCGACGCCACCGCGGGCATCCTGATCCTCATCATCAACATCGTCGGCGGCTTCTTCGTCGGCGTGATGCAGCACGGCCTTTCGGCCGGCGACGCCGCCAAAACCTACACGCTGCTCACCATCGGTGACGGTCTGGTGGCGCAGGTGCCGTCGCTGATGCTGTCCATCGCCACCGCGGTGATCGTGACCCGCGTATCCAAGGCGCAGGACATGGGCAAGCAGGTGATCGGCCAGGTGTTCGGCCAGCCGCGCGCGCTCGCCGTGGCCGGTGCGGTGCTGGGCGTGATGGGCCTGATCCCGGGCATGCCGAACATTGCCTTCCTGCTGCTCGGCGGTGCCTGCGGCGGCGCCTCGTACCTGATGGTCAAGCGCGATCGCGAGGCCAAGGAACGCGTGGCGAAGATCGCCGCCGAAGTGCCGCCGCCCGTCGCGCCCGTGGAGCGCATCGAGCTGGGTTGGGAAGACGTGGCGAGCGTGGATCCGCTGGGCCTGGAAGTGGGATATCGCTTGATTCCGCTGGTGGACCAGCACCAGGGCGGCGAGCTGATGGGCCGCATCAAGTCGGTGCGCCGCAAGCTGTCGCAGGAGCTGGGCTTCCTGGTGCCGCCGGTACACATTCGCGACAACCTCGACCTCGGCCCCAACACCTATCGCATCACCCTGATGGGCGTGCCGATGGGCGAGGCCGAAGTGCACAACGATCGCCTGCTGGCGATCAACCCGGGCCGCGTGCAGGAAGGCCTGCACGGCATCCCCACGCGCGATCCGGCCTTCGGCCTGGAAGCGATGTGGATCGAGCCTGGCCAGCGCGAACTGGCGCAGAGCCTGGGCTACACCGTGGTCGACCCGGCCACGGTCATCGCCACGCATCTTTCGCACATCCTGCAGGGCCATGCGCACGAGCTGCTGGGTCACCAGGACGTGCAGCAGCTGCTGGACCGCCTCGCGCAGACCGCGCCCAAGCTGGTGGAAGACCTGGTGCCCAAGCGCCTGTCGCTGGGCGTGGTGGTCAAGGTCATGCAGAACCTGCTGGCCGAGCGGGTGCCGATCCGCAACATGCGCTCCATCGTCGAATCCTTGGCGGAGCACGCGAGCCAGAGTCAGGATCCCGGCGCGCTCACCGCCGCCGTGCGCGTGGCGCTGGGTCGCCAGATCGTGCAGGAGATCACCGGCCTGGGCACCGAGATCCCGGTCATCACGCTGGCGCCGGAACTGGAGCAGATCCTGCTGGGATCGCTCGCAAACGGCGGTGTGGCGGGCGCCGCGGTGGAGCCGGGCCTCGCGGATCGTCTCCAGCAGGGCGTGGCCGACGCCGCGCGCAAGCAGGAAATGAGCGGCGAACCGGCCGTATTGCTGGTCGCGCCGCAGCTTCGTCCGTGGCTCGCGCGCTTCACGCGCCACGTGGCACAGAACCTGCACGTACTGGCCTACAACGAGGTGCCTGACAACCGCCGTGTGCGGCTGGTACAGGCGCTGGGCCGATAGGACAAGGGACAGAGCGATGACGAAGCAGGGCTGGCAGGTGAATAGCGCAAGCGCATCGAAGGGCGGGTTCCGCCGTCGTGCAGACGCCGCGTTGCAAGCCGTTTCCTTCGCGCGCTCCTGGAGTTTCAACGCATGAAGATCAAACGTTTCGTGGCCGCCGACATGCGCCAGGCCATGCGCGAAGTGCGCGAGGAGCAGGGCCCCGATGCCGTGATCCTTTCCACGCGCCGCATGGACGAAGGCATCGAGATCATCGCCGCCGTCGATTTCGACGAGGCGCTGGTGCGTGAAGCCGCCCGCCATGGCGCGCCGCTGTACGTGGAACCGCGCACGCCGGCCGAGCCCGCTCCGGCGGAGGAGAAGCCGGCGGCGATCCGTCGCGGCGACGTCGCTCCGCCGCCGCTGCCGACGGCCAGCCGTCATCACGACGATGGCGTGACGGTGTCGCTGTCGCGTCGTGCGCCCCCGATGCCGCCGGCCGCCGAACCGGTGCCGCCTCGCGCAATTTCGCCGCGTGTCGTCGAACCGCCGATGCAGGCCGCCGCGCCTGCACAGGCACGGGCATCCGTCCCACCGGCGGCACCCGATGCTCCGGTCGAGGCTGTCGCACCTGTCGCATCGTTCGATCCGTCCACACCGATCCATCCGCTGCTCGAACGCGCCATGCAGGACACCGCCCGCGTGCGCGCCGAGCTGGGCAGCCTGCGTGACCTTTTGGAAACGCAGCTCTCCAGCCTGATCTGGAACGACATGGAGCGCCGCCAGCCGCTGCGTGCCCGCGTGCTGCGCGAGATGACGCGCCTGGGTATCGAATCCGATGTCGCCCGCCAGCTGGTGGACGACCTGCCGAACAACCTCAGCGCCGAACAGGCGCGCTACCTGCCGCTCGGCATGCTGAGCCGCAGCCTCTCCATCAGCCGTCGCGACCAGTCCGAGCGTCCTGGCGTCACCGCCCTGGTCGGCCCGACCGGCGTGGGCAAGACCACCACCATCGCCAAGCTTGCCGCCCGCGCGGTGATGCGCCATGGCGCGAACAACGTGGCGCTGGTCAGCACCGACCACTACCGCATCGGCGCCGCCGCGCAGCTGGAACACTACGGCCGCCTGCTCGGCGTGCGCGTGTACCCGGCCTACGACGCGGACAGCCTGCGCCAGGTGCTGGGCCTGCTGCGCGGCTGCCATACCGTGCTGGTGGATACCGCCGGCGTGGCCGGTGGCGATCCGCGCTTGGCGCAGCAGCTCGACGTGCTTTCCAACGGTGGCGACCTGCGCGCGTGCCTGGTGCTGGCCGCCAATGCGCAGGCACCGTCGCTCGATGAAGCGGTGCGCGCGTACCTGCCGCTGCGGCCGCATGCCTGCATCCTTACCAAACTCGACGAGGCACCCAGCCTCGGCGGCGCGCTGTCGGTTCTCATCCGCCACCGACTGGCGCTCGACTACATCACCGACGGCCAGCGCGTGCCCGAGGACATCGCCGCCGCCGACGCGCGCGTGCTGGTGTGCCGCGCCGCCCAGGTGCTCAAGGGCAACGCCGCCGCGACTGCGGACGACGATGTGATGGCGGAACGTTTCGGACTCGCGGTGGCAAACGCATGAGCGCTTTCGCAATGAATCAGGCGATCGGTCTGGAGAGCATGCTGCGTGCCCTGGCCGAACGGCACGGCAGGCAGAACCCCGGCCAGGACCAGGCCTTCGGCCTCGCCAGCCCCCCGTCGCGCAAGCGCTGCCGCGCCATCGCGGTCGCCGGCGGCAAGGGTGGCGTGGGCAAGACCACGGTGTCGGTGAACCTCGGCATGGCGCTGGCGATGGGCGGTCACGACGTGATCCTGCTCGACGCCGACATGGGCCTGGCCAACATCGACGTGCTGCTGGGCCTCACGCCCACGCGCCATATCGGGCACCTGCTCGACGGCAGTTGCGGCATCGAGGATCTGCTGCTGCCTGCGCGGCACGGCCTCAAGGTGGTGCCGGCCGGTTCGGGCACGCGCCGCCTCGCCCAGCTCAGCAACACCGAGCATGCCGCCGTCATCCGCGCCTTCGACGACCTGGTGACGCCGCCTGACTACCTGCTGGTGGATACCGCCGCGGGCGTGTCCGACAACGTGGCGATGTTCGCCGCGGCGGCCGACGACGTGGTGCTGGTGGTCTGCGACGAGCCGGCCTCGCTCACCGACGCCTACGCGATGCTCAAGGTGTTGAGCCGCGACTTCGGTGTGCGCCGCTTCCGCATGGTGGCGAACATGGTGCGCAACCTCGGCGAGGCCAAGCAGCTGCACCAGAAGCTGGCGCGCGTCAGCGACCGCTTCCTGGACGTGGCGCTGGATTTCATGGGCATGGTGCCGAACGACGAACGCCTGAGGCAGGCCATCAAGCGCCAGAGCGCGGTGGTCGACCTGTGGCCGTCCAGTCGGTCGGGCCAGGCATTCAAGCAATTGGCAGGTGCGGTCGATACATGGGGTGAACCCGAACGACTCGGCCTGGACCGCATTGCCTTCTTCAGCAGGCAGGCCGCTGTGGCCAACGGGTGGTGAGAAATGAGCGTGGCTTCCGAATACCTGCAATTGCAACGCCAAAGTGCCGACGAGCTGGTCCGCCAGCACGCCCCGCTGGTGCGAAGGATCGCCTATCACCTGATGGGCCGCCTGCCGCCCAGCGTGGACGTGAGCGACCTGATCCAGGCCGGCATGATCGGGCTGCTGGAAGCGGCGCGTAACTTTGCGACCGGACGCAATGCGAGCTTCGAGACGTTTGCGGGCATCCGCATCCGTGGCGCGATGCTCGACGAACTGCGCCGCACCGACTGGACGCCGCGTTCGGTGCACCGAAAGGTGCGCGAGATGGCCGAGGTGGTGCGCCAGATCGAGATCGAAACCGGGGCCGATGCCGATGACGCCGAAGTCATGCGTCGCCTGGGCATCGGTGCCGAGGAATACCACCAGGTGCTGGCCGATGCGGCGAGCGCGCGGTTGCTGAGCCTCTCGGCGCCCGACGACGCCGACGGCGGCGCGGCGTTCGACGTGGCCGATGGCGACAGCCTCGGTCCGCAGGACAGCGTCGAGCACGAAGGCATGCGCGAGGCGCTGGTCGAAGCCATCGGCAGCCTGCCTGAGCGCGAACAACTGGTGATGTCGCTGTATTACGAGGAGGAGTTGAACCTCAAGGAAATCGGCGCGGTGCTCGGGGTGACCGAGTCGCGCGTCTGCCAGATCCACGGCCAGGCGGTGGTGCGCCTGCGTGCGCGCATGAGTGGTTGGCACGACGCGGTCGAGCAGAGTCAAAAGCAAAAGAAGAAGGGGTGAGCGGCGAAGGCGCAAGCGCGAGCGTTCCGGTGATACCCACGCGTCCACGGTATGTCGCTGTGCTCCCGCCACTCGTTCCTCGTCCCTGTTTTTAAACCATCCACACACGCTCAGCGGAGAAAGCGTTTGGACAAGAACATGAAAATCCTCGTGGTGGACGATTTCTCCACCATGCGGCGCATCGTCCGCAACCTGCTGGTGGAGCTGGGTTTCAGCAACCCGCTCATCCAGGAAGCCGACGACGGCGAAAATGCGCTCACCATGCTGAAGGCCAACGCCTTCGACCTGGTCGTCACCGACTGGAACATGCCCAACATGACGGGCATCGACCTGCTGCGCGCTATCCGCGCCGAGCCCTCGCTGAAGGGCATGCCGGTGCTGATGGTTACCGCCGAGAACAACCGCGACCAGATCATCGCTGCCGCGCAGGCCGGCGTGAACGGCTACATCGTCAAGCCGTTCACCGCCGTCACGCTGCAGGAAAAACTCACCAAGATCTTCGAGCGGCTTGCCGCCAGCGGAGCCGCAGCATGAATGCACAAGTATCCCTGATGGACGGCGGCTCGCTGCCGCAGGAACTGCACGACCTCCTCAACAGCACCGATGGCGCCGCCTTCGAGCAGGCCCTCGACGTACTGGTGCGCCAGCGCGAGCAGCGCATGTTCCGCGCGCTGGGCTTGCTGGCCCGTGACCTGCACGATGCCGTGCGCCGCCTCGGCGGCGACCTCGCGCAGGAAGGCGTACCGGGCAGCGTGGCCGACGCGCGCCAGCACCTGCAGGACGTGCTGGAGATGAGTTCGCAGGCGGCACACCGCTCGCTCGATTTCGCCGAGCGCATGCGTCCGCAGGCCGAGGCCGTGGCGGAAAACGCCAACGCCGTGATCGACGGTACCTCCGAGGGCGACGTTGCCCACGTGCTGGCCAAGCAGGCCCAGTCGTTCGCCAACGAGTGCCGCGAAGGCCTGGCCGATTTCGTGGTGGCGCAGTCGTGGCAGGACCTGTCGGGACAGCGCATCAAGAAGGTCGTCAACTTCATCGGCAGCGTGGAGAACTCGCTGCTGGAACTGGTGAGCCTCACCGGTGCGCTCGCCACCGGCGAAGCCGCCGCGGCCCCGGTCAAGGTCACCAGCCAGGACGAGGCGGATCGCCTGCTTAGCGAATTCGGCTTCTAAAAGAAAAGAAGAAAAAGGACTGGCGTTGATGGATCCCACGTTGGACAGCGAGCTGCGCGATGCCTTCCTGGTGGAAGCCGGGGACCTCGTGCAGCGCCTGGGCGACCAGCTGATCGGGCTGGAAGGCTCGCCGCGCGACAGCGAGCTGCTGAACGCGGTGTTTCGCGCGTTCCATACCGTGAAAGGTGGCGCGGGCTTTCTCGCGGTCGAGCCGATGGTGCAGCTGTGCCATCACGCCGAAGACCTGCTCAACGTGGCGCGCAACGGTCAGCTGCTGATCGATGCCGAACGCATGGATGCGCTGCTCGAAGCGCTGGATCTGCTCAACGACATGCTGGCGGCGCTCGCCAGCGGCCAGGCCATGGCGATGCCACCGACGGCCTTGCTTGACCGTCTGTCGCCGGGCAAGCGCGCGGCTCCCGCACCGGCTCCCAAGGCGGTCGCTGCACCGGTGGCGCCGCCGCCGGCTGACGGCAGCATCGACGATTCCGAATTCGAAGCCTTGCTGGACAGCCTCTATGGCAATGGCGGTGCGCCAGGCGCACCGGCGGCATCGTCCAGCGAGTCCGGAACAATTTCCGACGACGAGTTCGAAGCGCTGCTGGACAACCTGCACGGCAAGGGCGGCACGCCTGGTGCGCATGATGCGCCGCCGGCCGCCGCCTCGTCGGACAGCATCAGCGACGACGAATTCGAAGCACTGCTCGACAACCTGCATGGCAAGGGCTCGGCGCCCGGCGCGATGCAGGCACCAGCTCCCGCGCCCGCACCGGCACCCGCGGCTGCACCGGCACCTGCCGCGCGCAGCGCTGCGCCGCCGCCGGAAAACACCGTGCGCGTGGACACCGCGCGCCTCGACTCCCTCGTGCATCGCGCCGGTGAACTGGTGCTGGTGCGCAACCGCCTGCTGAGCCTCGCCGCGAAGCAGGGCGACGAAACCCTTGCGCTGGCCGCGAGCGAACTCGATCGCGTTGCCGACGCGCTGCAGAACGCCGTGCTCGGCATGCGCATGCAGCCGGTGGGCCGCCTGTTCCAGCGCTTCCCGCGCATCGTGCGCGATCTCTCGCGCCAGCTCGGCAAGGAAGTGGAACTCGTGCAGGAAGGCGAGGGCACCGATCTCGACCGTAGCCTGGTCGAGGCACTCGCCGATCCGATGGTGCACCTGATCCGCAACGCGCTCGATCACGGCCTGGAAATGCCGGCCGACCGCGAGCGCGCAGGCAAATCGCGCAAGGGCAAGGTGACCTTGTCGGCCAGCCAGCGTGGCGAGCGCATCGTCATTTCCGTGGCCGACGACGGGCGCGGCATGAATCCGGACGTCCTGCGCCGCAAGGCGGTGGAAAAGGGCGTCATCGACGAGGCTCAGGCCGCGCGCCTCACCGAAAACGAATGCTATGAACTGATCTTCCGCCCGGGCTTCAGCACGGCCGCCACCGTCTCCGACATCTCCGGTCGCGGCGTGGGCATGGACGTGGTGAAGACGCGTGTGGCCGAACTCGGCGGCACCTTGCAGGTGCGCTCGCAGCTCGGTCGCGGCAGCACACTGGAACTCGCCGTGCCGCTCACGCTGGCGATCCAGCGCGTGTTGATGGTGCGCGTGGGCGCCCGCCTGCTGGCGCTGCCGCTCAGCAACGTCGAGGAAGTGTTCGAGATGGCGCCGGGCCAGCAGCAACAGCTCGACGGTCGCGTCGTTGCTTCGCACCGCGGTCGCGCGCTGGCACTGGCGGATCTCGCCGGCTGGGTCGGCGTGAACGATCTGCCCGGTGGACACGTGGTGGTGCTGCACATCGGCCACCTGCGCCTCGGTTGCCTCGTGCACGAGGTGCTGGGCCGCGAAGACGTGATGGTGAAACCGCTCGGCCCCTTGTTCGAAGGCGTGCCTGCCGTGGCGGGCGCGACGGTCACCGGCGACGGCCGCCTGGCGCTGGTGATGGATCTTGCCGGCCTCGCGGACGCCGATGGCCAACTTCTCCCTTCATTGCGAATGAGCGCCTGACATGGATCTGGTAAGTCTCATCGGCACGATCCTGGCGTTCATCGTCATCATCGTTGGCACCATCCTCAAGGGCTCCAGCGTGGAAGCGCTGTGGAACCCGGCTGCCTTCGTGATCGTGTTCCTCGGCACCATCGCCGCGCTGCTCGTGCAGAACTCGGGCAAGGTGCTCAAGCACGCGATGAAGCTGTTCCCGATGGTGTACAAGCCGCCGCAGCACCAGCCCAGCGACCTCATCAGCCGCATTGTCGGCTGGAGCGAAATCTCGCGCCGCCAGGGCCTGCTCGGGCTGGAGCCGCAGATCGATTCGGAAAGCGACACCTTCGTGCGCAAAGGCCTGCAACTGCTGGTGGACGGCAGCGAGCCGGAAGCCATCCGCGGCGTGCTCGAGGTGGAAGTGGACGCGCGCGAGCACCATGACCTCGCCGGCGCCAAGGTGTTCGAGAACGCCGGCATCTTCTCGCCGACCATGGGCATCATCGGCGCGGTGATGGGCCTGATGGCGGTGATGCAGAACCTTGCCGACCCCAGCAAGCTGGGCCACGGCATCGCGGCGGCTTTCGTAGCCACCATCTATGGCGTGGCGCTGGCCAACCTGCTGATGCTGCCGATGTCCGCGCGCTTGAAAAGCCTGATCCACAAACAGACGCAGATGCGCGAGATCCTCATCGAAGGTCTGGTCGCGATCGCCGAAGGGTCGAACCCGCGGCAGATCGAGGCCAAGCTGCAGGGCTATATGCCTTAACCGGATGCCGCCGTGGCCAGGAAGAAGAAAAAACACGAGGATCACGTCAATCACGAGGCATGGGCCATTCCCTATGCCGACCTGATGACGCTGCTGCTCGCCTTCTTCGTGGTGATGTATGCGGTGTCGGTCGTGAACGAAGGCAAGTACCGCGTGATGTCCAACTCCATCATCGAGGCGTTCAACGGCTCCAGCCACGTGATCGCGCCGATGCCGCAGACGCGCACCTCGCCGCACAACGTGGACCCGGCCATGGCGGCGCCGCAAGGCCAGCCTGGCGCGGCGACCACGCCGGTGAACGTGCCCATTCCCGCGAAGCCGCAGAGCGTGCGCGTGATGGACGTGCGCCAGGCGCTGCAGGACCGCACCGAGCAGAAGAACCTCGAAGTGATCCGCGACCAGATCCAGCGCGCCATGCAGCCGCTGATCGACAAGCAGATGGTGATCGTGCGCAAGACCACCACGTGGTTGGAGATCGAACTGCGTACCGACATTCTCTTTCCCAGCGGCGTGGCCCGACTGTCCGACCAGGCGAACGGCGTGCTCGACGACATGGCGGGCATCCTCAAGCCGTTTCCCAATCCGGTGCGCATCGAGGGTTACACCGACGATCGCCCGATCAATACCTCGTTGTATCCCTCCAACTGGGAACTGTCGGCGGCACGCGCGGCCGCCGTGGCACGCCTGTTCTCCGAGCAAGGTGTCGAACCGTCGCGGCTGGGCATCGTCGGCTGGAGCGAATATCGTCCGGCCGCCGACAACACCACCGAGGACGGCCGCAACCACAATCGCCGCGTGCTGATCGTCATCCTCAGCAACGATGGCGCGCCCAAGCGGTTGTTCAACGACACCGATGGCAAGAACCAGTACGCCGATGCCGTCGACGAGCGCTCGCCCGCCCCGGAAGTGCCGGTCGCGCTGCCTGCCGTGCCCACGCTGTCGCCGGCGCCCGCGGAAGCCGGCCGCGATGGCGTCCTGCCCACGAACAAGGTGATCCTGGCCGGCCCCGCGCCCGTGGCGCAGCCTGCCGCCAGCCATCCGGCCCTCGTGCCGACGGCGGCGGCCGGGGCCATCACCGTCACCGCGCCGCGCCTCGGTACGCCGGAGCACGGGCCGTGAAACTCGTTTTCGTCACTCATGCAGCGGAGTCGATGTCTTGAGCGACATCCCCAACCACACCACCGATCGCTGGCTCTCGTTCCGCCTGGGCGGCCAGCTCTATGCCGCGCCGCTCGACCAGGTGAGCGAGGTGATTCGCGACGGCGAACTCACACCGGTGCCCGGTGCCGCCGCTGACCTGCTCGGCATCCGTCATCTGCGCGGGCGCATCGTGCCGGTGCTCGATGGACGTCGTCGCCTCGGCCTCCCCGAAACCCACGATGGCGATGCGAACGAGGTCCGGCTGGTCATGCTCTCGCACGGCCCGCACCTGGTGGGCCTGCGCGTGGACGCGATCGGCGACCTCGTGCATGCGCAGGGTGCGGAGATCGCACCACCACCGCCGGGTGGCGCTGCGCGACAGGACGATCCCGTGCATGGCGTGTTGCCGTGGCAGGGTGGTTTCGTGGCCTTGCTCGACGTGCGGCGGCTTTGCCGCCTGCCGCTGGAAAGCGAGGCGGCCTAAGCGCTCCTTCGGGCGTCCGCGGGCTATGCTCTAGGCATCCGGAAGCGGCGAAGTCGCTCCGATCCACCTGCAGCATGGAACGGTGAGGAGAGCGCCCATGTCTACCGATGCCAGCACCGCGCCTGCGGCGTCGCCGAGCCAGCGGGCGGTGGTGATCATCGCCGCGACCTGCATCCTGGCCTTGTTGTATGTCGGTCGCGAAGTGCTCGTGCCCATCGTGCTGGCGCTGTTCCTCAGCCTGCTGATGGCGCCATGGGTGCGCATCTACCGGCGGCTGGGCCTGGGCCACGGTTCGTCCGTCTTCATCGCCGTGCTCGCGCTGGTGGTGATCGGCAGCGGGCTCACTGCCGTCATCGGTTCGCAGATGGTGTCGATGGCGCGCAGCCTGCCGCAGTACGAGGCCACCATCCACGCCAAGGTGCAGACGTTGCGCACGGCCACGCTGGGCCAGTTGCAGGCGATGCAGGGCGAGTTCGGCAAGGTCATTGCCTCGTCCGAAGGAATGCCGGCAAGCGTATCGGCCAGCGACAAGGCGCAACGTTCCGAAGAAAGTGCAGCGCAGGCCTCGGCGCGTGGCGCATCCGCACCCATGGCGGTGCTCGCGCGCGTGCTGTCCACCGCGTGGGTACCGGTGGAAACCGCAGGCATCGTGCTGGTGGTGCTGGTGTTCGTGCTGCTCGAACACGAATCGCTGCGCGATCGCTTCATCCGCCTGGCCGGTGGCAACGACCTGCGCGCGACGACGGCGGCGATCAACGACGCGGGCGAACGTCTGTCGCGCTTTTTCCTGTCGACGTTTTCGGTCAACTTTGGTGTCGGCATCGCCATCGGCGTGGGGCTATGGCTGCTGGGCGTACCCAACGCGCCGTTGTGGGGCGCGCTCACGGCGGTGCTGCGCTTCGTGCCCTACATCGGCGTGTGGCTGGTGGCTGGCCTGGCGGCCCTGTTCGCCGCTGCCGTGGTGCCGGGCTGGACACTGCTGATACTCACGCTTGCCTTGTACATCGTGATCGAAGTGATCGTTTCGCAGCTGGTGGAGCCGTTTCTCTACGGTCACACCACGGGCCTGTCGCCGCTGGCGGTGGTGGTGGCGGCGATCTTCTGGAGCTGGTTGTGGGGCCCGGTGGGCCTGGTGATGTCGACGCCGCTGACGCTGTGCCTCGTGGTCGCCGGTCGCCATGTCCAGGCGCTGGGCCTGCTCAACGTGCTGCTCGGCGATGCGCCCGCGTTGACCATGCCGCAGCGCCTTTATCAGCGCGCGCTTTCGGGCGATGCCGGAGAAATCATCACCGAGGCGCGTTCGTTCCTGAAACGTCGCTCCTTCGCCGCCTATTGCGACAACGTGCTGTTGCCGGCATTGCAGCTGGCAGGCATCGATTTGAGGCGCGGCGTCATCGGCGCCGAGCAGCAGGGCACGGTGCGCGACACCATCGTCACCGTCATCAGCACGCTGGGCAACGAAGGACAGCGCCATATGCGCTGGCGCCGACGCACCTCGGTGCTGGACAACGTAAGCATTGGCCGGCGACTGCGCCAGCAACGCGAAGACGTCAGCGGCCGCTGGCAGGGGCCGCTCACGGTGACGCCGGGTTCGATCGTGCTGTGCGTCGGCCTGGGAACGGTGGTCGACGACCTGGCGACGGAGCTGCTTACGCGCATCCTGCGCGACCTGCACGTGGACGCGCGTCACGTGTCCGTCGATGACTTCGCCGCGTTCGAAGCCGAACCTCACCCCGAGGCGACACCCCATGCGGTGGCCATGTTGTACCTCGTCAGCACCCAGCTTTCCGCCGAGCAGCAGGGCATGGTCGAGGTCGCCGCGCAGATGCGCGAGCACATGCCCGGCGTGCACATCGCCGCGCTGCTGCTGCCCGAGCCGCTGGCGCCGACCGAAGGCCCGGCGATGACCGATGCCGATGTCGACGAAGTGCTCAACTCCTTCGAGAGCGCGGCCGTGCAGGCCATCAGCCGGGTTCCGGAAGGCGCCGCCGCCGCGGCGTGATTGCGTCTAACGGGCCAGCCGTGCGGCGATGTCGGGCGGGATGGGGCCCAGGAAGATCGCCTTCATCCGCTCGCGCCCGATGATGCGCGCCAGCTCGGCAAACACGCAGTAATTGAGGATCAACACCAGCAGCAGGATCTGGATGGCCCAGAAACGCGGCCAGCTCATTTCCGTAAACAGCTGGTGATTGGCGGCCGCGATGTTGGGCGCTTCTTTCCAGTAGTCGTAAAGTCGTTCCAGATAATGGATGAAGCCGGCGATGACGGTGTAGATCACGGTTTTCCAGGCGGCATTCCAGATCAGCGGCCTTTCCGGAAAGCGGTTGATGAAGGGAAGCATGTTGGCGAGCAACACCGCCTTGCCGAGGATCAGCGCGGCGAGTGCGACCGAGGCCGTGGTCGGCAGCGAAATGCCGGAGCCCCGAATCATCAGCGCGCGGATGAGTGCGACCACGTGCAGCACGACGAAGAAGAAGATCGTCGGCGGCAGCATCTCCAGGAATTCGTGTTTGATCTTGGCAGTGAACGCGCTCATGGTCCGCTCCGGCTCAGGGCAGGTCGGCCTCGGCGGAACCTCGAGCGTCGATGACGCGTCGCGGTCCCAGCGTTGGCACATCCCATGATCGCGGCGTGAGTGGGTGCGACAAGCGCAACATCACCTAGAAGCGTCTAGGTAAAACTACGGCATCGTGTCGAAAGCGCCCAGGCGCGTCTCCGATCGCGCGAGGCCTTCGAGCTGTGCATCCAGCGTGCGGTACTCCGCGGCGAAGCGACGCGTGAAGTCGTCGTAGGCATCGCGCGACTCCCAACGATCCATCGTCAGGTAGCGGGTGGGTTCGTCGGTATCGCGAAGCAATCGGGTTTCGATGAAACCGGGTGCGTGCCGAAACAACCGGACCCAGGCGCCTTCGGGCCCGTAGGCCTGTTCAAACGCGGATGCACGCCCGGCGGCCAGCCGGAATTCCCACACGATGTCGTAACTCATGTTGCGCTCCCGGCGCGCTTTCGCGCGCCATGGCGTCGCCACGAACGGGCAGAGCAGAGAGCCCTGCGGCATTTTCGCCCCGGCTCAGCTGCGGCAGTTGGTCCGCTTGATATGAGAATGATTCCTAATTAGCATGCGCCCATTCGTAAAAAAATACTGTCCCCATGTCCCCCATCCGCTCCGCCATCCTGCTGGCGCTGTTCGGCAGTACCTACGCCGGCGCCGCCTGCGCGCAACAAGCTGTCACCGCACCGGGTTCCGCCGATGACACCCGCAGCGCCACCACTCTCGAGGGCGTCAGCGTCGTCGGCAACTGGCTGGGCGAGGCGGACCAGAACATCGTGGTGAACCATCCGGGCGCGCGCACCGTGATCCGCCGCGAGGACATGCGCGAAGCCGGCGCGGTGAACCTGCGCGATGCGCTGCGCAAGGTGCCCGGCGTGCAGGTTCAGGAGAGCAATGGCACCGGCGGCAGCGACGTCTCGCTCAACGTGGGCGTGCGCGGTCTCACCTCGCGCCTGTCGCCGCGTTCCACCCTGTTGCTCGATGGCGTGCCGATCGCCGTGGCGCCGTACGGACAGCCGCAGGTGTCGATGGCGCCGGTGGCGCTGGGCAACCTGCAGGCGATCGACGTGGTGCGCGGCGGCGGCTCGGTGCGCTACGGACCGCAGAACGTGGGCGGCATCATCAACTTCGTCACGCGCGATATCCCACAAACTTTCGGCGGCGACGCCGGTGTGCAGCTGCAGGGCGGTGAGTACGGCGGCATCCGCACGCAGAGCAACCTGTTCCTCGGCGGCACCACGGCCTCGGGTTTGGGCGTGGCGCTGCTCTACAACGGTTCGCACGGCCCCGGCTACCGCGAGAAGCAGGACAACGAGAGCATCGACGATGTGATGCTGAAGGCGAAGTACGCATTCAGTCCCACCGACGAGATCAGCGGCAGCCTGCACTACTACGACGGGCAGGCCGGCATGCCCGGCGGCCTGACGCAGGCCGATTACGATGCGGACCCGTTCCAGTCGCGCCGGCCGTTCGATGATTTCCACGGCCGCCGCCAGGATGCGGTGCTGCGTTACAGCCATAAGGACGAGCGCCGCAGCTTCGAGGTGCAGACCTATTACACCGAGAGTTTCCGCGGCAGCCACATCGAGACCATCACGCAGAACGCCAGCACCGGCCTGTACACGCACCAGCTCAACGCGTACCCACGCAACTACCATACCTTCGCGATCGAACCACGCTATTCGCAGCTGTTCGACTGGGGCCAGTGGACGCACGAGATCAGCGTAGGCTACCGCTACCTCACCGAATGGATGAACGAGCGCACGCTGCGCAACACCAAGTTCGTTTCGCCGCTGAACTACACGCCGTTCGACAGCGGCATCTACCAGGCGCCTTATGTCTTGTCCGGCAACAACACCGGCTCGAACGAGGCCAATGCGGTCTACGTGGACGACGCCATCAACGTCGGCAACTGGACCATCACGCCCGGCCTGCGCTACGAGCGCATCAATAGCTGGTGGCAGGCGCACCCGAGCGCCACGGTGATCGTGAAGGGCCCGACCTTCCGCCGCGAGCATTACTCGCAGCCGCTGCCTTCGCTCAACGTCATCTATCACCTCACCGATGCGCTGAAGCTGTACGCCAATGCCGAGACGTCGTTCGGCGCGCTGCAGTACTTCCAGATCAGCCAGAAGGATTCGAGCAGCCAGTTCGCACAGGGCCTGCAGCCGGAAAAGGCGCGCACCTATGAGATCGGCACGCGCTACGACAAGGGCGCGTGGGGCGGCGAAATCACGCTGTTCCGCATCAACTTCGATCACGAGCTGCAGTACGTGGGCAAGCTGCCGGATGTTCCCGATTCGGTGGACGGCTGGACCAGCCTGGGCGCCACCACGCACAAGGGCATCGAGACCGGTGGTCATGTGGATCTGGGCGCCTATGACGAAAGGCTGCAGGGCTTGAGCCTGTGGGGCACGGCGACCTACACGCATGCCATTTACAAGTACGGCTCGTTCGCCGGGCGCGACCTGCCGTTCTACTCGCGCCGCACTGCGAACCTGGGCGTGCGCTACAGCCGCGCGGCATGGACGTTCAATCTCGATGCGTTCTCGCAGTCGCGTCAGCACTCGCCCGGCTCGCCGAGCTTCGATCCCGCGCACCCCACGGTGTATCAGACGGAAGGCACGCCCAACGGCGACCTCGGCAATATCCCGGGTTGGACCACCTGGAACCTTCGCGGCGAATACGCCTTCGGTCCTACGCTGTCCAACCTCAGGCTGGGCGTGGGCGTGAAGAACATCTTCGATCGCCGCTACTTCACGCGCTCCACCGACAACAACGACGGCCTTTATGTCGGCCAGCCACGCACGTATTACGTGCAGGCATCCATTGAGTTCTGACGGAGACGCCATGGCACGCGCGCCGCAACCCGCCAAGCGCCGCACGCGACACGTGCTGAAGACGCTGCACCTGTGGCTGGGGTTGAGCCTCGGCGTGTTGTTGTCGTTGGTGACGCTGGCCGGCGGCGTGCTGGTGTTCGAGCAGCCCTTGCTCGCGATTACGCACCCCGAGCTGGCAGGACGCGCAGTGCCGGATTCCGCCAGCCTGGGACGCACGCTTGATCGCATCCTTGCCAGCGACGAGGGCAAGTCGTTGCGCAGCATCACGTTGCCCGACGAAGCGATCACGGCCTTCGAAGGCAGCGCGAAGAATCGCGATCGGCTCTATTTCGATCCAGCCGATGGACGACTGCTGCTCACGCGATCGGCCAAGCGCGATCCGCTACTGATCCTGCTCGACTGGCACACCCACCTGTTGAGTGGCCCCACCGGTGAAACCGTGCTCGGCATCGTCGCCTTCGCCGGTCTCTTCATGCTGTGCTCGGGCATATGGCTGTACTGGCCGGGTCGACGCCGCGCGGTGACGCACCTGCGGCCGCATGCGAGGCCGCCGATTCTCCGCTGGGCAAGCTGGCATCGCATGGTGGGCGTGGTGGCGTTTCCGTTGCTGCTCATCACCATCGGCACCGGCACCACCATGGCCTATCGCGGCGCCGTGCGTACCGCACTCATCCAATGGTTTGGCGAACCGCTGCCGGCCAAACCACCGAGCATCGACAGCGTCGCGGCGAAGGTCTCATGGCCCGACGTGCTGGCTGCCGCGCAGGCGGCCGCGCCAGACGCGGCGATCACGCGCATCAGTCTTCCCGTTCGCGAAGGCCACGCCTTGATGATGCGCGTGCGCCAGCCCGGCGAATGGAATCCCAACGGGCGCAGCACACTCTGGCTTGATCCCTATGCGGCCAAGGTCATCGGCGGTGAAGATGCGACGCGCCTGGGGCCAGGCGCGCGCCTGGCCAATGCGCTGTTCCCGATCCACGCCGGCGCCGTGGGTGGTGGCCTGTGGCGCGTCATGCTCGCCATCAGCGCACTGCTGCCAGGCTTCATGCTGGTGACGGGCCTGTTGTTCTGGCGTGCACGTCGCCGTCGTCCTGCCGCAGCGTTTCGCGCAGGCTGAGCAATGTCATGTTCTTTTGCTGTCGGGCGGGCCGCGAGTGCTGGCCGCCGTGCCAGCAGCCTATGTGCGCCCTCAGGACACGAGGTCTTCCGCCAGCCGCAAGCGATTCTCGGCCTGCCCGACCGTGTAGCTGATGGCAAGCGCCACGTGCACGGCGTTTTTCGGTGTGAGCTTGTAGGTGCGAACCAGCCCCGCGAGTTCCGCCAGCGCTTCCAGATCGACGCGTGCGCTTTCGATCGCCTTGGCGCTTTGATGCGTGATGCGCGGCCCTTTGGACACGATGAAAAGACCGAGCGACAGCGCGGCCTCGGTCGCGGCCTTCGATATCGTGGCGGCCATGCTTTCGGGCAGCACGCCTTCGCTGACGGCATCGCTCGCAAGTTCCTTGATCGCGCGCGTGACCGTCAGTGCGTAAGAGACCGGGTGAGCTCGCTGTTCCATGCGGGTTCCCTCGTCTTGAAGACGTGGCGCATCTTAGACCGCGATTGCGGTCATTTGCCACCGCCAGCGTGATGGCCGAATGCGTTAAGGGCTACGTAAAAGCCTGTTCAGGCTCGAACTTTCGCTGCTCGGCGCGCTTTGCTCAGGAAACGGGCGGCTTCCGATGGCGCGGGAACGCGCCTGCGCCCGGTCCCTCTACGTAAAACTACGGACAAGCGCCCCCTGGCTTGGGCTGGCTCGGCAAATACGCAACCAACGTTGCCCCGCGTGATGCGGGAAATTTCTGCTCCGGCGTCCACAGGTTCACGCGTCTGACTGGCGTGGCCAAACCGGTTTGGAAAGAGTGATGGTCGATGCGATCACCATGATCGCCGCCGTTCGGGCGGTGAAGCCGGGAGCAGGCGCGCGCTATCCGGAATAGGGCGTGGCGGGAAAACGCGCTTGACCGGCAGGGCACAACCGAAGTGATCGGCTGACGGCAGGAAGAGACGGGGCGCCATTCGTCGCCGAGCGTGCCCCGTCTCTTCTGGAAGCGCTACTTGCTCGCGATGGTGAGTTCCACGCGACGGTTTTGCGCCTTGCCTTCCGCCGTGTCGTTGGACGCGATGGGATTCTGTTCGCCGTAGCCGTGAGCCGCGACCAGTTCGGGCTTCACGCCTTGGGAGATCATGTACTGCATCACGTTGTCGGCGCGCTTCTGCGACAGGATCATGTTGGTGGTGACACCCTGCGCCGCCAGTTGAGGACCGATCGGCGTGCTGTCGGTGTAGCCGTTGACGTTGATCTTGTTCTTCTGATGCGGCGCGAGGATGGCCGCTATCTTGGCGATGCTCTGCTTGGCCTGGGCCGATATTTCCCATCCGCCCGAGGGGAACAGCAGCTGGTCGTTGAGCGATACCTTGATGGCGTCCTGCATGCGCTGGATGCTCATGTCGCGCGACGCGACCTCGGTGCCCATGGTTTCGTTGAGTTGCTTGTATTGCGCTTCGAGTTCGGCATTGCGTTGCTGCGATTCGTCGTACTTCTGTTGCGATACGCAGCCCACCATCAACAGCGCCGCGCCCAATACGCACAGTATCGGAGACTTGATCATTGGATGTTTCCCCTCTGGCCGTGAAGTTGCGTGGAAGCGCCCCTGGTCCTTGAAAGCGTTGCCATCCGTAGCGGGGATCTTCGCACCAGGCGTGAGGCCGGGCATCCGTAAAATTACGCTGTCCGAGTGCTGCCAGGCGCTACTTGGGGGTGTTCTTTCACGCCTCGGTCCTATGCGACGTGCCCGAGAGGGCCGCGGTGGTTTGGCCAATGATGGCGATCTCGAATCAAGGGTGTAGCTGGCGCCGATGTGTCTTCACTCCGGCGCCTTGGCGGGGATGAAAGGCGATACGGGGTCGCTGGCCGGGAAGGTTTCCTGCAGCGCTTCTTCGTGGTTCTCTGATTCTTTCTTCTTGCGCTGCTCGCGCTCCTTGGGCGTTTCCGTCTTGTGGGGATCGGCGTGGCCAAGGTCTTTTCGGTCTCTGCTCGACATGGTGCACCCTCCTCTCGGCGGATGGACGGATGGTCCGTCGTCGTGCGTGACGCAGGTGCGAACCGACCGTTACGGGCGATGTATGCGAATGCTTGCGTTGCGCATGGCGATCATTCATGTCGGCGCATGGGAGATGCGGCTGTCGTGAACGTTCTCTTGTATCGACCTTGATCGTTCGCCTACACGATGTGCCCTACGTTGCGTCGCCATGAATCCCAAGATCGTTCCGGGCAAGCCGTTTCCGGACTATGTATTGCCCGACCACACGAAAACCTTGCGTCGGCTTTCCGACCTGCAGACCGAGCAGGACCCGATGCTGATCGTGTTGATCCGCGGATTCTTCTGCCCCAAGGATCGCGAGCAGTTGAAGGAACTCACGCGCTTTCATGCGCAGCTGGTCGTGGGCAGTTGCCAGCTCGTGGTCATTACCACCGACGATTGGCACACCACCAACAACCTCAGGCAGCAGCTGGGTGCGCACTATCCCTTTCTCTATGATGAGGAGAAGCACGTGCGTGATGACTTGGACATCCGGGAGTACACCGATCCCGAGCATGATCCAATGATCCCCCACACCTTTCTTCTCGCGCCCCGGCTCGAGCTGCGTCGCGTCTGGAACGGTTACTACTACTGGGGGCGGCCGTCGACGGCCGAGCTGCACGACGAACTGCGCGAGCTGACGCATTCCATTCGCCACGACTGGGCACTGGACGAGCCGGGCCTCAAGCAGCAGTGGGATGCTGGCGACAAGTCATCGTTCTATCCCTACGGCGTGAAGTCCATGGAGCAGACCCTCGTCGAAATGAGCGGGGCCGTGGACCAGTACGCGGGTGCCGCCGGATCCGGATCGCCCCATGATGGATGAGCCATCGTTCCCTCCGGCCTTCGTGCTGTTGTGCATGGGCTGGATCCGGTTGTCGATCGAGCTCTATTCGTAGCTCCGCTTGAGATTGCGCATGTCGTCGTGGCCGGACTTGACCGAGACGTAAGCGGACTGGACGGCGAGGCGCGCGACCACGCCGATCTTCCGGTCCATCAAGGCGCGTTCGAACTTGTACTTGATGTGGTCCTCGCCGCGCTCGACTTCCTGCACCACGGCCTTGTTTGTCCTGCTCATGTGGGCGCGAAGATCGAGAAAGACGCGGTGGGCGGAGGCGAGCACCGTGCCGTCCTCCTGCGGGTCGCCGCCGAGTGCGCGCACCGTCTCGCGCAGCTCCCCGGTGACCTGGCGTCGCTGCGTGGACCAATGCCTGAACAGCTCGGCCATCATCACGTTCTTTGCCTGTTCCGCGGCCTCGCGATAGCCCTCGCAACTGTCCAGCATGGCCTCGATGAGACCATTGAGAACGCTGATGTCATGCGCATGGTCGGTCATGAAGGGGCGCGCGTTCCTCGTGGTGACAGAAGTCGGGGCAGCGGACCGGAGGTCGCGCTGCCCCGAGGCGTCGTCCGCGGGCTGCAGAGCCGGGAGGGGCGATCCCGAGCGCCCAGGCATCGAACGCAATGCCAATCTATGCAGCATCCTGTCCAGTGGCGATGAAACGAAAATGCAAGAGCCCGTTCACTGACGTTACGGCGGGCATGCATGCGATTCGTCACGGGGTGCACCACCGGCGTCGTGTATATGCGTGTGGATCCAGTCATCCATACGGAGAGCCGCATGCTGCTCGATATCTACCGAAGCGGTGTCAACCAGGCGTGTTTCCTTGCCATTCCCGCGGGGCGCCCGCTGGCGAGCGCAACCATTCCCGCCGGGCCGGATTATGCGGATCTCGCGCTCCATCTCCAGGGTGCCGATCTCCTGTCGGGGGTGGAGCTGAAGGGGCTGGATGCCGACCATGTGCTCAAGCAGGTCGCCGAGGTTGGATACGCGGTGTTCAAGGCGAGCGCGCCCTGACGAACTCACTCCGTCGGGTGAGTCATCTCGTGGATGCGAATGGCCAGCCGATGCTTCAGTGCGTGCGATTGGCGGCGGCCAGCGCGTTCTCTCGGATCATCCATGTCGCACGCGGGCACCGTGCGTTGCCAGCGCGACTTGATCCATCGCGCCACGTGCCGCATCGCATGTTCCGGACGGCGATAGATGGCCACCTGCCGGATGCCCAGGTCCGGACCCATCAGTTCCAGATGCCAGCCATCGCCACCGCGCACCAGCCACGCGAACTCGCACGACACCCATGGCTTGACCAGATGCGCCCGCCAGCGCTCG
Organism: Dyella jiangningensis; assembly: GCA_000632805.1. Lineage (GTDB taxonomy): Bacteria > Pseudomonadota > Gammaproteobacteria > Xanthomonadales > Rhodanobacteraceae > Dyella > Dyella jiangningensis. Next base: position 3,228,714 of record CP007444.1, on the reverse strand, counting down.
GGCACGGTAGCGCCGCATGATTTTGCGCGAGTCCACTTCACTTCCACCATGCCCCGCATGGTAGGCGACGGAGGTCTCCGCTACCGAGATACGTGAATGATCGGCCGCGGCATCACGCGATGACCATGCGAGCCATGCCTGCCATTGACGCGCGCCAAGCGAGGGTTGAGCGGCATTGGGTTCATGAGATGGAGGCTGATGGCGATGAGTGTTCCGACCTCGGATGCGTTCGTCTTCTTTGGCGCGACCGGCGATCTTGCCTACAAGATGATCTTTCCCGCGTTGCAGGCACTGATTGCCGCGGGTGACTTGCGCATGCCCATCATCGGCGTGGCACACGGTGGCATGACGCTCGACCAGTTGCGCGAACGTGCCCGCAGCAGCCTGCGCGAGCATGGCGGTGTGGATGCCGTGGCATTCGACAGGCTCGCCGCGCAGCTGCAATACATCGATGGCGACTACAACGATCCGGACACGTACGCGCGGTTGAAGCAGGCCCTGGGCAAGGCTCGCCACCCGCTTCATTACATGGCCATCCCACCCGCCATGTTCGGCACCGTGGTCGAGTGCCTCGCGAAATCGGGCTGTGCGAAAGGCGCGAGGATCGTGGTGGAGAAACCCTTCGGACGCGACCTCGAATCGGCGAAGCGCTTGAACCGCACCCTGCACGAAGTGTTTCCGGAATCGGCGATCTTCCGCATCGATCATTACCTCGGCAAGGAGGCGGTGGAGAACCTGCTGTATTTCCGCTTTGCCAATACCTTCCTGGAGCCGGTGTGGTCGCGTACCTATGTCGACAACGTGCAGATCACCATGGCGGAGGATTTCGGCATCCAGGGACGCGGCAGCTTCTACGACGACGTGGGTGCGTTGCGCGACGTGGTGCAGAACCATTTGTTGCAGGTCACGGCCCTGCTGGCGATGGAGGCGCCGCTGGGGCAGGAGCCGGCGGCCATGCGAGCCGAGAAGCTTCGCCTGTTCCAGGCCATGCGGCCGTTGAAGCCCAGCCAGGTGGTACGTGGCCAGTTTCGCGGCTATCGCCAGGAAAAAGGCGTCGCGGCCGATTCCCGCGTGGAAACCTTCGCGGCGCTGCGCTTGCAGATCGACACCTGGCGTTGGGCAGGTGTGCCGTTCTTCATCCGCACCGGCAAGTGCCTGCCACTCACCAGTTGTGAAGTCATGGTCACGCTGAAAGAGCCGCCGCTTGCCGTGTTCGATGCCGGCACCGCGGCACAGACCAATTACTTCCGGTTTCGCCTCGGTCCCGACGTCACCCTTGCGACCGGCGCGCGGGTGAAGCGGGCAGGAGAGCGCATGCGCGGCGAATCGGTCGAGCTGGTGGCTCGTCACCAATCGGTGGGCGAAGAACAGCCTTACCAGCGACTGCTGGGCGAGGCGATACGGGGTGATCCCTCGCGATTCACCAGTGACGCCAGCGTGGAGGCGGCGTGGGCGGTGCTCGATCCGGTGTTGGATGACGCGGAGCCCGTGCACGAGTACGCGCCCGGAAGCTGGGGGCCGGAGGCCGCCGATGTCATCACGGCACGACATGGCGGTTGGCATAACCCGCGGAAGGAGAAGATGCCGCCGTGCTGATGGCTGCGGCGTGATCCATGTGTTGATCGCCGCTCGAAAGCCTTGCGCCAGGCTCACGAACTGCTGTGACGTCGACGCCGAATTCACGCACGCTCTCAACGTCCCCGGCTGGCGAACTTCTTATGGCGGGATGCCGTCAGTTTCAGGCAACTCTTCCCAACGTCGTGTAGTCGCCAGAGCGCCGCCTCTGCACGCCGGTCAGCAGAGTCGGGCCCGAGGTGGCCGGATGATCGCAGGCGAACGTCCTGATGCCAGCGAAAGCTTCGCCGACGAGGTGACGGCTCGACTCGGCGTGTTGCCGAATTTCTTTCGCGCGCCCACGGCTGCCGGTCTGCTCGACGAACTCTGGGCGTTCGCCAAGTCGAGCTACCTCGACAATCCCACTGCCTTCGCTCTTCAAGAAACGCCTGTTCGTGCACCTGTCCCGCTTTTGCGAGGTGCACTACTGCATCGTGCGATACGCAGGTTTTCTCGTCGGCCAAGGGCATGCCGCGGGCGACGCCGGCGCACCGGCGCTTCCGTTGAGCCAGGTCATGCCGCGGCCATCATCATTTCACGCCATCAGGAAAACGAAGAGCGGCTGCGCGTGGAAGAACGGCAAAAAGTGTTGATTGCCGAACTGCAGCATCGCATCCGCAACCTCATGGGCGTGATTCATTCCATGGCCGACAAGACAGCGCGTACCAGCGTCAACCTTGGCGACTTCCACGACCGATTCAACGATCGGCTCGTCGCCCTTTTGCGCGTGCCAGGGAACTCATCGAGCAGGCGCTGCCATACCAGCTCAACGCGAAGACCACCTATGTGCTCGGGCCCGACGGCCTGAGCTGCACCATTTCGCTGCCGGTATCGAACAGCACGCTATAAATGGCATTCGCCGGGATCATTGCGTCAGGGGCTTCCGGGCGAAGCAATGCTCCAGCGCCACTCGCGCGGATGGCCATTGCGTCGGCTCCGCTTCGGACGTCCGACGGCCAGCGGAACGGGTTGCAGGATGGATGCGATCTGCACCGCGCTGCGCCGATGCGTGACATCGATCGCGCGTAACCGGTTTCCCAGGCCGAGCGCGTGGACGATCGAGGCACCGCGGTAGGTCTCAAGCTCTTCGGCAGGCGCTTGCGCCTTCATCAGCGCAAGGCCTTCCAACGGTTCGATGCTCGCGAGCGCGACGGCGGACGTTTCCGGTGCGCGCCCACACAGCACGCACACCTTGGGCACCTGGTCTTCCTCGGAAACGACCAGACGACCGACAGCCTCGCGGGGCAGCAGCGAGGCCATGTCGCGTGGGGCTACGTCGCTGGTCACCACTTCGGCGATACGCGCGGCACGACCGTCGTCGGTGACGATGATGTTTCCCAGCAGGCTGGGGCCGACCAGATGCGATGGGCGGCTGTAGAAAGCCCGCTGCAGGATCAGCCAGGGATTGGACTGGATCAGCAGGTTGATGCGCCACTTGTGCAGCACGCCCATCAGGCGGTCATGGAGATAATCGACATCGCGGTCATCGGTCTGCTGTTCCAGCTCCATCACCGACAGGCGCAGGGTGTCGATCACCGGACCGTGGCGGCGAAACTGCGTGCCCAGTTGTGCCCTGAGGGCACGTATTCCCAGTTCGGTCCTGAGATGGCTCATCGTTGCGACACCTGACCATGGTGGTGATCGCCATGCGTCGCGATGCGTCTGGCGCACGGTCGAACCGATGGTCACGGCACGGGTGTCAACCCTTCGTCGACTTCATGCCTTCCCGGCATGCACTATTCGCAGGGTTTCATCCTTCTTCACGCTGGGCGCACAAAACCTTTCTTCCGGGCTGGTGACGCGAAGTTCAATGCATGTCTCGTGCTAGTGCTGAAGCATCGATGTAAGGCAGTCGATCAACACATGCATGCGAACCGGCTTCTGCAGCCGGTTGAGGCGCGCATAAGCGGGAGGAATGGCTTCGCTGGCGTTGCCGTCGATGCGGGCGGTATCGACGATGCGACGTCGGCACCATCGGGCACAAGGTCTGTCAGCGGATGAGCTTGTTTCGCGGAGCCGGAAGCGTGCTCCGCAATGCGAAGGCCCATGAAGAAGAAATATGCCGTGGCGCACGCAGCGGCAGAACAATTACCGCTGGCGGCATAGGTAGAACTACGGTCGGCGCCAGGTTGCGTCGCGCTGCGAGACAAGCGGTGCGTGGCGCGATGCCTCATGCTTGTGGTCGCCACATGCCGGCGGGCCTATGATCTGCCGTACTGTGTCTCGATGTGGGATGGTCGCATGCCTTCCGACGGTTCCATCGCCCAGGGCGAAACGGCTTCGGACGCGACGCAGGGATGGCTGCGTTGGCTGCCCGGCGTGCTGATGCTTCGGCACTATCAGGCCGCATGGCTGCCAAGGGATATCGCTGCCGGCCTGGTGCTGACGACGATGCTGGTGCCGGTGGGCATTGCCTACGCGGAAGCTTCCGGTGTACCCGGCGTGTATGGCCTGTACGCAACGATCATCCCGTTGCTGGCCTACGCCGTGTTTGGTCCGAGCCGGATTCTCGTGCTGGGGCCGGATTCGTCGCTCGCGGCGCCGATCCTCTCGGTCGTGGTGGTCATCGCCGGAAGCGACCCGGCGCGTGCCGTCGCCGTGGCCAGCATGATGGCGGTGGTCTCGGGCCTGTTCTGTATCGTGCTTGGCCTGCTGCGTCTTGGCTTCATTACCGAGCTGCTGTCCAAGCCGATTCGATATGGCTACATGAACGGCATCGCGTTGACCGTATTGATCAGCCAGTTGCCCAAGTTTTTCGGCATCTCGGTCGAGGACCAGGGGCCACTGCGCGAGATCATGAGCCTGGGTACGGCAATCTCCGGCGGACAGGCCAACTGGTACAGCTTCGCGGTGGGGGCGGGCAGCCTCGTGCTTATCCTCTTCCTCAAGCGTTTCGAGCGGGTGCCGGGCATCCTGATCGCGGTGGTGCTGGCCACGCTATGCGTCAGCCTGTTCAAGCTCGATGCCATGGGCGTGAAAGTGCTCGGCAGGATCCCACAGGGTTTGCCCGCCTTGGTTTTTCCTTGGGCAAGCGGCGCGGACGTGGTGAAGATCGTGCTTGGCGGATGCGCAGTGGCGCTGATTTCGTTCGCCGATACCAGCGTGCTTTCGCGCACGTACGCGGCGCGTTTCCATATCCGCGTCGATCCCAACCAGGAGATGGTCGGCCTCGGTGCGGCCAACCTGGCGGCAGGCTTTTTCCAGGGCTTTCCGATCAGCAGCAGTTCCTCGCGCACACCCGTGGCCGAAGCCGCCGGCGCACGCAGTCAACTCACCGGCGTGGTCGGCGCGCTGGCCGTCGCCGTGGTGCTGGTGGCGGCGCCCAGCCTGATGCGTCATCTGCCGAACAGCGCGTTGGCCGCGGTGGTCATTGCGGCTGCGCTGGGCCTGTTCGAGTTTGCTGACCTGCGGCGCATCTATCGCATCCAGCCCTGGGAATTCTGGTTGTCCATTGCCTGTTTCGTGGGCGTGGCCGTGTTCGGGGCGATTCCCGGCATCTGCATTGCCGTGGTGATTGCCGTGCTCGAATTCCTGTGGGACGCCTGGCGGCCGCATTACGCCGTGCTTGGGCGGGTGGACAACTTGCGCGGCTACCACGATACCAAGCGTTACCCCACCGCCACGCGCATTCCCGGACTCGTCTTGTTCCGTTGGGACGCCCCGCTGTTCTTCGCCAATGCCGAGCTGTTCCAGGAACGCATGCTGGAAGCGATCGATGCGTCGCCCACGCCGGTGAGACGCATTGTCATCGCAGCGGAACCTGTCACCAGTGTCGACGTTACCGCTGCGGACATGTTGCGCGACCTGCACCGCACGCTCGGCGAGCGTGGCATCGCGCTGCATTTCGCCGAGATGAAGGACCCGGTGCGCGACAAGCTCAGGCGCCTGGAACTCGCCGACATCATGGGCGACCACCGTTTCCATCCCACCCTGGGCAGTGCGGTGGATGATTATCTGCAGACACCGTAAACCCGCGAACGTTTGCCGCTTCGATGAAAGGCAGATACGCATGAAAGCGATGGTCCTGAGCAAGCCCGGGCAGCCGTTGTCACTGATCGAGCGCCTGCTGCCACCGCCCGGCGCGGGCGAGGTGCTTCTGCGCATCGCCGCCTGCGGCGTATGCCGGACCGACCTGCATGTCGTGGACGGTGAGCTGCCCCAGGCGCGTTACCCCATCGTTCCGGGACACGAGATCGTGGGCACTGTGGAAGCGGTGGGCGAGGGCGTGGCATCGCCGCGAGTGGGCGAGCAGGTGGGTGTGCCGTGGCTGGGCGAAACCTGCGGCGCATGCTTCTATTGCCTGCGCGGTCAGGAGAATCTCTGCGATCGCCCGGTCTTCACTGGCTGCAACCGCGATGGCGGCTATGCCACGCATGTGCTCGCGGGAGCGGCGTTCTGCCTGCCCATGCCCAAGTCCCTCTATCCCGATGCGGCTGAAGCGGCGCCGTTGCTGTGCGCCGGCCTGATCGGCGGCCGCGCCTTGTCGCTGGCGGGCGATGGCGAGCGGATCGGCTTGTATGGCTTTGGCGCAGCCGCGCACCTGCTGATCCAGGTGGCGACATCGCAGGGACGACAGGTATGCGCCTTCACCCGCGAAGGCGACGAGGAGGCCCAGGCGTTCGCGCGATCGCTGGGCGCCGCGTGGGCCGGTGCATCAACGCAGCGGCCACCATTCGAACTGGATGCGGCAATCATTTTCGCCACCGCCGGCGAACTGGTTCCGCTGGCGTTGCGTGCGGTGCGCAAGGGCGGAAGCGTGGTGTGCGGCGGCATCCACATGAGCGATATCCCGAGCTTTCCCTATCGTCTTCTGTGGGAGGAGCGGCGCCTGTTGTCCGTCGCGAATCTCACCCGCCAAGACGGTCATGCGTTTCTGGCGGCGGCGGCCTCGGCCCATGTGGTGTCGCACGTGCGCAGGTACGCGCTGGAGCGGGCCAATGAGGCGCTCGATGATCTTCGGCACGGCGCACTGCAGGGTGCCGCGGTGCTCATCCCATAGAGGTGTTGCTGCATCAGTGGCAGATCAGTACCGGGACGTCGGCTGCCAGCAGCAGCTTGTTGGCCTGGCTGCCGAGCAACAGCTTGTCCAGGCCCGAGCGTCCGTGTGAGCCCATCACGATGAGGTCGCAATGGCGATCATGCGCCGCGCGCACGATGCCTTCATACGGGCGATGCTCGAACTCGTAGATGGCATCGCACTCCACGTGCGCCGCCTTCGCCCGCTCGCGCACCTGTTGCAGGTAATACGCCGCATGTTCCTGGGCCTGGTTGAGATACACGTCCTCGGGAAACGCCATGGCGTCGGAGTAGTAGGGCAGCGTGGCGAAGGGCTCCATGGCGTGATAGGCCAGCACTTTGGCGCCGAAACTGGCGGCCAGGCCGATACCGATATCCACGGCGCGCAGCGAGAGGTCGGACCCATCGGTGGGCAACAGGATGTGCTTGAACATGGTGAGGCTCCGTGCGAGGAAAGCGCGGCGGCATGTACGCACTGGACGTAGCCATGCCACCGTGGCAGGTCGTGGCGAGCTTGCATCCCCACAGGCCGATGCGAGTTGACCGCCGTCAGTTCGAGCGCGCAAACCCGTCATGTTGCATCCCAAGAAAATCCGCCATGCATGGCGGCGCCGGCTGGCCGCCATTTGCATGGATCGCGTGAAGACATGGCGTCCGCCATCGGCGCCATGCGCCGAAACTGACGATGATCAACTTGGCGACGAGCGCGTGGCGTAGAACGAAGCCATGCAGGATGCGCGTGCAAACCGTGGCGTCGCGATCGCGGAGCGGTCCGGTGGCCTCATGCTTGACGGTGTCTGTGTATGCCCAGGCCGATACCCTGCCTCGCCGAAGCGCCGAGGCCTTTCCTGCCATTCCTGAACCCGATTGAAGGGGATCACTGGATCGAGCCGCTTCACGATGGAACGCCCGTGCTCATCCGCATGCTGCGCGCGGATGACCGCGCGCACGAGGAAGCTTTTCTCGCGCGCCTTTCCCCGCAGGCGCGACGCATGCGCTTCCTCGAAAGCTTCAACCAGGCCAACGCCTCGCTTGTCGACGCCTTGATGGATGTCGATGGGCATAGTCGGGTGGCGTTCGTTGCTCTCATCCACGAAGGAGGCTCGTTGCGCGAAATCGGCATAAGCCGGTACAGCGCCGAAGACGGTGGCAGGCGTTGCGAGTGCGCCGTCACCGTTGCCGACGAGTGGCAGGGCCAGGGCCTGGGCGTGTTGCTCATGCGTCACCTCATCGACACCGCGCGCATCCATGGCTTTGCACAGATGTTTTCCATCGATGCCGCGGAGAACCAGCCCATGCGCGATCTTGCCGGCTACCTGGGATTTCACTGTCGGCTGGATCCACGGGACCACACCCAGGTCATCCACACACTGGACCTGCATTAGCTCGCCCGATCGGTGGCGAGGTGCAGACGTTGCGCCAGCTGCCATCGGGTCATACGGCAACACCCTTTCATTGGCGAGGTCAGATCCATGAACGTCAGCGATGTGATGAACGCGCAGGTACGCACCGCACTGGTCACCGACAGCGTGGCCCTGGCCATGCGCATCATGCTGGGCGCGAGGGTCAGTGGCCTTCCGGTGGTGGACAAGGATGGCAAGCTGGTGGGCATCCTTACCGAAGGCGATCTGCTTCGGCGCGCCGAGATGGGCACCGATCGCCACCGGCCGCGCTGGCTGGAGATCGTGGTCGGTCCCCAGCGCGTGGCCAAGGAATATGTGGAAACCCACAGCCGGCACGTGGGCGACCTCATGAGCAGCGACGTGGTGACGATCGAGGAGTCCGCGCCCTTGGCCGACGCCGTCGCCTTGATGGAGAAGCATCGCGTCAGGCGCCTTCCGGTGGTGCGCCAGGGCAAGCTCGCCGGCATCCTCAGCCGCGCCGATCTCATGCGTGCCTTTCTCCAGGCGCTGCCGGAAGAAGAGTCCACGGTCCACGCGTCCGATGCGGATATCCGCCGCAACATCGACCAGGAAATGCTGCGTTGTCCGTGGATCACCCGTTCGGCCATCAAGGTCGACGTGACGCAGGGCGCAGTCGATATCGATGGCGTGGTCACCAACGTCGCCATGCGCGATGCGCTGCGCGTGCTGGTGGAAAACGTGCCTGGCGTGACGGGCGTGCGAGACAAGCTGGTCGTCGAAGAACCCTCGCGTGGCTACTTCTAGCGAGCGCCTTTGCGCGGCATTAACCGATCACGGTCATCAGCGCCGCCAGCCAGATCATCGCCGTGCCGATGGCGAAGGTGCGGCGCGCGGCCACGATACGCTCTTCGCTTTCGTGCTCGACGGGCGTGGTGACGATCCACGGTGTGGAAGCCAACGCAGCGAAACCCAGGAAGGCGAGCACGACGGCGATCACGTCGTGCCAGTGCCAGGGCGATGCTTCGTGCACACCCCAGTAGCCGAGAAAAGCCATGCCGAGGGCGCTCATGGTGGCCGAGGCGGCGCAGAGGCCGACGACGGAACCGGTGGGGGCACGCATGTCAGCAACCTCCCGATCACTCGTTCGCGCCAGCGTAGCGCAGAGCGGGAGCGCAGGCGTGATGGCCGCGTGCTTCAGGCGCGGCGTGGTCTGGCCTTGTGGCCCGATGCCGGCGGGGCTGCATGGCTTGCCGTGTCGCTCTTCACGAAATCGACGAAGGCCCGTAGCGGCGCAGGTAGATGCTGGCGTCCGGCGTAGTAGAGAAACGGACCCGAGAACGCCTGCCACCATGGCGTGAGGATCGGTTCGAGTGCGCCGCTGTCGAGATGCGGGCGCAGCATGTCCTCGTACAGATGGATCACGCCCAGTCCGGCCACCGCCGCGCCCACCGCGACGTCGATGGCGGCACCGGGCCGCATCACGAGCGGACCGGTCGGATCCAGCCGCAGCACTTCGCCCTTGCGCTCGAAATCCCAGGTGGGCATGGCGCCGCCCGCAAAGCGGCCACGCAGGCAGGCATGATCGAGCAGGTCGCGCGGATGCTGCGGGCGGCCATGGGCGCCCAGATACGCCGGCGACGCCGCCGTGGCAAAGCGCTGAACGCGCGGGCCGATCGGCGTGGCGATCATGTTCGGTTCCAGCCGTTCGTCGTAGCGGATGCCCGCATCACAGCCAGCCGATGGAAGATCCACGAAGCTGTCTTCGACGGTGACCTCCACGCGGATGTCGGGGTACTGCTGGAGAAAGCGAAACAGGATCGGCGGCAGCACCGTGCGCGCGACGCCGGCCGGCACGTTCAGGCGCAGGGTGCCTGCGGGGCGATCGCGGAAGTGGTTGAGCACGTCCAGCGCCGCTTCCATGTCGGCCAGCGCGGGCGTCAGGCGCTCCAGCAGCCGCTCGCCGGCTTCCGTTGGCGCGACGCTGCGGGTGGTGCGGTTGAGCAATCGCACGCCGAGGCGGGCTTCGAGCCGTCGCACCGCGGTGCTGAGACCCGAGGCGGAAATGCCGCCGGTGCGAGCCGCATCCCGAAAGCCGCCGGCGCGCGCCACCGAAACGAACGCGGCGAGGTCATTCATCTCCACGGCCATTGTTTACCTTTTCGCACAGCCCGTGCGGATTCATTGGGGTTATCGGACAGGGCAATCTCTCTCATATTGGGCGTGTCATCGCAAGGAGATCCCCCATGTCTACGCCCGTTCTCAGTTATTCATTCGCCGGTCGAACCATCAACCGCATGGGCTACGGCGCCATGCAGCTCGCCGGCCCAGGCGTGTTCGGCCCGCCGAAGGACCGCGGCGCCGCCTTGGCCGTGCTGCGTGAAGCGGTCGCGCTGGGCGTCGACCACATCGACACCAGCGACTTCTACGGCCCGCACGTCACCAATCAGATCATTCGCGAGGCACTGCATCCTTATCCGGACGATTTGCTCATCGTCACTAAGGTCGGCGCAGTGCGCGACGGCGATGGCGCGTGGCTTCCGGCGCAGGAGCCGGAGGATCTTCGCCGTTCCGTGCACGACAACCTTCGCAATCTCGGTCTCGACGCGCTCGACGTGGTGAACCTGCGCGTGATGGGCAACATCCACGAGCCCAGCGAAGGTTCAATCGCACGCCAGGTGGAGGCGCTCGCACAGTTGCAGCACGAAGGCCTCGTGCGGCACGTGGGCCTGAGCAATGTCACGTCGACCCAGGTTGCCGAGGCACAGCGCATCACGCCGATCGTGTGCGTGCAGAACCAGTACAACTTGGTACAGCGCACGGACGATGCACTGGTCGACGAACTGGCAGGACAGGGCATCGCTTTCGTTCCGTTCTTCCCGCTCGGCGGTTTTACCCCGATCCAATCTTCCGGATTGTCCGCACTGGCCGCGCGCGTGCAGGCCACACCCATGCAGCTTGCCCTGGCGTGGCTGCTGCACCGTTCGCCGAACGTCTTGCTCATCCCCGGCACATCGTCGATAGCGCACCTGCGCGAGAACATGCAGGCCTCGCAACGGGTATTGAGTGACGAGATGCTGGCCGAGTTGAACGCCATAGCCGCCGAGTGACGGTGCCGCCATCGCTCGCCGGATCGTGGCGAGCGGTGGCAGGCGGTCGAGTTGGCTCGCCCCATGGCTGCGCGAGCGTGTCGCCCCGGCACGGGCGAGCGGCAACGCCATTGCGCTATAAGACCCTTCCAGAACGCGTGTTGCCACGCGTCGGCAAAGTCACATGCCAGAGAACGTTGTTCCCGAGCGTTTCAACGAAGTCGTGCAGATCGCCGCGCCCGTCGCGATGGCGTGGAGCAATTTCGCATCCAGCGAGCACATGGGCGCATGGATGGGCGATCCATCGATGCACGTGCACGTGGAAACCACGTGGCAGGTGGGTAGCCGCTTCGTCGTGCGCGGCATTCACCATGTGCCCTTTGAAAATGCAGGCCTACTGCTGGCCTTCGAACCGATGAAGCGGCTGGCGTACAGCCATCTCAGTTCGCTGTCCGGCTTGCCGGCGCAGCCGTCGAACCACACCACGCTCGATTTCGTGATGGAAGCGGAGGGCGACGGCACGCTGCTGTCGCTCTCAGCCAGCGGCTTTCCCACGGCGTCGATCTATCATCACCTCCGGTTCTACTGGGCAGGAACGCTCGAGGTATTCAAGCGATACGTCGAGTCGCGTACCTGAAACACGAACGGCGCCCGAAGGCGCCGCCGTGAAGCCCGCATCCGATGCTGTCACGACATCGTTGGGGGTAGATCAGAACGAGTAAACGACCGTCGCGCCGACACCCCAGTCCGGGCTGCCGTCGGTGAAGCCCTTGGTCACGTATGCCTGGGCCTTCCAGCCGCTGGCGAACTTGTAGGCGTAGTAGCCGGTGAGTTCGTTGCGCGCGAAGCTGGTGTCCGATGCCTTCTCGCGGTAGTCGTAGTACGCGCCGAAGCTGCTGTGCGTGTCGAGCTTGTAGCTCGCGCCCACGTTGGCGCCGAACACGTCGTTGAGCTGGATGTACTGCGAGCTGCCGAGCCAGGTGTAGCTCACGCCGCCGAACACGGTCCACGCGCCGAAGCCCTTGTACGTGTCGACGCTGAAGGTGTAGTCGTTCTTGCCGGTGCCCAGGCCCTTGTTCTCGTCGGCCGTACCGAACTTGATCTTGCCGGTGAGATCGATGCCGAACTGCGCGGCGCTATTGGTGTAGGCCTCGTACGTGGCTGACGCGGTGATGTCGCCCAGGCCCGATGCGGAGCCGGTCGTCGCGGTCGTCGGCGTGGTGCCGCCGCCCTGCGAGTTGCCGTTACCGTTGCCCTTGCCCTTGCCGCGACCGTTCGGGTTGTTGTTCTTCACCGGACCAATGCCAGGGATGACGTTGTCGGCACCGGACACATGGATGTACGGCACGTCCAGCTTGAACGACCAGCTGTCGATCTCGTAGCCGAGGGTCACCGGCACCTGCGTGATGTCGGTCGTGGTCGACGTGCCGTACTTGCCGGTGGTGTAGTCGATGCCGGCGCCGACCTTGACGGTCGAGCTGTCATCGGCATGCGCTGCCTGCGCCATCAGGCCCAGAACGCCAAGGGCGCATAGGGTGCTGGTGTTCTTCAGATTCATGAGTTCTTCCTAGGGCGTAGCAAAAGAAACGGGAGGCCCCAAGAGAGGCCTCCACGCAAGTCGAGAATTGTTGTTATCAGCGGCCGCCGTGCTCGGGCTTGTCGGGGCGCTCGGGCTTTTCCGGCTTTTCGGGCTTGTCCGGATGATCCGGCTTGTCCGGGCGGTCGGCCTTGTCGGGATGGTCGGCCTTGGCGACCTTGTCCGCCTTGTCGGCGTGGCCGGCCTTGTCGGTCTTTTCGCCGTGCGCGATGTCGGCGCTATCCGGCACGGGGCCATGGGCCTTGGCGGCGCTCATGATTTCGCCCAGCTTGAAGCCCAGCGCCTTGGCGATGTTGCCCCAGCCCTGGCCATCGGCACGCAGCGCGAGCACGCCGGTGAGTTGCACCGGGCCGTTCGGACCGGTCACCGTGCCGCCGTTCAACGCGGCTTCGAGCTGCGCAGCCGTCGGCTGCGTGATGCCAGCCGCCGTCAGCTCGGCCTGGGCCAGCGCCAGCGAAATGTTGACGTTGCCGTAGCCCATCTGGCCCGTGGTCGGGGTAAAGGTGGTCTGCACGGCAGGCGTGGTCGCCGTTGCCGGCGTCACCAGCACGATGGCGGTGCCGCTGCGCAGGCCCGTGACCAGCGCCTGTGCGTTGGTGGTGGAGCCGGCGAACGTGGTGTAGGAGGAGGCGAGCTTGGTGCTTTCCTGTCCGCTCGTCGGTGCGGTCTGCGTGGTCGGCGCGGTGTCGGCCAACGCCAGCGAGCTGCCCATGCACAGGCCAACGGCCACGCTCAACGCGGTGAGTACATGTACGTGCTTTTTCATCGATTGCCCCTTGAAGGTGATGATTCGTTCCCTTCGAGGCGCCGCAAGGGCATCAGATGAACTCCGCATCTGCCGCGCGGTAGTGCTGCAAACGCATGCTCACCCGACGGCCTCGGTCGCGGATACTGGCGGACTCGACGGCGCAAGAAAAGAGTGCGCGCGCGCAAGTTCAGCAACCAGAAAAAAATCCTTCAGCAGCCAGTCAAGGAGCCGTTCTTTCCGTGCGCGAAGTCGCAGAAAACAAGGGGTTTTCTTGCGTGAAGCTGTGTGCGTGGAAGCGTAATGAGGGCGAGGAAATAGCGACTTCGCTTAGCGTTTCCTTAGGACGCGTGGCGCGCAGGTCGAATTTTTGTGCGATGTTGTCGCCGCGCCGGCTGAGTTCAATACGGCGGCGCCCATCGAACATTTCCACGCCTTGTACGGAGTCAACATGAAGCGCCTATTTTCATTCGTCGTTGCGGCAGCCCTGCTCGCAGGCAGCGGAGTGGTCCTTGCCTCGCCGCAGGGGCACGGCCACGGAAACGGCCATGGCAACGGCAACGGTAATGGCGGCGGCAACGATGACGATGCCCGTTGGGACGACGGCGGCCAGGGCCGCGGGCACAATCCCAAGGACGAGGGGCGCCACGACAACGGCAAGCACAAGGGCTGGTACAAGAAGGGCGACCGCCTGCCGGACTACTACTATTCGCGCGACTACTACGTCACCGACTACGAGCGGTATCACCTGCGCCGTCCGGATCCGGGCTACCGCTGGGTGCGCGCCGATGGCGGCCAGTTCTACCTGACGCTGATTTCCAGCGGCGTGGTCATCGATATCGCCGCCGGTTTCTGATCGCCACCACCGCATGGCTCGCCAACACCACCGCCCGAAAGAGCGGTGGTGTTTTGTTGTGAGCCAAGCATGTGGTTGTTCGCGCGTGCCGCATTTTGTTTTCTCGCCAAAAGAAAACGGGGCCTTCGATGCGAAGGCCCCGCGTGCTTACATTTGCGTCAACGGCTTCAGAGATTGCTGTTGAGATTGGTCACGATCGTGCTGCCGAAGCCGCTGGCGTAATCCCAACCGACGGTCGCGGTTTCGCCACCGTTACTGCCCGACGTGATGTCGTGGTAGCTGTTGGTCGGCACCTGGTACAGATGCGGACCGGCAAAGCCCAGCGTGGAATGTCCGGCGAGCATGCGCGCCCAGGTGGCCGCGAACAGCGGCGCGGCCAGGCTGGTGCCGCCGTACTGCGCGTTGCTGCCGTTGACGATGATGATGGAGCCCGAGTTCGGATCGGCATCCATCGCGACGTCGGCCACGTCACGCGTGGTGCCGCCGCCCTGCGTCTGCCAGCTCGGTTTCGGTTCGACCGTGCTCGGGCTGCCACCAGCCTTCGACCACAGCGTTTCGCCAGCCCAGCTGTTGCCGGTGCCGGTGCCGGTGGTGAGCGTGGTGCCACTGACCGCCACCACGTACGGCGAACTCGCCGGATAGCTCGGCGTGGTGCCGCGCGGTGCCTTGGTGCACTCGTTGGAGCCGGAGTCGCCGGTAGACACGGAGAACGTCTGACCCTGCGATACGCCCAGCGCGAAGATCTGGTCGTCGGCGGCCATCGAACCGTCGTTGTAGGCACTGGTTTCGCATTCACCGAGCGACACGTTGATCACGCGCGCCTGGTTGTCGCTGACGGCCTGGTTGTAGGCCGCGGTCAGCGCGCTGTTGCTGAGCGAATTGGCGGCGTAGAAGATCAGCTTGCCGACGCCGCCCGACATGCCGACGATGTCCTGGCTGTCCAGGTCCCATTCCGGCGTGCCACTGGTGTCGGTGCCGGGCGTGCCGACCACGATCACCTGCGTGTTGACGGCCGGCAGGCTGTTGGCCGTGGTGAAGGCGGTGAGGTCCTTCAGCGGCTGCGTCATGTCGCCGTCGCTGATGATGCCCACCGTGATGGTCGAGGCCGTCGGCGTGCTGCCGGCGTTGTAGATGGTGGGGAAGGTGGTTGGGTTATGACCCGTCACGCCGGTGGTGGCATGGGTGCCGATGCGATCGGCCGGCTTGAGCATGGTGTGCGCGTGCGACACGGTCTGCAGGCCGACGACGGAGAGCACGGAATCGGCGAGCTCCGCCGGCACCTTGGCGTCATCAATGTTGGCGTAGGCATCGCGACCCTCGGCATCATGCGCCTTGATCAGGCGGGTAGCGAAAGCGGCCTGCGCGGCGCCGGCATTGCCATCGGCGGAGATCAGCATGCGGTTCGGCGCCACCGTGATGTGGCTGAAGCCGGCCTTGCTCAGGTGATCGACCACCGCCTGCACCTGCGCGGCGCTGGGGGAGAACATCGCGACGGCATCCGACGCGCTGAGCTTGCTGTGGTAGGCCGCGCTGTTCGGGTTGTGCGAGGCTGCGATGAAGTCGTCGAGCGTGGAACGGTTCTGCAGTTTCATCACCACTTCGATGTGCACCGGCGTGCCGGCATCGGCGAGGTCGGCGGCTGTGGCAGTGGCGGCGATTTCATGTGCGTGGGTCGCCGTGGTCTTCCATGGAGTCCCCGCCGTTGCCTGCGCACAAGTCATCACACCAAGCGCGGCAACCAGTGCAACGCACAGCGAGGATTTCTTCATCTGCATGAGTTGTTCTCCCTCTTGTCGAGCTGATGTCCAGCTCTGGAATGTTGTGATCGCCCCGTCAGGGCGAGAGGTTGCTCACCTTAAGGTCGCCGTTCCTGGCGTGCTCCCCAGCACGTTCCATGATTTGGAAAAAAGGTCGCTCCCCATTTCGACGCTAGCACAGCAAGCGTGCGTCGCTGCATTGGCAAAATTCCGAAGTGCGCACTCGTGCGCGCTCGCAAATTCATGCGAGAACAAGTGCGAAAGGCTTCGTGGAGGAACATGCTGACGCGTGGCTTTCTGCGCGTCGCGAAAGTGGCAACGACACGGCGCACGCGGCTCGCGCGTGCGCCGTTGTGGTCGCGCAATGCTCAACCCTCGAGGGTGAAGCCGATCTTCAGCGTGACCTGCCAGTGCGCGATCTTGCCGCCTTCGACGTGGCCGCGTACGTCGGTGACATGGAACCAGCGTATGTCGCGTATCGTCTTGGACGCGCGTTCGATGGCGATGCGGATGGCGTCATCGCTGCTCTTGCTCGATGAGCCCGTCAGCTCGACGGACTTGTATACATGATCGGACATGTCGCGATTCTCCTGGGTGGGTGACGCGTGCGTGCGCGCACGTACTTGCCCGCGGCACTGCACTCCCGCTGGCGCCTAAACGACGTGAAGGACCGTCGACATCGCTGTCATGCGATGGACGTCTCGCTTGGCGACAACGCTTCGCAATTCCTTCACGCGCCCGCTAAGCCATGCGAAAGGTCGAGCGGTTACGTTCCTTCGACCTTGCCCTGGGGACGCAGCGACTGGTTGCGGAAGGCAAGGCATTCCCGGCTGTGTCAGTCGCGGCTCAAAGATTTCGCGTGCGCGTGTCACGCAGCCAGGTCACCGGTTAGATCACTTGCATCTTCTGGAGGGGAACATGGCTCTTCACCGCATCACCCGGCTCAGCATTGCGTTGGGATCGGTCATCGCCCTGGCCGCAGGCAGCGTCCACGCCGATGGCAACGGCAATGCCGAGGTGACATCCGCCGTGCAGCATGACGTGCTGCATTCGTTGCGCGGCACGATGCCCAGGCCCGACGATTTTTCCAAGGGGCCGCGCATTCATCCGTTGCATCCGCTTCCATGGCTCGATGGTCCGGGCAATCCGCCCGACGGCGCACTGCAAGGCAGCGCCAGCGGCACGTTCGCGCCAACCCTGGGTTCGGGCGTGGACGGCGTCGGCAATGGTTTCAGCGGCCCGCAGGGCTCGTTCACGGTGAACAGCGCGCCGCCCGATACCAATGGCGCGGTGGGCGCGACGCAGTACGTGCAGATCGTCAACACCGGCTTCGCTGTGTTCGACAAGGCGACCAAGTCGGTAGTGTACGGCCCGGTGCAATCCAACACGTTGTGGTCAGGCTTTGGCGGCCCGTGCGAAACCGACAATGACGGCGATGCGACGGTCGTGTACGACAAGGCGGCCAATCGCTGGGTGATCTCGCAGTTCGCGGTAACCGCCGCGCCTTACTACCAGTGCGTGGCCGTGTCCGCCACGAGCGATGCGACCGGCGCGTACTATCGCTATGCGTTCCCCTACGGCAGCGTGTTCCCCGACTATCCGAAGATGGGCGTGTGGCCCGACGCGTATTACGAAACGTTCAACATGTTCAACGGCAACACTTTCGCCGGCGCGAAGCTGTGTGCCTATGACCGCAATGCGATGCTGAGTGGCGCAGCCGCCACGCAGCAGTGCTTCCAGCTTTCCACCAGCTATGGCGGCGTACTGCCGGCGGATCTCGATGGCAGCACCGCGCCACCGGCCGGTTCGCCGAACTACATGCTCAACTTCGGCGCGAACTCGCTCAACTTGTGGAAGTTCCATGTGGATTGGGCCAATACCGCCAACACCACGTTGACCGGCCCGACCTCGATCCCGGTGGCATCGTTCTCCGCGGCGTGCGGCGGCGGTACCTGCGTTCCGCAGGGAGGCGTGAAGCAGAAGCTGGATTCGCTGGGCGATCGCCTGATGTTCCGCCTGGCCTATCGCAACTTCACCGATCACGAATCGCTGGTGGTCACGCACTCCGTGAAGGTCGGCACCAGCCGGCAGAATCCGTACACGGGCGTGCGCTGGTACGAGATCCGCACCCCGGGCACGTCGCCGACGGTGTACCAGCAGTCCACGTTCTCGCCCGACACCAGCTATCGCTGGATGGGTTCGGTGGCGATGGACAAGCAGGGCAACATGGCGCTGGGCTACAGCGCGTCGAGCAGCACGCTGCATCCGGCCATCCGCTACACCGGCCGCCTCGCCACCGACGCGCTCAATACCATGCAGGCCGAAAACAGCATCCTCGAAGGCCTCGGCTCGCAGACCGGCAGCAACCTCTCGCGTTGGGGCGACTACAGCGCGATGACCGTCGATCCGGTGGACGACTGCACGTTCTGGTACACCAACGAGTATCTGAAGACCAACGGCGCGTTCAACTGGAGCACGCGCATCGCATCGTTCAAGTTCCCGGGTTGCCAGTAACCCGGTTGGGGTGAGGGTGAGGGCGCCCCCGCTTCGGCGGGGGCGTTTTTTTTTCGCCTGGACAAGAACCGGGAGCCGCTCCTGTCGCGCTCGTTTTCACGCGCCACATCACACTTTGGCAGCGTGGCGACATCTGGATCGTTCCATGCCAGCGCGCCGTCAGTTTTTCTTGGCGTGTCCTTCACATCGCAAATGAATGATGGACACATCGTGACTTCTTGCGTTTTGGTCACGCTGGGGCAGCGGGCCGTCCCGCTGAAATCATTTTGGAAGGAGTGAGGCCGGTGTGGTGAACCCACGCCGCCATGGGCGGCTGCGCGCTTTTTCCCATGGCCCGGCCTCACGCCAGAACGGCGCCTTGCGCGTCCATCGGTTCTTGCGTCATGTCCGGGAGGGGCATGTCGTTGGGGAAAACCACTGTCGCAGGCTCGACGCGTCGAGCGGCTGGTCACTGTTGGCTGGTTGGTCCGGACAGGACGTCACGGGACCACGGCGACCCACACCTGGATGGGGATCTGCATGAGCATGCATAGGAAATGGCTGGTCGCTTCGCTTTGGCTTGCACTCGGTACCTCGGCGATGGCCGCCGAATTCGGCACCTCGCCACCGCCGTCGAAGTTCGACGTGAGTCCGCTGCAGAGCGACCAGACGTATAGCGGCTTCATCGTCACCTACAAGAACGGCAGCAGCGAGCGCGGCAACGCCGCGGCCGCGGTGCAGAACGTCGGCGCCGCCGCCGGGCACGCCAAACTGGGCGGCGGCGCAAGCGCCTTCGCGCGCGGCCTCAATGTGCGCTATGGGCGCAAGCTGGCTACGGGTGCCGACCTGGTGCATACCGATCGCGCGCTGTCGTCGTCGGAAGCGGCGGCGCTGATCCAGCAGATCGCGGCCGATCCGGCGGTGGAATTCGTGGAGCCCGAATACCTGTTGAAAAAGGTCGACGGCATCAAGCCCGCCGGCGCGGCGACCTTCACGGTGCCCAACGACCAGTACTACGCGTCCTACCAGTGGGACTACCTGGTGCCGAACGGCGCCAGCTTCTTCGACAACACACTGAATGCGAACGTTGCCAACTGGGGTGGCGCGAACATCCAGCAGGCATGGAGCCTTGCCGACGGCACGGGCATCGTCATCGCCAGCCTCGACACCGGCGTGACCAATCACCCCGACCTCAATCTCTCGCTTGCCAACGCAGGTTATGACTTCATCAGTTCGGCAGCGGTTTCGGGCCGTTCGACCAATGGGCGCGTGGCTGGCGGTTGGGATACGGGCGACTGGGTGACGGCGGGCCAGTGCGGAGCCGGTCAGCCGGCCGAAGACAGCAGCTGGCACGGCACGCATGTGTTCGGCACGGCCGGCGGTGAGATCACCAACAACAGCACCGGCATGGTCGGCACCGCCTTTGGCGCGCAGGTGTTGCCGGTACGTGTGCTCGGTCATTGCGGCGGTTCCAACGCCGACATCGCCGATGCCATCACCTGGGCGTCGGGTGGCAGCGTGTCGGGCGTGCCTGCCAACGCGCATCCCGCGCAGGTGATCAGCATGAGCCTGGGCGGTTCGGGCAAGTGCACGTCGGGCAGCGTGCTCGGCCAGGCAATCACCGGTGCCATCGGCCGCGGTGCGACCGTGGTGGTGGCGGCCGGCAACAGCAACGCCAATGCGTCGAACTATTCGCCGGCCAGCTGCGCGGGCGCCGTGACGGTGGCGGCCACCGGTATCACCAGTGCGCGCGCCTACTACTCCAACTACGGATCGATCGTCGCGCTGGCGGCGCCAGGCGGTGGCGTCTACAAGAACGACGCGTCCACCGGCACGCAGGCCACCACCGGCTTCATCTGGTCGACCATCAACGCGGGCACGACCACGCCGACCACCGCGACCTATGGCGGCATGGCCGGCACCTCGCAGGCGACGCCGCATGTGGCCGGCGTGGTGGCGCTGATGCAGAGCTACCGGCTTGCGCTCGGCAAGTCGCTGCTGTCGCCGACGCAGGTGACGTCAGTGTTGAAGTCATCGGCCACGGTGCCGAACGTGGCCCCCAGTCGCACCAAGTCGATCGGCGCAGGCATCGTCAACGCCTACGCCGCCGTGCAGGCCGCAGGGGCACAGCCGTAACGAGAAAGGGCCGGTGCCCGTGGCATCGGCCCTTCCTTTGTGCCACGACAAGGGAACTCAGCGTGTGGCGATGGGAGAGTTTTTGCCTACTTGCGCGCATGCCTCGCTGTAGCTCTGCAGGCGATTGCGCACGGATTCGAGATAGATGGTGAAGCCGTAGCGCACGGCACCGCCGCGATCGGCGAGCCACGCGCCCACGGACCGCGCGGAGAGGAATTGCGCCATCTGCGAGAGCGGAACCGGACGGCTGATCATCACCGATTCGCTGGTGGCCCTGAACGCATCGCGGTCGCCCGGCAAGGTCTGCTGGTTGTTGATTTCGAAGTAGGAGCGGTTGGCGCGCGCGACCAGCTTGTGCGCACGTTCCACGCCCACCATGTAATAGGCGGTCACGGTGAGGCCGTCCGGCTTGCACAGCAGGGTGATGCGGTACTGGCCGTCGCGCGCGCTCTGGCCCAGCGTGAGCAGAGGCGCATTGCCCATCATGTGATAGCTCACGGTGGGGGCGAGGCGGCCGTTGTTGGCGAGGCCGGAGTTGATCATCTCATCGCCCGTCAGCACGCCGGGGTCGGCCTGGATCTTGCGGCCGTACTGCGCCTCGGCCGTGAGGTTCAGTTCCTTCAGATAGGCGTCGACATCGTCGGCCGGCTGCGCCGCAGCGCCTTGCTGCGTGCGTAGGGGAAGCGCGCCGAACCGGTCGTTGCCGGTGGGCGACCAGCGGAACAGGCCACCCATGTAGGCCAGCGTGCAGGCGTCCATGCACACGGCCACCTTGGAGGTCGGCGCCGTCGAACGCGAGGGCTTGCGCGGCACGCCTAGATGCGTGGCGATCGACTGCGCGCGAAAGATCCGGCCCAAGGCCATGCCGGCATGCAGGTCGCCGCCGGGCGAATTCAAATAGACGTCCGAACCGGCGGGCACCTTGCCCGATCGCACCAGCGCTTCGAAGCGGTCCGCCGCGCCTGCATCGATGTTCCCGTAAAGATAGATCTGCGGAACCTTGGCCACGGCGAGCGTGAGCTTGTCGGCGTTGACCTGGATGGCCAGCAGGCCGGGCGCGTCGGCACGGTTGTCCGGCGCAGAGCCGTGCGCGATGGCGGCGGACGCCAGGCCAACGCAAGCCAGTAGGGCGAGCCTCAAGCGATGAATGCGCGTGCGTTTGAGTTGTTTCGCTTTCGTGTCAATGGCCTGCACGTGACTGACTCTGGCATGGAGGCCACACAGTCTGCCTTGCCGGACCTGTCCGCGGGGTTAAATGGGGACGAAGAGCGTCCGCAGGCCGGACGTCCGTGCATTTGTCCGCGGACGCATGGCGTTTTCGACGCGCGCCGCGCAAGTGGCGGTGTACAAACGATTTTTGCGCGGCGCGGCGGTTGGCACGGCGCTTGCCATGGGTATCAGCAACAGCGTGTCGCAGCGACCGCCCCGATCACTGCCCGCCGGTGGATGACTCACCGGACGGGCTCAAAGAACAACAGACAGGAGTCTTACGCATGTCCCGCAAGTCGTATCTCATTTCGTTGCTGTTTGCTGCTGTCGTTGTCCTCGGCCATGCATTCGCTCCCGCCGCCATGGCGGATGAAGCCGGCGCACCGGCCAAGGACAAGTCGATGATGTCGCGCGACCAGGTCACGCGCATTCTCGACAGCAACCGCATGATCATCACGCCGCAGGGTGTGGACGAGAAGGTGAAGCTGCACATCAACGGCATCGACCAGTGGGTGTCGATCCGCGGCAAGGATCGTCGCAACCCGATCCTGCTGTTCCTGCATGGCGGCCCGGCCGCGCCCGCCATGCCCGAGGGCTACACCTTCCAGACGCCATGGGAGGATTACTTCACCGTGGTGCAGTGGGACCAGCGCGGCGCCGGCAA
Source organism: Dyella jiangningensis (assembly GCA_000632805.1). Taxonomy (GTDB): domain Bacteria; phylum Pseudomonadota; class Gammaproteobacteria; order Xanthomonadales; family Rhodanobacteraceae; genus Dyella; species Dyella jiangningensis. Next base: position 3,206,177 of record CP007444.1, on the reverse strand, counting down.
GACCTATCGCGCCAACACCGAAGAAGCGATGGCGCCCGGCATGTCGGTAAAGGGCATGACGGACGATGCCGAACAGGTGGTGACCTATCTGCGCGAGCGTTTCGGCAAGCAGAAGATCTTCCTGCTGGGTCATTCATGGGGTTCCATCCTTGGCGTCACGCTGGCGCAGCGCCACCCGGAATGGTTCTATGCCTACATCTCGACCGGCCAGGTGGTGAACGGCCGTCGCAATGAAGAGGTGGGCTTCAACTACGCCCTGCGCAAGGCGAAGGAAGAGGGCAACCAGACGGCCATCCGCGAACTGGAAGCGATGGCGCCGTATCCGGGCAAGGGTCCGCTGACGCTCGATCGCATCGGCATGCGCAGCAAGTGGGAGATGTATTACGGCGGCCTCGCCTGGGGTCGCAAGGACTATCAGTTCGACGTGGACGCCGAAGAACTGTCGCCCGACTACAGCCGCGAAGATCTCGACGCGATCGACAAAGGCAGCCTGTTCTCGCTCAACCACCTGCTGCCGGCGTTGCTCTCCGCCGACTTCGATCATGTGACGACCTTCGGCTGCCCGGTGATCGTGTATGTCGGCGCGCACGACTACACCACGCCGCATGAAGTGACCGAAGCCTGGTACGCGAATATCCACGCACCGTCGAAGAAGCTGGTGTCTTTCGCCGACTCGGCGCACATGATGATGCAGGAGCAGCCGGGTCGTTTCCTGATGCACCTGGTGACGGACGCGCTGCCGCTCGCTCAGGCCGTGGGTGACGTGGCGCCGGCCGAAGCCACGAAGTAATCCTGCGAAGCGATGGCTCTGGCGCGCGTGCAGCGCGACCAGGGCGTTGCTTCTCAGCGCTCTTCGGGGACCAGCACGGTGACCACGAAGCGGAAACCCCAGCCCTTCTGTCCCGCGTCGGTGTGTTGCGCCCAGTAGCGCGACGGGCGGGAAGCATCGCGACACGAGGTTCGCCGAGCCCAAGCCTGCGGGCCGCGCACAGGTGCGGCAAGCGCAAAACCTCGGTAGCGCTCTCCGTAGATTTACGTAGACGGGCTAGGTGGAATTTCGCTTGTCGCGCATCGACCGGACAACGACCCTGAGTCCCATCTCCATGGCGTCAGGCACCCACCGCCCCACGGCAAGCCTGGCCGGCCCACCCCATCCGTCGAGATGCCATGAAACGACTTGCGCTTGTTCTCGTTCTGCTCGCGGCCATCGCTGCCGTTCCCGTCCATGCCACGGAAGGTGCGCTCGGGCGCGCAATCACCGGCGTACAGGCCACGTCCTACGCCGGCCTCATCCCGCCCACGCCGGGATGGAACTGGGGCGTGGCCTATGCGTACTACAGCGGTTCGATCAGCGGCTCCAAGCAGGTGCCCATCACGGGCGGCGGTGTTTCGCTGGGTTTGAAGGCCGAATTCCAGTTGCTCAACCTGGCCGGCGTCTACATCTGGGACACGAAACCGTCAGCGTGGAATTTCGCCAGCGAGGTCATCGTGCCGTTCGCCTATGTGGATGCGAACGTGAATACGACGTTCGGCAGGTTCTCGCGCGGCATGAGCGACCGCGACAGCGGTCTGTTCGACATGACCTTCGTGCCGGTGATCGCCAGCCATCATTTCAGCCAGACGCAACACATGTCGCTCGCGCTCTACATCTATGCGCCCACCGGCAGCTACGACAAAGGGCAGCTGGCAAACGTCAGCCTCAACAACTGGACGTTCTCGCCGACGGTGGGCTACACGCAGCTGTTCCAGCAGGGCACGCTGGAGTGGAGCCTCACCTCGGCGGTGGACTTCTACACCAAGAACACCGACACCGATTACCAGAACGGCGCGGTGTTCCGCATCGACTCGCTGCTGGTGAAGCGTTTTTCCTCAGGTTGGGGCGTGGGCGCGGTGGGCGGCTGGATCGAGCAGATCGAGAAGGACAGCGGGCCGACGGCCGATCGCCTCAACGGCTTCAAGGGGCGCGCGCTGGCGCTGGGCCCGATGGGCAATTACCTGAAGAAGTGGCAGGGCGGCCAGGTGGAGTTCTCCGCCCGCTGGATGCACGAGTTCGATGTGAAGAACCGGCTCGAGGGCAACCCGTTCATGCTGTCGGCGACGATATCGCTCTGACGCGATCGCCGATGCGATCTCAGTGGTGCTCGTCCGCGGCGTCGTAGATGCACGAGAGCACAGCAGCCGCCGCGGCGTACAACGTGGCCGGCACGTCCTGGCGCAGCCGCAGCGAGGCGAGCAGGCCGGCCATCTGTGGATCGTGGTGCAATGGAATGCCCAGCGCACGCGCGCGTGCCAGCAATGTCTCCAGCGACTCGGGCGGCAGGTTGGCGGCCGGCGCAGCCTCGGTCGGTCCACCGGAAAGGCGCAGGCTCACGCGTCGGCGGGCGGGCGGCAGGGGCGTGGTCATGCCATGGTCTTCAGCAGGATGGCGCTGTGCGGGCTGCTCGCATGCGGCAGGCCTTGCTGGCAACTCAGCTGATCGAGGATCAGCCCGGTGGCGGCCAGCTGCTGGCGCAACGGGCCGAACAGATGCTCCAGCTTGTGCACGGTGGTGGCGCGTTCGGCCCACAGTCGAACGCCGAGACGCAGGTCGCGCAGTTGCAGTTCGCCCTGCACGGGGCCCAGCGCCGGCAGATCCAGGGTGAAGCCCAGCGTCCACGCGGACGCCTCGTCGGCTTCGACGTTGCGCTCAAGCTGGATCTGCAGGATGTCGCGGCCGTTTTCGCCCTGCAGCGGAATCTCGATCATCCAGGCCGGCACGGTGGTGGCTTCCAGTTGCGCCACTTCCACGCGTGCCAGCGCGGCGTGCACCTCGCCGTGCAGACGACTCAGCAGTGCATCGACGTCGTCGTTGAGCAGTTCCGGCGGCAGCGCCACGCGCGGTTGCGGCAGCAGGCCGCGCTGCTGCAGGGGCGGCGGCGTTTCGCTGCCGCTCGAATTGCTGGCGCGGCGCGCGGGCAGATAGTCGTCCAGCAGGCTGGCCAGACGCAGCAGGGCGCCCTTCCAGTCCTCCTGGCTCAGCGCGGCCATGTCCAGATGCGACTGGGCCAACTGGGATTCGAGGAACAGTCCGCTGCGCGTGATCGCTTCGCGCAGGCCTTCGCCGCGCGTCACTTCGGCCGGCGTGCGCACCACGTGTTCGAGCAGCGCGAGCGCAGGACGCAGATAGGCGGGCAACTGCCGCAGGGCAGGTCGCTGCGCGAGCGCATCCAGGGTCGCAAGCAGGGGCGCATAGCCGTTCTGTTGCGGCAGGCGCTCGCGCATCGCCACCTGGATGGCGGGCTCGGGCGTGTGCGGCATGATCACTTCCAGCTGCGGCTGGGCACCCAGCGTCAGCACGCGTACCTGGAACTGCGACGGCAACTGGCTGCGCGGCGCCTCGGCTTCCACCGCCAATGCGCCGATCTGCAACACCATCATGCCGTCCGGATTGACCCCCAACGGCCGCGCGGCCAGCACCGTGCCGATGCGCCAACTCTCGGCAGCACTGCCGGAAGCGGCGCCGGCCCAGGTGAGGGCGGCAAAGCTGGTGGGTTGGATGACCAATCAAGACTCCTTGCGGATGGAGACTCGCGCGCGCTCCTTCCGTGCACTCTGGATCGGCCGCCCCTGCAGGAACTTGAGGGCCAACTTTTGTCGGGTCCGTCACGGCTTTTCCGGGCGCCAAAATCGCTAAAGCAGCCGCTGATATGGCCGATAAGCACCCCGTAGACGCCCGTGGGGCGCAGCGAGGACAGGCCATGGGAAGCAAGTCGAACCCACAACGCAAGGCTGGCGAGACGCGTGTGATCGCGTTGCCGGCGGATTTCCGCCTGACCGAGCTGGCCGACGTGAAAGCCGGGCTGCTCCAGGCACTGGAGGCGCCCTCCGTCGAAATCGATGGCGCCGGCGTGGAACGCGTGGACACGGCTGCCTTGCAGCTGCTGCTGGCTTTCCGCCGCGCGGCCTCCGCGCAGGGGCTGCCGGCCTCGTGGCGGGGCGTGAGCGAAACGATGCGTGACGCGGCAGGCGTGCTTGGCCTGACGCAGGCACTGGAACTGCCGGCAACCATGCCGGCCTGAAACTGAGGTGGAAGATGGCAAAGATTCTTGCAGTGGACGATTCGGCTTCGATGCGCGGCATGGTGGCCTTCACCCTTCGCGGCGCCGGTCATGACGTGAGCGAGGCCGAGAACGGCCAGCTCGCCCTGGACGTCGCTCGCGGCGGCCGCTACGACCTGGTGCTGGCGGACGTGAACATGCCGGTGATGGACGGCATCAGCATGGTGCGCGAGCTGCGCACGATGCCCGAATACAAGGGCGTGCCGATTTTGATGCTGACCACCGAGTCGCATACCGACAAGAAGATGGAAGGCAAGGCCGCCGGCGCCACCGGCTGGCTGGTGAAGCCGTTCGATCCCGAGCAGCTGCTGGCCACCGTCAAGCGCGTGCTGGGCTGACCTTTTAGCCCTCTCCCTTTGGGAGAGGGGGTGGGGTGAGGGTACGGGTCTCGCGCGATCTTCAGAAGCGCGCACCAGGTCCGCTGTTCTGCCCCTCTCCCTCCGGGAGAGGGGAGGGGAGAGGGTACGGCGCTTGCGCGACCTTCAACGAAGCGCAAGACCCGCACCCTCATCCGCCTGCCGGCACCTTCTCCCACAGGGAGAAGGGTTTCGATCTGCACGTCATCGTTTCATTTAGAGAACCATCCCCATGAGCAAGGCCGGTCTGGCGCAGTTCCAACAGGTGTTCATCGAGGAGAGTCTGGAAGGACTCGACACGATGGAGTCGTCGCTGCTCGCGCTCGACAACGGCGGTGACGGGGAACTGGTGCACACCATTTTCCGCGCGGCGCATTCGATCAAGGGTGGCGCGGCGACCTTCGGTTTTCCGGAGATGTCGTCGTTCACGCACGAGGCCGAATCACTGCTGGACGAAGTGCGCAGCGGCAAGCGCGCCATCGATGGCGCCATCATCGAGCTGTTGCTGCGCACGGTCGATTGCCTGCGCAGCATGTTCGCCCGTGCGCAGGCCGGCGAACCGTTGAACGATGCGGTGGCCGAAGGCCTGCGCAACGAGCTGGCCGCGATGATGGGTCGCGGAGTACCGGCGGCCGGCGTGCAGGCGCGTCGCAACGTGGACCAGGCCGATGCCTGGACCATCCGCTTCCGTCCGCACGCGGGCATGCTCGCAGGCGGCAACGAACCGTTGCGCCTCATCCGCGAACTCGCCGGCATCGGCGAGCTCACGGTGACGGCGGAACTGGATCGCGTCCCCGAGTTCGCCAAACTCGAACCGACCGAATGCCATATCGGCTGGACCATCGAACTGAAAGGCCCGGCGAAGCGCGCCGACATCGCCGGCGTGTTCGACTGGGTGGAAGGCGAATGCGACCTCGCCATTGACGCGAAGCACGTCGTGGCCGACGTGGCTCCGGTGCCGGTCGCGGCGCCCGTGGCACCGGCCGCGCCTGCAGCCAGCGTCGCCGATGCCGGCGCCGCCCGCGCACAGCGCGAAGCCAGCGCCGAGTCCAGTTCGGTGCGCGTGTCGATCGACAAGATCGACGGACTGATCAACCTGGTGGGCGAGCTGGTGATTACCCAGTCCATGCTCGACACCTTCCGCGAAGGCGAGATCGACGCCGCGCGCATGGCGGTTCTCGAAAACGGGCTGGCCCAGCTGGCGCGTCATACGCGCGAGCTGCAGGAGAGCGTCATGGGCATTCGCATGCTGCCCATCGCGTCCGTGTTCAACCGATTCCCGCGCATGGTGCGCGACATCAGCCAGAAGCTCGGCAAGCAGGTGAAGCTGGAGCTGATCGGCGAGCAGACCGAGCTGGACAAGACGGTGCTGGAGAAGATCGGCGACCCGATGGTGCACCTCGTGCGCAACGCGATCGACCATGGCCTGGAGACGCCGGACAAGCGCCGCGCCGCAGGCAAGGGCGACACCGGCACGCTGACGCTGTCTGCCTCCCATCGCGGCGGCAGCATCGTGGTCGAGGTGTCCGACGATGGCGCAGGCCTCAATCGCGACGCCATCGTGGCGAAGGCGGTGCAGCGCGGCCTGATCGCCAGCGCCGAGGGCATGAGCGATGACGCCGTGGCAGAACTCATTTTCCAGCCGGGTTTCTCCACAGCCGCCGTCACCACCGATCTTTCCGGCCGTGGCGTGGGCATGGACGTGGTCCGGCGCAACGTGTCCGATCTCGGCGGCAGCGTGGTCATCCGCAGCACGCAGGGCAAGGGCAGCGTGTTCACCATCACCTTGCCGCTGACGCTGGCCATCATCGACGGCCTCACCGCCGCGGTGGGTGAGGAGCGCTACATCGTGCCGCTGGTGTCCATCGTGGAGTCGGTGCAGCTGAAGGCCGAGGCGGTGCGCAGCGTGGCCGGTGGCGGTGAGCTGTTCCGCTTCCGCGGCGAATACCTGCCGGTCATCCGCCTGCACGACGTGTTCGGTTGCGGCGACGCCATCCATGCCATCGACGAAGGCCTGATGGTCGTGGTGGAAGGCGAGGGCACCCGCGTGGGCCTGTTCGTCGATGGCCTGATCGGCCAGCAGCAGGCGGTGGTGAAGTCGCTCGAAGCGAACTATCGCCGCGTGCAGGGGATTTCCGGCGCCACCATCCTCGCCGATGGTTCGGTGGCGCTGATCGTGGATATCGCAGGCCTCGTGCGCCTGCAGAGTCGACGCAAGGCGGCCTGATCCCAGGCCTGGTCTTTCCTGGCAATGTCGATCTCGATCGGCATCGCTGTCCAGACAAACCCGAAAAAGTCGCGACAGGAAGCCGCGGCCGCTGGCATGCGGCCAGCGAATGGCAGTGCAGGGAATGAATCCGGGCCATCGCAGAACCGCCCATTTCATTTCTGAAGGTCGTAAACCATGACATCGCCGCTTCGTTACCTCGACCAACTGAGTCTCGCCGCCAAAGTGTGGCTGGTCATCGCTTTCGTGGTGGCCGGCCTGGCGACGCTGACGCTCGTGTCCGCACTCGACAGCCGCCGCCTGCAGATGGACGCCCGCGTGAATGCGCTGAGCGACGAGGTGAACACGGCCATCTCGCTGCTCGACAGTTACCACGCGCGCGCGCTTGCCGGCGAGATGAGCGACGAGGAAGCGAAGAAGCGCGGCCTGGCCGCCGTGGCAAAGCTGCGCTGGAACAAGGGCGCCGGCTATGTATTCGCGTTCGATTCGAACTTCGTCATGCAGATGCACCCCATCATGCCCAAGCGCGTGGGCATGGGCATTCGCGACGAGGCGGATTCGCAGGGCACCTTCATGTATCGCCACATGATGGAAGTCGACCAGCGCGACGGTTTCGGCGCCACCGAATACATGTGGCCAATGCCTGGTGGCAAGCAGGACGAACACAAGATCACCTACACCACCTGGTACAAGCCGTGGGATCTGCACGTGGCCTCGGGTGCGTATTTCGTGGACATCAATGCGCAGTTCCAGCACGCGCTGCTGGTGAGTCTGCTGGAGGCTGCGCTGGTCGGCCTGCTGGTGATCGGCGTGGTGTGGCGTTCCATGCGCAGCATCCGCCAGAGCATCGGCGGTGAACCGACGTTTGCACTGGCGATGGCCGCGCGCATCGCCGACGGCGACCTGGCCGCGCATGGCGAAGCCCGCTTCACTGCCGGCAGCATGCTCGACGCCCTGGAACGCATGCGTTCGAAGCTGGTGGAGATCGTCAGCGAAGTGCAGCAGGGCTCGCAGATCGTGTCGACGGCAGCGCAGGAAATCTCGCGCGGCAACGACGACCTCTCGCACCGCACGCAGGAGCAGGCCTCCAGTCTGGAAGAGACGGCGGCATCGATGGAAGAGATGACCTCCATCGTGCGCCAGAGCGCCGATAACGCCGGGCACGCCGACCAGCTCGCCCGCAGCGCGCGCACGCAGGCGGAGCGCGGCGGCGAGGTGGCCGAGCGCACCAGCGGCGCCATGCGCGAGATCGAAGCGGCCAGCCGCCAGATCACCGAGATCGTGAGCCTGATCGACGAGATCGCCTTCCAGACCAACCTGCTGGCGTTGAACGCCGCGGTGGAAGCGGCGCGCGCAGGCGAACAGGGCCGCGGCTTCGCCGTGGTCGCCACCGAAGTGCGCAACCTCGCCCAGCGCAGTGCAGGCGCGGCCAAGGAAATCAAGGCGCTGATCGGCGACACCGTGGAAAAGGTGCAGGCCGGTTCGGCGTTGGTGGAAGAGTCCGGCCAGGTGCTGTCCGGCATCGTGCAGAGCGTGAAGCAGGTGACCGACATCGTGGCCGAGATCGCCGCGGCCAGCCAGGAACAGTCGTCCGGCATCGACCAGGTGAATCGCGCCGTGATGCAGATGGACGAAGTGACCCAGCAGAACGCCGCTCTCGTGGAAGAGGCTGCTGCCGCTGCCCGCGCCATGCAGGAGCAGGCCGACGAGCTGGAGCGGCAGATCCGCTACTTCCGTTTGCAGGAAAAGACCAAGGGCAAGGCGGTGGTGGGCCAGCACTCGCGTCTCGTCGCGGGCGAGGCCATCGCTGCCTAGCCGCTCGAAACACCTTGTGAGAGCGCACCCTGTGCGCGACCGTGGCACCCATCGTCGCCTCGCCGGCCGGTTATCGCGACATCCAGGCGGCGATGGACGCCTTCGCGTAGCAGTCGCGCACAGGGTGCGCTCCCACACACAACGCAATGATTGATTAGCCGCGACAGGAAGCCGTGGCCGCCGACAGGATGCCGGCGAAGGGCAGTGCAGGGAACGAATCCGGGCAATCGCAGAACAGCCTTTTTATTCTGAAGGTCCACCATGAAATCCCCCCTCGTTTGGATTGACCGCCTGGGTCTGGCGGCCAAGGTCTGGCTGGTGATCGCGTTCGTGATCGCCGGCCTGGCGACATTGACCATCGTTTCGGCATTCGACAGTCGCCGCCTGCAGATGGCGGCACGCGTGCACGCCTTGCAGGACCATGTCGCCAGCGCCATCTCGGTAGCGCAGAGCTTCCATGATCGCGCCAAGGCGGGCGAATTCAGCGAGGAAGAAGCGCAGCGTCGCGCGTTCGCCGTCATTCGCCAGATGCGCTGGGGCAACGGCTCCGGTTACATGTTCGCGTTCGATTCCAACTTCATCATGCGCATGCACCCGATCTTTCCGGAGAAGGAAGGCACGAACGTGCGCGAAGACAAGGACCCTGACGGCAAGCCGCTGTGGCAGATGATTGCCGCCGTGGACCACGCGCAAGGCGCAGGTATCTCGGAATACAGCTGGCCGATGCCGCCGGACAAGATCGTCGTGCCCAAGATCACCTACAGCGTCTGGTTCAGGCCCTGGGATATGCACATCGGTACGGGCGCGTACTTCGTCGACATCAACCAGCAGTTCCGGCATGCGTTGATGATCAGCCTGCTGGAAGCTGGCCTCGTCGGCCTGCTCGTGATCGGTGTCGTGTGGCGCTCCATGCGCAGCATCCGCCAGAGCATCGGCGGTGAGCCCACGTTTGCACTGGCGATGGCCGCACGCATCGCCGATGGCGACCTGGCGGGGCAAGGTGAGGCCATGTTCCGCGAAGGCAGCATGCTGCACGCCCTGGAACGCATGCGCACCAAGCTGGTGGAGATCGTCAGCGAAGTGCAGCAGGGTTCACAGATCGTCTCGACGGCGGCGCAGGAGATCTCGCGCGGCAACGACGACCTCTCGCACCGCACGCAGGAACAGGCCTCCAGCCTGGAAGAGACGGCGGCATCGATGGAAGAGATGACCTCCATCGTGCGCCAGAGCGCCGACAACGCCGGGCATGCCGATCAATTGGCCCGCAGCGCACGCACGCAGGCCGAACGTGGCGGCGAAGTCGCCACGCGCACCAGCGGTGCCATGCGCGAGATCGAAGCGGCCAGCCGCCAGATCACCGAGATCGTGAGCCTGATCGACGAGATCGCCTTCCAGACCAACCTGCTGGCGTTGAACGCCGCGGTGGAAGCGGCGCGCGCAGGCGAACAGGGCCGCGGCTTCGCCGTGGTCGCCACCGAAGTGCGCAACCTCGCCCAGCGCAGTGCAGGCGCGGCCAAGGAAATCAAGGCGCTGATCGGCGACACCGTGGAGAAGGTGCAGGCCGGTTCGGCGTTGGTGGAAGAGTCCGGCCAGGTGCTGTCCGGCATCGTGCAGAGCGTGAAGCAGGTGACCGACATCGTGGCCGAGATCGCCGCGGCCAGCCAGGAGCAGTCGTCCGGCATCGACCAGGTGAATCGCGCCGTGATGCAGATGGACGAAGTGACCCAGCAGAACGCCGCCTTGGTGGAAGAGGCCGCCGCCGCGGCGCGCGCCATGCAGGAGCAGGCCGATGAACTGGAGCGGCAGATCCGCTACTTCCGCCTGCAGGAGGGCACTGCGAAGACTGCACCGGCCCGTCCGGCCCGACCGCACCCATCGGCACCGGCCGTCGCCCCGAAGGCGGCACCTCAGCTGGCCACGGCCGGCGGCTGGGCGGAGTTCTAGGCCAGAAAACACTCGCCCCCTGTGGGAGCGCACCCGGTGCGCGACCGCGGCGCGAGGGTCGTCCGCGGCCGCCCGGTTGTCGCGAACACCGACTGGTGAGGCGGCCATGGATGCCGCCGTCGCGCACCGGGTGCGCTCCCACAACAGGGGTGCGGAGGTCCTCGAATCACCGTTTGATCTCCCTCAAGTTTCCCTTTCCGCCGCCGATCCAGACCCAGAGAGGGGGCCACCGCAACCGGCCCCGACGAAGAGGCTACCCATGTCCGACCCCATCCGGAGCGAGGCGCTCCAGTCGCAATACCTCACCGTAAACCTCGGCCACGAGGAATACGGCATCGACATCCTGGCCGTGCGCGAGATCCGCGGCTGGACGCCGGTGACGCGCATTCCGCAGGCGCCGCCCTACGTGCTGGGCGTGCTCAACCTGCGCGGCGCGATTGTGCCGGTGATCGACATGCGCCTGCGTTTTGGCCTGCCGCGCGAGGAATACGGCGCAACCACCGTCACCGTGATCATCACCGTGGCCGGCCGCAATTTCGGCGTGGTGGTGGATGCGGTCTCCGACGTGCTCGACGTGGCCGCCGACGCCATCCGCCCGGTGCCTGACATGGGCACCACCGTGGACACCGAATACCTCAAGGGCCTGACCTCGGCTGGCGAGCGCATGGTGCTGCTGCTGGACGTGGACAAGCTGTTGCAGCCCCAGGATGCCCAGATGCTGGAAGCGGCACTCCCCGCCGCCTCCGATGTGAAAGCCGTGGCCTGATCGTTTATCGCAGGAAAGTGGAATCATCATGAAGAAGTTCACACTGAAAGTCCCCGCGCTGTCCGTTCGCAACCGCATGCGCGCTGTGCTTGGCCTGCTGGGCGTGATGCTGATCGGCGGCGCCGTCGTCGGCCTCGGCGGCATGCAGCTGCAGAACGAGGGCATGGGCAAGATCTACGACCAGGAGATCGTGCCCGCGCAGCTCATCTCGCAGATCTCGCAGCGCTCGCTGATGTCCTTCATCCTGCTGGGTGAATCCAGCTCGCTGGTCGGCAAGGCCGACCAGGTGAAGGCCAAGCTCGCCGACTACGAGAAGATGCAGTCGGAGATGGAGGCGCTGAAGAAGCAGTTCGAAGCCATCCCCATGAGCGAGTCGGTGAAGAAGCATTTTGCCGACTGGCGCTCCACCGATGCCGACTACAAGGACGCCAAGGATTCGCTGGTCGACGCGCTCAAGCAGGGCGACACCGGCGCTTCCGAGCTGCTGGAAATGCAGGTGCGTCCCCTGATGATGCAGCGCCAGGATTCGCTGGCCAAGCTGGTGGACGCGCAGCGCGCCGATGCCAAGCAGATCTACGACGACCAGGTATCGCGCTTCAAGCTGATCCGTTCCTTCAGCATCTTCGCTCTGCTGGCCGGCCTGGCCGTGGCCGCCGCGATGGCCTTGCTGATGATGCGTTCGATCATGAATGCGCTGGGCGTGGCCGTGAAGGTCGCCAACGAGATCGCCGGCGGTCGCCTGGGTCACGACATCCAGGTGCGCAGCAAGGACGAGCTGGGCGACCTGCTCACCGCGCTGCGCACGATGGACGACCGCCTCAGCAACATCGTGGGCGAAGTTCGCCACGGTGCCGGCTCGGTGAGCTCCGCTGCGCAGCAGATCGCCCGCGGCAACGACGACCTCAGCCAGCGTACGCAGGAACAGGCATCGAGCCTGGAGGAAACCGCTTCGTCGATGGAGGAAATGACCTCCACCGTGAAGCAGAACGCCGAGAACGCCAGCCACGCCAACCAGCTCGCCTCGGCCACGCGCCGCCAGGCCGAGCACGGTGGCGACGTGGCGTCGCAGGCCAGCGCGGCGATGCGCGAAATCAACGACTCCAGCCGCAAGATCTCCGAAATCGTCAGCCTGATCGACGAGATCGCTTTCCAGACCAACCTGCTGGCGCTCAACGCGGCGGTGGAGGCGGCACGCGCCGGCGAACAGGGCCGCGGCTTCGCGGTGGTCGCCACCGAAGTGCGCAACCTCGCCCAGCGCAGTGCAGGCGCGGCGAAGGAGATCAAGGGCCTCATCAACGACAGCGCGGAGAAGGTGCGCGTGGGTTCGTCGCTGGTGGACCAGTCGGGCAAGGCACTGGCCGAGATCGTGGACAGCGTGAAGAAGGTCACCGACATCGTCGCCGAGATCGCTGCCGCTTCACAGGAGCAGTCCGCCGGCATCGACCAGGTGAACCACGCCGTGCTGCAGATGGACGAGATGACCCAGCAGAACGCCGCGCTGGTGGAAGAAGCCGCCGCCGCTGCCCGCGCGATGCAGGAACAGGCCGGCGAACTGGCCCGCCAGGTGTCGTTCTTCCAGCTGGGCCAGGACGCCGCCGAAGTGCCGACCGAGAAGGCACGCTCGCAGACCGTGATGGCCGAAGCCGAAGCCGTGTTCGCCGCCGTGCGCAACACGCCGGCCCCCAGTCGCCCGCAGCGTTCGGCGGAAGCCGCTGATGCCGGCGCCTGGAAGGAGTTCTGAGCATGAACATGCCTGCCATGGCTGATGGCAACACCGCTGTGGCGGGCATGAATGGTCCGTCGCTGAGCGAGGCCGAGTTCAATTTCCTGCGCAGCTTCGTCTACGAGCACTGCGGCATCTCGCTGGGCGAGCACAAGCGCCAGCTGGTGCAGGGCAGGCTGGTACGCCGGCTGCGCGCGCTGAAGCTGCGCGACTTCGGCGGCTACTGCGAACTGCTGCGGCGCGATCCGCAGGGTGAGCTGGGCGAACTGGCCAGCGCGATCAGCACCAACGTCACCGCGTTCTTCCGCGAGTCGCATCACTTCGACCTGCTCACCAACGAGCTGCTGCCGCGCTGGATCGCCGAGAAAAAGAACGGCGGCCGCCTGCGCATCTGGTCGGCCGGCTGCGCCACCGGCGAGGAACCCTACACGCTCGCCATGGTGCTGGCCGAGGCGCTGGAAAAGCACGGCAGCCATGTCGATGCAAAGATCCTCGCCACCGACCTGTCGCCGCAGGCACTGGAAACGGCGCGCAAGGGCGTTTATCCGATCGACCGCCTGGAAGGCGTCAGCACCGAGCGTCGCCGCCGCTGGTTCCTGCGTGGCGAGGGCGAATACGACCAGTACGCCTGTGTGCATCCGCGCCTGCGCGAGCTGGTGAGCATCCTTCCGCTCAACCTGCTGCACGACTGGCCGATGCAAGGGCCGTTCGACGCGATCTTCTGCCGCAACGTCGTCATCTATTTCGACAAGCCCACCAAGCAGCGCCTGTTCCAGCGTTATGCCGGCCTGTTGCCGGAGGGCGGTTACCTGTTCCTTGGCCACTCCGAGTCCATGTACGGGCTCAACGACAATTTCGACCTGATAGGACGCACGGTCTACCGGAAACGAAGTGCATGAGCGTCCCTGCAGTCAACTTTCCCGCTGGCCCCGGTTATGACCCGGCGCGCGTGTTGCCCGGCTTCGAGCATCTGAGGCGGTTCTGGGACCCTGCGCAGGCTTGCGTCACGGTGAAGGTGCTGCCCGGCGAGTACTACGTCAGCACGCAGAGCGAGATGGTCTCCACGGTGCTCGGCTCCTGTGTTTCCGCGTGCATCTACGACCCGGTGCGCGGCATCGGCGGCATGAACCACTTCATGCTGCCCGAACCGATGGGCGGCGAGCGCGGCGGTTGGGCCGATACCGTGGGCCGCGCGGCGCGCTACGGCAACGATGCGATGGAACAGCTGATCAATGCCATCCTCAAGGCCGGCGGCCAGCGTCCGAACCTGGAAGTGAAGGTGTTCGGCGGTGGCCGCGTGCTGGCCACGATGACCGACATCGGCAAGCGCAACATCGAATTCGTGAGGCGCTATCTCGCCGCGGAACGATTGGCGGTGCGTGCCGAAGACCTTGGCGATGTGCATCCGCGCCATGTGCAGTTCTTTCCCCATACCGGCAAGGCGCGCGTCAAGCAGCTGCGCGGCCGTACCGACACGGTGCTGGTGGATGGCGAGAAGCAATATCTCAAGCGTTTGGCAAACGATCCGATAAAGGGAGAGGTGGAGCTGTTCTGACGCGAAGGCGCAGCGGCTTCCCAACGCAGTAACCGGCCCCGAAGGGCCAGCACGACGGGCAGAGACTTCAAAGCGATGGAAAGAGTACGTGTCCTGGTGGTCGATGATTCCGCACTTGTGCGGAAACTGCTGTCGACCATGCTTTCGTGCGATCCGGGCATCGAGGTCGTCGGCACGGCCGCCGATCCGCTGATCGCCCGCGAGAAGATCAAGCAGCTCAACCCCGACGTGCTCACGCTCGACGTGGAAATGCCGCGCATGGATGGCATCACCTTCCTCGAGAACCTGATGCGCCTGCGCCCGATGCCGGTTGTGATGGTGTCCTCGCTGACGGAGGCGGGGGCCGAAGTGACGCTGCGCGCGCTGGAACTCGGCGCGGTGGATTTTTTCACCAAGCCGGGCAACGACCTCGCCAGCACCTTCGCCGAAGGCGCGCAGGAAATCTGCACCAAGGTGAAGCTCGCCGCGCTGGCCAAGCCGCGCCAGCGCACCGCGGTGCGCAAGCTCGACGTGCCGCCGCGCCTTTCGGCCGATGCCGTGCTGCCGCGCGCACAGACCGCCGGCACGCGCGGCGGCAGCCCGATCATCGCCATCGGCGCGTCCACCGGTGGCACCGAAGCCATTCGCGTGGTGCTGGAGTCCATGCCGCCGGATGCACCGCCGGTCGTCATCACGCAACACATTCCTGCTGCCTTCAGCGGCCCCTTTGCCACGCGCATGGACAACTGCTCGGCCATGCGTGTGTGCGAAGCGCGCGACGGCCAGCCGATCCAGCAGGGCCACGCGTACATCGCGCCCGGCAGCCAGCACCTGCTGGTCATGTGGGACGGCGCGAAGTACGTATGCCGCCTGCACAACGGTCCGCCGGTGAACCGCCACAAGCCCAGCGTCGACGTGCTGTTCCGCTCGATGGCCGCCAGCGTCGGCAAGGCCACGGTGGCCGCGCTGCTCACCGGCATGGGCGACGACGGCGCACGCGGCCTGCTCGAACTGCAGCAGGCCGGCGCACGCACGCTGGTGCAGGACGAAGAGTCTTCCGTGGTGTGGGGCATGCCCGGCGCCGCGTGGAAGCTCGGCGCCGCCAGCGAGAAGCTGCCCCTGGACCACATCGCCGCGCGACTGCTTGCGCTGGCCTATCAACCCATTCCCCGCGCCGCCATGCCGGCCGCCTGATTGTTGGATAGACCCATGGATGCTTTCCTCTCGTTCCTGCGCGTGCGCCCCGTGATCGGCCTGATTGCCAGCGCCGTCGCCTTGCTGCTCACCCTGATCTGGCCGTCGGCCTGGCTGGCGCCGGTGCTGATCGTCGTGCTCGCCGCCGTATGGATCGTCGAGATGCGCCGCGCCGCGCCTGTCGAAGTCGAGCCGGTGCTGGAAGCATCGCTGACGCATCACGCACCCGTGCGCGAGGCGCTGGAAGAAGTGCGCAGCTCGCTCGTCGACGAACTCGGCCACGCCACGCGCGAACTGCACCAGGCACTGGAACTGCTGCGCGATGCCGTCTCCGAACTGGGCGGCGGCTTCGACGGTCTTTCGCGCAAGACCGGCATGCAGCAGTCGCTGCTGCGCCAGATCATCGATGCACAGAAGGAAGGCGTGTCCGTGCAGGACTTCGCCGCGCGCACCGGCGACCTGCTCGAGCACTTCGTGGGCATGGTGGTGCAGATGTCGCGCGAGAGCCTGCGCATCGTCTATCGCATCGACGGCATGTCCAAGGAAATGGACGCGGTGTTCGGCCTGCTGAAGAACGTCAACACCATCGCCGAAGAGACCAATCTACTGGCGCTCAACGCCGCCATCGAAGCGGCGCGTGCCGGCGAATCCGGCCGTGGCTTTGCGGTGGTGGCGGGAGAGATCCGTAACCTCGCCAGCCATTCCAACCAGTTCAACGAGCAGATCGGCAGCCACGTGGAGAAGGCGCGTGCCGCCATGGAACAGCTGCGCGGCCTGGTCGGCACCATGGCCTCTCAGGACCTGAACGTCGCGCTGTCGGCCAAGGGCGGTATCGACGCGATGATGGCCCACGTCACCGAAAGCGATGCGCGCACCAGTGCCGTCGCCGACCAGGTGGTGGAAATCAATCGCGGCCTCGGCAGCGACGTGTCCACCACCATCCGCTCGCTGCAGTTCGAGGACATCCTCAGCCAGCTCATCAACCAGACACGCGTGCGCCTGGTCGAGCTGCAGGACATCACCACCGAATGCACGCGCGACATCGAAGAGCTGGCCTGCAACCCCATCGACGCCGACTCGCTGCAGCAGCGTGCCGAACGCGTGCGCAGCCGCCTGGCGATCCAGCGCGAGAAGGCCCGCCTGCGTTCGCGCGGTCCGGCACTGCAGAACTCGATGGATGCCGGCGAGATCGAACTGTTCTAAAGGATCGAAACCATGAGCCTGACTGTCCACCACGACCCCGACCTTGATTGCGTCACGCTGCAACTGGGCGAACGCTTCGACTTCAGCGTGCATCGCGCCTTCCACGACGCCTGCCTCAGCGGCTCCGCCGCGCGCAGCTACGTGATCGACCTGGGCGAAGTGTCCAACATGGACAGCTCCGCCCTCGGCATGCTGCTGCTCCTGCGCGAACACGCCGGCGCCGACCGCGCCGAAATCCGCATCGTCAACGCCGACACCGGCCTGCGCGGCACCCTGCGCGTAGCGGGTTTCGACAAGCTGTTCGTCCTGCACTGAGCGGATCGAATCGCTTGTCACGCGCGTAGGACGTGCGTCGCGTCGCTGCTGCTGGCGGGTTGACCGGCATTGCAGAAGGCGAGTGTCTCCTGAATGGCTAGTGTTCGGGCTGGTATCCCTTGGCTATGCTCGGCTTGGGGACAACAGAACGGTCGGAACAGGGGAACGGGACATGACGTCGCGCGTACGTTGGCTGTTGGTGTTCGGGCTGATCGTGGTCACCGGTGCGGTGGGCTGGACCGTGTATTTGGGGCATGTGACCCCGCCGACGCCGCCGGTCGCGCGCGCAAGAGTCCGCAAGGGACCGATCCAGCCGGCGTTTACGGAAGACCAACTCAAGCAATTCCTTAGAGATGCTCGCCAGGCCGAGGCGATCCCGGATCCACTGCAACGCTGCCTGGCTTATCCCGAACCACCGGGCGTGCGTTGGTCGAAGGCGGTGACCTCCGCGTACTGTCATTACCTGTTGGACCCTGCCGTAACGGAAGCACAGGCGAGGGAGCTGATCGAGAGCGGGCATGTGGCCGAACTCGACCAGAAGCTCGCGGCCGCGCAGCAGGCTCAGTTTACGCAGGAAGGTGCGCAAAGCCTGCTGGATCGCACCTACAACATTGCCTTCGCGGGCAACACCGATGACGCGCGTGCATTGATGGACGCGTGGTTGCGGCAGGCACCGAACAGTGCGTATGCGCTTGCCGCCAGTGGCACCGCCTACGTTGCGATGGCGCAGCGTCAACGTGGAAGCGCCTACTCCAGAGAAACGTCGCAGAGCTCGTTCGAGGCCATGCACCGCTTGATCGAGAGGGCGCGGGACGACCTCGATCGCGCCGTTGCGCTGGATCCCAAGATGACGCCGGCGTACGCAGCGATGATTCACGCGGGCGCCCTCGACAGCGATCGCGCCTATGCCTTCCGGGCGGCAAAAGGGGCGTTGGCAGTGGATCCGGCCAGCTTTCCGACGTATGGGCGGTTGGTATGGATGAGCCAGCCCAAGTGGGGCGGCACCGTCGCGCAGATGCAGCGGATCGTCGACGCCGCGCAGAAGCATGCTCCGCAGAATCCTTTGCTGCGCTTGTTGCTGTCCGAACGCAGCGGCGGCGAGGACTACGTCGAGAACTGCGCCTGCGATCCGTTGGATGAAGACGATCTCTATCGCCATGTTTTTGCCGAGGCGGCACCACTGCGCATGCTGATGAGTGCCGGATGGGCCGCCGCCAACCGCAACAACATCGCATTATCGGTGGTGTACCGCTCCGAACTGCTGCGCTTCGACGCCAGCCAGGTCGATCACCGCGAGAGTCGTGCGTTCAACCTGATTATGCTCGGCGAACCAGCGTGGGCTCTGGACGAAGGCACTGCGCTGGTGAAACTGGCGCCGCGGGATGAAACAGCCTATGACGTTCTTGGGCAGGCGCATCGCGCGCTGGGCGATGCCTCGCAGGCCGCAAACGATTTTGAGCAGGCGCTGCGCCTCAATCCGACCGATACGTGGACGCTCGCTGCGGTAGGTGACATTTATGTCAATGTGACCCACGAATGGGACAAGGCCTGGACGGTCGCCAACCGCCTCGTGCAGTTGAATCCTGATGATCCGCAGGGGTGGTTCATGCGGGCCAGCATACAAAGGGCACAGCCGCGCGAAGGCCTGGAACAGACGGTCTCGGACTTTGCCGCACGCTTTGGAAAGGTGCCGGGCAACGATGCGCTTGTCGCGCAGATGAGGGCCATCAGGCAGCGGTGATGCCGTGATGGGCGTGCAGTGCTCTGTCTTCCGTTCGATTGACGGGGCCCTGGCCCGGGCGTAGCTTGCGCCGCGCACGGGGCTTCGCCGCCCCATGACTAATACTGCTTCATGACTGCACAGGCTTGGCCATGTCCGCCCGGTGAGCGACCGGCGCGCAGCCCGCGGGAGGCGCGTGCCACAGTCGTCGTTCTGGCCAGTAGCTGATGATCCATGCGGGGGCATGGCGCGGACGCCGTCGGGTCCGCGGGGCAAGGGAGAAGCCCGTGACCGGCCTCCGGCTTTTCAGCTCCCATCGGCGGCCATTGACGACCTCATCGAACAGCTGGAGGACGTGTCATGGCAAAGATCGTTCAAAGCAGTCTGAAGTGCGTGCTGGTCCTGGCTGCC
Source organism: Dyella jiangningensis (assembly GCA_000632805.1). Taxonomy (GTDB): domain Bacteria; phylum Pseudomonadota; class Gammaproteobacteria; order Xanthomonadales; family Rhodanobacteraceae; genus Dyella; species Dyella jiangningensis. The sequence continues at coordinate 3,186,872 of CP007444.1, read as the reverse complement.
GTCGCCTTTGCAGGCGGGGTGTGCGCGCAGGACATGGCCAAGGTGGCGCCGAAGAACACCAAGGTGTTGCTGGACAACGACCAGGTGCGAGTCATCGAGGTATCGCTCAAGCCCGGTGACAAGCTGCCCATGCATTCGCATCCGGCCAACGTCGTTTACTTCGTCACCGGCGGCAAGACCAAGACCACCACGGCCGATGGCAAGGTGACCGAGACCGAGCACAAGGCCGGTGAAGCCATGTGGAGCGAGCCGATCACGCACAGCAACGAGAACATCGGCAACGCGGCCACCAAGGCGCTGGTGGTCGAGATGAAGGCGGGCAAGTAGGGCGGATGATCCGCACGGCAGGAAACCGGGCGGCCCCTGCGCGGGCCGGCCGGTAGCAGCTCAGGCTCAGCGCCCCGGGCGTGCGTCGACAGTGGCCTTCGCCGCCTGAAACTGCAGCGACGCGGCATGGGCGCGGGCGATGCGTTCGGCGGTGAGCGGGTGGCTGGCGGCGTAGCGCAGTTCCTGTCCTTTCAGTTCCGGATATGCGCGCTCCAGCGCCTGCATCGCATGCACGAAGGCCTCCGGGTCGATGCCCTGGCTGGCAAGCGCGCGGAACGCGAAACCATCGGCGTTTTCCTCGAAGCCGCGGCTGTAATGGCTGTCCACCAGAAACATCGGGATGCCCGCCGCGACACCACCCATCGATGTCACGTCGCCCATGAGCAGGCCAGCCACGATGAACACGCCGGAACTGCGCAGCACCTGTCGCAGCATGTGATGGCCGGCCTGGTGGCCGAGTTCGTGGGCAATCACGGCGATGAACGCGGCATCGTCCGGCACGGCTTCGGCCAGTTCGTCGGTGAACACGATGGTGCCGCCGGGTAGCGCGAAGGCGTTCGCACCGATGGCCTTGGCCTGGTAGAGCCCGAGTCGCACGTTGGGTGCGCCCTGCACGCCGTCGACGAAATGCCGGAACACCGATTGCAGATGCGACTGTCGATCGGACGGCAGCGTCGTAGGCATCAGCAGGCGGCCTTCCAGCGCCGCGAGCGATTGCTTGCCCATCGCGTTTTCCACCGATGCCGGCATGTGCGTGGCGATGCGATCGGCCGCCCATGGCAGGCCGTACTCGAACAAGCCAAGCAGGGATACGACCACCACGACGATGCCGGCCAGGGCGGCCATCCAGCGGCGCTCCAGCCAGTCGACCATGCGTTCGATCAGGTGGTGACGCGGGAACCAGTCGGCAGGCATGGCATCGTGGTCGATCTGCAGATGGGCGCCATCCTCCAGGTGCAGGGTGAAAGGCACGCCGGTCACCCGTGCGCTGGGCTCGATGGCCGTCCACGGCGCGCTCCATTCCTGTGCATCGTTCGCGCATCGCCAGCGCAGCACGTTCTCGTCACGCCACGCGTCGACGCGCGTGGCATGCGTGGATCGTCCATCGAAATAGATCGCAGGAACCATCGCCTTCACAGGCCGATGTCGATGCCCAGCAGGCTGTCCATTTCAGTGGCGGTCGCGCCTATGTCGCCATGCGCGAACGCGTCGCGCACGAAGTCGCTCAGGTCGCCTTCCCCCAATACCTCAAGATGCTCCGCGCGGTAGCGCGCCGTGCGGACGCGCGCCCACGGCAGGGCAAGGCCGATCGTGAACAGCACCGCCAGCGCGTTGCCGAGGTAGAGGCCAAGCATCGGCCAGTACGCCAGCGTGGAGCGGAAACGGTATTGGCCCAGTTGCGCCTGGTTGTAGAGCAGGTTGGTCATGCGCGTGTGCACGAACGTCCACACGCCCAGATACGCCGGCGCCATCACCGCATACACGGCGAGGATGAAGTAAGGCGAGGGCATCCTGGGGTTGAATGCCTGCGGGTTGCCCTTGGTGATCATGGCAGTCACCGCGCTGACCAGCGCGAAGCACGGCAGGAACCATACGAGGGCCACGCCGGCGGCCTTGATGTAAACGCTGTAGTAGTTGCCGATCGCGCTGTCGAAGTGAAACGACTTTCCGCCGAAGTGATGGTTCTCCACCATCCACTCCTGCTGGTGGCCCTTGATCCACGGATAGATGCCGGTGAGCCCGGCGAAGGCAAACAGCGCGCCCAGCCCGGGATGCCCCGCGATTGCCGTGATCGAAAACAGCAGGAACGGAAGGCCCATCAGGAAATAGACGCCCAGATACCATTTGTAGGCACCGGCGTAGTCGTCGCTGAAGTAAAAGCGCAAGCCGCGCCAGGACGAGTAGCGCGCGCGAAACATCATGCTCTTGACGATCAGCCAGGGCATGAAGCCCGCGACCATCAGCGCCGCCACCGCTTGCAGCGGTGCGGCGATGCGTCCGGCGAATGCGTAGATGGCAAAGATGAGTACCGTCAGCAGCCGACCCTTGAGGATAGGCAGGGGCCTGGCGAGGTAATCGAATGGCGACCCGCCCAACGTCGTGTTGGAATACATGTAGCGCCGCGTGCGCACCGTGGCCCAGGCCGAATAGATGCCCAGCGTCACCAGGCTCAACGCCACGTTGACGATCCAGATGCGGAAGTAGTCGCTGGCGTTGCCGTGGAAGCGGAGGCGATGCACCTCCGTCGTGTCTCGTGCAGGAATAACGTCCAACTCGGGCAGGTACACGCCCGAGGCCATGGTCTCGTCATGCATGCTCTGGATCCCCTTTTGGCTTCCCCCCGGAAGCGAGGGCAGCATAGCCGAGAAGTTGGCCAGGGAAGGGGTCAGGAACTTGCGATCCTGTAAGGGAACCCTGAGGCAACTGTCAGCAACGTGAGTCGCCGGCCTCCACAAAGCGCCGATCGTCGCCTTCGGCGGAGCTCACGCCGTTGCGGCCGTCGAACTTGGTCCGGTACATCGCCTCGTCCGCCTGCCGCACCAGTTGCTCGAAGCGCACGCCCGGGCGGGCCATCGCCACGCCGATGCTGGCCGTCACCGGGATGTCCTGATTGTCGATGTGCGCATGGGAATGGGCGAGCGCCTGGCGCAGCCGTTCGGCGACGACCAGACCCTGGCCAAGGTCGGCGCCCGGCAGTGCGACCACGAATTCCTCGCCGCCATAGCGGGCGGCCAGATAGCCGGGCCAATGGGTGACCTCGCGCAGGATGGTCGTGACGTGGCGCAGCACCGCATCGCCGGCGTCGTGGCCCCAGCGATCGTTGATCTGCTTGAAATGGTCGAGATCGAAAATCAGCAGGGCGAACGGCTGTTCGCGTTGCTGGCAGCGGGCAAGGCTGGCGCGTCCCTCGGCAACGATGGCACTGCGATTGAGCAGGCCGGTCAGGCCGTCGGTATGCGCGGCCTGGCGCAGGTCGACCATCAGGCGTTCGGTGATCAGTTGCAGCAGGGCGAAGTAGGAGGCCAGCCCGGTAAGGATGCCGATCACGTAGGTGGCAGCTACCGGCGTGCCGGCCAGCATGATGTCCTGGCCCGAATTGGGATCGAGCGGGACGAAGGCCCGCACCATGTAGAAAAGGCCGTTGCAGATCATCACCGCCGCGGCGATGCGGCAGCTGATGCGGATGGCCGGGTCCAGATAACGCAGCAGCAGGTAGGCGTAAGCGAAATTGAACGACATCGCCTGCAGGCTACCGACCAGCAGTCGCGTGCCGAGGTTGGGCGTGACATAGGCAAACCACGCCATGCAGAGGCAGTAGGCCAACACCAGCGTCGCCGGCCAGCGCAGTCGCATCGGCAGGCCCAGGTGCGTGGCGATGCCCTTGAGCGTGAGCATGTTGGAGGTCACCAGCAGGCCGTTGCCCACCACGATCGAGAACAGGTCGGGGATGTGGTTGCGCAGGCCGATCAGGGTGACGCCCAGGGTGCTGATCCAGATGCTGGCCACCCAGATGCGCAGCACGACCTGAGTGTGCAGGACGGTCATCAGCGACGTGAAACCGATCGAGGCACCTATGCCCATCAGCAGGCTGACTAGGGTCAGGGTCGGTATGTCTAGATGCATGGGTCTCCCTGGTGCCATCCCTCGATGGACGCGGGCCGTATGGAGGCCGGTGGATCGGGCCAATGCCCACCGGTCAAGCCTATTTATCGACCGCAGCCCCCAAAACTTGAACTGCGTCACAAACCAACGAGGTTGCCATTGGCGCGCAGACAAAAAAAGAGGCCCCGACCGGGGCCTCAAGCAAGACAAGGTGTGAAAAGAGACTGGTTGCTTACCAGGTACGCACGTCAGCGATGCCGACGGTGTAGGACTGCATGTCCGGGTCGAAGCGGAACAGGCGGCCCAGGTCGAATTCGACCGACTGGCCCGGGGCGATGTTGGTGGTGCCGGCCGGCCAGCCCTTCTTGGACTGCAGGACCTTGCCGGCACCGTCCTTGGCATCGATCGCGATTTGCGCAGCCGCCGGCTGTGCACAGTGGTTGACCAGCTGGCCGGCCAGGCTGAGGCGGGCGCCCATGCCGCTGCCGACGAGCTTCATCTTGAAGCCTTCAACAGCGAAGTCAGTAGGAGCGCAGGCGGCGTGGGCGGCGAGCGGAGCGAACAGGAGCAGCGCGGAGGCGATCAGGGTCTTCATGGGCGGAATCCGTCGATGGGGTCAAGTCGAAAAGAGGAACGACATGACAAACATCGGCGCTTCCGCCGGATTCTTTAGCGCGCCCCGGCCGGATCGTTCAGGTTGGCGGGCGCAGCTCGGTGTGTTCGATGAACCACAGTCCCGCGAACAGCTTCGGGTCGATGGAATACCCCTCGGCCGCACGCGCGAACAGCCAATGCCCTGCCTCCTGGCGCGGCACCTCGTGCACGACAATGTTCTCGGTCTCGTCGCCGCCGCCCGGGCCGACCTTTTCCAGGTCCCAGGCGCGCACGAAGGCGATCATCTCCGTGCTCATGCCCGAGGACGAGGGTCCTTCATGGACGAATTCCAGCCGGCCGCAGCGGTAGCCCGTCTCTTCTTCCAGCTCGCGGCGCGCGGCCAGCAGGGCGTCCTCGTCGCCGTGCCCATGCAGGTCGCCGACGAGGCCGGCGGGCATCTCGATGGTGTTCTTGAGGATGGAGACGCGGTACTGCTCCACGAACAGCACCTTGTCCTCCGGCGTCACCGCCAGGATGATCACCGCGCCGCCGGGGTTGTTGCGCTCGGCGAACTCCCAGCGCCCGCGTTTGCGCAGGGTCAGCCATTTGCCGACGTAGAGGGTTTCCACCGGCGCGCTCGCGTCGACGGGAATGGGGCTGCGCTCGGGTGAATTCATGGGCATGGCCGCGGTCATGGGGAAACCTTCATGGTGCCGTGCGCATGTGGCAGCCACAACCTCGACGTCGCGCGGTTCAACCTTCGACCAGCACCTCGACCGGACGAGGCCGGATGCGCACCGCCCACATCACGCCGATCACCAGCAGGGCGATGCCGGCCAGCGTCAGCGGGCCGGGCACCTGTCCACGCAGCGCGAACGCATAGCCCAGCGCGGCCAGCGTCTCGAACAAGATCAATTGGCCGGCCAGCGCCGTAGGCAGACGCTGGCTCGCGGCATTCCAGCACAGCGTGCCCAGCCATGAGGCAAACAGGCCAATCGCCGCCATCAGGCCGACGAAGCGCAGCGGATGCGGACCCAACGGCATGGCGAAGGGCTGGTGGCTCGCGCCCATGAAGATCCACAGCAATACATACCCCGCCAGCGCAAGCGGCAGCGTGGCAAGACCTTGGGCAGTCGCCCATGTACGCGGGCGACGGTCGGTGTGATGGCGCAGCCAGTCGGCGTTGCGCAAGGGATACCAGGTCCAGCACACCACGGCGCCGCAGGCGAGCAAAGCGCCCTGCACATAACGCGCAACGTCGACGGTGGCCTGCTGCTCCATTGTCATGAGCTCTGCCCGGTTCACGCAGGCGATGCCGGCGGCGATCAGCAGCAGCGACGGCGTAAGCAAGGCCCACGGGAGACGGCCATCGCGACGCGCATTGCGCAGATTCGCGCAGATGGCGATCACCACCGGCAGCGTGCCGATGATCATGGTGGGCAGCGGCGCGCCCGCCCGCTGGATCGCGCTGGCGAGGCACAGGTAATACAGCAGGTTGCCGACCGCGGCTAACTTCACCGCTTCGATCCAGTCGGCGCGGCGGAGTTGGCGCAGCGCATGGCGATCGATCCACGCCAACGGCAGCGCGATCAGTCCAAAAGCGAGATAGCGCCCCACCGATTGCAGCGCCGCCGGATATTCCGGCAACAGCAGCGGGCTGACGAACACCAGGCCCCACATCAGGCCGGCGGCGAGTGCGTAGAGAATGCCTGTCCACATGGCGTGCAGCGTGGCGCGTCGCGACAACGGCGTCTTGTACCAGATTGCTCAGATGAGGTCGCTGTTCTGTGGGAGCGCACCTTGTGCGCGACAGGCGAGGCGCCCCATACGGCAACGCGGGTTGTGTCGCGCACAGGGTGCGCTCCCACAGAAGAAGCAGGTTACCGCCGCAATTCCCTCTGGTACCGCGCCGGCGTAACCCCATACCGCCGCGCAAACGCACGCGTGAGATGCGCCTGATCAGTGAGCCCCACCGCGGCAGCTATATCCGCCGGCCTTCCGCCACGCGCCAGCTGCCGCTTGGCTTCGGCCAGCCGGAACGCCATCAGCATCTGCTGCGGCGTGGCGTGATGGTGCGTCTGGAACTGGCGCAGGAAATGGAACGGGCTCAATCCGGCAACGGAGGCCAGTTCGTCCAGCGTCAGCCGCCGCGAGAGATGCGCGTGCAGGTAGTCCACCACCGGCGCAAAACGTACGCTGCCTCCGTCCACCGCCTTGCGTGGCACGCACGCATGCCGTCGGAACAGCGTGAGCAGCCCCAACAGCAGGCTGTCGAAGGCGAGCGGTTCCTGCGCCTGCCATAACGCATCGAGCAACTCGGTGACGCGCCGTGCGCCAGGCAAATCCTCGCGCACCACGCTGTCGAACCACCAGCCCGGTTCGCCGGTGACCTCGGCAACGGCTTGCGGCTCGATGTAGATCATCCGGTAGCGCCAGCCGCCTTCGGTTTCTGCGTGGCCGGTATGCAGCTCGTCGGGATTCATCATCACCACCGAGTCCGGTGGCGCGAGATGATCGCCTCCGCGATAGCGGAAGCGCTCCACGCCCGACTCGATGGCACCGAGTCCAAAGCCATCGTGCGTGTGCGGCTCGAAGGCATGCCGCACGATGTGTGCGCGATAGAGCTCCACTCCATCGCGATGCGATGCCAGCCAAAATTCGGCAGCGTCGCGTCGGGAAGTGAGCTGGGAAGGCACGCCTTGCATGCGTCCATGCTACCGCGTCGCGACGTGTTCCTGCGCTGAGGACGAGAGAACTGTAGGAGCGCACCGGTCCGCGACCGCAGAGTTCGGCATCGCCGCTCCATAGGCTTTTCGCGCACTGGGTGCGCTCCTACAGAAAAAGCCTTGCGTCGCGATCAGTAGGTCAGCAGCGCTTTCAACCTGGTCCGCGTCAGCGGCCCGAAACGCAGGCGTTCGCTCAGCTCGTCCATCATCGCCGCGTCGCGACGCTGGCGCTGCAGGGCTTCGACCTGTTCAGCCACGGGTGCATCCAATGCTATGCGGGTGAGCTGCCGATACAGGCGCGCGCTGTCGGCGTGTTCACGCAGTTTCGCCGCGCAACTGGCGGCGCCGCGAATGCGCAGGAACGGCACTTCGTCCACACGCTCCAGCAGCGCATCCAGACTGCCAAAGTGCGAAAGCAGCGCGGCGGCCGTCTTCGCGCCAATGCCGGGCACGCCGGGAATGTTGTCGACCGCGTCGCCGCACAGCGCGAGATAATCGGCGACCTGATGCGGATGAACGCCGAGCTTTTCCAGCACGCCCGCCGGCCCCCAGCGCAGGTTGCGCGCGTAGTCCCACTGTTCGTCGAACTCACCCAGCAACTGCCCGAAATCCTTGTCGGCCGACACGATCACGCTGCGGAAACCGTGGCCACGGAGGCTCCACAGCGCGCTGCCGATGAGATCGTCGGCTTCGTAGGTATGGTCGATCAACACCGGTATGCCCAGCGCCTCGGCTACTTCACGACACAGCACGAACTGGCGTTCGAGGTCCGGCGGCGGCAGTTCCCGATTGGCCTTGTAAGCGGGGTAGATGGCGTTGCGGAACGACGTGGTGAGCGACGCGTCGAAAGCCACGGCGAGGTGCTCGGGCTTCACCCGTTCCAGCAACTCGCACAGGAATCGCGTGAAGCCATGCACCGCATTGACCGGATGGCCGTCCGCGTCATGGAACTCGTCCGGCATCGAATGCCAGGCCCGGAATATGTACAGGCTGCCGTCGATCAAATGGACGGCTGGACGGCTCAGGGCGTCCATGTGCGCACCACCTCGTCGAGATCGGGGCGTTCCCGATCCGGTACGTCGATCTGCGGCGTGCCGATGTGCACGAAGCCGATCACATGTTCGTTGTCCGCGAGCCCGAGGATGCCGGCCGCTTCACGGTCGTACGCGGCCCAGCCGGTGAGCCACTGCGCGCCGTAGCCCAGTGCCTGCGCGCCCAGCAGCAGGTTGTAGGCCACGCAGCCCGCGCTGAGTTCCTGCTCGATCACCGGCACCTTGCTGGAGGCGTCGACGTGAGCGACCACCGCCACCACCAGCGGCGCGAAGTCGTAGCGCGTGCGGTCCTTCTCGCGCTTGGACTCGGGCATGTCCGGATTGACGCGCAGCGAGAGCTGGGCCAGCCGCTCGCCGAAGCTGCGCTTGGCTTCGGCCCGCAGCAGCACGAGCCGGAAAGGCACCAGCTTGCCGTGGTCGGGTACGCGAATGGATGCCTGCAGCAGGGCCTCGAGCTCGTCGCCGGCAGGGCCGGGTTCGCCGAGTTGGCGTGAAGGCGCCGAATGGCGCTGCTGCAGCAGGGAAAGGGGATGGGGCATGGCGGACTTCGGGTGAGGCAAAGCCGTCATGCTAAACCCCTCCGTTGTGGGAGGCGACTTTTTCCGGCCTCAGCCTGAGACAACCAGCTTGAACGAGCCAGGCAGCAGCGCTGCCACCGAGGTCTCCTGTACCGCGCCTTCAAGATTGCCCAGCCACACCGGCATGCTTTGATCACACAACTCGGCCATCACCTGGCGGCAGGCACCGCAGGGGCTGATCGGGCCGGGCGTATCCCCGGTGACCGCCAGCGCGACGAAGTCGCCCGGTTTGCAGCCGGCCGCCACGGCGCTGAACAGCGCGGTGCGCTCGGCGCAGTTGCACAGGCCGTACGAGGCGTTTTCCACGTTGCAGCCGGTGAAGTGGCGCCCATCACGGGTTAGCAGCGCAGCGCCGACGAGAAAACGGGAGTAGGGCGCATAGGCGTTGTCGCGCGCCTGGCGCGCCAGGTTCAGCAGGACATCGGAAACAACGACTTCGGTCATCGGGATCTCCATGGCGGGACCCCCATCGCCACGGCCGGTTGGTGCGGCCTCGTTGCCGGTGGCGCGCCAGTTAACCCCGACCCGGCGCCGGCCGCAAGTGGCCGGTGGTTCACGCCCGGATGCATCGGCTAGGATGCGGGGACCTTTCCGCAGGGGATGCACGATGCCGATCACCGTGGCTGCATTGCGTGAGACCGCCGCCGGCGAACGCCGGGTTGCCATCACGCCGGAAGTGGCCAAGAAACTGCGTGGCAAGGGCATACGCGTGCTGCTTGAGCATGGCGCGGGTGCCGCGGCGGGCTTTCCCGACAGCAGCTACGCGGACACCGAATTCGCCGGTGCCGAGAGCGTGCTCGCGCAAGCCGACGTGCTCACCTGCGTGTTGCCACCGGATGACTCCGCCTGGGAGCGTTTGCGCGAAGACACCATCGTGATCGGGCAGCTGCGTCCCTATGGTGCCGCTGAGCGCATCGCGTTGATGGGCAAGCGCCGCCTCACCGCGTTTGCACTCGAACTGCTGCCGCGCACGACGCGCGCGCAGGCGATGGATGTACTGAGTTCTCAGGCCGCCGTGGCCGGCTACCGCGCGATGTTGATTGCCGCCGAGTCGGCTCCGAAGTTCTTTCCCATGCTCACGACGGCCGCGGGCACCATCCGCCCCTCGCGTGTGCTGGTGGTGGGCGCCGGCGTCGCCGGATTGCAGGCCATCGCCACCGCCCGCCGGCTGGGGGCGCAGACCGAAGGCTACGACGTGCGTCCGGAGACCCGCGAACAGGTGGAATCGCTGGGCGCCAAATTCGTGGAGCTTGGCGTGAGCGCCGCGGGCAGTGGCGGTTATGCGCGAGAGCTGACGGCCGAGGAACGCGCCGCCCAGCAGCAGGCCTTGGCGGAACACCTCAAGTCAGTCGATGTCATCGTCACCACCGCGGCAGTGCCGGGGCGGCCCTCGCCGAAGATCATCACGGCAGCCATGGTCGACGGCATGAAGCCCGGTGCGCTGATCGTCGATCTGGCGGCAGAAGGTGGCGGCAACTGCGAACTCACGCAGCCGGGCCAGCGCGTGGAGCACCAGGGCGTGACCATTCTGGGCCCGCTGAACCTGCCGGCCGGTGCGCCGCTGCATGCGTCGGAAATGTACGCGCGCAACGCGTACAACTTCCTGGAGCTGCTGGTGCAGGGCGACACGCTCGCACCGGACTTCAACGACGAGCTGGTGGCCAAGAGCTGCGTGACGCGCAACGGCGAGCGGCAATTCCAGCAGTAGATCAAGGCATCGGCACGTGAAAAAAACCCCGCATCGGGCGGGGTTTTTCGTCAGTGCCTGGGACCGGCCGGAGGTGGCGGTGGCATCCCATGGGGGCCGCCCATCGGGCCGCCGCGCATTTCCTTGTGCCAGCGTCGCAGCAACTGGTCGCGCTGGTCCGGCGGCAGCTCCTGGAAGTGCTGGAACGCCGCGTGCAACTGCTGGCGTTCTTCCGGTGGCAGCTGCTGGAAGCGACGGCTGTTCTCACGCGCCTCCTCCTGCTGCTGCGGCGTCATCTTCTGCCAACGGTCGATGCGCTCGCGGATCTCACGCCGCTTGTCCGGCGGCAGCGACTGCCACTGCTGCGCACGTTCCAGCATGCGCGCCTGGCGTTGCGGCGGGAACGAATCCCACTTGTCGGCCAAGGGCGAAAGGATGTCGCGCTGGTCCGGCGTCAGGCTTTTCCACGGTCTGGGCCCGGGCGGCGGGCCCGGTGGCGGTGGCGCGAATCCCGCCGGCGGGGGCGGTGGAGGGGCATCCTGTGCGAAGCCGGACGAGGCGAATCCGCCCAGCCCGATGATCAGCAGCAGCGTCAGGAACACACGACTTCGACGCATGGTCACCGGCTCGCCTGGCTGTCGCCGTTCTTGGCCAGCCATCCGTAGAAATCCAGATTCTGGTAGAGCGCCGGGTCGGCGGCGGCCGCATCGGGCGGCAGTTCGCCATCGGCCTCGGTCACCGGCGCGAGACCGGCGGCGCCGCCCGTGGGGCTCTGCACGGGCGAGGACAGCATGAGCGCGGCAAAGGCGATGGCAGCGAAGGCACCGGCCGGGAGCAGCAGTTGCCGCAGCCGCTGGGCCAGCGACGAGCCATCGGCGCCTGATAGCGCGGCACGCCGTGCCGCACGCAGCCGTGCGGCCGTCGCCGGATCGAGCTGACGCGCCGCCTCGCGATAAAGCTCGCGGGCGCGGCGTTCAAGATGGTTGTCGGGCGCATTCATCGCCAGTCCTCCAGTTGGTCGCGCAGACGTTGCAGCGCGCGCGACAGATGTGTTTTTACGCTCCCTTCCGAACAGCCCATGGCCTGCGCGGTTTCCGCCACGTCCAGGCCTTCCAGCACGCGCAGCATGAAAGCCTCGCGCTGGCGCTGGGGCAGCAGTTTCACGGCCGCTGCCATGTCCGCGTACGACTGCGAATCACGTAGTCGCTCCAGCGGCCCCGGCGCCGTATCGGCCGGCTCCCAGGCCGGCAGATCTTCGCCGTCTTCGTCCCGGCCGCCTAGCCACCCCACCACGATCGAGCGCACCTTGCGCCGACGCTGCAGGTCTACGATGCGCCGGCGCAGGATGCCCCAGAACAGCGGCGTCCATTCCTGCGGGGGCTTGTCGCTGTAGTGCTTGACCAGGCGCAGCATGGCGTCCTGCACGGCATCGAGCGCGTCCTCGCGATGACCGAGGTTCAACTCGGCCATGCGAAAGGCGCGGCGCTCGACCTGCGCCAGAAAAGCGTTCATCGAAACAGGCACCGCACGAACGTCTTCGGCCAGCAGTTCGGCGTCGAGAGTGGATACGGCGCTGTTCATGGCGTCTTCGTCCGCTTCGCCGGATCGGGCATGCTGAGACTCCATCGGTACGTCTCTGTGCATCAACGTCCGAGGCTCGCGCGGGTTGACCCGCGCCCGTATGATGCGGGGACAACGGTGTCCTGGCGGGGAGGGGTCATGATCGACGGGTTCCTGGCGCTTTACATCTTCATGCTGGCCGCTTTCACGGGGTACGAGATCATCGCCCGGGTACCGGTGATTCTCCACACGCCGCTGATGTCGGGTTCCAACTTCATTCACGGCATTGTGCTGGTCGGCGCCATGATCGCGCTAGGGCATGCGCAGACCCCGTTCGAGATCGCCATCGGTTTCGTGGGCGTACTCCTGGGTGCCGGCAACGCGGCCGGCGGTTACGTGGTTACCGAGCGCATGCTGGAAATGTTCAAGTCCAGCAAGCCCACCGCCGGCAAGGAGGCGAAGTAATGGCCTGGCTGCCGATCGTGATCAAGGCCTGTTACTTCCTCGCCGCCCTCCTTTTCATCCTCGGACTAAAACGCATGAGCTCCCCCCGCACGGCGCGGGGCGGCATCGTGTGGGCGGGCGTAGGCATGCTGGTGGCGGTCATTGCCACCTTCGCCCTGCCGGACATGCACAACCGCGGGCTGATCCTGGCCGCCGTGCTGATCGGCGTGGCGGCCGCCTGGTGGTCAGGCCGCCGCGTGGCGATGACGGCCATGCCGCAGATGGTTGCGCTCTACAACGGCATGGGCGGCGGCGCGGCGGCGGCCATCGGCGCGGCTGAGCTCTTCAGCTATGCCGGAGCGGCGGTCACCCTGCTGGACGGCGGCGAGTTCACGGCCAGCGGCACGGCCACGCCGGGCACGGCCCAGCTGGCGCTGGCGGTACTCGGCGCCCTGATCGGTTCGGTGAGCTTCTCCGGCTCGCTGATCGCCTTCGCGAAGTTGCAGGGATGGCTCGACAAGCGCTTCGTGTTCCCAGGGCAGCGCGCCGTGAACATGCTGGTGCTGGCGGGCGCCGTGGTGCTGGGCGCGATGATCGCGAGTGGCCAGCTGTCGATGCCGCTTATCGTGGCGTTCTTCGTGCTGGCGCTCGCCTTCGGCCTGATGATGACGCTGCCCATCGGCGGCGCGGACATGCCGGTGGTGATCTCGCTGTACAACGCGTTCACCGGCCTGGCCGTGGCTTTCGAGGGCTTCGTGCTGCAGAACGAGGCGATGATCATCGCCGGCACCGTGGTGGGCGCGGCGGGTACGTTGCTGACCCAGCTGATGGCCAAGGCGATGAACCGCTCCATCGGCAACGTGTTGTTCGGCAGCTTCGGCGCCGCGGCCGGCGAGGCGCAGGCCATCGGCGGCAGCCAGAAACCCATCGAGGCAAGCGATGCCGCCGTGATGATGGCCTACGCCGAGCGCGTGGTGATCGTGCCGGGCTACGGCATGGCCGTGGCGCAGGCGCAGCACAAGGTGTGGGAATTCGCCAAGCTGCTGATCGAGCGCGGCGTCAAAGTGAAGTTTGCCATCCATCCGGTGGCGGGACGCATGCCCGGCCACATGAACGTGTTGCTGGCGGAGGCAGGCGTGCCTTATGACCTCATCGCCGACATGGACGACATCAACCCGGAATTCCCCAACACCGATGTGGCCCTGGTGATCGGCGCCAACGACGTGGTCAACCCGCTGGCCAAGACGGACCCGTCGTCGCCGATCTATGGCATGCCCATCCTCGATGTGGCCGACGCCAGGCAGGTCATCGTGGTGAAGCGCGGCAAGGGCACCGGGTTCGCGGGTATCGAAAATGCGCTGTTCTATGCCGACAACGCGCGCATGCTGTATGGCGACGGTCAGGCCGCCGCGAGCCAGCTGGTGTCGGAGCTCAAGTCGCTGGAAAGCTGATTGGCGATCAGCGGCTCGCCTTGGCCTTCATCGCACGACCGGCGGTGAAGGCGGCCAGGCCCATGCCGATCGCGTACCAGACGTCGTCCGCCGGTCCGCTGCCGAGTTCGGCCAGCTGCAGCAACAGGCCAAAGCCGGCCGTGCGCAGGGTATCGACGAGGCCCAGCCCCATCAGGCCGGCAATGCGCGCGGCTGCGGTAAGCAGGTTCACGTAGAGCGCCGCCGTCAACGCCGCGAGTGCCGCCAGCACGGCCGCGCCTGGGCCGGGCGGGCGAACCCAGTGACGGATGGCCTTGCCGAGCAGCCAGCCGACCACCACGGCCAGCCAGGGCAGGGGGCGTTGCATATAAAGCGTCGGCACCATCCATACCGCGCCGGCGGCCAGTCCGAGCATGACGGCGCTGATCGCGGCAAACAGCCATGAGAACGCGACCCGAGCGTTCATGAAATACAGGGGAAAAGCAGGGCGGCAGGCACGGGTTCTTCTCTGGCGTAAAACCCCCATCATAGCGCGGTGCCCGACCTGGGCATCCCGCCGGGGCCTGGCGGTCTTGAGATCGGACGGTTCTGGCCTGATGTGGGGACTGTGCTCGCGCGAGGCGGCATAATATGTGGTTTGGCGCGCCCCCTTTCACCGCGCCCATCGATGAGATTCGGCATGAGCGGTTTCAGTCTTAGCAGCGAACCCTTCACCCTGGAGCGCGACTGCCAGGCGGTCATGGTGCCGCAGGGCGAGATCGTAAGCCTGCCGGCAGGGCAGGTGGGTTACATCACCCAGGCGCTGGGCGGCAGCTTCACGGTGTATGTGGAGGGCAACCTGTTCCGTATCGCCGGCAACGATGCCGACGCACTGGGCAAGGAGCCGCCGCCGCCGATCGAACTGGCCAGCGATGCCAGCGATGCCGACGTCGAGGAGCTGGTCTGGCAGCAGCTGCGCACGGTGTTTGATCCGGAAATCCCGATCAACGTGGTGGAACTCGGCCTCGTCTATGACGTGAGCATCGAGCAGATCGAGCCGGAGCAGCGCAAGGTCTACGTGAAGATGACCCTGACCGCGCCGGGCTGCGGCATGGGTGACATCCTCGTCGACGACGTGCGCACGAAGCTCGAACTCATCCCCACGGTGAAGGAAGCCGACGTCGACCTCGTGTTCGATCCGCCGTGGAACCATTCCATGATGTCGGATATCGCGAAGCTCGAAACGGGAATGCTTTAAGCCCGAGGTTCTTTACTGTGGGAGCGCACCCTGTGCGCGACTGCGGAACTACGGATGCATCGTTACGTGAGTTGTCGCGCACAGGGTGCGCTCCACAAGGGAACGACGAGGATGCGTGCGCAAACGCGCCGCATGTCCCTGCATCACATCAACACCCCCAGCTCCCATCGACGCCAGACTGCCACGCAGTCTGACCCACGTCATGGAGAGCACATGTTTCCTGAGTTCCGCGATCTGATCACCGAGCTGAAAGGCCGTGACCCGCACTTCTCCCGTCTGTTCCATCGTCACAACGAGCTGGACCAGGAAATCAAGAACATGGAAATGGGCCTCTCGCCCGCCGGTGCACTGGCCATCGAGCAGCTGAAAAAGGAAAAGCTGCTGCTCAAGGATCAGCTGTACGTCATCCTGCGTCGCGCTTCCGCGGCCTGAACGGCACCGTCACGTCGTGCCGTGCGCCAAGCGCGCGGCACTCCTCCTCAATCCATTCATTCATTCGGGGTGACGAAATGTCGTCAACCATGTTTCCGCACGTGTCCGAAACGGACAGCGGCGCGGACGTCGTCGCTGTGGCGAACGATCCGGTGTCAGTCGACATGGCCGCGTGGCCCG
This sequence comes from Dyella jiangningensis, assembly GCA_000632805.1. Taxonomy (GTDB): domain Bacteria; phylum Pseudomonadota; class Gammaproteobacteria; order Xanthomonadales; family Rhodanobacteraceae; genus Dyella; species Dyella jiangningensis. Next base: position 3,171,022 of record CP007444.1, on the reverse strand, counting down.
CTGACGGCACGCAGGCCGCCGAGCGTCGCATCGTCAACGGCGCCATCGCATCGGCGCAGTTCATGATCGCGGAGAGTACGCAGGACGTCCTGGCCCAGGCCGCCCAGCAGGACGCCGATAGCTTGCTCGCCAGCATGAGGACCATTCTCGACGGGCTCTCTCCGGACGACGCCACGCGGTTGCGCGCACTGCTGCTGGAAGGTGATCCAAACCTGCGGCACGGCGGCACCCATCGTCACCCCGACGAGGAACTTTCGCCGGGCTGGCGCAAGGGCGACTATCCGTATCGGCAAAAGATGTCGCGGCGCAATTACGAGAAGCAGAAATACCGCTTGCAGGTGGAACTGCTGAAGTTGCAGGCCTGGGTTCGCGAGACCGGCCAACGCGTGGTGATCCTCTTCGAAGGACGCGATGCAGCCGGCAAGGGCGGCGCGATCAAGCGTTTCATGGAGCATCTCAACCCGCGCGGCGCCCGCGTGGTGGCACTCGAGAAGCCCACGGAAGCCGAGCGCGGGCAATGGTATTTCCAGCGCTACATCCAGCACCTGCCGACCTCGGGCGAGATCGTTCTGTTCGATCGCAGCTGGTACAACCGGGCTGGCGTCGAACACGTGATGGGCTTCTGCACGCAGCGGGAGTACGAGGACTTCATGCGACAGGTGCCGGAGTTCGAACGGCACCTGGTGAACAGCGGCATCCATCTCTTCAAGTTCTGGTTCTCGGTGAGCCGCGAGGAGCAGCGGCGCCGTTTCGGCGAACGAAAGCTGCATCCGCTGAAGCAATGGAAGCTCAGCCCCGTGGACCTGGCCTCGCTCGACAAGTGGGAGGCCTATACGCGGGCCAAGGAAGCGATGTTCGCGCATACCGACACGGCGGACTCGCCGTGGATCGTCATCCGCTCCGACTGCAAGAAGCGGGCGCGCCTCAACGCCATGCGCCATGTGCTCAACCGCCTGCCGTATGCCAATCGCGACAGCCAAGTCGTCGGGCTGGCCGACCCGTTGATCGTGGGGCGTGCGTTGTTCGGTTGAGCGACGATCTTCTCGCGAAAACGATGGGGCGCGGATCATTCGCCGCGCCCATTTTTTTTGCACGCGGGCGCAGATGAAGCGCCTGGTTCGCAGCGATGAGATTGCGAGCGTCGGCTACGAAATTTATTTTCGATTTAGCTATGTCAATTCGCGATGTGATCGGGTTCGCTTATTGCGCGCAAATTCTTTCGCGATAAAACGCGCGACTGGGCCGTGGACCGCTTCATGAGGCCGGCATCACTGAGATCGAGGGAAATGACGCGGGGCGCCATTCTTGTATCTCGATGATACGAAGGCCTCGTCCTCCGGCCGACGATAAGCCTTTGAATTAAAGCCTCCACGCGTCGCCGACAGTTATTCGCAAGAAACGCAAAATATGGCGTTTCAAACTATAAAACCGCTCCGCGCGAGGTCGATATGGCAGCACGCGCGACAACGTTGACGCTCCGTATTTTCTTAATTAGCGTCAATTGATCCGGCCACGGGAGGGTTGACGGATGGTCCATTGGCGACGCCAACACCGACATTCGATCGCGTGAGCGTCGTTTAGCGAGTCTGCGCCAGCGCACAACGTTCCAGGGATGGCAGGGGGAAGGCGAGTGCTGGCGCCTATCGGATCGCAAGACAGTCACCAAAGCTGAGGCCGCGTCCACCGCGGCAACCAAGGTCCATGCGACGCAAAAGCGCGCCGCACGGGACGGTTTTGTCCTCAAAAAATGTCAAGGAGACAAGAATGACTGTTCGTATCGATTTGCGGGGAAAGTCTGTTCGCAAAGCGCTGCTGCCACTGGCGGTGTCGTTCGCCATGCTCGGCGGCGCAGCGCATGCGGCAGGCAGCGATGCGTGGGTAGCCACACGCACCCAGGCTGCGATGTCGCGAACCGTGGCACCCGCCACAGCGGCGACGACGGCGGCTGCTCATCCGACCTGGACGCTGAGCCTGCATGGGGCGCCTACCGTCGACGCCGCCACGGTGTCGCCGCTGGAAGCGAGCAAGCCCATGCACGTGGAAGTGAGCTTGAACCTGCGCAACGTGGATGAGCTGGAGACCTTCCTTCACGCCGTCAATGATCCGACGAGCCCGCAGTTCCATCATTTCCTGACGCCGGCGCAGTTCAAGGCGCGTTATGCGCCGACCGATGCGGACGCCGCGAAGGTCGCCGCGCATCTGCGGCAGTCCGGCTTTACCAACGTGCAGGTGGCATCCAACAACCTGCTGGTGTCCGCAGACGGCAATGCGAACACGGTCAGTGCCGCGTTCCACACGACCATGCGCACGTTCGCCTTTGGCGGCAAGCAGCGCATCGCCAACGATGCCGCGGCGCAGGTACCGCAGGCACTCGGCGGCATCGTCGATTCGGTGCTGGGCCTGCAGAACGTCAACGTGCCGCACACCATGCACCGCATCCTCGGCCCGGTGCAGCCGCATGCCGGCGCCAATCACGTGGGCGTGCAGGCAACCGGCAGCCAGGTGTCGCACAGCCCGACCGATTTCCCGTCGATTTACGACGCGGGCAGCACGCCCACGGCATCGGCCACCACGGTCGGCATCATCACCTGGGGCGACATGACCCAGACCATCACCGACCTCGGCACGTTCACCAGCAATGCGGGCATGACCACGGTCAATACGCAGGTGGTGAAGACCGGCACCAATACCTACGCGGACGATCCCAACGGCGATGGGGAGTGGAACCTGGACAGCCAGACCATCGTCGGCACATCGGGCGGCGTGGGCAAGCTTATCTTCTATTCCGCGCCGAACTGCTCGAATGACAGCTGCCTTACCGACGCGGCCATCACGGCCTCATACAACCGCGCCGTTACCGACAACGTGGCGAAGGTGATCAACGTGTCGCTGGGTGAGGACGAGTCCGCCGCCAACAGCTCGGGTACGCAGGCCGCCGACGACAAGATCTTTGCCCAGGCGGTGGCGCAGGGCCAGACCTTCTCGATCGCGTCGGGCGACGCGGGCGTGTACCAGTGGTCGAATGATCCGACTGAAGGGGCACCGGGCTACGTCGCCAATTCGGCAGGCACCGTGCAGATCTCGCTCAGCCATTACTCGGTGAGCGAGCCGGCGACGTCGCCAAACGTCGTCGCCGTCGGCGGCACCACGCTGAGCACCAGCGGCACCACCTGGACGGGCGAAACCGTGTGGAACGAAGGCCTCGCTGCCGTCGACCCGAGCAACGGCGACAACAACAAGCGTCTATGGGCCACGGGCGGCGGCGTGAGCTTGTTCGAAACCGCACCCGCCTGGCAGACCACGGCGCTGGGTTCCTCGGTGACGAAGCGCCAGGTGCCCGACCTCGCGTTCGACGCGGCGCAGTCCACCGGCGCCAACATCATCATCCAGGGACAGACCTACCAGATCGGCGGCACCAGCCTCGCTTCGCCGATCTTCGTGGGCATCTGGGCGCGCATTCTCTCGGCCAACAGCAACACGCTGGGCCTGCCGACGCAGAACATGTATGCGCATTTCCCCTCCGACGCGACGCCGCTGCATGACGTCACCTCGGGCAACAACGGCTACAACGGTTACGGCTACACGGCCAAGGCGGGCTTCGACAACACTACCGGCTGGGGCAGCCTGGATATCGCCAAGTTCAACAGCTACGTGACCCAGTACTGGGGCGGCGGCGGTTCGACCGGTGGTACGCCGACGGCGAACTTCAGCGTCGTCACCAACGGCCTGACCGCGACCTTCACCGACAACTCCACCGACAGCGGCGGGACGATCTCCTCGCATGCGTGGACCTTTGGCGACGGCGGCACGTCCACGGCCACCAGCCCCAGCCACACGTACGCCGCGGCAGGCACCTACAACGTGACCGAGACGGTGACGGACAGCGCGAGCGGCAAGACGTCGAGCAAGACATCGTCGGTGACGGTCACCGGCACCTCGCCATCGCAGTTGCTTGGCAATCCTGGCTTCGAAACCGGCACGGCGAGCCCGTGGTCGATGAGTGCGAGCGTGCTGTGCAGCAACAGCAGCTGCAGCGGGGAGACGGCACACGGTGGCACGTGGTTCGCGTGGCTCGACGGTTACGGCCAGTCGCACACCGATACGGTGTCGCAACAGGTCGCCATCCCGAGCGGCAAGAGCACGGCGACGCTGTCGTTCTACCTGCATGTCGACACCGCTGAAACCACCACGACCACCGCGTACGACAAGCTGACGGTGCAGGTGCTCAACAGCAGCGGCACGGTGCTCAAGACGCTGGCGACCTACTCGAACCTCAACGCGGCGTCGGGCTATACGCAGCGCACGTTCGACCTCAGCGCCTATATCGGCCAGACGGTGACGATCAAGTTCACCGGCACGGAAGATTCGTCGCTGCAGACCTCGTTCGTACTGGATGACGCGAGCCTGATCGCGCAGTAATCCGCGAGTGTTCGATGAAAAAAAGGCCCGGTCAGTGATGACCGGGCCTTTCTCGTGCAAACGGGGCGTGTGGTTTCAGCCTGCCGATTCCTCGAAGCGGTTCGCTTCGCGGTTCTTGCGCACCTTGAGCGGATCCCACACGCGGCCGTTCATGGTGATGTAGACGCCGTCCGGCAGCGTCTGTACGGCGGCGACGGCGCAGCCGATGTTGAACACGGCATCGGAACCCTGGAAGCGCGCCGGATTCAGCGCGCCGGTGAGCACGATCACCTTGCCCTTGATCTGGGAAAGTTCGCGCGCGGTCTCGACCATGGTGTCGGTGCCGTGCGTGACCAGCACATGGCGATGCGGCTGTGCCTCGATGGTGGAGCGCACCAGCGCGCGGTCCTCTTCGGTGATGTGCAGGCTGTCCTTGCGCAGGATCGGGATCACGTCGAACTGGAAGGCCACGCCCAGCTGACCGAGGATCTCGCCGATCTGCGGCGCGCCGATCTTGTAATCCGACTTGTCGTCGAAGTAGATCTTGTCGATGGTGCCGCCGGTGGTGACGATGGTCAGATGCTGCATGGTCGGGAACCGCGAGGTGGGGAAGCCAGCATTTTAGCGGGTGGCGACCTTTCGTGCTCAGTGGGGACCGAGCAGCAGGGCGGTGTCGGTGGCATCGGTGGCGCCCAGGCGTAGCAACCCATGCGCCACGAAGCGCCGCAGGGCCGCGCCGCTGCGGGCGCCACCGTGAGGCGCCGCCCAGGTGTCGTGCCGGGCCAGCAAGGCCGCAGCGGCGCAGCGCGCCAGGGTGAACGCCAGGCCGCGTGCGCTCGCTTCCAGCGCATCGCGCAGGTTGGCGTGTTGGTTCACGTGGGCGGTGGCGGCATCCAGCGCCGCGTGGATCGCCTGTCGCGCATGGGCGTTGATGCTGTCGGCAAGCCAGCCTTCGATGGCCGTGCGCAACGCGCCGAGGTTGTCGCCGGCCAGTGCCCGCAGGCTATCCAGCGACAGCACGTTGGTGGTGCCTTCCCAGATCGCATAGACCTGCGCATCGCGCAGCAGTTGGGGGAGGCTGGTGTCCTCGATGTAGCCCGCGCCACCGAAACATTCCAGCGCTTCGGAGCACAGCTTCACCGCCATCTTGCCGGTCCACAGCTTGGCCAGTGGCGTGAGCAGGCGCAGCAGGGCGGCTTCATGCGGTTGTGCGGTGCCGTGTTCCACGCGGCCGAGCAGGTGCGCCACTTCGAAGGTGAGCGCGAACGCGGCCTCGAATTCGGCCTGCATGTCCGCCAGCGTCTGCGCGTGCAACGGTTGTGTGATCAGCGGCTTGCCGAAGGCTTCGCGCCGGGTGGCGTAATCGCGGGCGAGGGTGAGGGCGCGGGCCATGCTCGCCGTCGCGCACACGGCATTCCAGGTGCGCGTGATGTTGAGCATCGGCGCCACCTGACGCACGCCGTGCGCAAGTTCGCCCAAGGGCCACGCGGGCAGGCCATCGAGGTGGATTTCCGCCGTGGGCAGCTCGTGCGTGCCGAGCTTGTCCTTGAGGCGATCGATGATCAGCTCCGGCTTGCGCCGCGCACCGTCCATGGTTTCCACATAGAACAGCGCGAGCGCACCCGCGCCGCGGTCCGCACCTTCCGGACGGGCAAGGCCAAGTGCGACTTCGCCCACTACGGCCGAGCTGAACCACTTGCGTCCATACAGGCGCCATTGGCCGGAGGCATCCTGGCGCGCCACCGTTTCGGTGTTGCCGACGTCTGAGCCGCCATGGTTTTCCGTCATCCATTGGCCGCTGAGCCAGAAGGTCTCGGCATCGCGGCTCAACAGATGCGGCAGCGCGCGATCGATCAGCGCCTGGTTGCCCGAAGCTTTCAATGCAGTGGCGGCGCCGTCCGTCATCGCCAGCGGGCAGGTGTAGAACTCGCTGGCCAGGTGATAGAGATACACACGCGCGAACTCCTCCAGCCGCGCGTGTTCGCTCGCTTCATGGCCGGCAGCAAGCACCGCGTGCCGCGTGGTGACGTGCGGGCCTTCCTGCCACGCCTCGGTGAGCTCGATGCGATCCACGCGGTTGCCCCAGGCGTCCCACTGCGTGAGCACCGGCTTGCGTCGCGTGGTGCGGCAGGCGCGCTGCCAGGCCTTCAGCGCGTAGTCGCCGAGCGCCTGCAAGTCAGGCTCCAGCGCCGCTCGCCGCGCGGGCGGCAGGGCGCGCGCCAGCATGGCGTGCAGCAGGCGATCTTCGCGGTACGGGTGCGCGAGCTGCGGCGGATCTTGCACGAATCCCATGGTCGGCCCTCGGCGGATCGGTCGCACGAGTATAGGCACGGCCATGTTGGCGGTGCGTGGGCTCAGGCCGGCCGGATAGCGCCGAAGTCCACCAGGTCTTCCTGGTCGCCATTGATATACAGGCGAAGTTGGCGCCGCGGGTAATCGCACACGTCCTGCGCCAGGCGCTGCCCCATCACCAGCAGTACCAGCGGTTCGTCGCCGCTGTTGGTGAGCACGTGCGCGGGGCCGTTGCGCGCGAAACCGAGGAAATCGCCGGGGCCGATGGCGTGCTGCTTGTCGTCGATGGTCGCAGTGCCGCGGCCCGAAAGCACGTACACGCACTCTTCCTCGTAAAGATGACGGTGGTACTCGCTGGAATCGTGGCCGGGTTGCAGTTCGATGCGATGCACGCCGATCTGCGTGAGGCCGGTGGCGTCGCCGAGCGATTTGCGATGGCGAACGCCGTTGGGGTTGAGCGGATGGATATTGAGCGTGGCCGGCATCGCCTCAATGTCGCCGGCCTTGAGCAGCTCGCGGGGTGCGCTCATCGCGATGGTCCTGGGCTGTGAAAACCCAAGCCTATCGAGAAGACGTCAGGGCTTGGTGAACTTCAGAAGGAAGCGGTCGGTATGGCCGCGGAGGGACGGATCGCGGATGCCCAGCGTGTGCGTGTCGGCGGGGTTGCGCAACGCATCGCTTTGTCCCTCATAACGGAAACCGGCGGCGGTGAGCTCCGCCTTGACCGTCGCGGGGTCGATGCGATGCAGATCGTCGGTATGGCTGGTGCCGGTGCCGGCAGCGGCCGCATGGTCGAGCACGATCAGCGTGCCGTGGGGCTTGAGGGCGTTGAACAGCGCGGCGTCGACCTTGGCGATGTCCGGCGAGCCCATGAAGGGATCGTGCAGGTCGTGATAGTTCTGCGAGGTCCAGATCACGTCGACCTTCTCGGGCACGCTCATTGCCGACACCGGCTGCACCAGTACGACAACGTTGGCGTAGGCAGGCGTGCCCGCAAAACTGCGCAGGCTTTCCAGCCCCTTGGGCGCCACCTTGTCCATCTCGGTCGGCTGCAACGCGTAGACCTTGCCGTCCGGTCCGGCCAGCTTGCTGAAGAGGCGCGTGTAGTAACCCTTGCCCGGCATGAGGTCCACCACCTTGTTGCCGGGGCGGATATCGGCGAAGGCGAGCACTTCCGCCACGTGGCGGCTGTCGTCGAGCGCACGGTCATCGGAAGGGCGTCCGGGGTCGGCGATGGCCAGGCCGATGCGCGAAGGCAATTCCACCGCGGCCGCTGCGGTGACGGCGAAGAACGCAAGGGACACAAGCAAGATCACACGCGACGGACGACTCATGGTGATACTCCGTTAGTGGACGTAGTTGAGCGCGATCGCCGGCGTGATCGAGGACGGCGTGTGGTGGCCACCGAAGATCACGCGGGTGCCGAGCAGTACGCCGATGTTCGGCGTCCAGTTGTATTCGATGGCCGGCGCCACGCCCCAGTAGTCGCTGGTGCCGGAATCCACGTGCAGGTTGCGTGGCAGTGGCGGGCCGCCGAACGGATCGATGAGATCTTCACCAGTGAGGCGCGTGCTGCCGTTGTGGTTGTAGAGCGCATCGAGCGCGAGCACCCAGCGTTGCGTGAGGCTGTATTCCGCTGCCATGTCGATACCGTAGCTGTTCCCCGGCCGTGCATGGCCATGAAAGCTGTCACTGGTGCCATATACGCTCGTGCCGTGCACGTCGGTGCCGCCGGAGTACGACGCCGTGAGGTTCATGCGCAGGCGCAGGATGCGGCCGTTGGGCATCCACAGGTAGGTCTGCGCGTTGAAGCCCAGCGTCGTCGTGTATACGCCGCTGCCCATGCCATCGGCGGGGCGGTTGCCCAGCCGGTCGTACTTACCGGTGGGCAGCGTCTCCTGCAGCATGATGGCGGTGCTCGGCACCCAGCTGTCGTCCTGGAAATGGGTGAACTGGTACTGCGCCTGCAGCACGAAATCGCCCAGCCTGACCCCGCTGCTGTTGGGCCCGCCATCGACCCGGTTGTAGCCGAACACGGGGATCACGCCCACGCTGAAGTTGTTGGCGAGGCCGTACACGAGATAGGTGCGCGAGCCATAGCTGTTGGCGCGCGAGGTACGCACGTCGTAGAGGTAGGGCTCGGCCAGGAAATGCCCGGGCGCGCCTGTTTCCGGCGAGTTCGCCATCATCGGGCCTGTCCACCAGGCGTCTTCGCGCGATTGCCAGTAGATGTCTTCCGCGGCGGGAAGGGAGCGCGCAGGCGCCGGCAAAAGTACGAGCAGGCAAGCCAGCGCAAAGAAGGCCAGGCGCGAAAACATGGGGACGGCGGGTAGATGGACCTTCACAAGCACTTCCATGGGCGGGACCGGCGCCAAGCTATGTCTCCCGGCGGTCGTCTGAAATATCCACTTTGCTAAGATTTGATATGACCACTTGAAGCCCATGGCAGTGTCGTCCGGAGATGGCCCGTAAGGAGACACGGCCGGGCCACCCTGGCGCCATCCGGAGATTGCGATGACTCGTGCGAGCACCAGCTTTCTGCCCCCCGTGGCGGTGGACCCGGCGTCCGACACGCCGATGTACCAGCAGCTTTCGGACTGGTTTCGCCGCGCCATTCTCGATGGCCATCTGCGGCCCGGTCAGGCCGTGCCTTCCACCCGCAGCCTTGCCGGTGAACTGCGCATCTCGCGCATTCCGGTGCTCAGCGCGTACGACCAACTGCTGGCCGAGGGTTACCTGGAAACCTTCACAGGCTCGGGCACGCGCGTGGCGAGGGCGATTCCCCATACGGCGCCGGCAGCGAAGCGCCATCGGGCGAGCGATGACGGCGATGGCCCGTCTCCGGCATCGCGGCGCATCTCTCGACGCAGCGTGCAGCTCCATGGCCCCGAGCAGACCTGGCTCGACAGCCTCGGCGCGTTTCGCGTGGGCATGCCGGCGCTGGACCGTTTTCCCACGGCCGTGTGGGCGCGTCTGGTGAATCGGCACGCGCGCGCGCTGAGCGTGCAGGCCATGTCCTATGGCGATCCGGCCGGCGACTGGCCGTTGCGCGAGGCCGTCGCGAGCTATTTGGGCATGTCGCGTTCGGTGCGCTGCGATGCCTCGCAGGTATTGATCACCACCGGTTCGCAGCAGGCGCTGCAGATCTGTGCGCACGTGCTGCTGGATGAAGGCGATCGCGTATGGATGGAAGAGCCGGGCTATCCCGGAGCGCACCAGGCATTTCGCACCGCGGGCGCGCAGATGGTGCCCGTGCCTGTCGATGGCGATGGCATCGACGTCGAGGCCGGTATTCGTCGCGCACGCGGCGCGCGTGCCGTCTATATCTCGCCGTCGCATCAGTTTCCGCTGGGCACCACCATGAGTGCCGCGCGACGCATGCAGTTGCTGGCCTGGGCCGAGCGCGACGATGCCTGGATCATCGAGGACGACTACGACAGCGAGTACCGCTTCGGCGGCAAGCCGGTGGCTTCGCTGCAAGGGCTGGATACCGCGGGGCGCGTGATCTATCTCGGCACCTTCAGCAAAGTGATGTATCCGGCACTTCGCGTCGGTTACATGGTGGTGCCGAAGGACCTCGTGCAGGCGTTTCACGCCGGGCGCGATGCCATCGATACGTTTTCCTCCACGCTGTTCCAGCTCGCCATGACGGATTTCATCCGCGAAGGGCATTTCGCGCGGCACATCCGCGTGATGCGCGCGCTTTACCGCGAGAGGCGCCAGGCCTTGATCCAGGCCGTCGAGCGATGGCTGGGTGGACGCCTGCGCATCATCGGCGCCGATGCCGGCATGCAACTGGTGGGCTTGTTGCCCGAAGGTACGGACGATGTCGCGCTGTCACGCGAGGCGGCCACGCATGGGGTGTCGGTGCGCCCGCTGTCGCCGTGCTATCTGGAACCGCCGGGGCGTGCCGGCCTGATCCTCGGCTATGGCGGCGTGTCGCCGGCACAGATCGACGAAGGCATGCGCCGGCTCGGACAGTGCCGCGCATTCGTTCTGTAGGAGCGCGCCCCGTGCGCGACCGCAGAGTTGCGGTGTTACCGCTCTCCATGGGCTTTTCGCGCACTGGGTGCGCTTCTACAGGCCATAGGCTTAGGCAGGGCGCTTGCGCTTCACGCCCGCACCCAGCGTGCCGATCAAGGTCACGGTGAGTACGATTTCGATCCAGCCCAGCCAACGTTCGCCGGGCGCGCTCCACGCTTCGCTGATGCCGTGGCTGAAATAGAACAGGCTGAGGATGCCGACCCACAGCAAGGCACGCCGCACGTCGCGCAAGGCAAACAGCGGCAGCAGCAGCGGGATTACGGTGATGGCAAGCACCAGCGCCATGGGCATATGTTGTGCCGGAAACAGCCATGCATGCCATGCGAGCTGCAACAGCACCAGCGCCGCCCAGGCCACGAGGCCCACGCGGTAGGTGGGCGCGATGGGCGTGCTCATGCGCCGGCAACCAGGCGGCGCGCCATGTCGGCGAGTCGTCGGCCCAGCGCACGAGCCAGTTCGCGTTCGTGCTCGGTGATGGTGTTGTCGCCGGCCGGGCCCGCGACGTGGCTGGCGCCGTACGGCGTGCCACCGCTCAACGTCGCGGTGAGTGCCGGTTCGGTGTACGGCAGGCCCATGATCAGCATGCCGTGGTGAAGCAGCGGCAGCGCCATGGTCAGCAGGGTGGACTCCTGGCCGCCGTGCATGGTGCTGGTGGCGGTGAACAAGGCGGCCGGTTTGCCGGCCAGCACGCCGCTGGCCCATTCCGCACCCGTGGAATCGAGGAAGTACTTCATCGGCGCCGCCATATTGCCGAAGCGGGTCGGGCTGCCCATGGCCAGGCCCACGCAATCGGCAAGATCCTGGCGCGTTACATAGGGTGCGCCTTCGTCGGGCTCGGGCGGCTGGGCGATTTCGGTGACGGGGGCCACCGGCGGCACCTGGCGCAGCCGCGCGCGCATGCCGGGCACTTCTTCCACGCCGCGCGCAATGAGGCGCGCAAGCTGAGCGGTATGGCCGGTGCGGCTGTAGTAGAGGACCAGGATGTCGTGGCTCATGGTTTGGGCGATGGCGTGTGATCAGTTAGTGTACCGGCCGACGACGCTCGTGTAGCCCGTCCGGCTGCGCAGAGCCTGCAATAGGCGCCGCCAGGTCGGGCTCCGCATGGCGGCTTAGTAAGGAACCCTCATGGCCTTGCGTTTCGATCGCGACCGCACTCGCAGTTTCAGCCACTTCCTCTGGCAACGGTTCATCGACGACAAGTGTTTCGAAACCGCCGGTGCATTGTCGTACACGACGCTGGTGTCGCTGGTGCCGTTGATCGTCGCCTCGCTGGCAATCTTCGCCGCGTTCCCGGCGTTTGCCGATGCGCGCAGCACGCTGATCGAATTCGTCTTCAGCAACTTCGTCCCCGCGGCGGGCGAGCGCGTGCAGGAGTACCTCAACGGTTTCGCGGAGAACGCCAGCAAGCTCACCGGTATCAGCGTGCTGGTGATGTTCTTCAGCGCGCTGTCGATGATGGTGAGCATCGAGGACCGCATGAATCGCATCTGGCGCGTGGAGCGCCAGCGCAGCTGGGTGTCGCGCGTGTTGCTGTATTGGGCGGCGCTCACGCTGGGGCCCGTGCTGGTCGTGGGCGGATTGGCGGTGGCCTCCTACGCGACCGCCTTGCCCATCCTGCATGAGGCCGCCGGATCGTTGGGGCTGGGCCAGCGCCTGGTGGCGACCTTGCCGTTCATCGTCACGTTTCTCACGCTGATGCTGATCTACCTGGTGGTGCCCAATCGCCGGGTGCACTGGAAAAACGCCGCGATTGGCGCGGTGCTCGGCGCGGTGCTGTTCGAGATCGCGCGCTGGGGATTCGCGCGCTTCATCCATCACGCGCATACCTACCAGCAGGTCTATGGCGCGGCGCTGGCTGCGATTCCGATCTTCCTGCTGTGGATCTATCTGTCGTGGGTGATCGTGATCCTGTGTGCCTCGGTGGCCGCGTCGGTTTCGGCGTTCGAGTACGAACCCCCCAGGACCTGCCTGCCCGAGGACGCGGCCCTGCTGGGCCTGCTGTCGGTGTTGGGCCATTTCATCGAAGCGCAGCGCGTGGGCGCGCAGCTCGATCCCGAGGGCGTGCGCGTTCGCGTGCCTCAGCTGCGCTATGGCGTCATCGTGAATTATTTCGCCGACCTGGAGCGCGCCGAAGTGATCCGCCGCGTGGAAGGCGGCGGCTGGGTGCTGTGCCGCAGCCTCGACAGCACGGATCTGCTGCGCGTGTATGCTCATTGCGATTACCGCGTGCCCCTGCGCCCCTCCCAGGACGCGCAGGCATACGGGCTGGAGCTGCCGGTCGAACTCGTGGCACTGCTGGACAGCGTCGCGCAATCGCTCGATGACCACCTGCGCACGCGGCTTGATGTGGCTTATCCGCCGGCGTCGCCGGCAACGAATGCATCCGAGGATCTTCCCCCATGACATTGCTGAAACCGCTTGCCGCACTTGGCCTGGTGCTGGCGCTCGCCGGCGGCGCCCATGCCACGATGCCCGAGCAACCCGCGCTCAAGGTCACCACGCTCGATGGCAAGCCCTATGACCTGGCGAGCCAGCGTGGCAAGTGGGTCATCGTCAACTTCTGGGCCACCTGGTGCGTGCCGTGCATCAAGGAAATGCCGGACATCTCCCGCTTCGCTGCCGCGCACAAGGACAAGGTGAGTGCGATCGGCCTCGCCTACGAAGACAGCGAGAAGGCCGATATCCAGGCGTTTCTGGTGAAGCATCCGGTGAGCTACCCGGTCGCGCAGGTGACGCTGGACAAGCCGCTTGCGGATTTCGACGAGCCGCGCGGGCTTCCCACGACCTGGCTGATCAGTCCGGACGGCAAAGTGGCCAAACGCTTCGTGGGCCCGGTGACGGAAGCGTCGCTCGGCCAGGCTATCGGTCTCGGCAAATAATCGTGGCCGCGGCGCGCTTCCTGGTCAGCGGCAGGGTGCAGGGCGTGTTCTACCGCGCGAGCACCCGCGAGCAGGCGTTGGCGCTGGGCTTGCGCGGCCATGCGAAGAATCTCCCCGATGGCCGCGTCGAAGTGATCGCGAGCGGCACGGATGCCGCGCTGGATGCGCTGGAACAGTGGCTATGGCGTGGACCGTCGGGCGCCCGCGTGGACGACGTGCGACGCGAGTTCTGCGACACACCTGTCGACGACAACTTCCAAACCCGCTGAGGCTGCGGTGCTCTAGGCGACGGTGGTGCCGATCGGCATGAAGGGCCGCGGGGCATCCACCACGAAACCCTGCGCGAAATCGATGCCCAGCCGCCGCACCTCGTCCAGCAACGGGGCGGAGCTCACGCATTCGGCGATGGTGCGCTTGCCCGTGGCATGACCGAGCTTGTTGATGGCTTCCACCATCGCGTAGTCGATGGGATCGTGCAGCATGTCCTTCACGAAGCTTCCCTCGATCTTCACGAAGTCCACCGGCAGGTGCTTGAGGTAGGTGAACGAGGACATGCCCGCGCCGAAATCGTCGAGCGAGAAGCGGCAACCCAGCGCGCGCATGTCCTCGATGAAGGCGATGGCGCGCGAGAGGCTTGAAATGGCGGCGGTTTCGGTGATCTCGAAGCAGATCGTCGACGGCGCGATACCGAGCAGGGCGAACTGATCCCGCAGGTAGGCCGTGAAATCCACGTCGCACAGCGACGTGCCGGACAGATTGATGGAGCACAACGGTGGCATGCTCGTCGGCTCGCGCGTGGCCAACGTTCGCAGGCCGGTGAATGCGGCATGCACGACCCAGCGGTCGATCGCCGGCATCAGGCCGTAACGTTCGGCCGCGGGGATGAACGCGCGAGGTGGGATCAGCGAGCCGTCTTCGTCGCGCATGCGCAGCAGCAGTTCGAAATGCCGTCGCTTCCGCGGCTGCCGCAGGTCGATGATGTCCTGTGCGTACAGCACAAAACGGCCGGTCGACAGGGCGCGCTGCAGGCGGCCCACCCAGCACATCTCCGATTGCCGCACGACCACTTCGTCGTTGTCCAGGCGATACGCCTGCACGCGGTTGCGTCCCTTCTCCTTGGCGAGATGGCAGGCTGAGTCGGCGGCGCCGAGGATGTCCTCGGTGATGGGATGTGCCGCGTCGACGCTCACCAAGCCGATGCTGGCCGAGATGACGAAGCTGTGCTGCCGGTAGGCGAAATGATGATCGCCGATGGCCGTGCGCAGGCTTTCCGCCACGGCCAACCCATCGGTTTCGTCGCAGTTTTCCAGCAGCAGCACGAATTCGTCGCCACCCAGTCGTGCCACCGCATCGGTGGCGCGAACCACGGTACCGAACAGCGACGCCACCTGGCGCAGTAGTTCGTCGCCGGCAGCATGGCTGCAGGTGTCGTTGATGACCTTGAACTGGTCCAGGTCCACGTACAGCACGGCGAACGAGGCGCCGCCAGCCTGCGATGCGTGCATGGCATGGGCCAGGCGCCGCTCGAATTCGCGACGGTTGATGAGGCCGGTGAGCGGATCGTGGCTGGCCTGGTAGCTGAGCTGCGCAGCGTGTTCGCGTTCGCTGCTTACGTCGCGCATCACCAGCACCACACCGCTGGTGGCACCTTGGCGATCGCGAATGGGCGTGACGGTGAGGTCCACCGCCACCGACCAGCCATCGGCGTGCGTCAGCAGCAGCTTGTCGGGCGAGCCCCAGGCCGCCTGTCGCAGCAACACCTGGCCAACCGGATCGGGAATCGGCTGGCGGCTGGCCTCGCTCACGAAAGCGCAGATGGACGCCACCGGCAGCCCGTGTGCGAGTTCCATCGACCAGCGGGTGAGGCGCTCCGCGCTGGGGTTGAGATACTCGATGCAGCCGCGTGCGTCGGTGGTGATCACGCCGTCGCCAATCGACTGCAGTGTCACTTCTGCGCGCTCCTTTGCGGCGAACAGCATGACATCGGCTTCGCGGCGTTCGGTGATGTCGGTGACCGAGCCGGCGGTGCGCACGGCCATGCCATCGGCCGCACGGATCGATGCGCCGCGCGCGTGATACCAACGCGTGCGTCCATCGTCGCGCGGCACGCGAAACTGCAGGTCCAGCGGAAGGCCACGTCGCACGTGCGCCACCACCGCGCGCCGCGCCACCAGGCGATCCTCCGGGTGCAGCCAGCCGAACACGTCGATGGCGTGCGCCGGGCCCTGCTCTTCGGGCATGCCGAGCATCTGGCGCAGGCGAGGCGACAGATAGACCTGTCGCCTGCGGCGGTCCCAGTCCCACAGGCCGTCGTTGCTGCCGGCGACCGCGAGCTTGTAGCGATCGTCGCTGGCGCGCAGCTCCTCGACCATGCGTGCACGCTCGTCGAACAGACGTCGCGCGCGACGCGTCGCGATCAGCACGAGCAGCGCGCCGATGAAGCACAGCGACACGCGCAACAGCATGGCGGTCTCCCGCGACGCCTTGCCCAGCGCATCGGAGAAGGCGTACTCCAGCGGCGTGAGCCGAGCATCGAGCAGGCGGATGCGGTCGCGCGATTGCTCGATCCACTGTAGGTCGCGCTCGCCCGCGAGAACGTGGCGATGGATGTCCTCCGCGGCGTCCATCAGCTCCACGATGACGCCGTCGCCCTCGATCCACGCGTCCACTGCCGCCCGCACGTCGTGCAGGCCGCCCGCATGGCGATACAGGCGGGTCATGCCCGCGACGTCGGCCTCGTCGATGCCGCCGCGCATGAACTCGGTGGTTACCACCGACATGTCCGGCGAAGCCTGGTTGAGTTCGATGCGCGCCCGACGATCGCCCTGCGGTATCGCGATGGCGTTGAGGAAGGCCTGGTAGTCGTGCTCCGAGAAGGTCGTGAGGTAGTGCTGCAGTTCGGACACGGCGACTTTCTGGGCCTTCGACCAATGGCTTTCGCCGCCCACGAAGGCCCGTGCCGCGGACAGCACGTCCAGGCTCGCCACGCACAGCAGGATCATCACCACGATCACCAGCACGAACGGACCGACGATCGCGTCGCGTTCCCGCCCGGCCAGCGTGGCCCTGAGGCCCGGTGCCGGCATACGTCCCCCCATCGGCCCGACATCAGGCCCTCGTGGCTTATCGGCCCGCGGCGCGGCCGCTTTAGGGGCACGTGGCCGCCGCCGCCCGGCATGCGGCCGAGTCGGTACGTAGAGCCCGAGGGCCAGCGCCGAACGGGGAGCCATGTGCATGCAGACGGGAGGACGGCATTCGCCGCCACTCATGGCGCCTCAGCCAGGAAGAACCCGGCCGGCCCGGGCCGGCCTACCGATGAAGCCATGAGATCTGGATGGGCTGCGTCGGCCGCAGCCCAGCGGACTCAGCCGGTGGTGTCGGGCACCCACAGCGCCTTGCTGGTGACGTGCTCGGCCTTGGGCTTGCCCTTGAGCTTGGGCAGCTTGGGTTCGGGGATGACGACGTCGTGGCGCGGTATCTGTTGCAAGAGGTGCCGGATGAGGTTCACTCGCCCTCGTTTCTGGTCGTTGTAGTCAACGACGAACCAGGGCGCGTTCGGGCGATGCGTGCGTTCGATCATCACATCGCGCAGGTGGCCGATCTCCTCGTACTTGTCGCGCGAAGCGAGGTCGTTGGGCGAGAGCTTCCAGCGCTTGAGCGGATCCTTGGCGCGCTCGGAGAAGCGTTCTTCCTGCTGCTCCTGGTCCACCGCCAGCCAGTACTTGAGCAGGATGATGCCGTCGTCGGTAAGCAGCTTCTCGAACGCCGGCGCGGCCGACATGAAGGCCTTGTACTGGGCTTTGGTGCAGAAACCCATCGCCGGCTCCACCACGGCGCGGTTGTACCAGCTGCGGTCGAACAGCACGAGCTCACCGGCGCTGGGCAGGTGTTCCACGTAGCGCTGGAAGTACCACTGCGTGGTCTCGGTCTCGCTGGGCTTCGGCAGCGAGGCAATCCGGTAGCCGCGTGTATCCATCGACTCGGTGATGGCCTTGATGGTGCCGCCCTTGCCGGCCGCATCGCGTCCTTCGAACACCACGACCAGGCGATGCCCGCCATGCCGCAGCCAGCGGTTCAGCCCCGCCAGCTCGAGCTGCAGTTCCTCCATGGCGTTGCGATAGCCCTTGTCCTTCTTGGCCATGACCGGACTCTCCTCGAAGCGACGAAAGCTGCATTGTGGGCGAAGCGCGCGTGCGGCAGGTGAAGGCCGCACGCGGCCGGCTCAAAGTGCGGCCCCGGAATCCGCGAACCTCCAACCTCGAACGGCGCGCTGATTCCGGGCGTCGACGCGGCTGGCTATGGCAGATCCAGGTCCACCGGCTTGCGGCCGATGCGGTGCCGCGCGCTCATCGCCTGCACCGCGCGCTTGAAGTCGGTCGCGTAACCCTGCATGTCGAACAACGGACTCTGCGTGCGTTGCTGCGACAGGTGCTGACGCAAAGTGGCGAGCGCCTCGCGGTCATTGCCCAGTTGCGTGGCCATGGCGATGAACGCTTCTTCATCCTCGCATGCCAGTTCCGGCAGCCCCAGCGGCAGCAGCAGGCTGGTAGCGACACGGCCGGCGAAAGTGCGACCGGTGCAGGTCAGCACGGGACAGCCGGCCCATAGTGCGTCGGATGCCGTGGTGTGTGCGTTGTAAGGCAGCGTGTCGAGAAAAAGGTCGGCATGCCCATAGCGCGAGAGATACTCCGCATGCGGCAGCCGCGGCAGGAACACCAGGCGCTCGGGCGCAATGCCTGCCGCGCCCGCGGCCGCGCGCAGCCGGTCGTCGGCGCTCTCGGGGCCGCTCAACAGCCACAGCACGCTGTCCGGTACCTGCTGCAGCACCAGCATCAGACGCGCGAAGGCCGCAGGGTTGAGCTTGTAGCTGTTGTTGAAGCAGGCGAACACGGTGCCTTGCTCGGGGAGGCCGCAATCGGCGCGTGACGGCGGCTCGGCCACGACGCGGGTGTTGTCGTTGGGCTGGTAGCAGCGCGGCAGGCGGATCAGCTTTTCGCTCACCGTGTGGCGCAGGTCGTCGGGCAGCACGGTCTTGTCGGCCAGCAGATAGTCCATCCATGGCGCACCCGTGCTGCCGGGATAGGCCAGCCAGTTCACTTGGATCGGTGCCGGGCGCAGCGCGAACAGTTCGGCGTTGTCACGCCCGGAGTAACCGTTGAGATCGAACAGGATTTCCACGCCGGTGTCATGGATGCGCTGTGCGACTTGCGCGTGGTTGAGCGCGGACACGTCATGCAGCGTGGCGGCCGTCGCCAGTCGGCGGCGGATCGTGCCGCCGTCATCCGCGGTGGTCGCGAACAGGTGCAGGTCCAGGTCTTCGTCATCGGCCAGCGCTTCGAGCATGGCCACGACCAGCAGGCCGGTGGCGTGATCGTTGAAGCCATCGGCGACGAGGCCCACGCGGACCGCGGCATCCGGCGCAGGCTTGGCATGGGTGAACGCCTGCTGCTTGCGCAACGGCGCAGCCTGTTGCTCGATGCCCTCCGCATAGGCCTTCGCGCAGCGCAACTGCAACTCGGCATCGACGTCTTCGGAGAGCATCACGAACGGACTCACCGGTGAACTGCCGTCCGCGATGATCTGCTGCAAACGGGCGCTCAGGTCGTCCAGGTCGTGCCAATCACATAGTCGGCGGCGTAGGAACAGCAGCTGCCCAAGCACCGGGCCCTGGTCGGGATGCAGCGCCAGCGCGCGCTCATAGGCCTTGGCGGCGGCTTCGAGTTGGCCGGCATCTTCCATCGCCTGGCCGGCGGCGAAGGGATACTCATGGTTCCGTGGCGATAGCCGCTCGGCGAGCAGCCACGATTCACCCGCTTCGATCGCCTGGCCCTGCGTGAGCAGGATGCGGCCGCGCATCGCATGCGCGGCGTCGAAGCGCGGGTGCAATTCCAAGGCTTCATCCGCATGCACCTTGGCCTGATCGACGTTGCCCAGTTCGAGCTCGGCGCCGGCCAGGTTGAGGCGGATGCCCGGATGGGCCGGTGCGCCATGCGTCGCCATGGCGTACGAATCACGTGCGTTCTGGAAACGGGCCGCGGCCATCAAGGCATTGCCCAGCGTCAGCAGCACGGCCGGGTGGCCGGGCGCCATGCGTAGCGCGGCACGCAGCCGCTCGATGGCGTTGTCGGCGTCGCCGTTGGCCACCTGGGCGCTGCCGAGGTTGCATTGCACCTCGACGCTCTGCGGATCCATCTGCGCGGCTTCTTCGAGCACCGCGACAGCATCTGCCGGGCGCTGCAGCTGCAACAGGGCGACGCCGTGCAGGCGCGCGAGTTCGGCGTGGTCCGGGTAGTGGGCGCGGGCGTCGACGGCTGCCCGTTCGGCGCCGGCGAAGTCGCCGCGTTCGATCTGCGCGACGATCTGCTGGGCAAGGACGGTCGCGGGAGGGGTAAAGAGATCAGTCATCCGCCCAAACTAACGCAGGGCGTGGTGGCTGCCAATCCGCGGATGTCTCATGGCCGCGGCTCAGCCGGCCGTGAGAGCCTTCAGTTCGTCCGCCTGGTTCTCGCGTGTCAGCGTGTCGACCAACTCGTCCATGTCGCCCTGCAGCACTTCCGGCAGGCGGTACAGGGTGAGATTCACGCGGTGGTCCGTGATGCGTCCCTGCGGGAAGTTGTAGGTGCGGATGCGCTGGCTGCGATCGCCCGAACCCACCTGCAGGCGGCGCGATTCGGCCTGTGCGGCGGCCTGCTTGCTGCGCTGCTCGTCGAGCAGGCGTGCCTTCAACAGGCTGAGCGCGCGGGCGCGGTTCTTGTGCTGGCTGCGCTCGTCCTGGCACTCCACCACGATGCCGGTGGGCAGATGGGTGATGCGGATGGCCGAATCGGTCTTATTGACGTGCTGGCCGCCCGCGCCCGAGGCGCGGAAGGTGTCGGTCTTCAGGTCGGCCGGGTTGATCTCGATGTCGTCGATCTCGTCCATCTCGGGCAGGATCGCCACGGTGGCCGCCGAGGTGTGGATGCGTCCCTGCGATTCGGTTTCCGGCACGCGCTGCACGCGATGCGTGCCCGATTCGAACTTCAGTCGTGAATACGCACCCTTGCCTTCGACGCGCGCCACGATTTCCTTGTAGCCGCCATGTTCGCCCGGGTTTTCGCTGAGCACTTCGACGTGCCAGCGGCGACGCTCGGCATAGCGCGTGTACATGCGGAACAGGTCGCCGGCAAAGATCGCCGCCTCGTCGCCGCCGGTGCCGGCGCGCACTTCGAAGAACAGGTTCGCCTCGTCACGCGGGTCCTTGGGCAGCAGCAGGATCTGCAGCTCGTCGTCGAGTTCGACCAGGCGTTGTTCAAGCCGGGCGACGTCGTCATGCGCCATGTCGCGCAGTTCGGGATCGTCCAGCATGGCGCGCGTCTCGGCCAGCTCGCGCTCGGCCTGGTCGCGCTCGCGCAGCGAGGCAGTGACCGGTTCGAGCTGCGCGTACTCGCGCGACAGTTCGCGGAAGCGGTTGTTGTCGGCGAGTACATCGGGCTGGCCGAGCAGGAGGCCGATTTCTTCGTGGCGTTCGGCGAGGGTTTCGAGCTTGCGGCGGATGGATGGCGTCATGGCGGAATGCGGGCAATGAGATACGGAAGGCGAGGGGAGCGGCACGGACTGGGCGTGCCCGGGTTTTCGCTTTCGCCGCTACTCTTCGCTCACTTCCGGTTTTTCCTCGATGCCATAAAGACGGCCGGCTGCGTGAAGCAGATCCATGTCACCGCTGAGCGCCGCTTCGCGCAGGCGCGCGCTCGGGTGATGCAGCAGCTTGTTGGTCAGCGTGTTGGCGAGAAAGGCCAGCGCCTCTTCCGGCGATTTTCCTCGCGCGATCATGGCGCGCGCCTTTTCCAGCACTTCGTCGCGATAGACCTCGGCGTGCAGGCGCAGGTCCACTGCCGGATTGCGCACCGTGAGCGCGCGGCGCCACGCCATGTAACGCTCGACCTGCAGGTCGATAATGGCGTCGGCTTCGCGCGCCGCGGCTTCGCGCAGGCGACGGTTGTCGTCGATGACCTGGCGCAAGTCGTCGATGCCATAGAGGAACACGTCGTCAAGTTCACCCACCGAGGGCTCGATGTCGCGCGGCACCGCGATGTCCACCATGAACATCGGCTTGCGCCGGCGCGTGGCGATGGCCTTCTCGACCATCGCATGCGTGACGATGGGTTGTCGCGCCGCGGTGGAGCTGATGACGATGTCCGCCTCGGCGAGATGCTGCGGCAGGTCGGCCAGCGAGACGGCATAGCCGCCATGGCGGCTGGCCAGCTCCTGGGCATTTTCCAGCGTGCGGTTGGCGACGATCAGTCGACGTACCTGCTTGTCGGCGAGGTGCCGCGCGGCCAGTTCGATGGTGTCGCCCGCACCGATCAGCAGCACGCAGGCCTGGCGCAGGTCGGTAAAGGCCTGCTCGGCCAGGCGTACGGCGGTGAATGCCACGGAGACGGTATGCGCGCCAATGCGGGTGTCCGTGCGCACGCGCTTGGCGACGGCGAAGGTGTGCTGCAGCAGGCGCTCCATCGGCGCGCGCAGCACGCGGGCATCGCGTGCCTGCTGGTAGGCGTCCTTCACCTGCCCGAGGATCTGCGGCTCGCCCAGCACCATGGAATCCAGCCCTGTCGCCACGCGGAACATGTGACGCACGGCGTCGTCTTCATCGTGGCGATACAGGAACTCGTCCAGCCTGCCCGCAGTCAGTTGATGATGGCGGTTGAGCCAGGCCTGTGGAACGTCTTCGGCTCCAGCCGCGACGCTCACATAGAGCTCCGTACGGTTGCAGGTGGAAAGGATCAATGCCTCCTCCACCCCGGGTTCGCGCGAAAGCGCTTCCAGGGCGGCCCCGGTGGAATCCCCATCGAATGCCACTTGCTCGCGCAGGTTGACCGGCGCAGTGAGGTGGTTGAGCCCTAAGGCAATGAGCGTCATGGTTCAGGGCAATTCGGGGCGGGAGGCAGCCGGCAGCGTAAACTAGGTTTTGGCACCGGCCGTTCTACATTGGTGGCGGCCAACACAGACGGATGAGCGGAGAATAGTGTGCTGAGCAGGTGGTCCAAGTTCAAGCAAGTGCGGCATTTTGCGGTCGGCGGCATGGTGGCACTGGTGCTTGCCGGATGCGCCTCGGTGCCGGGCGGAGCGAGGCACCAGGCCGCCGCGTCCAGCCAGCCCCTGGACAAGCTGGTGGTGGTCACGCCGGACGAAGACCATGACCTGCTGGCCCAGCTCCTTGCCGGCGAGATGGCACTCACCCGTACCGATCTCAAGACGGCTTCGGCCACCTACGGCCGGGCCATGATGCTGTCCAACGACCCCAAGGTGGCCGAACAGGCCGCCGCACTCGCGGTCGCCATACGGGACACCCCGGCCGCCGAAGCCGCCATCAACCGCTGGCAGGCGCTCGGCGCCAAGCCTGCGGGATTGGCCCAGGCGCGCGCCCAGCTGGCGTTGAGCCAGGGCAACACCGACGAAGCCCGCCGGCAGTTGGAGCTGCTGGTCGGCACCGGTGATCCGGACGCCTGGCGCCAGTTCGGACGGGTCCTGGTCGGTAGCCGCGATCCGGCCCAGGCTGCGCAGCTGCTCGAAGCCGTCGCAACCCCGCAGCGACTGCCGGGCGACCCCCAGGCGTGGCTGGCCATGAGCGAGCTGGGTGACAAGCTGGGCCGCCATGCCTACGCCATGCAGATCGCCGATGGCGCCGTGAAGCGTTTCGGCACCGGCGAAACCTACGCCTGGCTGGGCCAGATGAAATACCGCGATGGCGACAAGGCCGGCGCCAAGGCGCTGTTCGACAAGGCCATGGCGAAGGACCCGAAGAACACCCACCTGCGGCTGGCCTATGCCACGTTGCTGGGGCAGGGGGGCGATTACGCCGCCGCGGCGAAGCTGCTCGACAACGGTCCGCAGGATGCCGACATCTATGCGATGCGTGCCGCCCTGGCCGCCCGCGCCAACGACACCAAGACCATCTCCCGCCTCTACGGGCAGATCCAGCGTTCTTCCGAGGACGTGCGTCAGAGCAACGCCTACCTGCTTGGCCAGCTCGCCGAAATGCTCGACAAGAAAGAAGACGCGCTGAAGTGGTACGACCAGGTCGCGGATGACGACGACCACGCCTTCGATGCGGACGTGCGCAGTGCCGTGTTGCTGCAGGATCTCGGCCGCAGCGCCGAGGCCCACGAGCAGCTGGCGCAGATGCAGACCGACTACCTCGACCAGCCTGCACTGCTGCGGCGCGCCTACGAGGTCGACGCCGAGCTGTACATGAACGAGCAACAATATTCCCAGGCCGAGCGCTCGTTCAGCCGCGCCTTGCAGGTAACGCCGGACGACCCCGCCTTGCTCTATGGCCGGGGCCTCGCCTTTGCCGAATCGGGCAACATCGACCAGGCCGTGAGTGATTTCCGGCACCTGCTTCAGCTCAAGCCCGACGACACCGACGCCAGCAATGCGCTGGGCTTCACCCTCGCCGACGCCAACCGCGACCTGCCGGAGGCCGAGCGCTTGATCGAATCGGCGCGTGCAGCGCGTCCGAACGATCCGGCAATCGAGGATTCCTGGGGCTGGCTGCAATACCGGCTCGGCCATCTGGACCAGGCGGAAAAAACGCTGCGTGGTGCATGGGCGGCGCGCAAGGACGCCGACGTCGGCGTGCACCTGGGCGAAGTGCTGTGGAAGCAGGGGCGCCAGGAAGATGCGCGGCGCGTGTTCGACGAAGTGCGTAAGATCGACCCGCAAAGCGCCACCCTCCACAACACTCTCAAGCGCCTCAATCCATGAAGCTCCCCCTTCGCCTACTCGCGGCAGCCTTGCCGCTGCTGCTGCTGGCCGCGTGCGCCCACAAGGAAGCCGTGCGTCCGGTCCAGGCCGACTACACCGTGTTGCTCGATCAACAGCGTGCGCGCGAACACCAGCTGGCCAAGGTGGATCACTGGGTGCTGCAGGGAAAGATCGGCGTGTCCGGCCAGGTCAACGGCAAGAGCGACGGCGGCAGCGGCACGCTCGTCTGGACGCAGAACGGCGACAGCTATGAGTTCGTCATGCGCGGCCCCGTGGGAGCCAAGAGCTTCCGCCTGAACGTCACGCCGGATGGCGCCGTGCTCGATGGTCTCGAAGGCGGCCCGGTGCGCAGCCCCGACGCCGAAACGCTGGTGGAGAAGGCCTTGGGCTGGCGCGTGCCGCTGCGTGACTTGCGTGCCTGGGCATTGGGCTTGCGCGCCGACAGCGGTCCGGCGGAACTGAAGTTCGGTGCCGACGGCCTCCCATCCCAGCTGGTTCAGGACGGCTGGACCGTGAGCTATCCGGCCTGGGACACAACCCATCCGCAAGCGGTGCCCAGCAAGGTGTTCGCCGAAAGCCCGCCGAACAAGGTCAGGCTGTCGGTGGAGTCCTGGAGCTTCCAGTAGCACGAGCTTTATCCCTCTCCCCTGTGGGAGAGGGGAAGTTGAGGGGCCAATCTTGCGATCCCGCTGACGGTGAGCGCGCTTTGTCGACTCGCCGTCGCGAGCACCTCCCTCACCTCGGTCCTCTCCCCATCGGGGAGAGGAAGCAACCATGTGAGCCATCGACACCCCATGACCGTCCACATCGAACGCGCCCAACCCGACCAGGTCGACGCCCTCTGCGCCATTGAACGCGCCGCCGTCGAGCTGTTCCGCCGCCATCGTGCGTGGCGCGCCTACCGCGACGTGTCGATGCCTCCCGAGGTATTGCGCGAGGCGATCGCCCGTGGACTGGTCTGGGTGGCAATGATCGGCTCGGGCGAGCCGGTCGGTTTCATCTGGCTGGACGCGGAGCAGGGTGGCGAAGCCATCGGCGTGGCGGAGATGGACGTTTTGCCTTCGCACGGCCAGCGCGGTATCGGCGCGGCGCTGCTGGAACATGCCTGTGGCTGGGCCCGCATGGCCGGCTATCACCGGGTGGACCTCGGTACCCTGTCCGATGTGCCCTGGAACGCGCCCTTCTATGCGAAACACGGCTTCGTCGTGATGGACAAGGATCTCCCGGAGTTCGCCTTCTATCGCGAACGCGACCGTGAAAATGGCTTTCCCGATGATCTCCGCGTCTTCATGAGTCGCCCGCTGCCACCGCTTGATCCGCGGGACTGGACGGTCTGGCCGGCGCCGGCCAAGGTGAACCTGTTCCTGCGCATTACCGGCCGCCGCCACGATGGCTACCACGACCTGCAGACCGTGTTCCGGCTGCTCGACTGGGGTGACGAGATCCGCCTTCGCCCGCGCCACGACGGAGAGATTCACCGTCTCACCGAGGTCCCCGGCGTGCCGGCCGACACCGACCTGGTGGTGCGTGCCGCCCGCCTGCTGCAGCCCCACGCACCGGCGGGCTCGGGTGTGGATATCGAAGTGGAAAAGCGCATTCCGATGGGCGGCGGCCTGGGTGGCGGCAGTTCCGACGCGGCAACGGTGCTCGTCGCGCTGAACCGGCTTTGGGGAGCCGGCCTGGACGAGGACGCCCTGGCGGAACTCGGCAGGCAGCTGGGTGCGGACGTGCCGGTGTTCGTGCGCGGCCGTTCGGCCTGGGCGGAGGGCATCGGCGAAAAGCTCACCCCCATGGCCCTGCCGGAGCGCTGGTACGTGGTGCTGGACCCCCATGAACACGTGCCGACAGGGGCGCTTTTTCAAGCATCTGAATTGACACGAAATGCTCCGCCCGCCACAATTTCATCCTTTGCTTCGGGCGAAACGGTCGAGAACGCGTTCGCGCCCGTGGTTCGCGCGCGACACCCGCGCGTAGCCGCGGCGTTGGACTGGCTCGACGGCTTCGGCCGGGCAAGGCTTTCCGGCAGCGGTGCGTGTGTGTTCCTGGAGACGGACTCCCCGGAACGCGCCGAGGCCATCGCGGAGCGCTGTCCCGCCCGGTTCACGGCCCATGTGGCCAAGGGTGAGGATGTCTCTCCGCTGCTTGTCGCCCTGGCGCGCCATTGCGGTGTCGACGGAGCGGCAGGGTAGGAAAATCCAGTTTCTACTGGGGCGTCGCCAAGCTGGTTAAGGCACAGGATTTTGATTCCTGCATGCGAAGGTTCGAATCCTTCCGCCCCAGCCATTTCACACGTGGCTCATCAGGTTCCTAAAACATGACTGTCGATACGTCAGGTCCGATGCTCTTCACCGGCAACGCCCACCGCGCGCTTGCCGAGGATGTCGCCCAGCGTCTTGGCGTGCCCCTGGGCAAGGCGCTCGTCGGTCGCTTCAGCGACGGCGAGACCCAGGTGGAGATCGAAGAAAACGTCCGCCGGCAGGAAGTGTTCGTGCTGCAGCCGACCGGCGCACCGAGCGCGGAAAATCTGTTCGAGATGTTGACGCTGGTGGACGCGCTCAAGCGCGCCTCGGCGGCCAGCGTCACCGCGGTGATGCCGTACTTCGGCTATGCCCGCCAGGATCGTCGCCCGCGTTCGGCGCGCGTGCCGATCACGGCGAAAATGGTCGCCAAGATGATCGGCACCGTGGGTGTGGATCGCGTGCTCACGGTCGACCTGCATGCGGACCAGATCCAGGGCTTCTTCGACATCCCGGTGGACAACGTCTATGCCTCGCCGGTGCTGCTGGCGGACATCTGGCGCAACCACAGCATGGATGACCTGATCGTGGTCAGCCCGGACGTCGGCGGCGTGGTTCGCGCCCGCGCGATGGCCAAGCGCCTCGACGACGCGGACCTCGCGATCATCGACAAGCGCCGCCCGAAGGCCAATGTCGCCACGGTGATGAACATCATCGGCGAAGTGGACGGCAAGACCTGCGTGCTGGTCGACGACATCGTCGACACCGCCGGCACCCTGTGTGCGGCAGC
This sequence comes from Dyella jiangningensis, assembly GCA_000632805.1. Lineage (GTDB taxonomy): Bacteria > Pseudomonadota > Gammaproteobacteria > Xanthomonadales > Rhodanobacteraceae > Dyella > Dyella jiangningensis. The sequence continues at coordinate 3,143,636 of CP007444.1, read as the reverse complement.
TGCGGCGCTCAAGGAGCGCGGCGCCCGCAAGGTGGTGGCGTACTGCGTGCACCCGGTGCTGTCGGGCGCGGCGCTGAAGAACATCGAAGGCTCCCAGCTTGACCAACTGGTAGTCACCAACACCTTGCCGCTGCGGCCGGACATCGCCTCGTGCAGCAAGATCCGTCAGCTCTCGGTCGCCGAGCTGCTGGCGGAAACGATCCGCCGCATCGCCTTCGGCGAGTCGGTGAGCTCGTTGTACATCGACTGAGTTTTCGCGGCAGGCCCCGGCCTGTCGCTGCTTCACGGCTCCTCTGGTCGCGGGGGAGTCGCATGACCGCCGCGAGGCGGTTCACTACTGATAGGCAATACCAACATGGCTACGACTCATGAAATCAAGGCTACGGCCCGTAATGACGAGGGGAAAGGTGCGAGCCGCCGCCTGCGTCATGCCGGCTTCGTGCCTGCTGTTGTCTACGGCGCCGGCCAGGCCCCGCAGAGCATCCAGATCGAACACAACACCATCCTTCTCTCCGCCAAGCACGAGTGGTTCTTCTCCTCGGTGCTCGACCTGAACGTCGACGGCAAGGTCGAGAAGGTGCTGGTGCGTGACTGGCAGAAGCATCCGTACAAGCTGCAGATGCTGCACATGGACTTCCAGCGCGTCGACCAGAACAAGGCCATCCACCTCAACGTGCCGGTGCACTTCCTGAACCAGGAAAAGTCCGCCGCCGCCAAGACCTCGGGCGTGGTGATCTCGCACAACCTGACCGAAGTGGAAGTGTCCTGCCTGCCGAAGGACCTGCCGGAGTTCATCGAACTCGACCTGACCGACCTGAAGCCGGGCGACATCGTCCACCTGTCGCAGCTGAAGCTGCCGAAGGGCGTGGAAATCGTCGCGCTGCACCTGGGTGCGGACCACGACATCGCCGTGGTCACCGCCAACGCGGTGAAGGAAGAAGTCGAGGAAGCCCCGGCCGCTGAAGGCGAAGCCGCTCCGGCCGCCGAAGCACCGAAGAAGTAAGTCGCTGCGGCCCGTGTTCCCTGCGAACACGGGCCGCTCGATCCTATGGCAGGTCTGCGACTCATCGTCGGACTGGGCAATCCCGGTGCCGAATATCTCCGAACCCGGCACAACGCCGGGTTCTGGTTTGTTGACGCCCTGGCGTCAGGGCAGGGCGAGCGCTTCGGTTTCGACGGCAAGCTGCATGGCGAGACCTGCAAAGTCCGCATCGGTGGCCAGTCTGTATGGCTGCTCAAGCCCTCCACCTTCATGAACAAGAGCGGCATCGCCGTCGCCTCGGCGCTGCGCTACTACAAGATCGAGCCGGACGAATGCCTCGTCGCGCACGACGAGCTGGATCTGGATCCGGGCACCGTGCGGATGAAGTTCGACGGCGGCCACGGCGGACAGAACGGCCTGCGCGACATCATCGCGCACCTCGGTCATGCCAAGTTCCACCGGTTGCGCGTCGGCATCGGCCATCCCGGCCACAAGGACAAGGTCACGCCTTGGGTACTTGGTCGCCCGTCGGCCAAGGACGAGGACGCCATCGTCGACGGCATTGCGCGCGCGCTGGATGTGCTGCCGCTGGCGGTCGATGGCCAGTTCGACAAGGCCATGCAACAACTACATACCCCAGCAGCGGGGGCGAAGGCCTAGGGCATCACGCCCACGTCATCGTTCCGTTGCCTGATCACAGCTTCGCGGAGTTTCCATGGGCATCAAATGCGGCATCGTCGGCCTGCCTAACGTCGGCAAGTCCACCCTGTTCAACGCGCTCACCAAGGCCGGCATCGCCGCCGCCAACTTCCCGTTCTGCACCATCGAGCCGAACGTGGGCGTGGTGCCGGTGCCCGACCCGCGCCTGAACGCGCTGTCGGACATCGTCAAGCCGCAGAAGGTGATTCCGACCGCCGTCGAGTTCGTCGACATCGCGGGTCTGGTGGCCGGTGCGTCGAAGGGCGAAGGCCTGGGCAACAAGTTCCTCGCGCACATCCGCGAAGTGGACGCCATTGCGCACGTCGTGCGTTGCTTCGAGCACTCCGACATCATTCACGTCGCCGGCAAGGTCGACCCCATCGCCGACATCGAGACCATCGACACCGAACTGGCGCTGGCAGACCTCGATTCCGTCGAGAAGGCGCTGAACCGCGCCGAGCGCTCGGCCAAGGCCAACGACAAGGAAGCCATCGCCAAGAAGCCGGTGCTGCAGAAGCTGGCCGCCGGGCTCAACGAGGGCAAGACGGCGCGCAGCCTGGGCCTGGATGAGGAAGAAAAGGCGCTCGTGCGCGACCTGTTCCTGCTGACGCTGAAGCCGCTGATGTACATCGCCAACGTGCGCGAAGACGGCTTCGAGAACAATCCGCACCTGGATGCCGTGCGCGCCCGCGCCGCGGCCGAAGGCGCCGAAGTGGTGCCGGTGTGTGCCGCCATCGAGGAAGAGCTCTCGCAGCTGGACGACGCTGATCGTGACGAGTTCCTCAAGGACCTGGGCCTGGACGAGCCGGGCCTGAACCGCGTGATCCGCGCCGGCTACAAGCTGCTCAACCTGCAGACCTACTTCACCGCCGGTGTGAAGGAAGTGCGCGCCTGGACGATCAAGCGCGGCTTCACTGCACCGCAGGCCGCGGGCGTGATCCATACCGATTTCGAGCGCGGCTTCATCCGCGCCGAGACGATGAGCTACGACGACTTCATCCAGTACAAGGGCGAAGCCGGTGCCGCCGCGGCGGGTCGCCTTCGCAAGGAAGGCAAGGATTACGTCGTGAAGGATGGCGACGTACTGCACTTCCTGTTCAACGTCTAAGCAAAAAGAAAAGGGCCGCATCGCGGCCCTTTTCTTTCTGGTGTTTCACTCCACCCCGAGGCTGTCGCCGGTGATCTGGCGCTGCATGTGGTCGAGGTACTCGTCCAGTTCCTGCGCGCTGGCAAACACCTCGTTGACCGGGACCGCCTTTACGATGTCGAACACCTTGCGCACCTGCGGCTGAGGGTTCAGCAGCAACGTATGGCCGCCGCGTGTGCGCATGCTTTTCCTGATCTTGGCAATGCTGCGCAGCCCCGCGCTGCTGATGTACTCCAGCGCGGAAAGGTCGAGCACCATCGTGCCGCCATCCGCGATGCGCGGCAGTACATCGAGAATCGCAAGATCAAACTCGCCGAACGTCTGCGCGTCGAGCCTTCCGTGCACATGCACGGTGGTGCGCTCGGGCGATTCGCTTTCTGTGTTCAGAGTCAGCGTCATGGTTGGGGCTCCGTACGTGCAGGGTGAAGGAAACGTAGCTGCAGATGATTGCCATCGGTGTCATGGCTGTAACTGAGCTCGCTCGCCATGGCGCGAACCAGGTGAATGCCGAGGCCGCCCACTTCCTCCTGGTCGGCAAGGTCGCCGGTCAGGTGGGGCAGCGGCGCCTGCAGTGGATCGAATGGATGGCCGTTGTGGTGAAGCTCGACGAGCACGGCGTCGTCGCCCAGTCGCATGTGCAGGTCGATGGTGTCGCCCGTGTCGCGCGTGCGGCCATGCTCCACCATGTTGACCATCAGTTCTTCCAGCACGAGGCGAATATCGTCGCGCACGTCCGGCGCCACGCCCTGCGCATGCAGGGAGGCATCGCAACGATCCAGCGTCTCGAACACATCGTCCATCGACGCGTTGATGGTCAGGTCCAGCATGGGTGCGTTCCTGTCGTCGAGGGCATGATGCCAGCTCAGCGCAAGGACGGTGATATCGTCGGCCTGTCCCGCGCCCTCGGCAAAGCGGTCCACCTCCGCCAGCAGGCCGCTGGCGAGGTCGGCGGCAGTGTGTGATGGCGAGCGGGCCAGGCAGGCGAGCATGCGTTCGGCACCGAACATGGCGTGGTTCGTGTCCATCGCTTCGGTGATGCCATCCGTGTAAAGCAGCAGGGTCTGCCCGGGCTGCAGGCGCAATGTGCGGGACGGATAGCTGGCCTCTTCGTCGAGGCCAAGCGCGGCGCCGGTGTCCAGTTCGATCAGTTGGGCGCCATGGCCGTCGGAGAGCACGGGCGGTTCGTGACCGGCGCTGGCCATCACGAATTCGCCGGTAAACGTATCGAGCATGCCGCAGAGCAGGCTCACGAACATGCAGCTGTCATTGTTGCGACAGAGTTCGATGTTGAGCATCGACAGCAGCTGCTGGGGCGTTCGCGCCCTCGGCGCAAGGGCTTTCGCGAGCGTGATCGTGCGCGCCATGAAAAGCGCTGCGGGGATGCCCTTGTCCGACACGTCGCCGACCATCACGCAGAAGCGCCGCTCGTTGAGCATGAAATAGCTGTACAGATCGCCACCGACGGCGCGGGCAGGGCGTAGCAACGCGTGCAGCTCGAAGTTCTCGCAGTGCGCATCGAGATAGTGCTCGCCTGGGAGCAGAGCGGTCTGGATCTGGTGCGCGATGTCCAGCTCGCTGGCGAGGCGTTGCTGTTCCCTGGCGTTGCGAGTGAGCTCGGCAATATGCAGCGCGAGCTCCGTGCGCATGCGATCAAAGGCATGCGTAAGCCGGCCGACTTCGTCGGGAAATCGAGCCGGGGGCAATTCGAAGCTGAGCGCGCCGCGCGCCACCTCTTCCGCACGCGAGGCGAGGGTGCCCAACGGCGCGAGAATGCGCCGCGTCACCGCGAGGGTGACCACCGCGAGCGCCAGCAGGGCGAGCAGGCCCAACGCCAGCACGCGGGCAAAGGCCTGCCGTGCACCGGCGTAAATCGCGGCCTCCGGTATGGCCAGGCCAAAGCGCCAGCGGGTGCCTTCGATGGGGCTGAAATAGATCCAAACCGGCTTGCCCTTGGCGTGCGGGTTCTGTGCGATGGCCAGGCGCACGCGGGAGGCCTGGTGTTGTGCCGCCGCTTGCAGCAGGTCGGCGTGCCCGCGCTGGCCGACCAGGAGGGGGTTGTCGTGGACGAGGTAGGTGCCGTTGTCGTCCAGCACGAAGGCGTAGGCGCCCGCTGGCTTACTCAGGTCCAGCAGGATGCGGCTCAACCAGTCCAGCGAAACGTCGGCATTGATCAGGCCGACCGGATGGCCACCCCGGCTGATCGCCACCGAATAATTGATCAGCTCGCGTTTGCGCGACTGCGAATAGAAGTGTCGTTGCCAGCAGCCTTGCGAACAGCTCAGGCCGGCCAGGAACCAGTTTTTTTCCCAGTAGGGGTTGTCGTCCTTGCGCAGATCACGCAAGTCCAGCGAGCCATTGTCCCCGCGGCTGACGAAGGGCGAGATCGAAGGGTTGTCCGCCCGCGGCACGAAAGCCGCTGCGAGTCCGGACAGGTCGACATTGCGCGCGAGTGCGTCGCGAAGCATCAACGCGGGGTCGTCCGGCCGCGGGCCGATGACGGCGGCGAGCGTCTGCGCGGTATCCGCCACGCGGGCGAGCCGCTGCTCGATGCGGTTGCCCGCTTCGCTCGCCATCGCCAAGGCCTCACCGTGGGCTTGTTCGAGGATCTGGTGGCTGACGCGATAGAACAGCACGCCGCCGGCCACTGCCAGCACCGATACGGAGCCGGCCAGCACCCACAGAGACAGCCTCGAAGCGATGCTGCGCAAGAGCATTGGAAGTCCCCCTCAGACACCCCCATATAGCCATGCGCGCTCATGCTTCGGCAAGCCATTTGGACGGCCGTTTGTGCGCTATGTCGCGCTTAATGCCGCGCTGCGTCCGTCTTGTTGCTTCACGGCTCGGCATGTTGAGATCGGAAGCATGAGGCAAAACCTCCACATGCGGCTGGCGCGCCCCGAGGACGCGCCGGCCATCGGCGTGCTGGCGCGGCGCGTGGTCCGGCGGTGGATCCTGCCGGAACAGCCGGCCGAGGCGGCGGGCCCCTTGCTGGCCGGGATGAGCGCCAAGGTGATTCGACGGAAGATGTCCGATGGCCAGCGCTTCCACCTCGCTTTCGTTGGCGATGCGCTCGCTGGCATCATCGCCATCCGCGAAGACTGTCATGTGTTCCAGCTGTTCGTCGGAACGCGACATCAAGGGCAGGGCATTGCCAGGAAGCTCTGGCGGCGGGTGCTGAAGGACAGTACCCGCCGCGCCGGTACGCGGTACTTCACGCTCCATGCCGCCGTCGGTGCCGTGCCGGTCTACCTGCGTCTGGGCTTCGAGCCCAACGCTTCGGCGAAAGCGCCGCGCAGCCGGCTCGTCACGGTTCCCATGATCTATCGGGTGTCCTCGCCACGCCATCGCAAAGACCTGTTGCGGTAGGGCGTGCGGGCGCTTTTCCGCCGCAGTCGGGCGCATAATCGCGAACTCATCCCGCACGCCCCGGAGAACCTGGCCCATGCCTGGCAAGCAGCACGAAGTGAACTTCCGTTTCCTCGCCCAGCCCACCGACGTGAATTTCGGCGGCAAGGTGCATGGCGGCATGGTGATGAAGTGGATCGACCAGGCCGGCTATGCGTGCGCGGTGGCGTGGAGCGGTGCGTACTGCGTGACGGCGTCGGTGAGCGGTATCCAGTTCGTTGCTCCCATTCTGATCGGTGATCTGGTCACCGTGCGTGCGCGACTCATCCACACCGGCCGCTCCAGCATGCACATGGCGGTCGACGTGCTCGCGCGCGACCTCAAGAAGGATGAGCACCATCTCGCCACCAGTTGCGTGATGGTTTTCGTCGCGCTCGATGCACCCGACGGCAAGCCCACGCCGGTGCCTTCGTGGCAGCCGAGCGACGAGAAGGAACGCCAGCTCCAGCAGCAGGCCATGAAGCTGATGGAACTATCCAAGGACATGGAACTGCTGGTCGACCGGCAGGCGGCCGAGGGCGCCTGAAAACGCGGGCCGAGCAGCGTGAAAAAACTCGTGCGAAACCGTCATTTTTTCCGCGGCAGGTGTTGACAGCCACGGGCCTGATCCACACAATAGCCGTTCTTTGTTGGAGGGATACCCAAGCGGCCAACGGGGGCAGACTGTAAATCTGCTGGCTTACGCCTTCGGTGGTTCGAATCCACCTCCCTCCACCAGACGATTTCCGCAAAGGCTGATTCAACCAGGCGGGAGTAGTTCAATGGTAGAACCTCAGCCTTCCAAGCTGATGGTGCGGGTTCGATTCCCGTCTCCCGCTCCATTGAAGTCGTCTTAAGGTGTTTCCGTGCTCATGTAGCTCAGTCGGTAGAGCACTTCCTTGGTAAGGAAGAGGTCGCTGGTTCGATTCCAGTCATGAGCACCATCTCACCGCGGTCCGCGGGTATTTCCACTTTTCTTCATTCGACTCCATCGGGGTTTTAGACGTATGGCAAAGGGTAAATTCGAACGCACCAAGCCGCACGTCAACGTCGGCACGATTGGTCACGTGGACCACGGCAAGACGACGCTGACGGCTGCACTGACCAAGGTGGGTGCAGAGCGCTTCGGTGGCGAATTCAAGGCGTATGACGCGATCGACGCGGCGCCGGAAGAGAAGGCACGTGGTATCACGATCTCGACCGCGCACGTGGAATACGAATCGCCGACCCGCCACTACGCCCACGTGGACTGCCCGGGCCACGCCGACTACGTGAAGAACATGATCACGGGTGCGGCGCAGATGGACGGCGCGATCCTGGTGTGCTCGGCCGCGGACGGCCCGATGCCGCAGACCCGCGAACACATCCTGCTGTCGCGTCAGGTGGGCGTGCCGTACATCGTCGTGTTCCTGAACAAGGCCGACATGGTGGACGACGCCGAGCTGCTCGAGCTGGTCGAGATGGAAGTGCGCGAGCTGCTGAGCAAGTACGACTTCCCGGGCGACGACACCCCGATCATCCACGGTTCGGCCAAGCTGGCGCTGGAAGGCGACCAGTCGGAAATCGGCGTGCCGGCGATCATCAAGCTGGTGGACGCGCTGGACACCTACATTCCGGAGCCGCAGCGCGCCATTGACCAGCCGTTCCTGATGCCGGTCGAAGACGTGTTCTCGATCTCGGGCCGCGGCACCGTGGTGACCGGTCGTATCGAGCGCGGCATCATCAAGGTCGGTGACGAAGTGGAAGTGGTCGGCATCCGTCCGACCCAGAAGACCACCGTCACGGGCGTGGAAATGTTCCGCAAGCTGCTGGACCAGGGTCAGGCAGGCGACAACGCCGGTCTGCTGCTCCGTGGCCTCAAGCGCGACGACGTCGAGCGTGGCCAGGTGCTGGCCAAGCCGGGCACGATCACCCCGCACACTGACTTCGAAGCCGAAGTGTACGTGCTGTCGAAGGACGAAGGCGGTCGCCACACCCCGTTCTTCAAGGGCTACCGCCCGCAGTTCTACTTCCGCACGACCGACGTGACCGGCGCGATCGAGCTGCCGGAAGGCGTGGAAATGGTCATGCCGGGTGACAACATCAAGATGGTGGTCACCCTGATCCACCCGATCGCCATGGATCAGGGCCTGCGCTTCGCCATTCGCGAAGGCGGCCGTACCGTCGGCGCCGGCGTGGTGGCCAAGGTCATCAAGTAAGCTGTAGACTGGGAAGTCGCCCGCTGCGCGGGCTGCAAGGATCCAGGGTGAGGGGCTTCGGTCCCCGCCTTGAGAAGGCGCCGAAAGGCGCCACCTTGCAGCGGCAAGGCGAGCGACTTCACCCATTTTTTGAATACGCCAGTAGCTCAATTGGCAGAGCAGCGGTCTCCAAAACCGCAGGTTGGGGGTTCGAGTCCCTCCTGGCGTGCCATCTTCCCGAGGACCCACGACGGATGGTGGATGGCATACGGACCCTAATCCGGTCGATGCCTCTGTCATTCGATCCTGTCGCATGAATACGAAGGCCGAACCGACCAAGGGCGCCAGTGGCGCCGATATCGCCAAGCTGGTGCTGGCCGTGCTGGTGCTGGCTGCCGGCATTTTTGCGTATTCGTGGTTCGGCGCCGACGGCTCCATTCCGCAGTCGGTGCGCCTGCTTGGCGTGCTGGCCGCGCTGGTGGCCGCGCTGGCCATCGGCGCCTTCACGGCTCCGGGGCGCCGCGTGCGCAGCTTCCTCGGCGAATCGCAGTTCGAAATGCGCAAGGTGGTCTGGCCCACCCGCGACGAGACCCTCAAGACCACCGGCATCATCATTGTCGTGGTCATCGTCCTGTCGCTCCTGTTGGGCCTGATCGATCTGATTCTGAAGTCGGTCGTGCTCGACTGGCTGCTCAAGCTCGGTACGTGAGGTGATGGCATGAGCAAGCGTTGGTATGTGGTGCACGCCTATTCGGGCTTCGAGAACCAGGTGAAGCGCTCGCTGGACGAGCGGATTCGCCGCGCCGGCATGGAAGAGAAGTTCGGCGAAGTGCTGGTGCCGACCGAAGAAGTCATCGAGATGCGTAGCGGCCAGAAGCGTCGCAGCGAGCGCAAGTTCTTCCCGGGTTACGTTCTCGTGCAGATCGAGACGGACACCGAGGGCAAGGCGCCGCGCATCGACGACGAATGCTGGCATCTGGTCAAGGAAACGCCGAAGGTCATGGGCTTCATCGGCGGCACGGCCGATCGTCCGCTGCCGATCCGCGATTCCGAGGCCGACGCCATCCTGAGCCGCGTGCGCGAGGGTGTGGAAAAGCCCAAGCCCAAGGTGCTGTTCGAGCCGGGCGAAATGGTCCGCGTCACCGATGGCCCGTTCAACGACTTCAACGGCGTGGTCGAGGAAGTCAATTACGAGAAGAGTCGCCTGCGCGTCGCGGTGCTGATCTTCGGCCGCTCGACCCCGGTCGAGCTGGAGTTTGGCCAGGTCGAGAAGGCCTGATGGCAGCCCCGGCACGGGGCTTGCTTAAAATTTGATCAGTCTCTATACTGCGCGGTTCACGCTGGGGCCTTTTAGCCCGGCGTGTCCGTGTTTTTGGGTTCGCAGGACCGCGGGCCTTCCTCTCTCAGGGAACGACAACACTGCGAGGAGCCGCAAGGCGCTTGAACTCGCGAGGAAAATCCAATGGCAAAGAAAGTAACTGGTTACATCAAGCTGCAGGTCAAGGCCGGTCAGGCCAACCCGTCGCCGCCGGTGGGTCCCGCCCTCGGTCAGCGCGGCCTGAACATCATGGAATTCTGCAAGGCCTTCAATGCCGCCACGCAGAAGATGGAGCCGGGTCTCCCGATCCCCGTGATCATCACGGCCTACTCGGATCGTAGCTTCACCTTTATCACCAAGACCCCGCCGGCCACCGTCCTGATCAAGAAGGTCACGGGCGTCGCCAAGGGTTCGTCCAAGCCCAATACCGACAAGGTCGGCAAGATCACCCGCAAGCAGCTGGAAGACGTTGCGAAGCAGAAGGAGCCGGATCTCACGGCTGCAGATCTGGACGCCGCGGTGCGCACCATTGCCGGTAGCGCTCGCAGCATGGGCCTGGTGGTGGAGGGCTAAGACATGGCAAAGATCACGAAGCGTATGAAGGCGGCCCAGGCCGCAGTGCAGCCGGGCAAGCTCTATGGCCTGGAAGAAGCCCTCACCATCGTCAAGAACAACGCCAAGGCGAAGTTCTCCGAGTCCGTGGACGTCGCCGTCCGCCTCGGCATCGACGCCAAGAAGTCCGACCAGGGCGTGCGTGGCTCGTCGCTGTTGCCGCACGGCACCGGCAAGACCGTCAAGGTCGCCGTGTTCGTGCCGGCCGGTGAGAAGGCCGAGGCCGCCAAGGCCGCCGGTGCCGACGCCGTCGGTATGGACGATCTGGCCGAGCGCATGCAGGCCGGCGATCTCGACTTCGGTCGCGTGATCGCTACGCCGGACGCGATGCGTGTCGTCGGTAAGCTCGGTCAGCTGCTCGGTCCCCGTGGCCTGATGCCGAACCCGAAGGACGGCTCGGTCACCGCCGACGTCGCTACGGCCGTGAAGAACGCCAAGGCCGGCCAGGTGAAGTTCCGCAACGACAAGGCGGGCATCATCCACGCCACCATCGGCAAGGCCACGTTCGAAGCTGCACAGCTCGCCGACAACCTCAATGCGCTGGTCAACGACCTGCTGAAGGCCAAGCCGGCCACGGCCAAGGGTCAGTACCTGCAGAAGGTTGCCCTGTCGTCCACGATGGGCGTCGGCGTGCCGGTCGATACCTCGACCCTGTCGGTGTCGACCAAGTAAGAGTTTAAGTCCCGTACCGGCCTAGGCCGGTACGGGCACGTTTTTGAAGGCAGGCCCCGGAGTTTCTCCGGAGTCGCCGTCAAAGACCGCAGGCGCGATCAGCGCGCCACGACGACGAGCAGGGAGCTCGTGTTGGCAAGGAAACGCCGTCGTGGTTAGCGGGTTCGCTTAATCGGGTCCCTCGCGGATCTGGCCTGCGTAGATGGTGCTGCCCCTTCTGGAATTGCTTCATCTGTTCTGGAAAGGCCACCACCCGGGACATTCTTTTGTCCCCGACGTCACGGATGGCGTCGCTCAGGACCGCAAGCGGCAGGAGCCGTAAGCGGAGTTCATAAGAGGAGTGAAAAATGGCTCTGAATCTCTCGCAGAAGCAAGAAGTAGTCGCCGAGCTGGCAGAAGTCGCTGCGAAGGCACACTCCTTGGTCGCCGCTGAGTATGCAGGCGTCACGGTCGAACAGATGACCGCGATGCGCAAGAAGGCCCGTGAGTCGGGCGTGTTCCTGAAGGTTGTGAAGAACACGCTGGCTTCGCGCGCTGTGGCAGGTACCGAGTTCGAGGTCGTCAAGGACGCCCTGACCGGTCCGCTGCTGTACGCATTCTCGATGGAGGAGCCCGGCGCTGCCGGTCGCCTGATCAAGGAATTCGCCAAGGGCAACGAAAAGCTCAAGCCGCGTCTCGTGTCGGTGGAAGGCAAGCTGTTGCCGGCCGCGCACGTTGAAGTGCTGGCCTCGCTGCCGACCCGCGAACAGGCCCTGGCCATGCTGGCACGTGTGCTGGCCGAGCCGGCCACCATGTTCGCCCGCGTCGTCAAGGCTGTGGCCGACAAGCAGGGTGGTGGCGAAGTTGCCGCCGAAGCCCCGGCTGAAGTCGAGCCCGCCTAAGTTCGCCGTCTACTTACATCGAATCAATTTCCAGAGGTAAATGAAAATGTCCCTGACCAACGAACAGATCGTTGAAGCCGTTGCCGCCAAGTCGCTTATGGAAGTGATGGAGCTGGTGAAGGCCATCGAAGAGAAGTTTGGCGTGACCGCCGCCGCCCCGGTGATGGTTGCTGCTGGCCCGGCCGCTGCCGGCCCGGCTGCTGAAGAGCAGACCGAATTCGACGTCATCCTGAAGAGCGCCGGCGACAAGAAGGTCGACGTGATCAAGGCCGTCCGCGCCATCACGGGCCTGGGCCTGAAGGAAGCGAAGGACCTGACCGAGGCCGGTGGCGTCGTGAAGGAAGCCGCTTCGAAGGAAGACGCTGCGAAGTTCAAGAAGGACCTCGAAGCTGCCGGCGCCACGGTCGAACTGAAGTAATTGGCGCTCTTGCGCGCCGTCAGTTTGATCTAGCGTCAAGCCAAGCCTGGGGGCGTAAGCCCCCGGGCTTTGCCTGTTGCAAAAGGCCTCCATCGCGCGATGCGGCCTGTAACGACAAAGTGTCATCTTTATTGGTTCGTGTTTTAAGCGTCGGGAAGACAACACTGAAAGGCCTGCAGAACACCGCCGACCTTTGACTCATGTCTTTTTGACGCATCGACGGGCAGGGCAGCACAACCTGGCCGTCGACCGCAGACACAGCTTTCACAATTCAGCCGGTGTGTGCACCACCGGCGTCACTGCGAACCGAGGCGGTACCCACCATGACCTACTCGTTTACCGAGAAGAAGCGCATCCGCAAGGATTTCGGCAAGCGTCCCCCTGTATTGGGCGTGCCGAACCTGCTGACCATCCAGACCGATTCCTATCGCGAGTTCCTGCAGGAGCACGTCGCTCCCAAGGCCCGCGACGACAAGGGTCTCCACGCCGCGCTGAAGTCGGTGTTCCCGATCGCGAGCTATTCGGGCAACGCCGCGCTTGAGTATGTCGACTATCGCCTGGGCGAGCCGCCCTTCGACGAACGCGAGTGCCGCAACCGCGGCATGACTTTCGGCGCGCCGCTGCGCGTCACCGTGCGCCTTGTCATCTACGACAAGGACAGCCCGGCGTCCAAGAAGGCCGTCAAGTACGTGAAGGAGCAGGAGGTCTACATGGGCGAGATTCCGCTCATGACCGAGACCGGCACCTTCATCATCAACGGCACCGAGCGCGTCATCGTCTCGCAGCTGCATCGTTCGCCGGGCGTGTTCTTCGACCACGACCGCGGCAAGACGCACAGCTCGGGCAAGCTGCTGTTCTCCGCCCGCGTGATTCCCTACCGTGGTTCGTGGCTCGATTTCGAGTTCGACCCGAAGGATGCGCTGTTCACCCGTATCGACCGTCGCCGCAAGCTGCCGGTGACCGTGCTGCTGCGCGCGCTCGGCTACAACAATGTCGAGATGCTCGATACGTTCTTCGAGCACAACGTGTTCCATCTGGGCAAGAAGGGCGGCACCACGCTGGAGCTCGTCGCCGAGCGCCTGCGCGGCGAAACGCTGACCTTCGACCTGACGATCGGTGACAAGGTGCTGGTGGAAGCCGGCAAGCGCATCACTGCGCGTCACGTGCGCCAGCTCGCGGCCGAAAACATCACGGCGCTGGAAGTGCCGGACGACTACCCGGTCGGCCGCATCCTGGCCATCGATGTCGTCGATCCCAAGACCGGCGAACTGCTGGCCCAGGCGAACGACGAAATCACCGCCGAGCAGCTCGAGAACTTCCGCAAGGCAGGCATCGAGGTCGTGCCGACCCTGTACGTGAACGATCTCGATCGTGGCGCGTACATCTCGCACACCCTGCGCATCGATAACACCAAGACGCAGCTCGAAGCGCTGGTCGAAATCTATCGCATGATGCGCCCGGGCGAGCCGCCGACGAAGGACGCCGCGCAGAACCTGTTCTACAACCTGTTCTTCACCTTCGACCGCTACGACCTGTCGGCCGTGGGTCGCATGAAGTTCAACCGTCGCGTGGGCCGCCAGGAAATCGTCGGTCCGGGCGTGCTGTTCGACAAGAAGTACTTCGCCGATCGCAAGGAAGAGGAAGCCCAGGCGCTGGTCGCCTCGCAGGGCGACCGCTCCGACATCCTCGACGTGCTCAAGGTGCTCATCGACATCAAGAACGGTCATGGCACCGTCGACGATATCGACCATTTGGGCAACCGTCGCGTGCGTTCGGTCGGTGAAATGGCGGAGAACACCTTCCGCATCGGCCTGGTGCGTGTCGAGCGCGCCGTGCGCGAGCGCCTGTCGCTCGCCGAGTCCGAAGGTCTGACCCCGCAGGAACTGATCAACGCCAAGCCGGTGGCGGCCGCGGTGAAGGAGTTCTTCGGCTCCTCGCAGCTCAGCCAGTTCATGGACCAGAACAACCCGCTGTCGGAAGTGACGCACAAGCGTCGCGTCTCGGCCCTGGGCCCAGGCGGTCTGACCCGCGAGCGCGCCGGCTTCGAAGTGCGCGACGTGCATCCGACCCATTACGGCCGCGTCTGCACCATCGAAACGCCGGAAGGTCCGAACATCGGCCTGATCAACTCGCTGGCCGTGTACGCCCGCACCAACACGTATGGCTTCCTCGAGACGCCGTACCGCAAGGTCGTGGGCGGCAAAGTCACCGACCAGGTGGACTACCTCTCGGCCATCGAAGAAGGCGACCACGTCATTGCGCAGGCGAACTCGCCGCTCAAGGACGGCGCGTTCATCGAAGACTTCGTGTCCTGCCGTTTCCGCGGCGAGTCCGAGCTGCGTCCGGCTGCTGAAGTCGACTACATGGACGTCTCGCCGATGCAGACCGTGTCGGTCGCGGCGGCACTCGTGCCGTTCCTGGAGCACGACGACGCGAACCGCGCACTGATGGGCGCGAACATGCAGCGTCAGGCCGTGCCGACCCTGCGTTCGCAGACCCCGCTGGTGGGCACCGGCATCGAGCGCGCCGTGGCGCGTGACTCGGGCGTCATCGTCACCGCCAAGCGCGGTGGCGTGATCGACCAGGTCGACGCCGGCCGTATCGTGGTGCGCGTGAACGAGGAAGAGGTCGGCGACAATGACGCCGGCGTCGATATCTACACGCTGACCAAGTACACCCGTTCCAACCAGAACACCAACCTCAACCAGCGTCCGCTGGTGAACGTGGGGGACATCGTAGCGAAGGGCGACACGCTGGCCGACGGTTCGTCGACCGACCTGGGCGAGCTCGCGCTCGGCCAGAACATGCTGATCGCCTTCATGCCGTGGAACGGCTACAACTTCGAAGACTCGATCCTGCTCTCCGAGCGCGTCGTGCAGGAAGACCGCTACACCTCAATTCACATCGAGGAGCTGTCCTGCATCGCGCGTGACACCAAGCTGGGCGCCGAGGAAATCACCGCCGACATCCCGAACGTGGGTGAGCAGGCGCTGGCTCGCCTCGACGAGTCCGGCATCGTGTACATCGGTGCGGAAGTGAAGGCCGGCGACATCATGGTCGGCAAGGTCACGCCCAAGGGCGAGAGCCAGCTGACGCCGGAAGAGAAGCTGCTGCGCGCGATCTTCGGTGAGAAGGCTTCGGACGTGAAGGACAGCTCGCTGCGCGTGCCGCCGGGCATGGACGGCACCGTCATCGACGTGCAGGTCTTCACCCGCGACGGCATCGAGAAGGACAAGCGTGCGCGTCAGATCGAGGAAATGGAAATCAAGCGTATCCGCAAGGACCTTGATGACCAGTTCCGCATCCTGGAAGGCGCGATCTACAACCGTATGCGCACCCAGCTCGTCGGCAAGACCGCGATGAGCGGTCCGGGCGGCCTGAAGCGCGGCGCCGAGATCACCGACGCTTACCTGGACGGCCTGAAGAAGGACGACTGGTTCAAGATCAACGTCAAGGAAGAGGACGTCACCGAGTTCCTCGAGCGCGCGGCGGATCAGATCAAGCGCCACAAGGAAGAGTTCGACAAGCGCTTCAAGGAGAAGCAGGGCAAGATCACCCAGGGTGACGACCTCGCTCCGGGCGTGCTCAAGATGGTCAAGGTGTTCCTGGCCGTGAAGCGCCGCATCCAGCCGGGCGACAAGATGGCTGGTCGCCACGGTAACAAGGGTGTGGTGTCCAACGTGGTGCCGGTGGAGGACATGCCGTTCTCCGAAGACGGTACCTCGGTCGACATCGTGCTGAACCCGCTGGGCGTGCCGTCGCGTATGAACATCGGCCAGATTCTGGAAGTGCATCTTGGCTGGGCCGCGAAGGGCCTGGGCAAGAAGATCCAGAAGATGCTCGAGGCGCAGGCCAAGGTCGCGCAGATCCGCGAGTTCCTCGACCAGGTGTACAACCACCACGTCGCCGGCGCCGTGCAGCATGTCGACCTGAAGTCGTTGACCGACGAGGAAATCCTCGCCCTGGCCAACAACCTGCAGGAAGGCGTGCCGATGGCTACCCCGGTGTTCGACGGTGCCGAGGAAACCGAGATCAAGGCGATGCTCAAGCTCGCCGATCTGCCGGAATCGGGCCAGACGACGTTGTACGACGGCCGCACCGGCGAGGCGTTCGATCGTCCGGTCACCGTGGGCTACATGCACTACCTGAAGCTCAACCACCTGGTCGACGACAAGATGCACGCGCGTTCGACCGGTCCGTACTCGCTCGTCACGCAGCAGCCGCTGGGTGGTAAGGCGCAGTTCGGTGGCCAGCGCTTCGGTGAAATGGAAGTCTGGGCGCTGGAAGCCTACGGCGCGGCTTACACCCTGCAGGAAATGCTGACGGTGAAGTCGGACGACGTGCAGGGCCGTAACCAGATGTACAAGAACATTGTCGACGGCAACCACGAGATGGCGGCGGGCATGCCGGAATCCTTCAACGTGTTGGTGAAGGAAATCCGCTCGCTCGGTATCGATATTGATCTGGAAGAAGTGAAGTGAGTTGAGGCGGAGACGAGGAGCGAACCTTCGTTCCTCGTTCTCCCGACTACCGATTCTCCATTACCTATTCCCGATCTTCGGAGACATCCATGAAAGACTTGCTCAATCTGTTCAACCAGCAGCGCACCGCGCCTGACTTCGATGCGATCAAGATCGCTCTGGCTTCGCCGGAGCTGATCCGCTCGTGGTCGTACGGCGAGGTGAAGAAGCCGGAGACGATCAACTACCGCACCTTCAAGCCCGAGCGTGACGGCCTGTTCTGCGCCGCCATCTTCGGCCCGGTGAAGGACTACGAGTGCCTGTGCGGCAAGTACAAGCGCATGAAGCACCGCGGCGTGGTGTGCGAAAAGTGTGGCACGGAAGTGACGCTGGCCAAGGTGCGCCGTGAGCGCATGGGCCACATCGAACTGGCCTCGCCGACCGCGCACATCTGGTTCCTCAAGTCGCTGCCCTCGCGCATCGGCCTGATGCTGGACATGACCCTGCGCGACATCGAGCGCATCCTGTACTTCGAAGCGTTCGTCGTGATCGATCCGGGTCTGACCGCGCTCGAGCGCGGCCAGCTCCTCAGCGAAGACCAGTACCTGGAAGCCGTGGAAGAGCACGGTGACGAGTTCGACGCCCGCATGGGTGCCGAGGCCGTCTACGAGCTGCTCAAGTCCCTGGATCTTCCGGGCGAAGTCGTGCGCCTGAAGGAAGAGATCGCCTCCACCAACTCCGAGACCAAGCTCAAGCGCCTCACCAAGCGCGTGAAGCTGATCGAGGCGTTCCTGGAGTCGGGCAACCGTCCGGAATGGATGGTGCTGACCGTACTGCCGGTGCTGCCGCCGGACCTGCGTCCGCTGGTGCCGCTGGATGGTGGCCGCTTCGCCACGTCCGACCTGAATGACCTGTACCGTCGCGTCATCAACCGCAACAACCGCCTGCGTCGCCTGCTCGAACTCAATGCGCCCGACATCATCGTGCGCAACGAGAAGCGCATGCTGCAGGAATCGGTCGACGCGCTGCTCGACAACGGCCGTCGCGGCCGTGCCATCACCGGCACGAACAAGCGCGCGCTGAAGTCGCTCGCCGACATGATCAAGGGCAAGCAGGGCCGCTTCCGCCAGAACCTGCTCGGCAAGCGCGTGGACTACTCCGGTCGTTCGGTGATCGTGGTGGGCCCGACCCTGCGTCTGCACCAGTGCGGTCTGCCGAAGAAGATGGCGCTCGAGCTGTTCAAGCCCTTCATCTTCGCCAAGCTGCAGGCTCGCGGCGAAGCGACCACCATCAAGGCTGCCAAGAAGCTCGTCGAGCGCGAAGAAGGCCAGGTGTGGGACATCCTCGAAGAGGTGATCCGCGAGCATCCCGTGATGCTCAACCGCGCACCGACCCTGCATCGTCTCGGCATCCAGGCGTTCGAGCCGAAGCTGATCGAAGGCAAGGCCATCCAGCTGCACCCGCTCGTGTGTACGGCATTCAACGCCGACTTCGACGGTGACCAGATGGC
This sequence comes from Dyella jiangningensis, assembly GCA_000632805.1. Taxonomy (GTDB): domain Bacteria; phylum Pseudomonadota; class Gammaproteobacteria; order Xanthomonadales; family Rhodanobacteraceae; genus Dyella; species Dyella jiangningensis. The sequence goes on along the minus strand of CP007444.1, from coordinate 3,125,376 downwards.
GGTGCACGTGCCGCTCTCGATCGAGGCGCAGCTCGAAGCGCGCGCCCTGATGATGGCGACCAACAACATCCTGTCGCCCGCCAACGGCGAGCCGATCATCGTGCCGACCCAGGACGTGGTGCTGGGCCTGTACTACATGACCCGCGAGCTGGTGAACGCGAAGGGCAATGGCATGGTGTTCTCGGGCATCGGCGAAGTTCGCCGTGCCTACGACAACCGCGCCGTGCAGCTGCATGCCAAGGTCAAGGTCCGCATCAACCAGGTGCAGATCGACGAAGACGGCAACCGCACCGAAACCACCCAGCTGGTCGACACGACCGTGGGTCGCGCGCTGCTGCTCGAAATCATGCCGGAAGGCCTGCCGTTCGCGCTGGCCAACGTCGAGCTGACCAAGAAGAACATCTCGCGCCTGATCAACCAGTGCTACCGCCGCCTGGGCCTGAAGGAAACCGTGATCTTCGGCGACCAGCTGATGTACACCGGTTTCCGCTTCGCCACGCGTGCGGGTATCTCCATCGGCATCGATGACATGATCATCCCGGCCGAGAAGAAGCCGATCCTGGAAGAAGCCGAGAAGGAGGTCGTCGAGATCCAGGAGCAGTACCAGTCGGGTCTCGTGACCGCCGGCGAGCGCTACAACAAGGTCGTCGACATCTGGTCGCGCACCAACGAACTCGTCGCCAAGGCGATGATCGACGGTATCGGTACCGAGAAGGTGACCGATGCCGAAGGCAAGACGGTCAACCAGAAGTCCATGAACTCGCTGTACATCATGGCCGACTCCGGCGCTCGTGGTTCGGTCGCCCAGATTCGTCAGCTGGCCGGTATGCGCGGCCTGATGGCTCGTCCGGACGGCTCGATCATCGAGACGCCCATTAAGGCAAACTTCCGCGAAGGCCTGAACGTTCTGCAGTACTTCAACTCCACCCACGGTGCCCGTAAGGGTCTCGCGGATACGGCGCTGAAGACCGCGAACTCCGGTTACCTCACCCGTCGTCTCGTCGATGTGGCGCAGGACGTGGTCATTACCTTGCCCGATTGCGGCACGGATGAAGGCGTCACCATGCAGCCGATCGTGGAAGGCGGCGACGTGGTCGAGCCGTTGCGCGATCGCGTGCTGGGTCGTGTGGCGCTGGAAGACGTCTACGGCCCGGGTGAAGACAACGAGCCGATCGTCACACGCGATACGTTGCTGGACGAAGCCCTGGTCGAGAAGCTCGACAAGGCCGGCGTGCAGTCGATCAAGGTGCGTTCGCCCATCACCTGTGCCGCCGACCATGGCGTGTGTGCGCTGTGCTACGGCCGCGACCTGGCCCGTGGTCACCTGGTGAACATGGGTGAAGCCGTGGGTGTGGTGGCTGCGCAGTCGATCGGTGAGCCGGGTACCCAGCTGACCATGCGTACGTTCCACATCGGTGGTGCGGCGTCTCGTGCGGCTGCCGTGGACAACGTGACGGTGAAGACCACCGGCACGCTGAAGTTCAACAACCTCAAGACCGTGCAGCACTCGCAGGGTCACCTAGTGGCGGTGTCGCGTTCGGGCGAAGTGAGCGTCATCGACGCCAACGGCCGCGAGCGTGAGCGTTACAAGGTGCCTTACGGCGCCACCATCGCGGTCAAGGACGGCGACCCGGTCAAGGCCGGCCAGGCCGTGGCCAACTGGGATCCGCATACCCATCCGATCGTCTCGGAAGTGGCCGGTACCGTGCGCTTCATCGACTTCATCGATGGCGTCACCGTGCAGAGCCAGACCGACGAACTGACCGGCCTGGAGTCGGCGGTGGTGACCGATCCGAAGCGCCGTGGTACGGCCGCCAAGGATCTGCGCCCGATCGTGCGTCTGGAAGACGCCAAGGGTCGCGAGCTGAAGCTGCCGGGCACCGACGTGCCGGCGCAGTACATGCTCCCGGCCGGCGCCATCGTGTCGATCCAGAACGGCGTGCAGGTGGGTGTGGGTGACGTGGTCGCCCGTATCCCGCAGGAAACGTCGAAGACCCGCGACATCACCGGTGGTCTGCCGCGCGTGGCCGACTTGTTCGAAGCCCGCAAGCCGAAGGAACCGGCGATTCTCGCCGAGCGTTCGGGTGTGGTCAGCTTCGGCAAGGACACCAAGGGCAAGCAGCGCCTCATCATCAAGGACGTGGATGGCAACGAGCACGAGGAGCTGATTCCCAAGTGGCGTCAGGTCATCGTGTTCGAAGGCGAGCACGTGGAGAAGGGCGAAACCATCGTGGACGGCGAGCCCAGTCCGCACGACATCCTGCGCCTGCTGGGTGTCGAGCCGCTGGCTTCGTACCTGGTCAAGGAAATCCAGGACGTCTACCGCCTGCAGGGCGTGAAGATCAACGACAAGCACATCGAAGCGATCATTCGCCAGATGCTGCGCAAGGTCGAGATCACCGAGCCGGGCGACAGCCACTATCTGCGCGGTGAGCAGGTCGAGCGTGTCCGCATCAACGCGGAGAACGAGCGTGCCGTGAAGCGTGGCGAGCGACCGGCGGAATTCCAGTCGGTGCTGCTGGGCATCACCAAGGCCTCGCTGGCCACGGAATCCTTCATCTCGGCGGCTTCCTTCCAGGAAACCACCCGAGTGCTGACGGAAGCCGCGGTCCGTGGGACGCGCGACACCTTGCGTGGCCTGAAGGAAAATGTTATTGTCGGCCGTCTCATTCCGGCGGGTACGGGTCTGGCGTATCACGCATCGCGTCATCGCCAAGGCGGTCTGACCGCCTCGGAGCTTGAAACTCTCTCCGGCTCCGCTTCGTCGGCTTCCTTCTCGGAAGCCACCACCGGTAGCGACATTGGTGTGGAGTAAGCCCCTCTCGGGCTCTACTCGCTGACATACGAAATGAGGCGCAAGGAGTGCGCCTCGTGTTCGGGCCAAGGACGACAGGGACTTAGCTTGTCTGTGGCAGGCTGCCCATGTTAAATTCCCGCTTCTTGGCAGACCGAGCCGGTTCGGTCTGCCTTTATGTTTCTCAGGAACAGCTTCAATGACGACAGTCAACCAGTTGGTTCGCAAATCCCGCAGCCCGAAGACCTACAAGAGTGCTTCGCCGGCTTTGCAGAACAGCCCGCAGCGTCGCGGCGTTTGCACGCGCGTATATACCACCACCCCGAAGAAGCCGAACTCGGCCCTTCGTAAGGTCGCCAAGGTGCGCCTGACGAACGGTTACGAAGTGATCAGCTACATCGGTGGCGAAGGTCACAACCTGCAGGAGCACTCTGTGGTCCTGATCCGCGGCGGTCGCGTCAAGGATCTGCCGGGTGTGCGTTACCACACGGTGCGCGGCAGTCTCGACTGCGCCGGCGTCACCAAGCGCCGTCAGTCGCGCTCCAAGTACGGCGCCAAGCGCCCGAAGTCCTGATCTTTAGGAATTAACTATGTCGCGTAAAGGTTCACATCCCGCCCGTCTGATCCTGCCGGATCCCAAGCACGGCAGCCAGCTGATCGCCCGCTTCATCAACATGGTGATGAAGAGCGGCAAGAAGTCGGTCGCCGAAAGCATCGTCTACGGTGCGCTGGCCCATCTGGGCGAAAAGAACTCCGAGCCGGTTCAGCTGGTCGAGAAGGCGCTGAACAACATCGCCCCGGCGGTCGAGGTGAAGTCCCGGCGTGTCGGCGGCGCCACCTATCAGGTGCCGGTTGAAGTGCGTCCGGGTCGCCGCATGGCGCTGGCCATGCGCTGGGCCATCGATTCCGCGCGCAAGCGTGGCGAGACCTCGATGCCGCGCAAGCTGGCAGCCGAGCTGCTCGAAGCTTCCGAGAATCGCGGTGGCGCGATCAAGAAGCGCGAAGAGACGCACCGCATGGCAGAGGCCAACAAGGCCTTCTCGCATTACCGCTGGTAAGCAGTACAGCTAGAACTTTCAGAGGTTAAGACCGTGGCACGCACCACTCCCATCGAGCGCTACCGCAATTTCGGCATCATGGCTCACATCGATGCCGGCAAGACCACCACCACGGAGCGCATCCTGTTCTACACCGGCGTCAGTCACAAGATTGGCGAGGTGCATGACGGTGCTGCAACGATGGACTGGATGGAGCAGGAGCAGGAGCGCGGCATCACCATTACGTCGGCTGCAACGACCGCGTTCTGGAAGGGCATGGATCGTTCCTTGCCCGAGCACCGCTTCAACATCATCGACACCCCAGGCCACGTGGACTTCACCATCGAGGTGGAGCGTTCGCTGCGCGTGCTTGACGGCGCGGTGTTCGTGCTCTGCGCCGTGGGTGGCGTGCAGCCGCAGTCTGAAACCGTGTGGCGCCAGGCCAACAAGTACAAGGTGCCGCGCCTTGCGTTCGTCAACAAGATGGACCGCACTGGCGCGAACTTCTACAAGGTCGTGGACCAGCTGAAGGCTCGCCTGGGTGCAAACCCGGTTCCGATGCAGGTGCCGATCGGCGCCGAGGACAACTTCGAGGGCGTGGTCGACCTGCTCAAGATGAAGTCCATCATCTGGGACATGGAATCCCAGGGCATGAAGTTCGAGTACCAGGACATCCCGGCGAACCTGGCGGACAAGGCTGCTGAAGCCCGTTCGTACATGGTCGAGTCGGCTGCCGAAGCCTCCGAAGAGCTGATGAACAAGTACCTGGAAGAGGGCGACCTCACCGAGGAAGAGATCATCGGCGGCCTGCGTTCGCGCACCCTGTCCAGCGAGATCATCCCGGTCTTCTGCGGCACGGCGTTCAAGAACAAGGGCGTGCAGGCGATGCTCGACGCCGTGGTGAATCTGCTGCCGTCTCCGATCGATCGTCCGCCCGTGCAGGGCGTGGACGACGACGAGAAGGAAGCCACCCGTTCGGCTGACGACTCGGCGCCGTTCTCCGCGCTGGCGTTCAAGATCATGACCGATCCGTTCGTCGGTTCGCTCACGTTCTTCCGCGTCTACTCGGGCACGCTGAATGCGGGCGACCAGGTGTACAACCCGGTCAAGTCCAAGAAGGAGCGCATCGGCCGCATCCTGCAGATGCACGCCAACGAGCGTCAGGAAATCAAGGAAGTCCGCGCTGGCGACATCGCCGCGGCGGTCGGCCTGAAGGACGTGACGACCGGTGACACGCTGTGCTCGCAGGATCACATCATCACCCTGGAGCGCATGACGTTCCCGGAGCCGGTGATCTCGATGGCGGTCGAGCCGAAGACCAAGTCCGACCAGGAAAAGATGGGTATCGCGCTGGGCCGCCTGGCTGCCGAAGATCCGTCCTTCCGCGTGCGTACGGACGAAGAATCGGGCCAGACCATCATCTCGGGCATGGGCGAGCTGCACCTGGACATCCTCGTGGACCGCATGAAGCGCGAGTTCAACGTGGAAGCCAACGTCGGCAAGCCGCAGGTGGCCTACCGCGAAACGATCCGTACCTCGGACGTCAAGTCGGACTACAAGCACGCCAAGCAGTCGGGTGGTAAGGGTCAGTACGGTCACGTCGTGATCGAGCTGTCACCGATGACCGAGGAAGAGCGCAAGAGTGATGCCGTCAAGGATGACTTCCTGTTCATCAACGACATCACCGGTGGCGTGATCCCGAAGGAATTCATCCCGTCCGTCGAAAAGGGCCTGCGTGAAACCATCACCAGCGGTCCGCTGGCTGGCTTCCCGGTGGTCGGCGTGAAGGTCAAGCTGGTGTTCGGCTCGTACCACGACGTCGACTCGTCCGAAATGGCGTTCAAGCTCGCCGCTTCGATGGCGTTCAAGCAGGGCTTCGCCAAGGCGTCGCCGGTGCTGCTCGAACCGATCATGAAGGTCGAGGTGGTGACGCCGGAAGACTACGTCGGTGACGTCATGGGCGACCTGAGCCGCCGTCGCGGCCTGCTCCAGGGCCAGGACGACACGCCGTCGGGCAAAACCATCAACGCGATGGTTCCGCTGGGCGAGATGTTCGGTTACGCGACGACCATTCGTTCGCTGACCCAGGGTCGCGCCACCTTCACGATGGAGTTCGACCACTACGCTGAAGCGCCGAACAACATCGCTGAGCAGGTCATGAAGAAGGCCTGATAAGGCCTTCTTACTCCAAACTACCGTTCTTTTTTTAGAGGTTTAAGTCATGGCAAAGGGTAAATTCGAGCGCACCAAGCCGCACGTCAACGTCGGCACGATTGGTCACGTGGACCACGGCAAGACGACGCTGACGGCTGCACTGACCAAGGTGGGTGCAGAGCGCTTCGGTGGCGAATTCAAGGCGTATGACGCGATCGACGCGGCGCCGGAAGAGAAGGCACGTGGTATCACGATCTCGACCGCGCACGTGGAATACGAATCGCCGACCCGCCACTACGCCCACGTGGACTGCCCGGGCCACGCCGACTACGTGAAGAACATGATCACGGGTGCGGCGCAGATGGACGGCGCGATCCTGGTGTGCTCGGCCGCGGACGGCCCGATGCCGCAGACCCGCGAACACATCCTGCTGTCGCGTCAGGTGGGCGTGCCGTACATCGTCGTGTTCCTGAACAAGGCCGACATGGTGGACGACGCCGAGCTGCTCGAGCTGGTCGAGATGGAAGTGCGCGAGCTGCTGAGCAAGTACGACTTCCCGGGCGACGACACCCCGATCATCCACGGTTCGGCCAAGCTGGCGCTGGAAGGCGACCAGTCGGAAATCGGCGTGCCGGCGATCATCAAGCTGGTGGACGCGCTGGACACCTACATTCCGGAGCCGCAGCGCGCCATTGACCAGCCGTTCCTGATGCCGGTCGAAGACGTGTTCTCGATCTCGGGCCGCGGCACCGTGGTGACCGGTCGTATCGAGCGCGGCATCATCAAGGTGGGTGACGAAGTGGAAGTGGTCGGCATCCGCCCGACCCAGAAGACCACCGTCACGGGCGTGGAAATGTTCCGCAAGCTGCTGGACCAGGGTCAGGCAGGCGACAACGCCGGTCTGCTGCTCCGTGGCCTCAAGCGCGACGACGTCGAGCGTGGCCAGGTGCTGGCCAAGCCGGGCACGATCACCCCGCACACCGACTTCGAAGCCGAAGTGTACGTGCTGTCGAAGGACGAGGGCGGTCGCCACACCCCGTTCTTCAAGGGCTACCGCCCGCAGTTCTACTTCCGCACGACCGACGTGACCGGCGCGATCGAGCTGCCGGAAGGCGTGGAAATGGTCATGCCGGGTGACAACATCAAGATGGTGGTCACCCTGATCCACCCGATCGCCATGGACCAGGGCCTGCGCTTCGCCATTCGCGAAGGCGGCCGTACCGTCGGCGCCGGCGTGGTGGCCAAGGTCATCAAGTAAGAAGAGGGGTCGCCGTTGCGGTGACAACCTAAAAAACCGGCCTTCGGGCCGGTTTTTTTAGCAAATTCAGCGAGAAGCGCCATTGGGGGCTTTCCTCCGGCCGAATTTGCAGCTATAGTTGCTGTCTTGCCTGTCGCCGTGCTTTGTGCGCGGTGACCTTACAGCGAAATGAGGCACAGGAAGTGCTTCGAGTTCGCTGGCCTGGATGGCCAATGCGCAAGAAGGGGCTTGGGCGACAAAGCATGACGCTTTGTTGACCTGGCCATTTCGCGCGTTTTATACTTTTCCGTCTAGGTGGGCCCGTTTAGGGCCTGCCTAGTCTTTTAAGGTCGGCATGTGGCGCGGTTTTCGCCCGTCGCCTGCGGCTTGCGGTAATGCAGTAAATGGGTTGTGCGGATGGGTGAGAAGCTCATCCGGTTCACAGAATTTGTTCTTTCGATAACAGGACACGGTTTATGGCGAACCAAAAGATTCGCATCCGGCTCAAAGCGTTCGATCATCGTCTGATCGACCGTTCGGCCAGCGAAATCGTCGAGACGGCCAAGCGCACCGGCGCTACGGTTCTCGGCCCGATTCCGCTCCCGACCAAGATCGAGCGCTACACCATTCTGGTGTCGCCGCACGTCGACAAAGATGCCCGCGACCAGTACGAGACCCGTACGCACAAGCGTGTGCTGGACATCGTCGACCCCAACGACAAGACCGTGGACGCGCTCATGAAGCTTGATCTCGCCGCTGGCGTTGACGTTCAGATCAAGCTCGGTTGAGCGATAGACAGGATACGAAGATGAGTATCGGACTGGTTGGCCGCAAGTGCGGCATGAGCCGACTCTTCACTGAAGACGGACGGTCGATTCCGGTGACCCTGATTGAGGCCACCCCGAATCGCGTCACGCAGCTGAAGACGGAAGATAACGATGGTTACAGCGCTGTGCAGGTCGCGGCGGGCGTCAAGCGCGCCAGCCTGCTGACGCAGCCGCTGAAGGGCCATTACGCGAAGGCGAAGGTTGAGCCGGGTCGTGGTCTGTGGGAGTTCCGCGTGTCTGCCGATGATCTCGGCAAGTACAGCGTGGGCGCCGAGATCAAGGCCGACGACGTGTTCTCGGTGGGTCAGATCGTTGACGTCGCCGGCGTGTCGAAGGGCAAGGGCTTCCAGGGCACCATCAAGCGCCACAACTTCACCATGGGTGACGCGACCCACGGTAACTCGCTGTCGCATCGCGCGCCGGGTTCTATCGGTCAGCGTCAGACCCCGGGTCGCGTGTTCCCGGGCAAGAAGATGGCAGGCCATATGGGTGCGGTGAACCGTACCCAGCAGGGCCTGGAAGTGGTCAAGGTCGACGCCGAGCGTCATCTGATCGCGGTGAAGGGCGCGGTGCCGGGTGCTACCGGCGGCGACGTCGTCATCCGTCCGACGACCAAGGGCTGAGGAGAGACGCCATGGAAATTAATGTCATTGGCGCCAAGCCGCTCAACGTGTCGGACGACGTGTTCGGCGGTGAGTTCAAGCAGGCTCTGGTTCACCAGGTGGTCGTGGCCTATCAGGCCGGCGGTCGTGCCGGTACCAAGGCCCAGCTGTCGCGTGGCGAGCTGTCGGGTACCACCAAGAAGTTCAAGAAGCAGAAGGGCGGCGGCGCGCGTCACGGCGACTACCGCGCTCCGATCTTCGTGGGCGGCGGTGTCACCTTCGCGGCCAAGCCACGTAGCTATGAGCAGAAGGTCAACCGCAAGGCTTACCGCGTTGCGATCCGTTCCATCCTGGCCGAGCTTAACCGCCAGGGTCGTCTGAAGGTGGTCGAGAGCTTCGGTATCGACAGCCCGAAGACCAAGGCAATGGTCGCGAAGCTGGCCGAGCTGGAAGTTTCCGGCCGCGTGCTGCTGGTCTCGGAAGACGCCAACGAGGCGACTTTCCTGGCCGCGCGCAACATCCCGTACATCCACGTCGTTGACGTGCTGGCCCTGAATCCGGTCAGCCTGGTCGGTTCCGACTACGTCGTCGCGACGGTGGACGCGGTGAAGAAGATCGAGGAGTGGCTGGCATGAGCAACGAACGCATCCTGAATACGCTGCGCGCGCCGCACATCTCGGAAAAGGCAGCTCGCCTGGCTGAGAAGAACCAGTACGTATTCGTGGTCGCCCCCGAGGCAACCAAGGCCGATGTCCGCGCTGCGGTGGAACAGATGTTCGACGTGAAGGTCGAGCAGGTGAACCTCGTCAATGCCAAGGGCAAGGTTAAGTCCTTCCGTTTCCGCGCTGGCAGCCGCCAGGGCAAGCGCAAGGCCTATGTTCGCCTCGCCGATGGCCAGACCATCGACGTGTCGACCAAGGCCTGAGCCAGGAGTTGAATTGAGATGGCACTGATCACTCACAAGCCGACCTCCCCCGGACGCCGCGACGCAGTCAGCGTGCGCACCGAAGGTCTCCACAAGGGCGCGCCGTACGCGGCCCTGACCGAGGCAAAGACCAAGAACGGCGGCCGTAACCATTACGGTCGCATCACGGTCCGTCACCAGGGCGGTGGTCACAAGCAGCGTTACCGCATTATCGACTTCAAGCGCGACAAGGAAGGCATTGCCGCCCGCGTCGAGCGCATCGAATACGATCCGAACCGCACCGCGCACATCGCGCTGCTGTGCTACGCCGACGGCGAGCGCCGCTACATCATCGCGCCGAAGGGCGTGCAGGTGGGCGACCGCCTGGTGTCGGGCAGCGACGCGCCGATCAAGGCCGGCAACAGCCTGCCGCTGCGTTCGATCCCGGTCGGTTCGACCATCCACTGCATCGAGATGAAGCCGGGCAAGGGCGCGCAGATCGCACGCTCCGCTGGCGCCTCGGTCCAGCTGGTGGCCCGCGAGTCCGGCTACGCCACCCTGCGTCTTCGCTCCGGCGAAATGCGCAAGGTGCCGGTCGACTGCCGCGCCACCATCGGTGAAGTCGGCAACAGCGAACACAGCCTGAAGAAGCTCGGCAAGGCCGGCGCCAAGCGTTGGCTCGGCATCCGTCCGACCGTCCGCGGTGTTGTCATGAACCCGGTCGACCATCCGCACGGCGGTGGTGAAGGCCGTACCTCCGGTGGCCGTCATCCGGTCAGCCCGTGGGGCACGCCGACCAAGGGTTACAAGACCCGCAACAACAAGCGCACGCAGCAGTTCATCGTGCGTCGCCGCAAGTAATAGGAAACGACTATGCCGCGCTCTCTAAAGAAAGGTCCGTTCGTCGACCTGCACCTCGTAAAGAAGGTGGAAGCCGCCGTTTCCGCCAATAACAAGCGTCCGATCAAGACCTGGTCGCGTCGTTCGATGATCCTCCCGGAGATGGTTGGCCTGACCATCGCCATCCACAACGGCCGTCAGCATGTCCCCGTGCTGGTCAACGAGAACATGGTCGGGCACAAGCTCGGCGAGTTCGCGGTGACCCGTACCTTCAAGGGCCATGGCGGCGACAAGAAGGGCAAGTGATGAGCACTGAAGCCAAAGCGATCCTGCGTAGCGCCCGCATTTCGGCGCAGAAGGCACGCCTGGTAGCTGACCTGGTCCGCGGTATGCCCGTGGGCCGTGCCAGTGACGTGCTCAACTTCACCAACAAGAAGGCCGCGCACATTGTTCGCAAGGTGCTGCTGTCGGCCGTCGCCAACGCCGAGAACAACCTCGGCGCTGACGTCGACGAGCTGAAGGTCTCGCGCATCTTTGTCGACGAAGGTCCGGCGATGAAGCGCATGTATGCCCGCGCCAAGGGCCGCGGTTCCCGCATCCTGAAGCGCACGAGCCACATCACTGTGGTCGTTGGCAACTAAGAGGACATAGACGATGGGTCATAAAGTTCATCCCACCGGTATCCGCCTCGGCATTGCCAAGGACTGGAACTCGAAGTGGTACGCCAATAAGGGCGAATACGCCCAGTACCTCGCTGCCGACCTGAAGGTCCGCGAGATGCTGCGCAAGAAGCTGGCCCAGGCCGGCATTTCGAAGATTCTCATCGAGCGTCCGGCCAAGACCGCGCGCGTGACGATCCACACCGCCCGCCCGGGCGTGGTGATCGGCAAGAAGGGCGAGGATATCGAGAAGCTGCGCAAGGAAGTCAGCGACATGATGGGCGTTCCGGCGCACATCAACGTCAGCGAAGTGCGCAAGCCCGAGCTGGACGCGCAGCTGGTTGCCGAGTCGATCGCGCAGCAGCTGGAGCGTCGCATCATGTTCCGTCGCGCGATGAAGCGTTCGGTCGGCAACGCGATGCGCCTGGGTGCACTGGGCATCAAGATCAATGTCTCTGGCCGTCTGAACGGTGCCGAGATTGCTCGTTCCGAATGGGCTCGTGAGGGTCGCGTTCCGCTGCACACGCTGCGTGCGGACATCGACTACGGCTTCGCCGAGGCGAAGACCACCTACGGCATCATCGGCATCAAGGTGTGGATCTACAAGGGCGAGATCTTTGATCTGTCCCAGGTCAACCAGGAGCCGAAGGAAGAGCAGTCCCAGCCGCGCCGTGAGGGTGGTGAGGGTCGTCGTGAATCGCGTCGCGAGGGCGGTGAAGGCCGCCGCGAGCGGACGGCGAAGTAAGGAGAGTTGCCATGCTGCAACCCAAGCGAACCAAATTCCGTAAGCAGTTCAAGGGCCGCAACGACGGTCTGGCGTTCAGCTCGAACCTCGTCAGCTTTGGCGAATTCGGCCTGAAGGCCACCACGTTCGGCGCGCTCACCGCGCGCCAGATCGAGGCCGGTCGTCGCTGCATCACCCGCTTCGTCAAGCGCGGCGGCAAACTGTGGATCCGTGTGTACCCGGACAAGCCCATCACCAAGAAGCCCATCGAAGTCCGAATGGGTGCCGGTAAGGGTGGCGTCGAATACTGGGTCGCCCCGATCCAGCCGGGCCGCATGCTTTATGAAATCGAGGGTATCGACGAGGCAACCGCACGCGAGGCTTTCCGCCTGGCCGCTGCCAAGCTGTCCGTCCAGACCCAATTCGTGACCCGGGCGGTGATGTGATATGGCCATCAAAGATCTGACCAACAAGACGGCCGAAGAGCTGAATAAGCACCTGCTGGACCTGCGCAAGGAGCAGTTCAACCTGCGCATGCAGAAGGGCACCGGCCAGCTCAACCAGCCGCACCAGCTGCGCCGCGTCAGGCGCGACATCGCCCGCACGAAGTTCGTGCTCGGCGGCAAGAAGTAAGGGACGGCCGATATGAGCGACAACCAGAAGCAGACGCGCACCCTCGAGGGCCGCGTCATCAGCAACAAGATGGACAAGACCGTGACGGTCCTGATCGAGCGCCAGGAACAGCATCCGCTGATCGGCAAGATCATCCGCCGTTCGACCAAGCTGCACGCGCAGGACGACCTGGGTGCCAATGAAGGCGACCTGGTCCGCATCGCGGAATGCCGTCCTCTGTCCAAGACCAAGCATCACCGCGTGGTCGAAATCATCACGCGCGCTAACGTCTAAGGGAGGGTGCAGACATGATCCAGATGCAAAGCACGCTTTCCGCGGCTGACAATAGCGGCGCCCGCGAACTGATGTGCATCAAGGTGCTCGGCGGCTCCAAGCGTCGTTACGCCGCGATCGGTGACGTGATCAAGGTCACCGTGAAGGATGCCATTCCCCGCGGCAAGGTGAAGAAGGGCGAGGTGTACAACGCCGTGGTAGTTCGTACCGCCAAGGGTGTGCGCCGTCCCGATGGCTCGCTGATCCGTTTCGACGGCAACGCAGCGGTCCTCCTCAACAACAAGCTCGAGCCGATCGGCACCCGTATCTTCGGGCCGGTCACTCGCGAGCTGCGCAGCGAGAAGTTCATGAAGATCGTCTCGCTCGCGCCCGAAGTGCTCTGAGCGGAGACTAGACCATGAACCGTATCCGCAAGGGTGATCAGGTCCTCGTGATCACCGGCAAGAACAAGGGTCAGCGCGGCGACGTGCTGCGCGTTGATGGCGACCGCGTGTTCGTCTCCAACGTGAACCTGGTCAAGCGTCACACCAAGCCGAACCCCCAGGCCAACCAGGCTGGCGGCATCGTCGAGCGTGAAGCTTCGATCCACATCTCCAACGTCCAGCTGTTCAACTCTGCCACGGGCAAGGGTGAGCGCGTTGGCGCCAAGACGCTCTCTGATGGGCGTAAGGTGCGCGTGTTCAAGTCCAACGGCGAAGTTGTGGACGCGTAAGGAATAAATCATGACGACGCGTCTCGAAACGTTTTACAAAGACCAGGTCATCAAGAAGCTCACCGAGCGTTTTGGTTACCAGAACGTGATGCAGGTTCCCCGCATCACCAAGATCACCCTGAACATGGGCGTGGGCGAAGCGGCGGGCAACAAGAAGGTGCTCGAGAACGCCGTAGCCGACATGGCCAAGATCTCCGGCCAGAAGCCGATCCAGACCAAGGCCCGCGTGTCGGTTGCCTCGTTCAAGATCCGCGACGGTTGGCCGATCGGCTGCAAGGTCACGCTGCGTCGCGCCCAGATGTGGGAATTCCTCGATCGCCTGATCAACATCTCGCTGCCGCGTACGCGCGACTTCCGTGGTGTGTCGGGTCGCGCCTTCGATGGCCGTGGTAACTACAACTTCGGCATCAAGGAACAGATCATCTTCCCGGAAATCGACTTCGACGCCGTCGACGCGATGCGCGGTATGGACATCTCCATCACCACCACCGCCAAGACCGACGAAGAAGCCAAAGCGCTGCTGGAAGCCTTCAGCTTCCCGTTCCGCAACTAAGAGAGTCGCGAGAGACACATGGCCAAGACCTCGATGGTTAACCGCGACCTCAAGCGGACCAAGCTCGTCAAGAAGTACGCCGCCAAGCGCGCCGAACTTAAGGCGATTGTGCTGAGCCCCACCGCCTCCTACGAGGAGAAGATGGACGCCCAGGCAAAGCTGCAGAAGCAGCCGCGTGACGCCAGCCCGGCCCGCCAGCGTACGCGCTGCGCGCTGACCGGTCGTCCGCGCGCCGTGTACCAGAAGTTCGGCCTCGGCCGTAACAAGCTGCGCGAAGCCACCATGCGTGGCGACGTTCCTGGCCTGCGCAAGGCCAGCTGGTAAGACCCCAAACAGGGCGGGGCGAGTAGATAGCTCGTCCTTGCTCGATGCGGCGGCAGGCCCTGCGGCCCGCCGTCGTTGGCGCGATTACGCGCCGACATTCGCAAAGTCGGAAAAATGCTGCTATAGTCGACGGTCTGCGCTCCGCAGACCGGTGTCATAGCCGGCATACAACTCAATTGATTTCCGGTTTTTCGGATATCGGTGCACTCTGAAGGATGTTTTCATGAGCATGACTGATCCCATCGCCGATCTGTTTACGCGCATCCGCAACGCCCAGCTCACGGGCAAGCAGACCGTAAACATGCCGTCGTCGAAGCTGAAGGTGGCCATCGCCAACCTTCTCAAGAACGAGGGCTACATCCTCGACGCCAAGACCTCCGCCACGGAGGGCAAGCCGGTGCTCGAGATCAAGCTCAAGTATTTCGAAGGCCGTCCGGCCATCGAGACCATCACCCGTGTCAGCCGTTCCGGCCTCCGCGTTTACCGCGGCAAGGATGAGCTGCCGAAGGTCCTGGGTGGCCTGGGTATTTCGATCATCTCGACTTCCGCCGGTCTGCTGACCGACGCGCAGGCCCGTGCCAAGGGTCTGGGCGGCGAAGTCATCGGCCAGGTCGCATAAGGAGCCGACGATGTCCCGCGTTGCCAAACAGCCGATTACCCTGCCGAAGGGCGTTGAGATCACCTCGAACGCCAACGGCATTACCGTCAAGGGCCCGAAGGGCACCCTGGCGACCCACGCCCTGCCGGGCGCATCCGTTTCCATCGACAACGGCGTGGCGAACATCGCCGTCGCTGAGGGCGCCGACGACAAGTTTGGTGGCACGCTGCGTGCGTTGCTGGCGAACATGGTCAAGGGAGTGTCCGACGGGTATGAGCGCAAGCTCGAGCTCGTCGGCGTGGGCTACCGCGCCTCGATGGCCGGCAAGTCGCTGAACATCGCTCTGGGCTTCTCGCATCCGGTCGTGTTCGACGCGCCGGAAGGCATCTCCATCGAAACCCCCTCGCAGACCGAGATCCTGATCAAGGGTACGGACAAGCAGCGCGTGGGCGAAGTGGCCGCCAAGATCCGTGCGATCCGTCCGCCGGAGCCGTACAAGGGCAAGGGCGTCCGCTACTCGGGCGAGAAGATCACCCTGAAGGAAGCCAAGAAGGCCTAAGGGTCTATCCGCTTCCTGGAGAGAACACGATGAACAAGAACGAATCCCGCCTGCGTCGCGCCAAGGCAACCCGCGCCCACATCCGCAAGCTCGCCGTGGCCCGCCTGTCGGTGCATCGCACCGGTCAGCACCTGTACGCGCAGGTGTTTGCCGCCGATGGCCAGAGCGTGGTGGCTGCCGCGTCGACCGTGCAGAAGTCGGTCGCCGATGGGCTGAAGGGCACCAAGAACCTGACCGCCGCCGCCGCTGTCGGTAAGGCAGTGGCTGAGCGTGCTCTGGCCGCCGGTATCGAGGCCGTGGCGTTCGATCGCTCGGGCTTCCGCTACCACGGTCGTATCAAGGCGCTGGCCGATGCGGCCCGCGAAGCCGGCCTGAAGTTCTAAGCCGGCTGGCCCCGGGTGCCGGATTCGTCCGGCACTTGAGGTCGCATGTAGTACCCACAACTCCAAGCGGCCCAGCCGCAAGCAAAAGTCCTGGTTCGCCAGGCATACGGAAAAGAACATGTCTTCTACCGATCGCGAAAATTCCGACGGCCTGCTCGAGAAGCTGATTGCCGTGAACCGCGTGGCCAAGACCGTCAAGGGTGGCCGCCAGATGAGCTTCACCGCGCTGACCGTGGTCGGCGATGGCGAAGGCCGCGTGGGCTTCGGCTATGGCAAGGCGCGTGAAGTGCCGGTCGCCATCTCCAAGGCCATGGACCGCGCCCGCCGCAACATGGTGAGCATCGACCTGAACAACGGCACCCTGTGGTACGCCATCAAGGCCAACCACGGCGCAGCCCGTGTGTTCATGCAGCCGGCTTCCGAAGGTACGGGCGTCATCGCCGGCGGTGCCATGCGCGCCGTGCTCGAAGTGGTGGGCGTGAAGAACGTGCTGGCCAAGGCCGTCGGCTCGCGCAACCCGATCAACCTGGTCCGCGCGACCATCAAGGGCCTGCAGGCCGTTGCCTCGCCGAAGCAGATCGCTGCCAAGCGCGGCAAGACCATTGAAGAGGTGCTGGGCAATGGCTAAGAACGAAACTGCCGCCACCGTGCGCGTACGCCTGGTCAAGGGCCTGCGCGGTGTGCAGAGCCGTCATCGCCTGAGCGTCAAGGCGCTCGGCCTGAACAAGCTCAACGACGTCCGTGAACTGAAGGACAGCCCGCAGGTGCGTGGCCTGATCAACACGGTCTATTACCTCGTGCGGGTTGAGGAGTAATCACCATGCGTCTTAACGACATCAAGCCGGCCGCCGGTTCCCGCAAGACCCGCCTTCGCGTCGGTCGCGGTATCGGTTCGGGCCTGGGCAAGACCGCCGGTCGCGGTCACAAGGGTCAGCACGCTCGCGCGGGCGGTACCCACAAGTACGGTTTCGAAGGCGGTCAGATGCCGCTGCAGCGTCGCCTGCCGAAGGTCGGCTTCCGCTCGCTGAAGAAGAAAGAGAGCCAGGAAGTGTTCCTGTATGAGCTCGCCGCTCTCAAGGCTGACGTGATCGATGCGATCGTCCTGCACCAGGCCGGCCTCATCGACAGCCACGCCAAGAAGGTGAAGGTCGTGCTCAAGGGCGAGATCGGCCGCGCGGTGAAGCTGTCGGGCGTGCTGGCTACGGCCGGCGCAAAGGCAGCGATCGAAGCTGCCGGCGGCAGCGTGGAGTAATCACGTGGCGTCAGCCCAGGGCACATCGCTCGGATCGCTCGGCAAGCTGACGGAACTGCGTCAGCGCATCTTCTTCGTGATTGGTGCGCTGATCGTCTTCCGTCTCGGTTCCTTCATCCCGGTCCCGGGTGTCAACCCGGAAGCCATGACGAACCTGATCGAGCAGGGCGGCGGCCTGATGAACATGTTCAACATGTTCTCGGGTGGTTCGCTGGCACGCTTCTCGGTGTTCGCGCTTGGCGTGGTGCCGTACATCTCGGCCTCGATCGTGGTCCAGATGATGGGTTCGGTGATTCCGAGCCTGCAGGCACTGCGCAAGGAAGGTGAGTCGGGTCGTCGCAAGATGACAACCTATACGCGCTTCGGCACGGTGGGTCTGGCGGCCTTCCAGGCGTTCGGTATCGCGGTGGCCCTGCAGAAGCAGGTAGCGGCGGGTGGTGCACCGGTGGTCTACACCCCGGGTGCCGGCTTCATCATGGCGTCGATCGTCGGCCTAACCGCCGGCACGATGTTCCTGATGTGGCTGGGCGAGCAGATCACCGAGCGCGGTATCGGCAACGGCATTTCGCTGCTGATCTTCGCCGGTATTGTTGCCGGTCTGCCGGGCGCCGTGGCGCACACGCTGACCATGGCCAGCAATGGCGAACTCTCCGTGATCAAGATGATCATGGTGGTGGGGCTGATTCTCGCGGTGACGGCGTTCGTGGTCTTCATGGAGCGCGCCCAGCGGCGCATTACCGTGAACTACGCGCGGCGCTCCGGCGGGCAGCGGGCCTACATGAACCAGACCTCGCACTTGCCGCTGAAGATCAATATGTCGGGCGTGATCCCGCCGATCTTCGCGTCGAGTCTGCTGATGTTCCCGGCGACCGCGGCGACGTGGTTCGGCCAGGGCCACCAGTCGCGCTGGCTGACCGAGCTGACTCAGGCGCTCACCCCGGGTGAGCCGCTGTACGACATCGTCTTTGCGGTGCTGGTGATCACCTTCGCCTTCTTCTATACGGCGATCGTGTTCAACTCCCAGGAGACGGCGGATAACCTCAAGCGCTCCGGCGCTCTGATTCCTGGTATCCGTCCCGGCCGCTCGACGGCCGATTACATCGATAACGTGATGACCCGTCTGACCGGTGTCGGCGCCCTTTACCTGGTGCTGGTCTGTCTGGTTCCCTCGTTTATGCAAAAGGCGTGGCACGTCCCGTTCTACTTCGGCGGCACCTCTCTGCTGATCGTCGTGGTTGTGGTGATGGATTTCACTGCCCAGGTGCAGGCGCACTTGGTCAGTCACCAGTACGAAAGCCTGCTCAAGAAGGCCAACCTCCGCCGCAACTGATGGCTGCTGGGGTGGTGGGAAGTTGGTCTGGATTGGAGGGCGGCGGCACCCCAGGTGCCGCAGGGCTTTCCTGTTGGGTTGTTTACGGTTAGAATTGCGCGTTTACCGCGCACGAAACGCATCGGAGAAAGTACATCATGGCGCGCATCGCGGGTGTCAATTTGCCGGTCCAGAAGCATGTCTGGGTTGGCCTGCAGAGCATTTATGGGATCGGCCGCAGCCGGGCCAAGAAGGTCTGCGCGGACGCAGGCGTGGTTCCTACCACGCAGATCAAGTCCCTGAGTGAAGGTGAAGTTGAAAAGCTTCGCCACGAAATCAGCAAGTACGTCGTCGAAGGCGATCTGCGTCGCGAGGTGGGTATCGCCATCAAGCGCCTGATGGACCTGGGTTGCTACCGCGGCCTGCGTCACCGCCGTGGTCTGCCTGTGCGCGGCCAGCGCACGCGTACGAACGCACGCACCCGCAAGGGTCCGCGTCGCGCGATCAAGAAGTAACGGATTCCGAACATGGCCAAGCCTGTCAAGACCAAGAAGAAGATCAAGCGCGTTGTCACGGATGCCGTGGCCCACGTGCAGGCCTCCTTCAACAACACCATCGTTACCATCACCGATCGCCAGGGCAACGCGCTGTCGTGGGCGACTGCCGGCGGCGCGGGTTTCCGCGGTTCGCGCAAGTCGACCCCGTTTGCTGCCCAGGTGGCCGCCGAAAAGGCCGGCCGCGCGGCTGGCGACTACGGCGTGAAGACCGTGGAAGTGCGCATCAAGGGCCCGGGCCCGGGTCGCGAGTCGGCGGTGCGTTCGTTGAACGCCCTCGGCTACAAGGTCCTCAACATCATCGACGTCACGCCGATTCCGCATAACGGTTGCCGTCCCCCCAAGAAGCGTCGAGTCTAAGGAGCATACCCATGGCACGTTATCGTGGAGCTACCTGCAAGCTCGCCCGCCGCGAGGGTGCAGATCTCAGTCTGAAGAGCCCCGCTCGCGCTATCGATTCGAAGTGCAAGCTGGAAAACAAGCCCGGCCAGCATGGCGCCAACAAGCGCGCCCGCCTGTCGGACTATGCGCTGCAGCTGCGTGAAAAGCAGAAGGTCAAGCGCATCTACGGCGTCCTCGAGCGCCAGTTCAGCAACTACTACACCAAGGCGTCGACCCTCAAGGGCAACACCGGTGAGAACCTGCTGCGCCTGCTCGAAAGCCGTCTGGACAACGTCGTCTACCGCATGGGCTTCGCGGTCACCCGCGCCCAGGCTCGTCAGCTGGTCAGCCACAAGGCTGTGCTGGTCAACGGCAAGAAGGTGAACATCCCGTCGTACCAGGTTCGTTCTGGTGACGTGGTTGCCCTGACCGAGCGCGCTCGCAATCAGCTGCGCGTGCAGGAAGCGGCGACCGTGTTCGACACCATGGACCTGCGCCCGCAGTGGGTGGAAGTCGACAGCAAGAAGTTCGAAGGCACCTTCAAGGCGATGCCGGACCGCGGCGACCTGCCGACCGACATCAACGAGAGCCTGATCGTCGAGCTCTATTCGAAGTAATCAACCGGAGCCCTGCATGGCAGTTTCGTCAACTAGCGTGCTGCGGCCTCGCGGCCTCAGCGTCGAGCAGCTTGGACCCAACCGCGCGAAGGTGGTGGTCGAGCCGCTCGAGCGTGGTTTCGGCCACACCCTGGGCAACGCGCTGCGTCGCGTGCTGCTTTCCTCGATCCCTGGCTCTGCCATCGTCGAGGTTGAAATTGATGGCGTGCTGCACGAGTACACCACCCTCGAGGGTCTGCAGGAGGACGTGATCGAAGTCCTGCTGAACCTCAAGGATGTGGCGATTCGCCAGCACTCGGGTGACGAAGTCACCCTGACCTTGTCCAAGAAGGGCAAGGGCGTAGTCACCGCCGGCGATATCGCCGTCGATCACTCGGTGGAAATCATCAACCCCGAGCATGTGATCTGCCACCTGACCAAGGACATCGCTCTCAACATGCGCCTGAAGGTGCGTCGTGGCGTCGGCTACCAGCCGGCCAGCGCGCGCCAGCATCCGGATGATGAAGCACGTCCGATCGGTCGCCTGCAGCTTGACGCGTCGTTCGCGCCGGTGCTGCGCGTGGCTTACGAAGTGGACGCTGCCCGTGTGGAACAGCGTACCAACCTCGATAAGCTGGTGCTCGACATCGAAACGAACGGCACCATCGGTGCGGAAGATGCGGTTCGCAAGGCCGCCGAGATCCTCAACGACCAGCTGTCGGTGTTCGGTGACTTCTCGCGTCGCGAGAGCGCCACGGACAAGGCGGAGAAGGGCGGGTTCGATCCGCTGCTGCTCCGTCCGATCGATGACCTGGAGCTCACCGTGCGTTCGGCTAACTGCCTGAAGGCCGAGAGCATCTACTACATCGGCGACCTCGTGCAGAAGACGGAAGTCGAGCTGCTCAAGACGCCGAACCTCGGCAAGAAGTCCCTGACTGAAATCAAGGATGTGCTGGGTGGTCGCGGTCTGGCCCTGGGCATGAAGCTTGAAAACTGGCCGCCGCCGGGCTTGTCGCACGGCATGCAGCTGGGCTGATGTTCCACGGCGACCGTTCGCGGTCGCCGGCAGTATTGGCAATTGGCGAGCGTACTTCGGTACGCTCGCCTCTTGTCAAAAGCGACTGACGAAGTCGCGTGATGTTTAGGCGGCTGTCTTGGTCGCTTGGTACTGGCAGTCTGACGAGTGTTCATTCCTCGGATTTTGCAGGCGCCCCAACGGCAACTTTGCCGTCTTGCTCAACAAGAGCCCGTAACACGAAGGGCTTCATCAGCGGGTAACCGCGGGAAGTCGGACATAACCGCCGGCTTTTCATAACAACAGACATAGAGAGTATTGCCATGCGCCACCAGAAATCCGGTCGCAAGCTCAACCGCACGAGCAGCCACCGCGAAGCCATGTTCAAGAACATGGCTGCGTCGCTGATCAAGCACGAGCTGATCCGTACCACCCTTCCCAAGGCGAAGGAACTCCGTCGCGTTGCCGAGCCGCTCATCACGCTCGCCAAGACTGACGGTGTCGCCAATCGTCGTCTCGCGTTCGCACGTCTGCGCGACAAGGAAGCCGTGGGCAAGCTGTTCATCGAGCTGGGCCCTCGTTACCGCGAGCGTCCCGGCGGTTACCTGCGTATCCTCAAGGCCGGCTTCCGCGCTGGCGACAATGCGCCGATGGCGTATGTCGAGCTGGTCGATCGTCCGCGCACCGAATCTGCCGAGTAATCGGTAGTTTCAAGCGTTTCGCAGAAACCCCGGCAGGGCAACCTTCCGGGGTTTTTGCTTTTTTGGCATGCGAGTGGCACTGGGTTCGCACGCGGGTGTCGGCGGGCAAGGCGCATTGGAGGGAGCGTGCATCCAGGTGTCCGACTGCAGATACCCGAGACGGCCTCCTGATGGTTGGGTCGGCAGGGCTGACAGGGGAGAGGCGAGCGGGTAATGTCCCGCTTTCGCAACGCAGCATGCCCGAGCCCATGAATCCCTTCCGCTGGTCGTACCGCACTACCTATCTGGCTGGTTTTTTCGTCTGCGTAGCCCTGCTGGGTTATGCGCTCTATGCAGAGCACGTGCTGGGCATGATTCCGTGTCCGCTTTGCATCTTTCAGCGTATTGCGTTCATGGTGATGGGGCTGTTTTTCCTGCTCGGCGGCGCGCACGCGCCGCGCGGCGGCGCACGCTGGTTGTATACCGGCGGCGTGTTGCTTGGTGCGCTGGGCGGCATCGCCACGGCGTCGCGTCATCTCTGGCTGCAGACCCTGCCGGCCGACCAGATTCCCGCATGCGGACCGAACCTCGGCTACATGATGGACACGTTTCCGTTCGCCAAGGTGCTGAAGATGGTGTTCACCGGTTCGGGCGAGTGCGCCAAGATCGAGCCGGTATTCGGTTTGCCCATGCCTGCGTGGACGCTGCTCTGGTTCGTGCTGCTTGTCTTCGTGGCGTTGTATGCCGCCGCGCGCAAGCGCACCTGATCGAGCGATTGCCATGAGCCAGATCTTGCCCCTGACACAACTGGTTCCTCCTGGCTGGACACCTGCCAGTTGGAAGCAGCGAGAAGCCCTGCAGCAGCCGCTCTACGAAGACGCCGCCGAGCTTGCCCGCGCTACCGGCCAGCTGGCCGCACTCCCGCCGCTGGTGACCTCCTGGGAAGTACTGGCGTTGAAGCAGGCGTTGGCGGACGCCCAGGAGGGCAAGCGCTTCCTGCTGCAAGGCGGTGACTGCGCCGAGAGTTTCGCCGACTGCACGAGCCCGATCATTTCCAACCGCCTGAAGGTGTTGTTGCAGATGAGTCTGGTGCTGGTGCACGGACTTCAGAAGCCGGTGCTGCGTGTCGGACGCTTTGCGGGTCAGTACGCCAAGCCCCGTTCGGCGGACACGGAAACACGGGACGGCCAGACGTTGCCGAGCTTCCGGGGCGACCTGGTCAACAGTCCCGAATTCACGCCCCAGGCCCGTCGCGCGGATCCGCAGCGTCTGATCCAGGCCCATGCGCATTCGGCGCTCACGATGAATTTCGTGCGCGCCCTGATCGACGGCGGCTTTGCCGACCTTCACCATCCTGAGTACTGGGATCTGGCGTGGGTGGAGCATTCACCACTGGCGGCCGAGTACCGCCGCATGGTTGCCGCCATCGGCGATTCGCTTCGCTTCATGGAGACGCTGGCGGGTCCTATCGCAGGTTTCTCGCGCGTGGACTTCTTCACCTCGCACGAAGCGTTGCTGCTGCACTACGAAGAAGCCCTGACGCGCCAGGTGCCGCGACATCGGGGCTGGTTCAACCTGTCCACCCACTTTCCTTGGATCGGCATGCGGACAGCCGCGCTGGACGGTGCGCACGTGGAGTACTTCCGCGGCATCCGCAATCCGGTAGCGGTGAAGGTGGGCCCCTCGGTGACGCCCGAGCAGTTGCTGCCATTGATCGACGCGCTCAACCCCGACGATGAGCCCGGACGCCTCACTCTCATCCATCGCATGGGCAACGGACCGATAGGTCGTGCGCTGCCGCCATTGCTGGAGGCGGTGAAGCGCGAGGGCCGTCGCGTGCTGTGGGTTGCCGATCCGATGCATGGCAACACCGAGACCACGTCCAACGGCTACAAGACCCGTCGGTTCGATAACATCCGCGGCGAATTGGACCAGGCGTTTGACATTCATGCGGCGGCGGGTACGCGCCTGGGCGGCGTGCATCTCGAGCTAACGGGCGAAGACGTGACCGAGTGCATGGGGGGCGCCCGCGACCTTAGCGAGGCCGATCTGGACCGTGCCTACAAATCGATGGTCGATCCGCGCCTCAATTATGAACAGTCGCTGGAACTGGCCATGCTGATCGTGCGCAAGTCGGTGGGGGCGTTGCCGGGCTGAGCCGGGACTCGGCCTTTGGGGGCGGCCGGGTTCAGATTGCCGCGTATCTGCCGAAACTCAGAATCAGGCGGGGCATTTATTCGAAACGAGCCTGCGATGAATATCGGGCGAAAATCCTGCGAGAATGGCGACGGCGTTGCCAGCCTCGAAGTCGGCCGCGCTCTAACCAGGGGTGGGTTCTAAGCAGTGACAACGCCAGGCAACGGCTTAGGGCGCTTCAGGAAGCGCTTCATGACGCATAGGGGACTACAGCATCTGTGGGTGGCGGGCGTCTATGGCGCCTGCTACGAACTCATGCGCGAGATTTCCGTGGCGAACTGGAACCTTCCTACCGGTTTGCGCGTGTTGTGCTTGCTGTTCGTCCCGTATCGCTTTTGGCCGGCCATCATGCTGGGCGAGGCGGTTGCCTTGGCGCGCCATGGCTGGGCGCATCACGACGAATTTGGCCTGCTGTGGGTCTTGGTAATCACGATTCCCCCCTTGTTGCTGGCCGCTCCGGTCGTGGAATTTGCGCGCCGCCATCTGCGGTTGTTCCGCGATGGAGAGCCTGACGTATCCACCATATTGATCTACGTATTGATAGGTGGCGCGGTCAACGCGTTGGCCAACACGTGGGGCCTCTCGGTCGTGCACATGCCGCCTGGCGAAACGCCGCCGGCCATCACGATGCATATCGTGCTCACCTATTTTCTCGGCAGCTATCTGGGGGCACTGACCTTGGTGCCTGCCGTATTGGCGCTTTGGGCACCCGGTACCGGCTGGTCACCTGTGACTACGAGTCGCCCTTTCCTTCATGATTGCGCCGCGGGCGTCATTCCTCCGCTGTTGCTCTTGATGGGTTTGGAGCTTTACAGCGCGAACGCCGAGCTGGTGGAGGTTGCGCGCATGGCCGCTTTTCTGCCGGCCGCGTGGATGACCTCGCGTCATGGCTGGCGCGGTGCGGCGATCGCCGGCATGTTGGCCAGTTTCGCCATCGAGCTGACGGTGACCGCCATCCGCGATCCTGCCGTGATCCAGGCGCAAGCCCTGGTCGCGTTTGCCGTGTCCAGCCTGCTTATGCTTGGCAGCCGCTTGCCGCACGCCGTCAAGGAAGTCCGGTTCGATATGCGTAGCGCGGGGGAATCCTTGCGTGGATTCCAGCTTGCCCAGCAAGGCCTTTATCAGGAAGAGCTGCGGCTTCGCCATGTGGCCGATTCGCTGGATCGCCTGGGCGAATCCATGCTTGTGGGCCAGAAGCGGATGATGGATCGGCTGGGCCCGCAGCTTTCGTCGAACATGGACCACGCCTATACCCGGCACCTGGACCTGACCCAGCGCGAGATGAAGCGTCTGGCTGACGCCTTGCACCCGCGATCCTGGCGGGAGCGTGGTCTCGTCGCGACCTTCGAGGATGGCCCGCTTGCGCAGGCGGCAGCGATGGCGGGAGCCGAGTACCGCTGCGAGTTCTCCGGCGCCGGGTTGAGCTTGCTGGCGCCCGACGTGCACATGATGCTCTACCGGCAGGCTTGCGAAGTGCTTGTGTACCTGCTTGCGCGCGAGCCCGTCAGAAGCGTCCGCATGCAGATTCGTGGGGGCTGCACGCATGGGCGGCGCTGGGTGGTGTTGCGCATGACTGCGTCGCGGGCCACGGCGTCACAGCGGGGCCGGCCTGCGCCCGAATGGCGGCAGTTGGTCTCCCTGTTGGGCACCAACGGCCAGGGCATCGCGACGGTGCGGGAGCGCGCGCTCATCTACGGCGGTCTGGTGCACGAGCACGAGGACGAAAATCGGCTCGGCGTCACGTTGCTCCTTCATGACGCCTTGCGCATCGAGGCGGCCGAAGCCGGTCTCCTGTACGCCCGGCCGGCGTCGACTTAAGGAGCCGGCGGCACCGGTTTGCCGCCCACGGTGTCGAGGAAAGTCGGCGGTTGCCAGGCCTTGGCATGTTGCTCGAAGCCATAGGCGATGCTGATCAGGGTCGGCTCGCTCCAGCGCGTGCCGAACAACACGATGCCAATGGGCAGGTCATGCGCGAAACCGGCCGGCACGGTAATGGATGGATAGCCGGCCATGGCCGCCGGCTGCGAGGCGCCGCCGACGGTGGGATCGCCGCTGACCACATGGTCGCCCAGCACCGGATCGGTGACGAAGGTTGGCCCCCATGAAGGCGCGAGCAGCGCATCCAGGTGGTGGGCCTTCAAGGCGGCGTCGATGCCATCCGGGCCCGACAATTGTTTGGACTTTGCCAGCGCGGACATATACGCCTCATCGCTGAGCGCACCCTTGGCCTGCGCCTGCTCGAACAGCTCCTGTCCGAACCATGGCATCTCGCGTTCGGCCTCGCGTTGGTTGAAGGCGATCAGGTCGGCGAGGGTTTTCACCTTCAGCCCGGTGCGCGTGGCGAGATAGGTGTTGATGTCGTGCTTGAAGTCGTACAGCAGCACGGTCAGTTCGGTGTCGCCGAGCTCCTTGAGGTGTGGCAGCTCCACCGGATCGACGATGACCGCACCCTGCGCCTTCATCAGCGCGATGGCTTCGTCGAGGACACGGTCGGCGTTCGGCTCCGCGCCGCCCAGTGCACGCACGACGCCGATACGCTTGCCGCGCAAACCGTCGGCATTCAGGAAGCGGGTGTAGTCAGTGGCATGGCGATCGGCCTCGATGGTGGCTGGATCGCGCGGATCGCTGCCGGCGATGACGCCGAGCAGCGCCGCGGCATCGGCCACGTTGCGCGCCATGGGGCCGGCGGTGTCCTGGCTGTGGCTGATCGGCACGATGCCGTTGCGACTCACCAGGCCCAGCGTCGGCTTGATGCCGACGATGCCGTTGGCGGCGGCAGGGCAGATGATGGAGCCATCGGTTTCCGTGCCGATCGCCACCGTAACCAATCCGGCGGCGACCGCAGCACCTGATCCCGCGCTGGAACCGCAAGGGTTGCGGTCGAGCGCGTAGGGGTTACGCGTCTGCCCGCCACGTCCACTCCATCCGCTGCTGGCATGGTTGGAGCGGATGTTGGCCCATTCGCTCAGATTGGTCTTGCCGAGGATCACCGCGCCGTGGCTGCGCAGGCGCTCGACCAGGCCGGCGTCGCGCGGCGCCGGCGCATCCATCATCGCCAGCGAGCCGGCGGTGGTAAGCATGCGGTCGCCGGTGTCGATGTTGTCCTTCAGCAATACCGGGATGCCGTAGAGCGGGCCGCGTCGTTTCGTGCGCTTGCGCTGACTGTCCAGCTTCTGGGCGATTTGCAGCGCGTCGGGGTTCGTTTCCAGCACGGCTTTCAAGGAGGGGCCGGACTGGTCGATGCGGCGGATGCGATCGAGAAACTGCTGGGCCAGTGCGCGGCTGGTCAGGGTGTCCGCATCCATGTGCTGCTGCAGCGTGGCGATGGAAGCGAATGCGTCATCCGGCGCCTCTGCGGCCATCAGTGGTGATGCGCTCAGCAGGGCGAGTACGGCGAGGACAAGCGGGCGGCGGAGCATGGAGGCAGCCTCGGACAAAGTTGTGCGACATGATGTCGCAAAACGGCAGGCTATCGGAGTTTGCCGTGGTCCACCGAGGGCCGCTGCCTATAATGAGCGACCGACATCGCCGCGCCGTCCTGGCGGCAGCGCACCAGGCTTACTAGGGAAGATCATGAAAGCGCTCTCAGCGAAGCTGTGGCTGGCCAGGCGTGTCCTTGGCGCATGGATGGGCGTGCTCATCCTGCTGCCTTTCGGGGCCTTGGCCCAGGATGCTCCGCATCCGGATATTCCCGACACCTTGCAGCAGCGCATCGCCGCCTGCACGGCCTGCCATGGCGTGCATGGCGAAGGTACCCCCGAGAGCGGTTTCTTTCCCCGCCTGGCCGGCAAGCCGGCGGGTTACCTGACCCGCCAGTTGAAGGACTTCCAGGACGGGCTGCGCAAGTACGGTCCGATGGAATACACGGCGCGTCAGCTCAGTCCGGAATACATGCACGAAATCGCCGAATACTTCGCCGCGCAGGACGTGCCCTACAGCCGCTCGCCGCTGCCCCCGTTGTCGCCGGCGACCCTCAAGCGCGGCGAGGAGCTGGTGACGCATGGCGATCCGTCGCGCGAGATTCCCGCGTGTTCGGCCTGCCACGGCACCCAGCTCACCGGCGTGCAGCCGGATATCCCGGGCCTGGTCGGTCTGCCGTACGACTACATCAGTTCGCAGCTGGGCTCGTGGCGCACCAAGACCCGCGCGACGGTAGCGCCTGACTGCATGAACGACATCGCCAACCGCCTGAGCGAATCGGACATCAGCGCCGTATCGGCATGGCTGGCCAGTCGTGAACTGCCCGCTGACATGCATGCGCAACCCGCGGGTTCGGTGACACCACCACTGCATTGCGGCGTGCTTGGCGACAAGGGAGATGGCGCATGAAGCGCGTCATAGCGATCGTGATCCTCGCGCTGCTGGCGTTGTCGGGCTGGTGGTTGTTCCGCACGCAGGCCAGGCAACCCGTGTCGCCGTCGGCCAGCGAAGTCACGGAGGCCACGCTGAAGGATCCGGCGCTCATCGCCAAGGGCGAGTACCTCGCCACTGTCGGCGACTGCGCTTCGTGCCACACGGAGCGGGGCGGCGTGCGCTATGCCGGCGGACGCGTGTTGCCTACGCCGTTCGGCAATATCCCCGCACCCAACATCACGCCCGATCGCGACACCGGCCTGGGCGGCTGGAGCTTCGAGGATTTCTGGCAGGCGCTGCACAGTGGCATGGGCCGCCACGGTGAACTGCTGTATCCGGTGTTCTCGTACACGTCGTTCACCAAGGTCACGCGCGACGACGCACTGGCGATCTTCGCTTACCTGCAATCGCTGCCGGCCACGAAGCAGGCGGCCAAGCCGCTGGGGCTGGGTTTTCCCTACAGCGTGCGCAACAGCCTCAAGGCGTGGCGCGCGCTGTATTTCCAGGAGGGCGAATACCAACCCGACACGTCGAAGTCGGATGAATGGAACCGCGGTGCGTATCTCGTGCAGGGCCTGGGCCATTGCAACGAATGCCATGCGCCGCGCGATTCGCTTGGCGGTTCGCAGAACAAGCCGTCGCTCGCCGGCGGGCAGATCCCTTCGCAGAACTGGTATGCGCCCGACCTGAGCACGCAGGCCAACGGCGGCCTGCAGGGCTGGAGCAAGCAGGACATCATCGATCTGCTCAAGACTGGACAGTCGGCGCGTGGCACGGCGTTTGGCCCGATGGCCGAAGTGGTGCAGCAGAGCACGCAGCACATGCGCGACGAGGACCTGCGCGCGATGGCCACGTATCTGCAATCGCTGCCGCCGCGCGTGGCCGTGGCAGAGCAGAAATCTCCGCTGGATACCCGGCCGATCCTTGCCCAGGGGGCCAAGGTTTACATGGAGCGTTGCGCCGATTGCCATGGCAAGGACGGCAACGGCGTGGCGGGTGTCTACCCGCCGCTCAACGGCAATTCCTCGGTGAACGAACCCAGCGGCATCAATGCCATTCGGGTGGTGTTGCTGGGCGGTTTTCCGCCGGTAACGAAGGGCAATCCACGTCCCTATTCGATGCCGCCGTTCGCGCAGCAGCTCAGCGACAGTGATGTCGCCGCAGTCGTCACCTACATCCGTCAGTCGTGGTCGAACCACGCCTCGCTGGTGATGGAGCGGGACGTCGTCAAGAACCGCCACACGCCGATCGACTGACGTTACGCGCTCTGCGGCAGCGCCTTAATGTCGGTCGCCTTCGGAAGACAACCGACACCGATGAGCGCGGCGCGCACGGCGTCATCGAGCGGCGTATAGAGATCGTCGCCGAGGAACGCACGCAGCTTGCGGTCGTCCAGGCGAACCGGCTCGCGCCACAGGTAGCGCATCTTGCACAGCTCGCGCATCGTCTCGTTGAACGGCGATGCCAGGCGCGCCAGCCACCATGGAAACGCGCCAGCGCGGACCGCGGGCTCATGCGTGACGCGGCGGATCGATGCCAGCATGGCGTGGCCGTCCAGCCAGTGGCCGCCGAAATGGAAGCTGTCGATGTCGGCGAGTTCGCTTTCGCGATCCAGCAGCTGCGCCAATGTCTCACCTACGTCCGGCAGGTAAGCCCATGCATGGCCAAGTTCGTAGCGGCCGGGGTACTGGATGCGATGCACGGGCTTGCCTGCCTGGATCAATCCCTGCGCAAACCAGTTGTTGCCAGCGTTGGGGCCGAAGAAGTCGCCGCACCGGAGCACCAGCGAGCGCACGCCGTCGGTCGAGGCACTACGCAGTCGACGCTCCATTTCCGTGCGAATCTCTCCCTTGCGGCTGCAAGGGTGTTGCGGCGACGTCTCGCTGAGCACCGGAAACGCATCGGGGCCGTAGTTGTAGATCGTGCCTGGCAGGACGATGCGCGCACGGTTCGCCTTGGCGGCGCCCATGGTGTTGTCCAGCATGGGCAGCACCAGCCGCTCCCAGCCGCGATATCCGGGCGGGTTCACCGCATGGACGATGACATCGACCCCTCGGGCCGCGCGCACGACGTCCTCGGCGTTCATGGCGTCGCCCGCCTGCCAGTCGATGCCGTCCTCAACCGTTTGCGGCGGCGTGCGCACCAGGGCACGCACCCGCCAGCCGTGTCGACGCAGGGCCGTGCAGGTTTCGCGGCCGATGCCGCCGTTCGCGCCGATGACCAGTACGGTCCGCTGGATGCTCATGATGGGTTCCTCAGGGAAGGTGGCTAAAGCTTGCGATCCGCCCGGATGAAAGAAAATTGCCGAATGCCGAAGGTCTGCTATAAAAATATGCATGACCTCGAATGACCCCGGTTGGGAGCTTTATCGATCCTTCCTCGCAGTAATGCGCGAAGGCAGCCTGTCGGCTGCGGCGCGTGCCTTGGGCATGACCCAGCCCAGCCTCGGTCGACATATGCGCGAGCTGGAAGCAGTCTTGGGCGCGCCACTCTTTGCCCGCTCGCCCCAGGGGCTGACGCCTACCGAGCTGGCCCGAGAGCTGGTGCCGCACGCCCAGGCCATGGCGTCTGCCGCGGCGACCTTGCAGCGGACGGCATCGGCGGGCCGGGAAGCGATCAGCGGCACGGTGCGGCTGACGGCCAGCGAGGTGATTGGCGCGGAGGTGCTGCCGCCCATCCTTGCGGTGTTCCGCGAGCGGCACCCCGGCATCGTCATCGAGCTGGTGCTGTCCAACGAGGCCAGCGACCTCCTGCGCCGCGATGCGGATATCGCTGTTCGCATGGTGCAACCCACCCAGGACGCCCTGGTGGCCCGGCACGTGGGACGCATCGAGTTGGGCCTGTTTGCCCATCGCCGCTATCTGGATGCGCATGGCCAGCCCTCGACGTTGGCCGACCTCGCCGGCCATGCCTTGATCGGCTTCGATACCGAACGGCCATACATCCGACGTCTGCGCCCGGAGGGCTTGCCGTATACCAGGGAGCATTTCGCGCTGCGCACGGACAGCGACCTGGCCGCGCTGGCGGCGATGCGCGCCGGTTTCGGTATCGGCATCGCGCAGGCCAATCTGGCGCGGCGCGACCCGCAACTGGTACGCCTGCTGCCGGACCAGCTCTCGCTGCCACTGGAGACCTGGGTGGTGATGCACGAAGACCTGCGGCTGAGCCTGCGCGTGCGCCGGCTGTTCGATCACCTGGTCGAGGGCTTGGATAGCTACGTGAGAGGCTGACCGGCCGGCGACCCGGCCCGCACGAGTTTCGCCAGTGCATGCCAGGGCGCCACGTCCCAGTGCCCGCGTGCCTGCCCGGAGGGCGAGGGCAGCACGAAAAGCCGGGTTGCCCCGAAGCGTTCCGCCTGCAAGCCATAGTCCGCCGGCCGCCCCAGGGCGGCGCGCGCCGCTGCCTTGCTGGTGAACGCGAGCACACCCGGCGCATGGCGTGCGATCCGGCGCCGCAATGCCTCGATGTCGAACGCGTCGCGCGGCAGCTCGTCGTCGTTGCCCATGTGGTGCTTGGCCAGATCGGTCAGGCCGATGCCCAGCGCGGGCAGCAGGGGGTACTCGGCGGGCGCGAACAGGCGCGGCGTCAGCTGCACCGCGTGCAAGGCACGCCAGAACAGGTTGCCGGGGTGGGCGTAGTAGGCACCTTCCTGTGCCGAGCGGCGGCCGGCGGCGGTGCCGCAGAACACCAATTGCAAGCCCGGCTGCAACAGGTCGGGGAGAATCGGTTCACGCATCGTCGTGCAGCATAGCGTGCACTGGCAGTGCTTCCGAAAGGAAGACTGCCTAGTACATCAAATGTCTTGGTTCCCTGCGAATCTGCGCGCCAGTTGGCGGCCCGGCCGAACTGGCCGTCGGCGTGCGCCGACACGCATCGACAGTGTGCGCGGACTGCCGTTATAAAGATTGTCTATGCAGGGGAGTGCCCGTGAGCGAAGAAATCCTGATCAACGTGACCCCGCGCGAGACCCGCGTCGGCGTGGTGGAAAACGGCATGTTGCAGGAGGTGCACGTGGAACGGGCGTCCCGGCGCGGCTACGTCGGCAACGTGTACAAGGGGCGTGTGCAGCGGGTGATGCCCGGGATGCAGGCCGTGTTCGTCGACATCGGGTTGGAGCGCGCCGCGTTCCTGCACGCGTCCGACATCCTGCGGCCGCCGTTGCCGGCAGCCACCGAGGGCGCTGAGCCAACGACCAGCGGCAACGGGCACGGCCACGTTCCGTCGATCAGCGAACTGGTTCACGAGGGCCAGGAGATCGTGGTGCAGGTGGTGAAGGACCCGATCGGCACCAAGGGCGCCCGGTTGTCCACCCACTTGTCGATCCCGTCGCGCTACCTGGTGCTGCTGCCGCACGCGCGCACGCTGGGCATCTCCGCACGCATTGAGGATGAACCCGAGCGCCAGCGCCTGAAGGAAGTACTCACCACGCTGATCGGCGAGAACCCACTCGGCTATATCGTGCGCACCAATGCCGAAGGGCAGACCGCCGAATCGCTGGCCTTCGACGTCACCTATCTGGGCAAGGTCTGGCGCGTCGTGCAGGAGAACATCGCCAAGGCGAAGGTCGGCGACCGCGTGTACGAAGAACTCTCGCTGCCGCTGCGCAGCCTGCGCGACATGCTCAACGACGACATCGAGAAGGTTCGCGTGGATTCGCGCGAAACGTTCGAGAAGGTCGTGAAGTTCGTGCACAAATTCATGCCGCACCTGGACGACCGCGTGGAGCACTACAGCGGCGAGCGACCCATCTTCGATCTCTACGGTGTGGAGGACGAAATTCAGCGTGCGCTCAAGAAGGAGGTGCCGCTGAAATCCGGCGGCTACCTCATCGTGGACCAGACCGAGGCGATGACCACCATCGACGTGAACACCGGCGGCTACGTCGGCTCGCGCAACCTGGAGGAAACCGTCTACCGCACCAACCTGGAGGCTGCACAGGCGGCTGCACGCCAGCTGCGGCTGCGCAACCTCGGCGGCATCATCATCATCGACTTCATCGACATGACCGATGAGGAGCACCGTCGCCAGGTGCTGCGCACGCTGGAAAAAGGCCTTGCGCGCGACCACGCCAAGACCACGGTGTATCCCATGTCGGCGTTGGGCCTGGTGGAAATGACGCGCAAGCGCACCACCGAAAGCCTGGAGCGCCAGCTGTGCGAGCCCTGTCCGGCCTGCAGCGGTCGCGGTACGGTGAAGACGGCTGAGACGGTGACCTACGAGATCTTTCGCGAGATCACCCGCGCGGTCCGTCAGTTCAACACCGAAAAACTGCTGGTCATGGCCAGTCCGAAAGTGGTCGGCCGCATCCTGGAGGAGGAATCCGCCGCGGTGGCCGAACTGGAAGAGTTCATCTCCAAGAGCATACGCTTCCAGGCCGAAGAGCATTATTCGCAGGAACAGTTCGATGTGGTTCTGCTCTGAGAGCCTGCTTTCATATGCCCAGTACCTCGCGTTGTGGTTGAACGGGTTCCAGGTGGCAGTGCGTGGCGCAGTGCCTGCCTGGCTGGCAGGTCAAGCCGCGCGCTGCCGCCTGGGGCCCGTTCAACCAGAACCCTTCGGGCCGGGGCTGTTTGCCCCCAGTTCCGCGTCATCACTCAGTCATGCATCGACATACATTCCTTCGTTCTTCCTTGCCCTGCGGGCAAACGGCTCCCGGCGCAAGGCACTGGGCACATGAAAGCAGGCTCTGAGCGCCTGGCGACGCGTGTCGCCGGGCTGGCCGCGTTGTCAGCGTCATGAAGACGCCCTTGCACAAGCGGATGCAGCTGGCTCTCCGGGCATTGGCCTGGATCGCAGGCGTGGCCGTGATTTCGCTGGCCGTGCTGATGGGCCTGGCGCAACTGCTGTTGCCGACGCTGGCCAGCCATCCCGATTGGGTGGCGCAGGAGCTCGGCGCCGTGCTCAAGCGGCCGGTGAAGTTCGATGCGCTGGAAGGCCATGCGCAACCCGCCGGCCCGCTGTTTGTCATGCACGGATTGACCATCGGTACCGACAACGGTGAGCCGCCCCTGCGCATTCCCGAAGCGGAACTGAAGCTGGATTTTGCCGGCTGGCTGTTGCCGGCACGCCACCTGGTCAACCTGCGTGCGCGTGGATTGCAAGTGGACGTCAGTCGCGAAGCCGACGGCACCTGGCGCCTCAACGGCATCGGCCTGGCGGGTGGGGAGGAACGACAGAGCCCGTCGTTCGGACAGCTCTCGGTCGGCCTGTGGCTGCGCGATACGCGACTGGAAATCACCGATCACCGCCTCGAGCGGCATTACACGCTCGTGGCCGAGCAGCTGCGCATGAGCCGCCAGGGACGCCGCATCCGTGTGGGCGCGCTGTTGCGTCGCGAAGGCGCGCCGGGCCAGCTGCGCGGCGCAGGCAGCTTCAGCGACGATGGCGCCGACGGAAAACTGTGGATCGGCGGCACCGGCATGGATCTGCACGCCATGTCTTCCGGTGTGGATATGGGCGGCTATACGGCTGAAAGCGGCAGCGGCTCGTTCGACACCTGGCTGGACTGGCGCGACGCGAAGATCGTGCGCAGCCTCACCAGCTTCCACTTGTCGCAGCTTTCCATCGCCAACCCCGACGGCGTGCGGGCAAACGTGCCCACGCTGCAGGGCTTGGCCGAAGTGACGATGGGCAGGGACGCCTGCCAGGTCCGATGGGCCGGTGACGACGGCGGTGCCCTGGTCGCACGCGTGCAGGGCATCGGGACCGATGGATTGCAGGCATCGATTGCGGCGAAGGATCTCCAGCTGGCGGCCTTGGTGCCATGGCTGGCGCTCAAGCCGCAGATGTCGCCGACGCTCGCGCAGTGGGTGGGCAGTGGCAGGCCGCGAGGACAGATCGAGCGTGCGCAGGTGAACTGGAGTCGTGCCGACGGCGTGCAACAACTCAGCGCCGAATTCGGCGGCCTGGCGATCGATCCGGTGGGCAAGCTGCCCGGCGTGGATGGGCTGAAGGGCGTTTTGCGTGGCGATGCACAGGCCATGTTGCTGTCGTTGCCACTGCAGGCCACGACGCTGCGTTTTCCGCATACGTTCCGACAGCCGTTTGCGATGTCGCGTTTCGGTGGCGACGTGGCGTTCTGGCATGAGGACGATGCGTGGCATATCGGCACCGACCCGTTCACCTTCGAAGGCGCGGGCTTCGGTGGTTCGGCCCGCGGCGAGGTGGCGCTGCCGGATGCCGGCGGGCGTCCCTTCATGGATCTGTATGCAGCGGTGGATCACGCCGAAGTGGCGGCGGCCAAGCTGTTCTGGCCGATCGATTCGATGTCGCCGGCTGCCGTGCAATGGCTGGACCAGGCGCTGGTGGATGGCAAGGTCGACCATGGCGACGTCGTGGTGCGCGGCGATCTGAAGGATTGGCCGTTCCATCACAACGAAGGTCGTTTCGAAGCACGCGCGGAATTGAGCGGCCTTGTGCTCGAGTACGGCAAGGACTGGCCGCGCGCCGAAGGCGTCAACGCCGTGGCCAACTTCATCAACAGCGGCATGATGGTGGAGGCAAGCGCGGCGCAGTCGCTGGGCAACAAGGTCGATCGCGCCGTGGCGTTGATTCCCGAGTTCGGCAATACCGTGCTCGATCTCAACGTGAGCGGTTCGGGCACCGGCGCCAGCATGCTCGACTTCGTGCGGCGCAGCCCGATCGGTCGCAACCAGGCCGACGTGTTGTCCAAGCTGAAGCTCGGCGGCAACGGCGCCTTCGACTTCCATCTGTCGCTGCCGGTGGCGCAGGCCAGCGACCTCGTGCTCGATGGACGTGCGCAGCTCAAGGGCGTGGATTTCGACGCGCCCGAATGGAATCTCAAACTCGACAAGCTCACCGGCCCCGCTACCTTCGACAAGGCCGGCTTCCACGCCGGCCCGCTGGAAACCAGTTTTCGCGGGCAGCCGTCGCAGCTCGACCTCGCCATTGCCGGTGCCACCGGCCAGCCCGACAAGGTGCTGGCCGCCAAGCTCACCGGCCGCTATGCCATGGGCGAGCTGACGCAGGGTTACAAGCAGCTCGACTGGTTGAACCAGGTGGCAGACGGGCGCAGCGATTTCACCATCGGCTTCGATATCGCGCACGCGAATGGCTCTGCCGCGACCACGCAGCGCCTGAGCGTGGATTCGGCGTTGAACGGCATGGCGCTGGATTTCCCCCTGCCGCTGAAGAAATCCGCCGATGCCACGCTGCCGTTGCATGTGGAGATGAACCTGCCGATGCAGGGCAGCGACGTGCAGCTGAGTGTGGGCCAGGTCGTTCGCGCGCGGCTGCGCTTGCCGCAGACCGACAACCAGCAGCTCGCCGCGACATTCGCCTTCGGCACGAAGGCGCCTGACACCGTGCCCGACAAGGGCATCCGCATCCGCGGTCGTCCGGCGAAGCTCGATGTCACCGGCTGGGTGCAATACGCCGCCTCCGGCAGCAGCAGTGGCGGCCCGGGCCTGGAAAGCATCGAGGTGAATGCCGACCAGGCCATGGTGTTCGGCCACACCTTTCCCGACATGCGCCTGACGGCGACGTCGCAGGCGGACGGTCTGACGGTGGATGTGGACAGCACCGGTCTGGCGGGTCGCTTCTCGATCCCGCTGGCCGACCTCAGCCGCCGTGGCGTGACCGCGCGCCTGCAGCGGTTGTACTGGCCCAAGGACGTCGTGCCGCCGAAGAGAACCGGCTCCGAGGCGACGCCCGCTGGCGCGACGCAGGCTGAAGCGTCTTCCATGGCGCCAGGGGCCGCGGCAACGCCTGCACCCAATCCTGCGGCCACCGGCATCACGCCATCGGCGCTGCCGCCGTTCCACCTGTGGGTGAGCGACCTGCGTTTCGGCGACTCCAAGCTGGGCGATGCGCGACTCGAAACCTGGCCCACCGATCGCGGCATGCACGTCGAGCAGCTGCGCACGCTGTCGCGCGGCGTGCAGATCAATGGTACGGGCGATTGGGAGGGCACCGCCGGCAATAGCCACTCGCATATGCGCATCGATTTCTCGGCGGAAAACCTCGGCGAGATGCTGGGCGCGTTCGGCTATGACGCACTGGTCGCTGGCGGCAAGGTGCGCGCCCAGCTCGACGCCACCTGGCCCGGGGCCCCTCCGCGATGGAGATGGGCAACATGGATGGCAAGCTCAGCATCAACATTACCGATGGCCGCATGCCCGAGGTGGCGCCCGGCGTGGCGCGCTTGTTCGGCCTGGTGTCCGTGCTGGAACTGCCGCGCCGCCTGTCGTTCGATTTCGGCGACGTGTTCGGCAAGGGCTTGGCCTTCGATGCGATCACCGGCGACTTCAAGCTGGGCGAGGGCAATGCCAACACTGACAACCTGCAGATCCGCAGCCCGGCGGCAGAAATCTCGGTGAAGGGGCGCACGGGCGTGCGCGCCAAGGATTACGACCTTCAGGTGCAGGCCATCCCGCATGCCGGCAAC
This sequence comes from Dyella jiangningensis, assembly GCA_000632805.1. Lineage (GTDB taxonomy): Bacteria > Pseudomonadota > Gammaproteobacteria > Xanthomonadales > Rhodanobacteraceae > Dyella > Dyella jiangningensis. Next base: position 3,087,821 of record CP007444.1, on the reverse strand, counting down.
AGCCTGCCGATCGTGGGCGCTGTGGTGGGCGGGCCGATCGGTGTGGCGGCGGGCTTCGTGGCGCAGGGCATTCTCGGCAAGGGCATCAACCATGCCGCCAGCGCCCGCTACAAGATCACTGGAAGCTGGGACAAGCCGGTGATCACGCTGATCGAGAAGAAGGATGTGACGGTGGCGCCCGTCACGCCGCCATTGACCGATGAGCCACCCACAGTGAAGGAGCCTCAGCTGTAGGGGCGCACCCAGTGCGCGATCGCAGTGCCTGGCGTCCCCGCTCCGTAGGCTTTTCGCACACTGGGTGCGCTCCTACGGGGCTTCCGAGCAGGGTTTAAACCCCTGCCGGCGGCCCCACCTTGGTAAAGTCCCCTTTTTACGCATGGCAACGACTTCATGGATTCCCTGATCGCGCAGGCCGAACGCCGCCTGCTGGCGCCGGGCGGCCTGGCCGCCACCGATCTCGAACGCGTGTTCAACCAGCTGATGGGCCCGTCGATCGACGCGGCCGACCTGTATTTCCAGCATTCGCGCAGCGAGTCGTGGCTGCTGGAAGAGGGCATCGTCAAGGACGGCAGCCATTCCATCGAACAGGGTGTGGGCGTGCGCGCCATCAGCGGCGAGAAGACCGGCTTCGCCTACTCCGATGAGATCGTGCTGCCGCAGCTGCTGGAAGCCTCCAAGGCCGCACGCGCCATCGCGCAGGGCGGCAACGGCGCCGGCAAGCCGCTGGCGCTGAACGGCGCGCGCCAGCTCTATCCGGCCATCGACCCGGTCGAAAGCCTGCCCAATCCCGACAAGATCGCCTTGCTGCGCGAGGTGGACGCCTATGCGCGTTCGCGCGATCCGCGCGTGAAGCAGGTCATCGTGAGCCTCGCCGCGACCATGGACACCGTGCTGGTGGCCGCTTCCGACGGCACGTTGGCCGCCGATGTACGCCCGCTGGTGCGCCTTAATGTGCAGGTGATCGCCGAGCAGAACGGCCGCCGCGAGCAAGGCAGCGCGGGCGGCGGCGGACGCTACGGCTATCGGGAGCTGATCGACAACGGCCGCGCCATGGCCTTTGCCGACGAGGCGGTGCGCCAGGCACTGGTGAACCTCGACGCGGTGGACGCACCCGCTGGCAGCATGCCGGTCGTGCTCGGCCCCGGTTGGCCGGGTGTGCTGTTGCACGAGGCGATCGGCCATGGCCTGGAAGGCGATTTCAACCGCAAGGGCAGCTCCGCCTTCGCCGGCCGCATCGGCCAGCGCGTGGCCGCTCCCGGTGTCACCGTGGTGGACGACGGCACGCTGGCGGGTCGCCGCGGCTCGCTCAGCGTGGACGACGAAGGCACGCCGACCGAATGCACCACGCTGATCGAGGACGGCATCCTCAAGGGCTACATGCAGGACAAGCTCAACGCGCGCCTGATGGGCGTGGCGCCCACCGGCAACGGTCGCCGCGAATCGTTCGCGCAGTTGCCGATGCCGCGCATGACCAACACCTATATGCTCGCCGGCCAGCATGACCCGCAGGAGATCATTCGCTCGGTGAAGAAGGGCCTGTACGCAGTGAATTTCGGCGGCGGCCAGGTGGACATCACCAACGGCAAGTTCGTGTTCTCCGCCAGCGAGGCCTACCTGATCGAAGACGGCAAGATCACCCGCCCGGTGAAGGGCGCCACCCTGATCGGTGCCGGTCCCGAAGTGCTCACCCGTGTCTCCATGATCGGCAACGACCTGGCCCTCGACGAAGGCGTGGGTGTGTGCGGCAAGGATGGCCAGAGCGTGCCCGTGGGCGTGGGCCAGCCGACGCTCAAGGTGGATGCGATGACGGTGGGCGGGACGGCGTCCTGAGGCGCCTTTTTCGGCTTTGCAAAATAAAGGGGCGTCTGCGCCCCTTTATTTGTTAGCGGCGCCTGCAGGGTGTCTCGTTCCTGCATATCGACAGAACCAAAGCTCATTTCGCTTTCCGCTCATCGCGCCGGACAGTGTGTGTTAGGGCCTTGCCGCCGTCCAAGGTCGTATGGACGTCTGGATGTCCGCACCAAGTGCATGTGTTTGCCGGTCATTGGAACGGCCTGGGCGGATGAGCGGGCTCGCCGATCGTCGCCAGGCGTGTTGCGAGCACTGCCGCTCTCGCTGCGACGATCCGTGCGAGATCGAGCGACGTTTGCCGGGCGTGGTGTCGTTCGGTACGGCATATGGCGCGAGCATCGCGGCGAGTGCGTTGTGCGAACTGCACGATGCGTGGGTGTCGCCGGAGGATAGTTGTTCGAGGTTTCGTGCGACGAATAACTGAGGTACTGGCAGTCGCGCACAGGGTGCGCTCCCACAGTGTTGCGAGGACCTTGTGGGAGCGCACCCTGTGCGCGACTAATTCGCCTCAGTCTTCAGCGTTACCCGGCAGTTCGTCCGCGGCTTTATCGGTGGCTTCGTCGCCACCCGTCGCCAGCTGCTTCAACAGCTGATAGATCTCGCGATACGCACGCGGCGGTTTGTTCGCATCCTTCTCGGCCTTGGCCTGACGAACCAGCGAGCGCAGGTGCTGACGGTCCACGTTCGGGTACTCGGCGATGAGCAGGCTCATCGCTTCGTCGGTGTTTTCCAACAGCCGTTCGCGCAGGGCTTCCATGCGATGCATGGCGGCGGTTTCCTGTCGCTGGCGTTCCTTGTTTTCACCGAGCGCGGCGCGCACACCGTCGAACACTTCCGATTCGTGGCGACGCATGACCTTGGCGAGGAACTGCAGCTGCCGCTTGCGCGCGATATGCGCGGTGATGCGACGCGTGTTGGCGATTTCGCGTTCCACGTCCTCGGGCAGCTCCAGCTTCGCCAGCTTCGATGGCGGCATCTCCATCAGCTGCTGGGCGAGCGCCAGCACGGCCAGCGCGTCACGGCGCTGCTGCGTGCGGGTGGGGCCGTAATCGTGGTCGGGGTCGTGGGTATAGGTGCGTTTCACGGAAAACTTCCAGCGGGCCAGCGCGGCACTCAGCGTGCGGCGTCGGCGTGATCGAACGGATTGGGCTCGGCCTGTTCCAGCGCAAAGCGAGGGATCGGTTCGCCGTCCAGTTCCACGGTTTCGCAGAACATGACGGCAGGGCGCACCCACAGCCCGAAGTCGCCATAGAGCGCCTGGTAGACCACTACTTCCTCCATCGTCTCGCTGTGCCGGGCCGTGCCCAGTACGCGATAACGCTGGCCTTTGTAGTGGCGGTAGATGCCGGCTGCCGGTGACATGGGCTTATCTCCGCGGGACGCTCTTTGCATTCGGCCGCGCCACCCCCATTTCGGGAAGCTGCGCGGGTTGGACCGCGTATTCTACCCGTACCCGATTGCCTGCAGGAATTTCACGCGTGACCGAACTCAGCCCGACCCAGGACCGCAGCCTCGAAGAACTCGACCGACTGGCCCAGCTGGCCGAGGACGTGATCCGTCGCGCCCGCGCCGCCGGTGCCAGCCAGGCGGAGGTGGCGGCCAGCATCGACACCGGGCTGAACGTGAACGTGCGCCTGGGCGAGGTGGAGACGGTGGAGCACACCCGCGACCGCGGTTTCGGCCTTACCGTGTACTTCGGCAAGCGCAAGGGCTCGGCGAGCACGGCCGACCTCAACCCCGATTCGATCCAGGCCACGCTGGACCAGGCCTGCGCGATCGCCCGCTATACCGAGGAAGACGAAGCGGCCGGCCTAGCCGATGCGGAGCGCATGGCCACCCAGTTCCCGGATCTGGACCTGTGGCACCCGTGGCGCATCGATACCGAGGGCGCCATTGCGCTGGGCAAGCAGATCGAAGACGCCGGCCGCAGTCATGCCGGCATCACCAACTCGGACGGCGCCAGCGTACAGATGGGCGAGGCCGTCGCGGTCTATGCCAACTCGCATGGCTTCCTGGGGCGCGAGCGCGGCACCCGCCATTCGCTGTCGCTCTCGCTGATCGCCGGCGACGAAGAAGGCATGCAGCGCGACTACTGGTACGACAGCGTGCGCTCCGCCGACGATTTCATGAGCGCGGCATCGCTGGGGGACAAGGCCGCGCAGCGCACGTTGTCCCGGATGGGCGCGCGCAGCCTTTCCACGCGCCAGTCGCCGGTGATGTTTGCGCCGGAAGTCGCGCGCGGCCTCATCGGCCACCTGATCGGCGCGGTAAGCGGAGGTGCGCTGTACCGGCGCGCGTCCTTCCTGCTCGACCATGCCGGCAAGCAGATCATGCCGTCGTGGCTCAACATCGTCGAACGCCCGTTTCTCATGCGCGGCCAGGGTTCCAGCGTCTTCGACGCCGAGGGCGTGGCCACGCGCGATAGCTCGTTGATTGAAAACGGCGTGCTGGCGCGCTACGTGCTGGGCAGCTATTCGGCCCGCAAGCTGGGCCTGGCGTCGACCGGCAACGCAGGCGGCATCCACAACCTGATCGTCGAAACTGGACAGGACGACTTGGCCGCGATGCTCAAGCGCATGGGCACGGGCTTGTTGGTGACCGAGGTGATGGGGCAGGGCGTATCCACCGTGACGGGCGACTATTCACGTGGCGCGGCCGGCTTCTGGGTGGAGAACGGCCAGATTGCCTACCCGGTGGAAGAAATCACCATCGCCGCCAACCTGCGGGACATGTACGCAAACATCGTGGCCGTCGGTGCGGACGTGGATCCGCGCTCGCACATCCTTACCGGCTCAATCCTGCTGGAGCAGATGACGATAGCCGGCGAATAGCCCTTTTCGGCATGAGACAAATAGGACTTCCGGCATCGGAAAAACCTGCGCGACCTTGCTAGGATCGCATTTGCCGGCGCTGGGGACCGGCCCTGAAAACACAGGTTCACGACAGGAGAAGCACGCATGAGCGTTCCGCCCGAGTCCGTCGTACCGCCGCCGTCAGCGAGCCCCGCGGGGCCGTCCGACACGCCCTCCGCCGATGAGCGTCAGTGGGCGCTCTTCGCCCATTTGTCCGCGCTGCTGGGGTGCATCGTCACCGGCGCCTGGTTCGGCTGGGGCTGCTTTCTCGGCCCGCTGATCATCTGGCTGGTCAAGAAGGACACCATGCCCTTCGTGGACGATCAGGCCAAGGAAGCGCTGAACTTCAACATCACCATCGCCATCATCGGCGTGGCTTTGCTGGTGCTCACCGCCATCACCTTCGGTTTGGGTGTGTTGCTGGCCATTCCCATTGGTGTGGTGGTCGGCATCGCCTGGCTGGTGTTCACCATCCTCGCTGCGATCCGCGCCAACGAAGGCGTGCGTTATCGCTACCCGTTCACGCTGCGGTTGATCAAATAATCCAATAGCCGAATGACGAAAAAGGCGGCCTTTGGGCCGCCTTTTTTTGTCTAGTGAAGTCCGACGTAGGTGCGTTTGAAGGTGACGGGCTGCTCCAGCGTGGGTACTTTCCAGGCGCCGGTAACGATCATCTGCTGACCGTCCGGAGACATCGCCCAGGTCTGCTCCAGTTGCATCCCGTCGGCGTACTGCACGGAAACGTTGAGCTGCCCGTTCTCCATATGGCCACGCACCATGGCGTTGCCACTGAGCGACTGGCGCGGTTGCCCGTCGAGCTTGCCGGTGAGCTGGCTGCCATCGTTCAGGCGCACCTGGAAGGTCTTGTCGTCCTGTTGCACCAGCAGCACCGAATCCACTTTCAGCATCGGCGGCATCGGATAGGTGGCCGTGGCGATGGGGTCCTTGTCGGCGTCCGACTTCTTGGCGGTACTGCTGTCGCCGCCGCCATGGCGGCCGTGCCCACCACCGCCCATGCCGCCGCCGTGGCCGCCCATGCCACCGCCACCCATCCCACCGCCGTGGCTACCCATGCCGCCGCGGTGGCTGCCGCCATTGCCAGCGCCTCCCGTGGTCGGGCCGGGGCTGCCCGCGCCCGGGTTCTGGGGCGGCGATGCCTGCTGCTCGTGGCGCGCTTCGTTGCGCATGGCTGCGGTAAGCGTGTCGATGGTGTCGCTGTTGCGGTCGTCGAGCCGCCAGGCGCCGGTGAAGTCGGGTTTCTGGCCGGGCGCTGCGTAGGCGGGCAGCGCGAATACCGCGGCGAGAAGGATCGAGCCCAGCAGGCGCGGGGCCGGGGAAGGTGTGGCGGTCATCGAGGGGACGTCAGCGGAGGTTCCTAGGGGAACGTCTGTGTGCTGAGGGTGTTGACTGCGGGACGCCTGGATGCCGTGGTCGCGCGCTGGGTGCGCTCCTACAAGGGCTCAGCAGGTCAGTGCAGGCGGGCGGCGGCGTAGCGCGCCAGTTCTTCCAGCAGGGCGGCTTTTTCGCCCAGCGGTGCGATGGCCTCCAGCGCGTCGCGGGTGAGGCGGGCGAGATGCTCGCGCGACGCATCCATGCCGATGATGGAGGGGAAGGTCGGCTTGTCGGCGGCGGCATCCTTGCCGGCGGTCTTGCCGATCACGGCAGCCTCACCTTCCACGTCGAGGATGTCATCGCGCACCTGGAAGGCCAGGCCCACCGCATGGGCGTAGCCGTCGAGCGCTTCCAGCGCATCATCGGACGCGCCGGCCGCGAGGGCGCCGAGGCGCACCGAGGCGCGGATCAGCGCGCCGGTCTTGCAGGCATGCATATGTTCCAGTTCGGCCAGCGTCAGCTTGCGACCGACGGCGGCGAGGTCCAGCGCCTGGCCGCCCGCCATGCCCTCGGCGCCACAGGCGCGACCCAGCACGCGCAGCATTTCCACGCAGCGCGCAGGTGCCACGCCCAGCTCGATGTCGTGGGCCAGCAACTCAAAGGCGAGCGCCTGCAGCGCATCGCCGGCAAGGATCGCCATCGCCTCGCCGAACACGATATGGCAGGTGGGACGGCCGCGGCGCAGCGAATCGTCGTCCATGGCCGGCAGGTCGTCGTGCACGAGCGAATAGGCGTGGATCAGTTCAACCGCGCAGGCCGGCGCGTCGAGTCGCGAGCCGCGCTCGCCGAAGGCATGGCCAGCGGCGTAAACCAGCAGCGGGCGCAGGCGCTTGCCACCGCCGAGGACGGCGTAGCGCATGGCGCGGTGCAATTCGAAGGGAGCGGTGTCTTCCGACGGCAGCGAACGGGCCAGCGCCTCGTCGGCGCGCACGACCAGCGACTTGAGACCTGCGCCGAGCTTAGAGTCTGTCTTCATCATCCAAATACGCCGCGCCGGGAGCTGTTTGCCTGCGGGGCAAGGAAGAGCGAGGGAATGTATGTCGATACATGACCGAGTGATGACGCAGCCACGTGGGCAAACAGACCCGGCCCGACGGGTTGCCCTGCAGCGGCCGTCATGCGCCAGCCCGCGACTTACCCATGCAGCCAGCATGGGTTGCGCCGCGGTCTGCCACCTGACAGCCGCTGCAGGACAACGCGGCGCATTTGGATGGTGAAGACAGACTCTTAAAGTTCGGGTTCAAACGGTTCGGCGTTGTCGGGAGCATCGGGATCAAGCAGGAGTCGCACGCGCAGTTCGGCACTTTCCAGTGCCTGCTGGCAATGGCGATAAAGGCCGATGCCGCGCTCGAAAGAGGCGAGGGATTCGTCCAGGCTCAGCTCGCCGCCTTCCATGCGCGCGACCAGCTGCTCGAGTTCGTCCAGCGAGTGCTCGAAATCGGCGGCGGGAGCGGGATTAGCGGGGGCGGATGCAGACTTGGCCATGGCCCGCAAAGCTAACGCAGGGGGCGTGCGGAATCAATCTGCGAAGGGCCAAACGCGGCGCTGTAGCGGCTTTTGCGGCGGGATGGAGCAGTCTTCAGAAGGCCGGATGCCAGAGGGGCCTATGCGCACCGAACAGCTGCACGCCTCGTTCGGTCAGCCAGCGATCGCCCACGCCCACCAGTTCGCCGCCCGCGTACAGCAGCGGGCACGCCAGGCGACGCCACGGCGGCATGCCGTTCTGTTGCATGAGATCCCGCAGCTCGCGGGTGTGAGGATTGCCGGCAGGGCGCAACTGTTCGCCGCCCTGGCGCAGGCGCACGCTGACGGGTTCGGCGAGTCGGCCCGCCGGTTCCAGCTGCAGGCTCCCGCCATCGGGCAAGGCCAGCGGCGCACCGGACCAGTCGGCACGCCATTGCGGGTCGATCGCACGCTGCGGCGGCAGCGCCCACAGGCGGCCCTTCCACACGTGGATCTCGGCGCCCGGCCACCGGATGCATGGCAGCTGGCCATCACGCGCCAGGCACTGGCGCTCGATCTGTGCACGCTGCGCGGTGGTGGGGGCCGGCAGGCCGCGCGTGTGTAGCCAGTCGTCCAGCAAGGGATGCCGCAAGGCCGGCAGCAGCGTGAGCCAGCCGCCGGCATCGAGACTTCCCGTCGCGGGGTCGAGCAATGCGTCGCGCGCAGCACGCCATTGCCGCGATAGGACTTCGGCAGCTTCCCGGCTGTGGCGTGCGCTATGCACGATCGATTCGACTGCCTGCGGCCAATGGTCAGTGAGTCGCGGCAGGATCTCGTGACGGAGGAAGTTGCGGGTCAGTCGATGGTCGGCGTTCGACGGATCGGCGATGCAGGGCAGGCCATGCGTGTCGACGTAACGCCGCAATGCTTCGCGCGATACGTCCAGCAGCGGCCGCCACAGCAGGCCGCGCCCAAGCGGACGCAGGCCACGCATGCCACCCAGGCCCTCGGGCCCGGCGCCGCGCAACAGTTTCAGCAACACGGTTTCCGCCTGGTCGTCCCGGTGGTGGCCAAGCACGATGCGCTCGCCGTCATGCAGCGAGAGCGCGAAGGCGCGATAACGCGCGTCGCGCGCGGCGGCTTCCAGGCCATAACCGCTGGCGTGGTTCACGTCCACGCGCAGCACGAGGCAGGGCACCTGCCATGCCTGCGCGAGTTCGCGGCAATGCGTGGCCCAGGCGTGGCTGTCGGCGTGCAAGCCGTGATCGACGTGCAATGCGCGCAACCCACGCTCCTGCGCCTCGGGCAATTGCGCGAGCGCATGCAGCAGCGCGGTGGAGTCAGGACCGCCGCTGTACGCCACGCACAACGCTCCCTGCGGCTCCTTGCGCAGGACATTGCGAAGAACGCATGCGAGCTCACTCACGGGGCGCGGCTTTCTTCGTCTTGTTGCGCACGTAGATCACCTTGGGTCGGCCTTCGCCCGGGCTGCGTCGATCGATCTCGAACAGCGTGGTGGCGGTGATCAACTCGCTGAGCTTGTTGTAGCCATAGGTGCGCGCATCGAAGTTGGGGCGCTGCTTGGTGACGATCGAGCCCACGCCGCCGAGGGCGGCCCAGCCATCGTCGTCCGAGGCTGCGTCGACCGCGTTGCGCAGCAGGTTCACCAGGCTGGAATCCTGTTTCAGTTGCGCGGCCGTGCGTGGCTTGAGCGGCTGCTCTTCGTCCGGTTTGGCACCGAGAATGTCGGTATAGATGAACTTGTCGCATGCGGCGACGAAGGGGTCGGGCGTCTTGCGCTCGCCGAAGCCATACACGATCAGGCCCGATTCGCGGATGCGCGCGGCGAGCCGCGTGAAATCACTGTCGCTGGACACGATGCAGAAGCCATCGAAGCGACCCGAGTACAGCAGGTCCATCGCATCAATGATCATCGCCGAGTCGGTGGCGTTCTTGCCGCTGGTGTAGCCGAACTGCTGCATCGGCTGGATCGACTGGGTGAGCAGTTGCTCCTTCCAGCTCTTCAGGTGATTGGACGTCCAATCACCGTAGGCGCGTTTCACATGCGCCGTGCCGTATTTGGCCACTTCGGCGAGCAATGCTTCGGCAATGCCTGGTTGCGCATTGTCCGCATCGATGAGAACGGCGAGCTTGGTGCTGTCGGTGGCCATGTCGCGTTTTCCTGACGGAGATGCCGTGGAATGGTAACGCGGAGGCGTGACTGGACGGTGAGACTGGGCCTTGTCTGGCGAAGAATCGCCCCGGTAATTGCGGTTGTGGGGATAATGCTCCGTAGGCTTGTCGCACACTGGGTGCGCTCCTACAGGGGAAGCTGGCGCTGCTTTCTTTTGTAGGAGCCCACTCTGTGGGCGACCGCGGAGCAGCGGGATAACCGCTCCGTAGGCTTGTCGCGCACAGGGTGCGCCCCCACAGGTTATTCGATGAATGCGCCGTAGCCGCGCAGGCGCTTGTAGCGCCGCTCGAGCAGATCCTTGGTTGGCATTGCTTCCAGTTCGTCGAGCTGGTTCATCAGCACCGCCTTCAGGCGCACGGCCATCGAGTGCGGATTGCGATGCGCGCCGCCCAGCGGCTCGCGTACGACCTTGTCGATCAGGCCGAGCTCGAGCAAGCGCGGTGCGGTGAGGCCCAATGCTTCGGCAGCATCCTTGGCCTTGTCGGCGCTCTTCCACAGGATGGAGGCGCAGCCTTCCGGCGAAATCACCGAATACGTCGAGTACTGCAGCATGACCGTGCGGTCGCCCACGCCGATGGCGAGCGCGCCGCCCGAGCCGCCTTCACCGATCACGGTGCAGATGATGGGCGTCTTGAGATCGGCCATTTCCAGCAGGTTGCGCGCGATGGCTTCGGACTGGCCGCGCTCCTCGGCACCGACGCCCGGGTAGGCGCCTGGGGTGTCGATCAGGGTGAACAGCGGCAGGCCGAAGCGCTCGGCCATCTTCATCAGGCGCAGCGCCTTGCGGTAACCCTCGGGACGGGGCATGCCGAAGTTGCGGCGCACCTTGCCCTTGGTATCGCGCGCCTTCTGGTGACCGATGATCATCACCGAGCGGCCGTTGATGCGGCCCAGGCCACCCACGATGGCGGCATCATCCGCATAGGCGCGGTCGCCGGCCAGCTCGTGGAACTCGTCGCATATCACGCTGATGTAATCGAGCGTGTACGGACGCGCCGGATGGCGCGACAGCTGCGTCACCTGCCACGGCGTAAGGTTGCGGAAGATCTCGTTGGTCTTGAGCTTCAGCTTCTCGCGCAGGCGGGCGACTTCTTCGTCGATGTTGAACGCCTGGCCATGGCTGGCATGGCGAAGCTCTTCAATCTTCGCGTCCAGTTCGGCGATGGGTTGTTCGAAATCGAGGAAGTTGGGATTCATTCGGTGCAGTTCAGAACACGGAAGCGCGCCAGTATACCGATCTGGAAAAAATCGCGGAAACGGGGGCGTATGGGGTGATGAAACAGTGAAGGGCACCTCACGTGGCACGGGCTGGTGAGCCCTGCGCCGAGGTCATGGGAATGTGCTGGTCAGGCCCTCAGTCGCCGCGCGGCCTGTCGTCTGTCTTGACGATGCGCAGCTTGGCCGCTTCGACGCCGGGCACCGCGCGGATAGCGCGCAGCAGCTCGGGGATGGCGTCTACGCGCCACTCCTCGCCCAACTCCAGGTCGGCCTGCGCTGTCTTGTTGTGGTAGCCGTGCAGGATCACGCTCGCGCGTCCGCCGCGGTAGCCGGCAAGGGTGCGGCGCAGGTCGTCGACGAAGCCAGGGCCCACGCCGTTCAGTTTTAAACGCAGCAGGCGGGCGTAGCGGCGGCAGGCGTCACCCAGGCTGAGCGCGCTGCGCGCACGCAGGGCGAAGCCGCCACCCGAGAAATCGTCGATACGCAGGCCGCCTTCGACCACCAACAGCTCGTCGCGCACCAGCAATGGGGCGACCTGTTGGTACAGCTCGCCGAAGAAGCTCACCTCGACGATGCCGGTGCCGTCTTCCAGTCGAACGAAGGCATCGCTGTCGCCGCGTTTGCGCACGGCGGTGACCATGCCGGCCACCGTCCACGGCGTATCCGGACCGCGGCGGAAACGGTTGTCGTCGCCGTCGTTCTTGCGCGGCTTGGGCGGCTGGTAACGGTCGGCGATCTCGCCGAGCGGGCAGGTGGAGAGCTGGGCGAGCTCTTCCTTCCACGGATCGGTGGGGTGCCCGGAAAGGTAATGGCCGAGCGTGTCGCGCTCACCCTGCAGCAACTGTTCCAGCGGCCAGTCGGCGGCAACCGGCAAGTCCACGTCGACGGTCGGCGCAGCCGCCCCCATCATCGCGCCGAACATGTCGTTCTGGCCGGACTGCTTGTTGCGCAGATGCTGGTCCGCCGCCTTCATGGCGTTCGGCAGCTGCGCCATCAGGCTGGCGCGGTTGGGTGCAAGTGCGTCGAGCGCACCGGACAGGATCAGCGCTTCGAGCACGCGGCGATTGAGCTTGGTCGAATCGACGCGACGGCAGAAATCGGCGAGGTCGGTATACGCGCCGCCGCGGCGGCGCTCGTCGGCGATCGCCTCGCACGCGCCCTGGCCCACGCCCTTGATGGCGCCGAGGCCGTAGCGGATCACCTTGGGTTCCACCGCGACGAACATGAACTCCGAGGCGTTCACGTCTGGCGGCAACACCTTCAGGCCGATCGCCTTCGACTCGTCGATGAAGGTCACCGCCTTGTCGGTGTTGTCCATGTCCGACGAAATCGTCGCGGCCATGAATTCGGCGGGGTAGTGCGCCTTCAGCCAGGCCGTGTGGTACGAGACGAGCGCGTAAGCAGCGGCGTGCGACTTGTTGAAGCCGTAGCCTGCGAACTTCTCCATCAAGTCGAAGATCTCATCGGCCTTTTCGCCGGTGAGTCCGTCCTTGGCGGCGCCCTCGCGGAACTTGGCGCGCTCCTTCGCCATTTCCTCGAGCTTCTTCTTGCCCATCGCGCGACGCAGCAGGTCGGCGCCGCCGAGCGAGTAACCGCCGACGATCTGCGCCATCTGCATCACCTGCTCCTGATAGACCATGATGCCGTAGGTCTCTTTCAGGATCGGTTCGACGCGCGGGTCGGGGTACACCACTTCCTCGCGGCCGTGCTTACGCGCGACGAAGCTGGGGATCAGGTCCATCGGGCCGGGGCGGTACAGCGCCACCAGCGCGATGATGTCCTCGAAGCGGTCGGGCTTGGCGTCCTTGAGCATGCGCTGCATGCCCGAGGATTCGAGCTGGAACACGGCGACCGTCTGCGCCCTCTTCAGCAGCTCGTAGGTGGCCACGTCGTCGGTGGCGATCGTCGCGATGTCCAGCGGCTCCTCGCCGGTCGCCGCGCGACGCGCGTTGATGGCCTTCACCGCCCAGTCGATGATGGTGAGCGTGCGCAGGCCGAGGAAGTCGAACTTCACCAGGCCGACGGCTTCCACGTCGTCCTTGTCGTACTGCGTGACGACACCCCCGCCGCCCGGTTCGCAATACAGCGGGGCGAACTCGGTGAGCGGCTTGGGACCGATCACCACGCCACCGGCGTGTTTGCCGACGCCGCGCGTGATGCTTTCCAGGCTGAGCGCCAGGTCGATCAGCGTGCGCGCTTCCTCGTCCTGCTCGTAGAGGTCGCAGAAATCCTTGACGATGCGATCGGGTTCCTTCTTCGCCTTCTCCGAACGACCTAGCGCGCATTGCAGCGTGAGATCGAGCGGACGCGCGGGAATCAGCTTGGCGATGCGGTCGACGGCGTTGTAGCCCATGCCGAGCACGCGGCCGGAGTCGCGCAGCACGGCCTTCGCCGCCATCGAGCCGTACGTGATGATCTGGCTGACGTGGTCGCGGCCGTACTTGCGCGCGACGTAGTCGATCACCTCGTCGCGGCGATCCATGCAGAAGTCGATGTCGAAGTCGGGCATCGACACGCGTTCGGGATTGAGGAATCGCTCGAACAGCAGGTCGAACTGGATCGGGTCCAGGTCGGTGATCTTCAGCACCCACGCCACCAGAGAGCCGGCACCCGAACCACGGCCCGGGCCGACCGGGATGCCGTTCTGCTTACCCCAGTTGATGAAGTCCGCTACGATCAGGAAGTAGCCGGGGAAGCCCATCTTGATGATGACGTCCAGCTCGCGTTCCAGGCGCGTTTCGTATTCCTCGCGCGTGCGACCGGGTGCGACGCCGGCAAACGCCAGGCGTTCCTTCAGACCTTCACGGGAAAGCTCGCGGATGTAGCTGGCCAGGTCGTGGCCTTCGGGCACCGGGAAGTCGGGCAGGTAGTACGTGCCAAAGCTCAGTTCCAGCGTGCAGCGCTTGGCCAGCTCGATGGTGTTTTCCAGCGCCTCGGGAATGTCGGCGAAGAGCGCCTCCATTTCCTCGGGCGTTTTCAGGTATTGCTGGTCGCTGTAGTCGCGCGGGCGTTTTGGATCAGCCAGTACGCGGCCTTGGTTGATGCACACGCGTGCTTCGTGCGATTCGAAACCTTCCTGCTTGAGGAAGCGCACGTCGTTGCTGGCGATCACCGGCAGGTCGAGTTCGGCGGCCAGGCCGAGCGCGGCGGCGTTCCAGTTTTCCTCGCCTTCTCGGCCGGTGCGGGTGAGCTCCAGGTACAGGCGGTCGCTCATCTGGTTCGCGAACGGGCGCAGGCGCGCGGCGGCCGCATCCACGCCCTGGTTCACCGCGATGCGGCCTACCTCGCTCTCGCGTCCCATCATGGCGATCAGGCCATGCGTCGCCTGCGGCGTGAGCCAGGCCATGTCGACCATGGCGCGGCCGCCGTGCTGGCCATCGCGCCAGGCGCGTGACACCAGGCGCGACAGGTTGAGGTAGCCCTCGTGGTTCTGGCAGAACACGGTGAGACGCCACGGGCGCGGATCGTCCGGCGAGCTCACCCACAGGTCCGCGCCGCCGATCGGCTTGATGCCGGCCGCGCTGCAGGCCTTGTAGAACTTCACCAGCGCGAACATGTTGCTGTCGTCGGTCAGCGCCACCGCCGGAATGCCTGCGCGCACGCAGGCGTCGACCAGCCCCTTGATGCGGATGGTCGAGTCGACCAGCGAGTACTCGCTGTGCAGGTGGAGGTGTGCGAAGCGGACGGACATGGCGTGCGCGCGGGATGGAACGCCAGCCTACCGGCGCCGGCCCGGGCGAACAAGAATTGACATCCGGCGGCGGCCGGTCCGGCTCAGGGCGCGGCTGCCGCGGGCGCTTGCGGAGCAGGCTGCTTCAGCAGCTCGTCCACCTCGGCGAGGATCTGGTCCAGCATGCTTTCGTCGTAACCGACGTACACATCGTCGATGCGGCCGTCGCGTCCGATGATCACCATGTGCGGAATGGTATTGACGCCGTAGGGTTTGGCGATGCGCTGGTCCTTGGCGTCGTAGGTCAGGATGACATCGAGGCTCCGCCAGTTGTGGCGGGCCTTCTTGAACGCCTCAAGATCGTCGTTGTGGCTGACACCGACGACGGCGAGATCGTTCGATCCCTTCATCTTTTGCAGCGCGGCGAGGACCGGCAGTTCCTTCATGCAGTAGCCACACCAGGTGGCCCAGAACGTCACGATGACGACCTTGCCTCGCAAGTCCGACACGTGGAGGTCATCGCCGTGGCGGTCGCGGCCCAGATAATCCGGCGGCACATCGCCGGGCCCGGGCCGAGCCTGGCAGACGGTGACGAGCGTCAGCGCGAGCATGGCCAACGCGAGTTGCACGATGCGTTTCATGAGTATTCCCCCCTGAAGCCAGCTTAGCGGATCCAGGCAGGCAGCAGACATGAACCGGTGGCTGACCGTCCGAGGCCGCTCCGGCGAGGCGAGCATGTCCGCCACTTCATGGCGGTTGAGTACCGAGCCCTGACGCGACACGTGCTTGATCGGCGACATCGCGACCGGATCGTTCCGGACTTCTGGCGGTTGCGGGTGACCGGCGCGACTGGCATGGTTCAGGACTTTTCACGCAAGGACGGCGGCCGGTCCGGGCCTCCGAAGGCACTGCATGTCACTGATCCGCTCGCTGTTTACCGTCAAGCCCATCGAGGCCTCGCTTTCCGCCGGCGACAACCTGCGCCGCACCCTTGGCCTCAAGGACCTGATCGTGCTGGGCGTGGGCGCGGTGATCGGCGCGGGCATCTTCGTGATCACGGGACAGGCGGCTGCGGAGCATGCGGGCCCTGCGCTCACGCTTTCCTTCGTGCTGGCCGGCCTGGCGGCGGCATTGGCGGCGCTGAGCTATGCCGAGTTCGCGGCGATGCTGCCGGTATCGGGCAGCGCCTATGTCTACGCTTACGCCACCTTCGGCGAACTGCTGGCCTGGTTCATCGGCTGGAATGTGGTGGCCGAATACCTGCTGGCGGTGTCGTCGGTCGCGGTGGGCTGGTCCGGCTACGGCGTGGGCCTGCTGCACAGCATGGGCATCGACATCCCATCGGTACTGGCCAATGCGCCGGTCTCGTTCCGCGACGGCCATTTCGTGACCACCGGTGCCTGGATCAACCTGCCAGCCCTGCTGGTGGTGGCGGCGATCACCGCGCTGCTCTACGTGGGTACCCGCCAGTCGACCCTGTTCGCGAGTTTCGTCGTGGTGCTGAAGGTGCTGGTGGTGGTGCTGTTCGTGGTATTCGGCCTGCAGTACATCGATCCCTCGCTGTGGCATCCCTACGTGCCGGCGAACCAGGGCGGCGACCACTACGGCTGGCCGGGTGTATTCCGGGCGGCCACCAGCGTGTTCTACGCCTACATCGGCTTCGATGCGGTGGCCACCGCGGCGCAGGAAACCCGCAACCCGCAGCAGAACGTGCCGGCCGGCATTCTCATCTCGCTGGCGATCTGCACGGTGCTTTACATCATCGTCGCGGCCGTGCTGACCGGCCTGGTGCCGTATCCCCAGCTCGCCACCGCCGAGCCGGTGGCGACCGCGCTGGCTGCCCATCCGGCGCTGGCGTGGCTGAAGCTGCTGACCCAGGTCGGCGCCGTCGCCGGCCTGACCTCGGTGATCCTGGTGATGCACATGGGCCTGGCACGCATCCTCTACACCATGGCGGGCGATGGCCTGTTGCCGCGCATGTTCGGTGCCGTACACGAGCGCTTCCGCACGCCTCATCGCACGACCCTGCTGGTGGGCCTGGTGGGCGGCGTGCTGGCGGCGGTATTCCCGCTCAGCCTGCTGGGCGACCTGCTGTCGATGGGCACGCTGCTGGCTTTCGCCACGGTATGCATCGGCGTGCTGGTGCTGCGTCGCACGCACCCTGAACTGCCACGCGGCTTCCGCGTGCCCGCCGCGCCGGTGGTGTGTTCACTGGGCGTCGTGGTGTGCCTGTTCCTGCTGGCGCAGATGAACATGGGCAACTGGCTGCTGCTCGCGACCTGGACCGCGATCGGCATGTTGATCTACATCGGCTACGGCTATCGGCACAGCCTCCTGCGCAGCCGCGGCTGAAGCCCCGCTTTGGACGACGGCACGCAGAGCGGTGCCGTCGTCACGTTCTCGATCAGCCTGAGATGTGGAAGCGCCCGTCGCCAATCGGCCCCTCGATGTAGTGGTCGAAACGACGTACCGACAGCGGATGCCGATCGTAGTCCACGTGCTGATAGGCGGTGCCCACGATGGCCGTGAGCTCGTCGGATGAAAGCAACTCCGGCGCTACCTCGATCGAAGTGTCGTCCGGCGACGCAACGACGTCGTATGGGCGGTTGGGAAGCGTCATGGCACCACTCCTGCGGTCTAATGCTCGCGATGATGTGCACGCCGCATGGCAGAGGCCATGCGGGTCGACCCATGCATCCATGCCTTGGAGGGAAGTGCGCCGTTCCGCGGAATCGCGTGTGGCGGTGTCGCTATAGGCTCTACCTGATGACGGCCCGGTGACTTCGTTTCCTGTATCCGTTCGGATGCGGCAACGGCGGAAAAGGTTGACTGCCGAGACACAATCCACGCACCGCGTGGCAGCTTGTTCCCGCCGCTGTTTTCCCGGCTTTGCAGCGGTCGCGTCGCAGGTCGCGGCCTCTTGCGAAGTCGACTCTATTCTAGCTCCGTTGCACGCGCATGACGTGGCCCATAGGGCATGCTCGCGCATGCGCTCTTTGGCCTTCTTGATGCTTGGGTATGCCGACCGTTTGGACGTCCAATCACGCGGTCAGAACAGCACGCCCTGGTCCACCAGAATTTTTACAGGGGCAAAACTGCGGCGGTGCTGCGGGCAGGGACCCAATCGCTTGAGCGCATCGAGGTGGAAGGGCGTGGCATAGCCCTTGTGTTCGGCGAAACCGTAACCGGGATACTCGCGATCGAGTTCGACCATCCAGCGATCGCGGCTCACCTTGGCGAGGATCGAAGCGGCGCTGATCGCCGGCTCGATCCCGTCGCCACCGATGATGGCGCGCCCGGCGCAGGGTAACTCGCGCGGCAGGGCGTTACCGTCGATCAGCGCCTCATGCGCAGACGGCGTGAGACCGGCCAGGGCCCTACACATACCGGTCATGGTGGCCTGGAAGATGTTGATGCGGTCGATCTCATCGGCCGTGACCAGCACCACGCAGTACGCCAGGGCACGCTCCACGATCTTTTCGTAAAGCGCTTCGCGTTTGGCTTCCGTGAGCTTCTTGGAATCGTCCAAACCACGAATCTTGGGGCGTGATGGATCGAGGATCACCGCCGCTACCGACACCGGGCCAGCGAGTGGGCCACGACCGGCCTCGTCCACGCCAGCGATGAGACGGATGACGGTTTCGGCGGTCGAGACGACGGACGACAGCGCTTCGGCTTTCAGCTTCGAACTAGCCATGTCCGGCTTCCACGAGCTCCGCTACGGCATCGGCGGCGAGATCGCCAGCCTGTCCTTCAAGATCGCCGCGCAGGGCGCGATGCAACTGTTCGAAGGCCGCCACGATGGCGCCTCGGCGCTCGCTGTCCTGGAACAATGCCAACGTCGCCTCGACAAGTTTCTCTGGCGTGAAATCGTCCTGCATCAGCTCCGGCACGAGCACGGTCTTCTCACCCATGCCCGCGGCACGGGCCAGGATATTGGGCAGCGAATAGACGTCTGTCTTCAGCATGTTGAGCATGCGTGCGATGCGATAGCTCACGGGCGAGACACGATAACCCACCACCATGGGTCGCTTGGCGAGCATGGCTTCCAGCGCGGCCGTGCCTGAAGCCAGCAGCACGACGTCGGCGGCCAGCATCGCCTCGTGGGCGTGGCCGTTCAACAGCAGCGGCGCGTCATCGCCCATGGTGTCGCCGATCATGCCCTTCAGCGTTGCATGCACGCGTTCATTGGCGGCGGGCACGATGACGCGCAGGCCGGGCAGGGCGGCCCCCACCTTGCGGGCAGCGTCGATGAAGTGGCGACCCAGTCGCTCGATTTCGGACGGGCGGCTGCCGGGCAGCACGGCCAGTACCGGTACGTCGTGCGGCAACTGCAGGAAATCGCGCGCACCGGCGCGGTCCGAAACCATGGCGAAACGGTCGGCCAGCGGATGCCCGACGAAACGCGCGTCCACACCATGCCTTGCGTAGATCGGCGGTTCCATCGGAAACAGACACAACACGCGGTCCGCGCTGCGACCGATCTTCTCCGCGCGCTTTTCGCGCCATGCCCACACCGACGGGCTGACGTAGTGCACGGTACGCAAGCCCGCTTCGCGCAGGCGCTTCTCCACGCCAAGATTGAAATCCGGCGCATCGATGCCGACCACTACAGCGGGTTTTGCCGCGATCAGGCGCGCAACCAGTTCCTTGCGCAGGCGCAGCAGCCGCGGCAGGTGCGAGATCACCTCGACAAAGCCGAACAGCGACAGCTCCTTGATGTCGTACCAGGACTCGAAACCGGAGGCCTGCATGCGCGCACCGCCAATGCCGACGAAACGTGCATCGGGATAGCGGCGGCGCAAGGCGATGATCAGATCGGCGCCGAGCTGATCGCCGGAGTCTTCGCCGGCGATGATCGCGATGAGGGGAGCCTGGTTTGCGGTGTCAGTGGGAGTCATGGCTTATGAAAAAAGACAAAAGCAAACAAACTCCCGTGCCTCATGCCGATATGGGCGAAGCTCATATCAGCGGCTCATATCAACGCGCCAGCGAGCGCTCGCTGCGATCGAGGAAGTCCAGCATGGCCCGTACGTCTTCGCTGTCCGCGGCCTGCGACACCAGCTGTTCGCGTGCATCGGCCAGGGTCAGGCCGGCCATGTAGAGTGTGCGATACGCGCGCTTGATCGCCGAGATGCGCGACGCGTCGAAACCGCGGCGCTTGAGGCCTTCGCTGTTGATGCCGCGCGGACGGCCGCGTTGCTCGTTGGCCATCATCACGAAGGGCGGCACATCCGAACCCAGCAGGCAACCCATGCCGATGAACGCATGCGCGCCCACCTTGCAGAACTGGTGCGCACCGGAGAAACCGGCCATCACTACCCAGTCGCCGACTTCGACGTGGCCGGCCAATGCCGAGTAATTGGAAAACACGGTGTTGTTGCCGATCTGGCAGTCGTGCGCGACATGCACGTAGGCAAGCAGCCAGTTGTCGTTGCCGATGCGCGTAACGCCGCCGCCATCACCCGTGCCACGGTTGATGGTGACGAACTCGCGGATCTGGTTGCGATCGCCGATCACCAGCTCGGTGCGCTCGCCGGCGAATTTCTTGTCCTGCGGCGCGCCGCCCAGCGAGGCGAACTGGCTGATGCGATTGTCGCGGCCGATGCGCGTCGGGCCCTCGATCACCACGTGCGGTCCGATCACCGTGCCCTCGCCGATATGCACGTCGGCACCGATCACGCTGAACGCGCCGATGGTGACGTTGCTGGCGATGACGGCGGAGGGATCGATCTGCGCGGTGGCGTGGATCATTTGTCGGACCTCGCGGCGCACATCAGCTCGCAGCTGGCCACTTCCTTGTCACCCACCATGGTGCGCGCCTCGAACAGGCCCATGCTGCGCAGCAGGCGCTTGAGCGTCACTTCCAGGCGTAGCTGGTCGCCCGGCACCACCGGCGCGTTGAAGCGCGCGTTGTCCACCTTGGCGAGATAGAACAACGGGCTGCCCGTGTTGCCCTTCAGGCGGCTGGAGATCTGCGTGAGCAGGCCGGCGGCCTGAGCCATGGCTTCCACGATCAGCACGCCCGGCATCACCGGATGGCCCGGGAAATGGCCCTGGAAGAACGGCTCGTTGATGGTCACGTTCTTGAGGGCGACCACGCTCTTGTCGGGCACCAGCTCGATCACGCGGTCGACCAGCAGGAACGGGTAGCGGTGCGGCAGCAGCTGCTGGATGTGTTCCACGGTAACCGGAAGGTGGAAAGGCACGGTGAGGTCACTCATTGTTGCTGTCCTTCTCCAACGCCGAAAGCCGGCGCGCGTATTCGTCGAGATGCTTGAATCGGGCGGCATTGCGGCGCCACAGGCGGTTTTCCTGCAGCGGCACGCCCGAAGAATATTCACCGGGCTCGCGTATGGAGTGCGTGACCAGGCTCTTGGCGGTAATGGTAACCCGGTCGGCCACTTCCAGATGGCCCAGCACCCCGGCATTGCCGCCGATCATGCAGTAGCGGCCGATCTTGGCGCTGCCGGCAACCGCGGCGCAGCCGGCCAGGGCGGTGTGCGCGCCGATATGAACGTTGTGGGCGATCTGGATCTGGTTGTCCAGGCGCACATCCTCTTCCAGCACGGTGTCGTCCAGCGCGCCGCGATCGATGGTGGTGTTCGCGCCGATCTCGCAATCGTCGCCAATCCGCACGCCGCCGAGCTGGGGCAGCTTGATCCAGTGGTCGCGATCGAAGGCGAGGCCGAAGCCATCGGAACCGACCACGGCACCCGGATGCACCAGTACCCGCTTGCCCAGCGTCACGCGGATCACCAGCGTCACCCGCGCCACCAGGCGCGATTGCGCGCCCACCGTGCAGTCGGGGCCGATGATGCAATGCGGCCCGAGGATCGCGCCGTCTTCCACTACGGCGCCGTCTTCGATCACGCAACCGGGGCCGATGCTGGCGGTCGCCGCGACGCGCGCGCTCGGCGACACCACCGCCGTGGGATGGATGCCCTGCGGTGAGGCGGGCAGCCGTTCGAACAGGGCCGCGATCTTGGCATAGGCCACGTAGGGGTCACGCGCCACGAGCGCCGCGCACGGACTGTCAGTGACATTCTCTTCGCGCATGACCACGACGCCCGCACGCGTCGAGGCGAGCTGGGAGGCGTACTTGCTGTTCGAAAGGAAGCTCAGCTGGCTCGGTCCTGCGCCCGCAAGCGTGCCCACGCCGTCGATGACGCGATCGCCCTCGCCATGAAAAGCGAGGCCAAAGCGTTCGGCCAGCTCGGACACGGTGGTTTTGAAGACGCTCATGCTTGGCTCCCTGCAATCGGACCATTGTAGGAAAAGGCGCCACCGGGCGCATGAAAAAAAGAAAGCGCGGCAGGGCCGCGCCTTCTTTCCGTGGGCCGTTCCAGCCCGGCTACGCCATTAGAACTGGCTGCCGAAGGTGAACTGGATACGCTCCTCGTAGTGGCTGTCGTCCTGCTTGGTGCGGATCGGCACGGCGAAGTTGATGATCAGCGGGCCGATCGGCGCCTGCCAGTGCAGGGAGATACCGGTCGAGGCGCGCAGTTCGCTGGCCTTGAAGCTCTGGTAGTCCTGGTACACGTTGCCGACGTCGACGAACCACGACACGCGTGCGGTGTTGATGTCCTTGAGGAACGGCAGCGGCAGGTACAGCTCGGCCGTGCCCAGCACCTTGAACGCACCGCCGATCGGCTGCGCGTAGGAATAGTAGCCACCGGTACAGGTGCCATCCTTGTTGGGCTGGATCGGCGAACCGTCGGCATTCGTGCCGGTACACACGCGGGGGCCTAGGGTGTTGTCCTGGAAGCCGCGCACGTCACGCACACCACCGGAGTAGTAGTTTTCCCAGAACGGGAAGGTGACCGGGTCGCCCGCCTTGTAGCTGGTGCCGCCGTTGTAGTCGAACGTCTGGCCGTAGGCCTTGCCGTAGCCGACCTGGCCGTCCAGGTACAGCACGAAGCCCTTGCCGATCGGCCAGTAGTGGTTCGCCTCGCCGAAGATCTTGTAGTACTGCACGGTCGAGCCGGGCAGGGCGATATCGGTCGACAGAGAGATCAGGCCGCCGCGGGTGGGGGCCCAGTAACCGTTGCGGGTGTCGTGGGTCCAGCCGATGGTCGCGTCCCAGGTGTGGATGGTCTTGTGACCGATCGCGTTCTGGTAGTCCACCATGATCTGCGGCGAGTAGCTCACCGTGGTGATCGCACCCGTCGTGTCGTACACGTCGTACGCGAGGTTGATCTTGTTGCTGCTGATGCCCAGGCCGGTACGGATGTTGTCCGTTTCCGAGATCGGGAAGCTCAGGAAGCTCGAGAACGACTTCATCGAGCTTTCGTAGTTCACGAAGTCGCTGTTGGTGTTGGCGTAGTTGCTCTTGGTGTAGCCGGCGTTGTAGCCGATGCCCACGCCGCTGTCCGTGAGGTACGGGTTGAAGTAGCTCGCGTTGATCGAGGTGGAGTAGTCGCTGCGCGACGCGCCCACGGTGAAGCTGTCACCCGTGCCGAGGAAGTTGTTCTGCGACACCGACGCGGACAGGATGATGCCCGAGTACTGCGAGTAGCCCACGCCAAACATCAGGCTGCCGGCGGACTGTTCTTCCACCTTCGCGGTCAGGTCGACCTGGTCCTCGGTGCCCGGCACCAAAGCCTTGTCGATGTTGACGGTCTTGAAGTAGCCCAGGCGCTGCAGGCGGATCTTGGAACGGTCGATCGCCGGCTGCGAGAACCAGCTGCCTTCCAGCTGGCGCATTTCGCGGCGCATCACGTCGTCTTCCGTGCGGGTGTTGCCCTGGAAGATCACGCGGCGCACGTACACGCGCTTGCCTGGCTCGATGTAGAGCGTGAGGTCGACGGTGCGCTTTTCCTTGTCCAGCTTCGGCACCGGCGTCACCTTGGCGAACGCGTAGCCGATGCTGGCGAGGATGCTCTTGATCGAATTGGTGCTGGCCTCGATGGCCTTGCGGTTGAAGGTGTCGCCCTTCTTCACGTAGACCAGCTGCTTCAGCGATTCCTCCGGCAGGATCAGCTCGCCGAGCAGATGCACGTCCGACACGGTGTAGATGTCGCCTTCCTTCACGCTGGCGGCGATGTACATCGTGCGCTTGTCCGGCGCGATGGTCACCTGCGTGGAGTCCACGCCGAAGTCGGCATAGCCGCGGTCCATGTAGTAGGACTGCAGCTTCTCGAGGTCGCCCGAGAGCTTCTCGCGCGAGTACTGGTCGTCCTTGGAGTACCAGGACATCCAGTTGGACGTGTCCGACTCGAAACCCTTGCGGATGTCCTTGTCGGTGAACGCCTTGTTGCCGACGATGTTGATTTCCTTGATCTTCGCGACCTTGCCTTCGCGGATCTCGATATCGATGGCGACGCGGTTGCGATCGAGGTTGGTCACGTGCGGCTCGACCGACACGTTGTACTTGCCGCGGTTGTAGTACTGGCGGACCAGTTCCTGCTGCACGCGATCCAGCGACAGGCGGTCGAAGGTTTCACCTTCCGACAGGCCGATCTCCTTGAGGCCCTTGCGCAGGTCCTCTTCCTTGATGTCCTTGTTGCCGCGGATGTTGAGCTTGGAGATGGACGGACGCTCCACCACCTTGATGACCATGATGTCGCCTTCGCGATCGATTTCGACGTCGCTGAAGAACTTGGTCTGGTACAGCGCGCGGATGGCACGCTGTGCGCTGTCGTTGGTGAGGCGGTCCCCACGGTTGACAGGCAGGTAGTTGAGTACCGTGCCCTGGGAAATGCGGCTTAGGCCGTCGATACGGATATCGGAAACGACGAACGGCTCGAAGGCGAGTGCGTTGGCGGACAGTGAGGCAAGCAAGATCAGGGCGGCGATACGCTTCATCGTCGATTCCGTTGTTTTTTATTTCGATGAGGCGGCTTGGTAGCCGCCCCGATCAATGCGTGAAGCCAGGACGAGCCCAGCCTTGAAAGGGTGCTTGCATCTTCCCCGGATGCGGCGGGTCAACCATCGCGTCGTGCCGGCGGCTCGCACCGCAGGTACGCCTTGCCCTCGGACACGGCGCGATTCCCAACAAGGTCAGCGCGCGTCACGAGGGCAGGAAGCGATGGATGTCGTTGTAGAAGGCCAGTCCCATCAACGTAAATAGCAGGATCAGGCCGACATATTGACCGGCCATCATTGCGCGTTCGCTTAAGGGGCTGCCCTTGACCAACTCGATAAGGTAATACAGCAGGTGACCCCCGTCCAAGACGGGGATGGGCATCAGGTTGAGCACGGCGAGGCTGAGGGACACCAGCGCCAGGAATTCGATGAACCAGGTGGCGCCCATGCTCGCCGAGGCATTGGCGACCTGGGCGATGCCGATGACGCCGGACAGGTTCTTGGTGGACGCCTGGCCGCTGACCATCTTGCCGATCATGTTGAAGATCGACATGGCGCGGTCCCAGGTGGTCGCCAGCGCGGCGCCCATGGCCTTGAATGGCCCGTAGCGCACCAGCGCCTGCTCAGGCTGCGGCGGCCGGATGCCGATCAGCCACTGCTCGGGATGGCCTTCGTACGACTTCCTGACGGCAGTGACGGTCAGCGTCTTTGGCTGGCCTGCGCGCTCGATGGCGATGGTGAGCCTGGGCGACTTGCCCGCCTCGTCCCTTACCAGGTTGGCGAAGGTGTCGAAATCCGTCACCGGCTGGCCGTTCACGCTGATCAGTCGATCGCCGCCACGCATGCCGGCAACCTGTGCCGGATCGCCCTCGGTGACGATGGCGGCCACGGCCGGCAGCGGCGCCGGCTTGAGGCCCAGCTTGTCCAGGTACTGGTCGATGCCCTGGCCGGCGGGGAGCTCCTGCAGCGGGAGCACGACATGGCGCTCGGCCCCGTCGGTGCCGCGCACATCCATCGGCAACGGTTCGCGGCCCAGCATCGCGTTGGCGACGGCTTCCAGGGAGTCACTCCACGTGGCGACGGGCTTGCCGTCGATGCGCAGCACCCGGTCACCCGGATGGATGCCCGCCTGCGCAGCCATGCTTTGCGGCGCGGCAGTGACCAGCGGGGCGATGTCCGGCTTGCCCAGCATGAACATCAACCAGAACGCCGCCACGGTGAATATGAGATTGAACGCCGGACCTGCCGCGACGATCGCGATGCGCTGCCACACGGGCTTGCCGGTGAATTCCTGCCCGGCCAGCGCGGGGTCGACGTCGCCTTCGCGCGCGTCGAGCATCTTCACGTAGCCGCCCAGCGGGATCATTGCCACCTGATATTCGGTACCGTCCTTGCCGATGCGCTTCCAGATGGCTTTGCCGAAGCCCACCGAAAAACGCAGCACCTTGACGCCGCAGCGGCGGGCGACCCAGTAGTGGCCGAATTCGTGAAAGGTCACCAGCACGCCAAGCGTGACCAGCAGCCAAAACACGGATCCAAGAAGAGTATTCATCGGCAAGAGCTTATCAGGCTTGTCAGCAGGCGTTGCGGAGAATGCGGCGGGCAGCCTCGCGGGCCGAGCGGTCGCGTTCATTCAGGGTCTGGACATCGACCACAGCTTGAGACGGCAGTTCCGCAAGAACGCTTTCGACGAGATCGGCGATGCCAAGGAAAGGCAGGCCACCGGCCAGGAAGGCCTCCACGGCCACTTCGTTCGCGGCGTTGAGGATGGCTGGCGCATCGCCACCCGCGCGCAAGGCCTGGAAGGCCAGCGCAAGGCAGCGGAAGGTGCCCAGATCCGGGCGCTCGAACGCGAGCGGCGCCGACGTGGCGAGATCAAGCGGCGAAACGCCGGCTTCGACACGCGCGGGCCACGCCAATGCGTGGGCGATGGCGGTGCGCATGTCGGGGTTGCCCAATTGCGCGAGAACCGAGCCGTCGACGTACTCCACCATCGAGTGCACCAGGCTCTGCGGGTGCACCAGCACGTCGATGGTGTCAGGCGTGGCGCCGAACAGGTGATGCGCCTCGATCACCTCGAGGCCCTTGTTCATCAGCGTGGCCGAATCCACCGAGATCTTGCGGCCCATCACCCAGTTCGGGTGCTTGCAGGCCTGCTCCGGCGTGACGACAGCGAGCTCGGCGCGCGTACGACCGCGGAATGGGCCGCCCGACGCGGTGAGGATCAGGCGCCGTACGCCATTTCCTTTCAGCTCGGGGCGGCCACCCGGCAAGCACTGGAAGATGGCGTTGTGCTCGGAATCCACCGGAATCAGCTCGCCGCCGCCCTCGGCCAGTGCTTCGAGCAGCAAGGGGCCGGCCATCACGATCGATTCCTTGTTGGCCAGCAGCAGCCGCTTGCCCGTGCGCGCTGCGGCAAGCGTGGAATCAAGTCCGGCGGCGCCGACGATGGCAGCCACGACGGTGTCGCACAACGTGCCCGACACAGCCTGGGTAATGGCGTCGTGGCCGCTCGCGATATCGCAGCGCACGCCGGCGGCGCCGAGACGGCGTGCGAGTTCGCCTTCGAGCGCGGCATCCGCAATGACGGCCAGATGGGGGCGGTGGCGAATGCAGAGTTCGGCGAGCGCGGCGACATTGCTGTGTGCTGTCAGCACGCTCGCGCGGAAACGCTCGGGATGACGCGCGATGACGTCCAGCGTGCTGCCACCGATCGAGCCGGTGGCGCCCAGGACGGCAACTTGGCGAAGTGCGGTACTGCTCATAAACCCAGCAGCAGCTTGCCGGCGGCGAACACGGGCAGGGCGGCAAATACGCTGTCGAGGCGGTCCAGCAGGCCGCCATGGCCTGGGAAGAGGTTGCCCGAATCCTTCACGGCGGCGTGGCGCTTCATCAGGCTTTCCAGCAGGTCGCCCACGATGGAGGCGACCACGGTCAGCACGGACAACACCAGCAGACCGACCAGCTTGCCGCCCTCGACGCCGAGCATGAGGCCTCCGCCGACGGTAACCAGTGCGCCGGCCACGAAGGCGCCGTACACGCCGGCCCAGGTCTTGCCCGGGCTGATGGTGGGAGCGAGCTTGCGGCGGCCGAACATGCGGCCGCTGAAATAGGCGCCGATATCGGCAGCCCAGACGATGAAGAGCGCCAGCAGGGTCCACCAGTGGCCGTTCTCGCCGGAACCGTGGATGGATATCACTGCCACCCAGGCCGGCACGATCACCAGCAGGCCCGCGCCCAGCTTCATCAGGCAGTTCTCGCGCGTCGGCGCGGCGCCGAAGGCGAAGTGGCGCAGCCATTGGCCGACCACGACCCACCAGGCGACGCCGATGCCGATCACCAGCGGCCACCACACGGTGCCGCGCGCGCACCAGCACAGCGCGAACAGGATGGCCGTCAACACCAGCAGGCCGACGCGGGGCGCGGTCTCCTTGAGGCCCGACAGGCGTGTCCATTCCCACATCGCTGCCAGGAAGGCGATGCCAACGATCGGCCCGAACAGCCAGGTCGGCGTCAGCAGGATCAGTGCGATCACCAACGGAGCGAGCAGCAAGGCGGTGAGGGTGCGCTGAAGCAGCATGCGGGTCCTTAGTTGGCCTGGCGGGCGACTTGTTCGCCGGTCTTGCCGAAGCGGCGTTCACGGCGGGCGTAATCGTCGATGGCGTGCTCGAGGCACGCCTGGTCGAAATCAGGCCACAGGGTATCGGTGAAATGCAGCTCGGCGTAAGCCAGCTGCCACAACAGGAAGTTGCTCACACGGCATTCGCCGCCGGTGCGGATGAACAGGTCCAGCGGCGGAAGCTCCGACAGGCACATCCAGTGGCCCAGCAGCTTCTCGTCTATTTCGTCGGCGCGCAGCTCGCCGCGCGCTACCGACTCCGCCGCCTTGCGCGCCGCCTGAACGATGTCCCAGCGGCCGCCGTAGTTCACGGCGATGTTGAGATGCAGCGCGTCATTGCCTGCCGTGCGCGCCATCGCGCTGGTCATGCGCTGGCGCAGGCCGGTGTCGAACGCGTTGAGGTCGCCGACGAAGCGGATGCGCACGCCGTTGCCATGCAGTTCGTCCACTTCCTTGTCGAGCGCGCGCACGAACAGTTCCATCAGTGCGCCGACCTCTTCCTCCGGGCGCTTCCAGTTCTCGCTGGAGAACGCGAAGAGCGTAAGGACCTTGACGCCTTGGCGCAGGCAGCCTTCGACCACGTTGCGCACCGCCTTGCGCCCGGCGTTATGGCCGAACGTGCGCGGTCGGTGGCGGAGCTTTGCCCAGCGGCCGTTGCCATCCATCACGATGGCAATGTGGCGCGGTATTCGCGCGGAGTCGGCGCTGGTGGTCATGGCGAGGGCAGGCTCTGAGCGA
The DNA here is from genome assembly GCA_000632805.1 of Dyella jiangningensis. GTDB lineage: Bacteria > Pseudomonadota > Gammaproteobacteria > Xanthomonadales > Rhodanobacteraceae > Dyella > Dyella jiangningensis. Next base: position 3,059,037 of record CP007444.1, on the reverse strand, counting down.
TGGCGCTCAGAGCGCCATCAGCTCCTCTTCCTTGTGCTTCACGACGGCGTCGACGTCCTTGACGAAGCGGTCGGTGAGCTTCTGGATCTCGTCCTCGGCACGACGCTCGTCGTCCTCGGTGATCAGCTTTTCCTTGAGCAGATCCTTGACCTGCTGCATGGCATCGCGACGCACGTTGCGGATGGCGATCTTGGCATCCTCGCCTTCGTGCGCCACATGCTTGGCCAGCTCGCGACGGCGCTCTTCGGTGAGCGGCGGCATGTTGAGGCGGATGGTGGTGCCGGCGGTGTTCGGCGTGATGCCGATGTCCGAGGCCATGATGGCCTTCTCGATCGGGCCCACCAGGGTCTTCTCGAACGGGGTGATGATGATGGAGCGCGAATCGCCCAGCGCGACCGTAGCCACCTGGTTCAGCGGCATGTCGGAGCCGTAGTACGGCACCTTGATGCCATCGACCAGGGCGGTGCTCGCGCGGCCGGTGCGCAGGCGCGTCAGGCTGTGCTTGAGCGAGTCGATGCTCTTGCCCATGCGGGTCTGGGCATCGTTCTTGATGTCGTTGAGCATGGGTACACCCCTTGAACCGTGCAAGCCCGCGAGTATAGCAGGGGGGCATGGGGCATTGGGGTTCGCTCTTCCCCTCTCCCCCGCAGGGAGAGGGATGGGTGAGGGGGCACTCTTGCCGTAGTGCAGCATCGAAGCCGGCTTGGATTGAAGCGCTACCGCAAGCCACGCCCCTCACCACCGTAAAGGCGGCAACGCCTCAACCCGCGCTCCCGCGGAACTAGCGTCGCGTCGCCCAACGGGGAGAGGAGGTGCTGCGGCGTCAGCTGTCGGAAACGATGGTACCGACCGATTCACCCGTCATGATGCGCATAAGGTTGCCTGCCACGGTCATGTCGTAGATGCGCAGCGGCATGCCGTGATCGCGGCACAGCGCGATGGCAGCGGTGTCCATCACCGCAAGCTTGCGTTCGATCACCTGGTCGTAGGTGAGCGTGTCGTAGCGCGTCGCATCGGCGTGGCGAGCAGGGTCGGCGGTGTACACGCCATCGACCTTGGTGGCCTTCAGCAACAGGTCCGCGCCCACTTCCACTGCGCGCAGCGCGGCGGCGGAATCTGTGGTGAAGAACGGGTTGCCGGTGCCTGCGGCGAACAGCACGATGCGGCCCTTTTCGATATGGCGGATCGCCCGGCGGCGAATGAAATCTTCGGCGACGTCGTGGATCTGGATGGCGCTCATCACGCGGGCGAAGCCGCCGCGACGCTCGATCGCATCCTGCATGGCCAGCGCGTTCATGACGGTCGCGAGCATGCCCATGTGGTCGCCAGTCACGCGATCCATGCCGGCCGCTGCAAGGCCGGCGCCGCGGAAGATGTTGCCGCCGCCGATGACCACGCCGATCTGCACGCCGGCTTTCTGAACTTCGATGATTTCATCGGCGAGTCGGCCGATGACCTTGGGATCGATGCCGTAGTCGGCTTCGCCCATGAGGGCTTCACCGGAGAGTTTGAGCAGAATGCGACGGTACTTAAGCGGGTTGCTCATGGGGTCTCCGGATTGTGTGATGCAAACCGCCGCATTGTAGCGACAGCGACGCATGCCTGTAAGACTTGCGTGACTTTGCAGTTAGGGCCTGTTAGCGCTATTCGCGCAGCTCGCGTGGTTAATGCGTGGTCGTTCCGTGGTTGTGCGCGGCGCCGGCCTGGCTGGCTGCGGGGTCAAGTCGCGCGCTGCCCCCGGGCGGCCACCGACGAACCACCCTTCGGGCCGGGTCTGTTTGTCCACCATGCCGCGTCATCGCTCGGTCGTGTACAGACACATTCCCTCGGTCCTCATTGTCTGGCAGCTCCCCGCGCGAGCCGCGCGAACAGGCCCTAACATCGAGTGCATTTCCATGGGGCAGGGAGGCTGGGCATGGGTTGGCGCACGCATTACTTCGGCAAGGAAACCCGTCAAGGGGCCATCGCATCGCGATCCATTCGATCGTGGCGACGCTGGCGTTCGCGCTCTACGGGATGTGGAACGACTTCATTCCGGAAGAGTGGCTGCCGTGGTGGGGCCTGTGCGTATCGGCCGTTCTTGCCGCCTTGCTGACGGGATGGCTGACATGGCTGATCCTCAGCGGGCGCAACCCGAGGTACCAGCGAGGAGCGACGGACCTGATCGTACTCTCGCCCCTGATGTTCGTGGCATCCGGCGGCTTCCTGTGGATGGCGCTGGTGCACGGTGCCGCGGGTGCCTACACCAGGCTATTTGGTACGACGCATGCGGAAGTGGCGACGCTGAGGCTGGCGCATCGGTACGGGCGTGAATGTCATTACCAGGCGATCGGCTGGCGCCTGAACTATGCGATGCCTGGCCATCTATGCGTCCGTTCGTCGTACTACGAATCCTTTCCTCGGCATCGGGTGGAAATGGAGTTGCGAGGCCAGCGCAGTGCGTTTGGCTTCAACGTATCGAGCATGCGTCACCGCGCCGATCTCGGGCCTTAAGCAGGCAACAAAAAAGCCGCGGTTTCCCGCGGCTTTTTCGATGTTGCATGCAGCGAACGGCTTAGCCCTGCATCGCCTTGGCGACTTCGGCCAGGTAGTCTTCCTGCACCTTCTCGATGCCTTCGCCCACGGCCAGGCGAACCACGGCCACGACGTCAGCGCCTTCCTTCTTCAGGACGTCGCCCACGGTGGTGTTGGTGTCGAGCACATACGGCTGGCCGACGAGGGTCACTTCCGAGACGATCTTGTTGATCTTGCCGGAGATGATCTTCTCGAGGATCTCGGCCGGCTTGGCCTTGTCCTTCTCGGTCATCTGGCTCAGCGCGATTTCCTTTTCCTTCGCGACGAACTCGGCCGGCACGTGTTCCGGCTTGATGTGCGGCGGGTTCATGGCGGCGACGTGCATGGCGATGCCCTTGGCCAGCTCTTCCGAGCCACCCTTGAGCGCCACGATCACGCCGATCTTGCCGCCGTGCGAGTAGGTGGCCAGCGGGCCATCATTCGCGATGCGGGCCACGCGACGCACTTCGATCTTCTCGCCGATGGTGGCGGTCTGGGCCTTGGCGGCGGACTCGACGTTGTCGGCGCCCGGGAAGGCGGCAGTCTTGGCGGCGTCGATGTCGGCAGCGCCCGAAGCCAGCACGGCCTCGGCGACGTCGTTGGTGAACTGGATGAAGTTCGGCGCCTTGGCGACGAAGTCGGTTTCGCTGTTCACTTCGACCAGCACGGCCAGGCCATTGGCCTGGGCAGTGGCGATGCGACCTTCGGCGGCGACGCGGTCAGCCTTCTTGTCGGCCTTGGCCAGGCCGGTCTTGCGCAGGTACTCGACCGCGGCGTCGATGTCGCCGTTGTTCTCGACCAGCGCCTTCTTGCAATCCATCATGCCGGCGCCCGAACGCTCACGCAGTTCGCTAACCAGTTTTGCGGTAATGGCAGTCATCTGGGTTCCTCAAAAGCTTTGATGCGCCCCGACCCTTGCGGGCCGGGGCAGGGAAGGCTTACTCGCCGTCCGACGACTCGTCGTTGCGGCCGCCGCGGCCACCGCGACCACCGTCACGACGCGGCGCGCCAGCACCCTTCTTGGCCGGACCGCGGTTGTTGCGGTCGTCACGGCGCGGGGCAGCCTTGCGCTCTTCCTTGGCAACCGGGTTGCCTTCTTCGTCGAGCTCGACGAATTCATTGGCGTCGCCCTGGGCGGCAGCCGGCGCAGCGGCCTTGCCTTCCAGGATGGCGTCAGCGGCAGCGCGGGCGTACAGCTGGATGGCGCGGATGGCGTCGTCGTTGCCCGGGATGGCGTAGTCGACCAGTTCCGGGTTGTAGTTGGTGTCGACCACGGCGATGACCGGGATGCCGAGCTTCTTGGCTTCCTGCACGGCGATGTCTTCATGACCGATGTCGATGATGAAGAGGGCGTCCGGCAGACGGTTCATGTCCTTGATGCCGCCCAGCGAGTTCTCGAGCTTCTCGCGCTCGCGGCGACGGGCCAGCACTTCGTGCTTGACCAGGCGGTCGAACGAACCGTCGGTTTCGGCGGCTTCCAGTTCCTTCAGGCGGGCAACCGACTGCTTCACGGTGCGGAAGTTGGTCAGCATGCCACCGAGCCAACGGGCGGTGACGAACGGCATGCCGGCGCGCGCCGCCTCTTCGGCCAACGGCTCACGGGCCGAACGCTTGGTGCCGACGAACAACACGGTGCCACGCTTCTGGGCCACGGCCGACAGGAAGTTCATCGCGTCGGTGAAAAGCGGCAGCGTCTTCTCGAGGTTGATGATGTGGATCTTGCCGCGGGCGCCAAAGATGTACGGGGCCATCTTCGGGTTCCAGTAACGGGTCTGGTGACCGAAATGCACGCCAGCTTCGAGCATCTGGCGCATGGTGACTTGAGCCATGGTAAAACTCCGATTTGTTGGGCCGGCTAGGCCCGGGGGTTGGGACCTCCACGCATCCCCGACTTCGACCCTGGCAACCCGTATGATGTGGAGGGTTGACCAAGGCACCCCGAAGGCGGTGCCGATGCGTGTGTGGCGATTTAAAGTGTCCAATCAAGGACTTGTGGGGCTTGCACCGCAACGCGGTTACAATCTCCACCGCTTTGCGACTACCGCATGTGTCCGTCTAAACGGACAGGTCGGGTCAGCAAAACTTCGAAATTGTAGCCGGTACGCCGGCGGCGCGGCAAGTTGCTGCGGATTCAATGAGTTGAGTCCCGGGCAATTGCCGCCATATGAGCACAGCTATGGCAGTTACCCTGAAAACCCCCGAAGACATCCAGTCCATGCGCGACGCCGGCAAGCTGGCGGCCGAAGTGCTGGCCATGCTCAAAGAGCATGTCAAGCCCGGCGTCACCACCGAGGACCTGGACCGCCTCGCCTACGAGCACATCACCAAGGTGCAGAAGGCGATTCCCGCCAACGTCGGCTACAACGGCTTCCCGAAGACATTGTGCACGTCGGTGAACCACGTGATCTGCCACGGCATCCCGAGCCCGGCCAAGCTGCTGAAGGATGGCGACATCATCAATCTCGATGTCACCGTCATCAAGGACGGCTGGCACGGCGACACCAGCCGCATGTATTTCGTCGGCACCCCGTCGGTGCTGGCCAAGCGCCTGGTGGACACCACTTTCGAGGCGATGATGCAGGGCATTCGCGCCGTGCGCCCCGGCGCCACGCTGGGCGACATCGGCGCGGCGATCCAGAAGCACGCGGAAGCGGCCGGCTTTTCGGTGGTTCGCGAGTACTGCGGCCACGGCATCGGCAAGGTCTATCACGACGAGCCGCAGGTGCTGCACTACGGTCGCTCGGGCACGGGCCTTGAGCTGAAGAAGGGCATGACCTTCACGATCGAGCCGATGATCAACGCCGGCAAGCCGCAGACCAAGCAGTTGCCGGACGGCTGGACGGTGGTCACCAAGGATCATTCGCTGTCGGCGCAGTGGGAGCACACCATCGCGGTGACGGATGACGGGTTCGAGATTTTGACGCCTTGGCCGGATGCGGCTTGAGGTTTGATGTGGCGTGAAGTTTTTTTTGGAGGGTCGCTTTCGGCGGCCCTTCCTTTTTGGGCGAGCGTCGCCTTACGCACCATGGCGCCCGCTCCCCCTGTAGGAGCGCACTCTGTGCGCGACAGCCTTTCGCGACGGGCTGAATGGTTCTGCTGTTGTGAGCGCTGGGTATGGCCTTCGGTTGCCACTCTGCCGCGAGGATGCCGCTTACGCAGCGGGCGTTTCGACGTCCTGCCGGCCGCCGAGTCACTTTTCTTTTGCTGGCCCAAAAGAAAAGTAACCCAAAGAAAATGGCCTTTAGAGCCAAGGCTCGTAGCGATATGAGGAATAGAGCCTGAGGACCGAGGCCAGCCGGGGTGTGCTCGTTACTACCTCGAACGAAGTGGCTACGCCGCAACGCGCCGATACGAAGAGGACTTAAAGCGGCTTCGTTGGATGATGAGAAATGCATGAGTGCCGCGCCTTCTCCCTCTCCCCTCCGGGGAGAGGGCCGGGGTGAGGGGAGGGGCTTGCATGGGGCTTGGCTGTCTCGCCACGAATTTCATCAACGCATGACCCCTTCTAGCCGCCATGCATGGCAGACTTGCTGCACTGCCACACGCGCCCGCTGACCATGCCTGTCGCTCCGATCGTGCTGCCTCCCTTGCCTCGTCTGCCCATCGTCGTGCCGCGTTCGGGCGTGTCGAGCGATGCGCGGCGGGCATTGCGCCAGCTGCTGGGGGATGTGGATCGTGCGCTGGCGACGGCGTTTCGGCAGGGCGCCGACGCTACTGCGTTGGCTCATCGGCGCAGCGAGTCGGTGCAGCGCATCGTGGTGCATGTGTGGACGGCGTGCCTCGGTGAGGTGAACGACGCCGCGCTGTTCGCCGTCGGTGGCTTCGGACGAGGTTTGCTGTTTCCGCATTCGGACGTCGATCTGCTGGCGCTGGTCGGGCCTTCCGAGCCGGCGCGCCTGCGTGCGCTGGAGCAGTGCTTCGCCACGCTGTGGGACATCGGCCTCAAGGTGGGTCATGCGGTGCGCGATCTCGCGCAATGTCGTGCGCTGGCTGCGCAGGACGCCAGCGTCTTCACCAGCCTGCTCGATGCGCGACGACTGGTTGGCGATCCGGCGATGGAAGAAGGGCTGGGCGCCATCATCAACGATCCGGCGCTGTGGCCGCCTGCGGCCTATCTCGCCGTGCGACTGGCCGAACGCGATGCGCGGCATGCGCGTTACAACGACACGGCGTACAACCTCGAGCCCAATCTGAAGGATGGTCCGGGCGGACTGCGCACGCTCGATTCGCTGCGCTGGTTGGGAAGACGCCTTGCGCATGCGGATGATTTCGACGACATGGTGGCCGAAGGCTTGCTCGATCCTGCGGAAAAGGATTCGCTGGAGCAGTCCGAGGCAACGCTGCGCCGCTACCGCTTCGCGCTGCATCTGGAAGCGGGCCGTGCCGAGGAGCGCCTGCTGTTTGACTACCAGCGCGCGCTCGCCGCGAGCCTTGGTTTCCAGGATGAGCATGAGAAGAACCTCGGCGTCGAACAGTTCATGCAGGGTTACTACCGCGCAGCCAGCCAAGTCGAGCGCCTGGGTGTGCAGATTGCCGAGCGTTTCGAGGAAATGCTGGAGCCGCCAACCGCGGCACAGCCGGTAGGCGAGGATTTCGTGCGGTACGGCAAGCGCATCGCTGCACGCGATCCCGATATCTTCATGCGCCGTCATGCAGCGCTGGTCGAAGCCTTCATCGCACGACTCGGCGAGCCGGGTATCACCGGCTTCACTGCGGACACCATGCGGCGCATGCATCAGGCCGCGGCGGTGCTGGATGGTTCGCTGGGCGATGATCGCGACGTGCTGGCCGCGTTCCTGCGCTTGCTGCGCCTGGGTGCGCCGGCCGTGGAAGCGTTGTGGCGAATGAATCGCCACGGCCTGCTCGCGGCGATCCTGCCCGCGTTCGGCAAGGTGTTCGGTCGCATGCAGTACGACCTGTTCCACGTGTACACCGTGGATGAGCACACGCTGCGCGTGCTTCGCAACGTCGCGCGCTTTGCCGATCCCGGGGCGGCCACGGAGTTTCCGATCGCCTGCGAAATCTGGCCCGCGCTGCCCAAGCCGGAACTGCTGCTGCTGGCTGCGCTCTTCCACGACATCGCCAAGGGGCGTGGCGGCGATCATTCGGTGCTCGGCGAGGAAGAGGCGCTGGCGTTCGGCAAGCGCCTGGAGCTGCCGGAAGAAGACATGCAACTGGTGGCGTGGCTGGTGCGCTGGCATCTGCTGATGAGCACCACGGCGCAGCGCCAGGACATCACCGACCCGGACGTGGTGCACCGCTTTGCGGAGACCGTGGGCGACGGTGAGCGGCTGGATTACCTTTACCTGCTTACCATCGCCGACATCATCGGCACCAGTCCCAAGCTTTGGAACGGATGGAAGGATCGCCTTCTGGCGGACCTCTATACGGCCACACGTTATGCACTGCGCAGCGAGGACGAACTTCCATCCGATGCCGCGGCTCGTGTTGCTGCCTGTCGCGAGCAGGCACAGGCGATTCTCGCGAAAGAGGGCTATGCGTCCGATGCGCTTGCGCGGGTGTGGCGCGGTTTTCCGGAGCAGAGCTTCCTGCGCCATCGACCCGAGCAGATCGCCTGGCAAACAGCCGCCATCCTCGACGCGCGGGGGGCCACGCCGCTGGTCGCGGTGCATCCGCAATCGGTGCGTGGCACGACCGAATTGTTCGTCTATACGCCTGATCGCGACGGCCTGTTCGCCGCGGTGGCGATCATGCTCGATCGTCTGCATTTCTCGGTGATGGAGGCACGCATCCTGAGTTCGTCGACGGGCATGGCGCTGGATACTTTCCTGTTGCTGGAGTCGGAGTCGCAACAGCCGGCCTCGGCCGAGCGTGCCGAAGAACTGAAGCAGCGCCTGCACCGCGCGCTTTCGCAGCCTGGGCATATTCACCAGCCCTCGCGACGCAGCATGTCGCGCCATCTCAAGCACTTCCAGGCGGCGCCAAAGATTTCGTTCAGCACCGTGAGCGGGCGAACACGGCTGGCGCTGGTGTGCAGCGATCGCCCGGGACTGCTCGCCGCGGTGGCGCAAGTGATGTTCGAATCGGCTGTCCGCGTGCATGACGCGCGCATCGCCACCTTCGGCGAGCGCGTGGAGGATTTCTTCCTGATCACCAATCGCCACGATGCACCGCTCGGCATCGACCAGCAGGACAAGCTCCTGCATGCCTTGCTCGATCGGCTGGGAACCAGCAGGGCCGCCTGAAGGCGTCAGCCGGCAGGCGGGTACTGCGAAAAGACCGCCATCGAATGGTGTTTTTTGACGGAAGCAGGATCATTTTCGTTACGACGGCCCTGTGCCTGCGTTAGCATTCGCGGGTATCCACTCAGTCCTGCGAAACACCCCATGCAAAGCATCGAGTCCCTCATCGAGGACGCCTTTGAGCGTCGCAACGAACTGACCCAGGCAGAGATCGAGACGCACCTGCGTCCGGCCGTGGAGCAGGTCATCAACCTGCTGGAAAGCGGCGAGCGTCGCGTGGCCGAGCCGGACGGGAAGGGTGGCTGGACGGTGAACCAGTGGATCAAGAAAGCGGTGCTGCTGTATTTCCGCATCAACGGCAACCAGGTCGTCGACGGCGGCCCGGCGCTGGCGTTCGACAAGGTGCCGCTGCGCTTCGCGCATGGCAACGATGCCGAGCTGCAGGGTCTTGGTGCCCGCGTGGTGCCGGGCGCATTGGTGCGCCGTGGCGCGCACGTGGCCAAGGACGCCGTGCTGATGCCGAGCTACGTGAACATCGGTGCCTACGTGGGCGCGGGCACGATGGTCGACACCTGGGCCACGGTGGGTTCGTGCGCGCAGATCGGCGCGGGCGTGCATCTGTCCGGCGGCGTGGGCATCGGCGGCGTGCTGGAGCCCCTGCAGGCCAACCCGACCATCATCGAAGACAACTGCTTCATCGGTGCGCGTTCGGAAGTGGTCGAAGGCGTGATCGTGGAGAAGGGCAGCGTGATCGGCATGGGCGTGTTCCTGGGCCAGTCCACCCGCATCTACAACCGCGCCACCGGTGAGGTCAGCTACGGCCGCGTGCCGGCGGGTAGCGTGGTCGTCGCTGGCAGCCTGCCTTCGAAAGACGGCACGCACAGCCTGTATGCGGCGATCATCGTCAAGCAGGTGGATGAGAAGACGCGCAGCAAGACCGGTATCAACGAACTGCTGCGGAGCGCCGAATGAGCGTGACCCTGTACGGCCTCACCACCTGCGATACCTGCCGTAAGGCGCGCAACTGGCTGGACCGTTTCGAGGTGCCATACACCTTCGTTGACTATCGCGCGAATCCGGTGCCGGCAGCGACGCTCAAGACTTGGGCGCAGCAATTGGGCAGCTGGGAAAAACTGGTCAACAAGTCGTCGACCACCTGGCGCAATCTGCTGCCGCAGCGCAAGAACCCGGGCAGTGATCCGGAGTGGACGCTGCTGCTCAAGGAATATCCCGCGCTGGTACGCCGGCCTGTAGTGCTGCAGGAAGACGGTTCGGTCAGCGTCGGTTTCACCGACAACGGCTTCAAGAAGCTGTTCGGACGCTGAGGGGAGGCGCTCCATGGTGGTGCGCCTGTCCAAGATCCTGCTGATGGCCGCCATCGCGTTGTGGCTGGCGCTCGTGGCCTTCGGCAACCTCACCGATTACGGCAGCAACTGGCCTTTCGTGCAGCACGTGCTGGCGATGGACACGATCTTCCCGGGGGCAGGCATCCACTATCGCGCCATCACGTCGCCATGGCTGCAGCGCGCGGCCTACGCGCTGATCATCGCCGCGGAAACCTTCGCCGCGATCCTGTGCAGCCTCGGCGCCTGGCGTCTTTGGCGCACCCGCATGGGGCGCAGCGAGACGTTCCATCGCGCAAAGCGCCTGGGCGTGCTTGGTGTCACCACCGGTCTGATGTTGTGGCTGGGTGGCTTCATGGCTGTGGGTGGCGAATGGTTCGGCATGTGGATGTCTTCGCAGTGGAACGGACTGGAGAGTGCGTTCCGCTTCGTGGTCGTATTGTTGGCAGCGCTGGTTTATCTCGGTCAGCGCGACGATCCGTTGGACGAATGAACTACCTGGGAAAGGCATGAGCAGGCATCGCACGCAGCGCTTCAAGAGCAACTTGCGCATTGAGCGCGACAACGCCGTGTTGTATGGACGGCTCGCCAAGCTCGCGCGCAACGAACGCCTGGCGACCGCGTATCGCCGCATCGCGGACATCGAGCAGACCAATGCGGGGTTTTGGGAAGCGCGACTACGCGAACACGGAGAAGCCGTGCCGACGCCGCGCGTCAGCTTGCGCGTGCATGTGCTGAGCTGGCTGGCCGCGCGGTTCGGCACGGAATTCGTCATGCCGACGGTCGTGCGCATGGAGCACGCCGATCACCTGGCGACACCGGTGGATCGACAGGGCCAGCGCAATCACTTTGCCGATGACGCCTTGCCGATGCAGCATGGAAGGCACGCCACGCAGAGCGGCAATACCCTGCGCGCGGCGGTGCTCGGCGCAAACGACGGGCTCGTTTCCAATACCAGCCTGGTGATGGGCATGGCCGGCGCGTCGACCGGCGATCACGCCGTGCTGCTGGCAGGCCTCGCAGGCCTCGTGGCCGGCGCCTGCTCCATGGCCTTGGGTGAATGGCTGTCGGTAAACAGTTCGCGCGAGTTCTATCAAGCGCAGATCACCGAGCGCGCGGAGCGCCTGGCAGTGGCGCCCGAAGATGGCCTGCAATATCTGGCGCGCACATACCGCGAGAAAGGCCTGGATGCCAAGGCGGCGGACGCATTGGCCAAGCATCTGCTCGATACGCCGCGTGCGGCATTGGACACGATGGTGCGCGAAGACCTGGGCGTGGACCCTGCGGATCTCGGCGGCTCGGCGTGGAGCGCATCCATTTCCTCGTTCTGCCTGTTTGCCTTTGGCGCGATCTTTCCGGTGGCGCCGTACTTCGTGCTGCACGGAAAAGAGGCGCTGGCGGTAAGCATCGCGTCGACCTTCATCGGGCTCGTGCTGATCGCGCTGGGCACCTCCCTGTTCACCGGCCGTGGCCTGCTGTTCTCCATCGCGCGACAGGTAGGCATCACGCTTTCGGCGAGCGCCATCACGTACCTGGTCGGACATCTGCTCGGCGCGGCGATCTCCGGCTGACGGGCGCACGCATCGCTGCTTGGTATGCTGTGGCAGCCTTCTATCGCGACCCGTATGCCATGACCGATGTGCTCGAACTCACCCGTGACCTGATCCGCCGCCGCTCGGTAACGCCGGACGATGCCGACTGCCAGGCATTGATTGCGGAGCGGCTCACCCGGGTCGGATTCCGCTGCGAGTCGCTGCGCTATGGCGAGGTCGACAACCTCTGGGCCACGCACGGCGAAGGTGCGCCTACCCTGGTGTTCCTCGGGCACACCGACGTGGTACCGACCGGTCCGGTCGACACCTGGAGCAGCGACCCGTTTGAGCCATCCATTCGGGACGGACGTCTGTACGGCCGCGGCACGGCCGACATGAAGGGCTCGGTGGCAGCGATGGTGGTGGCACTCGAAGCATTCGTCACGCGGCATCCACAGCATCGCGGGCGCGTGGGATTGCTGCTGACCAGCGACGAGGAAGGGCCGGACAATTTGGATGGCGTGCGCCGCGTCGCCGAGCATTTCCGCGCACAGGGCGAGCGCATCGACTGGTGCGTCGTGGGCGAGCCGTCTTCGAAGGAGCAACTGGGCGATCTGATTCGGGTAGGGCGCCGCGGCTCGCTGTCCGGCACGTTGATGGTGCGGGGCATACAAGGGCACGTGGCCTATCCTGAGAAAGCCAGGAACCCGATCCACGCCTTCGCGCCCGCGCTCGCCGAGCTTGCCGCCGAACGATGGGACGAAGGCAACGAGGATTTCCCGCCCACGTCGTTCCAGGTATCCAACCTCAATGCAGGCACGGGCGCGAATAACGTCATTCCCGGCCAGCTCACGGCGTTGATCAATTTTCGCTACAGCACCGCAAGCCGTGCCGAAGATCTGCAGGCACGCACCGAAGCGATCCTTGCGAAGCACGGCCTTGACTGGCAGATCGAGTGGTCGCTTTCCGGCGAACCGTTCCTCACTCCGCCTGGTGGTGCCGTGCGGGACGCGGTGATCGCCGTATGCGAAGAACTGTGCGGCATCTCGCCGGAAGAGAGCACCGGCGGCGGTACGTCGGACGGCCGTTTCATTGCCCCCCTGGGCGCCGAAGTGGTGGAACTCGGTCCGGTGAATGCAACGATCCACAAGGTGGATGAGTGCGTGGCGGTGGCCGACCTCGAAAAGCTGCCCTCGCTTTACCAGGCCGTGTGCGAGAAATTGCTCGGCTGACGAGGCGCGGGTTTGCCCAAGGGCTTGGGGCGTGGCACCCTCAGCGGAGTCCAGACATCCAGAAGTCCACTTCACGGGAGTCCCCATGTCTCGCACGCTACTCGCGGCTGTCTTCGCCACGACGCTCTCGGCCACGGCCTTCGCCGGCGCCTCTTTGCAACAGCAGGCCGGCCTTGCCCAGATTCGCGAAACCGACCTGCGCGCCGATATCGGTTTTCTCGCTTCTGATGCGCTCGAAGGCCGGCTTTCGCTGCAGCCGGGCGATGACGCGGCCGTGCAATGGATCGCGTCCGAATTCGCGAAGGCAGGCCTCAAGCCCGCCGCCACCGATGCCGATGGCAAGCCCAGCTATCTGCAGGCAGTGCCGCTGATCGAATACCGACCGGATGCGAAAGCGACGCGCCTCACCATGAAGCGTAACGGCAAGGTCGTGGAGTGGAAGGATCCGGATGTCGCCGGCTCGTTTCCCGAGGATCGCGATGTCGACGCGCCGCTCGTTTTCGCCGGCTACGGCATCACCGCGCCGGAACTCGGTTATGACGACTACGCCGGCCTGGACGTGAAGGGCAAGATCGTCGTGGTGTTCGATCACGAGCCGCAGGAAAAGAACGCGAACTCCGTCTTCAACGGCACCGGCAATACCCGTTACGCCACCAGCTACGTGAAAATCCTCAATGCGCAGGAACACGGTGCGGTGGCGGTGCTGCTGGCTCCCGAGCCGTCGCACAATCATCCTTCCGCGCAGGAAATCCGTACGCGCATCGGCCATCACGCGGAGCATTCCGCCAATCCAATTCCCGCGCAGGCGCTGGCGGACAACCCCGTGCATATTCCCTCCATGGTGATTTCGTCGACGGTGTCCGAGCAGTTGCTCGGTACCGGCGGAGAAACGCCGATGGCGTTGCAGGGTGCGATCGACAAGGACCTGAAGCCGCATTCGGAAGCCCTGCAGGACGGCACGATCAGCCTGCACCTGCACAACAGCTCGCGCCGCGAGGCCACCACCTGGAATGTGGTGGGCCTGGTGGAAGGCAGCGATCCGAAGCTGGCGCCGGAGACCATCATCATCAGCGGCCATCACGACCACGACGGCCAGAGTGGCGACAAGATCTGGCACGGTGCGGACGACAATGCGTCCGGTACCGTGGGCGTGGTAACGCTCGCGAGAGCGTTCGCGGCGAATCCGGCCAAGCCGAAGCGTTCGATCCTGTTCGCGGTCTTCGCGGCGGAAGAGCGCGGCCTGCTGGGCGCCTATTACATGGCGGCGCATCCGCTGCGGCCGCTCGACACCACGCGCGCCATGATCAATTTCGACATGATCGGCCGCGACGAGAAGCCGAGCCAGCAGACGGACGGTCTGATCGACGTGCCGGCCGATACCAGCAACCGGCTCAACCTCATCGGCGCGGCCTACAGTCCCGATTACCAGCACACGGTCGCCAAGCAGAATGAGCAGGTCGGTCTGGTGCTGGATGATCGCTTCGACCACGAGTACGCGTTGAACGTGTTCTTCCGCTCCGACCAGTTCCCGTTCGTGCTGCACAACGTGCCGGCGTTCTGGTGGTTCACCGGCTTCCACCCGGACTATCACCATCCCAGCGATACGGCCGAGAAGATCGACTATCCGAAGATGGCGAAGATCCTGAAGCTGGCTTACCTGAGCGCCTGGCAGTTTGCCGACGAATCCACACCACCGCGCTTCATCTCGCACCCGGGCCGCGCACCGGGTCGTTGAACGGGCAGGTCACCATCGCGCTCTGTGGTGCGATGGTGATGGCGTCAGGGCATGGACAGCCGCAGGCGCCTGCCGCGCATCGTGAGATGACGCGGCAGGCGCATCGCGTTTCCGTCAGGCCTTGGCCAGTGATGCCCCGGTGCGTTCTCCGCATTCGGGGCAGAATCGACTGCCCGCGGGAAGCTTGGCGTGGCATGCACCGCATTCATCCGGTGCGGCGAGGCGGAATCCGCAATCCGGACAGAACTTGCCGCCACGCGCTTCGCAGCCGCATTGCGGGCACACGAGCTGCTTGGCGGTGGCAACATCGACCTGTCCGGCCTGTCCCTTGCCAAACTCGCGCGCGTTGTCCATGGCTGCTTCGAGCTGGCCCTGATGACGCGCCGCCTGCACTTGCGTGGAGAGGTCGGGTGCACAGGTCTGGCAAAGGCCGCTATCGGTGCTCCAGCAGCGGTCGCATACGTAGTTGTGACACTTGGCGCAGCGATGGAAGTGCGCCTGGGCGGCCGCGATGGCCTCTTTGAACGCTTCGTCGCGCGCACCGCCCCAGCCGGCTTTTGCCAGTCCGTCGACCGCATTGTCCAGGCCGCTGCCCAGCCCGCCCAGCAGGTTGCTGGCGAAGTTGCCGATCTCACGGACCCAGCCGGAAGCCTGTCCGCTTCGGTAGGGAGCAAAAGGCGAGCGCCACGTGTCGTTGCACGACTGGCAATAAAATTCGAACTGAAAGCCCGACCCGGTGCCGTACTGCTCGCTCAGGTCGCGGTGGTTGCTGGAAAAATGCAAATCGTCGCTCATCGTTCCCTCGTGGCGTGCCGGCTTGCGAGTGCCGGAACGGAGATTCTGCCGGGCCATGGCATCGCGCGAAAGTAGCCCGGTTGGATGGCCGGGCAGATCAGTTGTCGTCGACGCCGAGTTCGTTCATGTGTTTCTGCACGAAGGCGATGTTCGCCGGATTCACCAACTCATCGCCGCCACTCTTGGATTTTGCGTTGCCGTATTTCACCGTCATTACCGCGCCCAGCGTGGCGGCGCTCGTCAGCACATATTCGTGGGACGTGAGTCCGTGCGACTTGAGGATGTCGTGCGCGGCGGGTTGTGCGTCCAGCGCCGCTGCCGATTCGTCGAGCGAGTGCGCGCCCGGTTTGAACGGGTTGAGCGCAACCCCCTTGGCCTGGGCGTCCTTGCTGGCTGCGCGCACCTTGTCGAATACCGGCTCGGTGATCACGTACTGACGCACCGCCGTCTTGTCGGCGGGCGTGAGCGCATGGGATGAAATGCCCTGGCCGAATGCGTGGCTGAAGGGGAGCAGCAACAACGCCAGTGCGATGCCCTTCAAAGGCGACGTCCTCGATTTCATGCGATTCATCAGGTCTCTCCCGGGCGATGCCCAGATAGGTTTGGGGAATTCGCTGCTATTGCGCCACCAGCTCGACGCGCCGATTTTGCGTGCGTCCCGCTTCATCCTGGTTGCTGGCAACCGGTGCATAGGACGCCACGCCCTTTGCGGCGACGCGCTGGGCCGCGATGCCAAAGCGCGAGGTCAAGGCCTTGGCGACCGATTCGGCCCGCTTTTGCGAAAGCGCGAGGTTATGGTTGAGGTCGCCAGTGTTGTCCGTGTGGCCCACGATGAAGACCTTGAGCGCCGGCTCGTTCTTCAGCAATTGCGCCATCTGGTTGAGCGTGGAGTCCGAGTCTGCGGTGAGGTCAGCGCTGTCGGTGGCGAAATGGATGCCATACAAGGCGATGTGACCCTGCCGGCTCAGCCCTTGGCTCATGGCCTTCGCGTCGACACTCACCTGGCCGGTGGCCATGGGCTGGGCCTCGACGATCTGCAAGAGAACGCCCGTTGGCTGGTTCTCGTCGGACTGCGCCACGAGCAGCGAGACGTCGACGCGTCCCTCCGGTCGTTCCAGGCGTGCCGTGAGCTGTCGCATATTGCCGTCCACCGCATACAGCGCCTTGCTCATGGCGTTGCGGGCGTGCATCGGTTCGAGCAAGGGCTGTATCACACGGTCGGAGAAATCCGCGCCGTTGCCGCAGGACTGGTCGGCACATTCGAAGCGTGTCGTGAAGCCTGCCTTCGCCAAGGCCTGCGCAAAATTTCGATACACCTCGATCACGGACTTTCCCGCGGGGGCCTCGTACGCGATACGGGTAATGCGGCCCTCCGCCAGGTCTGATTTCGTGAACTGGTCCGATGTGCCTGGCTTGATCGGGCCCAGCGGCAGCACCGCCTTGTCATAGGCGACTTGCTGGTAGCCCACGATGCTCGAGCCGGCGAAGCGCGTCACCAAAGGATGGTCGTGTGCGCCTGGAACATCTGTAGCAATGGCCGCATGGGTGACCATGGCAGCCCCCAGGAGAAGGAGGGCCGACATCGTGCGATGTGCGCTGAACATCATGTACCGCGTCTCTTCGTTTCCCTACGGCGTAACCATAACGGAGCGGCGACGTTTTGAAAGATTGTGTCGGCGCATTGCCTTGATTTGTTCAGCGTTGTGAAGATTGTGCGCATTCATATTCCTACTTCCGTGTCAGAGAATACCTACGCGCGTTCCGCGGAATCAGTCACACTTTTGAGCATTCGCGCTTAAGTTTTCACAAAGCGAACATCTTGATTCGCTAGTTTGCACGCCGCTGAAAGTTCATGCGTAGCTTTCAGTGCATGCGTAGTCGCAAGACTGATACAGGGGACGCTTGCCTCTTGATCCTTAGTGGATCGGACTCGTCATGGACGAGCCGTCACCTTTATCGATAGGGGTAGTCCGATGGACCCGAAGCGTCAGAGCAACCGCAACACCTCGTACCGCATCCGTCAGCGTGGCCAGGGCATGACGGAATACATCATCATCACCGCACTCATCGCGATCGCAGCGATCGCGGCCGTGACCTATTTCGGCGGAACGGCCCGCGCACAGATAGGCGGCATGGCCCGAGAGCTGTCCGGCCAGAGTGCAACGCAGGACATCAGCCGCGCTGGCAATCAGGGCAACAAGGCCCACTCCGAGGGAACGAAGGACAAGACCCTCAAGAGCTACAACAACGCGACGGCGCAGTAATTTCGCCATCCCTTGGTCAGCGATAAGGGCGCGCCGCCTGATGGCGGCGCGCCTCGGGTGAACTTTTGCCTGAGCCTTGCAACGACGGCGTCGCGAACATGACCCGCTCGTATAGCTGTTTCCGGCAGGGACGTGGGCTGGTGATGGATGCAGGATGAATCGACATGAAGATGCTGCGACGGGCTGAGCCTGGGGGTGCAGGCTTCGTACAAGGGAAGGCGAAGGGGCAGGCGCTGATACTGGCCGTCATCTCCTTGCTGGTGCTGTGCCTTGGCGTGATCGTGCTTTTCAACACGGGCCAGACGGTTTCGAAAAAAGTCGAGCTCGTGAACACCGCCGATGCCGCCGCTTACAGCGTGGGCGTGGAGCAGGCGCGCGCGTTCAATCTCATCGCGTACATGAATCGCGCCACCGTAGCGAACCAGGTCGCCGTGGCACAGATGGTGAGCTGGTATTCCTGGACCAATTACATGCTGCGCGGCACCGACAACTTCAAGGATGCGGTGCAGGCGATCGCGGTCATTTTCGACATAAGCATCGTTGGCGCGGAAGTCGGGGCGGCGCTGCAGGAAATCGTTTCCGCATTGAGCGAGGTAAAGACCGCAGTGCAGGAACTTCGCGACGGCATGCAGGTGGCGTTCTCCGCAGGCGTCACCGCCATCAGCGCGCTGGATGCCGCGTACTCGGATGCTTCGCAGCTCATTGCCATCGGCGAGCCTCAATCGTCGCTGCTGCTCGCGCGGAAAATCGTTCAGCTGAATACCGACAACAAGGCGACCGTTGGCGTGCGGGGCATGGGGTTGCTCGAGACTGATGCAATCGCCGCGGCGCAGTACGCCAGACGCTACACCATTCCCACCGCAGGGCGCCGTACGGCGGACGCCGATCGCCTGGCGAACGTGGTGATGGAAGCGCGCGATGGCTTTTCGAAACAACGCAACGGCAGCATCGGCCCCATCCACAAACGCGGCGGTACTGATCTGGTGAATTACCGCGACTGGGTGGGCGTGGACACGCTCAATGTGAAGTTCAGCTCCCTTATTCCTCCAGTAGATCTCGATGTGCCCCTGGCTTGGGGCGGCGCGGCCGCCGTGGCGCGGACACCGGGCTCTTTCCGCTCAGTCGCGTCCCCCGGAATCAACAGTGGCCGTGGCTGGGACTCTCCTTATGAAATCGATCGCGGCCATTACAGCCGCTACGCAGGCGGCCTCGACAATCATGCGGCGAGCGGCAGCGTGCTGTCCTCGCCCGCCATGGGTGGTACCAGCAAAGCGTGGCTGAAAAGCTACTCGGGAACTTCCCCGGGCCTGCAGGACTACAACGACGTCGCGGCCGACAAGGCCACAGTGCCCTACGACAACGGGCGCAACGCGACGCAGAACGGCGTCAACAAGGTTGACGTCGGTCCCGTGTTCACCGTGCTCGTCGAGCAGCCCATGAATACCGTGCGCACCAGCGAGAACGTGCAGGGCATCGGCGGTCCACCCGATTTCCAGACCAAGGATCAGGCGGTTGCGGACAGCATGACGGCCATGTCCACGGCGCAGGTGTACTTCAGCCGGCCCCGCGAGCTGTTTGCGAACGTGATCGATTCACGCCGGGAGCTTGGCAGTCTTTTCAGCCCCTACTGGCAAGTGCGCCTGGTCGACACGCCGTGCGCCGTGCGCTGGGAAGTGGCCGCGAGTTACGGCGGTGCAGCGGCCTGCGCCAAATGATCCGGCGATCTCTTTTAATGCAATCGAGGAAATTCATGCAGCATCGATCCCTGACCTGGCTGGCGTCCGCATTCGTCGCGCTTCCGCTCGTGGCATGTTTGGCCAGTGGCAATCATGACGCGGGCACCGATGGCGCAAAGAATGCCGCCAACGCGACACCGCCCATCCACGTCAGCCAGACCATGGTGGTGTTGCGCGATGGTCGACCCGCCAGCGAGGAAAACTATCGCCAGGCGCTGGCTGACTGTCGCAAAGGCTCGTTGCCGACCCAGCCACTTGGCGACGACGTGGTGGGAAAGTTGGGTCGAACGTTCTATGACGTGTGGTACGAAGGCGCGCGACTCTCCGAGCGCGCGGACCGATGGGATTACCAGACCGCGGGCACCTGCCAGTTCAAGCCCGTGCACGAGTCGACGCTGGCCATCATCAAGCCCGGCGAGACGGTGACCGTCGACCTCATCGGCAAGACCGGCACGCGCCAGCCTTCGGAAGGCGTCGTGCGGGAAGTCGGCACGGATGCCGCCGCCGAGCACGCCGCCAAGCCCGCGGAAAGCGACGACGATGCCGCGCTGCGTGCAGCCGTGGCGGCGCAGTTGAACAAGCAGGGGCAGGGTGACCTGATGGCGCGGTCCGCGGGCACGGACAGCGCCGCAGGCCAGCCATGCAAGCGCCTCGATCAGCCCGGCATCGGTGAATCGTGCGTGTGGAGCGGCGGCAGGAAGTGGGGTTTCTCCTCCGATGTGGTCGACGACACCGAAGGTCTCAATGGCCGCCTCGACAGCATCCTGCTCTGGCGTCATCCGCCGCAGGGCACGGGCAAACAGTGGACTACGGAAAAAATGACGGTAGGCGCAGCCATCGACGGCAAGGTGTTCGAGGTGCCCTCCGGCATATCGCTGACCACGGCGAACTGAAGTCAGACGTTTCACGGAGGGAGCAATGGACGCGAAGCATGGGATGACCCGACGCCACCGGCCTGGATCGAGGCAATGGCAACGTGGGCAAAGCCTCATCGAAATGGCGGTGGCGTGCATCGTGCTCGTGCCGCTGGCGGCAGGCATCATGCTGCTTGGCCAATACATCCATGTGAAGCAGCAGACGCAGGCGGCGGCACGCCAGGCCGCGTGGGCGGCCACGGTGGATCGCAGCCTGATCGGCGAGCAGCTCCCCTCGCACGGACGCGTCGAACAAAACCTACGCGTGCGCCAGTACGGCGACAGCAAGGACACCTTGCGTAGCGGCGCAAACACGCCAGGCAGGTTCAACGACGCCATGCTCACCACGTTCGCGGGCAACGAGTTGCTCAAGCCCAACGCGGTGACCTTGCAGGTCTACAAGCAGGACAGTTCGCCGGGCTACCTCGACAAGGGACTGGCAATCATCGGCAAGGCCACGAAGTCGCTGGGCAATCTTCCTCCGAACACCAAGGGCCTAGTCACCGCCGAAGTGCACGCCAGGCCCGAGGTCATTCTTGGCAGGGATGGCAGCCCGCTCGCCTATCTCGATCCGCTGGACACGATGAAACTGGATTTCTCATCGCGGACCGTCTTGCTGGCCGACGCTTGGGACGCGGCCGGGGGCGGTGAGGATCGCGACGGCAAGGGCATCAGCGGCGCGAGCAACCGCACCGTGCGCAATGTGATACGTCCGCTGGTCCCGACGTCTCTGGTAGGCGACAAGTTCGACGACGTCACCAACAACGTGATGCACCTGTTGGGCAGCATTCCTTTTGTCAATGACATCTTTACTCCTGGCTTCAACGAGTTCGAACTTGGCAAGATGGCGCCGGACGTCGTGCCGTCCGACAAGCTGGTGAAGTATGCGGACAAGCGTTAAGCACCGGCTCGCCTGGGTCGCCTGCGTGTTGCTGTCCTGCACGGCGCACGCAAGCTCATGGCCCAGTCCGCCGCTGCCGTCGGGGACGCGCACGAACGAGGTCGCGCAGCACATCGTCTTCAATGGCCTGGACATGCGCGCGCAGACCTTCGTCTCGCCGCGCAGCCAGGACGAACTGATCGATTTCTACCGCAAGGCCTGGGGCAAGGAAGTCGTCGTCAATCGCATGGGCCCGGCCGAAGTGATCGGCCATCGCGATGGCGACTACTACATCACCGTGCAGGTGAGCAGCAGCGGTTCGGGGAGCAAGGGCAACATCGGCATCGTGGACGTCGCCTCCGCGCCGAAGCACTTCGTGCCGGGCAAGGGTCTGCCCGCACCCGCGGGTTCCAAGGTATTCAACGACATTGCCTACCCGGACGACAGCGTGCCGGCGCGAACGGTCGCCATGCGCAACAGCCTTTCGCCGACGCAGAACGGCGCGTATTTCCGCGAAAGGCTGCTCGCCGACGGCTGGAAGGTGAGCGATGCAGGCAACTGTGGCGGCAACGACTGCGTCATGCGCTACGAGCGCGGCGACAGCAAGCTCACCCTGCTCGTCATGCGTGAAGGCGCCAGCCAGTCGCAGGTGTTGATCAACGTGTTGCAACCGTGATGAGGCAAACCATGCGCCAGCTTTCGCGATCAGTGACCCGGCGATATCAGCGTGGCAGTGCGGTGGCGGAATACACCATCGTGGTGCTGTTTCTCGTGCTCGTGCTGGTGGCCAATCCGGATGCGATTCCGAAGCTGGTGCAGAGCCTCAAGGAAGCCTACAGCAGCTTCGTCTACGCACTTTCAGTCAGCTGGATCTAAGGGAAGGGAACTCGTATGCCAAAGATCAACCGCAACCTGCTGTTTCTCGGGGTTGCCATCCTGCTGGGCATCGCAGCCAGTTTCATGGCGGTGCACTACATCAACAACAAGGTGGCCGAACGTACCCAGGTCGCGCCGCAGGCGACGCGCACCGTAGTGGTTCCCGTCAACGACCTTGAAAAAGGCGCGCTGCTCAGCGAAAACGATGTTGCCACGCGCGACGTACCGCAGGAATTCGTGCCTGCCGATGCGTTGACCCCGGAGAACTACCAGAACTATCTCGGGCAGCTCTTGCGCTCTCCCCTGACGAAAGGCGCACCGATCCCGGGAAGCGCGATCGATCTCGTCAGCGATCATTTCTCGACGGTGATCGACCCGGGCAAGGTCGCCTACACCATCAGCGTGGATGAATCGGGCTCGGTGTCGGGCCTGATCGTCCCGGGCGATCACGTGGACATCATGCTGCTGCTCTCGGGCGATGCGGCCGGCAAGGACCAGATCCGTCCGCTGCTGGGCGACGTGCTGGTGTTGGCCACCGGCAAGCGTGCGCAGGGCGTCAAGCCGTCGGGCGACGATGAGAGCTATTCCAACCTGACGCTGGGCCTGACCCCCAACGACGCACAACGGCTCGGCATGGCCATGAAGGTCGGCGAGCTGCGCGTCATGCTCCGCAGCGCGGGCAACAAGGAAGCGTTTGGCCTGGAGACGCTCAGCAAGGCGGATCTCCTGCGGATGGGGCGACCCGTCGTCAGTGGTTCGGGCATCCAATTCATCATTGGCGGGAAAGAGTAAGCATGGAAGCGATCAAGCGAATCGGAAACGTATTGCTGCTCGGCATGTTCGTCATGGGAGTGGGCGTATCGACCAGGCCATCGGAGGCGGCCGCGCAGGGCGCCAGCAAGGTCATCCCGGATGCCGTGAGCATGTATGCGGGACAGGCCCTGGTGCAGGAGGCGCCGGGCGCGCTCAGCCGCGTTGCCGTAGGCGACGGCAAGCTGCTGCAGGTCAAGGTGATCGGGACCAAGGAAATGGTGCTCATCGCCAACGAACCGGGCGACACGTCGGTGCAGCTGTGGATGAGCGATGGCACACAGCGCAGCGTGAGCGTGCACGTGGTGGCGGGCAACGCGGACCAGGCGGCGGATCTTGTCGGCCGACTGGTCGGCGATGGCAGCGCCATCCGCGTCAATGCGGTGGGTGGCAACGTGGTGATGACGGGCAACGATCTTTCGCCGGGCGATGCGGCCAAGGTGGCGGCGATCAAGAAGCTCTATCCGCAGGTGCTGGATTTCACCAGCACGAACGCGGTCGACATGAAGCCGATGGTGATGATGCAGGTGCGCATCATGGAGTTCGACAAGAAAGCCATGAGCGACCTTGGCATCAAGTGGGACAGCATGATCGCCGGCCCCGGCGGCGGGCTGGTGCACGATTGGGTAACCAATCCCTACTATCGCCTCACCGATCCCGCCTTCAAGGGCATCGATGCGGCCGGACAGGCGGCGAAGTTGCCATTGCGCGTACCGGGAACCGCGTCCTTCTTCGGCATCGCCACGTCGATCGGATCGCAGATCAACATCATGGAGCAGACCGGCAACGCATGGGAGCTGGCCTCGCCGCAGCTGGCCGCGCGCAGCGGCGGCATTGCCGACTTCCTGGTGGGTGGCGAAGTGCCCATTCCCATCACGCAGGGCCTGGGTGAAACCACGGTGGAGTACAAGCAGTACGGCATCAAGCTGCACATCGCCCCCATCGTGAGCGCCAGCGGCGATATCTCCACCGACATCGAGACCGAGATCAGCCGCATCGACCCCAGCGTCAACGTGCAGGGCTACCCCGGATTCATCACGCGTCGCGCCAGCGCGCAGCTCAACGTGCACGAAGGCGATTCCATCGTGATTTCAGGCCTGGTGGATGCCACGGCTTCCAAGACCTTCGACAAGATGCCTGGCCTGGGCGATGTGCCGATCCTCGGTTCGCTGTTCCGTTCACGCAATTTCCAGCGCAACCGCACCGACCTGGTGATCTTCGTGACGCCGGTGGTGATCGATGCCGCGTCGCCCAAGAACCATGAATTGA
This sequence comes from Dyella jiangningensis, assembly GCA_000632805.1. GTDB lineage: Bacteria > Pseudomonadota > Gammaproteobacteria > Xanthomonadales > Rhodanobacteraceae > Dyella > Dyella jiangningensis. The sequence goes on along the minus strand of CP007444.1, from coordinate 3,034,895 downwards.
TCGAAAAGAGCGACCACCTGCGCGACGACATGCGCAAGGTGGCCGGCAGCGATATCGTCGATTGAGGTGGATGCATGTTCGAGGTTTTGATCGAAACGGCCAACCGCGACCCGCGCCAGGTGCGGTGCCTGAATACGAGCTGCGGCATCGGGCGAGGCGAGGACAATCTGGTCATCCTGCAGGGATGGAACATCGCCAAGGAACACGCGACGCTCAGTGCGCGCAAGATGGGTGTGTTCATCGAGGTGTTGAGCAGCCGCGCGCCCATCACGGTCAACGGCGAGCGGGTGCAGAGCGAACACGGCCCGCTGCAGCGCGACGACATCGTACTGATCGGCGCCTATCGCCTGCGCGTGCTGGCCGAAGCGCCTAGCGACCATGTGAAAGGACCGTTGCAGGCGGCGTCGAACCATGAGCCGCAGGCCGACCTGCCGGAGCCAGGAGCGACACGCGCCGAGGCCACCAACGTGCCTTCCACGGTGGTGATGCCGCCGGACATGCTGGAGTGGCGCACGCGCGTGCATCAATCACTGGTGCGGCAGATGGATCTTCGACGCGTGGACGTACGGGGCATGAGCGATGAGGAGCTTCGCAGCAAGACGGCGGCGCTGATCGAGGAGATCATCGATCGCGAGTTCGTCGAGGAACTGCCCAAGACCATCAATCGCCGTCGCCTGGCCAAGGAAGTGCTCGACGAGGCCATTGGCCTGGGGCCGCTCGAGGATTTGCTCGAAGACGACACCGTGACCGAAGTGATGGTGAACTGCCACGACGAGATCTTCATCGAGCGCTCCGGCCGCATCGAGAAGTCGCCGGTGATCTTCACCAACGACAAGGCGGTGATCGCCGCCATCGAGCGTATCGTTGCGCCCATCGGCCGACGCATCGACGAAAGCTCGCCGATGGTCGATGCCCGCCTTACCGATGGCTCGCGCGTGAATGCCGTGATTCCGCCGGTCGCGCTGCGTGGTCCGAGCATCAGCATCCGTAAGTTCAGCAAGCGCAAGCTCAGTGGCGAGGACTTGCTCAAGTACGGCTCGATCAACCGCGAGATGCTGGAATTCGTGCAGGTGGCGGTGCGCGAGCGCCGCAACGTGGTCGTCACGGGCGGCACCGGCTCGGGCAAGACCACGCTGCTGAATATTCTTTCCAACTTCATTCCCGACCACGAACGCATCGTCACCATCGAAGACGCGGCCGAACTCAAGCTCAACCAGCCCAATCTGGTGGCCATGGAGTCGAGGCCGGCCAATGTGGAGGGCAAGGGGTTGATCACCATCCGCGACCTGGTGCGCAACGCTTTGCGCATGCGACCGGATCGCATCGTGGTGGGCGAGTGCCGTGGCGGCGAAGCGCTGGACATGCTGCAGGCGATGAATACCGGGCACGAGGGTTCGCTGACCACGGCGCACGCCAACTCGCCGCGCGATGCACTGTCGCGCCTTGAGGTGATGGTGATGATGTCGGGCATGGACCTGCCGATGGTGGTGGTGCGCGAGCAGATCGCGTCGGCCATCGATCTCATCATCCACCAGCGACGCTTCCCCTGTGGCTCGCGCAAGATCACGCACATCTGCGAGATCACCGGCATCGAGAGCGGCACCATCCAGACGCAGGACCTGTTCGTGTTCCGCGCGCGCGACCAGGGTGGGCCGGGTGGCAAGGTACGCGGCCAGTTCGCCGCCACGGGCTCGGTCCCGGAGTTCTACGAGGAACTGGCGGCCCGGGGGGTGTCCGTCGACCTGGGCATCTTCCGTCCCGAAGGCGAGGAGCGCTGACATGCTTGGCATCGCCATCGCCGTATTCGCTTGCGTGACCCTGGTGGGGTTCCTGATGGCGCGCTCGTCCACCGTGTTCTGGGGGCGTTACCAGGAGACGTTCACCGAGCAGGCGAGGTTCAACCTCGCCGACATGTTCATGTTCATGGACACGCGCAACCTGTTCCGCTTCAACGTGATCGCGATGGTGCTGCTGCCCCTGGTGTTGTGGGCGGCGACCGGCAATCCGTTGCTGGCGGGCGCCGTGCTGGTGCTGATCTTCGTGCTGCCGAAAAAGGTCTACACGTGGATGCGCCAGCGGCGTGTGGATCGCATCCAGTCGCAGCTGCCGGACGGACTCATGATGATTGCCGGAAGCATGCGGGCAGGCCTGGGGTTTACGCCTGCGCTCGAAAGCCTGGCGCGCGATATCGAACCGCCCCTCGCGCAGGAGTTCGCACTGGTGCTGCGCGAACAGCGCATGGGCGTGAAGCTCGATGATGCGCTGACGCATTTCAACGAGCGCGTGCCGGTGCAGGACGTGGCGCTGTTCGTGTCGGCGGTAGGCATCTCGCGCGAGGTCGGCGGCAATCTTGCCGAGATTCTCGCATCGCTCTCGGACACCTTGCGGCGACGGCAGATCATGGAAGGCAAGGTGAAGTCGCTCACCGCGCAGGGACGTTTGCAAGGCATCGTGATGGCCATGATGCCGGCCGGGCTGATCGCCTTTCTGACGTTCGCCTATCCCGACACGATGCGGGCCATGTACCACACGCCCATCGGCTGGGTGGTCATCGCCATCTGCGCGGTGATGGAGTACCTGGGTTACCGCATGTGTCGCAAGATCATGAGTATCGACATATGACCTTCCTGCTCATCGTGCTTTCCGTATGCGCGGGCGCCTGCATCGGCCTGGTCATCTGGTCGGTGTATGGCTTCATGCGCGAAGTGCCCCAGGCCGATCGCCATTTCCAGGATCCGCTGCCGTTCGGGCTGCGCATGATCTGGCCGTTGGTCAACGCGGCCACCTTCGTGATCGGTCCACGCCTGACGCCGGACAAACTGGAGCGCGCGCATCGCGAACTGCAGACGGCCGGACAGGATTTCGTGCTCAGCCCGGAACAGTTGTGGGGCCTGCGCGTCGTGGCCGCGGGATTGGTGGCGCTGTTCATGTGGCTGCTGCTCGGGCTGCTCAAGGCGCAGGGGCTGACGCTCTATGTCAGCGCGATCGGCTTCGGTGCGGTGCTGGGCTGGTTTTACCCGAACCTGTGGCTGGGCGAGCGTCGCAACAAACGGCGACGCCAGGTGATCAAGGACCTCCCGGTCTACCTCGACTTCATCACGATGGCGGTGGAGGCGGGGCTCAACGTCACGGGCGGCATCGAGCAGGCCACGCAGAAGGGTCCGCCAGGCCCGTTGGGGCAGGAATTTACCCGTCTGCTGCGCGACGTGCGCTCGGGGCTGCCGCGTTCCGAGGCGCTGTCGCGCATGTCCGAACGCATGGACATGCCGCAGATCTCGAGCTTCACCGGCACGCTGATCCAGGCCGATCGCGTCGGGGCCAGCCTGGGCGACACCTTGCGCGCCCAGGCATCGCAACGCCGCGAGGAACGTTTCCTGCGCGCGGAGAAACTGGCGCTGGAAGCGCCCGTCAAGATGATGCTGCCGCTGGTGATGTTCTTCTTTCCGCTGATCTTCCTGATGCTCGGCTACTTCATCTTCCTGCGCATGCAGGAGGAGGGCATTTTGTGAGGTGCGGCGTCATCCGAAGCGGTGGGCAATTGATTGCAACGAAGGCCTGGCGCGCTGATCGACCCTGGTCGCGCCTGCGCGGGTTACTGGGACGCGCGCCGCTGAGTGTCGAACGCGGCGAAGCCTTGTGGCTGGTGCCATGCGGCAGCGTCCACACGATCGGCATGCGGTATCCGCTCGACCTGGTGTTTCTCGACCGCAGCGGCGGTGTGATCGATTGCCATGAGCATGTCGAGCCCTGGCGAATGCGCCGCGCGCGCGGCGCCCACCAAACCATTGAATTCGCATCGGGCGCGCTGAGCCGCCTGAAGCCCAGCCTGGGAGACGCATGGATATGGGAGTCCGCATGAGTGACACGCTGCGCATCGCGATGACAGCACTGGCCTGCGCCTTGCTCGCTGCCTGTGCATCGTCCAGTTCACCCAAGCCCACGTTGGCTGGCATCAAGGCGCTGCAGGAGCAGGCCGAGCGCGACGCGTCAGGCGGACGTCCCGAACAGGCGCTGGCGAGCTACCAGAAGCTCGCCAACCAGCTGCCGACCAATGCCGACGCCTGGTTTCGCCTCGGCAATGCGTATGTGCGCATGGGGCAGCCGGAGCAGGCGGTGGATGCCTATCAGCAGGCGTTGAAGATCGAGCCCAAGCACGCGAAGGCCTGGCACAACCTGGGCGTGTTGCGTCTGCGCCAGGCGGCGGCTGCATTCTCGGAAAGCGCGGTCGATGCAAACGGCAACGATCCCACGCTGCAGCAGCAGAGCACGCAGCTTGTGGATGGCATTGCGCGCCTCACGTCGGCGTCCGATGGCAGTCGCGCACCCGCACCAACGTCCACGGATGCGGGCCGCGGACCATGAAGCGGCGTTCCGTCCGGCAGCGGCAGCGCGGCCAGAGCGTGGTCGAAACCTGCGTGGTGATGGTCGTGTTCGGCACGTTCCTGCTGGGCATCTTCCAGATGATCCTGTTCTATCGGGCCAAGAGCCTGGTCGACTATGCCGCGCTGGAAGCCGCGCGCAACGGAGCCACGCATGGTGTGGAAATGGATGCCATGCGTGTGGGCCTGGCGCGCGGCCTCATGCCGCTTTACAGCACCGAGGCAGGCAATGCCGCCGTGCTGGGCGCCTATGCGAAAGCTTATGCCGATGCGCTCAATCCACTCGCTGCGCAGATCCAGGTCATCAGCCCGACCAAGGCCGCATTCGCCGACTGGAAGGTGCGCCAGTTCGACGGCGTCGATGCGATTCCCAACGACAGCCTGCCTTATCGCTCCACATCGACCGGCGGCCGCAGCGGGTTGACGGTGCAGGATGCCAACGTGCTGAAGATCCGCGTGGTGTACGGCTACAAGATGATCGTGCCGGTGATCGACAAGATCATCCTCGGCGTCTACCGGCTGGCCTTCTATCAAGGCATGAGTGCGCAGGAAGTCGCCATGCTGGAGAGCGGGCGGCTGCCCATCGCCACGCAGGCGATGGTTCGCATGCAGACGCCGATCCGCGACAGCGGGTTGCTGCCGTGACGTTGCGAAGTCGGCGACTCCTGTGGCGCGGCCTTGCGCTGCTCGCCATGGCCTGCGTGCTGCCAAGTGCGCTTGCCGCGGACGAGCCGAAGGACATCAAGCTGGCTTCCGTCATCACGGGCGATGGCATTCGTGCCGCCACAGCGAGCGTAGCGCGCGAAGGGTCGATGGTGTTGACCACCTGGCTCAGCGGCGACAAGGTGCGCGTGGACTTCGACGCGGGACCGGACATGCGTGGACGCATCCTGCGCGACAAGGATCATGCCTGGCTGATCCGGCCCAACTCGCACCAGGCCATACCGGCGGGTGGCGTGGCGATCGGTCGCGTCACCAGACTTGATCCGAAACGCCCCTGCTGGGATCTCGGTTTTCCATGCCAGGAGCTGGAGAGCAAGACGATTGCCGGGCGACAGGCGACCGGCTGGCGTTACCGCCACGCCGAACGCGGCGGTCCGCATGGCACCGACCAGGGCGAATTCTGGATCGATGCCACCACGGGCGTCGTGCTCGCGTTCGACGCGCGTGACCTCGCCGAACACCGCTATCGCATGCAGACCGTGAGTTTCGAGCAGGTATCGCTCGACGACGAGGTCTTCGCGATACCCAAGAGCGTGATGCTGCCCACCGCCCGTCGAGGCCGCTGACGCCATCCCTGCTCACTTGCAAGACGCAAAATGCGTTCGCTCTTCCGTCGCGAACACCTCGTTTCACCGCTTATGACGAGGCCGGCATCAGCGTCAGCGTGTGCTGGTCCGGGCCCGGCAGCAGCGGTGTTGGACGTCCATTTACCCAGTCCTCTTCGCCGGCGCCGTGGTAAGGCGACAACGGATGGCCGCTCTGTCCGCCCGGCATGTGCAGGATGCTTTGTGCCTCGTGGCCTGGCATCACGTCCAGGCGTTCGGAGGCGCCGAACCCCGGCGAGACGACGCGCGGCATGTTGTGATCGCCGGCCACGGGTTCGTCCGGCATGTCGAGCGCGCGGCCGAGGAAGGAAGGCAGCGCACGCGACAGCGGGTTGCGGATTTGCGTGCGGTTGTACTCGCCCCACGTACGCGCGGCGAGGCCGCCGGGCTGGCTGCCGAGTTCGTCCACCACCTCGTGTGCGGCCGCGGTGAGCAGGGCATTCCAGTTGTCGTACTTCGGATCGAGCAGGTTGGCGGGGCGGTCGCGCAGCATCGCCCACACCGCGGCTTCGGCGTCGATCATGCCGGGCCACGCGAAGTCGTCGTACCTGGCCTTCACCTGCGCCACGAACGGTGCAAGCGTGGCTTCCTTCACCTTGTCGCGGAAGGCGCGCACCAGACGGTAATCCACGCTTTCAATGGCCGCGCGGCCGGTCCAGGTGGCGGTGAGCTGGCGAAGCTGCTCCAGGCCGGGATCGTGCGTGCCGGCGAGCGTGTCCTGCAGCAATCGCTGCCAGCGCGTGAGCATCACGGCGCGGTTGTCGAGCTGGATGTCCAGCAGGTTGCCGGGCGTGAAGCTGTTGCGGCCGCGCAGGTCGTCGCGGATCTGCTGTGCGCGTGCGCCAAGATCGTGGCCGCCGTTGCCCACCATTTCGAGTTCGGTGCCATCGACGGTGCGGTTGTTTGCCGTCCACAGGCGGCCATCCGATGGATCCTCGATACGAGGGTATTGCGATGCATCGGCGCAGCCCATCCAGCCCGTATCCGGCGTGGACCAGTCCGCCGGGCCCCTCGGGTCGAAACCCTTGCGCAGCGGAATGCAGTTGCCGGTAATCGTCCAGCCGATATGGCCGGCAGCATCGGCTGCCAGCAGGTTCTGCGGCGGCATGCCCATGGTAGAGGCGAGATCCAGCGCTGCGCGCATGGTGGGCGCGTGTTCCAGCTGCATCACGTTGATGTTGTAGCCGCGCGGACGATCACCCACCCAGGCCAGCGCGAGGGGCGTGCCGTCGGTGTCCTTGCCCATGATCGGGCCCCAACGCGTCATTTCCACTTTCAGCGTATGGCTGGGCGCATCCTTGATGCGGATGATTTCGCCGTGCGTCTCGATGCTGGCCCAGCCGTCAGCCACCTTGTAATGGCTGGCATCGTTCGGATCGCGTTGCACGCGCACCCAGTCCAGCCAGTCGCCATAGCTGTTGGTGAAACCCCAGGCCACCTGGCCATTGGAACCGACGACCAAGGCCGGCGTGCCGGGCAGGGTGACGCCGCTGGCGTCGCGCTGGCCGCCGGGCGCGGTCGGATCGGGATAACGCAGCCGTGCGCGAAACCATATGTTCGGCACACGCAGGCTCAGGTGCATGTCGTTGGCGAGAATGGCGGCGCCCGTCTCGGTCAGGTTGCCGGAGACCGCGAAGCTGTTGCTGCCGGGACGCGCCTGGTCGAGCGCCGGCAGCAGGGCGGCGGTAAGCGCGGTGCTGTCGGCGCGCGTGGCGGGTTCTGCATGACGCAGGTCGAATACCTCGGCACCGGGGATAACCGGCGGGCGCGAGAGATCACCCTTGAGCGGCGCCTCCCAATCGGGATCGGGCGACAGCAGGAAATCTGCCACGGGTCGCGGCAAGGTCGCGCGCAACTGAGCCATGTGCAGCTCGCGCTCGTTGCGGCCGTCACCGTTGAGGTCCAGATACATCGCCGCGATCACCAGGAACGAATCCTCCGGACGCCACGGTTGCGGCTTGGTGTTGAGCAGCAGGTATTCCCAAGGCTTCACGTGCAGATGCGAGAGGCCGGCGTTGACGCCCGATGCGTAGAGGTCGAGCGTGCGCTTCTGCTCCGGCGGCAGCGCGGCATACGCCGCTTCGGCCACGGCGCGCAGGCGATGGCGGCGGTGGTTGATGTCGGTATCCAGCGCCTTGGCGCCCACCAGTTCGGAAAGCTCGCCGGCAGGCAGGCGCCGCATCAGGTCCATCGCGAAGAAGCGCTCCTGGCCGTGTACGTAGCCGAGCGCGTAGCTGATGTCGTCGCGGCTCTTGCCTTGCAGCGTGGCCGTGCCCAAGGCGTCGCGCGTTATGGCCACCGCATCGCCCAGCCCGGCGACGCGCACTTCGCCATCCAGCCTGGCGCGGCTGCCGGCCAGCAGGAACCATCCTGCCGCGAGCGCGCCGACGATAAGGATCAGCACGGTGCCGATGAGGTAACGAAGCCAGCGGAAACGTCGTGGTTGGGTCATGGCGCGCGATGCTCGATCCGTTGGTGGCGTTGTGTAAGGAAGGAACCGGGCAGCGAGAGCGCGCCAGGATCAGGGCGTGGGTTGCGCGAACACGGCGAAGATGCCGGCGTAGGGCTTCACCATGAATGTCGGCGCGCCGGCATAGCCTTCGCCATCCACGTAGAACTGCGAGATGGTGCCGTCCAGATACAGCGCATCGCGGCAGCCGAGTTCTTCCTTGAACAATCGCGCGAACGTATGGAAGTTCACCGGCGCCTCGCTGACGGCGAACACCACGTGGTGCGGGGTCTTCGCGCACACGCCGCTGCGCCACTTCAGGCTGTTGGAGTCGTCGATGAACTGGTCGTTGAGCTTGCCGTCGATCACCAGCATCGGTCCCGACTGGCTGGCCCATCGCACCGGCTTGCCGTCCGCCTTGAAGGCGGCACTGGTATGCACGGCGGCATGGCCGTCGGGATAGACGGCGAACACGCCGTTGGGCAGCAGCGAGAAATTGCCCGAAGCCGGGTTGCCGTGCGCGAGATTGAGCGGCACGACCGTCTTGCCGTTTTCCACATACAAGCCTAGCGGGGCGTTTTGGCGATCGTAGATGCCGGCATTGGCGGCAAACAGCATGCGTCGACCGTGCGACATGCCCCACTGGCGCAAGGCGTTGATGGTGCCGTAGGGCTCGCCGTTGTCGGGGTCTTTCCAGTGCAGGCTCAGCATCTCGCGCTTGAGGTCGACGTTCACCACGCGGAAATTCTGGCCTTCGAAAACCTGCTCGGTGCTGTCCACGGCGCGCGCCTGCCGGTCGCAGCCCGCCAGGCCGGCAAGCAACAGCAGCGGCACCAGCGAGGGCCAGGGCAGGGGGCAAAGCAGCGGACGTCGGTTGGATGACGTGGGCATAACCGTGATGGTCGCCGGCCAGGTGCGATGGACGCAAGCCCGGGCGAGTCATGTTTTAAACTTGGCGTTTCCCCCGGGGTCACCGCCCATGCCCTACACGCCCATCGTCGCCACGCTCGGTTACGTGCTGTCGCCTGATCGCCGACAGGTCCTGATGATCCACCGCAACTCCCGCCCGGACGACATGCACCTGGGCAAGTACAACGGCCTGGGAGGCAAGATGGAGCCGGGCGAGGACATCGCCGCCTGCATGCGCCGCGAGATCCAGGAGGAGGCGGGCATCGTCTGCGAATCCATGTCGCTGCGCGGCACGCTCAACTGGCCGGGCTTCGGCAAGCATGGCGAGGACTGGCTGGGCTTCATCTTCGTGATCGACCGCTACAGCGGCACGCCGCACGAGGGCAATCACGAAGGCACGCTGGAATGGGTGCCGCTGGACCGCCTGATGGACTTGCCGATGTGGGAGGGCGACCGCCACTTCCTGCCGCTGGTGTTCGACGAGGATCCGCGCCCGTTCCACGGCGTGATGCCGTACAAGGACGGCCGTATGCAGTCGTGGGCGTTCTCGCGGTTGTGAGCTCGACAAAGCTGATCCGCATCGTCGCCGCGGTCATACGCAACGCGGAAGGCCGCGTGCTGATGGTGCGCAAGCGTGGCGCCGAAGTGCTGCAGCAGCCTGGCGGCAAGCGCGATGCAGACGACCGCGATGACCTGCACACGCTGGCTCGCGAGCTGCACGAGGAACTCGGTTGCACGATGCTGCGCGAGGGAGCGCGTTGGATGGGACGCTTCAGTGCACCTGCCGCCAATGAGCCGGGGCACGTGGTGGAGGCTGAGGTGTATGAGGTGCGCGTTGAAGGGCAGGTCGAGGCGCGGGCAGAAATTGAAGAGCTTCGGTGGGTCGATCCGGCGGCGCCGGGTGATCTGTTGATCGCGAGGTTGAGCAGGGAGCAGATCTTGCCGTTGCTGGTGGGCGCGTAGACGCTCATCGGCGGATGAGAGCTGTCCATTTGCTCTCGGACTAGCCGCTATTTGATGTCATGTCTCATGCTGCTGACGGGTGCGGCAAAAGCCGACTGGCGATGCGAAAGGTGAGGCCGCAGTCGCGCACAGGGTGCGCTCCCACAAGGGTGCGAAGTGCCGCGGAGGCTTCGCGGTGCGATGAGCCGCGTAGCGGCTCGAGCCCGTAACCGGTCCCTTATGTCCCGAGCGGTCGGGAGGCGGAATAGCCCGAAGGGTGGCCGGCAAGGATGCCGGCCAGTGGATCGTCAGGGCAGGACGCCCTGTCGATCCACCCCGCCTCCCGGCCGCGCCCCCGAAGGGGCGGGACATCAGGGTCGCCTTTCTCTTGGTGACTTCTCTTTGGCGAGACAAAGAGAAGTTACCCGCTCGCCGGCAGGCGAGTGGAAGCCCGCCGCAGGCGAGCATACTGGCGAAACCATCGAATGCGCGGCAGAACACGATCATGTGAGCGATGGCTCACCAGGGTCACCCTCTTCCGCGCGAAGAGGCGACTACTTCAACGACACGAAGACGATAATCACACCGTCGCCGCCGACCTATGCCGATTGCGCCCCGTGATATGCGCCAGCGTATTCACGTTATCGACCAGACGGTCCGTGATGCGCATCAGCAGATCGGCCGCCTGGCGATCCTCACCCATGTTCAACAGAGCTGCATACGTGCGCTGCAAACCGCGCAGGTCGGGCAGACGCTCGGGTGTGCGCTGCATGCGCAGCGCCGAGGCGATTTCGTGCAGCGCCGACGAGGCGTGGTCGACGAAGGCGCACATTTCCGCAGTTTCCGGCAGGTTGTTGTGATCATCGATCAAGGCTTCCAGCGTCATCGCCGTGCGAGCGAGGCGATTGCCGTTGGAGAACAGCGCGGTGGCCAGTTCCAGCAGCGGCTGTGGCGTGGCAGGCTCAGAACGCATGCGATCCAGCGAGGCCTGCGCGTTGCTGCGTGCGGTACGCGCGGCCGTGCGTGCCTCGCGGCGGCCATCGCGTCGCTCGGGGCGCGCCAGTGCGTGCAGGTAGTCGGCATACGCGTCGAGCATGTCGGACAGCGCGGCGCGGGCGCGGCCGCGTTCCCACGTCGGCCAGAGCACGTAGGCCAGCAACGCGAAGCCACTGCCAAGCGCGGTGTTGATCACGCGATCGACCACGGCATCGCCGGAATTCACGCCCTCGAACGAGAGCAGGATGACCACCGTGCCGGTGAGCGCGGCCACCGCCACGCCGTAGTGCGCAGTGGCGAGATAGCGGAATGACATGCACAACACCGCCATCAGTGCGAGGTGCGCCCACACGTCGTGGGGCGTGAAGTGCAGCAGCGCCGTGGTAAGCACCAGGCCAAGCACGGTACCGACCACGCGCAGCAGGCCGAAATTGAAGGTCGCCGCGAAGTCGGGGCGCAGCACGATGGCGGCCGTCATCGGCAGCCAATAGCCGTGGGGGAGCGCGAGCTGGCGCGCGACGAACAAGGTGGCGCTCAGCGTGACGGCGCTACGGATGGCGTGGCGAAACGCCACCGAGTGTGGCGTGAGATTGGCGCTCAAGGTGGCGCGCGCGGAGCTGCTGCGCAGCGCGGCAGGCAGCGGTGTCTCGGCGGCGGCGGCGCGAAGTTCGCCGCGGCTGCCGGCCCAGTTCGCGTTACGCACCGCGGCGGCGAGCTGGCCGGACAGTGCGTGGATATGCATGGCGAGCCCGTCAGCGTTGCCGCCGTCGCCCAGCAACGCGTTCTCGCTCGCTTGCAGCGTCTGCAGTGCGCGTTCGGCCTGCGCCGGTGGTTCACCGGCTTCCAGGGCATCGGCGATGGCCGCCAGCACACGCGCCGCATCGCCACGGAACATCGCGTGGATGGACGCGCTGGCACGCAGCTCGGCCATGGCGGTGAGTTCCAGGCGGATGCGTTCGGCCAGCTCCAGCATGACGCCGAACGCCTCCATGGCGCGCCCGCGCGCGTGGTGACGACCAAGCAGCGTGTGCTGCAACGTGGTCATGGCGTCGGTAAGCGCGGGCACGTCGGCATCGTCGTGCGCCTGCTGCCGCGCCAGCGAGGAAAGGCCACGATAGACGTCGGCAAGCGCATGGCGCTCCGGACGGTAGCGCTGCAGCGGCCACGCGGCGACGGAAAACACGGTGAGCAGCAGTCCGCCGGCGAAGATCAGGCTGGCCGCGGCGATGGCTTCACCCAACGGCCGTGGCGTGGCGGCCGTGACCACGAGCAGGATCATGCTGGTCATGCCCACGCGGGTCATGTCCGGCCCAAACACCACCACCAGACCGCCGAGAAAGCCAAACACCGCCGTGGCGATCAGCATCGGTATCAATTGATCGCCGATCAGAAAGCCGATCAACGAAGCCAGCCCGGCGGCAAGCGAGGCGAGCAGGAGTCGCGTCAGCCGCTGGCGGTACGGCCCCGGCTGGTCGGAGAACATGGTGTCCAGCGCGCCGGCCGCGATCCCGAGGCCAATGCCCGGATGCCCGCTGGCGAGTCCGATCACCAGCGGCAGGATCACCGCCGCCGTATTGCGGACCACCACGCGCACGGGCACATCTGGCCGCTTGGCGGTCAACAGGCTGTCGACGACCGTGGCGCGCAGGGAATAACCGCTCGAGGGCATGACGCTTCGTTCGCTCCTAAACGATGGCGCCATTTTGCCCCAGCGTCCCTGAAGCCCACGCGACGAATACGGCGAGGAGCGTGCGGCGCAGCGTGCTCACTCGCCCCCGGCGCCGAGCTTGCGCGACAGCGCATAGAGCACCCGCAGGTCCTGCGCATCCAGCTCGTTGCCGTCCATGCCGCGGAAGTGGTGATGGAACGAGCGCACCGTCGCGGCGCGGTCATCCAGCGGGTAGCCGATCAGGCCCAGGGCCATCCATGGATCGAAGCCAGGGGGTGGATCGGCAAGCACGCCGCGCGGCCACAGGCCGAAGCCGGCGTCGGCCAGCAGCTGCCAGGGAAAGCGGGGGCCCGGGTCGTCCTTGCGTCCGGGGGCAAGATCTTCGTGCCCGATGATCTGGGTGCGCGGGATGCGCAGCCGATCGGTGAGGTCGGCAAGCAGGCGCAGCAGGCTGTCGATCTGCGCCTTCGTAAAAGGAGAGTGGCCGTCGTTGTCGAGCTCGATGCCGATGGATGCCGAATTGACGTCGGTGATGGTGCCCCAGTGTCCGGCGCCGGCGTGCCATGCGCGTTGGCTATCGGCCACCAGTTGATAGATGCGGCCATCGTTGCCGACCAGGTAATGCGAACTCACGGGACCACCGCTGTTGGCGGTGCGCAGCGTGTGCAGCGCCTGTTCGGCGGACTGCTCATCGGTGAAATGCACCACGATCAGCACCGGGCGGCGCTGGTCAAAATTCGGTGAAGGCACCCATTGCGCGATGGGGTTGCGCACGGGCGCCGGCGCGCACGCGCTCAGCAGAAGCAACATCAAGGACAGCAGCGCAAGCCGGGCACGGTTTGACAGCATGGCGGTCACGTCGCGAGGGAATGATGCGAAGCTGCCGCAGCACGCAGGCAAGGTCAAGCAAAACGAAAACGGCGCCCGGAACACCGGACGCCGTCGTCGTCGCAAATCGCTTGAAGAATCAGGCGCGGCCGGCGAACTCGCCCGTCAGCGTGTTCACCCACACCTTCTCTTCGTTGGTGATGTACTCGGGCACCTGGATCTCAATGCCGGTGTTGAGCTTGGCCGGCTTGGTGCGCTTGGTGGCGCTGGCGCCCTTCAGTTCCGGCGCGGTGTCCACCACGGTCAGCGTCACGCTGGTCGGCACCTGCAGGCCGACCGGTGCATCGTCGATCACCTGCACGTAATAGCCTTCCACGCCTTCCACGATGTAGCCGGCGTTGTCGCCCACCAGTTCAGGGCCCAGCGTGTACTGCGTGTAATCCTCGTTGTCCATGAAGACGTAAGCATCGCCATCCATGTACGAGAAGTTGGCCGCGCGGCGCAGCAGGTCCATTTCCTTGAGGTCGTCATCGGCGCGCAGGCTCAGGTCGAACTTGCGGCCACCGGGGATCGAATACATGGTGAAGCGGAACGTGACGTTGCCGCCACGAGCCGTCGGCGAGCTGCGCTCGATGTCACGCACCTGGTAGACGGTGCCATCGTGTTCGACCACGTTGCCTTTCTTGACGTCGGAAGCTTTCATGGGAAGTCAGTGTTTGGAGTAGGTAATGAAAGAGTGGGGCCGTATCTGGATCGCTGCGTTGAAGATGATTCGCGAGCAGCTCCGATCCGGATTTACTTCGGCTGCAGACGCACCGCACCGTCGAGACGGATGGTCTCGCCGTTGATGTAGCGGTTGCCGAGGATGAAGCCCACCGTGTTGGCGAACTCCTCCGGCTTGCCCAGGCGCGACGGGAACGGAATCGAGGCCGACAGCGACTCCTGCACCTGTGGCGGCATGCCGTCCACCATCGGGGTCCAGAAGATGCCCGGGGCGATGGTCGCCACCCGAATGCCGAAACGCGACAGCTCGCGCGCCATCGGCAACGTCATGCCGACCACGCCACCCTTGGAGGCGGAGTAGGCGGCCTGGCCGATCTGGCCTTCAAAGGCGGCCACGGAAGCGGTATTGATGATCACGCCACGCTCGCCGTCCTCGCCCGCGTCGTTGTTCTGCATCAGCGACGCGCCGGCCTTGGCGACGTTGAAGCTGCCCACCAGGTTCACCATCACGGTGGTGGCGAAGGTGTTCAGCGGCATCGGGCCGTCCTTGCCCAGCATGCGGCCGGCACCGAGGATGCCCGCGCAGTTCACCACCACGTTCAGGCCGCCCATGGCCTCGCGCGCGGCGGCCACATTGGCGCTCACGCCCTCTTCGGAGGTGACGTCCGTGCGGTAGAAGTGCCCACCCAGCGACTTGGCGGCTTCCTGGCCCTTCTCTTCGTTGACGTCGAAAAGCGCGACTTTGCCACCGTTGGCGACCAGGAACTGCGCCACCGCGTGGCCGAGACCGGAGGCGCCGCCGGTGATGATCGCCTTGACCTGATTGAGCTGCATGGAACGTCCTCGGGAATGCCAAAGACGGAATGGTAGCCGAGGCGGCGGATAGGCGCTCGGCCCGCCGTAAAACCATTGTGGGAGCGCACCCTGTGCGCGACAGCCCGGTCCCACCGAAAGCCTGGACGCTGCGGTCGCGCACAGGGTGCGCTCCCACAACGGCTTCGACCCGAATCGTCAGCCGTTGGCGCGGCGCAGCAATTCCACCCAATCGGGTGTCTCGCGCAGCTCGGCAAACGGCACGACAGGTCGAGGAGGGTTCTCCGGCACCCGCAGCTGCCTCTGCCACACGCCCACGTCCCACCATTGGCCGAGCTTGTAGCCACAGCTGCGCCATACGCCGGCTGGCGTGAATCCCATGGCGTCATGCATCGCCACGCTGCTTTCGCCAGGAAGGGTAATCACGCCCACCGCCT
The DNA here is from genome assembly GCA_000632805.1 of Dyella jiangningensis. Lineage (GTDB taxonomy): Bacteria > Pseudomonadota > Gammaproteobacteria > Xanthomonadales > Rhodanobacteraceae > Dyella > Dyella jiangningensis. Next base: position 3,019,422 of record CP007444.1, on the reverse strand, counting down.
GGTTGATGCCCTGCAGTTGCATCACGTCCAGCAGTACGCCGTAGAGCCTGCGCGCGATGCCGCGCCGTCGTGCGTCGGCGTGGACATAGATGGATGTCTCGGCGATCCAGTCGTAGGCGGCGCGCTCGCGAAAACGACTGGCGTAGGCATAGGCCAGCACGCGACCCTCTTCTTCCCACACGAGCCAGGGGTACTGTCGAAGTCGCGAGACGATGCGCTCGCGCATGGCATCGGCCCCGGGCAGGTCGGTTTCAAAGGTCTCCACGCCGTGCAGTACCGACGGCGTGTAGATGTCGTGCACGGCTGCGGCGTCGTCGGGACGGGCGATGCGGATCATGCGAGCGACTTCTCCATGCAGATGCTGAGAGGGTTGGCGCGGTGGTCGCCGAACGGCGGGCAGCGCCGGTAGCCGGCGCGTTCGTAGAGTTCGAGCGCTTCGGCCTGCGCCGTGCCGGTTTCGAGCCGAATGATGGCGTGGCCGCTGCGCTGTACTTCCCGTTCCAGCGCTTCGAGCAACTGCTTGCCGAGGCCAAGGCCCCGACAGGCGGGCAGCACGTACATGCGCTTCACTTCCACGTAGTCCTCGTGCCGCACGCAGGCGCCACAGGCCACCGGCGTGCCGTCGACGCGCGCGGTGAGGAAGGTGACGTTGGGCTGCGTGAGCTCATCCACCGATACGGGATGGATATTGCCGGTGGGGTACAGCTCGGTGAGATAGCCGTCCAGTTGCTGGATAAGCGGAGCGACATCGGCGGCGGTCGGATCGTCGACTTCGAACTGCAGGACGGGTGGGGTCAACATGATTCGTACTTCCAGTTGCGGCGCTTGCCTTCGGCCAGCCATTCCAGTGTGGTCGCCAGGCGCTTCTGGCGCGTGGCATCCGTCTTGGCCTCGTTGATCCAGTCGATGTATTCGCGTTGCGCGCCGGGCGGAAAACCTTCGAAGGCCTTGCGCGATGCGGCGTGCTTGCGTTGCACGAACGCGGCCGCGAGTTCGTCAGGAATGACCGCAGGCAGCTTGGCGGCTGCGGCGCGCTTCTGCTTCACGCCGCCATCGACCAGCAACATGGCCTTCTTCACGTGCGCGACCATGGTTTTCTTCGCGGGCAGGTCTTTCAGCGTCGTGATCTTGCCGAACTGGCCCATGCCGTGGTCATCGGCTTCGCCCACCACGTCCTTGTGCAGCCAGAAGCCGAAGCTGCAATGCTGCCTGAAGGCGGCCATGTTGCACAGGAGCGAGCCCTTGTAGCTGAAGAAGGGCATGCTCCATTTCAGGCCTTCCTCCACCTCGGGGCAGGCCTCGTGCACGATCTTGCGCAGGTGTTCCAGGATCGGCTGTGCGAACGGCGCCGCCTTGGCGATGTAAGCATCGATGCGCGAGTCATGGCTGGCCATGTCGAAAACCTCAGAGTTCGCGTACGTAGAACTGGTCGCAACTGAAGTGGCCGGTGCCGCCCATGGGAGCACACAGGGTGGTAAAGCCGTGTTTGCGATACAGCGCCTGCGCCGCATCCATGCCGGTCAGGGTTTCCAGATAGCAGTGGCGGAAACCGTGCGCGCGTGCCGCGTCGAGACAACGCAGCATCATCGCGCTGCCTGCGCCGATGCCGCGCGCCTCGGGCAGGAAATACATCTTGCGCAGCTCGCAGACGCCTTCCTCGCCACCTTCCAGTGGAGCTACGCCACCGCCGCCGATGACGATGCCGTTTCGCTCCACCACGAAGTAGGCGCTGCGCGGTCGCGCATAGGCCTCATACATGGTGTCCACTTCCGCATCGTGGATGGCGAAGCCCGGGCCATCGGCACCGAACTCAGGCATCACGGTGCGGATGATGCGGGCCATGGCGGCGTTGTCGCGAGGCTCGATGGGACGGATCAGATAATCGGTCATGGCGTGTTCTGCGGCGTGCGGTAAACGGTGCCGTCCTTCATCACGAAGGCGGCCTGCTTGAGATCCTCGATATGCGTGCTGGGATCGCCGGTGAATGCGGCGAGATCGGCACGCAGGCCCGGCGCGATGCGGCCGAACTTGTCATGCTGGCGCAGGATGCGCGCAGCCACGTCGGTGGCGGCATGCAAGGCCTGCGGCGCGCTCATGCCATCGCGCACCATGTTGGCCGGCTCACGCCAGTTGTCACCGTGGGTGAATACGCCCACGTCGCTGCCGTTGCCGATGGTGACGCCGAGCTTGAGCGCCGTGCGGAACGCGCGCTCTGCTTCGCGCATGCGCGCGGTCGGCTCGCTTTGGCCCGGCACGTAGTGTTCGAAGTACTGCGCGGTGGCTTCCACCGCGGTGAGCGTGGGCTCATACGCCACGCCGCGCTGCTTCATCTGGCGGAAGGTAGCCTCGCTCGCGCCATAGCCATGCTCGATGCTGTCCACGCCCGCTTCCACGGCGAGATGTACGCCTTCGTCGCTCGAAGCATGCGCGGCCACCGGCCGTCCGGACAGGTGCGCAGTCTCGACGATGGCTTTCATTTCTGCGAGCGACAGCGTGGGCTGCGTGCTGCCGTCGGTGCCGACGCGGTAATCGGCATACAGCTTGATCCAGTCCGCGCCGTGGCCGGCCTGTTCGCGTGTGGCGCGGATGGCTTCATCCACGCCGCTCACTTCCTGTGCGCCGCCGGGAAGGTCGATGTCGGGACGAAAGCCGCGCGGCCCCGGCCCGTAGCTTGCCGTGGCGACGATGGCACGCGTGGCGATGAACAACCGCGGCCCGGGAATCATCCCCTCGTCGATGGCGCGCTTGACCGAGACGTCGGCGAAGCCCGCGCCTTCGGTGCCGAGGTCACGCAGCGTGGTGAAGCCCGCCATCAGCGTCGCGCGCGCATGCGCGGCGGCTTCCAGCGTGCGGTAGTCCTGTGGCTCCTTCAGTACCTGATCGTTCCACAACGTTTCGTTGTAGGGATGCAGAAACACATGGGAGTGCAGGTCGATCAGGCCCGGCGTCAGCGTCGTGCCCGGCAGGGCGATGCGCTGTGTGCCGGCGGGGGCATGGATAGTGTTCGCGGGGCCAACGGCGGCGATCGCTCCATCGTGCACCAGCACCGCCCAGCCCGCATGGGCCGCATCGCCTTCAGCCGTCCATACGCGACCGGGTACGAGCAGGACGTCGCCCTTCGCTCCCGTGGCCGAGGCGGTCGCCGCCATTACGGCCAACATCACGCCAAGCCAGGCCTTGCTTCGATTCCACCGCATCTTCAGCCCCCGAGCATCGAAGGCCCGATTCTAGCGAGGTCGCGCCTGCGGGGGCGAGGTGACTTCAGGGAGTGGCGCGCGGATCCACGGCGGCGAACTGCGCGCAGTCGCCGTCCGGGGCCATGCCAGCGGTGACGCAGCTCTGGAAGCCGGCAGGCAGCGAGGTGAAGCTCATGGTGTCGCCCTCATGCACGGCGAAACGCTTGGGTGGCGAGCTGCACGCGGCGCTGGCCGGCGCGCAGTCGTCGCCTACGACCATGTAATGGCATTCGCCGCTCTGGCTGCGGATGCAGCGGAACGTCGCGAACTGTCCGAACACATGCACCTTGCTGAACAGCACGTCCTGGCCGTTGACGATGGAATGCACGACCACGGTGCGGCCCTGCTCGCAACCGGCGAGCAGGAGCAAGGCGCAGAACAACACGATGAACTTCTTCATGGTGACCTCTGGCGCAACTTTCGATGGAATGGCTTACATGTGGCGAAACAGCGTCATGAACGGCTGGCTCACCACCAGGGTCTCGGGCCGTTGCTTGAGGCGCAGCGTGCCCTTGCCGGTGTCGTCGCGCACGATGGAGGCGACGGCCCGCAGGTTGACGATGGTCGAACGATGGATCTGCTTGAAGTTGTTCGGGTCCAGCATCATGGCCAGCTCGCGGATGGGCGTGCGCAGCAGCGCTTCGCCGTCGGCGGTCATCGCCACGGTGTATTTGTTGTCGGCGCGGAAATAGGCGACGTCGTCCACCATGATCAGTCGCGTCTCGCGGCCGTTGCTGGCGGTGATCCAGGTGAGCGGCGGCTTGTTGGGGCCGCTGCCCGCATTGAGGTCGCGCAGCAGTGCCGCCAGCGCGGAAGCGTCCGGCACCGCCGCGGCGCGCGCCTTGATGCGCTGCACGGTGGCGGTGAGCCGTTCGGTCGTGATCGGCTTGAGCAGGTAGTCGATGGCACCCCGCTCGAAAGCGTCGATGGCGTACTGATCGTAGGCCGTGGTGAATACCACCTGCGTGTTGGGGCTGGCTTCGGCGGCGGCCGAGGCCACTTCCAGCCCGCTCAGGCCCGGCATGCGAATGTCGAGGAAGGCGATGTCCGGACGGTGCTGGTCGATGGCTTCGAGCGCGCTCGCGCCGTCGTCGCATTCGGCGATGATCTCCAGCTCGGGCCAGGTCGTCGCGAGCAATTCGCGCAGCGCCTTGAGCAGCAGTGCTTCGTCTTCGGCAATGAGGGCCGTGGTCATGGCGAAGCCTCCGTGGTCTCCCTCGCGACACGCACCGGCACGACGATGGTGCTGGCCACGCCTTCGGGCGCATTGCTCACGACCGACAGCGACGCTTCGGGGCCGTAGATGAGGCGCAGGCGCTCGCGCACGTTCTTCAGGCCTATGCCCGTACCGCCGCTGGCGCCGGTGAAGCCCAGCCCGTCATCCGCCACGGTAATCGCCACCTTGCCGTCGTCGCGGCGTGCGCGAATCCACACGGTACCGCCGCCGGGCTTGCGTTCCAGGCCGTGCTTGATGGAGTTCTCCACCAGGGTCTGCAGCATCATCGGCGGCAGCGAGATGGGGCGCAGTACGTCGGGCACGTCGATTTCCAGCGATAGGCGCGGGCCCATGCGCAGCTTCATGATTTCCAAGTAGGCCCGCGTGCGTTCCAGTTCATCGCCCACGGTCGACAGCGCGTCTTCAGTCAATGGCAGCGAGTGGCGCAGGTAGTGGATCAGGTGGCCGAGCATCTGGTCGGCCTGCGGGGGATCGGTGCGCGTGAGGTACTGCGCGCTGGCCAGCGTGTTGTAGAGAAAGTGCGGCTCCACCTGCGCATGCAGCAGGTTCAAGCGAGCGACGGTGCGCTCCTTCTCGCTTTCCGACTGCGCGGCGCGGGCTTTCTCGTGGCGCCGCTTCTCGGCGACGCGGCGCGTGATGGCGCGGGTGATTGCCTCGGCGTTCTCCAGGTTGGTGCCGTCGTCCACGCGGAACCAGTCGCTCCATGCGCCGGCCTCGGGTTCGCAGATCAATGTGACGCTGCTGGTGCCGTCGCCCGGCGTCACCGTGGCGAAGATCTGGTTGCGCAGATGGCCGAACCAGGTGCCCGGATCCAGCTTTCCGAACGAACGGTGGCCGTAGGTGATCGGTCGCTGCACCTTGGCGCGAACCTGCAGGCTGTCGCGAGCGCTTTCCACGTCTTCGGTGCGCGGAAGCTCACGAATGGCCGCGTCGAGCAGATCGAAGGCTTCGTCGGCATCGAAGGGAATTTCCACGCGACGCCGCTGGCGGTTGCCCAGCGTGTCGTCATCGACGCGGCCGGCCACCAGGCGCACACGGCGCAGATGCGACACCGCGCCGGTGATCACCATCAGGAGGGCGATGAAGATCAGCAGTACGACCGTGCCGGCCATGTCGTGATGGCGGAACGGCGGGCTGTCGGCGAGCACGAGGGCCACGAACAGCAGCACCAGGAACCAGGCCACGACCAGTCGGGCAACGAACATGAGGCTCTTGAACACGGCACGACCCTGTGAGTGGCAACGGAACGGAGCATACCCAGCCGCGCCCTCGCGGGAAGCCATCGGGCGATGAAACCGGCATCGGGGCGACGAAACGGGGAAACGGCGGCTCGAATGCGGGCTTGGTTAGGCAGCTATGGTCCGTACAGCCCGCGATGAGCGCCGTAGCGGTACCACTCGGTGACGGACTCAGGCACCAGGTCGACGAGCGCCAGGCCCACGCCGTCGCACATGGCCAGCGTGTCCAGCAGGGCCCGTTCGATGGGCCCTGCGCCCGTCAGGCCGCCATATTCGCGTTCAAGCGTGGCTTCCGCGAGCATGCGCGTGCTCCAGTCATAGAGCGCATCGGCTTGCGAGGACAACTGGCGCGCGATCCACGGGCGCAGCGGTTCATGCAACACCAGACCCTCGTCGCCGGCCAGCTGGCGCGCCTGCGCGATCAGCTCTTCGCTGATGCCGCGATACCACTCACTGTGGCCGGCGGCGGCCATGGGGATCACCAGCGGCACCGGCGCGCGTTGTTCGATCCACGAGGTGAGAAACAGGCGTTCGATGCGGCGCGCCTGCGCGACGCGATCCACTTCGATCAACAAGCCGCGCTCCAGGTCGAAAAACTCGAAGAAGCGCCGATGCAGCGTGCGAAAGCGCTGCAGTGGCTCCCGCGAAAAGCCGATCTTCAGCAGGTCCTCGTCGCGGCAGGGCAATACGTAGACGTAGGCACGTCCGCGCGAAGCGAAGCGCGGTTCGGTGAATTCCTCATCCATGGTGGGGAGCTGGGCATTCGTGGCGATGCGAAAGAGGAGACAGCTTGCACCCGCTCCGTCTCATCGCCGGGGACTCGCCGCGATCAGGCGGCGGTGCGAGCGCGCGTTACGCGGCTCGCCGTCTCCTTGTGCAGCTGCCCGGCCAGCCACGCACCGGTCGCGATCAGGATGTCCAGGTCGATGCCGGTGTGCAGCCCTAAGCCATGCAGCATATACACCACGTCTTCGCTGGCGACATTGCCGGTAGCGCCCTTGGCATACGGGCAGCCGCCCGTGCCGGATACCGCACTGTCCACCACGCGCACGCCTTCCTCGAGGCAGGCGAGGATGTTGGCGAGCGCCTGGCCGTAGGTGTCGTGGAAATGGACGGCCAAAGCTGCCATGGGAACTTCCTGCGCCACCGCTTGCAGCATGGCGCGCGCCTTGGCCGGCGTGCCGACGCCGATGGTGTCGCCGAGCGACACTTCGTAGCAGCCGAGCTCATGCAGGCGACGCGCCACGCGCACCACGTCGCTTACCGGAACCTCGCCCTGGTACGGGCAGCCGAGCACGGTGGAGACATAGCCGCGCACCTTCACGCCATCGGCCTTCGCGCGATCGAGCACGGGCATGAAGCGTTCGATCGACTCGTCGATCGACGCGTTGATGTTCTTGCGATTGAACGCTTCAGACGCCGCGGTGAACACGGCGACCTCGGTAACGCCCACGGCGCGCGCGCGTTCGTAACCCTGTTCGTTCGGCACCAGCACCGGAAAGCTCACGCCGGGCACCTTGCGGATGCCCTGGTAGACCTCCGCGGCGTCCGCCATCTGCGGCACCCACTTGGGGCTGACGAAGCTGGTGGCTTCGATCGACTTGAGGCCGGTGCCGGACAGGCGATCGATCAGGGCGATCTTCACGTCGGTCGGCAGCAGCGTCTTTTCGTTCTGCAGGCCGTCGCGTGCGCCGACTTCGACGATGCGTACGTGGTTGCTCGTGTTCATGGTCGAAGCCTAGCTTGTTGGAGGTACTGGCAATGTGAGCGTGCGTGGATCGCGCGGGGTCAGTCGGCGAAGCGCACGAGGATCGCGTCGGCTTCGACGAAATCGCCCTGCGCCGCGCCGATGCTGGCTATGGTGCCGGCGCGTGGCGCCTTGAGTGCCAGCTCCATCTTCATCGCTTCCATCACCAGCAGTTCCTGGCCTTCTTCCACGGTGTCGCCCGCGTTGGCCTTCACCAGCACGATGCGGCCGGGCATGGGCGCCACCACCTGATTGCCGCCGCCGCTTTCCTTCGACTGCCACGCGAAGGCGGGCGCGCGCTCGAAGGTGTGGCGATTGCCGTCGGCGTCATGCACGGTGATGCGCGCAGCATCGACGCGCACCGGGACGCGCACTGATTCGCCATCGAAACGTGCGCTGAGCGTCGCGTCGTCGCGGCGGGCGCCGCGGACGTCGGCACTGTCTTCGCCATGGCGGAGGCGATAGTCGCCATCGTGGCCGTAGGCTTCGATCTCATATCGCTGGCCTTGCAGCGACAGCGCGACGATGCGTTTGCCGGCATGCCCGATGCGCCACGCATCGGCCCGTGCCCAGGGCGAATTCGGATCGGTGCCGCGGATTGAGCGGGCAACGACGGCTTGTTCTTCGTCCATCAACGCGGATACGGCAGCGGCAAACAATACGCGGGCACTCGGTGCGGCATCACCGGCGAGGAATTCCGCCAGATGGCGATCGAGGTAGCCGGTGTCGATGCGCCCCTCGACCACCACCGGATGACGCGACAGTCGTTCGAGGAAGGCGATGTTGGATTTCGGGCCGACGATCTCGCTGGCCATCAGGGCATCGCGCAGGCGCTGCTGGGCCTGCGGACGATCCTGGTCCCACACGATCAGCTTGGCGATCATCGGGTCGTAGAAGATCGTCACCGTGTCGCCTTCGATTACGCCGCCATCGATGCGCACATGGCGCGACGGTGCGGGAAGACGAAGCTTCAGCAACTTGCCCGAACCCGGCAGGAAATTCTGGTCGGGATCTTCCGCATAGAGGCGCACTTCGATGGCGTGCCCGCGTGCGTGGATCTGGTCCTGCGCCAGCGGAAGCGCTTCGCCGGCGGCGATGCGCAGCTGCCACTCGACCAGATCGAGGCCGAGCGTTTCCTCGGTGACCGGATGCTCCACCTGCAGGCGCGTGTTCATCTCCATGAAGAAGAACTCGCCGTCCTGTCCCACGATGAATTCCACCGTACCGGCACCGACGTAGTTCACCGCCTTCGCGGCAGCCACGGCGGCGGCACCCATCGCGGCGCGACGCGTGCTGTCGAGGAAGGGCGAGGGGGTTTCCTCCAGCACCTTCTGATAGCGACGCTGCGCCGAGCATTCGCGTTCGTTGAGGTGGATGACGTTGCCGTGCGTGTCGCCAAACACCTGGAATTCGATGTGGCGCGGATGCTCCACGTAGCGTTCGAGAATCACGCGCGTATCGCCGAAGGCACTGGCGGCCTCGCGTTGCGCGGAAGCCAGCGCGTCGGCAAATTCCTTCTCGCTGCGCACGATGCGCATGCCCTTGCCGCCACCGCCGGCGGCAGCCTTGATCATCAACGGAAAACCCGTGCGGCGCGCCTGCTCGGCGAGCACGTCGTTGGACTGGTCTTCGCCGTGATAGCCGGGCACCAGCGGCACGTCGTGCTTTTCCATCAGCGCCTTGGCGGCAGCCTTGGAACCCATCGCGTCGATGCTTTCCGGGCGTGGGCCGATGAAGGCGATGCCCGCGTCGGTGCACGCACGCGCAAACGCGGTGTTCTCGGAAAGAAAACCGTAACCGGGATGGATCGCCTGTGCGCCGCTCTTGCGCGCCACGTCGAGGATGGCATCGCCGCGAAGGTACGATTCGGTGGGACGCGGGCCGCCGATGGGCCATGCCTCGTCCGCCAGGCGCACGTGCTGCGCGTTGGCGTCGGCCTCCGAATACACCGCAATGGTGTGTAACCCCAGGCGCCGGCAGGTACGGATCACGCGGCAGGCGATCTCGCCGCGGTTGGCAATGAGTACGCGCTCGAACATGCGGCTTCCGGGGTTGATGCGAAGCTGCCAAAACTAGCAGATTGCCCCAGCGGAGCCGATGCGCGGCGCAGCATGACAATGTGGCCTTTCCTGTGGGAGCGCACCCTGTGCGCGACTGGGCGAAGCGTCGTGCTGCGGTGCCTTCGCGAAGACCAGTCACCACGTACCAACGGCCGCCGCGGTCGCGCGCAGGATGCGCTCCCACAAGGGTGAAGGCAGCGAGATGCTACTCGCCCTCCCAATACCCCACGGTGAGCTCGGCCTTGCTTACATGACGAAAACCTTGCGGTTTGCCGTCGGCGGCCGGCGGGTATTCGGCCATGATGCCGAACTTGCCGGTGTCGGGGTATTCGCAGATTTCCGGGGATTGCTTGGTGCTGACGGCGAGATAGCGCATCTCGGTGTCGCCGGTGTTGATGATCTGGTGCGCCGCCTCGGGTCCGCCCGGAGGGCAGGCGATGATGTCGCCGGCGCGGATGGCGTGGCGTTCCTCGCCGATGCGCACTTCGCCGGTGCCTTCGAGGATGAAGAACATTTCCTCGTTCACGCGGTGGCAATGCAGCGGGAAGGCGCGCTTGCCCGGCGGCACGGCGGTGATGTTGTAGCCCAGCTTCTGCGCGCCGATCTGCATCGAGAGGCGGCCCATGCGCGCTTCGAAGCGCTCGGCGGTCTCACCCGTCGGGCCCATGCCGGGCGGGAAGGGCTGCAGTTCGACGTCGGCGATGTTCATGATCGGGCGCGGCATGACGGGCATCCTCGGGGGAGAGAAACCCAAGTATCCCTCCAATGCGCCGACGCTGCCGGTGCAGGAAGCCACGGTTGCCCCGCAACCGCCGTTTATTCCGGGTGGTGGCAGACCGCTTCGATGTTGTGCCCGTCGGGATCGAGCACGAAGGCGCCGTAGTAATGCTCGTGGTAGTGCGGACGCAGGCCTGGTGCGCCGTTGTCCTTGGCGCCCGCGGCCAGCGCCTCGCGATGGAACGCATCCACGGCGGCGCGATCGGGCGCCGCAAAAGCGACATGAACGGGGCTCGCCGGATGGCCGTTATGTGACGTGCCGATCCAGAAGCTCGGCTTGCCATCGACGCCGAAGCCGGCGTGATCGCCATCGCCGGTCTGTTCGGAGGTCACTTCCATCACCAGCGTGGCGCCGAGTGGCTCCAGCACCTTACGGTAGAACTCGCGGCTGCGTTCGAAACCGGAAACATGCAGGCCGATGTGGTCGAGCATGGCATCACTCCTTGTGGGCGATCAACGCGGAAAACCGGGTGCCTGTCAGCACCAGCGCGGTGCGCGCTTGCCGAGGAAGGCACCGAGGCCTTCCTGGCCTTCGTCCGAAACGCGCAGTCGTGCGATCAGCGCGGCGTTGTCCCGATCGATGCGCTCGGCGTCCGCCTCGGTGGCGCCCGCCATGCGCAAGGCCAGTTGCTTGGCTTCGGCCTGCGCGACGGGGCCGGCCTTGGCGAGCAGGGCGAGGGTGCCATCGACGGCTTCGTCCAGCTGTTCCGCCGGCACGCACCGGTGAAGCAGTCCGATGTCCTGTGCAGTAGCCGCATCGAACAGTTCGCCGGTGAGGAACAAGCGGCGCGCGTGGCGCAGGCCGATCGCGTGGATCACGTAGGGCGAGATGACCGCGGGCACCAGCCCCAGCTTCACTTCGGTGAGACCAAAGCGCGCGCTGTCCACGCCGATGGCGATATCGCAGCAGGCGATAAGCCCCACGCCGCCGCCGTAGGCGGCGCCGTTGACGCGAGCGATGGTCGGCTTAGGCAGGAACTGCAGCGTGCGCATGAGGCTCGCGAGTCGCAGCGAGTCCTCGCGATTTTCCGCTTCGCCGGCCGACGCCATGCCGCGCATCCAGTTGAGATCCGCGCCCGCCGAGAAGCTGGCGCCTTCGCCGGTGAGCACCACCGCGCGCACCGCCGCATCGCCGCCTGCGGCAGCAAGCGCCTCGGAGAGTTCCGCGATGAGCACATCGTCGAACGCGTTATGCACCTGCGGGCGGTTCAAGGTGATGCGGCAAACGCCCGCGAGATCGGCGATATGGATGTGGTCGGTCATGATCGGCTCCGTTGGATCGCGACATCTTAGGGCCGATCAGCGCGCTGCGCGCCGTTGCGGGTCAGCCACGGCAGCGCGCGACCACTTGCGCGAAGCCGTCGCGAAGGAGCGCGACGCGTCAGTCCTTCGCCGGCAGCACCAGGAATTCGGCCGCTTCCAGCGCCGATCCCTGCCAATGGCCCGGCGCCACGTCGCGCCACCACGGCTGCACGCTTTCCACGCGCGAAGGTTCCACGGGTTCGCCGAGCCGAGGCATTACCAGGCCCTCCGGCGACTTCGCCAGCAACACGTCCGCCGGCTCCGCCCACGGATGCATGGCGAGGTTGAACGTGCCCCAATGCACCGGCAGCAGCTTGCCGCTGCCGAGTTGTCGCCATGCATCGATGGCGTTGTCCGGACCCAGGTGCACGCTGCCCCAGGACGGATGGAACGCGCCCACTTCGATCATCACCAGGTCGAACGGGCCCAGCCGTTCGCCGATCTCGGCGAAATGCGGCGAAAGGCCGGTGTCGCCGCTGAAGAACACGGCATGCCGCTCGCCGCGCAGCGCGAACGATGACCACAGCGTGGCATTGCGGTCGCGCAGGCTGCGGCCGGAAAAGTGGTGCGATGGCGCGGCGGTGATGGTGAGCCCGCGCGGCAGCGTGATGCGTTCCCACCAGTCGAGTTCGGTGATGCGCTCCGGTGGCACGCCCCAGGCTTCCAGATGCACGCCGACACCGAGCGAGGTGATGAAGGGCACGCGCAGCTTCGCCAGTTCGCGGATGCTCGGGTAGTCGAGATGATCGTAGTGATCATGCGAGATCAACACGGCATCCAGCGGCGGCAGCGCGCTGATGTCCACCGGCACGGGCTGGAAACGCTTGGGCCCGAGGAAGGAGAACGGCGAGGCGCGTTCGCCCCACACGGGGTCGGTGAGGATGCGCACGCCGTCGATTTCCAGCAGTACGGTGGAATGGCCGAGCCAGGTGGCGCGCAGGCCGGTTTCCACGGGACGCGTCCAGGCGTTGCGCGGGTCGAGTGCGGGCAGCGGCCCCGCGGGCGTGCGCCCTTCGCCGCGGAACACGAAATCGGCCAGTGACGGGCGGTCGTCGGTCACGCGTGGCGTGCTGGCGGGATACGTATTGACGAAGCCTCCGTCGCCGTATTGCGCGGAAGCCCGCATGCGTTCCAGTCGCAGACCTGTCGGGTGTCGGGAGAACCAAGCCATCGAAGACCTCGTCGAGAAGCGGGGCATGCCGAAGTTCGTCCGGAGAACGGCTGCGGAGCACGCCATTCGCCGGCACCTCGGCGGGGGATGATTCTGCTATCGGGGTGGCCTGGGGCTTTCCCAAGGCGTCCCCTCCATCACCGTGTCGTTCGTTGGGTTTGGCCCGGGTGCAAGTGGCTGCGCAAGACGCGTGGCCGTGGCATCCAGCGGCAACCGGCCACGCTGCGCTCGGCGGGCGACTCGGATACAATGCGAACCATTCTTATTTGAATTGGTGACCAGTGCGCCTGTCCGACCTGCCGAAAGGGGCTACTGCCGTGGTGGACCGAGTGGACGATGCTCATGCTTCCGACCCGATCGCGCAGCGCCTGCGCGACCTGGGGTTCGTGGCGGGTGAGCCGGTGCGCCTGGTGGCTGTCGGACCGATGGGCGCCGATCCGCTGCTGATCCAGATCGGTTCGACGCGCTTCGCGCTGCGCCGTAACGAGGCGGCACGCGTGATGGTGCGCGTGGAGGCCGCGGCATGAGTGCCGACAGCCTGCGCATCGCCCTCGTGGGCAATCCCAATTGCGGCAAGACAGCTCTCTTCAACCAGCTCACCGGCGGCCGCCAGAAGGTGGCGAACTATGCCGGCGTCACCGTCGAACGCAAGGAAGGCCGCTTCACCGCGCCGTCGGGTCGGGTGCTGCAGATCCTGGATCTGCCGGGCACCTACAGCTTCGACGCCACCAGCCCCGACGAGCAGATCACGCGCGACGTGCTGGAAGGCAACTACCCGGGTGAAACCGCGCCGGACCTGATCGTCTGCGTGGCCGACGCGACCAACCTGCGCCTGCACCTGCGCTTCGTGCTGGAAGTGAAGCGGTTGGGTCGCCCCGTCGTGCTGGCGTTGAACATGATGGACGCCGCGCGTCGCCGCGGTGTCGTCATCGATGTCCCTGAGCTGTCGCGCCGGCTGGGCATGCCGGTGGTGGAAACGGTGGCGGTGAAGCGCGATGGCGTGAAGGCGCTGATCGCCCGCGTGGACGGCGAGATTCCCGACGCCGCGCCGGCGCAACCGGATGACCCGGCCAGCCGTGCCGACCTGCATGCGCAGGTGCGCGACCTGCTTGCGGCCACGGTGACCATGCCGCGCGCCACCGCCGAACTCGACGACGCGCTCGACCACTGGGCGCTGCATCCGGTGTTCGGCCTGGCGATCCTGTCGGTGGTGATGTTCCTGGTGTTCCAGGCCGTGTACGCGGCCGGCAAGCCGATGACCGACCTGATCGGCGACGGCTTCGGCTGGCTTGGCGAGCACGCTACCGCGTGGATGCCGGCCGGGCCGCTGCAGAGCCTGATCGTCGATGGTGTGTTCGGTGGTCTCGGCACCGTGATCGGCTTTCTGCCGGAAATCCTGGTGCTGTTCTTCTTCATCCTCGTGCTGGAGGAATCCGGCTACCTGCCGCGCGCCGCTTTCCTGCTGGATCGCATGATGGTGTCGGTGGGCCTCACCGGTCGCTCGTTCATTCCGCTGCTGTCGAGTTTCGCCTGCGCCATTCCCGGCATCATGGGTACGCGCAGCATCACCGATCCGCGCGATCGTCTCGCCACCATTCTGGTCGCGCCGCTGATGACGTGTTCGGCGCGCCTGCCGGTGTATGCGTTGCTGATCGGCGCGTTCATTCCCACGCGCAAGGTGCTCGGCATCTTCAACATGCAGGGCCTGGTGCTGTTCGCGCTGTATGCCGCTGGCATCGTCGGCGCGATGGTGGTGGCGTGGGTGATGAAGAAGCTGCGCCGCGATCGTAGCGAACACGCGCTGCTGATGGAGCTGCCGTCGTATCGCCTGCCCAAGCTGCGCGACGTGGCGATCGGCCTGTGGGAACGCGGCATGATCTTCCTCAAGCGCCTCACCGGCATCATCCTTGGGCTGACCATCCTGATGTGGTTCCTCTCCAGTTTCCCGGCACCGCCTGCGGGCGCGACGGGGCCGGCGATCGATTACAGCGCGGCCGGCTATATCGGTCGCGGCCTGCAAGTCATCTTTGCGCCGCTGGGCTTCAACTGGCAGATCTCGGTGTCGCTGATCCCGGCGTTCGCCGCCCGCGAAACCGCCGTCGCCGCGCTGGCCACGGTGTATGCGGTGGGTGGCGAGGGCGCTGGTTTGCAGCAGGCGCTGGCTGCCAATTTCTCGCTCGCCAGCGCGCTCTCGTTGCTGGTGTGGTTCGCGTTCGCGCCGCAGTGCATGTCCACGCTCGCGGTGATCCGTCGCGAGACCAACAGCTGGCGCAACGTGGGCATCTCGTTCGGCTACATGTTCGTCGTGGCGTACGTGGCCTCGTTCCTCACCTACCAGATCACGAGCCTGCTCACATGAGCACCGGGCTGCTGGTGCAGTACGTGATCATCGGCGTGGTTGTGCTGTGCGGCGCGCTCATCACTTTCCGCAAGCTGGCGCCGCAGCTCACCAATCGCTGGCTGGCGTCGCTGGCCCTGCATTTCGACCGCGCTGGTCGCTCCGCATGGCAGCGCTCGCTGGGCCGTCGCCTGCAACCGAAGCAGGCCACCGGCAACTGCAGCGACGGCTGCAGCACCTGCGGTGCCTGCGGGCCCAAGCCGCCGGCTGCCGCACATACTGCGCAGCCGCTGGAATTCCGCCCGCGTGCGAAGTGATCCGCAGGCGCCGCGTGGCGCCTGCGTCTGCCGTTTCGGTAGCGATCAGGCGTTGCCGGCCTGTTCGTAATGCGCGAGATGGCGGCTGAAGATCGGCCAGAACGGTTGCGGCTGTCGGCCCGCCAGTCGGTCGGCGAGTACGTCCAGATGCGTGTGCCAGCCACCGCTGGTGGTCGCCATGTCGCCCGGTTGCAGGCGGCTGTGGGTCACCACGAGGCGTACCTCGTTGCCCTGCGGCGTCAGCTCGAAGCGGACTTCGGATGGTTGTGCAGGGTTGCCCCAGGTGAAGCCGAGCAATCGCGGCGGATCGCATGCGGTGATCTGGTGCTGCGATGTGACGCCATCCGCGTGATCCTTGAAGCGCTGCGGCGCCGGCACGGGCGTGCGTGATAGTTCGACGTGGTGGAAATGCAGCTCGAACCGGCTGCCCACGCTGAGCCCCATCGCACCACTGGACAGCCACTGGCCCCGCTTTTCCGACTCGGTCAGATAGGCCCACACGCGTTCGATCGGCCCGGGCAGCAGTCGTTCGAAGCGCAGCGTGTCCGGCGCCACCAGCTGGCGGGTCGGCTGCTGGTGCAGGTTCTCTTCGAGGTGGCCAAGGATCATGCCCCAGCCCTGCTGCGTGGCGTCGGCCCAATCCGGCAGGACGTCCTCGTGGGTCAGCACGAGCTCGCAGCCTTTGCCGACGGGCGTGATGTCGAGGGTCACGCGGGTCACGGCGGGATCGAATTTCGGCACGGCGAAGGTGAATACAAGGCGGCGCGGACGATCGATCTCCAGATACTCGCCGACATGCTCCACGTCCTCGCCATCGCGACGGGTGAAGCTGAAACGCCCACCGACGCGGGCATCGATGGTCACGTCCACCATCTCGCCGTTGTCGGTGGCGAACAGCCATCGTCCGGCGGTGGCGGGATCGAGCCAGGCGTCGAAGACGCGTTCGGCGCTGGCGTCGAAACGTCGGGTGAGGCGAAGCGAACGGAGGGCTGTGGTGTTCATCGCGGCTTACCTTTGCGTGGGGGAGGGGCCGTGGCGAGATCCTCGGCCTTGAGCAGGGCGTCGAGCGCGTCGAGCCGGCGGTTCCAGAACTGCTCGTAGAAGCGCAGCCATTCGTCGGCGGCGGCCAGCGGCGCGGGGTCCAGCCGGCAGACATGGGTGCGGCCGCGCACGGCACGCTGTACCAGGCCGGCGCGTTCCAGCACCTTCACGTGCTTGGAAGCGGCGGCCAGCGACATGTCGAACGGCGCTGCCAGTTCGCCGATGTTGCGTTCGCCGGCCGCCAGGCTGCGCAGCATGGCGCGCCGGGTGGGATCGGTGAGGGCCTGGAAGACAGCGTCGAGGGCGGGAGCGGAAGATTCAACCATAAGGTTGAATATCTGCCCAAAAAGAATGATTGTCAACCTTTTGGTTAAGCGTTCTCAGGCGGCCCGTCGATCCGCGACGCGGAGCACGGCGCGCTGGCGCCACAGGTCCCAGCACCAGGGGACCATGGCCAGCACCAGCAGGAACGGGAGCGTCACGTCCTGCTGCACCACCGCGTGCAGCACCGGCACCAAGAGGAAGATCCCGACGCGGAATACGTTGGGTGATACCCAGTCGCCGGTGGCCGAACGCCGCCAGAACCGCCGCAAGGCGAGCCACGCCGCCGGCACCAGCGGCAGCAGGAAGACCAGGTTGTTGGGCTGCCATAGCTTGAGGGCCGCCCCGGCCGCGCAAAGCAAAGGCACCGTCAGCAGGTTGAGCCAGGGCCAGCGCACCGGCACGTGCTCCGGATGGCCATGCCACGCGTCCAGCGGCAGGTACAGCATCCACATCGCCCAAAGCAGGCCGGGAGCGAGGGCCACCCCCATCAGCACGTACACGGGCGTGAGATCGACCGACGCGGCTTGACCGCTCAGGTCGTTGCCGTTGGCCGGCGCGATGGCGATCAACAAGCCGACGATCGCCGCGACGAACAGCGCGGTGAGCCAGCGCGCCACGCCAAGCGCCAGACGCGCGCGCGTCACGCCGCCCTGCGTGGCATCCAGCCAGAACTGGATACGGCGGCGATCGAACGATGCGGGCAGGTCGTTGAACTGTCCCTGGCACAGGCGCGTGAGGAACTGCGCGCGCCGATGCGCGGCCGACGGCATGAAGCCCGCCATCAGCACCGAAGGCCACGAGAACGGCCGCGTGAATTCTCCCAGCAGCGAGCGAATCTTCGGCACCGTGAAGGTTTCGATGCCCACGCGCCGACGCAGCGTTTCGTGATGCGCGCGCTGCATCTCCCACGCCAGCTGCATGCGCCGCGAAAGGCGCGCGAGCGATGCCGCGTCGATGCGCGACTGCACGCGATCGAGATCGAAGAAGCCGAGCAAGGCCTCCTGGCAATCGACCGGCATGGGCGGCACTTCCTGGAACATGCGTTCCACGCAGCGCCAGCCGGTTCGTGCCTTCGCCTGCAGCGACCAAAGCGCGGGTTGCGTACGCAGCCACGCCAGCAAGGCGTCGGCATCACCCTTCATCGCGAGCGAAATCGCCTCCTGCGCGATCGCGTCGATGGCCTCCTGCGAGAGCAAGGGCTCGATCAGCGCGTTCTGCGTGATGGCCGGCTCGTCTTCCTGCGGCGTGATGGGCTGCAGCGTGACAGGAACATCCTGCTCCAGAGGGAACGCGGGCATCTGCCCGCCCTGCGAGCGGCACTGCGCCAGCGCGCGCTGGTACATCGCATGCAACTGCTGGAAACCTTCCGGGTCTTCGTCCGGGCGCGTCGCGCGCAATCGCTGCGCATAGGCACGCTTGAGCGCGCGCTCATCGGCATTGCCGGACAGGCCGAACCATTCCAGCGGCGAACTCACAGCGATTTCTCCAGGAGATCCATCGCTTCGCCGAACAGGCGGCGATGCTCGCGGATCTGCAATTCGTCCTGGCTGTCCAGCACGCTGCGGAACTGCATGATCCACTGCTGCAGCTGCTGGCGCGCCGATACGTATTCCTCGTAAAGGCGCTCGGCACGCGCGAGCACGGCGAGGTTTTCCTGCTTGTCGCGCGGATGGATCTTGATGGCGTCCAGCGCGGCGAGGCGCGCGCGGATCTCGGCCGGGTCGAGCACGCCGGGGTTCTGTTCCAGCACCAGTTCGTGGCGCGCACCGGTGGCCTGTACGGTGGCTTCCACCTGCAGCACGCCGTTGACGTCGTAGGTGAAGCGCACTTCCACGGCATTCTCGATGGCGGTGCGTCGCGCCGGCAGCACGATGCTGAGCGAGCCGAGCTTGATGTTGCGCTCGACCATCGGGTTCTCGCCCTGGTAGACGTTGAGCTCCAGCTGCGTCTGGTGATCCTGCACCGGCTGGAAGCTTTCCGCGCGGCTTACCGGCACCGTGCTGTTGCGATGGATGATGGGCGCGAAGAATCCCTGCTGGCGTCCGCCAGCTTCGTCGCGCCGCGACACTTCGATGCCGAGCGTGTACGGGCACACGTCGGTGAGGATGATTTCATCCAGCCGCGCATCGCGTGCCTTCAGTCCAGAGGCGACGCAGGCACCGAGCGCGATCGCCTCGTCCGGGTTCACATGCCGCAAGGGCAGGCGGCCGAACATGCGCGAGACCAGTCGCGCCACCAGCGGCATGCGGCTGGCGCCGCCGACCAGCACGATCTCGTCCAGTTGCGCGGGTTGCAGGTTGGCGTCGCGCATCGCGCGTTCCAGCGGCGCGCGCAGGCGATGCACCAGCGGTTCGCTGAGGCGCGCGAAGCGTTCCTCATCGATATCCCACCCGATGGCCTGTTCACCATGCTGCCATTCGATGCTCGTTGCGCCACCGTTGCCCAGCTGCCGCTTGGCGACTTCCAGGCGACGGCGAAGCTGGCCGCGCTCCTGCGGCGACAGCTTGGCCTGGTCGATCTGCCGTTCGCTGCAGACGGCCATTTCCAGCACGTCGAGGAAATCCTCGCCGCCGAGGAAGTTGTCGCCTGCGCTGGCATGCACTTCCACCACGCCTTCGAACATCTCCAGTACGGACACGTCGAAGGTGCCGCCACCCAGATCGAACACGAGGAAGCGAGAGCCGTCGCGCTTCTCCTGCAGGCCGTAGGCGAGGGCGGCGGCGGTGGGTTCGTTGATCAGCCGTTCCACGCGGATGCCCGCGAGTTCGCCGGCGGCGCGCGTGGCCTTGCGTTGCGCATCGGAGAAATAGGCGGGCACGCTGATGACCGCCTCGGTCACCTTCTCGCCGCTGGCGGCCTCGGCATCCGCGATCAGGGTGCGAAGAATCAGCGCCGACAGTTCCTCGGGGCGAAAGACGTGCGGGCCCAGTCGCGTCTCGCGCGGCGTGCCCATCCAGCGTTTGAAGGCGGCCACGCTGGCCGTCGGATGGCTCACCATGCGGTCGCGCGCGGCCTGGCCCACGATCACGTGTCCGGCGTCGTCCACGCTCACCACCGAAGGCGTAAGAAACCCTCCCAACGCATTGGGAAAGAGCACGGGGCCTTGCTCCCCGTAGGTGCCGATAAGCGAATGCGTGGTGCCGAGATCGATGCCGACGATCATCCCTGACAGTTCCCCCTGTAGGTACTCGCCCAGTGTACCGAAGGAACCGTCGCCTACACGGCGAGACGCCAACGCCGATAGAATCGCCGGGACTTCAGGAGCCGCCATGCATCCGACCAAGCCTCTCGACCCCTCCCTGACTAGCGACGACGCCACGTCCAAGCACCCGCATCAGCCGGGTCAGGGTCTGCTCAACAACGAAGAGGTGGCTGCACAGGACGAGCTGCAACACGACGCCGCCTTGCGCGATTCGGCGCTGCGCGTCCCGCGCTGACGCTCCCGCCGAGCGGCGGGCTTCAGACCAGCTGCGTCTTCACGCCCTTGGCTTCCAGCGCCTGCACGTATTCGGCGGGCGCGGCGGTATCGCTGATTACCAGGTCAAGGTCGCCGACCGGCGCGATCACCGACAGGCTGCGCTGGCCGAACTTGCTCGCGTCCAGCACCGCGACAGTCTGGCGGGAGACGCGGATCATCAGCGCATTGAGCGAGGCTTCCAGCGGATCGGGCGTGGTCACGCCCACGTCCGGGTCCAGGCCGTCCACGCCCAGGAACAGGCGGTCGGCCGACAGGCGCGACAGTGCCTGCTCGGCATCGGGGCCGGCCAGCGAGTAGGAGGTCTGCCGCAGCAGGCCGCCCAGCATCATCACGCGCACCGACGGCAGCGCGGAAAGCTCCATCGCGATGTTCAGCGCGTTGGTGATCACCGTGAGCGAGGTCCACTTCTGCTGGCGGATCTGCCGCGCGATCTCCACCGTGGTGGAGCCGGAGTCGAGGATGATGGTGTCGCCGTCCTCGATCAGCCGCGCAGCGGCCTGGCCGATGCGGCGCTTCTGCGCGTGGTGGCGCGTTTCCTTGATGTTGAGCGGTGTGTCCAGCGTGGCAGGTGCCGCGGGCAGGGCGCCGCCGTGCGAGCGGCTGATGGTGCCGGCGCGATCGAGCGCTTCCAGGTCGGCGCGGATGGTGACGGCGGAGATATCGAACAGCGCGACCAGTTCGTCCACGGTGACCCGGCCTTGCTGGTTCACCATCTCCACGATGCGACGGCGACGCTCTTCCACCAGCAGTTTGGGCGGCGGTGCAGCCTTGCGTCGGGTCGTCATGGGTCCATTCCTAGGAGACGGGCGGCGTTGTCGTGGTACAGCTTGCGCAGGATCTCGCGCGGCAGGCCGACGCCGTAGATCGACCAGCGCCCCTGCGGCGGTACGGCGGCAGGAGCGTAATCGAAATATTCGTCCTCTGTCTCCAGGAAGCGGTAGTAGATCTCGTACAGCTCGTCGCACAGCAGCTGCTGGGGCACGTCGTTGCCGTAGGGCGGCGGCACGGCATCGGTACCGAACAGGATGCGGTCCTGGTATCGCTCGAAGAAACGCCGCGCCGCACGGGGCTGGCGGCCCAGCTCGCCGATGCGCGCGCTGATGTCCACCTGCACGTTGGGGTGGCGTGCCATGCAGTCGGCGATGGCGGCCAGGTCTTCGGCCTGGTTGCCCACGTGCATCAGCACGAACGTGGTGCCCGGGTGGCGCGCGATCACGCGATTGCGCGCGGCGAGCAGGTCGCGATGGCTGGGGTATTCCGGGCCGTAGAACGACCAGTCGGGATGGCGCGCCAGTTCCTCGTAGCGCTCGTTGGTGCTGTCGCCGGGCAGGAAGAACGCCTCGGGGTCGGAGGTGTGGATGAACACCGGCATCTTCAGCGCGCCGCAGGTCTCCCACATCGGGGCGAAGCGTGCGTCGTCCACGGTCACCAGCTCGCCCTGGTCGATGCCTTCGCGCAGATACAGGCCCAGCGTCTTCAAAAGCTTCAGGCCTGCCGCGCCCACGCGATGCGCATGTTCGATCGCCTCGGCCTGCAGCCGCGGGTAGTCCGCTTCATTGAACAGCGCGAACGAAGGCTCCGTCATGGTGCGGAAGCGGCCGGGCGCCACGGCGTCGAAGCGCGCGATGGTCTCCTCCAGCCCGCGGCCGGTGCCGCCGGTGAGGTTGACCATGGTGCGGATGCCCTTGCGATCCATCAGCGGCAACAGCTCGGCGGGATCGGCAAAGTAGCTCATGGCTTCGCCCAGCGACACGCCGCTGCGCGTTTCGCTCATCCAGCTCAAGTGCGTATGCACGTCGATCAGCGGGAATGCGGGCTTTTCCACGCGCGTGGAGGGCACGTGCAGCATGCTGCGTGGCTGGAAGTCGCTGAGGCGAAGGTTCTCGCCCTGCGGCGCCATCGCCGTCTCCAGAGGGTTCTTGCCGCTGCCGCCGGCCAGCATCGGCGGCGCGCAGCAGCCGCAGCCGGTGCGTGTGGCAGAGAGAATGCGGCGGCGCTCGGGGTCGAAGCGCCGCCGGTCGCGTGGGGTCGCGCGCAGCATCGTCACGTCCTGCGTCAGCGCGGGTAGCGCGCCATGATCTCGTGCGCCTGGCGCGTCAACGCCACCGCCTGGTCGAACGGACGCAGCCACATGTTGCGGCCGAACATCACGCCGCTGGCGCCGCTCTGCATGTAGAACTCCACCTTGCGCAGCACGGCGTCGTCGTCGTCGTTCTTCTCGCCGCCGGAGAACAGCACCATCGTGCGGCCGGCCGAACGCACCACGCGTGCGCAGCGTGCGCCAGCGTCTTCCTGCAGCTTGTCGTACGGCGCAGGCACATTGGCCACGCTGTCGTTGGGCTCGTGCAGCTTCACGATGTCCGCCCCCAGCTCCAATGCCACGCGCGCGGCGTAGTCCTGCGCAAACAGCGTATTGGTGCCGCCCTTGGCGTTCACTGCGCTGCCGCGCGGGTACGACCACAGCACCAGCGGCATGCCGAAGCGCTCGCAATCCTGTCGCACCTTTTCGAACTGGCGGAACTCGTCGTGCTGGCGCGGCGAACCCACGTACATGGTGTAGCCCACCGCGTCGGCGCCCAGGCGCACCGCGTCTTCCACTGACGCGAACAACGGCGAGGTGGCTTCCGCATCGCTGGGGATATTGGTCTTGCCGTTGAGCTTGAGGATCAGCGGCACGCGGCCGCAGTACTCGGTCATGTACTTCTCGGCCAGACCGATGCCCAGCGCGATGGCGGAAAAGCCGCCGGCCGCCGCGAGCTCGAACTGGTAGCCCGGGTCGACGGCCGGCGGGTGGGGGAAAAAGTCGGTCGGGCCGTGCTCCAGGCCCTGGTCCAGCGGCAACACCAGCAACGAGCCGTTGCGCGGGCCGCTGCCGTACAGCAGGCGCCACAGGCGGGTGCGCTTGCCATGCGAAAGGGGCAACGAAGCCAGCTGGGTCGACGAAAACGAAGGCGCTTGCAAGTTGTGTTTCATTTCGAATACCGTGGTATGGAGGTTTCGTTAGATTTCGTTTTACACCATATTTCATCAGATGACCATGCCTGTCAAACCCGCCGCGAGTGTTTCGATGCTGGATTCCCTGCAAGCCGCCCCCGTCGCCGAACAGCAAAGGCTGGGTTACGCCGACACGCTGCGCGAGATCCTCCAGCAGCCCGCCACCTGGCGTGACACCGCCGCCCGCCTCGCCGACGCGGGCACGCGCTCGATGCTGAAATCGCTGCTCGCCGCGCAGCCCGCGCACATCGTGCTGACCGGCTCAGGCAGTTCGGTCTACGTGGGCGAGTGCGTGGCGCCGGTGTTGCAGTCGGCACTGGGCATTCCCTGCATGGCGATCCCCGCCGGCACGTTGCTGACTTCGCGTCGCGGGGTGCTGCCGGGTGGGCGCGGCCTGCTGGTATCGATCGCGCGCTCGGGCGACAGCCCGGAAAGCACCGGCGTGGTCGACCAGGTGCTGGCGGCTGAACCCGGCTATGCGCACCTCGCCGTGACCTGCAACGCGCAGGGCAAGCTGGCGACGCGCTACCGCGATGAGCCGCGCATGCATGTGCTGCAGCTCGACGAGCGCACCAACGATCGCAGCCTGGTGATGACCAGCAGCTTCACCAACCTGCTGCTGGGTTGCAGTGGCCTGCGCCATGGCGCATCGAGCGAAGGCGACGCCCGCCTGGCCGATGCCGCTGCGGCCGTCGCCGGCCAGGTGTTAGCGCGCTACGGCGATGCATTGGCGCATGCCGCGCAGCAGGTCGTCCCTGCAGCCGTCTATCTCGGCAGTGGCGCGGCACTGGGCGCGGCGCGCGAGTCGGCACTGAAGATGCTGGAGATGTCCGGCGGCGCCGTGCGTGTATTGCCTGAAACCTTCCTTGGCCTTCGACATGGCCCGATGTCGTGGCTCGACGAACACTGCCTCGTCGTCGCGTTCCTTTCCGGCGAACCCGGCGTGCGCGGTTACGAATACGACCTGCTGCGCGAACTCAACCGCAAGAACCTTGGCGGTACGCGCGTGGTGGTGGGCGAGTCCATTCCCGAGGACGTGATCGGACCCAAGGGCATCGCCATCGACCTGCCAGGCCTGTACGCGCTGGAAGAAGCGCAGCAGCAGATGGTGCATGTAGTGGTGGGCCAGCTGCTTGCATTCTTCCGCTGCCTGGCGCTGGAACAGCGGCCCGATGCGCCTTCGCAGGGCGTGCTCACGCGCGTGGTGGAGTCCTTCGCCATCCACGCGGAGGGCGGCGCATGAAACCCGTGCTCGTCGCCGGCGAGATCAATGCAGACCTGGTGTTCACCGGGTGCAACGAACTGCCGGCGTTCGGCCGCGAAGTACTGGTGGAAGGATTCCGGCAAGGGCCGGGCAGCTCGTCGATGATCTGCGCGATGGGCATGGCGAAGCTGGGCGACGGCGTGCTGTTTGCCGGCGTCGCGGGGCAGGACAGTTGGGGTGATTATTGCGTCGACGCACTGCGTGGTGCAGGCATCGACACCCACGCCGTGCGCCGCGATGCGACCCTGCGCACGGGGCTCACCGTGGCACTGTCGGCGGCGCACGATCGCGCGCTGGTGACCTATCCCGGCGCGATCACCGCGTTGCGCGCCGAAGACATCAGCGACGACCTGCTCAGCCAGGCCGGCCACCTGCATGTGTCTTCGTACTACCTGCAGCAGGGCCTGCAGTCCGGCCTGGGCGCCTTGCTTGCGCGCGCTCGCGTTTGCGGTGTCACCACCTCGCTCGATCCCGGTTTCGATCCGGCGCAGCAGTGGGGCAGTGTGCTGCGCGAACTGCTTCCATTGCTTGATGTGTTCCTGCCGAACGCATTGGAAGCGTGCGCGATCAGCGGCGCGGCCACGCCGCAGCAAGCGCTGCAGGCCTTTGCGAATGGCGTGACGCGCACGGTGATCAAGTGCGGCGCCGAGGGCGCCATCACGCTGGGTGACGATGGCGACGTGCTGGCGGTGCCGGCCATTCGCGTCGACGCAGTCGACAGCACCGGCGCGGGCGATTCCTTCGACGCCGGCTTCCTGCACGCATGGCGACGTAGTTTGTCACTGCGTGAAAGCCTGCGTTGGGGCGCCGCGTGCGGCGGTCTTTCCACGCGTGGCGTCGGTGGCACCGCGACCCAGGCAGACGCATCGGATGTGCGGCGACTGCTGGCAGGAACACCATGATCACCGTCGCCGGCTTCAACACCGCGATCGATCATCTGTTCCTGCTCGATGCGTTGGTGCCAGGCGCCGTGCAGCGCGCATCGCGCGCGGAGCTCTATCCCGGCGGCAAAGGCCTGCACGTGGCGCAGACCATCGCCGCGCTGGGCGAACGCGTGCAGCTGGTGGGGCTTACCGATGTCGCGCATCGCAACCTCATCACGCGTCGCATGGCCGAACGCGGCGTGCTGTTCCATGGCGTCGAGATTGATCAGCCGCTGCGCACTTGCATTGCCGTGCGTGAGCGCGAGGGACGCTTCACCGAGCTGCTCAGCCCCGGGCCAGAGGTATCCACTGCCGTGCGCGAACAGTTGTTGCGCACGTGGTGGCGCTGTGCCGAAGAGAGCGAGCTGTTGGTGATGTCGGGCAGCCTGCCACGTGGTTTCGGTCCCGATACCTATGCGTTGATGGTGCGACAGGCCACGGCAGCGGGCGTACCCAGCCTGGTCGATGCCAGCGGCGAGGCCCTGCAATACGCGGCCGATTCCGGTGCGCACTTGTTGAAACCCAATCGGGACGAAGCCTCCAGCCTGGCCAATGGCCCGGTGCGCACGCTTCGCGATGCTGCTGATGTGGCGCGCGCGCTGTACGCGCGCGGCATTGCGCAGCCGGTGGTGACGATGGGTGCGGAAGGTGCGGTGGCCTTCGATGGCCGCGTGGCCTGGCATGCCTCCATCGCCTTGGCGCACAGCACGAACACCGTGGGCTCGGGCGACTGCCTGTTGGCGGGCTTCGCGGTCGCGCTCAAGCGCGGCGAGCCCATGCACGTGGCGCTGCGCCTGGGTGTGGCCTGCGGCGCAGCGAACGCGATGGATGAAGAAACCGGCTACGTGCGGCGCGAGTGCGTCGATGCACTGCTGGGCCAGGTGCAGATGCAAAGGCTGGAAGGCTGAGGCGACGACGGGTCAAACCAAGCCTCGGAAATTCGCGGCCTATCGATGATTTTCGCGCTGCAGGGGAAGGCAGCAGACAACAAGCGAGGTGGATGGCATGAACGAAGTGGTTGGGGGATGCCGCGCCAGCGGCGTCATGCGGGGCAGGCACGCAGCCGTGCACGTACGGCATCCGTCGTTGCGCACACCGGCGTACATCGGCGTTGTCCTGGCATCCGCGCTCGGCGTGGCTGCCGGTGTCGTTTCAGCGGCACCGGCCGGAGCGAATTTCGGCAACGCGTCCATCGGCGTGCGCTGGAATCTTGCCGACGGCAAGCTGGCCGACATGGTGGTGAGCGACCGCATCAACACGCTCGACATCCCGGTCAGCCAACCGTTCGTGCTCACCTATCGCGACGGCCGCAAACTCGACACCACGCAACTGAAGCTGCTGTCGACGCCGAAGGAGAGCAAGCTCAAGGCCGACCCCAAGGCTTCCCGCGAAGCCGAACGTGTGCCGGGTCGTGCCATCAGCGCCACCTTCGGCGATACCGACGGCCGCCTGCGCATCGAGTGGCAATGGGTGCAGCGCGAGGGTTCGGATTATCTGCGCGAAATCGTGACGGTCACCGCGCTCAAGCAGGACGAGGACATCTCGCGTGTCGACCTGCTGCAGGCCAAGGCCGAGAACACCGAAGTGGTAGGTTCAGTCTCCGGTTCGCCGGTGGTGGCCGGCCCCGACTACTTCGGCTTCGAACATCCGCTCTCGTCCAGCGAGGCGTGGGGCAATCGCGTCAAGCTGTGGATCGACCGTGGCCTGCCGCTGCCCAAGGGCCAGTCGATGACCTATTCGGCGGTAGTGGGCGTGACGCACGGCAACCAGCTTCGCCGCGATTTCCTTGCCTATGTGGAACGCGAGCGCGCGCATCCCTATCGCACTTTCCTGCACTACAACTCCTGGTACGACATCGGCTACTTCACGCCGTATACCGAGGCGCAGGCGCTGGAGCGTATCCACGCCTTCGGTGAGGAGCTGTCGGTCAAGCGCGGCGTGAAGCTGGATTCGTTTTTGTTCGATGATGGATGGGACGACCGCAGCGGCGGCTGGAACTTCAGCAAGGATTTTCCGCACGGCTTTGCCCCGCTGCGCGATGCAGCCGCGAAATACAACGCTGCGCCGGGCATGTGGCTGTCGCCGTGGGGCGGTTACGGCCCGCCGAAGCAGGAGCGCGTAAAGAACGGCCAGGCAAACGGTTACGAGATCATCGACGGAGGCCTCGCGCTGTCCGGTCCGAAGTACTACCAGCGCTTCCACGACGTGACGCTGGACCTGGTGCGCAACGATGGCGTCAACCAGTTCAAGTTTGACGGCACCGGCAACGCGGACAAGGTGTTCCCGGGCAGCCGTTTCAGCAGCGACTTCGATGCGGCCATCGCATTGATCGATGACCTGCGCAAGGCCAAGCCCGATCTCTACATCAACCTCACCACGGGTACGCTGGCGTCGCCGTTCTGGCTGCGTTACGCGGATTCCATATGGCGCGACGGCGAGGACGACTGGCATGCGGGCGTGGGCACCGAGCGCGAGCGCTGGATCACCTATCGCGACCGCGAGACGTACCGCAACATCGTGGTGAAGGGCCCGCTGTTCCCGCTCAACTCGCTGATGCTCCACGGCATCATCTATGCGAAGGAGAACAAGCGGCTCAACACCGATCCGGGGCACGACTTCGCCAACGAAGTGCATTCCTACTTCGGTACCGGCACGCAGCTGCAGGAGCTGTACATCACGCCGTCGCTGCTGAGCAGCGCCGACTGGGACATGCTCGCCGAAGCCGCCAAGTGGTCACGCGCCAACGCGCGGGTGTTGAAGGATACGCATTGGGTCGGCGGCGACCCGGGACGTCTGGACGTCTATGGCTGGGCCGCGTGGACGCCGGCCAAGGCCATCCTGACTCTGCGCAATCCAAGCGACCATCCTCAGCTGGCAGTGATCGACCTGGCCAAGCAACTCGAATTGCCGCAAGGCGGCGCGCGCCAGTTCCGGGCGCGCAGTCCCTGGCAGGCGGATGCCTCGCAGCAACCGCGTGAACTGGATGCCGACCACGCCCAGACCATCGAGCTCGCGCCGTTCCAGGTGCTGACGCTGGAGCTGATACCCAACCACTGAGCCACGCCGTCCGCCGGCGCGTGGCGTCGGCGGACCCATCACCCTGGGGAGGGAGCGATGTCCACCTTCGATCCGACGCGGCGTCAACTGCTCAAGGCCGCCGCCTGGCTGCCGCTGGCATCGGCCTGCGGACGCCTGGCGTTCGCGGGCGATGGTTCTGCGGCGAAACCGGCACAGGCGTCGCTCGTCGTGCATCCGGAGCGCCTGGGCCGCACCGTCAGCGACTCGCTGACCGGCTTCAGCTACGAGACGCAACAGCTGGAGAACCCGGCATTCTTCTCCGCGGACAACCACGCGCTGGTGCGCCTGTTCCGCGAGCTGAGCCCGCGCGGCGTACTGCGCATCGGCGGCAACAGCAGCGACTACACCGTGTGGACTGCGTATCGCGGCGAAGTACCGACGCAACGCACGCACAAGGGCGGTCCGCAGCGACCGGTGATGTTGAAGCCGGAGGCCCTGCATGCACTGGCCGGTTTCCTGCGCGCCACCGGCTGGAAACTGGTGTTCGGCGTCAATCTCAAGATCGGCGTGCCGACGATGGCGGTGGAGCTTGCGCAGGCCGTGCGGCAGATCGTCGGCGACGACCTCATCGCCATCCAGATCGGCAACGAAGCGAACAACTACGAGGCGGACTACGCCGCATTCGACAAGGCCTGGTCGCCGTACGCGAAAGTCATCCGGGATGTCGGCGTACCCATCGCCGGCCCCGATACCGGCGCGAACACCGATTGGGTGATCGAGTACGCCAAAAGGCATGGCGAAGAAAACATCTTCCTCAGCCGTCACTACTACAAGGAAGCGGCGCCGCGTGGCTCGATTGCGGATCTCCTGGCGGGCGATGCCGGGTTCTACGCCGAAGTCGAACAGGCGATGCAGGCTGCCGATGCGAGCCACTTGCCATTCCGCCTCACCGAAGCCAACTCGTACTACCTCGGCGGTCGCGACGGCGTCAGCAACGTGTTCGCTTCGGCGCTGTGGGGTGCGGACTTCATGCTCGCCATGGCGCAGCGCGGTGTGGCCGGTATCCATTTCCATGGCGGCACGCTCGACTCGATCGAGGCGTCGCTCGGGCGCACGGCCGACGCCTCGACGACGGCCACCGACCAGGCGGCACGCCGCGATGCGGTGACCTCGCGCTACTCGGCCATTGCGGGCGACGTTGCGCTCGGCTTCCAGCCACGACCGCTTTACTACGGCATGCGACTGGCGCAGTCATTTGCCGGTGCGCAGATGCTCAACGCGGACCTCGGTGCTGCCGGCGCCAACCTTACGGCCTACGTGGCGAGACGTGGGCACGCGCTGCTCGTCGCCTTGATCAACAAGGATGCCGGCCGTGATGTCGCGGTGTCCTTGAGCGGCCTGCGCGGCGGCAGAAAAGGGCGGCTCATGCGGCTGAGTGCTCCAGCGCTCGACAGCCGTAACGGCGTCGTCTTCGAGAACGGCATCGATCCTGCACGGGCGGGGCACAGCGTGACCGTCGATGCGCACGGCCGCTGCAGCGTCGTGCTGCCACGCGGCAGCGCGGCCTTGATGCATCTGGATCGTTTTGTCTGACGGCCTTCAGGGGACGCAGCATCCGGCGCGGCCGGCATGCGGAGAGAAGGCCTTCCTTAAATCAGAGCGGTATCCATCCGAACAACGGGGAGAGTTGTTACATGAGCAAGCACGAGTTGATGAGCAGAAGCAGGCTTAGCCTGCTGATCGCGATGGCGTTGGCCAGTGGCGGCGTCTATGCGCAGTCCACGACCGGCAGCATCGTCGGACAGGTGCCGACGGGCATGGGAGACACGGTCACGGTGCAGAGCGACAACGGCCTGCAGCGCGACGTGGCTGTCGACAATCGCGGCCGTTATGCGGCCAACCAGCTGCCGCTGGGCAACTACAAGGTTACCCTCAAGCACAACGGCGCGGTCGTGCAGACACGCGACAACGTCTCGTTGCGCGTGGGCGTCTCCACCGACGTGTCGTTTGCCGAGGCGACGAGCGGTGCGCGGGAACTGGAGGGCGTCAAGGTGACGGCCAACGCCTTGCCCGCCATCGATGTCACCAGCGTCGATTCGCGCACGGTGATTACTGCCGACCAGCTCGCCCGTTTGCCCTTGAGCTTTTCGGCGGAAGCCGTGGCGCAACTCGCGCCTGGCGTAGTGAACAACTCGGGCGGTTTCACCAGCGCCACCGGCGGCTCGCTGGTGAGCTTCGGTGGTTCGGGTGCCAACGAGAACGCGTATTACATCAACGGATTCAACACGACCGATCCCTTGAAGTCCGAGGGCGGCATCACCTTGCCCTACGGCTCGATCGACCAGGAGGAGGTCTACACCGGCGGCTACAGCGCGCAGTACGGCCGTTCCGATGGCGGCGTGCTGAACATGGTCGGCAAGCGCGGCACCAATGACTGGCACTTCGGCGGCATGGCGAGCTGGGAACCAGCCTCGACGCGATCGTCCTTCAAGAACTGGTACTACGAGAACGGCCAGCCTGATCCGCCGTTGCCGACCGGCACGCTGTATCAGCCGCGTGCGCAGAACGAATACTGGATCACCACCTATGACGCCTACGTCGGCGGACCGCTGATCAAGGACAAGCTGTTCTTCTTCGCATCGGCGGAGATGGCGAAGAAGGAGGGCACGTCCGTCGGGGCGGTGACTAGCTCGTCACCGTATGCCGATTACAGCTATCACATGCCCAAGTGGTACGCGAAGCTGGACTGGAACATCAACGACAGCAACATCCTCGAAGTCACCGGTGCATCCAACAAGCAGTCCTACGACGCCGACCTGTATCGCTACGACTTCCAGAACATGGTGCCCGGCAAGTTCGTGAGCCATGCGGACGGCACCAAGAACGGCGGCGATCTGTGGTCAGGCAAGTACACCGGCTACCTCACCGACAGCCTTACGCTCACCGCGCTGTACGGCAAGATGCGTACCACCGCGTTCCAGCAGCCGGTGGGCTATGCCCCGAGTCTTACCTATGTGGCGGGCATCACCGCGCAGAACCCGGCCATCGTCGGCAGCCAGCCGAGATACAACAACCAGACCACGCAGCAGCTGTACGACCCCTCGCGCGGCAACAGCGTGACGAACCTGCGCGTGAGCCTGGAATACAAGCTTGGCGATCACACGCTCACGGCGGGTATCGACAACCTGACGGCGGAAGCGCTCAACCAGGGCAAGGTGTCGTCAGGGCCGGGTTACACCTGGTCGTATGGGCACTCCAACTTTCCGCAGAACCCGATCGATCCTGGCCTTGGCGTGGGCGCGCCGGCCGACTTCGCGAATGGCCAGACCGGCTATTACGTGAAGAAGCTGGTCAACAGTCAGCTGGCGAACGTGAAGACGGTGGAGCACGCGCAGTACATCGAGGACAACTGGCAGGCGACCGACAAGCTGCTGCTTTCGCTGGGCATCCGCAACGACCAGTTCACCAACTACAACGCCGACGCGCAGCCGTACATCAAGCAGACCGCGCAATGGGCGCCACGCCTCGGTTTTGCGTGGGACGTCAACGGCGATTCCAGCTTCAAGGTCTATGGCAACGTCGGCCGCTACTTCCTGGCATCGCCGCTGGAGCCGGCCTTGAGCGCCGCCGGTGCCAGCCTCAGCACCACGCAGTACTTCACCTATAGCGGCGTCAATCCGGACGGCACGCCTACCGGTCTCACGCAGATGTC
Organism: Dyella jiangningensis; assembly: GCA_000632805.1. Taxonomy (GTDB): domain Bacteria; phylum Pseudomonadota; class Gammaproteobacteria; order Xanthomonadales; family Rhodanobacteraceae; genus Dyella; species Dyella jiangningensis. The sequence goes on along the minus strand of CP007444.1, from coordinate 2,987,245 downwards.
GCCGCCGGTGTCGGCCAACAACAACTTCGGCATCCTTCCCGATCCCAAGACGGTGACCGCCAAGGACCTGAAGTCGATGTACCAGGACGAGTACATCCTGGGCTTCACCAAGATGCTCGGCACGTCATGGCTCTACGGCGCGAAGGCGACGCGTCGCGTTCTGCGCAGCACCATCGACGACTTCTGCGACGTCGACCTGATCACCGGGAAGGCGCAGGCGCTGGGTTACAGCGTCAGCTCGGTCAACAGCTGCTATCTCATCAACGCCGGCCGGGCCAATACCTTCGTGGTAGTGGACGATGCGGGCCAGCATCACGACGTGAAGTTGAGCCGCGAGGAACTGGGCTTTCCGCCGGCCAAGCGCAAGTATTACGAGCTTGAGGCGTTCCTTGAGCATCCGTTCGACGGCCAGTGGTACGGCAAGATCGACTACGTGTTCTCGCGCAGCTACGGCAACACCGAGGGCATGACGCAGTCGAACGTGCAGTCCGACGGCCCGAACGAATCGGCCGACTGGGACAACGCGCCGATCATGGTCTACAGCAATGGCGACCAGGGCAACGATCACCGCCACCAGCTGAAGTTCAACGGCTACTACCAGATCACGCCGGAATGGCTGGTATCGGGCAACTTCTCGTACATCTCCGGCGGCCCCAAGGTATGCCTGGGCCTGTTCCCGGGAGACAACCCGGACCCGGCCGGCTATGGCTCGTCGTACCACTTCTGCAACTACGTGCCGGTGACGCCGGGCAGCATCGGTCGCCTGCCGGCCCAGAAGCAGCTCGACGTGGGCGTGAAGTACACGCCGGCCTTCGCGGCACAGCGCCTGGGTTTCCATCTGGATGTGTTCAACGTGTTCAACAACCAGGCGGTAGTCAATACCACGCCGGCGTTGTACTCCAGCTCCGACGGCACGCCCAATCCGCTGTACGGTACGCCCAGGGTGATGCAGGCGCCGCGTTACCTGCGCGTGTCGGTCACCTACGACTACTGACGCACTGCGTCTCGTTGTTCATCGCTCCTCGTGGTCATCCACGAGGAGCGATGGTCTAGTCAGCGTGTTCTTCACAGGGTGCAAGCATGAAGCATGGGTCGTTCGCGATGATGGTGTTGTTCGCGTGCCTGATCCCGGGCGTAGGCGCCGTGGGAGCGGCAGGATCGAAGGCGGCACCGGATGACGATCCCAATGTTCCCTATCGCACGTTCGACAGCACGCCTGCCATCACCATGGGGCCGCTGCTGTTGGACATGTCCGATACCTCGGTGATCATCGAGTGGATGACCGATGCGCCCAGCGATGGCAGGGTGAGTTATGGCGAAGGCAAGCTCGACCGCGAGGTGCTTCCCCAGGTGGATGGCATGGTGCCGGTGGGGACGATGCACCGCGTGCTCATCGAAGGCTTGAAGCCGGGCAGCCGTTATCAATACCGCGTTGCGTCGCGCAGGGTGGTGGCGCTGAAGCCCTACTGGCCCGACATGGGAAAGACGGTCGAAAGCGCGACCGGCAGCTTCACCACCTTCGACGCCACGAAGAAAACCACCCGTTTCGCAACCATCACCGACACGCACGAGAATGTGGAGCGCATACAGGTACTGATGGGCCTGATCCAACAAGCGCCGGTCGACTTTGTCGTGCATACCGGCGACAGCCTCAACTATGTCGTCAGCGAAAACCAGATCAAGGATCGCTTCCTCGAACCGATGGCGAGCGGCCTGCAAGCGAAGACGCCGCTGCTCTATGTGCGCGGCAACCACGACTATCGCGGCGAGATGGCGCGTTCGTTCGGCGACTACCTGCATGCGCCGGACGGACGCTACGTGTATACGCGCGACGACGGTCCGCTGCACATGGTGATGGTCGACACCGGCGAGGACAAACCGGACGGCACGCAGGTCTACGCGGGGCTCAACAACCTGCGCGACTATCGCACGCAGGAACTGGCGTGGTTTCGTCACGTGCTTGCCGATGAGCCGCGCACGAAGGCCGCCCCGTTCACCGTCGTGTTCGGACACGATTCGAACTGGGGCTGGGTCGATGGACAGAACGATCAGTGGACTCAGGCCGCCAACCACGCACGGGTCGACCTGTTCATTGCCGGTCACGAGCATCATTTCCAGCACATCAAGCCCGGCGAACGCGGCAACGACTATCCCATCCTGGTGGTCGGACAGGACCAGGTGGCGCGCGTGGAAGCGAGCGATACCGAGCTCACCGTCAAGGTAGTGGACCGCGCGGGCAAGCTGGTCGATGCTTTCACCCTGCGGCGCAAGCCCAAGTCGTGAGGTTGGCATCGTGAACCCGAGTCTCGTGCATCGTCATCGTTATGGCCGCCTGGCCGTCCTCGCGACCTTGTGCATGATGGCAAGCAGCGCGTTTGCAGGGTTCGACACGGCGCCAGCGCGGAGTGCCTTGCAGCGGCTGCTCCCACGACACCAGGCGCAGTTCACCCTGGTCGCGCTGGAGGGGCAGGGCGCGGATCGTTTCGAGATCAGCGGCACGCCGGGCCACATCGTGGTGGCGGGAACATCGCCGGCGACACTGCTGACGGGCGTGGAAACCTACTTGGAACAAGTCGCCCACACCAGCTTCGGCTGGCCCGGGGACAGCGTGGATCGTCTGCCTGCCACCTTGCCGGCGCCGCCATCGCCGATCGATCGCACGTCGAAGGTGCCGGACCGCTTCGCGCTCAACGACGTCGACGACGGTTATTCCGATGCCTATCTCGACTGGCCCGGCTGGGAGCACAAGCTCGACCTGCTGGCCTTGCACGGCATCAACGAAGTCTTCATGCCCATCGGCACCGAAGAGGTGTACCGGCGTACATTCCGCGAGTTCGGTTACGATGATGCGCAGATCCGCGCCTGGATTCCCGCGGCAGGCCACCAGCCCTGGTGGCTGCTGCAGAACATGTCGACTTTCGACGGACCGATGTCGACGACGCAGTTCGCGCGTCGCACCGAGCTGGCGAAGAAGATCGCAGCACGTCTGCGCGAACTGGGCATGACGGCGGTGATGCCCGGCTATTTCGGCACGGTGCCGGCCGGTTTTGCCGAGCGGCACGCTGGCGTGCACGTGGTGCCGCAGGGCGAGTGGGTTGGCTTCACGCGACCCGACTGGCTCGATCCGCGCGACCCGATGTATGGCCGCGTCGCCGCCGCGTTCTATCACCATCAACGCGAGCTGTTCGGCGACAGCATGTTGTACAAGATGGATCTGCTGCACGAGGGCGGGCGCGCCGGTGACGTGCCGGTGGACGAGGCGGCAAGGCATGTGATGCAAGCCTTGCAGACGGCCCATCCCGAGGCGCGATGGGTCATCCTTGGCTGGCAGCACAACCCGCCCACGGCGGTGATCGATGCGGTGGATCCGCATCGGTTGCTGATCGTCGATGGTTTGTCCGATCGTTACGACGGTCTGGACCGGGAACGCGACTGGCATGGTGTGCCCTACGCGTTTGGCGCGATCAGCAACTTTGGGGGACACACCACGCTCGGCGCGAATACCGGCGTCTGGCTGTCGCGTTTCCCGGCATGGCACGACAAACCGGGCAGTGCATTGCGTGGCATTGCCTATATGCCTGAAGGCACCGGTACCGATCCTGCCGCCTTCGCGCTGTTTACCGCATTGGCGTGGCAGGCGTTGCCGGGCGAGCCGGTGCCCTGGTTTGCCGATTACGCCACCTATCGCTATGGCGGCTTCGACGCCCATGCTTCCGCCGCGTGGCGCACGCTCGCGGACACGGCATACACGATGCCGTCGAATGACTGGTCCGAAGCGCAGGACAGCCTGTTCAATGCGCGTCCCGACTTGGCCGTGCGCACGGCAGCGCACTGGTCGCCGGAAACCATGCGTTACGACGCCGCTCATTTCGACCAGGCCGTGTGCGAGTTGCTGCAGGTGGCGCCTGCCTTGCGCCAGACGAGCGCGTATCGCTACGACCTGGTCGACGTGACGCGGCAAGCGCTCGCCAACCAGGCGCGCGTGCTGCTGCCGCAGATCGGGGCGGCCTACGGCGCCAAGGACGTCACGAGATTCCGCGCGCTCACCGGGCAATGGATGGACGACATGACCATGCTCGATCGCCTGCTCGCCACCGAGCCGCATTTCCTGCTGGGCCACTGGCTGTCGAGCGCCAGGCACGCGGCCGGAAACGATGCGGAAGCGGCTCAGCTGGAATACGACCAGCGGTCCCTGATCACCAGTTGGGGAGATCGCTCCGGCGCCGACCGCGGTGGCTTGCACGATTACGCCAACCGCGAACTGTCAGGGCTGGTCAGCGGGCTGTATGCGCCGCGCTGGCAGCGCTATTTCGACTCGCTGGCGAAAGCCATGGCCGATGGAACGCCGCCTGCGCCGATCGATTGGTTCGCCATGGAGCAGGCCTGGGCCCACGCGCGCGACGCACAGCGAACAACGCCGCAAGGCGATGCGTGGCAGTTGGCGAACGAGTCGGCACAGCGCATCCGGATCTGTCCGGCGAAGGCGGCTATCGCGGATTCACGATGATTTTGGCCGCCAAGCCCACGCCAGCCGCGCGAAAAGCCATCGCGCGGCGTCCGTCCCATCGCTACATGCGGAACACGCCGTAGCGCTGCGGCTCGATCGGCGCGTTGAGCGCGGCGGATATCGCCAGCCCCAGCACGCGGCGCGTGTCGGCTGGATCGATGATGCCGTCGTCCCACAGCCGCGCGCTGGCGTAATAGGGATGACCCTGGTGCTCGTACTGCTCGCGGATGGGCGCCTTGAAGGCTTCCTCGTCCTCGGCGCTCCACGTCTTGCCGCCGGCTTCGATGCCGTCGCGGCGCACGGTGGCTAGCACCGACGCCGCCTGCTCGCCACCCATCACGCTGATGCGCGAGTTGGGCCACATCCATAGGAAGCGCGCGCCATAGGCGCGGCCGCACATCGCGTAGTTGCCCGCGCCGAAGCTGCCGCCGATCACCACGGTGAACTTCGGCACGTGCGAGCACGCCACGGCGGTCACCATCTTGGCGCCGTCCTTCGCGATGCCTGCGTTCTCATACTTCTTGCCGACCATGAAACCGGTGATGTTCTGCAGGAACACCAGCGGCACGTTGCGCTGGTTGCACAACTCGATGAAGTGCGCGCCCTTGAGCGCGGACTCGGAAAACAGGATGCCGTTGTTGGCGATGATGCCGACTGGGTAGCCGTGGATGTGCGCGAAGCCGCACACCAGCGTCTTGCCGTAGCGCGCCTTGAATTCATGGAACTCGGAGCCGTCGATGATGCGCGCGATCACCTCGCGGATGTCGAACGGACGACGCGTGTCCTGCGGGATCACGCCGTACAGCTCCTCGGCGGGGTACAGCGGCTCGTTTGGCACCTTGAGCGCGAGCGGCATCGGCTTGTTGCGGTTGAGGCTGGCGACGATGTCACGCGCAATGGATAGCGCGTGCGCATCGTTCTCCGCAAAGTGATCGGCTACACCCGACACGGATGTATGGACGTCCGCGCCACCCAGTGCCTCGGCGTCCACCACTTCGCCGGTGGCCGCCTTCACCAGCGGCGGACCGCCGAGGAAGATGGTGCCCTGCTCGCGCACGATGATGGTTTCGTCGCTCATCGCCGGCACGTAGGCGCCGCCGGCGGTGCACGAGCCCATCACCACCGCGATCTGCGGAATACCGAGGCCCGACATACGCGCCTGGTTGTAGAAGATGCGGCCAAAGTGCTCCTTGTCCGGAAACACTTCATCCTGCAGCGGCAGGAAGGCGCCGCCGGAATCGACCAGGTAGATGCACGGCAGGCGGTTTTCCAGCGCGACTTCCTGCGCACGCAGGTGCTTCTTCACGGTCATCGGGAAATAGGTGCCGCCCTTCACGGTGGCGTCGTTGGCGACCACCACCACTTCGGTGCCGTTCACCCGGCCGATGCCAGTGATGATGCCGGCGGCGGGAGCCGCGTCGTCATACATGCCATGGGCGGCCAGCGGCGACAGCTCGAGGAACGGCGAGCCCGGATCGAGCAGGGCGCGGATGCGCTCGCGTGGCAGCAGCTTGCCGCGTGCGGTGTGCTTCTCGCGTGCCTTCTCGCCGCCACCTTCGGCGCTGCGCGCCAGCTCGCGATGCAGATCATCGACCAGTCCGCGCAACTGCGCGCTGCTGGCCTGGAAGTCCGGAGAGCGGGGATCGATCTGCGAGGCGAGAACACTCATGGGCTGATGCTGCCGTTCGAACGAAGCAGGAGATGATAGCGGTCCGCGCCGACAGGCTAAATCGGCGGCGCAGCATCGCAGCTGTCGCCGATGCTTCCTTGTGTCCTCGGCGCCGGAGGTGTGGGGCCTGACCTCTCCCTGCGTGTGGCGCGGCGACAGGGGCCGCGCTTGAACTTACGGTCGCCTTCGCCAGCCTTCATGGTTACGCACGGCTTACGTGACGCTCGTCACATCGCGAAAAATTCTTTCGTTTGCTTTTGTTGACCGAAAGTTTTCATTTCTTTTAATTTCGAATGACACGTCTTTGGGGGCGGCGTGCCGTGCCGCGAAAGGGGGCGGCAATTATCCATCGATGTGAAGGAGTTGAAGCTATGGCTTTGCAATCTCCTGGATGCCGGCTTTCGTTGCGCCCGACGTCCTTGGCCCTTGCCGTAGGCATGGCCGCTTGCGGTCTTGTCCATGCCCAATCCACCACCGGCACCATTTTCGGCACGACTCCGGCGGGAACCGGCAATGCCGTGCACGTCCAGAGCGTCAGTTCCGGTCTCTCCCGCGATGTATCGATCGACGAGCGCGGCCGCTTCACCATCGGCGAACTGCCGATCGGCGCGTATACGGTGAGCTTGCTGCGCGACGGCAAGGTGGTCGATACCCGGAACAACGTGCAGCTTCGCGTAGGCACCAGCACGCAGGTGGTGTTCACGCCGCCGGCGGCGGCCAGTGCACAGAACGCGCAGAACCTGTCGGGCGTGAACGTGGTCGCCAGCGCGCTGCCTGCGATCGACGTGACCAGCGTCGATTCCCGCACCGTGGTCACGGCCACCCAGCTGGCCAAGCTGCCGGTGGAACGCAATGCCGAATCGATCGCCTTGCTTGCGCCCGGCACGGCGCAGGGCAACCCGGCGTTTGGAGGCGTGGCCTTCAGCGGCTCGTCGGTGGCGGAGAACGCTTATTACATCAACGGCTTCGACACGAGCAATCCGCTCACCAACCTGGGCGGCACCCAGCTGCCCTATGGCTCGATCGACCAGCAGGAAGTCATTGCCGGTGGTTATGGTCCGCAATACGGTCGCTCCGACGGCGGCGTGATCAGCCAGGTCGGCAAGCGCGGCACCAACGAATGGCATTTCGGCGCGCAGGTGCAGTGGATACCGCGCTTTGGCGATGCCGATCCGTCCAACACCTACTACGTCAACGGCCGGCGCAAGGGCCAGCTCTACGACTACAACAAGCAGGACAGCAGCTGGGACGACGTAGTCAGCGGCTACTTCGGCGGACCGCTGATCAAGGACAAGCTGTTCGTGTTCGCCGCCTATGAGTTCGAGCGCAAGCAGGGCAGCAGCGTGGGCAACATCAGCAGCCCGTACAAGACGCAATACCGCTACGACTATCCACGCTGGTACGCCAAGGTCGACTGGAACATCACCGACAGCAACATCCTTGAGGTCACCGGCATCTCCAGCAAGACCTCCTACAGCGCCACGCAGTACGACTACGACTACGGCACCTTCACCGAAGGCGGCTTCCACGCCGTGTCCTCGCCGACCAAGGACACCAGCGACATCGGCATCGTCAAATACACCAGCTACATCACCGACGACCTCACGCTGAGTGCGCTGTACGGGAAGATGCACCAGATCAACCAGACGCTGTATCCAAACTACGATTCCAGCCAGGTCTACGTTTCAACCATCACGGCGCAGAATCCGGCCATCGTCGGCAGCAACCCGATCAAGGGCACGCAGCCGTTCGGATACATCAAGGCGGACGATGCGGGCAATCGCACCAGCAACCTGCGCCTGGATCTCACCTATCGCCTCGGTGATCACACGCTCAGCGCAGGCATCGACAACCAGACCGCAAGAGCGAAGGACCAGGGTTCGCACGTGTCCGGTCCGGACGGCGGCTACTGGTGGATCTACCACGACGGATCGAACGACCCGAGCGCGCCGCTCGACCCTTCCAACGGCGTGCCTTCGCCGGTGAACTATCCGGGAGGCGAGACGGGCTATGCGGTAAGCCGTTATGTCTACTCGGCGCTGGCCTCGGCGCGCACGGTGCAGCAGGCGCAGTACGTCGAGGACGCATGGCAGGTCAACGATCGATGGTTGCTGAAGCTGGGCCTGCGCAACGAGCAGTTCACCAACTACAACTCCGACGGCAAGGCCTATATCCGCCAGACCAAGGCGCAATGGGCGCCGCGGCTGGGCTTCAGCTGGGACGTCAACGGCGACGCGAGCTTCAAGGTGTTCGGCAATGTGGGCCGCTATTACCTTGCACTGCCTAACCAGGTGGCGATCCGCGCAGCGGGTGGCAGCATCTACACCAACGAGTGGTACACCTATACCGGCATCGACCCGGCCACCGGCGTGCCGACCGGCCTCACCGCGCTGCCTCCGTACCATCCGGTGTCGCCCGATGGCGAGCTGGGTACCGCGCCGGACCCGGCGACGGTGACCGCCAAGAACATCAAGTCCGAATACCAGGACGAATTCATCCTGGGCTTCCAGAAGCAGCTCAACGAGCAATGGTTCTATGGCGTGAAAGGTGTGGTGCGGCGCTTGCGCAATGCCATCGACGACGTCTGCGATACCGACCCCATCCTTGCTGCCGCGCAGGCCCAGGGCATCAACCCCGGCGACCTGCAGCCGCTGAAGGGCTGCCGCTTGTTCAACCCCGGCCGCGCCAACGACTTCACCTTGCTGATGAACGACGGCAGCCGCAAGACGGTGACGGTGAGCAATGCCGAGTTCGGCTTCCCGGCGCTCAAGCGCGACTACGTCGGCCTTGAGTTCACCGTGGAGCATCCGTTCGACGGTAAGTGGTACGGCTCGTTCAACTACACGTTCTCGCACAGCTACGGCAATACCGAAGGCCCCGTGCGTTCGGACGTCCGACAGTCGGACATCTCGGCAACCACCTCGTGGGACAACCCGGCACTGATGGTCTACTCCAACGGCAGCCAGGCCAACGATCAGCGCCACCACTTCAAGTTCAACGGCTACTACCAGCTCGCGGACGAATGGATGGTCGGCGCCAACGTCGATATCGCCTCGGGATTTCCGCGCAATTGCCTGGGCGCATTTGGCGGGCCGGGTACACCGGCGGATGAGCGCGATCCGGCCGCCTATGGCGACTCCGCCTATTACTTCTGCAACAGCGTGCCGGAGCCGCCCGGCAAGGCAGGGCGCACGCCATGGACGTACCAGTTGTCCACGAACCTTGAATACCGGCCGCAGTGGGCCGACAAGAAGCTCGCCTTCAACCTCTACGTGTTCAACCTGCTCAACCAGCAGAAGCCGATCCAGTACGACTACGGCTATGGCAGCACCAACGACCAGCCCACCGATAGCTACGGTCGGGTGGTCTATCGGCAGACGCCTCGCTACGTGCGCCTCGCGGTGTCGTACGACTTCTGAGGCCCTAAGCCGCGCAAGCCGAACGTTATCTCCCCTTGCCGCAGCCGACACGCTGCGGCTTTTTTTCTGCCCAAGGCCTGCCAAACGCGCAAAAAAAAACCGGCCGCACGAGGCGGCCGGTTTTTCAGAAGTACACGAGGTACTTAGTGACCCGCGGTCGTGGCCGGAGCCGGAGCAGCGGTCGAAGCCGGAGCCGGAGCCGGCTGTTCGGCCGGAGCGGTGGCCGGAGCAGCAGCGGTCGAAGCCGGAGCAGCAGCCGGAGCCGCAGCGTTGGCGTCGGCAGCAGCCTTCTGAGCCTGGTCAGAAGCAGTCTGCGCCTGGTCAGCCGACTTCTGGGCGTCCTGCGCGGAATCCTGCGCGCCGTTGCTGCAAGCCGCCAGCAGCGCGACGAGCGCAGAGGCGAGAAGGGTACGCGTGAACTTCATGTTGAATCTCCTTTGCCGTGGAATGCCGTTTGGCGGGCGTATTAATAGCGCTTTCGCGGAAAATGCGCCACATCTTTGTGTAAAGAGGGGAAAACGGTTAACCCCCCTTTCATCGGCGACCGGACGTCCGATCGCCGTAAATACCCTTAATCAAGGAGTTCCACGGCAACCGCGGTCGCTTCGCCGCCGCCGATGCACAGGGACGCCACGCCGCGCTTGAGGCCACGGGTTTTCAGTGCATTGAGCAGGGTGACCACCAGGCGGGCACCGCTCGCACCGATCGGATGGCCCAGGGCGCAGGCGCCACCGTTGACGTTGATCTTGTCGCGCGGGATGTCCAGCTCGCGCATGGCCGCCATGGCCACCACGGCGAAGGCTTCGTTGACCTCGAAGAGGTCCACGTCAGAGACCTTCCAGCCGGCCTTTTCCAGCACCTTGTGCAACGCACCCACCGGCGCGGTGGTGAACCATTCCGGTTCCTGCGAGTGGGTGGCATGAGCCACGATGCGGGCCAGCGGCTTGAGACCACGGGCCTTGGCGTCGTCGGCGGAGAGCAGCACCACGGCGGCGGCACCATCGGAAATGCTCGAAGAGCTGGCGGCCGTAATGGTGCCGTTCTCCTTGCGGAACGCCGGCTTGAGCGTCGGGATCTTGCTGACATCGGAGCGACCAGGCTGCTCGTCTGTGTCGACCTTCACTTCGCCCTTGCGGCTGGCCACGGTGACCGGGACGATTTCGCCGGCGAAGGCGCCGGATTGCTGCGCGGCCTTGGCGCGCTCCACCGATTCGGTCGAGAACGTGTCCTGCTCTTCGCGGGTGAAGTGGTACTTGTCGGCGCACAGCTCGCCGAACACGCCCATGGCCTTGCCGTCGTACGGATTGGTGAGGCCGTCCCACGCCATGTGGTCGACGAGGGTGCCGTCGCCGTAGCGAATGCCGGTGCGGGCATTGACCATGTGCGGTGCATTGGTCATCGATTCCATGCCGCCCGCCACCACGATGGCGGCCGAGCCGGCCTTGATCAGGTCATGGCCCAGCATGATCGCCTTCATGCCCGAGCCGCAGACCTTGTTGACCGTGGTGCAGCCGGCGGACACTGGCAGGCCGGCGCCCAGCGAGGCCTGACGTGCGGGCGCCTGGCCGAGGTTGGCAGGCAGCACGCAGCCCATGATCACTTCGGTGACGTCGGTCGGCGCCAGGCCCGACTGTTCCAGCGCCGCGCGGATGGCCGTGGCGCCCAGGGTGGGCGTGGGTACGCCGGTGAATTGGCCGAGAAAGGAGCCAATGGCGGTGCGCTTGGCACCGGCGATGACGACGCTGACATCCGACATGGAAATCTCCACAAGTACTTGATGAGGCAGGAACTGCCCAGGTAATAGCGGTCGAATTATCGCAGCCCCTGGCGGGCGGGGGCAAACCGGACCGGTTTGGTGCAGCCATGCGATCTTGCGCCCGTTTGGTTGCGATTTCGTTGTGCGACTATTCGGTCTGACGTGCGTTGCTGGGAACAGGGGACGTCATCGGCGGGGTGAGGCGATGAAGACGGGTAGACGAGCATTGCCATGCAGGCGCGCTGCCGTGCTGGCGGGATTGGCTCTTGGCCTCACGGCCTGCGGGGGTGGCGGAGGCAATGGCAACACCAGGCCTGCGCCTGCGCCTGCGCCAGCACCGGCGCCCGCTCCTGCGCCGCCGCCATCCGGCAGCGTGGCGCAGCCGCCGATCGATGCGCAGCTGGGTATCACCAGCACCTACGCCGCGCACGCGGCCGGTTACACGGGAACCGGCGTCACCATCGGCATCGTTGATACCGGCGTGATGTCCACGCATCCGGCATTGGCAGGAAGAGTGTTGAAGGAGCTGGTGTACGTCGACCCGAGCACCAACAACCTGAAGGTCGATGACGTCAACGGACACGGCACCTATGTGGCCGAGATCGCCGCAGGCACGCCCTTCGGCCAATTCGCCGGAGGGATCGCGTCGGGCGCCAGCATCGTGTCGGCGCGCATCATCGACGACAACGCGCCGGACGATAACGGCTCGACGCCGCCGGCGCCGGTCAGTTCGTCGGATGCGATTCCGCTGGGGCAGGTCAACGCCGACCTGATCAACAGCGGCGTGAAGGTGATGAACAATTCCTGGGGCGGCATCAGCTGGAGCGCCAGCGATAGTGTGACCACGAAATCGTTCCATGATGCCTACAGTCCCTTCATCAACAGCTGGGGCGGCCTGGTCGTTTTCGCGGCGGGCAATGATTCGCAGGCCAACCCCAGCACAATCGCATCGTTGCCCAGCCTGGCGCCCGATCTGGCGAAAGGCTGGCTGGCCGTTGTCGCGGTCGACAGCAACAATCCGAGCAAGCTCGCGAGTTATTCGAACCAGTGCGGTATCGCGATGAGCTATTGCCTTGCCGCGCCTGGCAGCGTGATCGTCAGCGGCAAGGGCGACACCTCGACGGCCAATGAAACCTACTGGATCGTCGCCGGCACCTCCCTGGCGGCGCCGCAGGTATCGGGCGCCGCGGCGCTGGTATGGCAAGCCTTTCCCTACTTCAGCAATGACCTCGTGCGGCAGACCTTGCTGGGCACGGCCGACCCGTTGGGTGGTTCGCAACCCAACGCCATGTTCGGCTATGGCGAACTGGATGTCGCGCGGGCCGTTAAAGGGCCTGCACAGTTCAACTGGGGCGATGTCACCGTCAACTTCGCTGGCAGCTCCACGTGGTCCAACACGATCTCCGGTGCGGGCGGCCTGATCAAGCAGGGCACGGGCACGCTGACGTTGACCTATCCGGCGACCTACACCGGCTTGACGCAGGTGCAGGGCGGCATGCTGGCCGCGGCGTCGCTGGCCTCCAGCGTCAACATCGGTGCGCAGGGCGTGCTGACCAACACGGCCTCCGTCGGTGGCTCGGTGACGAACGCCGGCGTGCTGGCCATGAACGCCACCGACATGATGATCCTCGGCAACTACACGCAGCAGGGCAACGGCCGGCTCGCGATGCCGCTCGGCGCGAACTTCCATGTCGCCGGTACGGCCAACCTCGCCGGCGGCGATCTCTATATCACTGGCATGCGGCAGGGCTATCAGGTCAATTCGCATACCAATGTGCTCACGACGGGCGGCGGGCTGACCGGCACGTTCTCGGCGTTGAATGTCGCCACCGGCGTGCTGCTGTCTGCGTCGCTCAACTACGACGCCACCGACGCGTGGTTGAACGTGAGCCAGGTGCAGGCGACCAATGTCACCGGCGTGACCTACACGCCAGCTTCCTTCGCCGCGGCACAGCGAGTGGATGCCGCATTCAACCAGCTCAACACGCAGGCTTCGCAGGGCGGTGCGAGCGCGACGCCTACGCCTTCTTCATTCGCCAGCGGTGCAGCCGCGCTGCAGCAGGCCGCCACCGCCAACGCCTTGCAGCAATCGCTGGAGAGTCTCTCCGGCCAGTTGCATGCCGCAAGCGCGGCGATGACGTTCGAAGCGATGGACGCAGGTACCCGCGCGTTGTCGGGACGGTTCGATCAGTTGGCCGATACCACGCGCGTGGGCGGCTGGACGCAGACGCTGGATGGCTATGGAAGCCTCAGTCGCAGCGGCTTCGCTCCCGTCGGTTACGACCTCAGCGGCTGGATGGTGGGCCAGGATCGTCGGCTTGGCGCGAACGGCGTCGTCGGCTTTGCCGTCAGCCAGAGCCAGAACCTGGGTCGCCTCGATGAATTCGCCGACCAGGGCACGAGCCGTGCGGTCGAAGGCATGCTCTACGGTGGCGTGGTTCGCAACCAGTGGTACGCGATGGGGCGGCTTGGCGTAGGCAGCTATCGCGAGGACATGCGTCGTCATGTCGAATTAGGCAGCGATGTGCAGAGCGTCGCCAGTGATACCAACGGCCGCTATGGCGTGGCCTATGCGGAAGGTGGCTATCGCTTCTCGCTCGGCGCCATGCACATCACGCCCTATGTCGATCTGCAATATGCGGACGTCCGTACCGGCGGCTTCAATGAAGTCGGTGGCGACGGTTTCGGCCTGAAGGCGGGCTCGCAGACGATCGAACGCTGGCAGGGCGGCGCGGGCGTGCGCGCCGGTCGGGATTGGTCGCTGGCTGGCGGCGGCCTGCTCAGCCTGCAAGGCCATCTGCTCTGGGCGCGAGCCTTCAGCATGCGCGGTGCCATTCCCGATGCCAGCTTCGCCGTGCTCGACCAATGGTCGCCGGTGGGCGGCATCGGTCTTTCCCGCTACGGCGGCGATGCCGGCATCGGCCTGGACTGGGTGATGTCCCCGCGATCCCGCCTGTCGCTGGGCCTGGATCACTACGTGGCGCAGTACGACCGAGGGCAGACGGAAACGCTCAGCTATCGCCTGTCCTTCTGACAAATGACAGGCGGCGGGTCATGGATCTTGCGTGTCGAGAGTTGAGGTATCCGCCCGCTTCAGGGCGGATTCCAGGGACATTGCGTCAGGCCTTGCCGTGAAACAACTCGCGGCCGATCAGCATGCGGCGGATTTCGTTGGTGCCGGCGCCGATTTCGTAGAGCTTGGCGTCGCGCAGCAGGCGGCCGGCCGGGAACTCGTTGATGTAGCCGTTGCCGCCCAGTGCCTGGATCGCTTCCAGCGCGACCTTCACCGCGTTCTGCGAGGCGTTGAGCAGGCAGGCGGCGGGGTCGATGCGCGACCTCACGTTGCTGTCGAACTGCTGCGCGACCATGTAAGCGAAACCGCGTGATGACTGCAGCGCGGTGTACATGTCGGCCACCTTGCCCTGCATCAGGCCGAAGGTGCCGATGGGCGCGTTGAACTGCTTGCGCTCGCGCACGTAGGGCAGGGTGATGTCCAGTGCTGTCTGCATGATGCCGATCGGACCACCGGAGAGCACAAGGCGCTCAGTGTCCAGGCCGCTCATCAGCACGCGCACGCCTTCGTTCACTTCGCCAACGATGTTCTCGGCCGGAATCTCGCAATCCTCGAACACCAGTTCGCAGGTGTTGGAGCCGCGCATGCCGAGCTTGTCCAGCTTCTGCGCGGTGCTGAAACCCTTCATGCCCTTTTCGATGATGAAAGCCGTCATGCAGCGGCTGCCGGCGGCGCGCGGCGCAGTGCGCATGTAGACCAGCAGCACGTCGGCGTCGGGGCCGTTGGTGATCCACATCTTCGAGCCGTTGGCGACCCACACGTCGCCCTTCTTTTCCGCCTTGCAGCTCATCGAGCCGACCACGTCGGAACCGGCGCCGGGTTCGCTCATCGCCAGCGCGCCCACGAATTCGCCGGAGCACAGCTTGGGGATGTACTTGCGGCGCTGCGCTTCGTTGCCGTTGTGGAAAATGTTCTGCACGCACAGGTTGGAATGTGCGCCATAGGAAAGGCCGACCGAACCGGAGGCGCGCGAGATTTCCTCCATCGCCACCAGGTGCGCGAGGAAGCCCATGCCGCTGCCGCCGTATTCCTCCGGAATGGTGATGCCGAGCAGGCCCATGTCACCGAACTTGCGCCACAGGTCCGACGGAAACTGGTTCTCGCGGTCGATGTGATCGGCGCGCGGCGCGATCTCCTTTTCCGCGAACGCGTGCACGCTCTCGCGCAGCAGATCGATGTCTTCACCCAGCGGGAACGGACGCATGCCAGCCAACTCCGAATTCAATCAAGGAGCAAATGGTAACGCGACGGCGATGACAGGCCGTTGCGCGTCGCACAACCCGTCATGGATCAGTCGGCGTGGAACGCGTTGGCGAGCTCCGCGAGACGGTCGCGCTGGCTCAACACCTGGGCCAGCTGGCCCAGCACCAGGCGTGCCGTTTCGTTCCTGTCGCAGATCGCCATGGCTTGCGCGAAGGCTTCGTCATCGGTGGCGCTGGTGGCTTCCAGGCGGTTGGCCAGCGCGTCGGCCAGCTGTTGAAGCGCTTCCACGGTGCGCGCCCCAGCGCGTTCGACGGCATCGCGCGCGGGGCCGGGAGAAATCACCTGTCGGTTCGCTCCCAGGGCCGAAAGCATGCCCAGCAGTGTCTGCGCGGCGGCCAGGAAACGCAGCAGGAGTTCGTTGGCGCGTCGATGCTCGCCGGGTTCGCGCAGCATGTTCGCCAGCAGGCTGCTCAGTGCCGCGTTGGCGTTGTGCGCATCGCGACGCATGATGCGATAGTCCAGGTCGTCGTGTCGGCCGTTGGAATACTGGGCCAGGATGCGTGCGAGATAATGGGCGTCGCAGCGCACGGTATCGGTAAGCACGTCATCGAGACGGCGACCCTGCCAGTCGGGCAGGATCAACCGCATGGCCAGCGCCGAAATCGCCGCACCGATCAACGTGTCGAGCAGGCGTGGCCACATCACCTCGTAACCATTGCCCACCTGGTTGAAGCACAGCACCACGAACAACGTGATGGCAGCGGTTGCGGTGGGATAGCGGCGCAGCCGCGCCGCAAAGAACGTGACACCGGACAGTACGATCAACGGCATCTGCCACGGGCCGAACGGCACCAGCTGAAGCGCCGCCCATCCGAGTACCAGGCCGACCACCGTCCCCGCGACGCGCTGCACTAGCCTTCGCTGCGTGGCGCCGTAGCTCGGCTGGCAGATCAGCAATGTGGTGAGCAGGATCCAGTAACCGTGGCGCGGGTGCACCAGGTGCAGCACCACGTAGCCGGCCAACAACGCCAATGACAGGCGCAGCGCGTGGCGAAATCGAAACGAACGCGTCGTGAGTTGTTCGCGTATGCGCTGCCACGCTTCCTTCAGCGACTGCGGGGCCGGGTTCTGCAGCAGGCCGCCATGTCGTGTCGATGGCAGGCCAATGGCATGCGTGCCCTCCAGCTGTCGGTGCAATGTCTCGAGGTTGTTGACCAGCGCCTGCACCGAACGCAGCAAAGGCTCGGCAGGCGCCTGTGCTTGCCCACGCAGGGCGTGCATGGCGCCATGCAGGTCGTCCAATGCGGCGCGGGTCGAAGCACTGGGCTCTGCTTCGTCCTGCAATCGCAAGGCGTCGGCCTTCTGTCGGCAGACGTCAGCTTCTAGCCGCAGGAGATGCTCGCAGCGGAACAGTACGTCGCTGTGAAACAACGCCTCGGCGAGCGCGTCATAAGGGTAGTGGGACGAGCTGACCCGCTCGTGCACATCCTGCGCGATGAAGTAGAGGCGCAGCATCGCAGCGCTGGTGCCACGCGGCCGGCGCGAGCCGATGCGGTCGATCAACATCAGGCGTGCGTCGTTGAGTGCTTCCACCACGCGCTCGTTGCGCGTGGCGAGGGTCACCTGCAGTGCCTCGCGGTCGACGCCATGGACGGGCATGAAGAAGGCGGCCTTGCTTTCGAGCAGATCGGCCAGCGCCTCGAACAGCCGCGCCAGCGACTGCCGCACCGCCTGCTGTGGAGCCAGCACGCTCCACAGCAGCGAGAGCACGCCATACCAGGCGGCGCCGGCCAGCAGCCATAGCGGCTGCTGCCAGGGATTGCCCGGTATCGTCAAAGCCGCGTCCGCGCCGATCATCGTATAGACGGCCAAGAGCAGCGTGGAGCCGGCGATCGTCGCGTACCGTTCGCTGATGGCGCCCAGCATCACGAGCACGAATGTCGACGTGAGCAGGCCCAGACCGAACCACACGGGATAAGGAAACAGCCACTGCACCGAGAACGCGGAAACCGCGAAACACGCCAGCGTGAGCAGCAGGGTACCGGCGCGGCTGCGCCAATGGTCTTCGGTTTCCGCGAGCGCGCACGCGATGATGCCCAGCAGCAGCGGCACCACCGCCTCGTTGCGGCCATCGCCAAAGCACCATGCCACCGCGCCACCCAGCGCTATCAGCACGCGCACGCATTCGGCAAAACGATCCGAGCCGCGCAGGCGGCGCCAGCGTTGGGCGAGGGTAGGTGCGGAAATCACGGTGGCAGCATAGATGATGCGCTGCATCATGCACAGCGCCGGTGCGCTGCAGGCAAAAAAAACGCCGGCACAAGGCCGGCGTTTTTTTCTTCAGGCTAGCGACAGCGCTTACTGGCCGCGCATGCGACCGGCGAAGCGCGGGCCGTTGTTGCCCATGGTCGGGAGCTTGATCTTGCCGATGGCTTCGATGCGCTCTTCGGCCAGGCGATCGGCCGCCTTGTAGGTCGGCACGCCTTCGCTCTTGGAGATTTCGAAGATGCGGCCCAGGTTGTAGTAGATGGTGCGCATCATGCGCATGGCGCGCTCGCGGTTGTAGCCGTCGATTTCCAGCGACACGTTCATCACGCCGCCGGCGTTCACTGCATAGTCCGGCGCGTACAGCACGCCACGGCGCTGCAGTTCGTCGCCGATGGCGTCGGTGGCCAGCTGGTTGTTGGCCGCGCCGCAGATGATCTTCGCCTTGATGCGGTCGATGGTCTGCTCGTTGAGCGTGCCGCCCAGCGCGCACGGCGAGTACACGTCGGCGTCGACGTCGTAGATCTCGTCCAGGCCCACGGCTTCGCAGCCCAGTTCATCGACGCAGCGCTGCACGGCATCCTTGTTGATGTCGGTGACGAACACCTTGGCGCCCTGTTCGCGCAGCAGCTTGATGAACTCGCTGCCCACGTGGCCGCAGCCCTGAACGGCGTAGCTGTACTTGCCCACGTCTTCGTTGCCGTGCTTGACCTGCAGCGCGGCCATCAGGCCCTGCAGCGTGCCGAACGCGGTGAACGGCGACGGATCGCCCGAACCGCCATGCACCTGGTGCACGCCGGTCACGTACTCGGTTTCACGGAACACGTATTCCATGTCGTTGACGTCGATGCCGACGTCTTCGGCCGTGATGTAGCGGCCGTTGAGCGAGTTGACGAAGCGGCCGAACGCGCGGAACAGCGCTTCGGACTTGTCCTTGCTCGGATCGCCGATGATCACCGCCTTGCCACCGCCCAGGTTCAGGCCGGCCACGGCGTTCTTGTAGGTCATGCCGCGCGACAGGCGCAGCACGTCGTTCACCGCGTCCTGCTCGCTCTTGTACGGCCACATGCGCAGGCCGCCGAGCGCCGGGCCCAGCACCGTGTTGTGGATCGCGATGATGGCCTTCAGGCCGGCATCCTTGTTGTGGCAGAAGACGACTTCTTCGTGACCCGTCTTGGCGATGGTTTCGAAAATCATTGGAACGCAAACTCCACGTTTGGCGGCGCCCGGGGGGAGGGATGTCCGCAGGAATGGAGGCGGGGTTCGATCCAGTGCGGCCCCGCCAGGACTAACAAACGGCCTTAAAGTCAAAACCCCGACCAGTGGTCGGGGCGGTGAATTTAGTCCGATAGTTTAGTACGTCCCCGGCGGAAGGGTTGCTGCGACGCCGCAAGCCGCTGGCGTACGGGGAAAAAATGGCCGGTGCCCCATACGCCAGCTCGCGTCAGAAGGTCAGCGTGGCGCGGATCCAGTAGTAGCGGCCCATCACGTCGTAGGTTGCTACGTCGGTGTTCGAGTTGGTCACGTTGTTCTGGTAGAGCAGGGGCGGCTGCTTGTCGGTGAGGTTGTCGACGCCCAGGTCCAGCCGGGTGTGCCAGGGTTCGAAGTCATAGCCGGCCTGGACGTTGTGATAGGTGTACGCGCCGACCTTGCGCACCACGGCGGGAATCGACAGGTCGGCCGATAGCTGCTGCTGTTCGTCCGCGCTGCCGACCTGGGTGCGGCCGATGTAGCGCATGCGCCAACTCGCGCTCCACGGACCACGCGACCAGTTCAAGGTGGCCAGGCCGCGCCAGCGCGGGAAATTGCCGTAGGCATAGGTGTACTTGCCGGCATTGTGGATCGTCACCGCGGTGGGATCGGACGGGTCCGGGTTGACGTCGTACCGCGCGACGTAGGTGGTATCCAGGCGCACGTTGAAGCGACCGAAGCGCGTTTCGTCGAAGCGATAGGCGACCGTGCCGTCCACGCCCTTGGTCGACAACGCGCCAAGGTTCACCGTGGGCTCGGCCACGTAGTTGATGTTGCCGGTGTTGAAGCGGTGGATGAAACCGCAGAACGGACTGGATGCGTTTGCATAGCACTGGTTGAGCACGGTCTGCGCGGAGATCGTGGTGATGGTGTCGTTGAGGTTGATGCGCCATACGTCCGCGCTCAACGAGAGGCCCGGCAGCCATTGCGGGTCGTACACCACACCATAGTCGAAGGACTTGCCCTGCTCGGGTTTCAACTGGTAACCCGCGGCGACCGCGCCGGAAGCCTTGGCGGAAATCTGCGGGTTGGCCTGCTGGTAGCTGCCATCCACCGGCACGTTGGCGCATGCCGCGGCGTGGCCGCCCGTGTAGAAATTGCACGGGTCGTTGACCGTCGGCGCGTCGTTGGCGATGCCCTGGTAGAGCTCGTTGATGTTGGGCGCGCGGAACACCTGCGAGACGGTGCCGCGGAACAGCAAATCTTCCACGGGCCGCCATTCCAGCGCGACCTTGCTGCTGGTGTTGCTGCCGGCCGTGCTGTAGTCGGAATAGCGCGAGCCCAGCGTCACGTTGAGCGCCTTTGCCCAAGGCTTGTCGGCCAGCAGGGGCACCAGCGCCTCGGCATAGGCTTCCTTCACGTTGAAGCTGCCGGAAAGCACCGTGGTGCAGAACTCCACCACGCCGCACAGGCCGTTGGCGTCGCCTACGGCGAGCGGGTCGGCCCACGTCGAGGTGCTCTCCTTGCGATAGGAGAGGCCGGTGGCGAGGCTCACGTCGCCGGCGGGCAGGGTGAACAGGTTGCCGTTTGCGTTCGCCTCGAACTGCTTGACGATGTAGTCCGAGGTGGCGGTGGGATCGCGCTGGATATTGCGCAACGCCGCGATGGTCGTCGGGTCGTTGACGTTGAAGACGTTGATCGGCGTGCAATTGGCGATCGGGTTGCCTGGCGTACCGCAGGTGACCTTGCCGGTACCGGCATCGAGATACGAGGGCCCCAACCCTTGCTGCAATCCCTCGTAATCGAGGAAACCGTAGTTGACCGACTTCTGCCGCACTTTGCCGTAGTTGAAGTTGGCGTCCCACTGCCACGAGCTGTCGCCGAAGTTGCCACGCAGGCCGGGCGTGAACTGCATGTTGTACGTCTTGTACGTGTAGCGCCGGTAGCCCAACGTGGTGAAGCGCGTGTTGAAGTCGCCGTAGCTGTCGCCGCTGACGCGATCGGTGCCGAAGTTCACGCCGAACGGGTTGTAGTAGTTCTGCGCCGAGACCACGAAGTTGTCGCCGTTGGCGAACACCGGCACCGGCGCGATCTGCGAGTCGGACTGCGTCCTGGTGTAGTAGAAGTTGCCGTAGGCCTCGACTGCATCGGTCACCTTGTACTTTCCGATCAGGAAAATACTGTCGCGCTTCTGCGGCGTTTGCAGGATGTTGTCGCCCTGGTAGTTGTAGGTGTCCGCGTTGGTGTAGCAGTGGTAGTCGTTGAGCGACGTGGCGCCGCTGACGCCAGGGTTGAGCGATACGCGCGACGAGCAGCCGACCTGCGATGCCACCGAGCGCGGCAGCGTGATGGAGCCTACCGGTGTCGCCGACGAGCCGCTGACGATCACCTGGCCGTTGGAAAGATTGAGCGCATCGTGCGAGAACGCGCGGTCGCTCGCTGATACCGCATCGAGGCTCTGGTGCTCGATGCCGGCCACGATGCTGCCACGCTGGCCGGTGTGTCCGGCGGTCAACGAAAAGTGGCGGCGAAAGCCATCGCTATGGCCGCTCTCGCCGAAATCGCCGGAAAACTGCACCCCGTCAAACTTGTCGCGCAGGATGAAATTCACCACGCCACCGATCGCATCCGAACCGTAGATCGCGGACGCGCCGTCGCTCAGCACTTCGACGCGATCGATCATGTTGGCGGGAATGCTGTTGACGTCGTTGTAGGCCAGGCGCACGCCGTTCACCAGGATCAGCGTGCGCTTGTCGCCCATGCCGCGCAGCGAGATGGTGGCCGCGCCGGTGCCGCCGCCATTGTTGGTGTTTGCGTTGGTGGCATTGCCGGCGATCGATGGCAATTCCTGCACCACATCGCCCAGCGTGGCCTTGCCGCTCGCGGCGATCTGCGATCGGTCGACCGTGACGACGGGGTTGGCCGTCTCCACGTCGACGCGGCGAATGCGCGAACCGGTCACGGTGACGCCTTCAAGCGTCTTGGCTTTGTCCGCCGACGGTTGGTCGATAGTTGCCGCGGGCGGCGTGGGGCCGGCGTCCTGCGCGTGAACGGCGGCGGTGAACAGCATCGACACGAGCGCCGTCTTCACGGCAAGGTCGAGCGTGCGGGATCGTGGACGGCAGGGCGAATGCTTGAGCGGGAGATCGTGCGTCGAATGCATGGAGTTCCTCGCGTGACATGACTGCAGGGGAATGGGGTAAGACGCGGCACTTTCTGTGGGCAACACAAGGCCGTGTCGGGTGCGACCCAACCGTTGCCGTTGCCGTGATGGAGGTGAACGACGCGTGTCGTTCAGCCCCCTTGTCGACCCGTCACGACGTCGACGGGCTGTTGGCGCGCTCAGCCGTTGCCGTGCGCGCCGGGTTCGGATTGCCAGTACACGGCATAGCGTTCGCCGTGCACCTGATTGAGCGGGATGACGGCGAGCGTGCCGTCCCTCGTCTGTGCTTCGAAGCGGAGATCCTGCGCGGATGCCACGCGCAACCAGGGCACCTCATCGCCTTGCTTGTCGACGACGCGTGGTGCGGGCCATGGCTTGGGCTCGGGCTTGGGTGCCGCGTCGTAGCCGCAGTACTGCATGTCGTGGGTCAGACCCTTGTCGCCCAGGCGCGCCGCCAATACCAGCGGTCCATAAAGCACCGCCTGCAGGCTGTCGTCGCCGGGCAACGCCATGCGCGTCACCTGCATGGGGAGGTCCAGTTCGAGGCGATCGCCGTCGTGCCACTCGCGCTTGATCGTGAGATAGCTGCCGGGCGAGGCGAACACATCCAGCGCCTGGCCGTTGAGCCGCACGCGTGCACCCGGCCCGATCCATGAAGGCACGCGCAGGTTCAACGCGAACGTGGATGGCGTGGTGATCGAGAGTCGGAAACGTGTCAGCGGTTCACGGGGAAACGCCGTTTCCTGGCGGAAGCGCAGCTTCTGTTCCGGCCAGTCGAGTTCGGAGGGAATGAACAGGTTGACGTAAAGGTCGCTGCCGTCGCGGAAGTAGATGCTGTCGTTGAAGCGGGCGAACTCTTCCGCACCACTGCCGGTGCAGCACCAGAACGAGTCGGTGGGCGTGTTGTAGAACTTCGCCGCGCCGGGCTGCAGCGGGTAGTAGTACAACTTCATGCCGTCGCCGTCCTGCGTGCCCAGTCGCGCGTTGTAGAGCGTGCGCTCGTAGTAGTCGAATGCGCGCGGGTCGCCGTTCCACTCGTACACGTGGCGCGTCAGCTTCATCAGGTTGTAGGCCACGCAGCACTCGGCGCTGTACAGGCCGAGCTGGCCCTTGAGGTCGCCGGGCGCGGTGTTCCAGAACTCGTCGTTGCTTGAACCGCCGGTGGCATAGGTGCGGTTGCGCGTGACGGTTTCCCAGAAGAACTCGGCGATGCGCCGGTAGCGCGGCTCACCGGTGAGTTCGTAGCGCCGCGCAGCGCCGATCACCTTGGGTATCTGCGTGTTGCTGTGCAGGCCCTGCAGCTCGTCGCGATGCGCCGCCAATGGATCGAACAGCGATACCTGGTCGAAGCGGTGCGCGGCATCGAGATAGCGGCTGTTGCCGGTGATCGCGTACAGCTCAACCAGGGAGTCGTTCATCCCGCCGTACTCGGTCTTCAGGATGTGCGCCATCTCCGCATCGGAAAAGCCGTTGAGCCAGCGCACCGTCCAGTTGCCGATGCCGATGGCCACCTGAAGCGCCTGCTTGTTGCCGGTGTGCACATACATGTCGAGCATGCCGGCGAGAATCTTGTGGATGGTGTAGAACGGTGCCCACACCTTCTGGCCGCTGCTGAGGCGGTCGAAGAAGCTTTCGGGGAACGCGCTCAGGTAACCATTGGGTTGTTGGCAGGCCGCGAGTGCCGCGACCAGCTCGTCCCCGCGCTGCTTGAGCGTGGTGTCGCCCACCGTGGCATAAGCCAATGCGGCAGCGGAGAGGTAGTGGCCGCCGCTGAAGTGGCCTCGCAACTCGCAGTCGGGCTTCTCCCAGCCACCCAGGGGTTTGGCGCTGGAAGCGATGCCGGCCTGCACGCGGAAACTGTGCGCCAGTCGATCCACCGGCAAGCTGTGCAGATAGCGCTGGTTGATCGCCGCGGCGCGCGTGAAGTCGCTATCCAGCAGACGCACCTGGCCCAACCCAAAGGGTTGCATGCGATACACCGGTTGTTCGCGTACGGCGTTTCCGCTTGCAGCGTCGGCGGGTGTGGCGGTATCGGCGACATCGGGCGCCAGGCTGAAGGCGCGGGGCACGACCGCCAACGACGCCAGTGCAGTGGCTGCTTGCTTGAGAAATCGCCTGCGATGATCACGATCCTGTTGCATGACTCTCCCCGAGGCATGGCCGGACATCATGGAATGATGACGTTTTTCGAGCGACGCTTACGCAGGATTTCATCGTGCCGTCACATGACCATGTCGTCTTGTGTCATTTGACGGCACGAGATGCGGAATCCTGCATAGTCGCTGACGGTCTCTTCCGCGAGAGCGAGCATGTCGCGCGCGCCGATGCCTCAGCGCGGCGCATCCACCCGGATCAACATCACATCGTGGCGAGCCAGCGTAATGGCCTGCTGATCCGCCAGCGATATCGGCTTGCCGCTCCACAGGTCCTTGCCTTGCTGAGGGCCATGCAAGCCCAGCTTCGACAGGTTCAGGCGGAAAGGATGGGTGTCATAGCGGGCGCTGCCCACGTTGAAGATGGCGATCGCCATCGCACCGTTTTGCAGCGGACGCGTCCACACCTCCACCTCGCCCTCGGCGTAGGCACGCGTGGCCTGTTTACCGAGCGGATCCTGGTCGATGGCGATGACGTCGCGGTTGGCCAGGATGTTCTTCACCTCTACCGGCATATGCGCGAGGTCGTTGCCGGCGAGCAGGGGGGCGGCCAACATTGCCCACCAGCTGAAGTGCGCCCGGTTTTCGGCGGCGGTCAACTTGCCGTTGCCGACTTCGAGCATGTCCGGGTCGTTCCAGTGGCCAGGGCCGGCATAGCTGGCCAATCCCGCCTGCTGCGAGGCAATGGCATAGATGCGATCCCACTCGGGCGTGATGTCGCCGGTGGTTCGCCACAAGTTGCCGCCGACCTTGGCGCCGGGCGCCCATTCCCACACGGCATCCCAGCCGTACTGGCACAGCGAGTAGACGATGGGCCGGCCCGCCGCCACCAATGCGGTATGCATGCGCTCGTAGGCATCGACCATCAGGCGCATCTGTTGCGCGGGATCGTTGGGCGCCTTGGCCTTCATCTGGTCTTCGATGAAGCTGCACAGGTCGTACTTCAGGTAATCCACGCCCCAGGCGGCGTAGGTCTTCGCATCCTGTGCCTCGTGCCCCAGCGATCCGGTGAAGCCCGCACAGGTCTTGGGGCCGGGCGAGGTATAGATGCCGAGCTTCAGGCCTTTCGAATGAACATAGTCGGCCAGTGCCTTCATGTCCGGAAAGCGGGCGTTCGGATGGATCACGCCCTTGGCGTCACGCTCGCCCTGCCAGCCGTCGTCGATGTTGACGTAGACGTAGCCGGCATCACGCATGCCGCTAGTGACCAGTGCATCGGCCGCTGCGCGCACATCGGCATCGGTGACTTTCTCGGCGAAGAAATTCCAGCTGTTCCAGCCCATCGGCGGCGTGGCCGCCACGGGATCGGCGAATGCGCTACTGCAAGCCGAGCCCAGTGCCATGGTCAACGCGAACAGAACATGACGGGTCAATCGCATGGTTCACCTCGTTGTCGGGAGAGCGGAATGCAAAGGTCAAGCCGCGTTGGCAGCCACGCGACTATGGCGCCGGCCGTAACTCAGGTACAGCACGCAACCCAGCAACAGCCAGATGGCGAAGCGTACATACGTGATCACGGGCAGGCCCCAGATCAGCCAGCACGAGAAACCTACACCGATGATTGGCACCCATGGCACCAGCGGCGTGCGAAACGGGCGATGCAGTTCCGGTTGGCGCCAGCGCAGTACCGCCACAGCCGTACAGATCACGATAAAGGCGCCAAGCACGCCGATATTCACCAGCTTGGCGAGCTCATCCAGCGGAAACAGGCCTGAAGCGACGGCGGTCACGGTACCGAGCAGGAGCGTGGAACGATGCGGTGTACGCCAGCGCGGATGCACGGCGGCAAACCACGATGGCAACAGTCCATCGCGACCGAGGCTGAAACCGATGCGCGCACCGGCCATCAGGTTGGCGAAAATCACGCTGGTGATGCCGCATACCGACGCCAGCGAGATCACAACCATCGTCCACGGCATGCCGATGCGGATGAAAGCGTTCGCCACCGGTGCGGCATTGTCCAATGTGGTGTACGGCACGATGCCGGTGAGCACGAGGCAGATGGCGATGTAGAGCACCATGGCGATGCCCAGCGACAGCAGCACCGCGCGCGGCAGGTCACGCTGCGGATTGCGCGACTCCTCCGCCGCCGTGGTGAGCATGTCGTAGCCGAACACGGCGAAGAAGACCACGGCGGCGCCGGTCACCACGCCGTGCATGCCGAACGGCATGAAGGGATGCCAGCGCTCGGGCTTCACGTAGGCGGCGCCGGCGATCACGATCAGCGCGGCGCCGGCGATCTTGATCGACACGATCAGCGTGTTGAAACGCGCGCCCCATTCCATGCGCACGGTGAGCAGGGTAGTGATGACCACGGAAATCGCGATGGCAGGCAGGTTCACCACGCAGCCCGGTGCGCTGCCCCAGGCGCCTTGTGCCCATACCGGCAGCGGTATGCCGGCGGCATCCAGCAGCGCCTGCATGTATCCGGACCAACCCACCGCGACCACGGCGGCGATCAGCGCGTATTCCAGCAGGAGATCCCAGCCGATGATCCAGCCGGCGAACTCGCCGAGCACGGCGTAGCCGTAGGTGTAGGCGCTGCCGGAGACCGGGATGAGGCCGGCGAACTCGGCATAGCACAGTGCCGCGGCGGCGCTGGCGATGCCTGCGATGATGAAGGACACCAGCACGGCGGGGCCAGCCTGCGTGGCCGCCACGGTACCCGTGAGCACGAAGATGCCGACGCCGATGATGCCGCCAAGCCCGATGGCCGTGAGTTGCCACAGGCCCAGCACGCGACGCAGGCCACTGCCGCCCCTCGCGGCCTCGCCCTGCAATGCCTCTACCGGCTTGCGCCGGAGCATGTCGTTGATCAGGCCCATCCGCTTCTCCCCGTCTCGCGTGCTGTCGATTTGTATGGAACCGCGCTCGCTCTCTTCTCATGCGATCGCGTCGGGTCTTCCCTGGCGTGGTGCTCCGTGTTGCGTCCTGCGATTACTTCGTGGCGTACGGCGACTTGCCGCCATCGGCGATGAACTTGTCCACTTCCTGCTGCAGCACCGGGAGCGGCACGGAGCCGAGCGAGAGCACGGTGTCGTGAAAGGCGCGCAGGTCGAAATGTTCGCCCAGCGCTTTCTCCGCCTTAGCGCGTGCATCGACGATGGCAAGTTCGCCCAGGTAGTACGACAAGGCCTGGCCCGGCCAGGCGATGTAGCGGTCCACCTCGGTCTCGATCTCGTGTTCGCTCAGCGCCGTGTTGTCGCGCATGAAGGCCTGCGCCTGCTCGCGGGTCCAGCCCTTGTGATGGATGCCGGTATCCACCACGAGACGGCAGGCGCGCCACATCTGATAGCTCAGGTAGCCAAAGCGGTCGTATGGCGTGTCGTACATGTCCATCTCCACGCCCAGGCGCTCGGAATACAACGCCCAGCCTTCGCCGTAGGCGGAGATGTAGGTGTAGCGGCGGAAGTCCGGCAAGCCTTCATGCTCGGCCGCCAGCGGCATCTGGAAGGCGTGGCCCGGCGCGGACTCGTGCAGGGTGAGTGCCGTCAGCGAATACAGTGGGCGTGAGGGCAGGTCATAGGTATTGACCAGGTAGACGCCCGGGCCGCCGCGGCCGCCGGTGTAGAACGGTGCAAGATCCGCCGGCACCGGTTCGATGGCGAAGCGCTGCCGCGGCAGTCGGCCGATGACGTTGCCCACCTTGCCGTCGACGCGCTTGGCGATCCACGCGGCGTCTTTCAACAGTTCTTCTGGTGTCTTGGGATAGAACTTCGGGTCGGTACGCAGGTAGTGCAGGAACTCGGGGAAGCTGCCCTTGAAGCCGCTGTCGCGGATGGTCTCGTCCATCTCCTTGCGGATGCGCGCCACTTCCTTCAGGCCCAGCTCGTGGATCGCGTCGGGCGTCATGTCGAGCGTGGTGAACTCGCGGATCTGCGACTGGTAGAACGCCTTGCCGTCCGGCATCGATTCGGCGGCGAGCGTGGTGCGCGCCTGCTTCATGTAGGTGTTGCGGATGAAGTCGAGCAGCTTCGCGTAGGCGGGAATCACCGACTGCTGGATGGCTTCGCGTCCTTCCGCGCGCAGCTGCGCCTGCACGTCGGCGGGAATCGTCGCCGGCATCTTGCGGAACGGCGTGTAGAAGAGATTGTCGTCACCCTTGGCCTTCACCACATCGGCAATCGACTGGTCGCGTCCCGTCAGCGTCACCCGTGGCACGCTGAAGCCGCGGGCGAGACCGGCCTGCATGTTGGTCGTCTGCTCGCCGAAATAGCGCGGTATGTCCTGCAGCTGGTGGATGTAATGCCGGTAATCCTCGGCGGTGCGCAGCGTGCGGCGCGCGGTAAAGCCAAGGTTGGTCCAGAACGCCGTGTCGCTGTTGAACGGCATCTCCCAGGTATGGAAGTGCTGGTCCGCGAGCAAGACCTGGATCTGGTTGCGATAGACCGCGTAGTTGACCGGGTCGTCGCCCTTCAGCTGGTTCGGCGAAATGGCGTCGAGCTGCTTGAGCACGTCGGCCCAGTAGCGCTCGCGTGTCGCCTGGGTGCCCGCGTCGACCTTCGGCAGATGGTCGGCGATCTTGCTGCCGCTGTTGTCCTCGTCATCCGCGCCCTTGAACTGCGCTTGCCGCCAGGCCCATTCCTTGGTGTAGATCGCGTGGAAGCGGGCGGTGGCATCGTCGTCTGCGTGTGTCGGCATGGAGGTGCCGAGGCAGAGCGTGCAGGTAAGGGCGAGGATGAGAGGCTTCATGTCGCTGTCCTTTGAAACGTAATGTGTGGGAGCGCACCTTGTGCGCGACAGCAACCCTTGGCATCGCGTCGCCGCTCTCCTGTCGCGCATAGGGTGCGCTCCCACAATGAGGGTGACGAGCTATGCAAACGGCTGATCGATCGCAGGCGAGGGCGGCGTAAACCAGGCGGCGCCTTCCTCGGTGACGTAGAAGTGATCTTCCAGTCGCACGCCGAAACGGTCAGGCACCACGATCATCGGCTCGTTGCTGGCACACATGCCAGGTTCGAGACGTGTCTGGTTGCCGCGCACGAGGTAAGGCGTCTCGTGGATGTTCATGCCGCAGCCGTGCCCCGTGCGATGGGGGATGCCGGGCAGGCGGTAGTCGGGGCCCAGGCCGGCTTTCTCCACCACTTTGCGCGCCGCTTCGTCCACCGCTTCACAGGTCACGCCGGGGCGCACCGCATCGAACGCGGCCCGCTGCGCCGCCTGTTCCAGCTCCCAGATGTGCACGTGGTCCGCGCTGGGACGTCCGAAGATGTACGTGCGCGTGATGTCGGAGTGGTAGCCCTGCACGGTGCAGCCGGTGTCGATCAACACCAGTTCGCCGGGCTGCAGGTATTGCTCGCCCGGTACACCATGCGGATACGCCGTGGCCTGTCCGAATTGCACGATGCAGAAGGTGGAACCGTTATCGGCGCCCATGGCGCGATGCGCCTCATCGATGAAGCGCACGAGCTCGCCGCGGCTGATGCCTTCACGCATGAGGCCGGCGGCAAGGCGATGCACCTGCAAGGTCATTGCGGTGGCCTGCTTCATCAGCGCCAACTCATGGGGCGACTTGCAGATGCGGCAACCGTCGATGATGGCGGTCGCCTCGGTCAGCGGCTTTCCGCCGAGCACTGCGCGCAGACGTTCGGCAACGAGATAGGCTGCCGCGGGATCGAGCGCGAGGCTGCCGGCGCCGCGCTCGCGCAGCGCATCCGCTACCAGTTGCTGCGGGTCTTCGTGTTCCTCCCACAGTCGCACTTCGGCGGGAATCAGCAACACGGCTTCCAGCGAGCCCACTTCGAACGCGGGGCACACCACGATGGGTGCGCCGCGCTGCGTCACCAGCAAGCCGACCAGGCGTTCGCTCGCTCCCCACGGCACGCCGCTGAAATAGCGTAGCGAGGTGCCGGCGGTGACCAGCAGCGCATCGATGCCTTGCTCACGCATCAGGCGACGCGCGTGGTCGAGGCGCTGCTCGTACTCGTCCACATCGATGGCCGACGCCGGCGTGGGCCAGGGCGCAAGCGAAGCGCGCGCGGTGGCAAGGTCGAGGCCGCCGATCTGGCTGGCTACGGTCATGCGTGGCCTCCAAGGTCGTCGACGCACCACACGCCGTCAATGCAGCGGGCGACGCCACCCGGATTGTGATCGCGCAATTCAGGCGGCAGCTGGTGCTCGGGCACGTTGTCGTAGCAGTGCAGGGCGGTGAAGCGCGTGATCGCCGCGGGCATGCCCACGGCGGTGAAGCCTGGGTGTCCGGTGCTCGGATACGGACCACCATGATTCATGGCCGGACTCACTGCGACGCCGGTGGGCATGCGGTTGCCGATCAAGCGGCCGACACGCGGACGCAAGGCGTGTACGACCTTCGCCCATGTGGCATCGTCGCTGCCGTCATTGGCGGTGTAGAGCGTACCGGTGAGGTTGCCTTCGAACGCCGATGCCACCTGAGCCATCTGCTCCACATCCTTCACACGTACCAGCAGGCTCACCGGCCCGAAGGCTTCTGTCTGCAGGGCTTTCGGTTCACGAAGGAAATGTTCCGCATCGACACTCAGCAGGGTGGGTGCATAACGGTAACCGGGCGAACCGGCTTGTCCGCCTGCAAGCAGTTCCGCGCCCGCCTTGCGCAGCGTGGCGATGCTGCCCTGCAGGTGATCGAGCACGCCGCGCGAGAACAGCACGCCGGGTGCAGCGCCAGCAAAATGCCTGGTCGCCTCCGCCACGAAGGCGTCGCCGGCATCGCTGTGCGGCACGATCACGACACCGGGGTTGGTGCAGAACTGACCGCTGCCCATCGTGCAGGACGCAAAGAATTCCTGCACCAACGCCGTGCCGCGTTCGGCCAGCGCGCCAGGCAGCAGGAACACCGGATTGACGCTGGAAAGCTCGACATAGGCCGGTACGCCGGCGGCATCCGCCGCAGCCTTCAACGCGAGGCCGCCGGTGCGGCTGCCCGTGAAGCCGATGGCGCCAAGACGCGCATCGCCCGCGATCTGCGTGCCAATGGCATTGTCGAAGTGATAAAGCATCTGCACCGTTGCCAGCGGAAGCCCCGCTTGCTTGAGTGCTGCGAAGGCGATGCGCGCCAACCGCTCGCTGGTGGCTGGATGCGAAGGATGTGCCTTGGCGATCACCGGATTGCGCGCCGCGATGGCGGAGGCGAAATCGCTTCCCGCGATCGCGTTGAACGCGAACGGGAAGTTGTTGGGCCCGAACACCAGTACCGGCTTGTTCAGCGGCGCGCGATGCGCACGCAGGTTCGCCGCGGTATCGATCACCGGCTGCGTCCAGGCAAGGCTGCGTACGGCCTTGGCCGCAAGGCGCAGCTGGTTGGTGGTGCGCGGCAACTCCACCGCGGAAAGGCGCGGCTGTTTGGGCAGTGCGGTTTCCGCGTTGGCCAGTTCCACCAGCATCTCGGCGTCCGCTTCGATGCCGGCCGCATAGGCTTCAAGAAAGGCCGCGATGCTTTCCGGCGGCGTGGCGGCGAGTTCGTCCGCCACGCTGCAGGCGGCGCTTAGCGCCGCCTCGACATCGGCCACACCGCAGATCGGATAGCTGGCGCCAATCGCTTCGCCCGTGGTGGGATTCTCTGCGCGGAACTCGCCAATCAGCTGGCGTGCCGCACGCCATTCGCCATCGATCAACAGGGGTTGTACGGCCATATCAGATCACCGGTGCGTGGGCGATGGCATGATCGATCACGCGAAGCGCGGCTTCACGCTCGGCACCGTCCATCGCCAGACGCGGTGCACGTACGCGTTCGCTGCCCATGCCCACCTTCTCCTGCACCAGCTTGATGAGCTGCACGAACTTGGGCACGGTATCCAGGCGCAGCAGGGGCAGGAACCAAGCGTACAACTCGGCGGCCGCATCGGCACCGCCATCGCGCGCCAGTTCGAACAGCTTCACCGATTCCTTCGGGTAGGCATTCACGAGGCCGGCGATCCAGCCACGCGCGCCCATCGCCACGCCTTCGACGATGGCGTCATCCATGCCGACCAGCAGTTCCAGGCGAT
Source organism: Dyella jiangningensis (assembly GCA_000632805.1). Classification (GTDB taxonomy): domain Bacteria; phylum Pseudomonadota; class Gammaproteobacteria; order Xanthomonadales; family Rhodanobacteraceae; genus Dyella; species Dyella jiangningensis. Next base: position 2,954,885 of record CP007444.1, on the reverse strand, counting down.
TGCCCAGCAGCGAGCGCAAGGCTGCGAAGCGGCGTACGTCGCCGGAGGATTCCTTCACCGCCTGCACGTTCGGGAATTCATGCGCGAGTTCGGCGATCTGTTCCGGCGAGAAGTCCGTCTTGTAGGCGATCGGGTTGTTGTAAAGCATGCACGGCAGATCGGTGGCCGAAATCACCGCGCGCAGGTGCGCACCCATTTCGCGCCAGTCGGTGGAGTACACGTAGGGCGGCAGCACCATGAGGCCGGAAGCGCCCAGTGCCTTCGCTTCGCGCGCGAGGCGCACGGCTTCGTCGGTGGAGAGCGCGGCGATACCCGGGATCACCGGGGCACGGCCTTCCAGCGCTTTCACCAGCGTGCGGATGATGGCGAGCTTCTCGTCGAAGGTGAGCGTAGCCGCTTCGCCCAACGAGCCGAGTGGGACGATGCCCTTGCAGCCGCTGTCGATCATCATGCGTGCGTGCTTGGCGAGGAAGTCGTGATCGACCTGGCCGTCGGCGGTGAATGGCGTGGTGATGGCGGGAATCACGCCGTGCCAGATGGATGCGTTGCTCATGATCAGCTACCTCGGTATGCGTCGTCAGAAGGAAGGGTGGTGAGCCCGGCCAGCGTAGCCAGACGGGCGGGAAAGATCGGTGGGCGCGCGCCATTGCGCGGGAAGCGCCCGAGTTCGGCCAGCGCCGTGCCGCAGATGCGGCCCTGGCAGGCGCCCATGCCGCAGCGCGTGGCGAGCTTGGCCGCGCGTGCGTCGGTGAAGCCGTCGAGTTCGCTTAGCGTCACGTCTTCGCAGCGGCAGATCATGGTGTCGTTGTCGGCGAGCGAACGCAGGCGCGCATCGAGGGCGAAATGCCGGCTCAGCAACACACTGAAGCGCCGCTCGCGATCGCGCTGCGGCAGCAGCGCATGGGCCGCCACGCTATGGCCAGTGGCAACGTGTCCCGCCATCGCACCTTCGAGACGCGCCACGGCAAGTCCGCCGATGCCGCCGGCTTCGCCCGCGGCATACACGCCTTCCACACTGGTGCGCAGCAAGCGATCCACGCTCACGTGAGGATGTGGGCCGAGATAGTCCATGGCGCAGCCGAGCGTCTGCGCGAGCTCGGTATTCGGCACCAAGCCATAGCCCACGGCCAGCAGGTCGCATTCGAGCGTTTGCACGCCACCCGGTGACTCGATGTCGACGCGTTGCACAGCGTCTTCACCATGCGCATGACGTACGAACGAACCAAAGCGATAGGGCACCCCCGCCAGCCGCAGGCGCAATCCGGCCGCTTGCACGGCGCGTGCAGGCCAATGACGCAGTTGCCTCGCGAAGGCGTGCACGGTCGCGGCTTGCGCCTGTTCGAAGATGCCGAGCACGTTTGCACCGTGCTTGCGCAGCGTGTCGGCGGCGGCAAGCAGCAGCGGTCCGCTGCCGGCGACTACCACGCGTTTTCCTGCCACGGGCCAGCCTTGCTTGGTGAGCGCCTGCAGGCCACCTGCGCTGGTGACGCCGGGCAGTGTCCAGCCGGGGAACGGCAGCAACAGTTCACGTGCGCCGGTGGCCAGGATCAGCGAACCGTAGGCGATCGACCGGCTGTCCTGCAGCGCCTCCACGCGCAGCGCCGACGACTCGACGGCCACTACGCTGTGGTTCGCCAGCACATCCACGCCATGAAGTTTTTCGATGGCGTCGCGTGCGGCGCGCGGCGCCTGGCGGCGCACATCGTGGCGCCACACTTGCCCGCCGGGGCGCGGCTGCGCGTCGAGCAGGCCTACGCGGGCGCCATGTGCCGCGGCGGTATGGGCAGCTGCGAGACCGGCCGGGCCGGCGCCCACGACGAGTACATCGTAACGATCAGGCATCGGTGATCACCTGCATGCCTTCGCTTACGGTCGTCATGCACGCGCGTACGTGGGCGACGCCATCCACCTGCACGCGACATTCGAAACACACGCCCATGCCGCACAAAGGTGCGCGCGGCATGTCGTTCACCGAGCGACGAAACCTCATCGACACATGTGCGATGGCGGCAGCCACGCTGGCGCCTGCCGGCACTTCTACCGGCGATCCGTTCACGCTGAGCCTGACCTGCGCGCTCATGCGGCCATCCGCTGAGGCGAGTACGGCGCCGGATCGATGGCCGGCTGGCGGCCCTGGATCAGGTCGATCATCAGTTTCGCGCTGCCCAACGCGGTGGTGACGCCAAGCCCTTCATGGCCGGCCGCCACCCATTGATCCGTTGCGCCCGGCACGGCGCCGAGATACGGACGTCCATCCGGCGTGGTGGGGCGAAAGCCGGTCCAGATGCGCAGTGCCTGCAGTTCTTGCAGCCCGGGTACGAAGGCAAAGCTGCGTTCGAGCATGCGTTGCACCATCGACGGCGAAACCGCGGCATCGGTCGCGCTGAATTCGCGCGAGGAGCCGATCAGGATCTGGCCGGTTGGCCTCGGCTGCACGTTGAATGCGACGCTGCTGTCCGCATCGCCGTGCGCGCTGTCGGCGTAGCCGAGTTCAAGCAACTGGTGACGTACGAGGCCGGGGTAGCGATCGGTGATGACGAGATGGCCCTTGCGCGCGCGCATCGGCAGCGTCGGCAACAACGCAGGCAGCGCGCAGCCAGTGGCGACCAGTACCGGACCGGAGAGGTGCGTGCCATCGTCGAGTTGCGCACCGCTGCGTTGCAACCTGACCACGCGGCGGCCGGCGTACAACTGCGCGCCATGCGACCGGGCGCGCTGCACCAGATGACTGGCCACGCGCGGCGGATACACCACGGCCTCGCGCGGCACCAGCAATCCGCCGGCGAGTCCAGGTACCAGCGCGGGTTCCAGCTCGTACAGGGTCGTGGCATCGATCACGCGAGCCTCGATGCCCGCCGCATTCAATCGCGCGACGCGTGCGCCGGCAGCGTCGAGTTCCCGTTCGTTGCGCGCGACCCACAACGTACCGCAGCGGCTGAATTCCGCTTCGCGCAGGTCGGCGAACGCCTCCCAGTGCTGCAGCGAATACTTGGCGAGCGCGAGTTCGGCCGGGTCGTCGTCCATTGCCACGAGATGGCCCATGGCCGCCGCGGTGGCGCCGCCGCCGATCGAGCCGGGCTCCACGATGGCGACGCGCATGCCTCGCGCACACGCTTCATCGGCACAGCTGGCGCCGATGATGCCGGCGCCGACGACGATCAGGTCGAAGCTGGCGACGGTGCCGCTCATTCCGCTCCGCTGCCCCAGGTGAAGGCATCGGCTTCGTCGAACAGCAGTGTGCTGCGCGCGACGACGAACGCGGTGCCGGTGATCTGCGGGCGCACGCCGTGCGTGCCCGGCGTATAGCGCCCTTCGAACACGCTGCCGAGGATGCTTTCCTGCTGCCAGGTTTCGCCCGGCGCCAGCTTGCCGTCGGCGGCGAGACACGCCAGCTTCGCGCTGGTGCCGGTGCCGCAAGGCGAGCGGTCGTAAGCAAGACCGGGGCACAACACGAAGTTCCGGCCGTCCAGTCCGGCGACCGGAGACTTCGTGTTGACCTCGATGTGATCGATCTCGCCGCCCTCGGCGCCAGTGATGCCGTTGGCTTCGAGCGCGCGACGAACGGCTTCGGTATAGGTGGTGAGTTCGCGCTGGTGGTGGATTTCCAGCGGCAGCGGCGTGTCTTTCGTGATGAAGAACCAGTTGCCGCCCCAGGCGATGTCACCGGTGACGGTGCCGTAACCGGGCACATCGACGCTGACGTCCTTGGCGTGACGGTAGCTCTCGACGTTGTCGATGGTGACGCGGCCATCTTCATGCAGCGTCGCGCCGACCACACCCACCGGCGTCTCGATCTTGTGCGTGCCAGGGCCGATGCGACCCATGTGCTGCAAGGTGCGCACGAGGCCGATGGTGCCGTGACCGCACATGCCGAGGTAGGAGACGTTGTTGAAATAGATCACGCCCGCGCATGCGTCCGCGGATTGCGGCGGCAGCAGCAGCGCGCCGACCACCGTGCTCGACCCACGCGGTTCGCAGGCGATGGCGCTGCGCCAGCGGTCGAAGTCGCGGCGAAAGCGCTCGCGTTGCTCCATCAGCGTGCCGCTGCCGAGGTCGGGGAAGCCGGCGATGACCACGCGGGTCGGCTCGCCGCCGGTATGTGAGTCGATCACGTCGATGGTATGCATGGTGCCTATCCTCGCGTCGTGTCCGTTTGGGCGTCTAGAAACGCTTGTCGCCGGTCGATGCGGAAATCGGCACAATGAAAATCCTGACGATGAGGCTATGCTGCAGTTGCAGCAAGGCTTGGCGTGCTGGAAGGAGTTTCGATTGAGATGAAGATTTCGGCCGACGAACTCGAAGCGCTGTTCGATGCGCTGCCCGACGTGGTGTTCTTCGTGAAGGACGGCGACGGGCGCTATACGCACGCCAATCTCACCCTGGTGCGCCGGCTCGGCCTCAAGCATCGCAGCGATGTGATCGGCCGGAACGTGACAGAGCTGTTTCCGCAGTCGCTCGGCGGCTCCTACGCCACGCAGGATCAACGCGTACTCGAGGGCGAGGTGATCGAAAACCAGCTCGAAGTGCACATGTTCCCCAACCGCGTGCCCGGCTGGTGTCTCACCTGCAAGCGGCCGTTGCGGCAGCGCGGGGAAGTGCGAGGCATCGTCGGCATCTCACGCGACCTGGGCAAGCCTGACGGCCGGCATCCCACGTATGTGCGCTTGCGGCGCGTACTGGCCTATCTGCAGGAGCACTACGCCGAAGGCGTGCGCGTGGCCAAGCTCGCCGAGCTGGCGGATCTTTCGGTGGCCCAGCTCGAGCGGCATTTCCGCAAGGTGTTTCAGCTCACGCCGCAACAGCTGCAGACCAAGCTGCGCATCGAGGAAGCCATGCGCCGCCTGCATGGCGAGGACAGCGTCGCCGCGATCGGGCTGGCCTGCGGTTTCGCCGATCAGAGCGCGTTCGCACGTCAGTTCAAGGCGACGGTGGGCATGACACCGCGCGACTACCGCGCCCTGGCCTTGGCGCCAACCGGCGGCCGGCGCGCAGCCGTGGCGGAACGCATGTCCTGATGAATGCGCCCATCGTCATCCCGGGCTCGCCGGAATGACGATGGGCATGAGCGTCAGCCGGCGACCCACACGCCGACGTTGAGGTGCCAGCCGTCGTTGTGGCGCTCATAGTGCGGATGTACGTAGTGATATCCGGGACGCTCGGGTTCCCAGTGGCCGTGCATCGCCACGTACTGGCGGCCATTCCAGTGCCAGTAGCCGCGCGCCCAGATGTAGCCGGGGCGAGGGGCCGGTTCGCGCTCCACGATCTCCACGGGCGGAGGCTGCGGAGCGATCACTTCGACATATTCGCGCTGCACCACCGGTTCGCGTTCGACCACCACGGGACGCGGGCGATGAGCCGGCTCCTCGACGACGCAACCACTGGCCAAAAGGGTGAGGGCGGAAAGAGCAATCAGGCGTATCGACATGGTGCAAACCACCTCTGGGTTGTAAGAAGTCGGCGGACGATGACGGTGTTGGCTGAGGCCTGCCTTTCCCTGGGGCAGGTCTGCTGACCGCTATTTTTTGCTTTTCAGGCAAGTACTTGCGATGTCTTTTCGCAAACCGGGTCAATGGCCCCAATAGCCGTCATGCAAGCGCCAGCCATCGCGGTCGTGATACCAGCGCGCCGGGCGATAGACGTAGCCCGGGCGCGCGCGCACCCAATAGCCGGTGACCCAGACATGGCGATGGCCTTCCCAGCGCCAGTAGCCCGGCGCCCACACGTAGCCGACGCGCGGCGGGGGCACGACTTCGTAGCGCGGCGGCGGCGGAGCCACGTTGATGCCGACCGCGACAGACACGACGGCTGCAGCGGTCGGGGCATAGACCGCGCCAGCACTGGCGATGCCGAGAACAGCAAGCAGGGCGAGTTTGCGGGTGGTGTTCGACATGGAGTTCTCCCTTGGCATCAGCCGCAACGCGCGGCCTCAGACGCGGAAAACGAAACGTGACGCCACTTGTTGACGGCCTTCTTTGCGCTCGTTCAGGTTCGTCGCCGCTGCCAAGCGAACGGCATTGAGCTTTTCTTGATAGAAATAGAACGAACGGTCGTGCTATTTTCTCTCCATGAACACCGTAACCCCCGCCGCCGGCAAGCGCGCCGCGACCCGTGAACTGATCCTTGAGCACGCCTATGAGCTGGCTCGCAGGGAGGGCCTGGAAGGCCTGTCCATCGGTGCGCTGGCGCAGGACGTAGGCATGTCCAAAAGCGGCGTCTTCGCCCACTTCGGCTCCCGCGAGGAGCTTCAGCTGGCGGTGCTGGAAACCGGGCAGCTGTATTTCCTCAAGCGCGTGAAGTGGCCGGCGCTGAAGCTGCCCCGCGGCTTGGCGCGCGTTCGCGCCATCGTGGCGAACTGGGTGGATTGGGCCTTCGAATACCAGAGCGGTTGCGTGCTGCTTACCGCAGCCAGCGAGTACGACGGTCGCGAGGGCGTGCTGCGCGATACGGTGACGCGCCAGCAAGCCGGCTGGCGCCAGGAAATGTGCCGCGCCATCGGGCACGCGGTGGAAAACGGCGAACTGCGGAGCGACACCGATCCCTCCCAGCTCGCCTTCGAGATCTACGCGTTGATGCTGGGCCTGCATCACGACGCGGGGCTCTTCGGATTCGACGAAGCGCGCCGGCATACGCTGGGCGGTTTCGATCGCCTGATTGCCAGCTACGGTCCGGCTCCGGGCCAGGAGACTGCGCTATGACCAACACCGTTACTGCCAAGCGTCATCACGGCCCCGGCAAACTCGCGCTGGGCGCGGTACGCGCAGGCTTTGCGCTGGGCGGTCGGCTCGCACCGGCGCGCGCGGTCGAGCATGCCCGGCGCCTGTTCGTGACGCCGTTCGCCAGCAGCCGGGCTCGCGCCGAACGCGCCGAACCGGACGCGGACATGCGCGAGCAGTTGATCGAGGCGAACGGCCAGCGCATCGCCACGTATGTGTGGGGCGATCCCGCCACGCAGCCTTACTCTCTCCTGGTGCACGGCTGGTCCAGCTTCGGCCTGCGGTACTTGCCGTGGGTGGAACCTTTGCGGGCGCTCGGCTACGCGCTGGTCGCGTTCGACCAGCCGGGGCACGGCAAGAGCGAAGGGCGCTACTGCACGATGCCGGATTTCGTGGACACCGTACGCGAGGTGGGGCGCCACTATGGACACGCGGCGCTGGCGGTGGCGCATTCGCTAGGTGGTGCGGCCGTTGCGCTCGCGCAGGGTGAAGCGTGGCACGCGGACAAACTGATCCTTATCGCACCGGCCGCCGATCCGGTGGCCGCCACGCAGCGATTCAGCCAGTTCGTGCGCCTGGGCGAGCATCTGCGCGGTCGCCTGCACGCCAGCCTGGAAGCAATGACGGGCATCAACATCCATGACCTGCAGGTGCATCGCCATCTGCCGACACTGGGGCAACCCGGACTCATCGTGCATGACATGGATGACCACGACGTGCCCTGGTCCGAAGGCGAGCGTTACGCGCGCCATTGGCACGGCTCACGCTTGCTTACGACGCAAGGCCTGGGACATCACCGGGTGCTGGATGCGCCTGAAGTGATCGAGGCGTCGCTGGCGTTCCTGCGTGGGGAAGTGGTGGGTGAGCGGGTAGTGTCGTCGCCGAATTTGCCGTTCGGCTACGCCTGAGCGTTTGTCGCGCACAGGGTGCGCTCCCACAGTGAGCGCGGCTCCGTTGTGGGAGCGCACCCTGTGCGCGACCGCGGAAGCGACGATACCCCTCCGCACGGTCTTCGCCCAAACCCGCGAAAACCACTGCAAATCAGCCCTTCTTCGCGCCGCAACATGTTCCAAACGTAACCATCCCCTAAAATAGGGGATTGCCGTTACGCCGTTTTCGGAGTCCCCATGAGTTCCCCCGCCCAGCACGTTCCCGCCAGCGCCGCCCAGGCGGAAACCCGCCCGTTGCGTTTCGTCACCGCCGCCAGCCTGTTCGACGGCCACGACGCGGCCATCAACATCATGCGACGCATCATCCAGTCGCAGGGCGCGGAGGTCATCCATCTCGGCCACAACCGTTCGGTGGAAGACGTCGTGCGCGCCGCGCTGCAGGAAGACGCCGATGCCATCGCGCTGTCGTCGTACCAGGGTGGCCACGTCGAGTACTTCAAGTACATGGTCGACATGCTCAAGGAGCACAATGCATCGCACATCCGCGTGTTCGGCGGCGGTGGCGGTACCATCACGCCGGAAGAAATCCGCGAGCTGCAGGCGTACGGCGTCGAGCGCATCTATCATCCCAACGACGGCATGAAGCTCGGTCTTACCGAGATGATCGAAGACGTCATGAAGCGCACCCGCGCCGCCGCGGTGAAGCGCGCGAAGGACGCACCGTCGGGCGTGGTCAACCCGTTGGTGAACATCGACGACGAAATCGCCGTTGGCCACGTGCTCTCTTCGCTGGAAGAGGGCGAGATGCCGGAAGCCGAACTGGAACACCTGCGCAAGCAGTGGAAGATGGCCGGCAAGCAGACGCCGGTGCTCGGCGTGACCGGTACCGGCGGCGCGGGCAAGTCTTCCGTGGTGGATGAACTGCTGCTGCGCTTCCTGCACGCGTTCCCCGAGATGCGCATCGCCGTGCTCGCCGTCGACCCGACGCGTCGCCGCAGCGGCGGCGCGCTGCTGGGCGACCGCATCCGCATGAACTCGCTGCGCAGCCATCGCGTCTACATGCGCTCGATGGCCACGCGCCGCCAGCACGCCGCCACCAGCGCGGTGCTGCGCGACTGCATCGATTTCCTCAAGGCACAGCCGTACGACCTGGTCATCGTCGAAACCGCCGGCATCGGCCAGAGCGACTCGGAAATCGTGGATCTGGTGGATTTTCCCACCTATGTGATGACCAGCGACTACGGTGCGGCCAGCCAGCTTGAGAAGATCGACATGCTCGACTTCGCCGAGCTGGTTGTGCTCAACAAGTTCGACAAGCGTGGCGCGGAAGACGCGCTGCGCGACGTGCGCAAGCAGTGGAAGCGCAACCGCACCGCGTTCACGCTCACCGATGAGCAGGTGCCGGTATTCCCGACCATCGCCAGCCAGTTCAACGATCCGGGCGTGACCTGGATGTTCACCAACCTCTGTCGCCTGCTGCGCGACAAGCTCAGCCTGCCAGCGGAGAAGTGGTCGCCTAACCTCGACACCACGTTGAAGGAACCGCGCGCCACCGTGCTGATCCCGGGTGCGCGCGTGCGCTATCTCGCAGAGATCGCCGAACAGGGTCGCGGCATCAACAAGGAAATCGAGCGTGAAGCCGAGTTCGCCAGCAAGGCGCAGCACTACTACGAGTCGCTGAAGGAACTGGGCGATACGCACCTGCCGCGCGAACTGGCGCGCTACGAATCCGACGTGCTGCACGAGGAAGGCGCCGACCGCACCATGCTCACGCTGCGCCAGCGCTACAACGCGGCGATCAAGGAGTTGAGCCATGAGGCCATCCACCTGCTGCACGACTGGCCCAAGCGCTACAAATCGGTGACCGACGAGGTCAACGAATACAAGGTGCGCGACAAGGTCATCCGCGTGGAGAACTACCGCGAGTCGCTCAGCCACCAGAAGATCCCGAAGGTCGCGCCGCCCAAGACCAAGGACTGGGGCGACCAGCTGCGCTTCCTGATGCGCGAGAACCTGCCCGGCTACTACCCGTATACCGGCGGCGTCTATCCGTACCGCCGCACCGGCGAGGACCCGACCCGCATGTTCGCGGGCGAGGGCACGCCCGAGCGCACCAATCGCCGCTTCCATTACCTCAGCCAGGGTGGTGCGGCCACGCGCCTGTCCACCGCGTTCGACTCGGTGACGCTGTATGGCGAAGATCCGGCGCCGCGGCCCGACATCTACGGCAAGATCGGCAACTCCGGCGTCAACATCGCCACGCTGGACGACATGAAGAAGCTGTATTCCGGCTTCGACCTGAGCGCGCCGAGCAGCTCGGTGTCGATGACCATCAACGGTCCGGCACCGATCATCCTCGCGATGTTCATGAACACCGCGATCGACCAGAACGTCGAAAAGCATCTGAAGGAAGACTCGGCACGCTGGGCCGCCGCCGAGAAGAAGATCGCCACGCTGTACCCGAATGGCCGTCCGCAGTACTCGGGCGACCTGCCCAAGGGCAACGAGGGCCTGGGCCTTGGCCTGCTCGGCGTCACCGGCGACCAGCTGGTGGACGCGGAAACCTATGCGCGCATCAAGGAAGACACTCTGCAGACCGTGCGCGGCACCGTGCAGGCGGACATCCTCAAGGAAGACCAGGCGCAGAACACCTGCATCTTCTCCACCGAGTTCGCACTGCGCATGATGGGCGACATCCAGCAGTACTTCGTCGATCACAAGGTGCGCAACTTCTACTCGGTATCGATCTCCGGCTATCACATCGCCGAGGCAGGCGCGAACCCGATCAGCCAGCTCGCCTTCACGCTCAGCAACGGCTTCACCATCGTGGAGTACTACCTGGCGCGTGGCATGAAGATCGATGACTTCGCGCCGAACCTGTCGTTCTTCTTCTCCAACGGCATGGATCCGGAATACACCGTGATCGGCCGCGTGGCACGCCGCATATGGGCGCGTGCGATGCGCGAGCGCTACGGCGCCAGCGCGCGCAGCCAGATGATGAAGTACCACATCCAGACCTCCGGCCGTTCGCTGCACGCGCAGGAGATCCAGTTCAACGACATCCGCACCACGCTGCAGGCGTTGTACGCGCTGTTCGACAACTGCAACAGCCTGCACACCAACGCGTACGACGAAGCGATCACCACGCCGACGGAAGAGAGTGTGCGTCGTGCGGTGGCGATCCAGATGATCATCAACAAGGAACTGGGCCTCAACTTCAACGAGAACCCATGGCAAGGCAGCCACATCGTCGATGCGCTCACCGATATCGTGGAAGAGGCCGTGTACAAGGAGTTCGAGGCGATCAGCGAGCGCGGGGGCGTGCTTGGTGCGATGGATACCATGTACCAGCGCGGCAAGATCCAGGAAGAGTCGATGTACTACGAGCAGAAGAAACACGACGGCAGCCTGCCACTGATCGGCGTGAACACCTTCCTGCCGAAGGATCATGGCGGCGAGATCGCCACCGAGATCGAACTCATTCGTTCCACGGAAGGCGAGAAGGGCCAGCAGATCGACAACGTGCTCGCGTTCGGCAAGGCCCGCAACGGCCTCGCCCCGGAGAGCCTGAAGACCCTGCAGAGTACGGCGCGCGACCGCAAGAACGTCTTCGAGCAGCTCATGGAAGCGGTGAAGTACAACTCGCTGGGCCAGATCAGCCACGCGTTGTATGACGTGGGCGGCGAGTATCGCCGCAACATGTAAGGGCCGGCGCGTGGACGGTGGTGATCTGTTCGGACGCTCGGGCGACGAGGGGCTGGAGCCAGGTTGCGCGTACTTCTTCGCCCTGATGCCGAGTGGACGCGCACAAAGGCAAATCGGAGAAAGGCGCGAGTCGGCGATTCGCGCCCTGCGTCCTGGCAGGCCTTCACGCGTCGACGATGACCGGTTGCACCTCTCACTGTGCGCGCCGAAAACTCTGAAGCGACTCCGCGCGCCTTTCGAGCCGTCGCTTCAACGTGCCGGCGCTGAAGTGAGGGCCTCTGCCTTCGCCCTGTGCCTGGACGACTTCGGCACCTTCAACGGCGGATTCGAGCAGGCATGCCTCGTACTGCGCAGCGATGCGACGAGCAGCACGCATGTGCAGTCCCTCAAGGACGACATTGGCACGGCGCTGTTCAAGCATGGATTTGGCTGGGACGGAGGCACGCTGGCGCCCCATGTCACGCTCTTCTATGCCGACGACATCGCATCGCCGTGCCGCCCGGATGAAGTCGTGGAGTGGCATGTGGATGAGTTCGTGCTGGTCCGCAGCCATGTGGGCAAGCATAGGCACGACATCATCGGGCGCTGGCCCTTGCGATAGGGCGGGCCGAGGGCGTTCTCGACACCTCGGCAATCTCTGCGATGACAGGGCTCGCCCAAGCGGGTGTGGCCGCGCGGTTCTCCAGTCGCCGGTTGCTTTCCCGTCGAAAGGCGATGTAAGGGTCGCGCTGGCGGGGAAGTAACGCCCTCCAAGCGATTCGCCCGCTCGCGGCTCGCACCAGAATTTCGACGCTCGTTTTCGCGGCGTATGCGCGTGGCTACAGATTGCGAGTCGGCTCTGTGTCGTGCGGTGGCGGTACACGAATGCGACGGCCGACTATCGCGCACAACCATCGTCGCGGGATCAAGGCGTCCATTCCAGATGGACGTCTATACGCCTGGCGCTCGTTGTCCGACGAACTTGCCCCGGCCTGAAAATGACAGCTTGGTGAAAGCCTGGTGGGCGGGTGCAGGCTGACCGCCAAGTCGCTGTCCGTGGCGTCGAAGATTACGCGAAGCTAAAGAAGTCGAATGCGATGAAAGCATGTCGACAGTTTCGACGCGAGTAATTTCGAAACGGACAGACAAGAGGAAAATTCCACCGAAATTTCGGGCTTTTCGCCTTGCCTTACGGGACTGCGTCCTAACAATGCTTCACCAGATGCCTTATCCATAGAGACGCTGGTGAGAATTCCGATCCTCATGTACCACAACATCGCGCGTGTTCCCCAGGACGTGCGCGTGTATCGAAGCCTGTACGTATCACCCGCATCTTTTGCGCGGCAGTTGGGCATGTTGAAGATGTTCGGCTATCGCGGCGTGTCGATGGCGGACGCGATGCCGTATCTGCGTGGCGAAAAGGAAGGCCGCATTGCCGTCATCACGCTGGACGATGGTTACGTGGACAACCTCGAGTCGGCGATGCCCGCGTTGCAGCGGCATGGCTTCACGGCCACCTGTTATGTCGTAAGCAGCCTGGTCGGCCAGTACAACGTGTGGGACGCCGATCGCCTCGGCGTGCGCAAGCCCATGATGTCGATCGACCAGCTTCGCGCCTGGCAACGCGGCGGCATGGAGGTGGGTGCCCATACGCGTACACACGTGCGCCTGAGCCAATGTGACCCGCAGCAGCAGCGTGATGAGATCCAGGGTTGCAAGGCCGAGCTGGAGGATCGTCTCGGTACGCGCATCACTCAGTTCTGCTATCCGTACGGCGATCACGACGATCGTGCCGTGGATACCGTGCGAGAGGCAGGATTCGACGCCGCCACCACGACGCATCGCGGCCGGGCGGAGGCAGCGCCATCCACCGATCTCATGCGCCTGCCGCGGATCCAGGTGGCGCGTCACCACGTGCTCCCCCAGGTCGCTGCCAAGGTGTTGAGCGGCTATGAGGACAAGCGCTCATGAAGCTGCTCTTCGTTGGCACGAATCCGGAGAATACGGGCGCAGCGACGCACTTCGTCACGCTAGCCAAGGCCATGGCCGAAGCGGGGCACGAAGTGGAGGGCATCGTCTCGCGCAAGGGCCTGATCGGCGAGGGGCTGGCTGCGGCCGGCGTGCCGACGGTGTTCAGTTCGTTCCGCAACGTTTTCGACCTGCGCGGCTATTCGGCCGTCATGCATCGCATCGCGAAGTTTTCGCCGGACTGGCTGGTCGGCAACTTCGGCAAGGAGTACTGGCCGTTGATCGCCAGCGGCCGACTCACGCACACACCCGTGGCTTTGTTCAGGCATCGCAACCCGCGCATGAGCAAGCTGTCGGAATACTGCGTACCGCGCCTGGCAAATCGGTTCATCGCGGTGTCGGAGTTCGCGCGTAACGCTTATCTGGACAGGGGTGTTCCCGCGGACCGCGTGTGGATTTCCTACAACCCGGTCGACGTCAACGAGTTCCAGCCCGATCCGCAGCGTCGCGCCCAGGTGCGGCGTGAGTTTGGCATCGATGACGATGCCATCGTCATGGGCTTTGTTGGTCGCATGCACGGGGGCAAGGGCGTCGCCCAGCTGATGCAGGCCGCCAACGAGGCGATGCGCATCAATGCGCGCCTGCACGTCCTTTGGGTGGGCAGCGGACCGGAAGAGTCGGCATTGCATCGCATGGCTGACCAGAGCGGGCTTTCCACGCGCCACCACTTCACTGGCTGGACGGCAGATACGGCCCGCTATCATCGGGCGTTCTCGTTCCTCGCATTTCCTTCCGTGGAGCTTGAAACCTTCGGTCGTGTATCCATCGAGGCGCAGGCTTGCGGCGTACCTGTGCTCGGCAGCCATATCGGTGGCGTGCCTGAGACCATGGTCGACGGCGTGACGGGTTTCCTGGTCGAGCCGGGCAACATCGCCGCATGGCGCGACCGCATCCTTGCATTGTGCGACGAGTCGCTATGCGCCCAGATGGGCGCGGCTGCTCGCGCGCATGTGGCAGAGCACTTCAGCAACGCGGCGGTGGCGCGCGATTTCGAGTTGCTGCTTCGCCACGGCGAGGAAGCGCTGCACCACTACCAGCACGCACCCACATAGCGGACTGTGGAAACACAGGCATGGCAGGCTGCCTTGCTCGCCGTGCCTGCTCGCTCGCTGACGTGCACGTGTGCGGTCGAACGTCAGCGTTGCGCCGCGGCGTGGGCGTCGCCGGCTTGCGCTCGTCGCTGCGTGCCGCAGGCGGGAGGCCACGCCTCCGGTCCTTGTGGCTGCCATACGAAGAATTCGCCAGACATGGGTTCGCCCGTGTCGCGGGCGAACATCAGCGACTTTCCGCTCGGCGAAAACACCGCGCCGATTTCGCTTCCATTGACGTTCACTTCAGGGCCCAGCTTGACGCGGGGTGACCAGCCGTTCGATGTCATGTGTGACATGTAAAGGCCGCCGTCCGCATTCACGATCAACCGCTTGCCATCGGGTGAGGGCAAGGATTCGTATTCGTCACCGGCGGTGTTGATGGCCGGGCCGGCATTTTCGATGGTCCAGCGACCTGGCGAGTTTTCGCGAGCCCGCCAGATATCGTTCTTGCCATAGCCACCGGGCCGGTTCGATCCGAAATACAGCCAACCATCCGGTGAAAGCCGGGGAAACCACTCCGCTTGATCGGAATTCACCGGCGCTGGCAGGCGCACGGGCTTGCCCCAGCTTCCATCATCACCGCGATCAGCGCGCCAGATGTCGAGATCCTTGCTTTTCAGGCTTCCGGTGAGCCGCGTGGAGATGAAATAGACACGCTTGCCGTCGGGCGTGAACCATGGATCGGCCTCGGTGCCGTCAGCGGCGAACGGCGCCGGCACGGGCTTGGTCCATGCCGTGCCGTCGCAGCGCGAGGTGAGGATGCGCCATCCCGAGAACGATTTGGAACTTCGCACGAAGTAGAGATCGCCTGTACGCGGATCGAACGCCGCGTGGGATTCAAACAGCTCGCTCGACACGCCCGGTGGCGACCATGGGTGCACCGTGGTCCTCGGTGCGTCGGCCGCGGCGTGAACAGGGGCCATGGCAGCAAGCAGAATGAGGAGTGTCCACTTCATGGCGTTCGCTCCGGATCCAGGTGTCCGGATGCTAACGGACGCGCGATGGCCATCCAACCGTCCGCGGGTTGGCGTGTGTCGAATGCCGACCTGGCTCAGAGCCCCAGCTCGCTCAGTCCTGGGTGATCATCGGGACGGCGGCCCAGCGGCCAGTGGTATTTGCGTGCCGACTCGGCGATGGGCAAGTCGTTGATGCTCGCGTACCGGTGGACCATCAGGCCGGCCTCGTTGAACTCCCAGTTCTCATTGCCGTAACTGCGATACCACTGGCCGGAGTCGTCATGGCACTCATAGGCAAAACGCACCGCGATGCGGTTGCCGCCGAAGGCCCACAGCTCCTTGATCAAACGGTAGTCGAGTTCACGATTCCACTTGCGTGCCAGGAACGCCCTGACCGCTTCGCGACCATCGATAAATTCCGCCCGATTTCGCCAATGCGTATCGAGGGTATAGACCAGGGATACGCGTTCGGGATCGCGCGTATTCCACGCATCCTCGGCCATGCGTACCTTCTGGATGGCGGTTTCCCGCGTGAAGGGAGGAACCGGTTGCCTGATCTCCATGGGACACCTCAGCAGGGATTGTCGAAGCGGATGGCGACGATTCATTCGTGGGAGAAGGCATTATCCGCCTCCGCCGCGATTGCCACCACGTGGCATGGCGGAGATTGTCGCCCGTGCAGCCAAGCCGGGTATGGGTGGTGTGGTCCGAGGCGATGCGGTGCAGCAAAGCTGCATCGCCGTCCTCCGTGACCAATGGCGTGTGTCATGCCTGGCGCCATTCGCGTAAGGTGAGGTGAGGGGAGATCGCATGACCGTGGCGCAGGGCGCACCGTTCGGGCTGTCTGCCCGCAACGTCCACGCCTTTCTCGCCACGGAGATGTTTTTCCATGCGTTCACTGCCCCTGTTCGCCGCCATTGCTCTGGCTCTCGGCTCCGCTGCTGTCCTCGCGGACGACGCGCCGGCCGTACCGGCCAAGACCGTCGTACGTGCTGCCCATCTGGTCGATACGCAGGCCGGTGCCGTGCGCGACAATCCGGTGGTGGTCATCGAGGGCGACAAGATCACGGAGGTTCGCTACGACGGCCAGGTGCCCGCGGGCGCCAATGTGATCGATCTTGGTGGCGCCACGTTGCTGCCGGGCCTGATCGACTGCCACGTGCACCTCACCGGTGACCCGAACGAGGTGAAGGGCGATTACTACGAGGCCATTCTCAAGCGCAGCGCGATCGATTCGGCGATTCTTGCACCCATCTACGCCAAGCGTACGCTGGATGCTGGCTTCACCACCGTACGCAACCTCGGCGCCAGCGATTACGTGGACGTTGCCCTGCGCAACGCCATCAATCGCGGCGACATTCCGGGTCCGCGCATGCTGGTGTCCGGTCCGCCGCTGGGCGCCACCGGCGGTCACGCCGACGACACCACGGGTTTCTCGCCGTGGATCCAGTTCCACGATATTGACGGCGTAGCCGATGGCGTCGATGCCATCCGCCACCGCATCCGCGAGAACGTGAAGAATGGCGCCGACGTCATCAAGTTCATGGCCAGCGCGGGCGTGTTGAGCGCGGAAGGCTCGGTGGGCGCGCCGCAGTACTCGCAAGAGGAAATGAATGCGCTCGTGGACGAAGCGCATCGCTGGGGCAGGAAGGTAGCTGCGCATGCGCACGGCGCGGAAGCCATCAAGATGGCGATTCGCGCCGGCGTCGATTCCGTCGAGCACAGCAGCATGATCGACGATGAAGGCCTCAAGCTCGCCAAGCAGAAAGGCACCTATCTCGATTTCGACGTCTACAACGACGATTACATCCTCAGCGAATACGCCAAGAAGGGTTTTCCGGCCAGCACCGTCGAGAAGGAGAAGCTGGTCGGCCGCCTGCAGCGCGAGAACTTCCAACGCGCGGTGAAGGCGGGCGAAAAGATGACCTTCGGCACCGATGCCGGCGTCTATCCGCACGGCTGGAACGGCAAGCAGTTCGCCGTGATGACCAAGTGGGGCATGACCCCGATGCAGTCGATCCAGGCCGCCACCGTCAATGCCGCCGACCTGCTCGACATGAAGGGCAAGGTGGGTGCCGTTGCGCCGGGTTATTTCGCCGACCTCATAGCCGTGGGTGGCGACCCCATCAAGGATGTTTCGCAGCTCGAGCACGTGGGCTTCGTGATGAAGGGCGGCGCCGTGGACAGGAACGAAATCAAGCGCTGAGAAGCAGATCGCTTCCGTGCCGGGTGCGTGAAGAACGCGCAGCAGCCTTGATGGTTCGAGCATGCGTGAAGGTGGAGGCCCAAGGTTGGCTTTCCATCTTCACGCCGTGGCATCGCACGCATGGATAACGTGGAGGTGACGCGTCGCCATGCGTCACTGACGTTGCACGGAGAACTTGCGATGACCAAGGCATTCAAGGTGGGCGATCATGTTCGATGGAATTCCGAGGCGGGCCACGTCACCGGGACCATCATTGCCGTACACACGCGCGACTTCGACTACAAGGGCCATACCCATCGCGCGTCGAAGGAAGAACCGCAGTACGAGATAAAGAGCGACAAGACCGACCATGTCGCTGCCCACAAAGGCGCTGCGCTCACGCCGATGCGCGGCGACTGATTTGCGACGTGGCGACGTTCTTCACCATCGGGCATTCCAACCGAAGCGTGGACGAACTTGCAGCACTGCTTGGTGACGCGCATGTCCAGCACCTGGTGGATGTGCGTGCCTTTCCAAGGTCGTACACCCACCCGCAGTTCAATGAGGATGTGCTGCCCCGCGAGCTGGCACCGGTCGGAATCTCATATGAGCACATGGCTTCGCTAGGCGGACGCCGTGGCCGGTCGAAACAGGTTCCCGCCGAGATCAACGGATTCTGGTCGAACCGAAGCTTCCACAATTATGCGGACTACGCTCTGTCGGACGAATTTCGTGCCGGACTGGCATGCCTGGTTGGGCTGGGGCGTATGCGTTCGTGCGCCATCATGTGCTCGGAGGCCGTGTGGTGGCGTTGCCATCGGCGCATCATCACCGACTACCTGATTGCCCGAGACGAAACGGTCTGGCATATCTTGGGGCGCGGCCAGATTGCCGAAGGCCGATTGACGGACGGTGCGGTCATACAGCGCGACGGGACGATCAACTACCCGTCTGTTCCCGCGCTACGGGAAGCATGAAGGGCTAGCCCGGCGCGTGTCGTCAATCAGGAGCGCCTTGCGCTATTTACATCGTCAGACGATCTGCGCTCGATCTGCGGGCTGTCCGCCGGTCGCCTGCATTCATTGGGCTTCTTCTGGCGGTGGCTGCAGCGATACCGCAAGCTCTTCGAGTTTGTCGATTTCCTCATTGAGTGCGTCGTGCAGCTCGCTCTGGCGCGTCATGAGGGCTTCGATCTGGCTGACGTGCTTGAGCTTCTTCAGCTCGCCATCGAAGAGCAGCCACTGCGCGGTCAAGGTTTCGACGTTGTTCTTTGCGTAATGGCGCATTTCCTTGAGCTGCGCCAGCACGTCATTCACATGTTCGAATGGAGTTTTTGTATCCGCTGTCATGGCGGTATCCCAAGTCTCATCCGTGCTGCAGGATAGCCGCGCGAAGCTGGCTGTTTCCGAAACGAGCACGTGCTTGGCCGGATACATCCTGAATCAGATCTTCCAGCGAAGTTGAGGGTGCCGTACGAACGGGTGGCTCGCTGAATCGCGGTGACCGCCGGCGCGACTGAAGCCTTGGCTCCCAGCCCCGAGGAGGGGCGCCACCATGACGTGCACTCACCCCGAGCCTCACACGCCGGTCGCCCCTCCTCTTAATCGCCGCTGGATTGGCAGAGATCGGTAAGACCGTGGCGCTCGGTAAGGTCGTAGAGCTGCTGCCACCACCAGTGCCGGTCGGCATCGGAGATGGAAGATGCGTGTACCTGGGTTCTCGCCTCGATGGTCTGCCAGAGGTCTTCTTCGTCGGAGCCGGATGCCTTCAGTTCGGTGAGCTCGCTGTCGAGCAGCCTGAATCGCTCTGCCAAGTGCTCTCTTGTGAGGCGCATATGCGTGACCGCCGTTCGTCTGGCTCAATGGATGGACCATGCGCCCAAGACACTTGCGGCTGGCTTAATTTGTCATAGTGGACAAACGGCTATTAAGCGTCCCTTTTGTTTCATGGGATTCAAAGCGCATGTGGAGCCGTGAAGCGGGTTGGCGCTTCTGGTTGTCAGGCTACCGGACACCGTCATGCGGAAGCCCACTCCTGCAGCGCCCGAAGCCACCAGGCGCAAAACTTTGCGCGGCGATTGAAGTGAAAGCGTCGGCCGTCGATCTCGTCGAAAGATGGTTGAATAGGCGGCTGGCCTACATGTAGTGCGCTTCGGCCTTGGGGTCGAGGCAGGTATCTTTTGTTCCATCAACGCAATGGCGCGGGTCTATGTCAAACACCGTACGCATCCTGGTTGGCTGCCTGCTCGCGCTGTCATTCATGACGGCGAGAGCCGTGAATGAAGAACTGGTTACGGTTTCCTGGCCGGCTTCGCTGGTTTCGGTACCTTCAAACCTGCGCATCAACGACATTCGCGTCACGGTGGCCTGTGGCGAGTTCAAGGCGATGAGATACATACCTTCGGACTGGAGCATCGAGATGGAGCGGCCGATGTCGTCGCGCACCAAGTTGCATCTGTCGGCCGGTCACAGTGCGAGTGACTTGCCGAATCTGAAGGCTCTGGACGGGGCGATCGTCGTCGCCGGCGCCGGCTCACGCTGCTTCGATATTTCGGCCATGGTCTATACGGAGACCTCGGTGCACCGGCTCACGCGGACTGACTTCAGCCTGGTGAAGATGCGCTGAGCCCGGCATCGGTCAACACTAAAATATTCACCCGGGCGCCGATCCGGTCGTTTTGCGCGAATCGACCCACGCCCTGATGCGACGCGTGTCCTCTTCGTTCACCGGGTTGTAGACGACAAGGCAGAGATCGGCGCGGCCGTCCACGGCAAACTGCGAATGTTCCAGCGCGATCTCGCCGAGCACGGGATGGCGTAAGCGCTTTACGTGATCGCTGTAGTTGCGTACGTCATGGTTGCGCCACAGCGCGTCGAACTCGGGGCTCTGCCGGCACAGCTCCTCGACCAATGCCTTTACTTCATCGCTCGCGCCTGCGCGCACGACGTCGGCGCGAAAGGCGGCAACCACGAAGTGCGAGACGCTTTCCCATTCCCGCTGCATCTGTTTGGCGCGAGCATCGCAAAACAGCAGTTTCAGGATGTTGCGCTTGTGCAGTTCGAGCGTGCCGTAGTCGGTAAGCACGGCTGCCGCCGCGGCGTTCCACGCCACTACGTCCCATGTCGCGGTGCGCACCATGGCCGGGCTGTACGGAAGCGAATCGAGTACGCGTTGCACCCGCGGCGTGACGGAATCGGCGCCCTGATAGCTGGTGCCCGGCGGGCGGCCGAGCGCGAGCATGTGGGCATGCTCGCGCTCCACCTCGGTGAGCATGAGCGCGCGTGCAATGCGATCCAGCGCTTCGGCGGAAGGTGCGCCGCCCCGGCCTTGTTCCAGCCACGTATACCAGGTGGTGCTGACGTGGGCGCGCTGGGCGACTTCTTCGCGGCGCAATCCTGGCGTGCGTCGTCGTTGCGTATCGAAGCCGAGCGCGACAGCATCCAGATGAGTGCGGCGTTCGCGCAGAAAAGTACCGAGAGGGCTCTCTTTGGCGCGTGGCATGGTGATCCTGTTAGTGCTTATACCCTGATAAACAACCAGATTTACCTGGATGCCGGTGGTTTGCAGCATAGCGCTCCTCTCAACCAGGAGGATGTCTCATGCGTGTATTCGTTACCGGAGCTACGGGCTTTGTGGGGTCGGCCGTCGTCAGCGAACTGTTGCGTGCGGGGCACGCCGTGCTGGGGCTGGCCCGCACCGACGAGGCCGCGGCGGCCCTGCACAAGGCGGGTGCCGGCGTTCACCGCGGGTCGATGGAAGACCTCGACAGTTTGCGTGCGGGCGTGGACGCCGCCGACGGCGTAATCCACACGGCGTTCAACCATGATTTTTCCCGGTTCGCCGAGAACGCTCGCACGGAGAGCCGCGCCGTCGATGCACTGGGTGAAGCATTGCGCGGCAGCGAGCGGCCGCTGATTGTGACCTCGGGTTTTGCGATGCTGTCTGCGGGGCCGGTGTGCGTGGAGACGGATGAGCCTATCCCGCCATCCGACCGCTACCCTCGCGCCTCCGAGGCGACGGCGATGAAATTCGTAGACGCCGGCGTGCGCGTTTCGGTGGTGCGGCTTCCACCGACGGTGCATGGACAGGGCGACCATGGCTTCGTGCCGCGCGTGATCGCCTTTGCGCGCAAGCACGGCGTGTCGCCGTACATCGGCGATGGCAGCAACCGGTGGGCTGCCGTACATCGCTACGATGCCGCGCACGTGTTTCGTCTAGCGTTGGAACGCGCGGCGAGCGGTGGTCGTTATCACGCGGTGGCCGAGGAAGGCATACCGTTCCGGCAGATTGCCGATACCGTCGGAAAGCAGCTGGGCGTGTCGGTAGTCAGCGTGTCGAAGGAGCAGGCTCCGGCACACTTCGAATGGCTTGCACCCTTCGTGGGCATGACCATGGCGGCGTCCAGCGAACGTACGCGTGAAACCTTGGGGTGGACGCCGTCGCATCCCGAGCTGCTCGCGGACCTGCGCGATGCAGGCTATTTCGATTGAGAGGCGGCGTTATCCGATAGGAACGGAAACGCGCACCAGCTCGTGGAAAGAACGCGCCCGCTTGAAGGCGGGCGCGTTGGTGCTTACGCCTGCTTGCGCTGGGGCAGCTTCCAATCCGGACGGATGAAATGGCAGGTGTAACCGCTGGGGAAGCGTTCCAGATAATCCTGATGCTCCGGCTCCGCCTCCCAGAACGGGCCTGCCGGGGCGATCTCCGTCACGACCTTGCCTGGCCACAGGCCCGATGCGTCGACGTCGGCCACGGTGTCCTCGGCCACTGCCTTCTGCTCATCGTCGAGATAGAAGATCGCGGAGCGGTAGCTCGTGCCCACGTCGTTGCCCTGGCGATTCTTCGTGGTCGGATCGTGGATCTGGAAGAAGAATTCCAGGATCCGCCGATAGCTGATACGGCTCGGATCGAACTCGATCTCGATGCCTTCGGCATGCGTGCCATGGTTGCGATAGGTGGCATGGGGTACGTCGCCACCGGTGTAGCCCACGCGCGTGGACAGGATGCCCGGGTAGCGCCGCAGGAGGTCCTGCATGCCCCAGAAGCATCCGCCCGCGAGGATGGCCTTCTCGGTCTTGGTCGTCATGGCTCTGTCCTTTCGTAGATAACGTTCATGCCCCGGCTTTGGCGGCATGTCGGTCAAGGTGGAGGGCCCTTGCGGGATGCACAAGGGATCGCTGCCACTGATTTCGTTCCAGCCCTGCCCGGGGTTACCTCCGCTGAGTATCGGCGCGGCCGCGCAAACGCGGCGCGATGCCAGCACGGCGTTGCCGGCAGGCCTAAGCCTTGCTGCGGTGGTAGTAGCGTCGGGCCTTGTCGCGGCTGCCGCAGTCGGCCATGTCGCACCAGCGACGCTGGCCGTTGCGCGTATGGTCTTCGAACAACCAGTCGCAGGACGGGCAGAAGCGCAGCCGCTCGTGGTCGCCCGCCGTCACCAGTTCGGCGGCGTCGAGCAGGATCGGCGCGAGCGCGTCGGCTGCGTTTTGCGGGGCAGGCCAATGCCAGGCCAGCGACGGCGGATCGATCACGCGGCCCTGGTAGGCCCGCGCTACGGCCCTGCTGAGCTCGGCAATGGTGTTCGCCGGGATGTGTTCGCCATGCGCAAGCGGCCGCAGTACGCGGGCGAGCAGCAGGCGCGCCTTGTGCAGCGCGGGCAGATCTACCGCCTTGCCACGAGGGAATGGCAGGGCGACCGCCGCGAACCAGCGCCTGGCGTTCTCCGGCGACGACAGCCAGTCGTGCTCCCGTTCGGTCTCAGGCCAGCTGATCGTGTTGACGAAGTCCAGGCTGGGGCGACCCCCAACCAGCTTGTAGGTGCCACCGTAATCGCCGGGATCGAGGTCAAGTGCGTCCATGGATTCATATTACCAGCTATTGGCGTTTGACAGGTGAGTCTTGTCGGCCTATAAACTTCACCATCATGAGCGCTATAGATAGTAAAACGCAGAGGAGCAGTCTGCCGCGGTCCGAGCGGGTTCCGCCGCATGCCTACTTTGTCGGTAGTGCCGTCTTTCATTACCTCGGGCCTTCATTCGCCGTGCTGTTGTTCGCGCGGGTGCCGGTGGCCGGCGTGGCCTGGTTGCGTATCGTGTCTGCGGCACTGGTCTTTGCCTTGTGGCGCAGGCCGTGGCGGGCGTTTCTCGCGGCGGCGCGTCCCGCGCAAGCGACCATGCTGGCGCTGGGTGGTGTGTTTGCGGCGATGAATTACTGCTTTTATCGGGCCATCGCCGAGTTGCCGTTGGGCACGGTGGCCGCCATCGAGTTTGCAGGCCCCGTGGCTCTGGCGCTTGCGGGTGCACGATCCGCGCGCAACCTGGCCGCGCTGGTGCTCACGGTCGGCGGCGTGTACCTGCTGATGGAAGTACGCTTCGCCGGTGCGCAGCACGCGTTCGCGTGGGCGTTCGCCAACGCGGTGCTCTTCACGCTCTACATCTTGCTGGCGCACGCGGTGTCGCGCTCCGATCCGGCCACCAGCCCCATCGACCGGCTAGGCGCGGCAATGATCGTCGCCGGCGTGGTGATTTCGCCGTTCGGCTTCCGCGACGCCGCACCTGCGTTGTTCGATCCGATCGCGTTGGGTGCGGGCATTGCCGTTGGCGTCAGTTCGTCGGTTATTCCCTATGTGTTTGATCAACTGGCGATGAGCCGCCTGCCGCGCTCAACCTACGCGTTGTTCGTGGCCTTGCTGCCGGCTACCGCGGTGATCATCGGGGTCGTCGTGCTGCGGCAGATGCCGTCGGCCCTGGACATGCTGGGCGTGCTGCTGGTTGCGGCAGGTGTCGCATTCCATCGGCCGCCGGCCTGAGGGCGGAGTCGTTCATGCAATACGTCAACATGGGACGCAGCGGCCTGAAGGTGTCGCGCCTGTGCCTGGGGGCGATGAGCTATGGCAGCCCCGATGCTAAGGCGTGGATACTCGGCGAAGAAGAAGGCCGGCCGATCATTCATCGCGCGCTGGAGCTCGGCATCAATGTCTTCGACACAGCGGACATGTATTCCGGCGGCGAAAGCGAGCGCGTGCTGGGGCGTGCCTTGCGCGACTTTGCGCGACGCGACGAAGTGGTGGTGGCCACCAAGGCGTTCTATCCGACGGGGCCGGGGCCCAACCAGCGCGGCCTGTCGCGCAAGCACCTGATGTCCGCCATCGATGCGTCGCTGACGCGGCTTGGCATGGATTACGTCGATCTTTACCAGATCCATCGATGGGACGACGACACGCCGATCGAGGAAACACTGGAGGCGCTCAACGATATCGTGCGATCGGGCAAGGCCCGGTACATCGGTGCGTCGAGCATGTTTGCCTGGCAGTTCCAGAAGGCGCTGATGATCGCCCAAGCGAGGGGCTGGGCCCGGTTCGTGTCAATGCAGAACCACTACAACCTGGTCTATCGCGAAGAAGAGCGCGAGATGCTTCCGCTGTGCCGCGCGGAGGGCATAGCGGTCATGCCGTGGAGCCCACTCGCGCGAGGTTTTCTCACCCGTCCGCGCGGGCAGTCGCAAACCCTGCGCGCATCCAGCGACGCGTTTGCGCGCGGGCTGTATTACAGCGACGACGACTACGAAGTGGTCGATGCGGTGGCCAAGGTCGCCGATAACCGCGGCGTATCGCAGGCCCAGGTGGCATTGTCCTGGTTGATGCATCAGCCAGGCATCACCGCGCCGATCATCGGTGCCACGCGCATGGCGCATCTTGAACAAGCGGTCGAAGCACTCGACCTCGTGCTGACCGCGGAGGAGTGCAGCCTGCTCGAAGCGCCGTATCGTCCCCATCGCGTGCTGGGCCATCTGCCGGCGTCCATGAATCGCCCAGCCACGCCGTGTACCGCTTGATCGTATGACGCCGCTCTCCGCCCAGGCCTGGCGCCATACCCTAGGAAGCGCACTGCCTTTCGCGGCGGTGCTGTTCGTTTCCGCGTGGACGCTGCGTTACGGTGAGGCATGGCTCTACCTTGCGATCTATCTCGTCGGCGCCTGCTTCAATACGGCCTACTTTCTCAAGCACGACCCTGCGCTGGTGCGGCGCAGGTTGCGAGCGGGTCCCGGCGCCGAATCGCTGTCCAGCCAGCGCACGATCCAGGCGATGACGGCCATCTGTCTGCTGGCGACCTTCGTGCTGGCGGGGCTGGATCATCGATGGCGATGGTCGAACCTGCCGTTGCCAGCGGTAGCCCTGGCCGACGCCGTGCTGGTGTCGGCCATGCTTCTCGTCTTCGCGGCGTTCCGGCATAACAGTTACGCGGCCAGTACCGTGGAAGTGGCGCCGGCACAGGCCGTATCAGTCGTTGGGCCCTACGCCTGGGTACGGCATCCCATGTATTTGGGATCTGCCATCGCCTTTCTGGCAACGCCCGCGGCTTTGGGTTCGGCGTACGCCTGGCTGGGCGCCATACCTGCGACATGTGCCCTCGTCGTGCGGCTGCTCGACGAGGAGCGGCTGCTTGCAGCGCAATTGCCTGGCTACGCCGCGTATTGCACGAGGGTGCGTTTTCGACTGCTGCCAGGTGTGTGGTAGCAGCACGCATCTGCCGCGCTCGGCATGAGCTCCTGCCAAATCTTCACGAGTAGGAATATGACAGTTTGATTACAATTACCCGTCATGGCGGCAGCAGTGCTCTGGGGAGGCTGCCTTTGGGACCGCAGGGAAACGGGAGACATTGCATGCGATACCAAATAGCCACGGCCTTGGCGTTCGGCCTATGCGCCACGGTCGCACACGCCGATAGCGGAAGCTTCAACGACTTCTTCGACAAGGGCCACATCGACGGCGAGTTGCGGCTGTACAACTTCGATCGCCTCTACGACACGCCCAACACCCCGGATGCGCACGCGCTTTCGCTGGCCGCATTGATCAACCTGCAGTCGGGCAGTGTGTGGGGAGGCTTTGGCGCGGGCCTGTCGTTTGCCACCGCCAATGCGCTCGGCACCAACTCCGACGACATCGCCAAGGTCGATACCTCGCTGATGGGTCCGAACAGTTCGATCGGCGCGTTCACCCAGGCCTACCTGCAATACAAGCACGACTGGTTCCTGCTGCGCGGCGGCTACCAGTATCTCAATACGCCGTGGATGGGCAACAACGATTCGCGGGTGATTCCCTCGTCGTACAACGCGGCCATGGTGGACATCACGCCAGTCAAGGATTGGCACATCTATGCCATCCGCACGTTCGAATGGAAGAGCCGCACCTCGACCGGCATGTACTCGGACAACCTGTACTACCCCTCCCGCTACGATGGCGACTCGATGTATGGCAACAACGGCTCGTTGCCGTCGAGCGCGCCCAAGGCTGATGGTGCGTGGGCAGTGGGCACCACGTATACCCACGACGCGATCAAGGCCCAGGCCTGGTACTACAACTTCATCGACTTCGCGCGGATGGGTTATGCGGATGGCACGTACACGCTGAAGACTGGCACGCATTTCGATCCCTTCCTTTCGCTGCAGTACCTCACCGAGAACGGCGGCAGCGGCAACATCCTGGTGGACACCCATACCAAGCTGTTCGGCGTGGCAGGCACGCGCGTGCGCGCGGAAGCTTGGGGCGCTGACCTCGGTACGTCGATCTACGACGGCCGTATCGACGTGGCGTACAACAAGCTGGCGAACCAGTCCGGCGCCGTGGGCGAGGGAGCGATCATTTCGCCTTACACCACCAACTACGCGACCGATCCGCTGTTCACCACCTCGATGATTCGCGGCCTGGTCGAGCAGGGGCCCGGCCATGCCTGGAAGGCGCGCGCGCAATACAGCTTCTTCGACAAGAAACTGCAGCTGGTGGCGGCGTACGCGAAATACACCACCGACTTGCGCGGCAGCAGCCACAACCTGTACTTCGACATCATCTACAACATGGATGGCGTGCTGAAGGGGTTGACCCTGCGCGATCGCTGGGAACGCTCCACCGGGGGCACCAACAACCTCAACCCGGGTAACGAGGCGTTCGTCTACAACCGCCTGATGATCACGTACAAGTTCTGATCCATGACGGGGCGGCTTCTCGCCGTCGTTCCGCCCTCTCTCATTCGATGGTCGGGGATCAGCGGTCGCTTCGGGCGACCTGCGACGGACTCACGCCCAGCACCTGGCGCATGCACCGCGCCATATGGCTGGCATGGGCAAAACCGGCCAGCACCGCAATGTCGGTGATGCTGTGGCGACCTTCCTGCAGCAGCCAGCGGGCGCGCTCCACGCGGCGCTCCAGTACGAAGCGATGCGCGGGCTTGCCGGTGGCGTGCCGGAACAACGGTTTGAAATGGGACACGCTGAAGCCGGCCACAGCGGCCAGCTCGGCGAGCGTCAGATCCTGGTCGAGGTTCGTCTCGATGTATTCGATGACGTGTTTGAGTCGCCAGGCGGGCAATGCGCGCGGCGATGCGGTCGAAGGTTGGCGGTAGCGTGATTGCAGGACCAGCAGGCGAGCAGCGAGCGCGGAAGCCAGGCTGTCGATGAACAGCCGTCCACCCGGATAAGCCTCGCGTTCCTCGACCTGCATCATCCAGCCGATGTGCTCGATCTGTGGATCACGGATATGGATGGATGGCGCGAGCTCCGCGTTGCGCTCACCGAGGTGCATGGCGTCGCCCGTGTCGCGCACGAGCGACGGCGACAGACGCAGCAGCAGCGACCGCGCAGGGCTCGACAGGGTCCAAAGCGTGCTGGAGCCGGCCGGCACCACGCAGAACTGTCCATGCAGGCGCACGCCTTGCCGCTCGACGCGGCCTGCCCGATAGGACACGGGCACCGGTTCTCCCAAATGCAGGCACAGGACGTGGCGCGTATCCACCGGCGAGGGGAACAGGCCGGCAGGAACTGGCGACGTCAGCACGTCGAGCAGCGGCAGGCGGCTCGCGCCGTCGGCCCCGGGTACGGCGGAGGACGGCGTGGGGTAGCACGAGGGACGGTCGCTGCTCACCGGGAAGTTGTAAGCGGTGGCGGGCGGTGAGGCATGTGCCGGAAATCATCTTTCCGTGCGCGTCGCCGCCCGAATGTGCGCGCGCCGGGACATCGCCTCGGCCCATGCTGCGGCATCACCGCCCTATGGAGATAACGATGAAACGCAGGCAGTTCCTGCAGTGGAGTGGCGCTGGATTGATGGTCGGCGCGCTGGGTTCGCAAATACTTCGCGCGGCGCCATTGCCCGTGCCGCACCCAGGCATGGCCGGGAAAGCCGTTGATGCGGCATGGTTCCGGGCCTCCCGTCGCTATGCCGAGCTTCCGTTCGGCCGCATTGCGTACGTCGAGCGAGGTGCGGGGCCGGCAGCCGTGTTCCTGCATGGCGCCCCGTTGAACGGCTTCCAGTGGCGGGGCGCGCTTGAGCACCTGGCGGCGCATCGGCGGTGCATCGCGCCCGACTTGATGGGCCTGGGTTACTCCGAGGTGCCCGAGCACCAGTCATTGGCTGCGGAAGCACAGGCGGCAATGCTGGCGTCCTTGCTGGACAGCCTGTCGGTGGAGTCCGCGGACATCGTCGCGAGTGACTGCGGCAGTGCGGTGGCGCAGCTGTTCCTGGCGCGCTACCCATCGCGGGTGAGATCGCTGTTGCTTACCAACGGAGACGTGGAGATCGACAGTCCGCCGGCCGGCGTCAAGCCTGTGATCGAGATGTCGCGCGCCGGCACACTCGCCGATGCCACGGCCCGATGGTTGACGGATACAGCCCTGGCGCGGTCGACCTTTGGCGCCGCGGTGTACGTGCGGCCGGCCGGACTCACGGCGGATGCCATCGCGTACTACGTCACGCCGCTGGTCAGCTCGCCCTTGCGACGGGCGCAGTACCACGCCTTCCACCTGGCGCTCGATCCCAATCCGTTGGCCGGCATCGAAGCCGCGTTGAAGCAGAGCCGTGTGCCCGTGCGCATGGTGTGGGGCGCGAGCGACACCATCTTCAAGCCGTCGGATGCCGACTACCTCGACCACGTCTTTCCCCAGTCGCGCGGCGTGCGCTATGTGCCCGAAGGCAAGCTGTTCTTCCAGGAGGAGTTCCCGGAGGTGATTGCCGAAGAGGCGAGGCGATTGTGGGGCCTGGCATGATGCAGTTGCATCGGCGTCAAATGCTGAAACAGTCACGGCCGACTCAGGCCGCGACGATGAAGCCCCATGTCTGCAGCAGATCGTGGATGCCGTTGATGGCGAACTGCACGCCGATGCAGACGAGAAGGAAGCCCATGACGCGCGCCATCGCGTCAACGCCTTTTTCGCCCAGCAATTTCAGCAGCGGACTTGCGCCGCGCATGCACAGCCAGAACTCCAGCGCGAACAGCAGCGCAATGGTGACCACGGCGAAGTTGACGTTGTAGGTGTAGCCGCGCTCGGGAATAGTGGCTGCTGCGCTGATGATGAAGGCGATGGTGCCAGGGCCCGTCGTGCAGGGCATGGTCAGCGGGATGAAGGAGACATCGGGCAGTTGCGTCGTCGCGTCTTCGGCCGCCATCTCGGCCTGTGCTTCGTCTTCACCCACGCGCGCTGGCGGAAAAAGCATGCCGAAGCCGATGTAGGACACGATCAAGCCACCTGCCAGGCGCAGGCCGGGCAGGGAGATGCCGAAGACGTTCATGACCGCCTTGCCGGCGTAAAAGCAGATCAGCAGAACCACCGTCACGTAGATCGTGGCGCGCGTGATCTGTCGGTTGCGCTCCGCCACCGGATACCGCCCCGTCAGCGCCAGCAACACGGTGGCACTCGTGACGGGATTGGCGATCGTGGTCAGGCCGAGCAACCCCACGACGACGTCGTTCAGAAACCCGTGCATAGGCGTGATTTCAGGCGGACGCAACGATGGACGGCACCTTTATCCAACGGCGCGCATGATCAAATCGTGATTCCCCGGCTCAGCCAGTCGCAAGCTTTGGATGGCGTGTTGATGGGCCGGGAAAACGCCGCGCAGAGGCAGGGACACGAAGATCCAGCGCGCCGCCTTCGACGGCACGCCGCATCCGTGCCTCAGGGCTTCACGAACTTCAATGTCATGCGGTCCGATTCGCCGATGGCCTTCATCTTGGCGTGTTCGTCTTCCGGACCGGCGAGATCCGGCGGCAGGCGATGCACATTGATGTCTTCGGGGTCATTGGGGTTGGCGTTGATCTGCGAGACGCCTGCCAGGCGAAAGCCGGTCTTCAACCCCAGCGAAATCATGTAATCCTCGGAGATGCGATGCAGCGCACCCGCAGTGATGTGCGCATCGCCGAAGGGTTTGGCGCGATGTTCTTCGATGCCGAGCACGCCGCCCGGCTTGAGCACGTCGAACGCGGACTTGAAAACGGCTTCCAGCGTTTCGGGACTGTCGATCAGCCAGTCGTGCGTATTGCGAAACGTAAGCACCATGTCGGCCGAGTTCGCGGGACCGAGGTTTACCTGCCCCGGCGGCGCGAACGGGATGATCCTGGTGATGCGGCCATACACGGCCGGATCGGCTTTCAGCTTGGCGTTGAACTTCTCGGCCTTGGGTGACGCCGCTTCCACCAGATGCCCATGAGGCGCGAGGTAGGGCGCGAGAATTTCGGTATACCAGCCGCCGCCCGGCGAGAGCTCGATGACGGTCATGTCCGGCTTGAGGCCGAAGAACTCCAGTGTCTCCACCGGGTGGCGATAGGTATTGCGCGCCTTGTTGGCGTCGGACCGCCACGCGCCGTTCGCCGCGTCCTGCAGCGACACGTTGGGAGGTGTGGGCGTGGCTGCGTGGGCGGTGACGACGCCGAGGCATGCCACGGAAAACAGCGCGAGCAACTTGCAGGTGCGGTGGAACATGGTTCGACCCTCCTGACAGGAATCCAGAGACTACGCCTAAAACCCGTCACGCGGGGAGGGCGGCCGCTGCATGTGCGGCTCGCCTCCGTCGTCGTGTGCGCGTAGTCAGTCGTTCGCCAGGCGTTCCACCACCAGCTCGACCAACGCGCGCAGTCGGGCCAGTCGACGCAGGTCGCGGTGATAGCCGAGCCAGGTATCGCGGGATGGTGGCTCCTCCTCACATGTCACCCGCTCGATGCCTTGGGTGGCGTCGCCGAGCGGTCGCGGCAGCACGGCCAGCCCGATGCCTTGTGCGCACAGCCTCGCATGCACGTCACGTGCGTTGCTGCGAAACGCCACGCGCGCGTTCGGCAACGTGCGCCGTAGCCACGCCACGTCGGGCATGTCGCCGAAGGCCGTGTCCATGGTGATGAGCGATGCGCCTTCACCATCGCCAATGACAGGTGCATGGGTGCCCGTGCGGATATAGAGGCCGTACGGCATGCGCAGCAGTTTGCGCGATACCACGTCGGGCTCGGTAAAGGGCTGGATGCGGAAGGCGAGTTCGGCTTCGCGCCGGGCAAGGCTCAGGAATCGGGTGTCGGTAAGCAGTTCGAGCGTCACATGCGGATGGAGGCGGGAAAATTCGGCCAGCACGGGCGACAGCATGTGCGCGCCAAACCAATCGGACGACGTTATTCGCAGCACGCCTTCAAGCCGTTGTTCCTGTCCGCGCAAGCTTCGTTCGAAGGCCAGCACTTCCTCCTCCATGCGCTCCGCATGCTGGTGCACCACGGCGCCCTCGTCGGTAAGCACGAAGCCATCGCTGGTCCGTTGGAGCAGGGTCTGGCCCAGCGAGGCTTCCAGCGCCTTGAGGCGACGGCCCATTGTGGGCTGCGTTTGTCCGAGTTTTCGGGCGGCGGCGCCCAGCGTGCCTTCGCGCACGATCGCCAGAAAGATCCGCAGGTCGCTCCATTCCACTTTCGGTCCCCGCATGAGTGGTCATGCATTTATGCATGGACGGGATGCATTTTCCGTGATTTTCATGCGCTTATGTGAGGCGTAGCGTATGCCCATCCCATCCAGCGAGGAATCTCCGATGACATACGCTCACACCATGAAAGCCGCCGTTCTCGAGCGCCACGACGGCCCATTCCGCCATGCCGATATCGCGCGTCCCACGCCGGGGCCGGGGCAGGTGCTGGTGCGGATCAAGGCCAGCGGCGTCAATCCGCTGGATCTGAAGATCCGTGCCGGCAAGGCGGATCACGCGCGGCAGCCGCTACCCGCGATCCTGGGTATCGATATGGCCGGTGTGGTCGAGGGCGTGGGTGAGGGCGTCACGGCATGGCGTCCTGGCGATGAGGTCTACGGCATGACTGGCGGCGTCGGCGGCATCCAGGGGTCGCTGGCGCAGTACGCGGCCGTGGATGCGAGCCTGCTGGCGCGCAAGCCGGCGCATTTCAGCATGCGCGAGGCGGCCTCGTTGCCGCTGGTGTTCATCACCGCCTGGGAAGGCCTGGTGGACCGGGCCAAGGTGCGTGCGGGCCAGACCGTGCTGGTGCAGGGCGGCAGTGGTGGCGTCGGCCACGCGGTGGTGCAGCTGGCACTGGCCATGGGCGCGCGGGTATTCGCCACGGCATCGGCGGCGCATGCGGATCTGATTCGTTCGTGGGGCGCGATCCCGATCGATTATCGATCCACCGACGTCGAGGCTTATGTCGCCGCGCACACGCATGGCCGGGGCTTTGACATCGTGTACGACACGGCCGGCGGCGAAAGCCTGGATGCATCCTTCAAGGCGGTGGCACGGTTCGGGCATGTGGTGAGTTCGCTGGGGTGGGGCACGCACGCACTGGCGCCGTTGTCGTTTCGCGCTGCCACCTATTTGGGCGTCTTCACCTTGCTGCCGCTGCTCACGGGAGAAGGCAAGCCGCATCACGGCGAGATTCTGCGTGACGTGGCAGCGCTGGCCGAGGCGGGAAAGATCGCGCCTCGCGTCGATGCGAAACGCTTCGATCTCACCTCGGTAGCGCAGGCCCACGCCTGGGTCGAAAGCCGCCAGGCGCAGGGCAAGGTGGTGGTGGATATCGATCCGTGACCGGGTGGCCCTGAAGCCGTCGACAAGCTCGACGTGCCAGGCGCGACGAGAACTCAGGGCGTCGCGGCGGCGAGCGTCTGCACCGACTCCGCATGGACGGAGCGATGCACGAAGAGCAGCGAACGCACATCCACGTCGACCGATACCGCGGTCGCCACCATGGCGTCGTGCGTCACCACCGGTGCAAATGCGTAGCTGACATTGAGCTTCCCGACGCGGGCCAGGAGATTGCCCTGGGCCTTGGCAAGGTGGAGGTCCACATGGCTGACGAAGGGCTGGCCGTGGGCATCCATGCTCACCTCCGCCTTGCCCTCGAACAGCCCATCGTCTTTGCCATGGGGGTCGAAGTTCACGCGGCCTCCGCCCGTGTTGCCCCTCGGGAGCCGACGCGTGGTGAAGGCGTAGATCGTGCGTCCGGTGCCCTCGCTGGCGACGCGGGCGTCATCGCCGATCACGTCCTTGAGTTCGGCGTAGGACGCCAGCGCCTTGTCGGGCGCCTTGTCGAGATCGACGGTCTCCTTCTCCGTTTCCGGGTCGCCGTCGCCGCGGACGACGGTGGTCGTCTGGAGGCTTCCATGCAGTTCACCTGCGGGTAGTGCGGTACGCGAGAGCGCCTGGGTCAGCAGCGCATCGTGTGCCGCCGCTCCCGACGCTGCGGTCAGGAATATAAGGCTCGCATAAGTTTTCATCGTCATGATGATCCCGTCCGTCTGACGTCGCCAAGGTAGGCAGCGGCCCGTTGGTTTCCACGGGTCATTGGTCATGCGGGTGCCGATGGTCATAGGCCATTGGGCCGATCAAGCTGAAACGGTCGCTGCAGTCGCTGGGTCGCTGAAGGAAAGGGGGCATTCGGCAAACAGGGGGCCGGTGCGATGTGGTCGATGGACGGTGGCACGTTGGTGCGCCGTCCATCTGCGCTGGTGTGTGGTGCACGAGGAGACCGCTTTCATGCTTGCCTTCAAGGGGACGCTCGGCCTCGAGGCCAACGGCCGCAATTTTGGCGGCCATGATCGCATCGAGTTGCTGATCAAGATCGATGAGTCCGGGTCCATCGCGGCCGCCGCGCGCGAAGTAGGCATGAGCTACAAGGGTGCGTGGGAAGCCGTCGATGCGATGAACACCCTGGCCGGCGAGCCACTCGTGCTGCGAGTGGTGGGCGGGCGCAGCGGCGGTGGTGCGGTGCTGACCCCGCGCGCGCGTCGGCTGATCGAAGTCTTCCAGCATATGGAATCGGTCCACCAGCAGTTCCTGAAGCTGCTGGGCAGCATTGCCGACAATCCGCTTTCCGACATCGAACTGGCGAGGCGCTTCATGATGAAGACGAGTGCACGGAACCAGCTGGCGGGTACGGTGGCCGCCGTGGAAAGCGGTGCCGTGAACGACGTCGTTCAACTGGATATCCAGGGTGGCCAGCGACTGGTGGCCACCGTAACCCACGAAAGCGCCGTCAACCTGGGACTGAGCCCCGGCAAGAACGCGTTTGCGCTGATCAAGGCGTCGTCCGTCATGCTCGGCCTGCCCGACGATTCGATGCGACTGTCCGCGCGCAACCAACTCAAGGGGCAGGTCGCCTACGTCAAGCGTGGCGCTGTGAACGCCGAGGTCGGCGTGCAGCTGGAAGGTGGTGACAACGTCGTCGCCATCATCACGCATGCAAGCCTCGACGCCCTGCAGTTGCAGGAAGGCGTTGCGGTCGTGGCGATCATCAAGGCGTCCAGCATCATCGTGGGGACGTTCGGAGTCTAGGGGCGCCCACCGCGGCTGCCGCCGCGCGCGATGGCGTGCCGGCGCGCGTACGCCCGTGTCTGCACCAGCCGGTGGCGCTTGCCCCGCGACATCTTCCGGGAGCTATGATCGAGGCGCTATCGCCGCGGCGCGGCGCGACCATGACATTCGGGGGAAGGGAATGGGGCTGTGGCGGTTTTGCTTCGTCGCCGTGGGTGCGCTGTTTGCCACCCACGCATGGGCCGACGGTTGTCAGCTGAAGGATTACGGCACGTTGCCCGTGGAGATGGTCGGCTATCAGGCGACGACCATGGTGAAGATCAACGGCAAGAGCACGCGCTTCATCATCGATACCGGAGCCTCGTTCAACACCATGTCGGGTGCGAACGCCGCGCTGCTCGGACTGCCGTTGCAAGCCGCGCCGTTCGGCTATCGCATCACCGGCGTGGGTGGCGAGGCGACCGTGCAGCAAACGCACGTGAAGGAATTCGGGATACTCGATACGACACTGAAGAACGTCGCGTTCATCGTCGGCGGCACCGATACCGGTGACGGGTTGCTCGGCGCGAACCTGCTGGACCTGGCCGACCTGGAGATCGATCTCGCGCACGGCAAGTTGACGTTGTTCAAGGCGGAACACTGCGAAAAAGCCTCGCTCGCGTATTGGGCCAAGGATGGCAACTACAACGTTGCCGAGATCGAATCCACGGGAGATCGCTTCGACCGTCGCACGTTCTTCAACGTGATGATCAACGGGAAAAAGGTGCGCGCGGTACTCGATTCCGGTGCCGCCGCCACGCTGTTGACCCGACGTGGTGCCGCGCGGGCGGGCATTGATCTCAACGCGCCGGATGTCGCCGCAGGCACCGCCAGCATTGGCATCGGCGGCAAGCCGGTGCGGACGTGGACGGCGAAGGTCGATTCGTTTTCGGTCGGCACGGAAACCATCCAGCACAGCCAGATGCAGATCATCGATGGCGACATCGGCGACAACACGGACATGTTGCTTGGCGTGGACTTTCTCCTTGCGCACCACATGTTCATCGCCAACAGCAAGAAGGTCGCCTATTTCACGTACAACGGCGGACGCGTGTTCACCTTTGCCGCGGCGCCGGACGACGCCGGTAAATCCACCGGCGTGGCGACTGCAAACCCCGACGGCTCGAAAACCGCGGCGGACTACGCATTACTGGGACAGGCACATCTGTCGCGCGGGGAACTGGGCGCCGCGTTGACGAATCTGGATGAAGCGATTCGCCTGGCGCCCGAACAGGCAGCCTATTACGTGGCGCGGGCCAAGGCTCACGAGGCGAACCGGCAGCCGGAGGCGGCGCTAGGTGACCTGGACAAATCATTGACCCTCGATCCCAAGGATGTCGATGCACGGTTGATGCGTGCCCGACTGAAAATCGCGCACGAAGATCGCGCTGGCGCCATGGCCGATGTCTCGGCTGCCAGCGCCGAGCTGCCGGCCGGTTCGACGCGGGCGCTGCCGGTCGCCTCTCTCTATGTCGAACTGGATCAACCGGTGGCCGCGATGCCGCTGCTCGACGACTGGATACGCTTGCATCGCGACGATGCGATGCTGGGCACGGCGCTCAACGAACGCTGCTGGGCGCGAGCCCTCAGCAACCAGCTGCTCGACGACGCGCTGAAGGATTGTCGCCGCGCACTCCGGCGCGATGGCAGTAATGCGGCGTACCTGGACAGTCTTGGCATGGTCGAGCTGCGCCTCGGGCACTACGCCGAGTCGATCAAGGCGTACGAACAGTCTCTGGCCCAGATGCCGCATTCGGCGTGGTCGCGCTACGGGCTTGGCCTGGCAAAGATGCGCAGTGGCCAGGCGGATGCGGGCAAGGCTGACCTGGTGGCTGCCCACGCGCTCGATCCGCACATCGAAACATTGGCAGCCAAGTTTGGTTTGATCGCTGCGGAGCCCTAGACCGCATCCGCAGGCGTGCCAGCGGGATCGATCGACAAGGTTGACGTGCATGCAGGGCCGCCTTTATGCAAAGGCGGACTCACGTACGCTCGTACTTTGCGGCTGTCGCGGCGATCGGCTCGCCATCGATGAAATGATGGATCGCCGGTATCGTCACGTTCGACGCTTCTTCCATCAACCAATGGCCCGCGTTGGGAACGACGAGTTCGGTGACGTTGGTCGCGGCATTGCGCATGACCACGGCTTCGTTGGCACCGAAGGACTTCTCGCCGCCGATGGCGAGCACGGGCATGGGAAGCTTGGTCGTCATTGCCGTCTTGTTGTCCTCCGCGTCCTGTCGTATCGCACGGAACTGGGCGAACGCGTCGTGCATGGCCTTGGGCTGGGCGTAGAGTTTGGCGTAATGCTGCCGCGTGGCCTCCTCGACCTTTGACGGATCACCGGCGAATTCATTCCAGAACCGGTCGAGGTAGATGCGTTCCCGACCGGCGACCAGGCGCTCCATGTCCGGGCCGCCAAAGTCGAAGTGCCAGAGCGCCGGCAGGCGCACGATCTGGTCCCACGGTGGAATGCCCGGCACTGGTGCATCCATGACCACCAGGCGATCGGTTTTGTCCGGATAGCGGGCGGCATAGGCATACGCCACCATCGTGCCGATGTCATGCCCGACAACAGCAGCATGGTCGATGCCCAGCTTGGTGAGCACGGCTCGCACATCGGCCGCCTGTGTCCGCTTGTCGTAACCGCTTTCGGGATGCGACGACAATCCCATGCCGCGCAAGTCGGGAACCACCACGGTGTGGTTGCGGGCAAGATCGGCGGCCAATGGCGACCACATGTCACCGGTGTCGCCGAAGCCGTGCAGCAGGACGACGGCAGGTCCCTTGCCACCCACGCGGACATGGATGGTGGCGCCGTCGGTCTGGATGTCCTGGACCCGAAATGACGAGGGAAACGGTTGGATGCTCGCGCCGGCCGGAAGACTCAGCGCGGCAAGGAGGCACGCGAGGATGAGTGGGCGAATCATGGAAATGACCCCAATACCGAAGGTGGATGGTAGACAAGGGCCCCTGTAAAGGACGAAGCGGGCGCCCGCCTCGTCCGTCTCAGTTCAGTGCACCGCCCGTCACGTGCGCGTGATCGAGGCGCCGCCGTCCACGAGAGTGGCCGTGCCGGTCACGAAGGCGGCATCGTCGGAGGCCAGATAAAGCACCGAACGGGCCAGCTCCTCCGGCGTGGCGACCCGCTTGAGCGCGTGCAGGTTGGTGACGAACGCCTGCGACTCCGCCGTGTTGTTCATTTCGCGATACATGTCGGTATCGACGGCACCCGGCAGTACGGCATTCACGCGCACACCGCTTGGACCAAACTCCGCGGCAAGGGCCTGCGTCAGGCCGATCAGGCCGGACTTGCTGGCGGCATAGGCCGCAACCCCCGGAAAAGCGAACGAGTGGCCGACGAAGGTCGAGGTGAAGATCACCGAGCCGCCGCCGTTCTTCAGCATCTGCGCGATCTGATGCTTTGCGCCCAGGAACGAACCGGTGAGGTTGATGGCGAGCGTATCGTTCCAGCCTGCTTCGCTGACGTCGGTGCTGGCGCCGGCCTCGCCCAGCGTGCCCGCATTGTTGAAGGCGATATCAAGGCGACCGAAACGCGTGGTGGCGAGTTCCACCAGCGCCCTCGCGTAGGCCTCGGAGCGAACATCGCCCGCAAGGGCGACGGCGGTGCCACCCGCCGCTTCGATTTCCCTGACGAGCGACTGCAGCTCGGCATCGCGACGCGCGCCCAGCACGACCTTCGCGCCCTCGGCGGCAAACAGTTTTGCGGTGGCCCGGCCGATACCCGAGCTGGCGCCGGTAACCAGCGCAACCTTTTCATGCAAACGTGACATGGATGTCTCCCGTAAGTGGTTGTGGACGCACGGTGGCGTCGCTGGAGAGAGAGTGCGCCCCGCGCGCCGCCATGACGTGCCATGGCCGCGACGAACATGTTCGAACGGATG
This sequence comes from Dyella jiangningensis, assembly GCA_000632805.1. Classification (GTDB taxonomy): domain Bacteria; phylum Pseudomonadota; class Gammaproteobacteria; order Xanthomonadales; family Rhodanobacteraceae; genus Dyella; species Dyella jiangningensis. The sequence goes on along the minus strand of CP007444.1, from coordinate 2,915,846 downwards.
GAACGAGTCGATTTCGACCCATCGGCGGGATAGGTGCCACAATGCGCCGACCTGCAGGCTTGCAGCTCATCCCGCGCGAGGGAGGCGACCATGCTGGAGACATGCAAGGCAAACCATGCGGCCACGGTGGTCGCGGCCATGCCGAGGTTGGTGCGGATGTGCGCCGCGCTGGTGGTGTATGCGACGTGCGCGGTGGCGTTCGCGCAGACTCAAACGCCATCCTTCGATACGTTCAATGTCCCGGCAGGCAGCGGGCCGCACGATGTCGCGCCTTCGCCCGATGGCACGGTGTGGTACACCGCGCAGTCGCGCGGCGCCGTGGGACGCGTGGATCCGCGCACTGGCAAGACCGACTGGGTCGCAGTCGGCGAAGGCTCGGCGCCGCATGGCGTGATCGTCGGCCCCGACCACGCCGCATGGATCACCGATGGCGGCCTGAACGCGATCGTCCGCGTGGATGCCAAGACATTGGCCGTCTCGCGTTTTCCGCTCCCCAAGGATCGACCGAACGGCAATCTGAACACGGCCGTCTTCGACAAGCATGGACAGCTCTGGTTTACCGGCCAGAACGGCATCTACGGCGAGCTGGATCCGGCGAGCGGCCGCATGCGGGTGTTCGATGCACCACGTGGTCGCGGGCCGTACGGCATTTGCGTGACGCCAGGCGGCGATCTCTATTACGCCTCGCTGGCGGGCAGTTATCTCGGGCGCATCGATCCCGTGAGTGGCGCAACGAAGGTGATCGAGCCGCCGACCAGGGACCAGGGTGCTCGTCGCGTGTGGTCCGATTCGAAAGGGCGTATCTGGATCACCGAGTGGACGGCCGGCAAGGTCGGCATGTTCGACCCGGCGAAGCAGCAATGGCGCGAGTGGCCGTTGCCGGGGCAGGGGCCGCATGCCTATGCAATTTTCGTCGACGATCAGGACATCGTCTGGCTCAGCGAATGGACGGCCAATGCACTGTTGCGCTTCGATCCGCGCACCGAGCACTTCGACGTTCTCAAGTTGCCGCAGGCCAACGCCAATGTCCGCCAGATGATGGGGCGCAAGGGCGAAGTGTGGTTGTCCGCGTCGGGCATCGATCGCCTGTTGCGTTACGACACGCATGGCGGCGGCAAGTGACATGGTGCCGATGACGCGGAAGGCCGGTGTGCGCCGACATCTCATGCTCGCAGGCATGGTTTTGCTTTTCGCCATCGCCGCGGGTACACCCGATCTGCGTGCGGCCGAGGCGCCGCGCTCCGTCGAACTGGTTCCCTGCACGCTGCCCGGCGTGGAGCGGCCGGCGCGTTGTGGGTCGCTTGGCGTCGCAGAGAATCCGTCGGCACCGCAGGGGCGCCAGCTTTCGATCGGTATCGCCGTCGTGCCTGCCGTCGATAGAAAACATGACGATCCCATCGTGCTGCTGATGGGCGGTCCCGGCGAATCGGCGATCAGCGCTGCCGCAGGTTACGTCCAGCAGTTTGCGTCCCTGCTGCAGGAGCGCGACCTGCTGCTGGTCGATCAACGTGGAAGCGGGCGATCGGGTGCTCTGCAGTGCGATCTCGCGGCCACGCGTGATCCTGGCGTGCGCCTTAAGGACCTGTTTCCTCTGGATGCCGTCGAGTCGTGCGAGCAGCGGTTGCGAAAAAACGCCGACCTGAGCCAATACATCTACGCGCGGTTCGCTGACGATCTCGAGCAGGTCCGCCATGCGCTGGACTACGGACCGCTCAACCTCTTTGCCGGGTCGTACGGTACGCGGGCCGAACAGGTATATCTGCGTGCCTATCCACACAGCGTCCGCACGGCCTACGTCGGCAGCGTCGTGCCGCTCGACGTCCCCACGCCCCTTACCATGGCGAAGACGGCGCAATCGGCGCTGGACCAGCTTGCCGCCGACTGCGCAGCGGATGCCGCCTGCAGCGCGGCCTTTCCGAATTTCAAGGACGAGTTTCGCGACGTCTTCGCAAAGCTGGATGCTGGCACGGTGCGCATCGCCGTAGCGGGTCATGACGGGACGTGGCCGCTCTACCGGGGACGCGTGGCCGAATGGCTGCGCAGCATGCTTTATCACCCCGGCGACGCGGCGACGCTGCCCTGGACCATTCATCGGGCTCACCAGGGTGACTGGAGCACGATGGTCGATGGCATCGTGGCGAAGGAGAGCGATCCGGATTTCAGCTTTGGACTGCTATTTGCCATCACCTGCAGCGAGGACATTCCCTTCATTCGCGAGGCGGATGTGGGGCCGCAATCGCAAGGGACCTTCCTCGGCGACGACCGCGTGCGGCAGCAACAGGCGGCGTGCCGGTTCTGGCCTCGCGCCACGCTGCCGCCCGCCTATCGCAAGCCCGTGCATAGCTCGGTGCCTGCGCTGTTCGTCACCGGCGATCACGACGGCGGCACGCCGCTGTGGTTCACGCCGCACGTGATGGCAGGTTTCTCCCAGGCGGTAGAGGTCGTCGCGAGAGGGCAGGGCCACACGGACTGGAACGCCTGCGTCGCCGGGCTGTACGAGCAGCTGGTTCGCAGCGGTTCGGTGGTGGGGTTACGCGGAGCCGCCTGCCCGCCGGTTCCATTGCCGGCATTCAAGACAAAGTAGGCCGTCGCGTTGTCTGCATGAGTCCGCCTTTGTGGCAATCTGCCAGCGTAGGCAGTTCCGCATCGCATTCCCTCAAGCAGGAGCAGACCGTGCCAACCGTCCTGTCACAGCCGGTCACCGACCGGCTCACGCATTCCGCGATTTTCCTGGTGGTGACCCTGAAGAACGAGCCGCGCGCCAACCAGGTGGTGCAGGCCTTGTGCAACGATCTGGCCGGGATGCTGCGTGCGGTCGGTTTCCGCAAGCCGGACCGCCGCTTGTCGTGCGTCATGGGCTTTGGTTCGGACGCGTGGAATCGCCTTTTCGACGGACCCAGGCCGGCCGGGCTGCATCCGTTCCGTGAGATCAACGGCGTGCACCGCGCCGTATCGACGCCCGGGGATATCCTTTTTCATATCCGCGCGACGCACATGGACCTGTGCTTCGAGATCGCCGGCACCATCATGTCCCGCATCGGCGACGTCGTGCAGGCGGAAGACGAAGTCCACGGCTTCAAGTACTTCGACGAACGCGATCTGCTCGGCTTTGTCGACGGCACCGAGAACCCGGTGGATCTGAAAGCCGCCGAAGCGACCCTCATCGGCGATGAAGACCCGGCTTTCGCGGGCGGCAGCTACGTCATCGTGCAGAAGTACCTGCATGACTTGAAGGCGTGGAACGCGGTACCGGTGGAGCAGCAGGAGAAGATCATCGGCCGCCAGAAGCTGTCGGACATCGAACTGGCCGACGCCGACAAGCCGAGCTACGCGCACAACGTGCTCACGAGCATCGAAGAGAACGGCGAGTCGCTGGAAATCATGCGCGACAACATGCCATTCGGTAACGCCGGCAAGGGCGAATACGGCACCTATTTCATCGGTTATGCGCGCTCGCCGGCGCGGATCGAGCGAATGCTCGACAACATGTTCATCGGCAACCCGCCCGGCAACTATGACCGCCTGCTGGATTTCAGCAGGGCGGTGACAGGTTCGCTGTTTTTCGTGCCGTCCACCACATTCCTGGAAAGCGCACAGGTGCGCGGCGGAAGTTCAGGCGGCTGACGCTCGCCTACGACCGGCATCAACGAAAAGGCCGCCGGCGTTGGCGCGCGGCGGCCCTGGATCTCGAAGCAGACGAGGAAGCGGCGACTTACTCTTCGTCTTCCTCGTCCTCTTCCTCTTCTTCGTCTTCATCTTCGAAGTCGGACAGTTCTTCCACGCGCAGGAAGTTGGCTGCTTCGTCGGCAAAGGCGATGCGCTTGCCATCGGCGCGCATGGCGCGAACGCCGCGGCCCTCGCCTTCCACCAGCGCGAAGCAGACGACCGATTCGGCGGTTTCCACGCCGTCCACGTCGTAGACGGCGACCCAGCCGGTCGCGGGAATGATCTGGAGGATGTTTTCTTGCTTGGACATGACGCTTCCGCTTGGTGAAAACGTGAAAGAGTGCCCGGCGTTCCACGGGACTGCAAGCGTGCCCGGCGACCGTGACGCGCCCGTGACATCGGGCAGCCCACGATCCTGTCGATTCGGGCCGGGGGTGTTCGACGTATTCAGGGATCGCCGGTGGCGATGCCGATCACACACGAGGAAACAGCCATGCAGTTCATCCCTTATCTCGACTTCGACGGGCAGTGCAGGGAAGCATTCGATTTCTATGCGACGGTCTTCAAGGGAACCATTACCTTCCGCATGACGTATGGTGAGTCGCCAATGGCCGGCGACATGCCCAAGGAAACCCATGGGCGCATCATGCACAACACCCTGGAAAGCGCGGGCGGCATCGTCATGGGCGCGGACGGCCCGCCGGGCAACAAGGGCGCCGGCGGCTGCGTCAACATCACCGTCGACAGCGAGGCCGAGGCGGAGCGCGTATTCAAGGCGCTGGCCGAGGGCGGCGCCGTGACCATGCCTATCGCTGAAACCTTCTGGGCGAAGCGGTTCGGCATGCTCACCGACCGCTACGGCAAGGCGTGGATGGTCAACTGCATGAAACCCATGCCCTGAAGCGGTCGCGGGCCGTGGTGTACGGCCCGCCGCTGGCGGTCATGGGGCAGGTGTCAGACCTGCGTGAGGCCGCCATCCACCACCACTTCGCTGCCGGCCATGAAACTGCTGTCCCGCGAGGCGAGGAACAGCACGACACGGGCGATTTCGTCGGCGCGCGCCATGCGGCCGAGCGGTATCGATGCGGCCAGGTGGTGCTTGGTCGCCTCGGTCTGCTCGGCGGTGTAGCCGCTGGCTTCGAACACTTGGGTCTCCGTGGGGCCGGGGCTGATTGCATTGACGCGAATGCCGCGGTCCTTCAAGTCGGCCGTCCAGGAGCGGGCGAATGCGCGCACGGCCGCTTTCGAGGCGCTGTAGAGACTGCTGTCGGGATAACCGACCGACGCGGCGATGGAGGCATTGAGCACCACCGTGCTTCCGGCACCCATCAGCGGCAGGGCCTCCTGCACGGTGAAGAGCACGCCTTTGACGTTCACGTCGAATTGCTTGTCGTAGTGCTCCTCGGTCAGCTCGCCGATGGCCCCGCCCACGACCATGCCGGCGTTGGCGAACACCACGTCTACCCGGCCATGTTGCGCGCGAATCTGCTGGTAGAGGCGCTGCAGGTCCGCGACGCGCGAGGCATCGGCTTGCACGGCGGTGACGTTGGGGCCGATGGCCTCGGCGGCCGCATCGAGTTCAGCCTGGCGCCGGCCCGTGATGTAGACGTGGGCGCCTTCTTCGGCAAACAGCTTCGCCGAAGCCAGGCCTATGCCGGAGCTGCCACCGGTGATGACGACGACTTTCTGCTGGAATCGTTTCATAACGTAATTGACCATTTAGTCCAAAATTAGGGAAATAAAAAAACCAGCCTTCACGACGGGCGATCGAGACTTCGCAGGGCCATTCGCGCGATGTTCCGCAACGCGGCCACATCGGCACCGGCACGGGCGCTTACCTTCATGCCCATCAGGGTGACTGCGATGAATTGCGCTGCACGTTTGGGGTCGAGCGCCTTATCCACTTCGCCCTGCGATTGGGCGTCACGCAGGTTTCGCTCGAGGAAGCGCTGCAGGGTCTGGCCGCTTTCATGATTGATCCGCACCACGTCGTCATCCGACGTGCCGAATTCGCAGATGGAGTTCACGCCGAGGCAGGCATTGGCCGACGGCTCGCCCGCCTGCTCGGCGAATGCGAACAGCACGGCTTCGATGGTCTGGCGCGGCGACGTGGCTTCGCGGCGAGCATCCAGCAGGTCCACGATGCTGTTGGTGTTGTAACGACGCAGTGCTTCAAGATAAAGCGAGCGCTTGTCGCCGAACGTCGCATAGAGGCTTTGCCGGCCGATCTGCATCGCGCTGATGAGGTCGTCCGTACTGGTGCCATCGAAGCCCTTCTGCCGAAAGACCTCGATGGCGATGTCCAGGACCTGGTCCCGGTCGAATGCGCGTGGTCGTGCCATGGGCGCATCCTGCCAGTTATGGAACGATTGGTCAAATAATGCCAGGCGACAGCCAGGGCATGGAATGCGTCGCCGGTCAGCCGTTCGGATAATCCAGTTTGGGGTACCAGTCCGTGCCACGCCCCTCGGGCGTGCAGTCGAGCACCGTCCATATGGGCATCAGGTCGGGAGCGCCTCGCGGATCCTGGCCCGGGTCAGCGGTGGCAAAGCCCATTTCGCCGGCCCAGAACAGGCGGATCACCCCGTCGCGGCGGGTGAATACGTTGAAAGCGGGTTCGTCGCCGTCGTTCTCGCCGATGGCGTTGTAGTCGCGACTGAAGTTGCCGTTGAGGTCGGAGTACAGCCGCAGGGCCTGCCAACCACGCTGCTTCTTGAAGGCCACGAGTCGCTCGATCGGCGAGCGAGCGATAACCACGAGCGAAACGCGCTGGCCGATATCGCGCGCTTCGCCGTCCCATGCGCTGAGCAACGACGTGCACATCGGGCAAGGGCGCTCGCGCTGCGGACCGAACATGTAGTTGTAGGTCACCAGGGTCTGCTTGTCGCCGAACAGGCCGGCGAAGTCGACCGGCCCTTCTTCGCCCATGAAGCGATAATCGCCTTTTACCTCCGGGCCAGGGGGCAAGGCGCGGCGCTGCTCGGCCACGCGCTCGATCTGCCGCCGAAGTTCAATTTCATCCGCAAGCAAGGCATCGCGCGCGCGGCGGTACTCGTCGCTTTCACGCGGAAAGCGCATGCCATTGCGTCGCACGAGATCGGCGGCGGGGACGAGCGTAGCAACATCGTTCATGGTGATGACCTCGGCAGCAGCGTAGGGAGGGCGGGTGCGCGACGCCGATTCCGCCGGCGCATGGCCGGTGGAAGGCGTCTCCCTAGGGAGACGAACGAGGTGGCTCGAATTCGACATGGCCCCTGATTGCCAGCGAGCGGCTGGTTTGCCGGCAGACCGCATGGGGCTGCGCGGCAAGGCGTCGCGTCAGGCGGCGAGACGCTCGGTCAGGTAGGGCGCGACCGCCGTGTTGAGGGTGTCGGCCATGAGCTGCGCGAGTTCGGCATAGCTGCCGGCGCGCGGCACACGAGCTCGCTTGGACGCCTCCGCGAGCACGTCGACCTGCTTCATGCCGCCCGCATCGGAAAGGCTGGCGAACAGGCAGGCCCGGGGTGAGTCGAGGAACACGCGCATTTCGATCTGCGCATGCGTCTCCAGTGCTTCGTGCCCGCACGGGCGCACCAGGATGCTCAGCGAACGATGGCCGCGGCGGCGAAGCTGGCGCAGGCCTTCCTCGCGCTCGACCACCAGCTCGTGGCCATAGGGAATGCACAGCTCGCGCAACAGTACGCCTTCCATCTCGGTGATGGCCTTGCGCACTTCGTTTTCGATGCGCCCGAGAAAGCCCGTGCGCAGTTCGTGTCGCGTGTAATGCAGCGGCATGGTGGAAACCTGCACGCGATTCTTGAGCACCAGCGTCGAATGATTGATGCGCGCAAAGCTCAGCCCGGCCGCTTCATAGCTCTGGCCGGCATTGATGCCGCTGATGCCGGAGAACGCGGCCCAGGCGGCCTTGAGGTAAGCGATGTTCGGTGACGATTGCAGCATGTCGTTCCCGCGAGATGGACGCCCTGTGCGCCCTTGATCGAGGCATGTCCCCTGTATCGGCGCACCCTGCGGAAACTTCAGTCGGCGCTTGCGCTCGCCTGAACGGCGGCCGCAGGTCAGCTGCGGGTCACGCCATGGACATGCACGCATGCTGCAATCGCCGGGCAAACAGGGGCCATCATCACGGCGCAGAGGCCAGGTCTCGCCGACCGGACAGCCTTTCGAAGGACTGTCGGGCAGGGAGTCGAACCCCCTGCGCACGGTGCAATTGCGCTGGGGCGTTCCCAGCCTTACGGCACGCGACGCGGCGGCGCCGGATGTCAGTGCGGCGCTGAGCTTGCGTACGCCTCGCACCGATGATCCCCTGGCCGGGGTGTCGCCGCCTACTGCCAGGGGCGCCAATCCCGCGGCGGGCCGTCCTTCCCATCTGCAGCAGGTGTATGCGGAACTGGTCGCGGCACTGCCAGTGCCCGATGCGCAGGGCGGGACGGCCCATGCCATGCCCGCCATGCACACCGAAGCGGAATACGACCGCTATATCCAGGACCGCCTGGCCGGGTGGAAGGCGGCGCGCCGTACCATCCCTGAGTAAGCCAAGGCCGGTTGGCCAGCCCGGACGCCTCGACGTCTGGATGTCCACGAGGGCAAACCGTGACCTCTGTCCTAGGCGGTCGCCTCACCGCGCTTGCTATAACTGACGTGGCAGTCTTCATACGATGCCGCGTCGCCCTGCGGGGCACGACATCGACTGGGCTCCCGTCCACGGAGACGGGCGTCACGGCTTGGCATGACCATCTGGGGAGAGAAAAGCATGACCCGATTGACGATCCGACCGCTGCTGGCGGCCTGCCTGTTGGCTCTGGTGGGCAATGCCATGGGCGCGGACGAGCCAGGCCACAACAAGAGCATGCTGGGGTTTTCCCCGGATGGCGCAGCGGCGCAGCAAAATCTCGAGCAGCGCTTCGATGCCTTGCTCGACCCGGCCGACCAGCGGGAATGGCTCAAGCAGATGGCGTCGCAGCCCAACCAGGTGGGCTCGCCGCACGACAAGGCCAATGCCGAGTTCATGCTGGCGAAGTTCAAGGAATGGGGCTGGGACGCGCGCATCGAAACCTTCAACGTGCTCTATCCCACGCCGAAGAAGGTGGCACTGGAACTCAAGGGCGCGAAACCGTTCACCGCCAAGCTCAGTGAGCCCGCGGTAGCCGGCGATGCCAGTTCCGCCATCCGCGAGAACGTACTGCCGCCATACAACGTGTACGGTGGCGATGGCGACGTGACCGCGCCGCTGGTCTACGTCAACTACGGCATGCCCGACGACTACAAGGAACTCGCGCGTCGCGGCATCGATGTGCGCGGCAAGATCGTCATTACGCGCTACGGTGGCGGCTGGCGCGGCCTCAAGCCCAAGCTTGCGCAAGAGCACGGCGCGGTCGGCTGCCTGATCTATTCCGACCCGCACGACGACGGTTACGCGCACGGCGATACCTACCCCGATGGCGGCTGGCGGCCGGAGGATGGCGTGCAGCGCGGCTCCGTGGCCGACATGCAGCAATACCCTGGCGATCCGCTGACTCCGGGCATCGGTTCCACGCCGAACGCCAAGCGGCTTGCACTGAAAGACGCCAAGACCATCCTGAAGATCCCGGTACTGCCGATCTCCTATGCGGACGCCACGCCGCTGCTGAAATCGCTCAGCGGTCCGATCGCGCCATCGAACTGGCGCGGTTCGCTCGCGCTCACGTATCACATGGGACCAAGCACCGCGCCGGCACACCTGACCGTGCAGTCCGACTGGGGCCAGAAACCGGTGTACGACGTGATCGCCGTGCTCAAGGGTTCGAGCGAGCCGGACCAGTGGATCGTGCGCGGCAACCACCACGATGGCTGGGTGTTCGGCGCATGGGATCCGCTGGCCGGCAACGTGGCGATGCTCGCCGAGGCCAAAGCCATCGGCACGCTCTACAGGCAGGGCTGGCGGCCGCAACGCACGCTGGTCTACGCGAGTTGGGACGGCGAAGAACCCGGCCTGCTCGGTTCCACCGAGTGGGCGGAGACGCATGCCGACGAACTCAAGCAGAAGGCCGTGCTCTACCTCAACTCCGACACCAACGGCCGCGGCTTCCTCGGCGCGGGCGGCAGCCATTCGCTGCAGCACTTGGTTAACCAGGTGGCCCAGGGGGTGACCGACCCCGAGACGAAGGTCAGCGTGCTCGAACGTCTGCGTGCGCGCGTGCTGGTGGATGCCAGCGAGAAGGACGCCAAGCCTGAGGTGAAGGAGCGCGCCAAGCTGGCCGCCGAAGGCGGCGACGTGCCGATCGAGGCGCTGGGATCAGGCTCCGATTACAGCGCGTTCCTCGAACATCTCGGCATTGCCTCGCTTGACCTGGGCTTCGGTGGCGAAGACGACAACGGCGGCATCTACCACTCGCAGTACGACACGTTCGAACACTATGCGCGCTTCGGCGATCCATCGTTCGAGTACGGCGTGGCGTTGTCCAAGGTAGCCGGCCACGTCGTGCTGCGCATGGCCGATGCCAGCGTGTTGCCGCTGCGCTTCAACGATTTCAGCGACACGATGGACCGCTACATGGGCCAGCTGCACAAGCTGGTGGACAACACGCGCAAGGACACCGAGCAACAGCACAAGCTGCTGGACGGCAAGGCGTTCACGCTGGTGTCCGACCCGACGCGACCGGTGGCACCGCCGGCGCGCGATTCCGACGTGCCGGACATCAAGCTCGCGCCGCTGGATGAGGCGGTGAAGAAGCTCAAGGCGAGTACGCAAGCCTATGAAGCGGCCTATCAGGAACGCGCCTCCGCGGGTTTCAAGCTTCCCGCGTCGCAACAGCAGGAAGTAAACGCACTGATCGGTCGCATGGAGCAGTCGCTGTCCGATCGCGCAGGCCTGCCGGGCCGCCCGTGGTTCCAGCACATGGTTTACGCTCCCGGCATGCTCACCGGCTACGAAGTGAAAACCGTGCCGGGCGTACGCGAGGCACTGGAGTCCCGACGCTGGGACGAAGCGAACCGCTACGCCGCCGTCACCGCGAAAACGCTGGATGGCTATCGCGAGCAACTCGACAAGTTGACCGCACGGTTGAAGAAGGCGTCCTGATTGCACCTCATCGTCATTCCCGCCCCGGCAATCGCCGGGGCGGGAATGCGTGGGCAATTCGCAAGCTCATGCTTGTTGGATCAGGTAGCCAGGCTTCCGGTGCTTCGGCAATTGCTTGATTTCCCATTCCGCTCGCGACGCCGCTGCGCGGTTGTCATAGGCACGCGCACCGATCAATCGCAAGGGCGGATGTGAGCGCGTATAGCGGGCGCCTCGTCCCGAGGCGTGCGCTGCGTAGCGTGCGTCGACGTCGGTGGTGATGCCCGCGTAGAACGATCCGTCCCGGCATTCGAGCAGGTAAAGCCACCAGGTGCGTGCGGGCGCTGTAGTCGAGGACATGCGGCGAGGCGATCTTTTCAGTGGCGGCAGTGTGCCGCGTTCGCCTCGTCGCGACAAACGGCGTCAGGCCGGCTCAGGCTGCAGCAGGAGTTTCGCGAAGAAGCCGACGATCCAACCGAACAACAGCATCGCCGCCAGATTGGCAACAAAGCTGAAGACACTGAAGTGCGGCACGCTATGCAGCGCAGAAAGAGGAACGACCACGTAGTTCATGACTGCGAAGACGACCGCGCCGTAGGCGATGCCCCAGACCGTCCACAGGTGGGGTCTGGTGACCCGCTTGCGCAGAAGCACGACAAAGACGGCGGCGATGACGATGGACATGATCCATTGCAGTACCAGGCCAAGCACCGCGTTGCCCATGCCACCGGCCAATGAGCCACGACCGAGCAGGCCGCCGGCGACGTATTTCAGGATGACGATGGGGCTGTAACCGCTGATCAGCGAGGCCGCACCGATGTCCACGGTGCCGGCGATGAAACCGCCCCAGAGGATGGCGGCGAGGGCGGAATGACGCGTACGGGGCATGACGGTCTCCAGGGCGCTGGCCTCCCGCGGGCGCGGGGCTGTCCAGGCGGGGCTACTCTAGTGGCTGCCCTGGCGCGAGGCGATAGGCCTTTTATCCTGCCTCAACGTGCCAACACGGCATCTGCTGCGAAGATGCCCGAGAACATCGATGTAGCGACGCCGAAGCCGGGATAGGTGGCCTGTCCCGCGAGGTAAAGACCGTCGATCGGTGTCTTGTGCGGGAACTGTTGATCAGGGCGCGCTGCCGGCGAGAGGCCATAGATCGCACCCTGGTACAGATGCCAGCGCTCGGCATAGTCTCGCGGGCTGATCAGTCGCGTCGTGGCGATATCCAGCGGCTCGTGCCTTCCCAGTGCGGCGATGCTGGCATCGGCGACATCGGCCTTGAATGCGTCCGTCCATGCGTCGAGCGGCAGGCTTTCATCGACGGCGGCAAACATTTCCACCACGCTGCCACCCTGGGGCGCGAGTTCGGGAAGGCTCTGCGTAGGCACGGTGTAGTTGAACCAGCGAACCCCGCCGGGCTGTGGCGAGAGAAATTTCTTCTGCTCGCCCCACGGCGGGATGTGATTGACGGAGTGCGCGGGCGGTTGCAGTCGGTTGCGCAGTCCGAGCTGGATACCGAGCGTGCGTTGCGACAACGGTGCACGCTGCGTCTTTCGGCGCATCACGGATGGCACGACAGCCGGATCGATCAGCTGCGTGAAGGTGGCCATGCCGGTGGCGGTGGACACGACCGCATCGGCAACCACGATCTCGCCGCTGGCCAGTGCGAGCCCGCTCACGCGACCGCCGTCCACGCGTATGCGGGCGACCGGGGCGTCCGTGCGTATCTCGCCGCCGAGCCGGCGCAGCGTCGCTTCCAGCACGTCGGTGATGGCGCCCATGCCATGGATCGGCAGGTGCAGGCCATCCTGCAGCATCGAGATCAGGCCCACGATCTGGAAGACCGGCGTGCGCTCTGCCGGAAGGCCGGTGTAAAGCGTGACCGCAGCCAGCGCGGCGCGCGCCTGGGGATCGCTGAAGCTGCGGAGCAATTCATCGGCGAGCGTGCCACGCAACTTGGCCAGGTGGCGCCACGTTCTGGCGAGCACATGCGGCAAGGAAAGCGGCCTGGTCAGCAGGTCATCGGTGAAGATCTGCAGCACGGGGTTCCATTTCTCGATGCTGCGCTCGATTTCGCCGAGCAACGTCGCCGTGCGCGCATCTCCCTGGGCGCCTTCGATGCGCACGCGGTCGCGGTCCCCGAGAATGATGAGCGTGCCGTCGGGAAGCACCGAAGCCTGCGGTGTACTTATGCGGTGCATGGGCAGTGCGGACGCGCGGTCGATGCCCAGGCGCGCGAACGCGTGATCCAGCAACCGCGGCACCGCGACGAAGAGGGCGCCATTGTTGAAACGATAACCGTTGAGCAGGGTGGTGGAGCAGCAACCGCCAAGCGCATCGCGGGCGTCGAAAAGACGGATGCGCACCCCTTGGCTGGCGAGCCTGATGCCCGCTGCGAGTCCGGCGACGCCACCGCCGATGATCGCTACATGCTTGGCCTTCATCCGTGGACTCCCTGGGCACTTGTCCTGTGGTAGCGCCAATGTAGCGAAAGCGCGCGGGGCCGTCGTGTGAAGTGCGCCCTGGATGCAGGCCCGGTACCATCGCCGGCATGCTGTTTTCCGACCCCGTGAATGGCCCTGCCGAAACGCTTGTCGCCGAGTTGCGCGATTACCCCGAATGGCATCGTGGACGAAAACGCTATGGCGCATGGGTTGTGCCGATTACCCAGCCCGACGTGCTCGACTATGTGGCCCATGCGCGCGATGCGCTTGCCGACCTGTTGCATCCGTGTCCGTTGCGCCAACCCCATGTGACCGTGTTCGTCTGTGGGTTTCATCGGCCGCGCGGGCGCGCCCACGACGATTTCCCATCCGTTCTGCTGCGGCGACAACGGGCGCTGCTTCGCCGAATGGCGCATCGGCCCGCCGTGCTGCCACTGGCCAGGCCCGATAGTTTCGCGAGCGCCGCCTTTGTTCCGGTCGAGGACAGTGCAGGCGTGATCGCGCGATGGCGCGGCCTGCTGGGCAGCGTCAGCAATGAAATTCGGCAGGCTGACTACGTGCCGCACATCACCCTGGGACTGTATCGACGGCCAGCGGATGCGCCGACGATCCGGCAACGGATGGCGGCACTGGAGATGCCTCCGCCCAAGCTGGCGGCCACCGAGCTGCATTACGTGACCTACAAGGCGAGCGATCAGCGGGGTCCGTTGCGAACCCAGCATCGGTGGCCTTTGCAGGATACGGGCACGGCCGAAGCATGAAAGAAGCACGGCAGGCGCGCTGCCGTACTTCTCAAACTGCATGGGCTGTGTTTGCCAGGAGCGTTACGGCCTGGCCGACGATGAGGCACTGGCCGGCGGATGGCCCTTGCTGTTCTTGCCGGACTTGGCCGGGCCGTTCATGTGATCCCCCGTCTTGCGATACATCTGGTCGGCGATCTGCTTCTGTTCGGGCGAAAGCACGTCGTAGAGGTCACTGAACGATGAGGCGAGCTTCTTCATGTTGTCCGCGTGCGTTTCCGTGATGTCCGCATAGGACTTCATGGCATCGGGCGCATGCATGGTCGGCAGTTTCTGCGCCCGATCGCGGAAGGCTTGGTCGGCCTTGCGCGCGTTGTCACGCATGGTCTGCGCAAAGTCGTCCCACTGCTTGGCCTGCTGGTCGGTGATCTTCAGCTGCGCGTGCAGGTCGGCGATGCGACGCTCGACGGCGTCGGCATGCTTCTGTGCATGATCCTGGGTAGACGGCGGCGTGGATGTCGGCAGCTTGGGACTCGCGTTCTGCGCCAGGGCAGGGCCGGTGGCCAGTGCAAAGGCAATCAACGCCGGCAACGTTACGTTGCGAGTGGACGTTTTCATGACGGACTCCTTGCTCTATCGAAGAGCGTTGCGGATCAATAGCCGTCATCCTCGTAGTAGACGACTCCCGGCGGGGGCGGAGGCGGCGGCGAGGTGTACACCACGGTGGGTGGCGGTTGCGGCGTGTTCGCATTGACGATCACCGTGCCTGCCGCAACGCCCAGCAAAGCGCCGGCGACAATGGCGCCGGTGTCATCGTGGTCATGGTGGTACTCGTGGTACTCATGGTAATCGCGGTCGTCGCGATCGTAGTGGCCATGGCGATCGTGCTCGTAATGTGGCGGCGCGTAGTCGCGATGATGGTGATCCTGCGCCATGGCCTGCAGCGGCAAGGCGAACCAGGCGAGGGTAACCAGGGGCGTGGCAGCCCACGCAAGTCGGTGGATGTGGCGTTTACTCATGGACATGCCCTCCGGCGATGCGGTGTGCATAGCCAGAAGCCTAGGTCGGCCAACGTGCACCGCTGCCCAATGGAGCGGACTGACCGGGAAGGGCTTACGCTGCCGTTTTACTACGTCGTTGCGGCGTGAGTGCGCGCGACGCGCTTCACGGTTCGCTCAGGTGCGCCGTTCCGCAGAACGGCGCACGTCGTTACCGAGCGGCCATGAAGTCGATCTTTTCCAGGCCTTGCCGTTTTGCGCCGGCGATCACGCTGGCGACGACCTCGTAGGACGCCCCATCCGCGGGATCCAGCAGCAGACTGGGAGGCTGCGGAGCGCGCGCGGCCACGGCCAGTTGAGCCTCCAGCATCGCGGGGTTGACCGGCATGTCGTTCCAATACATCGAGCCGTCGGTATGGATGGCCAATCGCACCCTCTCGGATGGGTTGGTGTGCGTACTCCTTCCGGCTTGTGGCAGGTCGAGCTTCAGTTTGTGGGTGAGCACCGGGGAGGTGATCATCACGATCACCAGCAACACCAGCAGGACATCCACCAATGGCGTGACGTTGATTTGTGCAAGGGGAGCAGCCTGGACACGTGCAGAGAAAGCCATGGTTCTTCCTCCTGACGGCGTGATGTGGCATCGATGTGGGATGCCGACGCGCGGGGACGCGCCGGCGGCTCCAGCATAGACCCGCTTGTGCGACGGGCGGTAGTACCGCGCAACGCCGGACGAAAGGTCGCTTTGCGGTAGCCTGTGCGGGTTCTCTCCGGTTTGCCTGCCATGAATTCCCGTCGCCCGCCGTCCCGCGTGATACAGCCCGACCTGCTTGGAGGTGATCCGGGTGTCGCGCAGGTTCATCGCCTCTTTTTCGCCTTGCTGCCGGATGAGGCGACGCGTTCGCGCATCGAAAAAGCCGCCACGGATGCGGCCGCCGCGCAGAGCCTTCGGGTACGCATGATCCGGCCCGCGCGTTACCACGCCACGCTGCACTTCCTCGGTGACCATCCATCGCTGAGGGAAGACATCGTGAGCGCGGCCGCGGCTGCCGCGGACCGGGTGTATGCCCACCCGTTCGAGCTGGTGCTGGACGGCGCCTCAGGTTTCCATGGCAGGGAGCCGCCTTGCGTGTTGCGTTGCACGCAAACGCCGCCGGCGCTGCAGGCCCTGTGGCAGGACCTGCGCGATGCGCTCCTGCGTGCGGGCCTCGGCGGGCATCTATCGCGCAGTTTCACGCCGCACGTCACCTATGCGTACAGTCGTGGTGCGGTGCCGCAGCCGGTTCCCCTGGCGCCGCTGCATTGGCGGGTAGAGGGCTTCAGCCTGTTGCACAGCGTCGTGGGCGGTGGGGATTACCAGACGCTGAAGACCTGGCGATTCCCACCGGCGTAGACGTGTGGACGTCCGGCCGTCCACGCAAAAAAATTGCGCAGGCCTAGCCCCAAGGCCGTGCTGACAGGACATACTCTCGGCTCCTTCCGCTGTTGGTAAAGGCGCCATGTTCAAACCGCTGCTCGCTTCGCTGTTGACCCTCACCGTTGCCGCGCCCGCCATGTCCGCCACGCTGGACCCGAACCAGGCACAGGCGCGCGACATCTTCAGCCACCTCATCGCGTTCAAGACCGAGATCGGGCAGGGCCAGGTACCGGTGATGGCCAAGTACCTGGCCGATCAGTTCCGTGCGGCGGGTTTTCCCGATTCGGACATCCATATCATTCCGCATGGCGAGACGGCGGCCATGGTGGTGCGTTATCGCGGCAACGGCAGCGGCGGCAAGCCCATCGGGTTGATGGCGCACATGGACGTCGTGACGGCGAAGCCGGAAGACTGGCAGCGCGATCCGTTCACGCTGGTCGAAGAGAACGGCTACTTCTACGGGCGCGGCACCGAAGACATCAAGAGCGGCGTGACCGTGCTGGCGGCCAATTTCATCCGCCTGAAGAAGGAAGGCTTCGTGCCCACGCGCGACCTCGTCATCATCTACACCGGTGACGAGGAAACCTCGCAGGACACCATGGAGGACCTGGTCAAGAACCATCGTGACCTGGTCGACGTGGAGTACGCACTCAACACCGATGCTGGCGGCGGCGAACTGAGCGAATCGGGCAAGCCGCTGGTCTTCGGTGTGCAGACGGCCGAAAAGGCCTACGCCAGCTTCGAGCTGACCACGCGCAATCCGGGTGGCCATAGTTCGCTTCCGCGCAAGGACAATGCCATCTATGAACTGGCCGATGCGCTGAAGAAGGTGCAGGCGTACCAGTTCCCGGTGATGTGGAACGACACCACCGTCGCGTCGTTCAAGGCGCTGGGTGCCACCACGCAGGGCAAGCTGGGCGAGGCGATGCGCGCCTTCGCCAAGGACCCGCATGATGAAGCCGCTGCCGCAGTGCTGGCCGACGAGCCCTCCGAAGTAGGCAAGACGCGCACGACCTGCGTTGCCACGCTGTTGCGCGGCGGACATGCCGACAACGCACTGCCGCAATCGGCTACCGCCACCATCAATTGCCGCGTGTTTCCCGGCGTGGCCATCGATACCGTGCGCAAGGCGCTGCAGGACCAGGTCGGCCCGAAGGTCGAGGTCAAGCTGGTCGGCAAGGCCATAGCCAGCGATGCCTCGCCGCTGCGGCCTGACGTAATGGCGGCGGTCACCAAGGCGGTGCATTCCATCCGCCCGGGCGTGGCTATCACGCCGATCCAGGAATCGGGCGCCACCGATGGCCTGTACTTCCGCGCCGTCGGCATTCCGACCTACGGGGTCAACGGCATGTTCATGAAGACCAGCGATGCGTTCGCCCACGGTCTCAATGAGCGCGTGCCGGTCAAGGGCTTTTACGATGACGTGGCCTACTGGCATGTGTTGCTGACCGCCGTGGCCGGGAAGCCCGGCGCGAAGTAACGCGCCGTATGCCGAAATTCCTGGTGCGGTTTGTTCCGTGGGGGCGCAGAATGACGCCCCCACACCTGACTACGGAGTTCGTCATGCGTCCGACCGTTCTAGCCGTGCTGGTTGCTCTCGCCTTGCCTGTCGCCACTGCGGTGGCCGCGCCGCCGGCGCACTCGAATGCTCCTGCCTACGTTACGGCGGCCATCAACGATCCCGCCCGCAAGAGCGACGTCGGCGATGACGATCGTCGCAAGCTCGCCGACCTGATGACTTTCGCCGAGGTGAAGCCCGGCCAGTATGTGGTCGACCTGATCCCGGGCAGCAGCTACTTCACGCGCGTGTTCAGCGCCATCGTGGGAACCAAGGGCAAGGTCTACTCGGTGTGGCCGAACGAATACGGCATCGAGGCGAAATCCGATGTGCAGACGTCCAAGGCGCTGGTGGCCGACCCGCACTACGCCAACGTGGGCGTGCTGATGGTGCCGGCCAAGGAATTCAAGACGCCGGAGCCGGTGGACCTCGTGTTCACCTCGCAGAACTACCACGACTATCCCGACAAGTTCATGGGTAATGTCGATCCTGCCGTGTTCGACAAGCAGGTGTTCGATTCGCTCAAGCCCGGTGGCCTGTTCGTGATCATCGACCATGTGGCCGAAGCAGGTTCGGGCATGCGCGACACGGATACGCTGCACCGCATCGATCCTGCCATCGTGAAGAAGCAGGTGGAATCGGTCGGCTTCAAGTTCGACGGCGAAAGCGACGTGCTGCGCAATCCGGCCGATCCGCATAACATCAAGGTCTTCGACAAGTCGATCCGCGGCCACACCGACCAGTTCGTCTACCGTTTCCGCAAGCCTGGTTAACGCTTTGACTGATCCACAAGGTTCCAACGCAAAGGAGGGCGCCGTCACGGCGCCCTCCAACGATCCGCCTCCCACGCGCCCCCAACGCCCCGACGACGAAGACTGCTGCGGCCAGGGTTGCGTACCCTGCATCTTCGACCTCTACGACGAAGCGATGGGCCGCTACCGCGAACAACTCGCCGCCTGGAAGGAACGGCATCCTGGCGAGTCACCCGATTAATCGACGTTCGCGCGCTCTTGTAGGAGCGCACCCAGTGCGCGATCAAGCGTGTGAACGCGTCGACAAACAACGACACCTTGTGGGAGCGCACCCTGTGCGCGACACAGCGCAGGCTATCGCTGATTGCCTCATTACCCTAGCCATCCGCCGTGCCCGCCAATGAAGCAGGCCGACATGCCCAGTCGCGCACAGGGTGCGCTCCCACAGCTGATGCATCCCAGTGTTAGGGCGCCGGCGCCGGCATGAACTTGAACGACGGCGTGTCCACGAACTGCACCGACACTTCGCCCGAATACACCTGCCCGCCGGCCATCGTGAGTTTCTTTACCGGCGCACCGGGCTTGAGGTCGAGCTTGTGCAGGTCGACCCAGAACGTGTTCGGTCGCATGGCCGAATCGAAGTAATAGATGAGATTCTTCTGGTCGGCCACGGTGTGCCAGATCGTCGATGAAAGATTAGGCTGATCCGGCGTGCTGATACCCAACGGCACGCTCACCGCGCGCTGCACGCTCATCACCTCGGCTACTGCCTGGTATGCATACGACTGCTTGGGCACACCGGCGATGTAGTTCGGGTCCAGTTGCTTGGGCACCGCGTCGAGCAGGAACGATGCACGCGCGAAGCGATCGGCGGCACGGTTGGTGCCGGGCAGGAATTTCAGTCCGCCGATGCTTTCCCAGTATTCGTACAACGCCAGTTGCTTGTCGTAGATCGGCGAGTTGGTCATCACCTTGTACTGGCGTCCATGGTGTATCACGAGCTTGCCGTGGACGTACTCGAAGATCGCCGAATCACCGCTCGCGTCGGAGATCGACAGGTGGATGGTGAGAGGTTTGCCGTTGGGCAATGGAGGGGCAATGATCTGGAACGGTTCCTTCGCCAGCACCTTCACCGTCTCGTCCACGCTGGCGAAGTTGTCCAGCACGTACTGGCCCCACAGGCTGATGGCCATGTGCGGACGTTTGCGATCGGGCGCGCCGTAATCGGTCTCGGCCAGGTACAGCGCATTCATCACCAGGCCTTTCTCGTTGATGCCATCGACGCTGCCGATGTCGTAACCGGCGGTGATCACGCTGCCGTAGCGCGAGGTCCATGTCGGCGAATTGGGCCCGGCATGGCCGTCGCGCCGGATGCCGGCGGGAAAGATCCACAGGTTCGATCCCATGTCCTCGGACCAGTCCATGTTGCGGCCGGTGATCACGGTGTTGTCGGCGCCGACATACAGCGTGCGGGTGCAGGGCAGGGCGGGCAAGGCGAGCACAGTCGTGGCGAGTCCGGCGGCGAAGGCCAGGAGATGGCGACGCATGAGGTGCCCCAGCAAAGAGAGTGGCAGCAAGAAAGCATGGCTGCGATGAAGGCGCTGTGTTGCCGGGCGGTTTGCTCTCGTGGCTGGCGCATGCCGAGCGCGATTGCCTACGCGGCATGAATGCCGCGGTCGCGCACGGGGTGCGCTCCCACAGGGGGCGATTTACACTGCACGCTTCGTTCGACCGGATGTTCCGATGCATTCCCGATTGCTCGTCCTGCTGGGCGGCCTGTTGCTGCTGGCCTCGGGTGCCGCGTTTGCCCAGGCGCCCCACACCGTCCTGCTCGAAGACCTCACCTGGACCGAAATTCGCGATCAGGTCCAGGCCGGCAAGACCACCATCATCATCCCCATCGGCGGCACCGAGCAGAGCGGGCCGGGCATAGCCGTGGGCAAGCACAACGCGCGCGCAGCCTATCTTTCGAAAAAGATCGCCGAACGGCTGGGCAACACGCTGGTCGCGCCGGTCGTCGCCTACGTGCCCGAGGGCGGGGTGGCGCCGCCGAGTTCGCACATGCGCTTCCCCGGCACGATCACGGTGCCTGACGCCGTATTCGAGCAGATGCTGGAATCAGCTGCGCAGAGCTTCGTTGTGCACGGTTTCCGCAACGTCGTGTTCCTCGGCGACCACGGTGGTTACCAGAAGGACCTGGACCGCGTGGCCGCCAAGCTCAACAAGGCCTGGGCCGGTAAGGCCAGGGCGATCGTGCCGCCCGAGTATTACGCCAGCTCGTCCGACGGCTATGCGCAGCAGCTGCGCCAGCGTGGCTATCGCGACGACGAGATCGGCACCCACGCGGGCCTGGCCGACACCTCGCTGCAATTGGCCGTGGCCCCGCAGATGGTCCGGCTGGACACGCTGCAGCACGGACCGAAGCTCGGGCAGGCCGACGGCGTCTACGGCGGCGATCCTCGCCGCGCCTCGGCCGACCTTGGTCAATTGGGCATCGATGCTATTGTGTTACACACCGTCGACGCCCTGAAGAAAGCCACCCAGGGGCGCTGACGCCCTCTGGGGCACCCTCCCACTTCCATACAAGCTGTCCGCACATGGCCATCGCTCATTCCTTGCGTTCCCTTCGTCTGTCCCGCTTCGTTCCGTTCGCGCTCGCAGCCGCGTGCGTCGGCGGCAATGCCCTGGCGGCTTCGTCCGTCAACACGGTTCCCGGCATGCCGCCGGTGGTCAATCCCGCCAACATCTACAGCGAGTCCGGCCTCGGCCACGTGAGCCCCGAGGTCGCCAAGGACCTGCCGCGCATCTACGTGCCGAACCTGCGCTCCAATGACGTCTACGTCATCGATCCGGCCACCTACAAGGTGGTGGACAAGTTCAAGGTCGGCGAAGGCCCGCAGCACGTCGTGCCGTCGTGGGATATGCGCACGCTGTGGGCGACCAACAACGCCGAGCGCAAGAACGACGGCAGCCTGACGCCGATCGACCCGCGCACCGGCAAGCCGGGCAAGCCCGTTGCGGTGGATGACCCGTACAACATGTACTTCACGCCGGACGGCAAGGAAGCCATCGTGGTCGCCGAGGCCCATGCGCGCCTCGACTTCCGCGATGCGCACACCATGGCGCTGCATTCGAGCCTGTCGGCGCCGGAGTGCAAGGGCATCAATCACGCCGAATTCTCCATCGACGGCCGCTATGCCATCTTCACCTGCGAATTCACCGGCAAGCTCACCAAGATCGACATGGTGAACCGCAAGGTGCTCGGTTACCTCGACTTGTCCAAGAAGGGCATGCCGCAGGACATCCGCGTGTCCGCCGACGGCAAGACCTTCTTCGTGGCCGACATGATGGCCGACGGTGTCTACCTGATCGACGGCGACGCCTTCAAGCAGGTTGGCTTCGTGAAGACGGGCGTGGGCACGCATGGCCTCTATCCGAGCCGCGACGGTACCAAGCTGTACGTCGCCAACCGCGGTTCCAACAAGATCCATGGTCCCAAGCACGGCAAGGGCAGCGTCTCGGTGATCGACTTCAAGACGCAGAAGGTGGTGGCGAACTGGCCGATCCCGGGCGGTGGCAGCCCGGACATGGGCAACGTCAGTGCGGATGGCAAGACGCTGTGGCTGTCAGGCCGCTTCGACGACGTGGTGTACGCAATCGACACCACCAGCGGCCAGGTGCGTTCCATCAAGGTGGGCCAGGAGCCGCATGGTCTTACCGTGTGGCCGCAGCCGGGCCGCTATTCGCTGGGTCATACCGGCATCGTGCGCTGAGGTTTTTCTTCGCGCGGCGATACCAACGCCTGCCTCCGAAAGGGGCAGGCGTTTTTCTTTGGCGGACACGCGACGGTTGTCGCCTTTTCCTCACCCGCGGCTAAAAGCATGAACGCGATGCGCTTGGACATGAAGCACGGGTACGGCGTGGTGTGAGCTATAAATTGGACGGTGGCCAGGGGCAAGGGAGTGAGCGGCCTGAGGCCGGTCGCGAACGGTCAGGCGCCTCGCATCCGGCAGCTGACGCCTGAGCTGAGTCGCCGGGACGCTGGCAATCCATGCCATCGTCCCCACATCGAAGGCTTCCACGCCGAGGAGGCCGCATGATTCCGTTTTCCGTACTCGATCTGGCACCGGTCACCGAGGGCAGCAACGCCACCCAGGCGTTCGCCAACACGCTGGACCTCGCGCAGCGCGCCGAGCGGTGTGGCTACACCCGCTACTGGCTGGCCGAGCATCACAACATGCCGGGTATCGCCAGCGCGGCCACGGCGGTGCTGATCGGCTATGTGGCCGGCGGCACCTCGACCATCCGCGTCGGGGCCGGCGGCATCATGCTGCCCAATCATGCGCCGCTGCAGGTGGCCGAGCAGTTCGGCACGCTGGCGTCGCTGTATCCCGGCCGTATCGATCTGGGGCTGGGTCGCGCCCCCGGTACCGATCATCCGACGGCGCGCGCATTGCGCCGCTATTTCGACAGCGCCGAGGCGTTCCCGCAGGACGTGGCCGAACTGCTCGCGTATTTCGAGCCAGCCACGCTCGAGCAACCCGTACGCGCGGTGCCTGGTGCCGGGGTCGAAGTGCCGGTGTGGCTGCTGGGTTCGAGCTTGTTCAGTGCGCGACTGGCTGCGGCGATGGGCCTGCCGTTTGCGTTCGCCTCCCACTTTGCGCCCGACGCGATGGATGAGGCGCTGGCACTGTATCGACGCGACTTCCGCCGGTCCGCGCGCCTGCAGGCACCCTACGCGATGCTTGGCGTCAATGTGGTGGCCGCCGGCACCGACGCCGAGGCGCGGCGCCTGTTCACCACGCAGCAGCAGAGCTTCATCAACCTGCGCCGCGGCCGGCCCGGCCTCATTCCTCCGCCGATCGACGACATCGAAACCTACTGGACGCCCACCGAAAAGTTCGGTGTCGAGCGCGCACTGGCCTGTGCCGTGGTGGGTGACGCAAACACAGTGAAGGAAGGCCTCGAAGCGTTCGTGGCACGGCATCGCCCGGACGAGCTGATGGTTACCGCCAACGTGTTCGAGCACGAAGCGCGGTGTCGTTCCTTCGAGGTGGTGGCGAAGCTGCGGCAGGAGATGGCTGCCTAGTTGGGCGATATCTGTAGAAGCGCACCCAATGCGTGACCGCAGCGCCTCGTTGCCGCCATGCGCGGGTTTGTCGCGCACAGGTTGCGCTCCCAGAGGGAGGCAAGGGGGGGCCTCATCAGGGCTGGGCGAAGTTCTGGCGGAGATCCTGTCGGCATCGCGCAAGCAGTTGCGCGGGAAAGCGGGTGATGGCGTCGTCGGTGTAGCCGGCGTCGCCATCCAGCAGGCCGTGCTCGGTGAGCTGCTGGCACATGGCCAGTCGTTGGGCGGCATGCAGCACGCGGCTCATGGGCTGTTCCATCGCCTCGGGCATGGACTCGGCATGTTCGACCAGCGCGTCGAGCACCACGGGCGGCAGATCCCAATGGCGGCCCGCCTGCACGCTGAGCCTGGCCGCAATGCGGGCGCAGCCGGCGATGAACGAGGGCGAGCAGGCAGGCACGGCCTGGCCCAGGTCCTTGTCCAGCAAACGCGCGACGGCACCGAGCCCCGTATATCCCACCAGCCCGGCCAACTGCGCTTCAAACGGGTCGCATTGTCCCTTGCTGAGGAACACCGCGGCATGGGCACAGCGCTCCGCGTGATCCCACAACCTTTGGCCGATCACCTGACCATTGGCGCCGGCACTGGCCATCAGGATCGGCTTCATCACGTAGACCGACACCACGTGGCGCAGGCCGACCTGGCCGAGCAGCACGACAGCATGCTGCAGGCTTCCGATAGGGTGGGCGGTTCGATAGGCCACGCTGCCGGTGACCCGCATGACCTCGCCCACCAGTACAGGATCACGTCGAATCAGGTTCGCCAGCTGCGCGCCGTTGAGGTTGTCGCTCTTCATGGCGCGCATCAGCTGCGGCAGCACGGTGGGCATGCGGGGCAGGGTGCGCACGTCGAAACGGCCGTCGTCGCATAGCTCGCCCAGGCGTTGCAGCAGCATCTGTTCACGGCCGGACTGGACGTTGTCGCCGGCGTTGACCGCAAGATTGAGGATGAACCGATGGAAGCGCTCCTCGACGTCATTGCACGTCAGGGAGCCGAGCCTTGTTTCGTCGAAGGTGGCCGTATCGCGGCCGGACGCAGCCGGACGCGGCGCCGGCGCTTCAGGGCCGCGCTCACGTGCGAAAAATCGCCACCAGTAACCCATCATCGCTCCCCGGACTCCCTCGCCCCACGCCTCCGCTCCGCTTCTGTATCGGCACGGGCTGACAAACATGTAGCGTCGGTGGACGATCCTGCGACCGGCTGCTCAGGTCGTGCGATTTTCCACGGAACGATGGATCCAGCGGCTCGCACCCAGGCCGGCAAGGCGGCCGCTGGCGAAGCACGCTGTGAGCAGGTAGCCGCCCGTAGGGGCTTCCCAGTCCAGCATTTCGCCCGCGCAGAACACGCCGGGCAGGGCGTTGAGCATCAAATGCTCATCCATCCCCTCCAGGCGCACGCCGCCGCCGCTGCTGATCGCTTCCTCGATGGGGCGGGCCTGCTTCAGCGTGAGCGGAAGGCGCTTGATGGTGCGCGCCAGCGTTTCGGCATCATGGAACTGGTCCCGATCCAGCACCTCGTGCAGCAGCGCCGCCTTGACCCCGGCCAGGCCACTCTGGCGTCGCAGATGCTCGCTCATCGAGCGGCTGCCCCGAGGCCTGGCGAGATCGGCACGCAGACGATCGAGCGTGCGGTCGGGAGCGAGGTCGAGCGTAATCGTGGTCGGACCATGCGCGGCGATGGCGTCGCGCAGCAAGCCCGAAAAGGCGTAGATCAGGCTGCCCTCGATGCCGGTGGCGGTGATCACGCACTCGCCCTGGCGGCTGTGTTCGCGCCCCTGTGCATCGCGCAGATGGATCACCACCGGTTTAAGCGGCGATCCCCCGAAGCGGCTGGCGAGGTGGTCGGTCCAGCCGATATCGAATCCGCAGTTGGACGGCACCAGCGGCGTGACCGTTACGCCGCGGTCGGCAAGCCATGGCTGCCACGCGCCGTCGGAACCCAGCTGTGGCCAGCTGCCGCCGCCCAGGGCCAGCACCACGGCATCCGCCCGAATCGCACGCTCGCCTTCGGGCGTGGCCATGCGTAGCGAACCATCCGCATGCCACCCCAGCCACCGGTGATGCACATGGAAACGCACCCCGCTTTCGCGCAGGCGATGTACCCAGCCGCGCAGCAGCGGCGCGGCCTTGAGGTCGCTGGGAAAGACGCGTCCCGATGTACCGACGAAGGTTTCCACGCCCAGTCCGCGCGCCCATTCGCGCAGGTCGTCGGCGTCGAAGGCGGCCAGCCATGCGCCCACTTCCCTGGCACGTGCACCGTAGCGCTGAACGAACTCCCGCTTGGGTTCGCCATGCGTGAGGTTCATGCCGCCCTTGCCGGCGATGAGGAATTTGCGGCCCACCGAACCCTTGGCTTCGAAGACGTCGACCTCGATGCCAGCCGCGCGCGCCGTTTCGGCCGCCATGAGGCCAGCGGGACCGCCGCCGATGATGGCGAGGCGAACGTGGGTGGGGGGGAGAGGGGACATCAAGGCCGTCAGTTCGGCAGCGTAGCCGTCATGCGTGACTGCGGCTCGACCGATACGCTTGTGGTCTCGCTCATGACCTGCAGCTGGCCGTCCTGGATCAGACACTGCAGGCGCATGCCGCGCTCGGACATGGCCGCGAGCCGGTCCACCGTTTCGGACGGAATATCCAGCACGGTGAGGTTGCGGTTGCGACCCAGCGAGCCGCCGACCTTGTCCCACCAGATATCCGCACCGCGGCCGCTGTAATTGATCACGACCACGTGCTGCGCGCGCCCGCAGGCCTTGCGGATGCGTGCCTCGTCCGGCTGGCCCAGTTCGATCCACTGCTCGATCTCGCCGGTATACGCCTTGCGCCACAGCGCCGGCTCGTCCTCATCGCTGAGCCCCTTGCCGAACTCCAGGCGTTCGTCGGCGTATAGCGCGAATGCCAGCAGACGTACCATCAGCCGCTCGGCCGTTTCGGAGGGATGCCGCGCCACGGTGAGCGCATGCGTGGCGTAGTAATGCCGATCCATGTCGCTCACCTGGAGCTCGGCTTTGTAGATGGTGGCGTTGAGGGCCATGGGTGATGCCTGCGTAGGTAACCACCCATTGTACTTGGCTGGCGCGACCCGCCGCTTTACAGGCGCAATCTCAGGTACGGGGCAGCAGGTCCAGCAGCGGCTTGACCAGGTCCATGGGCAGCGGGAAGACGATGGTGGATGCCTTGCCGCTGTTGGACATGTCGGCCATGGTCTGCATGTAGCGCAGCTGCAGCGCCTGCGGCTGCTGCGAAAGCATGGCCGCGGCGTCGCGCAGTTTCTCGGCCGCCTGCAGTTCGCCGTCGGCATGGATCACCTTCGCACGCCGCTCGCGTTCCGCTTCGGCCTGTCGGGCGATGGCGCGCACCATGGTTTCGTTGAGGTCCACGTCCTTGATCTCGACGTTGCTCACCTTGATGCCCCACGGGTCGGTGGCTTCGTCGAGGATCTGCTGCAGGCTGTGGTTGATGGAATCACGCTGCGAAAGGATGTCGTCCAGGTCGTGCTGGCCGAGCACCGAGCGCAACCTCGTCTGCGCGAGCTGGCTGGTGGCCTGGAAGAAATCGGACACCTGCAGGATCGCCTTGTCCGGCTCCACCACGCGAAAGTAGACCACCGCGTTGACGCGCACCGACACGTTGTCGCGCGAGATCACATCCTGCGGCGGCACATCCATCACCGTCACGCGCAGGTCCACGCGCATCATGCGTTGCACGAACGGAACCAGGATGAACAAGCCGGGGCCCTTGGTGCCCGTGTAGCGACCCAGTGTCAGCACCACGCCGCGTTGGTACTCGGGCAGCACCTTGATCGACATGAACAACAATGCCAGCACCCACACCACGATCACGCCGAAGAAACCGTACATAAGCATCGCCTCCTGAGTTCGACTCAAGCCGGGGTGACGCGCAACAGCAATCCTTCACGGCCCACCACCCGCACGCGCGCACCGGCGGGCAAGGCCGATTCGCAGCGCACGCGCCACTGTTCGCCGCCGATGCGCGCCCATGCCTCCCCGTCGGCGCCGACCGCCTGCATCAACTCGCCGGTCGTCAGCAGCATTTGCGTATCGCCATTGAAGAGCCGCGTTCGTCGCGAGCGCCGTACCAGGCGCAGCAACAGCACAAGCAGCACCATGGCGGAAAACGCGATGCCGCCGATGACCCCGAGATTCACCGCATACCCCGGCACGCCGCGGTTGAACAGCATGATCGAGCCGATCACGAAGGCGATCACCCCGCCGATGCCGATGGCGCCCACCGAGGGCATGAGCGTTTCCGCCACGATCAGCCCCATGCCCAGCACCATCAGCGCCAGACCCGCGTAATTCACCGGCAGAAGCTGCAGGGCATACAGGCCAAGCAACAGGCAGATCGCGCCGGCCACGCCCGGCAGCAACACGCCCGGGTGGAGCGCTTCGATGACCAGCCCATACATGCCCGCGAGCAACAGCAGGTAGGCGATGGTGGGATGCGTCACGAGGTCGAGCAGATGCGTGCGCCAGTTCGGCGCGTAGTCACGAACGGGCAGGCCCGCGCTATGCAGCGTGATCTCGGCACCCGCCACGCGAACGCGGCGTCCGTCCACGCGCGCCAGCAGGGTGGCGGCATCGCCGACGACGAGATCGATCACATGTTTTTGCAAAGCTTCGTCGGCGGTGAGCGTGGCGGCGCCGCGTACGGCCTGTTCGGCCCAGTCGGCATTGCGGCCGTTGAGTTGCGCCAGGGAACGAATCGATGCGATGGCGTCGTTGAGCACCTTGTTGGTCTCCGCGTCTGCCGGTGATGTCGGGGCCGTCCCCGCTGGGGACGGCGCATTGCCGATCGGCAGGGGATTGCCGCCGCCCAGCGATACTGGCGTTGCCGCGCCCAGATGGGTCGCGGGCGCCATGGCCGCGATCTGGCAGGCGTAGAGGATGTAGGTGCCGGCAGAGGCGGCTCGCGCTCCCGACGGCGCGACATAACCGATGACTGGCTGATGGGCGGCCAACAGGCTGGCGATGATCGTGCGCATCGATTCGGACAGGCCGCCCGGCGTATCCATCTGCAGCACGATCACCGATGCGCCGTCACGGCTCGCGCGTTCGAGGCTGTTGTCGACGTATTCGGCACTGGCCGGTCCGATGGGACCGACCAGTTCGATGCGGGCGGCAAATGCGCCCCCAGGCACGCGCCCATCCGGGGTCTGACCGGCCGCCGCCAACGCGGACCATGCCAGCAAGAGGCTGATCGACATCCAGAGCCATCGCATCGCGCGGCGCCTCCTCGAAGCTTGGCTTCAGAGTGCGCCCGAGGATGTTTCGCCGGTGTGAGACGCGACGGCGCGACGCGTGCCCTCGAAGACGTGCGCATGCCGGTGGCTTCCGATGGCACGGGCCATGCGCTCACATTTCCCGCGTGGTGAACGGTGCCGTTGAAGACTTCGCTCGCGAAGCCTGGCGCCGCGATAACGAAGCGCGTCGGTCAGCTGTAAACCGGTCGACCCTGGGTATCGAGGAGGCCGTGTTCCATCAGCCATTGGCGTGCGTTTTCCGCGTCCTGCTCGAACCATGCCCGCGTCGAGCCGAGTCGGAACGAGTAGCCCCAGGCGTCCATGTCGCTCATCAGGCGAATGCGCCCGACGCCAGGCAGTTCGTCCGCCAGGACGATCTGCAGGTAGCAGGTGGCGTCTTCCTCGGCGATGGAATCGGTGGCGTCGGTATGCACGAAGGCACGGCGCTCGGCCGGCAGCACGATCAGGTGCCCGGCCTCGTGCAGCAGCGAATGCACCGGCGTGTCGCCGCGTGCGTACACGGTGGTGCCGATGATGCCGGCTTCGTCATCGCCCCAGAAACTGCCGGGAATGGCTGTGCCGGGTTCGACGCGCAGCAGCTGCAGGCCGTAGCGCGCCAACAGCGCGGCGGGCGCCTCGAAGCCGATGGCCTCAAGGCGCATCACGTTGGCTTCGGCAGGCGAAGTATTGGACTCGGATGACATGGGGAATTCGTCCGCCCTCGGGCGGTGATGCAACAGTCGATGCGTGGCACGGGCATGGCCCGTGCCACGAAGGCATCAGCCGGCAGGCTTGGCGTGATCAGGCAGCGCCACGGAAAGCTCGAGGATCTCGTGTCCGCTGTCGCGCTCGACGTTGATGTTGATGGCTTCGAGGTCGACGTGGACGTATTTCTTGATCACTTCGAGCAGCTCGTTGCGCAGCAACGGCAGGTAGTCGGGCGCGCCGCG
Organism: Dyella jiangningensis; assembly: GCA_000632805.1. Lineage (GTDB taxonomy): Bacteria > Pseudomonadota > Gammaproteobacteria > Xanthomonadales > Rhodanobacteraceae > Dyella > Dyella jiangningensis. The sequence goes on along the minus strand of CP007444.1, from coordinate 2,885,904 downwards.
GGTGGAGCGCTCCTGGGCCACGATGATGCGAAGGCGCTCCTTGGCGACGGTAGCGGTGGGCTCCGGCTTGCGCTTCAGGAAATCAAGAATACCCATCGCGATCAACCTCCGAATACGCGCTGGAAGAAGCCCTTCTTCTGCACTTCGGTGAAGCGCAGGGCACGTTCCTCACCGAGGATACGGGCGACGGTGTCGCTGTACGCTTGGCCGGCGAACGAGTTCTCGTCGAGGATCACCGGCACGCCCGCGTTGGACGCGGCGAGCACGTTCTCCGATTCGGGGATCACGCCGACGACGTTGATGCCGAGGATTTCCTCCACGTCCTTGACGCTGAGCATTTCGCCCACCGCCACGCGCGCCGGGTTGTAGCGCGTCAGCAGCAGGTGCTGCTTGATCGCGCCGTCGCCGCGCTCGGCGCGACGGGTCTTGCTGGCGAGCAGGCCGAGGATGCGGTCCGAGTCGCGCACCGAGGACACTTCCGGGTTCACCACCACCACCGCGTGGTCGGCGAAATACATCGCCAGGTGCGCACCCTTCTCGATGCCGGCGGGCGAATCGCACACGACGTAGTCGAAGCCTTCCTTGTCCAGATCCTCAAGGACCTTTTCCACGCCTTCCTGGGTGAGCGCGTCCTTGTCGCGCGTCTGGCTGGCGGCCAGCACGTAAAGGGTCTCGTAGCGCTTGTCCTTGATGAGGGCCTGCTTGAGCGTGGCCTCGCCGTGGACGACGTTGACGAAGTCGTACACCACGCGGCGTTCGCAGCCCATGATGAGGTCGAGGTTGCGCAGGCCGACGTCGAAATCGATCACCGCGACTTTCTTGCCGGCGATGGCAAGGCCCGTCGCAAGCGAGGCACTGGTGGTGGTCTTGCCTACGCCACCTTTGCCCGAAGTGACAACGATAATCTCAGCAGTCAAGGCTCATCTCCGCAAAATGCTTTGTTGTAGTAATGGGCTGTCGTCAAAGCTTGGCGATCAGCAATTTTTCCCCTTCGAGCCAGCATCGCACAGACTGGCCTTCCAGGTCCTTTGGAATTTGTTCAAACACGCGGTAGTGGCCAGCGATGGCCACCAGTTCCGCGCGGAAGTCGGAAATATAGATGCGCGCCTTCTCATCGCCCTGTGCGCCAGCCATCGCACGGCCACGCAGGCTGCCGTAGATGTGGATGCTGCCGTCGGCGATGACTTCGGCGCCGTTGGCCACCGTGCCGGTCACCACGAGATCGCGCTCGCGCGCATAGACCTGCTGGCCAGAGCGCACGGTGCCATCGACATGCTGCGCGCCCTGGCCTGCAGCGACCGGCTCGGGTTCGCTGCGCACGGGCTCGGCGCGCCGCGGCGCTTCTTCCGCAGCTGGAGCAGGGGCAGGCGGTGCGGGCGGCGCGATGCTGCCGCCATCGGCGGGCTCGTAGGCGGCGCGGAACTTGGCGATCAGTGGCAGGCCCATGCGGCGCGAGAGTGCTTCCACTTCGCTGGTGCCGTAGGCGAGGCCGACCGGCATCATGCCGGCGCTGCGCACGGCTTCTAACAGGGCATCGACCGTGCCGTCATCGGGCAGGTTCAGCAGATGGCTGAGGTCCAGCACCACGGCGGCGCGTGAAAACAATTGCGGAGCGGCACGCACGCGGCGTTCCAACTCATCGCAGAGGGCGGCGGCATCGGCACGGCGCACGCGCACGTTGGCGATGCCGACCTGGCCGAAACGCAGGTCGCAGGCTTCTTGTGTATCCATTCGCGCATTCATGGGCGCCGCTCTCCCGAGAGGCGGCGCCGGGTAGTGTCAGGATGATGGAGAGGACGCTGGCGTTCGGCCAGCCACGGCACATCGGGCAGGCCGTCGTGGTCCAGGTAGGTTTCGCGGACGAAGGCGTAGCTCGGCAGGTCCTTGGCCAGCAGGCTGACCTGCGGGCCTTCGGTGGCCATGCGCTGCTGCCCCACTTCCTGGAAGCCGTAGGTGCCGTGGAACAGCACCACCACGTCGTCGCGCGGCTCCAGGAACACCTCGCAGGTGAGCAGGGGCACGCGCACCTCCGCATAGCTGGTCACGTCGCAGTAGAAGATGCGACCGAGGCCGTGGCGGCGGTAGGCGTTGGCGATGACGATGCGGTCGATGTAGACGAACTGCGGGTAATGCTCGGAAAACCACTGGTAGTTCGAGCTGTCGTAGTCGCTGCCGTCACGCAGGGCGATGAGGAAGCCGGCCAGGTGGCCGTCGATCTCGGCCACGCGGAAATAGTCCGCGTGATCATAGAAGAAGCGCAGTTGGGTCGCGTCCAGGGCGAGGATGGTGCGGCCGGCGGCGTTGTTGAGCGCCAGTACGGCATCCAGGTCGTGCTCTCGCACGTCGCGGATGGCAAGGGCCATTCGTTGCTCCGCTTTGTGTGGTTCGAGGACAAGACCGTTTGAAGCGGCCCCACGTAACAGGCGGCATTATGACATGCGTACGGCGCCCGCACATAACACGGCGCACCATGTAAAACCTTCGTAAAGCGCCAGCGGGCGTGCCTTTCGGCACGGGTGGGGGAATGACTTCTCACGCATTGCACCACGCCCGCCGCCGGCTGATGATGCGCGTATGGCATGGTCCAACATCAACCACATCCGGCTGCTGCGGTACGCCGGCCTCACGACCTATCTCTGCGTGGCCCTGCCGCTGCTGCCCGGCAGCTGGAGCCTGGCGCAGGTCAGTTCCTGGTGGAGCAACCCGAACATCACGGGCTGGGTGCTCTCGTACCTGATCTTCGGGCTCACCTATCTGTTGCTGACGCGCCGGTCGAGCATGACGCGGCAGGTCGGCTATCCCTCGCTCCCGCAGCTGCTGGGTCTCGTGGTCCTGACCGGTTCGGCCGTGGCAATGGGCTGGTTCAGCCAGAGCGGCCTGTCGGCCATGCTGATGCTGGTGATCGCGGTGGTGCTGCCCTGGCAGTTGCCGGTCGGCGCCGGGCTGCTGTGGATGCTGCTGCAGAACCTGATGCTGATCCCGATCATCGCCAGCTACATGGGCTGGACCATCGTGACGGCAATCCTGCAGGTGTGCATGTACCTGGGCATCTCCGCCCTGGTGTTCTTCACCTCGATGATCGCGAGCCTCCAGGCCGAGGAACGCGAGGTCCAGCGTCGCCTCAATTCCGAATTGCGTGCCACGCGCGCGCTGCTGGCCGAGTCCACCCGCATCGCCGAGCGCATGCGTATCGCACGCGACCTGCACGATCTGGTCGGCCATCACCTGACCGCGCTCAGTCTCAACCTGGAAGTGGCCAGCCACCTCGTCAACCCGCAGGCGGCCGAACATGTGCAGAAGGCGCAGGTGACCGCCAAACATCTCTTGTCGGACGTGCGAGAGGTCGTCAGCGAGCTTCGCCAGGACGATGCCATCGACCTCACGCAGGCCTTGCGCAGCCTGATCGAAGGCGTGCCGGGCCTGCGCGTGCACGTGGAGACGCCGCCGCGCTTCAGCGTGGAAGATCCGCGCCGCGCCCAGGTGTTGCTGCGTTGCGCGCAGGAGATCATCACCAATGCCGCCAAGCATGCGGCGGCGCGCAACCTATGGCTGCGCTTCGATTACGTCAACGCCAACCTGCTGGAACTGTCCGCACGCGACGACGGCCGTGGTGCGGTGAACTTCCGGCCGGGCAACGGCTTGTCGGGCATGCGCGAGCGTTTGAACGAATTCGAGGGCAGCGTGACGGTGGATCCGGCGTTGGCACAGGGCTTTGCGCTGACCGTGCGCCTGCCGCTGGGCGAGGCACCGGAACTGGCGCATACGCCGTCACGGTTCGAGCCACCCGCGTTGGGCATGGTTTAGGACGGGCAACTTCCCGTGCCGCCATGTGGTCGTGTCAATATGTGTTGCTTGGATAGCAGCATCGTCTCCCGTTGGCCTTCGGCATCGCACGCAGGCCACAACCGCTCCGAGGATTCGCGATGATTTCCGTCTGTCTTGTCGATGACCAGAACCTGGTTCGCCAGGGTGTTCGATCGCTGCTCGATCTGGCGGAGGACATCCGCGTAGTGGCCGAGTGCGCCGATGGCGCGCAGGCCGTGCAGGACATTCCGCGGATCAAGCCCGACGTGGTGCTGCTCGATCTTCGCATGCCGAACATGAGCGGGCTGGAAGTGCTGCAGGCGCTGTCCGCCCGCAACGAGCTGCCGCCCACCATCATCCTGACCACCTTCGACGACGACCAGCTCGTGCTGCAGGGCCTGAAGGCCGGTGCGCGCGGTTACCTGCTGAAAGACGTATCGCTCGAGCAACTGGTGGAGGCGGTGCGCACCGTGGCCGCCGGCGGTTCGCTGGTCGCTCCCATGGTCACCCAGCGCCTGCTGGCCGGCGTCGGCCGCATGCAGAACCAGTTCACCAGTCTGGAACAGCCCGACCCGCTGACCGAGCGCGAGACCGAGATCCTGCGCCTCCTGTCCGGCGGTTACAGCAACAAGGAAATCGCCAACTCGCTGAAGGTGGCCGAGGGCACCGTGAAGAACCACGTGTCCAACATCCTTTCCAAGCTGGGTGTGCGCGATCGCACCCGCGCGGTGCTCAAGGCACTGGAGCTGGGCATCGTCTGATCGCGGCGCCCGCCTTGAGGGCGGGCGCCGACTCGCCGATGCCGGCCGGGCATCGGTGCAAGCACTCCGGCGCCGGCTCCCGGCGCCTGTTCCTGGGCCAGGCGCAACAGCCTTCACCGGTGTATCCGTAAGGTCTGACGCTACGCCGCCAGCCCTAGTGCCATAGCCATTCGCGGGCGTCTGGAAGGCCAATTCACAGCCGGATGGCGTTCCTGCGCGTGAGCAAGTAGTATCGGTGGCTTCGGCGCTGGCCGACCCCCCGTCACGACGTGATTCTTCGGGAATTTCCCCGTGGCGGGCCGGTCTCCGGCGACTCGACTGCCCTTAGTGCCGTATACAGAGAGACGTGCGGAGAACCCCGGAATGATGCGTGTTCTTGAATTTATTGTTGCCCTGATCATTGTCGCCGTCGTGGCGGTGGTGGTGGGTGTTGTTATGCCTGGCAGCGGCCATGTGGAAAGGTCGTTGGTCATCGGCAAGGACATGCGTCAGGTCTATGACGTGCTGAGCAATTTCCGTCGCTTCCCCGAGTACACGGTGCAGCGCGAGTACGACCGCAACATCAAGTTCGATTTCTCCGGCAAGGCCTATGGCCCGGGTGCCGAGGTGTCCTGGTCCAGCCAGGATGACAAGGTCGGCAACGGCAAGCTGACCATCGCTTCGGCCGATCCCAGTTTCGACAAGGTCGACTCGCAGGCCCGCAAGGCTTCGATCGTCTGGAACCTCGACAACGACTGGCGCGGCAACGACAAGCACTTCACGCTCGATCTCGAGCGCCAGGGCAGCCGTGGTCAGCTGACCAAGGCGACCTGGTCGTATGACGTCGCCTACGGCTTCAACCTGATCAACCGCTATTCCAACCTCTACATTCACGGCGATCCGGATGCCTTCATCCAGTTCACCCTGAACAATCTGCAGAACGTGCTGGCCGGCGTGCAGAACGTCGACTACACCAAGCTGATCCCGTACATCGAGCAGACCCAGCCAACGCCGGTGCTGATGGTGTCCACCTCGATCGAGCGCAAGGGTGGCCTTGAGGCCCTCAACGATGCGACCGACAAGGCCGTGGGCCAGATCCAGGCTGCCGCCAAGAAGCTGGGCGTGACCACCACCGGTCCGCGCATCATCTACACCACCAACTACGGCGATCAGACCTACACGTTCGATGTGGCCATGCCGATCAGCGCGACCAGCCTGAACGTCGGCGGCCAGACCGTGGAGCTCGCTGCCGCCAAGTCGCCCGACCTGACCAACGCGGCCAGCGCCAGCACCAGTGGCGACGCCGCTGCCGCTGCTCCGGCCGACAACACCCCGGGCGGCCATGACCGCTTCGGTCGCCTGATCGTCGACAACGACGTGCGCGCCTTCCTTGCCTTCGGCGGCCCGGCCCTCAAGGCCGTGTGGAATGGCACCGCCGCCGGCGTGCCGCAGACCCGCGACCTGATGAAGGCCTATGCGCAGACCCACGGCTACAAGTTCGACGAAGTGGTGAACCGCTTCTACGACATCGAAGCCAAGCCGGAAGTGAAGCAGGGCGACCAGGTCACGCAGTACGCCGAATTCGACGTGTACCTGCCGCTGAGCTGGGCTCCGGACCAGACCCCGGAACAGGAAGCCGGCATCAAGCCGCCGTCGCTGGACCAGGGCACCGACCAGCAGGCTCCGGCGTCGTCCAGTACGGCCGCGGCTCCTGCCGAAGCCGGTACCGCCGGCAAGTAAGCCGCCATCGGCAACGCATCGAGAAGGCCCTTCCTCGCGAAGGGCCTTTTCATTTCTGACGCCTGCATCGACCGGCAGCAACGAACTTTTCGGTTACATTGCGGGTCGACTCGCTGATCCACGAAGGCCATGCGCGTTGCGCGGCCCAGCCTCCTGCCTCGACCGGACATGATCGAAACCGAACAGCTCACCCGGCGCTACGGCGCCCTGACCGCCGTGGATTCGCTGAGCTTCCGCGCCGAACCGGGCCAGGTGCTGGGCCTGCTTGGCCCCAACGGCGCCGGCAAGACCACGGTGATGCGCATGATCGCCGGCTTCCTCGCGCCCAGCTCCGGTACGGCGCGCGTGTGCGGATACGACGTGCTGAAGGAGCCACTGAAGGCCAAGCGTGCGCTCGGTTACCTGCCGGAAGGCGCGCCGAGCTATGGCGAACTGACGGTGCGCGAGTTCCTCACCTTCATCATTCGCATGCGCGGCCTGCAGCGCGACGAAGGCTATCGTCGCTTCGAGCGCGTGGTCGGCGGCCTGCAATTGGAAGGCGTGCTCGACCAGTGCATTGATACGCTTTCCAAGGGTTTGCGCCGCCGCGTGGGTCTCGCGCAGGCCATCGTGCACAACCCGCAGGTCCTGATGCTGGACGAACCCACCGATGGCCTCGATCCGAACCAGAAGCACACGGTCAGGCAGCTGATCGACGCCATGGCGCGCGACCGCACCATCCTTATCTCTACGCACCTGCTGGAAGAAGTGCACGCGCTGTGCAATCGCGTGGTGATCATCGCCAACGGCAAGCTGCTGGCCGACGCCACGCCTGCCGAGCTGGAGGCGCGCTCGCGCTATCACGGGGCGGTGTCCTTCAGCGCGCCGGGCAGCGGGGTTTCGCAGGAAATGCTCGGTCGCCTTCCGCAGGTGGCATCGATCGAAGTGGACCCGATGGACGGCCGCATCACCGTATTCCCGCGACCGGGCGAGCGCATCCTCGAGCCCGTGGAAACGCTGCTGCGCCAGCAAGGTCTCGAAGTGTCCGAAATCCAGCTGGAGCGTGGCCGCCTGGACGAAGTGTTCCGGCACATCACCACCGGCGCGGAGGGTAAGGCATGAGCCCCGTCGCAGCGGTGGTGCGGCGCGAACTGCGCAGCTATTTCGTCACGCCGGTGGCGTACGTGTTCCTGGTGATCTTCCTGGTCATGTCCGGCATCCTCACTTTCTACGCTGGCGACTTCTACGAACGCCGCCAGGCCGACCTGCAACCGTTCTTCGTGATGCACCCGTGGCTGTACCTGGTGCTGGTGCCGGCGGTGTCGATGCGCATGTGGGCCGAAGAGGCCAAGGGCGGCACGCTGGAGCTGCTGCTCAGCCTGCCGCTCACGCTGGGCCAGGCCATGGTGGGCAAGTTCGTCGCGGCGTGGCTTTTCATCGGCCTCGCCTTGTTCCTCACGTTTCCGATCTGGCTCACCGTGAATTACCTGGGGTCGCCGGACAACGGTGTGATCCTTGCCGGGTACATCGGCAGCTGGTTGATGGCCGGAGCGTTCCTCGCCATCGGCGCGTGCCTCTCGGCCGTGACGCAGAGCCAGGTGGTGGCCTTCGTGCTGACCCTGGTGGTGTGCTTCCTGCTGATCCTGGTGGGGCAGCCGCAGGTGATGGAGTTCTTCCAGGGCGCGCTCCCGCGCAGGCTGGTGAACGCCCTGGCGCACCTGAGCATGCTTCGCCACTTCGAGGCGATTTCGCGCGGCGTGCTGGACATGCGTGACCTGTTGTACTTCGTGCTGAGCATGGCCGCCTGGCTGATGGCCGGCGTGCTGGTGCTCGACCTGAAGCGGACGCCATGAACATGGCGCGCCTCCATTCCCGCCGCCGCGTCGTGCTGCTTGCCGCCCTGGTGCTGCTGGCCATCGTGTTCGTCGCGATCACCCTGGGCAGCAGCCGATGGATGCGGCTCGGGCGCGTCGATCTCACGTCGGATCGGCTGTACACGTTGACGCCAGGCACGGCCCATATCGTGGACAACCTGCGCGCGCCGCTGAAGCTCACGCTGTACTTTTCGGAGCACGCCGCGCGCGATCTTCCGCAGCTGCGCACCTACGAACAGCGCGTCAGGGAAATGCTGCAGGAAATGGTCGCGCGCTCGCACGGCCGGTTGCGCCTGCAGTTCGTGGATCCGGTGCCGTACTCCGATGACGAAGTCAGCGCGGAAGGCTATGGGCTCACGCCGCTCAGCGGTGGCAGCAATGGCGAGCGCGTCTTCTTCGGCCTGGTGGGGGCCACGTTGCCGACCAACGCCGACAGCGAGAGCGACAACGAAGAGCGGCTGCCCGGCAACACGCTGAGCATTCCGCTGCTCGATCCGTCGCGTGAGACTTTTCTCGAATACGACATCGCCAAGCTGCTCTACGAGCTGGACCAGCCGTCCAAGCCGCACGTGGGCCTGATCACCAGCCTTCCGGTCGAAGGCAATCCGGTGATTGGCGAGCAACCTTGGACGGTGCTGCGCCAGCTGGGGCAGCAGTTCGACGTGAAATCGCTTGATGCGAGCAAGCTCACGCGCATCGACAGCGACATCAAGGCGCTGCTGGTGATCCATCCCAAGCACCTGCCGGCGGATGCGCTCTACGCCATCGACCAGTACGTGCTGCGCGGTGGCCACCTCGTGGTGTTCGTGGATCCCGTGGCGGAGATGGACAACACGCCCTTCGTGGACAGCAACGGCAATACGGACGACCACAACTCGGACCTGGCGAAACTGTTCGAGACGTGGGGCGTGCAGTACGACCCGCAGAAAGTCGTGCTGGACCGCTCGCGCGCCTTGCGCATCGAGCTGGCCGACAGCAGTTCCATGAGCCATCCGGCCATGCTCGGCCTCGGCCAGCAGGAGCTGAGCCATGACGATGTGATCACCGCGAGCCTGCAGCGCATCAATGTCTCCAGCGCCGGCTACTTCGATCTCTCGCCGGGTACCAACTCGCGGCTGCAGCCGCTGATGCAGAGCACGACCGATGCTGAAGTCGTGCCCAGCCAGCGGGTGCGGGAGTCGATCAACAATCCGGGTGGCCTGCTGGACAACTACAAGCCCGACAACAATCACTATGTGATCGCTGCCCGCCTGCGCGGCACGTTCGCCAGCGCCTTCCCGGAACGGGCCAGGGAGCAGGGTCACCTCGGCGTATCCGGCGATAACACCGAAGTGATCCTGGTGGCGGACACGGATCTGCTCAGCGATCGCCTTTGGGTGTCCTATACGCAGAGCCTGCTTGGCCAGCCGCAGCTCAGCGCGCTGGCCAACAACGGCGACTTCGTCACCAATATCGCGGACAACCTGAGCGGCTCTTCCGCGTTGCTGTCCATCCATGGCAGGGTCAGCTCGCAGCGTCCGTTCACCCGTGTGCTGGCGCTGCAGAGTGCGGCGGACCAGAAGTACCTTGCCAAAAAGCAGGAGCTGCAGCGTGAGCTCGCCGTGACCCGCACCCGGTTGAACGAGCTGCAGCCCGCCAAGACGACGCGTGGTGACACCGCGAACGCGGAGCAGCGTGCGGAGATCGAACAGTTCCTTCGGCGACAGCTGGCCATCAACAAGGAGCTGCGCGATGTGCAGCACCAGTTCAATGCCGAGATCGATGCGCTTGGTCTGCGCCTGAAGTTCATCAATATCGTGCTGGTGCCGTCGCTGGTGACCGTGTTCGGACTCCTGTATGGCTGGCGTCGTTCGCGTCGCAGTCGTCGCCGGGTCTCGGGTTGAGGTGGGGTCATGTCGATGATGGCAAGCGTGATCAAGTGGATCGTGCCCTGGGAATTTTCCTGGGTCTTCCTGCTGACCTTCGTGGCATGCAGTGCGCTGTACGTGAGCGGCTGCCGGCGCTTGCCGGTGAGCATCGGCCGCCAGCTGGCGTTCTGGATCGGCATGGCGATGATCTACGTCTCGCTGCACACCTACCTGGATTTCTTCTTCGAGCATGAGTTCTTCATGCATCGCATCCAGCAGGTGCTGCTGCATCACCTGGCGCCACTGCTGATCATGGCGTCCTATCCGGGTACGGTCCTGCGCAAAGGCTTGCCGTTGTCATGGCGCGTGCGCCTGTTGCGCCCGGTGCTGCGGTCGTGGCCGTGGCGGCTGTTCAGCGCGGTGTTCCTGAATCCAGCGATCGTCACGATCCTGTTCGTCGCCTTTATCCTGGTCTGGCTGATTCCGTCGATGCAGACGCTGGCCATGCTGGACTGGCGCATCTACCGCTTCATGAACTGGTCGATGCTGGTCAGCGGGTTCAGCTATTGGTGGCTGGTGCTCGACCACCGCCCACGTCCGCCGGGCCGCATGACGCCGGGCATGCGCGTGCTTTCGCCCGGCATCACGATGACGCCGCAGATTCTTGCCGGCGCCATCGTCACGTTCTCCAAGACCGATCTTTATCCGATCTTCGAGATCTGCGGCCGCGCCTTCACCTTCAACGTGCTCACTGCGCAATTGGTCGGCGGCGTGATCATGTGGGTGCCCGCGGCGATCATCGAATCCATCGGCGGCCTTCTCGCGATGCGCCAATGGCTGCGGCTGTCGCGCAGCGGGCGCATACGTCGCAAGCCGTGGCCGCGAACGCCGGCAAGGACGTCAAGGAACCCCGCATCGACGACCGCGCGTTGAGCCATCAGGCGTTGCGGTCGCGCACTGGGTGCGCTCCCAGGAAGGGCGTCAGTGCTGGTGCGGGTCGCCGGCGTCGGTGGCGTTCGCAGGGCGCGTGACGAAACGCGTGTCCAGCGTACTGCCGTCGTCGAAGTGCAGGGTGAGCTTTACGTCATCGCCCACTTTCACCGGCGGGTTCGCCTTGCTCATCATCAGGTGATAGCCGCCCGGCGCGAGTTCGGCCTTGCCATGCGCGGGAATCACCAGGCTTTCCACCATCGCCATGCGGCTTACGCCGCCTTCGGAGCTGCTCTTGTGCAGCATCACGCTGCCGTAGCGGACGCTGCTTGCGCTGCGCAGCGTCGCCGGCTGGTCGCCGGTGTTCTCCAGCACGACGTAGGCACCCGCGGGCAGGTCGCCAGGCAGCACGCGGATCCATGCCTGGCTGGCGCGGACGTGTTCGGCTTCACTGGCATGCGCCGACATCGCCAGCAGCAGGCCGGCCGCCAACAAGGGCAGGGTACGGTTGATCATGTCGGATTCCCCAGGCTCAGCATCAGGTGCAGGTCGTGGACGAGGGCGTCCTGCGGGTTGCCCGGCGTTGCCAGCAGCCGCGCCTTGCCCTCGCGATCGAACACGTAGATGGCCGAGCTGTGGCTTACCTCGTATTGCCCGTCACCCTTGTCGGGTTCGCGGGTGAAGGCGGAGCGATAACGCTTGCTCAAGGCTTCGATCTCGCGCGGCGTGCCCGACAGGCCGACGGCGCGCGGATCGAACGCATTGACGTACGCATGCATGATCTCGGGCGTGTCACGTGCCGGATCCACGCTCACGAAGAGGATGCGCGCGCCATCGGCCAACGGCCCGAGCCGTTGCATCACGACGTGCAGCTGGGCGAGCGTCAGCGGACACACGTCAGGGCAGTGCGTATAGCCGAAGTAGAGCAGCACGACCTTGCCGCGGTAATCCTTGCCGGTGACGGCCTTGCCTTGGTCATCGACCAGCCGAAAGTCGAGGTCGGGCATGTGCCCGGTGACGTCGGTGAGGCGCCATTCCACGGAATCGCCACGGTGGCAGGCTACCAGCAACAGGCTGCCGAGCAGCAGCGCGAGCATCAGCGTCAGTTGGCCGGCGCGGCGGAGTGTCGTGCGAAGATGGTCAGGAATCATCCCGTCAGCATACGACACTGGCCGCCTGGCCGTGGAAGGAAGCGTTCCTCATGCGACACCCATCCTCTGCCACTGGCGTGCTCATCGGCCTTGCCGGGGCAAGCGCCGTGATGCTCGGGGCCTTTGGCGCGCATGCGCTGCGCGACGTGCTCGATACACGGGGCAGCGAGTTGTGGCACACCGCAGTGAGTTACCACTTCTGGCATGCGCTGGCGCTCGTGCTGGCAGTGTTTTCCGCGCCGGGGCGCGCGCGACGCGTGGCAATGGCGGCCTTCCCGCTCGGCGTCGTGGCATTCAGCGGCAGCCTGTACGCCTTGGCGCTGGGCGCGCCACGCTGGTTTGGCGCGATCACGCCGCTGGGCGGCGTGGCGTTCATGGTCGGCTGGGTGGCGCTGGGTATCGCGCTCACACCGCTGTTGGCTCGCGCTTCGCGCTGAAGGCTCAGGCGCGATCCACACGCGCCGCATAGCATCCGGGGCGAGCGATGTGGATATGCAAGTAGGACACCCGCGCATCGGCGAACAGGCGGTCGATCAGCGGCTCTAGCGCCGTGCCCTGCACCACATCCGCATCGCGCAGCATGCCCTGCTCGTCGAACCCGCGCACGGACAGCAGGCGCCGCCGCAGTTGATCGGGCACGTCGTCCACCTCGTCATATTGCTCTTCGCCCTCGCGGACGTAGATGGCGTAGCTGGAGCGAAAGGGTGTACCTACCGGGTGATGCTCGAAGTTCAGCAGGATCAGGGATTGGCCGGGTTCCGCATCAGTGAGGCTCACGCGGCAGGGGTAGCCGTGTGGCTGGTCCGCCACCACACGCATGGCATGGCGCTCGGCAAGGGCTTCATCGGAAAGCGTGAAGAGCTCGGCGAACGGCTCGGCGGGCAGGCCGGTGATGCGGAAGTGCATGGCAATGCTCCTTGAAAGGGAGCACTCAGGTTGCCTTCCGCATCCGGCTCCAGCCATCCGGATCTTGCGACGCGATGCTCAGTCCACGCGGAAGACGTTCACCGACTCGCATTCCGGGCAACGATAACTCTCCAGTTCGGTGTCCTTGTTTTTCGCCCATTCAAGCGCGTCGGGCGGAAGGGTCTCCTGCGGCTGCATCTCGATCTGCTTGCCGGCCTTGGAGCAGGCGTCACAAAACACCGGGCCATCGGGAAGGGGTGCGTAATCGTTTGCCATGAACGTTCTCCGCCGGTCACTCGCTTATGAGGGAAGCGGAAAACCTAGCGCCGCCGGCGTGCAAGACGCGTTGAAACGCCGAGAAGGCCGTGCGTGCGTTCAGTCGATGTCGTCGTCGGCTACAGGCTCGGAGGTCTCTTTCCTCAGGCGCCCCTGCTTGCGCAGAGCGTCGCGCAAAACGAATTCGATCTGCGCGTTGACGCTGCGCAGATCGTCATCGGCCCAGCGCTGCATGGCTTCGAGCACGGCAGCGCTGATGCGTAAGGGAAAGGCCTTTTTGGAGTCCGCTTTCATATTCCAAGTGCCTCGCGCCGGGGTCTGTTTGCGCGAAGGGCAAGGAAGAGCGAAGCAGTGTTTGTCGATACACGTCTGAGCGATGACGCAGCCCTGCGGGCAAACAGACCCGACTCGAAGGGTTGCGCTTGCGCTGCCGCCAGCCGGCAGCGAACGGTTTGACCAGCCAGCCCGGCTGGCGCTGCGCCACGCACCACCGACGGGCGGCAGCGCGAGCACAACGCGAGGCACTTGGAATATGAATGCAGACGCTTAGCCGCCATAGAGCGTGCCGGCGTTTACCACCGGCTGTGTGGCGCGATCACCGCAGAGCACGACCAGGAGATTGCTCACCATCGCGGCCTTGCGCTCTTCGTCCAATTCCACCACGCCCTGCTGGCGCAGCTTGTCCAGCGCCATCGCAACCATCCCTACCGCGCCTTCCACGATGCGCTCGCGCGCCGCGACAATGGCGTTCGCCTGCTGGCGCTGCAGCATGGCCTGGGCGATTTCCTGGGCATAGGCGAGATGGCTGATGCGCGCTTCGACGACGCGTACGCCGGCCTTGTCCAGGCGGGCCTGGATTTCATCGCGCAGATGGTTGTTGATCACGTCGCCGTGGCTGCGCAGGGCCGGCTTGCCGTCGTCGTGCGCGTCGTAGGGATAGTTCTGCGCCATCTGGCGCAATGCCGATTCGCTCTGGATGGTGACGAAGTTTTCGTAGTCGTCCACGCAGAACACCGCTTCGGCGGTGTCGATCACCTGCCACACCACCACGGCCGCGATCTCGATCGGGTTGCCGTCGCTGTCGTTCACCTTGAGCTTGCCGCTCTCGAAGTTGCGCACGCGCAGCGAGACGCGGCGGCGGGTGCAGAACGGGTTGGTCCAGCGCAGGCCTTCCGCGCGGACGGTGCCCGCGTACTTGCCAAACAGCTGCAGCACCTGGCCCTCGTTGGGGGCGACCTGGAAGAAGCCCTTCAGCATGAGGACCACGAGAACCTCCATGCCGATGCCCGAGAGCGCTTCCCAGCCCGTCCGGCCGCCAGCCATGCCGGTGAACAACGCGAGTCCGCACAGCGCCAAAAGCAGGCAGACCACAATGGTGGGAATGCCGGCTACCGAAAAACCCTGACGTTCGTTCATGGTGGTTCCTCCCAGTTGGGAGGATTTGATATCAAAATGATATCTATCGCAAGTGTCGCTATTGGCGCCCGTTGCCTGCACTCACCGGCGGCTCGCTCGCCGTCGATGGCGGCAGATTGCCGGCCAGTTCGCCCGTCGGGGTGATCTCCTCAATATGCAGCTGCCCGAACAGGTTGGCCACATTGAAGAAATGCCAGGGATCACCATCCCCGGTATCCAGGGCGATGTGGCTGCTGTCGAAGCGCCTCAGCGCTGCGTCAAAGCTCTGCCAGCGCCCATTGATCCAGGATTGCACCCAGGCATGGGGTACGAACACCCGCGAGGCGCCGGCGAAGCGGTCGGCATACACCATGCCCGTCACCACCCGCGTGGGTATGTGTTCCGCACGGGCGAGGGCGGCGAGCAGCACGGCGTATTCGGTGCAGTCGCCGTCATGGGTATGCAGCACCTCAAGCGCCGAGGCATAACCCACGTCCAGCCCGTGCTGCGTGATGTAGTCGCTGACGAAGCTGCGCAGGCGGCGCATCTTCTGCAGGTCGTCGTGCGCATCGCCAACGACGCGTGTGGCCAACTCGCGAATTTCCGGCGCGTCGGACTGCACCCAGGGATTGGGCAGCGTGTCTTCGGCGCCCGGCGGGGCCTGTCCGCCGGGTTGAGGGTTGCCGACATCGACCAGCCAGGTGCCGCGGCCCAGATCCGTCACGCGTTGTTCGTCGGTGCCAATGATCGGTTGGGGGCTGCCCGCCGGCGTGCGGACGCGGTAACGCAGGAACGATGAGCGCAGATAGGCAGGCAGCAGCCGCGGTGAATCGACCATGGCGGCGCGGAACATGTCCATCTTCTGCACCGGCGCCATCGCGCACTTGCGGCTGCAGGCCAGCATTTCCAGCTTGCGGCCGAGCATGTCGAGCATGCCCTTGCGGGCGAAGCCCTGGCTGTCCAGCCACAGATCCATGGTCTGCGAGCCACGAGGTGTCTTCAGCACCTGGCGCTGGTGGTTGAGCACCACCGTGCCTTCGGGCAAAGCCACCTTCTCGTCGCCGATCACCGTCATCGCCACGCGGGCGACGGCCTGGCTGGCCGGGTCGAACATGTCCATGGTGTAGTTCTCGCCCGGACTGCCCGCCGCCTTGACGAGGGCGAGGCGCTGGCCTTCGCTGAGCATGGCGCCGGGCGGCCAGACCAACAGGGTCTCCCGTGTATTGCCGTCGACGGTCGTGCTGACGGCGAAGTCGCCGCCGGGCTGGCGCTCGCCCTCCACGATGGTGTCGGCTGAGGACAGCGTGCTGCGGGCATAGAACCCCAACGGTTCGCCGGTGCTGCTTTCCACGCTGCGGGTCAGCACGCCCAACGGGATGCCGCTGCCGCTGCGATTGAGCTCGATCACCAGGTTCTGCGTCGTGGTGACCACGTCGCCGACGCGTTCGTGCTCGATCTCCAGATGACCGATCTTGCGGCCACCCAGCAGCACGGTCATCCAAGCGGTATCCGGGGACGCTACCGTCTCGGCCCAGGCAATGGCTCCGGGGGCGGGGCACAACGACAACACCAGCAACAGCATGGCAGTCCGGTTGCGCATAGGCGTTCCGCGGGGACGGTGACGACCACAGTCAATGCCGGTTGGAGGCATTCGTCAATGGGACTTCCGACAGGTCACCCGCACCGCCTCTCCCGGCCGCTTACAATGCGTGTTTGCCGCCCCAGGGAGACATCGATGAAGCCGTTTGGCACGCCTTATTCCGAACACGCCCTGCGCGTGCTGCTGCTGGGTTCCGGCGAACTTGGCAAGGAGGTGGCCATCGAGCTGCAGCGTTATGCCGTGGAAGTCATCGCGGTGGATCGCTATGCGAACGCGCCTGCGATGCAGGTCGCACACCGCAGCCATGTGATCGACATGCTGGACGGCGCCGCGCTGCGCCAGCTGATCGAGCAGGAAAAGCCCGATCTCGTGGTGCCGGAAATCGAGGCCATCCATACCCCGACCCTGGTCGAACTTGAAAAAGGCGGCCTGCGCGTGATTCCCACCGCGCGGGCCGCATGGCTCACGATGGATCGCGAGGGCATCCGCCGCCTCGCCGCCGAAGAACTCAAGTTGCCAACCTCGCGCTATCGCTTCTGCGAAACGGAAGACGAGTATCGCCATGCCGTGGCCGAGATCGGCCTGCCCTTCGTGCTCAAGCCGGTGATGAGTTCTTCCGGCAAGGGGCAGAGCGTGGTGCGCCATGAAAACGAGCTGCAGGCGGCCTGGGATTACGCCCAGTCCGGCGGTCGTGCCGGCAAGGGCAGGGTGATCGTCGAGGGCTTCGTCGATTTCGACTACGAAATCACCCTGCTGACGGTGCAGCACAAGGCCGGCACGAGCTTCTGCGCGCCGATCGGGCATCGTCAGGAAGATGGCGATTATCGCGAGTCATGGCAGCCGCAGCCGATGAGCGATGCGGCGCTCGTCGAAGCGCAGCGTCAGGCGGCCGCGATTACCGGCGCTCTGGGTGGCTGGGGCGTGTTCGGCGTGGAGTTTTTCGTCAAGGGAGATCAGGTGATCTTCTCGGAAGTGAGCCCGCGTCCGCACGACACCGGCCTGGTGACCCTGATTTCGCAAGACCTTTCCGAGTTCGCGCTGCATGCACGCGCCATCCTTGGCCTGCCCATTCCCGGCATCCGCCAGCTTGGCCCTTCGGCGTCGTGCGCGGTGCTGGTGGAAGGCGAGGGTGAGGCTCCGCGATACTTCAACGTGGCTGACGCCCTGCGTCTCCCCGACACGCAGTTGCGCATCTTCGGCAAGCCCACGGTGAAGGGTCGTCGGCGCATGGCTGTCACGCTGGCTCGCGACGAAGACATCGAGTTGGCGAAGGTCAAGGCGATCACCGCGGCGAAGACCTTGCGCGTGGAGCTGTGACGCTTTCCTTTCGCTCGCTTTGAGCTGAGGATCACGTGCAACGGGCGCCGACGACGGAGATCGAACGCGCGCGATGCGAAGATGCCGCCGCAAGGCGGCCCTCGTTCCCCGGTTCGTTTGGGAGCGGGGCAAAACGATGACAACCGGAGACCATGATGGAACCGTCGGGATTTGCGCATTGGCTGGTCGTAGTGATCGAGACGTTTGCCGCCCTGTTCCTGCTGTTGCTCGTGCTGCTGGTCGTCGTCGTGATGGTGGTGTGGTTCGTGGACCGCAACCAGACCTCCAACTCGGTGCTGCGCAATTTTCCGGTGATCGGTCACTTCCGTTACTGGTTCCTGCATCTGGGCGAATTCTTCCGCCAGTACCTGTATTCCAGCGATCGCGAGGAACTGCCGTTCAACCGGGCGCAGCGGATGTGGGTCTATCGCGCGGCCAAGAACGTGGACAACACCAACGCGTTCGGTTCCACCCGCGACCTGCGTGGCGAAGGCGTACCGTTCTTCGTCAATGCGCCGTTTCCCGCGTTGGGCGACCGGCACCTCGAGCCGCGGCCGGTGACCCTGGGGCCGTACTCGCGCGAGCCGTATCAGCACGCCGCGTTCTTCAACATCTCGGCCATGAGCTTCGGCGCGTTGTCCGCGCCGGCGGTGCGCGCGCTGTCGCGTGGCGCGGCGAAAGCGGGCATCTGGATGGACACGGGCGAGGGCGGTCTCGCGCCTTACCACCTGGAAGGCGGCTGCGACATCATCTTCGAGATCGGCACCGCCAAGTACGGCGTGCGAACGCCGGATGGCAAGCTCGATGACGGCAAGCTGCTGGCGATCTGCGCGCACACGCAGGTGAAGATGGTCAGCATCAAGCTCGGCCAGGGCGCCAAGCCCGGCATGGGTGGGCTGCTGCCGGGCGTAAAAGTCACTCCCGAGATCGCGGAAATCCGCGGGATTCCGGTAGGCGAAGATTCGCAGAGTCCCAACCGTCATCTCGACATCGGCAACGTCACGGAGCTGATGGATGCCATCCGTCATATCCGGGATCTCACCGGCAAGCCGGTGGGGTTCAAGGCGGTGTTCGGCGGCGTCGAGTGGATTGCCGAACTGTGCGACGAGGTACACCGGCGTGGCATCGAGAGCGCGCCGGACTTCATTATCGTCGATGGCTCCGAAGGGGGCACCGGCGCGGCGCCGCAGACGCTGATGGAAGGCGTGGGTCTGCCGCTCCACGAGGCGCTGCCGATGCTGGTGGACATGCTGATCGTGAAGGGCCTGCGCGAGCGCATCAAGGTGATCTGCTCGGGCAAATGCATCACCGCGTATGACGTGGCGTGGGCGCTCTCGATGGGCGCGGACTTCGTCAATTCAGCGCGTGGCTTCATGCTGGCGCTGGGCTGCATCCAGTCGCTGCAATGCAATCGAAACACCTGTCCCACGGGCATCACCACGCAGAATCCAAAATTGCAGCGTGGCCTTGTGGTCACCGACAAGAGCGAGCGTGTCGCGCACTACGCTACCAACGTCATGCACGAGGTGGGCATCATCGCGCACAGCTGCGGCGTGGAAGAACCACGGCAGCTGGATCGCACGCATTGCCGCGTGGTGGGCGACGATGGCATTTCCGTACCGCTGGTCAAGCTGCATCCGTACCCGGTCGTACCGCAGGCAGTAGTCAACTCCTGAAACATCGCATTTGATTGATCCAGGTCATCCGTCCATCACGTGATGGACGGCATCTTGAGGTGCCCCGCGCAGCTGCACCGAGTCGCATGACGCAACCGGGCGGCTGCGCTCGATACCTCAAGGAGATCGCTCATGGCACCCAGGACGATGAAGGCCGCCGTTGCACATCGCTTCGGCGAACCGCTGCGTATCGAGGAAGTACCCGTGCCCGCGCCCGGGCGTGGCGAAGTGTTGGTAAAGATCGTCAGCAGCGGTGTCTGTCATACCGACGTGCATGCCGTCGACGGCGATTGGCCGGTAAAGCCGCAACCTCCTTTCATTCCCGGGCACGAAGGCGTTGGCGTGGTGGTCGCCCTGGGTGAGGGCGTGGACAACCTGAAAGTGGGCGACGCGGTCGGCATTGCCTGGCTGCATGACGCATGCGGGCATTGCGAATACTGCATCACCGGTTGGGAAACGCTGTGCGAGGCGCAGCACGACAGCGGCTACAGCGTGAACGGCAGTTTCGCCGAATATGCCATCGGCAACGCCGCCTACGTGGCGCGGCTGCCGAAAGACGTCGACTACGCGGCGATGGCGCCGATCCTTTGCGCGGGCGTGACGACCTACAAGGGTATCCGCGAGACAGAGGCGCGCCCCGGCGAATGGATCGCGATCTCCGGCATCGGCGGCCTTGGCCATCTGGCCATCCAATACGCAACAGCCATGGGCTTGAATGTCGTGGCGGTGGATGTGGCCGAGGAAAAGCTGGCGCTGGCGCGCAAACTTGGCGCATCGGCTGCCGTAGACGCACGCAGTCCCAACGCGGTCGAAGAAGTGCTGGATGCTACCGGCGGTGGCGCGCATGGCGTGCTGGTGACGGCGGTGTCGCCGAAGGCATTCTCGCAGGCGCTGAACTTCACCCGTCGCCGCGGCACCATGAGCCTGGTCGGCTTGCCGCCGGGCGATTTCGCGACGCCGATCTTCGACGTCGTACTCAAGCGCCTGACCATCCGCGGCTCGATCGTCGGTACCCGCAAGGATCTGGCCGAAGCCGTCGCATTCGCGGCCGAGGGCAAGGTGGTACCGACGATCGAGCGGCGCAAGTTGGAGGACGTGAACGACGTGCTGCAAGGGCTGCGCGAAGGACATATCCAGGGACGCGTCGTGCTGGATATCGGAACGCCGTAAGCGCTTCGCTCTTTGGGAGCGTACCCAGTGCGCGATCGATGCTGCATTCGAGCTGCATTACGCGGTGGCGAAAGCCGGATACTGCGGTGGCTGCATGGCGCCGCGGTCGCGCACAGGGGGCGCTCCTACAGGGGTTGGTTTGATTGCCGGAGTCAGCTCTCCGGCATCTCCACCCAACCTTCGCTGGTGCGGATCTGCAGTGGGCGGAAGCGCCGCTTGTAGTCCATCTTCGGGTGGCCGGCGATCCAGAAGCCCAGGTATACCCATGGCAGGCCGCGGCGCTTGGCCAGCGCCACCTGTTGAAGGATGGCGTAGGTTCCCAGGCCACGGGCGGTTTCATCCGGGTCGTAGAACGTGTAGACCGCCGACAGACCTTGCAGGCAAAGATCGGTTACGGCGACGCCGAGCAGTCGCGAGCCGTGGCGGAACTCCAGAAACAGCGTGGGGCTCCACGGGGCCGTGAGAAAGCGTCGGAAGTCGCTGGCGTCCGCCTCATCCATGCCACCGCCCGGATGTCGCTGGCGCAGGTAACGCTCGTACAGCGCATGCCGCTCGGTGTTGTAGCCGGCCATCGACTCGATGACATGCAGGTCTTCATTGCGCTTGAGGCAACGTCGCTGCGATCGATCGGGCATGAAGTGCGCCACGTCGATGCGGCAGGGCGTGCAGGCGCGGCAGTTGCTGCAATAGGGGTAGTACAGGTGACCGCCGGCGCGGCGGAAGCCGCGTTCCAGCGCCGGGCCGTACAACTGGTCCAGCTGCGGCGCGGCCGGATCGATCACGAGGTTCTGTGCCGTGCGCTCGGCAAAGTAGCCGCAGGTGTGCGGCAGCGTTTGGAACAGGCGGACACGATCAGAGCGCATGGACCGATTCTATGTCCGGTCAGCCCTGTCATGTGAGTAGGAAAATGCCGATAGATCAGGTCAGGGTGACCAATCAGGCTGTCGGTTCAGGCTGAGCCCGCTCAGATCACGCCCATATAACGAAGCATGAGCACCACAAAGGCCCCCGCCACCGCCAACAGCACAATGCGGCGGATCCGCGTGGCGACGCTCCGGCGACGCCCTTCCGGGGTCGGATTCCGCGACAGGGCCAGTTCTTCGCCGTGGCGCACCACCGGCTCGATGCCCAGCTCCTTCAGCAATGAGCGGGCACGGGTGTAGTCGTCCGCCCGGGTGACCCAGACCTGGGCCCAGTTGTCACGGTTTTCGCTGCGTTGCGAGTAGCTGAAGCGCTGGTAGGTGGGTCGGTTGTAGTTCGACCGGTTTTCGATGGTGCACTCGATGCCCTGCTCGGTGAGCAGCGCGGCAACGCGATCGATGTTGTCCTGACGGGGCGAGGTGTAGAGCTGGCGCATGGGGAAACCCTGGTTTGCCGTCCGGCCGGGCCGGGCGGATCAGCGGGCGGCAATGCGCCCGCGTTCAATTTTACTACGGGCCTTCCGGCCCTCAGCCGCGCAGGCGGATCAGGCCTTCCTGGGCCGTGGAGGCCACGAGGCGACCGTCACGGCTGAAGATCTGACCGCGGGCCAGGCCGCGGGCGCCTTGTGCCGTGGGGCTGTCGAAGGAATAGAGCAGCCATTCGTCCACGCGGAACGGTCGGTGGAACCACAGCGCATGGTCCAGGCTCGCCATCTGCACATTATGGGTGTAGTAGGAAATGCCGTGCGGAAGGGTGGCCGTGCCGATCAGGTTGAAGTCCGAGGCGTAGGCCAGCAGCGAGCGGTGCAGCTCCGGCGAGTCACCCACGGGCGCCGTCAGTCGGAACCAGATGTGCTGGAAGGGCGGGCGCTTGACGGGGTGCAGCTTGTCCTGCGGCCACACATGGCGGAATTCGAACGGCGCATCCACGCCCAGCCAGCGCTGCAGTTTCTCCGGCAGCTTGGCCAGGCGCTCAGGTGGCAGGGGCTGCATGGGCTCGATGTCCTCGGGGACCGGAACTTCGGGCATCGACGATTGGTGTTCGAAACCGGTTTCCGGTACCTGGAACGAGATCGAGCCGTTCAGGATGGGCTGGCCATGCTGGATCGCCACCACCCGGCGCGATGAGAACGTGCCGCCGTCGCGGGTGCGTTCCACGCTGTAGACGATGGGCGCGTTGATGTCGCCCGCGCGCAGGAAATAGGCGTGCAGCGAGTGGGCCTCGCGTGGCGCCTCCACCGTGCGTTGCGCGGCCGATAGCGCCTGGCCGAGCACCTGCCCACCGAAGACGAAGTGCGTGCCAATGTCACGGCTCTGGCCGCGGAACAGGTTGTCCTCGAGACGCTCGAGCTCAAGCAGGTCGACCAGTTCTCGGACGTTGTTTTCCGTCATGGGGCACTCGGGGGCAAAAGTTAGCGCGCGATTATAGCCGGGGCGTCACTGCCCGGCTCCGATGCGTTCCAGGCCACTGCCTTCCAGGATCTGCGCCCACGGGAACAACGGACCGGGATCGAGCTTGCGCGGCACGGCGATCGACGGATCGTCCGAGGCGGGCAGGCGGGCCGTATCCAGGTCCTCGTGGCCGGCGATCTGGCGCAGGTTGGGATGCTCCTTGCGCAGCTGGTGCAGCAGGGTGCGCAACGCTTGGAGCTGGGCCGGCGTGTAGGGTTCGGTCATGGTCTGGTGACGGGAGTCCCACCAGTGCGGGTAGCGGCCGAGGTTCACCAGCTCGATGCCGATGGAATTGGGGTTGTGCCCGCGCACGTGGTTCGCCACCCGGCTGGTGGGAACGTAGCGGTAAATGCTGCCGTCGCGATCGATGTAGTAATGGCCGCTGGCGCCGGTGCCCCGGTCCTCGTACAGCACGCGCTCGCCGTACTCGCGGGCCACGGCGAGGTCGGGCAGCTCGGTGCAGTGGATGACCACCATTTCCACGGCCTCGGCCGGGCGCTCGGGCAGCAGGTGGACGTAGGGCAGGGGCTGGTCGACGATGGTCATGGACATGGCGGCAGTCTAATGGGCCAGGAACCGCGCCTGTTACGATGCACGGCTTGATGCAGTTTTCGGAGACCGCGATGGGCGGCCAGATCATTCTTTCGCACGGCTCGGACTCCGGCCCGGACGCCACCAAGGTCAGCGTGCTGGCCGCTTTCGCGGAAACCCTCGGCTGGGGGACCCAGCGGCCTGACTATCGGGAGGACGACGCGCGTGGCCATGCGGGCTCGGTCGATCCGCGCCTGGCACGCCTCACCGCCGCCATCGACGCGCTGGACCGGCCGCCGGTGCTGGTCGGGTCGAGCATGGGCTCGTTCGTGTCGGGCCTGGCGTCGCTGCAGCGCCCGGTGGCCGGGCTGTTCCTGCTGGCTACCCCCAGCGAAATCCCGGGTTACCGCCAAGCATTTGACCTGCGGCCGGGCGTGCCCGCCTTGCTCTACCACGGCTGGCAGGACGACATCTGTCCGCCCGAAGGCGTGTTGGCGTTCGCACAGCGCAAGCGTCTGCCGCTGGTCGTGGTCGATGACGATCATCGATTGAGCGCGAGCGTGGACCACATCGTCGGCCAGTTCCGCCTGTTCCTTGAATCCGTGGCGGCTTCGGCATGAGCGCCTTCTTCGCCACCTGCCCCAAGGGTCTGGAATACCTGTTGCGCGACGAACTGGTCGCGCTCGGCGCCGAAGACGTGCGCGAGGCGCTCGCGGGCGTGCACTTCGCTGGCACCCTCGCCACGGCCTATCGCGCCTGCCTGTGGTCGCGACTGGCCAGTCGCGTGCTGATGCCGCTGGCGGAGTTCGACGCAGCCACCGATGACGCGCTCTACGCCGGCGTGCAGGCCATCGATTGGTCGAAGCATCTGGCATCCCGCGCGACGCTCGCAGTGGATGCGAACTCGGCGCAGAGCAAGCTCACGCACAGCCAGTTCATCGCCCAGCGCGTGAAAGATGCGGTGGTCGACCAGTTCCGCCAGCGCGACGGCTCGCGGCCGGACGTGGACACCGAAGAGCCCGACGTGCGCATCAACCTGCGTCTTCGTCGCGATCGCGCCACGGTCTCGCTGGACCTCTCGGGCGCGCCGCTGCATCGCCGCGGCTGGCGCGAACTGCAGGGCGAAGCTCCGCTGAAGGAAAACCTTGCCGCCGCCATGCTGCTGCGCGCGCGCTGGCCGGAAGTGTATGCCGAAGGCGGCGCGCTGCTGGATCCCATGTGCGGTTCGGGCACCTTGCTGATCGAAGGCGCCTGGATGGCCGCCGATGTGGCGCCCGGCCTGCATCGCGAGTACTACGGCTTCCTCGGCTGGCAGCAGCATGACATTGCCCTGTGGCGCAGCCTGCTGGATGAAGCTCGGCAACGCGCCGAAGTCGGCCTGCGCAGCCTGCGCAGCTGCTTCTTCGGCAGCGATGCCGATCCGCGCATGGTGCAGACCGCCAAGCGCAACGCCCAGGAAGCGGGCGTGTCCGGGTTCCTTACGCTGGACAAGCATGACGCCACCCACGTGTCTCCACCGCCGGGGTACACGCGCGGGCTGGTGATAACCAACCCGCCTTATGGCGAGCGCCTGGGCGATCGGGCCGAGATGCCTCGCCTGTATCGCGCGCTGGGCGAAACCCTGCGTGAGCGGTTCGCCGGCTGGCGCGCCGCTGTTCTGGCTGGCGACGCGGAGCTTGGCCACGCCATTCCGCTGCGTGCGGAAAAGAAATACGCGCTCTACAACGGCGCGCTGGAAACCGTGCTGCTGGTGTTCGAGCTGCACGCGCACAGCGAAACGCCGCGTGAGGTGAAGCCGCTGTCCGAAGGTGCGCAGATGCTGCGCAACCGACTGGAGAAAAATCTGCGTCACCTGCGCAAGCGGCTGGAGCGCGAGGGCATCGCCTGCTGGCGTGCCTATGATCAGGACCTGCCTGAGTACGCCGCGGCCATCGACGTCTACGGACAGGACGCTGGCGGCCCCTGGCTGCATATCCAGGAATACCGCGCGCCGGCCGACATCCCGGCGGAGACTGCGCGCCATCGACTTCGCGAGATCGTGCGCGTGGCGGGCGAAGTGCTGGGCGTGCCGCGCGAGCGCATTGCGCTGAAGACCCGCGAGCGCGGCAAGGGTGGTTCCAAGTACGGGCAATTCGACCAGCGCGGCGAGTTCATCGAGGTGGCCGAAGGCGGCTTGCACTTCCTCGTGAACCTTACCGATTACCTGGACACGGGCCTGTTCCTCGATCACCGCCTGGTGCGCGGCAAGGTGCGCGAACTCGCCAAGGGCCGGCGCTTCCTCAACCTGTTCGCCTATACCGCGACCGCCAGCGTGTATGCGGCCGATGGCGGCGCGCAGGACACCACCAGCGTCGATCTTTCCGCGACCTATCTGGACTGGGCGTCGCGCAACCTGGCGCTCAATGGATTTACCGGGGCAAAACACCGGTTGATGCAAGCCGATGCGATGACCTTCCTGCAGCGCGATCGGGAACGTTATGGGCTGATCTACGTGGATCCGCCGACGTTCTCCAACTCCAAGCGGGCCGAGGACTTCGACGTCCAGCGCGACCACGTGAAACTGCTGCTGGCCTGCGCCGACCGTCTCGCGTCGGACGGCGTCATCGTGTTTTCCAATAATTTCCGGCGCTTCAAGCTGGATCATGAAGCACTGAATGAACGGTTCAGCGTCGAGGATTGGAGCACTCCCAGCATTCCGTTCGATTTCACGCGCCGGGCCGATATTCATGGGTGTTGGATTCTGCGTTTGCACCCTCAGGAATCGCCTTGGGGCGGTACTGTGAACCACGTCCGCAATCAGGGAAGGCGCTGAACCGACAGGGGATTTTTGCTCAGTGCCGATTCAGCGCAAAAGTCCGAGCATTGACTCCGGCAAAGAGCGATAGAAGGCATTGTCGAGCCCTTCTGTCGGAATCAAGCCTCCCTTGGGAGACAAACTCATGAAAACTAAGATTTCCACCGTCAAGCGCGTTGCCCTGGCGACTGCCATGCTGATCGGCTGTGTCGCCGTCGCTCCGGCATTCGCGGGTAGCCATGTGAGCTTGAATGTGGGTATCGGTCTGCCCGTGGTGGGCCCGGCTTATTACGCGCCGGCCCCCGTGGTCTACGCGCCGCCGCCGCCGGTGTATTACGCCCCGGCTCCGGTCGTCTACGGTCCGCCGCCGCCGGTGTATTACGGCCCTGCCGTTGGCGCCACCGTGGTGGTGGGCCATCCGGGTTATTACCATCGTGGCGGGTACTACTATCGCGGCGGCTATCGTCACTACGGCCACTGATCGATCAGTGCTCGCGTACGAAAAGAAGCCCGGCGCATGCCGGGCTTTTTCGTTTCGGATCACGTCAAGGCTGCGTCCCGTGTTTCTTGGACTTGCTGCCGAGCGCATCGAATTGGGCTTTGTCGATCCTGGCGATCGACTGTACGGCGCAGGGAGGCTGGTCACGTGAGGCCACCGTCTCGCCCGCCTCGCCGCACATCGCGCCCATGCCTGCCGCCTGGTTGGCGCGATTGGGGCGAAAACGCAGGCTTTGTCCGATGCCCAGTTGCGGACATTTGGCCTGCAGCTTGATCACGTAGCGGTCGGGCCCGGCTCGAGCGATCACCGTCGTGGTGTCGATGACATACCATTCGTTGACCCGGTCCGGCCGCAGGCATTCGCTGACGGGGCGCAAGGGCGTGTAGGCTGGCGTCTTGTCCTGACCGGCCGCCATGGTCGGCAGGGCCGAAGCGGCCAGGAAGGCTGCAGGCAGAAGCAAAGCAGGAGTCTTCATACGTCACCTCGCGTCGGGAGAGAGACACCTGTGCCAAGCGCATTCATTGCACCGCGGCATATCGCATTGTCAGGCAAGCGCCATCATCGCATCACACGATGTGAACGGTTCGTACGGCATGGTTTGCGAATGCTTGGGCACGATGCCACTTATTTGAAAGCAGAAGGCGTGCATGGCCAGTCCGTGCACCGTGCTTTCCCGTTCCGGAGGTGGCGATGACGCTCGCGTCTTCGGCCCTGCAAGCCGAGGCGTTGGTGCTGCGATTCCGGCGAATCCGCTCCCGCAGCACGGCCTTGTGCGCACCGTTGAGTCCAGAGGACATGATGGTGCAGTCGATGCCCGACGCCAGTCCGGCGAAGTGGCACCTCGCGCACACCACGTGGTTCTTCGAGCGCTTCGTGCTCGAGCGCGACGCTGCCTACCGGCCGTTGCATCCGGAATGGCACTACCTGTTCAACTCGTACTACCAGTCGGTGGGTCCGATGCATGCGCGTCCGCGTCGCGGGGTTCTTTCGCGCCCGACAGTGCAGCAGATACGGGGCTATCGCGAACACGTCGATGACGCGGTGAGCGAGCGTCTCATGAGCGGCGTCGATCCCACGACGCTCGCAATCATCGAACTGGGCCTGGAGCACGAGCAACAACATCAGGAGCTGCTGCTCACCGACATCAAGCACGCCCTGGCCTGCAATCCACTGCTGCCCGCATATGCACCGAAATCCGCGCCGACGACGTCGGGCGCGCCGGTGTCGTTGACTTTCATCGAAGGGCGCGAAGGCGTGGTGGAGAGCGGGCATGACGGCAATGGCTTCGCCTTCGACAACGAATCGCCACGCCATCGCACGTTGCTGCAACCACACGCGCTGGCGAACCGGCTGGTGACCAATGCGGAGTACGCCGCCTTCGTGCACGACGGCGGCTATCGCGAGCCCTCGCTGTGGTTGTCCGAAGGTTGGGATACGGTGTGTCGCGAGCAGTGGCAGCGGCCGTTGTACTGGCAGGAAGACCTCTCCAGCGAATTCACCCTGGCGGGCGTGCAGGCGATCGATCCGGAAGCGCCCGTTTCGCACGTCAGCTACTTCGAAGCCGATGCCTTCGCACGCTGGGCCGGTTCGCGCCTGCCGACCGAAGCGGAGTGGGAAAGCGCCGCGTCGACGTTGCCGGTACAGGGCAACCTGCTCGATACGCACGCCTTGCATCCGCGTGCAGCGGAGCCGCAGGGTGGGTTCCAGCAGATGTATGGCGACGTTTGGGAATGGACCGCCTCGCCCTACATCAGCTATCCGGGCTTCCGGCCGCTGGCCGGTTCGCTCGGTGAATACAACGGCAAGTTCATGTGCGGGCAATGGGTGTTGCGTGGTGGTTCCTGTGCAACGCCGCGCGAGCACATCCGTGCCACTTACCGAAATTTCTTTCCATCCCATGCACGCTGGCAGTTCATGGGGATACGCCTGGGGCAGGATCGATGAATGTACAAGCCTTCGACCTTCGCGACGATGATCGTCGCCCACCCGTCGACGACCTCGTCGGCATCGTGCAGCGCGGGTTGCGCTCGCAGCCCAAGCGGCTGCCGTCGTGGCTGTTCTACGACGAGCGTGGTTCGCAATTGTTCGAGGCGATCTGCGAGCAGCCGGAGTATTACCTGACGCGCTGCGAGATCGCGTTGATGGCCACGCACGCGGGCGAAATGGCCGACGTGCTCGGCGAGGAAGTACGGCTGGTCGAATACGGCAGCGGCAATGCGGTGAAGACGCGCATGTTGCTGGAACATCTGCACTCGCCCGTGTCGTACGTGCCGGTGGAAATTTCGGTGGAGCCCTTGCGCCGTTGCGTGCAGGAAATGACGGAGCGCTTTCCTGCGCTGGCGGTGCAGCCGCATGGGGGGGACTTCACCCGCCCACTGCGCTTGCCGATACCACCGCGTGCGCCGCGACGGACGGTGCTGTATTTCCCCGGCTCCACCATTGGCAATTTCGAGGCGCGCGACGCCGCCGAGCTGCTGCGCAAGATGCGCAACGAGATGGGCGATGCCGGCGGCATCCTGATCGGCGCCGATCTCAAGAAGGACGCAGCTACGATCGAGGCGGCGTACAACGACAAGGCCGGTGTCACCGCGGAGTTCACCCTGAACATGCTGGTTCGCCTCAACCGCGAAATCGGCAGCGACTTCGATCTGGCGTCGTTCCGTCATCGCGCGCATTACAACGCGATGGCGGGGCGTATCGAAACCTTCCTGGTCAGCACGCGCGACCAGAAGGTGCGCATCGGCAAGCAGCTGGTGTCGTTTGCGCCCGAAGAGGCCATGCAGGTCGAATACAGCTGCAAGTATTCGCACGAGGATTTCGCCGCGCTGGCCGCCAAGGCCGGACTGGACGTGGCCCATGCATGGACCGACCCGCAAGAGATGTTCGCGGTGTACTACCTCGTGCGCGCGGGCATGCCCAGGCACTAGCCACGCGTGGGCGCGCTCGCAACGAGCGCGCCCGTTGGTTCAGGGACTGAACACCAGCACCAGGAACACGGCGAACATCGACAGGTGCACCGCGCCTTCGAGCATGGTCGTTCGCCATCCCGAGAAGGTGAGGCTGCTCAACACCAGCGTTGAAGCCAGCAGAACGATGCTCGCCGGAGGCAGGCCCAGCACGACGGGCTTGCCGGTGAACAAGCCGATGGCGAGCACGGCGGGCACGGTAAGCCCCACGGTGGATGCCGCGCCGCCGAGGCACAGGTTGATGGCGCGGGTGAGTTCATCGCGGCGGATGGCGACCAGCGCAGAAATGCCTTCCGGCGTGAACACCAGCATGGCGATGATGATGCCGCCGAGCGCATGCGGTGCCCCCGTGGCCGCGATGCCGTAGTCGAGCACTTTGGCCAGGCTCTTGGACAGGATTACGATCGGCAGGATGTTGAGCAGCAGTAGCGCGACGTGGAACAGCATCTCGCCCTTGCGTGGTGTACGCCGCGGCGGCGGTGGCGCTTCCGGCACGTTGGCATCGGAGTCCGAGCGCGGCGCGATGAAGTAGCCCTTGTAGCGTCCGGTCTGCAACCACAGGAACAAGCCGTACAGCGCGATGGTGAGGATGGAGAACGCGGTGGCCTGCACCGAGGTCAGCGTGCCGTCCGAGGTGGATGCGGTGAAGTTGGGCAGCACCAGGGCGATGGTCGCGAGCGGGATGATCACCGCGAGATACGCCGACGCGCCGTGCAGGTTGAAGGCCTGTTCGTGATGGCGAATGCCGCCTATCAACAGGCCCAGGCCAACCACGCCGTTCAACACGATCATCAACACGGCGAACATGGTGTCGCGGGCCAGCGTAGCGGTGTCGCCGGCGCCGAGCATCACGGCCGAAATCAGCACCACTTCGATGATCACGATGGAGAGGGTGAGCACCAGGGTGCCGACGGGTTCGCCCAGCAAGCCTGCCAGTTCCTCCGCTTCGTGCACGACGCCGAACGCGACCCATACGATGACGAAAAACAGCCACGCAAACAGTGAAAGGCCGATTTCATGTCGGCTCAGGTGCGCCATCCAGTCCGAGCCGAAAATCAGGAACAGGCTGACGGTGAGCCATGCGATGGCGGGGCGGATGAGCATCCGGGGATTGAACATCGGCAACCCGGGTTGCTTGGCGAGCGCTTCTTGCGTCATACGATCTCCTGCTCGGAAAACAGCGTGCCGCCCCATTGGACCGGGTCGACATCAGCTATGGATTGCGAGAATACCCAGCGATGCCCGCCGATGTCTTCGACCGCGTATTGGCGTTCGCCATAGGGATGATCCGTCGGTGCGACGATGATCTTCGCGGCGCAGGCGAGTGCATGCGCGTGGTGACTGTCCACATCCTGCACATGGACCATGGTGGCGTGGGTCGTGGCGTCGACGGGCGACTCGGAGTGACGCTCGATCACGACCATCGACGCGCCGCCATACATGATCTGCACGCGGTGGTCGCCGATGCGCAGCCGCTCGTGGAATCCGAATACGCGACAGAGCCATGCAGCGGCCTCCCGTACGTCGCGATAGGCCAGCTCGGGGATGAACACGCCCGGCGGCATGGAACGGTTGCGGATCATGGCAAGTCGCTCCTTCGGATCGGCTGCGCGCAGGGTGCGGCAGGCGATGTTGTCAGTCGGTGATTTCCAGCCCCCTGATGAGCCGCTTGGCCAGGCGTGGCTGCCTCAGTTCTTCCAGCCACCATGACAGGGCGCGGCCTTCGTGGTCGCCGCGCCAGGCGACGTACAGCGTGTTGGGTTCGCGCGGATCGGCCATCGGCTTCTCTACCAGCTCGCCGCGCTTGAGCAGGCCTGCCACGCGCTGGCGGGGCAGCCAGCCCACGCCAAGGCCTTGTCGCTGGGCGATGATCTTGGCGCGCATGCTGGGCACCGCGAGCGTTGCCTGGCCGCCCACGACGCCATAGGCACGCCCCGCGGAGCTGCGCGACGTATCGGCCACCACGACGCTGCGATGCCCGGCCAGGGCCTCGCGTTGCAGTGGTTCCGGGGCTTTGGCCAAGGGGTGGCGGGGCGATACGGCGAACACCCACTCCATGACGCCCAGTTCGAACCATCGCAGCTTGGGAATCGCAGGCGGCTCGTTGGTGGCGCCCACGATGATGTCGGCGCGGCCGTCGCGCAGGGCTTCCCAGGTGCCGCCGAGCACTTCGTTGGTCAGGCGCAGGGCGACGCCGGACTGCAGGGCATCGAAGCTGCGGATGACGGGCGCGAGTATGTCGAACTCGAGGATTTCGTCAGTGACGATCCACAGCCGGTCTTCCCAGCCGCTGGCGATCTGCTTCACGCGACGGCTCAATCGGGAGACATCCTGCATCAGTCGCGCGGCCTCGTTCGCGAGCAGCTGTCCGGCCGGCGTGAGTTGCAGCCGATAGCGGCGGCGGTCGAACAGCAATGCATCGAAACGTGCTTCGAGCTGCCGTGCGGCGTGCGAAATGGTCGACGGTGCCTTGCCAAGGCGCGCCGCGGCGCGCGACAGGCTGCCGCTTTCGCGGATGGCTTCCAGCAGCGCCAGTTCGTCCTCGGACAACATGTTCGGCCCCTTCGAACGAGTCAGGGGCCATGGTAAGGCAGTCGGGCGGCCTGGAGAGGAATTCCGTGCCCGTCGTTACCGCCAGGGGCGGCACGACGGGTTGGCGGCCGATCCATCAGCCGGGGCGGCGTGCGCCCAGCTGCACCAACACTTCCTGCGCGGCGCGAATACGCTCGCTGGCGCCTGGCAGCTCCAGGATCACCTTCAGCTTGTCCTGGCCGTCGAGCTTGTACACGCGCGGCTGGCTCTGGATCAGGCGGATGATCGCCATCGGTTCGACTTCCGGCTTGTCGCGGAAGGTGATGCGTCCGCCGTTGGCGCCGAAGTCCATCTTGCGGATGCCCAGCGGCGTAGCCATCAGCTTCAGCTGGGCCACGGCGAACAGCTGCTTGGCAGCGTCGGGCAGCAAGCCGAAGCGATCGATCATTTCCACTTGCAGATCACGCAGGTGATCCTCGTTGCGCGCGCTGGCGATGCGCTTGTACAGCGTCAGGCGCGTATGCACGTCGGGCAGATAGTCGTCGGGGATCAGCGCCGGCAGGTGCAGTTCCACTTCGGTCTCGTGCTCGCTGGAGAGATCGAAGTCGGGCACCTTGCCGGACTTCAGCGCACGCACCGCGCGCTCCAGCAGTTCGGTGTAGAGGCCGAAGCCGATCTCCTGGATCTGGCCGGATTGCTCGTCTCCCAGCAACTCGCCCGCACCACGTATTTCCAGGTCGTGCGTGGCAAGCGTGAAGCCCGCGCCCAGTTCTTCCAGCGAGGCCAGCGCTTCAAGACGCTTTTCCGCGTCGGCGGTCATCGCCTTGCGGTCGGGCACCACGAGATACGCATAGGCGCGATGGTGCGAACGTCCCACGCGGCCGCGCAGCTGATGGAGCTGCGCCAAGCCGAAGCGGTCGGCGCGGTTGATGACGATGGTGTTGGCGGTCGGGATGTCGATGCCCGTCTCGATGATGGTGGTGCACACCAGCACGTTGAAACGCTGGCGGTGGAAGTCCGCCATGACACGTTCCAGCTCGCGCTCGGGCATCTGGCCATGGGCGACGCCGATGCGCGCCTCGGGAACAAGTTCCTCCACCTCGCGCGCGGCGCGTTCGATGGTGTCCACTTCGTTGTGCAGGAAATACACCTGGCCACCGCGTTGCAGCTCGCGCTGGAAGGCTTCGCGGATCAGCGCAGGCTCCCAGGTGGAAATGAACGTGCGCACCGCCATGCGATGCGCCGGCGGTGTGGCGATCAACGAGAGATCGCGCAGACCGCTCATCGCCATGTTGAGCGTGCGGGGGATTGGCGTGGCCGTCATGGTGAGCAGGTCCACTTCGGCGCGCAGCTTCTTCAGCTGCTCTTTCTGGCGCACGCCGAAACGCTGCTCTTCGTCCACCACGACAAGGCCGAGGTTCTTGAACTTGATCTCAGGCGCGAGCAGCTTGTGCGTGCCCACGATCACGTCGATCTGTCCGTCGGCCAGGCGCTTGAGCGCCTCATTCACTTCCTTGGCCGACTTGAAGCGCGACAGCACATCCACGCGCACCGGCCAGTCGGCGAAGCGGTCGGCGAAATTGCGGTAGTGCTGCTGGGCGAGCAGGGTCGTTGGCACCAGCACGGCCACCTGCTTGCCGGCGGTGGCGGCGGCGAAGGCGGCACGCAACGCGACTTCGGTCTTGCCGAAGCCGACGTCGCCGCAGATCACGCGATCCATCGCGCGGGGCGCGGCGAGATCGGTGAGCACGGCGTTGATGGCGTGTTCCTGGTCGGGCGTTTCTTCGAACGGGAAGCTGGCGCCGAATTCCTCCACGAGCTGGCGGTCGATCGACAGCGATTCGCCGCCGCGTGCTTCGCGCTGTGCGTAGATCGCCAGCAATTCCGCGGCGACGTCGCGCACTTTTTCGGCGGCTTTGCGTCGCGCACGTTCCCACGCGTCGCCGCCCAGCGAGTGCAGCGGCGCAAGTTCGGGTGCGGTGCCGGTGTAGCGGCTGACAAGGCCGAGCTGCGCCACCGGCACGTAGAGCTTGTCGCCCTTGGCGTATTCGATGGTGAGGAACTCGCCCTCCATGCCGCCCAGTTCCATCGACACCAGGCCCTGGTAGCGGCCCACGCCGTGGTCGACGTGCACGATGGGCGCGCCGATGGTCAGCTCGGTGAGGTCGCGGATGATGCTTTCGGGATCGCGCGCGGCACCACGACGACGCTTGCGCTCGGTGCGCACGCGCTCGCCGAACAGTTCGCGCTCGGTGAGCACGGTGAGTGCCGGTTCGGTAAGCGCGAAGCCCTGTTCCAGCGAGGCAATGGTGATCGCAAAGCGCGACTTGCCCTCCGCGATAAACGCGGCCCAGCCGTCCACCGCGTCGGGCTTGAGGCCTGCGCTGGCCAATTGTTCGATCAGGGCTTCACGACGGCCTGCCGAGTCGGCTGCGATCAGCACGCGTCCCGGATAGTTCGCCAGGAAGTGGCGTAGTGACGTGCCGGGTTCTTCACCCTTGCGGTTGAGCGGAAGCTCGAGCGTGGGCTGTGTGCCGCTGGCCTGTGCGTGCTCGTGGCCACTCTCGACCAGTTCGACGCGAAGGCGCTTGTTGAGTTGTTCGCGAAGCTGCTCAGGCTGCAGGTACAGCTCTGCCGGCGGCAATACCGGACGTTCGATATCGTGTGCGCGCTGGTCGTAGCGTTCGCCGGTTTGAGTCCAGAACTGTTCGGCCGATTCCATCGCGGACTCGCCCAGCAGGAATACGGCGTTGTCGGCGAGGTAGTCGAACAGCGTGGCGGTCTGTTCGAAGAACATCGGCAGGTAATACTCGATGCCGCCCGGCGTCACGCCTTCCTTCATGTCCTGGTAGAGCGGGCAACGGCGTACGTCGATCGGAAAGCGCTCGCGCAGGTGCGTGCGGAAATCCTTGGCGGCGTTTTCGGTGAGCGGGAACTCGCGCGCCGGCAACAGTTCGATGCGTTCGACCTGCTGCTGCGAGCGCTGCGTTTCCGGGTCGAAACTGCGGATCGACTCGATCTCGTCGTCGAACAGCTCGATGCGATACGGCTCGGCCGCGCCCATCGGGAAGATATCGATCAGCGCGCCGCGCACGGCGAAGTCGCCGGGCTCGGCGACCTGCGGCACGTTGCGATAGCCCGCCGCTTCCAGCCGGCGCTGCTCATGGGCGAGGTCGAGCTTCTGGCCCTTTTTCACCATCAGCCCGCTGCCGGTGATGTGGCTGCGCGGGGCGATGCGCTGCATCAGCGTGGCGATCGGCACCACCAGCACGCCGCGTTGCGTGTTCGGCAGCTGGAACAGCGTGGCGATGCGCTGGGAGACAATGTCCGGGTGCGGGCTGAACACGTCGTAGGGCAGCGTTTCCCAGTCGGGGAAGTGCAGCACGGGGAGGTTGCCGGCGAAGACGCGCAGCTCCTCTTCCAGCGCATGGGCGCGCTGGGTGTCGCGCGTCACCGCGACCAGCAGGCCCTGATGCGTGCGTGCGGCCTCGGCCACCAGCAGGGCGCGCGAAGAACCGTGAGGCGACGTCCAGAAGCGACGCTGCTTGGGGTTGGTGGGCAGGGACGGATGCGGGATCGTTTGGGCCATGCGTACGCGGGATCGGAGGGCGGCTTCGTCGGGCAGCGCCGGGAAAGCGGGCAAGTGTAACGCGAGCGCCCCGGACGGACCGGGGCGCTCGCGTGATCACCTGTTGTTGGGGCGCGCTGCCTGCGCGACAACCCTTGCGCCGTGCGCGGCGCCGATCAGAGCTGCAGGGAGATCTGCGTCGTGCCGGGCTCTTCCGGCGTCAGGCGGCGGACGAAGCCCAGTTCCTTGCACAGGTGCAGCATGGGGCGGTTCTCCAGCAGCACATAGCCCCAGATCTCGTGCAGGCCACGGCGACGGCAGTCGTCCACCAGGCGCTGCATCAGCAGGGCGCCCAGGCCCTGGCGGGCCCACGCGTGTTCGACCAGCACCGAGAACTCGGCGCTGTTGGCGGCCTCATCGACGAAGATTCGCCCCACGCCACGAATCTCGGCCGGGTGCACCGTTTCGTCCATCAGTACGAAGGCGGTTTCCAGCGCCGGGTCGATGCGACAGAGGCGCTGGGCCATCGGCTCGGGCAATTCGCCCATGGAATGCAGGAAGCGGCGCCGGATGTCTTCGGGAGAGAGTCGGCCGAATTGGCGCTTCAGAGCGGCCACGTCACCCGGCTCGATGCCACGCAGGCGCAGTTCGCGGCCGTCGTGGGTATGCACCAGCTCGCCTTTCGGGCGTGGCAGCTCGAGCAGGCGGGGGCGGGCAAAACGTTCCCGACTGCGCAGGGGAAGGCCGCGGCGGGGAGTGGTGACGTCGATGGCGGGGCTCATGGCCATACTTTACCGTATTGTGTGCGCTGCAACATGAATGAAACTCCTTTCGAAGAGAGCTTCCAAGAGGCTCTATGTCGCACCGCATTGCTGGTGCGGCGCCCACGCGCGGCTATGGCGCCGAGGAAACGCCAGAATGCGCCTTCGGAGCATTTCAGTCGGTAGAAGGAGGGTGAAATCCATGGCAGCGAGCAAGGGCATGACGGTTGCGCAGCTGGAGGTGGTCTGTGGGCGGCTGCCAGGGGCGACGCGGGACATCAAATGGGGTGCCGACCTGGTCTTCAGCGTGGGCGGCAAGATGTTCGCGGTAACCCCGGCCGACGGCAGCGGGAGCGGCCGCATCGCCTTCAAGGTGCCCGACGACCGCTTCCTGGAACTCACCGACCAGCCGGGTATCATCGCGTCCCCTTATCTGGCCCGGGCCCGCTGGGTCTCGGTGGTCGAGCCACGCCGATTTACCACCGCCGAACTCGCCACGCATATCGAGACCTCCTACAGCCTGGTGCGGGCCAAGCTCACCAGGAAGATGCAGGCGGAACTGGGGCCATGGCCCACGGAGAAAGCGAAGTGAAGCAATACATCGGAAGCATCGCGCTGGTCGTGGCCGACTACGACGATGCCATCGCCTGGTACACGACGGTGCTCGGGTTCCGTCTGATCGAAGACACCGACATGGGCGCCGACAAGCGCTGGGTGGTCGTTGCACCACCGGGCGCCACGGAGACGCGCCTGCTACTGGCGAAGGCATCGGGCGCCGAGCAGGCTGCGCGCGTGGGCGACCAGACTGGCGGCCGCGTGTTCCTGCTTCTGCACACGGACGATTTCTGGCGCGACTACGAGCGCATGCGTGCAGCGGGTGCGCAGTTCTGCGAAGAGCCGCGTACGGAGAGTTACGGCACCGTGGTGGTGTTCAAGGATCTGTACGGCAACAAGTGGGATCTGTTGCAGCTGGCGTCGCCGTGATTCTTTTGTAGGAGCGCACCCAGTGCGCAAAAGGCCTGCAGCGCGGGAAGATCGTCACGCCGCAGTTGCGCACTGGGCGCGCTCCTACCGTTGAAAGATCATCAATCCGCCACGTCCGGCTCGAAGAAGCTCCAGCGGATATCGGGGAAGCGCTCCTTCATCGCGCGCTCGACGTCGTTGATGTTGGCAATCAGCGTTGCCTGATCCGGTGCGGGCGACATGCGCGCTTTCACGGCCACCATCACGTCCGGCCCCATCTGCAGCGTGATGAGGTTGAGCACGACGTCCACCTCGGGGCGCGCGTTGACGAAGGCGAGCATTTCTTCGCGCCGCGCAGGCTCGACGCCCTGGCCGATCAGCAGCGCTTTCACTTCATACGCCACCGCGATGGCGACGATGACCAGCAGTGCGCCGATGACGATGGTGCCGATGGCGTCGTACAGCAGGTTGCCGGTGATCATGGTGGCCAGCACCGCGACCAGTGCAACCGTCAGGCCCAGTAGCGCGGCGAGGTCTTCGCCGAAGATCACCAGCAGCTCGCTGGAGCGCGTCTCGTGGAACCATCGCCACAGGCTGCGCCCCTCACGCGCCTTGTTTACTTCGGTGAGGCAACCGTGCATCGAGATCGATTCGGCCACCACGCCGAAACCGAGCACGCCGATGGCCAGCCAGGGCCATTTCAGTGGTTCGGGATCGCTGAGCTTGTGGATGCCTTCGTAGATTGAAAACATGCCGCCCACGCTGAACAGCAGCATCGCCACCAGGAACGACCAGAAATACGGGGCGCGGCCCCAACCCAGCGGATACTCATCCGAAGGCGGGCGATCGGCTTGGCGCATGCCCAGCAGCAATAGCCCCTGGTTGCCGCAATCGGCGAGCGAGTGCACCGCTTCGGCCATCATCGCCCCCGAGCCGGTGACGAAAGCGGCGACGAGCTTGGTCAGGAAGATGGCGAAGTTGGCGCCCAGAGCGAGCAGGATCGCTCTCAGCGAATTGGCGTGACCTGACATCGTGCATTCCCTTGGACGAAGGCCACAGTGTAAACGGCGGCTGCCGTCAGTGGACCACGCCGACGCCGATGCCAAAGCTCACGTTGGACTTGCCGCTCTCCATCTCGGCGGCCGTCCAGACGTGTGATTGCGCGACGCTCACCGTGGGAAACACGTAACCGGCTTCGCCCACGTTGCCGTTGCGGCTGCCTGTGATGCGGCCGGTGAGCGTGATCAGCGAGCCGGAGGGATAGTCGAACGATTCGACGTAGCCCGGCACGACGGCGACGAAGCGTCCCCACCCGCCGCCATTGTCCACCTTGGGCCGCTGTGAGCTGTCCAGCGGATAGCCAAGGATCTCGATCTCGCTGTGGTCGTGGAAGTTGTTCACCTGCACGATGCGGCCGCCCCAGATCACATCGGCGTTCGCAAAACGATCGGGCGACTGCGCCACCGCATTCGGCGGGACCGCGATCGTATTGGGCGAGGGCTTGTAGATGGGCGCTGGCGCGCACGCGGCCAAGCTCATGAGGCCGGCGATCGCCACGCCGCGGAGCAGATAGGAAGCGAGACGGACAGGCATGGCAGGCTCCGGCGTTCCAGACTGGGACGCCATGAGCTTAGCCGGCCCCGGGCAAGGGTGGTAGGCGACAGCGGTGCGTGTCGCCTGGCGTTCAGGCCTGGGCTTCTTCCACCAGCCAGTCGAGGCGCCATTCGGCCCGGCGTTCCTGCGAGAGCAGCGGTGCCATGGCGCGCAGCGAATCGCGCAGCACGTCATCAAGCTTCCACGGCGCGTTGAGAATGACCATGCCCGAACCGTTGAGGCGCAGCGGTGAATCGTCGGGATGCACCAGCAGTTCCGCACGCAGCACGCGGCGGGCGCCGCAACGCTGCAGCCAGCGATGGAAGGGTTGCACCTGGCTGCGCAGCTTGATCGGATACCAGACGGCGTAGACGCCAGTGGGCCAGCGCTGCAGGGCCAGCTTGAGCGCCTGCTCGATCACGCGGTACTCGGCATCCTGCGCCTCATAGGGTGGGTCGATCAGCACCAGGCCGCGTTTCTCCTTGGGCGGCAGCAAGGCCTTCAGTGCTTCATAACCGTTGCGCCCGTGC
Organism: Dyella jiangningensis; assembly: GCA_000632805.1. Lineage (GTDB taxonomy): Bacteria > Pseudomonadota > Gammaproteobacteria > Xanthomonadales > Rhodanobacteraceae > Dyella > Dyella jiangningensis. The sequence goes on along the minus strand of CP007444.1, from coordinate 2,846,390 downwards.
ACGTGGACACGATGGTCGTGGCGGAACAACTCACGCAGGCGCGCGGCTTCTTCCGGATGCAGTTCGCACAGCTGTGCGCTGTCGGCTTCGCGCATGGCGCTCGCGACCTGCAGTGGCGAGCCCGGATAGAGCTTCAAGCCGTGTTCGTTGCCCGGCACGCGGAGAATGGCGTCCAGCCAGCGCCGCAGTAGAGGCGGCAGCGGTTCGGAGCGCCCCGCGGAGGCATGGAGATCGGGGAACAGCAGGCGCGCGATACCGCCCTTGTATTCGCCCGTCTTGCCGGCCTCGGTGCTGTCCAGCGCGTAGCAGCCGCTGCCGGCATGGGTGTCGACGAAGGCGAACGGCGTGCTCTTGGCCTGCAAGGCTTCGATCAGTGCGAACAGCACCGTGTGCTTGAGGACATCGGCGAAGTTGCCGGCGTGGTAGGCGTGACGATAGTTCATGGTCATGGAGGCGCCGGATGGCAGGCGATTATACGGCCTGCCCACGGACCTCTGTGGGAGCGCACCCTGTGCACGACCGGGGCGCTGCATTGTTCCCGCTCCGTTGGCTGTCGCGCACAGGGTGCGCTCCCACAAAAGCGCTGCCACGGCTGATGGAGCCATCTCCAGAGTTGAGCCAATGGCCGTCTCGTGGCTATCCTCCCGGCATGCCCCGCCGCCTGTTACGCCATCTGCGTCGTTGCCGCGCCCTGTTTGCGCTGGCTCTGTGCGCGTGGCTGGCGCTGGCCAGCCTGGCATGGGCGCAGCCCGAGGACTGCTGCGCGTCGATGGCGGCGTCGATGGACATGTCGATGCCACATGCGCCGGATCACGGCGCGGCGCATGCGATCACGATGGCAGCCGACGGGTGCTGCGCGCATGCCACGGTCACCGTGCCGCCGTCGTCATGGGGGCCGGTGGCTCAGGCAGAGCCCGCCAGCCAGGGTTGGTTGGCGCGCCGAGAGACGGCGCCCCAGCCGGTGTACGAACCGCCCTTGAGGCCGCCGGTCGCCTGATTCTCCGTTTGATGCAAGGGGCCGGATCATCGGCCGATTCGACGCGCCCGCCTGGCGGGCACGACTGACGGAGCAGGACCATGAACAAGCAGGAACCGCGCGGCTTTCAGCTGCCGCGACGGCGTTTCGTCCAGGGGCTGGCGCTGGGAGGCGTAGCCGCTGGCCTGGGGCTTTGGCGCGGCAACGCGCTGGCCCAGACCGCCACGCCGCGCGCCGAGCTGCGCGGCCATCATTTCGAACTGGAGATCGGTGAGCTGCCGGTCGACTACACCGGGCGCAAGCGCATCGCCACCGTGGTGAACGGGCAGTTGCCGGCGCCGTTGCTGCGCTGGCGGCAGGGCGACACGGTGACACTGCGCGTTCGCAATCGCCTGCGCGAAACCAGTTCCATCCATTGGCACGGCATCGTGTTGCCTGCAGACATGGACGGCGTGCCGGGCCTGAGTTTCGACGGCATTCCGCCCGGTGGCGAATATGTCTATCGCTTCACGGTGAACCAGGCGGGTACGTACTGGTATCACAGCCACTCGCGCTTCCAGGAGCAGACCGGGCTGTACGGCCCGATCGTGATCGAGCCGCGCGACGGCGAGCGCCATGCGGCGGATCGCGATTACGTGGTGCTGCTGAACGACTGGACCGATCTCGATCCGGAAACCATCTACGCCAACCTCAAGAAGCAGGGCGGCTACTACAACGTTGGCAAGCGCACGGTGGGCGACTTCCTGCGCGATGCGGGGCGCGACGGTCTCTCGGGCGCGTTGGCCGAGCGGCGCATGTGGAACCAGATGCGCATGGACCCCACCGACCTGGCCGATGTTTCCGCCGTCGCCTATACCTATCTGGTGAACGGCCAGACGCCGGCCGGCAACTGGACGGGACTGTTCAATGCGGGCGAGAAGATCCGGCTGCGTTTCATCAACGGCTCGTCGATGACCTTCTTCGATGTACGCATCCCGGGCTTGAAGATGACGGTGGTCGCGGCCGACGGGCAGGCGATCGAGCCGGTGAGCGTGGATGAGTTCCGCATCGGTACGGCCGAAACCTACGACGTGATCGTGCAGCCGTCCGCCGATCGCGCGTGGACCATCTTCGCCCAAAGCATGGATCGCACGGGTTACGCACGCGCCACGCTTACGCCTCGCATCGGCATGACGGCCGAAGTGCCGTCGCTCGATCCACGTCCGTTGCTGAGCATGGGCGACATGATGGGCGCAATGGATCACGGGGGCATGGGGCATGACATGTCCGGCATGGACATGATGGCGATGCCCGGCATGTCGATGTCGATGCACCACGAGCCTGCGCCTTCGCTGAAGACCGGGCCGGAGGTCGACATGCGCGTGGCCACGCCGCGACGCAACCTCGACGATCCCGGCGTGGGGTTGCGCGACAGCGGCCGCCGGGTGCTCAGCTATGCGGACCTGCACGCGATCGATGCGCCGATCTCGCCGAATGTCGACCGCGAACTCACGCTGCGCCTCACCGGCAACATGGAGCGTTACCTGTGGTCGTTCGACGGCAAGCGCGCCTCGGCCGCGGAGCCGCTGCGCTTTCGCCATGGCGAGCACCTGCGCGTGACGCTGGTGAACGACACCATGATGACCCATCCCATCCACCTGCACGGCATGTGGAGCGAGCTGGAGTCACCCGATGGTTCGTTCCAGGCACGCAAGCACACGGTGATGGTGCAGCCGGCGCAGCAGGTGAGTTATCGCGTGAGTGCGGACGCGCCAGGACGCTGGGCGTACCACTGCCATCTGCTCTACCACATGGAGGCGGGCATGTTCCGCGAGGTGGTGGTGGCATGAAACGGCGAATGATTTCGGGCATCGCGCTGGCGCTGGGCGCCTGTACGCCATCAGTGCTGCTGGCGCAAAGTGCCGACATGCAGGACATGCCCGGCATGTCCATGCAGCACGCAGAGCATGCACCGCCCTCCGATCCCCATGCGGGCCATCACGCAGCAACCAAGCCGGCCGACAGCGCACAGACGCATGACGGCATGGACCACTCGGGCCATGACATGCCCGCTAACGGCGAAGCGACACTTTCGCCCAACGACCATGTGCCGCCGCCTCCGCCTCAGCACGTCATGCCCGCCATGACGCGGGAGCAGATGAGCACGTTGATGCAGATGGATGACGACGCGGCCATGGGCATGTTGCTGTTCGATCGCCTCGAGCGTACGCGCAGCACGTCCGGTGACTACGCCACGAGCTGGGAAGCGGAGGGATGGCTGGGCAATCCCATCGATCGCCTGTGGGTAAAGACCGAAGGCGAGCGCGGCAGCGACGGCACCGAAGGCCGCGTCGATGTGTTGTGGGGCCATGCCTGGACCAGTTTCTGGGATGCACAGTTAGGTGCTCGGCAGGATTTCGGCCGAGGACCGACACGGCAATGGGCGGCTGTCGGTGTGCAGGGCCTGGCGCCGTACTGGTTCGAAACGCAGGCGACGTTCTATGCGGGCGAGCAGGGGCGCACGGCGTTGAGGCTCGAAGCCAGCTATGAACTGTTGTTTACGCAGCGCTTGATCCTGGAGCCCAAGCTCGAACTCAACCTGTACGGTAAGGATGATCCACAGCGTGGCGTGTCGTCGGGCCTGTCGGATGTGGAGGCCGGGCTGCGCCTGCGCTACGAGTTCAGCCGCAAATTCGCGCCCTATGTCGGCGTGAACTGGACGCGGCGCTACGGCGATGCCCAAGCGCCAGGCGCGCCGGTGTTCCATGCCCGCGAAACGACCTGGGTGGCCGGCGTGCGCTGGTGGTTGTAACGCGTCTGGCGGTGAAACGGGAGCGGGCGGCCGAGGCCGCCCGCCGAAGGCTCAGTAGGCCACCGTGATGCGCTTGCGGCTCGCATCGCCTTTTTCGATGCGGTCGAGCAGGGCCACGGCGTAGTCGGGAACACTGATATGGCTCTTGCCGTTGGCGTCCACCAGCAGTTGGTCGCCGCCAACCCGGTACTTGCCGGTGCGCGGGCCGTCCTCGATCAGGGCGGCTGGACTGATAAACGTCCAATCGAGCGGGGATTGGCTGGCGCGAAATACGTCCAACGCCTTGCCCTGGCCGGCCGCTTCGGGCTTCCAGGCCTCGGGGAAGTGCGGGTCGTCCATCACCAGCACACCGGGAGCGGTCTCCAGCGAGCCGGCGCCGCCGACCCACGCGAGGCGCTTCACGCCTGCGGCGGGCAGGTTGTCCAGCAACACGGCTGCATTGACCGGAATGACATCGTTGTTGCCATCGCGACGCGCGGAGAGGCTGGCGACGACGGCATCCGCGCCACGCACGGCGGCCAGCCACGTGTCGGGCTTGCCGACATCGCCGGTGACCACGGTGAGGCGGGGATTGTGGGTGGACAGGCGCGATGGATCGCGCACGATGGCGGTGACGTCGTAGCCGCGCGCCAGCGCTTCGTCGAGGATGGCGTGGCCGATATGGCCGGTGGCGCCGAACAGGGCAATCTTCATGGACAGGACTCCAGCAACGTGGGTGGGGTGCCGGCGGACGATGGCGCGGGTTGCGTGAATGCGTCGCCAGTACCGGGCTGGCGTAAAGCATGCGCCTCGAATCGACGCGGATAAACGCATCAAACGGGAATTCACTGTAAAGTCTTGCTTGACAGTGAGGTGCCCATGTCCAGCGAAGTGAATCTCAACCGGTTGGCGGTATTCGTGGCGCTGGTGCATGCCGGCTCGTTCACGGCGGCGGCCGAAACACTGGGCATGACCAAGGCGATGGTAAGCCAGCATCTGGCGAAGCTGGAGCAGGAACTCGGCGTCACCCTGGTATTGCGCAGTACCCGGCGCATGACGCTCACCGAAGCGGGAAGCACGTTCCACGCTGCCTGCGCCCGCATCCTTGGCGAGGCCGAGGTGGCCATCGAGCAGGTAGGCAGCAACCAGGAGAAACCTACCGGCACGCTGCGGCTTACCGCGACCAGCGATTACGGCACCTCGGTGGTGGCACCCGCACTGGCCGACTTCATGCGCAGCCATCCGCAATTGCAGACCGACCTGGTGCTGAGCGATCACGTAAGCGACCTGATCGCCGAACGCTTCGATCTTGCGATCCGCATGGGTTGGTTGCGCGATTCGAATCTGCGCTCGACGCGGCTGGGCAGCTTTCGCCAGTTGCTGGTGGCGTCGCCCGCTTACCTGGCGGGCAGGGGTGAGCCGCGCAGCTTGACCGAGCTGCCGTCGCTGGAATGGGTGGCCTTGGCATTGTTGTCTTCACCGCTGCGCTGGACCTTCACGGCGCCCGATGGATCGCGTCGTACCGTGCGCATGAAGCAGGTCGCGCAAGCCAATAACGTGACGGCGGCGCATGCCTTGGTCCGCCACGGCGCCGGTGTGAGCGTGCTGCCGGATTACCTGGTCACCGACGACATCCGTGATGGCCGGCTTGTGCCGTTGCTCGCGCAGTACACGCTGCCCGAAGGCGGCATCTATGCGGTGTATCCGGGCCGTCAACCGCCGGCCAAGGTGCGCGCCTTCATCGAGCATCTGCGCGCATGGCTGGTCGCGCGGGCCTGACGATTCACTCGACGACGTTATGGCTTTCCGCCGTGCCCAGCAGTTCCGGCTGCGTGGTCTTTCCCTGCTGGCGGCTCAGCAGCGGATGCATGAACACCGCCGCGAGGATCACCGCCACGCCGGCATAGAACCAGCCGTCCAGTTCGCGCTGCTCGCCCAGCATGAGCATGGCCAGCACGATCGCGTAAACGGGCTCCAGGTTCGTCACCATCTGCGTGCCGAACGCGCTCATGTGGCGCAGCGCCACCAGCGCAAGCGCGAACGGAAGCAGTGTGCAGCCGAACGAGAGCAGTACCAGCAGCGTCGCATCGTGCAAGCCAGGGAGAACGAAGGCTGCACCCGTGTGCGGCAGCAGTGGCGCCAACAGGGTGAGGAACAGTGTGCCGGTGCCGAGCTCGATGCAGGTCACCGTGAGCGGGTCGCCGTGTTCCACCAGGCGCTTGTTGTAGGAGCCGAACAGGGCCACCAGCAGCGCGGAGAACGCACCCACGGCGATGCCGAGGCGCATGTCGACCGGAACGCCGCCGACCACCATCGCCACACCGGGCACGACGGCCACGCCGATCAGCAGTTCGCGCGGATCGAACTTGCGTCGCGCGATCCATGGTTCCACCAGGGCGAGGAACACGGGCCCCAAGGCGATGCAGGTAGCGGCGACGGACGCGTTGGCGAGCTTGATCGCGGCATAGAACGTCAGCCAATGCAGCGACACGAGCACGCCGATGCCGGCATAGGACCAGCGCAATCGCACGGGCATCGCCTTGAGCCCGCGCCAGACGCGCGGCATCAGCAGCAACGAGGCGGAAACAAGCAACATGCGCCACCACACCAGCGGCAAGGCGGGCAGCGTGATCAGCTTGCCCAGGATGGCGGTGAAGCCCCATAGCAGGACGCAGAAATGGATCTGCCAGCGGGCTTTGGTGACGGATTGCATGGACGTGCATCAGCGGGAACGGGGCGGCGCATTCTAGCGTCGCCGCCGTGTCCTTGGTGCAGCGTCAATGGTTTTGTGCGGTTTTCGGCGGATTCTTGGTCGAAGGCGGCGTTGTCTTCGACGGGCCGCGCATCTGTTCAAGAACGGCGGCGCAGGTATTGTCGGGTTCCCCCTTGCTTGCAACCACCAGCGGAAGCAGCGCGGCCACCGGTGCGGCGAGTACGCCCAGCGCCACGGCACCACCGCCACGAAGCATCAACGGCCCCGGCTGCACGCCCACATCGGGGTCCTTCAAGGTGCCCTTCACGTAAAGCGGCGAACGCAGCGAAAGCACGCGCAGGCCCTTGGAGTTCGGATGGACGTCCAGATCCAGTTTCTCGTTGGCGAAGTTCACCGAGCCGTCGATGCGTACGGTGGCGTCTTCGGTGTCGAACACGAACAGGCGCGTCTGGAACAGGCCGTTGGTGGCAGTGAGGTCCGACGCGGCGCAGTTGATCTTCACGGTCTTGTCGCCGAACAGCTTGCTGATGATGATGTTGCCCACGTTGAGGCCCGCGGTCTCCAGCAACGCCTTGCTGATCGCGCCATCGTTCATCAGCAGCTTCACTTCGCCGTTGGACGTGCCCAGAAGTTCGCTCACCGAATTGCCGCGCGCATCGAGTGCGGCGTCACCATTGATTTCCCCGAAGCTGGTTCGCATGGGGTCGAATTTCGGAAACAGCTCCTTCAGCTTGAGATGGCGCGCGCCGAGCTTGATGTTGCCTTGCATGGGCGTGCGGCTGCCGTCGAGGCGCAGGTTGCTGTTGACCTTGCCGCCGGCGAGGTCGAAGGACAGCGGATCCAGTCGAAGCACGCCGTTGTCCATGACCACGTGGGTGGACAGCGCGTCGATGGGCAGGGACGCATCGCGCACGATGTGCCCGGCGCTGAACGTTACGTCGGCATCCATCGCCCGCCAGCGATCGGTGCGGAAGGGTTCGACGGGCAGCACCTTGTCCGCGGGTTGCGGCGTGGCGTCGCCGCGGCGCTGCTTCTCCGCATTGGTGTCGGCGCCGATCAGCGGGGCGAGGTCGGAAAAACGCAGCACCTGTGATTTGATATTGCCGCCCAGCTTCGGTCGCGCACCGCCGGTGTCGAAGGTGACGTCGCCCGCGATATCACTGCCGCCGACACGCCCGCGGAAATTCTCATAGGAGAAATGGCTGTCGCCGCGCTTGAGGTTGGCTTTCAGGTGCCCCTGCGTGGCGAATGGTGGCGTGTCCGGCAGCGTGACGCCTATCAGCGGATACAGCTTGGCCATGCTGGTGCCGGAGAACCACAGGCGGATGTCGAGCGCGGCCAGGTGCAAAGGGTCGGTGAACGTGCCCACGAAGGCGATGTGGCTGTCGTCGACGTGGATGTTGGCTTGCAGCGGAAACGGCTGGTCGGTCTGCTGCAGGGCGAGTACGCCGCCCGTCTTGCCGGTGCCTTTCACCGGCTCGCCCTGGTAGCGGCCTTCGGCCTGCCAGGCGAACTGATAGGCGGCGCGTGTGCTGGCCGGCTGGTTTTCATTCTTGGCGTTGGCTTTCACCAAGGCCTGTCGCGCCGCGGCGCCGGCAGTCTTGCCCGCCTGTTCGGCGGCGTCTGCGGACTGTTGCGCCACGATCTGATCGTATGGGATGGCCTGTTGCAGCGGTTCCACCGTGATCTTCAGGTTGGCCTTGTTCACGGCGTCGTCGAAGGTGATCTCCGAGTGGTCGAAGCCCACGGCGTGCAGGTCGAGCGCCCAACTCGACGGCTGGCTGTTCTTGCCGAAAGTGAAGTCCCAGGTGGCGCGGCCTTGCGCATCGCGCTCCAGGTCGATGCGCGGACGCACGACGTAGAGGGTGGGAATTTCCACGTGGTGGAACAGCAGGCGGAGCGGCGCGAGGCGGAAGCGCACGGCGTCCAGTTGGGCGAACTGGAGTTGCTTGGCCCAGTCCGGATTGCCGATGACGATATCGCGCGCTTGCAATGTGGGCCATGGCACCAGGGCCGCCAGACCGCCTTCGCCCGGCTCGCGGGCCCAGCTGACCGTAATGTCACCCTGGATGACGAACGGCCGGCCCAGGGTCTGGCTCACGCGTTCGTTGATGGTCGGCTTGAGGCGATTCCAGTCGAATGTGGCGACGATGAAGACCGCCACCGCGATCAACAGCAGCACGAAGGCCACCGGTGCGTAGACGAACCATATGAGCCTTCGGCTGCGCCAGGACATCCATTGCCTCCCGCCATGACCGGCCGACACCGGTCGTCGACATCACTCTTAGCCGCGACCACGGCAAATTTTCGTCGTTATGGCGTCCGTGCGCTCAGCGGGAGTTCATGCCATTCACGCTTCGTCGTCGCTTCCTTCAGCCTTCCAATAGCCCGTTGCGCGCAACCATTCCTTGGGAACGTTGCGCTCGTCGGAGAGATACTGGCGCATGCGACGCGCGCGCGATGACTCCGCGGCGATCCACCAGAACGTGTCGCCTTCGGGCGTCGGCAACTGCGCCAGTGCGTGCTCCAGCAGCTGGCTGGTCGCCGCATCCAGGTTGTTGCGCTCGAGCCAGGCGAAGTCGACCTGGGCACGCGATTCGAGCATCTGCCGGTCTGCGCTGCCGGGAATTTCCATCAGCACGATGGCGTGCGTGCCGTACGGCAGTTCTTCAAGCCAGCGGCCGATCGCGGGCAGCGCGGTCTCGTCGCCGATCATCACGTAGTGGTCGAAATCCTCCGCAACTACGAACGAACCGCGCGGGCCGCCTGCGCCGATGCGCTGCCCCGGCCTGGCCTGTTCTGCCCATGCGGCGGCAGGGCCGTCGCCGTGCAGCACGAAATCCACGGTGAGTTCGTTGACTTCGGCGTCGTAGCGCCGGGGCGTGTAGTCCCGCATGGGCGAAGGTTCGACGCCTTCGGGAAACTCCAGTCGCCCCTGGCCGTGCGCAGGCAGCACGAGTTGACCCGCACGATTGGGAAAGAACAGTTTCGTGTGGTCGTCGGGCGAAGCGCTGTGGAATCCGCGCAGCGCGTCGCCGCCAAAGACCACGCGCTGCATGTGCGGCGTGAGACGTTCCGTGCGCAGCACCTCGATTTCACGGAGAACCACGGTGTGGCGCTGCATCTGATGGGCATGTCGGGTCATGGGGATGTTCTCGATAGGGGAATCAGTCGTCGGGTTCAGCGGCGATCTCTTGGGCGGCGTGCTCGAGCAGGGCTGCAACGCGGCGTGCCTCGGAAGCGTTCCAACCGCTGCCGCGTGCCATCAACGCATGCTTGACCGCATGCATGGCATGTCGAACGGCGGGCGGCAAAGCCATCTTGGCGGCCGTGCGCGCGGCGTGGCGTGTACGTAGCGTCATCGCGTCGACCGCGTCATGGTGGTCGGCCAGGAATCGACGGCCCGCCGCCGTGGGGGCATAGAGCTTGCGACCGCCGTGCTCCTGGTTGACCTTCAGCAGCCCGAGTTCTTCCAGCATGGTCAGCGTGGGATAGATGGCGCCGGGGCTGGGCGTGTAGTGGCCATGGAACATGTCGGCGATCCGGCGTATCAGTTCGTAGCCGTGGCCTGGCTGCTGTTCGAGCAGGGCGAGCAGCAACAGCTTCAGGTCGCCATGACCCAGCAGGCGTTGGCTGCCGGAACGGTCCGGATCGCCGCGCAGTGCGGGTTTGGCCGGGTGTGGAGGAGAGCGCATGACGGCTTTATTTCGATATAACTAAATAAAACGATATATCGAAATGACGAGAAGGGCAAGTCGACGGCGAGGTCTGTGGCAGACTCGTTCCGAACCGGGATCCAGGAAGGGTTGTCATGCACGTACGCAAATGGATGTTCGCGGTACTGGCCGTGTCCTTATTGGCCGGCTGTTCAAAGAAGCAGGAAGTATCCCCGGGTGCGGTAACCGGCGAGGCGGCCAAGGCGGGCGCCAAGCTGGCCTATGAACATCACGTGGGCATCGAGCTGCCGCAGGTGCAGATCGCCGGCAAGATCGACGCGGTGCGCAATGCCTGCGAAGCGCAGCGTTTCGGCGCATGCAATGTATTGCGCGTCCAGCAGGGTGAGTGGCGCTCCTCGCTGGTGGTTCGTGCCGCGCCGGGTGCCGTCGAGCCTCTCGTCGGCATGGCAGGGCAAGGCGGCAAGTTCGTTTCGCGTGAAACGCACGCGGAGGATCTGGCGGATGCGGTGAACGACAACCAGCGCAGGCAGGCGCAACTGGATGCTTATGCCAAGCGGCTGGACGAACTGGCTTCACGCAAGGACCTGGCCGTTGCCGACCTGATTGCATTGAGCCATGAACAGGCGCAGGTGCAGCAGCAACGTGAATCGTTGCAGGGCGAGGCCGCCACGCAGCAGCGGCGGCTCGACACCAACCTGCTGGAGCTGGATTTCCACGATGCCGATGCGGGCTCGCGAGGGCATCGGCTCGGTGAGTCGTTCAGCGGCCTGCTCGACCGGCTGATCGATGGCGTTGGAGACGCGTTATCCGCGCTCGCTTATGGCCTGCCGTTCCTGCTGCTGCTGTTGCCGCTGGCACTGGCCTGGCGATGGGCGTGGCGCCGCATCACCAGGCGGGCAGGTCGTGTTTCGAAGTAGGAACGGCAAGGCGCAGCTCAGGGTTGCGCCTTCGCCTCGCGGGCTGGGATGTTGATGCTGCACAGGTCGATCTTGCCGGCCGGGTTGCGGTAGAAGTCGTCGCGGCGATTGCGCTTGGCTTCGATCAACGCGGTGAACGTGGCGCTGTCGGTGCGTAGCACTTCGATCTTTGGTCGCTGGTCCGGCGGCAGTTCGGAGGCGAGCTGGATGGCGCTGATGCCCACGCGCTGCTCCGGTTTGTCGTAGAAGCCCAGCGGGCCGGTGCCGCGCGGCAGGCCCGAGAGATATTCCATGCCTTGCAACACGCGGCCGACCACGGCGAGGTTGCGGTCGAGTCCACGAGGTGCCTGGCCGATCACGACGTACAGGCCGGTGCCGCTGCCGGTTTCCGGGTCGGCGTCGCGCCCCACGCCCACCATGCCGTAGCAGTGCGTGAGCCACTCCTGTCCATGGGCCTTGTCGCGTCCCACCGGGAAGCCTTCGGAAAAGCCGACTTCCGGCGCGTAGACGTCACCGTCGGGCAATCGCGTGAACGGCAACTTCGTATCGAACGGTCGCGTGTATTCCGGCGGCAGCTTGGCCTTGGCGCTGCCCAGCGGCTTGAGCTTGCTCTTGTCGCCGTTGTCGTCGTCTTCCGGGTCGCCCCACTGGGTTACGAAATTGTCCTGCACGCGCACGACGGCGAGCCCGTCGAAATAGTGTTCGCGCACCAGCGTGCGGATATTGTCGACGTGCAGCGGCGTGAAATCCGGCGCCAGTTCGATCAGCACCTGGCCTTTGGGTAGTTTCATGATCAGCAGGTTCTGCGGATCGGGCGTGCGCCATTCCTGCGGCTGGGACTTGGCCAGCAACTCCTTCGGCGTTGGTGTATGGGCCGGGGCCTGGTCGGCTGCGATGGCGGCCGCGGGCAGGGCGATGGCGAATGCGATGGCGGCAGCAAGGCAATGGCGCAGCATGGGGTCCCCCGGCATTGGAAAGACCTCACGTTAGCAGAGCCGCGATGCGGCCAGAAAGCATGCGCTGTCGTGCGCCACCCTTTTCGGCGCGTGGCAAGTCCTGAAGCGGCTCAGCCGGTCTTGCCGCTACTCACCATGGAAACCACGCGGCGGGCGGAGAAGACATGACGTCTTCTAGCGTGCCACCCTGCACATAAGCCACCGCGTCGTGGGCATGCAGGCTCTCATGATGGGCCACGCGGACGTTGAAGCCGGCAATGGCCGCATCGCCGTCAAGCGCGTGCTGGATCCGACGCGCCGCGTCTTCGCAGAACATGAGGTTGCCGCCATTGGCGAGCGCGAAAGCCTGTTCGTCCTCACGCTTGACGGCCGTCTGGACGGCCGTCCCCAACGCCTGTTCGACGCGATCAAGCAACGCGATCAAAGGTAGTTGTGCTTTCGATGCATATCGCACGCGAAGGCTCGCCGTACTTCGCTGTGCGTGAGGTGTGGCGACGATACCTCGTTCGCCGCCTAGCCATGCCATGACGCCGGCATGATCCAACGAAGCGCCGGGCGGAAAGGCCTCGGCAAACTGATGTTGGATGAGTTGGCGCGAAAGCGCCGCCGACGCGGGGCAGGTGGATGAATAAACCACGTCGGTGCCGAGTTCGAAACGGAAACCGTGTTCCGACAGGCTCGCCTCCAGGCGCACCGGATACGAGCGCCAGCCATGGTTGTCACTACGCAGGGCCGCACGACGCACGAGCATATCGAAGCGAAGGCGGATGCAGGCACGATCGGCCATGCCTTCGTGTGAATGCAGGAAAGCGCGCAGCAATCGTTCCAGTGATGCCGCATCGACGGGCTTGCCGCCAAGGTGCGCATCCGCCAACAGATAGAGGCGTGACATGTGGATGCCACGCTGCTGCGCGTGGATCAGGTTCACGAAGGTATCGACCGTCGCGGCCACGCGCTGCACTTCACCGCCACCTGCATCGAAGCACACTGGCAGCGCAATGCCTTCCATGCCGACCCAGTCGAGCCGTCCAGCCGCGCCGGCGGTCGCGTCGATGCCGACATCGGGCAGAGGGCGCACCGCACTGTCTCTGTTTTTCACCGGGCTTCTCCTGGCGTGGACGACGTAGCGCGCTCAGGGCGACGCGGGATGTTGCGTACGAAGCGTGGCCACGGCGGCGGCAGCATCCACCTGCAGCTTGCCGTTGGTGGTTTTGCTGGTGCGCAGAAGGAGATCATGCACGGTACGCGCATCCAGCTTCGGCGCCATGGCCAGCAGCAACGCGACGATGCCGCTCACGTGCGCGGCGGCCATCGAGGAGCCGGTGGTGAAGTCATAACCGCCGCCGGGCTGGGTGGTGAGGATGTCGTTGCCGGGCGCACTGAGTACGCCCGGCGGCGATGAAGAGGAAGAGCCGGCCCTCACCACGAGGACGCCAGGCGTGTCGTTGGGGAATCCACCGTTGTTGCCTTCGGGAGGCATGGCAGCAACGACGATGCGTCCTTGTCGCAGCAGTTCGCCGAGCAGTCGGTTGAGCAGCGGATCGGCCGGGCCGCCGAGACTCAGGTTGACGATGCGCGCATCGGTGTCGATCACCGCGGCCAGGGCCTTGGCGAGCGTGAAGGAGTTGCAGTGTGCGCCGGTGTTCGAGCCGGGGAGATACCAGCACGCCTTGTAGATGCTGAGTATCGCCTTGGGCGCGATGCCCACGATGCCCTGGTGGTTGTCGCCGATGGCCGAGATGATGCCGGCGACCTCGGTGCCATGACTGTCTGCGTTGAACGACGCCACGTTGGCATCCACCAGGTTGCGCGCCTGCGCGACGCTGCCCTGGATATCGGGATGCATCATGTCCACGCCGGTATCGACGATGGCGACGTGCACGCCGTCACCTCGCGTGACGTTGTGCGCGAGTGCGGCGTCGGTTTCGACGAAGCCGCGCTGCAGGTTCGCGTACGGGTCGTTGTACCGGTGCGCGCCTTGGGTGGTGTCGGCGTAGACGGCGTAGTCCTGCAACGGTTGCGCCAGTTGCACGCGGCTGTCCTTGGAAAGCACCTCGAGCAGCGCTTCGCGGGTCATGCCTGCCGGCGGTTCAAGCACGATGCAATAGAGGTCCAGCGACTTGATGGGCCAGCCGGTGATCTCGCGGATGCCGTAGCTCTGCTTGAGCGCGGCCAGCGTGGACACGGCGCGCTGGCCGGCGCCGTAGGCACCGGCGGGCGTGTAGCCGAGCAGACTGGAGCCGGCGTGTGTCGCCGGCGGGTCGAGCGGGTTGGCCACCGCCAGCACGATGTCGCGACTCGTATCCATCGTCTGCACGTTGGCGATCGGGCCTTGCGACGTGTCGCCGCTGTCGGGCGCGGTGGGGCGCGGTGGCGTGCAGGCAGCCAGCGCGGCCATCGCCGCGATCAGCAGGCATGCGGGAACGCCATGCTTCATGGGGCGGAAGCGACAGGCTCGGCCAAACGAATGCCCTGGGTGGCGCGCAGCTTCTGCAGCGTATCGCGCGATGACGCAGAGCTGCCCGACGCCACCACGGTGTACGCGCCCACGTCATTCGGGCCGCTCACCACCTGCAGGTGCAGCGTGTGGAGCAGACCGTTCCAGTCGGCCAGTTTCATCGTCTCGTCGGGCACCACATGGATGGCACCGGCGGGCAGGGGCGTGGTGGCTTGGCTCAACGTGCGGTAGTTCGCCTGGCTTTCCGACCACAGCCGCGCGCCGAGCACGCCGATGCCAATGGCCTGCATCAGCACGGCGGCCACCAGGGCGCGCGTTACCCAACTGGTGCGCGGGCGATGTGCAGTCGCGTGCGTATCGGGCGCATCGATGCGCGCGAGCAGGCGACGCAGGCCTGCATCGGCGTCCACCGTGATATCAGGTGGCAGCGAGATGGCCAGTCGCAGGCGGCTTTGCTGTTCGAACTCGGCACGACACGCCTCGCACTGCGAGAGATGCCGGGTGAGCCATTCATCCTGTTCCTGGCTCGCGCTGTTCTGTAACGACCAGGGCATCGCCTCCCAGGCGCGGGCACAGTCCTTGCCGATGTCCGTAGGTAGCTTCATGACATGCTCTCTTTGCGAATGGGCGGTTCTCCCGCAAGCGCCGGCAGGGTGTTGCGCAGCTTGACCCGCGCATGAAACAGGCGCGCCTTCACGGTGCCTACCGGGCACTGCATGATGACCGCCACATCGTCGAGCGTATGGCCCAGGCCATACACCAGCTCGACCACGACGCGCTGGTCGGCGGAGAGCCGGCTGAGCCCTTTCGCCAGCCAGTCGCGCAGCTCCCGGTCTTCGTCGGGACAGTGGGCAGGAAAGCGGTCCTCCGACTGCATGTCTTCTTCCACCGGTTCATCGCCATGCTGGCGAAGCGCCTTGAGGCCGCAGCGGTAGGCGATGCCGATGATCCAGGTGGAGACGCGCGAGTCGCCGTGGAAGGTGCCCGCCTTCTGCCACGCGATCCAGAAGCAGTCGTTGATGACTTCCTCGATGACGTCGGGACGCCGCGTCAGTCGCGAGAGGAAGCGGCAAAGGCGACCGTGGTAGCTGCGATACAGCACAGCCAATGCGGCACGATCGCCGGCCGACATGCGTTGAAGCAGCATGCGGTCGGTCGCGTCTGCATCGATGTCGGCTTCGTTCATGGCCGTCTCAAAACGATGGTGGGTTGCCGCGTGAGTGCCCCGCCAGCGCCAAAAGGTTGTGCCGCAGGGTCAAAACGACCATGAGATCGTAGCCACCCACGGGGCCGTATCCGGATAGCCCATCCGGTGCGGAAGCCCGGAAGTCGCCACGCGGTCCACCTCCAGCCGCCAGGGGCCGTTGTTCCAGAGCAGGCCGGCATGGCCATAGCTGTAAGTGTCCCGGCGGTCGTAGTCGTAGCGCGTGTGCCTATAGTACGCGTAGTAGGAATAGGTGGTCTGGGTGATACCGAGCCCGGCGGAGAGCGAAAAATGCCGGGGCAGCGGCCAATGGAAGCCGATGTCGGCGGCGCCATAGAGGTGGTGGTCGGTCTTGCCCACGGGGTAGATGGCGGCGACGCCCAGAGTGAGCACGTCCCGGTAGATCCAGCCCAGCCCGGCCTCGGTGCGGTCGAAGCTGTGCGCCTGTGGATTGCCGGGGTAGTCGTAGTAGACGAGGTTGGCCTGCATTTGCCAGTCCGGCGACAGTGACCACGAACGGGCGATCTGGGCGAGCGCTTCGGCGAAGCGGTCCGGCTTTCGTGCCTCCACGCTGGCCGATGCCCCCAGCGACCAGCCTTTCGCAAAGGACCACGACAGGGCACCCTGCAGCACCGGCGTTTGCGGCGTCACGGCCTGGCCGCGATCCACCAGCTGTGAACTCAGCGCCACGGTGCCGCTCACGCTCGACGACTGCGCGTGGACGGCCAAAGGCAGGCAGCTCAGGCATAACGCAAGAAAATACCAGGGACGATGCGCGGCGCCGTCGTTGCCCCTGCGCCATGGAAGGCAGGGCAGGGTTGCGTGCAAGGGGCATGGCGCGGCCACGGGTTGCTCAGGCCTGCCGGCGATGCCACGGCGAACACCCGCCGGCCTGAGCGTAAACCGGGTGCCGGCGCTCGCGGATCCCGTCAAGGCCACGTGCGCATCCGGCCGCCACACGACCTGCACGATGCTTTCGGCGCATGCGCCGCTCCCCGGTCTGAAGCCCCTTCGGATTTTATACGGGCGGACGCCCCGAGGTGCGCATTCCACGAAAGATGCCGGTGCGAAGCAGCAGGTCCAGCTGTTTGGATCATCCGCCATCCTTGAGCAGCGCGATGTGCCCACCGCCGGAGCGACGTGCCCACCGATGCGTTTCGTTCGCTGATCCTCGCATCGCTTTATCGGAAATGCTCATGCAGTGGGACGCTGTTTTCCGGTGAGTGCCGCGAGGGTGGCGAAAGGTTGCGTGCGCCGCGAGGCATGTTCGACCAAGACACCCACTGATGCCAAGCGAATACGCACAAGCAGCGCCCCGCTCGTGCGAGCGCAACCTTTCGCAAGTCACGCGGCACTCAGCTAACAGCATCGCCCTCGAACGTTCTCGCCCTGGCCACGGACATGGAAATCGAACGAATCCAGTTGCAGCAGCATGGCGATGACCGCGGCATGCTCATTTCGTTGGAGCAGGACCTCAACGTGCCGTTCGAGATCCGGCGCGTGTATT
Organism: Dyella jiangningensis; assembly: GCA_000632805.1. Classification (GTDB taxonomy): domain Bacteria; phylum Pseudomonadota; class Gammaproteobacteria; order Xanthomonadales; family Rhodanobacteraceae; genus Dyella; species Dyella jiangningensis. Next base: position 2,829,212 of record CP007444.1, on the reverse strand, counting down.
ACCTGTTCTCCACCAAGTGCGGCGTGCATCGTGGCATGCACGCCCATCGCAACCTCAACCAGCTCGCGGTGACGGTGCGTGGTTCGGTCACCTTCCTGATCGACGACGGCAGGGGGCCGTGCGAAGTCGTGCTCAACGATCCGTCGCAAGGCTTGCTGTTGCGTCGCATGGTGTGGCGCGAGATGTACGACTTCACCGAGGATTGCGTGCTGATGGTGTTGGCTGACCAGCTGTACGATCCGGCGGATTACATCACCGACTACGCCCTGTTCCTGCAGGAGGTTGGCACCGCCTACCTGGGCGACATGGCAGCATGCTCGGGGCAGCGCTGACGATGGCGACACCTGATCAGCGCCACGCCAAGCCACTGGTGCTCATCGGGGCGGGTGAGCTTGCGTTGATTGCCTGCGAATACTTCCAGCACGACAGCGACTACGACGTGGCCGCCTTCAGCGTCGAGCGCGAATACCTGCGGGAGCCCACGCTGGCCGACCGGCCCGTGGTTCCCTATGAGGAACTGGAAACGCATTACCCGCCGTCCGACTACGACGTATTCGTGGCCATTCCCTCCAGCCAGCTCAACCGACTGCGCACGCGCTTCTACCTGGATGCCAAGGCGAGGGGATACCGCTTCGCGACCTACGTCAGCTCGCGCGCTTTCGTATGGCGCAACGCGGAGATCGGCGAGAACAGCTTCATCTTCGAGAACAACGTCATCCAGCCGTTCGTGCGCATCGGCAACAACTGCATCCTGTGGAGCGGCAACCACGTGGGCCACCGCACGGTGATCCGGGACAACGTATTCGTCGCCTCGCACGCGGTGATCTCGGGCTACTGCGACATCGGCGAAAGCAGCTTCATCGGCGTCAACACCACCTTCAACGATCACGTGAAGGTCGCACAGGACAACGTGATCGGCTCCGGTGCGCTGGTCACTCGCGATACGGAGGCGGGGCGGGTCTATGTGGGTTCGCCCGCGCGCGCGGTGCCCGATCGCTCCAGCCTCGACGTGAGGCTTTGACGCCCATGTTCGACTGGACCAAAAAGGGGCTGGTTTTCGGCACCGCCCATCAGGGCGTGGGTGGCTGGATGGCGCATTCGGCGCTGACCCCCACGCCGTGGCGCATCGACGATGACCTCATCCGCGTCTACGCGGGCTTTCGCGACGAGGATGGCGTCAGCCGGATCGGCTACGTGGACGTGCTGGCCGACGATCCCTCGTCGATCGTGCGCATCAGCGGCGAGCCGGTGCTGGATGTCGGCCGGGGTGGATGCTTCGACGACAGCGGCATGATCCTGGGCGACTTCGTGGATACATCCGATGGCCTGTACATGTTCTACGTGGGCTTCCAGCGCGTGGCGCGGGCCAAGTTCCTCGCCTTCACCGGGTTGGCGATTTCGCGCGATGGCGGCGAACGCTTCGAACGCATCCAGGAAACGCCGATACTGGATCGCGCGCCCGGGCGCAGCACCATCGGCGCCGTGCATTCGGTGCTGCGCGAAGGCGATCGCTGGCGGCTGTGGTACGCGGTGGGCGACGACTGGGAAGTGATCGACGGACGTCCGTTTCCGCGATACCACATTCGCTGCGTGGCGACGGACGACCTGGCGGCCATACCGCGCGAAGACCATGTGTGCCTGCAGCCGCGCGGCAACGAATACCGTATCGGCCGTCCGCGTGTTTACCGCTGGGGCGACGGTTACGCCATGTATTTCACGCGAGGCAACATCACGGGCGAATACTTCCCCGGGCTTGCCTACAGCGCCGACGGCATCCACTGGGAGCGCCACGACGAAGCGTTGGGCCTCTCGCTGTCGTCCAGCGGATGGGATTCGCGGGTCATTTGCTATCCCTCGCTGATCCGCCAGCGCGACAAACTGTTGATGTTCTACAACGGCAACGACATGGGCGTGGACGGTTTCGGCCTGGCCGAAGCTGCGTTGCCGCGGCGCAATGGTGGCTTCCATGCTCACGGTTAGGCCCTACGAGGCCAAGGATGCGGATGCCTGGGACACGGTAATTGCCGAGTCGAGGAATGGCGTGCTGCTGCACCGGCGCGGATACATGGACTACCACGCGGATCGGTTCGTCGACTGTTCGCTCATCGTCGAACGCAACGGCGTGCCGGTAGCCGTGCTGCCCGCCAACATGCAGGGCAGCACAGTGGCGAGCCACGGCGGGCTCACCTATGGCGGGCTGATCTCCACCAGCGCGTTGCGCGCGGAGTCGACGTTGGAGGTGTTCGGGAAGATCGCCGGGTTCTATCGATCGAAGGGCATCGACAGACTCATCTACAAGGCGGTGCCGCACGTCTTTCACAGCTTTCCTGCCGAGGAAGACCTCTACGCGCTGCATCGGTCCGGCGCTCGGCTGAGGCGACGCGATATCGCATCGGTAATTGCGCTGCGGGAACCCTTTCGCTTCACCGACGAGCGCAGGCGCGCGGTGAACAAGGCGCGCGACGCCGGCATACGGATCCAGCCGAACGCCGATCCGGCGAGCTTTCATGTGCTGCTGACCGAGGTGCTGCGCAGGCATGACGCGGTGCCCACCCATCGCCTGGACGAATTGCGTCTGCTGCAGTCGCGTTTTCCCGAACACATCGTGCTTTACGAGGCGCGACGCGAAGACGCGTTGCTCGCTGGTGCGGTGGTCTACGACTTCGGTCGCGTCGTGCATACCCAGTACCTCGCCGCGTCGGAAGAAGGGCGGCGCCTGAATGCGCTCAGCCTGCTACTGGCGGAACTCATCGGCCGGTATGCGGGGCGCCACTATTTCTCGTTCGGGATCTCCACCGAGCAGGAGGGCCAGGTGCTCAATGGCGGCCTGGTCGCGCAGAAGGAGTACTTCGGCGCCCGCGGCATCGCGCACGATTTCTACGAGTGGACGCTCTGATGGGCGTTCCCTTTCTCAGCGCCAGGGACATGAACGCGCGGCACGCGGACGAGCTGAAGGCCGCGGCAGCCCGCGTGATCGATTCGGGCTGGTACATCCTCGGCGAGGAGGTGGCCGCGTTCGAGCGGGAATTCGCCGCCTATTGCGGCGTGCGCCATGCCGTGGGCGTGGGTAACGGGCTCGATGCGCTGTCGCTGATCCTGCGCGGCTACAAGGAGCTCGGCCTATTGCGCGAGGGCGATGAAGTGATCGTGCCGGGCAATACCTTCATCGCCAGCTTCCTGGCGATCACCGAGAACCGGCTGGTGCCCGTGCCCGTCGAGCCGGATCCGACGACGTTCAATCTCGATCCCGTAAGCGTGGAGGACGCCATCGGGCCGCGCACGCGCGCCATCATGGCGGTGCATCTGTACGGCCAGCTCGCGGACATGGCCGCGCTGTCCGCAGTGGCGCGACAGCACGGGCTGCTGCTGGTGGAGGACGCCGCACAGGCGCATGGTGCAAGCAGTGAGGGACGCAAGGCCGGTGCCTGGGGCCATGCGGCGGGCTTCAGCTTCTTTCCCACCAAGAACCTGGGCGCGCTGGGTGACGGCGGTGCGGTCGTCACCGATGATGACGCACTCGCCAACCGTGTCGCCGCGCTGCGCAACTATGGTTCCGAGACGAAGTACCACCACGCTTGCCAGGGCATCAATTCGCGGCTCGACGAGATGCAGGCCGCGTTGCTACGGGTGAAGCTGAAGTACCTGGACGAGGACATCGCGCTTCGACGTGCGGTGGCGCGCAGTTACCTGGCGGCCATCCGGCATCCGAACGTGCTGCTGCCGACCGTGCTCGACGAAGAACGCCACGCCTGGCATCTGTTCGTGGTGCGCAGCGACCGACGCGATGCCTTGCAGCGGCACCTGCAACACCATGGCGTGCAGAGCCAGGTCCATTATCCGGTGCCGCCGCACCTGCAGCCGGCCTATCCGCGGTTGCATGACCTGCGGCTGCCGCTGACCGAACGCCTTCACCGCGAGGTGCTCAGCCTGCCCATGGGGCCGACGCTGGACGAGGACGCCATCCATCAGGTGATCGACGCCTGCCAGGCCTTCGGAGGCGCGCCATGAACCTCATGCGCGCCAGCATCTACACCGCCGCATCCACTGCGGCACGCCTGCTCGCCGGTCTCGTGGTGATCAAGCTCGTGGCGTGGTTCGCGGGGCCCGAAGGCGTGGGCAGGCTGGGCCAGTTCATGAGCCTGATGTCGCTGCTCGCCGTGCTCGCGGGCGGGGGCATCAGCGCGGGCATCGTGAAGTACGTGGCGGAGTATCGCGACGACTCTCAGCGCCTGCAGCGCCTGCTCGGCGCGGCCCTGTGGTACGCGCTTGGCGCGTCGCTGCTGATGGGCGTGGTCACGCTGCTCTTCAGCGTGCCTTTGGCCCACTGGCTGCTTGGCGACGGACGCTACGCGGATCTCATCCGCATCCTTGCCGTGGCGCAGCTGGGTATCGCGCTGGCCAACTATGTGCTGGCGGTGATCAACGGCTTCATGGACGTGCGTCGCCTGGCGCTGGTGCAGATCGCCGGCTCCGTGCTCAACGTGGCGTTGGTAGCGTGGCTGTCGCACTGGTTGCAGTTGTACGGCGCGCTGCTGGCGCTGGTGCTGGGACAGACGTTGTGGTTGGCCGTGGGCGTGCCGGCCTGGTGGCGCAGCCCGTATTTCCAGCGCGGCATGCTGCGGCTGCGATTCGACCGGGAGATGATTGGGCGCCTTGCCGGCTTCTCGGTGATGACGCTCACCGCCGCCTTGCTGTCGCCGTTGGTGAACATCGCGGTGCGCGATCACCTGGCCGCGCAGTTCGGATGGGAGCAGGTGGGTTACTGGCAGGCGGTGAGCAAGGTGTCGGACGCCTACCTGCTGTTCATCACCACGGCCATCAACGTCTATTACCTGCCCAAGCTCGCCTCGATCGACGATCGCGCGCTGCTCGCGCTGGAAATACGCAATGCCTACCGCTTCCTGCTGCCGCTGGTGGCGTTGGCCGCCCTTGCGATCTTCGTCGCGCGTGGCTGGGTGACCGTGCTGCTCTTCAGCGAGGGGTTCGCGCCCGCCAATGTTCTGTACGGTCCGCAACTGGTGGGCGACGTGATCAAGATCGCGTCGTTCGTCCTGTCCTACCTGATGCTGGCGAAGGCGATGACACGGCTGTTCGTCGTATCCGAGTGCGTGTTCGCGGCCAGCTACCTCGGGCTGGTGTATCTGTTCACGGCGACCTTCGGCCTGGTTGGCGCGGTGTACGCCTTCGCGACCAACTACACGCTGTATTTCCTGTTCAACGCGTGGGTCGCGCGTCGTTTTCTGGGAGGGCTGGGGCAATGGTCGCCGCAATACCCATGAGCGCGCCGGCGATGCCGCTGGTTTCCATCCTCATTCCAGCGTTCAACCACGAGCGCTTCATCGAGCGTTGCCTGGACAGCGTGCTTGAGGACCCGTATCCGGCCAAGGAACTCGTCATCATCGACGATGGCTCCACGGATGGCACCGCCGCGCGGATCGATGCGTGGATAGCGCGGCACCGGCACGAGATTCCGGTGGAATACGTGCAGCGCGACAATCGCGGCATCGCGGCCACCTTGAACGAACTGGCCGCGCGTGCGCGGGGCGAGTTCCTTCGCCTGGGCGCCAGCGACGACTACCTGCTGCCCGGCGGACTGGCGGCCATGGTGGACTACCTGTCGGCGCATGCGCGCAAGTGGGCGGTGATCGGCGATTCGGTGGTGGTCGACCAGGACGGTCGCAAACTGCACGAGAGCGGCATGCGCGATCTGCATCGTGCCGACAAGCGCCTCTATGCATCGGACGAAGGCATCCGCCTGGCGGTCATCACGCAATGGGCGATCGGCGGGCCGGTGGCGCTGGTGCGCAAGCGCGCGCTGGAGACCGTGGCGGGATGGAGCGAAAGCCTGCGCATCGACGACTGGGATTTCTTCCTGCGGCTGGCGGCTCACGACGCCATCGGCTTCATCGACGTGAACGTCTGCGCATACCGCATCCACGGCACCAACCTGAGCCGCACGCGAGACGGCAGGGCGAGGGTTCTCAACCTGCTCGAAGCGCAGAACGTGGCGATGCGACGGGAGTGCCTGTTCCAGGAGCCGTATCGCACCTTGCTGAGGGCGCAGTCGCATTACCTCGGGGCGAAGATCGCGTTCCTGCAGCGGCGGTTCGCATCGGTGGCCATCCACATGCTGGTGTACCTGTCGCTGGTCGCGGCCTCACGGATCAAGTTGCGCACGGCGTTGCATCTGGCGGAGGGCGCATGAGGGCCTTGCTGCGATTGCCATCGGCCTATCTCTGCCTGCCCATGCTGCTGACATGCGGGCTCACGATGTTCGTCTACGACCTGCCGCCGGGCTACATGGAAGGCATCGTGCTGCTCATGACGGTCGCCGGCGCCATCATGGCGTTCGACGTGATGGCAGGGCTGCGCCTGCCGTCGCCGGCCGCGTTCCTGGCGTATCGTTATGTCGGTACGCGCGAATCCTTCGTGGCGCTCGCGTTCGCCGCCCTCATCATCGTGTTCTGCGTGCTCGATCTCACGCTGTTCCCGATCCCGTTGCTCGACGCGCCGTCGTCCTATGCACGCATGGAGGGCGGGCGCGATCACGTGCGCCACATTTCCGACATGTGCTGGGTGCTGCCGCCCATCGGCATGCTGTGCACGCGAAACAAATGGCTGCGCACCACGCTGGTGCTGATCGGCCTGGTCTTTCCCGTGCTGGTGATCGACCGCAACCGGATCTTCGCTGCGCTGTTCTCGACCGCCCTCGTGATGGTTTTCCGCAGGGACGCGTCGCGCCCGTTGCCCTGGAAAACGGTGCTTGTGCTGGCGATCGTCGGTGCCACGGTGTTTTCCGTGCTTGGCGTGCTGCGATCCGGCACGCTGGAAACGGTGACCTTGCCGTTCAGTGATGACTATCGGGCCATGCCGGCGGGCATCCGATGGTTGCTGCTGTATGCGAGCGCGGGGCCGTACAACTTCGCGTCGCTGCTAGCCAAGCACTATGCCAACGCCACGTTCCTCATCAACCAGGTCGTGCCGATGGCGGGCTCGGTGGCCACGGCCGGCACCGATATTCCGCTGGATGCGTCGAACATAAACGTGGGCTCGGAGTTCCTGCCGTTCCTGCTGGCGTTGGGTCCGGTCGGTGCCATCGCCTCGATGATCGCGCTGTATGCATGGCTGCGCTGGAGTGTCTCGCGCCTGTATCCGCGCGTATCGCTGTTCGGCCTGCTGATCTTCCTGCGCATGTCCTACGTCTGCCTGATGTCGCCGTTCGCGCCGCAGGCATTCACCTGGACCAATGCCGGTTTCATCGCCGTCTGCCTGCTGCTGCAGGCACTGGTGGTGTTGCTGCCGAACCGTCGCGAAGCCACCGCTGCCATCGGGATATCGACATGAACTTCAAAGAGCCGACGACCATGGAAAGAGACGAGATCTACCTGATCGACATGTGGCGGATACTGCTGCGCGAATGGAAGTGGTGCCTGGCCGTGCTGTTGCTGGTGCTGGCGGGCACTTATGCGTTCGCGCATCTGGTGCGCCGGCAATGGGAAGCGTCGGCGTGGATCCTGATCGGACAGGTGGGGCAGGTGCCACCGGGGCAGGATCCCAAGGTGGAGCCGATCGCACGCGTGCTGGAAAGGCTGCAGACCGCCGCCTTCCAGGACGGCGTCACCGGCAGCCTCGGGCTGGCGCGCGATTCGCGCGCGGCGCAGCTCTATCGCAAGAGCATGAAGCTCGAACCACTGCCGTATGCGGGGCCCATGGTGCGCGTGAATGTGCGTGGCGACTCGCCGGCACAGGCGCGCCAGCTTGCCGAGGCGACGGTCGAACGCCTGCGCGCCGTGCACCGGGACATGGAGTCCACGCCGCTGTCGCTGGCACGCACCCGCCTCGACGAAGTGCAGGCAGAGCTGAAGATGGCGATCGCCGATCGCGACCGGTTGATGCAGGCGGCGAGCAAGGACGAGGCGAGCGGCAAGGGCGCCTCCCTGGCCAGCGTGTTGCTGGCCAGCCGCAACGAGGACATCCGCAGCCTGCAAATGCAGCAGAGCGATCTGGCGACGCGCCTGAGCGCCAATTTCACCTACGAGACGTCCTTGCCGTGGCCCGTCTACGTGCCGGAGCGGCAGGCGTTTCCCAATCCCGTGCTGACCTACGGCATCGGCCTGCTGGCCGGACTCGGGCTGGGCGTTTTCGCCGGTGTCGCCCGAAATGCCGCACGCCGCAGGGCGTAGCCAGGCGCGTCCTCCTCGCGGCGCCTGGCGCGAATCATTCAACCAAAGCCGCATGCCAGGGCACTCACCGCAGAAGGGATGACGCCGTGCCGCGCGCGGCGCGTGGCATCTGTCGAAGGCAGCGAGTCGGAGCGTGAATGGACATGAGCGGGCAACACGGACTGGGAAGCACGCCGAACGGCGCCGTGCGGATGGAGCGCAGGAGCGCCTGGGCCTCATCGCTGGATGAAGGCCAGCTGCTCGATACCCAGCACGCTTTCGACAGCGTGGCCGCCGACTACGATGGCCCGCGCGGCAACAACGAGCTGATCCAGCGCATGCGCGTGTCGCTGTGGGAAACCGTGCTGGAAAAGGTCCCGGTGGGTTCGAACCTGCTGGACCTGGGTTGCGGCACCGGCATCGACGCCATCGAATTTGCACGTTGTGGTTACCAGGTGACCGCCACCGACTGGTCCCCTCAGATGGTCGGGCGCACGAGGTCGCGTGCCGCCGTCGCCGGAATGGAATCCCGCGTGACGGCTACGCATCTCGGCATCCATCAGCTCGACCAACTCCAGGAGCAGTTCGACGGCATCTACTCGAACTTCGGGCCCCTCAATTGCGTTCCCGACATGCCATCCGTCGCGGGTGAATGCGCTCGACTGCTCAGGCCCGGCGGTCACCTGGTTTTTTCCGTCATTGGTCGCATCTGCCCGTGGGAAGTGCTGCATTACGTGTCGCGCGGCCGCTTCAAGCGGGCCGGCGTACGCGCCAGTCGTGGCGCCACGGCGGTGGGCATGAACCGCCACACGATCTGGACCTACTACTACCTGCCGCGCGAGTTCTATCGCGCGTTCGCCGAACACTTCACGCTGGAAAGCTACCGCGCACTCAGCCTGTTCCTGCCGCCGCCCTATCTGGTGGACTATTACCGCCGGCATCGCCGCTGGTGCGAGCGACTGGGTTGGCTGGACGATCGCTTTGGTGGGCTGCCGTTGCTGCGCGACATGGGCGATCACTTCCTCATCGTGATGCGGCGCCGGTGACGCGGTGGACGCCATGCCACCATCGCCGAGCGTCTGTCTTCATCATGCAGGCACCGTTTTGCCGGAAGGCGTATCGCGCGCGCCATTGTCCGTGCGATGCGGTCGCGTGGCGACCTCGTCGCCCCCCGATGCCTACCGGATCGATCTGCGCGACCATCTGGTTTTCCCCGGCCTGATCAACGCGCACGACCACCTGCAGGTGAACGCGGTGCCGCCGCTGGCGCACGGCGTGCCGTTCGCCAACAGCTATGCGTGGATCGACGCGTTCCAGCCCCATTTCGACGATGCGCACGTCGCCGCCGCCTTGCGGCAGCCCAAGGCGCTGCGGCTGCGGCAGGGCGCGCTGAAGAACCTGCTGGCCGGCACCACCTGCGTGGCGCACCATGATCCCTGGCATCCGGCATTGGATGTCGATGATTTTCCCGTGGCGCTGGTACGCGATGCCGGCTGGAGCTATGCCCTCGGCTGGCCGGATTTTGGCCCGCCCCCGCAGCGCAGCCACGCGGAGACCTCGCCGGAAAAGCCGTGGATGATCCATCTCGCGGAAGGCACGGACGACGTGGCGCAATCGGAGCTGGCGGCGCTGGACGCCATGGGATGCCTGGCTTCCAACAGCGTGCTGGTCCACGGCGTCGGCCTGCGCGAGAGCGATGTCGAGCGGATCGTCGAAGTCGGCGCTGCCGTGGTGTGGTGCCCGTCGAGCAACCTGGCCCTGCTGGGTGCAACGCTCGATCCGCATCGACTTCGTCGACTGTATCGCGCCGGATGCCTTGCGCTTGGGACCGACTCGCGCCTGAGCGGCGCGCGCGATCTGCTGGAGGAGATGCGCGTCGCGCTGGCGCAGTCGGCGTTCACGCCGCGAGAGGTGCTCGCGCTGTCGACCGGGGAAGCCGCGCGCATCCTGCGCCTGGGCGTGCGGGGTAGCCTGCTGCCCGGTGCGCCGGCCGACATGGTGATCGTGGAAGACCGGGGCGGCGATGAAGCCGGCTGCCTGCTGGGCCTGGAGCGCAGCGAGATACGCGCCGTGGTGCGCGACGGCGTGCCGCGTATTGCCGATCCCGATTTCGCTGAATGGTTCGACGTCGCCGGCATCGCGACCGTGCCAGTGATGCTCGATGGACGTCCAAAACTGCTGGCACGGGAGCTGGCGGATGCGGCGCTGCTGGCGATCGAGCCCGGGCTTGAGCTTGCCGCCGAAGGCCAGGAGCCCGGGCTTCGCAGAGAGGCGCAGCGGTGATGTCGCGTCCGCCGATACTCGATCCGCTCGAAGCCTATGCGCTGTGGGCTCCCCACTATCCGGCGCACGCGCACAACCCGGTGATGCAGACCGAGGAGCGCGCCATGCTCGGCCTGATGCCAAAGGATCTGGACGGCTATTCGGTGCTCGATGCCGGCTGCGGCAGCGGGCGATACGTCCTGCATGCGCTGGATCGCGGCGCCACGCGGGTCACGGGCGTGGACGCGTCGCCCGCCATGCTCGATCGCGCCAGCGAGGAACTGGCCGGCGCACGGGGCCATGCCACCGTCGAGCTGGTGCAGGGCGATCTCACGCACCTGCCGATGCCCAACGCCTGGGCCGATCTCACGCTGAGCGGCCTGGTGCTGGGCCATCTCGACAACCTGGAAAGCGCATTGGCGGAGCTGCGACGCGTCACGCGTCCCGGTGGACTGCTGCTCTGCAGCGATGTGCACCCGGTCGGGCATGCGCTGGGTTGGCTGCGCGATTTCAGGTCCGGCGGGCAACGCTATGCGGTGCGCCACACCACCCATCTTTTCAGCCATTGGCATGCCGCGTGCGCGGCGCTGGGCCTGGAGATCGAACACGTGGCCGAACCCATGCTCGATCCTTTGGATATTCCCGACGGTGCGCACTTCGACCCGGTGGCACTCGAGGTGCCGGTGGCCATCGTGTTCCAGCTGCGGCGGACGCCCTGACGCTTTTCCGGACCAGGCCATGACCCAGACCCTGCTGATCAACCCGACCATCACCTCGCGCTCCAGCGCGCGCTTTCCGCTGTCGCTGCTGAACCTCGCGGCCACGCTGGACCGCACCGGGCGAAGCCGCATCATCGACGGCAACGTCGATCGCGACGTGGTCAACGAGACCATGCGTGCGATGGAAAGCGAACGCTTCGACGCCGTGGGCATCAGCGTCATGGGCGGGCCGCAACTGGCACCGGCGATCGCGTTGTCCAAGGCAATACGCGCGCGCCATCCACGCGTGCCGATTACGTGGGGCGGCTACTTTCCGACACTCAACACCGAAGCGGCGCTTGCGGCACCGTATGTGGACTACGCCATCCGGGGGCAGGGCGAGCAGACCTTCAGCGAGCTGGTCACGGCAGTGGGCAAGGCCGCCGTGCCCGATGTCAGCGGCATCGACGGGCTGTCGTGGAAGCACGGCGGCACCATCGTCCACAACGCGCCGCGCCGCTTCACCTATACCGATCCCGGGCGGGTGCTGCCGTACGACAAGCTTGGCGACCCACGCCGTTACCTGGCGCGTACCTATCTTGGGCGACGCACGGTGGCACACCAGGCGGCGATCGGCTGTCGTTTCCATTGCACGTTCTGCGGCGTGGCGGCGATGTTCGGCGGCACCACCATGCTGTCGTCCGCGGAGCGGCTCGACCGCGACCTGCGCTACTTCAAGCACGAGCTGGGCGCCGATTCGGTGCAGTACTTCGACAACAACTTCTTCGACCGCGAGGAGGACATGATCCCGCTGCTCGAAGTGATGGCCCGCCACGAGCTGCCCTGGTGGTGCTTCGCGCGCTCCGATGCACTGCTGAAGCTGTCCGATCACGCATGGAAGCTGGTGCGCAAGAGCAAGCTGCGCATGGCCTACATCGGCGCGGAGTCACCCAGCGGCCAGATGCTCAAGGAAATCCGCAAAGGCACGCGGCCCGACCAGACGGTGGCCGTGGTGGAAGCGTGCCGGCGGCATGGCGTGATTCCCGAGCTGTCCTTCATGGTCGCGCCGCCGGAGAACACCGAAGAGGAAACCGAACATACCTTCGAGTTCATCCGCGAACTGAAGAAGATCAATCCGCATACCGAGGTCGTGATCTACGTGTACACACCGCTGCCGGTCCACAGCCAGCACGAGAAGGATCGCGCCAGGCGGCCGTCCGCACCGCTGTTCGATCTCAACGGCGAGCAGGTGGTGTTTCCGACGACGGTGGAAGAGTGGGCGCAGCCGCAGTGGGTCAACTACACCTGCCATGCCGATGCGCCGTGGTTGACCGATCGCATGCGCCAGCGCATCCACGACTTCGTTACCGTGCTGCGTTGCCGCTATCCCACCGTGCAGGACATGCGCTCGCCGCCGTGGGCCAAGCGCGCGCTGAGCACGGCAGCGTCGTGGCGCTACCGGTTCCGTCGCTACGACCGTCCGTGGGAGCTCAATCTCGCCAACCGCCTGGTGCGCCTGCGCATGCCGCAAGTCTCGGGGCTCTGACCCGGTGGCTCCGCTGCACGTCGCCCAAGTCAACTTCATACCTCCGCCGGCGAATTGGGAGCCGGATGAGGTGTTCCGGCATTGGCCGTCGCTGCCAAACGTAGCGGAGGCGGTGCGCGGCAGTGGCACGCGTGTATCGGTAGTGCAGCTCGCATCGCGCGAGGCGCGCACCGAGCACCGTGGTGTCGATTACCACTTCACGAGCGTGGCGAACGCGCTTCGCCCTGCCGACTGCGGCCGTCTTGTAGCGCAGCAGCTGGCATCGCTGGATGTCGATGTGATCCACGTGAACGGCCTGGGCTTCGCCGAGGAAACCTTCGCGATGGCCCAGCGTATGCCTGGCGTTCCCATCGTGCTGCAGGACCATGCCAACCGTCCGCCGCGCTGGTGGCGGCGCCCGTCGTGGCGGCGGTGGCATCGCGTCGCTTCGGGCGTCGCGTTCACCGCGATCGAACAGGCAAGGCCGTTCTTCGATGCCGACTTGTTCGACGCCACCACGCCGTTGTTTGCGATCCCCGAATCCAGCAGCCATTTCACGCCGGGAAGCCGCGCCACGGCGCGTGCGGAAACTGGGCTCCATGGCGACCCCTGCGTGTTGTGGGTCGGGCACCTCAACGCCAACAAAGACCCGCTGACCATGCTGGAGGGCGTGGCGCAGGCCGCGTCGCGCTTGCCGGGCCTGCAGCTGTGGTGTGCCTTCGGCAATGCGCCGCTGAGGGCGGAAGTGCAGCGCTGCATCGCACGCGACGCGCGGCTGGCGGGGCGCGTGCATCTCATGGGCCGCGTGGAGCATGCGCGCGTGGAAACGCTGATGCGCGCGGCGGATATCTATGTATCGGCCAGCCATGTGGAAGGCAGCGGCTACGCATTGCTGGAAGCCATGGCATGCGGTGTCGTGCCGGTGGTCACCGATATTCCGTCGTTCCGCTCGTTCACGGCCAATGGCAGAGTGGGGTGGCTGTGGCCGCGTGGTGATGCTGCCGCCCTGGCTGCGGCGCTTGCTGAGGCTGGCGCGAAAGCCCTGCCGCGCGAGCACGTGCGTGCGCATTTCGATGCGAGGTTGTCCTTCGGCGTCGTGGGCGAGCTGTGGACGCGTGCCTACGCGCAACTGGTCGGACAACGCCTGCGGAGAGCTTCATGAAGCTAGCGCTGGTGGTGCCGGGCGGCGTGGATCGCACGGGCGAGTTCCGCGTGATTCCGGTGTTGCTGGCATTGATCGAGCGCCTGGCTCGCGTACACGAAGTGCATGTGTTCGCACTGCGGCAGGAACCCGCCCCCGATTGCTGGGGCCTTGCCGGCGCCATCGTGCACAACATCGGTGATGGCTGGTCGCGCGTGCGCGCCGTCGCCGCGATCCGTGCCGAACATCGCCGACAGCCCTTCGACCTGGTGCATGCGATCTTCTCCGGCTCATGCGGCCTGGTGGCCGTCGCCGCGGCCAGGTGGCTGGGCTTGCCGAGCCTCGTGCATATTGCCGGGGGGGAGCTGGTGGCCATGGACGATATCGACTATGGCGGCCGTCGTCGCTGGAAAGGGCGATTGCGCGAAGCGGTGGTGCTGCGTGCGGCGAATGTCGTGACGGGAGCGAGCGGCCCGATCGTGGAATCGCTAAGCGCGCTGGGTATTTCGGCGAGGCGTGTGCCGCTGGGCGTCGACTTGCGCTCCTGGCCGCCGATCTGTCCGCGCGAGCGGCACGGCGAAAGCGCCAGATTGGTCCACGTCGCCAGCCTCAATCGCGTCAAGGACCAGCCGACGCTGCTGCGTGCGCTCGCGGCGCTCGCCCGCCAAGGCGTGGCGTTCCGCATGGACATCGTCGGCGTGGACACGCTGCAGGGCGAGATGCACGCCTTGGTACGGCAGCTCGATCTGGAGCGCCACGTACGCCTGCTTGGCTTCAAGACGCAACGTGAGCTGCGTCCCCTGATGGAGGCGGCGGACCTGCTGGTCATGTCGTCCCGCCACGAAGCGGGGCCATTGGTGTTGCTCGAAGCCGCGGCGGTCGGCGTGCCTACGGTAGGCACAGCTGTAGGACACATCGCGGAGTGGACCCCGACCGCGGCGCTGGCGGTGCCCGTGGGCGACTGGCAGGCCCTCTCGGCCGCTATCGCGCGCGTGCTGTCCGACGAGCCGCTACGTTTGCGCATGGCGCTGGCGGCGCAGCGCAAGGCCATGCTGGAGGATGCCGACTACACCGCCAAATCCTTCGAGGCGCTCTATCTGCAATTGCTCACCGATGGCCTGGAAGACTGAGCTCAGCCTAGACGGGTGACAGCTCCAGCGCCGCGCGCACCGCATGCATCGTATCCATGCGCGGCACCGGTTGGGTCAGCAAGGTGAGCACGCGCCGTCTTTGCGGCGCGGTCACCCATGGCTGGTCGCGCAGCCACAATTGCGTGCGCACCATGTCATGGCGTTCCCTGATCGCTTCCTGAGGCGGACGGAAACGGTTCTTTATGTAATGCGCCGCCTCCGCGAGTGAACGCGACCATTCGATGCCCGGCAAGGCATGCAGCCATAGATCGGAGCCGGATACACGCGTCAGGTTCTGATGCCGGGCGACGGTCTTGAGAAGCGTGGGGCAGGCAACCCGCAGGCGGTCCAGCACGGACCCGGGAATGGTGGCCGGGTAGTAACGCGCGGCCAGTGTCAGCGGCGGCAACGCCCACCAGGCGGGCCCCGCGATGCGCTCGTCGAGACAGGCGTTCCAGTCATCCGGCGACATGCGCCGGGACAGCTGCGCGATATCGTGCAGATGCAGGAGGCGCAAGGAGCGGTTGCACACGTTGCCAGCCGCGTGCAGCAGCAGATGACTCATCAGTGCGCCCGTCGACGGGTAGCCGTTCAAGCCCGCTTCCGGTCGAAGGGGATGGATCTGTTCGGAGATATCCACGGCCGACACCGGCAAGCGCTCCTGGATGCGCACGTGCAGCTCGATGTTGATCGGCGTGTCGCGATGCTCGCCCAATACGACAGGCGGCTCGGCGCCGCGCGGCTTGAATACGCGATGCTTCCATTGCCTGAACGATTCCACGTAACCCAGCTGCTGCAGAAGTCGCGAAGCCGGTATCGCGTCGGCTTCACGCACCAGCAGGTCGATATCGGCCATGGGGCGTTCGCCGGGCGCATACAGTCCCAGCGCGTGCAGTGCGCAGCCCTTCAGCGGCACCATGGCAATGCCCGCGCGGCGTGCGCCGCCGTCGATTTGCTGCAGCAGGGCGGTGATGCGCAGGTGGCGCAGCGCGACGTGCTCGCGCTGCGTGGCGAGAAACGCCTGCCATCCGGGCGCCTGCCACATACAGCGCCCGCTCAACAAGGGTGACACGCCGTGTACCACGGCCGACACCGACGCCAGTTGCCACTCGAGCGCACTCCACTCCGGCATTGCGCCTCCTGGCTGCGCCATTTCCGCGGCCAGTGTTTCGGTGGTGCGATGCAGTCCTTGCTTGATGATCTTGAGCGGAGGAAGCATGAATCGGCCCTCAGAGCGATGCCTGGGCCTTGCCCTGGGGTGCGAGCAACGGCATCACGGACACGCCCTCGGTACGGTGGGTGACCTCGGTGGCGATCAAGGCATCCCAACGAGCCATCAGTGCGGCCCATGCGCAGTCGTCCTTGCGTTGCCGCGTGGCCATGTTCTGCTGCAGGGCGACCTGCTCGTGCAGCAGGTCGCGGAAGCTGCGGTAGAAGTCGGAGTCGTAGGCGCCGCGGAACATCATCGCCAGGTCGTTGCTCTCGCGCCAATGCGTTTTTTCGCCGAGCTGCGCTTTGACCTGTTCGTAGAACTTGGTGCCCGGCAACGGATAGGAGACGCTCACGCCGATGTCGTCCGGCGCGGCGCGTTCGATCAGTTCCCGCGTCGCCAGCAGGTCTGGCAGCTGTTCGCCGAGGTAGCCGAGCTGGATGAAGAAGCCGACGCGAATGCCAGCGGCGCCGAGCCGCTCGCGCGCTGCGATCAGGTCGGCTACCTGCGTACCCTTGTTCATCCGGTCCAGCACGCGCTGGCTCCCGCTTTCCGCACCCAGCCAGGCTTCGGCGCAACCCGCGCGTTTCAATGCCGTGGCCATCCGCTCGCTGATGAGGTCGGCGCGCGTCTGGATGGTGAAAGGCACGGACCCGTCGACGGCCTCCAGGTGTCCGGCAAACTCCTCCACCCAGTTCACGTGGAAGCCGAAGATGTCGTCGGCCATCCAGATGTGGTCCGGATGAAAACTGGCCTTCAGATGGCTCATTTCCTCGGCGACGTCCTGTGCGGTCCGGCGGTTGTAGTGATTGCCCCAGATCGGTTTCGCGCACCAGTTGCAGCGAAATGGACAGCCGCGCGACGCAGCCATGTTCAGGCTGAAGTAGCCATGGCGCTCCTGCCACATGGCGCGGTAGCGATCGACGTCGATGAGGTCCCAGGCGGGGTGCCCGACGATGCGCGGATCGGGCGGCATGACACCTACCCGCGTGAGCCGCGTTTCGCCGCTGTCCAGCGATGCGACGCCTGGAATGCCCGATATCCATGCGTGTGGATTAATGTCCGGCTCGCGTTCGAGCCGGGCCACCAGCTCGATCAGCGGCGCGATACCTTCACCGATCAACACCGCATGCGCGCCGGCTGCGAGAAACGCCTCGGGCTGATCCGAGGCGTCGGAGCCCGCGACGATGACGCGTGCGCCGGCGGCGCGCGCATCGCCGATCATCTGGCAGGCGGCTTCACGCATGCGCGCCAGACACATCTTGGTGAGGTAATTGAAGTTGTCTTCGTAGAGCACGACGACGTCGGGTCGCTGCGCACGCACGTCGTGGCCGAACGATTCCACGTCGTCCGCAAGCATGGCATCGAACAAGGCAACGGCATGTCCCATGCGTCGCAGCAGCGCGGCAACCTGGATGGTCGCCAGCGGTGGGTAGGGCTTGCCACGCTCCCACTGTTTCCGGTCGAACCTCAGGTAATAGGAGTGGCCGACCTGGATCTTCAGCATTGCCGGGAAGCCTCTTTCGGTACGCGCGACGGGTGCGCGCGGGCGCCGGAGCCGGCAGGTTCGCCGTCCAGGCACATCGCTCAGTTGGACGTGAGTGCCGCGTGGCAGCGCGAGGGTTGCCTGTACGACGAAAAATATTTGGATGTCCGTTCGCGCAGCGATGTGCTATCACATGGCCGGGCTTTTTTTCTCATGCGTCCATGGCCACTCTTCCGCTTTCCGACTTTGGCGCAGACAGCCTCGATCCGTTCCTGGAGCGCGTCGACGGCCGCGACGTGGTGCGTGCGCAGGTGCTCGGCGGCGACTTCTGTTTCGAGAGTGACAGCCCCGAGCTGCTGCAGCTGGTTCGTCTTGCCTATGAAGGGCTGGCTCCGCATCAACTGCCGGTATCGGCGCCGGCATTCCATATCGAACTTCGCCTGTTGCCTGGACGCCCGGTCAACAGAAGCGACGAACCGCCAGCGGTGCGCGCGCAATCGGGCGCAGGCCTGCTGTGCGGCGTGATGGACGAGTGCAACTACGTCGTGATGTCGCCGGAGCAGGGCAGTGCCTTGGTGGTCGCCTCGCGCGACATGCTGGCGAACCCCTATCACTTGCGTTACGAACTGATCGAGTTCGCGGTGTTTACCTTGGCGACGCGCCGCCTCGGGCTGGTGCCCCTGCACGGTGCGTGCGTGGGCCTGAACGGCCGCGGGGTGCTGTTGCTGGGCGCCAGCGGTTCGGGCAAGTCGACAGTGGCCCTGCACAGTCTGCTGCGCGGGCTGGAGTTTCTCGCGGAAGATGCGGTTTTTGTCGAAGCCGAAAGCCTGGTTGCCACGGGCGTCGCCAATTTTCTGCACGTGAAGGCCGACGCGCTGGGCTTCGTCGATGACGGCGCGGTGCAGTCGTGGATTCGCGAAGCACCGGTGATCCGGCGGCGCAGCGGCGTGGAAAAGTATGAGGCCGACTTGCGGCACGCGCCGCTTCCGGTGGCTTCGGGTTCACTGGAGTTGATCGCCACCGTATTCGTCTCCGGGCGGCGCGCCGAAGATTCCCGCCAACTCCTGCGCGCCATGCCCGCCGATGCCATCGGTGCACGGCTTTGGGCCGATCAACCGTATGCCCGCGGCCAGCCCGGCTGGCAGATTTTCCAGCAGCACATGATCGAGCGGGGCGCTTACGAGCTGCAACGCGGCCCTCATCCTCAGGCGGCGGTCGATGCCTTGCTGACGCTGCTCGGCTGAGACAGCGGGCAACCCTTTCGCCATGGATCGGCACTCACCGCCATGGTCGCTCGATGCGCCACGTGCGTATCGGCAGGCCGCCGTCCGGCAATGCGAGTGAGTGAGCATGGCAGTCCATCCAGCGCGGGCGAACGACCGGGCGCATGACAGCTGGCGACTTGTGTGGGCCTCGCTCACGCGAGCGGACGTCGCGGGCCTGGGAGGCTATGTGGCGCTGTCGCTTGCCGCAGCCCTGGCCGGCGGCGTCGCCGCGGTCGCCTTGGTGCCGTTGATCCAACCTGACCATACGTGGCCGATCGCGGCACGGGTTCCCGGCCTGGACGGTGGCATGGACACGCGTATCGCTGTCTTCGCCGTGGCCATGGGTGGGTTCGCGCTGCTGCGCTGGCTGGCGGCGCGATGCGGTGCGCGCCAGATCAGCGCCTACGGCATGCGGCTACGCCGCCAGGTGCATGCGCGCCTGATCGATGCTTCGCTGGGCTCATTGGCCGATGCCACGTCCGCCGAGATCGCCAACGTGCTCACGCATAACGTCGAGGTCATCGTGCAGGGGCTGAGCGCTTTGCAACAGCTGGTTTTGGCGGGTCTCACATGCGCCGTGAGCCTTGCCTTCGCCCTGTGGGTATCGCCGCCGCTCGCATTGGCAGCGCCCTTGCTGGCCGCAGTGGGCCTGCTTGCATCGCGCCTGTTCGGGCGCGAGCAGTCGGAGGTCGCGCGCCAGTACGTGGCGGACATGACGCGTCTGTTCTGGCACAGCGAAGACTTTCCGCGCCGTCTTCGCCATGTTCGTTCGTTCGGCCGTGAAGACGCGGAAAAGGCCGGCTACGCGGATGTTTCCTCGCGGCTCGGCGATGGATACCGACGGCAGCTTGAGCTGGTCGCCAGCGGTCGCCTGGTGTTGGAACTACTGGCAGCGGCGAGTATCACGGCCATTTTCCTGCTGGCGCAACGCTGGCATGGCATCGACCAGGCCTCGGTCATCGCGGTGTGCCTGCTGCTTGGCCGCCTTCTGCCGTATCTCGTTTCCACACGCCAGAGCTTCCAGCAGTTGCGTTCGGCCGGCCCCGCGCTTGAACTGCGCGAGCGCTACATGCATATGCCGCCGGCACTCGGGCCGATCGCAACCACCAGCGCGCGTCGCGATCCGGTGCTTATCGAGCGCATGCGTGTGACGCCTCCCGTGCCGGGCGTGGTGGTCGAGCACCTGCCGCTGGTTCCCGGCGAGATGACGCTGGTATCCGGCGATTCCGGCATCGGCAAGAGCAGCCTGGTCGATGCGCTGGCGGGCATGGCTGCGCCACAACTGTTCGTGGCGAGCATGGACGGGAACGACGTCGACTTTGATACGTATCGTCAACGCGTGCGTCACAGCGCGTACGTAAGCCAGAGCGTGCGACCGTGGCAACGTACGGTTCGCGAGTGCCTGCACTGGGCCGATCCGTTGGCGACAGACGACGTCTTGCACGGGGTGCTGAAAGACGTGGGACTCGATCAGCGGCTTGCCGCCTCGCAGCGGGGGCTCGACACCGATCTGCACAGCTCGGCCAGCCGCTTGTCGGGCGGCGAGTTGCAGCGCTTGCTGCTCGCCCAGGTGATCTTGCGGCAGCCTGTGATGGCCCTGCTGGACGAAGCGACCAGCGCGCTGGATGCGCCATCGGAATTACGTGTGCTGGGCACGTTGAAGGCCCGGCTTCCCCACACCATCCTCATCGTGGTGTCGCACCGGCCGGGCGTTGCCGCCTTGGCCGATCAGCAACTAGACATCGGAAGTGGGCTGGCGACCGCGCTGACGCGCAGGGCCACGGATGCGCCGATTTCCGAGTCAGCGGGCAGGCTGTCGATACGCTCCTGAGTGGTTGCCTCCACAGCACCGGGCCGGACGACAGGGCCGGCGCTCGACGCATCCTCTCGACGGTCGTGAAATCGCGGCGTTGCCGCGCCGCCTGGCGCGCCTCTCCCCCATCATCATGAGGCCCGCCAGCTATGGATCGTCTCGATGCCATGAAAGTCTTCGTCGCGGCGCTCGACGAGGGCAGCCTCGCAGGTGCAAGTCGCAAGACCGGTCGTTCGGCCGCGGCGGTAAGCCGAGCCATCGCGTTTCTCGAAGAGCACGTGGGCGTGCCCTTGCTGCACCGAACCACGCGTTCGCTCAAATTGAGCGAGGCCGGTGAACGCTATGCGGCTGCCTGCCGAAAGGTGCTGGCGGATCTGGAGGAGGCGGATCGCAACGCCGCCGGCGAACGATCCGTGCCGCGGGGCACGCTCACCATCACGTCGACCGTGTTTGCCGGCGTGGAGATCCTGCGTCCCATCGTCGATGCCTTCATGGACGAATACCCCACGGTCGGCGTGCGCATGCACATGCTGGAGCGACCGGTGAACCTGATCGACGAGGGCATGGACCTCGCGTTGCGCATCACGCACCTGGCCGATTCGTCGCTGGTGGCGCAGCGCGTCGGCGAGGTTCGCCGCGTAGTGGTGGCATCGCCGCGTTACCTGGCGACGCATCCGCGCATCAACGAGCCGGCCGACCTCGCCAAGCATGCCATCGTCACCATGGCGCACATGGGGCAGGATTCGTGGAGCTTTCCGCCGCAGGAAGGTTCGTCGGTGCCGCGTTCCGTATCGTTCACGCCGCGACTTGTGATCAACAACGTGCGTGGCGCGATCTCGTCGATCGTGGACGGTCATGGCGTTTCGCGGCTGCTGTCGTATCACGTAGCGCCCGAGGTCAACCGGGGCGACCTGCGTATCGTGCTGGCGGACGCAGAGCCTGCGCGCATACCGGTGAATCTGGTATCGCCATTCGGGCGCCTCGCGGTGCCCAAGGTGCGCGCCTTCGTCGATTTCGCCTTGCCGCGTCTTCGCGCCCAGTTCGCGGCGCTCACGCCCGACCCCGAACAGCCGGTATCGGCGCCGATTCGTACGCGGCGCGGAAGAATGTCTGCCGGCTAGCGGGGATTCGCTAATCGCTGTTGCACGCCTAAATTGCTGGACGTCGGACCTGTCGGCCCGATCGGCATCACGCCGACATCCATCCATCTTTGGAGTCAACATCTCATGAACAATGCACGCAAAGTCGTAGTCATCACCGGCGCCTCGCAGGGCATCGGTGCCGGTCTGGTCCAGGCGTTCCGCGATCGCGACTACCGCGTCGTGGCCAACTCGCGCTCGATCAAGCCGTCGAACGATCCCGACATCCTGGCGGTGGCCGGCGACGTTGCCGATCCGCAAGTTGCCAAGCGCATCATCGCCGAAGCCATCGCACGCTTCGGCCGCATCGACACGCTGGTGAACAACGCGGGCATCTTTACCGCGAAGCCGTTCACGGCGTATACCGCCGAAGACTACACAAATACGCTCTCGGTCAACCTCAACGGCTTCTTCCACATCACCCAGGCCGCGCTCACCGAGATGGAAAAGCAGGGCAGTGGCCACGTGGTGAATGTCACCACCAGCCTCACCGATCATGCGATCGACGGCGTGCCCTCTGTGCTGGCGTCGCTGACCAAGGGCGGCCTCAACTCGGCCACCAAGTCGCTGGCCGTGGAATATGCCAAGCGCGGCATCCGCGTGAACGCCGTGTCGCCGGGCGTGATCAAGACGCCGATGCACGCGCCTGAAACGCACGAGTGGCTCGCCGCGCTGCATCCGGTCAATCGCCTTGGCGAAGTCAGCGACGTCGCGCAAGCGGTGATCTTCCTCGAAACCGCCAACTTCGTGACGGGCGAGATCCTGCACGTCGACGGTGGCCAGAGCGCCGGCCACTGATCCTCGCGTGGGCGGGCGTTCGCGCCCGCCCATTCACGATCCACAGGAGACAGATCATGCCTTTCGTCAACATCAAGGTGACCCGTGAGGGAACCGCACCCGGCCGCGAATCCGTCACGCCCGAAGAGAAGGCGGCACTGATCAAGGGTGTCAGCGAGCTGCTGCTGCAGGTGCTGAACAAGCCGTTGGACTCCACCTTCGTCGTGATCGATGAAGTGGAGATGGAAAACTGGGGCTGGGGCGGCTTGCCCGCGGCCGAGTTCCGCAAGCAGCGCAGCGCCGGAAAGTCCTGAGCGTCTGCGCTAACCGTCGCCGCCTTTGAAACGAGGCGGTGATGCGTCGGCTCCGAACAGCAGCGCGCGGCATGCACTGTCATCGCATAGGGGCGGCTTTGCCCCGCGCTTTCCACTCGCAGGTGAATGTCATGGACGGAATGTCCTCGCGACGCATGCACACAGCGATGCGCCCGTCGCCACCGGGCAGCTGGCGCGTCACGCTCGCCGGCTTCAGCGCCAGCCTCGTCGGTATCGGCCTGGCCCGCTTCGCGTATACGCCCTTGCTGCCGGCCATCATCGAAGCGCACTGGTTTGCGGCGTCGTCAGCGGCCTATCTTGGCGCGGCCAATCTGGCCGGTTATCTCGCCGGTGCGTTGCTTGCACACCGCCTGACGCGGTGGTCGGGTGCGGCCACGTCCATCCGTCTGATGATGGTGCTCACCGCTGTCGCGTTGTTCGCCTGCGCGATCCCTGTGTCATTCCTCTGGTTCTTCCTTTGGCGCTTCGCGTCGGGACTTGCCGGTGGCGTGCTGATGGTGCTGGCCGCGCCGACGGTGCTGCCGCTGGTGCCCGCATCGCGTCGTGGGCTTGCCGGTGGCGTCATCTTCATGGGCGTGGGCGCGGGCATTGCGCTCTCCGGTACGGTCGTGCCCCTGCTGCTTCGCCACGGCTTGACGGCGACATGGCTGGGCCTGGGCGCGATGGCGGCATCGCTCACTCTCGCTTCGTGGCGCAGCTGGCCCAGCGATGGAGTCAAGGACGTCGCTACGAAGCATCACGCTCATGCGCAGCGCAACGGCAGGCTGCGCACGCTCTATGTCGGATACGGGCTCAACGCCGTCGGCCTGGTGCCGCACATGATCTTCCTGGTGGATTTCGTTACGCGAGGGCTTGGCCTCGGCCTGGAGGCGGGTGCCGAATACTGGGTGTTGTTTGGCGTGGGCGCCGTGGTGGGGCCCCTGGTCACGGGCCATCTGGCCGACCGCACCGGCTTCGCGCCGGCGCTGCGGCTCGCGTTCCTGATCGAAGGTGTCGCCGTGCTGTTGCCAGCCCTGGGCCTTGGACAGATCGCGCTCATGCTATCGAGCGTCGTGATGGGAGCGTTCACGCCGGGCATCGTGCCGTTGGCGCTGGGGCGCGTGCATGAGCTGCTGCCCCATCATCCCGAAGCACAAAAGGCCGCCTGGAGCGCAGCCACGACCAGCTTCGCGGTGCTGCAGGCCGTGGCGGCCTATGGGATGTCATTCCTGTTTTCACACCATGGCGGCGACTATCGCGGACTGTTCGTCATCGGTGCGGTCGCCATGGCGTTGGCGCTTGCGATCGATTTGATCGCCGCCGTTATCGCCGGGGACAAGGATCGTTCCCCGGCGACCTAGCCGGAAGCAGGCATGGACGCCTGGTCAGAACTGTTCATTCGCGTCCTGGTCCACCGTTGACGTCACGCTGCTGGCGGGGAAGCTGTTCGCCACGCGAACGGCCTGCGGCGCCAGCTGCGAAGGATAGTCCACGTTCCAGTCACTGCGGTTGCCCGCTTCACGAATCGTCGGTGCCGCCACGATCGTCGGCTGAATGGCGGTCTGGTAAACCGTCGATGCAGGTTGCGGTGAAGCGTCTGCTCCGTGGGCGCTGGCGAATCCGGAAACAGTCAGTGCGATGGCGCCGAGCAACAAGGCATTGATGGTGTGGTTGCGAACGAAGGGAATCTTGGCGAATGTCGAGACGCTCATGATGTGCTCCAGGGAAAGGAATAACGCGGGATTTCAGTGCGGTTGCTTGATGCCGCGATGATTGCGACGCTGTAGTTGTTTCGCTGGCCAGGGCAGCTCGGTTACAGCGCGATGGCGAGTTCTGCGCGATCGACCGACGCATGGATGGCCGCCGTGCGGTCGCGCAGTGAAGAGCGACGACTCAGATAAGCGTGAACGCGACGTCGATGTTTCCGCGCGTTGCTTTGGAATACGGACAGGTCTGGTGCGCCGCTTCGATCAGCGACTGCGCCGCCTCGCGGTCCAGGCCCGGCAGCGATACGGTGAGGCGCGCCTGCAGGAAGTAACCGCTGTCGCCGTTGCCCAGGTCGATCTCGGCGGACACGCTGGTACCCGCGGGAAGGGCGATCTTGCGGGCGCGGGCCGCGTGGGTCATGGCGCCGATGAAACAAGCCGACCAGCCTGCGCCGAACAGCTGCTCCGGGTTGGTCCCGGCGCCGTTGGAACCGGGCGTCGAGAGCTTGATGTCGAGGCGGCCGTCGTCGCTGCGACTCTGGCCGTCGCGGCCGCCGGTGGTGTGGGTCTTGCCGGTGTAGAGGATGGTGCTGGTCATGGCGGTTTCCTTGGAAGGGTGGACAGGCTGGTAATCAGCCGGTGTGCCTAGGAAACCGTGGGCACGTGTCCCCGATGTGTCCCGCGACGCGCCGAAACGCATCGCAATGTGTAGCGGCGGGCGGTCGATACATTCCGATACAAGCCCGCGCTGCCGGGCGTTGCGGGCGCCCAGGGGCGCCTGTACAAAGCGATACAAAAAGCCGGGTCGAGCGACATGTCCCGGATAAGCGGGGTTGTTCCAATGCATGCACACGGGAAGCGCATCGCCGCGCGTCCAGCCTACGGAGAACCCACCATGATGTCCCTTCGCTACGTCGCCGCTGCTCTTTTCCTCACCGCGGCACTGTTTGCCGCCTGGCCCGGTACCGGCAGCATCGCCAACGCCGGGACGCCTGTTGCCCAGTCGTCGGCCTCCGATTTCGACGGCGCCACACGCTGGTTCAATTCGCCGCCGCTGTCCATGGATCAGCTGAAAGGCAAGGTGGTGCTGGTGGAGTTCTGGACCCGTGAATGCATCAACTGCCTCCATGTGCTGCCGCATACCAAGGCGCTTTACGAGCGCTACGCGGGCGACGGCCTGGTCGTGGTCGGCGTCCACACGCCCGAATACGACGAAGAGCGCGACCCCGCCGCCCTGAAGGCCGCCATCAGCCGGCTGGGTATCACCTATCCGGTCGCGATGGACAACGAGAACCGCGTGTGGAATGCCTATGGCAACCAGTTCTGGCCGGCCATCTATCTGATCGACCAGAACGGGCAGGTGGTGTATCGCCACGTGGGTGAGGGAAACTACGAGCAGACCGAGGCCGCTGTCCGCAAGTTGCTGGGCAAGGCCTGAAGATCTCAACGCACGCCACCCAAACCCCGGAGACGGCATGGAACACGTCGACAACATCCTCGTCGTCGATGACGACCACGGCATTCGCACCGGCATCGTCGATTACCTGCGCAAGAACGGCTTGCGCGCGAGCCCGGCCAGCGATGGCCGGGACATGTTCGCGCAACTGGATACCTCGGCCTTCGATCTGGTCGTGCTCGACATCATGATGCCGGGCGACGACGGCCTGGTGCTCTGCCGCAACCTGCGCAGCGGCAAGCACCGCCATGTTCCGGTGGTGCTGCTCACTGCCCGTGACGATGAGACAGACCGTATCATCGGCCTGGAAATGGGCGCGGACGATTACGTCACCAAGCCGTTTTCTCCGCGCGAGCTGCTCGCGCGCATCAAGGCGGTGATCCGTCGGACGCGCATGCTGCCACCCAACCTGCGCGTCACCGAGAGCAGCGACAGCATCTCCTTCGGCCGCTGGCGGCTGGATACGTCGGCGCGGCATCTGCTGGATGAAGACGGCACTGTCGTCTCGCTGAGCGGCGCGGAGTTCCGCCTGCTGCGCGTGTTCCTCGATCATCCGCAGCGCGTACTCTCGCGCGACCAGCTGCTCAACCTCACGCAGGGCAGGGACGCGGAGTTGTTCGACCGATCCATCGACCTCCTGGTGAGTCGCCTGCGCCAGCGCCTGCTCGACGGTGCGCGGGACCAGGCCTATATCAAGACCGTACGCAGCGAAGGCTACGTGTTCAGCATGCCGGTGATCGTGCACGGGCCGGACGCATGAATGTGGCTCGCTTGCCGCGCCCGCGTTGGCTGCCGCCGAGCATGGCCGCGCGCCTGTATCTCATCATCTTCGCCGGGCTGATGCTGGCGCAGGGGTTGTCCTTCGCATTGCTGTATGCGGAACGCATGCAGAGCGCCACGGCGGTGATGTTCAACACGCTGGAGCATGACGTGGGTACGTCCGTTGCCGTGCTCGACCGCTTGCCGGCGGACGAACGTCCGCGCTGGCTCAATCGGCTGGAGCGCGACAATTACGTCTACATCCTGGGTCCAGGTGAGCCGGGTCATTCGCTGGCGACGGCGCGCTCGCGCGGCGCGGTCGACATGATCGCGCGCGAAGTCGGGCCTGCGTACCACGTATACGGCAATACCATCGACATGTCGCCGGAGCGTTACCAGGTGCACTTCACGCTGCACGATGGCGCGCCGTTGACGCTGGAGATCACGCCGCGCATGAAGCCGGTGGCCTCCTGGCTGCCGTTCGTGTTCGTGCTGCAGGTGATTCTGGTGCTGTTGTGCACGTGGTTCGCGGTGCGACTGGCCACGCGTCCGCTGGCCACGCTGGCCGATGCCGCCGACGCCATGAAGCCGACCGCCGACGGACCGCGCATGTCGCAGGACGGCCCGACCGAAGTGGCGCGCGCGGCCCGCGCGTTCAATACCATGCAGGACCGCATCGCCCAGCACCTGAAGGAGCGCCTGCACATTCTGGCCTCCATCTCGCACGACCTGCAGACGCCGATCACGCGCATGCGCCTGCATGTCGAGGCGCTCGACGAATCCGCCGAGCAACGCAAGCTGCTCGACGATCTGCGCGAGCTGGAGCATCTCGTGCGCGAAGGCCTGGCCTACGCTCGCAGCGCACATGGCGGCAGCGAAGCGCCGGTACGCATCAATCTCGGTTCGTTCCTGGAGAGCCTCGTGTTCGATTACCAGGACGCCGGCCAGCCGGTGTCACTGGAAGGCCCTATCGATGGCACGCCCACGGTGCGAGCGCAGGCGCTGAGGCGCGTGCTGGGCAACCTGGTGGACAATGCGATCAAGTACGGCGGCTCGGCGGAGATCGGCGTGCAGCGGGATCCGCAAGGCGCGTCGTGCATTACCGTGTCCGATCGCGGCCCGGGCATTCCCGAAGAAGAACTCGATCGCGTGCTGCAGCCGTTCTACCGCCTGGAGGCTTCGCGCAACCGCGATACCGGCGGCTCGGGCCTTGGCCTGGCGATCGCCGCGCAGCTGACCGGTGCCATCGGTGGCCGGCTGCAGCTTGGCCGTCGCGAAGGCGGCGGCCTTGTCGCCTCGGTGTGGTTGCCCTGATGCCGATGGTGCGCTCCTTTCGGAGCACCGCGCTTTCAATGGATCGTCGCTCGGTACGGATGCGTCGCGCCTTCGTGCGCGCGTTCGGCCAGCCGCCGCAGGCGATCCGCCGGCTGGCCGCCGCGGGAGCGTAAGGCTCAGTGTCCGTTCGGGCGCGACGCCACGCGAATGGCCGGCAAGCCTCGTGTGCCGTTGCCTCGGCGCGGCACGTGTTTTTCGGCAGCGTCGTCGGGCTTCTTTTTGCGTCCTAGCGTTCGCAACGACACGGCGGTGATGCCGCCTGCCGAGCCGGCACCACCGAGGACGACCAGCAGGGTTCCGATGCATGCGGGACACATGGCGCATCCTCCGTTTCAATGATCAGAGCAGCACGGCGGCTTCTTCGCGATGCGCGGCCAGTCGCCCACGCCGCCGGGAAGCATGTCGAAGAAATGCCAGAGCGGACAGAAGTCGTCGCCAGGGCTGAATCCGGTGTCGGACACGCGCGTGATGGTGTCGCCCTCGCGACGGAACACGGACACGCCGGGCAGCCATCCACCCTTGTCGGTTGCGTAGCCCATGTCGGCGGCGAAACTGCTGCGTTCGTGACTCACCATGGGGAATTTCCAGCCGCGGCTTTGGGCGAATTTCCTTTGCACGCCGGGCCGATCGGGGCTTGAGACGACGAACCCCGCACGCGATACCACGTGCTGGTGGATCCCGTTGTAGCCGTCTGCCCACAGCGTGCAGTTCGGACAAGCCACGCCCATGTTGTGGACGACGATAAGGTCCTCGTGATCGCCGAACAGTTGGGACAGGCGAACGCTGCCATCGAAGGTGGCGAACTCGTAGTCGCTCACCTCCTCTGGCTCAACGACGGCGAGCGTCTCGCGCATCCGTTCCCGGATATCGGAGATCTGCCGGCGATAATCGGCGAGCTTGCCGTTGACGTCTGCATATTTCATGGTGGTGTCCCTTGGCGTATCAGGCTTCGTAGGCGATGCGGTGCTTCAGCCACGCCATCGGATACGGCAGCTCGTCCTCGTCGCGGCCCTTGGGTGCGATGTCGAGGTAGTGGTAGGCGGTATTGAACATGTCCACGCCGCGGCCATAGGTGGAGTAGGTGTGGTAGATCTCGTCACCCTGCTTGATGAAGGCGCTGACGCCGGGCATTTCCGGCCCCTTCACCGTCATCGATCCGTAGTTGTAGGGCGAGCCGTCATCCTCGTCCGAGGGCGGCGGAAACGACACGCCATAGTCGAAGTTGAAATCGCTGCCGGCGGACGACACCCATTTGAAGGTCCAGCCGAACTTGCGCGCCTGCGCCTGAAGCTTGTGCAGCGGGCCGCGCGAGATGGCCACCATCGACACGTCGCGCTGGTTGAGGTGCGGGATGATGCCGTTGAAGTTGTCCGCCCAGAACGAGCAGGCACGGCAGCCGATCTCCCAGTCGGGCGCGTACATGAAGTGGTACACGATGAGCTGGCTGTGCTTGCCGAAGAGGTCGGCGAGCGTTTCCCTGCCGTGTTCCCCTTCGAAAACATAGTCCTTGTCGATGCGCTCCCACGGCAGTTCGCGGCGTTCGCGGCTCAACTCGTCGCGAAGGCGCGTGAATTCTTTTTCCTTGGCGAGAAAGCGCTTGCGCGTCTCGAGCCAGTCTTCGTGGTTCACGATCTGATGCATGGCCATGACAACCTCCAGATGGGTGGGGAGGCCGGCGCCGGATCCGTGCGGGTCGCGCACAGCGCCGGTCATTGCTTGCGTGGTGTGCGTTTCTTGGCTTGCTTGCGAGTCGGGGCGGACTTCGGCGAGGCGGCCTTGCGCTCGTCGATATCGGCAAGCGTGGCGGCGAGCAGGTCGAACTGCTGCTGCCAGTACTTGCTGTAGCGATTCATCCAGACGGCGGCGTCGAGCAGGGGGCCCGCATCGAGGCTGCAGCGGCTGATGCGTCCGGTGCGTTCCTGCTGGATCAACCCGGCACGCACCAGTACCTGGATATGGCGAGACACTGCCTGCAGCGAGACGTCGAACGCCGCCGCGATCTCCGACACCAGCAGCGCCTGGCCATCGAGCTGTTCCAGGATCTGCCGGCGGATGGGATCGGACAACGCGAAGAACACCTGGTCCAGGCGCGAATGCGTCTGTTCCGGATCAAACCCGGTGTCGTGGACGACCTGCAGCGGCTGACGGATATTCACCATGGATGTTTAATATCAACATATTGGTTGATTGTCAACAATATCGTTGATTGATTTGCGCGTGCGCGTTTGTAAGAGCTCCATCCGTACGTCCCGGCGTTCCGTGGCTTGGAGGCGGCCCCGGCCAGTCGCTTCTTCGGGGCAGCGCGATCCTGCGGAGATTTTGTTGCCCCGCCTTTAAACCAATCGTTGCGGGAATGGCACATACGAAGGTGCCTGTCCGATGGACCTTTCGCGCCAGAGGAAGGGTGGTGCATTGCCGGCTTCCCGCATTCAGCCTCGGGTGCAAGCGACCGTTGGCCGAAGGCAGCTATCCGAGAGAGGAGGTGCGTGTGCATACATCGGGAGAACCCACTTTTACGACTCGTCGTCGCTTCTTGAAGCTCGTCGCCATAAGCGGCGCCGCGGCGGGCATGGCGGGTATGGCTCCGCCACTCCTTCGTGCCACAGATTTGCCGCGCCTGGACATGTCGGATCCCACGGCCAAAGCACTTGGGTACGTCGAAGACGCCTCTTCCGCCACCGACCCGAAACACAAGGCCGGTGATGCATGCGCGAATTGCCAGTTCTATACCGGCGCGCCAACAGGTTACGGGCCCTGCCAGGTTTTCACCGGGAAGTCGGTCAGCGCGAAGGGATGGTGCGTTTCCCATAACACCAGGCAGTAGCGGCGCTTCAAGCGAAAGGTTTCCGGAATAACGGTTGTCACTTTGCCCAGTGCGCCGAGACGCCTGGCGATTCGATGGCCGGATGCTGCGTTGTTGGCGGCTTGACGATGACGTGGGAGAGCTATGCGTACGTTGCGGGAGTCGGTCGCGAATCCATGGCCACGGCTGATCATCGTGGTTGCACTGTGGGCCATGGGTTCTTCAGCGCTTGCCCAGCAGGCGCCAATCCATGGCGGGGATGGCACGAAGCTCACGCAGAGCGACATCGATCGCATGCTTCCGCCGACCGACATGGGGGCTGGCTTTCACGCGGCAGGGACGGCGTCTTCTTCATCGGCACCGGTGGATACCGGCCCGGCCACGCCGTTTGACGCGGCGCGCATTCCTGAGAATCCCTTGGCGCCCAATGCCCAGGCCATCGGCGCGAAGACGTGCAGTGCCTGCCATGCGCTGGAGGATCTCCATGCGTCGCATGCCATGCACGTGCAGTCGTTTCAGGTGGGCGCCGCGAATACGGGGGCGCAGGCGGCATGCGAGGCATGCCATGGGCCTGGCTCCGATCATGCAAAGGACCCGACGGCGAAGGGTTCGATCATCGCCTTCACACATGGCAGCGCGACCACGCCGGAAACGCAGGCGACGGTATGCCTCGG
This sequence comes from Dyella jiangningensis, assembly GCA_000632805.1. Classification (GTDB taxonomy): domain Bacteria; phylum Pseudomonadota; class Gammaproteobacteria; order Xanthomonadales; family Rhodanobacteraceae; genus Dyella; species Dyella jiangningensis. The sequence goes on along the minus strand of CP007444.1, from coordinate 2,797,557 downwards.
CTGTCACACCGGCGGCGCCAGGCAACACTGGCTGGGTTCGGTGCATGAAGCGCGCGGGCTGTCTTGTACCGATTGCCACAACCCGATGGTGCGCAATTCCCCGGAAGGCGCGCTGGCGAAGTCATCCATCAACCAGGTTTGTGCCACCTGCCATCAGGACGTGCTGGCGAAGTTCAATCGACGCTCGCACATGCCGCTTCCGGAAGGACAGATGGCATGCACCGATTGCCACAATCCTCACGGCTCCATCACCAGGCCGCTGTTGAAAACCGACACGGTGAACGAGACCTGCTACACCTGCCACGCGGAGAAGCGTGGTCCCTTCATTTTCGAGCACGCGCCGGTGCGCGAGAACTGCCTCAATTGCCACGATCCGCATGGCTCGAACCAGCAGACGCTGCTGGTGCTGCCGATGCCGATGCTGTGCCAGCAATGCCACACGATGAACCGGCACCCCAACGACTTGCAGACCCGCCAGAGCATGCGCAACGGATTGACACCGGACGAGCGCCTGATGGGACGTGCCTGCGTGACCTGCCACACCAATATCCACGGATCCAACAGCCCCAGCGGATCCATGTTCCATCAATAGCCCACCGCTGAGCGAGGAGGCAGCGAATGCCGAAACAACATGCCCTGGCCACGGGACTGGTATGGTGCGCGACCGCATCGGCGTTCGTGCTGCCCGGCGTGTCATCGGCGCAGTTCGATGCGAGCGATACGCAGCGCGTCGGCAACACGCAGTTCGGCAATAACCTGGATCCCACGGGATGGATGTCGTTTCAGACGCCCGACCCCATGGGCCTGTCGTACCTGCATCCCGATCAGCTGCGTACGCCTACGGGTTCGTTGTACCCCTATCCGTTGCAGGCGCCTGCGGAAGAGCCTCTGGGGCAGGGTGACTGGACGTACCACTGGCTGCTGCAGTTTGGCTATCTGCACACCACAGGCGATCACAACGCGGCATTCTTCCAGCAGTATTCGGCATGGAAGGATGCCGGTGCGCTAGGCATGCTCGCGTTCAGTGCGCTCAACCGCAAGACCGGGCAGTACGTGGAGTTTCGCGGCAGCCGCATCAACGAAGACAATCAGTATTACCGGCTGCGGATGGGCACCTACGGCAGCTATCGCGTCGAGGCGTTCTTCCGCGACATTCCCCATGTGCTCAGCACAAATGCCTATCCGCTGTGGAATGGCGTCGGCTCCACCCATCTCACCCTGCCGTCGGGCATCACGCCTGGCGCAAGCACGCAGGCGCAAGTGGCTGCCGTGGAGGCCGGTCGTCCGCGCCGCACGCTGCAGGTGACACGCGAGAGCGAGGGCGTGAGCTGGGAGGGCATGCTGGGCAAGGACTGGATCGGTTATGCCGGCGTGACCAACGAAAACCGCCATGGCCAGCGCGACTGGGGCGGTTCGATGTTCTTCAGCTACTACTACACCGCGCCCGGGCCCGGCGGCATCGGCACGCCAGGCGTCCAGGGCACCGGCGGCGGACAGAATGAAACCGTGCGCCCGGTCGATTTCACCACCACGGACATCAACATCGGCATGCGCAACAAGGCGGGGGCCGCGGGGTGGCGATTCAACTTCACCATGAGCGCGTCGTTCTTCCGCGATCACAAGGATTCGCTCAGCTTCGCCGCCCCCTTTGCGCCACTTCCCGGTTCGGCATCGGCCATCACGGGCGGCACGTTTTCCCTGGAGCCGGACAACAACTATTACAACGTACGGCTGGAAGGATCGCACCCCTTGTCCTTCTGGCGCGGCGAGTTCTCCGCGACGGCGTCTTACGGAAGCATGCGGCAGAACGATGCGCTGCAGTCGCCGCTCGATCCGTCGTTCTGCCCCAGCGGCCAATTCATCGGAACAACCGGCATCGCCTGCAGCAGCTGGAACACCACGGCGGCGTTGTCGCAGCAGAACGGCAACGCCCGCATCGACACTGGCCTGGTGAATCTTCGTGCGAGCTTCCGTCCGCTGGCGGACTTGAACGCGTACATCAATATCCGCTGGCGCGGCGAGAACAACATGACCCGCTACACGATGTACAACCCGTTGACCGGGCAGTACGGGTTTCTCCATGAAAACGGCTCGCAGACACTCATTGTCGGCAACCTGGAAGCGGGATTGTTCCAGGCTGGCAACCCGTTGTACCAGTCGTTCTTTACCCAGTTCGCCAATATCCCGTACAGCTACAACGACCGCCAGGGCGAGCTGGGCGGCACCTATCAGGTCAACAGCCACAACTCGCTGGGGCTCACCTACACGATCGACCGGCAGACGCCGCAGCAGCGGGAACGTACCTACCTCAACGACCAGCACCTGAAGCTGACGTGGGATTCGCATTCATTGGGCGAAAGCACGCTCCGCTTCAGCTACGAATACGAAAAGCGCACCGGCAGTCCGTACAACTCCTTCCCGTACATGCTTTGGTACTCGCCATCACTGCCAGGATACGTGCAGGACGAACTTGGCATCGTCGCCTATACGGTCAGCCAGATGTACAAGTACGACATGAGCGACCTCAAGGCGAGCAAGCTCAAGGCGATCCTCACGACGCCACTGGGAAATACCGCCACGCTGACCACCACGCTCTATGGCAATCGCAACCATTACGGTGCCCAGCTTGGCAGCCAGTCGGCCAGCACCACCGGCGCCGACGTGTCATTCGATTGGACGCCTTCGGCCAGCACCACGTTCAACGGTTACCTGAGCATGGAGTCCTCGCGGATCAAGCAGGGCAACGTGGCCGACAACGAATCGCTGGTGGACCAGTCGCCGCAGCAGGCCAACACGCAGTTCGGCGGCCCGATGTTCCCCTTTGCCAATTTCTGGACGGCCACCGATACCGAGAAGGACGCCAACGTGGGCGCATCCATCAGTCATGTCTTCACGCCGCGCGTGAAGCTCGACGTCGGTTACAACTACACCTACGCGCGCGGCGTGAACGGTTACGACTATGCCAGCACCGGCGCTATTACACCGGGTTATCTCGCGATCCTTACCACCGCGTCGATCGGCAACAGTTTTCCCGCGAACATCTATCGACTGCAGACGTTGACGGCCAACCTCAACGTGGCATTGACGCCGCGGGTTGGGCTGCGGCTGTACGGCCAATATGGCATCGGACGATATGCCGATTGGCATTACACCGGGTTCGATAACCCGGGCGACCTGGTGATCGGCAACCGCGTCTACACCGACCTCGGCCCGCAGACGCGTTGGCATGCGGCCGTGCTCGGCGCCTTCGTCACGTTGCAGCTATGAGGAGGCGAGGCATGTCTGCGCTGCGAATCCTCACCCTGATCGCCATGACGATGGCCACCTGGACGCAAACCTTGCATGCGGCCACCGATGGTCCGGCAGCGGCCGACAGTGCAAGCGGCAGGCCCGCATCGTTCGTCGACGTGCGCAAGCAGCCGCCGGTGGATGGCAACGTCCACAACGGCGAGGGCCGGGCGACCGTGTGTGCTGCCTGCCATGGTCCCAAGGGCATCGCTGTCGCGCCCAACTTCCCGAACCTGGCCGGTCAATCGGCAACCTACCTGTATCTGCAGCTGAAGCAGTTCAAGGACGGCCAGCGCGGCGATCCGATCATGAGTGTGCAGGCAGCCAACCTCAGCGATGACGACATGCGAAACCTGGCTGCCTACTATGCGTCATTGCCATCCAAGCCGCGCGGGTCGACCGAATCGCAGTCGGCAGGTGCGCAGCTGTATCTCGGCGGTGATGCCGCGCGAGGCATTCCTCCCTGCCAGGGATGCCATGGCGCTGACGCCATCGGGGTTCGCGTTGAGGCAAACGGCAAGCCCCAGCCGCCTTGGGTGAGTTTTCCTCGCCTGCGTGGACAATCGGTGTTGTACGTCGCCAAGGAGTTGCATGACTTTCGCGAGGGCACACGCAGCGGCAGCTCGAACGCCAAGATCATGCAAGCCATCGCAGGCACCCTCAGCGATGACGACATCCAGCAGCTGAGTACGTATCTGTCCTCGCGCTGATCGGTAAAGCCGCTGGCTTGCGCCGAGGGCTTTGCAGGAAGCCTGGCAAGGCATCTAAGGCTTCCGTACCACCATATTCAATCGTCCTACACATCGGTCGGCGCAGGCTTCACGCGCCAATAGGGGCGATACCGGTACGGGAGGGCATCATGGTTATTCGCAGCGACGTTCGGACGTATAGGCGGATGGGATTGGCGTTGGCGTTGGCGCTGGCATCGGTGGGCGCCCTGGCAGCACAGGATTCCCCCCCCAAGCAGGATGCCATGGGTGCCATGCATGGCCAGGCGGGCATGCAGGGCATGAAAGGGATGCACGCCAATATGCAAGGCATGCACATGATGCCGGCCACGGTATCCGCGGTGGATACCAAGACCGGCGTGGTTGACGTTACCGCCGGCGGGATGGCGTTGAAGGTTCATTTTCCTCCTGCGAGCGTGGCCAACCTGAAGGCGGGTGACCAGATCACCTTGCATATGGGCTTCAGCAAGCCCTGAGGCATCTGGCGTTTCGGCACTGCCGACGTATCGCCGGACCGGTCGTGCCACCACGGCCGGCCCGGCCAGTTGGTGAACGATCGAGCGAAGCAGGCGGCGTCGCGGCTGCAACAGCCGGCACCTGCATCGTCGAAATCGTCGGCTATCGTTGCGCGTTCGGCCATTGCGATGCGGCGGCCCGATAACCGACAGAGCTCGCTGTTCTTGTTTTCGCGCCAGCAGGTCGCTGAACGCGATGGTTGCGCCGGCGAATCGCTTCCTGCCGCTGGTCGTTGCGACCATCAAGGGACGGCAGCCCTCCGCCAACATGTGCTTCGTGCCAGCCGGCCATGTCAGCAGGTGGAGAGGTTGTGCGTTTAACCGCGCATGCCGCGATGCTCCGGTTACTATCGCGGCTCATGCGCGACAAGAGTCTGTTTGAGCCTTGCCTCGCCCGCTTGCCATGCGCGTCCGCTTTTAGGCGGCATACGCAGTACCTTAAATGGCCTGTTTGCCGCTTTGCCTTGAAGGAGTCAGTCATGTCGCAGTTTCGTTACCACACCCTCGGCCTCATCGCTGCAGCGGCATTCGTCATCAGTGGCGCCGCGTTCGCCCACCCCAAAGTCATCTCCACCAAGCCCGCGGATCACGCCGAGGTCAGCACGCCAGCCACCATCGAAGTGACGTTTTCGGAAACACTGATGACGCAGCTCTCCGGCGCAGACCTCACGCTGACGGAGACAGCCGGCGCCACGGGGGCGACAAAGATCGAGGCTAAGACGGCGGCGTCGGCAGATGCCAAATCGCTGGTGATCACCCCGGCGCGGCCGCTTGCCCCGGGGGCGTATCGCGTGGACTGGCACGTCGTATCTACCGACACGCATGCCGTGAAAGGTTCCTTCAGCTTCCACGTGAAGTGACTCGCTGATGGGAGACGGCTTGTTGGTGCTCAGCCGCTTCGCACTCTATGTCGGACTCATGCTGACGTTCGGTGTGCCGGTGTTCGTGCTGCAGATCAGGGGTGGCAACGTGTTGGTCTCGCCTGCGCTTCGCCGTGCGACGCGTGTGGCGAACGTGGCAACCATCATTGGCTTGCTGGCGTCGATGACGGCGCTCTGGGCGATGGCGGAAGCCATGAGCCCAAGCAGCGATACGGGCGCCGTAGGGTCGGTGGTGCGAATGCTGCTTACCCAGACAGCCGTGGGCATCGCATGGGATCTCCGCGTTGCGCTGCTCGGTATTTGCCTGTGGCTTGGCTTGTCCGCCGGTGTCCATGCACGCATCCGCGTCGCTGCGCACGCGGTCACGGCGGCCATGGCCCTGGCAACGCTCGCATGGGCGGGTCATGGCGCGATGAATGACGGCGCTATCGGCTGGCTTCATCTCGGTGCCGACATGGCCCATCTGTGGGTAGCCGGCGCCTGGGTAGGTGCCCTGGTGTCCCTCGCCCTTATCGCCGGGTCCGCATCGCGCCACGCCGACAGGGAAGGAGCAGCCCTGCTGTCGAGCGCGGCGACCGGTTTTGCCCGGATGGGTACATTGATCGTGGCTGTGCTGCTCGTCAGCGGCACGATCAATTACATCCTCACCGTGGGCCTGACGTTGTCCGGGTTGATCGACAGCCTGTACGGCCGTCTGCTCCTGCTCAAGCTGGGACTGTTTTCGATCATGCTGGCGCTGGCCGCGGCCAATCGGTTTCGCCTGGCGCCGGCGCTGGAAAAGGCAATGCACGACGTTGATGTGGGCGACGCCGTCGTGGCGCTCAAGCACAGTCTTTATCTCGAAACGGGCCTGGCGGTCTGCATTCTGGGCCTGGTCGCCTGGCTGGGTACGCTCAACCCGGGAGGCGGGTGAGCGCAAGGCGGCTGTCGTGGCGTCGCCCGAGGGATGCCGAGGCGTCACTCGCGCAGTTGGTGGCTGTCAGCCGCGGTGAGGTCAAGTTCGTAGATGCGCTTGAGATCGGCGATTTTCTTCAATGTGGCGGCTGAGAAGGGCGGCTTGTTTTCCAGCGCGTGCAGCGCGACGCCCTCGAGCAAGTCGCCGAGCGACAGATCAAGCGACTCGGCGAGGCCCTTCAGCACCTTGAGCAGGCGCTTCTCCAGGCGCACCCCGGTCTGGACGCGCTCGACCTGGCGAGTCGGCGAACGGGCAGCAGTCTTTTTTGCGGCAGGCATGGCGTGGTCCCTTGTGGCGTCACTTGAGTATAGACTTGCGCGGCCAAATTTATATTGGTAATTTGGTACCAATATACCAAATTGGAGCGCATGCCGTCATGCTGCGATTACCCAGGAAAACGGCCCGCATCGCACGAAGCGGCTTCGCGTTGGGGTTGGCACTGGCCGGCACCTGTCCCGCCATGGCTTCCGAGCCTCATGCCAACACCCGCCGGTTCCATCTGGACGCCCCCTGTGCGCGCGTCTTCCCGCTGTTCACCGCCGACGGCGAAAGGCAATGGGCGGAAGGGTGGGATCCCAAACAGCTGAGCGGCGGCGAGCACCGCGGCAGCGCATTCCAGACGCGCCATCCCGACGGTCAGGTCACCACGTGGATCGTCACGGAGTACGATCCCGCCGCCGGCCGTGTGCGTTACGCCCGCCTTGCGGAAGACTCCAACATCGGCCTGGTCGACGTGCGTTGCACGAAAGACGGCACCGGCAGCGCGATCGAAGTGACCTACACACTGACTGGTTTGAACGCGAAGGGCGAAGCGTTCGCGGCGAAATTCACTGCCGATCAGCATTACGCCGCCATGATCGACGAATGGCAGCAGGCCTTGGTGAAGGCGCTGGCAACGAAGCCCTGACGTTCAAGGCGGCTGGTTGTCGTGGGCCCTCGCCTTGATGCGACGGCTCCCCGGGAAAGGTAAGGTGCCTGGCACGACCGGTAGCAACGAGGGACGCCCGACATGCCACTCAAACGTATGGACAACATCCTCATCGTCGTCGACGACCTCGACGCCGTGAAGTCCTTCTTCACTGAGCTGGGCCTTGAGCTCGAAGGCGAGACGACGGTTGAAGGGCCTTCGGTGGCAGCCTTGATCGGGCTCAAGGATGTGCGCGCGACCCTCGCGATGATGAGGACGCCGGATGGGCAAGGAGTTGAACTGGACAAATTCCACACGCCCGATGCCGTCAGGTTCGGGCCGGTAGACGCGCCGGCGAATGCACTGGGCCTGCGCCGCATCATGTTCGCGGTCGACGATATCGATGGCCTCGTCGCGCACATGCAGGCGCACGGCGCGGACGTCATTGGACAGATGCAGTACGGTGATTCGTATCGACTCGCTTACATCCGCGGGCCGGAAGGCATCATCGTCGGACTGGCGGAGCAACTCGGCCAGGCATAAGCGGCGAGTCCTCGCGCCGCTCCAGCGCGGAAGGGCCCAGCCGGTGTACGGAGCCGCGTAGCCGACTGCCGGCCTTGGCACGTGGCGGGCACGCGCTTTCGTCGAAGGGCAAACATGGCGCCAAGGGTTTGAAAGCGGGCGCCGAAGTCTCGCTTGGTACGCGCGGAAACACTGGATGGCATGTCTCTACGCGGCGCGATCGGGCGATAAACTAATGGGCGTCCAATTCGAGGAGAACCTCCATGAGCTTCTCGACGAGTTCCATGCCTTCGCAGACTCCGGTCACCGAAGAAGACGGACTGGATGTCATCGATCGCGTTTCGGAGATGTGCTTCGGCCTGTTCATGGCGCTGACCTTCGTCGGCGCGGTGTCCACCGGACTGTCGGGCCCTGATGCCGTCCGGACGATGTTGCGCGCGGCGCTTGGTTGCAACCTTGCGTGGGGCCTGGCCGACGCGCTCATGCACGTCGTCAATACCGTTGCCGAACGCGGAAGCCGCCTGTCATTGGTGCTCGCAGTGCAGCGTTCGCCCGACAGTGCGGGCGGCGTACGCCTCATCCGCAATGCCATGCCACCGCTGATGAATTCGATCTTGACCGACGCCGAGCTGGAGTCGCTTCGCGCCAGGCTGATGCAGTTGCCCTCGCCATCCGAAGGGCCGCGACTTCATCTGCGCGATCTGCTGTGGGCCGCCCGCGTGTTCTTCATCGTGGTTCTTTCGACGTTCCCGGTGGTCTTGCCGTTCGTGCTGCTGAGTGACGTATCGAAGGCCTTGTTGATCTCACGCGCGCTTACGCTTGCGATGCTGTTCGCCGGCGGCTTCGCCCTTGGACGGCATGCAGGACTGAACGCGTGGCTGGCCGGGCTGGGCATGGTGATGCTCGGGGTATTCCTGACTATCGCCATCATCGCCTTGGGTGGGTGATGGCCCGTGCTGACGGAACCGAATTGGCTTCCGTGCCGGCGGCAGCGGAGACAGCTGCCAACAGCATTGCGCCACTCAGTTCAAGGCGACCTGGCGTGGTCCTTCGCCTCTGACGCGCCCCGGGCACAGGCCGCTCACGCGCTTGAACAGACGCCGGAAGGCTGCCTCGCTGCTGTATCCCAATTGCTGCGCGATGCCCGCCACCGACTGCTGGCGGTCGCGCAACCATTGTTCCGCCAGGGTCACGCGCCACTGCGTCACGTACTGGATCGGCGGTACCTTCATCAGCTGGGTAAAGCGTTCTGCGAATGCGGAGCGCGACATGCAGGCAAGCGCGGCCATCGATTGCATGGTCCATGCCTTGCCCGGATGATCGTGGACGGCCTGCAGCACCCGCGCTATGCGCGGGTCGGCCAGCGAGGCGAACAAGCCCTGCCGCTCCACGGTCTGGCGCGAGTAGTCGCAGATGGCAAGCGTGAACAGTGCGTCAGCCAGCTTGTTGAGCAGCACGTGACGGCCAACGAAGTCGGCGTGGACCACCTCCGCCATGGTCGCCGCCAGCTGGCGAAACGGTGCGCTCGCTCGTGATGCATGGATGATCATGCACGAGGGCAGCGCCAGGCTCAGCGGGTGCTGGCCTGAACCCACGAAGTGGAATTCACCGCAGATCAGGCTCGTCTGGATGGCGTCGCCGCCAGTCCCGTCAAGCAGGCGGTGCGGCGTGCCATGCGGAAAAATGACAAGGTCGCCTGGCTCCAGGTCCGTGGTGGAATTCAGCTCGTCGCATTCCACCCGGCAACGGCCGGAGCCCACCAGATGGAACAGGCCGCATTCGTAGCGAGGCTCGTCTTCGTACCACGAGCCGCACCGGTGCAGCTCCGCTATCACCTGCACCTGCAGCATCGACCGGTTGAGCAGGGATTCCAGCGCGGGCTCCACCAGCGTGGGACGCGGGCCGGCAGGCAACAGCGGGTTGGGTTCGATATACATGAGCGCTCTTTCGGCCAGTGTCTCTACAGACACTTCGCCGAAGAACGCGATCGGGTTACATCGCCCCCCGGTCAGCTCATGTCGAAGCTTCCGACCAGGCCTTCGCCCAGCCATTGGCCGAGCAGTTCGGCCATGCGGGGCAGGGCGGAGCGGGCGCCATGGCGTTCGGCCAGGCGCTCGCACAGGGTCGCGAAAGTCGCGCCATCCAGTGCCGCCTGCAGCACAGGCAATTCGGAGCGGCTTACCGCGCGGTAATGCACCTCCAGCGACGGGCGCCACACCAGCAGATGCCGTGGCTGGCGCAGCTGGCGAACCCTGGGGCGGGCCCCGCCCCGGTCGGCCGCGCGCCGGAACGCGTCGACGTTGTGCGTCACCCGCAAGAGGCGGGCATGGGGCAGGGGGTGCAGGCGTAGCGTGGCCCAGGTATCCGGTGAGACGTGCGCCAGTTCCTCAGCGCGAAGGATGGCGTGGTCGGCGGCGTCGAAGGCGGTGGAGATGGCCCAGTCGAGCTGCGCCATCTCCGCCAGCGCGGGGCGGTCGCGCCAGGCCGGGTCGCCTGCGAGAAAAGCCGCCAGGCCTTCGCCGTGCCAGCGTATGTTGAAGTGCGTCGATGGATGGGCCGCCACGTACTCGTGCAGCAAGCCTTCGAATGGACGGTCGGCCAGCAGCGCCAGCCCGGGAAATTCGGTGCGCAGTGCGTCGGCCAGGCGAATGCGGTAGCCATGGTGGTAGACCGCAAGGCGGCTTGTCGCGTCGGCCACGCCATCGCCGCGCAGTAAGGGCAACGGTGGCAGGGACTCCGAACGCAACGCTTCGGCGAGTTGCTTTTGCAAGGTGCCCAGCCCGTTCATGCGGCCTGCTTCCACAGCGCATTCGCAAGCGCGCGGGCATGGTCGAGCTCCGCGCGCAGGCTGTCGAGCGGGGGAATGTGGTCGTCGCGCTCGATCATGGTGGACACGTGGCCGAAGCGGCGCACGGCTTCCACGTAGAGGCGCCACACGGCGTCCGCCACGGGTGCATCATGCGTGTCGATCAGCAGCGCATTGCCCTGCTCGTGGCCGGCAAGGTGGAACTGCTGCACGCGCGAGGCGGGCAGGCCGTCGAGATAGTCCAGCGCGGAGAAACCATGGTTATGCGCGCTCACGTGCACGTTGTTGATGTCGAGCAGGATCAGGCAGTCCGCGCGCTCGGCGACGGCGGCGAGGAATTCCCATTCGGTCAGCTGCGACTGCGCAAAGCTGATATAGCTGGAGACGTTCTCGAGCAGGATGCGCTGGCCCAGCCGATCCTGCACGCGGCGTACGCGATCCGCCACATGGCCCAGCGCCTCCTCGGTATAGGGTAGCGGCATCAGGTCGTGCAGGTTCACGCCGTCCACGCCGGTCCAGCAGAGATGATCGGAGATCCACGCCGGCTGCACGTGGCGGGCGAGCGCCGCGAGCTGGTCAAGGTAGGCAAGGTCGAGTGGATCGGTGCCGCCGATGGAAAGCGACACGCCGTGCATCACCAGCGGAAAGCGTTCTCGAAAACGCTCCAGCCAGCGCAGTGGGCGTCCGCCGGGCACGAGGTAGTTTTCGGAGACGATCTCCAGCCATTCGACGTTGCCGGGCTCTTCCAGCAGCGCCTCGTAGTGATCGACGCGCAGGCCGAGGCCGAAGCCGAGATAGGGAAGCGCGCGGGACGCGGGCACGATGTTCTCCATGACGGAAATTGGCGAGGCCCGCACACGGCGCGCGAGCCTCGCCGCAGGTCTTACGCCTGCTTGGCTGCAGCCTGCGCCGCGTCGCAATCGGCCTGGTTCTTCTGCATGGTGAAGCCCTGGCCCTTGCACGCGTTCTGACCCTTGCAGGCATTGGTGGCCTGCTTGCAGGCGCCATGGCCCTTGCACGACGAAGAGTTCGTGCACTTCACGCTGGCGGTGTCACCGGTCTTGCCGGCGGACATCTTCTCGGTGGCGGAGGCGGACATCGAGGTGACGGCGAACAGGCCGGCAACCATCATCGCCATGGCGGCACCGTTGAGCTTGTTGGTCTTCATGGAACACTCCTGACAGGTAGTGGTGGCGCCACATGGCGGCACGGATGGAAATGTCGGACCGGACCGTCGTGTCCGGACAGATGCCGACGTGTCCATTCTCGACAGTCGAGGGGTGGGCGGCTGTCCCCCGGCGTCCCGGTTTTGTGCCCGATCGTCCGGTGATGGAAGGCCGCCGGTCGTCATCCCGCACGACCGGACGGCTGGCAAGAAACGGTGGACGACCAGCCATGGCGGGACGAGGTGTCGCTTCGCATCATCAGCACACCTCTTCCACGGATCCACCGCCATGCGTCAGTTCATTGCCGACAAGGCATCGCGCCTGCTCCAGCTTCTCCATCGCATCGAATGGCTTGGACCACTCGTGGTGCGCGTGGTGTTCGGCTACTTCTGGCTCGAAACCGGTATTGCCAAAGTGCACAACCTCGATGGCTTCACCCAGCGCTTCATTGGCTGGGGCATTCCGTTCCCGGCCTTCAGCGCCGGCCTTTCCGCGTGGACCGAACTGATCGGCGGGCTGCTGATCATGCTGGGCCTGTTCACGCGACTGGTGTGCGTTCCCATGCTGATCAACATGGTCGTGGCAGTGACGCTGGTGGTCTCGTCCAACCTGATGGGCCTGGACGACTACGTCGAAGCAGACGAGATCGTCTACAGCCTGATCTTCTTCTGGCTGCTCGTCAGCGGCCCCGGCAAGGCCAGCCTCGACACCCTGGTGGCGCGGATGCTGGGCATTCGCCCGCAGATGGCGAACGCGCCGCTGCCGCGTATCGCCATGCATCCCGTGATCGACTGAGCCCTACAGACAGGAAATTCCCATGATGAAGACCCATACGATGCGCCTCGCGATGACCGCGCTGTGGCTGGCGCTTGGCGGCGAAGCTGCCGCCGCGGAAATTCCCTTCGACCAGGCGCAATACACGCACGAAGTCGCTGCGGGAAAGCCGGTGGTGGTTTACCTGCATGCGGATTGGTGCCCGACGTGCCGCGCGCAGAAGCCCATCGTGGATCGCCTGTCGAAAGAACCCGAGTTCAGCAACGTGACCATCTTCGTGGCGGACTTCGATAAGGAAACCGCCCTGGAGAAATCCCTCGGAGCTTCGCACCAATCGACCTTCGTGGTGTTCAGGCAAGGACATGAGGTGACGCGCTCGACGGGGCAGACATCCGAATCGGCCATCCGTGGCGTGCTGGAGAAGGCACTCTGATGGACTTCGGGCCCGGCACCTACGCGCTCGGCTTTCTCGCGGGCATGGCCACGCTGTTGTCGCCCTGCGTGCTGCCGATCCTGCCCATCCTGCTGGCGTCGGCGTTGTCGCGTCACTGGTGGGGTGGCGCGATGCTCGCGTTGGGGCTGGGCCTGTCGTTCGCGCTTACCGGCACGCTGATCGCGACCGTGGGCGCGTCCATCGGTCTCGATGCCGCCACCCTGCGCACCCTTGCCGCGTCATTGATGGTGCTGTTCGGGGCCGTGATGCTGCTGCCGCCATTGCAGCGCGCGTTCGCACGATTCACCGCGCAACTGGGCAACAAGGGACAGCAGGCGCTGGGCGCGGTGCATGGCGAAGGCGGGTTGAGTCAGTTCCTGATCGGCTTGTTGCTGGGGCTGGTCTGGAGCCCATGCGTGGGACCGACCCTGGGCGCCGCCACGACTTTGGCCGCGCAGGGCCGAAACCTTCCGCAGATCGCCTTGCTGATGCTGCTGTTCGGACTGGGGGCGGGCTTGCCCTTGCTGATGTTGAGTACGGTGTCCGGTGCCGCGATGGCGCGTGTGCGCGGTGCATTGCTTTCGGTCGGCGGCGTGGTGAAATCCGTGCTGGGCGCGTGCTTCGTGTTGATCGGCGTGATGGTGCTGAGCGGACTGGATCGCCGCTTCGAGGCGCTGGTGCTTTCCATCAGCCCCGAGTGGCTGACGCGGTTCACCGCGTCGTTCTAGACGCCGGCGAGAGGGAGTGAGCATGGCGTGGCTTCGCTTGTCAGCCTGTCGTAATTTCCCACGTCCACTGCGCCGTTGCGGCCCGCTGGAATCGACGGATGATGTCCGCCTGCGTTATCCACTGCGTGCGGCCAGCGCGTTCGTGGTGGTGCGCGTAGACTAGACGGCATGCCTTCCAGTTCGCCCTGCTTCGTTGGAGTATGGCCATGAATACGGAAAGTCTCGACGTTGCTGCAGCGCCCTCGATTCCCGAGGTGGCGTTGCCATCGCGCAGGGTCGTCTATCGACACACGTTGCCCATCCGGGTCATGCACTGGATCAATGTTGTGGCGCTTACGCTGATGTTCCTCAGCGGATTGCAGATATTCAATGCTCATCCGAGTCTTTATTGGGGCAACCGGTCCGACGAAGGCACGGCGATATTCGCCTTGGGCGCCCGCCAGGATGCGACAGGCAAGCTGCAAGGCGTCACGCGCATCGGCAGGCACGAATTCACCACGACTGGCGTGCTTGGCGTATCGAACGGAGCAGATGGCCCGCAGATGCGCGGGTTTCCCTCATGGCTCACCGTGCCCGGCCCGCAATGGCTGGCGATGGGGCGGCGTTGGCATTTCTTCTTTGCGTGGGTCTTCGTGTTGAACGGCCTGTGTTTCGTGGGCTATGCCCTGGCCACGCGGCACCTGCAACGCGACCTGTGGCCGACGGGTGCCGACTGGCGCGGCATCGGCCGATCCATCGTCGATCATCTGCGTTTCAAGCACCCGCATGGCGAGGAGGCGCTGCGCTACAACATCCTGCAGCGGCTTGCGTACCTGACCGTCATCTTCGTGTTCGGCGCGGGCATCGTGCTGATGGGGCTGGCCATGTCGCCACGCATGGATGCCGTGCTTTCACCCGTGGTCGAAGCCGTCGGCGGCAGGCAATCGGCGCGTACCATTCATTTCATCATCGCCTGGGGCTTCGTGGCCTTTGTGCTCATTCACCTGTTCGAGGTGCTGATCACCGGCGTGTTCAATCAGTTGCGGGGCATGATCACCGGCTATTACGCCATCGATGCCTCTCCCGGCGATCCACCGCCCACGAATCAGGAAACGCCCGACAGCGCTGCTCCCTCGGAGGACCGTCCTCATGACTGATCGCCGATCCTTTTTGCGCATGACGATGGCCGGCGTTGCGGGCGTGCTCGTCGCCGGTTGCGATCGCATCTCGCAGACGCTGTGGGGCCCCGAGGTGCTTGGCAAGGCGGAGGGTCTGAATCGCCGCGTGCAGGCTTTGCTGTCGCCGTCGAGCAGCATGGCCAGGGAATATGCCGAGAGCGACATATCGCCGGTGTTCCATCCCAACGGCACCACCATGCCCGCCACGCCTGCTTACCAGGCCCTGATGGCCGACAACTTTCGCGGCTACAAGCTGCAGGTCGATGGCTTGGTGAGTCGGCCGGCCATGCTCTCCATCGATGACCTCAAGCGCCTGGACACGCGTACGCAAATCACGCGCCACGATTGCGTGGAAGGCTGGAGCGCCATCGGCAAATGGCAGGGAACGCGTCTTTCCGCGGTGCTCGATCATGTTGGTGTCGCACCGCAAGCGCGCTTCGTCGTTTTTCATTGCTTTGACGAGATGGAAGAAGACACGCCTTACTACGAAAGCATCGACCTTGCCGAAGCCAGGCATCCCCAGACGCTTCTGGCCTTCGCCTTGAACGACCAGCCGCTGCCGGTGCCGAACGGCGCGCCGTTACGCCTGCGAATCGGGCGCCAGCTCGGCTACAAGCAGGCCAAATACCTCGCCCGCATCGAACTGGTCAGCTCGTTCGATGATATCGGCGACGGCAAGGGCGGCTATTGGGAGGACCAGGGCTACGAGTGGTATGCCGGCATCTGACCGCTGCCGGCTTGTCGTCACGAACATGGCGCGATTGCGTCCTCTCCACCCTCGCGCTGACCAGCGCAAAAGTTTCCTGCAGCTGCTCGTGGCTCGCGAGCAGGATCGCCGCGCCGACATCCCTGATTCACGGCATGGCTGTGGCATGACATGACCGATGCCTGGACTGGCACCGGTCACGATGCTCGAGCGGTGAGAAACGGCACTTCCTCGCCGCGTGGCACTAACGGATTTACGGCTTGAAGAACGTGCGGATCGCATCCGCAATATCGGCGGTATGCGTTTCCAGCGCGAAGTGACCGGTGTCGAGGAATCGCACGTCGGCATCGGGAATATCCCGTCGGAACGCTTCGGCACCGGGAGGCAGGAAGAACGGATCGTGCTTGCCCCAAATGGCCAGCAGGCGCGGTCGATGCTCGCGGAAGTACGCCTGGAAGACGGGGTAGAGGGCGATATTGCTCTGGTAGTCAAGGAACAGATCCAGCTGAATGTCGTGAGCCCCTTCGCGGGCCAGATAGTAGTTGTCCAGCCCGATTCCATCCGGCGAGACCAGTGATTCGTCGGCGGTGCCATGAACGTACTGCCAGCGCGTTGCCTCGGGCGTCAACATGTCGCGCAGCGCGTTCCGGTTGGCGTCGGTGGGGCTCTCCCAATAGGCGCGAATGGGGTTCCAGCCTTCGCTGAGTCCCTCCACATACGCGTTGCCGTTCTGCGTGACGATGCCCTGGATACGCTCAGGATGTTTCACGGCCAGGCGAAAGCCCGTCGGTGCGCCGTAATCAAATACATAGACGATGTAGCGATCGAAACCGATGGCGTCGGTCAGGCCATCGATGATCGCCGCCAGGTGATCGAAGCTGTAGCGGAAACCCTCGCGTGCAGGCATGTCTGTTTGCCCGAACCCCGGCAGGTCTGGCGCCACGATATGAAAGTCATTGCAGAGCAGGGGAATCAGGTCACGAAACATGTGGCTGGAGCTTGGAAAGCCGTGCAACAGGAGCAATTTCGGCTTACCAGGCGTTCCTGCTTCGCGATAGAAAACGTCGATGTTTTCGACGCGGGCTTTGCGGTAGCGAATGATGGACATGGCGATCTCCCTTGATGGGCGGATGGGGTTGAGGATCAGGCGGTGATGCCGTGCAGTGCGTCGACGACGATGTCGGCGACCAGCGACGGTGCGGTCACGCTCGGCAGGTGGTCGACGGGATAGGCGCGTGTATGCGCATGCATCCGTTCGGCCATGAAACGCTGTGTTTTTTCGGGAATCATGTGGTCGTGTTGCGCTATGAGGTACCAGGCCGGTACGCGCTTCCATAGCGGTTCGCCGACAGGAACCGTGATGCACTCGGGAGATATGGGCCGCTGCGCGGCGGCGAGTGCCTGTTGTTCCTGTGCCGTTGCGTGTTGTGCGAACGCCGTGGCGAATGCTTCTTGCGGCAACCAGATGCGTCCGTCGCTGCTTGGCGCCAGTACCGGCGCCTTGTCGTCGTGTCCGAAGCGATTGAATACCTCGGCTACGGTTTCGCCCTCATCCGGCGCCAGGCCCGCGATATACACCAGCGCCTTTACCTTCGGGCTTTGCGTGGCGGCGATCACCGCGCCGGCATAGGCGTGCGCTACGAGAATCGCCGGGCCGTCGAGCGTCGCCAGCAGCTCTTCCAATGCCCCCACATCCCCGTCGAAAGAAGACATGGGCAAGCTGAGGGTAACCGCCTTGATGGACTTGGCGTGGAGTTCGCGCAGCACCTTCGACCAGCTGGACTCGTCCGCCCAGGCTCCGTGAGCCAGTACCGCCGTAACCTTCGTGGATTTCATCCTGTTGCCCTCCCGGGAGCTGGCGCAAAGGCCCGCAAGTGCGGCGCTTTGGCTTGTTGTCGTAACCTCTTAAACGTCGTTATGAAGGTTATTATCGGGAGAAGTAACTTGTCAAGCGTCGTCAGAGTGGTTACTTTGGCGTCAGGAGGTTCCATGACCCAGACGCTACCCGCCTTTTTCCTGGCCGATGCCACCGGACTCGATTTCCTCAACTCAGTCGCTACGCCGGTCGAGACGCCCATAGATTGGCTTGAAGACGGTGAAGGGCTGCTTGGCTGGCTTCACCAGGCGCGACTCGTGCCTGACGATGTGCTTCACGACATTCAAGAGAGGGCGATCCCGGGCGAGCTGGATCGTCTTGCTGCGCAGGCGAGGGCGCTGAGGGAGTGGTTCCGTTCGTTCGTCCGCGAGCGCAAGGGGCGGCCGCTGACGCCCGACGACCTGGCCGGACTCGAACCTTTGAACGAGCTGCTTCGGCGTGACGAGGGTTACGGTGAAATTGTTGCGCAGCCGTCCGGCAATGTGCCTGCGTTTACGTTCTCACGCAGGCGTCGCTGGAATTCACCCGAAGCGTTGCTGTTGCCGATCGCCGAAGCCATGGCGCGCCTGGTTTGCAACGAAGACTTCTCGCATGTGAAAGCGTGCGAAGGGCCCACTTGCACCCTGCTTTTCGCGGACCACACGCGTGGACACGCGCGCCGCTGGTGCAGCATGGCGTTCTGCGGCAACCGCGCAAAACAGGCAGCCCACCGGCGGCGTCAGAAAGAGACAGGAGCCTAGTCATCAGGGCTTCGGCGCATCGTGCCGACTTCCATGACAGCGCATCAGGTGGCGGGCAGCAGGCCTTCGTTGCGGTATGAAGTCGCTTCATCGAACTTGAGCCAGCCCTCGGTCTCGGGCTGACGAGTGGGCTCAAGAGGAAGCCAGCGCTGGCGGCTTCTAGACCAGGTCGCTACCGCTCATGGCGTCCGTCGGCACCGCCCGCGCGATCGGGAAGATCTGGAGATGCCTGGGAAGCCTCGCGTTGATCGCGTTCGCGCACGACCCGAAATCCTCGATGGTTTCCCCTATGCGGATCTGCGTTCCATCGGCGGCGTAGAGGGTGATCTTCCCGCCGTCATCGTCATGGACATACGTCGTTCGAACGACATCGGCAAATGCCATTTGCCTGAAGAAAAAGGCACCCGCGCGTATCGATGTTGCGTCCAGCGTGATGCGAAAACGATAGAGGTAGAGGCAGAACAGGGTGGAGAGGAGAAAGTACGCCGTAATGGCTGCTTTCCCAACGAGAACATGCGTGAGGCGTGGTTGCGCTGCCATCAGCAAGCCAAGCGCGTAGAGCCCGATCAGGCTGAAAAGCGGCGTGCCCCGGGGCCAGCGATATGTCGTGCGTTCGTTCATCGGCCTGCGCCTCATGCCGTGGTCATGGCGTCACCATGCGACGTCATGCGCGGAGCCCCAAAGCGGGCGCGCAGCGCCCGGCGCCGTGGGGCTAGATTCCAGAGACTCGCTTTTAGCGCAGTTCCAGACTTCCAGCGAGTATTTGCCAGCGGCTTCCGTAGTGGAAATAACAAAATGGCAGGGGAAGATGACGCGCGGGCATAAGCGGTCAGGGGCCCGCAAGCGATTGCTGTGAGGCTCGTGTCGATCAGCCAGCGCTGTCGGCCGACGCCTTTGCAGCCTTCTCGGCCACCTTCTGCGTAAAGCGTGCAAGATCGATGATGGCGCGCTGATGATTACCTTCGCCGATGAGCCCACCCTCGTCGAAGCAGGCGACGCGAAACACCAGTGATCGACCATGCACGTCGATCAGCTCCACTTTGGCCGTCACTCGCATGCCGACGGGCGTCGCGGCGACGTGGCTGACATCCACATGGGTGCCTACGGTTCGCTGGTGCTCCGAAAGAAAGGGGCGCAGCGCCTGGATGCAGGTCTGCTCGATGAAGCCAATCATCATCGCCGTTGCAAGGACGGGCGGCATGTCCACGAAACCCGGCCAATCCCTTTCGACGTCCGGAACCGTGTGTCTGGCACGGACCACCATGGATTCCTCATGGACCAGACCGGGGCCCAACGGTGCCGCTTGTATGGCGCTCATGATTTTCGCTTTCGGCTGGGTGATTTGGTCCTGGCTTCCATCAAGCGCTCGTGGAAGCCGCTACGTTCAAGCGCCGCCGCGGCGTCGGAGAGCGTCTCGATCAGCGGCCGTCCAATCTCGCGTTCAAGCGCGCGGATGGCCTCGAAGGTGACGTTCCAGTGCGGCTCCAGCGTCGCGAGCAGCTTTTGCCCCTGGCGTGTCAGGCGGATCGCCGACTTGCGGCCGTCGTCCAGGCCGCGGCGTTCCACCAGGCCATCCTTCTGCATGAGGCTTACCGTCTGGCTGATCGCGCCCTGGGTCAGCTTGCTGCGCTCGGTAATGTCCGTCACGGTCTCGGCGCCGGCGCTCAGCGCGCGCAGCACCGGGGTATAGCGCGGGCGATACGTGAGGCCCATGGCGCGGTAGTCCTCTTCGGCACCGCCATCGATGAGTTCGCCCACATAGCGGAGCAGCTCTCCCAGGCCAGGGGGTGTTTTATTGGTCATGCCAGCATGATTGCATTAGTGCTAATGCAATTCAATGGCCGGCCGGGAGCCGGTACGGCATGGACAGGCGTTGCGCTGAAGGGAATCGGCGGGCCCAGGGTGGGCATCCGCCATCACGCGACCGCCAGCATCTGCTAAAACGTCGGCAGCCATCCGGTGCAGTGGAGGACGCCACGATGACCTACAAGCAGCCGCCGCTGAATCGGGGCGTGTATCCGCAGAAGATGAACTGGCTGTGGCGGCTGGTCTGCGAGGCCGGCTACATCACGGTCGACGACGTGGTAACGGCCCTGCGCGCGAAGGGCGTCGATGTGGAACGGGGACGCGCCGAAGGCTGGCTGCGCTCGGAAGGTAACGATGGCTATTTTCCGCTGAGCATTGCCGAGCTGGAACAGAACCTGCGGTCCATCCTTTCCATGCGTGCGGAAGGCATGCAGCCGGGCGGTACAACGTCCGCGGAATGAGTGGTGGCGTTCGTCGCATCGCGCTCCACGCCGTGGACGAAGCAACGCGAAGCGCCGTGATCTGATCGCGGGCAAATCCGGTGATGGCGACCGTCGCTCCCCTAACCGCGTATACCGATCGACGTCAATCGAAGAACCAGCCGGTCGTTGCGTACCGACACAGTTGTCGGCCGTTGGTTGGGCGGTTGCGTGGTGATCGCTGAGAGGCTGCTCGAACGGGGTTTGCTACTTTCGGCGAGCCATATGCACCGTCGTTCATAACGCGGTGCAAGTGGCCTCGACAGCGATGTCGGGAAGCGCGGGCCGTGGTGCCGAAAACACCGACGACCCGCTGACCATCACCAACCGAGCGAGTTGATCATGGCTGTTCGCGATCATACGGGACGCATCCGCCCGTCCATCCCCCTCGATGGCACCCTCTCTTCCGTTCCTGCGGCCCCGCGACGCGCGGGCAGGGCGCTTCGCAGCCGTGGCTGTCGGCGCGCTCTGACAGCCACCATAGGCGACGCATACGACCTGTGCTTGCGCCGACAGGCTGGATAACACGCGGAAAGTGAGCATTTCCCGTCCCCGTTGATCGCTTTCGACGGCGCATCGGCCGGCCGGTCGATGCGCCGCTCCTCAGCGATAACGGACACCCATCCCCGGCATACGCCGACACGGAAGCCTGTAGGGCTTGATCCGTCATCAGGCCGTGCCCTACAGGAAAGGAAGCCCCATGTGCCTCATCAACATCCATCCGCTGATGGACTTCGACGCGTCCGAGCTGCTACGTAGCCCCGGCGACGTGCTGCTGAACGACCATTTGCGGCCCCGCACCATGTCGATCGCGTGGCTGGCGCGCCGCACGGGTATTTCGGTGTCCTCGTTGCGGCAGATCACTCGGGGTGAGCGGCGCATCAACGCGGAATTCGCCTTTCGCCTGTCCTGTGTGATGGACCCGACGCCGGCCTATTGGCTGGTGCTGCAGGCCCGTTATGACCTGGCGAGGGTGGGCGCGGAACACGATGCGCGACGGCGTGGCAAATAGCCGTCTACGCACGTGCCGCCAACCTGCGTCAGCCAGCCGCCGGCTTGGCCGTGTTGAACGCCAGCTGCGCCGCGAATGCCCGCTGGTACGCGGGCCGCGCTTCGCCCCGGGCGACATAGGCGGCCAGTGAAGGGAACTCGTTCAAGATGCCGGACGGCCTGGTCCTGAGCAGCACCGACACCATGAGCAGGTCGCCCGCGCTGAAAGCGCCATCCAGCCATTCCGCGTCGCCCAGGCGTGCCGAAAGCTGGCCCAGCCGATGGCGGATACGATCGGCGATCAGCGGCATGCGCTCCTTGCTCCACGGTTTGTCGCCCTCGATGAACTTCACGGTGATAAGTTCAAGGATGGGCGGTTCCACCGTGTTGAGCGCGGCAAACATCCATGTGATCGCGCGGGCGCGGGCTTGGGCGTCGTCGGGCAGCAGGCCCGGATGGCGCGAGGCGACGTGGAAGATGATCGCGCCTGACTCGAACAGCACGAGATCGCCCTCCTCATAGGTTGGGATCTGGCCAAACGGGTGGACGGCCAAATGCGCCGGCTCCTTCATCGCCGTGAACGACACCGGGCGAACCGCGTAGGGCAGGCCGGCTTCTTCCAGCGCCCACCGAACGCGCGTGTCGCGGGCCAACCCCATGCCGCCATCGGGCGAGCGTTCAAAGGCGGTAATGGTGACGGTCATGGCGTTGTCCTCATGGTTGGTCGCCCGATGCCTGCGGCACAGGTCGTGACTGCGATGGGCTGTTGCCTGGGCGAACATGTCGCCCTGCTTGTCATCATGACGAACGGCCGGGCGGCAAATCGACATGGCCGCCTCCCGCCCGATGAGCGAAGCCCACCGACCGTATCAAAGCCGGGGCGTTTCACGAACAACGGCGGCCAGCTTTGGGAAGAAACCCCACGGTATGCGGTGACTCGTCGAGCCCGGTTGACGTCGTCGATGCCGCTTGCGCAAGCAAGTGGCCGAGCACAGGGAGAACGGACGGGCGTATCAACGGAACAGGGCGGATGCGCTGCCGAAGGCAGAGGCGGGCCTTCGGAAAGCATATGGCCGTACCACGCAACAGGGCGACCGCCGATGACGGCAAGCCCTTGCCTGCCCGCTTCAAGCGTGGATGAGCTCGGACGGCAAAGGCTGCCACATATTCACGCACCCTAGACGTGGAAAGCGTCCAACCTTGGGCAGGCGAGAGGTCCGTCTCCCGGTCGATCCTCGCGTGGCAACAACTTCCTCGCAATGCCTGAACTATTGATAGGCAACAGTAGCGATTGGCCCTTAGAAGAGCCGGTCAGGAACACGTTTCATGTCTACACCCAGTATCGCCAACGAGCAGCTCTGTTCGCAGCCATCCACTGACATGGGCCATGTGAGCGAACTGTTGCAGAACTGCGATTGGTCACGTTCCCCGCTTGGCGCTCCCGCAGCGTGGTCGGCGAGCTTGAAAACAACCGTACGCATGATGCTTGCCTCCCACGCACAGATTGTTCTGTTCTGGGGGCCGGATCTGGCCGCTCTCTACAATGACGCCTATGCGCCCACGATTGGTGAAAAGCACCCCGGTGCACTGGGGCGCCCCGCCGTGGAGAGCTGGACCGAGCTTTGGGACGACCTGGAGCCCCTTCTTCGAAGGGTGATGGAGACGGGTGAGACATTTTCGGCGCAAGATCGGCCTTTCTATATTGAGCGGCATGGGTACGGCGAAACGGCCTATTTCGACGTCTCCTACTCGGCGGTGACCGAAGTCGACGGGTCCATGGGCGGGGTGCTGTGCATCGTTTCCGAAACGACGCAGCGCGTACTGAGCACTCGCCGGCAGGCGTTGCTCCTCGACCTGGAGGACCAGTTGAGAGCCGCCAATGACGCGGAGCATGCACAACAGATAGCCGAGCATCTCTTGCGCCGGGAGCTTGAAGCGTCGATCACCTACTTCGCCGAGCCGGGGGCGCTGCCCAAGACACCCTTTCAGGACGAAGGCCTGACAGGTAGTGGGGTGTCCTCTCTCGCGCAACCAAGCTCCCACACCGGGGGCGCCTTTACTCGCGCACAAAGAGAAGCAAGCGATCACGTATTTGAGATCGACGTCCCCGTCCTGCGGAATGGCGCGGTGATCGGGCAATTTTCCCTGACCAGGTCGATACCACGTCACTGGACCGATCAGGAAGTGGACTTTGCCCGCTCCGTGGTCGAGCGCGCCTGGAACACGGCCGAGCGTTGCCGGGCGGAGAGGGCACTGCATGAGCTCAATAGCGAGCTGGAAGACCGCGTGGCCCAGGCTCTCAGGCAAAAGGAAGAAGCGCTTGACCGCATCCACGAAATGCAGAAATTGGAGACCATCGGTCAACTTACCGGCGGTGTAGCGCACGACTTCAACAATCTGCTGACACCCATCATGGGTGCGTTGGACGTGGTGGCGCATTTGCAGGGTAGCGATCCGCGAATCAACAGGCTGACCACCGCAGGACTGCAAGCTGCGGAGCGAGCACGAACACTCATACAACGCCTGCTCGCCTTTGCCAGGCGACAGCACCTTCAGGCACGACCCACGGACTTGGGCAGCCTGGTCTTCGGGATCGAAGATCTTTTGGCGCGCACGTTGGGGCCGCAGATTCGTCTGGAGATCGAATGCGCACCCGACCTGCCGTTGGCCATGGCCGACCCCAACCAATTTGAATTGGCTTTGCTGAATTTATCGGTCAATGCGCGCGATGCGATGCCCGAGGGTGGGAAGCTGGAGATTGCGCTCTCAGACGAGCGTGTGGCGGGTCAAACACATTTGGTCGATGGCCAATACCTGCGTATTGCGGTTTCCGACACTGGGTCGGGCATGGATACGCAAACCTTGCGGCAAGCTATCGACCCGTTCTTCACGACAAAAGGCAAGGAACATGGCACCGGATTGGGCCTGTCCATGGTTCATGGCTTTGCCGTGCAATCGGGCGGGCACTTCTCTTTGATCAGTGAACCTGGTCGTGGAACCACAGCTCTATTGTGGTTGCCTGCTTTCTTAGGGCACGCAGACGTTGAACCTCGCCCCGGCAAGGTCGACACCAGGGTTCGCCGCACACAGCCAGCGACGGTGCTGCTGGTCGACGATGAGGAGCTGGTTCGAAGCGTAGCCGCCGAGATGCTTTCGGACGCGGGTTATACGGTGTTGCAAGCATCGTCCGGTTATGAAGCCATCGCCGTGTTAGGGAAGCATCCCGAAATAAAGGCGCTCATTACAGACTATGCAATGCCCGGTTTGACAGGGGCGGAACTCGCGAGGCAGGTTGCGAAACTTGATCCCGCGCTTCCCATTCTCATGATCACGGGCTTCGCCGCAACGGATGGAAAAATCGCGATAAAAACGCCGCGGCTGTCCAAGCCTTTTGGGCAGGCGGAACTCGTTCGAGCCGTTGATAGCTTGCTCGAACATTCGCAGCGCAACCTGGATGCTGTTTGATGCGCGTTGGCCGTGTGGCCTTCGCGGGTCGGCCCTGGCGCCGCGAACCCGCTTCCAGATCATCGTTGTGCCATGCACCAGCTTTGGCCCGTGCGCTTCCGCTCAGATGATGGATCGCACCACGCCACCATCCACGCGAACGGCTGCACCGGTTGTGGCCGAGGCCTGATCCGAGGCCAGGTACACGCTCAGGTTGGCGACTTCTTCTACCGTTGCCAGGCGCTGAATCAACGAGGTAGGGCGGTGGGTGGCAATGAAGTCACGTTCGACCTCGGCCTGCGAAATGCCTTTCTCCGCGGCTATTTTTGCAAAGAAGTCTCCGACGCCCTCCGATCTCGTGGGGCCTGGCAAGATGGCGTTGACGGTGACGCCGGTTCCGGCCAGTGACTCGGCAAGCCCACGCGACACGGCGAGCTGCGCCGTCTTCGTTGTGCCGTAGTGAACCATTTCGGCGGGAATCTGCACGCCGGATTCGCTGGAGAGAAATTGAATGCGGCCCCAGCCACGTTTGGCCATCCCTGGTGCGTAGTGCCTGGCCAGACGAATGCCGCTGAGCACATTCACCTCGAAGAATCGAAGCCAATCCTCGTCGGGAATATCAAAGAACGCCTTTGGTTCGAAAATGCCCAGGTTGTTGACCAGTATGTCGGTTTCCGGCACGGCGTCGATCAGTTCCTGCGCTCCCTTGCTTGTTCCCAGGTCGCCGGCGACACCGGACAATTTGGCATGCGGAACAGCCTTGGTGATCGTGGCGATCGCCTCGTCGACGCGCTGCCGGGTGCGCCCGGTAATAGTCACTTGAGCGCCCGCGGCAGCCAGGCCACTCGCAATGGATAGACCAATGCCGGCTGTAGAGCCCGTGACGATGGCCGTTCTGTTGGTCAGCTCGATCTTCATGGAAGCTTCCTCTCGATGTGCTCGATCCGGCGTTGCCTGGGGGATGGACCAAACCGGCAGTTTACGCTGCCCGGTTTGGTCGACACCGCCGCTCACTTCAGGATGTCCCGGAAATCGGAACCCTTGGTGCCAGCATTTGAATCAATGCTTGGTCTGTGCGCCGTGAGTCTCGCCTGTCACCGGTTTCCCTTCGATGAAGTCGCGTACCGCGGTGACCGTGACGTCGGGCGCTTCCTCCATGAGCCAATGACCGGCATTGGGCACCACCAGTTCGGTCACGTTGGTGGCCGCGTTGCGCATCACCGCGGCCTCGTCAGCACCAAATGACTTTGCACCACCAATGGCCAGCACGGGCATGGCGAGCTTGGAGCCGAGTGCTGCCTTGTTCTCTTCTGCATCCTTGCGAATGGACCGGAACTGGGCAAATGCCGAATGCATGGCGCCCGGCCGGGCATAGAGTTCGGCGTAATGCTGGCGCGTACTTTCGTCGACCTTCGTCGGGTCGCCTGCAAAGTCGTTCCAGAACCTGTCCAGATAGATGCGCTCACGACCAGCGACGAGACGTTCCATATCGGGGCCGCCCAGATCGAAGTGCCAAAGCATCGGGGACCGAACAATCTGGTCCCACGGCGGCACGCCGGGTACCGGGGCATCCATGACCACCAATCGATCGGTCTTGTCGGGATAGCGTCGTGCGTAGGCATAGGCGACCATGGTGCCGATGTCGTGTCCCACGATCACCGCGTGATCTATGCCGAGTTGTGTCAGCACGCCACGCACGTCTGCAGCTTGGTTCAATTTCTCGTAGCCGCCCGCTGGGTGCGACGAGAGTCCGAGTCCACGGAGGTCCGGTACGACGACCGTGTGGTCACGTCCAAGGTTCGCAGCGAGCGGCTCCCACATGTCGCCAGTGTCGCCGAAGCCGTGGAGCAGGACGACGGCCGGGCCTTTGCCGCCGACGCGCACGTGTATCGTTGCGCCGTTTGTCTCGACGTCCTGCGTATGAAACGTCGAGGGGAAGGGCTTGACTGCCGCAACAACAGGCAGGCTCAAGGCCAATGTCAGGCATGCTGCGAGAAGCGAACGAGCCATGCTTTCGTCTCCAGAAAATTGATGAACTGTTTTATGGGACCCAAGGTTTTGCCGCGGCCCTGATGACTGTGCGGACCACTGAGCCAGCAGGCCGTGCTTGTGCCCTGAGTTTTGTGCGCGTTGCTTTGCCCGCGGGCCTGCGGGGCAGACTTAGTGCTTCGCTGCCGGATCGTCCGCGGAGTTTTCGTAGACGGTGTCCGTCGGTCCAAAGCCGGTGATCAGCACCGTGACCGCCTCATCGCCGGTTTGTGCGAAATGCGCGCCATTCGCCGGCTCGGTATAGACCGAGCCCTTGGGCAAGGTCCTCAGCTTGCTTGCGTCGAACTGGGTTCCGTAGCCGAAATGCCATGTACCGGACAAGACTGTTCCAATCCGGTCACCCGCATGATGATGCGCAGGGATGGACGCGTGGGGAGCTACCCGCAGCAATTGGCTATAAGGGCCGGGCTTGGAGGGATTGCCGAGAATGGTCACAACCTGCACCTTGGCATTGCCGGAGCCGCCTGCGCCGCCCGTGGGGGAAATGGCAGAAAGTTCATCGGGAGTCTTTGCGAAATTGTCCGAGAACTTTGGCGCACCAGCCTGCTGCGCACGCGCGGCCACTGCGAAGACACCCAGTAGAAGAACCGTCAACTTGTTCATGTCACCTTGCTCCACTGTTCGATGTGCGGCGCTGCTTTAAGCGATGGCGAGCTGCGAGCGCGCTTGATGAGAATTCCTGCATCGCGTTGCGTGAAGTTGACTCACCCAGACTGCCTCTCGCTCGTATCCGTTGATGTCCTGCTTGAGAGATCCATCAGTGGCTATAGCGGTCAGGCCTGTATTTGGAAGAGGCCTCAAAGGCGCTGCTCAATGGCCCTCGATCGCGAAAAGGATCTCTGCGAAGCCGGGCACCGTAGCCTCTCGATTCCAGTCGCGCTGAAGCTCGCAGATCACCTGCACCCAGCTTGTCGGCTTGGCGCCCGCCTGAAAGAGACGGTCAAGGGCTGCGTTATGAGCCTCCAGCGAGGTGCCGCCACAGGCGTCAACCACGGGATAAACCTCGAAGCCGTCTGCGATGGCGTCCAGGGCGGGATGGACAAGGCAAACCTCCGTCCATAGCGCGGCCATGATCAGCTTCTTTCGACCGGTCGCCTTTACTGCGGACACGAAGTCCTGGTCTTCCCAGGCGTTGATGGACGTGCGGTCGATGATCGGCGTGTCCTGGAGGACGTCAGTGAGCTGATGGATGGTCGGCTGGTTTCGCCCTGTCGAAACGTTCACGGACGAAAGCACGGTTGGCAGGCCATAGAGCTTCGCGATACGCGCGAGTGCGGTGATATTGGCGACCAGCTGGCGCTTGTCACGCGAGGCAATCGAGCTCACTTGCACCGGCTGGAAGTCGATGATGACGACGGCCGAGTTTTGCGGGGTAAGGAGGTGATCAGCGACTGCATCTCGGACGCGGGAATAGGACGTCATGGCGAAGACCCTTTGGCGAAGGAATCGTGTGTGCGGCAGGCACCAGAAATTGGCGTGATTGAAGTCGGCGATGCGCGACGACCTGGCGCTCAAACATAAGGGGTGAGCGAAGGCGTGGATTGATCAGGAGTATCGAACTTGTCGATCAGTGCTTTTGCCCAGGCTCTGGAGGGCTGCAACACCAAATGGGCCTCAGCCAGAGCAGGAGCGCCGCGCTCGCTCGCGGACGTTTCTGTCTGCCGCCTTCGCAGCCAGCGCCGTTGCTGACACCCGCAAGACCCAGCTCTCTGCGTAGGGCTCTGCCTATGCAGCTGGCGCTGGCAGGGTAGGTTTATTCAAGCCACGCCCAGCGTGGTGGGCTATCGTCGCGACCTGGGACGTCGATTTCGGGGTGCAATCGATGCGTTCGGACCTTACCATCCCGTTTCAGGGTGTATCGGCTGAACACCATCGATCTTTTGCATGGGTGGCCCATGGCAAGACAATCACGCGCGATGCAGCCCATGATTCCCCCATTCGATGCGCTCGTCCCACGCACGCCGTCCTGGTGTGCGAGAAGCGTCGCAGGTCGCGGGAGTCTCTCGTGAGCGAATCCATTTCAGAGAAGGAGGCTGGTCACGGTATTGCCACGCTTGCCGGGGACATCGAGTCCTGGGAGAACAGCTTTCGCATTGCGATCGACACCATTCCCGGGCTGGCCTGGTTCGGTAGCGCCGAGGGGCCGGTCGAGTTCCTGAACAGGCAGTGGTGTGACTACACGGGTGTTTCCCTGGGCCAGGCGCTGGGCTGGGGATGGACCGCCACCATCCATCCGGATGACTTCCCTGACCTTGAAGCGCAATGGCGCGAATCGTTGGCACGCGGTGCGGCGGGGGAGCTTGAGGCTCGGGTCCGTCGATTCGATGGCGAGTATCGCTGGTTTCTCTTCCGCTATGCGCCGCTGGTGGATGAAGCCGGGCGCGTACTCAAATGGTATGGCTGCAACATCGATATTGAGTCTCGCAAGCGCGCCGAGAGGGCTTTGCTGGCGTCGGAGCAACTGGCCCGCGGCCAAGTCAGCGCTCTCAAGAGCGCCTTGGAGGCCCTGGCCGTGGAGCCGGATCCCAACCAGCTGGTCGCGCACATCCTGCGTACGCTGACCGAACAATTTGGCGCGCACAGCGCCAGTGTCTGGCGCCGCGGGCTCGTTGACGACACCGTGTCGATCGACTTCGTTTTCGAGAACAACCGCGTCATACCCAAAAGCGACCCCAGGTTCGCAGGCCTCGACCTTAATCTTCCGATGGAAGACATCTGGCCATGGCCAGAGGTTTTTCGCTCGGGAGAACCGAGCGTCATCGAGGATATTCGAACCGTTCCGCCGTTCCCGTTGCGTGATCGACTGCTGCCGTTGGGCATTGTCACCGTTCTCCTGGTTCCCATGATGGTCGCTGGACGCCTCGAGGGTGCCATCGGTCTTCGCTTCAAGCGACAGCGCGCGTTCGAGCGCGAACAGGTTGAATTGGCGCAGGCCCTGACGAACCAGGTCATGCTCATGATCCGATTGGCCGAATTGTCGGCGCAAGGCCGTGATGCCGCCATCGTGGGGGAGCGCAACCGCATCGCACGCGACATCCACGACACGTTGGCGCAGGGCTTCACCGGCGTCATCGTGCAACTCGAAGCAGCAGAGGACGCCAGTCGACGCGGTCTCGGTTACGAGGCGGAACAGCATGTCATTGCCGCAAGAAACCTGGCGCGCGAGAGCCTGAGCGAGGCCCGGCGTTCGGTGCAAGCCTTGAGGCCGCAGTCGCTGGAAAAGAAGGGCTTTACGCACGCCCTGCAGACCTTGTTCGCAAGCATGACGGAAGGCATCGATCTCGATGTCGCCTTTACGGTGCGAGGTCAGCCCCTTTCATTGCCGCCAGCCTGGGAAGAGAACCTGTTTCGCATCTCGCAAGAGGTGCTTACCAATACGATTCGCCATGCCCGGGCCTCCCACATGGTCGCCACTGTCGCCTTCAGCGACGCAGGTGTTCGACTTGATTTCGCAGACGATGGTCAAGGGTTCGAGCCGGCGGCCAAGAGCGAAGGATTTGGTCTCCTTGGCATTCGCGAACGAATAGAGGTGATGGGGGGCGAGATGACGGTCGAGAGCTCCGGCGGTCGCGGGGCAAAGATATCCATTTCGCTGCCGCGATCGGCGGCCGATGCCTTGGGATCAAGGTGATGGAACGCTCGATGTCCCGTGCCGCACTGCGCGCGCCCAGACCGATTCGTGTCTTGATAGCCGACGACCATGTGACTGTGCGAGAGGGTCTGGCGGCAATCATCGGTCGACAGCCGGACATGGTCGTGGCAGCGGAAGCCGCCAATGGCCAGGAGTGTGTTGATCGATGGCAGGAATGCCACCCGGACGTCGTCCTCCTGGATATACGCATGCCGGTCCTCGATGGCGTCGGCGCTATCGAGGCGATTCGCCGAGTGGACGCATCGGCGTTGTTCATCGTCCTGACGACCTACGACAGCGACCACGACATATACCGCGCCATCATGGCGGGCGCCCGGGGCTACATGCTCAAGGATGCCCAGCGGGAGGAGTTGCTCGATTGCATCCGCGCCGTGCATGCAGGCGAGACTCGCATCCCGGCGCTGCTCGTGGCGAAGCTTGCGGCGGGTGTGAGCGGGGAAGCGCTCACGAGTCGGGAGCTGGAGGTTCTTACCTTGCTGGCGCAAGGACACAGCAACAAGGACATTGGTGTGCGCCTGAGCATTGGCGAAACCACAGTCAAATCCCACCTGCGCAGCATTTTTGCCAAGCTGCAGGTTCTAAGCCGCACGGAGGCGATTACCGTGGCCAGTCGCCGGGGCCTCATCCACTTGTAGGTCCGTCCCCACCATCTCCTCCTTTCGAAGGAGTTTCCTGTCCTCCTTTTGCGCTGTAGGACGGTCCCCTGATTGAGCAATAGATCACCATGCCGGCAAGCGCGATAGTGGGTCTCCAGATGCGGCGACTGACATCGGAGATCTCAGGGCATGCGAGAAACAACGATACCCGGCAAGGTCGCATCGATTGTCGCCCCGCTGCTGCAGCGCGCCTGCCTCGCCCTGGACAGCGACACGCGCGTTGCGAGGCTCGAGATTCAAAGGGCACTTGAGCTGCTGCTGGCGACGGCCACTCCAGCAGAGCCCCAAGCACATCTTGTTCATGGCCCTACGCGCGGGCTGGCGCCGTGGCAGGCGCGAAAGGTCATCGACCACGTCCATGCCCATCTTGAGGCGCCGATCAGGGTGGAGGACATGGCAGGCGTGACACGACTGAGCACAAGCCATTTTTTCCGAGCTTTCAGGGTCAGCTTCAGCATGCCTCCGCACGCATATGTCCGTGCTGTTCGCCTTGCGCGCGCAAGAGAGCTGCTGTTGGGCAGCGATGAGCCCGTAAGTCGCATTGCCGTCACCTGCGGCTTCGCGGATCAGGCGCATTTTTCCAGGGTATTTCGCCACGAGACGGGGAGTGCGCCGGCGTTATGGAGGCGAGAGCGGCGCAGTCCTCTTGCTGCGAAAGGCCCGATGGCCGCCGAACGCGCGCTGCTTACGCAGCACCCCACGGCTGCGAATCTCTGAGTCGCGGGGTTTTGTAACGCCCTTATCTTCAACGGAAAATCGCGCGGGGACCCGGCTATGCAGCGTCCGCTTTGGGCCATGCCGCACATTTTTGCGAGCGGCATGGGATGGGGGAGTTTGCGCTTTGGACCAAAGCCCGATAAGGTGCGAGGGCTGAGTTTCAAGGGTCACCGTGAATTGTGGCCCGATGTTGTAGCTTCATTGCACCGTTGTACCCCCTTCCTCCTTGCGACCCAGCTTCCCGCCGCTATGCGGCTTTATTTGCTCCAAGGAGAATTGACTATGTCCCAGGCAGAAACCGGTACAGTGAAGTGGTTCAACGATGCCAAGGGTTTTGGCTTCATCAGCCGCGACCAGGGCGGTGACGACGTGTTCGTGCACTTCCGCTCGATCCAGTCGTCCGGCTTCAAGAGCCTGACCGAAGGCCAGAAGGTCTCGTTCAACGTGACCCAGGGCCAGCGCGGCTTGCAGGCAGAACAGGTTCAGGCGATCTAAGCGATCCTGCCTGTACCCAAGAAAGAAGCCCGGCCAAAGCCGGGCTTCTTTGTTTTTGCAGCTCTCCAGGCTCGTGCTTGTTGCGCACCTGCCGAAAACGCTGCTTGGGCTTACGTCCGCTTGGTCGACGCGCTTGCGTCGGGCGCCGAACGGGTGTTGTCGCGCGAGGCCTGCTTCTTGGCCTCCTTCTCGTCCTGCTTCTTTTTCTTTGCAAGTTCGCGTTGGCGCTTTTCAAAGGAATAGTTTGTCTTTGCCAATGGAGCTTCTCGAAGTTGGTGGTGACGAAGGTTTTCCGACCCCGCGCGCTGCGCCGTCGTCGCCGGCGAAGTCTATGCGGCCGACGTGTGTCGAGCGCTGGCGGTCACGGAGTCGTAGTAGTCCGCGCGGACGGCCTTGCAGTATGGCCCATTCATCACGAAGCGACGGCATACGGACGGGCGCGTCTCATAGATCCCGCAATTCATGTTTGCGCTGTTCAAGGCGACACACCATCCATCCTGTCCGTGTTTCATGACGTGCAGGCCCTCGGGCGAATAGGTGGTCAGGTGGCCTGGAACCCGGTCCTCAGGCTGCAGTACGACCGTGAGACGGCAGCAGACGGCTTCGCACGAGGAACATTTTGCGCGGCCTTTGGGCGAGCTGGTCTGATTAGTCACGGGGAATGGGCATCCTGATGTCGCGTGTCATGCGGGAGATTGCGGTCGTACGGCGGAGTGTCACGGCCATCCATGGGCATCGCTGCTGGGGCGCAAGCGAAGCGGTGTTGTGCCAATGGCTGGCTGGCGATGCACCACATGTCGTGTTCGTCCCGGTCTCCAAAGACCGGTTTGGCGCCTGCTTCAGACGAGCAAAGTGGTAGCGCCCGTTTTACCCAACGCATTAGCGCGCCCTGCGTCCCGTAGACGGCAGCGGACGATTGGGCGCCACGCCGGAATGGCCGGCCTCGCGCTTGAAGCGATCGGTCTTCCGATAGCTCTGTTCCGCCTCGGTCGCGTCCCGTTCCTTCACGCTGCCTCGGTAGACATCATGGATGTCCGATAACGAAATCGTCTTCCTGGGTGGCGCCATGGCAAACTCCCTGGTTATGAAGATACAAAGGCCGCATCGACCGCTTGGACGTGATCGAACGGCATGGAAAAGAGGCTCTTTCGACTGAAAGGCTGCGATGTTCCATGTACTCCTACGCCGAGGCGCGAAGTGCATGCCTTCTTCGCTCTGCAATCACCAAGCCTGCATCCAATAGACGACGCAGGTCGGGCATGAGCTAAAACGCGCGGTGGCGGGCGGAAAGCATCTATGAATTCACCCAGCCATCCCATAAAACACAGCGCAATGATGGGTCTGAGTGCTCACGCGCTCTTAATGGCGAGCCTCCGAGCGCGCCTGATCGAGGGCTTACCTGTAAGCAAGCCTGGCACTGCACCATACGCTGTTGTTGACCTGCAAATGTTAGTTTCTTAGTGTGCGGTGCGGTCTCAGACGCCATGTACGGTCTGCTTTCTCAAGCAGGCATTGGCGATTTGGAAGTGGCTTGCCGCTGAATTGGGATGATCATCTCGGCTCAGGAGAGGGGTTATGGATCCCGAAGCACCGAAACGGATCAGTTTTAGCCCTGCGGCCTTTTTAGGCTTTCTCGCTGTTTGCGTGGTGCTTGGGTGGGGTATTCAGGCGAAGTCTGAAACCTTGCGAGTGGGCTCGATACTCCTGCAGGCGACTTGGATGGTCGCCGGCTCGATCGCAGTAGTGTCCCGGTGGATGAGCCATCGCCACTCGAGAAAGTAGGGAAGCGGAAGCCCGCTTTCGTCTGCGGTTTTCAGCCAGTCGACGCAACACGCCATAGGTGACAGTAGATCGAAGGAAAGTTCTCCCAGCAAAACGCTAGAACCAGGAGATTCGACCATGGCTACAGAGAATGCCGGGAATGCGCCACGTTAAAAGTCAGGCGCCTTTGCAACCGTTGCCATGGCCTGTTTCGTCTACTCCGCCATGGCTCTTTTGACGCTGCACTTCCTCAGGCCCGATTACGCCCCGGCGACCAACTTCATCAGCAACTACGCTGTGGGCCGCTATGGCTGGGTCATGACGACCTGGTTCCTTGCGATGAGCTGTGGTTTGTTGATGCTTGCCGCGGGACTCTATACCCATGGCCTGCGCTCCGTGGTCGCCCGCCTGGGGATATTCCTGCTCATCGTCGCGGCGATTGGGCTGGTCGTATCGGCCATATTTCCCACGGATATACCCGGAGCGCCATCGACTTCATCGGGGGCCATCCACGACAAGAGCTTCCTCGTGAACGTCGGGAGTATCTTCATTGCCACCGTCCTGCTATCCACGGGTTTTGGGCTGCACCCCGCGTGGCGCCCCTATCGGCGAACAGCCTGGCTGCTGACTTCCCTGATATTGGTCGGATTTGTCGTCCAGTTCCTCACGCTCCACAAGGGCATGCCTTATGGCCTCGCGAACCGTTTTTTTGTCGCGGTGCTATTCGCGTGGCTGTTCGCCGTGTCTTTTCGATTGCGGGCGACCGGCTGAAGTCGCAACCCAGCGCAGATTTTTCCTAAGCCATTGCGATGATGCCGTACGGCGCTGGCAGCTCATCGCTCGCCGACTGGTTCCATGCGCTGTTGTGACCAGTCACGTAAATCATCAGCAGTACGACCTGGAGGCTTTATGGATTTTCCAAGCAGCTTCTTCTTTATCGCATTGGCCATGTCACCATCGGCGCACCCGTCTACAAGCGAGGCTTTCACCGAAGGGGCGGATGGCGTACGCATCCATTACCTAGAGGCAGGTCCCGCCCACGCGTCGCGCAGTTTGCTGCTTATTCCGGGGTGGCGCGTCAGTGCCAGGGTCTGGGCGCAACAGATCGACTACTTCGGGGCGCAAGGATTTCACGTCATTGCGATGGATCCGCGCTCGCAGGGCCAATCCTCGATTTCTGCCAGCGGCAACACGCCGGAGAATCGCGCGCAGGACGTTGACCGCGTGATATCCAATTTGAAGCTCACCCACCTGACCCTGGTCGGCTGGTCACAGGGCGCACAGGACGTTGCCGCCTACGTTGCCCAATTCGGGACGGGCGCGCTGGACAAGGTCGCCCTGATCGACAGTCCAGTCAGCGCGGGCCCTGCCGATGTGACGGAAACTTCGGGCATGGTGAAGCAAGTGCTTCAAGGCCTGGGTCAATACGCCCGCACGCCCGAGGCGTATTCCAGGGGAATGATGCAGGCCATTATGAAAGCGCCACCCGCGCCATTAACGTTCGACACGCTCACCAGTGAATCACTCAAGACACCGGTCGATACGGGCGTCTCGATGCTCGTCTCAGACATGCTGACGACAGATCGCCGCCCCAGCCTCAAGAAGTTCGACAAGCCAACGCTGGTGATTGCCTCGGGCGAGAGTTTGCTGCTGCAGGCGCAAAAGGCGATGGCGCAGGCACTCCCGAACGCCCAGTTCGTTTCGATTGAGCATGCGCGGCATGCGGTGTTTGTTGATGCGCCGGTCGACTTCAATCGGACCCTCCTGCGCTTCATTGACTCACCGGCGTCGGGTCTGTCCAGTTCGGGGCCATCCTCATGATATCCAGCTGAGCAAGGCACGTCGGTTCATGCGCGAGGCCGAGGAAACATAATCCTTGGCCGGTGCGTCCGCACGATTCATGCCGCGCTGCTTACCTCCGGTCGGTTTTGCCACGACATGGGTGAACGTGTCGAACTTTTTTGGCTTCCTCCAAGTCGATAGGAGCACATGCCGGGCGGCTCGCCGAGCTGCCGCACCTTGGAGGGGAAGGCCGTGAACGGAAAGCTCTGGAAAGCAGGCCAGGTGGCCTTGTGGATGGCCTTGGCGGGCAGCGCGCATGCAGACAGTGGCGCGACCATTCATGTGCCCGAGTACATTCCCGACAGCTACGCGCAGGCGGGGACACGGGTCGCGATTGCGCCGGGCCGAGCGTTGAATCTTCGCTGTGAAGGCAGCGGCGCCCAAACCGTGCTTCTCGAAGCTGGCTCGCATGCCGACACCACGACCTGGTTCAAGCTGCAGCCGCTGCTGGCAGCGTCCGCCAAAGTGTGTTCGTACGATCGGGCCGGCTATGGCTTCAGTGATGAAGGTCCGTTGCCGAGAACTCTGGAAGCCGAAGTTGCGGACCTTCACGCATTGATCCAGCACGCCAACTTGAGGACGCCGCTGGTGCTGGTCGGGCACTCGAGGGGAAGCAGCATTGCGCGACTATATGCGCAGCGTTATCCGGCAGACATCCATGGGTTGGTCCTGGTCGATCCTCCGGCGCAGGACATCGCCTCCGTGGCACCCGAGTGGGCTCGGCAAGAAGAACAGATGAACGCTCAGCGGTTTGCTTTTATCCGTGAGTGCGAGGCCGGTGCCGAAAAGCATCAGTTGGCTTCCCCGCCGCCTGCATTGGCACGCTGCGTCGCCGGCAGTAATCCGCTTGCCGATGCCAAGGTAAATGCAGCCATCGCTTCCTACAAATACAAACCGGCGTTTTGGCGCACGCTGAGATCGGAGCTCGAGGACAACGCCGCAGTGTATGGTCGGCCTGTATCGCCAAAAGAAACCCTGGGTGCGTTGCCAGTGATCGTGCTCACCGCTTCGGACACGTACGCGGATGCCCCTGCCGATGTTCGCCAGAAGCTGGAGGCGGCAAGGAACAAGAGCCAGGCGGCGATTCTCGCCACGACGACGCATGGCGAACGCGTCGTGGTCGATCATGCTTCGCACGATATCCAGCTGGATCGGCCCGAGGCGGTCGCCAGCGCCGTAACTGCCCTGCTGAAAAAAACGACGGCAGCAACGCATTGACGTGTGACGAGCACGGCTGTGTGGGTAGCGTGTGATGCGAAGTTCATTCCCGTACGGGGCACGAATGTCCGTATATGGACTCCTCCCCATTGCAAGCCTCCCGTGCTCTGGCGTCCGTGTCGACTGCACACGTATATCCGGCCTCTAACTACGGCACCGCTGTGCGGTGCTGGGCCATGATGGGCTAGTCGCGCACCGGCTCCCAATCGCTTCCTCGTGCTCTGAGCACGCAGACATTTCAGGGTTCTGCCGGCGCCGGTTCGACCGGTTCGCCATCGTGCGGTGGGCTTAGCAATCGTGGTTGAAAGACATTTGGACGTCTCTTTCAGGCGGCCGCGAGGGCCGGTTGGTACTCGCATTGATGGTGAAGCAGTGCCCACGCCAAGCGGGCGGTCTTGTTAGCCAACGCCACCGAGGCGACATTGGGATGAGCTCGTTTAGCAAGTCGAACGACCCACTGACTAAGTCGATCGTCTTTTGCAGGCGCTGTTCTCAACGCTGAGCGAGCGCCATGCACGAGAAGGCTGCGCACATACGCATCGCCACGCTTGCTGATGCCCAGCAAACGATCCTTGCCGCCCGAGCTGTGCTGTCGGGGCGTGAGCCCGAGTGATGCGGCCATCTGGCGTCCGCTGGCAAATTGCTTGGCATCGCCCACCGCAGCGATCAGCGCCGTTGCAACCAGCGGGCCGACGCCACGCAGCTTCTGGAGACGACGCGCATCCGGATCGGCTTGTGCCAAGTCGGCGAGCGAATGATCCAGTTCGAGGATGCGGTCATCCACGCCACGAAGGTCGCGCCATAGACCATCGAGGAGTTGTCGAAAGCACGCACTCAACCCGTTGTCGGCGTCTTCCAACCAACAGGGCATCGCGCGGCGAAGCGACGACAGCTCTCTGGGCGCCACCAAGCCGTACTCAGCGACCAAGCCACGGATCTGATTACCTTTGGCCGTCCGTTGTTCCATCAAGCTGGCACGCACGCGATGCAGCGCCTGGATATCCTGCTGCCGCGTCGACTTCAGGGTGACGAAACGCATGCCTGGGCGACTCATGGCTTCGCAGATCGCTTCCGCATCATTGGCGTCGTTCTTGTTGCTCTTCACGTACGGCTTCACGAACTGCGGCGCGATCAGCTTCACCCGATAGCCCATCGCCTGCAGTTGGCGTGCCCAATGATGGGCGCCACCGCAGGCCTCCATGCCGATCTCGCAGCCAGGTGCGGCCACCTCGCGTAACGCTTGTAGCCAGCGCTCGCGTGGCACTCGCCGTCGCCATACCGTCTGTTCGGAACGGTCGGTACCATGCAACTGGAAAACCTGTTTGGCGATGTCGACCCCAATGCGCGTAAGCTTCATGGTGGACTCCTCCTCGCTGTGGACTGGTTGTCTCGCAACTCCAGTCTGGCACTCTTAGATGCCGAGGGCGGGGAGGAGTCCATCCCATTGCTTCCGTACAAAACGGATAGTTCCAAAGTGTGGGCACCACACATAGGTGACAAATAGCCGTCCATCTCCATGCCCATGGCAACGGCAACGTTCCGTCCGGCCATGCGTGGTCCACAGTGTGTTTGGCGAGACGGATCCTCGCCCTGGCGAGCCAGGGCGAGGATAGAGAGCCACGATAGTCAAAAGGTGACGTTCAAGGTGAAGCGAGCAGCCTGGTCTTTGGCGCCGCTGGCAAACTGTCCGTGGTAGCCGAAGTCCGCCGTCACCATCTGGCCTATCGGGAAGCGCAGGCCAAGATCCACCACGCCAGCGTTGTCCGCGATGGGCAAACCATAGATCGTGAACGTGTCGGTGCCTGCCACAAACCGCTGCTGACGCTCCGGCAGTCGATCACCCCAGGCATGTTGCCAGCCTGCACCGACATAGGCATGCAGTCCGCCTGGGCCCAAGTCGAGCGTGCCACGAACGCCAAGGACACCGGTGCTCAGATTGGCCGAGCTGCCATGGATGGCCAATGCGGCCGCCGAGCCCTGTTCGGTGAGGGCGTCTGTCCGAACGTGAACCTGGCTGAGGTTGATGTACGGCTCGACGCTACCAGCGCTTACGTGCATGGTGTAACCCGCGTCGACGTAAGCCTGCCCCGTATTGGCGTCGTAGCTCGACTGCGCTGTGCCGGTATAGGGACCAAAAGCGATGTGCCTCGTCACATCGACGGACTGCCAGGCGTAGGCCACGCCGCCACGGACGCGCCATGCACCCATCTCCCATGCCGCATACAGGCCTGCGTAGTTGGAATCGGTGTGGCCGGTCGAGCTGACTTCATCCACGCTCAGGCTGCCCTGACCATGACCGATGACACCGCCGAGACGGAAGGCATCGACGGGAAGATCGGCGCCCAACAGGATGCCGCTTCCGTTGGCGCTCATCGCGTGCGCATTGCCATCGCCATCATGATTGCCCCAATGGCCCCAGCCCGACGTCCACACACTGGTGCCGGCGTTGGTCACGCCTTCTGTCTGCTGGCCGCCGGTGGATGTGCCGAGCATATGATTATTGATGGCGTCGCGCACGTAGTGGCTGTCGTCCGCGAGCGCGGTGGTCACGCTCGCGTGCACTTCCCCGGACAGCTGGTCGAGCGCGTGGCGCGCCGTTGCGGCATCGAGCTCCAGCATGCCCGCATAGATGGGTGAAGCCATCGACAGCCGATCGAGCGCCGCGGCGGTGGCTGACTGCGAGCGTGTCTGGGCCACGCTCGCAAAACTCACATCATTACGCAGCAGGGAGAGCGTCACCGCGTTGCTGCTGTAGCTCAGCGTCGGTGTCAGGAAGAGCAGATTGGCGGTGACCCCATCAAATGTGCCCGTGATGCCGTTGCCAGCCGTGAGAATGGTGTACCTGGTGAGTGGGGTATAGCTGCCTGCCTGTGCGAGCGCCAGGACGCTGCCGCCAAGGATCGACACTTGACCGCCGACCGCGAGGCGGCCGAGCTGCCCATCCGGCGTTACCCAGACGTCGAGGCTGGATCCCGGGTGAAACACGGCGTCGCCCGTGACGGAGAGAGTGCCTGCGGAATTGCCCGGCTTCACAACGCCGTAGCTATCGAGGCTACCGATCGAACCGATACCCGCAAGCATCGCACCGCTGGCCACCGACACCGCGCCGGCGAGGCTGGCGGTCGGATGACTGTCATCACCAACGATCAGCGCGCCTTGGGAGACCGAGGCGGTGCCAGTGAACGCGTTCGCCGAGTTGATGGTCAGGGCGCCGGTGCCAGTCTTGGTGAGCGAGCCACCACCCGACATCGTACCGTTGAAGATGCCGTTCGCGGCCTGATCAAACACGAGTGCGGCACCGTTGGCGATCGTTCCCTGCAGGTTGGTCGCGTCGCCGCGCAGCGTGCCAGCGGTAATCGTGGTGCCGCCGCTGTACGTACTGACGCCCGAAAGGGTGAGCACGCCCGCGCCCGACTTTGTGAGGGAGCCTGTACCCGACAGGTTGCCGGCAAAGGTGCCGGTCGCTGCCTGATCGAACACCAGCGAGGCGTTGTCGACGATGTTGCCCTGCAGGCTGGCGGTGGAACCCACGAGCGCGCCGGCAGCGACGGTCGTGCCGCCGGTGTAGACATTTGCGCCGGTGAGGGTGACCGTTCCAACACCCTGCTTGGTCACGGAGCCCGAGCCGGAGATCACGCCACTGAAGGTGCCGGCCCCTGCCTGGTCGAAGACCAATGCCGCATTGTCAGCAATCGCACCTTGCAGGCTGATGGTGGAGCCTTGAAGCGTTCCACCGCTGATCGTGGTGCCGCCGGCGTAGGTGTTCGCGCCGCTGAGTGTGACGTTGCCCGCACCGGTCTTGGTCAGCGAGCCGCTACCGGAGATGGCACCGGTGAACGTGCCATCCGTGGCTTGATTGAAGATCAGCGACGCGTTGTCGGTGATGTTGCCTTGCAGGCTGGCGGTGTCGCCTTGCAACGCACCTGCGCTGATGGTGGTGCCACCGCTGTAGGTATTGGCGCCGCTGAGCGTCAAGGTGCCGCCACCAAGTTTGGCGAGCACGCCGGTACCGGAGATGGCTCCGGTAAACGTGCCGTCCGTGCCCTGGTTGAAGATCAGCGACGCGTTGTTGCTGATAGTGCCTTGCAGACTGGCGGTGTCGCCTTGCAAGGTACCCGCGCTGATCACCGTGCCGCCGCTGTAGCTGTTGGTGCCACTGAGCGTAAGCGTACCGATGCCGAGCTTGGTCAAGCTGCCGCTGCCGGACACGCTGCCGGCAAACATGCCATTCGTACCTTGAGCGAAGACCAGCGCCGCGTTGTCGACGATATTGCCTTGCAGGCTCGTGGCATCGCCCTGCAGCGTGCCGGCGCTTACGGTGGTGCCGCCGCTGTAACTGTTCGCGCCATCCAATACCAGCGTACCGGCGCCGAGCTTGGTCAGGCCGCCAGTACCGCCGAGCGCCTGGCTGACGGTGAAGACATTGGCTGCATCTGCGATGTCGAAACCACCGCCTGGCGTACCAAGCGTGATCGTACGCGCGGTGGATTGGAATGTCGTACCGGTTACCTGCAGGATGCCGCCTTCGAAATCCAGGCCAGCGCCAGCCGCACCGAGGTTGGCCTCCGTGCTGACCGACAAGGTGCCCGCGCTCAACATGGTGCTTTGCGTATAGGTGTTGCTGCCACCCAGCACCAACGTGCCGGCGCCTGTCTTGTTGATGCCAAGGCCGGTGAGCGTGTTGTCGATGGTGGCGATCCAGTGGGTGCTGGCGCCGCTGCCATCGCCGACGCGAATCTCGCTGAGCGCACCAGGCGTCGGCGCGACCAGACCGAGTACGTCGCCGACCAGATGGAAACCGTCGCTGGCGAACTGCATGCCGAGCGTAGTCACCGCGCCACCGGTGTTGTCGACCGTCACCGTGCCCGCATCGCCACCGAAGATGGCGAAGGCATCGGCCGGTTGGCGCGTGATCGTGATTGAGCCGGTCGCGTCTGTCCAGTTCGCTTGCGGCACCGACCACACGCCGCTACCGCCGCCCATGCGCGTGCTGCTGGCCAAGCCGTTGGCATTCCAGAAGTTCAACGTCAAACCCGTGGTGTTGATCAGATTGATCTGCTTGCTGGCGGTAAGGTTCTGTATGGTGAAGCCGGATGGCGGCACGATGCCGCCGTTGGTTTCGGTGAGTGTGCCGCCGTAGGTAAACAGGTTGTACAGGCCGGGGCCGAAGCCGCCGGCATTGATCGGGTTGAGCGCGGCGCCGTTGATGGCGAGGTTGCCTGCCACCGCCACGTTGTGGCCGGTGCCGAAGGTGGTGAAGTTCGGGCCCGGTGCGCCGAATGAGAAATCGAGCGCGCTGCCTTGATCGAGCGTGAGATCGGAGCTGACGGTAAGCGTACCGGTGGGGTTCCCGGGCGCAAGATGGCCGCCGCTCTGCACGGTGACGTTGCCGCCGACGGTGCCGAAACCACCCAGTGAAGCGCCGCTCGCCACGGTGACATCGCCAGCCACGCTGGCGCTGGCGTGCGTTGCATCGCCGACGGTAAGGCTGCCGGTTTGCACCGTCGTCAGGCCGGCATACGTGTTTACGCCGTTGAGCACGAGTGCGTTGGCGGTGTTGGTTACGCCGCCGGTGCCCTGGACCACGCCATCGAAACTGCCGCCACCGCTCCCGCTCACATGGAGCATGTTGGCGCCGAGCTTGATCGTGCCACCGGCGCCAGCGAGCACGCCGATGGTCTGGTTGCCACCGCCGGAGATATCGAAGGTGCCGCCACTGGCCAGCGTCATTGCGCCGCCGCCCGCGAGCGCACCGCCCAGTCCCAGCGCGAGCGTGCCGGACTGGATGCTGGTGCCGCCGGTATAAGTGTTGGCGCCGGTCAGTGTCTCGGTACCCGTACCGTTGATCACTACGCCGGCGCTACCACCGATGGTGCCGCCGAAGCTGCTGCTGCCGGAAGGCGCCACGGTCAGTGCATTGGCGCCGAGGAACACCGAACTTCCGGCGACACCGGACAGCGCCCCGATGCTTTGCGCGCCGGCAGCCGATAGATCGAACGTACTGCCCGCACCAGTCAGCGCGACGTTGCCTGTTGCCGCGAGCGAACCGCCGCTGCCGAGGGCGAGCGTGCCGGCGCTGACGGTGGTGCCGCCGGTATAAGTGTTGTTGCCGCTCAGGGTGAGTGTGCCGGGGCCTTGTTTAACGATGCCGCCGCCGCCGCTGATGGCCCCGGCGAATGTGGTGTTGGTGGCACCACCGAGAGTGAGTGTGAATGGCGTAGCGGCCAGCACGACCTGACTGCCGGCGACGCCGGACAGCGCACCCACGGTTTGGCTGGTGCTGGCGCCACTGAGGTCGAAGATGCTGCTCGCGCTGTTGAGTGCGAGCGCGCCAGAAGCCGCGAGACTGCCGCCCGCACCGATGGCCAGCGTACCTGCATTGACCGTCGTCACGCCGGTATAGATGTTGGGGCCGCTCAACGTGGCCACACCGCTGCCTTGCTTGACGATGCCGCCGCTGCCACTGATGGTGCCGCCGAACATGGTATTGGCGCTGTCGCCGAAGATGAGCGTGTGCGCGCCCAGCGCGATCGAAGTGCTGGTGTCGCCGGTCAGCATGCCGATGGTGCGGTTGCCGCTGGCGCCTGATATGTCGAACGTGGAGCCGGCATTCTGCAGGTTGACTGATCCGGTGGGCACCAGCGCGCCGCTTCCGCTGAGCGCGAGGGTGCCGCCATTAATGAGGGTGCCGCCGGTGTAGTTTTCGGCGGAGGTCAGCGCCACGGTGCCGGTGCCGCTCTTGGTCAGCGCGCCACTGCCGGACAGCAGACCGGACAGGGTGAAGTTGTTGCTGCCGGTGGCGGTCAGTCCGCCTGCGTTGAGCAGGATCGCCTTGCTCAGGGTCAAACCGCCGGTACTGGCGGCAACGCCGCCGCCATTGGAGGTGATGCTGGGAGCACTACCGAAGTTGGCGTCGCTATCGAACTGCGCCACACCACCAT
Organism: Dyella jiangningensis; assembly: GCA_000632805.1. Classification (GTDB taxonomy): domain Bacteria; phylum Pseudomonadota; class Gammaproteobacteria; order Xanthomonadales; family Rhodanobacteraceae; genus Dyella; species Dyella jiangningensis. Next base: position 2,753,325 of record CP007444.1, on the reverse strand, counting down.
TCAAAACGGCGTCGTTACTGACCAGTGCGCCGGAGAGGCTCCAGGTTCCGCTGTTCACGATCAGATGCTGGAAGTCGATGTAGGTCGCGGACGAGGCATTGCCCGTGCCAGTAGCGCCCGACCCGGTGCCAGTCACCACGTTCTGCAATACCAGCGTGTTGTTGCCACCCGCGCCGCCGTCGACCTGTCCGGTGGGGGCGAAGCTCAGGTTGATGCCGAGCACACCAAGCAGGTTCAAGCCAAGACTGCCGCCGGTGTCGACGTCCGAGCCGGTCACCGCCGTGAATGTATTGGTGCTGTTGGTCCCCATCGACACGCTGCCGCTGATGATGCCGGCGTTGATGAATGTGTTGCCCGCAGCGGACGACTCGAACGCAGTACGGCCTGTGATGAAGCCGGTGTTGGTGAAGTTGATCTGGCTGCCGCCGTACGCGGCGACCACCGGCGCATCCGATCCCAGTACCGAAACGCCGAGCAGGGCAGTGGAGCCGATGCTGCCCGAGTTGCTGATGGTGGTCGTACCACCGCCGCCATTGCGTACGGAAAGCGCCATGCCGGTCAGGTCGGGGAGATTCAGGCCGAGCAGGCCAGTGGTACCGTTCATCGTGCCCTGGTTGCTGACCGTGACCGTGCTGCCGGGAATTGAGGCGCCGAGATTGGGGTTGCCGATCACCGTGCCGGAGGACAACAGGCTGAGCAGGCCAAGCAGGGAGGGGTCGATGGTGCCGGAATTGCTGAGCGTGGTGCCGTTGCCGGTGAGCGACATGGTAGTGCCGCCTAGGCCCAACAACACCCCGAGGGAGCCGCCGGGGTTTACGTTGACAGTGAGGTTGTCCGCGCTGGCCGCGTAGGAGGGCGCAAGGGGATTCGCAGCGCCTGAGCAAGTCACGGTCGCACCGTTGGTCGGGTTGATCGGAGAGCACGCCGCCATCGCGGAATCGATCGTGCCCGCGCAGGCTGCCAGGCACGTTATCGCGATCAAGCGGCGGCGAATGACACGTGGCGCCGTGCTGATACCCGAATGGCCGGTGGAATGTCCAGGCACAAGTTCGGATGCCACTTGAAGCACGCGCAGCGCGCGGTTCCAGACGAGCCGGTAAGTGCAATTCATGGTTGTCCCCTGTTCGGTGGGCGGATGCCCGGCGGCGAATCCTTGCCAGGCCACATTCAATCAACGAGCGAGTTGGTGATTGCTCCGAAGTGCAGGCGACAGCGAGGGCGGTAGCCATGCGCCGGCGACTTCGATGCGGCTAAGGTTTGAACGGCGAACGGATTTCGATTTGAACTCGAAGGATTCCGAGCCAGGCTCAGGCGGCATTTCCCTGCGCTGCGCCAAACTGATCCATCAGCTGTGAGCGACTATTCGCTCGCGACATGAGTCCCCCAACTCCTGAAGGTCGGCCGGGATTCTACTGTGCCGCCGAGACGACGACCTGTGCGTGACGGACAGTTATGGACGCGCACAGATACGCCATTTTGGGGATATACACGGCTGCATCTTTGTGTCTTGGAAACCCCAAACGAACGCAGTCACTCTTTTTGTTCGCATGCATGCATGGAATGTTTGGAACATCGTGGCGTCGATGGCACCGACCTATGTGCACAACGCTGAACGTGCGAATCATTGCGTGTACGAACTGCTCGTCAACGCGGACGTCACAGGAGCATGCCCCCAACGATTTTGTCGGCACTGGGGATCGGCCGGCAGCCGGGCCAGGCCGACAACCCGAGCAGTGGAGGTCGAGTTTCAGACGTGTGCGAATCGATCAAGCCGTAAGCGCAGGGTCCGCTTGCGATTCGGGCCAAATACCGGGCCTTACGATCCAGGGGATGTGGACCGATCGCAGCGTCGATGCGAGCGGTCTTGCTACGCATCCAGCGTCTAAACGATGGTTTTGGTGTCTGTAAGGACGAGCGGAAGTCCAAAAGCTTTGAACACGTCGGGGGCGGCGGGCTTTACGAACAAGGTGAGCGATGAAATCGCATTCTGCTCGAGCGTGAGCAGGTGGAGAGAGTGGGCGTCCCACGCGACATCGGTTGACCTGCGCGTGTAGAGTGCAAACGTCGGTTGGCGATTCGCCGCTGTTGGAACGAGGCGAAAACCAAGATAGTTCTTCCATGCCCAGTCGAAGAATTGACGTATGCTGTTCCTTCCTGCGTACCATTGGGGCAGCGGTGGCATGGTGTAGACAGCCTCCTCGGTGAGCAGGGCGACAAAGCCATCCAAATCCCTTTCTTCCCACGTGCGTACATAGCGTGCCAGCAGAGCTTGCTGCTCTGGATTGGATGTCGCGACGACAGGCGGACGCCCATCTGGGTAGCGCCGGGCAAGCGTCTCGCGTGCCCTTTGTCGTGCACTGTTGACCGACGCGGTGGTGCCGCCAAGCAGCGAGGCTGCTTCCAGCGTTGACCAGCCAAGCACGTCGCACAACAGCAGGGTGGCGCGCTGCCGTGGCGGCAGTTGCTGGATCACCGCGACAAAAACGAGCTGTACCGCTTCACGCGACGAGTAGCGTGCGTCGGGGCCTGGTGCATCATCGGGAATGCCTTCCAGGTAGACGTCGGGATAAGGCTCGACCCAGGATGCTTCGGCGGCGGGCTTGCCATCGGGCATCTGGTCGGTGGCCGGCGCCCGCTGGTCGGGCAGCAGGCGTGGTGCGTGCTTGCGGCTGGAGATGGCGTCAAGACAGGCGTGGGTGGCAATCTTGTAGAGCCATGCCTTCAGCGGTGCACGTCCCTCGAAGCTGGCGAAGTTGCGCCAGGCTCGCAAATAAGTTTCCTGCACGAGGTCTTCCGCTTCGTGCAGGGAGCCCAGCATGCGATAGCAATGCAGTCGGAGTTCACGCCGGAACGGCTCGGCAAGTTGCTCGAAGGTCTGATTCGCGTGCGTCATGCCGAGCTTCCCGCTGGATACTTGAAGGGCATCGACATGGATTCCGTAAGGAGCATCTGCATGATGATCGCCGTCAGGGCAGGGCTTCAAGGCCAGCACCCGAAAGCAGAAACGCCTTGCCTCGGACCACGCCGGGGTGAACAGCCAGTTCGATCGCAGCTGCGGCCGCATCGGCGCACGAAGGCGGCGTTCCCATGCTGCCGATGAAATCCTCGGCCGGAATGCCCAGATAGCGTGAATAGCCAGCAACTGCATATTGGCCAAGTGCCGTGTCCGGCATGATGCGAGGCGCGAGTGCAACAAAGCGCAGGCCCAGTGTGAGCCGGTCGGACTCCTTCTGCGCGTAGCTCGCCATGAACATCTGCGTGCGCTTGGCGCCCGCGTATCCACCGGAAATCGGCGAACCACCGACGGCGGCACCGCTCGAAACCAGCACGATCGATGCGCCCGGAGGCAACGGCAGCAAAAGAGCCGCCTTGCAGAAGTGAAACGCGATCTTGACGTCCGATTCCCAATTCGCCGCGAATTCACGCCACGACAGTTCGTGCAGGGGTGCCGCAGGCGGAAAGGCACCGCCACAGATAACCAGGATATCGGGCAGAAGCCGGTCAAAGACTTTCGGCGGTGCGTCCTCGTGCGTTGCATCGAGCGATAGCGTCTCTACGCCCGGGCAATCCTGGGTCAACTGCCTCAGCGGTTCCTCCTGGCGCGCCACGGCGAGTACATGCCCGCCCTCACGCGCGACTGTTTCCACGATCTCCCGGCCCACGCCACGGCTGCCGCCAATCACCACCACGTTTTTTCCTGCCAAACCGGACATAACGCCTCCACTTGCCCACTGGGCATTTTTGGGTCTCGTCCATAGGACGGGTTTGGAGGCCGAAATTCATCGGTGTTGAATGGGGCGATCTCGACGTGAGATGGCGATGAGCCCGAAATCGGTTGTATCGGGTGACTGCTGGCACCTCGAACTGATGCTTCGAATATCCTCCTGTCATTGGTGCAGCATTTTTAGATGCCCCGGGCGGGGCACCGGTTGGCTACGGGATCGAGCTGGACGGATTCGGGCGCAACGTCGACAAAAGTAGGTGTCCGCCTTCCACTGCGGATTGAGCCAGCCGTTGCGACGACCGACTCAATCCGCAACCCGAAGCGGACGGAAACCCCGCCATTAGAGGCGTGGCACCTGCGGCGACAACCAGTTCATGGAGTTTGGCGATCGCGCAGCGAAGGAAGGTGACCTTTCCTGAAAGTCAGCCACAGCGCAGACAGCAGGAAATACAGGCAGCCGAACGCAGCGTAGGGTGCAAGCTGTGCGATGCCCGGCGCGATACCGAAGGATTGCTTGACGAAGATGATTCCGGCCAGCGCTGATTGCGCGCCGCTGATGATCATGAAAGCCTGCCCGCCCAGCTTTCGGCGGCCAATGCCCACAGCAAGTTGAAACAGCCCCGCCAGGAGCGCCCATACACCGAAGACCAGCACGGCTCCTGCATTGCCGCGTATCGCAAAGGCCGCAGCCATGCACACCGCCGTGATGATGCTGGTGAGCGCGTTGAACTTCTGCCCCGAGTTCGCCTGCAGTCCCCCGCTTCGTCTCGCATCGATCACGTTGGCGGCGGCGTCCCATGCGGGATAGAGCACCAGCAGCGTGCCCACGACGGCCACGGGCGCAGATCCCAAGAGCACGGCGAGGGCAGCCCAAGCGAAAGCGACGCCTGCACGAAGGAAATAGAAGTTGCGAAGTGAGTTCATGAGCGGGTCCATGTGATGACGAAATAACCGACTAGTAGGTAGGTATTTCGCCGTCCAGACCGCTCTGGTTACTTCATGGTGGCAAAAAAAGTGATTGTCCGTCAAATCAGTTGCTTGCCTACCTAGTGGTAAGATGATTCCATGACGACACAACAGAAGCTCATCGACTCGGCCCGGCGGCTTATCCAAATGCGTGGGTACAACGGGTTCAGCTACGCGGATGTCGCTGATGAGGTGCAGGTACGCAAGGCAAGCATCCATCACCACTTTCCAGCCAAGTCCGATCTCGCGCGCGCGGTGGTCGAGCAATCGCGAGCGCTGATCGTTGAGCAGATAGCCGCATTGACCGCAGGCAACTTTGACCCCGAGGCGCAGCTGCGCATGTACACCGGCTACTGGGAGAAATGCATTGCCGATGCCTCGGCACCCTTTTGTGTCGCCGGCATGCTCGCCAGTGAATTGCACACGTTGCCTGACGATCTTGCCGACGCGGTACGGTCGCACTTCGGGGATTTGTCCAACTGGCTTGAAATCGTTCTTACGCGTGGTGCGCAGATGGGCCGCTTTGAGCTAAAGGGCTCGGCCCGGCAGGAGGCGGAATCGTTCATGGCCATGGTGTATGGCGCCATGCTGACGGCACGGGCGTATGGTGATCCCAGGGTCTTTGCCGACATCGTTGCGAACGGTTTCAAGAGGTTGGCCTTGTCACCTGCGTCCAAGGCCGCCAGAAAGAGGTGACGCAGGGTATGTTTTCGATTCGACATGGGTATTTCGCCCGTTCTCCCTGACCATGTCACTACTTCCAGATCGCTGGTAGTGAGAGCGGGAGTTGCGCCGGTCGGCTACGAATATTTCGACCCAAACATCCGATGTTCGCGCCTTGGTTTCGAACTCGCCAGTGCGCTTGAGCTCCTCAGCGAATACTCATTGTCGCATCGGCCATCGCGTTTTCGCCAACTATCAGACGGCTCTCAAGGCCTTTGTCTCCGTCATTAGTGTCAGTGCGCAGGTCTTCACGCGGACGCCTGCGCACTGGCGTTCTGCCCTTTGACGGAAGCGCGTGATGTATCGACTGCTTACGAAAGAACGATCACCTCGAGACGGGTGACTGCGGCCGATCGCGTTCATGGCCGAAGCTCGGCCGGGCGGCCACGCGCACCGAGGTCGGCGCGGCGTGTGCACGTGCGAGCGAGATGCCCAGCGCGGCGCCGGCGGCGAGGAACAACGAAATCGAGAGAAGCGCGACGATGAACGCGTGCGCAATGGCGGCCGGATCCTGATGCGTGCCGAGGACCGTATAGAAAATTCCGCCGATGATCGCGACGCTGAGTGACGTGCTGACCTGCAGCGTCGAGCTGGCAATGCCGGCGATCATGCCGGAAAGCGCCGGTGCAACGCGTCCGGTCACCATGCGCATCAGCGTGGGCAGCGCGAGCCCCCTGTCCGAAACCGATGACGAACAGCGCGGCGGCGAGCGGCATGGATGCGAGCTGCATCCCGATCGGCGTGGCATCGATCAACCACGCGAGGCCGACGAGCCCGACGACCTCCAGCCCCATGCCGAACGGATTGACGTAAGCGCCGATGAGGCGTGTGCAGAACGGTGTCGACAACGGGCCGAGCAGGAACCCCAGGCCGAACGGCAGGAACACAAGGCCCGCGCTCAGCGCGTCGACGTGCAATGCATTCTGCAGATACACCGAGAACAGCAGGAAGAACGCGCCGATCGCGTACAGCAGCAGCGCGATCAATAGCGCCCGTCCCAGCCCCGGCGCGCGCAGCGCCGCCGGATCGAGCAGCGGTGCGCCACCGCGGTTGCCCAGCCTGCGCTCGTAGCGCCAGAAGAACCCGGCGAGGACCGGTACCGCGATCAGCGACGCCCATGCCCATGCGGGCCAGCCTGCTTCGCGCCCCTCGATCAGCGGCACGATCAGCGCGCCCAGCGTCAGCATCGACAGCGCGGTGCCGCCGAGGTCCAGCTTGCGCGCATGCTGCGCCCGCGTTTCCCTCAACAGCGGAACGCCAAACAGCACGACCAGGATCGCCACCGGCAGGTTGACGAGGAAGATCGCGCGCCAACCCAGGTTCAACAGATTCAGCGAGATCAGGATTCCGCCCAACGCCTGCCCGACCACGGCGGCGAGGCCGAACACCGCGCCATACAAGCTGAGTGCGAGCGGCTTTTCCGCTTCGGGAAAAATCGCCTGGATCGAAGCGAGCGCCTGCGGCGCCATGATCGCGGCGGTCACACCCTGCAGCGCGCGCCCGACGATGAGCGTCCACGGCGAGCTCGCGAGGCCGCACAGCAGCGAGGCCGTCGCAAATCCGATCAAGCCGAGAAAGAACATGCGGCCGCGGCCGAACAGATCGCCCAGCCGCCCACCGGTGATCAGCGTCACCGCGTACAGGCCGGCATATGACGAAATGACCAGTTGCTCGGCAGATGACGAGGCGCCCAGCCCCGCGCGGATCGAAGGCAGCGCGACATTGATGATGAAGAAGTCCAGCGGCGGCAGGAACGCGCCGACGAGCAAGACCGAAAACATGGCCCAGCGGCGCGGGTCGGGCGAGAGGGGATCATTTCGTGACATGGATAGTTCTCACAAAAGGAACCAATTGGTTCCTAATTTGGCAAAAAAATTCAGTCGAGGAGGCGCATCGTGCGGTCGACCAGCGCGAGCATGTCGCGTTCGGGCACGCCTGTTTTCCCCAGCACGCGCATGCCCTCGACCTGGCAGACGAGCAAACGCGCCAGCACCTGTTCGTCTTGCTCGGCAATCTCGCCGCTCGCCTGGCCGCGGGCGATGGCGCCCGCATAGAGCCGCTCCAGGCGCCGGAACATGCGCCCCGTGCGCTCCGCGACATCCGCGTCGCGCGCTGCCAGTTCAGTGGTCATCGCGACCGCGAGGCATCCCCGCCGGCCTGCCTTGCCGACAGACAGGCGTGCATAGCGCAGCAGCGAATCGCGAATCGCATCCTTCACGGGGCCCGGTTGCGACAGGATGTCCGCAGTCGCCTTGAGCCCGTCAGCCATGTAGAGATCGAGCGCAGCCAGCAGCAGCGCCTTCTTGTCGCCGAAGGCCTTGTAGAGACTGCCGCGCGACAGGCCCGTCCCGGCCATCAGGTCGGGCAGGGAAGCGCCTTCATATCCGAGGTCCCAGAAAACGTCCATCGCGTCGCGCGCGGCATCGCCAAGTTCGAATTCGCGGGGGCGGCCCACGCCAGCTGGATTTGCCATCGTAATCTCGCAAACGATGCAGTGCTTGAAAGTGAAAGCTACTATATGGACCAATCGGTTCCAATGTCAATGCGCACGTATCGGCAGGGCACGGCGATGGCCATCCTCCGGACGGCCCGGATACGCCTGGTGGCCGGGTTGCCCTGATCTTTGGGTGGTTTCGGACCTTTCGGCGGAAGTGCAAATAGCGTTATCAGTTTCTGTGGCGTCGGAGACTGAGTAGCGTCTGCTTCCGACTCGGAGCAGACATCTTCAAGCTGGGATTTGGTCGAATGACTCCCGAACAAGAAATCGCTCGAAAGAAGCAGATAGTTTCTGCCGCCATGGCTCTGCTGGCCAGTCTTGCCGATGGCATTTCTGATGTCTGTTTTGGGTCGGCGGCGGACCTTATGACCGGCTGTGCCAGGTACCCGTGGAAGGCTACAGACAAAGAGCGTTTCCGTCATTGAAGCAGTGCATAAGCCGCTATACCGCTTAAATCCGCCCTCGACTCGAACCGAGCTCTACTTCGAACAGATCCTCCGAAGCCTTTCCAGGCGTCGTTACATGGAGCTAACAGCGGTGCGCGCAAAGTGATACTTACCCGCGCGAACTATTCAATGCAGTTGCTTTAGTCGTGCCACCTCGCATCATCTCCGCCTTAATGGCAGGAGCAAATATATGTCCACGTCACGCCAGGATTTACGCGGCTTGCTAAGCCGGGTAGATGCATCGGTATCCCTGTTACATACCAAATACCCGAGGGACAGGGAATTCTTTGAATCTATCGACGGCATCTTTTCTGATGTTCTCGCGCAATCCAGTCGCGAGGATGAGGATTGGGTGTACGGGATGATTGATTGGATCTGCACTCGTCATTGCATGCCATATCCGGCAGCCTAGGCATGCTGGTGTGGTCGGCCACCAGACCATGGGACGCTAGCGATTCTCCGCGCCAGGGGATTCGGACGGAGGAGTACATGCCAAGTGTCTTTCGAGACAGCCATGTTCGCGTGTCAAAGCGCCCGAACATAGATTCAATGACATCAGCCATCCGTAGCCCATCGCCGTGCTGCCATCAGCCATCGATTGAACAGCTCATCTGTCGGTTCCGCAGATCGTTCAGCCCTTGGAACCAGCCCGCGCCCCAGGTGGCGCCGTCGAGCGGCTAGTGAGCCAGCAATCCGCGCGCCTCTAACATAGCGTTGATCTGGCAGGCGATCCAGTCGATATCGTCAGGGTCGGCAGCATCGACTATCAAATCAGCCAGTCCAGCGAAGGCCCGCCAAAAGTCAGCCGGATCGGGAAACTCCTGTTGCAGGCACGGGAGTTTGGCTAGCAAGCGATTGAGATTTAACTGTTGACGGTTGCGGCGATGAAGCTTAGACATAGGTACGTCGCTGGCGACTGCGTGGAACCTAAGGTGATGGAGCGAATGACCAGTGATGCGGGTATGGGCCAACGCCATAAAGGATGACGCACGTTGCCATACGCAACCACGAAAGCGGTGCGATGAACCGGCTGTTATGTCTATGGAGAACAGCGATCACCATGAGGCGTCCTCTTCGGGTAATGCCCCGTTGTAGAGCCTCCGTCCGGTTACCGGAGTATCCATCAAGCATCTCGACGGCCTCGATCAAATGCGCTGCCATCAGTCGATCGGCAGTGGCTGAAGGCACGTTCCGTAGATCGCGGTAGTCGAGCGAAAACAAGTCGGCGTCGCTCTTCTGCAACGTGGCATAGACAAGCATTGCGGCCCCAGTTCCTCGAACTGACTAACCCTACGTCAACGCCGGGAATGAGGCCGTGAAGGCCTTGATATCTTCAGGTTTCGGCGCATAGACGACGCCAGGAGATCAAGGCATCGATGCGCACGAGGTGCGATGCCAGTTCCTAAGCGATTAAAGAACGACCGCGACTAACGGCGCGAAGTGAAACACCCCCGACACTTGGCCTCTCTCAAAGCGTCCGAGGTATGACCGACAACAACATGAGTCGCGCGGAATGATGGTCCATCACGGCATAAAACTGTCCCCACCACCAGAGGCGATCTCGCTGGTCGACGGTTCGCGTTGACGAATTCACTGCGTGCTCGAGCACGATTTGAATGGCTTCTTCCTCCACGCCGCCGGCCTCGAGCCTCAGCAGCTCTGCATCCAGAGCAAGCAGATCGTCAATGAGCTGCGATCTGGTCAGTGCCATGCGCTCTACCGCCGCACGCTTTCCGCAAGCGCGCGAATGAATCGACGCCACAAGCGGGTTATCTGGGGCGACCGACTCCGCCGCGTGACATGCAACTCCTCGATGGAAGGGGCATGCTGGTAAGCCACCCTGCGGAACGGCCTGAAGAAGTGCCTTAACCTTGCAGCTGCACTGATCATCCTTCGCAGCCTTTCCTGTGTCTTCGCGCAGATTCCATCGCCACGGCCAGCTGATGCCTTCGGGTCATGACCAGGCTGGTCCGCGTGTAAGGTTCACTGAATACCTGATCGAGCAGATCGCCCAAGTATTGAATGAGTGTGGTTAGCCGCGAGGGGCGAAATTGGGAGCGAGGATGGCCGGTCATACATATCACCTTGAGTTTTTGCCTTGCCGACCTGCCGATCAGTTCGGCAGTTTGGGAGCCCACCCAGCCGGCAGAATGCCCTGCTTATCTGCTTGCATCGTGATCGATGCTCGCCGACGTGTTCGACGTGCGCAAAGACGTAGGAACAGTTGGCCGTCGATGTTTCCATGAATTCTGTGATGGGATCTAACTACCAACGCAAACACCCAGGTCTATTACTTGTTGGAATGTTCGCTCAATCGAACACATGGATGGCGCCGTTGCCGGATGCATTATCCGTCTCCGTGACGGTGGCTCCGTCAATCTGGAACTTGTTGCCGTCCTTGGCGACCGTTGCAGTCTGAACCTGCATCATCTTCGCTACGGCGAGCTTTTCGACGTCTGCACCTGATGCTCGGACTGGCATAACGTGATACTTCAGCACGGAGATCAATTCGGCTTTGTTCTTCGGCTTGAGCCAGTTGCGTAATGTGTCCTTGGGCAGCTTCTCGAGAGCTTCGTCCGTAGGCGCAAAGACCGTGTATGGACCGGAGTCCCTCTGGATGTTGGTAACGTCCGTCGCTTCAAGAGCCTCACCGAGCGCATGAGCGCGGCCATTGGTGACCGTGTCGACGAGGTTCTTGTTGCCGGCACGAGGAGCATTGGAATCGTTACTGGACATGAGTATTTGCCTTCAGTTGGGTTCCGTGGAACGGACCCAGGGCGGACGAATCCGCAACTCCGATAGAGATCGGAGAAGTACTCAGGTTGGCGTTAGGAAAAGGACCGCGTGGCTGAGACGCCTGCCAAGGAGGAGGCTTTTTATCCTGGCGCCGAAACAGGATGCGCTTGTAGTTGTTACGTGATAGTGATGTGACGCTGGCAGCGGCTCTAAAAGGATGACTGCTCCAGAGATGAAAACGCTGTCAGTCGATGGCATGACCGATGACCAGCCGACCTATTCCGGTTCTCTCAGATCCGCCCGCTTCGGGTCAGAAGCGGACCTCCCATCATGATCTAATCTTGCCGCTCTGATGGGAGAGTGCCGCGCGGGGAGAACGGGATACGTTAACCATTGCCGTAGAAGGCCCATATGCCTTTGCCGACCTACTCAGCGTCGCGCAACCGCAAGCCGGAAATGTTCACATAGACGTCCAAAAATGCCGAGGATTGTTCCCGGCCGGCCCAGACGGGTGCGCTGCGTACGCTCGCGCTCGGTCGAGCGGTTCGCCTGCTTTCCTGCTTATCCGTCTTTATGCGCATGGCTAGCCGCAGCCCTGCGATCACTATGCACTCGTCATTGCCTGGAGTCCCTGACTAATAAATGACGCGAGGGTCGGCTGGATGGTATGCATCCAAAAGTTGGTCATCGGCGTACAGTGACAAAACCACCCGGGATTCTCCTCAGTTTTGGCGACATGGAAGGCGCTATCACCGAGTACATGTGATGAGCTCAAATCCAACGAACGATGATGCCTGCGGCGGGCCGTCACCTCCCGGGCCGCGAGCACTGGTGGTGGAAGACCAAGACGATGTTCGAACGATACTTTGCGCGATGGTGGAAGAGCTTGGCTTTGACGTTATGCACGCGATCAATGCCGATGTCGCCCACGCTCTGCTTGCTGCCGGTGGCGGCTTCGACTTGTTGCTCACTGACGTCAACATGCCAGGATCACTTGACGGCGCGCAGTTGGCTTCCCTAGCTCGGCAGATCTATCCGAACATGATGGTCGTGGTCGCCTCTGGGCGCGTCGAAGAGGTGGCTGGCAGGCTACCGTCCGACTTGCCGATTTTGAGAAAGCCGTTTCGCCTGAAGGAACTGGTCGCTGTGATCGGGAACAGATGTCGCCGTCCCGACGAGCAGGCAAGCGACATGATCGCCTAGCAGCTAGGGATTGCGCGCGCATCTCGGCAGAAAGTCTGTGGTCCTATAACGACGCTGTGCGGCGCGGCGGCCTGAATGCGGGTCTTCCGTGCCAGCCTAGTTGCCTATGAGCGCGAAAACGCTGCATGGCCCGTTAGCGGCCCGACCTTGGAGAGTGAGAGTGCAACACGTGTGGAACGGGCTTGCCGCCCCTCGCGTCGGCTCACTGACGTAAGTTAATGGCGCGCTTGGGGTGTACTATAATCAGCCAAGTACATCCTCTTCTCGTGCGTCGTGTGTTGTTTTTGGAATCACATGACTCGCTCCCCTCACTTCACCCTCTTAGCAGGGTTTCCTCGGGAGCATCCATGCAAGTTTATGCAACCCGCACCGAGCAGCTTTCGATCGGTGGTCACACTTATCGTTTGCGGGTCTTGAGCGACAAGCGGCAGTTTTCCGACATCGACGGTCACCGTGCTCACTCAGGTCTCTCGGCTACCCAATGGGGGCTCTTCGGTCAGCTTTGGCCGTCGGAGCGCCTCCTGGCGCAGGCTATGCATCGCTTTGCCGTGGATGGAAAGCGCATCCTTGAACTCGGATGCGGTGTTGGGCTGGCCAGCCTCGTACTGAAGCGCCGCGGTGCCGATATCGTTGCATCGGACCCCCATCCACTGGCCGCCTCCTTTCTGAAATACAACACGACTCTCAATGCGTTACCGGCAGTGGACTACCGTCGCCTATCGTGGGACACCCCTGATCCGTCGATAGGGCGTTTCGATGTGATCATTGCCAGCGATGTGCTGTACGAGCCCGCACAAGCGCGATTTCTCGCCCAGATCGTCGAGCGGCATGCCTATCCCTCGGCGGAGGTGCTCATAACTGACCCGGGCCACGATCACAGCCAGCATTTCAGTCAGCTATTGGCAGAGCAACATTTCACGCTCGCTGAGGAGCGATGCCCCATGGATGACCGTGACACTCCGCCATACCGCGGAAGTCTCTTGCACTATATGCGACGAGGTAAGGCTTTTCCCGGATGATCGATGCCGCTAAATCATCCGGTGTTGGCGCACGATGCTCCTCATGTGAGGCCGTTTGCTGCCGCCTTACGGTGATTCTTCAATCAGAAGACCGTGTTCCCGCTTATCTCACGACTCGGTCGCCAGAAGGCATGCAGGTGATGAGACACGGGGAGGAGGGATGGTGTATCGCCTTGAACACCACACATATGAATTGCGGAATCTACGAAACTCGACCCTCCGTGTGCCGCCATTTCGTTATGAATGGCCCTTACTGCAAGGCCATTCGCGCCGACTACAACGACCCCGTCGCCGCGAGCGCCCGGTACACGCGGGCGATCTAGGCCGCTATGGTTAGAAGCCATATCACGCGCTACACACTTGGGCATTGTCGCGAGCCCCTCGGCGGCCCAAGGCATAAAGCCCTCCTACTAGAGAGCAAACATGCCGAGCACGGCTAATGCCATGACGGCGGTCGCTCCCCAGCCAAGCCAGCGCAGCCATCCACCGATAACGAACTGCCCCATCACGCCTGGGTGACTGGCGACCCACATGATGGCAACCATCAAAGGAACGGCAATCACGCCATTGATGACGGCCGACCAGAAGAGCAAACGAAGCGGATCCAAAGGAAGGCAACTCAATACGATGCCCAAGAGCATCGCTCCGACGATGATCCGGTAGAACACCTTCGCGTTCCCCGGTTTCTCGGAAAGACTCGATCGCGCGCCGAGCGCTTCCGTCACCGCATAGGCCGCCGAACCTGCAAGCACGGGAATCGCCAGCAACCCCGTTCCAACTATGCCGGCCGCAAACAGCAACGAAGCCCATCGACCCGCCAACGGTTCAAGCGCATGAGCAGCGTCGGCAGGGGTGCGAATGTCCACGACGCCGTGCGCATGCAAGACGGATGCGGCCGTAACGATAATGAAGAATGCAACGATATTGGAGAAGGTCATGCCAAATACCGTGTCAAAGCGAATGCGACTGAAGGAAGCATCGGCCTGCTCCGGCGCATCGATCAAAGGACGATCGATGGGGGACTGTTCTTCCTCTTCAACTTCTTCGGATGCTTGCCAAAAGAACAAATAGGGACTGATGGTTGTACCGAATACCCCGACAACGACCACGCAATAGCCTGCGCTCCAAGGCCATGCTTGCCACGATCGCGTAAGGGCATCCAGCCACGTCACATGGACAATAAGCGCCGTGGCGACATAAGCGAGCAGGCTCACGGTGAGCCACTTCAAAACTGGTGCATATCGATCGAAAGGCACAAATACTTCCAGACCTAACGAGACGATTACCAGGACGAGCGCGTAGAACCAGGACGGTCCGCCGAGAAGAAGACCCACAGCAGCGCCCATCGCACCAATGTCGGCTGCCAGATTGATGACGTTGGCCACCAGCAGCAGCATCACCACGGCAAGCAAAAACGGGCGTGGTAGATGAGCTCGCATGTTCGCCGCCAATCCACGCCCGGTGACTCGCCCAACGCGCGCGCAGATCATTTGGATGCCGATCATGAGCGGTAGTGTCAGGACGACCGTCCAGAGCATCGTATAGCCCCACACGGCCCCCGCTTGCGAGTAAGTAGCAATGCCGCTGGGATCATCGTCGGCGGCACCGGTGATCAGGCCGGACCCAAGGCGTTTCATGCGCGCCGGCGTTTGACTTTCGCGGGCAACAGCCACTGGATCGGCAGACACGCACACTCTCCAGAAAAATGAGGAAATCGTCTCAAAGACAGGTTGCTAACAACGGACTACGTCCATGGATGCTAGCGGATTCTCGCTGGCTTGAAGGCATCACGCTACTGCTTCAACCGACATGCCTGCGGGGGCAAGACAAGCATGGCCCACGGCCCCAGCCTGGCCTCGTTCTAGCGGCCCACGAAAAGGCAGAGACTCGCACATGCGGCCTTGAAGCAAAGCGCTATTTGCAGGCTTGCTAAATTCCGCTTTCGACTGCGGGCTCAACCGGTCAATGCAACACCCAGAGGCCGAGTCAGCAGAAGGCGAGTTGCGACGGCGCCCGGGCCCAGATTGATTGCTCGGTGGCCAGATGGCTGGAAGTGCCTCAATTCCAGGGACAAACCGACTTAATTGCGGAGCAGGACGTCTGGCGGGCTGCCCATGAAGGCGCGAGTGGTTGCACTGTCAAGCAAAACAGTTCCGCCTGCGTTGACCGATTGGAACGGCAACCCAAAGCGGACATTTCGCGGGTCACTAATGCGAGGTGAGGCTGTGCCTACGGCCCGTCGCTCGCGAATTAATCCCTTGAATACCCTGCTGCCGTGTGTCTCACAGCAGACCGAGCCCGCTGACACCAATGTTTGTACAACAGGTACATACATTGGTGTCATGCCCAATGGTGGGCATGACACCAAAGTGTGTACCCATTTTTTAAGCAAAGTTCGTGCTTATGAAGGTGTTGCTGCACGTACTTAGCCTTGTGCGGAAGGGCAAAGTACGTGCGTGATTAGTTAATTCAACCGGTTGCGAGAATGGAGCGGCGACATGAACCCTGGTTTGATAACCAAAGGCTGTGTTGCATGGTTGGCCTTCGGCGTAGACGAAAAGCCAGGCATTCCCCCTGAAGAAGTCGGTAGCCCAGACCGAAATAGCTAATACAGTTCTGCGGTGCGTCGCCCTCTGAGGGAATCTGTGCGCTCAAACCAGCATCGATTGCTGAGCGAAGATACCCGCCATCGCGCCCTGCGATGATGCCTGGGTGACCGAGGGCAAGAAGGGCGTCGTGAGGTCGCCGGCGGCGTAGATACCGGGCATGCTGGTTTGGCGGCGCTCGTCGACTTTGAGGACGATGCCGGTGGGCGTATCGGCCGTGGCGAGGCCCAGTGATGCATGCAGGCTTGCGGACGGCTTGTTGCGCGGATGGGCAAACAGGATGTCGACCCCGACATTGCGGCGGGTATCGAGATTGACGGTGGTGATATGGCCCTTGTGATGGGCGATCTCGACGATCCGACCATCGACGACAGGTATGTTGCGATGCGCCAGGTCGGCCTGGATATCAGGCGGAATGTCATGACCATCAGCGAAGACAGTCAACCTGTTCGTCCAATCGTGGAACAGCCTAGCGGACTGGTGCGACTGCGGGCCGGACCAGACGAGGCCCCAATGCTGGTCGGCAACTTCAAAGCCATCGCAATAGGGGCAAGGCACGATGGACGTGCCCCAGCTTTCGGCAAAGCCCGGAACACCAGGCATCTGGTCGGTGATGCCAAAGCTCAGGATCAGGCGGCGCGCACCAAGGCTATCGCCATCGCCAGTGAGGACGGAGAAATCATCGATGGCGCCGGAGATGCTGTCGGCCCGGGCATTGACCAGCTTGATCGTGGGATAGCGCGCCAGCTGCTGCCGCGCCTCGGCCAGGATATGCAGCGGTGGCTTGTGATCGTGGCCGAGCAGGCCATGCGAGTGGCCGGCGAAGCGATTGCGCGGCAGGCCGGTATCGAGAACGGTGACTTTGCGGCGGGCACGGCCGAGCTGCAGAGCAGCGGCGAGGCCGGCAAAGCTGCCGCCGATGATGATGACGTCATTCATGGTGTTGGGCTCCGTGTGGTGGATGGAGGGGGTGGGCTGCGCCTGATGCGCAATATCGTCCAGCGACATGTACTCAAGACGGACGGCAGCACTTACCTCTTATGCAGATTTTGTCGCTAGAGTTGTTCGACGAAAGGCGCCTACTCAACAGCCACTGCCTCCGGTTTCTCAGGTTGCCAACCGCCACCGAGTGCTTTGAATGCAGCGACTGCTGCTCGTGCGGACTCGGTTCTTGCCTGCTCTCGCTCATCAGAGGCGCGAAGCAAGCTTTCGTCGGCCTGCAAGACTTCGATAAGGCTGACAACACCTTTTTGATAGGCCGCGAACGATGCTGTTCGTGCGCGACCCAGCGAGTCAACGCCGTGGGTAAGCACAGCCGTTTGTTCCTCGCGCTTGATCAGCGCGGAATAGGCGTTCTCTACGTCCTCGGTGGCTCGGAGCGCCGCGAGCCGATATGCAGCCAGCATTTCCGCCTGTTGGCCTTTGGCCTGTTGAATCTGCGCATTGATGCGGCCGAAGTCGAAAAGCCGCCAGCGCAATCCCAGCACACCGGCGGCTTGGTTCGCGCCGCTCGTGAATAGGTTGCCGCCACCCAGGGAGGTTGCGCTGCCGATCAACCCGCTCAGCGAGAGCTTGGGGTAGTACTCGGCGATGGCCACGCCAATGCGTGCATTGGAAGCGGCCAGGCGTCGCTCGGCCACGATCAGGTCGGGGCGGCGGCGCAGCAGTTCACCCGGTGTTTCCGTGGTGGCGATCTGTGGCGCGCGCGGAATCTCGCGCTCTTCGATCAGCTCCGCCCGATGCGTGCCGGGTTGCGTGCCCAGCATCACATCCAGTGCATTCATGGCGGCGTCGAGGCCCGCTTCGAGCACGGGCACGGACGCCTTGACCTGTGCCAACGCACCTTCGGCCTGCCGCACCTGAAGTTCGGCTGCCAGTCCTTTGCCATATAGAAGGTTGATGGTGGCGAGCAGATCCTGCTCGGTCTGCACTTGTTTGCGCGCCACTTTCAGGCGCGCTTGCAAGCCGCGAATAGTGATGTAGATATCGGCGGTTTGCGCCGCCACCGCCAAGCGTGTGGCGACGGTGCCGGCCTCGGAAGCCTGGTAGTCGGCCAACGCCGCCTCCCGTCCACGACGAAGGCCACCGAACGCGTCCAGTTCCCAGCTCGCGTTGAAGTCGACCTCATCATTGCTGCCGTAGCGATCAAAGCCGGGCGTGGCATTCAACACTTGGCCCAGAGGCGTTTCTACCGACTGATAGGCCCTGGCTGCCTGGCCGCTGATGCTGCCGGACGGCAGTAGTGCGGCTGTCGCTGCGCCAAGCCCGGCGCGCGCCTGGGTGACACGTGCGGACGCCTGCGCGAGGTCCAGATTTTGTTCGAGTGCGAGCGTCACGTACCGGGTCAGTTCCGGATCGCCGAAGCCCGTCCACCACGTAGCGAGGTCCGCGCTGGCTGGCGCGTGCCGTTGATCGATTTCCGCCTGTCTCTGGAAATGATCGGGCGTCGTCACGTCGGGACGGACGTAATCGGGGCCGACCGCGCAGCCTGTGAGAAGGCTGCCGACGATGAACGCGGAAAGGAGAAATCTGGGCGACATGGCGTTTCGCTCCTGGAGCGGCAATGGTGACCATATTACCAAATGGTCACTGGTTGTCCATTGCCAAGGCGGGGCGTAAGCTCTCACTCATGAAAAAAGCAGCCCCAGCCCCCCAGCCTGCCCGTGGTCCCGTCGACCATGAAGTGCGCGATCAGATCGTTATCGCCGCCACCGAGCATTTCAGCCGGTATGGCTATGAGAAAACCACGGTTTCGGACCTGGCCAAGGCGGTCGGGTTTTCCAAGGCGTACATCTATAAGTTCTTCGAGTCCAAGCAGGCCATCGGCGAGATGATCTGCGCGAATTGCTTGCACGAGATCGAAACTGAGGTGAAGGCGGCCATGGCGGAGACCGATCAGCCATCGGAGAAGCTGCGCCGGATGTTCAAGGGCTTCACTGAAGCGACCCTCCGCCTGGTGTTCAAGGACCGCAAGCTTTACGAGATCGCTGCCACGGCTGCCACGGAGCGTTGGGCAGTGGTAGTGGCTTATGAGGAACGCGTACAGGCGCTGCTCAAGGAGATCTTGCAGGAAGGGCGGCAGAGCGGGGATTTCGAGCGCAAGACGCCGCTGGATGAAACCGCCGCAGCGATCTATTTGGTGATGCGCCCCTATTTCAATCCGCTGCTGCTACAGCACAGCTTTGATTACACCGATGTGGCGCCGGGACAGCTATCCGGTCTGGTATTGCGCAGCCTGTCGCCCTGAAGTCTGAGATTGATGAGTGACTATTTACTGATTTAGTCACTCGATAGCAGAATGAAGCCCTGGTCACTTCGCCCATGGGGCTTTTCATGTTCCGGCTTCGTTTTGCTACCTCCTCTGTCGTCCTGGCGTTACCGCTTGCGCTAGCTGCTTGCGGCGCAAAGGCGCCCGCCGATCCACGCACCGAGGCGCCTCTGGTACGCGCCGCCGCCGTCCAGGGGGCGCTTCCCGAAGCGCGTTCGTTTACGGGCACCGTCGCCGCCCGAGTGCAGAGCGACCTGGGCTTCCGTGTTTCCGGCAAGGTGCTGCAGCGGCTGGTGGATGCCGGGCAAAGCGTCAAGCGCGGCCAGCCGCTGATGCGCATCGATCCGGTCGATCTGAAGCTGACCGCACAGGCACGGCAGGAAGCCGTGGCAGCCGCACGTGCGCGCGCCAAACAGACGGCGGAGGACGAGGCGCGTTATGGGGATCTGCGCGGTACCGGTGCGATCTCCGCCTCGGCCTACGATCAGGTCAAGGCGGCGGCGGATGCCGCCAAAGCCCAATTGAGCGCTGCCGAGGCCGAGGCCAACGTGGCCAACAATGCCAGCGGTTACGCAGAGCTGGTGGCGGACGGCGACGGCGTTGTGATGGAAACGCTGGCCGAACCGGGCCAGGTCGTCGGCGCCGGTCAAACCGTGGTGCGCCTGGCGCATGCCGGGCCGCGCGAGGCGGTGGTGCAACTGCCGGAAACCCTGCGCCCCGCGATCGGGTCAGCCGCGCAGGCCGCACTGTTCGGCCGGGAAGGGGTGAACGTGCCGGCCACTCTGCGGCAGCTTTCCGATGCCGCCGATCCGCTCACGCGCACCTTCGAAGCGCGCTACGTCTTGCAAGGCGAGCTGACCAGCGCCCCGTTGGGCACCACCGTGACGATCCGCATTCCTTCGAATAGTGCGGCCATCCAGGGCGAGCTGCAGGTGCCGGTGGGGGCCTTGTTCGATGCCGGCAAGGGACCGGGCGTGTGGGTGATCGACGGCGAGCCAGCCAAGGTGTCCTGGCGGCCGGTGGTGTTGCGGCACTTGGACGACGACTACGCGCGTATCGCCGGTCAGCTCAAGCAAGGCGACCGTGTCGTTGCGCTCGGGGCGCACCTGCTGCGCGAAGGCGAGGCCGTGCGGGTGGCCCACCTGGATGCCGCCGTGGCGGCTGAAAGGAGCCAGCCGTGAGCGACGGTCGTTTCAACCTCTCCGCGCTCGCCGTGCGTGAGCGCTCCATCACGCTGTTTCTGATCCTGCTGATCTCGCTGGCTGGGTTGGTGTCGTTTTTCAAGCTGGGCCGTGCGGAAGATCCCGCCTTTACGGTGAAGGTGATGACCATCATCACTGCATGGCCAGGCGCCACGGCGCAGGAAATGCAGGACCAGGTCGCCGAAAAAATCGAAAAGCGCATGCAAGAACTGCGCTGGTACGACCGTACCGAAACCTACACGCGCCCCGGCTTGGCGTTCACCACCTTGACCTTGCTCGACAGTACACCGCCCTCGGAAGTCCAGGAAGAGTTCTATCAAGCGCGCAAGAAAGCCGGTGATGAAGCAAGCAATCTTCCCCCTGGCGTGATCGGCCCGCTGGTCAACGATGAGTACGCGGACGTCACCTTCGCGCTATTCGCACTCAAGGCCAAGGGCGAACCGCAGCGCTTGCTGGTGCGAGATGCGGAGAGTCTGCGCCAACGTTTGTTGCATGTGCCGGGTGTGAAGAAAGTCAACATCATCGGCGAGCAGGCGGAGAAGATCTACGTCGAGTTCTCGCACGATCGCCTGGCAACGCTGGGCGTGAGTCCGCAGGACGTATTCGCCGCGCTCAACGGCCAGAACGCGCTGACGCCGGCAGGTTCCGTCGAAACGAAAGGGCCGGAGGTATTCATTCGCCTGGACGGCGCCTTCGATTCGTTGCAGAAAATCCGTGATACGCCGGTGGTGGCACGCGGTCGTACGCTGAAGCTGTCGGATATAGCCGCCGTCAAGCGCGGCTATGAAGATCCTGCCACCTTCATGATCCGCAACAACGGCGAGCCTGCCTTGTTGCTAGGCATCGTCATGCGCGATGGCTGGAACGGACTGGATCTGGGCAAGGCGCTGGACAAGGAGGTCGGCGCGATCAATGCCGGCCTGCCGCTAGGCATGAGTCTTACCAAGGTCACCGATCAGGCCGTCAACATCAGCTCGGCGGTGGATGAGTTCATGCTGAAGTTTTTCGTCGCGCTGCTAGTAGTCATGGTGGTGTGCTTCCTCAGCATGGGTTGGCGCGTGGGCCTGGTGGTGGCTGCGGCGGTGCCGCTGACATTGGCGGTGGTGTTCGTGGTGATGGCCGCCACCGGCAAGAACTTCGATCGCATCACCTTGGGTTCGTTGATTCTGGCGCTTGGTCTTCTGGTGGATGACGCCATCATCGCCATCGAAATGATGGTGGTGAAGATGGAAGAGGGCTACAGCCGCGTGGCCGCTTCCGCCTATGCGTGGAGCCATACGGCCGCACCCATGCTGGCTGGCACGCTGGTCACGGCGGTGGGCTTCATGCCCAACGGATTCGCACGTTCCAGTGCTGGCGAATACACCAGCAACATGTTCTGGATTGTGGGCATTGCGTTGGTGGCCTCCTGGGTGGTGGCTGTGGTCTTCACGCCGTACCTTGGCGTGAAGATGCTCCCCGACTTCAAAAAGGTCGCGGGTGGCCACGAGGCGATCTACGACACGCCGCGCTACAACCGATTCCGTCGGTTGCTTGGCCGCGTCATCGAGCGCAAATGGCTGGTGGCCGGTTCCGTGGTGGGGCTGTTCGTGCTGGCCATCCTTGGCATGGCGGTGGTGAAAAAGCAGTTCTTTCCCATTTCGGATCGCCCGGAAGTGTTGGTGGAAGTGCAGATGCCCTATGGCACGGCGATCGAACAGACCAGCGCGGTCACGGCGAAGATCGAAACATGGCTGGCCAAGCAGCAGGAGGCCAAGATAGTTACGGCCTACATTGGCCAGGGTGCGCCGCGCTTCTATCTGGCGATGGGACCGGAGTTGCCCGACCCATCATTCGCCAAGATCGTGATCCGTACCGACAGCCAGGAGAAGCGCGAAGCGCTGAAGCATCGGCTGCGCGAGGCCCTCGCCGCAGGTCTGGGTGCGGAGGCGCGTGTGCGCGTCACCCAGCTGGTTTTCGGTCCCTATTCGCCGTTTCCTGTGGCGTTCCGCGTGTCCGGTCCGGATACGGACAAGCTGCGCAGCATCGCGGCTGAGGTCGAGCAAGTGATGCATGCCAGCCCCATGATGCGCACGGTTAACACCGATTGGGGTACGCGCACGCCCACGCTGCATTTCAGCTTGCAACAGGACCGCCTGCAGGCGGTGGGTCTCAGTTCCAGCGCGGTGGCGCAGCAATTGCAGTTCTTGCTGAGCGGCATTCCCGTGAGCACCGTGCGCGAGGACATACGAACCGTGCAGGTGGTGGCGCGTTCGGCGGGGGATGTACGGCTTGATCCGGCCAGGATCGGCGACTTTACGTTGGCCGGTGCCAATGGGCAGCGCATTCCACTGTCGCAGGTCGGCAAAGTAGAGGTACGCATGGAGGAGCCGGTTATCCGCCGACGCGACCGCGAACCGACCATTACGGTGCGTGGCGATATCGCCGAGAACCTGCAGCCGCCGGATGTGTCCGCTGCCATTGCCAAGCAACTGCAACCGATCATGGCCAAGCTGCCTACCGGGTACCGCATTACCGAGGCGGGCTCGATCGAGGAATCGGGCAAGGCGACGAAAGCCATGGCTCCGCTGTTCCCTATCATGCTGGCGGCCACCTTGCTGATCATCATCTTCCAGGTGCGCTCCATCTCCGCGATGGTGATGGTGTTCCTGACCAGTCCGCTGGGTCTGATCGGTGTGGTGCCTACCCTGATACTTTTCGGGCAGCCGTTCGGGATCAACGCGCTAGTCGGATTGATTGCACTGTCCGGCATCCTGATGCGCAATACGCTGATCCTGATCGGACAGATCCATCACAACGAAGAAGCTGGCCTGGAACCGTTTCATGCCGTTGTCGAGGCTACGGTGCAGCGCGCACGACCGGTGATCCTCACTGCACTGGCGGCGATTCTTGCCTTCATTCCGCTGACGCATTCGGTGTTCTGGGGAACGCTCGCCTACACGCTGATCGGCGGCACGTTCGCGGGAACCGTCCTCACTCTGGTGTTCCTGCCGGCCATGTATTCGATCTGGTTCAAGATCAGGCCAGGTCATACCCCCGACCAGCGGAATGGCCGGCATGAGCAGGCTTCCCCAGGGCTTCGGCTGGAAGAAGCCACCGCCTGATAAAGAACATTCGAGCCATTCCAACTTCATTGAAGAGAGCTTCCATGTCCTCACTCAAAGTTGTCGTTGTCACTGGCGTGTCGTCGGGTATCGGACGCGCTGCCGCGGAGAAGTTTGTCAAACGGGGCTGCCGGGTTTTCGGTACGGTTCGCAACCTGCAAAAAGCGGCCGCCTTGCCCGGCGTCGAACTTATCGAGATGGATATTTGTGGCGATGGTTCTGTCCAGTCCGGCATCCAGTCGATCATCCAGCGCGCCAAGTGCATCAATGTGCTCGTCAACAACGCGGGGACGAGCCTGATTGGCGCGGTGGAGGAAACAGGTATCGCGGAAGCGGCCCAGCTTTTCGACGTCAACATCTTCGGCATGTTGCGCACCATGCAGGCAGTGCTTCCGCATATGCGCTCGCAGCGCAGCGGGAGGATCGTCAACATCAGTTCCGTGCTGGGCTTTCTGCCGGCGCCCTACATGGGGCTATATGCGGCGTCCAAGCATGCTGTGGAAGGGCTTTCTGAGACGCTGGATCACGAAGTGCGCCAGTTCGGTGTGCGTGTCAGTCTGGTCGAGCCGTCGTTTACCCGGACCAACCTGGACATCAATACACCTCAGGCCGGCATGGAGATCGTCGATTACGATCGGGAGCGTGGGCTTGCGTTGCGCGCCGTTGTCGAGAGCGTCAAGGGGGCGCCTGAGCCAGACAGTGTGGCCGAAGCGGTGGTCGACGCAGCGCTTGGTACCTGGCGTATGCGCCACACGCCGGCCGGCCAGGCTTCCTTGCTGAGCAAGCTGCGCCGGTTCATGCCCGCTGGGCCTGTCGATGCAAGCTTGAGGAAGAGCTTCGGTCTCAAATGAGAAGCGGCCACGTGCCGACGTAACCCTGCTTTGGAGTAGCGATTCGATTTGGAGTCCAATCCTCTGCCTGAAGGAGATTGGATGTTGGTGACCTTGGACTCAAATTTGTCCCGCTACTGAAAGCGGAGGGGACGTCGCGCTGACACCAATGTTTGTACCTCCCCGCTGACACCAATGTTTGTACAACTGGTACATACATTGGTGTCATGCCCAATGGTCGCCGCTCGGCCGGCCATGACTTCAGGCCCATGTACTACTATTAACTTCGCACTATGGTTCACTCCAAGGTAACCAGCAGTGCGGGTGAGCCGTGGAAGACAATGCCAGCCATCTGAAGAAATTCCAGAAGGAACTGTCGGCAGGCACGGTTTCACTGGTGCTGCTGGCGGTGCTTGGGCAGTCGCGCCAGCCGATGTACGGCTACCAGATCGCCAAGCGCCTGGAGGAAGTGGGGGAGGGCGTGCTTTCGGGGAAACAGAGCGCGCTTTATCCGGTGTTGCGCAACCTGGAAGCCGCCGGGCTGCTCGACAGCGAGGTCGAGCCTTCGGTGAGCGGGCCGCCGCGACGCTATTACCGCATTACGAAGCCGGGGCGCGAAGTGTTGCGCGACTGGGTGAACGCTTGGAACGCCACGCGCGCTTCCGTCGATGCCGTTTTGCAAGGAGGGGTGTAATGAACGCACCACGCACGATCGCCGAATACCTCAGGCAGTTGCGGGAAGCGCTGCGCGGGGCGGATCCGGCGTTGATCCAGGACGCGCTTTACGACGCGGAGGAACACCTGCGCGCCGAGCTGGCCGAAAATCCCCAGCGCAGCGAGGCGGAGATGCTCGCCCATGTGGTCGGTAGTTATGGCGCGCCCGATGAAGTGGCGGACATCTATCGCGACCAGGAGATCAAGATCCAGCGTGCGTTGCGTCCGCCGCCGCCGCCGAAGCGCCGCTCCGCGCTGGGGCGCTTCGTCGGCGTGGCCGCGGATTCGCGTACCTACGGTGCGCTGTTCTACATGTTGCTGTCGCTCGCTACCGGCATCTTCTACTTCACTTGGGCGGTGACGGGTATTTCGCTATCGGCCGGGCTTTCGGTGCTCATCATCGGGCTGCCCTTCATCGTGTTGTTCTTCGGCAGCGTGCGCGTGCTCTCGCTGATGGAAGGGCGCATCGTGGAGACGATGCTGGGCATGCGCATGCCGCGCCGTCCGGTGTACCCCGTGCAGCAGATTGGCCTGATGAAGCGCATTGGACGCATGTTCACCGACCTGCATACATGGACCACGATCTGCTACATGTGGCTGATGCTGCCGCTGGGCATCGTTTATTTCACGCTGGCGGTGACGTTGCTGAGCGTGTCGGTCGCCTTCATCGCCTCGCCGCTGGCACTCGCCATCGATCGCAGCCGGTTCGGCGGCCTGTTCTTGAACGGCCAGCCGCTGATCGACTGGGGCCTGGGCTTCCATGAAGTGGGTTGGGTCGATGTGACCTTGCTGTGCATGGTCGGCATCGTGCTCTTGTTCGCCACGCTGCATCTGGCGCGCAGCCTGGGCATCATGCACGGCCACATCGCCAAGGTGATGCTGGTGCCGCGCGACAGTGAATGAAGGACCGGGAGGCTATGGCATGAGGATGCTCGACGCATTGGCGGGTGATTGGGCCGGCGATGAGGAAATAGCCACCACGCGCTGGGGACAAGGCGGGCCGGCCAAGGGTTTCATCCACGCGCGGATCGAACTAGGCGGCCGCTCACTCGTGCAGGACTACCGCGAAGAGCGGGACGGCAAGATCGCATTGCAGGCACACGCGGTGTTCGTCGCCGGCCCCGAGCACGATCAATACAGCCTGTACTGGTTCGACAGCTACGGTTTCGTCCCGGGTGCACCGGCGCCGGGTCTGTGGGACGGACAGCGCTTCACTTTCGTACGCAGCTCGTCGCGCGGACAGACGCGCCACATCTATGCGCAGGAAGGGGCGGGCGTGCTCACGTTGCGCCTCGAGAGCTCGTTCGATGGCGGCGTGAGCTGGGAGCGCGTCATGGATGGGCGTTATCGCCGCATGGACGCCTAATATCGGTTTCCTCTGTGGGAGCGCACCCTGTGCGCGACAGCCTGACGGAGCGGTATTTCCAAGACGCTGCGGTCGCGCACAGGGTGCGCTCCCACAAAGGTAGGGTTGTCGAGTTGTCCCCGTCGGAGCGGGTTGTTGTAGGAGCGCACCCAGTGGGCGAAAAGCCTACAAGGCGGTGACGCCATGACTCTGCGGTCGCGCAATGGGTGCGCTCCTACAGTAGAGATAAGGCGCGATTGGCTAGACCAGCTGGAGATCGCGCGGTCGTGCGCCAGGGAATACGGTCTGCAGTTGGCTGCCTGACAATTCCCAGGTGCGTGCCAGCAAGCCGCCTAGCATGTCGCGATAGTTGGTGAGCACCGGATAGTCACGGTTCTGCAGCAAGGTCTGTGCGTTGATCGCGACTTGCTCGCCGGCGATGCGTCCGCCATTGATCTTGCCGCCCAACACCCAATAGACGGTGCCGTGGCCGTGGTCGGTTCCCTTGTTGCCGTTCTCGCGGAACGTACGGCCAAATTCGGACACGACCACCACCACCGTGTTGTTCCATTCGTCGCCCAGCGCATCGGCGTACGCCGCCAACCCCTTGCCGAGGTTGGAGAGGTTGTTGGCGAGGCCGCCCGTGACGTTGCCCTGGTTCACATGCGTATCCCAGCCGCCGACATCGACGAAACCCAGGCGATACTGGTCGCGCATCATGGTGGCGATGCGTTGCGTTTCCGCGGCGAAATTCTTCGCGTTGGGCGCGCCGCGATTGGCCTTCATCATTTCGTCCTGCAGCTCCTTCGAGACGGTCTGGCGAAGTTCCAGGCCATCCGAGGCAGCCGAGGCGAGCGACGTGTCCTTGTACATGCCGGCGAGAATGCCGGCCTGGCGCGTATCGAACACGGGCTTGGTATTGCCGCGCAGCGAGATGTTGGGAATATCGTGCGTGCCGCCTTGGAAAGTGAGCGGCAGCGCGTCGGTGAAGGCGATGGAGGGCACGCTGCTCATCTGGCCGGAAAGGCGTGCCATGAAGCCCGAGCGATAATCGCTGCGCTGACCGCTGGGTTCACCTGCTTCGATGTTGTCCTGCGTTTCGAAGTGGCTGCGCGAGAGATCATCGGTGCCTGCGAACGGTACGAAGGCTACCTGGCGTTTCTGCCATAGTGGATAGATGGAGTCGCGCAGGACGGGATTGAGCCCCCAACGGCTGTCGAGTGCGATGGCGCTGTTGACGTTGCCCGCGTCAGGACGGGCGATCGCCAGCGTCGGCCGCGATTCGTAGTAGAAGTCGCTGGCGTAGGGAACCAACAGGTTGTTGCAGTCGTAGCCTCCGCGCAGGAATACGAGGAGGAAGCGCGGTGCGCTGGCCGGCGCGGCGAACAGCTTGCCGGAGAACGAAAACGCCGGAGCAGCCATCGCAGCGGCGGTTGCGGCACGGAGAAAGTCGCGACGGTTCATCGTTACGCCTCAGCGATAGTTGAAGTCGGGCGAGGAGAGCAGGAACGTGTTCCATTCCTGCTGTGAGGTGGCCTTGGCCAGCGCATCACGCGTGGGTGCGCTCAGGTAAGGATCAAAAGTGTCGTAGTAGAGGCGCGTGGTGAGCATCGGGAAGTCGCCGCCGTTCCGCGGCAGGCCTTCTGGCGTCAGCAGGCGATTGTTGCCAGTGCCGATGGCGCCGGCGATCTCGAAGCGTTTGGCCATCTGTCCGGAACTGGACCACCCACTTGCATCCAGTGGCCAGCCGTCGGGCGTGAGACGGCCGAATACGGGTTCGCCGAGCTGGTTGAGCCAGTTGATCAGCGGCTTGGCATTGACGATCGGCTTGCCGTCGTACGCCACGCGTACCGAAGACACCACGAACTGCATCGGGTCCTTGAACTTCTTGCCGTAGCTGGCGGAGAACTCCTTCGATTCCAGCATCGTGCGCAGCACATCGGCAATATCGCCATCGGTACGCTGGAAGGTGTGCGCCATCTTGGCCACCAGAGCGGGCGGCGGATCGTCCGCGACGAAATAGGCGGCCAGCTTTCGGGAAATGAACTGAGCGCAGGCAGGCTGGCGCGTG
Source organism: Dyella jiangningensis (assembly GCA_000632805.1). Classification (GTDB taxonomy): domain Bacteria; phylum Pseudomonadota; class Gammaproteobacteria; order Xanthomonadales; family Rhodanobacteraceae; genus Dyella; species Dyella jiangningensis. Next base: position 2,724,871 of record CP007444.1, on the reverse strand, counting down.
ATCAGATCAACGGCTTGTTCGACTTCGTGGAAACCCGAGCCCGTGATCTTCTGGCCAAGCAGCACCTTGTCGCTGTAGTCGTGGCGCATCGGGTTGAATTCGAACAGGCCGTTATGCACGAACTGGGCGGCCACGCGCGGATGGCGCTCCAGCATCGGCCGCTCCCGCAACGGCGCCACTCCGGAGCCGGTGAGGATAAGCGCGAGCTGCTGCACGTCCTGCTGCGTGTAGCCGGAGTTCACGCCCAGCGTATGCAGCTCCATCAGTTCGCGCGCGTAGTTTTCGTTGACGTGGCCCTTGGCGTTCTGCGCGTTGTCGAGAAACTCCATCATCGCCGGGCTCTGCAGCGTCGCCATGACCAGGTCGCGGAACTTGCCCAACGCGTGTGGCCTGATGGTGTTCTGCGCATAGTCCGCCGCCACCCAGCGCACGCGGCCCTTGGCGCCGTACACGCTGAAATGGTTGAGCCAGAACCACACCATCTGTTCCTTCAACTGGTTTGGTCCGTAAACGGCATGCAACATCTCCACTTGCTGCGCCTGCTGCAGCAGGAGGTTGGCGTATTCCTGCTGCGCCTTCTTGGCGGCGGCCTTGTCGTCGCCATCGGGCATGGCCTTGATCTTCTCCTGCTCGTCGCGCAGGTTCGCGAGCAGCTGCTCGGTGGGCGTGCTCACCACTTCGTAGCTGTTGATCAGCGACGCGATGGACGGGGGCAGGGCATCGCCACCCTTGTCATCCAATTGCTGGTCGAGAAAGCGCGAGCGGCCAAGCTCGCGGTAGCGGGCCACCGTGGCGCTGTCCAGATCGAACCCGTCGCGCCGAAGCCATGCCACGTCGTCCTTCGAGAGCGGGCTGGGAGATCGTGCCATGCAGGCGCTGGGCCCCAAGGCCAGGATCAGGGCCGCCATGACAAACGAGGGCCGGAGAAAGCTGAAGGCTGACTTCAGGGCTACGCGCATGCGTCGGGGCTTCCTTTGGGTGAGGCGGACGGCAACCGTGCTGGATACTGTGAACGCAGCAGCTGCCGACCGGCTTACCGGCTGGGGCCATTTTTATTAGTCGGCGATTCATACTGGCCAGACGCGGGGCGTGGCCGCCTAGAACTCGTCCACGAACTCGACGACGGCCCCGAGGCGGGAGACCTCCACCTCGGTGACGGCCCGCACGGCGTCGGCATGAAGGCCGTCGGCCGCCTGAACCTCGATCAGGAACAGCTCGCTGCCGTTGTCGTCGACCAGGTCGCTGGAGCTGGAGTCGTCGCGTGGATACATCGAGGGCTCTTCGAGTTCTTCCACATGCTCGATGCCGTCGATGCCATGTAGCGTGGTAAGCAGCGTGTCCGCGTCGTCGCGGCTGCCGGTAAGGCGGATGCGAATGGTAGGCACGGGGGCGGCTCTCCTGTGACACGGCCCCATGCTGGCGCGGCTCATGTTCAGGACAAGTGAGCGCCATGCGTGGGCTACCATTCACGCACGGCCTGAGGAGAAAACCGTGCCCAAGATTTACGACCGCGCCTATTTCGACAAGTGGTATCGCCATCCCGATCATTCGGTCGCTTCGCCGGCGGAGTTGCGGCGCAAGGTGGCGATGGTGGTGGCGCAGGCGGAGTATTACCTCGGTCGCCCCGTACGCAGCGTACTCGACGTGGGTTGCGGCGAGGGCGTATGGCGCGCGCCGCTTCGCGCCTTGCGGCCTGGGCTGCATTACCAGGGGCTGGATGCCAGCGAGTACGTGGTGGCGCGTTATGGCCGAAGCCGCAACATCGGCCTGGCGCGTTTCGGGCAATTGGAATACCTGCGTTTCGACCAGCGGTTCGATGTGGTTGTCTGCACCGACGTGATGCATTACCTGAAGCCCGCAGAACTGCGCGCGGGCCTGGGCGGCATCGCGGACATGCTCGAAGGCGTGGCCTTCCTCGAAGTGTTCACCAGCAAGGATGGCGTGGACGGCGACATGGAAGGTTTCCATGCACGCGCGCCGTCGTGGTATCTGCGTGCCTTTAGCGAGGCAGGGCTGATGCCCTGCGGCTCGCATTGCTACCTGGGGCCGAGACTGGAGCGCCGCATCGCGGCGCTGGAGCTGGCGCAACGCCCGGCCTGACACCGCGGCGGCCATCCTCTTGTAGGAGCGCACCCAGTGCGCGATAAGCCTGCGGAGCGGCAAGCATGAGGCGCCGCGGTCGCGCATAGGATGCGCTCCCACAGTGAGAGGGAGTGCCGTGCGCCTTTCTTTTCTGTGGGAGCGCACCTTGTGCGCGACAAACCTACGGAGCGGAGATGGTGTGATGCCGCGGTCGCGCACTGGGTCGCTCCTACAGGGGGATGGAGCATGCGGCGTTCACGCCGGTGCCCATTTTCTCTCTTTCGTAGGAGCGCACCCAGTGCGCGATGAGCCTGCGGAGTGGCAAGCATGGAGCGCTGCGGTTGCGCATGGGATGCGCTCCCACAGTGAGAGGGAGTGCCGTGCGTCTTTCTCTTCTGTGGGAGCGCACCTTGTGCGCGACAAACCTACGGAGCGGCGATGGTGTGATGCCGCGGTCGCGCACTGGGTGCGCTCCTACAGGTGGGGACTTGCCGCTTCAGATTTCCAGATGCGCACGCAACGCCACGAAGTGGGCGGGACCGCGGTCGCGGTTGTAGCCGGGGTGGCGGATGTATTGCACGTCGGGGCTCAGCGTGAGGTGCTTGATCGGCGAGTAGCTGTAGTACGCCTCGATGATCTCTTCGCGACCATAGTTGAGGCGTCCATCGCCGAGCACGAAGCCCTGGCCGCCCAGCGCGAGATAGTCGCGATGCTCGGACGACAGTCCATCGATCGCCAACGCCACCGAGATATGGTCGTCGGGCCTTGCCCAATGCGAACCGGATAGCTGAAAGCCGCCACTCAGCGAGCGATCCACTTCGGTGAACACGAACGACTCCGTGCGGCCGTCGTTCCAGCCTGCGCGCATGAAAAGGCCGGTGTCGCCGTGATCGGCGAGAGGGAGCTCGCCATTCACGGTGAAGCCGTACTTGTGGCGCCCAGGCGCATCGTCCGCGAGGATGTCGGGCCGCTGTCCGGTGGCAAGCGCGGTGGCGATGGCATCGCGATAGATGCCCATGCGCGCTTGATTGCGGAAGGCGAGGAAACGCAGCGCCCAACCGTCGGACTGCGGCTGCAGGGTAAGTTCGGCCTGCTGTCCGTTGGAGTCGCCGAGCGAGGATACGAGCTTCTGGCCGTTGGCTTCGTACGGCATGCGATAGATGCCATAACGCAGCGTCCACGTCGGGTTGACCCACGCGATCATCACGCCGTCGGTATAGCCGCGTGTGTCGGCGGCGAAGTCCCAGGCGGTGTTGTTGAACAGCGACCAGTCCATGAACTGCGTACGCGTGCCGTTGGCGTAGCGGTTCTTGTCGAAGTCGTCGCTCGCGGCCATCTTGCCGACTTTGACGTCGACGCGACGTGTGGCTTCCTTGCCGGGCAGCTGGTCCTGGCCGCGCTCGACATCGTCGGTCGCGTCGCCCAGCGGCAGCGACCAGCGCAGGTAGCGGCGGGCGACGTAAGGCTTCTTGGGCAGGCCCGCCGTGCCAGAGCGGATCACGTCGCCATTGGTGAGGCCGCCCAGGCCGGTGGCGCCAGAAACGCCTTCGCCCTTGAACAATTCCACGTCGAAGTAGAACTGCAGGTGCAACGGCAGGTTGACGCCGAAGTAGGCGCCGAAGGTGTGCGAGCGCTCGGTGTCACCCTGCGGATGCAGGCTCAGGTCGCCTTGGTAGGGCGAATGCAGCGAGTACTGATGCTGGTCGACAAAGGTGTACTGCGCGCCGAGCCATTGCGGGATGAAGAGTTTCTCTTCATCGGCGCGTGCCAGCAGCGGCGTGGCCATCAGCCAGGCGGCCAGGAGGAAAGGTGAGGTCTTCATTGCTCATTCCGTGCAAAGGCGCGGCAATGAGCGGACCCGTCAGGCAGGCGTACCGCTCACGGCCGGGCCGTGATCATCATTGTGACGTGTCCACGCCCATTCATGCGGGGCGGGTAGACACGACTGGCAGGGTCGCTGTCCATGGTGGGTTCGTTTCTGGGGACGCCCCGAAAGATGGGGCGCGCGCATGGTGACTATGCGGGGAAGGTGTGTCAACGCTTTTTCAATCGTTTTCCCCAAGAAAAAGGCCACCTTGCGGTGGCCTTTCCATGGAGCGGTATGCGGAAGCGATCAGCCCGCCGAGCGCGATGCCTTCTTGCGATCGTTCTCGGTGAGGTGCTTCTTGCGCATGCGGATTTCCTTCGGGGTGACTTCGACCAGCTCGTCGTCGTCGATGAAGTCCAGCGCCTGTTCCAGCGTGAACTTGGTCGCCGGGGTGAGCTGGATCGCATCATCCTTGCCCGAGGCGCGCATATTGGTCAGCGGCTTGGGCTTGATGGCATTGACGGTGAGGTCGTTGTCCTTGGCGTGGATGCCGATCAGCTGGCCTTCGTACACCGAGTCGCCTTCAGCGGCGAACAGCTTGCCGCGCTCCTGCAGCGGGCCCAGCGAGTAGGCCGGGGTGGTGCCGCCGGCGTTGGCGATCATCACGCCGTTGGGACGCTTGGCGATGGGGGCCGGCGTGTACGGACCGTAGTGGTCGAACACGTGGAACAGCAGGCCCGAACCCTGGGTGAGGGTCTTGAACTGGTTCTGGAAGCCGATCAGGCCACGCGCCGGGATCAGGTACTCGAGGCGCACGCGGCCCTTGCCGTCGGACACCATGTTCTTCAGCTCACCCTTGCGGATGCCCAGGCGCTCCATCACGCCGCCCTGGTGCTGCTCTTCGATGTCGACCACCAGCTGTTCGATCGGCTCCATCTTCTGGCCGTCGATTTCCTTGATGATCACTTCCGGACGCGATACGGCCAGCTCGTAGCCTTCGCGGCGCATGTTTTCGATCAGCACCGACAGGTGCAGCTCGCCACGGCCCGAGACCAGGAACTTGTCGGCGTCGGAACCGTCTTCGACGCGCAGTGCCACGTTGTGCACCTTCTCGCGGTCCAGGCGCTCACGCAGCTGGCGGCTGGTGAGGAACTTGCCGCCTGACAGGTCCTTGTTGCCGACGAACGGCGAGTTGTTGACCTGGAAGGTCATGCTGATCATCGGCTCGTCGACGCTCAGCGCCGGCAAAGCTTCGGGCACGTCGATCGAGGTGACGGTGTCGGAGATGGTGAGCTCGGGGATGCCCGAGATGGCGACGATGTCGCCGGCTTCGGCGCTGTCCTGCTCGATGCGCTCGAGGCCAAGGAAGCCGAGCACCTGGCCGATCTTGCCCTGGCGCTTCTTGCCGTGGCGATCGATGACGGCGACCGGCATGCCCTTCTTCAGGGTGCCGCGCTGGATGCGGCCGATGCCGATGACGCCGACGAAGTTGTTGTGGTCCAGCTGGCTGATGCGCATCTGGAAGGCGCCTTCCGGATCCACGTCCGGCTTGGGCGCGTGCTTCATGATTGCTTCGTACAGCGGGGTCATGTCGCCTTCGCGGGCGTTTTCGTCCAGCGAGGCGTAACCGTTAAGCGCCGAGGCATAGACGATCGGGAATTCCATCTGCTCGTCGGTGGCGCCGAGCTTCTCGAAGAGATCCCACACCTGCTCGACCACCCACTCCGGACGGGCGCCCGGGCGGTCAACCTTGTTGACCACGACGATGGGCTTGAAGCCCATGGCGAACGCCTTCTGGGTCACGAAGCGGGTCTGCGGCATCGGGCCGTCCATCGCGTCGACCAGGATCAGCACGGTGTCGACCATCGACAGCACGCGCTCCACCTCGCCGCCGAAGTCGGCATGGCCTGGGGTGTCGACGATGTTGATGCGGTTCTTGGCGCCCGTCTTCTTGTCCGTCCAGGTGATGGCCGTGTTCTTGGCCAGGATCGTGATGCCACGCTCCTTTTCCTGATCGTTGCTGTCCATCACGCGCTCGGCGAGCACGGTGCGCTCGTTGAGCGTGCCGGACTGCTTGAGCAGCTGGTCGACGAGCGTGGTCTTGCCGTGGTCGACGTGGGCGACGATGGCGATATTGCGCAGATTTTCGATGGACATGAGATGGGCTCGGGCGGCCTGTGGGCCGTCGCGTGAAGTTTCAGTAGGGATAACTCCGGAATTATACGGGGTTATGTGACAGCTTGCTTGTGCCGCCTTAACAAATCCGTTCAGGCACGGAAAAGCGGCCCGCCGAGGGAAGCTGGGCGGGCCGAGGGGGAAATTGCAGCAGGCGTGAGACGCCGGGCGGGTCAGACCAGTCCGGTGAGGCTGTAGGCCAGGATCACCACGAAAACCGCCAGGGTCTTGATGACCGTGATGGCGAAGATGTCCCGGTAGGACTGGCGATGGGTGAGCCCGGTGACCGCCAGCAAGGTGATGACCGCGCCGTTGTGGGGCAGGGTATCCATGCCGCCCGAGGCCATGGCGGCCACGCGATGCAGCACTTCCAGCGGGATGCCGGCCGCCTGGGCGTTGTGGATGAAGGTCTCGGCCATGGCAGCCAGCGCGATGCTCATGCCGCCCGAGGCGGACCCGGTGATACCGGCCAGCGCGGTGACGGTCACGGCTTCGTTCACCAGCGGATGCGGGATCGCGTGGAGGGCGCTGGCGATCACCCTGAAGCCGGGCAGCGCCGCGATGACCGCTCCAAAGCCGTATTCCGACGCCGTGTTCATGGAGGCCAGCAACGCGCCACCCACCGCGGCCTTGCTGCCATCGGCGAAGCGTTGGGTCACCGGGCGCCAGGCGAACGCGAGCACGCAGGCTATGCCGACCAGCAGGGCGCCTTCCACGGCCCAGATCGCGGCGATCTTCGAAATCTCCTGCACCACCGGTTTCGCATCGCCGATTACGGCTGGCACGAACGCATGGCTGGCGCCGTAGACGCGAGGGATCGCATCGCCAAGCACCTTGTTGAGCACGCCCACCAGCACCAGCGGAAGCAGCGCGATGGCGGGGTGGGCGAGTTTGTCGCCCTCGAATGCAACCGGCTCATTGATGAGCACGCTGCCATAGCCTTCGCCGGCCGCGGCGGCCTTGCGACGGCGCGATTCCAGATAAAGCAGGCCCACGACGAGGATGAATACCGCGCCCAGCGTGCCGAGCCACGGCGCGGCCCAGGCGTTGGTGCCGAAGAACGAAGTGGGAATGATGTTCTGGATCTGCGGCGTGCCCGGCAGCGAATCCATGGTGAAGGTAAACGCACCGAGCGCGATGGTGCCGGGAATGAGCCGCTTGGGAATATCCGACTGGCGAAACAGCTCCGCAGCGAACGGATACACCGCAAACACCACCACGAACAGTGATACGCCGCCGTAGGTAAGCAACGCGCACACGATCACGATGGAAAGCATGGCGCGGCCGCGGCCCAGCAGTCCGAGGGTGGCAGCGACGATGGAGCGCGAGAAGCCGGAAAGCTCGATGACCTTGCCGAACAGCGCGCCCAGCATGAACACCGGGAAGTACAGCTTGAGGAAGCCGACCATCCTGTCCATGAACAGGCCGGTGAACATCGGCGCGACCAGCGACGGATCAGTGAGCAGCACCGCGCCCAGCGCCGCGACGGGCGCGAACAGGATCACGCTGTAGCCGCGATAGGCCGTAAGCATGAGAAAGCAAAGCGCGGCCAGCACGATCAGAAATGCCATCGACCCATCCCCGGATGCCCCTCATGGGCATCGTCGTGCGGCGAGTATCCGGACGGCATGTCGTCCGCGGCACTGTACGAAGGTACAAGTGTGGGCGTGAAGGTGGCTGCCTAAGCTCCGTGACATTCGGCATTCCGGGTCCGGGATGCGTCAAAGCGAGGGGAGCTATGAAACGCACGCATCTGAGTATGGCGATCGGTCTGGCGGTGGGGCTTTGCAGTCCATGGATGGCACAGGCCGAGGAGGCTCCGCAAAGCAGTGCCGCACCGGCCACCACGGCCAGGACGTCCGATGCCAAGCAGCTCGAGGGCGTGAAGGTCACCGCCCGCAAGCGCGAGGAAACGCTGCAGGACGTGCCGATCGCGGTCAGTGCCTTCACCGCGCAGACGCTGTTCAAGCAGAACGTGCAGACGCTCGCCGACCTGCAAGGCAAGGTTCCATCGCTGCAGATCTACGCCGCTCGCGGCTCCAATACCACGCTTACGGCGTACATCCGCGGTGTCGGCCAGGCCGATCCGACCTGGGGTTTCGACCCGGGCGTGGGCATCTATCTCGATGACGTATACATGGCGCGCCCGCAAGGCACCGTGCTCGACGTGTTCGACACCAACCGCATCGAAGTGCTGCGCGGACCGCAGGGCACGCTGTACGGCAAGAACACCATCGGCGGCGCGATCAAGTACGTGTCCAATCCGCTGCCGACCCAGACCACCGGCTCGATCGAAGGCACCTTGGGCATGCATGGCGAGAAGGACATCAAGGGCGCGATCGGCGGCGCCACCGACGACGGCGTGTGGCGCGGTCGCATTGCCTACGCCAGCGGGCACAACGATGGCTACGGCACCAACCAGCTGACCGACAGCCGCAACGGCAACAAGAACAGCAATGCCGCACGTGCATCGCTGGGCTTCTTTCCGTCGTCCACGTTCAATGCGCAACTCTCGGTGGATGGCCTGCGCGACAATTCCAATCCGCGCGGCGCCAAGATGCTGTCGATCAACAAGCTCGACCCGGCCTACCAGCCGCTGTCCAGCGACTACGACACGCGCAGCGGCATGCCGGCCGGCAACAGCACCACGCTGTGGGGCACCGCGTTGACGCTCAACTGGATCGTGAGCCAGGACTGGTCACTGAAGTCCATCTCGTCGTATCGCGGTTCGTCCACCGACACCAACATCGACTTCGACACGCTTCCGGAGAAGATCGCCGACGTCAACGCGGTCTACAAGGATCACCAGTTCACCCAGGAATTCCAGGCCAACTACGACAACGGCGGCTCGGTACACGGCGTGTTCGGCCTGTTCTATTTCGATGGCACGGCCAAGGGCTACATCCACAACATTTTCCTCGGCTCGCCGCCGTACTACCCGCGACTGTCGCAATACGGCGGTACCGGCGGCAGCATCGGCACCAAGAGCTATGCCGGCTACGGCGACTTCACCTGGGACATCGATCCGCAATGGAGCCTGGACGTCGGCTTGCGCTACACCAGCGAAAAGAAGTCAGCGGTCATCCAGAACTACGCCTATTCGAATGACACCTTCACCACGCCCATCGGCACGCTTGCCGATTTCAGCGGCGCGCATACCTCGCACAACCTGTCGCCCAAGGTGTCGCTGGACTATGCGGCCACCGATCAGATCAAGCTCTATGGCAGCTTCAGCCAGGGCTTCCATTCGGGCGGCTACAACATCCGCGCCAACTGCGTGGCGATCCCGCAATCGTGCCGGCCGATCGCCGACGAGAAGGTCACCTCGTATGAAATCGGCAGCAAGATGTCGTTCTTCGACGATACCTTGATGCTGAACACGGCGCTGTTCCACAACATCTATTCGGACATCCAGCTGTCCGTCTTCACCTCCTACACGCAGCCCAACGGCGCGCAGGGCTTCTTCGGCGACTTCACCAACGCCGGCAAGGGCCATATCGACGGTTGGGAAGAAGAGTTTGCGTGGAAGCCCGCGGAGAACTGGACCTTCAGCGGCAACTGGGCGTACCTGCATACCAAGTACACCGAGTTCATGAGCGCCGGCAAGAACATCGCCGACACGCAGCGTTTCACCAACGCGCCGAAGTGGTCGGGTGGCCTGAACCTGGAGCACACCATTCCGCTGGACAACGGTGGCAGCGTGAGTGGTCGCATCAACTACACCTACCAGACCAGCGTCTATCCCGAGACCACGCTCTCGCCGCTGATCATGCAGCCGGCCTACGGACTGTGGAACGCCGGCGTGGTGTGGCAGATCAACCAGCCATGGACGCTGAGCCTGCAGGGCACCAATCTTGCGAACAAGGGTTATCGCACGACGGGCTACAACATTGCGGCGCTGGGCATCGTCACCGGCTTCTATGGCGCACCGCGCATGGTGACGCTGACCGCTCGATATACCTTCTGAGTGATCAAGGAGATGCGCATGCGTCGCTTCACAGGCGTGATGGCTGCATTGCTGATGCTGACTGGCGCTGCCCGCGCTGACGATGCGCCGCGATTGCCATCGTTGAAGCTCGACCCGGCACGCGTGGCGGTCGCCGGACTGTCTTCGGGCGGCTATATGGCCACCCAGGTGCAGATGGCGTATCCCGAATGGTTTCCCGCAGCGGCGATCGTCGCTGCCGGGCCGTTCGGATGCGCCGCGGGTCGCCTCGATCTCGCGCTGAGCACGTGCATGAAGGGCGTGCCCGCACCGGACGCGGCCGCCTTGGCCGCCAGGGCGAAGGAACGTTCGGCCAAAGGCGACATCGGCGCACTCAAGCATCTGGCGCACGGGCGCGTCTATCTGCTGCACGGCAAGGACGATGCGCTCGTGTCGCCCGTCGTGGCAGAGGCAGGCGCGCGCTTCTATGAGGCGCTGCGTGAGGGCGACCCCGCCTTGGAGAGCTTGCAGGTCACCGACGATGGCGGTCGCGCCTTTGCGCACAACCTGCCTGTCGCCGCAGCGGGCGACGATTGCGACAAATCGGTATCGCCATACCTCGGCCACTGCGGCTTCGACGCCGCGGGAGAAATATTCGCCCGGTTGTTCGGCAAGGCGCTGCGCGGTGCGAATGATTCAAAGGGCGAACTGCGGCGATTCAACCAGGACGCGTACCGGCCCGACGGTGCCGATGCGTTTCTCGCGGCGGAGGGCTACATCTACCTGCCGCCGGACTGTATGGCCGGCAAACGCTGCGGACTGCTGGTCGCTTTCCATGGCTGCAAGCAGAACGCCGATGCGGTGGGCGAGGCGTTCGTGAAAGATGCGGGCTTCAATCGCTGGGCGGACGCTTACGACGTGGCCGTCCTGTATCCTCAAACCCGCGCGAGCACCGCGCCCATGAATCCGCAAGCATGCTGGGACTGGTGGGGATATTCGGGGGAACACTACGACAGCCGCCAGGGCGTGCAATTGCGCTGGCTGATCGGCGCCGTCCAGGCGCTGGGACTTCGCCAGTAACTCCCTCTCCCGTGGGGGGCACGCGGGGAGAGGCCGTGGATGGCCTCGACTCTGAGGAGCGACGAGAGGGTTGGGGTGAGGGGCGGGTGCTCGCAGTGAAGTATCGATGCACGAAGCGCTCGCTTCCTTTCTCTCGCTTTACTCGCTGCATGGGCGAAATGGTGCCGCAAGGCTGGCTCTTCACCCCGGGCCGCTCCCCAAAGGGGAGAGGGAGTGATACGCGCCCATGCTGACCGCCAGCACCATCACCTTCGCTGCGCTTGTCTGGCTTGGCCTGCTGTTCGGCGTCGCCGTGATCGGCGAGAAGCGCCCACATCTGTTCGAGCGCCGCTGGGCGGTGATCTACGCGTTGTCATTGGCGATCCACTGCACCTCGTGGACCTTCTACGGCACGGTCACGCAGGCCAGTCGCTCGGGATGGTGGCTGCCGCCAACCTTCGTGGGCGCGATCCTGATGTACGTGTTCGCCATCGCGGTGTTGCGACGGCTCGTGCAGTTGGCGCGCGATTACAACGCGGGTTCCCTGGCCGACCTCATCGCCGTGCGCCTGGGTCGGCACACGGGTCTTGCGGCCCTGGTGACGGCGGTGGTGCTGATCGGCATCGTCCCGTACATCGCCCTGCAGCTGAAAGCGGTGGCGATGAGCTACGGCATGCTGAGCCGCGGCCAGTTGTCCGAAGCCGACCCCTGGCAGGACAGCGCGCTCTACGTGGCCTTGCTGATGGCCCTGTTCGCGATGCTGTTCGGCACGCGGCGCGCATCGGTGATGGCGCACAACCGCGGCCTGGTGCTGGCCATGGCGTTCGAGTCGCTGTTCAAGCTGGGCGCGATGCTGGCGCTTTGCACGCTCGTGTTGTCGCCCGCGAGCCGCACGCTGATCGCCAATGCAGGCACGCAGCACGACAGCACGGGATTCCCGGCGCTCATCCTGCTCGGAGCACTGGCGATGTTCACGCTGCCGCACCAGTTCCACGCGGGCGTGGTCGAGTGCCGTGACGGTTCGCACCTGCGCACTGCCCGTTGGCTGTTTCCGTTGTACATGCTGCTGATCTCGCTGCCGATCCTGCCGCTGGCGAGGCTGGGCGATGCATGGCTTGGTCCCGGCGGCGTGCCGTCGGATCTCTACGTCCTGGCTTTGCCGCTTGCGCGCGGGCAGCACGGTCTGGCGTTGGTGGCGTTTCTCGGCGGACTCAGCGCGGCCACCAGCATGGTGGTGGTGGCGACGCTCGCGCTGAGCCTGATGATCGTCAACCACTTCATTGCACCGCTGCGTGTGCGTGCCGGTTGGGGACGCGGTGAGCGCGGCGACCTGCGAGGCGAGGTGATCAACCAGCGTCGCGTGGCGATTCTCGCCGTGATCCTGCTGGCCTGGGGCTACAGCCGCGTGCTGGCGCGCAACGATGCGCTGGCGGATATCGGTGCGATTTCCTTCTCTGCGTTGGCCGGTCTCGCCCCTGCATTGCTCATCGCTGTCTATCGCCCGCAACTGGGGGCACGCGCCGTGGCGGCGGGCTTGGCCGTCGGCACGCTGGTCTGGCTGTATGTGCTGCTGCCGACCATGCAATCGCACGGCCCGGCGTGGTGGCACGAAGGGCCGCTTGGCCTGACGTGGCTCGGACCGGATGGGCTGTTCGGCCTGGACGACTGGAGCCGCCTGGGACGTGCGGTGGTGCTGAGCCTGATCGCGAACGTTGCCATGGTCCTGGCCGTGGCCGGCTCGCGGTTCGGTCGCGCCATGCGCTCGGTGAGCGTGGGCGATATCGGCCTGCCGGAACTGCGGGCGCTGGCGACGCGGTTCCTTCCGCCGGAGCGCGTCGCGTACCTGTTCGACGATGCGGCGCCAAAAGGTGTGGCTGGGGGAACGCGCATCGCCGCGGTGGAGCACGAACTGGCGGCGGTGATCGGCGCGTCGTCCGCACGCTTGCTGCTGGAAGTGGTGCGACAGCAACGTCGCGATGAGATCGACACCGTTGCGGCGATCGTGGGCGAGGCCGCGCAGGATCTGCGCTTCAACCAGCGCGTGCTCGAAGCGGCGCTGGAAAACATGAGCCAGGGCATCTGCGTGGTGGATGCCGAGCTTCGCCTGGTGGCATGGAACCGGCGCTACGCCAGCCTGTTCGATTACCCCACCGAACTGCTGCATGTGGGTCGCCCCGTGGCAGACCTCACGCGCCACAACGTCGATCGCGGCATGATCGGGCCCGGCGAATCCGAGTCGCGGGTGCAACGTCGTTTGACGCACATGCGCGCAGGCACGCGGCATCTGTCGGAGCGGCGGTTTCCCGACGGGACGATCGTGGAGATTCGCGGCAACCCGATGCCGGGTGGCGGATTCGTGGCGACGTTCACCGACGTCACCGCATTTCGCCAAGCCGAAGACGCACTCAAGCGCGCGAACGAGACGCTGGAATTGCGGGTGACCGAACGTACGCAGGCATTGGCCGAGGCGACCGCGGATGCCCAGCGTGCCAACGAGGCAAAGAGCCGTTTTCTCGCTGCGGTGAGCCACGATCTGATGCAACCGCTGCATGCGGCGCAATTGTTCGCCCATACACTGGCCGAGCGCGGCAACGATACGAATACGGTACGGCATCTCCACGGAGCGCTCACTGCCACTGAAGGCCTGTTGGCCGGTCTGCTCGACATGGCGCGACTGGAGGCAGGCCGTCTGCAGGCGCAGCCGCGCGACTTCCCGCTGGCGGATGTGTTCGATCCGCTGGCGGCGGAATTCCAGGCGCTGGCACACGATCGCGGCATCCGCTTCAACGTGGTGGGCAGTCGGCAGTGGGTGCATTCCGATCCCCAGCTGCTGCGCCGCGTGTTGCAGAACTTCCTTTCGAATGCGCTGCGCTACGCCGAGCAGGGGCGCGTGTTGCTGGGTGTGCGCATGCAGGGCGATGCCTTGCGTTTGCAGGTGTGGGACAACGGTCCGGGCATTGATCCGCAAGAGCAGCGCGCGATCTTCGAGGAATTTCGCCGTGGAAGCGCCGCTGGTGGACAGGGCCTCGGCCTTGGGCTGTCCATCGCGCAGCGGATGGCGGCCTTGTTGGGTCACCCGATTGGACTGCGTTCATGGAGCGGGCATGGCAGCATGTTCGAACTGCGCGTCCCGCGGGCGGATCCGCTGCCTCGGGAGGCCGTAACGCCGATCGAAGCCCAGCCACTGCCTGCCGGCCGCGCCTTGCTGCTGGACAACGAGCCGGCAGCTCTTTCCGCGTTGAGCGTGTTGCTGGCGGGCTGGGGCTGGCAGGTACATGCAGCGCGCACGATGGAGCAGGCGCAATGCGCGCCGTGGCGACCCGACGTGCACATCTTCGACTATCACCTCGACGCCGGTCGCACCGGATTGGATGTTCTGCACGAACTGGGCGAAGACGCGCTTGACGTCCCCACTGTGATCCTCACCGCCGACCGTGACGGTGAACTGCGGCAACGCCTGCTCGATCGCGGCATCGGCGTGCTGTACAAGCCGCTGAAACCGCTGGCGCTGAGGCAGGTGCTGCAGCGGGTGGCGGTGGGGCGGCGGTGAGGGCTAAGCGATGGTTGATGTTTCTGTCGGTCTGCATGGTGTGCGTGCGTGCAAGCTGTGGTGGCGTCACTGCATAGGCTGTCGCGCACAGGGTGCGCTCCCACAAAGCGGGATGCAGGGGGGCTCGTAGGCATCTGCTGTGTGTGCAATCACGGAGGCTGCGCGTCATCGCTTCGTAGGCTCATCACGCACTGGCTGCGCTCCTACAAAAGACAGTGAAGGGGAGGGACTCGCCCTCTTGTAGGAGCCCGCCCTGTGGGCGACCGCAGCGCTACGTCGTCATTGCTCCGTAGGTCTGTCGCGCATTGGCTGCGCCCCTACAAAGGCCAATGACGGGGAAAGACTCGCCCTGTTGTAGGAGCCCACCCTATGGGCGACCGCAGGGTGATGGCGTCGCCGCTCCGTAGGCCTGTCGCGCATTGGCCGCGCCCCTACAAAAGCCAATGAAGGGGAAAGACTCACCCTGTTGTAGGTGCCACCCCGCGGGCGACCGCAGGGTGGCGGCGTCGCCGGTTCGTAAGCCTATCGCGCACCGGGTGCGCTTCTACAAGAGATCCGGCACGCACGCCCCGAAAACGCCCTTCGCTACAACCTCACCGAGTCCACCAGATCCAGTGATCGCAACAGCACGCCAGCTTGCGTGCGGTTGCGCACGCCGAGCTTTTCGAAGATGGCGGTGACGTGTGCTTTCACGGTGCGTTCCTGGATCGTCAGCCGGTCGGCGATCTGTTTGTTGAGCAGGCCTTCGCTCAGCAGCGCGAGAACGCGGTACTGCTGCTCCGTGAGTCGTGCGAGCCGTGCAGCCAGGTCGATGTCCACAGGATCGGCGGGCAGGGCGGCGACGCGTTGGGCGAGGCCTGGCGCTAACCAGTTGCCGCAATCGAGCACATGGCGGATGGCTTCGGCGATCTCATGCGGGCTGGCGCTCTTGGGGATGAACCCAGCCGCGCCGTGGTCGAGCGCGCGGCGCACGGTGCGCGGCTCGTCGTGCGCGGAGACGACCAGCACCGCCACGCCGGGATGCTGCCCGCGCAAGGTGGCGAGGCCAGACAAGCCCTGGCTGCCCGGCATGTGCAGGTCGAGCAATACGAGGTCGATGTCCGGATCGCCCGCGAGGACGTCGAGCACGCCGGCCAGATCGGCCGCTTCGCTCACCACGCAGTCGTCGACGCTTTCGTTGGCCGCTTGGCGCAGCGCAGCACGAAACAGAGGATGGTCGTCGGCGATCAGCAGGCGTGTCATGGCCGCCGACGTTAGCGGGGTCAAAGGCCTGCGTCGAGATCAGAAAGTCACGTCGTCACCCGGTGGCGACCGCCGCTGTGCTGGACTTTCGTACGATGGTAGGGGCGGAATCACTTGCTATGGTGGACGGCATGACCAAACGCCTTCCCCGATGGATGCTGCTGCTCGCGCCGGTGCTGGCATCGTGTGCGTCCGCGCCCATGACCAAGGAAACCGGCATGCATGCCCCCGATTTCGTTCGCGGCGAGGTTCGCGTCACCGAGCACCGAGGCGACGACGACCTTCTCAGTGCCGGACTCGGGCTGGGTGGCCTGGCCGGCGCCCAGTCCACGTTCGCTTCCTTGTCGCAGCCGACCGCTGCCGAATTGCGCCGGCGCGCGATCCAGACAAGCTGGAAAGGCATCGCCGATCTCGGGCCGCTCGGTGGCTTCGGCAAAATCTATGGCGCCGTGCCGAACGTGCCGGGACGCGAGTACCAGGCGTTCGCCTGGATTCCGGGCGCGAAGTCGCCGCATCGCGTGCTGTTGCAGGTGCCCGATGGTTTCGATCGTGCACGCCGCTGCCTGGTGGTTACGGCATCTTCCGGTTCACGTGGCGTGTATGGTGCCATCGCGCTCGCCGGTGCCTGGGGCCTGCCACGCGGCTGTGCCGTGGCCTATACGGATAAAGGAACGGGTGCGGGCTATTTCGATCCGGCCGATGACACAGGCGTCGCGCTCGATGGCGGTCGCGCGAAGCGCGGAACGGCGACGCTGGAATTCGAACCCGTCGCCGTGCAGCACGGCAACATCGCCGTGAAGCACGCGCATTCCGGCGACAACCCGGAGGCTGATTGGGGTCGCCATGTGCTGCAGGCAGCGCGCTTCGGCTTGGCAATGCTGGATCGCGCGTTCCCTGAGCAGGCGCCATTCACTGCGCAGAACACGCGCATCATCGCGACCGGCTTGTCCAACGGCGGCGGCGCGGTGCTGCAGGCGGCGGGGCTGGACGATGACCGCCTGCTGGCGGGCGTGGTCGCATTGGAGCCGAACGTGCGTGTGTCCGATCAGGGCCGCGCGTTGTTCGACTACGCCACTGAAGCCTCGCTCTGGTTGCCCTGTGCACTGGCCGACCCGCGTTTCGATGACGCGCCGCTGGCGCGCACGCCAAAGGGCGAGGTACCGCCGGCCTGGGCACAGCGTTGCCACCAGTTGCATGAGCATGGCCTCGTGTCCGGTACCCGCTTGGTGGCGCAGGCCGGCGAGGCGTACGAACATCTACGCGCCGGTGGCTGGACCGATGAAGCGATGACCACGGCGGCTTCGACCACGGCCTTCGATGTGTGGCGCGCCGTGACGGCGGCCTATGCCTCCGCCTACATGCGTCGCGGCGCCGACGACATGCCTTGCGGCTTCCATTACTCGGCCATCGGTGCGAAAGGCGCGCCGGGCGTGGCTGATCCTGTGGTAAGGGCCGGTTGGTGGGCCGACGCGTCGGGTATTCCGCCGGGCAATGGCGTGGGTTTGTTCGGCGGCACCGATCATTCGGCAGACGCCACGCTGCCCGGCGTCCTTTGCCTGCGTGCGCTGTGGGAGGACAACGAGGCGGGCACACAGGCCCTGCGCGACGGCGTGGCGGCCACAGCCGTCAAACCTGCGCGCGCCAGCCTGCCGGTCTGGGTGGTGCATGGCGCTGCCGACGGTCTTTTGCCGACGGCGTTCACGTCCGAGCCTTACGTGGACTGGCTGCGGAGCAAGGGGGGACATCCGCTGTATTGGAAGGTGCCCTACGCGCAGCATTTCGATGCGTTCCTCGCATTGCCCGGCTTTGGCGACAAGCACGTGCCGCTCCTGCCCTATGGGTATGCGGCGCTGGATCGCCTGTGGGCCCATCTATACGAGGGAGCGCCCTGGCCTGCGGTGGTGCCCGCGCCAACGCCGCAACCGCGAGGCAGCGGCGAGTTGACGGCAACCTCGCTCGGCATGCCGGCGGCCTGGACCCTGGGGCCCAAATAAACCGCTGTCTTCATCGCAGGCCGGCGGTGACCTGCAGATGACGCCGGCTGGGGTATCCTTGCGAACCCGCAGGCTGACCTCGGCCTGCGCGCTGCCTATGTGAACAAGGAAACCCGATGACCATCAACGTCACCATGACCACCAACCGCGGCCCCATCCATCTGCGTCTGCACGACGACAAGACCCCGGTGACGGTGGCCAGCTTCGTCAACCTGGCTCGTCGCGGCTACTACGATGGCCTGGCGTTCCACCGCGTGATCGCCGATTTCATGGTCCAGGGCGGTTGCCCGGAAGGCAGCGGCCGTGGTGGCCCGGGCTACCGTTTCGAGGACGAGTTCGACGCCTCGCTGCGTCATGACAAGCCGGGCGTGCTGTCGATGGCCAATGCTGGTCCGCGTACCAACGGCAGCCAGTTCTTCATCACCCACGGCGCCACGCCCTGGCTGGACGGCAAGCACAGCGTGTTCGGCGAAGTGGTCGGCCCGGAAGACCAGGCTGTGGTCGATGCGATCCGCCAGGGCGACACCATCGAGAAGGTCACCGTGGAAGGCGACGTCGACGCGCTGCTCGCGGCCAAGGCCGATCGCGTGAAGGAATGGAACGCGGTGCTCGACCAGCGCTGAGCGTTTTCGTTTGCGTGATGTGAAGAAGCCGCCGTTTGCGAGAACGGCGGCTTTTTTTACGCCGACCGTCACGCAGAGGCTGGCACGAGCAGCCTAGAATCGAAGGGCTTTAAGCAGCGCGTGCTGCGCGTCATCCCATTCCCAAGGAGATGTGGTCATGTCATTCCTCAATGATCTGCTCGGTAGTGCCCAGGGCGGCCAGGCCGGTGGCTCGTCGCTTGTGTCGATCGCAGGCCAGCTGATTGAAAAGGCCGGCGGTGTCCAGGGCCTGGTGGCCATGCTGCAGCAGCATGGGTTGGGTGAAGCGGTGCAGTCGTGGGTGGGCACCGGCGCCAACCAGGCCGTATCCGGCGACCAGCTGGGCCAGGCCTTGCAGAACGGCGGGCTGGGTTCGCTGCTGCAGGACGCGGCCGGCAAGTTGGGCGTGGACCAGAGCCAGCTGCTGGGCCAGCTCTCCCAGGTACTGCCGCATGCGGTGGACCATCTCACCCCGGACGGCCAGGTGCCGGCGCAGGGGCAGGGCGGCTTCGACCTGAGTTCACTCGCCTCGCTGGCGGGCAAGCTGTTCGGCGGCAGCGCGGCCTGAGCAAGGGTTTCAAAGCCCGGCGGCGCACAAGGCGCCGCCGGGGACAGGCATGTCACGCGGTGGCGTTGCGCCTGAACAATGCGTGGTAGATGACCAGCAGCACCACCGCGCCGCCGATCGACCCGAGGAAATGCACGAAACCGGTCTCGCCCCACCAGCCCAGCTTTTCGCCGATGTAGGTGGAAATGAATGAACCGGCGATACCGAGGATGGCGGTGATGATGAACCCCATCGCTTCCTTGCCAGGCGTCAGCGCCTTGGCAATCACACCTACGACCAGACCGACAATGATCACCCAGAGCCAGTGCATATTCGTATGTCCTTGGTGAGTGTTCGTAAGGTTTCCTGAGCTGTCCCGCCGGACGGCCTCCGGCCTGCCCGTTGCCCCTTTCCCGCCATGCCGGCCAGGTCCAGTCGGCCGGGCCATCATGCGCTCGGCCGCGGGCGTACGCACGTGTCCGGTCGGCATAGGGGCCGACCAGGGGATAAGGGGATGACGCGCCGCCGCATGCTAAAATCGGCTGGTTTGCTGTCTTCTCACCCACCCAGAGGAAGTCATGCCCCAGCTCGCCCAGCGTGTCGGCCGCGCCAAGCCCAGCGCGATCATGGTCATCGCGGAGAAGGCCAAGCAGCTCAAGGCTGCCGGTCGCGACATCATCAGCTTCTCCATAGGCGTTCCGAACTTCCTTCCTGGCGAGCACGTGTATGCCGCCGCACGCGAAGCGCTCCAGCACGACTCAGGCCAGTACGGCAGCAACCGTGGTGCCGACGTGCTGCTCGACGCGTTCCTGGTGCATATCGAAAAGCTCGGCTTCAAGGGCTATGGCCGCACCAACCTTTCGATCGGCATCGGCGCCAAGCAGGTGCTGTACAACCTGGGCGAGGCGTTGCTGAACGAAGGTGACGAAATCGCCTTCGCGGCGCCGTTCTGGACCACCTATCGCGATATCGCCGACATCCTCGGTGCCAAGGCCAACATCCTGCATTGCGGCCCTGAGCAGAACTACAAGCTCACGCCCGCGCAGCTCGACGCCGCGCTGGCGCGCAAGCCCAAAGTCTTCTTGTTCAACAACCCGTCCAACCCGACGGGCATGGTCTACACGCGCGATGAAATCGCCGCGCTGGCCGAGGTGCTGGTGAAATACCCAGACACCTGGATCGTCACCGACGACATCTACAACTCGATGGTGTTCGACGGTATCGGCTACCACAACTTCGTGCACGTGAAGCCGGAGCTGAAAGACCGCCTGATCTTCGTCGACTCGGTATCCAAGACCTACGGCATGCCGGGTTGGCGCGTGGGCCTCATCGCCGGCCCCGAGAACGTGGCCAAGGCCATCACCACGCTCAATTCCAACCACATCACCAGCGTGCCGGAAGTGATCACCGCCGCCGCGGTCGCCGCATTCGCCGGTCCGCAGGACGTGCCCGAAGCCAAGTGCAAGGAGTTCGCCGGCAAGCGCGACGTCGTGGTGAATGCGTTGCGCGCGATTCCCGGCGTGGTCTGTCCGTATCCGCAGGGTGCGTTCTACGCGTTTCCCGACATCTCCGTGGCGTTCGGCAAGAGCCACAACGGTGTGCGCATCAACAACGACGTCGAGCTTTGCGCCGCGCTGCTCGAAGCGAAGGGCGTGGCCTGCGTGCCGGGCTCGGCTTTCGGTGAAGAGCGTGCCATGCGCATTTCCTATACCTGCCCGACCGCACAACTGCAGCCCGGGTTGGAACGTATCCAGGCGTTCTTCGCAGAACTGACCTGATGGTCTTGGGGCCCGCGCGGTATCGTGCGGGCCTTGTCTTTTTGTAAGTCCTAGCCAAGTTGAAGGAGTTTCCCCGATGAAAGCCCCCGTTCGTGTTGCCGTTACCGGCGCTGCCGGCCAGATCGGTTACGCCCTGCTGTTCCGCATCGCCGCGGGCGACATGCTGGGTCCGGACCAGCCGGTGATCCTGCACCTGCTGGAAATCACCCCGGCGCTGCCCGCGCTGCAGGGCGTGGTGATGGAACTCAACGACTGCGCGTTCCCGACGCTGGCTGGCGTGGTCGCCACCGACGATCTCAACGTCGCCTTCAAGGATGTGGACTACGCACTGCTGGTCGGCGCACGTCCGCGCGGCCCGGGCATGGAGCGCAAGGACCTGCTCGAAGCCAACGGCGCCATCTTCGGCCCGCAGG
Source organism: Dyella jiangningensis (assembly GCA_000632805.1). Classification (GTDB taxonomy): domain Bacteria; phylum Pseudomonadota; class Gammaproteobacteria; order Xanthomonadales; family Rhodanobacteraceae; genus Dyella; species Dyella jiangningensis. Next base: position 2,703,658 of record CP007444.1, on the reverse strand, counting down.
GCAAGGCGCTGAACGATCACGCCAAGCGCGACGTTCGCGTGCTGGTGGTCGGCAACCCGGCCAACACCAATGCGCTGATCGCCCAGCAGAACGCCCCTGACCTCGATCCGAAGTGCTTCACTGCGATGGTTCGTCTCGACCACAACCGCGCGCTGTCGCAGCTCGCCGAGAAGACCGGCAAGCACAACACCGACATCAAGAAGATGACCATCTGGGGCAACCACAGCTCCACGCAGTACCCGGACCTGCACCACGCCACCGTCGGCGGCAAGCCGGCGCTGTCGCTGGTCGACCAGGCCTGGTACGAGAGCGATTTCATCCCGACCGTGCAGCAGCGCGGCGCGGCCATCATCAAGGCCCGTGGCGCATCCTCGGCTGCGTCGGCTGCGTCGGCCGCCGTCGACCACATGCGCACCTGGGCGCTGGGCACCGCGGAAGGTGACTGGGTCTCGATGGGTATCCCGTCGGACGGTTCGTACGGCATCGCGCCGGGCGTGATCTACGGCTACCCGGTGACCGTGAAGAACGGCAAGTACGAAATCGTGCAGGGCCTGGAAGTGAATGACTTCTCGCGCGCCCGCATGGACGCCACCGACAAGGAACTGCGCGAAGAGCGTGCCGGCGTCGAGCACCTGTTCGCCAAGAAGTAAGCTGGCTTACGGAAGTACGAAAAAGGGCGGCCTCGGCCGCCCTTTTTCTTTGTGATTGCCGGCGTGCCGCAACGAACGAGGTGGCGAGTTCAGCTGCTGTGATCGAGCACGATCTTCCAGCCGGCCGACGTGCGCTCCCACAGCAGCGAGTACACGCCGTCATCCTTGGCCGCGCTGCCGTGCGCATTGCGGTCCAGGTGAAAACGGCCCGTGACCATCGCGTAGGCAGCCTGGCCGTCGGCGCTGGGCAGCAGACGCACTTCGATGTCCGAGTACGAAAGCGTGCCCATCTGTTCCTTCGACGCGTAGTTCTTCTTGTAGTTGTCGAGGATGGGGCGATAGCCCTTGCGGATCTTCGAGCCGATGAAGGTCGTGTCCGGCGCGTCCTTGTACGGCTGCATGAAGGCGTCGATATCGCCGCGATTCCACGCCGTCTGCTGGTCGGTCATGATCTGGCGGATCTGCGTCGCATCGTCCGTGGCACTGCGCGCCATCGGAGCGACGATGACCAGCGCCACCGTCAGCATCCATCCGCCCAGCCGTGAAAGTTTCCGGTTCTGCATGTCGTCCCCTCGCGTGAATGAAAGCGCGCCCCAACCTAGCACGTCGATGGAATGGGGCGGCGCCTGATGCTTATGGCTGCGGCGGGTGAGCCCATGCCTTGCGCAGATAACCCATCAGCGCTTCATCCACCGCGCTGCCTCGGCGCAGGTCTGGCTCCCTGGCATACGCCTCGCGAATGCGCTCATGCGTTGCAGGATCGTCGCCGGCATAGCTGCGAAACAAGGTCATCCAGCGCTGCGCCAGCGCCTGCACGTGCGGATCGTCGGCCGGACGTTGGTCCGCCATGGCCTTGCGTATCTCAACGATCAACGCGGGCCAGTTGTACATCTCATGACCATAGTTGGCGCGCACGCGCTGCATCTCTTGTTCGTCCAGGTAGCGCGCGAAAATGGCTAACCTCGCGGATATCACGGCCTGTTCCACGAAGCGTTCAAGCTCCTTGGAAATACCACTGAGTTCGCGCATCTGCGGCTCCTGCTCGTTGATCGCGTGCAGCCGCAGCAGGAAGGCCGGGTTGTTGCCGGTGCCGCGTTCAAGCATGGCCATCCAGTTCAAGGCGAGCAGATGGACGTCGGCATCGTCGACAGTCGCGCCACGATCCATCGCGGACTGTACGGCAGTGACCAGCGCGCTCCATTGCGGCAGCACATCCGGATCGGTGTGCAGCGGCAATGCCTTCAGTTCCTCGGGTGAAAAGTACTTCTCGTAAAGCGACATGGTTTCCAGGGTCTCCAGCCAATCGGCAAGGTCGGGGGCTTGTCCGGTGGCCAGTTGGGCGCGCAGGCGTCCCAATTGGTTGCGCAAACGGGTGGCGTTGGCGATTTCGTCGTCGAGCTGGGCGAGCTGACGATCGATCACCTCGGCCAACGGTGCCTGCGGTCCGGACAGGGCGGTTCCGATGTCGGCCAGCGACAGGCCCAGCTGACGCAGGGCCTGGATACGGTGCAGGCGTTCGATATTGGCCCGGTCGTACAGCCGGTAGCCGGCAGCGGAACGCAGCGTGGGCACCAGCAGGCCGATGGCGTCGTAGTGATGCAGCGTGCGGACGGTGAGTCCGCTGCGCTTGGCCAATTCGCCGACCGTCAGTTCCATGGTGATGTCCTCGTTGCGTGCCGGGCACTCTGGGGGCTTACGTGACGTGAGGGTCAAGCCTCTCCACAGCATGGCGCTTCATGGTTAAATCTGACGATCCTCGACTGGAATGCCGACATGAAGCAACTCTTTGCGATCGCCGCCTGCTGCGCCCTGCTGACAGCCTGTGGGGGCACCCATGGCCTGCGTGACACCACGCCCAAGATGAGCAGCCGCACCAACAAGGACATCCCGACCTATCTGGAATGCGTGCGCGCCAAGTGGGCGGAGACGGCCGAGGCCAGCGCCTCGCACAAGGACCAGTCGGGCACGGTATCGGCGAACGACAAGGCCGGTGCGCATGAGCTGGTCGAAGTGACCGCCGATGGCACGGGTGCGCAGGTGATGATGTACGAAACCCAGGACATCAAGAAGGACTACAACTCCGCCTATCGCGACGCGGCGGTCTCCTGCCTCTGATGGACAAGGCTGCGTGATCGCTTGCCAAGCGATCACGCAGGGCAAGACTCGACCAAGGTCGCAAGGCCCGTTCCGCGCCGCTGATCTAGGCTAGATCCGGTCAGCAGCCCGAGTCGAGGTACAAGCGATGCGCTACGAGGATTTCTACCAGCGTTCGGTGGATGAACCCGAAGCCTTCTGGGCCGAACAGGCCAGGCGCATCCATTGGCATACGCCGCCCGAGCAGATCCTCGATACCTCGCGCCTGCCGTTCCGCCGCTGGTTCGTCGGTGGCACCACCAATCTCTGCTACAACGCGATCGACCGCCATCTGGAAGAACGCGGCGGCCAACTGGCGTTGGTGGCGATTTCCACCGAAACCCACATCACGCGCGAGCTGACCTATCGCGATCTCTATCGCGAGGTGAACACGTTCGCCGCCGTGCTGGCATCGCTGGGCGTTGGCAAGGGCGATCGCGTGGTGATCTACATGCCCAACATCGCCGAAGCGGTGTTCGCAATGCTCGCCTGCGCGCGCATCGGCGCGATCCATTCGGTGGTGTTCGGCGGTTTCGCGGCGCACAACCTGGCGTTGCGCATCGATGACGCGCAACCGAAGTTGCTGATCGCCGCCGATGCAGGTATGCGCGGTGGAAAGGTGATTCCGTACAAGCCGCTCGTCGACGCGGCGCTGGAGGAGGCGGCAAACAAGCCGCCGCATGTACTGATCGTCGATCGCGGGCTGGATCCGCAGATGACGCGCGTGGCCGGGCGCGATCTCGATTACGCCAGCTTGCGCGCGTCGTACGAGGGCGCCGAAGTACCGGTCGCCTGGTTGGAGTCGAACGAGCCCAGCTATCTGCTCTACACCTCCGGCACCACGGGCAAACCCAAGGGCATCCAGCGCGACGTGGGCGGTTATGCGGTGGCGATGGCGTTGTCGATCCGCACGGTGTTCGACATCGCGCCGGGGCAGGTGATGTTCTCCACCTCGGACGTGGGCTGGGCGGTGGGGCACTCGTACAACGTGTATGGCCCGCTGATCGGCGGTGCCACGTCGTTGCTCTATGAAGGGTTGCCGACGCAGCCCAATCCGGGCATCTGGTGGCAGCTGTGCGAGCGTTACGGCGTGCGCACCATGTTCTCGTCACCGACCGCTATCCGCGTGCTGAAGAAGCAGGACGCGAGCTGGCTCAAGAAGTACGACTTGTCCAGGCTGAAGTGGCTGTTCCTCGCCGGCGAACCACTGGACGAACCCACCGCGCACTGGATCACCGAAGGTCTCGGCGTGCCGGTGATCGACAATTACTGGCAGACCGAAACCGGTTGGCCGGCCATCACGCTGATGCCGGGCCTCGACCTCAAGCCGGTGAAATTCGGCTCGCCGGGGCTGCCGAGCCCCGGCTATCGCATGAAGGTGATCGACGAAGGCACCGGCGAAGAATTGCCGCCTCACCAGAAGGGCGTGCTCGTGTTCGTGCCACCGCTACCGCCCGGTTGCCTCACCACGGTGTGGGGCGACGACGATCGCTACGTCAACAGCTACTTCAGTCACTTCAACGAGCTGCTCTACAGCTCGCTGGATTGGGCCATTCGCGACGAGAATGGCTACACCACGATCCTCGGTCGCACCGACGATGTGATCAACGTGGCCGGCCATCGCCTGGGCACGCGCGAGATCGAGGAATCGGTATCGACGCATCCGGCCTGCGCGGAAGCCGCCGTGGTCGGCGTGCAGGATGAATTGAAGGGGCAGGTGCCGGTGGTGTTTGCCACGCTCAAACAGGGTGTTTCCGAGCAATCCGCGGACGTGGCCAAGGCCATGCAGCAGCGCGTCGTCGAGCAACTCGGCGGCGTGGCCAAGCCAGCCCGCGTGTATGTGGTCAACGCCTTGCCCAAGACGCGCTCGGGCAAGCTGCTGCGCCGCTCGCTGCAGGCGCTGGTGCAGCACACCGATCCGGGCGATCTTTCGACGCTGGACGATCCCAATGCGTTGGAAGAAGTGCGGCGCGCGCTGGAGCGGGGCTCCGACGTCTGACGCATTGCGTTTGGGTCAGTCGCGCCGCCCGGGCGGCGTGCCGGCGTAGTTGGCGCGAGGACGAATCAACCCGCCGTAATCCTGCTGCTCCAGCGCATGTGCGAGCCAGCCCGCCATGCGCCCCGCCGCGAACAGCGACAACGCAGCATGCGGTCCAAGCCCGTACAACGTGGCGATGGTGGCCAGCGCAAAGTCGAGGCTGGGCTGGCGGCCGACACTGTCGTGCACGGCATCGACCAGCTGCCTGATTCGCACGAGGCCCGACAGGCGTGGACGCATATCGTCGAGCATGCGCAACAGCAGCGCGGCACGCGGATCGCCATCGGGATACAGCGGATGCCCGAAAGCGGGCAGTTCGTCGCCGCGACGCAGGCGCTCGCGCACGTGGTCGGCAGGGCGGCGATCGCGCTGCGCCTCCTGGATCAGTGCATAGGCACGGGCGGCGGCGCCACCATGCTGCGGCCCGGACAGGGCCGCCAAGCCCGCGCTCACGGCCGAATGAAGGCTGGCGCCGGTGGATGCAGCCACACGCGTGGCGAAGGCAGACGCATTGAGTTCATGGTCGGCACATAGCACCAGCGTGCTGCGCACGATCTCGGCGAGGCCTTCGTCCCCTTCATGCCAGTTTCCGGCCATCACGCGATGGATGGGCTGGTGACTGGGACGTATGCCGCACAGCAAGGCCGCCGTCTCGCGCAACAGGCGTGCCGCGCATTCCCTCCGTTGCTGGGCATCGGAGCTGTGCGTGTAGGGCGAGGTGAGTGCGATCAGTGGCAGCGCCGCCGCGGTACGTTCCTGTGGCGGAACATCGTCGCGGCGCATCAGCATGGCTACTGCGCCAGGCCAGCTGCGCGGCGGCATGGTCGCGAAGGGATCGCCATCGCCGCCCCACAGCAAACGCGCCACGTCTTCCAGGCTCGCACCGTCAGTCGCCAGCGCGATGGCCGATTCGCCCCGGTAGTAATGGCCATTGGGCCGGATCAGCGAGATACGCGTCTCAAGTACCGGCAGACCCCAGGTCAGACTGCGCGCCGCCGCTTTTGCCGCGCCGCGGCCGGCTTGTCGACGTTCGATCAACCGCTCGATGTCGTCGGCCAGGTACTCGCGACTGCGTCCGTCGGCGCCGGGCCGGGAATCGATCTTGCCGCGACTGACATAGGCATACAGCGTGGCGGGGCTCACACCAAGACGTGTGGCGGCTTCCTGGGCGGAGAGATAGTCGGCTCGCATGCGGACATATTGATCCTTTGGATCAAGATTGATCAATACATCGACCGATGACACAGTGTCTTCCGCGCTCGGCGCCTGCTGCGCCGCTACATGGCGTAGTCATCGCATCGCCTAGAATATGAGGTTTCGGAGAACCACCATGTCCCACAACGAATCTGCCGGCGCGCGCTTCCGCGCTGCCGTTGCCGCCGAAAGTCCGCTCCAGGTGATGGGTGCCATCACTGCCTACGCCGGCCTGATGGCCAAGCGCGTGGGTTACAAGGCGCTTTATCTTTCCGGCGGTGGCGTTGCCGCCAACTCGCTGGGCATGCCGGATCTCGGCATCTCTACCATGGAAGACGTGCTCACCGATGCCCGTCGCATCGTCGATGCCACGCAGATGCCGTTGCTGGTCGACATCGACACCGGCTGGGGCGGCGCCTTCAACATCGGTCGCACCATCCGCTCGTTCATCAATGTGGGCGTGGCGGCAGTGCATATCGAAGACCAGGTCGGCCAGAAGCGTTGCGGCCATCGCCCGGGCAAGGAAGTGGTGGCTAAGGAAGAAATGGTCGACCGCGTGAAGGCGGCCGTGGATGCCCGCACGGACGCCGGTTTCGTGATCATGGCACGCACCGATGCGGCCGCCGTGGAAGGCATCGATGCGGCGATCGATCGCGCCTGTGCCTACGTCGAGGCCGGCGCGGACATGATCTTCCCCGAAGCCATGAAGACGCTGGACGATTATCGTCGCTTCCGCGCCGCGGTAAAGGTGCCGATCCTTGCCAACCTGACCGAGTTCGGTTCCACGCCGTTCTTCACCACCGATGAGCTGCGTACCGCGAACGTGGACATCGCGCTGTACTGCTGTGGCGCCTATCGCGCCATGAACAAGGCCGCGCTCAACTTCTACGAGACGGTTCGTCGCGAAGGCACGCAAAAGAACATCATCGACACGCTGCAGACGCGGGCTGACCTGTACGACTTCCTCGGCTACCACGCTTATGAGGACAAGCTCGACGCGCTATTCGCCAACCAGAAAAAATCCTGACGGCCTAACCATTCGCCGGGCCCTGGCGACGACTGCGGCCGGCAAGATCGTATGCATTGAGGAGATGTATTCCATGAGCGAACAAACCCTTCCCAAGCCCAAGAAATCCGTCGCACTGTCGGGTGTGGCTGCCGGCAACACCGCGCTGTGCACCGTGGGCCGCAGCGGCAACGATCTGCATTATCGTGGCTATGACATCCATGACTTGGCGGCCAAGGGCTGCTTCGAGGAAGTGGCTTACCTGCTGGTGCACGGCGTGCTGCCGAACTGGGCGGAGTTGAACGCCTATCGCGCCAAGCTCAAGCGCCTGCGCGGCCTGCCTGCGCCGGTGAAGAGCGCGCTGGAACTGCTGCCGGCCGCCACGCATCCGATGGACGTCATGCGCACGGGCTGCTCTGTGCTTGGCACCGTGCTGCCGGAGAAGGACGACCACAACATCACCGGTGCGCGTGATATCGCCGACCGCCTGATGGCCAGCTTCGGTTCGATCCTGCTGTACTGGTTCCATTTCAGCCACAACGGCAAGCGCATCGAGACGGAGACGGACGACGAATCCATCGCCGGCCACTTCCTGCACCTTCTGCACGGCAAGAAGCCGAGCGAACTGCATGCGCACTCGCTGGACAAGTCGCTTGTTCTCTACGCCGAGCATGAATTCAACGCGTCCACGTTCACCGCGCGCGTGATCGCCGGCACCGGCTCGGACATGTACTCGGCCATCACGGGTGCCATCGGCGCGCTGCGCGGTCCCAAGCATGGCGGTGCCAATGAAGTGGCGATGGAAATCATCGCGCGCTACCGCAATGCGGCCGAGGCGGAAGCGGATATTCGCGCCCGTGTCGAGCGCAAGGAAATCATCATCGGCTTCGGCCACCCGGTGTATACCGTGTCCGATCCGCGCAACGAGATCATCAAGGAAGTCTCGCGCAAGCTCTGCACCGAAGGCGGCAATCCGACCCTGTTCGACGTGTCGGAGAAGATCGAGAAGCTGATGTGGGAGCAGAAGAAGATGTTCCCGAATCTCGATTGGTTCTCGGCCAGCGCGTATCACATGATGGGTGTGCCGACCGCCATGTTCACTCCGCTGTTCGTCATCGCACGCACCTCCGGCTGGAGCGCGCACGTGATCGAGCAGCGCATCGATGGCAAGATCATTCGTCCGAGCGCCAACTACACCGGTCCCGAGGACCAGGCGTACGTTCCGATCGAAAAGCGCTGATCGACATTCCATTTGGCGTAAAAAGGGGAGCCGCAGGGCTCCCTTCTTTTTTCCTTAACTTTCGTTCCCGTTCAGGACCCTGTACGACATTGCTATCATTTTGTATGCACGGGTGTAACGCGGTTGTTACGCCTCTGCCGCGCCACGAAATACACACGAAAACGTGGTGCAAGCCGCTGATTCTTCGATTGATGCGTGCGGCGCGCGGCATCGCGCTCTATACCAAGCTTCTCATCGGGTGTCACAAGCCTGAGACAGCACTGCGCCGAAGAACCTGACTGAAACCACGGCTCACTGCCAAAGAGTCTCTTCAAACCCCTGATTCCAAAGGACGGCCGAGCGTGAACGGGCGCAACGGCGTGGTGGCATGCATGTTGCGTCTACTGCGTGCTGGATTTTGCGACACCAGCAATACAGGGGGTCACCGCATCGTTCCAGGAGTAATGACCATGCGTAAGACTCTAATTGCGACCGCGATCGTGCTGGGATTGGGATTGGCACTTCCCGCCTTCGCGGATAACACGGACAACTCAGGCAATTCAGGCGCGATCACCAGTACCAGTACCAACTCAAGTACTCACTCCAACACCAACTCGAGCACGCATACCAAGACTTTCACGGATGCGTTCAACTCGGGCGACGCGGCTTCTGCCGGTGCGGGCACTGCGGCTGCCAATAACGGCGGAACCGCAACAGCATCGTTCTCCGATGCGTTCAACAGCAGCACTGCTGTTGCCAGCAGCGATCTGAGCGGCACTGTCAGTGACGTATCGGTAAGCAACATCGGCAACTACGCCACCAACAACGGCAACGCCAATGGCGGACGTGGCGGAAGTGGCGGACGTGGCGGAAGCGGCGACGGCGGCAAGGCCGTTGGCGGCAATGGCGGACGTGGCGGATCGGGCGGCGACGCCCTCTCGGCCAGCGGTCGCGCAGGCGGCAGCGGTGCGTCGAGCGGCGATGCCGGCGGTGCATCACTTGCGGGTGGCGGAAGCAGTGACGGTGACAACTACGCCAGCGCTCATGCACGCGCTCGCGGCGCTGGCACCAACACCAGCACCTCGACCGGTGGCACCGGCTCATGGGCAGGTGGCTCCGGCACGGCAGGCGCCGGTACCGGAACCAGCGGCAATGCCTCGGCAACCGGCGGAACCAGCGGTAGCTCGTCGAGCATGGCGGGCGCCGGCGGTGCAGGCGGCGCAGGCACTGGCGGGACCGGCGGCTCGGGCACGGGCGGCGCAGGCGGTGCGGGCGGCGCAGCGGGTGCAGGCGGCACGGCTTATGCCACCACGGGTGCGTTCGACATGTCGAACCAGATGAACGGTTCGGCCTCCGCTGCGGCGGGCGTGTCGATTCTTGCCCAGAACAGCGGCGCAGCCTCGCTGGTACAGCAGAGCGTGAACGTTCAGGCCAACCTGAACTTCAGTCACTAAGTGTGAGGAGTCCACGCACGGTGGGACGCCGGTTCCACCGTGCGTGGTGCTGCAAGGCGGCCGTCTTCAGGGACGACTGATTGATACGAGCTTCGATCGAATGGGTGCCTGCGCGCCCTGGGAGATTGTGCCGTGCGATCCTTCAAGTGGATGCTTGGTCTTACCGCGTGCTGCGCTCTTGCGTCACCCGCGATGCTTTGCGCGAAAGACGCGCAGATTCCTTCGTCGTACCTCGCCGATGGTGCGGATTCACCCATAGCCGTCTATATCGCCGCGAGCCAGGTCGATCATCAGGGCGTCGCGGAGGACCTCGGTGCAAGCGTGGACAACGCTACCCTGGCAGACCTCAGCGGTGGCACGCTGATCTGGCAGGACACCAACCTGTCCGGAACGATGTCCAACAACAATGTCGACCACGTGGTGACTGGCGACAATGTGATCATGGGCAATTCGCTGAGCGGGGCCACCGGTTTCCCGACGGTGATCCAGAATTCCGGCAATAGCGTGCTGATCCAGAACGCCACTGTCCTCAACGTCCAGTTCCAGCCATGAGCAAGTGGGCGGCGCTGTGGATCCTGATCGCGGCGCTGCCGCTGGAAGGACATGCCACGACGCCGGTCGCCGTCGCGGGCGGCACGGGCTTGTACACGGTGCACCTGACGAGCGTGAAGGAAGCGCGCTACAAGGCCACGATTCACCAGAAGTACGACTTCAGCTGCGGCTCTGCCGCGGTGGCCACGTTGCTGACCTACCAGTATGGCTATCCGGTGGATGAGCAGGTCGCGTTCGAGCAGATGTACACGCATGGCGACCAGGCCAAGATCAACCGGGAAGGCTTTTCGCTGCTGGACATCAAGCGCTTTCTCGAAGCCAATGGCTTCCAGGCGGACGGCTACAAGGTGCCGCTGGACAAGCTTGCACAGGAAAACCTTCCGGCCATCGTGCTGATCGACGAAAAGGGCTACCACCATTTCGTCGTGGTGAAAGGCATGCGCAACGGGCGCGTGCTGGTGGGCGATCCGGCGCGCGGTACGCGCGTGTTGTCGGAAACGCGGTTCATGTCGATGTGGAAGAACGGACTGGTCTTCGTGATCCACAACCGCCGCAACCTGGCGGTGTTCAACAGTGCGAACGATTGGAAAGTGGCCCCAGGCGCGCCGGTCAACTCGGTCATCGATCGCAATGGTCTCTACAACTTAGTGATGCCCAAGAAAGGGCCGGACGATCTCTAGGGAGCGATGATGAAACCCGTCGCATGCATGATAGGTCTGGGCACGCTGCTCCTGGCGGGCGGCCCGTGGATGGTCGGCGCACAGGCGCAGGAAATGGTGGCACCCGCGATCGTTCCCGCCGCGGCGGAGCCCTCTGCGCTTGCCCACGTCGTGAGCGGCATACCCACCTCGGACGACCTGGCAGGTTGGACGCCGGTGAGCCAGGACACGCTGGACGATGCCCGCGGCGGTTATGACCTGGGCAATGGACTGATGGCGTCGTTCGGCATCGATCGCGCCGTATATGTCAACGGCAACCTCGTCACTTCGACCAGTTTCAACGTACCGGACATCGCGCACATGACGCCGGCCCAGGCGACGGCGATGCAGTCCGCGCTCAATACGGTGACCGTGACGCAGATCGGGCCGAACAACACGTTCGATCCGTCATCGATCGGCCAGAACGCGGGCGCGACGGTGATTCAGAACACGCTCAACGGGCAGCACATCCAGAGCATCACCACGATCAACACGTCGGTCAATTCGCTCAACGTATTCCGCCAGGCGAACTTCCAGGACGCGTTGCAACAGGCGCAGCTGCAGGCCATCGGGCACTGACATGAAGCGCGCTTCGACACCGTCGTTTCCAGACGCGAATCCGTCGCGATCGATCGTCGCGAGGCGTTCGTCCGCAAGCCTTTGAACCCGGCTCATGAGGAAGCATGATGCGATACTCAACGTGGCGATATGTATGGACGGCAGGATGCGCCGGACTGGTCATGCTGGGCCTTCCGGTCGCGGCCCAGCAGGCTGGCGCGCCGGCGGGAGGAGCGGCCGTCACGCCCGCGCCCGTGGCATCCAATCCCATTGCGTCGGTCCCCGCGTCGCCGCAGACGCCCGCCGATTCCGCGGATATCCGCAAGAAGGTAGCGGAGCAGGGTGATCGCATCGAGGCGATGCGGAGCCAGATCAGCGCGCAGATGGCCCAGCTGGATGCCATGAAGCGCGCACTGGCCGAGCAGGAGGCGGACTATCAATCGCTGCGTCACGCGGTAGGTATCGATGTGCTCGACAAGCAGCGCGCCGGCAACATCGCGGCGGGTGGTGCGGGCGCCTCGGCATTGCCTATGCCGGCCGCCGATTCGGTAGCTGCCGTCGCTCCGGCACCGCAGCAGCAACCGGTCGGCGAAGCACCTAAGCCTGACACGCGTCCTCCGGAAGTGGCGCCCATCTTTCAGCAGCCCGGCGTGCTCACGCCCAAGGGCAGGTTCGTCATCGAGCCGGCCTACCAGTTTGGCTATTCGTCGGTCGATCGCGTAGCGCTGGTCGGCTACACGGTCATTCCCGCCATCCTGATCGGCCTGATCGATGCGCGCCAGGTCAAGACCACCACGCAGATCGGCTGGCTCACCGGACGCTACGGCATCACCGACCGCATGGAAGTTGAACTGCGCGTGCCGTACGTGTGGACGCATCAGGACACGGTGAGCCGCGAAATCTTCACGGGCACGGCGACCGACAACGCCTTCGGTACCAGCGGCAACGGCCTGGGCGATATCGAGGCGACGATACGCTATCAGCTCAACGTCGGCGGCCCGGACAAGGCGTTCTACGTCGGCTGGTTCCGGGTGAAATCCAACTCGGGCAAGGACCCCTTCGAAGTCACCACCGATTGCGTGCAACGTTGCGTCGAGAATGTGCTTTCGGAAGTCCCGCTTTCGGTGACCGGCACGGGATTGCCCCTGCATCAGCCTTCGGGTACCGGCTTCTGGTCCTTGCAGCCTGGCGTCACGTGGCTCTATCCCACCGATCCGATCGTGCTGTTCGGCAACGTGAGCTATCTCTACAACGTGCCGCGTGACAACGTCACCCGGCACATCCTGTTGGGTGGTACCGAGCAACTGGGCAAGGTGAAGCCTGGCGATATCGTCGATCTCAGCATTGGCATGGGCCTGTCGCTCAATGAAAAGGCATCGATGAGCATCGGCTACGAGCAGGCGTTCGTCGGCCCGACCAAGCAGAACGGGCAGCGCGTGCCGGGTTCGACCAAGATCGTGCTCGGCACGCTGCTGCTCGGCGGCTCCTGGCGATTCAACGATAAGCGCACGCTCAACTTCACGGTCGGTGTGGGCGTGACACGCGACACACCGGACGCGACGGTGACCGTGCGCGTGCCGATGATGTACTAGCACCCGCGCATGCGCGGATTACAGGCCCTCCTGCTGCATGGCCGCCTGGACGCCCGCATCCGCCAGCATGCGCTGGTGGAAGCGCGCGAGATTGTCCAGCCCGTCGAGCTTCACGCCCTTGGCCACGGCCCAGCGCAGCACCACGAAGAGATAGGGATCAGCGAACGAACGCGCGCCCGTAAGCCAGTCGCGTCCCTCGAGCTGCGCGTCGAGGCGTTCGTAGTAGTCGCGCAGCCGCGCGATGGATTTCGCGCGCAATGCCTCCTGGGCGGTCTCGTCGTCGATGAAGCGCTCTGGACGGAACACCGGCCGGAACAACGGATGAAGATCGGAGTTGATGAACGCGAGCCACCGATTCACCTCCGCACGACCTCGCGCCGAACCGTCGCCACCCAGTCGCGCTTCCGGATTCAGATCGGCAAGGTAGTTGAGGATCGCGGCGTTTTCGGTGAGCACCCAGCCGTCATCTTCCTGCAATGCCGGCACGGCGCCCGACGGATTGATTTGCAGGTAGGCCGGTGTGCCGAGCTCCTCGCGCGCCACCCGATACGTCTCATAGGGACGACCAATCCATTCGAGCACGATGTGGTCGGCCAGCGAACAGGCGCCGGGCAGGTAATACAACTTCATGCGGTCGATCCTTGGTCAGCGGAAACCGCGCAGTGTCGCCTGCGAAGTGCACAGGCCTCAAGCCTTCGCATGGAGGCGGCGGTGTCGTCGCTGCATCAACCAGCCCGCCAGGCAGATGCCGACGACCAGCAATGCATCCAGCGCATAACGGGCCCAGGCATGCGCATCGAACCACGGCGACAGCCAATGGTCGTGGGCAATCATGCGCGCCGACGTCCATGCGATGGCAGCGGCGCCGATGTAAACGACGATGGGGAATCGCTCGATGAGGCGCAGTATCAGCGTGGAACCCCACACCACCAAGGGCACGCTGATCGCCAGGCCGATGATCACGAGCAGCATGTGTCCCTTCGAGGCGCCGGCAATCGCCAGCACGTTGTCCAGGCCCATCAGCGCATCGGCGACGATGATGGTGCGCATCGCCGACCAGAAGCCGGCGGCGGCGTCGACTTCATGGGCCGATTCCTTTTCCGGTTGCAGCAGCTTCCACGCGATCGGCAACAGCAACAGGCCGCCGGCGAGCATCAGGCCGGGCAGCTTCAACAGATAGACCACGATGGCCGTCATCAGCAGGCGCACCACGATGGCGCCCACGGTGCCCCACATCACGGCCTTCTTCTGGATCTGGCGCGGAAGGTTGCGTGCAGCCAGGGCGATCACGATGGCGTTGTCGCCAGCGAGCACCAGGTCAAGAAGGATGATGGCCAGCAGGCCAGAGAGAAAATCGGTACCGGTCAGTTCCATGCAGGTATCTCTGCGCGTGGGACCAATGCAGCAACAACGGACACGCGCAGCCCGTCGTTACCGCAAAAGTCTCGTTCACGGCAGAGCCGCTGCGGTAACCGGGGCAGTGCGCTGCCCGTGGTGACGACGACCGCAAGGACACACAACGAATGGGTGTCCGGAACTACTCCCTTTTGGGATAAGTATCCATGCATTGTCCTTGCGGAAGCGCCGAGCGGTCAAGCGAGAACACGTAAGCGATGCGTATCGCCGGGCTACGATGAAGGTTTACCGGCCACCCGTGGAATGGACCGATGAACGAGCCTGACCTTCGTTCCGCCAAGCGTCCCGATCCCGACCTCCCCATGGTCGACGTCGCCGACTACGTGGTCGACTACCAGATCGAATCCGCCGAGGCCTACGACACCGCGCGTTATATGTTGCTCGACTCGCTAGGCACGTCGATGCTGGCGATGAAGTTCCCCGAATGCGTCAAGCACCTCGGTCCCCTGGTCCCCGGCGCTGTGTTGCCGGGCGGTGCGCGGGTGCCGGGCACCAGCCACGAATTGGACCCTGCGCAGGCCGCGTTCGCCATCGGCACGCAGATACGCTGGCTGGACTTCAACGACACCTGGCTGGCCGCGGAGTGGGGACACCCCTCGGACAACCTGGGCACCATCCTTGCCGTTGCCGATTACCTCAGCCGCAAGGCCGAGCGTGAGGGCGGCACGCCCATGACCGTGCGTGACGTGCTCACCTATGCCATCAAGGCTCACGAGATCCAGGGTTGCTACGCCCTCAGGAACAGCTTCAATCGTGTCGGCCAGGACCATGTGATCCTGGTGCGCCTTGCTTCCACGGCGGTCGCAACCGCAATGCTGGGAGGGGGCAAGGATGAGATCGTCACCGCCATCTCGCATAGCTGGGTCGACAACGGCTCGCTGCGCACCTATCGCCACGCGCCCAACACCGGGCCACGCAAGAGCTGGGCAGCGGGCGATGCCTGCCGCCGCGCGGTCATTCATGCGATCAATGCGGTCTATCGCGGCGTGGTGGGATACCCGTCGGCGCTGACGGCCAAGACCTGGGGCTATTACGATGTGGCCTTTCGGGGCCAAGCCTTCGAGTTCGAGCGCCCGTTCGGCAGCTACGTGATGGAAAACGTACTGTTCAAGATCAGCTTTCCCGCCGAATTCCATGCCCAGACTGCGGTGGAGTGCGCCATGAAGCTGCATGGCCAAGTCGCTCACAGGCTCGACCAGGTCGACAGGGTGGCGATCGAAACCCAGGAGGCGGCGACCCGCATCATCGACAAGACCGGCCCGCTGGCCAATTACGCCGATCGCGACCACTGCATTCAATACATGGTGGCCGTACCGCTCATCTTTGGCCGTCTCACCGCCGATGATTACAGCGACGGCATCGCGGCCGACCCGCGCATCGATGCCCTGCGCGAAAGGACGACGGTAAAGGAGAACCCGCAATTTACCAAGGACTATTACGACCCCGGCAAGCGCTACATCGGCAACTCGGTCCAGGTCTTCTTCACGGACGGTACGAGTACCGAAAAGGTGTCCATCGACTACCCGATCGGCCACCGGCGGCGGCGCGGGGAGGGCATTCCGGTCCTGCTGGCCAAGTTCGAGGCAGCGCTCCGGGGCCACTTGCCAGCACACCGGGTCGAGGCCATTCTGGGCGCCACGGCAAACCCGACGAGGCTGGATGCCATACCGACCCAGGAATTCCTGGGTCTCTTCACGCTGTAAAGACGGCGTTAGCAGAAAATGAACGGGCGTTTGGGGTCGATTTGCAATTGTTTAACTTTTGCTAAGCTACTCCGCGCCCGTTTCGGGTAAACCAAGCATCGCAGTTCTGAGGTAGTAGGTCGGCGGCTTCACATAGGAATGCGAATCCACGACTGATGTTTTTCCCGTCTGGGGTGAACGGACGCGTACACCAATAAACGAGGAGACACCTGATGAAACGTAAGGGCTTGTACATGCTCATTGCCCTCGCCTTGGGCGGCGCAGGCGCCGTTCACGCGCAGGACAACACTTCTTCCGCTCCGGCTCCGACCACAACGCCAAGCTATGACGGCCGTTGGTACATCGCCCCGACCGTGGGTGGTTACTACAACGATACCGATCGCAACACGAACAGCCGCCAGTTCTATTACGGCCTGGGCATCGGTAAGTTCTTCTCGCCGAACTTCTCGCTGGATCTGTTCTTCGACCGCACCAAGCGTGATCGCGACACCTACGTCAATGGCCTCACCACCAACGGCGGCAAGTGGGCGAACAACAATTGGGGCGTCGCTGCTCGCTACTACTTCCGCGACTGGACCGACTGGCGTCCGTATCTGCTGGGCGGCCTGATCGGCAGCTACCACCAGAACAGCAACGACAATGGTTGGGATCCTGCGGCCGAAGTCGGCGTGGGTCTGTCCAAGACCGTTACCGACAGCTCGGACGTCCGCATCGAAGCGGGCTATCGCTATGACTGGGACGACAAGACCCAGCCGAACAAGAGCGGTTACGGCGACTGGTTCCTGGGCTTCAGCATCGTGTCGCGCTTTGGCGAGCCTGCCGCCGCACCGGTGGTCGCACCGCCGCCGCCGCCGCCGGATTGCTCGAAGCTCGACAGCGACGGCGATGGCGTCAACGATTGCGACGACAAGTGCCCGAACACGCCAGCCGGCACGATCGTCGGTCCGGATGGTTGCCCGCAGAAGGTCGTCATCGACCTGCGTGGTGTCAACTTCAAGTTCGACCGTCCGAAGAAGGGCGAGAAGGACATCAGCAAGGCGCTGGCCGAACCGAGCAAGGATTCGATCGCTGTCCTCGACCAGGCTGTCGACACGCTGCAGCGTTATCCGCAGGTCAAGGTCATGGTCGCGGGTTACACCGACAGCGTGGGTACCGACCAGTACAACCAGGGTCTGTCGGAGCGTCGTGCGAAGATCGTGTACGACTACCTCACCGCCCATGGCGTCGACGCAAGTCGTCTCGAAGGCCCGGTTGGTCATGGCGAGAACGATCCTATCGATAGCAACGACACGGATGCCGGTCGTGCGCGCAATCGCCGCACGGAGCTGCAGGTCCAGCAGTAATCGGACCCGCAGACGATGTACGGAGAAGCCCGGTGAAAGCCGGGCTTCTCTTTTGTGCGTACGCATGCGACCTCGACCTGTCGCGCCGGCCGCATGAGCCGCGACATCTTGTCGCACGCTTTGCATGCTCGCCCGCGCCCCATGTGCGTTGTCTGAACAGCGCTTCACCAACGACGTCTCTGTGGGCGTGCGATGCACTTAACGATTTTGCTACACTCCGCCGCGCTTTGATCTTTGACACCAGATTTGATCGGGACGCAAAGCAAGAGGCGGAAGTAAGCCTCTGGATGTAGAAGTCAGTGACGCGCGTTTTCCGTCTGGGGTGGAGCGGACGCGAATACCAATAAACAAGGAGACACCTGATGAATCGTAAGGGCTTGTATTTCCTGATTGCCCTGGCCCTGGGCGGCGTAGGTGCCGTTCACGCGCAAGACAACACTGCCGGTGCGACCACGCCGAGCTATGACGGCCGTTGGTACATCGCTCCGACCGTGGGCGGCTACTACAACGACACCGATCGCAACACCAACAGCCGTCAGGTCTATTACGGCCTGGGCTTCGGTCGCTTCATCGCGCCGAACACCTCGATCGACGTGTTCTTTGATCGCACCAAGCGCGACGTCGATGCCGGCGGCCGCTGGGCGAACAACAACCTGGGCGTGGCCGCTCGCTTCTATTACGGCGACTGGAACGCATGGCGTCCGTACCTGCTGGCCGGCGTGATGGGCAGCTACCACCAGAATGCCGTCGACAACGGCTGGTCCCCGGCCGCCGAGCTCGGCGCTGGTGTGTCCAAGACCGTCACCGACAGCTCCGACATCCGCATTGAAGCCGGCTACCGCTATGACTGGGACGACAAGACCCAGCCGGCGAAGAACGGCTACGGCGACTGGTTCCTGGGCTTCAGCATCGTGTCCCGCTTCGGCGAGCCGGCTGCTGCTCCGGTGGCCGCGACCCCGCCGCCGGCTGCTCCGGACTGCTCGAAGCTCGACAGCGACGGTGACGGCGTCAACGATTGCGACGACAAGTGCCCGAACACTCCGGCCGGCACCATCGTCGGTCCGGACGGCTGCCCGCAGAAGGTCGTGATCGACCTGCGCGGCGTCAACTTCAAGTTCGACCGCCCGAAGAAGGGCGAGAAGGACATCAAGAAGGCGCTGGCTGAGCCGACCACCGACTCGATCGCCATCCTCGACCAGGCTGTGGACACCCTGCAGCGCTACCCGCAGGTCAAGGTCAATGTTGCCGGCTACACCGACTCGGTCGGTAAGGACGCCTACAACCAGGATCTGTCCGAGCGTCGCGCTCAGATCGTGTACGACTACCTGACCGCTCACGGCATCGCCGCCAGCCGTCTGGAAGGCCCGGTCGGTCATGGCAAGAACGATCCGATTGGCAGCAACGACACGGATGCTGGCCGCGCCCAGAACCGTCGTACGGAGCTGCAGGTCCAGCAGTAATCGGACTTGTAAACGCAGTACCGAAAAGCCCGGCGCAAGCCGGGCTTTTCTTTTTGGCATTTCAGCGGTCACGTGATCACCTACCATGTGGCGATACTCGCCACGTACTTCTTTGCCATTCGATGCGCCCGTCACGCCCGTCACGCCCTTCCAAGGCAAATCCTGCTTCGCAGCCACCGCGCCATGGTTTAGCGCGCGTACTCAGCAAACTGGGCGCCTGCTCGCGCAGCCAAGCCGAGAAGGCGGTGCGCGAAGGCAGGGTGCGTGTCGACGGCAAGGTCGTGCTCGATCCCGAACGTCCCGCCGATGCGCAACGACAGCGCATTACGCTGGACGGCGAGGTCGTGGCGGCGAGCAAGCGCATCTATATCGCGCTCAACAAGCCGCGCGGCATCGTGGTAAGTGCTTCGGATGAGCGCGGTCGCGACACCGTCTATGACTTGCTGAAGAGCGCGGGATTGCCGTGGCTGGGGCCGGTAGGGCGCCTCGACAAAGCAAGCGAAGGCCTGCTGTTGTTGAGCAATGACAGCGTGTGGGCGGCCGGGCTCACCGAGCCGAAGCATCATGTCGACAAGACGTACCACGTGCAGGTCGACAGCATTCCCGATCAGGCGTTGCTTGATGCCTTGGTGGAGGGTGTGGTGGAGCAGGGCGAACGTCTTGCCGCTCGTCGTGCGGTGCTGTTGCGGCAGGGCGAAAAGAATGCGTGGCTGGAGATCGTGCTGGATGAGGGGCGCAACCGGCACATCCGACGCCTATTGGCAGCACATGAAATTTCAGTGTTGCGGTTGATCCGGGTGGCGATCGGTTCGCTGGTGCTTGGCGAGTTGGCCAAGGGGCAATGGCGTCACCTCAGTGACGATGAGGTGCGGGTACTGGCCCAGCCGTAGGTTTTCTCTGGCGAGGTTTCGGGGTACCCACCGATTGCTACTGAATGTAGAAGCGTACCCAGTGCGCAATAGCTGCGCGCCTCCCATGGCCGTGAGAGCCGTCACTCCCTGCGTTGTGCGACCAGTGACTCCCTCTCCCTCCGGGAGAGGGCCGGGGAGCGGGTGCGATTCTCGCCTGATCCATCATCATTGCGCAGCCCAGTAGCGCTATTCCGGCGCCCCAAGCCGGTCAACTCGGATTCGGCTTGCTTGATGCGCAATGGCGAAGGTTGCCGCCTGCGACCGAGGGGAGTTCCTGTTGGACGCGAGGCGTTTCGATCTTCTACCGGCGACGCGAAGCTAGTCCCTGTGGGCGATCCAGTCCCCTTTCTTTTGCTGGCCCCTGCGCGCGCTTCCTGCGTGCGAACGGCGAAGCCGCCCGGAGAGGGAGAGTGTGGAACGCCGGAGTCAAGGAAAAGCAATCCACAAAAAAATGGCCTTTAGAGCAAAGGCTCGTAGAGATATGTGGGATAGGGCATAACGGCTGAGGCCTGCCATCGGTCACGTGCTACCTCGCGCGGCGCGGCTACACGCGCAACGCGCGATGCGTAGAGGACTTGGAGTGGGAGTGGCGAAGAGGGTTCGTAACGCCCCCTTCGCCAACGCGTTTGCTTAAATCACGCCCAGCTTCTTTCCCACCTCCGTGAACGCGGCGATCGCCTGGTCCAGGTGCTCGCGCGTATGCGCCGCACTCATCTGCGTGCGAATGCGTGCCTGTCCCTGGGGCACCACCGGGTAGAAAAAGCCGGTGACATAGATGCCTTCGTCCAGCAGCTCGGTGGCCATGGCCTGCGCCTTCTTGGCGTCGTAGATCATGACGGGGACGATCGGGTGAACGCCCGGCTTGATGTCGAAGCCGGCCTTGGACATCTGCTCGCGGAAGTAGGCGGTGTTGGCCTTGACCCGTTCGCGCAGATCGCCTGCAGCGGCGAGCATGTCGAACACCTTGATGCAGGCAGCGACGACGTGCGGCGGCAGCGAGTTGGAGAACAGGTACGGACGCGAGCGCTGGCGCAGCATCTCGATGATTTCGCGCGGGCCGGTGGTGAAGCCACCCAGCGCGCCACCGAGCGCCTTGCCCAGCGTGCCGGTGATGATGTTGATCTTGTTGAGCACGCCTTTGACTTCAGCCGAACCGCGGCCGGTGTCGCCAAGGAAGCCGGTGCAATGGCATTCGTCGATATGGACCAGCGCATTGTACTTCTCGGCGAGCGCGGTGATTTCATCCAGCGGCGCGATGAAGCCGTCCATCGAGAACGCACCGTCCGTGGTGATCAGCTTGGTGCGCGCGCCGGCGGCATCGGCAGCCTGCAGCTGCTTTTCGAGGTCGGCCATGTCGCAGTTGGCATAGCGGAAACGCTTGGCCTTGCACAGGCGGATGCCATCGATGATCGAGGCGTGGTTGAGCGCATCGGAAATGATGGCGTCCTCTTCGCCGAGCAATGGTTCGAACAGGCCGCCGTTGGCGTCGAAGCAGGCAGCGTAGAGGATGGTGTCCTCGGTGCCGAAGAAGTCGGCGATCTTCTTCTCCAACTGCTTGTGCAGGTCCTGCGTGCCGCAGATGAAGCGCACGGAGGCCATGCCGAAGCCGTGCGTATCGAGCGCTTCCTTGGCAGCCTGGATCACGTCGGGATGGTCGGCAAGACCGAGGTAGTTGTTGGCGCAGAAGTTGAGCACTTCCTTGCCGCTGTCGAGGCGGATCTTCGCCGACTGCGGCGAGACGATGATGCGCTCGGCCTTGAACAGGCCCTGCTCACGGATGGATTCGAGTTCGGCGGCGAAGCGCGACTGGCCGGGGTAACTGCTCATGGGGACGTTCCCGAAGGGGCAAAACGCTATTTTGACCCCTCGCGGGCGGGCTGTGAAGGAACGGCGGGCCAACAGGCACCTGGTGAGGCCATCGCTGACCCGCCTCTCTCCTTCGCCGCGGATGCGAGAAGCCGGCATCATGGCCGGCGCACTCGCGTGAAGGTTACCTCGCTTGTCCCCAGGCTCCGCGCCTGGCGGCTCATCCCGGTACGCGCGGGTATGGCGAGCCGTTCAAAGGCCTGTCGATTGCTCAATGAACGGGCAGACCGCTGCGCTCTATCCCTGGTGCAAGCCAAACTCCGCCCGCGTGGTCTTGCCCTTGTCGTCGATACCCTTGGTGTCCAGCACGGCAGGTTTGAGCGACACGCGCTTGTCGTCCAGCTTGCCTTTGAGCCACGTCTGCACCGCGGTGGCGCGGCGCTGGGCGAGGTCGCGCATGGCGGACTCGTCCACCGAAACATTGGTTTCCATCAGGCTGCGCATCTCGTCGGGATCGAGCGACTTCTTCAGACCGATGAAGTTCTTCGGCTTGCCCTTGAAGTCGTCGTCCTTGTACGCGCGTCGAAGGTACTTTTCGTACTCGTCCGGCGTGACGTTGACGGCAGCGAGCGCGGCATCGGAGGTATCGGCATTCTTGCCGTCCTGATCAAGCGCTTTTTGACGGCGCACCATGGTGTCCACCGTGAATTTGCGCAGCCCATCCTGGTCCTTCGACGGATCGACGCGGCCGGTGATATCGAGGTTGAGCGACGTCTTCTGGTTGAGCATCGCGACGATCTTGCCCAGTCGTTCCTGTGCATTCTTGTCGAGCACGGCGGAGCCGGGGTCGAACTCGACATAGCCAAGATCTTCATGATTGCCACCGGCAAAGGCCGCGCCCAGCAGGCGGAATGGCGCCGTCACGGCCTTGGCGATCAGGTTGCCGACGGCGCGCCAGATCAGGCCGCCCATGCTGAACTGCGGATCGTCCAGCGAACCGGACACCGGCACGTTCACGTCGATGTTGCCCTGCGTGTCCTTCAGCAGCGCCACGGCCAGCTTCACCGGCAGATGCTGGATACCGGGGCTTTCGTCGCGGTCGCCGAAGGTCAGCTGTGTGATGAAGATGTGGTTGTCGGCGTTGAGCTTGCGCTGGTCCAGCATGTAATGGACGTCCATCGTCAGCTTGCCGCCGGTGATGGGATAGCCCGTGTACTTGGTGGAGTAGGCGCTCAGTCCGGTCAGTTCCACCTCGTTGGCCTTGCCCTTGATGTCGAGGAAAGCCACGGGCTGAAGCGGATTGATGGTGCCGTCGATATCGATGGGTGAGTCGTCATTCAACGCCGCCTGCACCGACAGCTCCGCCGGCGGATCGCCTGGCGTAGTGCCAAAAGCACCGATCTTGCCGGTGAGCTTGGTCATGTTCGCGGTGTAGTTGGGCTTGATGAAGTTGTCGGTGTAGTTCAGCTGGCCGTTGACCAGCGTGATGCCACCGATGCGGATATTGGCGGGCGGCGTCGCGGGCGCGGTGGAGGCTGGCCCAGGCGTTGCGGCGGCGACTTCCTTCTTCGCTGTCGATGTTGCAGCGGGGGCAGGAGGTGGCGTCGGTGCAGACGCGGCGGGTGCCGGCTTTCCCGGCAAGGGTTGCTCATTCTCGCCGCGCGTCACCGAGACGGGCGCCGACTCGGGATTCGCCACCACCTCGGACAGGTTCAGCGTGCCGTTGGAGTTGACGATCATGCGCGCATAGAACGAACTGAGCACCAGGCTCGCCACGTGCATGCGCGGTGCGCCGATGCCGTAGGAGACATCAAGCTGGTTGCTGCTCAGCGTGCGCCAGCGCAGGAAGTCATCGCCCGTGAGCTTGTCCTGGATGCGCACCTGTTCCAGTGCGGCGTTGCCCTTGTAGGTCATCTTGGGCTCGGCACTGCGTCCGTCGTAATGCAGCTTGCCGGTGCTGGTGATGCGCGCGCTGGAAATGGTCACGTTCAGCGGCACGCTGATGTACGGCTGGAAGCTGGAGATATCCAGGCGTTTGGTGTCCAGCTGGATATCGGCGAGCGTCGGCATCGGCTGCACCTTGCCGCTGGCCGTGAAACTGCCCTTGTCGATGTTGCCCGACAGCTTCATCTCGCGCGGCTCGTTGAGCTTGTCGCTCAGGTTGTCCATGCCGCCGCTGAGCGAGTCGATCTTGATCTTCACCGGCTTGTCGCTGCCGGCTGCCAGGTCGGTGAAGGCGACGGCGGCGTTGTCGAACACAAGGTGCGCGATGCTCCAGTGCCACGGTGTGCTGCTGACCTCGGTCTTCTTCGCTGGCGCGCCCTTGGCGGCGAACAGGTCGACGAGGCTGATGTAC
The DNA here is from genome assembly GCA_000632805.1 of Dyella jiangningensis. Classification (GTDB taxonomy): domain Bacteria; phylum Pseudomonadota; class Gammaproteobacteria; order Xanthomonadales; family Rhodanobacteraceae; genus Dyella; species Dyella jiangningensis. Next base: position 2,679,569 of record CP007444.1, on the reverse strand, counting down.
TTGTTGGTGTTGCGCTGCACGTCCAGGCTCAGGCCCGTGGCCTTGACAGTGCCGAGCTGCGCCTGCTGCGTGGCCAGGTCGATCTGGGTGATCTCCGACTCCAGCACCTTCCACGCCACCGGCGAATCGTGACCCTTGTATTGCGGCTCCATCGCGAAGTCGGTGACGGTGGTGTGGGCGTTGGACAAGTGAACGTTGAACGGCTTGCCCCAATCGACCTGCAACTGGCCGGTGGCATCCAGCTTGCCGTTGGTCAGGCGCGCCGCCAGGCCCTGGTAGGTGGCTGCCTGCAGCGGCGCCATGTCGACCTGCTTGGCGTTCAGCGCCGCAACGAACTTGCTCTTGGCGAGATCCACCGTGCCCTTCATGGATAGTTCGCCGCCGAAGAATTGCGCCGTTACGTCCAGCTTCGCCGCCGGGGCCGCCTGCATGCTCAGCCCCTGGATGCCGCCGTGGAGATTGTTGACGTCCATCTTGCCGGTGGCATTGGCGTAATGGATGGCGCTGTTGGCGAGTGTCATCGAGGCGATGCGAAGGTCCATCGGCTGGGCTTTCGCATCGCTGGCGGGCTTCGCCGGCGCTGCCGTCAGCGTATCGAAATTGCTGCGGCCTTCTGCGGTCGAGGTGTAATAGAGCTGCGCCTGCTCGAGCGCGAGTGCGCCGATCACATAGCGCGATTGCAGCGGCTGCACATCGGACAGATCGGCGGTGCCCTTGCCAAGACTCAGGATCGCCTGGCCGTCGCTGCTGTTGAGCGTGAAATCATCCAACTGCAGCTTGCCGGTGAGTTGCAGCTGGGGTTCGGGCTTGGCCTGCACGAAATGCAGGGTGAGGTCGCCGCTCAGCAGACCCTTCGGGATCCTGACGGGCAGCGTCGTGGGCGCGTAGGCGATGTAGCGCGCGAGATCGAGCCGGTCGAGGCGGAAGTCGATGGTCGATTCGCGGTTGTCCGCGAAAGGTTTGGTATGGCCATCCATGCGCAACGGGCTACCGTCCACCTTCATCGAGAGCAGCGGCTGCACGAAGATGTCGGTATCGCTGGGCAGGTTCGCGATGAACGGGATACCCAGTTCGAGGTTCTCGACGTGATGGCTGGTTTTCAGTGCGTCATCCTGGAACTGGATGTCGCCGCCGTGCACGCTGATGTTGGACAACGCGAAGCGGGTGGGCGGTGCGTTCGGGTCCGAAGGCGTGGCGTTGAAGCGATCGATGATGTCGCTGAAATTGAAACGCTGATCGCCCGTGCGCACGATGCGGATGCGCGGGCGTTGCAAGGAGAGTTCGTCCAGCACCGGCTTCAGGCGGAACAGCGAACCCCACGAGGCATTGATGACCGCCTGGTCGATGTCCACGAACGGCGATTTGCCCTCACCGTCCGCGATATGCAGCTGGTCGAGCTCCAGGCGCAACGTATAAGGATTCAGATGCACGGCGCCCAGGGTGACCTGGCGCTGCAATGCTGCGCTCGCGCGCTTCTCGATCTGGCTGCGGATGATGTAGGGCGCAGCAAGGAAGCCGAGCAGCCCGAAGACCACGATCGCGATGACGGTGATCAGTGTCCACTTGCGGACGCGGTGCGAATGGTAGACGGCGAGGGCGCGGTCGCGTCCTGCGGCCAGACGGGGGTTGCTGAACAGATCAGCCATGCCGACGATGCTCCGATGTCATCGCGAGCCGACCGTGCGAGGTCTCGACGACCTGCTACGTCACCATCCGGTCATGTCATCGGCGCGCCCTAGGCGAGGAGTGTACTAGGGCGGCCGAGATGGAAGCATCGGTTTCTCCGCCGGGCGTGCCGGCGGAATGTTCGATTATGTGACGGTTTCGTGGATGCTCAGCTCCAGGAGCACACGACCTTGCCGCACTTGCCCGCATCCATCAGGTCGAAACCTTTCTGGAAGTCGTCGATGTGGATCTGGTGCGTGAGCACCTTCTGCAGCGGGAAGCCGGTGAGTACCATCTGGGTCATCTTGTACCAGGTCTCGTACATGCGACGGCCGTAGATGCCCTGCAGGGTGAGGCCCTTGAAAATCACCTTGTCCCAGTCGATGCCCGCGCCGCGCGGCATGATGCCGAGCATGGCGATCTTGCCGCCGTGGTACATGCACTCGAGCATGTCATTGAAGGCGCGCGGGTTGCCGCTCATTTCCAGGCCCACGTCGAAGCCTTCCATGTGCAGATCCTTCATCACGTCCTTCAGCGACTGGTTGGCCACGTTCACCACGCGGGTGGCGCCCATGTCCGCCGCCAGCTTGAGGCGGTAGTCGTTGATGTCGGTGACCACGACGTTGCGTGCGCCCACGTGCTTGGCGATGCCGGCGGCGATGATGCCGATCGGGCCCGCGCCGGTGATCAGCACGTCTTCGCCGATCATGTCGAATTCCAGCGCGCAGTGCGCGGCGTTGCCATAAGGATCGAAGAAGGCGGCCAGCTCGGACGGAATCTGGTCGGGGATCGGCCACAGGTTCGAGGCCGGCATGGTCATGTACTCGGCGAACGCGCCATTGCGGTTCACGCCGATGCCCACGGTGTTCGGGCACAGGTGCTGGCGGCCGGCGCGGCAGTTGCGGCAGTGGCCGCACACGATGTGACCTTCGGCCGAGACGCGGTCGCCGATCTTGTAGCCGGTGACGCCGGGGCCGATTTCCACGATGCGGCCGACGAACTCGTGGCCGATGGTCAGGCCGGGCTTGATGGTGCGCTGGGACCAGTCGTCCCACTTGTAGATGTGCAGGTCGGTGCCGCAGATCGCGGTCTTTTCCATCTTGATCAGCACCTCGTTGGGGCCGACCTCGGGGACGGGCACTTCTTCCATCCAGATGCCCTGCTCGGGCTTGCGCTTGACCAGGGCTTTCATCGTCTGAGGCATGAGGTTTCCGTGGGGAAGGACGGGAAAACGGACATTATAGAAGCCTGTCGGGGCGCCGGCTTCATGCACTGCAACGTTGTGGTCCCGGCCCCGTGCTTTTACTGTCGCGAGACTGTGCGTCACTGAACGGAGCGGGAGAATGCGTTTGAGCACGATGGGAAGTGCGGTCTTGGCAAAGCGGAAGCTTGGAAAGTGGCCGGTCGCGGCTACGCTGATACTGGTGTTGGGCCTGGCGCTGTCGCCGGCCTGGGCGGCGCCGGAGCAGGGCGCCAAGGCGCCCCTGCAGTTCCGCATCGCCGAAGGGAACATCGAGAACGCGTTCTTCCAGGACGGCAGCATCGCCGCCCATCTATTGCTCAGTTCAGGGGAGACGCCGCGCGTGCTGGTGGCTTTCCCGGCCGGCAACAGCGGGGCGGGTCTCTGGTTCGAGCCGACCGACAAGCCGGTGCAATGGTCCTTGGGCCAGCTGACCGGCCAGCGCCGCACGGTGGATGGCCAGGCCTGGAACGGCATCGCCGCCGACGCCAGCGTGACGGCGGACCGTCTGGTGCTGAAGGATGCCGTGCTCGGCAGCATCCGCATGCTGCGCGATTACCAGCAGGGCCATGGCTACGCGGCACAGCTCGCCGCGACGCCGAAGGTCGCCGCCACGCCGCAGTTCGGCGGACGCTCGGTGAGCTGGCAGCGCCAGCGACTGGATGGCGCGCCGGGCTATGCCATTGCGTTGAGCGCGGACAACGGCCGATTCACGAGGGAAGACGGTCACATCGTGCTGCGCCCGGACCACGCGGGCGAGGCCATGCACCTGCACATCGAGGCGAGCACGGGCGAAACCCCGCTGACGCCGTTCACGAATCTGCTCAACGATCGCGCGCAGCCTGACGAGCGCAGCCGCGAGGCACTGCAGTTCCTCAGCTACCGCGAGAAGTTCCTCGCCGGCTCTTGGCGCTTCGACACCTATTTTGGCCGCGACACGATGATGTCGCTGCGCCTGCTGATGCCGGTACTGCAACCGGCGGCGATCGACGCCGGTATCGCCTCGGCGCTGGCGCGCCTGTCGCCTGACGGACAGGTCGCGCACGAGGAAGGCATAGGTGAGTTCGCCGTGCTGCAGCACCTGAAGGAACAGGGCAAGGCGTCGGCCGAACCGATCTACGACTACACGATGGTCGATGGCAACGTCATGCTGCCGCCGGTCGCGGTCGCATGGCTGTTGGAAGACCCGCGAGGCCGTGAAGGCGCCCGCGCCTTCCTCGCGACGAAGCTCGGAGCGGAGCGACAGGGCGATGCGCTGGTGCGCAACCTGCTGTTCGTCGCCGCCAGCAGCGAAGCGTTCGCGCGCCAGCCGGTGTATTCGAACCTGGTTGCGCTCAAGCCCAATGCCAAGGTGGGGCAATGGCGCGACAGCAATGAGGGCATCGGCCGTGGCCGCTATCCCTACGACGTCAACGCCGTATGGATGCCGGCCGCGTTGCGCGCCATTGGTCAGTTCCTCGACGCCGGCCTGCTGGAAAACTACACCACGCCCGCACAGCGCGAACGCCTGCGCGCGGCCGCGGCCAGCGCCAACGACTGGGAGCAGCACGCCAGTGCGCTGTTCACCGTGCGCGTCCCGAACGATCGTGCCAGCCAGCAGGTACGCGATTACGCGAAGCAGATCGGTGTGTCGGATGCCTCCGCGCTGAAAGCCGTGGACGGCGGCAATGTCGAGTTTCCCGCCATCGCCCTGGACGCGCAGGGCAAACCGATACCGGTACTGAATTCCGATGAAGGTTTCCAGCTGCTGTTCGGCAAGCCGGAAGCCGCCGTGCTGGATCGCGACGTCAGCAATCTGATGCGGCCGTTCCCGGCCGGCCTGATGACCGACGTGGGCATGGTGGTCGCCAATCCTGCTTATGCCGATCACGACGTGTGGCCGCGTTTTGGCAACAACGCCTACCACGGCACCGTGGTCTGGGCGTGGCAGCAGGCGATCATGGCCGCGGGCCTGAAGCGTCAGCTGGCCCGCAGCGATCTGCCGGCGACGACACGCCAGCATCTCGAAGCGGCACAGGCGGGGCTGTGGCATGCGATCTGCGCGGCACAGGCGGTGCGTACCTCGGAGCTGTGGTCGTGGTCCTACGCCGACGGCCATTACCGCATCGAACCGTTCGGTGCGGAAGGCGCGCACGAAGACGAATCCAATGCCGCGCAGCTGTGGAGCACGGTGTTCCTGGCGTTGCCGCCACCGGCCGGGCTGTCCTGTCATTGATCGGTTCGGCGCCCGTTCTTCGCAGCGGGCGCCGATTGCAGTGTGCAATGCAGCGTTACCCGCGCGGGCGTTTCGTTCTATGGTCGCAAGTTATTGCGAATCGCCCGAGGAACAGGCATGCGTTTGAAAAAGATGGGGTGGGTCATGGCCATGGTGCTTGCGACGACGGCCCACGCTGACGAAGGCATGTGGATGCCTTCGCAACTGCCCAGCATCGGCAAGCAGCTGCGGGCTGCGGGCTTCCAGGGCAATCCCGCCGATCTCGCCGACCTCACCAAGGCGCCGTTGAGCGCCGTGGTGAAGGTCGGCGGTGCCACCGGTTCCTTCGTCAGCAGCGATGGCCTGGTGCTGACCAACCACCACGTGGCCTTCGGCGTCATTCAGTACAACAGCAACGCGCAGCGCGACCTCATCCAGAACGGTTTCGTCTCGCATGACCGCGCAGAAGAACTCCCCGCCAATCCGGATTTCCGCCTGCGCGTCACCACCGGTTTCGACAAGGTCACCGACAAGGTGCTGGGCGCGGCCAAGGGCAAGACTGGCCGTGCGTATTACGACGCCGTCGATGCGGCCAGCAAGGCGCTGGTGACCGAATGCGAACGCGAACCCGGCATGCGCTGCAGCGTGGTCAACATGTTCTATGGCCGCGATTTCTACCTGGTGAAGCAATTGGAGCTACGCGACGTGCGGTTGGTGTACGCGCCGCCGCGCGCGATCGGCAACTATGGCGACGAGGTGGACAACTTCGTGTGGCCACGCCACTCCGGCGACTTCACTGTCCTGCGCGCCTACGTCGGGCCGGATGGCAAGCCGGCGGACTACGCCAAGGACAACGTGCCGTATCACCCGCCCGCGCATTTGCAGATCGCTTCGCAGGGTGTGCGTGAGGGCGACTTCGTGATGCTGGCGGGCTATCCGGGCATCACCTATCGCCATCGCACCGCCGCCGAGTTCGCCGATCAGGTGCAATGGCGCCTGCCGACCACGGTGGACGTGCTGCGCCAGTTGCAGGAAGTGATCGAAGAGATCGGCCACACCGATCGCCAGGCGACCATCCGCTATGCCTCGCAGCTGCAGTCGCTGAAGAACAGCATCAAGCGCTTCAGCGGCGAGCTGGATGGCCTCAGGCGCAGCGACGCCGTCGCCATCCGTCGCAGGGACGAGGACGCGATGATGGTCTGGTTGGCGACGCAGCCATCGGCCGCCACGCTGCGGCCGCAGATCGACGAAGTGGCGCAGCTGATCGCCGCCGGCAATGCCACGCGCGAGCGCGACCTGCTGGTCGCCGTGATGCAGACGCAGACGCAGCTGATGCGTTCGGCGCTGGCCCTGCAGCGGCTTGCGCATGAGCGCGCCAAGCCCGACGCACAACGCGAAACCGGTTACCAGCAGCGCGACGAGGACCTCACCGCCGGCATGCTGCGCCAGGTGCAACGTCGGTACGACCCCAAGGTGGAGAAGCAACTGCTGGCATCGCTGCTGGCGCGCTATCAGAAACTGCCCGACGCCCAGCGCTTGCCGGAATTCGACGCCGCTTTCGGACGCACTCCGGCCCAACTGTCGGACACGCTGGACAAGGTCTATGCGGCCACGCAACTCGGCGACGAAGCGCAGCGCCTGCATTGGCTGAAGGCCGAGCCGATGGAACTGGCCAAGTCCGACGACGCGTTGCTCGTGCTGGCCGCCAGGCTGCAACCGGCGCTGTTGCGCATCGAGGAAGAACGCAAGGCGCGGGAAGGTGACCTGCTGCGCCTGCGGCCGGCATACATGGATGCGCTGATCGCCTATCGCGAGAAGCAGGGGCGAGCGGTGTATCCGGATGCCAATTCCACGCTGCGCGTGAGCTACGGCAAGGTCACGCCGCTGGAAGCGCGCGATGCGGTGGTCTATCACCCGCTCACCACGACGGCGGGCATCGTGGAGAAGAACACCGGCGTGGAGCCCTTCGACGCGCCCAAGCCGCTGCTCGATGCGATCGCGCGTGGCGACAATGCCGGCTACGCCGATGCCAGGACCGGCGCCATGCCGGTGGATTTCCTCAGCAACCTCGACACCACCGGCGGCAACTCCGGTTCCCCCGTGCTCAACGCCAAGGGCGAACTGGTCGGCCTCAACTTCGATAGCAACTGGGAAGCGGTGAGCGCGAGCTGGATGTTCGATCCGCGTTACAAGCGCGCCATTCATGTCGACCTGCGCTACATGCGCTGGCTGATGGACAAGGTGTATCCGGCGCCGCAGCTCCTGAAGGAACTGAGTGTGCCAGCCCACGCTGCGCCCTGATCGATCCAGTTGGCGTGCCTTTGCGGGCACGCCAACGTCGCGGCACCGCCTTCCCCTGATCGTGCTCCGGCCCGGTTCACGCCGGTTTCATTGCCTTCGGCGTGCAGTAAGCGTTCGTTCCCTCGGGGAGGAGGGTGTCATGGACTTGCATGAAGAGGCTTGCCGCGCGGGCTTCCATCTTGGTCGACGCACGATGCTCAAGTCGACCCTTGGCCTGGCGGCGCTGGGCGCCATGGGCATCACGCCTTTGTTGCTACCCGGGTTGGCGGAGGCAGCCGCGCTGACGAAAGCGCAACGCGATGCGATGACGCCCGACCAGGTGATCGCCATGCTCAAGCAGGGCAATGAGCGCTTCCGCGCGGGCAAGTTCGATACGCACGACTACCTCGCGCAAAAGCGCGCCAGCGCGGCGGGGCAGTACCCGGCGGCGGTGATCCTCAGCTGCATCGACTCGCGAGCCCCCGCCGAAATCATCTGCGATGCAGGCATCGGCGACACGTTCAATGCGCGCGTGGCGGGCAACATCGCCAACGATGACTTGCTGGGCAGCATGGAATTTGCCTGCGCAGTGGCCGGCGCCAAGCTCGTGCTGGTCATGGGGCACACCGCGTGCGGGGCCATCAAGGGCGCCATCGATGGTGCGAAGCTTGGCAACCTGACCGGCTTGCTGGAGAAGATCAAGCCGGCGGTGGAGGCGACCAAGTTCGACGGCGAGCGCAGCAGCAAGAACGACGCCTTCGTTGACGCGGTGGCAGCGACCAACGTGCGCCACACCATCGATGAAATCCGTCGTCGCAGCGATGTGCTGGCCGGCCTGGAGAAGGACGGCAAGATCAAGATCGTCGGCTCGATGTATCAGCTGGTGGGCGGCAAGGTCGACTTCTACGCCTGAGCGGCGTTGCCCTGTAAGCGTGCGGGCCCGGCACCGTACAATGACTGGATGCCGATCGATCAGCGCCCGCTCGCCGTATTCCTGATGGGCCCGACCGCGTCGGGCAAGACGGCGCTTGCCTGCGCGTTGAGCGAACGATTTCCGGTGGAATTGGTGAGCGTCGATTCGGCCCTGGTCTATCGCGGCATGGATATCGGTACCGCCAAGCCCGATGCGGCGACGCTGTTGAGGTATCCCCATCGGCTCATCGACATCCGCGATCCGGCCGAACCCTATTCGGCAGCCGACTTTCGCGGCGACGCGATGGCGGCCATGCACGACATCACCGCCAAGGGCAGGGTGCCCTTGCTGGTCGGCGGCACGGGGCTGTACTTCCGCGCGCTGCAGCAGGGGTTGTCCCAGCTGCCGGAGGCCGATCCGGCGATACGCGAACGCCTTGCCGCCGAGGCCGCGGATACGGGGTGGCCGTCCATGCATGCGCGGCTGCAGCGCCTCGATGCCACCGCGGCAGCGCGCATCGGCCCCAATGATGCCCAGCGTATCCAGCGCGCGTTGGAGGTTATTGAACTGACTGGGCGACCTTTGTCAGAACAGCAACAGGGCGGCAGTGGCGAGCGGTTTCCATGGCGAGTGCTGAAGCTGGCGCTGCTGCCTGCCGACCGGGCGCCGCTGCATGCACGCATCGCCGAACGCTTCGACGCGATGCTCGCCGGCGGCTTTCTGGACGAAGTGCGCATGCTGCGCGACCGCAAGGACCTGCATGCCGACCTGCCCGCCATACGCGCCGTGGGCTACCGACAGGCCTGGGAGCATCTGGACGGCCAAACGAGCGCCACCGAATTTCGCGACAAAAGCATCTTCGCCACGCGCCAGCTTGCCAAGCGCCAGATCACCTGGCTGCGCAGCGAACTGGACGCCAGGGTGCTCGATCCGGACAAACCCGGTCTTACGGCACGGGCGGAGGGGGCATTGGAGCTGTTTCTCTGAGACGTCGGACACATCTTGCGAGGTGTTTTCTAAACGTCTTTTTCACACATGACATCCGTGCACTTCTGGTCTTTCATCAACGATTTAAAAGTGGTTAATATTCCTCAGTCTTGGGCCGGGACGTGGCGTGCGTCTTTTTCTCCGGCCCGTCCGTTTCAAGAGGGGAGAACAAAAAATGTCCAAAGGGCAATCATTGCAAGATCCGTTTCTGAACGCACTGCGCCGTGAGCGCGTCCCGGTGGCGATCTACCTGGTCAACGGCATCAAGCTGCAGGGCACCATCGAATCCTTCGACCAGTTCGTCGTGCTGCTGCGCAATCAGGTCAGCCAAATGGTCTACAAGCACGCGATCTCCACCGTGGTGCCCAGCCGCAATGTGCGTGTGGGCAATGGCCACGAAGGTCACGAGGCCGCTACGGCCACGGCCGATACCGAAGGTTGATTCGGCGGACCTGTCGACCCATGTGAGTGAGAGGGCATCGTGCGGGTCCGCATTAGGGTCCGGCGTTGCGCCGACATACACTTCCATTCCAGCCTGGCGCCGTGGGCCTAGCCCGCGGCGCCGCGTCTTCCTACAGGTCCGTCCCTATCCGTGTTTGATCGTCAAAAGAAAGGCGAGCGCGCCCTCCTGGTCCTCCCGCATTCGCGTGGAGACGGGGATGCAGTGCGGCGCGCCGAAGAATTCGCCGAACTCACCAAATCCGCGGGTGCCGAAATCCTCGGCACCATCAGCGCGCGCGTCGATGTGCCCAATCCGCGCTATTACATCGGCACCGGCAAGGCTGACGAGATCGCCGAGGCGGCGCGTGCACTCGAGGCCGACCTGGTGCTGGTCGACCATCTCCTCACGCCGGTGCAGGAACGCAACCTCGAGAAGCTGCTCAACATTCGCGTGGTCGATCGCGCAGGCCTGATCCTGGATATCTTCGCCCAGCGCGCCCGGTCGCACGAAGGCAAGCTCGAAGTGGAGCTGGCGCAGCTCAAGCACCTGGCCACGCGCCTGGTGCGAGGCTGGACCCACCTGGACGCCCAGCGCGGCGGCGCCATCGGCAACCGCGGCCCTGGCGAAACCCAGCTCGAAACCGACCGCCGCCTGCTTGCCGAACGCGTGAAGATGCTTACCAAGCGCCTGGAGAAAGTGCAGACCCAGCGCGTGCAACAGCGCCGCGCGCGACTGCGCAACACGGTGCCGCGCGTGGCGCTGGTGGGCTATACCAACGCCGGCAAGTCGACCTTGTTCAACGGGTTGACCCAAGGCGAGGTATTTGCCGCCAACCTGCTGTTCGCCACGCTGGACCCGACCGTGCGCAAGCTCGATGGATTGTCCTGCGGACCGGCCGTGTTGGCCGATACGGTGGGTTTCGTGCGCGAGCTGCCGCATGACCTGGTCGCCGCGTTCCGCGGCACCCTTGCCGAGGCGCGGGATGCCGACCTCTTGCTGCACGTGAGCGACGCCGCCGACGAGGAGCGTGAGCGCCTCGCCAAGGTCGTCGACAGCGTGCTCGAGGAAATCGATGCGGGCGACCTGCCGCAGCTTCGGGTGATGAACAAGATCGACCTTGCCGGCCTGGAGCCTCGCATCGATCGCGACGCGGAAGGCCGGCCGACCACCGTCTGGCTCTCGGCTGCCACGGGCGTGGGTGTGGACCTGTTGAAGCAGGCGCTGGGCGAACTGCTGGGCGGCGATCGCGTGCAATCGGAACTGCGCCTGCCGCATTCCGCCGGCCGCCTGCATGCCCGACTCAAGGCGGCGGGCGCCATCACCGGCGAAGAAGTGGACGAGCAGGGCTGGCGCCTCAGCATCGATGCCCCGCGCAGCGTGATCGCCCCGCTCAGTGGCGGCAGTGCGGCCGAAGCCGCCTTGTTGCGCGAGATCCTGGGCAGCGTGGAAGAGCAGGAATCCCTTTAGCCGGCCTGATACCGGCGACGGGGAGGAATCCCCGTCCGGCTCTGGTAGAATGGTCGGTGTTTGTGCGGCCAACCGGGCCCGGGCGGCACACTTGTCACGACAAGCACCCGAGACCATGCCAAAACCCGTTCAACGTGTTTCCCGGCCAATGCAGCCGGCCTCCCAGCGGCCTCAAGGAGACTGACCATGGCCTGGAACGAACCCGGCAACGGGCAACGTGATCCCTGGGGCAAGAACCGACCGACCGGCAACAAGCCGGGGCTGGACGACATCCTCAAGCAACTGCGCGACCGCTTCGGCAAGCTGGGCGGCGGTGCCGGCGGCATCTTCGTCATCCTGCTGGCCTTCGTCATCGTCTGGGTGGTGATGAGCAGCTACACCATCGTCGATGCCCGCCAGGCCGGCGTGGTGCTGCGCTTCGGCAAGTATTCGCGCACGCTGCAGCCGGGCTTTCACCTGAAGTTTCCGCGCCCGCTCGAAACCGTCACCAAGGTCGGCACCACCGAGATCCGTTCGGTGTCGGACAAGGTGCGCATGCTGACCAGCGACGAGAACATCATCTCGGTCGACTTCAACGTGCAGTACCAGGTGTCGGATGCACGCAAGTACCTGTTCTCGCTGAGCGGTCCGCCGGAAGACACGCTGCGCCAGGCCGCCGAGGCCGCCGTGCGCACGGTGGTCGGCGCCAACATCATGGACAACGTCCTCACCAGCCAGGGCAACGAGCAAGGCACGGCCGCCACGCCGGCCACGGCCAGCACGGCCCCGACGGTCGCCGTGCCTGTCGTGCCGGCCACGCCCGCTGCCGCGGTGCGCGACACCTTGCAGCAGCAGACGCGCGAAATCCTCCAGGCCACGTTGAACGAATACGACGCCGGCCTGCTGGTGACCGACGTGAGCTTCCAGAACGTCGCGCCGCCACAGGAAGTGAAAGACGCCTTCGACGACGTCAATGCCGCGCGCGAAGACAAGCAGGGCACCGAGAACAATGCCCGCGCCTATGCGAGCCAGGTGGTGCCGGTAGCGCGCGGCGACGCGGCGCGCATCCTTGCCGAAGCGCAGGGCTACAACGCACAGCGCGTAGCCATCGCCACCGGTGACGCGGCCCGCTTCAACCTGATCCTCAAGGAATACAAGAGTGCGCCGGACGTGACCCGCCGTCGCCTGTGGCTGGAAACGGTCGAGGACGTGATGTCCAACAATCCCAAGGTGCTGGATGGTTCCGGCGGCCGCAACATGATCTACCTGCCGCTCGATCGTGCCACCGGCAAGGACGTGCCCGGCGTGGGCGCGGTGATGCAGTCCGCAGGCAGCGATGCGATGGCCGGCAAGGAGAAGCAGCCATGAAGTTTGCTTCCGCCATCATTGCCGTGCTGCTGGTGCTGCTCGGCTTCAACAGCCTGTTCGTGGTGCATGAAGGGCAGACCGCCCTGGTGCTGCAGTTCGGCCGCATCGTGCGCACGGGCGACGCGCCGGGCCTGCACGTGAAGATGCCGTTCGTGCAGCAGGTGATGACCTTCGACAACCGCATCCTCACGTTGGAGGCGCAACCGGAGCGTTACTTCACCTCCGAGAAGAAGAGCGTCAACGTCGACTTCTACGTGAAGTGGCGCATTGCCGACAACGCTGCCTATTACCGCGCCACCGCCGGCGACGAGTTGCAGGCGGCCAACCGCCTCACGCCCATCGTGAAGGATGCGCTGCGTTTCGAGTTCAACGGCCGCACCCTGCAGGAACTGGTCTCGGCCGGCCGCAAGGACGTCACCGAACGCGTGCGCAAGCAGACCGATGTGGCCGCGCGCAAGAACCTCGGCATCGCCGTGGTCGACGTGCGCATCAAGCGCATCGACCTTCCGGACGAAGTGAGCGAGTCGGTGTACAAGCGCATGCGCGCCGAGCGCGCCCAGCTCGCCAACGAGCTGCGCTACACCGGCCAGCAGGCGGCCGAGACGATCAAGGCCGACGCCGATCGCCAGGCCCAGATCATCAAGGCCGAGGCTGAGCGCGATGCCGCCAAGGTGCGCGGCGAAGGCGACGCCCAGGCGGCCGCCATCTATGCGCAGGCCTACGGGCAGGATCCCGAGTTCTTCGCGTTTTATCGAAGCCTGGCGGCGTACCGTAAGTCGTTCCAGGACGGCAAGGGCGTGCTGGTGCTGAAGCCGGATTCGGAGTTCCTGAAGTATTTCAACGACGGCACGTCGTCCAGGCACTGAGTGGCAGCCGGTGATGTCGCGTGAACTGCTGGCGGCGCTGTGCCTGGTGCTGGTGATCGAAGGGCTGGTGTTGTTCGCTGCGCCGCGCAGTTGGCAAGCCACCATGCGCGAGGCGGTGAAGCTGAGCCCGCGCACGCTGCGCGTGTTCGGTGCGGTGGCCATTGGCATCGGGCTGGTCGCGCTGCAGTTGATGCACTGATGTGATGCGGCGGATGGGCCGTTCAAAACCATCGTGAACATGCAGGGCGTGGTTGTTGCGGCGAGGTGATCGCCGATGCAAGACCCCGCCGCGGAACGAATGCGCCCGCAGGGGCACCGACCTTTTCAAATTGACGAGAGCAACATCATGGGCAAGTCAGTAGTCATCCTCGGCGCGCAATGGGGCGACGAAGGCAAGGGCAAGATCGTCGACCTGCTGACCGAGCGGGTCAAAGCCGTGGCGCGTTTCCAGGGCGGCCACAACGCCGGCCACACGCTGGTGATCAAGGGCAAGAAGACGGTATTGCACCTGATCCCCTCGGGCATCCTGCGCGACGATGCGCTATGCCTGATCGGCAACGGCGTGGTGCTCTCGCCGCAGGCGCTCAAGCAGGAAATCGAGGAGCTGGAAGCGCAGGGCGTGGAAGTGCGTTCGCGCCTGAAGATCAGCCCGGCGACGCCACTGATCATGCCGTACCACATTGCCGTGGATAAGGCGCGCGAAGCCGCCGCCGGCAAGTCGGCCATCGGCACCACCGGCCGCGGCATCGGCCCGGCGTATGAAGACAAGGTGGCCCGCCGCAGCGTGCGCGTTGCCGACCTGATGTATCCGCACGAGCTGCCGGAGAAGATCAAGGCGGCCGTCGAGTACCACAATTTCATCCTCACCCAGTGGCTGAAGGCCGAGCCGGTCGACTTCCAGCAGGTGCTCGACGATGCGCTGGCCTACGGCGAATTCATCCGCCCGATGGTCGACGACGTCGCCACCATCCTGCACGACGTGCGGAAGGAAGGCGGCCACATCCTGTACGAAGGCGCGCAGGGCGCGCTGCTCGACATCGACCACGGCACCTATCCGTACGTGACCTCGTCGAACACCACCGTCGGCGGTGCGCTGGCCGGTACCGGCGTGGGCGCGGGCGACATCGATTACGTACTGGGCATCTGCAAGGCCTACGCGACGCGCGTCGGCGGCGGCCCGTTCCCGACCGAGCTCGAAGACGAGATGGGCGAGCGCCTGCGCAAGGTCGGCAACGAGTTCGGCGCCAGCACGGGCCGCCCGCGTCGCTGCGGCTGGATCGACCTCGTCGCGCTCAAGCGCGCCGTGCAGATCAACGGCATCAACGGCCTGGCCATCACCAAGCTCGACGTGCTCGACGGCCTGCCGTCCATCAAGGTCTGCATTGCGTACGAATACCGGGGCAAGCGCCGCGAACTGGCGCCGCTGGATGCCGACGGCTGGGCCGAGTGCAAGCCGGTGTACCTGGAGTTCCCGGGTTGGGAAGAGTCCACCGCGGGCATCCGCGAGTGGGACAAGCTGCCGCCGGCCGCTCGCGCCTACCTGCGTGCGGTGGAAGAGCTCTCCGGTTGCAAGCTCTCGCTCGTGGCTACCGGCGCTGATCGTGACGACACGATCGTGCTGGACGATCCGTTCGCCTGATCGAGCGAACTTGCGGCCAGACCCCAAAAAGCCCCGCATTGCGGGGCTTTTTGCTGCGCGACGTACACGCTTTTGCAGGAGCGCACCCGGTGCGCGAAAAGCCCGCGAAGCAGTGACGTCGTGACTCTGCGGTCGTGCACTGGGTGCGCTCCTACGTAAGAAGAGGCGCGTCTCAACCCACCATGACTTCCGGCCATGTTGGTTGGTGCCCACATATCGCACCATCGACCTGTTTTGCACCATTTCCGGGCCGCTCGCTTGGCCCACCTACGAGGGGATATACATGCGTACTCGCCTGGTTTCCGCCATTGCGCTCGCATTGGCTGGCGTGACTTTCACCGGTGACTCGCTGGCGGCCGATGCCGCGCCCGCGGCGCAGACCACCACCCAGCTTCCTCGCGCCGTGCGTCCTTCGCACTACGCCGTGTCGATCACGCCGCACGCATCCACGCTGACGTTCGACGGCAAGGTGATGGTGGATGTGGAAGTGCTCGCGCCGACCAACGTCATCACGCTCAATGCCATCGACATGAGCTTCAGCAAGGTGGAGCTCGCGGCAGGCAAGGGCGCGTCCGCGCTGGTGCCGAAAGTGAGCACTGACAACGATGCGCAGACCGCGACCTTCACCTTCGACAAGCCCATCGCCAAGGGCAAGTACCAGCTGTCGATGAGCTACGCCGGCAAGATCGGCACGCAGGCCAACGGCCTGTTCGCTATCGATTACGACACCAAAGCCGGCAAGAAGCGTGCGCTGTACACCCAGTTCGAAAATTCCGATGCGCGCCGCTTCATCCCGTCGTGGGATGAGCCGAACTACAAGGCCACGTTCGACCTCGATGTGACCGTCCCCGCCGGCGACATGGCGGTGAGCAACATGCCGGTTGCCTCGAAGACCGACGCTGGCAACGGCCTCTCGCACATCACGTTCAAGACGTCGCCGAAGATGTCGACCTACCTGTTGTTCTTCGGCATGGGCGAGTTCGATCGCATCACCACGACCTCCGAAGGCGTCGAGATCGGCGTGGTGACGCAGAAGGGTTTGAGCGCGCAGGGCGCCTTCACGTTGGAATCGGGCAAGGCGGTGCTGAAGGAATACAACGATTACTTCGGCGTGCCGTATCCGCTGCCCAAGCTCGACAACGTCGCCTCACCGGGCAGCAGCCAGTTCTTCTCGGCGATGGAGAACTGGGGCGCGATCTACACCTTCGAATACGCCTTGCTGCTCGATCCGTCCTTCTCCACGCTGCAGGACAAGCAGAACGTGTTCGGCACCGCCGCGCACGAGATGGCGCACCAGTGGTTTGGTGATCTGGTGACCATGCGCTGGTGGGATGACCTGTGGCTCAACGAAGGCTTCGCCTCGTGGATGGCTTCGCGCACCACCGATCGCCTGCACCCGGAGTGGAACACCAAGCTCGATGCGGTCGGCACCCGTGAAGGCGCCATGTCGCGCGACGCCGTGGTCACCACGCATCCGGTCGTGCAGCGCATCGACACGGTGGAGCAGGCCAGCCAGGCGTTCGACTCGATCACCTATTCCAAGGGCGAGTCGGTGATTCGCATGCTGGAAAACTACGTGGGCGCCGACAACTGGCGCACCGGCGTGCGCAACTACATCAAGGCGCATGCCTACGGCAACACGGTGTCCGACGATCTGTGGCATGCCATGGATGCCGTCGTGCCGGGCAAGCAGGTCACCACCATCGCGCACGAATTCACGCTGCAGCCGGGCATTCCGCTGATTCGCGTGGAAGCCGGCGCATGCGCCAACAACGCGGTGACGCTCAAGCTCACGCAGGGCGAGTTCACCAAGGATCGCCCGGGCAAGAAGCCGTTGCGCTGGCATGTGCCGGTGACGGCGCAGAGCATCGGTGGCAAGCCGGTGCATACGCTGGTCGATGGCGAAGCCACGCTGGCGGTGCCGGGCTGCGGTCCGGTGCTGGTAAACGCCGGGCAGAGCGGCTACTACCGCACGCTGTACGCGCCGGCGCAGGTCACGGCGATCAAGGAGAGCTTCACCAAGCTCGAACCGATCGACCAGCTCGGCGTGATGAGCGATACCTGGGCGCTGAGCATGGCCGGCCTGCAGCCGGTGGCGGATTTCTTGGATCTGGCGAAAGCCACGCCGGTCGATGCCGATCCGCAGATATGGGACGAAGTGGCCGGCAGTTTCTCAGCGCTCAACGACTACTACCGCGGCGATGCCAAGCGCCAGGCGACGTTCCGCGCGTACGCGATCAAACGCTTGTCACCGGTGTTCGCGCGCGTAGGTTGGGCAGCCAAGCCGAACGAGAGCGTGCCGACCACGATCCTGCGCAGCCACTTGATCAACACTCTGTCCAGCCTCGGCGACAGCACCGTCATCGACGAGGCACGTCGTCGTTATGCGGCGCAGGCCACCGATCCGAAGGCCGTGCCGGCGGAATTGCGCAAGACCATCCTGGCGGTCGTGGCTGCTCATGCCGACGCCGCCACCTGGGACAAGATGCATGCCGCGGCGAAGGCAGAGACGACGCCGCTGGTGAAGGATCGCCTGTACGCGCAGCTCGCTTCGGTGGAAGACGAAGCGCTCGCCAAGCGAGCGCTCGACCTCGCCTTGACCGATGAGCCTGGCGCCACCAATAGCGCCGGCATGATTCGCATCGTGTCGCGTCTGCATCCGGAACTGGCGTTCGACTTCGCCATCGCACATCGCGAACAAGTGGACAAGGTGGTGGACGGCAGCTCGCGCAGCCGCTATTACCCGGCGCTCGGCAGCAGCGCGTTCGACCAGGCCATGATCGACAAGATCAACGCCTATGCGACCAAGTACCTGGCGCCAAGCTCGCGTCGCGATGCCGAGACGGCCGTGGCTAACATCAAGTACCGCATGATGGTGCGCAACGAACGCCTGCCGTCGGTAGATGCGTGGCTCGCGAAGAACGGCGGCTAAGCCATCGCCATTGCAAGCGCTTCTTGAGGCCCAGCCATGCTGGGCCTTTTTTTTGCGCGTGAGCCAACTCATCGACAGTGCGGCAACAGCAAGGCAACCGGCGGCGGTCGAGACTGCAGGCGAACTTCGGAGAAGCATCATGAAGCAAGCCAAGCAGCCACACTCGAGCAAGACCGCAGGCGAGAACGTGCAGAGTCAGGGCGGCATCGGCCGAAACGAAGTGGAAGAAGCGCGCAGCAACGTCGATCCCGCTTCAGGTGGACAGGGCGGACATCTCGCCACGCAGGTGCCGGGACAGTCGCTGGATGAAGGTGGCGATGAGTTGAATACCGGATTCACCGGCGACGATGGTGCGCACGTGGCCGCGAACACGGTGTCCGAACCCGGCGATCTCGAGCCTTGGCAAGCCGCCAACACGATGCCCGACAGCGGACAGGGCACGGACATCAATATCGGTAGTCGCGACATGACCGATCGGCCGCCTACGGACGACATCGGTACCTACGCCGCATCCACGTCGACAGAAGGCGGGCAAGGCAGCGTCAGCGGTATGGGCGATGCGAGGCCGCATCATGGCCGCGAAACGGAAAACGAAGTGATCGAGCGCTCGGGCGGCGGTGGCGCCGGGCAAGGCTCCACTTATCAAAGTGGTGGTACGGCCGTCGATCGCGCGCAGAAGGTCGCCCAACGCAAGATGCAGGAAGGTACGGCGGCATCTCCGAAAAGCGAGGCCGGTAGTCGCGATCCGTCGCCGGGTACACCGCTCGGCAAGGATCGCCGTCGCTGAGGTGCGAATTCCTGCATCCGCGGGCCGGCATGGGCGCCGGCCCGCGACGCGTTCGTCTTATCTGCCAAGGTCACTCAGGAACCGCTTGGTGAACTGCAGGTTCGTGCTGGATGGCACCGAGTTGCAGGTCGGCGAAGCGGTGGTCTGGTTGCACGGGTTGTCGCGATCGAGCGACCAGAAATGCAGGCCGGCGAGGCCGTTGTTTATCGCGTAGCTGGTGATGGTGTCGGTGTTGGCTACCGAGAAGTTCTCACTCGATACGTCGTTGACGCCGATCATCGGGGTGAGCTCGATCTTGCTGGCGGGAATGCCATAGGTGTGCTGCAGGTTGGTCACGGCCTGGATGGCCGACTGTCCCATGTCGCACACGCCGCCGGATACCACGCACACGCCGGCGCTCGGTCCGCCGAAATCCATGACCATCAGGTTGATGGTGTAGTTGGTGAGCGACGACGCCTTGATGGCCCTGATCACCATGTCGCCCAGGCTGTTCACGCCACCGTAGCTCCCGTCCGACGCGCCCAGTGTGGCCAGCGTGAACGAGAAGCGCAGGTTGGGATACAGCGACTGGCCGTACACCGCCGCGGCGACGAGGTTGTTGATGGTCTGCTGCGACTGGCCGCCTTCGATATCGAAGTCGACGCCCACCATCTGCGACGACATGTAGCGCGAAAGGAACGTCGCGAAGTTCGCCGTGCTGCCGCAGGTGAACGTGCCCGCCTGGCCGCCGGTGGACACCACGTAGGGCAGGCCGGCATTGGAAAGTGCGCTGATGTTGGCGCTGGCGAAACTGGCGCCGGCCACGCCGCCCCAGTTCTCGCTGCCGCATTCGCCGGTGGCGAAGGCGAGGGTGATCGCGCTGAGGTTGGTGACGTAGTTTGATTTCAGGCTGCCGCTGCCGACGACCGGAATCGGCGAACCGGTGGCCGTCGCCGTCTGCATCACGTTGGTGTTCCAGTTGAGATTGACCGTGATGTCCTTGTAGGGACTGAACAACAGGTTGGCACCAGTGCCGGGCGGGTTGGTCGTGCCGCCGCCGCCCGTACCGCCGCCCCCGGTGCCACCGCCACCCGTGCCGCCACCGCTGCTGCCCGTGCAAGCGCCCTGCGATGTCCATGGCTGCGCCGAGCCGGTGGGACCGTTGTTCGTCGCCGGATCATTGCCCTGGGTCCACCAGTTGGCGACGTAATTGATGCCGTTTTCGCTGGCGAGCTGACCACCGGTATAGACCTGGCTCGATACCCACGCGGCTGCGCAGGTGCCCCCGGTGCCCGTGCCACCACCGCCACCCGTTCCTCCACCGGAACCGGAGCCGCCGCACGCGCCCTGCGAAGTCCAAGGCTGACCGGAGCCGCTGGCGCCGTTGTTGGTCGCCGGGTCGTTACCTTGCGTCCACCAGTTGGCGACGTAATTGGTACCGTTCTCGCTGACCACGGCGCCACCGTTGTACGCGGTGCTGGCGCTCCATGCCGCCGCGCAGGCGGGCGTGGTCTGCGCCTGTGCCGTCTGCACGGGCGCCATCGTCATCAGGCTCATGGCCATCACGCCGCCGGCGGTGCTGCCGAGCGCGTGGAGGGCCGTGCGAAACCACATCACCGATTGCTTTACACGCATAAGGGTTTCTCCTTGGGTGAAAAGTGCAATGCCAGGATGGAGCTGTTGCGGCGACTGGCCGTTTCCCGCCGGCCAACCGGGTGCGATCGTTTAGATGTCCGTATCCATGCATGGCGAGCGCCATGCTGGAGCGATGTCGTCTGTGTCCCCGGAATGACAACGTTGTCCTTAATGACTCGGAGGAACTGTGACGCGTGCCGTGAAATCGAGCTAAGCAGCACGGCCTTATGGACGTCTGGTTATGTCCCGCGATGCAGCAGTAATCTGCTGCTTTGCAGCGATAAACCCGACAGTAAACCGATAAATGGCCGCATAGTCGATGGTGCGTCGCGATCAGTGATGCGTGCCGCCTGAAAGGCTCGTTTTCCTCTCGGTGACAACGTTGTCCTCACTGGCTCTTCTGTAGGAGCGCACCCAGTGCGCCAAAGGCCTACGGAGCGACAGCCCCTAACCTCTGCGGTCGCGCACTGGGTGCGCTCCTACAAAAGGAACTAGGAAGAGGGCGCTATCGTCGACAACAAAAAAGGGCTCCGCGAACGGAGCCCTTTTTGATCACGGCTATGCGCGATGTCTTACGCGACGTTCGGCTCGCTGAACGCCTCGATCTCGCCCTTGAACGCTTCCACCGGCACGCAGCTGCAGAACACGTTCTTGTCGCCGTAGACGTTGTCCACGCGGGCCACCGGGCTCCAGTACTTCTGGAACTTCAGGCTGGGCAGCGGGAAGGCGGCCAGCTCGCGCGTATACGCGTGCTTCCATTCCGAGGCCGACACCATCACGGCCGTGTGCGGCGCGTGCTTGAGCGGGTTGTCCTCGCGGTCGAGCTTGCCGCTTTCGACGGCGCGGATTTCGTCGCGGATCTGGATCATCGCGTCGATGAAGCGATCCAGCTCGTACTGCGATTCGCTCTCGGTCGGCTCGACCATGAGCGTGCCAGCAACAGGGAAGCTCAGCGTCGGCGCATGGAAGCCGAAGTCGATGAGTCGCTTGGCCACGTCTTCGGCGCCGATGCCGGTGGCGTCCTTGAGCGGACGCAGGTCGAGGATGCACTCATGCGCCACCAGGCCGTTGCGGCCGGTGTAGAGCGTCTCGTAATGCGGCGCGAGGCGCTTGGCGATGTAGTTGGCGTTGAGCAGCGCCACCTGGGTCGCGCGGCGCAGGCCGGCGGCGCCCATCATGGTGATGTACATCCACGAGATCGGCAGGATGCTGGCGCTGCCGAAGCTGGCGGCAGAAACCATGCCCACGTCGCCCTCGCCACCGAACGTGCGCGGCAGGAACGGCGCGAGGTGCGACTTCACCGCACACGGGCCGACGCCCGGGCCGCCACCGCCGTGCGGGATGCAGAAGGTCTTGTGCAGGTTGAGGTGGGAGACGTCCGAACCCCACTTGCCCGGCTTGGCGACGCCAACCAGCGCGTTCATGTTGGCGCCGTCGGTGTACACCTGGCCGCCGTGCTCGTGCACGATCTCGCAGATCTTGACGATGTCTTCCTCGAACACGCCGTGCGTGGACGGGTAGGTGATCATCAGCGCGGCGAGGCGATCGCTGAACTTCTCGGCGGCGCGCTTGATGTCTTCGACGTCCACGTTGCCGTTCGCGTCGCACTTGGTCACCACCACCTGCATGCCGCACATCTGCGCGGAGGCCGGGTTGGTGCCGTGGGCCGACTCGGGGATCAGGCAGATGTCGCGATGGCCCTGGCCGCGCGAGCGGTGGTAGGCGCGAATGGCCAGCAGGCCGGCGTATTCGCCCTGCGCGCCGGAATTCGGCTGCAGGCTCACTGCGTCATAGCCGGTGCACTCCACCAGCATCGCTTCCAGCTCGTCGATCAGCTGCTTGTAGCCGGTGGCCTGGTCGGCCGGGGCGAGCGGATGGATGTTGGCGAACTCCGGCCACGTCACCGGGATCATCTCGGCGGTGGCGTTGAGCTTCATGGTGCAGCTGCCCAGCGGGATCATGGTGCGATCCATCGCCAGGTCCTTGTCGGCCAGCGAACGCATGTAGCGCAGCAGCTCGTGCTCGCTGTGGTGCGTGTTGAAGGCCGGGTGGGTGAGGAACTTGGTCTTGCGCAGCAGACCGCGCGGCAGCGCATCGTGCACGTCGGCATCGAGCGCATCGATGTCGGCGATGGTGGCGCCGAACACGTTGGCCAGCGCAACGACGTCGGCGCGCGTGGTGGTCTCATCCAGGCTGACGCCGACGCTGTTGGCGTCGATCGCGCGCAGGTTGATGCCGGCGGCACGTGCCTTGGCATGCAGCGCGGCGGCATCCACACCGGTGACGTGCAGCGTGTCGAAGAAGTCGCTGCCGGCGGTCACGCCTGCCTGGCGCAATGCCACGAACAGGATCGAGGCCAGGCGATGCACGCGGCGGGCGATGCGGGTGAGGCCTTCCGGACCATGGTACACGGCGTACATGCTGGCCATCACGGCGAGCAGCACCTGCGCGGTACAGATGTTGGAGGTGGCCTTCTCGCGGCGGATGTGCTGCTCGCGGGTCTGCAGGGTGAGGCGATAGGCCGGCTTGCCCTCGGCGTCGATGGACACGCCGATCAGGCGGCCCGGCATCGAGCGCTTGTAGGAGTCACGGCAGGCCATGAAGGCGGCATGCGGGCCGCCGAAGCCGAACGGCACGCCGAAACGCTGCGTGTTGCCCACCACGATGTCGGCGCCCCATTCGCCGGGCGAGGCGATCAGGGTGAGCGCGAGCAGGTCGGTGGCCACGCAGACCACGCCGTGGCGCGCGTGCACCGCGTCGGCCAGGGCCTTGTAGTCGTTGATGCGGCCGAAGGTGTTGGGGTACTGCAGCAGCACGCCGTAGCTTTCGACCGTGGTGGCTTCGCTGTCGTCGCCGATATGCAGGTCGATGCCCATCGCCTCGGCGCGGGTCTTGATCACTTCCAGCGTCTGCGGATGCACGGCGTTGGAAACAAAGAACACATTGGACTTGGACTTGGCCGAACGCTTCGCCAGCGTCATCGCTTCTGCGGCTGCGGTGCCTTCATCGAGCAGGGACGCGTTGGCGATCTCCATGCCGGTGAGGTCGGCGCACATGGTCTGGAAGTTGATGAGCGCTTCCATGCGGCCCTGCGAGATTTCCGCCTGGTACGGCGTATAGGCCGTGTACCACGCCGGGTTCTCCAGGATATTGCGCAGGATGACGTTGGGCGTGTGCGTGCCGTAGTAGCCCTGGCCGATGAAGCTCTTGAACACCTGGTTCTTGTCGGCGATGGCGCGGATCTTGGCGATCGCTTCGACTTCGGTGATCGGTGCCGGCAAGGCGAGCGGAGCAGGCGACTTGATCTTGCCCGGCACGATGGCGTCGGTCATCGCTTCCAGCGAGTCGTAGCCGACCGCGCCAAGCATGGTGGCGATTTCCGCGTCGTTGGGGCCGATATGACGCTCGATGAAGGCGTCGTGGTGCTCGAGGTCGCGCAGCGAAGGATGGGCGTTCTGACTCATTGGCAGGGGCTTCCGGAAATGACCGATGACGGCCGGACGTGCAAGCCGCACGTGAAGCGCCCCTCTGTCCTTTTGCCTGAGAGTTTGGAAGCTTGCGCTTCGTGCCCCTTCGGCGCCGGATTCAACCGGTCTCTCCAGAGTGTTGGTGCGTGATGATGGTATGGGGCCTGAGCGATTACGGGCGTTGCGCCTTCGGCAGCGGTTCGCACCGCTTCTCCCACCACACGCTAAACGGCGATTATAAGGTGCCCGGACGGGCTTTGCCTCCCTCCCCGGGCGACGCTTCAGTCGCGGTGCGGTCCGAGTCTCACCCCGGGTAAGATGAGCGCCCCCAAACCCGGTTAACGCCATGACGCCTCCCTTCCAACTGGCCCGGATCGACCATGTGGTGCTGCGCGTGCACGATCTGCCCGCCATGCAGCGCTTCTATTGCGAAGTGCTCGGCTGCCGCGAGGAGCGTCGGCAGGACGAGATCGGCCTGGTCCAGTTGCGGGCCGGCGACTCGCTGATCGATCTCGTCGCGCTGGACGGCAAGCTCGGCAGGCTGGGTGGCACCGGGCCTGGCAAGGAAGGGCACAACATGGATCACCTGTGCCTGCAGGTGGAGAACTATGACGAAGCGGCCATCGTCAGCCATCTGAAAGCCCATGACGTGCGCGTCGGCGAGATTGGCTCGCGCTACGGCGCGAAGGGCGAAGGCCCATCGATCTACCTGTACGACCCACAGGGCAACATGGTGGAACTGAAGGGGCCGCCGCACGGCTGATTGCCGCGACGCCTTTGCCGGTATCGCCTTCACATGGCGCCCGGAAACTTCACCTTATAGTCGCCTACCGTTGGTCCCGGTTGCCTGCAGGCGGCGCAATCGGTGGTGCCCCATCCCTTGGAACCGTCAGTCAACGCCAAGGGGCAAGTGCTGTGACTGATGCCGCCCATCGTTCCACTCTCACGTTGGATCACGACAGGAGAATTGGCATGGCGACCTATGTCTCGCTTACGCACCTGACCGATCAGGGCATGCACGCGATCAAGGACACGACCAAACGCGCGGAGGCCGTGAAGGCCGCTGCCGCCAAGTTTGGCGCCACCGTCAAGGACATCTACTGGACGCTGGGACAATGTGACCTGGTCACCGTCATCGAGGCGCCCGATGAGCTGTCCGCGACGGCTTTCGGTCTGACGATAGCTGCGGCCGGCAATACGCGCTCCGAAACCCTGCGGGCATTTTCTGCTCAGGAGATGCAGGCCGTGTTGGGCAAGATGGGGTAGAAGATTGCGACATGAGAGGGCCAAGCCCGTCGCTGGTTTGGTCCTCTCACGGCTAGGCTAGGATCAACCTTGCGGAATCCCCGCCATATCGGGCAGATGATGCGCGATGCCCTTATGGCAATCGATGCAGGTCTTCTCGCCCGAACCCAGCCAGCGTTTGTGGATTTCCGCGGCGCGGCTCGATTGCCGCGTGAGGTCCATGGACGTGTAGTTGTGGCAGTTGCGGCATTCGAGCGAATCGTTGGCTTTCAATCGCGCCCATTCGTGCTCGGCCAGTTCCAGCCGGTGATCGAGAAATTTTTCGCGCGTATCGATGGTGCCGAAGACCTTGCCCCAGACTTCCTTGGACGCCTGCATCTTGCGTGCGATCTTGTCGGTCCAGTTATGCGGCACATGGCAATCGGGGCAGGTGGCCCGCACGCCCGAGCGATTGCTGTAGTGAATTGTGGTTTTCAATTCCTGGAATACGTTGTCCCGCATTTCGTGGCAGCCGGTACAGAATGCCTCGGTATTCGTTGCCTCGAGGGCAGTGTTGAAAGCACCCCAGAAAATTACGCCGGCAATGAATCCGCCCAAGGTGAGAAAGCCCAGGCTGTAATGCACGCTGGGCCGACGCATGGTTCGCCAGAAGGCGAAAGCCCACGACTTGATCCGTGTCCACATGGTCAGTTCGCCTTGTGCTCGGGCTGTTCGGACAAGATGGTGTCGATATCCTTGAAGTTGTTGGCAACCAGCGGCTTGGCGTCGGTCTGCACGACGTGACACTGGTTGCAGAAGTAGCGCCGCGGCGAAATCGTCGCCAGGAACTGGTCGTCGCGATCCATGTAGTGCGTCACGCTGACGGGCGGCGCCTGGAACTTGTCGGCGTTGGCACGTGCATGGCACAGCAGGCAGCGGTTGGAGTTCTTGTCGATCTGGTAGTTGTCGATGGAGTGCGGGATGGTCGGCGGCTGCATGGGGTAGGCGCGATTGCGCTTGATGTCCGCGTTCTCCACGTGGGCCAGCGCCGGGGGCATGCCTTCCTGGTTGATCGGCACCCCGCGCCGAAGCGCGTCGATCTGGTTACCCTGCGGAGGCTCTTCGGCCGAGGGTGTGGCGCCTGGCGGCGGCAGATTGGCCGACGTCGTCGCCGTGGCCACCACGGGCGGTGGTGCGTTGCCAGCCTTCCGGCCGGCGACGAAGGCAATGGCGGCCACGACGATCAGAACCAGCAGACCGATGGCGATGAGTGGCTTGTCGCGCATATCGATGTCCCCTTTAGACGGCCACGACCTTGACCGCACACTTCTTGTAGTCGGTCTGCTTCGAGATGGGATCGGTGGCGTCCAGCGTGACCTTGTTGATCAGCTGGCCAGCATCGAACCACGGCACGAATACCACGCCGGGCGGCATGTGATTCCTTCCCCGAGTTTCGATGCGTGATCGCATGTCGCCACGTCGCGATACCACGCGCACTTCGTCACCGCGTTTGAAGCCACGCGCCTTCGCGTCATCGGGATTCATGAACACCACGGCCTGCGGGAACGCACGATAGAGTTCGGGCACGCGCATCGTCATCGAGCCGGAGTGCCAGTGCTCAAGCACTCGGCCGGTCACCAGCCAAAGATCGAACTCCTTGTCCGGGCTCTCGGCTGGTGGCTCGTAGGGCAGGGCCCAGATCACCGCGCGGCCATCCTTGTTGCCATAGAACTGGAATCCAGTACCGGCCTTGACGTAAGGGTCGCTGCCTTCGCGATAACGCCACCGCGTTTCGTGGCCATCCACCACCGGCCAGCGCAAACCGCGCGCCTGATGATAGGTGTCGAAGGGAGCCAGATCGTGACCATGGCCCCTTCCAAACTCTGCATATTCCTCGAACAAGCCTTTCTGTACGTAAAAGCCAAAGGCCGTCGACTCGTCGTTGTCGTAACCCGCTTCGACCTGGGAGGCAGGGAACTTGTCCACCTTGCCGTTCTTGAACAACACCTCGAACAAGGTCTTGCCCTTGTATTGCGGATTTGCCGCGAGGATGTCTGCCGGCCAGCACTCATCGGTGGTGAATCGCTTGGAAAACTCCATCAGCTGCCACAGGTCCGACCTTGCTTCGCCGGGGGCTTTCACCAGCTGATGCCAGAACTGTGTGCGGCGCTCGGCATTGCCGTACGCGCCTTCCTTCTCGACCCACATGGCAGCGGGAAGAATGAGATCGGCCGATTGGGCGGTGACCGTGGGGTAGGCATCCGACACGACGATGAAGTTGCGCGGATCGCGATAGCCCGGATACGTCTCCTGCATCAGGTTGGCGCCGGCCTGCATGTTGTTGTTCACCTGCACCCAGTACGCGTTCAGCACGCCATCGCGCAGCTTGCGGTTCTGCTCCACCGCGTGGAAGCCGGGCTTGGGCTGGATGATGCCGTGCGGAATGTTCCAGATGTCTTCGGCGTGCTTGCGGTGCTCCGGGTTGGCCACGAGCATGTCGGCCGGCAGGCGGTGACTGAACGTGCCCACTTCGCGTGCCGTGCCGCAGGCGGAGGGCTGCCCGGTAAGCGAGAACGGGCTGTTTCCCGGCGTGGAGATCTTGCCGGTCAGCAGGTGCAGGTTGTAGACCATGTTGTTGGCCCACACGCCGCGGGTATGCTGGTTGAAGCCCATGGTCCAGAAAGACACGACCTTGGTTTTGGGGTCGGCGTAGAGTTCGGCGAGCTGCTCCAGCCAGCCTTTTTCGACGCCGGTCATTTCCACGGTCTTTTCCAGCGTGTAGGGCGCCACGAACGCGGCGAACTG
The DNA here is from genome assembly GCA_000632805.1 of Dyella jiangningensis. Taxonomy (GTDB): domain Bacteria; phylum Pseudomonadota; class Gammaproteobacteria; order Xanthomonadales; family Rhodanobacteraceae; genus Dyella; species Dyella jiangningensis. Next base: position 2,651,700 of record CP007444.1, on the reverse strand, counting down.
CTCGAAGTCGATGGGGTCGCTGGCAGTCGGGTCTTTCGCGTTCTTGGCATTCACCTCCAGCGGATTATCGGGACGCAGGCCGTAGCCGATGTCCGTGACGCCACGCTTGAACGTGGTGTGCTGGTCGACGAAATCCTTGTTGACCTTGCCGCTCCTGATGATGTGGTTGGCGATGTAGTTGAGGATCACCAGGTCCGTCTGCGGAGTGAACACGATCGGTATGTCGGCCAACTCGAAGCTACGGTGCTCGAAAGTCGAGAGCACTGCCACCTTCACCTGCGGGTTGGACAAGCGCCGGTCGGTGACGCGCGTCCAAAGGATGGGATGCATCTCGGCCATGTTCGAGCCCCACAGCACGAACGCATCCGCGGCCTCGATATCGTCGTAGCAGCCCATGGGCTCGTCCATGCCGAAGGTGCGCATGAAACCCATGACTGCCGAAGCCATGCAATGGCGGGCATTGGGATCGAGATTGTTGCTGCGAAAGCCTGCCTTGAAGAGCTTGTTGGCCGCGTAGCCTTCCCAGACCGTCCATTGGCCGGAGCCGAACATGCCGACCGAGCCAGGGCCCTTCTCTTTCAGCACGCGCTTGAATTGCGCGGCCATGACGTCGAAGGCTTCGTCCCACGATACCGGCGTGAACTCGCCATCCTTGGCGTAGGCGCCATCTTTCTTGCGCAGAAGGGGCTGCGTGAGGCGATCCGTGCCGTACATGATCTTGGAAAGAAAGTAGCCCTTGATGCAGTTGAGTCCGCGATTGACCTCTGCATGCACATCGCCATGCGTGGCCACCACGCGGCCGTCCTTGACGGCGACGTTCACGCCGCAGCCCGTGCCGCAGAACCGGCAAGGCGCCTTGCTCCACTTGAGCTGGGTAACATCGCCCTCGAGCAGGACGTTGGTCGCGCTGGCTGGGAGGGCTATGCCGGCGACATTCGCGGCGATTGCCACGGCCGTCTCGCGTATGAACTCGCGTCGCGTCATGGTCGGTGTCATGCGTCGGCTCCCTGTTTCGATTCCATGGTCATGGCGGGTTTGTCGAGTTCGTCGGCAGGCTCGACGTGGTGATAGACCAGCGACACGTTGATGACGCCGGGAAGCAAGGACAGCGCGTCGATGTGATCGACGATGGCGCGCTGGTTGTCCGTTTCGCAGAGAAGAACGCAGCGGCAATCACCTTCGGCGGCAATTTGAAGCGCCTGGTGCGCGGACATGAATTCGCGTACGACCGATGCGCTGTCAGGCCGATGGAGCACCACCAGGCTCGATATGTGTTGTTCGCCCATCACGAGGTCCCCTTTGCTGGATACGCAGATCAATTGCCTGTCCGTCAGTGGCCGGGTGGGCCGCTGACGAACATCTGCCAGAACCAGACGACGAATCCGTAGCCCGCGACGAACATCACTGCCACTACGGGAAAGAGGACAACGGCGAGCAGGAGGAAGGTATTTCTCTCCTCACGCCTTGAGGCCGCCTTCGGTGACGTTTCCATGCACACCTCTTGAGCAGGAAGCTTTCGCACAACTCCCAATGCTTAAGCTAAGTGCATTGCCCGCGCGATTTTCTGACTCATGTCAGACATGGATCATGATGGGCATGCACCTACACTGGACGACTCGCATGAACAGCGGCAAGTTTACGCAGCAGGCTGAGCCGTGCAGTGAAAGTCGCGTGAAAACAAGCCAAAAGGAATGACCCATGAGGATCGGATCTGGAAGAGCCTGTCTTTGTCTTGTGATTTGCGCTCTTGCGCTACTACTGGGCGCACCGATTCTGGCCAACGATGCTGCACCGACAACTGCGGCGGAGGTGCAGATCAGGGTGGCAGGACAGGTCCTGCCATTGAACGCGTCGGTTCTGGCGGGGCTGCCACACATTGACGTCATCGCGGCAGCGCATGACGAGGCGCCGAGCACATGGCGGGGCGTGTCACTGGTCGACCTGCTTTTGCGGGCAGGCGTTGCACTGGACAAGCCACTACGCGGTCGCGACCTCGCTTCGTCTGTACGCGTGACGGCAGCGGACAATTACCAGATCGTCTTTGCCCTGTCGGACCTCGACCCCACCCTGGGTCATGGCCAGGTGCTTCTGGTGGAACAGCGCAACGGCAAGCCACTGGACAAGGACGGTCCCTACCGGCTGCTGGTACCGGGCGACAAGCGACCGGCGCGCTGGGTTCGCAACGTAACCTCTATCGAAGTGGTCGACGGAGCGACATCGCCGCGACCGTGATCTCGGCTCAAGCGGCGTCAGCGGGTGGCACTTCGAGCTCGGCAATGGCCTCTTTGGCCAACGGCATCAGCCCGTCACCGCCCTGGACGAGGTGATCCTTGATCTGCCGGCGCATCGCCGGGTCCCAGAAGCGCTTGAGATGATCGCGCACGCTGATGACGGCGGCAGCGTGATCAGGCTCCGTGGTGAAGTAGGTGGCGATGTCGTTGGCCATGGTGACCAGGCGTTCGATTCTCATGGCCTCTCCTGCTGCGCCGGCGGCTGCAGGCGATCGGGGTGTGTGTAAATGTTGTGGCCGCCAGGCCTGGTGAATCCCACGAGGGTGATGCCCGCGCTGCGCGCCAGCTCGATCGCCAGCGCCGTCGGCGCGGAAATCGCCGCCAGTACGGTGATGCCCGCGCTGGTGGCCTTGGTCACCATTTCATAGCTGGCGCGGCTGGTGACCAATGCCAGACCGTCGCCAGGGTCGACACCCCCGCGGCGCATCGCGCCGATCAGCTTATCCAGCGCGTTGTGACGACCGACGTCTTCACGTACCAGCAGGATCTGGCCCTCGCGATCGGCCCAGGCGGCCGCATGGACGGCGCCCGTGGCCGCATTCATCGGTTGGCGCGACTGAAGCTCTTGTAGTGCCCGCTCGAGCGCATCACGTGTGATGACATGGCCCTCACCGACGGCGTTGCCATGGCGGATGGCCTGCTCGAGGTCGCGCGTACCGCAGATGCCGCAGCCGCTACGGCCGGGCAGCAGGCGTTGGCGCTCCTTCTCAAGATGCGCGCCGGCGGCGTTGTCGGTGACCCGGATGGCCAGTTCGATGCCTTCGATAAGCGCATGACTTTCCAACTGCAGCAATTGCGAAGGGTCCTTGATCAGCCCTTCGCTGAGCGAGAAGCCCAGGGCAAAGTCATCCAGGTCGTGCGGCGTGGCCATCATCACGGCGAAGGTAGCGCCGTTGTAGACCATCGCGACAGGCACCTCTTCGGCGACGAAGTCGTTCTCGTGCGTGGACTCGCCATGCCGCCACCGGTCCACCGGACGGGTCACGTAGCCTTGCGCGCATTGGTCCCGGCCGGGCGTCGTCAAGCGGGCTTCACCGACTGGTCGAGAAGTGCTTCCTGCGTTTCCGTAAAGGCGCGGTAGCGTCGTTGCCAGTCGGACGGCTGGGTAACGCGCGTGACCTGCACGGCGGTCACCTTGTACTCGGGACAGTTGGTGGCCCAGTCGGAATTGTCCGTGGTGATGACGTTGGCGCCCGAGCCAGGGAAGTGGAAGGTGGTGTAGACCACGCCAGGCTGCATGCGCTCGGAAATGAGCGCGCGCAGCACGGTCTCGCCCGAACGACTGGTAATGCCGACCCAGTCGCCGTCTTCCACGCCGCGTTCTTCGGCGTCGTGCGGGTGGATCTCCAGGCGATCCTCGTCGTGCCACATCACGTTGGCGGTGCGTCGCGTCTGAGCACCCACGTTGTATTGGCTGAGAATGCGGCCAGTGGTGAGGATCAACGGGTGCTCCGCGTTGACCTTTTCCGACGTGGGCACGTACTCGGTCAGCATGAAGCGGCCCTTGCCGCGGACGAATTCATCGACGTGCATGACGGGCGTGCCCAGCGGATGCTCGTCGTTGCACGGCCACTGCACCGAGCCCAGTTCCTCGAGCTTGGCGAAGCTGATGCCCTGGAACGTCGGGGTGAGCCTGGCGATCTCGTCCATGATCTCCGAAGCATGCGTGTAGTGCATCGGATAGCCCATGGCTTGCGCCAGCAATTGAGTGACCTCCCAGTCAGCGTATCCACCCTTGGGGTCCATCACCTTGCGGACGCGCGATACACGCCGCTCGGCATTGGTGAACGTGCCGTCCTTCTCCAGGAACGAACTGCCGGGCAGGAAGACGTGGGCAAACTTGGCGGTTTCATTGAGGAACAGGTCTTGCACCACGATGCACTCCATCGCGGTGAGTGCCGCGGTGACGTGCTGCGTATCCGGATCGGACTGCGCGATATCCTCGCCTTCGATGTAAAGCCCCTTGAACGTACCGTCCAGCGCAGCCTCGAACATGTTGGGAATGCGCAAGCCCGGCTCGGCCAGCAGCGGAACGCCCCAGGCTTCCTCGAAACTGTGGCGCACGGCGTCGTCGCTCACGTGCCGGTATGCCGTGAATTCGTGTGGGAACGAACCCATGTCACAGGAGCCCTGGACGTTGTTCTGGCCACGCAAGGGATTCACGCCCACGCCCTTGCGGCCGATGTTGCCGGTGGCCATGGCGAGATTGGCGATGCCCATCACCGCCGTGGAACCCTGGGCATGCTCGGTGACGCCCAGGCCGTAATAGATCGCCGCGTTGCCGCCGCGGGCATAGAGGCGTGCGGCGCCACGCACGAGCTCGGCCGCGACGCCGGTTGTTTCCTCCATGGCTTCCGGGCTGTACTTGTCCTGCGCGACGAAGGTTCGCCATCTGGCGAACGCTTCGGGCTCGCAGCGGCGGGCCACGAAGTCTTCATCGACCAGGCCTTCGGTAACGATCGTATGGGCCAGGCTGTTGAGCATGGCGACGTTGGTGCCGGGGCGCAGCTTGAGATGAAAATCCGCCGCCACGTGAGGCGTGCGCACGAGGTCGATGCGGCGCGGATCAATCACGATCAGGCGCGCGCCTTCGCGCAGGCGGCGCTTCATCTGCGAGCCGAACACAGGGTGCGCATCCGTAGGATTTGCCCCGATCACCAGCACCACGTCGGTCGATTCGATCGAATCGAAATCCTGCGTGCCTGCCGATTCGCCGATGGTGGACTTGAGTCCGTATCCGGTGGGCGAGTGACAGACGCGCGCGCAAGTGTCCACGTTGTTGTTGCCGAAACCGGCGCGCACCAGCTTCTGCACGAGGTAGGTTTCCTCGTTGGTGCAACGCGACGAGGTGATGCCGCCGATGGCGTGCTTGCCGTGGGTCGCCTGCAGGCGCTTGAACTCACTGGCAACGTGGGCCACAGCTTCTTCCCAGCTGACCACGCGCCATGGATCGGAGATCTTTGCGCGAATCATCGGCGTGGTGATGCGATCCGGGTGCGAGGCGTAGCCGATGGCAAAGCGCCCCTTCACGCACGAGTGGCCGTGGTTCGCATGGCCATCCTTGTTCGGCACCATGCGCACGATGTCCTGGCCCTTCATCTCGGCGCGGAAGCTGCAGCCAACACCGCAATAGGCACACGTCGTCACCACGCTGTGCTCGGCCTGGCCCTTGTCGATCAGCGACTTCTCCGACAGCGTCGCGGTCGGGCAGGCCTGCACGCAGGCGCCGCAGGACACGCATTCGGAATCCAGAAACCGGCTGTTCTGGCTGGCCGACACCTTGGAGGCGAAGCCGCGATCCTGGATGGTCAGCGCGAACGTGCCTTGCACCTCTTCGCATGCGCGCACGCAGCGCGAGCAGACGATGCACTTGGAAGGGTCGAAGCTGAAGTACGGGTTGGAGTCGTCCTTGGGGGCGAAATAGGGATTGGGCTGTTGTTGCGAAGTGCGGCCATGGATGGCAGTCGCTTGATCTTCGCGCGCAGGGACGGTTGCAAAAACATGATTGGCGCCGTCGTACCCGTAACGTACTTCGCGCAGGCCGACGACGCCGGCCATGTCCTGCAGCTCGCAATGCCCGTTCGCAGGGCAGGTTAGGCAATCGAGCGGGTGATCGGAGATGTAGAGTTCCATCACGCCGCGGCGGATTTCCGCCAGCTTTGGTGTCTGCGTATTCACTTTCATGCCCGCGGCGACGGGCGTGGTGCACGAGGCTGGATAGCCCTTGCGACCGTCGATCTCCACCAGGCATAGGCGACACGAGCCGAAGGCTTCGAGCATGTCGGTGGCGCACAGCTTGGGGATCGCGATGCCGGCTTGCGCCGCGGCGCGCATCACCGACGTGCCTTCGGGCACGCGGATGCTGCGGCCGTCGATATGCAGTTCGACCAGGCGCTCGGATGGGGATTTGGGCGTACCGTAGTCGATGTCGACGATGGACAGCATGGTTCTCTCTCCTCAGGCGCTGGCCTTGTCGGCCGCGCCTGCGAAATCTTCGGGGAAGTGATCGAGCGCACTGAGCACAGGGAAGGGCGCCATGCCGCCGAGCGCGCAGAGCGATCCGGCGATCATGGTCTGGCACAGGTCGCGCAGCAGCACTTCGTTGCGTTCTCGCTGCCGTGCATCGCCCGCCACGATGCGGTCGATGACCTCGACGCCCCGCGTGGAGCCGATCCGACAGGGCGTGCACTTGCCGCAGGATTCGATGGCGCAGAATTCCATGGCGTAACGCGCTTGGGCGGCCATGTCGACGGTGTCGTCGAACACCACCACGCCACCATGCCCGAGCATGCCGCCGATGGCGACGAACGCTTCATAATCGATCGGCGTATCGAGTTGGGACGCAGGTATATAGGCGCCCAGCGGGCCGCCTACCTGTACCGCCCGTATCGGCCGGCCACTGGCCGTGCCGCCGCCATAGCCTTCGACGAGTTCGCGCAGCGTAAGCCCGAATGCACGCTCCACGAGTCCGGGGCGCTTGAGGTTGCCTGCAAGCTGGACGGGCAGGGTGCCCCGCGACTTGCCCAACCCGTAATCGCGGTAATAACCGGCGCCACGATCAAGGATGATCGGCACCGAGGCGAGCGTGACCACGTTGTTGATCACCGTGGGTTTGCCGAACAGGCCCTGGAGCGCGGGCAAGGGCGGCTTGAACCTTACCTGCCCGCGTTTGCCTTCCAGCGATTCCAGCAGCGACGTTTCTTCGCCGCAAATATAGGCGCCACCGCCCATGCGGACTTCGAGCTGGAACGCCTTGCCGCTGCCGCACACGTCGTTGCCGAGATAGCCGGCGGCTTCGGCGGTGGCGATGGCCGTTTCCAGTGCGCGCTGCGCGTGCGGATATTCCACGCGCAGGTAGATGTAACCCTGCGTCGCGCCAACGGCCAGGCCGGCGATGGTCATGCCTTCGATCAGCACGAACGGATCGCCTTCCATGATCATGCGATCGGCGAACGTGCCCGAATCGCCCTCGTCGGCATTGCACACCACATACTTGTGGAAGGACGGCGCATCCAGGCAGGTCTTCCATTTGATGCCCGCCGGGAACGCCGCGCCACCGCGCCCACGCAGGCCCGAATCGAGCACGGTCTGCACGATTTCCTCGCTACTCATGTGCAGAGCGGCGGCAAGGCCGCGATAACCGCCGTGCGCGCGATAGTCCTCCAGGCTTTGCGGGTCAACCACGCCCACGCGCTCGAAGGTGAGGCGCTGCTGGCTCTTCAAATAGTCGATATCGCCGGTGAGGCCATGCGAGAGCGCGTGTTGTCCTCCATGCAGGAAATCCGCATCGAACAAGGCTGAAACGTCTTCGGCCTGCACAGGTCCATAGGCAACGCGGCCTGCCGAGGTCTCGACCTCGACGAGGGGTTCCAGCCAGTACAGTCCGCGCGAACCGTTCCGGACGATATGGATATGCAGGCCTCGCCGTGATGCTTCACGACGGATGGCGGTTGCCACTTCTTCCGCGCCCAGCGAGAGGGCGCCGGCATCGCGGGGTACGTAGACGGTGATGCTCATGTGGTTTGCGCCTCGAGCCAGGCGTCGAAACGTTCAGGGCTCATGCGGCCCTTCAGCTCGCCATCCACCATGATCGCAGGCGAGCATGCGCAGTTGCCCAGGCAATAGACCGGCTCCAGCGTATACCCGCCATCGGCGGTGGTCTGGTGAAAGTCCACCTGCAGCCGATGCTTGATATGTTGCTCCAGCCTGACGGCGCCCATGGCCTGGCAGGATTCCGCCCGGCACAGATGAATCACTCGCCGCCCGGCAGGTTGCTGCCGGAAGTAGTGGTAGAAGCTGATTACGCCGTGCACATCAGCGCGCGAGAGGTTCATCTCGCGCGCAATGAGGGGCAGGGCTTCCTCAGGCACATAGCCGAGCGCGTCCTGCACCCCATGGAGAATGGGGAGCAGGGCGCCCGGCGTATCTTTAAGGCTCGCGGTCACCTCGAGCACCGCGACGCGGATGTGCTCGGGGATGGCCGGCAGCACGGCGATGTCTATCGCTCGTTTCATGTGGTGGTGGATCCTTTCAGAACAGCGCGGCAGCCTTTGCAATGGCTATCCATACACCGATCAGGAAGGGAATGCCAACCGCTGCCCATGCCACTACCCCCACGAGGCCGAAGCCGCCGCGTGCCGCGTTCTGGACGTCGACGGAGACGGCCGTTGCCTCGTGCTGCAATGAACGCTCGCGGTCCAATTCCTCGTCGCTCATCAAGGCAGTTTCCTTCACCGGCTTTACCAGCAGGTTGCAGGTCATGCCTACCAGCAGCAGCACGGCCAGGATGTAGAGCGTCCGGTCGTAGACCAGGTTCTTGGCAACGCCCGCGTCGAGCTGCGCTTCTCGCACGGCTGCGATAAGGAAGGGGCCGACGATGCCTGCCACCGACCATGCCGTCAGCAGGCGACCATGGATCGCACCTACCATCTGCGTGCCGAAGATGTCCGAGAGATAGGCCGGCACGGTGGCAAAGCCGCCGCCGTACATGGACAGGATGATGCATACGGCGATGACGAATGCGCCGGCCAATCCCATGTGGCCCAGCGTGGGCAGCGTGCAGTACAGCGCGATGCCGAGTGCGAAGAAGATGAAGTAGGTGGTCTTGCGACCGATGAAATCCGAGGTCGAGGCCCAGAAGATGCGGCCCAGGCTGTTGAACAGGCTGATCAATCCCACCAGCCCGGCGGCCGACGCCGCGATCGCAGCTTTTTGCGCCGCGCTCAGATCGACTGCACCGCCAAGACCCAGCAGCTTGCCGCCGAACACGTCCTGGAACATCGGGCTGGCCATCGACAGCACGCCGATGCCCGCCGTCACGTTCACGCACAGCACGGTCCAGATCAGCCAGAACTGCGGTGTCTTCCATGCGTCGCGCAAATGCACGTGGCGATGGGTGATGAGCTTATTCGACGACTCGGCCGGTGGCGTCCACCCGAGCGGACGCCAGCCGGTGGGTGGCACGCGGAAACCGAAGGCGCCGGCGGACATGGCGACGACGTAGAGCAGGCCCATGCAGATCAAGGTGGACGACACGCCAGGCACGCCGTTGGTGGCGAATTTCTGCATCAGGGCCACGGCGATCGGCGCGCCGATCATGGCGCCGCCTCCGTAACCCATGATGGCGAAGCCCGTGGCGAGCCCTCGTCGGTCGGGAAACCATTTGATCAAGGTCGATACCGGCGATATGTAACCCAGGCCCTGGCCGATGCCGCCCAGCACGCCTGCGCCGAGATAGACCAGCCACAGCTGGTGCATCGACACCCCGATACCGCCGATCACCAGGCCGCCGCCCCAGCACAAAGCCGCGATGAAACCCGCCTTGCGCGGGCCGGCGTGCTCCAGCCACGCGCCCCAGATGGCGGCCGAGATGCCGAGCATCGCGATGAAGGTTTCGAAGATATGGTTGACCGCAGGCACCGTCCAGTTGCAATCGGTGGCAAACAGCTGGGCCAGGAAGCCGAGCTTCGCGCAAACGGCCGGATCGGCCTCGGTGACCAGCTTGGTCATCGGCAGCCAGAACACGGAGAACCCGTAGGCCATGCCGATGCTGAGGTGAATGGCCAATGCCGCGGGTGGTACCAGCCAGCGATTGAATCGTGGCCCTGCGATCGTGCGCTCCCTGGCCAGCATTCCCGGCGATACTCCGTTCGCCGTCGTAAGGACATCTGCTTCCGGCACGCTCACCATAAGCAACCCCCGGTTGTCGCCAGGCCAGGGGGCCGGGCATCAAGCGCGATCTTTAAGGCGGTGCGCCAGATAGCGCCACCCGACTTAAGTCGAACGTGCCGCCGGGTTCGTGCGCCGACACGCCGCAGCTCGAAACCTTCGGCGTTGCTGCGATGCAGCGCATATTGATGGAAGAATGAGAGGAACTCTTGCGTGTACAGTGACTCGCGCCGAGCGTGTCTACGTTGCACCATGCCAAACCCGTCAGGACGAATCGCGATACCGCCTCATGATCGGATACCTACAGGCATTGCAAGAACTTTTGGTCCACGCGCGGCGAACGGATGCCGAGCGCGTTGCCATCGGCCTGGTATCGGGCCGGGTGCTGGCGGAAGACGTACATAGTCCGATTGCACTGCCGTCGTTCGATCATGCCGCCATGGATGGTTTCGCCCTGGCCACGAACGGACGGCTAGACGGCGGTTCGGAGCACGAGGTTGCGGGCTCGCAGGCTGCAGGCGACGCGCCGCGTGCATCCGCCGGGCTGGCATGGGAAATCATGACCGGAGCGCGGCTGCCCGACGGGCTGGATGCCGTTGTTCCGGTGGAACGCACCGAATTGCTGGCGTCGCGCAATGACGGCGCGCCTTCGCGCATCCGCCTGCTCGATACCCTGGAGGCCGGGGCGAATGTCCGCTATGCCGGCAGCGACGTCAGGCAAGATGACGTGGCGCTGGTCGCAGGTACCTGCGTCGGGCCCGCGCAAGTGATGTTGCTGGCGTCGCTGGGTGTGTACGAGGTGAGCGTTGCCCGTTCGCCGCGTGTCGCCATCATCTGCACGGGCAAGGAGCTGCAGGCCGATCCGACGCGACCTTTGGCCGATAGCGAGATCTACAACTCCAACGGCCCGTATCTGTCCGCGGCGCTCGCGGGCATCGGCGTGCGAGTCGTGTCCTGCGAGACCGTCGACGACACCGCAGTGACGTATGCCGACGCCGTTGAGCGCGCACGACGTGCCGGGGTCGACCTGATCATCAGCACCGGCGCGGTATCGATGGGGAGGTACGACTTCGTGCCCGATACGTTGCGCGATCTCGGCTCGGAGCTGCTGTTCCACAAGGTCGCCATCCGGCCGGGCAAGCCCTTGCTGGCGGCACGCTTCCATGATGGCCCTGTCGTGTTGGCGCTGCCCGGCACGCCCATGGCGGTCGCGGTGGGTTTTCGCTTCTTCGCCGTGCCCTTGCTTCGCGCCTTGCAGGGGCAAGCCGCGGAACCGGAGTTCCGCGCCGTGCTCGCGGACGATCAGCATCCCAAACCAGGGTTGCGGCACTTCCTTCGCGCCTCGCTCTCGCAGGATGCCAATGGGCGATGGGTGACGAAGGTCATGAGCCAGCCGCAGCCTTTCCGCATTCGTCCGTTCGCCGAGGCGGACGCCTGGCTCGTTCTTGTTGAAGATGCCGGCGCGCTACCCGCGGGAACCAGCGTCGCGGTGGCAAGCCTGCAGCCGGGCGTATGGCCCTGGGTTACTCACTCGCGTTCGCAAGGAGCTTGACATGAAGCTGCAGATCGAAGGACAGAACCTGCGCGTGCGCATCAACGAGGACGAGCTCGCACGCCTGCTGGGCGGTGACTCTGTCGTGGCGCACAGTCGGTTTGCCGACGCATTCACGGTGTCGTGCACCTTGCGCCTGCACACGGGACACCAAGCGCAGATCGTCGGTGCGGCGGATGCCTGGACGGTGATCGTTCCCGAGGCAGCCGTGCGCGAGCATGCCGCGCGCCTGCCGACCCGCGAAGGGCTCGCGTTCGTCCTGCCGGGGCGCGGCGATGGCGACACGCTGGAACTGTTGTTCGACGTGGACGTCAGGGACAGCGTGCGCCACCGCCGTCACCACTGAATCACACGGATCGACGGTGCATTGGGCTACGCTCGGACTTCGACAAGCGGGCGCGGCCGAAGGAGCAAGCAATGAAGCGTGGTGCATTCCTTGGATGGCTGATGCTTGCCTGGGTGCTCTTGCCCGGATCGGCGGCCCTGGCGGAGGAGCGCATCACGGTGGCCGCGGCAGCCGACCTGCATCAGGCGATGGATCAGTTGGCGGCCGCTTATCAGACGGAGCATGCAGGCAGTCGGGTCGACGTGGTCTATGGCTCGTCGGGAACCCTGGTTACCCAGATCGAGCAGGGCGCGCCGTTCGAGCTGTTCTTCTCGGCCGACAGTAGCTACCCGCAGCAGCTCGTGGATCACGGCAAGGCCGGTGGCAAGCCCATCCCGTATGCGGTAGGGCACCTGGTGATGTGGAGCGCGAGCATCGACATGCGAAACGTGCAGGTCGCCGATCTGGTACAGGCGCGCTTCGGGCGCATCGCCATCGCCAACCCGCAGCATGCGCCGTACGGCAAACGGGCGGAGCAGGCTTTGCGTGCCGCGGGTATCTGGGAGCAGGTGCAGCCGCGACTGGTGTTTGGCGAGAATATCGCACAGACCGCTCAGTTCGCGCAGAGCGGCAACGTGCAGGTAGGGCTGGTCGCCGAATCGCTGGTGCTGGCGTCTCCGAGCAAGGGAAGTTACGCGCCGGTGCCAGCGTCGTTGCACGAGCCGCTGCGCCAGAGTTTCGTGCTGACCAGGCGAGGCGTCGGCAATACGCTGGCCGAGGATTTCGCCCGCTACGTCCAGCAGGCGCCGGCGCGTGCCATCCTGGCCCGGTACGGCTTCAGCCTGCCCGATGGCGCTGATCACTGACTGCGCCCATGGCCTTGCTTTCCGACCAGGACCTGCAGGCGCTTGCGCTGACGCTTCGACTCGCCGGCGTCGTCACCGCGTTCCTGCTGTCGCTCGGCACGCCGCTGGCCTGGTGGCTGGCTCACACGACGTCGCGATGGCGGCGGCCGATCGCGGCGGTGGTGGCCTTGCCTCTGGTATTGCCGCCAACCGTGCTGGGTTTCTATCTGTTGATGATGCTGGGCCCTGACGGTGTGGTGGGCCGTACCATCGCGGCCCTTGGCCTCGCTGCGCTTCCTTTCACCTTCAAGGGCCTGGTGGTGGCATCCATGTTGTATTCGCTGCCCTTCGTGGTGCAGCCGTTGACCAATGCCTTCGAATCGATCGGCGATCGTCCGCTGGAAGTTGCCGCTTGCCTGGGAGCAGGCCCGATGGACCGCTTCTTCACGGTGGCCTTGCCCCTGGCCTGGCCGGGCGTGGTTACCGCGGCAGTGCTTGGCTTTGCGCACACCGTGGGCGAGTTCGGCGTGGTGCTGATGATCGGCGGCAATATCCCCGGGCAGACGCGCGTTTTGTCCATGCGCATCTACGATCACGTACAGGCAGGCGAATACCATCAGGCCAACGTTTTGTCGCTGTGCCTGCTGGTGGTTTCGTTTGCCGCGCTGCTGGCCATGTCGTTGCTTCGGCCGCGCAGGTACGTGCGTGACTGATTCAATGCGCGGGCTCGATGCGAAATTTGCCCTGCGCCGGGGGCCCTTGGTGCTGGATGTCGACATGGCTTTGCCCGCACGTGGCATCACCGCGTTGTTCGGGCCTTCCGGTGCCGGCAAATCCACCTGCCTGCGTGCGATCGCGGGCCTCGAACCGGACAGCACCGGCAGGGTCTCGTTCGGCCACGAGCTGTGGCAGGACTCGGCGCGTCGCGTCTTCATGCCCACGCACAAGCGGCGGCTCGGTTATGTGTTCCAGGAACCCAGCCTGTTCAACCACCACTCGGTTGCCGGCAACCTCGACTATGGTTTCCGGCGTGCGAAGCGTCCGGCCCATCTGGACCGCGACGGCATGATCGACCGGTTCGGCTTGCGCACCCTGCTCGATCGCCGGGCGGGTACGCTTTCCGGCGGCGAACGCCAGCGCGTCTCCATGGTGAGGGCCTTGTTGTCCGATCCCTCCTTGCTGCTGTTCGACGAGCCGCTGTCCGCGCTTGATGGCGCGGCGCGCGCCGACCTGCTGGGCTGCCTGGAGCGTCTGCACGGTGCGTTGCAGGTCCCCATGGTTTACGTCAGCCACAACATCGACGAGGTGGCGCGACTGGCCGACCACATCGTGCTGCTGGACGGTGGCCATGTGATCGCCCAGGGCAGCCTTCAGGAAACCCTCACCAGGCTGGATCTTCCGCCCGCGCTGGGCGAGGCCTTGGGAACGATCATCGAGGGTACGGTCTGCGGCATTGATACGCACGACCAGCTCATCGAGCTGGCTTTTCCGGGCGGAACGCTCTCGCTTCCCCACCACGACGAAAGGATGGGGCAACCCATGCGTTGCCGCATCGCGGCGCGCGACGTCGTATTGGCCCGGGAAAGGCAGGTGTCCACCAGCGCGTTGAATCAGGTCGCGTGCCGTATTGTCGCCATGGCTGATGCGGGCGCGTCTTCGCAGTGCCTGGTGCAACTTGACGCCGCCGGTTCGACCGTGCTGGCGCGCATCACGCGCCGTTCATGGCACGCCCTGGGACTATCGCCAGGCGACGAGGTGTGGGCGCAGGTCAAGGCCGTGGCGCTGGGCGCGTGATAGAAATCACCGCTTTGATTGTGCATCGCCGATGCGCACACCATAATCGTTGCCAGCACCTTGAATGGGTTGCCACTGTGCCATGTCCATGAGCGAGTTGATCAGCGTCGCGCAGGCCGAGTCTCTTATCGCCGAACACCTGCCGTCGTTCGGGAGCGAACAGGTGCCGCTGCATCAGGCTGCCGGCCGCATCCTGCGCCAACCCGTCTATGCCGAGCACGATCACCCACCGTTCGACCGCGTGATGATGGATGGCATTGCCATCCGCTGGCATGAAGCGCTGCCCGGCGAGTTCACCCTGACGGGCGTGCAGTTGGCTGGCATGGCCATGCAGGTATTGGTCGCCGGTGACGCCTGCATCGAAGTCACCACCGGGGCGATGCTTCCTGCGGGCTGCGATTGCGTAATCCCGGTGGAACAGACGAAACGCGAAGGCGACATGTATCGCCTGGCCAATGGTTATCAACCGGCGCGCGGGCAGTTCATTCATTCGCGCGGCTCCGATTGCGTCGCAGGCGAGCAGCTGCTGGACGCGGGAACGCGCATCGGCGCGCCGGAAATCGCCTTGCTCGCCGCCAACGGATTTGCGCGCGTCGAAGTGGCTGCCATGCCATCGATCGCCATCGTTTCCACCGGCGACGAGCTCGTGGACGTCGGTTCATCATTGGGCGAAGGACAGATTCGCCGCTCCAATGACATCGCGGTAGCGACGGCGTTGCGACTGCATGGAATCGAACGCATCGTCATGGAGCACGTGACCGACGACGAGCAGGCCACGCGGCATGCCCTTGCGAGGTTGCTTGCCACGCATGACGTGCTGATCCTGTCAGGCGGCGTATCGATGGGACAACGCGACTACGTCCCGGCGGCGCTGGAAGCACTCGATGTGCGACGCGTGTTCCATCGCATTGCGCAAAAGCCGGGCAAGCCCATGTGGTTCGGCATGGGGCCGCGTCAGCAATGCGTGTTCGCGTTGCCTGGCAACCCCGTGTCCGCCCTGGTCTGCGCGGTGCGCTACGTGCGCCCGGCGTTGCTTGCTGCCATGGGCATGACCGCGACGCCGGTAGAAAAGGTCTGCCTCAATGCCTCGATGGACACGCATGCCATGCTGACCAGCTTCGTTCCCCCCCACGTGCATACCGACGCGCTGGGCTTGACCATGGCGCATCCGGTGCCGTCCCGCACATCCGGCGATTTCTCCTCGTTGCCACGCACGCATGGCGTGCTGCAGCTGCCGCCGGGCCTGGGGCCCTTGCCGGCCGGCACGGTCGCCGCGTTCTATCGGTGGTGACATGAGCCTCGTGCACGCCCAGCCTGACACTTCATCCGCATGGCCGCTGGACCAACACGGCCGTCCGTTGCATGACCTGCGCATCTCGGTGATGGATCGCTGCAACTTCCGTTGCCCTTATTGCATGCCGGAGTCGACCTATGGCGAGCACTTCACCTTCCTGCGCAACGACGAGCGCCTGAGTTTCGACGAGATCGAACGCCTGTGCCGGCTGGCCGCGACCCTGGGCGTCAGCAAGCTGCGCCTGACGGGCGGCGAGCCGCTTCTGCGTCCACAACTGGCTGAGCTGGTGGCGAGGCTGCGCAGCATCCATGGCATCACCGACCTGGCCATGACCACCAACGGCGTCCTGCTGGCCCGCCATGCCCATGCGCTGCGCGAGGCCGGGCTCGATCGCATCACCGTGAGCCTGGACACCTTGGACCCCGTCCTGTTCCACCGCATGAGTGGTGGGCGCGGTGCACTCGACGATGTCGTGGCCGGCATCGAGGTGGCCAGGGCCGCAGGCTTTCCGCACGGCGTGAAGCTCAACACGGTGGTGCAGCGTGGCGTCAACGAGCACACCGTGCTGCCACTGGTGGAACGCTTCCGTGGCACCGGCGTCGTCGTGCGTTTCATCGAATACATGGACGTGGGCAACCATAATGCATGGCGTGCCGATGACGTGGTGCCCTCGCAGGAACTGATCGAACGCATCGATGCACGCTGGCCACTTCAGGCCGTACCGCCCAAATATGCGGGCGAGGTCGCTACGCGTTATCGCTTCGTGGATGGAGCAGGGGAGATCGGCATGATCTCTTCCATCAGCCAGCCATTCTGTGGCAACTGCACGCGCGCGCGGCTGTCGTCGGAAGGTCGCCTTTATACCTGCCTGTTCGCCACCCGCGGTACCGATCTTCGTAGCCTGCTACGCGAGGGCGCCAGCGACGAGGCCATTGTCGAGTGCCTGCGCGATGTGTGGCTGCGCCGCGGCGACCGCTACAGCGAAGAGCGCGCCGAGCGCCACGGACGGCGCAAGCACAAGATCGAGATGCATTACATCGGAGGCTGACCGGCCTAGACGGTTTCTTAATGCCGCCGACGCCGTCGAGGCCGATAATCACACCATGCCCGAGCCGGAATCCATCGTGACTTCTCCCACCGCCAAGCTTTCCCACGTCGACGAATCGCACCAGCCGCGCATGGTGGACGTCGGCGATAAGCCTGTGACGTATCGGGTGGCGAAGGCCAGGGCGCGCGTGACGTTTCCTCCCGATGTTGCGCAGACCCTGCGCGACGCCGGCCACGTCACCCGCAAGGGCGCCGTGATCACGGTGGCGCAGATCGCCGGCGTCATGGGCGCGAAGGCAACGCCGCAACTGATCCCGTTGTGCCACCCGCTCGCCATCGACCGCTGCGATGTCGCCATCCGCATGGAAGGTGATGACGCGCTTATCGACTGCACCGTCTCGTGCCACGGCAGCACGGGTGTGGAGATGGAAGCGTTGACCGGCGCCAGCGTGGCGGCGCTCACCATCTACGACATGTGCAAGGCGCTCTCCCACGACATCGTCATCGGCGATATCCGCCTTATCGGCAAGAGCGGCGGCAAGCACGATTTCCATGCCGAGGCATCCGCATGAGCGACCGGCAACCACCCCTCTACGGACTTCTGCTCAGCGGCGGCGCAAGCCAGCGCATGCGGCAGGACAAGGCGGCACTGCCTTATCGCGGTGAGCCGCAACTACTGCGCGCATGGCGGCTACTCGAGCGTGTCACCGAGCGAGCCTTCCTGTCGGTGCGCAATCAACAGCGCGACGACCCGTTGCGTGCGGGCTTGCCACAGATCGTGGATAGCTACGACGCTATCGGTCCCGCGGCCGGCATCCTTTCCGCGCAGGATCGTTTTCCCGAAGCGGCGTGGCTGGTATTGGCCTGCGACCTTCCGCTGCTGGATGAGGCGACCCTGCAGCAACTGATCGATGCGCGGGATGTTTCCGCCAACGCGACGGTGTTTGCCAGCCGCCACGATGGCCTGCCCGAGCCGCTCTGTGCTATCTGGGAGCCGTCCAGCCATGCGTTGTTGAAGCAGCGCTATCAAGACGGCAGTTACTGCCCCCGCAAGGCGCTCATCCAGTCGCACATCGTGCTGTTGCCTGCGCCCGGTGATGCACTGGACAACGTCAACACACCCGAGGAGCGCGATGAGATGCAGCATCGCCTGGAGTCCCTGGCATGACCGTGGTGAACCTGCAGTACTACGCCCAGCTGCGCGAACAGGCCGGTTCGTCCGGCGAGCAAGTGCAGACGGCTGCCTCGTCGCTGCGTGAGCTCTACGACGAACTGCGGATACGGCATGGTTTTTCGCTTGCCGCCGATGCGCTGAAGGTCGCGGTCAATGCGCAGTTCAGTGCCTGGGATCGTCCCCTGCGTGAGGGCGATACCATTGTCTTCATTCCACCGGTGGCAGGCGGCTGATGCGTTTTCGTCTTTCCAGCGAAGCGGTCAATACCGCGCAATTGCGCGAAGGGCTCAGGCACGCCGGCAGTGGCGGTTTCTGTGCGTTCGAGGGGTGGGTGCGCGACAGCAACGAGGGGCGTGAGGTAGACGGCCTCGAATACGAGGCTTATACCGAGCTCGCGGAAACCGAGGGCGAACGCATCCTCGCGGAGGCCATCGAGCGCTATGGCGTCACCGATGCCGGTTGCGTCCATCGCACCGGCGATCTCAAGGTGGGTGATCTCGCCGTGTGGATCGGTGTCTCCGCCGCGCATCGCGACGAGGCGTTCCGCGCCTGCCGCTACATCATCGACGAAATCAAGCATCGCCTGCCGATCTGGAAGAAAGAGCACTATCTGACGGGCGATACGCAGTGGGTTGCCTGTACCCACGTGCACCGCGCGCACGAACACGAATCGGGGCAAACGCATCACCATCATCATGAAGCCAAGCCTTTCACGCCGGACTACTCGCGACAGGTACGCCTGCGCGAAGTGGGTGATGCTGGACAGGCGAAGCTTGCTGCGGCTCGCGTGCTGGTGATCGGTGCGGGCGGGCTCGGTTGTCCGGCCATCAGCTATCTGGTCGGCTCAGGTATCGGCACCTTGGGCATCGTCGATGGCGATCGTCTGGAGGCCAGCAACCTGCATCGGCAAACCCTGTACGACGCGCGGGATGTCGGAGAACTCAAGGCGGAGCTGGCGGCGAGACGGGTCGCTGCGCTCAATCCCACAGTGAGCGTGCAGACCTGGACCGAGCCGCTGCATGCCGGCAATGCGGTCGAGATATTCCGCCAGTTCGACCTGGTACTCGAGTGTACCGACGATATGCGCAGTCGCTACTTGAGCAGCGATGCCGCCGTGCTCAGTGGCACACCGTTGATTCTCGCCAGCGTCTACCAGTACGAAGGACAGCTGCAGGTCGTTTCTTCGAAGCCGGGTGCACCCTGCTTGCGCTGCCTGTGGCCGGATGAGCCCGCGCCCGAGGCGGTTGGCAGTTGCGTGCAATCGGGTGTGCTTGGCCCAGTGCCCGGCGTGTTCGGCACCATGCAGGCGCTGGAAGCGCTCAAGATCCTGCTTGACCTGCCGCGCCCGCACGAACCGGCCTTGTTGCTGCTCAACCTGCTCGACTACTCGGCGACCCGACTGCCCATCGAGGCGGAGCGGGGCTGCGCTCTGCACGGCGGATGCGAAGCGGTTGCTCGGCGGGCTATGGCACGCATGCAGGCGGAAAGCGATATCGACGTGACATTCGGGCGACTGGAAGAAGCCTTTGCGGCAGGTTATCGCCTGGTCGATCTGCGTGAGGCAAGCGAAATGGCAGTCGAGCCACTGGAGCTGCCGGCGTTGCACGTTCCCTCCGCAGAGGTCATGGCACATGTCGCCGAATGGGCCGATGGCCGGACGCTATTGATCTGCGCCAGCGGGCGGCGCAGCAGTCATGCGGCGCGGCTGTTGCGCGCGGAGGGGCTGCGTCAGGTGCATTCGCTGGCAGGTGGCTTGAATGCGTTGCGCGTGACGGGTTGAGCGCCGTCGCCGAGATACCGTTTTCTTTTGAATAGCGGGTTATTCGAAGCGTCCTGGCGTTGTTTTCGGGGAGCGGTGACCATTCGTTACGCATGCATGTGCATTGCCTGCGGCGGTGACTCCCGTGGCGTTGCCGCAAACGTGTGTCCCTGAGGCTTCGATCCTTTGCGCGGCGGGCTGCAGCGTTTCTTGTTAAACCAAACCTGGCGCACACGCATCTGCCTTTCGTTGCCCAGGCCGGAAGGAGCGCCTGTCCATGCAGTTTGCCGCCAGGCGCCTCTGGCCCAAAGCACTAGCGGCGCTGATCGCGTGCGTTCTCCTGGCTCCCGCCGTGAGCACACCGCGCATCGCTCCCTGGGGTTTCGACCTCGCGGGCATGGATCGTTCGGTGAAGCCCGGCGACGATTTCGCCCGCTACGCCGGTGGCACATGGATGCGCGATACGGCCATTCCTCCCGACCGCGCTTCGTGGGGGCCCTTTTTTGAGCTCCGCGCGAAGGCGGAAGCGGACGTCAAGGCGATCGTCGATGAAGTCGCCAGCCAACCGCATCCAGCGGGCTCCATCGAGCAGAAGATCTCGGACACCTACACGTCATATCTCGATGTATCCGCGATCGAATCGGCGGGATTGGCACCCGTGCTTGCGGATCTGTCATCCATCAGTGCAGCGCGCTCCCACGCTGACGTCGCGCGACTCATGGGGCGGCCCGATCTTGGCGTCGGAGGTCCCTTGTCGATCAGCACGTGGCCGGACGCGGTGAACCCTGACCGTTACGCGATCAACATCGTCCAATCGGGACTGACCTTGCCCGATCGCGACTACTACCTCGAGGACGACCCCAAGTTCGTCGAGGTTCGCAAGAAGTACCGTGTGTATGTCGGGGCTATGCTGGCGCTCGGCCACTATCCCGAGCCCGGCCATGCCGCGGACAAGATCGTGGCATTGGAGACCGAGATCGCCAGGTTTCAGTGGTCACGGGCGAAGCGGGGCGATCGCGATCTCACCTATCACCCCAAGTCCCAGGCGGAACTGAAAGCGTTTGCCCCCGACTATCCCTGGGATACCGCGCTTGGCGCGCTGGAGATTCCCCGCCAGGATTTCTTCGTCGTCAAGGAGGACGAAGCGATCAAGCACCTGACGCAGCTGTTCCGGGCAACGCCGGTCGAAACGTGGCGGGCCTACATGACCTTCCATTATCTCAACGGCATGGCTGACGTTTTGCCCTTGGCGTTCGACGATCTGGCGTTCGATTTCAACGGCCGCACCCTGTCCGGGCAGCCGAAGAAGCGCGAGCGCTGGAAGCGCGCGACGAGCGCGCTCAATGCCGCACTCGGCGAAGCGGTGGGTCGACTGTACGTGCAGCGGCATTTCACGCCGGCGGCCAAGGCGCAGATCGCCGCGCTGGTCGAAAACCTGCGTGCAGCGTTCCGGGTACGTATCAGTGCCCTGGCATGGATGTCGCCGCGGACGAAGGACGAGGCGCTTCGAAAGCTGGCCATGCTTCGTGTGAAGGTGGGCTATCCCGACTCGTGGCGTGACTATTCGACTCTGGAGGTTCGCGCCGGCGATCCGATCGCCAATCGCAAGCGGGCACTTCTCTGGGACTGGCGGCGACGGATTGCGCGGCTTGGTCAACCGACGGATCGCGACGAATGGGGAATGACACCGCAGACGGTCAATGCCTATTACAACGGCTTCTTCAATGAGATCGTGTTTCCGGCGGCGATGCTCCAGCCGCCGTACTTTGATCCGGACGCCGATGCGGCGATCAACTACGGTGGCATCGGCGGTGTGATCGGCCACGAGATGGTGCATGCCTTCGACGACCAGGGAGCCAAAACCGATGGTCGCGGTGTCCAGCGCAATTGGTGGACCGAATCGGATGCCGCACGTTTCAAGGCGATGACGATGCGCTTGGTCGAGCAATACTCGCGCCACGAACCCCTTCCGGGCGCTCACGTGAATGGGCAAGCCACGCTTGGCGAGAATATCGGTGATAACGGCGGTCTAGGGATCGCGTTTGAAGCGTACCGAACCTCGCTGCACGACAAGAGGCCGCCTGTGCTGGATGGCTTCACTGGCGAGCAGCGCTTTTTTCTTTCCTGGGCGCAGACCTATCGCGAGAACATCCGCGAGGCACAGTTGCGCGCCAATCTCGCCTCCGACCCCCACAGTCCGTCCATCCTTCGCGTCAACGGTGTTGTTCGCAACATGGACGAATGGTATGCGGCGTTCGACGTAAAGCAGGGCGATGCGCTCTATCTGGCCCCGGACGCCCGGGTGCGTGTCTGGTGAGGCTGGGGATTTTCGCGGATTGGCCAAGGCGACGCATGCATGCTGGCTGCCGGATCAGGCGGTCGAGTCAAACGCCAGAAACGAAAAAGCCCGCATCGCTGCGGGCTTCTTCTATAATTGGTGCCCAGGAGAGGACTCGAACCTCCACGGTTTTACCCGCTAGTACCTGAAACTAGTGCGTCTACCAATTCCGCCACCTGGGCAGGTGTCACGCTGTGCTTTGTCAGCTGCGTGAGCCGCGTAGATTAGGCATGTGACGGTGAGTTGTCAACTATTCTTTCACTGAGTTTTGATCGGACCGCGGTGTTCGCGGCCCGGCCCACGAAAAGGCATGGATGTGACCCGAAAAAAAGAACCACGCAACCGCAAGCAGGACGCCAAGAGCAGCCCCTCCGCGCCAAAGAAGGGCGCCAGGCGCTCGGCGCTCGACCCGTCGAAAGGACGGGCGGGCCTGATGGACGACCCGCATGCCGAACGCGAGGCACAACGCTACGAACGCCCGATCCCCAGCCGCGAGGCGATCCTCGCCTTGCTGGAATCGAAGGGCGAACTGTTGACTGAAGCGCGCATCGCCGAGTCGCTTTCCCTCCGCGACGAATACGAACTCAATGCCCTGCGCAAGCGCCTCGGTGCGATGGTGCGCGACGGGCAGCTGTTGCTGGGCCGCCGCGGTGGCTATGCGCCGGCAAACAAACTGGACCTGATTCCCGGCGTCGTGCTCGCGAACGCCGAAGGCTACGGCTTCCTGCGCCCCGACGATGGTGGCGACGACCTCTATCTCTCGCCGCAGCAGATGCGCTTGGTGCTGCATGGTGACCGTGTGCTCGCCAGCGTGGTCGGCATCGACCGGCGTGGCCGCAAGCAGGGTGCGATCGTCGAAGTACTGCAGCGACGGTCGCCGCGGCTGGTGGGTCGTGTCGTGCTGGAAAACGGCGTAATGCTCGTCGCGCCCGATGACAGGCGCCTGCATCAGGACGTAATGATCCTGCCCGGGCAGGACCTGGGCGCGCGGTCCGGCCAGATCGTCGTTGCCGAAATCACGCAGCCGCCGTCGGCGCATCGCGGTCCGCTCGGCGCCATCCGCGCCGTACTCGGCGAACGCCTGCAGCCGTCGTTGCTGGTGGAGATGGCGATCGCCAGCTACGACCTTCCGCACGAGTGGCCGAACGCCGTGATGCGCGAAGCGGCGCAGGTCGAGCCGCAGGTGACTGCCGCCGAACGCGAAGGCCGCACCGACCTGCGCTCGTTGCCGCTGGTGACCATCGATGGCGCGGATGCGAGGGACTTCGACGACGCCGTGTATGCCGAGCCGCGTCGCGGTGGCGGTTACCGCCTGGTGGTTGCGATTGCCGACGTGTCTCATTACGTGCCGGTGGGGGCTGAGCTCGACAAGGAAGCCTACGAGCGCAGCACGTCGACCTACTTCCCGGGTTTCGTGGTGCCGATGCTGCCGGAGACGCTCTCCAACGGCATCTGCTCGCTGAATCCCAAGGTCGAGCGCCTGTGCATGGTGTGCGACATGGTGGTCAGTGCCGAAGGCGAGGTGACCAAGTCGAAGTTCTACGACGCCGTGATGCGCTCGCACGCACGCTGCACCTACGACCGAGTGTGGCAGGCCATCGGCCTCAATGACGCCGATGCGCGCCACGAGCTGGCCGACGTCATGCCGCACCTGGAGCATCTGCACGGCCTCTACAAATTGATGGCGGCGCAGCGCAAGCGTCGCGGCGCGATCGACTTCGAGACGCCCGAGGTCAAGTTCCGCCTCGACCAGCGCGGTGAGGTGGAGGCCATGGGCGCCACCGAACGCAACGACGCGCACAAGCTGATCGAGGAATGCATGATCGCTGCGAACGTGCAGGCGGCGCTGTTCCTGGAGAAGAAGAAGATCCCGGCGCTGTTCCGCGCGCACGAACCGCCGCCGGCCGAGAAATACGAGGACCTGCAGCAGTTCCTGCGCGAGTTCAAGCTGCGCATGCCGCCCGTGGAAGAAGTGACGCCGGGCGACTTCGCCGACGTGCTTCGCCTCGTCCACGACCGCCCCGAACGCGAGCTGATCCAGTCGGTACTGCTGCGCGCGCAGAGCATGGCGGCCTACCAGCCGGACAATCGCGGCCACTTTGGTCTCGCCCTGGAGGCGTACGCACACTTCACCTCGCCAATTCGCCGCTATCCGGACCTGCTGGTGCATCGCGCGATTCGCTATGCGATCGCGGGCGGCAAACCCTCCGGCTACAGCTATACGCCCACCGAGATGGCGGCGATGGCGGTGCACTGCTCGCAACGCGAGCGTCGTGCCGAAGAGGCCGAGCGCGATGTGGACGAGCGCTTCAAGTGCGCGTGGATGTCCAAGCACGTCGGCAGCGAATTCGATGGCACGGTGACCGGCGTCACGTCGTTCGGCCTGTTCGTCGAGCTGGACGACTCGAAGGTGTCGGGCCTGGTGCACATCAGCCAGTTGTCCAACGACTACTACCACTTCGATCCGGTGCGCCACCTGCTGAAGGGCGAACGTAGCGGCGCGCAGTTCCGCCTGGGCGATCACGTGCGTGTGCAGGTGCTGCGCGCCTCGCTGGAGGATCGAAAGATCGACTTCCGGCTAGTGTCACCACGCAAGGAAAAGGCAGCGGAACCGTCGCGTGGCGACCGCCGTTACGACTATGCGGGCGCAGGCGAGCGCTATTCCTTGCCGCAGCGCGGACGCAAGGCGACGGAACGGGCCGCCACGCGCGATAATGCCGCCCCCGCGTCGACACTGCCGCCGTTGCCACCGCTGGAGCACAAGGCTGCAGCCAGGGCCGCCGGCAAGTCGACGGAAGGCAAGAGTGTGTTCGCCAAGGTGAAGTCTGCGGCGAAGGGCAAGCTCAAGGCCGCGAAGGAAGCGGCTTCCAAGGCGACCTCCTCGGTCCGCAAGACGAACAACAAGAAAGGTAAGCGATGAGTGAGAGTTGGATCGTCGGGATCAACCCGGTCGAAGGCGCGCTGAGCAACGATGCGTCGCGCGTGCGCGAGCTGCTGGTGGAGCAGGGGCAGCGCAATGCGCGTGTGCAGGAGTTGGCCACGCGTGCCAAGACGTTGAACATCCCGGTGCATCATCGCCCGCGCGAGCAGTTGGACAAGCTGGCGGGCGAGGCGCGCCACCAGGGCATCGTGGCGCGTTACGAAGCACCGCCGATGGGCGGTGAGAACGATATCGCCGGCTTGCTCGAAGCCGCTGGCAACGAGGCGCTGGTACTGGTGCTGGATGGTGTCACCGATCCGCACAACCTCGGCGCCTGCCTGCGCAGTGCGGCAGCGGCGAAAGCCACCATGGTGATCGTGCCGAAGGATCGCGCCGTGGGACTCACGCCGGTGGTGCGCCGCGCGTCGGCCGGCGGTGCCGATCGCGTGCCGTTGATCGCGGCCACCAACCTGGCGCGTGCACTGCGCACGCTGAAGGATGCGGGCGTGTGGATCACCGGTCTGGCCGGCGACACGGATACGTCCGTCTACAGCATCGACATGAAGGGCCCGGTGGCGCTGGTGCTGGGCAGCGAAGGCGAGGGCATGCGCCGGCTCACGCGGGAAACCTGCGATTTCGTGGCGAAGATCCCGATGCCGGGCGTGATGGAGAGCCTCAATGTCTCTGTCGCGGCGGGCGTCGTCCTGTTTGAGGCCTTGCGTCAAAGGAGTGATAAGCGATGACCTTCCTGTGGCACGACTGGGCGGGATATATCGGTGTGGTGCTGGTGCTGCTGGCGTTCCTGTTGCTGCAGGCCCATAAGCTGCACGGCAACGGGCTGGTCTATCAGCTGATGAACGTGTTGGGCGCGCTGGGTGTGATCCTGTCGCTGATATTCGGTGTGGCGATGAACTGGCCAGCATTCCTCATGCAGGTCGCATGGATCGTCATCGGCGTCTACGGCATCGTGCACTCGGCGCGCGCACGTCGCGAAGCGCGTGAGCTGGGCAGCAAGATCACGTCCTGAAAAGGCGTTCAGGCGGCTGGTGTAGAATGACGTAGCTGGCCCTGCAACGGGGCCAGTCTGTGGGGACGACCCCGCATGCATGCTTTATCGCGGGGACGACCCTGCTCTTTCCAGAGGAGCGGTCTTATGCCCTGGATCTATCTTGTCCTTGCCGGACTGTTCGAAGTGGTCTGGGCGATCGGGCTCAAATACACCGAAGGTTTCAGCCGTTTGTGGCCCAGCGTGATCACCGTGTCGGCGATGACGGCCAGCATCGTCCTGCTGGCGATGGCAGTAAAAACACTGCCGATCGGCACGGCCTATGCGATATGGACGGGCATCGGTGCCGTGGGTGCGGTGTTGCTGGGCATCGTGTTGTTCGGTGATTCGGCCTCGCCGTTGCGGCTGGCCTGCGTGGCGCTGGTGGTGCTGGGCATGGTGGGGTTGAAACTCACCGGCGGGGCGCACTGACGCAGTGTTCGATGCTGCTGTGGGAGCGCACCCTGTGCGCGACTGGGAGCGTTGCTGTCACCGCTCCGTCAGGTTGTCGCGCACAGGGTGCGCTCCCACAGAAAAGCCGAAGGCTTGGCTCAGTCCTTGTTGCCCAGCTTGGTCAGCTCTGGATTCGACGTGAAATCGCGCTTCGCGCGCTGCGCCGTGAGCGGTTCGCCGTTGACCTGGTACCAGATGCTTTCGGCGATGTTGGTCGCGTGGTCGCCGATGCGCTCGATGTTCTTTGCCATGAACAGCAGGTGCGTGCACGGCGTGATGTTGCGCGGGTCTTCCATCATGTAGGTGAGCAGCTGGCGGAAGTAGCCGGTATAGGCTTCGTCCAGCTCGGCGTCGTCCTTCCACACCTGGTAGGCGCGTTCGGCATCGCGGTCGCGGTAGGCGACAAGCACGTCGCGCACTTCCTGTGCAGCCAGCTCGGCGAGGTAGCCCAGGCCGCTGGTCGGGCTGACCGGTGCCACCATCGACAGCGGGATGGAGCGCTTGGCCACGTTGGCGGCGTAGTCGCCGATGCGCTCGATGTCGGCCGCGATGCGCAGCGCCGCGAACACGTTGCGCAGGTCGCCGGCGATCGGCGCGCGCAGCGCGAGCAGGCGCACCACGTCGTGGCTGATTTCCTGCTCCAGCAGGTCGATGGCGTCGTCGTTGTTGACCACGTGCTGCGCGGCGCGCTCGTCGCGGCGGTCGATCACGTCGATGGCCGCCTCCAGCTGGCTCACCGCAAGCTCGCCCATGCGAACGATTTCGCCGGTGAGGCGGGTCAGCTCGTCGTCGTAGCTCTTGATGATGTGTTCTTTGCTGCTGCCGCTCATGTGGATTCTCGTGCGATGAGTTGGAGCAAGTGAAGGTTGCCGCGAGACTGGCCCCTCACCCCGGCCCTCTCCCCGGAGGGGAGAGGGAGCATAGCGCTTAGCCGAAGCGACCGGTGATGTAGTCTTCGGTCTGCTTCTTGCCCGGCTTGGTGAAGATCTGTTCGGTACGGTCGAATTCGATCAGCTCGCCCAGGTACATGAAGGCGGTGAGGTCCGAACAGCGGGCCGCCTGCTGCATGTTGTGGGTGACGATGACGATGGTGTACTCGTTCTTGAGTTCTTCCACCAGCTGTTCGATGCGGCCGGTGGCGATCGGGTCCAGCGCCGAGGTCGGCTCGTCCAGCAGCAGCACTTCGGGCTTCAGCGCGATGCCGCGGGCGATGCACAGGCGCTGCTGCTGGCCGCCGGAGAGGCCCAGCGCACTCTGCTTGAGCTTGTCCTTCACCTCGTCCCACAACGCGGCGCTGCGCAGCGCCTGCTCGACGCGGATGTCCATGTCGGCACGCGAGAGCTTCTCGTGATGGCGGATGCCGTAGGCCACGTTCTCGAAGATGGTCATCGGGAACGGCACCGGCTTTTGGAACACCATGCCGACCTTGCTGCGCAGGCGGTTCATCGAATAGCTGGTGTCGAGGATGTTCTCGCCGTCCAGCACGATCTCGCCCTTGGCTTCCAGCTTCGGGTAGATCGCATAGATGCGGTTGAAGATGCGCAGCAGGGTGGACTTGCCGCAACCGGACGGGCCGATGATGGCCGTCACCTTCTTCTCCGGAATGTCCATGCTGATGCCTTTCAGCGCATGGAAACCGTTGTAGTAGAAGTGCAGGTCGCGCACCTTGATCTTGGTGGGCGCGATCGGGGCAGGCGAAGCCGCGGACTGCGGGTGGATGCCAGCGGCAGCGGACTCAGTCATGGGACACCTTGTTGCGGGAAAGGACCAGACGGGAAGCAAGGCTCAGCAGCAGCACGAACATGGTGAGCACGAACGCGCCGGCCCAGGCGATGGCGTGCATCCCTTCGCCCGGGTCGTTGGCGTACTGGTAAATCACCTGCGGCAGGCTGGACATCTTGTCCATCGGGTTGACGGTCATGTAGTTGTTGCCGAACGCAGTGAACAGCAGCGGTGCGGTTTCGCCGCTGATACGCGCGAGGGCGAGCAGCACGCCGGTGATGATGCCCGAGCGCGCCGAACGCATCAGGATCTGCGTGGTGAGCTTCCATTGCGGGATGCCCAGCGACAGCGAGGCTTCGCGCAGCGTGGAGGGCACCAGCCGCAGCATCTCGTCGGTCGTGCGCACGATCACCGGCAGTGCGATCAGCGCCAGCGCGACGCCACCGGCAAGGCCGGAGAACGTGGTGTTGCCGGAGGTCATCGCGGTGGTCGGCAACACGATGATGGTGTAGACGAACAGGCCGAGCACGATCGAAGGCGCCGACAGCAGAATGTCGTTGAGGAAGCGGATCGACTCGCCCAGGCGCGTACGATTGGCATATTCGGCGAGCCATGCACCAGCCATCACGCCGATCGGCGTGGCGATGAGAATCCCGATCAGGTTGATGATGAAGCTGCCGACCATGGCATTGGCCAGGCCGCCGTCCTCGCCATAGGCGGTGATCTTGGTGAAGAGCTTGGGCGTCAGCGCGCCGATGCCCTGGCGCAGCGTCTCCCACAGGATCCAGGCCAGGAAGATCAGGCCCAGAATCGTTGCCATCGTGCTTAGCGTCAGCGCCAGCGCGTTGGTGAAGCGACGACGCAGGTAAAGAGCGGAGTTGCCGGCCATCAGCGACCCTCCTTGTGGGCGAGCTGACGCAGCATCCAGCGCGCGATGAGCAGCACGATGAAGGTCACCACGAACAGCAGGAAGGCCAGAGCCATCAGCGTGGACTTCTGCAGGCCCGCGGCCTCACTGAACTGGTTGGCGATGGTCGAGGCGATCGATGCCCCCGGGTCCAGGATGGACGCGGAGAACTGCATCGCATTGCCGAGCACGAAGGTCACCGCCATGGTTTCGCCCAGCGCACGACCGAGGCCGAGGAAGATGCCGCCGATCACCGCCGAGCGGGTGTAGGGCAGCACGATGTCCCATGACACTTCCCACGTGCTCGAACCCAGCGCATACGCCGATTCCTTCAGGCGCGTGGGCACGGTCTGGAACACTTCGCGCATCACCGAGGAAATGAACGGAATGATCATCACCGCCAGCACGATGCCCGCGGTGAGCACGCTGGCGCCAAAGGGATAGTCGCTGCCGAACAGCTTGCCGATGAAGGTGTGCTGCGCCACCCATGACAGCTTGCCGTCGTCGGGCTTGTTGCCCAGGTAGTTGGTGAGCCAGGGCTTGATGTGGTCGGCGAAGAAGGGCGCGAAGATGAAGAGGCCCCACATGCCGTAGATGATCGAAGGAATGCCGGCGAGCAGCTCGATGGCCGAGGCCACCGGCGTGCGCAGCCAGGTTGGCGCCACTTCGGAAAGATAGAGCGCCACGCCAAAGCTGATCGGCACCGCAATGATCAGCGCGATCACCGAGGTGGCGATGGTGCCGTAGACGGGTACGAGCGCGCCGTAGGTGTCCGAACCCGGATCCCACGCCGAACTGAACAGGAAATGCCAGCCGAAGGTGCCGAACGCATGACGGCCGCCCCACAGCGTGGCGCCGGCGGCGCCAAGCAGGCTGGCCAGCACGAGCAGGGCGCAACCCTTGAGCAGCCAGGAGAACAGGCGGTCGTGTCGCGCATCGCGATGCGCGCGTTCCTCCTGGACCATGGTCGAGGCGACGGCGCCTACATTCGCTTGCATGTGATTGCGATCCCTCTCGTGGCTGTCGGCCGGGCAATGCAGGCCCAGCCGATCATTGACGATGCGCCGTCACGCGGCGCCTTTCAACAACAGGCCGCCCGAGGTGAGTCGGGCGGCCATACCTTGCTTCAAGCCTGAGGGTAGGCCTCGCCGGTTGCCGTAGCATGACCGGCGAGACGTGATGCCTTAGTGCTTGTACTCGGTGCTCCAGTAAGCCTCGATCTTCTTGACCAGGCTGTCCGGCAGCGCGACGTAGTCGAGCGAGGCGGCATCCTTCTGGCCGTTTTCCAGGGCCCACTTGAAGAACTCGAAGGCCACCTTGGTGTGCTCGGCATTCTTCGGCTTCTTGTACATCACCACCCAGGTGGTCGCCGTGATCGGCCACGCCTGTGCACCTGGGGCGTTGGTCATGATCAGGTTGAAGTCCTTGGCGCTGGTCCAGTCGGCGGTGGCCGCGGCGGCGGCGAAGGCGTCGGCGCTCGGCGCGATGACCTGGCCGGCGGCGTTCTTCAGGTTCACCCAGCTGATCTTGTTCTTCACGGCGTAGGCGTATTCGACGTAGCCGATCGAACCCTTGATCTGCTTGACGTACTGCGACACGCCTTCATTGCCCTTGCCGCCCACGCCGGTCGGCCAGTCGACGGCCGTGCCGAACTTCACCTTGCCTGCCCACTCCGGGCTCACCTTCGACAGGTAGTTGGTGAAGTTGAAGGAGGTGCCCGAACCGTCCGAGCGGTGCACGACGGTGATCTTGCCGGCAGGCAGGTTCAGGCCGGCATTCAGCGCGGCGATCTTGGGGTCGTTCCAGTTGGTGATCTTGCCCAGGAAGATGTCGGCGAGCGTGGCGCCGTCCAGCTTGATCTGGCCGGCTTCGATGCCGTTGATGTTGACCACCGGCACGATGCCACCCACCACGACCGGGAACTGGCCCAGGCCGAACTGCGCGAGGTCTTCAGCCTTCACCGGCGCATCGGTCGCGCCGAAATCGATGGTGCCTTCCTTGATCTGCGCCACGCCGGCACCCGAGCCGACGGACTGGTAGTTGAGCTTGTTGCCGGTCTTCTCGGCATAGCCTGCGGACCACTTGGAGAGCACCGGGTAGACGAAGCTCGAGCCTGCGCCCGTGATGTCGGTGGCGTGAGCCGCCATGCCGAACATCGAGGCCGCGGCGAACACGGCAGTGGTGAGGTATTTGGTTGAGTTCAACACGGTGGCTCCTTGAGCGATAAGGGTCTCGGGGGATTCCCGCCCGCCGCTATTTCATGTGTCCCGTGTTGCAATGAAATGAGTTCAATGTTTCAGCTATATGACAATGCGCAAGTCTTGTCATATGACGCTGATAAAAAAGGAATTAAGTCGGCCGTCCCGAAGGGCCTGCCGCACGGGCTCCGCGTTTACAGCGACTCAACGCCGATCTGCTCCCGCTCGAACACCTCGAGCCGGCGCCAACGGTTGATGATGGTGCAGAACAGCTCCGCCGTGCGCTCGGCGTCATAAATGGCCGAGTGCGCCTCGCGCGTGTCAAAGGGGATGCCCGCGGCCTGCACGGCCTTGCTGAGCACCGTCTGGCCGAATGCCAGGCCGCTCAGGGTAACCGTGTCGAAACAGCTGAAAGGATGGAACGGGTTGCGCTTGTGCCCCACGCGGCGCACGGCGGCATTGAGGAAGCCCAGGTCGAACGCCGCGTTGTGGCCGACCAGGATGGCGCGCTGGCAATCCATGTCGCGCATGGCGTCGCGAATGGGCTTGAACACATGGTCCAGCGCCAGCCGCTCGTCCAGCGCGCCTCGCAACGGATTGTCCGGATCGATGCCGGTGATCTCCAGCGAGCGCGGATCGATGTTCGCGCCCGGGAATGGCTGCACGTGCGCCGCCACCGCCGGCGTCGGCTGCAGGTAGCCCTCGGGGGTCATGCGCAGGACCACGGCGGCGATCTCCAGCAGTGCATCGCGCTCGGCGTCGAAGCCGCCGGTTTCCACGTCCACGATCACCGGCAGGAAGCCGCGAAAGCGCTCGGCCATGCGGCCGGCCATGCTGTTGCAGAGGTTTTCCATCAACCAAGCATAGCAGCCAGCGCCGGACTGCCGAGGGCTGGGCTTGGCGAGTGCGCTTGTTAGCGACCCGTTGACGGGCTCGAGCGCAGCGGTGTCTTGGTTCTGTCACATAACGTGCATGTAACGGTAAAGACGCCACCGCATGCTGCGCGTCGATCGTGCTTGGACGGCCGGAGATCGAAAGGGGGCGGTCCAGGTGGTTCCTACCTACATGCGGAGAATATCCATGCGTTCCAAGTTGCTCGCGGTAGCTGTTGCTGCCGGTTTGGGCGTTACCAGCTTCCACGTGATGGCCGATCCGGCCCCGGCGAAGTCGACCTCGAAGACCACCACGCAGTCTGCGCAGTCCGCCGAAATCGAAGCGCTGAAGGCCCAGTTGCAGGCACTGCAGGCGAAGGTCGTCGAGCTGGAGCAGCGTACGGATGCTCAGTCCGACATCAACGTGTCCACCGGCCAGGCCGTGGAGCAGGTGCAGAAGCAGGTCGCCGCGACCGACACCCAGATGAAGAAGTCGGCCGACAAGCTGGCCTACAAGGGCGTGAACATCACGCTCGGCGGCTTCCTCGCGGCCGAATCGATCTACCGTTCGGCCCAGGAAGGCGCGGACATCGCCTCCAACTACAGCGCGATTCCGTACAAGAACGTGCAGACCCAGCACATGTCCGAGTTCCGCATGAGCGCTCGCCAGAGCCGCCTGTCGGCTCTCGCGCAGGGTGACGTGAACCCGAACACCCATCTCGCCGGTTACATCGAAATGGACTTCCTGGGTGGCGCCCAGACCGCGAACTCGAACGAGTCCAACTCGTTCAACCCGCGCATGCGCAACGTCTACCTGACCTCCGACTGGGACAAGGAAGGCCTGCACCTGCTGGCCGGCCAGAACTGGTCGCTGCTGACGCTCAACAGCAAGGGCATCACCCCGCGCACCGAGCTGACCCCGCCGCAGATCGATGCCCAGTACCTCCCGGGCTTCACCTGGGCACGTCAGGCGCAGATCCGCCTGGTGAAGGATTGGGACAAGAAGTACTGGCTGGGTATCTCGCTCGAGAACCCGCAGACCACGTTCTACAGCAGCCCGAACCAGTCCAAGGCGCCGGTGCAGCAGACCGCCTACAACATCACGGCGGGCTCGGGCTTCGACTCGGCCAACACGCTGTCGCTCAACCACATGCCTGACGTCATCGTGAAGTTCGCGATGGATCCGGGCTACGGCCATTACGAAGTGTTCGGCCTGGGCCGCGCGTTCTACAACCGCTACGCCGTCAATGGTTCGTACAAGAACCATGACACCTACGGCGGTGGCTGGGGCTTCGGCGCGATCCTGCCGCTCATCGACAAGACCCTGGATTGGCAGATCTCGGGCATGGCCGGCAAGGGCATCGGTCGCTACGGCAGCGCCCAGCTTTCCGACGTGACCTTCAGCCCGAACGGCAACCTGGCTCCGATCAAGGAAAACATGATCCTGACCGGCCTGACCTGGCACGCCAACTCGGATGTGGACGTCTATCTGTTCGGTGGCCGTGAGTCGGCGACCAAGAAGGACTTCATGTCCGGCACCACGGCCCTGGGTTACGGCAACCCGGCCTACAACAACAGCGGTTGCGACACCGCCGGTGCTGCCGCGGCCACCTGCGTGGGCAATGCCAAGGACATCTGGCAGGGCACCGCCGGCTTCTGGTGGAAGTTCTACCAGGGCAAGTTCGGCAAGATGCAGTTCGGTGCGCAGTACTCGCACACCGAGAAGGAAGCGTT
This sequence comes from Dyella jiangningensis, assembly GCA_000632805.1. Lineage (GTDB taxonomy): Bacteria > Pseudomonadota > Gammaproteobacteria > Xanthomonadales > Rhodanobacteraceae > Dyella > Dyella jiangningensis. The sequence goes on along the minus strand of CP007444.1, from coordinate 2,617,762 downwards.
CGCCGGCCAGGGCTTCGTCAACGGCGTGCTCACCAACGGTGCCGCTTCGCCGAAGGCCAAGGAAGACATGTTCTTCACCTCCTTCCGCTACTACCCGTTCTAAGCGCCACGACTATCGCAAGGGAGTTCGACCCAAGGATGGAGAAACGGCGGGCCTTGCCCGCCGTTTCTTTTTTGCGTTTCGCGCAATGGATGGCTAAACGTTTCCTGAGCTGGCGCACGCAATTTGTCATCACGTCATCGCAAACACTTGCGATGCATGAGTGCTTTCCGATAGTTTGGACGCATGACCTCGCGTCGCCTCTCTTCTCCCTTTGCCGCATGGCTCGCCTACGTGTTCAGCGTTTTGCTGCTGATCGGCGTGCCCGTGCGCCCATTGCCTGCAGCGGCTCCGGCGCAGGCGGGCGAGAAGAGTGTGCTCGTGGTCGCGATGGCGGACGACGTGCAGAACGGCACCGCCACCGATACGTCGGCGACCGCATCGCTTGACGACAACACCAGCGGCGGCATGGACGACATCCTCCATCCGTTCGACGCCGCACACCTGTGGGCGCCCATGCCCGCGGGTCCTCCGGTGGCTGGCGCCCACGATGTGAGCCCGCACGATCCATCCCGGCTGCTGCGACCGCCCGAAGCGGCCTGATCAGCGCCGCTGCCTGCCTGAATCGTTGCGTGCATGCCTGGGGCATGCGCGTGAGGCAAGCGTCCCCTTTGCCCGGCCTGTAATCACCGGCATGCACGCCTCGTGTATGCAGTAACGCCCTGCGCGTTGGCCACCGGTGCTGGCCAATCCTCACGTTTCGCTCTTGATGCCTCGCCGGCGCACGGCGTCGCGGGCATCGCCCATTGCTATTGCCTGGAGTTTTCGCATGAAGCGTTTGATCGAAGGTTTCGAACAGTTCCGCAACGAGGTGTTCCCCGCGCAGCGCGAGGTATTTCGCAAGCTGGCCGCGGGCCAGAGCCCAAGCACGATGTTCATCACGTGCGCCGATTCCCGCGTCATGCCAGAGATGATGTTTTCCACGCAGCCCGGCGAGCTGTTCGTCTATCGCAACATCGGCAATATCGTGCCGCCGTACGCGCAGCACGTGAGCGGTGTGGTTGCGGCGATCGAATACGCCGTCAAGGTGCTCAAGGTCAGCCATATCGTGATCTGCGGGCATTCGGATTGTGGAGCGATGAAAGCCCTGCAGCATCCAGAGCTGGTGCAGGACATGCCTTCGGTGGCGGCGTGGATGAAGCACGCGGACGTCGCACGCTACGTCGTAGAACAGAACGGCCCGGGGCTGCACGGTGCGGAGGCATTGCGTTGCCTCACCGAGGAAAACGTGGTGGGGCAATTGGAGCATCTGCGGACTTTGCCTGCCGTGGCTGCCGCGCTGGCCAGCGGACAACTGAGCATTCACGGCTGGGTGTATGACATCGCCCATGCCGAACTGAAGGCGTTCGATGCACAGCGGGGACGCTTCGTGCTGATCGAACCGGGCAAGGGCAGGGTGCCGGAAGCGACGCCGCATGCGCGCTTCTCGATGCCAGCCACGTCGGCCGCGTGAGGCATGCCGTCGTGATACAGCGCTATTTTTCTCAAGGCGTGTTAGGGCGCGACCTGCTCGGTTCGGTCGTGGTGTTTCTGGTGGCATTGCCGTTGTGCATGGGCATCGCCATTGCCTCGGGCATGCCGCCGGCCGCCGGGCTGATCACCGGCATCGTCGGTGGCGTGGTGGTCGGCGCCATCGCGGGTTCGCCGCTGCAGGTGAGCGGTCCAGCCGCAGGTCTTGCGGTGCTGGTGTTCGAGCTGGTGCGTGAGCACGGCGTCGCTGCGCTCGGTCCCGTCGTGTTGCTGGCGGGCCTGATCCAGATCGCTGCCGGCTTGTGTCGTGCCGGCGTGTGGTTCCGCATGTGCTCGCCGGCGGTCGTCGCCGGCATGTTGTCGGGTATCGGCGTACTGATCGTGGCTTCCCAGATGCATGTATTGATGGATGCCGTGCCCAAGGCACGCGGCCTCGAGAACTTCGCCGCGTGGCCGCGTGCGCTGGTCGACGCGGTGCAGGGCGAGCGTGGAAGCCTGGCCGCGCTGGGCGTAGGCGTAGCCACCATCGCCATCATGCTTGGCTGGGAAAAACTGCGCCCGGCGAAACTGCGGTTCGTGCCCGGAGCCTTGCTGGCGGTGGTGACGCTCACGGCCGCGGTGCAGCTGATGAGCCTGCCGGTGAAGACGGTGGACGTGCCATCCAACCTCTTGGCGGCAGTGGCCCTGCCGAGCTGGAGCGGCCTTGCCGGCTTGCTCGAGCCGTCGCTGCTGATCGCGGCACTGACGTTCGCCTTCATCGCGAGTGCGGAAACCTTGTTGTCGGCCGCCGCCGTCGATCGCATGCACGATGGCGCGCGTACGCAATACGACCGGGAACTCACGGCGCAAGGCGTGGGCAACATGCTGTGCGGCCTGCTGGGTGCCTTGCCGATGACGGGCGTGATCGTGCGCAGCGCCGCCAACGTGCAGGCGGGTTCGGCCACGCGCATGGCAACCATCATGCACGGTGTGTGGCTGCTGGTGTTCGCGGCACTGTTGCCGTGGCTGATGCGCATGACGCCGGTGGCGTGCCTGGCGGGCATCCTCGTCTACACCGGCATCAAGATGGTCAACTTCAAGCAGGTGAAGGTGCTGGCGCAATACGGCACGGGCACCGCGTGGATCTATGTTGCGACCACGCTGGCCATCGTGGCGACGGATCTGCTCGCCGGCGTACTGGTCGGTTTCGCGCTGTCGCTGTTCCGACTCGCGCTGCATTCGTCGCGGCTCAAGGTGAAGCTGCACCAGCATGACGAGCCCGGCAACGCGTCGTTGCGTCTCGAAGGTTCGGCCACGTTCCTGCGTGTGCCGTCAGTGGCGCGCACGCTGGAACGTGTGCCGCCGAACACGCGCCTGCAGCTGGTGGTCGATCGTCTTCATCACGTCGACCAGGCGTGCCTGGAACTGCTGCGCGAATGGGGTCGCAATGCGTCATCGCGCGGTTGCGAGCTGGTGGTGGACTGGCACCAGCTCAACCAGCGCGTCGAAGGTGTGAGAAGGGCTGCATAGGACGCGGCCCGGCAACGGAACCTGTTCGCGGCCTCCCCCTCTCTCCGCGCGCGAACAGGCTCCAAGGTCCCCGGGCGGGCGTGTCGGTGGTAGGTCCGGCGCGTCAGTGGGCCCGGGGTGTCACGAACCTGTTCGCGGCTTCCCCCTCCCTCCGCATGTGAACGGGTTCCACGTCCCCGGGCGGACGCGTCGGTGTAGGTCCGATGCGTCAGCGGGCCCGGGGTGTGTTTTCTGAAAGAGCCTTGTCGTCGCTGGCCAGTTGCGCGGTGTCCCAGCCGCCGCCCAGTGCACGAATCAGTTCCACGCTGGCCTGCAGGCGACGCGTGCGCACCTGTTCGGCGCTGCGCTCGGCCTGCAGCGCGGCCGTCTGCGCACTGACTACGTCGAGGTAATTCACCGCGCCTTCGCGATAGCGATTCGTGGCGATGGTCTGCGAGTCGCGCGCCGAGCTGGCGGCGTCATCTTGCTCGTGCGCTTCCTTGCCCAACTGCTGCAGCAGGGTGAGGTTGTCTTCCACCTGCTGGAAGGCGTTCAACACGACCTGACGATACTGCCCGGCGGCCGCATCGAGATTCGCCTGTGCGGCCTGCACGCGCGAGTGACGAAGACCGCCGTCGAACAGGCTCATCGCGAGTTCCGGGCCCAGAGCCCAATAGCGATTGCCCGCGGTGAGCAGCTCGCCGCCGGTGTTCTGCCAACCGAACACGGCGGACAAACCAATGCGCGGAAAGAATGCTGCACGTGCCACGCCGATCTCCGCATTCGCCGCGAATACGCGCCGTTCGGCAGCGGCGATGTCGGGGCGCCGCTGCAGCAAGGTCGACGGCACGCCGAGCGGAATCGCTGGCACCGGCAGCGGCGCGTCGGTGGTGGACAGCTTGAAAGTCGATGCGGGCTCACCGACCAGGGTGGCGATGGCGTGCTCGGTGAGTCCACGCTGCGCCTCCACTTCGGAGACCTGGGCCATCGCGTCGGAGAGCTGGGTCTTGGCACGGCTCACGTCCAGGCCCGAGGCAATGCCGCCTTCGAAGCGGCGCTGTGTCATGTCCAGGCCCTGGCGGTAGGCGTCCAGCGTGTCCTTGAGAATGCGATCCTGCACGTCGTAGCCGCGCAGGCGGATATACAGATTGGCGAGCTGCGCCTCAAGGCTGAGCCTGGCGGAAGCGAGATCGGCTTCCGCAGCCGTGGCGTCAGCCTTGCCCGCGGCAACTTCATTGCGCACGCGGCCCCACAGGTCCAACTCGTACCCGGCGGAGAAACCGACGGTGTCGGCGCTGTACTCATTGGGCTGGTTGCTGCCGCGCAGGGGGCGGTTGTCGGATTGGCGATTGCGCAGGTCGCTGCCACCGACACCCAGATGCGGATACAGATCGGAGCGCACCTCACCGACCACGGCACGCGCTGCGTCATAGCGCGCCAACGCTACCGAAAGCGAGGGATTGGCGGCATCGAGCTGTTTTTCCAGCCGATCGAGTTCGGGGTTGCCATACACGGACCACCAAGGACCGCGCGATGCCGTATCGGCCGGATGCGCAGGTGACCACAGACCCTCCTGCGTCTGGCCGGCGAACGAGGCCGGCAGCGTGCCGACATCGGGTTTCTGGTACGTCGGCGCGAGCGAACACGCCGACAGCGCTGCAACCGTCGCGAGACCGCACAGGCGCAAGGGGAGACCACCGCGCATCAGTGTCACTCCTTCTTCGCGTTGGCAGCCGCGGTGGCCACCATCACCTGGTCGCCCTGCATCAGCGAATCGGGCGGATGGTCGATGATGCGGTCGCCGGGCTTCAAGCCCTGATCGATCTGCAGGTGATCGCCCAGATCCATCGCGATGTGCACCTTGCGCAACTCGGCCTTGTTGCCCGCACCCAGCACGGCCACCTGCGGGCCCTGCGCGCGGAACAGCAGCACCGTGGCCGGCACGGTGATGAGGTGGCCGCCCTTGTCGGTCGGCAGGTGCACCTCGGCATAGGCCCCTGGCATCAGCGCGTTCTTGGTGTTGTCCACTTCGAACTGCGCGAGCACGGTACCGGAGGCCTGGTTCACCGCGCCGGCATTGCCGATGAGGTGGCCGGTGAACTGCTCGCCCGGATGATCCGGCACGTCCAGCTGAACGCTCATGCCCGGCTTGATCGCGCTGGCGTAGCCCTGCGGCACCTCTACATACAAGCGCATGCGGCTGGTGTCGGAAATGGTGAACAGGGCGGGGCCGCTGTCGTTGGCGCTGATCAGGTCGCCGATGTCGGTGTGACGCGCAGTGACCGTGCCAGCGAACGGCGCGGTCACACGCTTGAACGCTTCCAGCGCCGCGATGCGGTCCATATCGGCCTGCGCGGCCTGCACGTTGGCTTCTGCCGCCTCGGCTTCGCCCGCCTTCTCATCGGCTTCCTGGCGCGACACCGAGTTGGAGGCGAGCAGGTTCTTCCAGCGCTTGTCGGTCAACGCGGCAAGACGTGCATTGGCCTTCGCGCGCGCGAGATTGGCCTTGGCCTGTTCGTACTGCTGGTCGAGTTCCGGTGTGTCGATGGTCGCCAGCGTTTGATTCGCGGCGACCTGGCTGCCGATATCGTGGTCCCAGCTCTTGAGGTAGCCACCCACGCGTGCATGGATGGGCGCGCTGATCCAGGCGTCCAGGTGGCCGGGCAGGCTCATGCCCTCGGCGTTGCCGCCGACATCCGGTGTAATCACCTGCACGCTCGGCAGAACCTGCGCATCGGTCCACTTCACCACGCGGTGGTAGTCGTACGCGCGCACGGAAATGCCCGCGATGGTGGCCAGCACGGCCAGGGCAATGCCTGCGCGCAATGCCTTGGACACATTGGGCGGTTGCCGCGGCGTCGTGGCGGCATGGGCATCATGCGGCATGAACGGTATCTCCAATCAGGGAATCGGGTGACGGCTGCGCCTGCTCGCGACCGTGCACGATGCTGAAGATCACCGGCACGAACAGCAGGGTGGCGAAAGTGGCGAACAGCAGGCCGCCGATGACGGCGCGGCCCAGCGGCGAGTTCTGTTCCTGGCTCAGCGCCATCGGCAGCATGCCGATGATCATCGCCAGCGCGGTCATGCAGACCGGACGGAAACGGGTGAAACCGGCTTCGAGCGCGGCCTTCATGGCGTCGCCATGCTCGGCCAGGCGTTCGCGGCAGAAGCTCACCACCAGGATCGAGTTGGCGGTGGCCACGCCCATGCACATGATGGCGCCGGTCAATGCGGGTACCGACAGCGTGGTATGTGTGATGAACAGCATCCACACGATGCCGGCGAGTGCCGCGGGCAGGGCAGTGATGATCACGAACGGATCGAGCCACGACTGGAAGTTCACCACGATCAGCAGGTAGATCAGCACGATCGCGCCGACCAGGCCGAAGATCAGGCCGCCGAACGCTTCGTTCATCGTGCCGACCTGGCCGTGCAGCGCGACCACGGTGCCTTTGGGACGCGTGGCAGCAAAGTGGTCGAGCACCTTCTGCACATCGGCCGACACCGCGCCGAGATCGCGGTCCTGCACGGTGGCGTAGATGTCGTACGCCGGCATGATGTTGTAGTGCGATACCACCGCGGCGCTGGGCTCGCGAGTGAAGGTGGCGAGGCCTCCCAGGATCTGGCTCGCGCTCTTGCCGCCGGCCGTGACCGGCAGGCTGGCGAGGTCGGCCATGCTGTCCATGCGGTACTGCGGCGTGGCGGCAACGATCGCATAGGACACGCCGCTCTTCGGATTCAGCCAGAAGGCCGGCGCCACCTGCGAGCTGCCGGCGAGCGAGGCCACCATGCTGTTGGTGACGTCGCGCTCGGTCACGCCAAGCTGGTCGGCACGCGTGCGGTTCACCTTGACGTTGAGCTGCGGATAGCTGGAGCTCTGCTGCAGGCGTACGTCGGCGATGCCCGGTACCTTGCGCAGCTCCTTCATCATAGCCATGGCATAGGCTTCATTGCCCTCGCGATCGCGGCCGGTGATGTTGATGTCCAGCGGCGCCGGCGCACCGAAGTTGAGGATCTGCGTGCTCATGTCCGCCGGAAGGAACGCAAACTGCGTGCCGGGGAATTCCCGTGGCAACTTGGCACGCAGTTCGCGCACGAAGTCTTCGCTGGGGCCGTGGCCATCCTTCAGCACGATCTGGATGTCGCCGTCCTGCGGACCGATGGTGCCGCTGGCGTTGTAGACCAGGTTCACGCCGCTGAGCGGCAGGCCGATGTTGTCGATCACCGTCTCGAGCTGGTCGGGCGGAATCACCTTGCGGATGGCTGCCTCGATATGGTCGAACTCCGCGGCCGTCTCTTCCACGCGCGTACCCATCGGGGCACGCACATGCAGGGCGATGGAGCCCGCATCGACCTCCGGGAAGAAGTCACGGCCAAGGAACGGCACCAGCGCGAACGAGACAAGCACGAAGCCGAGGAAGCCGAGGACGAACTTGCGGCGATGGGCCAGCGCGATGCTCAGCGTCGCGTAGTAGATGTCGCGCACGCGGGTGAAGTGGTGCTCGAAGCGCTGCTGCATCGACACCAGGCGCGACATCAGCGTGGACCGGCGGCGCGGCGCCGGCTGGTCGCCTTCGTGGTGGTTGATGTACGGGTCTTCCGGATGATCGCCCTTGCCGTGCTCGGTGTGATGCGGCTTCAGCAGGTACATCGCCAACGTCGGCACCAGGGTGCGCGAGAGCAGGAACGAGGAGGCCATGGCGAAGATCACCGACAGCGCCATCGGGCGGAACAGGAAGCCGGCGATCCCGTTGAGCATGAACATCGGCACGAACACGATGCAGATGCACAGCAAGGAGACGAAGGCCGGCGTCACGATCTGCTTGGCGCCATCCATGATGGCGGTGTGTACGTCCTTACCCTGTTCGAGATGCCAGTTGATGTTCTCGATGGTCACCGTGGCGTCGTCCACCAGGATGCCCACGGCGAGTGCGAGACCACCCAGCGTCATCACGTTGAGCGTTTGCCCGGACGCGGCCAATAAGGCGATGGCGGACAGGATCGACAGCGGAATCGAGACGGCGATGATCACCGTGGAACGCCAACTGCCGAGGAACACCAGGATCATCACCGAGGTGAGCAGGGCGGCGATGATGCCTTCGCGCGCCACCGAGCTGATCGCGGACTTCACGAACACCGACTGGTCAGCCAGCAGCGAGATCTTCAGCGAAGAGGGCTGCGTTTCCTTGATCAGCGGCAGCAGCTTCTTGATGCCGGCGACCACGTCGAGCGTCGAGGCATTGCCGTTCTTCAGCGCGGGCATCAGCACGGCGCGCTTGCCGTCAACGCGTACCACATTGTTCTGCGGTGGTGCACCGTCGCGCACGTGCGCCACATCGCCAATGGTGATGGTGGCGCCGTTGACGGTCTTCACCGGCAGCGTGTTGAGCTCCTCGATCGCCGTCGGGCTGTTGTTGAGCTGCACGTGGTATTCGTAGGTGCCGATCTTCGCGGTGCCCACCGGGATGATCTGGTTCTGCGCTGACAGCGCATTGCCCACGTCCTGCGCGGACAGCCCCTTGGCGGCGAGCGCCTGCGGGTCAAGATCGAGCGTGATCTGGCGCTGCTTGCCGCCGTACGGCGTGGGGATCGCCACGCCGGGCACCGAGATCAGCGTTGGACGCATGAAGTTCTGGCCGATGTCGCGGATCTTCGACTCGGACAGCTCGTTGCTCGACAGCGCCATCTGCAGCACCGGCACGGTCGAGGCGTTGTAGTTGAGGATCAGCGGCGGCGTGATGCCCGGCGGCATCTGCTTCACCACCGTCTGCGAGATCGAGGTGACCTGCGCGGTCGCGGTGCGGATGTCCACGCCGGGCTGGAAGAAGATCTTCACGATGCCCACGCCCGGCAGCGACTGCGACTCCATGTGCTCGATGTCGTTGACCGAGGTGGTGATCTGGCGTTCGTAGTAGTAGATGACGCGGCCGGACATCTGGTCGGGCGGCAGGCCGTTGTAGGTCCACACCACGCTGATCACCGGGATGCCGATGTTCGGGAAGATGTCGGTGGGCGTGCGCACGGCCGCCAGCGGACCGGCGATAAGAATGACGATCGCCAGCACAATGAAGGTGAGCGGTCGCGACAGGGCGATTCGGACTAGACCAAGCATGGAGATTCCAGCGGAACGTGGGCGCGCGGATGGCGCCGGGAAAGCGGCGCCGTTACAGGGAGGTCACGGCGAGGACAGCTGGGCGTGAGGTGGTCCGGAGGCGCGGGAGCGCGGAAGCAAGGGCATGTCATGGCTCGGTGCAGGCGCGGGGCCCGATGAGTTCATGATCTCAACCCAATCTTGTGGAAACCTTTTGGGTGGCTGAAAGAAGGCTGGGCGGTGGTGCGAAGCTTTGGTGTGCCACGTTGCGTTGAGACGACGGTGGATATGCCCAGGGATGTCAATAGACAAAACTTTTGTCGTGCGGGAGTGGATGAGGGTATGGGCTAAGCGGGGGCGGAAAGGTTCGGCAGGCGCCGCACCCCAACCCAATCCCTCTCCGACCAGGAGAGGGGCTTTAGCGCAGACCTACTTACGAAGAATCCTTCTCCCTTGGGGAGAAGGTGCCGGCAGGCGGATGAGGGGGCGTGCGGAGCGAAAAGCCGAAGGTTCGGCAAGCGCCGTACCCGAACCCAATCTCTCTCCCAGCGGGAGAGGGGCTTTAGCGCAGCTCGCTACGAAGCGTCCTTCTCTCTCCGGCGACCCGAAGGTCGTCCCGGTGGAGAGAAAGTGTCGGTCCCACGGGACTCCCTGGATCGCAGGCGGAAGAGGGGGCGAGAAAAGCGCGACCTACGCCGCCTCTGCCAGGATCCGGATCCGCACCAGCAACCCCCGACCCAGCGGCGACTCAAGCAGCTCGACGGAAGCCTCGTGCAGTTCGATCGCTCGCTGCACGATGTTCAATCCCAGCCCATAGCCACGCGTGGCGCTTTCCTCTTCACGATGGAAGCGCTGGAACACCGCCTGGCGGCGTCCCTCCGGAATGCCGGGGCCGTTGTCGTAGATGTCGATGACGGCCATGGGGCCGTCGCGATGGATGGCCACCTCGACCTGGCCTTCGGGTTCGGTGTAGCGCAGGGCGTTCTCGATCAGGTTGCGGAACATGGCGGTGAGCGCCACTTCGTGGCCGCGCACGATCACCGGCCCGTCGTCATGGCTCAGGCTGGCGGAGATGTCCTTTTCCGCGATCAGTGGCGCCAGTTCCTCGATGACCTCGGTGGCTATCCGAACCAGGTCCAGGCCTGTGCGCTGCTGCGAGGCTGCACCGGCTTCGAGGCGCGCCATGGCCAGGATCTGCTCCACGCGGCGGCCGAGCCGCGCCATGCTCTGCTGCGCGTTGCGCACGGTGAACTCCACCTCGGTGGGGTCGTCCGAGATCATCGCGCTTTCCAGATGAATCATCGTCGCCGCCAATGGCGTGCGCAGTTCGTGCGCGACATCGGTGGCGAAGCGATGCTCGCGTTCCAGCGCATCCTCCAGCCGTTCCAGCTGCTGGTTGAGCGCGACGATCAACGGCTTGATCTCCTGTGGCGCGACGTTGGCAGGCATGGGCTTGCGGCTGCCCGGCGTGCGCCGGTCCAGCATTTCGGTGAGCACCGCCACCGGGCGCAGGCCGCGTTTTACGGCCAGGCTCACCAGCAGGGCGAGCAGGGGCAGGCCGATCAGCAGCGGCAGCGTGTGTTCGATCACCAGGCCGCGCGCGATGTCCTGTCGATTGTCCGAACGCTCACCGATGCGGATCACCAGGTTTGCGCGGTTCTGCAACGTGAAGGTGCGCCACAGCCGGCCTTCGTGGCGGATGTCGCGAAAGCCGCGTTCGTCGCTCGACGGCGGCGGCAAGTCGGACAGATTCGAAGTCGCCGCGATCAGTTCGCCGCGCGGATCATAAGCCTGGAAACCCACCTCCGGCTCGTAGTTGCGTGGATGCACGGACACCACCACACCGTGGTGTCGTATCTCGCCATCCTGCTTGATGCCCGGCAGGTCGGCGTCGCGTTGCGGCAGTTCGCCATGCGCGATGAGCGTGCCCAGCGTGCGGCCCGCCTGTGCGAGTCGGCCGTCCAGCAATTCGTTCATCTCGCGCAGCTCGCGGCGATAGCTGATCCAGCCGAGCGGAATCAGCACGGCGACCATCACCGCGATGATCAACCACGTCAGGCGCGTGCGCAGGCTCGCGGGATGCGTGTCCGTCATCATTTCGGCTCGCGCGGAATCATGTAGCCAATGCCGCGCACGGTATGGATCACCTCGGCGCTGAGCTTGCGGCGCAGCCAATGCACCTGCACTTCGATGGCATTGCGCTCGACCACGGTGTCCAGGCCGTACACCGAATTTTCCAGCGTTTCGCGACGCACGATGCGGCCGGCGCGCTCCATCAGCACGCGGAGCAAGGCAAATTCGCGGCGGGTGAGGCTTACCAGCTCGCCGCGGAATTCCACTTCGGCCGTGGCCAGGTTGAGGCGCAGCCCACCGACCTCGACCAGGTTGTCGGCCAGGCCTTGCGTGCGCCGGGTGAGCGAGCGGATGCGCGCGGACAGTTCGCCGAGGTGAAACGGCTTGACCAGGTAGTCGTCGGCACCCAGGTCCAGGCCGCGGATGCGCGTTTCCAGCGCGTCGCGCGCCGTCATCACCAGCACAGGGGTCTTCACGCCCGCACGTCGCGCCTGGGCAAGTACCTCAAGTCCGTCCTTGCCGGGCAGCCCCAGGTCCAGCAGCACGAGGTCGACCGGCGTGCCGCGCAGCGCCTCACTGGCTTCGCGACCATCGCGCAGCCAGGTTATGGCGTACGACTGCTGCTCCAGCGCGTGCTTGATGGCGCCGCCCAGCTCGGCATCGTCCTCGACCAGCAGAATATGCATGCGCAGGCACCCGTATCGGCCTCGGAAAAACGTGGCCCATGCCACCGTCCGTCGCCATGATCCCCAGACTTCCTTTTGTGGATCTTTTGCCGACGGTAGCCGTCACGTTGGCCGTTGAGACGGGCGACGTCAATTGTGGGGTGGCCAGAAACCAGGCGGCGGGCCGAAGCCCGCCGTCTGGTTCCCTGCGATGGGCACCCAAAGGGGCGCCATGGAAACGGGTTCAGGGCCCTTTCGCCACTGCGGCTGCGATGATCGCCTGTTTGAGCTGTGCATCATTCAGGGCAACGCCCTGCGACTGATCGATCGCCACGGCCTTGATCGACTGCGGCTTGAGCATGAGATGACGTTCGCGTTCCCAACCCTGGGCCTGTTGCTGGGCCCGGGCGAAGTCTTCGGGATTGTGTCCGACGAAACCAATAACGGCATAGCCGTTCAGGTCTACGGTATAGGTTTCAACGGTGGCGCTGGCGGTGCCTGCGAAGACAAGTCCTAGCGCAATGACGGCGGGGAGAATCAAGCGCTTCATGATGGCCTCCTGACGGGGTGCGAGGTTCCGGGGGAGGTTTGACCATAGGCTCGATCGCGACCTCAAGCTTGATGAAGTTGCGCGAAACACTGATGAAAACATGAGGGTTGGTCGCGTGAAGCGCTTGGTCTATGCCACTCGTCATGCTTTTTCGTCATCGAGCGTCTTGTGCTTGTAACGGCACAGGTCGCGGATGACACAACGCGGACAGTCGGGCTTGCGGGCCTTGCATACGTAGCGGCCATGCAGGATCAGCCAGTGATGAGCGTCCTGCTTGAACTCCGGCGGCACGACTTTCTCGAGTTTGTCTTCCACCGCGCGCACGTCCTTGCCGGGTGCGAGTCCCGTGCGGTTTGCGACGCGGAAGATATGCGTGTCGACCGCAATGGTGGGATGGCCAAACGCCGTGTTGAGCACCACGTTGGCGGTCTTGCGCCCTACACCTGGCAATGCCTCGAGCGCTTCGCGGGTGTCGGGCACTTCGCCGCTGTATTGCTCGACCAGGATGCGGCACAGCGCAATGACGTTCTTGGCCTTGCTGTTGAAGAGGCCGATGGTGCTGATGTACGGCTTGAGCTTCTCTTCGCCGAGATCGAGGATCGCCTGCGGTGTGTTAGCGATCGGGTAAAGCTTTTTTGTCGCCTTGTTCACGCCCACGTCGGTGGCCTGCGCCGACAGCACCACCGCCACCAGCAGCTCGAACGGCGTGGTGTAGTTGAGCTCCGTGGTGGGGTGCGGATCGAGTTCGCGCAGCCGGGTGAACAGCTCGACGACATCGGCCTTCTTCACGTGGCGTTTCCTTTTTCTTGTTTCGCGCGCGCGCGAGCGAGCGCGGCCAACACGGGGTTGGACTGCGCGGCTGTGGCGACCTCGGCCTTGCGAGCCGCCAGTTCGGTATCGCGCTGCGCCTGCTCGCGGGCAAGTCGCGCTTCGCGGCGCTCGAAGTGGGCGCGTGCGGCATCGGCGTGCGCCGGATCTTCCACCTGGGCAAGTGGCATGGGTTCGAGCACGATGCAGTCCACCGGACACGCCGGTACGCACAGTTCGCAGCCGGTGCAGTCGTCGGCGACGACGGTATGCATCAACTTCGCCGCGCCGACAATCGCATCGACGGGGCAGGCCTGGATGCATTTGGTGCAACCGATGCAGTCCGCCTCCACGACCCGCGCAAGCATGCGCGGCTTTTCCACGCCATGCTCCGGGTCGAGCGGCAGGACGGGCACGTCCAGCAACTCGGCGAGACGTGCGATGCCCGCTGCGCCACCCGGCGGGCATCGATTGATCGGTGCTTCGCCGCACGCGATCGCCTCCGCATAAGGGCGACAGCCGTGGAAGCCGCATTGCTCGCATTGCGTCTGCGGCAGCAGGGCGTCGATGCGGTCGGCGAGTGTCATCGTGGCGGCGTGGAGCAAGCGCTCTCAGCGAACGGTTGCGCCCGGTTTCGCTCCCTGGTCGGCGTCCAGCAGGAACAGATCACTGCCGCCATCACCGGCGGAGAGGATCATGCCCTCGGAGAGGCCGAAACGCATCTTGCGCGGCGCCAGGTTGGCGATGAACACCACGTTGCGGCCTACCAGCTTCTCCGGCTCGCCATAGGCGGCGCGGATGCCGGAGAAGATCTGGCGCGTGCCCAGCGGACCGGCATCGAGTTCGAAGCGCAGCAGCTTGTCCGAGCCGTCCACGAATTCGCACGCGGTGACCTTGCCCACGCGCAGGTCGAGCTTGGCGAAATCGTCGATGCCGATCACGGCGGGGCCGTCGGTGGCGGCGGTCGGAGTGGCGCTGGCTTCGCTCATGGGCTTGCTGGTGTCCTTGGCTTTCTTCGGGGCGGGCTTGGGCTTGTCGGCGGGCGCGAGGGAGTCCTTGGACATCTCCACCATCGCCACGACGTGCTTGGGGTCGATGCGTCCGAGCAGCGGCTCGAACACATTCACGGTGTGGTTGTGCAGTTCGGCGCGCGCATCGTCAAAGTCATTGATGGGTGCCGCGAGGAAACGCTCGGCTGCTTCCACGGTGGCGGGCAGAACGGGCTTGAGCAGGCCGGCCAGCAGGCGGAACGCGGCAAGTGCGAACGAGCACACTTGGTGCAGTTCACCGCGACGCGATTCGTCCTTGGCGATGGCCCACGGTGCCTTGGCGGCGATGTAACCGTTGACCATGTCGGCCATGGTGACGAAGCGGCGCGTGACCTCGGCGAACTCACCGCTGTTATACAGCGCCGGCACGTCGCCATAGAGCGAAAGGAGCTCGCGCCACAGCTCCTGCTCTTCATGGCTGAAGGCGGGCGCGAGGCGTCCGTCGAAATACTTCTGCACGAAGCCGGCGGTGCGGCTGGCGATGTTCACCCACTTGCCGACGAGGTGCGAATTGACGCGCTCCTCGAAGGCTTTCAAGTCCAGGTCCACGTCCACCGGCGTGTCGCTCAGCATGCTGGCGAAGTAGTAGCGCAGGAATTCCGGATGCAGGCCAGCATCCAGATAGGTGCGTGCCTGGATGAAGGTGCCGCGCGACTTGGACATCTTCGCGCCGTTCACCGTCAGGTAGCCGTTGACGTGCAGCGCAGTGGGCGTGCGGAAGTTCGCGCCGTGCAGCATGGCCGGCCAGAACAGGCCGTGGAAATTGATGATGTCCTTGCCGATGAAGTGGTGCATCTCGGCATGGCTGTCGGTGGCAAGGAAATCCTCGAACTTCAGGTCGGTGCGATCGCACAACGCCTTGAAGCTGGCGAGGTAGCCCACCGGTGCATCGAGCCACACATAGAAGAACTTGCCCGGCGCATCGGGAATCGGAAAGCCGAAATAGGGCGCATCGCGCGAGATGTCCCAATCCTTCAGGCCGCCATCGAGCCATTCGCGCAGCTTCGCCACTACGCCGCTGTTGGCGACAGACCGGCCGTCGGTGAGCTTGCCGGCGAACCAGTCGCGCAGCAGCGGCTCGAACTTGCCCAACTCGAAAAAGTAGTGCTCCGAATCGCGCAGGACCGGCGTGGCGCCAGACATCACCGAATACGGATTGATCAGGTCGGTGGGCGCATAGGTGGCGCCGCAGTTCTCGCAGTTGTCGCCGTACTGGTCGGCCGTGCCGCAGTTGGGGCAGGTGCCCTTGATGTAGCGGTCCGGCAGGAACATCTGCTTCTCGGGATCGAACAGCTGCTGGATGTCGCGGCGCGCGATGAAGCCGCCGTCGCGCAGGCGCGTATAGATCAGCGAGGCGAGTTCGCGATTCTCTTCCGAATGCGTGGTGTGGTAGTGATCGAACGCCACGTTGAACGCGGCGAAGTCCGCTTCGTGACCCACGCGGATGCCTTCGATGTAAGTCTCCGGCGAGAGTCCTGCCTTTTCGGCAGCCAGCATGATCGGCGTGCCATGGGCATCGTCGGCGCAGACGTAGATCGTCTCGTTGCCCTGCATCCGCTGCGCCCGCACCCAGATATCGGCCTGGATGTAGCCCACCAGGTGACCCAGGTGCAGCGGGCCATTGGCATAGGGCAGGGCGTTGGTGACGAGTAGGCGACGGCTCATGGGCGAAAGCGGCTGCGTGGGGGTTGTGCATTATGGCATGGCGCCCCTGGAAACCTCGCCACCGGCGCCGCAGCGCGATCACGCCCGTTTGGACGTCCGCCTCCAGGCCACCATGCAAATAGCGATGACGGCCGTTGGCAGCCATACCCAGCAGAACTCCGAGGCCATGACCTGCCATCCGCGTTCGCTGAAGAAGCGCGCACCGATCGGCGAGACGGGGATGGGATGAAACGGTGCAAACCACCGCGCATCGCTCAAGGGCCACCCCAGCGCTACGCCAAGACCGCCGTCAGTGCATGCATCGAGCAGTGGATGCGAGAGTGCGGCAAGCCCGATGAACAGGCCGCTTTGCCAAGGCGGGCTGTTCAATCGCCGGTACCCAAGGCCGGCGATCAGCGCGAGAAGGACGGCAAATGCGACGGAATGCGTCGCGCCGCGGTGGCCGAAGTGATCGGCGTACGCGATGTGCAGCTTGAACGCAACGACGTCGGCGTCGGGCAGCATCGCCGCGATGGCGCCGGCGGCAAGCAGTCGCTGGCTGACGACGCGGCGACGCGCGGCAGCGCCAAGCATCAGTGGGACAACCGCGTGGGTGAGGATGGTAGGCAGGTCCGGCGTTCCTTGCGGGCAGGTCGCCAGCATGCGTGCCTGGAAGGGCGCCGGCATGGCGGCATGGGGGCCGTCATGAGTGCATGATTATCACGATATTGCACGTTGTTGCACGATTTGATACGTTGATGGCGTCCTTCGCCTCCTCAAGCATTCGTTGTGAAAGCCATTCCCAACCCTGTCCATGGCCTGCCTGAGGCCCGCACGTTGCCCGCCGCGCGACGAGCGACGCGCGTGATCTTTTTGGTGTCGGGCATCGGCATGTCCGCCTGGGCGCCCATGGTTCCCTATGCCAAGGCGCGGCTCGGTCTGGACGATGCGCAACTGGGCCTGGCGCTGCTGGTGTTCGGCGGCGGCTCGATGCTGTCGATGCCGTTCGTGGGCTGGCTCGCGCACAAGTTGGGCAATCGCACGTTGATCGTCGCCTCGGGTTTGCTGATGTGCCTGGCGCTGCCGGTGCTGGCCATGGCATCGAGCATCGCGGCACTGGTCGCGACGCTGTTCTATTTCGGCGTGATGCTCGGCGCGGTTGACGTGGCGATGAATGCGCACGCCGTCGACGTGGAACGGCTGGATGGCGGTCGGTTGATGTCCGGCTTCCATGGACTCTTCAGCGTTGGTGGCCTGACCGGTGCGGCGGTGGTCAGTGGATTGCTGGCTGTCGGCTTGCCGTTGCCCATCGCAGCCGCAGCGATCGCCGCGATCCTGCTTGGACTGGTGCTGTGGCTGCGCGGTGATCTTCTCGATGACGCGCCACAGCCGAGCGAAACCGGAAAGGCCGCGTTCGGCATGCCACATGCGCTGGCGTGGCTGCTCGGTTTGATGTGTTTCGCCAGTTTCCTCGCCGAAGGTGCCATGCTCGATTGGAGCGCGGTGTTCCTGCGCGATTTCCGCGGCTTTGCCGCTGCATCGGCGGGTTTCGGCTACGCCTGCTTCTCGGTGGCGATGGCACTGGGTCGCCTTACGGGCGATCGCCTCATCGCGCGCTTTGGGCCTGTATGGGCAGTACGCACCGGCGCCGCGCTGGCCGTTGCGGGATTTCTGGTGGTGGCATGGGCGCCTGGCGCACTCGCTGCGCTCGGTGGCTTCGTCTTGATTGGCCTGGGTGCGTCCAACATCGTGCCGGTGATGTTCAGCGCGGCCGGTCGCTTGCCCGGCACGCCGCCGGCGATCGCGATCGCGACGGCAACGACGTTGGGATACGCAGGACTGCTGAGTGGCCCCGCGCTGATCGGTTTCGTGGCGCATGCCAGCAGCCTGCCGGTGGCGTTCGCGGCCGTGGCGGGGCTGCTGGTGCTGGTGGGGCTTTCGGCGAGGATCGTGCAGCGATGAGCAAGCCTGTCGACACCGTGGTCTTCGACCTCGGCAATGTATTGATTGCGTGGGATCCGCGTCGGCTCTACCGGCAGCTGATCGATGACGAAGAGCGCATGGACTGGTTCCTGCGCGAAGTGTGCAACAGCGCATGGAACGAGCAGCAGGATGCGGGGCGTCCCTGGTCCGAAGCGACGGCCTTGCTGCGTGGCCGCTATCCCGAGCATGCAGACCTGATCGACGCCTATCACCTGCGCTGGGAAGAAACCCTGGTGGGTCCCATCGAAGGCACCGTGGCACTCCTCGCCGAGTTGAAGGCGCGTGGCGTGCGTCTGCTCGCACTCACCAACTGGTCGCAGGAAACGTTCCCTATTGCGCGGCAGCGCTTTCCATTCCTGCAATGGTTCGAGGGCATCGTGGTGTCGGGCGAGGAGCGGCTGATCAAGCCCGATCCACGTATCTATCAACGCTTGCTTGAACGCTACGCGGTCGATCCGGCACGCGCGCTCTACATCGACGACTCGCAGCGCAATGTGGCTGCCGCCGAGGCGTTGGGCATGCACGGCTGGTGGTTCCAGGAGCCCGATGGCCTGCGTGCGCGGCTGAGCGAACTGGATCTGCTTGACCGTGGCGAGGCGGAGGCCAGCCATGGCTAAGCCTGCACAGCCGGCGCCTGACAGCGGGGCGCTGCCGCAGGAGCGACAGCAGCGCATCCTCGCGAAGCTGCGCAACGACGGGCGCGTCGTCGCGACGGAACTCGCGGCGGCGTTCGACGTATCCGAGGACTCCATTCGGCGTGACCTGCGCGAACTGGCTGCGCTGGGCTTGTGCAAGCGTGTCTATGGCGGGGCGTTGCTGCCGACGGCGACGCCGGCGCCCTTGAAACAACGTCGAAGCGAGCATTCCGCACGAAAGCAGGCGTTGGCGCGCAAGGCAGCGGAACTGGTGAAGCGTGGCCAGACGCTGCTGATCGACACCGGCACCACCAACGTGGCCATCGCCTCCATCCTGCCGACCGACGCGCAGCTCACGGTGATTACCAACGCGCCTCATATCGCGCAATTGCTGCTGGATCGCGAGGGTTTCGAGGTGTTGTTGATCGGCGGCCGCGTCGACGCCAGCATCGGCGGCACCATCGGGGCACAGGCCGTGGAGCAGGTGCGTCGGGTACGAGCGGACCTCTGCTTTCCGGGTGCGTGCGCCATTGATGCGGCGCACGGCCTGTGGGGTTTCGATAGCGAAGAGGCGCTGTTCAAGCGCGCGATGATCGAAGCCAGCGACGAGACGGTGGTGGTCGCCACCGACGACAAGCTGGGCGCCGTCGCCACGCATCAGGTGGCGGAGCTGTCACGGGTACAGCACCTGGTGGTGGAGCATTCGGCGGACCGGTCCGCGCGTTCGGCGTTCACGGCGCGTGGCGTGGCGGTGCATCGCGCGGATTCGGCCTGAGCCGCATCGCCGTTGTGGGGAGCGCACCCTGTGCGCGACAGGCCTATATGGCGGCGACGTGCGAGTTTGCTGTCGCGCACAGGGTGCGCTCCCACAGATGACATTGGGTCTTGCGTGAGTTTGGGCCCTCACCACCGTCAAGGTGGCAATGCCCCAGCCCTCTCCCCAGAGGGGAGAGGGAGTCAAAGCAGGTTACTGCTGCCGCTGCCACTCCTGGCTGCGACCCAGCAGCGAAAAGCCGATATAGCCGCGCACGGTGAGCTTGCTGCCGTCTTCGCTGGGCTGCAGCTTCACCTTGTAGACCTTGCCGGTCTTGGGATCGAGGATCTTGCCGCCGTCCCACACGTCGCCGTCCTTGTGGACACCCCACATAATGTTCATGCCTTCGATCGGCTTGTCCTTGCGCTCGCCGTCGCAGTTCTTGCAGATCGGGTGTGGGCCGTCGTCGGACTGCAGCACTTCCAGCACGGTCGCCTTGAGCTCGCCGGCCTCGTCGGTGATCTTCACGATGGACTTGGGCTTGCCGGTCTCATCGTCGATGGTCTTCCAGGTGCCGACCGGGGTGGTCTCGGCGGCAAACACCGATCCGGTGCCCAGCAGCAGGGCGGCGACGACGGCAGTGCGAAGCAATGACTTCATGGGTGGTCCTCCCGTACGAAAGCGTATGTTTGGAGCCTGACCGAGGTCAGGAGGGAGCGTCAAGTTGCATTGCGAGAGCGTCGCAGCGGGCCGGGCCGGGGGCTGCGGCTGGCATAATGGGTAATCCCCATGACGGTCCACGATTCGATATGACGCAGGCAAGCGAAGCCCTGGTACGCCAACTTCTCGGCGAACTGGTCGATCCCCACACCGGCGCGCCGCTGGTCGATGCCGTACGCGCGATCGGCGTGGATGGCGACCGGGTTTCGGTGGATATCCAGCTGGGTTACCCCGCCAACGGGGCCATCGCCGCGCTGACGGCTCGCGTCAAGCAAGTGCTGGAGGCCGACCCGGCCATCGCTTCCGCCGCCGTCTCGATCGGTACGCGCATCCATTCGCACAAGGTGCAGGGCACGCTTGGACCGCAGCCGGGGGTGAAGAACATCATCGTGGTGGCGTCGGGCAAGGGTGGCGTGGGCAAGTCCACGGTGTCGGCCAACCTGGCGCTCGCGTTGCAGGCCGAAGGCGCCAAGGTGGGCGTGCTCGATGCCGATATCTATGGCCCCAGCCAGCCGCGCATGCTGGGCATCAGCGGCAAACCGCAATCGCCGGACGGCAAGACCATCATCCCGATGGAGGCGCATGGCCTGCAGGCCATGTCGATCGGCTTCCTGATCGACGAAGAGACGCCCATGATCTGGCGCGGCCCGATGGTCACCCAGGCCATGATGCAACTGCTCAACGACAGCCGCTGGGAGCAGCTCGATTACCTCATCATCGACCTGCCGCCTGGCACCGGCGACATCCAGCTCACGCTGTCGCAGAAGGTGCCGGTGTCGGGCGCCGTGATCGTCACCACGCCGCAGGACATTGCGCTGCTGGATGCACGCAAGGCGCTGAAGATGTTCGAGAAGGTCGAGGTGCCGGTGTTGGGCGTGATCGAGAACATGGCTACCCATGTGTGCTCGAACTGCGGCCACGAGGAACACATCTTCGGCGAGGGCGGCGGCCAGCGCATGGCCGAGCAGTACGGCGTGGCGTATCTCGGTTCGTTGCCGCTGGACATTCGCATCCGCGAACAGGCCGATGGCGGCACGCCGACCGTGGTGGCGATGCCCGACTCCGATCTCGCCGCGCGTTACCGCGAAATCGCCCGCAATGCGGCCGGCCGGCTCTCGCGCCAGCCGCGCAACAAGTCGCTGGGTCTGGGCAAGATCATGGTGCAGGGCGCTCCGTGAGTCCGGATGCCGGACGGGATAAGCCGCTGCGCGTCTTGTGTCTGTCCGGCAGCCTGCGTCGGCGGTCCGGCAATACGGCGTTGCTGCATGCCGCAGCGCGTCTCGCGCCCACGGCACTTCACCTGAGCGTTTACGACGGACTGGCGGCCCTGCCGCTGTTCAATCCCGACGATGAGATGGAGGCGCTGCCAGCCAGCGCCGCCGCCTTGCGGCAGCTCGTTGGCGAGAGCGATGCGCTGCTGATCGCCTGTCCGGAATACGCGCATGGCGTACCCGGCCCGTTCAAGAACCTGCTGGACTGGCTCGTCGGCAGCCTGGAGTTCCCCGACAAGCCGGTCGTGCTCTGGAACGCGTCGGCGCGTGGCTCGCACCATGCGCAGGATGCCCTCCGCGAGATCCTGCGCACCATGTCCGCGCACCTCCTGGAATCGCCCTCGGTGACGATTCCCTTGCCGGGTGCGGGTTGCGAGGAGGCAGACGTGCTTGGCGACCCGTCGCAGGCCGCGCTGGTACGCGGTTCCCTCGATTCGCTGGCCCGGGAATTGGCCCGGGCGACTGGCGGTTGAACCCGCTTTTCCGCTATTTTTCCGGTCTTTACGCCCAACGGCGCGACTGACAACCCCTTCGGGAGTCCGAGTGAGCATCAAATCCGACAAGTGGATCCGCCGCATGGCCGAACAGCACGGCATGATCGAGCCGTTCGAGCCGGGCCAGGTCAAGACGCGCGACAACACCAGGCTGGTGTCGTACGGCACGTCGAGCTACGGCTACGACGTGCGCTGCGCGCGCGAGTTCAAGATCTTCACCAACATCAACTCGACCATTGTCGATCCAAAGGCATTCGACCCCACCAGCTTCGTCGACGTCGAGGCGGACGTGTGCATCATTCCGCCCAATTCCTTCGCGCTGGCGCGTACCGTCGAGTACTTCCGCATTCCGCGCAAAGTGCTGACCATCTGCCTGGGCAAGAGCACGTATGCGCGCTGCGGCATCATCGTCAACGTGACGCCGCTCGAGCCGGAGTGGGAAGGCCACGTGACGCTGGAGTTTTCCAACACCACGCCGCTGCCCGCCAAGATCTACGCCAACGAAGGTGTCGCGCAGATGCTGTTCCTCGAATCCGACGAGGAGTGCGAAACCAGCTACAAGGACCGCGGCGGCAAGTACCAGGGCCAGCAGGGCGTGACCCTGCCGCGCACCTGAGACGGGCCCAAGGCGCACCTGAACGGCCACCGGGCCGACCCGGTGCGGGCGCCCAGCGCGGCGCTACACTTTCGACGTTCACCCCGATGCATTGCAGGAGATTCCGCATGACCCGTTTTCCCACGCTGCTGACCCGCGCGACCGCAGCCATCCTGCTGGGCAGCATGCTGGTGCTGGCCGGCTGCCATCGCGGTGGCACCAAGGACGAAGTGCGTACGGCGGACATGAAGAGCCAGTTCGACGCGACCATCCAGGCCTACAAGAACGGCCAGTTCATCGTCGACGGCGCCGTGCTGTCGGCGCTGGATACTGGCAGCCACTTCGCCTACCTCAAGGACCAGGGCAAGCTGCCCAAGACCGTGCTGGTCGAGCCCAGCGATGATTCCAAGGTCCGCAAGCAGCACCTGCAGTACATGGCGCGCCTGCAGATCGACTACGGCTTTACCGTTTACTACGACGACGGCGGCACGCTGAAGAAGATCAGCGTAGTGGATACCAAGGCGCGTGACCTGGAAGACTACAAGGCGCCGGTGAAGGCCGCGGAACCACCGCCGCAGCAGCATTGATCGACGGTTGGTCAAGGAAAAAAGCCCGCGATGTTCGCGGGCTTTTTTTTGTGGGATTTCGCGAAGGGCGTTCGCGCACTGGGTGTGCTCCTACAGAGAGCCTGTGCTTTTGAGGGAGCGCGCTCAGCGTGCGATCAACGCTCACCGCGCCAATGCGGCGCGCAGTTTTTCGATCACCGATGCCAGCGCATCTTCCCCATAAGGCTCCGCCCGACCGCTGCCCCACACCGGGCCCGGCCAGGCGGCATCGCCTTCGCGGCGACCGACGACATGCACATGCAGCTGCCGCACGATGTTGCCGAGCGCACCCAGGTTGAGTTTGTCGAAGGGCGACAGCGAGCGCAGCGCCTGGGCGGCGAGATTCACCTCCTGCCACAAAGCGGCCTGTGCTTCAGGCGGAAGATCGCAGATCTCGACGAGGCCGGCCTGGCGAGGCACGAGCACCAGCCAGGGAAAGCGCGCATCGTTCATCAGCAGCACATCGCACAAGGCGAGGGACATCACCGGGCGAGTGTCGTTGGCCAGCCGCGGATCCAGCTCGAACGGGCTCATGCACCTTGCGCCAGATGCTTTTCGAAGAAGGCGAGGGTGCGCTCATAGGCCAGCTTCGCGCTGGCTTCGTCGTATTGCTTTCCGACGTCGCGGTTGAACGCGTGGTCGGCGGGGTAGGTGAACACCTCCATCTGCGGGAGCATGTCGCGATGCTTCTGCACCATCTCCGGCGGAATGCTCTTGTCCTTCTCGCCGAAGTGGAACATCACCGGCGCCCGCGGTTTCTCGCCAAGGAACGGCACATTGCGTGCGCCGTAGTAGCTCACCGATGGCAAGCCCAGGCGCATGGCCGCGAGCATCGCCACGGTACCACCCCAGCAGTAACCCACCGTGCCGATGCGCCCCGCGGATGAGATGGCTTCGGCCGCGCTCGCCACGTCTTCCACGGCGCGGTCCAGGCCGAGTTCGGTCACCAGCGCCTTGCCGCGCGCATAGCCTTCCTCGTTGTAGCCCAGCTCCACGCCGCTCTCCAGATGATCGAAGAAGCTGGGTGCGATGGCGGTATAGCCGGCCTGGGCGAAGCCGTCGGCCACATGGCGGATGTGTTCGTTGACGCCGAAGATCTCCTGGATCACCACGATGCCACCCTTGGATTTGCCTGCGGGTTTGGCGAGGTAGGCGCCGATGCACTGCATGCGGGTAGTGTTGAGATTGATGTTCTGACCCATGGCGACGCTCCATCGATGGCAAGAGCGGCATTGTAGTGGTTCAGGGATTGGGACCGACCTGGGCTATAATGGTCCGTTTTCCGCATAGTTACGGTTGCTCGTCCATGTCGCAGGCCTCGCCCAAAGTCGGTTTCGTCAGCCTCGGTTGTCCCAAGGCCCTGGTCGACTCCGAACGCATCCTCACCCAGCTGAAGGTCGAGGGCTACGAGATCGTGCCCAGCTACGGCGCTGCCGATGCCGTGGTCGTCAACACCTGCGGCTTCATCGATGCGGCCGTGCAGGAATCGCTGGATGCCATCGGCGAGGCGTTGCACGAGAACGGCAAAGTCATCGTCACCGGCTGTCTGGGCAAGCGCTCGGAGCTGATCCGTGAAGCCTACCCGGACGTGCTCGCGATCACCGGACCGCAGGACTACGCCAGCGTGATGACCGCCGTGCATTCGGCGCTGCCGCCCAAGCGCAACCCGCTGCTGGACATCATCCCGGACACCGGCATCAAGCTGACGCCGAAGCACTACGCGTACCTGAAGATTTCCGAAGGCTGCAACCATCGCTGCAGCTTCTGCATCATCCCGTCGATGCGTGGCGACCTCGTGTCGCGTCCGGTCGATGAAGTGCTGGTGGAAGCCGAGCGCCTGGTGAAGGGTGGCGTGAAGGAGCTGCTGGTGATCTCGCAGGACACCAGTGCCTACGGCGTCGACGTGAAGTACGCCGAGCGCCAGTGGCGCGACAAGAGCTACCGCACGCGCATGACGGAACTGTGCGAAGGCCTTTCCGAACTCGGCGTATGGACGCGACTGCATTACGTCTACCCGTATCCGCACGTGGACGAGGTGATGCCGTTGATGGCGGAGGGCAAGATCCTTCCTTACCTCGACATCCCGTTCCAGCACGCCAGCCCGCGCATCCTCAAGCTGATGAAGCGCCCGGGCAACATCGACAAGACGCTGGAGCGCATCCGCAACTGGCGCAAGGTCGTGCCTGACCTCACCATCCGCAGCACCTTCATCGTCGGCTTCCCCGGCGAGACGGATGCGGAGTTCGAGGAGCTGCTCGATTTCCTGCGCGAGGCAGAACTCGATCGCGTCGGCGCGTTCGCCTACTCGCCGGTGGACGGCGCCAAGGCCAACGAACTGCCGGGCGCCGTATCCGAGGAATTGAAGGAAGATCGCCTCGAGCAGTTCATGGCGGTGCAGGCGGAAATCTCCGCGGCCAAGCTGCAGCGCAAGATCGGCCGCACGCTGAAGGTGCTGGTCGATGAGGCTGGCGCCAACGGTGCCGTCGCGCGTTCCGCCTCCGATGCACCGGAAATCGACGGTGTGGTGCATATCGCCAACGGCCAGCTGCTGAAGCCGGGCCAGTTCGTCGATGTCGTGGTGGAAGACGCCGACGAGCACGACCTGCACGCGCGTCTGGCGGGCTGATCGCAGCGGCGTCATGCGTTACGTGGCGCCCGCCCGCGGCACGATCGATCCGGAGGTATTCCGTCGCCCGCCGCTGAGCGACTGGGATACCCATGCCCACTGGCTGCGGGCGGATGTGTGGCCAGGCATCGATGCATTGAATGCGGCGCGGCCGTTGGCGATGCGCGAGCGCTTTGTCGCGCAGACCTCGGCGTTGCTCGATGACGGTCTGCACTACGAGCAACGCATCGCCGACCATGGCGAGATAGCCACACGCGAATCCAACTGGCACGACCTGTTCAATGCCCTGGTGTGGCTGCGCTATCCCGGGATCAAGCAGGCGCTCAACGAGCAGCAGGTGATCGACATCGGACGCATGGGCTCCAAGCAGCGTTCGCGCGCGCAGTATGCGATGACGCATTTCGACGAAGCCGGTGTCATCGTCGTCGTGCGTGATCGTCGCCTGCTGGACGCATGGGACGCGCACGACTGGCATGCGTTGTTCTGGCGCGAGCGCGATGCCTGGCGGGATGGCCGCATCGCGATCGATCTCTTCGGCCACGCCTTGCTGGAGCACGCCCTGACGCCAGGCAAACTGCTGGTCGGCAAGGCGGTGGTGTTTCTTGCCGATAGCACACCAGACAGCGCTGTCACGGCCTGTGCCGAGAGCGTTAGGAGCGGCGGGTTATTGCGCGATCCGCTCGATCTGCGGCCGCTACCGCTGTCGGGTATTCCCGGCTGGCATCCGGAAAACGGCGATGAAGCTTTTCATCGGAATGCGGCTTGTTACCAGCCCCGCCGCGACGGACGCTGCTATCCGACACCCCTGGCGCTCTGAGCCGCTGCAACGGCCTTTCCCATTTTTGAAATTGCGGTGGTTCTGCAATCGCGCTAAAACGCTAGGCGGCAGGCGCCTGGGAACGAGCATGGAAAAGGCTGGTCGGATGCGCTTTGGGGAGAGACTGCAGCGGCTTTTCATCGTTGGCCTGCTGCCGTGCCTGCTGGCATGCGCTGATCCTATCCGAGCCGACGATGGTGCCGGCGCAAAGGAAACGCCAGCCCCGATCCATTTCGGCATTCTTCCGATCGGCAGCGCCGCGGAGTCGCGCGAGCAGTGGCGACCGTTGCTGGAAGATCTCGAGAAGAACACGGGGCACCCCGTCGATATCGTGTCCGTCAGCAGTTATGCCGGACTGTCGGGGGCGATCGCCGATAGGCGCGTGGACATCGCTTTCCTGTCGGGCCGGCTTGCCACCGAGGCCGTGCAACGTCAGCACATGCGGGTGGTGGCGCAGTTCGTGCGCAGCGATGGCGCCAAGGGCAACGTCGCGATGCTGATCGTGCGGGCCGACAGCCCCATCCATGATCTGAAGGACCTGGTCGCGAAGCCGGGGCACTGGCGCTATGGGCGGGGCGAGCCGCTGTCGGTGACCGGCTACGTTGCACCGGAGGCACAGGTATTCGCCTCGCGCGGCCTCAATTCGGATACGTTCTTCGCGCACGTGCGCGTGTCCAATCATCAGAACAATGCGCTCGCGGTGGTCAACGGCGAGGTCGATGTCGCTACCTGCAATAACCCGGACCTTGATCTGTTCCGCCAGAACTTCCCCAACGAGGCTTCGCAGGTTCGCGTGATCTGGCGATCGAGCCTGATCCCCTCCGGTGTGCTGGTGGTGCGCGACGGGATGCCCGAGGCGCTGCGCGAGCAGCTGATTGCCTTCATGCGCGACTACGGGCACGCGCCGGGCGCGGCGGGCGAACGTGAGCGGACCAATCTCGCACGCATACCGGATCTGGCCGGATTCGACGCGGCCGACGAGAGCGTGCTCAAGCCTTTCATCGACATGGAGTTCCAGCTCATCCGCGAGCAGGCGCGCAATGGACGCTGGATCAGCGAGCAGGCCCGCGACGCGCGGCTGAAGCAGATCGACGTGGACTACCAGTCGGCGGTACACCAGCTGCTGCGCCACTGAACCCTCGTTCAAGCGCTGAATGCTAGGGTTGTGGTTTCGGCGCCCGTGCCGGTGGCTTTGACGGAGATATCTATGCCTGCTTTCGACCGTGTCCTGCGCCTGTGCCGCCTGGGTGTGCTGGGCCTGCTGTTCGTCATGGCGCCGCTGGCTCATGCACAGCTGACGCCGTCGGGCCTGCCGGATGCGGACAAGCAGCAGATCAAGAACTACACGCTCAACGACGACGTGTTCAATCGCCTCGCTTCGGCGACCCGCGAGGCGCGCGCCGCCGGCATTCCGCCGCAGGCAGCGCCCGATGCCACCAAGATACACAGCCTGGATGACCTCGCCGCGCAGGCGATGGCCAGCGACCAGCGCATTCCCGCTTTGGTGAAGAAGTACGGCTTTACGCCCCGCGAGTTCATGGTCGCCAACATTGCGTTGATGAATGCGGTGATGGCCGTGCAGGCCCGTAACGATCCCTCGCTGGCGAACAACCTCAATCAGGTCTGGGTCAATCCCGACAACCTGCGCTTCGTCGATTCGCACCGGGCTCAGATCTCGGCGCTGCTGCAGGGCCAGTAAGCGCGCTAATAGCTGACCGCGACAATCGCGAAGCGCGTGTGGCCACCGGGCAGTTCCGCCTCGAATTCATCATCGAGGCGTTTTTTCAGCACGGCGCGCGCGAGCGGGGAGTCGACACTGATCCAGCCCAGGCGTGCATCCGTCTCATCGGGTCCCACGATGCGATAGACCACGTTGTCGCCCGATTCGACGTTCTCCAGCTCGATGGTCGCGCCAAAGAACACCATCTCGCGATCCGCGGGTGCCCCTTCGGCCACCTTCAATGAAGGGATGCGCTTGCTGAGATAGCGGACGCGCCGGTCGATCTCGCCCAGCTGCTTCTTGCGATAGGTGTACTCAGCGTTCTCCGAACGATCTCCCTCGGCGGCCGCGGCGGCCAGGGCCTTCACCACTTCGGGGCGCAGCGTGTGCCACAAGTGATCGAGCTCGGCCTTGAGCTTCTCGAACCCATCGCGGGTGATGATGGCGGTGGAGCGGGGAGCGGGCGGTCGCCAGCGGGTCATCGTGTTACGTCCGTCATACGTGTTCGATGAGGATTCTATCGGCTGGCCGGCGTCAGGCGTATCGGTTGCAGGGATCGAGGTGCGCAGGCTGGCCATGGCGCGATGACGCCTCTGTCCGAAGAGCGTCACGCCGGTCGGGGCTGCGGGTCCTGCAGGCGCCGTGCGAGCGCGTGCATGTCGTGATGCAGAGGATGCTCGGGCCACGCGGCGACGAGCTTGCCCAGCAGCACGATCGCTTCCGTGCGTTGGTCAAGCTCGTCGCCGAGCAAGCGCGCAGCAAGAAGACCCATGCGCGGTGCTTCCGGCGAGCGCGGCCAATGCGCCAGATAACCCCTGCATAGCTTGAGCGCCAGGCGCGTCATGCCGGAGCGCGCGGCGAGGTTGGCCAACGCGTCCGCGTGCTCTGGCGCATCCGGCAGGAACGCGGGTTCGATCTCCATGCATTCCTGCACCAGCCCCAGCGCGCGTCGCGATTCATGGTTCGCCAGCAGGACCGCGATCCATATCTGTCCATGTTCGAGCAGGCCGTCGCGCAGGCCCTCTTGTCTCAGCAGCTCACGATAAGCCTGGTGTAGCTGCGCAGGTGCGCTGCGGCCCTGCATGCGCGTCACCAGCATGCCGATGGCGGCTTGACGATCGGTAGTGGCAACGGCTCTCACCTGTTCGAGCAGATGGGCATCGTCGTCGTAGCCGCCCTCGCGCATGAGCTTTTCCGCTTCAGGCTCAAGGTCGAAGCTTTCGTGACGCTGGTGAATCATTGCGCCCATCAGGTGCAGGTTGAGGATGATCAGGTAGGTATAGGCGAAGGCGTACAGCGGCAGCGAAATCAGCCTGGGAAGGAACGTGGCCGCCACCGATGCGAGCACGATCAATACGCCCGTCGCCAGGTTCAACCCCACCGGGATCAGGTATGCCCAACCGAAGCGGCGCATCACCTCCCACCAGTTCACCGGGCTCATCGCCAGTTCCAGGCTGCCGTCGAAGGCAAGCGACATGTCGATGGCGGGCAGGGTCAGCGCGAACAACAGGACCAGCGGCCACAGCGCCTGCGGATAGAACACAGCGCTGACAAAACAGAGCGCGAAGGCGAACAGATGGATGGCCGTGAGCCCATTGCCGGCGGCGGGATTCTCGTCCACGCCGATGTCGGGTGGATCGGCGTAACCGTTGGCGGTGTGCAGCAGGCAGGTGGCGGCGTAGCGCCAGGTGGCGCCCCATAGCGTGAACGCCGCGATGACGCCGATGTAACTGGGGAGGAGTGCGAGATAATGCGCGAGCGCCAGCACGACGCAGGTGGCAAGGCCGCCGCCACGCAACGGGTAGGCCAGGCCGGCAATGAAGCGCTCACGGAATGGCGTGTCGGCGTCGACGGTTGCGATGCGTGGCATAGGGCCTCTTAACTTTGCGCGCGTCGAATCATTGGGCGTATCGGAGGCGTTTCAGCGCTTGCCGCCGAAGATGCCGCCCAGCACGCCACGCACGATCTGCTGTCCAAGCCTCGAACCCACCGCGCGGCTGGCGGATTTCGCCATCGCTTCGATCATGCCCTGGCGACGACTGGTGCCGAGCAAGGCATCCTTTACTGCGTCAGTCCAGTCCGGGCCTTGCTTCTCGGTGGCGGCATCGCTCGAACCGCGTTTTGCGATGACCTGGGCATTGGCGGTCTTCTCACTGGCTCGCTGGGCGAGCATCTCGGCAGCGGATTCACGGTTGACCGCCGTGTCGTACTTGCCGCCGACTGGGGATCGCTGGCGCACAAGGCTGCGTTCGACGTCGGTGATCGCACCGATGCGCGCCGTGGGCGAGGTCACCAGCACGCGCTCCACGGGAGAGGGCACGCCGCCGTCGCGCAGCGTTGACGCAAGCGCTTCGCCGACCGCCAGCTGCGTGATGGCGTCGGCCACGTTGATCCTGGGGTTGGCCACGAAGGTTTCGGCAGCGGCCTTTACCGCCTTCTGGTCGCGCGGAGTGAACGCACGCAGCGCATGCTGCACGCGATTGCCGAGCTGACCGAGGATGTTGCCCGGCACGTCGTCCGGGTTCTGCGAACAGAAATACACGCCCACGCCCTTGGAACGGATCAGGCGCACCACCTGTTCCACGCGTTGGAGCAACGCAGGCGGCGCATCGTCGAACAAGAGGTGGGCTTCATCGAAGAAGAACACCAGCTTGGGCTGATCGAGGTCGCCGACTTCGGGCAGCTGTTCGAACAGTTCCGACAACAGCCACAGTAGGAAGGTGGAGTACAGGCGAGGTTTGAGGATCAACTGATCGGCAGCGAGGATGTTGATCACGCCGTGGCCGCTCATGTCCTGCCGCATCAGGTCGGAAAGCTCCAGGGCCGGCTCGCCGAAGAACTGGTCGGCGCCATCCTGTTCCAGCTTCAGCACCGCGCGCTGGATCGCCGCGATGCTCTGCGTGCTGATCAGGCCGTAGTGGGTGGAAATATCCTTGGCATTTTCGCTGGCAAAGCCGAGCAGGGCACGCAGGTCGGCGAGATCGAGCAGCAGCCAGCCCTGATCGTCGGCCACCTTGAAAACCACTTCGAGCACGCCCTCCTGCGTGTCGTTGAGCTCGAGGATGCGGCCCAGCAGCGTCGGCCCCATCTCGCTGATGGTGGCGCGCACCGGGTGACCGAGCTTGCCGTAGATGTCCCAGAAGATCACCGGGTTCGCCTGCGGCTTCCAGTCGTTGAGCTGCAGCTTGGCCAGTCGTGCCTTCAGCTTGTCGCCCGGCTCGCCGGCGGCCATCGACAGACCCGCGAGGTCGCCCTTGGCATCGGCCAGAAAGCAGGGCACGCCCAGCTTCGAAAAGCCCTCGGCCAGCACCATCAGCGATACCGATTTGCCGGTACCGGTGGCGCCCGCGATCATGCCGTGACGATTGCCGTAGTGCGGGTCCAGGCACACGCTGGTGCTGTCGTTGCGGCCGATCAGGATGTCAGTCATGGGTTCCTTCCTCCATTGGCCGGTCGATTGTAGCCACGCGGCCAGTGCCTGGGCACGCGCATGTGAAGGCACGGGCCTCCAATGCGAAGCGCGTCGGATCGGTTGAGTCGTCGGGGCAATGCGCAGTAAGGTCCCTCCATTGATCCGCCAGTGAAGTCGTCCATGGTTTTTCCTGCATTTCGTCGCTCCGTGCGCTTGGCGCCTCTCGCGGTCGCAACCGCGCTGCTCGCCGCCTGTGCGAGCAACGGTGGCGGCACCAAGCCGTCGCCCGAAGCCAATCAGCTCTATGCCCAACTCGATCAAGCCAGTCGTGGCTACGAAACCGCCGTGACGCAGGCACGCGCCGGCAACACGCAGGCGGCGCAGAAAACCCTCGATGCATCGCTCGACCAGCTGAAGGCCGCCGCCGCGCATTGCCCGAGTACGCCGGGCTGCGACTCGCAGCGCTTCTTTTCGGCATTCGATCGCCTGCTTCGATTGAAGGACGGCAACTTTTCGCTGGGCGACGACCTCGCCGCCATGGGCGACGAAGTGCCTGAAGGCAGCGACAGCGGCAAGACCGGCGCGGCTAGCCTGCCCGAGGCCCAGCGCAGCGTGACGCTGCTGCGTGGCCAGCGACTGTCCCAGTTGATCGCGATGAACGGGCCCGTGAAGGCGGCATTGGAGATGTGGTTGACGCAGTGGCGCGGCAATCTCATGGATGCCTACATCAACTACCAGTACCTGCGTTACCAGATGTGGCCCGAGTATCAGAAGGCCGACCTGCCGGAGGCCTTGCTGTTCGGCATCCTCGCCAAGGAGTCGGGCGGCAAGGTGCATGCCGTGTCGCGCTCGGGTGCGGCGGGGCCGCTGCAGTTCATGTATGCCACTGGCCTGCGCTTTGGCCTCACTACGGAAGACGGCTTCGACTCACGCTTCGACCCGGCCGCGTCCGCGCGCGCGAATGCCGAGTACATGGATGAGCAATTGCGCGCCTTCAACAACAATCTCGAGCTGACACTGGCCGCCTACAACGGCGGCGAGGGGCGCATGCGCCGCATGGTGGGCGACAACACGTCGGTAAGCCTGTACGACCCGACCATCTACAACCAGCTCTCGCAGGAGACGCGCGACTACGTACCGTCGGTGCTGGCGGCCGCGTGGCTGTTCCTGCACCCGGAAAGCTACAACCTGCGTTTCCCGCGCGTGGATGGCGCGCCAGGCAGCGTCGTGCTCAAGCGTCCTGCTTCGCTGACCGAACTGACCGTGTGCCTGGGCTCGGCTGCGGGCATGACTGACGGCTGGTTCCGTACCCTGCGCAATCTCAACCCCCGGCTCGATCCGCAAGTCAGTCAGCCGGCCGGCGTGCGCGTGATGGTGCCGAAGGTGCTGGAGAAGCCTTACGAGGCACGCTGCACCGACGGCCCATGGCCGATCCTTGCCAACGACCTGCATACCGCCGTGTTGCCGGTGGTGCCGCCGTCGCCTCCGCCGCCGGTGTCTACGTCGTCGCGTTCATCCAGCAGCGGCAAGACCCGCAGCTATACGGTGCGACGCGGCGATACCCTCACCAGCATCGTCTATAAGCTGGGCTGCACCTCGGTGCAGGAGGTGGCGGAGATGAATGGCCTCAACCACCAGCACATCAAGCCCGGCCAGTCGCTGAAGGTGCCGAGCTGCCGCTGAGTTCCGCTCTCACGGAACAAAAAAAAGAACGCCATCCCGAAGGGTGGCGTTCCTTCTTCCACGGGCGGTGTGATCAAGCGGCAGCGGTGGCCTGCATCCAGGTCTGCGGCGAATCGGTGCGGTGCGCTTCCTTCAGCTCGCGCAGCAGGCGCATCAGGTCGCGATGCTGCGGGCGAAGGTTGGCGTGCGGGGTGTCCTTCGTTTCGTGGTAGGCCACGGCTAGCCACAAGGCGATGCCGCGCATGGCGACTTCGGCGTTGTCCGAGCGCGCGCGGGCGAAGCCGATGTCGGTGCCCTGGCCCCAGGGGAGGTAACGCTCTTCGGGGGCCGTACCGTACAAGTGGGGAAATTCCGAGCGCGAGGCCTGCCCGATTTCACGCAATGCCATGGTGCCGAGCCGGGCGCGGGTGCGCTTGGGCAGGGCATGGACACTGCGCTCGATCTCGCGGAACTGGCGCGCCAGCTGGCGGGCGCGGTTCATGGCGATGAGGCGGGTGACGATGCGCATGGAGGCTCCTCGGTCTGGCCTGGGCTGGCGCTCGCTTGCTGCGGCGCAGGCAGCGAGCTTAGCCATACCGGAAGACTGGTTGCGCCAAAATCGTCACAAAACGACAAAACACGTCACCCGCGGCGTCAAGAAATTGACGCCGCCATCAACCCTTGAGCTGCAGACCCAGTCGCTGGCCCACCTTCACCGCCTGCTGTGCGGCCAGAGGATCGAGCTCGGCCATGCCCTCCGGGAACAGCAGGATCACTGTCGAACCCATGTTGAAGCGAGCCATCTCGGCAAAGCGCTCCAGCGTGATGTTCTGCCCGGCGAAGGACTTGCGACGGATGGACGATGCATACGGCGGGATCACCAGGCCGTCCCACACGGTGGCGACGCTGGAGACGAGGATGGCGCCGACCATCACCGCCACGAACGGGCCCTGCTCGCCCTCGAAGTGGCAGACCAGGCGCTCGTTCCTGGCAAACAGCCGCGGAATCGCCTCGACGGCGAACGGCGCCACGCTGAAGATGCGGCCGGGCACGTGCACGGTTTCCTTCAGCGTGCCCTTCAAAGGCATGTGTACCCGGTGATAGTCACGCGGGGACAGGTAGATGGTGGCAAAGCTGCCGTTGCGATACGGCGCCGCGCTCGCCTCGTCACCCAGCAGCTCGGCGGCCGTGTACTCCTGGCCCTTGGCCTGGAAGATGCGCCCATCGACGATGCGTCCCGCCTGGCTGATCTTGCCGTCGGCGGGCGAGAGCACGGCCGACGGATCGGCATCGGCCTGCCGGGCGTCCGGCCTCAACTTGCGCGTGAAGAACGCATTGAAGTGCTGGTACGCCAGCGGATCAGGCTGCGCGGCCTCGGCCATGTTGACCTGGTAATTGCGCACGATGGTGCTGATCAGGAAGTCCTTCCACGGCTTGAAAGTCCAGCGCGTAGCCCAGTAGACCACCCGCGACAGGGCACGATGGGGAAGGATGTATTGGAGGAATACGTTGAAGGTCATCCGGCAAGTATGAACGATGCGCGCGCCGATTACGCCTGGGTGACAGCCCAGCTCCAGCTATACTTGGCGGCCCCCTGACGCCTGACAAGCCGCCGTGACCCACGAACTCGCCTCCATCATCGACTTCATCCGTTACGGCGCGAGCCGCTTTTCCGCGGCAGGGCTCACCTTCGGGCATAGCCACGACAATCCCATCGACGAGGCCACCCATCTGGTACTGGCCAGCCTGCACCTGCCGCCGGACATCCCGCCGGCCTACGGCGCAGGCAAGCTCACCAGCGAGGAGCGCGCCCGCGTGCTCGCGCTGATCGACCGCCGCGTCAACGAGCGCCTGCCGGTGGCCTACCTGGTGGGTGAAACCTGGTTCGCCGGGTTGAAGTTCAAGAGCGACCGTCGCGCGCTGGTGCCGCGGTCGCCGATCGCCGAGCTGATCGAGTCGGGTTTCCAGCCGTGGCTGGACCATCGCCATGTCGAGCGCGCGCTGGATCTGTGCACCGGTTCGGGCTGCATCGGTATTGCCATGGCCGAGTACAACCCCGACTGGCAGGTCGACATCGTCGACATCAGCGACGAGGCGCTGTCGCTGGCGCGCGAGAACATCGTGTTCCAGCACGTCGAAGGCCGCGTCGAGGCGATCAAGTCCGACCTGTTCAGCGGACTCAAGGGCCGTCGTTACGACCTGATCGTGTCGAACCCGCCCTACGTCACCGAAGACGAGTACGCCGCGCTGCCGGGCGAGTACAGCCATGAGCCGAAACTCGGCCTCACCTCGGGCGAGGATGGCCTGGACATCTGCATCCGCATGCTTGACGAAGCGGCGGACTACCTCACCGAAGACGGCCTGCTGATCGTCGAAGTGGGCGAGAGCGAACGCGCGCTGGTCGAAGTGCTGCCCGAGGTACCGTTCGTGTGGATCGAGTTCAAGGTCGGCGCGATGGGCGTGTTTGCGCTGGAGCGCCGCGATTTGATCGAACACGCCGACGCGATCCGCACCGAGGCGAAGGCGCGCCGGGGCCGCTAAGACCATGGAGCTGGAGACGACACGACTCCGGCTCGATGCGCTACAACCGGCCGATGCGCCTGTGCTGTTCGGCTACCGCGCAGACCCCGAGGTTTGGCGCTACCAGAACTGGCGTCCGGGCTCGTTGGCCGAGGTCGAGCGTTTCATCCGCAACCAATCGACGTTCACCGCTCCGGTGATCGGTCAATGGCTCCAGCGCGCCATTCGTCTGCGCGATGACGGCGCGCTGGTGGGCGACCTGGCGTTTTGCCTGTCGGGCGACGGCCTGGCTGAATTCGGCATCACGGTGGCGCCGGAACATCAGGGTAAGGGCTTCGCACGCGAGGCCGCGCAGGCCTTGCTGGGTGGCCTGTTCGGCCGGATGGACGTCCATCGCGTTCATGTCTCCGTCGATCCGCGCAACGCGCCGAGCATGGCGCTGATGCGCTCGCTGGGGCTGCGCCAGGAGGCTCATTTCCTCGAGAGCTTGCGTCATCGCGGGGAGTGGGTGGACGACGCGATTTTCGCCATGCTTGCGCGCGAATGGCGCGAAATCGCGGCAAAGAACGCAGTGATGCCCGCATCGCGTTAAGCTGTGCGGGTTTCCCTGCAGACGACCGAGCCTCGTGTCCAGCAACTCCTTCGGCAAACTCTTCACCGTCACCACCTTCGGCGAAAGCCACGGACCCGCCATCGGCTGCGTGATCGACGGGTGCCCACCGGGCCTGCCGCTGGCCGTGGAAGAGTTCCGAGCCGACCTGGACCGTCGTGCCACCGGCAAGACGCGCCACACCTCGCAGCGGCGCGAGGCCGACGAGGTGGAAATCCTCTCGGGCATCTATGAAGGCAAGACCACCGGTACCCCCATAGCGCTGCTGATCCGCAACACCGACCAGCGCAGCAAGGACTATGGCGATATCGCGCAGACCTTCCGCCCGGGCCATGCCGATTACACCTATTGGCAGAAGTACGGCATCCGCGATCCGCGCGGTGGTGGCCGCTCTTCCGCTCGCGAAACGACCATGCGCGTGGCGGCTGGCGTAGTCGCCAAGAAATGGCTGGCCGAGCGCCATGGCGTGCGCGTGCGTGGCTATATGGCGCAGATTGGGGAGATCACACCCGGCTCGTTCGACTGGAGCGTGGTGGAACAGAACCCGTTTTTCTGGCCCGATGCCCACGAGGTGTCGGTGCTGGAGTCGTACATGGACGCGCTGCGCAAGTCCGGCGATTCGGTGGGTGCGCGCGTCAATGTGGTGGCCGATGGCGTACCGCCGGGCTGGGGTGAGCCCATCTACGGCAAGCTGGACGCCGATATCGCGGCCGCGCTGATGTCGATCAATGCAGTGAAAGGCGTGGAAGTCGGCGACGGCTTCGACGCTGTCGCGCAGCATGGCAGCCAGCATCGCGACGAGATGACGATGGACGGCTTTACGTCCAATCATGCCGGCGGCATCCTCGGCGGCATCAGCACCGGACAGGCCATCGTGGCCTCGATGGCGCTCAAGCCGACCTCAAGCATTCTCATCCCGGGGCGCAGCGTGAACCTTGCCGGGGAGACGACCGACGTGGTGACCAAGGGTCGTCATGATCCCTGCGTGGGCATCCGCGCGACGCCGATCGCCGAGGCAATGGTCGCGCTGGTGCTGATGGATCACGCCTTGCGCCATCGCGCCCAGTGCGGCGATGTCGGCGAGATCAGTCCGCGCATCCCCTAGTTTTGGCGTGAGGTTTGCGCCACCTGACGTTGAACAGACCTACAAGCTGATGACCGCCAAACCGAAAGTCTGGGTGTCGCGCCCGCTGTTCCCCGATGTGCTCGCGCGCCTGGCCGAACACTTCGATGTCGAGGCCGAGGCCGTCGAGCATCGCCATGCCGCCGACGAACTCAGGAAGAAGCTGGCAGGCGTCGACGCCGCCGTGGTCGGCCTTGCCGATCGTGTGGACGGTGCCGTGCTGGAGGGCAACCAGCGACTCAAGGTCCTCGCCAACCTCGGCGTCGGATACAACAACCTGGATCTGGACGCGCTGACCCGCGCTGGCATCCTGGCCAGCAACACGCCCGAAGTGCTTACCGAGAGCGTCGCCGATTTCGCCTGGGCGCTGATGCTGGCGGCCGGACGCCGCGTCGGGGCGGCCGAGCGCTGGCTGCGGGCAGGGCATTGGCCGGGCAGCAACATGCGGTTCGACGACTGGCTGGGCCTGGATATCCATGGCCGCACGCTCGGCATCCTGGGCATGGGCCGCATCGGGCAGGGTATCGCCCGCCGAGCCTTTGGCTTCGACATGCGGGTGCTGTATCACAACCGTTCGCGACTGCCCGAGGCGATGGAGCGCGAATGTCACGCTACCCTGGTCCGCAAGGACGAATTGCTGCGCCAGTCGGACTTCCTGGTGCTGGTGCTGCCGTTCACTCCCGAGAACCGACATGCCATCGGCGCGCCGGAACTGGCGCAGATGAAGCGCTCCGCCGTGCTGGTGAATGTTGCGCGCGGCGGCATCGTCGACGATGCTGCCTTGGCGGCTGCGCTGCGCGAGGGTCGGCTGGCCGCCGCGGGCCTGGACGTCTTCGAAGGCGAGCCTTCCGTGCATCCGGACCTGCTGTCGTTGGACAATGTGGTGCTCAGCCCGCATATCGCCAGCGCCAGCGAAGAAACGCGCCGTGCGATGGCCAATCTGGCGGTCGATAATGTGATCGCGGCGATGGGTTTTGGCGAGTCGGCCGGAAAACCGCCGACGCCGCTGAATCCGGCGGTGATGAACCGCTGGGCGACATCCAAAGCGTGATGACTTTCACGCCCATGGGTGCCGCAGGTTGTTTTGTACGCTGCCCCGGCTAGATTTCCGCGCATAGCGGAAATCGGTGCCGAAAGGCAGTTTTTCCGATTTCTCCTCCTACCTGATAACGGGACATGAGCAAGAAGAGCAGCTACAAGGTGGCAATGGTCGGCGCGACAGGCGCCGTGGGTGAAACCCTGTTGGCCATCCTGGCCGAGCGCGAATTTCCGATCAGCGAGCTGGTGCCGCTGGCCAGCGAGCGTTCGGCGGGCGAAAAAATCACCTTTGGCGGCAAACAGGTCACCGTTAAAAACCTGGCCGACTACGACTTCGACGGCGTGGACATCGCGTTCTTCTCGGCCGGCGGTTCGGTGAGCCGCGAGCATGCGCCGCGTGCTGCGGCCGCAGGTGCGGTAGTGATCGACAACACGTCCGAATACCGCTACCAGGACGACATCCCGCTGGTGGTGAGCGAAGTGAACCCGCACGCCATCGCCGAGTACACCACGCGAGGCATCATCGCCAACCCGAACTGCTCCACCATGCAGATGCTGGTGGCGCTGGCGCCGATCCATCGCGCGGCGGGCATCGAGCGCATCAACGTGGCGACTTACCAGTCCGTGTCCGGCGCCGGCCGCAGCGGCCTGGAGGAACTCGGCCAGCAGACCGCGGCGATGCTGAGCTTCCAGGACGTGGAACCGAAGAAGTTCTCCAAGCAGATCGCCTTCAACGTCATCCCGCACATCGACGACTTCCAGCCCAACGGCTACACCAAGGAAGAAATGAAGATGGTGTGGGAAACGCGCAAGATCCTCGAGGACGACACCATCCAGGTGAACCCGACGGCGGTGCGCGTGCCGGTCTTCTATGGCCACGCCGAGGCGGTGCACATCGAAACCCGCGACAAGATCACCGCCGAGCAGGCGCGCGAGCTGTTGGAAAACGCCGAAGGCGTGGTGGTAATGGACGAGCGCAAGCCGGGCGGCTACCCGACGCCGGTGGGCGATGCCGCAGGCAAGGACCCGGTGTTCGTGGGCCGCATCCGCGAGGACATCTCGCACGAGCGCGGCCTCGACCTCTGGGTCGTCGCCGACAACATCCGCAAGGGCGCCGCACTGAACGCCGTGCAGGTCGCCGAGCTGCTCATCAAGGATTACCTGTAATGAAAGTTGTGCTGTCCAGGCTGTTGTGGTGTGGGCTGGTGCTTGTGGTACCAGCCTGGGCAGCACAAAACCCCGCCGCGTCGGCAAGCCAGGCCCCCGTTCAGCAGAAGCAGCTTGAGCAGGCCATTTCCTCTCAACAGGGAGAGGTAAAGCGATTGCAGGGTGACGTTCAGAAGGAAGAAAGCCGGACGCACAAGGCAGATGAGAAACTGAAGCAGCAGGATCAGCAGATCGCCGACCTGCAGCGGCAGCTCAAGGCGCTCCAGGCCGGGCAGCAGGGAACCGGCCATCCCTGAGCAGTTCCGCGCCAAGGATGGATGCGGACGGACAAGAACAAACTGCAGCAAGATGTTGTAAATACTGGCCGGTACTATTGTTGATTGGCTTGTACCTAACTAAAGTGACCCCTCGTTGCAGGTGCCACCGTTTCGCGGTGAGCCAATAAAAACGTCGGGGTCGTTCGGGGGAATACACGATGAATCGTTCGTTGAAGCTGTCGATGCTGCTGGCGCTTGCCTTGGGCAGCAGCCAGGCAGCTGCGCTGGAACTGGGCCAGATCCAGGTGAAATCCGCCCTGGGACAGCCGTTGCTGGCCGAAATCCCGGTCAATCCCGACAGCCCGGCCGAGCTGCAGAACCTCACCGCACGCCTGGCTTCCGCCGAGGATGCCGCCCAGGCGGGCGTTGCTGCCGGTCCGGCCGTTCCCCTGCAGTTCGCGGTGGTCGATGGCGCCAACGGCAAGAAGGTCATCCGCATCACCAGCTCCGCACCGGTGAACGATCCCTACCTCGATCTCCTGGTCGAAGTGAACAACGCGGCAGGCAAGAGCCTGCGCGAGTTCACCATCCTGCTCGATCCGCCGAGCAGCATGGCCAGCAACGTGCCGGCGACCCGCGCCCCGACGCAGGCGGTCGCTCCCAAGCCGTCGCGTCGCGCCGCAAGCACGCCGCCGGCTGCCAGCAGCACCACCAGCCAGGCGGCCGCTCCCGCCCCGGCGCCAGCCCCCGAAGCCAAGCCTGCCAAACCTGCAGCGACTCCGCGTGCGGCAGCGGGCGAGACGTTCGGCCCGGTCGAGCGCGGCCAGACCCTTTCGGCCATCGCCCATGAAACGGCGCCCGAGGGCGTCGACACCAACCAGATGCTGTTGGCCCTCAAGCAGGCCAATCCCGACGCGTTCTATCGCGACAACATCAACGCCCTGAAGACCGGCGCCGTGCTGCGCATCCCGTCCAAGGCCGATGCGCAGGCGACTGCTGTCGCCGCCGCGGCTGCCGAAGTGATGCGGCAGAACGGTGACTGGCGCTCGGGCGCCGCACGCACGCCCACCACCGTGGCCGATGCCGGCACTCGTGCGAATGCATCGTCCGCGCCGACCACGTCCGCGCCCGCAGGCGATCGCCTGGCGCTGGTTCCCGCCAAGGAAGGTGCCGACAGCTCTTCCGGCAAGGGCGGCAAGGGCGGCGACAAGGCCGCGGAGAAGGGCATGGCCGCCCTCCACCAGGATCTGCTGCGCAGCCAGGAGGCGCTCACCACCCTGCAGCAGCAGGGAAATGAGCTGAAGTCGCGCCTGAAGGACCTGGAAGACATCAACGGCAAGAACGAGCGCCTGCTGTCGCTGAAGGACAGCGAGATCGCCGACCTGCAGCGCCAGCTGGCCGAAGCCCGCAAGGCCGCAGGGCAGCCGGCTGCGGCACCGGCCAAGGCAGCAGCCAACGCCCCGGCCGCCAAGCCGGAAGCGGCCAAGCCCGAGCCGGCAAAGCCCTCCGAAGAAACCGTGGTCAAGGCCAGCGAGCCGACGACCGCTCCGGCGCCGACCGCCAGCACGCCCACCACCGCGTCTGCCCAGGCGCCTGCCAGTGAGCCTGCGCATGCCAGCACCGCCGCTGCCAAGCCGGTGGTGGCCAAGCCTGCTGCCAAGCCGGCCGCACCGACGCCGGCACCGGTTGCGGAGGAAGAGCCCTGGTACATGCAGACCTGGGCCTGGGGTGCAGGTGCTGGCGCTGCCGTGTTGTTGCTGCTGTTCGCGCTGCGTGGCCGCAACCGCAAGCCGGCCGCCGCCGCTGCCGCTGCCTCGACCGGTTCGTTGGCCGATCGTTTCGGTACCGAGCCGAATCTTGGCCTCGGCAGCATCGACCCCGACCAGGACGAACTGCTCGATCAGCTGGCCGAGCATCCGGATGACGTCGGCCTGCACCTTGAACTGGTCAGCCTTTACTACAGCCGACGCGACGTTGAGCACTTCGAAGCCGCTGCCGAAGCCATGCACGCCCATATTGCCGATCCGCAGCAGCCGGAATGGCAGGACGTGGTGCACATGGGCGAGGATCTGGTGCCCGAGCATCCGCTGTTCTCGCACGGCGCGCCGCTGCCGCCGCGCGACGAAGAGGAGCACGAGGCGCTCGACCACTTCGACCTGGACCGCTATGCCAGCGACTCGGACGATCTCGAGCCGCCGCCGCTGCCGCAGCAGCCTTCGGCGCCGAACAAGAAGGTGAGCGAATACCACTTCGACTTCGACCTGACGCCGCGTCAGGCCCATAATCACGCAAGTGCGCCCGCCATGGCGTCGGCAGACGCGGTCGAAAACAAGGCCGAGGAAGCGTTCGAGACCGGTGGCAACAGCTGGGCGTTCGCCGAGCCCACCGAAGACTTGCCGGCCCATGAGCTGGAGCCGCTCGACCACGAGATCGGCCAGTTCAGCGATGATCCGGTGGATACCAAGCTCGATCTCGCGCGTGCGTACCTCGACATGGGCGATCCGGACGGCGCCCAGGCCATGCTCGAGGAAGTCATGCACGAGGGCACCCAGATGCAGAAGGATGTGGCCAAGCGCCTGCTCGACAGCATCCACTGACGCACTGCGTTACCGCTGCACACGCGACTCGGGCCGGCCTTTGCCGGCCCGAGTCCGTTTGGGGCTGTTACCCTTGTCATTCTTTTAGATGGCGTTTCTTCTTCATGCGACTTGCGCTGGGCATTGAATACGACGGCACCGAGTTCTCCGGATGGCAGCGACTGACCCACGGCGACACCGTGCAGGGCGCGCTGGAGAAGGCCTTGTCGTTCGTGGCGGCGCAGCCCGTGGAAGTCACCTGCGCGGGGCGTACCGACGCCGGCGTGCACGGCCGTTGCCAAGTGGTGCATTTCGATACCGGCGTGCAACGCGACCTGCGAAGCTGGGTGCTCGGCACCTGCTCGAATCTGCCGCCGAGCGTTGCGGTGTTGTGGGCGCAGCCGGTGGACGATGCGTTCCATGCGCGCTTTTCCGCGCGCAGCCGCCGCTATCGCTACCGCATCCTCAATCGTCCGGTGCGCGCGGCCCTCGATGCGCGCTATGTGACGTGGGAGCGCCTGCCGCTCGATGCCGCGCGGATGCATGAAGCGGCGCAGGTTTTGGTCGGCGAGCACGACTTCACTTCGTTTCGCGCAGTGTCCTGCCAGGCGGCCCATGCCCGTCGTGAAGTGCTGGCGGTGAGCGTGCGCCGCGAGGGCGAACAGGTGCTGATCGACATCGAAGCCAATGCCTTCCTGCACCACATGGTGCGCAACATCGTCGGCTCGCTGCTGCCGATCGGTCGCGGCGAGCAACCCGTCTCGTGGATGGGCGAACTGCTCGCAGGACGCAATCGCGAAGTGGCCGGCCCGACCGCATTGGCTTCGGGCCTCACCTTTCTCGGTCCACGTTACGAGGCGCGCTGGGGCCTGCCGGCGGAGGTGAGCCAATGATGCGCATCAAGTGCTGCGGCATGACCCGCGTCGAAGACGCGTTGCTGGCCTCAAGGCTGGGGGCGGACGCGATTGGTCTGGTCTTTACCGCACGCAGCAAGCGCCGGGTCACGCTGGAGCAGGCGCGCGCCATCGTCGGTGCACTGCCGCCGTTCGTCGGCACCGTCGCCCTGTTCATGGACGACGACGCCGAACTCGTGCAGGAAGTGATCGAAGCCGTGCAGCCGGACTTGCTGCAGTTCCACGGCGAAGAGCCGGACAACTGGTGCGCGCAGTTCGGCCGGCGTTTCCTCAAGGCCATCGCCATGGGCGAGGGCAAGGTGGCGTTGCACAAGCTGCGGCGTTATCCGTCGGCGGCCGGCCTGTTGCTCGACGGTCATGGGCTGGGCGAAGCCGGTGGC
This sequence comes from Dyella jiangningensis, assembly GCA_000632805.1. GTDB lineage: Bacteria > Pseudomonadota > Gammaproteobacteria > Xanthomonadales > Rhodanobacteraceae > Dyella > Dyella jiangningensis. The sequence continues at coordinate 2,573,943 of CP007444.1, read as the reverse complement.
AGCGGCAAGGCGTTCGATTGGACGCTGATGCCGACGGAACTGGAGCAACCGCTGATCCTCGCCGGTGGCCTCACGCCGGCAAACGTCGCCGAAGCGATCCGCGTCGCGCGGCCGTGGGCGGTCGATGTCGCCAGTGGCGTCGAGTCGGCGCCGGGCATCAAGGATCCACAAAAGCTCGCCGACTTCATCCAAGCCGTCCGCAACGCTTCCCTGTAAGAGCGCACCCAGTGCGCGATGGCAGGCGGAGCGGAACACTTCAGCACTGAGGTCGCGCACTGGGCGCGCTTCTACAGGAGAGCCGAGGCGCGCTGCTAGCATGGCCTGTCAGCCGTGATGCAGCCCAGGTACCGCATGTCCGCACCGATCGAAGAGTTTCGTTTTGACGGTCAGCCCGAAGCGCTGGAGGCGCTTGTCGCCGGCGCGCGCCCCAGGGTCATCCGAGGGCTGGTGAAGCACTGGCCGCTGGTGGCGATGGGGCGGCAATCCGAGCAGGCGTTCGCATCGCATCTCATCGCGCACGACAACGGTACGACCGTCGATGCGCTCGTGATGCCGCCCGAGGCGGAGGGCGTGGTGGGTTATCGCGGCGACGTGGAGGCGTTCAACTTCAGCCATTACAAGGTGACGGTGACGCAGGTTCTGCAACGCCTGCTGGCTTCCATCGACCAGGACCAGGCGCCGGGCATCGCCTTGCAAAGCGCCACCATCGCGGGTTGCCTGCCGAAGCTGCTTGCCGAGCACGCCGTGCCTATGCTCGACCCCGCCATTCCGCCGCGGCTATGGATCGGCAACCGGGTCACCACGCCCGCGCATTTCGACGAGTACCAGAACATCGCCTGTGTGGTGTGCGGTGTGCGGCGCTTCACGCTGTTTCCGCCGGAGCAGGTGCGCAACCTCTATGTCGGCCCGCTGGATTTCGCGCCGACCGGCGCGGCGATAAGCATCGCGCGCCTCGATCGCCCGGACGACCCGCGTTTCCCGCGGCTCAAGCTTGCCTTGGAGCATGCGCTCGTGGCCGAGCTGGAGCCTGGCGATGCGATCTACATCCCGCCGATGTGGTGGCACCACGTCGCTTCGCTGGGCAAGCTCAATGCGTTGGTGAACTACTGGTGGAAGCCGCCACAGGGCAAGGGCCTGGTGCCGAATACGCGCCTCGGTGGGCTGCTGCACGCCATCCTGTTGTTCAAGTCGTTGCCGGAGCCGGAACGTGCGGCCTGGCGTGAATTGCTCGATTACTACGTATTTGGCGACGACGACCCCGCGGCGCATCTCCCCGAGGAAAAGCGCGGCTGGCTGGGTGAGCTCGATGCCGAGCAGTCGATGAAGCTTTTGGAGCGGATTCGCCAGTACCTTTAGCGCGAGGTCTTTTGTAGGAGCGCACCCAATGCGCGACCACGAGCGGAGCGGAACGCCTCAACTCCGCAGTCGCGCGTTGAGTGCGCAGTGATAAGGCGCGGCACGTTTTCCACAGCCAATGTGGATGCGTGCTGGAAAAGCCTGTGGATAGGTGCGCTATCTGCTTGATGGCAAAAGCGTCGCGACGCGCTGGTGCGCAAATGCGCAATCGGTTCACTCGGCGTGGCGGTTGAATTCTGCCTTGAGCCAAAGCGCCAGCGCCTCCGATCGTTCGGCCGGCATGCGTGATGGCGTGGCGAGCACCCACTCGGCCGAAGAATCCACGAAGCCCCAGGGCGCGACCAGTCGTCCTGATGCCAGGTCGTCCGCCACCAGCGGCTCCGGCGCGATGGCGAGGCCACGCCCGGCGACGGCGGCTTCGATCAGGTGGTAGAGGTGCGGATAGCCCTGTGCCATGGACAGCTGCGCGGGCGCGACGCCGATGGCTTGTGCCCAGCTGCTCCACACGCGGGGGCGTGATTGCGTATGCAGCAGCGGTAGCTCAAGGACCGCCTCGGCTGATCGCCCGGCAAGCCGGTGCGCTTTCGCAAACTCGGGGCTGGCCACCGGGCCAATGCGTTCGCGCACCAAAGGTCGTACACGCCACGACGCCGGCCAGGGCGCCTCGCCAGCCAGCACGGCGGCGTCCAGACCGCCGAGGGCATCGTCGAACGGGGCTTCCTGCGGGCGCAGATGAAGGTCGAGGCCGGGCAGGTCGGCCATCAGGCGCTCGAGGCGGGGAATCATCCAGCGCGCGAGCAGGCTGACCGGGCAGCCCAGCACGAAAGGCGTGTGGTTGGCCTCGGGCCGCAGCGACTCCACCGTGTCGCGCAACTGGGCAAAGGCCGCCGTGCTCGTGTCGCGCAGGCGCTGTCCGGCAGGCGTGAGCGCCAGGCCGCGCCCCTGGCGCTGGAACAGGGCCAGACCCAGCTCTTCCTCCAGTGAGCGGATGTGTCGGCTCACGGCCCCATGGGTGACGTGCAGCTCGACCGCCGCCTTGCTCACGCTGCCCAGTCGGGCAGCGGCTTCGAAGGCGAGCAGGGCATTCAGGGAGGGCAGGGGCCGGGGCATGGCATCTGTGAGTTTATTTGACAGATGGCGTCGATCATATCGCTTTTGGGGAGAGGGCCGCTGGGGTAGGGTGGCGAGCGCATCCCCGCTTGCGAGCGTCCCCATGACCAAGATCGATTTCAACGCCTATCCCGACGAGCACGGCCGGTTCGGCGCCTACGGCGGCAGCTACGTCGCCGAAACCCTGATGGCCCCGTTGGCCGAGTTGACCGAGGCTTACCTGCGCCTGCGCGAAGACCCGGCGTTCCTGGCCGAACTGGATCGTGACCTGAAGTACTACGTGGGGCGCCCCAGCCCGATCTATTACGCCGAGCGCCTGTCGCAGCACGTGGGCGGCGCGCGCATCCTGCTCAAGCGCGAAGACCTCAACCACACCGGCGCGCACAAGATCAACAACACCATCGGCCAGGCGCTGGTGGCCAAGCGCATGGGCAAGCCGCGCATCATCGCGGAGACCGGCGCGGGCCAGCACGGCGTGGCCAGCGCCACCGTGGCGGCGCGCTTCGGCCTCAAGTGCGTGGTGTACATGGGCGCGGTCGACATCGAGCGCCAGAAGATCAACGTCTACCGCATGAAGCTGCTCGGCGCAGATGTGGTGCCGGTAACGTCCGGCTCCAAGACGCTCAAGGACGCGCTCAACGAAGCGATGCGCGACTGGGTCACCAACGTGGCCGATACGTTCTACATCATCGGCACCGTCGCCGGCCCGCATCCGTATCCGCTGATGGTGCGCGACTTCAACGCCATCGTCGGCCGCGAAGCACGCGTGCAGATGCAGGAACAATTCGGCCGGCTGCCCGACGTGATCACCGCCTGCGTGGGTGGCGGTTCCAACGCGATCGGCCTGTTCCACGCCTTCCTCAACGACGATAAGGTACGCATCGTCGGCGCCGAGGCGGCGGGCGAGGGCATTGCCACCGGCCATCACGCCGCTTCACTGGCCGCCGGTCGCCCGGGCGTGCTCCACGGCAATCGCACCTACGTGCTGTGCGACGACAACGGGCAGATCACCGAAACGCATTCGGTGTCGGCCGGTCTCGATTATCCGGGTGTCGGTCCCGAGCATGCGTTCCTGAAGGATGCGGGGCGTGCCGAATATGTCGGCGTCACCGATGACGAAGCGCTGGAGGCGTTCCATCTGCTGGCGCGCACGGAGGGCATCCTTGCTGCGCTCGAATCGAGCCATGCCGTGGCGCAAGCCATCAAGCTGGCGCGCGAATACCCGAAGGATGGTCTCGTGCTGTGCAACCTTTCCGGCCGCGGTGACAAGGACGTGCACACGATTGCCGCACGCGAAGGAGTGCAGGTATGAGCCGCATCGATCGCCGTTTCGAGCAGCTGAAGTCAGCCGGGCGCACCGGATTGATTCCTTTCGTCACCGCGGGCGATCCGTCGCCGCAGCATGCGGTAGCGCTCATGCACGCCCTGGTGGATGCGGGTGCCGATGTGATCGAGCTGGGCGTGCCATTCTCCGATCCGATGGCGGACGGCCCGGTGATCCAGCATGCCAGCGAGCGTGCGATCGCCAAGGGCGTGGGTCTTGCCGATGTGCTGGGCTGGGTCGCGCGGTTCCGCCAGCGCGATGCGGACACGCCGATCGTGTTGATGGGTTATCTCAATCCGATCGAAATCCACGGTTATGTGGGCTTCGCCCAGGAAGCGGTGCAGGCGGGCGTCGATGGCGTGCTCATCGTGGATTGCCCTCTGGAAGAAGCGGCCGTACTCAAGCCGCTGAAGGACGCGGGGCTGCAGCAGATCCTGCTGGCGGCGCCGACTACCGCACCCTCGCGTATGGTGCAGTTGTGCGGGTCGGCGGAGGGTTTCCTGTACTATGTCTCGTTCGCCGGCATCACGGGCGCGGCACGATTGAGCACCGATGACATCGCGGCTCGCGTGGCCGATATCCGTGCGAAGTCCAAGGCACCGGTGGCCGTCGGTTTCGGCGTGCGCGACGCGCAGTCGGCCAAGGCCATCGCCGGTTTCGCGGATGCCGTGGTGATCGGTAGTGCGCTGGTGGAGCGCCTGGCGGGTGCGGAGGATGTCGAGGACATCGTCGCGCGTGCCAAGGGGTTCCTGGCGCCAATACGGCAAGCGCTGGACGCCTGACGCTCAGCTCCCTCTCCCCGCCGGGGAGAGTGCAGGGGTGAGGGGCCGGGGCTTGCGGTAGCTGTTGAATGAGCGAGCTTTGAACACATTCATGGTTCAAAGCCGGACCGAGGCAAGATTGGCCCCTCACCCGACCCTCTCCCCGGAGGGGCGAGGGCAAAAGCGTTTGAGGTTGAGTTGATATGAACTGGCTCCAGAAAATCATGACTCCGCGCGCCCGCACGGAAGCCACCGGCACCGGCGGCAAGGGCAAGGTGCCCGAAGGCGTATGGGAGAAGTGCGGCGGTTGCGGCACGGTGCTGTACCGGCCCGAGCTGGAACGCAACCTGATGGTGTGCCCCAAGTGCGGCCATCATCACACCATCGATGCGCGTGCGCGTCTGGATTCGTTCCTCGATCCGGGTTCGGCGCAGGAACTGTGGGCGAGCATGGAGCCGAGCGACCCGCTCAAGTTCCGTGATTCCAAGAAGTACCGCGACCGCATCATCGCGGCGCAGAAGTCGACCGGCGAGAAGGACGCGCTGCTCGCGATGAGCGGCCGCCTCAAGGGCCGCCCGCTGATGGCCGTGGCGTTCGAGTTCTCCTACATGGGCGGCTCGATGGGTTCGGTGGTGGGCGAGAAGTTCACCCGCGCCGCCGAGCGTGCGCTGGCCGATCGCAGCGCGCTCGTGTGCTTCTCCGCCACCGGTGGTGCGCGCATGCAGGAGTCGCTGTTCTCGCTGATGCAGATGGCGAAGACCTCGGCCGCACTCGCTCGCATGCGCGATGCCGGCGTGCCGTACATCAGCGTGCTCACGCATCCGACCACGGGCGGCGTCTCCGCGAGCTTGGGCATGCTGGGCGACATCAACGTCGGCGAGCCGAAGGCACTGATCGGCTTCGCCGGGCCGCGCGTGATCGAGCAGACCGTGCGCGAGACCTTGCCGGAAGGCTTCCAGCGTTCGGAGTTCCTGGTCGAGCACGGTGCGATCGACCTGATCATCGATCGCCGCGAAATGCGCGACAAGCTGGCCGACCTGCTTGGCATCCTGCAGAAGGCGCCGCGCGTGGCGTGATGCGCGCGCCTGCATGCACTACCAAAGGCAGCGCCCTCATGGCGCTGTTTTTTTTGCGCTGTTTTCCACAGCCAGTGTGGATGTGCGCGGTAACAGCCTGTGGATAGGTGGGCTATCTGCTTGATGCCAAAGAGGCGGTGACGCGCTGGTGTTTGATTGATCAGCCGCGTGGCGTGTTCCTGTCGCGCACAGGGTGCGCTCCCACAATGAGCATATGGCTCGCAGTGCCACCGAGCATGACGAAGTCCCGAACGTTTTCCACAACCCATGTGGATACGCACTGCCGAAGCCTGTGGACAGTTGCGCTATCCCGTTGACGCAGAACGCATCGCTACGCATTGATGCGTGTTTGAGCAGTCGGCCGTTCGCCTTTTTGTGGGAGCGCACCCTGTGCGCGACTGCGACACCAGGGTTTTCCACAGCGAATGTGGATACGCCTAGAGATAGCCTGTGGATAGGTGATCTATCCCATTGATGCCAAACACGTCGCGACGTGATGGCGCGCCATTGCGCAGCGATGGTCGCGAATCGGTGATGCGTTTGCAGACCAAGACGTGCTCGCCGGCACGTGTGTTTTCCACAGCCAATGTGGATGCGTGCGGGCAAAGCCTGTGGATAGGTGCGCTATCTATCTGAGCGCAAAGCGCGTGCGACGCGGTGGTGGAGAAATGTGCAGGGTGAGGCCAGGTTTGATCGGGCACTGGGTGCGCTCCTACAAGGGCACCGTGGCTTTTGTATGAGCGCACCCGGTGCGCGATTCACGCTTGCCTCAACCCACCAACGCCCGCAACGGCAACAACCACAGCGATAACGCGCCCAGCGCACCACCGATCGCCGTCGCGGCAATCACATCGCTCGGATAATGCAGTCCGAGGATTACACGCGATGCACCCACCAGCGTGGTGAACGTGAGCAGCAATGGTGCGAGCAGCGGATACCAGGCCAACGCGACGACGGTGAAGCTCACCGCCTGCAGCGTGTGCCCCGAAGGGAAACTGAACTCATCGAGTGGCGGCACGTGCGCGATCACGCCGGGGCAGGCGCGGAACGGGCGAGGGCGACGCGTCCAGCGCTTGAGCAGGCGATACAGGAACAACGCGGTGAGACCGGTCGCCGCCATCTGCGCGGCAGCAAGCAGGCCCCGGCGGCCATCGACGAGGGCCAGCATCGCCATCAGCGAATACCAGAACAAGCCATCACCAAGTCGGCTGATGATGCCGAAGAAGACGCCGACGGCGCGGCGCGTGCCCCAGCGGTTGGCAGCCACGCACATGCGGCGGTCAATGGCGAGACGAGGGCCAGGGAGTGTGTTCATGGCTTCTCCGTCATCCGCGTTGAGTTGCAATGGCCGCCAGGGAGTGGGGCGCGGCGAAGCGCCTGACCGGGTGTCAGGTCGAGCCGTGGACCGCTTCCTGGCGGCCATTGCAACTCAACCCTTCGGGCCGGGTTTGTTTGCCCACGAGTCGGCGTCATCACTCGGTCGTGTATCGACATACACTTCCTCGTTCTTCCTTGTCTCGCGGACAAACAACTCCCGGCGCGGATCACGGAGAAGCCATGAACACACTCCGGGTCAGGCGTGTGCAGCGGTGGCATGGTGCTCATGCATGTTCTCCTCGGCCAGTTCACGCAAGAGGTTTTCGAATTCGCGGATGACGGCATCGGGGGAAAGATTCGCCATGCTCGCGTGCGCCGCGCGACCCATGTGGCGGATCAGGCTCGCGTTGCCGGCGAGCGTCACGGCCGATTCGACGAAGGACTTCTCGTTACCGGCGTCGATGCGGTAACCGTTCTGGCCATGCAACAGGTGCTCGCGCGCGGCGCCTTCCTCGTAGGCCACCACGGGCAGGCCCGCAGCCAATGCTTCGAGAATCACGTTGCCGAACGTTTCGCTGAGGCTGGGGAAGGGGAACAGGTCCGCGCTTGCGTAGTGGCGCGCCAGTGCTTCCCCGCGCTGCATGCCGACGAAGATGAAGTCCGGGTTGGCTGCCTGCAGCGCCGCGCGGGCGGGGCCATCGCCCACCCACACATAGCGCGCTTTCGGCACGCGTTGCTGGATCGCGCGGAACGAGCGCACCGCGAGATCGAGGTTCTTCTCCGGCGCGATGCGGCCCACGTAGAGGACTACCGGCGTATTGCCGTCGACGTCCCAGGTTTCGCGCAGCTCCGCGCTGCGATAGCGGGGATGGAAAAGCTGCGTGTCGACCGCGCGTCGCAACAAGCGTGCCGTGTCGACACCCAGTGCGGTGAGCTCGGCGGCCAGTGCGTCGGTAGGCACCAACGTGGCTGCCGCGCGACGGTGGAAGCGTCGCAGGTAGCCACGCACGACCGGCGTGAGGAATCCGACGCCGTAGTGGTCGGCATAGGTATCGAAGCGGGTATGGAAGCCCGTGGCCGCCGGTATGCCCAGGCGCTTGGCCGTGCGGATGGCCGACCAGCCCAACGGGCCCTCGGTGGCCACATAGATCGCGTCGGGCCGCAAACGTGTCCAGCGCTCACGCAAGGTGCCGCTTGCCGGCCAGCCGAACCGCAGGCCGGGGTAACGGGGCAGCGATGCGCCGGGAACCTCCAGCGCGACGATGCCGGGTTCGTCCTCGAACGATTTCTCCTGCCGGGGGCGAATGAGATCGACAGTGTGCCCCTGTGCCGCCAGGCCGGCGGCGAGGCTGTGCACGGTCAGTGCCACGCCGTTGATTTCGGGTGGATAGGTTTCGCTGACAATGCCGATGCGCACTAGGGGATACCGTTGGCTGGCCCGGTGCAGGTTCCTCTCCAGGCGTTGCGGCGGCATGGCGTGTGTGTGACGCGTGCATGACGAAGGTCATGCACGACGCGGCCATCGACACGCTCAAGACCGTTTCGTGGTTACACTGCGGAGACTTGTCACCGTGGAGACACGTCGATGAAACGCATGCTGCTTGCACTCGCACTCACTGTTGCCGCCGGTGGCGCACTTGCCGCCGATGCGCCCGGCGTGCCGGTCACAAAGGCTCCCGCGGGTGCCGAGGTTTACATCATTTCGCCGAAGGACGGCGCCGTCGTCGGCACCGAAGTCACCGTGCAGTTCGGCCTCAAGGGCATGGGCGTGGCGCCGGCGGGCGTAAAGAAAGAGGGCACCGGCCATCATCACCTGCTGGTGGACGTGAAGGACATGCCGGCCGCGGGCCAGCCGATTCCGAAGGATGCGCAGCACGTGCACTTCGGCAACGGCCAGACCGAAACCACCCTGAAGCTCGCGCCGGGCAAGCACACGCTGCAACTGGAGTTGGCCGACGAGAACCATGTTCCGTTCGACCCGCCTGTGGTCTCCAAGCAGGTCATCATTACGGTGAAGTAGGGCAGCGCGTCGCGTCGGGCTCAGTGGCCGAAGTAAACCGATATCCCCAGGCTGGCCATCCACGCCTGGGCGTGGCCGCTGAGGCGACGGCGCACGCCACCATCGAGTTGCACGCGCTGACCGACCATCCATGCAAGGCCGGCGCCGGCCTCGGTGCCGCTGCGCTCGCCCGAGTCATGCACGAGGGCGGCTTCGACATAACCGGTCAGCGAACGGCTCAGTGCGTGATTTTCGCTGACGGCGAGGGTGGTTTCATCCTGGCCGCCCGACCTCACGTTCTCCACGTAGCCACCCACGGCGTCCGACGGCGTGAACTGCCAGTTGAGGTCCGCCCCAAACAGGTACTGCTTCCGATCGTTGCGGATGCCGCGCGCGCCGTCGGTGAATTCCACGCTGCCGAGCAAGCCCCAGGTGAACGTCCCCTGCTGGCGGGGCGCCCACTTGAGCCCGAGGACGGTATCGCCGCGCCCGTGCGCCCACGTGTTTTCGCCAGGGCCCGTCTGATGCATCGCGTTGAAAAAAGACGTGCCCAGTTGCGCTTCGAACGGGCCACCGATGCCGATGCGTAACAGGGTGTCGGTGGTGTACTGGGACTGGGTCATCCCGGCATCGCGGTCCTGGGTCCAGGTAGGCAGCCCTTGTTCGATGGTGATGTCACCGGCGTCCAGCACGGCGGGTTGGAAGCCGAGCCCCGGACGATCGTAGCCTGGGTTGTCCGCATGGGCGGGCAAGGCAAGCATCGGCGCGGCCAATGCCACGGAGGTCCGAAGGACATGCATGCCCATCACAGACACGGTTCGGCGCGGCGCGCGGTATCGGCTAAAATCAGTCACTTTCCCTGAGTCCCATTGAAGTCTCCCATGACCGTTCGCACCCGCTTCGCCCCCAGTCCCACCGGTTTCCTGCATATCGGCGGCGCCCGCACGGCGCTGTACTGCTGGCTGGAAGCGCGCCGTCGCGGCGGCCAGTTCGTGTTGCGCATTGAGGATACCGATCGCGAGCGCTCTACCGAAGAGGCGGTGCAGGCCATCCTGGATGGCATGAGCTGGCTGGGTCTTCACCACGATGAGGGTCCGATCTACCAGACCGCCCGCCTGGAGCGCTACAGGCAGGTGGCCGACGAGCTGCTGAAAGCCGGCAAGGCCTACTACGCGTACGAGAGCAAGGACGAGATCGAGGCCATGCGCAACGAGGCGATGGCCAAGGGCGAAAAGCCCCGTTACAACGGCTATTACCGCGATCGCAACGAGCCGTACCGCGATGATCCGAACCGCGTGATCCGTTTCAAGAATCCGCTGGAAGGATCGGTGGTGTTCGACGACAAGGTGAAAGGTCGCGTGGAGTGGAGCAACGCCGAGCTCGACGACTTGGTGATCTTCCGTTCCGACGGTTGGCCTACCTACAACTTCGCCGTGGTGGTCGACGACATCGACATGGGCATCACCGAGGTGATCCGCGGCGATGATCACGTGAACAATACGCCGCGCCAGATCAACATCTACAAGGCACTGGGCGCGCCGGTGCCGGAGTTCGCGCACCTGCCGATGATCCTGGGCCCGGACGGCCAGAAGCTCAGCAAGCGTCATGGCGCGGTGAGCGTGATGCAGTACCGCGACGATGGCTTCCTGCCGCACGCGCTGCTCAACTACCTCGTGCGCCTCGGCTGGTCGCATGGCGACCAGGAAATCTTCTCCGAGGAGGAGATGATCCGCCTGTTCGACATCAGCGACGTCAACAAGGCCGCCTCGCGCTTCGACGTGACCAAGCTGTCGTGGCTCAACCAGCATTACCTGAAGACCGAAGAGCCGGGCGCGATCGCGCCGGAATTCGAATGGCACCTGACGCAGGCCGGCATCGACTTCAGCACGTGGCCGAAGCCGGCGGACGTCATCGTCGCCTTGCGTGACCGCGTGCAGACGCTGAAGGAAATGGCCGAGCGCGCGAAGATCTGGTACGGCCCGATCGTCGAGTGGGACGAGAAGGCCGTGGCCAAGCACCTTAAGAACGACAGCGCCATTGCCGTGCTGGAAGCGGCCAAGGCGCTGCTGGCCGACGCCGAATGGAAGCCCGAACCCATCCATGGCGTGATCGAGCAGATCGCGTCGAAGCTGGAACTGGGCATGGGCAAGATCGCCCAGCCGCTGCGCGTGGCGATGACCGGCACGCAGGTATCGCCATCGATCGATCACACGATTTATCTGGCAGGGCGCGAGGTGGCGCTCAAGCGCATCGACGACGCCATTGCGAAAGCGCGGAGCTGAACGACGCCGCCATGCACGGTACGGAGTGAGCGGGCATGGATGAATTACTGGCCAAAGCCACGCAGGGCATCGATCCGGACGCGCCCGATGCCTTCCTGCGCATCTTCATGAACCTTATGGGCGTCGTGCCCTGGGCCACGCTGTTCTGGTGGAACCTCGCGTTCGTCGCCGTGGGCGCGCTGATCGGCTGGTGGCGGGGCCGGACCGTGGAAGGCATCGTCTGGTCGGCCGTGCTCGGTCCCATCGGCTGGATCGTCGTCTTTGCGCGGCCACGTGCCCGCAAGGGAGGCGCGGCGCCTCCGCCGTTGCCCCGGCGTCGGTGACCCACCATATAGGTTCAACGCCGGCCAGCAGGCGCGATCCGCCCGAAAGCAGCGGTGTATGATGAGGCCGAGGTGAACCCATTGAACCAGTCCGTTTCCGGCAAGTCGCACGCGCATCACCATCATCACGACGATGCGCAGAGCTTCGTGCGTGCGGTGGAGCATGCGAGCGAGGAACGCGGCCTGCGCCTCACGCCGCTGCGCAAGGAAGTACTGGAGCTGGTCGCTGCCGCCGGCAAGCCGGTCAAGGCGTACGACCTGCTCGATCAACTGCGCGAACGGCATGGCAACGCGGCACCGCCCACGGTCTACCGCGCGCTCGACTTCCTGCTCGAGCACGGTTTCATCCACAAGCTGGAATCCATCAACGCGTTTGTCTCCTGCCACCATCCGGCGGAAGCGCACCAGGTGCCGTTCCTCATCTGCGACAACTGCTCCAGCGCGCAGGAAGTGTGCGACGAGCGCGTGGCCGAGCTGATCGAGGCCCAGGCCAGGGCCTTCGGTTTCCGCCCGCAGGCGCAGACGCTGGAGGTGCACGGCCTCTGCAAGAACTGCCGCAAGTCCTGAACGGTCCGGGGATACCCACGGCGGGTGAGTCTTGCGTTTGCGACGTTATAATGTAACATGCGTACACCGGGCCGACCCGACCCTTGCGTTGCGCTCCGATCCAAACGATGGAAGCCCCCCAAGAACAAAAAAATCGCTGGTGGTCCCTGGCCGACCGGATAGGCGCGCTGGCGTCGTTTCTCTGCGCCATCCACTGCGCCGCCTTGCCGTTCGTGCTGGCGTTGCTGCCGTTGCTCGGGCTGGGCTTTCTTGCGGACCATGGCTTCGAACGCGGTTTCGTGATGTTCGCCAGTGCGCTTGCGCTGGTCACCTTGGTCAGCGCCTATCGTCATCATCGCCAACCGCTGCCGTTGTTGCTCGCGTTGCCGGGACTGGCGCTGTTGATCACGGGCGTCACCTTCGCCGAAAACTATTCCATCGCGCTGCACAGCGTGATGGTGACGTGTGGCGGCCTGCTGGTGGCGGCGGCTCACTTCATCAATCTGCGCAAGCATCGGGCTGTCCATGCACATTGACGGCCATGTGAGCCGTGATTGTGTAACGGACCCTGCGATTCCTAGCATTCGCGCATGACTTCCGCCCACGCGCATACCCACGACGATCACGATCACCAGCATGGCCACCATGACCATGCGCACGGGCACGCCCATGATCACGGCGGCATCAGCGGGCGCGAACGCAAGCTGATCTTCGCCTTCGCGCTCACCACCCTCATGATGCTGGTGGAGATGGTCGGCGGTTTCTGGTCAGGGTCGCTGGCGCTGGTCGCCGACGCCGGCCACATGCTGATCGACGCGCTGGCGCTGCTGCTTGCCATTGCGGGCGCATGGTTCGCCAAGCGTCCGGCGGATGCGCGGCGCAGTTACGGCTATGGCCGGCTGGAAGTGCTGGCGGGGTTCGTCAACGCGCTCACGCAGTTCGTGCTGGTGGCCTTCATTGCCTATGAGGCGGTGACCCGCCTGTTCAATCCCGCGCATATCCTTTCCGGGATGATGCTCGTCGTGGCAATCGTCGGACTGTTCGTGAACTTGCTCGTGCTACGTACCTTGCACGGGCACGCACACGATGACGTGAACCTGGCCGGCGCGACGCTGCATGTGCTCGGCGATCTGCTGGGTTCGGTCGCGGCGGTCGTGGCCGCGCTGCTGGTGCGCTGGCTGGACTGGAACTGGGCCGACCCGGTGCTTTCGCTGCTGGTGTCTTTGCTGATCCTCAACAGCGCGTGGCGGCTGCTGCGGCGTTCTTCGCACATTCTGCTTGAGGGCGTGCCGGATGGCCTGAGCATGGGCGACGTTGCCGACGCGCTGCGTGCGGCGGATCCGTCGATCCGCGACATCCACCACGTGCATGTATGGCAGCTCGCCTCCGGCTCGCGCATGGCGACGCTGCATGCACAAGTGCACGAGGGGCACCGCAGCGCGGAAGCGATCGCGGCGATCAACCGAGTGCTTTCGGAGCGGTTCGGTGTTCAGCACGTGACCGTGCAGGTGGACACGGAGCCGTGTCCCGATCACGCCCGGGACTGTGCCGGGCACGGTCGGCGCTGACTATTGCGCTTTGGACGACCGCTGATACGATGGTCGGCCGTTCACCCCAACGAATCAAGGAGTTCCCTCATGGGCAAGGGCGACCGCAAGACCCGTCGTGGCAAGACCTACCGTGGCAGCTACGGTAACAGCCGCGCGCATTCGCTGCAGCCGGCGGTGGCCGGTGCCAAGGCGACCGTGACCAAGCCGGTCGCTGCCAAGAAGGCCGCTCCGAAGAAGAAGTCGGCCTGAGCCTGATCGGCTCCCGACAAAGCCCCCGCCCAGGCGGGGGCTTTTTTTTGCCCGTCGGCATGACCGTCGGCACGTTTCCCTCCATGAGGCACATGCTCCAATCGATCCGGCTCAACGAGGGAGAGACGGCATGACAGGGCAGTGGGGACAGCGTTTTCTGGTGGTCTATTCGGGCGTGCTGACGACCGCGGTGGTGGCGGCATTGCTTTCGGGTTTCGTGATGAAACCGAAGAAGATGCAGATCGACGAGCTCGACGTGCAGCGGATCAATGTCGTGGAGCCGGATGGCACATTGCGCATGGTGATCTCGGACAAGGCCAACTTTCCCGGTGCGATCTTCAAGGGTAAGGAATACCCCCACGCGCGGCCGAATGCCGGCATGCTGTTCTACAACGACGAGGGCACGGAAAACGGCGGGCTCATCTTCAGCGGCCACAAGGACAAGGACGGCAAGATCGTCGACAGCGGCGGCAGCCTCACTTTCGACAAGTACGAACAGGATCAGCTCGTGCAGCTGGTGGGTGCCCACGACAGCAGCGGCCATCTGGCAGGGCTCATTGTGAGCGACCGTGCCGACCGTCCCATCGAGCAGGATTTCATCGACGCCGACAAGCTCAAGGCCATGCCGCAGGCGCAGCGCGACGCCTTGATGCAGCAGCGCGAGAAGGGCGGCTACTACGGCGCCACGCGCATTGCGGTCACGCGCAGCGACGATGGCGTGGCCAAGGTTTCGCTGCGTGATGCGCAAGGGCATCCGCGCATCGTGATGGGTGTGGCAGCGGACGGAGCGTCAAGCCTCAAGTTTCTCGACGCGGACGGGAAAGTGCTGAACGAGCTGGCACCTGTTGCCAGGAAGTAAGCCGCTGCGCGAAACCGTCGCTCAGGATTCCGGCGACAGCAATTCGCCACCGAGGAAGATGTCGCGCAGTACGTGGCTCCCGCCGATCCAGTAGCAGAGTTCGGCGGGCTCGCGCACATTCCACACGGCGAGATCGGCACGCTGGCCCACGGCGAGCGTGCCGCGATCGGCGAGACCAAGAGCCTTGGCCGCATTCACCGTCACGCCGCGCAAGGCTTCTTCCGGCGTGAGGCGGAATAGCGTGCAGGCCATGCTGGCGGCAAGGCGCAGGGAGAGCAGCGGCGAGGTGCCCGGATTGCAGTCCGTCGCGACCGCCATGGCAACGCCATGCTCGCGCAGGCCGGCGATCGGCGGCAGCCTGGTTTCGCGCAAGGCATAGAACGCGCCCGGCAGCAGCACGGCCACGGTGCCTGCGGCCGCCATGGCGCGAATGCCGCTGTCGCTGAGGTGTTCCAGATGGTCGGCGGAAAGCCCGTGATAACTCGCCACCAGGGCGGCGCCGTCGAGATCGGAGAGCTGTTCGGCGTGCAGTTTCACCGGCAGGCCAAGCTGCGTCGCGCGATCGAACACGCGACGCGTTTCGGCAGGCGTGAAGCCGATGTTTTCGCAAAAGGCGTCAACCGCATCGACGAGGCCTTCCCGGGCCAAGGCCGGCAACATCTCGTCGCAGACGAGGGCAACGTAGGCCTCGCGGTTGTCGCGATACTCCGGCGGCAGCGCGTGCAGGCCAAGGAACGTCGTGCGCACCGTGAGGCCCAGCGCCTTGCCGATGCGGCGCGCCACGCGCAGCATGCGTCGCTCGGTATCGAGGTCCAGGCCATATCCCGATTTGATTTCGACGGCGGTGACGCCATCGGCGAGCAGGGCATGCGCGCGCGGCAGGGTTTGGGCGAAGAGCGCGTCTTCGCTCGCTTCGCGCGTGGCCTTGACGGTGGAAATAATGCCGCCGCCAGCGCGAGCGATCTCCTCGTAGCTGGCGCCGTTGAGGCGTAGATCGAATTCGTGCGCGCGGTGTCCGCCGAACACGAGGTGCGTGTGGCAGTCGATCAGGCCCGGCGTCACCAGTGCCCCATCGAGATGATCGACCCGCGCTGCGCGACGCTCCGCATCGCCGGGCAGCGCACTTTGTGGCCCGATCCAGCTGATGCGTCCTTCATGCAGGGCAACGGCGCCGTGCCTGATCAATCCATAAGCCGCGTCGCCGGCAAAGGTGGCGAGCGTGGCCTCCAGCAACAAGTGGTCCCAGGAATGGCTCATTCGATCAGTGTCCAGGCGAAGGGGTTGGCCTGTGTTCGTCGGGCGTGACGGACGGCGGAATCGGCGTCGCGGGATCCTCGGCGACCGGGGTCTTCGCCGTGGCACTCGCCGGCGCGTCGTCCTGTTCTTCGGCGGCACGCCTCGCCAGCTCGCGCTCATAGCCTTCGATGAGCTTGTCGGCCAGGGCGCGATACACCGGCTTGCGCGAGAGGATGGACGACGCGGCGCGCGCGAGCAGGCAGGTCGCCATGATCGGCAACACCATCTGCTGGTTGGCGGTGAGTTCCATCGAGATCACCGTCGCGGTCAGTGGCGCCTGCGTCACGCCCGACAGGTAACCCGCCATCGCCAGCAGCGCCACCGCCGAAGGATCGACGCCCGGCAGAATGGCCGTGAGGTTGTTGCCCAGGCCGGCACCGACCGCGAGCGCCGGCGAGAAGATGCCACCGGGGATGCCTGCCCAGTAGGACGCGACATTGCCGAGAAATTTCAGCACGCCAAACGAGGAGACGGTGTCGGCATGCCCTCCCATGATCTCCCTCGCCTGTGCGTAACCGGTGCCGTAGAGACCGGTATGCGTGAGCTGGCTCAGCAGCACCAGCGCGAGGCCGCACGAGGCGGCGAACAGGACCGGCTGGCGCGCGCGCAGACGTCCGACCAAACCGCGGATCCCGTGGTCGCTGGGCAGGATCAGCCGTGCGAACAGGCCACCGGCAAGGCCGCAGACGAGGCCCGTGGCCAGTACCGCCCACCAGGCCTTGCCCAGCGGCAGCCCGATGTCGAACTGGCCGAAATAGGCATAGTTGCCGAGGATACCCAGCGACACCATGCCCGCCACGAACACCGCGGTGAGCAGGATGCCGCTCAGGCGGTGCTCGAACGATCCGCTCATTTCCTCGATGGCGAACACGATGCCGGCGAGCGGCGTGTTGAACGCGGCCGCGAGGCCCGCCGCGGCGCCGGCCAGGATGAAGCGCCCGGCAGCGGCGGGTTCGGCGAAACCGAAGCGGCGACCCAACGAATAGAGCAAGCCCGCGCCCACATGCACCGTGGGGCCTTCGCGCCCCACCGATGCGCCGCCGAGCAGGGCGGCCAGCGTGAGCGCCATCTTGCCCAGCGCGACGCGCAGCGACAGCAGGCTCTGCCGAAAACCCTCGTCTTCAACCTTGAGTGCGGCGATCGCCTGCGGAATGCCCGAGCCTCGGGTGGCCTTGAGCGCGCCCTGCGTCAGCCAAGCGAGCAACGCGAATGTCAGCGGCGTGATCAGAAACGCCCAATACCGGTTGCTCTCCACCACCCCATGAAAAACCCGGTACGCCCAATCCGCCGCCTGCGCGAAGCCCACCGCGGCCAGGCCCACCAGTATCGCGCCGGTCCAGAACAGGATGCGCCGCCGCCACTGGGGCAGGGAGAAAAGTTCGGACTCGGTCAACCGGCGGAGCCGCGCCTGCGGGCGGGAGGGATCGGGGGTTTCTCCACCAGGGCTCACGGCTTGGCCTCCGACTTGCGTGTCCAACGCGTCTCGTAGAGGTCAAAACGACGATCCTTGAGGTTCTGCACGGCGCCGGCGTTGCGCGCGCGTGCCAGGCTTTCCAGGCGCAGGTCGGCGAACAGCACGGTTTCGATGTTCGGCGTGGAGTCCGCGGCAATGCCGTCGCGCGCGAACGGAAAATCGCTGGGCGTGAGGATGCAGCTCTGGCCGTATTGGATGTCGAAGTTGTTCACGCCGGGAAGGTTGCCCACGTTGCCGGAAAGCACGACATAGCATTGGTTTTCGATCGCCCGCGCCTGCGAGCAATAGCGCACGCGCAGATAACCCTCGCGCACGTCGGTGCAGAACGGCACGAACAGGATCAGCGCGCCCTGGTCGGTGAGATGTCGCGCGACCTCAGGGAACTCCGAGTCGTAACAGATCATCACGCCGATGGGACCGCAGTCGGTCTGAATCGTCGCCGCGGTATCGCCACCGGTGATGTTCCACACCGTGCGCTCGCTTGGCGTCGGATGGATCTTCTCCTGCTCGTGGATGGACCCGTCGCGCAGGCACACGTAGCAGACATTGTGGATGTCGCCGTTCGGCTGCTCGGTCGGGTGGGAACCGGCAATGATGTTGATGTTGTAGTGCACCGCCAGGCGACTGAAGAGTTCCTTCACCTGCGGCGTGTACTGGCTGAGCTTGCGGATAGCGTCGACCGCCGAGAGTTCCTCGTTCTCGATCGACAGCAGCTGCAGCGTGATAAGTTCGGGAAAGGTGACGAAATCCGCACTGTAATCGGCCGCGATGTCGGTGAAGTATTCCACCTGCGTGGCGAACTCATCGAAGGATCGGATGCGTCGCTGCTGGTATTGCACCGACGCCACGCGCACGAGATCAGGCAGCGGCTGCGTCGAAGGAATCGAGGGAATGTCCGGCTGGTTGAGCAGCTGCGGATTGCGCCACACCAGATGTGCGGCGTAGCCGAGCGAGTCATAGTCGGAAGGCACGTAGCCGCGCAACAGCCCGATGACTTCGAACTCATTGCTGAGCTGGAAACTCAGCGTGGGGTCGCGGCGCTTTCCTTCCACCACCGCCTGCACATAAGCCTCGGCGGTGCCGTAACGCTGCAGGTTGCGCGCAAGGCCGGGGATACGACCACCGAACACGATGCCGCGCAGCTTGAGGTCGGTACACAGACGCTTGCGTGCCTGGTACAGGCGCTGCCCGATGCGGATGTTGCGGTAGTCCGGATGCACCACCACTTCCATGCCGTACAGCCAGTTGCCGTCGCTGCGATGACGCGAACCCATGCCGCCACCGGTGATCTGCATCCACGTATGCGGCGCGAGGGCCGTCGCTTCGTCAATGCGGAACGTGGCGCAGTAGCCGACCAGCTTGCCTTCGTACTCGACCACGAACTGGCCTTGCGGGAAATGCGTCTGCTGGGAGCGCAGCATTTCCGCCGAGTGGCCCCATTCGGGCGTATAGACGCGGCCGGTGAGTTCGACCAGTGCGGGTACATCGGCGGGCTTCGCCTGGCGCACCAGCAGCTTCGGAGCGTTTTCCTGATTCTTCTTCGCCATCACGCCATTATGCCGCAGCTCGATGAACGAGGCGGCGGGCGCTGCGGTTACACTCCGGTGCATTGCCTTCTGGAGTTCGCACCATGGCCGCCGTCATTCCCACCCCTTACGCCGCCGATCGACTATGGACGCCTCAAGGCTGGCTACGTGATGGCGGCGTGCAGGTGGATGATCGCGGCATGATCGTTGGCCTCGGCGCCGGGGAAGGCGAGCGTCTGGGTCACTGGGTGCTGCCTGGCATGCCCAACCTGCATTCGCACGCGTTCCAGCGCGCCATGGCCGGTCTGGCCGAGCGCAAGGGCAAGACCGATGACAGCTTCTGGACATGGCGCGAAACCATGTACGCATTCGCGGCCACGGTCGGGCCGGACGAATTGCAGGCGATAGCCGCGCAGCTCTATGTCGAGATGCTCAAGAGCGGCTATACGCAGGTCTGCGAGTTCCACTACCTGCACCATCAGCCCGACGGCACGCCGTACGCGCAACCCGAGGCGATGTCGCTCGCATTGATCGAAGCGGCACGCGAAGCAGGCATCGCATTGACCCTGCTGCCCGTGCTTTACATGAGCGGCGGCTTCGACGGGCGCGCACTGGCGCCGCGCCAGCGCCGCTTCGGCCATGACGTGCCCGCCTACCTGCGGTTGCTGCAGGCCTTGCGTGCCCACGAGAGCGATCGCGTGCGCGTCGGCATTGCGCTGCATTCATTGCGTGCGGTGCCGGAGGAAGCCATGCGCCAGGTGCTCGCGGACGATCTTGCGAAGACATGCCCCGTGCACATCCACATCGCCGAGCAGATCGGCGAGGTGCAGGATTGCCTCGCCACGCGCGGCGCACGACCGGTGGAATGGTTGTTCGATCATGCGGACGTCGATTCGCGCTGGACGCTGGTGCATGCGACGCACCTGAGCGCGAAGGAAACCGGCCAGCTCGCGCGCAGCGGCGCCGTGGCCGGCCTTTGCCCCACCACTGAAGCGAACCTGGGTGATGGCCTGTTTCCTCTGGCCGACTATCTCGACGCCAGCGGCACGCTCGGTATCGGATCGGATTCGCATATCTCAGTGTCGCCGGTGGAGGAGCTGCGCTGGCTGGAATACGGGCAGCGGCTTTCCACGCGCCATCGCAACATCGCTTCGCGCCGCCAGGGCGATAGCGTGGGCGAAACGCTGTGGCCTGCGGCGCTGCGCGGCGGCGCGCTGGCCTCGGGACTGCCGATCGGCGAATTGCGTGAAGCAACACGCGCCGATCTCATCGTGCTGGACGATCGCGCTCCCTTGCTCGCGGCACGCGACGAGGCCTCGGTGATCGACAGCTTCCTGTTTGCGGGCAACGTGCCTTTGGTGCGCGACGTCATGGTCGGCGGCGCATGGATGGTGCGCGACTTCGTACATCGTGACGAAGACCGTATCGCCGCGCGCTACCGCACCGTGATGGAGCGGCTGGCACAGCGTTGACTCGCAAGTCTGCCAAACAGCATGAACGATGGCCGCTGCATGGATGAACGGCAGCCATCAAACTCTCGATAGCTGGTCAGCGGCCTCCCGTGGGCGGCGTTTTCCGTCGCAAGCCCATCACTCGAGGAGTGCGTCATGCGTCGACTCATGCTTGTCGGTCTCGCCTTCGCCGTCACGTGCAGTGCGGTGCTTTCATTGACCGGCTGCGTGGTAGTCGCGCCGAGGCCGCACTACGCGGCGCGCGTCTGGGTGCCGGGGTACTACGCGCCGGCTGGCGTGTGGGTGTCGGGCCACTGGCGCGGATAAGCGTCCAGCGCGGCAAAATCTTTTTTGTAGGAGCGCACCCAGTGCGCGATCAGTGCTTCGCTGCTCGGTAGGCTTATCGCGCACTGGGTGCGCTCCTACAGGAGGGCTGGAATTGCCTGGCGCAGGTGCTCGATGAACACACGCAGCTTCGGCGGCACCTGCAAGCGGCTGGGGTAATAGAGATAAAAGCCGTCGAACGGCGGCAGCCAATCGTCGAGTACCGTGACCAGCCGTCCATCCGCGACGGCGGCACGCACGGACAGCTCGACCATATGCGTGAGGCCCAGGCCATCCATTGCCGCGCGGATCGCGAGCGCTGGATCATTGGTGGTCAACGGGCCATCCACGTCCAGTTCGAACCACTGGCCCTTGGACGTACCTGAGGGATGGGCGAATTCCCATCGATAGATCGCGCCGCTGCTGAAGCGAAAGCGGATGCAGTCATGCGCGGCCAGCTCACGCGGATGTTGCGGCTGGCCATGCGCGGCCAGATAGGACGGTGAGCCGACCACGACGGCCCGCTGCCGGCCGCCCAACGGCACGGCGACCATCTCGCGCGCCAAGCGCTCGCCCAGGCGGATGCCTGCATCGAAACCTTCCGCCACTAGATCGGTGAGCCGGTTCTCCACCTGGATATCGACGCGCACATCGGGCCATGTCCGCATGAAGTCGGCCAGCGTGGGCGCGATCAGGGTGTCGAGCACCATCTGCGGCACGGCGATGCGCAGCGTACCCACCGGGCGATCGCCGTGCTGGCGCAGCGCCTCGATGGCATCGTCGATTTCGCCGAGAGCGGGCGTGATGCGTTCGAGGAAGGCACGGCCGGCCTCGGTGAGCCCCACGCGACGGGTGGTCCGGTGCAGGAGGCGCACGCCGACGTGGGTTTCGAGCTGGCGCAGGGTCTGGCTCAGCGCCGAAGCCGTCACCTCCAGCTCCGCGGCGGCACGGGTGAAGCTGCCATGCCGGGCAATCAGCTGGAAGGCACGCAGGGCAGTGGTGTTGTCGGTCGCCATTGATTAGTCATGCTTAATAAAGCATGTAAACGATGGCTATTTTTCTTCGTAATGGCAAGGCCCAGACTGGCGCCATTCCCCGACCACACGGAGTTCGCCATGTCGCTCGACTCGTACTACACCCTCGGCCGTTCCGGCCTGCGCGTCAGCCGCCTCGCCCTGGGCACGATGACCTTCGGCGACAACTGGGGCTGGGGCGCCGCTGAAGATACCGCCCGAGCCATGTTTGATCGCTACCTTGCCGCTGGCGGCAATTTCATCGACACCGCGGACCTGTACACCGAAGGCGCCAGCGAGGAATTGCTGGGCCGCTTCGTGGAGAGCGCCGGTGTGCGCGACCGCGTGGTGCTGTCCACCAAGTTCAGCTACAACGCCCAGCCCGGCAACCCGAACGCGGGCGGCAATGGCCGCAAGAACATCCTGCGCGCGGTGGAAGGTTCGCTGCGCCGGCTGCGTACGGACTACATCGATCTCTACCTGCTGCATACCTGGGATCGCATCACGCCGGCGGAGGAGGTGGTGCGTACGCTCGACGACCTCGTGCGCGCGGGCAAGATCCGTTACGCAGGCCTCTCGGACGTGCCGGCGTGGTATGCCTCGCGCGCGCAGACCTATGCCGAGGCGCACGCTCTCTCGCCGCTGGTCAATCTGCAACTCGAGTACTCGCTGATCGAACGCAACCTGGAGCACGAATTCGCACCGATGGCGCTGGAACTTGGCATGGGCATCACCGCATGGAGCCCGCTCGGCATGGGTCTTTTGTCCGGCAAGTACAAGCCGAGCGAAGCGGGTGGCGCGGGCGAAGGCCGCCTGGCCAAGGTCTCCGGACTGCCAGGGTTCGATCGATTCACCGAGCGCAATTGGCGCATCGTTTCCGCTCTGGAAGAGGTCGCCACGGCACTGGGCAAGCCGATGGCGCAGGTGGCGCTGAACTGGGTGGCGACGCAGCCGGCGGTAGCGTCGGTCATCGTCGGCGCGACCAAGCTCGCGCAGCTGGACGATAATCTCTCCGCTCTGTCTTTCGACATTCCTGCCCAATGGCGTGCGCGATTGAACGAAGCCAGTGCGCTGGAAACGCCATTCCCGTATTGGTTCTTCGGCGATACGCAGCAGACCCGCATCCATGGTGGCGTGAGCGTAGGCAGCAAGCCGGCCGGTTACGCGCCGCCGGTGTATGTGAAGGCGCAGTCGGTGAGTGAGTTCAAGACCGGCTGAGGCATTAGCCCGATGTTGTGGGAGCGCACCCAGTGCGCGACAACCCATTGCACGGTGAAGCCGCAGTTCTGCGGTCGCCCACAGGGTGGGCTCCCACAAGAACTAGAAAGGCCGCACAAAAAAGAACGGCGCCAGCATGCAGGCTGGCGCCGATTTTTTTTGCCGTGGAATGTTTTTCTGTGTGGTGTGCTTACTGTGGCGTGGACGAACCCGACGCCGGGTGCTGGGCCTTGAACTGCTGCCACTGCTCACGGCGAGCCTGGCGCTCGGCCTTCAAGGTGGCCAGCTGGGCCTGCTGGGCCGGCGTGAGCACGGCATAGACCTGCGCGCGGATGGCGGCGCGCTGCTGCACGCGGGTCGTGGCGGCGGCGCCTTCGGCCTGCGCGAGTGCGGCGGCGGCGGCCTGGTAGCCGGAGGCGTTCGGAGCCATCTGTTCGAAGGCTTCGCGCTGCTGGCGCAGGTTCTGGCGTTGCGTCTTGGTCTGGCTGAAGGCGTTCTGCATGATCTGCTTGATGTTCGCCTTCTGGGCGTCGCTCAGGTTGAGCTTGGCGTATTCAGCGGCGAACTCATGGCCGTGGCCGCCATGCCCGCCACCATGAGGGCCGCCGTCCTGGCCGGCCGCAGCAGCGATGGCAAACGGGGCGAGGGCCAGGGCAGAAGCCATGGCCAGGGCGAGGGTGATGTTCTTGCGCATGGGTAGTTCCTGTGTCGTCGTGGACGGGGGAGGTGTGTCCATTTGACGACGGCGCTGCGTGTATGTTCTTTGCGCAAAGGTAAAGAAGCGTAAAGCCGGTGGAGGCGCGGCGCAGGCGCCGTTTCAATGGGCCCAGCAGCACGAGTCATTCCATGCCGAGACTACTGATTGTCGATGACGACCGGGCCCTGTGCGGCCTGCTCAAGGATTACCTCGAGCGCGAGGGTTTCGTGGTCGATGTCGCGTACGACAGCGACACGGGCCTGGCCCAGTTGCAAAACCCGGCAACGCGGCCGGACCTTCTGATACTCGATGTGATGATGCCCGGCCGCGATGGCCTGGATACCTTGCGCGAGCTGCGCCTCAAGCATCGCTTGCCAGTGATCATGCTTTCCGCCAAGGGCGAGCCGGTGGACCGGGTGGTGGGGCTGGAGCTGGGCGCCGACGACTACCTCACCAAACCATGCCTGCCGCGCGAACTGCTGGCGCGCATCCGCGCACAATTGCGCCGCAACACACCGGCAACGGCGGGCAGTCTCCTCGTGGGCGTGCTGCGGTTGGAGCCGGGCGAGCGGCGAGCTTATGTCGGTGAGCAGGAACTCACGCTTACCGGCGCGGAGTTCCAGTTGCTGCTCGCGCTGGCGCAACGCGCCGGCGAGCTGGTGGACAAAGCCACGCTGACGCGCATGGCGCTGGGGCGCGAGCTGGAACGCTTCGACCGCAGCATCGATGTGCATGTGAGCCGCCTGCGCCACAAGCTGGCGGAAGCCTCGCCGCAATCGCCGCGCATCGATTCGGTGCGCGGTGCTGGCTACAGCCTTGTCGCGGGGGCTGCGTGAGTCCGTTCAAGAGCTCGCTCTACTGGCGCCTGCTGGTCAGCTTTTGCGCCGTGAACATGCTGGCCTTGCTGTTCGGCGGATTTCTCACGCAGCGGTTCATCGAGTACACCACGGCGGTGGAGATCAACTGGGCGTCGCTTGCGCAGGGCGCCGACCAGGCGTACGAAAGCGGTGGCTCCGATGCGCTGACCGAATGGTCGTTGCAGCAGCGTCGCGAGGGTATTGAAGCGACGCTGTATGAGAACGGCGGAGCGCTGTCTCCGATTCGCATGCCTTCATCCGTGCGTGGTTCGTTGCAGAACTGGCTGGATGAGAAGCGCGACATGGTGCTTCAGCCATGGCCGAATCTCTACGTGGCGGTGCAGCAGGTCACGGGCAGAGACGGACATACCCGCCAGCTGGTCGCATTGAGCCGTACGCACTCGCGACTGCGACCACAAACACGTCAGACGATTTTCCTCGCAAGCCAGGCGGTGCTGTCGCTGCTGTTCATCGGGCTGGTCGGCTGGTGGGCGGCGCGCAGCGTGGCCCGTCCGGTGGAGGCGATCCGCCAGGCCACGCGACGCATGGCGTCGGGCGAGTTGTCGGCGCGCGTGGGCCGCGAGGGGCAAAGAGCGCACGACGAGCTCGCCCAGCTCGCGCGCGATTTCGATGCGATGGCCGAACGTATCGAGGCGCTGGTAACGCACGATCGCAGCGTGCTGCAGGATCTTTCGCACGAACTCCGCTCGCCACTGGCACGGTTGCACCTGATTCTGGACCTGGCCCAGCGCAGCGAAGATCCCGCAGACGCCGCGCGCTATTTCCGGCAGGCCGAACAGGAGATCACCCGCCTGGATCAGATGACCGGCGAGATGCTTGCACTGTCGCGCCTGGAAGGCGACATCCCGGGGGAACATCGTGATCGCATCGATGTGGCGGCGCTGTTGCAGGAATGCGTGCAGCGCGCCGCACTGGAAGCGCAGGCGCGTCGTATCGTCCTGTCCTTGGCGCCATCGCCCACACCGATCAGTGTCTCCGGCAGCGCCGTGCTGCTGGAGCGTGCGTTCGACAACCTGATCGCCAATGCCATCAAGTTCAGCCCCGACGAGGGCAAGGTGGAGTTGGCGGTTCGGCAAGGCGACGGGGCGGCCATCTGTACGATTCGCGATCACGGGCCCGGCGTGCCCGAGGCCGAGCTGCCATCGCTGTTCCGCCCCTTGTTCCGCGGCAGCAACGCGTCGCGCGCGGAAGGGCATGGGCTGGGCCTGGCGATCGTGCAACGCGTGGCGCGTGCGCATGGCGGCGATGTCGAGGCGCGCAATGCCGAGGGTGGTGGCTTGCAGGTCGAACTGACGCTGCCGCTCGTGCCTGCGGTGATGGCTGGCTGACCGTTTACGCCCGGCCTTCGAAAACGCCCTGGCATTTGCCACACTCGTGTTTTCGACCACGGATCGCCCATGCGCTCCCATGCTTTCACCGCGGCGGGACTGGCGCTGTGCTCAGCGCTGTTCTTTACCATGACCTATGTGCTCAATCGCAGCCTGGTGGCGGGCGGCGGTCATTGGGCATGGGCGGTGATCCTGCGCTATCTGATCACGCTGCCGCTGCTGGCCCTGGTGTTGCCGTGGCAGGGTGGTCTGGGACAGTTGCCGAAGGAGCTGCGGCTCTATCCGCGCCCCTGGCTGCTGTGGAGCTCGGTCGGCTTCGTGTTGTTCGGTCTGCCGCTCACCTGGGCGGCGAACAGCGGGCCGTCCTGGCTCGTCGCGGGCAGCTTCCAGAGCACGGTGCTGGCCGGGCCATTGCTGGCACCGTTGATCTATCGCGATGAGCGGCGAAAGTTGGCGTGGGGCAGCGTGGCGGTGGGTGCCCTCATTCTCGCGGGCGTGTTCGCTTTGCAGTGGGGGCACGCACAAGGTCGCCTGCAGACGGGCGACTGGCTGGCGATGGCGGCGGTGGTGTTTTCCGCATTCGCCTATCCGCTCGGTAATCGCATGGTGCTGCTGCACCTGGAACACACAGGCACGCGCATCGGCGCAACGCAGCGCGTGTTCGGCATGACGCTGTGCAGCTGGCCGCTGTGGCTGGTGTTGGCGGTCATCGCGTGGTTCACCGTGGGCCCGCCAGGATTGCGCGAGGCGCTGCTGGCGGGTGGTGTGGCGCTGTCCTCGGGTGTGATCGCCACGGTGTTGTTCTTTCGCGCCACCGACATGGTACGCAGCGAACCGACCTCTCTCGCGGCCGTGGAGGCCATGCAGGCGGCCGAGTTGCTGTTTGCCACGGTCATTGGCGCGTGCTTTCTCGACGAAGCATGGCCGCACGGATTCTCCGCGTTGGGTGCGCTGATGATCGTGATCGGCATCGCGCTGTTTGGCTGGATGAGCGGGCGTTCCGCTGCCGGACACGATGAGGCCGTACGCACGTTGCGCACCGATCGCGGCGCCTGATCGGCACCTCTGGAACTTGCTCCCGGCCGTGCACTCGGGTTAAACACCCAGGTTACGGCCATGCATCGCTGGGCCGATTTCCTGTTTGCGAACTGGGGTGATCATGGGGCGGCAGCGTGGTGCGGTGATCTTGTGGGGCGCTTTGCTTTGCGCCATGCCCATGGCTTATGCACAGGCACCGGCGGATCTCCAGCCGCTGCGCTGGAATGCGGATGCCCTGGGCAATCATCGCTACCTGCTCGAAGTGAAGGCTTCCGCCAAAGCCGTGCGCGCGGTGGTTCCATGGCGTCGTCGCGATGCGCATCCGGAGCAGGTGGCGATGATCGTCACCGGGCCCGACGGCAAGCCGGTGCCGAATGTCCTGCGTGGCGACATCAGCCGGGCGCAGGGCGAGCTGGTGTTCGAAGCCGCGCAGCCCGGCACTTATGCCGTCTACTACCAGCCCTATGCAAGCAAGGGACGCAGCAACTATCCGACCGTGACCTACGTGGAACCGAAGGACACGGCGGATGCGAGCTGGGCCGGCAAGATCGGCACCGACGCACGCGCCTGGCGCAAGCTGCCGCAAGCGACCGTGGTGCGCTATGAGGCCGTCGATGACTTCGATGCGTACACGACGATGGAGCGTACCGCCACGCCCGAAGCCGTGAAGGCGCTGCTGAATGCCCATGCCGACGAGCGCCTGCTGGTGTTTCCCGAAACGCGTGAGCATCCGATACGCATGTTCGATGCCTTGCCTGAAAGCTGGGCTACGCGCGGTGCGGGCGGTTCGCTGACCGACAGCGCGCTGCGTGGTGAATACCTGAGCTTCCAGCTGGGCGCCTGGGCGCCGCGTGGCAAGGTCGACGATCTGCGTGTGTCGTTCAGCGACCTGCGCAGTGACTCCGGTGCCAGCATTCCGGCAACGGCGCTGACCTGCTTCAACCTCGGCGGCATGGACTACGCGGGCAAACCGTTCGCGACGCGCGTCGATGTGCAGGAAGGAAAGATCCAGCCGTTGTGGATGGGCCTGGACATACCGGCGACGATCGCTCCTGGCGATTACCGCGGCGAGGTCACGGTCAGCGCCGACGGCGTTCCGGGACAGAAGATTCCGCTCAACATCACGGTGGAAGCGGGGCAGGCCGCAGCGCACGGTGACGACGACCCGTACAAGCTCACGCGGCTGCGCTGGCTCAATTCCACGCTGGCGCAGGACAACGAGCTGGTGACGCCGTTTACCGCGATCACGGTCAAGGGTGACACGCTGGGCCTGCTCGGTCGCGACGTGAAGCTCGGTCGCGATGGTCTGCCTGCCCAGATACTGAGTCATTTCGACGAGCGCATGACGGGATTCACCGATCGCCCGACGGCGATGCTCGCGGCGCCGATGCGGCTGGTCGTGGAGGATGCGAGTGGCACGCACGTGCTGGCTGGTTCCAATCTACCCGCCGTGCAGGTTGACGGGCCGGCCAAAGTGCACTGGCAAGTGGCAGGCCCGGCGGGCCCCTTGCAGGGCGACGTACAGGCCAGCCTTGAAGCCGATGGCACGCTGGTCTATGCGATCGCGCTGACGGCAAAGGATGCGGCGGCGCTGCGCGACATCCGGCTTGAAATGCCCTTGAGCCACGGCATGGCGCAGTACCAGCTCGGCCTGGGGCGCACCGGCGATCATGCGCCGGCCGACTTCCAGTGGAAGTGGAACGTGCAGAACAACCAGGACGGTGCGTGGATCGGCGCCGTGAACGCCGGCCTGGAGTTCCACCTGCGTGATGAGCACTACCTGCGCCCGTTGAATACCAACTTCTATCATCAGCAGCCGCTACGCATGCCTGCGTCGTGGGATAACGGCGGGCAGGGCGGCATTCGGCTGCATGGCGATCGCGACGCCTATGCCGTGCAGGCGTTCAGCGGTCCCCGCCAGATGAAAGCGGGCGAGACGCTGCACTACGACCTTGTCATGCGCATCACGCCGTTCAAGACGATCAAGCCATCCGAGCACTTCGCCGAGCGCTTCTTCCACAAGTACGGCGATCTCGATGCAATCAAGGCCGATGGCGCGAACGTGGTGAATATCCACCACGCCACGCCGATCAATCCGTGGATCAACTATCCCTTCCTCGAGACGCAGGCGATGCGCGCGTATATCGACGCGGCGCACCAGCGCGGCATGCGCGTGAAGATCTATGACACGGTGCGCGAGTTGTCCGATCGCGCGCCCGAGCTGCCGATGCTGGAAAGCCTGGGCCACGAGGTGGTCAGCAGCGGCAAGGGCGGTGGGTTCTCCTGGCTGCAGGAGCACATGGATGGCGACTACATTGCCGCGTGGCATGTGCCGGAAAATCGCGACGCGGCGGTGATCAACGCCGGCCAGAGCCGCTGGCACAACTACTACATCGAAGGGCTGGACTGGCTGGCGCGCAACATGGGCGTCGATGGCCTGTACCTCGATGACGTGGCGTACGACCGCACCACCATGAAGCGCGTGCGCAAGGTGCTGCAGGCGCATCGCGAACAGCCATTGATCGACCTGCATTCCGCCAGCCAGTACAACCCGCGCGACGGTTACATCAATAGCGTACTGCTGTACATGGAGCTGTTTCCGTACATCGACCGCCTGTGGTTCGGCGAGGAGTTCGACTACGAAAAGACGTCGCCCAGCTACTGGCTCACCGAGATCTCCGGCATTCCGTATGGCCTGATGGGCGAGATGCTGCAGCACGACGGCAACCCGTGGCGCGGCATGCTGTTTGGCATGACCAATCGCCTGGGCTGGTCGCCGGGCAGCGATCCCCGTGGCCTGTGGAAACTGTGGGACGCGTTCGGCATCGAACAGGCCGACATGGTGGGATGGTGGGTACATGACACGCCGGTGAAGACCGATCGCGCCGACGTGCTGGCAACCAGCTATGTGCGCAAGGGCAAGAAGACCCTCGTGGCATTGGCTTCCTGGGCTCCGGAGAAAACGTCGGTGAAGCTCGCTATCGACTGGAAGGCGCTCGGCCTGTCTTCCGGCAAGGCGACGCTGGTGGCCACGTCGATCGACGGCTTTCAGCCTGCGGCGACCTTCAAGCCGGGCGATGCGATAACCGTCGAGCCCGGCAAAGGCTGGTTGCTGGTGATCGAATGAACATGCAACGTCGTTGGGCTAGCGCGCTGAAGCCGTTGAGGATGTTGCTGCTCGGTCTGTTGCTGCTCGGCAGCGTGCAGGGCCAGGCATTCGCACAGGTGGCTGAAGATCCGGCGATCATCCATCTTTCGCTGGACGCCAAGGCATTCGCGCCCGAGCAGATCAAGGTGACGGTCTATCTGCCGCCCGGTTACGCGGACAATGAGGCGGCGAATATCCGCTACCCCGTGCTCTACGCCAACGACGGCCAGGACATGGCGGCGGTCGGTTTGCGCGACACGCTCGCGCGGCTCTATGCCGAGCGCGCGATCGAACCGGTCATCGTGGTGGCGGTGGACATGCTGGCGGATCGTGCGTCGGGCTATGGCCTGTCCGACCGCTCACGTCGCCGCAGCGTGGTCGGCGGCTCGCGCATCGGACCGATCGGCAGCCGCGCCTACGAATATTCCGATTGGGTCGCCACGCAACTGGTGCCCTACGTGGATGCGCACTACCGTACGCGTGCGAGCGCGGGCGATCGCACCGTGCTCGGCTGGTCGCTAGGTGCGCTGAATGCGTTCAATCTTGGCTGGGAATATCCGGAGGTATTTGGCCGCGTTGGTGCCTTCTCGCCGTCGTTCTGGCTTGCTGCCGATCGCAGCAGTCCGCAGGCCGTGGAGTCATCGCGATTGGCGCAAGCCATGGTGGATCGCGCCACGACGCGCAAGCCTCTGCGCTTCTGGATCACCGTGGGCGGTCGCGAAGAAACTAATGATCGCAACGCCAACGGCGTGATCGATGCGGTGGAAGACGCGCGCGACCTTGTCGAAGGCGTTCGACTGCCGAACGGCACCTATGAGCGCGGGCTGTGCGATCTTGGTTATCGCGTGGACGGTGATCACGGTGATCACCCATCGCCCGACGCCGACGTCGCGTTCTATGTACTGGCCGATGGCGAGCACAACCAGGCGACGTGGAAGCGCATGCTTCCTCCGTTCCTCGTATGGGCTTATGGCACGCCGGCGAAGTAGTGGCCGGCGTGTGGCGGATCGCTAAGCTGATGCCAATGCCAGACGACCGATCTTCACCAGCCCCGGACTGAATTCGAGATCGGCCGGCAATACTGTCTTGGGGTTGGGTGTCGGTTCCGGCAGCGCCAGTGCGGCGGCAGTGAGCGTCGCCTGCGGGGGTAGGGTGAGGCCCAGGCGCGTGCGTGCCTGCAACAGGCGAAGCGCAAGATCCTCATCTTCGGAGGCATCCTCGGCAGCGGCAGCCGCCAACTCGTGCATGCCATGCATCGGCGAGGAGAGCAGGGCGATTTCGCTGGCGAGGCTTGGCGAGCGGTTGGCGCGGCGCAGGTCTTCCAGCGTTTCGTGCGCAAGCGCGAGCAGGTCGATGTCCGGCAAGGGCGTGTGCTGGCGCGAACGCGTGATCACCGGCAGGCGCAGGGCGTGGACGGGCGAGGTCGGCGCTTCGTCGAAGCCGCGATAGACCAGCTCGCTGCACACCACGCGGCTTGAATCGTTGTCGATGACCAGATCCAGCGCCATGCGCACCACGCGGCGCAGGTCGCGGCTGCCGGGAATCTTGTTGCGCACCGAGCACACGATGCCCAGCACGAACAGCGATGTCATCGGATAGGGCCGCCCGAGGTATGGCATGAGTGCCGCACGCAGGTCAGCGAGCATGCCATCGTGATCGCTCTGCTGCAGGCGCGACGGCCGGAACACGTCGATGTAAACGAAGTTGTCCTTCATGGTGATGCGCTGATCCAGCGTCGCGAGGCGCACGCCGCTTGCGGCGGCCTCGATCAGCTGCGTGTCGTCATAGACCACGGCCGCATGGCTGTAGGCGCTGTCGCCCACCCAGGCAATCAATCGCGAAAGTTCGCCGCGGCCCATGTGCAACAGTACATC
Source organism: Dyella jiangningensis (assembly GCA_000632805.1). Lineage (GTDB taxonomy): Bacteria > Pseudomonadota > Gammaproteobacteria > Xanthomonadales > Rhodanobacteraceae > Dyella > Dyella jiangningensis. Next base: position 2,541,926 of record CP007444.1, on the reverse strand, counting down.
GCCGGCTTCCAGGTCGTGCGGCTGCAACACATGAGGTGTGTCCACGGGCGTCCTTCTGTTAGTGGCTGGTAGCCGCGAGATGTGCATGGGCAACGATGCGATTGCGCCCGTCGACCTTGGCGCGATACAGCGCGGCGTCGGCACGGGCGATCAATTCGTCCGCGGTATCGGTGTGGTCGCCAAGGCTGGCGACGCCCATGCTGATGGTGGTCTGCAGCGTGGTGCCGCGCGAATGCACCTGCAGGGTTTCGATGCGGTGGCGGATGCGCTCGCCGATATGCATGGCATTGTCGTGGCTTGCACCCGGCAGGCACGCGACGAACTCCTCGCCGCCGTACCGCCCCAGCCAGTCCGTCGGCCGCAGCTCGTCACCAATGGCCTCGGCCACGGCGCGCAGGCAGGCGTCGCCGACCTGATGGCCGTAGCGATCGTTCACCGACTTGAAGTGATCCATGTCGAGGAACAACAAGGCCAGCGGCTCGTTGTGAAGCCGTGCTTCTGCAATGGCCGCATGCAGACGGCGGACCAGGGCGCGACGATTGAGTACGCCGGTAAGCGCGTCGTGATCGGCAAGATGGTGGGCCATATCGCGCTCGCGGCGCGCACGCAGCGAGAGGTCGGCCAGGCCGATGGTGACCACCACGCACGAAAACGCCATGGTGAACGGATACCCATATTCCAGCCACGGTGGCAGGTCCAGCTTCAGCAGGATCTGCAGCACGCGCAGCAGCGTCAGCAGCACCTGCGGCATCCATGCGATCAGGAAAAAGCGCGCCTGTCGCCCATGACGCAGGGCGGCGAGAACCACCGTGCCCAGCGACCAGATCGAGGTGATCATGAACCACAGGTTGAACGAATTGACCAGTGTGTTCGTGCGCACCGCGAACGGCATCCATATCAACAGCGCGGCAGGCAGGAACGGCCAGCGCATCCAGCCCATGATCTTCGCGGCCTTCGGCGTGATTTCCCGCAGGTCACAGAATTCCAGGATGAAGGACATCGACAGCGGTGCGCTCAACGTGGCGAACAGCCAGGGTGCGCGCGTGCCCAGCGGCACGAAAAGACCGCCGACCGGCAGCTCGTAGATCTCGCCGCTCATCAGCATCTGGTACACGAGCTGGAACGTGGCATAGCCGATGAAGTAGGACAGCACGCGATCACGCAGCACCAGCCACAGGCACATCGCCGCCAGGATCATGGTGAACTGCACGCTGGCGAACAGCGTGGTCAGGCGCACATGCGCGAGGTCCTCCGCCTGGTAGTGCGCCATGTCGGTCAGCATCGGCTTGATCTGGCGCGTGAAGCTGTCCGAGGCAATTTCCGCATAGATGGGTTGGCCCGCCCGCAAGCTCTCTGGCAACTGGACGGCCAGATGGTGGCGGGAGAAGCGATGGATGCCTTCGGTCTGAGCAAACCACAGCGCTTGCGGCTGGTAATCAGGCGGCGCGTAGACGGTGATGCGGATATAGGTGGCGCCAGTGAAACTCAGTACCGGCGGGCTGGCGTGGTTCCAGTCGATATCCGTGGTGAGGCGATACCAGCGGCGCGCATCGGCGGCGTTGGGCGTATAGGGCGATGAGCTCGGCACGAAGGATGCGTCCAGCGCTCCATGCACGATCTGCTCGGCTGGGAGCGTCGATGCCGAAGCCGGCAGCGAAGCGATCTGCAGCTGGGCCTCGTGGGCAGGAGTCGGAGCGGCATGCAAAACCAGCGCGTAGAGCGCCGCGAGCAAACAGGCGACAAAGACCGCAATGGGCTTGCGATACACGGATTCCCCCATTTTCCGGCCCCCCATGCCGGTACCCAGGCCTCGTTTCCTATCGTGGGGCCTTCGTTGTGCACTATGTATCACGTTCGCCGGCTGCCGGGTCGATTTCATCCGGGTTTGGCCCACGGAGAAAACGTTTTCCAAACAGGCGTTTGAGCCATTTCTCGATCCCTTCGCCGCCACGCCCTATGCTTGTCGCCTCTCCGGGGTGGTCAAGGTGCGGGTGGATGGGCAGGCAGGAAGAGGTAGGTTCGGTGTCTCGCCCGGAACATCGGCCTGGCGTGGCAGAACTTGATTCGTCCGGCCATATCCGCCACGGCACCCCCGTTTTTCGCCGCACCAACCTCGCGCTCTTCGCCGCCGGCGTGGCCACGTTCGGCCTGCTGTATTGCACCCAACCGTTGATGCCCGAGTTCAGCCGGGACTACGGCGTGAGTGCCGCCACTTCGGCATTGTCACTGTCGCTCACGACGGGCGTGCTCGCGGTCGCCATGCTGTTTGCGGGGGGCGTATCCGACGCGGTGGGGCGCAAAACGGTGATGACGGCGTCGTTGCTGTCTTCCGCCGTGCTGGTGCTGCTCACCGCGCTGGTGCCGGATTGGACCATGCTGCTCGTGCTGCGCGCGCTGCTGGGCATCACCTTGAGTGGCCTGCCTGCCGTTGCGATGACGTATCTCAGCGAAGAGATGCATCCCGAGTCGATCGGGCTGGGCATGGGCCTCTACATCAGCGGCAACGCGATCGGCGGCATGGGCGGTCGTCTCGTGGCCGGCGTATTGGCCGACTTCGTGGGCTGGCGATGGGGCGTTGCCACGGTGGGCCTGATCGGCCTCGTGTCCGGCCTCGTCTTCTGGCGCAGCCTGCCGCCCTCGCGGCACCACGTGAGGCATCCACTGCAGCTGCGAACGCTGGTGGGACGCTTCGCGCTCGCGTTTCGAGATGCCGGCTTGCCGTGGCTGTTCGCCGAAGGCTTCCTGCTGCTGGGCGCATTCGTCACCGTCTACAACTACATCGGCTACCGCTTGCTGGCGCCGCCTTACAACCTTGGCCAGGCGATAGTGGGCGCGATCTTCAGCGTGTACCTGATCGGCACCTTCAGTTCGGCATGGATGGGGCACCTCGCCGGCAAGCTTGGGCGTCGCAAGGTCTTGTGGACCGCATTTGCGCTGATGCTGCTCGGCGTGGGACTCACCGTGCTGCGGCCTTTGCCGTTGATCGTGCTGGGCATTGTCGCGGTGACCTTCGGCTTCTTCGGCGGCCACTCCATCGCCAGCAGCTGGGTGGGGCGCCGCGCCGGCAACGCGAAGGCACAGGCGTCGTCGATGTACCTCTTCGCGTACTACATGGGGTCGAGTCTGGCGGGTGCGGGCGGAGGTGTGTTCTACGCCTCGCATGGATGGAACGGCGTGGCGTCGTTCGTTGCCATCCTCGTGCTTGCCGGGCTGCTGGTCGCCTGGCGCCTCTACTTCCTGCCACCGCTGCCGGGCCCGCCGTCGCCAGGCACGGAGCCACCGATTCCGCAGTGAGTCGCGGCATATGGCGTCGCTCGTGGGAGCGCACCTTGTGCGCGACCGTGGCGTGGTGGCGTCATCGCTTCGTAGGGCTGTCGCGCACAGGGTGCGCTCCCACAAAGGGATATGACCGGGTGGTTCAACTGTAGGAGCGCACCCAGTGCGCGACCGCAGTGTCGTGATGTCAGCGCTTCGCAGGTTTTTCGCGCACAGGGAGCACTCCCACAATCCAGAGAGATCGGGTTGCCTATTGCGCCTCGGGCTTCAGCATGTCCTTCACCGCGTTGTAGTCGCCGTCGTTCGCGGCGGGCGGCAGGCCGAGCAGGTGGCTCATCAGCGGATAGACGTCCACGTTCGGGAACGACGGCACGCTCGCGCCCTCGCGGAACGCCGGACCATGCGCGACAAACAACGCCTGCATCTGCGGCGCCTGGTTGTCGTAGCCGTGTTCACCGAGGCTGAACTTGTCCTTGCGCTTCTTCGCGGCGTCGGTGGTGGTGATGCGCCAGCCGACATCCGCCAGGCACAGCAGTTGCGGCACGCGCGGGTTGCTGCCGTAGGCGAGGCGCGCGGGCACGCGGGTCTTGTCCCAGCAGGTCATATGCCGTTGCGGCTTTTCCAGTTGGGCTTCGATCTTGGAGAAATCATGGCCCGGCGTCGGGTTGAGGCCGGCGAGCACGCCCAGGCTCACCACGTCGACGCGGGTCATGGGGATGACCTTGTCCAGCATCACGCTGTTCTTCGCCGGCACGGTGGCCATGCCGTGGTCGGCAAGCACGATGATGTTGATGCGATCAAGCAGCTTGCGCTGCTTCAGGCCCTGCTCGAGGTGCGCCATGGCGACGTCGGTGCTGCGCAGCGCGTCGTCGACCTGCGGCGTGTCCGGCCCGAAGGTGTGGCCGGCGTGGTCCACTTCGTCGAAGTACAAGGTGATGAAGGTGGGGCGTTCGGCGGCAGGCATATCCAGCCATGCGAGCACCTGGTCAACGCGTTGCTCGGGCGAAACGTTGCCGTCGTACGTTTTCCAATAATCCGGGTGCCTGCCGTGGATATCCGCCTCCGATCCTGGCCAGAACATCGTCGCGCTCCTGAGGCCGTGCTGGCTAGCGGTTTCCCACAGCGGCGTGCCTTGGTTCCACCAGCGGCCATCGCCCACGGCGTTGCGGCTGCCGAGCGAAAAGCGGCCGAGCGCGGGATCGAACATGGTGTTGTTGACGATGCCGTGGTGATCCGGGCGCAGGCCGGTGACGATGGTGTAGTGGTTAGGGAACGTCAGCGAGGGAAACGACGGCTGCATGCTGGCGGCATGCACGCCGGTCTTCGCGAGTTCGGAAAGGGTGGGGCTGAGGCCGCGCTCGATGTAGTCGGCACGATAGCCGTCGATGGAGATCAACAGCAGCGGCAGGGGCGCGGGCTTCGCCGTAATGGCCTGGCTCGTGGGGGCGGCAGTGTGGGAGGCGGGTTGGTTGGCGCAACCGGCACTGATCGCAAGCAACGAGCAAAGCAACAGGCGAAACGGGATTTTCATGCGTGGGTCCGTACTATTAAAACAAAGCCCGTATCATTACCCAGCCGTATGACCATTACACGTCTTTTCTCCTGCATGGCGTTGTTCGCAACGATCAGTGCATGCGTGTGGACGAGTGACGTGCATGCGCAGCAACAGCCCGCCGCGCCATCAACCGTTGCTGCTTCGCCGAAAGTTGCATCCGGCGCGCCGGCCCATGCTGCGACGCATGAGCACGCGACACCACAGTCGAAAAAGGCATCCACATCGCGCGTCAAGGCGACCGTCGCGGTGAATACGACGGCCGAGGTCGATAAGCCCCAGGGACAGTATCAGCCGCGCCAGCGCGACTATATGGATTCGTACCGCAACGCGGTCACGCCGCCGGTCGACAGCGGACGCTGATCACGCCTGCGAACGGCACTGCGCGAGTCACATCATGCGCAGTTGCGCGCCAAACAAATCCCCACGCGCAATGCGGTCTTCCATCGACAGCAGGTAACGTTTGGTCGGCAGGCCGCCACCGAAACCGGTAAGACTGCCGTTGGCACCAATAACACGGTGGCAGGGCAAGACGATCGGCAAAGGATTGCGCCCGTTCGCAGCGCCGACCGCACGCATCGCGGCGGGTTGCCCAATGCGACGCGCCAGTTCGCCATAGCTGATGGTGGTGCCGTAAGGAATGCGCGCCAGTTCCCACCACACCTGCTTCTGGAACGCCGTGCCATGCGGATACAACGGCAGATCGAACGCCTGGCGCGTGCCGGCGAAATATTCCTCAAGCTGCTTTCTCGCATAGGCGAGCGGCTCGCTCGCGCGCTGCCAGCCGGCGTGGGGCTTCTTCGGGTGGCGTTCGCGCTCGAACCAGATCTCGCGCAGCCCGTGCACATCGCCCACCAGGCGCAGGACGCCCACGGGAGTGCTCATTTCGTCGTACCAGATCGGGTCGGCCATCAGCTCACCTTCTTCGTCGCGGTCTTGGCGACGTCGCTGGCGCTGCGCCACAGGTGCATGACCGAGTACGCGCGCCACGGTCGCCACGCCTCGGCAAGCGACGACAGGGCCTTGGTGCTAAGCATGGAACCGTCGCCCGTCGCAGCCCGTCGGAGAATCAGGTCGGCCGCCGGAAACGCGTCGGGATGGCTCAGTGCGCGCATGGCCATGTAGTGCGCCGTCCATTCGCCGATGCCGGGCAATGCCACCCAGCGCTCGACGAATTCATCCAGCGGTTGCTCGCTACGAAAATCGATGCGGCCATCGAGCAGCGCCTGCGCAACGCCACGCACAGTCGCGGCCCGCGCGGTGGTTAAGCCGAGTTCGCGCAGGTCGGCGTCCGCAAGTGCTTCGGGTCCGGGAAACAGGCGTTCCAGACCCGGCACGCCCGTCACGACAGGCGTGCCATAGCGGTGGACGATGCGCGAGGCCAGCGTGCGTGCTGCCGCGACGCTCACCTGCTGGCCGAGGATGGCGCGTACGGCGATTTCGAAACCGTCCCAACCACCGGGAAGGCGCAGGCCCGGACGCTTGCGCCACAGCGGCTTCAGCACGGCGCTCTGTGTCAGCGCCTCGCCGATCGATTTGGGGTTTGCATCCAGATCGAACATCCGGCGCAGCTTCGTCACGATGGCAAGCATGCGTGCCGGTTGTGGACAATGCAGTTCCAATCGCAACGCATGATCGTCACCCGGCCATGCGCTCAGGCGCAGCCAGCCCGGCATGTCGGCCGGGCCGAATACGCGTGAATAGCTGTGCTCGTCGACGAGCTCCACGCCTGGTAGCGAGCGGCCGCGCAAAAAGCCGAGTATCGCCTCGAAATCGTACGGCGGCCGATAGCCGAGCCGCAGCGCGATGGCGTCGCCTTGCACGGCGCCGGGATGACGCCGCAGTTCGCGCGGCGCGATGCGATTGGCCTGCTGGAATGCGGCATGGAATCGCCGCAGGCTGCGGAAGCCCGAGGCAAGCGCCACTTCGGTGACGGGCATCGTCGTCTCGGTCAGCAGTTGTTTGGCGAACAGCAGGCGGCGCGTGGTGTGCACGCTGATCGGCGGCGCACCGAGCCTTTCGACGAACAGTCGACGCAGCTGACGCGCACCGAGGCCTACGCGCTCGGCCATGGCGTCCATCGACAGTTCGTCCAGCGTGCCTTCTTCCATCAGTTTCAGCGTGCGTGCGATGACGTGATCGCCGCGCTGCCACGCATCGTTGCCAGGCGCGAGTTCCGGCCGGCAGCGCAGGCAAGGCCGAAAGCCCGCCGCTTCGGCCGCCGCTGCGCTGCCGTAGTAGCGCACGTTTTGGGCCTTGGGCGATGGCGCGGGGCATACCGGCCGGCAATAGATGCGCGTGCTGGTGACGGCCGTGAAGAACAAGCCGTCGAAGCGCGCATCGCGGCTCAGCCGGGCCTGCTCGCAGGCCCGGATATCAAGGGGGTCGTGGTCGCGGATATCAGCCATGGATGCAGGCTAGCACTCCTGCGCCGCATGGACTCGCCGTTTTCGGACATCAATACCCGACGACGTCCGCCACTATTTGATCGGCGCCATCAGGTGCTGGTACGGCGTGCCTGCCCACATCACGTAGGGTTGGCTGGTATCCGGATCGGCACTCTTCGGATAGCTGTCGTAGAACGATGCATCGGCGCCAACCACCATCACATGTGCGCCGGTCTTGATCCAGTGATTGCTCGCCGTGGGCTTGGCAGCATACGGATCGGTGTTGCTCGCATCCGTGCCGCCTTCCAGCATGTACATCAGGCCGACCTTGCCGCCCGGCGGCGGCTTGTGTGACATCCATGCCATCGCCCATTCCAACGCGTTCTTGTCCATGCACATCGGATCGGGCCCGGGCGTGTCGGGGTTGTCCGGCATGCAGGTAAAGCCGTTCTTGCCCTCGCGCAGCGTGCGCATGTGGCCCTCGGCACCGGCGACCACGACGGTCGCATCTTTCGCGACACCGGGCGGCGCGGCACGTAGCGCGCTGGCGATCAATTCCTTGTCGGACGGAGCGGCTTTTTCAGCGGCTTGCGCGGCGCTGAACACGCAAAGCAGGACGACGGTCCATGCCAGTGGCCGCACTGGAGATTTCGCACCCATGGAGGTTCTCCCATCGGGATGCTGACGGCTGAGCCTGGATGCCCCATCGCAGTCTGTCACGCCGGAACGGCCGTTCAATCAGCCGGATGGCGGAGCTCTTTCGTACGGCGCCGCCGTGGTTTGCCGCACTGCGGTTTGCGGCTGTCGCCATCGCTCGCCACAATCGGGCTTTCCCCCGGCTGTGATGCTTCCCATGAACGCTCCGACCCGTATCGACACCACTCGTACCATCCGCGCGCCGCGTGGCGCCGAGCTGAGCTGCAAGAGCTGGCTCACGGAGGCGCCGTTCCGCATGCTGCAGAACAACCTCGATCCGGAAGTGGCCGAGAATCCCGCCGAACTCGTGGTATACGGCGGCATCGGCCGCGCCGCGCGCAACTGGGAATGCTTCGACGCGATCCTGCGTGCGCTGCGCGAGCTCAACGACGACGAGACGCTGCTGATCCAGTCCGGCAAGCCGGTCGGCGTGTTTCCCACGCATGCGGACGCACCGCGCGTTCTGCTCGCGAACTCGAACCTGGTGCCGGCGTGGGCGAACTGGGAGCACTTCAACGAGCTCGATAAGAAGGGTCTGATGATGTACGGCCAGATGACGGCCGGGTCGTGGATCTACATCGGCTCGCAGGGCATCGTGCAGGGCACGTACGAGACGTTCGTTGAAATGGGTCGCCAGCATTACGGTGGCAACCTCAAGGGCAAGTGGATCCTCACCGCCGGCCTCGGCGGCATGGGCGGCGCGCAGCCGCTGGCGGCGACGCTCGCGGGCGCCTGCTCGCTCAATATCGAATGCCAGCAGAAGAGCATCGATTTCCGCCTGAAGACGCGCTACGTCGACGAGCAGGCCACTGATCTCGACGACGCGCTCGCACGCATCTCTAAGTACACCGCCGCGGGTGAAGCGAAGTCGATTGCACTGCTCGGCAACGCCGCCGACGTGCTGCCGGAACTGGTGCGCCGAGGCGTGCGTCCGGATGCGGTCACCGACCAGACCAGCGCGCACGATCCGGTCAACGGCTACCTGCCGCAAGGCTGGACCGTGGAGCAGTGGTTCGAGCGTCGCAAGAGCGATCCGGCCGGTACGGCGAAGGCGGCGAAGCAGTCGATGAAGAAGCACGTGGAAGCGATGCTCGCGTTCCACGCGAAGGGCATTCCCACGTTCGATTACGGCAACAACATCCGACAGATGGCGAAGGACGAGGGTCTCGCGAATGCGTTCGCGTTCCCGGGCTTCGTGCCGGCGTTCGTGCGTCCGCTGTTCTGCCGCGGCGTCGGCCCGTTCCGCTGGGTCGCGCTTTCGGGTGATCCGGAAGACATCTACAAGACCGACCAGAAGGTGAAGGAGCTGATTCCCGACGATCCGCACCTGCATCGCTGGCTGGACATGGCAAAGGAGCGCATCAGCTTCCAGGGCCTGCCGGCGCGCATCTGCTGGGTTGGCCTGGGCCTGCGCCACAAGCTCGGGCTCGCGTTCAACGAAATGGTGCGCAAGGGCGAGCTGAAGGCGCCGGTGGTGATCGGTCGCGATCATCTCGACTCCGGTTCCGTCGCCAGCCCCAATCGCGAGACCGAAGCGATGCGTGACGGTTCCGATGCGGTAAGTGACTGGCCGCTGCTCAACGCCATGCTCAACGTGGCCGGTGGCGCGACGTGGGTGTCGCTGCATCACGGCGGTGGCGTCGGCATGGGCTACTCGCAGCACTCGGGCGTGGTGATCGTGTGCGATGGCAGCGAAGCGGCCGACAAGCGCATCGCGCGCGTGCTGTGGAACGATCCGGGCACCGGCGTGATGCGCCATGCGGATGCGGGTTACAACATCGCCATCGCGTGTGCGAAAGAGCAGGGGCTCAAGCTGCCGATGCTCTGAAGCTTTCGCGTTCACGGCCCCTGTAGAGCGCACCCAGTGCGCGACCGCTGCGCCCCGGTCTGCCGGGGCGCACGTTTTTTCTCCGTAGGCGAGGCAGATCGCGCACTGAGTGCGCGCCAGCAGAAGCAGGCCCGGCGCCCGCCCTGGTTTCGCCACGCGAACGTGCGACATACGTTCGGACCTTTCGTCGACAAGGCACGCCTCCATGCATCGAGCTTCGTCCCGCCTTTGCGCGGCCGTCATCGCCTTCATCTTCCTCATCCCGGGGACGACGCTGGCCGCAGGTCAGGTGTCCGCGGCGCAACTTGAAACCGGTCGACTCCAGCAGGCACTCGATACCGCGGCCAGGCGAGCCCGGCCCGGCACGCTTGGTCTCGCGGTGCTCGACGTGCGAAGCGGCGCGCGAGCGGGTGTGCGGGCGGACGAGCCGTTTCCGATGATGAGCGTGTTCAAGGCGCCGGTCGCGGCAGCGTTGCTTGCGCAGGTTGAACAAGGATCGCTTTCGCTCGCGCAGGAAGTCACGGTGACACGCGCGGACCTGCGCGATGGATCAGCCGTGCCGTCGATCGGTGCGCAGGTCGAGGCGGGCAGGACGAGCTTCACCATCGAGCGCCTGCTGCAGGGAGCGGTTTCCGAAAGCGACAACACGGCGGTGGATGCGTTGTTGCGCGTGATGCGCGGGCCGTCGGTGGTGACGGCGTTCCTCCGTGCGCACGGCATCGACGGCATGCGGATCGATCTGGACGAGGGCGGCATCAGCGACATCTTCAACGACCTCCGGCCCGGACAGGTCGCTCCTTCGAACGAAAGCGACCAGGCGTTCGATCAGCGTCGCCAACGTGGCTATCGGGCGTTCCTCGCCGATCCCCGCAATCGCAGCACGCCGGCGGCGGCGGTCGAGTTCCTGCGCAAGCTGCAGGGCGGTGAACTGCTTTCGCCTGCATCGACGCAACAGCTGCTGCGTCTGATGGCCGGGCAGACCCTTCCCAATCGCCTGCGTGCCGGCGTTCCGCAGGGTGTGGGCTTTGCCGACAAGTGCGGCACCTCGTCGACGCAACAAGGACGTGTCGCCGCCTACAACGACATCGGCATCATGACCTGGCCGGACGGGCGCATCGTCATCATCACCGCCTTCCTGAGCGATTCGAGTGCCTCCGCTCTCCAGCGAGACACGCTGTTTGCCGACCTCGCGCGTGCGGTGGCCGCGGCCGCCCAGCCCTAGCTGGTGCCACCGACGGCCCCGGCGCATCATGGCCGTACATCCAACGGGGAGGTGCGACATGGCGGTCGAACTGCAGGTATTGGGCTGGTCGATAGTGCTGGGGTTGGTCTACGTGCTGTTTGCCGTCACGCTGGTCACGCTGCAGCGTGGCCTGGGCTGGAACGCGAGCAACCGCGATGGTGAAACAAAGCCGTTGAGCGGCGCCGCCGCCCGTGCGGATCGCGCCAGCCGGAATTTCCTCGAAACATTCGGTTTCTTCGTGGCCGCGGTACTCGCCGTGGTGCTGGCGCAGCGCAGCAACGCCCATACCGTACTGGGCGTGCAGCTGTATTTCTGGGCGCGCGTGGTTTACCTGCCCGTGTACACGATCGGCATCCCCTATCTGCGCACGCTGGTATGGACGGTGTCGGTCGTGGGCATCGTGATGGTGCTCGGCGCCTTGTTTTGACGAAAGCGACGAAGGGCCGCCCGGCATTCACCGGGCGGCTTTTTTACGCCGCGGGGTCCGTCTGGCGTATTTAGTGTTTGTAAATTAAATCAACAAATTAAACACACTTGTTGATATAGAACATCATCAAGGTGTCGCGCGCGAAACCAGGGGTGACCACTATGCAGTTTCCGGCGCCTTTGCCGGGGCCGTCAGCCGAAGCTGATGGTTTTCTTACCTATCCCAGGAGAACTGCATGAACACTCAATTCGAACGCACCGGACCGCTGGGCGACCTGTCGAGCTACCCCCAGTGGGCACAGGACTTGGTCGCGGCCTGCGAGCCCGCCCGCCGGCGCGTGCGCGACCACGTGATGTGGGACCTCATGGGCGACGGACGCATCGATCCGCTTACCATGCGCAATTTCATGGTCGGCACCTGGTCGCTGATCGAGCGCTTTCCCTCGTTCATGGCGCTGAACCTGCTGAAGACACAGTACGGCCGCAGCGTCGGCGACAACATGGCGCGCCGTTGGCTGGTGCGGAACATCCGCGTGGAACAGAACCATGCCGAGTATTGGCTGGACTGGGCCGACGGTTCGGGCGTGCCCCGTGAAGAGGTGATCGATGGCCGGCCCCCGCGTGGCACGCAGGCCGCCACCGAGTGGTGCCTCGAGGTATGCGGGCAGGACAACCTGGCCGCGGGCATGCTGGCGACCAACTACGCCATCGAGGGTGTCACCGGCGAATGGTCGCAGAAGGTCTACGACAGCGTGGCGTATGCCGACAGCCTGCCGACGGCGGGACGCAAGGCCACCCTGCGCTGGCTTCAGTTGCATGCGGCCTATGACGATACCCATCCGTGGGAGGCGCTTGAGATTGTCTGTACCTTGATGGGCAACCGTCCGGCGCCGGAAGCCGTGGAGCACTTGCGCGAATGCGTCGAGCGCAGTTATCTCAGCCTGCATTACGGGCTGGAACGCTGCCTGTTGCAGCCGCAGGTGAAAGAGGTCGAGGAGCAGGCCGCATGATGCGGGCCGCCCCGTCGACACCGTGACGAGGCGAGATGTTGCTTAATGAGGTGGTCGTGTAAAAGGGACGCCATGGATTCCATCCGTAGCACCTCGCAAAGACCGCTGGAAAGACGCTTGAGGCCACTGGCCTACGGGCTGGTGGCCGTCATCGGCCTGATCCTCTTGTTTACCTGGGGAGCACTCCAGGTCCAGGTCACTCTCGCCGGGTTCCTCAACGGCGAGAGTGTCTGGAGCAAGGCACAGAAACAGGCGGTGATCGATCTTTCCATCTATGCGGATACGGGCAACACCGAGCGCCTTGCCGCGTTCGAGGATAATTACGAACTGCTGATGTCCGATGGCTGGGCGCGCGATGCGATCGCGTCCGGTACCTATGATCGGGCAGCGGTAGACCGCGCGTTTGAGCGCGGAAAGATCCTGCCCCAAGCCAAGTCGGGCATGATCTTCATGCTGCGCTGCTGCACGAATGTGTGGCACATGCACGAGGCCGTGACCGTGTGGCGCGTGGCGGACGGCCCCCTGAAGCAGCTGGGCGCCATTGCTGCCGAACTCAAGCAGGCGGCGGCCCATGGCCAGCCGGACCGGACCTGGACCGAGCAGAAGCTGGCGCGCATCAACGCCCTCAACGACGAGCTGGAGCCGCTGACCAAGCGCTTCTCGCTCGAGGTGGCGCTGGGGGCCATGTGGCTGGGGCGCGTGCTGTTCGGCAGCGTCTTCCTGGTGGCCTGCATCGCCTCGTTGCTGTGGCTGGTCATGGCACGGCGCATCCTGATCGGCATTCGCGGCACCGAAGAGCGTTACAGTCTGCTGTACGACAGCGCGGCCGACGCCATCATCATGGTGGACGAAGCCAGCGGTCGCATCCTTAGCGCCAATCGCACGGCGATGCAGTGGACCGGCCTGGGCATGGATGCACTGGTGGGCAAGGAGCTGTCCGAGCTGTTCGTGCCACTGCTGCACCGGTCCGACGGCGCGGTCACCGGCGAGCTGATTGCCCGCGACGGCGAGATACGCCCCGTGGAAATGCGCAGCAGCGTGGCCCTGTGGGGCACCCAGAACGTGCACCAGTCGATCATGCGCGACATCACCGAGCGCGTGAACCTGGAGCAGCAACGCCGCATCGCTTCCGAAGCCATGGCCAGCATTGCCGAGGGCGTGATCATCGCCGACGCCGACCGGCGCGTGACGCGGGTGAATGCGGCGCATATCCGCATGACCGGGTTCACGGCGCAGGCGCTGCAGGACGTGCGCTTCGATGACCTGCGCTGCATGCCCGACGGTTCGCCGCTGCCCGACTCGGTGTGGGCAACCATCCATACCGAAGGCAACTGGGTCGGCGAAGTGCGCACGCGCCGCATGGACGGCACCAGCTACCCCGAGTGGCTAAGCATCAGCGCCATCCGCGAGCCGGAGGGCGAGGTGCAGCACTACGTGGCGGTGATCAACAACATCAGCACCGCCAAGGCCAACGAGCAGCGACTGCAGTACATGGCCGCGCACGATCCGCTCACCGGCCTGGCCAATCGCGCGGAATTCGAGCGGCGCTGCGTCCATGCGGTGGCGGCGGCCGAACGCGAGCGCGGCATGATCGCCGTGCTGTTCATTGACCTGGACGCGTTCAAGGCGGTGAATGACAGCTACACCCATGCGATCGGCGACCACCTGCTGGTAAAGGTGGCCGAACGCATCGCGTACGAACTCGGCGACAAGGGCCTGGCCGGACGCATTGGTGGCGACGAGTTCACCGTGCTGATGGACAACCTCTACACCCGTGAAGAGGCCGCCGCGATGGCCGGCCGGCTGCTCACCGCGCTGGCTGCGCCCGTGGTGGTGGGCGACTACGAACTGGCGTTGAGCGCGAGCATCGGCATCGCGTGCTATCCGCTGGACGGCACCGATGTTCCCACGCTCATCACCAACGCCGACGCCGCCATGTACGCAGCCAAGACCGAGGAGCGCAACGCGTTCCGGTTCTACTCGCCGCGCATGCAGGCCGATGCCCGCCGGCGTATCGCGCTGGCGTCGGAACTTCGCAAGGCGCTGGCGGAGGACGAATTCCACCTGCAATTCCAGCCTACCGTGGACATGCGCAGCGGGCGCATCGTGGCGGTGGAGGCGCTGTTGCGTTGGCACCATCCGGTGCGTGGTCGCATCCCGCCGATCGAATTCATACCCATGGCCGAGAAACTCGGCCTGATCCGTCGCATTGACCAATGGGTGCTGCAAGCCGCCTGTCGCCAGCTGGCCGAGTGGGACCACCAGGGCCTGCCGCCACTGCGCATGGCGGTGAACGTATCGGCGCACTGGTTCGGTCAGGCCAACTTCGTGGACGACATTCGTGCACTGCTGGAGTCGCAGCGGCTGGCGCCCGAGCGACTGATGCTGGAGATCACCGAGGGCGCGATCCTGCGCCTGGGCGAAGAGATGGAGCACACCTTGCACGCGCTGCATGCGCTTGGCGTCGGCGTCGCCATCGACGACTTCGGTACGGGCTACTCCTCGATGAGCTACCTGAAGATGCGCGCGATCGCCTATCTCAAGATCGACCAGAGCTTCGTCGCCGGCTTGCCCGAGGACGAAAGCGACGGCGCCATCGTGGAAACCATGCTCACGCTATGCCGCAAGCTCGGCATCAGCCCGATCGCCGAAGGCATCGAGACCGAAGAGCAGCATCGTTTCCTCCTGCGCGCCGGCTGCACGGAAGGCCAGGGTTTCCTCTATTCACGCCCGATCGAACCCGAGGAAATCGCGCAGCTGATGAGCGTCGGCAAGCGCCAGGGCAACTCGCACCTGCGCCTGGTGCCACCGGAAGTTTGAGACTCCCGCCTTTGACGGCAGGAGCGCACCCGGTGCGCGAGAAGCCGACGGAGCGGAAAGTCATTACGCCGCGGTCGCGCACAGGGTGCTCTCCTACAAGAAAAGCGTTGCGAATCGATGCCGATCCACCGACGCTGCCTGGCTGGCGGAACGGATCAATGTCGGCGGATGGGCATTCGCGTCTGCGTCTGTTCTTCTGTAGGAGCGCACCCCCTGCGCGAAAACCTGCGGAGCGGTGAATCCGCTACGCCGCGGTCGCGCACAAGGCGCACTCCCACGGACGAACGCCATCAGCTCAATGCAGATCCACCGCCACCACCTGTTCCGCCGGACGATACAGCGTGGGGAACTGCTGCTTCAGGCGCACGACCTTCGGTGCATCGTTGAACAGGATGTAGGGCTCGTTCGGATGACGCTCGGCGTAATCCTGGTGATAGGCCTCTGCCACGTAGAAACCCTTCAACGGCACCACCTGCGTCACGATCGGATCGGCGAACGCATGCGCCGTCTTCAACTGCTCGATATACGCCGTTGCAACCCGCTTCTGCTCGTCGTTCCCATAGAAAATGGCGGAGCGATACTGCGTGCCCACGTCCGGACCCTGCCGATTGAGCTGGGTCGGATCAGTCGCCACCGAGAAGTACACCTTGAGCAATTGACCGTAGCTGACCTTGCTGGGGTCGTAGAGGATCTTTACCGATTCGGCGTGCCCGGTATCGCCATCACTGACGCGTTCGTACTGTGCCGTGCTCGCCTCGCCGCCGCTGTAACCGGCCCACACTTTCCTCACGCCCTTCACGTGCTCGAACACCGACTGCAGGCCCCAGAAACAGCCACCGGCAAGCACGGCGACCTGATCGCCTTGTTGGGGTGCCGCGTCCACGACGGGGTCGGGCAGGGTGGCGGCATCGGTGCTGGCGGCGAGGCTGCAGGCGCCCAGGCCGCCCAACAAGAGCAGGCTGGCGAGGACAGGAAACAGAAAGGTACGGCGGATGCTCATGACGGAACGCTCCATCGGCAGACAGGACGCAGCCACGCAACGGGTGGCCTCACCGAGCTATTCGTTGCCGGGGTGCCCACGGTTACGCCTGCATCCTCCCACCGGCGCCCCGAGAGCGTGCTAAGCCGGCGGCAACACAGTGTTATGGTGCGCGTCCCATGTCCCCGCGGATGTTTTGCATGAGCCATGTGATCGACCTGAATGCCTACCTTCGCCGCATCGGCTATGACGGCTCGCTCAAGAGCGACCTGGCCACACTGCGCGCGATCACCACGGCGCACGTGGCGGCCATCCCGTTCGAGAATCTCAACCCACTGCTCCGCCTGCCCGTATCGCTTGAACTCGCGGATATCGAGCGCAAGCTGGTGCACGAACACCGCGGCGGCTACTGCTTCGAACAGAACGGCCTGTTGCTGGAAGCGTTGCGTGCGTTGGGTTACGACGTCTCGGGCTTGATCGCCCGCGTGCTGTGGATGAAGCCGGAGGACGCCATGGTCGCGCAGACCCACATGCTGTTGCGCGTCGAGCTGGCTGGCGAGAGCTGGCTGGTCGATGTGGGCTTCGGCAGCATGGCGCTGAGCGGCGCGCTACGTCTTCAGCCGGACATCACCCAGTCCACCGGCAACGAACCGTTCCGCCTACTCCACCAGCACGGTGAATGGCGAATGCAGGCGCAGGTGAAGGAGGAGTGGCGCACGCTTTATCGTTTCGACCTGCAGCCTCGGCCGGCGATCGATTACGTGGTCGCAAACCATTACACCTCGACCTATCCTGAATCGCATTTCCTGCACGGCCTGATCGTGGCCCGCACGCTGTCGGATCGTCGCCTTGGCCTGCGCAATCGCGAGTTCGTGGTGCACCACACCGGCGGCGAGTCGGTGCGTCGCGCGCTGGAGGGTGTCGACGAGATCAAGCAGGTGATGCGAGAGCAGTTCGGCATCCGGCTGCCGGTGCATGCCGACCTTGACCGCAAGCTCGCCGAGCTGCCCGCGGCCGAATGAATGGCCTTATTGCGCCGCGTGCACGTGGATGACGATGTCCTCGACCTGCACGACCTGGCCTGCGTGGATCTTGCAGGTCTTGCGCAGTTCCTGCGCGCCGTCCACCGAAACCACGCCACTGGCCACGATCGCCTTGCCGGCGCCGCCGCTGTCGCACAGACCCACCAGTTTGAGCAACTGGTTGAGTTCCACGTAGTCGCGGTCTAGTTCGAATTCCAGCTCGTGCATAGGGCCCGTCAATGCTGTTTGCGTGGTTCGCGCCGGGAGCTTGTTGCCCGCCAGGCAAGGAAGAGGGGGGGAGTGTACGTCAGCACACGATCGAGCGATGACGCGGCACGGTGGGCAACAAGCCCCAGACGGGTGGTTGACAGGCCCTATTCTTGCACTTCATCAAAGGCGCTTTCGGGCAGCGCGAAAAATACAAAGAACGGCGAGCCGGCCTCCTGCCAGTAGTCCACGGCTTCCTCGAGGATGTCGAGCAGGGTGTCGAAGTCTTCTTCGTGCGTGTCGCGCATGCCTTCGGCGTGGTCGAACAACAGGATGTAGCCCGTTGCCTTGAGCCACGACAGATCGCGCACGCTGTCGGCCAGTGCATCCCAGTTTCGGCCAAAATCAGACGGCAAGCGCAGCGCCTGCGTCAGGCGGTCGAAAAGCGCGTCTCGGTCGGTGTAATCGGCCAGGCCGACGCGGCAGACGCGCAGGCCCTGCATGCCGGCGGCCTCGGCCAATGGTTCGAGGTCTTCCGAAGTGACGAAGAAGATGCCGCCATGCGTGGCATCGCCAAAGTCGAGATCGAACTGTGCATTCATCGGGATACCTCGAACGGCCGGAACGTGCGGTAGTGATCGTCGGTGTAGTAATAGATGCTGGGCGGCGTGCCGCCGGTGATGATGCGTCGCGCACCGCGATAGTCCAGCCCCGGCGTATCCACGGTGTACTCGTGGTAGTAGCCCTCGGGCTCGCGAGGCAGGCGTCCCTCGCGATTCTGGAACACGATGCCATCCTGCCGATGTTCGAACGGTCCGCCGCGCGCGATGCGCGAAAGCACGGCCGCCGCCTCCGGCGGGAGGAACGAGGGCAAGGCCGCGCCGGCGTCACGCGGTATGGCGAGGCTGCCGGCTTGCGAAGGCTCTGGCGCGTGCCGCCCCCACATGAGGGCGGCAACGGCCACGGCGAACAGGAGGGCGATGGTTTTGAATGCGCGCATGGGCGGACGCTTCGTGGCGAGGGCGCGAGTGTAAAGCTTACGCTGCCTCAGGTCGCGCCGTATCCACGACGGCGACCGCCGCTACCGCCGTGCCGGCATCGCCGTTCAGCCGACCCGCCTGAACTCCACGCCATGACCCTCGCGGCGCGAGTAGAAGCCGGTGACCTTGCCATGGTCGTCTCGCTCGAACACCCGTCGTGCCCGCGGCTGCCCGGGCGTGAACAGCACGTCGCGCACCTCGGCCAGCAACGGCGTGGGCTTGGCGCCATTGGTGGCACTGAACAGCTGATTGCCCTGTCGCGTGATCGCCACGGACAGCCCGGGCGCCGCCTCGTAGGTGCCCACGTACTGGTCCATCTCGATGGCGTTCAACGCGTGGGACGGCGGATCGTCGGAGAGTGCCACCGTCTGGCTGGAGATCATGCGCCACGCGTCGCCTTCGTTGAGCCACACCTCGGTCGAGCGGAAGCGCGGCATCATGGTCTGCTCGCCCACCTTGACCGTGGCGTTGTCGGTGAAACTGGTGACCGCCACGTTGCCATGGATCTCGATGTTGAAATCCGTCTGCACGAGGTGATTGCTCACGTTTTTCGGTCCTGCGGGGCCGGGCGTGACGATGTCCTTCTTGGTAGCGATGTCGCCGCCTTCGTTGATGAAGATGACGCGGTCGTCGAGGTATTTGGCCAGCGTTGCCGTATCGTTGGACGCCGACGCATCGGAAAACTCCTGGGACTGCCGGCGGATCAGCGTGGCGACATCATCGGCGGCATGTGCCGACAGGGTCGTGGCAACAGCAAGCAGGGTCATTGCGTAAGGCAAGACGTATCGCATGGCGACCTCCTGGAAGTGGCGCCAATGTATCGCTACCGCAGGAGGTTTCATGTGCCGGTCGTCCTGTCGCCGGCGCCGGCTTTCAGCGCGAAGTGTCCACCCGTTGCTGCAAGGCCATGGCGGCTGCCGGGTTGCGTTCCTTGGCGCTGCTGATGAAGTAGATGAAGACGTCGCGCGCCTTCGCCTTCTTCGCGGGGGCCGCCACGTGGGGCAGTTCGGCCGGATCGCCACCTTCGGCCCATTGGAGGGCGCGCCCGGTCCAGGTATCGAGATCGTCCGCGGCGTAGCCGGTATCGACGTGCGATTCGCTGCGCATCAATCGTGCGTACGCAAAGTCGCCCGTGAGGTCCGCCAGCGACGGGTATTTCGGCGAGTCCGTGAATACGGTCGGGATGCGATGCGAGCGGACGAGTTCCACGTAGCTTTCGTCGAGGAAGCTCTTGTGGCGTACTTCAAGCACGTGCCGCATGGGCTGGCCATCGAGCTCGCGCGGAAGCAGGTCGAGGAACGCCGCGAGGTCGTCGGCATCGAACGGTCGCGACGGTGGCAATTGCCACAACACCGGGCCGAGGCGGTCGCCAAATTCCGCGAGTCCGCCGAAAACGAAACCTTCGATGCCGCGCGCCGTGGCGGCCAGCTTCTTGCCTTCGGTGATGTAGCGCGGCGCCTTGAGTGAAAAGACGAAACTTTCCGGCGTTTCAGCCGCCCATTTCGCATAGGTGGCGGGCTTCTGCGCGCCGTAGAACGTGCCGTTGATCTCGATCGCGCGCAGGTGACGGCTGGCATATTCCAGCTCACGACGCTGCACCAGGCCCGACGGATAGAAGTTGTTGCGCCATGGCGCGAAGTTCCAGCCACCGATGCCAACGCGAACGCGAGCAGCGGGACCATGGGCGGGCTTGGCGGAGAACAGGTCGCTGGGCATGGCACAGTCCCTAGGGAGGAGCGCCCGATTGTAGCCATGCCCACGCCCCATGTAGGAGCGCACCTGTGCGCGACCGCAGCATTGCAGGTTTCTGCATCCGCCGGTCGTCGCAGAAATATCCAAGGGACCGAACTGAACCGTTCAATCCAACGGCAGATGATTCACGTAAGGCCCGCGCGCCGCCATGAATGCCGTCGGCGTCATGCCGGCGAATTCACGAAACTCATGCACGAGATGCGGCTGGTCGCCATAGCCGCAGTCGGCGGCGACACGGCTCCAGTCCACGCTTCCGCAACGATGCACGGTTTCCACGACCGCACGAAACCGCAGCAGCCGCGCGTAGCGCTTGGGTCCCATGCCGATCTGCCGGCGGAACAACCGTCCAAAACGGTATTCGGACAGGCCGGTTTCACGCACCAGCGCAGCGATGCGCGCCACTTGGGGGCAGGCGTCGATACGCTCGATCGCATGCAACACCTCCGGCGCGAGAAGGGGTGTGCGCATGTGCGCAAGCAACCATTGCTGCAGCACGCCAAGGCGTTGCAACGGATCGGGCGTGTCGAGCAGCCGTTCGCGCAGGCTGCGCGCACGACTGCCGAAGATGTCTTCCAGCCCGATGTCGCGCGCGACCAGCGCTTCATGGTCTTCGCCAGTGAGCGCGTGCGCACCGCCGGGACGAAATACCACGCCCATCACGCGCACCTGCTCGGAGGTATCGATGATCTGGCTGCGCAGGCAGGGGCCGCCGATTACCGCCGCGGACGCACGGATGCAGCGCCGCTCGGCATCGTCCGTATAGACGCGTGTTTCATCTTCGTGAAGATTGATGATCAATGCAGCACCCGGTACCGGCAGCACGCGTTCGTAATGATGGGCGGCAGGCGGCATGTCCCAGTCCCACAGGCGGGAAACCAGGGCATCAAGCGGCGGCGCGGGGACGATGGCGTGGCATCCCATGGATCGACTCCAGGCGATGCCTGGAGTTTAGGGCCGAAAGAACATGACTGTCAGGTCTTGGTGCCGGGCATGATGGTCGTGGGCTGCGGCGTGCCTACGGTGTTTTCCGGATGCATCGTGTGCACCACCATGTCCTGCGGCGTGGTGAGCGGCATGTTCGACTCACGCAGGCGGTTGATGATCTCGAACAACAGATCGCTCTTCACGTTGCCGCCGTCGCGCGGATTGGTCACGTATGCCGTGCATACGAACATCAGCGAACCCGAATCGATGCTGTCCAACTGCACGCTGGGCGAGGGCGTCTCCAGCGTGGAGGGGTGGTTGCGGAGGATGTCGAACACGATCTGGCGTACTTTGGCCGGGTCGGTACTCAAGGGCATCGGCAGGCGGATCTGCACGCGGCCCTTGGCGTTGGCCATGGTCACGTTGCGCACGTTCTGGGTGATGAGCTGCGAGTTCGGCACGATCACGGTGGAGCGGTCGCCCTGCTGGATTTCGGTAGCGCGTACGTTGATGCGACGGACATCGCCCTCCACGCCAGCGATGCTGACCCAATCGCCCACCTTCACCGGTCGTTCGGCCAGCAGTATCAGGCCCGAGATGAAGTTCTGCACGATCGCCTGCAAGCCGAAGCCGATGCCGACGGACAGCGCACTGGCCACCCAGGCGATGCTCTGCACGTCGACCTTCAACGCACCCAGCACCAGCACGAACACCAGCACGCCGCCCACGTAGCCGAGCAGGGTGACGATGGACGTCTGCATGCCGACGTCCAGCGAGGTCTTCGGCAGCAATTGCGTACTGAGCCAGCGCTTGAGCAGTCGAACGACGATGCCACCCACCAGCAGCACCAGCATCGCGTTGAAGATGTTGGTGGGGTTGATGGTCAGCGTGCCCAGCGAACGACCGGCGAACAGCTGCGAGCCGCGATCGATCAGCTCGCTGGTGCCGGAGCCATAGGGCGCGAGTATCAGCGGCACCGCCAACAGCAGGAGGAAGGCGCGCACCACGCCGGAAATCACCGTGGCGGTCTGTTCGAGCCTCGCCGGCGCGATGCCGAAGGTGTCCTGCAGGCGCTGCCCGCTGCGGGAATCGGGCGACAGCAGCGATTCGCACAGGTCGTTGATCAGATGCATCAGCAGGTAGAGCAGCGCGATCAGGAAGCCCGCGCGCATGGCCTGCCGTGCCATGAAGAAGGCGAGGGCGATGTAACCGGTAAGCACGCCCGCCAGCACGATCACCGTGGTGATGAAGGCGGCTGCGACCAGCAGGCCCACCCACAACGGACGCTTGGCCGGCGTGCCGCCGCCGGCGATCAGTGCGCGGCGCGCCTTGCCCATGCGTACCAGGGCCGAAGCGAGCAGCAGGCCAATGACGGTCGACGCCAGCGCATTGGCAGCCATGGCGGTGCCCAGGCTGGCGCCGATGTCGCCGGTGATCTGCTCCACGATGCCCAGCAGCAGCACGCTCAGCGCGAGCAGCGCGGGGAACAGCGACAGTCGTTTGGCGAGATCGTCCGAAATGGGCGGCAGGCGCCAGGACGGACGCCGCACGCTGAGCATCGCGCGCCCAATGCCGGCCATGCTCGCGGCAATGAAGGTCAATTCCACCAGCGGCTTGGTCAGGTCGTCGAGTTCTTCGTCGAATACGCCGTTCCAGTTCACCGCCAGATAGATCAGCCATGCGGCGAGGCCGTACGTGAGCATGGTGATCAGTGTGATGATCAGCGCAAGCGCACTGCGGCGCAGGTGGCCGGCCGGCAGGTACTTGCTCGCGAGGTCCAGCACCTTGTGTTCGAGCAGGCGCCGCCCCGCCACCAGCAGCGCGACTGCCGTCAGCAGGCACAGGATGAACGGCACGCGGTTGGCCGGCTGCCAGGCCTGCGCCAGCGCACCCTGCATGGAAGCGCCCAATACACCAAGGCTGGCGCGATCGTCCGGGAGGTTCTGCGCCAGCCGGGACCAGAACGGTTTCGCCAGGGGCGAGGCGGTGCGCTGGAACACCTGCGCCTGGAACAGGTCGCGACGCAGGCCGGCGATCTGCGTGATGAGCTGCTGGCTTTCCAGGCTGAGCGACTTGGCCTGGGTCAGCTGGCCATCGAGGTCGGTCTTGTCCTTGGTGAGCTGCTTGCGCTGCGCGGCAACTTCGGGTGCTTCGGGCGGCGCACCCTTGGCGGGCGCCGCGCCCAGCACGTCCAGCTTCGCCTTCATGGCATCGACTTGTGGCACCAGGCTGGCAGCGAGCTGGTCTGCCTGCTGTTGCACGGCGGCCGTCTTGCTGCGCGCATCCGTCAGGATGGTGTCGGTGAGCTTGCCCTTGTCGGTGATCGATTGCTTGATCTGGTCGAGCTGCGCACTGAGCTGGTCAGGGGTGGCCAGGGTGGCTTGCGGAATCTGCGCCGGGGCCTGGTTGTTGTTCTGCGCGAACGCCGGCGAGGCGCCGGCCACGGCGAAAAGAAGAATGAGCAGCAAGCGAAGCGCGTTAGGCATGCCGGCATGATCCGGGCGCATGCCAGACGGGTCAATGAATAATTGGGTTTGACGCGCCGTTCAGCGCCCAACGTTCACGCTGTGATGATGAAGACGCTTCTCTCGCCCGACCTGATTCCCGCTTGGGACGGCAACGTCGCCAAGGCACGACAGCTGCAACTGGAACTGGCCACGAAGGTGCGCCTGCAAGACGATTTCCCGCCGTTGCGGCATATCGCTGGCGTCGATGTCGGTTTTGAAGACGATGGCGCCGTGACACGCGCCGCGGCCGTCCTGCTCGATGCGGACACGCTGCTGCCGCTGAAGGAAGTCGTGGCGAGACGGCCTACGTGCATGCCCTACATTCCGGGCCTTCTCTCGTTCCGCGAACTGCCCGCCGTGCTGCAGGCTTTGCAGGAGTTGGCCGAAGTGCCGGACCTGATCTTCGTGGATGGCCACGGCATCGCCCATCCGCGCGGCCTCGGCATCGCGGCGCATCTGGGTGTGGTGACCGGTCTGCCGACCATCGGCGTGGCCAAATCGATCCTGGTGGGCACGCATGCCGAGCTGGGTCCGGCGCGCGGTGAACGCGTGCTGCTGTACCACCGCGACAAAGTGATTGGCTGCGTACTGCGCAGCAAGGACAAGATCCGCCCGCTGATCGTCTCCCCCGGCCATCGCGTCAGCATGGCGTCGGCACCCGAGCCGGTGCTTTCGTTGTGCACGAAATACCGCTTGCCCGAGCCCACGCGGCTGGCGGACCGGTTGGCGTCGAGGCGTGATCGGGCGAGGAAACAAGGCGCCTAGCGCGCCTGCGTACGGCCCATGCTCGGCATCAAGGTGTAACCAAACGCTGCCGCCAGCTGAGCGATTGCCGCCACCGCTGCTGCTTGCCGTGGCGGTCTGCTGCTTGCGGCTCTGCCGACGGTGAGTCGCCATCGCGACCGTTCACGCGATACGGGGCGCGACGTCGCCATACCCAGCAACTCCATCTCCCGCAGAAAGCGATACACCGTGCCCAGGCTGGTACGTGGCTCCAGCGATTGAGCCCGGCGCAGCAGGTCTACTGCGTCGGGCTCGTCGTTGGCGTCATGCAATACCCGCCAGATCGCCAGCCGGGGCGGGGTGGCACGCAAGCCCGCCTGCGCCAGCGCCGCATGGGCGTCCGACCGAACGGCGGGCATGCGCTCAGGCATCCTCGCCGCCCTTGGCGATCTCGTCGGCCGCCTTCTGGATGATGTCGCGGATGCGCTTCACTTCGGCCGCGTTCCAGGGGCCGCCATGCATGAACAGCGCGCGCTTGAGGTTGTGCATCGCCTCGCGCAAAGCCATCGGCGCGGCTGCGCGGGCAAACATCTTGGCCGTCTGTTCCATGCGCGACATCACCGCGTCGACGGCGTCCTTGTTCTGGGTAAGGAACGCCTTGCCTTCTTCGGTAATGGTGTAGAGCTTCTTGCCCTCGTCGTTCTGCACGCTGGCATGGCCCAGTTCTTCGAGCAGGGTGAGGGTGGGGTAGACCGCGCCGGGGCTGGGGGCGTAGGCGCCGTCGAACATCTCTTCGATCGTACGGATCAGCTCATAGCCGTGGCGCGGCTGTTCGGCGATCAGCGACAGCAGGATCAGCTTGAGGTCGCCATGGCCGAACACGCGGCCGCCGCGGAAACGCCCGCCCATGCCGCCCCAGCCGCCCGGGCCCTCGTCGTCGCCGAAGCCCCGGCCAAAGCCGCGCCCGCGGCCGAAGCCCATGGCCTCGCGGATCCAGGCCTCGCGGCCTTCATGGTGGTGGTGATGATGGTGGTCAAAGCAGTGATGAAATTTCATGGGTAAAACTCCGATATATCGTAAGTAACAGTCTTAAGATATATCGCAAGTTTTCCGAAGTGCAAGTGACTGGGCTTTCCCCGGTAGGAGCGCACCCCGTGCGCGACCGCAGAGTTCGAGCGCCCGGAACGCCTGAAGGCCGCGGTCGCGCACGGGATGCGCTTCTACAGGGAGAAGGCCTTTCGGGTTGAATCTCACCTCCTGCGCCTTCACTCAGTTCCATTGCGCCTGCCGCTTTCCAAGGACGACTTCTCATGGTGTTCCGCTGGTTCGAATCACTGATCGACGCCTTCAAGGAACCCGTCGACGGCATGCCGCCGACGTCGGTGTGGCGCTTCTACATCTTCTATCTGCGCCAGGTGTGGCCGGTGTTCGCCGCCGCCATCGTGGTGGGCTTCGGCGTGGCCATCGTCGAGGTGTCGCTGTTCGGCTTCATCGGCAGCATCGTGGACATGGCCAAGGGCACGCCGGCCACCGATTTCTTCAAGCTGCACGGCAACGAGCTGATGTGGATGGGTTTCGTGGCGCTGATCGCGCGGCCGGTGCTGATGGGCCTGCACGATCTGCTGGTGAACCAGGCCATCGTGCCCAACCTCACCAACCGTATCCGCTGGCAGAATCATCGCTACGTGATCCGCCAGAGCCTGGGCTTCTTCCAGAACGACTACGCCGGCCGCATCGCCAACCGCATCATGCAGACCTCCGGCGCGCTGCGCGAATCGGCGGTGCAGATCGTGGATGCCATCTGGTACGTGGCGATCTACACCGGCAGCGCCATCGTGATGTTCGCCAAGGCCGATGTCTGGCTCGCGATGCCGCTGGTGGTGTGGCTGGGCGCGTACGTGGCGACGCTGGCGTATTTCGTGCCGCGCACCAAAGAGCGTTCGTGGAAACAGTCCGAGGCGCGCTCGCGCCTGATGGGCCGCATTGTCGACGGCTACAGCAATATCCTCACGCTCAAGCTGTTCGCGCACACCCAGCGCGAGGAGGCCTACGTGGCCGATGCGATGGGCGAACAGATCACGCGCATGCGTGCGATGACGCGCCTGACCACGGCCATGGACGCCACCATCACCACGCTCAACGGGTTTCTCATCGTCGGCACCTCGGCGTTGGCGCTGTGGCTGTGGAGCCAGGGCAAGGTGACGGTGGGTGCGATCGCGCTGTCCACGGGTTTGGTCATCCGCATCAACAACATGTCCGGCTGGATCATGTGGGTGGTCAACGGCATCTTCGAGAACGTCGGCACCGTGCAGGACGGTATCGAGACCATCTCCAAGCCGCGCACCGTGCAGGACCGCGAGGGCGCCATGCCGCTGGAAGTCACCCAGGGCGGCGTGAACTTCGACGATATCCACTTCCATTACGGCAAGCAGGGCGGCGTGATCTCGGGCCTCAACCTGGAGGTGCGTGGCGGAGAGAAGATCGGCGTGGTCGGTCCCTCGGGCGCCGGCAAGTCCACCCTGGTCAACGTGCTGCTTCGCCTGTACGACCTCGAAGGCGGGCGCATCCTCATCGATGGGCAGGACATCGCTGGCGTCGAGCAGGAAAGCCTGCGCGCGCAGATCGGCGTGGTGACCCAGGACACCTCACTGCTGCATCGCTCCATTCGCGACAACCTCTTGTATGGACGTCCGGATGCCACCGAGGCGCAGGTGATCGAGGCCGTGCGCAAGGCGAAGGCCGACGAATTCATCCCGCAGCTGGTGGATGGGGAAGGGCGCGTGGGCTACGACGCGCACGTCGGCGAGCGTGGCGTGAAGCTGAGCGGCGGCCAGCGCCAGCGCATCGCGATCGCGCGCGTGCTGTTGAAGGATGCACCCATTCTCATTCTGGATGAGGCGACGTCCGCGCTGGATTCCGAGGCCGAAGCCGCGATTCAGGACAGCCTGGAGCTCCTGATGCGCGGCAAGACGGTGATTGCCATTGCGCACCGCCTTTCCACCATCGCGCGCATGGATCGCCTGGTGGTGATGGACAAGGGCCGCATCGTGGAAACCGGTACCCATGCCGAACTGATCGCCCACGGCGGCCTCTATGCGCGCCTGTGGCGTCGCCAGACCGGTGGCTTTGTCGCGGCGGAAGACCCGGCAGAAGGTCTGATGGCCTGAACAGAGCGCGCTTGAATGTGGGAGCACACCCTGTGCGCGACCGCAGAGTCATGGTGTACCTCTCCGTTCGGCTGTCGCGCACAGGGTGCGCTCCCACAATGAGTTGTACATCGAATCGGCTCGTTCACCTGTAGGAGCGCACCCAGTGCGTGATCGGCGTTGCGGCCTCCTCGCTTCGTCGGCTTTTCGCGCACTGGGTGCGCTCCTACAGAAAGACGGCTTCGCGTCGGACCATCCGTCGTCCCCGCACCGAAAATCCCTGCAAATCAGCTTCCCGTGCCCCCTTAACGCTTGGCGGCATCTTCAACATTCCTTGCCTCGTGCTTCACGGCGTCGCCGTCAGCATCAAAGCTCCGTTCGACACTGGAGCAGCGTGATGCCTACCAAACAAGCCACGGCTCGTGCCCGCAAGGACAAGCGCGAAGGCAAGTCGGCCAGCACGCAGGCTGGGGAATTCGTCCGCGAGGAAGTCCATCACATTCGCCAAGGCAAGCATGGCGCCCGTTCGGCCAAGCAGGCCATTGCCATCGGCCTCTCGGAGGCGCGCCGCGCGGGCGTCGACGTTCCGGACAAGCGCAAGAGCAGCAAGAAGCGCAGTACCGCGAAGAAAAGCAGCAGCACGGCCAAGAAGAGCAGCCGCAAACGCCCGGCGGCGAAGAAGGCGACCAAGAAGACCTCCGAGCGCCGTAGCCGCGCGACGACAAAAGCGTTGAAGCGCGAGAGCACGTCGTCGGCATCGAAGTCGGCCTTGTCGCGCCAGTCACGTCAGGCGGCATCGAAGCGAAGTGCCTCCAGCCGCTCGGCGGCCGCCAAGAAGGCCGCCCGCACGAAGGGATCCACGGAACGCAAGGCCGCCGCGAAAAAGGCTGCCGCCCATCGCAGTGCGGCGAGTCGATCCGCGTCGGCCAAGAAGGCTGCGCGCACGCGTGCCATGCGTGCGAGGTCGCGCTGAGCAGGAGCGTTCAAACCGCTCATGCGCAATCGCCAGACGGGTCGCCATGCGCTGGTGGACAGTGCATGGCGACCTCTTGCATAAGGATATGCCCAGCTTGGGCGGTGATGCGCCTGCAGTTGCCCGACGGCGCGATGACGCTGCCTTCCACGACCCGCTCGCATGAAACGGGACCCTCCGTGCAGGCCGCGACCATCCCTGGCCCGGTGATGGCGGGTGCTGCCTGCTCAGCGGTTCACATAGATCGGGTTGCCATACAGCCACGGCAGATTGTCGGCCCCACGCACTTCCACGCGCAGCCAATGCGGCTTGCCGTCGGATGTCCAATCCAGCGATAGCTTGGCGTCATCGCCAGCGAGCTTGCCGTCGGCAGGCAGGGGCAGCGGTTTGCCGTCGAGCACGGCCACGGCGTGGCCGTCGGCGGCATGGGTGGCGTGGATGACGACGCGCACGATTTCGCCTGCTTTCACCTTCAGTGAATCGCCCATCGCCGCTTCATTGCCGGCGCTGCTCGCACGGTATTCGAGCACGCGATCGCCGCTCCCTTGTACATCGACAAAGACATGGCCCGCGCGCACCCCTTCCAGGATCGCAGGCATCGAAAGCGCGTCCGCATGCACCACCGTGGTCGGTCGACCGATGGTGCTCGAACCCGGCCTCGCTTCGGTGGCGGTCGCGTTGTGGTTGTCGCTGCCGCCGATGCCGGTGACGCGATACCCCGCATTCAATTGTTGCTCCCAGAACGGAATGCCTGACAAGTCCGAGCCGGCATCGCTGTCATTCACGATTTCCACGGCCTGCACCTTGTGCATGTCGATGGCCGGCTTGGGAGTCCAACCGCAACCCATGCAGATCTCGCCGCTCGGACGAACCGCATGGTTGATCGACAGCAGCCCGTGCGTGCGTGAAGCGGCGTCGGCAACAGCGTTCCAATCGGGTACGTCCTTGCTGCCCACGCGGAAATCCAGCGGTTCCGTGCTGCCGATGAGATTGGCATGACCGGTGAACGTGGTGATCTCGCGCCCCGGTATCAGCAGCAGCTGGTCGAAGTAGGGCTGCAGCTCGCGCATCGCGTTGACGTGCGAGACGGTGTTGTGGTCGGTGATCGCAATGAAGTCCAGGTGCTTGGCCACCGCCGCCTGCACGGTGAGGAACAGCGGGCAGGACACGCGCTTGCCGCTCTGGCTGTCACACTGCCCATCACTGTGCGCGGTGTGCATGTGCAGATCGCCGCGATACCACGCGGCGCCTTCGCGCAACGGGGGATTCAGCACGTCCGGCTTCCAGGCCGGATCGCTTAAATGGCCGAACCAGATCTTGATGTCGTAAGCCGTGCGTGCGTTCGGCCTTACGTTGGGCAGCCCCAGCAGCAGTTGCCAGCGGCCCGGTCGAATGGCGCCCGGCAGGTACGAGGGCGTGGCATCGGTGGCCGATACCGTGAACAGACGCTTGGTGCCGCCGCTCCAACCGCGGAAGCCATCCTGTCCACGGAAACCGTCGGGACCGAGCAAGCCGAGGTCGATGGTGGTGTGGTCGGTCTTGTTGTCGTAGTCGAACTGCACGGTGATGCGCGTGGTGCCGGCGGGCACGTCGAACGGCACCGGGCGATAGGTCTGATTGTCCTTGCCCGTCACTTCGCCATGCAGGTTGAGGTCGGGTTTGTCCGCGGCGTCGGCATGGGCCAGTGAGGCAGCGGCGAGGGCCAGCAAGAGCAGGGCAAGGTGACGGCGCATCAGGGGTGTCCTTGCGGCGAACAAGCCGCCGCGTTCAGGCGTGGCGTGCAGCGTGCGACCGCTGCATCGGGAAGGGTGACGTGGTAAGGGCCCAAGCGCGTATCGGGGGCCATGTAATCCGTCGATACGTATTGCGCACCGCTGGCGAAGGCGGCATCGCGGCGACTCGTGTCATCGCGACGCGCCTCGCGCGTATCGGCGTCGGCGCGCGTGCGCACCATGTAGCCGGCGTCGACATCACGGCGGATCCGTTCGCCTTCAACCAGCGGATCGTTGAGCGTGAGGTAGGCCGCTGCTGGCGAGGTTTCGTCCGTGTTGACGAAGGCCACGCGCCCTTCGAGCGAATGCCGGGTACCTCGATACATCGCCACCTTGGCGCGGTCCTCGTCCAGCACGAAGAACACCTTGCCACGCGCGCCTCCCAGCGTTGGCCACTGGCCGGCCAGCACAGCCTCGCGAAGTGTGGGCCGCTTGCCCTGCACGTCATCGGGAACGACCAGTTCGTTTGGCGCGAACACGCTGCGTATCTCCGCATCCATCGCGTCGAACGCCGCCGCGGTGAAGGGAAGCGGATCCGCGGCGCCGGGGCCGCCATGTCCATCCTTGGCATTGAGCAGCAACATGATGGGCACGTGCCGCGGATGAGCCAGCGACCAGCGGCGGATGATCTTCAGGCAATCGACGAACACCTGGCAGGAACTGCGGAAATCGATGTCCGCCAGATGCATCACCTTGAAGCCTGGCTTGTCCATGTCCGCAGCGATCCCGGCTGGCCACGGCGAAGGCGCATAACCCTTGCGCAACGCACCCGGCGGATGCGCGTAGCGACCGCCTTGCGGGTCATGGTAGATGTCCAGCTCCAGCGTGCGGGCACCGCGATCCAGCTGCACATCGAGCGCGGGATGCGCATAATCGAGGCCCTCCGCACCGCGCGGATCGCGGCTGTGGTGTGCAGCCCATTCGTCGGGCGGCATCGCCTGCTTGTAGCTGTTGTGCGTGCCGATCGCCTGCAGCTGGTTCATGTGCAGCGTGCGATCGAGCGTGGCGATATCGCAGCCCGGCGCGGGCCGTTCGAGGTCGCACACGGTATGCGCGATGGCGAACGCCGGGCTCAAGACGAGCCCGGCCATCAGCCACTTCCATGGGCGTGTCGATGCGGCCATCCGTCAGAAACGGTACATGATCGCGAAGCGATACGCGCGGCCGAGGATCGGACGGGCGATGAACGTGTTCGCGCCGGCATCGGCGCTCTGCAGTTCACCCGCGCGCGGATTGCCTTCGGTGAGGCCCAGCGAGTTGGTGAGGTTGTCGCCGTACAGGTACAGCGAACAGTTCTGCGTGACGTCGTAGCGCGCGCTGGCGCTCCACACGTCGTACGAGGGCAGGCGCACGGAGTTGGCGGTGTCGACGTAGCGCTTGCCTTCGTACTCGTAGGCCACCTGCAAGCGCAGCTTGCCGTTCAGCAGGTTGACGCCCGGTACCACGCGGTAGCTCACCTTCGGCACGCGGATCAGCTGGTTGCCTTCGTAATCGCGCAGCACCGGCGCGCCGGCCACGATCTCGGTGTAGCGCAGGCCCTGGTACTTCGGGTCCTGGTAGGTCGCGGTCACCTGCACGTCGAAGAACTGGCTCGGGAACCACGAGCCTTCCAGCTCCAGGCCCTTGGTCTTGGTATCCGCATAACCCTGCTGCACCGTGGAGGTGTTGGAGGTGGCGTTGAACACGTAGTTGCTGAAACCGACGTTGTTGTACTTGGTGTAGAACGCCGTGGCGTACACGTCGAACTGGCGGTCGGTGTACTTGTAGCCCACTTCGCCGAGATCCATCGTCTGGACGATCGGTGTGGCCGTGGGGCTGGTGATGTAGGAACTGAGGTTCGGCAGGCGGAAGGTCGGCGTCCAGCGCGCGAACACGCCCGAGTTCGGCGAGAACTGCCAGTTCGCGCCCAGCGTCCAGCCCAGCTTGCTGAAGGTGTGGTCGTAGGGCACGAACACGCCGGTGCCGGTGAGAATGTTCGACGTGGCGAAGGTGCCCTGGTTCACCGTCTGCTTGGTTTCGGTCTGGCCGCGCGTGTTCACCTGTTCCCAGCGTGCGCCGCCATCGATGCGCAGGTTGTCCGTCACCTGCCATTCGTCGGAAAGATAGAACGCGTTGGTGGTGGACTTGCCGCTCGCGTCTTCCCATTCATAGCCGTACCGGTAGATGCCGTTGTCGGTGAGCTTGGCAATCGGCTGACCCGCCGCGTTCACCGCCACGAGGTCGAGCAGGCGCGCGTTGTCCTGCGCATCGGTCAGGGCCACCGACGAGTAGCGGCTGAAGTCCTGGTTGAAGTGCGCGTAGTAGTAGCCGAACGTGACGTCGTGCGTCTGGCCGCCGAGTTCGAATTTGCGCAGGATGCGCGTGTCGTTGTCGAACTCGTTGACCGGCATGGTCACGCCGCGCAGGCCCGCCTGCACCACCAGCGCGTTGCCGTTCTGGTTGGCGAGGTCGAACGTCTGGTTCGGGTTGTCCACGTAGCGCAACTGCAGGCCCGCGGTGCCGGCGGGGAGATAGTTCTTCACCGCGCCCTGCGCCGTCGCCAGGAACGCCGTGCCACTCGACAGCGCGTTCGGGAAGACACCGTTACGCTGCGTCTGCGTGTTGGAATAGCGGAACGACTCGGCCAGCTTCCAGTCGTCGATCAGGTCGTGATCGAACTTGATCGTGACCTGGTCGCGCTTGACGTGCGTGCCTTCCGTATTGTCGAAGTTGTACAGGCTGCCGTCGCCCATCTTCATCTGGATGTGCTCGGTTTCCGGGCCGGCCAGCGTGCCGTAGTTGCCGTCCACGCCGGGCACGGCGCGGATGTCGCCGTTGGGCAGCGTGCGCATCGGAATGCCCAGGTACAGCGCGACCTTGTCGTCCATGTGCTTGTAGTCGACGCTGAAGCTGCCGTTCTCGAACTGCTTGGCGAGGTTGATGCGGATCTGGCCGCCGTCGTTGGCCGGGAACTTCGGATCGCGGATGCCGTTGTCCTTGCGGTAGAAGCCGCCCATGCCGAGCTTCCAGCCATCGCCCACCGGCGTGCCGACCCAGAAGTCGCCGCGCTCCATGCCGTAATCGCCCACGGTGAACTTGAACAGGCCTTCGGCGGTGTCGCCCACCTGGCGCGGAATGAAGTTGATCGCGCCCGCCGGCGCGTTGGAATAGAACACCGACGACGGACCGCCGCGCACCACTTCGATGCGCTCGATGGTCTCGTCGAGACGGAACGCCTGGTCGGCGTTGAGGTAGCCCAGTGCCGGATCGTGCTGCACCGGTACGCCATCTTCCAGCAGGTTCACCGAGCCATAGCCGTCGACGGGAATACCGCGCGCACGGATGTTGCCGCTGGCCTCGCCACCGGAGGTTTCCACCCAGAAACCGGGCACCGATTTCATCGCTTCGGTAACCGAAGTGGGCGCCTGCATGCGCAGGCGGTCTTCATCGATGGTGGTGATGGAGTAGCTGGTTTCGGCCTTGGTGCGTACGTCGACGCCGGATCGCGCCGTCACCACGATGCCATCGAGGTTCTTGGCCTTGTCCTTTTCGGCCTGCGTCTTCTTGGTGTCGTTGTCGGGCGCAGACGCATCCTGTGCATGCAGCGCGATGCTGCACAGGCTGACGGACGCGAACAGGGCGAGGCGAATGGCATGGGAGATGGGGCGGCAATGCACGGGTCTGCTCCAGTGGGGGGATCGAGCCGTGCGTTCGTATGCATTTCCGTCCGCTGCGTCATGCGACGCCGCAGAAATGCGTGTCTAAATCGATTCAAATCCTGAACCAGACAAGCCCTGCACAGCGGGCCGGAAGACTAGGCATGACGAGTGACAAGTTCGTGCGAAAAGCGTGACAGTTTCTTGCGAAAATTTTGATGTTTGCTACGGAATGACGACAGATGTGATGCGGTTGGCACTGTGGGCGTCACCGAGCACCGCTTCACGCATGGTTGGTGACGCAAATGTCATGGCCCGATGACTTCATGCACAGGCACGTCCTTGGTGGCGCGCGCACGCTGCGCAAATCCAAGGGGAGATCACCATGCGCATGCGGACGTTGGGGTTGCTGGTCATCGCCGGCATCGCACCGGGACCATTGGCCTTCGCGGATGAGGCGCCCAAGGCGCTAAGGGATGAACTGCTGAAGACGACGCAGGCCCTGGTCGATGCGCTGCCGACGGGCAACAAGGACATCTGGGAAAAGTCGCTTACCGACGACGCCGTGGTCATCGACGAGTTCGGTCGCATTGCGCACAAGGCCGATACCGTGGCGTCGATCCATCCGTTCCCCAAAGGGCTCTCGGGCAGCATCGAATTGCGCGACGCGCATGTGCAGCAGTACGGCGATACCGCGGTCCTGCAGGTGGAGGAGTACGAACGCGAAACCGTGTTCGGCCAGCAGTTCGTCGTGCGCTACCAGTCGCTGCTCACGTTCGTGAAGCAGGCGGGCGCGTGGAAGCTTGCCGGGTATGAGGACGTCACCCTGCCCACCGAGCCGCCGAAACTCGCGGTGGCCGGGCTTGCCCTGGGCGATTACGAAGGCAGCTATCGCTATGCGCCGGACCGCATCTGGAAGGTCAGCGTTGACCAGGGCGAATTGCGTGTAGTCACCCGGCCGGGCGCAAAGCCGAACCTGCTGCAGCCGATCGGCAAGGACGTCTTCATGGGCAGCGATGACGAGCGGAATCTTTTCATTTTCCGACGCAATGCCGACAGCAAGGTCGATGCGCTGATCGAGCGGCGCAAGTTCAACGACCTGCGATTGGATCGCACGCCTACGGGCTAGCGCCTCAGGAAGGGAAGAACGTGGCGCTGAACATGGCGCTCAGCAACTGCTGGGCGCGCTGGTCCGACAATTCGTTGGGCATCGAGTCGTTGAAGAAACGCACGCCGTCGATCAACGCCATGGTGCCGAAGGCAAGGTCGGTGGCCGGCGCCGGGAGCGTCTTGCCCATCAGGGCGCAGAACTTCTCGATGAAGTACGCGATCACATCGCGCTTTTCCAGGCACATCGCATTGAGGCGGGCACGAAAGCGCGCGTCGCGCATCGCCTGCAGGCGAGCTTCGGCCCACAGGATGTAGCTGTTGTCGCCGCAGTAGGCCTGCACGTAGAACTGCGCGAGCTTCTTCTGCATGTCCTCGATCGACAGCTTCGAATCCAGGATCTCCTGCAGGCCCTGCTGGATGTCGGCGTGGTCGAGCTTCAGCAGCTCGATGAACAGGTCGTGCTTGCTCTTGAAGTTCGAATAGAACGCGCCGCGGGTGTAACCGGCATGGGCAGCGATGTCCTCCACGCTGGTGGCGGCCAGGCCTTTCTTGGCGATGACGACGGCCGCCGCCTCCAGCAGGCGCTGGCGGGTCTGGTCGCGGCTTTCTTCCCGGGTCAATCGCTTGCGTGCCATGGGGCGATGGTAGCACGGGGCCTACAACCTGCATCGGAATACACTTGCGATTTCAAATACAGAGATGTATTTGTATTCGCCGCTGAATTGATCGCCCCATGCCGGCACCCCTGCCGGCCATCCCCAGGCATCCCCATGCAGGAGTGGCTCGTGACTTTTCGTAGTGATTTCCCGGCCGGCGTCCCGGCCCGACACCGGTGGCTGCCGCTCGCGCTGGCCGTCGCCGCCTTGCTTTCTGCCTGCGGGAAAGGAAAGCCTGAGGCCGAAGCGGCGCGCCCGGTCATCGCCTTGCCGGTACAGCTCGCCGATGGCCAGACCCAGCAGCCCTATCCGGGCGAAGTGCACGCCCGCTATGAAATGCCGCTGTCGTTCCGCGTCGGCGGGCAGCTGGTGGCGAGGCAGGGCCATCTGGGCGATATGGTGAAGAAGGGACAGATGCTGGCGCAGCTGGACGATGCCGACGCGGCGCGTTCGCAGACCTCTGCGGCGGCGGCGCTGGAAGCCGCGGAGCACCGCCTCGTCTTCGCCACGCAGCAGCGCGACCGCGACGAGGCGCAGGCAAAGCAGAACCTGATCAGCCAACTGCAGCTGGAACAGACGCACGATGCATATGCTTCCGCGCTCGCGACACGCGACCAGGCGAAGCAGCAACTGGCGTTGGCGCAGAACCAGTCGCGCTACACCTCGCTGGTCGCCGACCGCGACGGCAGCATCACCAGCGAGCAAGCCGACGTGGGGCAGGTGGTGGCGGCGGGGCAACCCGTTTTCGGCTTCGCGTGGTCGGGCGATCGCGATGTATTCCTCGATGTACCGGAAGACCGCCTCGCTGGCATCAGCGTGGGACAGCCCGCAACAGTGACCCTGCTGGCGCTGCCGGGCAGGACGTTCGCCGGTCATGTGCGCGATATCGCGCCGGCAGCCGATCCGCAGTCGCGCACGTATCGCATCAAGCTGGCGATCGACCAGCCCGATGAGCATCTGCGTCTCGGCATGACGGCCCAGGTCAGTCTTGCGTCGTCGAGCACGGCGCATGGCGTGCGTCTTCCGGCCACGGCCTTGTTCCATCAGGGCGAAAAGCCTGCCGTGTGGGTCGTGCGCCCGAACGATGGAAGGCTCGAACTGCGTCCGGTTTCCGTGCTGCGCTATGGCGAGCGCGACGTACTGGTGGGCGACGGACTGCACGCGGGCGAACGCGTGGTGATGCAGGGTGTGCATACGGTGTCCGTGGGCGAGAAGGTTCAGCCCATCGCGCCACCGCATGCGGAGGACGCGCCGCTATGAATGGGGAGGGCCGCTTCAATCTCTCCGCGTGGACGCTGCGGCACCAGTCGCTGGTGTTTTTCCTGATGGTGATGGTGGCGCTGTTCGGCCTGCTGTCGTACAGCCGCCTGTCCCAATCGGAAGATCCGCCGTTCACCTTCAAGGTGATGGTGATCCAGACCTTCTGGCCAGGCGCCGACGCCAAGCAGGTGCAGGAGCAGGTCACCGACCGCATCTCGCGCAAGCTGCAGGAGACGCCGTCGATCGATTTCCTGCGCAGCTATTCGCGCCCGGGCGAATCGCTGATCTTCTTCAACATCAAGGATTCCGCCCCCGCATCCAGCGTGCCCGAGACGTGGTACCAGGTGCGCAAGAAGGTAGGCGACATCGCCGCGCAGCTGCCGCAGGGCGTGCAGGGGCCGTTCTTCAACGACGAGTTCGGCGACGTCTACACCAACATCTATGCGCTGGAAGGCGACGGCTTCACGCCGGCGCAGCTGCATGACTACGCCGACCAGTTGCGCGCCGAACTGCTGCGCGTGCCTGGCGTGGGCAAGGTCGATTTCCTCGGCGACCAGAGCCAGCACGTGTACGTCGAGGTGACGAACGCACGACTGTCCAAGCTCGGCATCAGCCCGCAGCAGCTGGCGCAGGCGATCAACCAGCAGAACGCGGTGGCGGCGTCGGGTGTGCTTACCACGGCGGATGACCGCGTGTTCGTCCGTCCCACCGGCCAATTCGACAACGTCGATGCGCTGCGCGACATGCTGCTGCACATCAACAACCAGACTTTCCGGCTGGGCGATATTGCCATCATCCACAAGGGTTACGACGATCCCCCGAGCCAGCAGGTGCGTTTCATGGCGCAGCCGGTGCTGGGCATCGGCGTCACCATGCAGCCGGGCGGCGACGTCATCCATCTCGGCAAGGCGCTGGATACCGCCACGGCTTCGTTGCAGAAGCGCCTGCCGGCTGGCCTGAAACTGTCCGAAGTGACCAGCATGCCGCATGCGGTATCGCACTCGGTGGACGACTTCCTGGAGTCGGTGGCCGAAGCGGTGGGCATCGTG
This sequence comes from Dyella jiangningensis, assembly GCA_000632805.1. Taxonomy (GTDB): domain Bacteria; phylum Pseudomonadota; class Gammaproteobacteria; order Xanthomonadales; family Rhodanobacteraceae; genus Dyella; species Dyella jiangningensis. The sequence continues at coordinate 2,503,933 of CP007444.1, read as the reverse complement.
TTGCTGGTGAGCCTGCTGAGCCTCGGTTTTCGCACCGGCATGGTGGTGGTGATCTCCATTCCGTTCGTGCTGGCTGCCACGGCCTTGTGCATGGAGCTGCTCGGCATCGGCCTGCACAAGGTGTCGCTGGGCACGCTGGTGCTGGCGCTGGGCCTGTTGGTGGATGACGCCATCATTGCGGTCGAGATGATGTCGGTGAAGCTGGAGCAGGGCTGGACGCGCGTGCGTGCTGCGGCATTTGCCTATACCAGCACGGCGTTTCCCATGCTCACCGGCACGCTGGTGACCGTATCCGGCTTCCTGCCCATCGCGCTGGCGAAGTCGGGCACGGGCGAATACACGCGGTCGATCTTCGAGGTATCCGCCATCGCCTTGCTGGTGTCGTGGCTTGCAGCAGTGATCGTGATTCCGCTGCTTGGTTATCACATGCTGCCGGAGCACCACCAACGCGCGAAACCCGGCGAGCAGTGGTGGGCGCGCTGGCTGCCGCAGCGCTGGAACGAAACGCGTCGTGCGCGTGCTACCGCCGTGGTGCACCACGAAGGCGACATCGAAATCTACGAGACGCCTTTCTACCTGCGATTCCGCGGCTGGCTCGACTTTTGCCTCAAGAACCGCTTCCTGGTGCTGGGAGCGACCGTGGCGCTGTTCGTGGTGTCGCTGGCCGGGTTCGGGCTGGTGCCCAAGCAGTTCTTCCCCAGCTCGGATCGACCGGAGCTGCTGGTTGACCTGCGCCTGCCCGAGGGTGCCTCGTTCGATGCCACGCTCGTTCAGGTGAAGCGTCTCGAATCCGCCATCAAGGACCGCAAGGAGATCGCCAACTACGTGAGCTTCGTCGGTTCCGGTGCGCCGCGTTTCTACCTGCCGTTGGATCAGCAGCTCGGGCAACCGAACTTCGCGCAGTTCGTGATTACCGCCAAGGATGTCGAGCAGCGCGAGCAATTGGCGCGCTATCTCGACGGCATGCTGCCGCGCGACTTCGCCGCCGTGCGCACACGCGTGAGCCGGCTGGAAAACGGCCCGCCTGTCGGCTTCCCGGTGCAGTTCCGCGTGCAGGGCGATGACATCGCCACGGTGCGGCGCATCGCCGACCAGGTAGCCGGCGTGATGCGCGCAGATCCGCAGACACGCAACGTGCAGTTCGACTGGGACGAGCCGGCGGAGCGCTCCGTGCGTTTCGAGATCGACCAGCACAAGGCACGCCAACTCGGCATCACCTCGCAGGATGTCGCCGGCTTTCTCGCCATGACGCTGTCCGGCACCACGGTGACGCAGTATCGCGAGCGCGACAAACTGATCGCGGTGGACCTGCGTGCGCCGAAGGCGGACCGCGTGCATCCGGACCAGATCGAGCGGCTGGCGATTCCCACGCCCAACGGCACGGCGATCCCGCTGTCGCAATTGGGTCATGTCACGTATGGCCTCGAATACGGCGTGATCTGGGAGCGCGATCGCCAGCCCACCATCAATGTGCAGTCCGACGTCCGCAACGGCGCGCAGGGCCTGGACGTCACCAACGCCATCGACAAGAAGCTTGGCGACATCCGCAGCCAGTTGCCGGTGGGTTATCGCATCGAAGTCGGCGGTTCGGTGGAGCAGAACCAGAAGGCCCAGGGGTCGATCAACGCGCAGATGCCGTTGATGGCGATCGCCGTGCTCACCTTGCTGATGATCCAGCTGCAGAGTGTCGGCCGCACGTTCATGGTCGTGCTGACGGCGCCCTTGGGCATGATCGGCGTGATCGGGTCACTGCTGCTGTTCCATCAGCCATTCGGTTTTGTGGCCATGCTCGGGACGATCGCGATGCTGGGCATCATCATGCGCAACTCGGTGATCCTGGTGGACCAGATCGAGCAGGATATCCAGGCGGGTCACCCGCGTTGGGAAGCGATCATCGGCGCCACGGTTCGGCGCTTCCGCCCGATCACTTTGACGGCGGCCGCCGCCGTGCTGGCGCTGATCCCGCTGTTGCGCAGCAACTTCTTCGGACCGATGGCGACGGCACTCATGGGTGGCATCACCGTCGCCACGATTCTCACCTTGTTCTATCTGCCGGCGCTGTATGCGGCGTGGTTCCGCGTACGTGCGGATGAACCGGCGCAGGAGGTCGCGCCATGATCCCCAAGTTGCACATGACGTTGCTGGTTGCCGCCATCACGTTGGCCGGCTGCTCGTTCGCACCGTCGACCAAGCCGCCCGCGCCGCCATCACCAGAGCACTATGCGGTGACACCTACGCCTGCAGACAGTGTGGAAGCGGGCGGCGTAGCGCAACACTTCGATACGGTCATGTATCCCGTGCCCGATTGGTGGCGACTCTACGGCTCGGACACACTCGATGCCTGGGTGGATGAAGGGTTGCGCAACAACGCCTCGCTCGATGCCACGAGGCACACGCTGGAAGCGGCGCATCAGCAGTTCCGCGCCCAGGTGGGGAACACGGCATGGCCGTCGCTGGATGCGCAGGGGCAGGCAAGTCGCCAGCGCGATCTTGGGCTGCCGACGTTCGGGCCGCCGACCAGCATCTACAACGTCTTCGCCGGCCAGCTCAGCCTCAATTACACGTTCGACCTGTTCGGTGCGACGCGTTACGGCATCAAGCAGGCGGCAGCGCAGGTGGATCAGCAGGCGCTCCAGCTCGACGGCGCGCGGCGCGCGCTGGCGGCGAACATCGTGATCACCGCAGTCAATGCGTCCTCGCTGGCCGAACAGTTGGACGCGACCACGCGGCTCGCAGCCCTGGCGCATGAACAAGCCGAACTGACGGAGAAATCCTATGCACTCGGCGCCGCTTCGCACGACGACGTGCTGGCGGCGCAACAAAACGCCGCGGCACTCGACGCATCGGTGCCACCGCTGCGATTCCAGCTCGAACGCACGCGGCATCTGTTGGCGGTACTGATGGGGCGCACGCCCGACCAGGCGCCCAAACCGCTGCCGCTGGCGCAACTGAAGTTGCCCGACCACGTGCCGGTCAACGTGCCGTCCGAACTGTTGAGCCAGCGGCCCGACGTGCGTGCAGCAGAAGCCGCGGTGCGGGCAGCGTCGGCGCAGGTCGGCGTTGCCACGGCCAATATGTTTCCGCACATCTCCCTGTCGGCATCCTTGGGCTCGGCGTCCTTCAAGGATTCGCAGCTCTTCGCCGGGTCCACCTCGATCTGGGGCGTGGGGCTTTCGCTCGCGCAACCGATCTTCCACGGCGGCGCCTTGCGCGCGCAGCGCAAGGCCGCGATCGCCGAGTACGACGCCAGCGTGTCGCAATACCGGCAGGCCGTGCTCAACGCATTCCAAAATGTGGCCGACACACTCACCGCGTTGCAGCAGGATGCGCTCGCGCTGCAGGCGGCGCAGGCAGCTTCCGGAGCGGCCGGGCAGTCGCATGCCGATACGCAGTCGCGCTATCGGCTGGGTGCGGTGTCGTATCCGGCCACCTTGCTCAGCGAGCAGCGCTGGCAGAACGCGCGACTGACGGACATCCAGGCATCGGCAGCGCGATTGATCGATACGGCCGCGCTGTACCAGGCAATGGGCGAGCCGCCGGAGACGATGCAGGGCGTGGCAAGCAACGAAGCCGGCCGGTGAGCCGACAGCACGATCGACGCCATCCTGGCGTGGCCAGGGTGACGTCGATACGTGGAGTGGCGCAGGTTCTTCAGGGCGACGTCGGCGGCGTGGCACCGGCAGCGGGATGGCCGTCGTCAGCGGGCAGGTTTCGCGGCGACGCCAGCTCGTCGTCACGGTGCGGGAATCCGACGGTCATGCTCGGAAACACCTCGTCGCGGCGGATCAGCGCGTGGTAGAGCGCAGCGCCCATATGCCCGAGGATGGTGAGGAAGAACAGATAGGCCACATAACGATGCGCTTCGCGCAGCCACGCGAACAACACGCCATTGGCCGGCACGATCGGCGGCAGATGCCAGGCATGTCCGAGCATGATCGGATAGCCGCCGGCCGACAGCATCGCCCAGCCGATCAGCGGCATCGCGAGCATCATTCCGTAAAGCACCCAGTGCGACGCGTGCGCCACGAACTGCATCAAGGCAGGCATGTCCTCGGGCAGGGCAGGTGGCTTGAAGCGCAAGCGCACGCCAATGCGTATCAGGGCCAGCACGAAGATGGCCGCGCCGAGCGGTCGATGGAGCGCGAGCAGCCATTGGTGCTTTTCGGAAACCGTCGTCACCATGCCGACGCCCACGAACAGCATCGCGAGGATCAACACGGCCATGGTCCAGTGCAGCAGGCGTGCCAGCGGGTGGAAAGCTTGGGGCGCGTTCATCACGGATGCTCCTGCTTGGACGCGTCGGCGCGGGCGGCGCCGGGGAGGTGGGCTTCTTCGCTGGTGCGTCGCAGGTATGAGGTGGCGTAGGCAGCCGAGCGTGCGGCGAGCAACGGATCGTCCGAGACTTCGATGCCATCCGGCAGCACGGTCGGGTCGTAGTTGATGTCGCGGCAGGCGCCGCTTTCCTGCGGCTGTTCGCTCTCGATGACCAGGGTACCTGCATCGATGGTGGTGCGATCATCCGGCCAGGCCTTGGTGGCGTCGTTGGTCGGGTCGCCAGGCGCCGCAAGCGTCACCTTCAGATGCCAGCGTTGCGGACCCGCGGCGAGGCGCGTGCGCAAGTCACTGGCGAGATAGTCGTTGTCGCCGGCCGGGCCCGGGGCGGCGTCCTTCGCCTCCGGCACCACCTGCCATCGCACCGCATGGCGCTCGCCCTTGGCATCGACGAAGTAGAACGCGTCGAGCGCGCTGTAGCTTTCGGTGGCGTAACTCGCCGATGGCTTTGCCGTCTTGATCCAGGCGAGGAAGGGACCCGCCTCGGGGTGGGCGCCGAAGAACGCCTTGAGTCGGGCCGGGTCCGGCTTGCCGGTCGCCGGATCGGGCTGGCCGGCCTGCAGCTGTTCGTAGAAAGCTTGCGGCGTGGATACCGGGAACACCGGCATGCTGTTCATGCCGGTGCGCCACTGCTGGCCGTTCGCCAGGGCAAAGCGCAGCGCGAAGCTGCGGATCGGCACGCTGCCGTCCGGCGCATAAGGGTTGCCTCCCGGCACGGCGAAGCGCCCGACCACCGGCGTGCGGCCTGCGGCGAAGACGAGAGACTTCGAATAGGGCGAAGCGGTGCCGTTGCCTTCGAAATAGCCGGCGACGCAGACGCCCTTGGCATGGTTGCGACGAAAGCCCGGATGCACGCCACCGTTGGCCTGCAGGGCATCCACGATGCGTTGCGGCGTCAACCGGTGCGGGGTGAGCCATCCGCCGACGGCACCAAAGGCGAGGGCGAGCAATACGACGGCGGCAACGATGGCGCACCAGCGCCAGAGCAAGTGTGGAGGCTTGCGGGAAAGGGCGGACATGGAGGCTCCGGTCGACGGGGTTCCCCCTTATCTTCGCCCGCCGAACCGGAAAGTTACGTCACGACGCCGCCTCTCTGCTTTTTGTCGGGGACAGGGCATGCGTCGCCCGTACTGCCTGCAGGATCAGCCGCGCCCCGAGGCACGGCCGATCGCTCAACCCTTCGCGTCGGCCACGTTCCAGGCGGCGACCTGCTTGCGGGTCTGCTCGAGCATGCCGTCCAGCGCCTTGCGGTCGTAGACGTGGCCGCGAAGGATCACGGTATCGATGGCGCGGGTGGCGTTGATGTCCTGCAGCGGGTTGCGATCCAGCAGCACGAGGTCGGCTGCCTTGCCTGTCGACACTGCACCGTAGCGATCGAGCCTGCCGAACCACGCCGGGCCGGCGCGGGTGGCCGACAACAGTGCCTGGGCCGGGGTCAGGCCGTTCTGTACGAATACGGTCAGTTCGTCGTGCAGGCCAATGCCTGGATAGTCGAACGAGTTGAGGAAGCCGGCATCAGTACCGGCCATGATCGTTACGCCCGCCTGCTGCAGCATCGGCAGCACCTTGGTCAGATGCTCATAGTGCGCGTGCCGTGCCGCGACCTGTTCGGGCGTGGCCTTGGCGGCGCGTTCGATGCGCCAGTCATACGTTTTGCGCAGCTTGGGGCCGATGTAGGCCAGGTAAGGATCGTTGGCGTGATTGTCGCTATCGAGGAAATCGAGCACGCGGCCGCCGTTGAGGGTTGGCGTCACGTACACGCCTTTGTCGGCCAGATGCCGATAGGCGGCCATGGCAGTGGAGGGATCAAAACCCGCGTCCAGGCGGCGATTGGCTTCGGCGCGATTGATCTTTCCGGCCGCGAAATCCGCGGAAATCGCCGCTTCATCCTTCACGCCCGCCTTGTAGGCGTAGTCGAGATGCTCGATGGAGCTGATGCCCGCATCCACGGCCTGCTCGACGGTCAAGGCCATGGGAATGTGGCCCGAGGAGCGGATGCCGAAGCGCTTCGCCTGCGATACCGCATAGAGGAACAGCTGCGGATCGAGCGTGCTGTCGGTGATCTTCACGAAATCCACGCGGTCCTTCTTCAGGCGGACAAACGCCGCATCGACGTCCGCCTTGCTGCCGACTTCGATGGTGCCTTTCCACACCGGATGGATGCCTTCGATCTTCGCGCCGGAGGTGAAGAGCTGCGGCCCGAACAGCGTGCCCTTGGCAATCTCGCCGCGCCATTGCAGCACCTGCTCGGGCAGGTCGCCGGAGCAGTCGCGGATCGTGGTGATGCCATGGGCGATATAAAGCGGCAGCAGCGCCTTGTTCTCTTCGATCAGGTCGGGGCCGCCGCCGAAGTGCACATGCATGTCCCACAGGCCGGGGATCAGGAAGCGCCCCTTGCCTTCGACGGTCTGCGCGGCAGTCCATGCCTTGGCGATGTCCGCGTCGGAGCCGACGGCGACGATATCGGCGCCGCGCAACACGACGGCCTGGTCATCGACGCTGCGCGCATGCTCGACGTCGATCACCGTGGCATGGCGAATCATCACGTCGCCCTGCGAGCCCGTTGCGTGAGCGGGTGCAGTGAGCGCGATCAACATGGCAATGGCGCTGGCGAGGGACTTCTTCATCGGTCGGATTTCCTTGGCGTCGTCAGGCACGGCCATGCGTGTGGACGGCATGTTTGCCGTGCATGGCGGACCATGTTAGATACCGTCCCATCCATTGAGTAGGTAAATATTCGAATGGCTACCAGTGCGAAATCGAATAGGTCCCTGTTCGAGCTCGACCTCCTGCGCGCGATGGTCACGGTGGCCGACTGCGGAAGCTTCACGACGGCCTCGGCGCGATTGCATTCCACCCAATCCACCGTGAGCCAGAAGGTGCGCCGCCTGGAGGACATGGCCGGGCATCAGCTGCTAGTGCGCGGCAAGGGCGAGGTGCGGCCGACGGACCCGGGTGAAACCGTGCTCGCCTACGCGCGACGGATGCTCACGCTCAACGACGAGCTGCTGGACGCGCTGGCCGGGGCCGACGTGGCGGTGACCGTGCGCCTCGGCGTGCCCGAAGACTTCGCAGCCGGTCGCACCACCCAGCTACTGGCAACTTTCAACCGCAAGCATCCTCGCGTAAAGCTGGAGGTCACCACCGGCCTCAGTCGCGATCTGGCAGGCAGCTACGACCGTGGTGAGCTGGACCTGATACTCATCAAACAGCGACGTAACAGCCGCGAAGCGGTCGCGCGCTGGCCGGAAAGCATGCGCTGGATCGACAGTGCGAGAAGTCCAGCATTCGCGCTCGACCCGGTGCCTTTGGTCGCGTTTCCGCCCCGCGGGCTCTATCGCGACGAAATGATCAAGGTGGTGGAGGGCATGGGCCGTCGCTGGCGCATCAGTTTCACCAGTTCGAGCCTGTCCGGCATCCAGTCGGCCGTGGCGGGCGGACTCGGCATCAGCCTGCTGCCCGCGCGCGCCGTCACGGCGGAACATGCGGTGCTCACGCGCAGGCAGGGCTTTCCTGCCATCGATACGATGGATATCGCGTTGTTGTATCGATCGACGGCCGATCACGTCGTGCAGGAGCTGGGGCGCGAGCTGGGTCGCATGCTCGATCGTTTCAGGTGATATCAACGCCCTGTGCACCTCGCATTGCGTTCACGGAACTGAATTTCGTTTAGACGTCTAAATTCGCATGCGTATGTTGAGTTGCATTAGTGATATGCATCGCATATTCGATCGCTGACCACTTCTCATTTGTGGCGTGCTGATTAAGATCTAAGCAAGCTTCCACTCTGCCCGAACGACGGCGCCTTGGCGATGTATAGGTGCCGGAGTTGTATTGGGCGCATGGTTGAGTGGAGTTTCGGCTATGGATGCTTGCAGGGGGCGTCGAAGCAGGTTCCTTGATGCGTGGTGCATGCTTGAACGAAGTCGCCAGGTGCGGCCTCGCGGGTTTGTCTTGCCGTCATTCATGGAATCGCTCGGTTCCCCATGGATCAAAGGGGGCACACGTGTGGCGGCATATCTGTCGTGCATCCGATATTTTCAGGCGGCGGTGCTTGTCTGTGCACGCAAGGCCTGGCGACCGTGTGTGCGGTCCGATGGTTCTCCTCTTGATCTCTTCTCAGTGGGCATGAACGGTGTGTCGCGCCGACGGACGCGGCATGGGCGCGTGGTGGTCTTGCAGCACTAGCGCCAACAGAGCCTTCCCTGGACGGGAAGTGGCATACGAAAGGGATACGTATCCACCAGACGGATGAGACAAGGGAGCATCGACCGTGCAATCGATAGAGTCGACAACCATCCACAGGACGCCGGCGTACATGGAGCTGCCTGTGCGAGGCAGGCCTTGCCGTACGCATGACAGCCCATTTTTTCGTTGCTGGCGACGCGAATAGCCGCGTCTCCCAGAGCACCTAGCACCTAGCACCTTTGACCTTCGAATTCTTGCGTGCCGTTGCGGGCACGCAAGCGGTTGATTGCGGCGTGAAGAAATGGCCGCAATCGATCAACCGAGGCAGCAGCTGTAGAAGATGAAGTCTCAGGCGCTCGAAGGGCCAGGGCATCCGCGGTCAATGCCACCACGCGCGTGTGGAACTGAAAAAGTTCCACGCCACGGGCGTGTGTGCGCCGACAGTTCCGGTCTTGCCTTGCGGTCCTCGACACCTGTCCCCCACCCAAGGAGATGGTATGAACAAGATTCACGGCAAGGTTTGGAGCTGCGAGCTGCAACAGCTCGTGGTGGTCTCGGAATTGGCCGCGTGTCGTCGCGGCGGCACGAGCGAAGGCGGCGACGTACGTCGTCGCTCGTTGAACCGGTTGAGCGCGGGCCTGTTCACGGCGATGGCGGCGTTTGGATGGATGGGGTGGTCGACCATCGCGCAGGCGCAGGCGGTCGATTGCAGCGTAGCCCCCTACAACGCCTACAACGGCACCGCATCCTGCATGGGACTTAGTTCCGGAGCGAGCGGCATCGGTGCCACTGCGCTCGGCTCCCTTTCCCATGCCGATGTGCTTGGCGCGTTGGCCGTGGGTTATAGCGCACACGCGGCGGGACAGAATGGTATTTCATTGGGCTTTGGCGCCTACACGACTGGCGTCAACTCCATTTATCTTGGTCCGCGGACCGCACCAGGCACCGGCGCTCTTGCCGACAGTGCCATTGGTATCGGCACGGACGTCACCGCTTCTGGCCCCAGTGCCATCAGCATGGGATCGACCTCGAAGGCCCTGGCTGGAAATGCCGTGGCCATCGGCGTGTCCAGTTACGTGGACTCGGGCAACAGCGTGGCGATCGGTCCGTCGGCAGGTGTGACGAGCGCCGGCAACTCCGTGGCCATCGGTTCGTCGGCGCTGGCGACCTCCGGGCAGTCGGTCGCGCTGGGCGCCTACACCAAAGCCAGTGGCGAAGGTGCTGCTGCGCTTGGCCTGGGCTCGCAGAGCCTCACTACCCACGCCACCGCGGTCGGCTGGCAGGCCTATGCGACGGCACTCAATGCGATATATCTCGGCGCCCGCAGCACGGGCACGGGCGCATCAGCCGAATCGTCGATCGCCATCGGTACCGATGTTAATACCGCAGGCCTTTACGCCGTCGGCATGGGCTTCCAGGCGAACGCAAGCCAAGCCGACGCCATCGCCATCGGAAGGAATGCAACTGCCACCGGCCTGAACTCCATGTATTTGGGCGCGCTGCAAAGTGGCATTCCCGGCAGCGGTGCCACGGCGAACAATGCGATTGCGGTCGGCATTGATGTCACCGCCAGTGCGGCGGGTGCCGTTGCGATGGGCAACTTTACTGTCGCATCGGGTGTGAACAGTCTTGCATGGGGCGCCAGTACAGCGTCGGCCCAAGACACCGTGGCTATCGGTCGTCAGGCCCATGCGTCGGCTGCCAATGCCCTTGCCATCGGCCTTGCATCGACAGCGCAAGCGGCTTCTACCGTTGCGATCGGCGATACCAACACCGTTGCCGCTGGGGCGGGCACAGGTTCCATCGCCGGCGGCCACAACTCGCAAGTGAAGGGCGGCACCGGCGCCGTCGCGCTGGGCGAAAGCCAGGTGGTCACCGGCAACGGCGCGGTGGCCATCGGCGATCCGAACATCACCAACGGCAATGGCGCGGTCACCATGGGCGCCAATAACGTCGCGGCAGGCGATGCCGCAGGCACGACGGCAGCAGCCGGCGCCGTGGCCATCGGCAACAGCAACCAGGCGATCGGTCAGGGTTCGGTCGCGCTGGGCAATACCAGCAAAGCTTTGGCGGCTGGTGCGGTGGCGTTTGGCAACGCGGCGACCGCCAACAACGCCAACGACGTGGCACTGGGTTCCGGTTCCACCACCGCCGCCGCCGTCGGCACGCCCAACACGGTCATCAATGGAACCACCTACAACTTCGCCGGTACCAACCCGACCAGCACGGTGAGCGTGGGTGCGAGCGGTACGGAGCGCACCATCACCAATCTTGCTGCGGGTCGCATCGACGGCGGCAGCACCGATGCGATCAACGGCTCGCAGTTGTTCGCCACCAACCAGGCAGTGGGCACGCTGGGTACCAATGTCACCAACCTTGGCAGCGTGGTGACCAATCTCGGCGACACCATCGCCACCAGCATCGGTGGCGGCACGACCTACAACCCGGTCACCGGTGCAGTGACCACCAGCATCACCTATGGCGGCAACACGTACAGCTCGCTGCAGAACGTGTTCAACCAGATCGGCAGCGTGGTGGACGGCGGCGGCATCAAGTATTTCCATGCCAACTCCGTACTGGCCGATTCGAACGCGGCGGGAACCGACAGCGTCGCGATCGGACCGGTATCCACCGCGAGCACGACGAATGCGGTGTCCATCGGCAATGGCGCGACGGCGGGAGCCAACGCGGGCGACGTCGCGCTGGGTTCCGGTTCGACCACCACCGCGGCCGTGGGTACGCCGAGCTATACGATCGCCGGTACCACGTACGCCTTCGCAGGCACTAACCCCACCAGCACGGTGAGTGTCGGCGCGACTGGCAGGGAGCGCACCATCACCTATGTCGCCGCCGGCCGCATCGATGGCGGCAGCACCGACGCCATCAACGGCTCGCAGTTGTTTGCCACCAACCAGGCGGTACAAAACCTGAGCAACGTGGTCACTGCCGGTGCGACGCATTACTACAGCGTCAACGATGGCGGCACGCAGGGCGGCAACTACACCAACAATGGCGCGAGCGGCCTCAACGCCCTGGCTGCCGGCGTGGGCGCCACGGCCACTGCCGACTCTGCCACGTCGCTGGGCTTGAACACGCAGTCCACCGTATTGGGCGGCGTGGCCTTGGGTTCGGGCGCGGTGTCCGATCGCGCGATTGCGCCGACGTCAGGCTCGATCATCGTCGGTACCAATGTGATTCCGTACAACACCACGGATCGCAACCTGCTCGGCGCGGTGTCGGTGGGCAACGCCACCGACTTCCGCCAGATCACCAACGTCGCTGACGGCACGCTCGACCAGGATGCGGTGACGCTGCGCCAGTTGAAGGGCGCGATGAGTTCGTTCTCGGTCACGCCGATCAAGTACTTCCACGCCAACTCCGCCGCTTCGGATTCGGCGGCGATTGGTGCGGAGTCGGTTGCCATCGGTCCGCAGACCACGGTGAACGGTGACAACGGCATCGGCATGGGTAACGGCGCCATCGTGCAGCAGACCGCACCGGGCGGCACGGCGATCGGCCAGAACGCCGCGGTGAACCTCGCCGACGGCGTGGCGCTGGGCACCAACGCCACATCCAATGGCATCCAGGCGATGGCGCTGGGCGCCGGCTCGCAGGCGGCATTCGCAGGCAGCGTGGCGCTGGGTGCAGGTTCGTCCACGGACGCGGCGGTGGGCACGGCCACGGGTGTCGTCAATGGCCAGACCTACAACTTTGCGGGTACCACGCCGGGTTCCACCGTGAGCGTGGGAAGCGTGGGAGCAGAGCGCACCATTACCAACGTCGCTGCCGGACGCATCGACCGAAACAGCACCGACGCCATCAACGGCTCGCAGCTTTTCGCTACCAACCAGGCGATCGGCTCCGTGGGTAGCAGCGTCACCAACCTGGGCAGCACGGTGACCAATCTCGGTACTTCCATCGCCAACAGCTACGGCGGCAGCACCACCTACGATCCGACGACGGGCACGTTGAACACCAGCATCAACTACGGCGGCAACACCTATAGCTCGCTGCAGCAGGTGTTCAACCAGATCGAGACCGGCGGCATCAAGTACTTCCACGCCAACTCCAACCTTGCCGATTCGCTGGCCACCGGCGTGAACAGCGTGGCGGTGGGGCCAGTGTCCACGGCGGGTGCGACCAACGCGGTATCGATCGGCAATGGCGCCACCGCGAGCACCAACGTCGGGGACGTGGCGCTGGGCGCAGGCAGCGTCACCGGTGCGGTGGTCCAGACCGGTGGCGACACCATCGATGGCCACGCCTATACCTACGCCGGCGCCACGCCGACCAGCACGGTGAGCGTCGGTACGGCCGGCAACGAACGCACCATCACCAACGTGGCGGCAGGCCAGGTGAACGGCAACAGCACCGACGCGATCAACGGTTCGCAGCTGTTCGCCACCAACCAGGCCGTGGAGAACCTCAGCAGCACCGTGACCGCGAACGCGATCCACTACTACAGCGTCAACGATGGCGGCACCCAGGGCAGCAACTATGCCAACAACGGCGCCACCGGCGCCAACGCGCTGGCGGCCGGCGTAGGCGCCAGCGCTACGGCCGACAGCGGCACCGCACTGGGCAAGAACAGTGGCGTATCGGTGCTTGGCGGCGTGGCGCTAGGTTCGGGTGCGGTGTCGGATCGTCCCATCGCACCCGCGTCGGGTTCGATCCTCGTCGGCACGAACGTGGTGCCGTACAACACCACGGATCGAAACCTGCTTGGCGCGGTATCGGTGGGCAATGCCACGGACTTCCGCCAGATCACCAATGTGGCCGACGGCACGCTCGACCAGGATGCGGTGACGCTGCGCCAGTTGAAAGGCGCGATGAGTTCGTTCTCGGTCACGCCGATCAAGTACTTCCATGCCAACTCCACCGCTTCCGATTCGCTGGCGGCGGGCGCCGAATCGGTCGCCATCGGTCCGCAGACCACGGTGAACGGCGACAACGGCATCGGCATGGGCAACGGCGCGATCGTGCAGCAGACCGCGCCTGGCGGCACGGCGATCGGCCAGAACGCCACCGTCAACCTCGCCGATGGCGTGGCGCTCGGTACCAACGCGACATCCAACGGCATCCAGGCGATGGCGCTGGGCGCGGGTACGCAGGCAGCCTTCGCCGGCAGCGTCGCGCTGGGCGCGGGCTCTGTCACCGATGCGCCCGTCGCCACCACTGGCGTGACGCTCAATGGCACGGCCTATACGTTCGCGGGCACGGCGCCGGGCTCGACGGTGAGCGTGGGCGCAGCGGGAGCGGAGCGAACGTTGACCAACCTCGCGGCCGGTCGCATCAGCAACGTCAGCACCGATGCGATCAACGGCTCGCAGCTGTACGCGACCAACCAGACGATGCAACAGCTGTATTCGCAGCTCACCAATCTGTCGCAAACAGTGAACAACCTGCCGGCCAACAGCGGAGGCGGCAACGGCGGCGTCGGCACCACTATCAACACGTACCAGACCAGCGGAGACAACAACACCACGGCTTCGGCATCCGGGAACAACGCGACGGCGGCGGGCGGCGGTTCGGTGGCTTCAGGCAACAACAGCACGGCGGTGGGCGCGAACTCGAGCGCCACTGGCGACAACAGCGTGGCGATCGGTTCCGGATCGGTGGCAACGAGTGCCAATACGGTGTCGGTCGGTTCGGTTGGCCACGAACGCACCGTCACCAACGTCGCCAGCGGCGTGAACGCGACGGACGCCGTGAACGTCGGACAGCTGAGCGATGCGATTGCCAACGCCAAGGACTGGTCCAAGAACTACACCGACCAGCGTTTCGATTCGGTGGATCGCGACCTCAATCGCATCGGCAACCGCGCCAACGCCGGCGTCGCATCCGCCATGGCGATGGCCAGCCTGCCGCAGGCTTACCAGCCCAACCAGAGCTCCGCAGGTGTCGCGTTCGGCACATTCCACGGCGAAACCAGCATTGCCGTTGGGATGTCGACGGTGACCGAAAGCGGCCGCTACATCTTCAAGCTCAACGCCACCACCAATACGCGCGGCGATGCCGGCGCCGGTGTCGGCGCGGGCATGGTGTGGTGAGGGAGGACGCAATCATGAATCGCATCGAAGGAATCCATCACATGCATGTCTCCCTGAAAACCCTCACCGCCATCTCGCTCGCACTTGCGATGGCTGCCTGCGGCAACGTCAGTCATCAGGTGGCAAAGGACGGCGGCTCGGCCGGCGAACTGGTGTGGCCGTCACCGGAAAGCGTCACGCCCATGCACAAGGACGGCACGTTCCCGAACCTGGCGAACCTGCGCCTTATGAGGGCAGGGCTCAACAAGCAGCAGGTCTCGGACCTCATCGGCTACCCGCACTTCAGCGAAGGCGTGTGGGGCGTGCGTGAGTGGAATTATGTGTTCCATTTTCGCGGCGCCGATAACGGCGTGACGACCTGCCAGTACAAAGTGCTTTTCGATGACAGCAGACTTGCGCGCAGCTTTTACTGGAAGCCCGAATCCTGCGCCGAAGTGTTGAAGGAGCCGCCGCTGCCCGCGCCGGCCGTTGTTGCGACGGAACCGCCCCGCGTGTTTTCAGGCGATGCGCTGTTTGCCTTCGACAGTGCGGAGCTGTCGTCGGGTGGACGCCAGACACTGGACGCGTTGGCGGACGATCTGAACGGGCGTCGCGATGCGGTCACGTCAGTTCGTATTGCCGGTTACACCGATCGGCTGGGCACTCATTCGTATAACCAGCAACTTTCGGAGCGCCGTGCGCGCGCGGTGAAAGACCATCTGGTGGCGCGCGGCGTGCCGGCTGACAGGATAACGGCCCGAGGCTATGGCGAATCCGATCCGGTGAAGGACTGTCCGGATCAGCGACGCGATGCGCTGATCGCCTGCCTTGCGCCCAATAGGCGTGTGGAAGTCTCTTTCAAATAGCGCCGTCGAACGCGCCAAGGAAAATGGACCAGCAAGGGCCTCGACTTCGCGGTCGAGGCTCTTGTCGATGATGTGCCGTGCCTGCACGGCGCACTTTACACGTGCGTTCACACCGGCCATCTCACCGGTGTATGGGATGACGCCCGGCGTTTGTAACCACAACGCGACAGGCGCGAATCGAGTCAGGAAGCCGTATCGGTGCTGAACCGGCGATGCTATGCCATCGCAGGACAAGGCTTTTTTACGAGGTCGAGCGGCTAGTCTTGACGGGCCGCGTTTGCTCTTCAACGTCGGCGCGGTGCACATCGAAGGGTTCAGGTTGGGAAGCGGCTCGATGAATACGCCGCCGCAACAGATACATCAGTGCCGACGCGTGGGGTGGGGGACCATCTAGGCGACATAACGGATTTCGCGTTATAGGAGCGCTGTCATGAAAGAGTTGATCAAGCGGATTCCGGTCATCGGCCCCGCGGCCCGCAGCGTATACCTGCGTTGGATACGCCCGGCCAAGCCATTCCACGGCTCCGAGGACTACTGGATCACGCGATATCGTGACGGCGGCAACTCGGGCGCCGGTTCGTACAATCGACTCGCCGAGTTCAAGGCTGACGTGCTCAACGAATTCGTGGCGAGCCACGACATCCGCGACGTGATCGAATTCGGTTGCGGCGACGGCAATCAATTGACGCTGGCGCGCTACCCCTCGTACCTCGGGCTCGATGTCAGCCCGGACGCCGTCGAACGTTGCTCGCGCCGTTTCGCGGGTGATGCCAGCAAGTCGTTCATGCTGGTGCAGGATTACGCTGGACAGACCGCCCAGCTCGCGATCTCGCTGGATGTGATCTATCACCTCACCGAGGACGAGGTGTACGAGATGTACATGCAGACCTTGTTCGGCGCCGCGCGGGAATACGTCGTCATCTACTCGTCTGACGTGGACGAATCCAACCCGCAAAGCCCGCATGTTCGCCATCACCAGTTCAGCCAATGGGTGCGCGCCCATGCTCCAGGTTGGCGGCTGCTACGGCACATCCCCAACCGGTATCCCTATACGGGAGACAACGACACCGGCTCGCTGGCCGACTTCTACATCTATGGCCGGGGAAGCGTGACCTGACTTCGCCTAGCGGTGACGCCAGGTGATGGCGTACCGGGAGCTGGGGAGCACTACGCCTGAACCGCGGTTCGGTCTGAAGAATAGAGGGCTTGACTCTAGACCTTGATCAAAGGTCTAGACTTGGCCCATGAACACTCCCCAGACCCCCATGACCATCGGTGCCGTCGCCAAGCGCGTCGGTGTGGCGATCGACACCATCCGTTATTACGAGCGTGAAGGGCTGTTGCCGGAACCGCTGCGGCGCGCGTCCGGCTACCGCAGTTACGACGAAGGTGCGGTGCGGCAGTTGCGTTTCATCCGCCGAGCGAAGGATCTCGGCTTCACATTGGAGGAAATCCGCGACCTGCTTGCGCTGTCCGCGGATCGCCAGCGTGGCGTGAAGGCGGTGAAGAAGCGGGCACAGGAACGCCTTGCCGCGATCGAAGAGCGCATTGCGGAGCTCACGCGTGTGCGCGACGGACTGGAACAGCTCATCGATGCCTGCCCGGGCCACGGCTCGCCTGAGCACTGCCCGATTTTGCGTGCGCTGGCCGATCAGGAGGATGAAGCATGAACACGGAAAAGCACGCTTGCTGCAGTTCCAAGGGCGCAGAGCCCGCGCCGGCAGCGACATCCTGCTGCAGCGGCGCACCGGCATCGGCGCCGGCGGCGCATCCGCATCATCACCATGGGCATCACGATCATGCCGAGCATCTGGTGAAGGACCCGGTGTGCGGCATGAGCGTGGATCCGCACACGGCCGCACACCACATGGAGCATGGCGGGCGCACGTATTACTTCTGCGCCCTGCGCTGCAAGGAGAAGTTCCAGGCTGATCCACAGCGTTACCTGCAGCCACAGCCGGCATCTCCGCCGGCGACGGCAGGGGCGATCTACACCTGTCCGATGCATCCGGAAGTGCAACAGGTCGGCCCCGGGCATTGTCCGAAATGCGGCATGGCGCTGGAGCCGATGATGCCCAGCCTTGATGAAGACGACGGCCACGAGCTGCGCGCGATGTCGCGTCGCTTCTGGTCGCTGCTCGTGTTGACCTTGCCCGTCTTTGCGATCGCGATGGGGCCGCATCTGTTCGGTTGGCATTGGCCATCGCCGTGGGACGCGGTGGCAGCCTGGTCCGAAGCTGTGCTCGCGACGATCGTGGTGCTTTGGGGCGGCGCGCCGTTCTTTGCCCGCGGCTGGCATTCGCTCAAGCCGTGGTCGCCGAACATGTACACGCTGATCGCGCTAGGGACGGGCGTGGCGTGGATCTATAGCGCCGTGGCGTTCCTCGCGCCGGGCCTGTTTCCCGAGGGCTTTCGTGACATGCACGGTCGTGTGGCCGTGTATTTCGAATCAGCTGCCGTCATTGTCACGCTGGTGACGCTCGGGGATTTTCTCGAGCTGCGGGCGCGCCGGCGTACGAGTGCCGCATTGAAAGGATTGCTTGAGCTCGCCCCCAAGACGGCACGCCGGGTGGACGCCGACGGCAGCGAACACGACGTACCGCTGGAAGTCGTGCATGCAGGCGACACGCTGCGCGTGCGCCCCGGCGAAAAGGTGCCGGTGGATGGCGTGGTGCTGGATGGCCGCAGCCATGTGGATGAATCCATGCTCACGGGTGAGCCTCTGCCTGTAGCAAAGGGCAGGGACGATCAGCTCACTGGCGGCACGCTCAACCAGGACGGCGCTTTGCTGATGCGCGCGGAAAAGGTCGGCGCGGAAACGATGCTGGCGCAGATCGTCACGCTCGTGGCGCAGGCGCAGCGGAGCAGGGCACCGCTGCAACGCGTGGCCGATCGCGTGGCGGCGTGGTTCGTACCCGCGGTCGTGGCCGTGGCTGCGCTGGCCTTCGTGCTGTGGACATGGCTTGGGCCTGATCCCAAGCTGACTTATGCGCTGATTGCCGCGGTGTCTGTGCTGATCATTGCGTGCCCGTGTGCGCTTGGCCTGGCGACACCCATTTCGATCATGGTCGCCAGTGGTCGGGCCGCGCAGAACGGCGTGCTGTTTCGCGATGCCGCGGCCATCGAAGCGCTGCGCGACATCGATACGCTGGTGGTGGACAAGACCGGCACGCTTACCGAAGGCAAGCCCACGTTGAAAGATGTGGTGAGCCTGGGGGCCTATCCCTTCGACCAGCTGCTGGCGCTTGCGGCGGCATTGGAAAAACCGAGCGAACATCCGCTGGCGCGCGCGATCGTCGACGGCGCGGCATCGCGTGGCATCCGCGTGCCAGCGGTGGAAGACTTCCGCTCCGTCACCGGTGCCGGCGTCGACGGCTCGGTGCAGGGGCATCCTGTGGCACTGGGCAACCGGCAGATGATCCTGAACATGGGCGTGGCGATTGACGATGCCGCACTTGATCGTGCCGACGCGATGCGCGCCGAGGGTGCCACCGTGATGTTCCTGGTGGTCGACGGCGGGTTGGCCGGCCTGGTCGCCGTAGCGGATGGCATCAAGGCGAGCACGCCTCAGGCGATCCGGGACCTGCACGCGGCCGGCCTGCGCATCGTGATGCTGACCGGCGACAACGCCGTCACCGCGAAGTCCGTGGCCGCTGCCCTGGGCATCGACGAGGTGCATGCCGATGTTTCGCCAGCCGACAAGGCGGCCGTGATCCAATCCTTGCGGGCGGAAGGCCATCGCGTGGCGATGGCCGGTGACGGCATCAACGACGCGCCGGCGCTTGCGGTGGCCGACGTGGGCATCGCGATGGGCAGCGGTACGGATATCGCCATGGAGAGTGCGAAGGTCACGCTGGTCAAGGGCGAGTTGACCGCCATCGTGCGTGCGCGTGCGCTTTCGCAGGCGACCGTGCGCAATATCCGCCAGAACCTGTTCTTTGCCTTCGTCTACAACGCCGTGGGCGTGCCCTTGGCGGCTGGTGCGCTGTATCCGTTGCTGGGCGTTGTGCTGTCGCCGATGGTGGCGGCGCTGGCGATGAGTCTGTCGTCGGTGTCGGTAGTGGGCAACGCGCTGCGCCTGCGGCGTGCCCCGCTGTGATGATTGTCACCCGCGATGATTGACGGCCGACCCTGCCGTACGGGTAGCGTGATCCGCAAGATGACTCCCGCACCAAAGGGGTGCGGGAGGGCATCACATGAACATCATCAACGACAGCCGCAGCACGCTGGAAAAACACATGCCGCTGCTGCTGGGGCTACTGGTCGCGCTGCTCGCCGGCCGCGCACTGAAGAAAATGTTCTGGACGGCGTTTGGCATGTACTGGGCGCTGCGCGCCAGCGGCATCCATTTCTGATCGCCTGCGCACGCCGGTGGACGTCGCTATGCGGCGTCTGCCTGGGCGAAAAGGGCCAAGCTCTTCGCACGAACGGCACTGCGGCGCGGACACCCATGCTTTAAGCTGTGTGGCCCCGATTCCCCGCCGGACGCCGCCATGCCGACCAGCATCGCCCTCATCGAGAGTTACTACGACGCCTTCAACCGTGGCGACTGGGAGGCCATGCTGGGCCACCTCACCGACGACGTGGCGCATGACATCAACCAGGGGCACCGCGAGACGGGGCTGGATACGTTCCGCGGCTTCATGGCGCGCATGAATCGTTGCTACCGCGAGCGGCTTCGGGACATCACGGTGATGTCCAATGCCGACGGCAGCCGCGTCGCGGCCGAATACGTGGTGCATGGCGAATACCTCGCCGACGACGAAGGCCTGCCGCCTGCTCATGGCCAGCGTTACGTGTTGCCGGGTGGTGCGTTCTTCGACATCCGCGACGGGCGCATTGCCCGTGTCACCAACTACTACAACCTCCAGGACTGGATCGCCCAGGTAAAGGGTGCTTGAGCGATGACTGTGCGCGTCGTCACCAGCATGGGCCAGGGTGTGCGCCCGTATCTGGATGCGCTTGCGCGGCTGCGCATCCGCGTGTTCCGCGACTATCCCTACCTCTACGACGGCGACATGTCGTACGAGCACCGCTACCTGGAGGCTTACTCGCGCTCCCGGCGCAGCGCGTTCGTGCTGGCGCTTGATGGCGACGAGGTGGTCGGCTGCTCGACCGGCATCCCGTTGGCGGACGAAGTGGCGGCGATCCAGCAACCCTTTGTCGAGCGCGGCATGCTGCTCGGCGAGGTGTTCTATTTCGGCGAGTCGGTACTGTTGCCGGCCTACCGTGGACAGGGTATTGGCCACCGCTTCTTCGATCTGCGCGAGTCGCATGCACGGCAGCAGGGCGGGTTCCGCTGGACGGCGTTCTGTGCCGTGGAGCGCGCGCCCCATGATCCACGTCGTCCTGGCGATCACCGCGCCAACGACCCGTTCTGGACCAAGCGCGGCTACCGGCGCCAGGACGACATGTTCTGCACGCTGGACTGGACCGAAATCGACGCGGTGGAACCCTCGGCTCATCGCCTGCGTTTCTGGCTGCGTTCCCTCGACGCCGATCTGACGAATTACTTCGCATGACACGTACTCTCGACGAATGGCTGGCCTACCAGGAACGCGTGAACGTGCGCAGCATCGAGCTCGGGCTCGATCGCGTGCGGGCCGTCTGGCAAGCCATGGGGGCGCCCGCGCCAGCACGGCGAGTGATCACCGTGGGCGGCACCAACGGCAAGGGTTCCACGGTGGCGCTGCTGGAAAGCATGTTCACCGCGGCGGGCCAGCGCGTCGGCTGCTATACCTCGCCGCACCTGCTGCATTATCGCGAGCGCGTGCGCATCGCCGGTGCGGATGCGTCCGATGAAACGCTGATTGCCAGCTTCGAGCGCATCGAGGCGGCACGTGGCGAGATCCCGCTGACGTACTTCGAGTTCGGCACGCTCGCTGCGCTGGATCTGTTCGCCCGCGCGAACCTGGATGTCGCGGTGCTTGAAGTGGGCCTGGGCGGTCGCCTGGATGCCGTGAACATCATCGATGCGGATGTCGCCATCATCACGACGGTGGATCTGGACCACATGGATTGGCTGGGGCCAGACCGCGACAGCATTGGCGTCGAGAAGGCCGGTATTGCCCGCGCGGGTCGACCGGCCATCGTGGGCGAGGCGCAACCGCCGCAGGGGTTGCTTGAAGCGCTCCAGCGCGTCGGTGCGAACGTGCAGCGCGCCGGCATCGCCTTTTCCGTGGAGCACCTGGCCAACGGTGGCTGGCGCTGGCACCACGCGGACGGCACCAGGCTGTCTTTGCCCGATCCCGCCTTGGCGGCGCCGGTGCAATATGCCAACGCTGCGGCAGCCATCGCCGCGATGCACGCGCTGCAGGCGAGCGACGAGGCCATTGCCGCCATTGACCTGGGCACGGCCGCGGCGACCGGACTGCGGACGGTCCACGTGGCGGCGCGCCTCGAATCGCTGGGCGGCGATCCGGCGCTGGTGGTGGACGTCGGGCACAACCCGCAGGCCGCCCGCGCGCTGGCCGAATGGCTCGACACGCATCCGGGCGGACGCGTGCATGCGGTGTACGGCGCACTCTCCGACAAGGACGTAGGTGGCGTGATCCGCGCGCTGGGTTCCCGTATCGATCACTGGCACCTGGCGGGGCTGGAGCGGGACACACCACGCGGTCTGCCTTCCAGCGTGTTGCTGGATCAGCTGCTGCTGGCCTTGCCGGGTGCGCGTTACGACCTGCACGACGATGTGCATTCCGCGTTGGCGGAGGCGCGCGCCTCCGCCAGGGACGGCGAGCGCGTGCTCGCTTTCGGCTCGTTCTTCGTCGCCTCGGCGGTGCTGGCTGAATCGAAAGGTCCGCTTTCGGCCTGAACGGGGAGCGGGGCAGGTATAATCGCGCCCGTTCCCGCACCCCTGTCGTTTGGAGCCTGTCTTGAAAACACGTCTGCTGGGCGCTGCCGTACTCATCGCACTGGCTGTACTGATCGTGCCGATGCTCTTCTCCAGCAATCCGCCCAGCACGAGTGGCGACGAAACGGTCAGCCTGGCGATTCCGCCGGCGCCGGATCGCGACCTGCAGACCAAGACCATGAGCCTGACGCCCAGTGCTGCTCCTGCGGCAGCGTCATCGGCTGCGCCGAAGCCGGCCGTACAGGCACCGACGCCCGCGCCGGCCGCCGCGCCCGTGGGTTCGTCCGATCAGCTCGCTACGGTGAACATCGGTTCCAACCGTCCCAAGGATGTCGAAACCGATCCCACCGCCGGCCAGAAGCCAGAGCCGACCACGGTCACGCGACCGGGTTCGAGCGCGTCGCAGCCGGTGATTCCGGTGCAGGGCAAGGCGGACACGACCGCCGCGCCGGCCAAGACGACCGCTTCCATGACGGCAACCCCATCGACCACGCCCGCGGCGCCGCCGGCAACGGCCGCGCACGGCCAGTACTCGCTCAATCTCAGCGCCTATGCGTCGAGCGCGAGCGCACAGAGCCTGATCCAGCGTGTGCGTGGCCTGGGCTATCCGGCTTCCGGCCGCAGCATCAACCAGGGCGGCAAGCAGCTCACCCTGGTCACCGCCGGTCCGTTCGAATCGCGTGCGGCCGCTGAGGCGGCGCGCCTGAAGATCACCCAGACCATTCCGGGCGCGCCGGCCCATCTTGAAAGCAGCGCCACCACGCCGTCGCAGGACGATCCGGCACCTGCCGCCAAGCCGGCCAGCGCGACCGCAGCCGCGCCGACGGCGGGTTCGTCGAAAGCGGGTGGCTGGGCGGTGCAGATCGCTGCGATGGGCAGCCAGGCCGATGCCAATGCGCTGCGCGACAAGCTCCGCGCGAACGGTTTCGACGGCTACGTGGATACGGTGAACGCGAGCGGCAAGCAGCTGTGGCGCGTGCGTGCAGGCCCGCAGACCCAGCGGGCCGATGCGGTCCGCATCCGCGATGAGATCAAGACCAAGATGGGCGTGGACGGCAACGTCGTCAGCGCCCCATGAACCTGAACCCATCGAGATGCTGACCCGGTGAATTGGGCCGACTACATCATTCTCGCGGTCCTCGCCGTCTCGGTCTTGATCGGGCTATGGCGTGGCCTCATTTCCGAGGTGTTGGCGCTGGCGATCTGGGTCGCGGCGTTCTGGGTGGCGTGGACGTTCGGTCCGAGTGTGGCCGAGCACTTCGAACACAGCATCCAGCTGCCGTCGGCGCGGATCCTGGTGGGTTACGGCATCTGTTTTCTCGCCGTGCTGCTTGCCGGAGCGCTGTTGCGCTTTTTGGTAAGCAAGCTGATCGAGGGCACCGGGTTGTCCGGTACCGATCGCTTGCTGGGCATGGTGTTCGGGTTCGTCCGCGGCGTGTTGCTGGTGACGCTGGCGGTGTTCCTGCTCGGGTTTACCGCGCTCACGCGCGACCCGTGGTGGAACGAGTCGGCGCTGTTGCCGCAGTTCAAGGGAATGGCTGCGTGGCTGGGCGAGCGGGTGCCGGACAGTGTCCGCCACTATCTCAATCCCCCGGCACTGCTGGACCATTTGCCCGCCTTGCCGGCGGGAGCCTCGGGCGCTTCACCAGCGACCGGGCATCAGACCCATCCGGCGGCCGCATCCACGGTCGCTCCGGCAACGACTCACTAATTACAGGCTTTCAACCATGTGCGGAATCATCGGCATCGTCGGCACCAGCGAGGTCGCCGCGTCACTCTATGACGGTCTAACCGTATTGCAGCATCGTGGCCAGGACGCCGCCGGCATCGCCACCGTGGACGGCGCCCGCCTGCGCCTGCACAAGGGCAACGGCCTGGTGCGCGACGTGTTCAGCCAGAGCTCGATGACCGGCCTGCGCGGCCGCATCGGCATCGGCCACTGCCGTTACCCCACGGCCGGTTCGGAAGGCTCGTCCGAGGCGCAGCCGTTCTACGTGAACTCGCCCTACGGCATTGCCTTCGCGCACAACGGCAACCTCATCAACACCGAGACGCTGCGGCGCGAGATGTTCGAGGACGATCGCCGCCACATCAATACCGATTCCGATTCCGAGGTGCTGCTCAACGTGCTCGCGCACGAGCTGCAGATCCAGGATCGCATGGCACTCACACCGGATCACATCTTCAAGGCCGTGGCCGGCGTGCACCAGCGTGCCCGCGGCGGTTATGCCTGCATCGCGCTGCTGCTGGGCTATGGCCTGCTGGCGTTCCGCGACCCCAATGGCATCCGCCCGCTGGTGCTGGGCGAGCGCATCACTGCCGAAGGCCGCGAATACGCCGTGGCGTCCGAATCGGTCGCGCTCGACATCCTCGGCTTCAAGCGCCTGCGCGATGTGGAACCGGGCGAGGCCGTGTTCATCACTGACGACGGCCAGCTGTTCGCCCGCCATTGCGCCGACAGCGCGGTGCACGCACCGTGCATCTTCGAATACGTGTACCTGGCCCGCCCCGATTCGATGATCGAGAACGTGTCGGTGTACAAGGCGCGCCTGCGCATGGGCCAGAAGCTGGCCGAGAAGATCCTGCGCGAGCGTCCGGACCATGGCATCGATGCGGTGATCCCGATTCCCGACACCGCGCGCACCGCTGCCTCCGCGCTCGCCGAGGCGCTGGGCGTGCCGTTCCGCGAGGGCTTCGTCAAGAACCGCTACATCGGCCGTACCTTCATCATGCCGGGGCAGGGCGAGCGCGTGAAATCCGTGCGCCGCAAGCTCAACCCGGTGGAGCTGGAGTTCCGCAAGAAGAACGTGCTGCTGGTGGACGACTCCATCGTGCGCGGCACGACCTCGCGCCAGATCATCCAGATGGCCCGTGACGCCGGCGCCAGGAACGTGTTCTTCGCCTCCGCCGCGCCGCCGGTGCGCTACCCGAACGTGTACGGCATCGACATGCCGGCCGCGTCGGAACTGGTGGCCGCCGGTCACACCGAGAAGGAAGTGGAGAAGATGCTCGGTGCCGACTGGCTGATCTACCAGGACCTGAAGGACCTGGTGTGGGCGGTGCAGGACGGCAACGAGTCGCTGAAGCACTTCGACGCGTCGTGCTTCTCGGGCGAGTACGTCACCGGCCTCGACCATCAGTACCTGCAGCAGATCGAGATGCTGCGCTCGGACGACGCCAAGGCGGCGCGCCGCAGCGCGTAACCGCAAATCCTGTTGTGGGAGCGCACCCTGTGCGCGACTGCGGCGCAGCAGTGTTACCGCTCCGTCCGGTTGTCGCGCACAGGGTGCGCTCCCACAGTGATTTCTTCCGTCATGCATGACCTCCACGCCGCCGCCAAGTGCTGCCTCGACGCCACCGATCCGTCGGAGAAGCTGCGCCTGACGCACGCGACCTGGGAGGCCTTTCTCGCCGGCGAACTTCGTCCCGATCCATCGTCACCGCCGCCCGAGCCCATCGGCGCACCCGGTCGACCGGAGCGACCGCGACTCGTTCCCCAACGCCAGGTACCTCATCGCGGCCTCGGCACGGCGGAAGGGCGTGCCGCGCTGGTGCACGCGGTCGCGCATATCGAGTTCAACGCGATCAATCTCGCGTGGGATGCGGTGTATCGCTTTCGCGGACAGCCGTTGGACTACTACCGCGATTGGGCGAGTTGCGCGCACGACGAGGCGCGCCACTTTGCCATGCTGTCCGGTCGCCTCGCCGAGCTGGGGCACGCCTATGGCGACTTCGATGCCCATAACGGCTTGTGGGAAATGGCCGAGAAGACGGCACACCATGACACCGCACGCATGGCGCTGGTGCCGCGCGTGCTCGAAGCGCGGGGCCTCGATGTCACGCCCGGCATGATCGATCGCCTGCTTTCCGTGGGCGACGACCGCACGGTGGCGATCCTTGAAGTGATCCTGCGCGAAGAGGTCGCGCACGTGGCGGCCGGTACGCGCTGGTTCCGCTATTGCTGCGAACGCGATGGCCTCGACCCGTGCGAAACCTTTCTCGACTTGCTGCGCGACTACATAGGGCGCAATCTGCGCGGTCCATTCAACCGGCCGGCCCGCCTGGAGGCGGGCTTCGACCATGAAGAACTGGATCGGCTGACCGCGCTCGCTCTCGAGGACTGATCAGGGGCGATTCGCGAGTGCCTCGCGGCCCTGTTCCTCGATGCAGGAGCGCACCCAGTGCGCGAAAAGCCTACGGAGCGGTAACGCCAAACTTCGCGGTCGCGCACTAGGTGCGCCCCTACAGGTGACGCCTCGCAAAAAAAACAGGCAACAAAAAAGCCGGCGCAAGGCCGGCTTTTTCATCGAATCTTTGGTCGGGGTGACATGATTCGAACATGCGACTTCTACGTCCCGAACGTAGCGCTCTACCAGGCTGAGCTACACCCCGTGGGAGCCGCGTATCTTAATGACCTTCCCGGACCTTGGCAACAGGATTGTGAATTTTTTTCACGAGGTCATGGAGGGCGTCTTTCCGGAGCGGCTCGACGGAGGCTCCGGGGTGGCCTTCTGGTAATCTATACGGCTCTGTCGGACTCATCGTCAGCTGGCGGTTTCCGACGCTTTCTCATCGCTTAGCAGAGGATTTCATGGCGCTTACCCCGGCCCGCACCATGCCCGGCGTGCTCGAGCTGCTGCCGCTCGACCAGATCGCGTTCCAGCGCATGCTCGACGTGATCCGCCGCAACTATGAGCGCTTTGGTTTTGTGCCGGTCGAGACGCCGGTGATCGAATTCTCCGACGTGCTGCTGACCAAGACCGGTGGCGAGACGGAGCGGCAGGTCTACTTCGTGCAGTCCACCGGTTCGCTGGAGCAGGGCGAGAAGCCGGACCTGGCGTTGCGCTTCGATCTCACCGTGCCGCTGGCCCGCTATGTCGCCGAGCACGAGCACGACTTGTCGTTCCCCTTCCGCCGCTACCAGATGCAGCGCGTGTACCGCGGCGAGCGCGCCCAGCGCGGACGCTTCCGCGAGTTCTACCAGTGCGACATCGACGTGATCGGCAAGGACAGCCTGTCGGTCCGCTACGACGCCGAGCTGCCGGCGGTGATCTACAGCGTGTTCCGCGAGCTGAACATCGGCGCGTTCACCATCCAGCTCAACAACCGCAAGCTGATGCGCGGCTTCTTCGAGAGCCTGGGTATTACGGACGGCGAACAGCAGACGCTGGTGCTTCGCGAGGTCGATAAGATCGACAAGATTGGCGTCGATGGCGTCACCGAGAAGCTTCGCCTTCAATTGGCGCTTGATAGCCGTTTCGAGCATGGCAGTCAGCTCACTGAAGACACTATCCGTAAGATCCTCGACTTCGTGCAGGTGCGCTCTACTTCGTTGCAGGACGCCTTCGACAAGCTCGACGCACTCGGCCCCGGCCCGGAATCGATGGAGCAGGGCCGTGCAGAACTGAAGGAAGTGCTGGGCCTGATCCGCGACTTCGGCGTGCCGGAAACGCACTATGTGCTGAACCTGTCGATCGCGCGCGGCCTGGACTACTACACGGGCACGGTCTACGAGACCACGCTCAACGACCATCCGCAGATCGGCTCGATCTGCTCGGGTGGCCGCTACGAAAACCTGGCCAGCCAGTACACCAAGTCGAAGCTGCCGGGCGTGGGCATTTCCATCGGCCTTACGCGTCTTTACTGGCAGCTGCGCGACGCCGGCCTGGTCGCCACCGGCCAGAGCACGGTTGACGTGCTCGTGACGCAGATGGACGCGGCGCAGATGCCGGCGTATCTCGCGCTGGCCAACGAGCTGCGCTCGGCGGGCATCGCCACCGAAGTGGTGCTGGAAGGCGGCAAGCTGGGCAAGCAGTTCAAGTACGCCGATCGTGCGGGCATCCGCTTCGTGATCGTGCTTGGCGAGGACGAGATCGCCAAGGGCGTGGTGACCGTGAAGGACCTGCGTCGCGAAGACCAGTTCGAAGTGTCGCGCGCGGAACTGATCAAGGCGTTGCGTGTGGAACTGGCGCAGGCCGAAGTCGGTCGCTGATCCGTCGCGACGGAAGCGAGGGCTGCGCCGGCTCGGCGCGGCCGCACAACCTCAATACGTGGCCCGTCCGGGCTGGAGCAAGGCATGACTGCAAAGACGATACTCCTGGACGGCAACAGCCTTACCCGTGAACAACTGGTCGCCGTGGCGCGCCAGGGTTTGCGCGTGGCGCTGGACGAAGCACAGCTCAAGCGTGTGCAGCGCGCCGCGGATTTTCTCGCTGAAAAGGTGAGTTGCGGCGAGCCGACCTACGGCGTCACCACCGGTTTCGGCAGCAACGCGGACAAGCTGCTGGGTGCGCATCGCCTGCGTGATGAACTGCCGGGCGGCAATCCGGACAAGCCGGAAGGTACGCTGCTGGAAGAATTGCAGCACAACCTCATCACCACGCATGCGGTGTGCGTGGGCAAGCCGTTCGCGCCGGACGTGGTGCGCGCGATGCTGGTGATCCGCATCAACACCCTGATGCGCGGTCATTCCGGCATCCGCGTAGAAACGTTGAAGGCGCTCACCGCGATGCTCAATGCGGGCGTGGTGCCGGTGGTGCCGGAGAAGGGCTCGGTGGGCGCCAGTGGCGACCTCGCGCCGCTCTCGCATCTGGCCATCGTGCTGCTGGGCGGCGGCGAAGCGTTCTACCAGGGCGAGCGCCTGCCGGGCGCCGAAGCGCTGAAGCGCGCGGGCCTCTCACCGATCCGCCTGTCCTTCAAGGAAGGCCTCGCGCTCAACAATGGTACGGCGCAGATGCTGGCCACTGGTGCGCTGGCGCTTGAGGACCTCGAGCGCCTGCTCGACCTCGCCGATCTCGCCGCCGCGATGACGCTCGATGCGTTCGCCGGCCGCAGCGGCGCGTTGCGCCCCGAGGTGCATGCCCTTCGTCCGCATCCGGGTCAGGTGGACACCGCCGCCCATGTGCGCGGGCTGCTCGAAGGCAGCACGCTGGTCGACATTCCCTATCACCTGGTGCCGCGCTTCAAGCAGTGGACGGCCGAAGCCTGGGCCGATCCCGCCGACCAGGCGCTCACTTTCGATATCGGTTGGGACTGGGTGCCGGCCAACCAGCGCCATGGTCGCGAGGCGTTCTATGCGCGCTTCCTGCCGTTCAAGGGCGGCAAGAAGCACCAGCCGCAGGACGCGTACTGCCTGCGCTGCATGCCGCAGGTGCACGGCGCGGTGCGCGATGCGTGGGCACAGGCGTGTCGCGTGTTCGACATCGAGCTCAACGCGGTTACCGACAACCCGCTGATCTTCCCGGACACTGAAAACGCACAGTTCATCGAGGAACAGGTGATCTCTGCCGGTCACTTCCATGGCATGCCGCTGGCGCTGGCGATGAGCTATGTGAAGGCGGCGATTCCGGTGCTGGCTTCCATCTCCGAGCGTCGCCTCAACAAGCTGGTCGATCCGGCCACCAACGACGGCCTGCCGGCCTTCCTCACCGGCAACGAGGACGGTACCGATTCGGGTTTCATGATCGTGCAGTACACCGCCGCGGCGCTGGTCAACGACCTCGCCACGCGCGCGCATCCTGCCAGCGTGTACTCGGTGCCGACCAGCGCGAACGCCGAAGACCATGTGTCGATGGGCGCCAACGAGGCGCGTCACGTGCTGGAGATGATGGAAGACCTCGGTCACGTGCTGTCGCTGGAGCTTTACACCGCGGCACAGGCGCTGGATTTCCGCCAGGCGATGCTCAACGCAGCGTGTCGCCTGGCCGCGCGGGGCGACTGGCAGGCGCTGGCGGGCAAGGTGTCCAACGCGCCGCGCGAAGGTCATCCGCATTACGCACAGTTCGTCGCCGAGGTGCAGCAGCTGACCCGGGCACTGGCCAGCGTGGGCGATTTCCATGCCGGCGAGGTGGTGCGCAAGGCGCACGATGCGCTGCGCGAGCACATCGGCTTCATGGCGCGCGACCGTGCGATGGATGGCGACGTGCGCACGGTGTGCGAACTGGTACGCCAGCGCGTGTTCACCGCGTAAGAACGGATCGCACAGGCACGTTCCTACACCGACGTTCCGCTGTAGGAGCGCACCCAGTGCGCGATTCAACCCCGCCTCGATTCACCACGTAGCTGCCACGCCGCCCATCCTAGCCACAGCAGGATCAACACGATCAGCAGCTTCTGCGTGAGTCCTGGCGGGAGGCCTTTCCACAACGCCAGCACCCACATCTGCACAAAGGCGAGCCAGGCAAGCACGACGCCGGCTCGACGCGTGTGCATGCCTTCCTGTTGCTGCCAGCGTGACGACCAAAGCAGCATGCCCATCACCAGGCAGAGGAACGTGGCCTGTGCTGCCAGGCCATGCACGAGTCGCGCAAGGTTTTCCTGCGCCGTGTTCTCGAACAGCACCGTATAGGCCACGACCGGCAGCGCCAGCGCGGCGATCATGAAGAGTGCGCTGGCCAGTGCGCTGCGCGAAGCGCGCAAGGTGGCGCGATAGCCGGCGAATGCGAACACCGCGAGGGAGGCGGCCATCAGGTAGTAGGCGCCACGCAAGCAGGCTCCGCCCGGGCCGCGCAGGTACGTGCTGAGCGGCACCGCCATGGGGTCGAGATCGGTGCGTGTGAACTGCAGCGTGCCGGCGGTCAGCGTGAAGACCGCCACGGCAGCCCAGAGCAATGCGATGGACAGTCGTTGCAGTGGTGCCGGGCGGGTGCTGTCCATCGCGATCCTTTTCTTGGTCTCTAATCGGCAGCCGCGGCCGGTGCGTGCTGATGATCGCGCAACGGATGTTCCGGCATCAGCAGGATCAGCAGAAATGCGCAGGCGATCACGCCGGTGCCCACGAGGAAGGTCGTGGTGATGGCGTGCCGATAGAGCGGCACTGCGAGATTCGCGGCCGTCGACAAGGTCACGGTCGCTCCCTCGCCAGGCAAGGGCATAGCGGCAGGCGCCCCGCCCTGGGCGCGAAGCTGCCACGCCAGGATCGCGCCGGAGCCCGCGACGCCGACCAGTCCGCCCAGCGACCGGAAGAACGCCAGCGTGGCAGTGCCGACGCCGCGATGGATTGGTGCCAGTGCGTTCTGCACGGCAATGGTCATGTTCGGCATCACCAGTCCCAACCCGAGGCCCAGCGCGAGGATCGCGGGTTCGATGACGGACAGGCTGCGCGATGTCGCCGCGCCCCAGGTCAGCGCGGCAAACGCCAGCGTGGCGACCGCGAGGCCGGAGACCTGCGCGGGCTTGTAGCGTCCCGCGCGCAGCAGCACGCGCCCGTTGAACAGCGAAGATGCCGCCATGCCGATCATCAGCGGCCCGATCAACAAGCCCGACCTGGCCGGACTCGCGCCCATCACCAGCTGGAAAAACAGCGGAAAGAACAGGCTGGCACCCATCAGTCCCATGAAGGTCAATGCCATCACCGAGCTGGCGATGACGAATAGCCGATTGTGGAACAGGCCCAACGGAAGCACCGGTTCCGGCTCATGCTGCACGTGGCGCACGAACAGCGCGCCGCACACGAGTGCGAGTAGCGCCATGCCGGCGAGTGGCGTCGAGAACCAGGGCCACGTCGATCCGCCCAGCGTCAGCACCAGCAGAAAGGCAACCGTCGCCACCGTCATCAGCACCGAGCCGATGTAGTCGATGCGCCGCGCGTGCAATGGCGTGTACTGACGCAAGGCGCGACCGATCATCACCATGGCCACTGCGCCGACGGGCAGGTTGATATAGAAGATCCAATGCCACGACAGCAGGTCGGTGATGACGCCGCCGAGCAATGGGCCCAGCACACTGCAGATGGCGAAGACCGCGGCGATCACGCCTTGCCACCGTCCGCGACGCGTCGGCGTGAGCATGTCGCCGATGATGATCTGCGCCAGCGGTACCAGGCCGCCCGCGCCCAGGCCTTGGACGGCGCGGAATACGATCAGCTCGAACAGGTTACGCGATGCGCCGCTCAATACCGAGCCGAGCAGGAAGGTGATCACCGCCACATAGACCATCGGCTTGCGGCCGTACTGATCGCTGAGCTTGCCGTACAGCGGCATGGTGGCGGTGGAGGCGAGCACATAGGCCGTCACCACCCATGAAAGATGATTGATGCCGCCGAGGTCGCTGACGATGCGCGGCAGCGCCGTCGCCACGATGCTCTGGTCGATGGCGCCGAGCGCCAGCATGATGATCAGCCCGATGAAGACCTGGCGTATTTCGCGTTCGGAGGGGACGATCGTGGTGTCGGTGTGCGGGGACGTCATAGATCCAGTTCGTTCAAGGCTGGAATGGCGGCGCGGATGGCGTTCCGCGACTCGGCTGGAAGATTCGCCAACGCCTGCGCCAGACGGTCGGTCCGCCGCTGGCGGTGCGCTTCGATGGCATCGTTCCCTTGCGCGGTAGCGACCAGGCCCACGCGACGGCGATCGCCGGGAGCGCCATCCGTGCGTTTGACCAGACCCGCAGCGACCATGGCGTTGATGTGGCCGCTGATAGTCGGGCTGCGCAGGTTTTCCTGACGAGCCAGATCACCGACGCCAATGCCTGGCTGGTCGATGATGGCGATCAGCAATTGCTTGCGAAGAGGTGGAATGCCGTCGTCGTGCGCATCACGGCGCAACTGGCGGTAGATACGGCGCAAGGGCGTGCGCAGTTCTTCGGCGAGCTGGCGGGCCTCAGGGGAGATGGAAGGCATGGAGGCATTCCTGATATTGATAGGTAGGCTACCTAAATAATATAGCTGCCGGATGGGTGTGTAGATAGGGCACGGCGATGGCCGGGTCCTTGTGCAGGCAGGACGATGCGTCGGCCTCGTTGTGGGAGCCCGCCCTGTGGGCGACCGCAGCGCGTGGGCATTGCCGCTTCGTAGGCTTGTCGCGCACAGGTGCGCTCCTACAGGGGCGGGGCGAAGGCGTTGGGTCTCGTTGTGGGAGCCCTCCCCGAGGACGACCGTGGCGCTTTGGTCTTGCCGCTTCATAGGGTTGTCGCGCTTAGGGCGCGCTCCCACAGGGCAAGGCAAAAGCGTAGGGTCTCGCGTTGTTAGGAGCCCACCCTCTGAGCGGCCGCGGCGCATCGGCGTTACCGCTTCGTAGGCTTGTCGCGCACAGGTGCGCTCCCACAAAAAACGGGCGACCCCAGTTCGCAAGAACCCACGATGCGGATTGCCAGGCGCTCCCTTAACGGTGCCCCAGGGTGTTCCGCCGCCCGGTTGCTGCGCTGCATCGTGTCGCGTATGATTCGCTCCATTGTATTAACGCATTAGTACATTATGAAGCGCCGATCCCTCGATCCCGAAACCCCCGCCGAGTCCGCCGAGCTCAGTCTTTGCGAGGCGTTGCTCTCGCTGAAGAACGCCGAAGAGATGTCGGCGTTCCTGCACGACCTCTGCACGCCAGCCGAGCTGGAAGTGCTGATCGATCGCTGGCGCGTGGTGCCGTATCTGCTGGATGGTGTGGCGTATCGTGAAATCCACGAGCGCACGGCGGTGAGCATCACGACCATCGGGCGCGTGGCGCGTTTCCTCAATCAGGGCAATGGCGGCTATCTCGCCGCCGCCGCCCGCGCTGCGCGTCGTCGCGCAGCCGGCAAGGCAGCAAGCAAGAAGGCCAAGGCATGAAACCGCGGGATCGACTACGTATTGCCATGCAGAAGTCCGGCCGGCTCACCGAGCCGGCGCTCGACCTGCTCAACCGTTGCGGCCTCACGTTCCGCCAAAGCCGTGACAAGCTGTTCCTGTTCGGCGAAGGCGAGCCCGTTGATCTGCTGCTGGTGCGCGACGACGACATTCCTGGGCTGATCGCGCAGGGCGTATGTGATCTGGGTATCGTGGGCCGCAACGTACTCAGCGAGTTCCAGCTCACCGCAGGCCGCGAAGGGCCGGCGCTGAGCGAGTGGCGCTCGCTGGGCTTCGGCCGCTGCCGCCTGTCGATCGCGGTGCCGCAGGAGTTCGACTATCGCGAGCCGGCGCAGTTGCAGGGCATGCGCATCGCCACTTCATACCCGGGGCTGCTTGGCGAATGGCTGCGCACGAATGGTGTGGATGCCGGCGTCGTGACGTTGGCGGGCTCGGTGGAAATCGCGCCCCGCCTGGGCACGGCCGATGCCATCTGCGACCTTGTGCAGAGCGGCGGCACGCTGGTAGCCAACCAGTTGCGCGAAGCCGATGTGCTGCTGGAAAGCGAAGCCGTGCTGACAGGCCCCGAAGCGCTGCCCACCGACGAACGCGGCGACATGATCGACCTGCTGCTCAAGCGCCTCGACGGTGTGATCCAGGTGCGCGAATCGCGCCTGCTGCTGCTGCAGACATCACGCAGCGCGCTGGATGCGGTGATTCGCTTGCTGCCCGGCGGTCCGCAGCCGACGCTGCTGCCGGTGGCGGGCCAGCCCGATCAGCTGATGTTGCAGGCGTTGTGCGCGGGTGAGGTGAGCTGGCGACAGCTCGAAGAGATCAAGAAGGCCGGTGCACGCGAGATGTTCGTGCTTCCGGTCGAGAAGATGCTTGCGTGATGCAGGCGGGATGAAAGGTAGAACGGTATGAACCGCCTCGATTGGAATGCACTCGACAACGCCGCACGTCGCGCGGCGCTGGCCCGTCCACCGCAGTCGCGCGCCGATACCTTGCGCACCGGTGTCGAGCAGATCGTTGCGCGCGTGCGCGCCGATGGTGACCAGGCATTGCGTGATCTGAGCGAGCGCTACGACCACTGTACGCTCGATGCCATCGAAGTCTCCGGGCGAGAGATGGACGAGGCTGAAGCCAGGCTCGATCCCGTGCTGAAGGCGGCCATCGAAGAGGCGGCTGCGCGCATTGAAGCGTTCCACCGTGCCGCTGCCCCGCAGCCGGTGGCGCTGGACACGGCCAGCGGCGTGCGGGTGGAGCGCGTGTTGCGACCGATCGGCCGCGTGGGCCTGTACGTGCCCGCCGGCAGCGCGCCGTTGCCCTCCACGGCGCTGATGCTGGGCGTGCCCGCACGCATCGCCGGCTGTCCCGAGGTGGTGCTGTGCTCGCCGGCTCGCGCCGATGGGCGCTGCGATGACGCGGTGCTCTATGCGGCGCGCATCACCGGCGTGCACAAGGTATTCAAACTGGGCGGCGCGCAGGCGATTGCGGCCATGGCCTACGGCACGGCATCGGTGCCCAAGTGCGACAAGCTGTTTGGCCCCGGCAATGCCTGGGTCACCGAGGCGAAGCTGCAAGTGTCGGCCGATCCCGAGGGCGCTGCCATTGACATGCCGGCCGGCCCGTCGGAAGTGCTGGTGATCGCCGACGAGCAGGCCAATGCGGCGTTCGTTGCCGCCGATCTGCTGTCCCAGGCCGAGCATGGTCCGGATTCGCAGGTGATTCTGCTCAGCCCTTCACCGACCCTGCTCGACGCGGTGGAGACCGAAGTGGCGCAGCAGTGCGCGGCGTTGCCGCGGGCGGACATCGCCAGGCAGGCGCTGTCGCAAAGCCGCCTGATAGCGGTGTCGTCGCTGGCGCAGGCCGTGGAGGTGAGCAATCGCTACGCGCCCGAGCACCTGATCCTGCAGGTGGCGCAGCCGCGCGACCTGCTGGCGGCCGTCGAGAGCGCCGGTTCGGTGTTCCTCGGCGCGTGGACGCCGGAATCCGTGGGCGATTACTGCAGCGGAAGCAACCACGTGCTGCCGACGTACGGCTACGCGCGCAGCTACAGCGGCGTGTCCGTGGCGAGCTTCCAGAAGCAGATTACCGTGCAGGAGCTTTCACCCGCAGGCCTGCGCGAGATCGGCCCGTGCACGGCGACGTTGGCGGCCGCCGAACAGCTGGAAGCGCACCGCCGCGCGGTGACCTTGCGCCTGGCCGCGCTGGAGACGGCAGCATGAGCATCGTGGAACTTGCACGCCCGGAGATCCGCGCCATGCAGCCGTATTCCTCCGCGCGGATGGAAGCGAGTGGCGGCGCGATCCTGCTCAACGCCAACGAATCGTCCTGGGCGCCGCCCGGCGACGATGCGCTGGAATGCAATCGCTATCCCGATCCACAGCCGGCCGCGCTGATCGAGGCGCTGGCGACGCTCTATGGCGTGCGCCCGACGCAGGTACTGGTGGGACGCGGCAGCGACGAGGCGATCGACCTGCTGGTCCGCGCGTTCTGTCGTGCCGGCGAAGATGCCATTGCGATTCAGCCGCCGACGTTCGGCATGTATGCGGTATCCGCGCGCATCCAGAACGCAGCGGTGGTGGAAATTCCGCTGGCCGAGGATTTCTCGCTTGACGTGGATGCCGTGCTGGCTGCGCTGACACCGGCAGTGAAGCTGGTGTTCGTATGTACGCCGAACAATCCCACCGGACAGAAGGTGACGCAGGCCCAGGTGGAGCGTCTCGCGCAGGCGTTGTCGGGACGCGCATTGCTGGTGGCCGATGAGGCGTACATCGAGTTTTCCGATACGCCGAGCGTGGCGCCATTGGTCGGTCGCTACGAGAACCTTGCCGTGCTTCGCACGCTGTCCAAGGCCTGGGCCCTCGCGGGCGCACGCATCGGTACGCTGCTGGCGAACGAGGATGTGATCGCGCTGCTTCGCCGCATCATTGCCCCATATCCGTTGCCGAGACCCTGCGTGGCGCTGGCGTTGCGCGCCCTCTCCACGGTTGGGCAGGCCGAAGCGAGCCAGCACATTGCCACCGTACGCGAGCAGCGCGAACGCATGGCCACTGCGCTTGCGGCCCTGCCGGGCGTGCGCGAGGTGCTGCCGTCGCAGGCCAATTTCCTGGCGGTGCGACTGGATGATCCGGCCGCGGTGTATCAGCGTTTGCTGGCCGCCGACATCGTGGTACGCGATGTGCGCCGCTATCCGCGGCTGGGCGATGCGCTGCGCCTCACCATCGGCACGGCGGAAGAGAATGACCGCGTGCTTGCCGTACTTCAGGACATCAACGCATGAGCCGCAAGATCCTTTTCATCGATCGCGATGGTTGCCTCATTGAGGAGCCGGAAGATTTCCAGATCGACAGCTTCGAGAAGTTCGCCCTGTTGCCTGGCGTGATCGGCGCGTTGCAACGCATCGTGGCCGCCGGCTACGAGCTGGTGATGGTGACCAACCAGGATGGCCTGGGCACCGACAGCTTTCCCGAGGCGGATTTCAACGGGCCGCACGAACTGCTGATGCGCATTCTCTTGTCGCAAGGCGTCAAGGTGCGTGAAGTGTTGATCGATCGCAGTTTTCCGCACGAGAACCTCGATACCCGCAAGCCGGGTGTCGGCATGCTGCGCCACTACCTGGCGGACGATGGCTGGAGTCGCGCCGCATCGGCGATGGTGGGCGATCGCGAGACCGACCTCCTGTTTGCCGCGAATATGGGTGTGCGCGGTTTCCGCGTGGGCCCGCAGGGGCTCGCGTGGGACGAGGTTGCGCACCAGCTGCTGGATGCCCCGCGCATGGCTACGGTCGACCGGAATACGCGCGAGACGCGCATTACCGTGAGCGTGAATCTCGACAAGACTGCTGAGCCGCAGATCCACACCGGCCTGGGCTTCTTCGACCACATGCTGGAACAGATCGGCAAGCACGGCGGTTTCGCGCTGGCGCTGGGATGCGACGGCGATACGCACATCGACGAGCACCACACCATCGAAGACTGCGCGCTGGCGCTGGGACAGGCGTTGCGGCAGGCCTTGGGCGACAAGCGCGGTATCGGTCGCTACGGCTTCGTGCTGCCCATGGACGAGTCGCAGGCGAGCGCAGCGCTGGATCTTTCCGGCCGTCCCTATTTCGTCTTCGAGGGGCAGTTCCCGCGTGAGCGGGTGGGCGACGTGCCCACTGAACTCGTGCCGCATTTCTTCCGCTCGCTGTGCGAGACGCTGGGCGCCAACCTGCATTTGAGCGTGCAGGGCGACAACGCGCATCACATGGTGGAAGCCTGCTTCAAGGTCGTGGCGCGCGCGTTGCGCCAGGCGATCCGGCGCGAAGGCAGCGAACTTCCCAGCACCAAGGGGGCGCTGTAATGGGCGTGGTCCTGGTCGACGCGGGTGGCACCAACATCGGATCGGTGCGCTACGCACTGCAGCGTCTCGGTGTGGAAGCAGCGCTCACTTCGGACGCCGAAACGATCCGTACGGCGGACAAGGTGATCCTTCCTGGCGTCGGGGCCGCCGGGCCGGGCATGGCGCGATTGCGCGAGCTGGGCCTGGTCGATCAAATCCGCTCGCTCACCCAGCCGGTGCTGGGCGTCTGCCTGGGCATGCAGTTGTTGTGCGAACGCTCGGAAGAGGGCGACACCACCTGTCTCGGCGTGGTGCCCGCCATCGTTCGCCGTTTCGAGGACCAGCCAGGCCGCCGCGTACCACACATGGGATGGAATCGCGTCCGACCACGACGCGAGCATCCATTGTTGGCTGGCCTGGGCGACGACGATTGGGCCTACTTCGTACACAGTTACGCCGTGCCGATGGGCGACTACGCGCTTGCTTCCACCGATTACGGCGATGAATTCGCCAGCGTGATCGCACAGGGCAACTTCCACGGCATGCAATTCCACCCCGAGCGTTCGGCCAAGGTCGGCGCCCGCCTATTGAAGAACTTCCTCGAGCTATGAGCTTTACCGTCATTCCTGCCATCGATCTGCGCGGAGGTCGCGTCGTGCGCCTCAAGCAGGGTGATTACGCACAGCAGACTACCTATGACTTCGACTCGCGCGCGCTGGCCACTCGCTATGCGCAAGCTGGCGCCGAGTGGCTGCACCTGGTCGACCTGGATGGCGCCCGGGGTGGCAGCCTGGAAAATCTCGCCGTGATCGAGTCGATCGCGCGGGACGGCATGCGTATCCAGGCGGGCGGTGGCGTGCGTTCCGAAGACGACGTGCAGCGCCTGTTCGATGCCGGCGTATCGCGCGTGGTGGTCGGCAGTCTTGCCATCCGCGAGCCGGAACGCGTGGCAGGCTGGCTGTCAGCGCGCGGCGCCGAGCGCATTACGCTGGCCTTGGACACCTTGCAACAGGATGGTGCGTGGCGCCTGCCCAGCGCAGGTTGGACGGAAACGGAATCGCGCACGCTGGATGAACTCGCCCCCTGGTATGCCATCCGCGGTGCAAGGCACCTGCTGTGCACGGACATCCATCGAGACGGCATGCTCGCCGGTTTCAATCTTGAACTGTATAGCCACCTGGCGGCCACGGTGCCGACGCTGGCGGTGCAGGCGTCCGGCGGCGTGCGCTCGCTCGACGACATCCGCGCGGCACGCGAGGCGGGTGCGAAAGGCGTCATTCTCGGGCGTGCATTGCTCGAAGGTCGCTTCACCGTGGAGGAGGCGCTGGCATGCTGAGTCGTCGCATCATTCCCTGCCTTGATGTGCGAGACGGCAAGGTCGTGAAGGGCGTGCGGTTTCGCGACCACGTGGTGATGGGTGAGATCGTCGATCTCGCGCTTCGCTATCGCGATGAAGGCGCGGACGAACTGGTGTTCTATGACATTACCG
This sequence comes from Dyella jiangningensis, assembly GCA_000632805.1. Lineage (GTDB taxonomy): Bacteria > Pseudomonadota > Gammaproteobacteria > Xanthomonadales > Rhodanobacteraceae > Dyella > Dyella jiangningensis. Next base: position 2,464,314 of record CP007444.1, on the reverse strand, counting down.
CCAGCCCCGAGGGACGTAGCGTCGATCGCGGCTGGGTAGAGCGCGTCGCGAGAGTGATCGATATTCCGTTCTGCGTGGCTGGTGGCATCCGCAGCGTGGAGGAGGCGAGGGCAGTGTTGTATGCCGGCGCCGACAAGATATCGGTGAACTCTCCCGCGCTGGAGCGCCCCGACCTGATCGACGAATTGTCGGCTGCCTTTGGCGTGCAGTGCGTGGTGGTCGGCGTGGACAGCCTGCGCGATGCCGATGGTGAATGGCGTGTCCGTCAATACACCGGCGATCCGACGCGCACGCAGGCGTTGCCGCGGCGCACGCTCGACTGGATCGAAGAAGCGCAACGGCGCGGTGCCGGCGAGATCGTGCTCAACTGCATGGGCAGCGATGGCGTGCGCCAGGGTTACGACCTGGAGCAGTTGTCGGCTGTGCGTGCGCTTTGCCACGTGCCCCTGGTCGCCTCGGGCGGTGCCGGTGCGCCGGAGCATTTCCGCGACGCTTTCCTGCAATCGGATGTGGACGGCGCGCTCGCGGCCAGCGTATTCCATTCCGGCGCCATCGCGATCCCTGCGTTGAAGCAGTCGCTGGCAACATGGGGCGTGAACGTGAGGCCTTGACACGGACAACCGTGCATTCCTGCATGGTGCCGCAACCATTTTTTGGACATCCACGATGACTTCGACTCTCCTTGATTCCGCGCAGCTTGATTGGTCCAAGGGCGACGGTCTGCTGCCCGTCGTCGTGCAGCATTGGCTGACCGGCGAAGTGTTGATGCTGGGGTACATGAATGCCGATGCGCTGGCGACGACGCAGGCCACCGGCCATGTCACTTTCTTCAGCCGTAGCAAGCAGCGCCTGTGGACCAAGGGTGAAACGTCTGGCAACGTGCTGGCGCTGAAATCGTTGCGCATGGATTGCGACGCGGACACCTTGCTGGTGACGGCTGAACCGCATGGGCCTACCTGTCACAATGGCACGAGCAGTTGTTTTGGCGACGACGTGCGCCCCGTGGGCGGGTTCCTCGCCGAACTTGATGCGTTGATAGCGCGTCGATATGCCGAGCGTCCCGAAGGCAGCTACACGACCCGCCTGTTCGAAGGCGGCGTCCGGCGCATGGCGCAGAAAGTCGGTGAAGAGGGCGTCGAAACCGCGCTGGCCGCTGTCGCCCAGGATGACGAAGCGCTGCTGGGTGAAGCTGCCGACCTCGTCTTCCACCTGCTGGTGACCTTGCGCGCGCGAGGACTGGGTCTGTCCGATGTGATCGACGTGCTTGCGCAACGCCACGCGGAGCGCGTTACGCATTGATGCGAAGGGGCTCATAACCTCCAGGGAATGAGCCTCCTCGCAACTCGACACACGGCTAGCGGCACCTTAACGGCCTCTGTGTTTGATTCTGCATCACGCAGGCGGGCATTCCGTTCGTTGATGTCCTGCACTGTCACAGGCCCGACCGGACGGCTGGATTTCTCCATCGCCGATGTCGTGAAGATCGTTTTCACCTGTGATGTTGAGCAAGGGGAACACTGCCGTTTGACCTGTCGTCGACGGATCATCCGGCGTCATGTCCGCAGTCCGAGGAACGAGTGATGACTGATATCGCGGTGATCGGTGGTGGGGCAGCGGGCGCGGCCGCCTTTGGCGAATTGCTTGCCCAATACGACGCGGGAACGATCCATTGGATCGTCGGCCAGCAGGCGCCCGGGCGTGGTGTCGCCTATGCCACCGGCGACGATAGGCATCTGTTGAATGTGCGTGCATCAGGCATGGGCGTGTTCCACGAGCATGCGGAGGATTTCATCCAGCATGCGTCACGCCAGTTGGGCCAGGTGAAGGGCACGGACTTCCTGCCGCGCCGCCTGTTCGGCGATTTCATTCAGGCGCAGGTGGGCGCGCGTATCGATGCGGCGCGTCGCGCGGGTCGGAGTTTCCGCATTCATCCTGGCAGCGCGCGCGAAGTGATGGCGCGTGCCGAGGGTGGTTATGCCGTGCGTGTGGGTGCCGACCGCTGGCTCGACGTTTCGCAGGTAGTGCTGGCGATCGGAGCCTTGGCGCAGCGACCCCTGCGCACCGTTTCGACCACCGCACTGGCGGGCGGCGCGTACGAGCTCGATCCATGGCGGCTCGATCGCCATCCGAAGCCGCCGCGGCGCGTCGTCGTCATCGGTACCGGACTCACCGCGGTCGACACCTTGCTATCGGCCGCCGTGCGTTGGCCGCATGCGGAGCTGCTGGCCGTTTCGCGCCACGGACTATGGCCTTTCACGCACTCTGCACTGCCACTGGCCCCCTATGCGCGTCAGGAGGAGCTCAATCAGGCATTGCTGGGCAGCTGCGGTCCCGCGCAGATGCTTCGCCAGGTTCGGCGTGCGATGGCGGACTCGCCGGAGACGGACTGGCGCAGTCTCGTCGACGGCATGCGTCCCATCAACGCCCTGCTTTGGCAGGGCATGGGCCATGCGCGGCGGCGGCAGTTCTTGCGGCATGCGCGCTGGATCTGGGAAGCCGCGCGTCACCGCATGGCGCCCGCGTCCGGCGAGGCCATTCACCAGTTGCAGGAGGAGGGCAGACTGCAGGTACTCGCATCGCGCGTGCTTGATGTTGACGGCGCCTCGCCATTGCAGCTCACGCTGCGCGAGCGCGCGACCCAGCTCGTGACGACGATCGAGGCGGATCTGGTCATCCAGGCGACCGGATTGGATACGGCGGTGGCGTACGGTGCACATGAGCTGCTTGCGCAATTGTTGCGTGATGGCCTGGCGGTAGCCGACCCGTTGCAGCTGGGCATTTCTGCGCAAGCAAACGGGCAACTGCTTGATGCCCGCGGGACGCCCCGCCCCGGCCTGTATGCGATCGGATCGCTGCTCCGCGGCAACCTGTGGGAATGTACCGCCATGCCGGAAATCCGTGCGGCGGCGCACCGGTTGGCGGTGCAACTGGTGGCGACGGGAAGGGCAGGTGCTTCGCACGAAAGCGCCAGCGAAGGCTCGTGAAGGACGCGTGCCCGAGGGATTGCGCTGATTTTGCGCATGGTGCCGCCATGAGGTTATGCCATATTGCGATTTCGCAAATGCACGCCGGCCCGATAATCTGGTCGTTCGTGCCATCGCAGGAGACGTCATGAAAAAACTCGTTCCGTGCCTGATGGCGCTCGCCGGCACTTTGCTTGCGGCCAGCGTGGCAGCCAAGGACGTCACCCTGCTCAACGTGTCCTACGACCCGACGCGCGAGCTCTATCGCGACATCAACACGGCGTTCGCCGCGCAGTGGAAGGCGCAGCATGGCGACAGCGTGACCATCCAGATGTCGCACGGTGGTTCCGGCAAGCAGGCACGTTCGGTGGTGGATGGGTTGCCGGCCGATGTCGTGACGCTTGCGCTCGCCTACGACATCGACGTCATGGCCGATCGTGGCCTGGTCGCCAAGAACTGGCAGACGCGGCTGCCCGAGAATGCGGCGCCTTATACTTCCGCCATCGTGTTCCTGGTGCGCAAGGGCAATCCCAAGGGCATCAAGGATTGGGCCGACCTGGTGCGCCCGGGTGTGCAGGTGGTGACGCCCAATCCGAAGTCGTCAGGTGGCGCCCGCTGGAACTTCCTGGCCGCATGGGGCTACGCGCTCAAGCAGCCGGGCGGCAACGAAGCCAAGGCCAAGGCCTACGTGCAGGAGCTGTACAAGCACGTGCCTGTGCTCGATACCGGCGCGCGTGGTGCCACCAATACCTTTGCACAGCGCGGCATCGGCGATGTACTGATCGCGTGGGAAAACGAAGCGTTGCTGGCGCAGCGGCAACTGGGCAAGGACAAGTTCGACATCGTGGTGCCGTCGATCACGATCCTCGCCGAGCCGCCCGTATCGGTGGTCGATGCGAACACCGACAAGCACGGCACGCGCGCCGTGGCAGACGCCTATCTGCAATTCCTGTACTCGCCGCAGGGCCAGGAAATCGCCGCGAAAAACTATTACCGGCCGCGTTCGCAGGAAGTGGCAACTCGCTATGCGAGCCAGTTCCCCGCAACCCACACCTTCACCATCAGCGAGGTCTTCGGCGACTGGCGGCAGGCGCAGGCGAAGTTTTTTGCCGAGGGCGCCATTTTCGACCAGCTGGGCGCGGGGCGCTGATTTCATGCGAAGGCAGGTGCTACCCGGTTTCGGTCTCAGTTTCGGCTATGCGCTTACCTACCTGGGGCTGATCGTCCTGTTGCCATTGGCGGCACTGGCCTGGAAAGCGACCGGCATCGGTTTCCACGGATTGATCCAGTTGCTGTCCGGCCCGCGCACCCTCGCCGCGCTCCGGCTCAGCCTGTTCGGCGCCGTGCTCGCTGCTTCCATCAACGCGGTGGCCGGGCTGTTGATCGGTTGGGTGCTGGTGCGCTACCGGTTTCCGGGCCGGCGCCTGTTCGATGCCCTGGTGGATCTGCCGTTCGCGCTGCCCACGGCCGTGGCCGGCATCGCACTGACCACACTGTACGCGCCCAACGGCTGGCTCGGGCGATGGCTGGAACCACTGGGGATCAAGGTGGCGTACACGCCGGTCGGCGTACTCGTCGCCATGGTGTTCGTCGGCTTCCCGTTCGTGGTGCGCACGCTGCAGCCCGTGCTGGCGTCGATGGAGCGCGATGTGGAAGAAGCGGCGGAAAGCCTGGGTGCGCGCCGCTACCAGACGTTCTTCCGCGTGATCCTGCCGATGCTGGCGCCCACGTTGCTTACCGGCTTTGCATTGGCCTTGGCGCGAGCCGTGGGTGAATACGGTTCGGTGATCTTCATTGCGGGCAACATTCCCATGCGTTCGGAAATCGCGCCCCTGTTGATCGTGCAGAAGCTCGAACAGTTCGACTACGCCGGCGCCGCCGCGCTTGGCGTGGCCATGTTGCTGCTTTCATTCGTGCTGCTCGTGCTGGTGGCGTTGCTGCAGCGCTGGAGCAACCGCTGGGCGGAGCGCGCCGCATGAGTCGCCACGTGCGTTCGCGCACCGCCAGCTGGCCGCGTCGTATCGGTCACGTCGCGTTGATCCTGTTCGCCCTGGCGTTTCTGCTGGCGTTTCTCGTGGCGCCGCTGGCCACCGTATTCGCGGAGGCATTTCGCGAAGGACTGGCGCCTTATCTCGCCGCCATCCGGCAACCCGAAGCGCGCTCGGCCATCGGCCTGACCCTTCTGGTGGCCGCCATCGCGGTTCCGCTCAACGTGGTTTTTGGCGTTGCGGCGGCATGGGCCATGACGCGGTTCGAGTTTCGTGGCAAGACCTTGCTCGGCGCGTTGATCGACCTGCCGTTCTCTGTGTCTCCGGTGATCTCGGGCCTGGTGTATGTACTGCTGTTCGGTTCCCACGGATGGTTCGGGCCATGGCTGGATGCGTATGACGTCAAAGTGATCTACGCGGTGCCGGGGCTGGTGTTGGCCACGATCTTCATCACGCTGCCTTTCGTGGCACGCGAGCTCATACCCTTGATGGAGGCGCAGGGCAGCGAGGAAGAAGAAGCCGCACGCGTGCTGGGCGCCAGCGGGTGGCAGATGTTTTTCCGTGTCACCTTGCCCAACATCCGCTGGGCGCTGCTGTACGGCGTGCTGTTGTGCAACGCGCGTGCCATGGGCGAGTTCGGTGCGGTGTCGGTGGTTTCCGGGCATATCCGTGGCCTCACCACCACCATGCCGCTCGAAGTGGAAATGCGCTACAACGAATACGATTACGTGGGTGCGTTCGCGGTGGCGTCGCTGCTCGCACTGCTGGCCCTGCTCACGCTGGCCGTGAAAACCCTGCTGGAATGGCGGTATGGTGACGAAATCGCCGCGCACGCGCCGGGCGGGCATTGAGGACATCCATGACGCTCGAGCTGTCCCATTTGAACCGACGCTTCGCCGAATACCAGGCACTGGACGATGTCAGCCTGGACATCGCGCCTGGTGAATTCCTTGCCTTGCTCGGCCCCTCCGGGTCGGGAAAAACCACCTTGCTGCGCATTCTCGCTGGCCTCGATTACCCCGACACCGGTAGCGTGCTGAAGGACGGCAAGGATTTCCTCGCGACCACGGCGCGCGAGCGCAATATCGGCATGGTCTTCCAGCATTACGCACTGTTTCGTCACCTCACGGTGCTGGAGAACATCGCCTTCGGCCTGCGCGTGCGTCCGTGGCGCAAGCGGCCATCGCGCGCGGTGATCCGCGAACGGGTCGAGCGCCTGCTCAAGCGTGTTCAACTGGACGATCACGCGCGGCGCTATCCCTCACAGCTTTCCGGCGGACAGCGCCAACGCGTCGCGCTGGCACGCGCGCTGGCGGTAGAGCCCGATATCCTGCTGCTGGATGAGCCGTTCGGCGCGTTGGACGCCCAGGTTCGCGTCACCTTGCGGCGCTGGTTGCGCGAGCTGCATGAAGAGCTCGGGCTCACCACGGTTTTCGTCACGCACGATCAGGAAGAGGCGCTGGAACTGGCCGATCGCGTAGCCGTGATGAACAACGGCCGGGTGGAACAGGTGGGTTCACCGGAGGTGATCTATCAGCAGCCGGCCACGCCTTTCGTATGCGAATTCATCGGCAAGGTGAATCGCTTCACCGTCAGGCGCAACGGAAGCGGTCTGGCAGCCGGCGGATGGATGCCACAGGACGATCCCTGGCAGGGCAAATACACCGAAGCGGTCGCCTACGTGCGGCCTGAGCAACTGCGTCTCGCTGTGCCGACGTCGCAGCCGGCGTGGGAGACGCGGCTGCGCCACATCTATCTGGCCGGCAGCGTGGCGCACCTTGAGCTGCATGTGGGATCGCTTGACCAGACACTGGAAGCCGACGTTGCCAGCGAAGATCTCTCGCGCCTTGGGCTACACCCGGGCATGGAAATGCGCGTGGCGCCGCGCGGCGCGGTCCTGTTCCCGCGGAACGATCAGGGCGTGACGATCAATCACGAACGCTGGATCTGGCACGCACGCAGCCCCGTACCCGCCTGAGCGGGCGCTCCTTTACTGCGTGTGGGTCTCGGGAGCCGGTGCCGTAGGCTTGAACGCCACGGCCGGCCCGGGGACGACGTGGCGGCGCCACAGGGCCAACTGGTCTGCAATGCCCGCGCCGACGTCCATCTGCGGCTCGGAGGGTGTCAACTTGTCCTTGGCTTCCCATTGCGCGATCTCACCGGAAGCCTGGCGGAAGGCTTCCATGAAATCCGGCGTGCGGTTGAGTCCATCGACCAGCCAGGCACGGCCGAAATACGTGATGTCCGAATCGCTGCCGCAGCCGAATGAGCTGCGATCGGCGCGGGCGGCCGTGATCACCAGCGTGCCGGCGCCCTTCAGTGGCGGCACAAATCCGCCCGAATAGCAGGCATTGACCACCACGACCTTCCACTTGAACGGTCGCTTGTTGAGGATGTCGGCGAGATCCGGCGCGCCGATCTGATCCAGCGGCAGTGGGTCCATGTCGACCAGCAGGTTGTGGTCTTCATCGCCGTGCGTGGTCATGTACAGCAGCAGGATGTCTTCCTCCGGCTTCATGACGCCGGCCAAGCCATCCAGCGCGGTTTCCAGATTGCTCCACGACGCCAGCGGATGCTGATCGAGCGAGGCCGGATTGTTTTCCAGCACCATCACATGCGTGGTTGCGCCGAAGTGCCGGGGAAACAGCTTGGCGGCGTACTCCGCTTCATTGCGGAACACGTCCTCGCCAGCGTCGCCCCCAAATGCGAGCACGTACAGGTTGGGTTGGCCGGCAACCCGCGGGCTCAGGTTTTCCAGCGCCTTGTGCACCATGCCGCGCTGGGCATACATGACCTGTTCCGGCGAGGGCGCGTGGGGCGGCCAGTTGTCGGATGAGGTGTCGGCGTCCTCTTCGGTATCGGTGCCGGCGGTCGCCGTGCTCGTCGATGCCGGCACGGCCTGAGTCGTGGTCGCGCCCGGCCCGGCTGCCTGTGGGGTATGCCGCGTCAGCCCCATCATCAGCAGCACGCCGGCCGCAAAGGCGAGCAGGGCAGTCAATGCGATACGCATGGCGGAAACCTGGCAGGTCAGAGAACGATGGCGTCGAAGTCGCGGTAGGCGGGATGGCGTGGCGCCTCCGGAATCGCCTGCGGTTCACGCAACAGCCAACCCGTGCGCAGACCAGCCGCCTTCGCGGCGTCCAGCTCCTCGACGATATCGGAGAGGAACAGGATGTGCCCCGGCTGCTCGCCGATCGCTTTGGCGATCTTTTCGTAGGAGGCGCGCTCGCGCTTGGGGCCGGTCTCGGTGTCGAAATAGCCCGAGAACAGTGGCGTCAGATCTCCCGCTTCGCTGTAGCCGAAAAACAGCTTCTGCGCCGGCACCGAACCCGACGAATACACATACAGGTGCAGGCCATCCGCACGCCAGGCATGCAGCCTGGCGGAAACTTCCGGATACATGTGTGCCTGGTAGTCGCCGCTTTCGTAGCCTTCCTTCCAGATCATGCCCTGCAGTGCCTTGAGCGCCGTGGACTTGCGGTCCTCGTCGATCCACCGCAGCAGCATCTCGATCACTTCCTGCCGCGGTGCCTCCACGATGCCGGCCTCCTTGGCTGCCTCGTGCAGCCAATGCTGCACGTCGGGCGTATCGCCATGGGTTTCCACAAAGGCGGGCAGCCGCTCGCGGGCGTACGGAAACAGCACGTCCTTGACGAAACGAATCGAGCTGGTGGTGCCCTCGATATCGGTGACGATGGCGCGGATGACGGTCATGCGGGGAAACCGGGCTGCAGGGCGGACAAGCTTACCCGTGGCCGGGCCGCCCGGCGAGAGTCAGAGCCTGGAAACTAGTGTGGGAGCGCCCCTGTGCGCGACAGCCAAGCACAAAGTGCGGCAAGTCGCGCACAGGGTGCGCTCCCACAGAAGTCGTTCTGTTCAGGCTACCTGCGCAGAGCCGTGCGGGGTCATCCGCGGAAAGCGCTGGGCGATGTCCTCGCCCGTGAAATTCGCCACCCAGCCATCCTTGTTGGTGAACAGGCGGATCGCCACGAAGTACGGCGACTCGCTCATGTCGAACCAGTGCCGCGTGCCATCGGGGACGCCAATCAGGTCGCCCTGTTCGCACAGGATGTCGTAGACCTTGTCACCGAGGTGCAAGGTGAACTGGCCGGCACCGGCCACGAAGAAGCGGACCTCGTCCTCGCTGTGCGTGTGTTCGCTGAGGAACTTCTGTCGCAGCGTTGCGCGATCCGGATGGTCCGGCTTGAGGCTGATGACGTCGACGGCCTGGTAGCCCTCTTCGGCCATCAGGCGATCGATGTCGGCGCGATAGGCCGCGATCACCTCATCCTGGCTGGCGCCGGGCGCGATCGGCTGGGTCGCCTCCCACTGCTCGAAGCGCACGCCGGCCTTCGCCAGTTCGGTGGCGATCTCGGCATGATCGGTGTAGACGCTCAGCGGAGCATCGGGGCGGCTGTCCTGGAAAATGCGCAGGCGGCTCATGCGGAAAGTCTCCTCAGATCGAGTTCGCAGCCGAGCAGGAATTCCAGCGCCTCCAGGTGGCGGCGCGTCTCGGCCATGTCACGACCCCAGGTGTAGATGCCGTGACCGTTGATGAGATAGGCGTGCAGCGGCTTGCCGGCGTCGAGCCAGGCGTCCACCTGCGCCACCAGTTCGGGCATGTGCTGCGTGTTGGGGAACACCGGGATCGCCAGTTCGGCGTCGTGGGTGGTCTGACCCGAGATGGCCTTCTGCAGTTCCCAGCCCTCCAGCTTCACCACGCCTTCGCGTGCAAAGAGACGCGAGGCCACGCTCTGCGTGCGCGAATGCGTGTGCAGCACTACGTTCATCTCCGGCATGCGACGGTAGATCTGCGTATGCAGCTCAGTCTCCGCGCTGGGGCGGGCAGAGGTGCCCACCGCCTTGCCCTGCATGTCGACGACCATGATGTCGTCGCGACCCAGCTTGCCCTTGTCGCGGCCGGAGATCGTGATGGCCGCATGCTCACCATCCAGACGCATGGAGAAATTGCTGCTGGTGGCGGGCGTCCAGCCGGCATTCGCGAGTTCGCGCGCGGCATCGGCGATGGCGTCGGCGCGCTGCGCGAACAGCTCGGCTGGAATGGTGGCGGGAAGAGTCTGGCTCATGGGTTATGGACGTCCAAATGAACGGCAACTATACCACGTCGTCTTCACGCCCAATGCCGAAAATGCGATTCGTTCTCACGACTTATCGGTGAGGCTAGTAGCATGCGGACAGATCCGCCACGGGCGTGGTGGGTATTTTTACAGACGGAGGTTGGACCAATGTCGCACGAAAAAGATATCGAATCGCGTCGTCGCTTTCTCAAGGCCGCAGCCGGGACCGCAGCGGCTGCCGTAGTGATCGGCGGCGCCCTGCCGCGCTTCGCACGTGCGGCTGATCTGCCCCACGTCGCCGAATCCGATCCCACGGCGAAGGCCCTTGGCTACGTCGAGGACGCCAGCAAGACGAGCGACGCGAAGCACAAGGCCGGCGACACTTGTGCCAACTGCCAGTTCTACAGCGGCGGTGCGACGGGCTACGGTCCGTGCCAGTTGTTCCCCGGCAAGTCCGTCAATGCGAAAGGCTGGTGCGTGTCGCACGCGCCGAAGAAAGCCTGACGCTTCCGATATCGGATCGACGCGAAGGCCGGCCATTGCCGGCCTTCTTTTTTTGTGTCGGCGCGTGGCTTCGATCGTAGACGCGTCATGCATCCACTTCATTCGCGCGCATCGCATCGCGCGAAGACATCACGCTGACCTGATCTTCGCGTGATCTTTATACGAAAGAAGAAGAACTCGAACCGAAGAACTCGGTGAGTAGAAGATGCTGCCCAGACGCGTCAGGCCGAGGAGCTGACCCGCCTGACGCGCCGGGCGGCAATCCGGGGCCCACTGCCAAGTGATCAACCCACGGAGCACAGATGATACTCCTGGAGGGCCGTTTTGGGGCCGGGCGAGCCTAAAATTTTATCGAAAAAGTCTCGTTAAAATTATAAAAAACAATAACTTATCATTACATTCGAGACTGGGCCTCACGAATGTCCGGGGGGAAGCTTTCATTCGTTACGCCGGGTAGAGCAGCGGCTACCCGGCGTTTTCGAGGAAATTGTCGTCAGATCGACGAAGAATCGGCTTTTTGACCGACAGGCTGACGGTGGAGACGGCTGTGGCGGATGCCGTAGCCAAAGTAGATGGCCAGGCCCATGGCGGTCCAGACAATCATCAGCAGCCAGTTGAACCAGCTCATGAAGGCCAGCAGGGCCAGGCAGCTGATCACGCCAGCGGGGCAGATCACCCACGCCCACGGCACGCGGAAACCGCGGTGCAGTTCCGGCGACGTATAGCGAAGGATCAGCACGCCCGCGCATACCGCGACGAACGCGATTAGCGTACCCATCGAGGTCAGGTCGGCCAGCAGATCAAGCGGGAAAACCGCCGCAAGGATCGCGATGCCCACACCCGTGATCACCGTGTTGATGTGAGGCGTGCGGTGCTTGGGATGGATGCGGTTGAACACCTTCGGCAGCAGGCCGTCGCGCGACATGATCATGAAGATGCGCGGCTGCGCGATGATCATCACCAGGATCACCGAAGACAGGCCGATCAGCGCGCCGATTTCCACCACGGTGCGCAGCCAACCCAGCTCCACGTGGCCCTTGATGGCGGTGACCACCGGCTCGCTGGTGCCAAGCTGGGTGTACGAGGCCAAGCCCGTCAGCACGGCCGCCATCGCGAGATAGAGGATGGTGCAGATCACCAGCGAGACGAGCGTGCCGAAGGGAAGGTCGCGCTGTGGGTTCTTGCATTCCTGCGCCGCGGTCGACGTCGCCTCGAAGCCGATGTAGGCGAAGAACACCATCGCCGCACCGCGCATGATGCCGGACCAGCCGTACTTTCCGGGCCCCTGGTTTTCCGGGATGAACGGATGCCAGTTGGCCGGATCGATGTAGCGGTAACCGGCGACCACCACGACGATGATCAGGCCGACCTTGAGGCCCACCATCAGCACGTTCAGGCCCGACGACTCGCGGATGCCGACGTAGCAGAGCCAGGTCAGCGCAAGCACGATCGCCACCGCCGGCAGATTCATGATGTGTCCGGTGGCCACCAGATGCCCATCGGTGAAGGCCAATGGAGCTTCGGTCAGGGCCTGCGGAAGATGGATGCCGAGCTGGTCGAGCAGGCTGGTGAAATAGCCCGTCCAGCTGGCGGCCACCGCAGACGCGGAGATGCCGTATTCCAGCACCATGTTCCAGCCGATGAACCAAGCCACCAACTCACCCAGCGTGGCGTAAGCGTAGGAATAGGAGCTGCCCGAGATCGGGATCAGCGTGGCGAATTCGGCGTAGCACAGCGCGGTGAAACCGCTGCAGATCGCCGCGAGGATGAAGGAGATCAGGACTGCAGGACCGGCGTGTTCCGCGGCGGCCTGGCCGGTCACGACGAAGATGCCGGTGCCGATGACGGCGCCGATGCCGAGGGCCGTGATGCCCCAGGGGCCGAGCGTGCGGCGCAGGGTAGGGCCGTGGCAGGCGTCGTCGGCGTCGGAGAAGTCGGTCTTGCGGGCGAGTAGCTGTTTGAGCATGCGTCAACCTGGTGAAGCTGGGGCTGTCATCGCCCCCGGTCATAACGAGAGGGCCGGCACTGGGCCGGCCCTTCGTGTGTCGAATCAGGAGTTTTGCTTGCGGAGCTTGCTATGGGAATACCCATAGAAGAAATAGATCAGCATGCCGAAGGTGGTCCAGCCCACCATCAGCGGCCAATTGGCCCGGAACGACTGCCAGAACAGGTACAGGCAGATCACCGAACCCAGGATGCTCACCACCCAGATGCCCGGCACGCGGAACGAACGCGGAAGCTCCGGACGGGTGTAGCGCAGGATCAGCACGCCGATGCACACCGTGGTGAAGGCCAGCAGGGTGCCCATCGACACCAGCTCACCCAGGATGCTGACCGGGAAGAGGCCGGCGAGCACCAGGGCGGAGACACCGGCAATGATGGTGGCGATGTGGGGCGTGCGGTGTTTGGCATGCACCTGCGAGATCTTCTTCGACAGCAGGCCGTCCTTCGCCATGCTGAAGAAGATGCGCGAGGTACCCAGCAGCATCACCAGGATCACCGAGCTCAGGCCGGCCAGCGCGCCGAACGAGACGATCGCCTTCAGCCAGTTGAGTTCCGGATGGATGCTCAGCGCCGTGGCCACCGGCTCGGGGGTGCCCAGCATGCGGTACGGGGCGATGCCGGTGAGGGTCAGCGCCATGGCGATGTACAGAATGGTGCAGATGAGCAGCGAACCCAGGATGCCGATGGGCATGTCGCGCTGCGGGTTCTTGGCTTCACCGGCCGCCGTCGACACGGCGTCGAAGCCTACGTAGGAGAAAAACACCAGCACGGCGGCGCGGAAGATACCGCTGGTGCCGAAGCGGCCCGGGCCTTCCTCCGGCGGAATGAACGGGTGCCAGTTCGACGGATCGATGAAGCGGAAGGCGAATACCAGGAACAGCAGGATCACGATGACCTTGATGGCCACGATGATCGAGTTGACGAAGGTCGATTGCGTGATGCCGCGATAGCACAGCATCGTCAACGCGGTCACGATCAGGATGGCCGGCAGGTTGATGATGGTGTTGGTGCTGACCAGGAAGAAGTGTTCGGAGAATTTCGCGATCACATGTTGGCCGGCCTTCAGGTGTTCGATCTGGCTGCCGTCCATGAAGGCGAGTGGCGCTGAAGCCAGGCTGTCAGGCAACGACAGCGACAGGCCCGTCCAGTGGCTCAGGATGGAGAGGCACTCGTTGAAATAACCCGACCAGCCCGCCGCCACGGTGGCGACGGCAAAGAGATATTCGAGGACAAGGTTCCAGCCGATGAACCAGGCGACGATTTCGCCCAGGGTGGCGTACGAGTAAGCGTAGGCACTGCCGGAGACGGGAATCATCGCGGCGAATTCGGCGTAGCACAGGCCCGCGAAGGCGCAGGCGATGCCGGCGACGATGAAGCTGATGATCAGGGCGGGGCCCGCGTGCTCCGCGGCGGCCTGGCCGGTGATGACGAAAATACCTGCGCCGATCACGGCGCCGATGCCCAGCATGATCAGGTGGCGTGCCGTCAATACACGCTTGAGGCTGGCCTCGCCTTGCAGGCTGTCATGCGGAATTTCGCCCGCGTCGACATGTGGCGACGCCTGGATCGGATGCGTCGCGAACAGGTTTTTCAGCATGAGTCTCCCCTACCGCCTTGTGGTCGTTCTTACCGCTTGTAACCGTGCCAAACGTCACGGTCTGCTCGTCGCTACCCCGGCAACGACGGGGCACCATAGCCCAGCGGGGCACGGGCGTACAAGTTGCACTGCGGTCGGCCTGCGGCCGTCTGGTGGGGCGGTGCGCGTCGGGGAAAGCTCTGAAATAATCGCGGTTTGCCGCCTCTCGGGAGGCGTTGATCGGTGGCCGGTCGGGAAGCATCCATGCGCATGTTGTCAGAGCAGTTTCAGCACTACGGCCAGCAATGGCCGGAAGAAAATGACGTAACGTATTTCATTGCACTACTCGATGGCGGCGAACACCGGTTCCGTCGCGAATCGCTGGAGGCCCATTTCACCGGCTCCGCATGGCTGGTGAGTGCCGACGGGCAACGTGTATTGCTGACCCATCACCGCAAGCTAGGGCGCTGGTTGCAGCTGGGTGGCCACGCCGACGGCGATGTCGACCTCGCGCGTGTGGCGCTGCGTGAAGCCGAGGAGGAGTCGGGCATCACCGGCCTCACGGTCGAGACGACTCCGTTCGATCTGGATCGCCATCGCATTCCCGCACGAGGCATCGAGCCGGAGCATTGGCACTACGACGTGCGCTACGTCGTGCATGCGGACGCGAGCGAAGATTTCGTGGTCAGCGACGAATCGCATGCGCTCGCCTGGCGTTCCATCCGCGAAATCGCCGAGGACCCGCAAAGCGACGAATCGCTGCGCCGCATGGCGTGGAAGTGGCTGCGACGCTGACACGGTTCCTCAGGCCTACCTTCCTTCTGTAGCAGCGCACCCAGTGCGCGATCAACGCTGCGACCGAAATCGCAATCGCGACAGATTGTGGGAGCGCACCCTGTGCGCGATTACGTCAAGGCCATGCGCCCCCCTATGGAACGCACGCGCCCTCATGCGGCCAATAAATGTTGTTCCGGTGCTGCTGACCGCGGCGTCGGCTGTCACGCACCGGGTGCGCTCCCCCAATGCAAGCGGGTTTGGAAAAATGCCCTGATCAGGCGTACTTCGCCGGCGCCGGGTTGAGATGCCCGCACTGCTCGCAGGTGCGCGCATCGATCGAGCGATAGAAGCGTTCGAACACCGGCGGGAAATCGTGCTCGATGCTATCGAGGGTGAAGTACTCCTCGTACAGCTTGTGGTTGCACTTCTCGCAGAACCACAACAGGCCATCCTTCTCGCCGGCCAGCCGGCGACGCTCGATCACCAGGCCGATCGATTCCGGCATGCGCTGCGGCGAATGCGGCACGCAAGGCGGCAGATAGAACACCTCGCCGGCACGGATCGGAATGTCGCGTGGGACGCCTTCGTCCTGCACCTTCAGCACCATCTCGCCTTCGATCTGGTAGAAGAACTCGGGACCTTCGTCGTAGTGGTAGTCGGTACGCGCGTTGGGGCCGCCCACGATCATGATGATGAAGTCGCCATCGACGATGCATTTGTTGCCCACGGGCGGCTTGAGCAGATGGCGGTGCTCGTCGATCCAGCGCTTCAGGTCGATGGGTGGCAGCAGGGACATGACGCCGTCCGATGGTGGGGAGCCATCAAGATAACGCCACGGTGGAGCAGGGGGAAACCCTGTCAGTCGATCCAGCGGCCCTCACGCACGACAGCTTCCAGGCGCGCGAGCTGGGGCGCGAGGTCCAACCCTTCGGAAGCGATCCACTCGTCGTTGTAATACGAGCAGCGATAGCGATCGCCGCCGTCGCAGATCAGCGTGACCACCGGCCCGCGTTCACCGGCCTCTTGAAGCTCCGACATCAGCTGCAGGGCGCCGACCAGGTTGGTGCCGGTGGAGCCGCCGCAGCGGCGACCCAGTAATTGCTCGAGCAGGCGCAGCGCGGCGATCGAGGCGGCATCGGGCACGCGCATCATGCGGTCGATCACGCTGGGCAGGAACGAAGGCTCCACGCGTGGGCGGCCGATGCCTTCGATGCGAGAGCCACGGTTCAAATGCAGACTGGCGTCGCGACACGCGTAGTAGTCGTAGAAGACTGAATGCTCCGGGTCCACCACAGCCAGCCGAACCGGGGCGTGTTGTGCGGAGCGATAGCGGATATAGCGGCCGATGGTGGCCGAGGTGCCGCCGGTGCCAGCGGGCACGACGATCCAGCGAGGATCGGGATCGGGCTCGCGCTGCATCTGGCGGAAGATGGACTCGGCGATATTGTTGTTGCCGCGCCAGTCGGTCGCGCGTTCGGCGTAGGTGAACTGGTCCATGTAATGACCACCGAGCGCCGCGGCGAGGCGCTGTGCGGCGCCGTACACGTCCGTGTCATCGATGAAATGGCAATGGCCGCCGAAGAATTCGATCTGCGCCACCTTGTCTCGCGAGGTGCTGCGCGGCATCACCGCGAAGAAGGGCAGGCCGAGGAGGCGCGCGAAATACGCCTCGGAAATGGCGGTGCTGCCGCTGGAGGCTTCCACCACGGGTTGTTCCGCCTGCAGCCAGCCGTTGCAGATGGCGTACAGGAACAGCGAACGCGCCAGCCGGTGCTTGAGGCTGCCGGTGGGATGGACGGATTCGTCCTTGAGGTACAGCGGAATGCCAGGGAAGGCGGGGAGATCCAGGCGGATCAGGTGCGTGTCGGCCGAGCGGTTCGCTTCGGACTCGAGGACTTGGACGGCTTGGCGGGTCCAGGCGGTGTGCATTCAAGCAGTCTATCGCCCAGGTGTGAGTGGGGCGTTGACGTCGATCAGTGCAGGATTTCTTCCTCTCCCCTCTGGGGAGAGGATCGAGGTGAGGGGCGGGTGCTTGCGGCGGACTTCATAAAAGCCGGCTCGAATCTACTCTTATCGCAAGACTGGCCCCTCACCCCGGCTCTGTCTCGCACGGGGACTACCTTCGGGTCGCCCGGAGGGGAGAGGGAGTGAAGCGAAGGCTCAGACTTCCAGCGTTGCCAGGTCGCCCTTTTCTTCCAGCCATGCCTTGCGGTCGCTGGCGCGCTTCTTGGCCAGCAGCATGTCCATCAGCTTGGTGGTGCCGTCGTCGGTGTCGACGGTGAGCTGCACCAGGCGGCGCGTGTCGGGATGGATGGTCGACTCGCGCAGCTGCGAGGGGTTCATTTCACCCAGGCCCTTGAAGCGGGTGGTGCTGACCTGGCCCTTCATCTTCTCGCGCTGGATGCGCTCGAGCATCGCGTTCTTTTCGTTTTCGTCCAGGCAGTAGAACACCTGCTTGCCCACGTCCACGCGGAACAGCGGCGGCATGGCGACGAACACGTGGCCTTCGCGCACCAGCGACGGGAAGTGCTTGAGGAACAAGGCGCTCAACAGCGTGGCGATGTGCAGGCCGTCGGAGTCGGCATCGGCGAGGATGATCACCTTGCCGTAGCGCAGACCGCTGAGGTCATCCTTGCCCGGATCGCAGCCGATGGCGACGGCGAGGTTGTGTACTTCTTCGGACGCGAGCACTGAGGTCGATTCCACTTCCCAGGTGTTGAGGATCTTGCCGCGCAGCGGAAGGATCGCCTGGAATTCCTTGTCGCGCGCCTGCTTGGCGCTGCCGCCGGCGGAGTCGCCTTCCACCAGGAACAGCTCGGTGCGGGTGAGGTCGGTGGCGGTGCAGTCGGCGAGCTTGCCAGGCAGGGCGGGGCCCTGGGTGATCTTCTTGCGCACCACCTGCTTGGCGGCTTTCAGGCGCGCGCTGGCGCGCTCGATGGCGAGTTGGGCGATGCGTTCGCCGAGATCCACGTGCTGATTGAGCCACAGGCTGAAGGCGTCGTGGATGACGCCTTCCACCATGCCCGCGGCGTTGCGCGAGGACAGGCGTTCCTTGGTCTGGCCGGCGAACTGCGGATCCTGCAGCTTGGCCGACAGCACGAAGGCGAGGCGCTCCCATACGTCTTCCGGCGCCAGCTTTACGCCACGCGGCAGCAGGTTGCGGATGTCGCAGAACTCGCGGATGGCATTGGTGAGGCCCGAGCGCAGGCCGTTCACGTGGGTGCCGCCCTGCGCGGTGGGAATCAGGTTGACGTAGCTTTCCTGCACCAGCTCGCCTTCCGGCAGCCAGGCCAGGGCCACGTCGAGGCCGTCGGCCTCGCGCTGCACGTGGTGCACGAACAGCTCGGCGGGAATAGCTTCGGCACCGGACAGCTCGTCGCGCAGGTAATCGCGCAGGCCGTCCTCGTAGTACCACTCGTTGACCTCGCCGGTGGCCTCGTCGACCAGCTTCACACTCAGGCCGGCGCAAAGCACGGCCTTGGCGCGCAGCAGGTGGCGCAGCTTGCCCAGCGAGATCTTCGGCGAGTCGAAGTACTTGGGGTCGGCCCAAAAGCGCACGGTGGTGCCGGTCTTCTTCTTGGGCACCGTGCCGATCACGTCGAGCTCGCTGGCGCGGTCACCGTTCTCGAAGGCCATGCGGTATTCATTGCCATCGCGGCGGATGGTCACTTCCACGCGGTTGGACAGCGCGTTCACCACCGACACGCCCACGCCGTGCAGGCCGCCGGAGAAGTTGTAGTTCTTGCCGGAGAACTTGCCGCCCGCATGCAGGCGCGTGAGGATCAGCTCGACGCCCGGCACGCCTTCTTCCGGGTGGATGTCCACCGGCATGCCGCGGCCATCGTCGGTGACCTCCACCGAGCCGTCGGTGTGCACGATCACTTCCAGCGACTTGGCGTGGCCGGCGAGGGCCTCGTCCACCGAGTTGTCGATCACTTCCTGCGCCAGGTGGTTCGGGCGGGAGGTGTCCGTGTACATGCCGGGGCGGCGCTTGACCGGGTCAAGGCCAGAGAGGACTTCAATGTCGGCGGCGTTGTAACGACTGCTCATGCGGGAGGATTCGGCTCAGGTCAGGCGCGGGAGGATGGGTTGCCCGGGCGGGGAGGTCAAGGGTTGGGGCGGCAGGCCTTGCCGCATATATGTGGGAGCGCACCCTGTGCGCGACAACCTTACGGAGCTGCAACCTTCCACTCCGCGGTCGCGCACAGGGTGCGCTCCCACAGCTAATAGGTGTGGCGTCACCCCAGCGGCGCGCAATGCCGCTCCAGCCAGGCAAGGTCGGCATCCTCCAGCAAGGGTGCCAGGGCGGCGCGTACGGTGGCGTGATAGTCGTCCAGCCAGGCGCGCTCCTCGGGGTTGAGCAGGCCCGGTTCCAGCGCGCGGCGGTCGAACGGGCATAGGGTCAGGGTCTCGAAGGCGTAGTACTCGCCGAATTCGGTCTTGTCAGCCTCGACCACCACGGCCAGGTTCTCGTGGCGGATGCCATGGCGGCCGGGTTTGTACAGGCCCGGCTCGATCGAGGTGATCATGCCCGGCTCCAGCGAAACCAGCGTCGCGCCCGAGACGGGTGGGCGGATGCCGTGCGGGCCCTCGTGCACATTGAGGAAGTAGCCCACGCCGTGGCCGGTGCCGTGGCCATAGTCCATGCCGCTGGCCCAGAGCGGCGCGCGGGCGAGGGCATCGAGCTGCGGGCCGCTGGCGCCCTTGGGGAAGCGGGCGCGGCTCAGGGCGATCATGCCCTTCATCACCAGGGTGCTGTCGCGGCGCTGCTCGGCGGTGGTTTCCCCGAGCGCGAGCACACGGGTGACGTCGGTGGTGCCGCCCAGGTACTGACCGCCGGAGTCGACCAGCAGCAGGCCCTGCGGCTTGAGCGTGCTGTGCGATTCGGGCGTGGCGCGGTAATGCGGCAGCGCGCCGTTCGCCTGGTAGCCGGCGATGGTGGAAAAGCTCTCGCCCACGAAATCCGGCTGGGCCGAGCGTTCTTCGCGCAGCAGGGCGTCGACATCGAGTTCGGTCTGGCGCATGCCGGCATTGACGCGTTCCTCCAGCCGGCGAAACGCGCGCGCCAGGGCGGCGCCGTCGCGGCGCATCGCGTCGCGGATGTGGTCGAGCTCGGGCTCGGTCTTGCGCGCCTTGAACAGCGTGGTGGGGTTGGCTGCTTCGACGAGCGGCACCTTCGGCGGAATGGCCAAGGCCACCGCCACCACGACACGGCTGCTGTCCAACAGCAGGCGATCATTCGCGCCCAGCTCGGACAGCGCGTCGGTGATCGTGGTGTAGTCGGCGATACGCACGCCGTCAGCAGCCAGCGACTGCACCAATGCGTCGGTGAACTTGCCGCGTCCAACGAACAGCGTCGCGTGGCCTTCCGCCTGCACCAGCATGTGTGTAAGGAAGACCGGGTTGCACTCCACGTCGCTGCCGCGCAGGTTGGTGAGCCAGGCGATGTCGTCCAGGCTCGATACCAGATGGTGCGTGGCGCCGAGCTTGCGCATGGCGGTGCGCAGGCGCGCCAGTTTGTCGCTGCGAGGCTGTGTGGCAAAACGCGGCGGATGCTCCGTCACGGGTGCCGTGGGCAGGGCGGGGCGGTCGGGCCAGATCTGGCCAGGCAGATCCAGGTCGGTACGCAGGCGTGCATCGATGGCCTGCAGTCGGCGCTCGAGGTTGCGCGCCGTGGCCAGCGACACGCTGTCACCTGCGACGGCGAGGACCTGGCCGGGCTTCAGGGTTTGCAGCAGCCACTCGATGTGTTCCGGGGCGTGTGCCACCCGCTGCTTCATCAGCTCGATGCCGCTTCCGGTCAACTGCTGCGCGGCCTGGGCGAAGTAGCGCGAGTCGGTCCACAGCCCGGCGTGATTTGGCGTCACCACCAGCGTGCCTGCAGAACCCGCGAAGCCCGACAACCAGGCACGGGCTTCCCAATGGGCCGGCAGATATTCGGAGAGATGTGGGTCGGCACTCGGAATCAGGCAGGCGGTAATGCCGTGCTGTTGCATCGCCTGGCGTAGGGCAGCCAGTTTGGAGGGCGTGGTGGTTTCCATCGCGGCATGGTAGCAGGGCGCCGATGGCCGCGATTCACGGCATTTTTTGCTGTTTTGGCGGCCGAAAAGCGGGTGCTGGCTCTTGCATTCTTGTGTCAAGCCGCCGCAGTCGTCTGCGCAAGAATTTTCAGCTGCGACATTGTGTCTCGGAGGCGTTCAAACCCGCGCGACATGCCGTTAGCATGCCCCGTCCCCACGCAGTGCCCCCAGGTTGTTCGTGAACATGCATTCCCTCCTTTCGCGCTTGCGCTACGCAAGCGTTGGCGTCGCCGTGCTGCTCAGCGGTTGCAACATGGAAGTGCTCACCCCGAAGGGTGACATCGGCGCCCATGAGAAGTCCCTCATCCTGATCGCGCTGGGCCTGATGGCCATCGTGGCGATTCCGGTCATCGCGATGACCCTGTGGTTCCCCTGGCGCTACCGCTCGGGCAATAAGAAGGCGACCTACACGCCGAACTGGTCGCACTCGACCAAGATCGAGCTGGTGGTGTGGACCATCCCGGCCATCATCATCGTCATCCTCGCGACCATCACCTGGACCAGTTCGCACGCGCTGGATCCATACAAGCCGCTGGACTCCGAGGCCACGCCGGTGACGGTGCAGGTCGTGTCGATGGATTGGAAGTGGCTGTTCGTCTATCCCGAGTACGGCGTGGCCTCGGTCAACGAGCTGGCCTTCCCGGTCGATCGCCCGGTGAATTTCCAGATCACTTCCGATTCGGTGATGAATGCGTTCTTCATCCCGCAGCTGGGCAGCCAGATCTACGCGATGGCCGGCATGGAGACCAAGCTGCACCTGATCGCGCGCGAACCGGGCAGCTACGAAGGCCTTTCGACCAACTTCAGCGGCGAGGGCTTCTCGGACATGCATTTCAAGGCCATCGCCACCTCGGAAGATGGCTTCAAGGACTGGATCGCCAAGGCCAAGGCCGCGCAGGTCACGCTGGATGGCGAGAGCTACAACACGCTGGCGCAGCCGAGCCAGAAGGTGCCGGTGTCGTACTACGGCCAGGTGGCGCCGGGCCTGTTCACCAGCGTGGTCAACAAGCACATGGATGACATGGCGCACGGCGAGATGCCGAAGGATTCGCATCACGACATGTCGCAGGCCGACATGCCGATGGACATGCACCACCACGAGGACGGTGACGCCGTGTCCTCGAACACCACCCCGACTCAGGCAGAGAAGTAAGCCATGTTTGGAAAGCTCACCCTTGACGCGATTCCGTATCACGAGCCGATCGTGATGGGCACGCTCGCCGCCGTCATCCTTGGTGGTCTGGCGATGTTTGCCGTCGTGACCAAGTACCGTCTGTGGGGCTACCTGTGGAAGGAGTGGTTCACCTCGGTGGATCACAAGAAGATTGGCATCATGTACATCATCGTGGCGCTGGTAATGCTGCTGCGCGGCTTCTCCGACGCGATCATGATGCGCCTGCAGCAGGCCATGGCCGCCTCCGATGCCGCCGGTTACCTGCCGCCGCACCACTTCGATCAGGTGTTCACCGCCCACGGCGTGATCATGATCTTCTTCGTGGCGATGCCGTTCATCACGGGTCTGATGAACCTGGTGGTGCCGCTGCAGATCGGGGCGCGTGACGTCGCCTATCCTTTCCTCAACTCACTCAGCTTCTGGCTGTTCGTGTCGGGCGTGGTGCTGGTGATGGTGTCGCTGTTCGTCGGTGACTTCGCCGCCACCGGCTGGCTGGCGTATCCGCCGCTGTCGGGCATCAAATACAGCCCCACCGTAGGCGTCGACTACTACATCTGGTCGCTGCAGTTGTCCGGCCTTGGCACCACGCTGAGCGGCATCAACTTCATCGTGACCATCATGAAGATGCGCGCGCCCGGCATGAAGCTGATGCAGATGCCGGTGTTCACCTGGACGTCGCTGGTCACCAATATCCTGATCGTGGCCGCGTTTCCAATCCTGACGGTGACGCTCGCGCTGCTCACGGCCGATCGCTACCTCGACATGCACTTCTTCACGAACGAGCTTGGCGGCAACGCCATGATGTACGTGAACATGATCTGGATCTGGGGTCACCCGGAGGTCTACATCCTGATCCTGCCGTGCTTCGGCGCGTACTCGGAAATCGTCGCCACGTTCTCCAAGAAGCCGCTGTTCGGCTACAAATCGATGGTGTACGCCACCTCGTGCATCGGCGTGCTGTCGTTCGTGGTGTGGCTGCACCACTTCTTCACCATGGGCTCGGGCGCCAACGTCAATGCCTTCTTCGGCATCACGACGATGATCATCTCGGTGCCCACCGGCGCGAAGCTGTTCAACTGGCTGTTCACCATGTTCCGCGGCCGCGTCGAGTACAACGTGCCGATGCTGTGGACGGTGGGCTTCATGGTCACCTTCGTGATCGGCGGCGTCACCGGCGTGCTGCTGGCCGTGCCGGGTGCGGACTTCGTCCTGCACAACAGCGTGTTCCTGATCGCGCACTTCCATAACGTGATCATCGGCGGCGTGGTGTTCGGCGTGTTCGCGGCGATCAACTACTGGTTCCCGAAGGCCTTCGGTTTCCGCCTCAACGAGTTCTGGGGCAAGGCATCGTTCTGGTGCTGGCTGGTGGGTTTCTGGCTGGCCTTCGCGCCGCTGTACGTGCTGGGCCTGAAGGGCATGACGCGTCGCATGAACCACTACGCCAACCCGGACTGGCAGCCGTACCTGATCGTCGCCGCGCTCGGCGCCGCCGTCATCGCGGTGGGCATCTTCTGCACCCTCGTGCAGTTCTACGTATCCATCCGCGACCGCAAGAAGCTCACCGATCCCAGTGGCGACCCGTGGGGTGGCCGCACGCTCGAATGGTCCATCAGTTCTCCCGCCCCGTTCTACAACTTCGCCACGCTTCCGCAGGTGCGTGAGTTGGATCAGTTCTGGGAAGACAAACAAAACGGAGTCGCTTACGTGCAACCTGCCAAGTACGAAGACATTCATATGCCCCGCAACACCGGCGTCGGTGTGGTGATGGGCGCGTTCGGTACGGTCCTGGGCTTTGCGCTCGTGTGGCACATCTGGTGGATGGCCGCCGCGGGCCTCGTCGGCATGGTGGCCGCGTTCATCGTCCGCGCCTACGACCGCGACATCGATTACTGGGTGCCGGCGGTCGAGGTCGAGAAGATTGAGCGTTCGCGCCACGCCAAGCTGCAGCAGGTCCAGACCACGCAGGTGGCTCCGGTGGCGGCGCCCCAGCGTCAGAAGGTGGCGTAACCCATGAGCAGTACCGCAGTTCGCGTCTCCCACGGCGCACTCGACGACGTCCACGGTGGCGGCGTCGATCATCACCACCACGACGATGGATCCAAGACCCTGCTGGGGTTCTGGATCTATCTGATGAGCGACTGCCTGATCTTCTCGGGCCTGTTCGCGACGTTTGCCGTGCTGGCCAACAGCACGGCAGGCGGTCCCACCGGCAAGGAATTGTTCGAGCTGCCGTACGTGCTCGGCGAAACCATGCTGCTGCTGATCTCCTCGGTCACCTTCGGCATGGCCATGCTCAACATGCATGCCGGCCAGAAGGGCAAGCTGCTGGCATGGCTGGCGGTGACCTTCGTGTTCGGTGCCGGCTTCATCGGCATGGAAGTTTACGAGTTCGCCAAGCTGATCCATGAAGGCGCGGGCCCGAGCACCAGCGCCTTCCTGTCCAGCTACTTCACTCTGGTGGGTACGCACGGCCTGCACGTCACCTGCGGCCTGATCTGGCTGGTGGTAATGATGGACATGATCCGTCGCCACGGCCTTGATGACGCGAACCGCCGACGCCTGTCGTGCCTGAGCCTGTTCTGGCACTTCCTGGACATCGTCTGGATCTGCGTGTTCACCTTTGTCTACCTGCGGGGAGCCATCTGATGTCGGGCGCTCACCATTCCCACGACGCGGCCCATCACGACGCCGCCCACGCCGACCACGGCAGCACCAAGTCCTACCTGATCGGCTTCGCGCTATCCGTGCTGCTCACCCTGGCCTCGTTCGGCGTGGTCATGAGCGGCCTGGTGCCGCACGATCTGATGATGCCGGGCATCATCGTGTTCGGCGTGGCTCAGCTGGTGGTCCAGTTGGTCTGCTTCCTGCACATGGGCACGTCGCCCTCGCAGCGCGGCAACCTCGCCATCATGCTGTTCACCCTCCTAATCCTGGCCATCGTGGTGGTCGGCTCGCTGTGGGTGCTGCACAACATGAACGTGAACATGATGCACCCGACGTCGAAGATGATGCCGGTGGAGTAGGGCCGACTATCGGTGGCTTAAGAACAGAGGCGCCTTCGGGCGCCTTTTGTTTTGGTTGGTTCGGAGAGTGAGGCAGACTGACTCTTCTCAACTCATCGCCGGAATCGAAGGTGGCGATAGTCGACCTATCGCCCAACCGGCGTCTGACCTTGCTGTGATTGGGTATTCGCCTGCGCTTGCTGCGAGTGGAATTGGACGTGATGCTGTTCGTGCTGTTGATCGAACTGTCGCACCTGCTGCATGGTCTGCTGAATGCTCGGCGCGGGCTGGCCCATGTTCATTTCGCCGATTCGGGAAACAGCGGAGCGCGAAGTGAAGAGAATGGTGTTGCCGCTGCCGATGATGCTGGCCAGGTCTTGGGGCTTGTCGATGCCGACTTGATGACAGGTCGCGGTAGCTTGAGTCAGCCGCTCTGGCGACGTGCCTGCAGGAAGCAATTTCTCCAGTTCCGTATACATCCCATGCTGGGGGTGCGTGGGATCGCCGAAGGGTCGAAGCATCGCTGCAGGTGCATTGACAGGCTCGGAAGGTGGGACGTTTGCGGGCGATGCAGCCACTACACCGCGAGCGACATTCGGTTCCGGTACGTGAGCAGTCGAGTGGAGATTTGCTGTCCAAGTGTCCACGTTCGCGGCATCAAGGCGCTGGTCCGAAGCTGTTGAAGCCAAAGGCGTCAGCGTCTGGCGAGCCTGCTCCAGCGTTGTCATCCTCGGCGCTTCGCTCGTGGATAACGCGCGCTTGGCGGGTTCGCCGGCGGCCAACGGTCCCCGCGCGGCATCGATAGCGTCTTCGGCCAGACCTTGAAGGCCCCGCGCACCCACGGTGATACCCATGCGTAAGGCTTGGACGTCATGGCGGTAGGCGGCAATCATGTCCATGTCCTGCTGCGCAAACAAACTAGCCTGCGGATCCCTGAGCACGGAACGATGAGGCATGCCGTCACCATCCCTGTTGAGGAAGTTCGTCATGAAATGGTCACTCACCATATCCTTGGCCGCGCCCAGCGCACCGTGTCCGCCAGACAGGCTGTGCTCCTTGGAGTATCCATGGCTGGTCAGTACGTCGATGTCGTGGCGGGTGGCGTAGATGCGCACCTGCCCATAGTGCGGTGCGGCCGAACTCACCGCATCGCCGGCCATAACGTGATTGATGACGTGATCGCCGCCCTCCGGAATGCGACGATCCAGACTTGCCGCACCGTAGGCATTGAAGGTTTCGCCACGCAGATTGAAATGATGGGCGGTGATTTCGGCCAGCGTGCCGCCAAGGGAATGGCCGGTGACGGTGACTTCTGGTGGAGGGCTGCTGGGGTTTCTCGCAGCGTATTGTTGTGCAAAATCCAACGCACGCTTGGTCAATTCGATGGCATCGTTGGCCTGGTGGTTGACGCGTTGGGTCACCATGCTGCCATCGGTCCAAATACCGTCCTGGATCGCCGCTTTCAGCCCCTTGTCAAATTCGGTGCCTCGGTGCGCAACCACAATTTCGTCGGTGTCCATGCATTGGTAGATCGTGCCCTGGTAGCCAGAAGGGCGATCCATGTAATCAATGACCTTATATGTCACACCGCCGACGGAGATGCTGCCGTCTTCGTCCCCGTCACGGGCATCCGGCTTTTTATAAGAATCGGCCGATAACTCAGCATAATCCTGACTACGCAGGCTCATTGGGCAAGCTTCCTGACAGTAAGGGTAATGGTGAACAGGGCATCATCAGCAACGCTAGGGCCAAACCACTCGCGGTTAGTCTGACCGGCTTCTTTGTAGTCAGAAATGACCTGGTCTCGCGGATAACCCATTTTGCTGAAATACGTTGTCTCGCTGTGCTGGGCTCTAATCTGTTCTTCGTCTAAAGACACGCCATATATTGTTTCGCCCTTTGCACCCGTTGCCCGCAATACAGCCCCCGCACTTCGAAGTCGCCAGTGGCATGTCCCGCCGGCCATGCCATAGTCATCGTCGATCATTCCGTCAGCGTAGAAATCACCAGCCCACCGGCTGTCCGATACACGGTTGAACACGATTTGCTTTCTGTAGTTAGGGTTGGAAAGTCCAGCCCCCATACTCGGAGCTACGGAATAGAAGCAGTTGGGAGCTTCATAATGAGCGCCTCCCAAAATAGCGTTGAGAGGGCCTGGCGCGTTCACTACGGTCACTATAATTTCGTAATGCTCTTTTGGATGCGGATTCCGTTTGTATTCTGGAAGCTGCGCAGGCTGGCAAGCTGCTAGTGCACTCGCTGCTATCGCCGCAGCAGCCAGTTGCTTTATCTTCATATCGTCAGTCTCCTGTGAGTTGACGCATGCCTCCACTGGCATAGCATCCGGCGGTCGCAGCCTGGGTTTGCGCTTCTCACGCACCGGCATTCCGGCCTCTGGCAGCGGCCCCAATTTCTTTACGGTCTGTTCGTTGATGATCGCCAAGTCGCGCAGGAGTTGCAGGTCGTGGAATGGATCTGGTGCGGCAGCGTGATGTACGGGAATGATCGATGACGGGCGTGCTTCTTCTTCCTCAATGAAGCGGCGGATGTCTGGATCGGGTTCCCGTTCCAGTCGAGGCGGCTGGCGACCTAGATGGATGCGCTCTTCTTCCGTCATTTTTCGGAATAGGTGCCAGCGGCCACTAACGGCATTGCGCATCCACTCGCAGTCCTCTGATGGTGGCGTACGGGGCATCGGCTGGCTGGGTATGAACGGCTGCAGCTTGTCTTTACGAGGTTTATCACGAGCGGCCATGACCATGCCTTCCTGGTCGTCGGTTGCAGTGCATGAGTTTACAGTTGCCCTATCTTTTCGGAGGCGCTGGCGTTAGCCGCCTGAAGCCAAAGTCTTTGCGAGATCATCAGCGAGGCGGATTTCGGTTGCCACGTAAGCTGCCGGTCTTTCGCGTGCGGGTATCACGACGGGTGCGAGGGACGTGCACTGCTTAAATGTCTTGTCCTTGAAGAACCAGTTCTTCTGGGCGCGGATGGGCTTGCAGCCTTCGTAGAAGATCAGTTCGTCATCTGCTGGGAGTTCTTTGATTTCCTGCGGCAGCAACAGCGCCCGACGCTCTTCGGTGTAGCTGATTGATGTCTGGCCACTGCCGCCGCCATGGCTTCGGCTTTCCTGTTTACGGCGCAGCGTCTTGTAACCCAGCATTTCGCTGTATTCATTGGCGTCGCTTTGTTCGCGTGGCGTGAATACCACCTGCGCGCCGTGGTTGGTAATGAAGTTTTGCGCATCATTGTCGCCATAGACTGAGCGCAGTTGGGCGCGGCTCTGAACGATGCACAGATCGCGGACACCGTAGCTGGCGGAAATGGAGATGCGCTTGGACCACACATCCACTCGGCCCATGGCGGTGAACTCGTCCATGAGCATGAGCATTTGATATTTCAGGCCCGGTTCTTCGCCCAGTTGCTTGCCAAGGTTGTTGCCGATGACCGAGCTGAAGAAGATGTTGAGCAGCTTGCCGCTTTCGTCCAGCTTGTTGGTGGGGATGTCGACGTAGAGTGTGGTGGGCCGCCTGCGGAAACTGGTGATGTCAAAATCCGTGGCGTTAGTGGCCGCGGCCAGTACGGGACTCAAGAACTGTTGCAGGGGTGCCTGCATGGTCGCGATGACGGAGCTGAAGGTCTGCTCTGCCAAGCCGGCGAGGTTGTTGAACACAGTGCGGGTTTGTGGGCTGACGTAGGCGTAAGTTGTCGTGTCGTCGATGATGGTCTGCAACAGATTCTTCGTGCCCAAGCCGAGTGCGCCCGCCGAGAGCCGCAGGATGCGCTCGAAGCTGGGAAAGTCCTCGACTGTATTGGGGTCAGAAGGAAGGCCCATGCGCCAGGACCGATCCCATGCCTCGAACATGAAGCAGGTGAACCCCGTGAAGGCTGCTCGGCTTTGGGATGTCCAGAACGGGTCTTTGCCAGGCTCATCCGGATAGAGGATGGCGGCGATGGTCTGGATTTCGCCCATGCGCTTGGCTTGGTCCATGCCGGCGAGCAGGGTGAAGGGGTTGAAACGATGGGTCCTTCCGTCGTCGTCGTATGGGGCCCAGACGTAAATGCATTGGCCCATGGCTTTGCGCTGTCCGCTGGTAGCTTTGCGCAGCTCACCTTTGAGATCGAGTACGACCATGGAATGCTGATAGGTCAGCAGTACGGGGATGGCCAGGCTGGTAGTTTTGCCGGTACGAGTAGGGGCGATGGCGATAACGTGTTGTGCGCCACCCAGCCATAGATGCCGGCCTTTGAACTTGCCGATGAGGAGGCTCTGCGGGGTTCGTGTCAGCAGGCCGGCCTTTTTCAGGTCGTGCATGCCGGCAAAGCTGGCGTCGCCATGCAGCGACTGTTCCCTGGGGCGGAACATCGGAATCAACAGCAGCAGCCAGCCTATGATGGGTATGCCAAAGCCAATGCTGCCTGCCAGCCGGATCTTGGTGGCAAAAGGGGCAAACTTAGGCAGGTTCTTCGCCTGGAAGTATTGCCACCACGTGTCCCAGCCCGAGGGGGTGCCCCTGAGCTCCAGCAGCCACAGCGTCAGCCAGTTGGCGAGATAGACGCCACCTATCAGCGCCGCCACAAGCAACGATGTCGCAAGAATTCCTTTTCCTCTATTCATTCCTTCCTCTCCGCATCACGAAAATCGGCATGAACCGTGTTGCGGCGATCCACGCCGAGTTGTCTGGAGTTCTTTGGTTGGGCCGGGCAAGGCCATGCTGCCTTTGGAAATCGCCGCTGTTCGTGGAAGCGGCTGAAGAACGGGATACAGGCCTTTGCGGCACGGCTTGGAGCCGCTCATCGCTTGTTGGGGCGAGGCTTGCGATGATGTCTTGGGGATAATCGGCTGTCTGCCCGAAAGGACCTTTCGGATGTGCAGGCGGTTTCTCCCTGTATTGCACGCCATGGCTGTCGCGCCTGGCGTTCGCCAGCTCGTTCCAGACGGGGGTGGAAGTTCTTTGGCAGGGGAGTCGCTTATTCGGCGCTGCCGAGGCGCCTGAAACTTCACTGGCCGGGGTGCCGGGTAGCGGCCGGGCGAGGCGGAACTTGAACGCCGCAGTCATTTACCGTGCCGCAGCCCTCGCGGCGGGACCGTTCTTCCTCTAAAATACAAATTTCCAGCACGGCTGCATCCCATGACCCCCCTGATTTTCGTCACCGGCGGAGTGGTGTCCTCGCTTGGCAAGGGCATCGCCGCGGCGTCGCTGGCTTCCATTCTGGAAGCGCGTGGCCTTTCGGTCACCATGATGAAGCTCGATCCGTATATCAACGTGGATCCGGGCACCATGAGTCCCTTCCAGCACGGCGAGGTCTACGTGACCGACGACGGCGCCGAGACCGACCTGGACCTGGGCCACTACGAGCGCTTCGTCCATACCCGTCTCACGGGCAAGAACTCCATCACCACGGGCAAGATCTACGAGTCGGTGATCCGCAAGGAGCGCCGCGGCGACTACCTGGGCGCCACCGTGCAGGTCATCCCGCACATCACCGACGAGATCAAGCACTGCATCCACGAGGCCACCCGTGGCTTCGACGTGGCCCTGGTCGAGATCGGCGGCACGGTGGGCGACATCGAGTCGCTGCCGTTCCTGGAGGCCATCCGCCAGCTGCGCATCGAGCACGGCCCCGAGAAGTGCCTGTTCATGCACCTGACCCTGGTGCCTTACATCAAGGCCGCCGGCGAGATCAAAACCAAGCCGACCCAGCACTCGGTGAAGGAGCTGCGCTCCATCGGTATCCAACCGGACGTGCTGCTGTGCCGTTGCGAGCAGCCACTGCCGGACGGCGAGCGCCGCAAGATCGCGCTGTTCACCAACGTGCCGGAAAACGCCGTGATCAGCGCGACCGACGTAGACATCATCTACAAGCAGCCCCTGTGGCTGCACAAGCAGGGCCTCGACGAGATCGTGGTCAAGCGCCTGAACCTGCAGGCCGGCCCGGCCGACCTGTCGTCGTGGCAGCGCACGGTCGATGCCGTGGAAAACCCGAAGGACGAGGTCACCGTGGCCATCGTCGGCAAGTACGTCGAGCACAAGGACGCCTACAAGTCCTTGGGCGAGGCGCTGCGCCACGGCGGCATCAAGCAGCAGACCCGCGTCAATCTCAACTGGGTTGATTCGGAGCAGGTCGAGGCCGAAGGCGCCGCCAAGGTCCTCGGCGACGCCGACGCCATCCTGGTGCCGGGTGGTTTCGGCAAGCGCGGCTTCGAAGGCAAGGTGCTGGCCGCCAAGTACGCCCGCGAGAAGGGCGTGCCGTATTTCGGCATCTGCTACGGCATGCATGCCGCGGTGGTCGATTTCGCGCGCAACGTCGCCGGCCTCGGCGATGCCGATTCCAGCGAAAACGACCGCAATACGCCGAACCCGGTGATCGGTCTCATCACCGAGTGGACCACTGCTACCGGCGAAGTCGAGCAGCGGAGCGAGCGTTCGGACCTGGGTGGCACCATGCGCCTCGGCGCGCAGGAGTGCCGTCTCAAAGCCGGCACGCTGGCTCGCCAGCTGTATGGCCAGGACGTGGTGCGCGAGCGCCACCGCCATCGCTACGAATTCAACAACCGCTATCGCCAGTCGTTCGAGGACCTGGGCATGGTGATCTCCGGCAAGTCGATGGACGATCTGCTGGTGGAGATCGTCGAACTGCCGCAGCAGAAGCACCCGTGGTTCCTCGGCTGCCAGGCGCATCCGGAATTCACTTCCACCCCGCGCGACGGCCACCCTCTGTTCATCGGCTTCGTGCAGTCCGCCCGCGAGTTCAAGGCGGTGCGCGAGGGCGAACGTCTCGCCAAGGAGTCCGTTGCATGAAGTTGTGCGGCTTTGAAATCGGCCTGGACCAGCCGCTGTTCCTGATCGCCGGGCCCTGCGTGGTCGAGTCCGAGCAGCTGCAGATGGATACCGCCGGCAAGCTCAAGGAAATCACGTCCAAGCTCGGCATCCACTTCATCTTCAAGTCCAGTTTCGACAAGGCCAACCGCTCCTCCGGCACCAGTTTTCGCGGTCCGGGCATGGAGGCAGGCCTCAAGATCCTGGGCGAAGTGAAGCGCCAGCTCGGCGTGCCCGTGCTCACCGATGTGCACGAATACACGCCGATGAACGAAGTGGCTGCCGTGGTCGACGTGCTGCAGACGCCGGCCTTCCTGTGCCGTCAGACCGACTTCATCCAGAACGTGGCGCGCGCCGGCAAGCCGGTGAACATCAAGAAGGGCCAGTTCCTCGCGCCGTGGGACATGAAAAACGTGGTCGAGAAGGCCAAGGCCGTCGGCAACGACGACATCCTGGTCTGCGAGCGCGGCGCGAGCTTCGGCTACAACAACCTGGTCTCGGACATGCGCTCGCTGAGCGTGATGCGCGATACCGGCTGCCCGGTGGTGTTCGACGCCACCCATTCGGTGCAACTGCCGGGCGGGCAGGGCACCAGCTCGGGTGGCCAGCGCGAGTTCGTGCCGGTGCTGGCGCGCGCGGCGGTGGCCGTGGGCATCTCTGGCCTGTTTGCGGAAACGCATCCCAACCCGGAAAAAGCCCTGAGCGACGGCCCCAACGCCTGGCCGCTCGGCAAGATGGAAGCGCTGTTGGAAACCCTGCTCGAACTCGACCAGGCGACCAAGCGCCACACCTTCCTGGAACACACGCTCTGATTCGCCGCGGGGAGGCGCGAATGAAGCGAATCCCCCGCAAATCAGGCAGGATGTTTCCCCCTCGCTTCATTCACCTCATCAAGCTACGGACCTCATGAGCACTGAAATCACCCGCATCCACGCACGTGAAATCCTCGATTCCCGCGGCAACCCCACGCTTGAAGCGGAAGTGACCCTTGCTGGCGGCGGCTTTGGCCGCGCTGCGGTGCCGAGCGGTGCGTCGACGGGTTCGCGCGAAGCGGTGGAACTGCGCGACGGCGACAAGTCGCGCTACCTGGGCAAGGGCGTGAAGAACGCGGTGGGCAACGTCAACGGTGTCATCGCCAGCACGCTGAAGGGTTTCGATGCGGCCAACCAGGGCGGCCTCGACGCTCAGCTGATCAACCTCGACGGTACGCCGAACAAGGGCAAGCTGGGCGCCAACGCCATTCTCGGCGTCTCGATGGCCGCCGCGCATGCTGTCGCCGCGCAGAACCGCCAGCCGCTGTGGCAGTACCTCGCCACCATCAACGGCACCACCGGCAAGCCGGGTTCGCTGCCGGTGCCGATGATGAACATCATCAACGGCGGCGCCCACGCGGACAACAACGTCGACGTGCAGGAATTCATGGTGCTGCCAGTCGGCGCCTCCAGTTTCGCTGAAGCGTTGCGCGCCGGTGCCGAGATCTTCCATGCGCTCAAGAGCGTGCTGAAGGGCAAGGGCCTGAACACCGCCGTGGGCGATGAGGGTGGCTTCGCGCCGAACCTGCGCTCCAACGTCGAAGCGCTGGACACCATCCTCGAGGCGGTCAACAAGGCTGGCTACAAGGTGGGTAGCGACATCCTGCTCGGCCTCGACGTGGCCAGTTCGGAGTTCTTCAAGGACGGCAAGTACGACCTCGAAGGCGAAGGCAGGGTGTTCACGCCGGAACAGTGGGTCGGCGTGCTGGCCAGCTGGGCCAAGCAGTACCCGATCGTCACCATCGAGGACGGCATGGGCGAGGGTGACTGGACCGGCTGGAAGCACCTCACCGACAAGCTCGGCCAGAGCGTGCAGCTGGTGGGCGACGACCTGTTCGTCACCAACCCGACGATCTTCCAGGAAGGCATCGACAAGAAGATCGCCAACGCCATCCTCATCAAGGTGAACCAGATCGGCACGCTGTCCGAAACGCTGGAAGCCATCGCCATGGCCGATGCCGCCAAGTACGCCGCGATCGTGTCGCACCGCTCGGGCGAGACGGAGGACACCACCATCGCCGATATCGCCGTGGCGACCACCGCAACCCAGATCAAGACCGGTTCGCTGTGCCGCACCGACCGCGTGGCCAAGTACAACCAGCTGCTGCGCATCGAGGAAGCGCTGGGTTCGGCGGCTCGCTACGCCGGCCGCAACGCGTTCCCGAACCTCGCTCACCTGCCGGGCTGACAGGGAGCGACGATCGCCGATGCTGCGTTGGGTCGCACTGGTCCTTATCGTTCTGCTGATCGCGCTGCAGATGAAGCTGTGGCACGGCAATGGCGGCGTGCGCGAGGTGGAGACCTTGCGCGCGGCCGTCAAGAAGCAGGGTGAGGACAACGACAAGCTGCTGCAGCGCAATCAGGCATTGGGCGCGGACGTGGACGACCTCAAGCACGGCGAGCAGGCCGTCGAAGCTCGCGCTCGCGCCGAACTGGGCCTGATCAAGCCGGGCGAGACGTTCTACCAGGTGGTCGAAAAGCCGGGCGCCAATCAGGCGCCTGCGCCGGCCGCATCCACCGGCGGTCATTGATATGACGGCCCTGTGGTGTGTAGTGCCGGCAGCAGGTCGCGGCACGCGGGTCGGTGGCGATCTTCCCAAGCAATACCTGCCACTGGCAGGGCGACCGCTGATCCTGCACACGCTGGACCGGCTGGCCGCGCATCCGTCGGTCGCCGGTTTGATGGTGGTGCTCGGTGCGGGCGATGAGCTCTGGCCGTCCATCGACCGGCTCGGCGGCAAGCCGGTGCTGACCGCCATCGGCGGTGCCGAGCGCTGCGACTCGGTTCTTGCCGGGCTCAGGGCACTGCCCAAGGATGTCGCTGAAGATGCCTTCGTGCTCGTGCACGACGCTGCGCGTCCCTGCGTACGCGAGGCCGACATCGCCCGGCTGATCGTCAAGGGCATTCCGGCCGGCGGCGGCCTGCTGGGCGCGCCGCTGCGCGATACGCTCAAGCGCGCAGGCTCCGATGGGCGCAGCCATGAAACCGAACCGCGTGACCATCGCTGGCGCGCCTTCACGCCGCAGATGTTCCGCCGGGGCGATCTTTCGCGGGCGCTGCAGTCGGCATCGGACGCCGGTGTCACGGTGAGCGATGAGGCGATGGCGATGGAACGTGCAGGTTTCTCGCCTTTGCTGGTCGAAGGCGCCGAGGACAACATCAAGGTGACGACGGCCGCGGATTTCGCGCTGGCCGAGTTTCTGTTGCCGCGTACCAGGTGAGCTAGGCTCAAAGGAGCAACGCGATGATGCGGATTGGCCAGGGCTTCGACGTCCACATCTTCGGCGAAGGTGACCATGTGATGCTGGGCGGCGTGCGCGTGCCGCACACCCGTGGCGTGGTAGCTCATTCCGACGGCGACGTGGTGATCCATGCGCTGTGCGATGCCATCTTCGGCGCACTGGCGATGGGCGATATCGGTCGCCACTTTCCGCCGAGCCAGGAGCAATGGCGGAACGCGGACAGCCGGCTCTTCCTTCGTTACGCCGCAAAGCTGATGCGCGAACAGGGTTACGCCCTGGGCAACGCCGACGTCACGGTGATCTGCGAAGCGCCCAAAGTCGGGCCGCACTCGCTGGCGATGCGTGAAGCCGTGGCCGAAGAACTGGGATGCGAACTCGGCCGCGTGAGCATCAAGGCCACCACTACCGAGAAGCTCGGCTTCACCGGTCGCGGCGAAGGCATCGCCGCCCAGGCCTGCGTGTTGCTGGTCATGGCATGAGCGAGGCCGGTGCCCGCGGCTCGGCTTCGCGCCTGCACGAGCAGCTTGACCTGATCGGCGAGTTGCTACGCAAGCTGCGCGAGTTGGGTCAGGCCTCCGAGCCCGACGCCAACCAGGCGTTTCGCGAAAGCCAGGTCGAGCTGCAGAGCCTGCTCGATGCATTGCATCCTGCGGACATCGCGTACGTACTCGAAGCACTGCCGCTTGAAAATCGCCTGTCCGTCTGGCAGCGGGTGAAGGCGGATCGCGACGGCGAGATCCTGCTGGAAGTTTCCGATGCGGTGCGCGAATCGCTCATCGCGGACATGGACGATCACGAGATCCTCGCGGCCGTCGAGCCGTTGGACGCCGACGAGCTGGCTGACCTTGTCGAAGACCTGCCGACCGAGGTACTGCCCGAACTGATGGCCAGTCTCGGCGCGCAGCAGCGCGAGCGCGTGCAGGCTGCGTTGTCTTATCCCGACGACCAGGTCGGTGCCTTGATGGACTTCGAGATGGTCACCATCCGCGAAGACATCACGCTGGAGACGGTGTTGCGCTACCTGCGCCGGTTCGACGAACTGCCCGAGCAGACTGACAAGCTGTTCGTGATCAACCAGGACAATCTGCTTACCGGCGTGCTGCCGCTGCATTGGCTGCTGATCAACTCGCCCGAGAAAAAGGTAAGCGAGGTAATGGCACCGGACGTCAACACTTTTCATCCCACCGACGATGCCTACGAGACGGCGCAAGCCTTCGAGCGCTACGACCTGGTCACCGCGCCCGTCGTCGATGGCAGCGGCCACCTGATCGGCCGCATCACCATCGACGCGATGGTGGACGTGCTGCGCGAGGAGAGCGAAAGCGAAGCGCTGAGTCGTGGCGGCTTGCGCGAGGAAGAAGACATTTTCGCCTCGGCCTGGAAGTCGGTGCGCAACCGCTGGGCGTGGCTGGCGATCAACCTCGTTACCGCTTTCATCGCCTCGCGTGTCATCGGTCTTTTCGAAGGCTCCATCCAGCATCTGGTGGCGCTTGCTGCCTTGATGCCCATCGTGGCCGGCATCGGCGGCAATTCCGGCAACCAGACCATCACCATGATCGTGCGCGCGCTGGCGCTGGACCAGATTTCTCCTGCGAGCGCGCGGCGCCTGTGGGGCAAGGAAATCATCGTGGCGCTGGTCAATGGTCTCGTTTGGGGAGGCGTGATCGGCACGGTGGCGTGGCTGCTCTACGACAATCCGCACCTGGGCGTGGTGATGACCGCCGCCATGACGCTCAACCTCGTATTGGCCGCATTCTGCGGCGTGGCCATTCCCATGCTGATGACGAAGCTCGGGCGCGATCCCGCGCTGGGTTCCAGCGTGATGATCACCGCCATGACCGACTCGGGCGGCTTCTTCATTTTTCTCGGCCTCGCCACGCTGTTCCTGATGTAAT
The DNA here is from genome assembly GCA_000632805.1 of Dyella jiangningensis. Classification (GTDB taxonomy): domain Bacteria; phylum Pseudomonadota; class Gammaproteobacteria; order Xanthomonadales; family Rhodanobacteraceae; genus Dyella; species Dyella jiangningensis. The sequence continues at coordinate 2,427,180 of CP007444.1, read as the reverse complement.
GCGCTGGCTGCGCGCCTGACCTTTCCGTTGATGCCGGCGTTGTCCGGTGGAGTCCCATGTCCGATCTCGAACTACCCTATGCCTATGGCAACCCGTCGCTGACCGCGGTGCTGCGTGCTGCCCCGGAAGATTTCCAGGTTGAGGAAATCCTCGGTTATGACGCGGACGGCGAAGGCGAGCACGCACTGCTGTGGGTAGAGAAGCGTGGCTCCAATACCGACTGGGTGGCGAAGGAGCTGGCGCGTTTCGCGGGCGTGCCGCCGCTCAATGTGGGTTACGCCGGGTTGAAGGATCGCCATGCTGTCACGAGACAGACCTTCTCGGTGCAGCTGGCGGGCAAGCCTGACCCCGATTGGTCCACGTTCCCGCATACAGAAGTGAAGGTGCTGGCGGCCACACGTCACAAGCGCAAGTTGAAGCGCGGCGCATTGCGTGGCAACCGTTTCGTGCTGGTGCTGCGCGACGTCCAGGGCGATCGCGGCGTGGCCGAGCAGGTACTCGGCCAGATCGCGCAACGCGGCGTGCCCAATTACTTCGGCGAGCAGCGCTTCGGCCGCGAAGGCGGCAATGTCGCGCAGGCCAGGGCCATGTTCGCGGGACGCCGTGTCGATCGCGACAAGCGACATTTCCTCCTCTCCGCGGCACGCTCACACATCTTCAATGCCGTGCTGGCCGCACGCGTGGAGCAGGGTAGCTGGGATTCGCCGATGGAAGGCGAGATCTGGGCGCTGGATGGCTCGCGCTCGTGGTTTGGTCCCGAACCGTTCGATGCGGTGCTGTCCGAGCGACTGGCGAAAGGCGATATCCATCCCTCGGGCCCGCTGTGGGGCCGAGGCGATACGCCCGCCCAGGCGGACGTGGCTGCACTGGAGAACGCGGTGGCGGCGGCAAATGCCGATCTTTCCGATGGTCTGGTCGCCGCCAAGATGGATCAGGAGCGCCGCGCGCTGCGCATGATTCCTCGTAACCTCAACTGGCGATGGCTGGAAAGCGATGCGCTGGAGTTGAGCTTCGAGCTGCCGGCCGGTGCTTATGCGACGACGGTGGTGAGGGAGCTGGCGAGGACGTAAATTCTGCTCGCCCACGCGGCTGCAATCCGAGAGCCTGCTTTAAGTCCTCTTCGCATTGGCGCGTTGCGGTGTAGCGGCTCCGTTTGAGGTAGTAACGAGCGTAACCCGGCTGGCCTCGGTACTCAGGCTTTATTCCTCATATCGCTACGAGCTCTGGCTCTGAAGGCCGTTTTCTTTGGGTTACTTTTGACGCGAAGCTAATCCCGTGGGACTTTGACTCCGGGCGTTCCGCCCTCCGCCCTTTGGGCCGGCTTCGCCGTTCGCACGCCAAAAGCGCGTGCGTGGGCCAGCAAAAGAAGAGTGACTCGAGCGTCCCACGGGACTAGCTTCGCGTCGTCCCACGGGGACTAGCTTCGCGTCGTCCCACGGGGACTAGCTTCGCGTCGCCGGCAGGAGATCGAAACGCCCGCTGCGTAAGCGGCCCATTGGCGATATCGCCACATCCGAAGACTGACGAAACTGGGTCCCGGCCTCCGCCGGGACGATGAGAAGTGGCGACCGACGCGAAAGGCTGTCGCGCACAGGGCGCGCTCCTACAAGGGCGGTGCGTGGCGTGAGCGAACGCGTGTGTGCTCAACCCTTCAGAAGCACAACAACCGCCCCCGTCCCGCCCTGCATCGGTCTCGCCGAGGCAAACGCCACCACATCATCACGCCGCCTCAACATCCGGTCCGTCAGCACCTTCAACACTGGGCCGGCTGCGCGTGAGCGCAATCCCTTGCCGTGAACGATGCGCACGCAGCGGATGCCCCGTCGCTTCGCTTCGGCGAGGAAATCGTTGATGCAGGCCTGCGCCGCGGCCGCGTTCATCTGGTGCAGATCGATGTCGTCCTGCACGCTGAACTGGCCGCGCTTGAGCTGGCGCAGCAGTTTGGGCGGATAGCCATCCCTCAGGTAGCTCAATTCTTCGCCCACTTCGAGCAGCGTGGGATCGAAGGCCATATCCAGCAGTTCGCCCGGTACGGCGGCCTCGTCCGCTTCGAACATGCGCGGCTCAGGTGCCGGCTTGGGTGCGGCGGGTGGCGGTGCCACCGGATCGAACGCCTTTACCTCGCCGATCGCCTCGCGAAACAGGCGTGCATCGTCATCAGAGACCTGGGCAGGAGGGCGATGTTTCATGCCTGCATCGTAATGCAGCCGAAGGAATCCGGTGTCGCGACGGCCATGAGCCGGGTTTGCGCCAGGCCTCTGGAACCGGGCTTCCGGGCAATGTGAAACCATCGCCCCGGTCCGGTAGACTTCAGGCTTCACCCGGCGCGTTCCGTCGAGAACGAAGGCGCCGCGATTGGCTTTGAACGGATCATCATGCGAGTTCTGGTAAGCAACGACGACGGCGTGGATGCACCTGGCATCCGGGTGCTCGCCGAGCGCCTCGGCGCGGTCGGCCAAGTCACGGTGGTGGCACCGGATCGAGATCGCTCCGGCGCCAGCAATTCACTTACGCTGGACGCTCCCATCCGCGCGCTGCGGATGGACAACGGTTATTACCGCGTCGCCGGCACGCCGACCGACTGCGTACACCTGGCATTGGCGGGTTTGCTCGACCACGAGCCGGACATCGTGGTGTCCGGCATCAACAATTCGGCCAACCTCGGCGACGACGTGATCTATTCCGGCACCGTGTCGGCGGCGATGGAGGGGCGCTTTCTCGGCCTGCCCGCCATTGCCGTGTCGCTGGTAAGCAAGGACCACAACGGCATCCACTACGAATCGGCGGCCAACGCGGTGCTGCGGTTGATGCAGCGATTGCTGGTCGATCCGCTGCCGGCGGATACGATCCTCAACGTCAATGTGCCGGACCGTCCATGGGATGAAATCCACGGCTTCGAAGTCACGCGCCTGGGCAAGCGCCATCGTTCGGCGCCGTGCATCAAGCAGACCGATCCCCGCGGCAAGACCATCTGGTGGATCGGCCCCGCAGGTGACGTGGACGACGCCGGTCCCGGCACCGACTTCAATGCGGTGCGCCGCGGCTATGTCTCGGTGACGCCCATCCATGTGGACCTCACGCGTTTCCAGGCGCTGGAAAAGGTCAGCAGCTGGGTCGGTGCGTTGAACGAAGGCGTCGGCGGCAAGAACGCCGAAGAGGCGGCGTGAGGGCATGAACGTGCATCCACTGCCGCCATCCGCATTGAAAGGCGAGGGGATGACCTCGCAGCGCGCGCGCGATCGCCTTGCGACCAAGCTCAAGGAAGAGGGCATCCGCGACCAGCGCGTGATCGACGTGATCCGCAACACGCCGCGCCATCATTTCATCGACCAGGCGCTGCACTCGCGCGCCTACGAAAACACCGCGCTGCCGATCGGCCATGGCCAGACCATCTCCCAGCCGTGGGTGGTGGCGCGCATGACCGAGGCGCTGCTGGAATTCGGCGTGCCGCAGAAAGTGTTGGAAATCGGCACTGGCTCCGGTTACCAGGCCGTGGTGTTGGCGCAGATCGTGCCCCAGATCTACACGGTCGAACGCATCGAAGAATTGCTGCGCCAGGCGCGCCGCCGCTTCCGACAGCTGGGCCTGACGAACATCCGCTCGCGTCACGATGACGGCAAGCTCGGCTGGGCCGACGAGGCGCCGTTCGACGCCATCATCCTGACCGCGGCGGGCGATGCGATTCCGCATGCCATCCTCGATCAGCTGAGCCCCACGGGCGTGCTGGTGGCGCCGGTCGGTTCGCCCAGCAACCAGATGCTGATCCGCATGCGCGGCGACGGGCAGGGTGATTTCATCCAAGAAGAACTGGGCGCGGTCAGTTTCGTGCCATTGCTCGGCGGCATCGGTTGATGCGCTCAAGGGCCTGTCTGATGACTCCGAGCAGCCCGGGCCGGGTCTGTTTACCCGCATGCCAGCGTCATCACTCGGCTGTGTATCGACATACACGCCCTCAGTCTTCGTTGGCCTGCGGGCAAGCAGATCCCGGCGCGAGCCACGCGGAGCCATCAAACAGGCCCTACCCACAAGGAAATTCCTGAGCATGCGTCTGTTCGGACCGCTGTATGCGCGCGCACTGACATGGGCGCGTGACCCCAGGGCTTTGTACTACCTCTGCGGTTTGAGCTTCGTGGAGGCCTTCATCTTCCCGATCATGCCGGAAGTGATGCTCGCGCCGATGATGCTCGGCAAGCGTCACAAGGCGTTCTTCTACGCGAACATCAGCCTGCTGTTTTCGCTGCTGGGTTCGTTGGTCGGTTACGCGCTGGGCCACTGGGCGTTCCACGCGTTGTCGCCATTGCTGGATTCGTTGCATCTGTTGGCGCCGATCGAAAAAGGCGTCGATAATCTGCGCATGCAGATGAACGAGCATTGGCTCGGTCTGCTGGTGGTGTTGGCGCTCGCCGCACTGCAGCCCGTCGTGCCGATGAAGTTCGTGACGTGGGCGGCGGGCATCGTGGGCGTGCCGGTGATTCCGTTCCTGGTCTGCATGGCCGTGGGTCGTGGCAAGCGCGTGTGGTTGCTCGCGTTGCTGATCCGCATTTTCGGTGAGCGTGCCGAGCGCATCCTGCACAAGCACATCGAGCGGATTGGATGGGCGGCGCTGGTGATCCTGGCGGCCTTGCTGGCCTGGTGGATCTGGTCGCGCTGAACGATGGCCGTGGCGCTGACGCATCGCAGGTCGCCGCACGCATGAAAATACCGTGCGGCCTCGCTATGCTCATTCCCATGAATGGATATCTCCGGTCGGTCACCCTGACCTCTGCCATCGTGGTGCTGGCCGCCTGCGGAACGCAGCGCTCTGTCGTGGTCGAACCCGCCACGGGAACCCCATCGCGTGCCGCGACCACGGTAGTGCCGGCTAGCCGGCCGGCACCGGGCGGTGTCTACAAGGTCAGCAAGGGCGACACGCTCTATTCGATCGCGTTCCGCAACAAGGTTGATGTTCGCGACCTGGCAAGCTGGAACAACATTGCTGCGCCGTACACCATCTGGCCCGGGCAGGAATTGAAGCTGGCGGCACCCAACGGCGCCACGCCGACGTCCCCGGTGCACGCTGCCCCTGCCGCCGTCGCGGCTGCCAAGCCGGCGACTCCCGCACCGGCGCCCGCACACCCGACCCCGGCGGCACAGGCACCGGCGGGCACGCAGCCGGCGCCCTCCGGAACAACGGCAGCCCAGACGCCCGCTCCGGCTGCGCCGCTTGCCCCGGCCGCGACGACCACGCCGGTGGTGCCGGTGGCGGGTGCTCCGGCAGCCACGGCCAGCAACACCCCGCCGCCCACGCCTCCGTCGGCCATCGCGCCGGGCGCCACGCGTGCGAACGGTGGCGTGACGTGGCGGTGGCCGGCAGACGGTTCATTGATCAAGCGCTTCCAGTCCGGCGACGCCATTCCCGGCATCGAGATCGCAGGCAAGTCGGGCGATCCCGTGCGTGCCGCGGCCGATGGCGTGGTGGTCTACAGCGGCAATGGCCTGGTGGGCTACGGCGAGCTGATCATCGTCAAGCACAACGACAGCTATCTGTCGGCATATGGGCACAACAGCAAGCGACTGGTGAAGGAAGGTCAGCGCGTGACTGCCGGTCAGCAGATCGCCGAGATGGGTTCCACCGGCGCGTCGCGCGACGAACTGCAGTTCCAGATCCGCAAGGACGGCAACCCGGTCGATCCGCTGGGTTATCTGCCGTCGCGCTGAGGTTTTGTTTTCGGTGGGAGCGCACCCTGTGCGCGACTGCCAGATTCAGCGGTGGCATTTCATGGGCTGTCGCGCACAGGGTGCGCTCCCACAAAAAACGATGCGGACGGGCGGGTCAGCCCGGCAGAATGAACGCGACCACCACGCGGCGATGTTCGCCCGCGAGTAGATCATAGGTACGTGCCGCGGCCGCGTTGTCCATCACCTCGATGCCCACGCCTTTGCGCAGCAGACCGGCCATGAAGGCGGGCGCGGGAAATACCTGGTGCTCGCCGGTGCCTAGCAGGACGACTTCCGGGGCCAGTTCGAGAATGGCGTCGACATGGCTGGCGTCCAATTCCTTCGACGCAGCCACCGGCCAGTTTTCCACGGCGCGCTCTGGCGAGAGCAGGAAGCTGGCGGTGAGTTCGCGATCGACCACAGTGATGCTGCGTGGGCCCACGCGACGGACGAACAGGTAATTGCCGGGGCGGTCGAGCGAGAGATCCATCAGCGGGGCAGGGCGAGCTTGGGTTCGTCTTCGTTGCGGCGGAACAGCACCACGATATGGCCGATCTGCTGCACGCTCTCTGACCGGGTGCCTTCGGTGAGGAAGTCGATCTGCTGCTGGCGTTCTTCCTTGTCACCGCCCGAGAGCTTCACTTTGACGAGCTCATGGTGGGACAGGGCCAGGTCCAGCTCCTTCACCACGGCGTCGGTCGCGCCCTTGGCGCCGAGCAGGATGACGGGATGGAGGTCATGGGCGAGGCTGCGCAGATACCGGCGTTGCGAGGGGGAAAGTGCCATGCGTTCAGTCTCGGATTCGCTGCGATAGGACCGCTAAGGTTATCATGGGGTCATCTCCCCGTATCTGTGGCAGTTGCCGACCCATGTCTCGCAGCAAAAGCAGTTCCCGCTGGCTGCGGGAGCATTTCGATGACGTTTATGTGAAGAAGGCCCAGGCCGAGGGGGCGCGCTCGCGTGCGGTATACAAGCTGGAAGAGCTGATCGACAAGGACCGGCTGCTCAAGCCCGGCATGCGGGTGGTCGACCTGGGCGCCGCCCCGGGCGGCTGGTCGCAGCTCGTGCGGCAGCGCATGGGTGATAACGGTACCGTGATCGCCATGGACATCCTGCCCATGCAGGGCATCGGCGGAGTGGACTTCCTGCAGGGCGATTTTCGCGAGGAATCGGTCCTGCGCGAGCTGGAAGGCCGCCTGCAGGGCCAGCAGGTCGATCTTGTGCTGTCCGATATGGCCCCCAATATGAGTGGCGTGGCCCTGGCCGACCAGATCCGGGCGATGGACCTGGCCGAGTTGGCGCTGGATTTCAGCCGGCAGTGGCTCAAGCCGGGCGGGTCCTTCCTGATCAAGTTGTTCCAGGGGACAGGTTTTGACGAATACATTCGCAGCTTGCGCGCAGACTTCACCCGCGTAACGATGCGTAAACCTAAGGCTTCCCGCGCGCGTTCGCGGGAAGTGTATGCATTAGCCACGGGTCGCAAGATCCATGGCGGGCAATCGGGCGAGAACCGTGCATGAATGAAATGGCGAAAAACCTGCTGCTCTGGCTGATCATCGCAGTCGTACTGCTGACGGTGTTCCAGAGCTTCAATCCGCATGGCGCATCCGCTTCGGATCTGCCCTACAGCAGCTTCGTGCAGAGTGTGGATAACGGCAATGTGGCCTCGGCCACCATCAGTGCCGACCAGCCGGCCACCATCAGCGGCAAGCTGAAGGACGGCAGCTCGTTCCGTACCGTCGCGCCGGTCCTGGGCTGGTCCACCAACTCGGTGGTCAAGGAGATGCAGGACAAGGGCGTGGAAGTGCGCCAGGAGCCGTCCAACAACGGTTTCTCGCTGCTGGGCCTTCTGCTCAACTGGCTGCCGATCATCCTGATCGTCGGCGTGTTCATCTGGTTCATGCGGCAGATGCAGGCCGGCGCGGGTGGCCGTGGCGCCATGAGCTTTGGTCGTTCGCGCGCCAAGCTGCAGGGCGAAGACCAGATCAAGGTCAATTTCAGCGACGTCGCCGGTTGCGACGAAGCCAAGGAAGAAGTGGGCGAGCTGGTCGAGTTCCTGCGCGACCCGGGCAAGTTCCAGAAGCTGGGCGGCAAGATTCCGCGCGGCGTGCTGATGGTGGGCCCGCCGGGCACCGGCAAGACCCTGCTGGCCAAGGCCATCGCGGGCGAGGCCAAGGTGCCGTTCTTCTCGATTTCCGGTTCGGACTTCGTCGAGATGTTCGTGGGCGTCGGCGCGAGCCGCGTGCGCGACATGTTCGAGCAGGCCAAGAAGCACGCGCCGTGCATCATCTTCATCGACGAAATCGACGCTGTCGGCCGCCATCGTGGCGCCGGCCTGGGTGGCGGTCACGACGAGCGCGAGCAGACCCTCAACCAGCTGCTGGTCGAGATGGACGGCTTCGAAGGTACCGAGGGCGTCATCGTCATCGCCGCGACCAACCGTCCGGACGTGCTGGACCCGGCGCTGCTGCGCCCGGGCCGCTTCGACCGCCAGGTCGTGGTCGGCCTGCCGGACGTGAAGGGTCGCGAACAGATCCTCAAGGTGCATATGCGTCGCGTGCCGACGGCATCCGACGTCGATCCGATGACCATTGCCCGCGGTACGCCCGGCTTCTCCGGTGCCGATCTCGCCAATCTGGTCAACGAGGCGGCGCTGTTCGCTGCGCGTGAGAACGCCCGCGAAGTGCGCATGACCCACCTGGACAAGGCGCGCGACAAGATCCTGATGGGCACAGAGCGCCGCTCGATGGCCATGAGTGAGGACGAGAAGAAGCTGACGGCGTATCACGAAGCCGGTCATGCCATCGTCGGTCGCCTCGTGCCGGAGCACGATCCGGTCTACAAGGTCACCATCATTCCGCGCGGTCGCGCGCTGGGCGTGACCATGTACCTGCCGGAAGGCGACAAGTACAGCATGAACCGCGTGGCGATCCAGTCGCAGCTGTGCTCGCTGTACGGCGGTCGCGTCGCCGAGCAGTTGATCTTCGGCGAGGACAAGGTCACCACCGGTGCCTCCAACGACATCGAGCGCGCCACCAAGATGGCTCGCAACATGGCGACCAAATGGGGCCTGTCCGACAACCTGGGACCGGTGACTTACGGCGAGGAAGAGGACGAGGTGTTCCTTGGCCGCGCCGTCACGCAGCACAAGAATGTTTCCGATGAGACCGCGCGCAAGATCGACGAGGAAGTGCGCGCCATCCTGGATCGCGCCTATTCGCGCACCAAGGAGCTGCTCACCGATAACATCGAGAAGTTGCACGTGATGGCTGATGCGCTGCTGCAGTACGAGACCATCGACGCGCATCAGATCGACGACATCATGGCCGGCCGCATTCCTGGCCCGCCGGCGGACTGGTCGAAGAACAGCCCCAGCAGCTCCACGCCGCCTCCGCCGCCGCCGCGCGGCGATACCGGTGCCAAGGTGGGTGATCCTGCCACGCAGAGCCGCTTCGCTGATCGTTGAGCAAAGTACAGCACGACAAAAAAAGGCGGCCCCATGGCCGCCTTTTTCTTTGCCTTTCATTTCTCGCTGTGCGCTTGGTCCGCGCGTTTTGTAGCAGCGCACCGAGTGCGGCGCGAGCGCAACCTCGTGGCATGCCTCATCGTTTGATGGTCACAGGCGTCATGCCGCACCGCGCAGACATATCGCAGAAATATTTCCAGCGAAGGGTATAGCCGAATGTGAAGATGGTCGTTAGACTAAGCGGCTCGGGTGAAGCGCTTTTCACCGCCGGACATGAAGATTCTTCAACGGTGATGAAAAAAATATGAAAAAAAGTATTGACGCGCCGACCTCGAATCTGAATAATTCCGCTTCTCGCTTCGGCGCTTTCCACTAAAATGGTTAAGCGACAAGGCAAAGTTTTTAAAAAACGCGCCCGTAGCTCAGTTGGATAGAGTACCAGGCTACGAACTTGGTGGTCGGGAGTTCGAATCTCTCCGGGCGCGCCATATAAGGCAAGACGAGGTGGCAACACCACGGATTGCACCGCAAGGCAGTGAATCGCCAAGTGGACCGGACGAAGAGTTGAAGTTCGGTGTGCTTTGATACGGATTGACTAGGCAAAGCGTCACCCGTAGCATTTCAAAGCTTCAGCCCGCTAAAGCGGTTGAGGGTTCGAAATCGGGGTATAGCTCAGCCTGGTAGAGCGCCAGCTTTGGGAGCTGGATGTCGTGGGTTCGAATCCCTCTGCCCCGACCAGCAGATGCTATGCACAATGTGCACAAGCGCCTGTAGCTCAACCGGATAGAGCATCGGCCTTCTAAGCCGACGGTTGCAGGTTCGATTCCTGTCGGGCGCGCCAACTCAAGGTTTGTGGTGGATGTAGCTCAGCTGGTTAGAGCATCGGATTGTGATTCCGAGGGTCGTGGGTTCGAGTCCCATCTTCCACCCCAGTTGACCTATGTAAGTTAAAAACAGTTTCATCGGGCCGTTAGCTCAGTTGGTAGAGCAGTTGACTCTTAATCAATTGGTCGTAAGTTCGAATCTTACACGGCCCACCAATTGGAAAGGCACTTGGCGAAAGCTAAGTGCCTTTTTTCTTTTGGCATTCGTCCAGTTGATCTTTTCCGGCTACGAGCCCGGCTGGTCAAAAGGTTAAAGCTTCCGAACAGCCTTGATTCGCCCGCCGGCCTGCCGTCTTCTGCCACTAGGTGCGCCGGGCGCCCTGTTTCTTCGGCGGGGAAGGTTTTCGTGCACGCCGGCCCGCGGCTGCAACGTGCAGCTTCAACAATCGCAAGGTGAGCTTCTCCACGGTGGCACGGCTGCGGCGTGTGAGCTCGCGCGTGGCAAGCTGCAGCGTTCCAGCTTCGCAGGCTGCGAAGATGGCGGGATGGATATAGGACTGGCGGCAGACTGTGGGTGTATGTCCCAGTTGCCGTGCAACCGCCTCGACGCTGGTTTTCATCTGTGCGCGACGCGCGCGTTGCGTGGATGTTTCGACGAGTTCGATGCAACCCAGCGCTGCCGTGGCGAGAACGGTGGCGCCCCACGTGCGGAAATCCTTGGCGGTGAAGTCGGCGCCGCCGATCTCGCGCAGGTAGTCGTTGACCATGCCGGAGTCGACGGGATGAGCTGTGCCGTTCTCGTCCAGGTACTGGAATACGTGTTGTCCTGGAAGCTCCTGCAATCGATCGACCAGTCGCGCCACGACGGGATCGTGGATGTCCACTTCGCGCTCGATGCCGCTTTTGCCGCGGAAGCGCAGGCGCACGTGCTGGCGCGAGACTTTGACGTGTCGATTGCGCAAGGTGCTCAGGCCATAACTGCCGTTGTCCTTCGCATAATCCTCGTTGCCGATGCGCAGCAGCGTCGTGTCGAGCAGGCGCACGATGGCGGCGAGCACGCGTGGCGATGACAGCTCCTTGCGCTTGAGGTCGAGCGTAACCTGGCGGCGGATGCGCGGCAGCGCCTGGCCAAAGGCCTGCATGCGGTCGAACTTGCCGCTGTCGCGCACTTCGCGCCACCGGGGATGATAGCGATACTGTTTGCGTCCCCTGGCATCGCGCCCCGTGGCCTGTAGATGGCCCCGCGGATCGCTGCAGATCCACACCTGCGTGTAAGCCGGTGGAATGGCCAGGCTGCGAATGCGCTCCAGGACGTCCGCGCGCGTTATTCGTCGGCCACGTTCGTCACGGAACGTGAAGCCTTTGCCGGCGCGCTGCCGGCTTAGTCCGGGAAGTTCGTCAGTGACGTAGACCAGGCCGGCGGCTTTGGCCTCCCGCTTGGCGATGGCAACCGGATCGTCTGGGATTCGCACACTTGCTGCCATGACCTGCCTGGGCCCGCGACGGTCGAATCATGGGGCCATGGCGACCGTGCAAGCGGCGTCATGGAAAGCGCAACGAAATGCATCACGAGACGATGAAACCGGCGCTTGGCGAAGCGCATGTCGCGTGCCCGCGCTCAGGCGTATTGCATCTTGATGGTCATGCCACCGTCCACGACGAAGGACTGGCCGGTGATGAAGCTCGATGGCGAGGAAAGCAGATAGACGGCCAAACCCCCGATGTCTTCCGGTGTGCCGGCGCGCCCGGCCGGATGCTGTGCGTGGTCGCGGCGACTGAGCTTGGGGGCGGCACGCAGCTCGGGCTTGCGCCAGTCATCCGTGGCGATCCAGCCAGGAAGAATCGCGTTGACGCGCACGCCCGGGCCGGCACTGACCGCGAGCGCATGGGTAAAGGCGACCAGTCCGCCCTTGCTCGCGGCATAGGCTTCGGTGTCCGGTTCCGATTGCAATGCGCGCGTGGAAGCGATGTTCACGATGGCGCCGTGGCGTTTCTGCAGTTCGGGCAGGGCATGCTTGCTGCAGAGAAACGCGCCGGTGAGGTTGGTGGACAGGTAACGGTTCCAATCGGCCAGTGACAATTCGGCCAGCGGCGCAGCGTGCGGGTTGGCGATGCCGGCATTGTTGACGAGCCCATCGATGCGGCCGAAGCGTTTCATCGCGGCTGTCATCCAGCGCCGGACGCTGGCTTCGCGGGCGACGTCGAGCACCGCGAAATGAGCACTGGGTCCGACCTGCCATTCCGCGAGGCACGCCTTGCCTGCTTCCGCGTCCAGATCGCCTATGCAGACGCGGCCACCGGCGCCGAGCACGGCCTGTGCAATGCCGCGACCTATGCCCTGGGCGCCGCCAGTGATGAGGACGGTCTTGTCTTTCAGCGGCATAGGGTCGTGCCTGGTGACGGCGGGTGTCTTGGGCATCGCAATTCCTTACCGCGTGGGTGCAGTGGCCGCCGTGGCGTATCGCATCAACCGTAAGCAGGAGTCTTGTCCGGTTTTCGCGCCGGGCGCCGGGCCCGCGCACGGTTTCATCGGCCAAACGGCCTAAACCCGGCGCTGTCTTGTGGTGGATGGATTCACGCAGGCGGAGAGGAGGAGTGTCGCGGTCGCAGTATTGCCGACCTCGCCATGTACGCCACGTCGAGAGCGCAGCGGCTTTTTACTGGAATCCATGTGCGTCAAGACATAGAACGAATGGCTTTGTCAAGTTTTCCTGGGCCGTGGATATACTCGACAGTGACGCAGTTCACATTTTGTATGCGCAGGGGGCCCCGCCATGACATGTCTACGCTTGTTGCTTGTGCTGTGCGTTACCGCCACCTTGGCGGCCTGTGCCACCGGACGCGGTTCGACCGAAGCGCCGAAGATCGACCCGCAGGCGCAGGCGGTCGGCACCTATCGGATCGGTGTCGACGATCAGTTGCAGATCACGGTGTGGCAAAACCCCGACCTCAGCGTCAGCGTGCCCGTCCGGCCGGACGGCAAGATCACCGTCCCGTTGATCGGCGACGTGATGGCTGGCGGCAAGACGCCTGAAGAAGTGTCCGCAGAGATCAAGGACAAGCTGCAGTCCTACGTGCGTGACCCGCAGGTGGCCGTGATCCTGACTGCGCTTCGCAGCCATGAATACCTTTCGCGCGTACGTGTAACGGGCGCCGTGCGCACGCCGGTTTCGCTGCCATATCGCCAGGGCATGACGGTGCTCGATGCCGTGCTCGCCGCAGGCGGAACGACCGAGTTCGCTGCGCCGGATCGCACCGAGTTGTTCCGCGAAAGCGCCAACGGAGTGACGACGCCGTACGCCATACGTCTGGACAAGGTGCTGCAGCAGGGCGATCTCGCCACCAATTATCCGGTGCAACCGGGAGACGTGGTCACGGTGCCGATGCGGGCGTTCTGACGCCGCGCCAGGGGAAAAAGGATAGGGAGGAGTAGCCATGAGTGGAGAACTCAGGCCCATGACGAGCCTCGTGCCGTCATTGTTGAATGAAGCGCGCCACCGCCGCCTGACGCTTGGAGTGGGCTTTGCGGTGATCGCGTTGATCGCGTTGGCCGTGGGCATGGCGTGGCCGCGCAAGTACGTCGCTTCAACGACGATTCTCGCGCAGGAGAGCACCATCATCACGCCGTTGATGGAGGGCGCCGCCGCGCCGACCGGCAACAAGAACCGGGCGAACATGGCGCGTGACGTCATCTTCAGCCACAAGGTGATGACCAAGATCCTCGAGGTGGGTGGCTGGACGGCCACACATCCCTCGCCGGTGGAACAGGACCGCATCATCGAGGGCATCAAGTCGCGCACGCTGGTGCAGATCGCCCGCGACAACCTGATCACCATCACCTACAACGACAACAACGCACGCCGCACGTACGAGGTCACGCGCGCGTTTGCGCAGCTCTTCATCAGCGAGAGCCTGGCTTCAAAGCAGCGCGAGAGCAGGGACGCGTACGAGTTCATCAACAGCCAGGTCGAGGCATACCGCAAGAAGCTCACGGATGCCGAAGACAAGCTGAAGGCCTATCGCGATGCGAACGCCGATGCGCGTCCTGGCAGCGAAGCCGACACGGCCGCGCGCATCAGCCAGCTGCGCACGCAGATCGAGTCGTCGCGAATGGACCTGATGGAACGGCGCTCGCAGGAAGCGTCGCTGGCCTCGCAGCTCAATGGCGAGTCCGAGGTGAACACCGTGCAGACCGCCGACGGTGCCTTGCGCGCGCAACTGGGCGAGTTGCAGGCACAGCTGAGCAAACTGCTGCTGACCTATACCGACTCGTACCCGGACGTGGTGCGCATCCGTCATCAGATGGACGATCTCAAGCGCCAGCTGAGCTCCGCCGAGCAGCACCAGCAGGCAGCACGGATGGCCGGGACGCCAACCGCGCTGGACAGCAGCGTGACGTTCAACCCGGCGTATCAGCAGATCAAGACGCAGCTGGCCTCGACGCGCGCATCCACGGCCGCCGCCGCGGCCCGCATGAGCGCGAGCGAATCCATGTTGCAGTCGGAACTGCAGCGCAGCACGCGGATTGCCAACTCGGAAAATGTCACTGCCGAACTGACGCGCGATTACAACGTGAATCGCGACGTCTACCAGGATTTGTTGAAGCGTCGCGAGAACGCGCGCGTGTCGATGAACCTCGACGCCGAGCAGCGCGGCCTCAACTTCCTGATCCAGAATCCCGCGGTGATGCCGCTGACGCCCTCCGGCCTGCGCTTCATGCATTTCGGCCTCGCGGGTATCGCGTTGTCCATCGCCATACCGCTGGGCCTGCTGATTGCCCTGGTGTGGTTCGATCCGCGCGTGCGTTCGACCTGGCAGATCGAGCACGCCATCGGGGTGCCGGTGCTGGCGACGATTCCGTTCTATCCGACGCCACGGGACCGTCGGCGCGACCACATGCGCAACATGATCGTGACGCTGATCGTGCTTGGCGTGGCTGTCGTCTATCTGGTCGCCGTATGGATACGGCTGAAGGGATGACCATGAACATTGAAAACGAGAAGATGTCAGGCATCAGCGAAGTGCTCGAGGCAGCGGCACACAGCCTGGAAATGCGCAAGTCGTCGAGCCAGTCCATCGCCCGCATGCACGAGCATGGCGGCGCCCTGGCGCCGGTGCAACTCGAACAACGCCGCATGATCCATCGCGAAGAATCCGTTCGCCCGCAGGCGGACGCGTTCCGCGAGATTCGCACGCGGCTGCTCGCGATGGCCGGGCAACAGAATTTCGTGACGCTGGTGGTGGCGGTGAGTCCGCGCTCGGGCGGCAGTTTCGTGGCCCGCAACCTCGCGGCGGCTTTTGCCTTCGACGACGCGAAGACCAGCCTGCTCATCGATTGCAACGTGCGCTATCCGAGCCAGCACAAGGCCATGGGCATCGAAGCGACGCGCGGCGGGCTGACCGACCTGATGGATCATCTCGCGATCGGCGTGGAGACGATTCTCTACCACACCGGCGTGCCGCACCTGCGGCTGATTCCCGCCGGAAGCGCACGCGAAAGCGGGAGCGAGTACTTCACGTCGTTCCGCATGCGCACGGTGATCGATTCACTGCGCTCGCGTTACGCGGATCGTTATCTGTTTCTCGATGGTCCCGCGATCAAGGGCGCGCCGGACGCGCGGATTCTCGCGGACCTTGCTGATTTCGTGGTGGTGGTCGCGGGGTATGGCAAGGACACGCCGGGGGCGATCACCCAGGCCCTCACACATTTCGAGCCGAGCAAGCTGGCAGGCGTGGTGTTCAACCAGGCGCAGTAGGAATGTAGGGAAGGCGCGCCGGGCCGCGGGCCAGGCGTCATTGGGGACCAGGGTCAGAGGACAGTACATGCCGGCTTACAGCAAGCTCGCTCGCGCCACCATGCTCGCGCTCGTTGCCGTGCCCGGCGTGTCCTTTGCGGGAACGTTCGGCTACGCCTTGTTCGGCAGCATCGAGCACAGCGACAACATCGCGTTGACCACCAGCAACCCGGCCAGCACCAACATCATCATCCCCGGCGTCAACTTTGCCTATCAGGAGCTTGGCTCCAGCTTCCAGGCCAATGTTGTCGGCACGCTGGAATACCTCGATTACACCAACAGCCAGTACGACAGCCAGACACGCACGACGCTCACCGGTCAGGCCAACTGGTCGATCATGCCGCAGCGGCTGGATTTCACCATTGAGGATGACGCGGGTATCCAGCCGGTGGATACGCTGGCCAGCAACGCACCGGACAACCAGCAGCAGACCAACGTGCTGGCCTTGGGCCCGGTGCTGCATTTCAACTTCAACGAGGCGACGCGCGGCCAGGCGGAGGTGAAGTACTTCAACAGCTATGCCTCCAAGGTCGATGACTTCGATTCATCCCGCGGCCTGGGCGCCTTCCGCGTGATCCGCGACGTGAGTCCGACCACGCAGGTATCGCTGAACGCGGAATCGCAGCGGGTCGATTTCCGCAACAACAGCAGCGGCCCCGATTACACGCGCAATTCGCTGTACGGGCATTACGTGCGCACGCTGCGCGACTTCGACGTGGACGCGCTGCTGGGTTGGACCTACATCGACTTCAACAATGCGCCGAGCGCGTCCAAGCCCATGGCACGCGTCACGCTGGGCTGGCGGCCGAGCCTCAGCAACAGTTTCAGCCTGATGGGCGTCTACGAGTATTCGGACGCGGCGCAGGACATGCTGCTGCAGCCGGGCCAGAAGATCGTCGACAGCATGACCAATGTGCCGGCGAACCCGCTGGACCTGATCAATGATCCGACGCGCGGCATCAATACCGGCTCGATGGTCATCGACCCGCAGGTCTACCTGGACCAGAGCGTACAGGCGACCTACAGCTATCACATCGAACGGCTGACCCTGACCGTCGCGCCGCTTTACCGCAAGCTTTCCTATGTCAACAACCCGACGTTCGACCAGACGGAACGCAACGGCGCCTTCAGCCTCGACTACAAGCTGAGGCCCACGTTGCTGCTGTCGACGTTCCTCAATGTCGACCATACCGATTACCACAGTATCGACCGCACCGATAAGGATTACCGCTTTGGTGCGGCTTTGAGCCATCAGCTCACTGACAAGTGGAGCTGGCGCGCGTCCTATACGCGGCAGATCCGCCACAGCACGGTGGCCGGGCAGAGCTACCACGAGAACGAATACATGCTGTCGGTGGTGTATCACCGATGAAAGCGCGCATCGAAGCCGACCTGCCGTTCTATTTTGGCCCCGGAAGGGAGCTGTTCGGCTTCTATCACCCGGCGCCCGCATTGGGGGGTACGGCCGTGCTGCTGTGCCCGCCGCTGGGTGCCGAGCAGATCCGTTGTCATCGGTTGTATCGACAGCTCGCGCATGGTTTGGCGGAAAGCAGTTTTCCGGTGCTTCGCTTCGACTACTACGGTACCGGGGATTCCGCCGGTGGCAGCCGCGACGTTACTTGGACGCGCTGCCTGGCCGACGTGGCGACAGCCGCCACCGAATTGCGGGCGCGCAGTGGTGCACAGCGCATCCTCGCCTTCGGCACGCGGTTGGGTGCCAATGCCGCCCTTGAAGCGACCGAAGCCGTGCTTGCGGGTGTTGTCGCCTGGGATGCCATTGCCGATGGCGCTGCACTGGTTCGCGAACTCGATCAGATGCAGGACGCGCTCAAGGTCGACCTCAACCGTTTCGATCGGGCCCGGCCGGATCTGGACGTACGCATGGAGTGGCAAGGCTTCGAGACCACCGACCGGCTGCGCGCGGAGATCGCACGCGTCGCCTTGCCCGCGCCCGGCTCTCGCGCGGCGTGGCTGATGTCGAAGGGGGAAGACGCGATATCGCGGCACGTCACGTGGCAGGGAAGGCCCCTCGAACCGGTCGATGTGACTCCGCATTGGGAGGATATCGACCGGCTGGAGATGGCGATTCTGTCGCATCCGCTGATCGATGCAGCCAAGCGTCGCCTGCGGGAGATGGCCTGATGCACGAGCAGGCGTTTCGATTCGGCAGTGCGCGCCACCTTGTAGGCATCGTCGGCTTACCGCCGGTGCTCGACCATGGCGTGGGCGTGGTCCTGCTCAACGCGGGCATGGTCTATCGCATCGGCCCGTTCCGTTTGCATGTCGATCTGGCGCGTCGCCTCAATGCGTTGGGCTATCCGACATTGCGGTTCGACCAGTCGACCATCGGTGACAGTGGCGCGGGCGGCAAGCTGCTCGCGCGGCCCGAACAGGTAGTGTCCGACGTCGGCGAAGCCATGGATCTGCTGCATCAGCAGACCGGTTGCCAGCGGTTCGTGCTCTTCGGCCTGTGCTCGGGTGCACAGAACGCGCATTCGGTGGCGCATGCCGACCCACGCGTGGTCGGTGCGTTCTTCCTCGATGGATACGGGCATCGCACGCTCGGGCAGCGCGTGCGGCACTACCTGCCGCGCCTCATGAAAGCTTCGGTATGGAAGCAGTGGATAACGCGCACGCGCGCGACGTCGGGCCCTCGGCCGGCGGAGCCCGCCTTTGTCGTCGAACCGTTGCCGGGCAAGGTCGTGGGCAGTCAGCTCGCCGACATGCTGGGCCGCGGGCTCAAGCTGGACTTCATCTACAGCGGTGGCGTGTCCCGCTATTTCAACCACGTCCGGCAGTTTCGCGAGTGCTTCGGCCGGCTGGCCGACCATGCCGGCGTCAGCGTCAGCTATCTGCAGGAAACCGATCACACCTACGTCCTCAGTGGCGACCGCCGACGATTGCTCGATCACGTCGCGCAGTGGATGGCACGCCACTTTCCCGTCACTCGACCAGAGTAGTGCTTATGAGCAAGGTACTCGTCACCGGCGGCGCCGGTTACATAGGGAGTCATGTCGTGCAGCAGTTGGTGGCACGCGGCGAGTCGGTGGTGGTGATCGACAACCTCAGCACCGGTTACCGCGAAGCCGTGCAGGATGCGGAGCTGGTGGTCGGCAATGTCGGTGACCAGAGCCTGGTGTCGTCGGTGCTGCGCGGCTGCGGCATCGATGCGGTCATGCACTTTGCCGCCCATACCGTGGTGCCGGAATCGGTGAGTGACCCGCTCAAGTATTACGGCAACAACACCTGCAATACGCGCAATTTGTTGGCGGCATGCGCGGAAGCGGGCGTGGACAAGTTCATCTTTTCGTCCACCGCGGCGGTGTACGGCCTGACCGCTCAGGGCGTGGCGGACGAGAGCACGCCGACGCGTCCGGTCAATCCGTATGGCACCTCCAAGTTGATGTCGGAAACCATGCTGGCGGACTATTGCGCCACCGGCCACATGCGGCACGTGATCCTGCGCTATTTCAACGTGGCGGGCTGCGATCCCAAGGGGCGCATCGGCCATTCCGCGCCTGCTGCCACCTTGCTGATCAAGGCTGCCTGCGAACATGCCGTGGGCAAGCGTGATTTCCTCGCGATTTATGGCACCGACTACGACACGCCGGACGGCACGGGCATCCGCGACTATATCCATGTCGACGACCTGGCCGCGGCACATCTACGCGCGCTTGATCATCTGCGCTCGGGCGGCGCATCGCTCACGCTCAACTGCGGCTATGGCCACGGTTACAGCGTGCGCGAGGTGCTGGATTCGGTAGCGCGGGTAGGCGGGCAGGCGCTCAATATCGTCGAACTGCCGCGACGCGAAGGTGACCTGGCCAAGCTCATCGCGTGCAGCGATCGCCTCAAGCAGGTGCTCGACTGGCAGCCCCAGTACGATGATCTGGATTTCATCGTGCGTACGGCGCTGGTGTGGGAGCGCAAGCTTGCCAGCACGCGCATGCCGCTTTCGTCGGTGGCGTGATGTATCGGGTACGGCCACGCACGCTTTTTTCCGGCAGCGCCCGGGCTGGATGGCGTCAGTGGCAAGCCTTGGTGATATTGCTCGTATGGCTGCTTGTTGCGTCTGCTGCCGCGGGTCTGCCGCGTCATCCACACGCTGCGCCGGCGCCCGCCGCGAAATCGGCAATGCAGGTGACGGCCGTTGCGCCGACTGACAGCACGCCCGAGCAACGCATCGTCGTCCACCGCAACGTGGGCGAGGGTGCCGACGTACCCGTCTCCGTGGGCATTCCGTTTCCTCCCTCGGCGCTGCGCGACGCGAGCCTGGTGCGGATTCTCGATGCCAAGGGCGAGGAGGTGCCGGCGCATGTGCAGGTCACCCTGCGCTGGTATGCGAAGGATCACAGCATTCGTGCCGTGCGCGCGCAGTTCCAGGCCCAGCTTCAGGGCAATGAAGCCACGTACTACTTCGCGGTGGGCAAGCCTCGCAGCCGCGAGGCCGAGGGTTGGCCGTACGAGAAGGAAAGGGTGGCCGATGCGCAAGGCGTGAAGGTCGCCGCCGCGCTGGCCACGCTGGAACCTTCATGGCTGTGCGCCTCGCTCATCGCCGGCCCACAGGTGCCCGCGGCGCACGACGAAGCCTACGCACGTTATGTGTCAACGCAATTTGACTGGGCACGCAAGTTGCCGGTTGACGATCACACTGCCTGGCTGTTCGACCGGCCGTCCACGCTGTTCAAGGCCTACGTGCGTACGGGCCGCTTCGAATACCTGCAGGCGGCGGACCAGAGCTATCACTTCTACATGCGCCACATGAAGCGCGAGGGGTTGCCCATCAGCCCGTTCTGCGCAGGCGGGTGGACGTACGGGAAGGAGCCGTGCGACGTGAAGTACGTCTACATCGAACCCAGTCTGTTGGCGCTGGCGTTGACCGGTGATGACAGCGAGTTCGATGCGGCACTCATCGACAAGATGGTGACGCTGTGGCAGCACGGCGGGTGGTCCGGTACGCCGGGCCCGTATACCAACCCCGGCGAGCGCTTTACCGAACGCCTGGCGGGTCTGGGCCTGCTCGCCACGGTCAATGCCTACGAACTCACCGGCGAGCTGCGTTACCTGCGCGATACGCGCGAGCGTGTGGACTGGTTGTACGAACACCAGCGTGCCAACCCCGACAAGCTCGGCGACGACGGTTCCTGGCGCAACAGCTGGAACCTGCATGAGGACGACTCGTGGCAGCCCGAGCGCGACGTACGCGGGTCGTCGCCATGGATGAGCGAAAACATCATCGACGGCCTGTGGCATGCATGGCTGGTGACTGGCGACACGCGCATCCCCACCATGATCACGGCGTTCGGCCGCTACATGGAGCGCTACGGCTGGATCGATGTGAAGGCGATCAAGTCCAACCGGGACTGGCGCAACCCGTGCTCGGGAGCGAACGGGCAGATCGCCTGGTACTGGTCCTCATCGCAGGCCAGTTTCGCCAAGCTCGCCGACATCGAGGATTCGGACGGCTGGTACAGCGATTCGCACAACGTGGAGCTGGCCATGCCGGTGGCCGCGGCCTACTACTTCGAAACCGACCATGCGCAGAGCGCTGCGCTGAAACGGCGCCTCGACGCGCTGCAGTCGTCTTACAGCACCGAATGCGCCGAGGTCAGCGACACGGCGCGGCGCTTCAACTGGAACAACCGGGGCGCCGGCGTGGCGATGTGGTTCCTGCAGCAGCCGCCCGGCAGCGGAGCCGTGTCGTCGATGGCCGGGCACGCCATGCCATGAATCACGACACGCGAAAGGACAACCGAATGGTCAGAGGCAGGTGCGCATGAGTCGTCGCTTGGCAGCACTACGCAGCATGGCGCTGGTATCGGCATCCACTTACGTGGAATACGGCCTGGGTCTGCTGATCAGTGTGTGGATCGCGCGCACCCTTGGGCCTGCGGATTTCGGCCGCTATGCGTTCACGGTGTGGCTGTGCAGTTGGCTGATGACCTGCAGCAATCATGCGCTGACCACATCCTCCACCAAGTTCATCGCCGAAGCCTATGGCGCAGGGACGCCGGACGTGGCATCGCACTTGTCCGCCCGGCTCGTGCGCTACCAGGCGCTGAGTTCGGCCATCGTCATCGCGCTGTTCGTCGTGGGTGTCGCCATCATCCAGCCGTCCGAATGGAATGGGCTCACCGTGCCCATTACGGCGCTGGTGTGCGTTGCTGTGGTAGCCAAGGCGAACTATGGCTTGCTGGTGGCCATCTCGAAGGGCCAGGAGCATTTCGAGCCGGTGTCGATCGCGACCGTCTTTTCGGGCGTCATCACGCTTGCCCTCGTGGCGGTGGCGTCGTGGTTCCATCTTGGATTGCTCGCTTTCGTCGCGATCTTTGCGGTGTCGTGCCTGACGCTGGGCTTGATCAATCGGATCGCCTATCGCCGCTATTGCCTGCCGTACGCGTCGGGTGACATCCCGCAGGAGATGGCCGGACGCCTGTCGCGGCACCTGCGCCTCACCGCGGTGCTCATCCTCATCATCGGCCTGAAGACCAATACGGTGGAGGTGTTCCTGCTCAACACCTATGCCAATTCCACCGCGGTCGGCTTTTTTGCCATTGCGGGCACGCTCACGCGTGGCGCGGTGGAACTGTTCTCGGTGGGCCTGACTACCACGCTGTTGCCGTACATGGCGCGTGCGTTCGGCCAGAGCGGGCAGTCGCAGGCGACGCGGGTGCTTTCGGAGGCCACGCGGTTCTATTGGGCCACCGGCCTGATGATTGCCGGGCTCGGTTTCGTCACGACGCCGGGGCTGGTCACGCTGATGTATGGCAACCGCTATGTCGACGCCATCCCGGCGATCGAAGTCACGCTGGTGCTCGCCGGCCTGCTGCTCATCACCAACAGCATCGCGGCGTTCCAGGTGGTGACCGACCGGCAGGGCGATCGCCTGCGCATCTCCGGCAGTGCGCTGGTGATCAACGTGATCCTGGGCTTTTCGCTCATACCGCACTTCGGCCTGCTCGGGGCCGTGCTCTGCTACGCGGGCACGCGACTGTCGGAATTGTTGATCTGCATCTTCTACATCCGTCGCGTCGCGAGTGCCGGGCTGCCGGTCGCGCTGATGGCGCGTTTGCTGGTAGTGGGTTTCGCGGCCACCGGCGCAGGCTGGCTGGTGGCGGATGTGACGCCGGGGCATGCCGCGTTCATCACGGGATCGATCGCATTCGTGGCGGTGTTCGTTCCCGCCAGCTTCCTGGTGCGCTACTGGAGCGACGAGGACTTCCGCCTGATGGGCATGATCACCGACAAGCTCGGTCCAGCCGGGCGCGTGCTGATGCGCCTGCTAAGCCATCTGCAAGGGCCATTGCCGCGCGTGAGCTCGTGACACGGTCACACCACGCGCTTCATTACTGCCTGCCAGGCGTAGTGGCACATGTGCTGTGACGACGACAGCCAGCCCAGTTGCGCGACATCGCGATAGATACGCCACTGCCAACGCGCGGCGCGCCACTTGTCGGCGGAAACGGAGCCATCGCGCACGAGGTAGTAAGCGAGCGCCTGGTCGCCGGGCACGCAGCTGGCGCCACCCGCGCGCCGGACCATTTCCAGCCAGAACACGTAGTCTTCGTGACCCACCTTGCGGAAGGCGGCGTCGCCCAGGCTGCGGTCGTAGATGCCGGTGAGGTTGCCGATGTAGTTGCTGCGGAGCATCTGCGCATAGGAGACATGGGCAGGAGGGCGTACGCGCGATAGCAGCCGGCCATCGTCGCCCACGCGATCGTACGGCGCGTAGCAGACGCGTGCCCCCGTGTCTTCCATGTGTTGCATCTGCCGTTCCAGCTTGGACTCGTGCCAGCCGTCGTCGCTGTCCAGGAAGGCGATGTGCGAGCCGCGTGCCGCGGCGATCGCGGCATTGCGTGCAGCGGCCACGCCGGCGTTGGTGCTGGCATGGATGACGCGGATGCGTTCGTCGGCAGCGGAGAGCGAGTCGATCAGCGCGGCGGTTCCATCGGTGGAGCAGTCGTCCACGATCACCAGCTCCCACGAGGTATAGGTCTGGGAGAGCACGGAGAGCACGGCGCTGCGGATATAGGCCTGCGCGTTGTAGGCCGGCATCACCACGCTGACCAGGGGGGCGTTCATGAGGTCGCCTGCACCACGCCCTTGCGCCCGATGAAGTCGATCGAGGTCACGCACAGTCGCTCGGGCGGAATATGTGCGAACTGAGGATGCACGGTCATGGCGGCCAGTTCGGCCAGCCGCATTTCACGGGCGCATTCGGTATTGAGCGCGATCTCGAAACCGGCGTTGACGGCGCGGTCGACAAATTCGTAGGCACGCATCCGGTTCTGGTAGAGAAAGGCGTTGTCCCACTGCCGCCACTCGCGGTCGGAATACTGCAGGTAGTTGAGCTGGTTGATGGTGCGGTCGACGTACGCGTAGTGATCGCCGCAGTTCACCGAATGGAACATGATGCCGCCGGGCGCGAGGATGCGCATCGCCTCGCGGTAGATGCCATCCACCGCATCCGGAAACACATGTTCGAGCACGCTGTTGGAGAACACGCAATCGACCTGCTGCGCGGGAAGGCTGGTGCGCGAGGCATCGGCGGGCGCATCGTAGATCACGACGCCGTCGGTGGCGGTGCCCACGTCGTCACCGTGTTGCAGGCGCGCCGCGAGCTGTCGCTGGCGTTGCCGGACAATTTCCTCGGGTACGCCACAGGTTTCGGCGATCAACCCCGTGTGGCGTGCCAGGTGATCGGCGCAGTCGCGCACGAGCTCGGGCTTGATGTGCCGGTTGAGATCCACCGTGATGACCTGCTGCGCGCCGCCCAGGTAGCAGGCGAACGGAAACGTCGGGTACCAGCCGCTGCCGATCTCGAACAGCCGCGC
The DNA here is from genome assembly GCA_000632805.1 of Dyella jiangningensis. Classification (GTDB taxonomy): domain Bacteria; phylum Pseudomonadota; class Gammaproteobacteria; order Xanthomonadales; family Rhodanobacteraceae; genus Dyella; species Dyella jiangningensis. The sequence goes on along the minus strand of CP007444.1, from coordinate 2,402,564 downwards.
ACCGGCAATCGGTCGACCGGCCGTGTGCAGGTGTCCCGCCATCAGGCGCCAGTCGTCCATCTTGATGTCGAACTCGCGCCTGAAGTCGCGCAGGCCGCCGAAGTGGCGCTGCAGGAGGTAATGCGCGCGTTCACCGCCGGGTAGATGGCCAAGCACCTTCTGCAACACGCCTTTGGCACGCCAATGCATAGCGGTCACTCCATATCAGGAACACCGGCGAGTGCGTCGGCCCGTTGTGGATCCGGGGTCGCCTTCGATGTCCAGCAGGTAACCCCGGGAGGGGGCGGCAACTCGAAGTCGCGATAGTGCGAGGGATCGCCGTTGAGTCCGGCTTCCGCCGCCTTGATGATGTTGTAGGTCTCGCGCGCGGTGACGTAGTGCAGTACGTAGCGCTTGCCGTCGTTGTAGTGGCCTTCCAGATGCGCATGCATCGCGTGGGCCGACGCGCCGAGCAGCGTGTCCATGTCGCGCTCCTGCGTGCCATGCGTGTGGATCTTCACGAAGACCCATTCAGGCCGCCCTTCGACGTGGATGCCGGTGCGGATCCAGGCGTCGATGCGCTCGGGAGTTGGCGGACAGCTATGCCTTACGTCAGCGTTCTCGATGCGGGGCATGATGCCCTTGCGGCGGCGTTTCCAGTCCAGTCCGAGCGGGCCCTGCACGATCATCAGGTCACCGCTGGCCTGGCCGCCCGCTTTCACGGGCGTTCCCGTGTTGTGCGACTTCGGGCAATGGGGATCGTCCGTGGCGTAGTAGATGGCGTTGATGGTGCGCGTCTGCGTTTCGCTGGGCGCGGAGGGCAGGGTGAAGTCCGCGTAACAGCCAAGCTCGCGCAGCAGGATCAGTTCGTTGTTGAGGCCACACCAGCGGCCATCGGCGCGCGAGTTGTCCAGCGACCAGTTGCCGTGGATGAAGCCAAAACGCAGCTGTCCCGTGCGTGGATCACGCGGCAGTGCGCCATGGCGTGCGTGCAGCAGTTCGTTGAAGCGCGAAATGGTGGCGCGGAAATTGCCCGGCGTATCGTTGTCGTGATGCAGGTGGATCTCGATCTCGCCATAGCCGTTGGCACAAAGCGCCGCGATCTTGTCCAGATGCTCCGGCAGGTATTCCTCTTCGGGATAGAAGAAGGTGTGTTGCGGCGGACGGCCGTCCGCATCGCGATGCTGCGAGGCCATGGCGGGGTAGTCGCGATGCCAGCGGTCGACGCGGCGGCGTTGCGTTTCAAGGTCGACGCGGCCCCATGCCGGCTCGTAGTGATCCACGAAGCAGAACATCACATGGGTCGGCCCGGTGACGGCGGGGCGTTTGCGTCGACGCAGGTAGCTGCCCAGCCAGACCTGCATGTTTCGCGAGCGTATGGCTTGCCATGCAACCAGTGCGAGCGCCGCGACCATGGCGGCCAGGGCGAGCAGCACGATGAGGAAGGGTTGGATCATGGCGATTCCCCTATGGCCGACGCGCCGTTCACGTGGGCAACGCGGGAAAGGTGAAACCGTGCTGCTTCCATTCCGGAAGCAGTTCTTCCAGCACGCGTCGGCAGCAGTCGCTGTCGTCATGCATCAGCATCACGTCGCCGGCGCGTGGCGGTTGCCGGCGCAGCCGTGCCGCCAGTTCGGCCGGTTCTCGTCCCTGGTAGTCCAGCGTGTCGTACGACCAGTAGGCGAGATTGCGGCGGTTGAACGCAAAGCGCAGCGCGAGTGTCGGCGAGAACACGCCGCGTGGCGGACGAAAGCGATGATGGCGACGGCCGTCGAATCCCTGCAGGAGCTGGTCGGTGCGTTGCACTTCGTGCCATTGCTCGCGGTGGGACAGCGTGTGAAAGCGCGGATGCGTATACGAATGGTTGCCCAGGCTGTGGCCGTCTTCGACGATGCGCCACACCAGTTCGGGATGCCGCTCCGCTTCGCGGCCGATCAGGAAGAACGTGGCCTTCGCGTCATGACGACGCAGCAGCTCCAGCAGCGCCGGCGTGTGCGTCGGGCTTGGACCGTCGTCGAATGTGAGATAGAGCGCCTTGCCGGAACGCGGCCCGCGCGTGGAGATCACCGCGTCGGGAAACCATTCCAGCAGTCGCATCTTCTTGGAACGAAAACTCATGGTGACGGCTCGCGCTTGGGTTTCGGGCGCGACGGATCCAATCCGGTATTCCCCTGATCCGTCTCCGGACGGCGCATCCAGCAGGCCGTCCTGACATGCCCACTGTGTCCTGTTGTGGCCTCGATATCCATTGGCACATAGGCAGTGCCGGCATGCGACCGACAGGCTATGACAAACGGCCGATGTGCCGATGCCGGGGTGTTCGCCCCGCGCGCAATCCTTGGCAATTCGACGGATGGGAGCAGGCTGGGCGTTCCGCTAGGCTGCTTTTGGCCAGAAGCACGTCGAGAGAAGTCTTGAAACGCCGCCAGGTATTCCGCGATGCGCGGCTGCTTGCGCTTCTTCGTGATGACCGGACAGGGGACGAACATGGTGGTTGCGCATTCGCCCCTCACGCGGGAGTGGGCATGCTAGAGCAGTACGGGGTGGTCTATTTCGGCAACGACTGGTTCGCGGAAAACCGCACCAGCAGCCATCATGTGGCCGTGCGCCTCGCGGCGACCATGCCCGTGCTGTACGTGGACTCCCCAGGCATGCGCGCGCCGAACGCGAATGGCCGTGACTTGCGCCGTGCGTTCCGCAAGTTTGCCGAGGCGTTGCGGGCACCGCGCAAGGTCGATGCGAATCTCTGGCATTGCACAGTGCCGCAACTGCCGTTCCGGCGCATTCCGGGCGTGGGTTTGTTCAACCGCCTGTTCAGCCAATGGGCATTGCGCCGCGCGATGCGCGTGCTTGGCGCGCGCCCACGCATCTCGTGGTTTGTTACTCCGCACCCGGGCTTTCTGGCCAAGCGGCTGGGCGAGGCGTTCTGCGTCTATTACTGCATCGATGACTATGCGGCCCACCCCGGCGTGGATGTCGAGGTGATCGCCGCGAGTGACCTGGCGCTGACGGGCAAGGCCGACCTGGTGTTCGTGGCGCCGCCTGCCTTGTTGGCGGCCAAGCAGGCTTTGAATCCCAATACACATTTCTCGCCACATGGCGTGGATGCCAAGCTGTTTGCGCAGGCGTCGGATCCCGCCACGGTGCTTCCGCCGGCGACGCGCGAGCTCACGCATCCAGTCGTGGGCTACTTTGGTTCGATCCACGCATGGATCGACGTGGAACTGATCGCCTGGCTGGCCCGTGCGCGGCCGCAGTGGACCTTTTTGCTGGTGGGCTATGCCGCGATCAAGGTGCCGGAACTCGCCTCGTTGCCGAACGTGCTGCTGGCCGGCGCGCAACCTTACGCATCGCTGCCCGCGTGGGCAAAGGCGTTCGACGTGGCGATCATTCCCTACCGACGCAACCGCCAGGTGGAAAACGCCAACCCGCTCAAGCTGCGCGAATACCTCGCGACCGGCAAGCCCATCGTGGCGGTGGGCAATCCGGAGATAGCGCGTTTTGCCGGCGTGGTGCGCATCGCCGAGGGGCGCGAGGATTTCCTCGCGGGCCTGGATCAGGCCATCGCCAGCGGTCCGGAACAGGGCGCCGCCGAGCGCATGGCTGCCGTGGCCGATCAAACCTGGGACCACCGCGTGAAAAACGTATTGCGTGAAGTCGCCGCATCGATCGCGGCGACGGAAATGACTTTGGCTGATCGTCGGGTATCGGAATGAATGCACCTGTCCGGGGCAAGCTGCGCATTGGCATCGTGGGTGCCGGTTACGTCGCGCGCTATCACATCGAGGCGCTCCAGCGCCTGGATTTCGTGGAGATCGTGGGCATCTGCGACCTCGACGTGGACGCGGCACGCAAGCTCGCGACCACGTTCAAGCTGGACCTCGCCACCGCGGACATGGCCGAGCTGGCCGAGCGCAAGCCGCACGCGATCTACGTGCTCACGCCGCCGTCGAGCCATTGCGCGCTGACATTGCGCGCACTGGATATGGGTTGCCATGTGTTCGTCGAAAAGCCGATGGCGGAATCCGTGGCCGAATGCGATGCCATGATCGCCCGGGCGCACGAGCGTGGTCTGGTGCTGTCGGTCGATCACTCGGATCTGTTCGATCCCGTGGTGATGCGCGCGCGCGAACGGGTGCAAGCGGGTGCCTGCGGCGATGTGCTGGCCGTGGATGTGTGGCGCAGCTCGGACTATGCGCCGTATGGCGGTGGACCGCTGCCGCCGATGGTGGCGCAGGGCTCCTATCCGTTCCGCGACCTGGGCGTGCATGGCCTCTACACGCTGGAGGCGTTCCTGGGCGAACTGCAGCAGGTGGATATCCGCCATCGCACTACCGGGCGTTCGCCCACGCTGAAGTTCGACGAGTGGCAGGCGACCGCTGAGGGTGCGCATGGCACTGGACGGGTCATGCTCTCGTGGAATGTGCGCCCGATGCTCAATCGGCTGGTGGTGCAGGGCACGCGTGGCGTGATCGAAGTCGATCGTTTCCTGCAGGTGTGCCATGTCCGGCGCGTGCTGCCGGGGCCGAAGTTCATCGGCATCGTCGCGGGCGCATTCTTCGGTGCCCTGGCCGATGTGTTTCGCGTGCCGTGGAACGTGCTCAGGTTCGCCACCGGCTCGTTGCTGCCATCGCCCGGCATCCAGGCCGGCGCGCAGGCATTTGCCAAAGCCCTGCACGAGGGTAAGCCGCCGCCGGTGAGCGCCGAGGATGGGCGCCGGCCCATTGCCTTGATGGAAGAGGCCTGCCGGCGCGCCGACGTCGAACGCAAGCAGGAGCTGGCTGCTCGCTATGCCGTGTTGGAGCCCGTGGATGCGCTGGTGACCGGTGCCTCCGGTTTCCTCGGCCGTGCATTGCTGGCCGCGTTGCGACGCAGCGGGCAGCGCGTGCGCGTGCTGGTGCGCCGAGCCGACCCGCGCCTCGCGAACCTGGCGGAACAGGTGGTGATCGGCGATCTCGGTGATCCGGGTATCGTGGACCATGCGGTGCAGGGCGTGCGTACGGTCTATCACGTGGGCGCTGCGATGAGCGGCGGGCCCAAGGATTTCGAAGCAGGTACGGTGTGGGGCACGCGCAATGTGGTCGACGCCTGCCTGAGGCACGCCACCCAACGGCTGGTCTACGTCAGCTCGATGAGCGTGCTCGATCATGCCGGCCGTGATCCGCTGGTGGAGATCCACGAGAGTTCGCCACTGGAACCGTATCCGGAACGGCGCGGCAGCTATACGCAGACCAAGCTGGTCGCCGAAAACTACGTGCGCGACGCCATGCTGGAACGCGCGCTGCCGGCGGTCGTGATCCGCCCCGGCCAGATCGTCGGGCCGGGTTCCGAAACCGTCACGCCCAATGGCACCCTGGCGATTGCCGGCCGCTGGATCGCCGTCGGACCGGCCTCGCAGACGCTCCCGCTCGTCTACCTTGATGACGTGGTCGATGCCCTGTTGCTGGCCGGGTGTGCGCCAGCGGCCGATGGACGTCTCGTGCACGTGGTGGATCCGGCGATCGTCACGCAGGGCAAATACCTCGCGGGCGTGTCGCGCAAGCGCGGCAAGGCGCTGCGCCTGATGCGCTGGCCCAGGAGCGTGCTGCTCGCGTTGGCGCTGGGCGTGGAAACCCTGGGCAAGCTGCTGGGGCGCAACGTGCCGCTGACCCGCTATCGCGTGCAGTCGTTGCGGCCGCTGGCGAACTTCGACCAGCGCGTCGCTCGTGACGTGCTGGGCTGGGAACCGCGCGTGGGGGTGAAACGCGGCATGGACATCATGTTCGCCGACGAGGCGATGGCCCCGGGCGTCATCGTGTCGCCCGCGTCGGATAAATAGGCGCGGGCTCAGGACGCCGAGTAGTCGACCACGTCCGCGCGCGTCATCGCGGCGGACTGAAGAATGTCGCCAAGGCGCTGGATGTTTTCGTCCCAGCGGAAACGACTGGCGTGCGCACTGATACGCTGCGTATCCCAGGTCGCGGCGAGCGCAGCGATCAACGCCCCGCGCAAGGCGATGCGATCGCGCGCGGGGACGAGCATGCCTGCATGGTCGGGAAGTACTTCGGGGATGCCGCCCACGCGGGTGGCGACCACTGGCGTACCGCAGGCCATGGCCTCCAGCACGACATTGGGCACGCCTTCGTTGTGGCTGGGCAGGCATAGCAGGTCCGCGGCGCGAAACCAGTCACCCAGCGCGAAATGCTCGATCGCCCCCACGAGCTGCATCCGATCGGCGCAACCCAGCGCGGCGGCGCGTTGCAGCAGCGCATCTCTGCACGGACCCGTACCGATGAACAGCAGTCGCGTATCGGGCCGGGTCGTCAGCACGTGCGGAAAGGTTTCAAGCAGATCGAGGCAGCCCTTGCTGTCCTTGAGGTTGCCGACGTACAGCAGCAGGCGTTCGTTATGCGCAAGCTTGAGCCGGTCACGTGCGTCTCGGCGGGAGCCAGGCGAGAACAGGTTGGGTTCGACCCCGTTGTAGATCACGTGCACGCGCGAGGGGTCGACGCCAAGCGCTATTGCCTTGTCGGCCAGCGCCTGGCTCACCGCCACGACGGCCTGCGCACCTTGAAGCGCATAACGGATCTGCGGACGCAGCAGCGCCTGCTCCGCTTTCACGTTGAGGTCGCTGCCGTGCACCTTCACCACGTAGGGGATGCCCAGCCGCCGCGCCAGCCAGCTCGCGGCGGGCGCATCGGGGTAGCCCCAGCTCACCAGCATGCAATCGGCATGGAGCTGACGCACATGGCGCAACTTCTGCACGAGCAGCGAGGCCAGCCAGCAGCATGCGTGCAACGAGCGGCCGATGAGCGGCGGGTAGAAGAACACGAAATGGTCGGTGCGCAAGCCGGTAACCGGCAGCGGCGAAGGCTTGCGCGAGTAACGCTCGCGGAAATCCACCGCAGTGAGCACTTCCACATCGTGCTGCTTGCCGAGCCGTTCGAACTGCTGGCGATTGAACGGGCTGCGCAGCGGATCCCACGGTGAGGGAAACAGGTTGGTCAGCACCAGGATCTTCAAGCGCATGCGTGCTGCTCCGTATCTTGGTACAGGGATTGATAGCGATCGGCCATGGCTTCCAGTGAACCGTGGCGTTCCACCCATGATCGTGCCTCGCGTCCGTAGATGCTGGCGCGTGCGGGATCGTGCAGCAGCGCCAGCATGCTGTCAGCGAGAGCGTCGGGGTTACCTGGCGACACCAGCAGGCCCGTGTGCCCGCTGCGGATGATTTCGCTGTTGCCGCCCACGTCCGTGGCGACGATGGGCAGCGCCACGGCGCACGCTTCCAGCAACGCCATGGAATAGCCTTCGCTCACCGACGAAAGCACGAACAGATCCAGCCCGCGCAGCAGTTCGCGCACGTCGCTGCGGTCACCGAGGAAGTGCACAGAGTCATGCACGCCTTCGGCGAGTGCGCAATGTTCCAGGTCGGCGCGCAGCTCGCCGTCGCCGATCAGCACCAGGGCTGCCTCGGGATGATGCTGGTGCACCTGTCGGAAAGCGCGGATGAGGCCGGCCTGGTCCTTGGTCCAGTTGAGCCGGCCGACATTGCCGATGAGCATGGCATGGCTTGGCAGCCCCAGTAGCGCGAGCAGCCGTTCGCGCATGTCCATGGATGCCGGCGAAAAGCGTTCCACGGCGATCCCGTTGGGCACCACGCGGGTGATCGAGGGTGGCAGCATGCCTTTCTCCACGCCCTTGCGCTTTGCCGCTTCGCAGACGGTGACCACCATGTCCGTGCGCGTGAGCGCGCGGCGGTACAGCCATTCCTTGCGCCCGGTGCGCTGTCCCGCGCCCATGCCGTGACGCGTGTTGAGCACGCGCAGCAGGTCCAGACCGCAGGCGGCCAGCACGGTCTGGTAGTGCGCCACCGCGTTGTGGGTATGGAGAATGTCGGTGTCGTGGCGGTCGATCGCGCGGCGCGCGCGTGCCAGCGCACGCAGGTCCAGCCCGGGGCCCTTGTTGCAGGCCACCACGGGAATGCCCACCGCGTCGAGTTCATGGACCAGTGCGCCGGCTTCGAACAGGCACACCACCTGGCACTGGTGCCCCTGGCGCTGCTGCAGTTTCACCAGGTCGAGCACCATGCGCTCCATGCCGCCGCGATTGAGGTTCTCCACCACGTGGGTGATGTTCATCAAGCCAGTTCCGACAGGGTGACGCGGCGCTTGCCGCTTCGGGTAAGGGGAATGTCGTCGACGAAGCGGCATTCGAGCGTCACCTGGTTGCCCAGCACCCTGGCGGTCTCGCGATGGATGTAGGCGAGCGAGTCATCGTCGAACCCCTCGCTGCGCACGATGGAGAGTTCGAGGCGATCCAGCTGCCGCTGAACCAGCTGGAAGCGTGACAAGCCACGCACGTCTTTGAGCATGTGCGGGAAGAATTCGCCCGGCAGGATGCGCCCGTCCGGCGTGCGGATGGCGTCGAGCACGCGCCCCTCGATGCGGTCCAGCAAAGGCAGGCCACGGCCGCACGGACAACTGTACTCCGAGGAGGTGCTTGCCAGGTCGCCATTGACGTAGCGGATGAAGGGCATGCCGTAGTTGGACAGATCGGTAATCGCCACCTCGCCGGTGCCACGCCGCACGCGCGTGCCGTCTTCGCCGAGCAGCTCGACCACGAGATGGTCGGCGTTGACGTGCAGGCGATGGTGGTGGTCGCATTCGGAGGCGATCAGCATGAACTCGCGGCAGCCGTACGTGTTGTAGACCGGGCAGCCGAAGGCCTGGCCGATCACCTCGCGCTGGAATGGGTGCAGCGCTTCGGCCGCACCGATGACCGACTCGGGGCGGTGCACGCGTCGCCCCGTGGCCACCATCCATTGTGCAAGCTGGGCCAGCGGTCCCACATAGCCGACGATGATGTCCGGCCGGTAACGGTCGATCGCGTCGGCGTAGCTGGCCAGATTGGTTTCGGTCATCTCGAAGCTGTTGAGCACGCGGCGCGCGAACATGGCGTTGTAAAGCCGATCTTTCCACTGATGAGCACGGCCCGGCGTGCCCACGTTGCCGGCCCACAGGTAAAGCGTGCGGCGGCCCGGACGCGCACCGGCCCAGCCGTAGCCGCGCCACATCACGGCCATGCGCCGGTCGTAACTTTCGCGCGTGTAACCAAGTTCAAGCGGCTCGCCAGTGGAGCCGCCCGTACGCTTGAACAGCAGGCGGCTGCGCCACGACGAGGCCTGCAGATCCTGGAAGTTCTCGCGGATGTCGGCCTTGGTCAGCGTGGGCAGGCGGGCAAAGTCATCCATGTCCTGGATATCGTCCGGCGTGATGCCGAGTTCGCGCCAGCGGCGACGGTAGTACGGCACTTCGCGATAGCAATGGTCGAGCAGGCTCTTGAGCCGGCGGAACTGCAGGTCTGCGATGCCGCCGGGCGACAGCCACTGGTCGGTTTCGTATTTCGATAGCCACGACAGCGTATCCCGGCGGCGCAGGCCGCTTTCGTAAGCGGGATAAAGCACTTGGCGAAACGCTTGTTCGTACCAGCCACTCATGACAACCACTCCCTGTGCCAAACGCACGGACGGCGCAGCACTGTTGAACGACACTTGGTCACCCCGATGTCTTCAGCAGGACAGCCACCAGCACAAACAGGCCGGCGATGCTGCCGATGGCGGCCGGAATCCAGCGCCCGCCGCTTTCGGACATGGCAAGCGAGGGCAGGCCGTCGACCCGCTGGCGCGCACCGACATAGAAGCCGGTGACGATCGCCAGCACGAAATACAGCACGATCATGTAACTGCGGCTCAGGAAGAACGCGCACATGAACATGCCGCAAAGTGACAACAGCAGCGTGAGCGCGAGCGGGCGCTCCTCCTGCCAACGGGCATGGCGCTCCGGCTCGGCCACCGCATCGACCTTGAAGCGCAGCACCTCGGCGACCATCCAGAAGCTGTAACCGATGATAGCCAGCCACAGCAGGTAGCCGATGAAGCCCGTTTCGGCCAGCACGAGCACGAACGAGTTGTGGGCAGTGAGATGGTTGTAGTCGGTGAAGTTACCCGGGCCCACGCCCAGCAACGGGTGCGAGGTGAACATGTGCAGGCCTTCGTACCAGGCGTCGACGCGCCCGCTGGCCGATTCCTCGCCCGCATCGAGCTCCTGCATGCGGGAGGACAGCATCTTCATCACGGCCAGCCCGGCAACACCGAGCACGCCGGCCACCACCACGCCGCGTCGATACCAGATGTAGGCGCCGATCACGACCAGTACGCCAAGCATCGCGCCGCGCGAATTGGTGAGGTAGACCCCGTAAAGCAGCAGGCCGATGCAGCCCAGCCAGAACAGCTTACCCAGCGCGCGGGCGCGCTGCAGCAGCAGGCAGGCCATGGGGAACACCGATACGAACAGCATGCCGAGGTCGTTCGGGTCGTTGAAGATGCCGACGTACTGGATGCGGCCGTCTTCGCCGATGGGGATGCCGCTCCAGCCCATGCCCGTGCGGGCCTGGCCTACGCCATGCAGCGCGAGGATGGTGGCGCACATGACCATCACCGCCATCAGTATGCGAACGCGCCGTTGCGTGTTGCAGGCGCTGGCGATGATGAAGAACGCCAGCACCACGGGGCCGAACTTGCCGAGCTGGTCCTTGATGCCGCCGAACCATCCATTGGCAACTTCGGAAACCATAAGCACCACGAAGAACGCCGGCAACAGCAGGAACTGCGGCGCGGACGGCACACGGGCGCCCGAGGCCAGCCACGCGGCGAACGCGAGTGCGAGCACCACCGGCAATATGGGCACGCCCGCCAGCGAGGCGAAGTATTCCTGCGGCCTGACGATGGCCAGCACCACGTAGAGGACGATCAGTGGGAACATGACGGCGCTTCATCGGGCGTCGCCAGATGGGCTGGCGTGGGATGGTTGATCAGGCCTGGCATGGTCAGCATGGCGGCGAACCAACGCTTGCCGATGTAGCGCTCCACCGCCAGGCGATAGAGCGAATAGCGATTGGCCGCGGGCTGCGGGTTGGTACCGCTGATGTAGCTGCAGGCGACATCAAAGCCGGCTTCGCGAGTTACCTGGATCACCTGGCGATCGAAGGCGCGGTTGCTGCCCACCGGGTAGGACATCAGCAATGGCATGGGCCCCAGTTCACGCAGCAAGGTATCGCGCGAATCGCGCACCTCGCGTTCGAGTTCATCGAGCGGCAGCTTGGACAGCATCCAGTGGTTCACGCCGTGCGAACCGATTTCCAGGCCTGCGGCATGCATCTCGCGCAACTGGTCCCAGTTCATCGGGCGGCAGTCAGCAGGCACGGCGGCATCCGAGGGCATGCGCCACTCCTTCTCCAGGCGGCGGATCATGCCCGCCTGCGCGAGCGCGCTGATCTCCTTCATGTGATCGAGCACGCTGGTGGCAAGCGCGCGACGCGCGGTGCGGCCTACCGGCATCGGCATGTCCATGCCGAGCTCTGGCAGCTCCAGGCGCGTGGCCGTGGTCATCAGGATCATGTGCACCAGCCAGTCGTAGGCGTAGGGACGACCGGTATCGATGTGGCCGGTGGAAACGAAGAACGTCGCGGGAATGCCCAGTTCCTGCAGGATGGGAAAGACGATGTGGTAGTTGTCGTCGTAGCCGTCGTCGAAGGTGATCACCACCGTGTCGGGCGGCAGCGCATGGCCGGCGTCGATCGCCGCGGCCACGTCGGAGAGACGCATCGGGCGATAGCGCTCCTTCACCAGCAACATCTGTTCGCGGAAGCCTTCCGGCGTCGCGCTGATCAGTTCCAGGTCGAAGTCATAGCTGTCCGGGTCGGGCAGCGGCATCACCCGATGGTAGGCGAGTATGCGCAGATCCTTGTGCCACCAGGAGCGCACGCGTTGGAGTGGGCTGAGCAGCCCTGCGCTGTAACAGAATTCGCCCAGCCTTTCGCGAATGCCGGTGGGCTTCGCGTCGTGCGGCAACTCACTCACCATGGATGTTCCCCCCGGGTGCGGGCGAAGGCGATCGATGCCTGCGCCGCGTAGAGATTGAGATAGAAAAACGCCACCATCAGGCGCACGGGCAGCCAGCGTCCGGCATGCGGGCGCAGACGTTCCATCGGCACCAGCGCCATCGACAACAGCAGCGCGACCAGCACGGCGGCATAAGCCTGGTGATGGCGGGCCAGGAAAGCGGAGGACAACAGCAACGCCAGCAGCAGCCAGGGCGCCAGCAGGCGCAGCAGCTTGTGGCTGACGAACTGGAACCACAGCGGATTGCGCGAGGGCGACAGCAGCCATGGCGCCAGGTCCATCAGCTGGAAGCAGCCAATGCTGGCGCGCAACCGGCGCGGCTGTTCGGCCAGCGGATCCTGTGCAGGCTCGCCCCATACCACCGCGCGCGGCTCGAACACCACGCGATGACCGGCCGCCGCGATGCGCATGGGCAGCAGCACATCGTCAAGCAACGTATCCGGCGGCAAGGGCTGGAACAGTTCACGGCGCACCGCGTAGAGCGCCGTACTTGCGCCGACCGTCGAGGCGCAGCGACTTTCCTGCGTGCGGATGAACTTCTCATAGCGCCAGTAGGCGTTGACGCCGTGCGCAAAGGCGCTATGCACGTTCTCAAGGTCCAGGCTGCCGCTTACCGCGCCTACGCGTGGATCACCCAGATTGCCCACCAGTTCGCGCAATGACAGCGGCGAAAGCTTGTGCTGCACGTCGGTCATCAGCAGCACCTCGCCGCGCGCCGTGGCGATGGCATCATTGAGGCACAGCGCCTTGCCGCGCGGAACGGGAAAGTCCAGCACGCGGGCGCGCGGATCGTGTGAATGGCGCACCAGGGCGGCGGTGCGGTCCGTGCAGCCGTCGCAGGCAACGATGATCTCGATGTACTCCGGCGGATAGTCCAGCGCGCGCAGGTTCTTGAGCTTCGAGCGGATGTGCCGTACGCCATCGCGCACCACCACGATCACCGAGATGGTGGGCAGGTACGACTGCTTGTGCACGGGGCGTGGCAACAACCGCGCCCGCAGCCACATCAGCAGCGGGTAACCGGCGTAGATGTAGAGCAGTGCCCAGAAGCTGCCCCAGCACACCAGGTACGCGATGGTCGTCATGCCGGCCCCCTTGCTGGCATCCCTTTCATGTCAGCGCCGTCCGAACAGCTGGCGCAGGCGTCCACCCAGCGAAGCCGTTCTGCCGGGTTCCGTGAGATCGCCCTCCGGCAGCGCTGCGGCCAGCGAGGCGAGCGGACTGGTGGCGACGTCCAGTAGGTTCAACTTGATGCCGGTCTCACGTTTCACGCGAGTCACCATCTCGATCGCAAGCAGCGAGTGGCCGCCGATGTCGAAGAAGTTGTCGCTGGAGCGCACATCGTCCGCGCCGACCAGCTCGCACCACACCGCGCCCAGGTAACGCTCGCGTGTGTCTTCGCTGGCGCTGACGCCCGGTTCGGCATGGTCGGTGTTCGCCAACGCGTTGAGCGACGGCGCGGGTAGGGCCTTGCGGTCGGTCTTGCCGTTCGGCGTACGCGGCAGCGCAGCCAGCCTCACGAAGTGCTGCGGCTGCATGTAGGCGGGAAGCCGTCCGGCGAGCTGTGCGCGAAGTTTCGGCCAGACGGCGTCCTCGTCGTCGTTGCAGACGGCGTAGAGCACCAGGCGCTCGTCGTTCGCTGCAATCTCGCGCACCACGACCACGCAATCGATGACGGACGGCTCCAGCCGCGCGACCGCTTCGATTTCGCCCGGTTCGATACGGAAACCCCGCAGCTTCACCTGGAAATCCAGGCGACCGAGATGTTCCAGCGTGCCGTTTGCCAGCCACCGACCACGATCGCCCGTGCGGTAGATGCGTGCATCCGGTGCATGGCTGAAGGGATCGCGCGGGAAACGTTCGGCGGTGAGATCGTCGCGATGCAGGTAGCCGAGGGCCACGCCCTCGCCGCCGATCCATATCTCGCCCGGCACGCCGATCGGGCAGGGTTGTCCCTGCTCGTCAATGATCCACACGCTGGTGTTGGCGATCGGCGTGCCGATGGAAATACCGCGGCCGGGATGTTCCACCCGCCAGCAGGTAGACCACACCGTCGTCTCGGTGGGGCCATACATATTCCACACCTCACAGCCGCGAGCCATCAGCAAGGCGGCGAGGTCCGCCGACAGCGGCTCGCCTCCGCACAGTGCGCGGAAACCTACCGGCGGCTGCCAAGGCGTCTGCAGCAGCATGCGCCAGGTGACAGGCGTCGCCTGCATGAGTGTGGCCGCATGCGAGGTCAGCAGCTGGTTGAGCGCGTCGCTATCCACGGCCTCGTCGCGCGTGGCTAGGATGGCTTGCGCGCCCACGCTGAGCGGACCAAACAGCTCCAGCACGGCGATGTCGAAGGACAGCGTGGTGACGGCAAGCAGGCGATCATCGGCCTGCAATCCTGGCCGCACGGCCATGCCGCTGAGGAAGTTCACCACCGCGCGATGCGGAATCGCAACACCTTTTGGCCGTCCGGTCGATCCTGATGTGTAGATGACGTAGGCAATCGAATCGCCATGGAGTTCGGGAGGTGCCGGCAGGCGGGTATCCGGCGCAGCCTCCAGTTCTGCGCTGCTTTCATCGAGCAGCAGCGTCGGGCACATACGCTCGTTGAAGCGGCCTGCGGTCGCCGATTCGGCCACCAATAGGGCAAGGTTCGCATCCTCGACCATGTAGGCGAGGCGATCCGGCGGAAACTCCGGGTCGAGCGGTACATAGCCCGCACCGGTCTTCAGCACGGCGAGCAGGGTCGCCACCATGTCGGTGCTGCGCGTGAGCGATACGCCGACCAGCGCGCCATGCGTCACGCCGCGCGCGCGCAGCACGTGGGCAATGCGGTTGGCGCGAACGTCGAGCTGGCGATAGTCGAGAGCGACGTTGCCGCAGCGGATCGCTGCATGCGTCGGCACCCGGTCGCATTGGGCTTCGATCAACGCATGCAGCGGGAGTGCCGGCACGTCGAGCCGGGTCTGGTTCCAGGCCTGCAGGGCTCCCTGCTGCGCGGCGGGCAGCATGTCGAGGCGCGAGACGACCGTCGTGGGATCCTGCAGCGCCGAAGCGAGCAGGGTTTCGTAGCAGTCGCGGAAACGCGCCGCCGTCGTAGCGTCCAGGATATCGGTGTTGTAAGTGATGCCACCAAGCAGGCCCTGTTCCTGTTCCAGGAACCACAGGCCGATGTCGTCCGCTGCGCCGCGCTGGAAAACCGGCAGGTGCTCGTGCGCGAGGTCACCCCAGGAGACGATGCGGCGACGCGCATCCTGGAAGGAGAACATCGCCTGGTAGATCGGCGGTCGGCTTTCGTCGCGGGCGAGGCCAAGCGAAAAGACCAGTTGCTCGAACGGCACGTCGGGATGCGCAAACGCATCCAGCACGACCTGGCGCACCTTCTTCACGACCTCAAGGAAGGGCGCTTCAGGATCGACCATCACGCGCAACGGCAGCGCGTTGACGAACAAGCCCATGATGCCTTCCGTCTCCATCCGGTCGCGCCCGCGTACCGGCGTGCCGACGATCAGGTCGCGCTGGCCGCTCAGGCGATGCAGCAATACGTAATAGGCGGCCAGCAGCACCATGAATGACGTCGCTTCGGCGCGTTGCGCGAGCGCATGCACCGCTGTCGCGCGCTCGGCCGGGATGCGTACCCACTCGGTGGCGCCGGCGCCGGACATGCGTGCGGGACGGGGACGATCGGCGGGAAGCTCAAGTGGCTCCAGTGCGCCATCCAATGTCTTCATCCAGTGCGCGAGCTGTGCCTGGACGGTATCGCTGCGCATGCGCTCGCGGTGCCAGGCCGAGAAATCGGCATATTCCACCGGCAGCGGTGCGAGCGTGGACGAGGCGCCACCCGCGCAACGTGCCACGTAGGCGCGTGACAGATCCTCATACAGCAGGTCGAACGACCAGCCGTCCCAGATGATGTGATGGGCCATGAAATACAGCACATGGTCCTGCTCGTCGAGGCGGAACAGCCGCGCGCGGAACAGCGGCGGCTGGCTGAGATCGAACGGCCTGGCGATGTCCGCGTCGAGTTCGCGCATGAGCGCGGGAAGGCGCTCGTCGGCGGGCAGGGTCGAAAGGTCTTCCACCGGCAATGCCAGCGCAATGTCGGGGTGGATGCGCTGCAAACCGGCAGCCTCACCGGTTTCGATCGAGGTGCGCAGCACCGGCTGGCGCTGCACCACATCGCGCATGGCCTGCTGGAATGCGGCAGTGTTCATCGGCCCGCGCAGTCGGTGTGCCGACGGCGTGTTGTAGACCACGCGACCGGGATGCAGCTGCTCCATGTACCACAGGCGTTGCTGCATCGAGGACAGAGGGGCCTGCTCGCGGGTCGCGAGGCGCGGAATTTCATCGGTCGTCGCCGAAGCCGTGAGGCCACGCTTGCTGTCGATCGCTTCAGCCAGTCCTTCGATCGTTGGCGCATCGAACAGCGTGCGGAACGACAGGGAGATGCCGAACTCGCGATTGAGCCGTGCCGTGAGCTGCGCAGCCAGCAGCGAGTGGCCGCCTAGCGCGAAGAAGTTGTCGTGGACATCCAGATCGGGCAGAGCCAGCACCGCTTCCATGGCCGCGGCGACGCGTTGTTCCGTTTCGGTCCGTGGGGCACGGCGTTCGCGACGCGCGGGCGTTACGGGTTGCGACGGTGCGGAGAGCGACTTGCGGTCGATCTTGCCGTTGGGCAGCAGCGGAATGGCGTCCATCGCCACGAAGTGCTGCGGGAGCATGTAATCGGGCAGGCGCAAGCGCAGGCGGGGACACAGGTCCACGTGCTCGAGATCCGCGCCCTCGCTCGGCACC
Organism: Dyella jiangningensis; assembly: GCA_000632805.1. Lineage (GTDB taxonomy): Bacteria > Pseudomonadota > Gammaproteobacteria > Xanthomonadales > Rhodanobacteraceae > Dyella > Dyella jiangningensis. The sequence continues at coordinate 2,385,856 of CP007444.1, read as the reverse complement.
ACGTAGGCCACCAGGCGCACGTCACCCGGGCGATCCTCGCGTGCCATGACGACGGCGCGTGCGATCTCCGGCAGGTCGGCCAAGGCGGTTTCGATCTCGCCCAGCTCGATGCGGTAGCCGCGGATCTTCACCTGGAAGTCGAGGCGCCCGAGATGCTCCAGTTCGCCGCTCGCCAGCCAGCGACCGCGGTCGCCCGTGCGGTAGAGGCGCGCCTGCGTGTCGCCTGCGTACGGATCGGGCAGGAAACGTTCCCCGGTGAGTTCGGGGCGATTGAGATAACCGAGCGTGACGCCGTCGCCACCGATATGGATTTCGCCGGGCATGCCCAGCGGGCAGGGCGCGCCGTGCTCGTCCAGGATGTGCACGGTGGTGTTGGCGATCGGACGTCCGATCGTGATGCCCTTGCGCGGATCGTGCACGCGCCACAGGGTCGACCACACGGTGGTTTCGGTGGGGCCGTAGGCATTCCACAGTTCGCCGCAGCAGGCCAGGAGCGACTCGGCGAGATCCAGCGGCAGGGGCTCGCCGCCGGCGATGGCCTTGAAGCCTGCGCGTCCCGCCCAGCCCGATTCCAGCAAGACGCGCCAGCCGGCTGGCGTCGCCTGCATCAGGGTGGCGCCACTTTGCTCGACCAAGCGGCGAAGGGCTGCACCGTCGCGCACATCGTCGTAGGTCGCCAGCACGATGGCGGCGCCGACGCTGAGCGGCAACATCAGTTCGAGGAAGGCGATGTCGAAGGACAGCGTGGTGACCGCAACGAGGCGATCGTCCTCGGTAATGCCGGGCTCGTGCTGCATGCTGCTGATGAAGTTGGAGGTGGCGCGATGCGGCACGCGCACGCCCTTGGGCTTGCCGGTGGAGCCGGAGGTATAGATGACGTAGGCCACCGAGTCCGGCGTGGCCGAGCGTTCGTCGCGCGGCAGGCGTTTGTCGCTGGCGGCGTCGATCACGGCAGCGGCGCGCTTGAGCGAAAGCACCTGCGCGGCCGGGAAGTCGAATACCGACGCGGCCTCGTCATCGACGATAAGGCAGGCCAGTGCTGCGTCCTGCGCCATGAAAGCGAGACGTTCCGCGGGAAAGCCGGGGTCGAGCGGCACGTAGCCCGCGCCGGACTTCAGGACGCCAAGCAGCGAAGCCAGCATGTCGGGTGTTCGCGCCAGCGAGAGGCCGACCAGGCTTCCGCGGCCAGCGCCACGCTCGCGCAAAACGTGCGCGATACGGTTGGCGCGGGCCTCGAGCTGTGCGTAGGTGATCGGTTCCGCACCGGCGAGCGCGACCGGCGAAGGCGCGCGATCCACCTGCGCCTCGAAATATTCGTGCGCGAGTTGCTCCGCCTGGTAGGGCGTGCGGGTGGGCTGCAGCGCTTGCAGTGCGGAAAGCGCATGGTCCGACACCAGGCCCAGTGCATGGCCCGGTTGGTCCGGCGTGTCCGACGCATGCCGGAGCAGCGTGGCATAGGCGTCGAGCCAGGCGCGCACGGTCGCCGCGTCGAACAGATCCGAGTTGTACTGGCACTCCAGTCGTAGACCGTGCGGGAGTTGCACGGCATTCACGAACAGCTCGAAGTTCTCGAACGCGCGCGGCACGCCGGCGAACTCGAACGAAAGCCCCGGAAAGCTCAGCGTGCGCTCATCCAGCGCCTGGTCGAGATTGAACAGCACGCTGGCCAGCGGCAGGCGGCCGGGGTCACGGGGCAAGGCCAGGCGGGCCAGCAGGCTGCCGATGGTGTACTGCTGATGGTCGAACGCATCGAGCAGATCGCCGCGCACCTTGGCAAGGCTTTCGGCAAATGGCGCCGCCATGTCGATCGACATGCGCAGCGGCAGCACGTTGACGCAGTGGCCCACCAGTCCGTGATGGCCGCCGGCGGCCTGGCCCGCGGAAGGAATGCCGATCACCACGTCGTCCTGCCCGCTCAGCCGCTGCAGCAACAGGCCGAAGGCGGCAAGCAGCGTGGCATACAGGCTGGCGCCGCGTTGAGCGCCGGTGCGCTTGACCGCGGCGACCAGCGACGCGTCGAGCAGCAGGTCTTCGCGCTTGGAGGTGAAGGTGCGCTGGCGAGGGCGCGTGTGATCGGTTGGAAGATCGAGCGAAGGCGCCGCATCGGCGAAGCGCTTCAGCCAGTAGGCCTCGTCCTCATGTCCTTGCTGGCTCTGGCCGTGCGCGGCTTCGGCCAGCGCATAGTCGGCGAAGGGGTGGGCCATCGGCAGTTCAGCGCTCAGGCCAAGCTGCTGTGCGTACAGTGCGGCGAGGTCTTTCACGATCACGCCGAAGGACCAGCCGTCGCACACGATGTGATGGGCGGTAATGACCAGCAGGTGTTCGTCGCCCGACAGGCGCAGCAATTCCGCGCGGACCAGCGGACCGGCTTCCAGGTCGAACGGTTCGGTGACCACGCGCTCCAGCGTCGCGTCGATCTCCGCCTCCTGCTCGTCGGGACCCAGCCAGGAGAGCTCGCGCAGCGGGCAATCCAGCGACTGCTGCGCGGCGATGCACAGCTCGTTGCCGTCGCTGCCGAAGGTGGCGCGAAGCGCCTCGTGGCGATCCATCAATTGCTGCAATGCCGCCTGCATCGCGGCGGCATGCAACTCGCCATGCAGGTGCAAGGTGACCGATTCGTTATAGGCCAGCGACGCCTGCGGCTCCAACGTCGAAGCCAGCCATACCTCGCGCTGCGGCGCGGTGGCCGGCACGACGCGTTCGAGCGTAGCCCCGGCAAACGGATCGTAGTCGACGGCTACCGCATCGGCCCCGACGACGGGCTCGTTCGGGTTCATGCGTTGACCCTCATGAATTTGCCGGGTGCATCGGGATTCGGCACGAACCACGCGGGATTGCCTTCCTGGTCCTTGCCCAGGCGCGCGCCGACCACCGGCGGTCGGCTCGCATCGAAGGCCAGCGTTTCCACCTTCTTGTTGCGCGGCAGGAACTCCGCCTCCTGCATTTCAAGCACGGAATCCTTGAAGGCCTTGGCTATGGCCTGGAAATCCTGCTCGGTGTGCGAAGTGGTGAAGAAGCAGGGGAAGTTGTCCAGCAGATGGATGCCACGGCTGCGGATCATCGCGAACAGCAGGTCCTGCAGCGGATGGTCTTCGGTGAAGTTGGTTTTCCACACCGAGGAGAAGTGCACCAGCTGGATCGGTGCGCCGACGCTGGCGCAGAAGGCGTTGAGTTCATCCATCAGCAGGCTGGTGCGCGCGTTCAGGCGTTCCTGCAGCGCCGCGCCGTTGGTCTTGAGGTGGTTGAGCACCGCATGTGCCGCGGCCAGCGCAAGCGGATGCCGCACGAAGGTACCGGCGAAATAGGTGACGCCCACGGTGGGGATCGACGCATCGCCGTACTGCCAGCCACCGCCGTCGAGTGCGTCCATGTAGCGGCGCTTGCCGGCGATGACGCCGATCGGGAAGCCACCGCCAACCACCTTGCCGTAGGAGGCAAGGTCCGCGTCGATGCCTAGCACGTGCTGCGCGCCGCGCGGATGCGAGCGGAAACCGGTCACCACTTCGTCGAAGATCAGCAACGCGCCGGCGTCGGCCGTGATCGCACGCAGTTCCTTGAGGAAGTCGCGTGGCTGGAAATCGGGACGACGGCTCTGTACCGGTTCCACGAGAACGGCGGCGATGCTCGATGCGCGCTCGCGGATGATCTGCAGCGACTCGGGTGTGCCGTAGTCGAGCACCAGCACGTTCTCGGAGGTGTTGCGCAGGATGCCCGGGGCCGCCGGTACCGAGCGCAGCTTCCTGGTGCCGCGCACGATCACTTCATCGAAGATGCCATGGTAGGAGCCGGTAAAGATCACCAGCGTGTCGCGACCGGTGACGGTACGCGCGATGCGTATCGCACCCATCACCGCTTCGGAGCCGGTATTGCACAGGCCCGCGCGGTCGAAGCCGGTGAGTTCGCAGACCTGTTCGGCCACTTCGCCAGCCAGCGGGTGCTGGGGGCCGATCTCGTAGCCGGCATCGAGCTGGCGGCGCACGGCGTCGAGCACGAAGTCGGGCTGCCACCCGAAGAGGTTCATGCCGAAGCCGTTGAGCGCGTCGACGTACTCGTTGCCGTCGAGGTCCCATACCTTGGAACCCTTCGAACGGTTCACCACGATCTGGTAGATCATTTCCTTCAGCAGCGGACGGAAGCCGTTCACCACGCGCGGATCGGCGAGGTGGTTGCGGTGGCGCGCGGTGTACTCCTTCGAAGCGCGTGTCCGGTCGATGTAGCGGCGCATGAATGCTTCGAGGCGTGCGCGCTGGCGATCGGTCAGCTCGGTCTGCGTGGAGTGGATGCGTGCGATGGCGCCGAACGCCTTCTTGACGTCATAGCTGGTGTGCGCGAGCGCCGCTTCCTCATCTTGCGCAGGCTGCTTCGTCGGAACATCCGGTGCTGGCGCAACGGCGACAGGAGCTGCCGCGACCGGTGCAGCCGGGGCGGGTTGCGCAGGCGCCGCAGTGGCGGCGACGGCAGGCGCACCGCCCATCGACGAGGCCGCAAGCAGCGCCAGTTGCTGCTGCATGATCTGCATCTGCTGCTGGATCAGGTCCTGCACCATGTTGCCGGACGCGGCGAGGGACATGGCCGGCATGGCGACCGCGGCCTGCATGGGTGCGGCGACAGCGGCGGGTGCAGCAACGGGAGCAGGCGCGGCCGGCATGGCCTCCGGCGGCAGCATCTGGTCGATATGCATGGCGAGGCGCTCGAAGGACGAGAAGGACTCCATCAGCTCGCGGAAGGTGATCTTCAGCGAGAAGGTCTTCTGCAGTTGCAGCGCAACCTGGGTAAGGGCGAGCGAGTCGAGGCCGAGCTCGACGAAACCGGACGTGGGATCCACACCCTGCAGCTCCGTGCCCGAGACATCTTCGAACAGCTCGACGAGTTGGTTGACGAGGCGGGTCTGACGGGCCGAGCCAGCATTGGCTCCGGTGACGTTGGCTTCCATGGGCGGCTCCACGACAGGTGCAGAAGAAGAGGCAAAGAGGGGGACGACGTTGTCCGGCGCGTTGCTTGGTGCCGGCGAAGCGGTACCGGCAGGCATCGCAGCCTCGACCCAGTGACGCTTGCGCTCGAACGGATACGTGGGGAGTCGCACGCGACGGCGGTGTTGCCGGCGATCCAGCGAGCACACCGCCACCGGCAGGCCGGCGCACCACAGCTGCCCCATGGCGCTGACCCAGGCTGCGCGTTCGGACGACGGCGCATCGGCGACGCTCGCGACAACGAGATGGGGGCGGCTACCAGGGTGCTGGCGGGTGAGCGTGGTGAGTGCGTTGCGCGGGCCCACTTCGAGAAACACGTGGCTGGGCTCGTCGAGCAATCGCTGCAGCGCCGGCGAGAAGCGCACGGTGCCGCGCAGATGACGTGTCCAGTAGTCGGGTGAGGTGGCTTCGTCGTCGGGCAGTGACTCGCCCGTCAGCGTGGAAACGATCGGGATGGCGGGCGCGGATAGTGTCACGCGAAGCACTTCTTCGCGGAACGGCCCGAGCACCGGATCCATCATCGCGGAGTGGAACGCATGCGAGGTCTGCAGCAGGCGGCAGGCGATGCCATCGGCGTCGAGCTGCGCGCGGAAGGCTTCCACCTCGGCGGTTTCACCGCTGACCACGCTTGCAGTGGGGCTGTTTTCCGCAGCGAGCTGCAGGTGACCGGGAAGACGCGGCAGCAGTTGGTCGGCCGGCAGGCGGACCGACAGCATGGCGCCGGCAGGCATCGACTGCATCAGGCGACCGCGGCGTGCCACGAGCCGGGCACCATCTTCAAGGCTCATCACGCCGGCAATCACGGCAGCCACGAACTCCCCGACGCTGTGACCGATCATCGCCACGGGCCGCACGTCCATCGCCATCCACAATTTCGCCAACGCGTACTCGATGGCGAACGTGGCCGGCTGGGTCAGCGAGGTTTCGCGCAGGGCATCGGCATCGCCGGCGAACAATCGATCGCGCAGGTCGAAGCCAAGCTCGCCACGTAGCGCCTCGGCGCAATCGTCGATGGCGGCCTGGAACACCGGCTCGCTGTCGTACAGGGCCTTTCCCATCCCCGCGTACTGCGAGCCTTGCCCGGGAAAGAGGAACACCACACCGGGACCCGGCTTCTTCGCTTCGCGCGCCGAAGTGGCGGTCAGTTCATGCAGCCGCGCAACGGCCTCGTTCGTATCGGACGCCACCACATGGCTGCGATGCATGAAGGCCTTGCGTCCGTGCAGCAGCGTGCTGCCGACGTCGGCGAGATTGATGTGCGGATGCGCCGCCAGGTGATCGGCAAGGCGGCTCGCGGCGGCGAGCACGGCCGTGGGGGTGCGTCCCGACAATACGAGCAGTTGCGGGCCCGCGGCCACGTCCGAAGGTTCCGGCATCGGCGCCTGTTCCATGACCACGTGCGCATTGGTGCCACCCACGCCGAAGGAGCTCACGCCGGCGCGCAACGGCTGGCCTTCCGAGCGCCATGGGCGAAGCGTGCCATTGACGACGAAGGGCGAGGCCGCGAAGTCGATCTTGGGGTTGGTGGCCTGCACATGCAGCGACGGCGGCAGCATCTGCTCATGCAGCGACAACGCGGTCTTGATCACGCTGGTGGCGCCGGCGGCGATCACCGTATGGCCGATGTTGCTTTTGACCGAACCGACTGCGCAGAAGCCGCGGTCCTCGGTATGACGGCGGAACGCGGTGGTCAATCCCTCGATCTCGATCGGATCGCCCAGCGGCGTGGCCGTGCCGTGCGTTTCGACGTAGGAGATCGAACGCGCGTCGACACCGGCATCATCGAGCGCCATCGCAATCACCGCTGCCTGGCCATCGCTGCTCGGCGCGGTGTAGCTGGCCTTGCCGCCGCCGTCGTTGTTGACGCCGATGCCACGGATCAACGCGAGAACCTCATCGCCGTCGCGCTGTGCATCCGACCAGCGCTTGAGCAGCACCACGGCCGCACCGTCGCTGAAGACGGTGCCGCGTGCATCCGCAGCGAAGGTCCGTGTATGGCCGTCTGGCGACAGCATCGAGCCTTCCTGCGAGAGATAGCCGCTGCGCGGCGGGCAAGTGATGGACGCGCCACCGGCCAGCGCCATCTCGCACTGGCCCGCACGCAGCGCGGACACGGCCTGGCAGATCGCGACCAACGAAGTGGAGCAGGCGGTATTGACGCTCAGCGCCGGGCCCGTGAGGTTGAGCTTGTGCGACACGCGCGTGGCGAGGAAGTCCTTCTCGTTGGCCAGTGACGTCTGGAACGCACCGAGCTTGTCGATCAGGTCCGGACGCTGCACGAGGTGATGCTGGAAATACGTGGCGTGATACATGCCGCCGAACACGCCCACCGGCACGTCATGGTTGTCGGGCGTATAGCCCCCGCGTTCCAGGCACTCCCAGCACAGTTCGAGGAAGATGCGCTGCTGCGGATCCATCAGTTCCGCTTCGCGTGGCGACATGCCGAAGAACGCCGCGTCGAAATCCTCCACGCCGTCGACGATGCCGCGTGCGGCGACGTAGTCGGGGTCATTGCGCAGCGAGGTGGGAATCGAAGCGTCAAGCTCGTCCGGCTTGAAGCGCGTGATCGACTCGCGGCCTTCGCACAGGTTCGCCCAGAACACCTCCACGTCGGATGCACCCGGAAAACGGCCTGCAACCGCCACGATCGCGATCGGCTCTCCCGCATCGCCCTGACGACCGCGCGACAGGCGGGGCGAGAGTGCGGAGCGCTTGTTGCGGCCCTCGATCAGTGCGGCGAGTGCAGCTGGCGTCGGCTCGGCGAAGAAGGCGGGAATGGTCGGCAACGCGGATACGCCCGCATGGATGCGCTCCATCAAGCGCACCGCGAGCAGCGAATTGCCGCCGAGGTCGAAAAAGTGATCGAGCCGGCCGACCTGGTCGATCTCGAGGACATCGGAGAACAGCACGCACAGCGTCTGTTCGAGTTCGCCCACGGGCGGAACATAGTGGTCCGCCAGTTCCGGGCGGCGACGGCCCGGTGCGGGCAGGGCGCGGCGATCCAGCTTGCCGTTCGTCGTGACCGGGAGCGAATCGAGTCGAAGATAGGCCGCCGGCACCATGTACTCCGGCAGGCTCTGTGCCAGCTGGGCCCGCAGCGAGCGGGCCGTGACCGCGTCATCCTCGGCCACGAAGTAGGCGACGAGACGCTTCTGACCGGGCTGGTCTTCGCGGGCAACCACCGCCGCCGAGCGCACGCCGGGAAGACGCTGCAGAGTGGTCTCGATCTCGCCGATTTCGATGCGAAAGCCACGAATCTTCACCTGGGTATCGGCGCGGCCGACAAACTCGACCACACCCTCAGGCATCCAGCGCACGAGATCGCCGGTGCGATACAGATGCGTGCTTTCCGTGCCGAAGCGATTGGGCACGAAGCGGGAGGCGGACAGCTCGGGCCGCTTGAGGTAGCCACGCGCCACGCCCTGGCCGCCGATGAAGAGCTCGCCGACCACCCCGACAGGCACCGGTTCGCCGCGGACGTTCAAGACGTACAGCGTCGTGTCGGCGATGGGTCGCCCGATCGGCACCGAACGGGCCGATGCGTCCGGGGTTCCCGGAATGCGGAACGTGGTGGCGAACGTCGTGCACTCGGTCGGGCCGTAGCCGTTGATCAACTGCGTGTCAGGCAACAGCGACTGCGCCTTGCGCACGTGGGTGACGGACAGCGCCTCGCCACCGGTGAGGAGTTGTTCCAGCCCGCGTAGCTGCGTGGCGTCCTGGTCGACGATGGCGTTGAACAGTGCCGCCGTGAGCCAGGCGATGCGTGCGTCGTGGCCGGCGATCGTGGCGGCCAGGCCCGCACCACTGGGCACGCGTTCCTCATGGACGATGCAGGTGCCGCCATTGAGCAGGGCGCCCCAAACCTCGAACGTCGCGGCGTCGAAGCCCAACGGGGCCGCATGCAGCACGCGCGGACTGTCGCCAAAGGCGACGTAGTCGACGTGGCGCACCAGACGGATGATCGAGCGGTGCCGGATCTCCACCCCCTTGGGCGTTCCCGTTGAGCCCGAGGTGTACATCACGTAGGCCAATGCGTCGCCATCGATGGAGGGAAGCGATGACAACGACGTCGTTGCGGCCAACTGCTCGAACGAGAGCCACGGCGCCGCGACCTCATCCAGCGCTTGCGCATCCCCAGGCGCCACGACGGCCGCGACCTCTGCATCGTTCAGCGCAAACGCGAGTCGCTCCGCGGGATACGTGCGATCAAGCGGCAGATAGGCGGCGCCGGCCTTGAGGATGCCGAGCATCACAGCGATCGCTTCGAGCGAGCGGTCGAGCAGCAAACCCACCATGGAACCGGGCCGGACACCCGCGTGGATGAGGCCGGCCGCGATACGGTCGCTGCAGGCGTCCAGGTCGCGATAGCTCATGCGGCCGTGCGCGCCTTCCAGGGCAATGGCCTCGGGCCGTGCGGCAGCCATCGTGCGGAACAAGCCATGCACGGTGTCCAGTGGGTCCCGTGCGACGGCGGTGTCGTTCCACGCGGCGAGCATGCCTTGCTGCCCGGCGGTATCGAAGGCGACTACGTCTTCCAGCTGATCGGCGTATGCGAGGCCATGGCATATATGAACCAGGCCCTTGCCGAGAATGAGCAACATGGCTTCGTCGAAGATGCTGGCGTCGGCATCGAGCGCGAGGTGCGTTCCATCGGGGGACAGCGACCAGGACAGCGGTGGCGTTGCTTCTGGCGATGTCCTTGGCGTTTCGTGCCATGCGCCGATCATGCTGGACATGGCTTCGTGAGCGGCGACGGGTGGTGCGGCAAGCCACGCGATGACCGATCCCTGAAGGGGCACGTCGTAGCGGACGACCGTGTCAGGTGCCGCCGTGACGGCAACGCTGTCGCTCCCGGTCAGGCGCGAGTCGAGCAGGGCCAGCGCGGCAGTGAGTGCGGCATGCAGCGAGATGTTCAGTTCGCTGGCGCGCTGCCCCAGTGCCGCAATCGTGTTCTCGTCCAGCGCAAACGTCGCGAGCTCACGCGCTGGCGCAGTCGACGGCGAGGCGTGCCGGACCAGCACGTCCAGCAACGAAGGTGCTTCAGTGGCCGATGTCGCTTGTGCGTTGTTTGACTGCGTCATGGGAATCCCCTGCGCCCCTGCGGGCGGTTACTGCTCAGGCGACGGCGTAAGCCGCGCGATCGGTGCTCGGCTGCTTGCCCAACGTGCGGCGCAGCCACTCGCGCGAATCGATGCCGGAGCGAAAGCCCGCGTGCAAAAGCGCATCGAGCACGGGGCTCTTGCCGACGGCCGGCGGCGTGATGCCCCAGCGCCGCAGCCGCTCGTGCGCGGCATGCAGCAGGCTGTCGCGTCGGGTGGAGTCGGTGTAATAGGTGAAGCTGATGGTCACCGACGCGTTGTCGCCGTTCTCCACCATGTGCGGGCTGGTCGACGGCATGTACGCACCCTGGCCCGGCTCGAGATGGAACACGGTGGCACGCTCGCGCAGGCTTTCGTCCCACTGCAGGCGGTCGCGCTCGTGACAGGCGTGAAAGAGGTCTCGCGCTTCTTCGCTGGCGGCCACGGTATCGCGGTGGTCCCACACATAGAGCGTCTTGCGACCGCTCACCTGCATGATGAAGTTGTGTTCCTTGTCGAAATGGAACGGCGTAACGGTGTTCGGCGACGTGATGAAGATCCATCCGCCGCGATAGCTCATGCCCGGATCGACGCGGTCGATGGCGGGACGGACGCTGTCGAGCACTTCATCCACCAACGTGCGGTAGGTGTCGTCGGTCTGCACGTTGAGCAGCGACATCCAGGCCCTGGCCTGCTCGATGTCCTGCAGCGTGCTCGCCGCGGACCTCGCGTTGGGATGCAGGCGCGGCGCGGTGTTGAACGGCGTGCCCGGTGTGGCGTCATCGCTGTGCGTGCGTACGCGGCCACGCGATTCCAGGCGCTTGCCCAGTTCCACCAGTTGCGGAAGCTGCAGCAGCGGATGATCAGCGAGGCGGTGGCGTGCGGACTGGGTGCGCCAGGGATCGAAGTTATCCCAATCCAGATCGATGAGCCGAGCGACATCGGCATTCATGCTTCTTCCCCCTGAACGATCGTGGTTCGCACTGCCGCGATGTCCTCTGCCGATCCCTGGCTGGCGTTCGATGCGGGGCGGTTCGAACCATGGGTGGTCCTGCCGCGTGTCGAAGACACCTTCCCCGAAGCCGCGTCCCTTGAGATCGGTGCGGATGCCGCGCAACGCAGGTCATGCACCGGAACACCTGTAGTCTCGGACGCTGCGTTTTTTGTGTGAATACGCCCTAAGCAGCAGAGAGCTTCGACGTGCGATACACGACCGTTCCGACGGAATAGGCTGTTAGGGGTAGCTGCGTCGCGTGTTCGCTGCCCACGTCATCGCATGCCGGCGCGCTGCGCCGGTGTCGTCGTCGTCAGGTGATACACATCTGTTACAGGTGTGGCGGACCGTGCCCTGTTAGGGCGCTGCCTGGAATGCGAACAGCCACAGGATGGCACCTTGCGCGGGGGTGCCGTGCCAGGTGACGGAGTAGGTGCCTGCGGCGTCCACCTCGCGCACTGCCACGGCCGCCTGCACGCCGCTGCTCGGCGGCAATTGCAGGTAGCTGTCGATGACCTTGAAACCGTCGCCGGGTATGGCCGACATCGAATAGACGTACGCATCACCCAGCCATACCGCAACGAGCGTGGCAGGGCCGGTAGTGGTGACGGAGCCACTGGTCAGCGCGGAGCTGGTTGAGTCGGGCTCGCCCTTGAAACCCTGCCAGGCCCGCATGAGCCGGTTGGTCGCGCGGGAAGCGGCGTTGGGCGTCGGGTAATTCTGCGCCACATCCTGCAGCTTGCCGGCGTGCGCGACTTCGATGAAGGGGATGGTTATCTCACCGGACGGCGACCCGTCCTTGTCGACCTTGACGGTGTGCCCCTTGCCTCCATGCGCGGCAATGGCGAGATAGGCGCGCGCGTTGAAGCGTTCGTCATAACCGTTGTAGACGACCGGCTCGCCCACGGGCTTCCACAAGTTGCCGAAGCTGTCGGTAGGGGCGCCGGGATTGTCGGCGTGCCCGGCAATCAGCACCAGCAATGAGCTGCCGCTTTCCTGTGTGTTCAACGACGACGTCACCGCGGGCGTGCTGCCTTCGCCCTCGGGCTGGGTCAGCAGCGTATGCGCACCGAGCTTGGGTGGTTTGGGCATGGTGGGTGGAGCGACATCATCGAGCGTGCTGGCCATCGCGAAGGGCGTGGCGGCTGTCAGCAGGCAAAGGAGCAGCCATGGCGCGATCGCGCGGGTCGTACGGACAGCAAGCCGGGAGGTGATGCTTTGCATACACGTCTTTCCCTGTCACGTTGATTCGATATTGTGATCGGCATCACGTCGTGTCAAGCTCGACGTAAGCGCCGTATGGATGGCCAAACCGAACGACGTCGCTGTGCTGCATCGGTGTTACATGCAGCATGCGACGCACCGGCTTCACGCCATGTTTCAACGCCACGGCCCGGGGGATGGCGGTGACGCACGAGACTGATTTTCTCGACCTGTATCGCCAGCTCGGGTTGAGCCCGGGATGCGAGCTGTCGGAGTTCAAGCAGGCCTATCGGCGCCGGGTCGCGGTGCTGCACCCCGATCGCCACGCCGGCCGCTCCGGCGATGCTCGCGCGTCGATACGATTGCAGCGGCTCACCGCGCAATATGGCGCCGCGATGGATTTTCACCGGCGACACGGACGATTGCCGGGCTCGCCCGCGCCCTCGCGCGCCGCCAGTGCAGGTCGCAGCGAGCGCCATGAGGTCGTCGTGGATCCGTTCATGGTGCCGCGCGAAGCATCGTTGTCGCATCACGCTACCCGTGTGACCGGCGCAGCAAAGCGGCGCCCACCTATTCGCTTGGCGACGCTTCTGGCTCTGGCGGCATTGGGGGTGCTCGGCTGGAGTGCGTATTCGGCCTACGAACCGTCGGGCGGGGTCGGTGTTTCCGAGGATGCATCGGCATCGCTGCAGCCGAGTGCGGTCGAGCAAAGTGATGCCGCCGATGCGCCGATGATTCGTCTTGGCATGTCGGCCGACGAGGTGAGGGCGGTCGAGGGCGATCCCGTATCGATGCATGGCGACCTCTGGGAGTACGGTCCGTCCTGGGTCCGCTTCGATCATGACCGGGTGGTCGACTGGCATAGCTCTCCGCTGCGCGCCTTGCATACCGGCGAAAAACCGGTGCAAAGCGGCCGCTGAAACACGTGCCGGCCGCAGTGGTCGCCAGGCGGCTGCCGTGCACGGTCCGTCAGCCGCACGGATCGCGTTGCACGTCCCCGCCACCCGGCGGCCGCTGAGGTCGGTGGCGCTCAGCGAGCGCCTCGTCCGAACAGCACCACTTCCACCGTCTGGATAAGGATCAACAGATCCAGCATCAGGTTGTGGTTTTTCACGTAGAACAGGTCGTACTTGAGCTTCTCGGCCGCTTCCTCGACGGTGGCGCCGTAGGGATAGCTGAGCTGCGCCCAACCTGCCAGGCCCGGCTTCAGGCAGTGGCGCAGGCTGTAATAGCGGATCTTGGTGTCGAGATCGGCCACGAACTGCGGGCGCTCCGGACGCGGCCCGACGATGCTCATGTCGCCCTTCAGCACGTTCCACAATTGCGGTAGCTCGTCGATGCGCAGCTTGCGGCTGATGCGACCCACGCGCGTGACGCGGTCATCGTTCTTGCTGGCCCACCGCGCCACACCGTCCCGCTCGGCATCCGTTCGCATGCTGCGGAATTTCAGCAGCTGAAACGTGCATCCATGGGCGCCGACCCGCTCCTGGCGATAGAGAATGGGCTGGCCCGAACCCGATTCGACACGGATGGCCAGCACCTCGATCAGCATCAGTGGCCAGCACAGCAGCAACAGCAGCGATGCAGCGACGAGGTCGAAGCAGCGCTTGCTCAGCTGGCGCAAGGGTGTGCCGTTGAAGCCGCCCGAGAACACCAACCACGACGGATCGAGGAAGGACAGTTGCAGGCGGCCCGACTCGCGCTCGAAGAACGACGTGAGATCGGTAATGGTGATGCCCATCTGCCGGCATTCGAGCAGGTCGTCCATCGGCAGGTTGCCACGGCGATCATCGACGCCCACCACTACTTCATCGATCTGGTAGCGGGCAACGATCTCGCATAGCGACAGCGAGGTGCGTACGAGCTGCTCCTCGGGCACCGCAACGGTTTCGCGCGCGTGGGGTACATAGCCCACCACGCAGAAACCACGGCGGTCGGTACGGCGGCGCATTTGGTTGTGGATCTGCGAGGCGCGCGTGCCGGCGCCAAGAATCAGCACGCGACGCTTGAGCGCCTCCACCTCGACCAGCTGCAGGAACACGATGCGGATGCTGAGCACCAGGATGAAGCCCAGTGTCAGTGCAATGGCCAGCACGCCGCGGCCCACATAGGCTTGCGGCAGCACGTAGTAGCCAATCACCAGCAGCACGCCGCCGAGCACGAATGCCACCGCCTGGCGCGCCATCAGGCCAAAGCGCGTCATGCGCATATGCGCCTGGTATTGGCCCAAGGCCACCATGCCGAACACGATGGCCGTGGCGAATACCAGCGAGCGCTCAGGCAGGTGCACGGTGAACTCGGCGAGTTCATCCGCGTTGTGCCCGTAACGAATGTACGTGGCGGTTGCCAGCGACATGGCGAGCAACAGTAGCTCGCACAGGCCGAGCAACATCAGCCAGCGCACTGATTGCCGACGCAGGAAACGAAGCATCGAATTCCCCTTGCCCCCGAGCTGAGTCCATTTAGCAGGGCGAGAGGCTAACGTGAATCTTTCGCTGTCGTCGATGCAACTTAGGACAGATCATCGTGACTGCCGTTCGGCTGTCTCAGCACCGTTACATCCGCGACCTGTTTTCCGGTGCAACATCCGTTCGCGCCGGCATATCCGCGGGCAGCCAATGCATGCGCAGTTCGCTGATCGTCGTGGGTGCAGCAAGGGCGCCGATCCAGCCCGTGGGAAGCGTCAGCGGACGCACGATGCATGGGGGATAGTCGGCCGCGAGCGCCGGCGGTGGAATCGCCGTACCCGCGTCCGCTCGCAAGCTCGACGGCGGTACGAGCAGGCCTACGCCGAACGCTTTCAGTAGCGCCTCCTTGCGTGTCCACAGCGCAAGCATCGCATCGTCGCGCCGGTGTTCGGGTAGCAAATGCAATGCCCTGGACTCGTCAGGAGTGCATACGACTTTGAGCAGATCCTGCATGCCATTGCGTGGCGGCGACCGCTCGATATCCACACCGATGCATTCGGTACGCGCGACAGCCAACGCGACCTGGCCTCCGCTATGGCTAAGGCTGGTCGCATAGCCCGTCCCCGGGAGAACGGGTTGGCCGCGGGACGTGCTTGCAAACGGCACGTCCATGGGTGTGACGCCGAGCAGTTCGCCCAGGACCAGGCGCCACATCGCGTGCGCGATGACGTATTCGTCGCGATGCTGTGGGTGCCGAAAGCGCAGCGCGCGCTCCCGCTCCACTATCGACAGAACGGCCATGGCCTCCTCGCGAAGCGCCATGCATTGCATGTGGTGCATGCAGTCAAACAGCACGACCAACGCCTCGCGGCCGACGGGCGCTTGCGGCGCCTTGCCCATGAGCATGTGCAGCGAGGAAAACGTGCTCATGGTTGGAGCGCCGGAGCCGTCGCCATGGGGGAGGGCTAAAGCAACCCTGGGCTGGCGTACGTCGCGAGCAGATCGCGAACTTCATCGGCCAGACGCATGCTCAGGGCCACGATGGTGAACGTGGGAAACGCCCAGCCGCCGGTCGGGAAGACCGAGCTTCCGGCGATATGGAGATTGTCCATGCCGTGCACCTTGCACTTCGCGTCCACCACGCCGGTGCGCGGGTCGTTGGACATGCGCGTGGTGCCCATGTGGTGCGCCGTACCGTGTACTTCCGGCTTGGCGTACCCATCATCGGCGAGCCACGGTTCAAGTTCGAAACAACCCTTGCCGGCGCGCGCGATCTCCTCGCCGAACACGCGCGCCGATGAACGGTAGGTTTCATGATCGAGCGAGGTAAGGCGCCAATCCACATTCACCTTGCGCTGGCCGAAAGCATCCAGCGACTTGCCCAGGGTGACCCGGCTATCGGGATTGGGCGCCTGCTCGAAGTAGCCGACCAGATCCACATGGCTGTTGGCCACCGTGGGTCGATCGGTCAACTTGTGCACGCAGGCACGCGCGAGGTCGCCGATACCCAAGCCCAGCTTCAGCGCGGTAAGACCAAGATTGTCCGGCGCGGTGATGACATGACCCATCGGCGCATTGCGCAGCGCGTCGGACAATCGGGCCTCCAGCAGGGTGCTTTCGTCGGGTACGGTGTTTCGCATGCCCGTCTTCAGTTCGCGCAGTGCGCGGATGCCTCGTGGCAGCGGGCCTTCCACGCCGAACGGATGCACGCGCCCGTTGAGTATCCGATGCCTGCGTTGAAACTGCGGCGACAGGGCGATTTCGGGAAACGCAGGCGGCGCGCCCTTGATGCGTCGGCGTTCGTAGGGGCGCGTGATGCGATGTGGCGCCTTCGCGGTCAGCGTACCCAGCTTGCCGCTGGGGTGGTCCATGAAATAGCGGCCGACGGTGTCATGCCGGTTGCCCAGGCCCTCCGGTACCACGGAGTTGGATAGCAGCAACAAGCGCGCATTCTCGATACCGCCGCAGGCGAGGATGTAGTGGCGCGCGCGAACCACGCTCCGCGCGCCGCTGAGCGCACCGACGTGCGCTTCGCGCACGCGCCTGCCATCCGCGCTGGCCTTCAGTTCCAGCACATTGCCATGCAGCAGCACCGTGATGTTGCCCGCGCGCTCGAGTTCGTCCCGGTAGGCCTCCCCGAACAGGATGGGGCTGCGTGCGAAGAACTGATTGACGAGCTTGTCCTGGTCAAACGCAAGCGCGGAGTGGAATGGCGGTTCGGCGAAGGAGCCATCGGACAGGTCGATCGCGCCGATCTGGCAATAGTCGCGCGCGCGGCGGTAGAACGGCTCCAGCTCGGCGTAGTCGATGGGCCATCCGCTGTACGGCACCCATTCGCGCGTTTCCAGGTCCTGCTTGCCAAGCGGAATGCACCCGCCGCCCCACAGGTTGCAGCTGCCGCCGAACACGCGCATGCGCGAGGTGCCGGGATCAAAATCGATATCGCCCGCGGAGCTGCCTTCGTACAGCGCCTGGTTGCGGTTTTCGCCCGCCAGGCCGCCGCTTTCGATCAGGCAGACGTTGAAGCGCGTTCCAAGAAAGGAGCGCGCGATGGCGATGCCGGCGGCACCGCCACCGACAATGCACACGTCCGCTTCCAGATCGACGGGGTGCCCCCCGTGCAGGTAGTCGATGATCACGCCACTCCCCTAGCATCCACGTAGGTCAACATCCTGTTGCGACGCGGATCGGGATGGTGGCGTTAGGGTCGGTCAGTCCGGACCAACGCAGGGCCTTCGCCAATCACACGCGGTAGTACTCTCGGTACCAGCGTACAAAGTTGGCCACCCCCGTTTCTACCGACACCTGCGGCCTATAGCCAACGGCCTGTATCAGGTCGGTTACATCCGCTTCGGTGTCCGGCACGTCGCCGGCCTGCAGGGGAAGCAGCTCCATGGTGGCCTTGCGCCCCAGGCATTGCTCCAGCACTTCAATGTACTGCAGCAGTTCCACCGGACGCTCGTTGCCGATGTTGAACAGCCGGTACGGCGCCACGCCGCTGACAGCCGGATCGGGCATGTTGCTGTCCCACGCCGCATCGATCGACGGGACTTTGTCCAGCGTGCGGATCACGCCTTCGACGATATCGTCCACATAGGTGAAGCTGCGCTTGTGCTTGCCATGGTTGAACACGCGGATCGGCTCGCCTGCAAGGATCGCCTTGGTGAACAGAAACAGCGCCATGTCCGGCCGGCCCCATGGCCCGTACACCGTAAAGAAGCGCAGTCCGGAGCAGGGAATGCCATACAGGTGCGCGTAGCTGTGCGCCATCTGCTCGTTGGCTTTCTTGGTCGCGGCATACAACGTGAGCGGATGTTCCGCGGACTTGTGTTCGGAGAACGGCATCGCGGTGTTCGCGCCATACACCGAACTGGTGGACGCGAACACGAGATGTTCGACGCCGTAATGGCGGCAACCCTCGAGAATGTGCAGGAAGCCCGTCACATTGCTGCTGGTGTAAACGTGCGGATTTTCCGCGGCATAGCGCACGCCCGCCTGCGCGGCGAGATTCACCACGCGCTGGGGACGATGATCGGCAAACGCGCGTTCCATCTCGCCACGATCGGCGAGATCGGCCTGGATGTGCGTGTAACCGGGACGATCCGCGAAGCGCGCAAGGCGCGCCTTCTTCAGGTTGACGTCGTAGTAATCGTTGAGGTTGTCGATGCCCACCACCTCGTCGCCGCGCGCCAGCAGGCGTTCGGCAACGTGGGAACCGATGAATCCGGCCGTGCCGGTAACCAACACTTTCATGGCGTATCCCTGAAGTTCAAAGTCGTCCGTCGACCGCGTCGCGCGGCAGCACGTATTTTACGTCGTAGACCACCGATGCCGGTTTGCCATAACCGCGGATGCCGTCGACGCCAAGTTCGATGAACTGCCGATGGCCCACGGCGACGATCACGGCGTCGTAGTCGCCAGGCACGGGCGAGTCGACCGGCGACAGCGCGTATTCGTGCCTGGCTTCGTCGGCGTTGATCCACGGATCGTGCACGTCCACCTGCGCGTTGTAGGCGTGCAGTGCCTGCACGATGTCCACCACGCGGGTGTTGCGCAGGTCCGGGCAGTTTTCCTTGAAGGCGAGGCCCAGCACCAGCACGCGCGCCCGCACCGGGTTGATGCCCTTGCGCACCATCAGGCGGATCACTTCGTTGGCGACGTACACGCCCATGCCGTCATTGGTGCGGCGACCGGCCAGGATCACATCCGGGTGGTGCCCGACTTCCTGGGCCTTATGGGTCAGGTAATACGGATCCACGCCGATGCAGTGGCCGCCCACGAGACCCGGGCGGAAGGGCAGGAAGTTCCACTTGGTGCCGGCGGCCTGCAGTACTTCCAGCGTGTCGATGCCCAGCTTGTTGAACAGGATAGAAAGATCGTTGACCAGCGCGATGTTGAGGTCGCGCTGCGTGTTCTCGATCACCTTGGCCGCTTCGGCCACCTTCAGTGAACTGGCTTTGTGCGTGCCGGCGGTGATGATCGAACCATAAAGCCGATCGACGAAATCAGCCGTTTCCGGCGTGGAGCCCGAGGTGACCTTGAGGATGCTGGTGACCCGGTGCTGCTTGTCGCCGGGGTTGATGCGCTCGGGGCTGTAACCGGCAAAGAAGTCGCGGTTGAACACCAGGCCCGATCCTTTCTCCAGGATCGGCACGCAGACCTCTTCCGTGCAACCTGGGTACACGGTGGATTCGTACACCACGATGTCGCCGCGCTTGAGCACCTTGGACAGTGCTTCGCTTGCGCGGACGAGCGGAGTGAGGTCGGGGCGCTTGGCCGAGTCGATCGGCGTGGGCACGGTGACGATATAGACATTTCGGTCGTCAAGATCCGCCAACTCGCTGCTGAAGCGCAGGCGGCCGGCCTCGGCCAGCTCTTCGCTGTTGACCTCAAGGGTACTGTCGCGCCCCCCGCGAAGCTCCTCGATGCGGGCACGGTTGATGTCGAAACCGACAGTGTCGTAGCGCTTGCCAAACTCGACGGCCAGGGGAAGGCCGACATAACCGAGACCGATGATGGCGAGCTTGGTGTCTTCCAGATTCTGCATGCGGGGTTCCTGCTGTCTGGTGTGAAGAGGCACAGAGCCGGCCAGCAGGCTATCCGATGGATTGCCCGATTTGGATGACGAGAGCTTCGTGCCCTTGCGCTTCACAGGCTTCAATGCCTGCCGAAGTAGCCCCTGCGCGTTGAGCGCGTGGGCGACGCAAGGCTAGCAGGGTCGTCTTCCTTTTCAGCTAGGCCAGAGGTTGCTTACCCAATGGAGGATGCCGGTCAAAAGGCGTGTGGGGATGAACGTTGCCTGCATGCGGTGGCACGAAGCCCAATGCGAAGGTCGGATCAGTTCGCTGCCGCATGACGGAAAACGACGCCCGGCGGCCGCTGGTCGTGCGGCTGGGTGGGTTGTTGCGAATCATTCGCAAAAAGAAATTTCCTCCGACACGGGTCTGCAGCGCCATGAGATGTCGGTGGAAAAGCGCGATCGCGGCGGCAAATGCCATTCAATGCCGACCGAGCCTTGGCAGATCGAGCCAGCGCACAGCCTGTCTCGATCCACTGGGAAGCTGCGTCGGGTGATTGCGTCGAGGCTCTGGGTATCGACCTGCGCCGTTGGCCGGATGGGCAGCTGTGCGCGTGCTGGCCCGAAACCCATCGCGATAAAAGCGCATCCGATGCATGCACCGGATGCGCGGTATTTCAATGGATGGTTCGGCGCTTGGCTTCAGGACCAGTCGCTGTCGTCGAAACCGCCGTCGGTGCTGTCGTTGAAATCGTCTGTCGATGCGAAATCGCGGTCGTTGTGGTCCAGCGATCGATCGTTATTGTCGTCGTAGTAGTTATTGTTTTCGGTAATGTTCTCGATCACCGTCGGCTGGCCGCCGCCGCCACCCAGGAAGCCACCGCCGTGGTGACCGCCCATCAGGCTTTCGATGCCCTCGAACAAGAACATGCCGCCCGCTACGCCTGCGGCGGTGGTGGCGGCTTGCGACAGAAAGCTAGGTGCGGCAGGTGGCTGCGCGGGAGCACCACCGAACAGCCGCTCACGCCAGCTGGGCGAGGCCGCTGGGGCTTGCGGCGGGTAGGGCGGCGGCGCCGCATTCCAAGCGGGCTGTTGGCCGCCCAGGAAGCTGCCAACGCTCTGCTGCGATCCCGCTTGCGACTGCAGTTGAGCGATCTGTGCCTTCGCGTTTTCCAGCGCCTGCTGCTGCAACAGGCTGCGCTGCACCAGCAGGTAAAGCGCGTCGGGCTGGCCAGCCAGCCGCTGACGGATCAGCGCATCGGCCTGTGGGTCCTTCGCCACGCCACCGGCGCTGACCAGGCGCTGGAGAAAATCTTCGAGTAGTTGTTGTTCCTGCGGTGTCATGGCTTGCGAAATCTCCGGCATGGTTTGAGGTGCCCACCTTCGCGCGCGATTGGCGAGGCGTGCAGTGCCGGAAGTGTGCCCGCATGTCATGACATCAAGGCCGCAGGCTTTTCCGTTTGCCTGGCAGTCAGCCAATACACGCGTCCCTGGCTTCAGGACATGAGCACATAGCGGTTCTTGCCGCGTTGCTTGGCTTCATACAGGCCCTGATCCGCGAGACGGACGGTATCGCCAAGGTCTGTCGACGCCTGCAAGGCCGCAATGCCAATGCTGATGGTCACCAGGTGGCCCGCGATGCGCAGGGCAGCGACATGCTGGCAAATTCGCTCCGCAAATGCTTGCGCCGCTTCGGCGGCACCATGAAACACCACGCCGAACTCCTCGCCGCCCAGTCGGCCGTGCGGGTAGCCCTGGGCATGACGGCCGATGATGGAAGCCACTTCGATAAGCACGCGATCGCCGACGTCGTGTCCGGAGGTGTCGTTGATCTTCTTGAAGTCGTCGACATCGATCAGCAGGAAATAGAAGTCGCCGGTAGTGGCGATCGCATGGATGTCCTGCAAGGTCTCCATCAGCCCGCGGCGATTGTTGATGCCCGTCAATGCGTCCTTGAAGGAGAGGCGGATGAGCTCTCGTTGCACGAGAAAGGTCTTTTTCCGTTCCACCACAAACAGGCGGTTGAGCAGGATGCCCAGTCCGAAGCCGGACACCGCCATCAAGACGATCCAGCTGGCGTCGTCCATGTGCAGCATGGCTGGTACCTGACCAAAGGACACCACCAGCCAGACGGCGATCGAACTTGCGATGTAGCTGAAGCCGTCCGCAAACACCGGCGCCATGCCCACCGTGATGACGATGCCCACCGGAATCACCCAGAACTCGGGCTGGTGCGTGCCACTCATATTGCTATGGAGGCACAACGCGATCGCGACGGCGCACAAGCCGCCACCCATCGCGCTCATCACCATGTTGCGGGAGACGTAGGTCATCGCCATGCCGCCGATGACGCCGGCCAATCCGATGCCTGTCAGCCACGGATCGAACCGGGCACCCGGGTGCGCAAGCAGGCGTGACAGCATCCACGCCAGAAGGCCGAAAGCCTGCAGGCTGAGCGCCTGATGGCGAAGGTTGGTGATGGAATGCTTCCAGAACAGCTGACGTTCGGCACGATCGGTGAATGCCGTGCGTTCGAAACGGGCAATGGTGCGAAGGAACCTCATGGCAAGCCCCATGTTCGCTGTCATGCCGGATCAGGCGGGTGCGAGGCGAGTCAGACACGCCTCCAGCCTCAAGACACGGCAGCAGTATAGGCGTAGCTTGCGCAGGCAACCTGCAGCGCATCACAGGAAGGGCGATTCGCGAGGGCGGACCGCCGACAGCAACGTCGACGACATGGCGCAGCACCGCGAGGAGGCCCGACAGGGGCCCATAACAAAACAGCGCTTGATGCCGAAGGCAACAAGCGCTGTCAGGAATCAAGTGGTGGAGCCAGGGAGGATCGAACTCCCGACCTCGTCATTGCGAACGACGCGCTCTCCCAGCTGAGCTATGGCCCCACACGAGCCGGTGATGTTAGCAGGCTGTTTTGGCTTTCGCCAAGCCCCTGGGCACGGCCTACGGCAGCAGCCGGGTCAACTCATCGTGAAGCACGCCTCGCCGCCAGCCTTCGAGGAAATCGGGCCATTGCGCCGTGACCACGTATTCCTCGAGCACCTTGCGCGGGCACAGCAGCCCCGCGGGCAAATCCAGGTCGACGGCACGTTTGTCGACGCACTCCTTCATTGCCGACAAGGCGCGCTTGGCTTCGCCCTGCGGCGACTCGGGAATTTCCGCCGTGGACGCCACTTCTTCAGGCTCGATCGGGCGAAGCAAGGTCTCCAGCAATTCACGCTGCTGCGGCGAGCGCAGCGCACGCTGGCCACGCGTGCGTTGCTCGAGGTCGCCAGCGCTGACAGGGCGTTGCTGCACCAGGTTCATCACCAGGGCGTCCTCGAGCAGCCAGGGGCGAGGGCGGTCCAATGTGCGCGCGGTCTGGTCCCGCCATAGCAGGATGCGGCGCAGCAAGGCCCGCTGCTCGGGTCGCCATTCGGCCGCACTGCGGAAGGCGCGCTGCGGTTGCGGGTCACCGCCGCGGCTGCAGGAGCGCTGCTTGAGACGCTCGCAATCTTCGGCGTGCCACACCGCGCGATCACGTTGCGCGAGGCGTTCGGCAAGTTGTTCGTGCACAGGTTTCAGGTAGACGACATCCAGCGTGGCGTAACTGCGCTGCGACTCCGTCAGCGGACGCTGCAGCCAGTCGGATCGGGTCTCGCCCTTGTCCAACTCGGCGCCGGCCAACTCGGCAACCAGTGCCCGATAGCTGATGCCCAGGCCCATGCCCACGAAAGCGGCCGCGATCTGGGTATCGAAAAGCCGGCGTGGTCCCTGCGGCAGCAACGGCGAGAGTGCCTCGAGATCTTCGCTCGCGCTGTGCATCACGGTTACTGCATTGCTGTCGCCAACCAATGGCTGCAGCGCGCCGCCTATGTCGAACGCCAGCGGATCGACCAGTGCATAGCGGCCATGCCAGCCGAGCTGGATCAAGGCCAGCTGTGGATAGAAGGTATTGCGCCGCATGAACTCCGTATCGAAACCGAGCGCGGCGTCATGCGGTATGGCGGCGAGCCACGCATTCAGCGTGTCGGAGCTATCGATCCAGGCGGCGTCGGGCGAAAGGGATGAATCAGGATGCATGCGTCTTCCTGGCGACACAGGACACGCATTCGCGCATTGTCCTGACATCGGTTTGTGCCTATGGTTAAGGCAACACTGAATAAGTATCGCCTTCGTGCGCTGTCTCGACAGACAGCCGGTCTATCGTCGCCAGTGGCCGCGGGTCAGTGGACGGACAAAGCGGCTGCCGATGGCGATACTTATTCAGTGTTGCCTTAAACGCCGCACGATAACAGGCTGCCCCGGAACCAAGCCATGCCGAGCAAGGAAACCGTACGACGACAGCGCGCACTGGGTGGAGGCCTCGGCGTCGTCGTGCTTGGGTTGGCTCTGGTTTATCACTTCTTCCCGCGGGTGTTCCATGTCGAGCCGTCTTTGACCGCCGCACACCGGGCGATGAACCTGGCCCCCACGCCCTCGGTGGCGCCCACCCCGGTGGCGCCCGTGCAGGGCGCGGGTGAAGTCGATGCAGGCCCGCCGGTGACCCTCGCGCCTACGGAAGTCATCGTGGCGCGAATGAGCAACAAGAACACCAATCTTCCCCAACAGTTGAGCGCCGACACACCCGAAGTGGAGGCCTTGCTCACGCGCGCCGACAAGGCTCTGCATGCCGGGCAGCTCGCGGGCGATGAGGGCAGTGCGGCTGCACTTTTCGAGCAGGCTCTCAAGCTCAAGGCCGATAGTCGTCGAGCCGCGCAGGGTCTGTTTGAGGTGAGGGCGCGCCTGGTGGCCGAGATCAACCAGGACCTCGCGGTCGGCGACGCCGATTCGGTCACCGATCTGCTCGATACGCTCAAGAAGATTCCTGACTCCAATGACGACGTCAGCCAGGTGCAGACGAAGCTGAAGACCCTGGGGCAGGTCCGCCCGTTGCTGGCGAAGGCCGCAACCTTGCTGCAGCAGGGGCATGCCGATCAGCCTACCGGCGACAATGCGCTCGAGCTTTATCGGCAAGTGCAGCAACTCGATCCGGAAAACGCCGTCGCGGCGCAGGGCATTCTGCAGGTGCAACGCGCCATGCTGGACCGTGCTCTGGCGGCGGTGGCGCAGAACGACTTCAAGTCGGCCGACCAGGCGCTGGGAGAGGCGACCCAGGTGGCACCCGACTCGCCGGCACTCAGCGATGTCCGCACACGCGTGGACAACATGCGACAGGCGCGCGCCAGCGGATTGCTGGGCCAGGCCCGTTCCGCCCTCGATTCGGGCAACCTGGCCCTCGCCCAGCAGTTGGCAGACCAGGCCAAAGCCATCAGTCCCGATCTCGCGGGCTTGTCCGAATTCGGCGACCGTCTGACCAACGCACGCCTGTATGCCAGCTACAAGCCAGGCCAGGTGTTTACGGATCGCTTCCTTGATATCCCGGGGCAGGCACCCTCGATGGTGGTCGTGCCCACGGGCAGTTTCCGCATGGGTGCCCCGGACAATGAAGAAGGGCATCAGGACGCCGAAATACCGCAGCACGACGTGACGATCGCCAAGGGCTTCGCCATGGCCCGTACGGCGATCACCGTCGGCCAGTTTCGCGAATTCGTGAAAGCCAGCGGCTATCAGCCAGACTCCTCCAAACTCGGTGGGGCCAGTGTCTATGACGAAGGCACTGGCACGATGCGCGATGACCCGAATGCGGGCTGGCAGGATGACTACGTGGGTAAATCGGCCGACGGACGACTGCCCGTGGTCAACATCTCCTGGGCGGATGCCAAAGCCTACGCGGACTGGTTGAGCCAGCGCACCGGCAAGACCTACCGCCTGCCGAGCGAGGCGGAATTCGAATACGCCCTTCGTGCCGGCACGACCACCCGCTATTGGTGGGGCGACGGTGCACCGAGCCGCAAGGTGGAAAATCTCACCGGCGGCAGCGACCGCTCCCCGAGCGGCCGCCGCTGGAGCAATGCCTTTGCGGGGTATCGGGACGGTTTCTGGGGTCCCGCACCGGTGATGAGCTTCTCGCCCAATCCTTTTGGCCTGTACGACATGGGCGGCAACGTGTCGGAATGGGTACAGGACTGCTGGCATGACAGCTACCTGAGGGCGCCACGCGACGGCGGCGCCTGGGTCAACCCCGGCTGTAGCGTACGGGTGGTGCGCGGGGGCTCCTGGGGCAGTTCGCCGGACCAGGTGCGCTCGTCCTACCGCCAGGGCGCCGATGCCAGCGTACGCAGCGGCCGCGTGGGCTTCCGCGTCCTTCGCGAACTCTGAGTGCTCGGCCACGCACCGGGAAGCATGGGGGAGCTCTTGGGACGCCCAGGCCTGACGTCCTTCGACCTTCAAGGCCCCATGCCGTACCGGCAGTCGCATCTCGTGCGAGACCGCATGATCGGGCCCGTTCCCCGCTTGTGCTGGCGCCCGCGCGAACCGTAAAATGACCCGCTTTCGTGTAAGGGAATCATCGACTTAGGGCGGAGTGTCCGGAGGCTGGCGGGGTGGGGTGCGAGGAAATTTTCTTTCGCTATTCCTTTGTTAATCCGGTGCTTGCGGTAATTTCCTCAGAGTTGTTCTGATGCGAAAGTGGCGGAATTGGTAGACGCACTGGATTTAGGTTCCAGCGGGTAACCCCGTGAGGGTTCGAGTCCCTCCTTTCGCACCATCCCTTTGGTTTTTCATAAGCAGGCGGCTCGAGAAGCCGCCAAGCGCCTTTGACAGGCGCTCAGAATCGGTATTCCAGGAGACGTCATGCAGGTTTCGGTTGAAAACGTCGGCAAGCTCGAGCGCAAGCTCACCGTGAAGTTTCCCGCGGATCGCTTCGAGTCGCAGGTCAGTGCGCGCATCGCCGAGATGGGCCGCACGGTGCGACTGAAGGGCTTCCGTCCGGGCAAGGTGCCGACGGCGGTGATCCAGCAGCGTTTCGGTGACCAGGTCCGTGGCGAAGTGCTTTCCGACCTGATCGGCAGCACGCTCCGCGATGCCGTCGCCCAGGAAAACCTGCGTCCGGTAGCCAACCCGTCGATCAACACCACGGGTCGCCCGGAAGACGGCGAAATCGCCTACACCGCCACCTTCGAGATCATGCCGGAGTTCCCGGAAGTCGATGTTGCCAAGCTGGAAATCAGCCGGCCGGTCGCCGAAGTGGGCGACGCCGACATCGAGAAGATGATCGAAACCCTGCGCCTGCAGCGCCGCAGCTTCGATGAGGTCGCGCGCGCCTCGGCCGAGGGCGACTTCGTGATGTTCGAGTACTCGGCGCAGGCCGGTGACTACCGTTTCCCGGCCGAAGGCCTGGAGCGTGCGGGCTCCGTATTGGGCTCTGGCAACCTGTTCAAGGCGCTGGATGACGTCCTCACCGGCCGCAAGGCCGACGATGAGTTCGACGCCGACGTCGAATTCCCGGCCGATTTCCGCAACGAGAACCTGGCCGGCAAGACGGCCCAGTGCCACTTCAAGATCATCAAGGTGCAGGAGCCCAAGCTGCCGGAGGTGGACGCCGAGTTCGCCAAGCTGTTCGGCATTGCCGATGGCGACCTGGAGCATTTCCGCAAGGAAGTGCGTGCCAACCTCGAGCGCGAGCTCAAGGCGACGCTGATGGCACGCCTGAAATCGGAAGTAGCCGAGAAGCTGGCCAACGCCTACCCGGAGCTGGACGTGCCGAACGTGATGGTGCAGTCCGAGGCCCACGGCCTGGCCCAGGGCAGCGTGCCGCGCGGCCAGCAGGTGCCGCCGCAGCTGGTCGAGGCCGCCGCGCCGATCGCCCGCAAGCGCGTCATCGCCGGTCTGCTGATGGGTGAGATCGCCCGCAAGCAGTCCCTGGTCATCGATCGCAGCCGCGTGGCCGAGCAGCTCGCGGCGATCGCCTCGACCTATGAGGAGCCGGAGAAGGTCGTTGAACTTTACAATCGCGACCCCCAATTGATGTCCGGGCTGCAGAATCGCGTGATGGAAGACCAGGTGGCGGAATGGGTGGCGGATCACGCCACGACCACTGTCCAGAACCTGAGCTTCGACGAGGTGATGCGCCCGGTCAGTGCCTGAGGCATCCTTCAGGCGAATCAACCGGAGAGCGACAAAGCATGGCCATGGACCCGATCCAGAACCTCAACCTGGTACCGATCGTCGTCGAGCAGACCGCCCGCGGCGAACGTTCGTACGACATCTACTCGCGCCTCCTGAAGGAGCGCGTGATCTTCCTCGTGGGCGAGGTGAACGATCAGGTCGCCAACCTGCTGGTCGCTCAGATGCTGTTCCTTGAGTCGGAAAATCCGGACAAGGACATCCATCTGTACATCAACAGCCCGGGCGGCGCCGTGACCGCCGGGCTGGCGATTTACGACACGATGCAGTTCATCAAGCCGGACGTCAGCACCATGTGCATCGGCCAGGCCTGCAGTGCGGCCTCGCTGCTGCTGATGGCCGGCGCCAAGGGCAAGCGGTACTCGCTGCCGAACTCGCGCGTGATGATCCACCAGCCGTCGGGCGGCGCCCGCGGCCAGGCGACGGACATCGAGATCCAGGCCCAGGAAATCCTGTACCTGCGTCGCCGTCTGAACGACATCTACGTGCAGCACACCGGCCAGCCGCTGGACAAGATCGAGCGGGACATGGAGCGCGACCGCTTCATGAGCGCCGAGGCCGCCCAGGAATACGGCCTGATCGACCAGGTCCTCGACCGTCGCGCGGTCGAAACGGTGAAATCGGCCTGATTTCAGGCACCTGGTCCCAGGTTTGCAAGCTGTTCCGCGTCTCGCTGCAGACGCGGAACGCTGTGCTATTCTCAAACCGCAATCGATTTACTAGCAGGATCCAGGCATGAGCGACGATCGGCAGGGCCGTTCCAACGACAGCGGCAAGATTCTTTACTGCTCCTTCTGCGGCAAGAGCCAGCACGAAGTGCGCAAGCTGATCGCGGGCCCGTCCGTGTTCATTTGCGACGAGTGCGTCGAGCTGTGCAACGACATCATTCGCGAGGAACTGGAAGAGAAGGCCGCCTCCGGGCGCAGCCAGCTGCCCAAGCCCCGTGAAATCATGGAGACACTCGACCAGTACGTGGTCGGCCAGACCCGCGCCAAGAAAGCGCTGGCGGTGGCGGTTTACAACCACTACAAGCGCATGGAATCGCGCCAGAAGAGCGATGACGTCGAACTGGGCAAGTCGAACATCCTCCTGATCGGTCCGACCGGTTCGGGCAAGACCCTGCTGGCCGAAACGCTGGCGCGCCTGCTCAACGTGCCGTTCACCATCGCCGATGCCACCACGCTCACCGAAGCCGGCTATGTCGGCGAGGACGTGGAAAACATCATCCAGAAGCTGCTGCAGAAGTGCGACTACGACGTCGACAAGGCGCAGTCGGGCATTGTCTATATCGACGAAATCGACAAGATCTCGCGCAAGAGCGAGAACCCGTCGATCACTCGCGACGTGTCCGGCGAAGGCGTGCAGCAGGCGCTGCTCAAGCTGATCGAAGGCACGCTCGCCTCGGTGCCGCCGCAGGGCGGTCGCAAGCATCCGCAGCAGGAATTCCTGCAGGTGGACACCAAGAACATCCTCTTCATCTGTGGCGGTGCTTTCGCCGGCCTGGAGAAGGTGATCCAGCAGCGTTCCGAAACCGTGGGCATCGGCTTCTCGGCCGAAGTGCGCAGCAAGGAGCGCAAGGAAAACCTGGGCAAGTTGCTCGCCGACGTCGAGCCGTCTGACCTCGTGCGTTACGGCCTGATTCCCGAGTTCGTCGGCCGCCTGCCGGTGGTCGCCACGCTCGACGAATTGGACGAACCCGCGCTGGTGAAGATCCTCACCGAGCCGAAGAACGCCGTCACCAAGCAGTTCAAGAAGCTGTTCGAGATGGAAGGCGTCGAGCTGGAATTCCGCCCGGAGGCTCTGCAGGCGATTGCACGCAAGGCGCTTAAGCGCAAGACCGGCGCGCGTGGCCTGCGCACCATTCTCGAGCAGGTGCTGCTGGACACCATGTACGAGCTGCCGTCGCTGGAGCACGTCAGCAAGGTCGTGGTGGACGACGCCGTGATCGAAGGCCAGGCCGAGCCGTACCTGATCTACCGCGGCAATCTCAAGCAGTCGCGTGCAGAAGGCGGCGACGCCGCCTGATCGCTGTTTTAACGCGACAGAAAGCATGTCACGGCCCCGGCAGAGATGCCGGGGCCGTTTTGTTTGTGTGTCATGTCATGCACTTGTACCAAAGGCGGTTTGCCACCACTTGACGTACAGATGCCCCCGGCGCAGTGTCGGGGCGAAAGACGCTATTCATCCCAGAGAGATTCTCTTAGATGGCAAAGAACGCTCCCAATCCCCAAGCCACTGGAGCCACGCTGGACGCACTGCCCGTGCTGCCGCTGCGTGACGTGGTGGTCTATCCCCATATGGTCATCCCGCTCTTCGTCGGACGCGACAAGTCCATGCGCGCCCTGGAGCGTGCGATGGAGGGCGAACGCCAGATCCTGCTGGTGGCGCAGAAGAGCCCGGATATCGACGACCCCAAGATCAGCGACCTGCACGAGATCGGCACGCTGGCAGGCGTGCTGCAGCTGCTGAAGCTTCCCGACGGCACCGTGAAGGTGCTGGTCGAAGGCCAGTCGCGCGTCATCATTGAAAAGTACGACGAGGACGGCGGCATGTTGACCGCCACGTCGCGCGTCATCGAGCCCGTCTACAGCAATAAGGAGCGCGAACTCGACGTTGTGTCGCGCACGCTCATCTCGCTGTTCGAGCAACTGGTCAAGCAGAGCCGCAAACTGCCGCCGGAAGTGTTGGCGACGCTGTCGGGTATTGATGATCCTTCGCGCGTCGCCGACTCGATCGCCGCGCATCTGTCGGTCCGCATGGCAGAAAAGCAGAAGGTGCTGGAAACGGCGGACGTGGGCCAGCGCCTCGAGTTGCTGATCGGTCTCGTCGACGGCGAAATGGATCTGCAGCAGGTGGAGAAGCGCATCCGCGGCCGCGTGAAGTCGCAGATGGAAAAGAGCCAGCGCGAGTACTACCTCAACGAGCAGATGAAGGCCATCCAGAAGGAGCTCGGCGAGAGCGAGGAAGGCCCGAACGAAATCGAAGAACTGCAGAAGAAGATCGACAACGCCGGCATGCCCAAGCCGGTGTTGGCCAAGGCGCGCCAGGAGTTCGGCAAGCTGCGCCAGATGTCGCCGATGTCTGCCGAAGCCACGGTGGTGCGCAACTACCTCGACTGGCTGGTTGGCGTGCCGTGGAAGAAGCGCAGCAAGGTACGCAAGGACCTGCAGCTGGCCCAGGAAGTGCTCGACGCCGATCACTTCGGCCTGGAGAAGGTGAAGGAACGCATTCTCGAATACCTCGCCGTACAGCAGCGCGTGAACACCATGCGCGGCCCGATCCTGTGCCTCGTCGGCCCGCCGGGCGTCGGCAAGACCTCGCTGGGCCAGTCGATCGCCAAGGCGACCAACCGCAAGTTTGTCCGCATGAGCCTGGGTGGCGTGCGCGACGAGGCGGAGATCCGCGGCCATCGCCGCACCTACATCGGCTCCATGCCTGGCCGCATCGTGCAGAACCTCAACAAGGTCGGCACGAAGAACCCGCTGTTCGTGCTGGACGAAATCGACAAGATGTCCATGGACTTCCGTGGCGATCCGTCGTCGGCCCTGCTCGAAGTGCTTGATCCGGAACAGAACCACACCTTCAACGATCATTACCTGGAGGTCGACCTGGACCTCTCCGAGGTGATGTGGATCGCTACGGCCAACTCCCTGAACATCCCGGGGCCGCTGCTGGACCGCATGGAGGTCATCCGCATTCCCGGGTATACCGAGGATGAGAAGCTCGGCATCGCGCAGAAGTACCTGTTGCCCAAGCAGCTGAAGGCCAACGGTCTGAAGGCGGAAGAGCTCAGCGTGGATTCGGAGGCCATCCGCGACATCGTGCGCTACTACACGCGCGAGTCCGGCGTGCGCAACCTCGAGCGCGAAATCTCAAAGATCTGCCGCAAGGTGGTGAAGGAGCTGGCGCTCAATGAGGGAAAGAAGGCGCAGAAGGCGCCGGCCAAGAAGGTCGCTGCGGCGGTAAAGACGTCCAAAGCGAAGGCCAAGGCACCGGCAGGCATCGTGGTGAACTCGGCGAACCTGGAACATTACCTTGGCGTGCGTCGCTTCGACTTCGGCCGCAAGGAGCTGCAAAACGAGGTGGGTCTGGTGACCGGCCTGGCCTGGACCCAGGTAGGCGGCGATCTGCTGAGCATCGAGGCGTCGATCGTTCCCGGCAAGGGTCGCCTGGTCCACACGGGCCAGCTTGGCGACGTAATGAAGGAATCGATCCAAGCCGCGCTGTCCGTGGTGCGCGCCCGTGCGGATCGCCTGGGTATCCCGAGCGATTTCCACGAGCGCTTCGACATCCACATCCACGTGCCGGAGGGCGCCACGCCCAAGGACGGCCCGAGCGCAGGCATCGCCATGTGTACGGCGCTGGTGTCGGCCCTTACCAAGGTGCCGGTTCGCTCCGAAGTGGCCATGACCGGCGAGATCACCTTGCGCGGCCGCGTGCTGCCCATCGGTGGACTCAAGGAGAAGCTGCTGGCCGCACATCGCGGCGGCATCACCACGGTGATCATTCCGGAGGAAAACAAGAAGGATCTGGCGGATATCCCCGCCAACATCACCGGGTCCTTGGACATCCATGCCGTGCGTTGGATCGATGAAGTGCTGGATATTGCACTGGAGCGGCCACTGCAGCCGCTGCAGGCGAGCGAAGGCGAAGGCAATACGAGCGTCGAAAAGCCGCGGGACGAGGCGCAGGATGAATCACCGGAGTCGTACACACGGCCGCATTGATCCGTGATAGGCGTCACCGAAAAACGGGCGGGCAACCGCCCGTTTTTCATGGGCGTGTCATGGAATGGCGGATGCATCGCATAGCGTTTCAGCACGCGCTTTGCAAGCGTCGGCGAAGCATGCTGAATCGCGCGAACCCTTGGTATTACTTGTCATTGCGGACCCTAGGGGCCACTGGTATAAAGGCGGCACCGCAGCCTGACGCCGAGCACGATGCGCAGTGATGCGGGGTTGCTTGGCGATGTCCCGGTGCCCTGTCGCATAGACGTCGCCTGGTCCCAGAATGACCATGCGGGCTGCATAACCGTTTAAGGGAGTGTCTCAATGAATAAAACTGATCTGATCAATGCCATTGCCGAGAAAGCCGAACTCACCAAGGCTGACGCCGGCCGTGCTCTCGAAGCTTTCTTCGAGACCGTGCAGAAGGCGCTGAAGAAGGGTGACGACGTGTCGGTGGTCGGTTTTGGCACCTTCACCGTGCGCAAGCGCGCTGCCCGTACCGGCCGCAACCCGCGCACCAACGAAACGATCAAGATCAAGGCCTCGAAGGTCCCGGCGTTCAAGGCTGGCAAGACCCTCAAGGATGCCCTAAACTAAGCGGCTATTGCTTAGTTTCGGGTGCTTAGCTCAGCGGTAGAGCGTCGCCCTTACAAGGCGAGGGTCGTAGGTTCGATCCCTACAGCACCCACCAGAAATATGCGGAGCGGTAGTTCAGTCGGTTAGAATGCTGGCCTGTCACGCCGGAGGTCGCGGGTTCGAGTCCCGTCCGCTCCGCCATAGTTCGCAAGGGCGCCCGCGTGGCGCCCTTGCCTTTTAAGGACTGCGCACATGGTGCGCTGAACAACGATTTAGCCGAGACCAAACCATGCTGCAGGCACTGCGTACCAAGCTTCACGGATGGCCGTCCATTGTCATTCTGGGCATTTGCGTTTTCGCTATTTCGTTCTTCGGCATCGAGTCCTATTTCGCCTCGCACACGGAAACCTACGTGGCGATGGTGGGCAAGCACGAGATTTCCCAGCGTGACTTCCAGGACCGCATGAACGAAGCTCGCCGCGACGCCATGGCGCGCATGGGTGATAGCTTTGACGCGGCGCAATTCGAGCAGCCGGAGATGAAGCGTCGAATTCTCGACCAGCTCATCAACGAACAACTGCTGCGCCAGGCCAATGATGCGCTGGGCATGAAGGTGCCTGACATCGCGCTGCGCGACCGCATTGCCGGCACGCCGCAGTTCCAGGTCAACGGCCAGTTCGACCCCACCACGTATCGTGCGATTCTTGCCGCGCAGAACATGACGCCGGCGATGTTCGAGGCCAGCCAGCGCGCGTCGCTGGAGCCGGGCCTGGTGCCGCGCGCCATCATCGACAGCGCCATCGTCACCGAAGCAGACATGGATCGTTACCTGGGGCTGCTGTACCAGCGCCGCGATCTGCGCTGGTTCGCCGTGCCTCGTCCGGCGTTGTCCGACAGCGCCGTCAGCGATGCCCAGCTGGAGGCTTATTACAAAGCCCACCAGGCGGATTTCATGAATCCGGAGCAGGTATCGCTGAAGTACATCGAAGTGAATGGCGCCGACCTCAAGATCGATGCCCAGCCGAGCGACGACGAACTCAAGAAGCGTTACGAAGAACAGAAGCAGCGCTTCGTCCAGCCGGAACAGCGCCTGGTGTCGCACATCCTGGTCAATGTGCCGAAGAACGCGACGCCGGATCAGCAGAAGGCAGCACTCGCCAAGGCCGAGAAGATTGCCGGTGAAGCAAACCCTGACAATTTTGCCAAGCTCGCCGAACAGGATTCGGACGACCTGGGTTCCAAGCGTTCGGGAGGCGACCTGGGCTGGCTGGAAAAGGGCGTGACCAACGCGGCCTTCGACTCGGCGCTGTTCTCACTGCAGAAGGGCCAGATTTCGAAGCCGGTTCTCTCTGACGAGGGCTATCACGTATTGTTTCTGCGCGATGTTCGCAGCGGTGAGGCCAAACCGTTTGCCGAAGTGCGCGACCAGATCGCCAAGGACTACCTGAGCACCGAGCGCGATCGTCAGTACAGCGAATTGGCCGGCAAGCTCACCGACCAGACCTACCAGAATCCCTCGTCGCTGGAGCCGGCGTCGCAGGCGCTGAACCTGCCGATCCAGACCACGGCGCTGTTCCCGCGCAAGGGCGGTGAAGGTATCGCCGCAAACGCCAAGCTGGTGCAGGCTGCGTTCTCGGATGACGTGCTGGTCCAGGGCAACAACTCCGGCCTGATCGAGCTGGGGCCGGACCATGCCGTCGTCGTTCGCGTCGACAAGCACGTGCCCGCCGCTGCGCGGCCGCTGGCCGAGGTGCGCGACCAAGTGCGCCAGAAGATCCTTGATGAGCGCATCGCTGCAGAGGCGCTCAAGAATGCCGACGCGCTGCTCGCCAAGGTGCAGAAGGGCGAGGACATGCAGGCTGTTGCCAGCGCCGCTGGTGCGACCGTTCAGGCGGTGCCGAACGCCATCCGCATGCAGCAGGGCGTCGCTCCCGAGGTGCTGGAGCAGGCATTCCTGCTGCCTCATCCCTCGGAAGGCAAGCCGCAGTTTGCCCGCGTCTCCACGGCCGATGGCAACTACGCCCTGGTGGCGGTCGACAAGGTGCAGGAGGGTGACCTTTCGAAGGTCACGTTCGAGCAGCGCGATGCCTTGCGCAGCCAGATGGCCCAGGCCTACGGCATCCTCGCCACGCAGGCGTTCATCGATGCGCTCAAGGCGAAGACTGACATCAAGATCGCTGCAGATCGGATGTAAGTCAATTCAGACCAAGCACAAGAAAAGGGCGACCCTCGGGTCGCCC
Source organism: Dyella jiangningensis (assembly GCA_000632805.1). Taxonomy (GTDB): domain Bacteria; phylum Pseudomonadota; class Gammaproteobacteria; order Xanthomonadales; family Rhodanobacteraceae; genus Dyella; species Dyella jiangningensis. Next base: position 2,350,582 of record CP007444.1, on the reverse strand, counting down.
TTTTTGTTCCGGGTCGTGGGCAATTAGAGAGCCGTCATGCCCACCATCGTTGTACCCCTCGGGGGAGCATGGCGGTCCTGGCGCTCACGCCTGGGGCGAGAGTCGTGCAAAAGAAAGCGGTCTCCATGCCCGCTTCGTCGATCATGATGGTCCGACGCAGCCGCGTTTGCTTCTGCCAGTCGTTTGATGCGAGATAGCTCGGCTGGTTACCGGCACGGCCCGTCTTCCTGACATTTTTCATCAGGGTGGCAAGTCTGTACCCGGAAACGTTCAAGGCGCGTGCGCCGGGCAAAGGGCGATGCGCTCGCTCCTCGTCGGCGCGTCGTGGCGGTGACGTAACGTCTGCGATCTCTCGGGCTTGGCCGTTGGGCCTAGCCCGGGGTGCTGATCTTCAGAACCTGGCCGGGTTTGACGCCCGAGTTTTGCAGGTGATTCCACTGCTGCAATTGTTTGACGTCCACGGAGTAGCGCCGGGCAATGCTCCACAGGCTTTCGCCTGACTTCACCGTATGGGTCTGGCCGGTTGCAGCGTGCTGCTTTGAGGTTGATATGTCGTCCGTTGCGCCGGCAAGCGTTGCACCCAGGGGCGGAATTACCGCTGTGCCGGGGACATTTGCATTGGCATCGTCGCCGCCCGCGAGCAGCGAGTTGCGGAACTGCTGTGCGTGACCGCTGGGAAGGAGGAGATACGGCGACGCATGCGAATCGACCATGCCGTTGCGGAAGGCGGCGTTGAGATCCTTCAGCTCATCGGACGACATGCCCGCGTGGTTGGCTGCATGAGCGATGGGCATGGAGCTGTCGATGCTGACCGCCACCAGCCGCTGGTCGGAGGGCAGCGAAGGCAGGCTGACGTTGAAGCGTTCCGGTTCGCGTATGACGCAGGCAATGGCCAGCAGTTTCACCAGATGTTCCCGCGTCACCGCCTTTACCGGCATCTTGGGAACGACCGGCTCGTCGGGCGGCGTGCCGTGCTGGCTGACCATCCGTTTCACACCGAATTCTCCGGCATTGAAAGCGTAATCGACCAAGCGCCAATCGCCCAGGTCGTCGTGATAACGGCTCAGCAACGCCATGATGGCGTCGGTTGCGGCAGGGACGTCCAGACGGCCATCGAAGTTCTTGTCGACGCGGATACCGAGCGCAGTTGCCGTCGTGGGCATGATCTGCCACATGCCGGCGGGCGCATTCTTGCCACCAAGCACGGGGCGGTACTGGCTCTCGACCCAAGGCAGCAGCGCAAACTCACCGGCGACATGGTGCCGGGAGGCGATTTGCTGCACGTACGCGAGACGAGGCGCGGCGGCCGCAAGCTGGCTTTCAAAGCGTTCCGGGTTCTGCGTATAACGACGCGCCCAGCTCGTGATGCCCGGATCGGCATCGCAGTCGGCCATCTGGAAGCTGCCGCGCAACTGATCCCATACGTTGTTGCCGCCCTCGTTGGGCTTGGCCACGCTGACCAGGGGATGAGTAATGTCACGCACCGGTTGTGGCTTCGGCGCCTGCACGGTGGGTCCGGGCGATTTGGGCGTCGGTGCGGTTGCACATGCGGCCAGCAGGACGGACAAGGCCATGGGCAAGGGGCGAAGGCGTCGAATACTCATCCGGAGAACACATCCTTGTTGGCACGCAGCGCGGCGAACCGAGCGACGCGATCGCCATCGATACCGTGGCGGCGGCTCCAGGCGATCACGTCTTCGCAGTCCGTGCGAAGGAAAGGATTGGTCGCCTGTTCGGTCGCCAGCGCGACGGGAAGCGTTGGCCGGTTATGCGCGCGCAATGCACTTACTTCCTGCTGCCGGGTGATAAGCGCCGGATTCGAAGGTTCGACCGTCTGCGCAAAGCGGCCATTGGCGGCTGTGTATTCATGGGCGCAGCAAACGAGCGTGTTGCCGGGCAGGGCGGCGAGACGGTCCAGCGATGCAAGCATCTGTGACGGCGTGCCTTCGAACAGGCGACCGCAGCCCATGCTGAAGAGCGTGTCTCCACACAAGAGCACGCCCTGGCCGGCATACGCGATATGCGTGATCGTGTGGCCAGGAACGGCGATCACGTCAAAGCGCGCCTCGGGTGCATCCAGCAAGACGACGTCTCCATCGTCGACGCGTTGCGTGGCGTGGCCAATTCGCTCGTCGCGTGGCGCGTAGACGGGAACATTGTGGCGAGACAGCAGTGCTTCGACCCCGCCGATATGATCATGGTGGTGATGCGTGAGCAGGATGGCGCGAAGCTCCAGGCCGCGCGCTTTCAATGCCGTTTCGACGGGAAATGCGTCGCCCGGGTCGACCACCACTGCCTGGCCGCCGTCATCGTGAAGCAGCCAGATGTAGTTGTCGGCGAGCGCCGGTAACGGTACGACATGCAAGGAGTTGTCCTCCGCGGTCTTCGTATCGACTGGCGCAGGCATCCTTGGCTTGCGCGAGGTGCCAGACTATAAAGCGCATCGACGGCGCACTCGTTAGTGAGACGTTAATCGTTCCGGACATTATTCAGCCGTGTGGCCTGGTTGGTGGGTGGCATGCAAACCGGAGCACGCAATGCACGGGTCAGCAGCTACACTGTCACTATCGATCCCGCCGGACCGCCCTGGCATGTCTCAGCGCGACCTAGACATCTATTCCAGCGCTCCCCTCCGCAGCCTGTTGGCTGAGGAGACGGCAGCCTTGATGCCGGGCCTGCAGCGCTGCAGTGGCACGCACGCGCTGCAGGTAAGCGTCAGCCAGGACCATTCTCCGCCGGTCTTGCCCCTCTTGGGCAATTGGACGCGGCTGAAACTTCACGGGGGACGTTATTCGGGTGACCTGAATGCGCGTGGCGACGAACCGCTACCGTTCGTGGACGACGCCTTCGAGCTGATCCTGCTGAGGCACGCACTCGAGGTTTCGAGCACGCCGCAGGAACTGCTCGAGGAAGCCTGCCGCGTGCTTGCACCGGGCGGCGTGCTCGCGATCACCGGACTTCATCCTTTCAGTGCGTGGTTGCCATGGATGATGTGGCGCACGCGGGGACATACACCCGCAATGCGTTCCCCGATCCTGTTGGAACGCTGGGTGCGGCGCATCGAACTGGACATAGAACATATCGAGCGCATCGGCCAGCTGTGGCCCCGCCCGCATGCAGCTATGGATTCGGCCCACGTCTTCGGTGGCGGTTACCTGATGCTCGCCCGCAAGCGTCGACGGGTAGCGACGCCGATACGCCTCAAACCCAAGACCATGCCGGCCCCCGTTAGTGTGGGTCTGGCGCCGGGCGCACGTCGCAATGCGGCGTCCTGATTTCTCGCTTTGATGGGTGACAATGACTGAAGTGGAAGCATTTACCGATGGCGCGTGCCTGGGCAATCCCGGGCCGGGTGGCTGGGCTGCCTTGCTACGCGCCAAAGGAACAGAGCGCATGCTCTCAGGTGGCGAGACGGCCACCACCAATAATCGCATGGAACTGATGGCGGCCATTGGCGCGCTGGAAGCCTTGACCCGCCCGTGCACCGTGTTGCTCACCACCGATTCGCGCTATGTCATGCAGGGCATCGAAGAGTGGGTTCCCAAGTGGCGCGCGAACGGCTGGCGTACTGCCGACAAGAAGCCGGTGAAGAACCAGGACCTGTGGCAGCGGCTGTCCGCCGCCGTGGAGCGACATCAGGTGCGATGGCATTGGGTGCGCGGGCACAACGGTCATATCGAAAACGAAAGGGTTGATGTCGCGGCGCGCGAGCAGGCCGAACACTTCAGGAGCAGGGCATGAGGCAAATCGTGCTGGATACCGAGACCACGGGTCTCGAGGTGCGTCAGGGGCATCGCCTGATCGAAATCGCGTGCGTGGAAATGGTCGAGCGCCGGCCTACGGGGCGTCATTACCAGACCTACCTCAACCCCGATCGTGCGATCGACGAAGGCGCGCGCCAGGTCACCGGAATCGAGGACGAGTTCCTGCTCGACAAGCCGCGTTTCGCTGACGTGGTGGATGAATTCCTCGCCTTCATCGATGGAGCGGAGCTGATCATCCACAACGCCACCTTCGACGTTGGCTTCATCAATGCGGAACTCGCCCGTCTGGGTGAGGCCTATGGACAACTCGCCGATCGCTGCAGCGTGCTCGACACGTTGATGATGGCGCGAGAGCGGTATCCCGGCCAGCGCAACAGCCTCGATGCGCTCTGCAAGCGCCTCGGCGTGGACAATTCCGCGCGCGACCTGCACGGTGGCTTGATCGACGCGCAGCTCCTCGCCGAAGTCTATCTTGCGATGACGTCGGGTCAGGTCGTGCTCGACCTGGGCTTCGAAGGGGCGCAGGAACAGGGTGTGACGGTTACCCTGACGCCGGTGGTGCTTCATCGCCGCCCGCGGGTATTGCGTGCGAACAGTGATGAGTTGGCGGCCCACGAACGTCGTCTCGATGCGCTCGACAAGAGCGCAGGCGGAACCAGCATCTGGCGCCGCGAAGAAGCCGTAGCGATCAACTGAGCGCGTGGCGCCTCAGTTGATGCGGGCGAGTATGGTCGTGATGTTGTCGCTGCCGCCGCCGTCCAGTGCGGCGAGCAGCAGGTGCTCGACACACTCCTGCGCCGAAAGATCCTGACGCGACACGACGCTGGCCATGGCTGCGTCGCTCACTTCTTCCGTCAGGCCATCGCTGCAAAGCAGAAAGCACATGCCTGGCTCGAGCCGGCCGCGCGCCATGCCGATGTGCAATTGCTCGGGCGCGGTGATGCCCAGTGCCTGGGTAATGACATTGCGCTGCGGATGACGCGTGGCCTGCGCGGCATCGAGCATGCCTGTCGCGACCAGTTCCTGGACCAGCGAATGATCGTGACTGATCTGCCGCAGGCTCTTCTGCCAGAGGTAGACGCGACTATCGCCCACCCATGCCACCTCGTAGGCGTCTGCATGCAACCGCAATGCTGCGATCGTGGTACCCATGGGGCGTGCGTCCTGGAAGCCGCGACTATGCTGGATCAGGCGCACGTCGGCGGCACGCACGGCCTCGACCAGGCTATGGCCACGTGTCACCAGATCGGCCACGGCGTCGCGCACCAGTGCAGAAGCGACTTCACCATGCTGGTGGCCACCCATGCCGTCCGCCACGAGAAACAGCCCGAGCGAAGCGTCGGCGTAGTAGGTATCTTCGTTGCGCGTGCGGCGCAGCCCGACGTGCGTTCCGTGTCCAAACTCGATCATGGGATGCCTGGTGTGGCGTTGCGGTGCGAGCATGACGGAAGTAGAGGGAATGCGCAAAGAATGGGTCGTTGCAAGAGGGCGGCACGGTGATGCTGTTTGTCCGGCTTCCTGACGAAACTTGAAGTGTGATGACTGGGGTTGGCGTGTGAATAACGCAGAGCTCGCCATTGTGAAGGGTGGGATTGTCGGGGCCATCCATGGCCCCGGCCCATCCTCGCTTGCGCTCTACGGTGCCAGCCTGCGGCTGTCCAAATTTGCTCCAGGCAAATTTGTCGAACCCGGTGGGTTCTCACCCGGCCATCACCATCAGAAAAAACAAAAACGCCCCACGTGGGGGGCGTTTTTGTTTTTCTGGCGGAGAGGGTGGGATTCGAACCCACGGTACGCTTACACGTACGCCTGATTTCGAGTCAGGTACATTCGACCACTCTGCCACCTCTCCGAAACGGTGCGTGTGGTCCACGCGAGCCGGCAATTGTACGCACCGGATGGCGGCGTGGCAATGGGGCAGAGGCGTTCATTGCAGTGCTACGCCCCAGCGATCGCTTCGGGGCAGGTAGTGGTCGCCTGGATCGAGCGAGGCGACGACGCGGGTCGCGCGTCCGGTGATCTCCGTGCGCGGAAAAAATCCGAAATASCGGGAATCGGCGCTGTTGTCGCGGTTGTCACCGAGCAGCAGGTATTGGCCAGCGGGCACGGTCACGGGGCCGAAATCGCTGCTGTGCCCCTGCGCAGCGAGGGACCATCGCACGGCGTGGTGCAGCGGACCGATGGTTTCAGTGGCGTAGAGAGCGGGATCTTCGCGATCGTCGCGGATGCCCTCGACGCGGGCTGGCCGGTAGCTGGCGTACTGGCCGTTCACATAAAGCTGGTTGTGCCGCAGCGCCACCGTATCGCCGGGAATGCCAATGACGCGTTTGACCAGCCGTTCCCCGGCGACCGCTGAATCGAGTACCACGATGTCGCCCCGGCCTGGATTGGCGAGACGCCAAAGCGACAAATGAGTGAAGGGCAGGCGTATATCGTAGGCGGCCTTGTCGACCAGGATGCGGTCGCCGATGCGGATGGTCGGTTGCATGGAGCCCGTCGGAACGACGTTCCAGTCGGCGACGGCGCTGCGGAATACCAGCATGCCGAGCATGAACACAATGAATCCCTTGTTCCGCCTGAAAAGCGTAGCCAGCCACTGCATGGGTGTTCTCCGTTCGCCCGTCAGTCTGAGGTGACCCTGTCGAGGAATGAAGGTTCCGTCCGCCAATCGGGCCAGTGGCGAACCCCGGAGAACACGCGGGCAGGGCGTGGGATCGGCATCCTTGCGCAAGGTCTCTCCTGGAAAGAGGGGCTCACTCGCGTCGATGATGGTTCTGTTCGATGGAAGGACGGCTCTGTGAACGCTGACGTCTGGCGAAAAAAAGGCGGCGCTTTCGCGCCGCCCTTTACCGATCACCTGAAACTCAGGCGGCCTTTTTCTTCTTGGCCAAGCGCAGCCAGGTATCCACGACGGTGTCGGGATTGAGCGATACGGACTCGATGCCCTGGTCCATCAGCCACTCGGCAAGGTCCGGATGATCGGAGGGGCCCTGGCCGCAGATACCCACGTACTTGCCCTTCTCACGGGCGGTCTTGATCGCGAGTGCCAGCAGCTTCTTCACGGCCGGATCGCGCTCGTCGAACAGGTTGGCCACGATGCTGGAATCGCGATCGAGGCCGAGCGTGAGCTGGGTGAGGTCGTTGGAGCCGATGGAGAAGCCGTCGAAGATCTCCAGGAACTCATCGGCGAGCAGCGCATTGGAAGGCACTTCGCACATCATGATGACCTTCAGATCGTGCTCGCCCTGCTTGAGGCCGTTCTTGCCCAGCACCTCGATGACCTTGCGGCCTTCGCCCAGGGTGCGCACGAACGGGATCATCACCCACACGTTGTCCAGACCCATCACTTCGCGCACGCGCTTGACGGCCTTGCATTCCAGCCCGAACGACTCGGCAAAGCCCGGGTCCACGTAACGGCTGGCGCCGCGGTAGCCGATCATCGGGTTCTCTTCATGCGGTTCGTAGCGCGAACCGCCGACCAGGCCTGCGTATTCGTTCGACTTGAAGTCGGACAGGCGCACGATGACCGGTTTCGGATACACCGACGCGGCGATGGTGGCGATGCCTTCCGCGAGGCGATCGACGTAGAACGACACCGGGTCGGCATAGCCGGCCATGCGCTCGTCGATCTTCTTCTTGGTCTCAGCGTCCTGCTTGCCGTATTCCAGCAGGGCCTTCGGATGCACGCCGATGTGGCTGGCGATGATCATCTCGAGGCGGGCCAGACCGATGCCGGCGTTCGGCAGCATGCCGAAGTCGAAGGCGCGCTCGGGGTTGGCCACATTCATCATGATCTTGAGCGGCGCTTCAGGCATGTCGCCCAGGTCCGCGGTCACGCGGTCAAACTTCAGGTGACCTTCGTAGATCATGCCGGTGTCGCCTTCGGCGCAGGACACGGTGACTTCCGTGCCATCCGGAATGGTGTCGAGTGCGTTGCCTGTGCCGACCACGGCGGGCACGCCCAGCTCGCGCGCGATGATGGCGGCGTGGCAGGTGCGGCCGCCACGGTTGGTGACGATGGCGGCAGCGCGTTTCATCACCGGCTCCCAATCGGGATCGGTCATGTCGGCGATCAGCACATCGCCCTGCTGCACCTTGTTCATGTCAGCCAACGAGCGGATCACGCGCGCCTTGCCAGCGCCGATCTTCTGGCCGATGGCGCGGCCCTCGGCGAGTACCTTGCCCTTCTCGCCGAGGTGGAAGCGCTCGAGCTGGGTGGCGTGGGCGCGCGACTTCACGGTCTCCGGACGCGCCTGCACGATGTACAGCTTGCCGGTGTTGCCGTCCTTTGCCCATTCGATGTCCATCGGACGACCGTAGTGCTGCTCGATCACCAGGGCCTGCTTGGCCAGCTCCTGCACGTCATCGTCGTTGATGCAGAACTTGTTGCGCAATTCGGCCGGTGTTTCTTCGATGCGCACGCGCTCGCCGGGCTTGTCCGAATAGACCATGCGCTGCTGCTTCGCACCCAGGCTGCGGCGCAGGACGGCAGGCTTGCCGGCCTTCAGCGTGGGCTTGAACACGTAAAACTCGTCCGGATTCACCGCGCCCTGAACAACCATCTCACCGAGACCGTAGGAGCCGGTCACGAACACCACGTCGCGGAAGCCCGATTCGGTGTCCAGCGTGAACAACACGCCGGAAGAGCCGACGTCCGAGCGCACCATCAGCTGCACGCCGGCGGAGAGGAACACGTCCTCGTGCTTGAAGCCCTGATGGACGCGGTAGGCGATGGCGCGGTCGTTGTAGAGCGAGGCGAAGACTTCTTTCACCTTGTGCAGCACGTCCTCGATGCCGACCACGTTGAGGAAGGTTTCCTGCTGGCCGGCGAAGGAGGCGTCCGGGAGATCTTCGGCGGTGGCGGAGGAGCGCACGGCAACGGCGATGTTGTCCGCACCGGCATCCTTGCAGAGCTTGACGTAGGCATCGCGGATGGCCTGGTCGAGATCGGCCGGAAGCGGCGTCTCGATAACCCACTCGCGGATTTCCTTGCCGGCGGTGGTCAGCGCTTCGACGTCATCCACGTCCAGCGATGCCAGGCGAGCCTGGATGCGCTTGGCCACGCCGCTCTTGTCGAGGTACTGCTGGAACGCATCCGCGGTGGTGGCGAAGCCACCGGGCACGGACACGCCGAGTTTGGCGAGATTGCCGATCATCTCGCCGAGCGACGCATTCTTGCCGCCGACCTTGCCCAGGTCGGTCATGCGCAGCGTGTCGAGCCAAAGCACCAGGTCGTTCAAGGGAGTCTCCTCAAGAGCTCTTAGTTTCGAAGTGGCTTGGCCGGTTCGATCCAGAAACCGGTCACAAAGAACTGGTATTGTCCGCTGTCGATGGTGCGCAGCACAAGAAGACCATTCCGCGCAAAACCCACGCCAGCTGCATACCAGTCAGGCGAGAGTCAAGCAAAGACAGGCTTTATGCGTTGCGCTAAGGTGAGGGCCAGGAACAGTCAGGGACTTCGGGTTACCCATGCAGCGAACCGTTTTTTTCATCTCCGATTCCACTGGTATTACCGCCGAGACAATTGGCAACAGCATCCTGGCCCAATTCGAGGGGGTCCAGTTCGACAAGCATCGCCTGCCGTTCGTCGACGACGCGCATAAGGCGGAGGCGGCGGCGCTGCGCATCAAGACCCGCTACGCCCAGACCGGCGAGCGCCCGATCGTGGTCAACACCATGGCCTCGCGCGACCTGTGTGAGATCGTGGCCGAAAGCGGCGCCCTGATGCTGGACGTGTTCGCCCCCTTCATCGGTCCGCTGGAGGATGAGCTGGGGGCCAAGCGCTCCGGTGCGGTGAACCGCTCACATGGCCTGGTCGATTTCGACAAGTACGAGGCGCGCATCAACGCCACCAACTACGCGTTGTCACATGACGATGGTATCGACGTGGATTATGCCCAGGCGGATCTCATCCTCGTGGGCGTATCCCGCTCGGGCAAGACGCCGACCTGCCTCTACATGGCCTTGCATTACGGGGTGAGCGCCGCCAATTACCCTCTCACCGACGACGACCTGGACAAGTTGGAGCTGCCGTCAAGGCTGCGTCCTTACAAGGATCGTCTGTTCGGCCTGACCATCGATCCCATGAGGCTGGCGCAGATACGCGAACAGCGACGCGCCGGCAGCCGTTATGCCACGCTGGAGCAGTGCAAGTGGGAGCTGGCGCAGGCGGAAAAGCTCATGCGCCGGGAGAGCATTCCCAGCCTCAACACCACGCATGTCTCCATCGAGGAGATCGCCAGCAAGATCTTCGACCGCTTCGGAATCGAGCGGACCATGTTCTAGAGAGGAGTAGCCACCGCGTATGAGTGTCGTACTGGACAGCCGCAACGCTCTACTACCCGGACGCTTTGGCTTCCTGATGGGGCTGTACGCGGAAAACTACCACCGGCTGGCGAAGCTGTTCGCGCCGCAGGAGTTGTCGCCGGGGTTCTACGTGTCCAGCGTGGATGATGGGCTCGATGTGCGCCTGCAGGTGCAGGAAAAGCATCCGTATACGCTGGAACTGGAGTTGACCTACAACTTCGTCGATGCACACACGGGGCAACCCTCGCCATCGGCGCAGTTGCGCATGTACACCGACGCCCATGTCGCCGAAGCGCTGCATTGCCATCCCGGTCGCCATCTTTGGCAGGTGCTTGGCCCGTTTCCCCCGGCGCACACCGTGCTGCAGCACAGGTTGCGCATGAACGGCTTCCTCTCGCGCTGGCTGGAATATCTGGCGGAGCAGGGCCATTCGATGGGGACGCTGGAACGGCTGGAAGATCACCGCTCGCCGGATGAGGCCGCTTTTTTGTAGGAGCGCACCCGGTGCGCGACCGCGACGTCGGATCGTTACCGCTCCGCAGGCTTTTTGCGCACCGGGTGCGCTCCTGCAACGAGCTCAACTTTTCTCCAGGCAACAAAAAACCCGCCGATGGCGGGGTCTTTGTAAAGTGGCGGAGCGGACGGGACTCGAACCCGCGACCTCCGGCGTGACAGGCCAGCATTCTAACCGACTGAACTACCGCTCCACATTTTTACTGCTTCCAGTACCACACCAACAGATTTCATCCTTGACCGCTCTATTGCTTCGCCGGCATCCGGTTTGGCGTTAGAGTGGCGTCCCCACGGGGATTCGAACCCCGGTCGCCACCGTGAAAGGGTGATGTCCTAGGCCTCTAGACGATGGGGACGTATCTAAATTTGGTGGAGCCAGGCGGGATCGAACCGCCGACCTCCTGCATGCCATGCAGGCGCTCTCCCAGCTGAGCTATGGCCCCGTGTGCCTCTGGAAGCCCGAAAGAATAGGTTGGGTTTGGGTTTTCGTCAAGCGCCCGCGACCAAAATTTTTCAAATAATTTTCACGCGTGAATCACAACAAGCAGTTACGCCCATCCATCGATGGCCGCTTCGATGGAGGCGCATCGACTTCAACCATGCATGCTCAAATGCGCGTGCATATGCGATGACGCAGGGCTGTGCATCTGCGGTTCGATTGCTAGTCTTGCGTGACGTCTCCACGGATTTCGTCGATGCACGATTTGCACTTCATCCAGGATCTCGCGACCGTCATGCTGATCGCGGGCCTGACTACGGTGATCTTCCAGCGGCTGCGTCAGCCGGTCGTGCTCGGATACATCATCGCTGGTGTGCTCGTCGGGCCTTATACCTTCCCCGTGGTTTTCATCCACGACGAACAGACGATCCGCACCTTGTCGGAGCTGGGCATGATCCTGCTCCTGTTCGCGCTGGGCCTGGAATTCAGCCTGAAGAAGCTGCGCGAGGTCGGTGGCGCGGCGCTGGTCGCGGCGGTCTGCGAAATCGTGCTGATGCTGTGGCTCGGCTACGAAATCGGCCGCTTCTTCGGCTGGAGTTCCATGGATGCGCTCTTCCTCGGCGCCATGCTGTCGATGTCGTCGACAACCATCATCATGAAGGCGCTCGATGATCTGAACCTCAAGCGAGAGCGCTTCGCCCAATTGATGTTCGGCATTCTGATCGTGGAAGACGTGCTCGCCATCGTATTGATGGCATTGCTTACGGGCATTGCCAGCACGGGTGGGCTTGAGGCGAGCGAGGCGATGGGTGCCGTGGGACGCCTCACGCTGTTCATGGCCGTATCCCTGGTGGTCGGCCTGCTGCTGGTGCCTCGCGTGGTCGACTACATCGCGGCGGTCAGTCGCGACGACGTGCTGCTGGTGGCGGTGCTGGGCCTGTGCTTCGGCTTCTGCCTGCTGGTCACGGAAATGGGTTATAGCGTCGCGCTGGGTGCCTTCATGATCGGCGCTATCGTGGGTGAATCGCAGGTGGTGGAGCGGGTCGAGCGCATTGTCGGCCCAGTGCGCGACATGTTCAGCGCCATCTTCTTCGTGGCGATCGGCATGTTGATCGACCCGGCCATGCTCAAGCAGTACTGGCTGCCCATCCTGGTCGTGACCGCGGTGGTGATCGTGGGCAAGGTGCTGACATGCAGCTTCGGCACCTTTGTTGCGGGCAATGGCGGGCGCACTTCGCTGCGCGTCGGCATGGGCCTGGCGCAGATCGGCGAGTTCTCGTTCGTAATCGCTTCGCTCGGACTCACCCTCAAGGTCACCAGCGGCTTCCTTTATCCCGTGGCGGTAGCCGTGTCGGCGATCACGACGTTTCTTACGCCCTACCTCATCCGCTCATCGGATCCGCTGGCGGAAGCATTGAGCCGTCGCTTGCCAAAGACCTTCATGGGGGCGCTGGCGGCCTACACCGAGTGGATGGGCAACCTGAGCCTGGGCGGGCAGGGCGCTGTCGTCGCGAAGATGATCCGGCGCCTGGTATGGCACGTGATCATCAACATGATGCTGGTGGTCGCCGCTTTCCTGATCATGTCGTATCTCTACCGTCGCGGCTTCTTCCACTGGGACTTCCTGGCGGACAGGCCGCAGGTGAAGCGCAGCCTGGCCTGGTCGATCGCGGCCTTGATTTCGCTGCCGATGATTGTCGCCGCGTATCGAAAGGCATCGGCGCTGGGCATGCTCCTGGCGGAGTTGAGCATTCCCGAGCGCATCGGTGGCGCCTACAACATGCGCATTCGCGCCGTGCTCGCGCGGTTCATTCCGCTGGCGGCCATGTGGGTGCTGGGCTTGCTGGTGGCCGCACTGGCATCGACCATCCTGCCTCCACGGGAAGTCGCCCTGGTCCTGGTACTGGTTTTGCTGTTGCTGGCCTGGTTGTTGTGGCGTGGATTGGTACAGGTGCATGCCCGCCTGCAGGCCGCCTTGCGCGACACCCTCGACAAGCCTGGCCGGTCCGGCGACGGGCATGCCTGAAAAGGCTCGCGGGAAGAGCGGTCAGGTGGCGCTCAGAATGTGCACGATTCGTAAAAAACCGCGGCGAAACGGCCGAATCGTGAACTTTTAATCACGACTGACGGTCCTAGGCCCCACAGCGTTGCCAAGACTCGACAGGGACCGCACAATGCGGGGCCTGCCTCCATCGGGGGGGCTTAGTCCGGTACCGCCGGCATATCTCAAAACGAGGGAGTTCCACATGAAGCAATTTCTGCGTCCCACGCTGACGGCGGCCGCGCTCGCGGTTGCCCTGGGCATGACCGCTGGCGTGCACGCACAGGCTGCGAAGAGCGCCGCCCCCGCCGCCGCTCCCGCCACCGCCACGCCGCCGGCTGTCGACAAGACCAAGGCCAGCTATGTGGTCGGCTGGGACCTGGCGAGCTCGCTGCCGCCGCTGGTCCGCTCGGAAGTGGATCCGGCCACCGTCGCCCGCGCGCTGCAGTCCGCCCTCTCCGGCCAGAAGCCGACGATGAGCGAAGCCGAAGCCAAGCAGGTGCGTGACGCTTTCGTGGCCAACCTCCAGGCCAAGGCCAAGGCCGAGTACACCCAGGTCGCTGCCAAGAACAAGAGCGAAGGTGATGCCTTCATCGCCAAGAACAAGACCGCTCCGGGCGTGAAGACGACCGCTTCGGGCCTGCAGTACCAGGTGATCAGCCAGGGCACGGGCGCCCGTCCGGGTCCGAACGATACCGTGCAGGTCAACTACGTCGGCACCTTCGTCAATGGCGAAGTGTTTGACGATTCGTCCAAGCACGAAGGTGGCGGCGCCGCTTCGATCCCGCTCGCCGGCGTGATCCCGGGCTTCCGCGAAGGCATGCAGTTGATGCAGGTCGGCGGCCACTACAAGTTCTTCATCCCGTCGAACATCGCCTACGGCGCGCAGCCGCAGAACGGCTTCCCGCCGAACGCGACGATCATCTTCGACGTCACCCTGGTCAAGACCGGCCCGACCCCGGCTGGCGAGCAGGCCGGCGGCGCGAAGTAATCGCCGAGGCGGTTTTCCGAAACAGGCACGGGGCGCGAAGCAATTCGCGCCCCGTGTTTTTTTGGGCGGGCTTCCTGCGTGCTGCAGGGGCGTCCGGCACGAGCGGCATGATGCAGGTTACCGTGCTGTAACCTGCCGTGCTGCTAGAATTCCGAGCCTTGCATTCGGGAATTGTCGCGACAATGAAGGTCACCATCTTTGGCACCGGTTACGTGGGTCTGGTCACCGGGGCCTGCCTGGCCGAAATGGGAAATCACGTGGTCTGCGTCGATATCGATGCGGGCAAGGTCGAGCGCCTGAAGAAGGGCGAGATTCCCATCTACGAGCCGGGGCTGGAGCCGATCGTCAAGCGCAACCACGCCAGCGGCCAACTCGATTTCACCACCGAGCCCGCACCTGGCATCGAGCATGGGCAAGTCGTGTTCATCGCCGTGGGGACGCCGCCGGATGAGGACGGCAGTGCCGATCTGAAGTATGTGCTGAGTGTGGCCCGCACCATCGGTCAGCACATGGGCAAGTACACGGTGGTGGTCAACAAGTCGACCGTACCTGTAGGTACCGCCGATCGCGTCCGCGCAGCCATCGCCGGGGAGCTGCAAAAGCGCGGGGCGTCGGTCGAATTTGACGTCGTCTCCAACCCCGAATTCCTCAAGGAAGGCGATGCGGTCGAAGACTGCCTACGCCCTGATCGCATCATCATCGGCAGCTCCAGTGAGCGCGCGGTGAGCGTGTTGCGCAAGTTGTACGCACCATTCAATCGCAACCATGACCGTACCGTGGTGATGGACGAGCGTTCTGCCGAGCTGACCAAGTACGCGGCCAACGCCATGCTGGCCACCAAGATCAGCTTCATGAACGAAATCGCGAATATCGCCGAGCGCGTTGGCGCCGATGTGGAACTGGTGCGTCAGGGCATTGGCTCCGACCCCCGCATTGGCTACCACTTCATTTATCCCGGCGCTGGCTACGGCGGGTCCTGCTTCCCTAAAGACGTGCAGGCGCTGGAGCGCACCGCGCGCGGCGTGGGCTATGACGCACGCCTGCTGGGTGCCGTCGAGGCCGTGAATCACGAGCAGAAGGGCAAGCTGTTCGAACTCATTGATCGCCATTTGGACGGCCAATTGAAGGGCAAGACCATCGCTCTTTGGGGCCTGGCGTTCAAACCCAACACCGACGATATGCGCGAGGCATCCAGTCGCAACCTGATGGAAGCCTTGTGGAACGCAGGCGCCAAGGTGCGTGCATTCGATCCCGAGGCTCGGGAGGAAACCCATCGCATCTATGGCGATCGTGATGACCTCGTGCTTTGCGACAACGCCTATCAGGCGCTGGAGGGCGCCGACGTGCTGGCGATCGTTACCGAATGGAAGGCTTTCCGCAGTCCTGATTTCGCGCGTATCCGCGGCATGCTTGGTAATCCCGCCATATTCGATGGCCGCAACCTGTACGATCCGGCCGCGGTGGAAGAAGCCGGCCTGGCTTATTACGGCATTGGCCGCGGACGTAGCCTGAGGCGTTGAGCATGTCGGATGATTCGCTGCAGCAGCGCCTTACCGAGCTGGAAGTGAGGCTGACTTTCATCGACGATACGGTGAGTGCGCTCGCCTCGGCGGACGCGGAGCTGTCGATGCGCATCGCCGCGCTGGAAGAAGTGATCCGCGGCTTGCGCAGCGAATTGTCATCGCTGCGCACCTCGCAGGGGCACGATCCACACAGCGAGCCGCCGCCCCCGCATTACTGACCGCATCCTTCTTACTGTCACTGCACCACGCTAGCGAGTTCAGAACATGGCCGAATCCCTGCGCGATCAGCTGCTCAAGAGCGGCATCGTCAAACAGGTCCGCGACGAGAAGCGCCCGTCCCCGCCGAAGGGAGCACCTTCGTTCAAGGGTAACAAGCCGCCGCATCCTAAGCCGCATGCATCGGGCAAGCCGCAAGGCAAGGGGCAAGGCGAGATCGATCTGGCGAAGGCCTATGCGATTCGCGCCCAGACCGAAGCGAACGAGCGCAAGCGAGCCGAGCAGGCCGCCGCTGAGGAAGCGCGTGTGCGCCGGGAGCGCAAGCAGAAGATCCAGCAGCTGCTGGCTGGCAAGACGCTCAACAAGCCCGATGTCGATCACGTCCGGCATTTCGAGTACGGCGGCAAGATCCGCCGGGTGCATGTCGATGCAGAGCAACTCGCGGCGCTCAATCTCGGCGAGCTGGGCCTGATACAGCAGCAGGGGCGCTATCTGCTGGTGACGCGCGAGCTGGCCGAAGAGATCCGCGCGATTGACCCGCAGCAGGTTGCCTTGCTGGTCGAGCCCGGCAGCGCGGCGGGGGTGGGCGAAGATGGCGTGCCCGATGACCTGATGTGGTGAAGGCCTGCGCGGTCGTGCATAAGAAAAGCCCGGCGAACGCCGGGCTTTTTTGTGCGATGGCGATGACGATCAGGCTTCGATGTCTTCGGTTTGCTCCGTCGTCGCGGGCATCTCGAAACCCGTCTGGGCAAGAGCCGGCAGATCCCAGCCTTGCTTGGGCGAGAAACGCTCGCCGTAACGCTGGGCCAGCCTTTCGAGCTTGCCCTTGATCACGGGGGCGCCTTCGGTGCGCACGTATTGGATCGGGCCCCCACGGAACGGAGCAAAGCCGGTGCCGAAGATCACGCCCGCATCGAGCAGGTCGGCATCGTCGACGACGCCATCGGCCAGGCAAGCCACGGCCTCGTTCACCATGGGCAGGATCATGCGGTCCTGCAGGTCGGCGGGAATGCTGTAATCCGGATCGACCTCGGGCTTTTGCGGTTTGCCGTCCTGCCAGACGTAGATGCCTTGGCCGTCCTTCTTGCCGCGTTTGCCCGCAGCCAGTTTGTCTTCCAGGCCAGGCGGGAGCTCCAGGCCCAGGAAGGGGGCCAATTCCTTGCCTACGGAAGCGCACACGTCGAGACCCACCGTGTCCGCCAGCTCGATCGGGCCCATCGGCATGCCGAATTTCTTGGCCTCCTTGTCCAGCACGGGACCGGGTACGCCTTCGCTATACAGGCGCATGGATTCCAGCAGGTAGGGCATCAGGATGCGATTGACCAGAAAGCCGGGCGTACCCTTGACCGCCACGGGCAGCTTGCCGATGGCCTTGCAGAATGCGAGGGCGCGCTTTTCGGCATCGGCGTCGAGCTGGTCGTGGCGCACTACCTCTACCAGCGGCATCTGCGCCACCGGATTGAAGAAATGCAGGCCCAGGAACCGCTGCGGTGCCTTCAGTCCGACGCGCAGCTCGTCCAGCGGGATGCTGGACGTATTGGTCGCAAGAAGCTCATCGGATTGGAACTGGGATTCGATGCTGGCGTAGAGCGCCTTCTTGGCCTCGGCGTTCTCGAAGATCGCCTCGATCGCCAGATCGGCCGTTGCCACGCCCTTGCCTTCGACGTCGGCACGCAGGCGCCGAGCAGTCGCCTCGACTTTTTCAGGTGTCTTGAGCTTCTTCTCGTACAGCTGGCGCGCGCGATCCAGCGCGGGCTGGATGTACTTCATCTCGCGGTCCTGCAGGGTGACTTCAAAACCCTTCAGGGCAGCCCATGCAGCAATATCGCCACCCATGACGCCAGCGCCGATTACATGCACGTGCTTGATGCGAGGATCAATGCCGCTGCCCTGGCCCTTGAGTCGTTCCTGCAGGAAGAAGATGCGAATGAGGTTCTGCGCCGTGGACGTTTCGGCCAGCTTCGCTACCGAGCGAGCTTCGAGCTTGAGTCGCTGCTGGATGCTGGGGCCGCCTCGTTTCCATACATCGATCAGCGCGAAAGGGGCCGGGTAATGTTCCTTGCGAACCTTGGCCGCCGTCTGCTTGACGACCATGGGGGCAAGGATCTGTCGGGCCACCCAGGTATTGGTGCCCCAGGCCTTCGCGCGTTGCGCGAACGGCCGGGCGTGCGGCCGGCGCAGCAGGGCGCGTGCCTCGGCAAGGAGTTCGGCCGGCGGCGTCAGGCGGTCGACCACGCCAAGGGCGAGCGCTCGTTTGGCCGACAAAGCCTTGCCGGTCAGCATGACCGGCAGTGCATCGGTGGCGCCGATCAAACGCGGCAGGCGGGCCGTGCCGCCCCAGCCGGGATGGATGCCGAGCATCACCTCGGGAAGGCCGATGCGGGTCTTGTCGTCGTCCGCAGCGATACGCTGGCGGCACGCCAGGATCAGCTCCGTGCCGCCACCCATGCAGGCGCCATGCACCGCCGCCACGGTCGGGCAGGGCAGGCGGGCCAGCGATTCGAACACGCGCTGACCATTCTCGATGTTTTCCAGCACGGTGCCGTGCTGGGCATAGGTCACGAATTCCTTGATATCGGCGCCGACGGCAAAGCCGAAGGGCTTGGCCGAATGGATCAGGACGCCGGTGGGTTTCTCGATGGCCAGGCGTTCCACGATCTGGCCGAGCTCGTCCAGCACTTCGCGCGAAAAGGCGTTGACGTTGCTGCCGGCGCGGTCGAGGGAAAGGGTAACGATGCCGCTGTCGTCCAGGCTCGTCTTCCAGTGATTGAAGCGCAATCCTTCGAACATAAAGGGTACTGGGGTGACCGGGAAGCTTCGCACCATACCTTCCCGTAGCGAGGAATGCGAGACGGCCCCGGCGGGCCCTCGAAGCAAGCATGAATATCCTGTAAAACCGCGTCTTGTGCGCTAACGCATGAAATGCGCCACCGAATCCGACAAGGCTTGCATCCCACCTAGGCGAACACCTTCAGACCACGTAATTTAAAGCCGGATGAGCACTGTTATAGCCCCCCCTCCCAGCCAGACCGGCGCCGAGATTTTCGAGCGCATCTTGAGCGCGCGCGGCAACCTGATTGCTCTTGAGGGGGGCGAGGAGCTCGGCCTGATCGGGCAGATGCGTTCCCTGGTGCGGCGCAGCGGACAGACGGTTTACCTGTGGACGCCCGAACTCGGCCTGGGGAACCTGCGCGAAGAGCACGTCGGCCTGCCCGGGTCGCAACGCCTGAATATCGCCCTGCGCTACATGCAGCAAAGCAATCACTTCGGCGTGTACCTGCTGCAGCGCTTGCCGCTGCCGCTGGCCATGGCCGATGCCACGCTGCTGCGGCAGCTGGCACGCGCGAATACAGGACACGTGCGGCGCGTGGTGCTGCTCGATCCGCCGGAAACCGTCATCTCCAGTTTCAATGACGTGCTGGTGCGTTTGAGCTGCCAGCCCAAGCCTGCGCAGCGTCCCCGCTTGCGCGATGGCCGGTGGCTGCTGGCATGACGGGGTCGGCCGGCATCCTGGTTGTCGCAGCACAGCGCGAATTGCGTCGCGCGCTGTTCGACACCTTCGATCGCGACGGGCACTACGTCGTGCACTCGGCACGCGATGCGACCCACGCAGGTATCCTGCTGGAAGGTCGAGCCGCGCTTGCGTTGATGGTGGTGGTGTTCGATGGCGACGGGCGCGAAGCCTCCGCGGGCCTCGATGCGCTGCGCCAGTTGCCGGCTTGCGCGGGCGCTCCGCTCATTGCGGTGCTGGACGATGCTGCCATGCTCAAACCCACCGTGCTTCCGGCCGGCGTGGCGGACTGGCTGCACGCCTCGCAGATCGAACACGAATTGCTCGCGCGCTGGCAGCGGATGCAAAAGGCTGCACGCTCCGGCTCGACACCGGGTGCGATCTCGGCGAACAGCGAGGGCGACTATCGCTTCGCCTTCGACGAGGTCGAAAGCGAATGGCTGGTCGTCGACCCGGCACGCGGACGCATTCTCGAATGCAGTGCCGCCGTCGCTCGCCACAGCGGTCTCGGCGATCACGAACTGCGCGGCCGACCGCTCCAGGACGTACTGGCCTTCGTCGATATCAAAGTCGAGCAGGTGCTTGCCGAAGGGTCGCGCCGCTGGCACCCCTGCCGCCGGCGCTCGGCGCGCGGTGCCGATACGGGCGAAGCGAGCGCACGGTCGATTCGCCATGCGGGACGCGACGCGGTGGCCTTGTTGTTCCGCAGCGACCGGGCCGGCGTGCGCGCAGAGGTGGCGCTCGGCTTGCTGGCGCGCATGTTCGGCGCAGGCAGCGGGGACGAGGGTATCGCCGAAGCGGCACGCTTGCTCTATGAGGAAATGGGGCTGGATTACGTTGCCGTATGGTCGGCCCGGCAGGACGAAGGCGGCGCCCCCGTGCAGGTGGTGCAGTACTGGCGTGGCGACGAACAGCTCTGGCCCGGCCCGCACCTGCAGAGCTCGTTGCGCCTGGTGCTGTCGGGCCAGGCAATGATGCATCAGGCCGATGCCGCTCGGCTCGCGCCGATGGATCCCTTGCTGGAACAGCTTGGGCTGGCCGGTTTTGCCGGTTGGCCGTTACAGGACGAACGCCGTACGGTGCTGGGCGCCTTGCTTGTCGGTACGCGGCAGCCGCTGCCATCGCTTGCGATCGTGCAACCCGTGCTCCGTTGCGCGGCCTCGCGCTTCGCCCACGCGCTGGAACTTCGCCACACACGTGAGCAGGGCCGCGCGGAAGGCTTGCTTGATGCATTGACGGGACTGCCCAACCGCCTGTTGTTCAACGACCGCCTTGATACCGTCATTCGCGAGGCCAACCGCACCGGTGAATCGTTCGCGCTGTTGTTCGTCGACCTCGATCGCTTCAAGACCATCAACGATACGTTGGGGCACGCGGTAGGCGACCAGGTGCTGCTCACCACCACGCAGCGGCTGCGCGGTACGGTGCGTGCGTCGGACACCGTGGCGCGTTATGCGGGCGACGAGTTCGTGGTGATTCTGCGTCACATCGTCAAGAACGAAGACGTGCTGCGCATCGCCGAAAAGATCGTGCAGGTCATGGGCGCGCCGCTGCGCATCGATGATGGCACCGAGTTGCAGGTGACCGCATCGATCGGCGTGAGCTTCTTCCCGGACGACGCGCCCGACGCGGAAACGTTGCTCAAGCATGCCGACGAGGCGATGTACGCGGCCAAGAGCCTGGGCCGCAACAACTACCAGATCTTCGAAGGCAGTGCACAGCAATCGCAGCAACAGAACCTGGCGTTGAAGTCGGGTCTGCGTCATGCGGAGCACAAGGGCGAATTGCGCGTGTTCTATCAGCCTCAGGTCGACGCCAAGAGCGAAGACATCGTAGGCATGGAAGCGCTGGTGCGCTGGGAGCATCCGGAGCTTGGCTTCATCGGCCCGGGCTTCTTCATCCCGTTGGCCGAGGAAACCGGCCTGATCGTGTCCATCGGCGAATGGGTGCTGCGAACCGCCTGTCGTCACGCACAGGAATGGGAGCGCCGCTACGGGCTGGGGCTGCGGCTCGGCGTGAACCTGTCCGCGGTGCAGCTGATGCAGCCGAATCTGCTCGAAGTGGTGGCCTCGGCGCTGGACGAGAGCGGCCTGGAGCCCTCGCTGCTGGAGATGGAAGTCACCGAGAGCATCAGCATCAAGGAGGCCCCCAACCTGGTGGAAAACCTGCAGGGGCTGCACCGGCTCGGCTGCCGCATCGCCATCGACGATTTCGGTACCGGCGCCGCTTCGCTCGACTACCTCCGCAAGCTGCCGGCCGATCGCATCAAGATCGACCAGAGCTTCGTGCGCAATATCGGGGTCGATCCGGACGATGAAGCGATCGTCCGCGCGACCATCGAAATGGCCCACCGCCTCAAGCGCGGCGTGGTCGCCGAAGGCGTGGAGACCGAGCAGCATATGGAGTTCCTGCGCGCCAACCAGTGCGACGAGCTGCAGGGCTTCCTGTTCTGCCGCCCGCTTCCGCAACCGTCCTTCGAGAAGCTCCTGCAGGAGCGCCAGTCGCTGCTGGCGGGTGTCAGCGGTACCGCCGCCTGACTTGCAGGCCTTGTCGAAATCCCCATATCGATAGGTGAGCTGGGCGTTGCGTGCGTCCGGCAGGCCCGTTCTGGAAAGCGTGGGTCGGTGGCGGGTACGCCTCGTGGACGCCCATGCGTTTCCCCTGGTGGGGCGTCATCCGGCGTCCTCCGCAGGGGTTGGTAAACACACGCCGACATGCTGAACTAGGACGCGATGCGCTTGTCTGAGCAACTCGTTCCCATCCTCAGGGCATCCCAGGCGCTTGGCAGCATCGACGAAGGAGACGGCCCGGATGGGCGAAAACGAACTGGACAGTGCGCTGGTCGAGCGCGTCCAACAAGGGGACAAGCGAGCTTTTGACCTGCTGGTGCGCAAGTACCAGCACAAGGTCATCGGGCTGGTTTCGCGCTATGTGAAAAACCAGAGCGAAAGCGAAGACATCGCACAGGAAGCATTCATCCGCGCTTGGCGGGCCATCGGCTCGTTCCGCGGTGAAAGCGCTTTCTACACTTGGCTGTACAAAATTGCCGTGAACACGGCCAAGAACCACTTGGTGGCCATGGGACGCCGCCCTCCCGCTGATGACATCGCGATTGATGACGCCGTTTTCGTGCCCGGCGCGGACCGCATGCAGGAGACCGCGACGCCCGAGCGTGAGCTCATGCGGCAGGAAATTGAACAAACCGTATTTTCCACTGTCCAATCGCTGCCCGAGGAATTACGGACCGCGATTACCTTGCGTGAAGTGGACGGTTTGAGCTACGAGGAAATCGCCGAAGCCATGGGCTGCCCGATAGGTACGGTACGTTCACGTATTTTTCGGGCGCGTGAAGCTATCGATGAGAAACTGCGGCCGCTCCTGTCCGACCGCGAGGACAAGAAACCATGACTGACAATCAACGCGAAAACCTGTCTGCCGGCATGGATGGCGAACTGTCGAAGGAGGAGCTGCGGTTTCTCCTGCGGCGGATCGACCATGACGCCGCGTTGCAGCAGGCTTGGTCGCGCTATCACGTGGCACGTGACGGGCTGCGTCGCCAGTTGCCACCCGTCGCCAGCGATGGCTTCGCGGCCCGTGTGATGCAGGCCATAGAACAGGAACGCGTCGGGGCGAACGTCAAGCCGCGGCGGCATTGGCTGCATTGGTCGGCAGGCGGCGCCATTGCCGCCGGCGTAGCCGTGGCTGCCTTGATGGTCGCCCAACCCGCCGGTCAGCCGGATCAGCTTTCGCCGCAGGTGGCATCGGCTCCGGTCAAGGCAATCGGGCAGGATAACGGCACGCTGGCCGCCAGTGGCACTGGCGCGCCTGCGGTGGCGCCCCCGGGCCTCAATGTCTATTCGGACGTGCCTTACCACATCAGCCAGCAGGCATCGGCCACGCTGGACGGTGACAACCGCACGCTGCTGTATTCGCGCAACAGCCTGTCGCCATATCGCGTGGCGCGTTATCCCGCCGGTGGTGGCGATGGCAGCTACCTGCTGTTGATCCATCCCGACCAGGCGCAGCAGCCGTCGGCGCAGACGCCAGCCACCCCGCAATGACGCGAGGCCGTGTGTTGCCTGCCGCGGCCCCGCCACTTCCCAGATACGACGCGCTTCACCCTGCTCGCCAGCGGGCGGGAAGGGTGCGCGCAAACACCACGGAGGACTAGATGAACCGATTGACCCTGCGCACGCTTTCGTGCGGCGTCCTGATGAGTCTTGCTTTGGCCGGCGGCGTGCAGGCCCAAAGCACTGCCCCCGCCTTGTCGAGCCTGCCGGACTTCACGGGCATCGTGCAGAAGAACGCTCCGGCCGTGGTTCACGTTGAAGCCAAGTACAGCGGCAAGAAGACACCGAAGGGTCGCACCGCGCAGCGCGGTGGCATGCCGGATTCGCCCGATGAAGACGATCCGCAGATGGAGATGTTCCGGCGCTTCTTCGGCATGCCGATGATGCCTTCGCCGGAAGACCAGCAACACACGTCGCTGGGATCGGGTTTCATCCTCTCCAATGACGGCTACATCCTCACCAACACGCACGTGGTGGACGGCGCCGATACCGTGACGGTGCGCCTGCAGGATCGCCGGACCCTGACGGCCAAAGTCGTGGGCAGCGATCCCCAGTACGACATCGCACTGCTGAAGGTGGACGCCAAGGGCAACCTGCCGGCGGTCACCGTGGGCGACTCTCGATCGCTCAAGCCGGGCCAGTGGGTGCTGGCGATCGGCTCGCCGTTTGGCTTCGACTACACGGTGACGCAAGGCATCGTCAGCGCGGTAGGACGCAACCTCGGCAGCCAGGATCAGCCGTACACCTCCTTCATCCAGACCGATGTGCCGATCAACCGCGGCAACTCGGGCGGTCCGCTGTTCGACCTACAAGGTCGCGTGGTGGGCGTGAATTCACAGATCTATTCCAATACCGGCGGCTACCAGGGCGTGGCGTTCTCCATTCCGATCGACGTAGCCATGAACGTGGTCAAGCAGATCAAGGAAAAGGGTTACGTGTCGCGCGGCCAGCTCGGCGTGATGGTCCAGCCGGTCAGCGACGATATGGTCAAGGCGCTGAAGCTCGACAACGCGTCGGGTGCGGCGGTGACCCAGGTGACCCCGGGCAGCGCGGCGGAGAAGGCTGGCCTGCATCCCGGTGACGTGATCACTGCCTACAACGGCCAGAGCATCAATTCGAGCGTCGACCTGCCGCCGCTGGTCGGCCAGACCCCGCCGGGCACCAAGTCCACGCTGAGCATCCTGCGCGACGGCAAGAAGCAGGACGTCAGCGTTACGGTTGGCGAAATGCCTCGCGACAAGAATGCCGTGCTGGCATCGGGCGACATCGAGAAGCCGGCCTCACGTAGCGGCGCCACGGCACTGGGCCTGTCCGTGCAGGATCTGGACAGCGAGACCCGCCAGCAGATGAGCCTGAAGCAGGGCGAGGGCGTGGTGATCAGCAATATCACGGGTTCCGTTGCGGCGCGCGCCGGCCTGCAACCGGGCGATGTCATCCTGATGGTCAATCAGAAGAAGGTGAGCAGTGCCGCCGCGTTCCGCGAGGCGACCAAGGATGCCAAGCCCGGCGACACGGTGTTGCTGCTGGTCCGCCATGGCGACCAGAGTGGCTTCATCGGCCTGACGGTGCCGGGCGGCAAGGACGAGTGAGGTGGCCTGCCGCGGCGTATGGCAGCGTCGCGGCGTGGCTTGCCGGGTGCCGGGATGACGTGAGCTTGGGCCATCGTCTTCCCGGCGCCGGGCCGGCGTGGTGGATATTCGAGGTTGTCTCCGGCCCCATCAGGGCCGTATTAACGTGAAGGGGCCGATATATCCGGCCCGCAGCCGTTCCATGCGATAATGCCGGGTTCGTATCGCCATCCCGGCGATACGCTGCCCACGCGCCGCGCCGGGCAGTGAACGCAGCCAGCGTGTTCCATGGAACTGATCCGAAACTTCTCCATCATCGCCCACATCGATCACGGCAAGTCGACCTTGGCCGACCGCATCATCCAGATCTGCGGTGGCCTGACCGAGCGCGAGATGGAAGCTCAGGTGCTCGACAACAATCCGATCGAGCGCGAGCGCGGCATCACGATCAAGGCCCAGTCCGTGTCGTTGCCGTACAAGGCGCGCGACGGCAAGACCTATCAGCTCAACTTCATCGATACGCCAGGTCACGTTGACTTCTCCTATGAAGTCAGCCGCTCGCTCGCCGCCTGCGAAGGCGCGCTGCTGGTGGTGGATGCGGCGCAAGGCGTGGAAGCGCAGTCGGTGGCCAACTGCTACACGGCCGTCGAAATGGGCCTGGAAGTTGTGCCGGTGCTCAACAAGATCGACCTGCCGACTGCCGACCCCGAAAAGGTGAAGGGCGAGATCGAGGCGGTCATCGGCATCGACGCGGACGACGCTGTCGCCGTGAGTGCCAAGACCGGCCAGAACGTGATCGAGGTGCTGGAAGCCATTGTGGCGCGCATCCCGCCACCGAAAGTGGGCGATACCGATCGCCTGCAGGCGCTGATCATCGACTCGTGGTTCGACAACTATCTCGGCGTCGTGTCGCTGGTCCGCGTCGTGCAGGGCGAGATCAAGCCGGGCGACAAGCTGCTGGTAATGTCGACCGGTCGCGCGCATGAAGTGAGCGAAGTGGGCGTGTTCACGCCCAAGCGCAAGAAGCTGGACAAGCTCGCGCCGGGCGAAGTGGGCTGGATCACCGCGTCCATCAAGGACGTGCATGGCGCACCGGTAGGGGACACGTTGACGTCGGCTGGCAAGCCGGCCGAGAAGCCGCTGTCGGGCTTCCAGACCATGCAGCCCCGCGTGTTTGCCGGCCTGTTCCCGGTCTCGGCCGATGACTATCCGGCCCTGCGTGAAGCGCTGGACAAGCTGCGCCTGAACGATGCAGCGCTGTTCTTCGAGCCGGAAAGTTCCGAAGCCATGGGCTTCGGTTTCCGCTGCGGCTTCCTCGGCATGCTGCACATGGAAATCGTGCAGGAACGCCTCGAGCGCGAATACGACCTCGATCTCATCACCACCGCTCCGACGGTGGTCTATGAAGTGCTGAAGGCCGACGGCTCGGTAATGATGCTGGACAACCCGGCCAAGCTGCCCGCGGCGAACCTGATCGCCGAGATTCGCGAGCCGATCATTGTTGCCAACATCCTCACGCCGCCGGACTACATCGGCAACATCATCACGCTGTGCGAGGAAAAGCGTGGCGTGCAGCGTTCAATCCAGTACCTCGCTACGCAGGTGCAGATCACTTACGAAATGCCGCTGGCCGAAGTGGTGCTGGACTTCTTCGATCGCCTGAAGTCGGTATCGCGCGGATACGCCTCGATGGACTATCACTTCGAGCGCTTCGAAGCGGGTCCGTTCGTACGCGTCGACGTGCTGATCAATGGCGATCGCGTGGATGCGCTGAGCCTGATCGTGCATCGCATCCATGCGGAGCGTCGCGGCCGCGACCTGGTCGAGCGCATGAAGGACCTCATCCCGCGCCAGCAGTTCGACGTGGCGATCCAGGCCGCGATCGGCGCGCAGATCGTCGCCCGTTCCACGGTGAAAGCGCTGCGAAAGAACGTGCTGGCCAAGTGTTACGGCGGTGACGTCAGCCGCAAGAAGAAGCTTCTGGAGAAGCAGAAGGAAGGCAAGAAGCGCATGAAGCAGGTGGGCCGCGTGGAGATTCCACAGGAAGCCTTCCTTGCCGTATTGAAGGTGGATAAATAAAACTGCGGATCCGGCGCCGACGCGTCGGCCAACCTTTGGAGTAGGGCATGGATTTCGACTTTTCGGCGATTCTACTTGGCCTGACCGTGCTGTTCGGCGTGGTGTGGGGCCTTGACCGCCTGTTCTTCTATGGATCGCGCAAGGCCAAGGCCGAAGCGACCGGTGGCGAAGTGCGCGAACCGGTGGTCGTGGACTGGTCGCGTTCGCTGTTTCCGGTCGTGCTGGTGGTGTTGTTGCTGCGTTCGTTCGTGGCCGAGCCGTTTCGCATTCCCTCCGGTTCGATGATGCCGACGCTGGACGTGGGCGACTTCATCCTGGTGAACAAGTTCGCCTACGGCCTGCGCATGCCGGCCTTCAACAACAAGTTCTTGAGCCTGGGCGAGCCCAAGCGCGGCGACGTGGTGGTATTCCGCTTCCCGGGGTATCTGTGCGAGGACGGCGGCAAGCTGGTGCGCAGTGGCGACCAGAGTTGCGCCGACCCGCATGCGCCAGTGCCCAGCCAGAACTGGATCAAGCGCATCGTCGGCATGCCCGGCGACCGCGTGGAAATGCGGGGCGACCAGCTGATCGTCAATGGCGAGCCGGTGGCTGCCGACCTGATCGGTCCCTACGAGGGCGACCCGAAGCGACCGGAATCGCGCCTCATGCTGGAGATGGGGGCTACGGTATGGAATGAGCACCTGCCCAACGGCCAGGGCGGGGTGGTCAATCACCTGACCGCCCGCATGCCCAACTATGCCATTCCGCCGCCGCTGCCCAACGCACGGGTCCCGCTGGTGGTTCCGCAGGGCTGCTACCTGGCCATGGGCGACAATCGGTACAACAGCACCGACAGCCGCTGGTGGGGCTGCCTGCCGGAGCAGAACCTGGCGGGCAAGGCCTTCCTGATCTGGCTGAGCTGGACCGGTTCGGGCGTTGCCTTCCATCGCATGGGCACGGTCATACACTGAAAAAGCGTGACGTGTGTTGACAGTGCCGGAGTGACGGCGGCGCCCCGTTGCGGCGACAATGACCGCACGGCGCCGCGTTGAACGATTCGGCTGCCCATCAACCAGAATTCGCAGCGGAACGGCATAGCGAGGGGACTATGAAATCGAAGCAGTCGGGCATCACCCTGATCGGGTTTTTGTTTGTGTTGGCCATTGCGGCGTTTTTCGGCTACATGGCGATGAAACTGGTGCCTTCCTATATTGAGTTCCTGGGCGTCAGCAAGGCGATGAGCCAAGTGGCTTCCAGCGGCGTGGAAGGTAAGACGCTGGATGATTTGCGGCGTGATCTTCTCTTCAAGATGGACGTCCAGTACGTGGACGATGCCACCATCAAGCCCAAGGACATCACCCTCAAACGTAGCGGCAATGGCGCGGAGTTGAATGTCTCCTACGACAAGCGCGTTGCCTTCTTGTACAACATCGACTTCCTGCTGCATTTCGAAAAGAGCGTGATGCTGCAGGGCAACGTCGGTGGCTGATCGCAGGCTCTTGATTTGACACGACTCGCTTACCGTTTCCGCGACCCCGCGCTGGCGCAGTTGGCGCTGACACACCGCAGCGCGGGCAAGCCGAACAACGAGCGGCTGGAGTTCCTCGGCGATGCCTTGCTGGGCGTGGTCATCGCCGAGTTGCTGTATGAGGCGCATCCCCATGCGAGCGAAGGCGAGCTTTCGCGCTTGCGAGCGCAGCTGGTCAATGGGCAGGCGCTTGCCGTCATCGCGCGTGAGCTGGAGCTGGGCGACGAGTTGAAGCTGGGGTCGGGCGAGCTCAAGAGCGGGGGCTTCCGTCGCGATTCCATTCTCGCCGATGCTTTCGAAGCCCTGGTGGCTGCGGTTTATCTCGATACCGGTTTTGACGAATGCCGCGCCGTGGTGCGGGCATTGTTCGAACCGCTGGTGGCGGCCATTCCGAGATCGTCCAAGGATGCCAAGACGCGCCTGCAGGAATGGCTGCAGGGCCAGGGCTGGCCCCTGCCCCAGTACGAACTGGTGGACAGCCACGGCGAGGATCACTCCAAGACGTTTGATGTGGTCTGCCAGATTGCCGAACCCATGCCGATCCGTGCCGAAGGGCGTGGCAGCAGCCGCCGGGCGGCTGAGCAGGAAGCGGCGGAAATCGTGCTGCGCCAGCTTCAGGGCCAGCCAGGCTGAAGCCGTCCGGGGCTTGGTTCCGGCTTCGCCAGGCGAAGGCGTTACACCGCTTTCGCCACTGACGACATACACTTCCCTCACGTTTCCCGCGCGGAGCGCGCCGGTTCAGGCCGGCCGGCTTGCGCAAACCCGATACAGGCTTTGAACATGAACGACAACGACGATTTCGGCCTCGGCGCACCTGCCGAATTGCCCCATGACGATTTCCGCTGTGGAACAGTGGCTCTGGCAGGGCGGCCCAATGTTGGCAAGTCGACGCTGCTCAACGCGCTGATCGGTTTTCGCCTGTCGATCGTGAGCCCGCGACCGCAGACTACGCGTCATCGAATCCTTGGCATCGCCACCAGCGATGCGGGCCAGATCATGTACGTGGACACGCCCGGCCTGCATCGCGGCGCCAAGCGCGCCATGAACCGCAGCCTCAATCGTGCGGCGCGCTCGGCGATCAGCGAAGTCGACGTGGTCGTGCAGGTGATCGAGGCGGGGCGGTGGACCGACGAGGACGAGGCGCTGTACGAAGCGCTGGTGGAGCAGAAAGTGCCGCGGCTGCTGGTCATCAACAAGGTCGATCTCGCCAAGGAGAAGGCAGCCATGTTGCCGTTCGTGGCCGAGCTGATGACGCGCCACAGTTTCGACGACGTGTACTACGTCAGTGCGCTCAAGGAAAAGGGTCTCAAGGAGCTGGAGCAGGGCATCCTCAAGCGCCTGCCGGTGCAGCCGCCGGTATACGGCGAAGACGAAATCACCGATCGCAGCGAGCGCTTCCTCGCCGCGGAAATGGTGCGCGAGCAGCTGATGCTGCGCCTGGATCAGGAGCTGCCGTATGCCACCACGGTGGAGATCGAGCAGTTCAAGGATCGTCCCGACGGCGTGGCGGAAATCCATGCCGTGATCTGGGTCGAGCGCGAAGGACAGAAGGCCATCGTGATCGGCAATGGCGGCGCCCAGCTCAAGGCCATCGGCAGCGGCGCGCGGCGCCATATGGAGCGCGCCTTCGAGCGGAAAGTGTTCTTGCGCCTGTGGGTGAAGGTGCGCGAAGGCTGGGTCGACGACGAAACCATGCTGAAGAAGTTCGGCTATACCGATTGAAGACCATCGGGCCGCCCATCACTTTGCCCTGATTCGGTCGCCCGATGCGCATCGAGCAACAGCCCTCGTATGTCCTGCACTCTCGTCCCTACCGCGAGACCTCACTGCTGCTCGAGTGCCTGACGCGGGATCACGGCCGCATCGGCGTGGTCGCGCGTGGTGTGCGCGCAGAGAAGTCCCGCCTGCAGCGTGCGCAACTCGAGCCCTTCCAGCCGCTGGCTCTGGACCT
The DNA here is from genome assembly GCA_000632805.1 of Dyella jiangningensis. Taxonomy (GTDB): domain Bacteria; phylum Pseudomonadota; class Gammaproteobacteria; order Xanthomonadales; family Rhodanobacteraceae; genus Dyella; species Dyella jiangningensis. The sequence goes on along the minus strand of CP007444.1, from coordinate 2,320,103 downwards.
CATGGCCAGGGGAGAGCTCGCCACCCTGACTGGTGTGGAAGGCATTGGCGCGCTGCAACGCCTGTCAGGCGAGGCGGGGTTGGCTGGCTTGTATCTCAACGAACTCGTGGTACGGCTTACCGGGCGCCAGGATCCTCATCCGGAGTTGTACGACGCGTACGCGCGGACCGTGGGGCGACTGGCCGCGACCGAGCCGCTGGCGTGGACGCTGCGTCGTTTCGAGCGGGATCTGCTGGAGGCGGTGGGTTACGCCCTCCAGCTGGAATACGAAGCGGAGTCGGGCGAACCGGTGGAGGACGCGCAGTTCTACCGCTATCACGCCGAGATGGGGCCCTCGCCCTGTCGAGCCGGCACCGCACATGCGCTGCGTGGCAGCGACCTGCTGGCGCTGGCGGCGGACCGCATGCCGGACACGGCGGGTCTGTCGGCGCTGCGCGTGATGATGCGCGAAGTCATCCGCTTCCATCTTGGCGGCGCTGAACTGCACGCTTGGCACGTGCTCGGCGCCGCCATGTCGCGACGCTGAGCCAGGGGTTGCAGTCAGGCGACCTCGGTTCCCAGCGCCTCGATGGTCGCCATCAGGGCCTTGCGGAATCGCGACAGTGGCGCGAGCGAGCCTGAATGTCCCAGCTTCAGATGACGCTGCAGGAGCGTGGCTTGCGTAGCGAGCGCCGAGGCGCCGCAGAAGCCGCAGGACGAACGCAGGCGGTGCAGTCGTTCTGCCAATGACGCGGGGTCGTCGCGCAGTGCGTCCATATCTTGGTAGAGGCCGACCAGTTCCGCGCGCAGCAGGGTGCGCATGGCTTTCACGACGTCGGCGTCGCCCATGGTGGCGATGGCCTGGGCGTCGTCGAGCAATGGAAGGTTGGTGCTGCCAGCTTGCACCAAGGCCAGGATGCGCCTCAGGTCAGCGACGTTGCAGGGCTTCTGCAGGACTTCACTGAATTCGGCGGCCAGCAGGCGCTGGCGTTCCATGGCATCCATCTCGGCGCTGGTCGCCACTGCGGTGCAATCACTGGAGCGAGCCTCGGGGTCTTGGCGAAGCGCGGCCAGCACTTCCTCCGCGCCGGCACCGGGCATGCGGCAATCCAGCAACAGCAGGTCGAACGCTTCGTCGTGTGCCAGGGCGATGGCTGCAGCACCGTCATGGCAGGCCTGGGCATCCAGCCCCAGGCTGCGCAAGGCCTCGACCAGGAAAAGACGGCTGGTGGGGTCGTCATCGGCCACCAGGGCGCGGACGGTGTCCGGGGCACGACGGGCGTGCGAAGGATCGCTGGCAAGCGTGTTGAACATGACTAGTCCGTGTCGTTCAGCTGGTTTTGGCAGAATGGCGCGTCATGCGCCCCACATCAAGTCACCTGCTGCTCATTCTCATGCTCCTGCTCGGGGTCGGACTCGCGCCGTCCGCGTGGGCAGACGTGGCCCTGGGCGCCAAGGCTGTCAGCGTACCGGGCCTGAAGATGCAGGACGTCCAGGCCCAGTTGGGTGAGGACGGCCAGGGCGGGCTGAAGCTCAGTTTGCGCTCGGCCAAGACCGAGCTCCCGGCGATGGGCTGGAAGCGGGTTGAGGTGGACCTTCAGGGCACCCTTCAGCGCGACACGCACATGCGCTGGTTGTTCGATGGAACCATGCAACTGGCCGGAGCGCCGGGCGGGGCGTTGGGCAACGCCAGCGTCGGCATGATCATCGACGAGGCCGCCAATACGCTGGAGATCAACATCAGCCAGGGCCAGTCCCAGGCCAGCACCGCCTTGCCACTGGACCAGCCGACCCACGCGCAGATCAGTCTGAAAGGGGTGCCGGCGATCTGGTTGCAGGGTGTGTTGAGCACGGTCTGGTCGGGACGGGCCACGGCCGGCAAGCTGGATGCCGATATCGCGCTGGACATGGCCGACAAGGGTATCCAGGCCTCGGGCCAGTTCGCCTTGAACGGTGGCGGCTTCGATACGCCGAGCGGCACGCTGGCCGGGCAGGGCGTCAACGGAAACGGCCGGCTGAACATCGACAGCACTAGTGCGCCTTCGCGCATCGACCTGGATGCCAGCCTGCGCGGCGGTGAGCTGCTGCTCGGCCCCATCTTCGCCCGACTGCCGGAGCATTCGGTGCAATTGAGCCTGTCGGCTGCCACCCAGAACGGGGCTATCGACCTGACGCGGCTGCGGGTGGCGGATGCCGATGCGCTGCAACTGGACGGCACCATGGCATTCAGCGCGAAGGGCGATCTGCAGCGGCTGAAGCTGGACCGCCTGCAGACGCGTTTCCCCGCGGCCTACCAGCGTTACGGCCAAGCCTGGCTCGCCACGCTCGGTATGCGTGACATGCGTATCGACGGCCAGCTCAGTGGGTCGATGGACATCGGCAGCAACGGCCTGCGCAGCTTCTCGTTCGCCACCGAAGGCATCGATGTCGCCGACGGCTCGGGTCACCTGGCGGTCAAGGGGCTGCGTGGCGGGCTGGACTGGGCCGTGGACGGCGATCGTCCCGCGACGACCTTGGCTTGGCAGGATCTTCAGGTCTATCGCATCGCCAACGGCGCATCGCAGTCGCGCTGGCAAAGCCGAGACGGCGCATTGAGTCTGCAACGGCCGCTGGAAGTGCCGGTGCTGAACGGTCACGCGCGCATTGGCGACTTCGAGTGGCGCCCGGCAGCCGCAAAGGGACGTCGCCTGGCCACCTCGATGACCTTTACCGGGATCGACATGGCCGCCTTCTCGCGTGCCATGGGTTGGCCGGAATTCCAGGGAACATTGGCTGGCGCCATTCCCGCATTACGCTGGGTGGATGATCGTTTCGAGTTCGATGGCGGCCTGTCGGTGAATGTGTTCGATGGCTTCCTCGACATCACGCGCCTGTCGCTGCAAGGACCGTTCAGTCCGAGCCCGGTGATGTCGGCCGACGTGCAGCTGCGGCAGCTCGATCTCGCCGCGATGACCAGTGTGTTCGACTTCGGCAGCATCACCGGTCGGATGGATGGCTCGATCAATGATCTCCGCCTGGTCAACTGGAACCCGGTGGCCTTTCAGGCCAGCCTGCTTGCCGGCAGTGGCGGGCGCATCAGCCAGCGCGCGGTGAACAACCTCACCGCCGTGGGTGGTGGCGGTGTGGCAGCCGGACTGCAGGGTGCGGTGCTGAAGCTGTTCAAGACCTTCGGTTACAAGCGCATCGGCTTGAACTGCACGTTGCAAGCTTCCGTCTGCCACATGAGCGGCCTGGAGAATGAGGCGGACGGCTACACTATCGTCGAAGGCAGTGGCTTGCCGCGCCTGCAGGTGATCGGGCATCAGACCCAGGTGGACTGGCCCACCCTGGTACGCCGCCTCAAGAGCGCCATCGAAGGCAACGGACCGGAAGTCCACTAAGCATCCCGCATCCCCACACCCGAAGGAGTCGAACATGCGCAAGCTCGTCTATGGATTGTTGACCATGTTGATGGTCGCGCTGGTGGGGTGCGTCACCATTAATGTGTATTTCCCCGAGGCGGCGGCGCAGAAGGCCGCCGACCAGTTCATTGGCACGGTGATCGACAGCGCACCCGCGTCGGGATCGAAGGACAACGAGCCGTCGCCGCCCCCTAAGAAAGACAACCAGCCGTCCGCCATGTTGCTGGACCTGCTGATCCCGGCGGCCTACGCGGCGGATGTGCCCAACCTGCGCATCCAGACGGCGACGACCGAGGCGATCCACGGGCGCATGCAGGAGCGCTTTCGCAGCACGCTGGCGCCGCTGTTCAACAGCGGGGCCGTCGGATTCACGCACGATGGCCTGGTGGCCGTGCGTGATGCCGCCAAGGTGCCGCTGGACCAGCGGGCTGGGGTGAATGCCGCGGTGGCCGACGAGAATCGCGACCGCAATGCGCTCTATCGCGAGGTGGCCAATGCCAACAACCACCCGGAGTGGGAGTCGCAGATCCGCGCCACGTTCGCCAAGGGCTGGATCGAGCGGGCCCGCGCGGGCTGGTATTATCAGGACTCTTCGGGCGCCTGGAAGCAGAAGTAAGCCGTTCGCCCTTTCTTTGCCCGACTGCCGCGCCCGGGTCTGCCTGACTCGGGCGTGTGCGTTTCTGGAAGACGTCGTATCCATGAATGAACTTCAAGCCACCATCACCGACCTCAGCCACGATGGCAAAGGCGTCGCCCGCATCGACGGCAAGGCCGTTTTCGTCAGCGGTGCGCTGTTGGGCGAGGAAGTGAAGCTGCGCATTCGCAAGCGCCACCGTCACTACGACGAAGCGGAGGTGGTGGAGCTGGTCACCCGCTCGCCGCATCGCGTAGAGCCGCGTTGCCGACACTTTGGCCAGTGCGGTGGCTGCTCGCTGCAGCATCTGGACGCCGCATCCCAGATCGAAGTGAAGCAGCGCGTGCTGAAGGACAACTTCGAGCGCATCGGCAAGGTCGAGCCGGCCCTGTGGTTGCCGCCGCTCACCGATGAGCCCTGGGGCTATCGTCGCAAAGGCCGCCTGTCGGTACGCTCGGTGGCGAAGAAGGGTCGTGTCCTGGTCGGTTTTCGCGAGGAGAGCAATCCGCGCTTTGTTGCCGACATCACCCAGTGCGAAGTGGTGCACCCGGCCATCGGCCCGAAGATCGGCCTGCTGGCGGAGCTGGTGAGCGGCATGGATGCTGCCAACGACATTCCGCAGATCGAATTCGCCGCGGGTGACGACGTGGTGGCATTGGTGTTCCGCCACATGTCGCCGCTGAGCGAGCGCGATCGTGACGCGCTGATGGCGTTCGGCAGGGAACACGGCTTTGCCATCTACCTGCAGCCGGGCGGCGTCAGCAGCGTGCATCCGCTGTGGCCCGAGCATCCGCGCCTGGCCTTCCGTATCCCGAGCGGCGACCCGGCGATCGAAGATGTGGAGTTGGAATTTCGACCACTCGACTTCGTGCAGGTCAACGCCGGCATGAACCAGCGCATGATGGCCCGCGCGATGGAGCTGCTTGATCCGCAGCCCACCGATCGCGTGCTGGATCTGTTCTGCGGCCTGGGCAACTTCACCTTGCCGATCGCCCGACGTGTCGCCGAAGTGGTCGGCGTGGAAGGCGAGCATGGGCTGGTCGAGCGCGCCGCCGAGAATGCCGCCCGCAACGGCGTCACGCATGCACGCTTCGAGGTGGCGAACCTGTTCGAAGACCAGCGGCAAGCCCATTGGGCGCGACAGCCCTGGGACAAGCTGCTGCTCGATCCGCCGCGTGCGGGCGCCGACAAGGTCCTCGAATACCTGCCGCACAAGGAAACCCGCCGCATCGTCTACGTCTCCTGCCATCCAGGTTCGCTGGCGCGCGATGCAGGCATCCTGGTACAGAAGCATGGCTTCCGCTTGAGCGCGGCCGGCGTGATGGATATGTTTCCGCACACCGCCCACGTCGAGTCGATCGCCCTGTTCGAGCGCTGACCGCTTGTGCATTCATCCGTGAATGCGAAGAAAAAACGAGCGGTCGAGCCAGGCCGCACTCGTCACCAAGAGCCGGGAGTTGTCGTGGGTATTGAGATCGAACGCAAATTTCTCCTCAGCGGCGACGATTGGCGCGACGCTGCCTCGCACAGCGAACGTATCGCGCAGGGTTATCTGGTTGGCGCAAAGGCGTTGCGCGACGGCAACGCGCTGGCCTCGGTGCGGGTACGCCGCATTGGCGAACGGGCCTGGTTGAACATCAAGTCGGCGCAGCTGGGTATCGAGCGCGCGGAATACGAATACCCGATTCCCCTCGCGGACGCCGAGCAGATGCTGGCAACCCTGTGCGATGGCGTGCTGGAAAAGATCCGTCATCACGTCGTCGTCGATGGCGTGTTATTCGAGGTGGATGAGTTCTTCGGCGACAACGCCGGGTTGGTGGTGGCCGAGGTGGAGCTGCCCACGCAGGACGCCGCCTTTCCGCGCCCGGCGTGGCTCGGTCGCGAAGTGAGTCATCTCGCGCGGTACTACAACGTCAATCTGATCGCACACCCCTACGGCCACTGGACCCAGGACGAGCGACAGGCTGCAGGAGACGCCAGCGCATGTTGATGATCGGACTGGCCGGCACCACGCTGGCGCCTGCGGAGCATGCATGCCTCACCGCACCAGGCGTGTCGGGCGTCATCCTTTTTGCGCGTAATTTCGAATCGCGCGAGCAGCTGATGGCGCTGGTTGACGCCATTCGCGACGTCGGTGGCGAGGACATGCTCGTCGCCGTCGACCAGGAGGGTGGCCCGGTACAGCGCTTCCGCGAAGGGTTCACGCGTCTTCCGCCGCTGTCGGCCATCGGCTCGGAATATGCCCGCGATGCGGAAAACGCCATTCGCCTGGCCGAGGAACATGCCTGGGTAATGTCCAGCGAACTGCGTGCAAGCGGCGTTGACTTCAGTTTCGCGCCCGTGGTCGATCTTGCCCGCGGCAACGCCGCCATCGGCCCGCGTGCTTTCCATGCCGATCCGGTCATTGCGGCCGAACTGGCTCAAGCCTATGTGCGCGGCATGCACCTGGGCGGCATGGCCGCGGTGCTCAAGCATTTTCCGGGTCATGGCTCCGTGGCCGTCGATACGCACAAGGCCGCAGCCGTCGATCCGCGTCCGCTCGATACCATCCGTCGCGACGATCTCGTGCCGTTCGCGGAATGCATCGCCGCTCATGCGGAGGCAGTGATGGTCGCGCACGTCATCTACCCCGAGGTCGATGCGCAGCCCGCTGGCTTCTCGCGACGCTGGATCGAAGGGATCCTGCGTGGCGAACTGGGCTTCAATGGCGCGGTAATCAGTGACGACATCAGCATGGCGGCAGCCGGCGCTGCCGGCGATGTCGCCGGGCGCGTGCATGCCCATCTGGACGCCGGCTGCGACCTGGTTCTCGCCTGTTTTCCCAACGTGGTCGACGAAGCCATTGCCGCCGTGCGTGGCCGTGCGGCCGCGGCGCCCGAGCGCCTGGCCGCCCTGCGCGGCGCCGTCGCCTCCACCTGGGACGGACTTCTCGACAACCCCCAGCGCGACCGCTTCATCGCGCGCATCACGGCGCTCCATGCCGTGGAAGGATCATCCGCAGTATGAACAACATCCCTTCACTCGCGGCAGCGCTGGCTGATGCCGACCTGCTGTTCAATCGCGCGGACCTGGAATCGGTCATTGCGGACATGGGGCGCCGCATCGACGCCGACCTCGATGGCGAGCGTGCCGTGTTTCTCACGGTGATGAACGGTGCATTGATCTTCGCCGGCCATCTGGCGCTCGCGATCCGTACCGACATGGAGTTCGACTACGTCCACGCCACGCGCTATCGCGGCGCGACCTCGGGTAGCGAACTCCATTGGCTGCGCGAGCCCATGGCGGATCTCTCCGGCAGGACGGTATTGCTGGTGGACGATATCCTCGACGAAGGCCACACGCTCAAGGCAGTGCGTGACGACTGCCTGCGCCGCGGCGCGCGACGCGTGCTGGTGGTCAGCCTGTGCACCAAGCAGCACGATCGCCTGGTCGAAGGCATTGCGTCCGACTTCAACGGCGTCGTGCTGCCGGATCGCTACGTGTTCGGGTTTGGCATGGACTACCACGAGCAGGGCCGCAACCTTCCGGGCATCTACGCGCTGAAGTGAGCCAGGCCTGGCCGGCGTCGCCGGCCATACCGTGAGGAGTGGGACGCATGAACATACTCGGCATTTCCGGCAGCCTGCGGCAGGCTTCCTTCAACACGGCGTTGCTGCATGCGGCTCAGGAACTCGCGCCGGCAGGCATGAACATCGTCATTCATCGCCTGCACGACCTCCCGCTGTTCGACCAGGACGTGGAAGAGCAGGGCGATCCGGCACCGGTCACGGCCTTCAAGAGCGCCATCGACAATGCCGACGGCATCCTCGTCGCCTGTCCGGAATACAACGGCGGCATCACCGGCGTGCTGAAGAATGCCGTGGACTGGGCATCGCGCATCGGCAAGTCGCGCCAGGCGGCCGCGCTCACCGGCAAGATGGTGTGCATCGTCGGGGCTAGCCCGGGTATCACCGGTACCGTGCGTGCGCAGGACCAGTTGCGCCTGGTATTGCGTCGCGCCGGTGCGCGTACCGAGCCGCAGGGCGACGTGCTGGTGTTCCAGGCGCATACCAAGATCATCGAGGGCAGGCTCGCCGATGAACGCACGCGCGAAGCGCTGGGCCGTCACCTCCAGGCATTCGCCGATCGGCTGACCGCCGCGGCCACCGAACTTTAATTTTGAAACAGGAACGACCCGTGACTATCGATCTGGCCGTCATCGGCGGCAGCGGCTTGTACAACTTCCCGGGACTGGAGAACACGTCCCGCCACAGCGTCGACACGCCTTTCGGCACGGCTTCGGGCGACGTGGTGGTCGGCGAGTTCGCCGGGCGTCGCGTGGCCTTCCTGGCTCGCCACGGCGAAAGCCATACCGTGCCGCCGCATCGCGTGAATTACCGGGCCAATCTCTGGGCCCTGCATTCGCTGGGCGCACGCCGCGTCATCGGCGTCAATGCCGTCGGTGGCATCCGCGCCGACATGGGCCCGAGGGTCATCGTGGTGCCTGATCAGGTCATTGATTACACCCACGGCCGCTACACCAGCTTTTGCGATGTGGAGGGTGCGGAAGTGCGCCACATCGATTTCAGCGAGCCTTATACCGAAGCGCTACGGCGCGAGCTGATCGACGCGGCGTCCGCTGCCGGCGTGTCGGTGATCGACGGCGGCTGCTATGGCGCCACCCAGGGTCCGCGCCTGGAGACCCGCGCCGAGATCGTCCGCATGAAGCGCGACGGCTGCGACCTGGTGGGCATGACCGGCATGCCCGAGGCGGTGCTCGCCCGTGAACTGGACCTGGAATACGCCTGCCTGGCCCTGGTGGCCAACTTTGCCGCCGGTTGCGGCGACGAGGCCGAGATCAGCATCGAGGAAATCTTCGCCCATCTGGCCGCGGCGACCGCCGAGGTACCCCGCATCCTCGGGGTATTGCTCAAAAGGTGAGCAATCGTCCGGGATTTTGATCGTGCCAAAGTCATACCCATATTGCGCTTTGCCATCAAACATGTTGATACTTCGGCTGTGCCAGGGGCGGCGGACCAAGGGGTCAAGGTGGTTCAGCGCTATACCGTGGTGCATCCAGTCCATGATTCAGAGGTTCACGCAATGCGTTTCGGTACGGTCAAGTGGTTCAACGATGCCAAGGGTTTCGGCTTCATCGCGCCCGAGGACGGTGGGGAGGACGTGTTCGTCCACTTTTCGGCGATCAACGCCAAGGGCTTTCGTAGCCTGCAGGAAGGTCAGCGCGTGAAGTTCGAAGTCACCACGGGTCCGAAGGGCGCCCAGGCTTCGGGCGTCGAAATCGCTGGTTGATCTCGACGAGCCGGCAACGCGCCGCTCATCAGAGTGATTAGGAAGCCCCGCGTCGAAAGGCGCGGGGCTTTCTGTTTTTGCGAAACGAACGATCGGAGCAGAAATGACAGACCGTAGAGATTTTCTGAAAGCTTCGCTGCTGGGCGCCTCGGCCCTGGCTTTGGCCGGCAAGGCAGACGCGGGTACGGCGGCGCCCTCCAAGGGCGCCGCTGGCGCGCGCGTCATTTCGACCTGGGACTTTGGCGTGGCCGCCAATCAGGCCGCCTGGGCGGTGCTGTCCAAGGGCGGTCATGCACTGGATGCGGTCGAGACCGGTGTGATGGTGCCCGAGGCGGACATGAAGAATCACAGCGTGGGACGCGCCGGCTACCCGGACCGCGACGGCCACGTGACCCTCGACGCCAGCATCATGGATGCGGACGGCAGTTGCGGCGCCGTGGCGGCGCTGGAGCACATCGCCCACCCGATCCAGGTGGCTCGCCGGGTGATGGAGCGCACGCCGCACGTGCTGCTGGTGGGCGATGGTGCGCTGCAGTTCGCCCTGGAGGAGGGCTTCAAGAAGGAAGAATTGCTGACGCCCGAGTCGGAGCAGGCGTGGAAGGAGTGGCTGAAGACCGCCCGCTACCAGCCCTCGGCGAACAGCGAAGTGCGGGACTACGGCAAGACCGGCATGCCAGGGGGCAAGGACAACCACGACACCATCGGCATGCTGGCCATCGACGCCAGCGGCCGACTGGCCGGCGCCTGCACCACCAGCGGCATGGCCTGGAAGATGCGCGGTCGCGTGGGCGACAGCCCGATCATCGGCGCGGGCCTGTATGTGGATGGCGACGTGGGCGGCGCGACCTCGACCGGCGTGGGCGAGGAAGTGATCCGCAATGCCGGCAGTTTCCTCGTGGTCGAACTGATGCGCCAGGGCCGCTCGCCGCAGGAGGCTTGCCAGGAAGCCGTCATGCGCATCGTCAAGAAGCGACCGAATGCGTCCAAAGACCTGCAGGTCGGTTTCCTTGCGATGAACAAGCATGGCGACGTGGGCGCGTTCGCGATCCAGCCGGGCTTCTCCTACGCCGTATGCGACGCGAAGCGACAGGACGGTTTGCTGCCCTCCAAGAGCGTGTACTGAGATGGCCGCACGCTTGCTGGAGGTGGCAGCCAACTCGCTGGACTCGGCGTTGGCCGCGCAAGCAGGCGGTGCCGGACGCATCGAGTTGTGCACGGCATTGGAGCTGGGCGGTTTGACGCCTTCGCACGGCGAGATCGCCCTCGTGCGCGAGCATGTAAGGCTACCGCTCTACGTGCTCATCCGTCCGCGTGCGGGTGATTTTCTCTACAGCGGTCATGAGCGAGCCACCATGCGTCGCGATATCGAAGCGTGCGCCGCGCTCGGTTGCGATGGCGTCGTGTTTGGCGTGCTCGATGCCGAGGGTGACGTGGACATGGATGGCTGCAGCGAGCTTGCCGCGGCGGCGGGGCGCATGGGCATCACCTTCCATCGCGCCTTCGATCTCGTGCGGGATCAGGCGCGCGCGCTGGAGGACATCATTGCCTTGCGCGCCGAGCGTGTTCTGACGTCGGGAGGTGCGCGTTCCGCTTTGGAAGGGGCTGAGCGCATCCGTGAACGCGTCGTTCAAGCGAACGGGCGGTTGTTGGTGATGCCGGGTGCTGGCGTCACGCCCGGCAACATCGCCCGCATCGCCGCGCTGACCGGCGCCCATGAGCTGCACGCTTCGGCCAAGCGGGCACATGCTTCGGGCATGACTCATCGGCCCGTCGATACGTTGGACATGGCCGACGGCGAAATCCGTACCGATGAGGCGCAGGTGCGTGCGCTGGTTGAGGCCTGGGCGGTGGGCCCGGCGCCTTGACGGCACCGTCGCCGGGCGTCGCTCTCGTTACGTCGTGAACTGCAGCCTGGCCAGTTCCGCGTAGAGGCCGCCCTCGGCCAACAGGCTCTGGTGCGTGCCCTGTGCCACGATGCGGCCGCCGTCCATCACCACGATGCGATCGGCGCGCTGCACGGTGGCAAGGCGGTGAGCGATGACGAGCGTGGTGCGCCCTTTCTCCAGTCGTTCCAGTGCCTGCTGGATGGCGGCTTCGGATTGCGCATCGAGTGCCGAAGTCGCTTCGTCCAGCAACAGCAAGGGCGCGTCGCGCAAAATCGCTCGCGCGATGGCGATGCGCTGGCGTTGGCCGCCGGAGAGGCGCACGCCGCGTTCACCCAGTTCTTCGTCGTAGCCCTTGCTCATCGCGCTGATGAACTCATGCGCTTCGGCGGCCCGCGCCGCGTCGCGCACTTCGTCGTCATCCGCATCCTGGCGACCGAAGCGAATGTTGTCGGCCGCGCTGCCGCCAAAGATCACGGTTTCCTGCGGCACCAAGGCGATGGTGCCGCGCAACTCCGGCAGCGCCAGCGCGCGCAGGTCGACACCATCGAGCGTGATGCGACCGGTCTGCGGGTCATAGAAGCGAAGCAGCAGCGCAAACACCGTGCTCTTGCCCGCGCCTGACGGGCCGACGAGGGCCACGGTTTCGCCCGGGCGAATGGACAGGTCGAAGTCGTGCAGCGCGGGCGCGTCGGGCCGGGATGGGTAATGGAACGACACGTGCTCGAATCGCAGCGCGCCTTGTACCGGCTTGGGCAGCGGTGTGGGTTGCACGGGGCTGGTGATCTCGGCACGTTCTTCGAACAGCTCGCCGATGCGCTCCATGGCGCCGGCGGCGCGCAATACGTCGCCCCAGACCTCGGAGAGACCGGCCAGCGAACCGGCGGCGAAAATCGCATACAGCACGAACTGCCCCAGCACGCCGGCGCCCAGCGTGCCATTCAGCACGTCGCGCGCACCGGCCCACAGCACAAGGGTGATCGCGCCGAAGAACAGCACGATCACCGTGGCGGTCAGCAGGGAGCGCATGCCGATGCGTTTGCGTGCCGTGGCGAGCGCCCGTGTGATTGCGGCACCGTAGCGCGTGCTTTCGATGTCTTCGCGCGCATAGGCTTTCACCGCCGGTGCGGCGTTGAGCGTTTCATTGGCGATGGCGGCGGTGTCGGCCAATCGATCCTGGCTGGCGCGCGACAGCTTCTGCACGCGGCGACCGAACACCAGGATGGGCAGCATGACGGCGGGAATCACCAGCGCCGTGAGGCCAGCGAGGCGCGGGCTGGTCCAGATCATCATCGCCGTGGCGCCCAGCAGCATCACCGCGCTGCGCAGCGCGACCGAGATGCCCGACCCGATGAGGGCCTGGATGACTTCCGTATCGGTGCCGAGGCGGGAGATCAGTTCACCGACGCGACTGCGCTCGAAAAAGCTGACGTCGAGCCTGATCACATGCGAATACAGCTTGGCCCGCAACGAGGCCAGCGCACGTTCGCCCAGCAGCGTGATGCAGTAATAGCGGGCCGCCGTGGCGAACGCGAGTATGAGAGCGACGCCGAACAGACCGAGGAAGGTGGCGTTGATCGCCGAGGCGTTCGAGTGGATGAACCCCTGGTCGATCATGTGCCGTACTGCCATGGGCAGCACCAGCGTGGCGGATGACGAGATGGCGAGGAACGCCAACCACCCCAGGGCCAGCTTGCGGTGGGGTTTTACGAACGGCCATAGCTGCAGCAGGGCGCCGACGCGGCGTGCGGGGCGTTGCGTGGTGGCGGCTTCGGTCATGGGCGGTTTCGGGTCTCGTTGGGTGCCGAGGGCTGGCTCGCCCCTACAAGCCAACTACGTGGGGCGATGGGGCTGCGATATCAATCCAGCCTTCTTGCCGCGTGGCGGCCGCGGCTGATATCGGTGACACGTGCCTGGGCTTCGGCTACGCGATGCTCGGGCAGCTGGATCTCCAGGGTGGCTCCATCCGCACCGAACTGTTCGTCCACGATGTCTGCATCGAGTTCGCGCAATCGAGCCTTGAGTAGTGTGAGTTCGCCGAAATCGCAGGTAAGGCCCAGTCGCGCCATGGCCACGATGGGCGTGCGGTCGGCGAGGCGCAGGCATTCCGCGGCGGTGCCGCCATAGGCGCGCGCCAGTCCCCCCGCGCCAAGCTTGATGCCGCCGTACCAGCGGGTCACCACCACCACGGCCCGGTCGATGCCCTGGCCTTCGATGGCTTGCAGGATCGGGCGACCGGCCGTGCCGCCAGGCTCGCCGTCATCGTTGAAGCGATAGTCCTGGCCAATGCGGTACGCCCAGCAATTGTGCGTGGCAGCGAGGTCGCTCACCTGCCGCACGAATTCCAGCGCCTGGGTCGGCGTCTGTACTGGTGCGGCCTGGGCAAGAAAGCGGCTCTTCTTGATGTCCTCGCTGTGCTGGAAAACGGTCGCGAGGGTGTACAGCGTGTCACTCATGGTGGGTTTGCTGATCCTGCAGATCGCCGGGCACGGGAATATCCGGATGAGCCTGCCGGAAGGCGGAGAGTCGCTGTAGCGCCTCGTCGCGGCGCTGCTGGGCGAACAGCTGCCGGATCTTGTCGAGCTCCTGCTCGGGGCTGTCGGCGGGATTCGATGCCGTCGGATCGGCCGGCGCGACCGCGGCCGGTGCTGGCGCAGCCATCATCTTCGCGGCCATGGCATGTCGGCTGTCGTTGGCTCGGGCTTCCTGCGCCAGTGGCGAGGGCGCATAGGCTTGGGCTGCGGCCGGCGCTTGCGACGCTGGCGGTGCCGGTGCAGGAACTGGGGTGGACGCTTCCATAACCTGGTCCTGCGCTGCCGGTGCCGGCGGCGCTACTTGTGCCGGCACTGCGCGTCGCGTGGAGGGAGCGGCTGGGAGCACGCGTGGCTTCAGCGCCGTGCGGATGGACTCATGCTGGCGTTGCGCCATCGCCGGCGTGGATGTGGCGAGTGAGGGTGCCACTGTTGCCGCGGGTTCGGTCGTGGCCTTGGGTGCGGGCGCGGCGAGGCCAGCGGATGTAGCCGCATCCTGGCTTGTGGCAGCGGGCGCAGGCAGCGGTGCCCGTTCAGGCGACTGTTCGTACAGGCGCCAACTGATGCCACCGGCAAGCACCAACACGGCGATGCTGGCGGCCATGGCCGGCCAGCGTGCACGGCGTTTGGCCGGGCGCACGGCATTGGCGGCCATGCGATGCACGGCCTGGTCGAGCGACGGCGAAGGCTCCTTGCGCGGCAGGCTGCCGTACAAGGCCTTGAGTTCGTCTTCGCCGTGCAGCGAATCGTCGTCGTGATCGTGCGTATTCATTCGGCCATCTGTTCGCGCAATCGGTTCATGGCATAGCGCAGACGCGATTTTGCCGTTTCGCGGCCGACGCCGGTGATCTCCGCGATTTCCTCCACGCTCAGGTCGTTTTCCAGCCGCAACAGCACGGCGGTGCGTTGTTCGTCGGGCAATGATTCAATCGCGCGCTGCAGTCGCCTGCGACGCTCGAAATCGGACAGGACATGTTCGGGCTGCTCGTGTCCGGGAGCCGGCAGGTTGCCAAGTGCCTGTTCCGCTTCTTCGCCATCGGCCATGGGGCGCTTTCGCCGGTAACTGTCGATGAGCAGGTTGTGGGCGATCTGCAGTAGCCAGGTACTGAACTTGGCCTGCGGCGTGTAGCGCGCACGTGACGCGACGACACGACTCCAGGTTTCCTGGAACAGCTCCTCGGCCAATGCCTGGTCGCGCGCACTGCGCAGCAGAAAGCGATACAGCGTGCCGCGGTGCCTGGCGTAGAGCGTGTCGAACGCGGACAGCTCGCCTTGCGCATAGGCGAGCATCAACGTTGCGTCATCGTCCACGGAGGCATCCATGGACGAGGAGGTTAAGGCAAAGCGGTCGCGGCGATAAGCGCCGGGCACCGGCGATGCGGGTTGCTGCCTAAGGGAATCGGGCACGGAACAAGGGCACGTTCGATGGGCTCATGTTCATGTAACGCGCCTTCAGTGCGATTGGGGTTGCGCCCCATGACGATTACTGCGGCGTGTAACTCCATACCCTCGCTTCGCTCGCGACGCTGAGGATGCGGCCGTTGCGACGGATCAGGTGATCGGTGCTGCGATCGCGCCCAATTGTCATGTCACCCAGTTTCGCGGTCGATACCGACTGCACGTCAGCACGCTTGCGATCGGGCGACAGTTCGATGGCCTTGATCTCGTAGTCGATCTTCAGTGCCAGCCTGCCGCCGGTGGCCACGCTGAGCTGTTGCATGGCCGCGATGGATTGCTTGATGCGCTGGCATTGGACGGCCTTGTCGAAATGCTCTTCGGTGTCGTTCTGGCGCGAGGTTTCGCTGCCAGCGTAGTCGTCGCTCATGCGTGCGCACAGAAACTCGCTGTCGAAACGGCGCATGGCGTCGACATCGGCTTCGTAGCTGGCACGGATGTCCGCCTCGGTCATGCGGCGGCTGTGGTCGAAGTACCACCATGCGAGGCCGGCGAGGATCGCCAGCAGGATCAGCTTCTTCATTGTCCCCTCCGTGTGATGGACCGGCCTGGGCGGGCCGGTCGTGCATCCATGACGCAAGTTTTTGCGACTATGCGGCACGCGGAGGCGACTGTCACCTGGAAGGAATGGCCGGGCCGGGCGCGACGTGGCTGAAGTCTTCCGGTGCCAGTTCCTGGGTAAGCCGGAACACGCCTTCATGCACCAGTCGCGGCAGCACCACGTCCAGCACCGTGGTCTGGTGTGGGCCGAGCGCGTCGAAAAGATCGTCGGACGACGTCATGGCCGCCGCCGCGTGATGGACGAAGCCGGCGAGGTCGGCCGGTTGAACGCTGGCGCTGTAAGGGCGATGCACTTCGGTCGCAGCGCGCAGCGTCTTGCGGCTGTTGGTGGGGTCGGCGATGCGCGGGCTGCCCGACAGCAGCGTGTGGTTGAGGAACATCGACACCACGTGCGGCTGATGGCTGTTGGCCTGCCGGTCGAGCATGAAGCCTTGTGGCATCCAGTCGGGGTTCGGTGGCGTGCCGGCCTGGAGCAGCAGGCGGCTTCCCTGCAGCGGCTCGCCGCTTTCGTCGGTGAGCCGCACGATCATCAAGCTGCGTGGATCGTGGATGTGCACGCGCGGGGAGAACGGGCCGACCTGCTCCAGTTCGACGCGATCGGCATCGCGTTGCGCATTCTCCGCATCGAAGGCGTCGCACAGCTGCTGATAGCCGCCGGCGTCTTTCACGCGCAGGCAGCGCAGCAGTGCTTCGATGGTGGCATCCGGCACGGCGGCCATGATGCCCTGGTCCGTGCCGGAATGGGCGGCGCCAGGGATCAGCTTGAACGCCGTGCGTGGCGCTCGCGTGACATGCAGTGCTAGCGCGTCGTCGGCGCCGCCATCATCGCGCGCGAGCACCGCGTGCCGCGCGTTGAGGTTGGCGGCGGCGATGCGCACCACGCCGTCTGAACCGTCTTCGCCGGTGTAGCTGTTGATGTGGTCGTACAACGAGCGATCGGGTCGATCGCCGGTCAGCACGAACAGGTATTGTCCCTTCGATGCGGCATCGTCGCCGTGGATGTGGTCGAGATTGAGCGACAGCGATTCGGCGCTGCCCAGCTCCAGCCAGTCGAGGATGCGCTGGCCCGGCTCGACGCCATCGAACCAGGCACGCAGTCGTCCCAATACACCCTTGCCGAGCTGCGCGAGGGCGGACCCAAAGTTGGCTGGGGCCAGCATCATCAAATGCGTGAGGCGGATGGTGCTGTAAGCACCCGGCCGATCCCGTTGCGCCCTCAGCCATTCACGCACCACGGGGCCGCCGGTGGAATGGGTGATACAGGCAAAGCTCGCATCCACCAGATGCAGGTCGCGCAGCGCATGATCGAACGCGCGGACCACGTCGCCCATGGTCACCGCGTCATCGAAGCTCACGTATTCGGACAACCAGACGTCCGCGACAGTGAGCGTGGTGCCTTGCGCAGCCGCCTGCTGCACCAGTCGTTGGGGCAGGCTGCCGTAGGTAGAGGTGTTGGTGACGCTCCAGCCGTGGACGAAAACGAGTGTGGTCATGACCAGGTTCCCTGCCGGGTTTAGCCGCCTTCCGGGCCGCGCGCCGGCAATGTGCTATCGCCCGGCCTTGCGGCAAGGCCCTAAGATGCCACGAGTCTCCATGGACCAGGAAAACCCATGCTCTCCGTTCTGTTCGTGATGTTGCTGTTGGCGTGGTGGTGCTACCGGCGACGCTGGCGCGGGACGGGCGCCACGCTGGCGACCTTGCTCGTCGTGCTGTTCTTCGGCATCGGCTCGGGCGCGGTGTCGCGCCTGCTTCTTTACCCGTTGCAGGACCCTTACGCGGCGACGCCGAAGATCGAATGGGCCGGGACCAACGTGATCCTGCTGCTGGCTGCCGGCACGGCGGTGGTGCCGGATGAACCGCTGCAGCCTTCGTACTTCTCGAATGGACGTCTGCTTCGCGCTGCGCAGCTTTACAGCGGGTGCCGTGCGGCGGGCAAGCAGTGCCGCATCCTGGTGACGGGCGGCGACTCGCAGGGGCACGGTGAAGCGGAGTCGGTCGTGTACGGGCGCGCGCTGAGGCGGTTGGGTATTCCCGAATCGGATCTGCTGCTGGAGACGCGCAGCATGTCGACGTGGCAGAACGCCCAGTTCAGCCGCACCATCCTCGAGGCGCAGGCGCCACAGTACCTGGTCATGGTCACCTCGGGGGTGCACCTGCGCCGCTCGCTGCTGTATTTCGCGCATTTCGGCATGGAACCTCAGCCCGTCGCGGGCGATTGGGTCAATCCCCGTTGGGAGCCTTTTCCCGATTCCTGGAACGTGATGCTGGCGGACGCCGCCATGCATGAGTACCTGGGCATCCTGCGTTATTACGTCTACAACGCGCTGGGCATGAATGCGCCGCCGGCACCGCGATTGGGCGTCTGAGCGTCTGTAACCCTGTTCATTTTCCAGCCAGCTACGACGCGCATATCCACGTAACCTTTGTCGATTCACCAGCTGGGTTTGCCCATGGCTACCGATTCGACGCCTCATCCGCACACGCGTGCGGCGCTTCCGCTTGCTCCATCGCTCGATCCTGCGCTCATCGATGCGCACATGCCGCGGCAGTTCCGTCCGCTGGAACTGCGAGTAGCGTGGATCGCGGCGCTTGCCATGGCCCTGGGTGGGTTGGTTGCGCTGGTGGCGCGTGCGCTTACGGCGCTGATCGGGCTGGTGACCAATCTGGCCTTCTACGGTCGCGTCAGTACGGAATTCAGCAGCCCCGCCGGCAATCACCTCGGCTTGTGGGTGATCGTCGTGCCGGTTGTTGGCGGACTGATCGTTGGTGCGATGGCCCGCTGGGGCTCGCGCGCCATTCGTGGCCACGGCATACCCGAGGCGATGGAGCAGGTGCTGCTCAACGAGAGCCGCATTCCGCCGCGCATGACCTGGCTGAAGCCGGTGTCGTCGGCCATCGCTATCGGCACGGGCGGTCCGTTCGGTGCCGAAGGCCCGATCATCGCCACGGGCGGTGCGCTGGGTTCGTTGCTGGGCCAGTTCCTTCACGTCACCGCCGATGAGCGCAAGACGCTGTTGGCGGCCGGCGCGGCGGCCGGTATGGCCGCGGTGTTCTCCGCACCGATCTCCTCGGTGTTGCTCGCACTCGAACTGCTCTTGTTCGAACGTCGTGCCCGCTCGCTGATTCCGGTGGCGCTCGCCGCCGCCGTGGGCACGGGCGTGCGTTACGTGCTGGAAGGCAACGAGCCGATGTTCGCCATGCCGGCCGTCACTGCGCCGACCTTGGCGGCCTTGGCCGTCTATATGGCCATGGGCTTGCTGACCGGCGTGGCGAGCGTGGGCATCACCAAGCTCACCTACGCTATCGAGGATGCCTTCGAGAAGTTGCCGATCCACTGGATGTGGTGGCCGGCCCTCGGCGGCGTGGTGGTGGGCGTAGTCGGCTATGTGATGCCGGCGACGCTGGGCGTCGGCTACACCAACATCTCGACCGTGCTCAGCGGACAGATCGGCATGGCGGCAATGCTCTCGCTGTGCCTGCTCAAACTGGTGTCTTGGTCGGTGTCGCTGGGTAGCGGCACCTCGGGCGGTACGCTGGCGCCGATGTTCACCATCGGCGGCGCCATGGGCGGCGTGATGGGTGCGGCCTGCGTGGCATGGCTGCCGGGCTTGCATGTCGATCCGCACATGGCTGCGCTGGTGTGCATGGCGGCGATCTTCGCCGGCGCGTCGCGCGCGTTCCTCACCTCGGTGGTGTTCGCGTTCGAGACGACGCAGCAGACGCAGGGGCTGTTGCCGTTGCTCGCTGGTTGCGCGGCGGCGTACCTGGTGTCCGGCCTGTTGATGCGCCACACCATCATGACCGAGAAGATCGCGCGCCGTGGCGTGCATGTGCCGTCGGAATACGCGGCCGATCATCTGGAGCGCATCAGCGTGGGCGATGCTTGCAGCCGGGACGTGGTGACCTTGCACGCGTCGCAGTCGCTGGGCGAGGTTCGCGATTGGCTTGGCCACGACAGCGCCAAGACGCGCCATCAAGGCTTCCCCGTGCTGGCGGACGATGGGCGGTTGCTTGGCGTGGTGACGCGGCGCGATCTGCTCAATGCGAATACGTCCGCGGATGCGCTGGTCGGTTCGCTGGTGCGTCGTCCACCGCTGGTGGTGCGCGAAACCCACACGCTGCGCGAAGCCGCCGATCACATGGTCGAGGCGGACGTGGGCCGTCTGGTGGTGATGGGCGGCGAGGGTGGCACGCGGATGGTGGGCATCATCACCCGCGGCGATCTGCTGGCTGCCCATGCGCGCCGCTTGCGCGAGGCGCGCGAAGCGAGCCGTCACCTGGGACGCAAGGGCGCGGCCTGACGCCGCGCCCCTCATCACTCAGGCCGCCTTGAGCGAGGCGATGTCGATCACGAAGCGGTACTTCACGTCGCTCTTCAACATGCGCTCGTAGGCATGGTTGATGTCCTTGATGTCGATGACCTCGATATCGCTGACGATGCCGTGCTCCGCGCAGAAGTCGAGCATCTCCTGTGTCTCGGCGATGCCGCCGATGGCGGAGCCCGAAATGGAGCGGCGGCCGAGGATCACCATGGCTGCCTGCACCGGCGGTTCGATCGGTTCCAGCAGGCCCACCAGGCACAGCACGCCGTTGAGCTTGAGCGTGGCGAGGTAGGGATTGAGGTCGTGCGGCGAGGGCACGGTGTCGAGGATGAAATCGAACTGGCGTGCCGAGGCGGCCATCTGCTGCGCGTCGGTGGACAGCACCACGTGATCGGCGCCGAGGCGGCGCGCTTCGGCTTCCTTGCCCGGCGTGCGGGTGAACAGGGTGACGTCGGCGCCCATCGCCTTGGCGAACTTCAGGCCCATGTGGCCGAGGCCGCCCAGGCCGATCACCGCCACCTTGCTGCCCTTGCCGATCTTCCAGTGGCGCAGCGGTGACCAGGTGGTGATACCGGCGCACAGCAACGGCGCGGCGGCCTTGGGATCCAGCTTGTCGGAGATGCGCACGACGAACTTGTCCGACACCACGATGCGCTCGGAGTAGCCGCCGAAGGTCGGCAGGCCGTCGTGGCGATCCTTGTCGTTGTAGGTCCAGGTCGCGCCGTTTTCGCAATACGGTTCGAGGCCCGCGTTGCACGAAGCGCAGTGCTGGCACGAGTCGACCATGCAACCGACGCCGACCATCTCGCCGACCTTGAACTTGCTGACCTTGTCGCCGACGGCGCTGACGCGGCCGACGATCTCATGGCCTGGCACCAGCGGGTAGACGCTGCTGTGCCATTCGTTGCGGGCCTGGTGCAGGTCCGAGTGGCAGACGCCGCAATAGAGGATGTCGATCACCACGTCGTCGGGACGCGGATCGCGGCGCTCGAACTGGTAGGGGGCGACCGGGGACGTGGCCGATTGTGCGGCGTAGCCGCGGATGGAGAGAGCCATGCTTAACTCCTGGGGATGGAAACGGCGAAGGCCGGCAAGTATGGTCGGATGAGCTTCCGTCCGGGTAGCCGGATCCTGCGCGATCCTTGCCTGATCCTGCGTAGAAGCGGGTGAGGTACTCGCCACGGCGTGGAGGAACGGGCAATCTAGCGTCGACTTCCGTTTCAGCAAAGCCATGAACAGCAAGCCTTCCAGTCCCATGGAGTCCTCGCGCCTGGATCAGGATCGCGAGGAATTGACAGCCCTGATTGAACGATTGGCGCCCACCGAGGGCGTACATGCCACCGCGTGGCCGGCGCTCAGTCTGTTTCGCGCGAATTCCCCCGGGGTGCCGACCTGTGCCATGTACGAGCCCGGCCTGGGGCTGGCGCTCATGGGCGCCAAGCAGATCCTGCTGGGACAGCAGGTATTCGTGCACGAGCCTGCTTCGTACCTCGTCACGTCGGTGGACGTCCCCGTGTCGTCGCAGGTATTGCGGGCGACGGAAGCCGAGCCCTGCCTATGCCTTACGTTTCGGCTCGACATGGCGCGCATCCGCGAGATGCTGCCCGAGGTCACCGTCGATCGCCCGATGGGCGCGCCCGCCGCCGGCATTTCGTTGAGCCCCCTGGAAGGCGGCCTGCTCGACCCGTTGCTGCGCCTGGTGCGGCTGCTCGATGCGCCAAGGGACCTGGCGATGCTCGGCCCGTTGATCGAACACGAAATGCTGTATCGCCTGCTCACCGGCGGGCAGGGCGCGCGGCTGGTGCAGATCGCCACGTCGGGCAGCCAGGGGCACCAGATATCGCGCGCCATCGAGTGGTTGCGCAGGCATTACGACGAACCATTGCGCATCGATGAACTGGCCGGTCGCGTCAATATGAGCAGTTCATCGCTGCATCACCATTTCCGTGCGATCACGGCGATGAGCCCGCTGCAGTACCAGAAGCAGCTGCGTCTGCATGAAGCGAGGCGTTTGCTGCTGGCCGGTCAGTGCGACGTGGCCACGGCATCGCATCGCGTGGGTTACGAAAGCCCGTCGCAGTTCAGTCGTGAATACAGCCGACACTTCGGCGCGCCTCCGCTGCGAGACGTGTCGCGGCTGCGTCTGGCGGAGGTTGTCGCCAGCTGACGATGGATGTCTTTGTGGGAGCGCACCCTGTGCGCGACTCCATCTTGCCGTCCAGTCCGATGTCCGAGTCGCGCACAGGATGCGCTCCCACACACGCAGTGACGCGAAGGCACCTATGTCTCGTAAAGGAAGCGCATGAACCTGGCTTTGTTCGATTTCGACGGCACCATCACCACCAAGGAGCTGTTTCGTCCGTTCCTCGAATTCGCCGTGCCATCGATCAGGCTGCGTTGGGGCGGCCTGCTGCTGGCGCCGATGGTGCTGGGCTACAAGCTTGGCGTCGTGCCTTCCAATGCCATGCGTGCCAGTGCGGTCCGGCTTGGGCTGCAGGGCATGGACGAGGCGCATGCGAACGAACAAGGGCGTCGCTTCGCCCACGAAATCATTCCCCGGGCGGTGCGCGACAACGCGCTCGAGCGCATCCTCTGGCACAAGCGCCAAGGGGATCGCGTGGTGGTGGTTTCGGGCGCGCTGGATATCTATCTCTCCCATTGGTGCCGGCAGCATGACCTCGAACTGCTGTGTTCGGAGCTGGAAAGCCATCGCGGCCGGTTGACCGGCCGGTACCGCGGCGCGCAATGCGTGGGCGCGGAAAAACGTCGGCGCGTACATGCAGCGTATGACGTCGATGCCTATCCGGTCGTCTATGCGTACGGTGACACGCACGAGGATCGTGAGCTGCTGCAAATGGCCCATCGCCGCTACTTCCAGTGGCGCGAAGTGGCCTGAGGCGGCGTTCAACCCACGGCGGATGACTTTGGAAAGGTCAACGTGAAGCGCGTGATGCCTTGCCGTTCGCTTTGCGCGACGACGTCGCCATCATGCAGTTCCATGATGCTCTTGACGATGGAAAGACCGAGCCCGGTGGAGTGGGCCGAGTCGCTGCGGGAGCGGTCCACGCGATAGAAGCGGTCGAACAGGTGTGCCATATGCTCGGGCGGGATGCCGGCGCCGGGGTTTTCGACGCTGACCTCTACGCCGCGCTCCGTGTCCATGGCGCGCATCGCTATGGTGCCGCCGGCCGGTGTGTAGCGCAGCGCGTTGGAAAGCAGGTTGCTGACTGCACGGCGGAAGAGTTCGCGGTCGGCATGGACGAGTGCATTCGCCGCCACCTGTACGGTGATGCCAGCCTCGGACGACAATCCTTCGAAATAGTCGGCGATACGCTGCAATTCTTCGCCCGCGTCGATAATCACGCGTTGCAACGCAAACTGCGGACTGTCGGCGCGCGCAAGGAACAGCACACTTTCGATGGTGCGGCTGACGCGGTCGCATTCCTCAATATTGGACCCCAGCAGCAACTGGTATTCCTCCGTGCTGCGTGGTCGGGTGAGCGCGACCTCGTTGGCGCCGCGCAGGTTGCCGATGGGAGTGCGCAGGTCGTGGGCGAGATCCACGGTGAACTGCCACACGCGCGCGAAGCCGTCTTCGATGCGACCGAGCATGTTGTTGAGTGCGACGCTGAGCGTCTGCAGTTCGGCGGGCACGTCGTCGGCCGGCATGCGGGTGCTGAGGCGGTGCGCGGTCACCGCCGAGGCGCTGGCGGCCATGCTGCGCAACGGCCGCAGCGCGCGTCGCACCAGCAGGTAGCTGAGCAGCACGGCGACCAGCATGCCCGCAGTCAATGCCAGGATGGTGTCGCGCCGATAGCGCGAGAGCAGCAGCGCGCGGTCGGCAAGCGATCGCGCCACCACGATGGTCACGGTCGTACCGTCCCGTGGCCTGCCGCCGGCGAATACGCCGCGAATCTCGTGATCGTCAGCATCGCGCCAGGACTGCACGTCCGCCGAGACGATGCGCTGCTCCGGGGGCACCATGGCCTTATTGGCCATGGGAAGCCGGGACGGGTTGCGCTCCACCAGCACATGGCCCGCATCGTCCATGATGCGCAGCGCATTGTTCGTATCGCCCAGCACGCCGATGATCAGGCGATCCTGATGTGCGGCGACGTCGGCGGGTGAATCGAGCTCCGCCACGAAGCGGCGCAGGTGGCGCGTCGCCAGCACGAGGTTGGTGTCGTCCTGCTCATGGATGCGCCGGGCCGCCGCTTCGAACAGCAGGAAGCCCACGGCGCTGAAGCACGTCACCGTGATCACCACGAAGGTGACGGCCAACCGGGCGCTGAGCGACAGGCGTGCCATCAGGTGTCCTCGCGTTCCTCGTCGAGCACGTAGCCCATCCCGCGCACCGTGTGGATCAACTTGACCTCGTGGCCGTCATCGATTTTGACGCGCAGCCGGCGGATGGCCACTTCCACCACGTTGGTATCGCTGTCGAAATTCATGTCCCACACGTAGGACGCGATCTGGGTGCGGCTGAGTACTTCACCACGGCGCCGGGCCAGCAACTGGAGGAGGGCGAACTCCCGTGGCGTGAGGTCGATGCGCTGGCCGCCGCGTCGCACCCGGCGGCGCACGGCGTCGATCTCCAGGTCGCCGATATGCATGTGCTCGATGTCGCGCGGCGGGCCGCGGCGGAGCAGGGTGCGGATACGGGCCAGCAGTTCGACGAAGGCGAATGGTTTCACCAGGTAATCGTCGCCACCCAGTTCCAATCCCTTTACGCGTTCTTCCAGCTCGTCCATCGCGGTGAGCAGCAGCACCGGCGTGTCCTTCTTGGCGCGCAGCCGCGTCAGCACCGCCCAGCCGTCGATGCCGGGCAGCATCACGTCCAGCACGATGAGGTCGTAGTCGTCCTCCAGTGCCAGGTGCAGGCCGTCGATGCCGTTGGACGCGACATCCACGGTAAAGCCGGATTCCTCGAGCCCCTTCTTGAGGTACTCGCCGGCCTTCTTTTCGTCTTCGATCACAAGCAGACGCATGGACGTTCTCGCGTTGGCTTGTGGCCATCATACGTGGGGAGTCGCATCGGCCGCGATTACAAAATTGTCAGGTGACCGTCAGGGGTGGGCAATCGCCCCGATCCTAGCCTTGGGCACATCGCGGCCCGGGTGGCCGATACCGAGGGTGGGTCATGTGGATCGTCCGTCTGGCGCTGCGGCGCCCCTATACCTTCATCGTGCTGGCCCTGCTGCTGGCCGTCATCGGGCCGCTGATGGTGTTGCGCACGCCCACCGACATCTTTCCGAACATCAATATTCCGGTGCTTAGCATCGTGTGGTCGTACAACGGCTTTTCCGCCGATGACATGGCCAACCGCATCACCACGCCCTACGAGCGCGCGCTCACTTCGGACGTGGACAACATCGAGCACGTCGAGTCGCAGTCGCTCAATGGCGTGGCCGTGATCAAGGTGTATTTCCATCCGGGTGCGGACATCAACCGCGCCATTGCCGAAGCGTCGTCCAACGCGCAGTCGATCCTGCGTGTGCTGCCGCCCGGAACGCTGCCGCCGCTGGTCATTTCCTATAACGCGTCGACGGTGCCGATCCTTCAGCTCGCCCTGTCCAGCCAGTCGCTGCCCGAGCAGCAGCTGTACGACCTGGGCAACAACTTCATCCGTACGCAGCTGGCCACCGTGCAGGGAGCGGCCATCCCGTTGCCGTTTGGAGGCAAGGTGCGCCAGGTGATGGTGGATCTGAATGCACAGGCCATGCAGGCACACGGTCTGTCGCCGCTGGACGTGGTGAATGCGGTGAACGCGCAGAACCTGATCCTGCCGGGCGGCACCGCCAAGATCGGCGCGCTCGAATACAACGTCAATCTCAACGGCAGCCCGTCCAGCGTGGATGAGCTGAACCTTCTGCCGGTGAAATCGACGCCGGGCGGCGTGGTGTACTTGCGCGACGTCGCCCAGGTGCGCGATGGCTTCGCCCCGCAGACCAATATCGTGCGCGTCGATGGCACGCGTTCCGCACTGCTGCAGGTGGAGAAGAGCGGCGATGCCTCGACGCTGGATATCATCGGCGAGGTGAAGGCCATGCTGCCTCGCATCGTCGCCGGCCTGCCGAAGGCGCTGGCGGTGAAGCCGGTATCCGACCAGTCGGTGTTCGTCAGTTCCGCGGTGGACGGAGTGATCCGTGAAGGCGTGATCGCCGCTGCGCTTACGGCGCTGATGATCCTGCTGTTTCTCGGCAGCTGGCGTTCGACGCTGATCATCGCGATCACCATTCCGCTGTCGGTCATCAGTTCGCTGATTGCGCTGTCCGCGCTAGGGCAGACCATCAATATCATGACCTTGGGTGGATTGGCCCTGGCGGTGGGCATCCTGGTGGACGACGCCACCGTGGCCATCGAGGCGATCAGCCACCATCGCGACATGGGCAAGCCGTTGATGGATGCCATCATCGATGCGTCTTCGCAGATCGCGTTGCCGACGCTGGTCTCGACGTTGTCCATCTGCATCGTGTTCCTGCCGATGTTCCTGCTCTCGGGTGTGGCGCGTTACCTGTTCGTGCCGCTGGCCGAAGCCGTGGTGTTTGCCATGCTGGCGTCGTATTTCCTCTCCCGCACGCTGATCCCCACGCTGGCGATGTACCTGTTGCGTGGTGAGCGCCAAGCGGCTGGCACCGGTGGTCGATGGAGTGCGCTGCGCCGTTTCCAGCAGCGTTTCGAACAAAGCTTCGAACGGTTTCATGGTCGTTACCAGACCGCCTTGTCTGCGGCCATCGCCAGTCCGCGTCGCGTTGCGCTCGGCTTCGCGCTGGTGTGTGGTGCCTCGCTGCTGCTGGTTCCGGTGCTGGGCAGGGATTTCTTTCCCACGTCCGACACCGGCGAAATCCGCCTGCATATGCGCGTGCGTACCGGCACCCGCATCGAACAGACGGCCAGGCTTGTCGACCTCGTGGAGCAACGCATCCGCACGGTGATTCCGCCGTCCACCCTGGGCAGCATCCTCGACAACATCGGCTTGCCTGTCAGTGGCATCAACATCACCTACGATTCGTCGTTGCCGGTAGGTTCGGCCGATGCGGACATCCTCGTGAGCCTCAAGCCCGGGCACGGCGCCACGGCAACGTATGTCGAGGCCCTGCGCGAGCAGCTCAATCGCGAATTCCCCGGCGTGACGTTCGCCTTCCTGCCGGCGGACATCATCAGCCAGACGCTGGACTTCGGCCTGCCGTCGCCCATCGACGTGCAGATCGTGGGCAAGGACCAGGTCGCCAACCGGGAGATTGCCGAACAGTTGCTGGCGTCGTTCCGGCATGTGCAGGGCCTGGTCGATCCGCGCATCCAGCAGCCGGACGACGCACCGTCGATCAATGTCAACGTCGATCGAACGAAAGCCATCCAGGCCGGCTTTCAGCAACGCGCGATCGCCCAGAATCTGCTTATCGCGCTATCGGGAAGCTCGCAGACGTCCCCGAATTTCTGGCTCAACCCGAAGAACGGCGTGAGCTATCCGCTGGCCACGGAAGCGCCGCAGTACACCATCGATTCGCTGCAGTCGCTGGGCAACATCCCGTTGACCAACGGCAATCAGCAAGGCGTGGCGGGAAAGGGCGCGACGGTGCCGATTCTCGCGTCGCTGAGCACGCTCTCGCGCGGCTCGCAGGATGCCGTGGTGTCGCATTACAACGTGCAGCCGGTGATTGACGTGTTCGCAGGGGTGCAGGGTCGCGACCTGGGTGCGGTCGCCGCCGACGTGGACACGCTGGTCGCGCGGGCGCGTGCGCATCTGCCGCCGGGCTCGAGCCTGGTCGTGCGCGGCGAAGTGCAGACCATGCAGTCCTCCTTCCAGGGCTTGCTGCTTGGCCTCGCCTTCGCCGTACTGCTGGTGTACGCGCTGATGGTGGTGAACTTCCAGTCGTGGCTGGACCCCTTGGTGATCATCAGCGGACTGCCAGGCGCGATCTCGGGCATGGCGTGGGTGTTGTTCGTCACGCGCACCACCATCAGCGTGCCTGCCTTGACCGGCGCCATCATGTGCATCGGCATCGCCACCGCCAACAGCATCCTGGTGGTGAGCTTTGCGCGTGACCGCATCGATGAAGGCGCCACGCCGCTGCAGGCCGCGTTCGACGCCGGCAGCACGCGCTTCCGTCCGGTGTTGATGACCGCGCTGGCCATGCTCATCGGCATGCTGCCGATGGCGCTGGGCCTGGGTGACGGCGGCGAGCAGAACGCGCCGCTCGGTCGCGCGGTCATCGGTGGCCTGCTGTTCGGCACGGTTGCCACCCTGGTTTTCGTTCCCGTGGTGTTTGCCGCCGTGCATGGCTGGCTGCGCCGCCGCGCTGGCCAAACCGTGCCAGCGCTGCCCAATCCGAACCCGTCGACTCCGTAAGGGAGAACTCCCATGTCCATGCTCGTGAAGCCTGCAGCTGCACCCAAGCGCCTGCTCATTGTTTCGGCCATCGTGGCGGCGTTGGCCTTGTCCATTGGCG
Source organism: Dyella jiangningensis (assembly GCA_000632805.1). Classification (GTDB taxonomy): domain Bacteria; phylum Pseudomonadota; class Gammaproteobacteria; order Xanthomonadales; family Rhodanobacteraceae; genus Dyella; species Dyella jiangningensis. The sequence continues at coordinate 2,291,598 of CP007444.1, read as the reverse complement.
GCATTCCGCGCCTCGCTGCGCACGGCACGGTCGCTCGTCAGACCGATGCGCTGGCCGTGCCTACCGTCGCCGTGGTGACGCCGGCCAGGGCGTCGGCCCAGCAGATGCTGGTGCTGCCGGGTAATGTCGAGGCCTTCCAGGAGGCGAACATCTATGCGCGCACCAGCGGTTATCTGCATCGCTGGTACAGCGACATCGGCACACGGGTGAAGCGCGGCGACCTGCTCGCCGACATCGATGCGCCCGAACTGGATGCCGAGCTCGCGCAGGCCAGGTCGGATGCGGCCACGGCATCGGCCAACTACGACATCGCCAGGGTCACCGCCGCGCGCTGGCAGGAGATGCTCAAGGACGACGCCGTTTCCCGGCAGTCCAGCGAGGAAAACGTGAGCACCATGAAGGCCAAGCAGGCCATGCTCGCGGCCGCGCAGGCAAACGTCGGCCGCCTCGCGCAGCTGCAATCGTTCGAGAAGGTGACGGCGCCGTTCGATGGCGTGATCACCGTGCGCAACGTCGATACCGGCGCGCTGATCGACGCGGGCAATGGCGGGACGCCGGCCGCGTTGTTTCGCCTGGCCGAGACCGACCGGCTGCGCGTGTTCGTCGACGTGCCGCAGGACCAGGCCGCCGACGTCGTTGCCGGCGCCGAAGCGAACCTGGCGCTGCCGCAATATCCCGGGCGCAGCTTCACCGGCACGGTGGCGCGCACGTCCGGCGCGATCGACGCGGGCAGCCGCACGCTGCGCGTGGAGGTCGACATGGACAACCCGGACGGTGCCGTGCTGCCTGGTGCGTATGCCCAGGTGAGCCTGCCGCTGTCTGCTGCGAAACCGGGCCTGTCGCTGCCTGCCAATGCGCTGCTGTTCCGGCCCGCGGGCGTGCAGGTGGCCGTGGTGGATGCCAAGGGCGCCGTGCAGTTGCGCACCGTCACATTGGGGCGTGATTTCGGCGCCCGCGTGGAGATCCGTTCCGGCCTGCAGGGCAATGAGCGCGTGATTGTGAATCCGGGAGACGCCGTCAGCCCGGGCCAGATCGTCCGCATCCATGCCGATCCGGCGAACGCTTGAGGAGGCCTGATCATGAAACCTCGCATGACTTCATCCCTTGGCGCGACTGCGATGGCGATGTTGCTGGGTGGTCTGCTCGTGGGCTGCACGCCCGGGCCTGCCTATGTCCGTCCCCAGGTGGCTGTGCCCGACCAGTTCAAGGAGGCATCGCGTGCGGCGCCGGGGTGGCAACCGGCGCAGCCCGGCGACGATGTCGATCGCGGCACCTGGTGGACGTTGTTCGGCGATACGACGCTGGACGATCTGGAAGCCAAGGTCGACGTCGGCAACCAGACCATCGCCAGGAGCGTGGCGAATCTCGCGCAGGCCAAAGCGCTGGTCGGCACGGCGCGCTCGGCCTATTGGCCCACGGTCACCGCGGGAGCCAGCGCCGATCGCAATCACACCTCGCAGAACGTGGTAGGTCGCTCGCTGGCCGGCAAGACCGTGTCCGACTTCAGTGCTGGGCTCACGGTGTCATGGGAGCCGGACCTGTTCGGACGCATCGGCTACCAGGTGAAGGCGGCGCAGGCACGTTACCAGGCGAGCGAAGCCGACCTGGCCTCAGTGCGCCTGGCGATGCAGGCGGAGCTTGCCATCGATTACATCGACCTGCGCGAACTCGATGCGGAAGCCGCGCTTCTGCAACAGACAGTGGCGGACTACGCCCGCGCCAGGTCGCTGGTGAATACGCGATACCAGGGTGGCATCGCGTCCGAGTCGGACGTGCAGCAGGCTGAGACGCAATGGCAAGTGGCGCAGGCCAGGTTGATCGATCTCGGCGAAAGCCGGGCGCAACACGAACACGCCATTGCCGTGCTGATCGGCGTTCCACCGGCTCAGCTCAGCCTGCCGGTGGACACGCAGCCGCTGGTCTTGCCGCAGGTTCCGGCGGGCGTGCCATCGACATTGCTGCAACGCCGCCCGGATATCGCCGCTGCGGAGCGTCGCGTGGCGGCGGCCAACGCCGATGTGGGCGAGGCGACGTCGGCGTTCTTTCCAGACCTGTTGCTGTCGGCCAGTGGCGGTCTGGAAGCGTCGAAGCTCGCCCAGTTCGCCATGTTGCCGAGTCGCTTCTGGGCGATCGGCCCCGCACTCGTCGGCACCTTGTTCGACGGTGGTCGCCGCAAGCAGGAGCTTGCCGGGGCGAACGCCAGCCACGATGCCGCCGCCGCCGACTATCGGCAGACCGTGCTCATCGCTTTCCAGGACGTGGAAGACAACCTCGCTTCGCTGGCCGTGCTGGGGGACGAATCGGTCACGCAGCAGCATGCGGTGGATGCCGCTACCCGTGCGGCGCAGTTGGCGTTGACGCGTTACCGGGACGGGGCAACGGACTACCTGGAAGTGGTGTCCACGCAGAGCGTTAGCCTTGCGCAGTCGCAAACTCTGGTGGATCTTTCGCGCCGCCGCCTGGAAGCCGACGTGCGTCTGATCAAGGCCTTGGGTGGTGGCTGGCCGGGCGTCGACGCGGGGCTGGCATCCTCGCAGTGAGGTCGCGGCGCATTAAACCGGTTGTGGCCCGGATGCATCCAAGCCACGTCATGCCGGTTCGCGAGGGGCGATCCGGCGGTGCCAGAGGGAGATCCGTATGCGATCGGCATTCAGCAGGTCGTCGTTCCTGTTTTGTATCGCCTTGGCGGGCGCGATGTCGCTCGCTGCCGACATGGCCCGGGCGGATGTGCAACCCGCGCCTGTCCAGGTGATGGTGGTAGGGCTCTTTCACCTGTCCAATCCCGGCCACGATCTTCACAACATGAAGGTGGACGACGTGCTGGCGCCCAAGCGCCAGGCGGAACTGGCGGCCATCACCGATGCCCTGGCGCGCTTCAAGCCCGACAAGGTCGCCGTCGAATGGCCCCGCGAGACGGTCGACGAGCGCTATCCCAAATACCTGGCCGGTAGCTTGCCACCGTCGCGCAACGAGGTCGTGCAGCTCGGTTTTCGCCTGGCGAAGACGGCCCACGCCACCGGCGTGTACGGCATCGACGCCGATGGCGATTTTCCCTATGAGCCGGTGAAGACCTATGCGGACGCGCATGGGCTTTCCAGTCAACTCGATGCCGAGGGTGCGAAGGTCGATCGCCAGATGGCCGAGCAGCAGCGTCTGCTCGCTGAGCAGGGTCTCTCGGCGGCGTTGCGTCGGGTCAACGAGCCGGCGCTGATCGATGAGGGCAACGCGTTCTATCGCAACGTGCTGCGTATCGGCTCGGGCAACGAACAGCCGGGGGCCGAGCTGCTCGCGGCCTGGTATCGCCGCAACTTCCTCATCTGTGCAAACCTGCTGCAACTGGCCAAGCCGGGCGACCATATCGTGGTCTTCTATGGCAGCGGCCACGCCTTCCTGCTGCGGCAGTGCGTGCGCGAAACGCCAGGTTTCCAGCTGGTGGAGCCGAACGACTACCTGCCTCGCTGATGCCTCCCCGCGAAGGTGGCGCATGATGTTGCGCCTTCGCCGGGCGCACCCACCGTCAACGTGGACCCGTGCCTAACGGCACTGGTGCGCCCTGCGGGCATGCCGGTTCCATGGAGAGTGCATCCGACACGAGCATGGCTGCGCCTGTTGATCGCAGCGGGGAGCATGCGTGTCGTGCATCTGCGTAGCTAACCGCCATTTGGCCTTTGCGAGATTCCTGATGAAGCGAGATTTGCCTGTTTGTGGTCGTGCCGCCCGGGTAGGGCGTGGGGCCGTCTGGTTTGCGGCCGTGTTTGCGCTGGGCTTGGTCATGTCGCCCCGGTCGCTGGCCATGGCTGCCGAAGGCAAGGATGCCAAGCCCGCCGCCGAGGCGGAAAAGAAGTCCGAAGTGGAGCTGCCGCCACTGCCGGCCGACAAGACCATCAAGCAGAGCGTGCGCGTGGGTGGCCGTACGGTGTCCTATGAGGCAACCGTTGGCACCATCCCGGTGCGTGACGCCAAGGGCAAGAAGATCGCCGATGTGGTCTACACGTCCTATGTCGTGCCCGGCAACGATCCGCATCGTCCGGTGACGTTCGCCTTCAACGGCGGCCCGGGTGCCTCGTCGGTATACCTCAACATGGGCGCGATCGGTCCCAAGCGCATCCAGTTCGGCGTGGACGGCGATGCGCCGTCCGATGCGGCCATCACCAAGGACAATCCCAACACCTGGCTCGACATGAGCGACCTGGTGTTCATCGATCCGGTCGGCACCGGCTTCTCGCGCTCGCTGGAAGACGAGGACAAGACCAAGAAGGATTTCTACTCCACCGAGGCAGACATCAAGTACCTCTCGCGCGTGGTGTACGACTGGCTGGTCAAGCACGGTCGCCTGCGCGCACCCAAGTACGTGATGGGCGAAAGCTACGGTGGCTACCGCGCACCGCGTATCGCCTATGAGTTGCAAACCCGCATGGGCGTGGGCGTGAATGGCCTGGTGATGGTGTCGCCGTATCTCGATCCGGCCGCCATCGGCGACGGCGACGCGCTTTCGCCGCTGCCGTGGATGATCAACCTGCCGTCGATGACGGCGGCACATCTGGAAGCCCAGGGCAAGTTGTCGGCGGCTTCGATGACGGACGTGGAGAACTACGTCCGCACCCAGTTCGTCACCGACTTCCTCGCCGGGCGTTCGGACCCGGGCGCGATCAGCCGCATGGTGCAGAAGGTGTCGGCGTATACGGGCCTTGATCCGTCAGTGGTGTCCAAGCTGGACGGCCGCGTCGACATCGGCACCTACCTGCGCGAGATCCATCGGTCCGAAAAGAAGATCGGCAGCGTGTACGACTCCAACGTCACCGCGTTCGATCCGTTCCCGGGTTCGGCGCGCCGCCAGTCGGGCGACCCGATCCTCGAGGCGCTGCTCGCGCCAACCACCAGCGCGATGGTCGATTTCGTGACGCGCGAAGTGGGCTGGAAGACGGATGCGCACTACGAGGCGCTCTCGTACACCGTCAACAATGCATGGGATCGCGGCGAGACCGACGACAAGCCGGTGGCCGACCTGCGCAAGGCCATCGCCAACGATCCGAACATGAAGGTGTTGATCGTGCACGGCTATAACGATCTCTCGTGCCCGTTCTTCACCTCGCGCCTGATCATCGACCAGATGCCGACCTTCGGTCAGCAGCAGCGCGTAAAGCTGTCGGTGTATCCGGGTGGCCACATGTTCTACAGCCGCGATGGCAGTGCATCCTCGTTCAAGGCGGATGCGGCGCAGCTGTACGGCTCTACGAAGTAAGTCGCGAGGCAAAACAAAGGCCCGGGCGTCGCGAGACGCGCCGGGCCTTCTTTTTGGGTGTGATTACTGCTTCAGGTCAGCCGGCGGTTGCACCAGATAACCCATCGACCTCAGTGTGGCGAGGTAGCCGGTGGGCGACGTCAACTGTTCCATCGTCAACACCGCCACCGTGCGCCGGTTGCGCGTGAGCGCCAGATCCGCCTCCTTGACCCATGCTGCGTTGATGCGCTGCGGCAGATCGGTCACGTTGAGCTGATGTTCGAAGTCGCCGTTGATCGCGCTCACCACGCACGGTTCGCGCGAATTTTCCATGAGCTTTTGCAGCGTGGCCGTGTCACCAGTAGCCCAGGCATTGGCGCGCTGCGTGAGCTTGGGCATGTCGTGCTCGATGATCTGCATGGTCTCGTCGAGACAGGCAATGCCCTGCTGCTGGTCGCTGTCCGCGCCTCCGTTGGGCTTGGGTACCTTGCGTATCACCAGCTCGTAGCGCACCGGCACCTGTCGGGCGCCGTGCTTGCGTGCGAGCTTTTCGACGATGTCCTCGACGTCGGTGTCGCCGGTCAGGCCGTGGGCATCGAGCGCCTTGGTGAACAGCTGCTCGGCCACGATGATCGGACGCTGGTACTCGTAGGCATCGTCGTCGTGCAGGTACTCATGCCGCAGCACTCGCCAGCGCTGGTACATGTCGGCGGGCAGAATGCGCTCCAGCGTGGCACCGCCTGAATTGAGCCGCGCCGCCGGCTGCAGGGCGAGGCGGGAGAACAGACTGGGCGGCATCTTCAGACGCGCCGAGGGGGCCTCCAGCATTTCGCTCGATTTTCCCAGGGCCTGTTCCAGCTGCGTCCATTGCCAGGTCGCGTACTTTGGCAGCGGCGATATAGTTCCCAGCACCCACAACACGTGGTCGCCCTTGCGGACTTCCCACAGGGCAGGGCCGGGCTGGGCACCGCGAACGGTCACCGTCTGCAGATCGACGGGCTTGGCGGGCGTCACAGTGCCCTGCGTACTTGCGGCAGGTAATGGCGAGGTTTCCTGCGCCAGGGCGCTGGCTGTCGTGAGCAGGGCGCCCAGGCACAAGGCGAGTTTCGTGGGCATCCGTCGGGCTCCGCTGGGCCAGGGGTGGCATGCCAGAGCATGCCGGGTTGGGTGGATGGATTGAACACCACCCGGGCCCCGGGCGCCACAAGCGGCGGGCTGCGGCGAACTCCGAAAGGAAAAAAAAGCCGCGGCGGCAGGGCTGCGAATGCCGCGGCGACTGTCTTAAAGCTCCCGCATCACCATCAGCCGCACTTCGGTCATGTCTTCGATGGCGTAGCGCACGCCTTCGCGGCCGATGCCGGAAAGCTTGAGGCCGCCGTAGGGCATGTTGTCCACGCGGAAGCTGGGCACGTCGTTGACGATCACGCCACCTTGTTCCAGCTCGTTCCAGGCACGCATCGCGTGGGCGAGGCTGTCGGTGAAGATGCCGGCCTGCAGGCCGTAGTCCGAATCGTTGACCATGGCCACGAGGTCGTCGAAATTCTTGAACGGCGCAAGCAGGGCGAACGGACCGAACACTTCCTGGCGATGCACTTTGGCGCTGGTCGGCACGCCTTCCATCAGGGTCGCTTCGAGCATGGCGCCATCGCGCTTGCCGCCGCACAGCACCTTGCCGCCGGCCTTGCGGGCCTCCTCGATCCAGCCATGCAGGCGCTCGGCCGCGGCCTCGTCAATCATGGGGCCCAGGAAGGTCTCCTTCTTCTTCGGGTCGCCCGCCTTGAGTTTTTTCACGGCGGCGACGAGCTTCTTCTTCAGCTCGTCGTAGATGTCCTTGTGCGCATAGATGCGCTGCACGCTGATGCAGCTCTGGCCGGATTGGTAGAACGCGCCGAACACCAATCGATCGATCACGCGGTCCAGGTGCGGGCCCTGGTCGGCGTCGATGATGCAGGCCGCATTGCCACCCAGCTCAAGCGTCACCTTCTTGTGGCCGGCGCGCGTCTTGAGGTCCCAGCCGATCTGGCTGCCGGTGAACGAGAGCAGCTTGAAGCGCGGGTCCTCCACCAGCGGGTTGGCGTGCTTGCCGTCCAGCGTGAGCACCGAGAAGGCGCCCTTGGGCAGGTCGGTTTCGGCCAGCACTTCGCCGATGATCAAGGCACCGATCGGCGTGCGCTCGGCGGGCTTGAGCACGAACGGGCAGCCGGCGGCGATGGCCGGCGCCACCTTGTGGGCCACCAGGTTCAAGGGAAAGTTGAACGGCGTGATGAACGACACCGGGCCCAGCGGAACGCGCTTGGTATAGCCGTGATAGCCATCCAGGCGTTTGGCTAGTTCCAGGTTGATGGTTTCGCCGTTGACGCGCACCGCTTCCTCGGCGGCGATGCTGAAGGTTTCGATGAGGCGCGTGACTTCGCCGTCCGAATCCTTGATCGGCTTGCCGGCTTCCACGCACAGCGCATAGGCGAGCTCTTCGCGACGTTCGCTGAAGCGCTGCGCACAATGTTGCAGCACCTTCTGGCGTGCCCATGGCTTGAAATCGCGCATGGGGCCGGCGGCCTTCACGGCGGCGGCAATGGCCTTTTCGGTGGCCTTGGCGTCGGGCACGGCCACGCGTGTGGCGACCTTGCCGCTGTATTTGTCCAGCACGTCCATTGTCTCCTTGGACGTCTGTGGCTGGTTGGCGAGGTAATACGGGTAGCTTTTGGCGAGCATGGAAACTCCAGACGATCAGACGGCTGCGCTGAGCCGGCGGATCTCTTCGTTGAGGATGCGGTGATTGTCCGAGTAGTCGATGACAAGATCGATCAGGTGCACGCCGCCGGCATCGAACGCGCGCTGCAGCGTGGGCAGGAATTCGTCGGCGCTGGCGGGACGATGGCCATGCGCGCCATGCGCTTGGGCGAACTGCACGAAGTCAGGATTGCCGAAGGTCATGCCGTAGTCGGTGTAGCCCATTTCGGCCTGCTTCCAGCGGATCATGCCGTAGGCGTCGTCGCGCAGCAGCAGGATCACCAGGTCGAGCTTGAGCCGCACGGCGGTTTCCAGCTCCTGCGCATTCATCATGAAGCCGCCATCGCCGCAGATGGCCAGTACCTTGCGGTCGGGATAGACCATCTTTGCCGCCATCGCCGAGGGCAGGCCGGCACCCATGGTGGCGAGCGCGTTGTCGAGCAGGATCGTATTGGGCTCGCGGGCGCGGTAATAGCGCGCATACCAGAGCTTGTACATGCCGTTGTCCAGGCATAGGACACCGTCATCCGGCATGAAGCTGCGCGTGTCGTCCACCACGCGCACGGGGTGCATGGGAAAGCGGTCGTCACGTGCGTGATCTTCCAGCTGCGTATGGAAGGCGTTGCGCACGCGGTCGAAGAAGCTGAAATCCCAGTGGTCCTGCGGCTTCAGGGCGTCGGTGAGGCGCTCCACCGTATGCGCGATGTCGCCCACCACTTCGATCTGCGGGAAATAGACCGCATCGACCTCGGCGCTGGAAAAATTGATGTGGATGACCGTGCGCCGCCCTTTGCGCATGAGGAACGGCGGCTTCTCCACCACGTCGTGGCCGACGTTGATGATCGCGTCCGCCGCGTCGATCGCGCGATGCACGAAGTCACCATCGGACAGCGCGGCGTTGCCCAGCCATAGCGGGTGATCCTCATCGATCACGCCCTTGCCCATCTGCGTGGTGAAGAACGGAATGCCCAGCTTGTCGATGAAGGCACGCAGCGCCACCGTGGTGCGCTGTCGGTTGGCCGCGGCGCCGATCATCAGAATCGGATGCCGAGCCTTGCTGACCGCCTCGGCCGCCTGCACCAGCGCGGCATCGTCCGGCGAGGGCCGACGCGCGTACTCGGTAGGCAGCAGAATCGCTTCCTCGACGGTGTCGCGGGCGATGTCCTCGGGGAGCTCCAGGTGCACGGCGCCGGGGCGCTCTTCTTCCGCTCGCCGGAACGCTTCGCGGATGCGCGCCGGAATCGTGGCGGCGGACACCAGCTGGCGCGTGTATTTGGTCAGCGGCTGCATCATGTCGACCACGTCGACCAGCTGGAACAGGCCCTGCTTGTGTTCGCGGATGGGCTTCTGGCCGGTGATCATCAGCATCGGCATGGCGCCGAGCTGCGCGTAGGCCGCAGCCGTGACCAGGTTGGTGGCACCGGGGCCCAGCGTGGCGAGCGCGACGCCCGCTTCGCCGGTGAGCCTTCCCCAGGTGGCGGCCATGAAACCGGCGGCCTGTTCATGGCGGGTCACGATGAGGCGAATCGAGGAATCGCGCAGCGCTTCCACCAGATCGAGGTTTTCTTCGCCCGGCACGCCAAAGATGCTGTGCACGCCCTCGGCTTCCAATGCCTTCACGAACAATGCCGCTGCCTTCATGCCGCGCTCCTGTGACCGGAACGCGAAGGATGGGGCATGAATCGTTCATACGGTGTGAGCCGTGCTTGCGCGGCGCATCTGTGGGAGCGGACCTTGTGTGCGACTGCCGCGTGTCTGCCTGCCTCTTCGCTGATCCGTCGCGCGCAGGGTGCGCTCCCACAGCAAGAGTGCATATTGCTACCCGTTGTCGGGTGTCCCTTTGGTTCCCACTACCAGCGGCAGCTCGCCATCCGCAAGGCGTCCTCGCAGCTGCGCTCCTTCGCTGACGCCCTGCGCGGAACGCACGACCTTGCCCTGGTCATCGAACAGGATCGCGTAACCGCGCTCCATCGTGGCCAGCGGGCTCACGGCATGCAGCGCACGGCCGGCCTGCCGCAGGGTCAACTGCTCGCGCTCCAGTCGACGTTCCACCGAATGGCGCAGGCGTTGCGATAACTCCACCAGGCGACGACGCAACAACAGCAGACGCAAACGCGGATGCTGCGCGATCAGGCGCGCATGGGCGCGTTCGAGCGCCACGCGGCGCATGCGGGCTCGTTCGCGCTGCGCTCCGAGCAGGCGGCGTTCGAGGTTGACCAGGCGTTCGCGATCGCGCGCGAGTCGCGCCTGCGGTCGCTGCGCCTGAAGGCGCGCATAGAGGTGATCCACGCGCTGGATGCGTGCCTGCAGCCGGCGCTGTTCCAACACGACGAGACGCTGTTGCAGCTGCGCCAGGTGTCGCCGCATGGGCGCGGCATCCGGTACCAGCAGTTCGGCGGCGGCGGATGGCGTGGGCGCGCGCAGGTCGGCCACGAAGTCGGCGATGCTGAAATCGATCTCGTGGCCCACGGCGGAAACCACCGGCACCGCGCTTGCGTAGATCGCGCGGGCGACCTGCTCGTCGTTGAATGCCCACAGGTCTTCCAGCGAGCCGCCGCCACGCGTGAGCAGCAAGACGTCGTAGCGACCGCTGGCCGATGCCTTGCGCAGCATCGCCGTGATCGCTGGTGGCGCCTCGCGGCCCTGCACCGGCACGGGCAGCACGTCCACTTCGGCTAGCGGCCAGCGTCGCGACATGACGCTCAGCACGTCACGGACCGCCGCGCCGGTCGCCGAGGTGATCACACCGATGCGGCGCGCGTAACGGGGCAGGGCACGCTTGCGCGCCGGATCGAACAGGCCCTCGGCATCCAGTCGCGCCTTGAGCTGTTCGAATTCACGCTGCAGGGCGCCTTCGCCGGCGGGTTCCATGTGCTCGGCGACCAGCTGGAATTCGCCTCGCGGCTCGTACAGGCCCACCCGCGCCCTGACCAGCACGTGCATGCCGTCAGCCGGGCGGAATTTCAGCCAGCCGCTCTTGGGACGGAACATGGCGCAACGCACCTGGGCGCTGGCGTCCTTGAGGGTGAAATACAGGTGCCCGGAAGCCGGGCGTGCCACGTTGGACAACTCGCCCTCGATCCAGATCAGCGGCAGGGCGTCCTCCAGCAGATCGCGCACCAGCCGGTTGAGCGAGCTGGGCGTCAGGATCTGTCGAGGCGGCGTGCCACCGGGGTCGTGGTTGTAGTCGTCGGGCGAGCGCATGAACGCGGGAGCCTACCACGAGCGACTGGCACGGAATGCTTGGATTACATCCGCTTGGCGGATCAAGCGTAGCCAAACCCTCAGGCAATGACTGTATATATATGATATTTAAAACTATTCTGCCGGCGAATCGTCGAGTTCCGCGGCCTGTTCACGCAGGCGTCGCCGCAGTCGCCAGACCCGTATCCCGAAATTCAGGGCAAGCCAGGCTGCGACCAGACCCAATGGCCAGCCGATGACCGCCGGCCAGAAAAACCCCACCACGGCCAGCAGGGTCAGCGCCAGGGTACCCAGCATCAGCGGACCGGTCGCGGTGTCGCCCAGCACCCGGCGGTCCGTCAGCGCGGCACCGACCGTATTGGCGATGCGCAAGGCGCCGGCGGCTGCCCGTCCCGAGCTTCCGCCCACGTGCCGCAACCGCGGCGGGTGCCGGTCCTTGCTTCGTACATGGTCGGTACGGCGACGCCAGCGCCTGGGTGAAAGCACGATTTCGGTGGCATGCTCCAGGTCGCGTTCGTACTGCTCGGCCAGTTGCTGCGCGAAGGCGGTGTCTTCGACGGCCACGTCGATCTCGCGATTGCTCAGCCAGCTGGCGATATTGAGATTGGACGAACCCACGCGCGCCCAGAGGTTGTCCGCCACCGCTGTCTTCGCGTGCAGCATCGAGCCATTCCATTCGAACACGCGGATGCCGGCCTTGAGCAGCGGCCGATAGCCCGAACGCGACATTCCGGCGACCATCGGTATGTCGCTGCTGCCGGGCACCAGCAGCCGCACGTCGACACCGTCGCGCGCTGCCGACGCCAGCGCCTGCACATAGGGTGCGATGCCGATGAAGTAGGCGTCGGTAAGCCACAGTGTCCGCCGCGCCATGGCGGCAATGAGCTGGTCCAGACGGTACATGCCGGCGGTGGAAGGTTGCGTGGCGATGACGCGCAATGCCACGGAGCCGGCCTGTTCCTCCGGCGCGGGCATATCGGGAAAGGGCGGCAGCGGCGAACCGATGCTTGCCCAGCTCTCGGCAAAGGCATGTTCCAGTTCGGCGACGGCCGGGCCGCGCAGGCTCACGCCGGTGTCGCGCCAGGGTTCCACGTCACGGCGGGGATCGCCCAGCCATTTTTCGCTGATGCATACCCCGGAGAGAAAGCCGAGCACGCCATCGACCACCAGCAGCTTGCGGTGATCGCGGCTGATCCAGCCGAAGGGTTGCCCGAGCTGTGGTGGATTGAAGGCGCGCACTTCGCCACCGGCGGCACGCAGCCGATGCCAGAAGCGATCGCGCGACTGGCCCTTGCAACCGAGCCAGTCGTACACGACGGCTACCTGCACACCACGCCGGGCGCACTCCACCAGCGCATCGAGGAAGGATCGGCCCACCTCGTCGTCCCGGATGATGTAGTTCTCCAGCAACACCCGATGGCGCGCATGGCGGATCGCCGTGAGCCATGCGTCGTAGTGGGCGGCGGCATCGATCAGCAATTCGACGGCGTTGCCCCCGAGCAGCGGCGCGCCGGCGGCTCGGCTCAGTGCCTGTTCGGCCAGCAGTCGGGCGGACGCGGATGCGAGCTTTGCATTCATGGGTGAGAGTAGGGCATGCCACCGGGCTTTCTTCAACCCGCGTTCACTCGATGCGTGTCACGAATACGCGGCGAACGCGAGCAGTGTCGTCTCCATAAACCTTCTGTCATGCTCATTCCATGTCGCCTGAGCAATGTTTTGCCGACATCGACAGCTGCGCCCATCACATCGCCGAACGGCTGGGCGCCGACTTGCGCGTCGCGGCCCCGTTGGGGCTGGGCAAACCGCACGGATTGCTCAATGCGCTGTACCAGCTGACAAAGGCGGACACCTCGCGTTCGCTGTCGCTCTATACGGCGCTCTCGCTTACGCGCCCACGCCCGGCGCCGGGCCTCGAGGCGCGGTTTCTCGGTCCATTCGTGGAGCGGCACTTCGGCGCCGATGCGGTCGACCCCGACTACGCCGTCGACCAGACGCGCAACGCCTTGCCCTCCAACGTGGCGGTGCACGAGTTCTACATGCAATCGGGCGCGCTGCTGCACTCGGGTAGCGCGCAGCGCAACTACATCAGCCAGAACTACACGCACGTCGCGCGCGACCTCGCCGTGCAGGACATCAACCTGTTGGTGCAGCTGGTGGCGCGGCGGGAAATGCAGGATGGCGTGCGCTACAGCCTGTCCAGCAACCCGGACCTCACGCTTGATTTCATCGAACAGGTTGTGCAATCGGGCAAGCCGCGCCCGCTGTGCGTGGCCGTCGTGCATCCGGATCTTCCGTATGTAAGCGGGCATGCGGAGGTGGCGCGCGATTATTTCGACATCGAGTTGCGCACGGAAACGTCGCCGCCGCTGTTCGCGGTGCCTCGTCAGCCGCTCGACGTCGTGGAATACGCGCTGGGCATGCACGCGAGTGCACTGGTGCGCGATGGCGGCTGCCTGCAGATCGGTATCGGTGCGCTGTCCGACGCCCTGGTGCATGCGTTGCGCTGGCGACAGCAGGACAACACGCAATGGCGTCGCGCTCTCGTGGCGCTGGATCCGCGTGGCGGCACGCATGCCTTGGCAACACGCATCGGCGGCCTGGCGCCGTTTCGCACGGGCCTGTACGGGGCGAGCGAAATGGTGATGGACGGTTTCATGCATCTGCAGCGCGCCGGCGTGTTGAAGCGTCGGGCGTGGGACAACATGGCGCTCGAACGGGCGGCGGCCAGTGGGCGACTGTCGCCCGACACGCCGGGCGGCCATTATCTGCGCGGCGCGTTCTTCCTCGGTTCGCGGGACCTCTACGCGTGGATTGCATCGATCGAGCGGGACGATCCCGATGCGCTGGACATGTGCCGCGTATCCAACGTCAATCATCTCTACGGCGACCATCAGGCGCTGGCTTGCCTGCAGCGGCGCGGAGCGCGCTTCTTCAATACATGCATGATGGCGAGCCTGATGGGTTCGGCGGTGTCGGACGGGCTGGAGAATGGTGAAGTCGTCAGTGGCGTGGGTGGCCAATACAACTTCGTGGCCATGGCCCACGAATTGCCCGACGGCCGTTCGGTGCTGCTCTTGCGCTCCACGCGACAGGGTAGCGGCGGCGTGGAAACCAACATCCGCTGGAACTATGGCCACACCACCATCCCGCGCCATCTGCGCGACCTGTTCGTTACCGAGTACGGCGTAGCGGATCTTCGCGGCAAGACCGACAGCGAATGCATCGAAGCCATGCTGGCCATCTCGGATGCGCGCTTCATCGACGCGCTATGCGCCGAGGCCAAGGCGCACGGAAAGCTTTCCTCCGATTTCCAGGTGCCGGAGCGCTGGCGCAACAATCGTCCCGACTACCTGCGCGAGGCGCTCTCGCCTTGGCAATCCAAGGGAACGCTGGTGCCTTTTCCGTTTGGCAGCGACTTCACGGAGGTCGAGCAGCAGCTGATCCCGGCGCTCTCCTGGCTGAAGTCGCGTCAGAGCACGTGGCGGGGAAGGTTCGAGATCTTGAGTGCCGCCTTGAAGCCCGGCGCACCTGTAGCCGGCGAAGACGAAGCGGTGGCCCGCATGGAATTGGACAAGCCGTCCAGCATGGGCGATCGCGCTTGGCGCCTCGTGCTCAGGGCGGCCCTGCGCCGGACGGGCAAGCCGATCGAGACGGTCGAGGCTACCCGGGGGACCGACACGACGAGGAGCGAATGACGATGCACAAGGGCAGCTGTCATTGCGGAAGCATCGCCTTCGACGTCGAAGGCGAGCCCGCCGGCATCATCGAGTGCAATTGCACGCACTGCAGTCGCAAGGGCTTCCTGCTGTGGTTCGTGCCGCGCGAGCAGTTCCACCTGCATGCCGGCGAAGCGGCACTGTCGAGCTACCGGTTCAATCGGCACATGATCGACCACCGTTTCTGCCCGCAGTGCGGCTGCCAGCCGTTCGCCTACGGCAAGGATCCGAAAACGGGCGCCGACATGGTGGCGGTCAATGTGCGCTGCCTGGAAGGCGTTGACCTGGCATCGGTGGAGCGCCGATCGTTCGACGGCCTGCACCTGATGTGAAAGCGGAGCGGGGAGCGCGTGGCGTGCACTCCCCGGTGGTGGGTCAGCTCATCAGCAAGGACTGGCCGAGCTCGCGCAGGGCAGGCAGGTTGGCCACGTGCAGCCCGTGGCGGTCCAGGGTAATGAGATTGCGCTGGCGGAAACGGCCCAGCAGGCGGCTGACCGTTTCCGTGGTCAAGCGCAGATGGTTGCCGATATCCGCGCGGGACATCGGCAGCGGCAGGTAGTCGGCGGACAGACCCAGCATGGCGCGACGGTCGCGCATGTCGACCAGAAATGCGGCGAAACGCTCTTCGGCGAGATAGTTGCCGCCGCTGAGCTGCAGCCGGGAGATGCGATGGCTTGCCGCATTCATGAGGTGCCAGGGCACCTCGGGCTGTTCCATGGCAACCTGGCGCACGGCCGAATACGGGAAGCGGCAGAACTGCGTCTTGCCGAGGGCGACCACGGCGTTGTCATGCATCTCGCGATCGATCGCATCCAACCCGATCATTTCCCCGGGCAAATGGAACGCCAACACCTGCTCGCGGCCGGCGACGTCCACCGCCACCGTCTTGGCCATGCCTGTCTGCACGGCGTACAGGGCGCGGAAAGGCGACATCGGACGGTACAGGTACTCGCCGGTGCGCAGTGGGCCGATGCGTTCGGCGATGTGGCGCAGGCCCGAGAGTTCGGCGCGGTCGAAGCCGCTGGCCTGGCAGACGGAGGCGTGCCCGCAGCCCGCGCAGGAAGGCGAGGGAGTCATGCGGTTGGCGCCGTCCTGGCGAGGGTAGGTCTGAAGCATGGTGGGTGGCCTCCTGAATCCTTGCTCTGTGTCCGGCGCCATGATCCTCGCAAGCGGGGCGGGAATGGCTGTTGTGCGCGTTTATGCCGCATCGCTGAACCCGGTTTGCGGCTTGTGAGACCGTCCCTGCGGGTGGCCCCGGCATTCGGTTATTCTTTTGCGGTTGCCGCACCGCCCGCGGCCCCGAAGTGCAGCCAAATCCATCCATGAGCGACCAGTCTTCCTCCCCCCGTTCCGCGCAGCCCGCTCCTCGCCGTCCCAGCGTCGGCGTCAAGATCGGCAAGATCACGGTCGGCGGCGGTGCACCCATCGTGGTGCAGTCGATGACCAATACCGATACCGAGGATCCGTCGAGCACCGCCAGGCAGATCGCCGAACTGGCCCGCGCCGGTTCCGAACTGGTGCGCATCACGGTGAACACGCCGGCCGCGGCGGCCGCCGTGCCGCGCATCCGCGACAAGCTGGCGATGATGGGTGTGGACGTGCCGATCATCGGCGACTTCCACTACAACGGCCATCAGCTGCTGGAAGCCGAACCGGCCTGCGCCGAGGCGCTGGCGAAGTACCGCATCAATCCGGGCAACGTGGGCTTCGGCAAGAAGAAGGACAGCCAGTTCGCCTCGATCATCGAGATGGCGCTGCGCTACGACAAGCCGGTACGTATCGGCGCGAACTGGGGCTCGCTCGACCAGTCGATGGTCGCGACGCTGATGGATGAGAACCATAAGCGCGCCGAGCCTTGGGACGCCGCGCACGTCGCGCGCGAAGCGCTGATCCGTTCGGCGCTGGATTCGGCCGTGCGCGCGGAAGACATCGGCCTGCCACGCGATCGCATCATCCTGTCGTGCAAGGTTTCCGGTGTGCAGGAACTGATCGCGGTGTATCGCGATATCGCCGGACGTTGCGACTACGCCCTGCACCTGGGGCTGACCGAAGCCGGCATGGGCTCCAAGGGCATCACGGCGTCGTCGGCGGCGTTGGCGGTGCTGCTGCAGGAAGGCATCGGCGACACCATCCGCATCTCGCTCACGCCCGAACCGGGTGCGTCGCGTACGGGCGAAGTGATCGTGGCGCAGGAACTGTTGCAGACCATGGGTCTGCGCGCGTTCACGCCGCTGGTCACCGCATGCCCAGGCTGCGGTCGCACCACCAGTGAGTTCTTCCAGGAGCTTGCCCGCACCGTGCAGTCGCACGTGCGCGAACAGATGCCGCTGTGGCGCGTGAAGTACGACGGCGTGGAAAACCTCACCCTGGCCGTGATGGGCTGCGTGGTGAACGGTCCGGGCGAATCCAAGCACGCCAACATCGGCATCTCGCTGCCGGGCAACGGCGAGGCACCTTCGGCGCCGGTATTCATCGACGGCGAGAAGGCGATGACGCTGCGCGGCGACAACATCGCCAATGAGTTCATCGGCATTCTCGACAACTACGTCGCCACCAAATACTCCAGCCGCGCAGGCTGAGTCGCGGCATGAACAGCGGCGCGAGCGAATCACTCATCCTCGCCGCGTGGCTGGCCAATGCGCAGGCGTGGAAGCGCGCCGTGCGCGGCGGCGCGATCGAAAGCCGCAAGCTGGTGACTGACCGCGCCATCGTCGAGACCGTGTTGTCACGCCAGCCGCGCAAGGTCATCGACCTCGGATGCGGCGAAGGCTGGCTCGCGCGAACACTGGCCGCGACGGGTATCGACGTACTGGGAGTCGATGTCGTGCCTTCGCTGATCGAAGCCGCGCAGGCGCAGGGCGGTGGCGACTTCAGGGTCATGTCGTACGAAGAGGTGGCTGCCGGCGGGCTACATGCGCGCGCCGACGTAGTGGTCTGCAATTTCTCGCTGCTGGGCCACACTTCGGTCGACAGCCTGCTGGCCGCTGTTCCCGGCCTGCTCGAACCCGGTGGCGCTTTGCTGGTGCAGACGATCCATCCCTGGTCGGCGGGCGTCGAGCCGTATCGCGACGGCTGGCGCGAAGGCTCCTGGGCGGGTTGCGGCGAAGGCTTCGGCCAGCCGGCTCCCTGGTATTTCCGAACCCTGGAAGGCTGGATGGCCAGCCTGCGCCAGGCCGGCCTGCGGCTCATCGATCTCACGGAGCCGCTACACCCTCGCACAGGCAGGCCCGCCTCCGTTATCTTCTTGGCGGGGTAACCTCGGGGGAGGGGAATGAACAGGCATCGCGCCGTTGCGTTTCGTGCCGTTGTTCAGAGTGGGCAGAGGCAGTGGATGCTGCCGCTGCCGTTCGATCCGATCAGTCAGTGGTCCACGCCGGCACGCCCGCTTTGGCGGGGCCGTGGCCATCGCGTGCGTGGCAGCCTGAATGGGCAGACCTTCAGTGCCTCGGTGGTCGAGCGCGCCGGCTCCTTCTGGTTGCTGTTGGAAGATTCATTGGCCACGGCAGCCGAACTGGCCGCGGGCCAGCCGGTCGACGTCCTGCTGGAACCGGATGACGCCTGACGCGTCGGCGACACCCATGGGCCACCTGTCCGCCGCTTCGTCTGCGTGTATGCTCCGCCGACGTGGCAGTTCCGGTTGGACGCCGGAACGGAATGGGGAGGGTCGGTGACAGTCAGGCCACAAATTCGCATCGTCGCCATTTATGTGGTGCTGGCGTTGGCCTGGATCTTCCTGTCCGACCGCCTCGTGGTTTCGCTAGCCCGCGACGAGCACATGCTGAGCCTGCTGCACAGCGTGAAGGGCGCGCTGTTCGTGCTGTGCACCGGCGTTCTGCTGTATTGGTTGATCGGTCGCGACATGCAGCGGCTGGATCGACTCAACCACATGCTGCTCAACGGCAACGAGCAATCGCTGCGCGCACTGGTGTCGGCGATGGATGTCCGCCATAAGGAGACGCGCGATCACTCCGAGCGCGTCATGCGCATGACCGTCGCCTTGGCACGCATGGCCGGGCTCGAAGGCGACGCGCTGCGCCATGTGCGTTTCGGTGCCTTGCTGCACGACATCGGAAAACTCGCGCTGCCGGATTCGATCCTGGTGAAGCCCGGGCCGCTCACGCCGGATGAAATCACCGTGATGCGCACGCATCCCACCCTCGGTCGCGACCTGCTCATGCGAACCGCCTTCCTGCGTCCTGCCATCGACATCCCGTTCGCGCACCACGAGCGCTGGGATGGCACAGGCTATCCGCGCGGACTGAGTGGTGAAGAGATCCCGCTGGCCGCGCGCATTTTCAGCGTGGTCGACGTGTGGGACGCGCTGAGCTTCCCGCGCGTGTACAAGCCCGCCTGGCCCGAGGAAGACGTGCTCGATTACCTGCGCAATGCGGCGGGCGGTCAACTCGACCCCGGCATCGTGGGACTGTTCCTCGAGCACTACGACGAACTGAAAGCCATCGGGCTGGGGCAGGTTACCGTCGACTGAGCTTTACATCAGTTTACGCGGGTAATCTCGAAGCACTATCGCTTGCAAGCACCAGAGAAAATCAGTCGTTGTGCTGCAGCGGTGGACGTCGTCAGAAGGCGTGCGAAGCCAGGGGCTTGGCACCGATCTGAAGGCTGAGCCAGCGCTACGGGTCCCGCTGGATGGGCCGGCGTAGCGAGGTAGGCATTCCGCCGACACGTACCGGCAAGCGATTCGTCAACCATGGCGTGTGCGGGCTGGGCATCCTCGATGCTTCGTGCATCAGGACGCCCAAAGCCTGCGCAGCTCCTCCACGATCCGCTCCGGGTATTCCTCGGGAAAAAACAGCTTGGCGCCGGGAATGCGACGAATGCCGCGCGGATTGCCCAGCGTGCGCTGCAAGTAGTCCGGGCTTGCCTGCGAGAAGATGTCATCGCCCGTGCCCCACAGGATGCGCGTCGGTACACGGCTTTGCTTCAGCAGGGGTTCGATGCCCGCCAGCGGGTCGGGCGTCAGTCCCAGCGCGTAGGCATGCACCCACGGCTTCTGGGTGGGCTGGCACAGCGGCGACAGGTAATGGTCGATTGCTTCGTCCGTGGGGTGCTCGGGGAACTGGTAGCACATGCCGCCGATGCCCTGCGGCGAGCGCGCCAGCTTCTTGTCGGCGAGCCATGGCGCCAGCCACTGGTCCACGAACTGTCCCTTGCGCGACATCTCGATCACTGGCAGCAACGCCGTTGGCGGGCTGTCGTTCTCCACGTCGCAGTTGGTGAGCAGCAGCGTACGCACGCGCTCAGGGTGCCGCGTCATCAGCAGCTGGGCGATGGCGCCGCCGCTGTCGTTGGCAACCACGTCCACGGTACGGACCTGCAGGAGATCGAGCAGTGCGATCAGCATCTCCACTTGTGCGGCTGGCGTCACCGCCTGGCCGCGAGCTATGCGCGTATAGCCGAGCCCGAGCCAGTCGGGCGCGATGCAGCGTCGTTCGTTCGAAAGTCGGGCGATCACGCCACGCCACTGGAAGCTGTTGAGAGGAAACCCGTGCAGCAACAGCGTGGCCGGGCCGTGCCCGCGATCGAGATACGCGACATCGCCGCATGGAAGCTGGGCGTATCTGCGCTCGCGGCGATAGGTGTCGGCATCCAGCGTGACTGCCGGCGCGGATCGGGCAGCCACGGTGTTGCGAGCCGTGAGGCCGAGGGTACTCGCGGCGAGTGCGATGCTCATGGTTTGCAGAAAGGCGCGGCGGTGCATGTCGATCCCTTGATCCGGTGGGTGGGCAAAGGGTTGATCCCCGCGCTCCTGCCGGCAATAACGCCGAGGGTCATGGCAACTTGACCTCGAAGGTCATGGGCGTCGCATCCGTAGGCCGTCTAAGATGCGCCATGGCTGCCCGACTCCCATTGTCCCCGACACCTCCTGCGCCCACCTCGCGTGCGGGCATGCTGCTGCGCGAGTGGCGGGCCGCTCGGCGCATGAGCCAACTGGATCTCGCACTGGCTGCCGATGTGTCGACACGTCACCTCAGCTGCGTGGAAACCGGCAAGTCACAGGCGAGCCAGGAGATGGTGATGCGCCTGGCCGATGCGCTGGAAATGCCGCTGCGCGAACGCAACGCGTTGCTGATGGCCGCGGGTTATGCACCGAGCTATCCCGAGACTGCGTTGACGACGCCGGCGCTCGCACAGGTGCGCCGGGCCACCGAGTTCATTATCAGCCAGCAGGAGCCGTACCCGGCGTTCGTGCTCAACCGGCATTGGGACATCCTGATGGCGAACGAGGCCGCGCAGAAGATCACGGGGTTCCTGCTGCGCGACGGAAAGCAGCACGGCAACATGGTCCGCCACTTCTTCGATCCCGAAGGTCTGCGGGCTGCCGTGGTGAACTGGGAGGAAGTGGCCGGCGACCTCATCCGTCACCTGCATGGCGACGTTGCGGCCGCGCCTTCGGACAGCCTCTCACGCGCCTTGCTGGACGAGGCCTTGTCCTATCCGGGCGTGCCCGCGCGCTGGCGCACGCGTGAGCCGGATACGACGCCGTCGCCCTTGCTCACGACCGTGTTTCGGCGCGACGGCGTGGAACTGCGCTTCTTCTCCACCTTCACCACGTTCGGCACGCCACGCGACGTGACGGTGGACGAGCTGCGCATCGAATGCTGTTTTCCGGATGACGACGCCACCGCGGCGTTCTGCCGGGAACAGGCAGCGAAACAGTCGACGAATTAAGCCTGGGTTGCACAGAACGTACGGCGGTACTGCATCGGCGAGGTGCGGTAGGCGCGCTGAAAGTGCTGCCGCAAGGTGACAGGCGAACCCAGCCCGATCGCCATCGCGATGCGTTCCAGCGGCAGTTGCGTCGTTTCCAGCAATCGCTGCGCTTCGCTCAGACGTTGCGACAACAGCCAGTCGCCGAAGCTGCTGCCGGTGAGCTGACGGAAGTGGCGGGTGAAACTGCGGCGGCTCATCGCTGCCTTCTCCGCGATGGCGTCGAGGCTGTGGTCCTGGTCGAGGTGACGTTGCACCTGTTCGAGCAAGCGCGCCATACGCCGGTCTGTCGGTGCCTCGGGCACCGGCTGTTCGATGAATTGCGCCTGCCCGCCACGACGGAAGGGCGGGACCACCATGCGTCGCGCAATGCGGCTGGCCATCTCCGCGCCGAGCATCTGACGCACGAGATGCAGGCAGCAATCGATGCCGGCCGCCGCGCCGGCGGATGTCACGATGTGGCCTTCATCGACGTAGAGCACATCGGCATCCACCGCCACCTCTGGGAAGCGTTCCGCCAGATCGCCTGCCCACCGCCAGTGTGTCGTCGCCTTCCTGCCATCGAGCAGGCCGGCGTGCGCCAGCACGTATGCGCCGAGACAAAGCCCGACGATGCGCTTGCCGCGCGCGGCGAGTTTCTTCAACTGTTGGAGCAAGGCCGCGGGCGGCACTTCCTCCGGATCGCGCCAGGACGGAATGATGATGAGGTCGGCATGCGCCAACTCTTTCAAGCCGAAGTCGGTGCCGATCGAAAAACCGGCGGCGCTGGTGATCTTGCGACCCTCTGCCGAGCACACACGCAGGCGAAATGGCGATATCCCTTCCGGCGTCGACGCCTGGAATACCGCGCAAGGCACGGACAGATGGAAGGGAAGGATGCCCTCGAACGCGACGACGGCGATGCGGATGCGGCGCATGGCGGAAAATTCCGGTGGCCCGATTACATCGATAATTGTCCTTCAGGCCACTCGTGTGCAAGTGCCTGCCGGCGCACCATGCACGCCATCCAAACACGCAAGGAGCTGTGCCATGGCTGTCTCTCCCCGCCGCGCGCTGATCGTGGTCGACGTCCAGAACGAGTACTTCACCGGCAACCTGCAGATCGAATATCCGCCGTCGTCCGGATCGCTTGCCAACATCGCGAAGATCATGGATGCCGCCACAGCGGCCGGCGTGCCGGTCGTCGTGATCCAGCAGGATTCGCCTGCCAGCGGCCAGGCGTTTGCGGTCGGCAGCCACGGCTGGCAGCTGCACGACGAAGTCGCCAAACGCCATCGCGACGTGCTGTTCAACAAGCCGCTGCCCAGCGCCTTCAGCGAAACCGGCCTGGCTGCCTGGCTTGAAGCGCATGGCATCGATACCGTTACCGTGGTGGGCTACATGACCCACAACTGCAACGACACCACCATTAAGCATGCCTTCGATCGAGGCCTGGCGGTGGAGTTCGTGCACGACGCGTCGGGCGCGGTTTCGTATGCCAATCGCGCGGGTTATGCCAGCGCCGAGGAAATCCATCGCGTGTTCAGCGTGGTTGAGCACTCGCGCTTCGCGGCCGTGCTGAGCACGGAAGAGTGGTTGCATGCATTGGCTACGGGCGCGGTGCCGGAGCGTGGCGACATCCTCAGCTCCTATCGCGCCGCGCAGGTACGACAGGCGTCAGAGGCTGCCTGACGGAGCGATCTGGGCCAGCGGCGTGAATTCCTTCCACAGGCCCGGCTGTCCGGGCAGGTGGGCCAACTGGCTGACGGTGCGCAGGAACTGCGGGCGCGGGTATTCCACCGCGCCCAACTGCAACAGGTGGGCGTTGGTGACCTGCGCGTCGATCCACGGAAAATCCCATTGGCGCAACAACTGGGCGAGCGCGGTGAGCGCAACGCGTGAGCCGCCGCTCTCGCGGCTGAACATCGATTCGCCGCAGAACAGGCGGCCCACCGCGATGCCGTAGATGCCGCCGACCAGGCGGTCCTCTTCCCATACTTCGACGCTATGCGCGTGTCCGAGCAGATGGAGGCGCGTATAGGCATCGACCATGGCCGGCACGATCCAGGTGCCGCTCTGGCCCGGGCGCGGCGCGGCGCAGGCCTTCACCACCTCGCCAAAGGCGTGGTCCACGGTAATGCGCCATGACACCTGTGCTAGACGACGGCGCAGGCTGCGATTCGGCTTGAGTTCGGCCGTGTGGAAAACGCAGCGCGGATCCGGCGACCACCACAGCAGCGGCTCGTCCTCGTTGAACCAGGGAAAGATGCCCTGCGCATATGCCGCCAGCAGGCGGCGTGGCGTCAGGTCGCCGCCAAAGGCGAGCAGGCCATTGGGCTCGTCCAGCGCCTTGCGCGGGTCGGGAAAATGCTCCGGCTTGGCCGTATCGAGCAGGGGCAGTCGAATCATGGCGCCTGGATATTCGGTAAGGCGAATCCGGGAGGGGTGGTACATGCTACCGACAAGGAGACGGGGTTAGCATGCCCCACCTCAGCCATCGCGGGAAGCTTGCATGCGCCTTCGTCTTTTGTGGTGGATGGTGTGCGTGGCCCCGGCGGCCATGGCGTCCTCGCCGGCGATCGATCCGATGCTGGCAAGCCGCATCGATGCGGATGCAGAGGCGATACTGCAGCGCACTGGTGCGCCGGGCGCCACCATCGCGATTTATCGCAACGGTACTCCCCTCTACGTGCACGCTTATGGCCTGGCCGATCGTGAACGCAAGACGCCCGCGACGAGCGCGACGCATTACGAAATAGGTTCCATCACCAAGCAGTTCACGGCGGCCGCCATTCTTCAGCTGCGAGAGGCCGGCAAACTGGATATCGATGCCAAGCTGGCGACGTACCTGCCTGATGCGCCGCACGCCAGCGAAGTCACGCTGACGCAACTGCTGTCCCATACCAGCGGCCTGCCGGATTACCTGGATGGGCCCGATGTCGAGGCGTGGGCGGTGAAACCAGCGACGTTCGGCCAGATCATGGCACGCATCCAGGGCAAGCCGCTGGATTTTCCGCCCGGCAGCCGCTGGTCCTATTCCAACACCGGCTATGTGCTGTTGGGCCGGGTGATCGAAGTGGTGTCGCACGAATCGTACGAGCATTACGTGAAAGCCCACCTGCTGGCTGCGGCGGGGATGAACCAGACGACGACGGTGGCCGAAGAGGCGCATGTGCCCGGCATGGCGAAGGGTTATCGCCATGCCGACGGAAAGCTCGAGCCAGCGCCAATCATTCATGACACCGTGGGCGGGGCCGCGGGCAACCTGGTATCGACCGTGGCTGACCTGGAGCACTGGAACGTGGCGCTGCGGAACGGAAAGATCGTGCGGCCCGCGGACTATGCGCTGATGGCGACGCCCGCCGCGGGAAGTACGGACTATGGCCTGGGCCTGTTCGTCGATACGCTGGACGAACAGCCGCGCATCGGTCACACCGGCGGATCGTTCGGCTTCACCACGTCGAATCAGTATTTCCCGAAGCAAGGCATACAGGTCATCGCATTCACCAACATCGGCGACAACCCGGAGCCCGGCCAGATGCTGGTCACCGCGACGTTCGAAGCGCTATACCCGGACATCGCCGCCGTCGCGCGCAAGCCCGCGTCCGGCGAGAACGCCGCCACGACCGATGCCGTGCGCAAAGCGTTCGCCAGGTTGCAGGGCAGGGGCGAAGATCTCTCGCTGTTCGACGACAGGCTGAAGACGAAGATGACTGCGGGTCTTTCCGAGCGCATGGCGAAACAGCTGTCGCCCTTTGGCGAGCCGTCGTCCTTCATCTACAAAGGCCAGCGCCCCGACAAGGAAAAGAACCGGGTGTGGAACGACTACCGCATCGAGTTCGGCCCCGGTAACAGCCTTCCTTTTGGCGTGGAGCTCGACGCCAGCGGCAAGGTCGCCGGCATCTCCGTGGGCTAGGAAATTCCAGGCGGCACGTGCGCGTAGGGGCTGTGCTGCAGCAGTTCGCTTGCGTAGTCGTCGATGGCTTCCGCTTCGTGCGTCAGCGCCTGGCGCACGGCATCGCGGAAGCTTTCGTTCACCAGGTAATGGCGTGAGTGCGTGCGCACGGGCAGGAACCCTCGTGCCAGTTTGTGCTCGCCTTGCGCGCCTGGCTCGAAACGCTGCAGTCCTTGCCGTATCGCGTGCTCGATGCCCTGGTAGTAGCACAGCTCGAAATGCAGGCCGGGCACATCCACGCTGGCGCCCCAATAACGCCCGTAAAGCGCGTCGTGGCTTTGCAGGAACAGCGCCATCGCGACGATGTCGCCGCCCATGCGCGCAAGCGCGATCTGCACGGCATCGCCCAGCGAGCCACCAAGCGCGGTGAAGAACGCACGGGTGAGTGCGGCGTGGTTGCCCTTCGCGTCGAAAGTGGCTTCATAAAGCGCATGGACGCGACGCCACTCATCCGGTGCCAGGTTGCTGCCGGAACGCATCTCGATCGACAGCCCACTCCCGGCGACGTGGGCGCGTTCCTGGCGGATGTTCTTCCGCTTCTTGTGACTGAGCGTGGCGAGGAAACCGGCAAAGTCCTCGTACCCACGGTTGTGCCAATGAAATTGCACGTCGGAGCGACCCAGCCAGTCGCCATCGAACGCGGCCAGCTCGTCATCGCGGAGAAAGTTGGCGTGCACGGACGAGAGATCCAGTTGCCCGGCGAGTCCCTTCATCGCCCTGGCGAGCAGGGCCTGCCGCGTCGGCGCATGTGATCCACGGCCCGCCAGCAGGCGAGGGCCGGGCACGGGCGAATAGGGCACGGCATTGAGCAGTTTGGGGTAGTAATCGCCGCCGGCGCGCTCCCAGGCACTGGCCCAGCTCCAGTCGAACACGAATTCGCCGTGCGAGTTGCCCTTGAGATAGAGCGGCGCCGCCGCGATCAACGCATCGTTTTCGTAGAGGCCCAGGTGGTGGGCGCGCCATCCCCAGTCGTGGCGTATGCAGCCGCTGCGTTCGAGCAGCGAAAGAAAGGCGTGCGAGACGAAAGGGTTGTCGTCCGGCCGCAGCGCATCCCACGCGTCGGCGGGAATGCTGTCGATGCTGTCGTGGAAGCGGGCTTCGATCACGTGGTGTCGTTCGTCATTCCGGCGCGTGGCCGGAATGACGATCTTTCAGATGTTCAGCTCGCCGGGCCCTGCTGGTCCAGCCAGCGCTCGGCATCCAGCGCGGCCATGCAGCCGAAGCCGGCCGAGGTGACCGCCTGGCGGTAGACGTGGTCGGCCACGTCGCCGGCAGCGAACACGCCCGGCACCGAGGTCATGGTGGCCATGCCGGCCAGGCCGCTGCGGATCTTGATGTAGCCGTCGTGCATGTCGAGCTGGCCGTCGAAGATGCCGGTGTTCGGCGTGTGGCCGATGGCGACGAAGAAGCCGGTGACGGGGATGTCGCGCGTCGTGCCGGAGTTGATGTCCTTCACACGCAC
This sequence comes from Dyella jiangningensis, assembly GCA_000632805.1. Taxonomy (GTDB): domain Bacteria; phylum Pseudomonadota; class Gammaproteobacteria; order Xanthomonadales; family Rhodanobacteraceae; genus Dyella; species Dyella jiangningensis. The sequence continues at coordinate 2,264,602 of CP007444.1, read as the reverse complement.
GCCGGTCACGCCGGAGTTGTCGCCGAGCACTTCATCCACGGTGTGGTTCCACACCAGTTCGATCTTGCCGGCCGCGGCCTTCTCGAACAGCTTGTCCTGCATGATCTTCTCGGCGCGCAGCTTGTCGCGGCGATGCACGAGATAGACCTTGCTGGCGATGTTGGACAGGTACAGTGCTTCCTCGACTGCCGTGTTGCCGCCGCCGATCACCGCCACTTCCTGCTCGCGGAAAAAGAAGCCGTCGCAGGTGGCGCAGGCCGACACGCCCTTGCCCTTGAAGTGCTCTTCGCTGGCGATGCCGAGGTACTTGGCGGTGGCGCCGGTGGCGACGATCAGCGCGTCGCAGGTGTATTCACCCGAATCGCCCTTCAGGCGGAACGGGCGCTGCTTGAGGTCCACCGTGTGGATGTGGTCGAACACCATCTCGGTCTTGAAGCGCTCCGCATGCTCCGCCATGCGCTGCATCAGCGCCGGTCCCTGCAGCCCCTCGACATCGCCCGGCCAGTTGTCCACCTCGGTCGTCGTCATCAGCTGGCCACCCTGCTGCAGGCCGGTGATCATGGTCGGCTTGAGGTTGGCGCGCGCGGCATAGACGGCGGCGGTGTAACCGGCGGGACCGCTGCCCAGGATCAGCAGGCGGCTGTGCTTGGTGGCTGTGTTCATGCGTTCCTTCTATCCGCCAACGGCGGTGGTGTTCGTGGATGGGTGGAATCCGGTGCCGGTCGCCCTGGCGACCATGCTCCGGCGAATGGTGTCTCGGCGGCCGCCATACATGGAGGCGCCGAAGCTGGTTTTCATCAAGGCAGGGCCTATCCCTTTGACTTTGCTGCAAGTGCGCAAAGGTGGTCTGCTTGCGCAGCGTAGCGGGAATGTGAAAACGACCTGCCCGTCATGGTTATAATCCTTCGGGTTTGCTGGCGACTTGAACAGTCTTTCGCTCCATCCCTTGCAACGGTTTCTTCAGGCCGTATCGCAGGTGGCGGAACGAGGCGTCCGAACCCGCAAGGATGGGGAAGACGCGGGGCCGATTCAAGGCTGCTGCACAGGTTTGCCCGGCCATGTCACGGCGGGGCGTCGTTGCCACTTGAAGCTTTCCCACAGGATCCACTCCCCATGCGTATCGGTATTCCTTCCGAAACCAAGACCCTCGAGGGTCGTGTCGCCCTTATTCCCGCCGCCGCCGCCGACCTGGTGCGCCGTGGCCATGAAGTCTTCATCCAGTCCGGCGCCGGCGAGAAGAGCGGCTTCTCCGACGAGGCCTATGCCAAGGTTGGCGTGAAGCTCGTGCCGGACGCCGCTGCCCTGTACGAGGCCGGCGAGCTGATCGTGAAGGTGAAGGAGCCGGTTGCCGGCGACCTCGCCCTGCTCAAGAAGCACCACCTGCTGTTCTGCTACCTGCACCTGGCCGCCGAGCCGGAGCTGACCAAGCGCCTGCTCGAGATCGGCCTGACCGGCGTGGCATTCGAGTCGGTGGAAGAAAACGGCGGCCTGCCGCTGCTGCTGCCGATGTCGGTGATCGCTGGCCGCATCGCCACCCAGATCGGCACCACGCTGTTGCATCGTCCGCAGGGCGGCAAGGGCAAGCTGCTGGGCGGCATGGCCTCCACGCCGCGCGGCAAGGTCGTCGTGCTGGGCGCGGGCGCTGCCGGTGGCAATGCCGCCGCGCTGGCTGCTGCTGCCGGTGCGAACGTGGTGGTGTTCGACAAGCGCCATGACCGCCTCGCCGAGATGATGGCTATGGGTCCGAACGTCACGGCGCTGTACGCCTACGAGTCCTCGGTGGCCGAAGAAGTCGCCACGGCCGACCTCGTGGTCGGCGCCGTGCTGATCCCGAGCGCCAAGGCGCCGCGCGTGGTCACCGAAGCCATGGTCAAGACCATGGAGAAGGGCAGCGTGCTGGTGGACATCTCCATCGACCAGGGCGGCTGCTTCGAGACCTCGCGTCCGACCACCTGGAAGGAACCGACCTACGACGTGCACGGCGTAACGCACTTCTGCGTCACGAATATGCCGGGCGCCGTCCCGCAGACCTCGTCGGTGGCGATTTCTGCCGCTATCCTGCCGTATGTGCAGCGTCTGGCCGCCGGCAACGAGTGGCGCCAGTTCGAACCGCTGCGCGGGGGCATCAACGTCGAAAACGGCGAGCTGGTTCATCCGGCGCTCAAGGGCATGATCTAAGGTCTTGCCTGCCGCTTCGGCGGATGTAGTACAGGCCGGCCGCCTCAATGGCGGCCGGTCTCACGACAGACGACAGGAAAAGGACCACGGTGCCGCGTAGCGCGAACGTCAAGAAGGATAAGAAGCAGCGCGAGGGGCTCAGCGAAGAGCTGAAGCGCCGTCTGCGCGAGGCCGGTGCGCTGCTGTTGCTGCCGCTGGCGCTGTATCTGCTGGTCTGCCTGTTCAGCTACAACGACCAGGATCCGAGTTGGGGCCACGTTGGCACCGTCGAGCACGCCCGCAATTTCGGCGGCTCCATCGGCGCCAACATCGCCAACGTGCTTCGCTACATCTTTGGCCTGGTGTCCTACTGTTTTCCGCTGCTGCTCCTCTTCCTGGGCATCCAGGTGCTGCGCCATCGCGGCGAACGCACGGTACAGCCGTGGGAGCCTTCGCTGCGTCTCATTGGCTCGGTGTTCTTCTTCATCACCGCGCCGGCGCTGCTTTATCTCAATTTCAATGACGAGCCGGTCCTGCCCCAGGGCGTGGGCGGCATCATCGGCATGTGGGTCGGTCGCGGCCTGCTGAGCGCGCTGGGCGACAAGGGCGCGCCGCTGCTGCTGCTCGCGCTGTTCCTGGTGGCGGTGACGCTGGCCACGGGGCTTTCCTGGTTCAAGGTGATGGACCTGACCGGGCAGGGCGTGCTCAAGCTCGCCAGCTGGTTCGGCGGCAAGCTGCGCGAGGCGCCGGAAGTGATGGCCGCGCGCCAGGCCCGCGCCGAACGCGACGTGGTCAAGAAGACCGAGGCCGTGAAGCAGGCCAAGCGTGAGCCCGTGCGCATCGAGACACCACCGCCGCCGGTGGTGAAGAGCGAGCGCGCCAAGCTGGAAACGCAGATTCCGCTGTTTACCGGCGCCTCGGTGCCGGGCGAGCTGCCGCCGCTGTCGTTACTCGACGAAGCGCCGCCGCAGGGGCCGGGTTATTCGGAAGAAACGCTCGAGGTGCTGTCGCGCCAGGTCGAGCTGAAGCTCAAGGATTTCCGCATCGAGGCGAAGGTGGTCGGCGTCTATCCGGGCCCGGTCATCACGCGCTTCGAACTGGAGCCGGCCGCGGGCGTGCGCGGCTCGCAGGTGTCCAGCCTCGACAAGGACATCGCGCGCGGCCTCTCCGTGGTCAGCGTACGCGTGGTCGACGTGATTCCGGGCAAGAACGTGATCGGCCTGGAAATTCCCAACGCCAAGAAGCAGATCGTCTATCTCTCCGAAATCCTGCGTTCGGAAAAGTACGACCAGATGAAGTCGCCGCTCGCGCTGGCACTCGGCAAGGACATCGCCGGTCGCCCGTCGGTGGCCGATCTGGCGAAGATGCCGCATCTGCTGGTGGCCGGCACCACCGGTTCGGGCAAGTCCGTGGCGGTCAACGCCATGGTGCTGAGCCTGCTCTACAAGAGCAGCCCGAAAGACGTGCGCATGATCATGATCGACCCGAAGATGCTGGAGCTTTCGGTTTACGAAGGCATCCCGCACCTGCTCGCGCCGGTCGTGACGGACATGAAGGAGGCGGCCAACGCGCTGCGCTGGTGCGTGGCCGAGATGGAGCGCCGCTACAAGCTGATGGCTGCCGTGGGCGTGCGCAACCTCGCCGGTTTCAACAAGAAGGTGAGGGAGGCCGAGAACGCCGGCCAGCCGCTGCTGGATCCGTTGTTCCGCCCGAATCCCGAGATGCCGAACCTGGCGGCCGAACCACTGGAGCCGCTGTATCACATCGTGATCATCATCGACGAGTTCGCCGACATGATGATGATCGTCGGCAAGAAGGTCGAAGAATTGATCGCCCGCCTCGCGCAGAAGGCGCGTGCCGCTGGCGTGCACCTGATCCTGGCCACGCAGCGCCCCTCGGTGGACGTGATCACCGGCCTGATCAAGGCCAACATCCCCACCCGCATCGCGTTCCAGGTGTCGAGCAAGATCGACTCGCGCACCATTCTTGATCAGTCGGGTGCCGAAACGCTGCTGGGTCACGGTGACATGCTTTATCTGCCGCCGGGCACGGCCACGCCGGACCGCGTGCACGGCGCCTTCGTGGACGACCACGAGGTGCACAACGTGGTGAACTGGCTGAAGGCGCAAGGCTCGCCGCAGTACATCGAAGGCGTGCTGGAAGAAGTGCAGGCCACCAGCGACGGCAAGTTCATCAACGACTCCGGTCTGCCGCAGGATGGCGAGGAAGGCGGCGACGCCGACGCGCAGCTGTACGACAAGGCCGTGCGCATCGTCACCGAGACGCGTCGCGCCTCGATCTCCGGCGTGCAGCGCCACCTGCGCATCGGCTACAACCGCGCCGCCCGCCTCATCGAGCAGATGGAGCAGGATGGCGTGGTGAGCGCGCCGCAGCACAATGGCAACCGCGAAGTGCTGGCACCGCCTCCGCCGAAGCATTGAGGTAACACCTTTTCGTTCGTCATTCCGACGTAGGCCGGAGGCGCTTTACAGCGGCGAAGCCGGTCATCCAGTAGCGGCGGGGTGAGATCCCTGCCGTGACGCCACCGGACCCCGGCCTGCGCCGGGGTGACGTGTTGAAGGTTTCCGCGGCGTGCTGATTGGCTTTTCCATTAAGCCGCCGGGCCCCACAATTCACCCATCCGCCTCACTTCCTGGGCACCGCATGAAACGCTCGCTCCTCCTTGTCGCTGCCAGCTTCGCGCTAACGCTGGCCGGCCTCGCCCATGCCGCCGGTCCGGCACGCGCCCGGCTCGACGCCTTCGCCAACGGCCTGCATTCGCTGACCGGCAAGTTCTCCCAGACCATGACCGACGCCAACGGCCATCCCGGCAAGCCCAGCGCCGGCACGCTGGCGTTGCAGGCGCCGCGCCAGTTCCGTTGGGAGACGCTGACGCCGTCGAAACAGACCATCGTGGCCGATGGCAGCCGCGTGTGGCTGTACGACCCGGACCTGGAGCAGGTGACCGTTCGCGTGCAGAGCGCCGAGGAATCGCACAGCCCGCTCACCGTGCTCACCGACGTGAAGCAGATGGACAAGGACTTCAACGCGGTGGAGCAGGGTGAGCACGACGGACTGGTGTGGCTGCGCCTCACCTCGAAGGCCAAGGACCCGCAGTTCGACTACGCCGACCTCGGTTTCGACGCGAACGGGCTGTCTCGCATGATGTTCCGCGACCAGCTCGGCGCGACGACGGACATCCGCTTCTCCGGCTGGCAGCGCAACGTCGACGTGCCGGCGTCCACCTTCAACTTCGTCCCACCGCCGGGCGCTGACGTGATCGGCGATCTGCCGGTCATCCAGACCCAGCCGATCAAGAACTGATACGGCCGTGCTGCGCCAGCTGCCTCGCTGGGCCTGGATCGGCGGCGGATTGCTGGCGTTCATTGCCGGCAGCATCAACACCGTCGGCTATCTTTGCTTCCGGCATCAGCCGATCACCCACCTGACGGGCACCAGCACCGAGCTGGGCATCGCGATGGCAAACCTGGATGCGGGCGAGATCCTGCATTGGGGCCTCACCATTGGCTCGTTCCTGCTGGGTGCGGTGCTCAGCGGCTTCATCGTGCAGCAACGCACGCTGCAGCTGGGCAGGCGCTACGGCGTCGTGCTGATGATCGAATCGGTGCTGCTCTTCATCGCGACGCCGCTCATCCATGGCGCCAGCGACCTTGGCCTGTACCTCGCGTCGATGGCGTGTGGGCTGCAGAACGCCATGGTCAGCACCTATAGCGGCGCCACGTTCCGCACCACGCATCTGTCGGGGATTTTCACCGACCTGGGTATCTACATGGGCCAGCGCCTGCGCGGCCTGGAGGTGGATCGCCTGCGCATCCAGGTCTGTCTGCTGGTGGCCGGCCATTTCATCGCCGGTGCCATGGCGGGTGCATTGGGCTTCGCGGTGCTGCAGGAGCGCGTCCTGCTCGTGCCCGCGGCGCTTACCGGCGCGGTAGGCCTGGGCTACACGATCTACCGCCACCGTATGATGCGCACGCTCTGACCTGAGGCATCAGTCCGACGCGGCGGTGCGATTGCGTCCGTTGTGCTTGGCCTCGTAAAGCGCCGTATCCGCGCGCGACAACCATTGCGAAAGCGATTCGCCTTCATGGTAGGCGGCCACGCCGATGCTGATGGTGACGGGAATGGTTTCGCCATCGTGCTCGAAGGGGGCGCCGGCGATGGCGCCGCGAATGCATTCGGCGATGACCATGCCTGCGGTCAGGGCCGTATTGGGCAGGCAGATCACCAGTTCCTCGCCGCCATAGCGCCCGACCAGGTCCACGCCGCGGCACTGGTGCCGGATGGCGTGCGCCACGTGGCGAATGACGGCATCGCCCGCGAGGTGGCCATGGGTGTCGTTGATGGCCTTGAACCCGTCCAGGTCGAGCAGCGCGATGCAGGCTTCGCCTTCGCTCGATGCTTTTCGCACGTCCTCGGCCAGTTCGAAGAAGCGCCGGCGATTCAGCGCGCCGGTCAGGGAATCGGTGCTGGCCAGTTCGTCGAGCCGCTGATTGGCGATCAGCAGGTCCTGCGTGCGCAGATCCACCTGCTGCTGCAGTTGCTGCGCCTGGCGGCGCAGATACAACGTCCGCAACTGCGTCACCACGTAAAGCAATGCGAGCAGCAGCGCGCCAAAGCCGACCAGGGCGGCGATGGTCTCGTACCAGCGTGGCTCGACGGCCACGGCCAGCGTGCTTTCGATCATGCGAGGCTGCATGCCCTGGGTTTGCGCGCGCAGGCGAAGCACATAGTCGCCATGCGGAAGATTGGTGTACATCGCCGTGGGCAGGCTGCCGCGCGGGATGGCGACCCAGTCTTCGTCCAGGCCGTCGAGGCGATAGCTGTAGCTGGTATCCGCGGGCGCCTGGAAATCGAGCAGGGCAAAGTCCACGCGCAGGCTACGATTGTGTGCGCGCAGGCGAAGCGATTCGCCGGGGCGCGGCAATTGCCCGAACGGCAGCGGGTTGCCGTTGATGGCTGCCTGGGTGACGGCGAGTGGCGCATCCGAGGCGTCGGGTGGCTGCCAGGCCGGGCGCAGCACGGTCAGGCCGCCCAATCCGCCGAACAGCAGTTCGCCGTCCGGCGCGCGCGCCGCGGCGGCGTAGACGTAGCTGGCCACGTGCAGGCCATCGCGTGCGCCGAGGTTGTGCACGGCATGCGTATTGCCATCCATCATCGAGATGCCGTTCGGCAGGCTCACCCACAGATTGCCCAGGTCGTCGGACAGCGCGGCATTGACGTTGTCGCTGGTCAGGCCGTCGCTCGTATCGAATCGCCTGAAGCGATAAGCCTCGCCCGCCGCATGCGACTCCAGCATGGCCAGGCCACCGTACGTGCCAATCCAGAGGTTGCCCTGTGGATCGGTCGTGATCGAGCTGGCCAGGTTGTTGGGTAGGCTGGAGGGATCGTTCGGGCGGTTCAGCAGGTTCTCGAAATTGCGATCCTGCAGGCCGTTCGCGGCGATGCTGATACCGCGACCGGTGATGTACCAGATCTGGCTGCCGACGCGCGCGATCAATCGCACCGTGTCGCTGGCGAGGCTGCGCGGGTCATTGGGGTCGTTGCCGAAATGGGTCAGCGCGTGCGTGCGCAGGTCGTAGCGGTAGACGCCGTCGTAGGTGGCGATCAGCAGCCGGTCGCCGTCGGGCATCAAGTGCAGCACCGGTGACGCTTCCAGCGCTGGCACGACAGAGTTCTGCACCGCGAGCGTCGACGGATCGATGCGCGCCAGCCCTTGCGTGCCCACCCAGATTGCACCGTCGGGGGCCTCGGTAAAGGCCTGCACGTCGCGTCGCGTCTGGTCGCCACCCAGATGCAGGTGGCGGATGACACCGTGGTCGAGATCAATCACGTCGATGTTGCCCGCGTTCATGCCGAGCCAGACGCGTCGGCGCGAATCGACGAAGATGGTTCGCACGTTGGGGCTGGCAAGTGCGCGTTCGTCGCGAGTGGACGGCAGCAGGGTGAAAGCCTTGCGCGCGCCGGCATTGTTGCGCGCGACACCGAGGTCGGTGGCGGCCCAGATGTTTCCCGAGCGATCGCGCATGAGCGCACGTACGGCATCGCCGGGCAGCGAGGACGGCATCGCCGTGTCGTGCGTGATCGCGCGCAGCGTGCCGTCGCTCGGGGTATAGGCCAGCACGCCGCTGCCGTCGGTTGCCAGCCAGATCGTGTCCGCGCCCACTTCGACGAAGTCGCGCACGGTGGCGCGGCGTTCGCGATTCTGCTGGAACCCGCTGAAGCCCTTGACGGGATGCCAGTGTTCGTCGGCGTCGCGATAGACCGCGCCAGCCTGCGTGCTGCCGACCCAAAGGCGTCCCGCGTGATCTTCTTCCAACCCCCAGATGCCATCGCTGAGCACAGCCTCCACGGCGGCGTTGCCCGCCGGGCGCGGTGCGCGCTCGAACGCATGGGTGCCATGGCGCCTCACGAACAGACCGTTGTTGTTGCCCAGCCAGAGATTGCCGTCGCGATCCTGCAGCACGCTGAAGCTGCGCAGAGCAGTGTCCGGCCCCGTGGGCACGGCAACGACCTGGTTGGTGCGCAGGTCGAGATGGTCCAGGCCACGCTCGCCCGCGACCCACACGCCGTCATTCCCGTCCCGGGCGAGCGCGTAGATCTTGCGCGACGTCGTGCCGCCCTTGCCGACGGGGTAGGTGTGGAACGCGTTGCGCTGCGGATCGAACCGGCTCAGGCCGCCCGAGTTCGTGGCGATCAGCATGCCGCCATCGGGCAGGGCGAGCAGGGCACGAACATAGGTATCCGGAAGGTCCGCCTTGGGTCCGCCGGTGGCCGTGAAGACCTGCATGCGATACCCGTCGTAGCGCACCAGGCCGCTCTGCGTGCCGATCCACACCAGCCCGCGTTGATCCTGGGCGAGCGCGGTGGTCAGTGAATGCGGCAAGCCGTCGCTGACCCCTACCCGATCGAACCAGGGCATGTCGAATGGCGACCAAGGATCCTCAGCCGCCCTGGCGCCGAACGAAAGTCCGGCGAGCAGCAGAAAGAGGCAGCCATGCAGGAATCGGATCAGCGGAGCGATCCTCGACAGGAGCGGCAGGCTTGCATCAAACGCTTGCCGCTTGCGGGCACGCGTTCCAGGAAGGCAAGTCGCTTGTATCGCCATGGCCTTCGCCCCACCGATATCCCCCGCAGAAAACGCCCCGGGCGTCATCCGCATGATAGCGGCTGGCGGCCGATTTCCCGACATGCCCTATCATCGCCTGATGATTGCGCGACTGGCGTTACAACGTTGCATCCCTCCGGGTGCCTGTGTCCCGGGTGTTTTCCGGCCCGGGGCAACGGCGTGGTGGCGTTTCCCATGCGGCTGTTGATCGTCGAAGACTCTCCCACGCTGGGTCCGGACCTGCGCATTGCGCTGACCCGCGACGGGCACGCGGTGGATCTCGCTGTCGACGGGGCGCAGGCGCTGGCCTTCGTGGCCGCCTACGCTTACGACGTGGTGGTGCTCGACCTGATGTTGCCCAAGGTGGATGGCTGGTCGGTGCTGCAACGGATCCGCCAGGGCGAAGGCCGTCCCGGCGTGCTGGTGCTTTCCGCCCGCGACCAGGTGGCCGACCGGGTGCAGGCGCTCAACCTTGGCGCCGACGACTATCTGGTCAAGCCTTTCGCCTATGACGAACTGCTGGCGCGCGTGCTTGCCGTATCGCGGCGCGGACAAGCGCAGCAACCCTTGCTGCGCGCCGGTGCGCTGGAGGTGGATCCCCGATCCCGCCTGGCGCGGGTGGATGGCCAGGTGCTGGCCTTGACACCCAAGGAGTACGCCTTGCTGGAAGCGCTGCTTGGCCAGCGCGGCACCGTGCTGGCGCGCGGCGAGTTGTTCGAACGCCTGTATGACGCGCGCAGCGAAGCCTCCGACAAGGTCATCGAGGTGCTGGTGAGCACGCTGCGCGCGAAGCTTGCGCGCGCCGGATTGCCCGAGCTGATCGAGACGCGGCGTGGATTCGGCTATGTCGTGGCGTAACTGGCTGCTCCGCTCCATCCACGGTCGCCTGCTGCTCACGCTGTGCGTCGGGCTGAGCCTGTTGATGGCGCTCATGTTCGTGTCGCTCGACTACAGCATCGACCGCAAGATCTACCAGCAACTGGACGACGACCTGTTGCAGCGAGCGCGCGGCATCGCGGCACTGCTGGAAACGCCTCCCACCGACGTGGCGATGGCACGGCTGCAGACGCTGCATCCCGCCTATGCCGGCGGCGGTCATACGGAATACCTGCAGGTCTGGGATGCCAGGGGGCGCACGCTGGTCGTGTCCGGCAGCAATGCCGCGGGCCGGCTCGATCTGCCGGCGGGCGTGAAGGCCAACCAGCCGCTGTTCTATGACCTGGCGTTGCCTGACAACCACCGCGGTCGTGCCGTCGCCTTGCGGCTGCTGTTTCCCGGCACCAGCGAGCCCGCCACGCTGGCGGTCGCGGAGGAGCGCGAGCACGTCGATCGCTTCGAGCGCAGCGTGCATGTCGCGCTGCTGGTGGGCGTGCTCGCCACCGCGCTGTCGGCGGCGCTGCTCGCCATCATCACGGTGCGGCGTGGCCTGCGCCCGCTGCTGGCATTCGGCGAGGTGGCGCGTACGCCGGATGAAACCCCGCATCTGCCGCAGAAGCAGCTGCCGCGCGAGCTGACGCCTTTCGCCGAAGCGCTCAACGGCGCCTTCGATCGCCTGCATGCAGGCATGGAGCGCGAACGCCGCTTTTCGCGCGACGTCGCCCACGAACTGCGCACGCCTTTGGCGGAAATGCGTGCCGCGCTGGAAGTGGCGCAGCGCGACCCGGAGCGGGCGTCGTCACTCGACAACGCCAACGCCGCGATCGACCGCATGCAGCGCTGCATCGACAGCCTGCTGGCAGTGTCCAGCTACGAGTCGGGCCTCGCGCAGCCGGAGCTCGAGCCGATGGACCTGGTGCCCCTGTTGCGTCGATCGATGGGCGCCGATGCGCGAGTCGATGCAACCTTGCCGGCCGAAGCCTGGGTGCAGTCCGATCCCGCGTTGCTGGAACGCATTGTCGACAACCTCATGCTCAACGCGCGTGAGTACGCGCCGGCCGAGGCTCGAATCGAGGTGACCCTGGCGAAGTCGCAGGGGCAGTGGTTGCTGCGTGTCGGCAATGCCGCGCCGGAACTCACCGAGGCAGACTTGCCGCACCTTGGTCAGCGCTTCTGGCGCAAGTCGCCCGCCCGCGAAGCCACGCGGCACGGCGGTCTGGGGCTTGCGCTGGCCGGTACCCTGGCCGGCGTGCTCTCCACCGAGCTGCGTTTCGAGCTGCGCGACGGCGTGCTGTGGGTGACGCTGGGCCCCTTGCCGGATATCGATTCAGTCGTGGCGTAAGCTGCTGGGGTGGCTGCGCAGTCGCAGCCTTATGACTTGATCCCCGACTTAAGCAGAACCAAAGCTTCGTGCCCGAAGCTGGCCTGCGGCCGGGCGTCGGGCCTACCGATGCCGCTGTCGTTGCCATCGAGAGAGGTCATCATGTCTGCTGTCCGTTACACGCCCTGGATGCGCCGCCTTCATTGGGTGGTCGCCTGGTTCATCGTCTTTGCCCTGGTGCTGATCGAGATCAAGGGTTGGTTTCCGCGGGGTTCGACCGCACGCACGGCCGTGAAGTGGGGACACGTCCAGTTCGGCATTGCCGTGCTGCTGTTGATGGTGCCCCGGCTGCTGGTGCGACTGCGCCACGCTGCTGTGCCGGTCACGCCCGAGCCGCCGCCGTGGCAGGCATGGCTCGGCAAGCTCATGCATCTGGCGCTCTACCTGCTGGCCTTCGCGGTGCCGCTGCTGGGCGTGTCCATGATGTTCGTCGCCGGCAAGCCATGGAACCTGCTCGGTTTGCCGCTGCCGGTGCTGGCGACACCCAACCCTGATCTGGCCCATGCGATCGAGGAGATCCATGAGACCGCGGGCAACGTGCTGATGTGGCTCGCCATCGCCCACGTGGCCGCCGCGGTGTTCCATCACTTCGTGCAACGCGACGATACGTTGCTGCGCATGCTTCCCGAGAAGCGCAACCGCTTCCGCTGAGATCGCGCCTGGGCAGCACGCCGCCATCGGCTGCGACGTGCTGCCACGGCAAATGCCTTCGTCTTCTTAAGCGGCTTCAAAGCTCGCGCTTCAGATACTCGCCGCAGCATTGCTACGGGAGATTTGCATGCGTCGTTGGTTTGCCGGCCTGGGGCTGGCGTCCCTGGTGGCCACCACCGCACTGGCTGCCGAGCCGGTGGTCGCCATACCGACGGCGCGCGTCACGCGCGTCGAGCGCATTCCGCTGGAGCAGCTGCCCGCCACGGTCAAGCTTCCATTGGAAGGAACATCGGTCGTGGTCACGCCCTTGGGCGGCATCGCGCTCGATGTGCTGGTGCGCGAGGGCGACACCGTGAAACGCGGACAACCGCTGGCCCGACTGCAAAGCCGAGAGGCCATGACGCTTGGCGCCGACTTGTCGGCGGCGCAAGGCGCCTATCGTGTCGCCGCCGCGCAGGTGGCGCGCGACGAGCAGTTGTTGAAGGAAGGCATCGTGCCGCAGGCGCGCCTGCAAGCCAGCGTGGCCTCGCGCGATGCAGCCTCGGCGCGCGTGCGCGAACTGCAGGCGGCACGGGCGTGGGCGCCGGCCGTTCAGGGCGCGGGCATGGGCGTCTATGAACTTCGCGCCCCCATGGATGGCCGCGTGATCGAACGCGCCGTGCAGCCGGGCGGCACCTACGATGCCCTGGCGAAAGCCTTCGTCGTGGTTGCGGGCCAGCGTGTGATGCTGGAGCTGCGGGTGCCTGCTTCGCTGGCGCCGCAGGTGCGCCGTGGCCAGGAGGTGCGTACCAGCGAGGGCGCCATGGCCCGGGTCAGCGAAAGCGGCGGCACACTCGATGCGGTCAGCCAGACGGTACTCGTCCGGGCGGAAGGCGACGCCGGCTCACTGCTGCCGGGCATGCAGACCAGCGCCACGCTGTGGCTGCCTGCGCCGGCCGATGTCGTCTCGGTGCCGGCGAACGCTTTGCGCGGGGAGGGCGATACCCTGATGGTGTTCGTGAAAACGGCCACGGGATTTCGCACTGAAAACGTCACCATGCTTGCTCGCGACAGCGAATCGCGGCGCATCGTGCGCGGCAGGCTGAAGCACGGCGACGAAATCGCCACCGGCATGCTCGACACGTTGCAGGCGCGTACCCCGACGGAAGGACAGTGAGATGCTGCAGCGACTCATTGCCTTCTCGCTGGCGCAACGCCTGCTCGTGCTGGTGGTCGCGCTGGGCCTGGTGGCCGCCGGCGCATGGGCGTTCCTGCGCCTGCCCATCGATGCCTATCCCAACATCGCACCCACGCAGGTCAAGCTGATCCTCAAGGCGCCGGGCATGACGCCCGAAGAGGTGGAAAGCCGGGTGGTGGTGCCGCTGGAAATGGAACTGCTCGGCGTGCCCAGCGCGGTGATGCTGCGTTCCACCGCCAAATACGCCATTGCCGACATCACGCTCGATTTCCGGGAAGGCACGGACATCTACTGGGCGCGACAGCAGGTGGCCGAGCGCTACGCCGGCGCGTCGGACCAATTGCCTTCCGATGTGAGCGGTGGCCTGGCGCCGATGTCCACGCCGCTGTCGGACATGTTCATGTTCACCATCGAGGGCGGGCATCTCTCGCTTGCCGAACGGCGCAACCTGCTCGATTGGACGATCCGTCCCGCGCTGCGCACGATTCCCGGCGTCGCCGATCTCAATGCGCTCGGCGGCGAAGTCCGCAGTTTTCTCGTGACGCCCGACCGTGCGCGGCTGTCGGCGGCTGGCCTGCATTTCCGTGACGTCGTCGATGCCATCCATCGAAACAACCGCAACGATGGCGCGGGGCGTTTGCGTGACGGCGGCGACGCGCTGATCGTGCGTACGGCAGGCGCCATCGCCACGCTGGACGACCTGCGCCAGGTCGTGGTGACCACGCGCGGCGAGGTGCCGATCCGTGTCGGCGATGTCGCCAAGGTCGGTTACGGTGCGCTGACGCGCTACGGCGCCGTCACCCGCGATGGCGAAGGCGAGGCGGTCGAAGGCCTGGTGGTCGGCTTGCGCGGAGCCGATGCCTCGCAGACCGTGGCAGCGGTGCGCGAACGCCTGGCCGAACTTCAGCGCAGCCTGCCTGCCGGCGTGCGCATCGAGACGTTCTACGACCGCAGCGGCCTGATCAAGCGTGCGGTCGGCACGGTGCAGAGCGCACTGGTCGAAGCCAGCGTGCTGGTGGTGATCTTGCTGCTGCTGTTCCTGGGCGATGTGCGCGCGGCGCTGGTGGTGTCGGTAACCCTGCCGTTGGCGGTGCTCGGCACCTTCCTGTTGATGCATTTCGTCGGCATGAGCGCCAACCTGATGAGTCTCGGCGGCCTCGCCATCGCCATCGGCATGCTGGTCGATGCGGCCGTGGTCGTGGTGGAAAACACGGTCAGCCGGCTGTCTCCGCCGGAGCATGGCGAAACAGCGCCGCTTCCGCGCCTGCATCGGATCTACCGGGCTGCCCGCGAGGTGGCGGTGCCGGTAACGGCAGGTATCGTGATCATCGCGCTGGTATTCGCGCCGCTGCTGAGCCTGCAGGGCCTGGAAGGCAAGCTGTTCGCGCCGGTGGCATTGACCATCGTGTTTGCGCTGGCCGCGTCGTTGCTGCTGTCGCTCACGGTGATCCCCGTGCTGTGCTCGCTGATCCTTCGCGAAGGCGCGCATCGCGACCCCTGGCTGATGCGGCAGATCGAACGCGGCTACCGTCCGCTGCTCGACTGGTCGCTCGCCCATGGCCGCGCCATGGCGGTCATTGCCGCGATCGGCCTGGGCGTGGGCGCGATCGCTTACGTCAGCACCGGCAAGACCTTCATGCCCACCATGGATGAGGGCGACCTGCTGGTGCAGCTGGTGAAGCCGGCCTCGGTCTCGTTGGAAGCCTCGCGCGACCTGGACCTGAAGATCGAGCGCGCCATCAAGGCCAGGCTGCCGGAAGTGGAGCATGTGGTCGCCCGCCTCGGGTCGGACGAGCTTGGCCTCGACCCGATGGGCCTCAACGAAACCGACATGTTCCTGCAGCTGAAGCCACGAAAGGAATGGCGCGGCCCCGACGCCGCCTGGCTGGAACAGCAGCTGCGTGAGGTGATGACGGGCTTCCCCGAAGTGGAATACGGCTTCACCCAGCCCATCCAGATGCGTGTCTCGGAAATGCTCACCGGCAGTCGCGGCGACGTGGCGATCAAGGTATTCGGGCCCGACCTGCAGGTGCTCAACGAACTGGCCAACCGCATCGCCGCCATCCTGGAGCGCACGAACGGCAGCCAGGACGTGCTCGCGCAGACGCAGGAGGGCGTGCGCTATCTCGGCGTGCAGGTCGATCGCCAGGCCGCGGGGCGCTACGGACTGGACGTCACCGCGGTGCAGGACGAACTCCGCGCCCAGCTCGAAGGAAGCCAGGCCGGTGTCGTGATCGAACAGCAACGCCGCACGCCGATCCTGGTGCGCGGCGACGAGCGGATCGCCAACGCGCCGGAACGCTTCGGCCAGATCAGCGTGGCTCGCGGTGACGGCGGCGAGGTGCCACTGGAACATCTCGCCAAGCTCGAGGCCACCAGCGGCCCAGTGCAGGTACGTCGCGAAAATGCCTCGCGTTATGCACTGGTGCAGGCCAATGTCAGCGGACGGGATCTGGTCGGCTTTGTCGACGAGGCGCGCGCCACGGTGGATCGCGAAGTGCACCTGCCGTCGGGCTACCGCGTCAGCTGGGGCGGCCAGTTCGAAAACCAGCAGCGCGCCGCGGCGCGTCTCGGGCTGGTGGTGCCGGCGGCGCTGGGCATGATCTTCCTGGTGTTGTTCTTCACCTTCGGCGCGGTGCGCGAGGCGTTGCTGATCCTCTGCAACATCCCCTTTGCGCTGGTCGGTGGCGTCGTTGCGCTATGGCTGTCGGGGCAATACCTGTCGGTGCCGGCATCGGTGGGCTTCATCGCCTTGCTCGGCATCGCCGTGCTCAATGGCCTGGTGCTGGTGTCGTTCTTCAACCAGTTGCGCGAAGCCGGTCTGCCGCTGGCGCAGGTGGTGCGCGAAGGCGCATTGCGGCGCCTGCGTCCGGTGCTGATGACGGCCTCGATCACGGCGCTTGGCCTGGTGCCCTTGCTGTTTGCCAGCGGGCCCGGTTCGGAAGTGCAGCGTCCGCTGGCGGTGGTGGTGATCGGTGGCCTGGTGACGTCCACGGCGCTGACGCTGTTGCTGCTGCCTGTGTTGTTCCGCCGCTTCTGCGCCACGAGGTAGGCCATGCACACATTGAAACGATTGACCCTGGTGGCGCCGCGCGCGCTGGAGGAAGACCTCGTCGCGCTGCTGCTCGACATGCAGCCGGCCTTGCCCGGCTTCACCACGGCACATGTGGCCGGTCATGGCGAAGGCTTCGATCGCGCACGGATCGTGGAGCGCGTGCAGGGCCGCATCGATCGCGTGCTGCTGTGGCTGGTACTGCCCGCCGAAACGGTGGATCGAGTGCTGTCGCGGCTGTGCGAAGCGTTGCCGCAGAGCGAAGTGGTGTGGTGGATCGAACCGGTGGAAAAGATGGGGCGTCTGGCATGAAGGTCTGGTTGGGACTGTTACTGGCGGCAACGTGCACGATGGCTCGCGCGGCCGACGCCAACGATCCGATGCTGCCGCCATCCGACCTCGTGCTGCGCGCCATCAGCGGCACGCCGGAGGTGCGCCGCGCGGAGGCGGGCGTGGCGACGGCCGACGCGCAGGCGCGCATGCGTGCATCGGGCAGTTACGAAGGGCAGGTGACGGTCATCCCGCAACGTCGTCGTGTCGAAGGCGATCGCAACTACAACGAATGGGAGCTGGACGTGACCCGTCCCATCCGGCTGCCGGGCAAGGCAAAGCTCGATCGCGAAATCGGCGCCACCGGATTGCAGGCAGCGCAGTTGTCACTTGAGGACGCGCACCACGCGGCCGCGCGGCGACTGCTTGCCGCGTGGTCGGACTGGCAACGCGCACGGCTGGAGCGCGGGCAGCTGCAGCAACTGGTGGACATCGCCCGTCGCGACCGCGATGCCGTGGCGCGGCGGGTCACGCTGGGCGATGCGGCCGAGCGTGAACGCCTCGCCACCGAGTCCGCGCTGGCGCAGGCGCAGGCCGCGCTGTTGCGTGCGCAGTCGCTGCAGACCCAGGCCGAACTCAACTGGCGCAGCGTGTTTCCTTCGCTGCCTTTACCGGAGCGCGACGCCGAGCAGGCTTATGCGCCGCCTGCATTGCAGGGCGACGACGAAAGCTGGGTAAAGCTGATTGTCGCCCGCAGCCACGAAGTAGGCGCGAGCGAAGCGCTGGCGCGCCAGAAGGATGCCGAAGCACGGCGTGCGCGTGCCGATCGCGTACCCGATCCCACCGTTGGCATCCGCATGCTCAACGATCTGGGTGGTCGCGAACGCGCCTACGGCGTCGTGCTCGGCATTCCGCTCGGCGGTAGCTATCGCCAGGCGGAGGCGGCGAAAGCCGGTGCCGATGCGCTGGCTGCCGAAGCCGATCTGGCCGTCGTGCGGCGCGACATCGAACAAGGCGCACGCACCGTGGTCGCCTCTGCTCGCGCCAGTCACGGCATCTGGCAAAGCCAGCGCGACGCGTTGCAGGCGGCGAGTGCCAGCGCGGCGAAGGCGGCGCGAGCCTACGCGTTGGGCGAGGCGGGCATTGCCGAATTGCTGGCGGCGCGGCGCACCGAGCAGGAAGCCATGCTGGCCGAGCGCCAGGCCGCCGTCGATGCATTGGAGGCGGTCACGCGTGTGCAGGTGGACGCCCACGCCATCTGGCATCGCCACGACGGCGACAACGACGAAGCGCCCTCGTCGGGTCTGCCGGCCCTGCCTGACCTTGGCGGATGACGCTCGTCCCCGTTTTCGCTCCGCCCGGCATGGCACACTCACGCCATGACAGCCCAGACGGGCGGGGGACGGACAGGTCATGGTGTTTCTATGGATGGTTATTGGCGCGGTGCTGGGCGGCCTCGTTGCGACGGGCAGCGTCTACGGCTTCGTGTTCGGCGCGGCGATCGGCCTGCTGTGGGGTCGACAAGGTGAGCTGTCGCGCGAGCTGAAAGACCTCCGCATGCGGCTGGCGTCCTCGTTGCCCGCCGCGCGCGTGCGTGCCCCCGAGGCCGAGGAGCGTCCGTGGCCGGCCACGGCGGATATCCCCGGAACGACGCGCGAGCCCGAGCCGCCCGCCGTGCCGCCGCCCGCGCCGCGCATCGAGCGTCCGGCTCCGATAGCGCGCCCCGCAGCCATGTCGCCACGGCCCGAGCCGACTGCGCCACGCCAGCCATCGGCGGTGGATCGACTGCTGCAACGCGTGTGGCATTGGTTTACCGAAGGCAACGTGCCGGTGAAGATCGGCATGCTCGTGCTCTTCGCGGGCGTGGCAGCGCTGCTGAAGTACGCTTCGGATGCCGGCCTGCTGCACACGCCGCCGGCGCTACGCGTATCGCTGATCGCACTCGCTGCCATCGCCGGCCTGGCGTTCGGTTGGCGCCGCCGCCAGGAGCAGCGCGTATTCGCCTTGTCCGTGCAGGGCGGCGCGATCGGCGTGCTCATCATCACCGTGTTCGCCGCGTTCCGCCTTTACAACCTGCTGCCCGCGGGCGCCGCCTTTGCGCTGCTGATCGTGCTGGTGGCAGGCATCGGCGTGCTGGCGGTGATGCAGGATGCGCTGGCGCTCGCCGTGCTCGGGCTGCTTGCCGGTTTCGCCGCGCCCATCCTGGTGTCGACCGGGCAGGGCAGTCACGTCGCGCTCTTCAGCTATTACGCAGTGCTGAACTTCGCCATCCTCGGCATTGCCTGGAAGCGCTCGTGGCGGGTACTGAACCTGCTCGGCTTCATCGCGACATTCGCCATCGGCTCCGCGTGGGGCGTGCTGCGCTACGAGCCGGCACTGTTCGCCAGCACCGAGCCGTTCCTGGTGCTCAATTTCCTGTTCTATCTCGTCATCCCCTGGCTGCACGTGTTGCGCGCGCCGGTGGATCGCAAGCTGGTCATCGACGGCTGCCTGATGTTTGGCAATCCGTTGATCAGCCTTTTGCTGCAAGGCGCGCTGTTGCGCTGGGACGGCACGGGGCTGGCCATCTCCACGTTGGTTGCCGCGGCCATCTATGTGGCGATTGCCTATGTAGCGCGGCGTCACCCCGCCATGCGATTGCTGCGCGATACCTGGGCGGTGCTGGCCGTGGCCTTCGCCACCCTGGCGGTGCCCCTGGCGCTGCGCGCGGACGTCACCGGCAGCATCTTTGCGCTGGAAGGCGCGGGACTGATCTGGCTGGGTTTGCGCCAGCAGCGTCGCCTGGCTTGCTGGAGCGGCCTCGCCTTGCAGGTGCTGGCTGCGGGCGCGCTGTTGCTGGATCGCTATCACCACGGCAGCACCGAATGGCTGCCACTGCTCAATCGCGGTTTCATCAGCGCGTTGTTGCTGGTGGCGGCAGGGTTCGTCAGTAGCCGCGTGTATGCGCGGCTGGGTGGCGCCGCCACCATGCCGCGTGCCCTTGCCGTGGCGCTCTATGCGTGGGGCCTGATGTGGTGGCTGGCCGCCTGCGCCGAGGAGATCGATCGCTTCGTACCGACGACCTGGCAATTCGCCGCGTGGCTGGGTTGGCTCGCGCTGACGGCGTGGGGTGCTGCGGAAGCGGCGCGCCGCAAGCCGCCTCACGAGTTGGGCATCGTGCTGTCCTTCAGTCCGGCCGTATGGATGGCCATCATGCTGCCGTTGCTGCTGGGTGCTGGCTTCGTGTCGCAGCAGCCTTTGCACAGCTGGAACCTGCTTGCCGTTGCCGCGGCGGCGATACTCGGTTGGCGCAGCCTGGTCTGCCTGCGCGACTTCGGCTTGCCCGCGGCGCTGGCACAGCTCGCGTGGCTGTGGCGCTGGGTGTTGGTCGCCGCGGTTGCCCTGTACGTCTGGCTGGATCGCTCGCGCTGGTTGTCCGACAACTGGGTGATGCTGCTGAGCGTCGCGCCGTTGCTGCTCGTCTTTGCGGCCGCACAGTGGCGTCCGCGCCTGCTTGCGCCGCCGTTGGCTGAGCGCATGCCGCTATGGTTGCCGCCCTTGCGTTACTCACTGCTCGTGGTGCTGGGGCTGCTCGGCGTGGTCGCGCTGTTCCAGGGCGGCGACGCTGCACCGCTGCGTTTCATCCCGCTGTTCAACCCTATTGAGTTGCTGATGCTGCTGATCGCCGGCAGCTACGCCGCATGGCTGACCGATCCCGCTTTGCCGTCGATGTGGAAGGCATGGCGAGGCCCCGTGCTCGGCGGCATCGTGCTGGTGCTGGCTACCGACTTCACCCTGCGCGCCGTGCATCAACTCGCCGCGGTTCCCTGGGACGACTCGCTGGCCAGTTCGAGCCTCGCGCAAATGTCGCTCACCGTGGTGTGGAGCGTGCTCGGTCTGTTTGCCTGGGTGTGGGGCTCGCGACATGCGCAGCGCCTTGCGTGGCTGGCGGGCGCCGTCATCCTCGGCGTGGTGCTGGTCAAGCTGATCGTGGTCGATCGCCGCCACCTCGGAAACCTGTTCGGCATCGGCTCGTTCATCGCCTTCGGCCTGCTGTGCAGCGTCATCGGCTACCTGGCGCCCGCACCGCCGCGCCGTCCGTCGTCTTTGGAGGAGACCAGGCATGCGTCTTGATGTTCGCTGGGTTGCGTTGACCCTGTGCCTGCCGCTGGCCGTGGCCCGCGCCGGTACGGACAACGATTACGCTTACGCCTTTCCGCTGGACACCAAGGAAACGGCCGAGGCATACCGGCTCGTGCTCAACCCCGAGGTGTATGCGTCGGTCAATCCGTCCGCGGGCCTGCGTGATCTCGTGGTGGTAAACGCGTTGAACCGGCCGGTGCCGTTCGGCGAACTGCCGCCGTCGCCGCCGCTGCGACACGACTTCTCGCTGGCCGCGCGCCTGCTGCCCGTGCCCGTCAGTACCTCCGCGCACGAAGGCGTGCAGATCGAACGCAGCACCAGCGGCGGCATCGTGATAAGCCAACCGCCGAATAACCCATCGCCGCAGCATCCACAGCAATGGCTGGTCGATGCGGGCCGCGCCGTCACGCTTGATCATCTGGAATTCGATGCCGTCACGCTGCGGCAGGATTTCCAGGTGCATCTGGCCGTCGACGCCAGCAACGATCTGCGCCAGTGGATTCCCTTGTCCGGCGACATCGGCGTCACCCGCGTACACGGCGAGAGCGACCAGGTCGAACAGTTGTCGCTGCCGCTGAGCGGTTCGATGGCGGGCCGTTACTACCGCATTCGCCTGATCGATGGCGACGTGGACTGGAGCGAGGACCATGTGCCGTCCGTCCAGCTCGCGGGCAGCTATACCGATGCCGTGGCTGATCGCCTGTCCCAGCTGCAGTGGCTGCAGGCGACCAACACAGGAAGCAACGGCAACGATTACGACTACGCCTTGCCGGCCTCGCTGCCGTTGGAAGCGGTGAAGGTCCAGCTGCCGGCCGCGAACACGGCTGCACGCGTGCATGTGCAATGGCCGCAAGGCGAGGGCGCTTCGTCGTGGTTCGATGTCGCTACGCTCGATCTCGTGCGCGCCGCCGGCAAGGACGGCGATGCAAAGGCACAGTTCGCGCCACGCAGCGTGCAGCACCTGCGCCTGCATAGCGAAACCCCGCTGGCCGCCGCGCCGGTGCTGTCCATCGGCTGGTTGCCGCCGCAGTACTTCTTCATGGCCGAAGGCAGTGGCCCGTATCGCCTGCTGGCTGGCAGCTATGCCTCGCGTCGCGGCGAATACCCGGTGGTCGAAGCGTGGGATCGCCTGCGTGCCAAGTACGGCGAGGCGTGGACGCCGCCGGTGGCCGCGCTCGGCTCACGCGTCGATGAAGTGGGCGCCGCGGCTTTGAGTGCGCCCAAGGTGCCCTACGACTGGACGCGCCCGCTGCTGTGGGGCGTGCTGGTGGTCGGTGCGCTGGCCGTGGCGGGCATGGCGCTGAGCCTGCTGCGACAGGCCAAGCGGGACGAAGCGGGCTCCTGATCGGGCGTCTCAAGCGAGCGCGGGCGCCATTCGGCGTCCGTGCCGCGCCGATGCCCTATCATGCAGGGCATGTCACGCAGCGATATGTACGACGCGCCGGGCCTGTTTGCCGAGCCCGACGATCTCAAGCCCCTGGCCGAACGCATGCGGCCGCGCACGCTCGATGAAATCGTGGGCCAGCAGCGCGTGCTTGCGCCCGGCAAGGCCTTGCGTCGCGCGCTGGAAGCGGGCCGCGTCCACTCGATGATCCTGTGGGGCCCGCCGGGTTGCGGCAAGACCACATTGGCCTTGCTGGTGGCGCGTTACGCCGACGCGGATTTCCGCGCGATCTCCGCCGTACTCTCCGGGCTGCCCGAAGTGCGCAAGGCGCTGGCCGAAGCCGAGGCCAACTTTGCGCAAGGGCGGCGCACCGTGCTGTTCGTGGACGAGGTGCATCGCTTCAACAAGGCCCAGCAGGATGCCTTCCTGCCGCATATCGAACGCGGTGTGATCATCTTCGTCGGCGCCACCACCGAAAACCCCTCGTTCGAACTCAACTCCGCGTTGCTCTCGCGCTGCCGCGTACACGTGCTGGAAGCGGTGACACCCGACGATATCGCCGTCGCGCTGCGTCGTGCGCTGGAAGACAGCGAGCGTGGCCTCGGCACGATGCAACTCGACGTGGTTGACGAGTCGCTGCGCCTCATCGCCCAGGCCGCCGATGGCGACGTGCGTCGCGGCCTCACCCTGTTGGAAATCGCCTCGGAACTCGCCGAAGACCATCGCATCGACGAGGTCACGCTGACCCAGGTGCTGGCCGATCGCACGCGTCGCTTCGACAAGGGCGGCGAACAGTTCTACGACCAGATCTCGGCGCTGCACAAATCGGTGCGTTCGTCCGACCCCGATGCGGCCGTGTACTGGCTGACACGCATGCTCGATGGTGGCGTCGATCCGCTGTACCTCGCGCGCCGCATGACGCGCATGGCGGTGGAAGACGTGGGCCTCGCCGAACCGCGCGCATGGCGCATGGCGCTGGACGCGTGGGACACCTACGAACGCCTCGGCAGCCCCGAAGGCGAGCTGGGCCTTGCGCAATTGGCGATCTGGCTCGCCATCGCGCCCAAGAGCAACGCCGCCTACATGGCCTACAACCAGGCCCGTGCCGTGGTGCGCGAAACCGGCACGCTGGAAGTGCCCATGCATCTGCGCAACGCGCCCACCAAGCTGATGAAGGGCCTGGGCTACGGCAAGGGCTACCAGTACGACCACGACGCCGAAGGCGGCATCGCGCTCGACCAGCAATGCCTGCCCGAAGCGCTCGAGGGCATGACGTTCTACGAGCCCGTCGAACGCGGCCTGGAACTGAAGCTGCGCGAGAAGCTGCTCAGCCTGCGCGAAGCACGCAGCCAGGCACGCAAGAAGTAAAACCCGTCGCCCCGGCGACGCTTGAGGATTCGCCATGTCGATCGTCTGGTACTACGACTTCATCTCGCCGTTCGCCTGGCTGCAGTGGCCCAAGATCAAGGCGCTGGCCGCGGAACAGCCGGTCACGCTGCGGCCGATAGTGTTCGCGGGCATCCTCGATCTGTGCGGGCAGAAGGGCCCCGCGGAGATACCCGCCAAGCGCGAATTCACCTATCGCTACACGCTGTGGCGCGCACAACAGGCGGGCGTGCCGCTGCATTTTCCGCCGTCGCATCCGTTCAATCCGCTGGCTGCGTTGCGACTGTGCATCGCGGCGGGCACCACTGTTGCCGCCACCGATGCCATCTTCGGCTGGATCTGGGGCCATGGCCGGGCAGGCGACAACATCGAAGCCTTGGCGCCGGTTGCCGACGCACTGGGTATCGATGATCCCGCCAAGGCCATTGCCGATCCGGCCGTGAAAGCGCAGTTGCGCGAAAACTTCGACGCCGCCGTGGCCGAAGGCGTATTCGGCGTGCCCACGCTGTCGCTCGATGGACACCTGTTCTGGGGCGACGACGCCCATGCGTTCGCCATGGCCTGCCTGCGCGACCCCTCGTTGTGGAATTCGCCGGAGATGCAGCACGTCGCCGCGCTGCCCGTCGGTGCCGCGCGCCAGGCCTGAGGCTTGCGGCCGTGGCAGCGGCGGACATAGATTGGTCGCGCCAACAATCACGCGGGAGCACCGTCATGCGGGTACTCGTTGCAGCTCTGATGGGCGGTATCGTGATGTTCCTGTGGGGCGCCGTCGCACACATGGCGCTGGGCCTGGGTGAAGTGGGCATGCGCCAGCCGGTGAGCGAAGACACCGTGCTCGCGTCGTTGCAGCCGGGTCTGGGCAACAGCCCCGGCGTCTACATCCTGCCTTCGATCGACCCGGCCAAGATGCACGAAAAGGCCGCGATGGACGCCTATTCGGCGAAGGCCAAGGGGTCGCCCTACGCCTTCATGGTGTACCTGCCGCAAGGCGATGATCTCTCCGACATGAGTGCCCAACTGCCGCGGCAGTGGGCGTCGGACACGCTGTCGGCGCTGGCACTCGCCTTCGTCATGAGCCTCGCGGCTTTCAGTTTTGCCACACGGCTCAGCATCGCGCTGGCAGCATCGGTATTCGCCTGGCTCAGCACGCTGGTGCCGTACTGGAACTGGTATCGCTTCCCCACCAATTTCACCGTGGCCGCGCTGATCGAACAGGTGATCGGCTGGTTGATCGCCGGTGCGGTCATGGCGTGGTGGCTAGGCCGCAATCACAGCCGCACTGCCTGACGTTGCATGGCGCAGCGCTCCCTTGCGGGAGCGCACGCCGTGCGCCCGAGCGGAGCCCCGTGGGGTCACGGACTTCCGTGCCGGACGGTGGTTCTACTCGTTGCATGAGTGTTACCCGCTGGGCGATCGCGCCGTGGTCTCTGCCGGCACTGCCCGGCTGTCCGGACAGTCGGCCGGTCGTCCGCGGACAGTGAGCCGCTGCCTGGTGTGCATCTAAGCAGGTGTTCCCTTTGGGTATCGATGGCGGCGTCGTTGGCGTAACTATTGCTTACGCACACGCTGGGCTGATGGTTCTCCGTCATTCGCCTCGTTTCCAATCTCACCGTCATTCCAAACACAGGCAAGGATTCTGCTCATGATCACAGCGCGGAAGCTGTTGACGCTCGGCACTACGTTTTTTCTTGGCATCCTCTGCACGGCCCAGGCCATTGCGCAGAGCATTCCCGCGCAAAAGCAGCTCTCGACTGATCAGTTGCGTCAAGACCTTGCCTACGCGATGGACTCGATCAGGGCTACACATCCCGATCCCAGCCACTCGATGGATGAAGCGGCCTTCAACGAGCAAGAGGAGCAGATGGCGAAGGATGTGCGCGGCCCATTGGACATCGACCAGGCGTGGCGTTTATTCGCGAAGCTGAATCCGATCATGGCGGATGGCCACCTGCTTATCGGCTACAGCGACTGGGTTGCCGCCACAAAAGAGCATCTGCACAACGGTGGCGTGCTGTTTCCTTTCGAGGTGGTCATCAATGACGCGGGGAAGTTGATCGTTACAGCCAAACTAGGAGGCGGCTCAACACCTTATGCCGGTAGAGCCATCTCCTCTATCAACGGAATTGGCGCCGACGAGGTGACCAAGACGCTACTCGCACGCATGCATGGCGATACGACGGTTTTTCGCACTTCGCTGCTTTCCAATCGGTGGTGGTTCTTCTATTGGAAGATGTATGGCGCTCCCGAACGATTCGATATCGTCATCGGAGGCTCAACGGCACGGCTTGCGGGAAGCGACGCAGAGCCGGTCTATTTGGCGAAGAGGTCGGTATTCGACAAGGCTTTCAGCTTCAAAAAGCTACCTGGTCACGCCGCGCTCCTTACCGTCAATACGTTCAGCTGGGCCGATAGGGCGAAGTTCTATGCATTCACCGGGCAAGTCTTCAAAGAGATAAAAGACGAAGGAATCGACGTGTTGATTGTCGACGTCCGGCAGAACGGTGGCGGCGACGACGACATGTGGATGCAAGGCATCCTGCGCTACATCGCCGACAAGCCGTATCGCTGGGCATCAGGCTATGAAAAAAAGGTGACACCGGGTCACGTTGATGCCGGGCAACAAGTCGGCGAGATCGTGCGTGGACATATCGACCGCCTGATCCAGCCGCAGCTCGACGACCCACTCCACTACAGCGGAAAGCTCTATCTGCTTGTTGGCAGGCAAACGTACTCGTCAGCCGTACTTTTCAGTAACACCGTGCAGGACTTCAAATTTGGAACAGTCGCTGGCCAAGGTGGCGTCGTCAGAACCGCGCAGACCGGCGGCATACAGTCGTTCTCCCTGCCGAACTCAGGCCTGACTGTCACCGCGCCCCGCTTCATCCTGACCCGGCCATCAGGAGAGGCCATGCCGATATTCGTAGAACCCGATGTCCGAATGACCGATGACCCACTGCGCCCGATGGCCGCTGTGGAAGAGGTGCTTCGAATTGCCGGCGCGGAGGCAGCGCAGCAAACGCCGCGAGTCGAAGCGATGAAGCGCCGGACCTTGGCGTCCCCGAGCCGGTGATCGCGTGCGGTGACCGGCGAGGCTGGTCGGCCAGGTTGCCGAGCACCTTCTCGACCGCACGCGGCCCTCTGACGAGCGGGTTCGTGGCTTCCTGCGTCGCCTTCTTTGCGCAGGCGCTTGAGGCACGTAGCGCCCTTTTCGCCAGATGGACGCCTGCGACGGAAGGAAACTTCTCTTGCGCGGCGGGCATCCGGGTCGCTGTGGCGGCCTGGCGACCTTCTCCTGCCTGGCCAGGAGAAGGTGACCAGGCAAGCGAAGGGCCCCTACGGGCCCGATCGTTTCGCCCAGCACGGGGTCCAAGGGTCGCCGCACCACACCCAACCAACATAATTCGGCCCACCTGTCGAAACCCGGCCTGCCCATACGTCACCCTAGAGAAGGCAACGCCAACCAAGGAAACCAGCCGATGCGCCCGCTCATCCTGAAGATGTCCATATCGCTCGACGGCTTCGTGGCCGGCCCCAATGGTGAGATCGATTGGGTGTTTCGCAGCAGCGACGAAGGCAGCCGCGCCTGGGTGGAGGAGACGCTTTGGCAGGCGGGCGTGCATGCGATGGGCAGCCGGTCGTATTTCGACATGGCGCGGTTTTGGCCAACGGCAAACCATCCCATGGCGGCGGCCATGAACGAGATCCCCAAGGTCGTCTTCACGCGGCAGAAATCCCTGGACCTCGATGCGGGCCGCACCTCGGCCGCCGCGCAGGATGCCAAGGCGCAGGAAGCGGCCGCCGAGACCCCGGCGCAGTTGGCGAGCCGCAAGAGCTGGGCCGAGGCCGAGGTGGCTCATGGCGACCTGGTGGCCGAGGTCCACCGGCTCAAGCAGCAGCAGGGCAAATTCATCCTGGCCCACGGCGGCGCCAGCTTTGCGCAAAGCCTGGCGGCGGCCGGCCTTATCGACGAATACCGGCTGGTCGTGCACCCGGTGGTGCTGGGCAAGGGGCAGCCGCTCTTCAGCCAGGTCGCCAAGCCGATGGACCTGGAGCTTCGCTCGACGACCGTCTTTCGCTCGGGCGTGGTGGCGCACGTCTACCGGCCCGCGAAACAGGCCTAGCGGCCTGCCGGGCACGGCCGCGGATGGCCGGGGTGGCCATTCCAGCCCGCTTCGGCCCGCGACATTGCGACCCCCGGCGCCCGGCGGCGATAATCCCCGGTTCCGATGCCCTGATTTGGACCCATCATGCTGGACCCCGCACTGCTGCGTTCGCGCTTGGCCGAGACTGCCGCGCGCCTCAAGGAAACCCGTGGCTACGAACTCGACGTGTCCGCCATCGAGTCGCTGGAAAGCCAGCGCAAGCAGCTGGCCACCGAGACCCAGGAGCTGCAGAACCTGCGCAACACGCGGTCCAAGGCGATCGGCCAGGCCAAGGCCAAGGGCGAAGACGTCGCCCCGCTGATGGCCGAGGTCGCCGGCATCGGCGACAAGCTCAAGGCCAACGAAGCCGCGCTCGCCGACGTGCAGGCCAAGCTTGCCGACATCTCGCTGGGCATTCCCAACATTCCCCATGAGTCCGTGCCGCTGGGCAAGGACGAAACCGAGAACGCCGAACAGCTGCGCTGGGGCACCCCGCGCACGTTCGACTTCGAGGTGAAGGATCACGTCGACCTTGGCGCCCGCCACGGCTGGCTCGACGCCGATGCCGGCGCCAGGCTCTCCGGCGCGCGCTTCACCGTGCTGCGCGGCCAGCTCGCGCACCTGCATCGCGCGCTCGCGCAGTTCATGCTCGACCTGCAGACCGGCGAGCACGGCTACCTCGAATGCAACGTGCCGCTGATCGTCAACGCCGAGACCATGCAGGGCACCGGCCAGCTGCCGAAGTTCGAGGAAGACCTGTTCTCCACCCACGTGGGCGACAGCAAGCGCTACTTGATTCCCACCGCCGAAGTCGCGCTGACCAACCTGGTTGCCGACACCATCGTCGAAGCCGATGCGTTGCCGATGCGCCTCACCGCGCACTCCATGTGCTTCCGCGCCGAGGCCGGCAGCTACGGTCGCGACACGCGCGGTATGATCCGCCAGCACCAGTTCGAAAAGGTCGAGATGGTGCAGATCGCCTCGCCCGAGCAATCGCACGCGCAGCTGGAGGAAATGGTCGGCCACGCCGAAAAGGTGCTGCAGCTGCTTGAGCTGCCGTACCGCAAGGTGATGCTGTGCACCGGCGACATGGGCTTCGCCGCCATCAAGACCTACGACCTCGAAGTGTGGCTGCCCAGCCAGAACACCTATCGCGAAATTTCCTCGTGCTCCAACTGCGGCGACTTCCAGGCCCGCCGCATGCAGGCCCGCTGGCGCAACCCCGCCACCGGCAAGCCGGAGCTGGTGCACACGCTCAACGGCTCCGGCCTCGCCGTGGGCCGCACGCTGGTCGCCGTGATGGAGAACTACCAGAACGCCGACGGCTCCATCACCGTGCCCGCCGTGCTGCGCCCGTACCTGCGCAACCTCGAACAGATCGCCTGAGCCCGGCCATGAGCAACCAGCGCTGGGACAAGGTCGAACTCGCCGCCAGCTACACGCTGCTGACCATCCTGGCCACCGAACTGCTGACCCGCCTCGGGCTGGTCAGCATGTTCGAGATCCCCACGGTGGACCTGGTGCTGAGCATCATCGCCACCGTGCTGGTTCTCGGCGCCTTCTGGTTCGCCCGTCACAGCCGCAAGCTGCGCTTCGCCGTGATCGCCTTCGCCGCCGCCACTCAACTGGTGCCGATGGTGATCCGCCAACCGGTGTTGCTGCTCCCCTTGATCGGCGCCGCCGTTCCGGTCGGCATCATGCTGTGGGCGATGATCGCGTTGTCGAAAAAGGGGCAGGGAAGAGCCCATTCCTGATAGGATGGCGGCCCTGTCGCGAAGGCCAATCGAAGCGAACATCGACGAAGTCGATGGCCCCGAAGGGGTGGAGGGCAGGATGCCCGGAATCAAACTGCCGTAGCGGCGCGCATAGCGCGCCTGTTCGCGGCGACAAATCGGAGAGATGGCCGAGTGGTTTAAGGCAGCAGTCTTGACGCGAAGGCAGGAAGCCGAAGCGAACATCGACGAAGTCGATGGCCCCGAAGGGGTGGAGGGCAGGATGCCCGGAATCAAACTGCCGTAGCGGCGCGCATAGCGCGCCTGCTGCGGAGACAAATCGGAGAGATGGCCGAGTGGTTTAAGGCAGCAGTCTTGAAAACTGCCGTAGGTGTAAGCCTACCGTGGGTTCGAATCCCACTCTCTCCGCCAGAAATGAAAAGCGCCCCGAAAGGGGCGTTTTTCATTTCTGATGGACAGACCGGGACGAGAACCCACTGGTTCGACAAATTTGTCTGGAACAAATTTGGACAGCCGAAGGCTGGCCCCGTAGCGCGAAGCGCGGAGGGGTTGGGTGCATGGATGCGCACCCAACAATCCCACTCTCTCCGCCAGAAACGCAAAGCGCCCGAAAGGGGCGTTTTGCGTTTCTGATGAAGCGACTGGGTGAGAACCCACGCGGGTTCGACAAATCCAGTGACCCTGTCCTTCGCTGCCATGCAGTGTGAAATCGCACACGCTTTCGATTAATTTGGTTGTTCTATCGAAAGCCAGAGACAGGGGGTCTCATGAAGC
Source organism: Dyella jiangningensis (assembly GCA_000632805.1). GTDB lineage: Bacteria > Pseudomonadota > Gammaproteobacteria > Xanthomonadales > Rhodanobacteraceae > Dyella > Dyella jiangningensis. The sequence continues at coordinate 2,234,371 of CP007444.1, read as the reverse complement.
GTTTGTTCCTGGTCGCTACCTCGGCCATGTTGCTTATTGGTTGTTCAGTGCCGCGCCAAGTAAAAGAGGGCGGTGCAATGTCGGGCCACCAAGTAGCCCCGCAAGGAAAGGTGCTTCTACTGAACGTACGGGACGGTCAGGAGAAAGGGCAAGATCCGGCAACTGGCAGTGGGCAGGGCATGGTGGCTGCGTTGCGCAAGACCCTCTCGGCCCATGGTGTGCCGTTGAATACGAGTCAAACCATGGATCTTTCTAGGGGATTTGAAGAGGCGCAGCGCAATGGCTATGCCTATGTGATGAAGAGCACCATCACCCTATGGGAAGACAACGCCACTGCGTGGTCTGGCAACGGCGACAAACTGAATGTATCGGTGGAGCTCTATGACGTCAGCACGCACGAGCTAATTGCTGCGGCGACAGACAAACGCACGGCCACGGGTTTTACATTCGTGTCGGGAACGCCTGATCGCTTCATGGATGAGGTGGCGATAGGTGCGTTGAGCCAGATCTACGGTTGGCCTGTAAGGAACTGATCGCGGGAACGCAGCATATGTAATTTATCCAGTTGCGATGTACTGGTTCGCCTATGAGGCAGTCGAGGGGGCTCTGCGGCTTTTCAGCGGTTGAGCGGGGGCTATCCAAAACTGAATCAATGTGCACTTTTTGCATGAGAGTAATCAGGAAAGTGCACTCTGACCCCAGTTTGCTTTTCTTTGGAGTCACCTGCTCCGTTACCACTTTTATTTTACTGTGTGTCAGGCAATCTACTGCGCCTCATTGTGGGCGCACCAAACAAAGGGACAGGGATGAACGCGGAAAGATTGAATGCCATTGCTCAAGCGATTCTCAACGATTTTTCGAAGAATGAAATTAGCGCCTATTTGCGCAGGCTAAAGTCAGACCTCGCAAATATGATCAGCCAGCCAGCATCCCCTCAATTCCAGGAGCAACTCAGTCAAGTGAGGCACCTACTGACTGAGGCCCTGACCCAGCATTCTGAGATTGATCACTTCAGCGCAACTTGGCAGCAGGTGCTAGAAGAGATTGGCGGCAAGTGGCTGACGGGTTCAAATCTTGACTATCAAATTGAGGAGATATTCTCGAGAAATCAGATGACCCCAGCGGTTGCATCCAAGGAATTGAACTCTCTGGTCGACGACGTGGCTGCTTTCATTGAAGCCCTTGAAAAGATCACCTCAGCCTTTGAACATCTCAATATCGGAAGCGAAGAACTTGATCCCGGTGAGTGCGAAATCGGCGTCCTGATTCCACGAGGCTTCGTTCACAACAAGCTTGCTAATTTTGGCAAAGAGCTCACTGAGCTCAATAAAATTCTTGGCGTCTTTTCCGAGCTCGTAACGGGCAATAGACCTGGCTTCAAGATTCGCACCATTTCCTCCTCCGATCTCTCTGTCTTTCTGGAATCGGCTCCGCCCGTTTGTGCCGCCGTCGCTGTTGCTCTAGAGCGAATTGTTGAGCTCTATAAGAAACTCTTAGAGATAAAAAAGATCAAGGCTGACCTGAAGGCAGTCGGCATAAAGCAAGAGGTCCTTCAAGGAGTGGAGAACCATGCAGACGGAGTGATGGATTCAGGTATCGATGAACTAGCCAAAGAGTTGGAGGAGCGTTTTTCCGCGCAATTGGAGCAGGGTCGAGCTAACGAAATATCCATCGAACTGAGACAATCACTAAAGAAAATCGCAGGGCGTATCGATCGCGGCTTCAATATCGACATCAGGATGTCAGCTCCCAGCATAAAAGCTGGTGAGCCAGTCGAGCATGCCGTCGATCTCACCAGTTTCAACGAAATTGCCGCCGCATCTGAGAACATGAAATTTGTCAGCCAGAACGGTGAGCCAATACTGAAACTCCCAGATGGGGACATTGGAGCGCCCCCTAACCCAGAAGGCTAATCAAAATCTCCACCATCACTGGGCACCTTTGGGCACGGACACCCTCTCCGCCAGAAATGAAAGACGCCCCTTTCGGGGCGCTTTTCATTTCTGGCGGAGAGGCGGGGACGAGAACCTATTGGGCCGACGAATTTGTCTGGAACAAACTTGGACAGCCGCAGGCTCGCCCCACGGTGCGAAGCATGGAGGGGTTGGGTGCACGGATGCGCCCAACAATCCCAGGGTCATCGCGTGCGCAGTCTCTAAGCTCGCCTGCTCTAGTCATTGACTCCGTTCAAGGAAGGCTTGGGGCCCATTTTTTCGCTTTGGGGCCGAATCCCATGCCACCTTCCGGCCTTAATGCGTCGCTGTACAAATCCTCGAAAGTCTTCAAACGAGCGTGGCTTCCCAGCTCGATGTCGATGTATGTTGCAATACCAGCACGCGGCGGCAATGTTCGAACTGGAATCGCTGCCGCCATCGCAACGGGCGTGCTTGTGTTCAGCAGTAGCTTGCAGCAGACGGGCGCGCCGAGTGCTGATGCCTGGAAGCTCCGAGGGACTGCGCAACCACATGATCACATCGCAATAAGCGCACTGGCCGTGCTGTCGCTGAAACGCGAGATAACGCTGGTGAGCGCGGATTGCCATAAGGCCTCCACTAAGGGTCAGGGTATTCCCGTGCTCCCAATGAGGGAAGCAATTCGGGTACCTGGCCCCTAGTCGGGCTGTCAGGCCAATCGGGTGTGAGCCAAAGTCGGCCACGCTACCCGGCCAGCAACTGGGTCGCCGGCCGGGGTTCGTTATAGCGGACACCTCCCGCAAACCGCAACTCATAGGTAACGGCGGCTACCTCTTCTTGCGGCGCCTTCATCAGCCCATGCTGGCAGAAAGGGGGCGAAGTTGCGCGACCGACTAGCGAAGCGTGGCCCGCCACTCGATACTGCCGGGGTATCCATCGGATGGGATGACAAGGGGGACAACTATGAAGCTTCGTGGCCTGCGAATTCACAATTTTCGCTCCATCGTTGACGCCGACATCGAGGTTCACGACTACACGATGATCGTGGGTGCTAACAATGCTGGAAAGAGCAACATCATTTCCGCGCTACGGGCGTTCTATGAGGACTTCAAGCACTCTGGCGACGATATCCCGAAGATGAAGGGTGGCCAGATTGATGAGTCGTGGGTTGAGCTGACCTTTGATCTGACCGAGGCTGAGTGGGAAGGACTTGCGGACAAATACAAGGAAGGGGTGGCGAATCGGATCCTTGTCGTTCGTCGCTATTTCGCATCCAAGGACAAGGACAGGTTTAAGTCGAGCCAGAGCAACATCTACGCCGTTATTAATGGTGAGCTGGAGAAGGACCTGTTTTATGGCGCGAAGAACGTCGGAACGGCGAAGGTCGGCAGCATCATCTACATCCCGGCGCTCACCACGGCTGCCGAGCAGATGAAAACCAGTGGCCCGTCACCTTTGCGGGACATGCTCAACCTAATGCTGAAGCGCGTGGTTGCGGAAAGTCCTGCTTATAAGGAGATGGAGGGCGCATTTGCAAGGTTGAATGAAGAGGCCCGGGCAGAAGAGGGGTTCCTGTCGAAAATTTCCAAACCCATCAATCTCGCTATTGATCAATGGGGGGTTCGCTTCGATATGGGCGTCAATCCCATTGCACCAGACGACATCACCAAGAATCTCATCCGGCATGGATTTGTGGATGCGATGCTAGGAGAGACGTCGTTTGCTCTTGATCGCTATGGACACGGGTTTCAGCGATCATTTTTGTACGAACTTATCAAGCTGGCACCTAGCTTTGCTGATGGAAAGGTGGTGGCGAAGAAGGAATTTGACCCGGACTTCACACTCATCCTGTTCGAAGAGCCTGAGGCGTTCCTGCATCCATCACAACAAGAAAACATGGCCTACCACTTGCGCAGGTTGGGCGCGGGCGCGGCGCAACAGGTCATAGTCACCAGTCACTCCCCAATTTTTGTCGGAAAGGTGGCTGACGACCTCTGTCAGATCGTTCGTGTTCGACGTAGCGATGGTGTTACCAGTGCAGGGCAGATCAGAAAGGATGAGCTCAGCGGTGTGCTTGGGCAGGGATATCAGTTCAAGACTTGGCTTGAGACTTACGTTAACGATCCGGCTGTGTCGGATAGCACGAAGGGCTACGCTAGGAAGATGTTGCAGGGGGCGACCGAAGATGTCGTCATTGCCGAGCAGGAAGAACGATTCCGCTATCAGCTCTGGTTGGATTCAGAGCGGGCTTCGATGTTTTTCGCTGACCGCGTACTCCTGGTCGAGGGAGCAACTGAGAAAGCCTTGTTTGCTTGGCTTCTAGCACGGGATTGGCACGACTTGAGTCGGCACCGCGTTGCGGTTGTCGATGCGATGGGCAAATTTAACTTACATCGCTACATCGCGTTGCTTGAGGGCTTTGGGATTCCATATGGCCTCATGCTGGATGATGACCAGGGCAAAGATCACCACAAAGTCGTGAACGAGATGCTGAGGAACAAGGCAGGCCCAAGTCGCCTCGCCGAGGCTTGTTTCGTCAATGAGTGCATCGAGAAATTCCTCGGTCTGAAATTGCCTGCTCGGGATGACCAGAAACCGATTCATACCCTGAAAGCCATTGAGGCGGGTTGCATTGCTAAAGACAGGCTCGACGAGCTTCGCAGTCTATTCCTGAGAGCCCTTGCGCTCGGAACTGAAAAGCCGGCTGCTGCTTAAGTTCTTGTAAAAACTGCGGTCAGAGTCGATATCCTTCGTCGAATAAGCGGGATGCCACTCCGCGTCGATTTTGCGGGGTCGCGACGTGTCCGATACTGTGTATTCACAGCCCTGCTTTTAGAGACCGGTCTGCCTAGCGCCCTCGGTAGACCGAATTGGCATCCACCGAACGACTGGTGGGGACGCGGTAAAGGACGTACGACCGAAAGCGGGGTTCGATGAGGTCGTCGGTTCTGTTGGTTGGAGGTGCGGTCGCCTACCTTCATCCTGCTGCTGGGCGGAGGTCTTCGGCTCATCAAACTGATTGGCAGTTTCTTGAATCGCTGCAACACACGCTCACGGCCTCACTGAGGGGTGTTGTCACATGCATTTCAGTCCCAAATTGCTTTCTTCACATTTAGCGTCTTCAAGAGCGCTACCGCTGGCCTATCCATACAGTGGGGCGAGCCATGCCTGCCATGTGTTGCATCGATCTTCGGAAGTTGCAATTCATGGCAAACGTTGCGAGAGCGATTCATGGCTCGCGGAATCATGAAGTTCCGACATGTGTATCGGTACTTAACACGGTTGTCGCGTAGTAATCGCCGACAGGCTCGGCGAATGCTGTTTGCTACTTTCAACAAGCCACTTCGACGTCGATAACAATGCACCGCCAGTGGCCTCGACACCACGTCGAGAAGCGCGGGCCGCATGAGCGGCAACTCATACGACCCGCTGACCATCACCAACTACACAAGAGTTGATATGGCTATCCACGATCATACGGGACACATTCGCCCGTCCATTCCCCTCGATGGCACCTCACTTCCTGTTCCGGCATCCAGCGTGCCAAGTCCAGGGCAGCTCACAGCTGCGCGTGTCAGCTTTCGCCGACAACGGCTATAGGCGATGGATAATTCCCGCGCTCCCCGCTGCAAGGCTTGATACCAAGCCCGAAGTGAGCATTTCCCGCGCCCAGTGATCGTTTTCGCGACGCATCGGCCTGCTTGCCGCTGCGCCGCATCTCAGCGATCACTTACATCGTCCCCGGCATATGCCGACACGGAAGCCTGTAGGGCTTGATCCGTCGTTGAGCCGTGCCTGACAGGAAAGGAAGCCTTATGTGCCTGATCAAGATCGATCCGCTGATGGACTTTGATTCGTCGGAATTGCTGCGCAGCCCCGGCGAAGTTCTGCTGACCGATTACCTCCAGCCCTATTCGATACCGCTGGCACGCTTCGCGCGCCGCACCGGCATCTCGCTGACTACGCTGCGGCAGATCACGTTGGGCCGTCGACGCATCAATGCCGAGTACGCACTGCGCTTGTCACTCGTGACTGATCCCACACCGACGTATTGGCTGGTGCTACAGGCGCGTTACGACCTGGCGATGTTGAACGTGGCGCGACGGCACTCGACGTAGTTATGCGCACTTGCTCGTTGCGAGCATTCGTCTCTCTTTCCGAGCGCAGATGAACGACGGGCCTTTCAGCAAGGCCCGTCGTTCAAACGAACTGTTGAAGAGGTCGATGGCATCCGTGTTGCCTCCGGCACCATCAAGCCTGATGCCGCCGAAGCTCGATATACGTGGCAGGCCCGAAGGTCGATGACAAGCTGTTCGCGGGAGACATGGCGCCTGCAACGTCTGCTTCCGTGTCATCAGCAGCAGTGTCCTGGTGTCGGGTGATGCGTTTGACCGTGCCTACGGCCCTCGTTTCGCCTTCCCAGACCGTAAAGCTCACGCCTTCTTCGAAACTGGGAAGTGCCGTGTTCAAGTAGAGCAGCCACACTTCGGCGTCGAAGTGCTCGCCTGAAATATGCCGGCCTTCGAAATTGAGCATGGCCGACCAGTATTCGCCATCCACTTCCAGGACGGTTTGCCATTCGCCTTTGGAAAGTTCCGCTGGAGAGCCCATCGACGGATTCGAAAGCAAGCATAGGTCCGCAATAAGGTCGGGCAGTTCGCGCGGAATCATGGTGATCACCTGCAGCAAGCTGGGTGGGGCAAAGAGAGGCCATCGTCTGAAAGCCGGGTAGCCATCCAAGGCTCGCCACATCTCCAGCCTTGGGAGTTCGGGCCCCATCAACGTGGGGCCGACATGGGTCGAAAGCGATGATCGAATAGCCGGCGCAAGAATTATTGACGGGGATCAACGCCCGGCTTTGCTGCGGCTTCAATCTGATTGAGGTCGCAAGGATGGCCCGCTTCGTCGTTATGCCAGCCTTGATCGTAATGAGTGCGTCTGTCGAGCAGGTGTATCGACGTTGAAACAGGTAGGGACTGACTGCGCCAATCATGGCCAAGCATGTTCATGCTCGGGAGGGCTTGCCAGGCATGGATCACTTTACGTGCGATTTTCGCGGCTCGCCGGTCAGCGTCTGGTACCAGTGCAGCTGCGAAGGCGAGGTGGTCTGGATCGCCAACCGTATCGTTGACGATTACGTGCAGAGCATCGACGGGGTCGCTTTTCTTGATTCGGGGTGTGCGCCATCCGACGTCAAGGCGTCGGTGATTCGCGGGCTGCAGTTGGCTTGCCATGACGATGAGCGCAGCTCCTGCAAGGTTTGATCAGTTCGGCCGGTGCATGCGTGCATCGAGGGCATCGGGTGGAGGGGTCATGTCAGCCTGTATCGACGAATCGAAAAGCATTTTCCCGAAGCCAGGCATACTGATTTCGGATCGGCATCTGCTCGTGGCGCAAGGGCTGGCGAAAGCGCTGAGCGGAAGCCATGAGATCAAGGGCGTTTTCGCCAGCGGGCGCGAACTGGAGCAGGCTGTTCTGGACTGTGCGCCGGACGCCGTGGTTACCGAGATCAACCTGCTCGACCAGAGCGCCATCGATACGTTGAAGCGTCTGCGGGCCATGGGCCACAACGTTCCCTTCGTGATCTGCACGGCGCAGACCAACCCGGGCACGTTGCGCGATGCGTTCTACTCCGGCGCACTTGGCGTCATTGCGAAGTCGGAGAGCGTCGATGCACTGAAGACGGCCATCGATCTTGCCACCGAGAACAAGGTGTACTTGTCGAACGCTTTCATGCAGTTGCTGGCTACCGAGCAGCAGATGCCCGAGATCCGCCTGACGACGCGCCAGAAGAGGGTGCTGGAGCTTCTGGATGGCGGGCTGAGCGCGCAGCAGATCGCCGATCAGCTGGGCCTGTCGCGCCGGACCGTGGAGTCTCACAAGGCCCGGCTGTTTCGCGTCACCGATACCCATTCGCCGCGGGAGCTTCTGGTGCGAGCGGACCGACTGGGTCTCCTGACGAGACAGGATCGGGCACTTCAGCCGGCGAAAACGTCCCGGTAAGGGTGTTTTCGTTTCACGGGTGGCCCTGCGATGGCCGCCCGACCCACCCTTTCGGCTGAACAAGACCGCGCCCATCACGGGCTGCGGGTCGGTCGCGTGCGGGTGGCTGCCGGATTACACACGGCCTCCACGAGTGTTACGGCAGGCTGACGGTTGGGCCCAGCGTGGGCCGTCGCCCTGATCTGGATGGGGCAAGCGCAACTCATCACACCGCCCAGGGAGTACCAAGGTGATGAAACAGCGTTTCAGTGGGCGCCGCCTCAGCGCGGCGCAATTCGCCGTTGCCGTGCGCGGGCTGCGCATATCGCCCCGCCATCTGGAGCTCTCCCGCGCCGCCCTGGTCGATGGGGTTTCAACCTCGATATTGGCCGCGCAGGCGCATTTGACCCGCGGCGCCATCGATCGCAACGTACGCCGAATTTACGAAACCCATCTCGCAAGACTCGACGCGCCGATCGAATGGCGCGAAGTGCGACTCACGGTGCCGCGCAGCATGGCCGAGCGGTTCGAGGCCCAGGCCGCCGCCGTGATCGCCGAGCATGAATTCGCGCGCCGCATCGAAGTTGCGCTGAGCCTTCAGTCTTCGCCTGGGCAGGCGGTGGGTGGAAAAAACCGGGTTTGATGGCGTCGCGTCGCTGGCCTTGATCATGCAGCGGCGCCGCAACGCCGGAGTTGCCGTGCCGAGGACGGTTGCCCATCCCCGGCACGGCGATGTCCTTTCACTCGTCCAGATCGTCTGCCCTGACGATGGCGATGCCGTTGGTGGCGGCGCTGTTGATGGTGACGCTGCTCTTCGGGCTGAAGTTGCCGTCGCCATCAACGTCGAAGATGGAGACGTGCGATGCGGAGCCGTTGCTGTCGACGACTGCCGCGAGGTTGTCGCGATAGGCGATGTCGGTCGGGGCGCCATTGAACGACGCCACCACCGGCGCTTCCTGCACGATGGAATGCCCGGAAACCACGTAGCGTGACACCGAATGGCTGGGTGAGTTGGCCGAGAAGAGGTATGGCCCGTCCAGCGCGACCCAGCAAGGCGCCATCTGCGTGCCGGAGCCCGTTACCGAGAGCACGGAATCGTTGCGCACGAGGCTGATCTCGTTGGCGTGCGCAATGGTCACATAGGCGTTGTCACCACGCGTGGCGAGCCCGAAGGGTGCATTGACGTTCGCGGGAATATGGGCGACCAGATGTGCGCCGCCCGCCACTGCGCCGCCGTTCGCCAGGTTTACCGTTTCAATGGCGTTGCTTTTCTCGGTCATGATCAACTGCCCACCGATGACACCCACCTGGGCGGATGAGCCGTCGCCATGCGCCAGCGGGGCGCTGCCGTCGGGCAGGGCGCTGACGCCATAACGGTCGATGGGATGGGACTCGATGTGGGTCGTGGTCAGGATGTAGAGGTGGTGATGGCCGAACGCGACACTGACCGGGTTGGTGATCGCCGGCACGATCTTCGCCAGTTGCAGCGGTGCCGCGCCGTCGTGTTTCCGGAAGATCGAGACATTGCCTGATCCGAAATTGACTACGGCAAGCAGATCGTGGTTTTGCGCGATGCCGCCGGCGTTGCCGGACACGCCGCCCGTGCCTCCCGTCTTGGGCTGCTCGACCAGCGCGCCCTGGGTGTCATAGACCAGTAGTGAGTTGTTGGTGGCGTTGGATGCGGTAACGATGAGATCGCTATCGTTCCACCTTTCGCCAGGTTGCGCGTGGATGGCGCCTGCCGCCATCGACGCCATCAGCGCGACGCCAAGGATTGCTTTGTTCATGATTTTTCCCCGATGCAAGCGTAGGTAATGGCGGCAACGTGCGTTGCCGCGCCAGGTCGTCAAATGCGACCGCGCGCGCCGGTCTCTAGTTATTCGAACGGTTCGCCAGCGGGGTTACGTCTGGATCGCCACAAAGTGGCGACCGCGACCCATGAGCCCCGGCTTCAATCGTGGTGGCGCCGTAGCCCGTATGCGCGCTCGGGACGATCCGGGAGAGGCCGACCCACGCATAACGTGAAGGCGGCCGGGTGCCGCCGGTGGCGCTCGAGATGCCGCTCATCATTCGACACGCACCTTTTGTCACCTCGTTCTTGCAACGCCACGCCTGAACGACCATCGTCGAACGCCAGCAGGCCGGCCCGATCGCCGGCGCCCTCTCCTTGGCGTATCGAAAGCGAGGTTCGCATGGCAAGTCGGATAGGGAAGCTGGACGTCTTGTGCTCGATGGCGATCGCCAGCGTGCTCGTGCTTGGCGCGGTACCGGTGTGGGCGGCCGCACACGGCATGTCATCGGCATCCGTGTCGAAGGCCGCGCCAGCGGCAGAGCTGTTTCCGCCCGAGGCGACATGGCCGGAGGGCGGCGATTCGGCGCCCGCCTTCACACCCGATGGCAAGACCGTGTTCTTCACCCATCGCGATGACGCCATCACCATCATGATGGCCACGTTGCACGACGGCGTGTGGTCCAAGCCGCAGGTCGCGCCGTTCTCGGGTCGGTGGCGTGATATCGAGCCCGCCATGGCGCCAGATGGTTCCTATCTGGTGTTTATATCCAATCGACCCGCGACCGCGGGCGGTGCGCCGCTCGATGGCTATTTCGGCGGAAAGGTGCAGCCGGGGCAGGGCGGCAACATCTGGCGAGTGGATCGCCGCGGCGATGGCTGGGGCGAACCCGTGCGACTGCCGGACATCGTCAACAGCCATTCGGCCATCTATTCGCCTGCCGTTGCCGGCGACGGCAGCCTTTATTTCAACCAGCCGGACCCGGTAACGAAGAAGAGCCACGTCTATCGCGCGCAGGCCAAGGGCGATGGCTACGAGGCGCCGGTGGCGCTGTCGATCAGCGACGGCATGCATCCGGGCTACGATGTGGCCGTCGCGCCGGACGAATCGTTTCTCGTGTTCTCGGCGAGTCGCGCACCGGCCGCCGCCAATCAATCGCTGCTGTTTGTCGCATACAGGCGAAACGGCGAATGGACCGAGCCGCAAGCGCTCGACCCTCACCTGGAAGGCATCGAGGCCAGGCTCAGCCCGGACCTGAAGACGCTCTATTTCGAAGCCGAAGGCGTCTCGCACGGCAAGAAGCACGGCCGGATCTTCCAGGTGCCCTTGCAGGCCTACGTGCCTTCGCACGGATAAAGAGACGGGCATCGGGTCCGATGCCTGGAGGCTCAGGTCAGGCACATCTCCCTCGTCATGGCGTTGACAGCGCCACGCGTCGACCGGAGTGCGATGGACATGGCTCGCACCCCGGTTGCGCGAGGCGCGATTACTTCTTCGCGGTCTTCGCGGCCGCTTCTTCCGCGTCGGCTTTCATGAGGGCTGCGTAGCCCTTCGCTTCATCGGCCTGGCTGGTGATGTGGATGGTTACCTCGTCGCTCACCTGGGGCACGTATTTGCCCATGCCGAAATCCGAGCGCTTGAGCGTGGTGGTGGCTTCGAAGCCGACTGCCGGCAGATGCAGGCGTGGGTTGGTGCCGACCTTGTTGATGGTCACGTCCAGGGTCACGGGCTTGGTCACGCCGCGCAGGTTGAGGTTGCCCGTGACCTTGAGCTGATCGGGCATGGCGGTGGTTTCCACGCGCGTGCTCGTGAACGTGGCGACGGGATATTTGTCGAGATCGAAGAAGGTGGGGGACCGCAGATCCTCATCGAGGTCGGCCACGCCACTGGTCAGGTGCGACAAGGGGATGGTCACCATGACGGATGACTTGGCGGGTGCCGCGGGATCGAACTCAAGTGTGCCCTCGATCTCGTTGAACTGCGCGGTGGGATTGGAGAAGTCCAGGTGGGCCCAGCGGATCGTGCCCATCGAGTGCCTGGGTTCCAGCGTGTAGGTGGTGGCGCCGAGCGAGCAGGATGCCAGCGCAAGTACGAGGGCAAGGGTGTGACGGCTGATCATGAACAGCACTCCTGGTAGGTCATGCCGGCACAGGGCCGGTTGTGGTCGGGGGCACGGCGGAGGCGTGCCGGGGCACTGTCGCCACGGCGCCGGCGGAAGTCCTGAAAAAGGGGCTGAAACGTGCTGAAAAGTTCTGAAAGCGCGCGGTCGTGGTCACGGTTGTCGCTCCCGGGCATAGGTGCGAACATCCGCGAGCCGTGCACGGAGGACAATCGATCATGGCTTACGTGCCGTCTCAGGGTGGGCCTTCGGTCAATGGCCCGTTGCGTATCGGCGAATGGACGGTCAACCCTGGCGTAGACCAGATCACGCGCGACGGCACCACCGTCCGAGTCGAAACCCGTGCGATGCGGTTGCTGCTGAGCCTCGCGCGCCGGCCTGGCGACGTGGTGAGCATCGACGAGTTGTTGGGTGAAGCCTGGCCCGACGTCATCGTCACGCCCGATTCGGTCTACCAGGCGGTGACGTCGCTGCGCCGCCTGCTTGGCGATGATCCGAAGCAACCCGCCTACATAGCGACCGTGCCCCGGCGAGGTTATCGGCTCATCGCCCGTGTCGATGCATGGAGCGATGTCCAGCTGCCGGGTGCGACGGCGGCGGCCGCCCGGGACATGCCCCTCGCGCCACAACGCATCGATGCATCCGGCCGGACCGGCAAGCTGGTGCGTCGCGCGGCCGTGCTCGTTGCCGTCGTGCTGGTGTGCGCCGGTGGCGTGTACCTGTACATCCGCAACGCGGCGCCTCCGAAAGCCGTGACGTCGGTACCGCCGAATGCCGGCAACAAATCGATCGCGGTGCTGGCGTTTCTCGACCTTACCGACACCATGAACGAGGAGCCGTTTGCGGACGGCATGACCGAAGAGCTGATCAACCGGCTCAGCAAGGCACCGGGCATGAAGGTGGCAGCGCCTCGGTCCTCCTTCTATTACAAGGACAAACAGGTGCCGCTGGCCGATATCGCGCGGTCGCTGGGCGTGGCCTACATTCTCGACGGAAGCGTGCGTTCTTCGGGCAAGACCATGCGCGTTGCCGCGAGGCTGGTGCGCGCGCAGGACGGCTTCGTGATCTGGTCGTCCACCTACGACCGGCCCCTGGACGACAAGCTCAAGGTGCAGGACGAGATTGCAAGCGAGGTGGCCGGGGCGCTGGACTCGGCAATCAAGTAGCCGTCCAGAAGCGACTCGTCGCCTCCGTGGGACGAACTTCCACCTCCTGCGCCGGGGAATGCCCGGTTGCCCACCGGCGCCGTCCCCGTACGGCCCATCTGTTTATTGACTCCACGCGCCCCGTGCCGTAGTTCTGGCGTTGATCCCGAGGAGCCCTGCGCTTGGCCGTCGCCTTACTCATCGTGCTGCTTGCGGCCCATCTGGTGCTGGCCTACGTGGGTGGCCGCGCCGAGGCCGTGGCGCCCCAGCTGGCCATGCTGCTGGTGCAGGCCATGGCGGTGTGGGCGGTGTTCACGCGTTACCGGCGCAGCCCTTCGCTGATCCGCCTGCCATGGTTGCTGCTGGCCGTGGCCGTGTTGATGCAGATGTTGTGGGACAGCACCAACGTGCTGGCGACGGTGCTGCAGGACAAGAGCGGCGACCTGGCGGCGCTGGCGACCGTGTTGTCGGGCCTGTACGTCATCCCGTGCATGTTCATGTCGACACGCTCGTTTACGCTGCACGAACCGCGCGCCGTGGCCGTGCTCGACCTGCTGCTGTTGTGCATGGTGGCGGCGCTGGTATACCAGTTCTTCACCACATTGCTGAGCGGTCCGCTCGCCTCCGATCCGACCAGCATTCATGTCGTGGTCGCACTGGCCGATGCCATCGATTTTTCGCTGGCCGCCATGGCCATCGTGCGCCTGCTGGGTGCGCGGAGCTTCCGTTGGCGCTTCTTCTACTACACGGCCGGCGCCTATCTGCTGGTCAATGCGATCGTTGCCTGCATCTACAACCGCATCGAAATGCATGGGCTGCCGTGGTGGGCGGGATCGTTGATCGATATTCCGCACGCTTTGCTGATCGTGGTGGCGTTGCGGCAGCCGCCTCGCTGGTTGCGTTCCTATCATCCATCGCTGGCCGTTTCGCAGACCATCGCTTCGTTTGCGCCGATCCTGCTGTCGACGATGGTGGTCATGCTCTGCATCAGCACATCGCGCATCAACTTCGTGCTGAGCCTGCTGGTCGGTGCGTCGGCGGTGCTGTTCTACGGGTTGCGCGTGGCATTCATCCAGAGCAGGCAGATCGACCATCAGCGCGCGATCGACCAAAGCGCGTGGCGACTGGAGCAACAGGTGGGACGCGATCCGCTCACCGGCATCGCCAACCGCGCCACGCTCGACAAAGGCCTGCGCGAGGCGCTGGAAGAAGGGCGGCGGACTGGCCGATTCTGCTCGCTGCTGATGATCGATATCGATTATTTCAAGCAGTACAACGACAGCCTCGGCCACATTGCCGGTGACGCTTGCCTGGTGCAGGTGGCCAGCGCGCTGAGTCGCAGCCGGGTGCGCGGACACGACCTGGTGGCGCGCTACGGCGGCGAGGAGTTTGCCATCGTGCTGATCGATACCAGTCAGGACATGGCGCAAGAGGTCGCGCACCGCCTTATCGCCGCCATCGAGCATTTGCAGATCGCCCATCCGGCCTGTCCGCTGGGAAGGCTTTCGATCAGCATCGGATTGGCGGCCCAGACGGAACGTACGCCGATCGATCCGGTATCCATGCTGGCCGAAGCCGACCATGCGCTATATCGCGCCAAGCGCAATGGACGTAATCGTTTAGAGATCGCGGGTGATGATCCGTCGACATCGCTCGCCGGTGCCGGCAGTGGCTAGCGGCTGGCCCGCAGACGCGAGTTCGTCGCGATCCTAAGAATTGAGACGCCGTCGCGCGAGAGTGCCGCGAACCCGGTAAGCTTGCTGGCCTTTTAACCGTCGTCTCCTCGAATTGTCCCGATGAATCTGCGCCTCATCATTCTGTCTGCCGCGCTTGCCTGCGGCCTGGCATCGCCCGCCTGGGCCACCAAATCGCTGACGCACGTGCATGTCGGCTCGTATCGCGTCGAGCGCGACGTAAAGCCCGGCCGCAACAAGGTGGTGGGCACGCTGTCCAATACCGGCCACGTGCGCGTCCGCACCGCCAAGGTCAGTTTTCGGCTGTACGACGCCAAGGGCCACGTCGTTGGTCGAGCCAGCGACCAGGTGCACAACCTCAAGCCGGGGCAGACGTGGAAGTTCCATGCGATCGCACGCGGCAACGTCAGCCGTGCGCGGCTGGTCAAGGTGGAAGCGGAGTAAACGTCGCCTGTCAGGCGCTCGTGAGACGCACACGTTTCGATTCGCCGGGGAACAGATCGATCACGATCCGTTTCGTGAAAAGAAGTCCAGACGGCCAACCGAGGGTTAGCCTATGCTTGGCCTGGAGCGAATCACATCCTGTCGGTGGCTGTCGTGAAGCGACGAGCGAAGAGACGGATTATCAGAGGGTCACTTACGGTGGCCGTTGTCGGCATCGTGATTGGCATGACCGTGCTGGGCGGGCGGACACGCTCGTTGCTGACGCCATCGGTTGCGACGCATGCTGCCGTGGAGTCGGCCATGCGATCCTGCAAGGCGAAGGTGCAGCCGGAGTTGCGTGGCCCGGTCGACAGGTGGCAGCTGACCGACGAGGTGGCCGATCCGCAGGCGGTGACGCTGACGTTTGCCGCTGACGTGGGTGGCAAGGTGGTGACCTATCGCTGCGACGTCACGCCATCAGGTGCCGTGATTGCTGCGATTGGCGGCCCCTGATCGCTCCTGGTCGGCCGAGGGCGTACCTACGAGGGGCGAAGGCAGGTTCGAGGCGGCTTTCAGCCAGATGAGCGGTGCCCGGATTCATGTCGGCAATCACGAAAAATCGACACGGGCGCGCACCCTGGTTTGCGACGGATTGGGTGTAAGCTGCCTGGAACCCGGCGCGGCAAGGGAGGTCGAATAGATGGCCACAGAGTCCGCCTCTGCTGCGTGGATCGCGTTCGGCACGGTCGAGATCGACACCCTGGGTCATCGGTTGTTCGTCGACGGTGAAGAGGTCGGGCTCGAACGCAAGGCGTTCTCGGTACTTGTCCTGCTGGCCCGTGAGCCTGGCCGGGTGTTGAGCCGCGACGAGATTCTCGACGAGGTGTGGGGACACCATCACGTCACCCCCGGTTCGCTCAGCCGTGTCGTGGCGATGTTGCGCCATGCGCTCGGCGAAACCGCGGAGGGGTCTCGCTATCTGCATACCGTGCATGGCGTGGGTTTCCGGCTCGATGCCGACGTGCGCTCGGCCGCTTCGCGCGAAGAACTGATGGCGGGCAGGGCGGTGGTGGCCACGGAACTGGCGCTCGCATCGGTGCTTCCCACGGAGGCTGCTCGGCCTCCGGTCGACGCAGTGGCGAGCGCGCCTCCGCCGCCGGTGCAGGCAGGCACGGCGCGACGGTTTGAAAAGGCATTCATCGGCGCGGTCATCGTGTTGCTGATGGTGGTGGCCGTGCTGCTCGGCCGTCATCAGTTTGCGCGCCCATCCGCGGAGGCGTCGCAGGGCATCGACCCCAAGTCCGTCGCGGTGCTTCCCTTCGAAAATCTCAGCACGGACGGAAACAACGCGTACTTCGCCAGCGGCATGCAGGACATGATCCTGACCCAGTTGGTGGGCATCGGTGGGCTCAAGGTGATTTCGCGCACGTCGACGCAGAAATACCCGAGCCACCCCGGCGACGTGAAAACCATCGCGCGGCAACTGGGCGTGGCGACGTTGCTCGAAGGCACCGTGCAGAAAGCCGGCAATCAGGTGTTGATCAACGTGCAGTTGATCGACGCGGAGAGCGGCAGCCATCTTTGGGCGAAGGCTTATACGCGCACGTTGGACAACGTTTTCAACGTCGAAGGCGAGGTGGCGCAGAACGTGGCGGAGGCACTGAAAGTGCAGCTGACATCCGCCGAAACCGCGCGCATCGACCAGGTGCCGACCACGAGTGCCGAGGCGTACGACCTTTACCTGCAGGCTGGCGCGCATGCCAATCGCGCCTACGACGATCCGGTGATGTCACCGTCCGAACTGCCCGTGGCGATCTCGCTGTATCAACAGGCACTGACTAAGGACCCGGACTTCGCGCTGGCCGAGGCGGGGCTGGCGCGTGCCCACATGCAGATGTATTTCTTTGCGCCCGACCGGACGAACGCACGGCTGGCGGAGGCGAAAGCCGCCGCCGACCGTGCGCTGGCGCTGCAGCCGGGCCTGGGCCAGGGACATTACGCACTGGGCCTGTACTACTACTGGGGTCATCGCGACTATGCCCGCGCGACCACGCAGCTGGCATTGGCCCGCCAGGCGCTGCCAAACAGCGCCACCGTCGAACTTCTCATTGCTGCGGTTGCGCGTCGCCAGGGGCACTGGGACGAAGCGGTGGCGCTGTTTCATGCGGCCACCGTGCTCGATCCGCACAGCGAGTTTGCGTTCAACCAGCTGGGCGTGACGTATCAGAGCCTGCGACGCCATGCCGAAGCCGACAAGGCGTTTGCGTCCGCGCTCGAAGTGAGCCGCAACCCGGGCGGTGAGCGGATGGCGCAGGTCTTCAATGAGCTGATGTGGAAGGGCGACCTGGAGCCGCTGCGCACCACGCTTGCGGGAATCGCGCCGGGCAGCGAGGCCTATGCAGGCAATGTCGCGGCGATGTATTTCGAGCGCTCGTTGGCGCGCGACTATGCCGGAGCCATCAAGGTGGCCGAGGCGGACAAGGCCGAAAGCTGGTCCGATCCTGACAACATCGCCTTGCCTCGCGACCTGTATCTTGCGTGGGCGTTGCAGGGCGCGGGAGAAGCGGACAAGGCGGCGTCTGCCTTCACGAGCGTTGCCGAGCGTTCTCGCGCCGCGCTTGCCGACCGTCCGGACGACGCGGACCTGCATATCGCCTTGGCTTTCGCCTATGCGGGACTCGGGCAGAAGACCGAGGCCGTGGCAGAAGGCGAGCGTGCCGTGGCCTTGATGCCGATCTCCGGGGATGCGCTTACCGGGGCGGACATGCTCGCGCACCAGGCACAGCTGTATATGCGGCTAGGCCAGCCGGACCAGGCCATTCCGCTTCTGGAGCGCGTGATGTCGATGCCTACCGGCATGATCCTGTCAGGTGCGTTGCTGCGGCTCGACCCGATCTGGGATCCGTTGCGCGACGATCCACGCTTCAAGGCGTTGCTGGTGAAGTATCCCAGCGGCGGCTAGCCGGTTCCCCGCACTGCGGGTCGCGAGAGTGGGCCCGACGTTTTGTGGAATGGGCAGGCTTCAGCCTTCTACCGTCGTCGCGCGTAGCCGGCTGAGCGGACCAGGATCAACACGAAGAACAGTGCGATGAAGGCGGCGTAGGCATATTGTCCTCGCGCGACGCCGGTACCGTACGGAAACCATATGCCCGGAATGCCGATGGCATTGAGTTCGGTGGCAAAGAGGCCAATGCCCACCAGGATCGCAGCGATGGCGGCCAGGCACCCCGACGCTGAGGCGGAACGCAGTACGCCGGCCCCGAGGGTCCACAGGTAGAGCGCGACAAACGCCAGGCGTATGCATTGGACGGCGACGTCCGCAGCGGCCTTGAGTCCGTGCGCGTCAAACGGTGGAAACCAGGGCCGCCCGATCAACGCAAGGGCGATGTAGGCGGCGGTGAGCACGCTGATGGCGCGGCCCCACCAAGGTGATGCAGGCAGGCGAAACCAGTCGCGCCACGCGAGTGCCCACGTCGCCAGGACAAGCGGCCTGAGCAACACGGTGACGGTCACGTCGTAACAGCGAAGACTCAGATAAGGCGTCCAGTAGAACAGCGCCTGGTGGACGCGCAGCAGCGCGAGCAGCAGCAGTGCCGCAACCAGCCATCGATACGAGTCACGCGTTCGGCTTGCGATCAGCCCGAACACCATGCAGGCGAGCAGGACGAACGCGAGCGGTTCGATGGCATCGACCACGTAACCTTTGAAGGTCTGCAGCCATTGCACCTGGACGAGACGATCGATGCCTTCCGCGTCACCCATGGTCGGCGCTACATGCATGCCGCCGCTTTCGCTGCTTGCGTCCGCTGGGTCCATCCAGACACGGATCGCGACGACGAAGGTCTGGGTGCCTGCCGAGGATGTTTGCGGCAAACAGAACTTCGTCGGCCGTACGCCATACACGGTAGGCGACGCACCCGTGAACACGCCGGAACCGCCGAGCAGTTTTCCATCCACGTAGAGCTGGTAGGTCGAATCGACCAGGGTCGGGCCCGCCAGGGCCAGTGGCGTTCCCGCGTCGCTATCGACAGTGACCTTCATGCGATACCACGCGTAACCGGTATGGCCCGCATGGCCACGTTGGCTCCATCCCGTGACGTAGCCCGGCAAACCGACGTCGCCGTCATGCGCGCCGGGTGCCGGGGTGAGGTCGACGGCTTCCCACGCACTGTCATCGAAGTCCGGTGAAGCCCAGCGAGCATCATCGCCCAGGTGGAATCGCCATGGCCCGTTCAGTGGCACGGTCGAATGGCCAAGCGTGATGTGTGCGTTGGGGGAGGGCTGGGCCAGTGCGCCGCCTGCGATCACGAGGGCTGCAAACAGGTGGAGAAGAACGCAGAGACTGGGCCGTCGCATCGCATCACTCCCTGATGGGTCACCCGGAGTCTAGGGGAGTCCTCTGCAAAGTGCATGGGCAGTGCGATGGCGCAATGAAACAGTCCGCATCGCGCCAGCGAGGCGATGTTGCGATCCTGATGCCAGGATCAGCGGCGGAAAGGATCTGCATGACCGAATGGTCCTGCGCGCTCTCTTCATATCGCCTTACCGATTGGTTTGCCGCGCATGGCTGCCCAGGTCGCCTCGCTGTCCCGTAAATTCGGCAGGCGCGGGTCTTCGTTCGAGGCATGGCTGGTTGTCATCGTGCGACGGTGTGTGACCGGCCGGCCGCACTTGGCGCGCTGGCGAGCTTGTTTCATGGTCGTCCGGCCATTGAACTGGCCAGAGGCTTTCGACAAGATCCGGGTCGGAACCCCCGGGGAGCACCATGACCGATTTCGACCCGCAGAACGTTACGGTTGCAGGCGACCGGCCGCTCGATCGAAGACCGGTCACGATCCGCAGGCACGTCGTGCTGGTTGCGGATCTCGCCGGCACCGTGGTATTTGCGATCGAGGGCGCCCATGCAGCGATTCGCGCGGGCCTGGATCTGCTCGGCGTGCTGGTGCTGTCATTCGTGGTCGCGCTCGGCGGTGGCATCATCCGCGACCTCCTGATCGGTGCGACGCCGCCGAGCGCCATTCGCGACGGGCGCTATCCCTTGCTTGCCTTTGTCGCCGGGCTGGTGGCCTTTCTGCTGCATCTGCAGATCGAGTCGGTGCCGGCAATGTTGTTGACGACGCTCGACGCGGCGGGCCTCGCGCTGTTCGCGGTGGCCGGCGCGGAAAAGGCACTCGAGTTCAACATCCATCCGTTCATCGCCATGTTGATGGGCGCGATGACCGGCTGTGGTGGCGGTGTCATTCGCGACATGCTGCTTGCGCGAGTGCCCGTGGTGCTGGTGACCGACATCTATGCGAGCGCGGCCGGGGTCGGCGCAGCGGTCGTCGTGGTCGCCCGTCGTTTCGGTTGCTCGCCGGCCGCGGCGGCGGGCATGGGTTTCGTTGCCTGCTTCACGTTGCGAATGGCAGCCGTCCACTTTGGCTGGCAACTGCCAAGGATTGCCGGATAACCGCTGATGATGAACACCCCCAACCCAACGCCCGAACGGCAGACGCTAGGCAGCTGGCAGGGCGTGTCGCTCGACATCGCTGCCTGGGATGGCGCGGCCGCCGACGTGGATCTTTCCGTCGCTTGCATGTTCGCTCGCGAATTGGACGGCGACCTGCGAGGCGGGTTGCTTCATCTGGATAACGCGCTCTCGGGCAAGCTGCTGCGCTTGCGCGATGAAGGCGTATACACGGGAGAGATGGGCGAAACCCTGCTGGTCAGCCTGCCGCCGGCAACAGTCGTGGCGCAGGCCGTGATGGTGATTGGCATGGGTGACCCATCGCAGTGGACGCCAGCGACGACGGCCCATGCAGTCACCGCCGCCCTTGGGGCTGCCGTGCACCTCGGGGTAACCAGTGCCGCGTTTGCCCCGAGCCTTCTCGATTCGGGATTGGCGCCCGGTGTCACCGCGGGCGTGGCACCGGCGATGATGAAGGCCGTCATGCGTGCCATCGATGCCCATGTGAGCATTGCGGCGCATGGGCTGGCCCCGGCGCCATCATTGCGTCGCTGGGTGTTCGACGTGGGCGCCGCGGGTTTTTCCTCGGCGGCCGCGCAGTTCAGCGCTGCGCTGGCTGATCGATAAGGACGGCGAATCGGCCGGCGATAAGGTCGGTCGAATGCTTCAGCGCCAGGTGCGCAGTTACACCGCCGCGTGGTGTTCCACTTCACTGGCCGCCACGGCCAGCCCGGAAACCACGCCGAGCGACGGATCGCCGTGTACCAGAGGAATCTCGGGGAAACAGGCGGCGACCCTGGCCTTGACCTGCGGCGACCGGGACGTTCCGCCGGTAAGGAACACGCTGGCGGGCAGGGCAGGAAGATCGCCACGGACCGTGGTCAGCGTGCGCTCCAGCTGGGTGAGGAAGGGCTCGATGGCCGTGTCGAGATCATCGCGACTGGCGTCGACGGCGAGGCCGTGCTCGATGAAATCCAGTCGGGCGCGATACGTCGGGTCGGCGCTCAACTGGATTTTCGTGCGTTCGGCCGTCTGATTGAGTCGCGTGGTGGCGCCTAGTTCCTGCAATGCGCGCAGGCGAGGTCCGTACGGTGCGGCAACCAGGCGGTAGTTCTGTTTGCGGAATTCGCGCTGCTTGGGCAGGTTGTGCACGCTCGCCGCTTCCACGAACTGGTGCTGCGGCACACGCACGATGTCCTTGCCCATCAGCGGCATGAAGCTGTGCAGGCTGACGCCCACGTCGAGATCCGTGCCGCCCTTGGGCAGGCCCCAATTACGCGCGATCAAGGGTGACACCGCGCCGCCGAGCTCGGCATGCGTGACGTCGGTGGTGCCGCCGCCGATGTCCACGATCAGCGCATGCTGCCGCTCGACAAGACTCTTGTGGTAGTGCATGGCAGCCGCGGCGGGTTCCTCGAGAAAGCGCACGTCGTCGAAACCCGCAGCGGCAGCGGCCTCACGCAGTATGTCGATGGCCTGTTCCGATCCTGCGGCGCCCATGGAACTGCGAAATTCCACGGGGCGGCCGATCACCGCGCCGCGTACCGGTTCGTCGAATTGACGGCTTGCGGTGAGGCGAATGTGCTCGAGGATGTGCGTGGCGATGTGCACGATGACCTTGCGCACCTGAGGGTCCAGCCGGTAGCCGAACATCGATTTGGGCGATTCGATCAGGTTGCCGCCGCCGCTTTCGAGATAGCCCTCCACCGCGTCCTCGCCGAACAACGCATGCTGGAAGCTGGCGACGGAGGCGGTCGCGGCACGAGCCTGCTCTTCCATCCACTGGCGGCGCACGACGCGCAAGGCATCGCGACGCAGCTCGTCGTCGGCGCGCGTGATCGGTGCATGGCCGCGGGCAGCAGCGGCGGCTGCCTGCTGGCGCAGGTCGTTGCGGGCCGAGCGGACGTGCGCTTCCAGCCGGGCATCGAGTTCAGGCGTGAGCGCGAAGTCGTTCGGGTCGGGCACCAGCTCGGGAAAATACACCGCGGTGCGAAACTGCTCCGCGTCGCCAAATCGAACCAGCGTCAGTTCACCGCTGCGGATAGCGGCAGCCGCTGAATAGCTGGTGCCGAAGTCGATACCGATATGCATGGAGAGGCCGCGCGCGAAAGAGCAATCTTCCATGATCTCAGGCGCTGGCCTCGCCTGCAACGAACCGTGCGTATCTTCGGCGGTGGCAGCGGCATAGCGAGCGCGGCCAGCGCCGATGTGCCCGGTCTCACAGGCGCCTGCAACGCCTGGGAAGGCGGTGGACAGGTGGTTATCGGGACGGCTCGCCCGGCTTTCCCTGGATCATCACCGCCGCGCTGGCCGAACTCAGCAGCGCCAGCGCCGCCGATATCAGCATGACCCACCGGAATCCGGAAACAAATGCCATGCCCACCGCGCGCCTCAATGCGGCAATGGCCTCGGAGGGGTAGCCGTCAGGCATCACGATGCCCGCGAGTTTCTGGCGTTGCGCGACCACCGCGGCGACGAGGCCGGAGGGGGCGCCCAGTCGGGCGAGTTCGTTGTCCAAGGTCGCATTGAACGCAAGCGTCAGGACGATGCCGAACAGCGCGATGGCGAGCAGGCCCGCCGTACGGGAAACCGCGTTGTTGATGCCCGATGCGGTGCCGGCCAGCTCCTTGCCCACCACGTTCATGACGGTCGTGGTCAGTGGCGCCACCGTTATGCTCATGCCCAGGCCGAGAACGCACATGGCCGGAAAGAAGCTCGTCCAATAGCTGCCCTGCACGGTGGGCAGTGCAAACAAGGCGAAGCCGAGTGCCGCGATCAGCGGACCCACGGTGAGCGGGAGCTTGGAGCCGAAGCGGTCGACCAGGCTTCCGGCCCAGCGCGACATCACGAACATGATGGCAATGAACGGCAGCAACGCCGCGCCGGCTTCCGTGGCGGCATAGCCCTGTACCTGGATCAGGTTCAGCGGTACGAAGAACAAGCTGCCACCGAGCGCTGCGTAAAGCAGAAGGGTCAGCAGGTTCGCGCCGCTGAAATTGCGCTCGCAAAAGAGCTTCAAGGGAAGCATGGGCGATGCAGTGCGCGTTTCGACATACACGAACAGCGACAACGCGAGGCCGCCAATGACGATGGACGTCCAAATCGGCGTTGCCATCCAGCCGCGCGAGGGCGCCTCGATAAAGGCAAACACGAGCCCCGCCAGGCCGACGGTCACCAAGGCCGCCCCGGATACGTCGATGGTGCCTGTCTGTGTGTCTCCCTTGCTTTCGGGTACGGTCGCCGCGCATATCGCAAGCAGCAGGGCGCCGACCGGTGCGTTGACCAGAAAGGCCCAGGTCCACGAATAGTGATCGACGAGAAAACCTCCGATCACCGGTCCAATGGCGGCTGTGATCCCACTGAACGCCGACCACGTGCCGATGGCTGCGCCGCGTTTGGACGGCGGATAGGTTGCGCTGATGAGGGCGAGGCTGCCGGGTACCAGGAGCGCCGCACCGATGCCCTGGACCGCCCGCGAGGCGATCAGCGGGCCGACGGCCGTCGACAACGCGCATGCGATCGAAGCGAGCGTGAACAGGGCCGTGCCGATCATGAAGACGCGTTTGCGCCCGAAGCGATCACCCAGTACGCCGCCCACCAGCAGGAGCGAAGCCAGAAACAGCGCGTAGGACTCCATCACCCATTGCGCGTCCGACGTGTTGGCGTTCAGTTGATGCTGGATCGCCGGGAGGGCGACATTGACCACGGTGCCATCGATGAAGGCGAGGCTGGACCCGAGAATCGCGGCTACCAGCGTCCAGCGTTGCGAGCGTTCTGAGCAGCCTGCAGCCGGCGTGCCGCTCAGGATGACACCTTCGTCGCAGGGAGATCTTCCGAGCTGGGGCATGGTGTCCACCGGCATGCTGATCGGTGGAGCTTACTACCCGACGGCCAAGGCAGTGGAACCTGCATGGCTGGACAGTGCAACGACGATAGGCGGAGCCGAGCCCGCTGGCTTGGCTTCCAGCGGGCTCATGCGGACATGCCTGTCAGCCGCAGCTGCCGCAGCAACCGCCCTCGGCATGTTTGTCGCGCGTGGCGGTCGCCGGATCGCTCACGCTGATGTCGATCACGGTCAGATCCGGATCCGTCTGCCGATAGGTCAAGGTCAGCTGGTCACCGAAGCGTTCACGCAGCTGGGCGATCAGTGGCAGCGGGTTATGGTCATTGAAGAAGCGCATGGTTTCGCCGGGATGCAAGGCGCCCAGCGCGCCGAAAATCGCGGCGTGGCGAAAGCGCCGCGCGACCCCGCGGGCATCGAAGTGATGAATGCTGGCTTCGAGGAGAGTGTCGTGAGACATGGCGATGCGATCGGCCTGTGAGTGAAGGGGATGGCAACGTAGGTCACCCGCTCACTCGACGTCACTGACCTGGGTCAGCAGAATCACGGGCTCTGGCCCGGTTGATGCCGGGTGGCCGCGCGATAGGACATGACATGACATGAAAAGCGATATGCGTTTTCCGGACGACGAGAATGGCCAGGTGCTTCGTCAGATGGTCGAGCAGGGCGATGATCTTTCGGTGCCACGCGAGGTCGACTTTGCGGTGATCTTTCCCACGGAAGATGCGGCCCTGAAGTTCGCGTTGCGTCTGCTCAAGAGCGGCCAGAAGGTTTCCTTCTCCGAGTACGAAGGGAACGAAGCGCTTCCGTGGCAGGTGCTGGCGCATCCCTTCATGGAGCCCACGCACGAGAACATCTCAGGCTATGAAGGCCTGCTGGCCGAGGAAGCCGAGAGCCTTGGCGGCATGAACGACGGTTGGGGCTGCGAAGCGCAGTCGTGAGCGACAGCGGTGGCACGTTTCGTACGTGTCCCCAGCTTCCGCGCGCCGAGATCAATATTTCGGGGGCTATTTGAATTTGTCGGACAATTGAACAACACTCGGCGGGTCGCCACAGGCCGAGAGTCTTCGCATGCCCACGCCGCCCTCGATGAGCCGTCGCTCCTTCCTTCAGGGCATGGCCCTGGCTGGTGCCATGGGTGCGATGACCTTCCGGCCGTTGCGCGCGGTGGCATCGCCCGGCGAGGCGGTTGCGGGGCGGGCGCAGCAGGCGCCGCTGTTTCCGCAGGCGCCGCTGATGCAACAACCCTTTGCGCTGTTGCCCACGGGCTCCATCAAGGCGAGTGGCTGGCTGTTGCGGCAACTGCACATCCAGGCGGACGGACTGGGCGGCCATCTCGACGAGTTCTGGCCGATCGTGGGGCCGGACAGCGGGTGGTCGGGCGGCAAAGGCGAGTCGTGGGAAGACGGTCCGTATTTCCTCGATGGCCTGGTGCCTCTCGCATGGCAGCTGGGTTCGCCCACGCTCAAGGCGAAAGCCATGCGCTTCATCGACTGGACGCTGGAGCATCCGTGGGAAAACGGCATGTTCGGGCCGCGCAGCAACGACGACTGGTGGCCGCGCATGGTCATGCTCAAGGTGCTGATCCAGTACCACGAGCTCACCGGCGACCCACGCGTCATGCCGTTGATGACGCGCTATTTCCACCATCAGTTGCAGGCATTGCCCACGCGGCCCTTGCGCGATTGGGGGCGCATGCGATGGCAGGATGAGCTGGTCTCGGTGCTCTGGCTGTACCAGCGCACGGGCGACGCAAAGCTGCTTGATCTTGCGCATCTGCTCAAGCAGCAGGGCTACGACTGGCAGAGCATGTTTGCGCACTTTCCGTTCACGCAGAAGACGGATGCGGACGCACTGCGCAAGCAGGCGGGCGGCTCTGACGCATTCATGCAGGACCTGGGTCTGCAGGTGCACGGCGTCAACATCGCGCAGTCGTTGAAGGCGTCGCCGGTGTGGTCCGTCGCCTCCGGAAGCGCTGCCGATCGCGAGGCCATCCATCATCAGCTGCAGATGCTCGACATGTATCACGGCGTGCCCAACGGCATGTTTTCAGCCGATGAACATCTCGCGGGCCGCAGTCCGTCGCAAGGCACCGAGCTATGCACCGTGGTGGAGACCATGTTCTCGCTCGAAGTGGCGCTGGCCCTCACCGGCGATGCCGCGCTGGGCGATCGGCTGGAACGCATCGCTTTCAATGCGCTGCCCGCCGCGCTGACCGACGACATGTGGGCGCACCAATACAACCAGCAGGCCAACCAGGTCGAATGCAGCCAGCATCGGCAACCGTGGACCACCGACGGCCCGGAGTCGAACCTGTTCGGGCTGGAACCCAATTTCCGTTGCTGCACCGCGAATTTCCATCAAGGCTGGCCGAAATTTGCCAACAGCCTGTGGATGGCGACGGCCGACCACGGCCTCGCCGCCATGAGCTATGCGCCCTGCACGGTGGCCACGGTGGTGCGTGGCACGCCGGTGGTGGTCGAGCAGGTCAGCGACTATCCGTTCCGGCAGACGGTGAGCCTTACGTTGAAGCCCGAGCATGCCGTTGCCTTTCCGTTGAGGCTGCGCATGCCGGCGTGGTCGCGCGACACCCGGATCACGGTGAATGGAAAGCCGGTCAAGACCACGCCCGGCTTCACGACCGTGGAGCGTACTTGGGCACCCGGCGACACGATCGAAGTGGTGTTCGATGCCGAGGTGAAGGTCGAGCGCGGCTACAACGGCGCGCTGAGTTTCAGTCGCGGCGCCCTGGTCTATGCGTTGCCGATCGAAGAGAACTGGGTCGTCTGGCGCAAGCGTGGCCCCACCAACGACTGGCAGGTCTATCCCGGCTCGCGCTGGAATATCGGCTTCAAGCCGGATGTGCCGATCGCCGTGAGCGAGCACCCCGTGGGTGAAAGACCGTTTGCAGGCGCGACAGCGGCCGTGAAACTGGCGGTGCAAGGACAATACGTCCCCGCGTGGACGTCGTCGGAAGGCAGTGCCGACCCCGTGCCGGCCAAGGCGGAGCCGTCGGTGGACGAAGGCTCGCCATCGGTCACGCTGGTGCCTTACGCGGGCGCCAAGCTGCGCATCACGGCGTTTCCGTCGCTCGGCTAGCAGATGCAGGAATCGCGCTCCGTTCAACCGGAGCGCGGTATTCCGGCAGCGCGCGGATCAGTTCTGGAACTCCGCCAGCCTGGCTTGCAGTGCCGCCACCTGTCGATGCAATGCCTCGTTCTCGCTGGTCAGTTCAGCCACGCGCTCGCGAAGCTGCTGGAGCTCGTCGTCCGCAGGCACGGCCTGTGGGGCAGGGGCTTCGTCGCGCGGCTTGCGTCGCGCTTCGCGCACGCGTTTGGCGGCCTGCTTGAGTTCCTGTTCGCCGGCTACGGCGGCAGCGCGCTGTTCCTCGGCCGGCAATGTTGCCACTGCAGCGGCCGCATTGATCGACAGCGTGCCCGACTTCACGGCCGCCACGACTTCTTCGGTGGCCTGCTTCTGGATTTTCTCGATCAACCCGATCTGGCTGTTGCTGAGGCGCGCCTCGCGGGCGAGGGTTTCGCGGTTCAGCGGCTCGATTGCCGCCGTCTCTACCGCGGCATGGCTTTCCACGACGGCCTCGTCGCCCGTGTTCTCGTCGGCGGCAGGTTGGGCCTGCGCAGGCTCATCGACTTTCCGTGCGCGGGCACGCCGTTCGGCCAGGATTTCGCGCTTGCGCAAGGCCAGCACGCCACGCTGGAACGCGGAAACGCTGCGGCGGCCGAGATGCTGGTCAATCATCCACAGATGGACGTCGTCCATGCTCCTGAAGTGCGCGTGCTGCATGGTCTGGAACGGCAGGTCGTGCTTGCGGCAGACGCTGTAGCGATGATGCCCATCGACCAGGATGTTGCCCCACAGCACGAGCGCATCGCGGCAACCCTCGGCCAGGATGCTGCGCTCCAACGCTTCGTACTCTTCGGGCGTCATCGGGTCGATATAGGCTTTCAGTTCTTCGTTGACGACGATGTCCATGAGCACGGGCGAGGTAATGACGAAAGGCCGCGCATTGTAAAGACAGCGCGCTGCTTTGCCGACTGGCCATGCGCGTGGTTCGGGATTTTTCTGTTTCGTCAAGAGCGCTCTGCGTCAGCTCGCGGCCCATGGCAGCTGGCGCCAGATCCTTCAAAATGGCGACCGGCATGAATCGGGAGCACGCGGAATGGATGAGGGTCGCACGCGCATCGTGCATGGACGCACGCCGGAATCGGCGAAGATGGTCGCCAACGTCAGGCGTGCGGCGACGATCACTGCCGCGCTCAATCGCCTGACGTTCAACGACGCCGACGAAGTTCGCGCGATTTTCAGCGAGCTCATCGGTCAGCCGCTGGATGAGGGTTTCGTGCTGATTCCGCCTTTCCATACGGCGGGCGGCGATGAAATCCGCGTGGGCAAGAATGTCTTCATCAATCAGAACTGCACGTTCTACGACTTGGGTGGGCTGCACATCGGAGACGACGTGATGATCGGCCCGAATGTCAGCATCATCACGACCGGTCACCCCGTGGAACCTTCGCAGCGCCGGTCCATCACGATCGGAAAGCGCATCGTCATCGAGCGCAACGTGTGGATTGCCGCGGGCGCGATCATTATCGGTGGCGTCACGGTGGGCGAGAACTCGGTCGTCGCGGCCGGCGCGGTCGTTACCCGGGATGTGCCGCCGAACAGCCTGGTGGCCGGCAATCCGGCGAAGTTCATTCGCGCGGTGGATGGCGACGCGACTGCATAGTGCGCTCGGGAGAACTGTTTCTTGAGCGGAAATCAGCCGATCACCGCGCTGGACGTTGCCGTGTCGTTTTTTCGGCGCCGGCAGAGCGCACAATGGCGGTCATTGTCCTTTTGATGGATGTCCATGAATCAATCCACCTCCAAGGCCGTTCCGACCATCTGGCTCATTCGCCACGGTGAAACCGAGTGGAGCAAGTCGGGCCGTCATACCGGTACGACCGATATCGCGCTGACCGAGCAGGGATGCAGGCAGGCGTCCGCACTGGCGCCGCTGCTCGCCTCGCAAACGTTCGACCTCGTGTTGACCAGCCCCATGCAGCGCGCCATGGATACGTGCCGCCTCGCCGGCCTGGGCGAGCAGGCCGAGATCGAGCCTTGCCTCCACGAGTGGAATTACGGGATCTACGAAGGGCGCACGACGGCGGATATCCGCGAGCAGGTGCCCGACTGGTCGGTGTGGACGTCGCCGATGCCCGAAGGAGAGACGGCCGAGCAAGTCGGTGCTCGTGCGCAGGCACTCATCGATCGACTGCTGAGCCGCAAGGCAAGCCAAATCGCGCTGTTTTCGCACGCGCACTTCCTGCGCACGCTTGCCGCGGTGTGGGCAACCGGTGCCCCGTCGCTGGGTGCGCATCTCGCACTCGACACCGCTACGGCCAGCGTGCTCGGTTTCGAGCGCGAGACGAGGGCTATCCTGAAATGGAACCGGCAGCCGTAAGTGGCTCCGAGGCCTGTTGGATCGCCACGTTCGGGCAGCTAAAAATCCGCTGCCACGGCGGGCCGAAGCATTTGCTTCGGCCCGATGTGCGGTTGGGTAAATCGAACCGAGAACGGCTTGCACAAAACGATGCCTGTTCGCTGTTTCCCTGCACAGCCGGTGGACGCAAGGTTTACGTCGTCGTCCGGGTGGTGTGCTGCGAATACCACGCATGCCAGCGCCCCTGGCTGTAATAGAAAACATCCACCGATGTTTCCTTGTCCCCGTGATGCGTCACCACGGCGGTATCGCCCTTGATGCTGACCGTCGAGGTCGGTGGCAACGGTTGAACGGGCGTGTTGGGGTGCTGCTGTGCGAAGCGGGTTGCCGCTGCCACGATCTCGGCCTTGGGACGCGGCACGCCGCTGGCGTTGACCGACACGTAAGCGGGATCGAGCAGGTCATCGAGGGCCTTGGCGTCGCCGGTGATGAAGGCGCGGCTCCAGGCATTCTCGACGTCTCGCACGCTGGCCTCGTTGGGCCCTTGTTCCGCGGCGTAAGCGCTTAACGACAGCATCATGCAGGCACCAACGAGCCAGCCTGCCGGGACGAGCTTCTTCATCACAGTCTCCTACCGTGTTGACCAGGGACGACGATCGGAAGCGACGCTTCAGACCGGCCGTTTGAAATGACTGATACAGGATGGCGAAGTTCGGCCCATAGGCCATAGGTCATCGATGCCATCCATGGCTGAGGCTCAGCATCGGTAACGGTTGCCCCGAGCTTCACCGGCACCGGTGGCGTGACCGGCTTTCTCGACCGGGCCAAGGATGCCTGCCGGCTTTATCGGCTCGCGGTCGAACATGGCGCGTTGTTCGCCTTCATCGCGTGGAATTCGATGAACAGCCCAAGATCATCCTGCGTGGGGGCGAGCACGGACTCACCCCACTGCCCGCGGTAGGTAGGCAGCGAGCGCTCATAACCACGCTCTGCCCAACGTCGTGCGCGCTCGACGTCGCTGACGCCGAAACTTACTGCAAGGATGCGTGGGCCGCCATGGGTCATGGTCTGTTCGGCCAGGCCCGCGCCATCGGGCTGAAGCAGCAGCAGCGCCGTGGGGCCGACCGGCACACAGAAGCCAGCGGCGGCGACGGCAGGCAGCTTGACCGGCACGGCATGGCCGAAACCCATTTTCTCGAGCTCGTGCCGATCCGCTTCGGCGTTGCCCGATACCAGCCATATCGACGTGAGCTCGCGAGCACCGTTGGGGTGTTCGCGCGTGATGCGGTAGTCATCGGCATTGGCGGGGTCGAACTGGTCGGGCGCGTAGTTCGACGCGTAGTCGATGAAGAACGTATTGCTCGACAGTGGCGCACGATCGAAGGCGAACAGCCGCCAGCCTGGCTTGGCGCTGTCAGGGCCGGAAAAGAACGGCGTGACGGCGTATTTCAGCGCCTGCAGCGACTGATGGATCGCATCGAGCGACGAGGACCTGAAGCCGAAGGTGCGTGAACCAGGCCCGCCCTTCAGTGCCTGCTGGTCTTCCTTCATGCCCGGGTCGAATTTTGGGTCGGGCCCTGTGATGCCCAGCAGTTCGATGAAGCTGCTGTCAGCGAACCGGACGTAGCGGTTGGCCACGCCATCGGTGTCGTGCCCGGGACGAACCTGGAAGCCCAGCTTCACCGACATGACCGAGGTGACCTGGTCGATGCCTCGCCCCCACAGCAGGATGTGATCGAGCCGGGTGCCGGCGGTGGTGGGGGCGGGAGTGGGCGCCGCGGCGTGCGCGGCGCCCAGACAGAAAAGCCATGCTGAAACGAACAGGATCAGACGCATGCGGATACTCGCTTGAGGAACATGGGCACTCCCTCGGCCGGCGGAGCGTGGGGGCACGGGCGGCCAGGGCGTTCACTGCTGTCGAGGCCGATGGGAGGTACCGGTCGGCCGGCCATCTTTATGGTCAGTCCGGTCGGTGCCGGCAAGGACAAGTTCCGGACAAAAACAGCCAGCGGGGCGAACGTGCGAACCCGCCCGCCGGGCGCCATCACGCGCCGGCGCTGCGGCGCAGCGATTGCGGCGACGTACCAAACGCGCGGACAAAGGCGCGGCGCATGCGGCTGGCGTCGCCAAAGCCGGTCGAGGCGGCAATGTGGTCCATATGGAGATGACTGGTCTCGACGGCGACGCGGGCGGCTTCCAGTCGCAGGCCCTCCACGACCTTGGCGGGCGTCGCGCCGATTTCAGCGACGAAGGTGCGGGCAAAGTTGCGAGGGCTCATGGCGGCGCGTTCTGCCAGGCGTTCGATCGTCATGGGTTCGCCGATGCGCGCGCGCATCCAGCGGATAAGGTCGCCGAAGCGGCCGGTTTTGCCGCCTTGTTCCACCAGTACGGAATACTGCGACTGCCCCACGTGACGCCGCTGGTGCACGACGAGCTGCTGGGCCGTGCGTCGCGCGATGCCAGGGCCGAGGTCATCCTCCACGAGGGCCAGCGCGAGATCGATGCCCGCGGAAATGCCTGCCGATGTCCAGACGTCGCCATCCCTGACGAACATGCGATCGGCATCGAGCCGCACCCGGGGATATTGCAGCCGGAAGCGTTCGGCCGCGGCCCAGTGCGTAGTGGCGCGCTTGTCGTCGAGCAGCCCCGCTGCCGCGAGAAAGAATGCACCGGAACACACGCCTGCCACGCGTCGCCACGCATCATGGTTGAGCCACGTCACGATGCCTGCCTGGCTTTCCGCCAGCTGCGTGAGGTTGCCGCCCGATACGATCACCGTGTCGAAGTGCCTCGACTCCATGGCGTCAGCGGCCAGGCAGACGCCTGACGAGCTGCGCACGATGCCGCCTTCGGGGGCCAGCACGTGGATGGCGTAGCTGCCCGGCCGGAAGCGTTCCGCCATCTCGAACGCGGCAACGGGCCCGGCAGCATCCAGCAATTGAAAACCGGGGAAAACGACGATGGCGATCTCGCGTCGCATGGTGGCCGTCGCAGGATGGGTCCAGTGGCGGAAGTTGGCTTAACCGCGATGCGGGCGTCAAGCAGACTGATGGCACGCCGTGGCGCGCAACACGCAATCGACACGTGTTCCATGCACAATGACGATGTAACGGACGAGGGTGTTCGGAGCATAGTCACGGGACGCGCGGCCGATCCGATGGTGGATGACGTCGCGCCTTGCGGAGCCATGACAGGCACCATGCCGGACCTCTCGAAAGCCGGACTCACGCTGGCGGAAGCGGATCGTCATATCGACGATGCACGCCGGACCATTGCTGCGCAGGCCGACAGGGTTCGCCGGTGGAAAATCCTGGGCCTCGATGCGAAAGAGTCGGAGAAGTTCCTGCACGTGATGGAAGAGACGCTTGCGGCCTTCCTCGTGCACCGGGAGCTGATTCTGGATGAGATCAAGCGGGCCAGGGCGTAGAGGGGCCGCCTGCGTCAACGCCGGTTGATGCGGTTGTCGCCAGCGGGATTCTTGCTTCGATTGCACTAGCCCACCGCGTGGACGTAGCGAAGGCAGTGCTGAATGTAGGCGACATCGAGCTCATGCATGACGCCGATAGCCGCATCGCGGAGCCAGGCGGGCGCATGGGTCGTCTTGCTGCGTCCGCGGACCACTTCCCGGTGCCATGCCTGACGGTCTTCAGCGCTCAGCTGGCGTGCGTGCGCGTAACCCACCACCGCACCGAGATAGTCCGCCATCCGCTGGGCCTGGTTGGGTTGAAGCCGGCGAATGTCGAGCTTCATGTCCTGGGGCATGAGTTCGCGGACGATGACGGGCGTTCCCAGTACGTCACCCGCTCGCATGCGCTCTCCGAGCGCAGGAGTGAGCGCTCGGGCACCCGCGAGCAGGCGCTCGGCGGGTTGTACGGGCACGCCACGCGCCATCGCCGGCACGCAGGAGGCATGCGCCTCCTTGACGTCCATGAGGCAAAAATCATTGCCCTTGCGGCCCTCGCCATCGACATCCAGTACCGCCGCATAGCGGCGCCGCCCAAGCGAACTGCAGCCTTTGCGCCAGAACGCCGCGTCAAGCAAAGACACCTTGCCTTGCATTGATCCGGGCGACGACTGATCTGCGTGGCCAGCCCGGCCACGTCGGGGCGCGCGAACAGGGTTCGTAATGCTTCGTGCTCATCCGCGGTGATGGGCCAGAACGATCTGCCCCGCGGCAGGCTCACGGTATGGCCGGCCGTGCGTTCGCGTGCAAGCGTCTTCCAGCTTTTATGGTGTGCCTTGCGCACTTCGAGCCGCAGCGTGGGCGGCAGCTCGCGCGTCGCCCCGGGTGGATGATCGCTCATTGCCGATGCATAGCCATCCGCGAGCGCTTCCAGCAGGCGTACGGTAGCCAGGCCAGGGAGGTCGGAGCTTCGCGCGAGGATGGCGAGTGAAAATCCCAGCCGACACAAATCGTACGCAGGGTGGGACAAGGTCGTCTGATCGAAATCGCGAATCTGGATCGAGACATGGCCGTCCTCGTCGGCGAGCGGCCCGAGGTTGCCGATGTGGCAATCGCCACAAATCCACAGCGCAGGCGCTTCGGGCAGCTCGATGCTGCTCTCTGCCATTCGTTCGTAGAACTGCGCGACGGTACCGCGTATGAAGGCATGGATGGAACGCGCCATCTTCCGGCGGCGCGCGCCGGCAAGGCTGGCGGCGCGGCGATCGGGCTGAATGTGTCGTTGCGTGGTCATGGGCGCCCTCGCAGTCGGCCGGGAGCATCAATCAGGAGTCGTGAAACGTCCTTGTTGACCTTGCCAGCATATCGGGCGGATGACGGCATTCAACGGATAGCAGGCGCGTCGAACGGCTGGGTGCGCTCGATGGTGCGGCAGCGGACGTGAGCCACCTGCCATCAAAGCGGCAACGCACCGTCAATAACTGCCAGCGGACACCGAGGCGTGGGACGCCGCGGCCAGCAGGGGACCAAAACGCATCTCTGTCCAGGTCGCTGCACGCTCTTCGACGACGTGTGACGGACGCAGATTTCGCAGAACGAATGATCCGGAGACGCGTCTCGAGCGTGCGCACGCAAGCTGTTCGCGTGATTGAGGTGGAGGTTGTTCACGACGTGCCGGCATGCCATGGACATACATAACGGCGTGCTTCATGGATATCTAGCGCCGTGCTCAGGCTGCCTGGAAAACAATGGCCTTGCCTCAGCGCGGTGCTGAGGTGCAGAGCATTGGAGAACAACGATGGCAAACAACCAAAACCAAGGTGGATCGAATCGTGGCTTCGCATCGATGGACGATGACAAGCAGCGCGAAATTGCATCGAAGGGCGGCAGGGCTGCTCACGAGTCGGGCAATGCACACGAATTCAACTCTCAGGAAGCGCGCGAAGCCGGACGCAAGGGCGGCGAGGCGGTGAGTGAGGATCGTGAGCACATGGCCGAGATTGGCGCGAAGGGCGGCGAGAGCCGCGGTGGCTCATCCAACGCATCGTCGGGTAATCAGGGCTCGCGTGGCGGCAGCCACGAGCAGCACGTCAAGGCCGGCGAGCAGAGCCATAAGAACAAATAGCCTTGATGGCAGCTCCACGGTTGGAAGCGCAGTCGCACAAGGAAGTGCGAAGGCGCTGCGAGTATTTCGAATATCAGCCAGTGGCGGGAGGGGCCCCAATCCACGACCGCCGTCGAGGCTAGAACCGATCCGTGCCCGCCAGATAGCGCCATTGGCCCGGGGTTAGTTTGGACATGGAAACGCGGCCAATGCGGATGCGCTTGATAGTCAGCACACGCAGGCCGACGGCATGGCACATGCGCTCGACCTTGTCAGGCGCGATGCGTTTCAGGGCAAAGCGAAGATGGCGTTCGTTCTGCCAGCTCACCTTGATCGGAGGCAGCGCGTAGTTCTCAAAGACCAGGCCGTGGTTGAGCAGGGCAAGGCCATTCGGCGCCAGCTTGCCTTCGACCTCGACCACCAGCTCCTGCTCGATCCGGTCGAAATCTTCTTCAAGACGACGCTTGACCCGCCAGTCCTGGGTGAGCACCACCAGTCCGCTTGCGCTGTCGGGCAGGGGCAACAGCATGTCCAGCCGCGCGAAGTGGCGTTTGAGCATGCGCACGCCCGAACCGTCATCGCCGAAGTGGTTCTCCGGGCGAACCAGCGTACGGCATTCTACCGCGGTCACGCCGGCGGGCTTGTGCAAGACCAGTGTCGCGGGCTCGGCAGGTTCGAGCTGGGCATTCGGGTCGATCTCGACGGCCTGGGCCAGCACCTTGAATTGAGGCTCTTCGACGGTCACGCCATCGACGCGAACCCAGCCGCCCTCGATGTACATCTCCGCTTCGCGCCGCGAGCATTGAGCCAAGGCGGCGACACGTTTGGCGAGGCGGACAGGCTCTGTCATTGAGGTCGCTGGGGTTGGGAATGCGCCATTATAGGGCTCGCATGCCTGAGCGGACCACGCTGGAAAAATTGGGTCGTTAAGGCTCGATCCGCGCAGGACACTCGCAGGCGCAACGGCTGCGTGCTCGTCGCGGCGCGCGAGCTCCTATAGCGTGACCTCATGCGCTCAGGCGGGAACGTAGCTCAGCCGTATGACCCGTTCGCCGATCAGGTCGCTGGCCATCAGGCGAAGCGGCGGGCTGGGAGCCGCGAAGAAGGGTTTGCCGCTGCCAAGCACGACAGGGTGGAAGTAGAGCCGATACTCGTCGATGAGGCCGAGATCGGTGAGGCTTTGCGCCAGGTCAGGGCCGGCGACTTCGATCTCGCCAGGAAACTCGGATTTCAATCCTCGTATCACCGATTCGACGTCGTCGGAGACGAGCGTCGCGTTTGGGCCGACGGATGCCATGGAGCGCGACACGACCCATTTGGGTTGGCTTCGCCATGCCAGGGCGTAGTCGCGCTCGTCCGCGTCCCACTCCGGCAGATCGTCGTCCCAGTAGCGCATGACCTCGTACATGCGGCGCCCGTACATCATGCCCGTCAATTCCCGCACGCGGTCAGTGAAGTGCCGGAACAGCGCGGGATCGGGAGGACCGAGCCGTTCGTGGTCGATGTAGCCGTCCAGGGACACGTTCAATTCGAAGACGAGCTTCGCCATGAAATCTCTCCGTGCGAGGCGTTGGCGATAGCGTGCAGCGTCGACGAAAAATGAACCTCGCCGCACGCCACATGGCCACGCCCTCCACCGCAGAGCGCTTTCGTCCGACCAGGCTCCCTGGCGGAAAGGTAGCGGGCTACATAGCGCTCAGCTACGTCCTTCCGCTGCCAGATGGCGCCGACGCCCGCCGCGTGGGGTCCTGCTGGTTATCACTATCGCCGTCGTCATCGCTCGTGCCGCCTGGTGCTCCCTGGTTGGCGACCGGATGAGAGGGTGCGTCGGCCCAAGCCTCGCGCTTCTGCGAGGAATGGTCCTGGGGCTTGAGATCCTGTTTTGCGTCTTCGCGTGCCTTTGCCTTTGAGTTCGGGTTGCCTTTGGTTTCGGTGCCGGTCATCGCTGCTCCTCCTCGACCGCGTGTGCTGGCGTTGATCGCCAAGCGACTATTGTTCGCCAGGGCCGCGAAGCAAACCGATAGCGCGGGGTGAAGGCGCGAAGACATACATCAAGGTCGCGGCGGCTACGTAGATTTACGCAGGATGTGGCCGGTAGATTTGCAGTCGCTGCGTAGTCCTCAGTGCGAGCATGCTTCTCGCGCCACTACGCATGGTGGAAAGCGCCATGTCGGCGTGGCGAGCAAGCGCTTTTTGGCTCGATCCAACAAGGTTCGCGACAGCCTGGACGCGTTGCGCACTACGGTTTGCAACGCGCCAACGAACGCGACCGCTCGGCCATTTGGCTGACTTGTGAGATAGAGGTGATGTTGCGAAAGATGTCGTCATGCTCGGGGGAGGCATGGACTATTTCACCTACGACATTGACGGATCCTGCGTGTGCGTCTGGTACGAATGCGGACATGGCCACGACGCGACCTGGATTGTCCATTTTGTCATGGGTGACAAGGTATTGAGCATGGACGGCGTCACTGCCCTGCATTCGGATTGTGTGCAGGCCGACATCGCTCGATCGGTTGGCCGGGCGCTGCAATGGGCCGGCGCAGTTCGAGGCATATCGCGCCACGGAACAGATCCACTTGGCGCGGTCTCATAGGTGATCTGCAGGCGATGGAGAGTGGCGATGAGCGCGCATATGACGCCAGTCGACGATGAACCCCGCAGGCCATCGATCGCGATTTCCGATGTGCATCTGCTGGTCGCGCAGGGTCTTGCCCGTGCGCTCAGTCGCGCGTACGAAATCAAGGCCGTGCTGAGGAGCGGACGAGAGCTGGAAAAGCTCGTTCTCACGGACCCGCCGGACGCCATCATCACCGAGTTCAACCTGCTCGACCAGAGCGGCCTGGAAACACTCGAAAACACGCGGGCGACGCAAAGCAAGGTTCCCTTCGTCTTCTTCACCTCCCAGTCGGATCCGGCGGCATTGCAGCGCGCGTTCTATGCGGGCGCCCGCGGCGTCGTTGCGAAACTGGAAGGCGTGGACGCGTTGCAATCGGCCATTGACCTGGCATTGAAGGGCAAGGCGTATCTGTCGGGTGCCTTCATGCCGGTGCTCATGGGAGACAAGCGCCCGGAAGTGCACCTGTCCACGAGACAGCGCGTGGTACTGCAGTTGCTGGACCAGGGCATGACTGCCCAGCAGATTGCCGACCGGCTGTGCCTGTCGCGAAGAACGGTCGAGAGCCACAAGATCAGGCTTCAGCGCGCGACGCATACGCACTCGCTCATTGAGCTTCTCTCCGAAGCGAGGCGACTTGGCTTGCTGGACCCCGTGCGGCGACGTGCGTCGTCGGTGAGTTGATGGCTATGCGCGCGGCCATGCCACGAAAGAGGGCGGAACACTTTGCCGTCGAGGCTCGCTCGGCACGGTTGGATCGTTCGTGCAACGACGTGTTTGCTGTAGTCAGGCCACCGGTATGAGTACGAGCGCCTTGCCCGATTTCGTCGCGGAGATCCACCTGTTGCCGGTTGGGGCATCGGGTGGCCATAGCCATCTTTCGGGCAAGGAATGGCGGACGGTGGTGGAAATCAACAACGAGTTCTGGTCGGCGACGTTGCATTTCGATGGCGAGCATCTGCAGGGCGAACATTTCGAGGTCGAGATCTGGTTGCTTCTGGCCGACGTAGCGTTGCCGATGATCGAGCAAGGGATGAGTTTCACCGTCTGGGAGGATGAGTCCCAGGCGAAGGGTGTCATAAAGCGCCTGACGCGCGGTTCGGCCCGCCGATTGGAGAGAGGACCGCATGCCACCGAGCATCTGCGCTCCGCTTGAGTCGCGTTCGCCGCATGGGCGAGCTTGCCTCCTGATTTGAACGTGCGAAACGCATGCAGCGAGATCCACCATGCTGCCCGAAGATCCCGATACAGCCACCTTTCGGCGACTCACTCTGCGTGACGACCGACGGGTCACCGTGAGAGCGATTTTCCCCGAGGACAAGACCATCCAATACAACGTCGCGGTTATGTTCGGAAAAATCTGGCGTGAAGCCTGCGCTCTCTGAGAATCGGGGGCCACCTCAGGTGACGTGCACTGTGGGAGGCGAAATGAGTCGACGATCAGGCATGAAGACCGGAGGCAAGCAGGCGCTGCATGCGGCGCCGATGATGCTGACCGCCATCGCTTGCGCGGGCTCGACGCGGGGGCGGCTTCCATTGGCGCCCGTTGCTGACGCCTGCGTTTTGTTCAAGGGCTATGAGCGAGAGGTCTGGGTCTTGG
Source organism: Dyella jiangningensis (assembly GCA_000632805.1). Lineage (GTDB taxonomy): Bacteria > Pseudomonadota > Gammaproteobacteria > Xanthomonadales > Rhodanobacteraceae > Dyella > Dyella jiangningensis. The sequence goes on along the minus strand of CP007444.1, from coordinate 2,194,851 downwards.
AGAAAGCGATGATCAGGAAACCGATCGTGAGCGCAATCATGATGACGATGCGGAAATGGCCACCTTCGGGCAGCAGTCGCGGCATGGCGATCATCAGTGCGACGTAAATGGCAAGGAGCGCCCAGCCTTGCCAGCTTGCCGGCGAATAGCCAATCCCAAAACGCTTTGGCGCGAACCAGTAGGTGCGAGCAGGCTTCATGGACGTGCCCCGATGAGATCTGCGCCGAGTCTACAGGGCGGCGTTTGGCGGGAGGCAAGCAAGCGAGGCGATCACGCTTAAGGGCGAAGTTTCTTGCGATGCCAGGCCCTGCGTTGGATAGACGCCGAGGTATGTCGATATGAGGAAGGCTCGTTCGTCTTCCGCTTAGAGGCCGGGCGCGCCGGCCGCAAAGAGGAAGAGCAGCATGATCACGGTGTTTGGCGAAGGACGAGGTTTTCGTGTGGTGTGGTTGCTCGAGGCGATGGGGCTTCCCTATCGACTGAGGCCGGTCGATCTCCTCAATGGCGTTGAAAAGGATACGGAGTTCCTCGCCATCAACCCGGCCGGCTTCATCCCCGCCATCCAGGATGGCGACGTCACGATGGTGGAGTCCATTGCGATCATGGAATACCTGATGGCTCGCTACGGCCCGACGCCTTTGGCACCTTCGCCGCATGATCCTGGTTTCCCTGCGTACCAGCAGTTTCTCCATCTCGGTGAAGCCGGACTTGCCGCGTCCATCTACTTTGTCGTGGGTGCTCGCTTGTTTGCCCCCGAATCGGAACGGAAGAACTGGAGTGCCGGCCAGGCACTGGGTGTCTTCGAAAGCCGGTTGACGCTGGTGACGCGCCAGATCGCACGCACGCCCTATCTTGCCGGCGAGCGATTCACGGCGGCGGATATCTCCGTCACGTATGCCCTCGAACTTGCCAAGACGGTTGGCGGAGTGACGCTGGGGGCGGCCGAGCGTGCCTATATGGCGCGCACCACTGCGCAGGAGAGCTACCAGCGCGCCATGGATACGTGCGCATCACGAAGGGCATGGTTGGCGCAGGCATCGGAAAATTAGCGCCACCGAAACTTTGCATCGAGCAGACGGCGCGCCGCCATGTCGTCCGCTAGCGGTCGCCCGCAACTTCAGTTGCGCGCGAGTTTTACGGCCGCCGCCATCAGCACCGCGCCGGAGGTACCTTCGACGTACCGCCGGCGTCGGTCGCTCGGCATGCCGGTTTCAGTGCGTGTAGCGGCCACGACCATGCTCAGCGCGCTATAGACCAGACTGCACAAACCAATGAAGATCCCAGACAGCACGAAGGCCTGCGCGGCAGCCGGTTGGTCGTGTCGCATGAATTGGGGAAGGATGGCGAAGTAGATCATCATCCCTTTGGGGTTGAGCAAGGCCGTGAGCAGCCCCTTGCGGAAGGGGCGTGCGATGTGGACTTCCGGCAGTCGAGTCGATCGTGGCGTCAGGGCGGATCTGAGCAATTGCAGGCCCAAGTAGAAGAGATAGGCCACGCCAGCCCAGCGCAGGGACTCGAAGATCACGGGCGATGCGGCGATGATGGCGGCAAGCCCGGCCCCTACCAGCAGCGAATGCACGACATAGCCGGCGCAGACGCCGGCAGTGGCGCGCAGTCCGGCGCCTGCGCTGCCGGACATGGCCTGGGAAACGATGAAGAGCATGTCCGGCCCGGGGGCGCAGATCAGCGGCAGGACGGTGATGGCGAAGAGGCAGAGCGCGTGGGTATCCATGTCCACAAGCTACGGCACGACGCCCGCAATCGGGTGCCTTATATTCCACGAATTGTTCAATGATTGGCATATTATGCCAATTTGATTCGCTGATAATGCGCGCCATGCCAATCAAGCTCGATACGATCGACAAGCGGATTCTGCGAGCCCTTCAGGAGGATGGTCGACTGCAGAACACCGAGCTCGCGCAAAAGGTGGGCTTGTCGCCGTCGCCGTGCCTGAGGCGGGTTCGCTTGCTGGAAGAAGCCGGCGTCATCGATCGCTATGTGACGATCCTCAACCCGTCGATGGTCGGGGCAGGGATGACGTTGTTCACGCGCGTATGGCTTACCGCCCAGGATGCCGACACCATCGAACATTTCATCAGCGCGATGAAGGCACTGCCACAGGTGATGGAGTGCTACATCATGCTCGGCGAGAGCGATGCGCTTCTGCGCGTGGTGGTGTCAGACCTGGATGCCTACCGACACTTCCAGTCCACGCACCTCACTCGCGCCAACGGCATCCAGAATGTGAAGACGGATCTGCCAAGCCAAGTCGTCAAGCAGTCGTACGCGTTGCCTCTGTAGTGATCGGTGCATTGACGTGCTGCGGGCATGCCGCGGTTGCGTCGACCACGTGCGCAAAGAACGATGCGCGGCATCGTCGCTGCAAACTCGCCCAAGGTGCGGTCGTGCATCGCTCCTGTTCGCCGGGAAGCCTTCGCAAACATGGCCGTTTCGCCTACGTGACGCGATGTCACACACCTCTAGCGCTGTGCGGAAGAAGGCGAACATGAGAAGATGTCTTGAGCCTACTCAAGGCTTGCTCGGATGGGGACGCCGTTGATCCGTCGAAGGACAGCACATCGCTGGGTTACATGGCTGGCCATTGCCGCCGTGTGGCTGCTGGTGGCTGCGCCGACGGTATCCCGTTCGCTGTCCGCCATGGACGCCTGGCCAGAGCTGGGCGCGTGGTGTACCGGACACGGGCTCGACGAGCACCATCCGTCTTCACCGGATGCTCCGGCGCTGCACACCGACGAGTGCGGATATTGCGCGCTGCTCGGCCACAGCCCGGTACTGACCGGTCACATGGCGGCGCCCATTGCGGCGGCGATGCTGCCGGCGATCGTACCGATCCACGAGTCCGCCTGGCAAGGCGACTCCTTGCCGTTGCTGAGTGCGAAACCGCGCGGACCTCCACGGGTCTGACTGCAAACGCCAGACGGGACGCGTGCACTGCGCATGTCGCTCCCGCATCGGAAGGCCAATCGTGAACGCAGGCAGGCGTCGCGCAGGTTGCGCGTCGCTGGTTGCCGTGCGCGCGTAGGCTTGCAGTTATCCCGGCAGCGCAGGGCGTTGCCGGCGACCCAAGGATGTCCTGCTATGCGTTCTTCTTTCATGCGCAGTGCGCTGCTCGGCTTGCCGCTGGGCGTGCTCGCTTCTTCCGTGGCACTGGCCCAGGGCGGGCCTGCCGCAGACAACCCCGATGTCATCGACGGTCAGGTCACCAGTCTTGGAGCGGTTCGGGTGACCGCCGACATGCCAACGGTGGCGGCGCCGGGTTTCCCGGCCAGTCTGGTCACCGTTCCGATCGAGCAAGTGGAAGTCACCACCAACGCGGTCGATGTCGAGGACGCGGCCAAGTATCTGCCGAGCATTTTCATCCGCAAACGCAACTACGGCGATACGCAGCCGGTGCTTGCTACACGCACTTGGGGCGTGAATTCAAGCGCGCGTACGCTGGTCTATGTCGACGACATTCCGATCTCGGCGCTGGTTGCCAACAACAACACGATCGGCGCCCCGCGCTGGGGCATGACATCACCCGATGCCATCGATCACGTCGACATGCTCTATGGCCCGTTCTCGGCGGCCTACGCGGGCAATGCGATGGGCGGCGTGATGCGCATCGTCACACGCATGCCCGAGAAGACCGAGGTCACGGTCAAGCAGACCGAGGCGGTTCAGTCGTTCGACCTGTACGGCACGCACGGCAACTACAGCACCAGCCAGACGACGCTCACCGCCGGTGACCGCAGCGGCCATCTCGGCTGGTTCTTCGGTGCCAACGCCGCCAACAGCTTCAGCCCGCCGCTGTCGATCATCACGGGAACATCCACACCGGCAGGCACCAGTGGCACCGTCTCCGCGTTGAACAAGCAGGGGCAGGTGGCCAATGTGTATGGCGCGGGCGGGCTGCTGCATACGAGCATGCTGGATCTCAACGGCAAGCTCGTCTACGAGATCACTCCGCAGTGGCGCGCCACTTACCTGGTCGGCTACTGGCGCAATCACGGCCAGTCGGACGTGGATAGCTACCTGACCGATGTGTCAGGCGGGAGCACCTACGGCAAGGTGGCTGGATTCGCCAGCAATACCTACAACCTGAGCGCGCATCACCTGATGCAGGCGCTGTCGCTCAGGTCCGATACCAAGGGCGACTTCGATGGCTCGTTCGTCCTCACCCACTACGACTTCCTGAAGGACACGCAGTGGTCGCCGGCAGGTGTCACCACCGGCACCGATGTCACCCGCAACGGCCGGCTGGCGAGCTATGACGGCACGCAGTGGACAACCATCGACGCGACCGGCTTCTGGCGACCGCAGGGCTATGGTGGCGCGCATGAGATATCGGTGGGTGCGCATGGCGATCGCTATGAACTCAACAACCCGACCAGCAATCTTACCGATTGGCAGGACCCTTCCAGCGTGACGACGCTGTACTCGGCCGGTCGCGGCAAAACCCAGACCGAGGCGCTATGGGTGCAGGATGCATGGCAACTGGCTTCGTCCTGGCTGTTGACGCTGGGTGGCCGCTACGAATGGTGGAAAGCCCGCGATGGCTACAACGACAGCGGCAAGATTGCCGTGAACCAGCCGGTGGAGAAGGCTGATGCGTTCTCGCCGAAGGCGACCCTGCAATGGAGCGTGACGCCGGCGTGGCGAGTGACCGGTTCGCTGGCCAAGGCGGTGCGCTTTCCTACCGTGGGAGAGTTGTACCAGCTGGTATCCACGGGCTCGACCTACAGCGTGCCCAATCCCGACCTGAAACCCGAAACCGTGCGCAGCGGCGAGCTCGCCATCGAGCATGGCATCGACCAGGGCCTGATGCGGTTGTCGTTGTTCCAGGAGAACACCGAGCAGGCGTTGATCTCGCAGACGTCGACATTGCCCAACGTGGCCGTGCCGGTGACCTACGTGATGAACGTGGGCAAGCTGCGCAATCGTGGCGTGGAGCTGGTGGCCCAGAAGGACAACGTGCTGATCCAGGGGCTGGATCTGTCCGGCAGCGTGACTTTCGTCGACTCCACCATTCTGTCCAACGACAGCTTCGTCAGCACCACGGGCACCACGTCCGAAGGTAAGCATGCGCCCTATGTGCCGCGCTGGCGTGCGACGGTGGTAGCCACCTACCGTCCCGGCGAGGCATGGTCATTCACGCTGGCGGGGCGTTACAGCGGCAAGCAGTACTCGACGCTGGACAATACGGACAACACCTCGCACGTCTTCGGCGCGTTCGACAGCTTCCGTGTGTTCGACCTGCGTGCGCACTACCAGATCAACGACCACCTGGCGGCTTCGTTGGGCGTGGACAACTTCACCAACGAGAAGTACTACCTGTATCACCCGTTTCCACAGCGGACGTATGTCGCGGATCTCAAGTTGAGTCTTTGAGTGGCATCAGCATGGGCGCAAGCGTGGCGCTGGTTTCCGGCGCTGCGGTCGCGCACGGGGTGCGCTCCCGCAGAGTCATGCAGCTGATTCGCACACGCTGGTTCGCCCACGTTCGTCATGGCGTGCGCTGAGGTTCCGTGGGGCGGCACTAGTCGAGCAGGATGGGCTCGTGTTTGCCGGGAAGGCGCACCGAAAACCCCTTGTCATGCAGGGTGTTTTCCAGCGCCTGCATACCGCGCTCGTACTCGCCGTGGACCAGAAAGACGCCGCGGCGTGGATGCTGGCCCAGCCACGCGAGCAGTTCGTCGCGGCCGGCATGGGCGGAAAAGCCGTTGATGGTCCAGATCGTGGCGTTGACCGCGATATCCTCGCCGAAGATCTGCACGCGCCGCGCACCATTGACGATGCGTCGTGCCAGCGTGCCTTCCGCGGCGTAACCGACGAAAACGACGCTGCTCTTTTCGCGCCAGAGATTGTGCCGAAGATGGTGGCGGATGCGTCCGCCGTTGCACATGCCGGAGCCGGCCATGATGATCGCGCCGCCCTCGATCCGGTTGATCGCCATGGAGTCAACGCTGTCGTGCGAAAAGCGCAGGTTCGGCATGGTGAACGGATCCTCGTCGCGTAGCACCGCCATGAAATCCTCGTCGAAGCACTCCGGATGGCGACGGAACGTTTCGGTGGCTGAAATGGCCATGGGCGAGTCCAGGAACACCGGCGTGCGCGAGGGAATGCGTTGCTGCCGCATGCCCTGGTGCAGGTAGTACAACACCTCCTGCGCGCGCTCGAGCGCAAAGGTGGGGATGATCACGTTGCCTCCGCGCTTCAGGGTGGAATTCACGGCTTCGTAGAGTTCATCGACCGAGTCGGGCAGGGGGCGGTGATCGCGATCACCGTAGGTACTCTCCATCACGACGAAGTCCGCGGGCGGGGCCGGGGTGGGGTCGCGCAGGATGGGGCGCCCCGGACTCCCCAGGTCGCCCGAGAACAGGATGCTGCGTGCCTGGCCGCCGTCCTGCAGCTGCAACAGGATGCTGGCCGAGCCAAGGATATGCCCGGCATCAAGGAACTGGGCCGAGATGCCTGGCACAACGCTGACGGTATCGCCGTAATTCACCGGGTCCGAGAAGCGCTCGAGTGCATGGAAGGCGTCATCCAGCGTAAAGAGTGGCGGCTGGACGGCTTCATTGCGCCGCCGACTACTGCGTTCCGCGCGGGCGGCGTCCTCCTCCTGCAGGCGCGCGGCGTCCAACAGCACGATGCGTGCGAGGTCGCGGGTTGCGGACGTTGCGAGGATCTGCCCGCGGAAGCCTTCGCGTATCAGGCGAGGAACGCGCCCCACATGATCCAGGTGGGCGTGCGTGAGCAACAAGGCATCGATCTGCCCGGGATCGAAGCCGAACGGCTCGGCGTTGGCCTGCTCTTCCTCGCGCGAGCCCTGGAACATGCCGCAGTCGATCAATACCTGCCTGTCGCCACAGCGGACCAGATGACATGACCCGGTGACCTGCTTGGCCGCTCCGTGGCAGCTGTAGAACATGGCAGGGTGCATGCGTCGCGTTCCTGGGTGAGGTGAGTTGAATGTGGTCTGCCGTGTTGGGACTGTTGCCGTCAATGCTGCATCAGTATCGGCACGTTGACGTGCTGCAGGATATGGCGCGTGGCGCCGCCCAGCACGCGCTCGCGTACCCGCGAATGACCGTAGGCGCCCATCACCAGCAGCTTCGCCTTGGTGGCTTCGACTTCCCGCAACAGGGCCGCACCCGCCTCGCTGGGCGCGGCGTGCACGCGTCGCACGCGCGCCTTGATGCCATGGTTGATCAGATAGGCGGCCGGGTCGAAGCGCGGTGCGCGCTCCTGTTCGTCGTCGTAAGCGGGGGCTTCACCGTCGAGCAACACCACGTCGCTCGCACGGTGCAGGAACGGCAGCGCCGCATGGATCGCGCGAATCGATTCGATGCTGCCATTCCACGCCAGCGCCACGCGCTCCGGGCGGATCGGTCCGTGCCATGAAGGCGGAAGAAGCAGGCACGGCGTGCGGCAGGTGAGCAGCGCCTCGCCGAGCACGTCGAAGGCGACGGCCTCATCCACCATGTCGCGTTCGATCACGATCAGGTCATGCCAGGCACCCAGCTGGCGCGTCGTCTGCGCAATGCCGGCACGGGTCACTATCCACGACGCGCGATGCACTCCCGCGTCGCGTGCCAAGGCAATGAAGGAGGCGTGGTCTTCCGGGTTCTCGTGCGGCGGGTCAATCAACAGGGCCAGAACGGACGGTTCCGGCTCGCCGCCATGCAGCATGCGCAGGCCGGGGTCGATGTAGCAGCCGCTCAAGCGGGCATCGAAGTCGGCAGCCAGGGATGCGCCGGCGACAGCGGCGGGGCTCCATGGCGATGTGGCGGTCACCAGGGCCAGCACATCCGTCGGGGCGCCGATGGATTTTGTGGGAGTCGTGTTCATGCTTTCTCGCCTGAAAGGACACGGCCGAAAACGCCGCCGTGCAAGGTGTTGATACTGGCTGTGCGAGTGGCGAGTGACATGGAACCTCCTGGCGAATGGGGATGCGCCGGGCGGATTCCGTGCCCTGGCGGTCATCCCTGGCCGTGATTTGGTGTCGATCCGGCGTGCCCGGTTTTGCACGAGTCGCGGATGGTTTCAAAAGTCGGTCAGTTGCACACCAGGACCGGCACCTGGCTGCCAAGCAATACTTTCTGGGTTTCGCTACCCAGCAGCAGGCGGGTCATGCCGCGCCGGCCGTGCGAGCCCATCACGATCAGGTCGCATTGCTTGGCCTTCGCCACGCTGAGAATGGTTTCGCTGGGCTGGTCGCCGAAGTCGGCCTCGCCCTCGAACGGAACCCCGGCAGCCTCCGCCATGGTGCGGATATCCGCCAGGTATTGCGCACCGTCCAACTTGGCCTGCTCGTTGTAGGCGAACTCGGTGGCAGCAAGCAGGGCACCCATGTAGGCGATGGTCTGGAAGGGCGGGATAACGTGCAGGACGGTGATTTTCCCCTGGCACAACTTGGCCAGTTCGATGCCTTTCATCGCAGCGCGCCTGGAAAGCTCGGAACCGTCGATCGGAATGAGGATGTGCTTGAACATGGATGCCTCGCTGCAAGCCGCGCAAGCGGCGAAAGGGGTGACATCTAGCGTTGCTTAAACCCTGTGTAATGCCTGTCGTGACGATGCCTGCTGTCAGCGTAGACCTGCGGCAAGTCGGCGGAGCGCCCGGGCGTCAATCTGTCGCACGAGCTGCCACCTGTCCTCCACATTGTCCGGCCATGCCTGGTTACACCGGTTGCGAAAGGACAAGGGGGCAAGGCCATGTACCAGCGCATCCTTTTACCCTGTCGACAGGTCCGAGCACGCCCTCAAGGCCGTCGATACCGGCATCGAGCCGGCCAGGCGACGGCAGGCGAAGGCGTAGGACATGCGCGTGCCGCACCTTTGCCGGCTATTTCCTGGGTGGCCGACTCGATCCAGTCATGCGATTCGTACACGGAGCTCGCCAAGGAGTGCGCGCGGGCCTGCCCGATGACATCTGCCGCCGTGCCGCGACTGCCGGCGTGCCGTGCGAAACGGAATTCGTATTCGACCCGCGCTCTATGTGGCCATCATCGCCGCGGCGGCCAGGCACCAGTGCGACCTGATCGTGATGGCATCGCGTGGACACCAATGGTTTCGAACGCGCTGCCGGGCAGTGCGACTCACCGGTCACGATCAGTTGCGACGTCCCGGTGCTGGTCTGCCACCAGACGTCCCGGGAACCTGTCGCCTCGGGATGCCGATGTTGCGGCGCGGTATGGGTGCGATCAGATCTGGTCGGCAGGCGGCACCAGGTGGTGCTTTTCCTGGATGGCGTCAAGCCGCTCGCAGACCCAGTCATGGTCGCCCGGTCCGGCGTTTTGCTGTACTGCCTGGGCCAGCGTGTTGAAGGCCTCCCAGAAATCAGCCGCGTGAGGTTTGCTGCTCACCAGGCCGGGAACGAAGCTGTCCAGCGCATCGAGCATCTGATCGAGTTCGGCGCGTGATTTTGGCATCCCGCGAGCCTACACCCCGGGGCCATGAATGAGGCGCGAAAGCTTTATCCAAAGGGTCACGACCGCTTAACGGCCGCGCAGGCAGCTTAAATGTCCCCTCCTGGCAAGCGGTGCGTGTATGGAGCAGGACCGCGAAAACGACCTTCTTTCCCGAGCGTGCGACGAACTGCTCGAGCAGAATGCCTTGTTGCAGCAGGAGATCGAACTGCTTTGCGCCCAGCTGCGCCGTCATCCTGCGGGCGAGATGCAAATACGTGAAGCGCGGCGGCTGATGGAGGAACTCACCGAGGCCTCGCGCGGCTGCACATCACTCCCGTCCATGGCGAGCCTGGAAGCCGGCGCCTACTAGGTCACTTCCAGCACGATCTTTCCGATGTGCTGGCGCGACTCCAGATCACGATGCGCGTCAGCCGCGCGTTCGAGCGGGTAGCTGGCGTGGATGATCGGCACGCAGCGGCCTTCGGCCAGCACCGGCCATACGTGCTGGCGCAATGCTTCGGCAATGGCGGCTTTTTCCTGCCAGGTGCGGGTACGCATGGTGGAGCCGGTTACGATGGCGCGTTTCACGGCGATCTTCTGCAGGTCGACGCGTTCGGCGATGGGGCCGCCGAGGAAGCCGATCAGCAACAACCGTCCGTCGCGCGCGAGCGTCGCCAGGTTATCGTCAAAATAGCTGGCACCCATGATGTCGAGGATGACATCGGCGCCGTGATGTTCGGTTTTCGCGAGCACCACTTCGGCAAATGCCTCCTGCCGGTAATTGATGGGTTCACCGCCGAGTTCGCGGATCGCTGCGCATTTTTCGAGGCTGCTTGCCGTGGCGAAGGTGCGGATGCCGAACTCCCGACAGAGCATCAGGGCGGTAGTGCCGATGCCGCTGGTGCCGCCGTGGATGAGCGCGATTTCCCCGCGGCGTGCATGACCGATCTCGAACAGGTTGGCCCATACGGTGAAAAAAGTTTCAGGGATGGCGGCCGCCTGCACCATGGACATGCCCCGTGGAACCGGCAACGCCTGGCCTTCAGGCACGACGCAATACTGTGCGTAACCGCCGCCGTTGGTCAGCGCGCATACGGTGTCGCCGACGGCGGCACGGGTGACACCTTCGCCAAGCGCGACGACGGTGCCGGCCACTTCCAGTCCGGGAATTTGACTGGCGCCGGGTGGAGGTGGATACAGTCCCGCGCGTTGCAGTGCATCGGGTCGGTTGACGCCTGCGGCCGCCACCTGCACCAGCAGCTCCCCGACACCGGGCGTGGGCATCGCCACGATCTGCGGTTGCAGCACCTCGGGGCCGCCGTGTTCGGCCAAGCCTATCTCGGTCATGGTGGTTGGAAGCGATGCGGTATTCATGGCGGTGCCGGGCGGCGATGGACGTGCGACATGTCTGCTTCATTACCATGATGAAGCGGTAGCACGTCGACTCCGCGTGATTCAAAGGAGCGCTGCGCCAAGCTCGACAGCGCGGGCAATGCGCGCTGTGATGCATTGAATTCAGCTGGTACCTGGTTGTGCACTCGGTATCGAGCGCCGTGCCGCTACGTCTTCGTGCGTGGTGTGCGTCAGCAAACAGCGTTGGATCGTCGCGTCCTGCGCGTCGCGTCGGCTCGACCCGGGTTCAGTGATTTGCTTCACGCGAATGTCGTCGCCGGCGAAATCCCTTGCGCGGCAGTTGTGACGTTGGGGTGAATCTTGCTGCGCATGTGCTCGCCACGTCGTGAATGTGTTGTGAGGACCCATGCGTCGTGCGTTGCGAATCTGAATGTTCGGTACGTGCCGCGCTCGCCGAGGGCTTACGCGCGTACTCGTGCGTAAGGCACATTCGCCTGACCGGGTCGACGGCTTGTCGCAAGCTGTGCCGGTTCTCGCTGGACCAACGCGTCTCGGAATTGGGATGAGCTAAGGAGGGAATACATATGCAGCATGCACGCAGCCGTCGTTTTGCAAGTCTCGCCGCCGCAGGCCTCGCCCTGGCGGTGCTGGCTCCAGCTTCCGCCATCGCCCAGGGCGCTGCGCCAGCCAGCGGGCTCGGCCAGTCGTGGCCCAATGCCACCGACGTCAGCGCCAGTCCGCATTGGCATGTCTACGTGTTCGAACGCAATGGCATTCGCTATGTGCAGATCAACGATCTGAGCGGCAAGGTGCGCGCGGCGTTCGCCAGGTCGGGCGGAAGCTTCCTGGCGCTCCCGGTGGGCGTGGATGCTTCGCGAGTCGCAACGCCACAGGAACCATTGGCAGCCACCACGCAGGCGGGTGAGATCGTCTACCAGGATGCGACCACCAAGGTGCTGGTGTCGCCGCAGCCTGATGGCACGGCGCGCGTCTACGCTGCCGACGGTGATTGCAAGGATCCGATCGAGTGCAGTTCGCGCGGGATCTGAACTGAATGATTTTGCCAGGGTGCCTTCAGCCGGAGGCACCCTGGTGGATCGGCATCGATCGCAATGAATCGTGCAGCAGCAGCGTGACACCGAGCCCCTGTTGCGAGTCGCGCACGTGGACCACACCGCCATAGATGTGTGCACGATCGCGGATCGTGTTCATGCCGAGCCCGCTGGCGCCGAGCAGGGTCATGGCCTGCTTCCATGAGTCAGCATCGGGCCTCGGCCCGGTTTCGTTTCGTTGGCGGTCGCGAGCTCGCCGACAAGGCGCATGACCACCCAGCGCCTTCCCCCGGTGTAGCCGCCGCGAAGCTGCAGGTGCACGTGCTGCATCGGCGCGCGGGAAAGCACGTACACCAGTACCTCGCAGGCAAGGCGGTACAGCGTGAGATGTACATCCGGGGCCAGCTGACTAAGGCCGCGGCCAGAAAGATCGCATTGGTAGGTGGCGCCGGTCAGGTGCACGGCCTGCGCAAAGGGCCCTTCGCGCAAGGTGGCCGGTACGCCGCGTTCGCGCCAGCCGCGAGGGTGCAGTGCATTGGCCAGCCGGTGCATTTCATGTTGCGCCAGCACCACATGGCGCGAGTAGATGTGTTCCTCGTTCGCCGGCAGCACGTGCCGCAGGCGATCGAGCAGGCGGTTGTGGTTTTCGCGGATGCTCTGCCCGATGTGCTCCAGTGCGTCGGCCGCCTGGCGCATGCGAAGCTCTTCGAGGTACAGGCCTTGCTGGGCCAGCTGGAAGCCGCGCAAGGTATCGAGCTGAACCGTGCTGGTCGTATGAACCTGGTGCGCGATGCGCGAGCCGAGCAGAAGGAGCGTGGTGACGGCGAACGCCATCATTGCCTGCGCCTGGATGACGCCTGGGTCGCGCACCATGGTGGACGTCATCGTCACGGCGAAGCTGGCGAGCGTGCCGCCGATGGCGGCGCCCTGCCAGCCGTAACGCGACGTCAGCCATGCCACCGGAAGGAACATGGCAATGCGGAACACCTGCATGCTGTCGCCCTGGCTGCTGAATACCAGGCCCACGAGCACGATCAGCGGAAGCAGTACGCCGATCAGGCAGTCGCGTGTGAGGTGGCCGTACCAGCGCGTAGCGCTCTGGGTGAGACGCGCGCCTCGCGACAAGGCGAGTTGAACCACCAGCACGGTCGGCACCAATGCGATGGCGCCCAGATAGTTGCCGAGGAAATAGCCGAATAGGATCTGGCTGGTGATGATGAGCGGCGGGCTGTCCGGCGGCAACTGCGTGGCAGCGAGCGTGAGGGCGTTGCCCGCGGCGGTGAGTATCGCGCCGGCAAGGATGACGCCGAGCAACATCGTCATGTTCACCTGCCGCGCGCCGAGCATCAGTCGCGCATGACGCTTCGCCCAGGCAACGGCGAACGAGATCGGCAGGATCGGCGGTATGGCGGCGAGCGCGGCCCAGCGCCAACCGAATTGATCGTGGCAATCCCAGGCGTGGTATCCCACCGGCAGCGATTCGCCAATGAACAGCGCGGGCCAGTAGCGATAAGGAAGCAGGAGCAGGCAGGCGACACGCAGGCCGGCGGGAAGGTTCCAGTGCGATACCGAGAAGTCGCGAAGCAGCACGTAGAGGAGTGCATAGCCTGCACAGATCGCCCCGTGGCGACCCCACTCACGCAACACGCTCGCTTCCCCCATGACTACCTCCCCGTGTCTACCGCTGTCGGCCGGTTCTCAAGGATCGCCGGCTCTGCGGCCGGCTGGACACATGCGTCGACGCCGGTTCTTGCATTGGAGCGCTGCCCCTTGCGCGACCGTGGGCAACCGGTCGCGCATGATGCCTAAGCGGGTTCCGCTACATCTTGCGATCGTCAGGGCGACGCAAACGACTTTCCACGGCGCACTTTGCCATGCCGCGCAGTGACGTTACGGTGAAAGCACGCGGGGCGCCATGGGCCAAGACGCCTCTCATGGTTGTGCTTGTGCAGTTGGTCACATTGCAAGCTGCTTTTGGATCAATCCGTTGCGCTGGTGGTGCCTTTCACGCTGGTGATGTCGACGCCTTCGCGCATGGCTTTGGTGACCGGCGTATTGGCCACGATCTCGAGCAGGCGCTGCCATTGCTCGTCGCACAAGGGGCCGGTCGCGTGCAGTGTGCGGCGTACGTGCAGCTTGCCGTCGTCGTCACGCTCCATCGCCAGTTCAGCGCGAAATTCGCCGAGATCCCACCCCTTGCGTTGCGCGTACATGCGCAGTGTGATCGCGGTGCAGGCCGCAAGCGACGCAAGGTAGTAGTCAAATGGCGCGGGAGCGGCGCCCTGGCCGCCGAGCTTGAGCGGTTCATCCGTATCCATGGCGTAGTGGCCCGCGTGGATGTGATGAAGATAGTTGCTGTCGGTGGATACGACGGTGGCGGACGAAACGCGCGACATGGTTGTGCTCCTGGGAGGTGATGCATCGCTCGAACCATAGGCAAAGGCGTGGCGTGCGCCAAGGGGAGCGTGCGCATGATCTTTGCCATTGGACCATGGTAGTAGCCGTTTTCGCGCGTCGCGGGCCTGCCGCGCGATGCGACGGCACCGTCGCAACGATATAATTTGCTGCATGTGCATATACGGCCGGCTGGCCTGGACAGCCTCCAGGCGAGGTCGCCCGCACATGGTCCGCCATCGCGTCGTTCAGGCGCATCGCGCGGCCTCCACTCGCTTCCGGATGATCTTCGCCATGCGTTCTTTCGCACTCCCTGCCGCCGTTGCGCTCTGCCTGGTCATGACCGGTTGCGCCACCAGTCGCGGCCTGCACACCACGGGCACCATGACCGACTCCGGCGCGCTCGCTTCCGAGCGCAGCCTGGCCGACGTGCAGCTGAGCCCCACGGCATGGCCATCGCAGGACTGGTGGGTGGCGTATGGCGATCCACAGCTCTCCTCGCTCATCGAGGAAGCGCTCAAGACCAACCCCAGCCTAGAGCAGGCGCAGGCGCGTGCGCGGCAGGCACAAGCGGTGGCCGACAGCGTCAATGCGGGGCGCATGCCGCAGGCCAAGCTCGATGCATCGATCACCGGTGCCTACCTGTCCAAGAAGAACCCGATCTATCCGCCGTATGTGCTGGGCACCTTCGCCTGGAGCAAGTCCATCATGGGCGAGTTCTCCTGGGACCTCGACCTGTGGGGCGGCAAGCGTGCGCAATGGGAAGGCGCGCTGGGTCATAGCCGCGCCGCGCAGATCGATGCCTATGCCGCGCGCATCGAACTGTCCGTGAACGTGGCGCGCGCCTATGTGCACCTGGGTTATGCGTTTGCCCAACAGGACGTGGCCGAAGCCGAGCTGCAGCGCGCGAGCCAGTCGCTCGACGTCACGCGCAAGCTCGTTGCCGGCGGGCTGGAAACGCCGCAGCAGGAACATCTGGCCGATTCGCAGCTGGCCAGCGCCGAACAGCAGAAGGTGGCGGCTGATCGCGCCATCGATGCCGCGCGCAGCAGCCTATCGGTCTTGCTGGGGCAGGGGCCGGATCGCGGTCTCGCCATCGGCCGCCCGCACATGCTGGATCGCGGTCCTGCGGTCCTGCCCGACAAGCTGCCGGTGGATCTGATCGGCCGTCGCGCCGACCTGGTGGCGGCGCGCTGGGAAATCGAAGCGGCGAGCAAGGACATCAAGGCGGCAAAGGCCGACTTCCTGCCGAACATCAGCCTCAGCGCCATGGCGGGCGTTATCGCCGTCGGCGGCAGTACCAACGTGCTTCAGCTGCCTGCACGCCAGTATGCATTTGGCCCGGCGCTGAGCTTGCCGATCTTCGATGGCGGCCATCGTCGCGCTCGTCTCGCTGGGGCGGATGCCGCATATGACGCGATGGTGGCGCGCTACAACGGCCTGGTCGTCAGCGCCTTGAACGATGTCTCCGACCAGGTTTCCGCGCTCGCGTCCGTGCGCCAGCAGATCACGCTGGAAAAGCGCGCGGTGGATGACGCGCAAAAAAGCTGGGATGACGCCATGAAGGCCTACAAGGGCGGCCTGAAGGGTCCGCTCACGCCGCTCACGAGCCGCCAGCAGTTGTTGACGGCGCAACAGCGACTCGCTGCGCTGGAGAGTGAGCAGATCGACATTTCCGTCCGCCTGATCGAAGCGCTGGGTGGCGGGTTCGACAGTACGGCGGAGGTCGCCGATATCGACGCGGCCAAGGCCCCGCAGGCTTCCACGGCCCGATGACGGAAAGGCGCTTGCTGAACGCAGGCGGGCGTCCCGGCGTGAAAAGCAGGCGCGGCATCCCTATATTGGACTGATGCCGCACCGGGTTCGCCTTGGTGGGGCTCTCGTTGCGCCGTGGCAGGCGCATCGCCACTGCACGTCCGGGAGGCGACCCCATGGCGACTGGTTGGGCCGGTGACGGCGCCGTACAAGATCAAATCGACGCGACCGTGGAAGACGCGGTGAAGCGGGCACGCAGCCGCCTGCAAAAAGGTCCGAGTCTGACGCGCTGCGAGGAATGCGATGCGCCGATTCCCGAAGCGCGTCGGATGGCCGTCCCTGGCGTGCGCCTGTGCGTGGCTTGTCAGGAAGCGCACGACCGTGAAGAGGCCGCTTTCAGCGGCTACAACCGTCGAGGCAGCAAGGACAGCCAATTGCGCTGAGCTTGACACTGGCGCGTGCGACGTTGGTCAATACGGGACTTACTCGCACTCAAGAGTGTCCGATCACATGACGATGTCGTACCGCGCCGGGCGCGCCCTTGCCTCGATGACTCCTGGGGTGCAGCCATGAGCGGCCGTCTGAGCCCGCTGGCCGGCAAACCGGCTCCCGATACACTGCTGGTGGATGTCGAGCGGTTGCGCGACGCCTACGTGGACCTGCGCCCCGACCCTTCCGTGCCGTCGCAACGCGTCGCGTTTGGCACCTCGGGCCATCGCGGCACGTCGTTCGACCGCAGTTTCAACGAATGGCACGTGCTGGCCATCACGCAGGCGATCTGCGAATACCGCAAAGAGAAAGGCATTGACGGTCCGCTGTATATCGGCATCGATACGCACGCGCTGTCGCAGCCGGCGTTCGAGAGCGCGCTCGAAGTGCTTGCCGCCAACGGCGTGCAGACGATGATCGCCAAGGGTGGCGAGTACACGCCGACGCCCGCGATCTCGCACGCCATCCTCACCTACAACCGCGGCCGCACGCACGGGTTTGCCGACGGTATCGTGGTCACGCCATCGCACAATCCGCCCGACGGCGGTGGCTTCAAGTACAACCCGCCCAATGGTGGCCCCGCGGATACCGATGTCACCGGCTGGATGCAGAAGCGTGCGAATGCGTTGATCGAGGGCGGCCTACGCGAAGTGCGCCGCATGCCGTTCGCCCAGGCCAGGCATGCCTCGACCACGCACGAGCATGACTTCATCGCCGCTTACGTGGGCGACCTCGGCAATGTGATCGACTTCGATGCCATCCGTGGCAGCGGCGTGCATCTGGGTGTCGACCCGCTGGGCGGTTCGGGCGTGCACTACTGGGGGCCGATCGCCGAGCGCTATGGCATCGACCTCACGGTGGTGAGCGATACGGTCGATCTCACGTTCCGTTTCATGAGCGTGGACTGGGACGGCAAGATCCGCATGGATCCTTCGTCTTCGTACGCCATGCAGCGCCTGATCGACCTGAAGGACAGCTACGACGTGGCGTTCGCCTGCGATACCGACCACGATCGCCACGGCATCGTCACGCGCAGCAGCGGCCTGTTGCTGCCCAATCACTATCTGTCCGTGCTGATCGATTACCTGTTCCGCCATCGTCCGGAATGGCGTGGCGATGTCGCCGTGGGCAAGACGCTGGTGAGCACGGCGCTGATCGATCGCGTGGCCAAGCGTCTCGGTCGTCGCCTTCATGAAGTGCCAGTCGGCTTCAAATGGTTCGTCGACGGCCTGTTCGATGGTTCGCTGGGTTTTGGCGGCGAGGAAAGCGCGGGTGCCTCCTTCCTGCGTCGCGATGGCTCGGTGTGGAGCACCGACAAGGATGGCATTGCCGCTGCGCTGATGTCGGCCGAAATCGCCGCGCGTACCGATCGCGATCCGGGCGAGCTGTACAGGCAGATGACGACGGAGCTCGGAAGTCCGCTGTCGCAGCGCGTCGATGCGCCGGCCAATGTCGAGCAGAAGGCGCGCCTTTCGAAGCTTTCACCGGAGCAGGTGAAAAGCACAAGCCTGGCGGGTGAAAAGATCGAGCACGTGCTGGATCGCGCGCCGGCCAACGGTGCTTCGATCGGCGGCATCAAGGTCACCTCGGCCAACGGCTGGTTTGCCGCACGCCCCTCGGGCACCGAAGACATCTACAAGATCTACGCCGAGAGCTTCAAGGACGAGGCGCACCTGGGCCAGTTGCTGCAGGAGGCGCAGGCAATGGTGGATGGGGCATTGAACGCCGCCTGAGACAGGCGGCGCTTTCGTTTCGTCTCCGCCTGCGGCGGAAGGCATTTCACTTCATTCATGCCGACTCCGCTCGCCATCCCCAGGGGACTGGCGAGCGGATGTGTGACGCAGACTCAGACCGGCGGGGGATTGCGCTCTGCAAAGCCGCGCTGGTGCCAGTACGGGTAAGCCGGCGTCGATTCGCTTGCCGCGTCCAGCTTGGCCACTTGCTCCTTGGTGAGGTCCCAGCCCACGGCGCCGAGGTTCTGCTTCAGCTGTTCCTCGTTACGCGCGCCGATCACCACGGTCGATACCGTTGGCCGTTGCAGCAGCCAGTTCAACGCGATCTGCGGCACGCTCTTGCCGGTCTCGGCCGCTACCTCATCCAGCGCATCGACCACGCGGTACAGGTATTCGTCTTCCACCTGCGGGCCCATGTCGCCCGTCTTGTGCAGCCGGCTGACGGCGGGCAGGGCGGCGCCGCGGCGCAGCTTGCCGGTGAGGCGACCCCAGCCCAGCGGACTCCACACCACGGCGCCCACGCCCTGGTCCAACCCCAGCGGCATCAGTTCCCATTCGTAGTCGCGGCCGATCAGCGAGTAATAGGTCTGGTTGGCGATGTAGCGCGGATAGCCGTGGCGATCGGCGGCGGCGAGCGACTTCATCAGGTGCCAGCCGGAGAAGTTGGACACGCCCACGTAGCGGATCTTGCCTGCGCGCACGAGATCGTCCAGCGTCGAGAGGGTTTCCTCCACCGGCGTCATGGCGTCGAAACCGTGCAGCTGGAACAGGTCGATGTAATCCGTGCTCAGGCGCTTGAGTGCGGCGTCGCACGCCTTGAGCAGGTGGTAGCGCGATGAGCCGACATCGTTCGGATCATCGCCCGAACGAAACGTCGCCTTGGTGGAAATGAGCACGCGGTCGCGACGACCCTTGATGGCGCCGCCCAGTACCGATTCGGCGGCGCCATCGGAATAGATGTCGGCGCTGTCGAACATGTTGAGTCCCGCGTCGAGGCAGATATCCACCAGTCGCTTCGCTTCCTCAACGTCCGTGTTGCCCCAGGCGCCGAAAAAGTCACCTTTGCCGCCGAATGTGCCGGTACCAAAACTCAGCACCGGTACCTTGAAGCCCGATGCGCCCAGATGACGAAATTCCATGGAATGACCTCGTAGTGGTGGAACGGAAGGGATGGGGACACGTCGCATCGAACCAAGCGCGATACGCCCGGATTAAAGATCTTTCATCCAGGGTGCGCGCTGTTGCGTGAGCCGCACAAAACTGCCACGAACGGCGGCAGTTCGGCGTGAAGGATGCAGTGGCACTGGAGCGCGTCGCTATCCGGATCTTGCACCGCGCACCATCGGGGCGTGGCTGGCTCTCCTTGGAATGGCAGGTGGTGTTGCGCGACCTGCTACTGCTCGACCCTCAGGCGGATATCCGGCGCGCCACCGGCGCGGTACGCGACAACGCGCCCGCCAATGCGCTCGAAGCCAAGATGGAGTTGAGCGTTGCCGACGGCGAGCGAATGTACGGTCAGTCGATCGATACCCTGCGGCAGACGTGGTCGTCGCACGTTCACCGTGCCGCGGCCGCCATCGATATCCACGCCCAGGCACGCCTGCATCAGCATGAACATGGAACCGGCAGCCCAGGCCTGCGGCATGCACGCCACCGGGTAAGCGACGGGAGGCTCGGCCGCGCGGCGCGAAAAACCGCAAAACAACTCCGGCAGGCGCATTCCGAAGTGCGTTGCCGCCTCGTAGGTTTCACCTACCAGGCGCACCACATCGTCACGCTCGCCGTAGTGCGCCATGCCTGCTGCGCTCATGGCGACGTCGTGCGGCCATACCGAGCCATCGTGATAGGACATGGGGTTGAAACGTGCCTGATGCTGAGCCAGCGTGCGGATGCCCCAGCCGCCGTCGAACGTGGCGGTGCGCAGCTGGCGAATGACCTGCTGCGCACGCCGTCGCCGGGGCAGGCCGGTATAGAGCAAGTGTCCCACGTTGGATGCGCGTACACGGCACAAGGAATCGTCGCCATCGCGGGCAATGCCGTAGTTGGCCAGCTGATCGTCCCAGAACCGTTCCTCCACGGCGTGGCGCAGCGCCGTGGCGCGGGCGCGCCACCGACCGGCCGACGCGGCTTCACCACGGCGATCAGCCAGTCTCGCCATCGCGCGTAGCGCAGCATAGACGTAGCCCTGGACCTCGATGAGGGCAATCGGCCCTCGTGGAATATCGCCGTTGGCGTGGAAGACGGAGTCGTTACTGTCCTTCCAGCCCTGGTTCACCAGGCCTCCGGTAACGCTCGGCGCATAGGACAGAAAGCCATGCTTGTTCGCATCACAGGTGGTTTCAATCCAGCTCATGGCCGCCTGCAGAGAGCCCCATAGCCGATCGATGAAATCGAAATCCGCCGTGCGGTCTGCGTACGCACCCGCCAGCATGACGAACAAGGGCGTGGAATCCACGCCGCCGTAATACCGTCCGAACGGCACTTCGCCCAGCGATGCCATTTCGCCTGCGCGGGTCTCGTGCAATATCTTGCCCGGTGCGGAATCGCGGAAGCTGGACGTCTCCGTCGCCTGATACTTGGACAGGTAGCCCAGCACGCCGCGCGCAAGGCCGGGGTCTATCCACAGCGTTTGTAGCGCCGTGATGAGGCCGTCGCGACCAAATGGCGTGGAGAACCAGGGTATGCCCGCGTAGGGGTAGGGGCCGGTGGGAAGGTCGGCAACCAGCAGCGCGATGTCCGCACGCGAGCGATCCAGCCAATCGTTGAACAGGCGCGCATTGCTCTTGAGGCGTGCGCCGCGATGGCGTCGGTGGCGCATCGTTGCGCGCGCGGCCGCGGCTGCCGCGCGATAGCGGACTCGCGACGGCGGAAAATATTCATCACCCACCTCGATGTAGAGAGCGGCATTCCCCTGGCGGGGCAGTGCGACCTCGAAATCGGCGCGCTGCGCGTTCAGCACGGTGGGTTTCCCGGAAAATGAGATCACCGTCCGCCGTATGACGCCGTCGAGCCCGAGATAACCTAGGCGCACGTGATCGCCGTCGATTTCCGCTGGCAGCAACTGGCCCCGGTTGTCGCGTGTCATTCCACGAACCTCGAAGATGTCGCGGAAGTCCGCTTCGAAACGCAGGCGAACAAGCACGGTCAAGTCGGTATCTTCGAAGTTATGCAGTTGCACCAGCTCGTACATCCTGTCATCCCACAGGACGCGCATCCTCTGTACGTGGATGACGCCGGCCGGCGCGCCCTGGCCGCCGATCGGAGGCAAGGGTTCGTTGGTCAGGTGGGCGGTGAACAGCACGTTGTCATGGCTGATGGCGCCGCTAAGCAGGGAAGTGCGCGCGCCGCCTATGTCGAGTATCCAATGCGACAGCACACGCGTGTCGTTGCGGAACATTCCCTCGGCGCCACCCAGCATATTCCCCTGCGCATCGCTGACGGCGAAACTGTGCGAGGCCTTCAGTGCAAACATCGCACGCGTTTCGGCGACATGCATATCTTCGGCGGCTTCGTGGATCGTGGGATCATCGATGCTCATCAGCGCTTCTCGCGTAGGCGTCACGGGCGGTCCAGCTGGCGGTGTCCAGGGTGCGGCGATAGACGTCCTCGTAGGCCGCGGCCATGACATCCGCGGTGAACCGCCGGTCGAAGACGCTCCGGATGCTCTTGCGGTCGAGGCTTGCAATGCGACTGACGGCCTCGACCGCTTCGTCTTCGTTATTGACGATAAAGCCCGTTAAACCGTTGTCGACGACGCTGGGTACCGACCCGCAGTTCCACGCAATCACGGGCGTGCCGCAGGCCATCGCCTCGATCATCACCAGGCCGAATGGCTCCGGCCAATCGATGGGAAACAGCAGGGCGCGGGCGTTGCCGAGAAATGCTTCCTTGTCCGCGTCGCTGATCTCCCCGATGTACTGCACGATCGGATCGGCCAGCAACGGCTCGATGCATTCGTGGAAGTAAGCGCGGTCGACTGGATCGACCTTGGCGGCCATGCGCAGTGGAATGCCGGCGCGCTTGGCGATCGCGATGGCCCGGTCCGGCCGCTTTTCGGGCGATATGCGCCCAAGGAAAGCCAGGTAGCCGCCCGCCGAATCCGTATGTGCGTGGTAAAGATCGCTGGGGATGCCGTGCGAGACGGTCGCGATCCACGATGCGAGCGGAAGCGGCGCACGCTGCTGCCGCGAGATGGACACCAGCGGATATTGTGGCCAGCGTGCATAAGTGTCGGGTAGATCGGAGAGATCAAGGCGACCATGCAGCGTGGTGATCGTGCGCGATGCGGCGTCCTCGAAAACCGGCAGGTGAATCAAGTCGATATGAAAGTGCAGCATGTCGAACTCGTCCCTTCGCCGCTGCACTTCGTGCAGCAACGTGAGGTGGGCGGCCAGGTCGGATTTGAGGGGTGAGGGATCGAGGCGGATCGACTGCTTGCGCGTGGCGATCAGGCGCGCGCTTGTCCGCGCATCCGCGCTCGCAAAAAGCGTCACGGCATGGCCGCGTTTTACCAGCGCATCGGTGAGATAGGCGACGATGCGCTCGGTGCCGCCGTACAACCTGGGGGGTACGGCCTCGTAGAGCGGGGAGATCTGGGCGATACGCACGCGCACCTCAGCGGTTCGGGGCGGCGGCGCATCACCTGTCCATTCGACGCATTCGTCCGGATCATCGGGTCGAGATCGTTGCGAACACGCTCGGTCGACGTCACTCGCGCGGCCTGTGTCATTCCATCTGGCGCTTTCGCAGGTCGAGCGGACGTCGAAATGGTGTCATCCGAATTGCGACACCAAGCCACCTTTTTTGGCGCCCACCCATGACGGGCTAGCGCGACTCATGCATGGGACCTTGTTGTGGTTTTCACAGCGGAGGGACGGTTCGAACCCTAGAACGGCAGCGTCGCATGTCGCGACGCAGGAGAAGCTTTATGGACAAGAATCGCACTGAAGGTACGAAGCACGAGGTCAAGGGCGCCATCAAGGAGGGCATCGGAAAGGTCACCGGCCAGCCGGCCAAGGAAGCGGCGGGTAATATCGAAAAGAACGCTGGAAAAATTCAGAAGGAAATCGGCAAGGAAAACGATCGCCAGCGCGACCGCGACAGTCATTGAGGCATGTCGCCAGGGCAACGAGAATGTTTCGAGAAGTGGTGACTCGATGATCGTTCCCCCTTGAGTGGGTGATGGCGGTACCAGGCGGGCTTGCGGGCGCCATGGCGTTGCGCAGGTTTGCCGGTACCGCATGCGGATGAGACGACTTCGCCGATGGTGCATTCATCGGTTGCAGACGCACCTCATCCGGCCGCTGGTGTCGGGCTTGCCCGGGAGCCTGCCGGCCCCGGCAGCAGGGCGTCGTATCTCACTCCATGAGAACGCCGTCGTGCTATCTTGATTGCCGGCCCAGCAATCAAGATGACCCATGCCTCCTGCCGAACATGGTGGACGCCGCCCCGGCGCCGGTCGCCCGGCGGGCGAGCCCAGCCAGCGCATCCGCGTCCCTGAAAGCCAGGTACCGGCGGTGCTGGCCTATTTGGATGCCTATCGCGAGCCGCCTTCGCTGGATGCGCCGCGGCCGGTGTCGCTGACCCCTTCGACGGTGGCGCTGACGGCCTTTCTCAGCCGGGTGCCGGCCGGCGTGCCCTCGTTGGCAGAGGACGATGTCGACGAAGTGGTCGACCTCAATGAGCATCTCGTCCTGCCCGGGCATGAGCCCAGTACCTTCATCATTCGCGTGTCCGGCTGGTCGATGATCGGCGCCGGCATTTTCGATGGCGACGAAGTGCTGGTCGATCGCGCCCTGGCGCCGCGCCAGGGCGACATCGTGGTGGCGGTGGTCAACAACGAATTGACCATCAAGCGGCTGGGCAAGGTGGACGGGCACGTCGCCCTGCTGCCCGAGAACGCACACTTCAAGCCCATCGTGTTCCGCGAAGGCGAGACGCTGAGCATCTGGGGCGTGGTCACGCGCTGCCTGCGCACCTTGCGTTGAGACGGCCATGGGCCAGGTCGTCGCACTCGATTCGCTGTTCCATAGCCGCCAGGTCTGGCATGGCCGCTCGGCACCCTTGCCGGACAGCAGCGAGCCGACCGGCTGGCCGATGCTGGATGCCGCCTTGCCTGCCGGCGGCTGGCCCGAGCATGCGATGACCGAAATCCTTCTGCCCGCCGACGGCGTGGGCGAACTGCAACTGGTGTTGCCCACGCTCGCGCGCATGACGCAAGCCCAGCGCCACGTGATGGTGATCGCGCCGCCCTATGTGCCCTGCGTGGCTGGCTGGGAGTCGCGCGGCGTGGTGATGGCGCAGGTGGACGTCGTGCAGGCGACCGATCGCGATGTGCTGTGGGCCGCCGAGCAATGCCTGCGTTCCGGCAGTTGCGCGGCCGTACTGGCGTGGCCGAAGCAGGCGGACGACCGCGCGCTGCGCCGCCTGCAGGTGGCGGCCGACACGGGCAAGGCGCTGGCTTTCGTGTTTCGCGATCGCCGCCACGTTGCACACGCTTCACCCGCTGCCCTGCGACTGGAACTGGAAAGCGAACCGTCGCCACGCGTGCACGTGCGCAAGTGCCGTGGCGGCAATCCGCCGACGCAGGCCATCGCGCTGGCTGCCGGTTGGTCGTGACGGGGCGCCGTCATGCTGTGGGCCTGCATTTTGCTGCCGCACCTGGCGCTGGACGGTGTCCTCCGACGCCGTCCGCCGTCGGACGAGCCGCTGGTGCTGGTGAGTGGTCCGGCGCAAGGGCGCATCGTGCACGCAGCCAATGCTCCTGCGCGCGCAGCAGGCATCTATCGCGGGCAGCGGCTGACCGCGGCGCAGGCGCTGCTGCCGTCCTTCGCCATGATCGAGCACGATGCGGGCGACGAAACGCATTGGCATCGACTGCTCGCGGCCTGGGCGTATCGCTATAGCGGTGACGTAGGGCTGCTGCCGCATGCGGTCGTGCTGGAGGTCAGTCGCAGCCTCAATCTGTTCGGTCCGTGGCCGCGTTTCGAGTCGCTGTTGCGCGAGGACCTCGCCGGCCTGGGTTTTCGTCATCGCGTCGCGCTGGCACCGACGCCTCAGGCCGCCTATGTGCTGGCCGGCGGGGAAGACGGCATGGCGGTGATGGATGCGCCGACGCTGCGTGGTGCGTTGTCGTTCGTGGATGTCACGCGTGCACGATTGCCCGATGGCGTGGCGCCATCGCTGCAGTCGATGGGCATCCGCACGCTGGGGCAGCTGCTGGCCTTGCCGCGCGCAGGGTTGCAACGGCGCTTCGGCAGCGAGCTGGTGGCGCACATCGACCGCCTGCTCGGTGACGAACCCTCGCCAATGGAAAGCTATCGTCCGCCGGACACGTTCGACCAGCGCATGGAATGGACCCATGAGATCGAGCACGTCGAGGCATTGATGTTCCCTCTGCGTCGACTGACCGGCGACCTGTCCGCCTATCTCGCCGGTCGCGATGGGGGCGTGCAGCGTTTCCAATTGCTGCTGGAGCATCGCGATGCGCCGCCGACATGCGTGAGCATCGGCATGCTGACCGCGGCACGCGAAGCCTCGCTGCTGTTCGATTGCGCACGCGGTCGCCTGGAACGCGTGGAGTTGCCTCAGCCGGTGGTGGCGATGCGGCTGCTCGCGCCCGACCTGCCGCCTTTCGTGCCGGCAGGCCGCGACCTGTTCGATGCGCGGCCCGCGAATGCGATGCCGCTGGACCAACTGCGCGAACGACTGCGCTCCCGCCTGGGCGAGCAGGCCATCCAGCATCTTCGGCGCACGGTCGATCCGCGACCGGAGCGGGCACAGACCTCGGCGCCTTACGCGAAAGAAGTGCCGCGACGCGAAGGCTTGCCGCGCCCGGCATGGCTGCTGGATGTGCCGCGTCCATGGCGTGGCCCGCCGCCGGAGCTGCTGGCCGGGCCGGAGCGCATTGAAACCGGCTGGTGGGATGGTGGCGAGATCCGGCGCGATTACTACGTGGCACGCACCGCGCAGGGCCAATATGCCTGGATCTATGGCGCGCCGGGCGAGCAGGGTGCGTGGATGCTGCACGGGTGGTTCGCATGATCGACTACGCCGAGCTGCATTGCCTGTCGAATTTCTCCTTTCAGCGCGGCGCGTCGAGCGCACAGGAATTGTTCGAGCGGGCGAGGGATTGCGGTTACCGCGCGCTGGCGATCACCGACGAGTGTTCGCTGGCGGGCATCGTGCGCGCCCTGGAAGCATCGCGGGACACCGGGATTGCGCTGATCGTCGGCGCCGAGTTCCAGATCGAGGATGGCCCGAAGCTCGTGCTGCTGTGCGAAAACCTGGAGGGTTACCAATCGATGTGTGCGCTGATCACGCGCGGGCGTCGACGCGTGGCTGAGAAAGGCACGTATCGCGTAACGCGCGAGGATTTTGCCGACGGCCTGCCTGGCACGCTGGCCTTGTGGGTGCCCGCGATCGAACCACGTCCCGACGATGGTCTCTGGATACGTTCACTGTTTGGCGAGCGTGCATGGATTGCCGTGGAACTTCACCGCGGCCCGGATGATGCGCGGCGTCTGCAGGCGCTGGAAGAACTCGGCCAGTCACTGGGCATGCCGCGGGTGGCGACTGGCGACGTGCACATGCATGTGCGCCGTCGTCGCGCCTTGCAGGATGTGCTCACGGCCACGCGCCATCGCTGCACGGTGGCCGAAGCGGGCGCGCTTTTGTTTCCCAATGGCGAGCGGCACCTGCGCAGGCGCGAGACGTTGTCGGCGATCTATCCGCATTCGTTATTGGAAGAAAGCGTGCGCATTGCCGAGCGCTGCACCTTCCAGCTCACCGAATTGAAGTATCGCTACCCGGCCGAACTGGTGCCGGAAGGACACACGGCCTTCAGCTGGTTGTGCCACCTCACGGAAGAAGGCGTGCGTTGGCGATGGCCGCAGGGGATAACACCGAAGGCGCGCAAGTTGATCGACGACGAACTGGCGCTGATCAGATTCCGCGAGTACGAGTCGTTCTTTCTCACCGTCAAGGACATCGTGGACTACGCGCGCAGCCAACGCATCCTCTGTCAGGGACGCGGGTCGGCGGCCAATTCGGCGGTCTGTTATGCGCTGGGTGTCACCGAGGTCAATCCCGATACGCACGAATTGCTGCTGGAACGCTTCATTTCCGTCGAGCGCGACGAAGCCCCTGACATCGACATCGATTTCGAACACGAGCGCCGCGAAGAAGTCATCCAGTACATCTATCGCAAGTACGGGCGCGAGCGCGCCGCGCTGGCCGCCACCGTCATCAGTTACCGCGGCAAGAGCGCCGTACGCGACGTGGCCCGTGCGCTTGGCCTGCCGATGGATCAGGTCGACCTGCTTGCCAAGGTGTTCGGATGGGATCGCGAGAATGTGCTGGAAGACAACCTGCGCGAGCATGGTCTTGATCCCGATAATCCGCTGATCCAGCGCATTTGCCGGCTCGCCTTCGAGTTGCTCGATTTTCCCCGGCATCTGTCCCAGCACGTGGGCGGCTTCGTCATTTTCGACCAGCCCTTGTCGCGCCTGGTGCCGGTGGAAAATGCGGCCATGCCCGATCGCACCATCATCCAGTGGGACAAGGACGATCTGGAGATCATGAACCTGCTCAAGGTCGATTGCCTGGCTCTAGGCATGCTGACCTGCGTACGCAAGTGCCTGGACCTGCTGCGTTCGCATCACGGTCGCGACCTGAGCATGGCGAAGATCGGCGAGGACGAAGCCGATGACGCGAAGACCTACGAGATGATCCAGAACGCCGACACCATCGGCGTGTTCCAGATCGAAAGCCGCGCGCAGATGGCCATGCTGCCGCGGCACAAGCCGAGCAAGTTCTACGACCTGGTGATCCAGGTGGCGATCGTGCGTCCGGGCCCCATCCAGGGCGACATGGTGCATCCGTATCTTCGGCGCAAGCGTGGCGAGGAAGAGGTGACCTATCCCTCCGAGGAACTCAGGAGCGTGTTCGAACGCACGCTCGGCGTGCCGCTGTTCCAGGAGCAGGTCATGAAGCTGGCCATGGTGGCGGCGGAATACACGGGTGGCGAGGCTGACGAACTTCGTCGCGCCATGGCGGCGTGGAAACGGCACGGCGGCCTCGAGAAACACCGCGACAAGCTGATCGGCCGCATGTTGAAGAAGAACTACACACGTGAGTTCGCCGAGCGCATCTTCGAGCAGATCAAGGGCTTCGGATCCTACGGTTTTCCCGAGAGCCACGCAGCCAGCTTCGCGCAGATCGCCTATGTGAGCAGCTGGCTGAAATGCCACTATCCCGGCGCCTTCCTGTGCGCCCTGCTGAATGCGCAGCCCATGGGTTTCTACGCGCCGTCGCAGCTGGTGCAGGATGCGCAGCGCCATCAGGTGCGCGTGCGGCCGGTCGATGTTCGGTTTAGCCACTGGGACAACTTGCTTGAACCTGATGCGACTTCCCATGGCGGCTATGCGATACGCCTGGGCAT
Organism: Dyella jiangningensis; assembly: GCA_000632805.1. GTDB lineage: Bacteria > Pseudomonadota > Gammaproteobacteria > Xanthomonadales > Rhodanobacteraceae > Dyella > Dyella jiangningensis. The sequence continues at coordinate 2,166,222 of CP007444.1, read as the reverse complement.
TCGCCAGGTGCGTGGCTGCCGCGAGGACGTCGCTCTTCGCCTGGTCGCGGCGCGCGAGCGGATGATGTTCGCCGATGTAGCCGACCTGTGCGCTCGCGCTGGGCTCGATGCGCGCCATCAGGAGGCACTGGCCGAAGCCGGCGCCTTGCGTGGTTTGGCCGGTCATCGCCATCGTGCGCGCTGGGCCATCGCAGGCATCGAGCCGCAGCTTCCTCTGTTCGGACATGCCAGTCCTGAAGAAGAGGCGGTTGCGCTGCCGCCGCCGACGCAGGCAGAGAACACGCTGGCCGACTATGCGCGCGTTGGACTTAGCCTTGGCCCGCATCCGATTCGCCAGATTCGCGCCCGGCTGCAAGCCGCACGCTGCGTGGACTCACGTGCGCTACAGCATCGGCCGCATGCCAGCCATGTGCGCGCGGCAGGACTTGTCACACAGCGCCAGCGCCCACAGACGGCCAGCGGCGTCACCTTCATCACGCTCGAGGACGAATTCGGCCCCATCAACGTGGTGGTATGGAGTCATGTGGCTTCACGGCAGCGCCGCATCTATCTCGAAGCGCGCCTGATGGGGGTGGAAGGGCGCTGGGAGCAGGTGGATGGTGTCAGCCATCTCATCGCACATCGCCTGATCGACTTCAGTCCCTTCCTGGGTGCGCTGGACAGTCGATCGAGGGATTTCCATTGAGTCGCGTGGCCGGGATTTCGGGTGCGCCGACACAAGCGAATCGCCATCGCATGTGCCAATGCTGAAACACTCTGCCCGCGCGTTGGCGCATGCATGGTCTTCGCAAATGAACTGGCATGATCCTGCGTACGGCTACAAGAACGTCCGTTTTCGAGGGGCGGGCGATCCGTTCGAGGCCGCAAATCGCAACCTTCTGCCTGGTGGCCGTACGAGCGGTGGCACGACCTCCCATGACGGGCAGGCGGGTTCCTGGGGACCGATGTCTTGCTGACCTACGGTGAGCGACATGTTCAAGCATATCTTGCTGCCCACGGATGGCTCAGAGCTCTCGCTGCGAGCTGTCGACATGGGAATCAGCATTGCCGTCAAGCATGGCGCCAGCGTGTTTGCGCTCCACGTCATCAAGCCGCCGCCCGGCGTCCAGCACCTTTCCGACATGCTCGTGCTGCCCGAGGACGAGCGCACCCTGAAGATCACGCGCAAGGCAACCTCCTATCTCGATGAGGTGCGCCGGCGTGCCGAGGCGGCGAACGTGGAATGCCACAGCGCGTACGAATTCGACATGCGACCATACATGGCCATCATGGCTGCCGCCCGCAGGCAGCAGTGCGACCTCATCGTGATGGGATCGCACGGAAGAACCGGCCTGGACAGGCTTCGACTGGGAAGCCAGGCCAGCAAGTTGCTGGTGAGCACCGACGTTCCCGTGCTCATCTGTCGCTGAGTGGCAATCGTCGATTTCCTCGTGGCGGCGTTGCGCCGTCTCCGCGACCTCGCGACGCCAAGATTCCTCTTCGTTCGTCAAATGGGCGTCTAAACCGCGATTCGCTTCCAGGGGATGAAAACAGGGCCGAGGGTGACGGAATCGGTGCCGTCGACACCCTTCGCGTGGCGATTACTTAAGTACATTTCACGCGAGCGTTTTGCTCCACCATCAAGAAAAATGCCTGAAAAACAGCGGTCGAAAACAAGCGATAAGAAAAGGGTGTTACACGTGGGCAACACCGAAATTTTTCGGTATTTTCGGCAAAAACGGTTCACGTCACCTTGATCCGTTCGCGACCATTCTTTGCCACGGGTGCAATACCCGTTGGAGTTGGGGGCTGCAGGTTTTCTCGATGATGAGTGTCAGTCGTTTGGTCGGCTGGTCGCGCATGCATGCGCTGCCATCCGCTCAGGCTCCGGATCTACGCACTGGAGGCACTGATGGACGGCACGAAGAAGATGAGCATGATGCAGTTGACTGTGTTGGTGGCGGTCAACATGATGGGTTCGGGCATCATCATGCTGCCAGCAAATATGGCAAAGGTCGGCGCGATATCGCTCCTTTCGTGGATCGTGACGGCGCTGGGGTCGATGGCTATCGCCTACGGCTTTGCACAGGCCGGCCTGCTCAATCAGCGAGCAGGCGGCATGGCGGCCTATGCCGAGGATGCATACGGCAAGGGCGGCTACTTCCTCACGTTCTTCCTGTATTTCCTCTCGCTGGCGATCGGTAACGTCGCCATCGCGATTTCGGCGGTGGGCTACCTCGCCGCATTCTTCCCCTGGCTGTCGTCCTCGCCGATGTCCACCTGCATCGGCGTGATCCTGCTCATCTGGATCACCACCGTCGCCAACTTTGGCGGGCCACGCATCACCGGCCGCATCGGCGCCATTACCGTGTGGGGCGTGATCGTGCCCGTGGCGGGCCTGTCGCTCATCGGCTGGTTCTGGTTCAAGAGTTCCACTTTTGCCGAAGCCTGGAATCCCCAGGGCATGAGCCTGATGAAGGGCATGGATTCGAGCATCGCGCTTACGCTGTGGGCCTTCCTCGGCATGGAGTCGGCGGCACAGAACTCCGATGCCGTGGAGAACCCCAAGCGCGACGTACCCATGGCCTGCATGCTCGGCACGCTCGGCGCGGCGGTGATCTATGTGCTGTCCACCACCGTGATCCAGGGCATCGTGCCGAACAAGGAACTGGCCGAATCCACCGGCCCGTTCGCGCTGGCCTATTCGCAGATGTTCAGCCCGGCCGTGGGTTCGGTGATTCGCGCGCTGGCCATCCTCGCTTGCCTGGGTTCACTGCTCGGCTGGCAGTTCACCATTGCGCAGACGGCGAAGACGGCGGCGGACGACCGCCTGTTCCCGCGCTTCTTTTCCAAGGTCAACAAGATGACGGCGCCGGTGATCGGCATGATCGTCATGGGCGTGGTGCAGACCTTGTTGGCCTTCTCCACCGCATCACCCAGCCTTGGAGAGCAGTTCGCGGTGCTGGTCAACCTTGCGGTGGTGACCAACGTCATCCCCTACATCATCGCGCTCTCGGCCTTGATGGTGATGATGCGCAGGGCAGGGGTGGCCGAGAACACCTACAAGCTCAACACGTTCGTGGCGACCGTGGCGATGCTCTACAGCACTTACGCCATCTATGCCTCGGGCATGGAGGCCGTGCTGGGCGGCACCATCGTCCTGGCGCTCACCATCCTGATCTACGGTTTCCTGGCTCCGCGGTTCCCTTCGCCGGTGGTTACCGAACCGGTGCGCGGTTAGATCACGTGGGCGAAACCTTGGTCTCAGGAGAGAAGACATGTCACGCATGAAGGGTGTCGCAATGCGAAACCATCTGCTTCACTGGGTACTTCTGGCTGTATGTCTTGTCCCGATGCAGGCGGCGTTGGCACAAGGCCAGTCGGGTACGCTCGATCGCATCCGCGCGAACGGCAAGATCACGATGGGCTATTACAACGAAGCTCAGCCGTTCACCTACCAGGGCTCGTCGGGGGCGCCGGACGGTTATGCCATCGCGCTCTGCCGCGCAGTGGCCACTGCCGTCCAGGAAGAGCTGAAGCTGCCGAATCTTTCGGCACAGTTCGTTGCCGTCGATGCGGCTGAACGCTTCAATGCCGTCAAGGATGGGCGCATCGATCTGCTGTGTGGCCCTGCGGTGCCCACGTTGAGCAATCGGGCCACCGTCAGTTTTTCCATACCGATCCTTGGCAGCGGCACGGGCGTGATGGTGCGAAAGGACGCGCCGGTGGCGTTTCGCGAGCTGCTTGAAACGGGACAGACCGCCGGGCATCCGATATGGCGTGGCTCGCCCATGCTGAGCGCCTTGCAGCAGCGCACGTTTTCGGTGATCTCCGGTTCGCTGCAGGAACAGCTGCTCAAGAATCGCCGCGAAGAACTCAACGTCAACAGCGTGATCTCCCTGGTACCGGATCTGGCGACAGGCCTCAAGCAGCTTCAGGACGGCAAGTCGGATGCGTTCGTCGCCGAGCGCAACGTGCTGCTCGATCTCGCCAAGCGCGACACCTCCGGCAACCTCGTCGTGCTCAATCGGGTCTTCGATTATGAGCCGCTGGCGCTCGCACTGAGTCGCGACGACGCGGACTTCAGGCTGGCGGTCGACAGCGCCCTGAGCCAGCTGTATCGCTCGGGAAAGATCAACGGCATCTACGAGCAATATCTCGGCAAGCCGGACAAGGCAGCGCAGGACTGGTTCCGCAAAACGGCCTTGCCGCAATAGCGAACGGAGCACGCTGCACATGTAAAGGGATGAGGCAGGGTCGCACCTGCCTCTTGTGGCGCTAGGGGCATGACGCCGGGAATAACAGCACCTGGTCGAGCGGCGAGCAGCACAAGCCCCGAACGTGATTGTCAAACCGACCCGTCATGGGGGGAGGACAGCGTGAAGACGGGATTTCGGGGTGTGGGTGTTATCTGTGTGCTGACGCTTGGCGTATTGGTGGCGTGCAAGGGCGACAAGACGGCACCCGAGGGTGCCGCGGCATTGCCGGTAGGCATCATTACCGTCAGCAAGGCGGATGTGCCGGTGGTGTTCGAGTTCGTGGGGCAGACGCAAAGCTCGCAGGAGGTCGAGATCCGCGCGCGCGTCAACGGCTTCCTCGAGCATCGGGTATATCGCGAAGGCGCAATGGTGCATGCGGGCGACGTGTTGTTCCGCATGGACGCCAAGCCCTTCAAGGCAGCGCTGGATGCGGCGCAGGCGGAGTACCGGCAGCAGAAAGCGCGCCTGGATACGGCGCAGGCCAATTTGAATCGCGTCAAGCCGCTGGCCGCCAAGAATGCCTTGAGCCAGAAGGACCTCGACGACGCCACCGGTCAGCAGCAGGCGGCAGCTGCCGCGGTGGAACAGGCGCGAGCCGACGTCACCACCGCCGAACTCAATCTCGGCTACACGACCATTACCTCTCCCGTCGACGGTCTCTCCAGCTTCGCCAAGAAGCAGGATGGTTCGTACATCGACGCCAGCAACAGCCTGCTCACCTACGTGGCGAAACTGGATCCGATGTGGGTGAACTTCAGCCTGTCGGAGAACGAGTTTCTGCAATTCCGGACGCAATCGCAGTCCGGGCAGCTGAAGATGCCCAAGGACGGCGGACTGGAGATCGACATCGTACTGGCCGATGGCAGCCAGTACGGCAAGCATGGTCGCATCTCGTTCTCCGACGCGGCGCTCAACACCGAAACGGGCACGTACCTCGTGCGTGCGGAATTCGCCAACCCCGACGATGTATTGCGTCCGGGGCAGTTCGTGCGCGTCAAGGTGCGCGGCGCGAGCCTGTCCAGCACGTTGGCCGTGCCACAGGAGGCAGTGCAGCAGGGTGATCGCGGCGCGTTCGTGTGGACCGTCGACGAGCAGGGCAAGGCCAAGCAGCGTGCCGTGGAAACCGGCGGCTGGAATGGCAGCGAGTGGGTCATCAATTCGGGATTGCGGCCCGGCGATCGCGTCATCGTGGAGAATCTGGTGAAGCTGGCGCCCGACATGCCGGTGAACCCGCACCCGTATACGCCGGCAGCGCCGACGGCCGCCAAGGCGGCGCCCACCGGAGGCGCGCAATGAGCATGTCACGGTTCTTCATTGACCGTCCCATCTTCGCCTCGGTCATTTCCATCATCATCACCGTGGCGGGCGGGGTGGCGATGTTGAACCTGCCCATCGCCCAGTTTCCGGAAATCGCGCCGCCGCAGATCACGGTATCGGCCACCTATCCAGGCGCCAGTTCGGACATCATCGCGCAGAACGTCGCCGCGCCGATCGAGCAGCAGGTGAACGGCGCCGACAACATGATGTACATGAACTCCACGAGTTCATCGACCGGCAACATGACGCTCACCGTGTATTTCAAGATCGGCACGGACCCATCGCTGGCGCAGGTAGATGTGCAGAACCGCGTGAACCTGGCACTGCCGTTTCTTCCCAGCGAGGTGACCGCCCAAGGCGTGTCGGTACAGAAGCGCTCGTCGGCTTTCATGATGGTGATCGCCATCTATTCGCCCGACAACTCGCTCGATCCCGCTTACGTGGCGAACTACGCCAACGTCTACGTGCTCGACGCAATCAAGCGCATCCCTGGCGCCAACCAGGCGTCCATCTTCGGCTCGGCCGACTATGCGATGCGCATCTGGCTCAAGCCCGATCGCATGGCCAAGCTCGGCATCACCGTGGGCGATGTCCAGCAGGCTGTGGCCAACCAGAACCAGCAATTTTCGGCAGGCCGCATCGGCGCGGCACCCACGCCCGGCCCGGTGCAGCAGACCTTTCCTATCGCCACGAAAGGCCGGATGACCGAGCCCAAGGAGTTCGAGAACATCATCCTTCGCGGCGGCACCAACGATGCGGCTGCGCTCGTGCGCATCAAGGACATCGGCCGTGCCGAGCTGGGTTCCAAGGAGTACGCGCTGCGCGGCCGCTACAACGGCAAGACGGCCACCCTCATGGCGGTCTACCAGCAGCCCGGTGCCAACGCACTGGACGTGGCTACCCAGGTCAACAAGACGCTCGCGGAACTGAAGAAGAGTTTCCCGCCGGGGCTGGAATACGAAGTAGCGCTGGACACCACCGAGTTCGTGCACGAGTCGATCAACGAGGTGGTGAAAACGCTGCTCGAAGCGGTCGTGCTCGTCATCGTGGTGGTCTACATCTTCCTGCAGAGCATGCGTGCGACCCTGGTGCCGCTGCTGGCGGTGCCGGTGTCGATCATCGGTGCCTTCATCGGCATGAGTGCGTTCGGCTTCTCCATCAATATGCTCACGCTGTTTGGCATGGTACTCGCCATCGGCATCGTGGTGGACGACGCGATCGTGGTGATAGAAAACGTCGAACGAAACATGACCGAGTTCCACCTGCCGCCGAAGGAGGCGGCCAAGCGGGCCATGGACGAGGTCAGCGGGCCGGTGGTGGCGATCGTGCTGGTGCTGCTGGCGGTATTCATCCCGGTAGCTTTCCTGTCGGGCATCACCGGCCAGTTGTACAAGCAGTTCGCCGTGACGATCGCCATTTCGGTGGTGCTGTCGGGTGTCGTCGCGTTGACGCTGTCGCCAGCGCTCGCCGCGATCATCCTGAAGCCGGGAAGCCACAAGAAGAATCGCTTCTTCACGTGGTTCAACACCAAGTTCGACGCGCTCACCAATAGCTACGGTCGCGGCGTCCAGCTGTCGATCAAGCGGGTGACCGCGTCGCTGCTGTTGATCGTGGGCATGATCGTGATCACGGTCGGGCTGTTTCGAGCGATACCGACGTCGTTCCTGCCGGTGGAAGACCAGGGCTACCTGTTCGGCGCGGTGGTACTGCCCGATTCGGCGAGCCTCGATCGCACCGGGGAGCTGTCCAAACGCGCCGAGGAGTGGTTCCTCAAGCAGCCGGGCGTGAAGTCGGTGGCGGCACCGGTCGGCTACAGCCTGATCGATTCGCAGAACAAGACCAACGCCGGCACCTTGTTCGTCACCTTGAAAGGCTTTGCCGAGCGTGGCGAAGGCCAGACAGCCGCCGACCTGATACGCGAAGGCAGCAATGCCTTCAGAAGCTACACCGACGGCGTGGTGGTGCCGATCAATCCTCCCTCCATCCCGGGCCTGGGTACGACGGGCGGCTTCGAGTTCTGGCTGCAAAGCACGGGCAACGCCAGCTACCAGCAGCTGGAAGGCAAGGTGCGGGAATTTCTCGCGAAGGCGCGGCAGCGACCCGAGCTGCGCGGCGTCAACACCACCATCAATACGCGCTCGCGCCAGCTGCTGGTTGACGTGGACCGGGAGCGTGCCGAGTCGCAGGGTGTGGCCGTGCAGGACGTCTATACTGCCATGCAGACCATGTTCGGCTCGTTGTACGTCAGCCAGTTCCCACGCAGCAGTCGCCTGTTCCAGGTGATCCTGCAGGCCGAACCGGCCAACCGCATGAAGCCTGACGACCTGATGGACCTGTACGTGCGCAACAAGGCCGGCGACATGGTGCCCATCAAGTCCATGATCACCACGCGCTACGTGCCCGGCGCCGACATCGTCACCCGCTTCAACAATTTTCCGGCCGCCAAGATCACCGGCGATGCCGCCGAGGGCTACAGCTCCGGCCAGGCCCTTTCCGCGATGGAGGAGACTGCGCAGGAAGTGCTCGGCTCCGGTTACAGCTACGGCTGGAGCGGTCAGGCTTACGAGGAGAAGAGCGCGGGCTCGACGGCGGCAGCGGTGTTCGGCTTCGCCATCCTGATGGTGTTCCTGATCCTGGCGGCGCAGTACGAGAAGTGGTCGTTGCCGGTGGGCGTGATCATGGCCGTGCCGTTCGCACTGTTCGGCGCGCTGATCGGCATCCTGCTGCGCGGCATGGAGAACGATGTCTACTTCCAGATCGGCCTCACCGTGCTGATCGCGCTTGCCGCCAAGAACGCGATCCTGATCTTCGAGTTCGCGGTGGAGATGCGCGAGAAGGAAGGCATGTCGCCGTACGAGGCGGCCCTGCACGCGGCCAAGCTTCGCCTGCGCCCGATCATCATGACCTCGCTGGCCTTCGTGCTTGGCTGCATTCCGCTGGCCATCGCCAGCGGCGCATCCTCCGCGAGCCGTCGTTCGCTGGGTACCGGCGTGATCTTCGGCATGCTGGGCGCCACGGTCATCGCCGTGTTCTTCATCCCGATGTTCTATTGGGGGCTCGAAGTCATGTCTGGCCGGAAGGCGGCGAAGAAAGAGGGCACGCCAGAGGATCCGCATGCCAAGCCTGCGGACGGATTGGCATCGCCGGGGCAGGAGGGTTGATCATGCATCCGCTTCGCCGCTTGCTGCTGCCTTCCATGCTTGGCGTCGTTCTGGCCGGCTGCCTGATGGGACCCGACTACCATCGTCCCGACGTGGACGTTCCGCAGGGTTATCGCTTCGCGGACCAGGGCGCGACCAGCAGCTTCAATGCCAGCTGGTGGTCCCAGTTCAACGATCCCGTGCTGGACGACCTGGTCGCCAAGGCCATCGCCCAGAACAAGGACCTGGCCATCGCCGTCGCCCGCATCGAGGAATTCCGCGGGCGTGTCACCACGACGAGTTCGGCGCTATTTCCGCAGATCGGCGCGAACGCCGGCGCAGGCCGCGAACGCGTCGCGCAGACGCCGCTGACGCCGTCGTACGAAACCTCGCAGGTGCAGGTGAACGCGGCGATGTCGTGGGAGATCGACCTGTTCGGCAAGTTGCGCCGGCTCCGCGAGTCGGCCAAGGCCGATCTGCTCGGCACGGAATATGCTCGGCAAGCCACGCTGGTGTCGCTGGAGGCAAGCGTGGCGTCCGGCTACATCACGTTGCGCGATCTCGACCAGCGGCTGGTGATTGCCCAGGCCACGGTCGCCACCCGCGAAGATGCACTGCATCTGTTCCAGCAGCGCTTCCAGGGAGGGGTGGTGTCCCAGGTGCAGCTTTCGCAGGCCGAGTCGGAGTACGCGGTCGCCAAGACTTCCGAGGCCGCCATCGCGCAGCAGATCGCGCAGCAGGAAGACGCGCTGTCGTTGTTGCTGGGCCAGAATCCGGGTCCGATTCCGCGCGGCAAGCCGATCGACCAGATAGCGTTGCCGTCGATTCCCGCGGGCCTGCCATCGGATTTGCTCAACCAGCGTCCCGATATCCGCGCGGCCGAGCAGGCACTGGTGTCCGCCAATGCGTTGATCGGTGCGGCGAAAGCACAGTACTTCCCCTCCATCAGTCTCACCGGCCTGTTTGGACAGGCCAGCACCGGCCTCAACTCGTTGTGGAAAGGGCCGGCCCGAACCTGGTCCTACGCTGCCGCGATCTCGCAGCCGATCTTCACGGGCGGCGCGATCTCCGGTTCGGTGAAGCAGGCCGAGGCGCGGCAGCAACAGGCCTTGCTGGCCTACCAGTCGGCCATCCAGAGCGCGTTTGCTGACGTCGACAATGCGTTGGTCGGCGAGCAGCGCACCAAAGAACAACTGGCCTTCACCGACGATCAGGTCACCTCGTTGCACAAGTACGCGTCGCTTGCACGGGATCTCTACGAAGGCGGTTACACCAGCTACCTCGAAGTGCTGGATGCCGAACGCAGCCTCTTCAATGCGCAGCTCACGCAATCGAGCCTGCAGGCGCAACGACTGATCGAAGTGATCAACGTGTACAAGGCCCTTGGTTACGGTTGGCCCACCGGGCAGGATGCCGTGGCGGACGCCCAGGCGCACTAGTCCGCGCCTGCATCCGTGGCCACCGGGTCGAGTCCATGCTTACGCCTGCGCGCGCTTGAGCCATGCTTCGTAGGCGTCGGCCACCGAGTAGAACATCCGCCGATCGCCCAGCGCTTCATACAGGCGTGATTTGCGCAAGGTGGAGAGCACGCCAGGACTGACGCCGGTGAGCCAAAGCTCGGTGCCCGCGAGGCGCTGCTTTTCCTCGGCATCGGTCAAGGCGAGCAAGGCGGTGTACTCGATGTCGAAGACGCCGCTCATGTCGAGCACCAGCACGCTGGGGCGGGTTTCGGCCAGCAGCGGCTGGATGCGCTGGCCGAAATGATCGGCGTTGCCGAAGAACAGGCGGCCTTCCGGCCGGAGAATGAGCAGGCCGGGCGTCGCTTCGTCGTTCGGATGACGGTCGGAGACCGGACGGAACACCTGTGTGCCCGGCTTGCGCCGCAACACGTACAGCGGCGGACTGAGCGCCTGGTACGACAGCGACATCAGGGAGATCACGATCGCCACGAGGATGCCCTTGAGCGTGCCGAGCAGCACGACACCGAGGAGGGCGGCCACGGCCCACCAGAATTCGGTGCGCCGGATGGTGCGGATGGCCACGAAGTCGGAAGGCTTGAACAAGCCGACGGAATAGACCACCACGATGGCCGCGAGGATCGCATTGGGCATCCTGCCGATGAACGGCGCCAGCAACAGCATGGTCGCCAACGCCACCAGGGAGGTCACCATGCCGGCCAGCTGCGTTTTGGCGCCCACCATGCGATTGACCGCGGTCTGGCTGGTGCCTCCACCGGAAGGCATGCATCCGAAGGGCGCGCCAATGAGGTTGCTCAATCCCGTGGCCCACAGTTCGCTGTTGGGCTGTGGATAGGGTTCGCCGGTGGCCACGAAGGCGCGTCCGGCGGCCACCGATTCGGTAAAACTCATCAACGCGATGCCGGCGGCCGCCGGCCAGAGCGTCGTGGCGAGCGATAGGTCGGGCAGCCCCAGCGCAGGAAAACCGGTAGGCACGTGTCCTACCACCGTGACGCCATGCGCACCAAGGCTCAGCAAGGGAACGGCGAGGATGCCGAGCGCCACCACCACGAGCGGCGCAGGCGCCTTCGGAACGGTCTTCTCCATCACTGTCAGCAGTGCAATCGCGGCGAGGCCAACGGCCGCCGTCGCTATCGAAAGGTGAGGAAGCGCCACGGTGATGGCGCCCACGTCGCGGAGGAATCCGCTCTTGGTGATGTGCAGGCCCAGCAGTTTCGGCAACTGGTCCACCACGATCACCACCGCCACGCCTGCCTTGAATCCCGTCAGCACGGGCGCCGAGATGAAGTTGGCAACAAAACCGAAGCGCAGTGCACCGGCGACGATCAGCATGGCGCCCGTCAGCATGCACAGCATGGCGGTGGCCTTTGCCAGTTCCGCGGCGTCAGCGTTGGGAACCGCCTGAGCGAGCGCGGTACTGGTGAGGATCGCCAGCGTGGTGGTGGTGCTGACGCTGAGCGGGCGCGACGTACCCACCAGCGCATACACGAGCATGGGCACGAAGCACGTGTACAGGCCGACCTGGATCGGAAGGCCGGCTACCGTCGCATAAGCCAGCGCCTTGGGCACCACGATGGCCGATGCGGTGACGCCGGCAAGCAGATCGCTCCTGGTCCATGAGCGATCGTATCCGCGCAGCCAGGCCAGCAGCGGAAGATGTCGAGTCGTCATGGAAAGGGTTGCTCCATGTCGGTGTACTCGTCGCGATGTTGCCGCTCGGGCGGGGCTAGAAGCGGTACTTCAGAAGCACCTGGCCTCCGCTGAACCGGAAGGTGACATTGCCGCGAAAGCGGTTCTGTTCCACGTCCGCATCGATCTTGTTGTACGAGTACTGCGTGATGATCGCCCAGTTTTCCCAAGGGTAGAACTCGACGCCGAGGCGGAAGTTGTAGAGCGTCGCATCGATCTTGTCGATGTTCGCCTTGAAGGCGCCCGCATCGGTGACAAGGCGCGCCCACGGTTCGAACTGGTAGCGGTACGAGACACCGATCGACGGGTCGGGCAGGTCGGTGGACGCCTTGGCATGCCCCTCGCGCGAGGTGGACGTGGCGCCTCCGGCACCGCTTGCGGTGACGGTTCCCGTCAGCTTGAGATCGAAGCTGTAAGCCTGCAGGCCGCCGGCGACGGCGAACGCGCCCTTGTCGCCTATCCACGCCCAGTAGCGGTAGGTCACGCCGTAGGCGTCAAGAGTGAAATCGGACTTGAGCGTCGTGCCGACGAGCAGGGTCTGGTTGTTGAACTCCAGCGAGCGGTCGAGCGTACGCGAATGGCTGGAGGAGTCGTGGTAGTAGTCGAACTCGAACTCGTGGCGATCCCACGGGCGCCAGGACACGTTCAAGAACGGCAGGTAGCGCGTGCCGCCCTCGCCAAGATCGCGCGAAAAATCGAGCGTGGTTCCGGAGTTCTTGAGGCTTCCGTCCGCCCGCAGGCTGCCGGAGAAGCTGTTGGCGAACACGCCGCCGCTCACCGAGAAGTAATCGAGCATGGGGTGGTCGTCGGCGAGCACGGGTGTCGAGGCCAACACCAGGCAGGTAAGGCATGCCGGCAATGCGAAGCGCGGTGAAAACATAGAGCCCCCTAACGTTGATGGTCGTCCCCGTGTTCGTTTCCCTGGCGATTGCGCCATAGCGCGCCGGCCGATCCGTGGCGCATCAGTGCGTCGCGCAGGGCCGCTCCGTTTCAGTCAATGGGTCGTCAACAGCGATGCATGAGCCATTGCTTTTCATGTGAATCATTCTGTGCCCCGCCATGGGCTTTTTCCATGGATGCGCCGTGAAAAATCGCGAGACTGAAGCGAAAAAATGACGCACCTTTTCGAAGTGTCGAAAGTGTTGCGTAGTTCTACGTAGGTAGTTCGTCGGAGCGATGGCGATATCGCTACGTAGTTCGCCAGATGTGCGAAAAAACAGCGGTTTTTCAACACGTCTACACATCGTCGGGTGTATCACCGCAGCGATGTTTTTCTCCATGCGCGACCTTGAGGGAAGGTCGCCCTTCGCGGCCCGGGCAGTCGTTCCGGAAAGGGGATTCCGGACGTCATCGAAAGCCGATTGCGTGCAACTCCTGTCAACCTGATCCGAGGGGTGTCGTCATGTACGGGAAGCATTCCGGTTCCTCGTCGAGAAGTGCGCGCGCTCTCGCGCCGCTTCTGTTGTGCGGTATCGCCGCGACAAGTCCAAACGTGCACGCGCAATCCTCCGAGACCGCCGAACTCAAGGCGCAGCTCGAACAGGTGAGGGCGCAGATGCAGGCGCAGCAGCAGGTGATGCAGAAGATGCAGTCGCGCCTGGATGAACTGGAAGCCAAGGAGAAGGCGCAAGCGGCAGCCAAGCCCGCGGCAGCTCCCGCGGCGCCGCTGGTGAGCGCGGCATCGGCGCCGGCACCCTCGACGCCGCCCCCGTACCGACCGCCGTCGGCGATGGCCGGCGCCAGCGAGCCGCTACCCGAGGGTTATGTGCGGCTGGGCGACACCGGCAACCTTCTCAAGGTCGATCTCGTGGCGCAGCTCGATGCGATGGTCGACAGCACCTACATGGGTGCACCGGACTTGTTCGTGCCGTCTTCGATTCCCGTGCGGGGACAGCCGTTCTACGACAGCGGACGGCGCTCTGAAATGAGTGCGAAGCAGAGCATCTTCCGTATGGACTATCGTCGCGAGACCGACTACGGCACGTTGAAGGTGGTCTACAAGAACAACTTCTTCGGCAGCGGCACCGGCGACATGCCGTACAACCTGCAAGCTTTCTACGGCGAGCTGGAAAACGATCACTATTCGTTGCTTGCCGGCTACAACATCTCCGCCTTCACCGACATCGACGTGTTCCCCAACACGCTGGACTATGAAGGCCCGAACTCCTTCACCTTCAAGTACGGCCCGCAGATCCGCTTCTCGCCGGTGCTCTATCGCAGCGGCGAAAGCGTGCTGACGCTTCCCATGTCGCTGGAAAAGCCGAACGCCGATATCACGGTGCCCACCGTGCTCGCGCAATTCCAGACCTACTCGCGTCGCCCCGACATCACCCTGGGCCTGCGTTGGCAGGCGCCGGACTGGCACATCCAATGGGCCAACCTGTTCCGCGACCTGCGAGTGGAAAACGCAGAGGCGCGGACGCGGAGCACGTCGGGGTATGCCTCGCAGCTCACCGCGACAACCAAGCTGTTCGAGCACGACAGCGTCCAGGGGTGGGTCAGCTACGGCAAGGGCTACGCCAACTTCCTGCAGGACATTTCAGGCCTGGGCCTGGATGCAGCCTTCACGCCCGAGGGCGATCTGCGAGCCATCCGCGCACGCGGCTACGGTGCGGGTTATACGCACGCGTGGCTTGAGAACCTGACCTCCAGCATGTCCTACGGCTATCTGCGCATCAGCCCGCAGTCCAACATGCTGATCGACTCGACCATGCCCAAGAGCACCAAGTTCGCTTCGCTCAACCTGGCGTGGCAGTTCAGCGAGCGCGCGATGTTCGGTGTGGAATACCTGTGGGGCCAGAACATCGACCTGACCGATGCACGCGGGCAGGGGCAGCGCTTGCAGACCACGTTCCGTTATGACCTCAACCCCTGAGATCGGCCTGGCTGCACGACCGGCAACGAGAGCCGGCATCCATCACGAGAGGGTCTTCCCATGTCGATGAATCGCCCCTGGATTCTGTACGTGACGAGCGATCTGCCTGATGAAGGGTCCGTGTTGCGACTTGCCCTCGTGAGACTGGGCAAGGCGGTACAGGACCGGGGCATCGAAGTCGTCCAGGCGCTGAGTTGCGAGGATGGCCTCGCGCTCGCACGCGGCAAGCCTTCGTATTCGGCGGTGGCCATCGACTGGAACCTCGGTGAAACCGCCGCGATGGCGGAGCAGCCGGTCATGGCCATCGTCCGTGCCGTGCGGGAAAAGTCCCTGCGGGTGCCGATCTTCCTGTTCACCCGCAGCGTCGAGACGCCGGATGTTCCGCTCAGCCTGATCCGCGAGGTGAGGGAGTACGTGAACATCGGCAGCGAGACGCCGGAGTTCTTCGCCCGTCGCCTCCATTTCGCCATCGACGACTATCACAGCGGCCTGCTCCCGCCGTACTTCAAGGCGCTGAAGAAGCTCACGGAAGAAGGCGCGTACCAATGGGATGCCCCGGGCCACATGGGTGGCGCGGCCTACCTCAAGCATCCCGCCGGCGCAGAGTTCCACGAGTTTTTCGGCGAGAACATCATGCGTGCCGACATCGGCATCTCCAACGTCGAGCTGGGTTCGTGGCTCGACATCGAAGGTCCACCGGCCGAATCGCAGCGCATGGCCGCACGCGTGTTCGGTGCCGACTGGACGTTCTACGTGCTGGCCGGGTCGTCCGCCTCCAACCGCATCGTGGTGCAGACCTCGGTCGGGCGCGACGAGATGGTGATCGCCGATCGCAATTGCCATAAATCGCTGAACCATGCGATGACACTGGCAGGCTCGCGGCCGGTGTATTTCCAGCCGAGCCGCAACGGCTACGGCATGATCGGTCTGATTCCTCCCAAGCGGTTTACGCGGGCGCATATCCAGAGCCTGATCGCGGAATCGCCGCTTACCGAAGGGGCGACGTCGAAGGAGCCGGTGTACGCCGTGGTCACCAACCCGACTTACGACGGACTTCTGTACAACGTGGACAAGGTGACCGAACTGCTGTCGGCCAGCGTGCCGCGCGTGCATTTCGACGAGGCGTGGTACGCCTATGGAAAGTTCCACCCGATCTACAGGCACCGCTTTGCGATGGGTGTGCCGCGGGACATGAAAGACCGGCCCACCGTGGTTGCCGTGCAGTCGACCCACAAGATGCTGCCGGCGTTCTCGATGGCGTCCTACATCCACGTAAGCAACAGCAAGCGAGGCGAGATCGCGTGGTCGCCGATCAAAGAAGCGTTCATGATGCACGGCACGACATCGCCGTACTACCCGCTGATCGCGTCGCTGGACATCGCTACGGCCATGATGGATGAACCCTCGGGACCGGCGTTGCTGCGCGAGACGGTCGGCCTCGCCGTCGCGTTCCGTCGCGCGGTCGCCACCGCGAACCAGCGCTTCAAGGACGAGGGCGAGTGGTTCTTCTCGCTGTTCCAGCCACCCAAGGTCACCATCAAGGGCAAGCAGATCGCCTTCCAGGAAGCGCCGCTCGATACGCTGGTGACGTCGCCCGAGTGTTGGACGTTGAGGGCGGGCGAGTCCTGGCATGGCTTGCCGGATGACGTGGTGAAAGACGATTTCTGCATGCTCGACCCGACCAAGGTCACCATCCTCTGCCCGGGCACGGATGCGAAGGGCAAGCTGTCCAAGCAAGGCATTCCCGGCGCCATCCTCTCGAAGTTCCTCGATGCACGCCGGCAGGCGATTGCCCGCACCGGTGACTATACGGTGCTGGTGTTGTTCTCGGTGGGCACCACGCAGGGCAAGTGGGGAACATTGCTGGAGACCCTCATGTCCTTCAAGCGGCTGTTCGACCGCAAGGCGATGCTGGAGGAGGCGCTGCCCGATCTCGCGCATGCCTATCCCGGCCGCTATCGCGAGATGACGCTGCCGGAGTTGTGCGATGAGATGCATGCCGTGATGGGTGAGCTTGACCTGCAGGCCATGGCCAACCAGGCGGGCGAGGTGTTGTCGGAGCAGGTGATGACGCCGGCCGAGGCGTACCAGCACCTCATCCACGGCAACACGGAAGAAGTGCGGATCACCGAATTGGCCGGCCGAACGGCGGCGCTGATGATCGTGCCGTATCCGCCCGGCATTCCGGTGCTGATGCCGGGTGAGCGTGTCGATCCCAAGGGCGGCACGATCGTCAATTTCCTCAAGGCGGTGGAAGCCTACGGCAAGAGGTTCCCGGGCTTCGGGCGCGAAGTGCAGAACGTGCATGCCGACAGCAATGGCGACATGTGGGTGCGCGTGATCGCCGAGAAGTCGGTGTCGCCCAAGAAGAGCAAGGACGGCAAGAAGAAGCACTGAGTCGGCGTCTTGCCGATGAGGGACAGTCATGGCTGAGCCAGGGAAGATCGGGTTTGTGGCAGCCACGCTCATGGTGGCCGGAACCATCATGGGCTCCGGCATCTTCATGCTTTCCGCCAACCTGGGCGCCACGCGGCATCGTCATCTTCGGTTCGCTGGCCACCGTGCTGGGCGCGGCGGCGATTGCCATGGCGCATTCCCGATTGACGGTCGTCGTGGACGGCAGTGCAGGTGGCTTCCATTCATTTGTGCGCAAGAGTTCTCGATCGACGGGCAGCGGCAAACGAGGCGGCTGCCGAGGCCGCCCAGGACAAAGGAGGGCGTGCCTGCCATGACGAGGCCGCACGCGCGCGCCTTTCGATAACCGTTCTATCGGACTCAACGAACTCAGCCATTTCAGGCTTGCCAACCAGGAGAATCGTCATGCTCGAACGTCGAAACCTGCGCCAGAAGTTCCGCGTGCTGCTGGTCCATTCCCATATCGGCACGGAAAGCGCAGGTGGACGCGCCTGCCGCACGCTGGCCAACGAGTTCGCGGACCGGAACATCGAAACGGTGACGGCAGCCAACGTCGACGACGGCCGCTCGATGATCATGGCGGATTCGGCGCTTCACGCGATGCTTATCGACTGGTCGCTGCCGGGCTCGGATGGGGGCGACGGCGACAACAACGCCGCCATCGATCTCATCAATACGGTGCGCTCGCGCAACGAGAACGTGCCGATCTTCCTGATGACGGAGCCTGGCAAGGCGCGCACGCTCAACGTGGAGATCGTGCAGGCAATCAACGAGCTGATATGGATCTCGCAGGACTCGGCCACGTTCGTGGCCGGTCGCGTGCAGGCGGCCATGAAGATCTATCTTGCCGCGCTGCTCGGTCCACTCACCACGGCGCTGGCCAACTTCAACCAGGTACACGAATACTCGTGGCATACACCGGGCCACACCGGTGGTACGGCATTCCTCAAGCATCCGACCGGCCGCGCGTTCTACGACTTCTACGGCGAGCATGTCTTCCGCACCGATCTTTCGATCAGCGTCGGGGAAATCGGATCACTGCTGGATCACACGGGGCCTATCGGCGAGAGCGAGAAGTACATCTCGCGCATTTTTGGTTCGCACCGTAGCTACACGGTGACCAACGGGTCGTCGACGTCCAATCGCATCATCTTCATGGCTTGCGTCGGCCGCGACCAGGTGGTGTTGTGCGACCGCAATTGCCATAAGTCGATCGAGCATGGACTCACCATGACCGGCGGTGTGCCGCATTACCTGGTGCCGTCGCGCAATCGCTACGGATTGATCGGCCCGATCTATCCGGACAAGTTCGTGGAGGCCAACGTGCGCAACGCGGTGGCGAACAACAGCCTCTCCAAAGGTCTGGCCGACCAGCAGCCGGTGTTCGTGGTGGTCACCAATTCCACCTACGATGGCCTTTGCTATAACACCAAGCGCGTGCTGCAGGAGGTGGGCGGCTGGGTGGATCGCGTGCATTTCGATGAGGCGTGGTACGGCTACGGTCGCTTCAATCCGCTCTATGCGGGCCGCCTGGCCATGCATGGGCCGGCCTCCGAGCATGACCCGAACGGGCCGACCGTTTTCACCACGCACTCCACGCACAAGCTGCTGGCCGCGTTCTCGCAGGCGTCGTACATCCATGTGCGTGATGGGCGGGGCGCGATTCCGCATGCACGTTTCAACGAATCGTTCATGATGCACGGCTCCACGTCGCCGTTCTATCCGATCATCGCCTCCAACGAGGTGGCTGCCTCGATGATGGATGGCGTGGGCGGCCTTTCGCTGACCCGCGAAAGCATCGACGAGGCCATCAATTTCCGCCAGATCGTGGGGCGCCTGAATCGCGATTTCGCCAACAAGGGTTCATGGTTCTTCCGCACATGGAACCCGGACGAAGTGACCGATGAAAACGGCAACCGCGTGGCGTTTGCCGATGCCTCGCCGGAATGGCTTGCGACCGATTCCAATGCATGGGTGCTGCACCCGGGCGAAACCTGGCACGGTTTCGGCCAGCTCGAAGATGGCTACTGCATGCTCGACCCGATCAAGGTCTCGGTGCTTACGCCCGGCGTGCAGGACGACGAGTCGTTCGCTGACCACGGGTTCCCGGCCACGCTGCTCACGGCGTACCTGGACGCCCGTGGCATCGAGGTTGAAAAGACCAGCGATTTCGCCGTGCTGTTCCTGTTCTCGATCGGCATCACCAAGGCGAAGTGGAGCACGCTGGTGACCGCCATGCTGGACTTCAAGCGCGACTACGACGAAAACCGGGCACTCGAGCGGGTGATGCCCAATCTGGTCGCGAGCCATCCGGAGCGTTACGCCGGGCTCGGGTTGCGTGACCTGGGAGACCAGATGTTTGCCGAACTGAAGAAGACCGGACAGACGCGTCACCTTCAGAGCGCCTACTCGAATCTTCCCGAGATACGGCTGACGCCGGCCGATGCGTATCAGCAACTGATTCGCGGCAGGGTCGAGCGTGTCGCGCTGGGCAACCTGGCGAATCGCACGCTGGCGACCAGCGTGGTGCCTTACCCGCCGGGCATCCCGATGCTGATGCCCGGCGAGGCGGCGGGCCCTGCGGATGGTCCCTATATCGGCTATCTGCGAGCGCTGCAGAGCTGGGATCACGCCTTTCCCGGGTTCGGACACGACACGCATGGCGTCGAGGTCGAGGATGGCGAGTACTACATACAGTGCCTGGAGTCCTGAGGAACGCTCACCATGGTGACAGGGGGCGGCAAGAAAATGGGCTTGGTGGGCGCCTCCTCCCTGGTGGTCGCCAACATGGTTGGAACCGGCCTGTTCCTGCTGCCCTCGAGCCTGGCCAATGTCGGCAGCGTCTCTATCCTGGGCTGGGTGATCGCGGCGATTGGCGCCAGTGCGCTGGGCCTGGTGTTTGCACACCTGGCGATGGTCGAGCCGAAGGCGGGAGGCCCGTACGCTTACGCGCGCGATCACGTCGGGCGGTTCCCGGCCTTCCAGACCAACCTGCTGTACTGGTTTGCGAACGTGATCGGCAACGTGGCCATCGCGGTTTCCGTGACGGGGTATCTCGCCATCTTCTTCCCGTCACTGAAACACCCATGGGTAGCCAACGCCTGTACTGCCGCCATCATCTGGCTCTTCGTCTGGGTCAATACCCGTGATGCGAAACTGGTGGGCGGGTTCACCACCGTCAGCACCATCGCGGGCATCGTTCCCATTGCGTTCGTGGGCCTGTTTGGGTGGTTCTGGTTCCAGCCGCAGGTGTTCATGGAGAGCTGGAATCCCGGCGGCGTGCCCTTGCATTCGGCGATCGAGCGCAGCGCTTCGATCGCCCTGTGGGCGTTCCTCGGGGTGGAGAGCGCGGCCGTGTCGGCCGGCGTGATCGAGAACCCGAAGCGCAATGTTCCGCTCGCCACGATCATCGGCCTGCTGATCTCCACGGTGATCTACATTTCCTGCTGCACGGTGCTGATGGGCGTCATTCCCGGCAAGGAGTTGCGTATTTCCGGGGCGCCGTTCGCCGAGGCAGCACGGATGATGCTGGGGCCATGGGCCGCCATCGGCATCTCGCTGGCCGCCATTCTCAAGGCGGCCGGGTCGCTGGTCGGCTGGATTCTCATCGTGGCGCAGTCCGCGCAGGCAGCCGCGAACGACGGCATGTTTCCCGCAAGGTTTGCACAGACCAACCGTCATGGCATGCCGGTACAGAACCTGGTGATCACCGGGCTGATGATGATGGTGATGCTGCTGGTGTCGACATCGCCGGATGTCGCCACGCAGTTCGCCCATATCACCGACGCCACGGTGATTCTCATGTCGGTGCCCTATATCTATTCCGTGGTGGCCATGTGGCGGCTCAATCGGACCCTGGGCATGACCAGCGGCAAGACGCAGCTGTTCATCGTTGTCGGCCTGGTGGCCTGCCTGTATTGCCTGAGCGTGGTGCTGGGTCAGTCAGCCGAGCTTGATCGCAAGGCGCTGCTGGTATTGCTGATTTCGACGCCGCTGTTCGCATTGATCAAGCGTCGCTAGCCCGCGCGCGCCCGCGTTGACGGTTCCTTAAAGCGCCGGATGCGACGCTCGCCGCCTTGTCGATGCACAGGCGCACCTCATGAACCAGCAATTCGATGCCGTGGTTGTCGGGGCCGGACAGGCCGGGCCGTCATTGGCCGAGCGCCTTGGAAAGTCGGGTCGCAAGGTGGCCGTGATCGAACGCAAGCTGGTGGGCGGCACCTGTGTCAACACCGGCTGCATCCCTACCAAGACGATGGTGGCGAGCGCGTACACCGCGCAAATGGCGCGCCGCGCCGAGGAATACGGCGTGCATCACGGAGGTAACGTCCGTATCGACATGGAGCAGGTGTGGAAGCGGACCCGCGGCATTTCGGAGCGTTCGCGCGGCAACGTGGAATCCTGGCTGGACGGCATGCCGAACGTGACGCTGCTGCGAGGGCATGCGATGTTCGAATCGCCGCGCACGCTGCGGGTGGGCGACACGGTGATCGAGGCGAACGAGTTCTTTCTCAACGTGGGTGGCCGCGCCGTGGTGCCGGATTTTCCGGGCGTCGATACGGTGCCTTACCTCACCAACGTGGGGATGATGGATCTTCGCGAGCTGCCACGGCACCTCATTGTCGTCGGTGGCAGCTATATCGGGCTGGAGTTCGGGCAGATGTTCCGGCGTTTCGGCGCCGACGTGACCATTGTCGAGCGCAGCGAGCGATTCCTTCCCCGTGAAGATCCTGAGGTATCCGCCGCCATCGTGGAGATCCTGCAGCGCGATGGCATCACCCTGCACCTTGGCGCGGAGTGCATCGAACTTCAGGGGCAGGCGGGCGATGTCGGTATCGTGGCGAAGTGCGCCGAGCCACGCATGGAAGTCCGCGGCACGCATTTGTTGCTCGCGGTCGGTCGCCGGCCCAATACCGACATGCTGGGCCTGGACAAGGCCGGCGTGGCAACGGACGAGCATGGCTATATCATGGTGGACGATGCCTGCCGCACCAACGTCGAAGGCATCTGGGCGATGGGCGATTGCAATGGCAAGGGCGCCTTCACCCATACCTCGTACAACGACTACGAGATCGTCGCCGCAAACGTGCTCGACAACGAGCCACGGAAGATCTCCGATCGCATCGTCACCTACGCCTTGTTCATCGATCCGCCGCTCGCGCGTGCAGGGCTCACCGAGCAGGAGGCCCTTCGCAAAGGGTATGACGTGCGTGTGGGCGTGCGGCCGATGGCGCGCGTGGGCAGGGCGATCGAACGTGGGGAAACGCAGGGTTTCATGAAAGTGATCGTGGATGGCAAAAGCAACCAGCTGCTAGGCGCCGCCATCCTCGGCGTCAACGGTGACGAAGCCATCCACTGCCTGCTCGACACCATGTATGCCAAGGCGCCATACCAGACCGTGACGCACGCGGTGCATATCCACCCCACGGTCGCCGAATTGATTCCGACCACCTTGCAGGATCTCAAGCCTGCCGGTGCGCGCTAACTCTACAGGCGCAAATGGTGAATTCCCGGAGGGCTCTCTCGTTCAGGGTCTGCAAGGTGCGCGTGAGCATGCGAAGATGTCGCGCCGCTGCCATGGCCTCTGTATCTGCACGATGGGCCATGAACCACAGGCGTGCATTCCGTCCCGTGCGAGGAATCCACCATGGCAACCGTCCGTTCCGGAAACCAGGCCGCGCTATTGGTCGTCGACGTACAGATCGGCATCGTGGCCTCCGCGTGGAACAGGGAAAAGGTGATCGGCAACGTCGACCTCGCGGTTTCCCGCGCGCGCCAGGTGGGCGTGCCGGTGATCTGGGTGCAGCACCATGACGACGAGTTGCAGCAGGGGTCCGATGCCTGGCGCTGGGTCGACGAACTGCAGCCTCGCAGCGACGAGCCGCTCATCCACAAGCGCTACAACTCGGCGTTCGAGCAGACCGGTCTGGAGGCGGAGCTTGCGCGACGAGGCGTCACCCATATCGTGCTGGCCGGCGCCATGACCAACTGGTGCATTCGATCCACGGCGCACGGTGCGCTGGATCGCGGCTACGATCTGACCCTGCTCAAGGACGCGCATACCACGGAAGATCTTCGTCTCTCGGAGGACCGCGTGATCCCGGCGCGGGACATGGTGACTGAACTGAATGCCGCCATTCGCTGGCTTGCGTATCCCGATCGAGTCAATACCGTTGCCCATGCCGCGGATGTGGAGCTTGGCGCGCCGGGTCACGTTTGAGTTCCTGGCTTTCCCGTGCCCGTGGAAGGCGGGCGTCGACGCAGGCAAACCGAAGCGAGGCAGGTGATGGCGAACAAGGCGACAATCCTTTGCGCGGCGCTGGTGGCCCTTTTGTTGTCCTGCGTGCTCCACGCAGCTCCTGGTGATGATCCGGGCTCCGCACCGGCCGTCCATATCGAAGACGTCTATCGCTTCTACAAGGTCTACGACGCGGCCGGGGGGCAACCGACGGCGCAGCAACTTCAGAAGGATTATCTGGATGGCGGCTCCGACGGCCTCCATCGATTTGCTGCGGAGCGCAAGGTGACCGCTGATGCGATAGCCGCCGCCATCGAGAAACATCCTGCGATCTATGCGGATGCCAAGCGCTGCATGGCGACGCTGCCCCAGGTACGCAAGCGGCTGGATGTGGCGTTGGCCAGACTGGCGCAGCTTTATCCGCCGATGAAGTCGGCGCCGGTAACGATCGTGGTGGGGCGGGGCAAGCCCGTGGGTATCTCCGATGCGTCCGGCGTCATGATCGGTATCGAGGCTTTGTGCGCGATCAGCTATCTCGACCCCAACCTCGAAGACCGCTTCGTGCATGTGCTGGCCCATGAATATGCGCACGTGCAGCAGGCGCGGCTGGCGCCGGCGATCTATGACGATCCCAAGCCGACGGTGCTTGAGGAATCGCTGATCGAAGGTGCAGCGGAGTTCGTGGCCGAGCAGATTTCAGGCAGCGTTTCCTATGTGCAACTCGCCGCCATGACCAAGGGGCGCGAAAAAGACATCGAGACGGATTTCGTGGCGGACGAAGACAAGACCGATCTCTCCAAGTGGCTCTACAACGGCACGCTGAGCAAGCCCGGTGATATCGGCTACTGGGTCGGCTATCGCATCGCCAAATCCTATTACTTGCATACCGCCGACAAGCGCCAGGCCATCAGCGACATCCTCGCCATGAGCGACCCCAAAGCCTTTCTCGCGAGGAGCGGCTGGCAGCCGGGCATGGACCTGCACTGAGCGGTCCGGATCACTCGCAAGCGGGCCGGCGACATGCCGCTCGCTGGGCTCTGATCAATGGCGGCTGCGAATGGCGGCCGATTGTTATTTATTCAAGCAAATGATTTAGTATTGCCGGCAGGCCATCGGGCCGACTCTCCCTACGAGGCAGGCATCGCGTGAGCAAGGGTCGTGAACTCCTTATCGAGCAGCGCGGATCGAGGCCGATGCCAGCGATTGATCGCTCTGGCGGGAACGGCCCGCGACGCCGCAAGACCGGCCGAGAGGAACGCGGAGCAACGCACTGACATGCCCAGGGACACCATCGTCATCGGCGGAGCGAGCGGGTTCTGGGGCGACAGCATTACGGGTCCGTTGCAGCTGGTTGCGTCGGGGCGCATCGATTTCCTGGTGTTCGACTACCTGGCCGAGCTGACCATGTCGCTGCTGGCTTCCGCGCGCATGAAGGATCCCGCGCTCGGTTACGCGACCGACTTCGTGGGTGTCGCGATGCGAGCGGTGCTCAAGGATTGCCTGGCGCAGGGCATTCGCATCGTCGCCAACGCGGGCGGCGTCAACCCGCAAGGCTGCGCCGCCGCGTTGAAGGACCTCGCGGAAGAGCTCGGTGTGGACGTGCGCGTGGTGGTGGTGGATGGCGATGACATCATGCCGCTGCTGCCCGCGTTGCGCCAAGAGGATGTCCGCGAGTTGCAGACGGGGCAGGCGCTGCCGGAGAAGGTCATCAGCGCCAATGCCTATCTCGGCGCGCTGCCAGTCAAGGCCGCGCTCGATGCTGGCGCGCAGGTGGTCATCACGGGGCGTTGCGTCGACAGTGCCGTCACGCTGGGCGCCCTGATGCATGGTTTCGGTTGGGCGGCAGACGACTACGATCGCCTCGCGGCCGGCAGCCTCGCGGGTCACATCATCGAGTGCGGCTGCCAGGGTGCCGGCGGACTGCACACCGACTGGGAGGCCGTGCCCGACTGGGCGCACAGCGGATACCCGATGGTGGAATGCCACCGTGACGGCAGCTTCGTCGTGACCAAGCCCGAAGGCACGGGAGGCCTGGTGACGCCGGCCACGGTCGGCGAGCAGATGCTTTACGAGATCGGCGATCCGGCGGCCTACGTGTTGCCCGATGTCGTATGCGATTTCACCCAAGTCACGATGCAGCAGGCGGGTGAGCATCGGGTGGAAGTATCCGGCGCGCGCGGCCGTTCGCCGACACCGTATTACAAGGTCAGCGCCACCTACGCCGATGGCTATCGTGCGAACGGGCAGCTCACCGTGGTGGGTTTCGATGCAGACCGAAAGGCACGCCGCACGGCCGAGGCCATCCTCGAACGCACGCGCGGACTGTTCCGTCAGCTGGGCTTGCCGGACTACAGCGCCACGCACGTTGAAACGTTGGGTTCGGCCTGGTCGCTCGGCCCACATCGAACGCAGGTGCCGCCATTCGAATCCGTCATGTGGCTGGCGGTCACGCATGCCCATAAGCAGGCACTGGAATTGTTTGCCCGCGAAGTCGCTCCCGCGGCAACGTCGTGGGCGCCCGGCACGACGGGCGCGGGCGGGCGGCCGAGCGTGGTGCCCGCCATCAAGCAGTTTGCCTTTCTGGTCGACAAGTCGCGCGTGCAACCACGCGTGACGCTGCCGGATGGCGAGAGCGTCACGGTGAATGTGCCTGACGGTGGAATGCCCCTGGAGTCCCCGTCGCCAGCGATGCGCGAACCGTGGTTGCCGGTCGCGGCAGCCACGCGCGAGGTGCCGCTCATCGCACTCGCCTATGCGCGCAGCGGTGACAAGGGGGATATCTCCAATATCGGCGTGATCGCGCGCCGGCCTGAGGACCTGCCTTTGCTCATGTCACAGCTGACCGAAGAGGCCGTGGCGGCATACCTGGCACACCTGGTCACCGGCCGGGTCACGCGTTACGAACTGCCCGGCATCCATGCGATGAATTTCGTCTGCGAACAGGCGCTCGGTGGCGGGGGCATGGCATCGCTGCGCAGCGATCCGTTGGGCAAGGGCATGGCGCAGGTGCTGCTCTCGATGCCGGTGCGCGTTCCCGTCGACCACCCCGCGGCGCAGGAGGCGTGGCGGCGATGACGAATGCATTCCAACGCTTCCACAGGAAAGGCGCATCGCGCCTGGTTGCCAGGACGGTGTCGTCGTTATTCCTCCAGGAGATTTCTCATGCCGGCGCTTGAATCGCGCATTGCGCCAGACAGCGACGCCTATCGGCAGAACCATGGCGCGGTGAGCGCGCTGGTCGATCGGCTACGCGCGCTGGAGGCGCGCACGCAGAGCAAGTCCGAAGCGTCCCGCGAGCGCTTCGAGCGGCGCGAACAATTGTTGCCGAGCGAACGGCTCGGTCGCCTGCTCGATGCGGGCGCGCCATTCCTTGAGCTTTCCACGCTCGCGGGCTTTGGCCTTGATCATCCCGATCCGGAGCGCTCCGTGCCCGGTGGTGGTTTCATCGCCGGCATCGGCTGGGTCCGTGGCGTGCGGGCGATGATCGTGGTGGACGACGCCGGCATCGACGCGGGCGCCGTGCAGCCGATGGGCGTCGAGAAATTCCTGCGCGCGCAAGCAATCGCGCTTGCGCAGAAATTGCCGTTCATCCACCTGGTCGAATCGGCCGGAGCCAACCTGCTCACGTATCGCGTCGAGACGTTCGTCAACGGCGGCAGTATCTTCTACTGGCTTGCGCGGTTGTCGGCGGCAGGCATTCCCGTGATCAGCGTGGTGCATGGCTCCAGTACGGCCGGCGGTGCCTATATGCCTGGGTTGTCGGACTACGTGGTCATGGTGCGCGATCGGGCGCGTGCGTTCCTGGCAGGGCCGCCCCTGCTCAAGGCCGCCACGGGTGAAGTCGCCACCGAGGAAGAGCTGGGCGGCGCCCAGATGCATGCCACGCAATCGGGCCAGGCCGAGTATCTCGCGGAAGACGACGCGGACGCATTGCGCATCGCCCGCGAGCTGCTTGCGGCGCTCGACTGGAATCGTGACCTGCCACCGGGCGACCGATCGTATGCGCCTCCGCGCTTCGATGCACAGGAACTGCTCGGCATCGCGCCGACCGACCATCGCAAGCCGCTTGACATGCGCGAGGTGATAGCGCGGCTCGTGGATGGCTCGGAGTTCCTCGAGTTCAAGCCCGACTACGGTCCCGCCACGGTGACGGGCCATGCGGCGATCTGCGGCATGCGCCTGGGCATCATCACCAACAACGGGCCGTTGGATCCGGCGGGCGCGACCAAAGCCGCGCATTTCATCCAGGCGTGCTGCCAGGCCGACCTCCCGCTGCTTTATCTGCAGAACACGACGGGCTTCATCGTCGGCAAGGCCTCGGAGCAGGGCGGCATGATCAAGCATGGCTCGAAGATGATCCAGGCCATGTCCAACGCCACGGTGCCGCGCATCACCGTGCATTGCGGCGCGTCGTTCGGCGCAGGCAACTATGGCATGTCGGGGCGCGGGTTCTTTCCGGACTTCTGCTTCAGCTGGCCCAACGCGAAGACGGCCGTGATGGGGGCGGAGCAGGCCGCGGACACCATGGCAACCGTCATGGCGGCTGGCATGGGCCGCAGGGGGCAAGCCGTGGATCAGGCAGCCATCGACGCCATGCGCGCCCAAGTCGTCGATACCTTCGAGCGGCAGTCGGACGCCTTCACCCTCTCTGGGCGGCTGCTCGATGACGGGGTGATTGATCCGCGCGACACCCGCAAGGTCATGGCCTTCGTGCTCGGTGTCTGCGACGAGGCACGCCGCCGTGCATTGCGGCCCGTCCAGTTCGCCGTTGCGCGTCCGTAAGCCACCTTCACCTCACGCAAAGATCCGTCGGAGCGAAGCGCCATGCAGTTCACCCACGAACACCAGGAATTGCAGCGCAGCCTCAAGCGCTTCATCGACAGCGAGATCAATCCACACGTCGATGCATGGGAGGCGGCGGAGATGTTTCCCGCCAGGGCGCTCTTCAAGAAGATGGGCGAGCTGGGTTTTCTCGGCATCGCCAAGCCGACCGCGTTCGGCGGCCTCGGTCTGGACTACTCCTACGCCGTGGCCATGGCCGAGACGCTTGGCCACATCCACTGCGCCGGCGTGCCCATGGCAATTGGCGTGCAGACCGACATGGCGACGCCGGCGCTCGCGCGCTTCGGTTCGGATGAGTTGCGCAAGCAGTTCCTCGCGCCGGCCATCCGCGGCGATGCCGTCGCCTGCATCGGCGTATCGGAGCAGGGCGCCGGTTCGGACGTGGCCGCCATTAAGACCTGGGCGCGCAAGGATGGTGCGGACTACATCATCAACGGCAGCAAGATGTGGATCACCAACAGCCTGCAGGCCGACTGGATGTGCCTGCTGGCCAACACGTCCGACGATGCGGCGCATCGCAACAAGTCGCTGATCATCGTGCCGATGGACACCAAGGGTGTGTCGGTGGGCAAGAAAATCCGCAAGCTCGGCATGAACGCCTCGGATACCGGCCTGATCTATTTTGACGACGTGCGCGTGCCGCAGCGTTACCGCATCGGCGACGAGGGCAGGGGTTTTACGTATCAGATGCTGCAGTTCCAGGAAGAGCGCATGTGGGCGGCGGCGAGCAACCTGCAGATGCTGACGGCATGCATCGAGGCCACGGTGGAATATGCCCGCGAACGCAAGCTGTTCGGCGCCAGCGTGCTCGACAACCAGTGGGTCCATTTCAAGCTGGCGGAGCTCAAGACGGAGGTGGAGGCGCTGCGTGCGCTGACCTATCGCGCGTGCGAGCTCTATGTCAGTGGCCAGGACGTGACGGAACTCGCGTCGATGGCCAAGCTCAAGGCGGGACGTCTCGCCCGCATCGTGCCGGATACCTGCCTGCAATTCTGGGGCGGCATGGGCTACACCTGGGACAACCCCGTCTCGCGCTTCTATCGCGACGGCCGTCTTGCCTCCATCGGCGGCGGCGCGGATGAGGTCATGCTCGGCATTATCTGCAAGTACATGAACACCTTGCCTGACCGGAAGGATTGATCGTGGCGACGCCGCATGCTTTCCGCTCGGTATTGATCGCCAATCGCGGCGAAATCGCCGTGCGCATCCAGCGCACCGCCCGACGGCTGGGCATGCGCACCATCGTCGTCTATGCCGAGGCTGACCGCGATGCGCCGCATTGCCGTGCGGCGGACCTTGCGCTGCCGATCGGTCCATCGCAGCCGCAGGCGTCCTATCTGAACATCGAGGCGCTGCTGGATGCGGCGCGGCGATCCGGCGCGGAAGCCGTCCACCCCGGGTATGGCTTTCTTGCGGAGAGCGACGCGTTTGCGATCGCGTGCATCGACGCTGGTCTTGTCTTCATCGGCCCCGCCGCGGGGACCATTCGCGCGATGGGCAACAAGGCCGCTGCCAAGCGCTTGATGCACGCCGCCGGCGTACCTTGCGTGCCGGGTTACGAAGGCGAGGACGTATCCGACGCACGCATGTTGCGGGAGGCTTCGCGCATCGGCTATCCGGTGATGGTCAAGGCGGCAGCGGGCGGCGGTGGCCGGGGCATGCGGCACGTAGAACGACCGGAACATCTCGTCGCCGCGCTGCGCTCCGCCCGTTCGGAAGCGGAGAACGCCTTTGGGTCGGGCGAGCTGATACTCGAAAAGGCCATCATTGAGCCGCGCCATATCGAGATCCAGGTGTTCGCCGACCTGCACGGCAACATCGTCCATCTGGGTGAGCGCGACTGCTCGGTACAGCGCAGGCACCAGAAGCTGATTGAGGAATCGCCGTCACCCGCGGTATCGCCCGAGCTGCGCGAACGCATGGGTGCGGTGGCCGTGGCGGCCACCCGTGCCATCGGCTACGTGGGCGCGGGAACGCTGGAGTTCCTGCTCGCGCCGGATGGCGCGTTCTACTTCATGGAAATGAACACGCGGCTGCAGGTCGAGCATGCCGTCACCGAGGCCGTGCTCGGCATCGACCTGGTGGAATGGCAGCTTCGCGTCGCGATGGGCGAGACGCTGCCGATGACGCAGGCCGAGATCGATGTGCGCCGCTCGCGTGGCGGCCATGCCATCGAGGTTCGCCTGTGCGCGGAAGATCCACGGCAGGATTTCCTGCCGCAGAGCGGAACCGTCGTCCGCTGGCGTGCACCGGGCGACGTACGCACCGATCATGCGTTGGCTGACGGATGGACCGTGCCGCCGTACTACGACTCGATGCTCGCCAAGATCGTGGCGCACGGGGTCGATCGCGCCGATGCGTGTCGGCGCCTCGCGAAGGCCCTGGAAGACTGCCTGCTGCTTGGCCTGCGAACGAATCGGGCCTTTCTGCATCAATGCGTCACGCATCCGGCGTTCGTTGCGGGTGACGTGTCGACAGCCTTCATCGATCAGCATTTTCCCGCTGCGACGCGGCAGCGCCCATCGGCTGGTATCGAGGTGCGCCAGGCGGCAGTCGTGCTGCTCACGCATCTGCGCAGTGGTGTGTCGCGGCGGTATCCCGCTGAGCTGCAAGGCTGGCACAACAGTCGAGCCTATCCTGCTGTCTGCCGCTTTGCACTCGATGCAGAATCGGTGGATTTGCGCGTTCGCGCTCTCGGACCGCAACGCTGGGAGATGGCAAGCGACAATGAGGTCATCGAGGCCGAAGTGTTATCTTTAACGGCGGATTGCCTGATGCTTCGCCTTGGCGAGACATTCCTCGCCATCGACTACGCCGGGATCGATTCCGGATGCTGGTTCGTATTCGATGGCGTTGAACACGTCGCCATCGACACCACCTACGCCAGACCCGAACGCCAGGGCGGCCAGGCGGGCAACGGGCGCATCGCTACACCAATGAACGGTCGTGTCGTGGCGCTGCATGTCGCCGAAGGCGACGCCGTGCTTGCCGGACAAAGCCTGTTGGTGGTCGAAGCGATGAAGATGGAGCACAGCATCGCTGCGCCCTTTGCCGGTGCCGTGACGGGGTTGTTTACCCGTGTCGGCGCACAGGTAGCGCCTGGTGCCGTGCTGATGGAGATCGCCGCGAGCTGAGCGGCGCCGAGTTCAAGGTGACGTGCGCAGGATGAATTGCAAGGCCTGGTCAGCCAGTGCATCGATGCTGATGCCGGCGCCTTCCTGGTACCACTGGGCCGTCCAGTTGAGCGCGCCGAACATCAACAGCCGGTCCACCGGCGTGGGCTGAGCCCAATCGCCGGATGCGCGAAGCCGCCCGATCACGCGTGTCCAGATCGATTCGTAGCGATCCTTGAGCGCGATGATGTGCTCCTGTGCAGAGGCATCCAACGAGCGCCATTCGTAAAGCATGACCGGAATGAAATCCTGGTTCGGCGCGAGCAGGGTATGCAGATGGGCCCGCACGAGTTGCCGCATGGCTTCACGCGGCGGCATGCCATCGATATCGATCGCCTCGATGTCCGCGAGTGCCACCGTCAGGCCGTGTTCGATCACCGCCTGCAGGATGTCCTGCTTGGTCTTGAAGTAATAGAACCAGCTGCCCGCATGCACGCCAGCCGCGGCGGCAATGTCGCGCACGGTGGTGTTGCCGTAGCCCTTCTCGCGGAACAGGCGAGCCGACTGCTCGATCAGCTCCCTGCGCAGGCCTTCGTTGGCATCCTGCACGGGACGTCCGCGCTTGCGCCGCGGCGATGACCCCGCGGCAGGCGCCGGCTGGGGTGGCGCGGAGTGGCGAGACTTTGGCATGCCGGTACCCGTGGAATTGCACCGCTGCATCTTACCGGTGCTGGGGCACGGCGAGCATCTCATGAGAGGTCTTGCGGAAAAAGAATGAGCGAGGCGAGCCTGGCACGGGGAGGGGTACATCAATGCCAGGCCGCCTCGCTCATGGTCAACCTTGGCCCCTGCTGCCCAGGCAGGGGCACCAGCGGAGTTATTGCCTGCTTGCCGACATCGAGGGCGGCGCATCCTGCGGATCGGCGCCCCAATGCTTGTTCGGCTCGGGTCCCATGGTGAACTCCAGCGTGGCGCCGTTGGCGATGTCCGCATGGCTGAACCAGGGTTTGTTCCACGGCTTGCCGTTGAGCGTGGCGGACTGGATGTAGATGTTCTTCGCCGAGTTGTTGCGCGCGACGATGTCGAGGATCTTGCCGTTGCCCATGTGCAGGCGGACGCGATCGAAGACCGGGCTGCCGATGATGTAGTCCGGGCTGGACGGGTCGACCGGATAGAAGCCCATCGCGCTCAGCACGTACCACGACGAAGTCGAGCCCTGGTCGTCCATGCCGGGGAAGCCATAACCGCTGGCATCGCTGCCGTACATCTCGGCGAGGATGCGGCGCGTCAGCGCCTGCGTCTTCCAAGGCTGTCCGCCCCATGCGTACAGGTAGGCGGCTTGCTGGTCGGGTTGATTGCCCTGCACGTACTGGCCGATCAGGCCCGTGCAGTCGCGACAGATCCCCTTGGCCGTGTAAGGCGTGGAAAAGAACGCATCGAGCTTGGCGTTGAACGCATCGCGACCGCCGAGAAGGTTCGCCAGGCCCTGCACGTCATGCGGTACCAGCCACAGCGTGGACCAGCCCGAACCTTCCTTCATCATGAAGTTGTAGTACGGCTCGCCCGGATCGAACGGCGAAATCCACTTGCCGTCCTCGGTGCGGCCACGAAAGAAGCCCACCGATGGATCAAATACGTTGTGGTAGTTCGCAGCACGGCGCATGAACATGTCCGCGTCGTCCGTCTTGTTGAGGCGGCGAGCGACATCGGCCAGTGCATGATCGTCCCAGGCGTATTCCAGCGTGGTGGCGACGCCGGCCTTGCCGCCGGCGTAAGGCGGGCTGGGGTTGTTCGGCGGCACGACGTCGGAGATCCAGCCATTCTTCGCGTACTCGGCCAGGTAGCCGCGTGGCCCCTTGGGATCGGTCGCGTTCTTGCGCAGGTACTCGTACGCGGCGGCATAGTCGAACGGGATGCCGCGCTGCCACGCGCCGTCGTAGAGAAACACGGCGTGGTCGCCGTGGAACGAGGTGTCCATGTAACCGCGTTCGCGTGCGCGATCCAGTTCGGATCGCATGATGTCCTGCACGACATCCGGTTCGAGCAGCATCAGCAGCGTGATCTGGTTGCGGCCGGTATCCCAGAAGGGCACCGGTCCGTAGCGATCGTAGGTGGCGACCTGCGCCTTGCCGTCCGCGCCGGTGAAGTGTTCGCCCTTGCGCGCCAGCAACCGCGGGCTGGCGAAGGAGTGATAGAGCGTCGAATAGAACAGCATGCGTTGCTTGGGCGTGCCGCCGGTGACTTCGACGCGGTCGAACAGTTTCGCCCAGGCCGCGCGTGCCTGCGCATGCACGCGGTCGAAGTCCGCATCGGGATCTTCTTCGCGCAAGCGCTGTTCGGCTTCATCGGCGCTGTGGCCATGGGCGATCTTCACCAGCACCTGTTCGCCGGCCTTCGTGTCGAAGGTGACGTAGGCGCCCGCATAGCTGCCGGACACCGTGCGTCGTTCCGCCTGCACGTCCGCATCGCCGATGCCATAACCCTCGTGGTCGTGGTTCGCGCGAAACGTGCCGAACCCGGCGAATGGCCGCGAGAACTCCGCCACGAACCAGGAGCCGTCGGTGTCGCGCAGCGGGCGTCCGCCCGTGGTGACGCCGCGAATGGTGCGATCGCCCACCACCTCGACATCGCCGCCGGCACGGCGCAGGTTGATCACGACGTTGGACCGATGGCTCGCCGGAAATGTAAAGCGCATCAGGCTGGTGCGCTGCGTGGCGGTCAGCTCGACCTTGGTGTGGAAGGTGGCGAGATCCACCGCGTAGTAACCCGGCGAGGCCTTTTCGCTCGCCTTGTCGTAGTAGGACTGCGCATAGTCGGGCGGCACGGTCCAATCGCCGACGACCGGCATGATCATCGGCGAGGCCTGCCCGCCATAGGTCGAGCCGCCACCGGTGAAGCCGATCATGGTCGGCCTGGGATAGTAGTAGGACATGCCGACGCCGGAGGGATAGCTGAGGTCGACATTGAGATTGACGGGCGTCGCCTCGGTCGCGCTTTGCGGCAGGGTCGCGCCGGGCGACGTCATGCCCGAGTACAGCGGTTCGCCAGGCGGTGGCGAATTGCCGATGAGTTCCTGCCGATCGAGCGGCGCCGTGCCTACCAGCGGATTGGCGAGATCAATCGTGGCTGACGAGGACGTATCGTTCTTCATCGCATAGGCGGCGCCCATGCTCGCGAGTGCGACGATCGTGACAGCCAGGATGCGGGGACGAAGACGCTCGAGCAAAGCTTTCATGGATTCTTCCAGCGGATGGGCCGATCACGGGGCCGGGCATGAAGCCCGGCCCCGCGCGCGTCTTTCTTAACCACCATCTCCGAACTTGTACGTCAGGCCCACGTAGTACTGGCGCCCGGCATATTCGAGCTGGTACAGGCGTGCCGTCGTATCGCCACCGAGGTACTGGTGAGGCAGCGACTTCGTCAGGTTGATGATCGATGCGGTGACCATCAGGTGCTTGTTGAACTCGTAGTCACCGTTCAGATCGATCTGGTTGTACGGCTCCGTATAGATCGGGAGACCGGCGGCGAGACCCTGCATGGTGCGGCCCGTCCAGTTGCTGGTGGCACGCAGCAGCAGGCCGTTCTTTTCATAGAACAGCGAGACGTTCGCCGCGTACTTCGCGCTGCCGATCAGCTCGGACTTGCCGACCTGCGTATCGCCCAGCGAGACCGGGGTTTCGTTGGTCTTGTTGAGCGTGTAGTTGGCGATGTAGCCGAAGCCGGACTGGAAGGTGTGCTGCGTGTACAGCTCCACGCCCTTGGACGTGCCGGAGCGGCCGTTGGCATTGGTGCTGTACTGCAGGAAGTTCTCCTGCGTGCCGCCGACGTTCACCGTGATGTTGTTGACGGTGACCGGCACGACGAAGTTCTTCACCTTCTTCTCGAACAGGTCCAGGCCCACCACCGATTCGGGCGCGTAGTACCACTCGCCCGCCAGGTCGAACTGGGTCGCCGTGAACGGCTTCAGGTCGGGGTTGGCGCCGCTGCCGTACCAGCCGGGCAGGGGAGCGCCGAACTGCTTGCGGTCGTTGTAGTAGGCCTGCGTGTTGTTGGTCAGGCTGCCGAGCTGGGCCAGGTCGGTGTAGTTGGCCCGGGCCATCGCCTGCGAGCCGGCGGCGCGCAGCACGAAGTCCTCGGCGAACGTCCACGCGACGTTGAAGCTCGGCAGGAGCTTGTTGTAACGCTTGGACGTGGTGGCGTTGGAGTAGGTCTGGATCACCGACTGCTCGCGCGGCAGGTACTGGAAATCACCCGGTGCGCAAGGACCGCCGCCAGCGTTCACGCCGCTGGCCGGACAGATGAGGATGTTGCCGCCCGCGTCGTGGTAGTACACCGCGTTGTTGGTGGTGATCTGGTCGGCGACGGTGAGATCCTGCTTCGTGCTCACGTAGCGCAGGCCCACGTTGCCGCGCACCGAGCCGGTGTCGAAATTGGCCTGGGCGTAGATGGCCGAGATCTGCTCCTTGACCGAGGACTTGTCCTCGGGGTGGTTGAACGTCACGCGGTCATAGGTCGAGTTGAGGTGGTTGTAGTAGGCCGGGAAGTTGATCGCCGGGAAGACCGCGTCGCTGTAGGCCTCGTTGGTGCCGTCGAGATAGTTCGGCAGCAGAAAGCCCGCCGGCAGCTGGCCGGCGTTGGGATCGCAGGTCTGGAACTGCAGCGTGGTGCCCTTGCAGTACCAGCGCAGTTCGTTCTGCTGCTGCTGGGCGCGGTTGTCGCGGTACTTGGCGCCAAACTGCAGCGATTGCATCCAGCTGTCTTCAAAGGCCCAGGTGAAGTCCGCCTGCGCGAAGTTCTGCGAGGTCTTGGTGTTGACCATGTTGGAACCGGTCGAGCCAAGATCCACCTGGCCTGCGCCGGCGAGCATGTTCTGCAGCACCTCGGGCGAGGCGGTGAGGGTCGGCTTGCCGTTGAGCGTCCACGCAGCGCCGTTGCTGCCATCCACCCACTGGCCGTTGACGAAGTTGCGCGGCTTGGCAGCCATGCCCAGTTCAATCGACGGACCGCCGGTGGCCCAGGTACGACCAACATTGAACGAGCCGCTGAGCGCGCCGCCGCTGTCCCACTCGCCTTCGATGTTGGCGGTCTGCGAGGTGGCCTTCTCGACCGAGTAATTGCCGTTGAGCCAGGGAATTTCGGTGGAACACACATCCACTGGCTGGCGTGTCGCGCCAGTCACGGGGTTGACCAGCGAGTTACAGCCCGTGCCTGCGGGAGGAAGCACATAGTTCGCGCCGGTGACGACGGTGTGCGACGGATCGAACGTGAGACCGTTGGGCGCGAGCAGTCGGCCCTGCTGGTCGGCGTAGCTGCCGGTGGGAAGACCCCACTCGGGCACTTCCAGCGTATTGGTGATCTGGGTCTGCTGGCGCTGGAAGCGGAAGTAGTTGCCCGTCAGCAGCAGGTGGTCGATCGGCTTGAACTGCAGGGTCGCCTGCCAGCCCTTCGTGGTCAGGTCCAGCTGGTTACGGCTGGTGGCGAACTGCTGCGGCATCCAGTAACCCGAATAACCGTTGCCGGCCTGGTCGACCACGCCGCCGCCGGACCAGAGGTCGATGTTCGGCGCCACGTCCGCGCTGTACGGCTTGCCATGCACATCCGTCGGCGGAGCGGTACAGGTCGCGTGGTCGGTACAGTCGTTAGACCACCAGTGCCAGCTCGACGCGTTGGCGGTGTAATCGACATCGCGGCGCTTCTGGTACGAACCGGCGACGAGCACGCCGAACGTCTCGTCCTTGTTCTTCCACGACCACAGGGCCGAGCCCTGCGGAGTGATCTTGCTGCTGTTGTCCGAGCCCGCGGCGTTGATGGACACGAAGCCGTCGTTTGCCTTCATTTCCAGCGGACGACGCGTGCGCAGGTCGACGTTGCCGCCGATGCCGCCTTCATCCAGGCGTGCCTCGAGGCTCTTGTAGAGCTTGATGTCCGAGAACATGTTCGCGGGCATCAGGGTGTAGTTGAACGAGCGCGACAGGCCGGCCGAAGTGTCCGCCGAGGCGACGTAGTTGCCGTTCAACTCGGTAAGCGTCAGTTCGGGGGCAAGGCCGCGGATGCTGACCGTCTTGCCTTCACCCGATTCGCGGGTGATGACCACGCCGGGCACGTGCGCGAGTGCGTCGGCGATGTTCTTGGCGGGGAACTGCGCGATGTTCTGCGCATTGATCACCTCGACGATGGAATTCGAATCGCGCTTGTCCTGCATGTTCTGGTCGACCGACTGGCGAAAGCTCGTGACGACGACAGTTCCCAGGGTCTTCGCTTCGTCGGCCTTTTCCTTCGCGGACTTCTGGTCCGCCGGCTTGCCGGTAGCGGTTTCATTCGATTGCGCCGGCGTTGCTGCGGAAGCGGGTGCTTGCTGCGCGAAAGCCATCGAAGGCGACACCAGGCAGCCACCCAGAATCGCCAGGGTGAGGGCGGCGTACAACGGCTTGCGCGTGGATACGTTTGGCAGGTAAGTCATTTTCTTCTCCCCATACTTTTGATGTGCGCCTTCAAAAAAAAGCCCGGCGCGGTGATCCCCCGTTTGATCACTGCTTCGTATTCATGCCGAAGGCGTCCTCCTGAATTCGAATTAGATCGATCTAAATGCCTGGCGAGCGAAAGGTATCGACGGTCATCGACCACCTGCGCTTTAAGGACCTGGTAGTGCGGTTGCGAAAATGCGGCGATGGCGCGCCCCGGGCGCCATATCGCTCCGTGCCTTGGCTTGCGTGTGATGGGACGGGCGCGTGGTGCTGGCCGGCTTGGCATGCACCAAGGCGTGTTGACCGTTGTGGCTCGCCCTGACGCGCGACGGGTTGCCAGGTGCGTGGTGCAGCGATCGCTGCTGCTCGCCGTCGAGTGCATGACGCGCGTATTGCACGTCAGGCCCGGCGAAAGAGCGGCATGCATGCACGCGGTGTTTGCATGCCGCATGGCGCGCGAACGCAAAACATCGGCAACGCTCCGGACGGCAGCGCGCGATGACGGCGGCACGGACGATTTTTGGTTTCATGCGGCAGCTTTACCTCCACATCAACCTTCTGGTGGGAGGCGGCGACACCACACGCGGCGCCCATGCGCCGCACATATGCCCGTCCGCCTTCAGATCCCCTTGCCGTTTCGCGACTCGACTCACGCCCGGCTTTGGATCGATCTAAACCCTCTGGGCGCAAATTAAGACGCCGAACACGCAAGCTGTCACGCTGCGCCGCAAAAACTCCGGTCGATCGGTACGCCTGCGCTGCGCCTGGAGCGGCTGCAGCGCTTGCGCGGCCGGCTGCCTTTCATACGCGGGAGCGGCTGTAGGGAAGCTAAGCGGCCTGATCCATGTCTTCGATTGCGATGGTGTTCGCATTTCTCGACGCCAGCGTTGGCGGCCGTGAATTTCCAGGCGACACGACCGACCGCAGTGCGAGGAAAAGCGAAACGGGATGGCGCGGTACGAGCGCATGCCCCATTCGTTCGCGTGCAGCCGGAGTCGGTGCATGACGACGGGCTTGCATCTTTGTCCGACAATCGGACAACCTAGGGAGCGGCGGTGCATCGCGCCGCTTTCACGCAACCGATAAAGGGAAGGGCGGATGACCGGCACGATCTCGGTACGGAAAGTGGGCGTCTGGATGGCCATGGCCGCAGCCTTGGGCATGGTCTCGACAGCGATGGCGGCGCCCGATAACGCGGCCACCTGGACCGGCAAGGTGGCGCCACTGGCGACGCCGTGGACGGCCGACGTCTCGCCCTCGCATGCCTTGCCGGAGTATCCCCGTCCGCAGCTGGCGCGCCCATCGCTCGATCATCCGCAATGGCTGAGCCTCAACGGCCTGTGGCAGTTCGCATCGAGTGATGCAAAGGCGCCGCCGCCGTTCGGTCAGGCGTTGAAGAGCCGGGTGCTCGTGCCGTACCCGATCGAGTCGGTGCTGTCCGGCGTGCAGCAGCATTCGGATTTCATGTTCTATCGCCGACTGGTGGACATCCCGTCCTCGTTCACCGTGCACGGGCAGCACGTACGGCTGAACTTCGGTGCCGTGGCGCAGGACGCTACCGTCTACGTCAACGGCACCCAGGTGGCGCGCCATACGGGCGGCTATACGTCCTTCAGCGCGGACATCACCTCCGCGCTCCACGCGCAGGGGCCACAGGAAGTCGTCGTCGCCGTGCATGCACCGGTGGATGGCGCCAACGTCATGGTGGGCAAGCAGCGGCTGAAACCCGAGGGCATTTTCTACACGGCGGCTTCGGGCATCTGGCAATCGGTATGGCTGGAGCCGGTGCCGGCCACGAGCCTCGCGCAACTCGATTTCACGCCGGCACCAAGCCTGGATGCCTTCACGATCACGTCGAAGATCGATGGGTCACGCGACGGCGCCACCTTGCATGTCACGGCGTACGCGGATGGCAAGCCGGTGGGCGAGGCAAGCGGGCCCGCAGGGCAACCGCTGCGTCTGGCCATCGCGCATCCGCACCTGTGGAGCCCGCAGGATCCCTTCCTGTACAGCTTCAAGGCTACGCTCACCCAGGGCGATCAGCGCGATGAAGTGACCAGTTATGCCGGTCTGCGCACCATTGGCATCGCGAAGGTGGCAGGACGCAATCGCATCGTGCTCAACGGCAAGCCGACCTTTCTGCTCGCCACGCTGGACCAGGGCTATTGGCCCGACGGCATCTACACCGCGCCTACCGACGAGGCGCTGAAGTTCGATATCCAGAAGACCAAGGATCTCGGCTTCAACACCATCCGCAAGCACATCAAGGTCGAGCCGGCGCGCTGGTACTACTGGGCTGATCGTATGGGCCTGATGGTATGGCAGGACATGCCCGCGCTGCCCAATGGCCACAACGACAAGCTCAGTGACGCCGACAAGGCAGGCTTCCGCGCGGACGTCACGGCCATCGTCGATCAGCTGAAGGGCGAAACCTCGATCATCGGCTGGATTCCGTTCAACGAAGGCTGGGGGCAGTGGAGCATTCCGGCTGCCGCCGAACTGTCCGCGCAGATCAAAAAGCTCGATCCGTCGCGGCTGGTCGACGCGCGCAGCGGTGCCAACTGCTGTGACACCAAGGGCGATCCGCATGCAGGCGATGTCATCGACGTGCACGACTACCAGGGTCCGGGGCTGCCCGAACCCGATGCCGAGCGCGTCGCTATTGACGGCGAGCACGGCGGCCTGACGCTGGGCGTACCGGGGCATGTGTGGCCGAACACGCCGATCAATCCCTATGGCGCGGTGAAGGACCGCGACGCGCTGAACGCCGGCTACGTTGCCAACACAGCGGTGCTGCGTGACAAGGGCGTGCCCAAGGGCATGTCCGGCAGCGTGTATACACAGATCACCGATGTCGAGGGCGAGCACAACGGCCTGTTCACCTATGACCGCAAGGTTGAAAAAGTGGATGAGGCCCAGGTGCGCGCCATCAACGAGGCGACCATACGGGCCTTCGCACAGCCCTGACAGCTGCGCTCGGATCCGCGTGGCGGTCATGTGCAATGACCGCCACGCCCTGACGTGGAGAGGACGAAGCCGCGATGTCCAGCAGTACCCGACGAGGCGTCGACTGGCCAGGAAAGCCGCTGACGAGATCGTTCTTTGAGCGACCCGCCACCACGGTTGGGCCCCAGTTGCTCAACAAGATCCTGGCGCGATCAGACGGCCGCGCGGGCAGGATCGTGGAAGTGGAAGCCTACGCAGGGTCCGTCGATCCCGCGGCGCACACGTTTCGCGGCAAGACGCCGAGAAATGCCGTGATGTTCGGGCCGCCCGGACATCTGTACGTCTATTTCACCTATGGCGTTCACTGGTGCTGCAATTGCGTGTGCCATCCAGCGGGTGAAGGGGTGCTTATCCGCGCGCTCGAACCAATGCACGGCCTGGGCCTGATGCAGGAAGCGCGGCGCGAGGGCACCAGGCATCGTGACCTCTGCCGTGGTCCGGGGCGCCTGGCGCAGGCGCTCGGCATCACCGGGGCACAAAACGGCATCGATCTCGTGCGGGCTCTCGATGGCTTCGCTGTCCTCGATGATGGCGTGGCGCCGCCTCGCGATCCACCGGGCACTCCGCGCATAGGGATCAGGGTGGGCACCGATCTGCCGTGGCGTTGGAGCGTGCCGGACAGTCGTTACGTATCCGGTCCCGTGGCCAGAAGTCGATAGCGCGGGCCCGTCGGCCGCCGCTTCTCACTCACGTGGGTTCGGGTAAGGTCTTCCAGGATGTGGCAAGGGCCGTATGCGATCCCTTGTACTGACCTGCGTGATGGCTCGCCTTAGACGATGCGCACCTGATTCACGTTGTTCTTCGGGTCCGTCCAGAACGCTTCATTGGCAAAGCGTCCGAAAATTTCCCGCGGAAGGATGGGTTGGCGCTCGATCGATTCCACCTTCGGGCGTACCGAATGCAGGCCGGGCATGCCGACGCGTGCGTCGAATTCGTCGGCGTTATAGGCGATGTGATCGAAATCGTGCTCGAACCAGGGTTCGCCCAGGAACTGGTAGACCGCGCGCATGGCCGTGGCCGGATCGTTCACCAGGCTTTCGTAGGTCAGCATCAGCAGATGGTCTTGCGCGTAGGGGCCGTAGAAGGCTTCCTTGGTGGCTTGGTAGGCAAAGCCCACCATGCCGCGCGGATCGGTCATGGCCTCGACGCGCGAGTACACCGTGGTATTGGTGTCGAAGCGGAACACCTTGCTGACGCTCACCGGCTGGCGGCGCACCAGGCGTTCCATGCTGTCCAACACCCAGGCCAGCTGGCGCACGCAGGCAATGACCTTCACGCCGGGAAACAACGTGTCGAGCAGCTGCATGCGGCTGCACCACAGCCGACTGGTGTCGAACACCACCTCGGCGCCGGCGCCCACCGAATAGAAGTTGTCGACCAGGCCACGCAACACTGCGATGCGCTGCTCGTCGGACACGTCGAACGAGAAGTCGTTCTTGCTGCTGGCTTCAGCAATGACGACGCCCATGATGTCCGCCAGCGGGCTGGTCATGCCGGCGCGAAAGCGCGGGTTCTGGTTGAGGATGGCCGCCAGCAGCGTCGTGCCGGAGCGCGGCAGGCCGGAAATGAAATGGAATTTCCGCGGTGGCTTGCTGGCGTCGGGTGTGGCTGGCATGCGGTTGTTCCTCTCGATCGATGTCGTGGGCTGCGACG
The DNA here is from genome assembly GCA_000632805.1 of Dyella jiangningensis. Classification (GTDB taxonomy): domain Bacteria; phylum Pseudomonadota; class Gammaproteobacteria; order Xanthomonadales; family Rhodanobacteraceae; genus Dyella; species Dyella jiangningensis. The sequence goes on along the minus strand of CP007444.1, from coordinate 2,123,754 downwards.
GGTCGCGTGTTCAGGGCGCCGGCGCCGTCGATGCGCGCATGCGCATTTCATAGCCGACTTCGACCATGCGCGCTTCTCCCTTGCCAAGTATCCGTAGCAGGAGTTCCTCGGTGGCGCGCCGGCCCATCTCGCGCACGGGCTGGTGCACGGTGGTCAGCGGCGGCCACACCTGTGTCGCGATGGTGGTGTCGTCGAAGCCGCAAATGGAGATGTCCCCAGGAACGGAAACGCCTGCCTCGGCGGCGGCCCAGATCGCGCCCACGGCCATGTCGTCGTCGGCGGCGAAAATGGCCGTGGGGCGCCGCTTCAGCGCGAGCAGGCGGCGCGCAGCCGCCACGCCCGACTCGAACGAAAACTGGCCCTGCACCATGTAGGCGGGGTCTTCCTTCAGGCCCGCGCGCTTCATGCCGTCGCGATAGCCGGCAAGGCGCCACACGCCTGCGCCGTGCTTGGGGTCGCCGATGATGTGCGCGATACGACGATGGCCCAGTGCCGCAAGGTGATCCACCATCGCCGCGGCCGCCTCGCGCTCGCGCAGCATCACGCCAATGCAGCCCTTGGGCTGACGCGGGGCGATCGACGCAAAGGGCAGGTCGTTCTTCCGCAGGTATTCGAGCAGCTTCGGGTGATCCGTGATCGGCGGCGTGAGGATCAGTCCATCGGGCTGGTGCCGGAACAGGATGCTTTCGACGCGTTCGACGAAGTCGCGCGCCGTCGAAACCAGCGGCTGCACCATCATGCTGTACTGATTCGCCTCGCACGCCTCAAGCACGCCGGCCTGGACTTCCATGATGTAGCTGGGCGACAGGTTGTCGTAGAGCAAGCCGATCGAGAACGAGCGGTTCGTCGCCAGGCTGCGCGCCGACGTCAGCGGTCGATAGTTGAGCTCCGCCACCGCTGCCATGACGCGGTTCCGCACGGCATCGCGGACGTTGGGCTCATTGTTGAGCACGCGCGAAACGGTCTTCTTCGAGGTGCCCGACGCGCGGGCGACGTCGTTGATGGTCACGCGTGACATGGAAGCCTTTGCGTCCTCAATGAGCGGTTTCCTGCGTGACGGCTGACAGAACGCTCTGCGTCGCGGCGTTCCATCCACTCACCTCGACCACAGGTTGAGCCGTTCCCTGTGATGCGTACCGCGCGGTGAGGGTGATCGATTCGCCGGGCCACAGCGTGACGTCATTGTCAGTCCACCGTATCGGCAGTGCAAGATCGGCATGGTCGCCGCGACGGATGGACACGTGCTGGAACAGCGCCACAGCCTTGGATGACGCGGGCACCGACAGTGTCACCGTGGTGATGTCCTCATGTCCTTCGTGCCGCGTGTTGGCCCGGACATCGCTCGCTGCTGCCGGCAAGGACCGCAACGCGGTCAGGTCCGCGTATTGCGTCAATGGCGTCAGGTACCAGTTGGACTTGGCCCAGTCGAGTACGTCCTGCCGGGTGGACAACCAATAGACATTGCGGCTGAGCGTCTTGCCCTCGGCAGTGGCGAGATCGAGTTCGACGAAGTAGACCGAGGACAGGCCGGCGATAGCGGGCAGCGTTGCCACCGTGCGGGTGCGATTGTCCGCGAGGTCGATATTCTGGAGATGGTTCTCGAACCGCGTACTGCCGTCCAGGTTGCGTACGCGCACGGTCACTTGCAGGGCGTGCGCTTCGTCGAGCGTGTGATTCACCAGCACGATGTCGCGCGTATCGTACGAATACTGGATGTGCAGCGGCTCGTTGGCTTTCTTGGCGCCGAAATACGCGCCCGCGGGGTTCATGTAGTAGTCGTACAGATGCCAATGCAACGATGGCCACGCGTTGTTGAGCATCCAGTAGATCACACCCGTCGCCGGCTTTGCGGCGTCCATGTGGGCGTTGAACGCCTCGAACTGCGCGCGGACGTTGTCGTAGTTGTCGAGCTGGGCCTTGGCGACGTAATCGGCAAGGCTCGTCGGCGCCCCGTAGCGATGCGCAAGCGCGTCGTCGAACGGCGTGAGCACGGCAAAGGTGGACCAGTCGGCGGACGCATGGAATTGCCGCGTCTGCGGATATTTCCACAGCGCCTCCTGCTCCTGCGGCGAGAGCATGCGCACAAGGTCTTCCATGCGCGGAATATCCGCGCCCGCGCTGACCTCGGAGTCGAAGCCGAAGGCGCCGCCGAGCTTGTCCGCATACCAATAGGACGGCGGTATCCAGTCGTACGGCCCGGCCATCTTCATGCCGGAAGGGCCGGCCTCGGCCGTCGCCTGCGGTACGGCGGCGGAGATGATGGGCAATGACCAGTCCTCTTCGCGCAGCGTATCGGCATACATGCTCGCAATGGCCGGCGGCGGGGCATTGTCGCTTCCGATGTAGAAGCCGATCACCGACGGATGATTGCGGAGCAGGCGCGCTTCGCTGGCCATGGAATCCTTCGCCACCTTCATGTCGGCGTCGGTCCAGGGGGCGCCGCCGGTTTTGGCGGCCGATTCCCATTTGTCGCAACACTCCCAGCCCGGCAGGACCATGATGCCGTTGCGGTCGGCCAGATCGTAGAAGCGCGGGTTCTCCAGCTTACCCTCGCTGCGGATGGTATTGAGGCCAAGATTGACGATGTAGCTGAATTCGGCCTCCATGCGGGCGGGGTCGTCGCGGAGGAACATGTCCGGTGCCCAGCCGCCGCCACGGATCAACAGCGGCTTCCCGTTGATGAAGAACTGGCGATACCCCTGCCTGGTCAGCTTTGAGCTGACACTGCGTATGCCGAACGTCGCCTGCGTCTTGTCGGAAATGGCGCCATCCACCGCGGCGGTCAGTTCGAGCGCATACAGGGGATGATCGCCCATGCCGATGGGCCACCAGATCTTCGGGTGATCGAGGGCGAGCCCCGGCGTCGTACTGGGCGAGAACGACACCACCTGGGTTTGCCCGGGCGCGAGGTGCACGGTCTGTTGCACGGCGACGCCAGCCACGGTGCCGTTGATGGTCGCATCGTGGGCTGCCGTATCGAGATTCTTTGCGGTCACTTTTACGGTCAACGCGGCACGCGAAAGATCCGGCAGCGGCAACGTCGACAGCACATGCGGAAAACTCAGCTGGACCGGTCCGGTCTGGGCGATCTCGACACCGCGCCACGGCCCCATGTTGTTGTCGGGAGGCGTGGGATTCCAGTCCACCCAGCCAATCGACAGGCTCATCCGCGGATCGCCCGGATGCACCTGCATGGCGAGAACGTTGGTGCCTGCATGCACCCATGGCGTCACGTCGAATTCGCGCACGGGGTAGGCGCCGGCGAGATCGCTGTGGTCGACGACCTGGTGTCCGTTCAGCCATACATCGGCGCTCGCGATCATGCCGTTGGTGCGGAGCAGCGTGCGCCTGCCGGCCGGGCTCTTTGCCAGCGCGAATTCGTTGCGATACCACCATGGCGTCACGAAGAGGTTGCCGCTGGCGTCAGGCACCTGCACGGCACGCAGGTTGTCGCTGTAGAACACGTCGTTCTTGAACGCGTGGTTTTCCAGCAGCCCGGCCATGACGGTGGCACGACCGCTCGCGGGGTACCAGCCTTCGGTGGAAAAGTCAGCCATGGAGATGTCATGGCCCGGCTGCGGCGCCTTCGCGCTGTCCTGGATTTCCCAGTGATCGATGGCGGTGACGGTGCCTGCATCTCCACGCACCGAAGTGGCTGCATCCTTTGCCTGCGCCTTGGTATGTGGCGCAACGACGAACATCGCTGCAAAGGTCGTCCAGAGCACGTGCCGGGCGAGAGATCGCATCGCGTTACGGTTCCTCAAGATAGGTTTCCCGTATTTCCACGGGCGCGAATGGCCAGGACTGGTTGACCTTGGCCCAGATCACAAACACCACGAGGCCGGCGAGGATCCACACGCCCGACAGAATCAGCGACAGGGTGGACGCGGACACGAAGACGTAGACCCAGCCCACCAGTGCGATGACGCACGGCACGGGATAAAGCCATTGCTTGTAGGGTCGCTTAAGGCCTGGCTGCCGCTTGCGCAGCACGACCAGTGCCGCGATCTGTGCGATGGACTGCACGATGATGGTCGCCGCCAGCAGCATGTTGATGACTTCGGTGAGGTCGAGGAAGGTGCCGATCGCCGTGACCACGCCCATCGTGAGCAGCGCCACGTGTGGAAAGCCATGTCTGGCATGCAGGCGGCTGAACAGGGAAAGGAACACTTTGTCCTGCGCCGCCTGGAACGGCACGCGCGAGCCGCCCAGCAGGCCGGTGAACACTGAAGCGAACGCCGTCACGATGATGAGGACGGTCATGATCGCGGCGGCGAAGTGGCCCCAGCTTCGCTCCACCACCAGTGATGCCACCGACTTGGACTGGGCGATGTCCTGCCACGGCGCCACGCCAAGCACGCTGATGTTCAGCAGGAGATACACGAACATCATCGCGATCACCGAGATGATGATCGAGCCCGGCATCGTTCGCCCCGGATCGCGCAACTCGTCGCCGATGTAGGCCGTGGTGTTGTAGCCGAGATAATCGTAGATGCCGATGATCAGGCCCGCGCCCAGGCCCACGAAGAAATGACTGCCGAACATGTCGCGCGGGTAGGCAAAGGCGAAGCCCGGGTTGAAGTGCGAGAAGCCTGCCGCCGCCACACCGATCACCGAGACCAGCATGATGATCCACAAGGCAATGGTGATCGCGCGCACCGACTCGATGCGCCGGTACAGCAGCCAGGTAACCAGGGCGGTTGCGGCCACGCTCACGAGGTGTACCGGCCACCAACCCATGTGCGGGAAAAAGAACCCCAGGTATTCCGCCATGCCGATGATGCCGGTGGACATCAACAGGGGAATCGCCAGCAGCATCGTCCAGATGAACAGGAATGGCATCAGCTTGCCGGTGCGGTACTGGAACGCCTCGCGCAGGTAGACATAGGTGCCGCCGGAGCCGGGCATGGCTGCGCCCAGTTCCGCCCACACCAGGCCGTCGGCCATGGCCAGGATGGCGCCGGCAATCCAGCCGATGACCGCCTGCGGCCCGCCCATCGCCGCGACCATGATAGGGATGGTGATGAACGGCCCGACGCCGCACATCTGCGTCATGTTGATCGCGGTGCCCGAAAACAGTCCGATGGAGCGGTGGAAGGCGCTGTCGTGAACGGGCGGATGCGCGCTGGAATGCTGCATGCTGACCTTGTCGTGATGGTTGGCGAGGGGAGTGTCGATGCCGGTGCTCCGATAATGATCGCGTTGCTGCGCATGCAAGCATGCGTTATGACGACCCGTTCACTCACGGAACGGGTCGTCATGCCCGGTTACCACTGGCCGCGCACGCCCAGCATGAACATGCGCTCGGAGAACGTCGAATGCCCGGCCTGGTCAGGCCAGACCAGGTAATAACGCTGGTACTCGTTGGTGAGGTTGGTGCCGTCCAGGAACACCTCGGCGTACTTGCTGAACTTGTACGAGATGGAGGCATCGAGATACTTCTGCGGTGCCTCGTACATTTCCATGCCCGTGATGCCGCCCACGCTGTCCATCACCGCGCGACGCGAACGGTAGTTGTACGCGACACGGGCCTGGAAGTGATCATCCTGATACCACAGGATGAGGTTACCGGACTTGGTGGAGTTGTCCTGGAACGGAATCTCCTTGCCCGCCAGGTCTTTCTCGCCGGAGTTGCTGGGCGCATACGTGGCGTTGATCTCCATGCCCGTCTTGGACAGGAATCCCGGCAGGAAGGTGAAGCCCTGGCGATAATCGAATTCCGCGCCATGGATGCTGTTGCCGGTGCCCTGCACGGGCTGGGTGATCACGATGCAATGGTTGCGGACCACGCCATCTTCGTCCGGCAGGTCGCAGTTGGTCACGCTGCCATTCTTGATGAAGCTGTCCACGTTGATGCGGAACAGCGCGAGGCTGAGCATGCTGGTCGGATTGATGTAGTACTCCAGCGACGCGCCATAGTTGGTGGAGCGCCACGGGTCGAGATCGGGATTGCCGGTCGACGTGCCGTTCGACACGCGGAAGATCGGCCCCTGCGGCGTCTCCGCCAGCGAGTAGTTCAGCTGCAGGCCGCCCGCCCAGGTGCTGAGGTTCAGCGGCATCATGTTCTTCGAATAGGCCAGGCGAAACTTCAGGCTGTCGGTGATATCCAGCGAGAAATTGAAGGACGGCAGCACATCCTGGTAACTGCGCTTGGTGAGCGCCGTGCCGGCATCGACCGGCTCATCGCCGTACGAGCCCGGCGCGCCCGTCAGATGCTGGGTGACGTCAAGATGGGTTCGTATAAGGCGCACGCCCAGGTTGCCGCTGTATGGCATGTCCCACAGCGTGCCGTTGAAGTCGCCCTGCAGGTAGCCCGTCAATTCCTTCAGCCGTACGGCCCAGGTCGTTCCGGGCTCGGCGACCTGGACAGTATCGGGATAGAGCGACTTCCAGTACGACACAGGATCTTTCAGGGCGGAGGGGTCGATCGCCCAGAAGTTGATTCCCGAGCCAAGCAGGTTGCTGTACTGCTTGAAGTTGTTCGCCAGTGGCGCCGCGGTATTGGGCATGGATACCGCCGACAGCGGGCCCGCGCGGAAATAGCCAAGATCATTGCCCGCCGTGCAATCGCCGCTGTTGAGCACCACGTCGGCGCCGACATAGCGAACCAGGCAACCGCTGGGGTCGCTTGCGCCGATGCCGCCATAGACCGGCGTTTCCAGCGTCCAGCCGTTGTTGTTGGCGCTGCGGATGCTGTTGCGCAGGCCGAATTCGAGCTTGAAACCATCCTGGAAGTCGTACTTGCCGTCAAAGCGCAAGGCATTCAGCGCCACCTTGCGATCGTAATCGCCGGAGGATTCCAGCGTCTTCATCGTCCAGTCGCTGGGGTTGGCGAAATTCGTCGCCAGCGAAGAAGGCACACTCACGGTGATGTAGCGGCCATTGAAGTTGGCGACGATCGGCACCGTGTTCTGCGGAATGCCGTTGGCGTTGAATACACGGTTGCCGCCCAGCTGCGCCGGATAAACCATGGTGCCCGGCGGCACCGCACCATCGGGCACGCCATCCATCAGCACGTTGGGCCACAACGCGCCGTCGGAATCGGAGATGTTGACGTCGGTTTCCTGGTACGACTGCGAGGCCGTGTCGTGGATGCCGCGCACGCTCGCCGTGAACGGCCCGCCGTTGTCATAGTCCAGCTGCAGGTTGAAGTTCTTCGCGATGGAGTCCTTCTGGATCATCGACGAATACGACTCCACGTCGCCCGGCCACTTCTGGTAAACCTGCGTGGTGTAGAACTGCGATCCTTCCCAGCCTGGCTCGGGCGTGCCGTAAGAGCCGAGGGCAGGACTGCCGGTGTTGCGCGACTGCAGCGGGACGTAGGTGGCGCCCTGCCAGTTGGTGGAGTTGAACTGGATGCCGACGTTGCGGTTGTACTCGTGCTGCTGCGAATAGAAGAAGTCGCTGGTGGCGGTGAAGCCGCTGCCCAGATCCATCTGGAATGACGCGTTGGCCGACTTGCGCTTGCGCTGGGTGACGATGTCGTTGAGGCCGATGTCCTGGCTGCCCATGAAGACGCCGTTCGACTTGCCGTCGCCGTTGACGTCCACGCTGCCGTCGGCGTTCTGGACGATCTTCGACGGGATGGGGGCGCCGTTCCATGGCGTCAGGAAGCCGTTGTAGCCGCCGGCGCTGGCGGCGTTCTCGCCATTGAGCACAACGCCGTACTGGTCGAGGCCTTCGGTGGCATTCATGCGCCGGGTATCGGAATAGTCGGCGGAAAACAGCAGACCCCAATGACCGTTGTCGTTGTAGGAGATGAGGCCGTTCGCCTCGGGCCCCCAATGGTCCGTGGTGCTGCCGCGCTCGCCGTTGGCGGAGTAGCTGTAGGTGAATCCGCTGGGAAGATCCCATGGCCGGTAGGTATGCAGGTCGATGGCGCCGCTGATGCCGCCATCGGTCGTGCTCGCCGTGGTCGACTTGAGCACGTCCACGCCATGGAACAGCGTGGAAGGCAGCATGGTGAAGTCGGGCTGCTGTGAATCGATCTGGTCCGCGGTGATGAACACCTCGCCGTTCAACATGGTGCCCACCTGGGGCAGGCCACGCACATCCACCGAAGTGCCGACACCGGCGTCTCGATTGACCTGCACGCCGGTGACGCGCTGCAGGGAATCGGTGATCGTCGTATCGGGCAGGGCGCCGATGTTCTCCGCCGTGATGCTGTCCTGGATATTGGAGGCATCACGCTTCAGGTCGATGGCACGCATCTGCGAGGCACGCACGCCGGATACCGAGACCGTCGACAGCGTCGCCGCGTTCTTCTCTGCTTCGCTTTCCTTGGCCTTGTCGTTTTTCTTGGCGTCAGGCGAGGGCGCCGCCGGGACCGGTGCCGGCGTGGTTTGCGTCGAACTGGTCTGCGGTGCCGGGCCATCGGGTGGCATGTCGGCGAACGTCGAGGCCGACGCCGAGGCCGACACCACGGCGAACAAGGACACAGTGATGGCAAAAGACAAAGGATGTTTGCGAAGTACGGTGGACATGGGCTTTAACCTCGTTGGTGTTGCCTGTCGAACCTCAACTGCTCCGTGGGTAAACCAAAACGCGTATCGGCCGGCAGTGCTGCGCGCACGCCGTCGTCATGCCATCTCTCCATCTCCCCAGCCCCGGCGTCATGCACCCAAGGCCGCTCACTGCCACTACCGCGCGAAGCGCTTGCTTCGCGTCCTGCTATCTGGAAAACGCTATGCGTGCCAATGCCCACTGACCCTCGCGCGGGTCGCCGGTGGCAAGGATGCATAGGTCGCGAACGCCGGCCCCCGCCAGCGTCACCACCTTCGAATCGAGCTGAACCTGCCCCTTGGCTTGCGTCACGCGTTCCAGAGGCAGGCGCGCAAGCAAAGTGCCTGTGCAGCTGTCGGCATGGATCTCGAACTCGCCCGCCGGACTGGTCTTGTGCCGCGCGATGGCATCCTTGGCCTCGTCGCCGAATCGCCAGGTGATCCGCTCGACCGTCAGCGTCACATGGGCTGCGCCATCGAGCGGCGCTTTCGACCACAGCCAGCACGCATTGCCGATATCCACCGAGTAAACCGGCCTTGAGCCTCTCGCCGGACTGCTGCCGTCAAGCCGCGAGGGCGGTTGACGCGAGCAGGTGTCGAGCGCGCTGCCATCGCGACTCCACAGACTGGTTTCATCCAGCACTTGTGTGCGCGGCGCAGCGAGCTCGAAGCCGTCGGAAGAGAACGTGGCGGCGCGCAGCGTCACCTTGCCGGTGAAGGCCAGCGGCGAGGTATAGGGTGCGGACCGATTCGTGGGAGTGGAGCCGTCCGTCGTGTAGCGAATCGTTCCGTAGCCCGTCTGGCTGGACAGCTCGACGCGCAGCCCCTTTTGGTCGGCGCCGGTAATGTGGAAAGCAGGGGCAAACGCACTGTCGGCGTAATCGATGCCGAGCGCTCGGTATCGCGCCAGTTCGGCCGGCAGGCGTTGCAGGAAACGTGGCCAGTCATGCGCGTTTGCGGGAGACCACCCGAGTTCCGCCATCGCGGCGATGCGCGGGAACACTGCATGCTGATCATGCGCAAAGGTCAGCATCTGCTCGGTCCACAGGCCAGCCTGGACGCCGATGATGTGCCTGGCATCGGTGTCGCTCGCGCCATGCGGAATCACCGCGGTATCGTAGGTTTGCTGCAGCGTGGCCGCTGGCGGCGGTCCCGCCCATTCGTCCGGCAGGTCGGACTGCACGTGGTCAAAGTAGAGCGACTCTTGCGGCGTCATGACCACATCGTGGCCTTGCCTGATGGCCGCGAGCGCCACGCGCTCGTTGTGATCGCCATGCCACGACATCACCACTTGCGAGGTGGGTAGTCTCGCGCCGGCAGCCAACGCGTCGTCCCAGCCGACCGGCGTGCGCCCATGCTTGAGCAGATGCGCCGCCACCTGGTTGGTGAACCAGACCTGCAACTGGTCCATGTTCGCAAAGCCAAGCTTGCGCATCCGCGCGCGCACCTCGGTCGATGCGTTCCATTGCTGCTTGTCGGCCTCGTCGCCGCCGATGGAAACGTATCGCGAAGGAAACAGCCGCATCATCTCGTCGAGCACGTCATCGACGAAGTTCAACGATTTCTCATCCGGCTTGAGCAACCACGGGCTGACGCCCCAGTCGGTCCAAACCTGCGGACGCTCGCCCGTCACTCCCAGCCACGGATATGCGGCCACGGCCGCTTGCGAGTGACCGGGCAGATCGAATTCGGGAACGACATCCACATAGCGTTCGGCGGCGTATCGCACGATCTCGCGCGCGTCCGCCTCCGTGTAGAAGCCGCAATAGGGTGTATCCGGAGAGCCGGTCAGTTCGCTGTCGAGGCCGACAGCTTTGCGGCAGGCTCCGGTTCGGGTCAGCTCGGGGTAGGTGGGAATCGCCAGTCGCCAGCCCTGGTCTTCCGTCAGATGCCAGAGCAGCACGTTCAACTTGTTGAGCGACATCCAGTCGATCAGCTTCTTGATGTCGGCCACGCTTTGAAAATGGCGTCCGGAGTCGAGCAGCAATGCGCGCCAAGCGAAACGCGGCTGGTCTTCGATGACACCGTAAGCGACTTCCACTGGCTTGCCGCGCGTCCATCCCGGTGGCGTCAGCAGTTGCCACAGGGTGACGCTGCCATAGAACGCACCGCGCGCCGTGCGCGATGTGACGCGAATGCCTTGCTCGTCCACCGCGATGCGGTAGCCGGATTCATCCGCGATTTCTGCAGAGGGATCGAGCGCGAACGTGATGACCGCGTGCGCATCGTTACCGGGCGCCATGCGCAGGTGCAAACCCTGCGTATCGGCGAGACGCCCTGCTAGGCGTTCGACGACGGACTGCACGTCGTGTGTGTCGTGGCCTTGCACCGAGATCATGGCGCCATCGGCAATGTCCACGGCGCCTGATGCTGCAGGACTGGCTTTGGCGGGCTGCGGAATCAACGACCAAGCAGGGGCGGCGCTAGACGCCACGGCCGCTGCACTGGCGACCAGCCACATGAGGCCACTGCAGAGACACACGGAGAGCGCGATGCGACTCATGCACTCACCCCGCCTTCGGCAATGTATCGCGAGGACTCCGACAAGCCATGGCGGAGGTACCAACGGGCTGCACCTTGCACGCCGTGCTGGCCGTGCTCCGTGACCCACACGGGGACCTGCGTCAGCAGTGTGCGGGCGCTGCGTCCGTGGAGGAAACGTTCCGCGAAGGCGCTGCGCCTGAGCAGGTCGAAGAGGGATGACAGGAAGCCGCCGGCCAGATACACGCCGCCCGTCGCCATGAAGGTCATGGCGAGGTTGCCGGCAAAGCTGCCGAGCGAAGCGCAGAACATCTCGACCGCGTGCTCGGCCTGCAAGTCTTCGCCTGCAACCGCTGCCGCACTGACGGCTTCCGGGGTGCGCAGCGTGGGCGTTCTTCCGCGCAGTGCGCACAGGCTTCGGTAGATCGTCAACAGGCCTGGGCCGGACACGATGTGCTCGAACGGTACATAACCGCCATCCGGTGCCAGATGCGCGAGGACTTCGCGTTCGCGCACCGTGTGTGGTGCAAAGTCCATCTGGCCTGCTTCCGTGGCAAGCACGAATCCGCCGGCGGGCGAGGGAATATGGGCGGCCGCGCCCAGTCCCGTGCCCGGCCCGATCACCAGGGTCGTGCCTCGTGACCTGGTGTCAGGTCCGCACAAGTGGCGCCCGTGCGTTGCGAGTGGACCGTCCAGCGCATACGCCAGGGCCTCGAAGTCGTTGAGCACCGCCACCTCATCGAGCTCAAGCGCCTGGCGCAGCTGGGCGAGATGAATGGGCCAGGGGAGGTTGTCGTTCACCACTTCGTCGCCCACGACCTGGCCTGCGCAGGCGAGTACGCAGTGACTGACCGGGCCCCTTATGTCGGCATCGACAAACGCACGCACCAGCTCGGACAGCGCTGAAAACGCTGCGCAAGCAAAGACCCGGTAAGCAAGCGTTTCGACGCCGCCGGCCTCGTCGTGGGAGGCGCGCATCAACGCGACACGCGCGTGCGTGCCGCCGATGTCGGCAGCCAGAAACGGCACCGCTGGTATCCCCGCCAGTCGATTCGTTGCCACGCCCCGAGCGCCCCCGCATTGGAACCGTTATCAGGTTGAAACCTAATTGACACCGGTGTCAAGCGGTAGCGCAACATGGCTGCAAACGAGCCGGAGGGTAAGGGGGGGGAGGAGCCAATGAGGCGCAAATGGCCGGTGATTACCTATCGAAATCGGCAATAGCCCAAGGCATGCCTGCGCTCGCTTGCCACGTCGTGTCCGGTCGCAAGGAGAATCGACAAGGTCGGTGATGATCGCTAATGGGCGGCCCTGTGCCCGTCTGCCACCTGGTGAGGTGACAGCTCCGTCCGCAGGCAAGCGGACGGAGCTGTCGGGGGCTATTCGACGATATTCGCCGTGATGTGGTACACGCGACCGCCCCAACCATCATCCGGGAAGGCATCCGACACCTTCACGTAAACCGGCTTGGCGCCATTGACCGCAGTGCCGAGGAATGGTGTCAGGTCGATCGTGCGATCGGCCTTGTTCGAGCCATCGGTGATGCGCCGGGTTTCCTGCAGCACGGTCGTCCAATGCGCGTTGTCGCTGCTTACCTGCACCACGAATTCGGCATCGATGGTGAGGGTCAGCTGCGCCGAGCTGGTGTCGGCCGGGAGCGGGAATCGATAGGTGAAGTGGGCGTTGCCGTCCGCGAAGCGATTCTGCACGCCGTTGCTCTGCGAGCCATCGGGATCGAAAAGCCAGGGATTTTCGTCCACGGTGCCGGTATCGAAATTGATCGTGTGCGCCACGAGCACGTCGGCCTGTGTCGTGAAGTACAAGCCGGCCGCCGTCACGTTCGCGGTCACCATGTGATGCCCATCCGTTGCCGAGCTCGGCACGCTGACGTCCAACGGAGTCGTTGCACTGACCGGCAGCGCGTTGCCATGGGGCTGAAGCCGCAGCATGGTGGCGCGCGGTGAAACGCTCCAGCCGACGGGCGCATCGATGGAAGCAAGTGCCTGCAACGGGAAGAACCCGGTGGCCGAAGCACCAAGGTCAATCGCGATGGTGGTGCTGCCGGATGCCGCGGGCATGATCACCGGTTGGGCCGGCGACATGGTCGCTGCCAGTGATGCTTGCGGAGTCACGATCGGCACGTTGCCGATCAGGGCGCTGAGCGCGCTGGCCTGCGTGCGCCAGTCGAACACATTGGGGTGATCGTTACTGGTCGCGCCCGACCAGCGCGTGCCAAGCCGACCCGCGGCATCGCGATCGTTGTTCCAGATGCTTTCGGCCTGCTGGGCGAGGAAGGCTACGTATCGCGGATCGTGCGTGGTGTCGACGAGGTCGGCCCAGTAGCGCATGAAGATGCCCTTGAACTGCTTGGCATTGTCATCGCAGGTCTGCGTCGTGACATCGCAGGTTTCGGCAAGGACGCCGTTGGTCACCAATGCGTTCGGGCCGATGGCGGCATCGGCTAGGCGCTGCACGCTGGCGAGGATGCTCGAGTCATTCGTGGCACGCCACAGTTCCAGGCCCGCGCCGATCGCCAGGCCCTGGTTGTAGCTCCACACGTTCTGGCCGTTGTTGGTGCAGGCGTCGGTGAGGCCGTCGTTCACCAGGCCGTTGGCGTTGATCATGCCGCTGCCCTGGAACCATGCCCACGCGGTGCGGGCGCGGGACAGCCACACGGTGTCACCCGGGATACGGTTGTGCAGTTCGGCGGTCAGGCGAATCCACAGTCCGTTGGTGACGGCATTCTTGTAGGTGCGCTCGGCATTCCACCAGACGCCACCGCCACATGTGCTGGTATCCCAGTAGCCATCGACGTAGTTGGCGATGGTGACCGCCATGTCGAGGTATTTCGGATTGCGGGTCAGGTCATAGGCCTGCACCCAGGCCAGGCCCCACCATTCGGAGTCGTCGATGGCGCGGCTGGTGAAGTTGCCCAGCAGCGGATCGCCGGACAGCACGCCGCCGGGAAAGACACCCTTGTCCTTTTCAAAGGTGTTGTCCAGCTGGGCGAGATAGCGTCGATCGCCGGTTCGCTGCATGTAATCGCCGATCGTCTGCAGGGCGACGGCCGAGTTCCACCAGCTCGACGGAAACCAGGCCTTGTTGGGGTCGTATGACGCCATCAATACGTCCGCCGTCACGCGGGCGCGTGCAACGGCCGTCGAGCCATCGGCCCAGGGGCTGTCGGGGTAGGTCTGCCCGTTCGCCATGACAGGGCAGGTCGCGGCCACGAGCATCAGGCTGGCCGTGGCAAGCAGGGTGCGGACTCGTATGCGTAAGGCTTCGAGATTCATGATCAGAAGCGCTCCTTTCGGAAACCCACGAGGGGATGTGTGAGGCGTCGTCGCCCCGTCAGTCCAAGGCCGGAGTGTGGGCGGTGAACCGGCCTGAACCGTCATGCGTGGAGCCGTCTAGACGGCCATGTCCATGCACAGAAGAAAGCCTTGTGTCCCCGATGGGCACGCTTGGTGCCCGCCGTTCATAGCGAGAAATATGCGAATTAGATCGATCTAAATAGAATTCCCAAAAAAAGGCCATGCCGAGAGGGGCCTGTCCTTTGGGTCGTCGTCATCAATAACGACACGCACTGTAACTCGCTCGCCGGGCAGATAGCTTGCTGCGTTGCAAAAGGATGCGGAGGGCGCACCATGCGAGCACCTTCCTTCACGAAAATCCATTGCTGGCGTCCGCTTTGCTTTCGCGCATGGCGATACGCGTCATGACAACGGAGTGCTGGCAACGCGAAGTGCGCTGACGTCGATGCTGGTGGTTTCGGGCGAACACAGGACGCCGCTCGTTCAATCGGCAATCAATCCCGCGTCCCGTAGACGTTGGCGCAGCCCATCGAGCTTTGTACCGTAACGCGCGCTTCGCGCCGTATCGCGACGCAGCGGCTGTCGCACCTGCGCGGCGCTGGGCGCACTGAGCACGGTTCGTGACGTCTTGTGGAAATCGAGGCATGCCGGGTCGAATGGCAGGCCGCAGAAGTCGAGCAGGTTGCGGATGACAGGTTCCGGTTCGGCCACCAGCGACTCGTAGGGAAGGTCGAGTACGCGGTCGGGATATCGTTCCAGCCAGAAACGGCTGAGGCGCGAGAAGTCGATGCAGTAATCGGCCATCTCGTCGAGATCGCAGGTAAAGCCGGTCTGTTCGGTGAAGCACTGCCTGAAACACGCCAGGCAGGTTTCCAGCGGATCGCGGCGCACGATCACCACGCGTGCCGCCGGCAGCATCGCCAATGCGGCGCCCACCAGATACCAGGTCACCAGGCTCTTGTCGGTGAGGCGCGGCTTGGCCCTGCGCCAGAGCGCGGTACGCGCGAGGTACTCATTGCCCAGGCGATGCCAATCCTCGGGTGTGGCGTCCGTGGCCCAAAGCGGAAACGCCGAACGGCGACGACGTGTTTCGCCGTCGATCACCTGCGACATGTCCTTGATCTCGTTGGCGCCCTCGACCTCGGGATGCGAGGCGAGAATCTGTTCGACCAACGTGGAGCCCGAGCGCGGGATGCTCACGATGAACGTGACTTCGCGGCCCAGCCCCGGATCGACCGGCGCAGGCATCTCGTTGGCGAAAATACGCAGGATGGCGTCGACGCGCCGCCGTTCGCCCGCGGCATCCCACTTCACGCGTTTGCGGCGCGACGCGTTGGCCCATCGAAACGTTTCGAATGCCTCGTCGTAATCGCCGTGGTCCTCCTGCGCCTTGGCCAGCGTGAACCCGAGCAGTTCACGGTGACGCGCAGGCAGCCCATCGCGCGCCAGTGCGCGACGAAGGCCAGCCACGTCCGCGGCATCGAAGCGGACGGTATTGAGATTCGACAGGCCAAACCATCCCTCGGCATGGCCGGGATCAAGGCGTAACACCTCCCTGAAGCCGGCCACCGCTGCGTCGATCTCACCGAGGCTCGCCTGTGCCTTGGACAGCGACAGGCGAGCCGATACGTGTGCAGGGTCGAGCTGCAGCGCTCGTTGCAGGGCGTCGACGGCCTCACGCGCGCGCGTCGCCCGCGACAACGCCTCGCCGAAATTGAACCACGCTGCCGAAGATCGCGGCTGCAGCTCGCAGGCCTGACGCAGATGCACGAGTGCCTGGTCCACCTCGCCACGTTCGAACAGCGCAATGCCAAGGCACACATGAAGGTCGGAGTCGTCGGGCCATATCGAGAGCACGCGACGGAAACAGTCGATGGCCTGCTCGTGATTGCCGCGGCGCTGGGCGACCATGCCCAGCATGCGAAGGGTCGCAGGCTCGTTCGGCGCCAGGGCGAGCGCGCCGATCAACGAACGCTCGGCCGCGTCGAAATCATGGCGGGCCCATGCCTCGCGCGCCTTTGCCAGCAAGCGCTCGGTTGCGGCTGAAGGCGGCTGTTGCGGCGTGTCGTGCGGCCGAGTTTCCGTCATGTCGTCACCGGCGATGATCGAGTCAGCAGACTATACGAGGCGGGCGGGGGCTGCAAAAAAACGCCGGGCAAAAGCCCGGCGCGGGGAGGAAGCCTGCGGGAGGTCAGAAATCGTAGGCCACGGAGAACCGGACGTAGCGCGGCGCGAGCGTGTCCTGCACGCGCCCGAAGTCGGGATTGGGGCTGGACGTCGTGCCGAAGAAGTCGTTGTAGAAGACGGGTGTCTGTTGATCGAGCAGATTGAAGACGGCCAGGTTGAAATCCAGCTTGTGGTCTGCCCAGCCCGGCTTCCAATCCAGGTTGAGGTTGACCTGATGAGTCCATGGCAGCCGCCCCAGCGAACCAGGTGGCACGGGCTCGCCGCCGCACCAGTAGTAGGTGTGCGAGCCATGCAGCGCCAGCTGGTTCGGGCCGTAACCGCCGCGGCAAAGCACCGGCGTGCCCGAGGCGATGTAGAGGTTGGCGCCCACCGTCCAGTCCGGGGCGACCTGATAGGCGCCGTAGATCTTGAACTGGTGCCTGCGGTCGTTGGGCAGCACGCCGGAGGAATACTCCATGCGCTCGGGGAAGTCCCAGCCGGTGGTGAGCGATTCGTACGAGCCGCCCTGCTGCGAATACGTGCTGACCGGGCCTTCGTCGTTGCCCCAGGTGCGGGAGAACATGTAATCGAACTTGGCGAACCACTTGCCGTCCCATGCGTGCTCCAGCGAGAGATCGAGCGAGTAGTAGCGGCGCGTGGGCCCCTTCGGAAAGCGTTGGTCCTTGGCCGTGAGCGTGACCGGCACGAGTGCGCCGTTCGGTGACTGCATCCAGAGGTTGCTGGTT
The DNA here is from genome assembly GCA_000632805.1 of Dyella jiangningensis. Lineage (GTDB taxonomy): Bacteria > Pseudomonadota > Gammaproteobacteria > Xanthomonadales > Rhodanobacteraceae > Dyella > Dyella jiangningensis. The sequence continues at coordinate 2,106,546 of CP007444.1, read as the reverse complement.
TCGCCCGGATTGATCAGCACCAGGCTTTGTGCCCACTGGCTGCACGTGTCGGGCGTCATATAGGCATAGCCCTGCGCACGACCGGCCGCGCATTCGATCTGGATGTCGTCGAAGTCGTCGATGATGCGGTTCATGCGCTGGTAGGTGCCCGTGGCACCGAACACCCACTGCGTCCCGAGCATCTGGAACTGTTGCTGCATGCCCAGCACGTAGTTGTCCGAATATTCGGCCTTGATGTTGCGCGATGCGGAGACGCGTGGATCCTTCGCCTGACCGTACTCGCTGTCGATCGACACGCCCGTGGAAGGGTTCTGGGGCAGGGGCGTGAATCCGATCGGCGCTCCTGTGGTCGGATCGATGCCGGTATAGGTGCCGTACACGCCAGCGTTCGTCACCGGCGCGGCGATAGACAGCGCGACCTGCTCAGGCAGCGCAAGGTAGTAGCGGCCCGCATTGCCGAACACCTTCAGGCTGGAGTCGCCATGCACGTCCCAGCTGAAACCCAGTCGCGGCGCCCACTGCGGCTTGGTCAGCCGGATATACGGCACGCCTGAGGCGTCGTAGTTGGTGAACTGGTCGTTGCGCACGCCCAGGTTCAGCAGCAGGTTGGGCGTGACCTGCCAGTTGTCCATCACGTACTGCGCGCGCTGCGTGACCCGCACGGACGCCACGCTGATGTCGGTGTGCTGTTGCACGTAATAGCAGCGGACTGTTCCCGTGGAGTCGGGATGGCACTGGGTCGACGGCGCAACGTACGGCGGCACGTTGGGGTCTACGCCGAACACCGGCGAGCCGGGGTCGCTCTGCCCGTAGATCCACTGGTATCCCGGGCCCGGGTTCACCGAGCCGTCGTTCAAGTCGGTCGAGTTGATGTTGTCGATACCGACCTGGAAGTCATGGTCGCCCAGCTTGTAGTCGAGGTCGAGGCGGTAGTTCGTCACCGATTCCTTGTGGTTGGGATCGGTGATCGTGGAGTTGATCTGCGAATTGGAAATGCCACCGGGCGGCGCGAACGCCGGGTCCTGCACGGAACTGCTGGCGATATGCGGCAGCAACGGATCGAACCCTTCATAACCGGGCTGGCTCGTGTAGTACGAGCCATGCATCTTGCCCACCATGGCGTTGAGCGTCAGGTTGTCGGTGAGGTAGGAGGTGTAGTTGGCCACCCAAACCTTGAACGTGGTGCGCTTGAGCTGGTCGAGACTGTTGAAGTCACCCTGCTTGAGGGTGTCGTAGTCGAAGTCGTAGATGGTGCCATAGGTCTTGTGCGAGTTCTGCAGGTAGCTCGCGCTGAGGACGTTGCTGTCGTTGATGTTCCAGTTGAACTTGGTATAGAACTTCGGGTCGTGCACCTTCCACGTTTCGGTGGTCGCGGTGCTGCTGAACTCCGACGTGGTGCGGTAGTTCGAGTCGTCCTGCTCGAGACCGATGTAGAAGAACAGCTTGTCCTTGATGAGCGGGCCGCTGACGTAGGCGTCGTAGATCCTCTCGCTGCTGTCGTTGTTGTTGCGATAGACGGCCAGGTCGCCGGGGCGATTGCCTTGGCTGGTGACCAGCTTGTTCGCGTAGTAATAGTTGTCTGGATCGGTACGCAGGCTGCCCGGTTGCCACAGTGCGCGCGCACCGAAGTGCCAATCGTTGTCGCCGCTCTTGCCGATCTGGTTGATCACGCCGCCGATGGAGCGGCCGTAGCGGGCGTCGTAGCCGCTGATGAAGGTCTGCTGCTGCTCGATGGCGCCGTAGGGCAGGGAGATGCCGCCCTGGTTGTTGAGCAGCTCGGTGGTGTTCATGCCATCGAGGTAGTACGCATTTTCCGCTGTCGAGGCACCGCCGAACACGAGGTTCGGCGTACCCAGGGGGCCCGAGCCGATCTCGGGCGAGCCCAGGTTGACGCCCGGCGCCAACAGGGCGATGTCTTCGGCGGTGCGCTGTATGGGCAGCTGCTGCAACTGCTTCGCGGTGATCGTGGTTACCTGGTTGGTGGTGCTCACGTCGATGGGAGGCAGCGAATTGCCGGTGACATTGATCGTGCCGAGCGTCCTGGCACCCGTTGTCGCGGTCGGCGCGATGAAATCCACGGCTACCGCGCCCGCCGCCGCCGGGCTCACGCCGCTGCGCGTATCGACGACCTTGCCATCCTGCAGCAGTGACACCGTGTACGTGCCTACCGGCAACGTGACCGAGTATTTGCCAGACGTTCCGACATCGATCGTGCGATTGAAGCCCGAGCCACCGGTGATCTGGACGGCTTCGCCGGCGACGGCGGGTACCGTGCCGTAGATCGTGCCGCTGGTCGCCTGCGCCCAGACACTGCCGGTGAAACCAAACAGGATCGAGCCGATGGCAAGCGGCAGTGCCTTGCCCTTGAGGACATGCAGGGGATGCAGCGCGCGCAAAGAATTGCCCTTCATGACGATGTGCACTCCACTCTGTTGAAACGCCCGTACTGCGCTTTCGTTCCGCAAGCGATGCATTCGACATGGAACGCATGAAGCTCCGCGGCAATCACAGGTCATGCAAAGCCCAGCGGCTCGGCAGACGAAACTCAGGCATGACCGGGCAACAGGCGGCAGCGCGGCACGACATCGCGACGGGAATCGGCCCCATGACCCATTCCGTGTGTGTTGGCAAGCGCTGCGAGCGGCTCTCCCCAACCAGCCCACAAGTGCGTGAGCGAGCGTAGTCTTCGGCGGGCGCGAGCCGCCAATGAAAAAACATCGGCTCACCATAACTGTCGGTTATGGAGGCGTCGCGCGAAGGATCGGCAATGAAGCTCGTTGCGTCTTCACCGACAGAAGGCGTGCGCTCACACCGGTGTGCAAGCTGAGATGGCCGCCACTGTGCAAGTCAGTGCGCGGCGTTCGGCGGAGAATGCCTTGTCGACTTCTGGCTATTTCCAGACGTTGACGAACACCGTGATGATCACGGCATTGGTGAAATCGATAAGGAACGCGCCCACCACGGGTGCCACGAGAAACGCGCGAGGCGCAGGGCCGAAGCGCTCGGTGAGCGAACTCATGCAAGCCATCGCATTGGCCGTGGTGCCGAGCATGAAGCCGGTGAAGCCGCTGGCCATGACGGCTGCGTCGTAGTCACGGCCCATCAGCTGAAGCAGCGGCCAGCAGCACAAGGCCAGCACCAGCACGGTCTGCAGCGCCAGGTTGACCAGCAAGGGCGTGGCCATGCCCGACAGGTCCCACAGGTGCAGGTCCATCAGCGCCATGACGAGGAACAGCGACAGGCTGATGTTGCCAATCATCTCCATGCTGCACGTCGAAAGGCCAAACCAGCCGAGATGGTCATCGATGTTGCGGATCACCGCGCCTGCCAGCATCGCGCCGATGTAAGCGGGCAGGGTGAGGCCCAGCAGACCGAGCCCCGTGCTGATCCATGCGCCGATGCCCATGGCGATCAGCATGAGTACGAGGCTCTTGAGCCCGGCATGGGCCGGTTCGACCAGGCGGCGCTTCGTCGGCGGCGCAACCGACGCAGCCTTTGACTCGGCCTCCGCGCGTGCGGCTCCCGCGGGATACAGCCCGAGCCGCTCGATGAGGAAAGCCGCGAGCGGCGCGCCAAGGATGGATCCGCATACGATGCCTGCCATGGCATTAGCCAGGGCGACGCTCTTGGCGCCTTGCACGCCCGCGCTGGCAAACAGCGGCGCAAACGCCAGGCCGGTGGCAGGGCCGCCTGCCAGCGTCGCCGAGCCGGTCACCACGCCAAACAGCGGCGGAAGGCCAAACGCCTTGGCCAGTCCTACGCCGAGCAGGTTCTGCACGATGGCCAGCCCGCTCGCCAGGCCAAGGAACAGCAGGATCTGTCTGCCGCCGATCTTCAGCAGCGTGGTGCTTGCGTTGAATCCGATGCCGGTGAAGAAGGCAATCATCAGCGGCTGTTCAAAGCCGGTATCGAATCGTATCGGCGTGATGTTCCAGTGGCGGCACACCAGCATCAGCAGCGCGACCAGCAGTCCGCCGATCACGGGCGCCGGGATGCTGAAGCGGGCGAGCAACGGCACCCGTCGCCGTATGGCGTAGCCGGCGAGCAGCAGCAGGCCACCGCAGGCCAGGGTCTGTATCGAATCGAGTGTCAGCACGCGCATTACCCAGGTCGACAGCGAGGGTGAGTCTATATGCTCAGTTCGCGAAGCTGGCGAGGAGATGGTCGACGATGGCTTCGACGCCCATGGATACCGGATCCTGGCAGGGCAGGCCGAACAGGGCGCCAACACGATCGCAGGCGCCACGTGCCTCGTGCTCCGATAGATGGGACGTGTTGAGTGCCACGCCTACGGGCTTCACCGCCGGGTTGGTGAGCCGCGCGGCCGCAAGATTGGCCTCCATGCATGTCATGAGGTCGGGAATCGGATAATCGACGAGCCCGCGCATGTGGCGCCGCGTGGGCTCATGGCACAAAACCAGCGCATCGGGTTGCGAGCCATGCAGCAGGCCAAGCGACACGCCCGCAAAGGATGGATGGAACAACGAGCCCTGGCCTTCGATGAGATCCCATCCGGCATCGGTTCGGTCGGGCGAAATCGACTCGGCCGCGCCGGAGATGAAGTCCGCCACTACCGCATCGATCGGTATGCCCGCGCCCGCCACGAGGATGCCGGTCTGTCCCGTGGCACGGAAATCCGCAGGATGCCCGCGCTCGCGCAACGAGCGCTCCAGAGCGAGCGCGGTATACATCTTGCCCACCGAACAATCGGTGCCCACCGTCAGCAACCGCCGCCCTGCGCGCGGTTTGCCCGTGCCTACCGGCGTGCCGGGCCTGGGCAGGCGAGCGTCGAACAACGTACAACCACGGCTGCGCGCGGCGGCGACAATGTCGGGGTGCTCGCTCAGCTTGTGGTGCAGGCCGGACACCACGTGAAGCCCAGCCTCCAGCGCAGCGATGACATCGGTCACCATCTCGGCGCTCATGACGCCACCGGCGTTCGCCACGCCGATCACCATCGTACGGGCGCCGTACGCGCGACCTTGAGCCAGATCGATGTCGGGCAACCCCAGCGTCACGGCGCAATCCGCGCTTCGGTACTGGCCAAGGCACCACTGCGGCCGCCAGTAGGCCAGACCTCGCGCCGTCTTGATCGACAGATCGTCGGTGGCGCTGCCCAGGTACAACAGGTACGGCGGTCCCCACGGGGCGGCGTCTTCGCCTAGGGCGGACATCGGCAGCTCCTTCTTGCGGGCAGATCGTTCCATGCGTCGTGAAAAGTCCCGTGCGCGAGTCATCCGCGCTGTCGGGGGCGAGCATAGTGAGGCGTGCGTACGGGCAACCAATGAAAAGATGCATACGAGGCATAACCACCGGTTGTGGATGCGGGCACGTGGATGTGCATGCCTTTTGGCACCGCCGGATTTGTTCGCCCCTCGGTAATGTGCTGCACTGAAAGCGGGGCGACTGCCGCGTTGGACGAGATGGGGAGCGGGCTATGCGTCTGCGTTACATCGAGCTGTTTCATGCTGTCCTGAGCACCGGTAGCCTCACCGGCGCTGCCAGCCTTCTCAATGTGTCGCAACCGGCTGCCAGCAAGGCATTGCAGCAGGCCGAAAACCATCTCGGCTTCCCTCTTTTCAGTCGTGTACGCGGCCGGCTGCAGCCGACGCCCCAGGCGCTGCTGATGCGTCACCAGATCGACAAGCTCATGCGTGACCTGTACGACCTGCGCCGCCTGGCGCTGAACATCACCCGGCCCGAGAGCCATCCCTTGCGCGTCACCTGCACGCCCGCGCTGGCCCAGGTGCTCGTGCCCGACGCCATTGCCCGCCTGGGCGAGGTCTATCCCGAAACCATCGTCGAGCTGTTCACCCAGCACTCCGCCGTCATGTGCGAATCGCTGATGCTCCGCGAAGCCGACATCGGCCTCACCCTGCAGGACATCAACCACCACGGACTGGTGCAAGAGCCGCTGTGTCGGGGGAATATCAAGGTGATTGCGCCACCCGGCTGGTGGCCGGCCCGTGAACTCGACCGGCCCTTGCCGATCAAGGCGCTGGCCGGGCAGCCGATGATCGGCATCACCGTGCAGGATGCGCTAGGCGCCATGCTGCAGAACCATCTCGCCAAGGTCGATCCCGCGCCGCAGACGCGGGTGTGGGTGCAGACCTATCAACTGGCCTGCTCGCTGGTGGCCCGTGGCGGCGGGTTGGCCCTGGTCGATCCTTTCACCGCGCAATGCAGCAGGGAACCGGTGCAGACACGCCCGCTGAAACTCGAAATGGACGTCGTGCTGTATGCGGTCTACCGGCCTGACAGCCCCCTCAATGGCGTGCAGTCGCGCTTCCTCGATGTCATGCGCCAGAGGGCCCAGGCCATGCTGTCTGATGCGGCATAACGCGGCGGCGTTTTCGGCAGGGCGGTCCGGGCGCGACGACAGGTCCCGGGCAAGATGTGATCGAGGGGCGGTGAACCATCGGGAGTTGCAGCTGGAAGACTGGGCCGTTGTCTTGCAATGCACAGCAACTGGCCTTGCCGACTCCGTCCCGGCGTGCGCCTCGCATCCGGAAGGTCGGCGCACCGCTGCGCGTGGAGTTATCAGATTTGCCAATCAAGGAAGTAGTGCGATGAAAACAATTGAGACCTCGCCACAGATGTATGCACGAGCCGGCGGGCTGCTGTACCTGCTCATCATCCTGTTTGGCGGTTTCGCCGAAGGCTTCGTGATGAATAGCCTGGTGGTGGCTGGTGATGCCGCAGCAACGGCCCACAACATCATGGCTTCACCGGGACTTTGGAACCTCGGCGTTGCCGGCAACCTTCTCGTGCCGATTTTTGCCGTGGCCCAGACCTGGATCTTCTATCTGCTGCTCAGGCCGGTGAACCGGCAGCTCGTCCTCCTTTCCGTGTTCTTCATGCTGGTATCCCTTTCTGTCGAGGCGGTCAGCAAACTGTTTCTCCTGGCGGTCATGCCCATCCTGGCGAGCGCCAACCATCCAGGAGCGCTCGAAACCGTACAGGCGCAGGCCCTGGCGCACCATTTGCTGGTCCTGCATGACATCGCGTTCAATATCGCGCTGATCTTTTTTGGCGTCGGGTGTCTGGTCGATGGCTACCTGACCATTCGATCCGGTTTCCTGCCCAAGCTCATCGGCTTCCTGATGCAGCTTGCCGGCGTGAGCTATCTGATCGCCTGTTTCTCGGCGTTGCTGGCGCCGACCTTCGCTGACCAGATCACGCCCGCCATCCTGCTTCCCGCGCTCATTGGGGAAACGTCGTATTGCCTGTGGCTGCTTATCAAGGGCGTCAATGTCGCGAAATGGCGGGAACTCGCAAGCGCCCAGGGGACGAACGAAGCGTAAGCGTCGGCTTTGCGGCCTGGCGATGGGTTGCGGCCGGGATGGCATCGCATGCGAGTATCGCGCCACCCAGCCACGTGCCGCCTTGACCGCATCTGCATTGGAAGGCGCGATGCGCTTGTTGTTCGGCCCAGAGCGCATCGACTTCCATGCAGCCTACGCCGGCACGGACATGCCCAGTACATGCCCTAAGTCCAGCGCACGTACCGCATCGGTGAGATAGTCGACGAATACTCGGATGCGTGCCGGCAAATGTCGCCTGCTCAGGTAGCACAGGTAATGCCCGCGATCGTCCGGCGCGTAAGGCTCAAGGCAAGTCACCAGTCGTCCATCGCGCAGATGCCCGGTAACCTGATGGCCGGCAAGTTGCGCAATGCCGAATCCATCCAGCACGCTCTGGAGTACGAGCCCGGTATCATTGAACGTGCATGCCGAAGGCGGAGAAACCCTGCGGTTCTGGCTATCGACCTTGAACTCCCAGGGGACAATGCGTCCTGAGGCGCTGCGGAAACTGATGCAGGCATGCGTCGAAAGGTCTTCCACGCCTTGAGGCTTGCCGTATCTGCGCACATAGGCGGGCGATGCACAGACGAGCATCGGCATGGGAAGCAGGCGCCTTGCCACGATCTGGCTGTCTTCGAGGCGTCCGTCCCTGATCGCGACATCCACGCGATCCCGCATGAAATCCGCCGGACGATCGTCCAGCAGCAGGTCCAGGGATATCCCCGGGTATCGCGCTCGAAAATCGGCCAGCAGCGGCGCGACGACGCCGCGACCGAAGCCCATTGACGCGCTGATGCGAAGGTGCCCGCGGGGTGGTCCGGACCGCAGGTCGCGCATGTCCTCCAACGCCTGGACGATGCGCTGGACGCCCGGATGGCAGTTTTCGTAAAACAGTTCGCCTTCCCTGGTGAGCGTCGTGCTGCGCGTCGTGCGCAGGAAAAGCCTGGCGTTGAGCTGCGCCTCCAGTTTTTGGATGCTGCGACTGATCGCGGACCGGCCGACACCCAGCCGATCGGCGGCTCGCGCAAAACTTCCTTCGGCTGCCACGGCGATGAAGGCGACGACACCGGCATAACTGGCCGTAAAGCTGGACGCCAGGTAATCCGCGGCGATGCTTGGCGGCTTGTCATGAGAGGTGGGAAACATACGGATTACACCTGGTGATACCGGCCCGGCGTGCCTTGTCGTCATCGTCGACGACAAGCAAGCCCGACCGGAGGTCGCCGGGCACGCGCGGGCAATGGCGTGACCGGTTCAGGTCACGCAAAGAAGAGAGAGCACAGCGTTCGACACGACAGTGGGCCCGCGATGTGGACGCACCATCGATGCCTCGGTGCAAGTGAGCTCGGCGAGGCACACGCGAATGACGCTAAAGCAATTTCGGCGATGTCCAGAGCTTCAGTTCGTCGCTCCTTTGGTGGCGAATGTCGAGCGGTCGAACCATGCCTTGAAATCCAGCTTGCCCAGTCGCGCCCCCTGGCCTGGCAACAGCGTGTCGGGCTCCAGCACGGCGCCGAAGTAGGGCGCCTTCGGATCCGCGACGACCTTGCGCGCATCGCCGGTCGCGGCGAGGAAACGACGAACCCACTCCGCCATGGGGGCCGACTCGGGCCCGGCGATTTCCACAACGCCATTCACTGGTGCGCCCAGCGTGTAATCAGCGACGGCGTCCGCAACGTCCTCCGCGGCGATGGGCTGCATCAGGCCCGTGGAAATAGGGATGTCCTGCGCCTGCCCACCATCTCCGGCAATGCCATTGAGAAACTCGAAGAATTGGGTGGAGTGGACAATGGTGTAGGGAATGCCGGTGGCACGTATCAACTCTTCCTGGACCATCTTGGCGCGGATGTAACCGCTCGCCGCGAAGGCGTCGCGCCCCGTGCCCACGACGGAGAGGGCCACATGGTGCTTCACGCCGGCCTTTTTTTCGGCCATTGCCAGGTTGTGTCCCGATGTTTCGAAAAAATCCATGACGGCCCGGTCTTCGAACGATGGGGAGTTGGCCACGTCCACCACGATGTCCGCGCCGCGCATCGCCTCGTCGAGCCCTTCGCCGGTGAGGGCATTCACGCCCGATGACGGCGCCGCGGCAAGCACGTCGTGCCCTTGCCTGCGCAGGCGTTCGACGACTTTGCTGCCGATGAGTCCGGTACCACCGATGACAACGATTTTCATGAGAGTCTCCGCGTTGGCGGTCGCCTGGGCGCCGCGTGTGTTCGATGAGCGCGCAGCCATCTCGAACCGTGATGGACTGCGATGTGAATGGCAGCGCTCGTGGCGCAGCCATCGGGGAGAGCGGGCGCTTTTTCACGACGATTTCCCTCTTTTCCGACACCTGCAGCCGCTTCATGCGGTTCACCGCCACGTTCAGATGAACGGCTCCCGCCAAACCATGGCTTCCGGGGATCTCCTTCGCCTCCTACTGAAGTCCTCATCGAGGCGATCAGGCAATAGGTCGATGGCGATACCCGGACAACTCGCCCGGCTTGTCGTCGTGGTGCGGCTGCCTCTGTCTTGATAGACGTTTCGGTGACGCTGTTTGTGACAGCATTGGAAGACTGGTGTTTTCAAGGCAACACCGCGATCCCGCCGATGCATCTACTGGGAGCTTCGCGCCGAACTTAGGATGGTTTCGCCGCGCCACGAGGTGCTGGCGGGTACCTCGGCTGATCTGAGGTGATGGCCACTTGCCGACCGAGGATGTCGACCATGTCCCAGCGAATCGACTACCAGCAGCAATCTCCGGAACTCTTCAGGAAACTCGCCGCCGTGAACATGGCGGTAAACCAGTCCAGCATCGAAAAGACCACGCGCCATCTCGTCGATATTCTCGCCTCGCAACTCAACGGATGCGCCTTCTGCCTTGACATGCACGTCAAAGAGGCCGTGATCGACGGCGAGCGGCCCTTGCGCCTGTATCACGTGCCGGCGTGGCGCGAATCCACGCTGTTCAACGACCGCGAACGGGCCGCGCTGCTGTGGACTGAAACGCTGACGCGACTGCCACCCCACGGCGTTCCCGACGACGTTTACGAGCTCGTGCGCGAACAGTTCTCCGAAAAGGAGCTCACCGACCTCACCTATGCGGTGATGACGGTCAACGCCTGGAACCGGATCAACGTCGCCTTCAGGGGCGTTCCTGGTGCCCTCGACAAAGCCTACGGGCTCGACAAGGCCGGCTTGAGCTGATCGCTTGCCGGCGCTGTCGCGCGCCCACCTCGACCCGCTGCATCTGCCTGCAGGTCATTCATACGGAGACACCCATGCGCATGATCAAGACGTTTGGCCTGCTGTGCCTGATCGCGTGCCCGGCGGTCATCACGCAACATGCCCTGGCCCAAGGCGCTTCGGAGGCGCCCCACGCACAAGTGGCGGACTTGATGACCAAGGCCCTCAAGGACTACCCCGGCAAGGAGGGCAAGATGATCCTCGTCACGTATCCGCCCGGCTCGGTCGACCCGGTCCATCGCCACGATGCCAATGCATTCGTATACGTACTCGAAGGCTCCGTCGTGATGGCGCTGAATGGCGGCAAGGAAGTGACGATCGGGCCCGGGCAGACCTTCTATGAGGGGCCGGAGGATGTCCACACGGTCGGACGCAACGCCAGCCGCACGCAGCCGGCGAAATTCGTGGTGTTCCTGCTGAAGGACCAGAACAAGCCCGTCTTGACCCCGGTGCACTGAGCATTCGCCTGTGGCCGGGCCGCATCGCCGCGCGTTTACATGGTTGCTAAAGGCAATTATAAATATGCCTGAGGCAACTAATAGGGCAGGGCGCCGCCATGGGGAGTCTGGAGGAAAAGGCGGAAAAAGTACGCCAATTCAATCGCTTCTATACACATTGTATAGGAGTACTTCACGAGCACCTGCTTGAGAGCGACTACTCGCTTACCGAGGTGCGGATGCTTTATGAGCTCGCCCACAAGCCAGCGCTGACCAGCGCCGACCTTTGCCGGATGCTCGGCCTCAATGCGGGCTATGTCAGCAGGGTGATTGGTGGTTTCGAGAAGCAGGGCCTGGTGACCAAGAGCCGCTCAACCGATGACGCCCGCGTGGCGCGGCTGAAACTCACCGAGAAAGGGCGGCAGACCTTTCAGCCGCTCAACGATGCGTCCCGCGAACAGGTCATGGGCATGCTGCGCCGCTTGTCCGAGCCGGAGCAGGACCAGCTGGTCCACGCCATGGCGCAGATCCAGGGTTTCCTCGGAGAAAAACACCCTTCGGGCTATCTGCTGCGCGATCCGCAGCCCGGCGACATGGGCTGGATCGTCCACCGCCAGGGCCTGCTCTACGCCGACGAGTACGGCTGGAACGCTGAATTCGAAGCCTTGGTGGCCGAGATCGTTGCCAAGTACGTGCAACAGTTCGACGCACGATCCGATCGATGCTGGATCGCCGAGATGGACGGCCAGATCGTGGGCTCGATCTTCGTTGTGCGCCACAACGAGACCACCGCGAAACTGCGCCTCTTATACGTGGACGCCAACGCACGCGGCCTGGGCATCGGTCGTCGACTCGTGGACGAATGCCTGAGGTTTGCCCGACAGGCCGGCTACCGGAAGATGGTGCTCTGGACCAACAGCGTGCTGGTCGATGCACGCCGCATTTACGAGAGAGCCGGATTCCAGCTCATCGAGGAAGAGGCACATCACAGCTTTGGCAAAGACCTGGTCGGGCAGACCTGGTCGATCGACCTGTGAGTTTGCGGCTGCGCTCAAGGGGCCTTGGCCGCTATTTGAACTCGTCCTCGATGCGGGCCCAGGCCTCTTTGCCCACGATGTCATCGAAGGTTGCATGGTCTACGGCATCCAGCTCCGACATGGGGCGCCCGGCATGCAGATCCGCCAGTGCACGTTCGATCGCGCGCGTCATGCGGAAGAGCACCGTCGTCGGATAAAGGATCATCGAAAAGCCGTAGCCGCCGATTTCCTGCGGAGACAGCCAAGGCAGTTTGCCGCCGCCTTCCATCATGGTCGTGGCCAGCGGCGTGCCGGCAAGGGCCTTGCCGACCTTTTCCAATTCCGCGGCGCTTTCCAGGCCTTCGATGTACAAACCGTGCGCCCCGGCATCCCGATAGAGTTCACCGCGACGAATGGCTTCATCGAGGCCGACGGCGCTGCGCGCATCGGTGCGGATCAGGATGAACGTACCCGGCACTCGGCAGGCGGCTACCGCGGCCTTCACCTTGCCGATCATTTCTTCGGCCGGGATGACTTCTTTTTTCCTTCCTGTCCGCAGCTCTTGGGTGATACCTGGTCTTCGATGAAGATGGCCGACGCGCCCATCGCTTCGTAGCCGCGCACCGTCCGCGTGACATTCTTGACGTCGCCGTAGCCGTTGTCGCCATCCACCAGCACCGGCAGCGAGGACGCGCCGATGGTCTGTCTGATCACGGCCGACTTCTCACCGAAGTGCGTCAGGTCGATATCCGGAAAACCGTAATGGCTCCCATCAAGCGCGAAGCCACCTACCTGATACGCCTTGAATCCAGCGCGCTCCACCAGTCGCGCCGTGAGCGCATCGTGTGCCGCCGGCAGAACGAGAGGCCGTGTCGACGACAGCAGTTCACGCCACGTCGTGTCGTTCCGCCTCTCACGCCCTGTCTGCTGCTCATCCACGCCGAACACCCTGATCGCTACCCAATTCCACCGCCGGGAAATCCATGCGGCAGGCTTCTCGCAATGTGCCGACCATCGGGTGACAGGCCTGTGGATGGGTACGCCTCGAACCTTGGGTGAGGCGGTGGCTGCGGTCGCAACGTTCCATGCATGGTTGCCGAGAAGGCCGCCGCCGTCCGGTTCGCTTCATCGCTGACGGATTTGCCGATCGTGCTCCGGGAAAACCGTTACACGCGAGGTGAGGCGGCGACAGGGCATCGCCGCCTCTGCTTTGACACGCCGCGGGTCGTGCGCGGCACCCGTAAGGTCAGGTCAACGGTGACGAGGGTTGAACGGTTACCTCCGAAGCCCTCTCAGGACTCGGCGACCATTTCGTTCACGAACCCGCGATAAGAGTGCAGCGGCCGGCCCAGTAGTCCGGTCAGGCGTTCGACGTCGCCAGCTTCGGGAACCATGCCGTCGGTGACATAGCGCTCGGCCATCAGGCGCATCTCGTAGGCCATCCACCTCGGCATGAAACTGGCGAGGTTCTGCTCGAAAGCCGTCGGGTCGTCGCCGCCGTACACCACGGGACGTCCCAGCACGTCCGACCAGATCGCCGCCACTTCCGTGCCCGTCAGCGTATCGGGGCCGACGAGGTTGATCGTTTCGACAGGCAACGTATCGGCGGCCTGGTCGCGGCGGATCAATTCGATGGCGGCGACTTCGGCAATGTCGCGCGCGTCGACCATGGCGATGCCTTTGCTGCCGATCGGCATTGGATAGACGCCGTGGCTGGCCACCACATCCTTGATCATGTGCTCGTTGTCGATGAAGTAGCTCGGTCGCAGGATCGTGGCGCTGAAACCCATCTGCCGCAGCATGTGTTCGGCGCCGAACTTCACCGCGAAGTGCGGTACGTTGACGAAGCGGTCGGCGTGGATCACCGAGAGATAGACCACGCGCTTCACCCCCGCCTCGCGCGCCACGTTGAGCGTGAGGATGGCCTGGGTGAATTCGTCGCCGGCCACGGCGTTGAGCAGAAACAGCGTGCTGATGCCGTCGAAGGCGGCCCGCACCGCGTCGATATCAAGCAGGTCTCCCTGGACAACGTCGACACCGGCAGGGAAGGAGGTTTTCGACGGGTCGCGGGTAAGTACCCGCACGGCGGCGCCGCGCGTGACGAGCTGGTCGACGACATGGCGGCCGACGCGGCCGGTGGCACCTGTAACGAGGATGGTCATGGCAATACTCCGAGTGGGTTGGGAACACACCCGGCATGTTATTGATCCAAATTAATAGGCATAGCCTCTAAACTAGGACTTACCGTCTCACTGGTGGAACACATGGATCTGCTCGCACTGGCCGATTTCAATCTGGTTGCCCGCTACGGCGGATTTGGCAGGGCCGCCCGCGAGGCTGGCCGACCGAAGGCCACGCTGTCCCGGCGCGTGGCCGAGCTGGAAACCAGCCTCGACCTTCGCCTGTTCGAACGAGGGGCGCGGTCACTCAAGCTCACGGAGGAGGGGCGAGCCCTGTACGAACGCACCGGTCTCCTGCTGACCGAGCTCGAGGAAACGGCGACTGCGATCGCCTCCGGTGGGCACGTCGCCCGTGGTCGATTGCGCATCAGTGCGCCGCTGCTGTTCTCGCAGACGGCCATGGGGAGGCTCGCCGCGGGATTCGCGTTGCGATATCCCCAGGTGCGACTGGAAATCACCGCGGAAGATCGCGCGGTGGACATGATCGAGGAAGCCTGTGATCTGGTCATCCGCGTCAATCCGGAGCCCGATGCGACCCTCGTAGGGCGCATCTTTCTTCGTGACCGGCTGGTAGTCGTGGCAAGCCCCGCGCTGGCGCAGCCGAAGGATGGGGCGCCGGTGCCCGCCGTGACGCGCGGAATCATGGGGCGGTCGGAGACCTGGTCGGTGACGACCCGGTCGGGGGCATCGACGATGATCGCTACGCCGGTGCTCAGCCTGTCATCGCTGGTGATGGTCCGCGATGCGGTACGCATGGGTGCCGGCGCCGCGCGTCTTCCGCTATCGCTGGTCAGTCCCGACCTCTCCGCCGGCACACTGGTGCAGTGGGGAGAAGTGCAGGGTCCCGAGATCGCGCTTTGGGCGCTTTATCCCACGCGCCGGTTGCTCAGCGCCCGAGTATCAGCGTTCCTTGACTATCTTCGGGAGGCCTTTCCGAAAGGCACGCCAGACGAATTGGCTGCCTACGTCGGTGGTTCACCGACTGCCATGGAAGCACAGGCGCAGCGTGGCGCGTGATCGATGGGGAAAGGCGGGGTGCCGCGCTGTCACAGGTTCAATCACTGGCTGCCCACGACGCGATTGCGGCCCGCCTGCTTGGCGGCATAGAGGGCCTGGTCAGCCGCGATGACCACCTCGCGCCAGGTCTGCTCCCTGCGCGTGGATACGCAATACCCAATGCTGATCGTGCAACGCAGAACCGCGCCGGACGGAAGGATGATCGTGTCCTTCTCCACGGCCTGCCGCAGTCGTTCCGCCGCTTCGTTGGTCGCGGAGGCTTCGGCCTGATGCAGCAGCACCATGAACTCCTCGCCACCCACGCGAGCGAGGACGTCCTTCTCGCGGATATGCCGCCTCAGCGTCGCGGTGATGGTGACAAGCACATGGTCGCCTGCGTCGTGCCCCCATCGATCGTTGATCGACTTGAAGTGGTCCACGTCGATCATGAGCGCAGCCACCGAGGCGCCGCGT
The DNA here is from genome assembly GCA_000632805.1 of Dyella jiangningensis. Classification (GTDB taxonomy): domain Bacteria; phylum Pseudomonadota; class Gammaproteobacteria; order Xanthomonadales; family Rhodanobacteraceae; genus Dyella; species Dyella jiangningensis. Next base: position 2,090,911 of record CP007444.1, on the reverse strand, counting down.
GGGTGGGATGCAGCGATGCGCTGCTGCCCCTCGTTCCACATGACCCGCCGATTCGCGACGCCGGTCAACGGATCCTGGCTGGCATGCAGAATCAGTTCCGCGTCCAGCTGGCGAGTAAGCATCCACAACAGGCTTGGCGTGATCACCCAGGTAAGCAAGATGCGCGAGAGCAGGCCAAAGGTCGACGTCGGATCTTGTCCCGCGAAGCCGGCAGGCTGACCGATCCACCATGCCATCCGCACCAGCAGCATGGCCGCCCACAGGAAATGAAAGACGGCAGCCAGTCGCGCGACCGGCCGCTGTGCCTCATCCGTGCATTGCCAGAACGCGACGCCCGTGGCGACGGTGAGCAGGCTCGTCAATGCGCCACCCAGAATGACCATGTGGCGGAGGTTTTCTCCTTCGGCCAGCACCAGGGCGGTTTCAGCCAAGGCGATGACTACTACCGGAAACAGCACCCATAGTTTGCGGCGGGGCAGTTCCAGGTAGACGTTGACCGCAAGCAACGCCAGCACGGCGCCTGCATCGATCAGTAGATTGCCAAGCAGCCCCAGGCCGGGAAAATCGACCTGGAAAGCCGGCAGGAAAAGCATCCCGAAGCCAATCGCGAAGGCCGCGTAGCTCAGCGCCCACAATAGTACGCCACGGAGTCGCTTGACCCTGGAGTGACCCACGTACAGGGCAAAGAAGAGGGCGGAGGACAGCGCGGCCAGCAACGCATTGACCAGCAGCAGTGTGCCTGCATGCATCAAGCCCGCGATCCATTCCATGATCCCTCCGAACGACGATGGCGCTATGCGCTGATTCTCCTCATCTTCGAGCCGCAAGGAAAAGCGTGAGGACATCCTCGCTGCCGTATCGGCAGAAAGGCACGGCGCCTTTAGAGGCGTGGAGGCAACAGCGCGTTGCCGGTGTGTGTGCGCCACGGCGCTGCCTCCCGGTGGACGCGGGAAGGAAACAGGCGAAAACAGGGCGGCGACGGGGCCGCCGCCCTGGCCAGAAGAAAGCTGAGACGGGCTGTCGCAGGCTTACGCGGCCTGGCCCTGCAACAGCCGCGGCTCGCTCACCGAAGCGTCGGCGGCGCCGATGGGAATCATCCGTGGCTTCAACGACTCCGGCAGCTCGCGCTTGAGATCGATCACCAGCAGTCCGTCGCGAAGGGTGGCACTGAGCACGCGCATATGCTCGGCGAGCTCGAACCGCCGCGTGAACGGCCGGTTGGCGATGCCGCGGTGCAGGATCTCACCGACGTGATCGGTCTTCCGCTCGCCGCTGACGGTAAGCAGGTCGTTCTGGATTTGAATCTCAAGATCGTCGCGGGTGAATCCCGCCACCGCCATGGTGATGCGGTATTGGTCCTCGCCGACCTTTACCGAATCGAACGGCGGCCAATTGTCGGGCTGCGGTGTGCGGGCAGCAGTCTCGAGGAGATCGAAGACACGATCGAACCCGATGCTTGAACGATGAAGGGGCGAAAAGTCGAGCACAGTGCGCATTGCCATATCCTCTGGAAAGCAACATGGGAGTGGACTGCGGCCACGCTTGGCGCAGCCTGCGCCGATCCCGAAGCGATCGGCGGAGCGCAAAGATAATCAGCTCGATGGCTTTGGCAAGAGGGTTGGAAACAGGCTGTTTAGCATTTGTTTCTCAACCGAAATGACCGGTGAAATGCCTGCCCGCAATCCAGGTCGCGCAGTGTGCGATGCCCGGAAATGTTGCGCTTGCGGGGCCGGCTCTAGAGATCCAGTGCTTGATCGATCTGCTTGAGTCGCGCCGCCACCTGAAACGCCGTGCATCGCACCGCCATCGCGATGCGCGCCGTCGTCTGCGAAGTCATGTCTTGCGTGACCACGGTCTCGGCAAGGCGGGACATGGCCTCCAGGTCGACCATGACTCGCTTCAGCGCGTGGGTGCTCTCACCTGACGGGCAACGACTGGCGGCGAGGAACTGCCTTAGACGTACGACCGCCATGCTGGCCCCGCCCGACATGGCAGTGGCCACGGGCTTCGGCAATTCGCCGTGGTTCACGGAGTCGTTGGCGAACTCCCAGAGAGCCCGACTGATCGTGAGCGCATAGGCAATCGGGTGAGTGAGTTCGGACTGCATGACCCTCTCGCAGGCATTCGCCGCAAGGCGGATTTCGCATTGCAACTGGGTGGTGGCATGTCACGGGTGCATCGATTGGGAACCCGGAGGCACCTTGGCTGTCCCTGCGACGCTGTCTGTGTTCGAGGGGCACCGGCGCGACGAGACACAGCCGGTCGTTTCGGAAGCAGGATTTCGCCGCGCCAGTCATCGTCATGAGGCAAGCGATCGTCCGGGGCGCCCTCGTTCGCGCCCCGGACCAGGCCGCCTTCGCGGCGCCGCGATCTCAGTTCGCCGCAGCGGCCTTTTCGATCAGGCGCGCCACTGCATCCGGGTGCGACACCATCACGACGTGCGATGCACCCTTGACCACCTCGACATCCTTGGCTGCCGCGCGCTTTGCCATGAAAGCCATCGCCTGCGGCGGGATGTTCTTGTCGGCGTCGCCGTAGATCCACCAGGACGGGAGGGTTTTCCACGCCGCCGCGCCTGCCTTTTCGTCGAGCGCCGCCTGCAGCAGCGGGCGCTGCGTGGCGGCCATCAGCGTGGCTTCGGCGGTCGGTACATCCGCGGCGAACTGCGCGTGGAATTTATCCTGCTGGATGTACAGATCCTTGCCGCCGTCGGCGAGATCGGCCGCAGGTGCGAGCGCCTGCCCAAGCGTGCTGCCGGGGAACTTGCCCGTCAATTCTCCCAACGTCTCGCCCGTTTCGGGTGCGAACGCACTGACGTACACCAGCGCTTTTACGTTGGAGCGGCCGTTGGCGGCCTCGGTAATGACGTTGCCGCCATACGAATGGCCAACGAGCACCACAGGCGTTTTGAGATCGGACACCAGGCTGCCGATGTACGCGCCGTCGCTCTTTGCGCCACGCAACGGGTTGGCCGCGGCGATGACAAAATAGCCGTCCTTCTTCAGCACATTCACGACGCCATTCCAGCTTGATGCGTCGGCAAAGGCGCCATGTACCAGGACGATGACCGGCTTTTGCGCAGGCTTTGACATCTGCGCGGACGCGCTCATGGCCAGTGTCGTGGCGACGCCCATGACGAGCGCGACGAAAATCTTCCTCATTTTGATCTCCTTGAAGTGGCAGCCGGGCAGGGAGGCCGGCCGGAACGAACACAAAACCTCTGAGCGCGCCACAGCTGAGTGCGCGCCGCTAGGCGGGAAAATCGGTGGAAATACTCAGTTCACGCCACCGCTCCAGTTCGGCGAGACGGGCCTGGTCCGCGCCGGCAATCGCAGCCACGGCATCGCTGCCCAACGCGAGTCGTAATGGCGGATGCGCCAGGGCCGCCACCTTGAGGATGGCTTGCGCGGCACGCACGGGATCGCCGGGTTGCCGCCCGTTGTAGTCGCGCTGCATGCGCGCCGCTGCGCCGACGACAGCGTCGTATTCGGCGCGTCCATCCTCCAGCACCGTCGATGCGCCGGCGAAATCGGTGCGAAAGCCGCCCGGCTCGATCACCGTGACCTTCACATCGACCAGCGCCATTTCGCGTGCCAGCACTTCCGAGAAACCCTCGACGGCCCACTTGGCCGCGGAATAGGGCGCCCGTCCCGGAGCGCCGACGCGCCCACCTACCGAAGAAAACTGGATGATGTGGCCGCTGCGCTGTTCCCGCATGAGGGGTATGGCCGCCTTGGTCACAATGATCGTGCCGAACAGGTTGGTGTCGATCTGGCGACGAAACTCCTCGATCGATGTGTCCTCGATGGCGTTGACGTTGCCATAGCCGGCGTTGTTCACGAGTACGTCGAGTCCGCCGAAGGCTTCCATCGCCGTCTGGACGGCTGCTTTCGCGGCGGACTCGTCGACCACGTCCAGCGCCACCGCCCGCACGGCGTCACCGTACTGCCGCACGAGCCCTTCCAATGACAGGGGATCACGCGCGGTCGCTATGAGGCGATGTCCTGCCTGCAATACCGCTTCTGCCAGGGCGCGACCGAGACCGCGCGAACATCCGGTAATCAACCATCGTTGAGACATGAGTGCTCCTGTGCACGCGGCGCGAGCTACGGCGCGAGACGGGTGAATACGAAATCATGGCCATTCACCCTGGCCTGATGACACGCAAAACAAGAGCGGTGCTGCGCTTCATCCGCGGGCTTGCCGTCGATGAAGCGGCCAAAGCCCCAGCCGCCCGTCGCCGCATATCGCGTGGCATCCTTGACCATCACCTGCACCGTGGTGGCAGCACCCGGAATCGTTGCCGGCGCGAACTCCGGCGATGGTTTTTGCTTCCACGCCAGCTTCACCAGCACGCTGCCGTCCGGGAACGGCAACGTGTGGCTTCGGTAGGCCCTGGCCGCGGTCGCATTGCCAACCACCACGCGCAACTCATCAAGCGGCGCCCCTTCCATCGCTGGGGCGATCACCTCCCACTGGCGATAACCGTGGGGCAGGGAGACGCCATAGATCGGCGACACCAGGCCCTTGTCGGCAGGTTCCGTGGCGAGCGCCAGGGCGGCTATGGCGAGTGAACCGGCAGCCGTGGCGAGCAGCGAAGCGTGCATGGCTCTCATGGGAGTATTCTCCGCGGCCGGTCAGAGGTGATCCGCGTCGATCACGGCCTGCGTAAACGCCTGCGGCGCTTCTTGCGGCAGGTTGTGGCCGATGCCTCCCTCGATCAGGCGAAACTGGTATTTGCCCGTGAACTGCCTGGCGTACGCTTCCGGTGCCGGGTGCGGTGCGCCGTTGGCATCGCCTTCCATGGTGATGGTCGGCACCGAGATCTTTGGCAGCTGCGCAAGGCGCGCTTCCAGCGGGGCATACCTGGCTTCGCCTTTGGCCAGGTCCAGGCGCCAGCGGTAGTTATGGATGGTGATCGCGACGTGATCCGGGTTGTCGAAAGCCGCGGCGCTACGCTCAAAGGTCGCATCGTCGAGGTCCCACTTGGGCGACGCCAATTGCCAGATCAGCTTGGCGAAATCGTGATGGTTCCTTGCGTAGCCTTCCTGGCCACGATCGGTGGCGAAGTAGAACTGATACCACCATTGGTATTCGGCCTTGGGCGGCAGCGGCGCCTTGCCGGCCGCCTGCGTTCCGATCAGGTAGCCGCTGACGCTGACCAACGCTTTCACGCGCTCCGGCCAAAGCGCCGCGACGATATCGGCGGAACGGGCGCCCCAGTCGAAGCCGCCAAACACGGCGCGCTTGATATGCAGCGCATCCATGAAGTCGACGACGTCCTGCGCGAGGGCGGCTGGCTCGGCATTGCGCGGGGTGCTGGCGGACAGGAAACGCGTATCGCCATAACCGCGCGCATACGGCAACAGCACCCGGTACCCCTTGGCTGCCAGTGCGGGCGCCACTTGTTCATAGCTGTGGATGTCGTAGGGCCAGCCATGCAGCAGGATGACCACGGGGCCATCCGCCGGCCCCATTTCCGCATAGGCGACATCGAGCACGCCGGCGTGAACATGCTTGAGCGGGCCCCAGGCATCGGGCCTGGCCATCGTCGCGGCGGCCGTTGACTGCGCAAGCGCATGGCCAGGCAGGCCCATCTGGGAGACCAGTACGGTGGCGAGGGCGGCGCGCAGGAGGCCGCGGCCCGAGAAGTTCGTTTTCACATGCATGTTGGCTCTCCGATGAGCAGTCAATCAGGGACAACGTCGGGAAAGGCGCGACTGGCTCCCGGCCCATGTCGCGGCACACACCGCGACCCGTGCGATTACCGTTTGGCGTACTCGGTGAAAACGTAGTCACGCCCCTTCACGATGGTGTGGCAGGCGTATCCGCATTTCGCATCGTTGTCCTGCGGCGGATTGCTCGCCCTGGTGCCGGGCGTGAACGTGTCGGTTGCGGCGTCGCGGTCGAACACGGCGTAGCCCCACCCGCCACTGTCCGCAAATCGCTTGCTGTCCTTCACCATGAAGTCGACGTCGTGTTGCGTGGCGGGCACGGTCGCGGCGGGAAAGGTTTCCAGCTTCTTGGTGTTCCAGTGGACCTTGGCCATCTTCGAGCCGTCGGGGAACGGCTTGCCGTTGCCCGGTATGCCGGACTTGAACGCGTCGATCATGGTGGTGTTGGCCATCACCACCGCGAGCAGCCCGCCATCTTCACTGACGGAAACAACCTGCCAGTTCTCGTATCCCTTGAATTCGGAGAAGGCAAGGCCTCCCGGCACCTTCAGTGCGTATTTGTCCTGAGCCGATACGGCGAAGGCGGCTCCGGCCAGCGTTCCGGCCGCCAACAGCGATCCGGCAATCAACAGTTTCGTCTTGCGCTTCATGGGTGATCCTGCCTTTCTGAAGTGGGTGAGGTCACTGCGTGCATAGGTCAGGGGTCGCTTGCGGCACCGCGCGTGCGAGGCGTCGTTCAGTGTTTTCGTTCCGGTGGCTCGCTCGGATCGTTGATCACGACGCTTCGCCGTCCGAACAGCCGGGCATCGACCGAGTAGCCGCCCGGCCCAAGCAGTGCAAGCGCCAGGGCTACAGGGATCGATATCCCCGCGCAGTTCCATGCCGTGCCGCCCGAGCTGATCAGCGCGTAGATCCCCACCAGCGCGCAAAGCGTCGCGAGCACCGGCGTGGCGAAACCAACGACCATCAGGAAGCAGAGGATCTCCAGCAGCCATGCGATCGCCGGAAATCCCGCTCGTACCCACTGGGTCGTCAGGCATAGCGAAAGCGCTGCGGTGAGGCGCAGGCAAACCAGGCCGGCACCGGGCAGTCCGACGGGAAACATGGAGAATATGCGTTGCATGCCGACAGCCTAGGCGGCTTCTTTCCAGGCATCTTCCCCACTTGGAGGAAAGACGCGATCACCCTTTCGGGTCATGGCATGAGGCGGCGGAGCCGGCGGATAGTCCGGAAAGATTTGCAATCGGACCATCTTGGGTGAAGATCGCCGCCATGTTGGCCAAAATTGAGAGAGAAGGTGTGGCGCACCGATTTGAAAGAACGCTCGGCTCGCGCCCCCATGTCTCTTGCTGGTTTCGGGGCGCAGTCACTCTGTTTCTGGCGTTGATGTTTGGGGTCAGCGGGCTTGCCCGCGCCGTCGACGCCAGCCGCCTGCTGTCGCAATACGGTCACACGGCGTGGCGATTGCAGGATGGACAGCTGCCCGCACCCGCCTTTCCGATGGCCCAGACGACCGACGGCTACTTGTGGATCGGTACGCAGGCGGGCGTTGTTCGATACGACGGTGCGCGCTTCGTTCCGCTCGACACCCTGACAAGCAGCCGATTGCACAATCCTTTTGTCACCGCACTCCTCGGCTCCACGGACGGCAGCCTGTGGATCGGCACGTCGGGTGGCCTGAGCCGATGGAAAGACGGCAAGCTGACCGACTACGCGGGGGTCGAAGGCAGCGCGGCCGCATTGGTCGAGGACGGGCGTGGAAAGATCTGGTTGCTTGCGCGAGGCAACCAGCACAAGCCGATGTGCGAGGTGTCCGATCGCGGGCTCTCGTGCCATGGGAAGGAAGACGGCCTGGACGTCACGGCGGCGTGTTGCGACCGCGTGGTTACCGACGGCCGCGGCACGTTCTGGATGGGGTCGGACACGTCGCTGGTGCAATGGCGCGAACACACGCCATCCAAATCATTTCCCATCGAAGCAAAAATCAAGGCAGGCACGCCTGGCATGCTCGTTCTTGCGCGCGAGCCCGGCAACGAGATCTGGGCGGGGCTGCCCATGACCGGCCCAGGCCTGGGGCTTCAACGCCTGGAGGGTGAACAATGGCGACCGTTTCGCGCGCCCGACATGGACGGAAGTTCGATCGCCGTCCAAGCCCTGTTCCGCGATCGCGAGGGTGCGCTGTGGATAGGAACCATCGACCACGGCATCTACCGGATCGCGTCGGGCTGGGTCGATCACTTTGGCAGTAAAGACGGCCTGACCGGTGACGGCATCTATTCCTTCTTTGAAGACAAGGAGGGAAACATGTGGGTGACGACCTCGGGAGGCATCGATCGGTTCCGTGACTTCAGGGTGTGGAGCTACACGACTCGCGAGGGCTTGGCTGTCGACGAAGTGGACTCCGTACTCGCCGACAGGGAAGGCAGGATCTGGGCAGGTACTGCCAACAGCCTGGATGTTCTCGACCATGGTGAGTTCCGTTCGCTTCGCGCCGGCAAGGAGCTGCCGGGCACCCAGGTCACGTCACTCTTTGAAGACAAGGCAGGGCGCCTTTGGGTCGGCCTTGACGAGAGCCTCTGGATCTACGCCGACGGGAAGTTTTCCGCCGTTCTCGACCGCGGCGGCAAGCCGCTGCGAGGGATGGTATTTGCGCTGGCGCAAGACGCGGGCGGTGCCATATGGGCGACGCTGCGCGGTCATCCGTCCAGACTCGTACGCATTGAGGCCGACAAGGTTGTCGACGAGTTCGCCGCGCCCAAGTACCTGCCAGTGCGATCCATGGCGTCGGACCGCACGGGCGCCGTGTGGCTTGGGCTTCAGAACGGCGAGCTGGCTCGACCGAACGGCGAGCGGATACAGACGGGCCTGGACACGCAGGTCACCGACGTTGCCATCACGGGTGATGGCTTGGTGCTCGGGGCGACGAGCAAGGGGCTGATCGCCTACAAGAGCGGGGTGTCGCGCGTGCTGTCCTCCAAGGACGGACTTCCGTGTGACCCGGTGAACGGCGTGACCGATGGTGAAGACGGTGCGTTATGGCTCTTTGCCGGCTGCGGACTGGTCAAGCTCTCGCTTTCGGACGTCGAGCACGCGCTACACGACCCGGCCCATCCGGTCGAGGCCCGCGTTCTGGGCGCCCTGGACGGCGTGCGTCCCGGGCGCGCGCCGTTCCAGAAGAGGATCGCGCGCGCGCCGGACGGCACGTTGTGGTTCGCCAACGGCGTCGACCTTCAGACACTGGATCCGCGCAAGGGCATGGCGAGCGACCGCGCGTTGCCCGTGCACATCGAGAGTTTGACGGCGGACCGCAACGCGTATGGGGTCACTGGCGAACTCGCGCTGCCGGCATTGACCCGTGACATACAACTCGATTACACCGCGATCGGCCTTGCCGTGCCTCAACACGTTCGCTTCCGCTACCGCCTCGACGGCCATGATCAGGATTGGGTGGAAGCAGGGCAGCGGCGCCAGGCGTTCTATACCGACCTGCCGCCGGGTACGTATGGTTTCCACGTCGTCGCGGACAGCGGTGACGACACGTGGAAAGCGGGCGCAACATTGAATTTCACGGTGCTCCCTGCGTTCTACCAGACCAACTGGTTCATGCTCCTCGTCGTTGCCGCAGCTGCGCTGGTGCTCTGGATGCTCTTCGCGTTGCGCATGGCGCACGTCAAGTCTCAACTGCGCACCCTCTTCGAGGAAAGGCATGCCGAGCGTGAGCGCATCGCGCGCGAACTGCACGACACGCTCTTGCAGGCCGTGCAGGGCTTGATGCTCCGCTTTCAGTTCGCCATGGAGCGCATACCTCCCTCGGAGCCCGCCCGCGAACTCATGGAAAAGGCTCTCGATCACGCGGACGAGGTCATCATCGAAGGCCGGGACCGCGTGACGAACTTGCGAGCGATGGAGCAGGGGATCAACCTGGAGAGCGCGCTTCGCCAGATGGGAGAGGCGATGGGCCACGATGGGCGCGTCGTCTTCAGGCTCACGGTGGAAGGCACGCCACGGCCCCTTCATCCCGCCGTCGGCGACGAAGTACTGCAGATTGTGCGGGAGTCCATGGCGAATGCATTCCGTCACGCGCAACCCGGTCGCATCGATGTCAGCGTCGGTTATGAGCGAAAGTGGCTTGCGCTCAGCGTCGTTGACGATGGCATTGGCTTCGATGTGGATGCGGTTGCCACGGAAGGTTCGGCCGGACACTGGGGTTTGAAGGGCATGCACGAGCGTGCCGCGAGCCTGCGAGCACGGCTGACGCTGTCCAGCCGCCCGGGCGCGGGGACGGCCGTCGAGTTGTCCGTGCCGGCTTCCATCGCATTTCGCCGTCCCAAGGGAGGATGGGGCCGGTTCAAGGCTCTTCTCCGTATGATGGTCGCCAGCCGTGGCTCGAACGCAAAAACATTGGATCACGAGGATGTGTAACACCCCGATGGCAGCCAACGAACCCAGGATCATCTCGGTGCTCGTCGTCGACGATCACCCGCTTCTGCGGGACGGTGTCGCTTTCGCGCTTTCCGGCGAGTCCGACATGCGCGTCGTGGCGAATGCCACGGACGGCAGGTCGGCCATCGAAGCCTTTCGCGAGCATCGGCCGGACGTGACACTGATGGATCTGCAGTTGCCCGACATGAGCGGTGTCGACGCGATGTGCGCCATACGGGCAGAGTTCCCGGACGCCAGCGTCCTCATTCTGACGACGTATCGCGGCGATGCCCAGGTCACCAACGCGATGCGAAAGGGCGCCAGCGGCTTCCTGCTCAAGGCGTCGCTACGGAAGGAACTGCGTGATGCGATCCGCGCCGTGTACGCCGGGCGCCGCGTACTTTCACCCGAGGCGGCATCCGACGTGGCAGCACATATCGGTGGCGACATGCTGTCCCAGCGTGAGCTGGAAGTCTTGCGCGCCGTTGCCCTGGGTTACGGCAACAAGAGAATCGCCACCGAACTGAACGTCAGCGCGGACACCGTCAAGGCACACCTGAAAAGCATCTTTTCCAAGCTCGACGCCAACGATCGCACCCACGCCGTGGTGACAGCGGTAAAACGCGGCATTATCCAGATATGAGGGAAGCTGCGCCGCTACACGGTGCAGACACCCGGCGGCCGCTATTCGCCGGGTGGCTGCTCGTCTTGCCTGGTGGAAAGCCATGCCGGTCGGGTCGTGGAAGAACCGGCGGGCGCGGCCGAACTTCATTCCGGTGGCAGCGGCCTTAGCCGTGGGGCAGGGCGCTGGGATCCATCCACATGACCTCCCAGATATGGCCATCCGGATCCTCGAAGCTTCGGCCATACATGAAACCGTGATCCTGCACCGGCGTCGGGTCCGGCTTGCCTCCCGCCACGCTCGCGCTTTCGACGAGGCGGTTCACCTCCTCGCGACTGCCGGCGGACAGGCAAAGAAGCACCTGTGCGTCCACGTGTGCGTCAAGGATGCGCTTGGTCGTGAATTGACGCCACTTGTCGTGCGTCAGCAGCATCACGAAGATCGTATCGGAGAGCACCATGCACGCCGCGGTGTCGTCGCTGAAGGCGGGGTTGTTGACCGCATCGATGGCCTCGTAAAAGGCTTTTGATCGCTTCAGGTCGCTCACCGGAAGGTTGATGAAAATCTGCTTGCTCACTGCATTTCCTTTTGACTGGGGACTGCGATTTTCGTGGAGTTTTCGAAGGGCGCGTACGCACTTGAGAAAGGTATCAGTCGACGGCATCAAGGCCGGAGTGAGGCCCCGGGATGTGCGCTCCGCGCTAGAGCAGGTGTAGACCGCCATCGCATTCGAGAACGCTTCCGGTGGTGTAACCGTTACCCACGAGGTAGGCCACGGCCTGGGCCACGTCATCAGGCTGCCCAATGCGCCCCACGGGCAGCTCGCTGGCATGGTTGGCAAAGAACTGACGTCGAGCCTCCTCAGGCATGGCGTTCCACCAGGGGGTTTCCACCACGCCGGGCGAGACGGCATTGACCCGCGTGGGCGCAAGTTCGCGGGCAAGCACGGGAACCATCGCCTCGATGGCCCCATTGATCGCGGCCAGTCCACTGGTGCCCGGGTTGGCGATTCGCGCCGAGATCGACGTCAGGAACGTCACGCTGCCTCCTTTGCGCAACGTCGGCAAGGCAGCCTGCACCGCTTGCACGTGTGGCCAGAACTTGGCCTCGAAACCTCGGCGCAGGGCCAGCAGATCGAGTTCCTGAAAGTGGCCGCCACCATCGCCGCCGCTAAGGGCGATCACGAGATGGTCGATGGTGCCGACGCTGCTGAAGAACCGGTCCAATGACTCACGCTGGGTTCCATCAAACGCCTCATGTCGAACGGGCCCCTGGATGTCGACCAATGACGCGCACAACTTGTCCGCATCGCGACCGGTGGCGATGACCTCATGGCCCGCATCGACCAGACGCCTGACCGTTGCCAGGCCGATGCCCGACGAGCCACCAAATACAACGACCCTGCCTGCGCTGTTGCCCATCGCACCCTCTCGCGTTCCTGCCGCTTCGGCGGCGATGGGCGAAATGGTGCATGCTACGGCGACTATCACTCAAATCGTTTATCACAATGACCTCCATCATCGAACATGATCTTCGCCAGTTCGATCTGAACTTGCTGCTGGTCTTCCGGGCGCTGATGCAGGAACGCCACGTCACGCGCGCGGCGGAGCGACTTTTTCTTGGCCAGCCCGCGGTAAGCGGTGCGCTAAAGCGGCTCAGGGCGGCATTTGGCGATGAGCTGTTCGTGCGTGGACGCCAGGGCATGGAGCCCACGCCTCGCGCGCTTGAGCTCTCGCAACAGATCGACTCGCTCCTGATGGGCTTGCATCACGCGATGCGGGTTCATCAGCCGTTTGATGCGAGGCACGCCAGCAGGACGTTTCGCGTGGGCGTTTCCGAAGCCATCGCCGTGACGCTTTTTCCGTCGTTGCTGAAAGTGCTCGGCTCGGAAGCACCAGGCATACAACTGATCACCGTGGATACGGACTGCCATCGCGTGTCGTCGATGTTCGAGCGCAACGACATCGAGATCGCCCTGGGTGTCTTCAATCACCATCCCCAGTGGCAGCAGCATCGGGCGCTGCTGGATTGGCGGTTTGTCTGCCTGTACAACCCGCAGCTGATACGGATACCGCACGAAGCATTGAGCATGCGCGACTATCTCGACCACCCGCATTTGCTCACGTCGTTCAAAGGGGAGCTTCGCGGGTTTATCGATGAGCAGCTCGAGGCGCTGGGTGAACGTCGGCGCGTGATCTTTTCGAACCCGCACTTTGCCACGCAGCCGTTCATCGCGCGCGACAACCCGGTGCTCGTCACCGTGCCTGACTACATCGCCCGCATCTGGAGCCGCAGCCTGGATTTAAGCATCAGCCCACTGCCGTTCGAGACTCCGATTCATCAGATCAGCGCACTTTGGAAAACATCACACCGCGAGGATATCGGGCTGCGTTGGCTGATTGACCGGATTGATCAGGTGGTTCGCGCGCCATGAATGAGCGTTGGTGTTCACGGAGGACGCCGCCAACGCCATCTCGCCGGCCATCGGGCGCAGGGCCACCCGGGCTTGCATGCGGCGGGTTTGTGTCGACCCGGATGGCGGCGATTCCCATTCGATGGGGACGATCGTCTTTGGTGCTCCCCGCAGGTCTCAGGCGGCAGCCAGCGCCAACGCGTCGGCACCCGCAGGAATGCGCATGGGGCTGGCGGGGTCGTTGACCGCCTGCCATACCGCGTCGGCCACGTCGGTCGAGCGCGTCACCAGATCCGTCGATTGCGCCCAGCGGGAGAAGACCTGCTGCGCCAGGTCGGTATACGCCTCGTGGAAACCGCCCTGCATGCGGGACCGGGCGTTATCACCGAAGCGCGTTTCCGGTGCCCGCCCCGGCAGTACCAGGCGTACGCGGATGTGGAAAGGCTCCAGTTCCAATGCCAATGATTCGGTGAGCGCATTTACCGCCGCCTTGCTGGCGGTGTACACGGACAGGAGGTGGAGCGGCCTCAGCGTGACAGTGGAAGTCACATTGACGATCACGCCGCTCTTGCGCTCGCGAAATTGGGGAATCACCGCCTGGGTCATGGCAATGGTGCCCAGCGTATTGGTCTCGAACACCTCTCGCGCGGCTTGCATGGACGTGCCTTCCAGCGCATTGAGCATGCCGACGCCCGCGTTGTTGACGAGTGCATCGACAGGGCCGGCGTCGGCAATGAGTCGGGAAATGCTCTGGGGATCAGTCACGTCGAGTGGGAGCACGCGCAGGCGATCCGAGCGGGGCAGCGCGTCTTCGCGGGGTGCTCGCATGGTGGCGATGACGTTCCAGCCGTGATTGAGGAAATGCTTGGCGATCTCGAGGCCAAAGCCGGACGAGCAACCGGTGATCAGAATGGTCTTCATGGACGTTCCTGGACGAAGTGGTGAGGTGGTGTGCCCACGATAGACGCCGAGGGCTGGACTCACTACCGCTCAAAATCCACTTTGCATTGGCTATAGTCCGGATATGATCGATCCGCTCTCAGAAGTCGTCAGCTTGCTCCAGCCCCAGGCCGGCTTCTCCAAGATGGTCAGTGGCGCCGGGCGTTGGCGGGTGCGGCGCACTGAGGCCGGCAGGCCGTTCTATTGCGTGATCCTTGAAGGTTCCGGCCGCTTGACCGTGGAAGGCCGCGAACCACTGGTCCTCCAGCGCAACGACTTCGTACTCATCCCTGCTGCACAGAACTTCGCGACGTCGAGTCTCGATCCGCCCGACGACGATGCGGATACGTCGCCCATCCTCCTGGCACCCGGGGAATTCCGTCTTGGCACGCCCGACGGCCCACCGGAAGTGCGCATGGTGATCGGCTACTGCGAGTTTGGTTCTCCGGACGCCGCTGTATTGGTGTCGCTGTTGCCACAGTTGGTGCATGTGAGCGGAGAGCCGCGCCTCGCCACGCTGGTGCAGCTGGTGAACGAAGAATCACGTGCGCAGCGACCGGCGCGCGATCTGATTCTGGCTCGCCTGCTGGAAGTGCTTCTGATCGAAACCCTGCGATCCTCGGAAGGCACCGCGGCGTCGCCCGGCTTGCTGCGCGGACTGGCTGATCCGCGTCTCGCCGCCGCCATCCGACGCATGCACGAAGCGCCGACGCGAGCCTGGACGGTGGCGCAACTTGCCAAGGAAGCAGCGTTATCGCGCTCGGTGTTCTTCGAGCGTTTCAATCGCGCCGTCGGCATGACGCCGATGGAATACCTGCTCTCCTGGCGCATGGCGCTGGCCAAGAAGCTGCTGCGCACCCGGAACATGGCTATCGCCGACGTCGCCGAGCGCGTGGGCTATAGCTCGGCGAGCACCTTCAGCGTTGCATTCACCCGCCACGTTGGACTGCCGCCCACCCACTTTGCCCGCCAAACGTTGCAGGCGGCAGACGCTTGATGCAGGCCAACGTCCTCATGCTGGTTTTCCCGCATAGGCCCGGTGCCGGATTGGCCAAAGACATGCCCGCGTTCCTGGAGGTTTGAGATCCGGATAGCCGATACGTGTCGGCTCCTGCCGTGTTGCATTCCGGGTCTCAATCCGACTGACTAGACTGAAGCGTTCGCTCGGGACCAGCCGCGCGATCACCGGGTACGGTGATCGCCGCGATGCCTGCCTCGTGCAGTTGCTTGTTGAGCTTCGGCAGATCGGTCGTGCGTATGGCGTTCCATTGAGCGAGCGCCTGGTCGACGCTGGCCTGGTAATGCGCGAGCGCCTGCTGCTGCCCGTCGGTGGGCGCATGGTCGGCGCCTTCGACATCGGTGGCGATCGCGGCGAGTGCGTCGCTGATCGCGTGCAGGTTGAGGGACGCTTCGCCCGCGCCCTCCACCAGTGGCGAGGTTTTCGAGTGCAGCAAATTCGCGCTGTCGAGCAGCGCCTGGTGCGCGGCGTTCTTGCCGAGCTTGTGATCCAGCGCTTCCAGCTGATCGCGCACGGCTTCCACTTCACCGTAGCCTTGCCATACGCGTTGAAGCAAAGCCGCTATGTTGCGCGAGTAGGTGAGCCCGGCGACCAGTTCGTCCTGGCTGACCTGCTCGCGCGGGTCCAGCGCGATGACCAGGGGCGCGCGATACGACTTGCCATCCACGTGGAGCACCAGTTGATAGTTGCCCGGCAAGACCAGCGGCCCTTCTGGTGTTACCGGCGTGTCCGAATCCCAGGTCGCGGCAATGCTGTAGCCGTATTCGATCGCCTGCGGGCGCGGATAGCGCAGGTCCCACACAAAGCGATGGGTGCCGGCCTTCGTGGACAGCGCGGCCTGCGGCTTCACCCAGTCGTCGGCGAAGTACCGTTCGGCGTCGAGCGTCGGTGGCTTGTCGGCACTGGAGAACCGGCGCACGAGTTTGCCGTCGCTGTCGAGGATGTCGAGTGTGACGGGGCCCTTGGCGTTGGCGGCGAGCCGGTAGTCGATCACCGCGCCGCTAGGTGGATTCTTGCCGACCGGCGTTTCAGGAGGCAGTGGCGTGTCCTTGTTCTGGTTTGCGCGCACACGCAGTGCCGTTGCCGGTGTATAGAGGTGCGCCGCGGCGCGCTCGGTGTCGGCGGTCGCCTGCCGCAAGGGCGTCACGTCGTCGAGAATCCAGATCGCGCGGCCTTGAGTGGCGGCGATCAAGTCGTTGCCGTGCACGAGCAGGTCACGGACCCAGGCGGTCGGCAGGTTGCGTTGCAGCGATTGCCAGTGCGTGCCGTCGTCGAACGAAACAAAGGCGCCGCGGTCGGTGCCCGCGTAGAGCAACCCGGCGCGCGTGGGATCCGCGCGCACGACGCTGACGAAGCTGCCTGCCGGCAGTCCCGCGGCGATGTCGGTCCAACTGGCGCCGTAGTCCTGCGTGCGCCAGGCGTGCGGATTGAAATCGTCCTGGCGGTGATTGTCCACGGCGGCATAGGCGGTGCCTGCTTGCAGCGACGAGACATCCAGTGAGCTGACCTGGGCCCACTCAGGCAAGCCTTTCGGGGTGACGTTGTGCCAGCTCTTGCCGCCGTCCCGCGTGAGCTGGACGAGACCGTCGTCGGTACCTATCCAGATTTCATCGTTGCTCCGAGGCGATGGCGCGATGCTATAGATCACGCCATAACCGCAGTCGCGTGCTTGTGCCGTGGTGGGTGATCCGTCGCAATGCGTTGCGCCATCCTTCCTGGCATTCAACTCGGGACTGATCACATCCCAGTGCTGGCCCTGGTCGGTACTGCGGAACAGCACTTGCGCACCCAGGTACAAGGCATAGGGAGCCTGGGCCGAGAACGCGATCGGGGTGATCCAGGTGTAGTGGTACTTGAAGTCGGTCGGTCGCTCGCCGTAGCTGTTGACCGGCCATGGCGTGACGTTTTGCACGGCGCCCGTGCGCCGATCCCAGCGCGACACGCGCCCACCGAGGCCGGAGCCGAACACGATGTTGGGGTCGCCCGGATACGGCAGGTCGTAGTCCCGCTCGTCGCCGCCGACCGGACGCCAATCGCGGTAGGAGATCGAGCCATAGTCGCTGCGACTGGCGATACCGACGGTGCCCGAGTCCTGCTGGCCGGAATAAATCCAGTAGGGAAACTGCTGATCGGCGCTGAGGTGGTAGAACTGGCCGGTAGGCTGGTTGTACCAGCTGCTCCAGCTCTTGCCGCCATTGAGGCTGACCACCGCGCCCTGATCGCTGGCGGTAATCATCCGCTGCGTATTTTTCGGGTCGATCCACAAATAGTGGTAATCGTCGCCACCGGGCGCGCCCTTGAAGACCGTCCAGTGTTGACCGCCGTCATCGGAACGGCGGATCGACTGTCCGGCGGAATAGATGCGGTCGCGGTTGTCGGGATCGACGGTGATGCGGCTGAAGTAGTCGTTGGCGAGCCAGCTTTCGTGACTGGCCGCGTGCCACGTCGCGCCGTCGTCATCCGATCGGTACAGGCCGCTCGCGCTTTTCGTCGTTGTATCGTTGACCACGGCATAGACGCGGCCATGACTCGCCGTCGCGATGCCAATGCGTGCAAGCGTATCGCTGGGCCAGCCATGTCCACTGATGCGCTTCCAGCTGATACCGCCATCGCTGGAGCGGTAGAGTCCGCTGCCCGGCCCGGCGTTGGGCTGGAAATACGACAGCCACGGATAGTTGCGCACTTGCCAGGCGGCGGCATAGATGACGTTGGGGTGATCGGGATCGGCGGCCAGATCGACCACACCGGTATCCGCATCGATGAAGAGTGTCTGCTTCCAGGTCTTGCCCCCATCGGTGGAGCGGAACACGCCACGTTCCTGGTTCGGCCCGTAGTAGTGGCCGAGGGCTCCTACCAGCACGGTATCGGGATGCTGGGGATCGACCAGGATGGCGCCGATGTGGCGAGTCGCATCCAGCCCCATGTGCTGCCAGCGTTTGCCGCCATCCACGGAGCGATACACGCCGTTGCCTGCACCGACGTCGTAACGGGCAGCCACTTCGCCGGTACCCACGTAAATGACGTTTGGATCGGACAGCGCGACGGCCAGCGCGCCGACGGGCGAGGCCGGTTGCTGGTCGAATAGCGGTTGCCAGGTGCGCCCCGCATCGCCGGTCTTCCACACGCCGCCTCCGGCCGTGCCCATGTAAAACGTATTGGGCTGCGTTGACACACCGGTCGCCTGGGTCGCCCAGCCGCCTCGAAACGGTCCTACCTGCCGCCATTCAAGCGAATCGAGCACGCTTGAAACCGGTCCAGTGGTGTCAGCCGCCCGGGCCTGATGAGCGCCGACCAGCAGAAGGCCGGCGATCACGATGACGGGACAAAGCGCATGGCGTTTCAACATGAGGCGGCTCTCGCGGCGGAGTGGAGACATCGTCATGGGAAGGGTAGGGCGGGCGAGCGGTGGCGTGCCACGTCGTCCCTCACAGGGTGAGCTTCACGCCGGTATACCAGGTGCGTCCTGCTGCCGGCTCCAGTCCCGTCTGCCATACCCGGCTGTAATACTGGCGATCGTTGAGATTGCTGACGCCCGCCAACAGCTTGACGGTGCGATTGAGCTGCCAGTCGCTCGCGAGATCCAGCACGGTGTAGGCGGGAATCCGTGCCGGCAGATAGGTATTGCCGCTGCCTAGCGACTGGTTGGAATCCTGCCAGTACTGCGAGGCCGACGACACCGCCGTCAGGCTGAGCTTGACGCGTTGTTCGACGCGCCAGGTCACGCCTGCCTTCAGCAGATAACGCGGCGCATAGGCCGGTATCTTGCCGACTTGCCCCGGTATGGCACTGGCGGTGAAACGGGCATTCAACAGGCTGGCATTGAGGAAGCCCTCCAGGTGCTCGTCGCGATCAGCCAGCGAGGTCCGCGCGAAGAAGTCGTAGTTGAGCTGCCCTTCAAAGCCGCGGCTGCGGGTGTTGCCGGTGTTCACCTCGATCACGTCGGTAGCGTTGATGTGCTGCGCCTCGATGCGGTTCTTGAAGTCGATCCAGAACACGCTCGCGTCGTAGTAGAGGCCAGTTACCGGCACGCCGTGGACGCCGGCCTCCCAGGACAGCGACTTGGACGGATCAGGCGCATGCCCCGGCACGATATTGGCGAACGGCGAGGCCATGTCGAAGTAGCGCAGCGGCCGCCAGCCCTGCGACACGTTGAAATAGGTCTCGTTGCCGTGGCCAAAGTCGTTGCCGATGCCCAGCCCGAACAGCGGCACCGTGCGCGCATCCGCCTCGTTGATCAGCGGGCGGCGGAGGAAGGGCGGTTTGACGGTTTCTTCCACTGCGACCCGCTCGTGTTCCAGTCGCACCGAGGGGACGATATGGAAGCGGTGCGGCAGACGGAACACGTTCTCGGCGAACACCGAGGCGTAATGCGAGCTGCGCGCCTGCACCAGGCGTGGCGTGCCGCTGCGGTCGTCGCGGTCGACATAGAGGTCGGTGCTGGTCCACTGCCGGAACGGATCGTCGCCGTCGAACAAGGTGGAGCCGATGGTGAAGGCATTGCCCTGGCCCCAGCGTTTGCGCAGACGCAGATCCAGGCCGGTGCTGCGGAATTGTTCGTCCTGGAGTGTAGTGGTGGGCGGTGGCGGCTGAGGCGGCAGCGCCCCGTTGGCCGCGCGACTGGCGAGGTCCTGGTAGGCGAACCACAGCTTGCCGGTAAACAGCCAGCCATCGCCGAACTCGCGACTATGTCCCAGCACCAATTGGTCGCGATCGACCCAGTCCCGGTTGTATGGCGTAGGCGTCGCCCGCGGGTTGGCCTGCCATTGCGGGTAGCTCAGCCGCCCGGCATCGCCGGACGCCGCATCGATCACGTGCAGGTCCAGCCACCACTGCTGTTGCGCGGTCGGGCGGTAGGCGAGGTAGAGATCCGCCTGGCGCATCTGCGAATCCGCGTTGGGGCGGGTGCCGTCGCTGCGGACATAGCCGGCGTCGACGCGGTAGCTCCAGCGTCCGCTACTGCCTTCGAGCGCATTGAAGGTGGAGTACAAGCCGCGGTTGCCCACCACTTGTTCGGTGGTGAACGACAATGGCGCGTCGGCAGCCGGACGGCGCGACACCAAATTGAGCACGGGTGCAGGCTCGGGCCCGTACAACAGGCTGGAGCCGCCACGGATCAGCTCCACGTCGGCGAGGCCTTGGGTCAGCGGCATGGCATACAGAGTGGGAAAGCCGATCCAGTCGCTTTCCAGCGGAATGCCGTCCTGCATCACCAGCACGTATTCGGATTCTTGCGGATTGCCAAGGCCCCGATAGCTCAGGTTGAACTGGGTCGGGGTGGGCTGCTGGGATACCTGGATGCCGGGACTGCGTGCCAAGAGCTGATCGAGGTTGTTGCCTATCACCGTGGGCTGCTGGTCCAGATGCGTGACCGTGGTCTTCTTGGTCACGGTGATCAGGGTGCCGTCGACTTCGGCCAGCATGTGCTCGAGCTTAGCCTTGAGGGTCTGGCGCCAGGCCTGGCCTTTGACTTCGACGGTCGGAAGATTGGTCGCCGGCTTCGGCGAGCTCTTGGCATGGTCGACTGGCGTATCGGGCGCCTGTTGCGCCAATGCGGTCATGGAAGCCAGGGACAGGGCCAGGACCAACGGTCGGACGGTGTGATTAGGAATCGACAAGGGCTACCCAGGATGACGAGGCAAAGCACTCTTTATCTTGCATTGGCAGGGGCACCGCCATAGGCCAAGCGTTTAGCTCCATGACTTCTGTCCCATCGTGCGACTACGGCGACCTGTGTAGTGTCGGGAGCCAGCGGCGTCGCCAGGGGATCGGCGCCAGCCTTGCATCCGTCTTCTTGGCCGGTCGCGCTGCGACCGGATGTGAGCAGTTTGCGCAGGCTTCATCAGCGGGAGGTTTGGTTTCATGCCTACACAATCGTTGTTCCTGGTGGCCGGGCTGCTGCTCATGGCCACGTCGGCACACGCCTTGACCGCCGATGACTTGGTGGCCAAGAACGTCGATGCCCGTGGCGGGCTCGACAAGATCCACGCCATCAAGTCGATCAAGCTCGACGGCAAGCTGCGCGTCGGTGGCCAGTTCGAGCTGGCCCTCACCCAATACAAGAAGGCGCCCGATTCGGTACGCACCGAGGCCACCCTCCAGGGCCTGACGCAGATCCAGGCCTGGGACGGCAAGAGCGCCTGGCAGATCTCCCCCTTCGAAGGACGCCGGGATCCCGAGGCGATGTCCGGTGACGACGCCAAGAGCCTGTCCGACGACGCGCCGATAGGTGGCCCGCTGGTGGACTGGAAGGGCCAGGGCAACAGTCTGGAATACCTCGGCACCGAAGACATCGACGGTACCCAGGCGCACAAGCTCAAGGTCACGCTGAAAAACGGTGATGTCGAGTACGTCTATCTCGATCCGGATCATTACCTCGAGATACGTACGATCGCCGACCAGGTCGTGCGCGGCACCCACGTCGAGACTGTGACCGACTACGGTGACTATGAACAGGTCGACGGGGTGTATTTCCCGTTCTCCATTTCCTCCTCGACGAAGGAGGCCGGACCGTTTGCCAAGCAGCAGATCACGATCGAGAAGGCCGTAGCCAACGTGCCGATGGACGACACCCTCTTCGCCTTCCCGCACGCTACCGGAACCGCGCACGCCGCTGCAGGAGCGAAGCCATGAAACATCTTTCGTGCAAGCTCGCGGTGCTGCCCGCCATCGCGCTTCTCTCGTCGTTTTCGTTCGCTGCGCAGGCGGCAGCATCTGACGCAGCGAAAACACCGGCCAAATTCGACGCCGGCGTGATCTCCGGCCTCGGTGCACGCAACATCGGCTCGGCCGCCATGAGCGGACGTATCTCCGCGCTCGCGGCCATGCCGGAGAAGGACGGCAAGCTGACCGTCTACGTCGGTGCGGCGAGCGGTGGCGTGTGGAAATCCAGCGATGGGGGTACCACCTTCAAGCCGGTATTCGACAAGCAGGCGGTGCAGTCGATCGGTGACATCGCGATCGATCCGTCCAACCACGAAACCATCTGGGTCGGTACTGGCGAGTCGTGGACGCGCAACTCCGTGTCGATCGGCGACGGCATCTACAAGTCCACCGATGGCGGCGAAACGTGGACCAACATGGGCCTGAAGGGCTCCGAACGTATCGCCAAGATCCTGGTCGATCCCAGGGACAGCAATACCGTCTATGCCTGTGCTCCGGGCAAGCTGTGGAGCGATTCGTCCGACCGTGGCCTGTACAAGACCAGCGACGGTGGCAAGCACTGGAAGCTGGTGCTTACCGGCAAGAATCTCTCCACAGGCTGCGCCTCGATCTCGATGGATCCGAAGGATCCGAGCGTGATCTTCGCCGGCCTGTGGGATTTCCGTCGCAAGGGCTGGACCTTCCGTTCCGGCGGCGAATCACCGACCGCACCGTCCGGCAGCGGCCTGTTCCGTTCCGCCAATGGCGGCCAGTCATGGACCGAAGTCACCGCCGCCGCCAACAAGGGTTTTCCGAAGCAGCCGTTTGGCCGTATTGCGGTGACGGTGGCGCCTTCGAATCCGGCCATCGTGTACGCCCTGGTCGAGTCGACGGATTCGGCGCTGTACCGCTCCGACGATGGCGGCAAGACCTGGCAGCAGCGTGACAAGAGCCAGTTGATGGTATGGCGGCCGTTCTACTTCGCCAGTCTGATCGTTGATCCGAACAACCCGGATCGCTTGTTCAAGCCCGATCTCAGGCTGATCCAGAGTCTCGACGGCGGCAAGAGTTTCTCCAACGTCGGTGGCGGCGCCCATGGCGATTCGCATGTGCTGTGGATCGACCCGCGCAATACCCAGCATGCCATCGTCGGCGACGACGGCGGACTGTGGTATTCGACGGATGGTGCCAACAAATGGTGGAAGGGCAACAACCTGCCGGTATCGCAGTTCTACCACGTGAGCGTGGACGACGCCGATCCCTACCATGTCTATGGCGGTATACAGGACAACGCCTGCTGGGCAGGCGATTCCGCCTATCCCGGTGGCATCACCAACCAGCAATGGACGAACTATTGCGGTGGCGATGGTTTCTGGATGTTCGCCGACCCGGCCGATGCCGATTACATCTATATGGAGACGCAAGGCGGCAGCATCACGCGCGTCAACCGACATACCCATGAAGCGCGCGATATCCAACCCAAGGCGAACTACCACGAGAAGCTGCGCTGGAACTGGAATACGCCGATCGCGTTGAGCCCGAACGAGAAGGGCACGATCTACATGGGCGCGCAGTTCCTGTTCCGCTCGCGCGACCATGGGCAGAGTTGGGAGCGCATCTCGCCGGACCTGACCACCAACGATCCGAAAAAGCAGGAGCAGGAGAAGTCCGGCGGCGTCACCGTGGACAACTCCGCAGCGGAAACCTACACGACGATCTATTCGATCAGTGAATCGCCGAAGCAGGCCGGCCTGATCTGGGTCGGCACGGACGATGGCAACCTGCAGCTCACCCGCGATGGTGGCAAGAGCTGGACCAAGGTCGGCGGCGGTATCAAGGGCCAGCCTGCCGACACCTGGGTGTCATGGGTGGAGGCGAGTCCGCATGAGGCCGGCACCGCCTATGCGGCGTTCGATCGCCACAGCTTCGGCGACATGAACCCGTATATCTACAAGACCACCGACTACGGCCACTCGTGGACCCCTCTGGTGACGGGGCAGGACAACAAGGGCCTGCGCGGCTACGTGCACGTCATCCGGCAGGATCCGCTCAAGCCGAATCTGTTGTTTGCCGGCACCGAGTTCGGTTTGTGGATCTCGATCGATGGCGGTGCCAGCTGGGCGCAGTTCAAGGGCGGGGACTTCCCGGCCGTGGCCGTGCGCGATATCGCCATCCAGCCGCGCGATGGCGACCTGGTGCTGGCCACCCATGGCCGTGGCATCTGGATCGTCGATGACATCACGCCATTGCGCGCGCTCGATCCCAAGGCGCTCGGCAGCGAAGCGATGTTCCTGCCCTCGCGGCCGATTCAGCAACGCATCGACGCGTTTGGCGGCTGGCCGGGCGGAGACGCCGGTTTCGTCGGCCAGAATCCCCCGGAGGGCGCAGTCATCACCTACTACCAGCGCGATCGTCATCTGTTTGGCAAGCTCAAGATCGACGTGCTGGATAGCAAGGGCAACCTGGTCGACACCATTCCGGCAAGTGTGCGTCGTGGCATCAATCGCGTCCAATGGTCGATGCAGACCAAGGCGCCGCGCGTGCCTCCTGCTGCGCAGATTGCCGGCAACTCGATCCAGGGTCCACGCGTGCCGCCGGGCACTTATACGGTGCGCATGACCAAGGGCAAGGACGTGTTCGAGAGCAAGCTCGAGGTCGGTCTCGATCGTCGCGACAAGTTCAGCGTGGCCGATCGCCAGGCGCAGTTCGACGCCGCCAACCGGGTCAAGCAACTGTTTGGTGACATGAGCGACCTGGTGGCCCGGATCAACTCGGTGCGCCACGACGCTGAGGCCGAAGCCGCCACGCTGCCCGCTGAGGATGCCACCCGCAAACAGCTCGCCGATCTCGGCGACAAGGCGAACGATATTCGCAAGAAGATCGTGGCGACGACCGAAGGCGGGGCGATCACGGGTGAGTTGCGGCTGCGCGAACACACTGACGAACTGTACGGAGCGATCATGTCGTATGAGGGCCGACCGTCGGACTACCAGTTGGCTTCGCTCGACGCGCTCAGACGCGAGCTTGGTGATGTGCAGAAGGCCTATGCCGATTTCACCGCCAACGACCTGAGCAAGACCAATGCCGTGCTCAAGGCGAAGCACCTCAAGGAAATTACCGTGCCGGAGACGATGCCGGAGGAGGAAGGTGCAGCGGGCGGTGGCAAGGCAGCGCTGGAAGCGGCCATGCGGGGCCTGGAGCAGGAGCGCGATTAAAGACGGCTCCCCGTGAAAGTCGAAAGATGGCAAGAATCGGGGCGCCTCGGCGCCCTGATTCATTCGCGATCTGGCCAATGGTTGTCAGCGTCGCCTTAACCCTTTGACTCGCTTTGTACCAAGGAATTGCCCATGCTCTTGCGTCGCCGCCTTGCAGTTCTCGCCCTTGGCATCTCCACAGCGCTCAGCGCGCATGCGGCCGTTGATCCTTCGCTGTACCAGGATCTGCACTGGCGCCTGATCGGGCCATTTCGCGGCGGTCGTGTGCTGACGGTCGCCGGCATTCCCGGTGACAGCCGCCATTTCTATTTTGGTGCGGTCGACGGTGGCGTATGGGCGACCCAGGATGCGGGACGTACCTGGCAGCCGATCTTCGACGGGCAGCAGGCTGGTTCGATTGGCGCGCTGGCCTTGGCGCCATCCGACCCGAACACGATCTATGTGGGCTCGGGTGAAGCGGACATGCGCTCGGACATCGCCCATGGCGATGGCATGTACAAATCAACGGATGCTGGCAAGCACTGGACCCATATTGGCCTGGAAGACACACGGCAGATCGCCAGTGTGCTGGTGGATCCGCGCAACCCCAACGTGGTGTTCACCGCCGCGCTTGGCCACGCCTATGGCGCCAATGCCGAACGTGGCGTATTCCGCACGACCGACGGCGGCAAGCATTGGGACAAGGTGCTGTTCAAGGACGCCGACACCGGCGCGATCGACCTGGCCTTCAGGCCCGGCGACCCTGGCACGATCTACGCGGCGCTGTGGCAAACACGGCGCCCGCCGTGGAGCGTGTATCCCCCGTCGAACGGGCCGGGAAGTGGCCTCTATGTATCGCGCGACGGCGGCGATCACTGGGACCAGCTGCAAGGCAATGGCTTTCCCGCGCATCCGGGCCGTATCGGCATCGCAGTGGCGCCGAGCCAGCCCAATCGCGTGTACGCGCTGGTCGATGCGACGCAAGGCGAGGGCGGCCTGTACCGATCCGACGACGGCGGCGCGCACTGGAAGCACCTCTCCGACGACGAGCGTATCTGGAAGCGCGGCTGGTACTTCTCGCGCCTGACGGTGGATCCGAAGGACGCCGATCGCGTCTACGTGATGAATACGATCGTGTTGCGCTCCGACGATGGTGGCAAACAGTTCATCGCCATGAAGGGTGATCCAACCGGCGACGACTTCCACCAGATGTGGATCGACCCAACCGAGCCGTCCCGGCAGATCCTGGGTGTCGATCAGGGCGCCGTGATCACGCTCAACGGCGGCAAGACCTGGAGCACCTGGTTCAACCAGCCAACGGCGCAGATCTATCACGTCAGCACGGACAACCGTTTCCCGTACTGGGTTTACGGTGCGCAACAGGATTCCGGCGCCGTGGCGCTACCCAGTCGTGGCGGCGGTGATGGGATCACCATGGCGCAGTTCCATGAGATCACGCCCGGCGGCGAGAGCGGCATGATCGCTCCTGATCCCGACGACCCGGACATCGTCTACGGCGGCAATGTCGACAAGCTCGACACGCATAGCGGGCAGACGCGTGACGTCGATCCCACACTGGCCTATCCGGCCGCGCACTATCGTGGCGCGTGGACGTTGCCGCTGACGTTCTCCAAGCGTGATACGAAGGTGTTGTACTTCGCCAACCAGCGGTTGTTCCGCACCGCCGACGGTGGCGATCACTGGGCGCCGATCAGCCCCGACTTGACCCGCGAGGACGCCGGCATACCTTCCAATCTCGACGCGGTCACGGCGGCTGACGACAATCACATCGATGCGCGCCGTGGCGTGATCTACACCATCGCGCCTTCACCGCTCAGCGCCAAGGCGCTGTGGGTAGGCACGGACGACGGGCTGGTCTGGCGTAGCGACGACGACGGCGAACATTGGCGCCAGGTGACACCTGACGCGCTGACGCCATGGTCAAAAGTCGGCGGCATCGAACCATCCCACTACGACGCCAAGGTTGCCTATCTGGCAGTTGATCGCCATCGGCTGGACGACGATGCGCCCTACATCTACCGCACCGGTGACGGCGGCAGCAGCTGGACCCGCATTGACGCCGGACTTCCCGCCGGCAGCTTCGTCAACGTCGTGCGTGAGGACCCCGCCAAGCGTGGTCAGTTGTACGTCGGTACCGAAAAGGGCATCTACGTGTCCTTCGACGATGGAGCGCATTGGCAACCGCTACAGCAGAACCTGCCGATGACCGCGGTGCGCGACATCGACGTGCATGGCAGCGACCTGGTCATCGCCACGCACGGTCGCGGTTTCTGGATCATGGACAATGTCACGGCGCTGCAACAGGTCAGCGACGTGCACGCCGGCGCGGTCACCTTGTTCAAGCCGACCGACGCGATCCGCGTGCGGCCGCCCGGCTTCACCGGCACACCGTTCCCGAAGGATGAGCCGATGGCGGCGAACCCACCCGATGGTGCCGTCATCGACTACGCACTGCCCAAAGGCATCAAGGGTGCCGTGACGCTGACCGTGTTCGACGCACAGGGCAATAAGGTGCGCGCCTTCAGTAGCGCCGACGCGGTGACTCCGCCTGATCCGCGCAAGCTCAATGCCGCGCCGGAATGGGTGCCCGAACCAATACGCCTTTCCACGGCTGCTGGTATGCACCGCTTCGTGTGGGATCTGCACTATCCGCAGCCGGCGGCCGCCACGCCGGACCCCGAGAAGGACAACCTGGGCGTATGGGCGCCGCCCGGCAACTACACTGTTGAGCTCGATGTCGATGGTCAGCGCTATCGACAGCCATTGCGGCTGCTTGTCGATCCTCGCGTGAAAGTTTCCGACGCCGCCTTGCAGCGCGAATTTGCGCTGGCACGCAAGGTAGAGCAAGCCGCCGAACAAACGGGAGCGGCCACGAACGAGGCCACCCACTTGCTCAAGGAGCTGGACGCGCGGCAGGCTCACGCTGACAACACGCTGCATACCCAGATCGCGAGTCTGCTGGACAAGACCAAGGACCTGTCGGGCGTCGAGCTGCATCCGGACCCGCGCAACAGCATGGGCGCAGCACCTCGGCGCACCGATAGCCTACGTGCGCTCTCGATGAACCTGAGTAAGCTCGAACAGGCGGTCGATGGTGCCGATGCCGACCCCAGCAAGGACGCCCTGGCGTCATACGCTGCACTGACGCAGACACTGACCACCACGCTGGATGCGTGGAAGCAGTTGAAGGATGCCGACCTGGCAGCGATCAACGCACAGCTTAAGGCGGCCGGGCAAAAACAGATCGCCTTGTGAGTTGGGGTCAAGGCCACGCGCTTGCGCGCGCGTGGCCTGCGGACTCGATAGGCCGCTGAAGTGGCTGTGAGCGCCCCAAAAGGGTGCCCGCAGTTCCGCGGCAAACTCAGACAGCTACTCGTGTGCCGCCGGGAATTTCCAGGCGCCGGTCACGATGTCCTGACGGGGTCGATAGAGACGCACCGTGTAATTCCACCCCGGCACGATGGGAAGGCAGTTGGGCACCTTGCCGTCGCAGCCGCCGAACTGCACGGTAATGGAGCCGTCTGCGCCTTTCTTTGCGGTGATGTTGTTGAGCGCATACGCGTTCAGGGAATTTTTTTCGAAGTACCCCTTGGCGTTGTACACGCTGATCGACCAGAAAGCATCGACCGGCACGTCCTTGACCGACAGGTGGTAAATCGTTTTGCCATCGTTCCTGGTCGGCGTGACATTCAGGTAGATGGCATCCTTGTCCGGATTGCCGCCCCATCCGGTTGCCGTCCCGATGAGATGTCGTATCGGATCGACCTCGCCCTTCTTGCCAAACGCGTCCTTGAAGCTGGGAAGGGTGGAGCCGAGAACGAGCAGGGCGTCGCGGACCTTTTTTTGACTCACCGGGTCCCAATGCGGAACCTCGAAGGTGCCCTTGCTTGCCTGCTGAACCTTGATCGCGTCCTGCAGCGCGTGCGCGGCCTCAAGGTCCTTTGGATTACCGGGATCGACCAGGGTTCGAACGGCGACCACCACATAGCGCGTCCCTATCTTCGACTTGTCGAGCGTGTAGTTTCCCGCACCATAAAAGACATCCGGCACGTAGTGGTCTTCGTTGATGACCTGCATCGACATGAAGCGCTTGCCGGCATCGGGAAGGGTGATCGTCACCGGGCCCGCATCCAGGTCGAATACGGCGGATGAGTAAAGCGTGTCGCGATTGAGGCGAATGACATCCTGCTTGTCGATGGAGGCAGGCTCACGCTCATGATGAAAGGTGCCGACACCGCCACGCTTGAATACGGACGAGAAATAGATGTCTGACTCGGCGCGAGGGAAGTTGTCCACGGTGACTGGAACTGTTTCACCGGTCGATGGGTCCGCATGGACATATGCGGCGCCAAGGAGAAGGGCGGTGACTGCGTAGCTCATAGCGTGGAGGCGCATGATCGTGTCCTGGTTCAGGGATTGATTCGCTGCAACGCCGGCGCTTTCCATTGGCCATCCAGGGCTTGCTCTTTGGGCCAGTACAAGCGCATGGCCAGAAAGAACGGGCCTTTGGGAGCAGGGAGCCAGTTACTTTCCTTGTCCTTGCCGGGCGAGCTGTTCTGTACATAAATCGTGATGCCGCCATCCCCGTCGCGCTTCAGCTCCGGAAGCATGGTGGAGTTGATCAGGTAGCGGTTGATGGGGTTGGCGAACAGCAGACTCTGTGGAAGCTCGTACATGGTCAATGACCAGAACGCGTTAACCGGTGGAAGCGCTCCGGGCGAAAATCGCATGATGTACCGGTGGGAGCCGTCGATCTTCTGGTGGTCGGCATCGAGAAAATAGGCAGGATAGATCGCCTCCTGTTTGGAGTTTCCATAGATGCCCAGCGCTGCCGACGCCATGCGCCGCATGTAATCGTTCTTGAGGTATTGGCGCGTTCCGAAACCATCTCCACTGGTGATCTTTCCGGTGTCCAGTTGCGTGGCCTTGAAGTCGGCGAACGCCTTCCATGCGTCGGCCATGCCGTTTTGCAGAGCCTCGCGCAATTCGGGTGAAAGCGAGGCTTCATTGAAGGGCTTGCCAGCGCCCACGCCTATCTTCGCCAGCCTGGACATGAGGCTTCTCTCAGACGGGTCGGTGGGGCAAAACTGCAGGAGAAAGTTCAGCTCGTTGAAGAACCGCAACGACGTTCGCTCATCATCGGCGGACATCGGCGTGATGAAATCGATCTTTGGGGCCGGGGGTGGCGCAGCCTTTCCCAGAAAAGCCGACAGCGTCTGCACCTTGTAACCGGCCTGGATGCGCTTGACGTTGTCGATATCCTCCGGACTGAATAGCTGCGTTCGGTACAGGATGAAGGCGAATTCGGTCTCCGATCGAATCACCGCCTTGATGCCCTTGGGTGTGGCTCCTTTCCAGCCCGGGCCCGCCAAAAGGAACGCCCCGCTGTCGTTTCCGGTAGCACGGCTTCCCACGTAGGAGAAGTTGAAGGTGTACATGTCGATGAACTGCAAGGAGTAGTAGCGCCCCTTCTCGATCTTCGGCACGGTGAGGACGATGGGTTCGGCACGCAGATCGGCCCCTACGTACGAATACGGGGTGTCCGAGTTGGGCGTCTGGATGGCTTTGTCGTCAGGCGTATAGACCCTGGCGTTGTTGTAGATCCTGTTCCAGTCGGCCTTGTATTCCGGGCTGGAGGTATCCACGAAATACGAGTACTGGATGCGATAGCTGTCTACCATCGGAAAGCCGTAGATCGTCGCCTCCTTGGCGATCGCGCGCGCCTCTTCAAGCGATAGATCAGTTCTTGCGTCGGCGGCTGACGGGACGGCTCCCGCGCAAACGCTCGCACTGCAGGTCATGAATGTTACGAAGAGGACCGCGAGTAGGGTGGGCCACCCTGTCATTGCCCAATGTCGGAGCGCGTTCATGTGTCTCTCCCAAAGGGCGTTCGCGACCCTCGTCGCGGCGCTAAAGAAGGTGGACGGTCGCCCCAAGTAGACAGGTCGGAGGAAAACCCGCATAGCGAAGGAATACCGAATCCCTTCCCGTAAATTTACTTAAGCATGGCCGCTGTTCCGGCAGAAGCGTGGATCCGTCTTCAATCGAAGTGGACATCCGTGAACGTGCTCTACGAGCAGGCTCTTCCCTTCTTATTGCGTGATTGTGCCGGGAGCCTCTGCCTCAACTTGCTGTACAAGCAATACGGTGAAGCGAATTAATCAGGACGCGTTATCGCGAATGCGTGGGTGCGCCTGGGGGATGCACTCGGGCGGGGAGGGCGCATGAATGAATTGGGCGCCCGTGCTGTTTGAAGGGCGATGCTAGTCATCTAGCGTGGCAAGCACTTCCAGATAAAGATGACGATAAGCGCTGACCAAACGATCGAGTTGGAACGATCGGTTTCTTCCGCTTGGATTGGGCAGCACCCATACGGTAGTGCCGTGTATACGATCTGGCTGGAGGCCCCAGTCGATGACGCGCTGGCCTTTCATCCCGGCGTACGCAGCCTTGCCAAGAAAGGCGACAAAGCGTGGCTTATAGCGCGCAATCTTTTGCTCCAACTCGTGCGTGGCAGCAACGAACTCGCTCGGCGACAGCTCCTCGGCGCTCGCGGTTGCCCGGCCTACCGCAGAAGTTATGCCGCAGCCGTACTCCAGCAGTAGATGACCGCTATGGGGCGAAATCTCAGCGGGCGTGAAGCCAGCGAGGTGCAGCACCGCCCAGAACCGGTTGCTTCTGCCGAGAAAATGGTGTCCCGCCAATGCAGCGGCCAACCCGGGATTGATGCCGCAAAAGAGCACGTCAAGGTCTTCGGCGATGATATCCGGCAGCCGGTTCGTCATGAGGCACCGGCGGGGTGCCGGAAGTCCGGAATCTGGCTCAACCCCAGGCCGTGCGCTTGCCCATGTTCTTGCTCACGCTTCATGAGCACAAGACGTTGGTTGCCTTCTGGGCGAGCTTTCGCAATTCACCGCGAGGCGTGCCAGAGCGAGCGCGAATGGCCAGGGTCTGCATGGTTGCGCTGGCTAGCGTCGCAAGTGCCTTGGTGTCAGCCCCGGGCTTCAGCTCACCCCTTTGAAGCGCCTTCTTGAAGCGTGCTTCGAAATCAGCATCCAGCTTACGAAAGCCTCCGGCGACGATGTCCTGGATCTCGGCATCGCCTGGCGCTTCGGTGACGGCGGTGGCCACCACAAAGCAGCCAAGCACCTGTTCGTCACCCGAGAAATAGATCGATAGCGCCGCGTCGTAGACACGCATCAGCGTCTCGCCGAGTGCCTTGTCGCCGGCGAATGCGTCATGTATCGCCGCGAACTTTCGTGACCAGTAGTCGCGCAGCGCTTTTACGTAGATATCGTGCTTGTCTCCAAAAGCCGCTCGCAGGCTAGGGCGATTCATCCCCGTGGCAGCGGAGATATCGTCAAGCGACGTGCCGGCATAGCCGGCTTTCCAGAAGGCGTTCGCCGCCTGGCGCAGGGCGACGTCGGGCTCATATGCGCGAGGCCGTCCACGAGGACGTTTTACGAGCTGCTCTTTTTTTGTACTGATGCGCATAAAAATACTTGACCCATGGTGTTGCCGGGAATATTATCCGCAAAGGAACAAAATTCAAGCGATACGGAAGACCGCGCCGGGCATGCCCGGCACAAGCAGGTCAATGAACGCGACGCGGATCGTGGGCCCGGCGGGGTCGGTCGTCGCGACACGCAACGGAAGCAACCCGTTGGTGATGCCAGATGGCGTCGCCAAAGGGGGGACTTTGCCCGTGACATGAGGCTATTGCGGCACCTCACCCTTTCCACCGGCTCTTCTCGATTCCATGAATGTCAAACAACCCGATGAGATCGTGATCCATCCAAGTGCGGACAGCGATGCCGCAAACCGAAGCGTGAGCGCTCGTTGGCGCAAGTCGCTGATGCTGGGATTGCCTTTGCTGCTCCTGATCGGAGGCGGGGCCATGTATCTGGCGGGACGACGCTACGTCACCACCGACGATGCATTTGTCCGTGCGGCGAAGGATTCGATCAATGCGCGAGTTTCCGGTCAGGTCGTGCAGATCGCGGTCAAGGACAACGAGAACGTGCGCAAGGGGCAGCTATTATTTCGCGTCGACCCCGAACCCTATCGGATTGCGGTTGAGCAGGCCGGGGCGAGGCTGGGCAGTGCGCGTTTGCAGGTCGAGGCGCTCAAGGCAACCTACCGCCAGCAGTTGGCCGAGCTTCAGTCGGCGAAGGACTCTGCGGACTTCGCCGGCCGGGAATTCGACCGCAAGAAAGCCTTGCTTGCCTCCGATTTCGCATCGCGTGCCGCGTATGAGCAGGCGGAGACCGAGCTGAAAATAGCAAGGCAGCATATCGCTTCGGTGCAGCAGCAAGCGGCAAACACGGTTGCCGGACTTTCCGGCGATCCGGACATCGATATCGACCGGCATCCCGCCGTGCGCGAGGCCAAGGCGCAGCTGGATCGCGCCAAGCTCGATCTTTCGTACACCGATGTCCTGGCTCCCGACGATGGCATCGTGACCAGGGTCGATGACCTGCAGGTCGGCGATTTTGTGACCGTCGGTGCCCCGGTGTTCTCGATGATGTCGAGTCGCGACGTCTGGATAGAGGCGAATTTTCGTGAGACCGGGTTGACGCACATGCAACGCGGCCAAGCCGCAACGATCGAGGTCGACGCCTATCCCGGGCACGAATTCAAGGCGCACGTGGTGAGCATGAGCCCTGGCACCGGCTCGGAGTTCGCGGTGCTTCCACCGGAGAACGCGACCGGCAACTGGGTGAAAGTGGTGCAGCGCCTTCCGGTGCGGCTGGAACTGGATGCGGTCGATCCCAAGCGGCCGCTGTACTCCGGCATCAGCGTCTATGCGCGCGTGGATACCGCGCCGACGGGAGCCTTGGCGGAGGCTGGCAGGTGAGCGCCGATACGAGCCCGCGCGCAGTAGTGTGGCGCCACCGTGCGCTCATCATGGCCGGCGTGCTTGCGACGTACATGCAGGCATTCAATATCTCGGTACCAAACGCAGCGGTACTTCACGTGCAGGGCGGCCTGTCGATGACCGATGACGAAATCGGCTGGGTATTTTCGTCCTACATCGCGGCGGGCGCCCTCGTGATGCCGATGACGCACTGGCTTGCAGGCAGGTTTGGGCGCAAGCGGATCTTCCTGCTTTCGTTGGCGCTATTCGCGGTGACTTTGGTGCTCGATACGTTGGCTACGACGCCACTTTCGTTCGTGGGCGCCCGAATCATCCAGGGGGCAGCCAGCGGCACGCTTGCCCCTTTATCCATGGCCATTCTGCTCGACGAACTGCCACCGCTCAGGCACGGGCATATCGGACCGACGTGGAGCGTGACGGCCATGCTGGGCATCGTCAGCGGCCCGGCCGTCGGTGGCTGGTTGAGTGAGTTTCATGGATGGCACTCGATCTTCTATCTCAGCCTTCCGATTGCGATCGGCATCTTTCTTGTCGTGGCGCTCTGTCTTCATGAGAAGAAAGCCCCGCAGAGCGCGCCGTTCGACTTTTTCGGCTTCGCGGCCTTTTCCGTCGGCATCGCCGGCCTGCAGATGCTGCTTGATCGTGGAGAGCGCCTCGAATGGTTTGCCTCCACTGAAATCCGCGTCGAGGCAATTGCCGCATCCCTGGGCTGCTATCTCTACCTCATGCATGCCCTCACAAGGAAAAATCACTACCTCAACACAACCGTGTTCCGGGACCGCAACTTCAGCGTGGCCACGGCGATGTACTTCATCTACGGCTTCGTCTTGCTGCCGACGCTGGCGCTCACCTCGCCGATGCTTGAGGAGCTTCTGGGCTATCCGGCGGACACGGCCGGGTATCTGACCTTGCCACGGGGGGCGGCGTTGGTTGGCGGCCTGATCCTGACCTGGCGCGTGCCGTCATGGCTCGACAACCGGATCTTCGTGCTCGGTGGCGCCGCGCTCTCGGCGATTGGAACCTGGCTGATGCTCGGCTATTCGCCCGTGATGGATGCCTCGCCGGTGATGGCAGCCGGCGCGTTGCAGGGAGCTGGCTTGGGCATGTTGTTGCCTGCGCTGAGCCGCGCGGCTTTTTCCACACTGGATCCGGTGCGCCGCTCGGAAGCGACCGTCATCTTCAACCTGGCCCGATTGTTCGGCAGCACGCTGGGGATTTCGATCGTCCAGATCTTCTTCTACGCCAACACGCAGAGCATGCACTTGGCTCTTGCCAAGCATTTGCGGCCGTACGGTCCGGTCGCTCGGACAACCGGTCATCTCGCCGGAAGCCAGCTCGCGCTGCTCAACGAGGCGGTTACCGGTCAGGCGGCAGTGGTCGCCGTCATCGGGCAGTTCAAGCTCTTGCTTGTTGCCATGCTCGTCGCCAGCCCACTGGCGTTCTTTCTACGCAAATCACGCACAAGCCACTGATGGTGGCGGAGCCGACAATGACAACGGCCAGCTTCTCTCTTTCCATACGAACTGCCCGATGGGCGCTTCTCGCAATACCTGTGCTGGCCCTTCTGTCAGGTTGCATGGTCGGCCCTGATTTCGCCCGACCGGCTGCGCCTGCGTCGCAGCACTACGACCTCGACGCCGAGCGGCGGCTTTCTCACGAGGGTGATTCGAAAGGCGCTTCGCATATCGACTTCGATAAGAAGGCCGACGGCGATTGGTGGCAAATCTTTGGCTCCGCGAAGCTTGATCGGGTGATGCGGCAGGCCATATCCGGCAACCTCGATCTGGAAGCAGCCGACGCCACGATCCGCCAGGCGGATGAGGCGGTGGCGGCGACTCGAGGCAGCTTGTTGCCGCAGCTGGACGTGGGCGCCGCGGGCGGCAGGCAACGTGCCGACCGTGCCGGCGCGCTTGCGACATCCAACTTTTACGCGGTCGGCCCGCAGGTGAGCTTCGACTTCGACCTCTTTGGCGGCACCAGACGCAAGGTGGAAGAGCAGGCCGCACTGGCCGAGCTTCAACGGCATCGCTTCGACGCCGCGTATCTCACCGTGACGGGCAACGTCGCCAGCCAGGCACTACTGCTTGCTTCTGCCAGGGCGCAAATCCAGGCAGTTCAGACACTGCTGACCAACGACCGCAAGAACCTCGAGCTCGTGCAGACCGCGCACCGTTATGGGAGCGCAACACAAGTTGATGTGGCATTGGCAACGAGCCAGTTGGCTCAGGACGAGACTCTGCTTCCACCTCTCGCACAGCAGCGAGACGCCGCGCGTCACGCGCTCTCGGTGCTGGCGGGCAAGGGGCCCGCCGACTGGGTGCCGCCAGATTTCGATCTCGACGAATTTGTGCTGCCAGCCGACCTGCCTATGAGCCTGCCGTCCGAACTCGCGCGCGAACGCCCGGACATCCTGGAGGCGGAGGCGCAGCTCCACGCGGCCAGCGCTGCCATCGGCGTCGCTACGGCGGACATGTATCCTCATCTGCAGCTTTCGGCATCGTTGAGTCAGGTCGGCCCGGGTGGTGGAACGCTGTGGGGACTGGTGGGCGGACTGACGGGGCCGATCTTCCATGGCGGAACGCTGCAGGCGAACCGGCGTGCATCGATCGATGGCTATGACGCGTCCATGGCTGATTATCGGCAGACATTGGTCGTGGCGCTGGGGCAAGTTGCCGACGTGCTGCAGGCCATCAGCCATGACGGCGAGGAATACGAAGCACAGCAACATGCCCTGGACGCCGCCAGCACCAGCCTCCGCCTGACTCAGCAAGGCTACCGTGCTGGCGAGATCGGCGTTCTGCAGGTGCTGGATGCCGAGCGGACTTACCAGCGCGCCTTGATCAATCACATCCGCGCGACGACGGCCCGGCATCTCGACACGCTGCAGCTTTCTATTGCGTTGGGCGGCAACAGCGGCGACGCGTTTGCGCGCTCCGCAGGGAATCGCCTCGAGCGAGTCGGCTTCGACCAGACGCCGGCCCATAGCCCGTAGCACAGCCATCGATCTTCACCTCCAGTCTGCGGCACACCCGCTACGCTTTTCAGCGGGCTCGGCGTGTGTCGTGCACTGCACCGAATCAGGAGCATAGCCATGTCATCTCCCCGAGCCCTTCAGAACACCAAGCTGCCGCTTACAGGCAACAAGGGCGAGCTGCCCGCACTCGGATTTGGGACCCTGATCCCGGACCCTGTTGTGGCCAAGCGCGCCATCAAGGAGGCGCTCGGCGTAGGCTTTCGGCACATCGATGCTGCCGAGGCGTACCGTAATGAAGACGTCGTCGGCGAAGCGTTGCAGGAAGCCTTCGTCGAAGGGACGCTGACACGCGAGGAACTGTTCGTCACCACCAAGCTGTGGAACAACAATCACCGCCCGGAACGCGTGGGTCCCGCGCTGGATGCTAGCCTGCGTCGCCTGCAGCTCGACTACGTGGACAGCTATCTGATCCATACCCCTTTTGCCTTCCAGCCGGGCGACGACCAGTATCCCAAGGGAGCGGATGGGCGCCCCCTCTACGACGACGGTGTCAGCCTGCTTGATACCTGGCAGGCGATGGAGCGCCTCGTCGACGCGGGCAAGTGTCGCTTTATCGGTCTTTCGGACGTGCGCCTGGACGCGGTCAAGGACATCTACGCGGCAGCACGCATCAAGCCTGCCGTGGTGCAGGTGGAATGCCACCCCTACCTACCGGAGTGGGAGCTGCTGGACTTCTGCACACGCCATGGCATCGTCTTGCTGGCTTTTGCGCCACTGGGACATGGCATGGAACCCCGCGTGCTGAACGATTCCGTGATCGTGGATATTGCGCAACGCGAGCATCGCACGCCGGCACAGGTGGCGCTGGCGTGGGCCGTGCAGCGTGGCGCCGCGCTCCTGACGACGTCGACGAGCCCGGACCACATCAGGGAAAACTTCAACATCTCGGCGCTGTCGGACGAAGCGCTGGAGAGGATGCGGTACGACATCACCACGAGGGTGCGGTTGAACCAGGTTGTCGATACAGGCTTGCCTGGCTTCATCCCGCGAGCACAGCAGAGCTGATATCGACGGACGCCGGCCTATTGCTGCACCGGCGGAGGGCAGGGCATGGCGACACTCGTCTCTATCAACGTGGGTCTCCCGAAGGACATCGCCTGGCAGGGCAGAGTAGTGCACACCGCGGTATGGAAAACGCCGGTGAAGGGACGTGTCATGGTCCGGCGCCTCAACATCGATGGCGACGGCCAGGGCGATCTCGGCGGGCACGGTGGCGAGCATCGCGCCGTCATGGTCTATCAGCTCGACTCATATCGCTATTGGCAGGCCTTCCTGCACCGGTCTTCGCTGGAGTTCGGATCGTTCGGCGAGAACTTCACCGTCGACGGACTGGCGGATGACGAGGTATGCATTGGAGACCGCTACCGCATCGGCGACGCGTTGCTTGAGGTTACCCAACCCCGCGTTACCTGTTATCGGGTCGGCATACGCATGAACCATCCGCAGATGGCGTCATTGCTCGTTTCCCATCGGCGTCCGGGATTCTATTTCCGTGTGATCGAGGAAGGCATGGTCGGTGCAGGCGACGCCATCGTCAAAGAACACTCCGCCGATGGTTTGGCGGTATCGGTCGTTGACGGCCTGTTGTACCTGCCGGGTCATTCGCGCGAGCAACTCGAACGCGCCGTGCACATGCCCGCACTCAGCGAGGGCTGGCGTCAGGCGTTTTCGGCCATGCTGGAAGCGGGTCCGCAGCAGCAAGGCAATGTTGGTCTCACGGGGGCTCCCTCGGCGCCTCCGGCGTGGAATGGTTTTCGCAACGTCCGCGTGAGCGCGACCCATCAGGAGAGCGCCTTCGTCCGATCATTCACGGTCGAGGCAGTGGATGGCGAGGCGCTGCCCGCGCCGCGCGGCGGCCAATTCATGGTGGTGAGGATGACACCGCCTTTGCCGCGTCGACCGATACTGCGCAGCTATTCGATATCTGACGGCTCCACTACGGGGCGGTATCGGTTCTCTGTCAAACGTGATGCGGGCGAGGGCAGCCAATACCTGCATGACCAGGTACGGGACGGCGACGTGCTGGCCATCAGTGCGCCGCGTGGAACATTCTGCCTGGACGATGGCTGCCGCCCGCTCGTGTTCTGGAGTGCGGGAATCGGCATCACGCCGGTGCTGGCGATGCTGCATGAACTGGCGGCCCGCAGCGACATGAGCTCCAGGGCGGTCTATTGGATCTACGGCGCGAGGAGCGGCGAAGAGAACGTGTTCGCCAGAGAAGTCGACGAATTGCTCGCTCACCTGCCTCATGCGAGGCGATGGGTTGGCTTCAGCAGACCGAGCCCGGCGGACCACCTTGGTACGCAGTTCGACGTGGAAGGTCGGATCGATGCGGCGATGGTCGCTGCGCTGCATATTCCCTCCGATGCACTGTTCTATCTGTGCGGGCCGGCTGGCTTCATGACGGCCGCGCGCGAGGGGCTGCTCACCGCCGGTTATGCCAGGGCCAACATCCTGACCGAGCTGTTCGGCACACAGGACGCCCTGCGGCCGGGTATCGCTTCGGCCTCAAACGCGATACCGCATCCCCCCGAAGGAGAAACCGCCGACGGGCCGGTGGTCACCTTCGTCCGCAGCGGGCTTGCCGTCCATTGGAGCGGCCGCTACGGCAGCTTGCTGGAGCTTGCCGAAGCTTGCGATGTGCCCGTGCGCTGGTCATGCCGCACCGGTGTGTGTCACAACTGCGAAACCGCCGTGATTGGCGGTGCGGTCGACTATTCGACCGCTCCTCTCGATTCTCCGGCGGCTGGCCAGGTCCTCATTTGTTGTTCGACACCCAGAGAAGATTTGCAGCTGGACCTCTAGGTCCATGCGAGAACATGCGGAGTGCGCGCGTTCCGACGTTGCCTCACGCACCGGAGGGCTTCATGCCCAGTCCGCCGATGCACAGATACTTGGTATCGAGATAGTCCTCGATGCCCTGGTAGGAGCCTTCGCGCCCCAGGCCGGATTCCTTCACGCCACCGAAAGGTGCCACCTCGGTAGTGATCAGCGCCTCGTTGATGCCGACCATTCCGTACTCCAGCGCAGAAGACAGGCGGAAGGCGCGACCCAAGTCCTGCGTGTAGACGTAACAGGCCAGGCCGAACTCGGTGGCATTGGCGATTCGGATCGCTTCGGCCTCGTCCTTGAATCGAAACAGCGGCGCGATGGGGCCGAAGGTCTCTTCGCTGGCAACCGCCATATCCGTCGTCGCATCGATCAGCACGGTTGGTTCAAAGAAGGTCCCACCCAGCGCGTGGCGCTTGCCGCCCGTGATGACCTTTGCCCCTTTGGATGAAGCATCACGGATATGTGCCTCGACCTTGGCGACCGCATCGGCATTGATCAGCGGGCCGTTATCCACCTCTGCGTTGAAGCCGTCGCCGACCTTGAGATCGCCCACTGCTTCCGCCAACCGCTTGGCGAACGCGTCGTAGATGCCGTCGTGTACGAGTACACGATTGGTGCATACGCAGGTCTGCCCCGAGTTACGGTACTTCGCGGCAACCGCGCCACGCACCGCGCTTTCGATGTCTGCATCGTCGAAGACGATGAAGGGTGCGTTGCCGCCCAGTTCCATCGACACCTTCTTGACGGTGTCCGCTGCCTGGCGAAGCAGCAGCTTGCCGACAGCCGTTGAGCCAGTGAAGGTGATCTTGCGCACGCCGGGGTGCCGGGTGAGTTCGCCGCCGATGGCCTTGGCATCTCCCGTGATGATGTTCACCACGCCGGCGGGGATGCCGGCCTCTTCGCAAAGCACGCCCCAGGCCAGCGCCGAAAGCGGCGTTTGAGGTGCGGGCTTGATGACGATGGCGCACCCTGCGGCGAGCGCGGGCCCGAGCTTCCGGGCAATCATTGACGAGGGAAAATTCCATGGGGTGATGGCTGCCACCACTCCCACCGGCTCCTTGGTGACCAGGATGCGATGGTCCTTCCACGGTGAAGGAATGACGTCACCATAAGTGCGACGTCCTTCTTCGGCAAACCACTGGATATACGCGGCGGACATGCCGATCTCGCCACGTGCCTCGCGCAGCGGCTTGCCCTGTTCTGAGGTAAGAATGCGCGCCAGGTCGTCTGCGTGCTCGACCACCAGTTCAGCAAGCCGGCGCAACAGCACGGCGCGCTGGGTCGCTGTGGTGTCGCGCCATGCAGGAAACGCCGCCTGGGCGGCCTCGATTGCTGCGCGCGCCTCGGAAGTACCCAAATTGGGAACCGTGGCGATCACTTCGCCCGTGGAGGGATCCACGACCGGCGTGCCTTCATTGCCGGCGACTATCCAGTTGCCGCCAATGTAGTTGGCTTGGGCCAGCAGCGCCGGATGATTCAAGGAGAGTCGCTGGTTCATGGGGGTCCCCGGTAAGGATGGAAAGCAGCAAACCGCATTCTTCGCAGGTCCGAACGCCGGATCAGCGGGCATCGACGCTGGAGCGGAGGCTCGCCAGCTCGTCGATCAACACGCGAATGTTCTCGCGGTAGTCCACGGGCACGGTAACCAGGTGCACACCGCCAGCGTTGAACGCGCCTTCGAGGGTGCGCAGGAGCGATGCCGTGGATTCGATGCGGTGTCCATGCGCGCCATACGCTTTGGCATAAGTGACGAAATCCGGATTGCCGAAGCTCATGCCGTAATCCTCGAAACCGTCGACGGCCTGCTTCCAGCGGATCATGCCGTAGGCACCGTCTTCGATGATCAGCACCACCAGATCCAGCCCCAGCCGCACGGCGGTCTCCAGCTCCTGGCTGTTCATCATGAAACCGCCGTCGCCGCATATGGCCAGCACCCGGCGCTGCGGATGCAGCATCTTGGCCGCGATGGCCGAGGGCAGGCCGGCCCCCATCGTCGCCAGGGCGTTGTCGAGCAACAAGGTATTGGCGGTGTACGTGCGATAGCCGCGAGCAAACCAGATCTTGTACATCCCATTGTCGAGGCACACGATGCCGTCGTCCGGCATCGCCTTGCGCACGTCATGCACGATGCGCTGCGGCAATAGCGGAAAGGCGTCCGCGTCGCCGCCTTCATTGATGCGCTCAAGGATGCGTTGCCGCAAGGCGAGCATTTCGGGGTCGACCTTCACCCGGCCGGCAAGCCGGTCGGCCAGGGCGGATACATTGGCGCCGATGTCGCCCACCAGTTCGGCATCCGGATAGAACACCTGCTCGACGTGCGCCGACTCGTAGCCGATGTGGATCACCTTCGGGCCGCCCGTAGCCTTGCCCATCAGGAACGGCGGCTTCTCCACCGTGTCGTGACCGATCGCAATCACCAGGT
Organism: Dyella jiangningensis; assembly: GCA_000632805.1. GTDB lineage: Bacteria > Pseudomonadota > Gammaproteobacteria > Xanthomonadales > Rhodanobacteraceae > Dyella > Dyella jiangningensis. The sequence continues at coordinate 2,048,802 of CP007444.1, read as the reverse complement.
CCGCCCGCTCGATCGCGAGATGAATGTAGTCGTGTTCGGAAAGCGCCGCCGTGCCCAGGTAGAGATTGGAGCCGCCGGTAACGGCGCCCTTGCCCATCTGTGTGTTGAAGAAGGGCACCTGAAGGCGGCGGACGAAATCCGACAACGGCTCGACCAGACGGGGACGATTGCCCGCCGCGCCCACCATGATGATGGGGTTGGTAGCCTTCAGGATCATCTCCGTCACGTGCTCCACCGCCGACGGGGCCGCCACCGGCATCTCGATACTATGCGGCGGTACGAGCAGCGCGTCGGCTTCTTCCACCGCAATGTCTTCGGGCAGCTCCAGGTGCACTGGCCCCGGACGCTCTTCGCTCGCCACGCGGAAAGCGTCGCGCACCAGCGTGGGGATGGACGAAGCGGAGACTATCTGCCGCGTCATCTTGGTGAGCGGCCGCATTGCACCCACGACGTCGACAATCTGGAAGCGTGCTTGCCGCGCGCTCTTGATCGCCTTCTGCCCGGTAATGATCACCATGGGCATCGCACCCAGGTGCGCGTACGCCGCGCCGGTCGTGAAGTTCAGCGCGCCGGGTCCAAGCGTGGAAAGACAGACCCCGGGGCGCCCGGTGAGACGGCCATGTGTCGCAGCCATAAAGGCTGCTGCCTGCTCGTGCCGCGTGAGCACCAGCTCGATCCTGGATCCTCTCAATGACTCGACGAAGTCCAGGTTCTCTTCGCCGGGGATGCCGAAGATGCGTTCGACACCCTCGTTCTCCAGCGCCGCAACCAGCAGATCGGAACCCTTTGTCATGGCGCGTTACCTCGGGTGGCCTGCGCCACCTTTGCTGATGGATCGAGATCAGTAATGCAGATTCAATTCAGGGACGCCGGGACGATTGAGTTCGTACAGTTCCTGGAACTCTTCCTCGCTCAACTCGTCGGGCGCGTACACCGCCACGCTGTCCCAGTCGCGGTCGGTACGCTTCGGCTGCCTGGGCCCGCCGCGCAGCGAAAATACGACGCCATCACGATCGATCAGCTCCGGCGCCTCAGCCCGTCGCTCCCTTTCGACGACATGCGGTGCAACCAAATAAATGATGGAAATCATGGCTGACTCCTCTTGCTTGCATGGTCGTCAAGTACGGCTTGCCTCTCTGCACGGGAACACGGTGCGCCGTGGACCGTCAGGGTGCGGGCACCTGCGTGCCTGCATGATTCTGAGCCACAGGCGATGTCGATGTCGCGTCAACGGCTGCGCCGCGCGTCGATGGGGGTCGTGGCTGCACCGCCTGCGGGGCAATCTGAGAAGGGTAATCCACATCCCAGTCGACGCGGCCATTGATGCGGTTGGGCGAGGTCTCTGGAGTTCCGGCTCTTGTTACCAGTTGAGGGGATGTGCCGGGCTGAGGGGCCTCTCTGGCGAGAGGTGTCTGGCTGGCCAGGGCGAGCGCCACGGCCAATGCGGTTGCGACCGCGCGCTGGGGTCGGGGGACTAGGGTAGGGAAGCGTCGGATGCTCATGACTATGCTCTCGGTGGGTTCGGTGATGCCTGCCTTCAGGGTCCTTTGGCCTTGGGTGCGCCTCCGATAGCTGCGCACCTGTTTTTGTACCGACGCGTACAATATTCTTGACGGCAGCAGGAGTCAAGCATTTTTGTGCAATGTTGTATAAAATAAGCCCACCGCACCGCCTGTGGGTGTCAAACATGCAAGCCGAGCAAATCCGCGGTCGCTTGACCTTCGTCGGTGACGACACTGCCATCCAGCTGAAGTTGCTTGATCATCGAACGCTATCGGAACTGGATTGTTCCGACGTGGCCAGGCATTTCCTCGCGCTACCGAAAGACGATCGGCTGCTGCGCTTCATGCGCCGAATGGAAGTGCATGACCTTCGGCAATATGCGTTGCAGCTCATGTCCAAAGCCCATGCGGTCGGTTTGGCTGTATATGAAGGGAGGACGCTGGCGGTGGCGGAGCTATACGTTTCCCCCGGCAGCCCGACTGCCGAATTGGCCATCAGTGTCGACGTGGCGGCTCGCAGGCGCGGAATCGGCCGCGCACTCGTCAGCCGGCTGATAGACGTCGCGAGACGTTCTTCAGCGACAGACGTGCGCGCCACAACACTTCTTGAGAACACGCCGGCGCGACGCTTGCTAATGAAGTGCGGCTTCTCTCTCCGCTGCGCGGGAGAGGAGTGCGAGGCTAGACTCGTACTCTGAAAGAGCCAAGGACGCCTCAAATGTGGCGGTTACGTGAGCGGCGTGTAGCTGCCAGGCTGGACCAGGGCTGGATCTATGATTGCGAACAACTAAAACGCGGCGGCTATCTCGCCAGTCCACGATGATTCCCGGCACACATCCGCATCGAAGCGATTTGACGTCCTTCCTTTCGATGTGACACAGGAAAATGGATGCGTGGCAGCCATATTTTCAACCAGGGTCCAAGCCGCCGTCGTATTGGCACTCGTTGAGGAGTTACGCCATGCAAGATCCCGTCAAGTTGACCAAGGGCATTGATCATTTAGGCCTCACCGTAAGCGATATCGAATTATCGCGCCGGTTCTTCGTCGAATGCCTCGGTTGGTCCGTGGTTGGCGAAGCCCCGGCGTATCCAGCCGTGTTTGTTTCGGATGGCTATATCCGATTGACTCTGTGGCAGGCCGACCTGGAAGGCGGTTACGTCGCCTTTGATCGCCGCAAAAATCTAGGCCTGCACCACTTTGCACTGAAAGTGTCGAGCGAGGCGGACCTTTCCGATGTCTTTGCACTCGCTTCGGCTTGGCCGGGGGTACAAGTAGAGTTCCCGCCGCAACTCGTTGGCAATGGTCCGAATATGCATTGCATGCTGCGTGAGCCGGGTGGAACGCGCGTAGAGTTTCGGTTTACCCCGCAGTGATATGAAGCGGCGATGATTAGGGCCAGTTGTCGAGGGTGGGGCGCGTATTCACCCCAACCCAAGAAAAACAAAGTCAAACAATCGAACGCACCACTCTTCCATCCACGCGCGAGGCAGCGCCCGTCGTGGCGGATGCTTGCTCTGACGCAGCATGCGCGCTCAGGTTGACCACTTCTTCTACGGTCGCCAACCGCTTGATGAGTGATGCAGGGTCGATGAGTGGCAATGAAATCACGTTCGACTTCTGCTTGCGTCACGGCTTTTGCTCAGCCACCCCGGTTGCCAGGCCCCTGGCTGGCAGATCCAGACGGTTGTTGACGATGGTCTGCCGAGGCAGAGCTGGCTTGAAGGGATGGGCAGGGCTTCGGCATCAAGCCGAAGGCCGCAGCAATGTCAGATCGTTGCTCGGCGCAACGCCAAAGCACTTCTTATATTCGCGACTGAACTGCGAAGCGCTCGCATACCCGGTGGCGAATGCAATCGACGTCACGTTGCTGGATCCCGATGCGAGTAGCCGGCGCGCATCCAGAAGGCGGATGTAGCGCTGATACGCCAGTGGGGCATGGCCGGTGATGGCTTTGAAGTGGCGATGGAACGAAGTGACGCTCATGCTGACGGATTCGGCCAGGCGATCAATGCGCATGGGTTGGTCGGCGTGATCGGCGATCCACTCGGCCGCTTTCCTGATTTGCCCAAGCCGCGCGCCATGGCCGCCTATTTGGCGAAGCTGAGTCCCCATGGGCCCCTGCAGGAGCCGATAGCAAAACTCGCGCTCAAATTGCGGAGCGAGTACCGCAATGTCGGAGGGTGTGTCGAGCAGGGAAAGCAGACGAGCCAGGGGGTCCAGCGTACGCTCATCGGATTGCATCACCGTAATGGTTTTGGCCGGCGAGGTAGTGGGGGGATCAGGCATGTCGATCAGCAGGCTCGCGATGACCCCAGCATCGAGCCTCAGTACGAGGCCAATATAGGGTTCGTCCGCCGAGGCCTCGACAACCTCGTGCGAGAACGGCAATCCCACCAGGGCGGCCGCGCACATCCCGGGCCGGAAGATGTAGTCCAGTCCGGCGAACGTCAGGCGCTTTTCGCCTTGAAGCAAGAGATAAAACGAGGCTTCAAAGAGGCCCGGAGCATAGGCGCCGGGCTCGCGCGCCGACCTGATCGTCAGGCTGGGCACGATCGAGGGCTTTCCTGACGAGCTGAGGTGGCGACCGGCGGTCTCGATGAGTCTGGTAAGCACGGCAACCTCGATGTCCGGGCTTGCAAACTAGCCCGATTGGTAGGATCAGGCAAGCCTCTGGAGTGATGACGGATGCCGCTTGAGCGGCGTCAGCCGATAGTTATTCGGCACTCCCACTCAACGAGGCTTTCATGTCTTCCAAAGAAGTCGCGCTCATCACGGGCGCAAACAAAGGTATTGGCTTGGCGGCTGCTCGCCAGCTCGGCGAACAGGGCTACACCGTCTGGCTGGGGTGCCGGGATGCGGCGCGTGGCGAGTCGGCGGTGTCCGACCTGCGCAACACAGGGGTCGACGCGCACCTTTTGGTTCTGGATGTCGCCGACACGCAAAGCGTGGCCGCAGCCAAAGAGAAATTTCAGGAGCAAACCGGCACGCTGGACGTGCTGATCAACAACGCAGGCATCAGCCTTGGCGGCGTGCCCGTGCGTGTTACGGAAGAAACCGTGGATGACATGCGCGCGATGTTCGAGGTGAATACGCTTGGACCGATGCGTGTCACGCAGGCGTTTTTGCCGCTGCTGCGGCGTTCAAAAGCAGCGCGCATCGTGATGGTAAGCAGCACGCTTGGATCCATTTCCGACACCATGGACACGGCAAGCCCGATATGGAACGCCGGCTATGGCGGATATTCGGCGACCAAGAGTGCGCTCAACATGCTTACCGCGAAGCTGGCTAAAGAGTTGTTGCCCGAAGGCATCAGAGTGAACGCGGTGAATCCCGGGTACACCGCCACCGATCTCAATGACCACAAGGGCTATCGAACAGTGGAGGCGGCCGCGAAGGTGATCGTTGAACTCGCAGCCTTCAATGTCATGGGGCCAACGGGCGGCTTCTTTCATGACGGCCACAGCCACCAGAACCGGCATCCGTGGTGAGCGCGTGGGCCTGCCGCCTCAGCGGCAGGCCCAACTCCGCATGATTTTGACCCGCCGGGCCACGGCAAGATACTGCGCGCCGTGCAAATGGCGCTTGAGTTCAAAGCCGAGGGCAGGGAGGTGTACGCGCATGGTGTGCGCGGCCTGAACTACGCGGAAGCCGGCTTCGCGAGTCGCCGGACCCGACCAAATGGCAGGACTTGCCCGATGGCGCCTTCATTTTCATTGACGAGTGCTACACCGTTTTTCCGAAGGACGGCGGCACTGCCAAGGTGCCCGAGTTCATCGAAAGGCTCGCTGTGTCAGCAAGCCAGTGAGCATTCGTGGCGAGCAGTCCTCAGGCTGCGTCGCCTGCGGCTCAGGTGTGCATTCGCGGACGTCTGTATCGGCAGGATTCGGGTGGGTCGGTGGCGGTTGATCGTTGCGGCCAGGCGACGGCTCCGTACGCCGAGATTCATTTGGCAACGCCTGAAGAAGCCGGCGGGCGTCCAACACCGGCCTTTAGAGCCTGTCAGGTATTGTCCGCGAACACGCCAGCCGGCCCAGGGCCCGGACAGGTCGTGACGATTTGCGACGCAATTCTGGGGGTCAAAAGCCCATTCAAACCGCATGAGAAGCATCCTGCATAAGGCCGCACGAAAGCACGTGTGCGCCGCCCAACTTCCGTGACTTCTTTTGGACCATAAGACATTGACTTTCATGGCTTCCATTTGACGGTATCTTGGGCACTGCTGCTGCTCACGACATATTTTCTGTTGCAGCGGGAATCCGATCTCGATGAGAGATCCGAGCGGTAATTGTCCGTGGTGTATAGCGGCTCTTGTCTCAGGTGGCATTGACCTAGGCATTCAGCTTTATCAGAATCACGGAAATTGGGGTTGCGTAGATTGGTGGGAGGTTGGCGGGTCAATGGCCATGGGGGCTGTTGGCGAATTTGCAGGCGAATTTTTAATGAGTTAAGGGTAGAGAATGAATTAGTTGAAGAAACAGTGCGCGTGGGGCGCTGGATGTCAGATACGGAACTTGGTGAGATGCAAGACACTGGAATGGTGGTTGAAAGCAGTTTGAATGGAGTAACGAGCGTTACAAGCCCACATGATGCAATGGCATGGATGGCGCAAACAGAAGGGCAATTTCGTGGAATTTGACGCTCCACAGTCAGCTATCAGGGCATCTGATGGTGTAACAGGAAAAATATATGGGCCTAACAGTATTTTTGCCCCGCGCTTAGGCATTACTGAAATGCCGTCAGCAACGAATATTTCCCACACTCTATCGAAGATTTACTGATGGAAAACTTCATTTCATCCCCTAAAGTCATGTCTGCATGGTTTAAAGATTTGGCCTTAAAAAGCCACGCATTTAAATGCGAATTGCGCTTGCCATCTGAAGAAAGTTCGATTAATAAGTCTGCTGCATTCTTTGATAGTGGGCGCATATCTTGCCAGCCTCACCGTGTGGGGTAACGGGACTGGTGAGTGGATTTTATTTGATGTAAATCCTGAAAAAGAGATCGAGGTTAATAATTTTGAGTTCCATAGTGAATCTGAGCTTGTGCTTTTGATGAACTCCTTCATTAATCGGCTTGCCACGATCGCCTCGAAATAGCCTTGACCTTCCTGTGGGTTTCTAATGGTTGGACCTGCGATGGCACGGGCAACATGCTCACCTACACCGATCGCAAAGACCAGACCACGACCTATACGCCGCGTGATGCACTCGGCCGCTTCGCCGAGGTGACCTATGCCGACGGCAGCACGATCACTGCGGACACCTACGACAACGGCAACCGCCTCCTTGAAGTTCACCGACTCAGTAAACGGCGCGATCTCGCGCAGCTACGACGACCTGAGCCATCTGACCGGGGAATCCAGCCTGCAGGGGACGGTGCGGAGCCCACGCGTGACGCCCCTGGGCATTCCAGTTTCCGGATGACGGTTTGTATCCCGTCGCAGTGGCACTGATGACTTGGTTCAACGCCAACGGGCGTGTCGATAGCGTCTACATGTATGAACTTACACGGGGAAGCGCGCCACACGTGGTGGTGCTCGGCCTCGATCTACCAGCGGATCCAACGCTAGCGGAAACGCTGACGACTATCGCCGTGGCTGCCGGCGCCGGTCCAGACGCGTTCGTGGTTCGATTTCTTCCTGATGAGCCATCGCATTGCGCAGGGATCGCCGGATAGGCCTGACGCCGTTCTATCGGCGACCTTGAAAGAGCGGCATCGTATATCCCGGATCAAACGGTCACCAATGTTTTGACGCTCGATCGGAAAGCATCAGAACATCTGCCGTTGGGACGACATGTCCCATTAAGGGCTCAGCGAAGTCACATCAGTTCTGCCGGAAGGGCAGCAAAAGTTGGGCGGCGAGCAGCACGAAACGAACCGATTGCCGATGCGGCGAATGGCCATATGTAATTTGACATAATATACAGAGTTGGCTGATTTCGCGAAGAAACGGGTGCATCCGCGTGAGCGGAAGAGGGGCCAAAAACGCCAACCGTCAGCGTGATTGCTGCCGCCATCTGAGCGAGTCGAAGCCATACTTTGCGAGCTTCCGGATTGCGCGCGCGCTCAGCCTCAATTAGCGGCAGCCAGTGCGCCACTGACTCTCCCGTTGCTTCGCACATGCGTGCCACGCTGTCCGCGTCCGGGTGGGCGCGCTCATTTCTCCAGCCACTCACGGCTTGCTTCGTAACGCGTAGGCGTGCCGCCAAATCCTTGTCCTGCTTGATGCCGCAGGCATGCGCGTACTTGTCAAGCAATCGAATTGTCGCATTCACGGTATGAGGGCCCTTGACTGGAGAGTCTGAGGGTACTTTACTCCGCGTCGAGTCTGAGAGTCTCGGACTGACAAGGGCCATGGATGACCGCTCCAGCTGCACTCCCGTTCGTTCTCGCCGCCTTCTGGGCTGGCTACCTCGTTCGCGGCCTCCGCGACCTTAGCGAGCAGGGCAGGGCCTCGCTGGTTGGGGTGACGACGTGAGCACGGGCCACGACCCGATGTATCAGGCCGTGAGCCGGTCCCAGATTGAGGCCATGCCGCATGGCGTGACCGCTGGTGATCTGGCCGACATTGCCGGCGGCGTGATGATGTTTGTGCTGCTGCTGTTGGCGGTCTGGTGGGAGTTCAATTGGCGCAAGCGGCAATGAGTGGCCCAGTGCGCTCGATCTCTGAATCGGCAAGCGGCTTTGAGCGTCGCCTCAATTTGCACGTGTCGCGCATAAGCCAGGGCGAATCCGTCATGCGCGATGCGTCTGTTGTGTACGCGGAAGGCGTGGTCGCCGGCATTTCGTTGTGCGTAGCCGCGCTGCAAAGGCGCGAGCGGCTGATTGATTACCTCGCGCGCTGGGAAAACCAGCTGCGTCTGCGCAAGGAGCGCGAGCATGGCGGCTGATCTGGATTTGACCGCGCGCATCAATGCGATGCGCGTACTGGGCGAGCAGGCAGGGCAGGCTGGCTTCGTGAGTTTGGAGGCCGCCTACGCCACGTGCGCAATGGTGCTTCTCGATGCGGCTGTCGATGATGGCGTCGAGCTTGACCTCGACATGCTGGGCGATGGCTTCGGGGTGGAGCTGTGATCGCGGACGGCAAGCCTGTCGACTTCTATGCAATGCCGAACGGGACATGTGCGCTCGCCGAGAGGCCGTTACGCATGTCGGGGCGCACGCGAGCGTGGGCGAATCCTGCCATGCGCTCTCTGCGCGCCATTGGCGTACGTCAGGCACGTGAGTACGTCGATCAGCAGAACGCGATGGATGCGCCGTTCCGCGAGATGGCGCGTGATGCGTTTTTTATGGGTGAAAGCCACGGGCGTGCCTGTGACGCGCACATTGCGAGCGAAGCGAGCGAGGGGCGCGCCGCAGGCGCGCCCACGGAACTTGACCCATATAAAACAAAGGGAGCAAGGCCTCGCGAAGTCCTCGAAATAGGCTATTTGTGCCCATCCCCCGATGCTATAAAATAAGCGATAAAACAGCTTATAAAACCATGGCTTATCTTCGTCGCAACTGACGGCGTCGGACATTCGATCATGCCGGATCCCCATCAAGCCCCACTATCAATCCCGATCTGCTCGAACACGAATGTCCTCCGCGGAGGCCCTGGGCAAAGCGATGAAATCCCGCTCTGCCATAACGTCGTAGATGTTCTGGAACGGTAGGTATAGGTCGACCACCCAGGCATCCCCTTCCTTGCGTCCCGCATACGGATGGAGGATTTCGCCATCCGGCCGGCACCGATCGAAACGCAGCACACCTCCATACGGATAACGGCCTCCCTTGTCCTGGTGACGTGCCTTCAACATATGCGCGACAACCTCGCTGGGATAGCCTGGATGGCCTGACGTTTTATGCTCACGGGCCGCCGCCGTGATCGCGTCCGTTTCGGTCAAGTGACAGCGCTCGATCTCATGCTCATCGAATACCGTCTCCTTAGCGATGTACGGCGGTCCCCGGTACCAATGCGGATCCTTGCGATCGAGCTGGATAGCCAGAATGGTCCGGGTGCCTACATCGGTGCAACGCCAATGAAAGCCGGCGCTGCCCACGAATTCAAGGCCGATGTGGAAATCAGAATGTTTCATGGCTCCTCCGGCGATGGCTCTTTGGGCCTGAGTTGGGCCAGCAGTTCCTCAATGGCTTGTAGGCGTGTTTCGCCACGCCGGCGTTCCTCGACTTCGGCGAGACGGGCGTTCCGTTCGGCCGCCAAGTCGGTGAGGCAGCGATCCACTTCGTCGCGGAGCTGATCCCGTTCTGAAGTCACCTGGACGACCTGCTGGCCAAGTGCCTCCACCTGCCGCTGTAGGCCCGGCACCTCCTGGGCGACCTTGGCCAGTTGCTCGTGCTCTCGTCGTAGCGTGCGCAGCGCGTGGTCGCTGTGGCCATGCAGCTCGGTGAGTCGCGCGTTGTCGCGATTGAGCTGCAAAAGCTCCTGATTCTTGCCGTTCACCAGCTCCTGGGCTTGGCGCAGTTCCGCCTGTAAGGTCTGCACCTGATGGTCGTGGCGGCGCGATTCCGTATCCCTTTGCTCCTTCGCGGACTGCCGGAAATGCTCCAGCGCCTCGCGCGCCTGGCTGTGCTTCTGCTCGAGGGACTGAATGTGGGTCGCCTGTTCCGCCAACCGCGCCTCCAGGCCCGCGACCCGCTCTTCCAGGGCCTTTACCTGCGTATGGCGCTCCTGCAGCGCACCGGTCGTAACCTGATGAGCCTGTGCCTCCTGCTGCAAAGCGGTCTCCGTGCGCTGCAGGCGATCGCTCAGCGCTCGGCCTTCGCGCTCTTGGGTGGCCAGCGCTTCGGTGGCTTTCTGCACGGAGGCATCGCAACGGGCTTGGGCTTCGGCGATCCGCGTGTCGGCCTCCCCGGTCAGCTGGGCACTCAGCTGGGCCACCAGCGTCCGCAGCGCGTCGCTGATCGCCACGCCGGCGGAGGGCGGTGCTGCGGCCTCCGCCTCCAGCTCCTTCAAGTAGCGGTGGATGGTGCTCTTGGAACCGGTGTTGCCCAGGGCGACGCGAATCGCGTCCACCGAGGGGTGCTTGCCCTGCGCGATGAGGCTGTTGCGGGCTTTCTGGACTTCCGTTTTGTACAGGCCGGCGCGCGCCATAGACCTCTCCTGCGAATAACGTAATGTATTACATACCATGTAATTACGTAATACTCAACAGCGTACATTCAGATTTCAAGACAGGGAAAGTGACACGGGATAATGTTGGATTATCCCGCCTCAGGGGTCCATTGCCGGCACGGAGCGTGGAAATCAGTACGAAAAAAGGCAGATCTGCTTCCATGGCCGCGCGCCGCCCCCGTCGGCAAGGATGCCGCAATTCAACCGGATGGCTCCCGGCGTCTTTCGGCTACCAAGCAGCGGAGCGACTGCACCTAAAGACGATCGCGTTCATCTCGCAAGGATTCGCCATGACCCACTTACGCAAACATCGCCTTACAACGCCGCTTCGTCGCCCCCGGCTTGAGAGGGCCTCGGCTTGAAGAAGACGGAGCGTCACTTTGTAGTTTCGCTCGTGCAGCCACACGAATTGGCGACACGGTCTGCCGCTGAGCTCTATCCGATCGTGATCGACTGGTTATGGGGGAATCCACCTTCCTTGCGCCCGGCTCATCACCACGTTGTCGCGCTCCACGCGATGCTCACAGCGCGTACTGACATCGCAGATCCAGACTTGCAGCAGCTGATCGCCACCTGTGGCGATTACCTAAAGTTGTAGCGATATCAACCTAGGAACCCTCTTTCAGACTATGAATCAGCCCATTCGCGACATGGTCCGTGCCCAGCTCCGGATAGGCGCCCTTAGACCCGCCCAACAGCCAATGTGAAGGTTTGTAGAAAATGAAAACGGGCCGTCGAAGCGCGAAACGCGCATGGCAGGGATCGCACAGCTGTGCTAGCTCCGCGTAATCCCGGGCGGCTAGATACGGACGCAATCGCTCGCCCCACGTCCCGCGAAAAATGGTTTCCAGCACGTAAGCCTCATGGCTCACCTCCAAGGGAAACGTTCGCTCAATAGCGATTGTTCGCACATGTACGTCGCGCAAGCCTGCCCGTCGGAGCACGCCCACCAGTGCCCGTGTCGCGGTCAGATCCTGTTCGGTCAGGCCATATTTGTCGCGGTAGTACTGCCGAACGGCTTCATTGATCACCCGCTCCAACCGCGCGTCCCACGCAAAATACTTGTCCGGTAGGAGTGTGCTTTGCCCCCAGGCCACTCGACCACCTGGTCGTAGCAGGCGTGCCAGCACCTTCACGCCCACCAATGGGTCGCGCAGATGGTTCAGAGTGTTGATCGACCAGATGAGATCAAAGGCCCCTTCCTGAAATGGCGGCATAGTCAGATCCGCCTGAATCACAGGGACGCTCATCGGTACCTGCCTCTGCGCCATGGCCAGATGTGGCGCGGCCAAGTCGACGCCGACGATCACGCCCGTATCGCCTGCCGCCTCCCGTAACCACAGGAGTGCCTCTCCGGTGCCGCACCCCGCATCCAGGATGCGTGCACCCGGCGTGATGGCCAAGCTGGCTATCGCGCCATGCAATTCCGCCGCCGCGAAGCGGTTGAACTGAGACAGCTTGCGCGCGTAGTCCCGACGCTTGGTATCGCCGAGAAAACCGGTAGTGGCGACCTGTTTATCCACGCGAATCCCCAAATTTGAGAGGCCATGCGGCTGTAGCGCGTTCCGTCATGCGTCGCCCCTGGTCATCGAGCGCCAATCCCAGGCGCAACCTCAGGGAGTTCATTGGCTTGATCGAAATCATGCCCCAAAAAGCGCACCCATGGGCTCAGAAGGACAAGGAGACAGGCCTAAGGGCATAGGCAGGATTCCTTAGTTAAATGCCAGCCGCGATGACCGACAATCGGCGGCATCTCTAGGAATGGCCGCAAGGTCCTGAGGGGTATCCGTGGGTCGCTTATACGAAACCCTTTTTCAGCGTGTTCTCTATCCCGCCTATGAGACCGGTCTGCGGCGTCGCCACACCTTGAGCTGGCTCGCCGACTACGAACGTGACCAATGGTTAGCGCCCGAAAAAATAATGGCGTTGCAATGGACCCGGTTGAAGCAGCTGTTGGTGCACTGCGAACGTGAGGTTCCCTTCTACCAGCGCCGCTGGCGCGAACTGGGCATCTCCGTCGCCGATATCCGCAACCTGGATGACTACGCCAGGCTGCCTCCGCTCACCAAAGCCGACATTCGCCATCATTTTGAGGACCTCAAGGCGGCATCCTGGCGTGATCGCCTGCTCTACAAGGCGACCGGCGGATCTACGGGAGAACCGCTACGCTTCGGCTACACCCGCGAAAGCAATGATCGTCGCACCGCCGTGATGTGGCGCGGCTACGGTTGGGCCGGTTCGCGCATGGGTCGCCGCACGCTCTACTTGTGGGCCGGCATGGTGGGGGGAAAGCCGGTGCGCGCGCAGCAAATCAAGGATCGACTCTACAACCGGGTGTTCGCCAGAACCATGCTCGACAGCTTTCAGTTGAGCGAAGCCACGCTGGCAGACTATGCCGAGGCCGTGGACCGATACCGGCCTGAGATCATCGTGTCCTATGTCGGGCCACTGATGCGACTCGCCCAGTGGATGTTGGACAACAACCGCACCATTCATCGCCCCCAGGCCATTCTCGGCGCGGCGGAAGCCTTGCATGAATTTCAGCGAACACTCATTGAGGAAGCCTTTGGCTGCCCTGTATACAACACCTATGGCTGCCGCGAGGTCATGCTGATTGCGGCTGAGTGCGCGCAACGCCAGGGCTTGCACGTGAATGCCGATCATCTGGTGGTTGAGTTGATAGGGCCGCAAGGCCTCGTGCAGACCGGCCAGCCCGGTGAGGTGGCCATTACCGACTTATTCAACTACGGCATGCCGCTGTTGCGATATGTTAACGGCGATCTGGCCACTGCGGTTAACGGCGCATGCTCGTGTGGCCGTGGACTTCCCTTGCTCAGTCGTGTAGATGGCCGCGTGCTGGATGCGATTCGCACAGTCGACGGGCGCTGTCTGCCGGGAGAGTTTTTCCCTCACTTACTGAAAGACATTCCTGGCATTGAACGTTTTCAGGTCATCCAGCGACGCCTGGATCGACTGGATCTGTCGATCGTGCGCGGCACGAACTTTGACGACAGCGCCATTGAAGTCATTCGGTATGAAACCAGCAAGGTGCTGGGCGAGCAGATTTCGCTAGATTGCCATTTCGTCGACGATATACCGCTCACACGTAGCGGCAAACGACGTGTAACGGTATCTGAGCTGGCTTAGGCAAGCATGCTGTCCGCTTGGCAAAGGAGGCATGGTGGGCGTTAGCACAAAATTTCTCGGAGGGCAGCCTTACCAGGTACGTGAAGCTCTTGCCCGTGTCGTGGGCGAAACCATGGAGCTGCCGGTTATCAGGATTTTTGCCAAACCGCTTTACGAGCGGTATTTTCGGCGCCCATTCCGTCGTGGAAATCTGTACTTCGGCGTCTATCCATCGTATGAGCAGGCCTTGGCAAAAGCTCGGCACTTGGCATCGGCTAAGCTACCGGCCACCTACGATGTCCAAGAGGCGGCGGGCAAATACCTCGATCAGATCCAATCGCTCCGCGCGTGCGATTATCCCGCGATGTTCTGGCTGAAGCACATTATGGAGTCCGGTGGACGAAAGGTTTTTGACCTCGGCGGCCATCTGGGATTGGCTTACTACGGATTCAGCCATCACATCCAATACCCGACGGATCTGGCGTGGTGCGTGCACGACTTGCCGCACGTTGTGACAGCGGGCCGTGCACTGGCCAGTGCACGTGGGGTGGATGGCACCCTGACATTTGCCGATAGGCCTCAGGCCGCAAGCGGGTGCGACCTGGTCTTTAGTACCGGCGCCCTCCAATACCTGCCGTATCGACTCCCCTGGTTAATTGACCAGCTTCCAGAGCCGCCGCGTCACGTACTTCTCAATCTGATTCCACTGCACGCCGACAAATCTTTCTTTACCCTACAGAACCTGGGGATCGCTATTTGCCCTTATCGCATCGAGTCCATAGGCCGTTTGACTTCCGACATGGAGGCTCGAGGTTACCGAGTACGGGATAGCTGGAAACTGGACAGGTGCATGCGAATACCGTTCGAGTGGGACCACGCTGTTGAAAACTACGGCGGCTACTATTTCGAACGCCGTTGATTGCGCCAAGTGTCTCGCCGACGGGAGCGCCGGCCTCAACGTCTCTCTCTTCTTCTGCAGATCGTCTTGCCTCCTGGGTACTGCATCAGCGGCTCTGTTGGAGACGTCGCCGCACGAGAAGCTGGAACGCCGCAGGAATCACAAGCATCGAGAGCAACGGCGCGGTCACCATGCCACCGACCATTGGCGCGGCAATGCGCTGCATGACCTCCGATCCGGCACCATGGCCCAGCAGGATCGGGAACAGGCCCGCGAGGATCACTGCGACCGTCATAGCCTTGGGCCGCACGCGCTGGACAGCCCCTTCGCGGATCGCGTCATCCAGCGCCACCACGCCGGCATGCGGATCGATCGCACATCGCCGATCCCAGGCGTGATGAAGGTACAGCAGCATGACTACTCCGAACTCCGCCGCGACGCCACCGAGCGCAATGAACCCGATCGCGGTGGCCACTGAGACCGCATGGCCCAGGCCCCAAATCAGCCAGAGCCCGCCGACCAGGGCAAGCGGTACGCTGGCCATGATCAACGCCGCTTCGCTCATTCGGCGGAACACGGCGTAGATCAAGCCGAAGATGATTACCAGCGCAGTGGGTACCACCAATGCCAATCGGTTCATCGCGCGCGCCAGGTACTCGAACTGACCTGACCAGGCGATGGTCGTGCCAGGCGGCAAGGTGACCTGTTGCGCAACCGCATGCTGCAGGTCGGTGACCACGGCACCCAAATCGCGGCCAGCAGTATCGACATAGACGTACGTGGCCAAGCGGCCATTTTCGCTCTTGAGCATGGGCGGTCCGGCCGCGACCTGGATATCGGCCACCTGATCGAGTGTCAATTGCGCGCCATTGGCTGCCACGATCGGCAAGGCTTTCAGCGCAGCCAGAGAATCACGCGCCGCTCGCGGATAGCGCACCACGATCGGATAGCGTTCCAGGCCTTCGACGGTCTGCCCGATGGCATCACCGCCAACCACGGTGGCGATCAACTCTTGGACTTCCTGCTGGGTCAGCCCATAGCGCGCCGCATCGTCTCGACGGATCCGGACGTCGACATAACGACCGCTGGCCGCCCGTTCCGCGATGGCGGAGCTGACACCGGGCACGCCATGCGCCACGGTTTCGATCTGGTCCGCAACCGTCTGCAAAGTCGTGGCATCCGAACCAAGCACCTTGATACCGATCGGGCTCTTGATGCCGGTAGCGAGCATATCGATGCGGTTGCGGATCGGTGGCACGAACAGATTGGTCAACCCCGGCACTTTCACCGCCCGATCGAGTTCGGCCTTGAGCTTGTCCATGGTCATCCCTGGGCGCCACTGGTTTTTGGGCTTGAAGGTGATGGTTGTTTCGAACATCTCCAGCGGCGCCGGGTCTGTCGCAGTTTCGGCTCGCCCGACCTTGCCGAACACGTGGTCAACTTCCGGCACTGTCTTGATCATGCGATCGGTGAGCTGCAGTAGTTGCGCGGCTTTGCCGGCGGAGAGCCCGGGTAAGGCGGTGGGCATATACAGGAGGGTTCCTTCCGCCATCGGCGGCATGAACTCACTACCGAGACGGCTCAGCGGCCACCACGCGCTCACCAGCAGCACACCAGCTAGCGCCAGGGTGACTTTCGGATAGCGCAAGACCCGTTCTAGAATCGGCCGGTATAACGCGATCAAGCCGCGGTTGAGCGGGTTGTCACGCTCTGCACGAATGCGTCCACGCACTAGGTACCCCATCAGCACCGGCACCAGGGTGATGGCCAAGCCTGCGGCGGCCGCCATGGCATAGGTCTTGGTGAAGGCCAAGGGTTTGAACAGCCGCCCTTCCTGCGCTTCCAGCGCAAACACGGGTACAAACGAGAGCGCGATGATCAGTAGGCTAACGAACAGCGCTGGGCCGACTTCCGCCGCCGCTTCCGCCATCAGCGACCAACGCGCCGGTCCTTGCGGTTCCTGGCCGTCATGTGCGTCACGCCAGTGTTCCAGATGCTTATGTGCGTTTTCGATCATGACGACGGCGGCATCCACCATGGCGCCGATGGCGATGGCGATGCCGCCCAGCGACATCAAGTTCGCCGATACGCCTTGCAAATGCATCACGATGAAGGCGGCCAACACCCCCAAGGGCAGCGTGATCACTGCCACCAGAGCCGAGCGCAGATGGCTGAGGAACAGCACGCATACCAAGGCGACAACCAGGAATTCCTCCAGCAGCTTGCCCCGCAGGTTGTCGACAGCAGCATCGATCAACTGCGCGCGATCGTAAGTGGGAACAATCGTCACGCCGTCGGGCAGGCTGCGCTGCAGTTCGCCGAGCTTGACCTTGACTGCCTCGATCGCCGCTTTCGCGTTCTTGCCTGAACGCAGCACGATGACGCCGCCGGCCACTTCCCCCTGGCCATCCAGTTCGGCGATGCCGCGTCGGAACGTCGGTCCGCGCCGTACCGAGGCCACATCGCGCAACCGAACCGGCACGCCATCTTTATTCGTTCCGAGGGGGATGTTCTCAAAATCCTGCTGGCTGCGGAGATAGCCCTCGCTGCGCACCATGAGCTCTGCCTCGCCTTGCTCGATCACCGAGCCACCGTTGGCGCCATTGGCGGCGCGCACCGCCTCGACGACTTGGGCCACGGTCAGACTCCGGGCTGCCAATGCCTGCGGGTCGGGGGTGATCTGCCAGGCGCGCTCCATGCCACCCAGGCTGGCCACTTCGGCGACATCCGGAACGGTCTTGAGCTGATAGCGCAGGAACCAGTCCTGCAGGCCGCGCAACTGCCCCAGATCGTGTCGGCCGGTGCGATCGACCAGCGCGTACTCGTAGATCCACCCCAAGCCGGTCGCGTCAGGCCCCAACGCGGGATTGACGCCGGCCGGCAGGCGATCGCGCACCTGACTCAAGTACTCCAGCACGCGCGAGCGTGCCCAGTACAGGTCGGTGTGCTCGTCGAACAGCACGTAAACGTAGGAGTCGCCAAAGAAGGAGTAACCGCGGACGGTGCGGGCGCCCGGCACCGACAACATCGTGGTGGCCAGCGGATAGGTCACTTGGTCTTCCACGATCTGCGGCGACTGACCGGGCCAATTGGTGCGAATGATCACCTGAGTGTCGGAAAGGTCCGGCAGGGCGTCGATCGGTGTGCGCTGCAGCGACCACACGCCGAGCGTGGCCAAGACCAACGCAGCCAATAGAACAAACACGCGATAGATGATCGCGGTACGGATCAGCGCGGCGATCATCGACCCTCTCCCATCGGCATGGAGGCGGTGCTGGCCGGTGTCGGCGGCGTCGCACGGGCATCCAGGCGCTCCAGCCCACCCGACAGGCTGGCTTCCGAGTCGATCAGGAATTGCCCTGACACCACCACCTTTTCGTTCCCTCGCAGCCCTTCGAGCACCTCGGTCATACCGCCAGTGGATCGGCCAGCCCGTATGGCCACGGGGTGGAAGCGCCCATCGCCATCGGCCACGATCACACGCGTATGGTTGCCGGTGGTGATCAACGCCTGGTCCGGGATCACGGGCACTGGTGCTCCGCGCTCAGGCGCCAAAGTCACCGTGGCGAACATGCCAGGGCTCAAGGCACCGTCCGAGTTGGTTAACACGATGCGAGCGCGCTGGGTGCGCGTCGCCGGATCGATGTCGGGTAACAACATTTCGACACGTCCCTGGAAGGTCCGGCCGGGCGCCGCACTGACCGTCACGGCCACTGGTGTGTCCGGACCGACAGTGCCGACCACCGCCTGCGGTAAGGCGGCCTCGACCCAGACCGTACTCAATCCGTTGAGTGTCATAAGAGTCTGTCCCGCGTTAATGCGCTGGCCTTCACGAACCTCCAGCGAGGTCACGATACCCGTCTGAGGCGCATGAACGGTGATCGACGCGCCATCACGACCAGCAGCACGGAGATCGGCGTCGCTAAGTCCCAGGATCCGCAACCGTTCGCGAGCGGCGGCACGCAAGGCACGTGCATCGACTGAGGTGGCCTGTTGCAGCGCCTGGTATTCGGCCAGTGCGCCGCTCCATTGCGGAGCCAGAAGGGCGACTAACGGGGTGCCAGCCTCGACGGTTGTGTAGGGTGCCCGCACGTCGAGCCGGGCCACCACGGCATCCACTCGCGCACTCACGGTGATGGCCTGTCGCAAATCCCAAGTGACCGTGCCCGGAACGATGATGGATTCCGCCAAAACGCGTCGCTCGACGGTTGCGGTACGCACGCCCAGATTCTGCAACGTGGCCGGGTCAATCCGAGTACCGGAACGGTCGGTGCTATCGGCGTACTTGGGCACCATCTGCATACCCATGGGCGATAAGCCCGGCTTGGCGAAGTGCTGATCCGGAATCATCGGATCATACCAATAGAGCACTTTCTTCTCGGCGTTCGCGTCGGCAGCAGGTGACGGCGATGCGGCCATCTCGTTGGGCGCGCCGTGGTGACCGGCCAGGTAGCCCACGATCAGCAAGCCCGTGGCAAGCGCCACGATAGCGATGACATAGCCCCAACGTTTCATGGTGTCGTCTCCGAAGGCAGCAGGTAGGCCATGGCCGCCCACAGGCGTGCCCGGCTGGCCAGCGCATTGACGTAGGCCAGGCGCAGTTCGATCTCATCGCGACGGGCTTGCAACCACGGGTCCAGCTCACCACCGCCGCGATAGCCGGCCAATGCCGTGGCGGCACGATCGCGTGCCAGTGGCAGGAGATGATCTCGGTACTGCTGAATCTGTGTCCCCCAGCCTTGCCACACGGCCAGCGCGCGGCTAATGGCTTCCTGCTGCGCGCGCCGGGCGTCTTCGTGATCGGCCTGCACGGCATCCCATTGCGACTGTTTGGCGCTGATGCTGCGATCCTGTCGGTTGCGCGTGAATAGCGGCAGGCTGACGCCCACCTCCACCATCACCATGTCCGACAAGCCGCGTGCACGCTGCCCGTAGGTGAGGCCGATGCTCCAGTCGGGATGTTTGCTGGCACGCGCCTGCTCAAGGACCGCCTCGGCGACCTTTTCGCGAGCCTGCCAAGTCTGCATTGACGCTTGCTGATCGATACGCCGCTGCAGTTGCTCCGTCGGCACGGGGAGTTGACCGAAATCCGGTGCGTCGGCCAACGTGCTGGGAGCATCGGGCAACCATCGCGCCAGGCTGGCCCGTGCCGCGGCCAGATCAGCCTCGATCGCGGTCACCCGGTTGGCCAAGGCGGCCGCCTCGGAACGGGCAGCCAGCGGATCGGCGGCATTACCGGTGCCCCCGCGCAATCGAGCTTCGGTGAGCCGGGTTGCCAACGCACTCTCCTCGCGCAACGCATCCAGCTGCATACGTGCCTGCTCGGCGGCCCAAACCTCAATCCAGGCATCCGCAATACGTTCTTGCACGGTCTGGACGGTGGCGACGTGATCGGCTTCAGCCGCATCGATTTGCGCATCGGCCAGACGGCGTTCGGCTTGGCGGGCAGCGCGGGACGGCAAGGCCTGTGTGACCCCCAGCGTGCGCATCGTCATGGAATCCGAGGTGAGACTAAATGCGCCCGGCGAGGTCACCGGGAAATTGGCGAGCCCGGTGGTCAAGGTCGGATCGGGCAGACGCCCGGCGCGTACCGCTTCCTCGCGCATGGCATCAAGAGTCAGTTGGCGGGATTCCAGCAACGGAGCGTGCGTCAGGCCCTGACGAACCGCAGCCTCAAGGCTCAAAGGAGATGGGACGGCTTCCGCCCCCACAGCGACCAGACTCCACAGGACGGCCGCCAAGCCCAGCGCCACACGGCTCCGGGCGAACAGATGCAATGACATGAAGGGATACTCCGTGGAAGTTGCACAAGTGGCGTGCTCATACGCGCGCGCCACCGCCTCGGCGGATACCGCGGCGGGCTAGATCAACAGGGAGCAGAACAGCAAGGTAGGTGGCGTATTGCCAGATCGTCGTCGATCCTGACAATCCAGAACGACGCGTGTGGGCATACGCTCCACGCTCAGAGATACGGTAGCCGGTGACAGCGCGGGCAGCAGGGAGGGAGGCACCGTCCCGGCGCGGCTATCAGCCAGGGTGGTGCGGTCCGGCAGGCAATGCTTCTGGCACAGTGCCTGATCGGTATGGCCGCGCATTTCCGGGCAGGTGCCATCCGTGGTCGCCATGGCGGCGGGGCCCGGCATAGCCATCACCTGATCCATAAGCTCTGGGGTCATGGCGCAGGCATACGCGGCCACCGTAAACTGTTGCCATAGCAGCAACACCGCAATGAGCCAGCTCAAGCGGCGTCGGGTGGTATAGCGGAAGGCACCCAGGCAAATCATGCTCTCATCCTAGCGTGCGGGGGGAACGAATGGCGATGACCTAAGTCAACGGTCCCTTGATGAAAGGGCCGCGAGGCATGGACCGGACAGATGGTTCGCGATGAAGGCCGCCGTGATCAAGGCACCGACGATCAGAAATAGTGCGGACCAGCCTAACCAGGTCCCTGCAAAGGCATAGCCACCGATCACGCTCCCGATGACCTGACCGGTCGTGGTCAGTGCAGCACGCCAACCGAGCGCCGTGCCGGCCGCGCGACCCGCCCCACGCGAGGTCCAGTAGGTCAAGGACGGTTGCAACACTCCAGCGCTGCTAGCCACCAACAGCACGCCCACCCCCAAGCTTCGCTCGGATTGCAGCACACTCAGGGCCAAGAGCCCGATGCCGGTTAGAACGAAGGATGGGCTCACCCAACGAAAAATCATTAGTGGGTCGCGACCGCGCCGAAATACCCACAGTTGCACCAGCAGCATGATCACGCCACAACTGGTGAACATTGCGCCAATGCCTTGCGGACTCAAACCCAGAACTGTGCGTCCCCGGGTAACCAGCCCCAGCTCATAAACACTCATCGCCAACGCAGCAAGTGTGCTGAGCGCCAGGAGCGCCATCCGATGCCTTCGATCTAAGGTCGGTGAAAACATCTTCGCAGCCAACGAGGGGGCTATCGGAATCGCACGCGATCTCAAGAGCCAAGCCAAACTCACTAGAAGGATAGTGAATGCCGCTACGAGCGCTGGCCTGATCTGGGCGCCGCGCGTCAACCAACCGCCGAGCGCGGGGCCCAACAGTGCGCCGGCCAGGGCGGCGCGCGAGATGTGGGCAAACAGGGTCGAGCGATCCGCTTCAGTGACCTCGGCTACCGCGAGGATCGATAGCGCCGCAGGCACCACGGCCGCACCGGCACCACCCAATAGCATGCGTCCCATCCATAGGCTGGGCAATGTGGTGGCTGTCCAGAAGACCGTCAACGCAACCATTTGCCCTACGAGACCCCAACTCATAACGAACAAAGGGCGAATACGTCCACACGCCCATCCCCAGAGCGGGCTAGTGAGCACCGCAGCCAGACTATAGGCCGCCATCAGCCAACCGGTCCAAGCATCCACGCGCGTAGGTGGCACGCCCGCTCGACCGATCAGCCACGGGAGTGCCGGCAGAAGCGCGCCATACGCCATCGCGGTGGCTGCCGCAGCCCCCATGAGCGCAGGTAGCGCCCGGGGCGAAGGGCTCGATAGCGAGGTGGGAGCCATCCCCAAGCTAGAGCCAATCGAAAGGATACGTGACAGGGGAAGCATCGTGGCTGTCACTGATGCATCGGATGTGCCGTCGTATAAACATAGGTGGCGACCACGGGATCGGCATGACCCGGATGGCGCACCGTCGTCTTGAAGCGATAGGTCTGGTCAGGCTCCAGGGTGAACATGCCACCAAAGCTCGTCGTGCCATTGATGCGCATGGGTACCAACGAGCGATGCACGGCTCGCCCGCCAATGGTGCTGTCAACCGCGACCTCCGCCTGCTCAATACGCTCGCCGGTAGTCGCATCGAACACGGCCACGAGGAGATGGTGCTCTCTATCAGTGAGCTGCATCGAGGACTCGATCCCCTCCCTAGGTAGCGGCGTGTGAAGGGCCTGTACGGCGGTGGGTATGACCGGCGCGGGTACCACGCCAAAGTAAAGCCGAAGGCCGCCGACGACCTGCACCGCATTACCCTCTACGCCTGCCACTTGCTCATCAGGCTGATGTGAGAACGAACAACTCGTGAGCGAGCCGATGCCAAGTAAGCACCAGGCGAGGTATTTCATGACACGCCTCCGATATGCAAGTGAATGGGTGACGTGGACACCGAAGCGGTTATGCCAGTGAACGACAGAGCCGGATCCCCATGACCATCGATGGCCAGACACTCCTGTGCTCAGCGTTGCCCGCGTGGCTGGTTAAGCACGTCTGCCGCAGCGGCAACGGCATGCGCTCAGGTGCAGCGGTTGGTAAACAGCAGGCCGGGCACGCCAAGCGTGCCCCGTGGTTGATGTAGCCGAGAGTCGAGGTGGTTGCCGCTCGCGCGGATCCCGTTCACCGGCCACGCTGGCCGACAGGGAAAGGTTCATGGCGCCATCTCCGATGCCGGACGGGTCATGGCCCGTTGCCGGATCACCTGCATGAGGAGGGGAGCGATCGAAATGGCGTTGGACGGATGGGCGATAGTGTCTGTGCTCACTATTTGTGTAACGCCCTCGGCCAGCAGGGCTTGGTAGGCATCCTGGGCAAACACCGGATGGATGGTGATCACCACCGGCGCCGGCAAGCCCATAGAGCGTAGCTGCCGGACTGTTTCTAGCACGGTATGACCGGAGGATACGATGTCATCCACGATCACTGGGATACGCCCTAGCATCTGCCCGGGATCGGGCAAGCTGACACTTACATCGCGATCGCCTCGGCGCTCCTTGATCAGAATTTGGTAGGGCACGCCCGCCGTGTTAGCGACCTGAGCGACCCATTGTGCACTCTCGCTATCGGGGCCGATCACCACCGCTCGCGGCATGTAGGATGCGATCCAGGCCGAAATGAGCGGCGTCGCCGATACCACCGTCGCCGGAATGCAGTACAGCTGATCCAAACGTGCGATGCGGTGCAGGTGGGGGTCCACTGTAAGCAGCCAATCAAAGGTTTCCTCGAGAAACACCGCGAACAACCGGGCGCTCACGGCTTGTCCTGGTTGGAATCGCCGGTCCTGTCGCATATAGGCCAAGTAGGGCGCGACCAGGCCGACCGATCGCGCGCCCAGTTCACGGGCGGTGGCTGCCGCGAAACGCACCGGCAGGGCCAACTGGTCGACCGGGTGCAGCGAGGCGACTACTGCCACATCTTGATTCTCTATCGCCCCCTCCAGAGTTACCAGCGATTCCTTGTCTGGGAAATGATGCCACTTCACAGGGGTCACTGCGGCGCCATCAGCTACAGCCATCGCCTGTGCCAACGGGATATCAGCAGGAAAGGGCAACAGGACCAGGTTCATGCCATGCGCTCCAGCGTGAAGGGGGGATAGGCGGCAGCGTAGTCCAAGGCATACGCCAGTTCGCCGCGGGTCTGCGCATGCAAAGTGAGCAACGGTTGGCCAGTCTCCACTACGGCACCGATTCGCAACGCGGTCTCCAAACCGGCCGTCGGAGACGACGGTGCCCCGGCCAGCTTTGCCAGCCGTGCGAGGCGCCGGTTGTCGATGTCGATCACGCGTTGCGTTTCGGTGGCGATGATTGGATGCCGGAGCGTGGCCTGTGAAGGTTCGCGAAACCCACCCTGGGCTTCACAGATGCGATGAAACTTCGTCCAAGCGGCACCTGTGGCCAAAGTGGCCTCAGCCTGGGCACGTCCACGATCCATTGGCATGCCGGTAACGAGTTGCAGGAGTGCGCCGACCAAAGCCACGGCTCGTTCGCGCAGGTCTGCCGGGGCATCCGCAGCACCACGGAGCACGCGCAGCACATCACGGGCCTCAAGCGCGGGTCCGATCCCCAGGCCCACGGGTTGGCGACCGTCCGATCGATGTACCGCCAAGGTCATGCCTAGTGCCGCAGCCGTGGTCCGTAACCGGGCTGCCAAACGTTCGGCAGAGACGTTCGAACGGACCTTCGCAGTCAGCCCCACCGGCAGGTCGATTAATACGTGATTGGAACCTGCTGCCGCCTTCTTGGAAAGGACGCTCGCGACGAGCTGACCATCGCTGTCGAAATCCAAGGGGCGCTCTACCCGAATCAGCACGTCATCGGCGGGGCTCAGGCGGACCGTGCCGCCCCACACGACGCACCCCCCCTCCTGTTCGACGACTCGGCGCATAGCCGGGAGGTCGAGCGAGACGGGCGCCATCACCTCCATGGTATCGGCCGTGCCGGCTGGCGAGGTAATGGCGCGCGAGGACGTCTTGGGAATGCGGTAACCAAGCGCTGCGAGGATGGCCACCACAATTGGTGTGGTTCGGTTGCCTGGCAGGCCACCCACGCAATGCTTGTCGAGAACGACACCGCCGCCCCAGTCCAGTCGCTCCCCGACTGCGATCATTGCATGAGTCAAGGCGAGGGTCTCAGCGTCGTCCAGACGATCGCCTGCACAAGCGGTCACGAAGGCGGCCAATTCCAGATCCGACAAGCGGCTGGCCAAGGCATCTTTCATCAGCGCCAGATACTGAGCCGAATCAAGCCGTTCGCCAAAGACCTTAGCGCGCAAAGCAGCTGCGGACGTAGGCGGTGGTGCGTGACGAAACGTGGCCACGCTCCCTGGTCGCGGCTGCAGCATCCGCCAAGCCGCTTCCGACAGAGCGACCTGCTCCGGCGTGACCCGATCATCCGTAACGACATTGAGCGTCACAACCAGAACTTGGCCTGCGAGATGCATCTCAATGCGCGTCAAGGCGCTGAAGCCCTCTGCGCGGCAGACCTCGCAGTCCCGATGCATATACACCACCGGTTGTTGGTAAGTGTCGATCCCCGCGCGGATCACATGAAGCGGCGTGGAAGCAGTGATAAGCATCGTTTCAGTCCAACGCATCGAGCGCCACGCGCTCCAGGTGTTCGGGTACCCGCGCCGACCAGCCCAGCTCCCGTTCTATGCGTACGCGTAACGCGTCGGCCGCCTCGGCTTCGCCGTGGGTGACGTACACCTGGCGTGGAGCCTGCGGCGCGGTTCGCATCCACGCCAACAACTCATCGGCGTCTGCGTGAGCGGAGAAGGCATGCAATTGGACCACCTCCGCCCGAATTGATACGTCATGACCAAACATGCGCAGGCTGCGCGCGCCATTGGCCAGAGCCGCGCCTCGGGTGCCACCGGCCTGGTAACCGGCCAAGACGATCGCGTTGCGCTCGTCCGGACCGAAGGCCTCAATGTGATGTAATACCCGTCCACCGGTGGCCATCCCACTGGCGGAGATGATCACCATGGGGCCATGACGCTCATTGAGTGCTTTGGACTCCTCGACGCTGTTGACGACCGTGGCAATGTCAAACATGCGCAGGCAATCGTCCGCTGATATGTGGTGTTCCTCATGGTGTGCGTGGTACAGCTGCGTGGCATTCGCCGCCATCGGACTATTGAGGAACACTGGCAGTTTCGGAATGTCGCCGCGCTGCTGCAGGCGCGCCAGATGCAACATGAGCGCTTGGGCTCGGCCCACCGCGAACGCCGGGATCACGACGATACCCCCGCGCGCTGCTACGCGCCGGACCACCTCGCCCAATTCCTGCTCCGGATCCACCGCATCATGGATGCGATTGCCGTAGGTCGACTCGCACAGCAGGATGTCGCAGGCCGGCAAGGGTGAAGGCGGATTCATCAGAGAATCATGCTGACGCCCCAAGTCACCGCTGAAATGTACCCGTTGACCGTGTACGGTCAGGGCGATGTGCGCGGCCCCAAGAATGTGGCCCGCGGGCAAAAAGCGCGCGGTGATCCCTGGTACGAGGGGAATCTCCTCCTGGTAAGCGTGGGGTACCAGGGACTCCAGACAGCGCTGCGCATCCTGTGCGGTGTACAGCGGCAAGGGCGTTTTGTGCTTGGAGTACCCACGGCGCGCGGCAAATCGTGCTTCTTCCTCGAGCAGGTGGCCGCTGTCGGGTAGCAATAGACCGCACAGGTCGACGGTGCCCGTAGTGGCGTGAATACGCCCTTGAAATCCCTGCCGAACAAGGGCCGGCAAGTAGCCGGAATGGTCCAAATGAGCGTGCGTCAGCACGACCGCATCAAGGAAGGCCGGTGGCACCGGAAAAGGAGCCCAATTGCGTTCGCGCAGCTGCTTGTAGCCTTGGAAGAGGCCGCAGTCGACCAACACACGACGCCCCTCGGCTTCAATCAGGTAGCGGGAGCCAGTGACGGTGCCGGCGGCGCCAAGGAACTGTAGGGTCATCGGAATGGGTGCACTCATGTGATCACTCCAGAGAAAGGCTTGGCCTCGCAGCGGTGGTGCATCGGCTATCGTGCTGGCCTACCGCGCTAGTCATCAGGTCGCAGGATGTGCGGCAATCGACTGTTGCAAACGCGCCTCCACATCGGCCGGCAGTGAGGTACGCAGAATCCGGCCACCGGTGCCTTGCAGTTCCTGAATCACCCGGTCAGTCGTCATCGTATCCGCGAGCACGAAGAGCGCCGAGCAGCACGGCTCAACCTCGGAGCTAAGCTCGCGGACAAAATTGTCATCAATACCGTAGTCGCTCAAGCGCCCACTCAGTGCACCCATGCCCGCGCCGGCCAGGCCGGCGATCACCATGCCCGGCAGGCCGGCAAAGATCAGGCCGATAAACGTGCCCCAAAATGCACCAGACCAGGCGCCGGCGGCGGCGAGGTTGACGGATTGCTGGAGAAACAGCTTGCCCTTGTCGTTGCGACGAACAATCACCGTATCTTGCAGTTCAATGAGGTACTCCCTCTCCATATCCTGCAGTCTTGCCAGGGTTTGTGCAGCAGCCTCCGGTTGATGTTTGTAGATCACAGCAATTAGCGTTTTCATGTGGCATCTCCATGGAAGATGGGAGCTTTCGAAGTTTCGGACCTGACCTCTGGCCACGTCGATCCAAGCCAAGAGTCGAAGTCCGTCTCGGTGGGTTGCAAAAGCCGGCCGGCCGGTCCCTCACAGATGGCCAGACCGACTAACTCCGACGACGAGTCGCAGGGCAAGAGCCGTGGCTGCCAGAAACGCTAGGACTGCCACGACCGGTACATGCCCCAAGAACTGAGGGCCCGTGTTGTGCAAGGAAAGGACGGCACCGCTGACGTATAACCCCAGGATGACCAGCGCGATGGCCAAGCGATTTCCCGTGCGTGCGAGCGCGTCCTGTGCCGCATTAAGGCCACGGTGATGAACGGTGATCGCGGGACGGCCATCACTGAGCGCCGCCTGACGCAAGAATTCCTCGGCCAATTGGGGCAATTGACGCGCGGTGTGCGCCAGACGGCTCCCCAGCGGTCGACCTTGCATGCGTGTGGCATCGATCAGGCGCGCCACCTCTGGGCCACGCTCCCGGAGCACACCGAGCAGATCAAGGTCGGGATCGAGGGATCGCACCGTACTCTCGACCAAAAAGAGCGCGCGCAGGAGTACCAGAAGATGGGGCGGCAGCCGGAATTGCTCACCATGGTCAAGACGCGCAACGCGCCAGATGGCTTCAGCGACGGACCACTCGGCGATCGCACGACTGGCCATCTCCGTGAGAATCAGGTGGATTTTCCGCTCGTATCGGCGCCGATCGGCCTGTGGCTCAACGAACCCCAACGCCATCGATGCATCCAGGACGGCGGTCGGATCATCCGCCACGATGGCCTCGATCAATCCACCCAATGCAAGCCGCGAGGCCGGATCGATCAAACCGATCGAGCCGAAATCATGGAGGCACAGGCGCCCATCTTGCAGCACGAAGAGATTGCCCGGATGCGGATCGGCATGGAACACCCCAGCGCCGAAAATCTGCCTGACATAGGCATCCAATAGGGCCATCGCGAGACCTGGTGCAGCAGGCGTACCGTAGAATAGGTTCAGTCGTCGCCCTTCGCTACACTCCTGTACAAGCACATCACGGGTGGCGAAAGATTCGATCACATGCGGCATGGCGACGTTCGGCAGGCCATCGAGTATCGGTGCCATGCGGCGCATGTTCTGGGCCTCATGACGCATGTCGATTTCGGCGATCAGGTACTGTTCCAGTTCATCCACCAGCTCCAACGGTTGTTGCGCTCGAAGAGAAGGCCAGAACCATTGGGCGATATGGACAGCGCGACGCAAGAGGCGAAGGTCCGTCTGAATTTGTAACTCAATGCCTGGTCGAATGACTTTGATGACGACATCGCGTCCATCCGGCAACTTCGCCGCACGTACTTGGGCGACGGAAGCGGCCGCCAAGGGGGTCGGGTCAAACACCAAAAAGAGATGCTCCACCGATGCACCAAAAGCCCGTTCGATGGCGCGAATCGCCTCCGCGGGAGGAAACGGCGGCACGTCATCGCTCAGATGTGAAAGTGCCTCGCGATAGTTGGCGGGTAACAGGTCCCAGCGCAGACTTAATCCTTGGCCCAGCTTGATGAAGGTGGTTCCCAGACGAGTCAAGGTGACTTGCAGTCGTTCAGGTAGTCGCTGGGGCGCCCGGCGATGCAACCACCAAGCATCCCATGCCCAATGTAGGGCAGCGACCGTGATCTGCATCCCGCGCAGAAAGGTTTCTGTTGAGCGCGCTGCAGGGAGCTTTCCGGCTAGCTTGATGGTGCCCAAGCGATGCACAGACGGCGATGCTCCCCCGCCGGTCGCTGCTAACCGCTGGTGGTGAGCCGGATTGCGTGTCACGGAGCAAGTACCGCCGTCGAAGCGATACGGTCGCTTGGTTCCAGCCGTGTCCGGCGCAACATGAGCGCATTCAATGCCACGATGACGGAACTACCGGACATCGAGAGCGCAGCGATTTCCGGGGAAAGTGTGAAGGGGTATGCCAGGCCAGCAGCCAGCGGAAACGCCAGAAGGTTGTACCCCACCGCCCATCCGAGGTTTTGGTGCATCTTACGCAACGTGGCGCGAGCGATAGCAATGGCACGGACCGCGTCGTACGGATCGCTACGCATGAGGACGACATCGGCACTCTCAATCGCAACGTCTGTGCCCGCACCAATCGCAAACCCCACGTCCGCTTGGGTAAGCGCGGGCGCATCATTGATGCCATCCCCCACCATGCCCACCTTGAGTCCTTGCTGCTGCAGCTTCTGGACTTCCTGCGCTTTGCCACCGGGAAGAACATCCGCCAGCACAATATCGATACCCAGATCGCGAGCGACGCGCTCGGCGGTGGGGCGGTTGTCGCCGGTGATCATGGCCACGCGCACGCGGCGGCGGTGCAATTCGTCGATCGTCGCGCGGGAGGTTTCTCGGATGGCATCTGCGATCGCGATCAGACCAACCAGCGTGTCACCCACTCCTACATAGATCACCGTACGGCCCGCGCCGGTAAGACGGTCGGACTGATCCTGCAGAGCGCCCAGCTCAATATGGCGACTCGCCATCAACGTGCGATTGCCCAGCAACACGGACAAGCCGTCCACGATGCCGGTCGTGCCCTGACCATCGATGTTGGTAAATGCGGTGGCGCGCACCGGGACCGGCGCTGTCCGTTTAAGAATGGCTCGGGCTAGGGGATGCTCCGAATGCGCCTCCACCGCGGCGGCCGTTGCTAAGAGGTGCTCCGACGTCCAGCCGGGAGCCACCGCTATGTCGACGACCTCGGGCGCCCCCACGGTTAAAGTACCGGTCTTGTCGAAGACAACCACATCCAGCTGAGCGCTCTGCTCAATCGCAGCCGCGTGCTTGAACAGAATGCCGTGCTTCGCGCCCAGACCGGTGCCAATCATGATCGCCATCGGTGTGGCTAACCCCAAGGCATCCGGACAGGCAATGACAAACACAGTAATGGTCAGCGTCAAAGCGAAGAGAAGGGACTGGCCCAGCCAGCCATACCAAGCTACAAAGGTGAGCGCGCCAATTGCGATAGCGGCCATCACCAGCCATTGAGAAGCGCGGTCGGCCAAGAGTTGTGACGGCGCCTTGGAATTTTGAGCTGCCTGGACCAACTGGATAATCTGCGCCAAGGCGGTTTCCGAGCCCACTTTGGTGGCGCGATAGGTAAAAGCGCCGCTTTGGTTGATCGTGCCACCCACGACGACGCTACCCGGATCTTTGCGCACCGGCATCGACTCGCCAGTCAGCATGGACTCGTCCACCAGCGAGTGCCCCTCCACCACCTCACCGTCCACCGGAAGTTTGCCCCCTGGGCGGATGACCACCAGATCGCCAGCCAAGACTTCAGCGGTAGATATGTCGATCTCCTTGTCGCCGCGGCGCACCACGGCGCGTGGCGGCGACAACTTGAGCAGCGACTTCATGGCATCGGACGCACCTGCGCGGGCGCGCATCTCGAGCCAATGGCCGAGCAGGATGAACGTCAACAGGACCGCCGAGGGCTCGTAGAAGTTCGGCCCGGTGAAAAAGAAGGTGCTGCCGACGCTGAAGCCATAGCCGGTACCCACGCTCAACAACACGAGAACCGCCATATCCAGCACGCCATGACGCAACGATCGGACGGCTGCCGTGAAAAAGGGCCATCCGGGATACAGGACGGCACCCGAGGCAAGAATAAGTAGCCAGAGATCATACGGAAGGCCGAGCGGCGGCGCGAGCGGCGCCGTCCTCAAACCCATTGGGGACCACAGGAAGAGTGGGACGGCAAAGGCCAAGGCCACCAGGAAACGACGCCGCATGTCATTAGCTGCGGCATGAAGATCCCCGCCATGGTGCATGCCTTCATGCATGTCCTGGACATCGGCTGCGACCTGGTGCGGTGACGACGCTATGCCTTGCGGCATACTGCGGTGAGCATGATGGCTTTCAGGGTGATGCGTGATAGGTGGTTCGGACGGGCGTGCCGCATGCTGCGCCGCCATCGGCGCGGCGGCCGAAGCGCGCTCCTTGCAAGTCGCCATGTCGGTGACGCCGTGTGCCGGCAGGTCATCCCCTGCACCGCACGCAAAGTCCAAGCGGCGAATCTGTTCCGCGATCTGGCCGGGTTGAAGCCGCGAAGGATCATAGTCGACCCGCAGCGTTCCTGCCGCGAAGTTGGCCAAAACCGACTCAACGCCATTCAGGTGGCGAATCGCCTGTTCAAGCGTCGTGGCACATCCACAAGTGCACATGCCGCCGACGGGCCAGACGTGAGTGCGCAGTCGCTCTATCATGACCTACCCTTCAGCGTAGCGCCTGATGTCCAGCGTGGGATGAAACGGGGCACGCTTTCCATGTAGCGTCGATAGGTCTCCCCGAATTGTTTGAGGCTCTCACGTTCCTCCGTAGTGGACAGCCGAGCGTA
Source organism: Dyella jiangningensis (assembly GCA_000632805.1). Classification (GTDB taxonomy): domain Bacteria; phylum Pseudomonadota; class Gammaproteobacteria; order Xanthomonadales; family Rhodanobacteraceae; genus Dyella; species Dyella jiangningensis. The sequence continues at coordinate 2,016,987 of CP007444.1, read as the reverse complement.
CATCCACACCAAAATGGGATACATCGCCAGCGTCAGCAGCGTAGGCCACTGCAACAGGAAGCCGGTCAGGATGAGAAAGAAGCCGACATATTGAGGATGGCGTATGCGCGCATAGGGGCCTTCACGCGCTACTTCGTGGCGCTTTTGTGCGCGATACAGGACTGGCCAGGCGATGGCAAGCAACCAGAAGCCTGCACCGATGAGCAGGAAACTGGCGAGATGGAATGGGCCGAAGTGTGGATTGGCGCGCCAGCCAAATAGCATCTCGAACAGATGCCCCGCATCGTGACTGAGCCAGTTGACCGATGGATAGTGCGAAGAGAGCCAGCCAGATAACAGAAACAGGGTCAGCGGAAAGCCGTACATCTCGGCAAACAGAGCCACCAGAAAGGCGGAGAACATGCCAAAACTCCGCCAATCTCTCGCGTTGAGCGGCTTAAAAAAGCTCCAGGCGAAGAAGATGAAGAATACGGCGTTGATGATGGCCAAGCCCCACAGGCCATAGCCAGGAATGGACGTGTGCATGGTGTCCTCACTCTGGTGTGTTACTCGAACCCGGGGGGCGATCCTGGTGGAGTGATGGTGGAGGCGAGCCCACGCCGCTGCCACGGTGGTGATGGCCATGCCCGCCATGGCCAAATACGTGTATCAACGGACAAGCCGCCAAAATTAGAAAAGGAAGCCAAGGCACTCCGGCAAGTACGTGGGCACGGTGCTCCACAATCAGGTAGAACGCAGCGGCGCCAAGGAACAGCCAAAATGCGATGCGCAGGGGATCCATTCTCCGCGGTTCGGCCTCATGGTGATGCGCGTCATTCGAATTGGTCGAAACAGAATGGTCGGAATGCATAAGCCACCACCTCATCGGAGTGAGAATTCCGGGAGAGAACTAGCGCCGCGATGCAATGAAGTTGTAAATCGCGCCGAAGACTATCGCGATATACCACCCCAAAAACACGCTCTCGATGAGACCGAGTAGGAAGCTAGTCCAGCTAAGCAACGTGAAACCAGGGAGAAAAAGGGAGAGCGCTGAATGGGCGATCGGCAGGGCAGGAAAGAGGAGATAGCCCAAAATACATAGCGCAAATGAAAGGGCAAAAGACAAACTTAAGGCCATCCCCAGCGTGCCGATCGCAATATGGTGCACTCGCGAATAGTGGCTAGCATGGGCTTGCTCACAGCATTTCGTTGCGTGGTTCATAGCCCCTCCCGCGAACGACGGGTTCCAGTCTAGTCACCTTAGACTTCAGAGATTCTGCTGAAGCTGATATTAGTCAATTGCCAGTGACTTTGCGAGAAATTCCAACGATCACTCACCGTGGGTATTGGTCGGCCTAGCAGGCTGTTGAGAAGCTCCATTTCGGCGACCTGGCCATAGATTCGATCTATGGATCGCGCCGCCTAAACGGTGTCGATGACCCCGTTGCTACCGTTTTGGACGCACGTCTCTTGTGATGAGTCATGTCGGTGACGGATTCCACCACGCACCGATGCCACCGAGTCGAACCAGGTTGTAAGCGGCGAGGGTCCACGTCACCCAGCCACGCACGGCGGCCAGACCGACCATCGGCAATTTGCGCAAGCCGCCGATGGTCTTGATCCAACCGAAGCCCTGTTCGATGCGCTTGCGGACCTGCAGGCTCATCGCATAGCCCTTACTACGAGCCGTGCGTCCGTCGATGGCGCTGCGCCGCCCCTTAGTGTGGCGGGCGATGTGAGGTTTGATACCGAGCTGTTTCAGCGCCACGACGAAGTCCTGTGTGTCGTAACCTTTATCCGCTCCGAGCGTGGCGCCGGCCTTCACACCGGCCGAGGCGAGCAGATGCAGTGCCCCATCGCGTTCGCCGGTGCCGCTGGCGTGTCGCACGTCCACCGCTACCAGCAGACCGTTGCGATTTTCCATTAGAGCGTTTGCCAAGTAGCTGAGTTTCGCCTCCTTGCCCTTGCCTTTGCGGATCAGCCGCGCGTCCGGATCGGTGGTGGAGGCGTGCGTGTCGTTGCAGCGCCTCTCGCCGTGAAAGTCGTCACCGCCGTCCCCGCTGCCGCCTTTCGGCCGGAAACTCTTGTGCGAGGCCCATGCTTCCAACAGCGTGCCATCGACCGAGAAGTGCTCGTCGCTGGTCAGTTCGCGCATCCGCGCTAGCAGCACCGTGTGCTCGAAGAACTGTTGGGCGATCGCTTCATCAAACAGCCGCTCGCGATTGAACGAGAATGTCGAGTGATCCCACACCGGATCATCCACATTGAGCCCGACAAACCAGCGGAACAGCAGGTTGTAGTCGAGCTGTTCCATCAGCAACCGCTCACTGCGTACGCTGTAGACGACCTGCAACAGCGAGGCGCGAAGTATGCGCTCCGGTGGAATCGACGGCCGTCCGCCTTGGGCATAACGCGCGGCCAGCACGTCGTCGAGCTCCCCCAGGATCGTATCGACCAGGATTCGCAACTTGCGAATCGGATGATCGCTCGGCACGCGGTTTTCCACGGACACATACGAGAACATGCCAAGCTGCTGGACGTCGGGGCTACGCATCGGTTCGAGGGCTCTGCGATTGAGGCAAACTATGACCTCTCCGAGGTGCGGGAGTTTCTCGACAGCCTGCTAGGGCGAAAAGGCGAAAAAAGCCCGTCCAAGATAATCATTGGCTTCTTGGTAAATTCTTATCTGTGCTTCGCGTATTTCTTACGTTATAGGCAACCTCTCCTTTATCGATTTGTCCTGATTTGCAATGACTCGCTTCCGGCAAGCCGCGATCCATAACTCTTTGGCGTTCGCGCAAAGACAGCGCGACCAAGTCGCCGGTCCGTGTGTTCAACGGACCGGCGACTGAGGTTTAGGGCATGGGCGTGATGGCCGTCACCGTGGTGTTCGTGCCGGCCGGGCGCAGCGTGAACTGCACTTTGTCGCCCACCTTGAGGTTCTTGAGCAGGTCGGGCGAGGCGACCTTGAACGGCATGGTCATGGCTGGCCAGCCAATCGCCTTGATCGCCTCATGCTGCAAGGTCACCGTGCCTTTCGCGGTATCGATCGCTTTGACGATGCCGACAGCTTGCGGATCCGTGGGCGCCGCAGCGTGCGTCATGCCGGGCATGTTCTGCATGGCAGCGTCCGTCGACTGCGGAGCGGCCAGTGCTGGTACGGTGAGTACAGCGCTGATGCTCGCAAGCATCAGGACGGAGAGATTTATCGGTTTCATTGAGTTATTCCTTTCCATCAGTCATTGAAGAATCGGTGTGGCGTATCCGTGATTCGCGGCTAAGCGGGGCCGTGGGTCGCAAACACCCTCGTGCTGCCGTCTCGCGCGATCAGCAGGACGTTGTAGCGCTCGGAGTTGCCCATCTCCATGCCAGGAGAACCCATCGGCATGCCCGGCGCCGCCAGACCGCGGACATCGGGATGCTCGGCCAACAACCGACGAATGTCCTTCGCCGGCACATGGCCTTCGATCACGTAGCCGTCCACCACGGCGGTATGGCAGGACACCGCGCGGTCCGGCACGCCAAAGCGTGCCTTCACGCGAGCCATCGGCTCGTCCTGGTGCATCGAGACGGTGTAGCCCTGGTTGCGCAGGTAGCGCACCCACGCTGCACAGCAGCCGCACGAGGGATCGCGATACACCTCAATGGCGTTCGCCGCCATTGCCGCCGGAGCGCATGCGGCGGCCATCAAGGCCAGGCCATACAGACGGGAAAGCCATGGCTTCATGCTCATGGCTCCGTCACCGGCGCGGACTGCCACTGGATGGACACGATCTTCCAGGTGGCCCCATCCTTCTTGAGGTTGAGCATTTCGCGACTGCGAATCGTGGCCGGCTTGCCTTTGAGGGTGGTGAGGATCTGCGTCTCGCTGCCGACCATGGCGGTATCCCCCATGGCCATCGAACCGAGCGACACGGGGGTGACCTTGGCGCTCTTGAGGAATGCGATGTCCTCACCCAAGTGCCCGCCGGCGTACGTGTCGCGCGACTGGGTTTCGCCGCCTTCGCTGATCGTGACCTCCGGTGCCAGTACGGCCAGTGCCGCCTGACGATCACCCCGCTGAAGTGCCGCATGGAACGCTTCGGCGACCGCCTCGGCGGCTGGCACTGCCTTGGGTGTCAGTCCGTCCAGTGACAGCGGCGTTTCGGCCGCTTCGTCGTGCGTATGCTCGTGATCCTCGTCGCCATGGTCGTGCCCGGCTTCCGGTGCCACACCATGGTCGTGCGCTTCACCGCCATGTTCATGGCCATGCGCATGCCCTTCGCCGGCGCTGTCGCCCGCCAGGGCCTTGTACTGCTCGGGCGTCATGCCCGGCATCTTGCGAATGAACGCGACCATGTTCCAGATCGCTTCGTCGCTGTGCGTGGTGCCCCACGCCGGCATACCGCTCATCTTCACGCCATGCTTGATGACCCAGAACGCTTCGCGGGGATCATGCACGCCGTGCTCGACCAGGTTCGGTGGTTGGGGGTAGAGGCCCGGGCGAATTTCCGAATCGCTCTCCTTCATGCCGGGCGCGAGATGGCACCCCGTGCACATGGCCGTGTAGTGCTCGGCGCCCTCGGCAATCATCTTTGGATCGTCCAGGTTCGGCACCGGAATATTGCGTGCGCGCACTTCGATGGACCGCTCACGCAACGCGTTCAGCGCGGCATACATCGGCTTGGTGTGGTGATCGTCGGCGCCGATGTTGTAGATGCCCGAATAGATGAAGGCGCCTGTGACCACGGCGACCACGCCGACGGCCGCCACGATCCCGACCACGATTTTGGTGTGCTTGTTCATGATGGATTCCCCTTAGAACCAGAGACGGATGCCGGCCATAATCTGCCGGTCAAGAACGGGTTGATGATCCTGGCGGGCGTAGTCGGCCGTCGTGCCGATGCGACGCACCCAGTTGATACCGATGTAGGGCGCGAACTGGCGCCGGATCTCGTAACGCAGCCGCAAGCCAAACTGCACGTCCGACACGCCACTACCGATCCGGCGCGCCGGATCGTCTTTGCCGTAGAGGTTCATCTCCGCTTCGGGCTGCAGGATCAGGCGCTGGGTAAACAGCAACTCGTACTCGGCGCGCAAGCGTGCTGCTGTGCGGCCGTTGCTGCCCACGTAGCCGGTTGCCTCCAGCTCGAACCAATACGGTGCCAATCCCTGGATGCCGGCAGCGGCCCAGGTGCGATGAGGCCCCTGGCCGAAATCCTGCCGTGCCCCCAGTTGGGTGCTCCAGTACGTGGCGACGGGGCGATTCCAGAAAGCCTCGAGGTTCGCGTCCTCCAGTTTGCCGCCACTGCGTTCGCCTTCGGTGCGGACCCATAGCTTGTTGGCGTCGTTGCCATACCAGCCCTCGGCCTCCCAGTTCTGCCCATGGGCGTCACGACTGTGGAAGGCTTCGAGCTGATCGATCAACAGCATGCCCAGTGGGGCGTTATCCCGCATGTCCATGCCCTTCATGTGGCTTGGGGCGATGCCATCGGAATAGTCGGGACTGCGTGCATCGGGCGGCGCATGGCCACCTTGCATGGGCCCCATCGTCATCCCACTACCCATGCTAGACATGGCGCCGTGATCCATCCCGGGCATGGTGTCGTGCGACATGCTCTGATCGTGATCCGCCGGTGCGGGTGAGGCCATGGGGGCCATGCCGGGCATGGTCGAGTGATCCATGCCCGCGTGCGGGTCCACCGCCGACGGGCTCGATGTGGGCGCCACGGGCATGGACGAGGCCGCTGCCTTCGTTGGGGTGGGAGCTGGCGTGATGGGCGTATCGGTCTGCCGCGTTGGCATGGACATACCCGGCATCGCACCGTGATCCATGCCCGGCATGGCGCTCATGTCCATGGGGGCGGCACTGCTGGCCGGTGCCGGAGCGGCTTGCTGGGCAGCGACCGCCAAGGGAAGTGCGAGACAGAGCGCACCTATCAACACGGGGTGTGAGTATGCGGCGGGACGATGGAAACGTGATCCGCTCATGACACCACCACCTCGCGGAACATGCCCGCCTCCATGTGGTACAGCAGATGGCAGTGGTAGGCCCAGCGGCCGAGGGCATCGGCCGTCACGCCGTAGGTGATGCGCTGCGCCGGCTGCACGTTGATGGTGTGCTTGCGCACCTGGAACTGGCCTTCGGCGTTCTCCAGCTCGCTCCACATGCCATGCAGGTGGATCGGATGGTTCATCATGGTGTCGTTGACCAGCACGATGCGCAGGCGCTCCCCATGGTTGAAGTGCACGGGCGTGGCGTCGGAGAACTTCACCCCGTCGAACGACCACATGAAACGGTCCATGTTGCCGGTCAAGTGCAGCTCGATCTCGCGGCTGGGTTCGCGCGGATCGATGGAACCGCCGATCGTGTGCAAATCGGCGTAGGTCAACACGCGCCGGCCGTTGTCGCGCAGCCCGATGCCGGGATCGTCCAGATTGGTGCGCGGCGTGTCGACGTGCATGTCCACGCCGGGGCCGTATTCGGTCCTGGCGTGATGGACCGGGGGCGCCGCACCCATCGCCATACCAGTCATGTCCATGCCCGGCATGTCATTCATATCCATGCCGGCCATGCCTGACATGTCGTGTATGTCGCCATGATCGCGACCCATTGCGCCCATCATGTCCTGCATGCTCAGCCACAAGCGTGGATCCATGGCGGGCACCTCCGCTTCCAGGCCGGCGCGCGGCGCTAAGGTGCCGCGCGCATAGCCGGTGCGATCGATGGACTGCGCGAAGACGGTGAAGGCGCGATCCTCCTGCGGCTCGACGATCACGTCATAGGTTTCGGCCACCGAAATGCGGAATTCGTCGACCGGCACCGGGTCGACATCCTGTCCGTCGGCGGCAATCACGGTCATCTTCAGCCCAGGAATGCGCACATCGAAGAGCGTCGACGCCGAGCCGTTGATGAAACGCAGGCGAACCTTTTCACCGGGCCGGAAGAGGCCCGTCCAGTTCCCGGCCGGCGCGGTGCCGTTCATCAGATAGGTGTAGGTGTAACCGGAGACGTCACCCAGGTCCGTCGGGTTCATGCGCATCTGGTTCCACATCTTGCGCCTGTCCAGTGCCTGACTCAGCCCCTTCTCGCGAACATCGCGGAAGAAATCCGGAGCCGTCGGCTGGGCGAAGTTGTAGTAATCGCTCTGCTTCTTGAGCTTGGCGTAGATGCGATCCGGGTCCTCATCGGTCCAGTCGCTAAGCATCACAACGTAATCGCGATCGGTCGGATAACGCTCCGGACCCGCCGGCGCGATCACCAGCGGACCATAGAGACCGGTCTGCTCCTGAAAGCCCGAGTGCGAGTGGTACCAGTAGGTGCCAGCCTGGCGAACTTGGAAGCGATAAACAAAGGTTTCGCCGGGTGCGATGCCGTCAAAACTCAGGCCAGGCACCCCGTCCATGTGGGCCGGCAGCAGGATGCCGTGCCAGTGGATCGAGGTGGGGGTACGTAGCCGGTTGCTAACGCGCAGGGTGACCGTCGTGCCTTCCTTCCAGTGCAGGATCGGCGCGGGAACACCACCGTTGACGGTCACGGCAGGTCGCGCCACGCCGGTGTAATTGACCGGTGTCTCGGCCACGGCCAAATCGAACTCGGTGCCGCTCAGCGCCGTGGGTTGGCCCGGACTGGGCAGCGCCCAGGCGTTGTTTGGACGCCACAGCCCCAGTCCGGCGCCGGCGCCGCCCAGAGCAATACCTTGAACGAAGCGGCGCCGCGACACATCGATCGCGGGCGGGGGAAAACGTTTCATTGCCAACTCTCCAAGGCGAACGACGTCGTGCGTCGTCGCCAATCACTGCCACTTGCCATACGTCACCGATACGGCGACACGCGAGCAAGGCTCATCGACAGGGAGTGTCAGGCGGACGGTGGTCGTAACGGCGGCGCGGCCGCCAAAGAGGGGGTGTTGGGCCTCGCCACACGGCCGTAAGCCGCGGTGATCGTGGTAGCGGCCGTGACGGTGGCGGAGTCAGGCGGTAACGCCGTGCCGCACATGGCCGCGCAGCTGCAGGTGTGGCCCACAGGACCACCACAGCAGCCTGCCCTGGAAGAGCAACAATCGAATGACGTCTTAGCGGTTGCTGCCACGCCATGGTGGCAATGATCACCGGCCATGGCCGTGACGGCGTGGTGGTGATGGGATGGTGCAGCGACCGTGCTTCCAGCCAAAGGGGCGGCGGATAAGGAGGTGATGATCAGCATCAGCCACGCCCACACCGCCATGACGCGAAGGCCACGGGAGCGTGCAAAGGGGCGCAAGGATGCCGTCATAAGGGCCAGCTTACCCTTCGCTATACCACCCCTCAACTCTGGAGGTGGGTGTAGCTGTCTCAGGGTTTACTGAAACCCAGGTGCAGAGTGATCTGGTCCCCGGCTTTCAGCGACGCGACGCTTGACGGCGGAAAATGGACCTTTAATGGCATGCCGGCTGCGGTGACATCCACCACGCCCGTCTTGGCATCGACCGCCGACACGGTAGCCGGCATGGTGTGCATGCCCTGCATATGGGCATCATGCATGCCTTTCATCCCCTCCATTCCTTGCTGATCGTGCATGGCGCCGGTGGGAGCGGGCGTCTGCGGTGCCCCTGGCGGCATATCCTGGGCCGTCGCCAGACCACTCGCCAACATCAGGCCCAACGCCAGGGGGCCGAACCGCCCATATCCCGTTACGTTGATGGTCTTCATCGCGACCTCCATGAAAGTGGCAAACCATCAAGAGCCTGCGCCGACCGGTGTGTAGGATGGTTGAATATCGTGATAAGGCCGCCTTAGGGAGCAAGCATGGCATCGCATGAGATCGTGGTTCGGCTGATCGAGCGTTGGCGGGAGGACGCGGGCGGTACCTACCAAAGCTGGTTCCTATGGGATCAGCGACTGAAGAACTTCCGGGCCATCCGGCGCGGGCTGCAAGCCGTGGTCGCGGAGATCGAGACCGACACCTTCGGCAACGCCTACCGTGGCTCCTCCCTGGAAACCGTGGTTCACTCGATCGCCGAGCAACGACAGATTTTTCGCGGGGCCGACCATGCGTTCCTGTGGAAACCCAAACTGCGTATTCCCGACATCTATGAGCATCGCGGCAATCAGCAGGCGTTCGGCCGCTTTCTCAACACCTGCCTATGCGGCAACGACGAGGCCGAACTCATCCAGGCGGTTCATGCGCTGGATCGGCAGGGCATCAAGGGTCTGGGGCCTGCGGTCGCCAACCTTCTGTACTTTCTGCATCCCACCTTGGCTGTGCCATTCAATACCGCCATCGTCAACGGTTACAACGCGCTGACTGGCGCCAAGGTGAAGCTCGGTCGCTGGGATGCCTACTTGGCCATGCGCGAGGGCGTGCTCGCGCTCAACGCCGCGCACCGCACGCGCTTGTCCAACGACCTGGGGGCGATCGCTGGCTTTCTCTTTGACATGGGTAGCGGACGCTACCCCTTGCCACTGGCAGATGATGCGCCGGACGCGCTCAGCCGATGGGAAGCCGATTTGGCGCGCATCAGGGAGGAAAACGCCGCTCACCGTAAGGCGATGGAGCTGGCTCGCGATCAGGATCACACCCATACCCAGGTGCAGGGTTGGTTGCGCGATTTAGGGCGGGCCCTGGGTTACGACGTATGGATTGCTGCCAATGACCGTAGCCGAACTCACGGGGAGAGCCGGCTTGACGACGGTTGTCTGCATTGTTTGCCACTCGCGTTAGAAGAACATCGCGCCGCAGATGCGATTCGCTTGATCGACGTGCTATGGCTGGACCGAGGCACGAAGCGTGTCGCGGCGGCTTTTGAAGTCGAACACACTACGAGTATTTACTCGGGCATTGTGCGGATGCTTGATCTTGCGCTCGGTGCGCCGGATCACGCGGACGCGCGCTACTTCCTGGTGGCACCGGATGCTCGTGAAAGCGATGTTCGCGCGCAATTCGCACGCCCGGCTTTCAGTCGCGTGCACGAGCTGGATCTACGTTATCTACCTTATGGCGCCCTAATGGCCCATCGCGAGGCCATAGCGCGTTTTGGCACGGGCATGAAGGGGCTTGACGCCATTGCCATGCCGCTTTGAGTCAGCCTGTGCAAACCAAGGCTAACGCTTGATGGGAAACTCGCATGCGTATATGTGGAGGATACGGCGCTTGCCAGGTTTTGCACTGGACTGGCAATCACCATAGGCTGCGGACTCGGCGTTTTGAAAGAGCTGTGGCCTCGGCTTGGGGCCCATCACCGCTATACCGTCATTGAGAGGTGCGTGACGACCCATGTCATCACATTCGCTCGAACAGTATCTGAAGGCGGCGCAGCGGCCCAACACGCAGCGAAGCTACGCCTCGGCGGTACGTCATTTCGAAGTGACGTGGGGGGGGCTTCTGCCGGCCACATCGCAGACCGTGGCGGACTATCTCGTCACCTACGCCACATCGCTATCGATCAACACACTTCGCCTGCGCCTGGCCGCCTTGGCGCAATGGCACGCTACCCACGGGTTCGTCGATCCGACGACTGCGGACCTCGTCAAGAAGACCATGAAGGGCATTCAGGCACTCCATCCGGCCAGGGAGAAACGCGCCGAACCTCTGCAGCTGACTGTCCTTGCCCGGGTCGCAGACTGGCTCGATGCCGCCATTGTCGCAGCGGATGCGCACGGCGACGCCCCTGAAGCGCTCCGCTGTCGGCGCGATCGCGCCCTGTTGCTGCTCGGTTTCTGGCGCGGTTTTCGCATCGACGATTTGGTGAGCTTGCAGACCGAACACGTCGCCGTGGTGCCTGGTCAGGGGCTCACGTGTTTTCTCACGCGCACCAAGACCGATCGCCAACAGGTAGGCACCACGTATCGCGTTCCCGCCTTGAGCCGGTGGTGCCCGGTGACCGCGACGCTGGATTGGATCGGATATGCAGGCCTGACGACGGGGCCGCTATTTCGCGCGATCACGCGGACAGGTACGGTGTCCGTCCGCGCCTTGCACGAGAATAGCGTGGTGCCGATGCTTCGCCGCCTGTTCACGCGTGCGGGCCTCGCCGCCGTCGAGGTTTACAGCGGCCATTCGCTGCGCCGCGGGTTTGCGGGATGGGCCAATACCAACGGATGGGATGTCAAAGCCCTGATGGAGTACGTCGGCTGGAAGGATGTGCATTCGGCCATGCGCTATATCGATGGAGACGATCCCTTCGCGCAAGCCCGCATCGAACGCGGGCTCAACGAGCCTATCCCTTTGTATATAGGGCACGATGACGACTAATCCACACCGACTGGCCATCCTCGCCAGCGAAGAAATCGATGACCTCTACGGCCTGCCACAATTCACTGACGACGAGCGGCTTCTGTACTTCGACCTGAGTGCCGCCGAACAAGCGGCGGTAGCGATGCGCCGCGGTACAACCGGCGTGTATCTGGTACTGCAATTAGGCTATTTCAAAGCCAAGAGGCAGTTTTTCGACGTTGAGCCGGAAGCGGTGCGCGAGGATGTGCAGCATATCGTCACCCGGCATTTTCCGGATATTGCCTGGAAGACCGTTCGATCCCCCACGCAACCGACGCGTGCCGCGCTGCAGAAGCTCATTCTGCAGTTGTTGGATGTTCACCCATGGAGCCGGTCTGCGCGAGGAGCACTGGTCGAGCGCCTCCAGCATCTGGCCATGCGCTCGACGCAACCTCGCTACCTGCTGCGCGAAGCGCTCCATTACGTGGAACGAGAGCGCTTCGCCACACCCGCGTACAGTACCTTTCAGGACATCATCGGTTGGGTGGTCACCCACGAGCGCACGCGATTAGCGCGCTTACTGGAACAGGCGCTGACGCCCGATATACGCACTCAGCTCGACACCTTGCTGCAGGCCGATGAATCCGTGTATCGGATCAGCGCGCTCAAGCACGAACCCAACGATTTCAGTTACAAGGCGCTCAAACAAGAAGTTGAACGACGTCAGCTCTTTCAGCCGTTGCATACGTTTGCTCAGCAGTTCCTGGCAGCGGCAGGCATCTCGCAGGAGAGCGGTAAGTACTTTTCTTCCCTGGTGATGTACTACACCGTCTACAAGCTTCAGCGTATGGCACCGGCCACCACGCGGCTGTACCTGTTGTGTTTCGCCTATCACCGCTACCGGCAGATCAACGACCATTTGATCGAAGCCTTCATGGTTCGCGTCGATGGCTACGGCAAGCAGGCGAAGCTGGCCAGTGAAGAAGCGATGCGGCAAGCACTGACGGACGCGAGCGAACACCTCAAGGCCGCCGGTGAGGTGCTTCACCTGTTTGTCGACGACACGATTCCTGACGATGCAGTGTTCGCGACGGTGAAAGCCAAGGCGTTCAGCTATCTTGGTCCCGAACGCATTCCGCTGGTGGCCGACTACATGCGGAACATCGCCTTCGACAAGGTGGGTTTCCAGTGGGCGTACTACACCACGCTGTCGCCAACCTTCAAGCGAAACCTGCGCCACTTGTTCACCGATCTGGATTTCGCTGGCCGGGTCGAACATGCGCCACTCATGGCGGCCGTCGACTTCCTGCAAGGCCACCTGCGACTGGGGCATACCCCGCGACAGATCGATCGGGCCACGTTTCCGGTCGACCTGATCCCCAAACGATTGCGTGGTTATCTGTTCGTCGCCGAAGAGGGCAAGGGCCGCGCCAAGCGACTCGACGTCGATCGCTACGAGTTTCTCGTCTATCGCCTGCTCTACGAGGCGATGGAAGCGGGGGATGTGTTCGTCAAGGACAGCAACGAATTTCGTCGCTTCGAGGATGATTTGATCAGCGATGAGCGCTGGAACGACAAGGAGGCGGTGTTACGTGACCTCGATGCCCCCATTCTGCAAGCCCCTATTGAGGATACCTTGACGGCGCTACGCACTCAGCTGGAAGCGAAGTATCAAGCGGTGAACGCCCGCATTGCCGAGGGTGACAATGCGCATATCACGGTGCGTGGCAAAGGCGACAAGCGGCGCTGGAATCTGATCTATCCCGCGCTTGACGAGTCCCTCAACAACCCGTTCTACGCGCAAATGCCGGGCATCGGCATTGCCGATCTACTCTGGTTTGTGGCGGGAAATACCGGGTTTCTGGATGCGTTTTCGCACGTGCTGGAGCGCTACGTCAAACAGGCGCCGGATCCTCGCGAGATTCTTGCCTGCATTGTCGCGATGGGTACCAACATGGGGTTGTGGAAGATGGCCGAAGTCTCCGGTCTCAGTCACGCCTCGTTGCTGTCCACCGCCCGTAGCTTCCTGCGCCAGGAAACCGTACGCGGCGCTAACGATGCCATCAGCAACGCCACCGCTCGGTTGTCGGCGTTCCATCTTTTCAATATCGGCAACCATTTGCATTCGAGCAGCGACGGTCAGCGGATCGAAACTCAAATCGACACGATCAATGCACGGCACTCACCGAAGTATTTCGGCATGAAAAAGGGTGTCAGCGTGTGCACGGTGGTGGCCAATCATGTCCCGATCAACGGGCAGGTCATCGGTGCCCACGAGCACGAGAGCCATTACGTGTTCGACTTGTTGTTCAACAATACGTCCGAGGTCAAGCCCGAACAGCATTCGACCGACACCCACGGCACCAACCAGGTCAATTTCTGGGTGTTGCACGCGTTCGGCTATCGCTTCGCGCCGCGCTACCGCGATCTGCGAACGAAGGTCGATTCGTTGGTCGGTTTCAAGTCACCGAATCAGTACGGCAGTGCGCTCATCAAGCCAGCACGCAAGGTCAATGAGGCGCTGATCGTGGCCGAATGGCCCAATATCCAGCGGATCATGGCGTCACTGGGACAGAAGGAGGTGACCCAGGCCACGATCATCCGCAAGCTGAGTAGTTATGCCCGTCGAAATCAGACCAAGAAAGCCCTGTGGGAGCTGGACAACATCTACCGGACGCTCTATATCCTCGATTTCATCGACGATGTCGGATTGCGCCAGAGCGTCCAGAAGGCACTCAATCGAGGCGAGGCCTACCATCGTTTCCGCCGGGCGATCGCCTACGTCAATAGCGGAAAATTCCGCGTACAAACGGAAGCAGAGCAGCAGATCTGGAACGACTGCTCGCGCCTGATCGCCAATGCGATCATCTACTACAACACCGCGTTGCTGTCCCGTATCTATGATCAAAAGCGTGCAGTGGAAGACGAGGGAGCCATCGAAATACTCAAGGGCATGTCGCCGGTGGCTTGGCAAAACATCAATCTGTTTGGCACCTTCGAGTTCACTCCCGGCAAAACGAGCGTCGATCTGGATGCGTTAGCGGCGCGGCTGGTGGACTTGGTCAACTGGAACGAGGCGGGGCATGGCACCAATGAGTTCAATACGGGCCAGAACTCCCGCCAAGGCATTGATGTAAAAAGCTTTTTATAGCTTATTTTATAGAGTCGGGGGATGGGCACAAATAGCCTTGTAGTGACATGCCGAGGTGCCTCGCTAGTCAGCGGAAACAGCTTGCCTTCAATACTACGAAACTCGTAGTATCGCGAGCAAGGCAAAGTTACGAATCTCGTAGGCACCCCTACAAGGTTCGTGCCATGCCGCGCAAGACCGACATCCAGGCGATCTTTCAGCACCGCCTCAAAGCGGCGCGGGAGCTAAAAGCCCTGTCCCAGAAGCAGCTTGGCATTCAGGCAGGAATGGACCCGTTCGTGGCCAGTACGCGTATCAATCGCTATGAACTGGGCGTTCACCAGCCCGACTTGGCGACCGTTCAACGATTGGCGGACGTGTTGGAGGTGCCGACGGCTTACCTCTTCGCGGGCGACGAACGGCTGGCACGCGCGATTTTGGCATTTGACCAACTGTCCATCGCGGAGAAGGACCTGCTCCTGAAAAAGCTCGAAGCGCGATAGATCGCTTTCTTGGGCCTGGATAGCGGAGGTCTGCCTCGTTTTGCCGCCCCAGAAGAGAGCTCGTCGATGACTACGCGATCGCAGTTGCAGGAGTTGCTGAGAGCTGTTCGGAATAATCCTCTTGCTGAGCCGCAGTTTTTCGAGGCCTTGCTGACTGCCACTGTCTACGCTCATGTCCCTGTACATCAAGTACCAGGGCGTATTCGTTTCATACAGTTCAATCGGCCGGACAACGGACAGACCGTGCTGCCTTTCTTCTCTGACCAAGCGAAGGCTCAGCGTGCTTTGGGCTCGAGCAAGCAAGTGAGCGTCATCGCATTGGATGGGCGCCAAATGTTTGAGTTGACCCAGGGCGCGACACTGATGCTGGATCCCAATGATGACCAGGTGATGTTGTATCCGGAGGAAGTCGCTGCCCTGTTGACCGGTCAGCCACTCGTGGCGTTCGGGCGAGAAGAGCTTTCAGCGCCCGAAACGGTGGCGGTCCGCGTACCTACCGTTCCCGTAGATGAACTGATCGCTGTGCTAAGGGCGTTTTGCGAGATCGACTCGGACGTGACGGCTGGCTATATTGTGGAAGTCCTGCGTGGCGACAATCAGCAGGAAGCGTCACTCTTGGTGGCCATTGCGGCTCCAAAGCAGGTAGCGGAACGAGTTAGCCGAACGAGCATGCAGCGCGTCCGTCCGCACATAGACGACTTGGCGCTTCCGCTAATAATGACGGTCATTGAGCCCGAAGAGGGGGCTTCGCGATTCTATCAGCGGGCCATTCAATTCTATGGAAAACCTTAACGCCATGAGGGTTGTCATGCCCTGACGGCCTATGCATGGCCCGACTTGAGGATTGCAGCTTAGCCGTGGAGTGCCAAGCGCGCGCAAGGCGCGAGTCTATTGGTTGACTGGCTCGATGAAGACTAGAGCTTTTTATCAGCCACCGCCTCAACCACGGCGTTCCGTCAACATTGCCGGCCGAGTAAGGCGATTAGGACGCGTTATCGAGGGTAGGGTGAGTCTGCTTCGAATGAGGACAGTTACATCCACTGGCGCTTCATGGCCGCTTCTGGGGGCCGAGCGCGCGGCGATATTCCTCGAGCTGCTGATCCAGGGCCGGCTCTTGCGGTTCGCCCTTTGGCCAAAACCATCCCCGCATATTGGCGTAATCGGCAAATGCCATTCTGCAGGCTGCGCAGCCGCACTCGCCCGCGCATCGCGCCTGGCAGGTCGGCGTGCAGGTGCAGGGAATCGGTGGATTGAAGGAATGGTTGAAGCCGGCGGCGTAATGCTCCGGCGGGTCGACGTCGTTGTCGGTGTAACCAGGATATCGGAGCTTGCCTTCTTCGGTAGGGCGAACGGCGTCGGTCATGTTTCCTCTCCCGCCTCACTCTTCTTGGCTAGCTCGTGCCGGTAGTACGCATCGATGGGGTCATCGAGAATCGCATACGAAGACGACGGGCTTGCCGTGTCAGGATTGAGCCAAGCATCCAGGTTCTCTTCCCGAATAGGTATGACACACCGGTCGTGCCCTGCCGCCAGAACCTCGGGTGGCGGATCGCGAGTAATGACAGCGAAGGTATAGAAGCCGGGCTCTTCTCTCTCGGGTTCGACGTACCGCCATAGGCAGGCCAGGTACATTTCTTGAGGCGGGTCGGGGGTGAAGCGGACTTCGACGGCAATGTCGCGCTCGCCGGGCACCAACTCGCGCTGCTGGAGGCGATGAAGCGACACGCTCTCGTAGAAGTGGTTGGCTGCGATGATGCCGTGGTTATGGCCGAAGAGCTGCTTCCACACGGTCGACAATTTGTCCCGGCGGGCGTTGTAGGTGCCCGGCTTGAGACGCTCCATGGCCTCAGTCCAGCCAGGCAGGCGGCAACGGTAGCGCATGGGAACCACCATGCGTTCGCCGGTAGCTGGGTCGCGAATGAGGACCGGGGCGAAGTGGCCCGGATAGATGCGTTCCGTCTCCCGCGGTTGAACGAGACGCTTCTCGGTTTCAATTTTCTCCAGGGCGGCGTCGCGTTTCTTCTTGGCGGCGCTAAGTTCTTTCTCCGCGGCCTTGGTCGGGCGAGCCGAGGCTAGCTTCGCCTCGGCGTCCGCGATGCGCTGTTCCTGCTTGGCCACCTCGGCATCGAGGTCAGCGATCGCTGACACCTCCGCGTCGGATACGGCATGGAACAGGAGAGCACCGTGTTCGTCCTGAAACTCGGGTTGCTCCGAGACCTCAAGCAGCGCGATGCGCGTGCTCTTGGGAACTAACTTGATCCAGATCCCCTTTGCCTTGGTCCAGCCCGCCAGCTTCACATACGCGTCGATATCGAGCTTGCCACCAAGCCGCTGATACTTCCGGAAGTCGGAATAGATCTGCGCGGAGTAGCACACGGCAGGCTCCTCAGGGCGCGGGTGCCCCATGGAAGGCCAGCATACTCTCCAGCCTGTCGGCCACCCAGTCGTGCTCCAGCCCGGCACCCTCAAGAATCGCGTCAGCCTCCCCAGCGAAAGCCGGCCAAAAGTCAGCTGGGTCCGGCAGTTCGTCAAGCAACCGCGGCAGTTGGCCTTCTATCCGGTTTAGGCCTTTCTGGAGTTCGGCGCGTGGGTTCATGGCGCCAACCTAACGGCGCGGCATCTCAAAATCGAAGACAGACCGAGCAGTAGGGGCTGCTACGACGCCCCCGCTTTCAGTAGCGGAGCGAATTAGAGTCCGGGGGTGGGTCAGGGTCAGCTGGATAAGGCCTTTGGTGTCGACAAGGCTGGACTGGCTTAAATTGTGTCGACCGCGGAAGCGTTTCATCCGCCACCGCGCGGCCATCTTCGTTCATGAAGATGGCCACTTTGCCAAGACTAGTCAGGTTTTCCGGCGTTCAAGAAACGCAAGGACGGTAGCCATCATGACCCTGGCCGCGTGAGGCGCATCAGTGCCCACCATTCTCGACTGACCGGTTCTTCGTGTAGTTCAACGGCACGTACAGATAGCCTTTGCCGCTATCAGCCTTCGTGATGTGTCCGAAAGAAGGGAACGGAAGGTGAGCCGCGCCGATGAGATATCCGCGCGCCGCTGCATCGGCGAACGCGATCTCGCGCACATGCTCTGCCCTTTTGTCATCGCTGTCCCACACGATACGGACGGACGGATCGTGAAACTGTACGGGGGCCGAGTGCACCACATCGCCCCACAGAACCAGCTTAGCTCCCTTGCTCTCCACGACGAAAAAGCTGTGGCCGGGGGTATGGCCGGCTTCGGGAGTGGCGCGGATGCCAGGGGCGATCTGGGTGTCGCCCTGGAAGAGTTTCAACTTGCCGGCTGCGAGATAAGGGTTAAACATCTTCGGGGCGACCTCGAAGCAAATCCGTACCGCCTCAGAAGCACCGGCGCTGTTCGCCTGGTTCATCCAGTAGTTGTACTCAGCCTTATCGACGTGAAGTACGGCGTTTGGAAAGAACCGTTGCCCATTTTTAGCCAGGCCGCCAATATGATCGACATGCATGTGGGTGATCACCACGTCATCGACCTGCTCAGGTGTGTAGCCCGCTGCCCGTAGGTTGTTGACCGTATTTCCCAGGGTTGGGCCGTAGAAACTGCCCGCGCCCGTGTCAACCAGCACCAGCCGGTCGCCGGTGTTGATCAGAAACTGGTTCATTGAGGACTCCGCCGGGAGTTTCTGAAACACCTTCCGGTAGTCAGCGGTTATTTCGTCTGGAGACTCTCCGATCAGCAGCTTGTCCATGGGAAAGTCGATCGTACCGTCGTTCAAGGCCGTCACCTCGAAGGCTCCCAGCACCAGACGGTAATAGCCCGGCGCCTGGGTTTGGACAATCGGAGCGCCGGCCGATGCGGTCTCCGCAACGAAGGTCGACCCCGAGGCCATGACGAGCGCACTGACCAAGAGTTTTCGAGCAAAACTATGCGTTCGGGACACCATGAATTCCTCCGGCGAGATGATGGGTGCACTCTTTAGGAATGCAGATCGATCCATTCGTTTGGAAGCCATGAATGGTCAAACCAGTCTTCCCGACGACCGATCTGCAAGAACCTTTTGATCTTTCGCATATAGGGTCAGCGAGATCGCGAGGGACCGGTAGCCTCACGAAGAGAATCACCATCGTGTTGGTCGCGCACCAATGCCGCCTGATGCCTCATCTGCCGGAGTTGCTGCTTGGCTTGCCGGCCGGTATACCGCAAGCGCGCATTTGGGAATTGCCCGTGGGGCGTCACCAGTGGCGAACCTAGGAATGGTAATGAGTGCCCTCTAGGAAGAGCAGAGTCTCCAATAGGATGCGAAGGCTAGTGCGTCACAGCCTCGCAACGGAAGTTCTTCTCGTCGTCGGTGCTGCCTGTGCCGGCGTACACAGCTTCTTTCGGGTATGGGCATATAGGCCTCGTTCGAGCGGCCGCGCTAGGAGGGTTGCTCACTACGATGCGGTCGGGTGCTCGACCGGTCGCTACCCATTCGTCGATGGTACTGATGGCATCGAACAAAAAGGGACCATCGCCACCCGTGCAGTGGCCCATGCCTGGAACCATGTATAGGCGCGCATTCTCCCCTGCGCTGGTCCCGGTAGCGGTGGTCAGTGCGTCGTAAAAGTGGACGCTCGCCAACGGTGGAACGAGTGGGTCCGCCCAGCCATGTGAAATGAGCAGTTTGCGACCACCCTTGAGATAGTCCGCAACGCTTGCGGGAGCAACATCAACTTGTCGACTGTGCAAGGACAACGCTTGGCTGACGTTCTCATCGTAGTCGAAAGTCCGGAATTCCCATCGGGGATTCTTGAAGACGAGATCACGAAAATAGCTGAGAACCGGAGGAATGGGTCCAGAGCCGGATGTCTGGATCGAAAGCAATGCCTCGCTGCCAGGTTCGAAGCCTGGAATGATGGATTCCCCCGTCCGAGGGTTGTGTGGCCCCTGATAGATCGCGCGCAGCGCGGCAACCTGCGGCTCGGTCAGGCAGCGAGCACTATCGCTGGGTAACCTGTTGGTCACGCCCTTACACTGAAGCGAGCCGGGATCGAAATGGCACCGATCAGGTGCAGAGATGATGCCGTCTCTCACGCCATCGTTGGCATCGCAGCTCTCCATCGCGGCCTTGTGCACTAGGTCGAACGCGGCTGGCGAGATTTGGCTTTCAGGGCTCTTTGCGGTTGCCGAACTAGTCCACAGCGAGCCCACCATGAGAGGAACTGTTGGGTTTGCCGGCGCCATTGATGAGATGCCGTCGTAGTCGTCTGGATAGCGAGATGCCTCCATCAGGCCCTGGCGGCCACCGGTAGAGCAGCTCGCGAATAGCGAGCGTTCCGTTTTTCTCCCATAGAACGCTTCGATGATCTCCTTTGCGGCCACCGTCATTTCGTGAATGCCACGGGAGCCGAAGTCGACAAGCCGCTCGGGATGGCCCGCCGCAAAGCTGGCGTCGAGGGGGCTGCCTTGGTGCCCGCTGTCGCTCGCCACTGTCGCATACCCCTTGGAAAGGGGGGCGATCATCGCTGGATACGTGACGGAGCCTGCCCAAGCCCCGTTACCAATCCCGACGAGCTTGCCGTTCCAACTAGATACCGGCATCCAGATTTCGAACCCTATGTTCGAGTCGGGCGTTGGGTGACGAACGCCCGCAACGCGGCAGAAAGAAGGAAGTCGTGCGTACGGACGGGGCTGGGAGCCATTCGACCCTTGGGTTGGTGGTACGAATGCGCCCGCATCGATGACCGCGGCAAGTTTAATCTCGGTATCGGCGATCTTGATGTCCTTGATCCTTTCGCACTGGTTTGCATTGGCACGCGGGGCATGAAGCGCGACCAATGCGATCGTCATCATCAGTCCGAACATCATGCGATAGCGTTTCACGGTAGGTGTCCTCGCATGGTTGGGAGGTTACGCGGGCGAGTCGAGGTCACGATCACGTAACGATGACACTGCGTCCTAGAGGGCGCTCCATGCGCCAACGTTTGATGGGTATGTCCACCATGTGCAAGCAGATCGCCGCCATTGCGAATGAGAAAACGACTGCTGCCGGCAGGACGATCCACCAGGGCAGGGAGTAGCTGTCCCTAAGTAGAACAATCAGCGGAAAGTGCCAGAGATAGATGCCGTAAGAGAGCCGGCCGATGTAGACCATGGCCGGGGATGCGAGGAGTGGGCAATGGCGATGCTGCGCTAGGTAACAAATGATTAGGAAGGCCGATAGTTCGGCGAGGGTAACCTCCAACGTTACGGCCTCCACAGCCAGATGAGCCGGTAGCGACGGCATAAACGAACTGGTGATGCAAATGGCGAGGGCCGCACCGGCGATGAGGGCCACTCGCCCCGAAACACGTTGCGGGACGAAAGCAGCTATCGCGCCGAGCACGATGCCACTCATACGGGTGTCGAAGGAGAAATATGCCTGGACCCAGCCCCAGGACATGGTCACGAAGCATCGCCAGGCACTAAGGCAGGCAAAGGCTAAGAGTAGCCAAGCGACTGGCCGTCGTGCCCTCAGAACAAGCGGTAGAACGAGCGGCCAGAGCAAATAGAACTTTTCCTCCACTCCCAGTGACCAGGTATGTCCGATGGTCTTGGACGCATACCTGAAGGCCATCGCGTAATCCATCACGTAGAAGCTGGCGAATGCAGCGTTTAGCCATCGCTGGTTGGCGGGCCATAACGTAGGGGCTGCCAAAAGGTATGTGGCGATCAGGATCAGAAGTGTGGGGTAGAGTCTTAGCGCACGTCTGATGTAGAAAGAGCAGACTTGGATGCCCCCGATCTGATGCTCCGCGAGAAGGAGTGACGTGATGAGGTAGCCCGAGAGGACGAAGAACACGTCTACACCGAGGTATCCACCGCCGCTCAGGGGCACGCCGCAATGGAATGCGAGGACGGCGAGGATCGCCAGTGCGCGAACGCCATCGAGCGCGGGGTTGTATGGCATGGTGGCTCCTATAGGAAGCAAGCGCGCCTGCGCAAAAGGAATGGGTATTACAGGTGCAGTGATCTGGGGTAGTCCAGGCGCGGGCGAGACTTTGAGACGGGGCCTCGCGCACGTGACGTAAATGGACAAACACGGCGCAATGGATAAGAAGCAGGCATCGTCACCACCACCGCCTTGGCGCATTTCACATGAAACAGGCCATGGTCGATGTCGTCATCATGCTAGGAGTCGCCTGTATTGCGCGGTACACCCGCTGAGGGAATTTGGGTGTTGCCATTTACGCAACAATCAGCCCGCGGTGTTACGGCTAATGTAGTGGTGCCGGATAAGGGCGGTAGCCTTGACCGGCCATCAGTCGCGGTCGCCCTCAAGGACGGAGAGGAGAAAGGAGATGACTGCCTCCGCGCGCCCCAGCTCTATGAGCTGTGCTGCGTTGAGGTGACCCAGTTCTGCAATGGGCGTATGCAGATACCAGGTCAGCAGGGCCGAGGGATCGGGTTCCACCGCGGCGGCGACCCGCAATACCGCCAGAGTGGCCGGTATCAGACCGAACAGTGTGCTGTAGCTGTGTTCGCCGATCGGCGAAATCAGCATGTCCGAAGGATCGGCAAGATACGCCGCAGTCACCAGGGAGTTCAGCGTCGTCGGGACCAAAGCGTTGGTCGATGTAGCCTCAATCATGGTTAGAGCCTCCTGCACTCGAATAGGGATCGAATGCTCGCGGCACCGGCAACGGTGGAAGCGAACGGACGTTCCCCTTTTGGGTCTGGGGGCACGCCGTGTCCGCGGCACGCAGATAGAGAGGCTGCCAAACGGGCGACTGGTCCTGGTTGTCCTCTTCGTGGAAGAGAGACGTGCAGCCTCTGTGATCTTGATGTTCCGATGCCGTCCTCGATGGACCTTGTTGCTGGCCTAGACAGGATGCCAACGACGCTTAGCTGCGAAAGAATGCCAGAAGGTCGCGATTGATGACGTCGGGATGGACGGCGAACATGCCATGGGGATAGCTCGGGTAAACCTTCAGCGTGGCGTGTTTAAGAAGCCTCGCCGAGAGAGGCGCAGAGTCGGCAAGCGGGACAATCTGATCGTCGTCACCGTGCATCACCAGCGTAGGTACGCTGATGGCCTTTAGGTCATCGGTAAAGTCGGTTTCCGAGAACGCTTTAATGCCGTCGTAGTGCGCGTTGGCTGCGCCCATCATGCCTTGGCGCCACCAGTTGTCGACACAGCCCTGGATTGTCTTCGCGCCTGGGCGATTGAAACCGTAGAACGGCCCCGATGCTAGGTCTCGGTAGAACTGAGAACGGTTGCTGGCCAGCGCGGCGCGGAGTTCGTCAAAGACCTTGATCGGAAGGCCACCCGGATTGGCGGGGGTTTGGACCATGAGCGGAGGCACGGCGTTCATGAGTACCAGCTTGGCAACACGGCCTGCGCCGTGGCGAGCCACGTATCGCGCTGCTTCACCGCCACCGGTGGAGTGGCCGACATGAATCGCATCGCGTAGATCAAGATGCTCGACCACAACAGCGGCATCTGCGGCGTAGTGATCCATGTCGTGGCCAATGTTGCCTTGTGATGAACGGCCGTGGCCACGGCGATCATGTGCGATGACGCGATATCCCTGGTGCAGGAAGAACAGCATCTGGGCGTCCCAGTCATCGCTGGAAAGCGGCCAACCATGATGGAAAACGACGGGCTGACCCGAGCCCCAGTCCTTGTAGAAGATCTCCGTTCCGTCTTTCGTGGTAATCGAGTTCATGTTAGCGTTTCCTTGCTTGGTGGTAGGGAGTTGTTTTGCCGGCCTCTGGGCAGCAGACAGCGGCAACGAAATCGCAGCAGCAGCGATCAAGCCCGTCGCCATCAGCTGTCGGCGACGAGGGTCAATAGGTGCCATGTCGTTTGGATTGTGCATTTGGCTACTCGCTTTTGCTGGATATCAAAAGGATTTTCGCCTGTCGTTGGAGTAATGACAGTTCGATTGGTGGACGCCAGGATCAAGCCACTGACGTCACATGCGGCAACGCGTGTGGCTGGGCTTAGGAACAAGCCTAGGCCTGAAAACTCAGCGACAGTAGGGATGTGCCGGTAAGCACGGTGTTGTTGAATGCACACCAATGCTGATCTGGGAGTAGTGTGCCGGAAGGCATGAGAGGCTATCGCACTGTGCGCGAATGCTCTGCTAGACACGTCGTCAATGCTGCGATCGATGTCGCGTCAGGCAAGTAACCGTCAAGCCAAGAACGCTGCAAAAAATCGAGGCCTTGAACGGCATTGCTCGATTTCTACCTGGAACATTGGGCGGCTGGTGCTAATGGTCCAACCTTTGACCGCGACCTCACCCATGTCAAAAGGGAATAGGTTCAGGACGATCGCATCTTAGCAAGCCGAAGTTGGCCCGCCATGAAAAGACAGCCCGACGAACATCCCGATCTCTCTCCTAGTACCCGCGGCGCCTCCGAGGCTTCTTCCGAGATGCGTTGGGGCTTCGGGTCTTTCATTCTTTGGGAAGGTCAGCGAAGGATTGAGTCGTCCGGGCAAGAGATTAAGTTGGGTTCCCGCTCTTTTGATTTACTCCTGCAGCTGCTCAAGCGCGCAGGTGAGATAGTCAGCAAAGACGAGCTCTTGCTCGCAGTCTGGGGTTCCGTCGTAGTTGAGGAAACTAGCGTACGCGTCCATATGTCCCAGCTTCGCAAGGCACTGGGAGTGCCTGGAGATGGCGAGGGCTGCAGGGAGTGGATATCGAATGTTCCGCTGCGGGGCTATCGCTTCAACGGCCGAGTTTTGCGCGAACTCATTGGTCCGCCGGCCAAGATCAAAGCAAAGTCGGGGGCCTCGTTCACCAAGCCCCCGTCGCGCCTTACCGAACTAGTCGGTCGCCAGACCGACGTTGACTATGTTCTCAAGGCAATTGACAACCATCGACTTGTCACTATCGTCGGCCCGGGTGGCATCGGCAAGACCAGTGTTGCACTGGTGGTCGTAGAGCGTCGCCAAGCGAAGTCAGCGACGGAAGTCGCCTTTGTGGATCTTTCGCCACTGATCTCTTCGGAACATGTGCTCGCCACGATGGCGCGAGCACTTGGAGGCTCCGCCGACCTGCCTGACCCGCTGCAGGCAATGACGCAATCCCTGGCGGGGCGCAACGTACTTGTACTGATCGACAACTGCGAGCAGGTCATCGATTCTCTCGCGTTCCCCATCACAAGACTGCTTTCTGCATTACCTGGATTGCGAATCCTGGCGACAAGTCGCGAAACACTCCACATATTCGGCGAGCACGTTTATCGCCTTCCGACCTTGGCTGTTCCAAGCGCTGATCATTTTCTCCTGGCCCAGGCTATGCAATGGCCATCTGTGGAGTTGCTGGTCGAGCGTGCACAGGCTGCTGGCGCTGGTGCTTTCGATGAGCTGGATGGTCCGTCCCTGGTAAAGATTTCACGGCAGCTCGATGGCATCCCTCTGGCGATTGAGCTGGTGGCCGCTCGCCTGGGATCTCAGTCCGTCAACGATCTGGCCTCCAGGCTGAATAACCACATGCGGCTTCTTTCCATCGATAGCCGTTCCGCGTCAGCGCGGCATCAGTCTTTGGCGGCGGCGCTCAACTGGAGCGTCGATCTTTTGAGTGATAACGAGCTGCGGGTGTTTCGCAGGCTATCCGTCTTCAGAGGACACTTTGGAGCCGAGCACGCGCTCCAGGTCGTTGCGGGTGAAATAGACCCGGAAGTGGCGTTCGACGCGCTGGTTTCGCTAGTGGACAAGTCGCTGGTGCTATTCGAACGAAGCGAAGCTGCGGCACCTTATCGCCTACTCGATACCACCAGGAGTTATGCGGGAAACCTCCTTGCGGAGAGTGATGAACAAGCGGCGCTGCGTCAACGCCATGGAAGCCTGATGCTTGCTCTCATGAATGCAGCGACGGCGGAACTTCCAAAGCTGACGGAGCTGGCCTGGGGTGATCGGTATGATCACGTGCTTGATGATGTGCGCTTTGCTTTGGAGATTTCTCTGACGAGTCAGCCCGACGCAAAGGCTGCTGCATCATTGGTCATAGCGTCCGCACCCTTATGGTTTCATCTATCGCTGGTCGCTGAGTATCGCGACTGGATTGCTGCGGCGCTGAAATTGGTCGACGAGCAGGCCGAGCCGAATATAGAAACGGCGACTTGGCTTGCGACCCAGTTGATGATCGCCCTGCTGCATACCGCCGGATCTCGAAGTTACCTCAATGCCGTTTGCGACAGGGCTCTCGCCGGAGCGTTGGCGACTGGCGTGCGCGTGCTTGAGCTACAAGCTCGTTGGGGAAGGTGCACGCACGACATGTTCAGCGGTGAATACGCTGCCGCGCTACCGCACTCCGAGACGCTTCTTGCCACTGCGGAGTCATGGTCCGATCCTGCCGCACTTAATCTTGCGCACCGTGTAAGCGGAATGGCCAACCATTTCTCCGGGCGATTCGACACGTCGATTTTCCACTGTGAGGCGTCGCTACGCTTGAGCGGTCCCGGACGCACACGCACCAATATGGTTGGCGTAGATCCTGTCGTTGCCGCCAAAGCTGTGCTATCTCGAACGCTATGGATTCGGGGTGAAACGACGAGGGCCTTAAAGACGGCTGCCGAGGCGGTGGAGCGTGCCGAGATGGCCGGTCACGCCGCGTCGCTGTGCTCTGCACTCTATGGTGCTTGTCCAGTTGCCTTGTGGTCAGGAGAATTTGAGCTTGCCGACAGGTGGATTCATAAGATGATCGGCGAAGCGCAGCGTAAGGGTTTAGTGACGTGGCTACGATATGCCGAGTCGTTCCTTCAAGGGCTCCAGCTTGCTTTTGACGACGATCCCAAGCCGCATGTACGCCAGGTGTTCGAGCGATTTTCGGGTTATGAATCCCCGCGCAAGGAGATGCTTGTAACTTTCTGCGCGGACTGGGTGGACGACGAGATGGCCGCCCGTGTCGAAAAAGGAGAGGGCCTTTGGTGCGCTGCGGAGACTTGGCGAGCCCTCGGCGTTCGCAGCGAGAGGCGCGGTATGGCAGCGGAGGCGGAGGCATTCTATCTCCGCGCACTAGAAACGTGCGCGCGGCAAAGAGCGATCGGTTGGGAGTTGCGGGCCGCGCCCAATCTGGCGACCTTGTGGGCGAGCATGGGCCGGAGGAAGCAAGCGATACAGCTGCTCGATGACGCGCTCGGCAAAGTCGCATTTGACGGACATGATCGCGCAGCCGCAAAGGCGAGGGACCTACGCGAAAAGATCGCCCAGGAACTGATCTGAGCGAGCAGGGGTGCTCTAAAGGCGTCAATCTCGTTTGCTTTGAGCCAAGGATTTTCACCGGGGCATTGGGTATGGGGTGCTGTTCGGGTTGGTGTTCAAGCCAACCGATAACAAGCCTTTACATGTAATAACTGGCCTCTGTTGCCATGAGCAGGCAGGGTGGCCGAGTGTTCCGCGTCGCTGGACGCCAGCACTTTGCCCCATAGAAGCCGGGAACTGCCGTCATGACCTCATCACTGTCCCTGAGTTCACCTGCCGATCCGCTTTCCGCAAGTTTTGCCACGACTTATGCCGGCGTCGTCGCCTTCATTGCGGTAGTGGCGGAAGGCAGCTTTGCCCGTGCGGCGGATCGCCTTGGGATTGGCCGCTCTGCGGTGAGTCGAAACGTCCAGAAGCTCGAGGGGCAGCTGAACGTCCGTTTGTTTCATCGAACCACGCGCAGTACGACTCTCACCAGCGAGGGTGCACTGTTTTACAGGAGCTGCCACCCCGGCGTTGATCGGATTGTCCAGGCTGTTGAGGAGATGAGGGACCTTCGGAATGGTCCACCCCGGGGCCCGGTCCGTGTGAGCTCTCCTGTGGGTTTTGGCCGAAAGTTGGTGGCACCGTTGCTGGGTGGGTTCCAGGCAGCTTACCCCGAAGTGTCCGTTGATCTGGTTCT
Source organism: Dyella jiangningensis (assembly GCA_000632805.1). Lineage (GTDB taxonomy): Bacteria > Pseudomonadota > Gammaproteobacteria > Xanthomonadales > Rhodanobacteraceae > Dyella > Dyella jiangningensis. Next base: position 1,989,377 of record CP007444.1, on the reverse strand, counting down.
GACGGACAAGCCCGTCGATTTCACGTCGGACAGAGTGGATATCGCGTTCCGAAACGGACAGTTGGAAGACGCCCAGATCATTGCAAGGCAGATCATCCCCATGCAGATGATGGTATGTGCCTCTCCTCAATACCGCGAAGATCGTGGGCTTCCTGCCACGATTGAGGAGCTCTCACATCACGAGTGCATCAACCTACGCACCGGCATGGGGCGCATTTTCGAATGGGAGTTCAAAGTCGGTGGCAAGCTGCAGCGCTTCCTGCCACGAGCAAAGCTTACCTACAACGATCCAGAGCTTGTGCTGGGGGCAGTAATCGAAGGCAACGGGATCGCACAGATTCCGGGCTATCTGGCTTGCGAATCCATAGCTAGCGGTGCATTAGTGACTTGTCTGGCGCAGCATGCACCAGACGACCAAGGTCACTACATCTGTTTCCAAAGCAGGCAGCATATGCCTACACGCATGCGGGTCTTCATAGACTACATGACGCAGGCGATCAGAGCTGCTGATCTTCAACAGGCAACACATTTGCCGGATCAGATGCGAACTGAAGCACGCGACGGGCGCCCCTATGGGGAGAATGTGGCGTTCCTTCCAGTCAAGTAGCCGCAACGGTGCGAGCTGCCCAGGCTTGCCGCACCGTCGTGTGGCTTGTGTCAGACGGGATCCCCTGCAACACATGAGCTTTTCAATACTCCTGACTGATGTCTGGGTGACAACACGGTGAGTCAACATCGGGATCTACCGAGCTCTTGTGTCTCGAAAGACACTTCTTCTTCGCGTCAAAGTGTCCTGGCGCATAGGGGCGAAGATGAAACGGCTTGACCAAAAGGTTGCTCTAATCACGGGTGGTAACAGTGGCATTGGGCTGGCTACGGCGCGGCTGTTTGCCAGGCATGGAGCGAAGGTGATTGTGACCGCGCGGCGGAAAGAAGCGCTCGATGAGGCCGTAAGACTGATCGGTCATGATGCGCTAGGTATTCAAGGTGACGTTGCTGACGTCGCGCATCATGCCGCAGTTGCCGATGAGGTTCGCCGACGCTATGGCGGATTAGATGTCTATATGGCAAACGCCGGGGTTCTCACAGTCGCACATTCCGCACAGGTTACTCCCGATGAGTATGATGCTCAGTTCGGGGTCAACACACGTGGCGTGTTCTTTGGAGTGCAGGCGGTGTCCTCGATTCTTCGCGAAGGAGCCAGCATCATCGTTACGAGTTCACTCGCGTCCTCCAAAGTTCTCGAGGGGCACGCCGTGTATGCTGGATCCAAGGCGGCGATCGAAGCATTTGCTCGTAGCTGGGCCTTGGAGTTTAGGCAGCGGCGAGTGCGCGTCAACGTGCTGAGCCCAGGGCCGGTCGATACAACCATCATCGAGAAGCTCGGGGTGTCGGAAGCGGAGCGCCCTGCCTTTCTGCGTTCCATGACCGAGCGCATCCCCGCTGGCCGATTGGGTGAGGCGGATGAGTTGGCTCATGCGGCGCTCTATCTAGCATCTGATGAAAGCCGATACGTCAATGGTGCGGAACTCTTGGTGGACGGCGGCATGTCTCTGGCATGAGTCGTCGGTTCGGAAGCGACGGCAACTGGGCCGGCCGGTAACGGGCCGGCCAGCCAGAAGGGGTGATCCAGGAGAGGGTGTGGCTACGCTCACGCGAGCGAGACGACGCATTCGATACCTTCCCTGGCCATCTTCGCGTAGGGGCAGATTCGCTCGGTGTTCCGCACCAACTCCGCAGCCAGCACACGGTCCACGCCAGGCAGGCTGATTCGAATCTTAGTGATTAGTGTGAATAGTCCGTCGACCGGATCCCTGCCGAACGTGACTGAAGCGGTAACTTCGGCATCAGGAATCTCCACTTTTGCACGGGCAGCCAGAAGACTGAGCGCACCCTGGAAGCAAGCAGCATAGCTCGCCGCGAACAGCTGCTCCGGATTGGTGCCTTCGCCTTGTCCGCCCAGCTCTGTAGGTAGCCGCAAATTGACATCCAGCATCCCGTCATCAGAGCGGGCGACACCGGACGTGCGGGCGTGCCTGCACTCGCCGCCCGTGACTCGCACGGTGGCGGTGTAGAGTGGCTGGAACTCTGCACCGACGTATTTGTCGAGCAGTGAGGTGGGAGGGCGCTGCAGTTTGCTCATAGTGGAACTCTGGGGATCATGTCTCGGAACTCACGCGCTCGGGCATTGGGTTGGTCCTTTCCAGGTCGAAACGCGTATATACCCACAGAAATACGAAGAAGCCGAAGTAACCGGCTGTCATCAGGCGACCAAAGGCGTTCTCCCAGAGGGTCACGTCTGCGCGTGGAAACCATACGGGAATGAACTCTCCGACCAGGCCTGCCCCAACGGCACCGAGGCCAAGGAAACTTGCCACGAGCACACCTAGAGCGATTCTGAAGCCGAGGCCTCTGTAGCGCACGGAACGCACCTTTCCGTGGTCTATCCATGGCAAAAGCATGAGTAGAAGGATGGAGCCGAACATGGCGATGACACCCCAGATGGGCGTGCCGAAATAGGATGGAACCATGCGCAGGATGGCGTAGAACGGCGTGAAGTACCACTGCGGTTTGATGTGACTTGGCGTTACCAGGTTGTCAGCTGGCGCGAAGTTGTCGTGCTCAAGAAACCAGCCACCGAAGGTCGGGGTATAGAAAACAATAAAAGCGGCGATGGTGAGGAAGAAGAGCGTCGCAAACACGTCGTGAACTGTGTAATACGGATGAAACGGTATGGCGTCGATGGGTTTGGCGGGATCCCACGGGTTACCCTTTGGCCCGTGCTTGACGTCGACACCATCGGGATTGTTCGAACCCATCTCGTGTAACGCGAAGATATGCAGAACGACTAGGAGCAACAGCGCCAAGGGGAGGGCAATGACGTGCAACGCGAAGAAGCGATTGAGCGTCGCATCTGCGGGTAGGTAGTCCCCCATGATCCACTCGACGAGGTCATGGCCGATGACCGGTATCGTCCCGAAGAGGGAAATGATTACCTTGGCGCCCCAGAAGGACATGTTGCCCCAGGGCAACACGTAGCCCATGAACGCCTCCGCCATCAATAGGAGGAAGATCAGCATGCCGAGGATCCACACCAGCTCCCGTGGCCGCTTGAACGAGCCATACATGATGCCGCGGAACATGTGCAAAAATACCGTGACAAAAAACAGCGATGCACCAGTGGAATGCATGTATCGGATCAGCCATCCCCACGGTACGTCGCGCATGATGTACTCGACGGAGCTAAAGGCCTCTTTCGCGCTTGTCTTGTAGTTCATGGCGAGGAACAGACCGGTGATGATCTGATTGGCGAGCACGACGAGGTTCAGGCCGCCGAAGAAGTACCAGAAGTTGAGGTTCTTCGGGGCGTAGTACTGTGTGTAGTGCTTTCGAACCAAGACGCCCAATCCGGGGGCCCGTTCATCCATCCACTGGCGTATACGCGTCACCACTGGCATAAAGAAGGTCTTCCGGTCGATGTCTCGCATCGACGAATGCGCGTGCCTCCAATGCTGGAAGCACGCTTGAGAGGGTTCACGGTTCGCGTGACTGTTCTAGCCACTGTGGGCTTCGGACTTACGCGGCCTGTGCGTATTCCGATCGATCGAACCAGGTCTTGAAGTCCGTCGGAGCGAGTCGTGCGCCGCTCGATGGGAGCAGCGTATCGTTCTGGAGAATCGCGCCGAAATAGGGCGCGTTGATGTCCTCGACGATTTCATGGGGATCGTTGGTGAGAGAAAGGAACTTTCGCACCAATGCCGAAAGGCTCACTTTGTTGGGGCCGGCGATCTCGACGATACCGTTTTCCGGCTCACGAAGCGCGTAGGTAGTCACAGCGTCCGCCACATCGTACGAAGCGATGGGCTGCATAAGTGCTGGGGAGACGTGAACTGCCTCCCCCTTGGAAGCTGACTTGATGATGCTGCCGAGAAACTCGAAGAACTGCGTCGAGTGAATGATCGTATAGGGGATGCCGGATTCGCGGATGATCTTCTCCTGCGCGATCTTGCCGCGAAAATAGCCACTGGCTGACAGTCGATCGGTACCGACGACAGAGAGGGCCACGTGGTGCTTCACGCTCGCCGTCGTCTCGGCATGTGCGATATTTCGGCCTGCAGTCTGGAAAAAATCGAGAACCGCCTGATCCTCGAACGATGGCGAATTGGCCAAGTCGATAACGACGCTGGCACCGGCCATGGCATCGTCTAGGCCTTCGCCAGTCATGGTGTTAAGGCCCGAGGAGGGGGAGCCTGCTACGACCTCGTGGCCGCGTGCGCGCAACCGGGAGACCACCTTGCTACCGATCAAGCCGGTTCCGCCAATAACAACTATCTTCATGGGACACCTCCATCCAGAAAGCGCGCCGATAGCGCGTTTTGTTCCATGCTAGGTTTCGCCAGCAGCGGCGAGTAGGCCTCGTGAGGGGCTCACCGTGTTGCTTCGGATGCATCAATTAGCCTGCTTCCGGTGGAATGGCAGCAGGTCCGCCCTCCGTGCCTCCATATGCGTCTCATCTTTCATGGGACCTAGGCCGGTGATGTACTGCAGATCTAAGGCGCGCACAGCCTCGGTCACGTAGTCAATGAACACGCGGATGCGCGCTGGCAGCTGCTGCCGGCTCAGGTAACAGAGGTAGTGCCCGCGATCCTCCGGTGCATACTGCTCCAGGCAGGCGACCAGCCGTCCAGCACGCAGATGTTCTGTCACCTGGTAGCCTGCCAGTTGCGCGATGCCTTCGCCGGCCAAGACGCTTTGGGTGACCAGGTCGGCATCGTTGAAGGTGTAGATGGAGGACGGCACGAGTTTGTGCTTTCGCCCTTCAATCTTGAATTCCCAGTCAGCTATTCGGCCGGAGCTTGTTCGGTAACTGATGCACGTGTGCGATGAAAGCTCGTCAACAAGCTTGGGTAGGCCATTCTTCAGGGCGTAAGTGGGCGACGCGCACACTAGCATCTGCATAGGCACGAGGCGTTTGGCGATGATCTGGCTGTCTTCCAGTTGCCCATCGCGAATAGCTACGTCCACGCGGTCCGAAGTGAAATCCGTGGGCCGTTCGTCCAGCAGCAAATCGATGGCAATATCCGGATAGTGGGTACGGAAGCCCGCTAGTAGCGGCGCGATGATCTGACGTCCGAACCCCATAGTCGCGCTGATCCGCAGATGGCCCCGTGGTGGCCCGGAACGAAGCTCGCGCATGTCTTCCAAGGCCTGGACGATCCGCTGCACGCCGGGGTTGCAGTTTCGATAGAACAGTTCACCTTCGCGCGTGAGTGAGGTGCTGCGGGTGGTGCGCAAGAAAAGGCGCGCATCTAGCTGAGCTTCCAGCTTTTGTACGCTGCGGCTCACCGCCGACCTGCCCACACCGAGTCTAACTGCGGCACGGGCGAAGCTCCCCTCAACAGCCACGGCAATGAAGGCAACAACGCCGGCATAGCTTGCCGTGAAGCTGGAAGCGAGCGAATCCCCGGTGTCGCCCTGGGGTTTGTCCTGTAGCGTAAGGGTCATATGGGGTTGCCTCGTAGGTTCTGCAACTCGGTTAGCGCGCGAACGCTGAAGCGTGCGCGGACCGGCGCTTACACTCCCTAGTCGTTTCAAGCGTGGCGTTTGTGACATTGCGCCCAGAGGAGGCGGCTGGGCGGATGGTGAGGGGGTCAGCAGCTACCCAGCTGTCGCTCAATGCGACGATCCGGAATGAACCATAGGGCGGCGACACTTGCGTAGATCAGGCAGGCGGCCACGGGGCTGACATAGGTAAGAGCGACCGCGGCGACCTGGATCACGATAGAGGCCTGGGTCTTGCGGTCAGGGCCCAACGCCTTGCCCAGCTCGGACTCGGGACCTCCATTCGCCTTGATCAGCGAACGGGCAAGTAATTCCCACGACATGGCGGTGAGAAGGAGGGTGATGCCATAAAAAACCGTCGGAACGGCAGAGGGGCGTGGATGGACCTTATTGAGCCACGCAGTTGAGAAGGGGAACAGGGACAAGCAAAAAAGGAAGACCAGATTCAACCACATCGCGTTGCCGTTGATGCGGCGGACCAGCTGAAGCATATGGTGATGATTGTTCCAGTAGATACCAACGTACACGAAGCTGAGGATATAGCTAAGGAAGACCGTGGCATCCTCCAGCAAGGCCGACCATGTACCGTCGGACGGCACGTGCAGCTCGAGCACCATGACGGTAATCACCACGGCGATGACGCCATCGGTAAACGCTTCTAGTCGTCCCTTTTCCATATCGATGCCCCCTATGGGCTGGGATGTGGCGCATGACCTACAACGACCGCGCGGCGGTGCATGGCTGATCATCGTGATGCTCAGGACGTAATGCGCGTCAGCGTCGGTGCACGTTTCCTGAGCCTGGAATGTTTGAGGACAGTATTCGGTTCGCCGTTCCAAAACCATCGCAAACAGACGAAACATTGGTGCGTTGAAAACAACTTGCCATGTCCCTTGTCGCATCTATTGACGAGAGTTGCACTCGCCTAGCATCGACGCCTACTTGTGGTTATCTTGCTGATCGCTTTCCTGGCGCGTCGTCACTTGTATGGACGTCCGGCATCGCCTTCGAGGTGAAACATGAAAATCGTTGTGATAGGCGGTAATGGGCTCGTGGGGAGAAACATCGTCCGCCGACTTCAGGCAAAAGGGCACGATGTATCTGCTGCCTCACGCGGTTCTGGCGTCGATATCATCACAGGTAAGGGGCTTCGTCAGGCGCTTGCCGGCGCTGAGGTTGTCGTCGATGTGACCAATTCGCCAGTGCGCGATGGTCCGGCCCCTTACGAGTTCTTTAAGAAAGGTGGCGAAAACCTTCTTGAGGCAGAAGCGGCAGAAGGGGTATCGCACCACGTGTCACTTTCCGTGGTGGGTACCGGTCGGCTCGATGACAGCCCATACTTCAGGGGTAAAGCGGCTCAAGAGGAATTGATCAGGAAATCGGGGATCCCGTACACGATTCTGCACGCTACTCAATTCTTCGAGTTCCTCCTCGAAATTGTCGAACTGAGCGTTTACAAGCAATCACTGCGCCTATCGCCAGCCTATATCCAGCCCATAGCGTCAGCTGACGTCGCCGCCTCGTTGGCGGAGTTGGCAGTGCGGCCAGCGAAGAACGCTATCGTTGAAATCGCTGGACCGGAGCGCCAGCGGCTATCGGAGATTATCCAGCGCTTCCTTACCGAGATTGAAGCACCCTACGAAGTGGTGACGGATATCCTTGCTCCGTACTATGGCACTACGTTGGACGACGACTCGCTCCTTCCAGGAGAGGGTGCACGCATCTGCTGCACTGACTTTCAGACTTGGATCGGGCAGTCCGAATACTGGGGCGCTGGCTGGTGATGGAGAACTCTCATCAGCAGAGCCGTCGCCTCTTCGCGCGCGTGTCCCTTCCTCAGTAGATCGCCTGATCGATCCAATCATTGATGCGCAATGGGCAACACGATGCGTCGTCTCTCGGCGCTACCGGGGTACCGGTCACCGAATCTAGTCTTCGACAGTGCCGTGTTTTATCCGACACGGATATCTCGGAAGAACCCTACCAACAGGATCACTTATGACCCAGCGGATTGAATACCAGAAACAGGCGCCGGATCTTTTCAAGAAGTTTGCTGATTTCAGCAATTCACTCAAGCATTCATCGATCGAGGAATCCATCCACGATCTCGTGAATATCCGCGCGTCGCAGATCAATGGGTGCACCTTCTGCCTGGATATGCACGTGAAGGAGGCTACCTTGCGCGGTGAGCGCCCACTTCGCCTCCATCATGTCGCAGCATGGCGCGAATCCACGTTGTTCGCTCCGCGCGAGCGTGCCGCGCTGGCATGGACCGAGGTGCTGACGCAGATTCCGGCGCAGGGAGTCCCCGACGATATCTACGAGCGGGTCCGCACGCAGCTATCGGAGAAGGAGTTGACCGACTTGACCTATCTGGTGATGGCGATCAATGCCTGGAATCGCATCAACGTGGCCTTTCGTCCGCAGCCGGGCGCCTTCGATAAGGCGTTCGGATTGGATGAGTCTGGTCTGGCGTAAGCGCCTTCGGCACATCAAAGAGGTTATAGACCATGACTATGTCGAGAATGCTTGCCGTGATGCTGTTACTCGTATCCGGCATCGCCACTGCAGAGCAAGCCAGTCCGGAGACGAAAGCTGTTAAGCAGTCCGGATTCGAGGCGAAGGTTGTTCCGCTCTTGACGAAGGCCCTTAGCGACTATCCTGGCAAAGAAGTGGAGATGATCGAGGTCGAGTACCCGCCGGGTTCTGTGGACCCCGTGCATCGCCACGATGCACACGGATTTATCTATGTAATAGAAGGCTCGATCATGATGGGTGTCCAGGGTGGCAAGCCCGTCACGCTCACGGCGGGTCAAACGTTCTACGAAGGGCCGAACGACGTGCATACCATTGGCCGCAACGCTAGCAAGATGGAACCGGCGAAGTTTGTCGTCTTCTTGCTGAAGAACCGCGGCGCACCGGTGCTGACACCGGTGAACTAAGTCGGTCGGACGTGAACCCCGCCCACGTCCGTGGATGCCGGGCGTGCGGTTGCCAGCACGGAACCGTGCGCCCGGCGCCGGCATCGGTGATCCCCTAATGAGCAGGCATTTGGCAATCACCGCCGATCTGCGCTTCTCACCCTTGCATCGGATGGCAGCCAACAGGTCCAGCGACCATCATCACGTCGTGGTGAACAATCGCACGCCCAGCCTTGAGGCGACGCCCTGCAGTTTTTCCGGATTGCGTTGGACGAGGCAAGACAAGACCTGCTCGCCGTCCGTTTCGAATGACTGGACAGACTCGAGAAGGTCGCCAATATAGCGAAGTATGGCGAGCTCGCCATTGATGGTCGCCAGCTGGATGCCAAGGTCCGATTTGAAGCGTAGGTTGGACGCATAGAACAGCTGTGCAATGCGCTGGCCGCCAAGTAGAGGCTGCGGGAAGCTCAGGACATGTCCGCCACCATCGCCGATCAGCTGCGCATCCTCGGCCAGCAACGCTCTCAAGATTTGGAACTCACCCTTGGCCATCGCTTCTGCCAGGCGCTTCACAATGCGCAAGTGCGATTCAGGGGGGACAATGTAACGCGGCTCGCCATCGCGCAGTTGCGACTTGGCCCGATGCACGATCTGGCGAGCAGCAGCTTCGTTCTTCTCGATGATCGCCGCGATCTCCGGGTACCCTACGTCGAATACTTCGCGCAGAACGAACGCAGCGCGTGCCTCGGGCGAGAGCCGCTCAAGTAACGTGAGCAGGGCGATCGACACGTCACTCGCGAGCTCGTTGACCTGTTCCGGCGTATCCGGGGTGTCACCAAGGACGGGCTCTGGCAGCCACATGCCCACGTAGTGCTCGCGTCGCGCCTTTAGCGTGCGAAGACGGTCGATCGCCGTGCGCGTAGTGGCAGTCACCAACCACGCCTCGAGATTGTGGATCGTTGAATGCTCGGCGGCGTGCCATCGCAGCCAGACATCCTGCACGACGTCCTCGGCATCCGCCACGGAACCGAGCATGCTGTAGGCGATACTCTGCAGCCTGGCCCTGAGTCCGTGAAAGTCAGCAATCGCGTCGTTTGCTGCCATAAGATCTCAACTACTCTCAAAGGGTTATAGAAGACTCGCATCGCCATCCCCGTGATTGAGGCCGGGCGTCGGGATCGAATGTCTCTCGCGGTCGCCATGAGGCGATGGGAGCTGCGATCTTAGCTACAAATTTTTGCGATTCCATAGCGTCCGCTAAATCCATGGCGGTGTCGGCCGCCCGAAGAAGGGCACTCACCCCGTCATAGCCACTCCGAATTCGCCAGCGGCCGGCGCCGCAGTGCGCCGGCCAAGGGAAGCCATACCGTGAACTGAGAACCCAGACCTGGGCCATCAGAAGCCACGGTTATCCTTCCGTCATGAAGCCGGGCAAGTTCCTGGGCGAGGGCGAGGCCGATCCCCAATCCGCCGGTAGCGAAGGTCGAGGAGCGGGGTTCCTGGCCAAACATGTTGAACACCTGCGGTAGGAATTCGCTTGATATACCTGCACCGTGATCGGAGACGGAGACCTTCGCAAATCCATCCTGGGGTTCGACATGGATGTCGATACGACCTCCGTGATTGCTGAACTTGATAGCGTTGTCCAGAAGGTTGGAGAAGATCTGTTCAAGCCTGACAGGGTCGGCCTCGCACCAGAGCTGAGTAGCCCTATCGCGAGTAATGTGGATGCCCTTGTCGGGTGAGGTGACGCCGACAGCGGAGGCCAGATGCCCGATGAGATCTCCGATCTCGACGAGTTCCGTGGCCAGCTGAATCTTGCCGGTCCTTGCCCGCGAAAGCTCGAGGAGATCGGCGACAATTCGAGCCTGGCGACGGGTTGCTCCACGCATGGCCCGTAGATCCTCTGCAAGCGTCGGCGCCCGTTTTACGCAGGTTGATTCAAGCATCCGTTCGATGCTCATCAACATGGTGGTCAAAGGCTGCTTGAGCTCATGGGATATCAACGCGAGGCAAAAGTCTTTCGAAGCATCAGCGCGCAAGGCAATCTCTCGGCGCTGACGTTCCTCGGCCAGCTCCTCCTGCATCTGAAGAATCCGGTCGCATAGCGCTGTCATGTCGAAAATAAACCATGCCTGGCGTTCGTCGCCATCTGCCGGCTTTGCGGGTGAAGATATATGCAGGCTACAGAACAATCGTTGACCGGTCTTATGTCGAAACCACCTGGACTGGACTGCGTTGGCTATCTGGTCAACCGGGATGTCTCTAGCGCCGTCCTGATCGGCGAAGTCGTCAAGTGCGCGGCCTAGCATTTCGGCCTCTCGGTAGCCGAAGAGGCTGTGAGCACCCTCATTCCAGGCAACGATGGTGCCATCACGATCCGTAACGACGATAGCGATCGGCTGCCCAGACCTCCTTACACGAACCGGCGGAGGCGTTGGCTCAACTGTCTTCGCGAGTACGGGTGACCACTGAGCGTTCATGATTCTCTTGTGTGCATGGTCAGGTCGCATGGGGCAGCGCGCGAGGTGGAAAGCGGCGCACGAAGTGTTTCGAAAGATGCTAGGTCACCTGCCTTGGTGCCGGTAGCGATCGCATGTTGACCACCACGTTGATCGGCCGGCAACAATGGCCGCGTCGAACGCCTATCCAGTAGCGTGCGGCACGTACTGGTTCATGTATGGAAACACCATGGCGCCTTGCGGGCGCCTACAGATCGTAGAAGCCTCGGCACATCATTCGGTGCATGGCCTCGGGTTCTTCCGATGGTGACGAGGAGGGATGACCATGCGGCAAATTCACCGCATTTTGTTGCAGACAACTATTCCTCATGACGAGGATGACTGGCACATCGGGCGCTTTGCACTGCTGCGAGATCACCTGGCAGCGCTGTGCGGCGATGATGGCCTACCCTTGTTCGAAGTGACGGCGCGTGACCGCGATCCGGTCGGCGCGCCCGATAGTGTGTTGTCGAGGCTAGATAGTTCGCCCTTCGACGAGCTCTGGCTGTTTGCAGTGGACACGGGTGAAGGGCTGACGGCGGCCGATTGCCAGGCCATCGGCCGGTTTCGCCGTCGTGGCGGCGGTCTACTCGTTGCCCGCGATCACATGGATCTCGGCAGCTCGGTATGCACGCTGGGCGGCGTCGGTGCGGCTCACTTTTTCCACACCAAGAACCCCGATCCTGACCCGTCACGCCGCAAAGTAGATGACACGATAACCACCAACATCCTCTGGCCCAACTATCACTCGGGCGCCAACGGTGACTTTCAGCTTATCGAGCCGTCTCTGCCACTCCATCCGGTTTTGACCGATCCGGACAGCCAGAGTGGTGCGATTCACTTCTTTCCATCGCATCCTCACGAAGGCGCGGTGGGTAAACCGGAGCATGATCCGACGGCACGCGTAATCGCGACGGGGACCAGCAAGCTGAGTGGACGCCCGTTCAATCTCGTCGTGGCGTTTGAGCCTACCTCCGAAGTGGGTCCAGCGATCGCCGAATCTACCTTCCATCATTTTTCTGACTACAACTGGGATCCTTCCCGAGGCTCGCCAAGCTTTGTTAGCGAAGCGCCTGGCGATGGACTTGCTCGCTCTCCTGAGGCCCAGCGCTCAGTTCGCCGCTATGTGACGAATCTGGCGTTATGGCTCGCGGGTATCCCCCTTGTGCCGGTTCGTGCTGCGTCCTGATTGTCCAACGATGGGTAAGAAGCAATCGGTTGGCTACCCCTCCGCCGGTGTGGTCCATGCGTGGCGATGATCGGGGCCACAGGACAATCGTCGTGCACGTGACCAGTCACCACACCTTTTCAGCCAGGAAGACGTTATGACTATCTCATTCGCCAAAGATATTTCCCTGCTCTTCACTGATCGAGACGCCCACTGCATGGGTGGTATGGGCGTGCACCTACGTGAGTATGACTACATGGCCAATCCGACCGGCGATGCGATTTTTCCGGACTACGCCAATGCGCGACATGTCCTTGCGAGACTGAACGGGACGGAGACCCCGCGCATGCCGCCAGGAGGCACGCCTTGGACCGACGATCAGATCGCCCTGTTCGAGTCATGGATGACGCAGTGGTTGCCATGAAATGAGAGGCGATGGACCGGCGCGCGCGTGTTGGCGCTACCCACAGAGTCAACAGGGCGGGCGGTCGTTGGGGCGAAGGCCGCGACGCTCATAACATCTGTTCTGCCTTACCTACGTGAGTTCCCATGGGATTAGATAAAGCCCCCCAATCGGTTACGGCCGAACTGACGCGTTCTGCCATTTTTCTAGTGGTCGTTCTTAATGCCGATAGTGGGGCGGACCACGCGGTGCGTGAGCTATGCGCTGACATGGCATCTCTTCTGAGAGGCATTGGATTCCGTCGACCGGGGCGGCGCCTGTCCTGCGTGGTCGGCTTTGGCTCGGAGGCGTGGGATCGCCTTTTTGGCCAACCCCGGCCCAAGGATCTTCATCCATTCGCCGAAATAACCGGCGCTCACTACGCACCATCCACTCCCGGGGACATCCTCTTCCATATCCGATCCACGGACATGGACCTTTGCTTCGAGATGGCGACCCAGATCATGGAGCGCATTGGCAATTTCGTTGCCACGACAGACGAGGTGCACGGGTTCAAATATTTTGACGAACGAGATCTCCTCGGATTCGTGGATGGAACGGAGAACCCAATCGGCCTTGCCGCGGCAGCCGCGACTATCGTGGGCGACGAGGACCCGAGCTTCGCTGGCGGGAGCTATGTCATCGTGCAGAAATACCTTCATGACCTGAAGGCATGGAACGAGCTTCCGGTGGAGCAGCAGGAGAAGATCATTGGTCGCAAGAAGCTGTCGGACATCGAGCTAAGCGACGATGCCAAACCTTCGAACGCGCACAGCGTCCTGAACACCATCGAGGAAGATGGAGAGCAGCTAGAAATTGTGCGTGACAACATGCCATTTGGCGACGTGGGAAAGGGTGAGTTTGGAACTTACTTCATCGGTTACACGCGCTCGCCGGCGAGGATAGAGCGCATGCTCACCAACATGTTCGTTGGACGGCCTAAGGGAAACTATGACCGTCTTCTTGACTTCAGTCGCGCCGTTACTGGAACCCTATTTTTTGCGCCTTCTGCTGACTATTTGGCAGGTTTGTAGTGCGGATATTTGTTGCGCAGGCTGGCTTTGCTTGGCACGCCCGGTTTGCTGGACTCCGGAAGGAGTGGCTGACATGCCTGTCGCCCGCCTTGTGGCGACTCATTTAGCCCTTCAAGCGAGCAGTCAAGATGGAGAGCTATGTTCGATCCCTTTGCGGATCTGCGGTGGCTCCATCAAAGCGAAAGTTGCAATCACGTCGCCTGCTGTCACGGGGAAGCGGGCTCATTCGTCTAGCTAATACCACCTCTCCCTTCGGTGAAATCCATGAATCGCTTAGCGCAAATGTTTTTGATGGTTTCCATAGTGTTTCCTGATCTCACAACGTTAGCGCTCGCGGCCCCTCAGACGGGGCTAAACCAGTCATTCCTGGCGCCTGCCGGCCATGCCGGCTTGCCGTTTCTGAACGCTCCGGCGATTGCCCCGATTGGGGTGAGAGTCGACAAATACCTGGACGTACCAGAGTCCGCCAAGGGACCCCCCATTGATTCGCATAAGGGCTACCGATTGGAGCAACTTGGCCGTGGTCTCTACATGATTACGGATAACGCTTATCAGTCGATGTTCTTGGTCTACGAGACGGGTGTCGTCGTCGTCGATGCACCACCTTCGTACGCGGCGAAGTTGAATCAGGCGATTGCCGAGGTCACGAAACTCCCGGTTACGCACCTTATCTACAGCCACTCGCATACCGATCATATTGGCGGAGCCGGCTTGATCGGCGGTCACCCTATCATCGTTGCGCAAGAGGAGACCAAGCGTCTGCTCGTTCGCGGCGCGGATCCGAAGCGGCCGATCCCAACCGTCACATTCGACAAGACCTATGAGCTTAAGGTGGGTAGCCAGCGTCTGGAGCTCTCGTATCACGGTGATGGCCACGAGCCGGGCAACATCTTTATCTATGCGCCGGAGCAAAAGACGCTTATGGCCGTCGATCTCGTCTTTCCGGGATGGATGCCTTTCCGCCGCTTTGCGGTCGCGCATGACTTGCCTGGTTGGATGGCACAAGTGGACTTGCTGGCGAAACTTCCCTTTGACAAGCTCGTCGCTGGTCACGTCGCCCGCTTGGGCACGCACGCCGACGTGATGACGCAGATTGACTTTGACAACGATGTGAAGAGCGCAGCCGCAGAGGCCCTAAAGGAAACGCCTTTCGTAGATGGGATCAATCCCGCCGACTCCGGAAATCCCTGGGCGCTCACGGATGACTATACGGCGCGCGTGGCAGGGCGCTGTGTAAGTACGCTGACGCCGAAGTGGAGCACAAAGCTCGCCGCTTTTGACGCGTTCGTGTGGGATCAATGCTACGCCATGGAGCAAAGCATTCGCGTGGATTGAAGTCGCTCTTTGATGGGTATCAGGAAACACGACCGAAAATTCGGCCGTGTTTCCTTCCCAACTATCCATTGCCCGAAGGCGACGGGCGGCAAAATGCAAGAGCGTTTGGCATGTGCCGTGAGCAATTGATGCGCAGGGCGCAACATCGTGGGGCCTCCACAGCGCCTACCGGCCCTTTTCGAAGAAGCCTAGCATTGGACCACGGCATGCATTGGCACCGCTTCAACAGAAGTGCTGCATGGATATAGAGGCTGTCGACAAAGCCTTGGCTATGCGAGCCATTGACTGCGTCACACCAAGCGAATGCTCATCCGCATGACCGGCGGTAAGCGAGAGCCTCTTCCGAAACGCTAATTAGTCGTGGAACCCATGTAACCGGTTCCGAAACCGTGGTCAGTAGGAGAAGAGCATGAGCGCAGTACATAGCATCCCGCACCCCATTGAGGCAGCCTCCAAAGAACTGGTTCCGTCGCGATACGCATTGCGAATCGGAGAGATTGACGTGTTGGTGATCAGCGATGGCGTATTGCCGCTGCCGTTTGAAACCATGTCGAGCAATGTCGAGCCGGCCGTGCGGACGGCCTGGCTGGACAATATGCTTCTGCCGGAATCGTTTGATTGGGCGTTGAACGTGCTCGTGGTGCGCAGTGGCAACCAGACCGTCCTCGTCGACTCCGGCTTGGGGAGCGAGTTCGCGGGATTCCCGCGCGCAGGGCAGTTGGTTCAGCGACTGGAGGCAGCAGGTATCGATCTGGCCTCCATCTCCGACGTGGTGCTCACTCACTTACACATGGATCACGTTGGCGGGCTGCTCGGCGATGGCGTCAAAGAACGCCTGCGTCCGGATGTGCGGGTGCACGTGTCAGCTATCGAGGCTAAGTTCTGGGAGGCGCCTGATTTTTCACGCACCTCCATGCCGCCGCCGATTCCGGACGTCCTTCGCGTAACTGCCAAGCGGTTCTTGAGCATGTACCAAGACCAGTTGCAGACGTTCGAGGAAGAGCACGAGGTGGCGCCAGGGGTCATCGTGCGCCGCACTGGCGGCCACACGCCTGGGCACAGCATCGTACGCCTGGCATCTGGCGGTGATCGATTGACGTTCGCCGGCGATGCCTTGTTCCCGGTCGCGTTCGATCACCCCGATTGGCAGAACGGTTTCGAGCACGAGCCGGAAGTGGCGGTCAACGTTCGACTCCAACTTTTCCGCGAGTTGGCCGCGACTGGCGAATTGCTCGTGGCTACCCACCTGTCGTTCCCCTCGGTCGGCCGAGTGGCGGTCAACGGTGACGTCTTCCGCTGGGTGCCGGCCTATTGGGACTACTAAGCGGTTCCGAGATCAGGCCTAGGCGGTCGCGACGCTAATAGCGTCGCGATTCCTTCAATAAGAAAGAGGCCGATCTGACATCGCGACCCTTCTAACTTTGGCCCCTGATTGGGGCCATTTTTCTTGAGAGTTACACCGCTAGGCGGCGTGCGCGTTAGCAATCCCGAGGACCTGATTTTGGCGGTCGCGGCGCATCTCGAACGCAGTTCGGACCCTTGGGGCGTGGAAGAGTAGTCTGTCGAAAGTGACCGTCAGTCTGAACTTTGGACTGGCGGTTATGCCCTGGTCCCAGTCCAATCACCATTAGCGACGGCTATCGATCCGCTAGCGGCTCATTACAGTAAACAGGTCGCGCATTAAGAGGAAATCGTCCGGGGCTCGGGTATACAGCGCACCGCCCTCACGAACTGGGCTGACCCACCCCCGTTTTCTTGGCCAACCGTCGGTAGGGAATCCGACCGTTTACAGCTCCTGTGGATTCGCATGGGACCCGTATTCTCGGGCGAATTCGGCAGGGGTTTTCCATGCCAGTGCAGAGTGGGGTCGTTCCTCGTTATAGAAGTGCCGCCACGCTGCGATTTTGCTCCGTGCGTCCTCCAGCGACAAGAACCAGTGTTCGTTCAAGCACTCCTGCCGAAGCCGTCCATTGAAGCTTTCCACCAACGCGTTGTCGGTCGGCGTGCCGCGTCGAGAGAAGTCCAGCTCCACGCCATTTTCATAGGCCCAGCGATCCATCACCTTCCCGGCGAACTCGCTTCCGTTGTCCACTTTGATCGCCGCAGGCTTGCCACGTTGTTCCACCAGCCTGGCCATGGCCTCCGCCACGTGCTCGCCGCGCAGTGACTGGTCCACCACGATGTCCAGGCACTCGTGGGTTAAGTGATCCACCACCGTCAATGAGCGGAATCGACGTCCATCGAACAACGCATCACTGACAAAGTCCATGCCCCACAGTTCGTTCGGAGTCGTGGCGACCATCTTGCGTTGACGCCGACGCGCGCCGCGACTGCGATGCGGACGGCAATGCCGAAGCGATAAGCCGAGCTGTCCCGGATTCTGGCTATCGCCATCGGGTTCGCGGGTATCGTTATGGCCGGATTGATTGCGGCAGTTGGCGTCCAGGCTCTGCACAAGTCACTGGGCACAGAGGAAAGTTCTCAGAGCTAAACCGAGCCTTTCGGGGAGGCATATCGTTATCGCTCACCGCAGCCCATAGCAAACACCAGCTATGCCCGGCAATAATCGCTTCCGGGTGCGGTAGGGCAGGGTGATTAGGGCAAGTTATCGAGGGTATGGCGCGCGTCTATCTTCACTTACGCAACGTTACACCCATTGGCCGTTCAATACCGCCTCTGCAGACCTAGCGCGCGGCGGTATTCATCGAGCTGCTGCTCCAGAGTCGGATCTTGAGGCTCGCCCTTCGGCCGGAACCATCTGGGCATATCGGCGTGAGCGGTGCCGTGGCTGGTGATCTTGGTGGGCATCCCGAGGATCCATGCTTGTGCGTGGCGAATTCGTACGGCCACGCCTTGTGGGCCGGCATCTACCACACATCTTGCCTATCCGCTTGCCGCGTTGGTGGCGATGCTGTTGGTCCTTCAGTTAGTGCTACGCGCAGATATTCATTTCTATTGAGATTAGGGCGCAGGTCTGGATCGATTAGGCTATAGCGGACGGTCGCCCAGCCGCACTCCAGCGGTTTACTCTGAATCACCATAATGCATGACAGCTATCGCACGCCTAATGCGCGTGTCCGCGTCTATGGCGTTTGCATCGCATGTTGCTTGCGATACTCGGCCGGCGAGACACCTACATGCTTCGTGAAGGCTCGACGCAAAGTATCAACATTGGCGAAGCCGCACTTGGACGCCACCAGTTTCGGGGTGTCATGGCCGTTTTCAAGCAGCGTCCGTGCTGCAGCAATGCGCGCAGTTTCCACCCATGCTGCGGGTGTGATGCCCACTTCGGCATGAAATAGGCGCGCGAAATGCCGGGGGCTCAGACCGGTATGCTCAGCGAGGCTGGCAATGCTGTGGTTCAGTTCGGGTCTCGCAGCAACCCAGCGCTGCACTTCTTGTAGGACCGAGCGCCCCGTGGGGCGTGTCTCGCCTTTGCGACTGAACTGAAGCTGCCCACCTGGGCGCTTGAAATACATGACCAACTGGCTCGCAACACGTTTGGCAATGTCACGGCCCAGGTCTTCTTCCACAAGGGCGAGGGCCAAGTCCAGGCCCGCGGTGACACCGGCGGCGGTGCGGAGTTTGCCGTCCCGCACGTAGAGTGCATCTTCATCGATCCGAAGGGATGGGAACGCACGGGCTAAGTCGTCTACCGCTGCCCAATGCGTCGTGACTCGCCTTCCGTCGAGCAAACCCGTGGCTGCAAGCATGAAAGCGCCGGTGCAGATCGAGCCATAGCGCCGGCTTCGTGCGGCGGTTGCGCGGAGCCATTGCAGGACGTGAGAGGACAGTGCGATCTCCGCAGCGTTTGGGGCTCCTGCCACCAATAACGTATCGACGCGCTCGGCACTCTCGCCGGCAACCATATCGGGGAGCAGGCGCGCGCCGGACGAACTGTGGATGGGACCGTGCTGGCTGCCAACGACTTTCATCGCATAAAACTTCTTGCCGGCCTCAACGTTCGCTTGAGCAAAAACATCAAGTGGTCCCGAGACGTCGAGGAGTTGGACGCCCGGAAGGGCAACAACGGCGATTGTTTTGGCCATTTGGGCTAACTCCGCACGGCATGTCCGCTTGACGCGTGAAATGGCAGTATATGACGTATTACGCCTATTGATGCCACAAATAAGGCTTCCGACAATGGATCTACCCAGCTTATGGAGATCCAGCATGCCCCCCATTATCAATGGCGTTGTAGTTCCCGATAGCCAGCTCGCCCGCGAGATCACGGACGTCGTTCGCGATACCGTTTCGCCGCTCCTGTTTCACCACTCCAGTCGTGTGTACTACTTTGCTGCGCTCACAGGGAGGCGACAGGGGCTGAAGTTCGATGAGGAACTGCTCTATTGCGGTTGCATGTTCCACGATATGGGGCTAGTGCATCCGCATAGCAGCGCCAACGAGCGCTTCGAAGTGGACGGCGCCAATGCCGCGCGTGCCTTCTTGAAAAGCCATGGCATCAGACAGCAGGACGTCGATACCGTATGGACGGCCATAGCGCTCCACACGACACCCGGTATACCGCAGCACATGCACCCCGTGGTCGCGCTAGTCACGGCCGGCGTCGAAATGGACGTGCTCGGCTTCGCGTACGACCAGTTTAGCGATGCGGATCGGGACGCCATCGTCCAGGCCCATCCGCGTGGAGCGCGGTTCAAGGAAGAGATCATCCAGACGTTCTACAACGGCATCAAGCACAAGCCCCAAACGACCTTCGGCAACGTCAAGGCCGACGTGCTCGCGGACAAGGATCCCCATTTTCATGCTGGCAACTTCTGCAGCGTGATCCGCGCGTCGGCATGGTTGGCGTAAAGCCTCCCGTGCAGGTAATGGGCACATCTCAGGAGATCTCTTTTTATGAAACCGCTCTACAGCATGCCGTTCGCATTGACGTTATTGCTGGCATCTGGTTCCGCCGCGCTACTGTTTCCCGCCATAAGCCTCGCCGTCACCGTGCCGCAAGCTGCATCTAGCTCCAACGTCGCGCCGAAAGACTACTTCCACTCCGGGGCCGGCGCGCGTTATCTAGCTCGTGCAAAGATGGATCTAGACATCGAGCCGCAACGCGACAACATCACCGTCATTTCCGGATCCGGCGGAAACATCACTGTACTGTCCGGGCCGGACGGCAAGTTTCTGGTGGATGCTGGTATCAGCCCTTCAAAGGAAAAACTGCAGGCAGCGTTCGAAAAGCTCGGGCCTGAGCCTGTCAGGTACGTGGTGAATACGCATTGGCACTGGGACCACACGGATGGCAACAACTGGCTGCATGCTTCAGGCGCGACGATCATCGCGCACCCGAATACATTGAAGCATCTGTCGGAGAGCACATACGTCGTTGACTGGAATTGGACCATGGAGCCCGTCCCGGCTGGTGCCCGCCCCACACTTCTTGTGCAGGCGCGGAAGAACTTCGACTTCGATGGAACCAGGGTTGAAGTGGCAAATCTAGGCCCCGGCCACACCGACGGTGACCTGTGGGTCTACTTTGCCGAGGCTGACGTATTGGCTCTTGGAGACACGTTCTGGACGGCGGGCTACCCGTTCATCGACAACCAGGACGGCGGAAATATCGATGCGGCAATTCATTGGGCCGACCAGGCTATCGCGCTCACGACTAATAGGACGATAGTCGTTCCTGGTCACGGGCCGGTGGGAACGCGCGCTGACCTGATCGCGTTTCGTGACATGCTTGTAGCCGTCCGAAAAAACGTGGCGACGCTTAAGGAGCAGGGGAAGTCGCTTGACGAAATCATCAAAGCCAAGCCGACTGCCGACTTCGATGCCCGATGGGGGCATTTCGTGATCGATCCGACGCACTTCACCAAGCTGGTTTATGCGGGGCTCTAGTGCAGCCATTGCGTGTCTACATGACAATCTCGGCCAGAGCAAGAGTGGTTTTGCTTAGCAACAGCTCAAGGAATACGGACGCGCGCTCGGTCCACGGAAGCGCCAATGAGCTGGCCGGACCACAGCGCTAAAAGGTCGACTTCGAGGGCCACGACTGCTCACAGATTGGATCAATTCGCGCTGCCAGTAAAAGCTGGACCCGTGCAGTTTATTCACTCGGAAAAGCGGGCAGCGGAGCCTGTGGCGACTCCGCTGCCGCGCGCCGCTTCCGCGGGCTGCACTAGTTCGCGAGGAGATCCCGAACCCGACCACGCAAGCCTCGGGAGACTAAGAATTGCACCGTAGACAATGCGTGAAGTGATGTGAGCGTTTTCGTATTTCGAAGGCCGACGGTTAAGGAAATGGACGGCCATCTCGTTGCATGATCACGATGTATGGGAAGGTGATCGCCCAATGATCTACACGCGAGAAGAACTAGCGGCGATATTCCGCCAACTTGATTCTGAGCTCAGGAGTTTGGCGTCCTCAGGCGCGCCAGAGGAAGAGCGCTGGGAGGTGGTAGAGGATATGGCTCACATTCCGGCCTCAGCGATTTCCGAGGAAGACCGTCTTTGGTGGTGGCAACAGCTCTACGATGCGCTTGAACGGCACGGCCTCACCGAGCTTGGCGCCATCGCCCGCATGAATGTAGAAAACCCCTAGCCCAAGTTCGCGACTCGGCCGCGCTAACGATGCTGCCCGATCAAATGATCCAGGCGCTCGCATGCAATGGAAAGCTTCGTCTCGTCCGCCGTGGCTATGCCAAGCAGCAGCCCCGATTTCCGCACGCCGTCAGATGCGAACCATGTCGACAGTGGTTCAGGCGCGAGTCCCAATGCCCGGGCTTCTTTCGCCACAGCGACATCAGGCAAATCGTCAGGCAGGTGCACGATGGCTGCCAGTCCGCCGATCTGCACCTGATAGCCCTTGCGCTCCATCGCAATTTGAAGCGCTTCGCCTCTCGCCGAGTAGACACGCTTCATTCGACGAAGATGCCGCATGTAGTGCCCTTCGCTCATGAATCGTGCGGTGGCCTGCTGCACGGCTGGGCCGGGGGACGACCCTAGGCACATCACTGCTTCGTTGAACCTGTCTACCAGATCCGCGGGCGCGACAATGAAGCCAAGCCGCAGCGAGGGACTGATGGTCTTGCTGAAAGAACCGATGTGGATGACGCGACCGTGGCCGTCCAGCGACGCGAGCGCGGGCGCAGCGCGGCGACGGAGCTGGAGCTCACCCAGGTAATCGTCCTCGATGACCCATGCACCGGTACGCGCCGCCCACTCAATAAGCGCCACTCGACGGCTAAGCGATAACGTTCCGCCAAGCGGCGCCTGTTGGCCCGGCGTCACCAGGGCAAGCGTCGCGTTGGGAAAGTGCTCCACGCCGTAGGCAACGTCCATTCCCTCGTCGTCCACCGGTACCGGCGCGGATACAAGCTGAGCGAGTTCCAGCGCCCGGCGGCTGTGGAAGAACCCTGGATTTTCCATCCATGCCGTGGCACCCGTCGCCACGCGCAGGACTCGTAGCGTAATCTCCAGCGCACCGGCGAAACCGGCCGTGACGAATATCTGCGACGGGCGGCATTCGATACCCCGCGCGAGCGCAAGGTGTGCGGCTATTTCCCGACGAAATTCCGATTCGCCGCGGGGGTCGGGATATACCGCCGGTGCGGCGACCTCCCGCCGCGCGGCGTGCGCCCGCAAGCGGGCAAACAGGCTTACGGGGAAGAAGTCGGACGCAGGCACGCCCATTTGGAACATGGCCGATCCGACGAGCAGGTGTTGATAAAGCTCGGGTACGGCATCGGAACCGGCTGCCTGCGCGACCCGCGCAGTCGCGGGATGGTCGGCCACACGCGTTCCGCCCGGTCGCGACGAGACAATGACTTGTTCGTCGGCCAGCCGTTCGTACGCCGATTTGACCGTGCCGCGAGCGACGCCCAGCTGTGCAGCCAAGGCCTGCCACGACGGCAACCGTGCGCCCGGTGCGAGGGCGCCGCTGCGGATGGCCGCCAGAATGCCGAAGCAAATCTGCTCCGTCAGCGTCGATGCGGCAGACCGATCGATTCGGATATCGAGCGCGTACGGCATGCTGTCATGGTACAGCGAAAATATCGATTTCTGGTTCTTTGAAGTAAACCTAGGCAGGCGCAAGATCGCGCCAATCCGAACAGGAGCCCGCCATGTCCATCAAACGCCTGCTTGCCGCTCTGCTAGCCACCGCCGCATTCGCCGGAACTGCCTACGCGCAAGCTCCTGAGGCGACGGTCAAACCCAACTTCGCGCAAGCGATCCCGAACCTGCCGGGCAAGTCGCTTGTTGCGGTCGAAGTGAGCTATCCCCCTGGCGGCGCCTCCACGCCCCATCACCACGCCCGTTCCGCGTTCATTTACGCGTACGTGGTTTCTGGGGAAATTCAGAGCCAGGTCGACGATGGTCCCATGCGGACCTACCGGGCCGGCGAGTCCTTCTACGAAGCACCGGGCGCTCATCACCGCGTCAGCGGCAATGCAAGCAAGACCCAGCCCGCCAAGCTGCTTGCTGTGTTCGTCGTCGACACTGGCGAGCAACCCCTCACCACTCCCGACAAATAGGTCCTCCATGTCCCCCCGCATCGATTACACGCATGTCGCGCCGGACGGCGCCAAGGCGCTCGGCGCTATTTACGCCTACGTCATGCAGTCCGGCCTCGATCCCATCCTGGTGGATCTGGTCTACCTGCGCGTAAGCCAGATCAACGGCTGCGCGTACTGCCTCGATATGCATACGCGTGACCTGGTGAAGAAGGGAGTCACGATCGACAAGCTCGCGCTTGTACAGGCCTGGCACGAGGCCGGCAAAGTTTTTAGCGAGCGCGAGAAAGCGGCTCTTGCTTGGGCCGAAACCGTGACGCGCGTTGCGGAGACCGGTGTGCCCGATCGTGACTACCAAGCCGCTTCGGCCGTTTTCAGCGAAAAGGAATTGGTCGACCTGACGTTCGCCATCGGCCTGATGAATACCTACAACCGCCTCGCCATCAGCTTCCGCAATCCGCCCACGGCAGCGCTCCAGGCAGAAGGCTGATAACCGGAGAAACCATCGTGTCGACACCACAGATACCGGGTATCCAGATCCCCGACAGTTTGATCGCCCGCGATGCCACCGAGCTCGTTCGCGATACGGAAAGCGAACTGCTGTTTCTGCACTCGATGCGCGTCTATGCCTGGGGCGCGCTGGCAGGCATGCGCCAAGGTCTGAACTTCGATCCTGAACTGCTCTACGTGGGCGCGATGTTCCATGACCTTGGTTTGGCCGATCGCTTCCATGGAAGTGCACTGCGTTTCGAAGTCGACGGAGCCAACGCCGCCCGCGACTTCCTGCGTAGCCACGGCCTGCCGGAGCAGGAGATTGCCAAGGTGTGGAGCGCGATCGCGTTCCACACGACGCCCGGTATTCCGCAGCTCATGCATCCGGAGGCCGCGTTGCTACACATCGCGGCAGGCATGGACGTGGCCGGCCGCGCCTACGATCAATTCACCGACGCCGAACGCGATGCCGTGACGGCTGCGTGGCCGCGCGAAACCGACTTCAAGCACGCCATTATCGATACGTTCTACGAAGGCCTAAAGCGTAGGCCTGACAGCACCTTCGGAACGTTCAATGATGACTTCCTCGCCTTCAAGGACCCAGCGTTCCGGCGAGGGGATATCTGCAGCGTTATCCTTCATTCGGCTTGGGCCCATTAGCGCGCCCGTCGGTCTTTACAACGCACCGAATTCGTCGCCCATGGCCGATGCCCCGGCTCGTGCTTGATGTGGCAGTGTTGGGCAAGGTGCCTCCCGCTGGAAATATCTATGTCTTCTCGTACGTTCCTCATCACTGGCGCCAGTAAAGGTATTGGTCGCGCTTTGTCCGAGCGGCTGGCTCGCGACGGCCACCGTGTCGTTGGAATCGCGCGGCAAGGTGGCGATGCCAGCTTTCCCGGCGAACTCGTCGCCTCGGACCTTGCCGACCGCCAGGCCACCGAGCGCACCCTGCACGATTTGAGCTCGCGCTATGCCTTCGACGGTGTCGTCAACAATGTTGCAATGGTTCGCCCGCACCGTATCGGCGAAGTCGATATCGACGACCTCGACGCCACGTTCGCACTCAATCTTCACCCAGCCGTGCAGGCCGTGCAGGCGCTGCTGCCGGGCATGCGAGCGCGCGGTTGGGGCCGTATCGTCAATATATCCAGCCTGACGATCCTGGGCATGATTGAGCGTACTGCCTACGCAGCCGCCAAGAGCGCCATGGTGAGCTTTACCCGCTCGTGGGGACTGGAGCTGGCTCGCACCGGCATCACCGTCAATGCCGTTGCGCCCGGTCCAACCGAGACTGTCCTGTTTCGCGAGAACAATCTGCCGGGCAGCGACGGTGAAAAGCGATACCTTGCCTCGGTTCCCATGAACCGCTTTGGCAAGCCGGAAGAGCTGGCAGCGGCGATCGCCTTTTTCCTGTCGGAGGAGGCGAGCTTCATTACGGGGCAGACGCTTTACGTCGATGGCGGTGCCTCGATCGGCAAGCTACCGTTCTGATCAAGCTGTTACAAGCTAGCCATCAACTGGCTCGACCTGAGGAAGAAGGGGGTTCCAATTGGAAGCAAGGTCTTCTAGCAGCCGGACGGTAATATCGTGGGTGGAAAGTGTCCGTATATGGCCCCTCCCCGTTGCAAAGCCCCTGTGCACTGGCGTCCGTGACGACTGCACACGTATAGCAGACACCGGGGCAGGGCGATTAGCCCGTGTTATCGCGGGTAGGGGCTGTTGATCAGGGTCGTGGTCTGACTCTGCATTGCCACGGCACCTCCGTGGCGCCTGATTTCCCGGCAGCATAAGCCTGACGTCGCGGATGTTCACTTAGAGATCCAAAAAAGTCACGACAGCGGCGGTTTCTCAGAGCAAGTCCGGAGCAGAGGTAGTCCCTTGTCCTATCTGGCCAGCATGGCCGAGAACAGCTCCTCATCGGTGGTCGGGACATAACGTTGGTCAGCGTCCACCATGAGGTCAGCCAACATAAGTCCCGAAGAAGCGCGAAGAAAGAGAACATGATTGGGACAGATAGGAGGGCCGAGATTCACCAAGAATGAAAGCGTGGTGATCAGTTCTTCCGCGGCGAGCAAGGTGCGATACACCATTGCACCGAGCGCCGGCTTTAAAGGCACAAGGTTGTTGGGTGAAAACTCATCAGCACGCCAGGTTGTCATGGTGCAAAAGGGCCACAACGTTGACTCAATATATGCACCTTTCTCTGTCGCAAAAATCGTGGGCGTTTTGGCGCCCTTGTGGACGATGGCGTCTCGCATCGCTCTAAGATCCGCAAAGAAGCGCGCGTGCTTGGCATACGCGATGGCGAGAGGACTAAGGATTTTGTATCTATCCTCGATTTCAGGCGCGGTACGCAGCTTTCCGTCGTTACCCATCACCATATCCCGGAAGCTATCGGGTAGCGTTTGTGGCGGGGAGAGGCCATCGTTGAATCCGACCGCAGACCAAAGAGTTTTCAGAATTTTTTGGAGATAGTCGAAGATGCTCCGACACTGGATCGCCAGGTATTCCACCTCTGTCACCACCATGCGGCTCAGTTGACTGCGGATCTCGCCGTGATGCGACGTCACCAAGTCAAGCTTCGCTACGGAAGCCGCGATATTGTAAAGATCATCCCAAATGCCCATGAAAGGGCGCTCAGTCCCCGCAATGCATGCCTGTTGTGCGATCACATTGAGCGCGTTGAGGCGAAGGTCGTGGGGGGCAGCAGCAGAGGTTCCGAAGTAGACGCCCTCACTCAGATCAATCAACTTTATGGGAAAAAGCCGGTCCCCGTTGGGGAGCCAAAGATGCCATTGCCCCTCTGTGTAAAAGGTGCTGGTGCACACCATCTTTCCCCTTTGAACGGCAGCAAGATCCACCTGGCTAATGGTTTCGAGTTCTTCGAGAGAGACTTTGCTGGACATTGAACAGACCGTCAGTGGGGGCGTTAGATATGTAGTGACCTGGTACGCCCGCTGCTACGATTGAGTAAGAGGATGCGCTTAGAACCACAGTGCCGATCTGATCAAACGACGGAATTGGTGCCCAGGCGCACCTCTCAATGGCTGGCTTTGCCCGAGAGCAACCGTCCAGCCCGTTATCGTGAGATAAGAAGCATTCGGTTCCGAGCAGGAAGACGTCCTCGGCATGTTTGCATTGGGCTGGCCGAGCTCTACCTGGCATTAACCTGCGGATCCGAGCGATCCAACCAGTTTTATAACTTCCAAGACTGCCCAATAGCCAGCGGCCAAACATGTAAGCACGAGCGTCATGCTAAGCGTCAGTGGCACCTTGTCGCGCCAGAATCTGAAATGAAGCTGCTCGTCTAGCCAGCTAATCTGGGCTTGCCAGAAGATCTTGTAATGCGCATACCAGTCACTCAGAAAGATGTGCTTGTGAAGCCATACTTGTTCTGATTGCGCAAGAACACCTTTGTACTGCGCTTCCAAGTCGTCGACACTGGAGTCGGCAGCACGTGACTGCGCATGGCTATAGATACCTCGGAGTTCGTTGAACTGCCGTATCAACTCACCACCGGCCTTTGCATACTTCTCGCTTTGTTGCTGGAACTGGTTGAAATAGATGGAGGCGATGCCTACGACCAAGACAGCGGCCGCGAGCTTTTCATTGGTAAGTCCCGGGATAACCAATGCAAAAATTCCGATGCCGAGCGTTGCAATCGTGATCCAGCCTGGAGCTTTCTCAACGATGTCATAGGTCGCAAAGTGCTTCTTGGCGGCGTACAGGACGTTGTAGCCGGTGACTGCAAGTTCTTTGAGTAATTGATCGCGATTCACAAATCCTCCTTAAAGCTCATTCCTGGCGGATTGAGTCTCTGCACGGTCAAGGGCATTTCATCAGCGGTGATGATGGGAAAGGGCAATCTCTGCGGCGCTACCACTTGAGGCTAGTCCGGAAAGCGCGAACCAAAGATCTCACGCCACTTACGCTTGGCGGAGTACTCTCTTTTTGGAGTAGCCAGCTCGTGTCCGATCGCCTCTAACGCAAGGTTGTAGCAACGCAACGCCTTGTACTGGAATAATTCGCCGCCGAAGACCTGATGGCCACTGCCCGGGGCTCGCCAGTAGTTCTGGGTCCGGCTCCTTTCAGACATGAACTTGAAGAAGTCTCGACACAGGAAGTCATAGTAGTAATACGATTTACCCCTATGCTCGTAGTTCTCGATGAACTGATAAGCAAGGGTATCGATGAGCAACCCGCTGATAGGGACTGACCACTCTCCCTTCCACTGTCGCATCATGCGACCCAATGGAACCAGGTTTCCATTAACTGCAGTGTTGCGAGTTCGGAAGGCGGAGATCTCCGCGCGCGGATCGGTCTGTCGCCATCGTCCGCCATCATTGGCATCGGGATAAGTGTAGCTACCATCCTGATTTTGGAACCCAGGCACCACCTCAAAGGTGAGGCCGTCGGTGAACGGGACTTGGATCACTTGCCCATCGCCTCGAACGGAGGTGCGCGAGTAAGTGCTTTCAATTGACGTCTTTACAGCTTGTATTAGCGCGGACTGACCGTTGCTCATGTAGCCGTCGTATCTTGCGTACAAGCTCTGCGGCAGCTGGAACACCATGTCCAGATCACTGAAGCCTCTTATCGCCGTGTTGCGGCCATAAGATCCGGCATAAAGACTATGGGCGGTACTTGAGGTGGTCACCCAAAAGTCGGTATTAAGGCGTGTGGTGATAGCCCCATAGCGTTGCGTTATTGTCGTCACGGCATCAACTTGAAGGGCCGCGCAGAATGTTTGGAACCAAATGGCGACGCTCACGGCATGCCCCCCCCTAAATCATCGATCAGTCAATATTGACAACGAACAGCCCTGAGCGCGCAACGCAGTACCCCTGCTTGACGATGAAGCATTCCACGCTATGAATTCCTCGATAAACGGCTGTCTCGCGGCGAACTAAGTGTCCGTGTGATGCCTTGGCATTCTCAAATCGTCCGCGTAAATCGCGAGCACGGATGGCCTCAACACCGGTATTGATGATTTGCCAATAGACCTCATAAGGGGGTGGCACATTTGTGCCGGCCGTGAACACCAATTGGGAGCCCGCCGGGACGTGGCCCTCATTGTTGAGTTGCTGAGGTCGAAATCCGTTGCGAATGAACTGCGCACGCTCGATGGCAACACTCCCGGATTGAGCCAGCGGCCAAGAAACCGGAGCTCGATGCGGTGCATCGCGTAGCTTGCGTATCGTGTTGCTGAAGGCTCGAGTGATGAGGGAGCCGGCTTGCGACTGCCCGACCGCTGCCTCCACGAGGTCGCGCCCTAGTCGGGGAGACCAGGCATCAATGAATTCCTCCTGCGAGCCGCTTTCCAAGGCCAGGCGTACGTCGGAACGGACGTCTTCCAGCCATTGCTGGAAGGCTTCCCGATACCGCACATCGGCACTCCATGCCTCTGCAAGATTCTCGCGCGGATCAGCCGGGTTCGGAATCCAAGAAATATCTCCGCGCGATTCTATGAACGCGTCCATGCGCTGAATGATCCCCGCTACAGCCTCCAGCACTGTGGCCTCCTGTCGATAAGCAAGAGCAGCCAAAGTGGTCAGCACCACTGAGGTGGGTCGAAAGGAAGTGTCCTGGTCCAAAAAACGTAGATCACGGTGTCGCTTTAAGATCTGGATGGCCAACTGCAGGGGTGTGCGAACCCTAAACGCCGGGATATCCGCGACGTCGGCCTTAGCTTCCACTAGCATCATCTGCAAGCGGCGCGCATCAAAGACCGGTCGCATCTGGTCGTGGAACCAATCCGCGTACCCGTTAGGATTGCTTACCGGCCAATCCGGCGAGATCGTCTGAAAATGCGGATGCTCTTTGTCCGTGATCGATACCGACTTGTCTACGTAGTCCAACGTCACCGATGCCACCTCGCGCAAATAGCGCTGACGCTGACCGTCGGGAACGCAGGGTAGAACGTCCATGTGGAACCGCGCACCATCTGCATAGTTGATGGTCCAGCAGCGATTCCAAGGTGAGGGTGCCTGCATATTGTGTCGACGCGCATAGGCGATCAGCTCTCGACCTAGAGATGCGTGCAACTCCGCTTGGGTCCGTTGGTGCTTGGACCAATCAAACTCGCAAACGATATCCAGGTCATAATCCGCATCTACTTGGATTGGCGCGATAGCGGTTCCGAGACGGAAGGATCCCTGGGTGTAAACCTGCACATGGCATTCGGCAAATTCGGATGCGTCACGCTCAAGCCATGCGCTGACGGACCGATAGCTCCTATCGGCCGCTTCGTAGCGAGAGGTGGGAAGATCTAAGCCTTCGGCCAGCTGCTGCATCCATGAACTATGTCGATGGTTTACCAGCTGCACCGTCATACACGACCACTCTTTTTCAGTGACGCGGGAAGAAACTTATCAAGCTCCTCGTCGGAAAAAGTGTAGTCCTGTAACTCTTTGAGTGCGTGCTGTGCTGTCTTATAAGCCTTGTTGCTGGTGTGGGGGGCGCCCTGATAAATCCGGGCCACGGCAACCTGCAACTCATCGCGACGGCTCGCCGCCTCGCTGGCTGTAAGTGCTCCTCGAACGAAATCAGTCAGAAGTGATTGATAGGACTCACGCACGCTCCAGAGCAGCGCAGCGGCGTCACGATGCTTCTGAGCGGTGCCACCAGGATCGAACCCCTTCATGTAACCGGCGACCACCAAGTTAGTGAACGAAAGGAGCGCCGTGAGGATCTTGGCGAGGACCTCATCAGTCAGGAACAAAGACACCACGCCACAAGTGGCCAGTGCAGACAGCACGATCTGGGCAATTTTGAAGCGGCGCAATGTGCCGGCGCACAGGTCGGCCATCTTTTCGTGCGTCTTGTGGGTGTATACCACGCGACCCAAACACTCTCGGATCTGGTCTTCGAGCAAGGCGTCCATCAGTATTCCTCTCCTGGTTGAGCTCTCGACTTTGTGCTCGACAGCGTTGCTGGGTCATTATTGCTGAGCCATGTCCCATTACCTGAGCCGGAACCCAGCATGACGCCCCTAGGATTGACTTGAACCTGTGCGGACTCGGGGGGGATCCAAGCGCCGCCTAGGATCGCTAATTCCCGAGACCATCAAAGTTAATGCCCTTCATTTCAGAAGCCGCGCCGCAGGGTTGTCCTCAGCAGCGCCAGCCTGAAAATACCCTATCACGCTCGCCACAGAACGATGTTCCGTCATAGCCATTACTGCCGGCAACGGCACGCCTTGCTTGCCGGCTTCGGTGACGAATCCCGACCGCAGGCTATGCGCGCCGAAGTCCCCCTTCAGTCCTGCCAGGGCGGCACGCCGCTTGACGATCGTGGCCACCGAGCCCGGTAACAAGGCAGGACCGATCCGGTCCTTCCAGATGCGCCGAAAGATTGCCCCCTCGCGAATCCCTGCCGCCTCCAGCCACGCCGACAGCGCTTCGGCGCTGCGCCCCAGGATCGGCTTGTCCGGCGTCGAATCCACCTTGACGCCCGCCTGCTGGGTCTTCGAAAACTCCAGCCGGTAGATGTAGCTGTCATCGCCCGTCTTGCGCAGGTCGCGGAAATCGGCGGCCGCAATCTCACTGCGACGCCGCCCGCCACTGGCGAAGCCAAAGCAGAGCAGGGCGCGATCACGGAGACCTTCCAGCGAGTCGTCGCAGGTGGCCAGCATGGCCTCGAGCTCCTGGCGTGTAATCGCCGTCTTCTTGGTCGGTCGTTCACCACGTTTGACCGCCGAGCGGCGAGCGCGGCTGAGCAGCGTGCGGACGCTGGCCAATTCGCACGGGTTAGCCAATCGTTTGAGCTTATGTGCCGTCGAGAGCACCGCCACGCGCTGAGTCACGGTGGACAGCTTCAGCGGCCCGAGCTTGGCCTTAAGGCCGGCCGCCACCAAGGCCTGATCGGCCATCGGCGGCAGCTCGGTGACCAAGCCAGCCTTGTTTTTGCGCTGAATATGATCGACCAGGAACTGGATCACCACGGCTTCGGTCACCGGCAACGTCAGCTCGACGCCGAAGCGTGTCTGATGCCAGCCGGCCCAGTAACGCAGGGCAGCCGCGTAACTGCGAGTGGTATTGGCCGCCGCAGCCTCAGCCAGCAGTTCGCGCACCGCATCGGCCGCTTGCTGGGCCAATTGTTCCGGCAGCACCAGGCTGGAAGCGGGTGCTACGAGGTCTGCAGAGGTGCGCTTATGCTTCATAATATGTAATGTACATTACGAAATAGGGCGCATACTGGCGATAATCATCACTTATCGCGAGTACGAATCCAAGCGGGCAGGGCGCCAATCGAGGAGACCCGGGTATGGCACGCGGCATTACCCAAGACCAGGTCAATCGGGCCGCGGACGCCATTCTGGGCGCCGGCGAGAATCCGACCGTGGAGAAAGTGCGGGCCGAACTCGG
Organism: Dyella jiangningensis; assembly: GCA_000632805.1. Taxonomy (GTDB): domain Bacteria; phylum Pseudomonadota; class Gammaproteobacteria; order Xanthomonadales; family Rhodanobacteraceae; genus Dyella; species Dyella jiangningensis. Next base: position 1,957,089 of record CP007444.1, on the reverse strand, counting down.
TACCGGCTCGCCCAACACGATCACCCGCATGCTTGATAGTTGGCGCGCCCAGCTTGGAGAGCGGCTCCGGCAGCTAAGTGCCCTGCCGGAGGTCCCTGGCCCGGTGGGGCAGGTGATGATCGAGCTATGGCGCCTTGCTACTGAGCATGCTGAGGGCGCCATCGAGCGCCGTTTCGAGACCGCACGGGCTTCGCTAGAGGCGGACCAAACCCGGCTGGCGACAGAGCGCGAAGACTGGGAGGCTCGACTGCAGGCGGCTGAAACTAATGCAGCACACGCGCAGGCCGCCCGGGATCTCGCCGAGCACGCTTGCGCCACTCTCGACGGCCAGCTGCAGGACAGTCATGCGCTGCGCGCTGATCTGGGGCAGCAGCGCGATCGTCTACAAGACCAGTGTGATGCTCTATCTGCACAAGTCCAAATGCTTCGAACCCAGCTGGACGAGAATCAGGTCGTTCTGCGGACAGAGCGTGAGCGGCAGGAGGCCTATATTCGCGCTGCTGAAGACCGCTCACACCTAGAAGTCGATCGTGCTCGACAGGAAGCCAAGCAGTGGCAGCAACGGCACGAAGGCGCGGAACGGGTTCATAAAGATGTTGTCGCTGCCATGCAGGGCCAGCTCAATTTAGTCGCCGCCCAGTCGCGCGACCTTGAACAAGAGACCGCGCGGCAAGCCGGCCAGATAGCCGGATTAGAAAAGGCTTTATCGGAAGCCTATGCGGCGGCGGCAAAACCCAAGCGTCCGCTTTCCCCGAAAGCAAAGGCGTCCACACGCGCTCGCGCACCAAAGAAGTCGCCGGCAGGGTCAGGTCGCAAATAGCTCGATGTCAGAAGACGACCGAATAAGCGGACATGACACGATTAGCGGACAAACGACAGAATTAAGAGGACTGCGACACCGCCCAATTGGGCAACAGCCTGCTGCCCAATTGGGCAGGCGAAGCATCGCGCTAACCGTCCTACGGGCCGTGGGGGCACCATGACGACCATCGAGCTACGCGACTTGCACCTAGTGAAGAAAGCCCTTGCGATCACCGTTCTGGTGATGGAGCGTCAACGTGGGCCACTGCAATCCCGGTCTGACCAGCTGGATATGAAGCTGCTGCTCGATCGCCTGGTCGGCGACGCTGAAATGGAGCTATACACTCGCGCAGCTTGGATCGCGGTGACTGGGAGGCCGCCGGACACGAAAGACTCGTGATTGCCTGAGGGACCGTCCAGTAATTGATCAACGGCTGGCTGACCAATTCCCATAATCGAACTGGTGGCGGAGAACAGTGGCGCAACATTGTTGGCAGTCCGTCGGCCCTGGTCCGACCTTGTGGGCTATTACACGCGATGGTCCAAGTTTCTAGTCACACATGGCGCAAGTTGTCGGTCTTGCGGCACAAATTTCATGGCTGCAATCAGATGACGCGGCTCAGGTTTCATGGCTGCAACCAGTGACGATGGCTCCGGCCGCATCTGCCGGATGCTACTGATTGCGTTACATCGCCGGACTTCCACAGATCTCGCTAAAAGTAACGTAATCACTTAGCGGGACGTAACAGAAACAGTAGCTTCGGCTCCAACGGGGCACAATGATTAGCCAGCTCTGGGGCATCTTTAATTTCGCATAATGTATAGACGTCGCACTATTTGAGACGTCCGCATGCGCGGTGATGGTCTCGGCGTGAGCCGGGTAGAGGCCTACCGCAAGCGTGACTGCCGCAGCCAGTTGAGCAAGTCGAAGCCACACCTTGCGGGCTTCGGGGTTGCGCGCCCGCTCCGCCTCAATCAGAGGAAGCCAGTGCGCAATTGCTTGGCCGGTGGCTGCGCACATCGTTGCCACGTTGTCCGCGTCGGGATGGCCAAGGCCATTTCGCCATTTGCTGACAGCGGCACGGCCTATGCCCAGGCTCTTAGCTGCCGCGTTATCCGAAGTAAGCGAGCGTGCCTTGATGTACTGGTCGAGGAGGTCAATTGTCGCGGTCATGTATCCAGCCCGTTGACAGTGGTGTCTACGGCCAGTATACATAGCCCCGTTGTATCCGAGTCGGATACACGACAAGGGGCCTCCGATGATCGTTCTAGCCGTTCTCTGCGTAGCTCTGCCGGCCTTCTGGCTATGGCTCCGCTTGAAGCCCCTCCTTGATCGTGATGCCGCCCTGAGGGCAGAGGGCTGGCTGTGAACGTGGTCACTGTCGATCAGTTCGGTGAGGCGATGCTCGCGCTGTGGAAGGCGGGGCTCCTCGGTGCGTTTCTGGCCGTGTGGCTTGGCGGCTTGTTCGCAGGTTGCTCCAACCATTTTTTGTGGTTGTTCCTGCGCCGTTCGTCTCGCTGGCGTCGGTTCGACCGCGCGATGCGCAAGGTGATGCCGTGAGCGCGGAGGTCATTGGCGAGCTCGCGTGCATCGTGCTGCTGCTCGGACTCCTGTTCGTGTTCTGGCTTGAGGGTATGGAGCCGTGAGCTGCCCGGTGCGCTCGATCTCGGAATCTGCGACGGCATTCGACCGTCGTCTCTGCATGCACGTTGGCCGCATGAGCCAGGGCGAAAGCGTGATGCGTGATGCCTCTGTGATCTACGCCGAGGGCGTGGTTTCTGGCCTCTCGCTCGCCGTTGCTGCGCTTCAGCGCAAAGAGCGGCTTATCGACTATCTGCGCCGCTGGGAACACCAGTTGCGTTTGCGCGTGGAGCGTGAGCATGGCTGACAGGGACGTGAGCGAGCATATCGCTGCGATGAAGTCGCGCGCGGACAGTGCGGCATTGATGGGTCGGGATCATCTCGCGGGCGCTTACTCGGCGTGTGCAGTGATGCTGCTTGACGCCGCGCTTGAGGATGGCGTGGAACTGGACACCGAGTTGCTCGGTGACGCCTTCGGGGTTGCCTATGATTGCTGACGGCGCAACCCCATGCCTGTACACCCTGCGCGACGGGCAGGGGACAAGCTCTCTCGCGTTGGCGCCGCCTGCCATGTCGCGGCGCACACGTGCATGGGCGAATCCAGCCATGCGCGCCTTCCGTGGGTTCAGCGCCGATGCTGTGCGTGAGCGTGCCGCGCAGCAAAACGCCATGGATGCGCCATTCAAAGAGATGGCGCGCGAAAAGTTTTTTGATGGTGTGGCTGGGAAAGACGGCGGCGGCCGGTGCGGCGCGCGCGGAGCGCGCGACGCGCAGGGCGCGGACGGCTTTACGGAACTTGACCCATATAAAACAAAGGGAGCAAGGCTTCGCGAAGTCCTCGAAATAGACGTCTATTCGTCCCGCGTGCGAAAGCTTCAGAAGGCGGTGCGCAATTCGGCGCACATTCTGGATTCTGCCGCGCACGTGGATGAGCAGGGCGTGCGCTGGCGCCGTCTGTTCGTGACGCTGACGTACGCGGAGGACGGCGCGTGGAAGCCTGGGCATGTGGGTGACTTCCGGCGCGGCGTGCGCGATTGGTTCAAGCGCAGTTGCCAAGGAACCCGCATGCGCATGGTGTGGGTGATGGAACTCACGAAGCGCGGCCGTCCGCACTATCACTGCATGATCTGGGTGAGGGCGCGTGACTATTTCCCGAACCCTCACAAGGCGGGCTGGTGGCCGCATGGCTTCGCGCACGTGCTGAGCAGCAAGGTGCACATCAATCGCCCGGTCGCCTATATGGCGAAGTACGCGAGCAAGTTCACGGCGGAGCAGGCGAAGCACGTGCCGAAGGGCGCGCGCCTGTACGGCGTGTGCGGCGCGACGGAAGAGGGCAAGCGCGTGATTCGCTGGTGGCGTGCGCCGATCTTCGCGCGCGATGCCATGGGCGGCGCGGCAGACATTCGCAAGGTGACCGGCGGTTATTTGAACCGCGTGACCGGCGAGTTTTTGGCTTCCGAGTGGAAGGTAACCATCACGCCAAGCGGGCGTGTTTTTGCATGGCGGTACATACCGCCTCTAACGGAGACGATCCAATGAACGGTTTGACTTTCAACGTGCTTCCGCGTGAGCCGGAAGCGGCGAAGTTTGAGCGCGACGGTGTGGTGCGCCACTACTTCAACCAGTGGGCGACGGTCGAAATCGACGGCCTGCCACAGTCGTTTCAGTTTTCCAGCGATGAGCCGCTGCCCGCAGGTCCGGCGACGCTCGACCCGAAGTCGTTCGGCACGATGAACGGCAAGCTCGCGCTAGGTCGCGTGAAGCTGGTCCCGCTCAAGAAGTCGGCGCCTGCGCCGGCTGCGCAGCCGAAGTAAGGGCCGGCCATGTCTTACCTGTACTGCCCTGATGAGGCGATCGACCAGAGCACAGGGCAGTGCACGGACCCGCATTGGGTCCAAGTTCCCGGGGGGTTGCCGCCCCTCTCCGCGACTCAAGGCGCAGCCATTGCCGCAGCGATTGCGACGGCTTGGGCCTTGGGCTACTGCGGGCGGCTTATTCGAAATGCAATGAGAGGTAGAGCATGAATCTCAAGTCCAAGGGTCTGGCCGTTGTTTCCGTTCTGTCGGGTGGCTTCATCGCTGCGCCGGCTTTTGCTGCCGACGACATGTCCACGGCGGTGGTCACCGCGATCTCGGGCGTGAATCCGCAGATCGTGGCCGTGGTGGGCGCGGTCGCCGGTGCGCTCGTGCTGATCGTGGCGTGGCAGCTGATTAAGAAGGCCATGCACTAAGCCAGGGCAGTGGCGTGACACGGCGGCGGGGTAACTCGCCGCCTTTTTTCTTGGGAGCCGGTGATGACTATTGCTGACTACGCAGGCTACTTCGTGATGATCGCGTTTCTGGGGGCGGTGTGGCTCGCATTCTCTGGGGACTGATTGTGTGCGTTGTGGCGCTATCGTTCGCGCCGCGCGCGTTTGCTGGTTATCCCGATCTGGCGTCGGCCTACGCGGCGTGTCAGGGCGCCATGGCGCAGTACCCCGCTCAGGGTTTCCCTGCGGCGAATTTCACGGAGGCGTGCGTGTACCACGGCCCCGGCACGAATGGGTGGACCGGTGGCGGGTACAACGTTGCTTACAAGGGTCCGCCATACAGCGATTTCGTTTCTTTCTTTGGCACGATGACGGCGGGTGCAGACCCGCAGACTGCCGTGTGCAAAGCGCGCCCGCCGCTGCATCAAGCGTTCGACGGCACGAACACGACGGTAGTGAACGCCGGGTGCAAATACGCACTCAAGACGGATGACGACGGCGCCGTGAAAGTGTGCGGCGTTTGGAATGGAAAACAGTTCTGTACGGGCTCGGCCACGTGGCTGCCTACAGGTGACTATGCCGGTTCGACGCCCACGAATCCGAACCCGGCGCCTCCGGCGCCAAAGGTATGTGACGGGGGCTCGTGTTATGACCCCGCTGGAAATCAGTATTGCGCGTCGAGCGGAAGCGGGCAGGTGTGCGTTCCGGCGCCCAGCGGCTCATCGTCGGGCGGGTGTTCGAGTGGCGGCGGTACGACACTGTGCGCGGGTTCGCCTGCGCCGAAGCCTCCTAATCCCCCGATCTCTGACCCGTCGTCACAGATTGCCTCTTCGGATAACTACACCAGCCAGGGCGGTACTGGGCCGATTAGCAATGTCACGGTGAATAACTACAACGCTACGGGTTCGGGCGCGAAGAATGGCGCCGGCACTGGCGATAGCGGTGCGCCCGCATCGAGCAGCACGGCGCCGACGCCTCCGGGTGATGGCACGTCTGCCGGTGGTGGTGGCGATTGCAACACCCCGCCTCGCGTGGAAGGCAGTCCGGCACTGGGGTTGATCGCGCAACAGACGTGGCTTCTTCGCTGCTCGGAAGCAGGACAGGTGACCGACGACACGAACACCACGGTCCCGGGTTTGGATGCGATACCGAACCAGCCCGATGCGTCGATCAACAAGCAAATTACCGTGGTCGATAAGCTCGATTTCTCGGGCTTTGGCGGCGGTGGGCAGTGCCCGAAGCTTCCCGATGTGGATCTGGGCATGTTCGGGCACTACGACCTGCAATCGGACTGGTGGTGCGATTTCTTGAACAAGCTGGGCTACGTGATGGTGCTGCTGGGCGTGTGGCGCGCGTTGGTCATTCTGGGAGACAAGTGACATGTTCGACGGCTTGAAAGCGTGGCTGTGGACGCACCTGAAAATGCTGATGGGCATTTTCATCAGCACGATGCTGCTCAAGTCTGGCGGCATCATCGGCAAGATTTTTGGGACGCTCGGGCTCGCGTTCGTCACCTACAAGTACGTGATGCCCGAAGTGAAAGGCCTGCTGCTGCAATACGCCTCCGGCCTGAGCACGGAGGTTTACAACCTCATCACCTACACGAGGTTCGACGTGTTCATGTGCCTCATCATCTCGGCGGTGGCGACCAAGCTCGCGTCTAACCTGATGGTCGGCAAGGTGGGCACGTAATGGCGATCACGCTTGTCACCGGCCAGCCTGGGCACGGCAAAAGCCTTTACGCGATCTGGCGTGGCCTTCAGTACGTGAGGGAGGGCCGCGAGGTCTATGCATCCGGCTTCAAGGGACTGGATTACGAAAAGACAGGCTTCAAGCCGCTGCCGCATGACTTCCGCGAGTTCGATGTGGCGGATAAGGACGATCAGGGGCGCGTGATGCCGAAGTGGCAGCTGTTGCCGCACGGTTCCGTGATCTTGCTGGATGAGTGTTACGACTACATGCCCACGCGTGCCAATGGGTCGAAGGTGCCTCCGCACGTTGACGCGTTGGCGAGGCATCGCCACCATGGCTATGACATTTTGCTGGTGTGCCAGAAGCACGACCAGCTGGACAGCTTCGTCAAGGGCCTGCTCGATCCGCACATCCACGTGCGCCGCAAGTTCGGCTTTAACGTCGCGATCCTGAAGACATGGGACCGCTACGAATCGAATTGCGCTAAGGATACGAATCCGCTGACGGCGCCCTCGTGGCGCTATCCGAAAGACGTGTTCGGGCTGTACACCAGCGCGACCATGCACACGGTGAAAAAGAAGCTGCCGTGGTACTTCTTTGCCCCGTTTGTGCTGTTGCCGATGATCGGTGGCGCGGCGTGGTACGCCAAGCACTCGTTCACGAGCATGGGTCAGCCTGACGGCGGACCGGCTTCCGCGAGCAACGTGGTGCATGGTGACACCGCTGCATCGTCGGGCGCCGTGAAGGATGCTGACGACAGCTTGCGCAGGCGTGATTTCGTGGCATGGCTGAAGCCGCGGGTGCCTGGGCAACCGTGGACGGCGCCGGCCTACGATCAATTGCCGGTGCAGGGTGTGCCCGATCTTTTCTGTATTGCCGTAGATGATGGGCGCTGTACGTGCCACACGGAGCAAGGCACGAAATACGAGGTTGATGCCGGCGTGTGCCGCGCGATCGCTCGCGACGGTGTGTACAACCCGTTTCGCAAGCCGCTGGAACGCGCCATAAGGTCTAATGACCGCGAGCGCGATCCAGCCAAAGGAAAAGAGCAGGGCGGCGCTGTAGTGGTTGCGGATGGCGGTTCAGGCGGCTATTGGCCGAAAGACACCATTCCTCAGGCCTATAGTCCGCCTCAACATCAAATTGCCACGGGGATGAACTGATGCCGCTTGTTGCTTTGTTGGCCGATCTCGGCCTGATTCCAGAGGCCTTGGCGGCCGTCTGTGGTGCGATTGCGGGCGCGATGGCTATTACCCACGCGTGGAAGCTAATTAGGGGCACGTTTTCCAAGGGCGCGGCCTGAGGGGTGTAGGGGTGCAACCCCTACGGATACGCCGTTGATCTAGGATCACACCGGTCCCGGGGCTTCACTGGCCGGCCAGGTCAAAGGTCGATCAGGTCCGATTGCCAACCCGCCAACCCCGCCTTTACGCTCTTGGTACAGGGAGGAACCCATGACCAAGAGTGACCTTGGGCACTACGCGCTGGCCGCACTGCTGTTTGCTGCATCGATTCCGCTGTACCGCGTCATCCTTTCGCACGGGCGCGGCGGCGATCTGCCAGCACAATCACCTCAGCCCGTCGTCGTGGAACGTAGGCGGGCTCCGCCTGCGCCTGTGGCGGCGCTTCCCGTGGCGTCACGGGAATTCCCTCAGGTGGAATGCATCCGGGGCCGGCTGTATCGGCGGGACTCGTCGGGAGCGGCGTATGCTGGGGAGTGCCCAGTGGTAGTTGGGCCTGCTGACCCTCAAAACTCGCAAGCCAGCGACGATAACCCAGCGCGTTGGACGCGGTGATGTTGGATCCTCGGTACGTACCACCGGGCGCGATGAGGACATGGCCACGCATTCGCCAGCCGGACCAAGGTCCGGTGAAATCAAAGTGGCAGCTGACGTGATCCTGTAGAAGTTGCGCAATTTCGCGCAGCGTCACCACACGGCCAGAGGGTGTGGTGAACTGCTGCAAGTCGTTGTCGTAGAGCCAATTTAGGCGAGAGCGGCGGCGTGGCACTGGCGCTTTCCATGCGTCAAAGAAAGCAGCCAAGCGAAGGCCGTGCCAAGACGGAGGCGGCGGCGGAGTCCGATCAAGAATTTCGCATAATGTATATTATGTCAAATTACGTTAGGACCATTCGCCGCATCGGCACCCGCCTCGCTTCGTGCTTTCGTGCTGCCTTTTGCACGGATGCTTCTCATGCGGTTTAACTGGACTTTTGACCCCCACAATCAATCACTTCGCGCGCCATCCGGCTGGACAATCACCGTCTGCGAAATCGCGACGTGGCTGCAAGATCGTGTAGCAAATCGACATGACCTGGCGGGCCCGTGGGCTGGATGGCGTGTTCGAGGACGATATCTCAAGGGTCCCAAGGGACAAATCTGGACACCCGAGGCCCTCTCGCATAGTCGGCCTCCAGAGTTCTAAAACCGGGTTTGTCGGGATGGCGATCGGACTTGATCGACTTTTGACCTGGCTGGCCGATCAAGGCCCACAACCAATGAGGTCCTAGATCAAAGGCGTATCCGTAGGGGTTGCACCCCTACACCCGCCTGGCCCCTCTGTCTCGCAGGTCATGATATTTTTCGGCCGTGCGCGAGGGCTTGGGGTTTGCGTGAAGCGATATCACCGGTGCTATCATGAATAAACATAGGCTACGGAAATTAAAGGCGGAGCTGGAGGCCCTTCAAAGTTCGCCAAGCGGCGTACGAGCGAAGGAACTCATCGCGGTAGCCAAGAAGCTGGGCCGGACGAAATGTAATCGAGGCAAGGAGCCCACTTGGGTTCGAGAGGATCAGCCCGAATTGTCACCCCCACTCTCTATTCCTAACCATCCAGGCGAAATGAAAAAAGGAACTGTGTTGAGCATCGTGGAAGCGCTCCTCAACGACGTTGATGAGTGGGAGCTATACCTCACGGAGGAAAACCAGTGAGCAGCCGCAAAGCACTTAAAACGACCAATGACCCGATCGAAGCCGAGGCTAAAGCCATCTTGGCCAAGCCTTACGCTCGCCGGCTTACACCGGACGAGTCAGGTGGTTACACGGCCACGATCCAAGAGTTTCCTGGGTGTATAGCTGAAGGCGATACTCCCAACGAGGCTTTGAATAATCTGGAGGATGCCGCCGCCTCGTGGATTCAAGCTCAACTTGCGCTCGGCCAAACAGTTCCCGAGCCGCTAGCCCTGTATGGCTACAGCGGAAAAATCGCTCTACGCATACCTAGGGGTCTCCACAAACGAGTCGCCGAGATGGCTCAGTCGGACGGCGTCAGCGTCAATCAGTTCCTTACAAATGCTTTGGCGACCTTTGTGGGCGCGAAGTCCGTCGCGGACAAGGTGATTGAACAGCTTCGGCCAACGCTAGAAATGCAGATTAGAACATGGCTCACGTCAGGCGGAGGCTTCACAGCCATGGTGCTGCACACCTTCACCGAACGCACAAATAGCGCGAGTCAAAATGTCAGAATCTTCGACAACTTGCCGCCGCCTTCTCGGCATGCAGGGCAATATTCCACACGGCAAATAGTGAGTTACACCAATGGCTGATCCTACTGCGTTTACCTTCGACCCCAAAGAAGTGATGACTGCCCTTTTGAAGCATCAAGGCATTCACGATGGGTCCTGGACGTTCGGCGTAGGCCTGTCCATTGCCGTAACTAATATCGGAAAGTCGCCTGAAGATCCTCAGATGCGGCCAGGTGTGGTCACCCAGATCGAGAATGTCACGATCACGCAATTGCCCGTCCCTACGGCTGGCCTGACCTTTGATGCGGCAGAACTTAACCCCAAGAAGAAGTAAGACTTCATTGGTGGATATCCAACAAAGGGCTCGCAGCGATGCGAGCCTTTTTTTGCCCTGGAATCGAATCCACAACATTGGAATTCAGCGCACACGCGCCGGCGCACTATCTACGACCTTTGCCACTACCCCGCGGGTCCGAGTTCCAGGGCATCGAACCCGGTGGCTGGTAGGCTGGTATGCCGACGCCTGGCTTCCACTTCGAGGGTGCGACTGAAAGGCCATCGGAGGCACTACTAACGGACTCAGTCGATGGGTCGGCACCAGAGCGTATTGATTGCATCGGTTGGCCGGGAGCGCGGCGCGTGGGGTTGTAGGCGCCGCCGCTGGCCGTGGCGCGGCACAAGTCCGGTTTCATGACGTAATGCGTGCCCTGCTCTGTAATGCAGCGGCATCGCCCATCATCGACTGAGATGCAAAAGACCTCCGGTTCCGAGACCACGGGACGCTGATCGTAGGCGGGGGCGGTCCATGGCTGGCCCTCTATGCGCGGCGTGAGCCATGCAACTAGATCGTCAGGCCGTTTGACCTGGGTGTCGCCGCCAGAGGTAGGGGCGCGATTGCCGGGCTTGTCCTGCTGCTGCGCGGCTTCTTCGCCATGCGCGCTACCGCTCCAAAAACTCTTCGAGTTGTGGACCATGTAGATGATCAACGCGACGAGTATCGGGAAGGCGAATATCCACCATGGAATGCGCTTCTCCGTCGTGTCCTGCACGGTCGATTCATAGAGGTTGCGCTTCATCAGCGCGCTTGGGAAGCTCCACAGTTTTTTGCTATCGCTGTTGCGCGTGTTCGACTCATAGCGATCCCAAGAGAGGATCACTGACTTTTTGAAGCCGAATTTGCGGCGGATATGCTCGTGCTGGTCGACGAGACCTTGAATAAAAGGGTGTAGCTGTTTACTGGCTTGCTGACACACGAGGATGAAATCGAAGCCGCGGTGACGATGTGTCGCGAGCTTTTCAATGAACTCCGGCACCTTGGCTGTGCCGCCACCCTTCGGGAAGACGGTGTAGCACTCGTCAATGAAAATGACCGCACCGTCTGGCAAGTCCTGCCATTTGGTAGGGTCGGGCAACTCGTGAAAGCCCGCTTCGGCATACTTCAGGCCACGCACGCCATGTGCGTAAACCTCCCTGCCCTTGGCCTTGAATTCCAGCGCCATTTGCACGGCGCGCAAGGTCTTACCGTGGCCCGGCTGGCCTGTCTTTAGATAGATCATTGGATTTTTACTCCGCCGAGGCAGCGAAACGCATACGCGCGATGCCCGTGAAGCGCACGAGGAACGCGGAAAGAACCATTGAACAAAAGACGTCCATGCCCACAGCACCGAAGGCCTGATACGCCACGGGAGGCAGGCCGCTTGCGTAAGACTGGATGTAAGCGATAAGGGCCGGCATCGTCATTTTTTGAACGCCGATGGTGAGGCCAAGAGTCATCAACGCCGAGATGATCCAGTTGCCGGCTTTGGTGTACACCAGCCAGGACAACATGCGGCCAAGCAAAGCAATAATCGCCGGCATCAGTCTTTCACCCCGCCTGCCAAAATGAGGCAGCTGCACACAGCGCCCGCGAGAAGAACTACGGCGCGAATGTATTGAAGCCACCTGCAGAACAACGTCGAGTCAGGCGACCACGACGTACCGAAAATCTGTGCTGTGCCGAGATCGGGGCACGTATTGCCCGCCCAGCTACTTTGATTTAGCGCGCTCGGATCAATAGTTTCGGTCTTGAATACGTCGCTTCGATTGACGGTCGGCGTCTTGTACTGATCGCCGTCACTGTCTTTAACCTTGGTCCACTCGGGCTGATTGCACCGCAGTGCCCACGTTTGCTGGACAACCATGCAAGTCGGTGCATCACCGGCACAGGAGGGCGGAGACGTGCAATCGGTACCCCCGCTAGCCGTGCCCTTGTCATCGCCCTTTCCGTCGTTCTTGCCGTCGCCCTCCCCCTTGCTCGCGTCCGTTCCGTCGCCCGGCTTGTCGCCACCCTCCCCGGACTTGTCGCCACCTTCGCCCGGTTTGTCACCGTCACCCTGATCCGGCTTATTGCTGTCATCCGAGGGTTTGTCGTCCCCATCAGCTGGCTTGCTGTCGTCGCTGGGCTTGTCGTTGGCGTCGCCGGGAGGTTCGCCAATGCCGGGTTCGCCCAAGCCAGAGGACGACTCGCCCGCCGAGCATTTACGACCGAGAGGCTCAAAGCTGCCCGTGTAGCGCTGCTCCGATCCCCCATCGACTTTGGCGCCGCTCGTGCCAGAGCCGAACATGTAGGCGCAGCCTTCCTTGCACATGATGGTCGGCGCATTGCCGCTGAAATCGAGCCAGCCAGAAAAGATGGCTGAGGACTTGCAAAGGTCGGGACTCACGCAAGTTTGAGTTGCCGGGTCGAGTACCTGCGGTGCTACGCAGGTCGTCGCGTTGTAATAGCCGAGGTGAGACAGTTCATCGTCCGTCCCTTCCGGGCGGTGTTGTATCAACTTGAATGCTCCCGCCTCTCCGGGGTATGGCGCGGCTGACTCGCAACGGTATGAGAAGCCTGACTTTCCCCACTGCTTTTCAAGGGCGGGAATTTGATTGACGCAGGCGGAATAGGCTTCCGCTCCGGTACGAAACGCCGCAGCGTGCGCAGGAGTGGCCGCCAACGCCACCAGCAAGAGGCACGCAACCATCGCCCAACGTTTCACGCTGATCCGGCGGGAGGTCATGGCGCGAACATCAGCCATGCAGAAGGCAGAAGCGCGAGCATCACGAAATATCCAACCACGGCAAACATCCCTGTAGAGAAGAGAAAGCCCGCCCAGTTGCCCAGGCGGGCTAAGGGACTTACTTCGTCTGGCGACGCGCGAAGCCGATGATCACGCCCACGGCGCAAAGGCCGAGGATGATGCCGCCGATGGTGTAGAGCTGGGTCTTGCCCGATGAGGCTTCGGCGGTCAGGCCGCTCGTCAGGTCGGCATCGAACGCGAACGCCGAGTTCGAGGCGATGAGGCCGAACAGCGCGAGACCGGCGGCGTTGTACTTGTTGGCAACCATGTTGCGGAACTTGGTCAGCTTGTTCATTCCGTACTCTCCATTTGCTTTCTGGCTCGCCGCACGAGAAAACCAATGGCCCACACTCCGATGATGATTCCGGAGATAGCTGAGCCTTCGGCCGCTGAGAGGGGCGGCAGTCCTCCTGCGTAATTGACCCACTCAAGGTGGGTACACGTTGAGGTCGCCGCATCGACGTTCTCGGGCGCACACGTCGCAATGAGATTCGGCACAGCGACCTCCTGTCTGTTACTTCGCCTGAGCAGCGCTCGGCTGCGCCGGCTTTGCCAGCGGGACCAACTTGAGGCGACCAAGCGTCAGGCGACCGTTGGTGATCGTGAAGCTGCGCGGATCGAGCGTGGCCGGGCCGGCCGGCAACGGCTCGTCGTTGGAGAACTCGAACGAGTTGACCAAGCCATCCACCTCCACCGTGGCCCACTGCTTGAAGTAGTCGCGCACAACGCCGTCGCGCTCGAAACGCGCGGGCTCCGGCTCACGCGGAAGGATCGAAATCACCAAGGCTTTCATCAAACTCATTGCACTGTCTCCGTTGTCAGAGGCGGGATATACCGCCATGCGAATACACGCCCCGCTGGCGTGATCGTTACCTTCCACTCGGATGCCAGGAACTCACCTGTCACCCGGTTCAAATAGCCGCCCGTCACCTTGCGAATGTCGGCGGCGCCGCCGAAGTGGTCGCGCGCGAAAACCGGTGCACGCCACCAGCGAATCACGCGTTTGCCTTCCGGCGTGGCGCCATTTACGCCGTACAGGCGCGCGCCCTTCGGCACGTGCCTCGCCTGCTCCGCTGTGAACTTGCTCGCGTACTTCGCCATGTAGGCGACCGGGCGATTGATATGCACCTTGCTGCTCAGCACGTGTGCGAAGCCATGCGGCCACCAACCGGCCTTGTGTGGATTCGGGAAGTAGTCCATCGCCCGAATCCAGATCATGCAGTGATAGTGCGGCCGACCGCGCTTCGTGAGCTCCATCACCCAAACCATGCGCATGCGCGTGCCGCGACATTCGCGCTTGAACCAATCGCGCACAGCGCGGCGAAAATCACCAACGTGGCCGGCTTGCCACATGCCGTCCTCGGCATAGGTGAGGGTCACGAACAGCCGGCGCCATCGCACATGCTGCTCATCCGTGTGCGCGGCGGCGTCGAGAATGTGCGCCGAGTTGCGAACCGCCTTGCTCAGCTTTCGCACGCGAGATGAATAGACGTCTATTTGGCTATTTGTGCCCATCCCCCGACTCTATAAAATAAGCTATAAAAAGCTTTTTACATCAATGCCTTGGCGGGAGTTCTGGCCCGTATTGAACTCATTGGTGCCATGCCCCGCCTCGTTCCAGTTGACCAAGTCCACCAGCCGCGCCGCTAACGCATCCAGATCGACGCTCGTTTTGCCGGGAGTGAACTCGAAGGTGCCAAACAGATTGATGTTTTGCCAAGCCACCGGCGACATGCCCTTGAGTATTTCGATGGCTCCCTCGTCTTCCACTGCACGCTTTTGATCATAGATACGGGACAGCAACGCGGTGTTGTAGTAGATGATCGCATTGGCGATCAGGCGCGAGCAGTCGTTCCAGATCTGCTGCTCTGCTTCCGTTTGTACGCGGAATTTTCCGCTATTGACGTAGGCGATCGCCCGGCGGAAACGATGGTAGGCCTCGCCTCGATTGAGTGCCTTCTGGACGCTCTGGCGCAATCCGACATCGTCGATGAAATCGAGGATATAGAGCGTCCGGTAGATGTTGTCCAGCTCCCACAGGGCTTTCTTGGTCTGATTTCGACGGGCATAACTACTCAGCTTGCGGATGATCGTGGCCTGGGTCACCTCCTTCTGTCCCAGTGACGCCATGATCCGCTGGATATTGGGCCATTCGGCCACGATCAGCGCCTCATTGACCTTGCGTGCTGGCTTGATGAGCGCACTGCCGTACTGATTCGGTGACTTGAAACCGACCAACGAATCGACCTTCGTTCGCAGATCGCGGTAGCGCGGCGCGAAGCGATAGCCGAACGCGTGCAACACCCAGAAATTGACCTGGTTGGTGCCGTGGGTGTCGGTCGAATGCTGTTCGGGCTTGACCTCGGACGTATTGTTGAACAACAAGTCGAACACGTAATGGCTCTCGTGCTCGTGGGCACCGATGACCTGCCCGTTGATCGGGACATGATTGGCCACCACCGTGCACACGCTGACACCCTTTTTCATGCCGAAATACTTCGGTGAGTGCCGTGCATTGATCGTGTCGATTTGAGTTTCGATCCGCTGACCGTCGCTGCTCGAATGCAAATGGTTGCCGATATTGAAAAGATGGAACGCCGACAACCGAGCGGTGGCGTTGCTGATGGCATCGTTAGCGCCGCGTACGGTTTCCTGGCGCAGGAAGCTACGGGCGGTGGACAGCAACGAGGCGTGACTGAGACCGGAGACTTCGGCCATCTTCCACAACCCCATGTTGGTACCCATCGCGACAATGCAGGCAAGAATCTCGCGAGGATCCGGCGCCTGTTTGACGTAGCGCTCCAGCACGTGCGAAAACGCATCCAGAAACCCGGTATTTCCCGCCACAAACCAGAGTAGATCGGCAATGCCGATGCCCGGCATTTGCGCGTAGAACGGGTTGTTGAGGGACTCGTCAAGCGCGGGATAGATCAGATTCCAGCGCCGCTTGTCGCCTTTGCCACGCACCGTGATATGCGCATTGTCACCCTCGGCAATGCGGGCGTTCACCGCTTGATACTTCGCTTCCAGCTGAGTGCGTAGCGCCGTCAAGGTATCCTCAATAGGGGCTTGCAGAATGGGGGCATCGAGGTCACGTAACACCGCCTCCTTGTCGTTCCAGCGCTCATCGCTGATCAAATCATCCTCGAAGCGACGAAATTCGTTGCTGTCCTTGACGAACACATCCCCCGCTTCCATCGCCTCGTAGAGCAGGCGATAGACGAGAAACTCGTAGCGATCGACGTCGAGTCGCTTGGCGCGGCCCTTGCCCTCTTCGGCGACGAACAGATAACCACGCAATCGTTTGGGGATCAGGTCGACCGGAAACGTGGCCCGATCGATCTGTCGCGGGGTATGCCCCAGTCGCAGGTGGCCTTGCAGGAAGTCGACGGCCGCCATGAGTGGCGCATGTTCGACCCGGCCAGCGAAATCCAGATCGGTGAACAAGTGGCGCAGGTTTCGCTTGAAGGTTGGCGACAGCGTGGTGTAGTACGCCCACTGGAAACCCACCTTGTCGAAGGCGATGTTCCGCATGTAGTCGGCCACCAGCGGAATGCGTTCGGGACCAAGATAGCTGAACGCCTTGGCTTTCACCGTCGCGAACACTGCATCGTCAGGAATCGTGTCGTCGACAAACAGGTGAAGCACCTCACCGGCGGCCTTGAGGTGTTCGCTCGCGTCCGTCAGTGCTTGCCGCATCGCTTCTTCACTGGCCAGCTTCGCCTGCTTGCCGTAGCCATCGACGCGAACCATGAAGGCTTCGATCAAATGGTCGTTGATCTGCCGGTAGCGGTGATAGGCGAAACACAACAGGTACAGCCGCGTGGTGGCCGGTGCCATACGCTGAAGCTTGTAGACGGTGTAGTACATCACCAGGGAAGAAAAGTACTTACCGCTCTCCTGCGAGATGCCTGCCGCTGCCAGGAACTGCTGAGCAAACGTATGCAACGGCTGAAAGAGCTGACGTCGTTCAACTTCTTGTTTGAGCGCCTTGTAACTGAAATCGTTGGGTTCGTGCTTGAGCGCGCTGATCCGATACACGGATTCATCGGCCTGCAGCAAGGTGTCGAGCTGAGTGCGTATATCGGGCGTCAGCGCCTGTTCCAGTAAGCGCGCTAATCGCGTGCGCTCGTGGGTGACCACCCAACCGATGATGTCCTGAAAGGTACTGTACGCGGGTGTGGCGAAGCGCTCTCGTTCCACGTAATGGAGCGCTTCGCGCAGCAGGTAGCGAGGTTGCGTCGAGCGCATGGCCAGATGCTGGAGGCGCTCGACCAGTGCTCCTCGCGCAGACCGGCTCCATGGGTGAACATCCAACAACTGCAGAATGAGCTTCTGCAGCGCGGCACGCGTCGGTTGCGTGGGGGATCGAACGGTCTTCCAGGCAATATCCGGAAAATGCCGGGTGACGATATGCTGCACATCCTCGCGCACCGCTTCCGGCTCAACGTCGAAAAACTGCCTCTTGGCTTTGAAATAGCCTAATTGCAGTACCAGATACACGCCGGTTGTACCGCGGCGCATCGCTACCGCCGCTTGTTCGGCGGCACTCAGGTCGAAGTACAGAAGCCGCTCGTCGTCAGTGAATTGTGGCAGGCCGTAGAGGTCATCGATTTCTTCGCTGGCGAGGATGGCCAGTCGGTGTGGATTAGTCGTCATCGTGCCCTATATACAAAGGGATAGGCTCGTTGAGCCCGCGTTCGATGCGGGCTTGCGCGAAGGGATCGTCTCCATCGATATAGCGCATGGCCGAATGCACATCCTTCCAGCCGACGTACTCCATCAGGGCTTTGACATCCCATCCGTTGGTATTGGCCCATCCCGCAAACCCGCGGCGCAGCGAATGGCCGCTGTAAACCTCGACGGCGGCGAGGCCCGCACGCGTGAACAGGCGGCGAAGCATCGGCACCACGCTATTCTCGTGCAAGGCGCGGACGGACACCGTACCTGTCCGCGTGATCGCGCGAAATAGCGGCCCCGTCGTCAGGCCTGCATATCCGATCCAATCCAGCGTCGCGGTCACCGGGCACCACCGGCTCAAGGCGGGAACGCGATACGTGGTGCCTACCTGTTGGCGATCGGTCTTGGTGCGCGTGAGAAAACACGTGAGCCCCTGACCAGGCACCACGGCGACGTGTTCGGTCTGCAAGCTCACCAAATCGTCGATGCGAAAACCGCGCCAGAAACCGAGCAGCAACAGGGCGCGATCGCGCCGACAGCGGAGCGCTTCAGGGGCGTCGCCGTGCGCATCCGCTGCGACAATGGCGGCATCGAGCCAGTCTGCGACCCGGGCAAGGACAGTCAGCTGCAGAGGTTCGGCGCGTTTCTCCCTGGCCGGATGGAGTGCCTGAATGCCCTTCATGGTCTTCTTGACGAGGTCCGCAGTCGTCGGATCGACGAACCCGTGGGTAGCGTGCCATTGCGCCAAGGCGGCCAGGCGCAGGCGAAGTGTGTTGATCGATAGCGATGTGGCGTAGGTGACGAGATAGTCCGCCACGGTCTGCGATGTGGCCGGCAGAAGCCCCCCCCACGTCACTTCGAAATGACGTACCGCCGAGGCGTAGCTTCGCTGCGTGTTGGGCCGCTGCGCCGCCTTCAGATACTGTTCGAGCGAATGTGATGACATGGGTCGTCACGCACCTCTCAATGACGGTATAGCGGTGATGGGCCCCAAGCCGAGGCCACAGCTCTTTCAAAACGCCGAGTCCGCAGCCTATGGTGATTGCCAGTCCAGTGCAAAACCTGGCAAGCGCCGTATCCTCCACATATACGCATGCGAGTTTCCCATCAAGCGTTAGCCTTGGTTTGCACAGGCTGACTCAAAGCGGCATGGCAATGGCGTCAAGCCCCTTCATGCCCGTGCCAAAACGCGCTATGGCCTCGCGATGGGCCATTAGGGCGCCATAAGGTAGATAACGTAGATCCAGCTCGTGCACGCGACTGAAAGCCGGGCGTGCGAATTGCGCGCGAACATCGCTTTCACGAGCATCCGGTGCCACCAGGAAGTAGCGCGCGTCCGCGTGATCCGGCGCACCGAGCGCAAGATCAAGCATCCGCACAATGCCCGAGTAAATACTCGTAGTGTGTTCGACTTCAAAAGCCGCCGCGACACGCTTCGTGCCTCGGTCCAGCCATAGCACGTCGATCAAGCGAATCGCATCTGCGGCGCGATGTTCTTCTAACGCGAGTGGCAAACAATGCAGACAACCGTCGTCAAGCCGGCTCTCCCCGTGAGTTCGGCTACGGTCATTGGCAGCAATCCATACGTCGTAACCCAGGGCCCGCCCTAAATCGCGCAACCAACCCTGCACCTGGGTATGGGTGTGATCCTGATCGCGAGCCAGCTCCATCGCCTTACGGTGAGCGGCGTTTTCCTCCCTGATGCGCGCCAAATCGGCTTCCCATCGGCTGAGCGCGTCCGGCGCATCATCTGCCAGTGGCAAGGGGTAGCGTCCGCTACCCATGTCAAAGAGAAAGCCAGCGATCGCCCCCAGGTCGTTGGACAAGCGCGTGCGGTGCGCGGCGTTGAGCGCGAGCACGCCCTCGCGCATGGCCAAGTAGGCATCCCAGCGACCGAGCTTCACCTTGGCGCCAGTCAGCGCGTTGTAACCGTTGACGATGGCGGTATTGAATGGCACAGCCAAGGTGGGATGCAGAAAGTACAGAAGGTTGGCGACCGCAGGCCCCAGACCCTTGATGCCCTGCCGATCCAGCGCATGAACCGCCTGGATGAGTTCGGCCTCGTCGTTGCCGCATAGGCAGGTGTTGAGAAAGCGGCCGA
Organism: Dyella jiangningensis; assembly: GCA_000632805.1. Classification (GTDB taxonomy): domain Bacteria; phylum Pseudomonadota; class Gammaproteobacteria; order Xanthomonadales; family Rhodanobacteraceae; genus Dyella; species Dyella jiangningensis. Next base: position 1,937,421 of record CP007444.1, on the reverse strand, counting down.
ACGCCTGCTGATTGCCGCGATGCTCATAGATGTCGGGAATACGCAGTTTGGGTTTCCACAGGAACGCATGGTCGGCCCCGCGAAAAATCTGTCGTTGCTCGGCGATCGAGTGAACCACGGTTTCCAGGGAGGAGCCACGGTAGGCGTTGCCGAAGGTGTCGGTCTCGATCTCCGCGACCACGGCTTGCAGCCCGCGCCGGATGGCCCGGAAGTTCTTCAGTCGCTGATCCCATAGGAACCAGCTTTGGTAGGTACCGCCCGCGTCCTCCCGCCAACGCTCGATCAGCCGAACCACGATCTCATGCGATGCCATGCTTGCTCCCTAAGGCGGCCTTATCACGATATTCAACCATCCTACACACCGGTCGGCGCAGGCTCTTGATGGTTTGCCACTTTCATGGAGGTCGCGATGAAGACCATCAACGTAACGGGATATGGGCGGTTCGGCCCCCTGGCGTTGGGCCTGATGTTGGCGAGTGGTCTGGCGACGGCCCAGGATATGCCGCCAGGGGCACCGCAGACGCCCGCTCCCACCGGCGCCATGCACGATCAGCAAGGAATGGAGGGGATGAAAGGCATGCATGATGCCCATATGCAGGGCATGCACACCATGCCGGCTACCGTGTCGGCGGTCGATGCCAAGACGGGCGTGGTGGATGTCACCGCAGCCGGCATGCCATTAAAGGTCCATTTTCCGCCGTCAAGCGTCGCGTCGCTGAAAGCCGGGGACCAGATCACTCTGCACCTGGGTTTCAGTAAACCCTGAGACAGCTACACCCACCTCCAGAGTTGAGGGGTGGTATAGCGAAGGGTAAGCTGGCCCTTATGACGGCATCCTTGCGCCCCTTTGCACGCTCCCGTGGCCTTCGCGTCATGGCGGTGTGGGCGTGGCTGATGCTGATCATCACCTCCTTATCCGCCGCCCCTTTGGCTGGAAGCACGGTCGCTGCACCATCCCATCACCACCACGCCGTCACGGCCATGGCCGGTGATCATTGCCACCATGGCGTGGCAGCAACCGCTAAGACGTCATTCGATTGTTGCTCTTCCAGGGCAGGCTGCTGTGGTGGTCCTGTGGGCCACACCTGCAGCTGCGCGGCCATGTGCGGCACGGCGTTACCGCCTGACTCCGCCACCGTCACGGCCGCTACCACGATCACCGCGGCTTACGGCCGTGTGGCGAGGCCCAACACCCCCTCTTTGGCGGCCGCGCCGCCGTTACGACCACCGTCCGCCTGACACTCCCTGTCGATGAGCCTTGCTCGCGTGTCGCCGTATCGGTGACGTATGGCAAGTGGCAGTGATTGGCGACGACGCACGACGTCGTTCGCCTTGGAGAGTTGGCAATGAAACGTTTTCCCCCGCCCGCGATCGATGTGTCGCGGCGCCGCTTCGTTCAAGGTATTGCTCTGGGCGGCGCCGGCGCCGGACTGGGGCTGTGGCGTCCAAACAACGCCTGGGCGCTGCCCAGTCCGGGCCAACCCACGGCGCTGAGCGGCACCGAGTTCGATTTGGCCGTGGCCGAGACACCGGTCAATTACACCGGCGTGGCGCGACCTGCCGTGACCGTCAACGGTGGTGTTCCCGCGCCGATCCTGCACTGGAAGGAAGGCACGACGGTCACCCTGCGCGTTAGCAACCGGCTACGTACCCCCACCTCGATCCACTGGCACGGCATCCTGCTGCCGGCCCACATGGACGGGGTGCCTGGCCTGAGTTTTGACGGCATCGCACCCGGCGAAACCTTTGTTTATCGCTTCCAAGTTCGCCAGGCTGGCACCTACTGGTACCACTCGCACTCGGGCTTTCAGGAGCAGACCGGTCTCTATGGTCCGCTGGTGATCGCGCCGGCGGGTCCGGAGCGTTATCCGACCGATCGCGATTACGTTGTGATGCTTAGCGACTGGACCGATGAGGACCCGGATCGCATCTACGCCAAGCTCAAGAAGCAGAGCGATTACTACAACTTCGCCCAGCCGACGGCTCCGGATTTCTTCCGCGATGTTCGCGAGAAGGGGCTGAGTCAGGCACTGGACAGGCGCAAGATGTGGAACCAGATGCGCATGAACCCGACGGACCTGGGTGACGTCTCCGGTTACACCTACACCTATCTGATGAACGGCACCGCGCCGGCCGGGAACTGGACGGGCCTCTTCCGGCCCGGTGAAAAGGTTCGCCTGCGTTTCATCAACGGCTCGGCGTCGACGCTCTTCGATGTGCGCATTCCTGGGCTGAAGATGACCGTGATTGCCGCCGACGGACAGGATGTCGACCCGGTGCCGGTCGACGAATTCCGCATTTCGGTGGCCGAAACCTATGACGTGATCGTCGAGCCGCAGGAGGATCGCGCCTTCACCGTCTTCGCGCAGTCCATCGATCGCACCGGCTATGCGCGCGGCACCTTAGCGCCGCGCGCCGGCCTGGAAGCGGAGGTGCCCGCCATGGATCCACGCTTGTGGCTGAGCATGCAGGACATGATGGGCGCAATGGGTCGCGATCATGGCGACATACACGACATGTCAGGCATGGCCGGCATGGATATGAATGACATGCCGGGCATGGACATGACTGGTATGGCGATGGGTGCGGCGCCCCCGGTCCATCACGCCAGGACCGAATACGGCCCCGGCGTGGACATGCACGTCGACACGCCGCGCACCAATCTGGACGATCCCGGCATCGGGCTGCGCGACAACGGCCGGCGCGTGTTGACCTACGCCGATTTGCACACGATCGGCGGTTCCATCGATCCGCGCGAACCCAGCCGCGAGATCGAGCTGCACTTGACCGGCAACATGGACCGTTTCATGTGGTCGTTCGACGGGGTGAAGTTCTCCGACGCCACGCCCGTGCACTTCAACCATGGGGAGCGCCTGCGCATCGTGCTGGTCAACGACACCATGATGAACCATCCGATCCACCTGCATGGCATGTGGAGCGAGCTGGAGAACGCCGAAGGCCAGTTCCAGGTGCGCAAGCACACCATCAACGTGCAGCCGGCGCAGCGCATCACCTACGGCGTGACGGCCGATGCCCTCGGCCGCTGGGCCTACCACTGCCATCTGCTGTACCACATGGAGGCGGGCATGTTCCGCGAGGTGGTGGTGTCATGAGCGGATCACGTTTCCATCGTCCCGCCGCATACTCACACCCCGTGTTGATAGGTGCGCTCTGTCTCGCACTTCCCTTGGCGGTCGCTGCCCAGCAAGCCGCTCCGGCACCGGCCAGCAGTGCCGCCCCCATGGACATGAGCGCCATGCCGGGCATGGATCACGGTGCGATGCCGGGTATGTCCATGCCAACGCGGCAGACCGATACGCCCATCACGCCAGCTCCCACCCCAACGAAGGCAGCGGCCTCGTCCATGCCCGTGGCGCCCACATCGAGCCCGTCGGCGGTGGACCCGCACGCGGGCATGGATCACTCGACCATGCCCGGCATGGCCCCCATGGCCTCACCCGCACCGGCGGATCACGATCAGAGCATGTCGCACGACACCATGCCCGGGATGGATCACGGCGCCATGTCTAGCATGGGTAGTGGGATGACGATGGGGCCCATGCAAGGTGGCCATGCGCCGCCCGATGCACGCAGTCCCGACTATTCCGATGGCATCGCCCCAAGCCACATGAAGGGCATGGACATGCGGGATAACGCCCCACTGGGCATGCTGTTGATCGATCAGCTCGAAGCCTTCCACAGTCGTGACGCCCATGGGCAGAACTGGGAGGCCGAGGGCTGGTATGGCAACGACGCCAACAAGCTATGGGTCCGCACCGAAGGCGAACGCAGTGGCGGCAAACTGGAGGACGCGAACCTCGAGGCTTTCTGGAATCGCCCCGTCGCCACGTACTGGAGCACCCAACTGGGGGCACGGCAGGATTTCGGCCAGGGGCCTCATCGCACCTGGGCCGCTGCCGGCATCCAGGGATTGGCACCGTATTGGTTCGAGCTGGAGGCAACCGGCTACGTGGGCAGCAACGGCCGCACAGCAGCACGCTTGCGCGCCGAGTACGAGTTGCTGTTTACCCAGCGCCTGATCCTGCAGCCCGAAGCGGAGATGAACCTCTACGGCAAAGACGATCCGGCGCGCCGGATCGGTAGTGGCGTGTCGGACGTGCAGTTTGGCTTGCGGCTGCGTTACGAGATCCGGCGCCAGTTCGCGCCCTACATCGGTATCAACTGGGTGCGTCGCATCGGCACGACGGCCGACTACGCCCGCCAGGATCATCAACCCGTTCTTGACCGGCAGATTATGGCCGGCATCCGTCTCTGGTTCTAAGGGGAATCCATCATGAACAAGCACACCAAAATCGTGGTCGGGATCGTGGCGGCCGTCGGCGTGGTCGCCGTGGTCACAGGCGCCTTCATCTATTCGGGCATCTACAACATCGGCGCCGACGATCACCACACCAAGCCGATGTATGCCGCGCTGAACGCGTTGCGTGAGCGGTCCATCGAAGTGCGCGCACGCAATATTCCGGTGCCGAACCTGGACGATCCAAAGATGATTGCCGAGGGCGCCGAGCACTACACGGCCATGTGCACGGGGTGCCATCTCGCGCCCGGCATGAAGGAGAGCGATTCGGAAATTCGCCCGGGCCTCTACCCCCAACCACCGAACCTGGTCGAGCACGGCGTGCATGATCCCCGCGAAGCGTTCTGGGTCATCAAGCATGGCGTGAAGATGAGCGGTATGCCGGCGTGGGGCACCACGCACAGCGACGAAGCGATCTGGAACATGGTCGCGTTCATTCGCAAGATGCCGGGCATGACGCCCGAGCAGTACAAGGCCCTGGCGGGCGACAGCGCCGGCGAAGGGCATGCGCATGGCCATGAACATGGCGGTGAAGCGCACGACCATGGTGTGGCACCGGAAGCCGGGCACGACCATGGCGACGAGGATCACGAGCATACGCACGACGAAGCGGCCGAAACGCCGCTGTCACTGGACGGACTGACACCCAAGGCAGTGCCAGCCGCCGAGGCGGTCGCCGAAGCGTTCCATGCGGCACTTCAGCGGGGTGATCGTCAGGCGGCACTGGCCGTACTGGCACCGGAGGTCACGATCAGCGAAGGCGGCGAAACCCAGTCGCGCGACACGTACGCCGGCGGGCACTTGGGTGAGGACATCGCATTCCTCAAGAGCGCCAAGGTCACCCCCGTGTCGCTCGGTTCGATGGCCATGGGGGATACCGCCATGGTCGGCAGCGAGACGCAGATCCTCACCACCCTCAAAGGCAAGCCGGCCACGATTCGCAGTCGCGAAATGCTCAACCTCAAGAAGGATGGGGCCACCTGGAAGATCGTGTCCATCCAGTGGCAGTCCGCGCCGGTGACGGAGCCATGAGCATGAAGCCATGGCTTTCCCGTCTGTATGGCCTGGCCTTGATGGCCGCCGCATGCGCTCCGGCGGCAATGGCGGCGAACGCCATTGAGGTGTATCGCGATCCCTCGTGCGGCTGCTGTGCAGCGTGGGTGCGCTACCTGCGCAACCAGGGCTACACCGTCTCGATGCACCAGGACGAGCCGATGGCTCGCGTGAAGGCACGCTTTGGCGTGCCGGACCGCGCGGTGTCCTGCCATACCGCCGTGGTGGACGGCTACGTGATCGAAGGCCATGTGCCGGCGAAGGACATTCGTCGGTTGTTGGCCGAGCATCCCGATGTCCGCGGTCTGGCGGCGCCGGGCATGCCGATGGGTTCTCCTGGCATGGAGATGGGCAACTCCGAGCGCTACAACGTCCTGCTGATCGCGCGAGACGGCAGCACGAGGGTGTTTGCGACCCACGGCCCCGCTTAGCCGCGAATCACGGATACGCCACACCGATTCTTCAATGACTGATGGAAAGGAATAACTCAATGAAACCGATAAATCTCTCCGTCCTGATGCTTGCGAGCATCAGCGCTGTACTCACCGTACCAGCACTGGCCGCTCCGCAGTCGACGGACGCTGCCATGCAGAACATGCCCGGCATGACGCACGCTGCGGCGCCCACGGATCCGCAAGCTGTCGGCATCGTCAAAGCGATCGATACCGCGAAAGGCACGGTGACCTTGCAGCATGAGGCGATCAAGGCGATTGGCTGGCCAGCCATGACCATGCCGTTCAAGGTCGCCTCGCCCGACCTGCTCAAGAACCTCAAGGTGGGCGACAAAGTGCAGTTCACGCTGCGCCCGGCCGGCACGAACACCACGGTGACGGCCATCACGCCCATGCCCTAAACCTCAGTCGCCGGTCCGTTGAACACACGGACCGGCGACTTGGTCGCGCTGTCTTTGCGCGAACGCCAAAGAGTTATGGATCGCGGCTTGCCGGAAGCGAGTCATTGCAAATCAGGACAAATCGATAAAGGAGAGGTTGCCTATAACGTAAGAAATACGCGAAGCACAGATAAGAATTTACCAAGAAGCCAATGATTATCTTGGACGGGCTTTTTTCGCCTTTTCGCCCTAGCAGGCTGTCGAGAAACTCCCGCACCTCGGAGAGGTCATAGTTTGCCTCAATCGCAGAGCCCTCGAACCGATGCGTAGCCCCGACGTCCAGCAGCTTGGCATGTTCTCGTATGTGTCCGTGGAAAACCGCGTGCCGAGCGATCATCCGATTCGCAAGTTGCGAATCCTGGTCGATACGATCCTGGGGGAGCTCGACGACGTGCTGGCCGCGCGTTATGCCCAAGGCGGACGGCCGTCGATTCCACCGGAGCGCATACTTCGCGCCTCGCTGTTGCAGGTCGTCTACAGCGTACGCAGTGAGCGGTTGCTGATGGAACAGCTCGACTACAACCTGCTGTTCCGCTGGTTTGTCGGGCTCAATGTGGATGATCCGGTGTGGGATCACTCGACATTCTCGTTCAATCGCGAGCGGCTGTTTGATGAAGCGATCGCCCAACAGTTCTTCGAGCACACGGTGCTGCTAGCGCGGATGCGCGAACTGACCAGCGACGAGCACTTCTCGGTCGATGGCACGCTGTTGGAAGCATGGGCCTCGCACAAGAGTTTCCGGCCGAAAGGCGGCAGCGGGGACGGCGGTGACGACTTTCACGGCGAGAGGCGCTGCAACGACACGCACGCCTCCACCACCGATCCGGACGCGCGGCTGATCCGCAAAGGCAAGGGCAAGGAGGCGAAACTCAGCTACTTGGCAAACGCTCTAATGGAAAATCGCAACGGTCTGCTGGTAGCGGTGGACGTGCGACACGCCAGCGGCACCGGCGAACGCGATGGGGCACTGCATCTGCTCGCCTCGGCCGGTGTGAAGGCCGGCGCCACGCTCGGAGCGGATAAAGGTTACGACACACAGGACTTCGTCGTGGCGCTGAAACAGCTCGGTATCAAACCTCACATCGCCCGCCACACTAAGGGGCGGCGCAGCGCCATCGACGGACGCACGGCTCGTAGTAAGGGCTATGCGATGAGCCTGCAGGTCCGCAAGCGCATCGAACAGGGCTTCGGTTGGATCAAGACCATCGGCGGCTTGCGCAAATTGCCGATGGTCGGTCTGGCCGCCGTGCGTGGCTGGGTGACGTGGACCCTCGCCGCTTACAACCTGGTTCGACTCGGTGGCATCGGTGCGTGGTGGAATCCGTCACCGACATGACTCATCACAAGAGACGTGCGTCCAAAACGGTAGCAACGGGGTCATCGACACCGTTTAGGCGGCGCGATCCATAGATCGAATCTATGGCCAGGTCGCCGAAATGGAGCTTCTCAACAGCCTGCTAGGCCGACCAATACCCACGGTGAGTGATCGTTGGAATTTCTCGCAAAGTCACTGGCAATTGACTAATATCAGCTTCAGCAGAATCTCTGAAGTCTAAGGTGACTAGACTGGAACCCGTCGTTCGCGGGAGGGGCTATGAACCACGCAACGAAATGCTGTGAGCAAGCCCATGCTAGCCACTATTCGCGAGTGCACCATATTGCGATCGGCACGCTGGGGATGGCCTTAAGTTTGTCTTTTGCCCTTTCATTTGCGCTATGTATTTTGGGCTATCTCCTCTTTCCTGCCCTGCCGATCGCCCATTCAGCGCTCTCCCTTTTTCTCCCTGGTTTCACGTTGCTTAGCTGGACTAGCTTCCTACTCGGTCTCATCGAGAGCGTGTTTTTGGGGTGGTATATCGCGATAGTCTTCGGCGCGATTTACAACTTCATTGCATCGCGGCGCTAGTTCTCTCCCGGAATTCTCACTCCGATGAGGTGGTGGCTTATGCATTCCGACCATTCTGTTTCGACCAATTCGAATGACGCGCATCACCATGAGGCCGAACCGCGGAGAATGGATCCCCTGCGCATCGCATTTTGGCTGTTCCTTGGCGCCGCTGCGTTCTACCTGATTGTGGAGCACCGTGCCCACGTACTTGCCGGAGTGCCTTGGCTTCCTTTTCTAATTTTGGCGGCTTGTCCGTTGATACACGTATTTGGCCATGGCGGGCATGGCCATCACCACCGTGGCAGCGGCGTGGGCTCGCCTCCACCATCACTCCACCAGGATCGCCCCCCGGGTTCGAGTAACACACCAGAGTGAGGACACCATGCACACGTCCATTCCTGGCTATGGCCTGTGGGGCTTGGCCATCATCAACGCCGTATTCTTCATCTTCTTCGCCTGGAGCTTTTTTAAGCCGCTCAACGCGAGAGATTGGCGGAGTTTTGGCATGTTCTCCGCCTTTCTGGTGGCTCTGTTTGCCGAGATGTACGGCTTTCCGCTGACCCTGTTTCTGTTATCTGGCTGGCTCTCTTCGCACTATCCATCGGTCAACTGGCTCAGTCACGATGCGGGGCATCTGTTCGAGATGCTATTTGGCTGGCGCGCCAATCCACACTTCGGCCCATTCCATCTCGCCAGTTTCCTGCTCATCGGTGCAGGCTTCTGGTTGCTTGCCATCGCCTGGCCAGTCCTGTATCGCGCACAAAAGCGCCACGAAGTAGCGCGTGAAGGCCCCTATGCGCGCATACGCCATCCTCAATATGTCGGCTTCTTTCTCATCCTGACCGGCTTCCTGTTGCAGTGGCCTACGCTGCTGACGCTGGCGATGTATCCCATTTTGGTGTGGATGTACGCTCGGCTGTCCACTACGGAGGAACGTGAGAGCCTCAAACAATTCGGGGAGACCTATCGACGCTACATGGAAAGCGTGCCCCGTTTCATCCCACGCTGGACATCAGGCGCTACGCTGAAGGGTAGGTCATGATAGAGCGACTGCGCACTCACGTCTGGCCCGTCGGCGGCATGTGCACTTGTGGATGTGCCACGACGCTTGAACAGGCGATTCGCCACCTGAATGGCGTTGAGTCGGTTTTGGCCAACTTCGCGGCAGGAACGCTGCGGGTCGACTATGATCCTTCGCGGCTTCAACCCGGCCAGATCGCGGAACAGATTCGCCGCTTGGACTTTGCGTGCGGTGCAGGGGATGACCTGCCGGCACACGGCGTCACCGACATGGCGACTTGCAAGGAGCGCGCTTCGGCCGCCGCGCCGATGGCGGCGCAGCATGCGGCACGCCCGTCCGAACCACCTATCACGCATCACCCTGAAAGCCATCATGCTCACCGCAGTATGCCGCAAGGCATAGCGTCGTCACCGCACCAGGTCGCAGCCGATGTCCAGGACATGCATGAAGGCATGCACCATGGCGGGGATCTTCATGCCGCAGCTAATGACATGCGGCGTCGTTTCCTGGTGGCCTTGGCCTTTGCCGTCCCACTCTTCCTGTGGTCCCCAATGGGTTTGAGGACGGCGCCGCTCGCGCCGCCGCTCGGCCTTCCGTATGATCTCTGGCTACTTATTCTTGCCTCGGGTGCCGTCCTGTATCCCGGATGGCCCTTTTTCACGGCAGCCGTCCGATCGTTGCGTCATGGCGTGCTGGATATGGCGGTTCTCGTGTTGTTGAGCGTGGGTACCGGCTATGGCTTCAGCGTCGGCAGCACCTTCTTTTTCACCGGGCCGAACTTCTACGAGCCCTCGGCGGTCCTGTTGACGTTCATCCTGCTCGGCCATTGGCTCGAGATGCGCGCCCGCGCAGGTGCGTCCGATGCCATGAAGTCGCTGCTCAAGTTGTCGCCGCCACGCGCCGTGGTGCGCCGCGGCGACAAGGAGATCGACATATCTACCGCTGAAGTCTTGGCTGGCGATCTGGTGGTCATCCGCCCAGGGGGCAAACTTCCGGTGGACGGTGAGGTGGTGGAGGGGCACTCGCTGGTGGACGAGTCCATGCTGACTGGCGAGTCGATGCCGGTGCGCAAAGATCCGGGTAGCGTCGTCGTGGGTGGCACGATCAACCAAAGCGGCGCTTTTACCTATCGCGCCACCAAAGTGGGCTCGGAAACCGCCTTGGCGCAGATTATCCAGTTGGTCCAGGCAGCTCAAAATTCCAAGGCGCCGTCACAACTCTTGGCCGACCGCGCTTCTCAATGGCTGGTGATGGCCGCTATCGCAATTGGCGCGCTCACCTTTGTAGCTTGGTATGGCTGGCTGGGCCAGTCCCTTCTCTTCGCTTTGACGCTGACCATTACTGTGTTTGTCATTGCCTGTCCGGATGCCTTGGGGTTAGCCACACCGATGGCGATCATGATTGGCACCGGTCTGGGCGCGAAGCACGGCATTCTGTTCAAGCACGCGGCTGCGATTGAGCAGAGCGCTCAGCTGGATGTGGTTGTCTTCGACAAGACCGGTACTTTAACCGTGGGGGCGCCCGAGGTCGTCGACATAGCGGTGGCTCCCGGCTGGACGTCGGAGCACCTCTTAGCAACGGCCGCCGCGGTGGAGGCGCATTCGGAGCATCCCCTAGCCCGAGCCATTCTTAAACGGACAGCGCCGGTCCCGGTGCGCGCCACCGCATTTACCAACATCGATGGTCAGGGCACGACCGGCATCGTGGACGGCTTGTCCGTGTTGCTGGGCAATCGCACGTTGATGGCGAGTCGCCATATTGAGCTGGGCGCTCTGCAGGATCAGTCCGACCGTCTTACCGGCGCGGGCCGTACGGTGATCTATGTAGGAGTGGGTGACACGCTGGTTGGTCTGATCGCGATCGCAGATGCCATCCGAGAAACCTCCCGCGCGACGATCGACGAATTGCACCGCCGCCGCGTGCGCGTGGCCATGATCACCGGCGACAACCGCCCCACCGCCGAGCGCGTCGCTCGCGATCTGGGTATCGATATTGTGCTGGCGGATGTTCTTCCCGGTGGCAAAGCGCAGGAAGTCCAGAAGCTGCAGCAGCAAGGACTCAAGGTGGGCATGGTGGGGGATGGCATCAATGATGCGCCCGCGCTTACCCAAGCGGACGTGGGGTTTGCGATTGGTGCGGGCACAGACGTTGCGATTGAGAGTGCCGATGTCGTCCTCATGCGTAGCGATCCGTACGACGCGGTCCGTGCCATTGCTATCGCTCGCGCCACGTTGCGTAAGATGCACCAAAACCTCGGATGGGCGGTGGGGTACAACCTTCTGGCGTTTCCGCTGGCTGCTGGCCTGGCATACCCCTTCACACTTTCCCCGGAAATCGCTGCGCTCTCGATGTCCGGTAGTTCCGTCATCGTGGCATTGAATGCGCTCATGTTGCGCCGGACACGGCTGGAACCAAGCGACCGTATCGCTTCGACGGCGGTACTTGCTCCGTGACACGCAATCCGGCTCACCACCAGCGGTTAGCAGCGACCGGCGGGGGAGCATCGCCGTCTGTGCATCGCTTGGGCACCATCAAGCTAGCCGGAAAGCTCCCTGCAGCGCGCTCAACAGAAACCTTTCTGCGCGGGATGCAGATCACGGTCGCTGCCCTACATTGGGCATGGGATGCTTGGTGGTTGCATCGCCGGGCGCCCCAGCGACTACCTGAACGACTGCAAGTCACCTTGACTCGTCTGGGAACCACCTTCATCAAGCTGGGCCAAGGATTAAGTCTGCGCTGGGACCTGTTACCCGCCAACTATCGCGAGGCACTTTCACATCTGAGCGATGACGTGCCGCCGTTTCCTCCCGCGGAGGCGATTCGCGCCATCGAACGGGCTTTTGGTGCATCGGTGGAGCATCTCTTTTTGGTGTTTGACCCGACCCCCTTGGCGGCCGCTTCCGTCGCCCAAGTACGTGCGGCGAAGTTGCCGGATGGACGCGATGTCGTCATCAAAGTCATTCGACCAGGCATTGAGTTACAAATTCAGACGGACCTTCGCCTCTTGCGTCGCGCTGTCCATATCGCCCAATGGTTCTGGCCTTCTCTTCGAGCGCAACAACCGTTGGAGCTGGTGGATGAACTGGAACAGTACCTGATCGCCGAAATCGACATGCGTCATGAGGCCCAGAACATGCGCCGCATGGCACCGATACTCGATGGCCTGCCGAACGTCGCCATGCCGCATGTGATCGAATCTTTCGCCACCCGTGATGTGCTTGTACAGGAGTGTAGCGAAGGGCGACGACTGAACCTATTCTACGGTACGCCTGCTGCACCAGGTCTCGCGATGGCCCTATTGGATGCCTATGTCAGGCAGATTTTCGGCGCTGGGGTGTTCCATGCCGATCCGCATCCGGGCAATCTCTTCGTGCTGCAAGATGGGCGCCTGTGCCTCCATGATTTCGGCTCGATCGGTTTGATCGATCCGGCCTCGCGGCTTGCATTGGGTGGATTGATCGAGGCCATCGTGGCGGATGATCCGACCGCCGTCCTGGATGCATCGATGGCGTTGGGGTTCGTTGAGCCACAGGCCGATCGGCGCCGATACGAGCGGAAAATCCACCTGATTCTCACGGAGATGGCCAGTCGTGCGATCGCCGAGTGGTCCGTCGCTGAAGCCATCTGGCGCGTTGCGCGTCTTGACCATGGTGAGCAATTCCGGCTGCCGCCCCATCTTCTGGTACTCCTGCGCGCGCTCTTTTTGGTCGAGAGTACGGTGCGATCCCTCGATCCCGACCTTGATCTGCTCGGTGTGCTCCGGGAGCGTGGCCCAGAGGTGGCGCGCCTGATCGATGCCACACGCATGCAAGGTCGACCGCTGGGGAGCCGTCTGGCGCACACCGCGCGTCAATTGCCCCAATTGGCCGAGGAATTCTTGCGTCAGGCGGCGCTCAGTGATGGCCGTCCCGCGATCACCGTTCATCACCGTGGCCTTAATGCGGCACAGGACGCGCTCGCACGCACGGGAAATCGCTTGGCCATCGCGCTGGTCATCCTGGGGTTATACGTCAGCGGTGCCGTCCTTTCCTTGCACAACACGGGCCCTCAGTTCTTGGGGCATGTACCGGTCGTGGCAGTCCTAGCGTTTCTGGCAGCCACGGCTCTTGCCCTGCGACTCGTCGTCGGAGTTAGTCGGTCTGGCCATCTGTGAGGGACCGGCCGGCCGGCTTTTGCAACCCACCGAGACGGACTTCGACTCTTGGCTTGGATCGACGTGGCCAGAGGTCAGGTCCGAAACTTCGAAAGCTCCCATCTTCCATGGAGATGCCACATGAAAACGCTAATTGCTGTGATCTACAAACATCAACCGGAGGCTGCTGCACAAACCCTGGCAAGACTGCAGGATATGGAGAGGGAGTACCTCATTGAACTGCAAGATACGGTGATTGTTCGTCGCAACGACAAGGGCAAGCTGTTTCTCCAGCAATCCGTCAACCTCGCCGCCGCCGGCGCCTGGTCTGGTGCATTTTGGGGCACGTTTATCGGCCTGATCTTTGCCGGCCTGCCGGGCATGGTGATCGCCGGCCTGGCCGGCGCGGGCATGGGTGCACTGAGTGGGCGCTTGAGCGACTACGGTATTGATGACAATTTTGTCCGCGAGCTTAGCTCCGAGGTTGAGCCGTGCTGCTCGGCGCTCTTCGTGCTCGCGGATACGATGACGACTGACCGGGTGATTCAGGAACTGCAAGGCACCGGTGGCCGGATTCTGCGTACCTCACTGCCGGCCGATGTGGAGGCGCGTTTGCAACAGTCGATTGCCGCACATCCTGCGACCTGATGACTAGCGCGGTAGGCCAGCACGATAGCCGATGCACCACCGCTGCGAGGCCAAGCCTTTCTCTGGAGTGATCACATGAGTGCACCCATTCCGATGACCCTACAGTTCCTTGGCGCCGCCGGCACCGTCACTGGCTCCCGCTACCTGATTGAAGCCGAGGGGCGTCGTGTGTTGGTCGACTGCGGCCTCTTCCAAGGCTACAAGCAGCTGCGCGAACGCAATTGGGCTCCTTTTCCGGTGCCACCGGCCTTCCTTGATGCGGTCGTGCTGACGCACGCTCATTTGGACCATTCCGGCTACTTGCCGGCCCTTGTTCGGCAGGGATTTCAAGGGCGTATTCACGCCACTACGGGCACCGTCGACCTGTGCGGTCTATTGCTACCCGACAGCGGCCACCTGCTCGAGGAAGAAGCACGATTTGCCGCGCGCCGTGGGTACTCCAAGCACAAAACGCCCTTGCCGCTGTACACCGCACAGGATGCGCAGCGCTGTCTGGAGTCCCTGGTACCCCACGCTTACCAGGAGGAGATTCCCCTCGTACCAGGGATCACCGCGCGCTTTTTGCCCGCGGGCCACATTCTTGGGGCCGCGCACATCGCCCTGACCGTACACGGTCAACGGGTACATTTCAGCGGTGACTTGGGGCGTCAGCATGATTCTCTGATGAATCCGCCTTCACCCTTGCCGGCCTGCGACATCCTGCTGTGCGAGTCGACCTACGGCAATCGCATCCATGATGCGGTGGATCCGGAGCAGGAATTGGGCGAGGTGGTCCGGCGCGTAGCAGCGCGCGGGGGTATCGTCGTGATCCCGGCGTTCGCGGTGGGCCGAGCCCAAGCGCTCATGTTGCATCTGGCGCGCCTGCAGCAGCGCGGCGACATTCCGAAACTGCCAGTGTTCCTCAATAGTCCGATGGCGGCGAATGCCACGCAGCTGTACCACGCACACCATGAGGAACACCACATATCAGCGGACGATTGCCTGCGCATGTTTGACATTGCCACGGTCGTCAACAGCGTCGAGGAGTCCAAAGCACTCAATGAGCGTCATGGCCCCATGGTGATCATCTCCGCCAGTGGGATGGCCACCGGTGGACGGGTATTACATCACATTGAGGCCTTCGGTCCGGACGAGCGCAACGCGATCGTCTTGGCCGGTTACCAGGCCGGTGGCACCCGAGGCGCGGCTCTGGCCAATGGCGCGCGCAGCCTGCGCATGTTTGGTCATGACGTATCAATTCGGGCGGAGGTGGTCCAATTGCATGCCTTCTCCGCTCACGCAGACGCCGATGAGTTGTTGGCGTGGATGCGAACCGCGCCGCAGGCTCCACGCCAGGTGTACGTCACCCACGGCGAAGCCGAGGCGGCCGACGCGTTACGCGTACGCATAGAACGGGAGCTGGGCTGGTCGGCGCGGGTACCCGAACACCTGGAGCGCGTGGCGCTCGATGCGTTGGACTGAAACGATGCTTATCACTGCTTCCACGCCGCTTCATGTGATCCGCGCGGGGATCGACACTTACCAACAACCGGTGGTGTATATGCATCGGGACTGCGAGGTCTGCCGCGCAGAGGGCTTCAGCGCCTTGACGCGCATTGAGATGCATCTCGCAGGCCAAGTTCTGGTTGTGACGCTCAATGTCGTTACGGATGATCGGGTCACGCCGGAGCAGGTCGCTCTGTCGGAAGCGGCTTGGCGGATGCTGCAGCCGCGACCAGGGAGCGTGGCCACGTTTCGTCACGCACCACCGCCTACGTCCGCAGCTGCTTTGCGCGCTAAGGTCTTTGGCGAACGGCTTGATTCGGCTCAGTATCTGGCGCTGATGAAAGATGCCTTGGCCAGCCGCTTGTCGGATCTGGAATTGGCCGCCTTCGTGACCGCTTGTGCAGGCGATCGTCTGGACGACGCTGAGACCCTCGCCTTGACTCATGCAATGATCGCAGTCGGGGAGCGACTGGACTGGGGCGGCGGTGTCGTTCTCGACAAGCATTGCGTGGGTGGCCTGCCAGGCAACCGAACCACACCAATTGTGGTGGCCATCCTCGCAGCGCTTGGTTACCGCATTCCCAAGACGTCCTCGCGCGCCATTACCTCGCCAGCCGGCACGGCCGATACCATGGAGGTGATGGCGCCCGTCTCGCTCGACCTCCCGGCTATGCGCCGAGTCGTCGAACAGGAGGGGGGGTGCGTCGTGTGGGGCGGCACGGTCCGCCTGAGCCCCGCCGATGACGTGCTGATTCGGGTAGAGCGCCCCTTGGATTTCGACAGCGATGGTCAGCTCGTCGCGAGCGTCCTTTCCAAGAAGGCGGCAGCAGGTTCCAATCACGTATTAATCGACCTGCCGGTGGGGCTGACTGCGAAGGTCCGTTCGAACGTCTCTGCCGAACGTTTGGCAGCCCGGTTACGGACCACGGCTGCGGCACTAGGCATGACCTTGGCGGTACATCGATCGGACGGTCGCCAACCCGTGGGCCTGGGGATCGGACCCGCGCTTGAGGCCCGTGATGTGCTGCGCGTGCTCCGTGGTGCTGCGGATGCCCCGGCAGACCTGCGCGAACGAGCCGTGGCTTTGGTCGGCGCACTCCTGCAACTCGTTACCGGCATGCCAATGGATCGTGGACGTGCCCAGGCTGAGGCCACTTTGGCCACAGGTGCCGCTTGGACGAAGTTTCATCGCATCTGTGAAGCCCAGGGTGGGTTTCGCGAACCTTCACAGGCCACGCTCCGGCATCCAATCATCGCCACCGAAACGCAACGCGTGATCGACATCGACAACCGGCGCCTCGCACGGCTGGCAAAGCTGGCCGGGGCACCGTCGTCTCCGACGGCCGGTTTGGAGACCGCGTTGCGAATCGGTGCCGTAGTGGAGACTGGCCAACCGTTGCTCACTTTGCATGCGCAGACCCGCGGCGAACTGGCGTATGCCTTGGACTACGCTGCCGCCTATCCCCCCTTCACGCTGGAGCGCATGGCATGAACCTGGTCCTGTTGCCCTTTCCTGCTGATATCCCGTTGGCACAGGCGATGGCTGTAGCTGATGGCGCCGCAGTGACCCCTGTGAAGTGGCATCATTTCCCAGACAAGGAATCGCTGGTAACTCTGGAGGGGGCGATAGAGAATCAAGATGTGGCAGTAGTCGCCTCGCTGCACCCGGTCGACCAGTTGGCCCTGCCGGTGCGTTTCGCGGCAGCCACCGCCCGTGAACTGGGCGCGCGATCGGTCGGCCTGGTCGCGCCCTACTTGGCCTATATGCGACAGGACCGGCGATTCCAACCAGGACAAGCCGTGAGCGCCCGGTTGTTCGCGGTGTTTCTCGAGGAAACCTTTGATTGGCTGCTTACAGTGGACCCCCACCTGCACCGCATCGCACGTTTGGATCAGCTGTACTGCATTCCGGCGACGGTGGTATCGGCGACGCCGCTCATTTCGGCCTGGATCGCATCCTACATGCCGCGAGCGGTGGTGATCGGCCCCGATAGCGAGAGTGCACAATGGGTCGCTCAGGTCGCTAACACGGCGGGCGTGCCCTACCAAATTCTGATCAAGGAGCGCCGAGGCGATCGCGATGTAAGTGTCAGCTTGCCCGATCCCGGGCAGATGCTAGGGCGTATCCCAGTGATCGTGGATGACATCGTATCCTCCGGTCATACCGTGCTAGAAACAGTCCGGCAGCTACGCTCTATGGGCTTGCCGGCGCCGGTGGTGATCACCATCCATCCGGTGTTTGCCCAGGATGCCTACCAAGCCCTGCTGGCCGAGGGCGTTACACAAATAGTGAGCACAGACACTATCGCCCATCCGTCCAACGCCATTTCGATCGCTCCCCTCCTCATGCAGGTGATCCGGCAACGGGCCATGACCCGTCCGGCATCGGAGATGGCGCCATGAACCTTTCCCTGTCGGCCAGCGTGGCCGGTGAACGGGATCCGCGCGAGCGGCAACCACCTCGACTCTCGGCTACATCAACCACGGGGCACGCTTGGCGTGCCCGGCCTGCTGTTTACCAACCGCTGCACCTGAGCGCATGCCGTTGCCGCTGCGGCAGACGTGCTTAACCAGCCACGCGGGCAACGCTGAGCACAGGAGTGTCTGGCCATCGATGGTCATGGGGATCCGGCTCTGTCGTTCACTGGCATAACCGCTTCGGTGTCCACGTCACCCATTCACTTGCATATCGGAGGCGTGTCATGAAATACCTCGCCTGGTGCTTACTTGGCATCGGCTCGCTCACGAGTTGTTCGTTCTCACATCAGCCTGATGAGCAAGTGGCAGGCGTAGAGGGTAATGCGGTGCAGGTCGTCGGCGGCCTTCGGCTTTACTTTGGCGTGGTACCCGCGCCGGTCATACCCACCGCCGTACAGGCCCTTCACACGCCGCTACCTAGGGAGGGGATCGAGTCCTCGATGCAGCTCACTGATAGAGAGCACCATCTCCTCGTGGCCGTGTTCGATGCGACTACCGGCGAGCGTATTGAGCAGGCGGAGGTCGCGGTTGACAGCACCATTGGCGGGCGAGCCGTGCATCGCTCGTTGGTACCCATGCGCATCAATGGCACGACGAGCTTTGGTGGCATGTTCACCCTGGAGCCTGACCAGACCTATCGCTTCAAGACGACGGTGCGCCATCCGGGTCATGCCGATCCCGTGGTCGCCACCTATGTTTATACGACGGCACATCCGATGCATCAGTGACAGCCACGATGCTTCCCCTGTCACGTATCCTTTCGATTGGCTCTAGCTTGGGGATGGCTCCCACCTCGCTATCGAGCCCTTCGCCCCGGGCGCTACCTGCGCTCATGGGGGCTGCGGCAGCCACCGCGATGGCGTATGGCGCGCTTCTGCCGGCACTCCCGTGGCTGATCGGTCGAGCGGGCGTGCCACCTACGCGCGTGGATGCTTGGACCGGTTGGCTGATGGCGGCCTATAGTCTGGCTGCGGTGCTCACTAGCCCGCTCTGGGGATGGGCGTGTGGACGTATTCGCCCTTTGTTCGTTATGAGTTGGGGTCTCGTAGGGCAAATGGTTGCGTTGACGGTCTTCTGGACAGCCACCACATTGCCCAGCCTATGGATGGGACGCATGCTATTGGGTGGTGCCGGTGCGGCCGTGGTGCCTGCGGCGCTATCGATCCTCGCGGTAGCCGAGGTCACTGAAGCGGATCGCTCGACCCTGTTTGCCCACATCTCGCGCGCCGCCCTGGCCGGCGCACTGTTGGGCCCCGCGCTCGGCGGTTGGTTGACGCGCGGCGCCCAGATCAGGCCAGCGCTCGTAGCGGCATTCACTATCCTTCTAGTGAGTTTGGCTTGGCTCTTGAGATCGCGTGCGATTCCGATAGCCCCCTCGTTGGCTGCGAAGATGTTTTCACCGACCTTAGATCGAAGGCATCGGATGGCGCTCCTGGCGCTCAGCACACTTGCTGCGTTGGCGATGAGTGTTTATGAGCTGGGGCTGGTTACCCGGGGACGCACAGTTCTGGGTTTGAGTCCGCAAGGCATTGGCGCAATGTTCACCAGTTGTGGCGTGATCATGCTGCTGGTGCAACTGTGGGTATTTCGGCGCGGTCGCGACCCACTAATGATTTTTCGTTGGGTGAGCCCATCCTTCGTTCTAACCGGCATCGGGCTCTTGGCCCTGAGTGTGCTGCAATCCGAGCGAAGCTTGGGGGTGGGCGTGCTGTTGGTGGCTAGCAGCGCTGGAGTGTTGCAACCGTCCTTGACCTACTGGACCTCGCGTGGGGCGGGTCGCGCGGCCGGCACGGCGCTCGGTTGGCGTGCTGCACTGACCACGACCGGTCAGGTCATCGGGAGCGTGATCGGTGGCTATGCCTTTGCAGGGACCTGGTTAGGCTGGTCCGCACTATTTCTGATCGTCGGTGCCTTGATCACGGCGGCCTTCATCGCGAACCATCTGTCCGGTCCATGCCTCGCGGCCCTTTCATCAAGGGACCGTTGACTTAGGTCATCGCCATTCGTTCCCCCCGCACGCTAGGATGAGAGCATGATTTGCCTGGGTGCCTTCCGCTATACCACCCGACGCCGCTTGAGCTGGCTCATTGCGGTGTTGCTGCTATGGCAACAGTTTACGGTGGCCGCGTATGCCTGCGCCATGACCCCAGAGCTTATGGATCAGGTGATGGCTATGCCGGGCCCCGCCGCCATGGCGACCACGGATGGCACCTGCCCGGAAATGCGCGGCCATACCGATCAGGCACTGTGCCAGAAGCATTGCCTGCCGGACCGCACCACCCTGGCTGATAGCCGCGCCGGGACGGTGCCTCCCTCCCTGCTGCCCGCGCTGTCACCGGCTACCGTATCTCTGAGCGTGGAGCGTATGCCCACACGCGTCGTTCTGGATTGTCAGGATCGACGACGATCTGGCAATACGCCACCTACCTTGCTGTTCTGCTCCCTGTTGATCTAGCCCGCCGCGGTATCCGCCGAGGCGGTGGCGCGCGCGTATGAGCACGCCACTTGTGCAACTTCCACGGAGTATCCCTTCATGTCATTGCATCTGTTCGCCCGGAGCCGTGTGGCGCTGGGCTTGGCGGCCGTCCTGTGGAGTCTGGTCGCTGTGGGGGCGGAAGCCGTCCCATCTCCTTTGAGCCTTGAGGCTGCGGTTCGTCAGGGCCTGACGCACGCTCCGTTGCTGGAATCCCGCCAACTGACTCTTGATGCCATGCGCGAGGAAGCGGTACGCGCCGGGCGTCTGCCCGATCCGACCTTGACCACCGGGCTCGCCAATTTCCCGGTGACCTCGCCGGGCGCATTTAGTCTCACCTCGGATTCCATGACGATGCGCACGCTGGGGGTCACACAGGCCTTGCCGTCCCGCGCTGCCCGCCAAGCCGAACGCCGTCTGGCCGATGCGCAAATCGATGCGGCTGAAGCCGATCACGTCGCCACCGTCCAGACCGTGCAAGAACGTATTGCGGATGCCTGGATTGAGGTTTGGGCCGCCGAGCAGGCACGTATGCAGCTGGATGCGTTGCGCGAGGAGAGTGCGTTGGCAACCCGGCTCACCGAAGCTCGATTGCGCGGGGGCACCGGTAATGCCGCCGATCCGCTGGCTGCCCGTTCCGAGGCGGCCGCCTTGGCCAACCGGGTGACCGCGATCGAGGCTGATCTGGCCGCGGCACGGGCCAGCCTGGCGCGATGGTTGCCCGATGCTCCCAGCACGTTGGCCGACGCACCGGATTTCGGTCAACTCCCCGTGCCGACGGAGCAACTGCAGCGGCGTATCGATCAGCAAGCGTCAATGCAGACTTGGCAGGCTCGCGAAAAGGTCGCCGAGGCGGTCCTTGAGCAGGCGCGTGCCAGCAAACATCCCGACTGGAGCATCGGCCTCACCTACGGGCAGCGTGCACGCGGCTTGTCGGACATGGTGATGGTGGAGGTGGGCGTCAGCCTGCCGCTATTCACGCGCAACCGACAGGATCGCAGCATCAGCGCCAAACAGTCGCAATGGGATGCCGTGCAGGCCGATCACGAAGACGCCCGGCGCGCGCAGCAGGAAGCCATTAGCCGCGCGCTGGCCGTGTGGCAAGGCTGGGGGACACAGATTCAGCAGTACCGAGATCATCTCCTGCCACTGGCACGCGATCGTGCCGCCACGGCATTGGCCGGCTATCGCGGCGGTGGTGAGCTGGACCCGTGGTTGCAAGCCCGTCGCGATGAGATCGAACTGCGCCTGGCCTACGTCAATGCGCTGGCCAGCCGGGCACGCCTGTGGGCGGCCATGGCCTACCTGCTGCCTTCGGAGACGACACCATGAAACGTTGGGGCTATGTCATCGCTATCGTGGCGCTTGCCACGGGCTTGCTGATCGTGGGCTACCTGGCCGGTCACCACGGCGCGCCCAACGAGATGGCCGCATCGCCGTCACCTGCTGCCGACGCGAACGCCGAGAAGAAAGTGCTCTATTGGTATGATCCGATGATTCCGGATCAGCACTTCGCCAAGCCGGGCTTATCGCCCATGGGTATGCAGATGGTGCCCAAGTACGCCGATAGCACCGACCGTTCCGGTACTCGGATTGACCCGGCCACGTTGCAGAATCTGGGCGTGCGTACCGCAACCGTCGAGCGACGCGTTTTGGCGGAATCCATCATCGTTCCGGGCACGGTCACTTGGGATTTGCGACAGGCCATCACCGTGAGTGCGCGAGTGGATGCCGTGGTGGCCCGGCTCGACGTGCGGGCACCCTACACAACCGTCGAGGCTGGCACCCCGTTAGTCGCCCTTCTGGCTCCGCAATGGAGCGGCGCACTGGCCGAATACCAGGCGCTGCAACAGGCCACCTCAGTCGATGCACGTGCCTTGCGTGCCGCCGCTCGCGAACGGTTGCGGATCCTGGGACTTAGCGACGCCGATCTCCGTGCTGCTGGTCGTGATGGCGCGTCGATCACCGTTCATGCGCCTCAGACGGGTATCGTGACCTCGCTGGAGGTTCGTGAAGGCCAGCGCATTAACGCGGGACAGACTCTTATGACACTCAACGGATTGAGTACGGTCTGGGTCGAGGCCGCCTTACCGCAGGCGGTGGTCGGCACTGTCGGTCCGGA
The DNA here is from genome assembly GCA_000632805.1 of Dyella jiangningensis. Taxonomy (GTDB): domain Bacteria; phylum Pseudomonadota; class Gammaproteobacteria; order Xanthomonadales; family Rhodanobacteraceae; genus Dyella; species Dyella jiangningensis. Next base: position 1,914,911 of record CP007444.1, on the reverse strand, counting down.
CACACCAGTGGCCGTGACGGTCAGTGCGGCGCCCGGCCGGACCTTCCAGGGACGTGTCGAAATGTTGTTACCCGACATCGATCCGGCGACGCGCACCCAGCGCGCTCGCATCGTGTTAACCAACTCGGACGGTGCCTTGAGCCCTGGCATGTTCGCCACGGTGACTTTGGCGCCTGAGCGCGGAGCACCAGTGCCCGTGATCCCGGACCAGGCGTTGATCACCACCGGCAACCATACGCGTGTGATCGTGGCCGATGGCGATGGGCGCTTCCACCCCGTGGCCATACGGGCTGGCCGATCCACTGGCGGTATGACCGAGGTGCTCGAAGGGCTGCGAGGGAACGAAAAGGTGGTGGTGTCAGGGCAATTCCTGATCGACTCGGAAGCCAGCCTGTCGGGTGGGCTGGAGCGCCTGGATGCCCGTGCGACGCCGCCGACACCGGCCAGCACCGCCTCCATGCCGATGGGAGAGGGTCGATGATCGCCGCGCTGATCCGTACCGCGATCATCTATCGCGTGTTTGTTCTATTGGCTGCGTTGGTCTTGGCCACGCTCGGCGTGTGGTCGCTGCAGCGCACACCGATCGACGCCCTGCCGGACCTTTCCGACACTCAGGTGATCATTCGCACCAATTGGCCCGGTCAGTCGCCGCAGATCGTGGAAGACCAAGTGACCTATCCGCTGGCCACCACGATGTTGTCGGTGCCGGGCGCCCGCACCGTCCGCGGTTACTCCTTCTTTGGCGACTCCTACGTTTACGTGCTGTTCGACGAGCACACCGACCTGTACTGGGCACGCTCGCGCGTGCTGGAGTACTTGAGTCAGGTGCGCGATCGCCTGCCGGCCGGCGTCAATCCCGCGTTGGGGCCTGACGCGACCGGCTTGGGGTGGATCTACGAGTACGCGCTGGTCGATCGCACCGGCCGACACGATCTGGGGCAGTTGCGCGGCCTGCAGGACTGGTTCCTGCGCTATCAGCTCAAGACCGTTCCGGATGTCGCCGAAGTGGCCAGCCTGGGTGGCATGGAGCGCGCCTGGCAGATCACCCCCGACCCGCAGGCATTGGCAGCCCGGAGTCTGACCGTGGCCCAAGTCGTCGAGGCGGTGCGCGCCGCCAATGGCGCCAACGGTGGCTCGGTGATCGAGCAAGGCGAGGCAGAGCTCATGGTGCGCAGCGAGGGCTATCTCCGCAGCCAGCAGGATTTTGAGAACATCCCCCTCGGAACGAATAAAGATGGCGTGCCGGTTCGGTTGCGCGATGTGGCCTCGGTACGGCGCGGACCGACGTTCCGACGCGGCATCGCCGAACTGGATGGCCAGGGGGAAGTGGCCGGCGGCGTCATCGTGCTGCGTTCAGGCAAGAACGCGAAAGCGGCGATCGAGGCAGTCAAGGTCAAGCTCGGCGAACTGCAGCGCAGCCTGCCCGACGGCGTGACGATTGTTCCCACTTACGATCGCGCGCAGTTGATCGATGCTGCTGTCGACAACCTGCGGGGCAAGCTGCTGGAGGAATTCCTGGTTGTCGCCTTGGTATGCGTGCTGTTCCTCAGCCATCTGCGCTCGGCTCTGGTGGCAGTGATCACGCTGCCCTTGGGGGTGTTGGCCGCCTTCATCGTGATGCATTTGCAAGGCGTATCGGCGAACTTGATGTCGCTGGGCGGCATCGCCATCGCCATCGGCGCCATGGTGGATGCCGCCGTCGTCATGATCGAAAACGCACATAAGCATCTGGAACACTGGCGTGACGCACATGACGGCCAGGAACCGCAAGGACCGGCGCGTTGGTCGCTGATGGCGGAAGCGGCGGCGGAAGTCGGCCCAGCGCTGTTCGTTAGCCTACTGATCATCGCGCTCTCGTTTGTACCCGTGTTTGCGCTGGAAGCGCAGGAAGGGCGGCTGTTCAAACCCTTGGCCTTCACCAAGACCTATGCCATGGCGGCCGCCGCAGGCTTGGCCATCACCCTGGTGCCGGTGCTGATGGGGTACCTAGTGCGTGGACGCATTCGTGCAGAGCGTGACAACCCGCTCAACCGCGGCTTGATCGCGTTATACCGGCCGATTCTAGAACGGGTCTTGCGCTATCCGAAAGTCACCCTGGCGCTAGCTGGTGTGCTGCTGGTGAGCGCGTGGTGGCCGCTGAGCCGTCTCGGTAGTGAGTTCATGCCGCCGATGGCGGAAGGAACCCTCCTGTATATGCCCACCGCCTTACCCGGGCTCTCCGCCGGCAAAGCCGCGCAACTACTGCAGCTCACCGATCGCATGATCAAGACAGTGCCGGAAGTTGACCACGTGTTCGGCAAGGTCGGGCGAGCCGAAACTGCGACAGACCCGGCGCCGCTGGAGATGTTCGAAACAACCATCACCTTCAAGCCCAAAAACCAGTGGCGCCCAGGGATGACCATGGACAAGCTCAAGGCCGAACTCGATCGGGCGGTGAAAGTGCCGGGGTTGACCAATCTGTTCGTGCCACCGATCCGCAACCGCATCGATATGCTCGCTACCGGCATCAAGAGCCCGATCGGTATCAAGGTGCTTGGTTCGGATGCCACGACTTTGCAGACGGTTGCGGACCAGATCGAAACCGTGGCGCATGGCGTGCCCGGTGTCAGCTCCGCCATCGCGGAACGGGCGGCCAGCGGTCGTTATGTCGACGTCCGGATCCGTCGAGACGATGCGGCGCGCTATGGGCTGACCCAGCAGGAAGTCCAAGAGTTGATCGCCACCGTGGTTGGCGGTGATGCCATCGGGCAGACCGTCGAAGGCCTGGAACGCTATCCGATCGTGGTGCGCTATCCGCGAGCGGCGCGTGATTCTCTGGCTGCGCTGAAAGCCTTGCCGATCGTGGCAGCCAATGGCGCGCAATTGACACTCGATCAGGTGGCCGATATCCAGGTCGCGGCCGGACCGCCCATGCTCAAGAGCGAAAATGGCCGCTTGGCCACGTACGTCTATGTCGATACTGCTGGCCGCGATTTGGGTGCCGTGGTCACCGACCTGCAGCATGCGGTTGCGCAACAGGTCACCTTGCCGCCTGGCACGACCATCGCCTGGTCAGGTCAGTTCGAGTACCTGGCGCGCGCGATGAACCGATTGGCATTGGTGGTACCCACTGCGCTGGTAATCATCTTCGGCTTGATCTACGCCGTGTTCCGCCGAATGAGCGAAGCGGCGTTGATCATGGCCAGCGTACCGCTTGCCCTGGTCGGCGGGCTCTGGCTGATTTGGGGCCTGGGCCATGCGGTCTCAGTGGCCACCGCGATCGGGTTCATTGCGCTCGGTGGCGTCGCGGCGGAGTTCGGAGTAGTCATGCTGCTGTACCTTCATCACGCCTGGGATCGGCGATGTGCGATCGATCCGCATGCCGGCGTGGTGGCGCTGGATGACGCGATCCGCGAAGGGGCTGTCCAGCGCGTGCGGCCCAAGGCTATGACGGTCGCAGTGATCCTCGCGGGCCTGTTCCCGATCCTGCTGGGCCATGGTGCCGGATCGGAGGTCATGCAGCGCATTGCCGCGCCAATGGTCGGTGGCATGGTGACCGCGCCGTTGCTCTCGATGCTTGTGATTCCTGCGGCGTTCCAGCTTCTCGTGCGGCGACGTCTCCAACAGAGCCGCTGATGCAGTACCCAGGAGGCAAGACGATCTGCAGAAGAAGAGAGAGACGTTGAGGCCGGCGCTCCCGTCGGCGAGACACTTGGCGCAATCAACGGCGTTCGAAATAGTAGCCGCCGTAGTTTTCAACAGCGTGGTCCCACTCGAACGGTATTCGCATGCACCTGTCCAGTTTCCAGCTATCCCGTACTCGGTAACCTCGAGCCTCCATGTCGGAAGTCAAACGGCCTATGGACTCGATGCGATAAGGGCAAATAGCGATCCCCAGGTTCTGTAGGGTAAAGAAAGATTTGTCGGCGTGCAGTGGAATCAGATTGAGAAGTACGTGACGCGGCGGCTCTGGAAGCTGGTCAATTAACCAGGGGAGTCGATACGGCAGGTATTGGAGGGCGCCGGTACTAAAGACCAGGTCGCACCCGCTTGCGGCCTGAGGCCTATCGGCAAATGTCAGGGTGCCATCCACCCCACGTGCACTGGCCAGTGCACGGCCCGCTGTCACAACGTGCGGCAAGTCGTGCACGCACCACGCCAGATCCGTCGGGTATTGGATGTGATGGCTGAATCCGTAGTAAGCCAATCCCAGATGGCCGCCGAGGTCAAAAACCTTTCGTCCACCGGACTCCATAATGTGCTTCAGCCAGAACATCGCGGGATAATCGCACGCGCGGAGCGATTGGATCTGATCGAGGTATTTGCCCGCCGCCTCTTGGACATCGTAGGTGGCCGGTAGCTTAGCCGATGCCAAGTGCCGAGCTTTTGCCAAGGCCTGCTCATACGATGGATAGACGCCGAAGTACAGATTTCCACGACGGAATGGGCGCCGAAAATACCGCTCGTAAAGCGGTTTGGCAAAAATCCTGATAACCGGCAGCTCCATGGTTTCGCCCACGACACGGGCAAGAGCTTCACGTACCTGGTAAGGCTGCCCTCCGAGAAATTTTGTGCTAACGCCCACCATGCCTCCTTTGCCAAGCGGACAGCATGCTTGCCTAAGCCAGCTCAGATACCGTTACACGTCGTTTGCCGCTACGTGTGAGCGGTATATCGTCGACGAAATGGCAATCTAGCGAAATCTGCTCGCCCAGCACCTTGCTGGTTTCATACCGAATGACTTCAATGGCGCTGTCGTCAAAGTTCGTGCCGCGCACGATCGACAGATCCAGTCGATCCAGGCGTCGCTGGATGACCTGAAAACGTTCAATGCCAGGAATGTCTTTCAGTAAGTGAGGGAAAAACTCTCCCGGCAGACAGCGCCCGTCGACTGTGCGAATCGCATCCAGCACGCGGCCATCTACACGACTGAGCAAGGGAAGTCCACGGCCACACGAGCATGCGCCGTTAACCGCAGTGGCCAGATCGCCGTTAACATATCGCAACAGCGGCATGCCGTAGTTGAATAAGTCGGTAATGGCCACCTCACCGGGCTGGCCGGTCTGCACGAGGCCTTGCGGCCCTATCAACTCAACCACCAGATGATCGGCATTCACGTGCAAGCCCTGGCGTTGCGCGCACTCAGCCGCAATCAGCATGACCTCGCGGCAGCCATAGGTGTTGTATACAGGGCAGCCAAAGGCTTCCTCAATGAGTGTTCGCTGAAATTCATGCAAGGCTTCCGCCGCGCCGAGAATGGCCTGGGGGCGATGAATGGTGCGGTTGTTGTCCAACATCCACTGGGCGAGTCGCATCAGTGGCCCGACATAGGACACGATGATCTCAGGCCGGTATCGGTCCACGGCCTCGGCATAGTCTGCCAGCGTGGCTTCGCTCAACTGAAAGCTGTCGAGCATGGTTCTGGCGAACACCCGGTTGTAGAGTCGATCCTTGATTTGCTGCGCGCGCACCGGCTTTCCCCCCACCATGCCGGCCCACAAGTAGAGCGTGCGGCGACCCATGCGCGAACCGGCCCAACCGTAGCCGCGCCACATCACGGCGGTGCGACGATCATTGCTTTCGCGGGTGTAGCCGAAGCGTAGCGGTTCTCCCGTAGATCCGCCGGTCGCCTTGTAGAGCAGGCGATCACGCCAGGATGCCGCCTTGAGGTCCTCAAAATGATGGCGAATGTCGGCTTTGGTGAGCGGAGGCAGCCTGGCGTAGTCATCCAGGTTGCGGATATCGGCGACGGAGATGCCCAGTTCGCGCCAGCGGCGCTGGTAGAAGGGAACCTCACGTTCGCAGTGCACCAACAGCTGCTTCAACCGGGTCCATTGCAACGCCATTATTTTTTCGGGCGCTAACCATTGGTCACGTTCGTAGTCGGCGAGCCAGCTCAAGGTGTGGCGACGCCGCAGACCGGTCTCATAGGCGGGATAGAGAACACGCTGAAAAAGGGTTTCGTATAAGCGACCCACGGATACCCCTCAGGACCTTGCGGCCATTCCTAGAGATGCCGCCGATTGTCGGTCATCGCGGCTGGCATTTAACTAAGGAATCCTGCCTATGCCCTTAGGCCTGTCTCCTTGTCCTTCTGAGCCCATGGGTGCGCTTTTTGGGGCATGATTTCGATCAAGCCAATGAACTCCCTGAGGTTGCGCCTGGGATTGGCGCTCGATGACCAGGGGCGACGCATGACGGAACGCGCTACAGCCGCATGGCCTCTCAAATTTGGGGATTCGCGTGGATAAACAGGTCGCCACTACCGGTTTTCTCGGCGATACCAAGCGTCGGGACTACGCGCGCAAGCTGTCTCAGTTCAACCGCTTCGCGGCGGCGGAATTGCATGGCGCGATAGCCAGCTTGGCCATCACGCCGGGTGCACGCATCCTGGATGCGGGGTGCGGCACCGGAGAGGCACTCCTGTGGTTACGGGAGGCGGCAGGCGATACGGGCGTGATCGTCGGCGTCGACTTGGCCGCGCCACATCTGGCCATGGCGCAGAGGCAGGTACCGATGAGCGTCCCTGTGATTCAGGCGGATCTGACTATGCCGCCATTTCAGGAAGGGGCCTTTGATCTCATCTGGTCGATCAACACTCTGAACCATCTGCGCGACCCATTGGTGGGCGTGAAGGTGCTGGCACGCCTGCTACGACCAGGTGGTCGAGTGGCCTGGGGGCAAAGCACACTCCTACCGGACAAGTATTTTGCGTGGGACGCGCGGTTGGAGCGGGTGATCAATGAAGCCGTTCGGCAGTACTACCGCGACAAATATGGCCTGACCGAACAGGATCTGACCGCGACACGGGCACTGGTGGGCGTGCTCCGACGGGCAGGCTTGCGCGACGTACATGTGCGAACAATCGCTATTGAGCGAACGTTTCCCTTGGAGGTGAGCCATGAGGCTTACGTGCTGGAAACCATTTTTCGCGGGACGTGGGGCGAGCGATTGCGTCCGTATCTAGCCGCCCGGGATTACGCGGAGCTAGCACAGCTGTGCGATCCCTGCCATGCGCGTTTCGCGCTTCGACGGCCCGTTTTCATTTTCTACAAACCTTCACATTGGCTGTTGGGCGGGTCTAAGGGCGCCTATCCGGAGCTGGGCACGGACCATGTCGCGAATGGGCTGATTCATAGTCTGAAAGAGGGTTCCTAGGTTGATATCGCTACAACTTTAGGTAATCGCCACAGGTGGCGATCAGCTGCTGCAAGTCTGGATCTGCGATGTCAGTACGCGCTGTGAGCATCGCGTGGAGCGCGACAACGTGGTGATGAGCCGGGCGCAAGGAAGGTGGATTCCCCCATAACCAGTCGATCACGATCGGATAGAGCTCAGCGGCAGACCGTGTCGCCAATTCGTGTGGCTGCACGAGCGAAACTACAAAGTGACGCTCCGTCTTCTTCAAGCCGAGGCCCTCTCAAGCCGGGGGCGACGAAGCGGCGTTGTAAGGCGATGTTTGCGTAAGTGGGTCATGGCGAATCCTTGCGAGATGAACGCGATCGTCTTTAGGTGCAGTCGCTCCGCTGCTTGGTAGCCGAAAGACGCCGGGAGCCATCCGGTTGAATTGCGGCATCCTTGCCGACGGGGGCGGCGCGCGGCCATGGAAGCAGATCTGCCTTTTTTCGTACTGATTTCCACGCTCCGTGCCGGCAATGGACCCCTGAGGCGGGATAATCCAACATTATCCCGTGTCACTTTCCCTGTCTTGAAATCTGAATGTACGCTGTTGAGTATTACGTAATTACATGGTATGTAATACATTACGTTATTCGCAGGAGAGGTCTATGGCGCGCGCCGGCCTGTACAAAACGGAAGTCCAGAAAGCCCGCAACAGCCTCATCGCGCAGGGCAAGCACCCCTCGGTGGACGCGATTCGCGTCGCCCTGGGCAACACCGGTTCCAAGAGCACCATCCACCGCTACTTGAAGGAGCTGGAGGCGGAGGCCGCAGCACCGCCCTCCGCCGGCGTGGCGATCAGCGACGCGCTGCGGACGCTGGTGGCCCAGCTGAGTGCCCAGCTGACCGGGGAGGCCGACACGCGGATCGCCGAAGCCCAAGCCCGTTGCGATGCCTCCGTGCAGAAAGCCACCGAAGCGCTGGCCACCCAAGAGCGCGAAGGCCGAGCGCTGAGCGATCGCCTGCAGCGCACGGAGACCGCTTTGCAGCAGGAGGCACAGGCTCATCAGGTTACGACCGGTGCGCTGCAGGAGCGCCATACGCAGGTAAAGGCCCTGGAAGAGCGGGTCGCGGGCCTGGAGGCGCGGTTGGCGGAACAGGCGACCCACATTCAGTCCCTCGAGCAGAAGCACAGCCAGGCGCGCGAGGCGCTGGAGCATTTCCGGCAGTCCGCGAAGGAGCAAAGGGATACGGAATCGCGCCGCCACGACCATCAGGTGCAGACCTTACAGGCGGAACTGCGCCAAGCCCAGGAGCTGGTGAACGGCAAGAATCAGGAGCTTTTGCAGCTCAATCGCGACAACGCGCGACTCACCGAGCTGCATGGCCACAGCGACCACGCGCTGCGCACGCTACGACGAGAGCACGAGCAACTGGCCAAGGTCGCCCAGGAGGTGCCGGGCCTACAGCGGCAGGTGGAGGCACTTGGCCAGCAGGTCGTCCAGGTGACTTCAGAACGGGATCAGCTCCGCGACGAAGTGGATCGCTGCCTCACCGACTTGGCGGCCGAACGGAACGCCCGTCTCGCCGAAGTCGAGGAACGCCGGCGTGGCGAAACACGCCTACAAGCCATTGAGGAACTGCTGGCCCAACTCAGGCCCAAAGAGCCATCGCCGGAGGAGCCATGAAACATTCTGATTTCCACATCGGCCTTGAATTCGTGGGCAGCGCCGGCTTTCATTGGCGTTGCACCGATGTAGGCACCCGGACCATTCTGGCTATCCAGCTCGATCGCAAGGATCCGCATTGGTACCGGGGACCGCCGTACATCGCTAAGGAGACGGTATTCGATGAGCATGAGATCGAGCGCTGTCACTTGACCGAAACGGACGCGATCACGGCGGCGGCCCGTGAGCATAAAACGTCAGGCCATCCAGGCTATCCCAGCGAGGTTGTCGCGCATATGTTGAAGGCACGTCACCAGGACAAGGGAGGCCGTTATCCGTATGGAGGTGTGCTGCGTTTCGATCGGTGCCGGCCGGATGGCGAAATCCTCCATCCGTATGCGGGACGCAAGGAAGGGGATGCCTGGGTGGTCGACCTATACCTACCGTTCCAGAACATCTACGACGTTATGGCAGAGCGGGATTTCATCGCTTTGCCCAGGGCCTCCGCGGAGGACATTCGTGTTCGAGCAGATCGGGATTGATAGTGGGGCTTGATGGGGATCCGGCATGATCGAATGTCCGACGCCGTCAGTTGCGACGAAGATAAGCCATGGTTTTATAAGCTGTTTTATCGCTTATTTTATAGCATCGGGGGATGGGCACAAATAGCCTACAACTGATTCTCGATGGCGAGGGAAGTATTCCCATCCCGCTGGAAGAGAGCGTCCAAGAAGCCTGGCAGCTGCAATTTGAAAGGGCGCTTCATGCCGGAACCACCGGCGGCCTCATGGAGCGACTAGCCAACTGCTTTGCCAACGGCTTGGCCGAATGCCTAGATCCTGATCTCAAACCGCCTACTGAGGCACAAGTGCTCTACGCGACGGCCATCACGCGCGAATTGGGCCTTTCGCTCAACGCCGAAGCGCTTCGCTATCGCGGGGCAATGTCAGAATTCATCAATCGGCATGTCGACGCGTTCAAGGATCGGCGACGGCGTCAGTCAGATCCAGAGCAATTCTAGCCCCCGTTTATTTTGCCACCACGCACTGAGCCTCCTGCCAGATCGCCATTAAGTTACAGTCTCCGAGCAAATGACCCCTCCCACGGGCGATCCGAGCGGCCTGAGCAAACTCCCTGCCCCACTTTCGCGCGCGCGTTCCAGTGGACGTGCCGATTGAACTCTGGCTTCGACTCATCGCGCCAGGGACGACGCTGAAGCAGCGGATCGGCTATTTATCCCCCGCTGGACAAATTCAAAGGGGTCAGTCTTCATATCTGCCATGCACGCTCTGGCGCGCCGAGCCTCGCATTGCCAAAGTCTCATTTGAGACGGCCCTGCCGCATCGTAGAAGATCCAGTCGTATTCCATTGGTGGCAAATGGTCGATTTCCTCAGATGCACGCGCCCGCAGCTGGTCTTCCATGTTCAGGGTTTCGAGCTCTAGTGTTCTAGGGTTATACGTGGATACAGACCGCAACTTTCGCCTCAGGGCCCGGTAGTACGGCTCCAGCCCTGAGCAAACTGTTTGTTTCATAACGTGCGTCGCGTCGACCCGAACGAACGTCAGCTCTCGCCTGCTCGGCTCGAGAAAGAGCCGCTCGCCTTTATCTGAGGACATATAGAGCCAACTTGAACTCCAGTACGTCAACATCTCGAGGCATAGCGCAGCGGCTGCTCCTTCCGTGCCTCGCCATATCGACGTAATAGCATTGGCGGCAAGCAGACATGTGTGCAGGTGGCTTCGCTCGATAGAATACAAAAATAGGTCATCCCACCCGTCGATGTTCTTTAGGCCAGCGCCACGTAAGCTTGGATGGCCGTAGTGAACCATGTCGACAAAAATTGACCCACTACGTTTGCGCCATAGCCAGTAGCCAAGGGCGACAGGGCAGCAGTTGAAAATCGCGAAATCAAAACAGTTACTGTCCTCTCGGCCACCGCGCCTGATAAGCAGAGGGGCATCCAAGCAGGCGTGATGACAGCCTGCAGTCGCTCGATGAAATTGGCTCGTCACCCGCCGCAGAGCGTGCCGATAGCGAGCATGAAAGATCCCATCGTCCGCCATCCGCGGCTTCGCGGCCGTAGGCTCAGGCGGCCCTCCTTGTTCCAGCTCGCTCGTGAACCACCCATCCCAAAGCGCCCCTCTCGCGAATACCTGGGACAGGCATGGCGCCCGGGATCGAAGGATAGCCAGGGAAACCCCTTCTCTGGGTTCAGGTGGCCGCGCCAACCAGGAAGGTGGCTGCGGAAATGCCTGCGCCAAGGCGTTCAAAAGCAATGAGCGGACATCAAGGTAGTTGAACCCCAGATCTGATGGGCCGATTACTTTCTCGCCCAAATGCTCGCGATAGATCCCCCGCTCGAGAAATCGAAGCCAACGAAGCGTCTCGCCGTAGACTTTGGAAATCGTTGATCTGTCTTCCGACGAAAAGGAAAATCGAATCATGTCGCCATCAAGAAGCGATTTTCCACATGCTACGCAGCAGAACGCCTTGTTCCTCTCTGAGAGATATTGCAGGATCGCCCCGCACGTATCACACGTATCGCGGAGCAGCCGATCATGCAGTGGGCAGCGGCTCACGGCCAAATGCTGATGGATGCGCAGGTGGATGCCATCGGCGATGCATGTGCTGCAAACTCGAAGCGATGGAGAAGCCCATGCCCATGGCACCTCCTCCCGCATTGTGTTGTCGATTCGCCGAACGAGATCGTCAACGCTATAGCCCTGGATACGAGGAAGGACGAGGCAATCCTTGAGATACCCTACCCATTGCCCAGGATAGGCGTAGTCGATTTCTTTAGGCGCGGTGAAAGCGCGCTGGCCGACTGATCGGCACGCGCGCAGCAATGCCGCTGGCCTCACGGCGACGAACCAAGAGATCTTGTTCCACAGTGCGTATAGTGACTCCTGTTCCAGAAAGGCGTCATCTCGCCAGGGCACATACGCCACGTCAATCGACATGTCCTATCCCCTCATGGCTACTTTCACGGCCTTATCTATTAGCGTTCCAGGAATCTCGAAGGAAGGGTCGTCAAGATGTCGGCATGCGAGGCATAGCTCAGCAAGAAATGCAGCCATCATCTCCATCGTCAGTCCTTTCTTGAGCATTTCCCGTGGAACAAGAGCCCTGATCTTTTCCCAGATAACCGGCGCCACGCTCGCGAACCGAAACCCCGAGTCGTAGGCCTGCGGAAAGAGCGACTTCGCGTAGGACCAGCCACTTCCCTTGGGATACTCGGAGTACGTGTCGAGCGCCTCGCAGATGGCAAGCCAATCGGCTTCAACGCGAACACCTCGAAATTCCCTCAAGCTGCGAATGAATCGCTCAGATAGATCCGATCGACCGTGCAGTTCAAGATCCGTCTTGCGGGACTGGAGTTCGCGCTGACCAAAGAGAATAGTTGAGACTTTGATGCCGGAGGTGGACAACCCATTGATAACCGCCTTAAGCCATGCGTACTCGTTATTTGTCATCTCCTGCGCCTCATCAATGATGATGAAGATGCGCCTGGCTTGGCCAGACAGTGCCAATAGTGCACGCTTAACCTGGTCGCGTTTTTCCGCCAAATCGCGGTCTACCTTATGCGCAAAACCAATTGATTTCAGAATGCTTGTCAAGAGCCTTCCCTCGGCCTGCTTCGTGTCTTCTACCGACTCCAGCATTAAAACGCCGGACCCTGGGAACTCTTCTTCGACAGCCCTCCTGATAGCCTGAATGCAGAACGATTTTCCCGTTAACGGATCCGCCCAGAAGGCGATGGATGAGCGGGCTTTTCGTGCCATTTGCAATGTTCGGGCAACCGCGTCCTTAACGGCGCGCGTTGGCAGTACGGCACACTCCACTATGATGGGATGATCGTTCCAGTATTCATCTCGGTCGGGCGCCATGACCTTGGCAACACTCATCCGGCTGCTCCTTCAAAAGCCGTCAGCTCACGATAGTCAAGAAATTCGTCATCTTCGGGGGCGCCAGCCCCGTCCTCCTTCGTTGCCTCAGACGCGGATCGATGCGAGGTCTCATCGGTTGCGACTAAGTCGTTTCGCCCCGCTGCAGGATCGCGAGATCGGACATTGCGCGCCACTTGATCCTCTGCGAGCGCGCTGAGGCTCTTCTTGGGCGCCTTGGAGGACATGATTGAGCCGAGAAACTGATGTACAGGACAGTCCTCGTAACGCACGCGGAGATATCCGTCTTGGATGAGATCGTTGATGTGCTTGCGCAATTCACGGGTGTGCTCTGTATGGCGCCAGCGACCCATCACCGTAGCTGTATCGATGAAAGCGCCTGACTTACTAAAAATGCGAATCTCTCGTATGGCATGCCGACTGACATAGGCGAACACCAGCGTGTTGATAAGCTCCCAGTCGCGCGCCATCTCGGTACCGGTGTAGGTCTCGCCCTCAAAGGTAAAGTAGGGTCGTCGACCTTTGGATTTGTTGCCTCGAATGGTGACTGGGACCACCGACACGTCCAGACTTGCCACGCCTTTGGCGGTCGGCGGCATATACGGGAATATCACCCCCGTCCCATCTACGTCGTACCATGCCGCCTTCAGTCGCGTTACAGGTTCTGACCCGAAATTTGATTTGGACGTTCGACGGTTGTGGTCGACGATGACGCTTTCCACCAGGTCGATGATTTCTTTGGCTGTCAGCCTAGCTTTAACTGCGGCCTTTTCAGCCTCCTGACGCCGAGGGTCATGAGGCGCGCTTCCCACCGTCGTGGGAAGGCGGCAGAAGCCCAATCTCTCTAAGCCCCCAAAGACATTCTCTATGGTTGCACGACGCTCAAAGCGTCTCACGGGTCCAAAGTTGAAGTCGCAGCCAATGAAGTCGCGTGCCCTATCGGACACGTCCGTGGCGAGATGAATCAGGGCGTTGTCAAAGAGAAGCTGATTGAATCCACACCGATCAAGGCTCGCACTGGCCGCCTCGGGCAGGCCAAGTGTCGATTGGGCTTCAAAGCCAAGACAGTGACTTCTCGGCGCCTCGTGGGATATCGCGCTGTGCAAGGCATCCAACACATCATCCGCATTGGCTTCGCGCCGAAAGATGATCTTGTACCCCAGAATCAACCGAAGCCAGCGGTCCACCACTAAAAGGATGGTAAGGCGTTCAATTGGTAGCCAGCGCACGCCCTCCGGCGTCGGAATGCCAATGGATCCGATGAAACCGCACTTATGCTCGTCCATCTCGACGATGTCAAACGGGCGGCACGCTGACAGCCGACTCTCATATCCATTGCTCGTATGCGATCGCGCCTTTGCCCGCATCCCGTACTGGCTTCCCACGACATCGTCGTAGCGCAAATCAAGAAAGCGCTCTACATGCTGGCGGATAGATTCGCGGCCTCTTCGCCGCACACACAGCGGCCACTCCCAGGACTCGACACCCTCTTCCTCGCACAACTGTATAAACTTCTGGTGGGCTGATTTGTGCCGCAATCGCGCCTCATGACCGTCAGCGCGCTTGGCGTTCCCTAGTAGGTAAGCCTCGAATTTACTTGCAATCTCCACGCGCTGGCGAAGAAATAAGGTCAGCGCTCCACTCATTCCGCCACGTTTGTTTCGCCCGCTTTGAACTAGTGGCTTACGTCGCTCGTTGGATCGAACTCGAAGACCGGGGCATAGCGCACTCCAGCCATATACGCGCCCGCTTCCGTCGGTCGTGATGCACCGATTGAATGCTCGAAGGAGGGTTTGACGATAGATGCCGTCCTTTTCTAGGCTTTTTTCGAAGGGTTGTCCGTCGATATAGCCCTTTATCGCTTCAGCGAGGACCGTGATTTTTCGCTGAGCAAGTGCGCCGTAGCCATCGATGCTAACTTGCGGCCATTGGCAATAGTCCAGCCTGTCCCATGGCGCCGTACGCCGAGTGAAACGTGGTGGCGTCATGGCGCTTCAGTCCACACGCACGTGTTGAGGGACCACGGACGGGTATCGAGGTCGGATTGCAATTCACGACGACGGAGCAGAATCGCGACCGAACCGAAGAAGATCGCGGCGTCGACATCAAGGAAGCGCTCACGTAGGTCGCGTAGACTGAGTCTCCTCCGCGCATGCACCATAAGGGCGATCTGTCGCTCGATAGCCGAGGTGGCATGAAGTCGAACGCGCCGGATGCACGGAATTACTCGCCGCCAATTTTCGACGCGCTGAATGTGACTATCCAGTACGCCGATATGGACACGAATCTCGCCGTGGAGAGGCGTCAATGCATTGGCCGTCTCGCCCGGATTAGCATCAAAGGCTAGGCGGACGGAGAATTCCTGCTCATCAAGGGTGGTAACAACAGCAAAATCCTTGGATGCATCGCTTGGACTCTCGTGCTCATGAGCTTGGTACCATCCCGGCAGATATCGAATCTGTCTGAAGGTCGGCTCACCCTCTACGACGTAGAAGGCCTCGAACTGTAAGTCGCTATTAAGTACGAGATCCCGGCTTTGAAACGGAGGGCGGAGTAGCCAGATGTTGCTGCCCCGCTCACCGCGCGCTCGGATGGCCGCGGCCAGCTCATTGCGGCGCTCCTGTGCTGGCGTTTTTTCCCTCTGCTCTGAGGCCTTTTGCTTTGTGCGCGCCATCTTCTCCCTCCAGAGGGCTGTGGCACGCGAGTAACAGCCGGGAATGGCCAAGGCCACCCGTTGACGCCCGCTACGCGGCGCCTTACGCTTTCGGCTGTAACACACGGGTCCACACACCCGTGCCGATAGCCAGCCCCTGCAAGGGCTGGCTATTTTTTTGTTTTTCACAAAATTCTTACGGTTTTGCCCTGCGGCGAACCTTGCAGCACAGTAGATTCTTCACCGAATATCCGTCTCGAACGGATATTTTTTTATCCGTCGCTAGGGACGGTCTTCGATGGGGCGCCATTCAAAAGATGATGTACAGCGCATTGGCCCAAGACTGTGGGCACGGTATCTGAAGCGTCATTTCAAGTGCTCAAGCCTGGCTCCGCTTAATGCCCAGCTTCTGCTGCCGATCACGCCTTTTGAGGTCTTTGCGTTCGCTGAGAACCCACCACCGCTCCCTTTGAGGCTGGCCCCAAAAATCCTTGAACGAGCACATGATCTAGGTCGAAGCCCCGATGGCGCCTATACGCCTGAAATCCATGGATCAGATGCCAAATCCGGTGAGCCGGCTCGATTTAATCTGTACGACCGCATCACTCAGCGAGTGCCCGACTCGAAATACTGGCTTCTAAAAGAGATCGAACCATTCTTGTACGGTGGGCCTCCCTCCATCGATATGACCGTACGCTTGCTGCATGATCTGCTGGCCGATCTGGATCTTGTACTTGTCGAGGACGCGGCTATCGCCTCTTGGGAGTGCCTGGATCTGGAGGGCGTCAGGGCGGCGGAGATGGATACCGTCATTGCTCTCAGCGATGGAGAGCTCCCCGAGTACGTTGCCCTGGTATATGCCCTTTGCCATGCATGCGTATGGCAACTCCCTCCACGGATCGAGGACAGGCTATCGAACAGCCTCCTCTTCTTGTGCCCCCAAGTGGCAACCAATTTTGTGACTTTTCTCCAGTCAGAAAACTTTGACTTCGGCGACGACCTGGCCTCCGACCTCCTTGTTTCCTTATTCGAGGGCGCCATTGCGATTGGTGAGCGCGGAGTGAGATCTGTGCGCCACGACCAACAGTTGTTGCTTCCGGACCTCACTGGAAGACTCGTGCTCGCCCCAAATACGGAAGCAACCCGCAGATCTATAAGTTGTCTCACCGAACAGGTCGACCTGCGGCGATCCTTGCGTCATTCATGGCCGAAATACCGCGCAAGCATTGCCGCGGGACAGGAGATTCATCGGGCGAGCAAAGCGGGACCCGGGCCGGCCGAGGCGGCACAACAACTCGCCAACGCGGTGAGTTCACTGCCTGCGCTGCTTAAAGCTCGAGCGCGACGCGTACTCGGGGAGTATCGACACAGAAATCACTCGGGATGCACTCCGTCCCCAGCAGCGTTTTTCAGCTTTGGTTGCACGCATTGACGGGCGCGGAGCGGTCCCGGACGAAGTAACGCACTTACTTACGGCCGAGGCAAAGTAACAACTTTAGTTGAAGTGCCCGCCAACTAAAGGCGTTACCCTTTCACGCTGCGCCGCCCTAAGTATTTGTTTCTACTGGCGTGACAACATAACGCCATTTCTGGTTTCGGCTGTTGGTCTTTGCCCGCTTGGCTTCAGCCCTCCCGGATCTTTCCTTGTACCAGTCCATGAAGGCTTCCGCGCTCATGGGGGCGCCGAGAAGCCAGCCTTGTGCCAAGTCGCAGCCGATGTCTTTCAGGAAGGACCACTGGGCGTGGTTTTCCACGCCTTCGGCGAGCACTTTCAGGCTGAGGCCGCGGGCCATGACGACGATGGCCGATACCAGGGCTTCGGCTTGGCGGTCTCCGGGGATCTCCGTCAGGAACGTCTTGTCGATCTTGAGTATCTGGACCGGAAATCGGCGCAGGTACGCCAGCGAGGAATAACCAGTCCCGAAATCATCGATCGCCAGGCTCACGCCTGTTTCGCGCAGCTTGTCCAGGAATGCCAGTACCGACGCCTCGCGTTGTAGAAAGCACCCTTCGGTGATCTCCAACTCGAGAAGCTCTGGCGGAAGTCCGGCAGCTCCGAGCGCATCGGCGACATGATCGAGCAAGGCGCTGTTGGCGAACTGTTTGGGCGACAGGTTGACGGCCACGCGCATGGGCGGAAGCCCGAGTCTCAACCATTTGGCCAGCTGGTGACAGGCTGTCTGCAGAACCCAGTCACCAATGCCTTCGATAAGGCCGGTTTCTTCCGCATACGGAATGAACTGATCAGGACCTATCAGTCGTCCCGCCAGGTTCCAGCGAAGCAACGCCTCGACGCCAACCACGGCCCCCGTGCTTATCTCTATCTGGGGCTGGTACAGAAGCAGGAACTCATCCTCCTGCAGGGCACGACGCAACCCTGCCCCCATGTGGATCAGTTCCTGGGCATTGGCCGTGAGCGCGGCCCGATAGAACTTGAACCGCCCGCCGCCCTCGCGCCGAGCCAGGCTTCGCGCGGCGCCGGCATGCTTGAGCAGAAGCGCGCCATCGTTGCCGTCGCCGGGATAGGCGCTGATGCCAATACTCGCGCTGATGAACACCCGATTTCCATCGAGCACTATCTCCTGGCTGACCAGGCGCAGGACTTTTTCGGCAGTCGCGGCGATCATCGCCGGCGTCAGATCGCCCTGTATGACCAGTGCAAAGACGTCCACGCTCGTGCGGGCAAAGGTGTGGATGTGTTCGATACTGCCCGTCAGTCGGTTGGCAACCTGTTTGACGAGCTGGTCTCCACAGGCGTGGCCGAGGCTCTCGATGATCCGGCTGAAGTGATCAAGATCGATCAGGAGGACTGCGATGGTTTCCGCCTGCCCCAGGCGTATCGCGTGATCGAGGCGATCGATCAACAGGGCGCGGTTTGGTAGCCCGGTAAGGGCGTCGTGGAAAGACAGGAAGCCCAGGTCTTTCGTTCGCCGGCTGACTGCGCGTCGAAGCGTGACCACCCATATCGCCAGGAGCACGCCGATCACGCCGACGACCAGGAGCGCATAGCCCAAAACCTGCGCATACGGCGTAAAGCTCACGGGCTGCCCCATCCACCTCCGGCGCAGCGCCTCGCGCTCCTGGGGTGTTATCTCTTTCATGCCCTTCTCGACCAGTGCGATGGTCGCAAGATCGCCCTTCCTCACCCCGCGCCTGAACTCGCCCGCGTAGTACTCGAAGGATTTGGAAAAGCTTGCCTTGCCGCGCGCCTTGTAGAGGTAGTAGTTGGCGGGCAATTCATCCATGCAGAGGATACGGACGTCCTTGTGCCCGACGGCAGCGATCATGTCCGTATACCCATTGAACAGCTGGACATTGGTGATCCCGTCTCTGGCTAGACGCTCGACGCATGCATCACCGCGTTCCACGCCGACCGCGAAGCCCTTCAGCGACTGGACGTCGTCGATGCCGGATATGGATGCATCGACGTAGATATTGACGCGCACCCTCGCATAGGGCGCGGTGAAGTCGTATTGCAGCTTCCTGGCGGGAGTTTCGAACATCATGTCGATGACGTCCGCGTCACCGGCCAACAGCATTTTTTGCGCAGTAGACCAATCCGTGGCTATGAGATCGACCTTGACGCCGGTTTTCTTCTCCCACAGCGCCCATTCGTCCACGAGGTACCCGCGCGGATTGTTGTCAGCGTCGATAAAGAGGTACGGAGGGTAATTGTTGTCGCTTACAACGCGGATGGACGTCGGCGCGGCGCCCACGGGAAGCGTGGTTAAGGCAAGCATGAATACTGCCCACGACCGCTTGAGCATCCTCCCCTCCCCTCATCGCTCCCTCAAAGGCCCCATCGAGCCATGCACGTATCTTAGGTGCCGCGTTTGTGCATTTTTGGTGAGCGCAGTGCACCAGCATCGTAGTACGTTCAGGGCCACGATCAAGCGTGCTTGCCGCGCAAGCGCCCAATCCAGCTCGTGAGCTCAAGAAGCGTGACTGCCGGCCGATAGGATGGGTTTGCCCGGATCGCCTTGCTGGAGGTGACGAGGCCACCTCTGCGATAAGCGGGCCCGACCTCTATCTGGTCGTGATGTATATCGAGCGAACATTGTCGTGGCATCACCGAGCAGGTCCGGCGGCGGGCGCGCTGCATGTGCGCCTTGCACCTGTCATTCAAGGCCAGGATCGTCGTGAGCCTTGGCCGACGTCAGAGTTTGGCCTTGGCGACGGTGACTGCCACGAGCAGTACCGCGCTGACGCCGCACAGCCACTCCACCAATGGATCGGGGTTGCCATTCCAGTTGGCGATGAGTGCGAACGAGCTGATGATCGTGGTGAACAGAAGCGTGAGCTGCAACGCGCTTGCATAGAAGCGTCGCTCAGTCCATCCCCGCATGCGGCGTCGATCTCCTCTTTGCATGGGTGTTCCGCCGGGCATGAAGGCATGCCTAGTGCTGCATCAGCACGGGTATCTCAGCATGTTGAAGAATGTGCCTCGTGGCGCCGCCAAGGACGCGCTCCCGGGTCCGAGCGTGTCCGTATGCGCCCATGACCAGGCAGTCCGCGCAAAGGCGAGCGGACTCGGCAAGCATGGCTTTGCCTGCTGTCAGAGGGCTCGCGTCCAGTGCTTTCTCGCTGACTTCCACGCCATGGCCGCGCAGGTACGTCACAGGGTCGAGCGGCGGGGCCTGCTGATCTTCGTTGGCTTCGGTAAGCGCGCTGTCGCGCAGGATCGTGACTTGCTCGGCCATTTGCGCCAGTGGCAGCGAGGCGTGAATGGCGCGAGCCGCCTCGATGCCTCCGTTCCAGCCGATCACGATGCGCTTGAAGGAGAGTGGTTTATCCCAACGTGGCGGCAGCACGAGGCAAGGCGTCCGACAGGTCAGAAGTGCCTCTCCGAGTACGTCGACAAGGAGCGAGGGCTCTACCAGATCGCGCTCCAGTACGATCAGGTCATGCCACGCGCCCATCGATCGCATCGTCCATGCTGGCGCCCTTTGCGCACACATCCAGGAAACGTGGTGCACGCCGCGTGCGTGGGCAAACGCCGAAAAGGCGTCGTAATCGTCACGGCTTGCCCTGGGTATCTCCGTGAGCAGAGCCATCACGGTAGGCTCGGCATCCCTGCCGCGCAACGAACGCACCTCGGCATCGACATAGCACCCCGTTACATGGGCATCCGAACTCGCGGCCACATCGATGGCGGCAAAAGCCGCGGGGCTCCAAGGGCCCGATGACGTGATCAAGGCCAGGATGTCGCTGTAACCCTTGCGAATCGCCAGCGTGGAGGCCGCGGCACGAGCGACATCACGGGCAAATGGCATGCTCATCGCGCTCTCCAACGTTCGAATCGATGCGCCGATAGAGCCGCCATGCCGATGACGCCGGCATGGCGGGCTTGTCTTTACCACTGTTCAGGACGAGGACGTCCCTGCGTAGTCGATCACCAGCGTTACCCGGCGATTGGGCTCCGCGCCGTCGCCCGACTTGCCCTTCAGTACCTGGCGGTTGCCGGCCTTGCCATAGCTGACGACGCGCACCTTGTCTTCCGGCATGCCGCCGTGCTGGACGAGATAATCGCGAACGGCTTCGGCGCGCTTGTTGCCAAGCCGGATGTTGTATCCGTGGGACCCCGCCGCGTCGGCAAAGCCCTCCACCGTCACGACGGCCTGCGGATACCGCGCCGAAACCGTCTTGGCAAAGTCGTCCAGCAGAGGCTTGTCTTCGTCGCGCAACGTTGCGTCGTTGAACGCGAAATGTGCAGCGGTATCGACGCGAATGCGCCCGCCCATTTCTGCGATCTTGGCGTCGTAGACGGCAAAACGTTGGTGCATTTCGTTCGCAAGGCTGTCGATTTCCTGCTGCTGTTTCTGATCGTTGGCGCGTAGATCGGTGATGGCGGCATCAAAGTCGGTTTTCTTGACATAGTCCGCACAGCCGCCGAGAACCAGCACGGCCAGACCGAGAGAAGCGCACGAAAGACGTTGAGTAATGCGCATGGCGTGACCCTCCTTAGGGATGAAAAACGCGTGATGCCCTGCCCGTCATCGCGCTCTAGTGTGTGTGCCTGCCTCGGCCTCGTATTGATGGCTGTCAATCTTCTGCTTTGCGCGGCGATCAAGATCGGGCCAGATCGCAATCGAGGTGGAAATGCAAATGGCCATCCAGACGCCTTCGCCTGGCGTGATGCAGACATTCGTGGATGAAGAGATCGCCTCTCTTCTGCACGAACTTCACCCAGCCGCCACACAGTGGCCGGACATCCGCCCGGATCGAAAGCTGGACAAGGACCTGGGGCTGGACAGCCTGTCCCGAATGGAGCTGCTGGCGCGGCTGGAAGATCGGTTTCAGGTGGCCATACCCACACAGGCCGGCACCGAGGCGAGCACGCCCGGCGAATTGCTCAAGGTCTTGTTACGGTCTGAGCCACGCCTTGTCCGACGTGATGTCGCCGCCCCGGCAACTACCTATCCGATCGCGCCACTGGACGTTCCCGCCGAGGCCGCCACGTTGCCGGATGTGCTTGCCTGGCACGCGCAGAAGCACGGCGTACGCGCACACGTCCATTTCGTGGAGGGCGAAGCGGATGGCTGCGTGCTCACCTATGCGGCGCTTTGGGAAAAAGCTGGACGTATTGCCGGCGGGCTTCAGGAGCGCGGCGTTCGCCCCGGCGAAACCGTGGCGCTGATGTTTCCGACGCATCCCGACCTGTTGGCCTCGTTTTTTGGCGTGATGCGTGCCGGGGCTGTGCCCGTGCCGTTATATCCGCCATCGCGGCCCAGCGAGTTCTCCGAATACTGGCGTCGGCAGGCGGGTATCCTGCAGAACTGCCAGGCGCGCATCATGCTCATCGGCCCATCGCTGTCGGCACACCGGCAGCTGGTTGGCGTCATGGCCGGCACGGTCGAGCACGTGCTTACTGCCGACGAACTCCAGGGGAACGCTCCGCCTGTGCAACCGGTACCGGCCGCTTCCGATGATCTGGCGATGTTGCAATACACCTCGGGAAGCACCGCCGATCCGAAAGGCGTGATGCTGACCCACGCCAACCTGCTGTCGAATCTCCGCGCGATGGGCCAGGCGATACGCGTGTCGGCGGGCGACGTGTTTGTCAGCTGGTTGCCGCTTTATCACGACATGGGGCTCATCGGCGCCTGGCTGGGCTGCCTTTACTTCGGCATTCCCCTCGTGCTGATGTCGCCACAGGCCTTCCTGATACGGCCGGAACGGTGGCTGTGGGCCATCCACCGCTACCAAGGCACGTTGTCTGCCGCCCCCAATTTCGCCTACGAGCTGTGCCTGCATCGCATCGAAGACGCCGACGTGAACAAATTGGATCTCTCGCGGCTTCGTCTCGCTTTCTGCGGCGCCGAGCCCGTTTCGCCAGTCACCATGCAGCAGTTCACCGAGCGCTTTGCGAAATACGGCCTGCGCACACAGGCCCTCTTTCCCGTATATGGCCTGGCCGAGAATGCGCTTGCGTTGACGTTCCCACCGCTGGACCGTGGCCTGAAGATGTTGGCGATAGAACGCGAACGATTTCTACGCAATGGTGAAGCCGTACCGTGCCGCCATGCGACCACACCGTCGTTGACGTTCGTGTCGTGCGGGGCCCCGCTGCCTGGAAATGAGCTGCGCGTCGTCGATGAGGCATCAAGTGAACTGCCGGATGGCCGCCAGGGACACATCGAATTCCGCGGCCCTTCGGCCACCACCGGCTACTACCGCAAGGAGGAGCTGAGCCATGCGTTCATGCATGACGGCTGGCGAGACACAGGCGATCTCGGCTTCGTGCACCAGGGCGAACTGTACCTCACGGGAAGGTCGAAGGACGTCATCATCCGCGCGGGCCGACATCTTCACCCGCAACACATCGAGCAGGAAGTGGGCGACGTCCCTGGTGTGCGAAAGGGGCGCGTCGCCGCGTTCGGCGCGCATGCCGAAGGCACGGAGCGACTGGTGGTCGTGGCCGAAACGCGGGTCCTGGATGTGGCAGGCCGAAAGGCCTTGCGGGCCGCGATCGATGCCGCCGTGCAAAAGATGGCCGGAGAACCGGCGGATGAGATCGTGCTCGCCGCACCGGGAGCCGTGCTGAAAACGTCGAGCGGCAAGCTTCGACGCGCCGCCTGCAAGGAGGCTTACGAAGCCGGGCAATTGGGCTCGCCCGATCGGGTGCATCTCGCAGCAGTGGTCTGGCGCTCGCTGTGGAGTCGCATGCGACGCCACGGGGTGCGGTGCCGTGAACTCACTTATGCCGCTTATGCCTGGACAGTTCTCGCCGCGATGAGCTTGCTTGCCGCGCCTGCCATCCTGGTCTTGCCGACGCTCGATCAACGCTGGTGGCTGGTGCGCAAACTGCTGGGCGCCACGGCGTTGCTTACCCATGTTCGCCTTGAACGCCAGTGGGTTGCCGCACTTCCGTCGGAGCCGTGCATATTCATCGCCAATCACGCCAGCAACCTCGATGCCCTGGTGGCGATCTGGGCTCTTCCGCGTCCCGTCAGCATCGTCGCCAAGCGAGAGCTCGCCACATGGCCGTTGCATGCCTTCCTGAAACGCCTGGGCGTGGTCTTCGTGGATCGCAACGATTTCCAGAGGGCAACGTCGATCGTGAAAACCGTCCAGGAGCAGCGACGCGACCTGCTGTTCTTCCCCGAAGGCACGTTCCGGCGCATGCCGGGGTTGTTGCCGTTCAAGCTCGGCGCGTTCCTGACCGCGACTCAGGCAGGCATGCCGATCGTGCCGCTGGTGCTCAAGGGCACGCGCGCGGTGCTGCGAGGCGATGATCGCCTGCCCCGCGCAGGGGTCATTGGCGTGACGATCGAAACACCTGTGCGTCCTCGGTCTCACGCCCCTGCATGGCAGGAAGCGTTACGGCTTTCCGACGCGGCGCGCGCACTGTACCTGCATGCAAGCGGTGAACCGGATCTGGGAGAGGCGGAGTTCGGCGCGTTGTCGGAGCGGTAAGGCCTCTAACGATCAGTCGTGCCTTGGGCCGAACTGCGTCACGGCTTCGAAGCAATAAGGCCGGCCTGCGGCTCGGCGTTCGGTCAATGCATGCGCGCTTAGCTCACCACCAGATGATCGATGACGCTGTTGACGCCGACGGTATGGCGCGCGGCATGTTCGATCGCATCGTGCTCGGTGAGTGAATCGACCTTGCCCGTCAGGGTAACGACTCCTGCATTCACGCCGACAGTAATGGCGGCGGCATCGACGTGGGCGCGCCGGTAAAGCGCGGCTTCGATCCTTGCTTTGATGTCACCGGGCTCGACGGGCGGCTTGACCGTAATGAAGTTGTGCACGCCCTTTACGCCCACCAGCCCTCT
Organism: Dyella jiangningensis; assembly: GCA_000632805.1. Taxonomy (GTDB): domain Bacteria; phylum Pseudomonadota; class Gammaproteobacteria; order Xanthomonadales; family Rhodanobacteraceae; genus Dyella; species Dyella jiangningensis. Next base: position 1,890,308 of record CP007444.1, on the reverse strand, counting down.
CACGGCCTTCTCGGCGGCGTCGCGAACAAATGCCTGATGTGCCTGACCCGACAAGGTGACCCACCCCTGCTCGACGACCACCTTGATGGTGTCGGCAGGAATGGAAGCGCTCCAGTCAAAAGCGTTCTTGATGGCGAGCGCAATATCCGTATCGGTGCGCGCAGAGCCGTCCTTGAGATCCACCTCCAACGCCATGGCCACGCCCCTGACGCCGGCAACGCGCTTGGCGGCCCGTTCGGCGGCCCACTTCTCGGCGAAACTGCCCACCCTTCCCTGCAGCGTCACCACGCCGTACTTGACCTCCACGCCGATGCGGGACGCGTTGACCGAGGGCTCCCAATCCAGCTCTTCGAGCACGTCTTCCTGCAATTGACGATCGGTTTTCATGGTCGACTCCCTGCCGTGGCCAAGCTCAAAAGCCCTGCGGCACGTCCAAGCCAACGGCGCGCTATGTCAGCCAGCGTCGGCCGGCGCGCGCACGATATAACCAGTCACCGGTTCGATGGTGGCCAGTTGGTCGACAACGGCCACGACGCCAGGCACGTTTTCCGACAGCACGCGCAAGGCATCGCGCATGGCTTCGCTGGTCACCACGCCGTGCAGTTCCACCGTTCCCTGCGATACGCGCGCGTCCACCGTAATATGCGGACCCCATGCCTGAGCGCGCATCTCCGTTTCGATGCATTGGCGAATGACCTCGTCGCTGACGGTGACGTCGTGCTGCCGGCCTTCGATGGCTGTGAGGCAGGCACGAAGCAGGTCGGCGCGACTGAGCATTCCCACTACCCTGCCCTGCCTCAGCACGGGCAGGCGCTTGACGTGATGCTCCTCCATCAGGCCGACGGCCTGGGTCAGCGGCGTAGCCTCCGTAACGGACACCACTTCGGTACTCATGACGTCGCGAACCTTCTGCGCGTGCGAGCTGGTGTACTCGCGGGCCAGGCGCGTCGGTCCCAGAAGGAAGTTCAGCCACCCGGGATGCCAGTGCTGCGTGCCAAGCTCCGCGCGGCGCAGCAGATCACCCTCGGTCACGATGCCGACCAGGGCGCTACCGCCATCGATCACGGGCAGGCCGCTATAGCCCGCCTCGAGCATCAACCGGATGGCTACATCGATGCTGTCCGTATCGAGCACGGTACGTACGCCGTGACTCATCACCTTGTCGACATTCATGGCGGCTGGCTCTCTTGAGATGGATCGAGTATCCGCACGGCCCTCGGTCACTTACTGACGCCCATCAACAAACGGCCGGTGACCTGACCATGCAGGGACTGCGGCGTCCACCAAGGCCGCCGCGTGGTCCATCCTGCGAATCATTGACGACAGTCAATGTGCGCCTTCCATGCCGTGACAGCATCGATCTCGGTCTTCAGGCCCGTGAGAGCGATAAGGAACCACCATGGACTTCTTCCTCCGGGATCATCCACTGGTCCTGTTCGCGACGTCACTGGTCGTGCTCTGGCTCGCCGGCTGGGCGGGCGTGGCGCTTTCACGGTGGCATCATCCCAACGATTCAGGCATCAGCGACACCTTTGGCGTGCTGATGGGAGCGACGCTCACCTTGCTAGCGCTGATCATCGGGTTTACGTTCTCGATGGCCGTGAGCCGCTACGACCAGCGCAAGAACTTCGAGGAATCCGAAGCCAACGCCATTGGCACGGAATACCTGCGTCTCGGGCTGCTGGACGATGCCTCGGCGGCACGCGCGCGTGGTCTTCTTGCCGACTATCTGGCCCAGCGCATCCAGTTCTACGAAACCCGCGATGGCACGCAGGTGGCACAGATCGAGGCGAAGAAGGCCGCGCTCCAGCCCGCGATGTGGAAAGCGGTCGAGGCCCCGGCAAAAAGCGGCCGCGACTGCGTCGTAGCGCTTGTCACATCAGGCATGAACGACGTGCTGAACTCGGAGGGCTATACGCAGGCCTCATGGTGGAACCGCATTCCGACGGCCGCCTGGTTCCTGATGTTGCTGATCGCTGTGGTGTCTCATCTGCTCGTGGGCTTTGGCGGAGCGCGTCTCAGGGCGGAGCCGGAGCTTCTTCTCATCCTTCCCATCTCGGTCGCCATCTCGTTCATGTTGATCGCGGACATCGACAGCCCCCGGGGCGGTGTCATTCGCGTACTTCCCCATAACCTGATCGCCGTCGAGGCTTCGTTGCAGCCGCATTGACATGTATTGACCGGCGTCAGTCTCCGCCCCGGGGCGTGTGCCATGGTTGAAAACCGGGCCGCCGATGACGGTACGAGCGGCGCGATGAAGAATCTTCTGTTCCGCGACAAAACGGGCGAGCGGATATGCCCGTGCATGGTTCCTCGCCGCATCGGCCTCTGACGCGTCACGGTTTCGGTACGACGATGTGCCGTTGCTTGACCTTCGCATCCCACCATCCCGGAGATGGCCATGAAACGAATCACTTCACATGAACTGGCAGGTGGCACTTCGGTGACTCGGACCGCGCCTGTCCAAGAGTCCACCCTGATTCCTCGCACCGAGCGTCGCGCAGAGGGAAAGCGTCTTCGGGAGAAGTGCCCCCGCGATGTGCACAGGATCTGGAAACCCCAGACGGACCGTCCCGATCCGGTCGACATGGTGCGCAAGGCCGACGAGGGACGCATGCAGGATCTCGTGCCGCTTCGCCACGGGCGCATGGCGCGCTCGCCCTTCACGTTTTTCCGCGGTGCCGCGCTGAACATGGCGCACGATCTAGCCACGTTGCCCACGCCGGGCATCGAAGTCCAGTGCTGTGGCGATGCCCACCTGATGAATTTCGGCGGCTTCGCCACGGCCGAGCGAAACATCATTTTCGGCATCAACGACCTGGATGAAACGCTGCCTGCACCATGGGATTGGGATCTCAAGCGGCTCACCGTGAGTTTCGTCGTGGCCTGTCGCGACAATGGTCTGAGCGATGCGATCGGCAAGGACGCGGTGCTGTCGTGCGTCGAGGCGTACCGCAAGAGCATGAAGGCGTACAGCGAGATGAAGTCGCTCGATCTTTGGTATCACTCCATCGAAGCGGAGGCGTTGATAGCCTCCATCGACAGCGCGGCAATGCGCCAACGCGTCATACGCAGGATCGAGAAGGCACGCATGAGCAGCCTGGCCGAGGACCTGTTTCCCAAGCTTGCGATGGGCGCAGGGAGGACAGCCACCATCAAGGACGAGGTGCCGATCATTTTTCATCCGCGCGGCGTGAACGCCGGTGCTCTCGATACGGCCATCACCAAAGGCTTCGACGCCTACAGGAAGAGCCTCACGCCCTCCCAGCGCGTGCTGGTCGATCGCTTCGAGATCGTGGACGCCGCCTTCAAGGTCGTCGGTGTTGGCAGTGTCGGTACACGCTGCTGGGTGTTGCTGCTGACGGATGGTGCCGGCGACCCCTTGTTCCTCCAGGTCAAGGAGGCGCGCGAGTCGGTGCTGGAGCCGTACGCGGGCAAGAGCCAATTCGGGAACCACGGGCAGCGCGTGGTCAACGGCCATCGTCTGATGCAGCCGGCCAGCGACATTTTCCTTGGCTGGACCAAGGGCGAAGGAGGGCACGAGCACTACGTGCGCCAGCTTCGCGACATCAAGGTCAAGCCGGCGGTGGAGACCTTCGGCAAGACCGAGATGATGCTTTACGCCAATTGGTGCGGCCAGTCGCTCGCCTTGTCGCACGCGCGATCCGGCGATCCGTCGATCATCAGCGGCTACCTGGGAAAGAGCGACGAAATCGACAATGCGATCGCCACGTTCTCGCTGCTCTATGCCGAGCAGAACGAGGCCGACTATGCGCTGTTCAAGCGGGCGGTCAACGACGGCACGCTCAAGGTGGCGTTCGACCCGCCCGAGTAATGGGCTGCGCCGCGCGCGACCGATCCGGTTCGCGGAATGCAGGTCCAGGCGTATGCGAGTGCGCCTGGACTGCGGGGCACCGGCCCACCATGTCCGTCCCTCGATACGCCGCGCCCGCTCAACCGCGGAAGATGTCGAATGGCTCGATCTTGAGTACCCGGCGTATGCCTATATAGCTGGAAATGGCCGCGATCAACAGCACCATGCCGAAGGCCAATCCAAGATTGGTGAAGGTGATCACGGCCGCGTAGTCCGGCAAGCGCAATCTGGCGAAGCCGATCAGCATCGTGCAAAGGCCAATGCCAAGCCCATAACCGGTGAGGCTGGTGAAGGTCACCTGGAACAGGATCATGCCCACCAGCTCATGTCCTTTGGCGCCGATGGCTTTGAGCGCGCCGAACTTGTCCAGGTTTTCCAGAATGAAGGTGTAGAACGTCTGCGCCGAGATCGACAGGCCCACGATGAAGCTGATGATGGTCATGAGCATGATGTTGGTGCCCACGCCCGTCTGGTACTTGTAGAAATCCGCGATGCGCTGGTCGAATTCCTCCCGGGTCAGCGCCAGGTAGCCGAGCTTTGACACGGCCTGCTTGATCTCACGCACGCGCGATGCATCTCGTGGCTCGACCAGGATATAGGACAAGGTGAACCGCGGATTGGGGATGTATTCGATGGCGCGGCTGTAGGTTGTATACAACGTAGGCACGCCAAACAATCCGAACGAAGCGACCTTGGCGACGCCCACGATCACACCGCGATGGTCGTTGAGTTCGAATTCCGTGCCGATGCCGGGGCGCTCCAGCTTCGGGTACTCGGCGTCGTTCACGACGATGAAGGCGTTGTCGGCAAAGATGTCCTCGATACGTCCCTGCTCCAGCGCCGGGCGGCCGGTCAGGCTGCTGTCGTCCAGGCCAAGCACGCTGACCTGCTGGTAGGTGCCACTCTTGAGCTTGACCAGGGCGCCGCTGGAATACAGCGGCGACGCATAACGCACGCCATCGATGCTGCGCACGGCATCGAGGAGGTAATCAGGCATGGGAATGGAGCTGGCCGCCGTCTGCACCGCGGGATCCATGATCCACATGCTGGCACCCACGTTGGTCACGGTGGCCGAAGAGCGGATGAGTATGCCCGCGAACATCGACGTCATCTGCACCATCAGAAAAGCGGCGAACGTGATGCCCGTCAGCAACGCCGCGAACTTGCCCTTGTCGTTGACCAGCAGTTTGTATGCAAGCCTCAGGATGCCGGCGCTCTTCATGGTTGCGTCCCCGTCCCGCCGGCCATGGCGCCATCGCCGCGGGAAGGCGCGTTCCACCAGCCGCCGCCAAGTGCGACGTACAGGGCCACCGTATCCTGGTAACGCTGCGCGAGCGCTTGCACGTAAGCCAGGCGGGACTGCTGGTATTGCTGGTCCGACGCCAGCACATCGAGATAGCCCGCCAACCCCGAGGCGTAGTTGGCCCGGGTGAGCTTGAGCCCTGCCTGCGCTGCATGCATCGCTTCTTCCTGTGCGGCCAGGCCCTCGGCGTCGTACTGCAATGCCTTGAGGGTGTCCGCGACCTGGGCAAAGGCCGCAAGCACGGTCTGCCGATAGTCGCTGAGCACCCTCATATAGGCTTCCTGTACTGCCTTGCGCCCAAACCATGCCGAGCCGCCCTGGAACACCGGCCAATCGGCCGTGACGCCACTGCTCCAGAACTTGCTTTGCGTCTTGCCGAGATCACCCAGTGCATTGCTCTCGGCACCGTAGCCGCCATCGATGCTGAAGACGGGAAAGAGCGCGGCGGTCGCCACGCCCACGTCGGCGTTCGCCACATGCAGTTGAGCCTCGGCAGCCAGGATGTCCGGGCGCTGCCTGACCAGTTGGGACGGCAGGCTCAGGGGCAAATCGGCGGGCAGGTGCAACTGATCGAGCGCAAATTCCGGTGGGCTTGCCTGGCTGGTCGCCTGCCCCATCAGCAACGACAGGGCGTGACTTGCCTGGTCGCGATGCTGTGCCAGCGCGGCCATCGCGGCGCGTGTGGTCGCGACGCTGCCGCGAAGCGACTCCACCGCGGAGTACGGCACCGTGCCGGCGTCTGCCCGCGTACGGGTGATGGAGAGTTGCTCCTGCTGGATGGCGATCACCTCCTGAAGCACCGCCATCTGCTCGGCATAAGCTTCTCGCGCAATGGCCGTGTTCACGACGTTGCCGGTCAGCGTGAGATCGGTGCCCAGCAAGACATAGCGCTGCAGGTCGACCGACGCACTCAGCCCTTCCACCGCGCGGCGTTCGCCGCCAAATATATCGAGGGCATAGCTGATGGTCGCGCCCAGCGTAAACAGGTTGAAAATCCCGCCCGGTCCATTGAGGCCAAGTCGCGCCGGCGTCGCGCGCTCGCGCGTGGCGCCCAGCGCCAACCCGACCTGCGGAAAGAACACGCCGTGGCCGGCCCTCAGGTTGTCTTGGCTTTGGCGCAACACGGCTTGTGCGCCCTGCACGCCTGGATTGTCGGCAATCGCGGTGGCAACCATTGCATCGAGCTGCGGCGAACCAAACAGCCGCCACCAGTCGGCAGCCAAGAGCGCTTGCGTGTCGAGTTGTTGCGTCTGCCCTATCGCTTCCAGTCGCCCCGGTTGTTCGGCCGCCGGCAGATAACCCTGTTCCTTCGGCGCGTCGGGGCGAACGAAATCGGGGCCGACGGCACAACCCGCGAGAAGTGCCGTCGCCAGCAGCAGGCTTCGACTATTTCGCGCCCACATACACATCCACCAATTCACCAGGGTAAAGGTGAGCGCCCGGCGGCGTGCGAAACCGGAAGATTACCGGCAAGACGCGCAGATCTACCCGCTCCTGCCGCTGGTCGGCCAACTGGATTTTGGGGGAGACGTACGGTTGCGTGCGCACGAACTCCAACGGCACGGTGACGCGTGATGCTCCGCGCGTGGACATCTGTGCGCGCATGTGCGCCGCCTCCGGCAGGCGATCGACGAGGATTTCGTCGATGTAGCAGCGCACGGCCAGGTATTCCTGTGGCGTGCCCATGACCACGGCCGGACCGAAGCCCTGCGTATAGCTGTCATAGACGCCCTGGGTCGATACATAGCCACCGACGGCGGCATGTATCGCCAACACCGGTCCATCGACCGTCGCCGTGACCGTGTACTTGTCGAGCAAGGCGGATGACGCCTTGGCGGCCTCATAGAGGGCGTTGTACTGCATCTGCTGGCTGTTGATGTCATAGACCCACGCGCCCGCGCGCGTGAGCTCGTATTGCCGGGCGGCCACCTTCAGGTTGGCCTCCGCGGTCTTGAGTGCGTTGTATGCGTTATCCAGGGCGTCACGGCTCACCGAATGAGGATCGGCGTCGAACGAACGCTTCTGCTTGCCGTAGGCATCGTCCGCCGTCTTTCGATTGGCTTCCGCCAGCACAACTTGTGCCTGGGCGACGTCGAGATTTTCCTTGCGCGGCATCGACTGAAGCGCCTGCAGCGTGGCCAGCGCTGCCTTGGCTTGTTGCTGCTGCTGCGCCACCGTGGCGCGTTGCACGGTGTCGTCCACCTGGAAGAGCGGCGTGCCCGCTTTCACCGTGTCGCCTTCATGCACGAAGATGCGCGCCACGCGCCCGGAGACTTCCGGATAGATGTTGATGTTTTCGCCGCTACCCAGGTAGCTCTCGACGATACCGTTCGCAAAGATGCCGTGGTCGTACGGATTGGAAGCGGGAGTGAAAGCTGGCGGCATCGCCTTCCTGGGCAGGCTGGCGAAGACGGCACTGCCCACGGCGAGCACGGCTCCGAGCACTGCCAATCCAAAGATATAGCGCGACTTCATGCGTGCCCCGCTTCGTAACCGGTGATCCTGCCGTCTTCCATGTGCATGATCCGGTCGGCGTATTCGAAGATGCGCGCGTCGTGCGTAACGATCAGGATGCAGCGCTGGGGGTTCAGCACCTTCTCGCGGAGGAACTGCAGAATCTTTCGGCCCGTATCGCCATCCAGCGAGGCCGTCGGCTCGTCGAGGATGAGGAAATCGGGCCGACTGACCAGTGCACGCGCGATCGCCACGCGCTGCTGCTCGCCACCACTGAGCTTCACGGGTGGCAGCTCGGCGCGATCGCCCAGGCCGACGATGTCCAGATCCTTGCGACCCTCGGCGAGCGCCACGCCCCAGTCGGCATGCTTGAGGATCAGCGGGATGGCGACGTTCTCCACCGTCGTCAGGCGGGGAAACAGGTGGTAGTCCTGGAACACGAAGCCGATCGTGTTGAGGCGGAACTCGGCCAGGGTGTCGGCGTCGAGTGCCCATAGATCGACATCCTTCATCCGCACCCGTCCCGCGCTCGGGCGCAAGATGCCTGAAATCATGCTCAGCAAGGTGGTCTTGCCGCTGCCGGAGGGCCCTACGATGAACAGCATTTCCCCGAAACGGGCCTCGAAGCTCGCGCCGCTCACGGCCACGGTTTGGGCGTCCCCGCTCCCGAAGGTCTTGGTAAGGTCGCCGGCGACGATCGCTGTCGGTCCCATGGAAGGACCTTAGCCGCCCGCCTCAAGGCCATATTGACCACTATCAATGCATCGAATGGCTGGTCTTCCTGGCCATCCGAACGGTGCCATAGCACCCCAACCGGTTGTATCTTGTCGTCCGGCGCCGTATCTGAGCCCAGAAGGCGTCGCCTTTCCAACCTTTCGCGGTCCACACCATGTCGGTAGCCGAGCACGCGAACACGCCGTCAATTCCCCGCATTCTCGTCGTGGACGACGATGAGGAGATACGGACGCTGGTCAAGCGATACCTGGGTTCACAAGGCTTTGACGTGTCCATGGCGGCGGACGGTGCCCAGCTTCGCGAGGCGCTGCGATCGTCACGGGTCGACCTGGTGCTGATGGATCTCGGCCTGCCTGGCGAAGACGGCCTGGATCTTACCCGCTATCTGCACAATCACTGGCAAGGACCCATCATCATCGTCTCGGGCCGCGGCGAATCGGTCGATCGCGTGGTGGGCCTGGAGCTGGGGGCCGACGACTACATCACCAAGCCCTTCGACCTGCGCGAATTGCTGGCACGCGTGCGCAGCGTGCTTCGCCGCACTGCGCGCCCCTCTCCAGGCGAAGCGCAAGAGCCCCCATGCACCCTGGTGTTCCAGGGCTACCGCTTGAACACGAGGTCGCACGAACTGCGAGACGACCATGGGCGCCTGGTGCCGCTGACGACGGGCGAGTACGAGCTGCTCAAACTGTTTCTCGAACACCCTCATCGCGTGCTGACGCGCAACGACATCATGAGCCAGATCCATGGCCGCGACGCCGGTCCTTTCGACCGCGCCATCGATGTGCAGATCGGTCGACTGCGCCGGAAAATCGAACGCGACCCCACGCAGCCGGCGCTGCTGAAAGCCATACGCGGCACGGGGTACATCCTCACCGAACAGGTGCGGCGCGAATGAGCGGCATGTCGGCGTTCCCAGATCCCGCCGATCTCTTCCGGTCGCTTTTCAATACGGCGCCGGACGCGATGATCGTGGTCGATCACCAAGGCTGCATCGTGCTGGCCAATCCGCAGGCCGAGCGCATGTTTGGCTATGGAACGCTCGAGCTGCACGGCATGATGGTGGAGGCGCTCCTGCCTGAGCGGGTGCGTGCCGCCCATCAATCGCACCGGGCGCGATACATGTCCAATCCACGCGTGCGACCCATGGGCGCGGGTTACGAACTGACCGGCGTGCGACGGGACGGGCACACCTTCCCCGTGGAGATCGGCCTCAGCCCGCTATCGGCGGGAGAGCACACGCTGTTCGCAGCGTCCATTCGCGATATTTCGGAAACGCAGCGCGCGCGACACGCACTGGTCCGCGCACGTTACGACGCCGCCACCGGCCAGGTGAGTCGCCTGCTTCTGGAGGCTCCGAGCTACGAGCTGGCGATCGACAACGTGCCGTCCCTGGTCGCCAACGCACTCAAGGTCGGCGGCGCCGCCGTCGTATTTCGCGACAGCCATGACCGGGGTTGGCAATGTCGGGCCGCCACGGGCGTGAGCAAGTTGCTTCAGTACAGCCTTTGCCTCGACCTCTCGGAAAGCGACTGGAGCGCAGATGCGCAACGAATCGAGTTTGGCAGCACCGGCATCGAAGGCATGCCGGCGAGCTTTGCGCGCACGCGGGGCACCTTGAGCGACGAGGGCTTTCAGGATGCGGCGCTGGTCCCCTTGCTCGACCGGTACGAAACCATGGGCCTGCTCGTCGTGCTGGCTCGTGAGCAAGGCAGCTTCGACCACGACAAGATGCACTTCCTGCAGTCGGTGGCCAACATGCTGGCGGCCGCCGTCCAGCGCAGTCGCAGCGAGGAGCGGCTTGCCCATGCGCAGCGCCTGGACGCCATCGGGCAGCTCACCGGCGGCATCGCGCACGACTTCAACAACCTGCTCACGGTGATCTCGGGCAACCTTCAGCTGCTGGGCGCAACGCTGCCGGAAGATCCATTGGCGCGCGATGCCCTCGACAGCGCCGCACGCGCGGCCGATCGCTGTGCCGCCCTCACCAGCAAGCTGCTTTCGTTCGCCTGCCGCCGGCGGCTGTCGCCTCGCGCGATCCACCCTGCGCAGCTGTTGACAGAACTCCGCGACATGCTGGGCCGCACGCTCGGTGAACAGATCGCCATCACCACCACCTGCCCCGACTCGCTTCCCGCCATCGAGGTGGATCCTTCGGAATTCGATGCAGCCTTGGTGAACCTGGCCGTCAATGCACGAGACGCCATGCCGCGGGGTGGCCGCCTCGACATTTCCGTTCGTCACGCCGAGAACGACGGTCGGGAGTCCGTGATATTCCGAATCCGGGACGCCGGTTTCGGCATGCCGCCCGAAGTGCTCGCCCATGCGCTCGAACCTTTCTTCACCACCAAGGACGTAGGCAAAGGCAGTGGCCTCGGGTTGAGCATGGTCTACGGATTCATGAAGCAATCGGGCGGGCGCATGACCATCGAGAGCCAGCTCGGCTACGGCACCAGCATCGAGCTGCATTTCCCCAGCGCAACCGCGGACGTTGTGCATGAGCTGCAGGATCAGGCGCCGCAGGCGACGCCGATGGGGCACGGCACCATCCTGGTGGTGGAGGACGAAACGGAAGTGCGGGCGGTGGCGCTCAACTTCCTGCGCTCGCTGGGCTATGCCGCCTATGAGGCAACAGGGGCGGAAGAGGCGTTGCGTTGCCTGCAGGATCACCCGGACATCGACCTGCTGTTCTCCGATATCGTGCTTGGGCGCGGCATGACGGGCGTTGAACTGGCCGAGCAGGCACGGCACCAGTGCCCTGATCTCCCCGTGCTGCTCACGTCAGGTTATGAACACCTTTCGCAGGACGTCAGCCCGGCCGCCCTCGACAGGTTCCCGATGCTACCCAAACCCTATCGACGCGAGGAGCTGGGCCACGCAGTGTTCCGAGCGCTCAACAGCTTGCAGAAGCCTTGAGTTCGCCGCGCGTCAGCCGTGACGCGCCAACCAGCGTACGCAATGCACCATCGTCGAGCACGCGGACTTCGCGCCGCGCCACTTCGATCAGGTGCATCTCATGCAGCTTGGTCATCACCCGACACACCGTTTCATTGGTGAGCGCGAGGAAGCTCGCCATGTCGGCACGGCGCATGCGCAGCATGAAATGCCTGGCACTGAACCCCATGCGCGCGTAGCGGCGGCCTTCACTAAGCAGAAAGGCTGCCACGCGCTGTTCGGCATTGAGTGTGCCGATATTGAGCATCCACGTGCGGTCGTTGCGGATCTCGCTCGCCAGGGCCGCGGCCAGGCGTGCATGCAACTCGGGAATTTCCCGGCAGGCGCTCAGCATGGCCGGATACGGCAGCTCCCACGCCTCCCCGCTTTCCAGCGAGACGGCGCCGCACGCATAGTGCGAGAGGCCGATCGACTCGGTGCCAAGAAATTCGCCCTTGCCGCGGAAGCCGGTGACCTGGTCCCGGCCATCGTCGGAAAGCTCGATGGTCTTGATGAAACCGGCATGCACCAGGAATAGGGATTTGAAGGGCTGCCCCGCGTGGTAAAGCGGCTGCCCGGCGACGAGCTTGTGGCGAAGCACCGTCACGTAGCGGCGCAAGGTGTCGACGTCGAGCTCGAAAGGAACATCCTCGCTGCCCTGGCAGGACCGGCCTGCGGGTAGCTCGGCTACTGCGGACTCCATCAGACGCATGTTCATGGCGATACCCCTCTGGACCGACACTTCGCGTTGAAAGGACGGTAGCGCTCGTCGGTCACGGCAAGACGTCGGCCGGGTAACGGCTTGTAACAATCGGTAACGGAAAAACGCGCGCCCTGGAATTGATGCGCCTCAATTCCTGGCGCCATCGCCAGGCCGACACTCGCGCTACACCAGGGATGCAGTCCGACACCCATGAAAGGTTCTCCGTCATTCATCGATCTTGCCGCCGTGGACGCGTGGGACGCCTGGTTTCGTTGGCGTCAGGCGGGTGGCGAGTTGCGCGACATATCCATTGCCGATACCTGGAAGCGTGTGGCACACACGCTTGCGTCTGCCGAGAGCGAGGAGGACGCCGCTGCCTTTGAGCGGCAGCTCAACGAGGCGTTTGAAGGCTGGCGTTTGCTGCCCGATGAAACGGTACTGGCCACCGCGGGCACCGGTACCGCGCCATGGCCGGATGATGGGCTTGTCGCGGTGCTCAACCTTGCCACCTTCGTGAAGCTCCCCGGCACCCCGGACGCCAGTGTCGATTGGAGCGGCATCGAGGCGACGGCTGACCTGGCCGTGCACGCCCTGGACAACGCCATGATGCTTGCGTCTCCCGTGCATGCCGTTCCTGGCCTGCACATGCGTGTCGGATTCATCGGTCTTGCTGACGCCCTGCTTCTGCTTGGCGAGCGCTATGACAGCGCCTACGGCCGCCGTCTCGGCCATGACATGGCGCAATGCCTGGCGGTTGGCTGCCTTCGCGGAAGTCTTCGCCTGGCGCGCGAGCGTGGCGTTCGCTGCGAGCTGTCCGGACATTCCACGTTGAGCTACAAGCTGCGCCAGATTTCCGAAACGCAGGCCGAGGAGGCTGCACTCACCGGTCTGCGTCATGCGCGGCTCACGGCCATCACCTCGCAACCGCGGCTGGCCCTGTTCGCCAACAATGTTGCCGATGCGATCGACCCGTTGTCGGTCAAAGGCAACCTGCATACGATCGATAACGGCCACACGTCACGCACCGTGGCTTCGCTTGGTTATGCCCTGGAACTCCTGCGCCGGCGCACTGCCTCCGTCGCCTCGCCTTTCGCTCCGCCGCGACACGCCGCCGAATCGGTCGAAGTGCAGATGGACATGCGCGCCGCCATGCAGATGTGGATCGATCAGCCGATCCTCTACCCCATGGCGTCGCCTCCGCCGAAAAAGGTGGGCGCGATGGCGTAAGCACTTGGCTTCTCATTGAGCGACGTCAATACGCGGAATCAGGTGCGCCACACACTGGATCCCCGAGTTCGATGAGCACTACATCATGAACCGCCAGATCGATGATTCCGGCTTCGTCCAGGTTCCGCAGCCATGGCTGCAGATCTCCCGCCCCGCCACCCAGATGACGCTGGGATGGGTCACCGAGTCGTTGCGGTACATGGGCGACCTGCAAAAGCAGTTGCTGGCGTTTCAGAACGAACGCGTGGAAAAGGATGCCGCGCTGCTGGAGAAGTTCGTGGAGTGCACCAGTCCGGGCGCCTTGCTGGATCTTCAGGCGGAGCTGCTAACCGGACTGGTTGCCGACTACGCCATGCTGGGTCAACGCCTGTTCGCCCAATTCGGCGATTCAGCGCAGCGCCAGTGGCAGCTGGCTACACAGCGCCTGTCGTTGCGCGAATGAGCCCGCTTGCAACCATGCGCCAAGGTCGACCACCAAGGCCATGTTGACGCCGGCCGTAACATGAGAGTTGTGCCATGAGCCATGCCCACAAAGCGGTTGCGGTCCCCATTCACGAAACCTGGGAGGGGCGCCTCAGGAATGGAAGCATGGTGCGCGTGCGCCCCATTCGCCATGAAGACGGCGAGCTGGAACGCGACTTCCTGGCCCGACTCTCCCAGGAAGCGGCTGAGCATTGCTTTCTCGGTGTGATCAGGCCTGACCGGGCAGCAGTTGCCAAGGAACTTACCGAACCCGATGAGCGCCGCGAGTTCGCCATCCTCGCGTTGACAAGGCAGCACGGCAAGGATGTGGTCATCGGCACGGCGCGTTACCGCGCTGACGAATCCGGCAAGCATTGTGATTGTGCGGCGGCCGTGGACCCCGCGTGGCGCCAGCAGGGTGTTGGAAGCATATTGATGAACCACCTGATCGGCGTCGCGCGCATGCGGGGCATTCGTCGGATGTACGCGGTGGACGCGGCACGCTGCGCGGGTGCCCATGCGCTAGCGGGCTACCTCGGCTTTCACAGCAGCCCCGACCCCGAGGATCCCGCGTCGGTCACGTTCGAGCTGATTCTCGAGTAGCGGACGCACCGCGCGCACTTCGAATATGCCAGTCGATTGCTGGTCATTGCACGCTGCTGCGCTTCAACCCGCTCCTCGATGACGCGACAGCCACGCGTCGATGGCGATGGCGATCCTGCATCCGCGCGACGCAATTGATGGCCGTCAATTCCGGGTGAGTGCAAGAACCTAAGCTTTCTCCATCGAGGCGGTTTTTGGAGCGACGGTCATGGCAATGGCACCTGTCACGGGCAAACATCGGCCGCACTTCGCCTTCTCGCTCTGCTCCTCCACGCTGGCGATCGTGTCCGTGGCGACATCGCTGGCATTCGTTCACAGCTGGGGGAAAGCGGCCATACCCGTCGTCGAATGGATCTGCGGCACCACCGTGGTGTTGTGGGTCATCAGCATGATCGTCGACTGGCGGCGCCATTAAACCCCAAGGGAAGCAACCATGTTCAAGCGAATCTTCGTACCGGTGGACGGCAGCCAACAGGCGATGCACGCGGCGGCCATCGGCATCGCCATGGCCGCGCAGGACGGCGCCAAGGTCTTGGCGTTCGAAGTGCTGACGCCTTTGCCTGCCGTCACGCTCGCGGCCGACAGCCTGCTTGGCGGCAAGAACGGGCATGACACCAGCGCGACGGTCCGGGCGCGACAGCATCTGGCGGATGTCGCCACGATGGCGCGGGACACGGCCGTTGCCTGCGAAGAGGGCTACGTGTTCGATCGCCGCCCTTATGCCGCCATCGCCTGCGCCGCCCGTCGTGCCGGATGCGATCTCATCGTTGTCGGCGCCGGCGAGTACGCCCACGGACAGCACGTGCAGTTGAGTCATGAAGTCGCTCGGCTGCTCGGCAGCACCGACATTCCCGTGCTGGTTTGCCCCTGACGCCGCGAAGGGAGTGACGCCATGTTCCGTCGCATGCTGATCCCCACGGATGGCTCCGTCCATTCGGAACGGGCCGTGATATCGGGCATTGGTCTTGCCCGAGCCTTGAAGGCCAGCGTGCTCGGCTTTCATGTCGCCCCGCCCTTCTCCTCGCTGTCGTACCTCGTGGAGGTGCTGGGTGGCCAGCAGCAGGCCTACGAAAAGGAGATGGCCGAGCGTGCGGAACGTTACCTGGAAGACATCCGCAATATCGCTGACGCTGCCGACGTGCCTTGCGAATGCGAGTACCGCTTCGAGCATCATCCGTACCAGGCCATCGTGACCGCCGCCAGGCAACGCGACTGCGACCTCATCGTCATGGGCTCGCGCGGCAGGCAAGGCCTGGGCCGTCTCTTGCTCGGCAGCGTGACACATCGCGTGTTGCTGCATACCGACTTGCCCGTCCTCGTATGCCCATGAATCGGCAGCGCATATCGTGGTTTGTTGACGTTGCTCAATGAGCGCCGTCGCCGGCGACCTAGGCTGAAGCTGTTCATTGCGGCAGGACACTGGCGATGCATGCCATCGAACTCGCCACCACCCGCGTCGTGACGATGCGACCCGAAGATTCGTTGCACCATGGCGCGCAACTGATGCAGAAGCACCTGGTCGGATGCGTCGTGGTCGCGCGCCCCGACGAATCGGGCCCGATCCCCGTGGGCGTGCTCACCGACCGCGACCTGTGTCGCGTCGGGCTCGCCGGCGGCGCGGACGTGGAGAAGATCACCGTGGAGGCCGTCATGTCGCGCCCCCTGGTGACATGTCCGCAGGAGGCCACGCTCGCGGAGATCATCGGGATCATGCGCGGAAGCGGCCTTCGCCGTCTGCCGGTGGTGGAAAGCCAGGGGCGTCTGGTGGGCATCATTTCGGCCAATGACGTCATTGTCGCCATCACGCAACTGCTGCAACAGCTGACCGAGGTTTTGGTGATCGAGCCGTCCCTGCGCGATCACCTTGTGGCGCTGGAGTACGCCCGGGATATCAGTGAAGACGCAGCCATGGGTGGCGATGCCCCATGACGGCACCGCCGGCCAAGGTCTCGCTCAACCAAGCGTCAGAAGCCCGGGATGAGTCCTTGTGCGCGGCAAGTTGCCGGCTGCGGCGCCTTGGCATCGATACGGGGGACGAACGGGTCGTGTTTCTACGCAGCGACTCGTTCATCTGCCGAAGTGAAGGATTCGACGCCCGCAGTCGCGTCGAGCTACACCTGGGCGATCGCATGCTGGTCGCCATGCTGGACGTGGTCCATGGCGAACTGCTCGCCAGCGACGAGGCCGGGCTTTCGGAATCGGCCTGGATGGCACTGCAACCCAACCCGGGCGATCGCGTCGAGTTCTCGCACCCGCGCAAGGTGGAATCCCTGGCCCTGGTGCGCTCGAAGATCTACGGGCATGAACTCGATGGCGCACAGATGGAAGCGATCATTTCCGATATCGCCCTGCGCCGCTACGCAAGCGTCGAGCTGGCGTCGTTCATCGTGGCCTGCGCGGACGGCCGGTTGACCGAGCAGGAAACCGTCGGCCTGACGCGCGCCATGGTCAAGGCAGGCAATCGGTTGAGCTGGCCGCGTGACATCGTGATGGACAAGCATTGCGTGGGCGGCCTCCCCGGCAATCGCACGACGCCGATCGTCGTGGCCATCGTCACAACCCTGGGCTTGATGATGCCCAAGACGTCGTCGCGCGCCATCACGTCGCCCGCAGGCACGGCGGATGTCATGGAAATGCTCGCGCCGGTCGCACTGGATGTACCGGCCATGCGGCGCGTGGTGGAGGGCACGGGCGGATGCGTCATCTGGGGCGGCAATGTGAATTTCAGCCCGGCCGACGACGTTCTGATCCGCATCGAACGTGCGCTGGACATCGACACCGAAGGTCAGCTGGTGGCCTCCGTGCTGTCCAAGAAGATCGCCGCGGGTGCGACCCACGTGCTCATCGACATTCCGGTGGGGCCAACAGCCAAGGTGCGGAGCCAGGATGACGCCGCCGCGCTGGCGGCACTCATTGAGCGGGTGGGCAGCCACTTCGGCCTGCACGTCTGTCCCGTCATCACCGATGGGCGCGCGCCGGTAGGCCGGGGCATCGGCCCTGCCCTCGAGGCACGCGACGTCATGGCTGTCCTGGGGCGCGCCAACGACGCGCCCGCCGATTTGCGGTGGCGCGCATTGGCCTTGGCCGCCACGCTGATCCAGTTGGGCGGACTCGCCAGCGACGCGTGGGAAGCCATGAACGTGGCGGCGGCGACGCTGGATAGCGGCAGAGCGTATCGCCAGTTCCTCGCCATCTGCGATCTCCAGGGCGGCCTGCGCACACCAGGCGTCGCGCCCTACCAACACCCGGTAATCGCCCCGCGGGACGGCCTCGTCAGCGGATTCAACAACCGGCAGCTGGGCACGGTAGCCAAGCTTGCCGGAGCGCCGCGCGCACCATTGGCGGGACTGACGGTGGAATGCCGCCTTGGCGACCACGTCCGCCGAGGCCAGCCTCTTTTCGTGTTGCACGCACAGACCGAGGGCGAGCTGGCCTATGCACTCGCCTACGTGGCGCGACATCCAGACATCGTCGAGTTGACAGACAAATGAAGACGTTGGTTTATGCCATGCCCGGCAACGATGACTTTGCCGACCTGGTGGCGTTGCGTGGGCGCTGGGAGCGACGCGGATTGTCGGAGCATCGTTTTCCCGATGAGGAAGTCCTGGTGACGGTGACGCCACCGGATGCCGATGCTCACGTGCTGCTCGTGTGCACCCTCGATCACCCCGATCCCAAGGTAGTGCCCCTGCTGATGGCTGCATCGACGCTGAGGGACCTGGGAGCCACCCGCATCACGCTTGTCGCGCCCTACCTGGCTTACTTGCGGCAGGATCGGCGCTTCCACCCGGGCGAAGCCATTTCATCGGAGATTTTCGGCCAACTGCTGGGGCGATATGTCGACGGCGTGATAACGGTTGATCCACACCTGCATCGCCATGCCTCGCTGAAGGAGGCCGGCCTTGGCGATGGCGTTGTCGCCTCCGCTGCCCCTGCGCTGGCGCATTGGATTCGCTCGCACGTGCTGCGCCCTCTGATCGTGGGGCCGGACGAAGAAAGCCTGCAGTGGGCGACCCAGGTCGGCGAAGGCGTGCAGGCCCCTGTCATGACGGGCCGCAAGACGCGCCATGACGATGCGCGCGTGAGCATCGCCCTTCCCCGGCCGGAACCGTCCTGGATGCTTCGAACGCCGGTGATCGTGGATGACATCGCTTCCAGCGGACGCACCCTCAGCGAATGCGCCACGCAACTGGTAGGCATGGGGCTGTCGCCGCCGATCTGCATCGCCGTCCATGGCATCGGTGCAGCCGTAGCGCGACAACGCACGCTCGATGCGGGCGCCATGCGATTCCTCACCACCAACAGCGTCGGCAACCGATGTGCGGAGATCGACATCAGCGGTTGCATCGTGAACGCGATTGTCGCCATGGACGCCTCGACGACGAGCATCAGTCATCGTTCCTCTTGAGATTTGCAGAGCGTCCGCGCCTTTTGCTGACGACAGTCAACCGTGCCGACGTCCGCACGCGCAACATGAAGGTCGTCCGTTCGCCGCGCGAGGCACTACGGAGCCACGCATGTTCAAGCACATCCTTCTGCCGATCGATACTTCGGAAGTGTCAGGCGGCGCTGCACGATCCGCCATCGAGCTGGCACGCGCCTGCCATGCGGCCGTGACCAGCCTGTTCGTCGTCCTTCCGGGGTTGACTGACGCACGCTATCGCCGCATGCGGGAACAGGGCGTGCGGGAGCGTGAACAGGCCCTCGGGAAGCGCGTGGCCGAATTGCGCGCGGCCGCCGCTGATGCCAACGTGCCCTATGTCGATTGCACCGTGCAGGCGGGTGAACCGTGGGATGCCATCCTGCAGGTGTCGCGAGAAAAGGGCTGCGACCTCGTGGTGATGGGCACGCATGCGCGACAGGGCCTGTCTCATCTCCTCCTGGGAAGCGAGACACAGGCGGTGCTCGCTCGCAGCAAGGTTCCGGTGCTGGTCTTTCCGCCGTCGAGGCCGCCGGTTTGTTGACCGCCATCAACAACCCCAAGTGCGACCGCACTACAACGGGAATGTCCCCTTGATCGCCCCGCGAGGTCGCCATGTCTCTTCAGACCCATCCGTCTTCCCAGGCCGCCGCCCTCTTTTCCGCGTTCCCCGAGGCATTGTCGGGTGATCACTGGATCGAACCGCTGCGCGACGGTACGCCCGTACTGATCCGCCCTTTGCGCGAAGCCGATCGCGAGCGCGAACTCGCCTTCATCAACGGGCTGTCGCATCGCGCCCGGCGATTCCGTTTCCTTGGCGACTTCAAGCAGGTCAGTGCTGCCCAGCTCGACCAACTGATGGACGTGGACTACAGCCGGCGCATGGCGTTCATCGCGCTGATCCACGACAACGGCACGCTGCGGGAGATCGGCGTGAGTCGCTACAGCGCCACGTCGGATGAGAAGAAGTGCGAGTGCGCGGTAACGGTGGCCGACCAGTGGCAACATCGCGGGCTCGGCGTGCTGCTCATGCGGCACCTGATCGACTATGCGCGTCGGCAGGGCTTCAAGCGCATGCTTTCCGTCGATGCCATGACCAATGAAGCCATGCGCGACCTGGCGAGCTACCTCGGTTTTCGCCGCGAGATGGATCCCGCCGACAGCGCCATGGTCATTCATACGCTCGAGCTGTAGCCGGTGAACGCCATGAGCACGACCAGTCCCTCGCTCCCATCGAATCCGGTCGCCGAGCGACGTTCACGCGCCAAGGTATTGCCGCCACCCCATACGCGTGGCGGCATGCCGCTGATGGAGGCCTTGTCCTTGCGCCGCTCCACGCGCGAGTACGCTTCGCGAGCGCTGCCGCTGCAGTCATTATCCGACCTGCTGTGGGCCGCTTACGGCATCAACCGTGCCGATTGCGGCGACTACACGGCGCCCTACTGGCGCCATATCGCGGTACTGGACGTCTACGTCGCCATGACCGACGGGGTGTGGCGATATTCACCGGAGCGCCACCTGCTGATGCCGCACCTGCCCGTCGACCTCCGCGCGGCAACCGGATTGCAGGATTTCGTGGGCACGGCGCCGGTCAATCTCATCTATGTCGCCCACGGCGATCGCATGCACGACCTGACGCCGGAGCAACGACGCCTGTATGCAAGCGTCGATGCTGCCTTCATCGGGCAGAACGTCTACCTGTACTGCGCCGGTAGTGGCCTTGCGAGTGTATTCCGTGGGGCATTCGACGAGGCATCCCTGGCCAAGGCCATGCATCTGGGCGCCGATGAGTTCATTACCTTCACGCAAACCGTCGGCTATCCGCGCCATGCGGAAAGCGACCATCACGGCTGATGCACGCGCCGTTCGAGGTGGACATCGTGGACAACTCACCTGCCGATTCCGACCGGGAAAGCACCGAACCAGCGCTGGCCATTCCCGTTGACCGCGTGAACTTCATCATCGAAAAGCTGCGCGAATTCGATGCACCTGATTCGCCGACCGGCGAATACGACGACACCTACGCGCCAACCTTCGACTCAGAGAACCAGGACGCACTGGAGGACCGAGAAGACCAGGATCGAAACATCCCGGTCATGCAGGAGTTGAAGAGCTACATCGACGATCTCACGGTGGACGAGCAGGTCGATCTGGTGGCCCTTGTCTGGCTCGGACGCGAAGTGGACGGCTCGGCACGCGACTGGACCGAGATCCGCGAAGAGGCTGCCGCGGCCTACAACGGACGCACGCTCGACTACCTGCTCGGCACTGCGCTTGCCGCCGATTTCCTGGAAGAGGCGTTGTCGCTGCTCGGCTACGAGCTCGACCGCACCAGGCCGGATGGGCAAGCGTTCGGCGCGCGTTTCCACTGATGCGCGTCAACAACAGGGCCCTCTAACGGCCTAGCCTGTCTTTGGAGCGCACGCAGGGCTTTCGCGAAGGACTGCGTAGCGTACCCGCCTACCCCATCGCCGGACCGGGCGTCATCTCGCGAGGGCTTCCCCATGCATGACCTCCTGACGTACTGCGAGAGCTTCAAGCGTTGGCACGCCAGCGTGGACTACGCCGCGCGGTTGGCTGCCCTGTTCGACTGCCGGCTTACCGGCATCTACGTGTGCCCCTCGCCCAGCATGGTGCTCTCGCCCTATGAGACACCGCAGCTCATGACGGAGCTCCTCGAAGCCACGCGGCAACTCGAAGAGGAGGCCTTCGGTGCGGCCGCTTCGTTCGAAGCCTTCGCGCGCGGCCGCAGCGCCACACGCGCCTCCTGGCTGGTCGCGGAAGAGGAAGTGCCGCGCGCACTGGCCCTTGCGGGCAACTGGCATGATGCCTTGGTGATCGGACGTACGCGTCATACGCCGTGGGGCGCCGTCTCGGCGGTGGGCAGTCTCGTGCTGGGCAGCGGCATGCCCTGCATCGTCGTGCCGGAAAATCAGACGGACGGGGTGTCGCTGGATGCGATTGCCATCGCATGGAATGGCTCATCGGAGGCTATACGCGCCACGCACGCGGCCTTGCCGCTGCTGCGCCGTGCACGCAAGGTCACCATCCTGCATGGCAGGCAACGGCAGCCCGCCAGCATGACCGCATGGAAGCCGGCCTTTGATCTTGCCGAATACCTTGCCGGTCACGGCATTCCCAGCGAAAGCATCCTGTTGCCCGAATCCGATAACGCCGCTGGAAACCTCCTGCTCGACAGCGCCCGCGAGGCGAACGCGAACCTGCTCGTGATGGGCGCGTACGGCCATACCCGCTTCAGCGAGTGGGTGTTGGGCGGGGCAACGCGCGCCGTGCTCGAGGGCATCAATATCCCCGTCTTCATGCGCCACTGATCACAAGCTTCACTCGTCGATCGGTTCGACCGCCTGGCTTTCATCGATGTGGAACACCGCATCGAACTGCTCGGCCAGTCGCGCCTGGAAGTAATGGCTCTGATACTCGGTATCGGGCCGGTAGAGCACGCCAATCGCCCGCTCGAGCATGGGCTCGCGCAGCGGTTCGACGGGCGTGCCGGCCACGGACAGATAGAAGCGGTCCAGGCGACTCCGATAGAAGAAATCCTCGTAGCTGTCCGACCTGGCTGGCTTCACGGCGCGTCGTTCCGGCTCTCCGCCCCATTCATGCGCTGCGGTCACCGTTCCCGTATAGGTGGTGAAGCCGACCAGCAGCGCCTGCGCAAGGCCGGCGCCCTGCCTTATCAATTGCCCTACGTTGTGCTCGCCGGCCAGTGACATGTCGGTGGCCCTGGCATCACCCAGATGCGAGTTGTGCGCCCAGACCACGATGCGTCCTGGTCGACCTTGCGCACGCAGATGGCGATGCAGGGCAAACAACGTCTGCACCATATGCGTATCGCGCAGGTTCCAGCTGGATGCGCGCGAACCGAACATGGCGCGATAGTAGGCTTCCGCACTCGCCACGACGTGGGCATTGCGCTCTGCCTGGAAGTACGCGTCAGCCGCATCGTGGCCATCCTTGTCCTGGTAGACGGAGGACTTGTGCATGAGGTCGACCAGTCGCTCGCATACGGCGATGCGGCAGTCAGGACGAAGACCCAGCACGGCTTCGTAGCCATAGCGCTGGGGGTCGCGAACATGATCCAGGGCCGCGTACTGCCGCCGGGCGATAACGGCCTGTTCCTCATCCACATGCTCGAGATAGTCGATCACCGCCTCCGATGACCGGTACAGGCTGTACATGTCCAGCCCGTAAAAGCCCACGAGTGATCCGGTCGCCTGCTCCGCGTTGCGATGGCGCAACCACTCGATGAAAGCGAGCACCTCCGTGTTTCGCCACATCCAACGCGGAAACCGCTGGAAATCACCCAGCGCGGCGAGCGCGTCAGGGTCGCTGCCTTCGTGGCGCACATAACGGTTGACCCTGTGGCAGTCGGGCCAGTCGCCTTCCACGGCGACCGCATCGAAGTGCTTCTCGTCGATCAGTCGCCGGGTAATGGCGGCACGCATCCGGTAGAACTCCCGGGTGCCATGGGTCGCCTCGCCCAAGAGGACGAACGAACGATCGCCTACGGCGTCGAGCAGGGCATCGTAGTCCGCATCCTCATCGCCCAGGCGCACGGCCTGGGCGCGAACGAGGTCCAGGGGGCTCGCGGCAAAGACAGGCATGGCATTGGGATCCGCCGGCAGTGAAAGGGCCGCCTCCCTGCGCATGCAAGGAGGCGGCATTCGCATCAACTGACCGTGAGCTTACGGGCGCTGCCGTTTTGCTTTTTGGGCAGCACAAGGGAGAGCACGCCGTTCTCATAATGCGCCTCGGCCTTGTCGCGTTCCACATCGGTCGGCAGGGTGAATGACCGATAGACCTGCCCATAAGCACGCTCCGTAACCATGGTCCGTTCACCTTCCTTCCTGGTCGTTTCGCGCTTGATTTCAGCGCTGATGGAAACCTGGTTGTCGTTGATGGAGACATCGATGTCGTTCTTCTCCACGCCCGGGATGTCCGCTTTCACGCGGTACGCGCCATCGTCTTCGGTGACGTCGATACGCACGTCGGGTGCGGTCACTTCGACGTTGCTCCACGATGGGCGAAGCGCATTGCCGCGGAAGAACTCGTCGAAGTCGGAGAAAGGATCAATCCGTGAGATGGTTTTCAGGGGATTCCAGCGTGTCAAGCTCGTCATGATGTTGCACTCCGGTAATGAAGGCGGATGGCGCCCTTGCGCTCGCGCTGCGCAAGCGAGAGGACACAGAAAAGCGTAGTCACGCACCGCTGGAGGGCTGTTGACAGCCGTCAACAAAACGCCCATTACAACCAGCGCGAAAACCAGCTCGTCGCCAGCGCAGCGACGCGCTCCAAAGCGCCCGGCTCTTCGAACAGATGGGTGGCACCGGGGACCAGCGTCAGTTCCGCATGCGCGCGCATCGCCGCCATCGCTGCACGATTCACGTCGATGACCGGCGTATCCGCTCCGCCCACGATGAACAACGTCGGCGCCCTCACCAACGTCAGGCGCTCACGACCCGCGAGATCGGGGCGACCGCCGCGACTCACGATCGCCCGGATGAGATCCGGATGCTCTGCAGCCATCATCATCGATGCTGCCGCCCCGGTGCTGGCGCCGAACAAGCCAATGGGGAAGTGCTCCAGTTGCGTGGTCCGCTTGAGTATCTGCACCACGGTCGCGAGGCGACGCGCGAGCTTTAACACGTCGAAGCGCTCCGAGGTGACTTCATCCTCCTGCGGACTCAAAAGATCGAACAGCAGTGTCGCCATGCCATGTTGCTGAAGCACCGACGCGACGTGACGATTGCGGACGCTCCAGCGACTGCTGCCGCTGCCATGCGCGAAAACGACGAGCCCGCGCGCATGCGCCGGGATGTGCAGGTCGCCTTCCAGCGTGAGACCGTCGACGGAGAATTGCATGGCTTGCGACACTGCCTCCGCCGGAGCCGCGGGATGGCGGCGCTTGAGCAGGTCGATGACTTCCCTGTCCTCCACCGGCGGGAAGGCTTCGTAGAACTGGGCGACGGCACGGAAATCCTCCGGCGCAAGAAGGCATACCACGTCATCGGCAATGCCCTGCAAGGTGGTGAGGCTGCGCGGCGAGCCCACCGGCACGGCACAGATCAGCCGAAGCGGCTCACGCCGCCGTGCGGCCACGAGCGCGGCACGCATCGTCGCTCCGGTGGCAAGCCCGTCGTCGACCACGATGACCACCCGCCCTTTCGGGTCGAGCGAGGCTCGATAGGGGCTGTACAGCTGACGACGCTGGTAGATGCGCTCCAACTGGAGCGCGGCCTCGCGTTCTATATACCGCTCATCGGCCCCCACATCGGCCGCATAATCGGCCACCTGCACCAGGCCTGATTCGTCGATCGCCCCCACGGCGAACTCCTCATGGCCCGGCGCGCCGATCTTGCGAACCAGAACCACATCCAGATCACCATCCAGCGCATCGGCGATCACGCGACCTATCGGCACGCCTCCGCGCGGGATGGCCAGCACCAGCGGATGCTGGCCTCGGAGCGAAGACAATGTCTCGGCCAAGCGGTTGCCCGCCTCGAGGCGGTCTGCAAATCGGGTTTGCCGAAGGAGCGTCATGGTCCGGCCCTCGTCGCATCAGACTCATCGCAGCGATCACTGTCGCGCTTTGTCAGCCTCTCGTATTGACCGATATCAGCATGTCTTCGCAACGCCAAAGGCAATCAACATTGATACGCGTCAATCCCGATGCGTGTCTCGCGCGTAGGCTGCCTGTCGGAGCGCTACAGCCGCAGCGCCCAAACGCCGGAGGATATGTCGATGTCCACGATCTGGATCCTGGTCAGCGATGCTGCACGCGGACGCCTCTTCGAGGCGAGCAACAAAGACAGCGCCTGGACCGAAATCACCTGCTACACCAATTCCGACCTGCGTGGACTTCCCAAGCTGGGAGGCTCCGGTCGCAGCACGCCACGCACGCAGGAAAGCACGGGCGCCGCGCGTCACGTCATCGAGCCCCATACGAGCTATCGGGACAAGCGCGCCCACGCCTTTGCCCATACGATCGTCTCGGACCTGCTTGAGGCCAACGCCCACCAGCGTTATGACCAGTTGTACCTGGTGGCGCCGCCACACTTCCTCGGCGTGCTGCGGGAGCAGATAGGCGATGCGGATGCCGCCCGCGTGGCGGGTGAACTGGCAAGCGACCTTGTAGCCCTGACGCGGGACGAGCTTCGCCAGCATCTTCACGATGCCTTCCCACACGTCTTTCGCAGCAAGCCGGCCCGGGCGATTTCATGATCTTTCGGGCCTTCCGCCCCTGCGAGACATCAGTACCAACGCTTGCGGCCACCATGGAAGACGGCCATGACGATGAGCACGTAAAGGGCAACGCCCAGGCGTCTCACAACCACGGCAACGACAGGGATACGCGCGAAAAGCAGCTTCGCCTTTGCGCGACGGCCAGTTGTGAAGAAGCCTTGCAACAATTGCGAAGTTCCTCGCGCGGCCTGGACGCTACGCAGGTCGAAGAGCGACTTCGAACCTTCGGCCCGAATGTCGTGGGCCATGAGAAAGCCCTGAGCCTGCCCCTCGCCCTGCTTCACAAGATCGGCAATCCGCTCAATGTGCTGCTGTTCGTCATGGCGATAGTTTCGGTGCTGGTCGGCAACCTTGCCTCTGCCGTCATCATCGGCGTGATGGTCGTGCTGAGCGTGACCTTGTCGTTCGTGCAGGAGCATCGCTCTGGCCGTGCTGCTGCGGCGCTGCGGCGCATGGTGCACGTGACGGTTACCGTATCCCGCCGCGATGCCACGGACCCGAGCGCCGCCAGTGACGGCGATACCCTGGCGTCGACCCGCGAAATCCCGCTCGCGGATCTGGTGCCGGGCGACATCGTCCACCTGGCGGCTGGCGACATGATCCCGGCGGATCTTCGCCTGCTTGCCACCAAGGACCTTTTCGTCAACCAGGCCGCGCTGACCGGGGAGGCGATGCCGGTCGAGAAGCATGCCGTCGGCTGCACGGATGCAGACGCGGAAATCGCCCATCTGGAAAGCATCGGGCTCATGGGCACGACCGTGCTCAGCGGCACCGGCGTGGCCCTGGTCGTGCAGACCGGCCCGCGCGCCTTGTTTGGCGGCATCGCGCAGTCCATGGCGGGCGAGCGCGAGCCAACCAGTTTCGATCGCGGCATCGCACGGTATACATGGTTGATGATCGTGCTGATTGCCATCATGGCGCCGCTGGTGTTCCTCATCAATGGACTGACCAAGGGCAACTGGGTGGAGGCACTGATCTTCGCCACGGCGGTCGCCGTCGGCCTGACTCCGGAAATGCTGCCGAGCGAGGTGACCATCAATCTCGCCAAAGGCGCGATGGCCATGTCGCGTAAGCGCGTCATCGTCAAGAATCTCGACGCCATCCAGAACTTCGGCGCGATGGACGTGCTGTGCACGGACAAGACCGGCACGCTCACCCAGGACCTCGTGATCCTGGAGCGGCACATCGATCTCGCCGGACATGAAAGCGAAAAGGTACTCGACTACGCCTATCTCAACAGCTATTACCAGTCGGGTCTGAAAAACCTCCTCGACGTTGCGGTGCTGAAGTACACCGAGCTGCACGGCAAGCTGCACGCGTCGGGTGGCTACCGCAAGGTGGACGAGATCCCGTTCGACTTCGTGCGGCGACGCATGTCCGTGGTGGTCGATGGCACCGAGGGCCGCCTGCTCATATGCAAGGGAGCCGTAGACGAAGTGCTCGCCGCCTGCAGCCATGGCGAGTGCGACGGCGAGCGCTTTGTCCTTGACGACAGCCACGGCGAGGAGCTTCGTCGCCGCCAGACCGAACTCAATGAAGACGGGCTGCGCCTCATTGCCATCGCCTACGCCGAGGCAGATGCACTCAAGACCACCTTCTCGCCATCGGACGAATGCAAGCTTACGCTGCTGGGCTATATCGCCTTTCTCGACCCGCCCAAGGACAGCGCGCGCGAAGCCCTGGCCGCGCTCGCGCGGCATGGCGTCGCCATCAAGATCCTGACCGGCGACAACGACGTCGTCGCGAAGAAGATCTGTCATGAAGTGGGATTGTCCGTCAGTGGCGTCGTGCTCGGCAGGGATCTGGACCAGATGACGCCGACGCAGCTGGACGAGTGCGTGGGTTCGTGCCAGCTGTTCGCGCGCCTGGCACCGCTGCAGAAAGCGCAGGTGATTGCCTCGCTGCGCCGTCGCGGTCACGTGGTGGGCTATCTGGGAGACGGCATCAACGACGGCCCCGCCTTCAA
The DNA here is from genome assembly GCA_000632805.1 of Dyella jiangningensis. Taxonomy (GTDB): domain Bacteria; phylum Pseudomonadota; class Gammaproteobacteria; order Xanthomonadales; family Rhodanobacteraceae; genus Dyella; species Dyella jiangningensis. The sequence continues at coordinate 1,862,364 of CP007444.1, read as the reverse complement.
GGCGGCGGACGTGGGCGTGTCGGTGGACACGGCGGTGGACATCGCGCGCGAGTCGGCCGACATCATCCTGCTGGAAAAGAGCCTGCTCATATTGGACGAGGGCGTGATCGAAGGCCGCAAGGTGTTCGGCAACATCCTCAAGTACATCCGGATGGGGGCCAGCTCCAACTTCGGCAACATGTTCAGCGTGCTGGGTGCCAGCGCGTGGCTGCCGTTCCTGCCGATGGCGCCGCTACAGGTACTGACGAACAACCTCCTCTACGATTTTTCGCAGACCACCATTCCCACCGACCATGTGGACGCGGAATTCCTGGCGGCGCCGCGGCGCTGGGCGATTGATGACATCGCCCGCTTCATCCTGTGCATCGGGCCGATCAGTTCGATCTTCGATTACGCGACGTTCGGCATCATGTTCTACCTGCTCGGCGCCCATACGCCCGCGCAGGCCGCCTTGTTCCAGACCGGTTGGTTCGTCGAGTCGCTGCTGTCGCAGACCCTGATCATCCACGTCATTCGCACCGCGCGCACGCCGTTCGTGGAAAGCCGGCCCAGCCTTCCCTTGGCTGTCACGAGCGTCTCCATCTGCCTGGTCGGGCTATGGCTGCCTCATTCGCCGCTTCGCGGGCTCCTGGGCTTTGCGCCCCTGCCCGCCGCCTATTGGCCACTGCTGGGATTCGTGCTGACCGCCTATCTTGCGCTGACCTACGTGGTCAAGCGATGGCTGCACCGGCGCTTCGGACTGACCTGAAGAAAGAAGCTGACGGAGGTGGTGCCACGCCGTGAAGCCGCAAGCCGTGGCACCCTTCCCCATCAGGCCTTCTTCGGCATGTACGAGCTGCACCATCCCTCGGCGTTGACGGTCTTTCCCGGGAATATCTGGCACGGGCCGTAGCCGCTCGGACCGCCCGTATAGAGCTGGCAAGAGGCGCACTTCTGGCCGGCCTTGAACCTGGCGTCCTTGGATTTGCTTGCATCCTCGACATAACCGAGGACTTTCGCGGTGGCATCGTCCTCGGCGAGGTGGGGCGCCTCGGAGGCGCGGGACTCCCTGGGTATCGTCCCGACCCACGCGATAGCCGCGGCCGTGGCGCTCAGTTTCAGAAAATGGCGGCGCGCTTCGCACCCTTCGTTTTGCGTGGACATGGACGTTTCTCCTTGGCGGCATGGACCTTCGGCCATGCGGCATCACGACGATTCAGGTGTACCAACCACGGCGACCCGGACATCCGCCGCCTGATGCCACGATAAGGAACCGACCCGCGGTTTAGCTGATTTCCGTCAATGAACCGTTTACCCATGCTCCCAAGCTGCCGACAGGCTCGCTGCTTGGGAGACGCATCATGAACATGACTTTCGTGACGGCTGCAGGCTGGACGTGGCATCGCCGTACCCTGCCGGCATGGCTCTTCCTGCTATGCGCATTGCTCGCCTGGGCACCGCATGCGCGAGCCGTACCCTCCTTTGCGCGGCAGACCCATCAGCCATGCGTGGCCTGCCACGTCGGCGGCTTTGGGCCTCAGCTCACGCCGTTCGGCCGTCAGTTCAAGTTGCTGGGGTACACGCTGAAGGCGGGCGACGATACCAAGGTGCCGTTGTCGATGATGCTGGTAGAGAGCTTCACCAAGACGCAGAAGGCGCAGACCTCGCCGCCCGCGGACGATTTCAGCACGAACAACAATACGGAGCTGCAGCAGGCATCGGTGTTTCTGGCGAGCCGGCTGAGCGACCATCTCGGCGTCATGGCGCAGGCCACGTATTCGGAGAACGGCGGCCTGCTCGGCTGGGACAACAGTGACCTGCGCTATGCGCACCCCTATTCCATTGCCGGGCAATCGGCGATATGGGGCGTGTCGCTCAACAACAATCCCACCGTCACGGACGTCTTCAACACGGCACCCGCATGGCAGTTTCCCTATATGGCGCCCGACCTGGCGCCGGGAGCGCCGGCGACGCCGATGTTGATGGGTGGATTCGCAGGACAGGTGGTAGGCGTCAACATCTACACCCAGGTCAAGGGCGCGCTGTATCTCGAAGGGGGTCTGTATCGCAGTTTGTCGCCGGCTTTCCTGCGTGCCGTCAACGCCGATTTCGGCGGGCGAATTTCGGGCACGGCGCCCTACGCGAGAGTCTCCTACACCTGGACCATACCGTCGGGCAACGTCGAGGTGGGCGGCTTCCTGCTCCATGCGGCGCGCGGCCTTGTAGGGACCAACGCGGACGGCAACGCCGCGGCAATCTCGGGCGCAACCGACAAGTTCGATGACTACGGCGTCGATGCGAGCTATCAGTTTCTCTCGGGTGGCGACCACCTTGTCACGGTGAATGGGCTCTTCATCAACGAGCAACAGCATCTGGACGCAACCTACGATGCGGGCGGCTCGTCGAATCTAAGCAACAATCTCCGCGCGCTGAATCTCAACGCCAGCTACTGGTACAAGAACACCTGGGGCGCCACCCTGGGCGGTTTTATCGATAACGGCAGCGCGGACGAGACGCTGTATGGCAACAACGGCCGTCCCAACACGCAGGGCGGTGTCGTCGAGCTGAACTACAACCCCTTTGGCCAGGCAAGTTCCTGGGCACAGCCCTATGCCAATCTCAGACTGGGCCTCCAGTACACCTGGTACGCCCGCTTCAGTGGCCTGGTACACAACGTGGACGGCGCAGGAAGGCGCGCATCGGATAACAACACGCTCTACGTGTACGCCTGGCTCGCGCTCTAGTTTCGCTCGCGCACAACGATAGGCAGATCAGCTCGCATGCCAGCGAACCGATCTGCCTACAACCATGCGAAACGGACGGCCACCGGCTCATGGCGCGCGGAAGACCACCGCGCACCGTGAGTCCCTTCAACGTCAGGTCAGAGGGTCCACCCTTCGCGATACTCGCGACGCAGGAACGCGTTGGCCTCGGGCATGTTGGTGACGCGCATGTTCGCCGCGTCGTATTCGATCCTGCCACCCGCGCGAAGAGACACGACCCCCAGCAGCATGACCTCCGTCAGCTGCGCGGCATACGGGAATGGCGACGACGCTTCTGCCTTTCCCTTGCAGGCATCGACCCAATTCATCTCGTGCGACGTATGGATGCGTGCGTACTTCTGGGGAGGCGTACCGACCGAATCATGCAGCGACTGCGGCAGCAGTCGTGGGTTGGCGCCGTAGGTCTCGTGGATCAGCTTGCCCTTCTCGCCCACGTAAAGCACGCCACCGTCCTTGCTTAGCTGCCCCGCTCCCAACGCTTGCAGCCCGGGCGGCAGCAGCGCGCCGTCATACCAGGTGAGCTTCACCGGCGGCCTGCTGCCGCGCGCGGGGAAGTCGTAGTACGTCATCGTCGCCATGGGATACGACTCATGGTTGAACGGCGTCGAGACGGTTTCCACGGATGTCGGGAAGCCCAGGTCCAGCGACCAGAACGGCGAATCGATCAGGTGTGCCCCCATGTCGCCGATGGCGCCTACGCCCCAATCCACCCAGCCGCGCCAGTTGAACGGGTGATACAGCGGGTGGTACTCGACGACGGGGCCAGGGCCAAGAAAAAGATCCCATGCCAGCCCTTCCGGTTTCGGATAATTGCCCGCCATGGCGCTGGCGAGCCGATCCATCACTGCATCCTCGTTCCAGTTCGCGTCGTCTGGCCGAGGCCTCACTTGCGGACGTGGAATTCCCTGCGGCCAGTAGGCGAGCGGACGGTTCGTCCAGGCGTGGACCTCGCGTACCTCGCCGATCGCTCCGGCCGCGATGTACTCGTTGATCAACCGGGCATCGTCGGTCGAGTGCCCCTGGTTTCCCATCTGCGTGACGAGCCTGGGGTTGTCCTTCGCTTTCCTGGACAGTTCACGGGCTTCGTAGATCGACCAGGTGAGTGGCTTCTGCAGATACACGTGCTTGCCGTGGCTCATCGCGGCGCTGGCGATCACCGCGTGCAGGTGATCCGGCGTCGCGATGACCACCGCGTCGATGTCCTTTTGCTGCTCCAGCATCCGGCGATAGTCGGTATAGCGCTTGATCGCATTGAACTTGCCGGAAAGCAGCCTGGTCTGATCGATCTCGCCCTGCAGCTTCTGGCGTTCCTTGGCGGTCTGCGCCTTGTCGAGACGTGCCTGCGTCTTTCCCAGGCCGTCGACCATTCCGCGGAAAGACTTGTCTGTATAGCGCCAGTCCACATCGCACAGGGCGACTATGTTCTCGCTGGCCAACGCACGCATGTTGTGCATGCCCATGCCGCCTACGCCGATGCCGGCAATGTTCAAGCGGTCGCTGGGCGCCGTATGTCCCGGCCCGCCCAGCACATGGCGGGGTACGATCATCAATCCGGCTGCGGCGATGGCCGTGCCCGTGAGAAATTCACGGCGTGAGAGCTTGCCGCTTGCCTCCGTTCTTCCGGAGTCTTCCCCCGCGCGCTGGCCTTCTGTTTCGTTCGCGATCTTCGATTCATCCGTCATGGGCAAAGCAACCCCGAGTTGGCTGTCGATATCCGAAGCGCAGCATTCTGGCTGCAACGTGATCAAAGGATCAAGGTGAGCCGCTCACGGGCGATATTTGTCGCTGCGATCCCATAACGAGCGACGCGCACATCAGCGTACGGAACCGTATCCGTGTTCGATCGCAAGCCGAAAGCTTCAGTGCTTCAGTCATCGATCATGGCGCACATCAGCGCTTCGGCCAGAATCAGCGCGCATGGCTTGCCCGCGTAGTTACGTGAGAAACCATATCGGCGTGGCCGCTTTGCGTGACAAGGCCCGCACTGCTTCGCCTTTGAAAGCAGCAAGCATGATGCACACCCCGCTCGCGGCCGCCGAAACGCTGCTTACGCACGAAGGCGGCGTCACGGCGAAGTCGACCTCGCATCTGGCAAGTCAACCAAATGACAGTGCGTCGTGCGATCGTCAACGTCCCTCGGGATAAGCGGATGCCATAAGATCATTCGCCGAATGGATGCGTCATCGCCTTCGCGCGGCCCGCCATCCACGTCCAGCAAGCCGGCAAAGGTTTCCGATGAGCGATGAGCTGAAGATCAGGCGGTGCAATCATGGCGACGAAGCGGCGCTGTCACTCGTCGGTCAGGCGACCTTCCTGGAAACGTTCGCAGGGATACTCGACGGCGACGCCATCGTTACGCATTGCGCGAAGGCACACTCGATCCAGCAATACCATGCGTGGCTCGAGAACCCCGACTATGCACTGTGGGTGGCGGAGATAGCTCCCGGCGGCGCACCGGTGGGCTACATGGTGGTGTCTCCACCCGACCTGCCCATGCCCACAACACCGGGTGACCTGGAACTCAAGCGGATTTACCTGCTCGGAAAGCTCCAGGGCAGCGGCCTGGGACGGCGCCTGGTCACCGCCGCCGTGTCGCATGCCAGCGACGTCGAGGCCGATCGGCTACTTCTCGGTGTCTATGCAGGCAATCAGAAAGCGGTCTCCTTTTATCAACGCATGGGCTTCACCCAGCTAGGCAGCCGAAAATTCAACGTCGGCGGAAAAGACTACGACGACAACATATTCGGCATGCTGGTCGGCACCACGGCGCAATCATCGTGACCTTCCCTGGCACGTGAAACGCTGCACGCATGCATCGTCATCGATGCCCGTAAGCTCGGGCCGAGCAAAAGCCTGGCAGTCAGGCAGCCAGCCGCTTCTGCAGGTTGCCTGCGAAGCGTTCCGCCGCTGCTGGTGAGACGCCCAGGTGCAAAAAGGGCTCGATCATCTCCAACTCCATCAACAGAAAACGGCCCTGGGAGACCACGCCGTCCACGCGCGCGTAGGCAACGTCGGGGTGCCCTAGCGCAGATGCCGCCGACAGGGCGCGTTGTGCACCTGCGATAAGCGATGCGTCAGGGTGTACGGCCTCGGAGCTGCCGCCGAATTCCGATTGCACGCGGTAGTCGCCGACCGCCGGGCGCTTGATCACGGAGTGGCTGTATTCGCCGTCGAAAAACACCAGGGACCACTCGCCATCACTGACGACCTCGGGCACGAAGGGTTGCACGAGATATTCAAATGTGTCCGGCAGTTGAGCAATCGCCTGATCAAACGCGGCATCGCCCACCTTGCCGCGGGCGGTATGCCAGGCCGTGCCGCTTATCGTCGGCTTGATGACCACCTGCTGCCCGGCCCTCCTTGTCAACGCTTGCCGCAGATGCTTTGCGGGCGTCACTTCAGTGGGAATGATGTCGACGCCCAACGCCGCGAGCTGGGTCAGGTAACACTTGTCGCTATTCCACCGCAACAGCGTCTTGTTGTTGATGGTAGGAATGGGCAGCGCGTCGAGCCACCCGGTAAACGCGGCATAATGCTTGAAATAGTCCCAAGTGGAGCGCATCAGCACGGCGTCATATTGCTCCCAGTCCACGTCAGGATCGTTCCAGACGCAAGGGATAGCCTCGATACCGAGGCGGCGCAGAGTCGTTGCCAGATGAGCATCATCCGGGTGGATGCCCGGCACGATGGACGACGTGGCGACAGCAAGGCGACGATTGACAGGGACGGACACGGCAAAACCTCCATCAATGGAGGGCGCCCTTGTCGGATCCATCGACACCGAGCGTGGCGGATCGCGTCCGTCGCAGCACCCCTCGATGACGACAGCGCAACCGTCGGGTTGCGCGTCATGATTGGCTATCGCATCAACGATGCGCGCTTAGTCTCAATGAGTCGATTGCGCCACGTCAACATTCGTCCCTGCACGCGAACATCCTGGATCGCCGTCATGCGGGATCTGCCTCACCCAGGAGCCGGCGGAGCATGCGCTCCGCACCACTCTTCCTGGATCATCCAGCGCATGCCCATGCCATTGGATCAAGAGCCCCCTTTGCCGAGATGCGACGTGCAAGGCCGCATCTCGACCAAAGCGTGTCAGGCGACAACTCGCAAAGAGTCGCCTGCAGCTTCCGCGGAGCTCCCGGCGCCATCCTCCAGCAGAAAGTCGAGCACGGTCTGCACATAACGATCCGTGTGCTCGACGTTGGGCAAATGGACGACCGGAAGTATCACCAGACGCGCGCCCGGTACGTTTGCCGCAATGTATTCGCCATGGCTGGCCAAGGTGACGGTGTCATTTGCACCAGCGATGACCAAAGTGGGACGCTGGATGAGCGCAATCGTCCGCCGCATGTCCGCATCGCGTACCGCGGCGTAGGATCCCGCCAGGCCCCGGGGCGAGGTGGACAGCAGCATGTCGCGAAACGGCTCGATCGCCGGATGCCCGGCTTCGATCATGCTGGCGGGGAACCAGTTGGCCAGGAACGCTTCCGCCACGGCGGCCATGTCGGGTGATACTCGCAGGGCCTCGATGCGCGCATCGAACTCGCTGGGCGGGCCAAGGCGGGGCGAGGTGTTGCTCAGGATCAGCCTGTCGATGCGCTCCGGCGCATGGATGCCCAGCCACTGCCCCACGAACCCGCCCAGCGAGAGGCCCAGGAAATGGGCGTGTTCGATACCCAGCGCATCGAGCAGCTCGATGACGTCGCGCCCCAGTCGATCCATCGAATAGGCACCTGCAGGCGCATCCGATTCGCCATGGCCGCGGGCGTCGTAGCGGAGCACGCGGAAGTGCTTGGCCAATGCACCTGTCTGGCCATCCCACATATGCAGCGTCGTGGCAATGGAATTGGACAGGACAAGCACGGGTTTGCTCGCGTCTCCGTCAAGACGGTAAGCCAAACGATAACCGTCGCCGGTGGTGACGAACGTCGTGGTGTTCATGATGCGCCGCTCCTTTGCGGAAGCCGGGCGGTGCCCGGTACAGGAGGCATGCTAGGCGCCGGGGTTTCTGATAGAAATTACAAACTTTGAAACAACACTGTAAATAAAACGGACATGAGCCCATTCACCCTGCACGACCTCCAATGCTTCGATGCCGTGGTCAAGGCAGGCGGTTTTCAGGCCGCCGCCCAGGTCATGAATCGCTCGCACCCCGCGGTGTTCGCCGCTGTCGCCAAGCTCGAACGGCAACTGGGCGTCGCGCTGCTGGATCGCGGCGGCTACCGCGCGCAACCCACGGCGGCGGGACGTTCCTTTCACCGTCGTGCGCAAGCCTTGCTGCGCGAGCTGGAGAGCCTGCACGCCCATGCGACGCAACTGGCGATGGGGGCGGAAAGTGATTTGCGTGTCGTCATCGGCGACATGTGTCCCGTGCCGCAAACGCTGGGCTTGCTGAGCGGGTTCTTCGCACAGCATCCCAGCACCCGGCTGCATCTGCACTTCGAAGCGGTCACCGGGCCGTGGGAGCGGCTCTTCAACGACGAGGCCGACCTGATCTTCCATCGCGTGGACAAGCACGATGCGCGTATCGAATGGCTGGACCTCTGCCCCGTACCGTTCGTTCCGGTGGCTGCGCCAGGCTTTCTGCCGTTTCGTGCGAGCCGTGCGGTGCGGCCCAAGCAGCTGCGCGAGCTGACGCAATGCATCATGCGGGACACGGCGCAAAATCCCGAGTCACGAAGTTACTTCGTGGTGGAAGGCGCACCCCAGTGCACCGTCGCCGATCAGCTCATGAAGAAGGAGGTGATCCTGCAAGGCATGGCGTGGGGCCACCTGCCTCGCTTCCTGGTCGAGCAGGAGCTGCGGGATGGCAGCCTGATATCGCTGGCGGGGCGATACCTGCCAGGCAGCGTGCAAGAACTGGTGGCTGCGCGGCGCCATGATCGACCGCACGGCCCCGTCGCCAATCAACTATGGCAACTGATCCGGGACCATGCAGCGCAATGGCGAAGCGGTTCGACATGATGCGCGGGCTTCGGTCGCTTGAGGGCACGTCGGCGTCGAAGCTCGCCGAGCGACATCGCCTCACGCTCGCCACACGGGCCTTTTTGAAGGACGCATGTATCGACCAGAGATCAGTCGATCACCACGCAGCTATGCGCAACGCAGCTCGCCATCAACGCGCGTCGTGGCGTGACCGCCGATCCAGAGGCCGTCTTTATCCATGGTCGCGTGGACACGGCCTGATCGTCCAATCACGCGTCCCTGATTGACCACGAAGCGGCCGGGAGCCAGCCCTTCCCGGGTCAGCCAGGTGGCAACGCCCGCAATGAAGCTGCCCGTCACAGGATCTTCGGGCATGGCATCTCCCCCGATGAACGTGCGCGCTTCGTACTCCGGCACGCCGCCGCCATCCGCCGGCCAGGGCGCAAACAGGCCGATGTGCGCGCCATGCAGCCGTGCGTAGTCCGGCTTTGCGCGCAGCACATCCTCGGCATGAGCAAGCCAGAGCGCCGGCCAAGGAATGCCGTTATCCAGAAAGCGCGCACCCAGCACCTTTGCATCACCGATACCCAGTACTTCAAGCATCGTTTGCGTAGTGCCGTGGTCGACTTGTTCATTGCGCAGCAGCGGCGGCGACAGGAAAGCAAGGCCATGATCAGTGCGGCGAATCTGGACCAATCCAATGCCGCACTCCTGGATAACATCATCCCCGGCAGGCATGCCCCCGCGCTCGAGCCACGCATGGCATGCGCCAAGCGTCGGATGACCGGCGAAAGCGAGTTCTTCCAACGTGGTGAAGATCCGCAGCCGATAGTCGGCTCGCGCGCTTCGCGGCGGCAGCACGAAGACCGTCTCGCTGAGGTTGGTCCAGCGGGCAATGGTGCGCATCTGATCGTCATCCAACCCTTCGGCGTCGAATACGACGGCCACCGGGTTCCCGCGAAATGCCTGATCAGAAAAGACATCCACCTGCTTGAATGGGCGACGCAGCATGATTTGCCTGTGTGAACGGGTGAGACCGGGAAGATACGCGCCCCGCCAGCGTTCGCACAAACATCATGTTCAGGCCGGCCTCCGCCCGTTGCCGGCAACCCCGATCATCGCCGGGCAACGGCAGACGAACGGCGTCCGACGCACGCCTCATAAGCCTCGTCGAGGGAAGCACGCGAGTCCCGCGGGAGGTAAGTTGGCGCTTTCCCGGTCATGTCGTCCGTGAGGAAGCCAAGCACCTTCTCAACAACCGCCGGTTCTCGCAACACGCGTCGATGGCCCAACCCTTGCGTCACCATCAAACGCGCCGACGGCCAGGATGCCGCCAAGGCGCGTGCATGCGCCAAGGGCACTTCCTTGTCGTCTTCGTCATGGACGACCAGAAGCCGCTGCAGCTTGTGCGCATCGCCCGGCACGGCGATATCTAGATAGGACCACGGCTGTCCGAGCCAGCGCTCGACGCGCGCGCGAAACGCGGCAACCACGCGCTCGTTCGCACCAATGGCATGCGCGAAGCCATCGATGGCTGCCGCGGGACGCACGAAGGGCGCGACGAACACCATGCTGGCGGGCGGTGTCCATCCCGCACGCAAGGCAAGTGAAACGGCGGTGCATCCACCGGAGTGGGCAATGATCCCGGCAACCGAGGTTTCGCCCGACGTGACGGCTTTCAATGCGTCGGCGAACTCGAAAAAGGTTACCCGACGTCCGCCATGCCAGCTTGCCTCGGATGAACCATGCGATGGTGCGTCAAAGGCAACGACACGAAATCCCGCCTCACGCAATGGCAGCACGAACGACCGCAACTGACCCGCATGCCCGCCCCAGCCATGCAAAAGGATAATCGTCGGCCCACCCTCACCCCACGCCCATGCCGCAACCCGCCGACCATGGACTCGGAACGACAACCTTTCACCCGACGCGAGCACGGCCTGATCGGACATGCGCGGCAGGGTCCTCGGCGCGGCGAACCAAAGACGATCCATCACCTTTGCTGCATGTGGCGGACTGACTGCACCGAGTACGCGCATGCCTGCCTGGAGCAGTCGCTGCCATGGTCGAATCCATGGCGGCGTGGAAGGGCTGGCTGGAGTACGCGGCGAATGTGGCGACGTCATGATGATCACGCTTCCTGGAAAGAACGGGAGAGCTAGTTGCGTGATCGACGTTAGCAGTGGCGAAGAGACGGGTAAGCAGCCGCACCGGCCAGTTTGATGGGCGACACCGCCATCGCACGACGGGATGTCAGAACACAGTCACATCGGCAGTCTGGAAGCGCTTGCGGAACGCAGCGGGCGTGAGATGCGTGCGTCGCGTGAACAAACGCGAGAATGTCGCCACGTCAAGGTAACCCACCTCCGAAGCCACCTGCGCGACGCTGAGCGTGGTCGTTTCCAGCAACAGTTTGGCGCGCTCGACGCGGAGATCATGCAGCAGATCCAATGGCGAGCGCCCTGTTTCGGCACGAAACCTGCGCAGCAACGTTCGACTGGAAAGGTTGAATGCATCCGCCAAGACATCCAGCCGGTAGCGTTCGGCGAGGTGCTTCTCGAACCACGTGCTTACCGCGCGCGCAAAGGACTCGCGGCGCCTGTGGCTGAAGCGGTGGTCGAGATAAGGCGCCTGGCTGCGCGGGCTGTGGTCGATCAGGCTGAACCTGCCCACCGCGCGAGCGAGGCTGGTCCCCACGCAATCGCGGATCAGCTGCAACGCAAGGTCTCCATAGGCCGTGAATGCGCCGCATGTGACGATCTCCCCATCGCGAACCAGTACCGCGTCGGGCACCACGTCCACCTGCGGGTAACGTCGCGCCATCTCACCGGCCAGCGCCCACGCCGTGGTGGCCTGCCGACCGTCCAGGATGCCGGTTTCCGCAAGCAAGAGGCTGCCCCCGCAAATGGAGGCCACCTTGCGCTGCTCTGCGGCGCGACGAATGAGTGTCTTCTCTTCCTCAAGGCCAGCGAGTGCGACGCTGATGTCTTCGCCGTTGTTGAAGTCGAAGGCAGGCACCACGAGCAGATCGAATGCCGTAGGCGCGCTGACTGAGAGACGGGCCCCGCCCGCGAGCCGCACCAGTCCTGCCTGCGCGCCGATGATGGACACGGCGAACGGCACCGGCGCGTCAGGCGTGCGCAAGCTGCTGATGCGATTGGCCACGAGCAGGACGTCCGAGAGTCCTAGAACCTCGGCGCCCATGCATCCGTCGTAGGCAAGAATGGCGACCCGCACGGCAGCTCCTTACGATGACGTCGTATGCCTAGCGTGGCGATTTCGCCCTGCCCGTCAAGCGCTTCGTTGTGGAGGCCGTCGCGCCACGCGCCGGGCAAACCTTTGAAAAGCACTCTTGTGTTCAACGGGTTACGCATCAGATCCGGCGCTTGCGCCAGCGCGATGGTGGCGGCGCCAGCGAAAAGATTGGCGAGATTGCACATGCGTATGGCGGATGCGCGGCGGAATTGGCCGCGGATCTGTCGCTGGCGCCCGGTGACGTGGGAATACCGTCAACCTAGGCTGGCCGCCGTCGATTCTCCCCGCCGATCTGGTGCGCGAACGCTTCCCCGCGTACCTCACCAGCCGCCATCGAATATCCATTCTTCAGGGATCAGCCATGCCTGAGCGCCACACCGTCAAAGCATTTGTTTCGCTGGTTGAAGGCGGCCGATTCATCGATGCATTGCAGCGCTACTACCATCCCGCCGCCGTGGTGTGGGAGAACCTGCGGCAGTCGCGCACGGGCCTGGATGCGCTGATGGAAAACGAGCACCAGGTGCTTGCGCGTTTTGCGACCGTGACTGCGCACGCCGCCCGGGTGGTGATCGACGGCGACCACGTCGTCATCAATTGGCGTTTCGGGTTCTACGCGGACAGCGTGCGCATCCTCCTGGATGAAGTGGCCGTGCAGCAGTGGGCCGACGGAAAGATCGTGTACGAACGCTTCTATTACGACCCAGCCCAGTTGCACCCCGGGGCGCCCGAGCCTGCGTTTGATGGGGATATCCGAGAGGCCGTGCCAGGCTCCGGCTGACTCACTCATGCACGGCAAACGGCCACCCAAACGAACCGTCACGCAACGCAAAGATTCCCGTCCATGAAGCCGAATTACCTGACGGCCGTCGCCGTCATTGCCCTTGCCTGCACCGCCGGATCACACGCATCGGATAGTCGGGCCACCATAACGTTCACCGAGCACGGCATCCCCCATGTGCGGTCTTCAGACTTTGCCGGATTGGGCTACGGCTACGGGTATGCCGCCGCGTCGCTCGATCTGTGCGCGCTATCGGAGGTCTTCCTTGACGTCCGTGGTGAGCGTGCCAGGTATCTGGGTGCTTCGGCGCAGAACGGAAGCGCGCTGTTGAAGCGTACTTCCGAAAATGTCGTCAACGATTTCACGACCCGCCTTCTCATCGACGATGAGGCTGTCGCGGCGCAGCGCGCCGGGCTCACGCCGCAAGCCAGGGACTTGATTCAAGGCTACGCCGATGGCTTCAACCGCTACTTGCATGACACCCCGGACGAAAAGCGGCCGCCGGCCTGCCGCGGCGCTGCGTGGGTTCAGCCGATCACTTCCGACGACGTCCTTCGCCGTGTCGCGAGCGCGGTATTCGTCAGCGGCATGTTCGACGTCGAGTTGTACGACGCGCATCCTCCAGGGGCCGGGGCGGTAGCCATGCGTGACGCAGTCGCCCCCATCGAACCCACTGATGCGGGAAGCAACGCGCTCGCCCTTGGCTCCGCGCACACCAGTCACGGCCGCGGCTTGCTGCTGGGCAATCCCCACTGGTTCTGGGGAGTTCCGAATCGTTTCATGCAGGCACACCTTACCGTTCCGGGCGTCTACGACGTAAGCGGTGCGTCGGTGCTGGGCATGCCGTTGATCAATATCGGCTACAACAAATCGATGGCCTGGACGCATACGGTCGCCACCGACTATCGCGCGACGATCTACGAACTGCTCCTGGATCCCGCCGACCCCACGCGTTACATCGTGGACGGCAAGCCCCGGCCCATGCTCCGCCGCGAGATCAGCATCGACGTGCGCCAGCCCGATGGCAGCGTGGCCCGGTCCAAGCATCTCTTTTGGCTAACCGAGTACGGGCCGGTCATCCAGTCCGCCAAGCTGCCGTGGACGACAACGAAGGCCTATGCCCTGGCTGATGGCAATGCGCGGGACACGCGCTACCTGCGCCAGCTGATCGGCATGGGTGAAGCCGGCAGCGTGCGGGAGCTCAAGCGCACCCTGGCGCAAACGATGGGCCTGGTCTGGGTGAACACCATCGCGGCCGATGCTGGCGGCGAGGTGCTCTATGCCGACTACAACGCGATTCCCAACGTTCCGAAGCAGGTCTTTGATGCGTGCACGACGCGCATATCGTTCCCGCAGGCGACACTGGCCAACGTCATGGACGGCTCAAGAAGCGCTTGCCGGTGGCGAGACGATCGCCGTTCCAACAGCGGCAATACCATGCCACCCGACGAGAAGCCGGCGCTGATTACGCGCGACTATGTGGAGAACTCCAACGCCAGTTACTGGCTGGTCAACGAGAAAACTCCCCTGGAAGGGTATTCACCCATGATCGGGCGGGAGCGTTCTCCGCTGAATCTGCGAACTCGCTTCGGACACCTTATCGCCAAGGATTTCGGCCGTTCACAGCCGGACAGCAGCGAAGAGGAAGACATGCAGCGCATGGAAAACGCGCTGTTTTCCAATCGCGACTATTTCGCCGAACTGGTGCTCGACGACCTGCTCAAGGAATGCAACGACACCATGCAACGAACGGACGACGAGCAATACAGGTCGTCCCTTTCTGCATCCTGCAGCGTCCTTGCGCGCTGGGATCGAAAGGACAATGTCGACAGCCGGGGCGCCGCGCTCTTTCGCGAGTTTGCCCGCGAGGTGAAGCCCGCAGGCGAAGAGGACGCATCCAACGCCGCGGCACTCTGGTCGGTGCCTTTCGAACCCGGCAAGCCGCTGGATACGCCTCGCGGCTTGAACACCGCAACCAGCGCCCCGCTTGAGGCGCTTCAGCGGGCTGCCGAACGGCTTGGCAAGGCGGGCGTCCCGTTGGATGCGCCACTCGGCGACGTGCAGTTCATCGAACGGAATGGCAAACGCATAGCGCTGCACGGCGGCCTGATATTCAACCGCATCAGCCTTACGCTGACGCCCAACATCGGATACACCGAACCCATGGGTTCCGCCGACTCGTACATGCAGGTCGTGAGTTTCGATAACCGCGGCCCGAAGGCCGATACGCTTCTGGTCAATTCGCAGTCAGGCGACACGGCATCCCCGTGGTACGCCGATCAGGCGGCGCTCTACGCCAGGAAGACATGGGTGCACGTCCCGTTCTTTCCGAAAGACATCGAGCGCCAGGCCATCGCTCCTTCGATCGATCTTGTATACGTTCGCCAATAATCTTCAGATGTCCAGGCGGGAATCCAGCATGGGGCCGGCCATGGGGCATCACTGAGAAACGCAAAAGAACGGGGGCAACCCATCCCGCCAGGCAACCTGACACGAGGCGGTTGGCGCCGCCGCCAACGACGGGCCTGCCAACACAAGGGCACTTGCAAGGCGCCCCGACTGACGATCTATATTTTCGCAACGATCACGTAGCCGGGTGCACGATCGAACGTGGTGAACCATGCACGGGCGCCCAATGGGTGCCCGACTCTTGCGAAGCACGCTGGTATTCATTCGGGGTAACGACTGTCATGAGCGAGCACCTGGGTCCCGGGGCAATGTCGCGGCGCCGCTTTCTGCAAGCCACAGGCTTGGCGGGATCGGCGTGTCTCGTCGGCGGCGTGTCCGCCCTCGACGCCCAAGCAGGCTCCGTCCACCTGCCTTTTGCCAATGGCATGCGTGACTTGACGCGGGCCTTCCCGCAAAAGGGGGAAATGATCCTGTTGCGCACGCGGCCACCCATGCTCGAAACGCCGTTCGACGTGTTTGACCGGGGCGTGTTCACGCCAAACGATCGCTTCTTCGTACGCTGGCACCTCGGGTACATGCCCACCCAGGTCGATGCCGACGCATTTCGGTTGGCGGTGCGAGGACAGGTCGGCAAACCGCTTTCGCTCAGCCTCAGGCAGCTCATGACGGAGTTCGAGCCGTTTGAGATCGCCGCCGTGAACCAGTGTTCCGGCAATTCGCGTGGTTTCTTCCAACCGCGCGTCCCTGGCGGACAGTGGGCCAATGGCGCGATGGGCTGCGCGCGATGGACGGGCGTGCGGCTCAAGGACGTACTGGATCGCGCCGGCGTCAACGCCGGTGCCGTACAGGTGCGCTTCAATGGCATGGATAGCGGCAACCTGCAGGCAACCCCGGACTTCCTGAAGTCCCTCGACATCGAACACGCCAGGGATGGCGAGGTCATGCTTGCCTACGGCATGAACGGCGAGGCATTGCCACTGCTGAACGGGTTCCCGCTCCGCCTGGTCGTTCCCGGTTGGTATTCCACCTACTGGGTGAAGATGCTCAACGACATCGAGGTGCTGGACAAGGCCGACGACAATTACTGGATGGCGAAGGCGTATCTGATCCCCGACACGCCACACGCCAACGCCGCGCCCGGCCAGACAGGCTTCAAGAGCGTGCCGATCAATCGTCTGGTGCCCCGCTCATTCATCACCAATCTGCGCGACGGGGACAAGGTCGTGGCAGGCCACGCCGTCGCCATTCGCGGCATCGCATTCGGTGGCGACGCGGGGGTCAGGAAAGTGCTGTGGTCGAGCGACGGCGGAGCGCGTTGGCTCGATGCCGAACTGGAAGCGGATCACGGCAGGTATGCATTCCGGCGCTGGAATGCCCGTTTCACACCCGCCAAGCGCGGCGACATGGAGCTGATGGTCAAAGTCATCAACTCGGACGGCGTAGAGCAGCCCGTGGAGCCCAACTGGAATGGCGGCGGCTTCATGCGCAACGTAGTCGAGCGCACCAAACTCGTTGTCGCCTGAGGGCCAAGCCATGAATGCCTTGATTATTCGCACATACCTGCTTGGCTCCCTGTTGGCAGGCGCATCGGTCTCCGCCCAGCAGGCCAAACCGCCGCCGATAGCGATCCATTCCGTCAATGTCGATCTTCCGGCGAGCACCGCGTCTTTTCCGCCGGGCATCGGCTCTGACGTCGCGGGCAAATGCCTGATCTGCCATTCCGCCGGCATGGTGCTTCGGCAGCCTCCGCTCTCGCAGGATCAGTGGAAGGCCGTGATCAACAAGATGCGCAGCGCCTATGGCGCCCCCATCCTGGACACCGAAGTGGAGCCTTTGGCGGCCTACTTCACCGAGGTCACCAAACAACGCGCATCCCAGTAGCAATCCATTCGCTGCCGCTGGCGAACCCTTGCTTTCGTTGTCGGGTGCTCGCGGTTAGCCGTTCCAGGTTTCGGCGAGAACCTTACTCGATTCGACAAGCATCACGTGGACCGACTTGAAGCCGGCACCGGTAGCGCGCCGCACTGCAATCGGCGCCCCTGAAGAACCCGCCAATGGACGCGAACAAACCCGGCAACGGATAAAGCACCACCGGCGCGAAACCCCTGGGGTTTCACTGGTCTTTTGATCCGATTTTTGCTTGATCCAATGCCGTTTTCTGACCCCCTATGCGGTATAGTCCTTGGACGTTTTTACGGCCAAACGGCCTGAAAAAAGGCAAGACATGAATCGACTCCACCGATCCCTACTGGGTGCCGCCATGGCGTGCGCCTTCCTCCCCGCGACTTCCGTGGCGCAGAGTGCGTCAGACATCAGGCCATCCCCGCAGCAGATCCATTGGCAGGATCTCGAGTTCGGCGTCATCGTGCATTTCGGCACAAACACGTTTCTCGACCGCGAATGGGGCGACGGCACCGCGGACCCCAAGGTGTTCAATCCCGACCACGTGGATACGGCGCAATGGGCGCGGGCGAGCCGTGCCGCTGGAGCGCGGTACATGGTGATGGTGGCCAAGCACCACGATGGCTTTGCCCTGTTCCCGACGGCCCAGAGCGACTACTCGGTGAAAAGCAGCCCGTGGATGGGTGGCAAGGGCGACCTGGTCAAGCTTGCGTCGGATGCGGCGCGCGCCGAAGGCCTCGAGTTTGGCGTCTATCTCTCGCCGTGGGATCGGCACGAACCGCGTTACCACGATCCGAAAGCGTATGACGCCTACTACCAGGCGCAGGTCGAGGAGCTGGCGCAGCACTACGGGCCGCTCGTGGAGTGGTGGCTGGATGGCGCAGGCAGCGCCGGGCATGTCTATGATTTTCCCCGCTACATCGAAACGCTGCGCACCTACCAGGCGAATGCCATGGTATTCGCCGACATGGGGCTGTTCGAGTACGGGGATATCCGCTGGGTGGGCCAGGAGGACGGCTACATCCGCGGCGAGAACTGGAATGTCATCGACCGCCATGGCTATGAGCGCTGGCGCCCGGTCGAAGTGGATACGCCGCTGCATGACCTGCACTGGTTCTGGCACCCGAACGACGAGGGCACGCTCAAGAGCGTGGCGAAGCTCGTGGACACCTGGGAGAACAGCGTCGGGCGCGGCGGCCAGCTGATGCTGGGCATTGCGCCGGATCGACACGGCCGTCTCCCGGATGCCGATGTCGCGCGACTCGACGCGTTTGGCAAGGCATTGCGCGAGCGCTATGGCGATGCCAGCAACCTGGCCCGTCATCACGTGGCGACGGACGACAACACCGAGGCGGCACTCGACGGCAACAAGGACACCTTCTGGTCCGCGCCCGCCGGTTCGCGACACGCAACGATCGAAGTGGATTTCGGGCGCCCCGTGACGTTCGATCGCACGCTCGCCATGGAGTGGCTGGACGATGGCCAGCACGTGCGCAAGTACGCGATCGAAGTGTTCGACGGCAAGGGCTGGCGCCCGGTCGCCGGCGCCGAAGCCATCGGCCACATGAAGATCGATGTGTTTCCCAAGGTCACGGCCCAACGGGTGCGCCTGAACATCCTTTCCAGCGTGGGCGATGCATCCATACGCGAGTTCCAGGTGTTCAACGCGGCCGCGCTGCCTTCGCGCTGAGTTGCTGCAGGCACGAGGCAACGTCCGCGCGCCGGACACCGGGTGACCGCCCCGGCAGCATGCCGGGGCCAGCCATGTGCGTCGAGATCGATGCATGGCGCTGCGTCCCGGCCGGCGCAATCAGCGCGGCACGCCAGCTTGCCCGGTAATGGTGAACGCTGCCGGCACCTGCCCCACTGCAGGCTGGCGCCCGCCTGCATACAACTCATAGCGCCCCGCTCTCACGGTGCGAACGCCATCGGCGTCGACAAGGCTCAAGGCGCGTGCATCGAGGTGGAATCGCACGGCGCGCTGCTCTCCCGCCGCCAGCGCTATGCGCTGAAAGCCCACCAAGGCACGTCGCGGTGCACCAGCGACGCCGGGGTACGCAAGATACAGCTGCGCCACCTCGTCCCCGCTACGCGTGCCCGTGTTGCGTACATTCACGGTGACATCCAGTGAGTCGCCAGCCTTCAATTGCGTGGCGGACAGAGCGGGTGCGGCATAGGAGAAGGTCGTGTAGCTCAAGCCGTCACCGAAGGCATACAACGGCTCGCCATCGAAATAGCGATACGTGCGCCCCTTCATGCCGTAATCGATGAATGGCGGCAGGTCGCGCGCATCGCGATAGAAGGTCACCGGCACGCGGCCGGCGGGGTTCATCGCGCCTGCAAGCGTCTGTGCGATGGCGACACCGCCCTGCTCACCCGGATACCAGGCCGCAAGTATCGCGTCCGCGTGGTCCTTGGCCCAGGTCATGGCCACGGCACTTCCACTCATCAAGACCACCACGAGCGGCTTGCCGCTGGCGGACACGGTCTCGAGCAACTTGCGCTGCGCCGGCGGCAGCCCGATGTCGGTGCGGTCGCCGCCCAGGAAGCCGGGGACATCGACCTTGAGTTCCTCGCCTTCGATATCCGGTGACAGTCCCACGAACGCCACCACGACGTCGGCGTCGCTGGCCGCACGCGTGGCCTCCGCCAGCTGCGCATCCGCCGGGGCCATCCATTGCAGATGGATGCCCTGGTCCTCGCCGCTGTGCTGCCACTCCAGCCGAACATCATGCGGTTGCGTATCCGCAAAATGGACGTTCGCCGCTGCCGGCTCTTCGCTGCCTTCGGTGGCGGAAATCAATCGGCCGTCCAGGTACAGGCGCACCGGGTCGTGTGCGCGGCAGTCGAAGCAGCGGTCGACGCGCACGGACAAGGTGTAATCACCGGGACCCGGCGGCAGCAGCTGTCCCGACCAGCGCACGGCGTAACTCGAATCGCCCAGGCCTTTTGCCGGCGATGCGTGATCCGTGTCCATGTCGACTTTCGCATCGATGCGCGTCGTCACTGGCTTGCCGGACAGGTCTGCGCTACGAAAGTACTCGCCTTTCAGGCCGAAAGCGCCTGGAGCGCTGCGCAGCGCTGTAACGGGAATGGGCACGGGCACGCCCTGGGCAAGCGTCGCCCCTTGCGCATAGCGCACCCGTTGCGCACCAAACTGCTGACGCATGCCGTCCAGCGGCGTCACGGGATGACGCGCGGTACCGTGATAGTTGGCCTCCAGCACGGACAAGGCATCCGCATTGGGCCCGACGACGGCGATGCGCATGCCCGGCCTCAGGGGCAAGGTGTCCGCGCGATTCTTGAGAAGCACGATGGATTCGCCGGCCGCGCGCAGCGCGAGTGCCGTTTGCGCCGCCGGATCGACACGCGGCTTTGGCGCCGAGGCTTCGAACATGCCCAGTCGATAGCGCGCCGCGAACAGGCGGATTGCTGCCACGTCAAGGTCGTCCTGGGTGATCTGCCGATCGGCCAGCGCCGCGCGCAGCCCGTCGTAGGCCGTGCCGCAATTGAGATCCGTGCCTGCGCGCAGCGCGCTTGCCGACGAACCGGCATTGTCCCTGCGGTAGTAATGGAACTTCGTCATGTCGTCCACCGCATCGCAATCGGTGACGACGAACCCCTTGAAGCCCCAATCGCCGCGAAGCCGTTCACCAAGCAACCACGGCAACGCGCATGCCGGCACGCCATGGATGGCGTTGTAGGCGCACATGATCGAGCCGGCATGTCCATCCACGATGGCCGCACGAAAGGCCGGAAGATACGTATCCTCCAGATCGTGCGGGGAAACATCCACGTCGAAACCGTGGCGCCCCGGCTCCGGCCCCGAGTGCACGACAAAGTGCTTGGGAGTGGCGATGACCGTGGGATGCTCCGGGTCGTCACCCTGCAAGCCCTCGATGAACGCGACGCCGAGGGTTGCCGTCAGGTGTGGATCTTCGCCATAGGTCTCCTGCCCTCGCCCCCAGCGGGGATCGCGGAAGATGTTGATGTTGGGCGACCAGATGGTGAGGCCGTTGTAGCGGCCATGATCCTTGCGCCATCCGGTAGCCAGGAACTTGTCGCGCGCCTGCGCCGCCACCACGCCGCCCACGGCATGCAGGAGGGCGGGATCCCAACTGGCGGCCAGACCGATCGCCTGCGGGAAGACAGTGGCTTCACCATCACGTGCGAAGCCATGCAGGCCTTCGCTCCACCACTCGTAGGCCGGCAGGTTCAGCCGTGGAATCGCAGGTGACGCGCTTTGCAGTTGCGCGATTTTTTCCGCAGGCGTCATCTGCGCCACGAGACGGCGCGCCTGCTCCGTCGCGTGATCGTTGTCGCCCCATGCCGACACGGCGGTGGCCAGCAACCAGGCGCCAGCCATGCCGGCGATCGCACCTCGACGTTTCACCCGCTTCATCGCCATGCAACCGCGCGGGTCATGGCGTTGCGCCCGATGTCGACGAGGCGCCAAACGATACGCGGCCGATGGCGGACAGCGACCCGTGGATCGGCGCCGTGGAGAACACGCAGAGATCATGCTTGCCCGTGTGCGCCGGCCACGCCGTGGTGAGATGGAAGGTCGTGCCTGGCGTCGTCTTCGCCGGCAACGGCAGGCTTGCCGCCAGCGGCCCATCACAACGATCGACGTGCACTTCCAGCTCACCAGCGGGCGTGCGCGCCGCGCGGGACACGACCTTCGACGCGTCACCCGCCAGGCCGTAGTTGCGGGCCAGCCAGGCGCCGTCGATGGTGATCGTGGAGGCGCCATCCAGCGACACCTGCGGCAGTTTCCAGCAGCTGCTGATCACATCGACGTCGTAGACCGGGGCTGGTGCGGTCGCATCTGGCAGCAACGGCACGCGCACGCCAAGGCCGCCCGTGGGGCAGCCCTCGAAGCCGCTGCCATCGATGATGCCAAGCGTGCTGGCGTCAAAGCGCTCGGTACGCACGCGCGCCAGTTGCCGCCCATCCGCGGCGAACGACGTGGCGCTGACGGTGGCCGGCAGCGCGAGATCGATGGGCTGCCGGTAGACCGGCGACTGCGGCCCCGGCACGCTGCCGTCCGTGGTGTAACGGATGGTGGCGGAAGGCTCCTGTGCGCTAAGCGCCACCACGACCTTGCGGGCCTTGCCCACGGACGGCTGCGCCCGCATGCCCACGGCGAACGCGCTGTCCGCATAGGTAATGCCCAGCTGGTCGTAGCGACTGAACTGCGCGGGCAACCGCGCGAGGAAGTCGTCGTAGTGACGTTCGTTCGCCGGGGTCCACACCGTCTCGGCGAGAGCATCCATGCGCGGGAACGCCGCGTGCTCCACCTGCCATGGCGCATTGAGGTATTCGGCCCAGATATTGGCCTGCGCGCCAAGCACATGCCTGGCCTGCTCGGCAGACAGGCTCGCCGGCACGGTCTCGAAATGGTAGACGGTCGCGAGCGACTGCACCGACAGGCGTCCGGACGGCTCATCGTCCCGGGCGCTTTGCAGGTTGTCGAGATAGAGCGTCGGCGCCGGCGACAGCACCACATCATGCCCAAGGCGCGCTGCATCGATCGCACCCTGGGTCCCTCGCCACGACATTACCGAAGCGGATGGCGGTATGCCGCCCTCCAGGATTTCGTCCCAGCCGATCAACCGCCGGCCGTGCTGCGCGAGGTATTGCCCCATGCGTTCGATGAACCAGCTCTGCAACGCATTCTCGTCCTTGATGCCGAGCGAATGCATGCGTGCCTGCACGGCGGCCGATGCCTGCCACTGGTCCTTGATCGCCTCATCGCCGCCCACGTGGATAAAGGTGGACGGAAACAGCTCCATCACCTCGTCCAGCACGTTGTGCAGGAAGCTGATCGTCCGGTCGTCGACGTTGAAGAGATACGGGTTCACGCCCCAGTCGATCGATACCACCGGGCGTTCGCCGGTCACGCCGATCTCGGGGTACGCCGCCACGGCGGCCTGTGCGTGGCCGGGCATGTCGATCTCGGGCACGACGGTGATATGGCGTGCAGCAGCGTAGGCGACGATGTCGCGCACTTCGGCCTGCGTGTAATAGCCGCCGTAGGGTTTGGCATCGGCACCGGGCGGCTGTCGCCATGCACCGATCTGCGTCAGCTTGGGATAACGGCGAATCTCCAGGCGCCAGCCCTGGTCGTCGGTGAGGTGCCAATGGAAGACATTGAGCTTGTGCTGCGCCATGGCATCCAGCACGCGCTTCACTTCGGCGGGTGGTTCGAAGTGGCGCGCGACGTCGAGCATCAGGCCGCGCCAGGCGAAACGCGGCCAGTCCGCGATGTGCACATAAGGCACCGCGACGGCGCCCTTGGCGGCGTCGGGCGTCAGCAGCTGCCAGGCACTGACCGCGCCATAGAACAGGCCAGCGGCGTCACGCGCACGGATATCCATCCCGCGCGCATCGACGTCGAGCACATAACCCTCCGCCTGCGAAACACTAGCGGCCGCGTCGCTGCGGATCACGATGTCGCCCCGGCTCGCTGCCGATGCATCCTCGACCACCGGCAACGAAAGTCCGCGCGTACGCACCAGCAGATCGGCGAGATAGCGCGCTGCGTCAGCCGCGGCGCGATCGCCAGGCCTCACATGGATGACGGCCGCGGAGCTGATCGTATAGCTGCCCTGCTCCACCGTCATCTTGGCTGGCAAGGGAATGATCGATGGCGTGGCCGCCTGCGCGCCGCAAGCAAAGGCGAGCAGGCAGACCAGGGCCATGCCCTGCGCGGCGTGTCGTCGAACATCAGCGAACGGCATCGGGCAGCTCCTCCCATACCTTCGGATCTTCCGCGCCCAGCACCCATGCGCAGAAGCCTTCCAGGCCGTATTGCTTGACCACGTCGTAGCGATCGCGGAATGCGCGGGCGTCAGGCAGGAACACCCATTCGCGCATCTGGTCGCGATAGAAGTAGAACCATGACTCGTGCTCGACCGGATCCCACTGCATGGTCGCGTTGAACTGCTTGGCGAGCGGAAACGATTCGTCGGCATCGATGTACTGCGCAGAGATGTTCGATTTCTCCTTGCCATCCTCGCCCACTGGATCGCCGGCGAACCAGTGATAACCGTAGAGCGCGATGCCCAGCGACAGCTTTTCCTTCGGCACCTGCTTCAGCGCGTACTGCAGGTTGTCCATCACCCACGGCATGCCGGCCACCGGGCCCGGCGTGGTCCAGCGGGTGTGCTGGTCGTAGGTCATCAGGCAGACGAGGTCGAGCGCCTGGCCCAGCGCCTTGAGGTCATAGGCGCCGCGCCAGTATTCCCACATCCACTTGCCGAACGGGCCGCGGCCCGCGTAGCCCGGCGCATTGGGCACCACCGCCATCGACAGCTTCAACCCCTGCTTGTGCAGCGCCTCGGCAGTCTGTCGCGTCAGCAAGGTCAGCGCATCCCGATCGGTCCAGGCAATGTTCTCGAAATCGAACTGGAAGCCCGTGAAGCCGTACAGCCTGGCCTGCTCGATCATGCCGCTGATCATGGCCTTCTTCGCCGTTTCGTTCGTCAGCAGCTCGTGGAACTTCTTGCGGTCGCCGCCGGCGGAAATGATCGGCATCACCGCCAGGCGATGTGCCTTGGCCAGGTTCAGCACGTACATGTTGGGCGCGCCCGACACCAGGCCGTTCTCGTCCACGCCGAACCACGTGGGAACGAGCAGGTCGATCTTGTCGATGTGCGCCTCGAACGAGTTGATCGATTTCTGCGTTTCCATCATGTAGAACAGCGCCGTCGGCGCCTTGGCAAAGGCGCCTGACGACACCAGTCCGAGGCACAGGGACAGGGCGAACAACATCCAACGTTTCATGGCGCGGCCTTGAGCGAATTCGGCGAGGAGAAGCGGATGCGATAAACGTACGCATCGCTGCCGAAGGGGCGGGAGGGAAGACGCACGTGCAAGCCGCCGGCGTCCTGGGTAAATGCAAGCGAGCGGCCATCGGCCACCGATTCGACGCGGATCACCTTGTCGTCCGTTTTTATCGAATGGATCGTCGCCTCCGCCTTGGCGGGCCAACCAAGCTCGATCGCATAGAGATTGCCGGCATGCGTGGTGAAGCGGAAATCCTCGGCGGTATACGGCTTGGTCTTGGTGTCCTGGAACGTGCCCGTTGCGACTTCGGTCGGACCTTCGCCGAACGTGCGCCACGGCTTGCTGCCATAGATCGCCTCGCCGTTCGCCTTCAACCAGCGCCCGATGCTGCGCAGCGTGTCCTGCGCGCCCTGTGGAATGGTGCCGTCCGCGCGTGGCCCGACGTTGAGCATGAGGTTGCCATTCTTGCTGACCACGTCCGCCAGCAGGTGGATGATGAAGGTCGGCGACTTGTACGTGTCGTGCTCGATATAGCCCCACGAGTCGTTGCTGATCGAGGTGTCGGTCTGCCAATGCGTGGCGTGGATGCCGCGCAACTGGCCGCGCTCGATGTCCAGCGTGCCGGCGCCTTCGGGGAAGTCGCCCAGCTTGTAGTTCACGACCACGCCGTCGCGCCTGGCGCCATCGTTGTAGTAATACGAAAGGAAGGTCGGCAGCGTATTGCGGAAGGTTGGGTGGCCGATCCACCAGTCGAAATAGATCAGGTCAGGATGGTATTTGTCGGTGAGCTCGACCGTGCGCGCCAACCAGTCGTCCAGCCATGCCTGCGAAACATAGGTCCAGTCCTCTGCAAGGTTCTGGTCGTCGCCCGTGCCCAGGTGGGCCACGGCCGGCCCATACAGTTCGGCATTGCGCGGGTCATTGACGTCCGAATCGAACTGGCGCCCGCCATCGAAGAACCAGTCGTGCTCCGCGCGATGGGAAGACACGCCGAAGTGCATGCCCTGTCCGCGCACGGCATGCTCCAGTTCGCCGATCACGTCGCGCTTCGGGCCTTTTTTTACGGCCGTCCAGTCCGACAACGCGGAGTCGTACATGGCGAAGCCATCGTGATGCTCGGCCACCGGCACCACGTAGCGTGCGCCTGCCTCGCGGAAAAGCTGCGCCCATGCCTTCGGATCGAAGTGCTCGGCCTTGAACATCGGCACGAAGTCCTTGTAGCCGAACTTCGCCTGCGGTCCGTACGTCGCCACGTGGTGGGCGAACTCCTTGGTGCCCTGCTGGTACATGTTGCGCGAATACCACTCGCTGCCGAACGCCGGCACGGAATAGACGCCCCAATGAATGAAGATGCCGAACTTGGCATCGTCGTACCACGCGGGCGAGCGGTACTTCTTCAGCGAGGTCCAGTCGCTGCGGAACGGCCCCTGGTTGGCGGCTGCCGCCACGTGATCGAGCACGGCCTTTCGCTGCGGCGCGAACTTCGCGGCGGCCTGTTGCCAGGCGTCGCTCTGTGCGGCAGGCGACAAGCTGTCCGCCGTGGGCGCGGTGGCCGATTGCGCCAGCGCGGATGTGCACACGAGCCAGGCTGCGAGCAGTGAGCAGCGAACGGCCGGTCTGATCATGGTTGCTTGTCCCCGGTGGGAAGAAAGTGGGCGCTGCCGATATTCAGCGGGTGGTAGTCGCTCGCGACGCCACCGGCCCGTGCACCGTCCGGTGACGTCACATCCACCGCCAGGTGCACGGCGGCATTCCTGCCAATGGCAGGCCATGCGCCATCGAACTGCGCCGGTTGCGACAGGTCGGCCAGCGTCTTTTCGCCATGCCCGAGCTCATGGCCGCGATCATCCACCGCGCGCCAATGCGCGACGTAGCCTTGCATGGGATACGAAGGCAGCTGCGTGATGGCATGGCCGGTCACCGTTGCCTGAAATCCGCGCAGGCCATCGTTGTCGGCCCGCCATTGCGTGGTCACCGACAAGGGGCGGTTGCGCGACTCGTAGACGAAGTAGGACGGCTTGCGTTGCCGGTTCTCATCGACCACGCCATGGTCAACATAGCCTTCGGTCTGGCCCGGCCAAAGGTTGCGGTGCGACTTGTAGTCCTGATAGGTCCAGAAGATCACGCCGCCAACGAAACTGCGTCGCTGGAAGGCATCCATCTGCTGCACGAGGTTCTCGCTGCGCGCCTTGTCCGCGGACGCCGCGTCAGGCGAGAACACACCCGGATAGCCGAACTCCGAGATGATCACCATCTTGTCGGGATAGGTGCGATCCATGAAATCCAGCCAGCCATCCACTTCGCTGCCACCGCCGCTCCAGGATCCGAAGTAGGCGTTGGCCATGATGAAATCGACGTCATGCATCACTGGCGCGGCCTTCCACGGCTTGATGCTGATATCGGCATCGGCGAAGGTCACGTAACGCGCCGGGTCGATCTCGTGGATCAGCGATGCCATGGCGTCCACATAGGCACGGCCGCCCGGCGTGGAGGCATCGCTTTCGTTGCATACGCTCCAGGCGAAGATGCTGGCGTGGTTGCCGTCCTGCTCGATCATCTCGCGCATCATGGCCTTGGCGAGCGCAAGCAGCGCCGGGGCCTTCAGCTGCGCCTCGCTGAATTGCCACACGGGAATTTCCGGCACCAGCAGAATGCCGTGGCGGTCGGCGAAATCCAGCACCGCATCATTCTGCGGATAATGCACGGGCCGCGTCAGCGTCGTATGCAGCGCGACCATGTCCTGCCAGTCGTGGCGGATGGTTCCGACCGATTCGGCCAGGCCTTCCCAGGGCGAATCCTCGTGTCGCGTCAAGCCGCTCAGGCGCACCTGCCTGCCATTGACGTAAAGCCGACGGTTGCGGATGGCGATGTCGCGCACGCCGAACGTATCGCTGCGCGAGTCGAGCACGGTGCCCTCGGAAGCATGCAGTTGCGTGACCCATTGGTAGAGCCGGCCATCGCCGATGTTCCAGCGCTGAGGGTGCGGCAGATTCACGTGCAAGGTTGCCGTCACCGGCTGCCCCGCCCCTGCCTGCACGTTCGAGCGCGCCTGGGCAACCGTGTTGCCGCCGGGATCGATGATGCTGGCGGTCAAGACATAGCGGCCGCCGTCGTGGTCGAGGTTCTCGACAGATACCTGGGTGCTCACGCTTGCCGCGTCGCCACTGAGCCTGCTCGCGATGCGCTGGCGCCGGATCAAGGCATGCTCGTTGGCGCTCAGCCAGACATCACGGACGATGCCGCCGTAGTGCCACCAGTCGTACCACGCGTTGCCGCTGGCAGCCTGACGCATGGCATAGCCGGGAATGGTCGCCATGCCGGGCCGGTTGTCGAGCCGCACTGCGATACGGTTTTCGCCCGCGTGGAGTTGTTTGCCGATATCGAAAGCGTAGGCCGTGTGTCCACCCTCGTGCCCGCCGACTTCCACGCCGTTGACCCACACGCGACTGCGATAGAACGTGGCGCCGAAGTGCAGCTCCACGTGGGACGACAGCAGCGATGCGGGGACGACGAAGGTCTTGAAGTACCAGGCGACACCTTCGTAGTCGTCGTCCCGACCGATGTTCCAGCTGTGCGGTACGTCCACCTGGCGCGTATCCGCGGGTGTGGCGCCGGGCCAGCCGGCGGCAACGCCTGCGTTGCCGACATCGGTACGGAAACGCCAATCGTGATCCAGGTCGATACGCACCTGCGCCTGGCCGACCATCGGCCATGCCAGCATCAACGACAGCACGATGAGCACGCTGCGCCACATCACTGCGCGACCTCACCGGAACACGTCGACGACATGGCATCCATCGATGCGCGACACCCTGTCGTCGGGCACGTCATCATTGAGCCAGCTTCCAGTGCGCCGCACCCAGCACGCCCAGTTGCCCGTGCTCGACGACGTACACGGGCGTGCTGTTCAAGAACGAGCGCATCACGCCCTTGTCCGTGAATCGCTCGGTAAACGGCCCCGCGCGAAGTACGCGCGTGAGTCGCGCAAGAAAACCTCCGGCGAGGCAAACACCGCCGCTCGCACTGAAGGCAACCGCCACGTCGCCGCAGAATGCGCCGAGCCAGCGACAGAAGTAATCGACGGTCTCCACGGCGACGGCGTCTGTTCCAGCCAAGGCCATGGCGGTGATGTCGCCCGGATCGTCCAGTAGTGCCGGCGCGCCTCGCACGGTGGCCACGGCGCGATAAAGGCGGCGCAAACCGGGGCCACTCAATACATGTTCATAGGAGACGTAGCCATCCACCGGACCCAATTCGGCGCGGATGGCTTGCTCAATGCCGGGACGCGCGGCCAGTTCCATCTGCCCCGCCTCGGCATGCAGCACGCGAGCCGGTCGCCCGGGCAGCCAGAGCGCAGCGCCCAACCCGGTGCCGGGGCCCACAACGGCGATCGGCCCGCGCGGATCGGCAACCCCATCCACGATGGTGATGGCATCCTGCTCGGCAAACTGCCCCATGGCGTGAGCAAACGCCTCGAAGTCGTTGAGCACGTCGACGGTGGCGAAGCCGGCTTCCAGCTTCAGGTGGTCCAGCACCACCGGCCACGCCAGGTTCTCGTTGACGACGACACCGCGCTCGACGAAGCCTGCGCAGGCCAGCACCAGCGTATCCGGATGCACCGCGTGATCGCGGCAGAAACTTCCGAGGATGTCGGCGAGCGAGGTGTAGTCGGCGCAGCGATAGGTCTGGTACGCGGCGATATCCGGCAGCCCCGTGGCGGCTTGCTGCACTACCAGCCCGATGCGTGCGTGCGTGCCGCCGATGTCTGCAGCCAGAAACGGAGAGCGATCGCCTGCCGAACGTTGCAGGTCACCGGCGACAAAGAGCTCGCCAGGGATGGGTGAGCGATCGGTGTGCACGGGCCCGCGGCCCTCATCCGACAACGGCATCATCGCTTCATCCCCACTATCGGGCATGCCCTGCCCGGGCCCATGTGTCGAGAAACCAAGCGCTTGCGCGCGATTCGGGCGAGCCGGCCGGGTTGCGGCCGTGCGCGGAATCACGGTGCGGAGCGCCGAAATCACGCCTCGTCTTGACGATCAT
The DNA here is from genome assembly GCA_000632805.1 of Dyella jiangningensis. GTDB lineage: Bacteria > Pseudomonadota > Gammaproteobacteria > Xanthomonadales > Rhodanobacteraceae > Dyella > Dyella jiangningensis. Next base: position 1,832,496 of record CP007444.1, on the reverse strand, counting down.
ATATAAACCTAGTTTTTATATGTGCACAAGTAGTACGATGAAAGCCGGGCGGCCAGACCCTTGAGGCCGGGGCCCGTCGCATACTTCTTCGTCTCTTCATGGGGCGAGCTCGGGAGCTTTGATGCCGGTTCAGCACCACGACCAGGATCCATCCGGCAAGCCTGACGCGGGCACGGCACGGCTCGCCTCACTCGCCTTTGGCGGGGCGCCGGCCGGCAACCTGTATACGGGCGTGAACGATGCGGACGCCCGCGACGCGATCGGGCACGCCTGGCGCGAAGGCATCCGGCATTTCGATACCGCTCCTTATTACGGTTACGGGCTCAGCGAGACCCGCATCGGCGACGCCCTCGCAGGCATCGACCGGGCCACCTATACGCTCTCGACCAAGGCGGGGCGACTCATCGACGTCGACCAGGATCGGCACGATCGCAGCGATGGTTTTGCCGTGGACGGGCGCCGTGCCTATTTCGATTACACGCGCGACGGCGTACTCCGCAGTTTCGAAAGCAGCCTCCGTCGACTGCGCACCGGGCGCATCGATCTGCTGCTGCTGCATGACATCGGCGAGCTCACGCATGGCCCGCGCCATCCGCAGGTGCTCGCCCAGGCATTGAACGAAGCATTACCGGCCATGGCCGAGTTGCGCGACCAGGGCGTCGTCGGCGCCATTGGCCTTGGCGTCAATGAAGAGGCGGTCTGCCTGGAAGTGATGCAGCGTTTTCCGCTGGACGCCATCATGCTCGCCGGTCGTTACACGCTGTTCGAGCAGTCGCACAGCAGGGCCGTCATGGCGAAAGCGCAGGCCGAAGGCGTGTCCGTACTGATCGCCGGCCCCTACAACTCCGGCCTGCTCGGCTCGGATGCAGGCCCGGGCGACACCTATGACTACGCACCGGCGCCGCCAGCCATCAAGGCGCGCGCGCAGCAGTTCTATGACGTTTGCGCGCACACGGGCGCAAGCGTGGGCGCGGCGGCACTGCAATTTCCCATGGCGCATCCGGCCGTGGCCAAGGTCGTGTGCGGACTGCGCTCCAGCGCCGAAGTCGACAGCGCCGTCGAACGTATTCGCGAAAGGGTTCCGGCCGCCACATGGACGGCGCTGGCGGAAGCCGGGCTGATCGAGGCGGGAGTGCCCGTGCCGTGATCATCGACGCGCATCGCCACTATTGGGACCCATCGCGACTGGAGTACGGCTGGCTGGCGCACGCGCCGGCCGCGTTGCAATGCAGTTTCCTGCCGCCCGACATCGGCGCGATTCGGGACGCGTGCATTCTGGTGCAGGCCGCGCCGGACGAGCGCGAAACGCTGTTCCTGTTCGACCTGGCGCGGCAGACCGAAGGTGTGCTGGGCGTCGTCGGCTGGGTGGAGATGGAAGCGGACGACGCCACGCAGCGCATCGAAGAACTCATCGAGCGGGGGCAAGGGGCTGCTGTGCGGCATCCGCCCGATGGTGCAGGACATTCCGGATACGGAGTGGCTGGCGCGCCCTTCGCTCGATCGCGCGTTCGATTGCCTGCGCGATCACGGCCTCGTCTTTGACGCACTGGTGGACAACCGGCACCTGCGCGCGCTGTCGCATCGACTCACGCGCCATCCCGGGTTGATCACGGTCGTGGATCACGCCGCCAAGCCCAACATCGCCGACCGGGAATTCGCGGCATGGGCCAGTGCCATCGCGCGTGTCGCCCAGGTGCCCGATGTCGCCTGCAAGCTGTCGGGCCTGCTCACGCTCACTGCGCCAGGCAGCGACGCCACCGCCATCGAGCCGTTTGTCGCCCACGTTTTCGAAAGCTTCGGCGGCCAGCGCGTGATGTGGGGAAGCGACTGGCCCGTAGTCACCACGCACGCCACCTATGAACAGTGGAAAGCCCGCGCGCAGGCGCTGGTGCGCCGTTTTGCGCCACGCCACGAGGCGGCCGTGTTCGGCGGCAACGCCACCTCCATCTACTCACTCCACGGCCGCACGACGGCATTAGGGAGAACGGCATGAACACCTGTGTCATGAGCTCCATGTCAACCCACGCCGAGTGCAAGGCATGAGCGGCCGCCTGGCAGGCAAGCACGCCCTCGTGACGGCCGCCGGCGCAGGCATCGGTCGCGCCACGGCCCTCGCCTTCGCCGAAGCCGGCGCCACGGTGCTGGCGACGGACATCCACGAAGAAAGTCTCGCCACGCTGGCGGGCAGCCATTCGCGCATCAGCACGCGCATCCTCGACGTCACCGACGCGACGGCGATCCAGTCGCTGGCAGAAGCCGTCGAACGCGTCGACGTGCTGTTCAACTGCGCCGGCTACGTGCATGCCGGCACGATCCTCGATACGGACGACGCAAGCTGGCGGCGCTCGTTCGCCATCAACGTGGACAGCATGTTCCACCTTTGCCGCGCCCTGCTCCCGGGCATGATCGCGCGCGGCGCCGGCAGCATCATCAACATGTCCTCGGTGGCATCGAGCATCAAGGGCGTGCCGAACCGTTTCGCCTACGGCGCCACCAAGGCCGCGGTGATCGGACTGACGCGCGCCATTGCCGCCGATTACGTGGCGGCAGGCATCCGTTGCAACGCCATCTGCCCCGGCACGGTGAAGACACCCTCGCTTGCCGAACGCGTGCGCGCCCTGGGCGGCGACGAGGAAGCCGCCTGGCGCGGCTTCACCTCGCGCCAGCCGATGGGTCGACTGGGTGAACCCGAGGAAATCGCCGCGCTCGCGCTCTACCTCGCCTCCGACGAATCGTCCTTTACCACCGGCACCATCCACGTCGTGGATGGTGGTTGGTCGAACTGATGGAAGTGCCCGCATGAAACTTTGCCGTTATGGAGAACCCGGCGCGGAAAAGCCCGGCCTGATCGATCGTGATGGTGCGATCCGCGACCTCTCCGCCGCCATCGACGACATCAACGCCGATGTGCTGAGTCGCGAAGGTCTGCGAAAGCTGGCTGCGCTCGATCCTTCCACCCTGCCCTTCGTCGAAGGCAAGCCGCGCTTCGGCACGCCCGTGGCGCACGTCGGCAAGATGCTCTGCGTGGGCATGAACTACGCCGACCATGCCGCCGAAACCAACGCGCCGGTGCCCGAGCAGCCTGTGCTTTTCATGAAGGCGACCACGGCCATCGGCGGCGCCAACGACGCCATCGTCATTCCGCGCGGCTCGGTAAAGACCGATTGGGAAGTGGAGCTGGGGGTGATCATCGGCGAAGTGACGCGCGATGTTTCCATCGACGATGCCCTCGACTACGTGGCCGGCTACGCCGTGATCAACGATGTGTCCGAGCGCGAATTCCAGCTGGAGCACGGCGGCCAATGGGTGAAGGGCAAGAGCTGCGACACCTTCGGCCCCATCGGTCCGTGGCTGGTCACCAAAGACGATGTGCCCAACCCGCAAAACCTCTCGCTCTGGCTCGAAGTAAACGGCCATCGCTACCAGAACGGCAACACCCGCACGATGGTGTTCGGCGTGGCCCACCTGGTGAGCTATATCAGCCGTTACATGACACTGATGCCGGGCGACGTGATCAGCACCGGCACGCCTGCCGGTGTCGGCCTGGGCTTGCATCCACCGACCTACCTGAAACCCGGCGACGTCATCGAACTGGGCATCGAAGGCCTCGGGCAGCAGCGGCAGGACGTGCTCGCCCATCCCGCATCGCGCGCCTGAGCGCCTCGAGCCATTCCTCTTGATTTCGTTTCCGGCACAGGAGGCCGGCCACGATGGTGAAAATTACGGCCCTGGAAACATACGACGTGCGCTTTCCCACGTCGTTGGCGCACGACGGCTCGGACGCCATGAACCCGGACCCGGACTACTCCGCCGCGTACGTCGTACTGAAGACCGATGCAGCCGACGGCCTGGCCGGCTACGGGCTGGTGTTCACCATCGGCCGCGGCAACGAGATCGAGACCGCTGCGCTCGCGGCGCTGCGCCCCATGGTCGTCGGGCGCCACGTGGCCGAGATCGCCAACGACCTGGGCGCTTTCGCGCGCCAGTTGACGGGCGACTCGCAGCTGCGCTGGCTCGGCCCCGAGAAAGGCGTGATGCACATGGCGATCGGCGCCGTCATCAACGCCGCGTGGGACCTGTCCGCGCGCATGGCAGGCAAGCCCGTGTGGCGCTTCATTGCCGACATGACGCCCGAGCAATTGGTCGACCAGATCGATTTTCGCTACATCACGGATGCGCTCACGCCCGCACAGGCGCTGGCGATTTTGCGTGACGCCGAGCCGCACAAGCAGGCGCGCATTGCACAGCTGGAGGCCGAGGGCTATCCCGCCTACACCACGTCGCCCGGCTGGCTGGGCTATTCCGACGAAAAGATGCAGCGCCTCGCCCGCAAGGCCGTGACGGATGGCTTTCGCACCATCAAGCTCAAGGTCGGCCTGCGCATGGAAGACGACCTGCGCCGCTGCCGGCTCGCGCGCGAAGCCGTGGGCCCCGACGTCGCCATTGCCGTCGACGCCAACCAGCGCTGGGACGTCCAGACGGCCATCGAGTGGCTCAAGCCCTTGAAGGACATCGGCCTCGCCTGGGTCGAAGAGCCGACCAATCCCGACGACGTGCTCGGCCACGCCGCCATCCGCCAGGGCGTGTCGCCCATCCCCATCTCCACCGGCGAGCACGGGCAGAACCGCGTACTCTTCAAGCAGCTGCTGCAGGCGCAGGCCATCGACCTGATCCAGATCGACGCGGCCCGTGTCGGCGGCGTCAACGAGAATCTGGCCATCCTGCTGCTGGCCGCCCATTTTGGCGTGCGCGTGTTTCCGCATGCCGGCGGGGTGGGCCTGTGCGAGCTGGTGCAGCATCTGGCCATGGCCGATTTCGTCGCCATTACGGGCAAGAAGGAGGATCGGGCGATCGAGTTCGTCGACCACCTGCATGAGCACTTCGAAGAACCGGTGACGATCGCCGCGGGGCGTTACCTTGCACCCAGGGCCCCCGGCTTCTCCGCCCGCATGCATGAAGACTCGGTGCGCGACCACCTGTTTCCCGATGGCATCGTATGGAAGAGCGCTCCCAAGACCGCGATGGGGTGAACCATGAAAACGCCAGTGACGAACATCGCCGACCTGCGCGCCATCGCTCGCCGGCGGGTGCCCCGCGCGTTCTTCGAATACGCCGACCGCGGCTCGTACGATGAAGCGACATTGCGCGAGAACCGTCGCTCGCTCGACCGCCTGCAGCTTCGGCAGCGCGTCATGCTGGACGTGGACAATCGCTCGCTGGCGACCACCCTTCTCGGCCAAGCGGTCAGCATGCCGCTCGCCATCGCACCCACCGGACTGACCGGCCTGCAGCATGGCAGCGGCGAGATCCTCGGCGCACGCGCGGCCGCCGAGGCGCGTATTCCGTTCTGCCTCAGCACGATGTCCATCTGCTCAATCGAACAGGTGCGCGCCGCGTGCGACACGCCGTTCTGGTTCCAGGTCTACGTCATGCGCGACCGCGGCTTCACCCGCGAGCTGATCCGGCGCGCCCGTGCAGCGCAATGCTCGGCGCTGATGTTGACTGCTGATCTCACCGTGCAGGGACAGCGGCATCGCGAGATCAAGAATGGCCTGTCGGTGCCGCCCAAGGTCACGCTGCGCAACCTGCTCGACATCGCCAGCAAGCCGCGCTGGGCGTGGAATGTGCTCAAGGCGCCCAGCCGATCGTTCGGCAACCTCGAAGGCCGCATCGGCGGCGCCGATAGCCTGACCACCCTCGCGCAATGGATCGCCAGCCAGTTCGATCCCACCTTGAACTGGAACGACCTGGCGTGGATACGCGAGGAATGGCCGGGCAAGCTGATCGTCAAGGGCATCCTTGATCCGGAGGACGCGCGCCTCGCGGTGCAGCACGGCGTCGACGCCATTGTCGTGTCCAACCACGGCGGACGACAGCTCGACGGCACACCCGGCACCATCGATGTCCTGCCCGCGATCGTCGATGCCGTCCAAGGCAAGACAGAAGTGCTTTTCGACAGCGGCATCACCAGCGGCCAGGACCTGCTCAAGGCACTCGCCCTCGGCGCACGCGCCGGACTCATCGGCAAAGCATTTCTCTATGGCCTCGGTGCAAACGGGCAGCAAGGCGTAACGCAAGCCATCGAGCTGATCCGTCGCGAGCTGAGCGTCACCATGGCACTCACTGGCCAACGCGACGCCTCGCGCATTTCGCGCGACGTGATCTGGCGCAGCGCTTGATTCGGGCGAAGGCGTTCCTCTCGCTGGCGGATTCACCAGTGCACCGTCCCCTATAGGAGCGCACCCCGTGCGCGACAGCAGAGCTTCAATAACAGCGCTCCGTAGGCCTTTCGCGCACTGGGTACGCCCCTACAAGGGATGATGCAGCGCGTGAAGCTGCCGCAGATCCCTACTCCCCCTCCCCTCCGGGGAGAGGGTTGGGGTGAGGGCGCGGGTGCTCGCGGCGGAACCACAACCGGAACACTTGCGCGCGACTGCAGAATTCCAATGCAGCGCCTCGCACGCCATCGCGCATTGGGTGCGCTCCTACAGGACAAGACGGTCGCAGTGCGTGGCGCGAACGCCCCACCTGCCTTCCCCTCTACCTGCCAGGAGAGGGTCGGGGCGAAGGAAGTGGCGCGTGCGACGGAACCAGCTACCTCGACTGTAGGAGCGCACCCAGTGCGCGACCGCAGAACCTCGACAGCACCGCTTCGCAGGCTTTTCGCGCACCCACTGCGCCCTACATGAAGCGGCTACACCAACGTGTCACCCGGCACACTCGGCCAGGTCGAAAATCCTTTGCATCGGCACCCACTTCTGCCCCGCCCCAGCCCATGGCAACGGCTGCTGGAAGGTGGACATCAAAGCCTCCCATGCCTGCACGCGCTCGCTGGCCGCGTCTGCCGCAGCCTTGGCGTCAGCGTCAAAATCGGGCGACACGCGCATCAGCATCACCAGCCGCGTGCCGGTGCGAAAAATCTGCAGGTCGAGAATGCCGGCCTCGCGAATGGAGGTCACGATCTCCGGCCAGATGTTTTCGCGCCGATGCCAGCGCTCGTATTCGGCGATGAGCGCGGGGTCGTCGCGCAGGTCAAGCGCCAGGCATTGCCAGGTCATGCGGTCACCCCGGCCGTCGCACGCTGCCAGTGCTGCTGGGCAAACAGAAGAATCGCGATGAAGCAGACGGCCGGCACCAGCATCGCGTGCGCAATGCCGACGCGATCGGAAGCCACGCCCATGGCCGCGGTGAGCACGGCGCCACCGATGATGGCCATCACCAGCAAGGCCGCCGCGAACTTGCGTTCGTCATCACCCTTGCCCTCCACGCCCAGCGCGAAGATGGTCGGATACATCACCGACATGAAGAAGCTCGACGCCACCAGTGCATAGATGCCCGCGTGGCCGGGCACAAACGCCGCCACCGCCATCAGCACCACATTGGCCAGCGCAAACAGCGCCAGCACGCGCGACGCCTTCAGGTGCTTCATCAAGGCGGCACCGGCAAAGCGGCCCACCATGAAAAAGACCAGGCCCGCCGTCACGAAGCCGGCAGCATCCTTTGCCGACGTGCCCGGCATGGTCGCCTGGGCGTAGCGGATCATGTGGCTGAACACGGCGACCTGCGCGCCCACGTAGAAGAACTGCGCCGCGACTGCGCCGAGCAGGCGCCCATCGCGCAGCAGCCGTCCGAGCACGGCGCGCGACGGCGGGGCGCCTTCCTCACGATGCGCCACGGAAGGAAACCGCGTCATCCAGATCACCAGGCCCCACGCGAGCACGCCCAGCCCGATCACCAGATACGGCAGCTGCACCGCGGCAGCCTCGCTCTTCATGAAGGCCTCGTGCGCGCCAGCGCTCATGGCCGCCATTTCGCCGGGCGTGTGCTCCACGCCGGTGAAGATGAAATGCTGCCCGATGAGCACGCCGGCGATTGAGCCCAAGGGGTTGAAGGCCTGGGCGAGGTTGAGCCGCGCAGCCGCCGACGACGCGGGCCCCAGCAGCGTGACATAGGGATTGGCCGAGGTCTCGAGAAAAGCCAACCCGCAGGCGATCACGAAGAGTGCCGCCAGAAACATCCCATATGTCGCGTAGGCCGCCGCCGGCCAGAACAGCAAGGCGCCGACGCCATACAGGCCCAGGCCAAACAGCACCGCCGACTTGTAACCGTAGCGCCGCATGTACGCGCCCGCAGGCAGCGCCACGATGAAATAGCCGAGATAGAACGCACTCTGCACCAGCGCCGCCTGGAAATCGGACAGCGTGAAGGCCTTCTTGAACTGCGCCACCAGCACGTCGTTGAGGTTGTTGGCTACGCCCCAGAGAAAGAAAAGACTTACGATCAAAGCCAGGGGCAGCAGGGGCGTGCTGCCGCGCAAGGAACCACCCGCCGTTGTCGACGCGGGTTGTGGGTGCATAGATGTCATCCTCCGGCGATTGGCGAATGCGGCCCTAGTGCACCGGGCGCGACAGGTGTGCAAATATGAACTTATAATTTACCTGTATAACAAGTTGCAGTGCAGCATGTTCCTTCGCGGGCCGTAAGCGAACACCCACATGTCATCGCTGCTCCGTTCGACGAGCCACTTCATTCCAGGGACGCCCATGGCCGCAGAGTCTCCCAAATATCGCGCACCCGCCCTCGACAAGGGATTGGACATCCTCGAGTTGCTGGCGCGGGCCGTCTCGCCGCTGACCATCGCCGAGATCTCCGAGGGCGTGGGGCGTTCGCGCGGGGAAATCTTTCGCATGCTGCAGGTGCTGGAAGAACGCGACTACATCAGCCGTCCGGATGGTGAAGGACGCTACTCGCTCACGCCACGCCTGTTCCGCCTCGGCATGGAGCAGCCACCGGTCAAGAGCATGGTGGAAACCGCCCTGCCCATCATGCATAGGCTAGCGGACGACATTGACCAGTCCTGCCACCTTGTAGTGCCTTCGCAGGAGCAGATCGTGGTGATTGCGCGCGTCGACCCGCCTGGCGAAATCGGCCTGGTGGTGCGCGTGGGTCATCGACGCCCGATTTCCCATTCCGCTTCGGGCCATGTGCTGCTGGCATGGCAGGACGACGAAACGCGCGAACGCTGGTTCACCATGATGATCGCGCACGAGCCCCAGTTGCAGCGCGCACCGATCGACAAGGCCATCAGCGGCATCCGCGCGGCCGGCTTCGCGACCATCGCCAGCCAGGTGGTCGACGGCGTCACCGACATCTCCGCGCCGGTCATGCAGCACGGCCGGGCCACGAGCGCGATGACCATTCCTTTCATCGAGCGCCGCGGCTCCGCGATGAACATCGCCACCACGACGCGCCTGCTGGTCGATGCGGCCAACGAAGTGTCGGAAGCACTGGCCCATCGGCCGACACCATCCCTGGGCAATTGACGCATCTGCTGACTGGTGCTCGACGTCGCGCGCCGGAACCGTCGCGCGACGCGGCCTCTTCTCCGCGACGCATGCCTGCCACGATGACGCTGGGCATTTATCGACCCCACTCAAGACCAGCCGTTTTCGGCAACCTTTGTCCGCCTCGGCCACCGGCGCCGGGCAAAGCTTCGTCACCTCACGGGCACGACAATCGAAACACGCCAAACCGGCCGCCCACGAATCGGCAGCGACTACGGCGTAGATCGCCGCACCTCACGCAATGCACTTACCGTGGCCAGGTCGTACCGCGCCTGCAACAACAACCAGTACGCCGGCGTGGGATCCGTGATGAGCGACAGGCGCAGCGCGTATTCCGCATTGATGCGCCGACGGCCCAGGGTGATCTGCCGCAACGTGGTCAACGAGATGCCGGTGCGACGCGCGAACCGGGCAAGTGGAATCGCGCAGGGCTGCAGGTGATCGGTCAGCAGCACTTCGCCGGGACTGCGCAACAATACCGATGGATCAAAGTCCATCAGCGGATCGATCTGAATGAGGCACATGGAGGACTTCCTTTCCTGTCAGGCGCGGCTCGACTACGGATCAAGCCTTACAGGCATCCGTGTCGGCGCACGCCAGGGACGATGTAAGCGATCGCCTTGCTGCAACGCATCGACCCATGGACCGATGCATCGCGGAAACGATCACGGGGCGTGTGATGGGCTCACTTCAGGCCCGACTTCCGGCCATTTGACGAGAAGCGCAGGCTTTATCCGTAGCCGATGGCTGCTGTAGGCAAGCGCCCACAAGCACGGCAATCAACCGCACCGCCCTTCGCACGCAAGACGCCGGGGCAGGAAATGAGGGGGGCATCGAGGGAAATGGACGGGCGAACGCGTCCCGTATGATCGCGGATAGCCATGATCAACTCTTGGTGTTGGTGATGGTCAGCGGATCGCATGAGGTGCTACTCGTGCGATCCGCGCTTCCCGACCTTGCGGTCGAGGCCACTTGCAGCACGCCGTTACCTATGCCGCAGCAGCCTGCCGAAAGTAGCAAACGGCAGACGCCGCGCCTGTCAGCGATCACCATGCAACCATCTGGCCAAGTGCCGACAGATGTGTCGGCACTCCATGATCGCGTGCGTCGTTACGCAGCGCGAAGCGTCCACCAGCGGCGATAGCGCGTGTGGCGCGCAGTGCAGGCGTCAAGCCCGCCCCGCTCCGACGATCCATTTCTGCGCGAGCCACAACAACGGCGTGCGGATGTGTCGATAGATCACCAACGCGATCAGCACCAGCGCCGATCCGACGATGGATGGCAGCACGCCGCCGAACGTCTAAGCCATGCCGATCACGAAGCCCTGCGCGTATTCGGCGCGGCAGATGGGAGCCACCCACGCAATCAGGAATATCGACGGGAACATGACGCCCGTGGCCTGTTCGTTGCCGTGCGCGAAGAAGACGGAAAGCAGTGCACCGAAGGCCAACGCACCCATGAAACCAAAACAACGCGTGACGCCTCGACGGATCGCCTTGCAACGCCACTCGCCGCCACGTTCGCCCCAATAAGAACCATGCCATCAACGGAAGAGCCAGCCCGCCCTATCCATTGGAAACGGCCGGCATGTCCGGGCGGGCGAAAAGGTGGTGGCTGACCACGCCACCATGACTGTGCCGCCAGGCAAGAAAGCTCCATCCGGCCACGACAACTAACACGGTGGCCAAGTCGCGAGTGCGCAAAAACTGCCGGTCGCCCCTGACCTTCCCATGAAAAGCGCACATCCTGCGCCAGGGGCCATCAATGCGCGCGCCTGTGGATCATCAAGTCACAACCGCGCGCACCAGGGTGTCGTTCGTCACTTGATGCCATCGGTCACCCTGGAATGACAGGGCTCGCGTCGCTCGCCGGCAGCAGAGCGCACCGATGATTCATGCCAAACCGCTACTTCGTCGGGCAGTCGATGCGGTTGTCCTGCACCGCGATGATCTGCCACTTTCCATTGCGCCGCAGCCACATGTCGCTCCAGGCCAGGCAGCGCCGCTCGTGCTTTGCATCCGGCAAGGTCACCGTCTTGGACTCCGATCCATACACCACCGCGGCGTCTGCCGAGAAGAACCGCACTTCCGCGCTATCCAGGCGGCAATCGGTAGACCATGGCGTCTTGGGATCATAGGCTGGCGCGCTCGCCGGCTTGCCGTAGCGCGTGCCTTTGGGTGACGTCCCTTGAAAGTCGTCCGCGAGGATTTCCGTCGCCACCCATTCACCACCGCAGGCCATGTTGGCCCAGGCACGCTCCTTGACGATCATCCATTGCGCCACTGGCCCGTCCGTCGCCGGAAGATCCTCAGCGAATGCAGACTCCACGCACAGCGACGCGAGCACGACGACCAACACGCGAATGGCGCAACGACTCATGATGTTTGCCCCCAGCACCCCTTGATGTCACGGAAGCGCTCGCCAGCGGTTCGCCGAACGCGAGCACTCGTCATCGCACCGCCGCAGCCTTCCAAGGTAAGCCTGGCCGATCGCTCGGTGAATTGCCCCTCCGGCGGGCGATAATGAAGCGTCGAACCTAGCGCTTTGGCTCCCAAAGCTCGACCTTGTTTCCTTCGGGATCAAGGATCCACGCAAAGCGGCCGTTCGGGTCGTGATCGTCGCGCTTGATAACCGTGACGCCCTTGGCCCGCAGTCGCGCGAGCATGGCATTCATGTCATCCACCGCGTAATTGATCATCAGCCCGCTGGTCGATGGCGCGAAATAGTCCGTGGTGGCGGGAAACGCGTTCCATGCCAGCGTGGCCGGATGCTTCGGGGCGTCATAATGCAGCGCCGCGCCGCCCCAAGCCTCTACGGGCATGCCGAGCACGTCGCGATATCAGGCGGCCAGCGCCTTGGGATCTTTCGCCTTGAAAAAGATGCCGCCGACGCCGGTGACGTGCCCGGCCGGCGGTGAAGGCGCCGCCGGCGCAAAGCTGGGCAGTGAAAGCGCGGTGAGGCAGAGCAGAACAATCGATGGTCGCTTCATCCAGGTTCCCCCAAGTTGGCTTGCGCATGCTGGCAACGGACCGGTCCGCCAGGTCGGCCGGATCTTACGCGGCCGACCACGCTCGCGTCATGGCTCGGTCGCCGACGGGCTTCGGCGCCTCATCCAATAGAACAGGGCTGTACGGACGCCAGCACGACTTTACTCACGGCTACGTTGCAGGAATTTTGATCCAGCCTAAACCTTCAATAGGGTTAGATGACAACAGACGGCTTGCTTCGACGGGCACATTCGGACTCAGAGGGAGGCGTGGTGATCCGCTTTGCACACGACCAGGCCGATACTTCTCTTCTTGACAGGATCACCCAAAGGGAAGGCATGCCGCTTTCGCGCCGAAAAATCTCCACGGCCCTTATTGTCGATGACGACAACAACCTTAGGTTGCTGCTGGGGGAAATGCTTCAGCTCCTGGGGCTGCAGGTGAAGTCCACCAGCAACGGCGCCGAAGCCCTGACCCTGCTGGCTTCAGGCGAATCGTTCGACTTGATGATGACGGACATTCGCATGCCCGGACACATCGACGGACCGGTATTGGCTCGCACCGCACGAACCCTGTATCCCGTGATGCAGGTAGTCATCATGACCGGGTTCGCCGGGGAAAGGGCTACGGCCATTCCTGATGACACGCCGATCCTGAAGAAGCCTTTCCGGCTCAAGGATCTCCAGGAACTCATCGCCCGCCTGGGCGAACCTGCGTTTGATGGATGACGCCCTCCAGCCCGGGTGCGGCGTCATCGCCCGGCGCTTGCGTGAGCGCACCTGCGCCGTGAGGCCGCGCCCGGGCGTTTGGGACGTCTAGACGTTCACCGCACCGGCAAACGCATCCCGTATCGCCTTGCTGAACGCATCCATGGCGAAGGGTTTGGCGATCATGGTCATGTTGTGGCCCAGGAACTCCGATTTCACGGCTGCACTCTCTGCATAGCCGGTCATCAGGAGAACCGGTGTGGACGGATGTCCCTCGCGAAACGCCTCGGCAAGCTGCCTTCCGTTCATGCCGGGAAGGCCGACATCCGAAATCAGAAGATCGATACGATGGGATGCCATGTGGGACAGTGCCGCGTTCGCGTCCCGCGCGGTGAGCACCGCATAGCCAAGCTCTTCAAGCAGAAAACTGACCAGCAACCTCACCTGGTCGTCGTCCTCGACCACAAGGACAAGCTGTCCGTCTCCCTTGGGCGCCTGCTCGTCCGCCTCCGGTGAAGCGATCTCGGCGTCTGCGGGCGCGACGGGAAGGTAGAGCGAAATGGCCGTTCCACTGCCCAGGGTCGACTGCAGATCGATATAACCTTTCGACTGCTGCATGAATCCATAGATCATGGAGAGTCCCAGGCCGGTACCCTGCCCGATCGGCTTGGTCGTGAAGAAGGGCTCAAAGACGTGATCCTTGATGGCGGGCTCCATCCCCACCCCGTTGTCCGCCACCTCAACCACCACGTAGCCGTCTGCATTGGCCTCTGTGCCGGTGCGCACAAACGGAGGCGTCGCCGAGCATTTCGTGGAGATGCCCAGCGTTCCGCCGTAGGGCATGGCGTCCCTCGCGTTGATGCACAGGTTCAGGAGTGCGCTTTCGAGCTGATTGACGTCGACTTGCGCCCGCTCCAGCGGCTCGGCCAGATCGACATGGATGTGGATGCGCTCGCCCAGCGTCTGGCTGAGCAGCATATGCATCGAGCGGATGAGTGCGTTCACGTCGACGGGACTGGGATCGAGCGATTGCCGTCGTGAAAAAGCAAGCAGGCGCTGGGTCAATGCCGCGGCGCGCCCTGCCGCCTCCGTGGCGGCCCCCACCACCTTGCCGATGAGTTCGTCCTGGACACGGTTGCTCACGATATCCAGCGCACCGATGATACTGGTGAGCATGTTATTGAAGTCGTGCGCGATGCCTCCGGTGAGTTGCCCCACGGCTTCCATCTTCTGGGCCTGACGCAGCGCGTTTTCGCTTTCCGAACGCGCATGCATTTCCGCGCGCAAGGCTTCCGTCCGCTCGGCCACTTTCTGTTCGAGCCGTGCGGCAGCCTGGCCGAGCGCTTCCAGGGCCTCCTTTCGCTCGGTAATGTCGGTGGCGAAGAGGTGCGCACCATCGATCCGGCCGTCGTCCAGGCGTCGCGGAATGTATCGAATCTCGGCGTCGCGTCGCCTGCCGTCAGGAAGCGTCCAGGACAGCTCAGCCGTCCCCGGTTCGCCAGCCAGGGCTCGCGTGAGAGGGTCTCTGCGGGCTTCCCATTGGGTCTTGCCCAGCACTTCTTCGACGGTTCTCCCGAGCATGTCGCGCGGGTCGACGTCAAACCAGTCCTTGTAGGCCCGGTTGGCGAAGCGATAGCGAAAATCGGAGTCGATGAGCGCGATCAGGACCGGAAGAGAGTCGGTGATGCGCCGCAGCTCGGCTTCACTCTCTGCAAGGGCCCGCCGGCTGGCGGCGAGCTCTTCCATGTGGTCCTTGATTTCGAACTGTTTTTGCCTGGACCGCATGGCGGTCGCCACTGCACTGAGCAGCGAAGCCCCGCCGACGGGGCGCTCGAGTTCGATCCGGTTGAGCACCGAGCTTGGCAGTGGCGACAGCCGCACGTCGCGCCCGGGGTGGGGCGATTGCAAAACGACAAAGGGCACGTCCGACCAGGTCGGTTGCGCCTCAAGCGACTGCTGGATCGCATCGACGCCAAATTCCAGCGCCTCCTGCGTGAGAACCACGACACCGGTGCTTTCATCAATGTCACTGGCCAACGCCACCAGGTCCGGGTACAGGAACGCGTGGTAACCGTCGGCGCTCAGCACGTCGACCAGGCTCTCTCCATCACGTTGCCAGGGCGCGATGACCTGCACCCGATAACCGCGCGCTGCCTCCCTATGCATCCCGGGTTTCCAGCAACGGCGCATCGTTGCCCACGAACTCGGGCGTTCCGGTCAATACCCCGCGGAAGTCGGCCAGCGGCTCGCCGACGCGCAGGCCTTTGCTATCGATGAAAAGCTCGCGGATCGTGTCCTCGTGCTTGCCGCTGCGGTTCTTGATGACGGAAATGGCCTTCCTGATGCGGCCCTGCGCCTCGAAGAAGCGTAAAAGTATCACCGCATCGGCGACGTACGACACGTTGAGTGGCCCGGTATCCATCGAGCCGACCAGGCCGAACTGCGGATTGATCAGGAAGGTGGTGACGCCCGACTGGTTGAGGAAGGCCAGCAGCTCGTGCATCTGCAGAAGCAGGTGCTTCTCTTGCGGCATGGCCGAGAGATAGCCATTGAGGCTGTCGATGACGACCATGGTGCAATGCTTCTCCTGGACTGCCTGGAAGACATTCCAGGCGAATTCGCCAGGCGGCATTTCGGCGGGGTCGACCTGCGTGATCTCGAGCAGGCCCTCATCCATGAAGCGCGCCAGATTGACGCCCATGGCCTCCGCACGCTTCATGAGCGTGTCGATACGCTCATCGAATTCATAGACGTGGCAACGCTCGCCTCGCGAGCACGCGGCACCGATGTATTGCAGGGCAAGCGTGGTTTTTCCGGTACCCGCCGGGCCGGTCAACAACGTACTGGTGCCGCGCAGGAAACCGCCGCCCATCAGGGCGTCCAGTTGAGGCACGCCGCTGAGCGTCGGCTCGTTTGCAAAATCGTTGTGGTACTCGGCGGCGACGAGCCGCGGATAGACCTCCACGCCCCCGGTCTGGATGCTCAGGTCATGGTAGCCGGCAAGAAACGTTGCGCCGCGCATCTTCTGAACCTGCAGGCGACGACGGGCTGCGCCGAATTCCAACGCGAAACGCTCCAGCGAAATGACGCCATGGCTGATGCTGTGCAGATGAGTGTCGCGATCCCTGCCCTCGCTGGTCAGGTCATCGATGAAGAGCACGGTCGCGCTGCGTGGCGAGAAAAACTGCTTGAGCGCCAACACCTGCCGGCGATAACGCAAGGGGTCCTGCGCCAGCAATCGCAGCTCGGAGAGACTATCGAAAACAACACGGACCGGCTCCAGACGATCCACCTCCTGCTTGATGAGCCGCACCGTTTCGCCCAGCTCTACCTCCCAGGAGTGAAAGATGGACTGGTTTCGCCCCTCACCCAACACCTGTTCGACTGACGACAGTTCGAACAGGTCGATGCCTTTCAAGTCCCATCCGTGGGAGGTGGCCACTTCCCTCAGCTCTTCCGCGGTTTCGGACAGTGTCACGTAGAGGCATCGTTCGCCCTGTCGCACGCCCTCACGAAGGAACTGGAGCGAGAGCGTGGTCTTTCCCGATCCTGGCTGCCCCTCGAGCAAGTAGAGGCGCCCGGCGGGCAATCCGCCTTGCAGGATCGTATCGAGGCCGGGGACGCCAAAACGACAGCGACGAATGGAGGACATGGGCACACTCAAGCCTGAGAGAGCCCGTATTAGTTGTCACCAGACGCTATGACCTTGTGGACAGGTGGTGAAATGTTCGTCCACGGCCACGGGCCCGGCATTGCCTCCGGAACTGCGCAAACAAGGCCCCAACCGGGATTTGCGGCGATGTCCCGCCCCTGAACTGGCCACGCCCGCCGGTTCAGCTGCCGATTCAGGCAACCGCCTCGTGGCCTTTCCGAGTCATGGTTCGGCCCGGTTCGGCCTGCCTATTCGGCGGCAATGACATGGGCGCCCAAAGATAGTCATGCATCGCGCAAGAAGCTGATCGCGATCAGTCTGTCACCATGCGCGCCGGCTCCTAATGTCCCCGTGGGAGATGGCCCGGGACTTCGTTCCAGGCGTTCTTTCAGCTACCGGAGCGAGATCATGGCTATTGCAGCCCTTCCCGATCAACCCAAGGAAACGAAGGGCCGCGTCCTGGTCTGGGATGCGCCGGTTCGCGTAACGCATTGGGCAATGGTGATCTGCTTCTTCGGCGCATACCTGACCGCCGAGGAAGACAAACTGCGATCACTGCACGTTGCGCTGGGCTACACGCTGGCGATCCTGGTCGCATTCCGGCTCTTCTGGGGCGTGATAGGCACGCGGTACGCACTGTTCAAGAATTTCGTGCGCGGACCTCGCGCGGTCGGCCGTTACGTGCGCACGTTGCTCGCCGGTCGTCCGAAACATTACGTCGGCCACAACCCCGCGGGCGCCCTGGCGATTGTCACGCTGCTTGGCATGGCCGCCCTGGTCACCGCGTCAGGCTGGATGACCTATCGCCAAGGAGACGGCGGCTGGGCCGAAGAATTCCATGAGCTCGTCGCCAACCTCATGCTGGTCGTCGTCGGCGTGCATGTCATAGGCGTGCTCACCGGCAGCTGGCTCCATCACGAGAACCTGATCGGCGCCATGATCAGCGGGCGCAAGCCGGGAAATCCGGCGGACTCGATCGAGCGCGCCATGTGGCTCGTGGCCGCCATTCTCTGCGGAATCCTGGTGGAATTCTGGTGGCTGCTGTGGACGTCAGGCAGTTGAGGGCATTTTGCGCCGCATCACGACGCGCATGCCCTGGCGATCACCAAAGGAGCGCGACATGCGTGACGCCGGCGCCTCGCCTTACGACGGCCTCAGCGAGACCGAGGCAAAGGCAAGACTGGAACGCGACGGCCCCAATGCGCTGCCCGGGAGCGAGGCGAAATCGCTGTGGCTGATCGCCCGGGACGTGCTGCTCGAACCGATGTTCCTGATGTTGCTGGTGGCGGGCGGCCTATATCTCGCGCTGGGCGATCTGGCTGAAGCCATCTTCCTGCTCATGTCGGTGTTGGTGATCATCGGCATCACCCTGGCCCAACAGCGCAAGACGCAGCGGGCGCTGGAAGCCTTGCGTGACCTATCGGCACCGCAGGCCCGCGTCATCCGCGATGGCAGGAACATCCCGATTTCTTCTGCCGCGGTCGTCGTGGACGACCTCCTCTCGCTGCGGGAGGGCGACCGCATTGCCGCCGATGGCTTGCTCGTGAGCGGACACCTGGAGGTCGACGAATCGCTGTTGACGGGGGAATCCGTGCCGGTAGGCAAAGTGCCACGTGCCGGTGATGCCAGCGTCCTTGCCGGCACCGTGGTGACCAAGGGACGCGGCCTGGCGCGGGTAAGTGCCACAGGCGCGGCCACTGCCATGGGGCGCATAGGACGTGACTTGAGCGAAACGATGGAAGCCACGTCCGGGCTTCAGAAGGCGTCCACGCGCATAGTTCGCCTGTTCGCCCTGGCGGCCGTCTTCTGCGCGATCAGTCTCTGGCTCATCAACTGGCTGTGGGATCGGCACAGCCTCATGGACAGCCTGCTATCGGCGATCGCCCTTGCCATGGCCATCCTGCCGGAGGAGTTCCCGGTCATCCTTACCGTGTTTCTCGCGCTGGGCGCGTGGCGTATCGCGAAACAGAACGTGCTCACGCGCCGCATGTCCGCCGTCGAAGCCCTGGGCGCGATCACGGTGCTGGCGGTGGACAAGACCGGCACGCTGACCTGCAACCGCATGCGCGTCGCCGAGCTGAGCGTCCACCATCAACACCACACCATCCATGAGCGTGAGGTGCCCTCCGCCTGTCGATCGCTGGTGCGCGCTGCCCTGCTCGCAACCCCTGCCGATACCAACGACCCGATGGAGCAAGCCATTCTTTCATTGGCCGCACTGTTGCCTGCGCGCGAGCGTGACGCGGCCTCGGCCACGCCGGTAAGGGAATATGGCCTCGACCCGGGATTGCTCACCATGACGCGCGCGTTCGACCTTACCGGCGGCCAGCCGTATGAACTCTTCGCCAAGGGTGCGCCCGAAACCATCATCGAGCTCTGCAAGCTCGACGTAGCGGAACAACAACAGCTGGGCGATGAAGTGCATGCCATGGCGCAGCGTGGGCTGCGCGTCATTGCCGTCGCCACGGCAGCATGGAGCAATGCCGAATGGCCCGTGACGCAACGCGCCTTCAGTTATCGCTTCGCCGGACTGATGGGGCTGATGGATCCCCCTCGACCTGAGGCCACTGCAGCCATGGCGGAGTGCTTCAATGCGGGTATTCGCGTCATCATGATGACGGGCGACCACCCGACGACTGCGCGCGCCATCGCCACGCAGGTCGGCCTGAGCGATGCCCCCGTGCTGATGACCGGCAGCGAGATGGATGCCTTGACCGATCCGCAACTGAGTGACCGGCTGCGCGGTGTCGACGTCTGCGCGCGCGTCCAGCCCAGCCAGAAGCTGCGGCTCGTGAAGGTGCTGCAGGGCCTGGGCGAAATCGTCGGCATGACCGGCGACGGCGTCAACGATGCGCCTGCCCTGAAAGCGGCCAACGTGGGCGTCGCGATGGGCGAGCACGGCACGGACGTAGCACGCGGCGCCGCCGCCCTGGTGCTGCTGGACGACAATTTCGCCAGCCTCGTCGTGGCCGTGCGACAGGGTCGGCGAATCTACGACAACATCACCAAGGCGACGCGCTTCGTCGTGGCGGTGCATGTTCCCGTGGTCGCGCTGGCCCTGGTACCCAGCCTGCTCCATTGGCCCATCCTGCTGATGCCCGTGCAGATCGTGCTGCTGCAGCTGCTGATCGACCCGGCGTGCTCCATCGTCTTCGAGGCGACAGCGGATTCATCGGCGATCATGCGGCGCCCGCCACGCGCCATGGGCGAGTCCCCTTTCCATGGCGCCAATCTTGGCTACGGCATCGCGCAGGGAGCGGGCATAGCCATGATCCTGTTGTTCGCGTACGCCTATGGGAGTCACCTGGGCCTCGGTGACGAACAGGGGCGAGCCGCCGTATTCCTGGGCCTGCTCGTCGCGGTGTTGCTGTTGACGCTGGTGAACCAGAACCTGACCCGGCCACTCTGGGACAAGGACCTCGCAAAGAATCCTTCGCTGAAGGTCCTGATGGGCGGCCTCGCGGTGATACTCCTCGCCGTGGCGGGCATCCCGCCGCTGCGCTCCCTGCTTGGATTTGCCGCCATTGGGGCGGGCACCGTCGCTTTCGAACTATCTATACTGGCGGTGTGCACGCTTTGGCTGGAACTTCTGCGTTTGCTTGTCCGGCGGACGCCCCTGGCCGCCATCGACTGACCAGAGCGCACTGCCCGCTCATGCCATCCTTCACGACCAAAGAGGATTCGACCGATGCAGCATCGCCACCGCGAGCGTCATGTCACTGAGCGAATGGGCTGGCTTCGTGCCGCGGTGCTCGGCGCCAATGACGGCATCGTGTCCACGGCCAGCCTGGTGATGGGCGTGGCCGCGGCGCATGCCGCGCAGTCTTCCATCCTGGTGGCAGGCACGGCAGGCCTGGTCGCCGGCGCGATGTCGATGGCCGCCGGCGAGTACGTATCGGTGCATTCCCAGGCCGACAGCGAGCAGGCCGACCTGGCCCGCGAGGGCAAGGAACTCGAAGCGGATGCGGAGGGCGAGCACAAGGAACTCGCGGCAATCTACGTGCGGCGAGGCCTTGATCCTCAGCTGGCCCGCGAGGTCGCCAGGCAGCTGATGGCGCACGATGCGCTCGACGCGCACATGCGTGACGAGCTCGGCATCACCGAAACACTCAAGGCGCGCCCTTTGCAGGCGGCCGCCGCTTCAGCCGTCAGTTTCGCCGTGGGTGCAGCCTTGCCCTTGCTGGTGGTCGCACTCGCTCCCGCGAAGGGTCTGCTGGCATTCGTGTTCGTGACCTCGCTGATCTTCCTTGCCCTGCTCGGCGGCATCGCCGCGCGCACGGGCGGGGCCAGCATAGCCAAGGGCTCCCTGCGCATTACGTTCTGGGGCGCGCTCGCCATGATCATCACGGCGAGCGTGGGTGCGCTGTTCGGCGCCGCCGGGTGACGACGACCCGCATATGCATCCGGTGAAGTCCATTCAAGCCGGCGCGCGCCCGAACGATACAGCGGGGTGACTCGTACCCACGAGTGTTGCCGCCGGCGGCTTTCAAGGGCTCTCGCGCGGAACCACCAGCGCATGTTTTCCCGCATCGCGTCAGGTCCATGTCAGCGGCAACCACCTCGCTCCCGACCTCCGTTGTAAGTGCCCGGGTGGCGATGTAGCGTAGCTGGGCGGCGGCGCAACGGCCGGCCCGCTTCGTGCAAGGTCACACCATCATTGCCAGGCTCAACTGAGACAACACGCCCATGGGTAATGCGATGGACCTCGGAAGCATCACGCCGATACTTTCGACGGTTGCGGATGGCATCGTCATTACCGATAAAGCCTGTCGCGTCCTGTACGTCAACCAGTCGTTCACCGACCTCACCGGTTACCGCACAACCGACCTGATGGGCCGGACCTGCAGCGTATTGCAAGGACCCGCCACGGATCCTGGCGAGGTCGACGCGATACGGGCGGCCATCCGTGGCGGCACGCCGTATTCGGGCGAAATCCTCAACTACACACGGTCAGGCGAAACCTTCTGGAACGGGCTGACCATCACGCCCATCTTCCAGCAAGGCGAGTTGTCCGGCTTTCTCGGCATTGCACGCGACAGCACGGCGCACAAAAGTGCACTGGAGGCGCAGGCCTCGCGCGAGCGGCTGTACCGATTCCTGTTCGAGCACGTGCAGGCGGGCATCGTGCTGCACCGTGCGAGCACCGAGATCATCTACGCCAACCAGTCCGCGCTCGACATGCTGGGTATGCGCTACGACGAATTGCTGGGCGCGTTCTATACCGACGAGCACTTCGACTTCATCCGCGAGGATGGCTCGCCGTTGCCGCTGGAGGAATTTCCTGTCGCCCGCGTGCTCGAAACACGGGCGCCCGTCTCGCAATACGTCATCGGCCTGCATCGCAGCGCCGACCGACAGCTGGTGTGGGTGGTGTGCAACGCCGTACCCAACCTCGACGAGAACGGCGAACCCACCGAAGTGGTGGTGAGCTTTACCGACGTCACCCGACTGAAGCAGACCGAGCGCGCCCTCAAGCATTCCGAGCTGCGCTTGAGCCTGGTGCTGCGCGGCACCAACGACGCCGCCTGGGATTGGGATCTGGTCACCGGCGAGACCTACTACTCGCCACGCTGGTGGGAAATGCTCGGACTCATCTCCGATGCGCTGCCGGCAACCCCCGATCTGTGGAAGCGTCGAGTGCACCCGGACGACACGCAACGCATCGGCTCCGCGCTTGAACATCTGCTGGGCAGTGATATCGGGAGTTACGAACTGGAGTTCCGGCTTCGCCATCGGCAAGGACACTACGTGCCGGTGCTGTCGCGCGGATTCATCCTGCGCGATGCCCACGGCAAGGCCGTGCGCATTTCAGGCGCAAACACCGACCTCACCGAACGCAAGGAAGCGGAGCATCAGATCTATCGGCTGGCGTACTACGACATTCTCACCGGCTTGCCGAATCGCCGAAAGTTGATGGAACGGCTCGACCAGATGCTGGCTTTGCCCGTCACCACCCATGGATGGGGCGCCATCCTTTTCATCGACGTCGACAATTTCAAGCTGTTGAACGACTCGATGGGACATGCGGTCGGCGACCTGTTGCTCAAGCAGGTCGCACAGCGTCTGGAGTCCTACGTACGCGTGCACGACGTGCTCGCGCGCCTTGGCGGCGATGAGTTTGTGGTACTGCTCGGCAACCTTGGACACGACCCGCCATCAGCCCTGCGGGCTGCCGAGAGCATGGCCCATGAGGCCTGGAGTGCACTCGCGCTGCCCTACGCACTGGACGACCTGAGCTACCTCTGCACGGTAAGCGTGGGCATCGCCCTGTTCGATTATGGTGAGCGCGGCACGGAGGACACCCTCAAGCACGCCGACCTGGCCATTTGCCACGCGAAGTCCACCGGCAAGAACAAGGTGTGCGTCTACGACAAGGCCATGGAAGTGGCCATGCAGGAACGCCTTGCGCTGGAGCATGACCTGCGCACGGATTTCCACGCCCGCCGCCTGCGGATGTACCTGCAGCCGCAGGTCGACAGCGATGGCCGCACGGTCAGTGCCGAAGCACTCCTGCGATGGAACCACGCCACCCGCGGCGACGTCCCACCCGCGCAGTTCATCCCGCTTGCCGAAGCTACCGGGCTCATCCTGCCGCTCGGCGAATGGGTGCTGGAAACGGCCTGCCGACAGCTTGCCTCCTGGGCGGGCAATCCGCGCACGGAAGGCCTGACCTTGTCGGTGAATACCAGCGTGAGGCAATTGCACGATGCCGGGTTCGTCCCTTCCGTACTCGACGTACTGCGACGCACCGGCGCCAATCCGTCCCGCCTCGTGCTTGAAGTGACCGAGAGCCTCTTCGCCGAAGACATCGAGACCATCATCGAGCGCATGATGCTGTTGCGCGAACGTGGCGTGCGCTTCGCCCTGGATGATTTTGGAACGGGTTATTCCTCGCTGAGTTATCTGCAGCGCATGCCGTTGGATGAAATCAAGGTCGATCGCTCCTTCATCCAGGGCATCCATGAAGGAGGCAGAGGGGCGACCATCACGCGCATGATCATTTCCCTCGCCAAGAACCTTGGCATCAAGGCCGTGGCCGAAGGCGTGGAGACATCCGAGCAGATGGATTTCCTCTATCGGCACGGTTGCTTTCACTACCAGGGCTATATGTGCGGCGAGGCGGTGCCACCCGCGGATTTCGGGGCCTTTCTTCGCTGAGAGCTCGGCAGCCCCCCTCTTGCACGGCCCAGCTTACGCACTGAGCGTGAGCCGCTGACTCGCGACCAGCACCAGCCAGCACCCGAACCCTCCACTGCACGAGCGCCACCCCAAGCCCGGCACTCGTGTAGCCCAGTCATCGTGAGACTTATCGAACCGCCGTCGGGTTGAAAGTAAGCGCACTGACCGATGCCGTCCCTACCGGGATGCCTTGGCTAAACGCGCTGACGCCAAAGGCCTGATTGAGGGCAGCGGCAGCGTCGGTCGTTAGACTCAACGCTGCACCTGTAATCGACAGCTGGCCGGCGACGCCGTAGTTCTTCACGACAGGGGTTTTCGTCAGCGTCACGGAGAACAGCGGCAAACGCGCGACCAGGCTGCCATTGGCCGCCACCAGTCCGGTCAGCACGGGCGCGGTGCCGGTGGTATCGATCACGAAATCGGACAGCGTCACGGTCGTGTTGCCCGCCTTGAGATTCAGGCCGCCCGCGTGGACGATTTCCCCATGTGCGGTCGCCAGGTCGATCTGTCCGGTCGGAATGGGAAACCGAGCAGTCGCACCGCTCAACTCGGCGGGAAATTGCCTGCCGGGTGTGACATGCAGTGCGCTCAATGCGTTGAGAAGGACGGGCGAAAGGTTGACCGTCGTATTGCCGACATAGGTATTCACCGTTGGCGCAGCGCCCGCAGGGGCTGACAGAAGCGCGGAACCGGCAAGCAGGGAAAGCGACAACAGCAGCGACGCACGTGACATGGCGTGATCCTCCGCAAAAGGGTTTGAACGATCTTCGGGCGCAGCCCTCCCCTGGGGTGGCCTGCCCGCGATGCCACCCGGCGCTTGGGTCACAGACGATCCAGGCGTCTTCCGATGACAGCTGCGTGCCGAACGCCCCTCGGCCCGCGACTCAACCTGCAGATGACGGCGCCAGCGCTGCCACTGGAAAACCTACGCCCCAATCAACACAACACGGTAAACGGCTTTGCGCTCGCCGCGACGATCTGCTCGCCTTGTTCGTTTTCCACCAGCAGCAGATGCACGCCACGCTCCTGCGCCGCCACCCGCAAGGCGTCCAACCCATCACCCAGCCTGTCGATGGAGGTCAGCTTTCGCTGGGTCATGCTGTTCTTGTCCAGCACCACACTGTCGAGCCAGGCCGCCGTCCATTCGGAAGCGGGCTTGATATGACGAATGACCACGAATAGACCTCCTTGGCGGGCACCGGCCGACTGCAAGAATGGCTTGCGACCGTGATGGCTTGCGAAATGTCACGAAAGGCAACTGGCGGCTCGTCACGTCGACGCCGACGTTTGCTCTACGAACGTTCGCCGGATTTGGATGCACCGATTCGCGCTGAAGGCGAACCCGATCCCAACGAACATGCGGCCGCAGTTTTCCTCGCGCCGTGGCGCGTGGCGGATGGGGCCGGGTCGGCCCGCCTCACGGGGAGCAAAAAAAAGGCGGGGCACGCTCTTTCCGTGCCCCGCCGATGTTCCTGCCGATAGACGCGTCAGCGTCAGAAGTTGTAGCGCAGCGTCACCATCGCCGACCAGCGCGACACCACTCGGCTCGGGTCGTAGAAGCCGCCGTCATAGGTGGTCAACTGCTGCGGCTGATAATTGCCGTTCTTGTCGGTAGGCAGCGAGTACACGTACTGGCCTTGGGCATTCACGCCGCCGTAGCTCGCCAGGGTGCGGGTAGGGTAGATGCCCGTGTTGCGCACATCGCCCCAATGCTTGTCGAGCAGGTTGAGGAAGTTGAAGATGTCCAGGCGGATGACGCCCTTGTTGCCGGCGAAAATGCCCGGCACTTCCTGCGAGAAGCTCATGTCGAGCTGATTGACCCACGGCGTCGTGTCACCGTTGCGCGACGCGATCTGCCCGCGGTGATCCTTGAGGTAGCCGTTGTTGGACAGATAGTCCTGGAACTGCTGGATGACCTGGGCGCTGGTGCCCTTCGCATAGGCCACCTTCGGGTCGTTGACCGCCGGGATGTACACCGGATCCCAGCCCGAGATCGTGTCGCCGTTGGCGTCGTTGGCGAAGACCCACGTGTACGGCGTTCCGGTATGGCCGTTGTAGAACAGCGACACCTGCGTGTAATAACTTCCGAAGAACGCGTGCTGCCAGTTCAGCGACGCCTTCAGGCTCTGCGCCACGTTGTAGTTGGACGTGGCCAGCACGTCGCTGTTGGGGTTGCGGCGGGCAACGCGCGAATAGCCGTTGAACGCGATGGTGTCCGTGCCCGGATCCACGTCGGTGGCATGGCCCAGCGTCGCGCTGACGGTTCCCGAGAATTCCTCGCCGAACGCCTTGCTCAGCGCCACGGTGAAGGTATCGGACTTGCCCTTCTTGGTGTTGGTCAGGTACGTCGACTGGTTGCTGAAGGCGCGATTCTGGTTGGCCAACGTATCGGCCGTCTTGGGCGCCTCGCCCGGCGTCTTCCAGAACTGTTCGCGCCCATCGGGCAAGGTGCCGGTCGGCGTACCGAAATTCAGCGCCTCGTAGCGAATGCCGTCACGCACCTTGATGTGCTGGTATTCCGCCGAAGCCACCAGGCCCCACCACGGCAGCTCGCGATCGAAAGCGAGCGACGCCTTCCACACCGTCGGCATCTTGAAGTTCGGGTCGATCGTGTCGATCGAGCCCGCGCCACCGCCAGCAGGAATGTTCTGGGCCATCGGGTCGGGGCTGAACGGCGCCGTCGCCGGCGCATACGACGTGTAGTTCAACAGCGTGACGCCGTTGTTCTGGTACGGATTGGTGAGCCACACGATCGGCGGTGTCGTCTGGAACAGGCCCACGCCGCCACGCAGCTGCGTGCGGTAGCTGCTGTCGAACAGATAGTTGAATGACAGGCGCGGCTCGACGACGCGATTGCCCGGGCCGATGGCGAAGTTGTTCGGATAGCCGAACGCCTTGGCAAACGACGCATTGTATTCAGGCTTGACGTTGGCATCCGGAATGTCGACACGCACGCCGTATTGCAGTGACAGCTGATCGTTGACCTGCCAGGTGTCCTGCAGGAACGGGCTGTACTGGCTGTATGTCCAGCGACCGGCAATGTCGCTCAGTGCATAACCAGGCGCGGGGTGATACAGGATGTACGAGTTGTAGCTGGCGTTCTGGAAATTGTTGATGCCCCAGAAGTTGTACTGGCCGAACTGCGTCTGGCCGAACAGGTTGTAGATCTTGTTGCTCTGGTAATCGATGCCGCCCTTGATGGTGTGGTCGCCCGCGACGTACGTACCGGCGAGGAACAGGCTGAACTTCTTGGTATCGATGTGGTTGTAGTGGCGATAGCGTTCCTCGCCGAGGTTCACCGACGGACCCTTGCCATCAGGAGACAGGTTCACGTTCACCGCCGGCTGCTGATACGGCGCCGTCGTGTCCTGCACGAACTTCTGGTAACCGACCTTGGTTTCCGTGGAGAAATTGTCGGTCCAGTCGTCGAACAGGTGCAGGACGTAGTTGTCCGTGGTGATGGCCTTGGTATAGGTGTAGCTCGTGAGGCCCACGCTGTTCGCACTGTTGCCGCCCACGGCAGGCAACTCTTCCTTGGTGCGCTGATAGGTGAAGCTGGCGCGGTGCTCGTTGGTGATGTTCCAGTCCACCTTGCCGAGGTAACGCTTGTCGTCGTAGGCCAGGCCGGTCGCGCCACCGAAGGTGCCCGGCTTCAGGCCCAGCTTGGTGGCGGCGTCGATGATCTTCTGCAAATCGCCCGGCGACACCTTGTTGCTGGTCGACGGGCCGTTGCCGAGCGAGTAATCCAGGCCATTGGCGGAGTCGGCGCCGATGCCGTTGGTCCGCTCGTGTTCCGCGGACACGAAGAAGAACAGCTTGTCCTTGAGGATGGGGCCGCCGACGTTGAAGCCGCCGGTCCAGTCGTTCTTGTAGCCGTTGTACTGGTAACCCGGATTGCTGCTTGGCAGCCAGCCGGCATCGCCCACCAGCTTGCTGGCATTGCGATAGGAGTAGTACACCGAGCCGTGATACTGATTGGTGCCGGACTTGGTCACCGCGTTGACGTCCGCACCCACCGTATCGGAGGTGGTGTCGAAGTTGGCGGTGGAAAGGTTGTAGCCGGCGATGGCTTCCGGCGAGATGGGCGACTTCTGGTAGGGCAAGCCGTTGGCGTTCAGGCCGAACGGATCGCCCTGGCTCACGCCATCCACCGCGATGTTGTTGTAGCGATTGTTCATGCCGTTGGCGGAAATCGAACCAACACCCTGGTCGATCACCGTGATGCGGGGATCGACGCGTGCAATGTCATCGATCGAACGATTGCCTTGCGGCGTGGCCTCGAGCTGCTTCTGCGAAAGATTGGTCGACAAGCCCTTGTTGTCGGACGTGAACGTCTGCGCGAGCGACGACGCGCTGACCGTCACCGCGCCCAGCGTGCTGGCCGACTGCGCCGACGCACCCATGCTGAGGTTGATCGAGGACGGCTGGCCCAGCTGCAGGTAGATGTCGTGCTGCTCCACCGGCGCCATGTCCGCCTTGCTGGCCGTGATGTCGAACGGACCACCCACGCGCAGGCCCTGCGCGGCGTAGCGACCGTCGCTATCGGTGGTGACCTGCTTGGTGGTGCCCGATGGCTGGTGGACGATGGTGACGGTGGCGTCCGCAACGGGGTGGCCGGCGGCATCCACGACACGTCCATTCACACCAGAGGTGGTGATGTTCTGGGCCATGAGCGGCGTGGCAATGAGCAGCGAAGCGATGGCGACAGGCAGCGCCCTGCGGTGAAGCGGGTTACTCATCAGTAGTCCTTATTGGTGGGTCCCCGACCCACTACTCATGAGCGCCCGCGCGAGTGCAACGCAAGACCGTCCATGGATAGCAGGCCTTATCGGCCGAACAGCAAGCGGGGAAACCTCACCCGTCTCGCAAATCGACACACGAAACTACAACGGCTTGGTGACAACCTTACGGTGTCTCGCTAACGCCAGACTGTCGACGGGATCAAAAGTCCACGACGCACGCATGAGTTCGCCGTGTCGCGGTGATATCGCCGCGGTCACGTGAAAGGCGATTGCAAGGCGTTTCGGCTTGACCGGCACCCACCCCGCCTTTTTTTTCGCCACGGTGACCCGCCCGCCGCGCGGCTCTCATGGCCTGTGGCTGAGCTCGGTTCGCGTCGACCATGCCGACTCATTTCATGGGTTGCTGCCAATTCTGCACTCCACGCTGAATCCAAGCGCGGGCCGGGTGCGTATATCCAGGAAGCGCATCGGAGCCGTTCGGTCGCTTCCATGGAAAGGCCACGCATCGGATATGGCATCCCACGAACCGCCAAAGGTCGTCATGACTTCAATTAACAACGAAACCCAGGTCGGAGCAGCCATCCCGCAGGCTTTGGTCGTGGAGGATAGCGACGACCTTCGGCAGCTCTTCTGCACCATGCTGGGTGCACTCGGCTTTGCCGCCACCGGCGCAAGCAATGCCGATGAAGCACTCGCCCTCCTGCATACAGCCGGACCCTTCGACCTCCTGCTGACCGACGTGAACATGCCAGGCACCATAGACGGCTCTGTTCTTGCCGCCATGGCCCGCAGGCTCTTCGAGCGATTGCTGATCATCGTGGTCACTGCGGAGCCTGGACAGGCGCTGGCCGAGTTGCCTCACGACGTCACCGTGCTGGCAAAACCCTTCTACCTGAGGGAGCTGGCTGCAGAGATTGATCGCTCGAAGGCGCGATGAGGCGCCTTCCGCGGTCGCCTGCCGTCATGCATCGCCAGTGCGTTGCACAACCAGGTCAGCAAGGCAGCACTTGCATCAACTCATAGGCCAGTCGTGGACGCCGGATGGCGAATCCAAACGCCCGCTTCTTTCGTAACGGTATGACCTCCACGCGAGAAAGGGACGTTCATGAGCGGCAATGGCGTCATGCAGACGATAGTGTTCCTCTCCACGATTTGGGCCGCGGCGAGTGCCGCGTGGTCGTCCACGATGGGTCACGCAATACAGCCTCACGTCGCCCGCACGCGCGGCAACGCATCCGAGCCCCAGGGTTGGCATTGACCCATATGAACGGGCACTGCGTATCGCACACTCCAGTGGCACCCCGCACCTCCCCTGGCATCACCTTCCCCAGGCTGATCGCCCCCTGTCTTGTGATGGCGTCGGGGCTATTGCACGCCGGCTCGTTCGAAGGCGCGTCGCATTATTCGGGCATGGCGTACGCTGCCGATGGCGGCGCATTGCGCTACCGGGAGGAGCATTGGCTCTTTCGGGAGCAAGGGACGCTGACGCGGCTTGTCCTGTATCGCTGTCCGAGCGGGCAGCCGTTTGCGCGGAAGTGGCTGCACTACCCGGATCAACCCTGGGCGCCCGACTTCACTTTCGAGGACGCGCGTGATGGCTACCAGGAGGGCGCGACGCGGTTGCCGGGAGCATGGCGGGTCTATGTGAGGCAACGCGCTGATGCACCAACGGAGTCCGCGGATCTTCCGGCGCGACCGGACACGGTCGTCGATGCGGGGTTTGACGCATTCGTGCAATCCCACTGGGCGGCATTGACCCAACCCGAGGGCGTGCGAGCCGCCTTCGTGGTGCCCGGCCGGCTTGGCTACCTGGACCTGAAACTCAAGCCGCTGGCAAGCTCCCACGGCGATTCGCGCCAATTCCGTCTTGGCCTCGATAGTTTCCTGGGCGTCATCGCCCCGTCGGTACAGCTGACCTACGCCAACGCCGATCACCGTCTCGAGGAATTCGCGGGAATCAGCAACATCCGCGACGAGCGAGGCCATCGCCAACGCGTAGAGATTCGCTTCCCCCTGGACGCCGTCGGACCGGCACCCGCACGCGCCGAGGTCGAATCGGCCGCTCGACTGCCGCTCTCTTCTCACTGTCCACCCTGACAAGCGCTGCATCCGATCGCTGCCGCGCGACGTATAAGTCACATACCACTGCGGAACCTTTCCATGAACCACCCGCTTTTCCCGCAAGCCTTGTCGAAAAGCGGTTCCCTGGCGCAGCGCGTGCGCCAGTGGTTCGACGCGGAATCCGAAGGCACGACGTCCAGCGCCTCGCATCGCATCGACTGGGTGCGCGCCATTCCCTTCGTTGCCATGCACCTGGCATGCCTTGGCGTGATCTGGGTCGGCACGTCGACCGTCGCCGTGGTGACCGCCATCGCCCTATATGCCATCCGCATGTTTGCCCTTACCGGCTTCTACCACCGGTATTTCTCGCATCGCGCGTTTCGCACATCTCGCGCCGTGCAATTCGCGTTTGCATTGATCGGCGCATCCTGCGTGCAGCGCGGTCCGTTGTGGTGGGCCGCGCATCACCGCAACCACCACCGTCACGCCGACACGGAACTCGACCCTCACTCGCCGACCGTGTACGGCTTTCTCTGGAGCCACGCCGGCTGGTTTCTGACGCCGGAGGCCTTCCGCACCGATCTGGATCGCGTGACCGATCTCCGGGACTACCCGGAGCTCCGCTGGCTGGACCGCTATGACATCGCCATACCCGTCGCGCTCGCCCTGCTGCTGTTCGGGTTTGGCTCCCTGCTGCACGCCCTGGTGCCATCGTGGGGAACCAGTGGCGGGCAGATGCTCATCTGGGGCTTTTTCATCTCCACCATCGTGCTGTTCCACGCGACGGTCACCATCAATTCCCTGGCCCACCGCTTCGGGCGCCGTCGTTTCCCGACCAACGACGACAGCCGCAACAACACCTGGCTTGCCTTGCTCACGTTCGGCGAGGGGTGGCACAACAACCACCATTTCTATCCCGGCTCGGCGCGGCAAGGCTTCCGCTGGTGGGAGATCGACCTCACCTGGTACGGCCTGCGCCTTCTCGCCCTGCTCGGCCTGGTCTGGGATCTCAAGCCCGTGCCCGCGTGGGTGCACCGCAAGGCGGAGTACTAGGCATGCGCGTCGCCGTCATCGGTTCGGGCATCGCAGGGCTTGCCTCGGCGTGGCTGCTGTCCCGTGAACATGCCGTCACCCTGTACGAAGCCAACGATTACCTCGGCGGCCACACGCACACGCATCGCGTGCAGCTGGCAGGCGAGGACTACGACATCGACTCCGGGTTCATCGTGCACAACCCCGTGCACTATCCCCTGCTGCATGCCTTGTTCGACGAACTGGGCGTGTCATCGCAGCCAACTACCATGAGCTTCTCGGCCAGGCATGAGGCCAGCGGCCTGGAGTACAACGCAACCACCCTCGACACGTTGTTCTGCCAGCGACGCAACCTGCTGTCGCCGCGCTTCTGGGGCATGGTGCGCGACCTGTTTCGATTCTATCGAGAGGCGCCGGCGCTGCTCGACCTGTCCGACGCAGGTCCGACACTCGGCGACTATCTCCGGCAGAACGGCTACGGCGCGGCGTTCCGCGACGACCACCTGGTTCCCATGGCATCGGCCCTGTGGTCGTCGCCGTCGCGCCAGATACTCCAGTTTCCCGCGCGTTACCTCGTGCAGTTCATGGCGAACCACCAGATGCTGCAAGTGAGCGGACGCCCGCAATGGCAGGTGGTGAAAGGCGGGTCGTCGACCTATGTACGCGCCCTGCGTCAACGCTGGAACGTCGAGGAGCGCCTGCGCTCGCCCGTGCGCTCGGTGGTTCGCCATGACGATCACGTGGCGATCGATTCCAACCAGGGCATCGAATATGTCGACCACGTCGTGATGGCATGCCATAGCGACCAGGCTCTTGCATTGCTGTCCGATGCTTCGGAGCGTGAGCGCGACATTCTCGGCGCCATGCCCTATCAGACCAATCGCGTGGTGCTGCATACCGACGCAAGCGTGCTGCCCCGCTCGCGCAAGGCCTGGGCGGCCTGGAACGCGGTGATTCCCGAAGACCCGGAGGCGCCGTGCACGGTCAGCTACTGCATGAACCTTTTGCAGCGCATCGATGCGCCCGAACCGCTGGTGGTCAGCCTCAACCAGAGCGAACGCATCGACCCCCAGCGGATACTGCGCCAGATGACCTACGCCCATCCGGTATATACGACGGGCTCCGTCGCCGCGCAGGCGCGCAAGCCGGAGATCCAGGGAAGCCGGCGGACATGGTTTGCAGGCGCCTATTGGGGCTGGGGTTTTCATGAGGATGGCATGCGCAGCGCGGTGGAAGTGGCACAAAAGCTCTGCTCCCTGAGCCGCTTGCCGCAGGCCATGCGGGTGACCTACGTATGAGCGCCCTCGCCAGCGCCGTCTACGAGGGCGTGGTGACGCATCGACGCCATGCCCCGCGCGCGCACGCGTTCCGCTATCGCATGGCGCAGCTGCTGCTGGATCTGGACGAGATCGAAGCGGTGTTTCGTCATCACCCGCTGTGGTCGGCCAATCGTCGCAACCTTGCCGAATGGCGACGGAACGATTACCTCGGACCTGCCGGAATGCCGCTTGCGGAAGCTGTCCGCGAACGTGTGCGCAGCGACGCAGGCATCGCGCTGAGCGGCCCCATTCGCATGCTCGCGCATCCGCGCTATGCGGGGTATGTATTCAATCCGGTCACCTTCTATTACTGCTACGAAAGCGATGGCATAACGCTCGCATGCATCGTCGCGGAGATCACCAACACGCCGTGGGGCGAGCGCCACGCCTATGTACTGGCGACCGACCGCGCGCTGCGCCGCGGCCGCGCGCTGGCCTGGCGCTTCGACAAGCAATTCCACGTATCCCCATTCATGGCCATGGCGCGCCAGTACGACTGGCGCTTCACGCCACCCGCCGACGATCTTCGTGTGCACATGAAAGTGCGCGACGGCGACGCCTGCGAATTCGATGCCACGCTGGCCTTGCAACGCCGGGCACTGGATCGCCAGGCCCTTGGACGCGTGCTGTGGCGGTATCCGCTCATGACCGCGCAAGTCATGGGCGCCATCCACTGGCAAGCGTTCAAGCTTTGGCTCAAGCGCACCCCCGTCCACGATCATCCAGCCGGCCATGTGCCGTCGCATCCAAGGGAACAGTCATGACCGAAATCGCCAAGCAGCGACTGGTAGGCGCCGGCGCTACCCAGCCTGGCCTGCTGGATCGTCTGTTGCGGGAACGCCTGCTCAAGGCCATGAATGGCTTGCGCCACGGCGTGCTATGCCTGCGTGATGCCGTCGGCGCCATCGACGTGGGCTCGGCCAGCGAAAGCCCGGATGCCTTGCGCGTGCATGTTCACGTCCACGACATGCGCTTCTATCGCGCACTCGCACTCAACGGCAGTGTTGGCGCGGGTGAAGCCTACGCCGAGGGCTGGTGGCGCTGCGATGACCCGGTCGGCCTGGTGAGGCTCCTGGTACGCAACCGCGATCTGCTCGACGGCATGGAAGGCGGCATGGCCAAGCTCGGAGGCCTCGCCATGCGAGCCTGGCACGCGCTGCGCGAAAACACCCGCGCCGGCGCCTGCCGGAACATCGCCGCGCACTATGACCTCGGCAACGAATTCTTCTCGCTGTTCCTGTCGCCGGACCTGATGTACTCGTCGGCCTTGTGGAGCGATGGCGAGGACACCCTCGAATCCGCGTCGACGCGAAAGCTCGATGTGATCTGCCGCAAGCTGGACCTCAAACCGGGCGACCGCGTCGTGGAAATCGGCACGGGCTGGGGCGGATTCGCGCTGCATGCCGCCAAACACTATGGCTGCCACGTCACCACGACCACCATTTCGCGTGAACAGCACGCGCTCGCCAGCGAACGTATCGCACAAGCCGGCCTCACCGATCGCGTCAGCCTGCTGCTGAAGGACTACCGCGACCTGGATGGCCAGTACGACAAGCTGGTATCGATCGAAATGATCGAGGCCATCGGTGCGCGTTATCTGCCGGTGTACTTCGCCAAGCTCGGCGAGCTGCTCAAGCCCGACGGCATCGGCCTGGTGCAGGCCATCACGATCGAGGATCACCGCTACGAGCGCGCGCTGGCCTCGGTCGATTTCATCAAGCGCCATATCTTCCCTGGAAGCTTCATTCCTTCGTTGAACGCCATGCTGGCGGCGAAGACGCGCGCCAGCGACCTCGCCCTGGTGCACCAGGAAGATTTCGGTCTTTCTTATGCCCGCACGCTCCACGCGTGGCGCGAACGGTTTCTCGCCCGCATGGCCGAGGCGCGCGCACAGGGGTTCGACGAACGCTTCCTTCGCCTGTGGGAGTTCTACCTGGCCTACTGCGAAGGCGGTTTCCTGGAGCGCTCCATCGGCGTCTCGCATCTACTGCTGGCCAAGCCCGGGGCGCTGCCGGTCGCCGCGCGATGGACCGCGCGCGACGGAGGCCGTGACGCATGATGTTCTGGATCAACCTCCTGGGTTACCAGTCAGTGTGGTTTCTGCTCGTGCGAGGAGCCGCCCAGGCACATCTCACCCTGCCATTGCTTGCCGGCGCCGTATTCGTGCTCGGCCAGGTGCTGACCGCTCGGCATCCTTCACGAGACGTGCGCCTGCTGGCAGCGGCCCTGCTGATGGGCTTGCTGGTCGACGGCGTGGCTGCTTCCGCCGGCTGGCTGGGTTACGCCTCGCCGACGCCGGCATGGCCGTCTCAAGGCGCACCCGTGTGGATCCTGATGTTGTGGGCCTGTTTCGCCACAACCGTCACCCGATCGCTGTCGGTGCTGCGCGGCCGGCCATGGCTGGCCGCGTTGGCCGGCGGCGTCGGCGCGCCACTGGCTTATCTCGCCGCGGCGCGCGGTTGGGGCGCGGTGCAGGTCTCGCCCTGGCCTGGCCTGCCCTGGATTGCTGCTTGCTGGGCGCTGGCGTTGCCACTGCTTGGCGCCCTCAGCCTATACGACGCACGGCGCGATGAGGCGAGTCGGTCATGAGCAGCGCAACGCAACTGCTTTCGCTGGGCGTGATCATGATGGTGATCATGACGCTGGGCTGGGGCTGGCAACGCCGCCACCGCAATGCGGGAATCGTCGACGTACTGTGGGCCGCGGGCCTGGGTGTGGCGGCAGTGCTGATGGCCGTCACGGGTAGCGGCGCGCTGCTGCCTCGCGTGCTGCTTGCCCTTTTGGGCGGCATCTGGTCATGGCGCCTGGCCGCCCATTTGTGGCATCGCGTGAGCGGCGAAGCGGAAGACGGACGCTATCGCCAGCTGCGCGCGCATTGGCAAGGCAGCCAGGCCAAGTTCTTCCTGTTCTTTCAGGCCCAGGCGCTACTCGTGCTGCTGTTCGCGCTGCCTTTCATGGCGGTCGCCGCCAATCCTGTCGGCAGCGTGACCGCGTGGACGATGTTGGGCGTGCTGACGTGGCTGGCCAGTGTCGCCATGGAATCGCTGGCCGACCGGCAGCTTGCCGCCTTCCGCGCCGATCCGGCCCAACGCGGGAAGACGTGCCGCGCGGGCTTGTGGCGTTACTCGCGTCACCCGAATTATTTCTTCGAATGGCTGCACTGGTTCAGCTATGTCGCGCTGGCCGCGGGCTCGCCGATCAGCTGGCTGGCCTGGTCTGGCCCGGTGGTGATGTACGTGTTCCTGCGCTGGATAAGTGGCGTTCCCTACACCGAGGCCCAGGCACTGCGCACGCGGGGCGACGATTACCGCGACTACCAGCAAAGCACGCCCATGTTGTTCCCATGGTTTCCACGTCCCGATGCCTCCAGGAGCTCCTCATGAGCGCGACCCTTGCTTCAACCGATGAACTGCACGCCGATCGCCCCGCCCCTGGACTGCTTGGACTGGCCGAACGCGGACTGCTGCCTGACGCCCTGCTACGAGCAGGCATGCGCCGCCTGTGCGCGCAGCGGCTGGCCGAATGCCATCGCGGTGGTGTCAGTGCCAGTCAGGAGCGACATCAACGACTGATCAGCACGCTGCGCCACGGCCCCGTGGCCATCCATACCGACGCAGCCAATGCGCAGCATTACGAAGTGCCAACGGCGTTCTTCGAGCGCTGCCTTGGTCCCAACCTGAAGTATTCGTCCTGCTACTTTCCGGACACGGACACCACGCTGGAGCAGGCGGAGCTGGCCATGCTCGAGCTGTATGCCCAGCGTGCGCAGTTGTTCGACGGACAGGACGTCCTCGAGCTTGGATGCGGATGGGGCTCGCTTACGCTCTGGATGGCCGAGCGCTTCCCCGCATCACGCATCACCGCGGTATCCAATTCGCATTCCCAGCGTGCCCACATTCTGGCGAAATGCGATGAACGCGGGCTGCGCAACGTGCAGGTCATCACCTGCGACATCAACGCGCTCGATCTGCCCGGTGAAAGCTATGACCGCTGCGTATCGGTCGAAATGTTCGAACACGTGCGCAACCACGAACTGCTGATGCAACGCATCGCGGGTTGGCTGCGTCACGGTGGTCGCCTTTTCGTGCACATTTTCGCCCATCGCCATGCCGCCTACCCCTTCGAGACGGAAGGCGAGGACAACTGGATGGGTCGGCACTTCTTTACCGGCGGCATGATGCCGGCCGCGGATACCCTGCTCTGCTTCCAGCGTGACATGCGCCTCGAGCGGCAATGGCTGGTGGACGGCACCCATTACCAACGCACTGCCAATGCGTGGCTGGCACGCCAGGACGAACAGCGCGGCCCCGTGCTGTCGCTGTTGCGGGATGCCTACGGCAGCGAAGCGCTCGCCCGCCTCTGGTTCCAGCGCTGGCGCATGTTCTGGATGGCCTGCGCGGAGCTGTTCGGCTATCGCGATGGCCAGGAGTGGCTGGTGGCCCATTATCGATTTGTGCGAGACCGGTGATCATGAGAGAGACAGCCATGCGCCAATTATGGCAAGGCCTGGTTGCAGCCGCGCTTGTTGCGTTGCCGCTGCCCGGCTGCGCGGACCAGGCGCCCATCGCGCCGGTCCCGCACGTGGATGTGCAACGGTACATGGGCGACTGGTATGTCATTGCCGTCATACCCACGTACTTCGAGCGGCACGCTTTCCAGGCCGTGGAGTCCTATGCCCTGCGGCCGGACGGCCGCATCCAGACCACCTTCACCTATCGGGACGGTGCGCCCGACGGCAAGCTGAAAACCATGCACGCGACCGGATTCGTGCATGCGGACAGCGGCAACGCGGTGTGGGGCATGCAGTTTCTGTGGCCGATAAAAGCCGAATACATCATTGCCTGGCTCGACCCCGACTATCGCGCGGTGATCGTCGCGCGCAACAAGCGCGATTACGTCTGGATCATGGCGCGCTCGCCGACGATTCCCGAGCAGCAGTACGACCTTCTGGTTGCCCGTGTCGCCGCCATGGGCTACGACACGAGTCGCCTGCGAAAAGTGCCCCAGGGATGAGGCATGAACAGGGATGACTAGTGACTTGTCATCTCGAAGACCGCCCCTCGCTGCGACTCAGGTCTCTCGCCACCGCACAACCGATTTCCAGCGCACTGACCACCACGCGTGTGGGCGCCAGCCCATCGCCTGCCCTCGTCAACAGGGCACCTGATGCGAGCGGCGCGAAAAGTTCACGGCCATGGATGCGAAGCACACTCCATCGCACTTCCCTGTCGCGGCCAAGCCCTTGCACCGTGATGGCGTAATCGCCGAGCCTGATGCCCAACATGCGAGCGCACTCCTGAGTCGTCCCGAAGTGGATACGTCGCGCGCCCGCATTGCGGATGCAATGCAAGCGAGAAGGACACTCGCGACCACATCGGAAGGATGTGCCCGCTCGCGCCTGAGGCGAACCCGGCAATGAGCGGAGCGGATGTGCCCGGCCGTCTGCGCCAAGCGGCAATGATCCACCAGACCAACCAGCTGCTCAGAGCAAAGGCGCATCCGTCTGCAGGGCGTCCAGCACGTAGCCCCTCATCTTTGCGCGGGCTACAAGCTCATCGAACTGCGCCCGGCTCATGGAGGGCGAGCGCGACAGTATCCACAGGTACTTGCGGCTCGGGCTGCCGACCACCGCCCAGCGGTAATCCGGGTCGATATCCACCACCCAGTAATCCGCCCAGACCCAGGGCAGCCAGCCCAGCCAGCGTGGCGCGAAGCGCACCTGTAGTGCGCCGCCGCGACCACTGCCGTCCGGTCGCGCCATGCCGACCGCGGTATCGCGCGAGCCGTCGGCCGTCCGGCAGCTATTGGCAACCCTGATCTGGCGATCCTCGGCAAGGGTGTACTGCGCTGCAATATCGCCGACGCATTGCCGCTGGAACACCAGCGGAAGATGCGCGATCTCGTGCCATTGGCCCATGTAGCGCGCCATATCCAGTCGCGCGACCGGCTCATTGGGGAGGGTCTGCGCATGCGCGCCGGGACATACCGCGAACAAGGCGGCAAACATGGACGCGAGGAGACGCCGGGTAAGAAGGATGCGGGCTTGGCTCATCCCATGCTTACGCAACAAACCATCAGATGGATGCAAGGGAGCCCACGAGCCGGCGCTGAGGCCTTTCCTGAACGCCCCAAGCAAAGGACCCGCCGACTCGAACGAGCGCTGCATCCAAAACATCGCCGGGCACGTATAGCCACCATGAACCAGGCAACCAACGAGCCATGACCTGCGCCCTGCTGCCCGCCGTCGCTACCGTGCACCTCCCACTCCCCCCGAGGGTTCCCGGTAGCGGCGGCCGGCATCGTTGCGTGCCCATGAACGGCCAGGCATGGCTATGATGGCCCCCACTCCACCTCCCACCAAGGTCAGGCCTCTCGAGGCCGCTCGCCGCGTGTCAGGCCCCGCAAACCAAGCAACCGACGACGCGCACTATTGGGCTGACCAGGTAGCCGGCGTCGCCGTGCGGCAAGACGTGGCGTGCTTCATGCGCATCTACGACCACTACGCGCCGCGCTTGCTCAGGTATCTGCTGAGCCTGAAGGTGGCCCAGGCCCAGGCCGAGGAAGTCGTACAGGAAACCATGCTCCGCATGTGGCGCCGGGCCGACCTGTTCGATGCAAGACGCGCCAGCCTGGCTACCTGGCTGTTCCGCATTGCTCGCAACCTCTACATCGACAGCATTCGAGGCGAACCGCACTGGCTGGA
This sequence comes from Dyella jiangningensis, assembly GCA_000632805.1. Classification (GTDB taxonomy): domain Bacteria; phylum Pseudomonadota; class Gammaproteobacteria; order Xanthomonadales; family Rhodanobacteraceae; genus Dyella; species Dyella jiangningensis. The sequence continues at coordinate 1,792,770 of CP007444.1, read as the reverse complement.
CATCCAGGAAGGCCTCGACTGGCTCGACCGCACGGCCCCGGAGGACGATGCGAGCAGCACCGAAGCATTCACCGACCACGCCGGCCTTTCCCGCGCCATCGATCAACTACCGGCCACGCAGGCCCGTCTTATTCGCATGTCTTATTTCGAAGCCAAGAGTCACAGCGAAATCGCCCAGGAGCTGGGCATGCCACTGGGTTCCGTGAAGTCCAATCTGCGGCGCGCATTCGCCAAGTTGCAGGCCGGGCTGAGGCACACGCCATGAAGCCGCACCACCACCTCGACGAGAGCACGTTGATCGGATACTCGGCTGGCGCCTTGCCCACAGCCTTCCGCGTCGTCGTGTCGGCGCATCTGAGCATCTGCCGAACCTGTCGCGAGCGAATGCTGGATGCCGACGCGGTGGGCGGCCAGCTGGTCAGCCTGCAGGAAGGCGCGTCGATGTCGGCCGAGGCGCGCAACGACATCATGAGTCGGCTTGGTGAACGGCCGGCAGGGCTCACTGCCGTGCCCGCCGGTCGCGCTCACGATCCCGATCTCCTGCCACCGCCCCTGCGGCCCTATTTCGGTGATACCTATAGCGGCCTTCGCTGGCGCACCATCGGACCGGGCGTGCACCACATCCGTTCGCGCAACGTCGATGACGGACACCTGATGCTGTTGCGCATTGCCGCCGGGCGGTGCGTACCCATGCACACCCACGGCGGCAACGAGCTGACCATGATCTTGCAAGGCGCCTACGACGATTCGCTGGGGCATTTTGCTCCAGGCGATGTGGCGGACCTTGACAGCGACGTGGAGCATCAACCGGTGACATCGCCTGGCGTGCCCTGCGTGTGCGTTGCAGCGACCGACCTGCCCTTGCGCTTTTCAGGGTGGCTCGCGCGGACCTTGCAGCCGCTCTTCAAGCTGTAGCACGCGCGAGGCGACCACTGCGTGGCGACGACGATTCGCCTGGTGCTTGGCGACCAGCTCAGCGCTGGCCACTCGTGGTTTCGCGAGACTTCTCCGGACGTCGTGTACGTCATGATGGAGATCCGCCAGGAAACCGACTACGTCCTGCACCACGCGCAGAAGATTCTTGCCATCTTTGCGGCCATGCGGCGTTTTGCCGAGCAGTTACGCGAAGGCGGACATCGCGTGCACTACCTGGCCATCGATGCACCCGCCAACCAACAGTCGCTCTGCGGCAACCTGGATGCGGTTATCGCCCACTACGGCGCATCGCGACTTGAGTACCAGGCCCCGGACGAATGGCGCCTGGACGAACAGTTGCGCGCATACGCCCAGACATTGCCGGTCGCCAGCCTCATGGTCGACAGCGAGCACTTCTACACCACGCGTCACGAAGCACAACAGCACTTCGGCAAGCGCAGGCACTGGCTCATGGAGTCGTTCTATCGAAGCATGCGTCGCAAGCATCACGTGTTGATGGAGGCGGACGGCAAGCCGGCCGGCGACCGGTGGAACTACGACCACGAGAACCGGCAAGCCTGGCGCGGTGAACCCAGGGAGCCGGACGATCCTCGTCCATGCCACGACCACAGTGAGTTATGGCGCACCATTGAGCAATGTGGCGTGCGAAGTTTCGGCGCGCCGCAGGCATCCGCATGTCGCTGGCCACTCGATCGCGGCGACGCGCTGCTCCAGCTGGACTTCTTCATGGAGCGCGTGCTGCCCTATTTCGGCGACTACCAGGACGCGATGAGCACGCAAGCCACGCGCTTGTTCCATTCGCTGCTGTCGTTTGCCCTAAACACCAAGATGTTGTCGCCCCGCGAAGTGGTCGAGCGCGCCGAACAATGCTGGCGCGACGGCGCCGCACCGCTCGCAGCCGTGGAGGGCTTCATCCGGCAGATCATGGGATGGCGCGAGTATGTGCGCGGCGTCTATTGGGCGCGCATGCCCGGCTACGACCGCAGCAATGTCTTTGGCCACCGCGCCGACCTTCCCGGTTGGTTCTGGACCGGCCGCACGCGCATGGCCTGCATGGCGCACGCCATCGGCCAGTCGCTGCAGGAGGCACACGCGCATCACATACAACGCCTGATGGTTATCGGCAATTTCGCGCTCCTGGCTGGCCTGGACCCCTGGCAGGTGCACCAGTGGTATCTGGGCGTCTATATCGATGCCTTCGAATGGGTCGAGCTGCCCAATACGGTCGGCATGAGCCAGTTTGCCGATGGCGGCCTGTTGGCCACCAAACCCTATGTTTCCGGGGGAGCCTATATCCAGCGCATGAGCGACTACTGCACGCGCTGTCCTTACAGCCCAAAGCAGCGAACCGGCCCTCGCGCGTGCCCGTACTCCGTTCTTTATTGGGACTTTCTGGATCGGCAGCGCCACCTGTTGGGTGACAACCCGCGGCTGGCCCTGGCCTACCGCCAGTGGGACCGCATGGACGCCGAGGCACAACGCGCGTTGTCGAGCACGGCCCTGGCCATCCGCTCAAACCTGGAGAAGCTTTAGGAGCCACCCGGCGCAGCTCAACTCGGCGAAAACCACGGCGTTCCGGTCGCGCTCAACGTCTGGGCAACAACGAAAGGAACTCCGACCTCAGCGATGGATCCTTGAGAAATGAACCGCGCATGACGCTGTTCACCATCCGCGCCTCGTCGTCCTTGAGCCCGCGCCAACGCATGCAGTAGTGATCCGCCTCCAGCACGACCGCCAGGCCCTCCGGCTTCAACCGGCTCTCCAGCAGATTGGCGAGCTGGACGACAGCTTCTTCCTGGATCTGGGGCCGGGACATGATCCATTGCACGAGCCGGCCGTACTTGGACAGGCCAATCAGGCTCGAGTCCTTGTGCGGCAGCACGCCGATCCAGACCTGGCCCATGATCGGGCAAAGATGGTGCGAACAGGCACTGCGGATACGCAACGGCCCGACCACCATCAACTCGTTGAGCTGCTCGACGTTCGGAAACTCGGTCACGTCGGGCATCACGTTGTAACGGCCTGCAAATATTTCCTGGATGTACATCTTGGCCAGGCGACCCGCCGTTTCGCGCGTATTGTGATCGTTGGCCGTATCGATCACCAGGGATTCGAGCACCCCGTGCATCTTTTCAGCCACTTCCTGCTGAAGCTGCGCAAGCTCGCCCTCCTGCAGGAACTCGCCAATGTTGTCATTGGCATGAAACCGCCGCCCCTGCCGAAGAATGCGATTGCGCACCCGCTCGGAGACTGTCTGCCCGTTTTTCTCGCGGCGAGTCGCCGGAAGCGAACCAACCTTTGCGTCCATGGAACTCTCCATAAGTAGAAGGCCGCACGCGCGACCAACGCGACGGGCAAAACGGCGAAGCTCGGCTCGCTCGATATCTCGTAGGTGCACGGCAACCGAGCTGGCCCGTCGTGGATATACGGAAAAAATCGCGGTCCGGATGCGCGGAGGAAAAAGCTGATCCCTGGGAAGTCGTGGCATTCCCGTCACGCGATCGGTACGCCGTGCGACAAGTGGAAGGCTGCACGAACGCCTGTGTGTGTCGTGATGTTGACGGCGGTCAATTCGCCCGCCCTCGAGTTCGCCACCATGGGTTCGCCGCTACCGACTTCGAGCTGTGGCATGAACCGGGTATTGATCGTCTATTACAGCCGCTCCGGCGCGACGCGAGCCCTCGCTGCCGAACTCGCCGCGAAGCTGGGTGCCGACATGGCCGCCATCAAGGAGCCACGCTCCAGGATCGGCGTGAGTGGCTTTTTGCGCTCGATGCTGGAAACCGTGCGAGGCACCCTTCCCCCGATCGAGCCGCCACATGTCGACCTGTCCGCCTACGCGCTGGTGCTGCTTGGCACGCCGGTCTGGGCGGGGCGCGCAGCAAGTCCCATGAGGAGCTTTCTGCGGATGACGGCAAGGTCGTTGCCGCCCACCGCCTACTTCTGTACCTACGGTGGGAGCGGTCATGACACCGCATTCCAGGACATGGCGCGGCGGCAGGGACAGCGCCCGCTCGCCACACTCGCGGTAAGGCGCCGCGAGCTGCCACCGGAACGCCACGCCGACGCACTGGAGGCTTTCCTCACGCGCATGGCACCCGCAAGACAGCGGGGCGCACCCGTCGAAGCCGCGAGGCATCACCGCGCCCATCAAGAGTGATGAGCCGTGCCGGATCGCCAGCGCTACTTCCTCGTCGCCCTTTGGTATGCACTGGCCTTCAGCGCGGTCTTCTTTGCGCTGCGGGGCATCCTGTCGGTCAATGGGGCGCCGCAGGTCATTCCCTATAGCCAGTTTCAGTCCCAGCTGGCAGCCGGTGATATTGCGGACGTGACGGTATCCGAGGATGCCATCGACGGCACGTACAAACAGCCTGCCCCGGACGGAAAAGCACGCCACTTCACCACCCGACGGGTGGCGCCGGACATCGCCAAGGCGCTGGGCGATGCCGGCGTCACTTTCCATCAGTCACCGTCGCCCGGCTTCTTCGCAAAGGCGTTCGCATGGGCGTTTCCTCTGCTGGCGATCGCTGCATTCTGGCTGTTCACGTCTCGACAGATATTGAAGGGCACCGGAGCTCGCGGCGTGATGGCCATAGGCAAGAACAAGGCCAAAGTGTTCGTCGAGCGTGACATCTCCACCACCTTCGCGGATGTGGCCGGTGTCGACGAAGCCAAGGAGGAACTCGCGGAAATCATTGCTTTCCTCAAGGACCCGCAAGGCTATGGTCGTCTCGGTGCTCACGTCCCGAAGGGCGTCCTACTGGTTGGCCCGCCGGGCACGGGCAAGACGCTGCTGGCTCGCGCAGTGGCCGGCGAGGCTGGCGTGCCCTTCTTCTCGATCAGTGGTTCGGAGTTCGTGGAGCTCTTCGTCGGGGTGGGTGCGGCTCGCGTCCGCGACCTGTTCGAACAGGCCCGCTCGCATGCGCCCTGCATCATCTTCATCGACGAGCTGGATGCGCTGGGCCGCGCGCGTGGCGTCACGCCACTCAGCGGAGGACAGGACGAAAAGGAGCAGACCCTCAACCAGTTGCTCACCGAGCTGGATGGCTTTGACGTGAGCAGCGGTGTCGTGCTGCTTGCAGCCACCAATCGACCCGAGATACTCGACCCCGCACTACTCCGCGCGGGCCGCTTCGACAGGCAGATATTGGTCGACCGACCGGACAAGACCGGGCGGCTTGCCATATTTCAGGTACATACACGCCACGTGAAACTCGATCCTTCCGTCTCGCTCGAAGGCATGGCAGCCATGACGACGGGGTTTACCGGCGCCGACATCTCGACGCTGGTGAACGAGGCCGCCCTGCTCGCCACGCGCCGCCACGCGCAATGCGTCGAGGAACGTGATCTCAATGAAGCCATCGAGCGCGTGATTGCCGGCCTGGAAAAGAAGGGGCGCGTGCTCAATCCGCAGGAACGACGCGCCGTCGCTTATCACGAACTGGGCCACGCACTGGTGGCACTGGCGTTGCCGGGTACCGACCGGGTGCAAAAGGTATCGATCATTCCACGCGGCGTGGCTGCGCTCGGCTATACCATCCAACGACCGATTGAGGATCGCTTCCTCATGTCACGCACGGAACTTGCCGACAAGATGGTCGTACTTCTGGGCGGGCGTGCTGCTGAGGTGCTTGCCCTGGGAGAGCTCTCCACCGGCGCCGCGGACGACCTTGCCAAAGCGACAGGCATCGCGCGCAGCATGGTGCTCGAATACGGCATGGTGCCTGAGCTCGGCCAGGTCAGCTACGGCAGCGAAGCCCAGAACCTGCTTGGGCTGCCAAATGAGGAAAGCCTTGGGCGAACGTACAGCGAGCGTACGGCCACAATCATCGACAAGGCAGTACGCGAACTCATCGATACGGCCTTTGTTCGCGCCAGGAGCATACTTGGCTCTGAACGCGAGGCGCTCGACATGGCGGCCGCTGCGCTCCTGAGGGAAGAGACGCTCTCTGGCGAGCAATTGCAGCAGCTGCTCGACGCGAAGACACCAAAGGTACCGGGCAGCTGCGCGGAATCGGCTGACTTGTCCATCACGCCACCCAGGCGCCAGGCCGAAGGTCACGGATAAATACCGTTGCGCCTTCGTCGGTTGTGGTCTGCCGGCATCAGTGCGACAGGAACACCGGAATCCTGGAAGTCGTCAGCAGGTATTGCGTGACGCCGCCGAGCGCCCATTCGCGAAGGCGTGAATGGCCATAACCTCCCGCCACGATGAGATCCGCATTCGCCTTCCTGGCATGGGCAAACAGCAGACCGGTGAGGTCGGCACCTTGCGACTCGTCCGCAAAGGACGTCGCGTTGACACCATGGCGGCGCAAATGATTCAGCAATGCGTGTCGCCGCTCGGGCTCGTGCGCATCCATGTCGTCATACGCCACGATCTGCACCGTCTCGGCCGACTGGAGGAAAGGCAGCGCGTCATGCAGCGCACGCGCTGCCTCCGCAGCGGGTCGCCATGCGACCAGAACGTTCTTCGGCGGCGCAGGCAAGGATGATTCTTCCGGTATCACGAGGACGGGTCGCCCAGACTGAAGCAGCAATGTGGCGATGCCCTGGGCGTGCTGACGAAGCATCGCAGGCTGATCAGGCTTGCCCACGACGATGAGGTCACTGCCGAAGCACTCTCGGGTGGCCGCCTCCCACGCGCTGACATTCAGCGCCTCGACCACGTGCACATCCCGCGCATCCGCCTTGGCGTCGGTCAGCAACGCCTGCGCATGACCGGCCAGCTCGGCTGCAGCATGGCGATGCTTCTCATGCACCCGCTCGGCGCCGGGATCGGGCACGACCGCCCAGGTGTTGTAGGCCGGATCGGGCAGCTCCACCACCTGCCACGGCAAAAGGCGCGCATTGAAGTGTCTGGCGAGAGGCACGCTGAGCCTGAGCGCGTGGTCGTCGCCGTCACTTCCCGTCATGACGACGGAGATGTCCTTGTACATATAACACCTCGCTCTTTGGATGACCTATCCGCAGGTCGACATGCGAACCACGAACAGGAAAAGCGATATCTCGTTCGCCTCACAAGCGCGCGACGCGCTCATGAACCTGCTCCTGGGTAAGCGCGGCATTCATTTCGCGCAAGAGCAGACCAAGCGCCGAATACACATCATCCGCGGCGACAAGCCCGGCCAGACCGCCATGCACATTGACCACCGGCAGGCGCCGCACGGCCTTCGACCGCAACAACGTCACGATCTCGTAGAGATGCTGCTCCTCGGTGCAGGTAAGTACCGGTGAGGTCATGACATCGCCCACCTTCAACGCCGTCGGCGCGACTTCCTCGGCAATGACCGACATCACGATGTCGCGATCGGTCACGATGCCCACAGGGATCCGCTCGCCATTGGGCTGCTCGGTCACCACCAGCGCACCAACGTGCCCTTCACGCATGCGCTTGGCTGCGTCGACCACCGACGCACTGGCATCGATGCATACAACTTTGCTTGTACAGATATCGGAGGCTCGCATGGCATCGCTCCGTTCGGTCGTTGATGGTCATCATCCAGTCATCGCACTGATCGGTACTCCGAGACAACGGAGTCAATCCTGACTCTATCGGTACGCGGAAGGATGATTGATTTATTAGGCAATCAAATGGGCCATGTTTTACTGATCGTCATCAATCTTTGTTGCGCCATGGCGTGGCTCACGGACGCCAAGCAGAACCCAGTCGCTCGACAATCCACGCCGACAACGTACTCGCCAACGAGCATTTCGACCCGTTGATTTCTGCGGCTTGACACCTATGCGTATGCGCTCGCATCACCGAACGGCGAAGCCAAGAAACGGGTCTCTCAGTAGAGAACTTGGTGTCAATTTGATAGCCATCAATGGAAGGCTTCGACCGGTGTGATACACAAAACTTTCCAATCATGTGGAGGCAAGAGTCATGTCCGTCTTTATTTCCCAGGGTCGGTTCACGAAAGAAGCTGTGCGCTCCTTGCTCGCCAAGCCAGAGGACCGGGCCGAAAGCATTGCCAAACTGTTTTCGGCGTGTGGAGGAAAGCTGATTTCCTACTATGTAACTTTCGGCGACTACGACTTCGTGGTGATCTCCGAGGGTCCCGACGAAGGGGTTGTAACATCAACCATCGTCGTCTCGGCTGCTGGCGAAGTCAGCGACTTGAAAACGATGTTGGCCATTCCTTCAAGCGAGATGAAGAAGGCTTTTGCGAAAGCCGGAGCGGTCGCCGCCAAGTTCCAACAGGCCGGAGCTGCCGCAGCGTGAGCCGTGTTCACGCATTGAGCGACTTGCCGGGCACGGCCTTGCCGGTTCGCAAGGTCGTGCCCAGGCCAACCCTGTACCAACCGTGCATCAGATGCGTGGCACCAAGCATGCCCCCATTACGGCAGAAGTGTGCTCGCACGCCCACAACGCGCTGTCCGATGAAATGAATTCATCGCCAAACGCAGACGAGGGTATGGCTCATGCTGGCCAACGAAGAGTGCTTCGGCAGACCGCACCAAAGGCCCCGGCGTAGAAAAGCACATCACGGGAATTGTTCCCTGGTGCGGGATATCCGATACGCGTACAAACGCCCGCTCAAGGCTTGGGCGTCGGCGTCGCGATCACGCTTGGCGGCAGCGCCGGCAAGGTGACGGCGGGCTGGTCGCCGGTCAGCGTTCGGAGAAATGCCTCGATCTTCAGGATCTCGTCATCCGACAGCGACTTCCCGAGCTGCGTGCCACCCATGACTCCGACGGCCTGCCGCAGGTCCCACACTTTTCCGGAATGGAAATAGGGCGCCGTGAGCGCAATGTTGCGCAACGGCGGCACCCGGAATACGTACTCATCGCTGACGGTCTTGGTGACCGCAAAACGGCCCTTGTCGCCCACCGGGAGGATTTCCGCCCCCGGCCGTTCGACGACACCAAAGGGTGCGTACTTGTCGCCACCCAGGTTGATACCGCTGTGGCAGCCCACGCAACCGCTATTGATGAAGACAGACAAACCCTCCTTCTGCGTTGCATCCAAGGCCTTGTCATCGCCGCGCAGGTAGTGATCGAACGGGGCGTTCGGCGTGATGAGCGTAGCCTCGAAGACAGCAATGGCCTTTCGCACGTTCTCGAACGAGAGGGAATTCTTCTCGCCGGGAAACGCCTTGTCGAAAAGCGCCTGGTACCCCGGAATGCCCCGCAACTGCTCGATGACGTGTGCCTCGGTGCTGTCCATCTCCACGGGATTGACCATCGGCCCGCCGGCCTGCTGCTCGAGATCCTTGGCGCGCCCATCCCAGAACTGGGCTGTATCGAATACGGCGTTGTAGACGGTTGGCGCATTGCGCCCGCCGCGCTGCCAACGATGACCCAGGGACGTCTCCTGCAGGTCCACGCCTCCCATGCCCACCATGTGGCAGGAGTTGCAGCTGATGGCATGGCTCTCCGATAAGCGCGGATCGAAATAGAGCGCCTTGCCGAGCGCCACCTTGGCCGGCGATGCGGCATTACCGGGGAGCGCTGGAGGGCTGGAAGGAATCGGCTTGAACAGGCCTTGCGCCTGCTTCATCAACGGCGTCTGTGTCCAGGCCTGACAGGCCATGGCCAGGCCGAGCACGGCCAAGGTGGCGGATGATTTCACGCGCATGACCTTCTCCTTCGTCAGATATCCAGGAGTCAGGACCGCCCTATCTCATGCCCCTCCTTCCCGGCCTCTTGTCAGTCCATGACACTGGCATGGCAACTCCTGGATGGACAATGAGACACGCGTCGTCCATAGCGATATTGACGAGCATCAATACTCTGGCGTCGCACCCGGCTTGATTCGCAACCCACATGAGCTGGCCCTTGCTGCCGGACATGACGACAAGCCATCGCAGGACGTCTTCGTTCGCTTCGCCTGCCCCAGGAGACACCGCGATCGCTCATTGCAAGCACTCATGCACCAACCTAGTTCCGAAGTTGCTTTAAATCACTAAACCTTGTGTCGGCCGCATTAGCGTTTGTGCTCATATGCAGGCAAACAGCGAGAGTGTCAGCGTGCCGCCGTCCTCTTTGCCGCCACAGTCGCCCCCGGTCTTCCGCGCCCGCGGCCTTACCAAGGTCTATCGGATGGGAGACGTGGAGGTGCACGCGCTGCGCGGAGTCGATCTGGACCTGTTCCCCGGCGAGTTCGTCGTGCTGCTCGGGCCCTCAGGCAGCGGCAAATCCACGCTGCTGAATATCCTCGGCGGGCTCGACGCGCCCACGGGAGGTGAGGTCTGGTACGTCGACCATTGCCTTACCGGGGCCGACGATCGGGCGCTTACCCGGTTCCGTCGCGAGCACGTGGGCTTCGTGTTCCAGTTCTACAACCTGATACCGAGCCTTACGGCACGTGAGAACGTGGCCATTGTGACCGATCTGGCCGAACACCCCATGCGACCCGAAGAGGCACTGGATCGCGTCGGGCTTGGTGATCGCCTGGATCATTTTCCCGCACAGATGTCCGGCGGCGAGCAGCAGCGCGTGGCCATTGCGCGTGCGATCGCGAAACGTCCGGCAGTCCTGCTCTGTGACGAGCCTACCGGCGCCCTGGATTCGAGCACCGGCATTCGCGTGCTGGAAACACTGGAACAGGTGAACGCCACGCTTGGCACCACGACCGTCGTGATTACCCACAACGCAGGCATCGGCGCGATGGCTCACCGGGTGTTGTATCTCGGCGACGGGCGCATCGTGCGCGAAGTACGGCCACCGCGACGCACGCCGGCAAAGGAGCTCAGCTGGTGAGCATGCTCACTCGCAAAGGACTCCGCGACCTGTGGCACATGCGCACGCAGGCGCTGGCGATCGCCTGCGTCATTGCCGGTGGCGTAGCCACCCTCGTGATGTCGCGCTCAACGCTAGAGTCGTTATCGGATACGCGAGCGCTGTTCTATCAGGAGGGAGCGCTCGCCGACCTGTGGGCGCCGCTCAAGCGCGCGCCCGACACCTTGCTGCCACGCCTGGAATCCGTACCCGGCGTGCAGGCTGCCGAATCGCGCCTGCTCGCCAGTGCTTCGCTGGGCGTCGCGGGCTTTGACGAGCCGGCGCGCGGCGAAATCGTGTCGCTGCCGATAAGCGGCAGCCAACCCTTGCTCAACCGCGTACATCTCGTGAGCGGCCGTCTCCCCGATCCTGATGCCGACGCCGAGATCGTGCTCGGCGAGGCCTTCGCCCAGGCTCACCGATTGCATCTTGGCGACGGACTACGCTTGATTCTCCAGGGGCATGCCACGTCGATGCGCATCGTCGGCATCGGCACATCGCCCGAATATGTCTATCAGAGTCCGCCCGGTGCCGCGTTTCCCGACTTCCAGCGTTTTGCCGTGCTGTGGATGAATCGACATGCGATGGAAAAGGCACTGGATATGGACGGCGCCTTCAACAGCGTGGTCTTTCGTCTCAGGGCAGGCGCCGCCCTGGGCGCCGTGGCCTCCGATGTCGACGGACTTCTGGCGCGCTACGGTGGCGTGGGCGCCTACGGCCGACATGAGCAAACCTCGGCACGCTACCTCGAAGAAGAACTGCGCCAGCTACGCACCATGGCCACGCTGTTTCCCGTCATCTTCCTCGGTGTGGCCGCCTTCCTCGTCCACGTTGTCTTGATGCGGCTGCTGGGCACGCAGCGCGAGCAGATCGGTGTGCTGAAGGCCTTTGGGTATGGCAACCGGACTCTGGCTGCGCATTACCTGGGCATCGCAACGTGGATCGCCGCCGGCGGCGCCTTGCTCGGCATCCTGCTGGGAGCAGCGCTCGGGCGCTGGCTGGCACATGTGTACCAGGACATCTATCGCTTTCCCTTCCTCGCCTATCGCCTCAGCCTGGGGGCGGCGGCACTCGGGCTGGCAGTGAGCTTCGCCGCCGCGGGCGGCGGTGCACTGCTGGCGCTGCGCGCGGCCGTTGCGCTGCCGCCGGCCGAGGCCATGCGCGCCGCGGCGCCGGCACGCTTCGGCGCAACGATAGTGGAGCGACTCGGGTTTCAACGGTGGCTGTCGCCCGCCACACGCATGGCATTTCGCGACCTGGAGCGCCGCCCCGGCCGGGCATTGATCACCCTGGCCGGGCTGGCGATGGCCTGTGCCGTCATGACGGTTGGCCGCTTCCAGGGCGATGCCATCGATCGCATGGTGAACGTGCAGCTCAGCATCGCGCAGACGCACGATGTCGAAGTGAACTTCGTGGAGCTCGCACCACGCAGCGCCGTGTTCGAGCTCGCCTCGCTGCCCGGTGTACGCGAAGCCGAGCCCGTGCGTTCGGCTCCGGTACGCCTTATTCACGGCCTGCACTCGTATCGCACGACCATCGAAGGCCTGCCACCGGATGCACGACTAAGACGACCCGTGGATGCGAGGCTCCGCCGCGTGGAACCGAGGGGTGATGACCTGCTGCTGACCGACTATCTCGAAACGATGCTGGACCTCAAAGCCGGCGACCTTCTGGAAGTGCAGGCACTGGACGGCCATCGGCGCCGGCGAGAGGTGCGCGTATCCGGCTTCGTGCATGAATACATCGGCGCGCGCGGTTATATGGATCTGGACGCCCTCGATCGGCTGCTGGGCGATGGCGACGTTGTTTCCGGCGCACTGCTGGGCGTGGCGCCAGGCGCCGAGCCCGATGTCTATATCCGCCTGAGCCGTCGCCCGCGCGTGATGGGCATCGCTTCGCGCCTTGCGTCCGTGCGCAGCTTCTACGCCACCATGGGAGAGAGCCTGCTGATCTTTTCCCTCGTTGCCGCCCTGCTCGGTGCGGTCATCAATTTTGGCGTGGTCTACAACGCCGCGCGTATCAGCTTGTCGGAGCGAGGGTGCGAGCTGGCCAGCCTGCGAGTCCTCGGCATGACACGCGCCGAAGTCGGGGAATTGTTGCTGGGCCAGCTCGGCTTGCTGGTGTTGCTTTCACTGCCTTTTGGCCTGCTTGCCGGCTGGGCGCTCTGCTGGCTGATGGCACTGGGATTTCGATCCGAGTTGTTCCGGGTGCCGGCGCTGCTCTCCACGGCAACGTATGCATTCGCCACCATCACCGTCCTGGCCGCCAGCGCGCTGTCGGCTTTACTGGTATACCGGCGCATCAGCCGACTGGATCTGGTCGCCGTGCTCAAGACGCGGGAGTGATCCGGGATAACGCCATGACCGTTCGCCGCCGCATAGTCATCCTGATCGCCGTCGTCGCAGTTGCCGCCGTCGCCTGGTGGGCGCTTCAACCTGCGCCGCGGCCGATGGACGTCGTGCGCGTTCAACGCGGACCACTCGTGCAGCGCTTCGAAGAAGAAGGCCGGACCGAACTCGCGCATCGCTGGACCGTTTCCTCGCCTATCGCAGGCACCCTGCGCCGCATCGACCTTCTGCAGGGCGACCCTGTGAAGGAAGGCCAGCCGCTGGCACAGATCGAACCCTTGCGAGCCCAGCTGTTTGACCCCGCCAACCGGGCGCGCCTGCTGGCGGAAGAAAAGGCCGCACAGGCTGCCATGCGGGCGGCGCGGCAACGCCAGGCCGCCGCGCAGGTGGACGCCGACCTCGCATCGAGGGACGTAGACCGCATGCGGAGGCTTGGGGCCGCGGGTGTCGTGAGCGTTGCAGCCCTGGACGAAGTGGAAGCGCGTGTGCTTCGCGCACAGGCATCGGCTTTTGCAGCGGAAGCCGACTACCACGCAGCGGACCAGCAACGAGCCGCCCTGGCCGCGCTGCTGCAAGGGCAAGGGGCCTCCGGCGGCCCTCTGGTAACACTGTTCTCACCCATCAATGGCGTGGTGCTCCATCGCTATCTGCAGAGCGCCACGCCGGTCCAGGCCGGCCAGTCGCTGGTGGAGGTTGGCAACCTGGAGGAACTGCAGGTCATGGCACAGGTGCTGTCCCAGCAAGCCGCCCTGCTCCGGCCAGGCACGCCCGCCCAGGTACTACGCTGGGGCGGCGATACCGCGCTGCCCGCACGGGTAGCCAGGGTCGAACCTGGCGGGTACACCAAGGTTTCGGCACTCGGCGTCGAAGAGCAACGCACGCAGGTCTGGCTGGACATCATGGCGCCACGCGAACGCTGGTCGCAGCTCGGTGATGGCTATCGCGTGGAAGTGGCATTCGACGTCGCGCGCAAGGAACAGGTGTTGAAAGTGGAAGCGAACGCCTTGTTTCTCGACGGGACACGCTGGGCAGCCTACCGGCTTGAGGGTAATCGGCTTCGGCTTGTGCATGTCGAGCCCGGCATGCGTGGCGGAGCCGAGGTCGAGATCGCGAAAGGCCTTGCCGAGGGCGACCGCGTCGCAGCCTTTCCCGACGACCGCATGCGCGACGGCATGCGTGTCCAGGCTCTGGAGCGAAGCGTCGCGCCCGGGAAGTAACCTTCCCTCTCGCCGCCGTTGCCCTGCGCGCATCGAATCAAGCAGACCTTCGTCGCATGCTGGATATCACGCATCACGGCAGACCAGGCAGCTCCACGAGGTCACCCACACGACGCCCCCGGAGCATGGATGAAGCGGTACCAGCGGGCTCGGCCCAAGCTTGCCGGACCGACCCATGCACCTTCATCCGTGGCTGTCATTCCGGCAATGTTCGGCCATGCGACATCCACGCGTAGTACAGGACCGGAATGACCAGCAAGGTAAGCAAGGTGGACACCAAAATGCCGAAGATCAGGGACACCGCGAGCCCCTGGAAGATCGGGTCGTCGATGATGAAGAACCCTCCGACCATGGCCGCCACGCCGGTCAACGCGATGGGTTTGGCGCGCACGGCAGCAGCCTCCACGACAGCCTCCGCCAGCGCCTTTCCGCCCGCGACGGCATGGTTGATGAAATCGATGAGCAGGATGGAATTGCGGACGATGATGCCTGCCAGGGCGATCATGCCGATCATCGACGTGGCGGTGTACTGCGCGCCGACAAGGGCATGCCCCGGCATCACGCCGATGACCGTGAGTGGAATTGGCGCCATGATGATCAATGGCACGACATAACTCTTGAACTGACCAACCACGAGCAGGTAGATCAGCACCAGGCCCACCGAATAGGCCAGCCCCATGTCGCGAAACGTCTCATACGTGATCTGCCATTCGCCATCCCATTTGACGGAGACGCCGGAGGTATCCGTCGGCTGGGCAATGAACTGCTGGCCAACGGTCTCGCCAGCCACTTTTTCGCGCTTGAGCTGACTGACCAGCGAAAACATGCCGTACAAGGGGCTGTCCGTGTGACCCGCGTCGTCCCCGATGACGTAGGCATAGGGCAACAGGTCCTTGTGATAGATCGCATTCTCCCACGGCGCAGTCTCGACACGGACCACCTCCGACAGCGGCACAAGTGCTCCGCCTTGTGCACGCACGCGCAACGCCAGCAGTTGCTGCACCGATGCCTGGTCACCGGTAGGCAGGCGCAAGCGTATCGGCACGGCGTACTTCGCATGGCCATCCATGAGATAAGTGGCATCGTCACCCGACAGCGCAGTGCGAATGGCTTGTGCAATCGATGCCTGGTTCAGGCCAAGTTTCGCAGCTCGCTCGCGATCAACGGTTACCACCTCGCGCGGTGCATCGGCTTCCACACTGGTGTCGATATCGACAATGTCGGCGTTGCCGTGGAAGGTCTTTTCGAGCCCGCGGGCGACTTTGCTCACCGTCGCGTAGTCGGGTCCGTAGACCTCCGCCACGATAGGGGCAAGGACGGGCGGCCCCGGGGGTACTTCCACCACCTTCACCGATGCCCCATAGCGTGCACCTATCCTGCTCAGCTCAGGACGAATGGCAAGCGCGATCGCATGACTCTGGCGATGACGATCCTTCTTGTCGACGAGGTTGACCTGCAGATCGCCGACCACCGGTCCCGTGCGGAGGTAGTACTGGCGAACCAGCCCATTGAAGGTGATGGGAGAGGATACCCCCGCATAGCCTTGCCAGTTGCTGACTTCGGGCAACTTGGATACCGCGTGCGCAAGCTCCACCAGCAGGCGATTTGTCCGCTCTACCGTGCTGCCCTCGGGCATGTCGACCACGACCTGGAACTCCGACTTGTTGTCGAAGGGAAGCATCTTGAGGACAACAGCCTTCGCCACGACCAGCCCGACCGCGACCACGACCAGCAACGCCATCGAAGCAAACAGCCAGTGGCGCTTGCGACGAGCACCTTCGCCTCCGATGAAGGGCGACATCAGCTTTGCGAATAGCCGGTGCAACCAGCCGGAAGACGCTTCGCCATGGCCTTCCTTTGTGTGATCGCCGGTGCCGTGCGCAAGCAACCTCAGCGATAGCCATGGCGTCAGGATCAATGCCACCATCAACGAGAGCAGCATGCCCGCGGAGGCATTGATCGGGATGGGCCGCATGTACGGCCCCATCAATCCGGATACGAAGGCCATCGGCAACAGCGCCGCAATGACCGTGAAGGTGGCCAGGATGGTCGGCCCACCTACTTCGCTTACGGCTTCGGGAATAGCTTCGCGCAGGGTTCGCCCGCCGAGCGCCATGTGCCGGTGGATGTTTTCCACGACGACGATGGCGTCATCCACCAGAATGCCGATCGAAAAAATCAGCGCGAACAACGAAACGCGGTTGATGGTGAAGCCCATCGCCCATGACGCAAACAAGGTGAGCATCAGCGTGACGATGACCGCGCTGCCCACCACGACTGCCTCCCGCCAACCCAGCGTAAGCAGCACCAGTGCCACCACCGACAGCGTGGCAAAAATAAGCTTGTGGATCAGCTTGTCGGCTTTGTCCGTTGCGGTCTGGCCGTAATCGCGCGTGACTACGACATGGACGTCGGACGGGATCAAAACGCCCTGCAGTCGCTTGATGCGTGTTGCCACTTCTTCAGTGATGTCCGCTGCGTTGGTGCCAGGTTTCTTGGCAATGGCGATGGTCACGGCGGGCGCCGCGCCGCCAGCCGGCGCCGTCTTGCCTGCTGGCGCGCCGAACCACGCGTAGCTGGTGGGTACGTCACTGCCCTGATGAATGCGCGCCACGTCGGAAAGAAAGACCGGCTGGCCGTTCTTCAAACCGATCACCAGCTGAGATACATCCGCCGTATCGAGCAGAAACGCGCCTGCCGTTACCGGCGTGACCTTGTCGCCGGCGATGCGATCGCCCGCCTGGGTCACGGTATTGGCTGCCTTCAGCGCACCCGACAGGTCGCCGAGGGCCATGCCGTACGAGGCGAGCTTGGCCGCATCGAGCTCCACCAGCACGGCACGATCAGGAGCACCAAGGGTATATACATCGCGCGTACCGGGTACGCGCTTGAGTTCGGTTTCGAGGGTATGGGCGACCTCGGCGAGCTGCACGGGATCTTCGCCCGCTCGATCGCTCCACAGCGTAAGCGCCATCACGGGCACGTCGTCGATACCCATGGGGCGTATCAAGGGCGGCCCGACGCCAAGGCCGGGTGGAACGAAGTTCTGGTTCTGGAATACCTGGTTGTAGAGACGAACGATGGCTGTCTGACGAGGGACGCCCACCTGGAATTCCACGGTGATCACGGCCATGCCAGGCCTGCTCACCGAGTACACGTGCTTGATGCCCTCGATCTCGGAGAGTTTCTGCTCCAGCGGAAACGCAACGAGGTTCTCGACGTCGTGAACGCTCGCGCCAGGGAAAGGAACCATGACGTTGGCCATGGTCACATCGATCTGAGGCTCCTCTTCGCGCGGCGTGATGAGCATCGCCGCCAGGCCAAGCAAAAGCGCAGCCAAGGCCAGGATGGGCGTCAGTGGCGAGGTTTGAAAGGCCCGGGCAATGCGTCCTGAGAAGCCCAGCTTATGCTCGCTCATGTACCACTTCCCTGCTGCTCCATCAGCCAGCGGGCGGCCGCCACGGGATCAAGTGCAATGCGCTCACCGTCTTCGAGCCCTGCAAGCAATTCGATGCGATCGCCAAAGCGATCGCCGACGCGTACCTGGCGAAGGGCGATGCCTGCGTCGGTCATCACATACACGCCCTGCAACTCGCCCCTGCGAACCAGTGAGCTCGCTGGCACCATCAGGCGCGAGGTCTCGCCGACGGCGAAGGCGACTTTCACGGTCATGCCGGGGTAAAGCCCTGCACCCTCACCGGACAGCTCGGCACGAACGGCGAAGGAATGTGTGGCCGGATCGGCATAGGGGAAGACGGTGACCTTGCTGGCAGACACGCGATGCGTGCCTGCCCCATCGAGCAGGATATCGGCCGCATGGCGCTGACGGATTGCCTCAATGGAGCTTTGCGGAACCTGCACGGTGACCCGCAAGTCTTTCAGCGACGCCAGCGCGATCAGCTGCTGGGGAACGGGCGGCCCGGCCTGCACCGCCTCGCCCACCTGCACGTAACGACGCGTGATGATGCCCGAGTACGGCGCACGCACCACGGTGTAATCAGCCTGCATGCCGACCTGGCGCGATGTCGCCTCCGCCGCCGCGAGGGCGGCCTGCGCGCTGTCGCGCTGGGCAAGGGCCTGGTCAAGTTCGGCCTTCGCGATCAGGCCCTTGGCCGCAATGGCGGCGATGCGCTCGTAGTTGACCTTCGCGTTGAGGTAGGTGGCGCGGGCCGAGCCGATCTGCGCCTGGGCCGCACGTGATGCCGACTGTTGCTCGACGTCCGTAAAACGTACGAGCACCGCGCCCGCCGGCACGACATCATTGACGTCGTACGGAAGCTCGAGCACGCGCGCATTGGTCTGGGCAGACAAAACCGCCGAGTTCACGGCCTCCACTGTGCCATCCCACACCTGCTGCTGCGGTGCGGCTTCCGCTTTCACGAGAATCGACGCGAGTTTCGGGGCGGACTTCGCTTGCGGCGGTTGAGCCGAGTGCCCACAGGCTATGAGCATCAGCATCAATGGCAACGTACCCAGCTTGGCGCTGGCAGACAGGCCTTTCATGACTCGATGGACCTTGTGATCAACGCGCGGGAAAGGCGCAGCCCGGCTTGACGCCCAACAGCGCCAAGATCTTCGCCAGCGGGCAAAAACCGGTGAAGGAAGCCTGCAAAAGATTCAGGCCGACGAAGACGGCGAGCAGCAGCCACCAGGGCGACAGCCAATAGCCCAGCGCAACGGCGAGCAGCACCATCGTGCCGGCGAATGCCATGACGATTCGATCGATATTCATGAGAGTCACTCTTTGTCAGTGCGTGTTGTGATCCGCGACGTGCTTGTCCTTGAGCGTTTCGATGCCCAGCAACTTCAACACGTAGTTTTCGAACACCGGATGCGTGTGTCCGGTGCGGACCTTGTTCAGGAAGTATTTTTCAAAGCCGGCCTTGGCCAGGTGGACCCATTTGCCTTCCGTCACCCAGGCCACGTTCCTTGGAGGAATCTGCGGCAGCGCCACGAACGCAGCGCCCGTGTCACCCATGTCCGCCAGACAGACCGCGTTCCACGTGGCCTCGGCCGCTGCAGGGCGACCGTCGATATCGGCTTGCAGGTTCTTGACGATGGCGCTGACCATCGACTCGATCATGAAGCCCGTCTTCGGCGCACCCGTAGGCACCGGCGTGGCCTCCACGGGAGGAATGGCAACGCAAACCCCGGCCGCGTAGATGTTGGGATACTTCACGCTGCGCTGGTGGGCATCGATGAGAACGAAGCCACGAGGATTGGTAAGCCCCTCGACACTGCGCAATACAGGCACACCCGTAAATGCGGGAATGAACATGGCGTACTCGTACGGTAGCGAGTGGCTACGGTACAAAGCGCCTTTGGGATCCAGCTCGTCCACGTGGACCGTACCGGCATCGATGGAGGCAACCTTGGCATTGGTCACCCATCGGATATCACGCTTTCGAAAAGAAGATTCCAGCATGCCCTTGGAATCGCCGACGCCCCCGAGCCCCATGTGCCCGACGTAGGGCTCGGCTGTCACGAAGGTCATCGGCACGCGGTCACGCAGTTTCCGTCGACGCAGATCGGCATCCATGATCATGGCGAACTCGTACGCTGGGCCGTAGCAGCTGGCGCCCTGCACGGCGCCGATGACGACGGGGCCGGGGGCATCGAGGAACGCACGGTAGGCATCAAAGGCACGCTCGGCGTGCGGCCCGGTGCAGATCGACTGGGTAAACCCCGACTCCGGTCCGAGGCCTTCGATCTCATCAAAGGCCAGACGTGGGCCCGTGGTGATCACGAGGTAGTCGTAGTCGACGAGGGTACCGTCTGCCAGCTTCAGGCGCGCCGCGTTTGCCTCGATCGCCTCTGCCGGTACGGGCAGAAAATCGATGTCGTGCTCGTGAAACGGCTCAGCGAGCGCAACACGGATCTGCTCCGGCTTTCGCCACCCCACGGCCACCCATGGATTGGAGGGCGTGAAGTTGAAGTACGCACCATCGGCAACCACGGTAACGCGGTGCGTACGACCCAAGGCGGCCTTGATGTCATAGGCAGCTGCAACGCCTCCCAGGCCGGCACCCAGAACGACAACGTGTGACATGACAGTGTGCCTCCGAACCCACGGATGAAGCGTGGAATGTTTCGACAACGTCGAACTGACGACGATCAACAAGTATTACTTTAGTAAAGTCTAATGTAGATTCATCTTAATTAGCAAGACGTGCTATACTTCCCAAAGCTTGAAATGTCGGAGCAAGCCATGGCAGCAGCCAAGAACCTTGCTGATATGCAAGGGCGCGCCGAAGAGGCGTCTCAATTGCTCAAGGCGCTGGGCAACGCCCAGCGACTTCGGATGCTTTGCCTTCTGGTGGAGGGCGAGATGTCGGTGGGCGAACTCAACGAGCACCTGCCCGACCTGAGTCAATCCGCCCTATCCCAGCACCTGGCCAGACTGCGGAGTGAAGGCCTCGTCAACACGCGTCGCGAATCCCAGACGGTCAGGTATCAGCTGGCGCCGGGGCCGGCCGAGCGCATCATCGAGGTGCTGCACGGCATCTACTGCGCCAAGCCGGCAAAGGTTTCACGCAAGTAGCCGGCAGCGATCAGGTGCGGACCAACGCGGAATGCACGGATCTGGCCTATCAACGCTCCCGCGAGCACACGGCGCCTGACCGACACACTCGCGGCGCAAACTTCAGGAGACGACCATGAACTATTACTTTGCCAAGAAACTGGACATGGATTTCGACCAGGCCATCGAGCGCGTCACCGAAGCGCTCAAGCAAGAAGGCTTCGGCATCATTTCCACGATCGATGTGCAGGCGACCCTCAAGCAGAAGATCGGCGTTGAATTCCGTCCCTATCGGATACTTGGCGCCTGCAATCCGAATCTCGCCTATGAAGCCCTCTCGGTCGAAGACAAGGTGGGCACGATGCTGCCGTGCAATGTCGTCGTGCAGGCATGGGACAAGGGGTCTACCGAGGTGGCCGCGATTGATCCGCTGGCATCCATGCAGGCCATTACCAACCCCAAGCTCGAGGCGACGGCCAAGGGCGTGCGCGCCAAGCTTCAGAAGGTTGTCGAGTCGCTTTAGTCCGTGCCCGTGGATTTCGCGGCCCCAAAATGGACGCACAGACTGCGCCTGCGATTCGCAACACCCAGGGCGCGGTAGCGCGTGGTTGCGCGGGGCGCTTCTGGCCATAACAGGCGTGTAGCAGAACGCTCTCGGCATCTTTCCCGTTTCGGATGTGCCGGCAGAAACCTGATTCAAGTTCCCGCACGTAAGGTGACGAAGATCAATCGGCCCGAGGTAATCGGCAGCAAGCTCGCAGTCGTCCCGCGAAGGCTCCACGCAAGAGTTGGCTGGTCATCGCTGCAATGAGGCTCCCATGCACATCCTCATGATCGAAGGCAATTCGGGGCCCGGGTCCGAAACCGGGGATGCATTGATCCGCCTGGGTTACACCGTTTCATGGCTGAAGGATGCGCGTTCGGCCTGGGGTACCGTGCGCAACCGAACCGCCGATCTCATCCTGATCGACCTGGACTTTCCCGAGTGGAATGGGATCGATGCCGTAAAGCATGCCCGCAGTGCGCGCAGGGACACCCCCATACTGGTGACATCGTCCGCGAGCGATCTCTCGGTTCGTGTCGCCGCGCTCGACGCAGGCGCCGACGACTACATGGCCAGGCCCGTGCATATCGACGAGCTCGCTGCGCGCATTCGCTCACTCATCCGTCGCAGGCGAGGATTTTCCGTCAACCGGCTCGTGGCCGGCGAGGTCAGTCTCGACCTGGGCACTTCAGAGGTGACGTTTCGCGGAGAAAAAGTGAGCCTGACACGACGGGAACTCGCTCTGGTGCAATCACTCGTCGGTAACGCAGGGCGTTTTGTTCCACGCCATTCGCTGGAAGATTCGATCTATGGATTGGACATGGTCGTCGGTGACAATGCCATCGAAGTGCTGGTACATGGACTGCGTCGCAAGCTGAGCTCCGGAACGATACGCAACGTGCGCGGCATCGGCTACTCGATTGCCCAGTGAAGCACGGACGTCATTGCCGCGGCTGGGATCGCCCGCACGCATCGCAACCCTTCAGCGAACCACCAGCACCGGTACGCGAGAGTTCGACAAGACTTTGACCACGACCGACCCGAGGAACAGGCTCTTGAGCAATCCTCTGCCGTGGGAACCCATCACCACCAGATCGAACCGCCCCTTGTGCGCCAGCTGCACGATTTCGTGCCCGGGATCGCCAACCATGAGCTTCTGCTCGACAGGGTGACCGGCGCTGGTGAGCACGCGAACGGCAGCCTTGATGGCCGACCTGCCGTTGTCCGCATGGAATCGCCCGATGCTGTCAGGATCGAGACGTCCGGCAATGGATTCGCGTAACGGCGCATCGACATTGACGATCGTGACGGCAGCATCCGTCGGCCAGTGCTTTGCGAGGTACCTGGCAGCGCGCGTGCTGTTTGCGCTTCCGTCCACGGGTAGCATGACTTTCATCGAACGTAGCTCCACTGATACATCGTTTGCCATCCAGGGCGACGGCTCGCGCCTGCGTGCCGACCGCCTTCGTTAATGCGCAAGCAGCAGCGGTATCTGGCTATGCGACAGCATGTGGCTGGTGACGCCGCCAAGCAGCCACTCGCCCACACGAAGATGTCCCCAGGCACCCATTACGATGAGGTCGGCCTCATCTTCCAACGCCCATTGGTGGATCGCATGACCCACCGGGTCGTGATCGGCGCACGTCCGCCAGCGGGCGCGGATGTTTCTATGCTTCAGCCAGTTTCTAAGCGGCAATTGCGCCGCAGGGACGCTTTCATGGTTGCCAGCGTCGCCCTCCCTGGGCTCGCCATCGATAACGAGGATTTCCGCAGCTCTACCGAGTAATGGATAAGACGCGCGAACGGCTCTGGCTGCCTCGACGGAACCATTCCAGGCGATGACGATGCGCCTCACGCGACCTGACCCTTCCCATTGCTCGGGCACCAGGAGCATGGGTACCGCCTCGGCGAGTACCGATCTGCCCAGCAAGCCCACCGCGGCCGATGAAAGTGCATGGTGATTGTCAAAGCTGCCGATGACGAGGTCGGTCAGGACGGCCTGGCGCGCCATCACGCTTTGATAGAAGCCGCGCGCGACTTCCCATGAGCCGCGGACACCGTGTTGCTCGCACAGCGTCAGCCACCAGTCGCGGCGCTCCCAGGCCTGCCTTGCCTCCTCGTCCAGGAATGACAGGGCCTCAGGCAATGCCAGGGCCAGCGCGTCCAAGGCCACGACCTGCAGGCCGGTGATGCCTGCATTGTGCTGGCGGGCCAGGCTAAACGCGAAACGAAGCAACGCGCTATCGCTTTGCTTGTTGCCGAGGTCGACGATCAGGTCGTGCATGAGCGTGCTCCAACACCTCATGGAGACCGACGGTAATTCGCATTGCGGGCTTCTCATTGATGCCCATCAATGTTCGTTGATGCCCGTCAACACGATGCCGGCCTGCCGGCCTAGCCTGATGAGACCGAACGAGAAGTCGCCGAGGTTGCCCGCCATGTTCAAGGACATATCCGTGCTCATGATGGGCATCGCGTCGGACGAAGCGCTGTTGGCCGCCGCCGCGCAGCTTTCCCGGCACTTCCAGGCAAGACTCTCGCCCATACAGGTCGTGGACTTGCCCGAACTCCCTTACAACACCTGGGCCATCCTTCCGGATCCGGGTATTACCAAAGCGCACGACGCCATCAGGCAACAGGCTGCGGAGTTGGCGGAACGCGCGGGCAGGCAACTGGCTGGCATGCAGCTCGACGCTGCGCCATTTCAACGTATGGAGGCACTCTATACCGACCCTTGGACGGTGGCCGCCAAGGAGTGCTTCTGCACCGACCTGATCATCGCAGGCAGATCCGGAACCGGGCCGCCGGCACAGCGAGAAACGCAAGGCATCGCCACCCTGATACTGCAGTCCGGCCGCCCCATCCTGCTGCTGCCAGGCGAAGCCAAGCCTCAGGGCCAGCCCGCGAAAATCGTTGTCGCCTGGACTCCGACACGCGAGTCGGCTCGTGCGGTACACGACGCCCTTCCCTTTTTGCGGCAAGCAGACTCCGTCGACATCCTGGCCCTGGTCGATGATTCGAACGCCGAAGAGAACCGCCGCGCCTTGCCACTGATCGTCGCGCACCTGGATCGGCATGGCGTCAAAGCGAAGCCCGTCGTGCAGGCATCGCTCGGCATGGATATCGCGAGCCTTGTTCTCGCTCACGCAAAAACTATGCATGCGGAACTGGTGGTCGCAGGCGGTTATGGCCACTCGCGATTCAGGGAATGGGCACTGGGCGGAGTAACACGGGAGCTTCTCCTGACGAGTCACTTGCCTGTCTTTCTGTCGCATTAATAAGAGCGCACGCGGCCAACTCGTCCTGGCGGCGCCCAGGATTTCTCTCGCCTGTTGAGCGCGAGCTGTTCAATCGCGCAGCTCGCCACTCGCTGGATGCATCGGGGCGTGGCGGCGATGCATGCCCGCGCCTCGAACCTTGCCTCAACAGCGGCCCTCGACCCTAGCCGCAGCTGGCATAGCTCCCTCCCACCCCGGGTTGAGGCGGCTGCGATATCGGATCGGCGGCGAGATTGCCGCTTCACTCACCGACGCCCTCCTCGGCGCGACTGACGCTTGCTCACTGCTCGCCGCGTCGCCGTCGCCCACAGACAGCGTGAAGTCAGGTTGTTTGCAGCCGGAACGGGCACGCAGCTCATCGCGCCAGGCGAGCGTAACTCAAAATATTTCAATAACTTGGGCGAGTATCCCTCCATTCGCCTCCGAATCTTTTGCGTTTATGTTGCAGTGCAACTTGCATCGATCCAGATTGCGCCTATAACGCTAATCAAAATCACATATGAACTTGCAGTTCGTATATGAATCCTACCTGACGGATGAGCACGGCGAGCCGGTACGGTCGCGGGGAGAGTGGTATGCGGCGCAAGCACTTGATGCAGCCAACCAGCAACACCGCCATGCCGAGGCCGGGGTGCGTACCCCGCTGCAGTGAACCGGATGATCCGTGTACGGCGTGGATACGGGCCTTGGGCCGAGGTGGCCCACGAGCATCGATGACGGACCAATGGTAGGGACACCTATAGACAAAGCCGTCACGCGGCCTTGTCGCGAGCCGGGCGGGTAGGAGCGTCTGTTGCGGGAGGGGACCGTGACAGGGGTCGGCAAGCGAACGAATACAGCGCAGAGAAGTGAGTAGAGCTGGCGAGCGCAAAACTCAAAAGCAATCACAACATTGAAGCTTTACGGGGAGGATTTTCATGAGCAGCATCTGTCTACGTCGCAGCGTTCTCGCCAGTTCCCTGGCGCTTGCGCTATTCGCGCCGCTTGCCTTCGCGCAGTCGGCTCCGTCCGGTAGTGACCAGTCATCCACGCAGCAAAGCGCGCAGACGGATGCGCAGTCGTCCAAGCCCGCCAAGGCGGTTGACCTGAAGGCGATCACCGTCACCGGCTCGATGATTCCGCGCGTGGAGGTCGAGGGCCCGGCGCCCGTGGTCTCCGTTACCGCTGAACAGATCAAGGCGCAGGGTTTCACCACGTTGTGGGAATTCCTCGATTCGCTTCCCCAGGTGGGCCAGCAGATTTCCGATTCGGCCTCGTGGGGTTCCAGCTCGGTCAATGCGCGCTCGGTCAACCTGCGCGGCCTGGGCCCCGGCTTCAGCCTGCTGATGATCAACGGCCATCGCGTGGTGGATTACCCGCAGCCGCTCAACAAGCAGAGCAACTTCCAGAACTACAACAACATCCCGACCGGCATGATCGACCACGTCGAGATCCTGGCCTCGGGCGCCTCGTCGATCTACGGCTCCGATGCCGTGGCCGGCGTGGTCAACGTCATCCTGAAGAAGAACTACCAGGGTGACGAACTGCAGGTGACGGGCGGTGGCGCTACCCGCGGCGGCCGCAGCTATGGCGACATCAACTTCCTCGGCGGCAAGTCCGGCGAGAACTGGCACATCCAGTACAACCTGGAAAAGACCAACCGCACCGCGCTGTGGGGTCACGATCGCCCGTACCAGGATTCGGTGTCCGACGCAGGCTATGGCGCCTGGGGCCCGGCCGCGCGCATGTTCGGCTACCAGTACGACGCGGCCGGCGCCATCGCGCTCTCGGCGAAGGGCGCCAATGGCCAGTACATCACGCCGCCCACCGGCACCTGCTCCAAGTTCACCAACTCGCAGCTGCAGCAGTCGCATACCGTCACCACCAACGGCACGCAGATCGCCAGCATCACCGACAACGGCTACTACTGCGCGCAGCCCCACCTGTTCCAGGACTGGGTGCTGACCGGCGGCACCCGCAGCACCAATGGCTATGTGGGCGGCGAGTACGACTTCTCGAACGGCATGCAGGTGTACGGCTCGGCCGCGTTGTATGACACGGTGGGCATCTCCAACACCCAGTTGAATGCGTTCGGCACCGGTCAGTTCTACGACCAGAGCACGGGCCAGGTGATCAGCCAGGCGATTCGCCAGCTGACCGCGACGGAAATGGGCACGTCGGCCAACACCCACGATCGCGAGCAGAACTGGAACCTCGAGCTCGGCCTGCGCGGCACGATGTTCGACAGCCGCTTCAACTGGGACCTGAACCTCAACAGCCAGCGCTACACCGTGCGCGAGGATTACACCGCGTACAACCAGCAGGGGATGAACGATTTCTTCCTCGGCAAGCAGCTGGGCACCTCGGCCGCCGGCGATCCGATCTATGCGATGAACTGGCAGCAGTGGTGGAACCCGATCACCCCGCAGCAGTACGGCCAGTTCGCGGTGAACGGCGAAAACACCGCGTCCTCGTGGCTGGACCAGGCGCAGTTCCGCATCAATGGCGACCTGTTCAAGCTGCCGTGGGCCAATGACTCGGTGGGTTGGGCCGCCGTGCTGGAAGCCGCGCACAACGGCTTCAAGCTCTCGCCCGATGTCCGCGGTCTCGACCCGACCACGTTCCAGAACCCGTTTGGCGCCTACCTCACCGGCGAAGGCACCCGTCAGCGCTTCTCGCTGGGCACGGAGTTCCGCGTGCCGCTGCTCGATTCGCTGACCTGGACCATCTCCGGCCGCGCCGATAAATACAACGACGCCAGCAAGGCCGACGTGGCCAAGACCTGGGGTACCGGCATCGAATATCGCCCGTTCGACAGCCTGCTGCTGCGCGGCAGCTACGGCACGAACTTCAAGGCGCCGGACATGCAGGCCATCTACCTGACCGGCTCGACGTCGCCGGTGGGTGACTACATCGATCCCCTGCAGTGCATCAACGCGATCAAGTCGGGCCAGTCCAACAGCACCTGGTGCAACCTGGTGCAGCGCCCCACCTCGCAGTACTACACCCTGTACACCAACGGCAGCCGCCTGCTGGAACCGCAGACCGGCCACTCCTGGACGTATGGTTTCGTGTGGCAGATCCCGGGCGTGCAAGGCCTGTCGATGTCGGTCGACTACTGGCACATGGGCGTGGACAATGCCATCCAGTACCTCGACAAGGACACCGTGCTGGTGGACGAAGCCGGCTGTCTTACCGGCGTGCAGCCCAGCGGCACCTCCACCTTGTCGCCGTACACGGCCCACGTGCCGGGATCGCAGTACTGCCAGATGGTCACGCAGATGGTCCAGCGCAATGCGGCCGGCCAGATCGTCTCGGAGCAGTCCGGCCCGATCAACGAGGCGTCGCTGTACGTTAGCGGTATCGATGCCCTGCTCGACTACAAGCTGCACACCGAAGACAGCGGTGACTTCCGCGCCAGCATCAACTACACCAACAACCTCGAGTACAAGCAGCGCGTACTCGCGTCCGATCCGCTGCAGAACACCCGCTACAACAACGTGGCGAGCCGCATGACGTGGATCGGCGACTGGACCAAGGGCAAGTGGAACGTGTCGATTTCCGGCGTGCGCGACGGCAGCATGCGCGCTCCGAACTACGCGGGCTGCACCGTGTTGCCCAACGGCATCCAGCCGGGCATGGTCAACGTGATCAACGGCAGCCAGTCGATCAGCACGGGCGTCTGCCAGGTCACGCAGGATGGCAACCCGGTGACCGTTGCCGACTCCACCACGTATCACGGCAGGACCCCGGTGTGGATCACCTGGAACAGCTCGGTGGGCTACCAGATCAATCCCGACACCCGCTTGAAGCTCACCGTGTCGAACATCTTCGACAAGGTCGGCGCGATCCCCTATTACGCCGGCGGCTTCGAGTTCGTGACGACGGGACAGACCGCCAGCGAATACAACGGCCGCGAGTGGTTCCTCACGTTCGACTACAAGTTCGACTGATCGACCCGAGCCGCGCCTGTTGAAGGCCGGCTCGATGAAAAGCGGTTTGGGCGCGACCACCCCCCTCCTGGCGTCGCCCAAGCTGCCTTGTGGGACGGATCGACCCCGGCATGCCCGGGGTCGATTCGTTTGTGCATGCCCACAACGATGGTTTGCTGATCGCCGCGCCCATTCGATGCCACGCTTGCAGGCTGTTGATCGAGTCGATCACTTCCTGCGAATCAATCGCTTACGGCGTTCGCATGGCTCCATGGTGGCTACCGCGCATTCGCGAATGCCTCGCTTTGACGCACAGGCGACCAACGCTTCTCATTGACCTCCGGCATCGGATGCCACATTTAGGCTCTGGCTATCTCGCTCGATGCACAAGGACATTTCATGAAACTCGGCATGATCGGTTTGGGGCGCATGGGCGCCAACATGGCGCAGCGTCTGTTGCGTGACGGACACGAGCTAGTGGGCTTCGATCCGCAGGCGACGGCAAGAAAAGCGCTGGAGGAACACGGCGCAGCGTCGGCGGATTCACTGGAGGCGCTGGTCGCCGCCCTGCCCGCACCGCGCGCACTGTGGCTCATGGTGCCGGCAGGAGAGGTGACGGACAAAAGTCTGGACGCGCTGCTCCCGCTGCTTGCGGCAGGCGACATCGTCGTCGATGGCGGCAACTCGAATTACAAGGACACCTTGCGCCGGGCGAAGCAATTCGACGCGCACGGCATCGCCTATGTGGACTGCGGCACCAGCGGCGGCGTGTGGGGCCTGGACGAGGGTTACAGCCTCATGATCGGTGGCGACGAGGCGGCCGTGGAACGCCTGCGTCCGATATTCGAAGCGCTGGCGCCCGCCAAGGACAATGGCTGGGGTCGCGTGGGGCCGGTCGGTTCCGGCCACTTCACCAAGATGGTCCACAACGGCATCGAGTACGGGATGATGCAGGCGTACGCCGAAGGGTTTTCCATCCTCAAGCACAAGACCGCGTTTGGGCTGGACCTGCACGCCGTTGCCGAGATCTGGCGCCATGGCAGCGTGGTGCGCTCGTGGCTGCTGGACCTCACGGCCGATGCGCTGGAGAAGAACCCGGACATGGCCGGCATCGCGCCGTATGTCGCCGACTCCGGCGAGGGTCGCTGGACGGTGGATGAAGCCATCGAGCTCAACGTGCCGGCACCGGTGATCACCCAGTCGCTGATCGAACGATTGCGCTCGCGCGACGATGACTCGTTCACCGACAAGCTGCTGTCCGCCATGCGCAACGAGTTCGGCGGCCATCCCATCAAGAAGGAATGACGTGCACGGGCGCTGCCGCTATCGGGCGAGCAGCGCCTTCGCGCGTTCGATCACCGCATCCACGGTGAAGCCATAGGCTTCCAGCAACACCTCGGCGGGGGCGGACGCGCCGAAGTGCTCGATGCCGAGCATGTCACCGCCCGGGCCGATATAGCGTTCCCAGCCTTGCGATACGCCCAGCTCCACGGCCAGCCTGGCGTGCACGTCAGGCGGCAATACCTCGTCGCGTTCGGCCTGCGTCAATGCCTCGAAGAGTTCCCAGCTCGGCATCGACACGCAGCGCACGGCGACACCTTCCTGCTCGAGATATTCGGCAGCCTTGACGATCAGGCCGACCTCGGAGCCGCTGGCGATCAGGATCAATGCCGGCTTGCCATCGGGCGCATCGCTCAGCACGTAGCCACCGCGACGCAGCCCATCCGCCGACGCCAGCCGCTCGCGATCCAGCGTGGGTACGTTCTGTCGCGTAAGCGCCAGCATGACGGGGCGGTTTCTGGTCTCCATCGCCACGCGCCAGGCAACGGCTGTTTCGTTCGCATCCGCCGGACGGATGAGGATGAGGCGCGGAATGGCGCGCAAATTCGCCAACTGCTCGATGGGCTGGTGTGTCGGGCCGTCTTCGCCCAGCGCAATGCTGTCGTGGGTGAATACATGCACGACATGCAGGCCCATCAGGGCGGCCAGACGGATGGGCGGCCGCATGTAGTCGGAAAAGATCAGGAAGGTGGACCCGAAGGGCACCATGGCGCCGTGCGCGGCGAGACCATTGGCGATGGCGCCCATGGCATGTTCGCGCACGCCGAAATGCAGGTTGCGGCCCCAGTAGCCCCAGCCCGCCGAGTCCGAACCTTGCAGGTCTTCGCCCTTCGTGGCCTCCGGATTGAAATCACCTAGCCCCTTCAGCGCGGTCTTGGTGGAAGGGTCCAGATCGGCCGAGCCACCGGTGAACGCCGGCACCTTGGAAGCGAACGCGTTCATGACCTTGCCCGAGGCGTCACGCGTCGCCATGCCCTTGGCGTCTGTCGGAAACACTGGGATGTCCGCGTCCCATCCGTCGGCAAGTTCTCCGCGGATGGACAGCTGCAGTTCGGCATGCAGCTCGGGAAAAGCCCTGGCGTAGGCTTCCATGCGGGCGTTCCATGCCGACTCCAGTTGTTCACCCCGTGCAAGCGCGCGGCGAAAATGCGCCAGCACGTCGTCGGGCACCAGGAAGTCCGGTTCGGTTGGCCATCCAAGCGTCTGTTTGGTTTTTCGCACGCCCTCGGCGCCGAGCGGCGATCCATGCGCCTTGAAGCTGTCCTGCTCGGGCGAGCCATAACCGAGATGCGTGCGCACCAGGATCATCGTCGGCCGCGTGTGTTTGGCGCGCGCCGTCTCCAGGGCGGCCTCGATCGCGGTGAGATCGTTGCCGTCGTTGATCCGGATGGTGTGCCATCCATAGGCATCGAAGCGACGCCGCCTGTCTTCGGAAAACGTGATGCCGGCGCCTGCGGACAACGTCACGGCGTTGTCGTCGTACAGGCAGATCAGCTTGCCCAGCCTGAGATGCCCCGCAAGCGAGGCGGCCTCCGAAGCGACACCCTCCATCAGGTCGCCATCGCTGACGAGCGCATAGGTGTAGTGATCGACAACCGTGTGCCCGGCCTTGTTGTAGCGGGCCGCCAGCTGTGCCTCGGCCATCGCCATGCCGACCGCATTCGCCATGCCCTGCCCCAGCGGCCCTGTCGTGGTTTCCACACCGGGCGTATGCCCGCGCTCGGGATGCCCGGGCGTTTTGCTGCCCCACTGGCGAAACTGCTTGAGATCGTCCAGCGTGAGGTCGTAACCGGTGAGGTAGAGCAGGCTGTAGAGCAGCGCGGAACCGTGGCCCGCGGAAAGCACGAAGCGGTCGCGATCGAACCACTGCGGGTTCGCAGGGTTGAACTTCAGCCATCGCATCCACAACGCATACGCCATCGGCGCCGCATCCAACGGAAGGCCGGGATGTCCGCTGTTTGCCTTCTGCACCATGTCGACGGACAGGAAGCGGATGGTGTCGATGCATTTCTTGTCGAAATCGTTGGCCATGCGGTTATCCGAAGAAGCGCACTTCGCGCTGTCGATTCATGTCAGAGGTGATGGCGACCTTCTCCGCGTCGCTCAGGATGCGTGGCTGCTGCGGAGCGCCTCGCCTTTCTCCGCGATTCGCCGGAGCAGCTCCTTCCAGGATTTCACGAAGGCTTCCGCTCCCTCCTTCTGCAGTTGCATGGCAAGCGCGTCGGTGTCCACGCCCGCCTCGGCGAATCGTGCCAGTACCGCTTCGGCGTCACCGCCATCTTTCGGCAGAACGCCACGGATCGCCCCGTGCTCGGCGAAGGCCTTCAGGGTCTTTTCGGGCATCGTGTTGATCGTGTCCGGCGCAGCCAGTGATTCGACGTACAAGGTGTCCGACGCCTGAGGGTCCTTGGTGCCCGTGCTCGCCCAAAGCAGGCGCTGCGGCAGCGCACCGGCATCGGCAAGCGCACGCCAGCGCGGCGACGCCAGCATGTCCGCGTAGGCGCGATAGGTCCTCTTGCCGACCGCCACGCCCAGCGTGTTGCGCAACGCATCGGGCACCTTGTCCTTGACGGCCACATCCCAGCGACTGACGAACAGCGAAGCCACGGAACACACCTGCGACGTCAGCCCCTTCTCAAGCCTGCGCTCGATGCCCCGCATATAGGCCTCGGCGGCGGCCACGTACTGATCGCGCGAAAACAGCAGCGTCACGTTGATGGGGATGCCCGCAAAGATCGATTCCTCGATGGCAACCACACCCTCGGGCGTACCCGGAATCTTCACGAAAAGATTGCTGCGTGCCGCCTGCTGATGGATTTGCGCGGCCGCGCGGATGCTGCCCTGGGTGTCGGCGGCCAATAGCGGCGACACCTCCATTGACACCCAGCCATCCTGATGGCGGCTGGCCTCGAACACGGGATAGAACAGGTCCGCCGCGCGCCGCAGATCGGCCAGGGCCAGCTCCATGAACAGCGCTTCGCTGGTGATGCCTGCCCTCGCCTTGTGACGGATGTCCGCGTCGTAGGCGTGCCCGCTGCTCATGGCCGCGTCGAAGATGGTCGGGTTGGAGGTGAGTCCGGTGACCGAGTACTCGTCGATATAGCGACGCAGCGCGCCGCTGTCGAGCAGGTCACGGGTGATGTTGTCCAGCCACAGGCTCTGACCGAGCTCATGCAGTCGCCGGGTTGGCTTCATGGTGACACCTGCAAGGCTTTCGGTTCGCTCGTCCGCTTGTTGCTCATCTGTGCCGTCTCGGTCCAATGCGCTCATCCGGGTCCCCGGAGATCGTTCAACCCTGACGCAGCGGACGTTAAAGCCCGGCATGGCGCGCATGGTCGTGGCGTGATGCCCGCACTCGCGGCCGCGAAGCTGCCGGCTGCCCTGCAGGGTCCGTTCGCAGACGCTTGACCGGCCATTCACCATCGCCGTGAGAATGGTTGAGCTCCTTCCCCGGAGGAGCCGCCATGACCGATGACAAGACCCAGCGAGCACCGCGCGATGCGGAGCGTGTCAATGTCAACGAAGACTACGAGGTTCGTTACTGGACGCAGAAATGGAGCGTCTCGGAACAACAGCTGCGTGACGCCGTGAAGCGCGTGGGCGTCATGTCCAAGGATGTAGCCAAGGCGCTCGGCAAATAGCCGTGTCGCTGCGCGATTACGAACGAAAACGACGGTTCGACCGGACGCCCGAGCCGCGCCCTGAGGGTTCCGCGATCGGGACAGGCCGCGAGCTGTTCGTCGTGCAGCTGCATCACGCACGGCGCCGGCACTACGATTTCCGGCTGCAGGTTGGCGACGTGCTGAAGAGCTGGGCCTGCCCCAAGGGGCCCAGCTACGATCCCGCGGTGAAACGACTGGCCGTGGAGGTGGAAGACCATCCCGTCTCCTATGCCGCGTTCCAGGGCGATATTCCCGACGGCTACGGCGCCGGTCACGTCGATACTTTCGATACCGGCGTCTGGTCGGCGTTCGGCGACCCGGAAGAACAATTGCAGAAGGGGCACCTGCGCTTTGAACTTTTCGGCCAGCGGCTCAAGGGCCGCTGGCATCTGGTGCGCAGCCATCGCGCCGAGAAGAAACCCACGTGGTTTCTCATCAAGGACCAGGACGCCTACGCCTCGGACGTGGAGGCGGATGACCTGCTCGACACCGCCATGGTGAAAAGCACGCAGCGCGCCGCGGGCAAGAGCGGCGGCGCCAAGGAGGTGGCCGAGAAACTCAAGCGCACCAGGCGCAAGGCCGCGCCGACCACCAGGCATCGTCGCGCGTCTCCCGCAACGTGGATCGGGAAGATTCCTGGCGCCAGGAAACACGCCCTGCCCGCCGGCTTCTTCAAGCCCGAGCTGGCCACGTTGCGGACATCACCGCCGACCGGCGACCTGTGGCTCAACGAAGTGAAGTGGGACGGCTATCGCATCCTCACCACGATCAGCGATGGCACCGTCGAGCTGTGGTCGCGAAACGGTCTTTCCTGGACCGAGAAATTGCCCGAGATGCGCCAGGCCATCGAAGCCCTTGGTCTTTCGACCGGCCGGCTGGACGGCGAGCTCATCGCCATTTCGGACGGTCGCCCCGATTTCAACGCCCTGCAACAAACCCTCTCGGGCGAACGCGCCTCGCCGCTGTTGTACATGCTGTTCGATATGCCGTATCTGGAGGGCTTCGACCTCTCGCGCACCGCGCTGGTGGATCGCAAGCACGCGCTCGAGCGACTGCTGGAAGATGCGCCACCCCAGCTGCGCTACAGCACACACGTGGTCGGCCACGGCGAACAGGTATTCCAGAACGCCAGCGACAACCGCCTCGAGGGCATCATGTGCAAACGCGCCGACTCGCCCTATCGCAGCGGCCGCGGCGACGACTGGGTGAAGGTAAAGCGCCTGGAGTCGGACGAGTTTGCCGTCGTGGGCTACACGGCCGCCAAGGGCTCCCGCAAGGGCTTCGGTTCATTGCTGCTGGCGAAGCCGGCGCCCGATGGCGACTGGACCTACATGGGGCGCGTAGGCAGCGGCTTTTCCGACGACATGCTGCGCGATCTCACTCGCTCGCTGGCCAAGGCAGGCACGCGCGTGCCCAGCATCAAGCACGCGGGCGAAGCACCCAGGGACGCGCATTGGATCCCGCCCACCGCCGTGGCCGAAGTCTTCTATCGCGGGATCGGCAATCAGGGCCTGCTGCGACAGCCAAGCCTCAAAGCGATGCGCTTGGACAAGTCGCCCGCGGATCTGCGCAGCAGCGATCGAGGCACCGACGGCGGCGGCAGCGACGGCCGTGTAAAACACATGCGAACGCCGGTGCGCAGGAAGCAGGCAAGCCGTAGCGAGGCCATCGCCATCACGCACCCGGATCGCGAGGTCTACCCGGGCGAAGGGATCACCAAGCAGGACGTGGCCGACTATTACAAGGCCGTGATGGACTGGTTCCTGCCGGGCGTGTTGAACCGCCCGACATCCGTGATCCGCTGGCCCAACGGCATCGGCAAGCCGAGCTTTTTCCAGAAACACATCCCCACGGGCGGCCTCAAGCATGTGGGCTCGGCGCGACTCAAGGAAGAAACCGGCGCGTCTGCCGTCTATCTCTACCCCGAGAGCGCCGATTCCATCCTGGAACTCGTGCAGTTCAACGCCATCGAATTCCATCCATGGGGCGCCCACGTGGACAACCCCGATTGTGCCGATCGCGTCGTGTTCGACCTGGACCCCGGGCCGGATGTCAGCTGGACGCGCGTCAAGGCCGCGGCGCGGCTGATGCGTCAGCTGCTGGATCAACTCGGGCTGGAATGTTTTCTTCGCACCACAGGGGGCAAGGGCCTGCACGTCGTCGTGCCCCTCGAGCCGCCCTCGCCCTGGACGCAGGTCAAGCAGTTCGCGCAGAGCTTTGCGCAGGTGCTGGAGTCGATGCATCCGCTCGAGTTCATCGCGGTGAGCAGCAAGGCCCGGCGCAGCGGGAAGATCTACGTGGATTATCTTCGCAATGGCCGCGGCGCCACCGCCGTGGCGTCGTATTCGCTGCGCGGGCGACCGGGCGCTCCAGTCGCCATGCCCTTGCGCTGGAGCGAGCTGGGCAAGCTCAAGAGCGCCTCGCAGTTCAACATCAAGACCGCCGTCGCGCGCCTCAAGCGCCAGCGCTCGGACCCCTGGGAAGGCATCGACAAGGTGCGCCAGAGTCTCGACGCCGTCATCAAATCCCTGTCGTCATAACCGGACCCACGCAGGTGCCTTCATGAGAACCCCGCGGCGCGCCGCATGGATCGTCTTCATCATCGCCATGGTGATCATTCTTGCGGTGGGCTTTTACCGCGCCGCCCGCCACAGGGAGCCGCGACCGGAATCCACGCCCGCGTCATCCAGCTCCGCGGCACGCACGCCATGACACGAACCGGGCTCGTCCACATGCAGTGCGCACCCTCGCCGCTACGGTGCGCGTGTGTAAGGCCCTAGGAAGCATGCATGGCGCGCCTGCGTATCGGCATATCGGGATGGAGCTATCGACCCTGGCGAAAGGTGTTCTATCCCGCCGACCTTCCCGTGGACAGCGAACTGCACTTTGCGTCGCGGCAATTCAACACCATCGAACTGAATGCATCCTTCTACCGGCTGCAGAGGCCGGAAAACTATCGCGAGTGGCGACAGCGCACGCCGCCCGGTTTTGTCTTCGCCGTGAAGGCACCCCGATTCCTCACGCACGTGAAGCGGCTGAAAGACCTGGATGAACCACTCTCGGTCTTTCTCGCATCGGGCCCGCTGGAGCTGGGCGCCAAGCTGGGGCCGCTGCTTTGGCAGCTGCCGCCGAATTTCCGCTACGACCGCGAGCGCATCGAGGCCTTCATGGCCGACCTGCCGCGGCGTGGCGCCGACGCCCTGGCCATCGCCGGAAGGCATGCGAAGGTGTCGACCACCGAAGCTTTCAAACAGCAGCGCCTGCGGCACGCGCTGGAGGTCCGGCACGAGAGCTTCCTCGACGAAGACTTCATTCGCCTTGCGCGCGACTACGGCGTGGCCGTGGTGGTTTCCGACGGCGCCGGACGCTGGCCGATGATCCACGACGTCACGGCAGGCTTCATGTACGTGCGGCTGCATGGCGAGAACAAGCTCTACGGTGGACGCTACAGCGATGCATCGCTGGACGCGTGGGCGCGAAAGATCGATGCCTGGCGCCATGGTGACCAGCCTGCGGATACCGGGCTTATCCTCCGGCCCGGCGCACCCCGGCGCCAGACGCGCGATGTCTATGTGTACTTCGACAACGATACCAAGGTCGACGCACCGTTCGATGCGCAGCGATTGATCGGTCGCCTCGACGGATGACTCGTTCGCCATGCGCCGCGCCCAATTGTTCATGGAGCGTTGGCGAATGGCAACGCACGCCTCACGCGCCCATGAGCCATCCAGCACATTCGTGTCGACAGGGCGGCCTGGCACGCGTCCATGCATCAAAAGTTTTACGAAATCCACGCGCGAGCTTGTATCGGTCGTGGGCAGGCTAACGACGGGACATCAAGGCATGGCTCTTGCTGACCTTCACCTTCTTCAACCACCGGGAAGTGTCGTCATGACCGAAGCACGGGAACTCCTGATCGACTGGATCCGCAATGCCCACGCCATGGAAGTGCAGTCCGAGGAATTGCTGGTGAGCCAGCTGCGCCGCATCGAGCACTATCCGGACCTGCGCGACCGGCTGAAACTGCATCGTGACGAAACCCGGTCGCAACGGGCGATCCTGGAGGATCTGCTGCACGACTACCGGACGACTCCTTCGGCGTGGCGCGAGGCCGGCGTCCGACTCATGGCGCTTGGCCAGAACATGTTCCAGGTCGCCAGCAACGATGAGGTGGTCAAGGGCGCCATCATGCTCGCATCGTTCGAGCGCATGGAGATGTCGGTCTACCGCGCCTTGAGCACCGCGGCCCAGGTCGCCGGCGAGACGGCACTGGTCGACATTTTCGATCGACTCTACGGCCAGGAACAGGCCATGGCGACCTGGCACGACGAACACCTCGCCGACCTGGTTCGCCAATTCGTGGTGCGATCGGAGCTGCCCGACGTCACCGCTCGCCACTGAGGGCGATCAACGCCCGTCATCGTTGGGCGAGCGATCGCGGCGCAGCGAGCTGAGCAGCAACCCGGCGCCCATCACGGCGCCGGCGATGTACATGACCATGGGCAAGGTATCGTGGATGCCATGCTCCGACCGGTCGAGCATGGCGCCTGCAATGAACAGCGCGGCGGCGATCACGCCCGTGGCAATGCGGTTGGCGATTTTCTGCAGGTTTTCGATGAGATGCGATTCCTCCAGACCGTCAATCCGGAACCGCATGCGGTTGTCGGCGAGCGTCTGCAGAATGCGCGTCACCTGCTCGGGGGCATCCAGCAGCGCGCGCCGCGCATCGAGCGCCACGATGCCGTATTCCGCCGGGGATGCCTTGGGCCGCAGTTCCTGCACGAGCAGGCGACGCAGGTTGGCACTGATCAGTTCGCGGGTCGGCAACGTCGGCGCCAGATAACGAAGCGCAGGCTCGAGATTGAGCATGGCCCGGCCCAGCAGACTCAGTTCTGCCGGAGGGCGCAGGCCGTATTGCGCGCCGATGGTGGTCAGCGAGAGCAGCAGGCGACCCATTTCCAGCGTTGCCTCGCCATGCGTGACGGCATAGCGCAGCACGGCATCGCCTACGGCACGTCGATAGCCCACGAGGTCCGCCTCGGGCAACTCGACGAAAAGGCGCTCGCACAACCGGGCCACCGAATCGCCATCGCCCTCGGACGCAAACAGCAACACCTTGAGCAGTGTCCGGCGCGTGACGGGCGCGATGCCCGCGATCATGCCGAAATCGAGCAGCGCCAGGCGATCGTCCGTCGTATGCACCAGGTTGCCCGGATGCGGGTCCACGTGCACGAGGCCATGCAGGAACACCTGATCGATGTAGGCGCACAGCAGCTGTCCTGCCTGCTCGGTCGCCACGGCCTCGCTGACCGGCAGCGGCGCTCCGAAACGCAGCTTGTCGCCGTGCACCCGGGTCATGGTGAGCACGCCGCCGGAGCAGTACTTCTCGTGCACGGCCGGAACGTACAGCCGGGGATAGCCTTCCAGTTGACCGGCGAACTGCCGCATGTAGGCCGCCTCGGCCAGGAAGTCCAGCTCGTTGAGCAGGCTCCGGCGCAGTTCGTCTATCCACTGCACGGCGCCGTAGCGGCGGCCCATGTTCGTGTGCCGCTGAAAGCCCTGCGCGATGCGCTCGAGTATATGCAGGTCGGTGCGGATGCGCTGCTCGATGCCGGGCCGGCGCACTTTCACGGCGGCGTCGACGCCATCGCGCAACGTCACCGCATGCACCTGCGCGAGCGATCCCGCGGCCAGCGGCTGATCATCGAAACGAAGGAAGATCCGCTCGGGCTCGTCGCCTAGTTCATGCCTGATCGTTTCGCGGATGTCCTGCACGGGCACCGGATCCACGTCATCCTGGATCTTCTCCAGGGCAGTGAGGTATGACACGTTGACCAGGTCGGGCCTTCCGGAAAGCGCCTGTCCCAATTTGATGAAGGCAGGGCCGAGGCGCTCGAGGTCGGCGACGAAACGTTCGGGATCATCCGCCGCCGAAGGCGCCTCCCCCGGATCTTCCTGACGAAAGATGCCGGCGCGGCGATAGCGCAGGACAAAGCGGAGAATCTGGGCGTAACGCGACAGCTTACCTGGCATGAGGAACTCGAAGGGTGGCGTGGCCTCTCGCGCTGGCTCCGGAGCCATCGGATGCTGGCCGACTGAGCCAGACGCTAGCCATGCAAAAGTCGACAGCGCGTCAGCCTCGGCTGACCGTGGTATTCACGGAAAACTTTCCGCACGCCGGAAAAAAGTGACTGCCGACTTCGTGCCTGGGACGACAAAGTACGGCGCGTCGGGACGGTACGAGGCTTGCTTTGCTCCTGCGGCGTCCCTCGCAAGCATGCCCCGCGACTGACGCGCTTCTGAACGCCGCCAACACAGGAGCCACACCGATGCCCGAGAAACCTCCCTATCCGCCCAAGCATGGCAGCGGTGACCGCAACGAGAACCGCGTCGCCGACATGGATGCGAAGGAACAGAAAGAACGCGACCAGAAGATCAACGAAGGTGAAGAGCGACGCCAGAAAGAGGCCGACCGCGACGTCGGCCGCCGATAGCGCGGCTCGCGCCACGCGAGGCTTCAAGAGCATCCCGGCCGCATGGCCGCCCTCCGGACGGCCATGCGCGACGGCGCCCAATCAACTTGGGCCAGGGATGGAACGTTGGCAGAAGCGACGTGCTTCTTTCCCGGCTACTCCGCCTTGGCCGACTTCCACTCCTTGATGACTTCCTGCTTGCGTTGCGCCATCTGCTCACCCAGCTCCTGCAGGGTCGCCTTGTCCAGCAGGGACCTGGCCTGCTTGAACATATCCTGTTCTTCTTCCTTGACGTGGTGCTCGATCAGCTCCTTCAGCACTTTGGCACGTCCGGAGAACTGCTCGGACGACGGGTCGGTCTGCAATAGATCGGGCAGCACGAGGTCTTCCGCCGCGCGGTGTTCTTCCAGCGCCTCGAAATACATCTTCGCCTGCTCCTTGTCGCCCGCCTCCTTGTACGCCGGATAGAAGATTTCCTCTTCGATCGTGGTGTGCGCGTGCAGGTTGAGGTGGATCTCGCGCAGCAAGGTGGTACGCCGCTTCACGGCGCGCGACGTGGTGTCCGCAAGCTCGGTGAGAAGCTCCTTGACGGCTTGGTGGTCGTTCTTCAACAGCTGGATCGCATCCATGGGTTTATCCTTGAAAAGTTCTTGCGTCCGATCGTGCAGTCGCTTCCGTGAAAGCGTTGCCGCGCAAAGACAAAGCTCTCGTCAAATGAAGACACGGTCGGTCAACGGTCCTCGCGCGATTGCTTGAGCGCGCGCATCTCGTCATGACCGGCGCGCACCGAGGTATGCGCCCCCTGCACCGCCGCGCGTGCTTGCGGTCCAAGTGCTTCGTCGCCGAGCGCATGCTCGTATTTATCCTTGATGTGATCCTCGCCGCGCTCGACTTCATCGATCACGGCACGGTCGTCGTTGCTCATGCTCGAGCGCAGATCCATGAACATCCGATGGGCCGACGCCAGCACGGTGCCGTCGTCCTCCGGCTGCCCGCCCAGATCGCGCACGGCGATCCGGAGGTCCGCAACCACCTGGCGCCGCTCCGCCGCCCACTGCTTGAACAGGTCCGCGATCATGGGATTCTTGGCGTGGTCGGCCGCGTCGCTATAGCCGTCGGCGCTATCCAGCGTGGTGGCAATGAGGTCGTTCAATACATCGATATCATGCGACTGGTCGCTCATGGCGCTCTCCGTTGGGGAATGAAGGGAACTACACGCCGACGGGCCCCGCGCCGAAGATCGCAAGGCTGTCGCCCGTCCCGACGCTGCGTTGAGTGGAGATCGTCGTCTTGCAGAAGCGTCGGGGCTGGCATGCTCGCGACGCGCACGTCTCTGGCACCGTGATAAGTCAGTGCACGCATAAGCTGTCCTGATGGGAAAGGTTGCCGCAGGAGGCGATGCAGGCATCGGTCTTTCGCACAGACGGCATACTCGCCATGCGCATCGCCACGGCAGGCCAGAGCTTGCGCGACGATGACGGGAGCCGGCGTGAGAACGCCATGAACCTCGCGTGCAAATGGGGCCGCCGCTCAGCGCGTGCCTGCAGCCTCTTGCATGACATGCATGCATCGG
Organism: Dyella jiangningensis; assembly: GCA_000632805.1. Lineage (GTDB taxonomy): Bacteria > Pseudomonadota > Gammaproteobacteria > Xanthomonadales > Rhodanobacteraceae > Dyella > Dyella jiangningensis. The sequence continues at coordinate 1,751,241 of CP007444.1, read as the reverse complement.
GCTCGCGGCTGATGCGAGCGTGAAGTCGAAAAGCACTGACGCATCGACATTCCCGCTCCCGCTGATGGTCGAGGCCGCGCAACCGGGCCGCTCGACAGGGTCAGGGCGATTCCGTTTTCGTCGACGTCAGCACCGGGAGCCGGCGAGGCTCGAGGAAGATGCGCTGGATTTCCGGCTGCTGATGTCGAATGGCATCCTCGAGTTCGACGATGGCGTTCTCCAGTTGCGCCATGGACAGGCGATCGTCGAACTTGACGCTCGCGGCCAGGAGCACGTCATGCGGCGCGAAATGCATCGTCCAGACGCGATGGACTTCCTCCACGGCGGCATGGCCGCACAGCAGCTGCCTGATCTTCTCACGCACGGGCCGGCTCGCCGCTTCGCCGGTCAACAGGCCACGGATCTCATTGGCGAGCAGCGTGGCAGTGGCCGCCAGGATCAACCCGATCACGATGGACGCCAGGCCGTCGTACACGGACTTGCCCGTTACCTGGGTCAGTGCCACGCCCACGAAGGCGACCAGCAGACCGGCGAGCGCCGCCGTATCCTCGAACAGCACCGTGAACACGGCGGGATCCTTGCTCGATCGCACGGCGCGTATCCACCCGAGGCGCCGGCTTTCCTTCCTGAATTCGCGCAGGGCCACGAGCCATACCGAGCCTTCGAAGACGATGCTCATGCCCAGCACGATGTAATTCACCCAGATCCTGCTCATCGTCTCGGGATGGATGAGCTTGCTTATTCCCTGGTAGATCGACACGCCGGCGCCGAGGCCAAAGATCATCACGGCTACCACGAACGACCAGAAGTAGAGCTCCAGCCCATGGCCGAACGGATGCGCTTCCGACGCGGGCCGCGTTGCCCGTCGCATCCCCAGCAGCAGCAACCATTGGTTGCCGGTGTCCACCAGCGAATGCACCGCCTCGCTCCACATGGCCGAGCTGCCGGTGAAGCTGGCTGCGATGGTCTTTGACACGGCGATGGCAAGGTTTCCGGCAAGCGCGGCCCATACCACCCGGGTCGAGCGCTGATGGACGGGGCCACCCTCGCGGGATACGTTTTGTTGCATGGTGTCGATTTGCTTCTCCAAACAAGGCGACTGCCATCTGGGTTCGATCGAACGAATACTCTGCAAGACCCATTCGCACGAACGCCGGATCGATCCGGAGACTGGAACCTATTCACACCAGCGATGGCGATGGGTCGACGTGAAGTGACTGGCGTCATCACGATCCCGCCTGCACAGCCACTTCATTGGTGTGACGGTGCGCTGGCAGGTGTTCTCGCATGCATGCCGCTGCACGCGCATGGTGAACGAACTCATGCATTGGCGCTTCACCAGTGCTGCGCGAAGTCATGAGTAATTTCTGACGGGCGCCTCGACCACCGCCCAGGCTTGGGCAACCCCCTCTCCCAAGCGGCTTCATGCCGTCGGCGGCGCAACAGGGGCAGCGGGCTTCCCTCTACCTGGCCCGCTGCCCCTTTCTTGATGTCCGCGTGCAACGCGCGGCCCGTCTTCTGACTTCATGCGTGACCCAAAGCAATGGCCGCCCGAGGGTGGCCATTGCTTCGTTCTCTGTCCTGGAATCAATGTGGCTTCGCCACACCTTCGAGCAAAATGTTTCTGACCCGCTCCTGCCACAGCACCATATTGCTCAGCGACCCGGTGCGGCCGTCCTCGCGTGATGAGGGTTCATCATGGCGTCGATTCCATGCCGCCGCCTGTGGGCGCGCTCACCATTCGCACGTCGGTCACACACTCGCCTCGTGCCGCGTGGAGATATCGTCGGCGTTGTTCGCCTTGAAGATGTCCTCCACCACCGAGCGCTGCTTGCTGTCTTCGGTGTGCACGGAGATGAGAATGTTGCCTTCGCGGATCTTCGCGTCGTAACGCTTGGCCTCGAACTCGGGAATGCCAAGCCCGACCAGCGCACCCACGATCCCGCCCGCGGCGGTGCCCACGGCAGCGCCGCCCAGCGCAGCCATGATCGGCCCCGCCGCGATGAACGGCCCGACGCCTGGAATGGCCAGCGCGCCGATGCCCATGAGCCAACCCAGCGCCGCGCCGACACCCAAGCCAGCCACGCCGCCAGCGGTGGCGCCTTCCGGTGCCTTGGTGTTGTGTTCGTGCGCGAAATCCTTGCTGCCCCGGCGGTCGGGCAGCAGCACGGAAATATCATCGGCCGGACATCCTGCCTGCTTCAGGTCCAGGACGATCTTCTCGGCTTGTTCAACCGTCTTGGCGATGCAGTAAACGGCGCTTTTCATGTCGGTCTCTCCTCAATGCTCGACGTCGAGCTGGTTGTCGACCCGGCTGACGCCGGACGTGCCACTGGCAATGGTTTCCACGCGGGCCTTCTCGTCGGCATTGCGCACGACGCCGCGCAACGTCACCACGCCACCGCTGGCCACCAGCTTGACGTTGTGGGCCGTGGTGGACAGCGAGTGGTCACCGACGATGGCCTTGCGTACGCGGGCGGCCAGTTCCACGTCGGCCTTGTCATTGGACTGGCTTTGCGCCGTGGGATTGGCCCCGTGGGCATCGCGCTGGTTGGTCTTGCTGTTGTTGGGCGGATGGCCGGTTGACGACGGCGCGGCTTGATAGGCAAGGCCTTGCACCGCATATACGGAGAGCAAGGCGGACAACAGCAGACCGGTGCATTTGACGGCTTTCATGGTTGACGAGTCCCTCTGCGAAATCTCTTTTGGTTGTCGCAATCCATGAGTCCAGTGCTGGTGAATATCCCGGCAAGCCTTAGTCCACGGCATACCTTCTCCACACCTCTCATGACCCAGTTCTCCCTGTTCAACGAAGGCCCACTCGTGCTGCTGGACGATGCCACCGGGCGCATCGTGTACGAGGAGAACGTGATCGACGCCGCCACGGCCGATCGCTGGTTCCAACAGCTGCTGAACAGCACGATCTGGAGCCAGAAGCGGCGGGTGATGTATGAGCGCGAGCTGGACGTACCGCGACTCACAGCGCATTTCGGCTTTCGCGACGAGTCATGGCCGGAGCCACTGGCTGAAGCCATGCAGCACGTGAGCCGGCATACCGGCCACGCGTTCGACAGCATCGGACTCAACCTTTATCGCGACGAGCACGACAGCGTCGCGATGCACAACGACCGGCTCGCCGACTTGATGGAAGGCCGGCCGATCGCGCTGCTTTCGCTGGGCACGGCGCGGCGCATGCTGATACGCAGCAAGGCCACGCCGCGCCGACGCTTCGACCTCGACCTCATCCCGGGCAGCCTGCTGCTGATGGACTGGCAGAGCCAGCATCATTACGACCACGGCATCCCCAAGCAGACGCAGCCGGTCAGCCCGCGCATCAGCGTCGCGTTCCGCGCGCGGCGGCGCGACGATTGAGTCTCACAGGCCCACGTTGAGTCCGACGGTCATCCACCGGTCGTGCGAGGCAACGCTGCCGTGGCCCACGATCAGGTCCACACTGTCGTTGTTGCGGAATATCCAGCGCAGTCCCGCCTGCGTCGTGGCCTGGCCCACCCACGGATGAATATGCTCGGCCACGATGGCGACGTGTTCCGTGAGCTTGTACTTCACGCCAATCCCCAGCAGCGTTTGCCAATGACGATCGCGCGACCAGAACCCGCCGACGTCGGTATTCACTGCCCAATCCTGCTGACCCTCCGGCGTCCATGTCAGCGCCGCATAGGTGTTGCGCGACAGGACATGGCCGTTGGACCACGTTGCGCCCACGTTGACGGCCACACCCCACGGATGCGCCGACGGATCGCGCAACATCCACTTCACGGCGGGGCTTTCCTGGTGCTGGTAGGGATGATTCTGCCCCGCTACGCCCAGGGACCATTCCACCGGGCCCGTGCTGCACGCCGGCAAGGTGTTGAGCGCCTTCTGGCCGCCGGAGAATGCCTGCACCCAGCTCTGGATCTGGCAGTGTCCCGCCGGCGTGATCGATGCGTCGTCGACCAGATAGGCACCGGCGCCCGCATGCGCCTGATGAGGCCACGCGATGATCGCCACAGCCGACGCCACCACCAGGCCGGCGCGCACTGGTTCATCCCTTGCCCATGGTGGCGAACATCACGATGGCCGCGACGCCCATCACGACCGTCGCCAGCCAGCCCAGCACGAGCAACCAGCCACGCACGACCTGCTTGCCCATGGCCTTCTGCCGTCGCGCGACCAGCATGATGGCGGCCATCAACGGCACCGCGCACACGCCGTTCACCACCGCGCTCCAGTACAGCGCCTTGATCGGGTCCACTGGCGAGAGCGTCAGTGCAGCGCCCAGCACCATCGATCCGACAAGCACGCCGTAGAACAGCTTCGCCTGACGCGGCTTGCGGCTCAAGCCATAAGGCGCGTGCGCCGCGCCTGCCACGGCGAATGCCGTCGCACCGGCCAATACCGGCACCGCGAGCAGGCCGGTGCTGATGATGCCCATGGAGAACAGCGTGAACGCGAAGCGTCCCGCGAGGGGCCGCAGCGCTTCGGCGGCATCCGACGTGGACGTGATGTCGGTCTTGCCGTGCGCGTGCAGCACGGCGGCCGCGGTGACGATCATGAAGAAAGCGATGACGTTCGAGAAAATCATGCCGACGCTGGTATCGATGGCGATGCGACGCAGCGCCTCCGGCGCCTGCTCCGCAGCCTCGCGCAACGGTTCGCGCTCATCGCTTTCGCGCAGCTCCTCCACCTCTTGCGCCGCCTGCCAGCAGAACAGGTACGGACTGATGGTAGTACCCAGCACGGCGACGAGGCCGGTCACGTAATCGAGGTTCCACGTTGCGTGTGGCACGACGACGGCGTGCGCCACTTCGCCCCATGGCACCTTCACCGCGAACACGGTGGCGACATAGGCAAACAGGCTCATCGCCAACACCTTGAGTATCGGCGAGTAGCGCTCGAACGAGACGTACACCTGCAAGGCCGTGGACACGATGGCGAAAGCGACCGCATACGCAAGGCCCGGACCGCCGAACAGGAGCTTCGCGGCCGCCCCCATGGCCGCGAGGTCGGCGCCGATGTTGATCACGTTGGCGACCACCAGAAGGGTCACCAGGGACCACACGGCCGGCTTGGGAAACTCCCGCGAGAGGTTGTCCGCAAGCCCGCGCCCGGTCACGCGACCGATGCGCGCACTCACCATCTGGATGGCGATCATCAGCGGCGTCGTGACGAACACGATCCACAGCATGGCGTAGCCAAAACGCGCACCCACCTGTGAGTAGGTGGCAACGCCACTGGGATCATCATCGGCCGCGCCGGTGACCAGCCCTGCACTCAGGCGCTTCCACCAGGGACTGGACGGCGCATCCTCGGTGGCAACCTGCTTGTCGGGCCGCATCAGGCGTCCACCGTTGAAAGCCAGGCTTCGCCAGGCTCGACGCACAAGCCCAGGCTGTCGGCCATCTGCGCCAGCGCGCGCGCATGGCGCTCCTCGGTTGCCGCCGCTACCGCGTCCCTGGCGATGGTCACGCGATAGTCACGCACATGGGCATCAATGGCCGTGCACAGCACGCAGGCGTCAGTAGCGGCGCCTGCGATGCAAAGCTCCTTCGTGCCAAGGTGTTCCAGCAAGGGCACGAGCTGCGTGTGGTAGAACGCCGAATGACGTGATTTCAGCAACACGATGTCCTCGCTGGCGGGATACAGCACCTCGAGCAGGTGCGATGACGCGGGCAGCCCTTCGCTCGCGGTGTAGGCAAGAATTCCTCGCCAGCTGTCGTGCCAGCGTTGGAAATTGTCATTGCAATAGATCACTGGCTCCGATCGTCGCCTGCATTGTGAGACGAGCGCGGCGATGGTCGATGCCGTACGCAGAAGTGCCTCTGACAGATCATGGCCGTCTTCGAACCTGAAATGGCTGAAGACATCCACCAACAGCAGTGCACGCTCGGTGGACGCCGGCGACCGGGTGGCAATCATCGCATCTCCACAAGCAACAGGTGCCTGGACAGTGGCCGCAGATCTGTCCACGCGCTGTATCGCCGGCGTGAGCAGGCTGTCGAAAAACGTACCTCCGCATGACGATCCCGTGACGGACTCAGCCATGCGTCCGCACACGCGTCGCGCGTGTAGAAAATTCAATGCGGACACCATTATTTACTGGGCATTCGCCGCTCACATTCTTTATGGATGTCTTACACGTCGAGTTGATGCGCCAACTCCTAGCGTCTGGATCATTGCTGCAGCCATCCCCTGGCCGCCGCATCTCCCACTCCACGCAGCAACCGGCCGCCGCCCCGCGTGGCGCGCCGGCGCGAGAACCTTGCGCCATGACCAAAGCCATTCCGATCCGAAACACCCCCGTCGCCAAGGACGCCATGCGACGCATCATCGAGCATCGCCCCAGCCGTCCTTCCCGTCCCCGTCACGGCCAGATCAACGCCCTGTTCGTCACCACCGAGATGACCGACTTCGTCAAGACCGGCGGATTAGGCGACGTGGCCGCCGCGTTGCCGCGTGCGCTCTCGCGCTGGCATGACGTACGCGTGCTGATCCCTGGATATCCCGCCGTGCTTGAGCGTGCACCGTCGCTTCGCTGGGTCGGCTGGACGAAACCGTTTGCGGGTTTGCCCGCGGCGCGCATCGGCCACATGCGTACCGAGGATGGCCTCGATGTGTATGTGCTACGCCAGCCGGCCATGTTCGAGCGCGTCGGCTCCCCTTACGTGGGCCCCACCGGGACCGACTGGACCGACAACGCAACGCGCTTCGCCCTGCTCTCGATGGCAGCGGCGCAGATAGCGATGGGCACGACCGGCATGGACTGGCGGCCGGACCTGCTGCATCTCAACGATTGGCCGACAGCGCTTGCCGCGCCATACCTGCAATGGGGCGGTTGCCGCACGCCGTCGATCCTGACCATCCACAACCTGGCGCACCAAGGCCTGTTCCCCATGACCGTCCGCACTACGCTGGGCATTCCGGCGCGCGCGACCGAGGCGGATTACCACGGGCAGATCTCGTTCCTGCGCGCGGGCCTCATGCTGGCAGATCAGGTCACCACGGTCAGCGCGACGTACGCCGAACAGATCGCCACGCCACTGCATGGCATGGGACTGCACGCACTGCTGCACCGCCGCGCCGCGCAAGGCCGGCTCACCGGCATCACCAACGGCATCGACAGCAGCTGGAACCTGGCCAATGATCCCGCGCTGCCGCAAGGCAGCGACCGCAGCCCCGACGCCATACGCAGCCGCGCACGCGCGCAGCTGCGCAACGAACTGGGCCTGGATGAGCACGAAGGCCCGGTTTTCAGCTTTGTTGCGCGCATGGTGGCGCAGAAAGGCATCGACCTCGTTTGCGAAGTGGGCGCACAGATCGTGTCGGCGGGCGGCCAGCTCGCCCTGATCGGCGTGGGTGATGCGGACATGGAAACCGCCGTGATGCGCCTTGCCCGACGTTTTCGCGGGCGCGTCGCCGCGTGCATCGGCTTCAGCGAACCGCTGGCGCGCCGCATGTTCGCCGGCTCCGACTTCCTGCTGATGCCGTCGCGCTTCGAGCCCTGCGGCCTGAGCCAGATGTATGCGCAGACCTACGGCAGCCTGCCCATCGCCCATGCCACCGGCGGCCTGATGGACACGATCGAGGATGGCGTGACCGGCCTGCTCTTTTCGCAGCCTCGCGCGACGGATCTGCGCCAGGCACTGCAGCGCGCGTTCCGCATCTACGATGAAACCGAGCTGCTGCAGGCCATGCGGCGCGCGGCCATGGCGCAGCGCCACGACTGGACCGATCCGGCTCGCCAGTACAGCGCCCTGTACGCGAAAGCGGTGGCACAACGCGCGGCAGCCTGATCATGGCGTCGCGCATGGAAGTCGCCGCGTCGCGCAACCACGGTGCGGACACCGCGCAACTGGCCCGCATCGCGACCGGCAACCACCAGGATCCTTTCGCCTGGCTGGGGCCGCACCAGGCCGATGACGGATGGACGGTGCGCGCGTGCCTGCCCGGAGCGCGTCGCGTGGACGTTCTGGACGAGCGGGGTTCGGTGTGGGCCAGCGCCACCCAGGAAGTCGCCGGCGTTTTTGTCGGCCGCGCCAAAGGCGACCCGGGGCGCTATATGCTGCGGGTGCAATGGGAAACGACCGAACAGCGCCTGTTCGATCCCTACGCCTTCCCGCCTCTCCTCGATGAAAGCACGCTGCAGGCTTTCCACCAGGGCAAGCTGCACCACTCCGAGCAGCAGCTGGGCGCGCACCCGACCACGTTTGCCGATGTGTCCGGCGTGCATTTCGCGGTGTGGGCGCCGAACGCGTGGCGCGTCTCGGTGGTCAGCGATTTCAACGGCTGGGATGGACGTCGCCACGTCATGCGACTTCGTCATCAGGCGGGCGTGTGGGAAATCTTCATTCCCGGCGTGGAAGCGGGCGCGCGCTACAAGTACGAACTGCTCGATCGCCACGGCCAGCTCCTGCCGCTGAAGGCCGATCCGTATGCCCTTCGCATGGAGCACCCACCGGCCTCGGCGTCGATCGTCGCCGCGCCGCTTTCGGTGAAATGGCATGACACGCATTGGCGCGCGCAGCGGGCCAAGCACCAGCGACGCGATGCGCCGTTGTCGATCTATGAGGTGCACGCCGGCTCCTGGCGCCGCAACGCCGATGGCAGCGTCCTCGACTGGGACGCGCTGGCCCGCGAGCTGATCCCTTACGTGCAGGAACTTGGCTTCACGCACATCGAGCTGTTGCCGGTGAGCGAGCATCCGTTTGGCGGCTCGTGGGGCTACCAGCCACTGGGCATCTATGCGCCTACTGCTCGCATGGGTGACGCCGACGCATTCGCACGCTTCGTCGATTCCTGTCACGTGGCGGGCCTGGGCGTGATCGTCGACTGGGTGGGTGCCCATTTTCCCGATGATCCGCATGGTCTGGCGCGCTTCGACGGCACGGCGCTGTATGAGCACGCCGATCCACGCGAGGGCTTTCACCAGGACTGGCACACGCTCATCTACAACTACGGCCGTCGTGAAGTGGCGCAATACCTCATCGGCAGCGCGCTCTCGTGGATCGATCGTTTCCATGTAGATGGCCTGCGCATCGATGCGGTGGCCAGCATGCTGTATCGCGACTACAGCCGCGGCGAGGGCGAGTGGGTGCCCAACCACCATGGCGGGCGCGAGAACCTGGAAGCCATCGACCTGCTTCGCGAGCTCAACCGGCTGATCGCCGAACGCCACCCCGGGGTGCTGGTGATCGCCGAGGAATCCACCGCCTGGCCCGGCGTGACCGGGCGACTGCAGGAGGGTGGCCTTGGCTTCAGCTACAAGTGGAACATGGGCTGGATGCACGACAGCCTGCGCTACATGCGGCGCAATCCGATCTATCGGTGCTATCACTACCACGACCTCACCTTCGGCATGACCTACGCCTATGCCGAGCGTTTCATCCTCGCGCTGTCGCATGACGAGGTGGTGCACGGCAAGGGATCGCTGCTGCAGCGCATGCCCGGCGATCACTGGCAACGCTTCGCCAACCTGCGCGCGTATTTCGGCTTCATGTGGGCGCATCCGGGCAAGAAACTGCTGTTCATGGGCGGCGAGCTGGCTATGTGGAACGAATGGAACCACGACGCCCAGCTGGACTGGCACCTGTGCGACGACCCGATGCACGAAGGCGTGCGCCGCCTGGTCGCCGACCTCAATCGCGTGCTGGTGAACGAGCCCGCGCTGCACCAGGAAGACGACCATCCGCGCGGCTTCGGCTGGGTAGTCGCCGACGATTCGCTGCAATCGGTCTATGCCTTCGTGCGCTATGGCAGCGAGGGCACGGCGCCCGTGCTGGCGGTGAGCAATTTCACGCCGCAGCCGCGGCACGGCTATCGCATCGGCGTGCCGGAGGCGGGCCGGTGGAGCGAGCTGTGCAATACCGACAGCGCGTTCTACGGTGGCTCCAACATGGGCAACAACGGCGTGATCTCCACCCTGCCCGAGCCGAGTCATGGCCACGCGCAGTCGCTGACGCTCACGCTGCCGCCGCTCGCCACGCTGATCCTGCGCGCGGAGGACAGCTGATGGCGGCGGCGAGCTGGGGCGCTTCGCCGCTGCCCTCAGGGATGACCGAATTCCGGCTGTGGGCTCCATCCGCTCGCGAGGTCACCGTTGCGCTGGAGCGCGGCAGCGTACCTATGCGCGCGTTGCGGCACGGCGTGTTCGTACTGCGTACCAAGGCCAAGCCCGGAGAACGCTATCGCTTCCACATCGACGGCGAGGACGCGCCCGACCCCGCATCGCGCGCGCAGTTTGGCGACGTCCACGGGCCAAGTCTCGTGGTCGATCAGGGCAGCTATACCTGGGTCCACGAAGGTTGGCGCGGTCGCCCCTGGCATGAAGCGGTGATCTGCGAACTTCATGTCGGATGCATGGGCGGCTTCGAAGGCGTGACGCGGCAGCTCCCGGAGTTGCGCGACGCCGGTTATACCGCCATCGAACTGATGCCCATCGGGGAATTTCCCGGGCGTCGCAATTGGGGCTACGACGGCGTGCTGCCCTTCGCACCCGAAGCCACTTACGGCACGCCAGACCAGCTCAAGGCGCTCGTCGACGCCGCGCACGGGCTCGGCATGATGGTGCTGCTGGATGTGGTCTACAACCATCTCGGCCCCGATGGCAACGCGCTGCCACGGTATGCCCCTGCGTTCTTCCGATCGGATACGCCCACGCCGTGGGGCCCGGCGATCGACTTCCGCCGCGCCCGCGTGCGCGAGTTCTTCGTCGACAACGCGCTGATGTGGCTGCGCGACTATCGCTTCGACGGCTTGCGACTCGACGCGGTGCATGCGATCCACCCGGCCTCGTTCCTGTATGACCTGGCCACGCGCATTCGCAACGGCCTTCCTTCCCATCGCCACGTGCACCTTCTGCTGGAAAACGAGCGCAACGACCCCCGCCTGCTGCACGACGCCTATACCGCGCAATGGAATGACGACGGTCATAACGCGCTGCATGCGCTGCTTACCGGCGAGCACGAGGGTTACTACGCCAACTTCGCGCGTCGTCCGTTGGAACAGACCATGCGCATGCTCGCCGAAGGCTTCGTCTACCAGGGCCAACGCGACCAGCAGGGTCGCCGGCGCGGACGGCCAAGCGATGGGTTGCCGCCCGAAGCCTTCGTACTGTTCCTGCAAAACCACGATCAGATCGGCAACCGCCCACTCGGCGATCGTCTGATCACCTTGATTTCCCGCGAGCGCTGGCGCGCCGCCATGGCGCTGGTGGCGCTGTGCCCGATGGTGCCGATGTTCTTCATGGGCGACGAATGGGCATGCGACACGCCGTTCCTGTACTTCACCGACTACCACGGCGAACTGGCTTCGCAGGTGCGTGAAGGGCGGCGCAACGAGTTCGCCGCGTTCTCCGGCTTCTCCAATCCGGCACGACGCGCGGCCATTCCCGACCCCAACGTCCGCACCACGTTCGAAGCATCGTGCCCGCAAGGAGGTGACACGGCTGCTGCGGCGACGATGCGCCGTTGGTTTCGCCACCTGGTCGACATGCGCATGCAGCACCTCGTGCCCGGCATACCCGGTTGCCACGCACTGGGTTGCGCATTGCTCGGCGGCCGCGCACTGGTGGCCCGTTGGCGGCTGGGCGACGGCGCCATGTGGTCGCTGGCGTTCAACGTCGGCGATGCCACGCTGCGGTACAAACCGTCACCTTACGCGGTGCGCATCCATCTCGAAGCCGCCCAGGCCGGCATGCTCGAAGACGAGCTGCCACCCGACAGCCTTGCCGCATGGCACGAGCCGCCGCCATGAACGCCGCCGCGCTCCAGCAACAGGCAATCGCGGCGGGCATCGAGGTGGCATGGACCGACGCGCAGGGCAAGCCCCGCATGCTTTCGCTCGACACCATCGACGCATTGCTTCATGTGCTGTCGCCCCATGCATCGTCGGACAACCCCGCGTTCCGCGTGGTGACATGCGGCGCACCCATCGGCATGTCGGCAACACCACGCGAAGCGTTCTGCCTCGATACGCGGCGTCACACGATGCTTGCGCATGACGCCCATGGGCGGGCGCATGCACCCGAACAACCCGGTCACTACCTGCTGGAGGTCGGCGCGCGCGAAGTCCATCTGGCGGTGGCGCCAAAGCGCTGTTTCGACGTCGCCGATCTCGCCGCGCGCGACAATGAACGCGCATGGGGCGTGAGTGCACAGGTCTATGGCTTGCGGCGCTCGGACGACGGAGGCCTGGGTGACAACCAGGCGGTATCGGCCGTGGGCCGTCATGTCGCGGCAGCGGGCGGGGATGCGGTGGCCTTGAGTCCCTTGCACGCAGCCACGCCACCGGATGCGGGGTTCAGTCCGTATTCGCCATCGCATCGCGCCTGGCTCGATACGTTGCAAATAGGACCCGCCCAGGTCGCCGGCACCGAAGCCCTGCACGACGCGCTCGAACAAAGCGGCCAGGCCCAGGCCTGGGTGCAAAGCGAGCGCGAGCCGCTCATCGATTGGCCCGCGCAGGACGTCATGCGCCATCGCGTATGGACCTGCCTGAGGGAACGCTGGGGCCAGCAACCCGGCGTGCGTGCGGCATTCGAAGGCTTCATGCGCCAGGCCGGCGATGCGCTGCATCTCCATGCCGTGTTTGCCGCCCACCAGCGCCTTGCCCGCACGCGCGGCGAGAGCACCGACTGGCGCCACTGGGAGGACGAGTGGAGCGATCCGCACAGTGCGTGCGTGCACGAGTTCACGCAACGGCACGCCATCGCGGTCGAGCACGAATGCTTCATGCAATGGCTTGCCGCGCAATGCTGGCAACACACGCAGGCGCAGCTGCTCGGCTCGGGGCAGCGCATCGGCCTCATCTGGGATCTCGCCACGGGCTTCGAGCCCGGTGGCAGCGAAGCGTGGCAACAGCGCGAGCTGGTGATGGAAGGCGCGCACATCGGCGCGCCGCCGGACGCGTTCAACCCCGACGGGCAGGACTGGGGCCTGGCTGCCTACGCGCCTGCCTCCTTGCAGCGTAGTGGCTACGCGCCGCTGCGAAATCTGCTCGACCGGATGATGTCGCGCGGCGGCGGCCTGCGTATCGACCACATTCTCGGCTGGGCGCGGTTGTGGTTCGTTCCGACCGGCATGTCGCCGCGCGACGGCGGCTATGTGCGCTATCCGTTGGACGACCTGCTGGGCCTGTTGGCGCTGGCCTCGTGGCAACACCGTTGCCTGGTGATCGGAGAAGACCTTGGCACGGTGCCTGTCGACCTGCGACAGACGCTGGCCACTCACGGCGTCTATGGCATGGACGTGCTGCAGTTCACGCGCGATGCGCAGGGCGCTTTCATTCCACCGGCGCGCTGGCGCACGCAGGCCGTCGCCATGAGCAGCACGCACGACTTGCCACCGCTCGCCGCGTGGCGCGCCGGCACCGACCTTGGCGAACTTGCGCGCGTCCACGCGTGGAACGCCAAGGAGCGCAACGGCGCACTGCAGCGCCGCCACGCCGATATCGATCAGCTCGATCGCCTGCTGCAGCATTACCCGGCGAATTCACCCACCCACTCAGCCTTGCGCGCCGTGGCCGAAAGCGCCGGGCCGCTGGCGCTGTTTCCGCTGGAAGACGTGCTGGCCGAACGCCAGCAACCGAATCTTCCCGGCACCACGTCGTCGCAACATCCCAACTGGCGCCGCCGACTGAGCTGGCGGATGCCGCGGCTGGATGCAACCCTGCGCTGGATCGGCCGCCACCGTCGGGTGCGAACCCATGACTGAGTTGCTGTCGACCGCACGCCTGCAGCTCCATGGCAGCTTCGATCTGTGGCAAGCGCAACGACAGGTGCCCTACTACCGCAGGCTGGGCATCACCCACCTGTACCTGTCGCCCATCGCGGAAGCACGCGCGGGCTCGACGCATGGCTACGACGTCACCGACCCCACGGTGGTGCGCGCGGAACTCGGTGGCGAAGCCGCACTGCGGGCACTGGCGGACGCCCTGCACGAGCAGGACATGGGCGCGATCCTCGACATCGTGCCCAACCACATGGCCGCCGATACGGCGAACCCGTGGTGGCGCGATGTGCTCAAACACGGTCCCGGCAGTCGCTACGCGGTTTTTTTTGACGTGGACTGGGATGCACCGACGTCGCCCGGCCGTGTCTGGCTGCCTTGGCTGAAGGCACCGGTGTGCGACGTGCTGGCGCGCAACGAGCTTCGCATCGAGCACGCACCGGAGCCCGAACTCTGCCACGCCGACTGGCGCCTTCCGCTCGCCGACGGCTCGTGCGAAGGCATCGATGACGGCAACCCCGAGAGCATGCAGGTACTGCTCGATCGCCAGCATTACCGGCTCGCCTGGTGGCGCAGCAGCGGCGACGTGGTGAACTACCGACGCTTCTTCGACATCGACGGCCTGGTGGCGCTGAACATGGATGTCGAGGAAGCTTTCGATGCCACGCATGCCTTGCCGCTGCGGTTGCTTGCAACCGGCGTCATCGATGGCCTGCGCATCGACCACATCGATGGACTGGCGCATCCGCAGCGCTACCTTGAACGCCTCCAGCACGAGCTGAGGCCCATTGCCGCGCGACGTGGCCAACCGATCAGCGTGCACGTGGAGAAGATCCTGCGTGGCGGGGAAACCCTGCCCCTTACGTGGCCTGTCGACGGGAGCACCGGCTACGAGATCATGGATCGCCTTGGCGCCGTGCTGCATGACCCACGTGGTGAATCCACGCTCGCGCTCGCATGGCGCAAGGCCAGTGGACGACACATGAGCTTTGCCGGCGAAGAACGCCTCGCCCGCTACCAATGGCTGCGCCGCGGACTGCAAAGCGACTTCGCCCGCACCATGCGGGCGTGGGATTGCTGCCTGGATGCGTCACCGGAGGCTGGCGACCTCACGCGGGCATCGCTTGCGCGCGCCACGGCCGACGTGCTCGCGCACATGCCGGTGTATCGGACCTATCTTGGCGACGACGCCGCCAATGACGCGGATCGCCGCGTGCTTGCCGACGCGTTCGACCACGCCGAACGGCAAGGCCATCCCGACGATCGGGATGCGCTGCAATGGCTGCAGCGTGCCATGCTCGACGAGCCTCCACGCGATACGGCCTGGCACGCCTCGTGGCGAACGGCACGTTTGCGTTTCGAGCAACTCTCCGCGCCGCTCGCCGCCAAGAGCGTCGAAGACTCGGCGTTCTATCGCTACGGCGTATGGCTGTCTCGCAACGAGGTAGGCAGCGACCCGGCAAGGTTTGCCTGCTCTCCCGACGCGTTTCATCGCGACATGCAGCAGCGTGCCGCGAACAGCGCACGCAGCCTGTCCGCGACCGCCACGCATGACCACAAGCGCGGCGAGGACGTGCGCGCCCGCATGGCCGCGTGGAGCGAGCGACCCGAGCGCTGGCTGGCCCTGCTGCAGCAAGCCATGCCATTGCTCTGCCCTCCAGGCGAAACGGTCGCTCGCGGGGATGTCGCCATGCTGCTGCAGACCGTGGTGGCGGCGTGGCCGCTCACGCTGGAAGCGGACGACACGGCCGGCGTGCTGCGCTATTTCGAGCGCGTGCTCGCCTGGTGGATCAAGGCGCTGCGCGAAGCGCGCCTGCATACACGCTGGACACGACCCGACGATCGCTACGAATCCGCGGCCACCGCCCTGCTGCAGCGGCTGGCGAGCGACGCCTCACTCGCTCCCTTGTTGGCGAACCTGGCGAAGACCGCACACTGGCTGGATGCGCCGGGCGCGCTCAATGGACTGGTTGCCGTCACGCTGCGCAACACCCTGCCCGGCGTGCCCGACCTCTATCAAGGCTGCGACTACTGGGATCTCTCGCTGGTCGATCCCGACAACCGGGCGCCTGTGGACTATGGCTTGCGCTACGGCACGCTCTCCCAGGCACTGCCACCGGGCGAGCTGATGCCACGCTTTCGCGATGGCGCCATCAAGCAGGCATTGCTTGCGCGCCTGTTGTCCGCGCGGCGCGCATTGCCCGCCTTGTTTTCGCAGGGTGACTACCAGCCATGGGTGGCCGAAGGGCCGGCCGCGGATCATGTAGTCGCCTTCACGCGCAGGCACGGCACTTCGACGCTGCTGGTGGCCGTGCCGCGCCTGTGCATGCGCTGGATGGACGGCGCCACGCTTCCGCAGGTGCCGGCAGAGGCATGGCGCGATACGCGACTGCAGCCGCCGGAAGGCGTGCATTTTCGCGATCTGCTCGGCGAACGCGCGCTCTCCACACACGATCACGCAGGCTTGCCGCTGTCGCTCCTGTTCTGGGAGTGGCCGGTGGCTGTGTGGCATGCAACCACGGAGGAACCATGAACAGCACCACAGATCACGACGAGCGCGTTCGCCAGATGGCGCATCGCATATGGGAATCGGAAGGACGCCCGCATGGGCAGGACGAACGCCATTGGCACATGGCCGAGCGCCTGGTGGAAGCCAATGAGCGTGCGGTGTTCGAAGCAGAGAACGGTGAACCGCCGCATGAACCGGAAGCCTAGCCCGATCGAGAGCATCGACGTGCACGACGCCGCGCCGCAGCCGGCGCGCCGCCCATCGCGCGTGCGCGAAGGCCTGCCCTTTCCGCTCGGGGCCACCTGGGATGGCCTGGGCGTGAACTTCGCGCTGTTCTCGGCCCACGCGACGCGTGTGGAGCTCTGCTTGTTCGATGACGAAGGACGCGAGACCGAGCGCATCACCTTGCCCGAGCACACCGACGAGGTGTGGCACGGCTATCTTCCGGATGCGCGCCCGGGCCAGGTCTACGGCTACCGCGTGCACGGACCGTACGAGCCGCAGGCCGGCCATCGATTCAATCCGAACAAGCTGCTGCTCGACCCTTACGCCAAGCAGATCGTTGGACAGCTGCGCTGGCACGACGCGCTGTTCGGCTATGTGATCGGTCACCCCGACGGCGACCTCAGCTTCGACAAGCGCGACAGCGCGCCGTACGTGCCCAAGGCACGCGTGATCGACCCCGCCTTTACCTGGGGCAGTGAGCGCCGGCCCCAGATCCCCTGGGATCACACCGTCATCTACGAGACGCACGTGCGCGGCTACACCATGCGTCATCCGCGCGTGGCACCCGAGCTGCGAGGCACCTTCGCCGGCCTCGCCGTGCAGGAGGTCATCGAATACATCAAGGGCCTCGGCGTCACCGCGGTGGAGCTGATGCCGATCCACGCATTCGTCGACGACAAGTACCTGCTCGACAACGGTCTGCGCAATTACTGGGGCTACAACACACTCGGATTCTTCGCGCCGCAGCCACGCTACATGGCGACGCGGACCGTGGCCGAGTTCAAGGAGATGGTGGCGCACTTCCACGACGCCGGGCTCGAAGTGCTGCTGGACGTGGTCTACAACCACACCGCCGAGGGCAACGAAAACGGGCCGACGCTCTCGCTGCGCGGCATCGACAACCAAAGCTACTATCGCCTCGCCGAAGACCCGCGCCACTACATCAACGACACCGGCACGGGCAACACGCTCAACCTCAGCCATCCGCGCGTGCTGCAACTGGTCACCGACTCCCTGCGGTACTGGGCCAATGACATGCGCGTCGACGGCTTCCGCTTCGACCTCGCCACCATCCTTGGCCGCGAGTGGCATGGCTTCGACCAGGGTGGCGGCTTTCTCGACGTATGCGGGCAGGACCCCACGCTTGCGCGCCTCAAGCTCATCGCCGAACCGTGGGACCTGGGCCCGGGCGGTTACCAGGCCGGTGGCTTTCCGCCGGGATGGGCCGAGTGGAACGATCGCTTCCGCGACACCGCGCGCGCGTTCTGGCGGGGCGACGAGGGACGGCTGGCCGAGCTGGCCACCCGGCTCACGGGCTCGGCCGATCTCTTCGACCGCCGCGGCCGGCGCCCGTTCGCTTCGGTGAACTTCATCACCTCGCACGACGGGTTCACCCTCGAGGACCTGGTGAGCTACGACGACAAGCACAACGAAGCCAACGGCGAAAACAACCACGACGGCGCGGATCACAACCTCAGCTGGAACCATGGCCACGAGGGGCCCACCGATGACCCGGCCATCCTGGCGCTGCGCGACCGCCAGAAGCGCAACCTGCTGGCCACCTTGCTGCTGTCGCAAGGCACGCCGATGCTGCTTGCCGGCGACGAGTTTTCCCACACGCAGAACGGCAACAACAACGCGTATTGCCAGGACAACGAACTCACCTGGTTCGACTGGCTGGCCGCCGAGCACAGCCGCGACCTGTCCGCCTACGTGCGGCACCTGCTACGGATTCGCCGGCACTATCCGCTGCTGCGCCGCAAGCATTTCCTCACCGGCAAGGCCTTCGAGGGCGTGGACGTACGCGACGTGACCTGGCTGACGCCCGAAGGCAACGTCATGGAGCAGGCCGATTGGGAAGACGCTTCGCGCAGCACCGTCGGCATGCTGCTCGACGGTCGCACCGCCGAAAGCGCCAACCGCCGTGCCGGCGGGGAGTACAGTCTGTTGATGCTGGTGCACGCAGGGACGGACGCGATCGACTTCAGGCTGCCCTCCTCGCCCGGCGCGGGCGATTGGCAGCTGTTGGTCACCAGCGACCCGGATCTGCCGCAAGGCGCCTACCACGAAGACGGTGAAGCGCTCACCCTGCAACCGAGAACGATCTGCCTGCTGCGCGCCCGCGTCGGCCGGCGCCATCGTGAGTACGCGTGACGCGAGGCACGGTACGCTTCGTCAGCTGGCGTTCTCCATGGTGTGCTTGAGGTCGCGCATCTGGTCGTGCCCATCCAGGACGAGCTGATAAGCGTCCTGCACGACCATGCGCGTGGCCGGCGTGAGGTCGTCATCCTTGAGCAGGGTTTCATACTTGGCCTTGATGTGGCCTTCGCCGCGCTCCACTTCCTTCACCACCGCCTCGTCGCCCTTGCTCAACGCCGACCGCAGGTCGACAAACACGCGATGCACGGTAGCGGCCAGCGTACCTTCGTCCGAAGGCGTGCCGCCAAGGACGCGCACCTGCTCCTGCATCCGTGCCGCGATGCGCTGCCGCTCTTCGGCGCGGCGCCCGAAAAGATCCTTCAGTTCCGACCGCTGCGCTTCCTTTGCCGCCTCGGCATAGCCAAGCATGCTGTCGATGGTCACCTCGATGAGATGGTTAAGCACGCGCATGTCGTGTTCATTGCTGCTCATGGATGTTTCCTCGCGAATATGCAGGAAAACCTTGGCCGAGCGCGAAGCATCATCCGGTGAATTCGACATGGCGGGCGGGTCAACACGTCCATCAGCGGGAGCGCGATGTAAACGCATCGTTGCGGTGGCCTGCACGCGACGTGATCGCCGCCGATGCAAGCCTGCACTCGTGCGTTCGCCGAACGCGCCCGGCGCGACGCTGCGATGCGCCTGGTATTGACGCGACGCGAGGTCATGACGCATGCCGCACACCAACATCATCTGCAAGCACGAGGTCTGCCTGTGCGAAGTTGCCGACCCGGGCGCTTTCTGCAGCAGCTATTGCAAGGAAGCCTGGGAAGACAACGTCCATGAACCTGTATGCAAGTGCGGCCACGCCAATTGCCAGCAGGCTGCCGAAGAGGTCGGCGAAGGCGCCGACGAGGACCCCGCCACCACGTGAAGGCGTCTACGCCGTAGGCCATTCATGGGTCGGATGAACTGCCGTGGTGCGATCGAACCACACCCATGCGTCGAACTGCCCGGCAAGCTCCGCGCGCATGTAGTGGGACAGCGAGCTGTCTGCAGCGGCGCCACGCGAGGCTTGCCTTGCATGCGATCGATCCTCGGCACCGTCAGCTGCTCAGGCGAACATTTCGCGCAGCGTCTGGCGTATCACGCCCGGCGCATCCGAGTCGCCCTTGCTCAGCGCGGCCACGTAACGCTTCATCTGCTCGAAGGTCACGTGCGGCGGCATGGGTGGCACGTCGGGATCGGCAAGAAATTCGATGACCGTCGGCACGTCCGCCTCGAAGGCCTCACGCCAGGCACCGGCCACGTCTTCGGGACGCTCCACCCGAATGCCCCGGAACCCGAGCATCTGCGCGTAGCGCGCATAGGGAAAATCCTCCACGTCCTGCGCCGGGGCGAATTTGGGGTCGCCGCCCAGCGTGCGCTGCTCCCACGTCACCAGGTTCAGGTCGCGATTCACCAGCACCATCACCACGAAGCCCGGATGCTTCCATTGCTTCCAGTACTGCTTGACGGTGATGAGTTCGGCGTTGCCGTTCATCTGCATGGCGCCATCGCCCACCATGACCAGCACCGGACGATCGGGGTGCGCCATCTTGGCGGCAATGCCGTACGGCACGCCGCCGCCCATGGAGGCCAGCTTGCCCGACAGCGATGCCATCATGCCGTCGCGCAGCTTCACGTGGCGCGCATACCAGTTGGTGTGCGAGCCGCAGTCGCCGCAAAGAATCACGTCGTCCGGCAGCTGTGACGACAGTTCCCAGAAGATGCGTTGCGGATTGATCGGCCGCGCCGGCTCCATCGCCGCCGCCTCGAGCGATCGCCACCACTTGCGTACGTTCAGCTCGATGCGCTCGCGCCAGTCGATGTTGTCCTTCTTCTTCAACAGCGGCAGCAGGCGGCGCAGCACTTCGGCGCTGTCGCCGATGAGATTGACCTCGGTGGGATAGCGCATGGAGACGTTGCGCGGGTCGATATCGACCTGCACGGCGCGCGCCTGCCCTTCCGGCGGCAGGAACTCGCCGTAAGGCATGGTGGTTCCCACCATCAGCAGCGTGTCGCAGTCATCCATCATCTGCCAGCTCGGCCGCGTTCCCAGGATGCCGATGGAACCGGTGACGATGGGAAGATCATCAGGCAGCGCGGCCTTGCCCAGCAGCGCCTTGGCGATGCCTGCGCCGAGTCGCTCGGCCACTTCACGCACTTCGTTACCCGCTTGGAGCGCGCCCGCGCCAATCAGCATCGCCACGCGCTCGCCCTGGTTCAGCACGTCGGCCGCGCGCTGGATGTCCTGGTCGGTCGGCACCGGGCGTGCCATCGCCGGACCCGTGCCCGACAGCACGTCACCATGCTGGCGGGGTGGTGATGGCATGGCCGGCAGCTCCTGCACGTCGTTGGGAATGATCACGCAACATACCGTGCGCTCCGCGATGGCGATGCGGATGGCGCGATCCACGACGTGACGCGCCTGCGCCGGCGTATTGATGGTTTCCACGTAGCGGGACACGTCCTTGAACAGCGAGTGCAGGTCCACTTCCTGCTGATAGTCGCTGCCGAGCGCCGAGCGCGGCTGTTGGCCGACGATGGCGAGCACCGGCATGTGGTCCATGCGGGCATCGTAAAGGCCGTTCAGAAGATGGATGGCGCCCGGGCCCGAGGTCGCCAGGCACACGCCGAGCGTGCCGGTGAACTTGGCGTGGCCGCATGCCATGAACGCGGCCATCTCCTCATGGCGAACACGGACGTAATCGAACCTGTCGACGGCCCGGCCCATCGCGCCCATCAGGCCGTTGATGCCATCCCCCGGATAGCCGAACACGCGATCGACCTGCCAGGCAGTCAAGCGTTCAAGCACAAAATCGGCG
Organism: Dyella jiangningensis; assembly: GCA_000632805.1. Taxonomy (GTDB): domain Bacteria; phylum Pseudomonadota; class Gammaproteobacteria; order Xanthomonadales; family Rhodanobacteraceae; genus Dyella; species Dyella jiangningensis. Next base: position 1,729,780 of record CP007444.1, on the reverse strand, counting down.
ACCGTGTACTTCATGGCGAAATGTCCCTGCGGAAAGTCGTCATCGATAGCGGCAAGGCCGTTAGCACACGATCAATCGAACGACCAGAAAGCGTCAGTACGCATCAGGGAAAAACTTTGCCGGCACATATTCCTCATCCGTACCGTGCGCGCGCCTCTCGCGCATGAACCGCGCATGGCACAGCGCTTGCTGCATCCGCTTGCGTGTTCTCGTCGTTGCCGGCGAGCCCGCATCTCCAGGTTTGCAGACGAAGAGGAAATGCCATGAACCGAGACCACCGGCCACGCGACTATCGGGACACTTTTGGAAGCGATCAGGAATACGAAGCGCGGCGCAGGGAAGACTCCGCCTGGCCGCGGCGCCAAGGCGCAGGACAACTGACGGAAGACGTCTATGCCGGCACGCGCAACGACCAGGGCTTTGGCAGCTTTGGACGGCCTGCGGGCGAGTATTACGAACGCGACGATCCGTCATCGGCATGGGGCTCACAGCGCGAGCAACGCTGGCCCGCCGAGCAGCCGCGCGGGCAGTCGCGCCAGACGCAGGGCGGGCGCCGACAGCAGCCATGGGGCACTCGCCATACCAGCTATTACGACGACGAACTGTCCAACTCGCCCTTCGACGAGGACGACACCAGCGGGTACGCGCAAGGTTATGCAGGTTACGGCCAGCCGCCGCGCAGGCCCTGGACGAGCCCCGGCTACGGCCCTTCGGCAGACCGGGGCGTAGGGCCGCGCACTACTGGCGTAGCGCGTTATGGCGAACGCAGCGGTCAAGGCGAACGCAGCGATTACCGCGGCAAGGGGCCGATGGGTTATCGGCGCTCCGACGAGCGCATCCGTGAGGACGTCTGCGAAGCGTTGACGCTCGATCCGTGGCTCGATGCCACCCACGTGCAAGTCAACGTCGAAAGCGGCGTGGTCACGCTGCAGGGCACGGTGGCCGACCGCCACATGAAATTCCGTGCCGAAGAATGCGCCGACCAGGCAAGCGGCGTGCAGGACGTCGAAAACCGCATTCGCGTCGGCAACGCGACCACCAGCGAGGGCTTTGTCAATCCGTCGCCGACGCGGTCCGGTGACGATCCACTACTGTCGCGCTGAGTGCGAAGGAGACAAGTCATGCCCGAAGCAAGCTACCACTGCGGCCACCCGGGCTGCCGATGCATGATCGACAAGAGCCAGGGTGAATTCTGCAGCGACTACTGCCGCCAGGCGGCAGAGCTACCGACGACGGAAGCCCAGTGCGGCTGCGGCCATCCTGCGTGCCAGGCGCAGGTGCATGCCGCACCGGAGCTGCAATCCGACGGATGACGCCGGATCTAGGCTTTCTGGTCGGTGCCTTCGACCGACGCGCGCAATGCGGACGAAAGCGCCGCATCGCCGCTGACCAGGTCTTTCCAGGCCAGCGAAATACCTTGGCGATGACCGCGCAAGGTCAACTTGAGTCCATCGGGATCGATGAGCAGCGTATATCGCTGCTCATCGATGGCGAGTTCGCGACGCAAGGATTTGTCGAGTGGGGTCATGAAGTTCTCCCGGCAGATGGCGAGACTCCGCAGGTCGGAGTTGCCTAAGTGCCCAGTACGAGCCAGACGTTCATTCCGATCACCAGCATCGCGGCCAAGGCAGCCAGTGCTACCACCACGTGCGGCACCGCATAGTTCCCCATGATTCGTGTCTGGCCGATGAACCAGACGATCGCGACCATGGGAAACGGCAAGGTGACGCTGAGTACCACCTGACTGACGATGAGGGCACGCGTGATATCCACGCCGCACGCCACGACCACCACGCTGGGCAGAATGGTCACCGTGCGGCGTACCCACAGTGGCACGCGAAACCGCATGAAGCCCTGCATGATCATCTGGCCGGCCATCGTTCCCACCACCGAACTCGACACGCCGGATGCCACCAGCGACAGCAGGAACCACCCTGCCGCCGCGCTACCGAGCAAGGGAACGAGCGTGCGATAGGCCTGCTCCAGGCCAGCCGGGCTGGCGTGCGCCTTGTGAAACGTACTCGCCGCCGTCGCGGTCATGGCCAGGTTGACCAACCCCGCGAGGCCAAGCGCAGCCAATATCTCCCAGCGCGAATAGCGCAGCAGCCGGCCGCGATCGACCTTCGGCAGCCATCCGAGTCGAAACCCAGACAAGCTCGCGTGCAGATACAGCGCGTGAGGCATCACCGTCGCACCGACGATGCCCGCAGCGAGCAGCAGCGCCTGCTTGTCGGGAAGATTCGGCGACGCGAGGCCGTTGCCCAGTGCGCGCCAATCGGGTTTCAAGAAGAAGATCTGCACGACGTATGCGAGGCAAACAATGCCGATCATCACTGCGATGATCCACTCCGTTCGGCGAAAGCCATGACGGTCCCAGTACAGCAAGCCACATACCAGGGTGATCGTGATGGCCATGGCCGGCAGCATCGGTATGTGGAGCAGCAGGCTGATGCCCAGCGACCCACCCAGGAATTCGGCCACGTCGGTCGCCATGGCGGCGACCTCGCCTGCAACCCACATCAAATAGACGACCGGACTCAGCCACTGCTCGCGGCAGATTTCCGCGAGCCCCTTGCTGGTCGCGATGCCCAGGCGTGCAGCGAGCGACTGGAACAACAGCGCCACGACGTTGGCCGACAGCACGACCCACAGCAGCGCATAGCCGTAGCGCGCACCCGCCTCGAAGTTGGTGGCGTAGTTGCCCGGATCGATATACGCCACCGAAGCCATGACCGCCGGGCCCACGAAGGGAGCGAATGCGGCGACGCCGCGGCGTGAGCCATGCATCGATTCGCGCATGCCATGGATCGTTTTCTGGCTTCGGATATCCAAAATGCGATGCTTTGACCTCGCCTGTCGAGACCGAGTGTGGCGTCAGCGCAGGTCTGCACGATGGAAAACCGACCTGACGCTGACTTTCACATATCTCCACGTCCAGGCTCATCGACGCAAGCACCATGCGGCTCATCCCGCGCCGTCCACCACCACACGGGCACGATGGATCGAAAAGACCCATGCAACCCGAAACAACGCAGAGCAGACGATGGCGTCCATCACATCCATCACCGATCTATTCATCCATGAACTTTCCGACATCTACAGCGCCGAGAAGCAGCTCACGCGAGCCCTGCCCCGCCTTGCCTACGCCGCCTCAAACGCTGAACTGTCCTGTGCCTTCCAGGATCATGCCGAAGAGACCCAGGGACAGGTCGACCGCATCGACCGCATCGTGGAACTGCTTGACATCCGCCTGAAGCGGATGAAGAGCGTGGCGATGGAAGGGCTCATCGATGAAGGTCGCGACATGATCGACGGCATCGCGAAGGGGCCCCTGCGCGACGCCGCACTGATCGGTGGTGCCCAGAAGGTGGAGCATTACGAGATGGCCGCCTACGGCACGTTGTGCGCGCTGGCCAGGCATCTCGACTACAGGGATCCCATTCCGCTGCTCGAAGAAACGCTCAACGAGGAAAAGCAGACCGACAAAAAGCTCACTGCGATCGCCGAGCAGGGCGGAAAGAACGAAGCGGCTACCGGACAGCCCGCGAAACGCACTGCAACGTGATGGACCCACATCCGGCGACCATGTGCGCTTCTCGCGACGACCGCCCCGCCCTCAAGCACACACCCAGTACGCCACCGGACGCTGGCTGGGTGGCGGCACGGGATCGCCCACGGGCGGCGGCGCAGGCTCCGGATCCGTGAGCGGCGGACGCGCCGGCTGCGGAACAGGTGGCTCCGGCGGCGGGATATCCGGCGACGGCGGCGACGGTGGCTTGGGTGGTTCCGGAGGTGCCGCCGGCGCGGGGTCCGGCGACACCGAGAGCAACCCGCGCATGAAGACCGAGACGACGCACGGGTGAATCAACGACTGCACATGCATGAAAATTCCTGACTGGCAAAAGCTGCTGTTCGGCCAGCTTGCGTCACGACGCCTGCATGCACCGCGATGTGCACGTTAAAGAACTCATCCACAACCGCGGTCATGCAGGGGTTGCGCACTTCATCTCATGGCAGCGAAGAAGCTCGATGCCTTGAATCGCAGGGCGACGTCCGGCGCCGCATGACGACCCGCGTCGCGCCGGTCAAGCCGAAACGACGCGATTGGCCGTATACCAGCCGGTCATGTCGTTGCCCCACGACGTGCAGCTGTCGGATTCACCCGTCGCCAGCCACTGGCGATGGAGGCCCTCAAGCGCGCGAATGAGGGCCTCGGCGGTAAAAGGTGCAAGCACCCCGCCGGCAAGGAAGGGGCGAGCCTGCTCGAAACGTTGCAGTGCCAGAGGCGAGTCGAACAACACCATCAGCGGCAGGAACGGCGCGCGGCCCTCCTTGCGCACCTTGTTGAGACGCGAGAAATTCGCGCGCCATAGATGGCTCTCGATGATCACAAATCCCACGGGATGCGGCGTCTCCCTGCTCTCCCGCGTGCGTAGCAGGCGCGAAAGCTCGTTGACGCAGCGGACGGTGAGAACCATGTTGCGCAAACCCGCCTCGCTCAGCTGAGTACGAATTTCCTGTGCGCGTTCAGGTTCTTTGACGACGAGGACGATGGTAGGCCATTCAGGCATCATGGAAACGACGCTGGATTGTGGAGACAACCCAGTAGACGCAAGTCGCGTGCCATCGACCGCCGTCAGTTCAACTCATGACGGTCGGCTTGTCGAACGGAAGACGCGTGGCACCGAGTGCGGCGAGCGAATCATCGACGCGTTGGAGTATGTCGCGGGGTGCGTCGACCACGACGAGAATGCGCCCAAGCGTGATCTCTTCCTGGAACTGGCGCCGCACCGGATCAGGCACGGCCGACCCCGCCAGGGCGGTCGCCCATCCACCCACCGCTGCGCCGCCCAGGGTCATGGCTGCCGCACCGGCGAGCGTGACGCCCAGCGGCGGAATGGCGATGGCAATGAGGCCCGCCAGCAGGCCCGTGGCCGCGCCGCCGGCGACACCGCGAATGGCCGCCGGATAAAAGTCGCCCTCGACGACCTTGCGGTCATCGGGAATAACGTCCAGCTCGATGTCCGAACGCGCGATGAGCGAAATGTCGTCGTCAGCCGCGCCACCGTCCCTCGCAGCGTCCATCGCCGTCCGCGCGGCCGCCACGTCTGGCACGCTGAACACATGTCGCGTCTTCATGGTTCCAGTGCTCCGTGATTCATCGCCACACTAGCGGCGACGAAGTAAACGTGGCGGCAACTCCACGTGCCCATCGCGGCACGCGTATGGGAATAATTTTCCGACGCGGGAACTTCATGCCATGTTGCCGGCATCCAGACATCGGCACGACGAACCAGGCCTGAACCTGCCCGTTCCACCACGACGGACATCCCGAAGTGAGCGCACAGGCCTGGCTGTTGTTGCTCGGCATCCTGTTGCTGATCTCCTCCCTGCTGGGAGGCTGGATCCGGCATACGCCGGTGACGCCGTTCGTGCTGTATGTGGTCGCCGGCATCCTGCTCGGCCCCTGGGTCGCGGACCAGGCGCGCGTGGATGTCGTGAAGCACGCGGCCTTGCTGGAACGCGCCACGGAGATGGCGCTCGTCGTCTCGCTGTTCATCGGCGGACTCAAACTGCGCGCCTTGTGGCACGGCATATCCTGGAAGACGGGCGCTCGCTTAGCAGGTCCGGCCATGTTGCTCACGGTGGGTGCCATGGCCGTTGCCGCGCACTTCCTCTTTCATGCGAGCTGGCCCGAGTCGTTGCTGTTCGCGGCCGCCGTGGCTCCGACCGATCCGGTGCTGGCCCGCCTGGTGTCGGTGGACGATGCGGACGACACCGATGGGCTGCGCGTTGCCCTCTCCACCGAGGCCGGGCTCAACGATGGTGCTGGCTTGCCGCTGCTCTTGCTTGCGTTGCTGCTGTTCCGCGGCTCCACCACCAGCACGGATGTCTGGACATGGCTGCTGCGCGACGTAGTCTGGGCCCTGCCCGGAGGTATTGCGTTGGGGTTCGGCCTCGCCTTGCTCACGGGTGCGCTAGCGACGCACATCAAGGCCCGGAGCCGGGATACAGGACCCAACGACTTTCTCGCGCTGGCCCTGCTCGCCATGACTTATGCGGTTGCGGAGTACCTGCATGTATCGGTCTTCCTCGCCTCGTTTGCGGCAGGCCTCGGCTTGCGTCATGCCGAATGGCGCGTGGTCAGGCGTCATCCCAACCCGGACGTGAAGGAAAACCCGGGTGTGCATCCTCCTGCGGAAGTGCTGATCAACCCCAACCAGCGCGACAGCGAACTGGCCAAGCATCCGTGGGCGTCGATCGGCCTGGTGGTGTCGGACGCATTGTCCTTCGGCGATACGCTGGAGCGACTTATCGGTGCCGGCGTGCTGCTGTTCCTTGGTATCGCGCTCGCCACTTACGCGAGCTTGTCCGCTGTTGTGCTGGCCGCGTTGCTGTTTTTCGTGGTGCGGCCGCTGGCGGTGCTGGCGGTCACGGCACGTTGCGGCTATCGCTGGCCTCGCCGGCTGCTGCTCGGCTGGCTCGGCATTCGCGGGTTGGGCAGCCTGAGCTACCTCTCCTATGCCATTACCCACGGCCTGCCCCAGGCGTCTGCCACGCGACTGAGCGAATGGATCGTCACGCTCGTGGCCCTGAGCATTCTCGTGCACGGGACCAGCACGCAACCGTTGATGGCGTGGCGCGCCTCGCGCATATCGCGGCGACGCGACCACGAGACGTAGTCGCACGGCGACGATGTCTACTGGATGGCAAGCATTCGTCTGCTCGCCGTCATGCCGCGGTTTCGCGGCATGGACGACCTCCTTCGTGGCATGGAGCTTGCGAGCCATCGATGACCGCATCGCGACGGCTCGCATGCGTGTCTGCTCGCTACCCCGCCCGCCCCACGGAGGATTCCCCGATGTTTGCCCACAACAAGAAGCTGCAGTATTCCGTTCACGTCGAAGAGTGCAATCCAGGATTGGCCAACCTCATGCTCGAACAGTTCGGCGGCCCGCAAGGCGAGCTCGCTGCGGCGATGCGCTATTTCACCCAGGCCCTCGCCGAGGAAGATCACGGCAGGAAGGACATGCTGCTCGACATCGCCACCGAAGAGCTCAGTCATCTCGAAGTCATCGGCTCGATCGTGGCCATGCTCAACCGCGGCGCCAAGGGCGAGCTGGCGGAAGCCGTCGCTGCCGAAGCGGATCTGTACCGATCCATGCAAGGTGCGGGCAACGATTCGCACGTGACCCAGCTGCTCTATGGAGGCGGGCCGGCGCTCACCAATTCCGGCGGCATGCTCTGGACGGCCGGCTATATCGACTCCATTGGCGATCCCAGCTGCGACCTGCGATCGAACATCGCGGCCGAGGCCCGCGCCAAGATCGTGTACGAGCGGCTCATCAACGTGACGGCCGACCCTGGCGTGAAGGATGCACTCGGCTTTTTGATGACCCGCGAAATCTCCCACCAGCAGTCGTTCGAAAAGGCGCTGTACGCGATCGAACCCAACTTCCCGCCAGGCAAGCTGCCGGGCAAGCAGGAATTCGCCAACGTCTACGTCAACACCTCGCAGGGCGAGGGCGACATGCGCGGCCCGTGGAACAGTGACGACAACTTCCGTAACGTGGACGATCGCGCGTCCCAGCTTGCGATGGACGGCGGCGACGGCAAACCCTCAGTGAACTTGAGCAAGCAACAGCAGGAATGCCTGTCTGCGTTCGCCGGCCGCACGGCCTCGGAGACCGATAGCAACCCCACCACGGGTGCGGAACTGGGCAAGCAGGACTACTGAAATGCACGGGAAGACAGGCGGCCACCCTTCGGGGTGGCCGCCATCGCGTTACCACCGCGCTTGCGAGCTTTGACGCATTACTCGATCTCGCCGTAGCGCTTCATGATCTCCTGTGAGCCGCCGGAGCTCCGTCCTTGAGCTGCCTGACGACGTCGAGCACCTCCGATGCCGCTGAGGAAAACCCCGCCGTCCGCACCGCATTCGCGCTCTCAGCCTTGAACACATACCGCTCACGGTACGGCAATTGCTTGTTTTCTCTTGCCTCCCGACCGGACTCCGACATGCGCGACGCCTCCTGCTCTGCCCTCATGGGCCATCCGTTGGCTGCCCGTTCAAAAAGCGCGAATCAACGCCGGCACTGGGCCGCGCTCACGCCACCCTCGATCGCCGCGATGGCGCGTGATCGCCTGGACAGCCAGAACGTGATCGGCGGCATGTATTACCTCTGCCTGGAACGCTGTGCCGCGTGCGGCGATCCGCTGATGGCGAGCAGCGACCCTGCACGCTTGCGCGCCTTCCGCCTCGCGGACGGGCCCTACGCGAGGGACCTCAGGCGCATGCTCACCGTGTTCTCGTTCTGCGGCCGCATCGACAGCCTGTCCAGCGGCATCATGCTGCCGCAGATCCGCGCCCTGGCCGATTGCATGAAGTCCACGCGACCAAGCGCACTGGACTCCCTGCGACTCGTGCTCAGTGCCGAACAGATCGATGAGACGGCGTGGGGACTCTTGCTTGCACTGGTGAAAGACGCCGAGCTGACCACGCTAAGCGAAGTCACCGCGACGCTGTACGCGGCGCAGCGCGTACAGCGCCAGCTCGTACAGCGGCATTACGAGGAACTCATATTGCTGCTGTCCCGGACCGGCCGCGGGCCACTTCCCGACGGCGGGCAGCACTACTGACCTCGCCCATTCATGAACAGCCATGACCGCTTTTTTTCTGAATGAATGCAAGCCTAATGCAAGGGGGCAGAAGGTAAGCCCTGCCATCGAAGGGAAACTTTTTCCATGACCCGGGCGCCGAAGAGCACCAGAACGCCGTTGTAGAGCGGTTTCTGCCATGGCACGGATGTTGCCCGTACAGGGTGCGTCGATAGGAGCGCGCCACTTCGGATTTTCAATCATGCCCAACCAGAATACGTCCCTGACACCCCGAGGCTTCGCTGCAATGGATTCCGAGCGGCAACGCGAGATATCCAGCATCGGTGGCCGCGCTGCACACGCCGGAGGCCACGCGCATCGTTTCACCTCAGAAGAGGCCCGCGCCGCCGGACGCAAGGGTGGCAGCGCCGTAAGCCGCGACCGCGAGCACATGGCGGCCATCGGTCGTCGCGGTGGGCGCAGCCGCAGCCGTGTGCAAGAGCCGGACGAAGGGGCTTCCGCAGTCATCGAGGAGACCTCTCGTGAGTCTTAAAAAGCGGCTTTCCTTCATCACCCTGACACTGGCCGGCCTCGCGCTGGCCGGTTACCTGCACGCGCAGAGCAGCGCGTCGGGCGCGGACGCATCGAGTGCCAGCGCCCCTGACCAGACCTTCCTTCGCAAGGCGGCGACGGACGGTGCCACCGAGGTGGCACTCGGGCAGCTGGCGATGCAGCATGCCCAGTCGGGCCCGACGAAAGAGATGGCCCAGCTTCTGGTCACAGACCATCGCAAGGCTAACGACGAACTTGCGAGCATCGCCATGCGCAAGCACGTCGAAGTCTCCGCACGTCCCGAGGCCGACGCCCTGGCCAAGGAAAAATCGTGGGGTTCCGGCGCGTCGTACGACCAGGCCTATGCACAGGCCATGGTCAATGATCACCGCAAAGCCGTGACGCTGTTCACCAAGGCCACGGAAAGCAAGGACCCTGACGTGCGCGAGTTCGCACAGACGACCTTGCCGGTACTGAAGAAGCATCTCTCGATGGCCGAAGCGCTCGCCAAAGGCGGTGAGACGCACGGTTCTTCAGCAGGAAGGACGCCGTAGCCCGCCCTGCGGCATGCGATTGAACGAAGCTTGCACGCGGCCTCTACCTTATACGGGACATGCTCCCTGGGTAGGGCCGCTGTTTTGCCCGTCTCATTCAGGGTTGCAAGGAACGTTCATCCATGGCTCAAGCTGCTCCGTCGGTTCTCCTGGTCGACGACGATCACACTTTCCTCAGTTCCGCGCGGGATTACGCCACGCTCAAGGGTTGCGAGGTCCATACCGCCTCCACCGTGAGGGACGCGATGCGCACGGTGGAGCAATGCGCCCCGCCGGATCTCATGCTGCTGGATCTGTCGTTACCTGACGGCAGTGGCCTGGATGTGCTGGATCGGCTGGATTCGAGGGACTGCGGCGAGATCGTGGTGCTGACCGGTGACCCCGGGGTGGATACGGCCGTGCGGGCCATGCACCTACGCGTGGACGACTATGTGATCAAACCCATGCGCGGCGGGTACTTCGATACCTTGCTGCAGCGCGCCACGCGCCGCGCCCAGTCGCGCTTGCTGAACAATCCCCTGGCCAGCAGCCAGTGCGGCGATCTGCTGGGCAATTCACTGATCATGCGGCGCTTGTTCAAGCTGATCGAACACGTCGCCCCCACCGACAACACCGTGCTGGTGCACGGCGAGAGCGGTACCGGCAAGGAACTCGTTGCGCGGGCACTCCACCAATACAGTGGTCGCCGCGGGCGATTCGTCGCCGTGAACTGCGGCGCAGTGCCTGCCGACCTGGTGGGCAGTCAGCTGTTCGGCCACGAGCGCGGAAGCTTTACCGGCGCCATTCGCGATCACGCCGGTTATTTCGAGCAGGCGCAGGGCGGCACCCTGCTGCTCGACGAGTTCACCGAAATGCCGATGGCCATGCAGACCTACCTGCTACGCGTGCTCGAAACGCGCGACATCACCCGTCTCGGCGGGCGCACGAAACAACACGTGGACGTGCGCATCGTGGCCGCTTGCAACCGCGACCCCATAACCGCCGTGCGTGACGGCGTACTCCGCGAAGATTTGTACTACCGTCTCGCCGATTTCCCGATCGAGGCGCCGCCGTTGCGTGCACGAGGCGAGGACGCACAGATGCTTGCCGGTCGCTTCCTTCGTTCACTGAACGACGATCACGGCACCCGACACGCTTTTTCGCGGGAGTCCGAAGAATTCATTACGCACTACGCCTGGCCGGGCAACGTGCGCGAATTGCTTCATGCGGTGCGGCGTGCGTATCTCCTGGCCGAGGACGGCAAGGTCGAACTCGCCGCCTATCCCGACCCCGCCGTACTCGGGGCGCGCTCCCCGCGTGGCGACCTGCAGTGGTCGGGGCAGACCCTGGAAGAACTCGAACGCGAAGCCATCGAGGCGGCGCTCGCGCGCTGCGGCAATGACAAGACACATGCCGCGCGCATGCTGGGGGTCAGCGTGAAGACGATCTACAACAAGCTGGTCCGCTACAAGAAAGAGGGCCTGGACACCTAGTCGACAGGCCTGGACGAACGCTTCAACACCACACCTGCACACGTGGGTCGAGCGCGGCGGGGTCGCGCAGCGGCACGGGCAAATCCAGGTACTCAGGCTCTGTGCAAGGCACGCTGCCGGGCCACGATGGGTGCCTGCCGCGCTCGCTCTTGCGCTGTCCGGCAGGTCGTGGGGTGGGACCGATATCGATGTGGATACCGATATCGATCTCGTCGGGTCGATACATCATCGCGTTGTACTTCCGCTGGCTGGCTGCGCGCTCGTGCTCGAGGGCGCGGGCAGCGTGGTGGCGCCGCTTGGCGGCGTGTTGGTCGGCGCATACGGCGTCGACGCCGTAGCTGAAGGCGCCGGATGCGTACCGGGCTCGGTGCCATCGCTGTTGCGGTTGTGACAGCCGGCAAGCGTGCAGGCACCAAGCAGTACAGCTGGAACGAGATAGCGGTTCATGCCTTTCTCCCGTGGGGGGTGCATGTCAATCGACGGCGAGCAATGCTCGTAAGGCACCGGGCCGGACGGCTGGGCGTTGCCCACGCTGCCTGTCCCGGCACCGCGTCGGTCAGCGATTCTTGTGACTCTGTTCGCCGGCGCGCACGTGTTGTTCGTGGCTTCCGCCACGGCTGCCAGCACTCTTGCCTTCCTTGCCCTGGCTGCCCTGGCTGCCGTTGCCACCCTTGCTGGCAATCTCGCGCTGCTTCTCATCGCTCGTCGCGCCAAATCCGCGCTTGCCATGTTCGTTAGCCATCGTCTTTTTCCTCAGTGATGCCCGGCACAAAGGCCGCGACGTGGCGTTAGGTTGCGCAAGGCGTGCGCAAACGGATGCGCAGCCGCCATAAACGGCCTCTTTCACACGCAGCCGTATTCAGGGCGCATCCAACAACAGAGGATTGAAGGAATCAGCGCGGCAGTTCTGCGCTGACGGGTTCCATCGACTCGCACAGCGGAAAAAGCAGTGTCACGCTCGTACCCTCGTTCGGCACCGAATGCAACGCGACCGTGCCGTGCGACTGTTCCACGAAGCCATGGACCATCGACAGGCCCAGCCCTGTACCCTGCCCCAGCGGCTTGGTGGTAAAGAACGGATCAAATGCCTTGGAAGCCATGTCCTTGGACATGCCAACCCCTTCGTCCTCGACCATCAGGCAGGCGCTTGCGTGCCTGCCCTCGCGCGCACTCAACACGCGTGTGGACACGCGGACACAACCGCCTTGCGGCATGGCATCGCGTCCATTGATCACGAGATTGACCAGCGCGGTCTCGAGCTGATGGGCATCGCATAGAACGCACAACGGATCGGGCGTCAGGTCGAAGCGGATGCTCACACGTGGGCCCACCGTGCGCTCCAGCAGCTCGGCCATCGAGGCCACGTGCCGGCTGAGATCGATGCGCGTGGGCATCAGTGGCTGGCGGCGCGCGAAAGCCAGCAATCGCCGCACGAGGTGCGTCGCACGCTCCACCGAACGCGTTACGCTCTCGATCTGGTAAGCAGCCTTGTCCGCATTACCCCGCTCCAGGTGCAGCGATGCGACATCGAGGTGGCCGGTAATCGCCTGCAGGATGTTGTTGAAGTCGTGCGCCACGCCACCGGTCAGCTGGCCAAGCGCATCGAGCTTCTGCGCCTGCAGAAGCTGTTCGCGCGTGGATTCGAGCTCGGCCTCGGTGGCGCGCTGTCCGCTGACGTCACGCATGAGGAACGCGAAACCGTGCAGCACGCCGTCCTTGTCCTTGAGCGCACGAATGGTGAGTTTTGCCTGGAAGCTCGAGCCATCGCTCTTCACGCAGGCGCGCTCGTCCTCGTGTACGCCTTTGTCCGAGGCCTGCCTCAAGAGGAGTGAAGCCAGCCCCGCCGCCTGCTCCTCCTCACTGAACAGGAACGCCACCGGCCGGCCTACGATCTCGATCTGCCGATAGCCGGCAATGCGCTCCGCGCCTTCGTTCCAGTCCTGCACGAAGCCGTCCCTGTCCAGCATGCAGAGTGCGTAGTCCACTGCGCCTTCTGCGAACAGACGAAAGCGGCGCTCGCTCTGCTCAAGCTTCGACTGCGCCTCCCAGCGCTTGGTGACATCGCGGGTGACCTTCGCAAACCCGAGCAAGGTACCGTTGGCATCGCGGATCGCATCGATCGCCACCATTGCGCGGAACCGGCTGCCGTCGCGTCGCACGCGCCAGGCCTCGCCGTTGTAACGCCCCTCGCTGGCTGCGATGGAAAGTACGCGCCCCGGGAGGCCTCGCGCACGATCCTCTTCGGTATAGAACAAGGAAAAATGCCGACCGAGCACCTCTTCGGCGGCGTACCCCTTGATCTGCTGGGCACCGCTGTTCCAGCTGGCGATATTGCCCTCGGGGTCGAGCATATAGATGGCGTAGTCGACCACCGACTGGACCAACAGCTCGAAGCGATGCTCGATCAGGTCGGGGCCGGTCATGCCAGACGCGCCCTCGAGCGAGGAAAATGCATGAAAAGCCCGCTCTTCCATCGATGCCTTCCTATGGCCTGCGCGCGCGACTGCACGCCTCTCCTACGACCTCGAGCAAGCTGCGCCGACCGTAGGGTTTGGCAAGGAAACGCATGTCCTCGCCCAACGGGGTGTCGGACCAACCCAGGTCGCCGGACACCACCACGAAGCAAGCGCGACTGCCGCGCGCCTTGATCTCGTGTGCCAGCTCGATGCCATTGCGATCCTCGCGAAGGTTGACATCGGTGAAGATGACATCGATGTCCTGACGCGCCTGGACAATGCTCAGTGCTTGCGCCGTGTTCTCCGCGGCGAGCACCTCGTAACCGGCATCCTCCAGCAACAAACCCGTGGCCTCTCGGACATCAGGGTCGTCTTCAACCACCATCACCACGTTCATCCGCACTCTCTCCGTGCCATCAAGCACGCGACATCGCCATGGGGGAAGAACAGCTGCGTATCGAGCTGCTGATTGCATGGTCGTCGGTGAGTGCCGTTCGTGCCATGCGAGCATGGCTTATGGTTACACAAGATGAATAAAACGATGCAAGTCGAATTTTCGTCTCGTTACCGGGGCAAAACGTGATGTCCCTTCGCTTTCTTCACGTTCCACACACGCCCATGGGACGAAACGTATACGGACTTCTCGCCATGTTCACGATCTTCCAAAGGAGATGTGCATGGGTGCTGTGTTGGTCGTGGATGACGAAGTAACGGTACTCGAAGCGACGACAGCCATGCTGAGCGCCTCGGGTTACGACACCTATCCGGCGCGATCGAGCGCAGATGCCATGAAGACCCTGGCAATCCATCCGGGCATCGACGTCGTCATTGCCGACGTCACGCTTGCCGGCGACGACAATGGCGTGCTGCTAGCCCGTCGACTCGCCCATTCGGCATGGCCCGGGGCGCTCGTGCTCGTTTCGGGCGATTCGGAAGCCGCCCTGCATACGGAAGACCGGCCGCCCCGCTCGCTGTTTCTTGCCAAACCCTACAGCCGCAAGACGCTGCTGCACGCCATCGATCACGCGAGGCAGCTGGGCAAACAGCCATTGACGGACCAAGGCAGCCAGCACACGCGCAGCACTCCAGCGAGATAGCCGTGGACCGTGCGTTACCTACCGGATCACAACGCACGTCAGCCACATGCGCTGTCTTCCTGCTCGACCGCAATGGCAGCGTCATTTCATGCAGCGTGGAGGGCATCCTCGGCAGCGCCATGCGCGCAGAGGAGCTGATCGGCCGCGACTTCCTCTCCCTTTACATTCCGGAGGGTGATGACAGGACGCTCGTCCGCGATGCGCTGCATCGCGTGCGCTCCGGCGGCCATCACGTAATCCAGGATATCCAGCTGAAGCGACGGGGCGGCGAGACATTCACGGCCCACATCACCGTGGACGCGCTGCGAACGCTCGAAGGCGAGCCTCAGGCGTTCGCCGTGATCATCACCGACCGGAGCGAAGGGAAAGGCGCGGAAGATCGCCTGCGCGAGAGCGAGCGTCGGTTCCGCCTGTTCGTGAACGGCGTGTCGGATCACGCCATCTGCATGCTCGATCCCGACGGCGTCATCCTCGACTGGAACCTCGGCGCGCAGCGCCTCACGAAGTTTCACGCGGCCGAAGCCTCGGGCAAGCACTACCGGATGTTCTTCCGGCAGATCGAGCGCATCGAGGAACAGCCTGAGCGACTGATTGGCCGCGCGGCCGAGAGCGGACACGTCGAATACGAATGCGAACTCAACCGTCGGGATGGCACACTGTTTCCGGCCTGCCTGACGCTTGAATCCATTCGCGACAGCGACGGCCGCCTGTTGGGCTTTGCCTGCATCATCTGGGACACCACCAGGCAGCGGGTGATGGAAGGCCGCGTCCAGGATGCGAACGCCCAGGCTGCGCATTGGCAAAAGGTGGAGGCCATCGGCCAGCTCACGGGTGGCATCGCGCACGACTTCAACAACAGCCTGCAGGGCATCATCAGCGCACTGGAGATGGCCACCATCCATCTCGAATGCAACCAGCCGAAGAACGCCCAGCACTACGTCACCATGGCGCTGGATGCCGCAACGCGCGCCGGGGATCTCACGCAGCGCCTGCTGGGACTTTCCCGGCGTCGTGCACAAGTAAATGAAGACATCGCCCTTGGCCCCCTGCTGGATTCGGTCCGCGAGGTGCTTGGCCGCGTGCTGGGCGACTCGGTCACGCTCGAGGTGTCCGTGGAAGACCATCTTCCGTCCGTGGCCTGCGACGGCAACCAGTTGGAGAGCGCAATCCTCAACCTAGCCATCAATGCACGCGATGCCATGAGTGGCAAGGGAACGTTGCGGTTGAAGGCGTGCACGCGATCGTCCGAGCAGACGCGCGGTGTATTCGCGAACGGCCGCACGGCCCGTCAGTACATCGAGATCAGCGTTACCGACAACGGCCAGGGCATGGACGGCGATACCTTGCGCCGTGCGTGCGAGCCGTTCTTTACCACCAAGGCCAAAGACCGCGGTACAGGGCTCGGGCTCGCGATGGTCGCCGGTTTTGTCGCACAGCATGGAGGCGCGATGGATATCCAGAGCGCCGTGGGCTCGGGTACGACCGTATCGCTCTTTCTACCGAGCGGCGAAGACGTCGTGGCGCCCGAGTCGCCATTGGACCCCGGTGAAGGGAACTCCGACATCGCAGGACTGAAGGTTCTGGTGGTCGAAAACGATCATGCCGTGCGCACCTCCATCAGCGCCCGGCTGAGGCAGCTGGGATGCCAGGTGCACGAAGCCGGCGATGGCCGCGAGGCCGTAGCCAAACTCGCGGAAAGCCCCGCATGGGACCTGTTGCTCTCCGATATCGACCTGCCGGAACTCGACGGCTACGAATTGGCGCGCGAGGCAAGGCGGCAGTTTCCGAAGCTCCGCGTGATCCTGATGACGGGCTACGCCGATAGCGAACTCGTAGGTAGCGAATTCACCGACGGCAACACCGAGAGCCTGATCAAGCCGTTCGATATCGGCGCGTTGCTCACGAAACTGCGCCTGCTGGTGGGCAGCGACAACTAATCGTCGCCCGTCTTGTCCGATGCGAAACGTTTCAGATCCGCGACCAGTTCCCGATAGCGCTGTTCGCGACTGCCCGCGTCAGGCGTGCGCAGGACTGCCGATGGATGCCACGTCGCCATGGCCATGACACCGCCGGGCAATGCCATCCATTGCCCGTGCCGGGCCGTCAGGCGGAACTGTCCGCCGAACACCGCTTTTGACGCCATGGCGCCCAGCGCAAGGATACGTCGCGGGTGCACTTCCCTCACCTCGGCGGCCAGCCACTGACGGCAGATCGCCTGCTCGCGTGCAGTCGCCCGCTGGTGCAGCCGACGCTTGCCGCGCGGCTCGAACTTGAAGTGCTTCACGGCGTTGGTGACGTACAGCTCACCGCGATCGAGTGATGCCTCGGCGAGCGCACGATCGAGAAGATTGCCGGCCGGTCCGGTGAACGGCTCACCCAGCTGGTCTTCCTGGTCACCGGGTTGCTCGCCGATCACCATCATCTCGGCGGACACCGGACCTTCGCCGAAAACCGTCTGCGTCGCATGTTGCCACAAGGGACAGGCATGGCAGGCCTTGGCGCGCTTTCGCAACGTCGCAAGCGAACCCGCCGGCGCGGGCAACGCGGGCAGCAGCGCAAGCGGATAAATCCAATCGACCTTTCGGCGAGCCGGCATCATCGGCCTCCCAGTCCAACCGCTACTCTCGGGGCGCGGTGATAAAGCGGCCGAGATCGGTGCGTCAACAGGCGCGAGCATAAACGGGCGCCCCACCGTGCGTTCGCGTTGACGCGACACGCACGCCATGACGCCGAAGGTTGCGATCGCCGCCCGTCACGACGCGAGGTTCCTATGCTGATGTCCTGGCTGATTACCGAAGATCCATGGTGGACGTACGCCATCCGCGGGGCCCTGACCTACCTTGGGCTTCTCGTTCTCATGCGGCTCGCGGGCAAACGCGCCTTCGGCGACCTGTCGGCGTTCGACGTCATCCTGCTTGCGCTCGTCGGCGGCACGCTGCGCACGGCCGTGATCGGTCACGATGCATCGATCACCAGCGCCTTCGTTGGCGTGATCAGCATGCTGGCCACCGACAAGGCGCTCGGTTGGCTGAGCGCCCGGTCCGAGCGCTTCAATCGCCTGATTGAAGGTTACCCGGTACACATCGTGCGCAACGGCCAGCGCGTGCCGGAGGCGATGCGCAGCGCGAACCTGCCGGATGCGGCACTGGACCGTGCACTTCACGCGGCAGGCCGCGAAAGCGAAGAGGCCGTGGACCACGGCCGCCTCGAGCCCAACGGCAAGATCACCTTCATCATGCGCAAGTAGCGCTGCCTGCGTTGGCGCGACGCGTCAGCCCGTCGGTCCGCCCATCACCGGCAGGATGGCGCCGGAGATATAACTCGCGCAGCTGGGCGCTGCCAGGAATACATACGCGGGCGCTACTTCTTCGGGTTGCGCGGGCCGTCCCATGGGGTTCGATTCGCCAAAGCTCTTGACCTGGTCCGCCTTGCGGTCGGCCGGATTAAGCGGTGTCCACACCGGGCCGGGCGCTACCGCATTCACGCGAATGCCCCGCTCCACCAGGTTGGACGCCAGCGACCGCGTGAAAGCATGGATCGCACCCTTGGTCGCCGAATAGTCCAGCAATTTCGCACTGCCGAAGAAGCCGGTTTCCGAACCCGTATTGATGATGCTGCATCCCTTGCCCAGATACGGAACCGCCGCACGTGCCATGTGAAAGTAACCGTAGATGTTGGTGCGGATGGTCTGGTCGAGATGCTCTTCGGTGAGCGCCTCAAGCGTATCGGAGTGCTCCTGGAACGCCGCATTGTTGACCAGGATATTGAGATGACCGAAGCGCTCCACGACCTGGGCTACTGCCTCGTCGCAGAACATGGCATCACTCACGTCACCCGCAATCGTCAGGCATTCGCGCCCCTCGGCCTCGACGGCGCGGCGCGTCTCCTCGGCATCGTCCTGCTCGTTGAGGTAGACGATGGCCACGTTGGCGCCCTCGCGCGCAAACAGCACGGCCACCGCCCGGCCGATACCGGAATCGCCGCCGGTCACGAGCGCCACCATGTCCTCCAGCTTGCCGCTGCCCACGTAGTCAGGCGCCTTGAACTGCGGACGCGGGCGCAATGTCGCCTCCTTGCCTGGCTTGGACTGGTGCTGCGCCGGCAAAGGATTGGCAGGGTGTCGCCGCGCGCCCGTCTGCTTCGCGCTTTTGCTGGATGACTTGGCTGGCTTGGCGCGTTCGCTGCTCTCGACCTGCCGTTGCACGTTCTTCTGCTTGCTGGCCGTGGCTTGTGCCTTCTTGGTCCCACGTTTCGTCGCGTTCACCATGATTCGAGCCCATCCGTTTTTGCCGAGAACGATGCTGCAAACAGCGCGGTTCAAGCGACGTCAAATCGACGGGCCTGTTGCGTGCGCATGCTGCAAGAGGTTCATCGACTTCAGCTTGGCGTTGACAGTGATGGAACGAGGAGCTGACACCCCGCGCGAATAATGGACACTCTGCCTGGCGGAGGACGCGAAGGCAGGCGCACGGTTGATTTGATTTCTCCGCCATTCCAGGAGTCGACAACGATGGCTAATGAACACAGCAAGCGTGGTTTTGCATCCATGGACCCGAACAAGCAGCATGAGATCGCCTCGAAGGGAGGCAAAGCCGGTGGCGGCGACCATGCATCGCATGAGCAGCATGTGCAGGCCGGCAAGAAAGGCGGTGGCGACCATGCCACCCACGAGCAACACGTCCAGGCAGGCAAGCAGAGCCACAAGAACAGCTAAAGCCACTGCATGCCGCGGCGCCGCCGCGGCATGCCTTCACCATGGGGGCACGGCCGCAGCCGGCGTCGAACCGCTGGCGCCACGCGTGGTGCGCGTGCGTACGTGGCCTCGCGCACCGAGCACCATTTCCTCCAGCCACTGGGCAAGCAGCGACGAGTACGCCTGCCGGTCCCGCTCGGTACTCAGTGCATGATCGGCACCACGGATAAGGCGATACGTGAGCGACGACGCATGCGCAAACGACTCGCGATAGCTCGCCAGCACGGGCGCCGGCACGATGCAATCGTGCTCCGATTCCACCAGCAGTACGTCGCCACCGAAGAGACTGCAGGCACGCAAGGTCTCGTTGTCGTCTGGGCCATGTCGCTGACGACGGTAGTCCGCAAGGTGCTGCAATTCGGTCAGTTCCTTCTTCGGCGTGTCCCAGTTCTCATCCCGATAAAGGGCGGGAGCGCGCAGTCCCAACCAACGAACAGCGCGGTGACGTGTCAGCAGGGCGGCAAGGTAGCCGCCATAGCTGCTGCCGATGACCGCGATCCTCGACGCATCCACCGCGGGATGATCGAGCAGGAAATCGTACGCAGCGAGCACATCGGCGAGATTGTCGGCCCGGGTCACGACCTCGCGCTGGCTTCGTGTCGCCACATGACCCGTCAGGTCGAACGTCAGGCACACGCAGCCCAGCGCTGCCAGCTCCTTGGCGCCGGAGCGGTATTGGTCCTGGCTGCCACCCCAGCCGTGCACCATGAGCACGCCCGGCATGCTGGGACGTGGCGAAACCAGCGTCCCCGCCAGTTCTCCGTTTCGCACCGAAACATGGACCACATCGTCTTGCACGCTCATGAGGCTTGCACCTTTACATACGTGAGAGCCGGCGTATCGACCACGGCGCGCGTGGCGCGATAGACGATCTCCGCCTCTTCCGGCGCCACCGCATCCGCTTCGTAGCATTCGACGTAAGCGGTCTCGACATGTTGCCGGTTGCCGGTGGACAACAGTTCCGCCGCGACAATTTCGGCAGGGCTCGCGCCACCGATCCGCCAGGATTGCTCAAGCACGCCCGAATGCCAGTTGCCGCGCGCGTCGAAACCCTGGATGACATCGTAGTTCGCACGAGAAATAACCAGCTCCGGAAATGCCTCGAGCATGGCGTCGTGGTACGCGCTCGCCTGCTCGACCGCGAGGCGTTCCCGCGGATCGCCCAACGTCGCCAGCAACATCGAGAGACTGCCACGACTGCAGCACAGTCGGCTGCCGCCGTAATGCGACGTGCCCTGGCTGTCGCGCGCTTCACGTTGGTAGCCGATATAGGAGAGGCTCAGCGTCGGGAGGATCACGTGTCCCACGCTGAGCGTGGTCTGCCGGGTGAGTTCTCGCTCGACGACCACGCCTGCCTCGATGCCCGCCACCAGCGCGGCTTCACCGTCGAGCAACGACTGCAAGGACGCGAGGTCGGACACGACCCATTGCTGCCCGCCACCGCGCCCCTCACCCAGCTTCAAGCGAACAGCGCCATCGGTCAGCAGCCGGCCGGCGGCCTCGTGCAAATCGGTGACACTGAATGCGCCCCACCCCGGCACCACCAGCCCGGACAATCGATGCGGGTGCTGATGGCGCCATCCTTGGGGTGCAGAAGCGTGCGTCGCCACCAGCGGATGACTTACCAGCTTGGTGCCCACGAAGGGAAACGGCACGATGCCGCCAAAGAATTGATCCACCCACGTGATGTCGAGTGCGTACGCCTGCTCGACGCTCAACGTATCGGAAGGAACCACGTACGGACTGTCGCGCACCAAGTGGCGCCCCAGTCTGTCAACGACCCAATGGTGGGCAGCCAGCTCGTGCTCGGCAAGCTGCCGACCATCGACCGGCACGTAAACGGGACCATGGAACGCGACGTTCATGGAGGCGCCCTCGCGATGGCTCCGGGATTTGCCACGAGCACCGTGCCAGACACCATCCATCAGCGGTCAGGGCAGCCCGCGCCCGCCCGAAGCACCAAACACCTGCCCGGTCACATAGCTCGCCTCGGCCGATGCCAGCAGCACGTAAATCGGCGCAAGTTCGGCTGGTTGCCCCGGACGTCCAAAGACCGTATCCGCACCGAAGTCGCGCAACTTTCTCTGCGTCTGCCCACCGGTGACCTGCAGCGGCGTCCAGAAAGGACCGGGCGCCACCGCATTCACGCGGATGCCCTTGCGACTCATCTGCTTGGCGAGACTCTTCGTGAACGCCACGATCGCCGCCTTCGTCATCGAATAGTCGAGCAGGTTCTCGCCGGGATCGTACGCGTTGACCGAGGCCGTGCAGACAATGGCGCCGCCGGACGGCATCGATGCAACCACTTCGCGCGTGATCCAGAACATCGCGTAGAGGTTGGTCTTCAGCGTCCAGTCGAACTGGTCTGATGGAATCTGCTCGATCGAGTCGTGACTCTGCTGCCGCGCGGCGTTGTTGACCAGGATGTCGATACCGCCGAGCTGCTGCCGGACCTTCTGCACCATCTCCCGGCAGAAGTTTTCGTCGCGGATATCGCCCGGCGCCGTCACCGCCTTGCGACCGGCCTGCTGGATCAGTTGCACGACCTCTTGCGCGTCGGGCTCTTCCTGAGGCAGATAGCTGATCGCGACGTCCGCGCCTTCGCGTGCATAAGCGATGGCAGCGGCGCGACCTATGCCCGAGTCACCTCCGGTAATCAGTGCCTTGCGACCGGCAAGACGACCGCTGCCACGATAGCTCGTCTCGCCGTGATCCGGCCGCGGATGCATCTTGCTGGTGAGCCCGGGCCACGGTTGCGACTGTTCGTCGAACGGTGGGCGTGGATAGTGAGGCGCTGCATTGGCGCCTGCGCGCTGCTCCGCGGCCGCATCGAGGGCACCCACCCAACCGGGGTATGCCAAGGTGGCCGCGACCCCTAAGGATGCGTTCTGCACGAGGCGCCTGCGCGCCTGGGAGACCGGGTCGTGCATGGAATCACCTCTACTCTCCGGATGTACCCGAGGCCCAGCGACGCGCGTTCGCTGGCGGCGCGCTCTTCAACCATTGCTGGGGAGCAAGGCCGTATCTGGCCAGGATGGCCTCGATCGATGTGCGGACCCAAGCCTGGTCGCTTTCGCTTGCACTGAGCAAGACATCGCAAGCGAGCCCCGACAACTCCGTGACGAATGCCCCAGTTCCGGCGTAATGACGATGCAGCGTTGCAGCGTCCACCTCCAACCGAACCAGATCCCGTTTCAAATGCGCAACTGTCCTGTTCATGGCTTCAGACTAGGGGCATGTTGATCAACGACCCGGCAAAATTGCATCGTGATTTCGCTTACCGACCGCTGAAGCCACGCCGCGTGCGTTGACGTTCATGTGACGATGGGTTGAGTGAAGTTGTTCCATGCCCAATCGCTGTCCACGGAGCGACGCATGACTCGCCACGACGAAGACAAGACCAAACCGCAGCGGCCCGAGGGAACCTCGGGTTACCCCGAGCCGCAACCTACGCCGCGCCACAAGGAAAAGACGCTGCCTGACGCCAACTCTCCCCACGAGCCCCAGAACAATCCGCGGCAGAAGCCCAGGCCGTCATCCTGACCCTGGTCACGCGGCCAGCAGTTCGATCACGGCGCTGGCAAACGCGGGAATGTCGTCGGGTTTGCGGCTGGTGATCAGCTGACCATCGGCGACGACTTCCTCGTCGACCCACTGCGCACCGGCGTTCTCCAGGTCTTGTTTCAACGATGGCCACGAGGTCATCTTGCGGCCTTTCACCAGCCCGGCATTGATCAGCGTCCACGGTCCATGACAGATCGCGGCAATCGGCTTCTTCATGCTGGAAAACGACTGCACGAAACTGATGGCTTCGGGAATCTGCCGCAGCTTGTCCGGATTCATCACGCCACCCGGCAACACCAATGCGTCGAACTCTTCCGCGCGGGCTTTCTCCAGCGGCTGGTCGACCTTGATCTTGTCGCCCCAGTTCTTCATGTTCCAACCGGTGATTTCAGCGCGGTTGCCAGGTGCGATCACGGTGACCTGCGCGCCTGCCTGTTCAAGCAGACGCTTCGGCTCGGTGAGCTCGGACTGTTCGAATCCATCCGTGGCGAGCATCGCCACCTTGCGACCATCGAGTTGCTGGGCCATGGCTTTCACTCCGAATCTGAGGACCAGCACGCATGATGGGGCGACGGATATACCGAGCGCGTCGCGTGCACGTGGGGAGTTCGTGATGCCTGCACGTCAGAAGCGCCGACTGTCAGCCAATGAGGCTGTGATGTGCCTGGTTTTCAGCTCATGAAAAAGGCCGCCCCAAGAAGGAGCGGCCGTCCATGTTCACGTTCGGGATGCTAGATGCGACCCATCACCGCGAGAATGATCAGGATGAGGAGGATCAGTCCCAGGCCGCCGCTGGGCCAGTAACCCCAGGAGCGGCTGTACGGCCACGCCGGAATGGCGCCAATCAGCAATAGAACGAGAATGATCAGAAGTATGGTCGACATATCGGCTCCTCTGCTGCCTCTGGCGCGCTCGACCCTTCTTTGGGTCGGGTGATGGTTGTCTCATATCGAGCGACATTCGATCTTGCACGGGAACCATCGCACCGCAGTGCTAAAGCAGGCGTGCCCGGCGGATCAACGGACTCGTCCACAATGCAGCGGAGTCCACATGGGGACAAGTACAGCGTCACGTGTACGCGCGCGACCGGCGCCCAGCCACGGGCGTCATGCACATCGAGGCGTTGCAGTTAGCGCGAAGTTGATCGCGCCCGCAACGGATCCAGCAACGGTTTCAGTCCGTTGTGGTCAAGTTCAAGCGCGAGAGCGAGCAAGCTCCCCAGCTCGCCGGCTGGAAAGCCTTTGCGGGCGAACCATGCGAGGTAGGCGCCCGGCAGGTCGGCGATCAGGCGCCCTTTGTACTTGCCGTAAGGCATGGCGAAGGTCACCAGGCGCTGCAGGTCTTCGGGCTTCATTTGGCAAACAGTTTCGAACGATCGGCGAAGGCCTTGAACTCCAGTGCGTTGCCGCAGGGATCGCATAGGAACATGGTGGCCTGCTCGCCGGGCTGTCCCTTGAAGCGAACATGCGGCGCAACGATGAAGCGCAAGCCCGCTGCCTGCAGCCGATCCGCCAGCAGCTGCCAGTCGCCCATCGACAGCACCACACCGAAATGGCGAACCGGCACGTCGTCGCCATCCACGTCATGCGCAGCGATGGCACGCACCTCGTCGGGCGCGAGGTGCGCCACGATCTGGTGCCCGTAGAAATTGAAGTCCACCCAGCTCTCGCTGGAGCGGCCCTCGGGACAGCCGAGCAGTTCGCCGTAGAATGCGCGCGCCTTCTCCAGCGACGTCACGGGGAATGCAAGGTGGAACGGCGAAAGATCGTGCATGCGCGGAGCTCGGTGACGATGGCACCTGCCTTAATACCACCCCGCCGCCGCTTTACAAGCGTTCCATGCCGCACCCGACGTGAAACCGCGCAAGGTCAACCCGATCCACGCTTGCGGGTGGACTTCTTCGCGGCCGTCTTGCGTCCGGTTTTCCTCGGTGCCTTCCGCTTGGGCGGGCTCGCCTCCTCCTCGCCACCACCCTTCGCGGGCGTGCGCCGCTTGGATTTGAGGCTTTGCTGCAGCAGCGACATGAAATCGACCACGTTGGTCGCGGCATTCTCCGGCGCTGTCTCTTCTTCCGGCGTCACCACCACGCCCTTGGACTTCATGCGCTTCTCGATGACCTTGCGCAAGCGGTCCCGGAACTCGTCGCGGAACGCATCGGGCTGCCACTCATCGCTCATCGATTCGATGAGCTGCTGCGCCATGTCGATTTCCTTGGCCGACACACGGTAATCGGCCGGCTTGCCTTCCGGTATCGAATATTCGCTGGCATCGATGATTTCCTGCGGGTAGCGCAGCAGCATCAGCAGCAGGCTGTCACCCTTGGGCATCACCGCGGAGAGGTATTCGCGCGTGCGGATCACCACGCGGGCGATGCCGATCTTGCCGGTGCGCTTGAGCGTCTCGCGCAGCAGCACGTAACCCTTCTCCGCCTTCTTGCCCGGCACGAGGTAATACGGCTTCTCGAAATACTCCGCGCCGATGGCGCCGGCATCGACGAAGGTTTCCACCTCGACCGCCTCCCTGCCCTCCGGCGAGGCAGAACGGATGTCTTCGGGGTCAAGCACCACGTAGCTGCCCTTCTTGTACTCGAAGGCCTTCACAATATCCTTCCAGGGAACCTCCTCTCCGGTTTCCGCATTCACCCGCTCGTAGCGCACGGGTGTATTGCTGCGGCTGTCCAGCATGCGGAAATGCAGGTCCACGCTCCGCTCCGCGGACATGAGCGAGACGGGAACATTCAGAAGGCCGAACGACAAGGTTCCGGTCCAAATGGGGCGGGCCATGACCATGCTCCATCAACAGGCTGATGAAGCATGGAACCGCTCCATGCGTGAAACACCTGTGATTCGAAACGCACGCTGGCTGCAAGCTAAGCCAGCCATGAACGGAGGCGCATTCCTTACCTCGGCGTCACACGACGATATCGATGGATGCCCAACCATGAATGGCCCGTGGTACGGAGCTACATCATGACCGACCTAGTCATTGCCGAGTTCGAAACCCAGTTCGCCGCCTCTTCCGCCCTGGAAAA
Organism: Dyella jiangningensis; assembly: GCA_000632805.1. GTDB lineage: Bacteria > Pseudomonadota > Gammaproteobacteria > Xanthomonadales > Rhodanobacteraceae > Dyella > Dyella jiangningensis. The sequence continues at coordinate 1,703,703 of CP007444.1, read as the reverse complement.
GCTGCTATCCAGGGGCATGCGTCGCGATCGCGGCGTCGTGTGTTCCAGCGAAAGTGTCGGCGGCTCGTCGGCCAGCTCCAGCGCGCCCACCACCGTGGTATCGCGATTCAGCCACCACGCAGCACCGCGCAACGAAGTCCGAGCCCCCGCGGAAACGACCGATCCCGCACGATTTGCCCATGCGACGCTGACGGTCGAGCTTGCCGGTCCGGTGGCCCTGGAAGACATCATGCAGATCATGAAGCGGTCCGGCGCCTGCGGCGTGCACTTCCTGATCAACCAGCGATTCGATCGCGAAGACTCGCAGTGGTTTCCCGATGTGGACTACGGCTCGCCCGGTGATGTGGCCCGGGCGGTGGAAGCCGCGAAGTAACACCACGCGACATCGTCGCACGCAGGCGCTTCAGCTCCGTCGCGGCGGGCACGGCGCTGTTGATCCCCGCACCACCAAATCGGCCGACAGCACGCGCTTGCGTGGCGGCACCTCGGCGTCGTTGAGCAGTTCGATCAGCATGCTCATGGCTTCGCGGCCCAGCGCGTTCTTCGGCTGCGCAACCGTGGTCAGCGACGGCGTCATGTAACGCGAGAAGCGGATGTCGTCGAAGCCCACGACCGAGACGTCGTGGGGGACGCGCAGGCCATGTGATGCCAGGGCGCGCATGGCGCCAATCGCCATCTCGTCGTTGGAGCAGAACACCGCGCTGAACGATTGACCCTGCGCCAGCAGTAGTTCGATAGCCCTCTCACCGGCTTCGATCGAAAAGTCGCCCAAGGCGGTCAACGCCGGATTGCACGGCAGCCGCGCAGCCTCGAGCGCAAGCCGGTAACCCTGTTCGCGATCGATGCAGATCGGGCTGGTGGGCGGCCCGGCGATGAAAGCGATGTCGCGATGTCCCAGCGTGACCAGGTAATCGACGGCAGCACGCGCGCCAGCCACGTTGTCGACGTAGACGCTGGAGATCTGCTGGTCCTTGACGTACTCGCACGCGTTGACCACCGGCAGGCGTCCCTGGATGGGGATGGCAGGTACGCGATGGGACATGGTGATGATGCCGTCCGCCTGCCTGGCCGCCACCATGTCCGCATAAGCCTGTTCGCGTACCAGGCTGCTTTGCGTCTCTCCCAGCAACACCGAATAGCCGTTTTCGTGCGCGACCTGTTCGATGCCGCGAATGACCTGCGAGAAAAACGGGTTGGCGATGTCCGGCAGCAAGGCAATGATCAGCCGCGTGCGCGCCGTGCGCAGGTTGCGCGCCAACGCGTTGGGCGTATAGCCAAGGCGCTTCACCACCTCCTGGATATGCAGGCGCGTGGCTTCGCTGACGACCTCGGGGCGCTGCAAGGCGCGCGACACCGTGGCCACCGACACGTTCGCGGCCGCTGCGATTTCCTTGACGGTCCTCACGCGCCCGGGTGCCGCCTCGGTACTCGCCGGGATGCTCTTGCCACCTTGTCGCTTGCGCCTCGATCCGTCTGCACTCACGCGTCCCGCCTCCCGTTTTGCTGCTGTGCTCCGGACGATATCACCGGCATTTTTTTCCGCACGCCCGCGGAGATTTGCCACGATCCAACCTACGCCCCGCCTCATTGTTGTGCAGTGCAATGTAATGGATTACATGAAATCGTTGCACGTGCGTTTGCACATCTGTTACATACTTTAGCGGCTTTCCAAGGCTGGTCGCGTGAACCGTTGTCGCGCCGTCTTTCGATTCGCCAGAAAAACCTAGCTCTTATGCGGATGTAATCGAATACATTTCAGGCGGTAGCGACATACCGGAGGGGAAATGGCAGGCCAGCCCGCATCCATCGGCGCCCGGGCGGCGCGCAGTGCACCAGCCATGCACCTCTTTTGCGCCGGCATCGTCCGCAAGCGCTCAGGCCAGCCACCGCTCGATCGGGTGGCCGAATGAAGAAGCTCGGCATGGGCCTGGTCGGCCCTGGCTTCATCGCCGCCCACCATCTCGATGCCGTGCGCCGCCTGGGCGACGTGGACATCGTTGGCATTGCCGGCTCCAGCCTCGACTCCGCCGAGAGGCGTGCCCGCGAACTCGGCGTCGCTCATGCCTATGCGAACTACCGGGAACTGCTGGCTGATCCTGCCGTGCAAGTGGTTCACAACACCACGCCCAACCACCTGCATAAAGAGGTCTCGCTGGCGGCGTTGCGCGCGGGCAAGCACGTGATTTCGGACAAACCCCTCGCCAGCAACGCACAGGAAAGCCGCGAACTGTTCGAGGCCGCCCGCGACGCCGGCGTGGCGCACGTGGTGACTTTCAACTATCGCGGCCATGCGCTCGTGCAGCAGGCCCGCGCGATGATCGCCAAGGGCAAGCTCGGTGCGCCGGTCTTCGTGCATGGCCGCTACCTGCAGGATTGGCTGACCGACGAGAACACCTATTCCTGGCGCCTCGACCCCAAGCTGGGCGGCGCCAGCTCCGCCCTCGGCGATATCGGCTCGCACTGGTGCGATCTCGCCGAGCACGTCACCGGGTCGCGCATCACGGCCGTACTGGCCGACCTGCATACCGCAGTGCCTGTGCGCCATGCGCCCGCCGAATCGACCAAGGCGTTCGCCAAGTCGAAGTCCGCGAAGCGGCGCGAGGTGAAGATCACCAGCGAGGACATCGCCAGCGTATTGCTGCGTTTCGACAACGGCGCGCGCGGCTGCGTCGTCGTCGGCCAGGTATTGCCCGGCCACAAGAACGACCTTCGCCTGGAAGTGAACGGCCGCCTTGCTTCCGTCGCCTGGCAGCAGGAAGCGCCCAACGATCTGTGGATCGGCCATCACGCACAGGCCAATGCCGTGCTGGCCAAGGATCCCGCCATGCTCGATGCATCCGCGCGCGGCTATGCGCATCTGCCCGCCGGTCATGGGGAAGCGTGGGCCGACGCGTTCCGCAACCTGGTTGCGGATGCCTACGCCTGGATTCGCAGCGGCGCCAGGCCCGACAGGAAGCCGGCCGCGCTGCCGACCTTTGCCGACGGTTACCGCAACAGCCTGGTGATCGACGCGATGCTCAAAAGCCACGCCGCGGGGGGCATCTGGCAACACGTGGAAGACCCACTCGGGCCACAACGCAAAAAGGGGAAACGGGGATGAAGTGGCGCCTTCGGTTGATGATGCTGTTCGAGTATGCGATCTGGGGCGCCTGGTACGTCACGGTCGGTACCTGGCTGGGCAAGACGCTGCACTTCACTGGCCAGGAAATCGGCGCGGTGGCGGGCACCACGGCCATCGGCGCCATGATCTCGCCGCTGTTCGTCGGGCTGATGGCCGATCGCCTGTTCGACACACGCCGCGTGCTCGGCGCACTGCATGTGGTCGGCGCCGTCCTGCTGGTGGTCGCGGCCCAGCAGAGTTCATTCGGGCTGGTCTATGCGTCCCTGCTCGCCTATAGCCTCTGCTACATGCCCACGCTGGCGCTCACCACGTCGCTGGCGATGCGGCACATCAGCGATCCTCGCGAAGAGTTCGGTGCGATCCGCGTGTTCGGCACCATCGGCTGGATCGTGGTCGGCCTGATCGTCGGGGCCTTGGGCGTGGAAGCCAGCGCTTCGCCGCTGCATCTCGCTGCCGGGCTCTCCATCGTGATGGCCGGCTATTGCTTCACCCTGCCCGCCACGCCACCGCTGGCGCGCAACCAGCGCTTCGAGCTGCGCCATGCGCTTCCGCTCGAATCGCTGCACCTGCTGCGCGACCGCTCGATGGCGGTGTTCGCACTGGCTTCTTTCCTGATCTGCATTCCGCTGCAGTTCTACTACGCCTTCACCAACCTGTTCCTCAACGAGGTCGGCGTGGTCAACGCCGCGGGCAAGATGACCGGCGGGCAGATGTCGGAAATCCTCTGCATGCTGCTCATCCCCTGGTTCTTCCGGCGCCTGGGCGTGAAGTACATGCTCGCCGTGGGCATGCTGGCCTGGGTGGTGCGCTATGCGATGTTCGCCTTCGGCGGCACCGGCGACCTCATGTGGATGCTGTGGCTGGGCATCGTGCTGCACGGCATCTGCTTCGACTTCTTCTTCGTGGTCGGCCAGATCTACATCGATCGCGAAGCCCCGTCTGCGCTGCGCGCCGCCACGCAAGGGTTGATCACCTTCCTCACCTACGGCCTGGGCATGTTCGTCGGCTCCTGGCTGTCGGGCGTGATCGTCGACACCTACGCCAGGACCGGCGCCGACGGCGTCGCCACGCACGACTGGCACGCGATCTGGATGATCGCCGGCGCCTGCGCCGCCTTCGTGCTCGTGCTGTTCGTATTGATGTTCAAGGATCGACGGGAAGCGTCGGCTGCTCCCGTCACCACCACCGCCTGACTCCCCCACCCACCTGGCCCTCCAGGAGAAAGTGTTCATGATGAATCGCAGGCAGTTTCTCGCTCGATCCGCATTGCTTGGTGGCGCGGCGTGGCTTGCCGCCGGCGCCCCCGGCAAGCTGCTCGCCGCCGCGACGCAAGGCAAACCGCTCGGCATCCAGCTTTACATGGTGCTGAAGGCCTATCAGGACGACCCGATGGGCACGCTCAAGACGCTCAAGTCCATCGGCTATGCCGAAATCGAGGCCATCGTCACGACCACGGCGAAAACGCTGCGCGACCAGTTGAACGACGCCGGCCTGGCCTGCCCGAGCATGCATTTCGACAGCCTCGGCATCGAGCCCGGCATCGAAGCCGCGCACACGCTGGGCACGCAGTACTTCGTCAGCAGCATGCTGCCCTCGCTCATGGAAAAGATGAGCGGCGGCAAGAAAGCCACCTATTCGCGCGACGATGCCAAGCGCACCGCCGAATTGGCCAACCAGATCGGCGAGAAGGCCAGGCACGCCGGGCTGCAGTACGCATACCACAATCATCATCTGGAATTTACCGACGTGGGCCAGGGGCAGACGTTCTACGACGTGCTGCTGAAGGAAACCGACCCGAACCTGGTCAAGCTCGAACTCGACTGCGGGTGGGTGCACGCGGGCGGCAAGAATCCGGCGGAGATCTTCAAGGCGAACCCGGGCCGCATTCCACTGATGCACGCCAAGGACTTCCTGCACTCTTCCACGCCCGACGACTACCCGGGCGCCGAACTTGGCCGCGGCACGGTCGACTACAAGCCGATCATGGCCGCGGCGGACCAGTCCGGACTGAAGCATTGCTTCGTCGAACAGGAAGGTCCGTTCTCGCGCATGAGCCAGCTCGACGCCGCGCGCGTCGACTTCGCCTACCTGCGTCCGCTGCGCTGAGCCAGCGCCTCCACACTCGACCGATTGCTTGTTTCAAGGGGCCATGATGGACAAGAACACGTACGACGCCATTGTTGTCGGCACCGGCGTCAGCGGTGGCTGGGCAGCCAAGGAGCTTACGGAAAAAGGACTCAAGACCCTCGTGCTCGACCGCGGCCGCATGGTCAAGCACGGCGAGTACCCCACGGCGACGAAGGCGCCCTGGGAATTGCCGTATGCGAACGAGCCCACGCAGGAAGACGTGCGCCGGCACCCGATCCATACGCGGCCGTCGTTCTATGGCATCACGCAGGCCACCAAGCACTGGTTCGTCGATGACCTCGACAACCCCTACGTCGAAACCAAGCCGTTCGACTGGTTCCGCGGTTATCACGTAGGCGGCCGCTCGCTGATGTGGGGCCGGCAGAGCTATCGCTTCAGCGACATCGATTTCGAGGCGAACGGCAAGGAAGGCGTGGGCGTCGACTGGCCCATCCGCTACGCCGACATCGCCCCCTGGTACGACTACGTCGAGAACTTCATCGGCGTGAGCGGCGCCACCGATCACCTCGCGCAGCTGCCGGACGGCCAGTTCCTGCCGCCGATGGAACTCAATTGCGTGGAGAAGGAGTTCGGCGGCCGCATTGCCGACAAGTTCCACCACCGCAAACTCATCATTGGCCGCACCGCCAACCTGTCCGGCCCGCTCAAGCACGACCAGAGCCCGCAGCGCGCCACCTGCCAGTACCGCAACCAGTGCATGCGCGGCTGCCCGTTCGGCGCCTACTTCAGCAGCAACTCATCGACGCTGCCGTCGGCCGAGCGCACCGGCAACATGACGATCGTGCCCAACGCCATCGTCTACGAGATGATCTACGACAACGCCAAGGGCAAGGCGACCGGCGTGCGCGTGCTGGATGCCGAAACCGGCCACCAGACCGAATACTTCGCTCGCGTGATCTTCCTGTGCGCGTCGACCTTTGGCACCACGCACATCCTGCTCAACTCCACGTCGACCCGCTTTCCCAACGGCTTCGGCAACGATAGCGGCGAGGTGGGCCACAACGTGATGGACCACCTGTTCGGCACCGGTGCATCGGCCAGCGTCGAGGGCCACGAAGACCGCTACTACAGCGGCCGCCGCCCGAACGGCTTCTACATTCCGCGCTATCGCAACATCGGTTCGGACAAGCGCCCGTACCTGCGCGGTTTTGGCTACCAGGGCAGCGCGAGCCGCCGCAACTGGGCGCGGCTGGTGGACGAGAACCTGATCGGCGCCGACCTCAAGCGCGCCGCGGAAGAACCCGGCCCCTGGCAACTGTCGATGGGCGGCTTCGGTGAAATGCTGCCATCGCACCAGAACTTCGTCTTGCTGGACCGCCAGCGCAAGGACAAATACGGCCTGCCCGTTCTCAACTTCAACGTCGAGCATCGCGAGAACGAACGCCTCATGGCCAAGGAGATCATCAGCGATGCGGTCGAGATGATGACCGCCGCCGGCTACAAGAACGTCGAGCCCTATCACGTCGAGGCGAACGTGGGCGCGGCTATCCATGAAATGGGCACGGCGCGCATGGGGCGCGACCCGAAGACCTCGGTGCTCAACAGCTGGAACCAGATGCACGCCGTCAAGAACGTCTTCATCACCGATGGCTCGTGCATGGCTTCGTCCGCCTGCCAGAACCCGTCGTTGACGTACATGGCGCTGACGGCACGCGCCGCCAGCCACGCCGTGGAAGAACTCAAGCGCGGAAACATCTGAGGATATCGCCATGAATCGTCGCGAATGGTTGAAATGTGTTTCCGCGCTCGCCGTCGGCGCCGTCGCCGCGCCGTCGTGGCTGGCCGCGTTCGATGCTTACGCCGCCGCACAGGCACCCGGTGCCGCGCCGCAGTTCTTCAGCAAACCGCAGCTGGACCTGGTTGCCGCGGTAGCCGACATCATCATCCCGCGCAGCGACACGCCGGGCGCGATCGATGCCGGCGTGCCCGCGTTCATCGACCAGATGTTTGCCAACGTCTATGCCAAGGCCGACCAGGAGCGCTACCTGAGCGCGATGGCTGCGTTCGACAAGGCGGGCGGCAAGCCTTTCCTCCAGTTGAGCGATGCGGATCGCAAGGCACTGGTGACGAAGCTGCATGCCGAATCGCTTGGCCATCCGAAAGACACCGCCACGGCTCTGGCTGCCTCATTCGTGCTGATGAACAAGAAACTCGCCATGATGGGTTTCTTCCTTTCACAGCCCGGTTGCACCGAAGTGCTGCAGTATTCGGCGGTACCGGGTGCCTACCACGCCGACATACCGCTGGCACAGGCGGGCAATGGCCGGGCCTGGGCTGTCGAAACGGTATTGATGTTCTGACCATGACGCACCCGCAACGATCAGGTGATCACGCATGAAGACACTCAGGGGACCGGGCATTTTCCTCGCCCAGTACGCGGGAGACGCGGCGCCCTTCAACACGCTGCCCGATATCGCCCGCTGGGCGGCATCGCTCGGCTTTGTCGGCTTGCAGATCCCCACCAATGACCGGCGCCTGTTCGATCTCGAGCAGGCAGCGACCAGCAAGGCGTATTGCGACGACATCGCCGGCATGCTGGCCGAACACGGTCTCGCAGTCACCGAGCTTTCAACGCATCTGCAAGGCCAGCTGGTGGCATCGCATCCTGCGTATGACCGACTGTTCGACGGCTTCGCTCCCGAACACCTGCGTGGTCATGGCACGGAGCGCCGGGCCTGGGCGGTGGAGCAATTGAAACTCGCTGCAACGGCCAGCAGACATTTCGGGCTCACCGCGCACGCTACCTTTTCCGGCGCGCTGGCCTGGCACCTGTTCTATCCATGGCCGCAACGCCCGGCCGGCCTGATCGAAGAGGCCTTTGCCGAACTCGGCAGGCGCTGGCGCCCCATCCTCGATGCCTTCGACGAGGCGGGCGTGGATGTGTGCTACGAGCTGCATCCGGGCGAAGACCTGCATGACGGCGCCACGTTCGAGCGGTTCCTCGACGCCGTGGATCACCACCCGCGTGCCAACATCCTCTACGACCCCAGCCATATGGTGTTGCAGCAGCTGGACTACCTGGCCTTCATCGACCTGTATCACGAGCGCGTCCGCGCCTTCCATGTGAAGGACGCCGAGTTTCGCCCCAACGGCCGCGCAGGCGTGTACGGCGGCTACCAGAGCTGGATCGATCGGCCGGGACGTTTTCGTTCGTTGGGCGATGGGCAGATCGACTTCACCGCGATCTTCAGCAAGATGGCGCAGTACGACTACCCCGGCTGGGCCGTGCTCGAATGGGAGTGCTGCATCAAGGACCCGATCCAGGGCGCCATTGAAGGTGCGCGCTTCATTCGCGAGCACATCATCAAGGTGACCGATCGCGCGTTCGACGATTTTGCCGCCACCGGGGCCGACCAGGCATTCAATCGCCAGGTCCTCGGTATCGGCTGATACACGGCACCACCGCTTACGTCCTTCACCTGCTCGCCCACGCCTGAGGATTGCCTAGGCCATGTCCACCGATTCGCGGGGCATTTCCCGCCGCACTGCCCTTGGCCGTATCGCCGCAGCCGCCGCCTTCGGCGCGACGTCGCTGGTCGCTTCGGCGGAAACCACGACGGGGCTGAAGGTACCCGCAAAGCTTCCCGCCGGGCGCCTCAAGCAATCGCTGAGCCGCTGGACTTCCAAGGAGCCTCTGCCCGAACTGTGCAAGCGCATCCGCACCATGGGCTTCACCGGCCTCGACCTCGTTCACGTCGACGAATGGGACGTGGTGAACGACAGCGGCCTCGTCGTTTCCATGGGTTACCCCACGCGACGCGAGCCCTTCATCCAGACGGGCTTCAATGACCCGGCCAACCACGCATTGCTGCTGAAAGAGCTGGAAGCCACGATTCCTCTCGCGAAACGCGCCGGCGTCAAGAACATGATCACCATGTTCGGCAATCGCAAGCCGGGCATCGATACGCAGCAGGCGATCGAGAATTGCGTGACCGGCCTTTCGAAGATCGCGCCGCTCGCCACGGAAAACGGCGTGACGATCTGCGTGGAGCTGCTGAACAGCAAGGTCGACCATCACGGCTACCAGGGCGACAGCACGGCCTTCGGGGCGGCCGTGATGAAGGGCGTCAACTCACCCAACGTCAAGCTGCTCTACGACATCTACCACATGCAGATCATGGAGGGCGATGTCATCCGCACCATCCGCGACAACATCCAGTGGATCGGACACTTCCACACCGGCGGCGTGCCGGGCCGCCACGAGATCAACGGCACGCAGGAACTCAATTACCACGCCGTCGCCACCGCCATCGCCGACCTTCACTACGATGGATTCATCGCGCACGAATTCATGCCCACGCGGGCCGACCCATTCGAATCCTTCGCCGAAGCCGTCGGCATCTGCACGGTTTGACCTGTCACGGGAAATCCATATGAAACGATCACTCGCCGCTGCGCTGACCCTGTGCACCTTCGCAACGTCCTTCGCCTGGGCGCAGTCCACCACGCCGTCGAACACGGCCGAACCCACCGACCCCAAGGCCACCGAGCAGTGGGAGCCGGTTCCGAAGATCGTCATGCCCGGTGCGCAGAACAACGCGCCGCCGTCGGATGCCGTGGTGCTGTTCGACGGACACGACCTCAATCAGTGGGAAGCCTCCAAGGACCACTCGCCGGCGCACTGGACGGTGCACGATGGCGTGATGACGGTCGACAAGACCACCGGCAACATCCAGACCAAGCGTCGCTTCAGGAATTACCAGCTGCACCTGGAATGGCAGGTTCCCAAGGACATCAGCGGCGAAGGCCAGGGGCGCGGCAACAGCGGTCTTTTCCTCGCCTCCACCGGGCCGGGCGATGAAGGTTACGAGGTGCAGATCCTCGATTCGTGGAAGAACACGACCTACGTCAACGGCCAGGCCGCCAGCATCTACAAGCAGGCCGCGCCGCTGGTCAACGCGATGCGCCCGCCGGGCGAATGGCAGACCTACGACGTGATCTGGACGGCCCCGGTGTTCGGGTCCGATGGATCGGTGAAATCGCCAGGTTATGTCACGCTGTTCCACAATGGCGTGCTCGTGCAGAACCACACGCAGCTTGCGGGCGAGACGTTCTACATCGGCAAGCCGAAGTACAAGCCGTACGACGAAGCCGCCATCAAGCTGCAGGCGCACGGCGACCATTCGAAGCCCCTCAGCTTCCGCAATATCTGGGTACGTCCGCTGGATTGAGCCAGCTCATGCCGCCGTCACATCGGCGGCATTTTCTCGAAGGCCGGTATGGCCGGATTCGCCACGTCCCACAAAGGCCGGCGGATGGCATACGTCACCGCCTGCGGCTGGAAGCGCTCCGGTTCGTCGAGGCTCGCGGCATGCACGGTGAAGAGATCCGGCATGGCCGCAAAGGTGAGATACACCGGTGAGCCGCAGTGCGCACAGAACGCATGCGTCTTGACGTTGCCGCTGTCGGCGACGATGTCCCACGTCGCCGCCTGTCCATCGATATGCACGCGTGACCGATCGGGAAACGTCAGGTAGGAACCGTGACCGGTGCCGCTGCGCTGCTGGCAGTCGCGGCAATGGCAGTCGTTCATGAAGACCGGTTCGCCAGCAATGCGGTAGCGCACGGCGCCGCAAGCGCAGCCGCCGGTATAGGCGTCACTCATGGGTATCTCCTGGGTTGAAGGCGCGGATGTTCCGCGCTTGCGTCAATGACGCGTCGGCGGAACCTCTTCCCCGCCAACGAGCAGGTCGAGCCTTTCGACCACCTTGGTCCAGCCTTCGCTCATGTTGCGATAGGCCGTGTCGTTCTTCGGCAACACGAAGCCGGAATGGATCAGTCGCAGGCGTGTGCCCTGGTCCACTTTCGTGAGCATCCAGGTGACGACCGTATCCAGGCGCGAGCCGTAGCCGTCGTTGCCTTCATGTCCGCCACGCCACGCATAAGCGAGACGCTCGTGGGGCACCACTTCCAGCACCTCGCAGCGGATCGTGCCGTCCCACTCGCCCGCCGGTTTCGTGGTGAAGGTGAAGTGCGTGCCGACGACGGCCTGGAATCCATCGGGCGGCATCAGCCAGCGGGCGATCAGCGCACCGTCGGTGAGCGCCCTCCACAAGGCCTGGGGCGCATGAGGAAACACTTCATCGACCACGATGTCGCGGTAGTCGGCGATCACGGCGGCGTTGCTCATGGATCGATCTCCTTCATCAAGGCACGCAAAGCATCGAAGCGCTCGCGCCAGAACACGCCGTAATCGGCCATCCAATCGGCGAGCGGCGCGAGCCCGTCCGGCTGGGCGCGGTAGTAGACGTTGCGACCCTCCGGTCGCTCGGCAACGAGGCCGGCCTGTTTCAAGGATTTCAGGTGCTGGGAAACGGCGCTCTGCGAAACGCCGCTGCCCCGCGTGAGATCGGCAACAGTGATTTCGTCAGCGCCCGCGATCCGCTCGTACACCGCCCGCCGCGTGGGGTCGGCGAGCGCGCGCATCACGTCATTGAGGCTGGCTGCATCAAGCATGGGATTAGATTAGTGCTCACTTATTGATTAGTCAATACTGATGGTTCGGGCAGACGCCATCAGGCACGCCCACGGCGGGCCGACTAGTCCGCGCCCTGCAAGGCACCCTCGGCGGCGGCTCGCCATGTCACGTCGCGCAGCAGGAAGTGTGACAGCGCCGGTATCAACACCAGGGCGCCCACCATGTTCCAGAGGAACATGAAGGTCAGCAGGATGCCCATGTCGCCCTGGAACTTGATGGGCGAGAACGCCCACGTCACCACGCCGGCGGCCAGCGTGACGCCAACCAGCGCCACGACCTTGCCGGTGAACTGCACGGCATGGCGATACGCCTGAACCAGCGGCACGCCGGCGCGCTGCTGGGCGAGCTGGATGGACAACAGATACAGCGCGTAATCCACGCCGATGCCCACGCCCAACGCGATCACGGGCAGCGTCGCCACCTTCACGCCGATGCCGAGCCAGACCATCAATGCCTCGCAGAGGATGGACGTGAGCATCAGCGGCACGACCGCCACTACTACGGCGCGCCACGAACGGAATGTCACGAAACAGAGCAGGATCACTGCGCCGTACACATAGAACAGCATCGTGTGGTCGGCTTCGCGCACCACGATATTCGTCGCCGCATCGATGCCCGCGCTGCCGGCTGCCAGCAAGTACTGGCGATCCTTCGCGCCATGCGCCGCGGCAAAGGCAGCGGCCGCACTCACCACACGATCGAGCGTTTCAGCGCGGTGATCGGAGAGATATGCGATCACCGGCATGATCGAGCACGCATTGTTGAACAGGTCCGGATTGTTCACCGAAGCCTGCTGCGCGCCGTAATTGAGTACGTCCTGGTTGCGGGCGATGGTGAGCCACTTGGGGCTGCCTTCGTACGAACCCGCCGTGATCTGGCGTACCGCATCGCCGAGGAAGGTAGTGGCCTGCACGCCTGGCACTTGCCGCAGCGTCCACGCCAACCGGTCGGCTTCGACCAGCGTCGGATACTTCAGGCAACCTTCGGGCGGCGTCTTCACGATGACTGCGAACACGTCGCTGGACAGTGAATAGTTGCCGGTGATGTAGGCGTTGTCGCGGTTGTAGCGCGAACTCGCGCGCAGCTCGGGCGCACCCGGTTCCAGGTCGCCGATCTTCAGGTGAGTGCTGACCACGAAACCCACCAAGGCGAGCCCCGCGGAGGCAGCGAGTACGCCCCAGGCCCAGCGACGCGAGGTAAAGCGATCCAGCCAATGCCATGGCGAGCGACCACTCTCCCCTTCGCCTTGTTCGCGCTCGGCGCGCAGGCTCCGCTGGGCCGCGGCCGGATCCACACCGGTGAACGAAAGCAGCACCGGCAACAACAACAGGTTGGTGAAGATCAGCACGGCCACACCGATGCTCGCCGTGAGTGCCAGGTCCTTGATCACCGGAATGTCGATCAGCATCAGCACGCCAAAACCCACCGCGTCGGCGAGCAATGCGGTGACGCCGGCGAGGAACAGCCGACGAAACGTGTAGCGCGCGGCCACCAGGCGATGCGTGCCGCGTCCGATGTCCTGCATGATGCCGTTCATCTTTTGCGCGCCATGCGAGACGCCGATCGCAAAGATCAGGAACGGCACGAGGATCGAGAACGGGTCGAGCGAAAAACCGAGCACGGCGACCAGTCCAAGCTGCCACACCACGGCCACGATGGAACACAGGATCACCAGCGCCGTGCTGCGCAGGCAGCGCGTGTAGCCGAAGATCACCAGGATGGCGATCAGGGCGGCAACGCCGAAGAAGCTCATCACCTTGACCAGGCCTTCGATCAGGTCGCCGACGAGCTTGGCGAAGCCGATCACATGCAGGCGCACTTTCACGCCAGGCGTGGCTTCGTAGCGGGCACGAAGATCGTCAAGCGAATGCGACAGCGCGCGATAGTCGATGGGCTTGCCCGTGTCCGGATTCTTGTCGAGCAGCGGCACGAAAATCATGCTCGACTTGAAGTCGTTGCCGACGAAGCGGCCAACGATGCCTGAGCGCGCGATATTGAGCTTGAGCTGCGCGGTGCCTTGCGGCGAGCCATCGTAGCCATCGGGCATCACCGGGCCGCCACGGAAACCCTCTTCCGTCACCTCGGTCCAGCGCACGGACGGCGTCCACAACGACTTGACCCAGGCGCGGTCCACGCCGGGCGTCAGGAACAGGTCGTCGTTGATCTTCTTCAACACGTCCTGGTACTTCGGGTCGAAGATGCTCCCATCCTCGCTCTCCACCACCACGCGCAGTGAATTGCCCAGGCCGCGCAGTTCACCGGCATTGTCCAGGTAGTTGCGGATATACGGGTGGTGGCTGGGGATCATCTTCTCGAAGCTGGCGTTGAAGGTCAGCTTCGCCACCGCCAGCCAGCCCAGGATCACCGTTGCCACCAGGCACACGATGATCATGGCGAGGCGGTGATTGAACACCAGGCGCTCCAGCAGATTGCCGGAGCGCTGGTCGAAAGCTTCGACCGACCGCACCACAGGCATGCGATCGAACGACTCGGATGAAACATTCATGCGTTGTCTCCTCGCACCGGCTCAGCGCAGCGGCTTGGCGTTCACGCCAAACGCGCCCGCCGTCACGATCACGTCGCCGGACACGGCGACGGCCGAAGCCGGTGCCGGCTTGGCCGGGCGATGGGTAATGAAGTGTTCGCCGTCGTCACGACTGATCAGCACGGTGCCGGCCTGGCTTACCAGTGCAACGCCGTGCGCGCCGAAAGTCGTGCCGCCAGTGACGCCTTCCTGCACGCCGGTGTCGACCTGCGACCAATGCGCGCCGCCATCGGTGCTGCGATAGGCATTGCCGCGCAGGCCATAGACGACCACGGCGTCGCTGTCGCCCGTTACGCCGAAATAGGTGCCCTTGTAGGGCGTATCCACCACGCGAAAGCGACCGGCGTTGCGATCAAGCTTCAGTACGAGGCCCTGCTCGCCGGTGATATAGACGTCCGTGCCGATGCCGCGCACTCCATACAGGTGAAAGCGCTGCGGGTTCTCGGTACGATCGAACCACGAGGTCCAACTCTGGCCGCCATTGGTGGTTTCGAAGATGAGATTGAACGCACCCACGATGTAGCCGTGCCGCGCATCGGCAAACCACACGTCGAGGAACGGATTCTCCGCACCTTGCGCCGCGATGCGGCCTGCTTCGTCGACCAGCTTGCCCGCATCATCCGGGCTGCCGAGCTCGCCCCTCCCCGCGCGTACGCGTAGCTGCTCAAGCATCAGCGCGCCCGCGTGGCGTCCGTCCAGTTGCATGGACCAGGTCGCGCCGCCATCGGTGGTATGCAGCACCACGCCGTCGTGCCCGACCGCCCAGCCCTGCTGCGGCGTGGGAAAACTGACGGCGACCAGATCGGAGGAAACAGGCACCGAGGACTGCCGCCAGCTTGCGCCCGCATCGTCGGAGAAGACGATGTGACCACGCTGGCCCACGGCCACCATGCGCTTGCCGGCCATCGCCAGGCCATTGAGTAGCGCCTTGGAGGCGAGCGCACTGGCATCGGCCGGCGTATCCAGCACATCGGCAATGCCCGCCACCGATACCGCGGGCAGTGCGAGTGCAAGCGCGACCAGCGCGCGACATAGGGATGGCGTGAACATCAGATGCCCCAACGAGCCAAGGCTGCTTCCATCGCATCCCGTTGGTTCCGCGCGGTGTACCGGGCGTCAACGAACCATGCAGGGGACGAAGGAAGAGCCAACAACAAGGTGCCTGGCAGATGGCGGTGGGGCGCTACCCATGCGGGTGACGGCAAGCGCGCGCCCTCCCCCGAGAGGCGCTTCGCGCCACCGTGGCATGTGGCATTCGCCTCACCACCGCCATTGCCATGCGAGTGCGTCGCGAAGCGGCGGGCCGCTTCGCGACAGGTCTTACCCATGCCCGTGGGGCATCAACGAACGCCCGAGCCGGCCAACGATTCCGGTGCCCAGTCGCGTTCCGACAGCGGCTTCACGTAACGCACGCCGCCCGTTTCACCCGAGAAGCCCGTCAGCGAATACGAGCCGGCGATCAGGTCGTAGATGCCATGCAGGTCGGCCACCGGCGCCGGCATGTCGTAGGCAGGCGTGATATACGCATAGCCCGCACGGAACAGCTGGCCGCGTGCGTCATACGCTTCGGAGGCCACCGCCGCCCAGCTGTCCTCATCGAGATAGAACGTGCGCTTGCTGTAGATGTGGCGCTTGCCCGCGGCCAGCGTGGCTTCGACCACCCACACGCGATGCATTTCCCAGCGCACGTCGTCGGGGTTGAGGAAGCCCGGCTTCAGCAGGTCGTCGGCCTTGGTTTCGTAGGCCATCTTGTAGTCGTTGTACGGAACGTAGATTTCCTTCTTGCCCACGAGCTTGAAGTCGTAACGATCCATCGAGCCGTTGAAGAGGAACACGTCGTCAAACGTGGCCGAGCCGCCCGAGCCCGGGTTGGGCGTATCAAAGGCGAGATCGGGCGCAACCTTCACGCGTCGCTGGCCCGGCAGGTATTGCCATGCCCTGCGGCCTTTGTCGCTGTAGTTGAGCGGATCGACGATCTGCATCGCTTCGCCCGCGCGACGGGCCGGACCGGTGTAGGTCAGGCGCTGCTGCCAGAACACATCCGCGCCCGGCTTGCTGGTATCCCAATAAGGGTATTCCTCCACAGCATCGCCTTCGGTGGAAAGCGTCGCGTGGCCCGAGGCATCCACGTTGTAGTTGCGGTACTTGGTGTTGTACGCCACGCCATTGAAGCGGACGAGGTGATTCCACATCGCCTCGAAGCCGGTCTGCGGCATCGGAAACGGGAAGCCCGCGTGGCAACCGCTCATGGAGCGGCCACCCGCATCGGTTTTCGCTTCGACGGCACACTTGGCCGTGTTGTCGACGACGAACTTCGGGAACGCCGCCGAGCGATGCGTCGGGTAGACGTCGACGTGGTAGCCCGGGTACTTCTTCAGCAGCGCCTTGGTGCCCTCGGTCAGATGGTCCGCGTACTTGTCCATGTTCTTGGCATCGATCGTGAGCACCGGCTTTTCGCCAGCGAACGGATTCGGACGAATGCCGCTGCCTGCCTTGAAGCCCGCCGGCACGCTGGTAAGCCCGCCGCTGTAGGCGGGAATGGCACCGTCGGCGCTGCCGGCCATGTCTGCCCCGACGCCGGTAAGCGTGGTGCCGAGCTTCTTCGCCTCGTCCGACGAAACGCCGGCGTGGCCGACGCCAGAGATCAGGACGGCTACGGCCCCGGCTATCAGGGCTTTGCGGAATTGCATGCGCATGCTCCTCACGATGTGTGATTCGATCTTCCGGGGTGGCTTTCATCGCCACCCCATGACGTGAGCGCAGGCTTCGTCTCGCCGCAGCCAGCTCGTTTCGCCGGGACACGGATGCGTGATTCGCACCTCGCATCCAGTACGCTGCCTTCGCTCTTGTTGCCGGTCTCCGTGCCTTGCCTCATGGCAAGGGGCACGCGGAAGCGGTCGATACCCATTGTTGGGAGCGGCGAAAACCACACCCCCCCCAAAACGCCGGGGGAGGGGTAGCCAAGAGGCATGGGGCGTGGCTCGGTGCCGAGCCTTCACGATCGTCGTGTTCGACAGCGCGTTGCTGCGCTGCGGCAGCTATTCCAAGCCCTGGATGAGACCGAGCAACTGCGCCCGATGCACGACATGGCGGCGCGTGCCCACGCCGAGCTTGCCGAACAGATTCTTGAGATGCCACTTCACCGTGGCCTCGCCCACCGCCATCGCCTGGGCGATCTCCTTGTTCGACAGATTGCGCGCGAGAAACTCCAGCACCTCGCGTTCCTTCGGCGTCAGCACCATGCTCGGCATGACGCGCGGACCGCCCTGCCGCAATTCGACAGGAGGCGGTATCACGCGCGAAGGCGACGCGGTGCCCGCCGACGATTCGCCGCTCGCCTCTTCCATCACGCGGTATGCCCAGTCGGTGAGCACCGGGTGCATGTCCGTGAAGATGCGCATGAAGCCAAATGTCTTGGCCAGGCTCATCGCCTCCACCATGAGTTCCCGTCCATCTTCGCCGTTGCGGTCCATGGCAAAGGCGCGCAGCGCCATGCATTCGATGCGGAAGCGCCCCAGCTTCGCCTGTTCGGCCAGAGGCACGGCTCGCGATACGGATTCGAGCACGCCGGGCCAATCCTGCGAGGCCATCGAGGCATACGCGTGTGCCATCGCGCTGATCAGCTCGACATTGCGTCGCCACAGCGGCCCGCGGCGAGGGCTTTCGCTGGCAACCAGTTCATCGATCCTGCCAATCAGCGCGTTGCAGGTCTCGCGGCGGAAGCGGCTCGCATGCATGCGTATCTGCTCGCCCAGGCTGGCGATGCACAGCCGCGGCAGGCGACGCGCGACACCAATGGCAAACGAGGATTCGAGCATATCCAAGGCTCGATGTTCCTCGCCTTGCGCCGCCGCAACACGGGTCACCGTGCGATAGCCGACGAGGATGGCCTCCGGCGCGCCGACGCGTTCCAGCACGTCCAGGCGATTGGCGAGCAGCGCCACCGCCTCGTCCAGTCGATCACGCTCGTAAGCAATGGAAGCGAGCAAGGCGGCGAACATGCAGGAAAGTGGATGGCGACGGCCGAATTTCGCGTCGATGGAGGTGAGCGCCGCGCGCAGCCCCTCCTCAGCCAGCAGGATCTGCCCTTCCCAGGCAAAGCTCAGGCCCATGATGAACTCGCGCCAGCGGCCTGCGTAATCGGGTTCGCGCGTGACATCGATGCTGCCGACAGCGCACAGGCGCCGCGCCTCCGCCGGGTCGCCCTGCAGCAGCGCCATCATCGCCAGCCGATTGACGTGCATGCGCTGGAACCGCGGCTGGCTGCCAGGTTCGGCATCCTTCCACGGCGCCAGCATGCCAACGCAGCGGTCCGGGTCGTCCGCGTAGTAGGCCGCGCCGCTGGCGATCAGCACGCATTCGTAGCGCAGCGCGAGATCGACGTCCGGTCGCGAAAGAATGAGGCCGACCATGCGCTCGGCTTCTTCATGCCGCTCGCTCACCGCCAGCGACCACGCAGCCGCCAGGCGCAGCTGTGGGTGCTGGTCGAGCACGGACTCGGGCAGCACGTCGAGCCATTCGCGCATGGTGCCCATGTGTCCCTGGATCACCGCTTCGTACAGGCCCTTTTGCGCCAGGTCGACGGCCACGCCTTCCCTGCCCGCCTCGCGCGCATGCCGCGCCGCCTGCGTGAGCATGCCGTGCGCGGCCAGCCAATCCTGCGCGCGGCCGTGTAGTTCCGCGCGCTCCGGCGCGGGCAATTCGGCAAGATGCAGCCGCAGCGCATCCAGCGCCAGCATATGCAGGCGATACCACTCCGAATCCTCGCCGACCACGAAGATCGGCGTTTCACGCGAGAGGCGTGCCAGGCGTTGCGGCGCCTCCTCGTCACCCGTCAGTGCGACGCAAAGATCGGGGTGCAGCTGATCCACCACCGCCACGCGCGTGAGGAAGGCGACATCGTCCGGCGCCAGTTTCGCGGTCAACGCTTCCACCAGCTGGTTGCGCGAATCGGGCGAGTGCGTACCCACGACGCTGCGCAGGTCGCTGCCCCGCTCCATCGCCGCAAGTACCAGCTGCAAGCCCAGCGGCCAGCCTTCGGTCATCTCATGAAGGCGTGCACAGGTATCCGCGTCGGCCTTGCTGCCGATGCGGTTGCGCACCAGGGCGATGGTCTCTTCCAGCGTAAAACGCAGGGTTTCCACGCCCACCGACGTGCACAGGCCATACGCGCGCAGATCCGCCGCGGTCTCGTCCAGCTCGCCCCGCCCCGCTGCTACAACACGCAGGTTGGGCGGCGCGTTGTGCAGAAGATAATTGAGCGCCGCCTGGCTGCTTGCATGCAAGCGCTCGGCTTCGTCGATCATCAACACCATCGACAGCGATGACTGCGCGACCTCGCTGAGCCACGCCGTAATGCCTTCGTATTCGCCGAAGGCCGCGGATGCGCTTTCCAGCAAGGTGGCGCCGAACGAGGGACGCCCGCAACCCATGCGCACCGCCAGCACGAGGCTGTGGAGCATGCGCTGCGGATCGGGACTGCCGTCGGCCGAGATCCAGGCCACCGCCCAGCCACGGGCCAGGTATTCGTGCCGCCATTGCGCCAGCAGCGATGTCTTGCCGAATCCCGCCGGCGCGCGCACCAGGATGAACGGGCGATCACGGAACTGTTCGTCGTCCAGGCTCAGTCGTGGTCGCGCAAGCAGATAGCGCGGCGCACGCGGCGGCGTGGTTTTCAGAACGAGTTCGGCGATGGCGGGAGCGGCCCCGCCGGGCGTGATGGCCATCAAACGCGTCCAGTGAGATGGGCTCGGTGTTCCCCGTAGCAACAACGACACGCCATGGGCCAGGCACGTCACGTAGCCCATCGACGAGGTGCGCCTCGATCATTGTAGGCACGCCGTCGACGACGTGACCACTCGTCACTTGCCCTTCACGACGCTCCCCCTCCTTGCCGGGGGGGGCTTATGCGGCCACCGGTACGTAGCCTTGGTCTCGTGACAAAACAGGTCTGGCGTTCCAGTCGCTTGGCGGCTGCGGCTGGAGGGCTCGCAAAGCCTGTCCGGCAGGGGTGGAGTCCGCAGTATTCCTTCGCGTGCGAACGCCTGCCCAAGCGGCCGGGTCAGCGCCGGGAACGAAGGGACGGTGATCTCATCACCACCCACGCATGGACACATGTTCCTGGCGGCCATCGCGAGGTGCGATGGGTTTGCCGCCCGGTGTCACGGGTTGCATACCTGTCTGGAGTCTGCATGTACCGTCATCTGCTCGTCCCCCTCGATGAAAGCGATCGCGCGATCGAAACGGTCAACAAGGCCGTGAATCTGGCGCGCACGCTCGGGGCGCGAGTCAGTTTCCTGCATGTGCACGACGCCGATGCCTCGCCGGCAAAGGCCGACGCCATGCCGAACGGATATGCCGGCACACATCGCGAACGCGCCCATGCGCTCATGACCAAGGCAGAGGCCGCCGCCCGCGCGCTCGGCGTCCCGTGCGACTCCGTGGTTCTCGAAGGCCAGACGCCGCACGAGATCATTCTCGATACCGCACGCAAGGGCGGCTGCGATCTCATCTTCATGGCACCGCATGGTCGCAAGGCGGCCCGCGGCGACGCGCTTGGTTCGCAGACCATGCAGGTGCTGACATCGGGCGAAACGCCCGTACTCGTGTCGTCCGCCCAGGACATGGGCCACGCACATCCCATGATTGAACTGATCCTTGGCGAGCATCGTGCGCTCGCTGCCGTACTGCATGCATGGCTGTACCTGCTGAACCAGGCCGCTTCGCAGGACCGGGCGGTCGTCGTCGAACTGATGCGATCCATGGCCCAGTACATCATCAAGTACCCACTCGCCCTCCATCGCCCGAGCGAGCACGACTACCTGTTTTTCGTGTTGCGCGGGCGCACCGCCGTCGTCCATGCCGAACTCGACGAACTCGAGCGCCAGCACGAGCGCGAACGGGCGATGGCTGAAAGCCTGGGTGACGAAGTCGAACATTATGCCCTGGGCCACGCCACCCTGGAGCAGCTTCGCGACGCCGTCGGGACCTATGCGCATTTCATGTGGGAACACATGGGCCGCGTCGAAGGCGTGGTGCTGCCGGCGGCGCAGCGCTATCTCTCCGAAGCCGACTGGAACGAAATCCAGGCATCGGCTACCCGGCCCGACAGCTTCCGCGCCAACGGTGAAGCGCAGGCCGCTTATCGACAGCTGTTCTCGCGCATCTCCGATGCTTGCATCGACATGAACGGGACAACGCCACATACAGCCATGCCCGGCGCAATGCGCCGGTGATTTGAGACGAGGAATACCGTTTTGGAACACGCTATCCGTTTTTATGAAGCCGGCAGCCCCGACGTGCTGCGCTACGAAACGACCCAGGTCGGCGCGCCCGGCCCCGGTGAAGTTCGCCTGCGCCACCAGGCCGTAGGCCTCAACTTTGCCGACACCTATTTCCGCAACGGCACCTACCCCATCCCGCTGCCCAACGGCATCGGCGTGGAAGCAGCGGGCATCGTCGAAGACGTAGGCCCGGGCGTAAGCAACGTCGCCGTCGGCGACCGCGTCACCTATACCGGCTTCATCAATACGCTGGGCGCATACAGCACGGCCCGAGTGGTGCCGGCCGCGCCGCTCATCCGGCTGCCCGAAGACATCGACAGCCAGACCGCCGCCGCCATGACCATGCGCGGTCTCACGGCGGCCTACCTGATGCGCCGCATCTATCCGTTCCAGGCGGGCGAAACCATCCTGCTGCATGCCGCTGCCGGCGGCGTCGGCCTCATCGTGTCCCAATGGGCGAAGCTGCTTGGCCTGCGCGTGATCGGCACGGTCTCGACCGAGGAGAAGGCCGCGGTCGCGCGTGCGCACGGTTGCGACGAAGTCATCAACTACAGCCACGAGAACATCGCCACGCGTGCGCGTGAGCTGACCGATGGCAAGGGTGTGTCCGTCGTGTTCGATTCGGTCGGCAAGGCCACGTTCCAGGCCTCGCTCGATTCGCTGCGCCGCCGCGGGCTCATGGTGTGCGTGGGCACCGCGTCGGGCACGATCCCGCCCTTCGATCCGCAGCTGCTGGCCATGAAGGGCTCGCTGTACCTCACGCGCCCCGCGCTGGCTGACTACATCGCCGACCCGGCCGAGAAGGCCGAACTCGCGCAGCGGCTGTTCGACCACGTGTCGTCCGGCCGCATCAAGATCGAGATCAACCAGCGCTACGCGCTCGAAGACGCCGTGCAGGCACACCGCGACCTGGAATCACGCAAGACCACCGGTTCGTCGATCTTCGTCATCTGAGGCCATCCATGCGTATCGAGCCACTGACCTGCAACATCGGCGCCGAACTGTTCGACGTCAATCTTGCCGATGCCGTCCACAACGACGACCTGTTCGGCGAGATCAAGGCCGCGCTGCTCAAGCATCGCGTGCTGTTTTCGCGCGACCAGGACATCAGCCGTCAGGACCATGTGGCCTTCGCGCGCCGCTTCGGTGAGCTGGAAGACCATCCGGTCGCGCCCAGCCATCCGGATGCGCCGGGCCTGGTGCAGATCTATAAGACGCCTGATGCGCCGATCGAGCGCTACGAAAACGCCTGGCACACCGACGCCACCTGGCGCGCGATTCCACCGATGGGTTGCGTGCTGCGTTGCGTGGAATGTCCGCCGGTGGGTGGCGACACCATGTGGGTCAACATGGTGGCCGCGTACGACATGCTTCCGGCGCATATCAAGAAGCAGATCTCGGGCTTGTATGCACGTCACAGCATCGAGGCCTCGTTCGGCGCCGCCATGCCGATCGAGCGCCGCCACGCGCTCAAGGCGCAGTTTCCCGATGCCGAGCATCCGGTGGTGCGCACGCATCCGGAAACGGGCGAAAAGGTGCTGTTCGTCAACGCCTTCACCACGCACTTCACCAATTTCCACACCAAGGACAACGTGTGCTTCGGCCAGGATGCCAATCCGGGTGCGAGCCTTCTCCTGAACTACCTGATCAGCCAGGCACATATCCCCGAGTACCAGGTGCGTTGGCGCTGGAGCAAGAACAGCATCGCCATCTGGGACAACCGTTCCACGCAGCACTACGCGGTCATGGACTACCCGCCCTGCCATCGAAAGATGGAGCGCGCTGGCATCGTCGGCGACGCCACGTTCTGAACCGAAACCCTCACTGCAGAGCTACAGGACAACGCCATGAATTTCCTCGACGGTTCGCTGTTCCCCGAATACCAGGACAAGCTGGTCATCACGGCCGCGCCTTATGGACCCGAGTGGATCCCTTCGGATTTCCCGGAAGACATTCCCGTCACCATGGAGCAGCAGATCCAGAAGGCGGTCGATTGCTACAACGCCGGCGCCAGCGTGCTGCACCTGCATGTGCGCGAGCTGGACGGCAAGGGCTCCAAGCGCCTGTCCATGTTCAACGAACTGATCGCCGGCGTGCGCAAGGCCGTGCCTGACATGGTCATCCAGGTCGGCGGCTCGATCTCCTTCGCGCCGGAAACCGATGGCGCCAGCGCCAAATGGCTGAAGGACGACACGCGCCACATGCTGGCGGAGCTGGATCCCAAGCCGGACCAGGTCACGGTTACCGTGAACACGGTGCAGATGAACATCGTTGAGCAGATGGAGATGGCTGACCTCGCCGGCACGTCCATCGCCGAACCGCAGACCTACCAGGCCTATCGCGAGATGATCGTGCCCTCGGGCCCGGGCTTCATCGAAGAACACATCAAGCGCCTCAGCGCCGCCGGCATCCAGAGCGCGTTCCAGTTCTACAACATCAACAGCTACGAGACGGTGGAGCGCCTGATCCGTCGTGGCGTCTACAAGGGCCCGCTGGTGATGAACTGGGTGGCGATCGGTGGCGGCATGGACGCGCCCAACATCTACAACCTGGCCAACTTCCTGCGCGCCATCCCCGACGGATCGATGCTGACGGTGGAAAGCAGCATGCGCAACGTGCTTCCCATCAACATGATGGGCATCGCCATGGGCCTGCACGTGCGCTGCGGCATCGAAGACAACCTGTGGAACCAGTCGCGTACCGCCAAGATGACCACGGTGCAGCAGATCGAACAGCTGGTGCGCATCTCGCGCGAGTTCGGCCGTGACATCGCCAACGGCAAGGAGGCGCGCGAGATCCTGAAGATCGGCGTGTTCTACGACACCATCGACGAAACCCTGGCAGCGAATGGTTTTTCACCCAACCGCAAGCCGGGCAAGCTGGGCCTTGCCGAGCTTGCCGCCTGAGTCGTAACGGCCCGTCCGGCAGGCGCCGCCCGCGTCCTGCCCGACCGTCCACAGCGCGATGCGTGTGTTGTCGCGCCATCACGGCCGGTGTCGATACCGGCGAGGAGAACTCCGTGGGAATGTCATACGCCGAGGCGTCCGCCCTCGACACCCCAGCCACGTCCATGGCGACACCGCGCGTCTATGCCTGGCTGGTATTCGCACTGACCTTCGGCCTGCTTTTGTCGGACTACATGTCGCGTCAGGTGCTCAACGCGGTATTTCCGCTGCTCAAGGCCGAATGGGGTCTTTCCGACACGCAGCTCGGCTCGCTCTCGGGCATCGTCGCGTTGCTGGTGGGCGTGTTGACCTTTCCCTTGTCCGTGATGGCGGATCGCTGGGGTCGCGTGCGCAGCATTCTCCTGATGGCAATGCTATGGAGCGCGGCCACGCTCGCCTGCGGCATCGCCACCAACTACGGCGAAATGCTGGCGGCGCGCTTTTTCGTCGGCCTCGGCGAAGCGGCGTACGGCAGCGTCGGCATCGCGCTGATCATCAGCATTTTTCCGCCTTATCTGCGCTCCACGTTGACAGGCGCCTTCATGGCCGGCGGCGCGTTCGGCTCGGTCATCGGCATGGCGTTGGGCGGCGTGTTCGCGGCGCATTTCGGCTGGCGTTCCGCGTTCGTCGTGATGGCGCTTTTCGGCATGGTGCTGGTGGTGACCTACACCTTCACCGTCAACGAACGCCGCCTGCGCGGCAGCGACGATGCGGCCTGTGCGCTTCGCAGGAGCCGCCCCGGCTTCCGCCTGTCGTTCCGCAATCTCTTCTCAGGCCTGTTCTCCAGCACATCGGTGATCTGCGCCTACGTGGGCAGCGGATTGCAGTTGTTCATCATGGCGGCCGTCATCGCCTGGATGCCGAGCTACCTCAACCGCTATTACGCGATGACGCCCGACAAGGCCGGCGTCACCGCCGCCATGTTCGTGCTGATCGGCGCCATCGGCATGGTGATCTGCGGCGTACTCACCGATCGTGCCTCGCGCCGTTCGCCGCCGCGCAAGCTGGCCATGGCGATCGCCTATTGCCTGACCACTGCACTCGTCCTCGGTATCGCTTTCCAGTTGAAGCCGGGCGTCGCACAGCTGGCCGTCATCGGCATGGGCATGTTCCTCGTCGCCGGTACGTCCGGTCCCGCCGGCGCCATGGTGGCCAACCTGACGCCGACACCCATCCACGCCACGGCGTTTGCCACGCTCACGCTGGCCAACAACCTGCTCGGCCTTGCACCGGGTCCGCTGCTCACCGGCGTCCTCGCCGATCACGTGGGGTTGATGGATGCCTTCAAGTTCGTACCGCTGATGGCGCTGCTCGCCGCGCTGGCGTTCTGGATTGGCCGGCATCATTACGCGCAGGACATCGCCCGCGTCGAGGCACAGGCGTTGGCCGGAGCGTGATGACCATGGATACAGCCGTGACGAGGCCCACCCTGCTCATGGTTCCCGGCCTGCGCGACCACGTCGCCGAGCACTGGCAAACCTTGCTTGAGGCCCGGCTGCCCCAGACACGCTCCGTACCTTCGCTGGCGCATGACAAGCTGAGCTGCGCCGCCCGCGTGCAGGCGCTCGACGACGCGCTGGCCGCCATCGATGGGCCGGTGATCCTCGTTGCCCACAGTGCCGGCGTGCTGATTACCGTGCACTGGGCGCGCATCTACGACCGGCCCATTCACGGCGCCCTGCTGGTGACGCCCGCCGACATGGAAACCCCGATGCCGGCCGGATACCCCACCGTCGATACGTTGCGCGAAAACGCCTGGCTGCCGATGCCGCGCATGCGCCTGCCCTTTCCTTCCGTGATGGCAATCAGCGATAACGATCCGCTGTGCGGCAAGCAACGCGCTGCCGAACTGGCAGGCTGCTGGGGTAGCCGCGTCGTCGAGCTCGGCGATGTCGGCCACATGAATCCGGCTGCCGGTTATGGCCCATGGCCGAAGGCGGACGCACTGATCGACCTGCTGCGATGAGCGGTTCCACCATGGATGGACGCAAACGGCTCCAGGTCGACTTCTACTTCGACCTGGTTTGCCCGTGGTGTCTCATCGGCAAGCGGCGACTCGAAAGCGCCATCGACCTTGTGGCTCTCGCGTATCCGGACCTCGACGTTGTCATCCGGTGGAAATCGTTGCCGCTACTGCCGAATTTGCCAGTAGAGGGCGTGCCCTATGGACCGTTCTATCTGCATCGACTCGGCAGCGCAGCGGCGGTGGCGGTGCGACGCCGTCAGATTCGCGAAGAGGGTTTCGCCGCCGGCGTGAGCTTCAACTTCGAGCAGATCGAGCGCATGCCCAATACCCTGGCGGCGCATCAACTGGTGGCACTCGCCGGCGAGGCCGGCGGCGCAAGCCTGCAGGGATCTCTCATCGAGCGGCTGTTCGATGCCTACTTCCAGCGCGGCGAAGACATCGGCGACGTGGAATGGCTCATCGGTATCGCCGAGACCTATGGCATCGAGCGAGCGATCGCACTGACGCGCATGGAGCTTTCAACGCGCCAGGTACCGCTTGAACACTGGCTGGCGGACGCCAAGCGCCTGGGCCTGTCGGGCGTACCCAGCGTCGTCAGCGAAGGCCGCGTGTTGCAGGGAGCACTACCGCCTGGCCAGCTCGCCCAGGCGCTGCTGGAATCGCTGGCAGCCTGATCCAGCGATGAGTTACCTGCGGCCGGCGCAGTCGGCTGATCGTCGCCTTGACGCATGTAACGCATGAACACCCCACGCCGATCGCCTCCATGCGCGAAGCGATGCCGGGGCGTGGGCGTCTTATCGACCCCTTGCGCCATCAACCTTGCCCCTATCCGAGTTGGGGGGGGCCTTCGGCGCACCACCACAACACTCTCGTCTAACCAGAGTCACGCCGTCGACACGAAGTCGACAACGTGACGACCGCGGCATGGTCCTCCTCACGAGCGGGAACCCGCGCGGCTGGAAAGCTTTGTGCGGGCATGCGACTCGCTGCGCCGGAAGGAACGCGTCAACGTGGCCAAGCGATACATGCCTGCTGTTGGATCAATGACAACAAGGTCGCGCGGGGGACTTGCCCCGCGTGTCGTATCTGGTGCAGCCCCAACGGTCTGCCTGAAGACGATGGCATGCGCAGCATGACGACCCAAAACGCACACCCGGGGGAGGAGTAAGGCATGAAGAACGTTTATGGGGCGAACAGGCACCGATGCGGGACGGCCATGCGGGCCATGGCATGGGCGGTAACCGCAGCGCTTGGCACCTGTAGTGCGGTTCACGCGACCGAGATCGACACCGGCAATCCGGACATCTCGATCCGCTGGGACAACACCATTCGCTACAACCTCGGCCATCGTGCGCACTCGCAGGATCAGTCGATTCTCAACAGCCCGAACAACGACGATGGCGACCGCAACTTCGGCAACCATTCCATCGTCACCAATCGTGTCGACCTGGTGAGCGAATTCGACTTCGTCTACAAGAAGAACTACGGCTTCCGCCTGAGCGCCAACGGCTGGTACGACCAGGCCTATAGCTCGCTGGACAACACGCACGTCAGTTCGTCCAACCACATCGTCAACGGCAAGCCGGCGCTCGGCCTGCCCAACTACACCCAGCGCTATTTCGAGGGACCATCAGGCCAGCTGCTGGACGCCTTCGCGTTCGCGAACTTCGACATCGGCGGCGTGAACGTCAACACCAAGGCCGGCCGTTACGACCTGTTCTGGGGCGAGGCGCTGCTCAATCCGATCCACTCGCTGAGCTACGGCCAGTCGCCGCTCGACATCGGCAAGCTGCTTACCGTGCCGGGCGCCACCGCGAAGGAACTGTTCCGCCCGCGTACGCAGGTGTCGGCGCAGGTCCAGGCGACGCCGACCCTTTCATTCGAAGGCCAGTACTACTTCCGCTGGGAACAGGTGTACTACCCGGAATCGGGTTCGTACATGGACCCCAATGACGCCGTGTTGAAGGGGGGCCAGTCGATCTACATCAACGCGACCCAGCGCGCGCTGCGCGGCCCGGATGTCACGCCGAAGAACCAGGGTGACTGGGGCGTGTCGATGCACTGGAGCCCGGAGGCCATCGACTCCACCATCGGCCTCTACTACCGCAACACCTCCGACATCCAGCCGCAGTTCATGCTGGCGCCGGCGGTGGCGCCCAACGTGCCGGCGGCGGCGTGCAAGGCGCTCGGCTACAAGTCGGTGACGCCGACCATCTGCTACATCAACCCGGCGATGGCCAGCGTGCCGCAGATTCTGCAGGGCAATATCGGCAAGTACATGGCGAACTACGCCGATGGCATCGACATCTACGGCGCCAGCTTCGCCAAGCAGATCCTAGGCATCAGCTTCAGCGCGGAAGTCAACTATCGCCACAACATGCCGCTGGTGAGCATTCCGGTGCAGTTGCTGCCGACCCCGCTGGCCAACAAGGTGGTGGGTGCGATCAACACGATGCCGACGGACGGCAATGTCGCCGGTGCGCGTGGCGACACCTGGCACGCGGTCACCGACTTCGCCGGCGTGGTGCCGAAGACGCCGGTGTTCGACACTGCCAACTACGTGGTGGAGTTCGTGTGGAGCCGCTGGGACAAGGTCACGCAGAACCCCAACGCCTTCGAGGGCACCAGCCCCGGTTACGCCGGCATCGACAAACCCACGCGCAATTACACCGGCACGCAACTGAGCTTCACGCCGACCTGGTTCCAGGTGTATCCGGGCGTGGACCTGCTGGCGCCGATGACCTACACGATGGGCTTGTCCGGCAACTCCGCCGTGACCTTCGGCGGCAACAAGGGCATGGGCAACTTCTCCTTCGGCGTGGGTGCAGACGTGCGCCAGAAGTACCGCTTCGACCTGAAGTACATCGGCTACATCGGTCGCGTAGCCGTCAACCAGGCCGGCGTGGTGACGTCGAGTGCGGGTCTCGCTTCGCTGCTGCGCGATCGCAACTACATCGACCTCACGTTCCAGACCACGTTCTGATGCAAGCTGTCCGGCATCGCCTGTCCGCTCATGGCGATGCCGGTCGACGTTCCACCCCATAGGAATCGCGAGAAACTTCACGCAAGCCACCGCGGCAGTTTCGACGAAAAAAACGGCCGGCATGCCACGCCGGCATTCGGCCCTGCTTCATGTACATCCCCTGCTTTCCATGCGGAATACGACGATGATTGGCCTGATGATGCAGCAACCGCTGCTGGTTGCCTCCCTGCTGACCCATGCGGAACGCCATCATGCGTCACAGGAAATCGTGTCGCGACGCGTCGAAGGCGACATTCACCGTTACCGCTTCGCCGACCTGGCAAGGCGCTCGCGCCGGATGGCCAATGCGCTGGTCACGCTGGGCATCCGACCGGGTGATCGCGTGGCCACGCTGGCGTGGAATGGCTATCGCCACCTTGAACTTAACTTCGCGGTATCGGGCTCCGGTGCCGTGCTTCACACCATCAATCCGCGCCTTCACCTCGACCAGATTGCCTACATCGTCGAGCACGCCGACGACCGCATCATCTTTTTCGATCTCACTTTCCTGCCCATCATCGACGCATTGCGGGCACGCCTGGTCGAGCCGAGGCTGTTCGTGGCCATGTGCGACCCGGAACACATGCCCGAGACGCAGGACGGCCCGCTGCTCTGTTACGAAGACCTGATCGACGCGCACAGCGATCGCTACGACTGGCCGTCGATGGACGAAAACACCGCCTCGTCGCTGTGCTACACATCGGGCACCACGGGCCAACCCAAGGGCGTGTTGTACAGCCATCGTTCGACCATCCTGCATTCGTACGCGGGCGCCCTGCCCGATGCGTTCAACTGTTCGGCGCGCGATACGATCCTGCCGGTGGTGCCGATGTTCCACGTCAACGCGTGGGGCCTGCCCTTCATCGCCTGCATGGTCGGCGCGAAGCTGGTGTTGCCCGGCGCCGCGCTGGACGGCAAATCACTGCATGAGCTGATCCAGACCGAACAGGTCACCGTGTCCGCGGGCGTGCCCACCATCTGGCAAGGCCTGCTCGCACACGTATCGGGTCGCAACAATGCTTTCCCCTCGATGAAGCGCACCATCATCGGCGGTGCGGCCTGTTCCACCAGCATGGCCGCCCAGTTTCAGAAGCTGCACAACGTTGACGTGTTGCACGCCTGGGGCATGACCGAACTCAGCCCGCTGGGCACCGTCTGCAGCTTCAAGGCGCATCAGCTGGCGCTGCCCGACGACGAGCGTTACGCGGTGCAGGCCAAGCAGGGACGCATGGTGTACGGCATCGACATGCAGATCGTCGGTCCCAACGGCCAGCCTCTGCCGTGGGACGGCGAAACCGTCGGGGACCTGGTGGTGCGCGGCCCGTGGGTGGCCAGCGCCTACTTCAACGAGCCGGGCCTGCAGCCGCTCTGCGATGGCTGGTTTCCCACCGGTGACATGGCCAGGATCGACAGTGATGGCTTCATGCAGATCACCGATCGCAGCAAGGACGTGATCAAGTCCGGCGGCGAATGGATCAGTTCGATTGACATCGAGAACATCGCCTGCCTGCACCCGGGCGTCTCCAGCGCCACCTGCATCGGCGTGCACCATCCGAAGTGGGATGAGCGGCCGCTGCTGCTCGTGACGCGATCGTCCGGAAGCACGCTGGACAAGGACGAGCTGCTGACATTCATCGAGGGCAAACTGGCCCGCTGGTGGAAGCCGGACGATGTGATCTTTCTCGACGCGTTCCCGCTCGGGGCCACCGGCAAGGTGCTCAAGAACAAGCTCAGGGAGCAATACGGCGACCACTACGCCGGGCGAGACGCCCCCCGACAGGTTTGATCCCCCCGCCGCTGCTCCCCAGCGGCGTCTTTTTTTGGGGGACTCTGTGGCGAAAGGTCTCGTATCTCGCGATTGAATCAAGGCGGGTGTAGACTCATTTAATGAGAATGACTCGCATCCGCGCACCATTTGCCGCTTTTCTGCTTGGCCTAGCCACCGTTCTGTCGCCCGTGCATGCGACCGACACGTCGCCGCCCGATGTCAGCCAGACCTGGCAGATGCTCGATTACCTGGCCGTCGACTACGCCGGCGCGGTGCATCAGGGTCAGGTGCTCAGCACCTCCGAGTACGAGGAAATGCGCGAGTTCGCCCGGCGCGCGCGTGACAAGGTCGATGCATTGCCTGCAACGCCCGCGTCTGCGGCCCTGCATGCGCAGGCCGACCAACTGGTCGCGCTCATCGATGGCAAGGCCACTGAAGCGGACGTGGCGCGCCAGGCGCATGGCCTGGCGAACGGGCTGCTGCAGGCCTATCCGGTGCCGACGTCACCCACGCGCGCACCGGATCTCTCTCGCGGCGCGACGCTCTACCAGGCGCAATGCGCGACCTGCCACGGTGCCACCGGACACGGCGATGGCCCGGCCGGGCTTCAACTCACGCCACGGCCGATCGACTTCACCGACCAGGCGCGTGCCGATCAGCGCAGTGCACTGTCGCTCTACGAAGTGATTACCCAGGGCGTGGCCGACACGCCAATGGTCAGCTACAAGACGACGCTTTCAGACGATGATCGTTGGGCGCTCGCCTATTACGTGGGCACCTTGGCCTATGCCGATGCCTCGCAGCGCGGCGCGCAGGCCTGGCAGCAGGATGCGAGGGCCCGCGGCGCGATTGCCTCGCCCAGCGAACTGGCGCGCGCCCGTGTCAGCGAGCTCGCTGAAGCCGTTGGCGTCGATCAGGCTCGCCTCATCGTGGGCTATCTGCGCGCGCATCCCGAGGCCCTCCACCAGGCGCTGGAAGGCGTTCCGCTCGCGCGTGCGCGGCTTTCGGCAAGCCTGGATGCGTATCGCCGCGGCTCTACCGACGAAGCGCAGCAGTTTGCCTTGTCCGCTTATCTGGACGGCATCGAACCAATCGAGGCCCGACTGGATGCGCGCGACAGCGCACTGCGCACGCGCATCGAAACCGCCATGGGCGCCTACCGCACCTCGCTTTCCAGGAGCGGCAACCAGGACGCCGTCGCGGCACGGGCGCACGCCATCGACGGCATGCTCGAGCAGGCGCACCAATTGCTCACGGCCGCCGCCGCAAGCCCCGCAGCCACGTTTGTCGGCGCACTGACCATCCTGGTGCGCGAAGGGCTGGAAGCCTTGCTGGTGGTCGTCGCGCTGCTCGCTTTTCTGCGCAAGGCGGATCGCCACGACGCCACGCGCTACGTGCATGCCGGCTGGACGCTGGCACTGCTCGCCGGCGCCATTACCTGGGGCATAGCCAGCTACGCCATCAGTATCAGTGGAGCCAGCCGTGAACTGACCGAAGGCCTGTCGTCGCTGTTCGCCGCCGCGGTATTGCTCGGTGTCGGCCTGTGGATGCACCAGAAGAGCATCGGCGGACGCTGGCAGTCGTATCTCAAGGCCAAGATGGCCACGGCGCTGGACCGCAAGTCCGCCTGGTTCGTGTTCGGCCTCACCTTCGTTTCGGTGTACCGCGAAGTGTTCGAAACGATCCTTTTCTATACGGCGCTATGGAACGAAGGCCAGGGCCTGTGGCTGTTGGCGGGACTCGCCACAGGCGCGGTGCTGCTGGCCGTGATCGCGTGGCTGCTGTTGCGCAGCAGTCGTCGCCTTCCCCTGGGAACCTTCTTCTCGGTGAGTTCGGCCGTCATCGCGGTGCTCGCCGTAGTGCTCACCGGCAAGGGCGTCGCCGCGCTGCAGGAGGCAGGCTGGACCGCCGTCACGACAGCGCCGGCCCCGTCCATCGACTGGCTTGGGATTTATCCAACCTGGCAATCGCTGCTGGCGCAGCTCGCCGTCACGTTGATGCTGATCGGCGGTTTCGCCCTCAACCGCTGGCGGGCACGCGCCGCCTGAGGCGCGTGCCGCACGCATTCCCTTCGCATGGCGGCGGGAATGCCAGCGATCTATCTCAGTGCGCGGGCGCCGTGCCGAGCCACTCGATTTCCGACAGCGCCACATCCTTGCCGTCGTCCGCACGCCAGCGGTAGTAGGTGTAATCGCCCGGCGTAGCGACGTTGAATGCGCGCGTCTGGCGTCGCCACGGGAAACCTTCGTGGTGGCGGCGATCCAGCGTCTTCCAGTGCACGCCATCGGTCGAAGCTTCCAGCGACCAGTCACGGGGATCGTGTCCCTCCTTCGAAGAGGACGTGAGCGTATACATCGCCACGCGACGCGCCTGCTCGAAGTGCACCTGCACGCCTGGCTGCTTGCCGTGCAGCGTGGCTTCGGTCGCGGACGTGTTGTCACTCAGCGCGCGCGCCGCGGTCGCATCACCGTCGATCGTCACCACGCCCTTCGCGGCATCAACCAGATCGACCCACGGCGACGGCGGGTTCGCACCGACCGTCACCGATGGCAGGCCATCCGCATCACCCGCACCCCAGCGCGAGGCTCCAGGACCCATGTCGAACACAAGCTCGGCGCCCTGCGTGAGGTCGGCATGGCTGAGCCAGCTGCGCTCGTACGGCTTGCCGTTGAGCGTCACGCCCTGGATGTAGCGGTTGCGATCGCTGACCTTCGGCGCGCGAATGTCGATGGTCTTGCCGTTCTCCAGATGGATGAGCATCTGCGGGAAGTACGGCGCGCCGATCGCATAGGTCGGCGTGCCCATGCGCAGCGGATAGAAGCCCGCCGCACTGAACAGCCACCAGCCGGACATCTCGCCGTTGTCCTCGTCGCCCGGATAACCCTGTCCGATCTCGTCACCCATGTAGAGGCGGGACAACGCATCGCGCACCTTGTCCTGCGTCTTCCACGGCTGGCCAGCCAGGTCATACATGTACAGGATGTGGTGCGACGGCTGGTTGCTGTGGCCGTATTGGCCCATGCGCACATCGCGCGCCTCCAGCATTTCATGGATCACGTCGCCATAGGCGCCCACGTTGAAATCGGTGCCGGCGGCAAAGAAGGCATCAAGCTTCTTGATCAGACCCTCGCGACCACCATACAGGTTGGCCAGCCCCTGACCGTCCTGCACGCTGTCGAACGACATGTTCCATGCGTTCGTCTCGGTGTAATCGCCGCCCCAGGCCTTGGGATCGAAATGCGCCGCATCCGTACGCCAGGTGCCATCCGGCTTGCGCCCGACGAAAAAGCCCAATTCGGGATTGAACAGGTTGGCATAGCCCAACGAGCGGCCGCGGAAATAGCGGGCATCATCCGCGTAGTGGCCGGCGTAGGGGTCGTTGCCTTCATGCGCGTCGGCAAGGCTCTGCGCGAGTTCGCCGATGCCGAAATCGTTGAGGTAACCGGCCATGGACCACGACAGGCCTTCGTCGGTGCTGTTGTCGACGTAACCGTGGAAAACCGAGCGCTCGATGCCTTTGCGTCCGGCGCCGGGCACTTCGCTTGGCACGGTCGCGTCCTTCAGCGCAGCCTGGTAGAACGAATGCACGTCGAAGTTGCGCACGCCCTTGTTCCACGCATCGGCGAAAGCGACATCGGCACTGGTGCCCACCATGAGATCGGCGAAGCCCGGCGATGACCAGCGCGCGATCCAGCCGCCGTCGCGATACTGCTGCACGAAGCCATCGATCATGTCACCGGCAAGCTTTGGCGTAAGCAGCACATACGCAGGCCACGCCGTGCGATAGGTATCCCACAGGCCGTTATTGACATAAGGCTTGCCGGCGATCACGCGCGCACCGGTCTGTGTCGGCGTGTCGGCACCCGCCTTTGCGGAGAACGGGCTCGCATAGCGATAGTCCGGGTGCTCTGCCGTGCCCGTGTTCTCGAATGCTTCGTTGGGATACAGGAACAGGCGATAGAGGTTGGAGTAGAGCTGGCGCTTGTCCGCTGCCGTGGCGCCCGGCAGCTCAACGCGCCCGAGCAGTTCGTCCCACGCGGAAGCCGCACGCGCCTGCACGCCGTCGAAGGTATCTCCCGGCGCAATTTCCATCGCGAGGTTGCGCTTGGCCTGCTCGACGCTGATGAGCGACGTGGCCATGCGCATCGTCACCGTCTTTTGCTGTCGGGTATCGAAGCCGAACCAGGCGGCGACGTGATCGCGTCCCTGCCCTTCGAGCCGACCGCTTTCCGTCACCGGGCGGTCGAACGTTGCATAAAAAACAACCGCGTCGCGCCAGTAGAAAGGCGACTGGCGACATCGGAATAGCCACTGATGCTCGAGTGGGGGGTATCGAGCACGACGCTGCCGTGATCGTCGCGGTTGTCAAAAACGAGCTGCGAGCGATCGCCCGCGAAAGTGAAGCGAAGCATGGCCGCATGGCTGGTCGGCGTCATGGCGGCCACGATGCCGTTGTCAAAACGCACCTGATAGAGATCGGCGCGCGCCACTTCGTGATCGTGCGTAAAGGGCAAGGCTCGCTGCGCGCGATCCAGCGGTGGCGCGCCGGCGGCGGATGCGGCTGGCATGACCTGGAACGTCTGGCGATCACCCATCCACGGGCTGGGCTCATGACTCAGCGCAAAAGCCTCGATGCGCGGATGGTTGTTGGCGTCGTTGCGCTCCTGGTACTGGTAGATCCAGTTGGAGCCGGCGTTGGTGGTCGGCGTCCAGAAGTTGAAGCCGTGTGGCGTCGCAACCGCGGGAAAGTTGTTGCCGCGCGAGAAGTGGCTGTTGGCATTGCTGCCGCGACGGGTCTCCACATAGGTGTGCGGCGCCAGGCTGGCGTCGGCAACGTCCTCGTCGCGAAGCCGCAGGTCGTCGAGGTAACCGTGGAAGGCGGCGCTGCCGGCCGGCGCGTCGGTCACCAGCTCGATCGCCTTGACGGTCTTGCCCGCCGCCACTGCGCCGATATTGACGTCCAGCGCGTTCCACTGGTTGTCATGCAGCACCCGAGCCGAACCCTGCGCCGCGGCGCGGGCGGCGATCCGATGCTGATCGCGTGCCTCCGACGCCGACAATCGCGAACCGTCGTCGAACAGGAGGTCGACCGCCACGTACTGGGCAGCATCCCCCGGCCCCTTGTCCGGCCGCACCGGGAAGATCACATACGAAAGATGCGTACGCGGCGTCACCGACTGTTTGACCTTGAACAGCGTGATGCGCCGCTGGCCAGGTTTGTCCGACGCGCCTGCTTCATAGCGCAGGGCGTGGGTGCCCGTGAAACCGACATTGGCAGCCGCCGTCAGCACTTCCTCCTTGGAGGGGCCGGCGACGACGCGTGCATTCCAGCCAGCGGCCTGTGCGGACGCCGGCGCGGCCTCATCCTGCTCGAACGACGTCGAGAAGGGTTTGTCGGCCGCCGGCACATCGGCAAGTGCGTACGTCGAAGCAAACGTGACCAATGCGACACACGCGGCCTGCTTCCACCGCTGCGTCGCGCCGTGATGTCCCGTCGGTGCCTTTCCCATCGCGCTATCCCCTTGCCTTCTGTCGGTTCGCCAGAGAAAACATCATGCCGGTCGCACTTCAACCATGTGGCGGCGGAAACGAAGGCGGCGCCTTCGAAGGTTCGCTGCCCCAACGGCGATTGGCATCCGCACCCAACGCAAATTGCAGATGACCGCCCTGCGTGGCGAAGCTCGGCGGCAGCCATGGCTGGTCATACGGCTTTCCATTCACGGTCAACGCCTGCACGAATGGCGTGCCGGCCGACGCGCCGGGCGCGTCGATCACGACATCACCACCCGATCGATGAATCCGCGCGCGCGGAAACAACGGACTGCCGATCACCAGTTCGGCACGCCCTGGAATCGCCGGATAGACGCCCAGTGCGGACCACACGTACCAGGAGGACATTTCGCCGAGGTCGTCGTTACCGGGAATGCCTTCGGGTGCGTTCTTCCACAACGTGTTCAGCACGATACGCACCGCTTCCTGCGTCTTGTAGGGTTGACCGGCGAACGCATACAACCAGGGCGTGCCGATCGACGGCTCATTGTCGAGCTCCGCATGAAGCGGACCGGCGCCGGTGAGCGCCCACTGCCCTTTGTCGTCATGGAAGAAGCGATCCAGCCGCGCAACGGCCTTGTCGCGGCCGCCCATGCGTTCGAACAATCCCTGCACGTCGAAGGGCACCATCCACAGATAGACGGACGCACTGCCTTCGACAAAGCCATCCTCGGTGTCGGGCTTGAAGGCAGGCCAGCTCCCATCGGCATTGCGGTTCTGGATATAACCGGCGTCGGGCGTCGCCTTGGGGTTGTAGAGGTTTCGCCAGTACCCCGCGCGTGCAAGGAAGCGCTGCTCACCCGCAGCGTCACCCGCACGGGCAGCGAGTTGCGACAGTGCAAAATCCGCCGTGGCGTCTTCCAGCGTTTCCGCCGCGCCTCCCCAAGAGTGCGAAGCCGTGGCGATGTAGTGCAACGAGAGCCACTGGTCGAGTGATGGGCGCTGCCCCACGCACTCCACGTTGCAGCCATCGTCAGACAGGTCATGCGCCGTCGGCGTTGTGGCGGCCTTGGCCAGTGAGGCATAGGCGCCGCGAAGATCGAAGTTATGCCCGCCGAACGCATCGATCGCGGCGACAGCCGGCGCGGCCGGATCGCCGCTCATCACATGGGTGCCGCCGTTGTTGTGCGTCCAGCGATCCCATTCGCCATCGTTCTGCGTGGCCTGGTTGTAGAGCGATTGCGCGATATCGCCGCCAACTTCCGGATACAGCCAGGTAAGCAGCTGCAGTTGCGAACGGTAGACGTCCCAGCCCGAGAACGTGGCGTACTGCGCGCGCTGGCCGCTTTCCACGCGATGCACCTGCTGGTCGAAGCCACGGTATTCACCGTTGACGTCACTGAACACGTTCGGATGCATGAGCGAGTGATACAGCGCGGTGTAGAAGGTGGTGCGCTGCTCGTCGGTACCGCCTTCGACCTCGATCCGGGATAGGGCCTGGTTCCAGGCCTCGCGTGCCTTGGCGCGAACCAGCGTCATGTCCGTGCCTTCAGGCAGCTCCGACTCCAGGTTGGCGCGTGCGTTCGCAAGGCTCACATATGAGATGCCTACGCGCACCCGCACCGGCTTGCCATCCGGGCGAAAGCCGAGCCAGATCCCGGAACCCTTGCCGGCCTCGGGAAAACCTTTGTCGCCGTAACCGGTGCCGCCGCGGGCTGCCGTCGCCTTCGGCTTTACGTCGCCATCGTGCCACGCACCATGCTCGACGATGGGCTGGTCGAATTCAGCGACAAAATAAAGCGTGTAATAGCTGCGCTGGTCGGCCTTGGCCAGGTAGCCACAGAAGTTGCCGCTGGTCACGGAGCCGGTGACCTCGCGCGACGACGCATTAATGGACACACTTGCATCGCTGCTGCCCACTTCCGAATCGGAGGCGCGCACCAGCAGATTGGCGGCCTGTCCGGAGGGAAACGCAAAGCTCGCCATGCCGCTTCGCATGCCGGCGGTCAGTTCGACCTGCACGCCGCTGGCGAGCCGGACGCGGTAATCGCCCGCGCGGGCTTCTTCATCGGCGTGAGTGAAATCGCTGGCATAAACCGCATCGGACAGATCCGCCGACGGCGAGCTTTTCACCGGTACGGTGACCGGCATGAACGGGATGTCACCGCCCGCGCCGCGACAACCCGCGCCCGATAGATGCGTAAGACTGAACCCGCGGATGCGCGTTGCGTCGTATTGGTAACCGCTCGGCGAAGCGGTACGCGTGTGGTTGCCCTTGGTGTTTTCCGGGCTCCACTGCAGCATGCCGAACGGCACCACCGCGCCGGGAAAGGTATTGCCGCCATGGCGACTACCGATGAGGGGATTCACCGCATCGACCGGCTGCCTTGCCTCGCTCGCCATCAGCGAGCCTGCAAGCAGCCACGTTGCACCACAAACCAGTGCCTGGCCCATGCCGCGCCGAACGCGCCCACCCACGGACAGCCCCTGCCTCATCGACATCTCCCCGTCGGCCGTACCGGGCCGAATCCCGCGATTAAATCGATCTAAATTCAGCCACCAAAAAAAGGCGATGAGCTTCTGCCGTTTCGGCCCGAACCCGGCCGACCGTCGAAACTGATGCCTCGGGCAACTCTAACCCGATTCCGTCGCATCATGCTTGCTGCGTTGCGCCATACGAGACAACGCCTTGCCCGCTGCGCTCGATGGACGTCCGTTCGAGACCCTTGGCGCCCGGCGGCGATGATCAGTGGAGCCCTCCGGAGGGAGCGGCTGGGCGCAACTCGATGACCTGCGCGGATTGATAACCGTTGGGATGCATGGACTGCCATCGCCAGGCATCGGCGCACATGCGCACAAGATCGTATTGCGCGTGCCAGCCAAGCGTCTGCTCCGCGCGGGAAGGATCGGCCCACACTTCCGCGACGTCGCCAGGCCTGCGCTCGACGATCTCGAAGGGAATACGACATCCCGACACCTGCTCGAACGCCGACACCACCTCAAGCACGCTGTAACCGCGGCCCGTTCCAAGGTTGAGCACGTGGCAACCGCCCTGGCGCAGAAGCTCGAGCGCCTTCGTGTGCGCGTCGGCCAGGTCCATCACATGGATGTAGTCGCGCACGCCCGTGCCGTCGCGCGTGGGGTAGTCGCCACCGAACACGTGCAGGCGATCCTGCAGGCCCGCCGCCACCTGCGAGACGTAAGGCATGAGGTTTGTCGGCACACCACACGGGTCCTCGCCCATCAAACCGCTCGGATGGGCACCCGCTGGGTTGAAATAGCGGAGGATCGCAGCACTGAACGACGGGCGCGCCTCGCACACTTCTTCGATCAGGCGCTCCATCACCAGCTTGGAATGACTGTACGGATTGCACGCGCGCAACGGGGCATCTTCCTTGATGGGTACGGCGTCCGGGTCGCCGTAGACCGCGGCCGACGAACTGAACACGAGCCGTTGCACGCCGGTCGCCTGCATCGCCTGCAGCAAGGCGATCGTGCCGGCGACGTTGTTGTCGAAATAGAGCAAGGGAAAGCGACAGCTTTCGCTCATGATCTTCAGTGCGGCGAAATGGATCACCGCATCGAACCCCATGGATAGCACGGCTTCGAGTGCCGTCCTGTCGCGTATATCGCCCTGCACGAAACGAACGTCGACGCCGCTCAACTGCGAGATGTGGTCCACCGCCGATGTCGTGCCATGACTGAGGTTGTCGTAGATGACGACTTCATGACCCTGCGCGATCAACGCCACACAGGCATGGCTTCCGATGAATCCGGCACCGCCGCAAACAAGCACTCTCATGCGAATTCTCCACCGTTCGGCTTGTCCGAAACAGGACGCCATCCATTCCGAATGGACCGCGAGTCGATCGCCTATACGACGCATCTCATCGGACGTCTATACGCCCTAGCAGATATCGCGAATCAGCTGAACGCAGGCCGATCAATGCGCGCTGCATGAACAACAGACGCGACCATGAATTGCGCGGTGCATGCGTCCTCGCGTGCATCGCGACATAAGGAAAAACGCGTACAGCCATGCAATTGAAGGCAATCTCGTTTTCTTCACGCGATATAGCGCGAGCCATGACGAAGTGATCGTGAGGCAATGATTCAGCCAGCCATGGAATTTGTAATGCTGCGTTCATGCTTTTTATGGCATCACATGTCGCCCTTCTAAAAAACCTGCAAAGCCAGGGTTATGCACGCGGAAGGCAACGCTTGGAAAAGTGCTGATGCACGCTTTCCACGCCAGCCCTCCTTCGACCGTTCAGCCAAGCTGAACCTTAATTGCGAGCTTCCGGTGTGCCGACGTATGGCGGCGCCCATGGTCCACCGTTGCTCGTGGAAGGCCTTCTGAATAAGGAGCCAGTGACCGTGAAAACGCTATCCGCCTTGTTGATTGCCGGACTCCTGCTTTGCTTGCAGGGATGCGTGCCAGGACAGTACATGACCAAGGAAGGCTTGACGGAAGGAACACCGACCGACAACAGCCAGATCCAGCTGCTTACCATCACCCCGCAGCTCTTGCAGCAAAGCCCCCAGGCCGACCTGAATGCAGCTGTGCCCCAGGCGCTGCTCGACTACCGCCCTGAGCCGTATCGCATCGGTCCTGGCGACACGCTCTACATCACCGTATGGGACCACGCCGAACTGACGTCTCCCGCAGGCATACAGCAGCAGACGGTAGCCAATGGACGCCTCGTCCGCTCCGACGGCACGCTGTTCTATCCCTATGTCGGCTCCATCAAGGTCGAAGGTCTGACCCTTGAAGAGCTGCGTGCACAGATCGCCAGCAAACTGGCCAAGTTCGTGGAACGCCCGCAGGTCGACGTGAATGTCGTTGGCTACAACAGCCAGCGCATCCTGCTGCAAGGCGCATTCATGAAGACCGATCCGCAGCCGATCACAGCCGTGCCGTTGACGCTTGGCCAGGCCATCGGCACCGCCACCATCAATGCGGACCAGGCAAACCTCGGCGACCTGATCCTCGTTCGCGACGGCAAGGACTACCACCTCGACCTGTCGGGCACGAGCAGCAACACACGCCACAGCCCTGCGCAGGACATCTACCTCAAGCCGGGCGATCGCATCTTCCTTCCTTACAACGACACCAAGGAGGTGTACGTGATGGGTGAAGTGATGCGTCCGCAGGCCGTCAACTTCAGGACGGTGGCGAGCATCAACCTGACCCAGGCGATTGGTCGCGTCGGTGGACTCAACCCGCTCACATCCAACGGCAAGGAGGTCTACGTGATCCGTGGCGCGAGCAATTTCGAGAATGCACCTGCCAAGGTATTCCAGCTCGATGCGCGCTCGCCCACTGCGTTCGCCCTGGGCGATCAATTCTGGATGAAACCTGGCGACGTGGTTTTCGTAGGACCCGCCGGCATCACGCGTTGGAACCGCGTCATCAGCCAGCTGCTGCCGTCGCTTAGCGTGATCAGCACGGCTGCATACACCAACTACAGCGCCACTCACTGATGCGATGGCGGAGTCATCCTTGATGGCTCCGCTTCGTGTACCGACCCTTAAAATGCAGAGGTATTTGCATGAATGGACGCCATCGAACACAGGACATCGTTTCGCTTTTCCATCGTCTTTGACATTTCTTGCAAGTAGATCGACTTTGTCTGAATGGCCATCGCGCGATGCACAAATCTGCAATGCAAACGTGATAGCTTTCAAAGCCTGGCGTCAACAGGCGCCGGGCTTTATCACGCAGGCTGCTGGACTCTGATGGTTTCCAGCAGGAGCTGCAACGATCCAGTCCTTTCACCGGCCTAGGAGTAGAGGCCGCGGGGAATGGCGTTGCTCGAAGCCTGTACCACTTACCACCGGCTCGCACGGACACAGGGGGGTGAGCTCGAGAGCGGCGGGTAACGTGCTATGCAAGATTCACACGTGGTTTTCGCCTGTTTGATGGGCGCAATCACTTCAGCGACAGCAATCTACATGCTGCGACGGTACGCGCTGGTCCTGGGTCTCATCGACCATCCAACGCAACGCAAGCAGCATGTGGGCAAGGTACCTTTGATAGGTGGCCTGGCGATCTTCATGGGCGTGACCGCCGGCGCGGCGTGTTACGGGCACTTCCATTGGTTCACCAAGGTCGTGATCGACACCACCATGCTACTGACGCTGCTTGGTGCGCTGGATGATCGCTTCGACCTAAGCGTGCGGGAACGCCTCGTCATCCAGACAGTGGCGATCCTTACCGTGATAGCCACGACCGGCGTATACATCCACACGCTGGGCACCCTTTTTGGCTATGAGATCGAGCTTGGCTGGCTTGGCTATCCATTCACCGTCGTCGCTGTCATCGGACTGGTGAACGCGTTCAACATGATGGATGGCATCGACGGGCTCGCAGGCAGCCTGGAGATCGTCAGCATTGCCGCGATCACGCTGTTCGTCGGCCTGGGTGCACTGCACGAAGCTATCGTGCTGCTGGCCTTGCTGGCCACCGCGTCACTGCCGTACCTGGTCGCCAACCTGGGCTTCGCCGGGCGCAAGATCTTCCTCGGCGACGCCGGCAGCACGCTGATCGGTTACCTGCTGGCGTGGGTATTGATCCGCATGACCCAGGTACCGGAATCGCACATGTCGCCGGTCAACGTGTTGTGGTGCGTTGCCCTGCCCGTGTTCGACACCCTGGCCGTGATGCTGCGACGCATGAGCAAGGGCAAGTCGCCCTTCAAGCCCGACCGCGGGCACATTCATCACATTCTCCTTGGCTGCGGATTCGGTCCGCGCAAGACGCTGCTTGCGCTTATCGCCATGGCGGGAGGCTTCGCGCTCATCGGCGTGGCGATCAGCCACGGCATCGCCTCGGCAGGCGTGAACCTAATGATCTTCTGCCTTACCCTGGTCGCCTATATCTGGACGACCACGCGCGTGTGGTCGCGACAGGAGGCCGCTCGCGGCCAGGTTCAGACGGCCACGCTCTGGGGCTCGGGTGCGAACGGCGTCACCACCGTGTCCGTGTCGCCCGTGGGCGTCGGGCTCACCAGCGCGGCCAATGCTTCCATCGAGTCCTCGCGGCTGGGAGGATCCGGACTCAGGCCCAGCATCGAAAGCAGCTCCTTTCGCACGGCGTTACAGGAGCCGCCACGGTAGACCACCGTGGCGGCCCCGCCGCGTTCGCCGCACAAGCTCAGCTTCCAAGAAACTGGATGACTGAGCCTGCTGCTATCTTCGTGATGCCGTCCTCGACCTGGTTGTCGTATTCGTAGGACTCGCCCAGCGACAGCGCAGCCTTGACCGTGCGCATTTCCTTGCTGGTGCTCATGAACGACATCACGCCGCGCGACACGCCGACCGACTGTGGTGCACGTCGGGCGACATTGCCCGAGATGACCACGTTCTGGATATGCCTTGCCTTGTCGGACGTATCGTCCATCGCAAAGCTCAGGCACGCCCCCCTGATGTCGATGAACGTGTTGCCGGCGCAGACCACGTCGTTGGCGCCATAGATGCCGACCGCACCCATCTGCGGACGGATGCCGATGAAGGTATTGCCGGTGACCACGGCCCGCACGGCGTTGTCGCTGGCCTTCCACACATAGGTGCCCAAACGCACGGCATCGCCGCCAGGGCCCGAGCCGGGCGGCGTCCGCTGGAACGTGCAGCCGCTGATCTGCGTGTTGCTGAGCCCGCCGATGAAGACGTCATAGCGGATCGAATTGACGAAATTGCAGTTGATGATGGTCAGGTCGTCCGGTGGATCGGCCTTGGTCTTGGGCTTGGTGGCGCCATAGATGCCCCAGTAGCAATTCACGAACTCGCAATCGGACACCGTCCATCCACGGATGTTGTCGCCGGTCTGGTGACCATTGAAGAACGTGATGCCCGCCGTGTTGACCGAATTGATGTCGATGAACTTGCAGCGGCTGATGCGGATGTTCCGGTAGATGCCCCAGTTGTGATCGGGCTCGAAATCGATGGCGCCCACCGACGAGGAAAGCTTCGCGTTGCCGATGTTCTGGAAAGTGCAGCCTTCCACCGTGAGCGTGTCGCAGTCGATGACGGAAAGGCCGTTCCGGTTGGCCTTGATCAACCCATCGAACAGGCAGTCGCGGACGGTGATGCGCTGGTTGTGCCGCTCGGTGTCATGGAGCGTTCCCGATCCCACGTACATGCCATCCCCGCGAAAGCCGTGGAACGTCACCCGCTCCACCAC
This sequence comes from Dyella jiangningensis, assembly GCA_000632805.1. GTDB lineage: Bacteria > Pseudomonadota > Gammaproteobacteria > Xanthomonadales > Rhodanobacteraceae > Dyella > Dyella jiangningensis. The sequence continues at coordinate 1,658,755 of CP007444.1, read as the reverse complement.
CATGTCGGAGGTGGCATTGACGGCCAGCAGGTAGAAATACTGCATGTAGCCGAATTCATCCACGCGGCCGTTGAGCAGGAGGTCGTGCACATGGATGTTGCGCATGTTGTCGGCGACGGCTCGCGTGCCACCGTCACGGACGTGCGTCACCATCATGAATTCGCACTGCAGCGAGTTGTCGTACGCCTTGAGCTGGCTGGCGCTTCCCTCGCCGTAGATCTCGAGACCCGATTTCAGATCGAGTTGCTTTACCAGATAGACACCCGACGGAATGAACACCTTGGTGGAACTGTCGATCGCGGCCTGGATGCCCATCGTGCAATCGTAGGTGCTGACGCCGGCACGAATCGCCGCGCGCTCCTTCTCAGGCAGGAAGTTGAGGACATTGACCGCTTGCGATGCGGTTGACATGGTTGTTATCTCCGGCAATGGAAGAGCGTCACTGGCGAAGGAGCGCTGCGCCCACGGGCTGGCACAGCTCGGCGTACACTTCCATGGTGCGGCGTATGACGATGCCTTCGTCGAATTCGGCGCGTGCCTTGCGACGCGCCGCCTGCCCCAATTGATAGGCGAATTCCGGCTGATCCTGCAGGCGGCGAATGGCAGCGGCCAACGCGTCGCTGCTCTTGACGGGCACCAGCAATCCGTCCACGCCGTCGCGCACGACTTCACGGCAGCCCGGCACGTCGGTCGTGATCAGCGGAAGCCCGCAGGCGGCTGCCTCCACCAGGGTTCGCGGCAGGCCTTCGCGATAACTGGGCAGCACGACGACGTGCACGCTCCCGAGCAGGCGATTCATGTCATCGACATGCCCCAGCCACGTGACCAAACCTTCCTCGACCCAGCCTTGTATCGTCGACTCCGGCACGGCCGCGGGGTTGCCAGGGTCAGGCATGCCTGCCAACAGTGCGTCGATGGGACGACCCTGGTCGCGAAGCTGGCGCAGTGCACCGATGAACTCCTCGATGCCCTTGTCCCAAAGCAGGCGGCTCGCCAGCAATACGCGCAAGCTGCCATCGTTCGATGCGGCGCGAGGTACGTCGGCAAAGCGTGCACAATCGACGCCCGATCCGCGAATCAGGCGGATATGTTCGGGATCGACCAGGCCCGCCTGAGTAAACAACGCCACGTCGTCGGAGTTCTGCAGGATCAGGCGCGCCTGCTCGCCGCCCAGCGCCAGCCGCAACAAGCCACGCACCACCGGACGCAGCACGCGAGCCTTCAGCTGGTCGCTGGTGAACACATAGCCCATGCCCGCCACGGCATTCACGCGAACCGGCACACCAGCCAGGCGCGCGGCGAGTGATCCATACACCGCGCACTTGATGGTGAAGCCATGGACGAGCGTCGGCTGCTCACGACGTATGAGCCGGATGAGGTACCAGAGCAGCGCCAGTTCCCGCATGGGATTGAGGCTGCGCCGCTCCATCGGCAACGGCTCCCAGCGCAAGCCCAGCTGACGCAGCTTCTCGCCATAGGGCCCCGGCGGCGAGATCAGCAGTACGTCGCAGCCCGCGTGACGCAACGCCAGCGCCAGTGATCGTCGGAAGTTATAGAGATACCAATCGGTATTGGCGAAAAGTATGACCTTCATTCGTGCACCTCGCGCGTGCCCTTCGAGGTCCTGCCCTTCCACGGGCAAACACCGGGCGGTTCGTTGGGGCGGCGGTCACGACAATCTCCCTTCCGTCTCCTGCAACCACGCCTGAAACATCAATACGGTCCACAGCGATTGCTGCCAGTTGCGACGGCCGCTGAGATGCTCCTCCCAGCGCTGCCGGATCGGCCCGGGCTGCAGGTAGCCCTCGCGACGGAGCCGGCTCTCGCCAAGCAGCGCCTCGGCCCACTCGCGCAACGGACCGCGCAGCCAGCTGCCCAGCGGAATGCCAAAGCCCATCTTCGGGCGCTCGATCAATTCTTTCGGCACGTGGCGGTAGAGCAGCTGGCGCATCAACCATTTGCCCTGCCCCTGGCGAATCTTCTGGTGCAGCGGAATGCGCCATGCCAGCTCCACCACGCGGTGATCGAGCATCGGCGCGCGCGTCTCCAGGCTGTTGGCCATTGCGGCGCGATCGACCTTCACGAGAATGTCGTCCGGCAGATAGTTCTGCGCGTCCATCGCCATCATCCATTGCGCGAGATCGTCGGCCTTGGGCCAGGAGCGCGTGTCGGTGAACGACGTCTCGGCGCGATTCGCGCCGATCACAATGTCGGAGGGATTGCGCCAGTTGCTGACCAGGTCGAGAAAGAACGCGCGGCCATCGGTAGCCGTGAGCACTTCGGCGAGCTTGTGCGCCTTGTCGCCAGGATTGGCGAGCTGCCAACGCTTGGGCAACACCGGGCTGGCGAGGTTGAACATCGCATCCCATCCGCCCGGCGTCAGCGCCTGCAGCGCGGACGCCATGGTCCGACGCACCACCTGGGGCATGCGCTGCATGCGCTCCCATGTTGTGCGGGCAGCCAGATAGCGGTTGTAGCCGCCGAACAGCTCGTCGCCGCCATCGCCACTGAGCGCCACGGTGACCTCGCGGCGGGTGAGCTCGCTGATGAGAAAGGTCGGTATTTGCGAGCAGTCACCGAAGGGTTCGCAATAGACCGACGGCAGTTTCGGGATGACGGCAAGCGTGTCCTCGGGGCGTACGTACAGCTCCGTGTGCTCCGTGCCGAGATGGCGGGCCACCGCCTTGGCATGCACGGCTTCGTCGTAGTCGCTCTCGTCAAAGCCGATGGTGAACGTGCGCACCCGGCCTGGGCTGGAGGCCTGCATCAACGCCGCCACCGTACTGCTGTCGATGCCGCCGCTGAGGAACGCACCCAGCGGCACGTCGGAAATCAATTGCCCGCCGACGCTCGCACCGAGCTGCTTCTCCAGTGCGTCGATCGCTTCCTCGTCGCTGCAATCCAGCGGATCGCGCAACCCGGCACTCACGATGTCGTTGCAACGCCAGTAAGGCACCGGCTGCGCCTCACCGGGTGCCTCGGCGCAGATGCACACGAGGTGTCCGGGTGGAAGCTTGAATACGTTGCGATAGATCGAGTGGGGTGCAGGGATGCAATCGTAGGCAAGCAGCAGCGCGAGAGCGTCCCGGTTCACCTCGGTCTGGAACGAAGGATGCGCCTTCAGCGCCTTCAGCTCCGAACCGAACAGGAACGTCGAATCCTGCCACGCGTAGTAGAGCGGCTTCTCGCCCATGCGGTCCCGCGCCAGGGTCAGCGCGCGCTCCTGGCGATCCCACACGGCGAACGCGAACATGCCCACGCAAGCCACCAGGGTCTGCTCGATGCCCCAGGCCACGAAGCACGCGAGCAAGGTCTCGGTATCCGAGTGCCCACGCCACATGGGCGCCGCACCCTGCCTGGCAAGCTGCTCGCGCAGGTCGAGGTGGTTGTAGATCTCGCCGTTGAAAACGACCACGTAGCGGCCGCACGCCGATGGCATGGGCTGATGGCCCGCTGCGGACAGGTCAAGAATGGAAAGCCGCCGGTGCGCCAGCGCGACGCCGACGTTCTCGTCGCACCACAAACCGCCATCGTCCGGACCGCGATGGGTCAGCTGACGCGACATCTCCCCTGCCCGTTCGAGCAGGAGCTGCCTTTCGCCCGAGCGAAGCTGCCAGAAACCGGTTATGCCGCACATCGGTTCTGCCCCGCGCTGTGCAGCACTTCCGCCAGTCGCGGCGCCTGCGTCTGAAGGCAATAGGTCTGCTCGACGGCCATGCGCCCTGCCTGCCCCATGCGAAGACGCATGGACCGATCCCTGATCAATTGCACCAAGCTTTCCTCCCAGCTCGTACGGTCCGTTGCGAGGAAACCGCTTTCGCCATGGCGCACGATGTCGATGTTGGCACCGACGCGCGACGCCACCACGGGCAGGCCGCACGCCATGTACTGGATGAGTTTGTAACCGCACTTGCCGCGCTCCCACGGCCCATCGCGCAACGGCATGATGCCGATGTCCATGCGGGCGATGGCTAGCGCTTCGCTCTCCTCCGTCCACGGCAGAACTTCCGGATCGAAGCCCTTGAACCGGTCGACCACATCGGGCCGGGCCCCAACCAGCAGCAGGCGTGCATCGTGTTCGACGCAGACCTTCTCGAGCACGTCGCGCTGATCGAGCAGGTAGTTCTCAGTGAGCGGCGAGCCGATCCAGCCAATCACCGGTTGCCGGCCCTCCGCATGCGCCACCGGTTGATAGCGCTGCTCGTCCACCACGGTCGGAATCACTTCGACACGTGGCGCACCCGCCTGGTCCGCGCGCTCGGCAAGGTAGCTGTTGCCCGCCACCACGCAGGCCGCATCCCGCATGACGCGGTCGATCTTGCGACCCAGCAGTCCTCTTATCAGGCGGTTGGACGAGAGGTCGTATCGATGGAACAGCGCGTCGTCGTAATCCACTACGTACGGCTTGACCGAACGGGTCAGCAGCGACTCGACCATGGATGGCAGGTAGGGAAACAATTCGCCCTCGATCCAGGCGACATCGTGCTCACTGCTGCGCAGAAGGTCCTTGAAGCGATGGACGCCGCGTCGCCACGCATTCGCCAGGGCCGAGCGGCCGTTGCCGTGAAAGATGGCGTCGAGATACTCATCCGAGAACAACGGATGCACCTCCACGTCGATGCCGTATCCGCTCAGCAGGGGCAAGTACTGCAAGCTGCGAAGCCGCGAGCTGGCGCCCCTTCTCGAATACTTGGAAAACAACAACACCCGTGTGCGCGTCATCGCCTCACCCTGACCAGCGCCAACGAATGTTCGACGTACCACATCACCAACGGGAACACGTACATCCACTGCAGCGAAAAGGCTTCGACGTAGGGGTTGGTATTGGTAGCGAGAAAAGCGCACACAAAACCTGAAAACAGGAACTTGTGGTGGGCCGGCAACCGGCGGTCGATCGCAAGCTTGGCCACGCCGAGCACGTAGATGAGGAACGGCAACACGTAGATGAAGGCGCCCAGCAGGCCCACGCGGAATATGCTGGCGATCCAGACCACTTCGTATCGCCATGGGTGGATCGGGTCACTGACGTAATTCACGCCCACGCCCTGGCCCGAGCCGAGACCACCGTTGTCGAGGATTGCCGCGTAAAGCGAGCGCGACATTTCCGTGCGCTCGGTACCACCACCGGATGCGAGCTTGTTGAATACGATATTGAGCACGGCGGATACACGCACCTGCGTGTACGCCTCAAGCACATAGAGCGTCACGATGAGCGCCACCAGCGACGGAACGCCGTACTGCATGAAGCGGACGATGGCAGGCTTGCCGCGATGTTCGGTGGTGCGCGAGGCCAGCATCCAGCCCAGGCATGCACCCATCGGGATGGACAGGATCAGGGCCGAGCGACCCGAGGTGATCGCCGCGATCAGCAGCATGGCCAGCAACGCGAAACGAAGTGTGCGCCGCTTGATCAGCTCGGGCGAACTGAAGAAGCCGCCGCACAGGAAGATCATCGAGCCGTACACGTGCATGGTGGCGCCGGCGAAGCCCTCGTTGAGATTGAGGTTCGCGCCCTGGAAGAAGAACTCCACGGCTGCCGCGCCGCGTGTCAGGTAAAGGTAGAAGAACAACGCCACGCTGAGCGCGCACAGCAGGCTAAGCACGATGAACCAGTCGATGATGCGCTCGACACCGATCGCGCGACGCAAGCCATCGGCAATGATGATCCACAGGAATGGCGTGACGATGTAGACCGCGGCCACCTGCACCAGGCCAATGAACGGCGCACCGTGCATGCCGCCCACGACGAGGTAGATCACCGTCACCATGGCCGAACAGGCGTACAGCGCGAGCAGGTTTTTGAAGCCCAGCGTGAAGCGCATGCCCGGCACAGCCAGCAGGAAAGCCAGGCCCATGACCGCCGCCGTCGGGACCGGCAGCGAGTTGGGCACCACCACCGTGAGCAGCAGCAGCACGAAGGCCACGCCGGTAAACAGGTGGCGCACCGTCAACCTGGGCGCGTCAGTCTCGGGAAGTCGTGTGGGCACCGGCGGAACCATCGGTGCTGGATCGTTCACGGAATTCATGCCGTCACCATGCGGGATATCCAGTTGTCGAGCAGGCCCGCCTGGGCGACCCTGCTGTAAGCGCTGATGTCGTGGCGCTTGCCATCACCCGGGCCGAACAGTGCTTCGCGCAAGGCGGAGGCGCTCGCCCCGCCCTCGCCCGTGAGCAAGGTGCGGCCCGCGCCGGTTTCGGCAAGGATGACCGTGGCAGCGTTTCGTACCTGCGTGACGCAAACCACGTCCACACCGGTCGCCAGGTAATCGAAAAGCTTGCCCGTGGCGCAGCTGACCCGCGAACCGGTGAGCAGCAGCAACTTGCTGCAGCGTTTCATCAATTGCAGCGCAACGGTGCGCTCCACCGGGGGCACCACGCACACCGGAAACTTCGCGCGTTCGATCGACGCTCGTTCGGCGGGCGTAAGCTCACCCACGAACATCACCTGCTTGCCCGCGGTGATGTCGCCGCATTGGTTCAACGTGTCGATGAAGTGCTCGAGCGTCACCGAGGCCGAGCTGTCGCTCGCGCCTATGCGCCCGAAGTGGCCGATCAACGTCGCGCCGGGCGCGACATGTTCGGCCATGATGGCAGTGGCACGACCGACCCCGTCGGCGTCGCCCGCCAGGCGCTCGAAGTCCGCCGGGTCGTAACCATTGGGCAGCACCTTGACGATCTTGTCGGGATATCGGCGCTGGAAATCTTCCACCAGCGGGCCACTCACCGAGGTGATCAGGCCGCTGATGTCCACCACCCGCTTTTCGATCCGCGTGCGCACGAGATCGCGCAGGCGGCCCGGTTTTCCCAGGGCCTCGAAGACGAGGCCATCCCTGAAGTCCTGCATGCAGCCGATGCCGTAGCGGCTTGCCAGGCTGGCTGCGGCGATCAATGAGTCGATGGGTGAATACGTGCCGATGGCTACGCACGACTCCCCCGCGGCTACCCTTTCCTTGCAAAGGCGATCCGCCACGACCAACGCCTGCATCAGCCACGTCCGCGCGCCATAACCGCGCGGGACCACAAACGGCAGCGACCGCGCGAAAGCGCTCGCCATGGTCAGCAGCGACGAAGGCACGGACGATTCGCTGCCCACGCAACTCCCGGGCAGCGCAATGACCTGCATGCCGGCCTGATGGGATTCCACCTTCGGTGGCGTCGTGGATGACGCCTGCCGCGCAAAGATGAAAATCCGGTATTTGTCCGGGTCCAGGTACTTCAGCAGACCCTTGAAGCGCTCGGCCGCAACATTGCTGGACAAATGATGCGCCGCAAATACAAACAAATTGATTCTTGGCATCGCCTGACCCTCACTCGGCCCGCAGCGTTGCCCCCTGATTGACTAACTGAAAGAGGTCACCCGACATCGCGTCTTTCTGCCCAACGGTCCCTCACGGGGCGGACGTTGAGCCTTGCGATGGCTAAGGAAGCGCGTCACGTTCTCTTGGTGTCTCCTCTGTCCAGTCGTTGGGTCGAATAGCGGCACGAAGCGCCCGATACATCTGTGTCCACTCCGAGCGAAAACTCAAGAACACCACCGGCACCATCGCCAACCAGATCAGGCTGACCACCGCCGGCGTCTCCTCGTCGAAAGCCAGCGTCACGATGGACAACGCCACGGCCACGATCACCGCGACATACAGCTTGACGCGGGGAATGGGCCGCCAGACGTACGCGGATGCCTCGGTCCTCGCAATGAAGAACACGAGAAACGCAACGGCATTGGCCACCACGGCGCCGGCCGCGCCATGCTTCGGCACGAGCCAGACACTGCCCACGACGTTGACCACCAGGGCCACCAGCGTGGACCAGAGCGAAAGCATCGACCGACGAGTGATGCCGATGCCTACGCAGGTCACCTCGGAGAGCGTGTAAAGCAACGGCTGGCCGATGCTGCACAGCATGAGGTACTTCACCTGGCGGTAGTTTTCCGGCAGCACGAAATCGATCAGCCATGAGAACGTGCCGCTCAGCACCCATATGGCACAGACCACCGCGAGCGCCTGATGCGCCACATGATCCACACGCTTCATGTCTGCACCATGAGCGACCCACTTGTAGACCATGGGCGCCCAAAGCACGGTGAATATCGTCTGGAAAACGATGCCCACGCCCGCAAAGCTCATCGACACCGAATAGAAGGCGAGCTCGGTCAACGTGGAAAGCGAGCGCAGGGCCAGCGTGCTGGTGGCGTCGAGGCCCCAATAGGCGACGCCAGCGAAGATGAGCGGCACGCCATAGCTCAGCAAGCCGCGCACCTGGTCGTTGGATAGCGAGGCACCCAACGCCGGCCGCCAATCGCGACGCGTATTCCAGCTGAAGGCAAAAAGCACGGAGAGCAGCGACACGAGGTAAGCCAGCTCGAGCTGCCAGAACGAACGCGAGAACTGCGGCAACGCGATGATTCCGACGACCATCAGGAATGCGATCTTCGGAAGGATCTGACTCATGGAAAAGGCCATTCCTCGGTCCTGCATTCGCAAGATCAGTGAAAGGAATCTCGATATGAAGCTCACTACGACACAGGCAACAAGCATCCAGTAGTAAGCGACCTCATCCAGGCCGAACAACAGCACCGATATGCGATCGCTGAATGGGACGGTCAAAGCCATGGCCAGCAGCAACAGCAGGAAACCAGGAGCGAAGCAGGCTTTCAGCAGCGCGCCCCGATCGGGCCATTCGTGGTACTCGCGAACATAAGCCCGATCAAGACCAAGGTTGAATAGTAGTACGCCAAACGAGACTGCGATCTGAACGACGTTTAGACGTCCAACGTCCGCCGGCGCAAAAATCCACGTGATCGCCGGAACCGTCACCAGCCCCAATCCCGCGGTGGCGATCGGGCCAAAAGCAAATGCCGCTATCGTTCGTAAATTCACTAGCCGGCCTTCCAGTTTCGACGAAAAATCGTGCCTGATCTTGCTCGCACATGATGCCCTTTGCTTCTTACACGGGCTTGACCAAGCATTCTCTGAAACGCGTCTCAGGAAGCACCGATAGACAACACATCGTGGATGAACGACGGATAATTCTTCGCCGCGTCGAAGCGCTCCTCGACCGCCTTGCGCGCATTCACGCGAAGATCATTTCTCGCGTGGTCGAACGCAAGCACGGCGATCGCATCCGCAATCTCCTTGTAGGTTGGGTTCTTGCTGAGCAGCACGCCGCACTCCGCGGACACGAGGTTGGAGACGCCGCCCACGTTCGGTGCGATGGCGATCACGCCGGTACTCATCGCCTCCATGATCGAGACCGGTATCGCCTCCGATTCGCTGGTGTTCATGAAGATGTCCACCGGCATGTTCAGGTAGTACCTCTTCACGGCATCGTTGGGCAGCTCGCCGGCAAAGGAGAACTCCATGTTGGGGAGATCACCCAGCCTTGCCTGAGCCATCTCGCGCATCTCGTCAAGCAAGGGGCCTGCGCCGATATGCGTCCAGCGCACCTTGAATGTCTCGTGCTTGCTGGCGAACAGCCGCAACCCTTCGATGATCCGGTCCATGCGTTTCACCGGAAGGCAGAACGACACCGAAACGATATGCAGGCTTCCATCCGGACTGGGCTGCGACAGACCCGGGACCAGTGGCACGCCCAGGGGAATGATGGTGATCTTCTCGGGTGGCGCGGCGTATGTCCGCTTCAGGTAGCCCTGCGCTTCGGTGGACAACGCGAAGATGCGATCGAAGGAACCGATGAACTGTCGCTTGAGCGGCATGTACTCATGGAAACGACGCTCCTGGTAAAGGTCGATGCCGTGCGCGCGCGTCACCACCCTGCGCACGGCGCCACGGCCGCGGGCGAGCACCGCCGCGTAGGCCTGTGTGTCGTTCCAGTAGCTGTATGCCACGTCGATGACGCCGTTGCGACGCGCATAGCTCACAAGGGCGTCAGCCTGCTGCATGACCTTGGAGACATGGAGCATCGCGCGAACCACCGTACGTCGGCACAGCTTGTCCGACTGCCGCAGATACCTCAGCTCGTTACGAAACAGCTTCGAGAAAACCGCGCGTGCGATATACGGGAGACGGCGGGCTGTACCCGGCTTCACCATGCTCAGGTCCATTGCCACGCCTGGCGGTAGAGGTCTCGGCGAGCCTTCGGCCACGGCCGGCAATACGGTAGTTATGGCATCGGACTGCCGCGCCCAATAGCCGATCTCATCCTCGAGGAACTGTTCGCCCGGATGGTACGGAAATGCATTGGTTAGAATGACGACTCTCATGCGTGCTCAACCGCTCCGGTCATGAGCGTATCGATCATGCAGTCTCGATACGCGGCATGGTCCATGTTCAGGGGTACGCTGGTCTTGAAGCAGGCCACCGACGCCAGGCACTCGGACAGCAATCGGCGCCAGTTGGCCACCACCTGGTCCATGGTCAGCATGGCGGTGCGCGACGTTGCCAGCGCGTTGTACTGCTCCCAGTACAGTTGATCGTGGAAGATGCTGTATTCCGCGCTGATGACGGCGATGGTCATCTCGATCGCAACGGAAGCATCCAGCCTGGCGACCTGGAATTCGGCGACATCCTCACGAACCAGGTAATAAAGGCGCGAAAGCGGAACCGGCTCGGACTCGATCTTGCGGTACACACGGTCAGGCCGAAGTTTTCGCCGCGTACTGGCCACGTTGATCCAGGCCTTGACGTTGAAGTGGGTGCGATCGACCCAGCCACGACCGGCGAGCAACTCGACCTTGAGTGCCGGATCGGAGCAGTTGTAGCCATAGATCTTGGGCCACGCCATGTTGGCGTACACCAGCGACGAGCCATACGACATCAGCGAGATATCGTCGCTGACAAAGCCCACACCTTCATGCTGCCTGAGCGCAAGCATCGCCGCCGACTTGCCCACGCCACCCGTGCCTGCGAGCAGGCAGGCCTCGCCGTTCACCGTGAGGCAGGCGGCATGAATCGGCACCATGTCGCTGAAGAAGTACGTAGACGGCACCAGCACGAACTCGTGGAGGATCTGCTCGAACGACTCCAGGTCGCTGGCATATTCCACCGACAGCAGTCTTTGCACGTTGCGCTTGACGCCGCGGCGCGACCTGAGCGTGACCTCCACCTCCAGCGACCCCGTGGGCGACCATCCCCAGTAGACGTCGGCCGCGGGAAAGGAGGTCAACATGCCATGGTCGAAGGTGCGATGCAGCCGCGGATTCATCGCCACCAATGCCCGGCCCGAGATCTCCGAGACAATGTGGATGTCCACGTCCGACGGGATGTCGCCCGCGTCCGCATACAGCGCCAGGCTCTCGGCAAGCCACGCCTGATACATCGGATCGCCAGAAAATGCGTAGCATTTTCCAAAGATGACCTTCTTCATACCGATGCTCCCGGCATGTCAGGCGAACACCCTCGCGGCCAGCGCCGCGGCCACTTGCTCCTGCCTGCCCTCATCGAGATAGGGCGACATGGGAAGACTCATGACCTGCTCTGCCGCGAGATCGCATACCGGCAAGCGTGCGCTCTCGTCAGCCAAGGCAGGCTGGCGATGCAGCGGCAGCGGGTAATGCACTGCCGTGGGAACTCCCGCTTCGTGCAGTCGTGCGCGCAACGCCTCGCGATCACGCACGCGCACGGTGTACTGTGCCCAGGCGCTTACGTTGTGCTTTTCGATAACCGGCAGCACAAGCTGGTCAGTGTCGCTCAGCAACCGATGGTAGGTCTGCGCGACGTATTGCCGCCGCTGCATCTCATCATCGAAGACGTCGAGCTTCGCCAGTAGAACGGCCGCCTGCAGCGTGTCGAGCCGGCTGTTCACCCCCACGCATATGTGGTGGTAGCGACGATCCTGTCCGTGGCGCGCGATCAGCCGCAGTGATTTGGCCAGCGTCTCGTCACTGGTGAAGATCGCCCCACCATCGCCGTAGCATCCCAGCGGCTTGCTGGGAAAGAAGCTCGTACAGGCGATGGTGCTCAGGTTGCAGCTCTTGCGGCCCTTATAGGTCGCGCCGAAGCTTTGCGCAGCGTCCTCGATGACCGGTATGCCACGCTTCGCGGCAATGGCGTTGATGGCATCGAAATCGGGGCATTGGCCGTACAGCGACACGACGATGATCGCCTTGGTACGCGGCGTGATCGCGGCCTCCAGCAATGACGGGTCCAGGTTGAAGGTCGCCGGATCGATGTCGACATACACCGGTGTGGCGCCCACGACCGCAATCGCCTCCGCGGTGGAAATATGGCTGAACCCCGGCGAGATCACTTCATCGCCAACGCCGACTTTCAAGGCCATCAGGGCGATCTGCAACGCATCGGTGCCATTGGCCACCGAGATGCAATGGCTGGCTCCGGTGTAAGTGGCAAGCCGCGTTTCCAGCTCCGCCACCTCGGGGCCGAGAATGTACTGGCCATGTTCCAGTACACGCGCGATGCCCGCGTCGATGCTCGCCTTGATACGGATCTGCTGGGACTTGAGGTCGATGAAGTCGATCATGTAACGGGCTCCAACTGATGTAGCGCATTCCCCTTGAGGACGTAGCGCGCGCCGGTGTGCACGCATACGGCTTCGCCCTCGCCTTCCAGCGGGAGATTGAGGCGTTCACCGAATTCGCTCATCCAGCCGATATGCCTGGCCGGAACGCCCACCATGAGCGCATAGGCCGGCACATCCTCGGTGATGACGGCGCCCGCGCCGATAAAGGCAAACTCGCCGATGGTGATGCCGCACACGATCGTGCAATTGGCGCCGAGCGTGGCGCCACGACGCACCAGCGTGTCGCGATATTCGTTCTTTCGTTCCACCAGGGCCCGTGGGTTGTAGACATTGGTGAACACCATGCTCGGCCCGCAGAACACGCCCTCTTCGAGCGTCACGTTGTCGTACACCGACACGTTGTTCTGGACCTTGCAACGATCGCCGATCACCACCTTGTTGCCGACGAACACGTTCTGGCCGAGCGATACGCCCTTGCCGACGCGCGCACCGCCGCATACGTGCGTGAAATGCCAAACGCGCGAGCCTTCGCCGATCACGGCGCCTTCGTCGACAATGGCGGAAGGATGCTGGTAGTGGTCCATGCGATGCTCACTTTTTCCTGATGAACGGGTGACCGTCTTGTCCAGGGGAAGACGTCTTGCCCGCGCGGATGGCCGCCACGGTCTCGATGGCGGTGCGGTTTTCCTCGAGGCCGAACCCACGGCCAGCGAGGATTTCCACGTAACTTCGGTCGTGCAGGTCCGTGAAGCCGCCGGAGAATTCGATCTCGTCGCCATCGACCGTGATGGACCGGTAGGTGCGCTGGCCACTGTCGCGTGCGCTCTCGGGAACATCCTCGAGGTCGACCGACAGGAACCAGCGCACGCGCGCCTTCTCGTATTCGAGATAGCCCGCGGCCTTGGTGTCGCTGGACAGGTGCACCACGTTGGACTGCAGGTCGCCAAACAGGTAATGCAGCATATCGAAGAAGTGAACGCCGATATTGGTGGCAATGCCGCCGGACTTCTTGGTGTCGCCCTTCCAGCTCTGCAGATACCAATGGCCTCGCGATGTCACATAGGCGAGATCGACGTCGTACTTGGTGTCGCGACGCTCGCTGCGCACCCGTTCCCGCAGGGCGATGATCGAAGGATGCAGCCGTAGCTGCAGGATCGTATTGGTCTTCCTGCCCGTCTCGCGCTCGATCTCGAGCAGACCGTCGATATTCCACGGATTGAGCACCAGGGGCTTTTCGCAGATCGCATTCGCACCCGATCGCAGGGCAAAGCGGATATGCGAATCGTGCAGGTAGTTGGGCGAGCAGATGGAGACATAGTCGATCTGCTCGCCGTTCTTCGCCCGTCGCCGCATGTCCACATGGCGATCGAAGCGCTCGAACTCGGTAAAGAAGTCGGCCTCCGGAAAATGGGAGTCGATAATGCCGACGGAATCGTTGGGATCAAAGGCGGCCAGCAGCTTGTTGCCTGTGCTCTTGATCGCTTGCATGTGGCGCGGCGCGATGTAGCCCGCGGCGCCGATCAACGCGAAATTCTTGGTATTGGGCATCGGCCAAATTCCCTTCCTGCAGCTTTCCAGGCTCAGAGACGTGGATGGATCGAGCGAAGCGTCGATCCGTGGAGACTCCCTCGTGGTCATGTGCTCCCTGCACGATCGCGGCGAGACGGACCGCCTCGCCGCGCCCGCTACGACGGCCCGGCCCGCGCGGCTTGCAGGCCGTCGTACTCCACGTTCGCGCTCACCGCCCCGACGGCAGTGCTCACGACACTGCCTTTTCGACCGAGTAATAGGCATACGCGTAGTACCCGCGGCTACGCTTCTCGACGGCGTTGAAGATGGCACCCTTGATGGACACGCCGTTCTGTTCGAAGCGCTGCTTGGCCAACGCGAGTTCTCGCGTCTGGCTGAGGCCGAAGCGCGCCACCAGCAGCCCGGTGCCGGAGTGGTGGCCGATGACCGCGGCATCGGTCGCCGCGAGAATGGGCGGCGTATCGATGATGATCAGGTCGTACTTCGGCTTCAGGTGATCCAGCAATGCCGAGAACCGCGCATTCATCAACAGCTCGGACGGATTCGGCGGAATCTTGCCGCGAGTGATGTAGTGCAGCGTGCTCGGCGACTCGGCCTGGCGGATCGCGCCGGCCATGTCCACCTGGCCGGAGATCAGTTCGGACAAGCCGATCTCCGCCCTTCCGCCGAGGATCTTGTGCACCACGCCGATACGCATGTCGCCGTCGATCAGCAGCACGCGCTGACCGGTCTGGGCGACCACGGCGGCGAGGTTGGCAGAGACGAAGGTTTTACCGGCACCCGGGCTCGCGCCCGAGATCATCAGTACGTTGTTCTTGGCCTCCAGGCGAGCAAAGTGCAGGCTCGTGCGCAGGCTGCGCAGCGCCTCGGCGGCAAGATCCTTGGGCGAATCCTCGACCAGTACGTGCTCCCGGCCGTCCGGTCGCATGCGCTTGCTCTGCAGTGCGCGTTCGCGCGGGCTGACCGGAATCGTGGCATACACCGGCAGGCCAAGCTTCTCGATGACGGCCGGATCTTCGATGCCGCGGTTGAGCATTTGGCGGATGAATACATACAGCAGCGCCACGAAGCCACCGAACAGCGCGCTTCCCATCAGGATGAGGGTCGTGCGCGGCCACACCGGCTGCGTCACATCGACCGCCGCACGGTCGATGATGCGCACGTTGCCGATGGTGCCGGCGCGAGCGATATCCAGCTGCTGGGCCTGGTTGAGCAGGCTGGTGTAGGTTTCATTGCTCACCTGCACGTCACGCGTCAGCTTCAGCAACTGCTGCTGCGTATCGGGCAATCCGCCGACCTTCTTCTCGATCGCGCCCTTCTGCGCCTGGAGCTGGCCGATCTGCTTCATCAGCGCCTGATACTGCGGATGGGCTGGCGTGAACTGACGTTGCACGTCAGCCAACTGCAAGCGAAGCTGCTCGAGGTTGGTGTCGATCGACACTGACTGGTTCAGCAGCGTCTGGGTCTGCATGTTGATGTCGACCGACTGCGCCTTGTTCTGGAACTCGTTCAGCGCCGCAGTGGCCCGCTCCAGTTCATGCCGCACGTTGGGGATCTGGTCGCGCACGAATTTCAGGCTGTTCGCAGCCTCGGCGGAATTGCGCTCCACGTTCTGTCGAACATAGAGCTCGGCAACCTGCTCGAGCACACTCGTTGCCATGACCGGGCTGGCATTGTTGTAGGTCATCCCGAGGATGCCCGACTCCTTGCCCTGCTCCGTCACGTTGATCTGCCGCTGCAACCCGTTGATCACCGTCAACTCGCGACGCTTGAAGACGCGGAAGCGCGTACCAGGGTTGGCGGCGAGCGACTTCACGTCGATCGTCACGCCATGAGCCTTGGCCTCCTGCCCCACGCGACCGATGACGAGGATGTTGCCGTCGTCATCCTGCAGCACGTAGAGGCCGCCTTCACCTGCAATGAAGCGCAGCGGCTTGTCGAGCAGATCGTCGGGCACTTCAAGCCGGAAGACCTCCAGCTTGGAACCGCCCCAGTCATAGTCGCTCATGCCAAGCAGAGGCGAAGCGACCTTGCCCGGATTGTTCTTCGCGAAGCGATGCGCATAGAACGAGCCGATCACCGGGAACCGCCGCGGCGAGGTTTCCACCGTAAGGTTGAGCTTGTCCACCGCGGCGCCGATCACCATGCGCGACGTGATCAGATTGGTTTCCGTGGTGGCCTCGGGGCTGGCGCCGGCCAGTGTCTGGCTGAGCGCGCTCAGCTGAGGCAGGTTCTGCACCTGCTGCTCGACCTGAACCATGGCGGTGGCCTGGTAGACCGGCGTAGCCACCAGCGCATAGGCGATCGCCAGCAGGACAAAGAAGCAGGTGATGCCGAGGATCGTCCACTTGTGATCCTTGACGGTACCGACCACTTCACTCAGGTCGATCTCGCCATCGGGCTGCATGGAGGGGTACTGGATGATGGTCATGGCGATGGTCTTCCCATGGCATGAGGCAGGCGCGCGTTCACAGGTAGCCCACCCAACTATCGACGGCGCGCCTGATCATCTCGTAGGCACGCACGAACACCGTGTGATGCTGTCGGTACGGATCAGGGATATCCCGTCCGTCCACCCATTTATCGATCAAAAAGACTTTGCCCCGCGCTGCGGGAGCGAGCTCGACCATGGCATCGACATGGCTTTTTTCCATGCCGAGCACGAGGTCGGCCTGGATCAACATGGGAGGAGTCAGCTGATGGGCGCGATGCGGCGAACCGTCAATGCCGCTTTCGCTGAGCAGACGCATGACCGTCGCGTCCATCGGATCGCCGACGACTGCGCTCAGCCCAGCACTATGCAATTGAATGCCGCGCCCGTTTACACGCTGCCGAAAAAGATATTCGGCAGCCGGACTGCGGCAGATATTGCCCATGCAGACAATCAATATCCGCTTAAACACGTAGTGGCATACTCCCGGATTCAGGCCCACCGACGTCAACCATCGACGCCGGACGTTCATCAGCCCCCTGTCCGATCCGGAAGACACACCGAAGTGCGCTTCCGATTTCAGCTGCCAAAAACCAAGTAACACGGCCGTGATGAATGCACGCCTACGAAGCGCGAAAACCCTGGTTCGACAACGCGCTTTCCCTTGCTTCGCGGATCGCTGGTCAACCGTGGCTCTTGCTGTCGACGTACTTGCAGTCACGACTGCAAGACACTCAGTACTCAGCAATCATGGCACGCGGTTATTACTTCACAGTGAACCGTAGCGAAATGATTTGGGCGGCTGAATGCGTGTTCATGAGTCTTCACGAAACCTCTATGTACGCCACGGTCGAGACGCGCAGGTTGTGGTGACACGTTCGCAAGAGCATGCGCCAAACACATGGCTGAGCACGTCGCCCCGCACGTGATATGCAGCGAAACATGAATGGCCACCGCCGCGCCATCCAACGCTGCGGAAGCAGTCATCTCCACGATCCGCGGCTGTTTTAGCCTTCCGGGGTTGGCGCTCGCTTCGCGCTCCGTAAGCGTTGCCTCAGCAAAGACGCTTACCCTGCGCCCCACGCGTCCATTGCCGCGCATGCGATCAACCTGGATATCTGCACGCGCGCGAGGTGACAAACCCGGTGCAGGCGAGCTCCCCATCACTGGCTCGCCGTCAGCGCGCCGACCACTGCGGAGCGTATTGATGAAATGGCTTCATGCGATAGCAAGACTGAAACATCGCGTCATCACACTCGCACTCCTGGCAACGGCACTCTCGTCGCCACTGCACGCCGATGATCGGTCGGAGCCCGCGGCGACCGCGATCCACCACGTGTTTCTGATCGTGCTGGAGAACGAGTCCTTCGACATCACGTTCGGGCAGGCGACGAGCGCGCCCTACTTGAGCCATGAGCTCGCCGCGCAAGGCGCATTGCTGACGCAGTATTACGGCATCGGCCACAACAGCCTGGACAACTACATCGCGCTTATCAGCGGACAGGCACCAAACCCCGAGACGCAAAAGGATTGCCAGAGTTTCGTCGACTTCCATCCGACGGCGAGGCAGCTTGATGCCAACGGACAGCTCGCCGGCCAGGGCTGCGTGTATCCGTCGTCGGTGAAGACCATCACCGACCAGATGCATGATGCGGGCATGGCGTGGAAGGGCTATATGGAAGACATGGGCAACAATCCCCGGCGCGAATCGCCGCGTTGCGGGCACGCCGCCGTGGGCACGGTAGACCAGACGTATCGCGAAACCCTGACCGATCGATACGCGGACAAGCACAACCCTTTCGTCTACTTCCATTCGATCATCGACGATGCGGCGTATTGCAACCAGCACATCGTGCCGCTGGACACGCTGCTCGGCGACCTGCGCGAGGCGAGCACGACGCCGAATCTGGTGTTCATCACGCCCGACCTCTGTCACGACGGGCACGATGCGCCGTGCCTCGATGGAGAGAAAGGCGGCCCTGTATCCGCGGATGCCTTTCTGCGCGACTGGGTCCCTCGCATCACCGCATCGCCGGCGTTCCAGCAGGATGGCGTGCTGATCATCACCTTCGACGAAGGCACCGACGCCGCGGCCTGTTGCGGGGAACAACCCCTGCATGGAGGGCCACCGCCCGGCCAATATGGCCCTGGGGGCGGCCGCACCGGCGCCGTGCTGCTTTCGCCTTTCATCAAGCCCGGCACCGTGTCCCGCACGCCGTACAACCACTACGCCACCTTGCGCAGCATGGAAACCTGGTTCGGCCTGGGCTATCTGGGTTATGCAGGCCAGTCGCGCGTGCACACATTTGGCGGGGACGTCTTTACCCGCTCAACGCCATAGCCACTGGCACGCCAGCGAACTCACCCCACTCGCGGGGCGAAGCGTCGCGGCACCCTTCGCCGCCCATTTCACGTCGCTACTTCGTAAGCTGTGGCACCTTTCCCGAGTTGCCCGGCCGCCCGGTGGGCGCGTCGATCCATTGATAGCCCCTGTCAATAGCGGCAATCCTAACAATCAATTGGATCAATGGATCGAAAATCCTTATTCTTGAGTCCTACCAACCACAACCAACGGAAAAACAACGATGTCGTTGATCAACACCGAAATCAAACCGTTCAAGGCCCAGGCTTACAAGAATGGCCAGTTTGTCGAAGTGACCGATGCCAGCCTGAAGGGCAAGTGGTCCGTGGTGGTGTTCTACCCCGCCGACTTCACCTTCGTCTGCCCGACGGAGCTGGAAGACCTGGCCGACTACTACGACCAGTTCCAGAAGCTGGGCGTTGAGGTCTACTCGGTGTCGACCGACACGCACTTCGCGCACAAGGCGTGGCACGACACCTCGGACGCGATCAAGAAGGTGAAGTACACCATGATCGGCGATCCGACCGGCGCGATCACCCGCAACTTCGACGTGATGATCGAAGAAGAAGGCCTGGCGCTGCGCGGCACGTTCCTGATCAATCCGGAAGGCCAGATCAAGCTGTGCGAGATCCACGACAACGGTATCGGCCGCGACGCGTCCGAGCTGCTGCGCAAGGTGAAGGCCGCGCAGTACGTCGCCTCCCACCCGGGTGAAGTGTGCCCGGCCAAGTGGAAGGAAGGCGAGAAGACGCTCAAGCCGTCGCTCGACCTCGTCGGCAAGATCTAAGACACCGCTGTTCTGCCCGCGGCCCGCTGCATCGGGCCGCCTCGGGCCCGGCGTCCTGCCGGGTCCGCTTTCCGAAGTTCAAGACGCGCGCATCGTCCGGCCAGACCGGGCGCCAGCAGCGCTCACCCCGAAGAAACCGATGGAGTTCCCATGTTGGATGCCGATCTGAAGACCCAGTTGCAGGCCTACCTCGAAAAGGTCGTCCACCCGATCGAGCTCGTGGCCTCCCTCGACAACGGCGAGAAGTCGCAGGAATTGAAAGGCCTGCTCGAAGACATCGCCTCGCTGTCCAGCCAGGTATCGGCCCGTTACGACGGCAACGATGCGCGCAAGCCGTCCTTCGCGATCAATCGCGTGGGCACGGACGTGAGCGTGCGTTTCGCCGGCATCCCGATGGGCCACGAATTCACCTCGCTCGTGCTCGCCCTGCTCCAGGTCGGCGGCCATCCGTCCAAGGCCACGCAGGAAGTGATCGAGCAGGTGCGCAACCTCGAAGGCGAGTTCCGTTTCGAGACTTTCATGTCGCTCTCGTGCCACAGCTGCCCGGACACCGTGCAGGCGCTGAACCTGATGAGCGTGCTCAACCCCAACATCAAGCACGTGGCGATCGACGGCGCGCTGTTCCAGAGCGAAGTGGACGAGCGCCAGGTGATGTCGGTGCCGACCGTATTCCTCAACGGTGAGCTGTTCGACACCGGCCGCATGTCAATCGAGCAAATCGCCGGTCGCCTGGACGCCAACGCCAGCGAGCGCGCTGCCGAGAAGCTGAAGAACAAGGCACCGTTCGACGTGCTGGTGATCGGCGGTGGCCCGGCGGGTGCAGCGGCGGCGATCTACGCCGCGCGCAAGGGCATCCGCACCGGCGTGGCCGCTGAGCGTTTCGGCGGACAGGTACTGGACACCATGGCGATCGAGAACTTCATCTCGGTCACATATACCGAAGGCCCCAAGCTGGCTGCCGCGCTGGAGCAGCACGTGCACGAATACGACGTGGACGTCATGAACCTGCAGCGCGCGGAAAAATTGATTCCGGCGTCGACCGAAGGCGGCCTGCATGAGATCGTGCTCGCCAACGGCGCGTCATTGAAGTCGAAGACGGTGATCCTCTCCACCGGTGCGCGCTGGCGCAACATGAACGTGCCGGGCGAGCAGGAGTACCGCAACAAGGGCGTGACGTATTGCCCGCACTGCGATGGTCCGTTGTTCAAGGGCAAGCGCGTGGCGGTGATCGGCGGCGGCAATTCGGGCGTCGAGGCGGCGATCGACCTGGCCGGCATCGTGGGCCACGTCACCCTGCTTGAATTCGACGGCAAGCTGCGTGCGGACGAGGTGTTGCAGCGCAAGCTGCGCAGCCTGCCGAACGTGGACGTGATCGTCAGCGCGCAGACCACCGAGGTGCAGGGCGACGGCCAGAAGGTCACCGGCCTCACCTACACCGACCGCACCAGCGGCGACAGCCGCCAGGTGGCGCTGGAAGGTGTGTTCGTGCAGATCGGCCTGCTGCCCAACACCGAATGGCTGAAGGGCACGGTGCAGTTGTCGCCGCGCGGCGAGATCGAAGTCGACTCGCGTGGCGAAACCTCGGTCCCTGGTGTGTTCGCCGCAGGCGACGTGACCACAGTGCCGTACAAGCAGATCGTGATTGCGATGGGCGAAGGCTCCAAGGCCTCGCTGAGCGCCTTCGATTACCTCATCCGCCTGCCAGTGGAAGAAACGGCGAAGGAAGCCGTCGTCGCCTGATACGTTGTTCCATCGCCCGGTCCTGCGCAGCCGCTCCCCTCACGGCTCGCAGGGCCGGGCTTTTTTATGCCCGTGGAAAGCTCGCCAGCCCAGGCGCTGCGCGGCTTATAACCATCGGTTCTAGCCAGATGGGAAATGATCATCTGCTGAGCCCTTTCCATCGATCTAATCCCGGGTTTTCATAAGCGCAACCCACGACGCCGGCGCACTCTCGTCCGGCATGCATCGCGGCGCCGGTGTCCCCACGCCGGCATAGGGGTTTGATTTCTCCAAGCGCTGTCACTGGAGCGGGTATCGATTCCCGCAAGGGCATGGATGGCCGCCAGCAGTCAGCCACTTCTCCGTTGCGACCAGAGAACCAGGATTTGAACAAGCAGATTACGTTGTCCCCGCGCGCCCTTACGGTAGCGCTTGCCACTCTGTTGACGCTGGGCACCGCCCCGGCGTTCGCACAGTCCACCACCGGCAGCATTTTCGGCCAGGTCCCCACCGCCAGCGGCGAGACCGTCCAGATCAAGAGCGCAACGGGCATCACACGCACGGTTGCCGTCGACGATCGCGGCCGTTATGTCGCCTCCGAGCTGCCGCTTGGCACCTACACGGTATCGCTGCTGCGCGATGGCAACGTCGTTGATACGCGCAACGACATCAGCCTGCGCGTCGGCGCGGGCACCGAAGTGTCCTTCGAGGCTGCAGCGGCGAAGGAGCTGGGTGCGGTGAGCGTTTCGGCGAGCACCGCGCCGCAGATCGACGTGACCAGCGTGGACTCGCGCACCGTCATCACCGCGCAGGAACTCGCGCGCCTGCCGCTGGGTCGTTCGGCCGAGGCCATCGCGCTGCTCGCACCCGGCGTCACCGGCAACAGCGGCGGCTACACCGGCCCGACCGGGCAATCGCTGGTCAGCTTCGGCGGTTCGGCCGCCAGCGAGAACGCGTACTACATCAACGGTTTCAACACGACGGAAAGCCAGCGCGGCCTGGGCGGCCTCACCCTGCCCTACGGCGCGATCGAGCAGCAGGAAATCTATACCGGCGGCTACAGCGCCCAGTACGGACGCTCCGACGGCGGCGTGATCAACATGGTGGGCAAGCGCGGCACCAACGAATGGCACTTCGGTGGCCAGGTGCTGTGGGAGCCCGCATTTGCGCAGTCCGATGCGCGTGATACGTACTACACCAACGGCTTGCCCGCCTCGCCCGTCGCTGGCGGTTTGTACGATCCCAACAGCCGCAATCGCCAGTGGACGACCACGGTGGATGCCTACGTCGGCGGCCCGCTGATCAAGGACAAGCTGTTCCTGTTCGTTGCCGCGGAGGCTTCGCGCCAGGAAGGCAGCACGGTCAACAACGTGTCCAGCGCCAAGCCCTACGTCGACTATCGCTATACCACGCCCAAGTGGTACGCCAAGCTCGACTGGAACATCACCGACAGCAACATCCTCGAGATTACCGGTGCATCGAGCAAGCGCTCCACGTCGGGCTCGATCTACGACTACGACTATAGCGCGCTGTCGCGCGGCGTCTACGTCAACGCCAACGACAACACCAAGACCGGTGGCGATCTCTACACGGCCAAGTTCACCAGCTACCTCACCGATCGCCTGACCTTCTCGGCGCTGTACGGCAAGATGAAGACGGTGAACTACGACGTGCCGGGCAACTACGACGGCAGTCTGACCTACCTCACCGATATCCAGAACCAGAACCCGGCATTCAACGGCGGCAACCCGATCGGCAACAGCCAGGTCACGCAGTCGTTGTTCAATCCCAATCGCCACAACAACAGCAACAACCTACGCATCGACCTGTCCTACCAACTCGGTTCTCACACCTTGTCGGCGGGTATCGACAACCAGAACGCGCGTGCGATCGACCAGGGCAGCCAGAACTCCGGTCCCGGCTACTACTGGCAGTACGCGTACACCACCACGCCGAACGTGGCGTTGATTCCCAACCTCGGCGTGGGCGCACCGGCGAACTATCCCAACGGCGCCTCGGGTTACTACGCCGTGCAGTACGTGAACAGCTCGATCGCCAGCGTGCGTTCGGCGCAGCGCGCGCAGTACATCGAGGACAAGTGGCAGGTGACCGATCGCTGGCTGCTCTCGCTGGGCCTGCGCAACGACCAGTTCACCGACTACAACGCCAACGGCGAAGCCTATATCCGCCAGCGCAGCGCGCAGTGGGCGCCGCGCCTGGGCTTCACCTGGGACGTGAACGGCGATTCAAGCTTCAAGGTGTACGGCAACGCCGGTCGCTACTACCTCGGCCTGCCGCTCAACCCGGCACTGAATGCTGCGGGCGCGTACGTCGCCACGCAGCAGTACTTCACCTATAGCGGCATCGCGGCGGACGGCACGCCCATCGGCCTGACGCCCTTCTCCAACCCCGTGTCGTCCAACAACACCTACGGCGTGCTACCCGATCCGAAGACTGTGACGGCGCAGGACATCAAGCCGGAGTACCAGGATGAATTCATCCTGGGCTTCGACAAGACGCTGGGCACAAACTGGACGTACGGCGCCAAGCTGACGCAACGCATCCTGCGCACGGCCATCGACGATTACTGCGACGTGCCGGCCATCGAGAACAAGGCCGCGCAGCTTGGCTACACGGTAAGCGCCACCAACAGCTGCTACCTGATCAACCCGGGTCGCGCCAACACCTTCACCGTGGTCGATGACGGCGGCGCCTATCGCAGCGTCTCGTTGAGCAATGCCGAGATGGGCTTCCCCGCGCTCAAGCGCAAGTACTACGCGCTGGAGGCGTACCTGGAACACCCGTTCGACGGCCGCTGGTACGGCAAGGTCGACTACGTGTTCTCGCGCAGCTATGGCAACACCGAAGGCCAGCTGCGTTCGGACATCCAGCAGACGGCGGCGTCCACCAGCATCGACTGGGATTTCCCGTCGCTGATGTCCTACGCCAATGGCGCGCAGAGCAACGACCACGCGCACCAGATCAAGCTGTTCGGCTACTACCAGATCACGCCGGAATGGCAGGTGTCGGGCAATCTCTCGATCGTCTCCGGCAACCCGCGCAACTGCCTGGGTTACTACGGTCCGGAGCAGACCGATCCGAACGGCTACGGCAGCTACTACCACTGGTGCGGCGGACAGCCATCGCCTCCGGGCACGCATCGCCTGCCGTGGAACAAGCAGCTGGATCTCGGTGCTACGTACCGCCCGGCGTTTGCCGAGGGCAAGCTTGGTTTCTCGCTCAACGTGTTCAACGTGTTCAATTCGCAGGCCATCCTCAACGCCTACCCGTACTACCAGATCTCGCCGGGCACGCCTGATCCGCTGTACGGCTCGGCAGTCGTTCGCCAGCAACCGCGTTACGTGCGACTGGCGGCAACGTACGACTACTGAGCACGCGTCTTGATGTGACGGGTCCCTCACCGTGCACATCGGGCGGGGATGGTCTTGGGGCCATCCCGCCCACCTTCTTCCCAAGGCTCACATCCGAGGCACGCCATCATGTCGAACCTTCTCCGTCGCACCATCGCTCCGCTGGCGGCGGCCCTCATGCTGGCCTCGCTGCAGGCAGGCGCCGCCGACAAGGCCCCCACGACGATTGCCGATGCGCTCAAAGTCGCGGCCACGCAGCATCGCCCCGTGCTGGTCGATTTCCAGGCGGTGTGGTGTTACTCGTGCTACTACATGGCGAGCCATGTATTGAACGGTCCTGATTGGCAGGCGGCGCAACGCAAGGTCATCGTGGTCGAGTCGGATGCGGACTCGCCGGAAGCGCAGACGTGGATGAAGAAGCTCAAGACCTCGTTCCTACCCACCTACGTGGTGCTGGACGAACACGGCAACGAGCTCGGACGCATCACCGCCGAGCAACCGCGCGAGAAGTTCTATCCACAACTGGACAAGATCCTCGCCACCGGCAACACGCTGGATGGACTGAAGAACAAGGCCGGCACGGGCTCGGTCGATGCGGTGGCCGCCGTGCTCGATGCCTACCAGGCGCGCGGCGAAGGCGATGAGGGCTTTGCCTGGTTCGGCACCCTTCCCGCATCGCTGCAGCAGACGGCACACAAGGATGCACGCGTGGCGCTCGCACTGGACCAATTGACGCTCGCGCGCGCCAAGGCCTCCGGAGACAAGCCCGCCATCGCCGCCAGTGCGCAGAAGGTGCTGGCGCAGGACATCGGCTGCCAGCGCCCTTATGTGCTGGACAACCTGCTGGAGGCGACCAGCAAACTTCCGCCGGCACCACGCAAGGCAACACTTCAGGCGCAACGCAAACCGCTGGATCGCTACGTCGACACGCAGGTGCTGGTGAGCCAGCCAACCTGCGCCGACCAGCGCAGCGCCGTGCTGGCGAGCGCCGATCTGGATGAAGCGCTGGGCGATCAGGTCGCTGCGAGCGCCGTGCTCGATCGCGCCATCACGCTCACGCGGCAGCGGTTGGGCGGCAACCTCGCCAGCGACCGCAACCTGGCGGACAACCTGCGCGTCTACCTGCTGCGAGCCAAACGCACGGCAGAACTCGACGACTACCAGCGCAAGCTGATCGCGGCCTATCCCGAGGATTACGTCTACGCCTATCGCTACGGCCGCAGCCTGGTGGATGCGGGCAAGCCGTCGGATGCGCTGCCGTATCTCGCGCAGGCGGCGGACAAGGCCTACGGCGCCAACCGTCTCGCGGTGGCGCAGCAGCGGATAAAGGCGTTGAAGGCGCTGCACCGCGACGACGAAGCAAGGAAAGTCGCCGCGGACGTACTGGAAACCAACGGCCCCTGGTTTCCCAAACAGGCCGCGGCACTGAAGGCCGAACTGCAGGCCTGAAGAAACCGAGGACCTTGCTTCAAGGACTGTGGCCGGGCCGACGCGCCATCGGCCACAGCGCCAGCAGCGCCATGCCACTGAAGACGGCACCCGCGTAAAACGTCGTGGGCGCGCCGTGCGCTTCCCACAGCCAGCCGGCCACGACGCTCGCGCACAACATCGCCACGCCGCTCACGAGATTGAAAAAGCCATACGCCGTGCCACGCAGGTCAGGGGGCGCGGTATGGGCCACCAGAGCCGCCAGCAGCCCCTGTGTCATGCCCATGTGCACGCCCCAAAGCGCCACGCCCGCAAGGATCGTCGACCAATGCGTGCCGGCGGCGAGCACCAGATCGGAGGCCATCAGCACCACCAGTCCGAGGGCCAGCAAATGGTTTCGATTCATCTGGTCGGACCAGCGGCCAAACGGATACGCCGTGAGTGCGTACACCACGTTCATCGCCACCATCACGAGTGGCACCCACGCAACGGGAATGCCACCCTGTTGAGCGCGCAGCACCAGGAACGCCTCGCTGAAACGGGCCAGCGTGAACACGGCGCCCACACCCACCACCCACCAATACGCCGCGCCCAGTCGTCCCAGGCTGGCGAAACTCACCGGATTCGTGCGTTTTCCCCCGCCGACCACGACGGGCTCGCGTACGCCGAACGCGAACAACAGCACGGACAGCACGCCAGGAATGACCGCCACCCAGAACACGGCGCGAAAGTCGTTCTTCCACCACAGCATGAAAATCACGGCCAGCAGCGGCCCAAGAAAGGCGCCAACGGTATCCAGCGACTGACGCAATCCGAAGGAAGCACCGCGCAGATGGGCCGGTGCGATGTCGGCCACCAGGGCGTCGCGCGGCGCGGCGCGGATGCCTTTGCCGATGCGGTCGATCAGGCGCGCGAACATCACCAGCCCGACGCTCGAAGCGAGCGCGAATAACGGCTTGCTCATGGCACCCAGCGCATAGCCGGAGACACTGACCACCTTGCGCTTGCCCAGGTAATCGCTGAGCGTGCCCGAAAACACACGGACGATCAGCGCCGTCCCTTCCGCCAGGCCTTCGATGAAACCAACGGCCAGCGCGCTTGCACCAAGCGTGGTGACCATGAAGAGCGGTAGCAGGCTGTGGATCAGTTCGGACGAAATGTCCATCAGCATGCTGACGAAGCCGAGCACCCATATGCCCGGCGGCAACTGTCGCAACGCGCCCATCATGCCGACTTGTCGGCGACCGGCGGCGGGATCGGTCTCGGGACGATCGCTCACGGAAGGGGTTCCAGGACGCTACGCGGGCATCGTAACCGTTAGCCAGGCCGCGAACCGCGCACGACGGGTCGAATCGTCAAGGCGAGCCGCAATGCCATGGCCGGCTGCCGGCCAAAAGAACAAGACAGACCGCATCGCGCATCTCACGATGCGCGATGCGTTTGAGCCGCGGTTGCAGCGCTAACGCCGCAACTGCGCGAGTAGTTGCTCCAGCTCGCCGCGCAGGCGCTCCAGCTCGCCCCGCGCCTCATCGCGGGCCCGCACCACCGAGTGATGCACCGCCATCGGCACGACATGCATCGCCAGGGTTTTCTGCCTGGCGCGGTAGCGCCGTGCGCGCTCGGCCGGTGTCAGTGCATTGGGTTTTCGTGGTCGGCCGCGGGCGCGTCTGAACGTCAGCGGCAACGCAAGCGTGCCGGGATCAAGGGGGTCAACCATGGGCGCATCCTCCGTCAATTTCGGCCGTTATTTTACGTTACGTCACAGAAAATAACAAGAATTTTCGAAGAAGAATCAGCAACTCAGGGCTTGTTTTTCATCTGGGCAGGAAGGCCTGGCGCGCGCCGTCCCGGCCGCCCCGGCGTTCACGCGCCAAGGAGACGCGGCCCACTACCGTGCGGCTCTCCCCGTGCCAATGGCGGTGCGGGGCGCAGGAGCACTCCGCCCGTGCAGCCTGGAGGAAACTGGAAGATGGACTCGCTCTATGAGCTCTCGTCGCGTGCGATCCGGCGCATCTATGACGCGCGACTGGACACCCCGCCCGTGCTGGATATCGACAACTGCTTTCCCGCCGGCCGCCGCTTTGAAGCTGCATGGATGCAGCTACGCGAGGAGGCGCAGGCGATATTGAAATCCGCGACCTCGATTCCGCGCTTTCACGAGATCATGCCGGCACAGGCCGAGATCTCCGCCACGGATGGCCGCGACTGGCGCATGTTCCTGCTCAAGGTCTACGGGCAGGAACTGCGCGCCCATCTCCTCCGTTGCCCTTTGCTCGGCGAACTGCTGGCGGAAACTCCCGAGGCCATTTCCGCAACGCTGTCATTCCTGGCGCCGCACAAGCACATTCCGCGGCACCGTGGCCCGTTTCGCGGGATCCTGCGCTACCAGCTCAATCTCGACGTGCCGCCCGACGACGAAGGCAAACCAGGCGCCGTGCTCTGGCTTGCCGGCCACGAGCACCGGCTGGGCGAAGGACAGTCGCTGCTGTGGGACGACACCTTTCCGCATGAAGTGTGGAACCGCAGCGAAAGCACGCGCATCGCCTTGCTGCTCGACGTATACCGGCCCGAAATGCCGCTGGACCTGCGGGTACTCTCGCGCACCATCACCACCGGCGTTGGCATGGTCGCCCGCTTGCGCGGTTTCCCCTGAGCCCGCATCAGCGCGGTGCCACCGAACCCTCCGGCGACCGGTTCGCCGACGCATCGAGTTCGCCCCGCAGGCGCGGCAACGATTGCGGATAGCGATCCTGCACGAAGGCGATCAGGCCTTCCCGCACACGGCATCGCAGATCCCAGTTGCGGCCGGAGTCGGCGGAACTCACCAGCGCGCGCAACTGCACCGCGCGTTCATTGGCGTCGGTCACCTGCAGGATCGAAACGCGGCCATCCCACTCCGGCGCATCCTTGCACAGGCGCATCAGCTCGTCGCGCAATGGCGCCATCGGCACGCGGTAATCCAGCCACAGGAAAACGGTGCCGATCAGCTGCGAACTGGTGCGCGTCCAGTTCTGGAACGGGTTTTCCATGAACCAGTTGAGCGGCACCACCAGGCGACGGTCGTCCCAGATGCGCACCACCACGTAGGTGCCGGTGATTTCCTCGATGCGGCCCCACTCGCCCTGGATGATCACCACATCATCGAGGCGGATGGGCTGCGTCAGCGCAATCTGCAATCCGGCCACGAGATTGCTCAGCACCGGCTTGGCGGCCAAGCCCAGCGCAAGACCCGCCAATCCGGCGGACGCGAGCAGGCTCGTGCCCAACTGCCGCACGCCGGGAATGGTCAGCAGGATGGCGCTTGCGCCGAGCAGGATCACCACCACTTCGGCCGTGCGGCGCAGGACGCGCACCTGCGTCAGCATCCGGCGCGCCGACAGGTTGTCGCTGACGTCGATCGGATAGCGGCGAATGGCGACAAGCTCGAGCGTGCGCAGACAGCGCAGGATGAGCCAGGTCACGCAGACCATGAGCGCGATGGTCAATAAGTGCTGGATGAGCGCGAACGACGGCAGGACATCCGTATCCGGCAGCACGCGCAACGCGGCGACCAGCATCAGCAGCGGGATCACCCACTCCATCGGCGCGCTGGCACGGCCGAGCATGTTGGCCACCACGGGCCGGCGCCGGGCCAAGCGCTTCAACACGGCATAGGCAATACCGCGCAATGCGAGCGCAACTAGCAACGCGACGACCAGGACCATGCCCAGCCGCGTCCATGCGCTGTCGGTCCACAGGTGCGCCAGCACGTTCATGCCTCAGGCCCGGGCTGGCTGGAAGACGGCGAATCGAACTTCGCCTCGCGGATCATTGCGCGCAGGCGTCAGTCTTCCGGCGCCTTGGCCGGGATGAAAGGCGAGACCGGATCGCTGGCCGGGAAGGTTTCTTCCAGGGCCTGGTCGTGGTTTTCGCTCTCGTGGCGCTTACGCTGCGCGCGTTGCCCCTGGCTCTCGTGACCAGGGGCCTTGTGGTGCTTGTCGTGGGTATGACCCACGTCTTTGCGATCGTTACTGGACATGGCGAAATCCCGGCGTGTCGCTGCTCTTGAGTCCGATCTTCAGACAGCAAGTGTTAGCGTCATGCCTTGAAGACGTGACCATGCGTCGACAACGTTCAAGTTGTCGTCAACCGACGGACCGGCCACGCGTGCCGGTCCGCAGCAGCGACCCGTGCGATCAGGCGCGCCGGCTCGTCTCGAACAGGAACCACACGCGACGCTCGGCCTCATCGATCCAGTTCTCGAGCAGGCTCGCGGTGGCGACATCACCATATTCGTCGCACAGCTCATGCGTCCTGCGCATGTAGCCGATCAGGTTGCCGTTGTCTTCACGCAACTCCGCGAGCATGTCGTCCGGCGTGACGAAATCCGCATCGTTGTCGAGCAGCCGCTTCATGCGCGAAGCGTGGCCCAGCGAACGCAGCGTGGTGCCGCCGATCTTGCGCACGCGCTCGGCGATCGGGTCGATGGTTGCGTAGATCTCATCGGACTGCTCGTCGAGCAGCAGGTGGTAGTCGCGGAAATACGGCCCCGACATGTGCCAGTGGAAGTTCTTTGTCTTCAGGTAAAGGGCCAGCACGTCGGCCAGCAGTGCGTTGAGCTCACCGGACAGATCCCGGGTCGCCTTTTCCCCCAGCGTGGACGGCGTGTTCAGGGCCGCCTTCTGGCGGGTCTTGGCTTTGCTTGAATCGCTCATGTTGTGCTCTCCGGGGTTATGGGAGTGGAACGAACGTCGAGATCACTTCGGCACGGCGGCTTCATCCGCATCGCGATGGCGAAGGTAGGCGGCAAGGGCAACGACGGGTGGGGCCGCGAAGCACCACATGCCGGCATAGGCATACAGCAATGCGGCCGCCGCGCAACCGATGGCAAAGGCCAGCACGGCCACGCTCATGCGCTTCAGGCGCGCATCCACCGCGGCCTTCTGCTCCGGTGGAACGCCCTGAATGCGATCGGCGATGTCCAGCATGATTTGCGTGGTGGTGCCGGTCATCAGCGTCGACGGCGGCATGCTGGCCAGGTGAACGCGATGCACGGCATTCTGGATCGCCATCGCCGTCACCATGGTCATGCCCAGCAACGTCGCGGGCCAGCTGTCGCCCGGTCCGAACGGGCCATAGCGCAGGGCGATCACAGCGGCGGCCGCCAACAGGGCGAACTTCAGGAACAGCAGCGTGCGCACCACGGCCAGCCCGCGGCCCACCAGCCAGAAGTGCAGCAGACGCGCCAACACGATGGCCACGCAGAACACAGGCAGGGCGAGAAGCTTGGCAATGATGCCGGACGTGCCCAGCACCAAGGCCGCACCGAGGGTGACGAAGTTGCCTGTTACATGCGCGGTGAACAGGCCATGCAAGGCCATGAATCCCGCGGTGTCGACGTAACCTGCATTGACGCTCAATATCGTCGACAAGGGTGCCTGGTTGGCCATGCTGTTGCGTGCTCCGGTGACGCGTAGGTGTGGGCGACCTTGTCGGTCACCACATGTATTTGAGTTCGATGCCCAGGTAGTCGCTGTCGTGCCCACCGGCCACGTGGATCACGCGGCCGGCTTCGTAATGCACAGCTTCCACTGCGCCGGTGAAGTTGGCGTTGAAGGCGTAGTCCGCCCGCAACTGGCCGTAAGCCCCCGTCCAATGGCCGCCCTGCCCGGCGGTTCCCTGCAGGGGAACGTTGGGCTGCACGTACACCGCGTCACGGGTGGTTTCGCGCCATAGAAAACCCAACGCGCCCATCACGGTGAGATGGACCGCCGGCTTGATCGTCAGGCTTGGCTTCACATGGCGCAGGTTGGCGTAGCCCGTGAACCCGGCGAGCGTGAAGTAATAGCCATTGGGAAACAGCGGATTGAACGTGCCCAGCGTGCCGTCGCCATGCCTGCCATCGCCCGAGGCGGCGTCCACCTGCAGGCCGACGCGCGGATGCCAGCCGAGGTTCCAGGTGTAGCCGACGCGCGCGCCGCTACCCCAGGCATCAATGGTTTTGCCGCCCACGTGACCTCGTTGCGCCATGCCCTCGACGTCCCAGTCCACAGCACCTGCCTTGCCCGCGAAACGTGCGTCGTACACGTCGCGCCGCTCGTCGCCGGTGGCGTCCAGATAGCGGGCGCCGTCGCGGCTGTAACGCGAGTAATACGCCGACAGTTCGTTGCCGCCCAGCACCAACCGTTCCACGCGAAGGGTGCTGAAGCGGAAACGGTGATTGGAGGTATCGTCGAACGGATGGCGATCGTCGTATTGCACCGGCTGGCTGACGAAGCCGATGAAGCGCCACTGGCCGGTTTCCCAGTCTGCCCAGATGGCATCGAAGGATTGCCGTACGTTGGGCCCGTCCCGTAGCGACACGAAGCGCTGAAGATCAAAGGCGAAATCCTGCCGCCCCACGCGCGCCTTGAAGGTACCCGCATCGAAACTACGCGCGTACGCGACAAACGCCAGGCGAAGGTCCCACGGATTGCGATCGGCGCCGCCGATCACCTGCTTGTTTACCGTGCGGGCGTCTTCGATCTGCATGAAGGCCTGCCAGTAAGAGGCGAAACGCAGGTCCGCATGCAACTGCAGGCGCTGCAACAGGTAGGTATTGTCGGAATTGCCGATGCCGAAGCTGGCGGCATCGGACATTTCCGTTCGCTCACGCAAATTCGCACCGAGCGACAGATAGCTGCGCTGGTCCGTGTCGCTCAACGCGATGTACTTGAGCGCATCACCCCACTGCGTGCGCAGCGCGGGATCGGCCAGCGCCGACCAATCTTCCTGCCAGCGATTGCTGCTCAGCGCGGGGCGTGTCGCGACGGGCCGAACCGATGCGGCCTGCGTGGAACCCTCATCGATGTCCTGCGCGTGCAGCGATGCCGTGCATGCGATCGCACCGAGCAGCACCGCACCCGCCGGGCGGGCGCCGCTCGCATGGGTCGCCCGCAGGCGCCGCCGGTCGAGCACCCTGCCCGACCTAGTGCGCCGCGCCGGCGTGGATTTCGGCAACGTAGCCACCGGGGAACTCCACCACCGCCGATTCGCGCCCTTCGCTGGTGAAAGGTTCGACCAGCACCTTCACGCCATGGGCCTTTGCCTTCGCCAAGGTGTCGCCGAGGTTGGCGACCTCGTAACCGGTCAGCTCATGCCCGTACGGATATGGCAGGTGGCCATCGGTGACGAGCACCGTCATCTTGCCGAAGGTCGATTCCACGCGAATGCGTCGATAGCGCTCCTTGGGGCGGCCGATCTCGACGCCTGGCGCCTGCTTCGTATCGGACACCACCTTGCCGTGCGAGAACGCGAGAAAGTCCTTCACGAACGTATCCGCGCGATCGCCAGACACGTACACCCGGTTATCCGGAACCGTCTGGAACGGCGCGTAGTTCGGCGCCGTGGTATGCCAATAGAGCTGCATGTTCACGCCGCCCGGCCACTGGATCACCGCATCGCGACCGATCGGATCGGGAAAGCTGTCGACGATGACATCGGCACCAGCGGCACGCGCGGCTTTCACCGCCACGTCGAGATCCGTCACCAGGTAGCCGGTACGCTCCAGACCGAACGGATGCGGCACCGGCGTGCGAAAGCCGAACAGCGATACGGTACCCACCGGCGTCTGCAGCAGCTGCGTACTGGTGCTGCTGGGCGTGGGCGTGACCGTGGCGATACCCTGCTTGGTGCTCTGGCCCCCAAACGTGCCGAGGAAACTCTCCACGAAGCGATCCACGTCCGCGGGCGCGACATACACATGGGTGGTGTCGTACTGCGGGCCGACGGCCACGACGGGCGTAGCCGGCGCCTCCTTGGCGAGGGCCGACATCGGCGCGGCGCCGATCGCACTGACGCCCAGCGCCAAAACAAGAATCCTGGAATACATGCGCATGGAAAGACTCCTTGGGGATATCAGGAACGAGCGGAAGAAGGTGACGCCGCGCGATCGCGAAGATCATGCCAGGCCACCAGCACGAACCCGCCGACGAGCCCGAGATGTTCGAAAAAGGCATTGGTCATGCCGAAACGCTCGGCGGCTGGCGCGTCCCAGAAGCGGTTCGCAACGAAGGTGGCCGCAAGCGTGAACACGGCGAGCAACACGGCGCCGAGCCACCGGCCGCGATGGCACAGGATGGCGAGCGAAGCGCCCAGTTCGAGCGCGATCACGGCAACGGTCACCGGTACGGCAGGCGTCATGCCGAAGTGTGCGCTTTCAGCCACCGCGCCGTGGAAGTCCATCAGCTTCTGGATGCCGCCTTGCAGGTAGGCGGCACACAAGCCCAGCAGGGCAAGCCAATGCACCACCGGCGTGACCAGCCAGCGCGAAGCCATCGTTGAAGATGTTTTCAAGGTCATGCGCCTATACCGCCCAGCACGCGCAGCCCAGTGCGCCCCAAAACGACTTGAGGTCGGACGCGGGCACCTGGCTCGCCCATGCGCCAGCGTGGTCATGCCCATGCACGCCACAGGCGTTCTCGCAACCGCAGACCACGCGTGGTGCAGCGCGCTGCTCGCGCCCTGCCTGCGCCCAGGCGCCATAACCGCCGTAGACGCGCACCGGTGACCATTCCGGCATCGCCGGTGGCACACTCACATCCTCAAACGAAGCAAAACCACCCGCGCCATAGACCACGCGTCCGCCGACAATGGTCAGCAACGAGGTCGTATCGGCGATGTCGTCTTCGGCGCAGCCGAAGAAGTCACGATCGGGCACGATCACATCGGCGAGTTGTCCCACCTTGATCTGGCCCTTGTTGCCTTCTTCGTTGGAAAACCAGGTAACGTGCTCGGTCCACATGCGAAGCGCCGTCTCGCGATCAAGACAGTTGCGGCGCGAAGTGATGCCGAGTCCGCCGACGGTCTTGCCGGTGATCAGCCACGACAGCGATACCCACGGGTTATACGAGGCGACACGCGTGGCGTCGGTACCCGCGGACGTCTTCACGCCCTTCTCAAGGATGCGCGCCACCGGTGGCGTGGCCTGGGCCGCAGCGGCGCCGTAGCGTTCCACGAAGTATTCGCCCTGGTAGGCCATGCGATGCTGCACGGCCACGCCGCCGCCCAGCGCCGCGATGCGGTCGATCGAGCGCTCGGAAATAGTCTCGGCGTGATCGAAGAACCAGTGCAGCCCTTCCAGCGGAATATCGCGATTGACCTTCTCGAACACATCCAGCGCGCGGCTGATGGTTTCGTCGTAGGTCGCATGCATGCGCCACGGCCAGCGGTTTTCGGCGAGGATATGCACCACTTCCTCAAGGTCGCCTTCCATCTGCGGCGGCATGTCGGGGCGCGGCTGGCGGAAATCCTCGAAGTCGGCGGCTGAGAACACCAGCATCTCGCCGGCGCCGTTGTGGCGGAAGTAATCGTCGCCCTGCTTGTATTTGGACGTCCGCGTCCAGTTCAGGAAATCGTCCTTTTCCTGCTTGGGCTTCTGCGTGAACAGGTTGTACGCCAGGCGGATGGTGAGCTGGTTCTCCGCCGCGAGCTTTTCGATCACGGCGTAGTCTTCGGGATAGTTCTGGAAGCCGCCGCCGGCATCGATGGCACCGGTCACGCCCAGGCGATTCAACTCGCGCATGAAATGGCGCGTGGAGTTGAGCTGGTAATCGAACGGCAGCTTCGGCCCTTTCGCCAGCGTCGCGTACAGAATGGCCGCGTTGGGCTTGGCCAGCAGCAGGCCCGTGGGATTGCCCGCACCGTCGCGCGTGATTTCGCCGCCCGGCGGCTCGGGTGTCTCCCTCGTGTAACCCACGGCACGCAGCGCGGCGCCGTTGAGGATGGCGCGGTCGTACAGGTGCAGCAGGAAGACCGGCGTATCCGGCGCCACGGCGTTGAGTTCGTCGATGGTAGGCAAGCGCTTCTCGGCGAACTGGTGCTCAGTGAAGCCACCTACGACGCGCACCCACTGCGGCGCGGGCGTGATCGCCACCTGCGCCTTGAGCATGGCCATGGCGTCGGCGAGCGACCGCACGCCGTCCCAACGCAGCTCCAGGTTGTAATTGAGGCCACCGCGGATGATGTGCAGGTGGTTGTCGATCAGACCGGGCAAGACACGCCGACCGTGCACGTCGATCACCCGTGTCGACGGTCCGGCCAGCGCGAGCACCTCGGCCGCACTCCCCACGGCGCTGAAGCGGCCACCGCTGATGGCGACGGCCTGCGCCTCAGGCTGCGATCGATCCAGCGTGGTGAAGCGACCACCGTGCAGGATCAGCTCCGGTGCCGCAGGCGCCGCACTCATGATTGCTGCTCCGGGTTCTTGCCGGTTGTCGCGGGCGTCGCCTTCGGCAATTCGCCGAACACGTGCGGCTTGACGTGCATTCGCACCCAACTGGTGGTCAGTGCCTCGCGCTGCCACAGGTGTTTCACCAGCGGCGGCAACTGCTCGCCAATGAGGATGCCGAGCAGGCCGACCAGGGCAATTACCGGCGGCGCCGGCGAACGCACGTTCAACAGGCTGTAGATGCTGCCGACCAGCAGGCCGGCACCCAGGGAGAACAGATAAGGCTTCATCGACGTATTCCCGCAACAGATGGCCGGCGCACGTGCCGCCGGCCAGTGCTTCAACCCTCGTGCGCGCCGAACATGGCCTTGGCGTAGACGATGCCAAGGCCATACGAACCGCCGAATCGCCTGGCCACGCCCGTGGTGCTGTCGTAGCTCTCGGTGCGCGCCCAATCGCGCTGCATCTCAAGCAGGTATTGCACCGACGTCATCGGACGCACGCCCGCCTGGATCATGCGTTCCATCGCGCGGTTGTGGGCTTCGGCGGAGACGTCGCCGCAGGCGTCGGCAATCACGTACACCTCGAAGCCCTGGTCGAGCGCGGACAACGCCGGTCCGACGATGCACACCGACGTCCACAGGCCGGCGAGCACGATGCGATCCTTGCCGATCTCATTCACGCGATTGATCACCGCCGCGTCTTCCCAGGTATTCATGGACGTGCGGTCGAGCAGCGCCTTCCCAGGAAACGGATCGGTGACCTCGCTGAACATCGGGCCGGAGAAACTCTTCTCCGCCACGGTGGTGAGGATGGTGGGCACCTTGAAACTGGCCGCCGCGTGGGCAACCAGTGCGGCGTTGTTGCGTAGCGTGATGGCGTCGATCGAATGCGTCGCGAAGGACATCTGCGACTGGAAGTCGATCAGGATCAGCGCGTGGTCCGCCGGCGTGATGAGCTGCTTGCCCGGCTTCGGGCTGGCTTGGATGGCCATGAGAATTACCCCTCTTGCATGGCGTCGGCCCCACGGCCGGCGCCATGGAACGATCAGGAACGGATGAAGTCGAGCAGGTCCTTGTTGACCTGCTCCTGGTGGGTCGCGGTCAGGCCATGCGGTGCGCCGGGATATACCTTGAGCGTGGCGTGCTTGATGATCTTGGCCGAGAGGCGACCGGCGTCGTCGATCGGCACGATCTGGTCGTCGTCGCCATGGATCACCAGCGCGGGCACGTCGATCTTCTTCAGGTCAGGCGTGTAGTCGACTTCGGAAAACTCTTTGATGCAGTCGTACTGGCCCTTCAGGCTGCCCAGCATGCCCTGCAGCCAGAACGAGTCGCGCATGCCCTGCGTAGCCTTGGTATCCGGGCGGTTGGCGCCGAAGAACGGACCCGACAGATCCTTGAAGAACTGCGAGCGGTCGGCCAGCGTCTTGGCGCGGATGTCGTTGAACACTTCGATCGGCAAGCCGCCAGGATTGTTCGCCGTCTTCACCATGATCGGCGGCACCGCGCCGATCAGCACGATCTTGGCCACGCGGGCGTTGCCGTGGCGACCGACGTAGTGCGCCACCTCACCGCCGCCGGTGGAGTGACCCACGAGCACGATGTTCTTCAGGTCCAGCTTTTCGATGAGCGCGGCCAGGTCGTCCGCGTAGGTGTCCATGTCGTTGCCGTTCCACGGCTGGCCCGAACGGCCATGGCCACGACGGTCGTGCGCGATGGTGCGGTAGCCGTGCGAGCTCAGGAACAGCATCTGCGCATCCCATGCATCCGCCGACAGCGGCCAGCCATGGGAAAACACGACAGGCTGACCCTGTCCCCAGTCTTTGTAATAGATCTGCGTCCCGTCTTT
Organism: Dyella jiangningensis; assembly: GCA_000632805.1. Classification (GTDB taxonomy): domain Bacteria; phylum Pseudomonadota; class Gammaproteobacteria; order Xanthomonadales; family Rhodanobacteraceae; genus Dyella; species Dyella jiangningensis. Next base: position 1,620,655 of record CP007444.1, on the reverse strand, counting down.
CGTGGTGATCGTGCTCATAGTGGGATGTCCATGCGGGGGTTGAGAAGGCGCCGTGGCGCCGAGGGAGGACGTCGGCATTGCCAGTCCGCCGACAGGCAGGGCCAACGCCGCGGAAACCGTCGCCAGTTGGCCTAGGAACTGGCGACGCGCCAGGTCGGTATCGGGGCTGCGATCGTCGATCGACATCGGGATGCTCCGTGAGAGGCCCGACCTGCATGGCTCGTACGCGATCACCCCGATGAGGATCGTGAAACGATGCGGCGCTACGGGTCAGGACGAAGTGAACAGCACGCCGGCATGCTGGCGTGAACGTGTGGGTCATTCTGTCGCCGCAGCGGAAATACCGTATGCCCCAACGCGGGACATCCGGACTACCCGATCAGGTAAACATTCGACGCCTATTGCGTGCGCCACGGCGCGATGTTGCATCGCTGTTACAGCGACACTCAGCCGTCGAAGAACCCGCGATTGCGCGCCAGCGTCACGGCGTGCGTGCGATCCAACGCGCCGAGCTTGGTCATGATGTTCTTCAGGCGCGCCTTCACCGTGTCTTCGGACACGCAGAGGATGTCGGCGATGCGCTTGTTGGTGTTGCCGGTAGCGACCAGGCGCAGCACGCTCAGCTCCCTGTCGCTGAGCATCTCCGACCAGGCGTGCGAGGCGATTTCACCGGCCACTTCCGAGGCCACCACGCGGCGGCCGCTCATGACCGAGCGGATCGCGGTGAGGATCTCCTCGCGCGTGGCGGTCTTGAGCATGTACGCATTGGCGCCCTGCGTGAGCGCGCGCCTCACGCGGGCATCCCCCGGATAGGACGTAAGCACGATGATGCGCGCCTGCGGAAACTCCGCGCTGATGGCATGGATGGCCTGCAGGCCGTCCACGCCGGGCATCTGCAGGTCGATCAGGGCGACGTCGGGCAGCAGTTCGCGGAAGCGGACGATGGCCTCCGCGCCATCCGCCGCTTGGCCGACCACTTCCATGTCGGGACTGCTTTCCAGGGCTACGGCGATGCCATCGCGCATGATGGGATGATCATCGGCGATCAGCACCCGGATGCGGTCTTCGCCGCCTGTCACCATCGCTCCTCCTGGCTCGGCCACCCTTCGTCCGCGCCGCGCGGACACGTCGACAGCGCTGACACTATCTGGGCACGCGCCACAAGGATCAATGCCCATTCGGGTGAATCTGCTCGCCGCATGCGCACGCCGTCGTTATGATTCCTATCCATTCGGCTGACGTGGCAGAAAAGCATGACGATGGTTGGCCGGCGACACGCGCTGCTTCGATCGGGAGGCGCGCCCGCGCGGCTGCGTGCGCGCTCCTGGCGCGTGCTGTTGTTCCTGCTGTGCTGCCTGGCCATCGCGGCGAATGCCCTGGCTTCCGGCAATGCCATCGAATTCCGCCGCAAGCAATGGACCATCGATTCGGGCGCGCCGGCCGACATCTGGGCGCTGGCGCAGGGCCGCAGCGGATACCTGTGGCTCGGTACCGGCAATGGCCTGTACCGCTTCGACGGCGTGCGTTTCGAGCGCTTCGAGCCGTTGGCGGGCGAGGCCTTTCGCTCCAACGACATCACCGCACTGAAGATGATGCCGGACGATGCGCTATGGATTGGCTTCTATTACGGCGGCGCGAGCCTCGAACGCGATGGTCATCTGGTCCACTACGCGCCCGGCGCTTCGTTTCCTTCAGGCATGGTGTACGCCTTCGAGCAGACGCGCGACGGCGCCGTGTGGGCGGCGACGGATGGCGGGCTGGCCCGTTTCGATGGCCGCGAGTGGCGCATCGTGGGTCAGGACTGGCATTACCCCGCCAAGCGGGCCGATTGGGTGATTGCCGCACGCGACGGCACGCTGTGGGTGACCACCGGCGAACGTCTCGTGTTCCTGCGGCCCGGCGCGACGCGTTTCGAGGAAACCGACCAGTCGGTGTATCACGGCAGCGTGATCGCGCAGGCACCCGACGGCACCTTGTGGCTGTCGGACCACGACCACGGCACGCGCGCCCTGCCCGGCCTGGATGCGGACCATCCGCGCATCGGCGAGCGCGCTCCCAATGCCGACGATTACGGCTGGAGCCACCGCCTGCTGTTCGACCAGTACGGCAGCCTCTGGGGCACCGGCGTGGACAACGGCGGCATCTACCGCGTCGCCGACTACACGCGTCATGCGAAGGGCGAGTCGCTGCGCCCCACCGACATCGCCGACCTGTTCGACCGCAGCAGCGGCCTGGTCACCAATCGCACGGTTCCCTTGCTGCAGGACGCGGAAGGCACCGTGTGGGCCGGCACCAACATGGGCCTGGTGAGCTTTCATCGCAACAACGTCAAGGTGCCGACGGACGTACCGCTGGGCAACGCATCCAACTATGCGATGGCCGTGGATGAACATGGCACGCCGTGGATCGTCAACAACGGCACGCTGTGGCGCATCGATCCGCAAGGTGCTACCCGGGTGCGCGGCGACCTGCACGACATCAACAGTGCGCTGTTTGATCACGACGGCCACCTGTGGATGATCGGCCGCCACGATCTGTACCGGCTGGACGGCGGAACGCTGGACAGCATTCCGCTGCCCACCGACGTCGGCACCGTCAGCGCCTTTGCCATCGACCACGACGGCACGCCCTGGGTGTCCTTCGTCGGGCTCGGCCTTTACCGCGTCGACAACGGCCGCTTCGTATCCACGTCGCCCAGCCCCGCGCTCGCCTCGCTGACGCCCACCGCGCTGGCCGTCGACAACGCCGGCCACCTGTGGCTCGGCTATCCGGACAACGTGCTGGCGGATTTCGACGGCAGGCAGGCCCGCGTGTACCGACGCGAGGATGGTCTGCACGTCGGCCACATCACGGTGATCAAGCCGCTGGATGGCGAAGTGCTGATCGGCGGCGAACTGGGACTGGCCCGCCTGCGCGAGGGCCGCGCGCAATCGATTGTCATCGCCGACAACGACGTCTTCAGCGGGATCAGCGGCATCGTCAAGGACGCGGGCGGCGACCTCTGGCTCAACGCCGGCAAGGGCGTGGTACGCCTGACCGCCAAGGAAGCCGAGATGGCGTTCAGCCATCCAGGCTATCGACCGGCCTACCGGCTGTTCGATTACGACGACGGTCTGCCCGGCATCGCGCTGCAGGCGGCCATCGCACCCACCGCCTTCAGCGATGCGGACCACAACCTGTGGTTCCTCACCAACCAGGGGCCTGCGTGGATCCAACCCGGCGAGATCCACAGCAATGCGCTACCTCCGCCCGTGGATGTCCTCGGCCTCACGGCCGATGGCACGCGGCACGCGCCGACGGAAGGACTGCGCCTGCCCAAGGGCACCGACAACGTGCAGATCCAGTACACCGCGGCCAGCCTGGCCATTCCCGGCCGGGTGCGCTTCCGTTACAAGCTGGATGGCGTGGACACGGCATGGCAGGACGCGGGAAGCCGACGTGAGGCGTTCTACGCGAATCTCTCCCCGGGCACCTACCGCTTCCATGTCATCGCGGCGAACGACGACGGCGTGTGGAACAACAAGGGCGCGGAGTTCGCCTTCTCCATCGCGCCGTGGTTCTATCAGACGGGCTGGTTCGCCGCGGCGTGCGCACTCGTGGCACTCGCCGCGGTGATCGCGTTTTTCGCCTGGCGCACGCGACTGGCCGCCGAACGCATCCACCTGCAACTGAGCGAGCGCATGGACGAGCGCGAGCGCATCGCGCGGGACATCCACGACACCCTGCTGCAAGGCATCCAGGGCCTGCTGCTGCGATTGCAGGCATTGGTCTCAGGCATGCATGCGGACGACCGCCATGCAGCGGCCTTGAAGGACGCTATTGCGCAGGCACGCGAGATGGTAATCGAAGGACGCGGCAAGATCGTGTCGCTGCGTGGCGACAGCCCGGAATACACCGAGCTGGTGCAATCGTTGCTGGCGGTGGGCGAAAACCTCGCCTCGCTCTACCACACGGACTTCCACATCCGGTCCGAAGGCAAGGCGCGCCCCATCCTTCCCAGCGCGTTCGATGAAATCCTCGACATCGTGCGCGAGGGCATCCGCAACGCGTTCGTGCACGCGCAGGCGACGCGCATCGACGTGCTGGTCGTGTACGAGCAACGCCAGCTGCGCATCGTCGTGACCGACGACGGCAGCGGCATCGACGAGCAAGCCCTGCGGGACGCCGCGCAGCGGGGACACTGGGGCGTCACGGGGATGCACGAACGCGCGGGCAAACTGGGCGCGAAGCTGGTGCTCGGCCATCGCGCGCCGCATGGCACCGAGCTCACGCTGAGGGTGCCATGCCGCGTGGCGTTCCGGGACGAACCGCCCCGGTTCACGCCACCCAGGCGCCGCGCGGTCTCCTGACCGGCATTACTTCGCTTCCTTCTCCATCAGCTTGTCGACCAGGCTGGCGGGCACTTCCTCGTAGTGATCGAACTCCATGGTGAACGTGCCGCGCCCACGCGTGGCCGAGCGCAGGAAGTTGATGTAACCGAACATCTCGGCCAGCGGCACGAAGCCCTGCACGAAAGCCTGCGTGCCTCGCTGCCCCTGGTCGCTGACGGTACCGCGACGGCGATTGATGTCGCCGATCACATCGCCGAGATAATCCGGTTCGGTGACCACTTCCAGCCGCATCACCGGCTCCAGCAGCTTCGGCTTGCTGAGTCGCTGCGCCTCGCGGAAGCACTGCTTGGTGGCTATCTCGAAGGCGAGCGCAGACGAATCCACGTCGTGGAATTTGCCGTCGATCAGGCGTGCCTTGAAATCGACCACCTCGTAGCCGGCCACCTGTCCCTCGCGCGCCTCCACCGTCACTGCATGCTCCACCGCCGGGATGTATTCGCGCGGAATGCGGCCGCCGACGATTTCATCGGAGAACACGATGCCGCCGCCGGTATCCAGCGGTTCGAACACCATGGTGACTTCGGCGAACTGGCCCGAGCCGCCCGACTGCTTCTTGTGCGTGTAGGTGTGCTGCACGGCCTTGCCGAACGCCTCGCGGAAGCTCACCTTGGGCTTGCCCATGTTCGCGTCCACGCCCAGTTCGGTGCGCATGCGATCGATGGTCACTTCCAGGTGCAGCTCGCCCATGCCCTTGAGCACGGTCTCGCCGGTTTCCTTGTCCACTTCCAGCCGCAGCGACGGATCGGCCTTCACCATCTTGTAGAGCGCGGCGGAGAGCTTGTCGACATCGTTGCGATGCTTGGGCTCCACCGACACGCTGATCACCGGGTCGGGGAAACGCATGCGTTCGAGCAGCGCCGGATGCGCCGGATCGCACAGCGAATCGCCCGTCTCGGTTTCCTTCAGCGAAACGAAGGCGCAGATGTCGCCCGCGCGCACCTCGTCGATCTCGCGCGTGGCATTGGCCTGCACTTCGACGATGCGACCCACGCGCTCCTTCCTGCCGCGCGTGACGTTGAGCAGGTTGTCGCCCTTCTTGATCACGCCCGAATAAATGCGGCAGAAGGTCAGCGTGCCGAACTGGTCGTTGATCACTTTGAAGGCGAGCACGCGCGCCGGTGCATCGTCGATGACGCCCTGCTCGCCCACCACATGGCCGTTTTCGTCCACCAGCGCGATGCCGCCGTTTTCGCCCGGGAAAGGCAGGTAGTCCACCACGGCATCCAGCAGCTGCTGCACGCCCTTGTTGCGATAGGACGAACCGCAGAACACCGGCACGAGCTTGCCCGACACGCAGCCCTTGCGGATGCATGCCTTGAGCGTCTCCATGTCGAACTCGCCGGTTTCGATCAGCTTTTCGAACGCCGCATCGTCCATCGACAACGCGCGCTCCAGCGTCTCTTCGCGCAGCTTCGGCAGATCGGCGATCCACGCCTGGTCGGCGGCCGCAGAGAACTTGACCCGGCCGGGAATGTCCGCGAGCGGCACGGTTTCCCACGGGCTGTCCTTGTCGTCGCCCTGCCACAGGTAGCCCACGCCGGCCACGAGATCGACCATGCCGATGAACTCGTCGTGCGAACCCAGTGGCACCTGGCACAACAGCACGTTGGCGCCCAGGCGCTCGCGGATGCCCTTTACGCAATGGTCGAAGTTCGCGCCGATGCGGTCCATCTTGTTGACGTAGCAAAGGCGCGGCACGTTGTACTGGTCGGCCAGGCGCCAGTTGGTCTCGGTCTGCGGCTCCACGCCGGCCACGCCGTCGAACACCACCACCGCACCGTCGAGCACGCGCAGGCTGCGGTTCACCTCGATGGTGAAATCCACGTGGCCGGGCGTATCGATCAGGTTGATCTGGTAGCCCTTCCACTCGGTGGAGACCGCCGCCGACTGGATGGTGATGCCACGCTTGCGCTCCTGCTCCAGGTAGTCGGTCGTGGTCGAGCCCTTGCCTTCCTTGGTGTCGTGCACGTCGATGATCTGGTGCTTTTTACCCGTGTAATAGAGGATGCGCTCGGTCGTCGTGGTCTTGCCCGCGTCGATGTGGGCGATGATGCCGATGTTGCGGTACAGCGGTAGCGCTTTTTGCCGAGCCATATGATCCTGTCCAGAAATATCCACTTAGCCGGAAGGGCGACGACCTGATCGGCCATCGTCACCCCGGAACCCTCGCCACACATAAGGTCGTTCAGCCGCGCATCAATGCCGCGTGAAGGCCGGCCCCGGGGCCCGCCTGGCGACCGATAGCACTTGACGCGACCGCCGGGCGCGTCGCCTGATGGGTGGCACCGCCCGCACCCCCCTGCTCCGCCTCCCCACTGTCAATACCCTGACGGCTCGTCGCGTCATGACGATCCGTTATGAGCTCGAAACCATTGGTCATTGGACATGTTTGGACGTCTATACCGCTATTGACGCCATCGTCACATGGCGTATAGCCTGCAATTGTTGCAACGCATCAATCACGTGGGATACCCAAAAACATGCATAAAAGCCGCCCCCTCCCTGCCAGCACCCCGACTCTCGCTGCCCTGGCCCTGCTTACTTCGATCTCCAGCCTGCACGCACAGGATGCGAACCCGCCCACGCCCGACAACGCCAAGAAACTCGGTACCGTGATCGTCACCGGCACGCGCGCGGACAACCGCACCGAAAGCAGTTCGCTCACCCCGATCGACGTCGTTTCCGCCCAAACGCTCAAGCAGACCGGCACGACCGAGCTCACCACGGCATTGGCGCGCATCATCCCTTCGCTCACCTTCCCGCGCCCTGCGGCAGCCGATACGGCTGATTCGCAGCGCCCGGCGCAGCTGCGCGGGCTTTCGCCGGACCAGGTGCTGGTGCTGGTGGACGGCAAACGCTGGCACCCGGGCGCGATCCTGCTCACCAACGGCGTACTGGGACGCGGCTCGCAGGCGGTGGATCTCAACACCATCCCGATGGGGGCCATCGACCATATCGAGGTGCTGCGTGACGGCGCCTCCGCCCAATACGGCTCCGACGCCATCGCCGGCGTGATCAACATTGTGCTGAAGAAGGGTGCGCAAGGTGGCGACGTCGAAGTCACTGGTGGCCAGTATTCCGCGGGCGACGGCCGCCAGTGGCAGGGGTCGGCCAACTTCGGCATACCGCTCAACAACGACAAGGGCTGGATCCGCTTCACACTGCAGGACGGCAACCAGGACTACACCAACCGCGCCGAACCCAATCGCACGCGCCCGTGGGAAGGCACCACGCAGCGCTATGGCGACCCGGCGGTGAAGGACCACAACCTGTTCCTCAACGCGCAATACGACCTCACGCCCGGCGTGCAGCTCTATGCGTTCGGCCATTACAGCAATCGCGACACGACCTCGCCCGCCTTCTTCCGCAACCTGGCCAACAGCAATTCAGTGCCCTCGCTTTACCCGAATGGGTACCTGCCGCTGGAGCATGCCGATTCGACCGACCAGTCCCTGGTGTTCGGCGTACGTGGCAAGACGGCGGGCGGCTGGCGCTGGGACGTGAGCGGCAACTACGGCGGCAATCGCGTCTCCTACGCCACGGAGAACAGCGTCAATCGCGCCTTCCTGCACGACTTCGGCTACAGCCCCGCCGACTTCCATGACGGCATCCTGCGCGCAACGCAGCAGTCGTTCGACGTGGACATCGCCAAGGAACTCTCGACCAGCTGGCTGCCCAATCCGGTGACGCTGGCGTTCGGCGCCGAATACCTGCGCCAGACTTACAAAATCGAGGCGGGCGACCTGCCCTCGTGGTACACCGGCACGTCGGGCGTTTCCGGCGGCGCTCAGGGCTTCGGCGGTTATCAACCGACGGATGCGGGCTCGTACAGTCGCCATGACGTGGCCGAGTACGTGAGCGTGGAAACCAACCTCACCGATCGCTTCGGCACCTCACTCGCCCTGCGTCACGAGGATTACACCGACTTCGGCAACACCACCTCCGGTGCCCTGGCCGGCCGCTTCGACTTCACCGACCGCTTCGCCATCCGCGGCAGCGCCACCACCGGCTTCCGCGCACCGTCGCTGGCCCAGCAGCACTACTCCTACACCTCGTCGCTGTATTACGGCGCGGGCAATTCGCTGCAGTTGCCGCCGGGCATCTACAACACGGGCCTGGTGCCGGTGAACAGCCAGGTCGGCCAGTTGCTGGGCGCCGAATCGCTGGAGCCGGAGAAGTCGCGCAACTTCACGCTGGGCCTGGTGTGGAATCCGCTCGATGCGCTGAACCTGAGCCTGGACATCTACCAGATCAAGGTCAACAACCGCATCACGCTGAGCAGCAACCTCGCCACTACCTCGCCGACCGTGCGGGCGTATCTGGCCGCCAACGGTGTCACCAACACCAACTACAGCGGCATCGCGTACTTCACCAATGCGGTGGATACGCGCACGCGCGGCGCGGACCTGGTGGCGAGCTATCTCAGTGACTTCGGCAACAGCGGCACGCTGCAGAGCACGCTCAGCTACAACTACAACAAGAACAAGGTCACCGACATCAAGGCCAACCCGGCGATCCTCGACCAGCTCGGCGTGAACCTCAAGCGCATCGACCGCCGCGACCAGTACGGCCTGCTGGCCGATACCACGCCACGCAGCAAGTTGATCCTCAACGAGGTGTACGGCGTGGGCCACTGGGGCTTCAACGGCACGCTCACCCGTTACGGCAGCTTCGTGTCGTACAACTCGACCACGGCCTCGCTCGACCAGAGCTTCGGCGCCAAGTGGATCCTCGACCTCGCGGTGAACTACAACCTGGATCGCTGGACCTTCACGCTCGGCGGCGACAACGTGCTCAACACCTATCCCGACAAGGTGATCCACGCCAACGACAACAACGGCACGCTGCCCTACTCGGTGTTCTCGCCGTTCGGCTTCAACGGCGCTTACGTGTACGGCAAGGTTGCCTATCGCTGGTGATCGCAGCGGCGCGCATCCGCCGGGTGCGCGCCGCCCTCGATGGCACCGCCGACCTTCACCGGGTTGAAACGGCAGCTATGCCATAGCTACACGGACACCTTCCCTTCCGGAGATACCCATGCCCGCCGACGCCCACCTGAGCCCGGAGTTCATCGCCAAGCAGCGCCAGCGGCTGGAGGCCTTGCGGCAGCAGGTGCTGGGCGGCGAGCTGTCCTCCAATGCCAATCGCCGTTCCTTCGAGGAAGAGCATGGCGATGAAGCCATGGAATTCGAAGACGAAGCCCAGGATTCGGCACAGGAGGAAGTACGCCAGGCGCAACGCGATACGGATGCCCAGCGCATCGACCATATCGAGCGTGCCTTGCGGAAGATCGACGACGGCACCTACGGCTACTCCGACCTCAGCGGCAAGCCGATTCCGCAGGCGCGGCTGGAGGCGACGCCCGAAGCCATCTTCACGGTCGAGGAAGAGCGGGCCGGCGAACATCGCCAGCCTTGATTCCGGGCCTTCCGCCACGATCTAGAGGCGAGCCGCCGGCGCCGTGCCGCCGTGCGCACCCCATCAGGTTCGCCGAGGAGCATTTGTCGTGAGTGCATCAGCCCCGTTCGACCTCTCGCCGCCGTCGCCACTTCAGTTCGACCAGCTTGCCGCCACGCTCACTGCCGAGGAGCGCGAGGTGTTGCTCGATCACGGCACCGAATCGCCGTTCTGCGGCGTGCTGCTGTCGGAAAAGCGCGCAGGCGTGTACTGCTGCCGCCTGTGCGGACTGCCCTTGTTCCTGGCCGGCAACAAGTTCGACAGCCGTACCGGCTGGCCGAGCTTCACCACGCCATTCGACGAGCACCACCTGTCCTATGTGCGCGACACCAGCTACGGCATGGTGCGCACGGAGATCCGCTGCGCGCGTTGCGGCAGCCATCAAGGCCATGTGTTCGACGACGGCCCGCCGCCGACCCACCAGCGCTACTGCATCAATTCGGTATCCCTGCAATTCGTGGCCGAGACGGATGCGCTGCCCGACAAACTGGGGCGCGGCGCTCCCGAAGGCGCGCCCTGGCATCTCGCCGTCGCTTGAACACACCATCCAACCGTCATCCCGGGATAACGACATGACCCTTCACTCGCGCTACCGCCACCCGGTGTGGCTCGCGGCAGGCGTACGCACGCCTTTTTCCAAGGTGGATGGCGCATTGGCCAACTACGACGCCATCGCGCTCTCCGTGCCGGTCGTGCGCCACATGCTGGACAGCCTGCCGGGCGGCAAGACGCCCGATGTCGCGGTGTGGGGCACGGTCGTGCCCAACCTCACCTGGAGCAATCTCGCACGCGAAGTGCTGATGGATGCGGGTGCGCCCGCCACCATTCCGGCCTTCTCCACGGTGATGGCCTGCTCCACCAGCATGATCGGCATGATCGAAGCCGCCGGCATGCTCGATGACGACAGCATGCAGCTGGCCTTGGTGGGCGGCGTGGACAGCCTGAGCCGCATCCAGCTCGGTCTCAACCAGCGGCTGTCGGATTGGATTCGCCGCTTTCAGAAGGCGCGCTCGGTCGGCGAGAAGGTATCGCACGCGCTGTCGCTGAAGCTCGGCGATATCAGCCTGTACATCCCCGGCATCGTCAATCGCACCAGCGGTTTGAGCATGGGCGAGCACACCGAGATCACCGCCAAGGAATGGCATCTGAAGCGCGACGACCAGGACCAGATCGCCTACGACAGCCACCGCAATGCGGTGGACGCGTGGAACAGAGGGTTCTTCGATGACCTGGTGATCCCCATCGGCGAGTTCCGTCGCGACAGCATCCCGCGCGCGGATACGTCGCTGGAAAAACTCGCCAAGCTCCCGCCGGCATTCGATCGCACCAGCGGCCAGGGCACGCTCACCGCGGGCAACTCCTCGCCGCTCACCGACGGTGCGGCCAGCCTTTGGGTGGCGACGCAACGCGGACTCGAACGCCTGCCCAGCCACGTGCCGCGCGTGAAGCTGATCGACTGGGAGATCGCCGCCGTCGACTTCCGCACCGAAGGCCTGCTGATGGCGCCGGCCTACGCGATCCCGCGCTTGCTTGCGCGCCACGGCCTGTCTTACCAGGACATCGGGCTGTGGGAAATCCATGAGGCGTTCGCGGCGCAGGTGCTTTCACACATCGCCGCGCTGCAGAGCAGCGAATTCCTGAAGCACAAGGCCGGCACCGATCACGAGTTCGGCGCGTTCCCGCGCGACCTGATGAATCCCAATGGCGGCAGCCTTGCCATCGGCCATCCTTTCGGCGCCACGGGCGCACGCATTCTCAGCCAGGCGGTGAAGGAACTCGCGGCCATGCCGTCGGGCACGCGCGCCATCGTCAGCATCTGTGCCGATGGCGGCCAGGGAACGGTCGCGCTGCTCGAAGCGGGCTGATCCACCACGGCATGAGCGTTTGCTAGGATGCCCCCACTTCATCGGCGGGGGGGCACCATGGCATTGCAGCGATCGCTACGCGCGACGGTATTGGCTGGTCTGTTGACTTCGATGTCGGCCTTTGCGGCCGACAAGCCCGCGGCCGGCAGCGAGTTCGTGGCCTATGCGCAGCCGGTGATCGCCTTCACCCACGCCACCGTCATCGACGGCACCGGGGGCAAGGCGAAGAAGGATCAGACATTGCTGATCGACAAGGGCCGCATCGTCGCGCTCGACAAGGACAGCCGCGTGAAGATCCCCGACGGCGCCACCGTCATCGACGCGAAGGGCAAGACGCTGCTGCCCGGCTTCGTGATGGTGCACGAGCACATGTTCTATCCCGCCGCGGGCGTGGAATACAACGAGATGAGCTACAGCTTCCCGCGGCTGTACCTCGCGGGCGGCACCACCACCATGCGCACGGCGGGCTCGATGATGCCCTACGCCGACCTCAACGTGCGCGACGCCATTGCACGCGGCGACGCCATCGGCCCCGACATGGACGTGACCGGTCCGTACCTCAACGGCCCGGGTCTGCCGATCCCTGCCGTGCACTCGCTCACTGGCGTGGACGATGCGGAGCGCACCGTCAACTACTGGGCGGACGAAGGCGTCACCTCGTACAAGGCGTACATGCAGATCACGCGTGCGGAGCTGCAGCGTGTCATCGACGTGGCGCACAAGCGCAATGCGAAGGTCACGGCACATCTGTGCTCGGTGACCTATCGCGAAGCGGTCGACATGGGCATCGACAACCTGGAGCACGGGTTTTTCGTCGCGACCGACTTCGTCAAGGACAAACGTCACGACGAGTGCCCGCGCAGTGCCGACGTCGCCCAGTCCTTTGCCACGCTGGACCCGAAATCGCCCGAGGTGAAAGCGCTGATCAAGCTGATGGTCGACCACCATCTCGCGCTCACCTCGACGCTCACGGTTTTCGAAACCTTCGTTGCCGGTCGTCCCAAGGCGCCGCAGGGCGCGCTTGACCTGATGCTTCCCGAGGTGCGTACGCAGTACGAGGACAGCTGGAACAAAGTGCAGACCGCCAAGGGTCGTTACACGCCGGAGCTCTACGCCAAGCTTGCCAGTCTCGAGAAGCAGTTCGCCGACGCCGGCGGCTTGCTGCTCGCCGGTACCGATCCGACCGGTTACGGCGGCGTAGTGCCGGGATTCTCCGCCAAGCGCGAAGTCGAACTACTGGTTGAGGCGGGTTTCAGCGTCGAACAGGCCATCAAGATCGCCACCTATAACGGCGCCAAGTACCTCGGCCGCGACAAGGACGTGGGCACATTGGCCGTCGACAAGCGCGCCGACATTGCCGTGGTTGATGGCGACCCGCTCAAGGACACCAGGGCCTTGGAGCACATGCCGCTGGTCTTCAAGAACGGTGTCGGTTACGACACGCAGAAGGTCTTCACCGCGATGCACGGCACCGTGGGCTTGCACTGAGCGACCGGCCGCCTGCGTGCAGGCGGTGTCCGGTCATCGATCCTCGGGGTCGTGATGCTGCATGGCCAGCCATGCAGCATGATCGGCCGGCGTATCGATGTCGAAAGCGGCGGCGGGCAGATCGAAGGCATCGACACGCTCGCCGGCCTTCTGCAACAGCGCCCGCGCGCCGTGCATTCCCTGTAGCGTCGCGAGATCGTCGAACGCGCTGCGCGGGAATAGGCACGGGGGGCCAAGCTGCCCACCGTAGCGTGCGGCGAGGATGCGATCCGGTTGGCAGGCATGCGCTTGCAGCATGCGCGCCAGTTCGGGCGCGCCGACCGATGGCTGGTCACCGAGCAGCACCATCAGGGAGGCCGCCCGCGGCGCCCGCTCCCTGAGCGCGCGGACTCCCGCGGCCAACGATCCGCCCATGCCGCCGGCCCAGTCCCCGTGCTCGACCGTCTGGACGTCCAAACCGTCCAGGTTCACGACCACCGCGTCGTGATGAGCACCCGTAACGACGATCACCGGCGATAGCCCAGCCGCGAGTGCTGCCTTGGCCATGCGCCGAACCATCGCTTCGCCATCGATCTCCAACAGCTGCTTGGGCGAACCGAACCGCGTGGCGGCGCCTGCCGCCAGCAGCACCGCACCGACAATGGCGCTGGAGGTCTTCATGCGTGGATGGGCATCCGCGACCGCGACAGCAATCCACCTTGCTTGCCATTGCGCAGAGCGAGGATCTCCGCGGCCACGGCCAGGGCGATTTCCTGCGGCGTTTCCGAGCCCACGTCGAGACCCGCAGGAACATGCAACCGTCCATCGGTCCGCGCCAGTGCGGCAGTGATTTGAGCCGCACGCTGTCGCGAACCGATCGCGCCGATGTATCCCACCGGACTGTCGAGCAGCGCGGCAAGATAGTCGAGATCGCGCTCCAGTCGATGCGTCATCACCACCGCCGACGTCATCGCGTCCAACGCGACCTGTGCGGCCAGGGAACGCGCGGAGACCGCGACGCGACGAAGGCCGTCCTCGCCATCGTCACTCGCCTGTGCGGGATCCACCCACGTCGTATGCCAGCCCAGCTGCAACGACAGCGCCGCGAGCATGCGCGCCCCGATACTGTCGCCGATCACGACCAGGGCATGCGAAGGCCGCAGCGGCTCGACGAGTACGTCGTAACATCGGCTGCCGGTTTCTACCCGGACAGATGTGGCCGCTGCCCCGATCTGCAACGACGGCAGGACGGCTTCGAGATGCGAGCGCAAGGCTTCGTCGTCGATATCGTCCCAGGCCGTGTCACGACCTTGCACGATGCGCCACGGACGGGGAGAAAGCGGCTGTCCGTCGGCCGCATAGACGGTGGCGAGCGCGCCGGGTTGGCGGCGTGCACGAAGGTCGGCCATCGCTTCGAGGAATTGCAGGTCTTCCCTGCGACGCAAGGGTTCGATCAACACGTCGAGTTCGCCGCCGCAACCGGTTTCCAGCATGACGTCGTAGTTCGCCTCGCGCCCGTAGGACACCAGTTGCGCCTCGCCGGCATCCATCACCTGCTGCGCGCGCCACACGATATCCCGCTGGGGACAGCCACCCGAAAGCTCGCAGACCAGACGGCCATCGCGCATTACCAGCATGCTTGCACCAGCCCGGCGGAACGTGGAGCCGCGGGTCTGGATAATGGTGGCCAGCGCGGCGTCCGCCGTGTCCGAAGCCAAAGGCAAGGCCTGCGCAGCGCGGTACAGCGGGTCGAACTCTTGGGCGACGTTCATGGCTCGGTGCCGGCAGGATCTGGCGATGATGTTCCGTCATAAGGGGGCGCTGACGCCAGCGCCGCCATGAACCATCAAGGCCAGCGCCTTCACTTGTCTTTTCTCCTGCGAAGAGGAAGATGCGGCGAGGTCCACGCCAGACCGGTCGAACGCGACAGCCTGGCGACCTTATTGCAAAAACGACCACGACGCGCGTCGAAGGACGTTGCCGCGACGCGCGTACCCGGCATATCACGCTTTGAAGGGATATCCGCATGATCGTCCTCTCCATCAACGGGCACGACACGCAGGTCGACGTGCCTGATGACATGCCGCTGCTTTGGGTACTGCGCGACGTAGTCGGACTCACCGGCACCAAGTTCGGTTGCGGCATCGCCCAATGCGGTGCGTGCACGGTGCACCTGGACGGACAGGCGGTGCGTTCGTGCGTGCTGCCCGCGAGTGGTGCGGTAGGCAAGAAGATCACCACTATCGAAGGCATCGGTGAAACCGACGTCGGCAAACGCGTGCAGCAGGCCTGGCTCGGCGTCGAAGTGGCCCAATGCGGCTACTGCCAGACCGGACAGATCATGAGCGCCACGGCACTGCTTGCGCAAAAGCCTTCGCCCACCGACGCGGATATCGATACGGCGATGTCGGGCAACCTTTGCCGCTGCGGCACGTATGTGCGCATCCGTGCGGCGATCAAGCAGGCCGCGACCGGCACGACCGTCGTGCCACAAACCATCGCCTGATTCCGCGTTCATTCCGCGCGCATCGTTCGAGGGGCAACCATGAATCTTCGCGTTCCACCCTCCCCGCACGACGTCGACCTGCAAAACCCTTCGCGACGTGAACTGATCAAGCGTGGCGGCCTGGTGGTGGCTTTCATGTGGCTGGGCGGCCCCAGTCGCGTCTGGGGCCTGCCGGACAACGCACGCCTCGACCCCAGCCACCCTGCGTTCGCGCCGAATGCCTTCGTGCGCATCGGCAACGACGGCAGCATCCAACTGGTGATGCCGACCGTGGAGATGGGCCAGGGCTCGTACACCGGTCAAGCCACCCTGCTGGCGGAGGAACTGGACGTCGGCCTCGACCAGATCACGGTCGAGCACGCGCCACCGAACCGCAAGCTGTATTCCAACCCCTTGCTCGGCGAACAGGCGACAGGCGGCTCCACCACCATCCGTTTCTGCTGGACTTCCCTGCGCAATGCCGGCGCCGCCGCACGCTACATGCTGGTCGCTGCCGCGGCCCAGCGCTGGAAGGTGGACGCCTCGCAATGCACGGTGGCGCGCGGCGTGGTCACGCACACCCCGACCAACCGCACGCTGCGCTATGCCGAACTGGCCGATGCCGCCGGCAAGATCACGATGCCCGACAAGGTATCGCCGAAGGATCCCAAGGATTTCCAGCTGATCGGCAAGCCGCTGCGTCGCGTGGATACGCCGGCCAAGGTCGACGGCACCCTGCCCTTTGGCATCGACATCCGCGTACCGGGCATGAAGGTCGCCACCGTACGCGCCAGCCCGACCTTCGGTGGCAAGCTGGCTTCCGTGGACGATACGCGCGCACGCGCCATACCCGGCGTGCTCAAAGTGGTGAAGATCGACAATGCCTTGGCCGTGATCGGCGAACATTTCTGGGCCGCCAAACAGGGCCTGGAGGCGCTCGACATCACCTGGGATCGCGGCCCCAACGTCAGCTTTTCCACCGAGCAGCTGTTCAAGGACATGGCCCAAGCGTCCGAGCACGGCAAGCCCATCCTGGGCCGCGAAGTCGGGCATGTGGACAACATCAAGGGCAAGGTGGTTTCCGCCACCTATCAGTTGCCCCTGCTCGCGCATGCGACGATGGAGCCAATCAACACCACCGTCCACGTGCGACCCGACAGCTGCGAGATCTGGGTCGGCACGCAGGTGCCCGCGCGCTGCGTCGATGTCGCCGCGAAGGTCACCGGCCTGCCGCCCGAGAGCATCACCGTGCACAACCAGTACCTTGGCGGCGGCTTCGGGCGCCGATTGTTCGAAGACTCGGTGGAACAGGCCGTCGCCATCGCCAAGCAGGTCGATTTCCCGGTGAAGATCATCTGGACGCGCGAAGAAGACATCGCGCAGGACCGTTATCGTCCCGCCTATTACGACCGCATCTCGGCCACGCTGGACGACGGCGGCAAGCCTGTCGCGTGGACCGACCGCACCACGGGTGCCTCGGTGCTCGCCACCTTCGCGCCGGGCGCGATGGGCAAGAACGGCCTCGACGGCGACCTGGTGGAATGCTCGGCAGAGCTTCCCTATGCCATACCGAACATGCGTGTGGACTGGGTGCGCCACGACATGCCAGCCGGGCTCGCGGTCGGCTGGTGGCGCGGCGTGGGTCCGACGCACAACGTATTCGTCGTCGAGAGCTTCGTCGATGAACTCGCGCATGCCGCGGGCAAGGATCCGATGGCCTATCGGCGCGACATGCTCGGCGACAACCCGCGCGCAAAAGCCGTGCTCGAGCTGGCCGCGCAGAAGTCGGGCTGGGGGCAAGGTACGTTGCCACCGCGTCACGGCCGCGGCGTGGCGCTGGCGGCGCCGTTCGGCAGCTATTTGTGCGTGGTGATGGACGTGGAAGTCTCGCCGCAAGGCGAGGTCGCGATGAAGCGCGCCGTGGCCGTCGTCGATTGCGGTTGGGTGGTCAATCCGAACACGGTGGAAGCGCAGATCCAGGGCGGCATGGTGTTCGGCTGGAGCGCCGCGTTGTTCAGCGGCATCACGCTGAAGAACGGCGCGGTGGAACAACGCAACTTCAACGACTACCGCGTGCTCCGCCTCAACGAAACGCCCGAGATCGAGGTGCACATCGTGCCAAGCACCGAATCGCCGGGCGGCATCGGCGAAACCGGCACGGTGATGGCCATGCCCGCCTTGACCAACGCCATCTTCGCCGCGACCGGCGTGCGTATCCGCACGCTGCCCATCGACCGCAACGCGCTCGTGCAGGACCAGAACGCGCTCAAGGCCGCGCTGACGGACGCAACGCCCACGAGTGCCGCCGATACGGCGAGGAGGCTCGCATGAAGATCGGGCGCATCATCGGCACGCTCGTCGGCCTCGTGGTGCTGGCAGGTGTCGTGTTTACCGTCTACGCCTTGATGACCGTGACCCACTCCGGCGACGAAAACGCAAAGCAGCCCACCGTGGCGGGCGCTCCCGCCGATATCACCGATGCGCGGGCACGCGGCGAATACCTCACGCGCGCCGCCGATTGCGCGGCCTGCCATACGGTGCCCGGCGGTCAGCCCTTTGCTGGCGGCGTGCCGTTCAAGCTGCCTTTCGGCACGATCTACTCATCCAATATCACCGCGGACAAAGCCACCGGCATCGGCAACTGGAGCGACGACGACTTCGTTCGCGCCATGCATGCCGGTGTCGACAAGGATGGCCGCCCGCTGTATCCCGCCTTCCCCTACACGTCATACACCGCGCTGAGCCGGCAGGACATCCTGGCGATCAAGGCCTATCTTTTCAGCCTGCCCGTCGCGCATGCGCCGGCACGTGCCAACGACCTGTCGTTTCCGTACAACCAGCGCTGGGCGGTAAGCCTGTGGAACGCGGCGTTCCTCAAGAAGCAGCGCTTCGAGCCGGTTGCCGGCAAGCCGGATGCATGGAACCGCGGTGCCTACCTGGCCACCGCGCTTGGCCATTGCGGCGAGTGCCACACGCCGAGGAATGCAGCGTTCGCGATGAAACATGGCGAAGCGCTCGCCGGCGCTGAACTTCAAGGATGGAAGGCTTACAACATCACCTCGGACAAAGACCACGGCATCGGCGGCTGGAGCGACCAGGAGCTCTCGGACTATCTCGCCAAGGGCCATGCCGCGGGCCGTGGCACGGCGTCCGGGCCGATGGGTGAAGTGGTCGAGAACAGCCTGCAATACCTCGCGCCGACTGACGTCTCGGCCCTGGTCGCCTATCTCCGCGACGTGCCACCGCAACAGGGTGGTGTAGCCACTGCGCCCGCCGCCGCAGCGGGTGGAGCACCCGCCGCTACGAACGCAACGGCGAGCCTGGGCGAGCAGCTCTTCGTCGGTGCGTGTGCCGGCTGTCATCTGGACAATGGCAAGGGACGCCAGAGCGACTACGCCTCGCTTGCCGGCATGCGCTCGGTACGTGATCCGCATGCCACCAACCTTACCCAGGTGGTCCTGGGCGGTTCGCGCCTGAACGTGGGCAACCAGCACGTGTTCATGCCTTCGTTCGGTGAGGCATACACCGACGCTGAAATCGCGGCCTTGTCCAATTACGTGTTGAATCGCTTTGGTGGCCAGCCGGGCTCGCTGAGCGCATCTGACGTTGCTGAACGCCGAAAAGGCATGTAGGCGGCATGGACTTGCACGCGCTGCACTTCTAGCGACTCCTGCACGGCCGATTCACGGCACGGGTACGCCGTGGGGTGCAGCGTAGACCGCGACGCCACCGCCTGGAATCGCCCTATGCGCCTCCGTTCCGTCGTTATCGGCATGACCCTTGTTGCTGCATCCGCCAGCTTTGCGCAGACGGCACCACCGTCCGGCGCAGGCACCGTGCCGACGCCGCGCGAGCCCACGATGTCGATGCCGATGCACGACCCCAAGAACCCCAATCGCGCGATCCCGTCACCGAGTGCAGACGACCAGCAGCTTGCGGGCAAGGTGCAACAGATACTTCAACGCGACAATTCCCTGTCGCCTGCCGGGCATCAGGTGAAGGTGATTGCTTCGGACGGCGCCGTCGTCCTCCGTGGCCCGGTGGCCAATGACGCGGAGAAAGCGAAGATCGATTCCATCGTGCGTGGCGTACCCGGCGTCAAGGAAGTCACCAACGAGCTCGACATCAAGCGATAGCCCATCGTCGGCTCGCCTGAGCGTGGCCACGGTGGCATCGGCATGCCATGACAGCGTCTGCACGCCTGCGCGTGCACGATGGCCCTTTTTGCGGCAGAAGGCGGCGTCATGGCGAAGCTCGACCCTGCATTGCTGGAAAGGATGCACCGCTACTGGAGCGCGGCGAACTATCTCACCGTGGGCCAGATCTACCTGCGCGAGAACCCGCTCCTCGACGAACCACTCACGCTTGAGCATATCAAGAAGCGCCTGCTTGGCCACTGGGGCACCACCGCAGGCCTCAATTTCATCTACACGCACCTCAACCGCGTGATCACGCAGTACGACCTGGACATGATCTACGTGATCGGACCCGGTCATGGCGGCCCTGGGCTGGTCGCGCACTCTTATCTCGAAGGTTCGTACACGGAAACCTACCCGCGCGTGGAGCGCAACCGCGAGGGCATGCGCCTGCTGTTTCGCCAGTTCTCATGGCCCTATGGCATCCCCAGCCACGTGGCGCCCGAAACGCCCGGCTCCATCCATGAAGGCGGCGAGCTTGGCTACTCGCTGTCGCACGCCTACGGCGCGGCCTTCGACAATCCGGATCTCATCGTCACCTGCGTAGTCGGCGATGGCGAAGCGGAAACCGGACCGCTGGCGACGAGTTGGCATTCCAACAAGTTCATCAACCCGGTGCGCGATGGCGCGGTGCTGCCGATCCTCCATCTGAACGGCTACAAGATCGCCAATCCTACCGTGCTCGCGCGCATCGGTGACCGCGAGCTCAAGCAGTTGATGCAGGGTTACGGCCACGATCCCATCTTTGTGGAAGGCGATGAACCGATGGCCATGCACGGCGCCTTCGCCGAGGCGCTGGATACCTGCATCCGACGCATCCGCCGCATCCAGAGCAACGCACGGCGTAGCGATGCTCCAGCGCGGCGCGCCCATTGGCCGATGATCGTCTTGCGCTCGCCCAAAGGCTGGACAGGCCCGGCCGTTGTCGATGGGCTGCCGGTGGAGAACACCTGGCGTTCGCACCAGGTGCCGCTGTCGGACATGTCCAAGCCGGGGCACGTCGCCATTCTCGAACAATGGATGAAGAGTTACCGGCCGCACGAATTGTTCGACCGCCATGGCACGCTGGTGGAAGAACTGGCCGCGCTCGCACCGACCGGCGAACGCCGCATGAGTGCCAACCCGCACGCCAACGGCGGCACCTTGCTCAAGCCGCTGCATCTGCCGGATTTCCGCGAGTATGCGCTGGCCATCGAACAGCCCGGCGCCGTGCGCGCCGAAACCACGCGGCACCTCGGCTATTGGCTGCGCGACGTGATGAAGCTCAACCTGGATTCGGCGAACTTCCGGCTGTTCGGCCCCGATGAAACCGCCTCCAACCGCCTGGATGCCATGTACGACGTGAGCCCCAAGACCTGGCTCAGCGAAACCATGGCAACCGACGTCAACCTCGCGCCCACCGGGCGCGTGATGGAAATGCTCAGCGAGCATCAGTGCCAGGGATGGCTGGAAGGCTATCTGCTCACCGGCCGGCATGGGTTGTTCAATTGCTACGAGGCCTTCATCCACATCGTCGACTCGATGTTCAACCAGCATGCGAAGTGGCTGAAGGTGACGCGCGACATTCCCTGGCGCGCGCCGATCGCCTCGCTCAATTACCTGTTGAGTTCGCTGGTCTGGCACCAGGATCACAACGGTTTCTCGCACCAGGATCCCGGATTCATCGACCACGTAGCGAACAAGAAAGCGGAGATCGTGCGCATCTATCTGCCACCGGATGCGAATTGCCTGCTGTCGGTCACCCACCATTGCCTGCGCAGTCGCCAGTACGTGAACCTGATCATTGCCGGCAAGCAGCCGGAGTGGCAGTGGCTGGACATCGACGCCGCCGTGGCGCATTGCGCGGCCGGCGCCAGCATCTGGCCGTGGGCTGGCAATGAAGACGGCGACACCGACGTGGTGCTGGCCTGCGCCGGCGATGCACCCACGGTCGAAGCACTGGCTACGGTGATGCTGCTGCGCGAATACGTACCCGACCTGCGTGTTCGCGTCGTAAACGTAGTCGACCTGCTGACGCTGCAGACCATGGACGAACATCCGCATGGCATGGATCACGAAGCATTCGACCGACTGTTCACGCGCGACCGCCCGGTGATCTTCGCCTTCCACGGCTACCCCGGCATCATCCATCGCCTCACCTATCGCCGGCACAACCACGACAACATCCACGTACGCGGCTACATGGAGGAAGGCACCACCACCACGCCGTTCGACATGATGGTGCTCAACCATCTCGATCGCTATCAGCTGTGCCTGGACGTGATCAATCGTGTGCCGAAATTGGAGCACCTGCGCAAGCAAGCCCACGAGCGCTACACCAGCGCCATCGAACGGCATCGGCTGTACGTCAGCGAGCACGGCGAGGATCTGCCGGAAATCAGGAACTGGCGCTGGCAATCAGCATGAATATCCTCACGCTGAATGTCGGCTCGTCATCGCTGAAGTTCGGCTTTTACCAGGTGGCGACCAACGGGCCGATCCTGGTGGCGGAAGGCAACGTCGACACCGGCGGCACGCGCCATGTCCTGCGCTTCCGGGAGTGCGGCCAATGGCAGGAACTCACCTTCGAAGGCGACGCCGACGCACAGGCGCTGCGGGGCCTGCTCGCCCTGCCGCCGATCGTCGTGCTGGGTGCACCCGCGGCCGTGGCCCATCGCATCGTGCACGGAGGCCCTTCCGTGCGTCGGCATTGCCTGATCGACGACACGGTGCTCGCCGCCATCGAGGCGGCGGCAAGCTTCGCACCGCTGCACGTGCCACCGGCGCTGGCATGGGTGCGACACAGCCGCGAACTGCTGCCCGAATCGCAACAGGTCGCCTGCCTCGACACGGCGTTTCACCATCCCCTGCCCGACATGTCGCGTGTATTGCCGCTGCCGCATGCACTGCAACGCGAAGGCGTGGAACGCTACGGTTTCCACGGGTTGTCGTGCGAATCGATCCTCGCGCAGCTGCCCGTGATCCCGCCTCGCGTGGTCATCGCGCACCTCGGCAGCGGCGCCAGCCTCACCGCCGTGCGCGACGGGCGCTCGGTCGACACCAGCATGGGCATGACACCCACCGGCGGCATCATCATGGGAACGCGTCCGGGCGACATCGATCCGGGTGTCATGCTGTTCCTGCTGCGCGAAAAGCGCTGCGACGCCGAGCAGTTGCAGGATCTGCTGGAGCACCGCTCCGGCCTGCTCGGCATCTCCGATCTCAGCGCCGACGTGCGCAAACTCGCCGAAGCCACCGGGCAACCGCTCGCCGAGCTGGCGCTCGAGCAGTTCGCCATGTCGGTGGCCAGGCAGGCCGCAGGCATGGCCGTCGTGCTCGGCGGCCTGAATCTGCTGGTGTTCACCGGCGGGATCGGCGAGCACCATGCGCCGACGCGGGAGCGCGTCATCGCGCTGCTGCAGCCGTTGCTGCCGTCGCTGCAAACGCGCGTGCTGCCCTCACGAGAAAACCTGATGATGGCACGCCATGCCGCGCGCCTCGTCGCCTCGGCGCCCACCGCTCAGAAGTAGATCTGCGCCCGCATTTCGAAGATGTGCGGGTTCACCTCCAGGTTGCCGCGATCGCTGAAGGCCCAGACGTAGTTGGCCTGCAGCTTGAGGTGTTCGCCGAGGTACCAGTTCGCACCCACCGTCCAGTCGTGTTCCCTGCCGCCGGTGATGGCGCCATCGTTGAGATCCAGCTCGCTGTAGCGCAGCGCCACTTCCACCGCGCCCCAGGCGTGGGATGGCCGGATCACCTGCTGGTCGCGGCCCGTGTAGCGACGATCGCCAACGTTGCCGTCGCTGTAGTAACGCGCCTCGCCGGTGAGCGTCCAGGTCGTGAAGACGTAGAAGCCGGTGGCGTCGTAATCGGGCTTGCCGTTGTAGCGCTGTACCCTGGCCTGCAGGTACTCGCCCTGCACGGACCACGGACCGTCGATCCACAATGCTTCGAGACCTTGTCGGTTGACGTTCTTGCTGTAGCTCAGGTTGCCCGAATCCACCAATCGCACCGGGGTCAGGCCGGCTTCGGGACGGGCGCGCAGCCGCGCCGCCGGCGGCACGGTGCCCTGGTCGGCCCAGTCGAGTTTTTCGCGGGATGCCGACAGCCCTAGGTGCAGCACGTGGCCCGGCTGGCTGATCGGAATCCACGCGGCCCTGGCCGCCCAGGTACTGCCCGGGTTGTTGCCGTCCAGATCCTTGCGCCAGAAATAGTCGCCGACATTGAGCACGAAATGCGGCCGTATCCACGCCCAGTCGACGCCGGCACGGCGCCCTTCCCATACGGCCTGGGTCGGCAGCGCCGATTCGATGAAGGTGGTGGCCGACGTGCTCGTCACGCCTTCGAAACCGACGGGCGTCTTCGAATAGCCGAAACGAACATTGCCCAGGTCCTCGCCCACGACACCGCTGCTGCGCAGACGCACGAAGGCATCGGCCCATTGCCTTGCCTGGTAGTCGTATTGCGCGATGGCGTCGTATACGCCGGGCTTGCGCAGGTACAGGCCGAGGTAGCGGCGACGGTTCGTCTGGGCGTCTTCGAATCGCCCGTCGTCCTGGGAAAATTCGTTGATGTCGTACTGGTACAGCACCGCAAGGCCAAAGTCCGTCCCGTCCGATGCGGTTACATGCGTGGGCCAGTTGCCGTAGAAGTCATAGTCGGCGCCCAGACACGCCATGGGCATGCCGAGCCACGAGGCCACGGCGAGGCATCGGCTCGCCAGGGTGATGCGTGTCTTGAAACGTCCAGGCAACAAAGTCATCCACTCGCCTCCCAACGAGGGTTTCATGCTGGCCAAGCGCTGCAGCGGCGGGAAATGACTTTTGTGCATATGCACATGTCGCCGGAATGCCCGCGGCCTGGCCGCGTTTTCGCGCGCCGACCTTAGCCTTTCGCACGGGCCCGGCGACCTGCGCCACCTGCTTGACAGCCCGCCGTCCTCCACGGTCACGAAAGCTCGACGTGCCTGACCGTACATCTGTGCACACCGGCCCGCTCGGCGCGCGAGGCAGTCATGACCACGCATCCCACGCTCATCGTGCACAACGCGAAGATACACACGGGTGTAGCGAGGCGTCCCGAGGTGCAGGCCATTGCCGTGACCGGCAACCGCATCGCCGCGGTCGGCACCAATGGTCAGATACGCTCATTGGCCGGGCCTGCCACGCTGATCATCGATGCGGGACGGCGCAGGATCATTCCCGGCCTGATCGACTCGCACATCCACATGATCCGCGGCGGGCTCACCTACAACCTCGAGCTGCGCTGGGATGGCGTGCCATCCCTCGCCGATGCGATGCGCATGCTGGCCGAGCAGGTAGCCCACACACCACCACCGCAATGGGTGCGCGTGGTCGGCGGTTTCACCGAATACCAGTTCGCCGAAAAACGCCTGCCCACGCTCGACGAGCTCAACACCGTAGCGCCGGACACGCCCGTCTTCGTGCTGCACCTGTATGACCGCGCGCTGCTCAACGCCGCCGCGCTGCGTGCGTGCGGCTATACACGCGACGCGCCTGACCCGCCGGGCGGCCGCATCGAACGCAACGGCAGCGGCGAACCCACCGGCCTGCTGCTGGCGACGCCGAGCGCGCTGCTGCTGTATTCAGCGCTGGCCAAGGGCCCCAGCCTTCCTTACGAATACCAGATCAATTCGACTCGCCACTTCATGCGCGAATTGAACCGCCTCGGCATCACCAGCGTGATCGACGCAGGCGGCGGACTGCAGCACTACCCGGACGACTACCGCGCGATCGAGGAGCTGCAACTGCATCGGCTGCTGACCGTGCGCGTGGCCTACAACCTGTTCACGCAACGCCCTGGAGAAGAGCTGGACGACTTCAGGCACTGGTCTTCGATTCTTCGTCCCGGCGATGGCGACGAGTTCTACCGCCTGAACGGCGCCGGCGAAATGCTCGTGTTCTCCGCGGCGGACTTCGAGAACTTCCGCCGGCCGCGGCCGGAGCTATCGAAGGCCATGGAAGACGATCTGGAACAGGTCGCCCGTCTGCTGGCCACGCGACGGTGGCCTTGGCGCATGCATGCCACCTACGACGAAACGATCGGCCGCGCGCTTGACGTGTTCGAGCGCATCGATCGCGACATCCCTCTGCAAGGCCTGCGCTGGTTCTTCGACCACGCGGAAACCGTGTCCGATCGCAACCTGGAACGCATCGCACGGTTGGGTGGCGGCATCGCGATCCAGCACCGCATGGCCTACCAGGGTGAATACTTCGTGGAACGCTACGGCGCGGCTGCCGCCGAACGCACGCCGCCGGTGCGACGCATGCTGGAGATGGGCCTGCGCGTAGGCACGGGTAGTGATGCCACGCGCGTCGCCAGCTACGATCCGTGGACGACGCTGCACTGGCTCACCACCGGACGCACGGTGGGCGGACTTGAGCTGTATCCGCAGGGCAATCGCCTGGACCGCGCGATGGCGCTATCGCTGTGCACGCGTCACAACACGTGGTTTTCAGGCGAGGACGAGCTCAAGGGGCAGCTCGACGTTGGGCTGCTGGCCGACTTCGCGGTGCTGTCGCAGGACTATTTCCAGGTGCCCGACGAGGAGATCCGCCAGATCGTTTCCGAACTCACCGTGGTCGACGGGCGCATCGTGTACGCCTCCGGCGATTTCCGCGGCCACGACCTCACGCCGCCGCCAGCCATGCCCGACTGGTCGCCCGTTCTTTCCGGCAGTGGCTGTTGGAAATCAGCACCGGCGCGCGTGCCCGTCCAGGCCGCCAGACTTCATGCTGCCTGCAGCACGCACCAGGGAAACGGGCATGCCTTGTGGGGCATGCCCGGATGTTCCTGTTGGGCGTTCTGATCGCGCCGCTCAGAATCGCAGGCGAACGAACAGCGACGGGCCCTTCAGCTTCATGTCCAGATTGGCGCGGTAGTTGGTGCGGTTCTGCTCCAGCTTGATCCGCGTGTAGCCGTATTCACCGCCAATGCCCAGGTTTTCGATCGGGAACCATTCGAGCCCGAGCGCCGCGTTGTAGATGTGCCCGGCAAGGTTGCCTCCATTCTTCTTTACGCCGTAAGCGTCGAAGTACATGCGCACGTCACGCGTGAACGCGTGACGCCATCCAAGCTGAAGTACCGGTGCCCATGCCGTGTCATGCGTGCTGGCCTCGGCCTGGGCGGTTTCTCCGTTCAGCGAGGCTTCCCCCGCCACACGCGCCTTGACGCCGTAGTAGGCGGCGCCGATGCCCAACCCGAAGACATCGCTGCCACTGCCAAACCACCAGCGATATGCCGCGCTGCCGAAATTGAAGTTGAGCTTGCCATCGACGCGCGCCGACGCGTCGAAATGGTTGCCGTCATAGTCAAATGCACGGCTGATGGACCGGCTGTGCGTGCGATCGATGCCGAAGAAGTCGAATGAAAAGCCCTGATGATCACCGATGAGGAAATCGAAGCGGGCACGGGGCACGGCCTTGTGGCGACGAAAGCCGAGATCGTCTTCCAGGCCGACGCTGCCGCTGTATTGGCCGCTCCGGTCACTCGCACCGATACGCGTCTCCGTATCCGAATAGAAGCCGCCAACCCACAGGCTGGCCCGATCCAGCGCGGGTGACGTGTCGGCGAAAACAGGCGTACTGCAGGCCGCAGTCAATGCGAACAATGCGCCGCATACACCGTGAACGCGCGCGGCGTTTCCACGTTTCGTCATGAGTTCATCTCCTTGGGCGGTGCGAGTCACCTTGGAGATGGGGATGTCGACACGAGGTACCTGTCGCGTGACTGTCGCGCGCAGGCGTTGGCCGGCAGTCATCGATGTCGTGGCCGCACGTACGTGCACTCCACATCGCGCCGACAGGCCGCCGACGCTGCGGTCACGGAATACACATGCGCCTTACACATTCGACGATCGGCGCTGTCTGGCAACTCAAAAAGCGAGGTCGCCACTCATTCGAAGAATTCGAACGAGTTCGTCGAAACGCCGGTACGGCAATCGTCGGCGTCGGTAGCAGCATGACGTTGTCGAACATCACTTCCCCCGGAGCAACGTCATGAACCGTTTCGCAAACAAAACCATCCTCGTCACTGGTGGCAGCAGCGGCATCGGCCTCGCCGCGGCCCAGGCCTACGCCGCCGAAGGCGCCCGCGTCGTAATCACCGGCCGCAACCCCGCGGCCCTGGAACACGCCCGCTCGTCGCTGGGCGCCGCTGCCGTCGCCGTGCGCAACGACGCCGGCTCGATCGCATCGGCGAAGGAGCTCGCCCATACCCTGTCAACGCAGGGCATCAAGCTCGACGCCGTGTTCCTCAATGCCGGCGTGGCGAAGTTCGCGCCGCTCGACGCCGTCGACGAAGACCTGTGGGACCTCACCTTCAACACCAATGTGAAGGGCCCCTACTTCCAGTTGCAGGCCTTGGCGCCGCTGCTCAACCGTGGTGCATCCATCGTGATCAACGGTTCGATCAATGCGCACCTGGGCATGCCATCGTCATCGGTGTACGCGGCGAGCAAAGCGGCAGTGATTTCGCTGGCCAAGACGCTTTCCGCCGAGTTGCTGCCGGCCGGCGTACGCGTCAACGTGGTGAGCCCGGGACCGGTGGAAACACCGCTCTACGGCAAGCTGGGCCTGGACCCGGCCACGCTCGAGGCCACTGCCGCACAGATCCAGTCGCAGGTGCCGCTGGGCCGTTTCGGCAAGGCCGCCGAGATCGCTTCCACGGTGTTGCACTTGTCCTCGCCGGAGTCGGCGTTCATCGTGGGCACCGAAATCATTACCGATGGCGGCATGAGCCAGTTGTAAACCTGCCGGGGGTTTGCGGGACAATGGCCCGCAAACCCATCGGCGAAATCTGACCCAGGTCAGAGCCAGGCCGGGAGCGAGATTGCAAGACTGCCGCCCGCCTCGGCCGTCGCACTTCACGCAAGCCGTCCATGACGAACCCTTCTTCCGCATCTTCCCGTCTCCCCGATCCGCTGGCCATGCTGCTGGCCGCACCGCATCGGGCGATGTTCCTGGTCGGCGCTCTGGCCCTGCTGGCCAATATGGTCTGGTGGACCTGGGCACTGCTGGCTTCCTGGCATGGCTGGCCGTTTGCTTCACAGGCCATGCCTTCGGCCTGGGCCCACGGTTTCCTGATGCAGTACGCGACGCTTTCGCCGTTCGTGTTCGGTTTCCTGCTGACGGTGTTTCCACGCTGGCTGAACCTCGTGGAGGTGCCCAAGCGAACCTACGCCGCCGTGTTCGGGGCGATCCTCGGCGGTGGCCTGCTGATGCTGGCGGCACAGAGCGGTGTACCGACCATCCTCCCCCTTGGCCTCGCCGCCATGCTGACGGGCTGGACCGTGGCCCTGCTATCGCTGGGTCGCCGCCTGGTGCAAAACCGCGGGCGCGATCTATGGGCGGTCTCGTGCTACGCGGCGCTGCTGTTCGGCGCGACCGGTATCGCCCTCGCGCTCGCCTTCGCATGCGGTGCTTCTCCCCGCCTCATGCAGGCGGCCAACGCATTGGGCACATTCGGGCTGCTGCTGCCGGTCTACTTCACGGTCGCGCACCGCATGGTGCCGTTCTTTTCCAACAATGTGATTCCGGGTTACCGCGTCGTGCGTCCGGCCTGGTCGCTTGGCGCGATGTGGGTGCTGATGCTTGGGCATCTGGCGCTCGATCTCGGCGGCCTCGCCGGCTGGCGCTGGCTGGCCGACCTTCCCCTTACTGGCCTGCTGCTGTGGCAATGGCTCGCCTGGCAACCGTGGAAAGCACGCCGCCCCGGCCTGTTGACCGTGCTTTATGTGGCATTGGCATGGCTGCCGTTATCCTTCGCGCTGTTTTCCGCCGACAGCCTGTCGCTGGCCTGGCATGGCACCAGCGGCTGGGCTCGCGCGCCGCTGCATGCGCTTACCATCGGCTTCTTCGCCTCGATGCTGGTGGCCATGGTCACCCGGGTCACCCACGGCCACTCGGGCCGACCGCTGGCGATGGGAACGATCCCCTGGATCGCCTTCCTTGGCATGCAGCTGACGGCCATCGTCCGCGTGCTGGCCGACGCGGCACGGCAGCCGTGGCCGATCTACACGGCGGCAGCGCTGCTGTGGTTGCTGGTGCTGGTCCCGTGGGTGGTGCGCTCGGCCTGGATCTATCTGACACCCCGCCGGGACGGCAAGCCAGGCTGACTTCGACCGCTTTATCAGAGGACGTACATACCGATGGCGCTTTTCGACCAGGCCAACGAGATAGGCATCGCCACGCTGGTGGACCGCTTCTACGACAAGGTGCAGGCCGACCCGCAGTTGGGCCCGGTGTTCAACAAGGCCATCCATGACTGGCCGACGCACAAGGTGACCCTGCGCGACTTCTGGTCCTCGATGATCCTGCGCTCGGGCCGTTACCACGGCAATCCGATGAGCGTGCACCGCGCGTTGCCGCGGTTCCCGCAGGCACTGTTCTATCGCTGGCTGGACCTGTGGCGCGAGACCGCACGGGAAGTGTTCGCGCCACCGGCGGCAGAGTTGTTCATTGGCGCCGCCGAGCGGGTGGCGCAGGGCCTGAGCATGGGCCTCGACCTCGGCCGGTTGTCGCTGGACCACCCTTCCAGGGTCCTGGGTCCACTGCACATCGTTTCCTGAGCCGCCAGGGCGGCCGGGAAGAGCGCATCAACGCACCAGCAGGCGCAGCTTGTCCGGCCTGCCGTCCCATGCCGCGGCGTCTTCCAGCGCCGGCTTCTTGACCGTGATCACCGGCCATTGGCGGGCCAGTTCAGCGTTGATGGTGACGAATACCGACTGCCCTGCCGGCACATCCCCTTCCGCGTAGATGGCGTCCACCGGGCACTCGTCGACGCACAAGGTGCAGTCGATGCACTCGTCCGGGTCGATCACCAGGAAGTTGGGCCCCTCGTGGAAGCAGTCGACAGGACAGACTTCCACGCAGTCGGTGTGCTTGCAGTTGATGCAGTTTTCCGTGACGACGTGAGTCATGCGGCACCTCAGGCGGCCGCCCAGTGTCCCCTTTGCCTGACGGCAGCCCCCTGATTCAGATCAGTAAAAACTCGGTGGCGACTGACACCGGAAAGTCGCATCATCCGACAGGGCAACTGATCTGCGTCAATGCACCACGTCACCCATAAGGTGGCCACCGTGGAGAATTGACGCGTGTCATCGAAGTGCGTCGTTTAGACGATGCATCATCGACCAATTTACAGGGTGGTTTACATGCCGAATACAGAGTATTACGACGACAAAGTCGTCCGCCTCTTCCTGCTGGGAGCGGCCGTCTGGGGCATCATCGGCATGTCGGTTGGCGTCTACGCCGCCGCTGAACTGATGTGGCCGGCCTTCAACTTCGACATACCGTGGCTGACCTTCAGCCGCATCCGGCCCGACCACACCTTCGGCGTCATCTTCGCCTTCGGCGGCTCTGCGCTGATGGGCACCTGCTATTACGTCGTGCAGCGCACCGGACATACGCGCCTGGCATTGCCGAAGCTGGCCGAACTCACGTTCTGGGGCTGGCAGCTGATCTGCCTTTTGGCGATGGTGACCATGCCGCTGGGCATCACCCAGAGCAAGGAATACGCCGAGCCGGAATGGTTCATCGACATCCTTATCGCCGTGGTGTGGGTGTCCTTCGGCGTGGTGTTCTTCGCGACCCTGGCGCGTCGGCGCATCCGCCATATCTACGTGGCGAACTGGTACTACGGCGCGTTCATCATCGCGGTCGGCCTGCTGCACATCGTCAACAACATCGCGCTGCCGATCAGCCTGACCAAGTCCTATCCGGTCTATTCGGGCGTGGTCGATGCGATGGTGCAGTGGTGGTACGGCCACAACGCGGTGGCGTTTTTCCTCACCGCAGGCTTCCTGGGCATGATGTATTACTTCGTGCCGCGCCAGGCGCAGCAGCCGCTGTGGAGCTACCGCTTCTCCATCGTCAATTTCTGGGCGCTGATCTCGGTGTACATGTGGGCGGGCTCGCACCACCTGATGTACACGGCGCTGCCTGATTGGGTGCAGTCGGTCGGCATGGCGTTCTCGCTGATCCTGCTGATGCCGAGCTGGGGTTCGGCTGCCAACGGCCTGCTGACCTTCAACGGCTCATGGCACAGACTGAAGACCGACCCGGCCGCCAAGTTCATGGTGCTGTCGCTGGTGTTCTACGCCGCCGCCACCTTCGAAGGTTCGATGATGGCGATCAAGACGGTGAATTCGCTGTCGCACTACACCGACTGGACCATCGCCCACGTGCATTCGGGCTCGATCGGCTGGGTGGCGATGATCACCATCGGCTCGCTGTACGCCATGGCGCCGCGCGCGCTCGGCCAGCCGGAGATGTATTCCCGCAAGGCGATGGAGCTGCACTTCTGGCTGCACATCACAGGCCTGCTGCTGTACGTGGGCTCGATGTGGACGGCCGGCGTGACCGAAGGCGTGATGTGGCGCGCCACCAATGCGGATGGCTCGCTTACCTACTCGTTCCTGGACAGCCTCATCGCGATCAAGCCGATGTACCTGATCCGCTGGCTGGGTGGCCTGTTCGTGCTGAGCGGCATGGTCGTGATGGCGTGGAATCTCTGGTACACGGCCGCCGATGCTCGCGCGCGGATCATCAAGCCGATACCCGTACCCATTCCGGAACCGGAACCGCACCAGGTTCCCGCCCCGCTCCCGGCGGCAGGTTGAGGAGCACACCATGGCCTACAAGCATTTCGAAGCCATCGAGAAGCACGCCGCCCTGCTGGGCGTGCTCACCGCTGTCATGGTCTCCATCGGCGGCCTCGCCGAGATCACGCCGCTGTTCATGGAAGCGCACGCGGTCAAGGCGCCGGCCCATGTCAAACCTTACGACCCGCTGCGTCTTGCCGGTCGCGACATCTACGTGCGCGAAGGCTGCTACCTCTGCCATTCGCAGATGATCCGCGCCCTGCGTGCCGAAACGGAACGTTACGGCCATTACTCGGTGGCCGAGGAGTCGGTGTACGACCGTCCGTTCCAGTGGGGTTCCAAGCGTACCGGCCCTGACCTGGCCCGCGTCGGCGGCAAGTATTCCGACCAGTGGCACGACGTGCACCTGATGAACCCTCGCCAGGTCGTACCGCAGTCGAACATGCCGGGCTATCCGTGGCTGGCCAAGGCCAAGCTGGACGCCAGCGACATCCAGGCCCGCATGCGCGGCCTGCGCAAGCTGGGCGACCCGTACACCGACGCCGACATCGACAGTGCTCCCGCGGCGCTGGAAGGCAAGACCGAAATGGACGCGCTGGTGGCGTACCTGCAGGGCCTGGGCATCAAGAACGAAC
This sequence comes from Dyella jiangningensis, assembly GCA_000632805.1. GTDB lineage: Bacteria > Pseudomonadota > Gammaproteobacteria > Xanthomonadales > Rhodanobacteraceae > Dyella > Dyella jiangningensis. The sequence continues at coordinate 1,587,558 of CP007444.1, read as the reverse complement.
CTCAGGTCGCCGCGGGCGGCAAGCCGGCCAGCGATGGAGGCGAGCCATGAGCGAGATCTGGGGACACCTCACTGGCGTCATCATTGTGACGATGATGGTGGCCTTCATCTGCATCTGGGCATGGGCCTGGAGCGGTTATCACAAGAAGGCGTTCTCCCGTATGGCCGAGCTGCCCATGGAAGACGAAGCCGATAGCCAACGGAACACGCACGCGATCGAAGGGGAAAAGCAGCCATGAGTCTGTTCTGGTCGCTTTGGATCATGTTCCTGGTGGTGCTCAACCTGGGCATCACGCTGTTTCTCTTCCTGTGGGCGCCGCGCGCCAAGATCCCCGTACAGGCGGATGGCACCAGCGGCCACGTCTGGGCGCACGGCGTCTTGCGCGAAGGCGTGCACAAGCTGCCGATGTGGTGGGTCGTGCTGTCGGCGGCGATGTTCGTGGTCGGCTTTGCGTACCTTGCGCTGTATCCGGGCTTCGGCGCCTTCAAGGGCGTGCTGGGCTGGACGTCGCACAAGGAGCTGACGCAGGCCTCCGAGGCCAACGAGGCAAAGCTTGGCGAGTTGATGAAGCGCTTCTCGCTTTATCCGATCGAACAGCTGGCCGGCGACCCGGCTGCGCAGCAACTGGGCGAACGCCTGTTCATGGACAACTGTGCGGCGTGCCACGGCCGCAACGCCAAGGGCAACGTGCTCGTGGGTGCACCTGATCTCACCGACAGCGACTGGCTCTACGGCGGTGACGGCAAGGCCATCTATACGTCCATCCACGACGGTCGCAGCGGCGTGATGCCACCGTGGGCCAGCCTTGGCGAGGACAACGTCGACCATCTCGTGCAATACGTGCTCAGCCTCTCCGGCTCACCGCACGACGAGAAGGCGGCGGAAGCCGGCAAGCCGCTGTTCGCCACCTGCGCGGCCTGCCATGGTCCCGACGGCAAGGGCAACCCTGCGCTGGGCGCGCCAAACCTCACCGATCACATCTGGCTGCACGGCGGCACCGTCGCGGACATCCACAAGACCATCCACGATGGTCGCCAGGGCCATATGCCGGCCTGGAGTCCGCGCCTGACCGACGACCAGATTCGCGTATTGGCATCCTACGTGTACCACGTCTCCCAACATGGCAACGCCAGTAACTAGCTCTCACCACGCCAGTCCTTCGGCCTGGTACCAGCAGCCGATCGTCTGGCTGGGCGTGGCGATCTTCCTCGCTTCGCTGGCGGGATGCGTGTGGATGATCGTGCTGGGTGACCGCCACGCCGATGAACCAGTGGATGCCCCGCACGCCGTCTTCGGCGTGCCCTCCAGCTCGCACAGCAGCCACAAGCCGCCGTCCACGCCATGAACAGCTATGACGCATGGGCCCATCCACGCGTGGCCGCCCAGGTGTTGCGCCCCCGCCGTGATGGCCACAGCGAGGTGGCCTTGCGCGTGGAATCGCTGCAAGGCGCGCAGCAGGTCCTTCGACTGGAACAGGCGATCTACGCCCTGCCCGGCGTGCGCGGGGTGAACGTCGATACGGCGGCACGACGCGTGCGCGTCATATGGGATACCCAGCTCACTACGCTGCCATCGCTGCTCAAGGCTTTTGCCTCAATGCGCTGTGCGGCACAGCCGCTGCGCAGCGACAGCATCGACGACACACGCACGCGTGAAGCACACGACATGCTCAAGCGCATGCTGGTCGCCGGCATGTTCGCAATGCAGGTAATGACCTTCGCCTTCGTGATCTACATCGGCGTGGTCGATTTCGTGGACTTCACCACCCGGGGCCTGTTCCGCTGGCTCAGCCTGATGGCGTCCCTGCCGGTGGTGTTCTATTCCACCAACCCGTTTACCACCGGCGCGCTACGCGAGCTGCGCCAACGCAGGCTGGGTATCAACCTGCCGGTGGCGCTCGCGGTGTGGCTGGTCTTCGTCGCCAGCACGTACAACACGATCCGCGGTACAGGCGAGATCTATTTCGACTCGGTGACCATGTTCGTCTTCCTGCTGCTGGCGGGACGCTACGTCGAGTTGCGTGCGCGGCATCGCAGCGGCGCACTGGGCGACGCGGTGATCGACAGCACGCCGCTGCTCGCCGAGCGCCGCAGGGCGGACGGCACGCTTGAAACGGTGCCGGCGATCGAACTGCTTCCGGGTGATCAGGTGCATGTTTCCGAAGGTTCCACCGTGCCGGCTGATGGCGTGCTGGAAAGTGCGGGCGTGCAGGTGGACGAGGCGCTGCTCACCGGCGAATCCACGCCCGTCATGCGCCAGCGTGGCGAGCATCTGGCCGCGGGCAGCGTGTTGCTGACAGGTCCGGCGCAGCTGCGCGTTGAACATGGCGGCGAGGCCACGGCCGTCGCACGTATTGGTGCGCTCGGTGCGCGTGCACGGCTGGCGCGTGAAATGTCGCTGCAACGTGGCGACGCGGATCTGCGCCGGTTCGTCGCCCGCGTGCTGATACTGACCGTGGTGACGGCGATCGGCTGGTGGCTGGTCGATCCTTCGAAGGCATTCGCCAGTGCCGTGGCCGTGCTGGTCATCGCCTGCCCGTGCGCTTTCGCGCTCACCGCGCCGGCCGCCCTCACCCGCGCACTTGGCGTACTAGCGCAACGTGGCGTGCTCGTGGCGGACAGCGCCGCCCTGGCTGTACTGGCTCGCGCCGATCTCGCCGTGCTGGACAAGACCGGCACGCTGACCGTCCCGCACCTGGACCCGAAGGACATCGAGGTGCTGCGCGAAGGCGACACAGACACGGTGCTGTCCATGGCCGCCGCGCTCGCGCGCGAGAGCTCGCATCCGGTGGCACAAGCCGTCGCCCACGCGGCAGCCGGGCTTGCGCTACTGTGCGCGAGTGACGTGTTCGTCACGCCGGGAGGCGGCATCACCGGCCGGATAGATGGGCATGAATGGCGCCTGGGCCATATCGGCTTTGCACTGCGCCTCGACGATTGCAGCCCCGACGACCGCTTGTGGCTCGCCGACGACATGGGTGCCGTTGCCGCGTTCACCTTGCGAGAGCGTCCACGGAACGATGCGCGCGCGACGCTCGATACCTTGCACTCGCAAGGCCTGGACATCCAGATCGCCAGCGGCGACACCGCCACGCGCGTGGAGGCTGTGGCCCGCATGCTGGACATCGAATCCTGGCATGCCGCGCAAACGCCCGAGAGCAAGCTCGCCTTGCTGCAGGAGGCCCGGGCACGCGGCCGCGTGACGCTGGCCGTGGGTGACGGTACCAACGACGTACCGGTACTCGCAGGCGCCGACGTCTCCGCCGCGCTCGCCACCGGCACCGAAGTCGCGCAGGCGCAGGCTGATCTCCTGCTGCTGCACGGACACTTGCACGGTCTGGTGGAAGCACGCGCGATCGCGCGCCAGGTGCAGCATGTCATCGTGCAAGGGCGGCGATGGTCGCTCGGTTACAACCTCTGCGCCGTGCCGTTCGCCGCGCTGGGCGTGGTGCCGCCGTGGCTGGCCGCGATCGGCATGTCGCTCAGTTCGCTGGCGGTTGTCGTCAACGCGTGGCGCATCGGCCGCCCGCACGAAGCCACGCCGGTGCTGCGCGCATGAACATCCTGCTGGCGCTCATCCCTGTCACGCTGTTGATCGTCGTCTGCGCGATCGGCATCTTCTTCTGGGCCGTGAATCATCGGCAATTCGATGACCTGGACAGCCCAGGCGTGCTGCCGCTGATGGAAGAAGATCCCATCCAGCCGATAAGGAAAGCCGAGACGCCGGAAACCGGCGAATCCACCGGGCAGTCACCTCGCTCGCACTGAGCCCTTTGCTCAGGTGCTGGTGTGTATCGGCCTGCGGGCCATGCCCGCATCGCGCAACGCGTCCATGTGCTGAAGCTGCACACCCCGCCCTTCGATCGCCACCCAGCCCTGCCGGCGGAAGCGGCTCAGCACGCGGCTTACGGTTTCAGGTGCGAGACGAAGATAGCTCGCGATATCGCTACGCGACATGGGCAGGCGGAATCGCTCGAATGGCACCCCGCGACGCGCATAACGTTCGCTCAGGTCAACCAGGAAGGCAGCCACGCGCTCATCCGCCGTATGTTCGCCAGCGAGCAGGCTTGCCATGCCCAGCTCCTTGCTCAGCAGGCGGAACAGGTGGCGCTGTACGACGGGCAGCACGGACGCGAGACTGCTCATGGCGGGAAAGGAGAAACGGCAGAACTCGGTTTTCTCAAGCGTCAGCGCATCGCAGGGATAGCAATCCGGATAGATGCCGTTGAGACCGATGATCTCACCAGGGAGATAGAAACCGAGCACCTGCTCGCGGCCATCGCGGCTGAACAGCGAGGTTTTCACCGCGCCGCGACGCACCGCGTAGAGCGCGCGAAACGGCTCGCCCCGCCTGAAGACATGCGCACCGGCATCATGCGTGTGGACGTGCTCCACGAGGCAATGCAGCGCGGCAAGGTCGGACTTGCCATAGCCGCTGGACAAGCATGCTTCCGAGAATGCGCAACTACCGCAGAAAGACACCTCCTCCGCATCGCGGCAACGCGCGTCGTGGCAAGCCTGTCCGTCCGCGCACGTCGTTTCGAAGCGTGTCGAGTCCATGGATGTCTCACCGCAATGTGGAGGCTTCGCCATTTTATCTGGCATGACCGCACGTGCCGGCCCTGCGGCTTCGTGCCACACGACGGAAACGATCCTTACGCTTGCGCCGTCCTCACCGCACCTTGCCACTTCCGCGGCGGGCACGAATCACGCCATGGCCTCGCTCGCGACCGCCGCACCGGACCGCTCATGGAATTCGCGGCAGAACTGTTCCACCAGCGCGCGATGTTCGGGCAGATCGCTGGCCGCGTGTGCAGCCACCTGCTGAATCATCGCGAACTCCTGGCGCGCCTCCTCGAAACGGGGATAGGCGCTGCGCATGGGCTCGAGGTCGGTCTTGTATTCCATGCCGTACAACACGTACTGCCAGCTCGACACCAGGAACATCTCCAGGTCGCTGACGAAATCCAGGCGATGCGGCGGCCGGTGTCTCCACAATGCGAGTTTGTCCTGCAGCGTCTGCGGGATGCTCGCGGGGTCGGCGTTGTCGATCCAGAACGACGAATCGCGCCGCTGGCTCAGGCAGTAATGCATCTTGATGAAATCGATGATGCGGTCGTAGCGCGCCACCATCATCTCGTTGAAATGGCGCGCCGCGCGTTCCATGTCGTCCGTATCGCCGGGCAACAGGTGCGTAAGCAGGTACGTCGCCAGTTCGATCAGGGCAATGCCGGTGGATTCCAGCGGCTCCACGAAACCGCCAGCGAGTCCCACGGCGACGCAGTTCTTGCGCCAGTGCTCCGGGCGATAGCCGGTTTCGAACTTGATGTGCATCGCCTTCAGATCGTCGGCGGCGGGACCGAGGTAGCGCCGGAATACTTCTTCCGCACGCGCATCGTCAGTATGGCGCGAGGAATACACGTAACCCACGCCGCGCCGCTTCTGCAGACCGATGTCCCAGATCCAGCCGGCTTCCTGGGCCGTGGAAATGGTGTACGACGGAATCGGCGTATCCGGACGCTCGTACGGAACCTGCATCGCAACGGCGCGATCGGCGAACAGCACGTCGCGTCGGCTGCGAAACGGTGACTGCATGACACCGCCGATCAATGCACCACGCAGGCCGGTGCAGTCCATGTAGAGATCGGCCGTGAGCTCACCAAGCTCGGTGGTGATCACGCGGGCGATGGCGCCGGTCTCGTCAAGCTCCGTGCGCTCTACGGTCGCCACATGGCGCTTGATGCCAAGCGATTCCTGCCCGTGCTCGGCAAGTACCCGCGCAAAGCAGGCGGCATCGAAATGGAAGGCATGGTTCATCGGCCCCTGGTAGTCGGCATCGGTGGACCGCTTTGGCGCCCTGCCGCGCTCCACCAGCCGGCTCTGCATGGTGACGGCGTCCGCGAACGGCATGCCTTCGGGTGCGGCGCCCAACAGCCAGTACGGCAGCAGCTCCGGCCCGCCTGGACGCTGGCTCGGTTGGCTGAAGGGGTGGAAGAAATGCGTATTGCCCGGCGTGCCCGGTGGGCGCACCCAATGGCGATAGTGAATGCCCTGCTTGTATGTGGCCGTGGCGCCGACCAGGAAGCGACGCTCGTCAAGACCGATGGCCGACAGCGTGCCGCGGATCGAGGGAAACGTCGCCTCGCCAACACCGAGCAAGCCGATGTTGCTCGACTCCACCAGATGCACCTGCACACTGCCGGGATCGACCGCATTCACCGCCTTGGCGAGGTAGCACGCGGCGAGCCAGCCGGCCGTACCGCCACCCACCACGAGCACCTTCTTCAATCGCGCCATTGGTATTGCCCTCCGCGGTGACACGTTGTCGATACGGTGATGCGTATGACTCTATAAAGGAGACCGGGTCCCCGCCGGGACCCGGTCAAATGCCATTCCGGGGAGGGTGACAATGCCTTCATCCGAGGGCACCGCCAGGAGAACGGCAAAACGTCGGCGGCGCCCCATCCACGGGCGCCGCCTATGACTGCATCAGAACCAGACGCCCAGCTGCACGCCGAAGACACGAGGCGGCAGGTACTGCGACACGTATTGGTACACGCCCGGCGAAAGCTGGAAGCGACCGGCGCTGGTACGCACACGACCGTCGGTGAAGTTCTGCACGTACGCGTTCACCCACCAGCGATCCTGCGGCTCGGTGTAACGCAGCGAGACGTCACCGCGGAAGTACGCCTTCTGCTTGTCGCCGTCGCCCAGGTTGAAGGTGCTCAGCCACTGGTCGGTCTGGTACTGACCGCTGAAGCGGGGCGTCAGGCGACCACCGTTGCCCAGGTGGAAGTCGTGCTCGTAGATCGCCGTGAGCGAGAACGTCGGCGCGTGCGGCAGGTCGTTGCCCGTGATGTCCATGCAGCTGGCGATGCCCGACTGCGGCGCACAGGCCGGCAGGCCCTGGTAGTCGTTGCTGCCGGCATAGAGCAGCGTGCCGAGTTCCTTCTTTGGAATGTACGAAAGCACGAAGTTGGCGCGGTCGTCCTGCTGCTGGAAGGCGAGTTCGGATTCGAAGCCGATGACCTTGGTGCTGCCGCCCACGTTGTTGAAGCCCAGGCCGCGATTGCCGTCCGGATAGGTGATCGGCGCGGACAGTTGGAAGTCCTTGAAGTCCTCGTAGTACAGCGCGCTGTTCCACGTCATGTGGCCATCGAGGAAGGCGAACTTCGCGCCGATTTCGTAGTTGGTCAGCTTCTCGGGTTTGTACAGCGTGCCGGCGTCCTGCGTGCCGCCCGACTTGTAGCCGGTGGAGATGCTGCCGTACAGCAGGCCATTGTCGCTGACGTCGGTGTCGACGCGTGCCAGCCAGGTGACTTCGTCATCGCTGTACTTCGCGTCGTTGTAGGTCGACACGGTGAAACCGGTGGCCGGACTCGGAATGGTGCTTACCGCAATCGGCACCTGCGGCACGGTCGGGTCGTAATCCCAACCCCAGCCGCGGCCACCGATGTTCTTCTTCTCGTCATCGGACCAGCGCAGGCCGCCCGTCAGTCGCCAGTGGTCGGACATGTGCCAGGTCGCCTGGCCGAACACTGCCTTCGAATCCACCGTTTCCTTCGGCTGGATGAAGGAGCCCTGCCACGACACCGAGCCGTACTGCGTGCCGTTCATGATGGGGATGTCGAAGCGGATGTTGTTGTCTTCGTAGCCGTAGTACGCGCCCACGATCCAGTCGAGCGTCTGCTGGCCCACCGAACGCAGGTCGAATTCGTGGCTGTAGCTTTTGTAGTTCGAATAGTTGGTGCGGTCGTTCTGGTTCGACGCGCCCGTGCTGAAGCTCGTTGGCACCTGCACGCCGGTGTCCTGGTCGAACTGGCTCTTGCCCGAGAAGCGGTTGTAGCCGGCGACGTAGCTGAACTGCATGCCGTCATTGATGTTCCAGTCCATGCGGCTGCGCAGCGTGCCGGAGTTGCGATGCAGGTACGGCGCCGTGTCGATCAGCGCCGACCAGAAATCCTGGCCCTGGCGCGGCGTCTGCATCAGGCTCATGTCCGGCGTGCCGCGATCGATGAAGTACTCGTAAGACAGGTTCCACTTGAACGCTTCGTTCGGCTGCCACAACGCGCTCACGCGGGCGGCCGACTGATCCTGCGCGTTGTACTTGTCGCCGCCCTGCACGAATACGCTCGGATCGATCGGGCGGAAATTGGCCGCAGTGCCGCCGCTCGCCAGATAGGCCGCCTGCTGCTGCGCCACGGACGGCAACAAAGCACCCGGGTTCTGGTAATCCACGTAACCGTCGTGCTGCTCGTGCACCACGGCCACGCGCATCGCGAACGTATTGCTGATGGGCAGGTTCACCGCGGCGCGCGCGCCCATCTGGTTGTAGTTGCCGGCATCGATCTGCGCGTTGCCGTAGAAGCCGGCGTTGATGTCCGGCTTGGCCGTCTGGAAGCTGATCGCACCCGCCGTGGAGTTGCGACCCCACAGCGTGCCCTGCGGACCGCGCAACACTTCCACGCCGTCCATGTCCAGCAGCAAGCCGGAGGCGGCTTCCGCACGCGGTGCGTACACGCCATCGACGAAGGTGGCGACTTCAGGATCGGCGTATTCGGTCTTGGCACTGTCGTTGCCGATACCGCGCAGGGTCAGCGTCACGACGCCATGGTCACCCTGTGAGGTGCCCTGCAGGCCTGGCACCAGCTTGGTCAGGTCCTGCACCGTCATCACACGCTCCTTGTCGAGCGTGTCGGGCGTGATCGCACTGACGGCAACCGGGGTCTTCTGCAGCGGCGTTTCGCGCTTGGTCGCACTGACCTGGATCGCATCCAACTGCTTGACCTTCTTCTCAACCGGGGCCGAGCCCTGCGACTGGTCCTGGGATGTCGCATCCTGGTCGGCTGCCAGCACCACGCCCGGGGCGAGCACCAGCGACATGGCAACGTACAAAGCCGAATAGCGCAGCTTCATTTACCTTCCCCTCTCTTGTTCGGAATAGTTTTGCGGCATCGCCCCCTCGACGTGCCGCGCTTGTCTTCCATCCCAGTGACAGCGCTGTCGATCGACAATGACAGCGCTGTCATGGCTTGATCATAAAACGGTTTGCCGGGAGATGCTTGCCGCAGAGCAACAAGCACAAACATCCACACAAGCCTTTGATGCAAATGTATTTGCAGTAAAAAATGTCGCGCCGGGAAACATCAATTGACGCAGGGCAGATAGACATCTCGATGTCCAAAGCCATGAGACGCACCCGCTCTTACCTGGCGCACTCCATGACCTGATCGGCATCGGTGCCGAGCGCCGCGCGGGAAATGGCCACCTCAGCCCCCTTGCCTGCGCTCCACACGAAAGGCTGTTCAATGTGATGCATATCGGCACCGGCCTTGCGGAAACACTTGAGCGACACGCCGATACGCAGCCACTGCCCGTTCGGCATTCCGGCGAGCTGCGGCCCCAATTGGACACGGCCTTCGCACCCCTTGCCGCAGGCCATGCCGATCCATGCCTCCTTGCCGGGCAGTGCATCGATGCGCAGCGTGGTGATCAACAGCACGTCGCCATTGGTTTCGCGATCGAGATCCATAGGCGCGCGCGCCGTAATGGCGAGTTGCGCATCGCCCTTGTTCCACGCAAAGCGCCGCGCATCCTCCTGCGCCTTGTAATCGAGCGCCGTCATGCGCAGGGCGCCGTCGCCGGTTGCCGCCGGCGATACGTCGCCCGGCGTTGATGAGCCATCGGCGCCACGCAACGTGAAGGTATACCCATGCACCGGCTTGCCGCGTTCGAGGTAGTTGCCGACGGGAACCTGCTCGCCACGGATGCCGGATGTCTCAGGCAATGTCGGCAACATCCCGTGATCGGCATACGTCAGGCCATAGCCAAGAGGAAACAGCGGGCTGCCCTGCCCCTGCACCGCGCTGCGCGGCCACGCAAACGAAAGCTTGCCGTGGAAGTCATGGGCAACATGGCCATCACGAGTGCGCACCAGCACATCGGCGACGCCGCCACCTTCGCTGCCCGGCAGCCATGCCGCCACGAACGCGTCGGCCGCGTTGATCTCGCGGTTCATCCACAGCGGGCGTCCACTCAAGAAGACCGCAACGACCGGCACACCTTCGCCGCGCAGGTGACGGATCAATTCGAGATCGTGATCGTCGCCCGGGCGATACAGCAGGTTGGGAATGTCGCCCTGGAATTCCGCGTAAGGATCTTCCCCGAACACGACGACCGCGGCGTCGGGCTTGCCCGCATGATGACCATCGGCGGCGATCTCCACCGTGCCGCCCGCCGCCCTCACCTGCTCCGCGATGCCAGCCCCGATCGATTGCGCGCCGGGGAAATTCGCGTTCTTCAGGCCGGCGCCCTGCCAGGTCAGCGTCCAGCCGCCGCTCTGCCGCGAGATGTTGTCCGCGCCGTCGCCCGCGACGAGGATGTGCTTGCGCGGGTCGAGCGGCAGCACGCCGCCGTTGTTCTTCAGCAGCACCAGCGATTCGCGCACGGCGCGTCGGGCGATGGCGCGATGCGCCGGGCTGCCCACCACGTCAGCCGACCTGGCCGCCAGCGGATTGGACGACGGAAGCCCGGCATCGAACAGGCCTGCCCGGAATTTCACGCGAAGGATGCGAGCCACTGCATCATCCACCCGCGCCATCGGGATCGCGCCCGACTTCGCTTCGGCCAGGGTGTGTTCGTAGAGGCCGCGCCAGCTGTCCGGCGCCATCAGCATGTCGATGCCGGCATTGATGGACACCGGGCAGTCCTCGTTCGTGCAACCAGGCACCTGGCCATGCGCATTCCAATCGCCGACGACGAAGCCCTGGAAGTCCATGCGGTCCTTGAGCACGTCGGTGATCAGTGCCTTGTTGCCGTGCATTTTCTGACCGTTCCAGCTCGAGAAAGACGCCATCACGCTCTGCACGCCGGCATCGATCGCAGGCGGATACCCGGCGGCGTGCACTGTTCGCAGAATCTCTTCGCTGATCTGCGCATCGCCCTGGTCCTTGCCGTCCTTGGTGCCACCATCGGCCAGGAAATGCTTCGCTGATGCGACCACGTGCATGCTGTCGAGAAACTGCGGCGTACCGACCTTGCCCTGCAGGCCTTCGACCATCGCACCGGCGTACTGCGCCACCAGCTTCGGATCCTGCGAATACCCTTCGTAGGAACGACCCCAGCGCACATCCTGCGGTACCGCCAGGGCGGGAGCGAAAGTCCAGTTGATGCCGGTGGCGCGCACCTCCTCCGCCGTGGCTGCCCCGATCTCGCGCATCAGCGCCGGATCGTGCGTGGCGCCCAAGGCGGAGTTCTGCGGGAACAGCGTCGCGCCGACGGCGCCGTTATGGCCATGCACCGCATCGATGCCGAACAGCAACGGGATCGCCACATGGCCATCGCTGGTGTCCATAGCCGCGCGGTGAAACGCATCGGCCAGTGCCTTCCACTGCACCGCATCGGCAACCAATTGGCCGCCCGGCTTGGAGTTGCCACCGGCCAGGATCGAGCCCAAGCGATACTTGCGAACGTCATCCGGCGTGACGCTGAGGATATCCGCCTGGATCAGCTGCCCGACCTTTTCCTCCAGCGTCATCTTCGCCATCAGGGCCCGCACGCGCTGCTCCAGCGCGGCGTCCTTCGGCAACGGCCACGTGGCCTTGGGCCACAGCGCAGGATGGACAGCGGTGTCAGGTCCAGCAGCAGGGGCGCTGCCCGACGCAGCCGTACAGGCCGCCATCAGGACGGCAGAGGCCACACGCAAACGATGGCGGGTCAAAGGCACGGAGCTCTCCCCAACAAATCCGCTGCGGCTCCCCATGGAGCCCTGGGAGCGGCAGCCTGACAGAAATGACAGCGCTGTCAAATTGCAGTGCAACAACGGACGCCTAGTGTCGTGCCGACGAGCCCCTGCGCGTCCGGTCCGGCACCTTCCCCGTGGAACCGCGCAGGCACAGCGCGAACTTCGCGTAGACCATGGCGCCCTCGCCGTCCCTGATCGTTCGTAACAGCTGGTTGGCAGCGATGCGCCCCATGTCCCGGCACGGTTGGTGGATCGTCGTCAGCGACGGCCAGATCTGGCGCGACATCGGCGTGTCGTCGAATCCGCACACGGAAAGATCGCGTGGCACGACCAACCCAGCCTCGCTGGCCGCCCAGATGACCCCCGCCGCCATATCGTCGTTTGCGGCAAAGATCGCCGTCGGCGGCGACGACAACGAGAGCATCGTTCGCGTCGCCACGACACCCGAATCGAACGAAAACTGTCCCTGCACCACCAGGCGGTGGTCGTAGCGCAGGCCGCACTGCTCCAGGCCGTCGCGATAGCCGTCCAAACGCCAACTCGACGCACCATGATCCGGATGGCCGATGATGTGGCCGATACGGCGATGCCCCAGCGATGCAAGGTGCACGACCATCTCGCACGCGGCACGCCGCTCGTCCAGCACGACGCCCGCGCAATTGCGGTCGCGTGGCGCGACGCAGGCAAACGGAACGCACCACTCGCGCAGGCATGACAGCAGGTCCGCATGATCGCTGATCGGCGGGGTGAGAATGAGGCCATCCAGCCGGCGCTCGGAAATCAGCTTTTCAACCTGCTCCAGGAATCGCGGGCTGGTTGCGTCCAGTGGCTGCAGCATCATGCTGTAACGCTGCGCATCGCAGGCTTCCAGCACGCCGTCCTGTACTTCCATCATGTAGGACGGCGAAGGGTTGTCGTAGAGCAACGCCACCAGAAACGAACGATTCGCCGCGAGACTTCGCGCGGACGGATGCGGGCGGTAATCGAGCGACCTGACCGCATCGAGGATGCGTTGCCTGGTGTCTTCCCGCACGCTGCGTTCGTTGTTGAGCACTCGCGAAACGGTCTTGGGAGACACCCCCGCCGCTTTCGCCACGTCTTCGATGCGTGCGCGCATAGTCACCTGAAGTCACGATCGTGGAGCGCCCCGGCGAATCCCTGCCCAATGCGCGTCGGTTCGCATCGCGACGCCGGAGGGAGAGGCGGCGTCATCCTAGCACCGCGCATGGCTTCCACTGGAAGCACCGCGAGCGGAGCTGTCTCGCGCCCATTGCAATCGCATGCTTTCGCCCCACATCTGGAATCGCGCGCGCGTACGCGCGACTACTGTTGGTGTGCAATAGGTGCCGCCAAGCGCATTTTTTCTGGGAAAATGGCTTCCACGGGCGTCGCAGCCGCGGCGCGGTTTCGGTCTTAAGGCATGCGGGTGAACACTGTGATAAAGCTGGTGGGTTTCGATGGCGACGACACGCTGTGGCATAGCGAGGGCTTTTATCAGTCGGCGCATGACGCGTTCGAATCGATCCTCGGCAACTATGTCGATCTCGCCAATCTCGGGCTTCGCGATCGCCTTCTTGCGACGGAGCGGCGCAATATCCGCCTGTTCGGCTACGGCGCCAAGGGCATGACGTTGTCCATGCTGGAGGCGGCCATTGAAATCACGCAATCGCGCATCAGCGCCGCGGATCTTCATCGCATCATCGCGATAGGCAAGGAAGTGCTGGCGCATCCGGTCGAATTGCTGCCAGGCATCCGCGCCGCCGTGGAGGCCGTCGCCCAGCACCATCACGTGGTGCTGATTACCAAGGGCGACCTGTTCCACCAGGAGCAGAAGGTCGCCAGCAGCGGCCTCGCCGATCTGTTCCACCGCATCGAGATCGTTTCCGAGAAGGATGAACGCGCCTATCGCCGCGTCCTTTCCGAATTCCACCTTGCCCCGCAACACTTCGCCATGGTCGGCAATTCCCTGCGTTCGGACATCGCACCGGTGGTGCAACTGGGCGGCTGGGGTGTCTACATGCCTTACCACGTCACCTGGGCGCATGAAGCCGATTCGGATTTCGTCGACCACACGTCGCATGTCGCACAGATCGACGGCCCGCACGGCATCGCCGCTGCCATCGAGGAGTTGCAGGCCCGTGCTGCCGCATGAGTCCAACGTAGTGCTCGATGCCGACCTGGCGCGAGACCATGAACGCTTGCGCGCCTTCATCGCCGACCACCCGAAGCTGTTCGTGCTTACGGGAGCGGGCTGCAGTACCGATTCGGGCATTCCCGATTACCGCGATACGAACGGCGGTTGGAAGCGGCCACAACCCGTGACCTACCAGGCCTTCATGGGCGACGTGCGTACGCGTCAGCGCTACTGGGCACGCAGCCTGGTTGGTTGGCGTCGGTTCGGGCGCGCAAGGCCCAACGACACGCATCACGCCCTGGCGCGACTCGAGCAGCGCGGCCATGCCCAGGTGTTGCTCACGCAGAACGTCGACGGGCTGCACCAGGCCGCCGGCCATCGCCACGTGATCGACCTGCACGGCCGACTGGACGAGGTGCGTTGCACGGCGTGCGAACACCGTCTGCCACGCGAGGCATTCCAGCAATGGCTTGTCGCGCGCAACCCAGCCTGGGCATTGCTCGATGCGGGAGACGCACCCGATGGCGACGCCGACCTGGACGGCAGGGATTTTTCCAGCTTCGACATCCCGCCCTGTCCCGAATGCAACGGCGTGCTCAAGCCTGACGTGGTGTTCTTTGGCGAAGGCGTGCCTCGCGATCGTGTTGACGCCGCCATCACATCGCTGAATGAGGCGGATGCCGTGCTGGTCGTGGGCTCGTCGTTGATGGTGTTTTCCGGCTATCGCTTTGTGGCTGCGGCAGCCCGGGAAGGCAAGCCGGTCGCTGCGGTGAATCTGGGCAGGACGCGCGCCGACCCCTTGCTCACGCTGAAGATCGAACAACCTTGCGCTGCGGCGCTGGCTTTTATCGCCTGAGGCATGTGGTCATACGCCGCTCGCGCCGCATGACAATTTGATGCAAAGTAGACATCCCGGCCGGTCGGAAACTTTTCCATGAGTGCCAGGCTACAGCGTCACGCAGCGTCGCCACGCGCCTTATCGGGCCATGCCATGGTCAAGTCAACGTCTCCCTCGGCATTCGATCGCATCCGCAGGAATCTGGACGGCTATTTCGTCAAAGCCGTCGATGCACGCAAGCGTCTGCTCACCGGACCCTACGACGCGGATCTTCTCCATGCATGGCGCGTCAACCTGCGCCGGATCACTGCCACACTGAAAGACGTCGCGCAATTTTCCGACGACGATCTCGACGATGTCCACGCCTATCTGCGCGAATGCCGCGATGCAACCGGCGAAACCCGGGACATCGATATCCTGGTGGACGAAACCCTGCCGCTATTCGTCGAAAAGAACGAGCCAGACAAAAGCAAGATCGACACGACCGCCAAGGCCTTGAAGGCTCGGCAAGCCAACGCCCGCATGCACGCCGTGGCCGCGTTGAAAAAGTACGATCTTGCCAAGCCCATGCGCGCCTTGCGGCATTGGGAGGCCACGCTGGAACCTCCCACCGACAACATGACGCGCAAGCTGGCAGCCACGTCGATCGAAAAACACTACAACCAGCTGATCAAGCGCGCCGACAAACTCGACGGCGGACAGAAAACCCTGCATCGCCTGCGCACGTCGACCAAAAAGCTGCGCTACACCGTCGAGCTCTACGCGCACGTCTTTCCGAAACAGGCGACCGGATCATGGCTCAAGCAGCTTGCCGACCTGCAAAGTCATCTCGGTTTGGCGCATGACCGCCTGATGGGTCGCAAGCTCATCGCCATGGCAGCGGCCGAGCATGCGAAAGCCCCGAAACCCTTCCGTCGCTGGGCCAAACTCACGGCCTACGATGCATTGAAGGATGCCATGCAATCGCTGGCAAAGCTGAAGCATTTGCGCCATTACTGGCGCGCGCGAGCCAACTGACGCGCTACCGCCGCGCGCGAAAGAAATCGCGCAGCATGCTCGACGATTCGTCCGCCAGCAGGCCGCCCTCGACCATGACGCGATGGTTGTGGCGATCCGAGATCAAGGTATCGAACACGCTGCCTGCGGCGCCGGTCTTTGGATCGGTGGCGCCGTAGACCACGCGTCCGATGCGTGCGTGCACCAGCGCCATGGCGCACATGGCGCACGGCTCCAGCGTCACGTACAGCGTCGCGCCTGGCATGCGGTGGTTCGCGAGTTTTTCGCCGGCCGCGCGTAGCGCCATGATCTCGGCGTGCGCAGTGGGATCATTGAGCGTGATGTTGCGATTCCAGCCCAGGCCGATGATCTCGCCCTCGTGCACCAGCACCGCGCCCACCGGCACCTCGTTTTCCGCATCACGCGCATGCCCTGCAAGCTGCAAGGCGCGCCGCATGTAGCGTTCGTCTTCTTGTGAAAACGGCGGTGCCGGAAGCAACGTGTCGTCGGTCATCGTGGCCATCTGTGCGAGCGTGACCTCCCATTCTACCGGTGGCGCCCGCTCCTTTCCGCATCGTCGTCCGAAGTCATTGCAATGTGCCCACCGTTTTCATCGCATCCGCGGCGCCATAACTGTCAACCGGAGAGGTGCTTCGGACGCCTGAATGAAACCGATTGCAGCATTGCGTCCTCACGAATCGGCGACGTTTTGCACAACTGACGATGGCATCCGCACGCCTACCATGCGGCCCATGGAACACTCCGCAAGCTTCACGCGCAGCGCGGGCACACCCCTCCTGGCGGCGGTCGCTTTGGCCGTCATGTTCGTGGGCGCGACGCTTCCCACCCCGTTGTATCCGCTTTACCGGCAGCAGTTCGGCTTCGGCGAAGTCACGCTCACGCTGGTGTATTCGATCTATGTGCTCGGCAACCTCTGTGCGTTGTTCTTCTTCGCGCGGCTTTCGGACCAGGTCGGCCGCAAGTTCACCGCGTGGCCTGCCGTGGTCATCGGCGCCGCAAGCACGGTGGCTTTTGCACTTGCCAGCGGCACCGCATGGCTGTTCGTTGCCCGCGCGCTCAGCGGATTTGCGACAGGGCTCGCTCCCGGGACGTTGACCGCATGGATCGCCGAGCTGCAACCGGGCGGACGCAGCCGCGAAGGGGCCGTCACCGCGACGGTTGCCAATTTTCTGGGTCTTGCCGTGGGGCCGATCGTCGGCAGCCTTCCGGCCCAGTTCTCAGTGCAACCGTTGCGACTTCCCTTCGCGGTCTACCTGGCGATGCTCCTCGTCATGGGCATCACGCTGTCGCATGTGCCGGAAACGGTAAAAAACCAATACGGCGCTTCCGCGACCTGTCGCTGCGTCCACGCTTTGGCGTGCCGAAAGAGCAACTCGCCGCCTTCCTGTCGCCCGCCGTAACAGCCTTCGTCACCTTCGCGCTGATCGGCTTCTACGCGGCACTCATTCCGAACCTGCTCGCCGATGCGCTGAAAGACTCTCGGCCATTGGTGGCAGGCGCTGTGCTTTTCCTGCTGTTCGTGGTCGCTTCCGGCGCTGTCCTCGCCACGCGAGCCCTGGCCAGCCGCACGGCGATGCTGGCGAGCCTAGCGTTGTTTCCGCCTGCCGTCGCGCTCTTGATCCTTGCCGAGCACACCCATCGGCTGCCTCTGTTGCTGGCAGCATCGGCATTGGCGGGCATTGCCGCGTCGCTGGGCTATCGCGGCAGCCTCGCCGTGGTCAACCGCATCGCGCCAGAGGAGCGACGGGGCGAGGTCGTATCCACCTACCTCATCGTCATGTTCTGCGGTAATTCGCTGCCCGTGATCGGTATCGGCTTGCTGTCCGCCCGAACCCATCCCTTCTTCGCGCACGCCACATTCGCAGGTCTGATCGCCATACTGGCGGCCATCGGCTTGCTGGTGGGATGGAAATACGCGCCACGAGACCGTATCTGACCCGTCGCATCCCGCTCATATTTACCGTGACTATCGCAAAGGTCTCTTATGGCAACCATCAAGGAACAGACCGCACTCATCGTCGGCGCATCACGCGGCCTTGGCCTTGCGCTCGCCAGCGAATACCTCAAGCGCGGATGGCAGGTCATCGCCACCGTGCGCGGATCGTCCACTCCCCTGCATGACCTCAAGCCGTCGGCAGGCGATCGACTCGAGATCGAGCATCTCGACATTGACGTTCCCGGCGATATCGAGGCGCTGCAACGACGGCTGGCAGGCCGCACGCTCGACGTGCTGTTCGTGAATGCCGGCATCGCCATCGATTCGGAAAAGACCATCGGCGAGATCTCGACGGAGGCCTTCACCCGCATGATGGTGACCAATGCCCTCAGCCCGATGCGGGTCGTCGAAACGCTCGACTCGCTGGTAGCTCCAGGCGGCGTGATCGCCGCCATGTCATCGGGCCTGGCCAGCATCGGCAACAATACGGGTGGAGGCTGGGAGGCGTACCGCGCTAGCAAGGCCGCACTCAATACCCTGATGCGCAGCTACGCAGCACGCCAGCCGGTACCCACGCGCACCTTGCTGCTGATGGCGCCGGGCTGGGTCCGAACCGACATGGGCGGCCAAGGCGCGGCACTTGAGGTAAACGAGAGCATCCCGCTCGTGGTGGATGTGGTAACCAGGCAGACCGGCTACAGCGGCCTGCAATACCTCAATCGCCTGGGCGAGACCGTCCCCTGGTAACCGGCAAAATCATCAGCTGTCGCGCGATCAGGCCTGGATGTAGACCCAGGCCTGTCTGCCGGATTTCAATCGCACGACGACCCGTTTGTAGTCCGAGACTTCGTATCGGTCAGCCGCAGCCAGCTCCGCTGCGGTGACGCGAAACACCTTGCCGGCGACCTCATCGGACTGGTCACCGCTCAAGGCGACGATCGGGTGGAAGCGTTCGCCGCTTTTGCGGAGCACCTCTGGATCGGTGATCTCAACCATCATCCGGTGATAGCCCGGCATGGCGTCGTCTTCGCCATCCAGCAGACGGCCGAAGGATTCGAGTTGCGCCCGCTCGAGCTGCAACGTGCCGTAGGAGAACAGCAGCTCGCCAGGCTCGTCGCACGGTCGCATCGAAAATCCTTCCCCATCAATGAATTACGGCAAACTTCTGAGATCCGCAGATGAGTGGGGTTTCGCCAGGATCACTCCCACTCAATGGTAGCGGGCGGCTTGCCGCTGATGTCATAAACGACACGAGAAACGCCACGTAACTCATTGATAATGCGATTTGAAACCTTGCCAAGGAACTCATACGGCAAGTGCGCCCAGTGCGCGGTCATGAAGTCGATGGTTTCCACCGCACGCAGCGCGATCACCCACTCGTAGGCGCGCGCATCGCCCACCACGCCCACCGACTTCACCGGCAGAAACACGGCGAACGCCTGGCTGGTCTTGTCGTACAGGTCCCAGGCGCGCAGCTCTTCGATGAAGATGGCGTCGGCACGGGCCAGCAGCTCGGCGTACTCCGGCTTCACCTCGCCCAGGATGCGCACGCCCAGGCCGGGGCCCGGGAACGGATGGCGGTAGACCATGGCGCGCGGCAGGCCGAGTTCCACGCCGATGCGACGCACCTCGTCCTTGAACAGCTCGCGCAGCGGCTCGACCAGCTTGAGCTTCATGTGCTCCGGCAGGCCGCCCACGTTGTGGTGGCTCTTGATGACATGGGCCTTGCCGGTCTTGCTGCCGGCCGACTCGATCACGTCGGGGTAGATGGTGCCCTGCGCCAGCCACTTCACCTGGCCGTGGCCGGCGTTGGTGACCTTGGCCGATTCCTCGTCGAAGATCTCAACGAACAGTCGACCGATGATCTTGCGCTTGGCTTCGGGATCGGCCACGCCCTCCAGCGCCTTGAAGTAGCGCTCGGCCGCATTAACGCGGATCACCTTCACGCCCATGTGCTCGGCCATGGTGGCCATCACCTGGTCACCCTCCTGCCAGCGCAGGAGGCCGGTGTCGACGAACACGCAGGTCAGCTGGTCACCGATGGCCCGGTGCAGCAGCGCGGCCACCACGGAGGAATCCACGCCGCCGGAGAGGCCCAGCAGCACATGGTCGTCGCCCACCTGCTCGCGCACGCGGGAAATCTGGTCTTCGATGATGTGCGCGGCGGTCCACAGCGTCTGGCAACCACAGATCTCCGTGACGAACCGCTTGAGCAGGTTGGTGCCCTGCTTGGTGTGGGTCACTTCCGGATGGAACTGAACGCCATACCAGCGCTTGTCCTCGTTCTCCATCACCGCGACCGGGATGCGGTCGGTAGTGCCGGTGATGACGAAGCCCGGCGGCGCCTTGGCGACGTGGTCGCCATGGCTCATCCAGACGTCCAGACGGTGCATGCTGTCGTGGTCGCTCAGCTCCGCGAACAGGCGGCTCTTGGCGACGATATCCACTTCGGCGTGACCGAACTCGCGCGCATCGGCGGCCTCGGTGGCGCCGCCCAGTTGCGCGGCCAGGGTCTGCATGCCGTAACAGATGCCCAGGATGGGCAGGCCCGAATCGAACACTTCCTGCGGCGCCTTGGGCGCGCCCGGCAACGTGGTCGATTCCGGACCACCGGACAGGATGATGCCCTTGGCGCCGAACGCAGCGATCTCGGCCGGGTCGTGGTCCCACGCCCAGATCTCGCAGTACACGCCGATCTCGCGGACGCGGCGGGCGATCAATTGGGTGTACTGCGCGCCGAAATCGAGGATGAGGATTTTGTCGCTATGGATATCGGTCATGGTCCGGCTCCGGATGGGACCAGGTGGCCGGCCCCACGTCTGAATCTCTGGAATGCGAAGCCAACGTCATGCGGGCGCACGCCGTTGGCTTCGGTTGAAACGATGCGCCGGCCATGAGGCCGGCGCGGATCCTTACGAATTCAGCCGATAGTTCGGCGCTTCCTTCGTGATCTGGATGTCGTGCGGATGCGCCTCGGTGACACCGGCGCTGGTCACCTTCACGAACTGCGCCTTCTGGCGCACGTCCTCGATGGTTGCCGCACCCAGGTAGCCCATCGAGGCGCGCAGGCCACCGATCAGCTGGTGGATGATGTTGCGCAGCGGACCGCGGTACGGCACGCGACCTTCGATGCCTTCGGGCACCAGCTTGTCGGCGTCGGCCTCGTCCTGGAAGTAGCGGTCCTTGGAACCCAGCGCCATCGCACCCAGCGAACCCATGCCGCGG
Organism: Dyella jiangningensis; assembly: GCA_000632805.1. Lineage (GTDB taxonomy): Bacteria > Pseudomonadota > Gammaproteobacteria > Xanthomonadales > Rhodanobacteraceae > Dyella > Dyella jiangningensis. The sequence continues at coordinate 1,566,666 of CP007444.1, read as the reverse complement.
TAGCTCTTGTAGGAGCGACCCTGGAACAGCTCGACCTCACCCGGCGACTCTTCGGTGCCGGCGAACATCGAACCCAGCATCACGGTGGATGCGCCAGCGGCCAGCGCCTTCGGGATATCGCCCGAATAGCGGATGCCGCCGTCGGCGATCAGCGGGATTTCGTCCTTCAGTGCGGTGGCGACCAGGTCGATGGCGGTGATCTGCGGCACGCCCACGCCGGCAACGACGCGCGTGGTGCAGATCGAACCGGGGCCAACACCCACCTTCACCGCATCGACGCCAGCATCCAGCAGCGCACGCGCCGCTTCGCCAGTGACGATGTTGCCTGCGATGACTTCGACGTGCGGGTAACGTTTCTTGACCCAACCAGCGCGCTCGATGACGCCCTGCGAATGACCATGCGCGGTATCGACCACGATCACGTCGACGCCGGCATCGACCAGCGCTTCGACGCGCTGCTCGGTGTCGCCGCCCACACCCACCGCGGCGCCGACGACCAGGCGCTCGAGGCGATCCTTGGCGGCGTTCGGGTTGTCGCGGGCTTTCTGGATGTCCTTGACGGTGATCAGGCCGCGCAGCTGGTAGTCGTCGTTGACGACCAGCACCTTCTCGATGCGGTGCTTGTGCAGCAGCTGCAGCACTTCGTCCTGGTCGGCGCCTTCGCGCACGGTCACGAGCTTGTCCTGGCGCGTCATGATGTTGCGCACCGGGTCGTCGTGCTTGCGCTCGAAACGCAGGTCGCGGCTGGTGACGATGCCGACCAGCTTCTCGCCTTCCACCACCGGCACGCCGGAGATGTTGGCTGCGCGGGTGAGCTGCAGCACTTCGCGAATCGAGGTATTCGGACCGACGGTGATCGGGTTGCGGATGACGCCCGCCTCGAACTTCTTCACCAGGCGCACTTCGGCGGCCTGCTGCTCGGCGGTCATGTTCTTGTGGATGATGCCGATGCCGCCCTGCTGGGCCATGGTGATGGCGAGGCGGGCTTCGGTCACCGTGTCCATGGCGGCGGACACGATGGGAATGTTCAGGCGCAGGTTTCGGGTGAGTCGCGTGGAGGTGTCTACATCACGCGGAAGGACGGCCGAATGAGCCGGAACAAGATAAACATCGTCGTAGGTGAGAGCCTCGGCGAGGATGCGCATGCGAAAAGTCCCGCTGCAAAGAGAGGATTATACGCGGAAGCCCGTGGGCCCGCTACTCATCGCATGAACGGAAGGCGCGATTCGTCCCTTCCCTCGTGGGAGCACACCCTGTGCGCAACGACGGTCAGACGCATGGCCCCGGGTGAAATTTGCGCGGCGCGATTGGGACAAAAACGGATACTGAAAGTCGGTCGCGCCCACAGTCGCGCAAACGGTGCGCTCCCACAGTGGAGCGCCCAGGCGATCAGCCGCGATGCGCCACATCCCGCGCTTCGGCTGCTTCCAGTGTGTTTTCCAGCAGCGTCGCCACGGTCATCGGACCCACGCCACCCGGCACCGGCGTGATCCAGCTGGCGCGCTCGGCGGCGGCAGCGAAATCCACGTCGCCCACCAGCCGGCCGTCTTCCAGGCGATTGATGCCGACGTCGATCACCACCGCACCCGGCTTGATCCACTCACCCTTCACCAGGCCTGGCCTTCCGACAGCAACGATGACGATGTCGGCCTGGCGAATGAAGCTTTCGAGATCGCGGGTGAACTTGTGGCAGCACGTGGTGGTGCAGCCGGCGATCAGCAACTCGAGCGCCAACGGCCGGCCCACGTGATTGGAAACGCCGACCACCACCGCATGCTGTCCACGCACCGGACGATCGGTGTGGCCGAGCAAGGTCATCACGCCACGCGGTGTGCAAGGGCGCAGGCCGAATCGACGCAAGGCAAGGCGTCCCACGTTGACCGCCTGGAATCCGTCGACGTCCTTGCCGGGATCGATGCGATCGACCAGCGCGTCCTCGTCGATGTGATCAGGCAGCGGCGACTGCACCAGGATGCCGTGCACGGCCGGATCGGCGTTGAGCTTGTCGATCAGCGCGATCAGCTCTTCCTGCGTGGTGCTCGACGGCAGGTCGAAATCGAAGGAGCGGAACCCGACCTGGTGGCAGGCCTTGCGCTTGTTGCGAACATAGACCGACGAGGCGGCGTCGTCGCCCACAAGGACCACGGCCAGACCTGGCTCCGCGAGGCCCTTGCCCTTGCGCTCGACGACGCGGCGCTCGATCCGCTCCATCAGTTCCTGCGCAATGCGTTTGCCATCGAGGATGCGTGCGGTCATGGTCGGGCCTGGCTGCAAAGAACCGTATTATCCCGGCTCCCCCCGGCGCGTACAAACAAAACGCATGAACGACCCGACCAAGCTGCCCGCCTCCCTGCAACTGACGACGCCTGGCCTGCAGCTTTGCCTGTGGCAGCCGTCGCACGCCGACGCGTTGTACGAAGCCGCCCGCGAGTCGGTCTCGACGGTCGGACGCTGGCTTCCCTGGTGCCACTCGGGTTACCGGCGGGAGGATGCGATCCGTTGGATCGAACGCTGCCGGTCCGCCGCGGAAGGTGGCGAGCCCTGCGCGTTCGGCGTCTTCGACGGCAACGGCATGCTGCTCGGCGGCGTCGGCCTCAACCGCTTCGACAACCAGCACCGCAGCGCCAACCTGGGTTATTGGGTACGCACCCAGGCACAAGGCCAGGGCGTGGCGGCACGGGCGGCGCGGCGCCTGGCGACGTTCGGCTTCGAGGCGCTGGGACTTTGCCGCATCGAAATCGTCGCGGCCGTGGAGAACCAGACGAGCCGACGTTGCGCTGAAAAAGCCGGCGCGCGATTCGAGGGCATCGCACGCCACCGACTGGTGATCGATGGCACGCCAGTGGATGCAGCGGTCTACGGCCTGCTACCGGCCGACCTGGATCAGCCGGCGGAAGCGCAGAGCTCGGCGATGTCCTGATAGCCACCGAAGGTGACATGCGAGCCGCAACCCGGACATCCCGGGTCGCGTGGCAAGCGCGTTTCGCGAAAACGCATCGCCAACGCATCAAATGCGAGCAGGCGTCCCACCAACGGTTCGCCGATGCCGAGGATCAATTTCAACGCCTCGGTTGCCTGCAGCAGGCCCACGATGCCCGGCAACACGCCCAATACCCCAGCCTCGCTGCAGTTGGGTGCCTCCGCAGCCGAGGGTGGCTCCGGGAACAGGCAGCGGTAACACGGTGAATCGGCACGTCGAGGATCAAACACGCTGACCTGTCCCGTGAAACGCTCCACCGCGCCGTAGATCATCGGCAATTTCAGCCGTTGCGATGCCGCGGCCACGAGGTAACGCGCCGGAAAGTTGTCCGCGCCATCGATCACCAGATCATGACCGCCCAGCAGCCGCTCGACGTTGTCAGCCTGCAGGCGCTCATTGCGGATATCCACCTGTACACGCGGATTGAGCGCCGCCAGCGCGATGCGGGCCGATTCCGTCTTGTGCATGCCGACGCGCGCATCGGCATGGATCACCTGGCGATGGAGGTTGGAACGTTCGACGCGATCGTCATCGATCAGGGTTAGCTGGCCGACGCCGGCAGCTGCCAGATAAAGCGCAGCGGGCGCACCGAGGCCGCCCGCGCCCAGCAAGGCAACACGTGCCGACGAGAGCTTCGCCTGCCCTGCCTCGCCAATCTGCGGCAACTGTAGTTGCCGCGCATAACGCTCCGCCGCATCGCCATCCAACGCTCCCAAGGCTATCGGCAAGCCTTCTGCTTTCCAGCGCTGGAAGCCGCCCGACACCGAGGCCACCTGGCTATAGCCCATGCGCTGCAGGGCTTCGGAGGCAAGCAGCGAACGTTGTCCGCTACCGCACAACACGAGGAGCGTGCGCTGCCGGTCGGCCTCGACCTGCTCAATGCGCAGCTCGAGGAAGCCGCGTGAAAGTCCGACGGCGCCCATCGGCGTACCACTGGCGCGTTCGCCGTCCTCGCGCACGTCGATGAGTAGACCACCCTGTGCCTGCCGGGCCAACGCTTCGGCGGGAGAAATCTCTGGAATGCTGGCGCGGAGCGTATCCAGCCAGCTGTCGCGATTGAGGCTTGTCATTGAACTAGCTTACGGCGGACACCACGCGCGTCCAAGCACACGCCACTCCCCGTGCCGTGTGGGAGCGCACCCTGTGCGCGACGCGTAGGCCACGGCAAGCGCGCGCCACGTGGTTTCCGGCGTGGGCGGGGTTATGAAACGGCAAATCGCGAAGACCGCGGACAGGTATGACGCTACGCCCCGCGGTCGCGCACAGGGTGCGCTCCTACCGTAGCGCGGGCCTTACTTGCGCTTCTTCATCTCGCGGATCATGCGCTGACGCTTGCGTTTCTGGCTGTCGGTCAGCACGTTCTTCTTGCCGGCGAACGGATTTTCACCGTCGCGGAACGCAATGCGCACCGGCGTGCCTTCGAGCTTGTAGCGCTTGCGGAAGAAGTTTTCCAGGTAGCGCCGGTAGGCAGGGGCAATGTGCTTGGTACGACTACCGTGGATCACGATGGTCGGCGGGTTGGTCCCGCCTGGGTGCGCGAACCGCAACTTGGGCGCGTGACCACGGACCAGCGGAGGCTGGTAGCCCTCGTAGGCCATCTCCAGCGTCTTGGTGAGATCGGAGGAGCTCAGCTCCTTGGTCCCCGCGTGATGCGCACGCACGACGGCCTTCATCAGCTCGCGCAGGCCGGAACCGTGCAGCGCGGAGATGAATACGGTCTTGGCCCAGTCGACGAACTGCAGGCGCCGAGCCAGCGCGCTCTGGCACTGCTCGCGCTGGTAGCTGTCCATGCCGTCCCACTTGTTGACGGCAATGACCAACGCCCTGCCCTCGTCGACGGCATGGCCGATCAGGGTGAGATCCTGGTCGGCCAGGTTTTCGCGGGCATCGACCATGACCACCACCACCTGAGCGGCGGCCATGGACTGCAGCGTCTTGATGACGCTGAACTTCTCCACCGCCTCTTCCACGCGAGCCTTGCGGCGCACGCCGGCGGTGTCGATCAGGGTGTACTTGCGACCATCGCGCTCCAGCGACACCTTGATCGGGTCGCGCGTCGTGCCGGCCACACTGGAGACGATCAGGCGGTCTTCGCCCAGCAGGCGATTGATCAGCGTGGACTTGCCTGCGTTGGGGCGGCCGACGATGGCAACGCGGATGCTGTCCGGGTCGACGGCTTCGCCTTCTTCGTGCGTGTCTTCCGGCAGCAGCGTGAGCGCCGACGCAATGAGATCGTCGGTGCCGCGGTTGTGCGCAGCGGACAACGGCAGCGTGTTGCCAATGCCGAACACGGCGAATTCCGCCATGGCGTTCTGCAGATCCAGGCCATCGGTCTTGTTGACCGCGGCGATGATCGGCTTGCCGCTGCGACGCAGCTCGTCGAGGATGGTGCGGTCCTGCGGCAGCAGGCCATCGCGTGCATCGACCACGAACACCAGCACGCTGGCTTCCTCGATGGCCAGGCGCACCTGCTGTGCGGTCAGGCCCTCGATACCTTCTTCTTCACCGGACAGGCCGCCGGTGTCGACCACCACGAACGGACGTGCGCCGGTGCGGCACACGCCGTAATGGCGATCTCGCGTGACGCCCGGCATGTCGGCCACCAGGGCGTCACGGCTGCGCGTCATTGCGTTGAAGAGGGTCGATTTACCGACATTGGGACGACCGACCAGGGCAACGACGGGCAGCATGGGACAACCTTATGACGCGATCAGCGCGCGCCGAGACGGTAAGCGCCGATACGGCCCTTCACGTCTTCGACGTACACGGTGTCGCCCACCACCAGCGGCTGGGCACGGATGGCTTTCTTGGACAGGCGCTCGCGACTGGCCAGTGCACCGTCACCGGTCTGCAGCCAGTGCACATAGCCTTCCAGGTCGCCCACGACGACGTAGTCGCCCTGCACGGCCGGGCCGGTCAGCCAGCGATACTTGAGGGAATCGTTCTTCCACATGTCGGCACCGCCGTTCTTGTCGAACGCCCACACCTGCGAATCATCGTTGACGCCGTAGATCGCATTGTTGTTGACGTCCAGGGACGTGAACGTGGAGAACGGGCGGCTCCACAGCGGACGACCGCTGGGGCCGTCCACCGCGGCGAGATTGCCGTGGTAGGCGGCGCTGTACAGCGTGTTGCCCTGGAGCAGGATGGCGCCATCGGCATCGCTCAGGCGCTCGATCTCGGTGCGGCCTTCGCCGCTGGCGAGGGACTGTTCCCACAGCTTCTCGCCGTTGTCCATGCGCAGCGCCACCAGCTTGCCGGCATCGCTGCCGTAGAACACCACGCCGTTGGCGACCATCAGCGGACCGTTGCCACGCAGGCTCAGCAGCGGCACGGTGTCCTGGTCGTAGACCCAGCGACGCTCGCCGTTGCTGCTGTCGAAACCGTACAGGCGGCCATCCTGGGTGCGGGCGATCACCAGATTGCCGGAGACGACCGGCGCGGAGATCACTTCGGAGTTGACCACCGACTCCCAGCGCGGACTGCCGTCCTTCGCATTGATGCCATAGATGTGGCCATCGAGCGTACCCACGACCACCAGGTCGCCGGACACAGCCGGGCCGCCCGCGTACAAGGCGTCGGCGCGCTTCTTGTCGCCCCAGCCGAACCAACCCTGGGTGCGGGAGCTCTTGGTCCAGAGGGTCTTGCCGTTGGCGGCGTCGAAAGCGGCGATCTTGCCGTCGGTGCTGCAGGCATAGAGCACGCCATCGGCGAAGGCGGGGCGCAGGCGCACACCGCTGTCGCCGGCACCATCGCCCACGCTGCTGGTCCACAGCTTGGTGACCTGCACGGTCGGCTTGAAATCCTTGGCCAGCGGCGTCGGCGGCTGGACGTTTTCCTTCTTGAACGAATGGCAGCCGGCGAGCACGACCAGCGAGGTCAATGCCACCAGCCACACGCGCTTCATCGCACCGTGCTTCTTCACTTCAGGTTTCATGCACCCTGCTTCCCGGCCACGGCCAGATCATCGATTTTCATCTGCACGCTCTGAGGCGCGTTCTCGCCCAGCGCCGCCTTGGCGGCTTCGTATGCCTTGCGGGCTTCGTCCGGACGCCCAAGCTTGACCAGCACATCGCCGCGTAGTTCCTGCGCGACGCCGTCGTAACTCTTTGGGGGCATGCGATCCAGCACGGTCAGCGCATCGGCGCCCTTGCCTTCGGCCAGCAATATGCGCGCGGTACGCAGCTGCATGAGGGCCTTCAGATTGGCGTCGCCGGCGTGGCTCTCGGCCCAACCCAGCGACTCGATCGCCTTGTCGAACTGCTTGGCCTGCACCTGGCGCTGTGCGCGATCGGCCGCCGCAAACGCAGCGTACGAGGTGTCGGTGTAGTCCTTGAGCAACTGCTCGGTCAGCGAGTCGGCGCTGTCCGCCTTGCCGGCGGCGGCCGCATCCTGCACCTGCTGATAGAGATTGGCGGCTTCCGACTGGTGATCGGCCTTGTGCTTGTTCCATTGCTGCCAGCCGAAGATGCCGACGAGGCCGATGGCAATGCCGACGACGATGGACAGGCCGTTCTGGCGCAACCACTGTTGTACGCGTTCGCTCTGTTCGAATTCGTCGTACTCTTCAAATGCCATGCAATCACCTTTGGAAACCGCACGCCGGATGCACTTGCGAGGCGCCAGTCGTGCGGAAAAAAGAAATCAGCCCATGGTCCGCACGGTGCCGGGCGGACAATGGGCAAGCATAACCGATTGCGCCGGACCGCACAGGTCCGGCATGGATGATCAGGCGCCGGCCGGCGAGGCCTTGCCGTCGCGCACATCCACACGGAAATGGGCGACGTTGGAGCGACGATAACCGTCGAGTGCCATGGGCTGGCCATCCAGCATGACCTGCGCACCATTGGCGTTGCCGATGCGCACTTCCAGCGGCTGATCGCTGTGGTAGGTCTTGGAACTGCCAGCCGGCAGCAGACCGTACTCGAGGCGTGATCCGTCCTTGGCGGTGACTTCCACCCAACTGGCGCCCTGCAGGCTCAGCACCAGGCTGTGGGCACCATTGCCGACAGGCGCATCGGCGGGGGCCGACTGGGCCGCCGGACGCGCGGCATCGCCCCCGAGGTTCGGGAACGGGGTCATGGAGGCCATCAGCGGCTGCTGGTCCTGCTCCTGCTGTGCAGCCGGTGCCGGCGCAACCGCCTGCGGTGGCGTTGCCGGAGCGGTGGATGCGACATTGCCGTTCGCATCCGCGACGCTGGCATTGGCGTCGGAGGCAGTCACGGCCGTTGCGGCAGTCGTCGAAGCGCTGGCGGGTACATCGACCTGCGCCACCGGCGCGGCATCGAGCGGCGCCAGATGACTCACGTCGCGATCAAGCGTGCCGCGCACGCCCAGCCAGATGGTGGGCACGACGATGGCGGCGGTCAGGACCACATAGGTGGCGGCGCGAGCGTAATGCTCCAGCAGGTAGCGCGAGTGCGAAATGCCGCCCGTCGCCACCAGCGTGGGTTGACTGGGCTTGATGCGCTCCAGCTCGCCCTTCACTTCCGCCTCGTCCACGCCGAGATAGCGCGCGTACTTGGTCAGGTAGCCTCCCAGGTAGACCTGGTAGTCGATACCCTCGTACTCGTTTCCTTCGATCTGGCGCAACACGCGCACGGGGAGACGCAGCGCATGCGCGCAGGTTTCCACGTCGAGGCCGCGGGCTTCACGCGCGGCGCGCAGGCGGCTGCCGAGCCTGGCGTGGTTCGTTTCCAGCGAAGAATGTTCCGTGTCCATGGTGGCGTCGGGTACTTCGGTAAAAGGGAATGCTCGGTTGCCGCTGTTGGCCGTATGTGACTGCTGGGATGTCATTGGCGTGCGGTTGCGTCGAGGGCGCGCGCCTGTTCCGAATCCGGGAACTGGCTCTGCAGTCGCCTGCTGTAGTTGAGAGCAGCATCCTTGTTGCCCAACCGTGATTCGATGTCGTGACCAAGCTTCAGCGCCGCCGCACTCGGCTGACCCAGCGCGTCGAAGCGCTGGATGAAAGCACGTGCGCGGAACGCATCGTTCTGAAGATAAAGCACGTTGGCGAGCTGATACAACGCCTCGGCGTTCTGCGGGTCGATCTCGATCGCCTTGCGGAAGTCGACTTCCGCGCCGGCGAAATCGCGGCTACGCGTCAGGCAGCTGCCGGCGTTGGTCCAGGCCAGCGAGGGCGTCTGGTAGAACGGGTCGGCCACGGCCTTCTGGAAATACGGCATGGCCTCGGCGGCCTTGCCTTCCCGGCTGCACAGGAACAGGCCAAGATTGTTGTTGGTGTCGCCCTTGGCAGGCGCCAACGCCTGCGCCTTGCGGTAATGCAGCTCCGCGTTCGGCAGGTCGTTGATGCGCTCGTACAGCACCGCCAGGACGGTGTGGGCAGGCACGTAGTTGGGATCGAAATCCAGCGCCTTGTTGAGCTTGACCATGGCATCCTGCAGGTCGCCGTGCTCCATGTACTGCTGGCCCAACTGGGTGTGCACGCGCGCCCCTTCCTCGCGCTGCTCAGCCTTGGTGGTTCGCGGGATTTTCGTGGCCACGCCACCGGCTTCGGTAGTCGTGGTGGTGACACAACCCGACAGCGCGACGGCAAGGCCGGCGCTCAGCAGGACTCGTTCAAGCCGCATGGCTCGCCCCCTCGTCCAGACGCTTGCGAAATTCGGCCTGGCGACGGGTGCGATCCAATACCTGCCCCTTGAGCTGACCACATGCGGCATCGATGTCGTCACCGCGCGTGCGGCGCAACATGGTCAACACATTGGCGTTGAGCAACTGGGTCTGGAAGGCGCGGATGGTTTCGGCGTCGGAGCGCTCGAAACGCGTGCCAGGAAAAGGATTGAACGGAATCAGGTTGACCTTGCACGTCGGCATGCGCCGCATCAGCTTGATCAGCTGACGGGCGTGCTCGGGCTGGTCGTTGACACCCTTCATCAGGGTGTACTCGAAGGTGATCGAGGTGCGCGGCTTGCGATCGAGCCAGCGCTGGCACGAGGCCATCAGCTCGGCGATCGGGTAGCGCTTGTTGAGCGGCACCAGCTCGGTGCGCAGCTCGTCGTTGGCGGCGTGCAGCGACACGGCCAGCGACACGTCGATGGTTTCCGACAGCTTGTCGATCATCGGCACGAGGCCGGCGGTCGACAGGGTGACGCGCTTGGATGCCAGGCCGAAGCCGAGATCGTCGCGCATCAGGCTCATGGCCTTGGTCACGTTGTCGAAGTTCAGCAGCGGCTCGCCCATGCCCATCATCACCACGTTGGTGATGCGGCGGTTCTGGTGCGTGACATTGCCGAGGTATTTGGCCGCCACCCACATCTGGCCGATGACTTCGGCGGTGGAGAGGTTGCGGTTGAAGCCCTGCGTCGCGGTGGAGCAGAACTGGCAGTTGAGGCCGCAGCCGACCTGCGAGGACACGCACAGCGTGCCGCGGGTCGGCTCCGGGATGTACACCGCTTCGATGGCGTTGCCGCCATCCATGCCGAGCAGCCACTTGTGCGTGCCGTCGGCGGCGCCCTTGTCGAAAAGGGTCTTCGGCGGACCGACATAGCACGACGCTTCGAGCTTCGCCCGAAGCGCCTTGCCGACGTCAGTCATGTTTTCGAAGTTGTCTTCCAGGCGGTGGTAGATCCACTTCATCACCTGCTCGGCGCGATACGGCTTCTCGCCCAGCTGCGCGAAGAAATCACGCAGGCCCTGGCGATCGAAGTCGAGCAGGTTGACCTTGTCGGTGGTGGTGGATACTGCCTGGTTCACAACTTCATACCTCAGCGCGAGAAGACTTCCGTCGAGGCGAAGAAGTACGCGATTTCGACGGCAGCCGTTTCGGCAGCGTCGGAACCATGCACGGCGTTCGCGTCGATGGAGTCGGCGAAGTCGGCGCGGATCGTGCCCGGCGCGGCGTCCTTCGGATTGGTGGCGCCCATCAGCTCGCGGTTCTTGAGGATGGCGTTCTCGCCTTCCAGCGCCTGGATCATCACCGGACCGGAAATCATGAACTCGACCAGCGCCTTGAAGAACGGACGCTCCTTGTGCACGGCGTAGAAGCCTTCGGCTTCCTGGCGCGACAGGTGCTTCATCTTGGCGGCAACGACCTTGAGGCCGGCCTTTTCGAAGCGAGCGTAGATTTCACCGATCACGTTCTTGGCAACGGCGTCGGGCTTGATGATGGAAAGGGTGCGCTCCAGCGCCATGAGTCTGCTCCGGGAAAACTGGTATCTGAGTGGGCGGGCCGGTCTTTGCCGGCAAATTACGCCAAATCCGGCGTCAATATGCGGATTTAGCTCACGAAAGTTTGACAGATTCTAACTGATACGCAAGTCGCGCGCAGGCCCGCCCGCACACCAGTCCAACGATCGTTTGACGGGCGCAAATCGACCCGCGTATGCTCAAACGATCGTTTGATTCCGGGATCATCGAGCATGTCAGCATCGCACGCCGTCCTGCCGACCAAGGAGCGCATCCTCGGCGCCGCCGAGGAACTGTTCGCCAGGCATGGCTTCGAAGGCGCCTCGCTGCGCCAGCTCACGGCCGCTGCCGGGGTCAACCTCGCCGCCGTCAACTACCACTTCGGCTCCAAGGACCGCCTGATCGAGGAGGTCTTCCGCCGCCGTCTGGACCAGTTGAACGGCCGACGCATGGCGGCGCTGCAGAAGATCGCCGGGGAGCCGGATACCAGCATCGAAGAGGTGCTCGCCGCCTTCATCGTGCCGGCACTGGAGCTCTCCCATGATGGCAACGGTTCCCTGTTCATGCGCGTGCTGGCCCGCGCTTTCGCCGAGCACGACGACACCTTGCGCAAGTTCCTGTCGGACAACTACGGCCACGTGATGCGCCAGTTCACCGCGGAGTTCGCCCGCCTGCTGCCCCACCTGAGCAAGGAGGAGCTGTACTGGCGCGTCGACCTGGTGACCGGCGCCCTGACCCATGCCATGTCCGGCTTCGGCATGATCCAACGAAAAAGCGATGTCACCGAGCACGTGCATCGTGAGCAGACCGCCCAGCACCTGATCCGCTTCGCCGCCGCCGGCCTCAAATCCCCCTGATCCCGGCGACCGAACATCCTCGGCCGGCCACGGCCACCCGCTTCACCTTCCTGTGTCTTGCACTACGGAGAAACCAATGACCGCTCCATCCACACCCAAGGCAGCGCTGCGCATCCGCAAGGCCGCGGTGCTCGGCGCCGGCGTCATGGGCGCGCAGATCGCCGCGCACCTGACCAATGCCGGCGTCGAAACCGTGCTGTTCGACCTGGCCGCCAAGGACGGTCCCAAGAGTGGCATCGCCCTGAAGGCCATCGCCAACCTGCAGAAGCTTTCGCCTGCCCCGCTGGCCGACAAGACCATCGCCGGCGCCATCATCCCCGCCAACTACGACGAGGATCTGGAGCACCTGAAGGACGTGGATCTGGTGATCGAGGCGATCGCCGAGCGGATGGACTGGAAGCTGGATCTCTACAAGAAGATCGCTACCCACCTGTCGCCGACCGCCGTCATCGCCTCCAACACCTCGGGCCTGTCGATCAATGGACTCGCCGAGGCGCTTCCGGAAGAGATGCGCCACCGTTTCAGCGGTGTGCATTTCTTCAATCCGCCGCGCTACATGCATCTGGTCGAACTGATCCCGACCAAGCTGACGGACAAGAACGTGCTGGAAGGCCTCGAGGCGTTCCTCACCACCGCGCTCGGCAAGGGCGTGGTGTACGCCAAGGACACGCCGAACTTCATCGGCAACCGCATCGGCGTGTTCTCGATGCTGGCCACCATGCATCACACGCAGCAGTTCGGCCTGGGCTTTGACGTGGTCGATGCCCTGACCGGCCCGGCCGTGGGCCGCCCCAAGAGCGCCACCTACCGCACCGCGGACGTGGTCGGCCTGGACACCATGGCGCACGTGATCAAGACCATGGCCGACACGCTGGCCGACGATCCGTGGCATGAGTACTTCAAGGCGCCGGTGTGGCTTTCCGCCCTGATCGAAAAGGGCGCGCTGGGCCAGAAGACCGGCGCGGGCTTCTACCGCAAGGCCGGCAAGGACATCGTCGTGATCGACGTGGCCAAGCAGGATTACCGTCCGTCCGAGCAGAAGGCGTCGGACGAGGTGTCCGCCATCCTCGCCATCAAGGACCCGGCCGAGAAGTTCGGCAAGCTGCGCGCGTCCAATGATCCGCAGGCGCAGTTCCTGTGGGCGACCTTCCGCGACCTGTTCCACTACACCGCCTATCACCTGGCCGACATCGCCGACACTGCGCGCGACGTCGACTTCGCCATCCGCTGGGGCTACGGCTGGAAGCTCGGCCCGTTCGAGACCTGGCAAGCCGCCGGCTGGCAGCAGGTGGCCGGCTGGATCGCCGAGGACATCGCCGCCGGCAAGGCCATGAGCAAGGCGCCGCTGCCGGCGTGGGTCACCGACGGCCGCAACGGCGTGCACGGCAAGGACGGCTCCTGGTCCGCTGCCGAAGGCAAGAACAAGCCGCGCTCGCAGCACCCGGTCTACCAGCGCCAGCTGTTCCCCGATCCGATCCTGGGCGAGAAGTTCGACCAGGGCACCACGGTGTGGGAGAACGACGGCGTGCGCCTGTGGACGCTGGGCGACGATGGCGTGGGCATCATCTCGTTCAAGACCAAGATGAACACGGTCAACGACTTCGTGCTCGATGGCGTGCAGCAGGCGATCGACGTTGCCGAGCAGCAGCTCAAGGCTGTAGTGATCTGGCAGACCGGCGAGCCGTTCTCGGCCGGTGCCGACCTCAAGGGTGCACTGGGTCTGCTGCAGGCCGGCAAGTTCGACGACTTCGAAAAGATGGTCGCCAACTTCCAGGCCACCAGCATGCGCATCAAGCACTCGCTGGTGCCGGTGGTGTCCGCCGTGCGCGGCCTTGCCCTCGGCGGCGGCTGCGAATTCCAGATGCACTCGGCCCGCACCGTGGCCGCGCTGGAAAGCTACATCGGCCTGGTCGAGGCCGGCGTCGGCCTGCTGCCGGCGGGTGGTGGCCTGCATGAGCTGGCGATCCGCGCTGCCAAGGCCAACCCGGAAGATCCGTTCGAAGCGCTGAAGAAGGTATTCGAGACGGTGGCGATGGCCAAGGTCTCGGGCAGCGCATTGGAAGCCAAGCAGCTCGGCCTGCTGCGGGACAGCGACGTAGTGGTGTTCAACGCCTACGAGCTGCTGTACGTCGCCAAGAAGGTCGCGCTGTCGCTCGCCGAAAGCGGCTGGCGCCCGCCGATGATGGCCCGCACCATCCCGGTCGCCGGCGACGTGGGCACCGCCACGTTCCAGGCCTCGCTCGCCAACCTCGCCGAGGGCTATTTCGCCTCGCCGCATGACGTGGCGATCGCCACGCGCATCGCGGACACGCTGTGCGGCGGCAAGATCGAGCGCGGTTCGCAGGTCGATGAGGAATGGCTGCTCGCGCTGGAACGCAAGCACTTCGTGGAGCTGGCCAAGACGGAGAAGACCCAGGCCCGCATCGCCCACACCATGACCACCGGCAAGCCGCTGCGTAACTGATAGCGCGTCTATCGAGCGAACCAAACTTTGAGTGTGTCGCTGCGAACCACGCGCGACGCCACGGAGCAAAACCATGACCAAGCAAGTGCAAGACGCCTACATCGTCGCCGCCACCCGCACGCCGGTCGGCAAGGCGCCGCGCGGCGTGTTCCGCAACACCCGTCCGGACGACATGCTCGCCCACGTGATCCGCGCCGTGATGGCGCAGGCGCCGGGCGTCGATCCGCATCGCATCGAAGACGTGATCGTCGGCTGTGCCATGCCCGAAGCCGAGCAAGGCATGAACGTCGCCCGCATCGGCTCGCTGCTGGCCGGCCTGCCGTACACGGTGCCGGGCGTCACCATCAACCGCTTCTGCTCGTCCGGCGTGCAAGCCATCGCGATGGCCGCCGATCGCATCCAGCTCGGCGTCGCCGACCTGATGATCGCCGCCGGCACCGAGAGCATGAGCATGGTGCCAATGATGGGCCACAAGGTGGCGATGAACCCCGCCATCTTCGCCAACAAGGAAGATGTGGCCATCGCCTACGGCATGGGCATCACCGCCGAGAAGGTGGCCGAGCAGTGGAAGGTCACCCGCGAGCAGCAGGACGCCTTCGCGGTGGAAAGCCATCGCCGCGCGCTGGCCGCCATTGCCGCCGGCGAGTTCAAGGACGAGATCACCCCGTTCCAGCTCGACGACCATTACCCCGACCTCGCCACGCGCGGCATCACCACCGACAGCCGCGTGATCGACACCGATGAAGGCCCGCGTGCCGGCACCACGCTGGAAGTGCTGAGCAAGCTGCGCACGGTGTTCCGCAACGACAAGTTCGGCGGCTCGGTGACGGCCGGCAACTCCTCGCAGATGTCCGACGGCGCCGGCGCGCTGCTGCTGGCCAGCGAGAAGGCGATCAAGGAGTTCAACCTCGCCCCGATCGGCCGTTTCGTCGGCTACTCGGTGGCGGGCGTGAAGCCGGAAGTGATGGGCATCGGCCCGAAGGAAGCGATTCCGAAGGCGCTCAAGCAGGTAGGCCTTACCAAGGACCAGCTGGACTGGATCGAGCTCAACGAAGCCTTCGCCGCGCAGGCCCTGGCGGTGATCGGCGATCTTGGCCTCGACCCCGCCAAGGTGAACCCGCTGGGCGGCGCCATCGCGCTCGGCCACCCGCTGGGCGCCACCGGCGCCATCCGCGCCGCCACCCTGCTGCACGGCATGCGCCGCCGCAAGCAGAAGTACGGCATGGTGACGATGTGCATCGGCACCGGCATGGGCGCGGCGGGCGTGTTCGAAGCGCTCTGATCTGCCCTGCCCTGCAATGGCGAACGGCGCCGTAGCGATACGGCGCCGTTTTTCGTTGGCCCGTCGTGGCTTCAGCCCAGGGCGGCCACCTGTCTCGCCACGTAGAGTGTAAGAAAGATCGCCATGACCACCAGCAACGCCGCCATCGTGCGCGCGGTCCAGGAGTCCCCGTAAGTGGATGGAGTCTCCGCCTCGATCGCCTTGTGGTTGCGGTAATAGCGCAGCGTGGCGCCGGCGATCATCAACGCTCCGACCAGTAACAGGCCGAGCCCGAGCCATTGCGAGGCCCGCGTATGCAGGTTCTCCGTCACCGTGGACGCGGCCCGGGAAGTGAACAGCAGGAAGATGTCGAACCGTTCGAGCAGAAAGCCGAACGCCATCACCGAGATCGCCGTACGCACCCAGGCAAGGTAGGTCCGTTCGTTGGCCGAGTGATCGCTGAAATGCGGAATCACACTGACCCTTGTCATCATGGCGCGGACGCCGGTGCCGCCCATCTTCCATGGGCTTTGTCGCCATGCCGTGTTCGTCCCGTCCAGGTTGCCTGCCAGAGCGCGGTACAATCGGCGGCCGACGTCATGACCAGACCGATCCAACGATGCGCAATCCCCTGCAGGAACAGCTACTGAAAGCCGGCCTCGCCAAGAAGGGCAAGGTCGACCAGATCGCGCGCGAGCAGGCCAAGCAACGCCAGGGCAAGGCGCCGACGGCAGCACCTGAGGACAAGATCGACGCGCAGCAGCTGCAGGCGCAACGTGCAGAGCGCGATCGCGCGTTGGCGGCCGAACGCAACGCACAGGCGCATGCCCGTGAACTCGCCGCGCAGATCCGCCAGATCGTCGACGCCAACAAGGTCAAGCGCGAGGGCGAGATCAGCTATCGCTTCACCGACGGCGACAAGATCCACAGCGTACTGGTCAACGAATCGTTGCGTACGCAGCTGGCGAAGGGGGCACTTGTGGTCGTCCGCTCCGGCGACGGGTACGAGTTGCTGCCACGGGCTGCCGCGGAGAAGGTACGCGAACGCGACGCTTCCGCCGTCGTGCTGGACCACGGGCAGTCGGCTGAGAGCACATCGCAGAGCGAAGACGACGAGTACTACAGCCAGTTCAAGGTGCCCGACGACCTGACCTGGTGATGCGGCACGGGCCGTTCGGCGCTCGTCCGGGCCTCAACGGCTCCGCCGTCACTTTGGCGCAATCGGATTACCGGCCATCTCGGGCCGCCTCTAAGGTCTGCGTACCCACAGACCCCTTGGAGGTTCCCATGTCACAGGTATGGCTCATCACCGGCAGTTCGCGCGGCTTCGGCAAGGCGCTTGCGGAAGCCGTCTTGGCCGCGGGCCATCGATTGATCGCCACGGCCCGCCAGCCATCCCAGCTGGACGCCCTCGTCGAGCGCTACGGAGACAAGGTCCGCACCGTCGCGCTGGATGTCACCGACGCCCGCGCCGCGCACGATGCCGTGCAGGCCGCCGTCGATGCGTTTGGACGTCTGGACGTACTGGTCAACAACGCCGGCTACGGCAACCTGGCCACCATCGAGGAAGGCAGCGACGAGGACTTCCGCGCCCAGATGGAAACCAATTTCTTCGGCACCGTGAATGTCACCCGCGCCGCCTTGCCGGTACTGCGTCGCCAGCGTTCGGGGCACATCATCCAGTTCTCCTCGATCGGCGGCCGCATCGGCGTGCCCGGCATGGGTGCCTACCAGTCCGCCAAGTGGGCGGTGGAAGGCTTTTCCGAAGTGCTGGCGAAAGAAGTTTCGGCGTTCGGCATCAAGGTCACCCTGATCGAGCCCGGTGGTTTCCGCACGGACTGGGGCGGTCCTTCGATGACGGTCTTCGCGCCCGCCCTGGCATCGGAATACGCCGCCGTGCTTGCGCCGATGATGGCGCTGCGCAAGGAGCACATGGGCAACGAAGCAGGCGATCCGGCCAAGGCCGCCACGGCCATCCTCGGCATCGCCGGTATCGAGCAGCCGCCGCTGCGCTTGCTGCTGGGTTCGGATGCGGTGTACCTGGCCGCCCAGCAGGCCGCCAAAGTCGCCGCCGAAGACGCACAATGGCGCGAGCTCAGCCTTTCGACTGACTTCGATCGTTCGCCACAAGCCGCCGAGCAGCGCGACCGCATGCTGCGGGCGGTATTCTGAAGCTCTGTCCAGTCGCGCAAAGGGAAACACGACCGTGAGGGCCGACCAGATTCCGCTCAGTCGTGGCGCCTTTGCGCGCATGGCCGCGCTCGGCCTGGATGTCCCTGAGGTGCTCGACCATGCAGGCCTTCCGCGAGCCCTGATGTCCGAAGCGCGGCCCACGGTCACCACTGCCCAGTTCTTTGCGTTCTGGCACGCGGTGGAAGCGGTTTGCCAGGACCCTTCGCTGGGCCTGCGGCTCGGCGACGGCACGCGCTCCGAGGTATACGACATGGTGACCGCCGCCGCGCTGCATTCGGGCACGCTCGGCGGTGCATTGGACAAACTGGCGCGCTACAAGCGACTCACCTGCCCGGAGGATGTCGTGGTCGAACTCGGCCGCGACGAAGCGGCGGTATCGATGCGCTGGATGCTCGCGGAAGGACACACGCCACGGCTGCTGGTCGATGCCATGTTCGCCTCCAACTTTGCACTGGCCGAGCGTGGCACAGGACGCACGTTGCACCTGCGGCGCATCGAACTGACGCGACGCCCCGCCGATGGCACGCTGCTGCACGCGCATTTCCGCTGCGAGCTTCGCTTCAACGCGCCGCAGGATCGCATCATCTACGCGCGCGCCGATCTCGACCTTCCCTTCGTCACGCAGGACGATGGCCACCTCGCCGGCCTGCTTCCCGTGCTCGAAGGCTCGTTGCGCGAGCAGACCGCCACCACGCCGCTGCGCGACAAGGTATGGAACGTGCTGTCGCGCGGCATGCGCGGTGGTCACCTGCGCATGGCCCAGGTGGCCGAAGCATTGCACCTGAGCCCGCGCACCCTGCAGCGTCGTCTCGGTGAGGTCGGCACCAGCTACCAGCAGGTGCTGGACCAGGTGCGCCATCAGCTCGCCCGTCGCCTGCTGGACGCCACCGATCTGGACGTCGGCGAAATCGCTTTCCTGCTTGGTTTCGAAGAACTGAACTCCTTCAACCGTGCGTTTCGCCAATGGGAGGGCGCCACGCCCGCACGTTGGCGGACCACGATCGCCGGCTAACGTACCCGCGACGCCACAATCCACCGCCACGACATGCTTGAAGCGCCAGGCACCGAGCTCGTGCGCCGGCCGTTCAACCATCTGCGGTAGCACCTAGTCTCCGCGTTTCCGACTGCGGTTGCCCGGCGCCTGAATGCACACGATGACATCGCAAGAAGCGGAGTGTTTCGGCCGGCGGACGGGTCCACCATGATGCGCTTCAGCGACAACAGCGACGACCATGACGAACCCGCCAGCCTCCCTCGACCGATATCTGCACGACGCCGACTGGTCAGCCATCACACGCGGACTGGATACGACGGGCTGCGCCTTGCTGCCCGGCCTGCTCACGCCGGAACAGTGCCAGTCCCTGGCGGCGTGCTACGCACAGGACCGCGGTTTCCGCAGCCGCGTGGTGATGGCGCGACACGGGTTTGGGCGTGGCGAATACAAATACTTCGACTATCCGCTGCCCGCTCTGGTGACCGAGCTTCGGCGTCGCCTGTACCCAAAGCTCGCGCCCGTGGCGAATGCCTGGCACGAACGGCTGGGTATCGAGGCGCGTTTTCCCGGCAACCTCGACGATTTCCTCGAACGCTGCCATGAGGCTGGCCAGACCCGGCCCACGCCCCTGCTGTTGCGCTACGGGCAGGACGACTACAACTGCCTTCATCAGGACGTGTACGGCGAGCACGTGTTCCCTCTGCAGGTCGCCGTCCTGCTCTCCGAGCCCGGACGGGATTTCGAAGGCGGCGAGTTCGTGCTCACCGAGCAGCGACCGCGCATGCAGTCGCGGGTCGAGGTCGTCCCTCTGCGCCAGGGCGATGCGGTGGTCTTCGCCGTCAACCGTCGGCCGATGCAGGGCACGCGGGGCGCCTATCGCGTGGCCATGCGGCACGGGGTCAGCCGCCTCCGCCGTGGCCAGCGGTACACGCTGGGCATCATCTTCCACGACGCCCTGTGACCTGTCGCACCGGCAAGGTGCGGCGGGAATCCTTTAGGATGGCCGCTTCGCCTTGCCGCCAAGAGGATCGTGCCGACGATGAAGACCCACGAAACCACCGTAGGGCCTGCCTCGCAGGAACACCACCTGCAACGCAACCTGCGCAACCGACACCTGCAGTTGATCGCGATCGGCGGCGCCATCGGCACCGGCCTGTTCATGGGCTCGGGCAAGACCATCAGCCTCGCCGGGCCTTCGGTGATCTTCGCCTACGCGATCATCGGCAGCGTGCTGTTTTTCATGATGCGTGCGATGGGCGAGCTGCTGCTGTCCAACCTGCATTACAAATCGTTCGTCGATTTCAACTATGACCTGCTCGGTCCCTGCGCCGGATTCTTTACCGGCTGGACGTACTGGTTCTGCTGGGTGGTCACCGGCATCGCGGATATCGCCGCCATCACAGGTTACATCCAGTTCTGGGCGCCCGGCGTGCCGCTGTGGCTGCCAGGCACCGTGTGCATTTCGCTGCTGCTCGGCCTCAATCTTCTGACGGTGAAGCTGTTCGGCGAGATGGAGTTCTGGTTCGCGCTGGTGAAGATCATCGCCATCGTGGCGCTGATCGCCGTCGGCATCGTGCTGATCGCCATCGGCTTCACGTCGCCATCCGGTGCGAAGGCCGCGGTGTCGAACCTGTGGAGCAACGGTGGCTGGTTCCCGCACGGTGGAGTGGGTTTCCTCGCTGCATTCCAGATCGCCGTATTCGCCTTCGTCGGCATCGAGCTGGTCGGCACCGCCTCGGCCGAAGCGCGCGACCCGGAAAAAACGCTGCCCAAGGCGATCAACTCCATTCCCATCCGCGTGATCGTGTTCTACGTGCTCGCGCTGCTGGTGATCATGACGGTGACGCCGTGGAACCAGGTGGCGCCGGATCGCAGCCCGTTCGTGAATCTCTTCATGCTGATCGGCATTCCGATCGCCGCCAGCCTGATCAATTTCGTCGTGCTCACCTCGGCCACCTCGTCGGCCAACAGCGGCATCTACTCGACGGGCCGCATGCTGTATGGCCTTTCCGCCGGCAAGCTCGGTCCGAAGCCGTTCGCGCGACTGAGCAACAACAACGTGCCGGCCAACGGCCTCGCCTATTCCTGCGCGCTGCTCTTCATCGGCGTGTTCCTGCTTTACCAGGAAGGCGACGTCATGAAGGTGTTCACCATCGTGACCACGATCTCCAGCATCTGCTTCATCTTCGTGTGGTCGCTGATCATGATCGCGTACATGCGCTATCGGAAGCTGCATCCCGAACGCCATGCCACTTCCATCTTCAAGATGCCCGGCGGTGTCGCGATGTGCTGGCTGGTACTCGCGTTCTTCGCCTTCGTGCTATGGGTATTCGCGCAGAAGGACGACACGCTGCAGGGGCTGATCTATACGCCGGTGTGGTTCGTTGCGCTTGCCATCTGCTACCCGTTCTACCGCAGGCAGGCGATCGAGCATCGCAAGCTCACGCATTGATGCATGATGGACCGGCGACACGCGCGTCGCCGCTCCATGCGGCACGGACGTCACGCAGGCAATAAAAAAGCGACCCGCAGGTCGCTTTTTTGTTGATCGCGATGCTCGATCAACGGAATCTGGAGCGGGAAACGAGACTCGAACTCGCGACCCCGACCTTGGCAAGGTCGTGCTCTACCAACTGAGCTATTCCCGCATCGGAGTCGCGCATTGTAATGGCTAATCGCGGCCCGTCAAGCACCTGTCATGAATTTGTTCAGTCGTCGCGCCGGACGTGTCCCGTGGCGTCGCCCTTCAGGCTGGGCCAGGCGGCGCGCAGGTAATACAGGCCCGACCAGATGGTGAGAATGCCCGCGATCACCAGCAGCACTTCGCCGATGTGGTAGAGGCGCAGCGCCTCGGCGCTCTTCTCGTGCTGCACGATCAACACCACCAGCGCCACCATCTGCATGACCGTCTTCAGCTTGCCGATGAAGGCCACCTTGACCGTGGCGCGCATACCGATCTCCGCCATCCACTCGCGCAGCGCGGAGACGCTGATCTCGCGGCCCACGATGATCGCTGCCGTGATCGCCATCACCACGCCCGACCAGCCACCGCGATGCGATTCCACCAGCAGAAACAGCGTGACGGCCACCATCAGCTTGTCGGCGACGGGGTCGAGAAAGGCTCCGAATGCCGACGTCAGGTTCATGCGTCGCGCGAGATAACCATCGAGCCAGTCGGTGATCGCCGCCAGCAGGAACACGACAGCCGCGGTGATGTTGTGCCCCGGAAACTGCCAGTAGAACACCAGCACCATGACCGGCAGCAGCAGCACGCGGAACAGGGTGAGCCAGGTGGGCAGGTTGATGTGCATAGATCGTTTCCGGGGCGGGTTTCGGCGTTACAGGTCGAGCGTAGCCGCAAGGGTCACGCATGAGGCGTGGAACACCGCACGCCTAGCCATGCAGTACAGCATAAATGCGTTCCGCCAGGCCGCGATCAATGCCCTTCACCTGCGTCAGTTCCTCCACGCCAGCGGCTTCCACACCGGCCAGGCCACCGAATGCCTTGAGCAGCGCCATCCTGCGGCGCGCACCGATACCGGGAACGTCCTCGAGCACGCTGCGTTCGCGCGCCTTCTCTCGACGCTTGCGATGTCCACTGATGGCGAACCGATGCGCCTCGTCGCGCACGGCGGCGACCAGATGCAACGCGGGTGATGCCGGGCCGGGGTGCAGGTTGCGGCCGGAATCGGCAAGGATCAGCGTTTCCTCGCCCGCGCGACGGCCGGGCCCCTTGGCCACGCCCACCACGTTGATGCCAGTGACGCCCAGTTCCTTCAGCACATCCAGCGCCTGCGCCACCTGCCCGCTGCCGCCATCGATCAGCAACACGTCGGGACGCGCGCCCTCACCTTCGGCGACTTTGCGGAAGCGGCGCACCAGCGCCTGATGCATCGCGGCGTAATCGTCGCCCGGCGTGATGCCACTGATGTTGAAGCGGCGGTAATGCGATTTCTCCGGCCCTTCCGGACCAAACACCACGCAGGACGCCACGGTGAGCTCACCCTGCGTATGGCTGATGTCGAAGCATTCAATGCGGCGCGGCGGCTCGCTCAGTTCGAGCAGTTTCTGCAGGTCGTCGAAGCGCGCGCCCAGGGTCTGGCGGCTCGCCAGCTTGGCGGTGAGCGACGCCTGCGCGTTGCGCTCGGCCATCTGCAGGAAACGTGCGCGTTCGCCGCGCACGCTGGATTTCAGCTCGACCGCGTGGCCGGACTGCTGCGCCAGCATCTCGCCCAGTATCTGCTGGTTGGGCAGCGTCTCGCACAGAATCAGTTCACGCGGCACAGGGCGATCCAGGTAGTACTGCGCAATGAACTGCTCGAGCACGTCGGCTGGCTCGGCATCCAGCGGCAGGCGCGGGAAGAAGTCGCGCGTGCCCAGGCTGATGCCATTGCGGAAGAACAACACGCTCACGCAGGCCATGCCCGACTCGATGCGGCAAGCGAGCACGTCCATGTCAGCGCTGGCGCCCTGCACGTGATGCTCCGCCTGCAACTTGCGCAACGCCGCCACCTGGTCGCGCAACGCGGCGGCGCGCTCGAACTCCAGGCTCTTGCTGGCGTGCTCCATCTGCCCGGCCAGCTCATCGATGACGGCGCTGCTGCGGCCTTCAAGAAACATCTCGGCATGACGCACGTCGTTGCGGTAATCGTCTACCGAGACCAGCTTGACGCACGGCGCCGTGCAACGACCGATCTGGTGCTGCAGGCACGGCCGCGAACGGTTCTTGAAATAGCTGTCCTCGCATTGCCGCACCTTGAACAGCTTCTGCATCAGGTTGAGGCTTTCGCGCACGGCGAACGTGCTCGGGAACGGACCGAAGTAGCGCCCCGGCATGTTGCGCGCGCCGCGATGAAACGCCAGCCGCGGGTAGTCTTCGCCGCCCGACAGATAGATGTACGGGTAGCTTTTGTCGTCGCGCAGCAGGATGTTGTAGCGCGGCTTCAGCGACTTGATCAGCTGCGATTCCAGCAGCAGCGCCTCGCCTTCGGTACGCGTCACCGTGATGTCGGCCCGCGCGATCTGCGACACCATCGCGGCGATGCGCGGCTCCATCCGCGGCTTGAGGAAGTAGCTGCCAACGCGCTTCTTCAGGTTGCCGGCCTTGCCGACATACAGCAGATCGCCGTCCTCGTCGAAATAACGATAGACGCCGGGCGAAGTGGAGAGGGTCTTGACGAAGGCCTTGCCGTCGAAGGCCTGCGGCGAACTGGGCTGCATCATGGAATTCTAGCCGGTTCAGCCCGCGCGAAGGCGGGCGATAAGGCCGTCCACGGCACGCTCGGCCAGCGCGACGGACTGCTGGAATCCATCCTCGTCACCGAAGTACGGATCAGGAAACTCCACGGGCGACGCCATGCCCGCCCAGGGCAGGAACAGGGTCGGCTTGCTGCCTCGATCGCCCCGCAGCGACTGGAGCGAGTCGAGATTGTCGCGATCCATCGCCAGCACCCAGTCATGGCGGGAGAAATCGTCGGACCGCACCTGCCTTGCACGGTGGGGCGCCAGGTCGTAGCCGGCAGCCGCCGCGGCGCGCAGCATGCGTGGATCGGCGCCCTTCCCCACATGCCAGTTGCCCGTGCCGCACGAAGCCAACGCAACCCGCAAGCCGGCCTCCGCGCAGCGCCTGCGCGCGACGGCCTCTACCAGGGGCGACCGGCAGATATTCCCCAGGCAAACGAACAAAACGGAAGGATTGTCTTTTTCAATCATGTGGTTATTGGATAGGGCAAGAAAACCAGAAGGCCTCGCGGGCGTGCTTTGCGGGGTGCCCCCGGGATATGGCTGCGGCGAAGACCGCCGTCAAGGCTTCGTGACCCCGAAGCGCACCGGCCATCTCGCATTGGGGTGACCTGCCTCGCCGCGCATGACAACCGCACAGGCGAACCCCTGCGGCGTCGCCATGACCCGATGATCCATTAACGGTACATACACCGCCGATGGGCAAGATCGAGCGGCGGCCGGCGTTCATGAGCGATCCGCACACGCCGCCTCGAGAGGCAACGTTGGAAACGAAGGGGAGCATGATCCATGAGCATAAGAAGGCGGTTGCGCCATTTACCGGTGGTCAACATCTTGGTGATCGCCGCCGTGGTCGCGGTGCTCCTCGCGCTGATTGTTCCGGCGTGGCGCAGTCACGGCATCAAGCAACACATCGCCGACGCCATGAAAGGTGCCGACGCCGTGAAACTGGTGGTGATGGAAGCGGCCACCGTGCATGGCGGCCTGGCGCAGGTGCGGGCCAGCGATCTGCAATACAACGCCAAGGCATCGAGCGGTGACCACGTGGCCAACGTCGAAGTCGCCGATGGCGGACTGATCACCTTGTCGACTCGGGACACGGGTGCGAGTCCCGATCCGGTGATCATGTTTATCCCGACCGCGGGGTCGGCCGGCGCCGATATCACCTGGACCTGCCAGGTCGTGCTGGGCGATGCATCGCTCGCCCCGGCCGACTGCCAGGGCCATGGTTACGTGCCGTCCTCGGCGAGTTCCGCAGCGCCCGGCCCTGCACCGGAAACGGTCGCAACACCGCCAAACAAGTCTTGATGCCTCGCATGGCGGTTCGCAACCGAGGTGCAGGAAATTCGCATCAGGAGGCGTGCAGCCTCGGGCATCAACGTGGCGGGTTGGATGGGCACCTCATGCCCTCGACGGAGGCGGTAGCGCAGCACGCGCGCAGCATGCAGTGAGTCCGCATGGGTTGCCTGCCACTACCGATATTGTTCCTGCTCGGCTTGCTGATCGGCCGCGCGCTGGGCGGCACCGACGGCGCACTCTGGGGCGCCGGCATCGGCCTGGCGCTGGGCCTGCTGCTCGGCGGGCTGTTCGTGGTGCTGGTGCGGCGGCGGCGCTAGCTTCAACTCTGCGCGAGCCAGCGCTCGGCGCGCTCGAGGTCGGCCTCGGTGTCGATGCCCGGTGGGAATGGCTCCGGCGTAAGGCGCACGGCGATGGGGTGGCCATGTTCCATCACGCGCAGCTGCTCCAGCGATTCCGCCTGCTCCAGCGGCGTGCGCGAAAGCGTGGTGTAGCGCTTCAGGAAGCCAGCGCGGTACGCATAGATGCCTATGTGGCGCAGGAACGGCACGTCACGCGGCAGCACGTTGCGATCCAGGGTGAAAGCATCGCGGGCCCACGGCAGCGGTGCCCGGCTGAAATACAGGGCGCGCCCCGCCTGCGTGCGTACGAGTTTCACCACGTTGGGATCGAACAGTTCGTGCGCCTCGACGATGGGCGTCGCCAGCGTGGCCATCGGCGCATCATCCTCCGCGAGCGCACGCGCGACTTCGCGGATGCCCGCAGCAGGCGCAAACGGTTCGTCGCCCTGCAAGTTCACCACGATGGCATCGTCGGGCCAACCGTAATGCACGGCACATTCGGCCAGACGATCGCTGCCGGAGGCGTGATCACTGCGCGTCATGCACACCTCCACGCCCTGACCCACCAATGCATCAGCGATGCGCTGATCATCCACCGCCACGACTACCTGCATGGCCCCCGCCTGCAGCGCACGCTGCGCCACGCGCACCACCATCGGCACGCCACCGATCGCACGCAGCGGCTTGGCCGGGAGCCGCGTAGAGCCGTAGCGGGCGGGAATGGCGACAATGAAAGGTGGAATGGTGGACATGGCAACCTCGACGTGAGGCGCCAAGCCTAACCGCAAACCGCATCGCGTTTGTAGGAGCGCACCCAGTGCGCGACCGCAGAGTGCCGTCGTTACCGCTCCGTAGGCTTTTCGCGCACTGGGTGCACTCCTACAGAAAGGCAGGGGACGTTACCCCAATCGAAATCCACAACCGTTGGCGAGTTCAAGGAACCCCGGGAACGACGTCGCCACGTTGGCGCAATCGCCGATGTTCACTGTCCCGTTCGCCACCAGTCCCGCGACGGCAAAACTCATCGCGATGCGGTGATCGCCATGACTGTCGATGCTTCCGCCACTTATGGCACCGCCGTTGATGGTGGCGCCATCAGGAGCTTCTTCGATGGCCACGCCCAGCGCGCGCAGTCCGCGGGCCATGGTGGCGATGCGGTCGGATTCCTTCACGCGCAACTCCGCCGCACCACGTACGACGGTGCGGCCCTTGGCAGCCGCGGCCGCGACGAACAGCACCGGGAATTCATCGATCATGTCGGGCACCAGCGCTTCCGGCAGCTCGATGCCATGCAGTGGCGCGTGGCGCACCCGCAGGTCGCCGACCGGTTCGCCGCCGCTCTCGCGCTCGTTCTCAATGCGAATATCGGCGCCCATCAGGCGCAAGGCATGAAGCAGGCCGGTGCGTCGCGGGTTGAGTCCCACGGCCGGCAGGCGCAGTTCCGAGCCCGGCACGATGCTCGCGGCGACAAGAAAGAAAGCGGCCGAAGAGAAATCGGCGGGTACGTCCACATCCGTCGCACGCAGCGTGTGTTTGCCCGTGAGCTTTGCACGGCCGGGAGCGAAATCGATGGGCCAGCCGAAGGCAGCCAGCATGCGTTCGGTGTAGTCGCGCGTGGGATGCGGCTCGATCACCTCGGTCTCGCCTTCCGCGTACAGGCCCGCCAGCAACAGCGCGGACTTCACCTGTGCGCTGGCGACCGGCAAGGTGTACGAGATGCCGTGCAGCGCCTGGCCGCCGCGCACCACGAGCGGAGGAAGACCGTCCTGTGTGTCGATACGGGCGCCCATCAGGGCCAGCGGATCGGTGACTCGGCGCATGGGGCGCTTGGACAGCGATTCGTCGCCCACAAGCGTGCTGTCGAATGCCTGCCCGGCCAACAGGCCGGCCAGCAGGCGCATGCCGGTACCCGCGTTGCCGCAATCGAGTTGCTGCGTAGTGCCACGCAGGCCGTGCAGGCCCACGCCATGCACGACGCGCTCGCCATCGGCTGGCGTGTCGATGCGAACGCCCAGCTGCTGCAGCACCGCGGCGGTAGCACGCGTGTCCTCACCTTCCAGGAAGCCACGGATATGCGAGGTGCCATCCGCAAGCGCACCCAGCATCAACGAACGGTGCGAGACGGATTTGTCGCCGGGCACGCGCACGCTGCCGTGCAGCGCGCCGCCGGATTGGCTGGTCCAGTCGAGTCGGGTCACGATGAAATCTCCGGCGGTCGCCTCGGCGCCCGCTCTCTTGTCAAGGCAAGGCCACGGGGTACGAACCGAGCACGCGCACCTGCGCGGCGGCATCACCCATTTCCCTCATGGCGGCCTGCATCGGTTCGTCGTTGATGTGGCCGGACACGTCGATGAAGAACGCATACTGCCATTTGCCCGAATGCGCCGGGCGCGACTCGATGCGATTGAGGCTGATGTCGTGCTCGGCGAACGGCTTGAGCACGTGATAGAGCGCGCCCGGCTTGTCGTTGACCGTGATCAGCAGCGACGTGCGATCGTTGCCCGACGGGGGGAACAGCGAGCGGCCGATCACCAGGAAGCGCGTGGTGTTGTCCGCGCGATCCTCGATGGCCTGCGCGACGGTCTTGAGGCCATACACGCGGCCCGCCGTTTCGCCTGCGATGGCGCCGGCGTCATCGGCGTGACGCGCGAGGCGAGCGGCCTCGGCATTGCTGCCGACGGCGATGCATTCCACATTGGGCAGGTTGATGCGCAGCCACGTCTTGCATTGCTGCAGCGACTGCGCGTGCGCATAGACGCGCTTGATGTCCTCAAGGCGACCATTGAGCGAGTGCAGGCACTGGTGCACGCGCAGCTCGACTTCGCCGCAGATGGTGGCCTCGGACGTTAGGAACATGTCCAGGGTCACCTGGATCATGCCTTGCCCGGAATTTTCGACCGGGACCACGCCGAAATCGGCATGACCCGCGGCGACCTCCTGGAACACTTCCTCGATGCTGCCCAGCGGCAAGCCGTAGGCTGCATGACCGAAGTGCTTGCGCACGGCCTGTTCGCTGAAGGTGCCCTCCGGGCCGAGGAAACCCACCTTGAGAGGGTCTTCCTGCGCCAGGCAGGACGACATGATCTCGCGGAACAGCCGCACCATCTCGGTGTCGGTCAGCGGACCGTTGTTGCGATCCACCACCATCCGGAGTACGTGTGCCTCGCGTTCGGGTCGGTAATAGTCGATGGCCGAAAGCCCCTCGCCTTTCACCCGTGCCACTTCCTGCGCCCAGCCGGCGCGCTCGGAGATCAGCTGCTGGATCTGCTGATCGATGCTGTCGATGCGCTGGCGCACGTCGGTGAGCGAGGATTTCTTGTCGGTCATGTCGTGATCTGGAGGTAAAGCAGTCCAAATGGGGAACCGGGGATAGTCCCCGATCTACCGACTTGCGCGCAACGGTTTCATCCGTGACGTTCGGCGAAGTCCTTCATGAAAGCCACCAAGGCCTGCACCGCTTCCAGCGGCACGGCGTTGTAGAGCGAGGCACGCATACCGCCCACGGCCTTGTGTCCCTTCAGCGCAAGCAGGCCTGCCGCTTCCGATTCCTTGAGGAAATCCGCGTCCAGCGCGCTATCGTGCAGGGTGAACGGCACGTTCATGCGCGAGCGCGCCGGCACTTCGACCGGGCTGCGGTAGTAGCCGCCGGAGTGGTCGATCGCGTCGTAAAGCAGCGTCGCCTTGGCTGTGTTGCGCTCGCCCATGGCCTTCAGGCCGCCCTGCTCCTTCAGCCACTGGAACGTAAGCCCGGCGAGATACCAGCCCCAGGTGTTGGGGGTGTTGAGCATGGAATTGTTGGCGGCATGATCGGCATAGCGGAAGATGCGGGCCATCGGGCGCGTGCTGCGTTCCAACAGGTCACGGCGAATGATAAGCACGACCAGACCCGATGGGCCGATGTTCTTTTGCGCACCGGCGTAGATCACTCCGAACTTCGACACGTCGATGGGGCCGGAAAGGATGTCCGAGGACATGTCGGCGACGAGCGGCACATCACCCACGTCCGGAATATCGTGGAACTCCACGCCATGAATCGTCTCGTTCGGCGTGTAATGCACATAGGCGGCGCGCGGATCGAGCTGCCATGTCTCGCGCGGCGGCAGCCGCAGGTAGTGCTCGGCCTTGCTGCTGCCGGCGATGTTTACCTTCACATACGGCGCCGCCTCGCTGGCTGCCTTCTCGCCCCAATGGCCAGTGACCACATAGTCGGCGCTGGCGCCCTCGGCGGCCAGGTTCATCGGGATCTGGGCGAAGTGCTGGGTCGCGCCGCCCTGCAGGAACAGCACGGCGTAGTTCTCGGGAATGGCGAGCAGTTCGCGCAGGTCGGCCTCGGCCTGCTGCGCCAGGCCCATGAACAACTTGCCGCGATGAGAGAGCTCCATGACCGAGGCGCCGCAGCCCTGCCAATCCAGCAGTTCGCGTTGTGCACGTTCGAGTACGGCCTGCGGCAGCGCGGCGGGGCCTGCGCTGAAATTCCAGAGTCTGCTCACGAAAGACGCCTTGACGGTACGGGTCGCCGCATTATGCCGCGTCGCAGCAACCCGTCGTCAACGGTCGTGCCCGCACCCGGAAAACGCCTCTTTGATGACTCAGAATCGCACCAGCAACGCCACCGCAATGCCCAGGGCCAGCACGGCCGCGGTGGCGATCAGCCACCACACCTCGCCACGCGGACCGGCGTCTTCCTCGGGAAGATGCTCGGGTTCAGGGGGCGGCAGGGTAATTTCGGGTTCGGGCTCCAGCCCCGGTGCGTCGACCACGAAGCGGTGCATGCCCAGGCCGATCTGATCGCCCGGACGCAACGTGGCCTGTTCGACCGGCGTCCCGTTCACGCGCAGCGGGTAGCGCTTGGATTGCTGTCCGGTTTCCAGCCACAACTGGCCGTCGCGCCAGAGCACCGACATCGACGCCGCTTCACCCTGCGGCAGCTCCAGCGGAATGCGGCCCGTCGGCCCCAGTTCGAGCTTGTCCTGCAGCGATAGCACACGCCCCGAAAGCGGCCCGGCGACCGCGCGCAACGCCACCGTGCAGCGCCCTTCGGCCGGCACCGTGACCGGAGAACTGTGGGCGGGTTCTTCGTCGGAACGCAGCAGCATGCGGCAGTCGCCCACGCTGAGGATGTCGCCGGCACGCAGCAAAGCCTTCTCGCGCACCGGCCGCGCATTGACGTACACCCGATTGCCTTGCGGCAGCACCTGCAGCACCCAGCCGCGGCGATCGAGCAGGATCTTGAGATGATGCGAGCCCGCCTGATGGGCTGCCAGGATCAGGTCGTTGTCCGGTGCGCTGCCGATCCGCAAGGCAGGGGCGTCCCAGTGGAAATCCTCTCGGGCCGAATTGGGAAACTCGATACGCATCGGTGAACCGCTGACTAGTCGCCGGGGACTCTAGCAGATGCATACGCACTCTCCGAGCACATCTGGCATACGATGTAGGTTTACGTTTTGAAGGAGCTTCCCGTGCCCAAGATCGACATTCGCCGCCCCCACGGGCTATCCATTCTGGAAGCCCGTGCCGTCGTCGACAAAGTCGCCGCGCGCATGCGCGAAAAATTCGGCATGGACGGAACCTGGGAGGGCGACACCCTGCGGTTTTCCCGTCCTGGCGTTACCGGGAGCATTGCCGTAGGCAGCGACGCCATCCAGGTTACGGCCGAGCTTGGCATGATGCTGGCGCCCCTCAAGGGGATGGTGGAACAGGAGATCCGTCGCAAGCTGGATGAGCATTTTGGCTGATATTTCTTTGACCATAAGAACTTCCGTGGCATAATCGACCGCTTACGCGGCCATGACGGCTGCTCTTGCCCCCACCGGAACGCATGGCCAAAGACGACGTCATCGAAATGGAAGGTACGGTCCAGGAGACCCTGCCCAATACCATGTTCCGCGTGCAGCTGGAAAACGGCCACGTCATCACGGCCCATATCTCCGGCCGCATGCGCAAGCACTACATCCGCATCCTCACCGGCGACAAGGTGAAGGTGGAGATGACCCCGTACGACCTGACCAAGGGTCGTATCACCTACCGCATGAAGTAATCGCTACATCGTTCTGTGGGAGCGCACCTTGTGCGCGACCGCAGAGCTGCGGCGTTACCATCCCGCCGGGTTGTCGCGCACAGGGTGCGCTCCCACAGGGAAAAGCCACGAAAAAGGCCGCGCAGTGCGCGGCCTTTTCGTTTGCTTCAAACCCGGCTCAGACTACCGGCGCCGGCAATTTCTCCGCCGCCTCGGTGCCCACCACCAGCTCGCCGTCCTTGACGCTCAGGCTGACCTTGCCGCCATCGGCCAGTTTGCCGAACAGCAGTTCGTCGGCCAGCGGGCGCTTCACCTTCTCCTGGATGACGCGGGCCATCGGACGTGCGCCCATCTGCGGGTCGAAGCCATGCTCGGCCAACCAGCGACGAGCGTCGGCATCCACGTCCAGTGACACGTGCTTCTCGGACAACTGGGCTTCCAGCTCGATCACGAACTTATCCACCACGCGCAGGATGTGGTCGAAGTCCAGCGGGGTGAACTGGATCACCGCGTCCAGGCGGTTGCGGAACTCCGGCGTGAAAGTGCGGCGGATCACTTCCATCGCGTCCATCGAATGGTTCTGCTTCACGAAGCCGATGCCACGGCGCGAGGCCTGCTGGGCGCCGGCATTCGTGGTCATCACCACGATGACGTTCTTGAAGTTGGCCTCACGGCCGTTCGTATCCGTCAGCACGCCGCGATCCATCACCTGCAGCAGGATGTTGTAGACGTCCGGATGCGCCTTCTCGATTTCGTCGAGCAGCAGCACCGCGTGCGGATGCTTGGTCACCGCCTCGGTGAGCAGGCCGCCCTGGTCGAAGCCGACGTAGCCCGGAGGTGCGCCGACCAGGCGCGAGACCGAATGCGCTTCCATGTACTCGGACATGTCGAAGCGGATCATCTCGATACCCAGCTGCATGGCGAGCTGCTTGGTCACCTCGGTCTTGCCCACGCCGGTGGGGCCGGCCAGCAGGAAGCAACCGATCGGCTTGGACGGGTCGGCGAGACCCGACCGCGCCATCTTGATCGACGCGGCCAATGCCTCGATGGCCGGATCCTGGCCGAACACCACCATCTTCAGGTTGCGCTCGAGGTTCTTCAGCACGTCGCGATCGGAGGCCGAAACCTGCTTGGCCGGGATGCGCGCCATCTTGGCGACGATGTATTCGACCTCGGGCACGTCCACCTTGCCCGAGCGCTGGTCGAGCGGCAGCAGGCGCTGGCGGGCGCCGGCCTCGTCGATCACGTCGATGGCCTTGTCCGGCAGCAGGCGGTCGGGAATGTGCTTCACCGAGAGATCCACCGCGGCCTTCAGCGCCTCGTTGGTATAGGCGACGTTGTGGTGCTCCTC
This sequence comes from Dyella jiangningensis, assembly GCA_000632805.1. GTDB lineage: Bacteria > Pseudomonadota > Gammaproteobacteria > Xanthomonadales > Rhodanobacteraceae > Dyella > Dyella jiangningensis. Next base: position 1,533,527 of record CP007444.1, on the reverse strand, counting down.
GAAACGGGAACGCAAACCCTTGAGGATCTCGAAGCTGTCGGCCACAGTCGGCTCGACCACGTCGATCTTCTGGAAGCGACGGGCCAGCGCGCGATCCTTCTCGAAGATGCCGCGGAATTCCTGGAACGTGGTGGAACCGATGCAGCGCAGCTCGCCCGAGGCCAGCATGGGCTTGATCAGGTTGCTCGCGTCCATGGTGCCGCCCGAAGCCGAACCCGCACCGATGATGGTATGGATCTCATCGATGAAGAGGATCGCGCCCGGCTGCTTCTTGAGCTGGCCGATCACCGCCTTCAGGCGCTTCTCGAAGTCGCCGCGGTACTTGGTGCCAGCCACGAGTGCGCCGAGATCCAGCGACCAGATGGTGGCGTTTTCCAGCACCTCGGGCACATCGCCATCGACGATGCGCTTGGCCAGGCCTTCGGCGAGCGCGGTCTTGCCCACGCCGGCCTCACCCACGTAGAGCGGGTTGTTCTTGCGGCGACGGCACAGCACCTGGATGGTGCGCTCGATTTCGTCCTGGCGCCCGATCAGCGGATCGATCTTGCCTTCCAGCGCGAGCTCGTTGAGGTTGCTGGCGTATTCGCTGAGCGGGTTGCCCTTGGGCTCGCCGTCTTCGCTCTCACGCTCGCTGCCGGGCATGCTGCTCGACGGCTCGTCGCCGATCTTGGCGATGCCGTGCGAGATGTAGTTGACCACGTCGAGGCGCGTGATCTCCTGCTGATGCAGGAAATAGACCGCATGCGAATCCTTTTCGCCGAAGATGGCCACCAGCACGTTGGCGCCGGTAACTTCCTTACGACCGGAAGACTGCACGTGGTACACCGCGCGCTGCAGCACGCGCTGGAAGCCCAGCGTGGGTTGCGTATCGCGTTCGTCGCCATGCGGCAGCACGGGAACGGTCTCTGCAATGATTTTTTCCAGCTCGCGCGTGAGGCGCGGCAGGTCGACGCCGCAGGCGCGCAGCGCGCCGAGGGCCGATTGGTTTTCGGTAAGCGCGAGCAGCAGGTGTTCCACCGTCATGAATTCATGACGCTGCTCACGGGCCTGTTTGTAGCACTGGCCGATGGTGACTTCGAGATCCTTGCTGAACATCCGGACCTTCTCCGCTGTGTGGCAGGGCGGCAACGCCGCGATGGCTACAAAATGGGGGTGGCGGCTACTTGTTCAATATCTCCGAACAACCCCGTTTTGACAGGCGCTAAAGCTTTTCCATAGTGCACAACAAAGGATGCTGATGGGCACGTGAATATTCGTTTACCTGGGTGACCTTGGTTTCAGCCACCTCCCGCGTGAAGACCCCGCATACGCCCTTCCCGCGCGTATGGACGTGGAGCATCACCTGCACGGCGCGCTCCTGGTCGAGGTTGAAGAAGCTGCGCAGCACCTCGACCACGAAATCCATCGGGGTGAAATCATCATTCAGCAGCACCACCTGGAAGAGAGGGGGGCGAGCCACCTCCGGTCGCGAGGTTTCAAGCGCCAGGCCGTGACCACTGCCTTGTTCGTGTTCGGGTTCGTGAGCCATGGGTTCTACGTGAGATTCCTTGGGAAAAAGTATAGCGCCGCCATCCGGCATCGGCCTGTGCCGATGGGCGCGGAGCCTCGTAAAGGCGTGGTTGTCTTCAGGTAATGGCACAATGACGGCTTTTCCAGTGCCGTCTTTGCCGCCATATGGCTTCCATGGCTGATTCCCCTGCTCTTTCCCACCATTCCGTCTGGTGCCCGCATGTGACCGTCGCGTGCGTCGTGGCCGACGGCGACCGCTTCCTGATGGTCGAGGAGGAAGTGAACGGTCGCGTTGCCTATAACCAGCCCGCGGGCCATCTGGATGACAGGGAGAGCCTCGTCACCGCTGCCGTGCGCGAGACGCTGGAGGAAACCGGCTGGACCGTGGCGCTCGAACATCTGGTTTCCGTCAACCAGTGGCGCAGCACCGAACACGGCGATGGCGTGGTGCGCTTCACCTTTGCCGCACGCGCGCTGAGCCACGACCCTCACCGTCCGCTGGACGACGGGATCCGCCGCGCCCTGTGGTTGACCCGCGATGAAATCGCAAGCCTCGGTGAGCGGCTGCGCAGCCCGCTGGTGCTGATGAGCATCGACGCCTGGCTGGCCGGGCAGCGTTATCCGCTGGGCTTGCTGCACAGCCTGCTGGACGAGGATCGGTTCCCGTGAGGGTGATGCTCGGCATTTCGGGCGGCGTGGACTCGTCCGTGGCGGCGCTGCTGCTGCAACAGGCTGGCTATGAGGTCGAAGGCCTGTTCATGCAGAACTGGGAAGAGGACGACCGCGACGGCCCTTGCACCACCGATGCCGACCGCAAGGATGCCGTGGCCGTGTGCGGCCGGCTGGGCATTCCGTTTCATGCACGCAACTTCGCGGCGGCATACTGGGACGGCGTGTTCGAGCATTTCCTCGCCGAGTACCGCGCCGGCCGCACGCCGAATCCGGACGTGCTGTGCAACCGCGAAATCAAGTTCAAGACCTTTCTCGACGAGGCGCGTGCGCTGGGCGCCGACAAGATCGCGACCGGTCACTATGCCCGCGTGGATTTCCACGAAGGCAAGTACCGCCTGCTGCGCGCCGTCGACGCGTCGAAGGATCAGACCTACTTCCTGCACGCCCTGGGGCAGCAGCAATTGGCGGCCACGCTGTTTCCGATCGGCGAGATCGAGAAGTCGGACGTCCGCCGCATGGCGCAGGACGCCGCCCTGCCCACTCACGCCAAGAAGGACTCCACCGGCATCTGCTTCATCGGCGAGCGTGATTTCCGCAGCTTCCTGGCACAGTACATTCCCGCGCAGCCTGGCCCGATGCGTACGCCGGAAGGCGAAACCGTCGGCCAGCACCAGGGCGTCATGTATTACACGTTGGGCCAGCGCAATGGCCTGGGCATAGGCGGCCGCCACGGCGCCAGCGGCGAGGCCTGGTACGTGGTCGGCAAGGACGTGGCCAACAACGTGCTATACGTGGCCCAGGGCGGCGAGAACCACTGGCTTTACTCGCGCCGCTTGCATGCCGAGCCGCCGACCTGGGTGGCCGGCGAGCCGCCAGCCCGGCATTTTCGTTGCACCGCCAAGACGCGCTATCGCCAGGCCGACCAGGCCTGCGAGGTGTTCGTCCGCGACGATGGGCTTGAGGTGGTCTTCGACGAGCCGCAGCGCGCGGTGACACCGGGCCAGTCCGTGGTGTTCTACGACGGCGACGCTTGCCTGGGCGGCGCCGTGATCGACCGCACCGATGCTCCCTATGGCGGCTGGAATGATGCGCCGCCCTCCCCCGCCATTATCGAGTCCATTACCGGTGTTTGAAGCTTTCGCCATGAACGAAGAGCGCGTGCTCGCCCTGGCCGGGCTGTTCCAGGCCACCACGCTCGCCCAGCAACTGGCCAATGACGGCCGCTGCGACGAGGTCGCGATGGCCGGCAGCGTCGCCAGCGTGTTCCGCATCGATGCACCGTCGGTGGTCGGCGTTTACGGCGATGTATCGGCGGTGCGGCTGGGTCTGCGCCAGCTGATCACGCTGCTGGACGAGAGTAACCGCGACGTGGCGATCACCCGCATGGCCTTCACGGTGATGCGCCTGGAGCGCAGCCTGGCGCGCCGCAGCGACCTGCTCGACCAGCTGCAGCAGGGCATTGTCTCGGCGCAGCGCCAGGTCGAGCATTTCGGTCAGGAATCCCCGCAGGTCATCAAGCGCCTGGCGGAGCTTTACGCGACCACCCTGTCCACGCTCAAGCCGCGTGTGATGGTCACCGGCAATCCGCAGCAGCTGCAACAGCCGCCCGTGGTGGAAAAGGTGCGCGCGAGCCTGCTGGCGGCGGTGCGCTCGGCAGTGCTGTGGCGCCAGCTGGGCGGGCGCCAGTGGCAGATGCTGCTGTATCGCAAGCAGTGCGGCATGCTGGCGCGCGGGTTGCTGACGGGGTCGACGATCAGCAATTCCTGATGCAACGCTGTGCGCGCTGATCGCGCAGCAGTGCGCTTCTGCGGAAGAGCCGGCGTCGCCTTGTCAACCGTGCGAGCGCGCGCCTTGTGCGCGACCGCGGAACCCGGCGTTTTCGCTCCTGGGCTTACCGCGTAAGAACACGCGATGTGTGCGACCGCGGAGCTTAGCGTTTCCTCTCCGTAGGCTTGTCGCGCACTGGGTGCGCTCCTACAGAAGCTGTTTGTCCTTGTTGCGCTTGGACAAAATCAGCCATAGCGCGGCCACCACGCTGACCACGGCCGTCATCGCCACGTAATGCGCGGGTGCCATGCGGCCTACGCGCTCGCCGAGGTAGCTGATCAGCGTGGCCGTAAGCGCGCCGAATGCCGCGTAGGCCACGTTGTAGGCGAACGAAATGCCCGAATAGCGGATGGGTGCGGGAAACGCCATCACCATCACGGTCGGCACCACGCCGACGCTGCCCACGAGGAAACCGGTCAACGCATAGAGCGGCAGGAAATGCGTACCGCCGGCTTCGAGGTCGGCGAACAACGCGTAAGTCGCGGCAATCAGCGCCAGCGACCCCACCAGCAGCGCGCGCGCCGCGCCGATGCGGTCGGTAAGCCAGCCATAGGCGAGGCACCCCAGGCCCAGGCAGAAAGCAGCCACGCTGTTGCCGAGGAAGGCCACGTCAGGCGCAATGCCGAACGGCTTCTGCGCGAGATTCGGCAGCATCAGGATCAGCACCAGGATGGCCGCGGTCAGCGTCCACGTCACCGCCATCGACAGCAGCACGCTACCACCGTGACCGGCCAGCACTGTGCGCAGCGGCAGCTCGCGACTGAGCTCCTTGCGCTCGCGCAACTGCGCGAACACCGGCGTCTCGCTGAGCCAGCGGCGCAGCCACACGGCGATGAAGCCGAACACGCCACCCAGCAGGAACGGCAGGCGCCATCCCCAGGCGAGGACCTGTTCCGGCGCCAGATGATGGTTGATCCAGGCCGCCGTCAGCGAGCCGATCAGGATGCCGGCGGTGAGCCCCGAGGTCAGGCAGGCACAGGCGAAGCCCACGCGGCCCGGGGGCGCGTGCTCGGCCACGAACACCCAGGCGCCCGGCACCTCGCCACCGATCGCCACGCCTTGCACGATGCGCATGAGCAGCAGCAGCAAAGGAGCCAGCAGCCCCGCCTGTGCGTAGACAGGCAGCAGGCCGATCGCCAGCGTGGGCAGCGCCATCAGGAACACGCTGAGGGTAAACATGCGCTTGCGGCCCTGCCGGTCGCCGAAGTGGGCCATCACGATGCCGCCCAGCGGGCGAGCGAGGTAGCCCGCTGCGAAGATGCCGTACACCTGCAACTGGGCCAGCCAGGGCGCGGTGTTGGGCGGAAAGAACAGGTGGCTCAGCGGCAGCGCGAAGAACACGAACACCACGAAGTCGTAGAACTCCAGCGCACCGCCCAGGGAGGCGAGCAGCAGGGTCTGGATATCGCGACCGGCCAGCGTGCGGCTGGAAGTGGCCATCGGGGAGCTGGACGAAACGACTTGCGCCATCGGCGATCTCGCACTCTTGGTGTAAGCGACGCGGCAGCATACACAAAGGCGCTGCCTTGAAACCCGGTCGGCCTTCATCCAATCGCGATATCGGGGTTTGCTACGCTTGCGCCCGCCACCGGGTGCCACCCCGGGCAGCACCGAATCAGGAGCGTTATGGACGTGACGCACGGAGGCGCCAGAGCTTTTCCCTGAAACCTGCAAGGAGAGTCCCCATGAGCATGGGCAAGCGTTTGGGAGCGGAGTTCTTCGGTACGTTCTGGCTGGTCTTTGGCGGTTGCGGCAGCGCGGTGTTCGCTGCGACCTTTCCCGAGCTGGGCATCGGTTTCGCCGGTGTCGCACTCGCTTTCGGTCTTACCGTGGTAACCATGGCGTACGCCGTGGGTCATATTTCCGGCGCGCACTTCAACCCGGCCGTAACCGCGGGCATGTGGGCCAGCGGCCGTTTTCCGGCCAAGGACGTCATTCCGTACTGGATCGCCCAGGTCATCGGCGGCATCGCGGCCGGCGGCACCATCTACCTGATCGCCAGCGGTCGCCCCGTGTTCGACCCTGTGGCCGGGGGTTTTGCCTCCAACGGCTATGGCGAGCATTCGCCAGGGCAGTATTCGCTGCAGGCCTGCATTGCTGCCGAATTCGTGCTGACGGCGTTTTTCCTCATCGTGATCAACGGCAGCACCCACAAGCTGGCGCCGACCGGCTTTGCGCCACTGGCCATCGGCCTCGCGCTGACGCTCATCCACCTCATCTCCATTCCGATCACCAACACTTCGGTCAATCCGGCGCGCAGCACGGCGGTTGCCGTCTTCCAGGGAAGCTGGGCGATGGGACAGCTATGGATGTTCTGGCTGGTTCCGCTGATTGGCGGTGTCGTGGGCGGCTTGATCTACCGGCACCTGCTCGACTGGCACGACTGATCGCGCCTACTGCTCGTACAGCTCGATCGGCAATCCGTCAGGGTCGGCAAGGAACGTGAATCGCCGGTCCGTGTACTCATCGACACGGACCGGCTCGCACGCGACGCCGCGCTCGAGCAAGGTGGCGATCACCTTGTCGATGTCGGGAACCGCAAAGGCCAGGTGCCGCAGCCCCTGTGCCTCGGGCCGAGATGGCCGCGGTGGCGGCGAGGGAAAGGAGAACAGCTCCAGGCTGACGCCCGGGCTGACTTCCAGGTCGACTTTCCATGAATCGCGCTCGGCGCGGTACACCTCGCGGATGATGCGAAAACCCAGCGTCTCGCTGTAGAACTTCTTGGAACGCGCGACATCCGAGCAGATCAGCGCCACATGATGGATGGCAGGCAACAGCGACACCGGGTCAAGCCTCCGCAAATGGAAAAGTGAGCACGTCGGCGATCGCGTCGGTGCCCACCAGGCACATCAGCAGCCGCTCGATACCCATCGCCACGCCGGCGCAGTCGGGCATGGCGTCGAGCACGTCGAGCAACCTCTGGTCGATGGGAATGTCGCGCTGACCGCGTTCGCGTCGCACCGCGTTATCCCGCTCGAAACGGCGTCGCTGTTCGGCAGCGTCGTTGAGCTCGTGGTAGCCATTGGCCAGTTCATAGCGCCCGAGGTAGAGCTCGAATCGCTCGGCCAGCGGTGGATCGCCAGGCCTCACCTTGGCCAGCGCACACTGCGACGCGGGGTAATCGTGGATGACGGTGATGCGATGGCTCGGGAACGTCGGCTGCAGGCGATGCGTGATGAGCAGGTCCAGCCAGTCGTCGCGCGTCAGCCCATCAGGATCGACGCCGAATTCGGACAGCGGCTCGCGTAATGCGTCGATGGACGCATGCATGGGATCAAGGCCGAGTTCGTCGATGAACAGCTGGCGATAACCTTCCACCCACACTTCCGCACGACGCCCCACCATCGCCAGCGCGGCTTCCACCAGCGCGATGGTTTCTTCCATCAGGCGATGGTGATCCCAGCCAACGCGGTACCACTCCAGCATGGTGAACTCGGGATTGTGGCGCCCGCCTGCTTCGCCATCGCGGAACACGCGACCCAGTTCGTAGCAATCGCCGACGCCACTGGCCAGCAGGCGCTTGAGCGGGTATTCCGGCGAGGTGCGCATCCAGCGTTCGCGCGGACCTGCATCGACATGGCCGGTGAAGCGCGTGCTGAAGCTCTGGATATTCGGGTCGGTGTTGCCTGCGGCGGAGAGGATCGGCGTCTCCACTTCAAGCACGTTGCGCTCCGTGAAGAACTGCCGGAGCAGCGCATACAGGCGCGCCCGCAGGTGCAAGCGGCCGGCCAGATGCAAGCTCATGCCCCGCCCTCGTGCTTCGCCAGCAAGGCCAGCAACTGGGCTTCGTCCCATACCGCGACGCCGAGTTCCTGCGCCTTGTCCAATTTCGAGCCCGCCGCTTCGCCGGCCACCACGAAATCAGTCTTCTTCGACACGGAACCGGCCACCTTTGCACCCAGCGCTTCGAGTCGCTCCTTCGCTTCATCGCGGCTCAGCGAAGACAAGGCGCCGGTGAGCACCACGGTCTGGCCTTCGAGCGGTGCGTCGCCCGCGCTGGATGATTTGGGGATGGCGTCGAGCAGCTCATGCATGGCCGCATCGGCATCGCGCAACGGCGCCACGTGCTTCGCATGCGCGAGAAACGCTTGCAGGTTGGTTGCCGCGGCGGACGGCAGCCCGGCCGTTACCCAGTGCGTCGGCCCGGCGGCTATCAGCTCGTCGACCGTGGGGAAATGCTCGGCCAGCAATTTCGTGCTCTTCGGGCCGAGCTTGTTGATGCCTGCCGTGTCGAGCAACACCGCGAGGTTCAGCCGCTGGCGCAGCTTCGGCGACGGGTGTGTTTCGTCGGAAAAACGAATGCCCGACGCCAGCAGGTCGTCGACCACCTTCTGGTTGCCCTTCTGCGCGAAGAAGCCGGCGATCGACGTCGCCACTTCGTTGCCGATGTCGGGCAACACGCGCAGCACGGCTGCCGGCATGCGACGGATCACGGCCAGGCTGCCCAGCCACGCGACCAGCGTCTTCGCCGTGCTTTCGCCGATATGCATGATGCCCAGGCCGAACAGGAAGCGTGGCAGCGTGGTCTGCTTGCTCGCCTCGATCGCTTCGATCAGGTTTTCGGCCCACTTCGTAGCGACCTTGCCCTGCTTCACGGTTTCCGGCGTCGTGCCGTCACGATCATCCGCGCGGCGCTTCATTTCCAGGAAGTCGTCGAGCGTGAGCTTGTACAGATCGGCCGGCGTGTGCACGTAGCCGAAATCGACCAGCGCGTCGACAAAGCGCTCGCCGATGCCTTCGATGTCCATGGCGCGACGCGCCGCAAAGTGGATCAAGGCCTCCTTGCGTTGCGCGGCGCAGATCAGGCCGCCCGAACAACGCCACACCGCCTCGCCCTCTTCGCGCAGCAGTGCAGAGCCACATACCGGGCAATGTGACGGCATGTGCCAGGGCTTGGTATGCGGCGGCCGCAGCTCCGGCATCACGCGCACCACTTCCGGAATGACGTCACCCGCACGGCGCACGATCACGGTGTCGCCGACGCGCACGTCCAGTCGAGCCACCTGGTCGGCGTTGTGCAGCGTGGCGTTGCTCACCGTGACGCCACCGACCTGTACCGGCGTCAGGCGCGCCAGTGGCGTGGCCGCGCCGGTACGGCCGATGTTGATCTCGATCGACTCGACCGTAGTGGTCTGCTCCTGCGCCGGGAATTTGTGCGCAATCGCCCAGCGCGGGGCGCGCGAGACGAACCCCATCTCGCGCTGGCCTTCGTAGTCGTCGAGCTTGTAGACCACGCCGTCGATGTCATACGGCAAACGGTCGCGCTTCTCGCCGATGCGCCGGAAATAGGTGATGAGTCCCTCAAAACCCTTGGCCGTGGCCACTTCCGGCGATACCGGGAAACCCCACTCGCGCAATTTGGCCAGTGTCCTGGAATGCGTGGGCGGCAATTCATCGCCCTGAACGTCACCTACGGCGTAGGCGAAGAAGCTCAGCTTGCGCCTTGCCGTGATGGCCGGGTCCAGCTGGCGCAGCGAGCCGGCCGCGCCGTTGCGTGGATTGGCCAGCGGCTTTTCGCCGTGGGTGCGCGCGTACTCGTTGAAGGCTTCGAAATCCTTGCGCAGCATGATGACTTCACCGCGCACCTCGAGCACCCTCGGCCAATCCTTGCCGCGCAGGCGCAGCGGGATGGCGCGCACGGTGCGCAGGTTGGCGGTGACGTCCTCGCCGGTTTCGCCGTCGCCGCGCGTCGCGCCCTGCACGAACACGCCATTCTCGTAGCGCAAGCTGATCGCGAGGCCGTCAAGCTTGGGCTCGACAGAGAACACCGGGCTGCGTCTATCAAGCGACTGCTCGATACGACGCTCGAACTCTGCCACTTCACGAAAACGCTCGCGGTCGGTATCGCCTTCCTGTTCGAAGGCATTGCTGAGCGAGAGCATCGGGATCACGTGGCGAACTTCGGCAAACCCTCCGCTCGCGCGAGCGCCGACACGACGGGTGGGCGAATCGGGCGTGGCGAGCTCCGGATACGCTTCTTCCAGCGACTCCAGCTCCCGGATGGCCTGGTCGTACTCCGCGTCGGTGATCTCGGGGTCGTCCAGCACGTGGTACTGGTGATTGGCGCGCTCGATCTTCTCGCGCAGTTCGGCGGCGCGCTCGCGCCAGTCGTGTGCCGGGCTCTTGCTCATGCGGGTGTCCTCATGGGCCGGAGTTTACCGGGACTGGCGCCATTTTCAGCTTTGCTAAGCCCCGCGAAAGTCCGGCGGAGTACCGTCGCAAGCGCCGATTCGATGCCACTGTTCACAGGAGGCTCACCATGCGCGCTCTTCGATGGATGATGTGCATGCTCGCATTCGCCTGCAGCCCGGCCTGGGCCGGCAGCGGCATTCTGGGCCTCGACCACAAGGTGGCCTATGACGACAGCGGCATCTGGAAGCGCAGCAACCAGCAGATTCTCGTCTACGGAACCATCGTCACGATTGCTGGCGGCGCCATCTGGCTCGGTGATCAGGACAAGCTCGGCGACACCTTCTGGCGCTCGGTTGATTCCATGGTGGTCACGGCGGCCAGCACCCAGGTGCTGAAGTGGACGTTCCAGCGCGAGCGCCCCTCGCAGACCGACTCCCCGAACCAATGGTTCCAGGGCTGGCACGCGCAGAGTTTCCCCAGTGGCGAAGTGGCTTCCGTTACGGCGGCCGTGACGCCCTTCATGATCAACTACGGTCACGATCACCCCTCGGTCTACCTGCTGGCGCTGATTCCCGCCTACGATGCCGTAGCGCGCGTGAAGACCCATGGCCACTGGCAAAGCGACGTGCTGTTCGGCGCAGCGATCGGCGCAGGCGTCGGCTATTGGGCCACCCACCGCGATTCACCCTGGATCATCTCGCTGCTGCCGGGCGGCTTCCAGGTCGGCTATAGCAAGCACTTCGATTGATTCTGGTTTTGCATCGAAAGACGCGGCCCTGACGTGCCGTGTACGCCCGGGCAACGAACATGAGCGACCCCGGCACGCACGTCCGGGGCCTGCTGCGCTCAGCGATGCAGATCGCCGGCGGACTCGGGCTGGTATTCGATCTCGAGCACGCGCAAGCGCCGTGTCCGACCGTCGGGCATGGGCCATTCGATGTGCTGGCCGACAGCCATGCCGAGCAAGGCACTGCCGACCGGCGCGAAAATCGATACGGTGCCGGGCGCGCCGGCGCCCGAGGGATAGACCAGGCTCACCGTCAACTCGTCGCTGCTGTTCTCGTCTTCGAAGGTGACGACGGAATTCATGGTCACCACGTCGGCCGGCACCTGCGAAGGCTCGACCACCTCGGCCCGATCCAGCTCCGCGCGCAGCGCGTCGTATTCGGACTGCTGCGTAAGGGACATGCGCTCGAGCAGTGCTTCGATACGTTCCAGATCGAGGCGGGAAATGACGATGGGTGGCTTGGTGCTCATGATGATTCCTGTCGTGGACGCCATGGCGTCCGCTTGCTGGTGACCTGAAAAAAGCGACGCGCCGGAACGAGACCGCTCCGACGCGTCTGGGCGATGTTCAACCTCTCATGGTCGAAACCTGCCGTAGCCCGCACGGGTGCCGCGCTTGACGTCACGCGCACTCGCGAGCCCTAAGATGAAACGGCACTGACTTTGGACGCGGCAGCTACCGAAAGCAAGCTGTCATAGCAGGTATCATAGAGGTCCATGCCTGAGCCGATCCCCGCCACGGAGGCCAACCTCCCTGTTCCGCCTCCTGGTGAAGAGGCGTCGCTACCCGCCACGCCTCCCGCCTCGTCGCAAGAACGCTACCGAGGCCTGATATGGCTCGTCGCCGCGGCGTTCTTCATGCAGGCTTTGGATTCCACCATCGTCAACACCGCTGTGCCCGCGATGGCGGAAGCCCTCAACGTCACGCCGCTGGGCATGCGCACGGCGCTGACCAGTTATGTGCTCACGCTGGCGATCTTCATTCCCGCCAGTCCGTGGCTTTGCGATCGATTCGGTACGCGACTGATCTTCGCCGCTGCCATCGGCACGTTCACCGTAGGCTCGCTGCTGTGTGGCATCGCGCAGACGTTGCCCCAGCTGGTCGCGGCGCGCGTGCTGCAAGGCCTCGGTGGCGCCGCGCTGATGCCCGTGGGCCGCTACGTACTCGTGCGCAGTATCGACAAACGCGACTTCGTGAAATCGATGAGCACGGTCGCCACCGTGGGCCTGCTGGGCTCGGTGCTCGGCCCGTTGCTGGGCGGCGCATTGGCGCAGTACACCTCGTGGCGGCTGATCTTCCTGATCAACGTGCCGGTGGGCATCGTCGGCATGTGGATGAATCGGCGCGACATGCCCGACTACCGGCTGGATGAGCCGCACAAGTTTGACATCGTGGGCTTCCTGCTGTTTGCCGCGGCCTCGGCCATGTTGCTGACCGCTTCCGAAGTGGCGAGCGGCGGTGGCGTGCAATGGCCGCGCATCGGCGCCTATGGCGTGCTCGCCATCATTTTCGGTTGCATCTACGTATGGCACAGCCGGCGCACGGATCATCCGGTCGCCGACCTGAGCCTGCTACGCGTGCGCAGCGTCTGGGTGTCGCTGGCGGGCAACCTGTTCACCCGCCTGGGCGTGTCGGGCATGTTCCTGCTGCTGGTGCTGTTCCTGCAGGTGGGTTGCGGTTGGTCGCCGCTGATGGCCGGCCTGATGATGGTGCCGCAGGCCTTGGGTTCCATTACCGCCAAATGGGGCATCAACCGGCTGCTCAACCTGTTCGGTTATCGCCGCCTGCTGTTTACCAACACCTTGGTCGTCGCGGCCCTGCTCGCATCGTTCGCGTTGCTGGGCAAGGGTTCGCCGATGTGGCTGATCGCCCTGATGGTGTTCATCTACGGCGGTTTCATGGGCATGCAGTACACGGCCATGAACACGCTGATCTATAACGATCTCGACGTGAAGTACGCCTCGCAGGCGTCGTCGATGGCGTCGACGGCCCAATACCTCTCGATGAGTTTCGGCATTGCGTTGGCCTCGTTGCTGATGGAGGCGCTGCTGCAGGGACATGCGCACGACGACTATGTGCCCGCATTTCGCTGGACGGTGCTGCTGCTGGGCGTAGTGACCGCCACGGCCAGCTGGGTCTTCAGCCGCCTGCAACCTGACAGTAGCAAACGCCCTTCTGCCGCCGCCGAGTGAGCGGCACTCGCGGGCGCGAGCAGGTAGCATGCATGGCATCGTTTCCTTCGCCAAGCAGCGCCGCATGCATCACGCCAGTGACATTCTGCTCACGCTCTTCATCGTCTTCATCGCCGCGCAGGTCGGTGGTGAGATCGCGCAACGCCTGAAACTGCCCGGCGTGGTCGGCGAGATCGCCGCCGGTTGCGTGGTCGGCCCCTCCCTGCTCGGCTGGATCACACCCGAGCAGATCGCTTCGGGTACGCCGCTGGATGTGCTCGCGGAAATCGGCGTGGTGCTGCTGCTGTTCTCCGTGGGCCTGGAGACGCGACTGGAGGACCTGAAGAGGGTCGGCAAGGTGGCCTTCCTCGTCGGCGTGTTGGGCGTGCTGGTGCCGTTCGGCATGGGTGGCGTGTGGGCGCACGGCAACGGCTTCGACTGGAGCCGCTCGCTGTTCATCGCGGCGGCATTCGTCGCCACGTCGGCGGGCATCACCGCGCGCGTGTTGCAGGAACTGGGTGCCCTGCAGCGCACCGAAAGCAAGGTGATCCTTGGCGCGGCGGTGATCGACGACATCCTCGCCATGCTGTTGCTGGGCGTGGTGGTATCGATCCAGGGCGGCGAAGGCATCGACCTCGTGCATCTGGTCGCCGTGCTCGCAGGCGCCATCGGCTTCATCGCGGTCATCGGCGTGGGCGGGGCGCGCGTGATGCGATGGAATTCCAGCTGGCTGGACAAGCCGCGCAGTCCGCATTCGGCACTGGCCATCGTGCTGGCGCTGTGTCTTGGCCTGGCCTATGTGTCCACGCTGTTCGGATTGGCGGCCATCATCGGCGCTTTCCTGGCTGGCATGATCGCGTCCGAAACGCGCCAGCAGCATGCGCTGGAAAAACAGACGCAGCCACTGCTGGCACTGCTGACGCCGTTCTTCTTCGTGGTGACCGGCAGCAAGATCGACCTCACGCAGCTGGCCAGCACCGAAGCGAATGTAATGCTGCTGGTGGTGACGCTGATCGCCATCGTGTCCAAGCTGATCGGCGGCTTCCTCGGCGCGCTTTCACTGGGACCACGCAGCGCCACGGTAGTCGGTTTCGGCATGGTGCCGCGTGGCGAAGTGGGTGTGGTGATCGCCAGCCTCGGCCTCTCGGCGGGTGTGTTCACCGCGCAGATCTACGCGATCATCGTGGCGATGTCGTTGCTCACGGCCATGGTCACGCCGCCGGTGCTGGCATGGATGCTGCGGCGTAGCGGTGCAGGCGGCGAGAAAGTGCAGGCGCCGGAGCTGCGTTGAGGCCCGACCTTATCGGGTCCTTGTGGGAGCGCACCCTGTGCGCGACTGGTCCGCAGCAACGCTGACGTCGAATCTCTGCCGTCGCGCACAGGGTGTGCTCCCACAAAGAAACTATCTCCCACGCATGGCTTGATAAGCGCCGAGCGCCGCCGCGCGGCTTTCGCCCAGATCGATCATCGGCGCGGGATAACCCGAGCGCTTCAGCAATGCTGCATCCTTCCATGGCTCATGCAACAGCGGCAATGAAGCGTCGCGCAATTCAGGCAACCACCGCCGCAGGTACTCGCCTTTCGCATCGAACTTCTGCGCCTGCGATACCGGATTGAACACGCGGAAATAAGGCGCTGCATCCGCACCGCTGCCGGCGACCCATTGCCAGCCCAGCGTGTTGTTGGCGAGGTCGGCATCGACCAGCGTGTCCCAGAACCAGCGCGCACCGTGGTGCCAGTGTTGTCTTAGGTTCTTGCACAGAAAACTCGCCACGACCATGCGCACGCGGTTGTGCATCCAACCGGTGTGCCACAGCTCGCGCATGCCGGCGTCGACCAGGGGGATACCGGTGCGGCCGCGCTGCCAGCGTTCGAGGCAGGCATCGTCCGCGTTCGCCCAGGTGAAGCGGTCGAACTCGGCATTGAAATTTTCCGTGGGCGTGGCGGGAAAGTGGTAGAGCAGATGGTGCGCGAATTCGCGCCAGCCCAGTTCGCGCAGGAACGGCTCGATGTCGGGGCGGCGGCGGGCATCGCGTTGGGCAAGGCGTTCGGTCAGCGCGTGATGGATCTGGCGCGGCGATATCTCGCCGAAATGCAGGTGCGGAGACAGGCGCGAGGTGCCGTGTCGCGCCGGCAGGTCGCGCCCCTGTGCATAGTCGGCCACGGCGTCGTCGGCAAAGATTTCAAGCGCTTCGTGCGCACCCTGCTCGCCAGGCGTCCAGGTCTCGCGCAAGCCTGCATCCCACGGGATGGAGGGCAACAAGCGGAACGACGCCAGCGGCACGCTTTCCGCCGCCTCCACGCCGCGCAACGCGGGCACGGGCAGTGGTAGCGACACCGCCAGCTGCGGCCGCAGGTTGCGCCAGAACGGTGTGAATACGCGATACGGCGACTGCTGCTTGGTTTCGATCTGCCAGGGTTCGCACCACAGCGCGGCGTTGAAGCTGTGCGCTTCCACGCCGGCCTCCCGCAACGCAGCCTTGATGGCGCTATCGCGTTCGATGGCGGCGGGCTCGTAGCAACGATTCCAATACACCGCCGACGCGCCGGTCGCCTCGATCAGCTGGCGCAACACATGGAGACTGTCGCCTTCGCGCAGGTGCAAGGTGACGCCGCATTGCAGAAGCTGGGACTGCAACGCCGCGAGCGCGTGATGCAGCCACCAGCGACTTGCGGCGCCAGGTGCCCATTCGCCCTCTTCGTGCGGCGCATGGATATAGACCGGCAACACGCGTTCGTGAGCCGCGCACGCGGCGCTCAGCGCGGGTTGGTCGGCAAGGCGAAGATCACGGCGAAACCAGACAATGGCGATGCTCATGCCGCCAGCTTAGCCAGCAAGGGCGGCCGTGTCCGCCCCTTTCAGCCGGCACGCCGCAGCGGCGCTACGGCGTGCCGGAAATCGATCAGAGCTCGATCACGTCGAAACGACGGTCGGAATCGACCTCTTCCTCGTAGTTCACGTCCTCGCGACCGAAGCCGAACAGGCGCAGGAAGTCGTGCTTGTAGCCCGCGTAATCGGTGAGCTGGTTGAGGTTTGCGGTGGTGATGGTGGGCCACAGCGCCTTGCATTCGCTCTGCACGTCCTCGCGCAGCTCCCAATCGTCCAGGCGCACGCGGCCTTCGTCATCGAGCGCGATCGGCTGGTGGTCCTTGCGATACATGCGATCGCGGAACAGGCGGTTGATCTGCTCGATGGTGCCTTCGTGGACGCCCTTTTCCTTCATCACGCGGAAGGAAATGGCGATATAGAGCGGCAGCACGGGGATCGCCGCGCTCGCCTGCGTCACCACCGACTTCATCACGCCGACGTAGGCATCGAGATGCTCGGCCTTGTGCTCGGCGACCAGCTGCCTGGCGGTGTTGTCCAGGTGTTGCTTGGCCTGGCCCAGCGTGCCGTGCCAGTACATCGGCCAGGTGATTTCCGTGCCGATGTAGCTGTAGGCGATGGTCTTGGCGTGGTCGGCCAGTACGCCGGCCTTGCTCAGGGCGTCGATCCAGAGCTTCCAGTCTTCGCCGCCCATGACGGTGACGGTGTCCTTGATTTCCTGCTCCGTCGCCGGCTCCACCGAAGCCTGCACCACGGTGTCGCGGTTGGTGTCGATGGAGTTTGCGGTAAATGTCTCGCCGATGGTCTTGAGCGAGGAACGCACCACTTCGCCGGTGTCCGGCAGCTTGCGCACCGGCGAGGCGAGCGAGTAGATGATCAGGTCGATCTTGCCGCCCATCTCGTTCTTGATGACTTCGATGGCGCGCTCACGGGTTTCGTTGGCGAAGGCATCGCCATTGATCGAACGGCTGTACAGGCCCGCCTGCTTGGCGAACTTGTCGAAGGCGGCGGAGTTGTACCAGCCGGCCGTGCCGGTCTTGGTGTCGCTGCTGGGCTTTTCGAAGAACACGCCGAGGGTCGCGGCGCCATAACCAAAGGCCGCCGTGATACGCGAGGCCAGGCCGTAGCCGGTCGAAGCGCCGATCACCAGCACACGCTTGGGACCTTCACCCAGGTCACCCTGCGCCTTGGTGATCTCGATCTGCTCGAGCACGTTGCGCTCGCAGCCGACCGGATGGGCCGTCACACAGATAAAACCACGCACCTTGGGGTTGATGATCACGCGAACGCTCCTGGCAAGACAGTGCAAACCGCCATAGTAACCCGTGGCCCCAGCCATGCGCTGCCGTAGGGTCCACGCGCCGATGAAGGCTGCCCAGCCACTTCGCACCGCTACGGTGACGGAAACTTCACGAAGGCCCCACTAGCACTATGGCGTCGACGGCGCCCGAATGCGGGAGCCGTACCCGGATGACATCGCTGCTGGCGCGCACGATCGAGGATGATCGCGAAGATGGGTGAGGCCGAACACACAACATCGAGGCGCGCGCCCCTGCTCCTTGTCGTCGTCATGGGTTGTGCCGCCGCATCGGGCTGCGTAAGCCAGCCGTCGAAGTCGCCGGCGAGCGAAACGCCCGCAACGCCGGAAGGCGCGCCCCCGTCGGACAAACCCGCGCTCGACGCCTTGCGCCGGCTCTCGCTGATGCGGCCGCTCGAAGGGGGCATCGATACGCCCGTGGTGCACTACCAGGTCCACGGGTACCTGATGGTCGATGCTGCCGCCTACTCCGACAAAGGCCTGGGTGACACGCAGTTGAGTGTCCGCCGCGCCGACATCAACTTCCAACGCATGCTTTGGCGCGACTGGCTGTTCTATGCCGACAGCGAGCTGGTGAACTGGCACCTGGAATTCAAGGACATCTATATACGCAAGGAGACGCAACGCTTCGGCGTCGTCACCATTGGCAACCAGCAGGAGCCCTTCGGGCTGGAGCAGTACGGCAGCTTTCGCAACACCACCTTCCTGGAACGCTCCACCAGCAGCGCGCTCGCGCCCAGCCGCAGCGTAGGCGTGACCTCCAGTGATTTCCGCGGCCCATGGATCTGGAGCTACGGCTTCTTCACCGCCGGCACCAAGGACGAGGGACGACAGCAGCGCGGCCTGGCGCTGACCGGCCGGCTGGCCTACATGCTGCACACGGATCACGGGCCTTATCACCTTGCCGTCGATTACTCCACGCGCCGGCTCGGCGCCGACAACAATCAACGCTTCAATTCCGCGCCCGAAGTCGCCCTCTCCTCGGGCGCCTATTTCCTCGATACCCACAGCATCCCGCACTCCGATGGCGTGCAACGCTACGGGTTGGAAGCGGCCCACGTCAGCGGGCCGTTTTCCTGGCAGGCGGAATTCATGGCCGCCCATCTCCAGCGCGACGGCGGCCTGCCCTCGCTGAACTTCCGCGGGTGGTATGCATACGCCAGCTGGATGCTTACCGGCGAAAGCCGTGAATACCGCGAAAGCAACGCAACGTTCGGGCAAGTGATTCCTCATGTGCCCTGGAACGGACGCGGCGGCGGTGCGCTGGAGCTGGCGATGCGCCTGAGCCGTACCGACCTCAACGATGGCGACATCGCGGGCGGCAGGGAAACCAACCTTACCCTCGGCATCAACTGGTACCTGGACAAGTCGGTGCGCCTCTCGGCCAACCTCGTCCACGCGCTTGAGCTCGACAAGCCGGGCGGCAGCTACGACGGCAAGCATCCGTCGGCCCTGGTCGGACGCCTTCAGTACCAGTTCTGACGCGCAAGAGCCCCGGGCTTTTTTTCCCAGCCGGGTTGACAGGCGCCATTTCGGAAATAAGAATTGTTCTCATCCATTCCGGGCATTCGAGTCCGACAAGGAAGCTCCGCGTGACTGTTCTTTATGCCCTGCTGCTGACGCTGGCAGGCGCCGCACTCGTCTACCTGGCCAGCGCGCGCCAGGGATTGCGCGGCGCGCCGCTGCCCGGCCCAGCCCGTTTCGTGGGTTGGCTGCTGGTGCTGGCGGGAACATCCACCTGGCTGACTGCGGCAGGCACCGGCGCGGGCATCGCTGGCGCGCTCACGGCCGTGATGCTGACCTGGGTCGCCTTGCCGTATGCCGCCTGGTGGCGCACGACCCGTGCGCCGGCCGGCGATTCATGATCGCCCGCTGCCTTGCCGGCACCCTGCTCGGCTTTCCCCTCGCCGCGGCGCTGTTGGCGCTCGTGCTGCAGCTGCTGCCGGATCACGGCGCGGCCTTCGTGATTCCTGCGCTGATCCTGTTCTTCCCGCTGTGGACCGGCTTCATGGCCGGCGCCTACCTGTTCCGCAGCGGCGGGCGCGCATGGCTGGTGATGGCCGGCGCCAACGCGCTGGTCTTTCTTGCCCTTTGGGTTGGCCGCCTCGGCGGCGCCTGACACATGGACGTCCCATGAAAGCCGCCACCCTTCGCACCTACCAGACCGTGCACACCTGGACGGGACTGCTCGCGGGCTTTGCGCTGTTCATCGCGTTCTATGCCGGTGCGCTCACCGTATTCCATGACGACATCGCCGCGTGGCAAAACCCGCCATGGCGCGGCGCCGCCGACGCGGGCGTGCCGGTCGATGCACTGATCGACCGGCTGCTGGAGAAGCATCCCGACGCACGCGAGGATTTCGGCATTGTGCTGCCCACCGACAGCGCGCACGCCGCGTATGCGTACTGGATGGACAAGGGCGAGACACGCTTCGCCACCGCCAGCCAGATGGATGCGCCTACCGGCGAGGCCGCGTGGGACGAGCTCGCCGACTTCGTCTATGCACTGCACGATTCGCTGGGCCTGCCGGTGGTCGGGCTTTACTTCATGGGCATCGTCAGCGTGCTCTACGGGTTGGCGCTGGTGTCGGGCATCCTGATCCACCTGCCACAGCTGGCCAGCGACTTCTTCGCCATGCGCGTGGGCCGCAACCTCAAGCGTCTCTGGCAGGACGCGCACAACGCGATCGGCGTGCTGAGCCTGCCTTTCCATGTGATTTTCGCGGTCACCGGCGCCCTGTTCTGCCTGTTCACCCTCACACTGGCCGCACTCAACACGATCGCCTTCGACGGCAAGCTGTTCGATGCTTTCGCCAAGGCGACGCAGACGACGCCGACCGTGGTGTTCAGCGGAACGCCGGCCAGCATGCTTTCCACCGACGTGCTGATCGCGCGCGCGCGCAGCCAGGCACTGGCCAGCGGCGTCAGCAGCTTCGAACCCGACTATCTGCATTTCGTGCACTACGGCGACCGTAATGCGGTGGCCGAGGTGCGAGGGCTGTCGCAGCACACGCTGGGTACCTACGGCACCGTGGCGATGTCGGCGCACGACGGCGGCGTCCAGGCCACCTTCGTGGGCCAGCGCTACAGCCTCAACGGCATCAGCTACGCCGCGCTGTTCGGCCTGCACTTCGGCACTTTCGGCGGGCGCACCGTGCAGTGGCTGTACTTCATCCTCGGGCTGGCCGGCGCCTTCCTGTTCTATTCGGGCAACCTGCTGTGGATCGAATCGCGTCGCAGGCGCCGGCACCTCAATCAACCGCGGCGCACGCAGGTGATGGCCCGCGCCACCATCGGCGTGTGCATCGGCAGCTGCCTGGCGATTTCCGGTGCGTTCGCGGCCACGTGGGTCGCGGTGCGGCTGGGCGTGGAAGCCGGCCTGCCCCAACGCATCGCTTGCTATGGCTTGTTCCTTGCCGCTTGTGCTTATGCCTGCCTGCGGCCGATCGCGCGCGCCACGGTGGAACTGCTGTGGGCCACGGCGCTGCTCACCGCAGCTGTCGCGCTGGTCGATCTCGCGACCAACACCGCCAACATGATCCGCGCATGGGCGCCGCTGGCCTGGAGCGTGCTCGGCGTGGATCTCGTCGGCATCGCACTGGGGCTTGTCTTTGCGGGTTTTGCGCGCGCGGCCGCACGACGCGCACGGCGTGGCGACGCCCATAGCGTGTGGTCGCTTCAGGCGGCGCAGGGCTGACCTGCAATGCGCCGCCAGACGGGGCTCAGTAAGCCATCCGGACCGAATTGAGCCGTGCCGCGATGGGGGCGTCTCCCATCAGGGCGATCTCGTCCCACACGGCGTCTTCCTCGCCGTCGGAAATCAGCTCGTAAGCGGTGCGGCCACCGAACGCGTTCTGATGCCGGCACATCCAGCGCACCGCACGCTGGCGGTCGCCCAGGCTCTGCACCAGCATGGCCGCCAACGTGCCATGGCGCTGTTCGAGCGACACGAACGCCCGCTCCATGACGTCGTCCCGCAAAGCGTTGATCTGGGCAAGCTCAGTGCCGACGTCCTGAAACCTGATGGTCATCTTGCGCATACGTTTGCTCCCTTTTCCCCCACGCCGTCAGCTCACGTCGTCTTCTGTCGCCTCCTTCTGAACCGGAGGCGGGCAAGGTCTGCATGCGCCCTTCCTGGACTGTCGATCATCGGTCGGGCCGGAATCGCCGCGCAGCAACAGCGGATCCTTCGGCGCGATCATGCGCAAGCAAATGGCGAATTCGCGTGAATTCCGGACGCCGGTCGACTAGGCCATTCGGAGGACGTCGATGGCGAAAAAACGCTGGCCTTGCGCCTTATTTCTCAAGCAATGCACGCAACGCGGAGAGCGAGGTTTCGATGGCTTCCACAGGCATGTCGCCATAGCCGAACAGCAACCCCTGCCGGACGCGACGACCCGCATAGAATCCCGCGATGCCGTACAGACCGATGGAGGCGCGACGCGCCTTTGCGATGACCATCGCTTCCGTGAGGCCGTCGCGAAGAAACGCTGCCATGTGGATCCCCGCCACCGGAGCGATCGGCTCCAGCCAGGGCGACAAGGGGCCGCGCAGATGTTCCAGCAGCACCTCGCGGCGCTGCGCGTAGTGCTTCTGCACGCGACGAAGGTGGCGACCGAATTCGCCGTCCAGCATGTAATGCCCCAGCGCGGCCTGGGTCAGGCTGCATCCGTGCCAGTCGTTGATCTGCTTGGCCTTGAGGAAATCCTCCGCCAGCGATGCCGGCGGTACCACATAGCCAATGCGCAGCTCCGGGAACAACGTCTTGGAGAACGTGCCGACGTAGGCCACGACGCCGTCGCGATCCAGGCTTTTGAGCGACTCGACGGGCCGCCCTTCGAAGCGGAACTCGCCGTCGTAGTCGTCCTCCACGATCAGCGCGCCTCGACGGCGCGCCCAGGCCAGCAATGCCCATCGGCGCTCCAGGCTCATCGGCATGCCCAGGGGAAACTGGTGCGACGGCGTCACGTAGACCAATCTCGCGTGCTCGGGGAGCCGGTCGACGCGCAGCCCCTCTTCATCCACCGGTACCGACACCACGCGCGCGCCCTGCGCCAGCAGGCTTGAGCGTACCGGTGGATAACCCGGCTCCTCCACCACGACCGTATCGCCTGGGCTCACCATCACCCGAGCCGCCAGGTCGATGGCCTGCTGCGCGCCCTGCGTGGCGATCACGTCCTGCCAGTTGCACGCCACGCCACGACTGAAGCCGATGTAGCGGGCGATCGCCAGGCGCAGTTCCTGCTCGCCGGCCGGATCGCGGTAGATGCCACGCCCCCGCGCCTGCACGCGAAGGGCGTGCGCCACACTTTTGCGCCAGGGCGCCGGCTGGAACAAGGCCTTGTCGGTGACACCGCCCAGGTAGTCGTAGGGCAACCGTTCGCCGGGCTTGGGAAGAGACAAGGCTTCGGGGACGCGTCGCCAGATCCGCGCCGGCTTCAACGCCACCACTCCACGCGTCGACTTGCGTGGAGGAGCACTGGCCAGCCCTTGGGCCACGAAGGTGCCATTGCCCGTACGGCCATCGAGGAAGCCCTCGGCCACCAGGCGGTCGTAGACCTCGAGCGTGGTCTTGCGAGACACGCCGAGCTGCCATGCGAGATCGCGCGTCGACGGCAATCGCGAACCGGGTGGCAGCCGACCTTCCACGATCGCGGCACGCAGCTGCTGGTAGATCTGCGCGGAAAGGTCGCGACGTCCGGCAATGCTCAGTTGGATGTCCATGCAATGGCTACCTCAAATCTCTCAAAAATGGACATTTATGCAGGCCAATGGGAAGTCTAGCCTGATCCCACTTTTCCACCACATCCATTCGGAGATCACGTCATGAGCCAGCGTCTGGACTTCTACAAGGCCAGCCCCGAAGCCATCAAGGCCATGGTCGGCCTGGAGCAGCGCATCGCCAAAAGCGGCCTGGAAAAATCCCTGGTCGAACTGGTGCGCCTGCGCGCCTCGCAGATCAACGGCTGCGCCTACTGCGTGGACACGCATTCGGCCGATGCCCGCAAGGCCGGCGAAAACGAACGCCGCCTGGCGACACTCAGCGTATGGCGCGAAACGCCGTTCTTCACTGACCGCGAGCGCGCGGCGCTCGAATGGACCGAATCGCTCACCCTGATCGCCGACAACCACGTGCCCGACCATGTATGGGAAGCCGTGCAGCCGCATTTTTCGCCAGAGGACCTGACCGACCTCACCCTGCTGATCGTCACCATCAATGGCTGGAACCGGTTCGCGATCGCCTTCCGCAAGCTGCCCACCTGAGCCCGTCGCCATGACCACGAATGCTTCGCGTCTCTCGACGTTGTTGTTCGTTTGCGCGGCCACCCTTGGCTTCGCCAACGATGCTCCGGCACACGACGGCGGCGAGGAAAAGGTGCAGCCCCTGATGAAACAGGCCATCAGCGACGCCCCCGGCAAGAACGTCATGATGGCCACTGTTACCCTCGCGCCCGGCCAGAGCGCGGCACCGCATCTTCATCCCGGATCCATCTTCGCCTACGTGCTCGAGGGCAGCGTGGTATCGCAGCTGGAAGGCGATCCACCGCATACCTACACGCAGGGCGAAAGCTGGTACGAGGCGCCGCGCGTGCATCACCTGGTGACCCGCAACGCGAGTACCACGAGATCCGCTCGCCTGCTGGTGTGGGCCATCGTCGGCGACAAGGAACCCATCAAGCTGCCGCTGCCTCCTGCATCGTCGAGCGAGACCAGACTGCCATCGATTTCGTCACCCTGAAACGACCGACGGCACGCCGCCCGCACGGCTTGCATCACGCGGCGCCGCCGCAACGAAAAAAGCCCCGGCATATGCCGGGGCTGGTTGACGGTCGAGCACGCATCCTGCAGATGTTTCGGAGGCACATACCGTCATCCCGGCCCATACCGTGACGACGGTCGAAGCGTGGCGGCCTCAGAAGTCCTGCGTGAATCGAACGCCGATGGTCCGCGGCGGCGTCATCACCGTGTACACCTGCCCGTTCGGATACGCCGGCACCACGTTGTGCGCGGCACACACCTGTTCGGCACATTCGGCGAAGCGATAAAGCTGTCCGTGCTTGTCGAACACGTTGTTGACGTAGAAATCCAGCGCGAGGCCATGCCGCTTGACGCCCGCCGAGAAGTCCACGGTCGTGTACGAAGGCATGTCGCCCAGCAGGCTCCGCTCCACCAGTCGCAGATCGGACTTGCGATCGCCGACGTAAACCACCGCACCCTGCACGAAGGCCTCCATGTCACTGATGTCCCACGAGTAGCGCGCGGTGAGGTTGCCCTTGAAGCGTGGCGTGAGCGGCAACTGCGTGCCCTTGGGCGCCTGCGGTCCGCTTACGACGGCACCGGTGAGCGGGTTCACCGTGCCTGCCGGGCAGTCGGTGATCGGCGTGCCGCTGGTGTCGGTAAAGCCGCAATAGTTTTCCGTCAGCTTCGAGTGGTACAGGGCGAAACCCGCACCGATCGTGAGGTTGTAGGTCGCCGCCCAGTTGAGGTCGGTCTCCAGGCCGTCGATCTGCGCCTGGCCGGCGTTCTTGATCTCGGTGAGGCCATTCGCACCGAGGATGCTGAACTGGAAGTCCTTCCACTTCTCGTGGAATACCGCGCCGTTGAACGACAGGCGGTTGCCGAACCAGGTCGTTTTCCAGCCGAACTCATAGTTGGTGAGGTAGTCCGACTTGTACGGCGGCAAGCTGCCGCGGCGATTGATGCCGCCCGGGCGATAACCTTCCGACCAGGTGCCGTAGATCATCTTGGTCGGCGTAATCTGCCAGGTCAGGTTGGCCTTGCCGAGCGAGCCAGACTCCTTGGTGTCCTTGGCAAAGTCCATACATGGCGCGCCGTAGTACGACTCCGCGTTGATACAACCGGCCTCGCCGTAGCTGGAGCTGGGCGAGTAGCCCTTGCTGAAGCCGTAGAAGCCGCCGAGGCTGTTGTCGCTGCGGAAATAGCGTCCACCGATCGTGCCGGTGAGCGTCTCAGGGATGAAGTCGTACGACAGCTCTCCGAACACCGCCTTGTCCATGTCGATGCGCCGCTGTTCGGTCAGCCACAGCGTATTGGGCCAACCGGTGACGGACAGCTTGTCGGCCAGGCCATTGATCATGTAGCGCTGTTCGATGTCGTGCAGCTGTTTCTCCCAGAACAGGCCGCCGACCACGCGCAGGCGATCCTCCTTCGGCGAGGCGATGCGCAGCTCGTGGCTGTTCATCGTGTAGCGGTCCTTGCCCTGGATGTACTGCGACGGATTGATCAGGTGACCGCTGTTGTCGTAGATGTAAGCGCCATAGCCCGCCAGCGTGTCGTACCAGAACGAGTAATCGCTGTAGTCGCTGTCTTCTTCCTGATTGCGCTTGAGATGGCTGTACGCATAGGTCAGGTCGAAGTTGCCGATCTTGCCCTGCACCGTCAGCGCCGCCTGGATCCAGCGGTCGTTGGTGTACTCCGGATAGAAGTGCGTGAGCGCGAGCGAGCCCACCTGCGGATCGGAGAACGGCGTGCCATGCGCAATGGTCTGCTGCCCCATCAAGGTCGGGCTGATCGACCAGTCATCATTGAGGTTGACCTTCAACGCCGCACGCGCGCCGCTGGTATCGACGTCGTTGTAGTTGTTCTTCGCCGCGCCGGTGCAGACCAGGTTCGGCGTGGAAGGACAGCCCTTCGCGTTGCTGACCGTGATGCCCGACGTCGGATAGGTTCGCGAGCCGACCACGTTGTCGATGTAGCCGGCATCGTGCTCGTGCCAGCCGACCAGGCGAATGGCCGCGTTGCTGGACATGGGAATGTTGATCATGCCCTCGGCCGTGTAGCCGACGCCGCCGTGATCGACCGAATCGACACCCAGACTGTAGTTGGCGGCGAACCCGCTGGGATCGGGCTTGTTGGTGATGATGCGCAACGCACCCGACTCCGCGCTCGCGCCGTACAGCGTGCCCTGCGGGCCTGCCAGGGCCTCGACGCGCGCGATATCGTACATATGGATGTCGAGCGGGCCCTGGATGGTGGTGACCGGCTCTTCATCCAGGTACACGCCCACGCTGGGCTGCGAACCGGAGTGATTGACGTTGGCGCCGCTGGCGACGCCGCGCATGAAGATCGACGCGAAGCCCGGCCCGAACGTCTGGTAGGACACGCTGGGCAGATACTTCACGTAGTCGTCGAAATTCTTGACGTGAAGTTCTTCCAGCTTGTCCTGGCCCAGCACGTTGATGCTGACCGGAACCTTCTGCAGGTTCTCCTCGCGCTTTTGCGCCGTGACGGTAACCGCCCCCAGCGTCGTGGCCTTCTTGGTGGATGGCGGGCTGGTGGCCTGCCCTTGATCGGTATCCTGCGCAAACAACGGCTGCGCCATCGCCAGGCAAATCGCCGCGGCCAATGGCACCCTGACGAGCTTCAATCGCTCCCTACGTGTTGGCCATGTTGGCCTGCCCTTCTGCATCGACTACCCCTCCCCGGTGTAACGACCAAACAAGGCGTCTTTAACTAGCCCGCCTCCCCGATTGGCACGTCGGGATAACTCCCGAGTACCGTCCCCAAAACGTTTTCCAATGGCGCCAGCCACGGCGCGTAGTGCTGCCAGTGATCCACCCCCTCCCGGTAGATTGGCCGGCGCACCTGTTCGGAGCTTGCCGTGCGCACCGGCCGCGCGTTCTCGAAGAAGCGCAGGCACGACGATTCGAACGGCAGCCCGCAGTAGTCGAGCAGGCGGCGCACTTCGCCTTCAGTGTCCTCGACCATGCGCTCGTAGATCACGCGATGGATGCGCCCCGGCAGCACCGCGTCGA
The DNA here is from genome assembly GCA_000632805.1 of Dyella jiangningensis. Taxonomy (GTDB): domain Bacteria; phylum Pseudomonadota; class Gammaproteobacteria; order Xanthomonadales; family Rhodanobacteraceae; genus Dyella; species Dyella jiangningensis. Next base: position 1,506,509 of record CP007444.1, on the reverse strand, counting down.
AGTGCCCCATCAAGGCCACGTAATCGCGGTAGTAGCGACCCAGGTCGTCAAGGCTGTAGCTGAAGCTCTGTCCGCGCGCGAAATGCTGCTTGAAACCGGAAAAGCAGCACGCCAGCGGATGGCGGCGCGCATCGATGATCCTGGCGTTCGGCAGCATCAGCTGGATGAGGCCGATATGCATGAAGTTGTTCGGCATCTTGTCGATGAACAGCGGTGCCGAGGTCTTGCGATGGATGCGCGTGTGCGCGAGATAGCGCTCACCCAGTTCACGCAGCGCGTCGCGATCGAGCGTGGCGAGCACGTCGTGGTACGGCATGGCGCTGTCTGCATCGCCCTGCTCCCGCAGCAGGCGTGTGATCGAGGTGACCTCGGGCAGCTCCATCGTTCCTTCCACCTGGCTGTGGCTGGAAAGGATCTGTTCGATGAGGGTGGAGCCCGCACGGGGCAAACCCACGATGAAGATCGGGTCGCCGACCTGGCAACCCGAGCCATCGCGCGAGGCAAAGAATTCGCGCGTGTAGCGCTCGCGGATATGGCGCACACGCGCCGACGTTTCGTCGGCGTTGTAGCGAAGCTGGCCGCGACGGATCGCATTGCCCTGGGCGTAATGCGCGAACGAGGACGCATAGTCGCCCGCATCTTCCAGCGCCTTGCCTACGGCGAATTCCAGGTGCAGGCGATCGTCCTCGGCGAGGTCGTCGCGGGCGAGCTGCTCGCGCATGGTCATCAGATCGTCGGCGCTGAAGCGGAACGTCTTCAGATTGGCGAGACTCCACCACACTTCGCCAAACGAGGGTTCGAGCGCCAGGCTGCGCCGGTAGGCGGCAATGGCCTGCTCCTGCTGGCCCGCGGTCTTCAACGCGTGGCCGTAACTCATCCATACCTTGGGGTTGCCTGGGTAAGTGCCGAGCAGATCCGCATAAAGCGCAATGGCCGGCTCGACGTCGCCGATGCGACACAGCACCACCGCCTTGAGATTGCGATAGCCGGGATGCTCCGGCGCGACCGCGAGCAGGCGCTCGATCTCGGCCAGGGCCTGTTCCGGCTGATTGCTACGATGCAATGCCAGCGCATAGTTCTGGCGGGCGGCATGAAACGTGGGCGCGAGCTCAAGGCAGCGTGCCAGCAGATTCAGGGCGTCCTCGTTGCGCCCGAGCCGCAGGGCGACTTCCGCGAACATGCGGATCGCCGCGATGTCGGTAGGCGCTTCGCGAAGATGTTCACGCAGCAGCGCCTCTGCCTGAGGAATACGGTTTTCGGTCAGCGCGGTGGCAGCGGCGAGCAGGCGCGGATCACGCACGGAGTGGCGGACATGCTGCGCATACGCGACATCCGCGGCGTCATGATCGCCGGCGGCCAGCAGGTGGTCGCCCAGCAGGCGCCAGGCCTGCGGCAAACCAGGCTTCAGAGCGACAGCCCTGCGCAAGGCCGCCGTGGCTTCCTCGCCTCGCCCGCGCTGGCCGAGCACCACGCCCAGGTCGAAATGCACCTGCGCCCACGAAGGCTGCGCACGCGCCAGCGGTTCGAGGATGGCCAGCGCGGCATCGGCATCGCCCCGCATGGCTCGAGCGATCGCGAGCACGCGCAGCGCCGCGGGATGCTCCGGCACGACCTTGAGGATCTCTGCGGCCTGTTCGCCGGCGAGCGAAGGATCGCGCTCAAGCAGGCGCTCGGCATGCGCCAACGCCTGGTCGAGCGTGCCGGCACCATCGGTATGGGGCATCGCAGTGTTCATGGTCGCTCCACGGTCAGGGCGCCTCCCCGACCGACGCCTGGACGAAGACTACCGAATGCGCGGCACGGATGGTTGCGTCGCAGCGCAAACAACGGCGCCATCGCTGGCGCGTCGCGCATGGTGCGTTGAACAAAGGCCTCCGCGTTCAGCCGCAAGCCTTCTGGAAGCTTGCGCGCCGCCTGCAACGGGGCCATGGTCACATCCACGTAGCGAGTCCCGCGCCATCGTCGGGCTGCCCTTCCTGCCCTCTTGCGCGCGGCTCGGTCGCCAAGGCAATACTGCACAACGGGCACGACGCGGGCACGGGGCGAAAACGGGGCATGACGTCTCCGTGAGGCAACCTTCGTCGAGCCAGACTATCCCGGAACCGGAGCCACGCATGCAAGTCGATACGACCATCCTCGAGCTCGATCACGCCCGTGCCCTTTCTCCGCGCTACTACTTTGGCGACGACATGCTGGCGATGGAGCTTCGCGCGGTGTTCGCTCGAAGCTGGCAGCTCGTGGCACACCAGGGGCAGCTGGCCGAACCCGGCGACCACGTGGTCGAGCAGATCGGCGGCGTGCCCGTGCTGCTGGTGCGCGGCCAGGACGGCGTGCTGCGCGCATTTGTGAACGTATGCCGCCACCGGGCCGGGCCGCTCGCGCTGTGCAACGGCAAGGGCATCCGATCGCTGCACTGCAAATACCACGGCTGGACCTACACGCTGGAAGGCCAGCTGCGCAGCGCGCCCGAAATGCAGAGCGCCGCCGATTTCCGTGTGGAAGACATCCGCCTGCCGCCACTGCGCGTGCACGAATGGCAGGGCCTGGTGTTTGTCGCCATCGACAAGGAGGTGCCGCCGTTCGAGGACGTCTACGGCGGTATCGTGGAAAACATCGCTCCCATCGACCTGTCCGCCATGCGCTACCTGCGCAGGGACAGCTATGACATCGACTGCAACTGGAAGGTCTACATCGACAACTTCCTGGAGGGTTATCACCTGCCCCACGTGCATCCGGGCCTGTCCAAGGTGCTCGACTACCGCGCCTACGACACGGAACTGTTTCCCTGGTATTCGCTGCAGTCTTCGCCGCTGCGCAACAGCGCGGACATCTACGGCGACGGTCGGGCGTTCTATTACTTCGTTTATCCGAACGTGATGCTCAACATCATGCCGGGACGCATGCAGACCAACCGCATTCTTCCCTTGGGCCCGGGACGCTGTCGCGTGGAGTTCGATTACTACTATGCGCAGGACGAGGCCGCGCAGGCGCGCATCGCCGCGGATCAGTCCTTCAGCGACGAAGTGCAGCACGAGGACATCGAGATCTGCGTCGCCGTGCAGAAGGGCCTCGCCTCGGGCCACTATGAACCCGGTCGCCTTTGTCCGCGCCGCGAAAGCGGCGTGTGGCATTTCCACAACCTGTTGCGCGCGGCCTATGCCGACGATGCCGGAGCATCCGCATGACGCTGAAGCTTTGCAGCCTGTTCTGTGCGGTCGCCGTCATCTCGTCGGTGCCCGCCATCGCGGCGGAATCCGGAGGCAGCACCGTGGTGCACGTCGGCCACCTGCTGGATGTCGACAGCGGCGCCATGCTGGCGGACCAGGCCGTGATCATTGAGCATGGCCGCGTGACCAGCGTGAAACCCTGGTCTGCGGCCGCTTCGACGGCGTCGAAACTCGTGGACTGGTCCGGCTACACCGTCGTACCCGGCCTGATGGACATGCACACGCACATCGCCGACGAGCCCGAAAGCGCGGACCCGGGCGCCGCGCTGAAGAGCACGCCGACCCGCGACGCCTTCATCGGCGCCAAGAACGCCCGCGATACCTTGCGCGCCGGCTTCACCACCGTGCGCGACGTGGGCGTCTATCGCGGCTTTGCCGACATCGCCTTGCGCGATGCCATCAACGCCGGCTACGTGCCGGGGCCGCGCATGTTCGTCGCCGATGCGTACATCACGATCCCCGGTGGTGGTGGCGAAATCACCGGACTCCCTGTGGGCACCGTGGTGCCGGAAGAATTCCGTCGCGGCGTTTCCAAGGGTCCGGACGAGGTGCGCAAGCATGTGGATTTCATCCTCGACCACGGCGCCGACCTGATCAAGGTGATCGCCACGGGCGCCGTGCTGACCGATGGCACCGAACCTGGCCAGTCCGAATACACCGAAGAAGAAATCCATGCCGCGGTCACCGAAGCCGCCAAGCGCGGCAAGTTCGTCGCGGCGCATGCGCATGGCGCTGAAGGCATCAAGCGCGCCGTGCGGGCCGGCGTGCGTTCCATCGAACACGGGTCGCTGATCGACGACGAAGGCATCGCGCTGATGAAGCAGCACGGCACCTGGCTGGTGGCGGACATCTACAACGGCGACTACATCGACAGCGTCGGTCGCAGCGAAGGATGGTCGGCGGAGAAAATCCGCAAGAACGTCGAGACCACCCAAGCGCAGCGCGACGGTTTCCGCAAAGCCGTCAAAGCTGGCGTGCACATCGCCTTTGGCACCGATGCCGGCGTCTATCCGCATGGCGACAACGCACGCCAGTTCGCCTACATGGTGCGCTATGGCATGACGCCTTTGCAGGCGATCCGCGCCGCGACCATCGACGCTGCACGGCTGCTGGGCAAGGAGAAGGAACTGGGCTCCATCACACCGGGCAAGGCCGCCGACATGGTCGCCGTGGCGTGTGATCCGCTGAAGGATGTGGAATGCCTGCGCCAGGTGCGGAGCGTAATGAAGGCAGGCGAAACGGTTTCCCTCGACTGAACGGAACAGGCCCAGCATGAGTGACGGCAACAAGATCGGTTTCTGGACCTGTACCGCGCTGGTCGTGGGCAATGTCATCGGCCTGGGCATCTTCATCCTGCCCGCATCCCTGGCGCCGTATGGCTTCAATGCCGTGATCGGGTGGCTGGTGACGCTTGCCGGCTGCCTGGCGCTGGCGCGTGTGTTCGCCCACCTCTCGCACGCACTGCCCGATGCCGATGGCCCGTATGGCTATGTGCGCAACACGTTGGGCGAGCTGCCGGCCTACATGGCGCTATGGGCCTACTGGGTTTCGATATGGCTGACCAATGCGGCGCTCGCCACCGGCGCCGTGGGTTACCTCACGGTGATCGTGCCCGAACTGGGGCGGATCCAACCGGCGCTGGTCGCGCTCGTGCTGCTGTGGTCGTTCATCGCCGTCAACCTGTTTGGCGTACGCATGGGCGGACGCGTGCAGGTGGTGACCAGCGCACTCAAGCTGCTCCCCATGGCCGGTATCGCGCTGCTGGGAGCCTGGGTGCTGTTCACCACGCCGGCCGCCTATACGGCTCACCCGCCGACCACGCCGCTGACGCTGAGCAACGTGACGGCGGCTTCCACCATCGCCTTGTTCGCCATGCTCGGCCTTGAGTCGGCAAGCATCCCCGCCTCCCGAGTGATCAATCCCGGACGCACGATCCCGCGAGCCACCATGACGGGAACACTGCTTGCCGCGGTGGTCTACATCATCGTCTCGACCGTGCCGATGCTGCTCATACCGCAGGCGGAATTGGCCAACGCGAACGCGCCGTTCGCGCTGCTGATGGAGCGCCACCTCGGTGCCGGCGTCGGCCGCTGGCTGGCCTTGTTCGTGGTGGTGAGCGGGCTTGGCTGCCTCAATGGTTGGACGCTGCTGATGGGCGAGATTACCCGGACCATGGCCAACAACGGCGTGCTGCCGGCCATGCTCGGCCGCGAGAATCGTCGTGGCGCGCCTGTCGTGGCCTTGCTGGTCACGGGAGCACTCGCTTCGGCCATGGTGTGGATGAGTTACAGCAAATCGCTGGTCGCAGCCTTCACTTTCATCACACGCGTGGTAACCGCCGCCAATCTGCCGCTCTACCTGTGCTGCTCGCTGGCATTGCTGGTGCTGTGGCGACGTGGCGCCGCGCCCGAAGCCGGCCGTGAAGCATTGTTCTTCGGTTTCGCTGGCGTGTGCTACGTGATCTTCGCGTTCGTCGGCAGCGGGCACGAACCATTCCTGCTTGCCCTGGGCCTGATGGCCGTCGGCCTGCCGTTGTATGGACTCATGCGCCTGCGTCGTCCCGCGGCCGCGCCGCTCAAGGCGTGACCGCCATGCGCGACCCACGCTACGACATCCTGTTCACGCCGGTGCAGATCGGCCCCGTCGTCACCAAGAATCGTTTCTTCCAGGTCCCGCACTGCAACGGCATGGGCCACGCGATGCCGCTCGCGCACGCGGCGATGCGTGAGATGAAAGCCGAAGGCGGCTGGGCGGTCGTATCCACCGAAGAGTGCGAAATTCACCCCAGCAGCGACCTTACCCCCTACGTGGAAGCGCGCCTGTGGGACGACCATGACATCCCCGCGCTCGCACTCATGTGCGACAAGCTGCATGCGCACGGTGCGCTGGCTGCGGTGGAGTTGTCGCACAACGGCCCCACCGCATCGAACCTCTATTCGCGCGAAGTATTGATCGGCCCATCGCATCAGCCGTCCAAATACGGCTATCCGTCGCAAGCGCGCGCGATGACGCTGAAGGACATTCGCGAGTACCGGCGCTGGCATCGCGAGGCTGCCTTGCGTGCCAAGCGCGCCGGCATGGACATCATCTATGTCTATGCCGCCCACGACCTGTCGCTGCCCATGCACTTCCTGCAGCGCAGGCGCAACCATCGCAGTGACGCCTACGGCGGTTCGCTGGAAAACCGCGTGCGCCTGCTACGCGAAGTGCTGGAAGACACGCGCGAAGCCGTGGGCGACCGCTGCGCAGTGGCCCTGCGCTTCGCCACCGAGGAACTGCTCGGCCCCGAGGGCATCGAGCTGTCGGAAGCGCAGGACATCGTCGGGTTGATCGCTGAACTGCCCGATCTGTGGGACGTGAATGTCGCCGCCTGGTACAACGATTCGGTGCCGTCACGCTTCGCTGCCGAAGGTGCGCAGGAACCGTTCGTTTCCTTCGTCAAGAAAATGACCACCAAGCCCGTGGTCGGCGTCGGTCGATTCACCTCGCCCGACACCATGGTGTCGCAGATTCGTCGTGGCGTGATCGACCTGATTGGCGCTGCGCGTCCCTCCATTGCCGATCCGTTCCTCCCGCGCAAGATCGAGCAAGGCCGCATCGACGATATCCGCGAATGCATCGGCTGCAATATCTGCGTGTCCGGAGACATGACCATCTCGCCGATCCGCTGCACGCAAAACCCGACCATGGGCGAGGAATGGCGAAAGGGCTGGCATCCCGAGCGCCTGCCGCCGAAGCGCGAAGCCAGCCGTGTGCTCGTGGTGGGCGGTGGTCCCGCGGGGCTGGAGGCCGCGCGTGCGCTTGGCCAGCGGGGCTATGAGGTCAGCCTGGCGGAAGCGCGACGCGAGCTCGGCGGCCGGGTCACACGCGAAGCGCGCCTGCCCGGCCTGGCCGAATGGGCCCGCGTGCGTGACTGGCGTGTTGGCCAGATCGGCAAGCTGTCGAACGTCTCGATCTATCTCGATTCGGTGTTGTCCGCGCAGGACGTGCTGGACTTCGGCGCGGAGCATGTCGTGCTGGCGACAGGCTGCCATTGGCGTCGCGATGGATTCGGGCGTAGCAACGGGCTGGGCATCCCCGGCCTTGCCGACCACCCCTGCGTCTTCACGCTCGACGACCTGATGGACGGTCGCCTTCCGTCGGGCCGCGTGGCCGTCTTCGATGACGATGGCTTCTACTATGCGAGCGTCGCTGCCGACCTGCTGCATCAACAAGGATGCAAGGTCTCTTATGTAACTCCTGAAGACAGCGTGGCTCCCTGGAGCGTGAATACGCTGGACTATCGCCACATCCGCAAACGGATGGCCAAACAGGGTATCGAGGTCCACGTGTCGCATGGCATCGTCGGGTTCGACGGTGCGACCCTGACGCTGGAAAACGCCTGGGACGGCACGATTTCCGGGCAAGCCTGCGACGCCATCGTCATGGTCACCTCCCGTCTCCCTGACGACGCGCTGTACCAGGCGTTGTTGCTACGCGAGGCCGAGTGGAACCTTGCCGGCATTCGCTCGCTGCGCTGCATCGGCGACGCCGAAGCGCCCGGCTTGATCGCTCACGCGGTCTACGCCGGCCATCGCCATGCACGCGAGCTGGAGGAACCTTCCGCCGGCGAAGTGCCTTTCAAGCGCCACTTTCATAGCGCGGATGCGGAGGACTTGCGTCGGGGCGGCTGATCACCGCTCCGCCAACGCCATGATCCATTGGCGGAATGCAGCGGCCGGGGGAGCATCCGTGCGGCCGGAGCGTGCAACGAGATAGTAGGCGCCGGGCGAGGCTGCGTTCTTCTTTCCTATGCGCACCAGGGCCCCACAAGCCAGTGCATCTGCGACCAATACGCTGCGTCCGAGGGCAACGCCCTGCCCCTGTTCCGCCGCTTGCAGCAACAGTGCCGAATCGCTGAACACCGCACCGGACCGCGCCCCGTCCAGCGTCTCACCCGTGTGTTCGCACCATTGCTCCCACCCATGGAAGTCGTCGCGCAGCAGCGTGTGTCCTGCCAGGCCGACCTTGCCGCGTTGCCGCAAGCGCGAGACGTAGCGTGGTGACGCGACCGGGAACACCAGCTCGTCCAAAAACCGTTCGCTGCGCATGTCGGGCCAACTTCCCTGCCCATAGCGTATGGCGAAGTCGGCCTGTTCGGCGCCCAGATCGAGCACCTGGGCGGTGGCATGGAGCCGAAAGTCGATATCAGGATGCTGTCCCAGGAATCCGCCCAGTCGCGGCATCAGCCATCGGCTGACGAACGACGGTGGCGCTGTTATCGAGAGACGCCGCGTGTCCTTATGGCGCAGCGACTCACCGACCGACGACAACTTCAGCAATAGCTCCTGCACTACGCCCAGCACTTGCACGCCGGCCGGCGTCAGCGAGACATCAAGGCGGTTTCGCTGCAGCAATTTCGCTCCGTAGAACGATTCGAGGGCGCGTATCTGGTGACTCACGGCGCTGGCGGTGAGGTGCAGCTCGTCGGCCGCGAGCGCGAACCCCCGCAGCCTGCTCACCGCCTCGAACGTCCTCAAGGTATGCATGGGCGGCAGTACGTAGCGCATCGATTCGGACCTGGATGAAAGAGATTCATGCCGGCGTGAGAAACGATCGCTTCACTCGCCAGGATCGTGCGCGAATACTCCGGATCGAAAACGACCAGCCGCGCCGCCTGCGCGATCTTCATTCATTCCGTCGCACCGGAAAAGGGCGCGACGTCACGCCGATGAACAGCCTTGCCACCGGAGCATCCATGAAATCCGCCTTAATCCTGCTTGCCTCACTGCTGCTCGCCATGGCCACGTCTACGGCGCGCGCCGATGGACTGCATGAGGGCTGGCAAGAGGTGGCTGGCCTGCATCTTTTCTACCGTGAGGGAGGCAACCCCTCGGACCCCACGCTGGTCTTCCTGCATGGCAATCCGCTGTCATCGCTGATGTACGTGAAGGTCATGGAAGACCTTGTCGCGACGCGGCATGTTCACGTGATCGCGGTCGACTATCCCTCGTTCGGCTACTCCGATACGCCCGGCCGGGATGCCTATCGCTACACGTTCGATCATCTCGCCGATACCGTCTCCGCATTCCTGGCCGCGCGCGGCATCCATCGCTATGGTCTGTACATGCAGGACTACGGCGTACCGATCGGTTTCCGCCTGATCGACCGGCAGCCCTCGGCGGTCACCTCGATCATCGTGCAGAACGGCGTCATTCATCTGGACGGCTTTCCATACGCACGAGATCCACAGGGAGAACTGCGTCGCCATTGGGATTCACGCAACGAGGCGGTGGACGCGCGCCGTGTGGCGTATGCACGCTCGCTCGGCTACCCGCAGGCCGACCGCTGGGAAGACGAGGATCATATGGGCCCCGATGCCATGCTGCAGATGATCGCGGCGGAACAGCGCCCTGGCGTGATCGACGCGCGCAACGACCTGTGGTTCGACTACGGTTCCAACGTGAGACGCTATCCGCAATGGCAGACGCTACTGCGTAGCCTCCACGTACCGGTGCTGGTGCTATGGGGCAAGCGAGACCAGTTCTTCACCACGCCCGGCGCGGAGGCCTATCGACGCGACGCGCCGCAGGCGGAGGTGCACATTCTCGACTCGACTCATTTCGCCACGCTCGACCAGCCGGACGAAGTGGCGCGGCTGGTAGGCCAATTCCTGGATCGTCACGCGGGCGAAACGCGATAAACAGGTCGGCGACGGAACGTCCCCGTCGCCGATCGTTCCATCTCGACGGCTAGAGCAGCCCCTCGATCGGCAGCAAACCGCCGACATTCACCTTGAAGCGTCGCCACCAGCTGGTTTCCGGTGAATGCTCGTAGCGGATCATTTCGCCGTTCGCTTGCTTGCCTTCCCAATACACATTGCCGTTCGCATCGAGCAGCACCTGGTAGCTGTGCTCCGGCTTGGTGGCATCGGCGAAGATCGATAGCAGCGCCTTGGCCAAGGTGGGCGAATGGACGATCACGCCATCCTCGGTATTGATGTCGATGGAGCGCGGGTCCAGGTTCATCGAACCCACGAAGGCGTGTTGCTCGTCCACCACGAACGCCTTGGCGTGCAGGCTGTTGGCGCCGCTGGATGATCCGAAGAAATGGCTGCCACCGCCGGTTCGTCGCGCGTCGGGCTTGAGCTCATAGAGCTTCACGCCGGCCTTCAGCAAGGGCGGACGGTACGAGGCATAAGCCACGTACACATTGCCGGCGTCGGTGGACGCCAGCGAGTTGGTGAGCACCTCGACGTTCACGCCACGCTCGCGCATGCCCTGCAGATAGGCCACGCCCTTCTTGCCGGGCACGAAGTACGGCGAAATCAGGGTCAGGCGATCCTTTGCGCCATCCAGCCAGGCACGGATGGCTGGCGCCATGTGCAGATCCTGGCTGTTCGCCGCGGGGTCGCCCTTCTCAGGATCGTCCGCCAGGTAGCTCGCCTGCCCCCACGCCCATTCCTTCGAGGGCGTTTCGCGGGCGAGGTCACCCACGCGCGCAACGAGGTTCTGTGCATAACTGCCCTGGCTGAAGGTTCGTGCGTGCGCGGCCATGGACCTGCGCAACTCCTGCAATTCTTCCGGCGCCGGCTCGTGGCGATGAAAGGCGCCGATGGGGAACGACTGCGTACTGTTCCAATAACGATCGAATGCCTGCCCGACCTCGGCCACTACCGGCCCGACGACCAGCACGTCGAGGTCACGAAAGTTCACGTTGTCATTGGCGTCGAAGTACTCGTCGCCGATATTGCGTCCACCCACGATCGCCATGGCGCCATCGGCGATATAGGCCTTGTTGTGCATGCGGCGATTGAGTCGAGAGAAATCCCCGGCGAACTGCTTGCCCATGCCCCACATCGAAGCGTTGCGCTCGAGAAAGGGATTGAACAGCCGGATCTCGATGTTGCGATGGCCGTCCAGCGCCCGCAGCACGTCATCATTGCCGGCCACATGCAGGTCGTCGAGCAGCAGGCGCACGCGCACGCCACGATCGGCAGCGGCGAGCAGGCGTTGCGCCAGCAGCTCGCCGGTCGCATCGCTGTGGAACATGTAGTACTGGATGTCTAGCGAATGCTTGGCGCGATCAGCCAACGCGATACGCGCAAGCAATGCGTCGCCCGAGTCGCTGATCAGACGGACGCCCGAATCGGCGCCGTGCTGCGCGGTCATGCGGGCCGCATACGCCACCAGCGGCGCATCGGTCTGCACGGGCAGCACCGTGCTGGGCGTACGTGGATAGTCGGGACGCAGGTCCGAATGGGTACAGGCGGCCAGCGCCACGAGTCCCAACCAGGCAAGGTGACGCAGCGATGTCCAGGCCATGCTCCCCTCCTTGGATATCACTCTAACCTGCGGAGGGGCGTATTGGGGCGCCGCAGGGCATGCCGTGGGCCGCATCGCCCTTCTGTGGGAGTGCACCCTGTGCGCGGCGGCCTGTTACGCCGCGCCTTGAGGTTTGACCTCGGCGGACAGTCGCGCACAGGGTGCGCTCCCACAGGAAGGTGCGAGTCCTCGTCGGCTGAAGAGGCGTCCCTGGCTGACGACATCTCAGCGTTGCGTCGGGATTGAATCGCGCACAGGGTGCGCTCCCACAAGAAAGCTGACTACGGTCGGCTTACCGTCCGAAGGTGATTTCCTTGCCCTCGTGATCGCGATCCCAGCCACGCAGCTCGTCGCGGATGTGCGCGATGCGTTGGCGGCCGAGCGCATTGCGCTCTTCGTCCAGGACCTGGCCGTCCAAAAGCTCGGCCAACCGCTGCGCGGTGGGCAGCATGGTGTCCCAGGCGTCCAGGGCGGGAATCGGCGCGGGCAGCGTCATGAAGAAACTCAGGCCTGGCGTGCGCAATGCATCCAGACGGGTCAGGTCGAAATTGCCCGGCTTGAGCATGTTGGCGACGCTGAAGATCGGCCCCTGTTCCCGTTTGCCATCCACCAGGCGGTGGTAGATGCCCATGTCACCGAATTCCAGCCCGGCCTTTTCGGCCGCGACGATCAGGTCGGCACCATGGAACACGTTGCCTTCGCGTGCCACCACGAACAGCGTGACGATGCGTTCGACCGGCAGGCGCTCCGGGCGACGCCCCAGGTCGGAACGTGGCGGCACACGAGCCGCGGCCGGCGCTGACGCGGGAGCTGCGGCAGGAACGGACGCGGCCGGTTGTTCCGGAACTGCCGCGTGCGGCAGCGGTGCCGGCTCGGGGTGGCCGTGGGCGAGGTTCTGCTCGAATTGTTCCGGCGGCGCGCGCAGCGCGTCGATGATCGAAGCCGCGATGCCCTGCGGCTTGGCGATTGGCGCCGGGTCCATCTTGTCCTTGCCGCCCGCCAGCGTGGCGCCGAGCCGCTCGAGTTCCTCGCGCAGGCCCATGTCCAGTTCGCCCTGCATCGGCGAGTGATCGCCCGCGTCCAGATGGAAATCATCGCGCGCGCTGAAGGAAGGTTCGTCCACCGCTTCGCCTTCATCGCCGAAGGTCGGCTCGCGGCGCTCACCCGACGTGCCCGGCACGAAGCGCCGCCTGCCCTGCTCCTTCTTCGGCTGGCCGAACAACCAGATCAGGGCGAGCACAATCAGGCCGACGATCAGCATCGGAATGCCCACGGCGGGATTCCAAGCGAAGGCGAGCACGGGTTGTACGGTCATGTCGAATTCCTCAGGCTGCGCCCGCAAGTTTAGCGGCTTCTGCCAGATCCACCTGCACCAGTCGCGACACGCCCGCTTCGCGCATGGTCACGCCGCACAACTGCGACGCGGCCTCCATCGTCGCCTTGTTGTGGCTGACGAAGATGAACTGCACCTTCTCGCTCATCTCCTTCACCATGTTGGAGAAGCGGCCCACGTTCGCTTCGTCGAGCGGCGCATCCACCTCGTCCAGCAAACAGAACGGCGCGGGGTTGAGGCCGAAGATGGCAAACACCAGCGATACGGCAGTGAGCGCCTTCTCGCCGCCAGACAGCAGCGTGATGTTGGACACGCGCTTGCCCGGCGGACGCGCCATGATCGCCACGCCGGTGTCGAGCAGGTCGTCGCCGGTGAGTTCGAGGTACGCATGGCCACCGCCGAACAGGCGCGGGAACAGCTCCTGCACGCCGGCATTCACGCGGTCGAAGGTTTCCTTGAAGCGCTGGCGCGTCTCGCGGTCGATCTTCTTGATGGCCGCCTCCAGCGTTTCCATCGCGCTGGTCAGGTCGGCGAGCTGGTTGTCGAGATAAGTCTTGCGCTCGCTCTGCTCGGCATGCTCCTGGATCGCGGCAAGATTCACCGGTTCCAGGCGCGTGATCTTCTGGCCGATGTCGGTCAGCTGCGTGCGCCACTGGCTGGCATCCGCGTCTTCAGCGAGTTCCGCGAGCAGCGGTTCGAGTTCGAGGCCCGAGGCCGTGATGGCTTCGGCCAGCTGCTCGGCGCGCAACTGCAACGCCTGCGCCGCGAGCCGCTTCTGCGAAAGGTTTTCGCGCAGGCCGTTGAGCACCTGCTCGATGCGCTGGCGCTCCTGCTCCAGGCGACGGAATTCGCTGTCGCAATCTTCCAGGCCACGACGCGCATCGACCAGTTGCTTGTCCACCAGCAGGCGCTGGTCGAGATAGGTCTGGCGCTCGGCTTCCAGCTCGGCGATGGGGTCGGAACCGGCGGCAAGCTGCTCCGCGATTTCGCTGCGCCGCGCCTCGATCTGGCGCAGCTGGGTTTCCATGCGCGCCAGCGCCTGCTCCAGCGAGGTGAGCGAGGAACGCTTCGACTCCATCGACAGCGCCAGCGCATGCGCCTGGTCCGCGGCCTCGCGCGCGTTCATGCGCGCTTCTTCGCGGGCCTCAAGCAAGGCGCGGCGCTCGTTCTCCAGTTCGCGGCGCTCGTCTTCCAGATCACCCATGTGGCCAACGGATTCGTCCAGGCGTGCGCGCGCATCGCGCGTCTGCGTCTGCAGCTCGTCCAGCTGGGTGATCAGGTCGCTGATTTCGCCGGCGACCTTTTCCGCGCGAGCCCGCGCGGTTTCCATCTTGCCGCGATGACTCTGCAGCTGGCCGGCCAGTTCGGACTGGCGGCGGTGTGCGTTGTACAGCTCGCGCTGCGCGTCGTCGCGCGCGCGCTCGGCTTCGAACTTGCGCGTGCGCAGGTCGTCCAGCGTGTTGGTGGCTTCTTCGATGCGCTCTTCCAGCGCAAGGATCTGCTCGCCCAGCGTGCGCATCTCGCGCTCGCGCGCCAGCACGCCCACCTGGTTGCCCTGCGCGCGACGCACGCGTGCCCAGCCCGGGCCGATCCATTCGCCGGCGCGCGTCATCACCGACTGATACGGCGCCAGCGCGGAAAGTCCCGCGACGACCTGGTGCGCATGCTCGATCGACTCGGCCGTCAGCACATGGCTGAGAATCGAAATCGCCGCCGCAGGACCACGCACATGCGCTGCCAGCGTGCCGGCCGTGTTGGCACCACCTTCGACCCCATCGACCAGCGCGACATCGGCATTTTCCAGCGACGCGAATTCACCCGCGAGGCGATGGGCGTCATCCACCAGCACAGCGTCGAGATAGCCGGCGAGCACGGTCTCCACCGCGGTTTCCCAGCCGGCTTCCACCTGCAGCGATTCGCCGAGGCGTCGCGATTTGTCGAGCCCAAGCCGCGCCAGCCAGCCGCTGGCTGCGCTCTCTTCCTGACCCAGCGCAGCGTGCTGCAGCGCTTCCAGCGAGGCCTGGCGACCGCGTGCGGTCTGCAGCTGCTGGCGCGCTTCGTTGAGCGAGGACTGTACCTGGCGCTCTTCGTCGATGACTTTTTCGTAGGCCAGCTTGTGCTGATCGAGCAGCTGGCCCAGCGATTCCACGCGCTCGCGCTGCGTGTCGTGTTCTTCGTTCAACTGCTCGGCAGCGGCATCGAGCGACGCGATGTCGGTGGCCTTCTGCTCGGCTTCCAGCACTTCGCGGCGACGCGACAGGTCGATGGCCTGGCGATCGAGGTAGTTGAGCTTGGTGCGCTCCACTTCGGCGGCGCGGCTCGATTCGCCGGCGGTGCGCGTGTGTGCATCCCAACGCTGCTGCCAGTCCGCCAGCTTGGTTTCGGTCTCGCGCAGCGATTCGGCGGTGTCGTCCTGCATCTGCTGCAGCGATTCCAGCTTCGGCTCGCCTTCGGCCAGCGCCATGCGCAGCGATTCCACCTGCGTGCGATCGTTGGCGATGTGCTCGGCCAGCTCCCCGTGTTCGCGATCGGCCTCGCCCTGTGCGCGCTGCAGCCGGTCGGCGGTCTCGCGGTTGAAGCGCACCTGCTGCTCGACGCGGGCGATCTCGGCGCCAACCTTGTACACCTCGGCCTGCACCGTGTTCAGGTGTTCGGTAGCTTCGGTGTGGCGCTCGCGCACCGTCTCCATCTGCGCCTCTTGATGGCGCTGCATGGCGACGAACTTCTCGATCTCGACTTCGGCCGCGTTGAGGCCCGAGCCTTCGTTGTCGTGCTGGCTCTTCAAGCCGCGGTATTCGAGCGCGCGCAGCTCGGCTTCCTTGCGCACCTGCTCTTCCTTCAGCGCCTTCCAGCGTTCGGCGGCGCGGGCCTGGCGATTCAAGTGCTCCAGCTGCTTGTCCACCTCGTCGCGCACGTCGCGCACGCGGTCGAGGTTCTCGCGGGTGGACTTGATGCGGCTCTCGGTTTCCTTGCGGCGTTCCTTGTACTTGGAGATGCCGGCCGCCTCTTCCAGATGCGTGCGCAGCTCGTCGGGCGCGGCCTCGACGATCTGGCTGATCATGCCCTGCTCGATGATCGAGTAGCTGCGCGGACCAAGGCCCGTGCCGAGGAACAGATCGGTGATGTCGCGACGGCGGCAACGCGCGCCGTTGAGGAAATACGCCGACTGCCCGTCACGAGTCACCTGGCGCTTGACCGAAATCTCGGCGTACTGGCCGTACTCACCCTGGATGGTGCCGTCGCCGTTGTCGAAGATCAGCTCGACCGTGGCCTGGCCCACCGGTTTGCGCGCGTTGGAGCCGGAGAAGATCACGTCGGTGAGCGAGTCGCCGCGCAGGCGGCTGGCCGCGCTCTCGCCCATCACCCAACGGATGGCATCGATGATGTTGGACTTGCCGCAGCCATTGGGCCCCACCACGCCAGTCATGTTGGTCGGCAGGTGCAGGGTGGTCGGGTCCACGAAGGACTTGAAACCGGCGAGTTTGATCGTGGTCAGGCGCATGCGGGCGTCGGCAGCCAAATAGGTGAAGCCCGACGCGGTCGGGCGATGGGTCACTGTGCCAAACGCAGGCCCCAGCCGCAATGCGTTTTGGCTCGATGTTTCACTTTAACACCGAACCGTAAGTCGATGTTACAAAAGAATTTCTGTGCCGCACCTGTCTCACTGGTTCGCGGATCGGCAGAGCCGCGGGACGGCAAGCGGTCCGACTGGCGAAAAAATCACCAGCACTACCCGTCGCCAGGCCCTGGCGCGTAACGAGGCGCGCGGGCTTATTCGCCCGGCGCCTTCGCGTCGATGGAAAGCGCGTGGATGCCGTTGTCCATCAGGCCCTGCAGGGCCGCGTACACCAGCCGGTGGCGCTTGATCGACAGCTGCCCGGCGAAGGCCGCGCTGACGACGCGCACATGGAAATGCCCCTTGCCGTCGTTGGCATGGCCCGCGTGCTTGTAGCCCTCGTCCAGCACCTCGAGGGACACGGGATCGAGCGCCTGCTGCAGGCGCTCGCGGATCTGCTCGACCATGGGCGTGGCCATGCTTACGGCAGCACCTTGCGGAACGGCTGGATGGCCACGCTGGCATAGACGCCCGCAGCGACATAGGGGTCGGCCTGGGCCCAGGCTTCCGCATCGGCCTGCGTCGGGAACTCGGCCACGATCAGGCTGCCGGTGAATCCCGCCGGGCCCGGATCTTCCGCCTCGATCGCGGGAAACGGGCCGGCCAGCAACATGCGACCCTCGTCCTGAAGCTTCTGCAAGCGCGCGAGGTGGGCGGGGCGGGCTCCCTTACGGCCTTCGAGCGAATCGGGCACATCCGTGCCAATGATGGCGAACCACATGATCAGGCCTCCGGGCGCATATAGGGGAACAGCAGTACGTCGCGAATCGATACCGAGCCGGTCAGCAGCATCACCAGGCGGTCGATGCCGATGCCCAGCCCGCCTGTCGGCGGCAGGCCCACTTCCAGCGCGCGGATGTAGTCCGCGTCGAAGTGCATGGCCTCATCGTCGCCGGATGCCTTCGCTTCCACCTGCGCCATGAAGCGCGCGGCCTGGTCTTCCGGGTCGTTCAACTCGGAGAAGCCGTTGGCGAGTTCCTTCGCGTTGATGAACAGCTCGAAGCGGTCGGTGATGCCCGGGTTGGTGTCGCTCTCGCGCGCCAGCGGCGAGACTTCCACCGGATGATCGGTGATGAAGGTCGGCTGGATCAGCGTGTGCTCCACCGTCTTCTCGAAGATTTCCAGCAGCAGGCGGCCCCAGCCGAAACCATCCTTCACCTGGCAACCCAGGCGCTTGGCATGCGCGGCCATCGCCTCGCGATCGCGCAGTTCTTCGCGCTTGATGTCCGGGTTCAATTCGAGCACGGCGTCTTCCATGCTCCAGCGACGGAACGCCGGGCCGACGTCGATCTCATTGCCTTCCCAGTGGAGCTTGGTGCTGCCGATCACGTTCTTCGCGGTGTCGCGGATCACTTCCTCGGTGAGGTCCATGATCTCGGTGTACGTGGCATACGCCTGGTACAGCTCGAGCATGGTGAATTCGGGGTTGTGACGCGTGGACACGCCTTCGTTGCGGAAGTTGCGGTTGATCTCGTAGACGCGATCGAAACCGCCGACCACCAGGCGCTTGAGGTACAGCTCCGGCGCCACGCGCAGGTAGAGGTCCATGTCCAGCGCGTTGTGGTGCGTGACGAACGGGCGCGCCGTCGCACCACCCGGGATCACGTGCATCATCGGCGTTTCCACTTCCATGAAGCGGCGCGGCTCGGCTTCGAGCCACTTGCGGATGTGACCGATGATTTTCGAGCGCAGCGCAAAGGTGCGGCGCGCTTCCTCGGTGACGATCAGGTCGACGTAGCGCTGGCGATAGCGCTGCTCCACGTCGGCCATGCCGTGGTGCTTGTCCGGCAGCGGGCGCAGGCTCTTGGTAAGCAGGCGCAGCGATTCCACCTTCACCGACAGCTCGCCGGTGCGCGTGCGCATCAGCGTGCCCTCGGCGCCGACGATGTCGCCCATGTCCCAGCCCTTGAACGCCTTGTAGGTATCCTCGCCCACCGTGCCCTGATGGATGAACAGCTGGATGCGGCCGTTGAAGTCCTGCATCTGCACGAAGGCAACCTTGCCCTGGTCGCGCTTGAGAATGATGCGACCGGCCACCTTCACGCGACGGCCCAGGGCCTCGATGGCTTCGGCCGTCCATTTCTCCACATCAGCGAATTCGGCCTGCAGGTCGCCCGCAAACGCGTCCATCTTGAAGTCGTTCGGAAACGCCACGCCCTGCCCGCGCAACGCCTTGAGTTTCTCGCGGCGCTCGGCGATCAGCTTGTTCTCGTCGATGGGCTGGATATCGGTCGGTTCAGTCATGAGGTTTCCGTCGCTGCCGGCATCCGCGCCATGTGGCGGACGCTTCTCTTGTTTGTCATCGGATCATTGGAGCCGCGGTCGCCCGCAGCACCAAGGGTCAATCGTCTTTGCCGAAGGCGTGTTTTACCGCGTGTTTGGTGGCATTCCAGCCATCACGCGCGCCGTGCCCCACCGTCAGGGCGGCGTCTTTCGCGCCGTGACCGACCGCGACGCCCGCATCCCTGGCGCCATGTCCCACAGTGACGGCCGCATCCTTGGTGGCGTGCCCGGCATCGCGGCCAGCGTCGCCCACTTTCTTGCCGGCCGTTTTTGCATCCTGCTTGATGCCCTGGCTGGCAGAGCCGTTGTCCTGCGCGCAGGCCACGCCCTGCCATGCGAACAGGGCGGCACACGCAACCAGAATCGGGAAAGTCTTTCTGCTGTTCATGCGGTACCGCCTCGTCGTTGGCAGATGCGATGGTTGGCGATCAGGCGTCCACGCGCTTGGCGCCTGCATCCAGGCCCGACTTCAGGCTGGCCTCGACGAATTCGTCGAGATCGCCGTCGAGCACCTTCTGCGTGTCCGAACGCTCGATGCCGGTACGCAGGTCCTTGATGCGGCTCTGGTCCAGCACGTAGTTGCGGATCTGGCTGCCCCAGCCGATGTCGGACTTGGAGGCTTCCAGCGCGTCCTTCTCGGCATTGCGCTTCTGGATTTCCAGCTCGTACAGCTTGGCGGCGAGCATCTTCATCGCGCGGTCGCGGTTGGCGTGCTGGCTGCGCTCGGTCTGGCAGGCCACCACCACGCCGCTCGGGATATGCGTGATACGCACGGCCGATTCGGTCTTGTTCACGTGCTGACCACCAGCGCCGGACGAGCGGTACACATCGGTCTTGAGGTCTGCCGGATTGATGTCGATGTCGATGTCGTCATCGACTTCCGGCGACACGAACACCGAAGTGAAACTGGTGTGGCGACGGTTGTCCGAATCGAACGGGCTCTTGCGCACCAGGCGATGCACACCGATCTCGGTCTTCAGCCAGCCGTAGGCGTAGTCGCCTTCCACGCGGAACGTGGCGGACTTGATGCCGGCCACTTCACCGCCGGAGACTTCCAGCAGCTCGGTTTTCCAGCCGCGCGATTCGGCCCAGCGCAGGTACATGCGCAGGAGAATCTCGGCCCAGTCCTGTGCCTCGGTGCCACCGGCGCCGGCCTGGATGTCCACGAAGGCGTTGTTGGCGTCCATCTTGCCGGAGAACATGCGCTGGAATTCCAGCTTGGCCACCTTGGCTTCGAGGCCAGCCAGATCGGCCACCACGGAGTTGACGGTCTCCTCGTCGCCGTCGGCAGCGGCCATCTCCAGCAGTTCGCCCGCATCGGCCAGACCGGCCGTGAGGCTGTCGATCCCACTGACGATGGTGTCCAGGCGGGCGCGCTCGCGGCCCAGTTCCTGCGCGCGCGGCGGATCGTCCCACACGGTGGGGCTTTCCAGTTCGCGGCTTACTTCTTCGAGACGCTCACGCTTGGTGGCGTAGTCAAAGATACCCCCTAAGCGACTCGACGCGGCCCTTCAGGTCCGCGATCTGCGCAAGGATCGGATTGGTTTCGATCATGGATGGGAAATCTTGGGAAAACGGCCCTCCATGGTAGCAGAGCAAGCCCCGGCCAGGAGCCCCGCGCCACTAGCGCTTCATGCTTCTTGTAGGAACGCACCCTGTGCGCGACCGCAGAGCGGCAGGCCTTCGCTCCGTTTCGCCTGTCGCGCGCAGGGCGGGTTCCCACACATTCCTGACGGATACCGCGCTCAGGCCAACGCCTGCTGATGCACGCCTCGCACGGCACGCCCCGACGGGTCGGCCGCCGCCGCAAACGTGGGATCCCAGGCCAATGCGGCCGGTGACGAACATGCGATGGACTTGCCGCCGGGTACTGTTTCCGCACAGGCCTGCCCCGGATAGAACTTCTCGAAGATGCGCCGGTACAGGTACGCCTCCTTGGTGGCTGGCGTGTTGTGCGGATAGCGCGTGGCTGCCGCCGCGAATTCGCGATCGCTCACCGCCTGCTCGGCATGCGCCTTCAGGCCATCGATCCAGCCGTAACCCACGCCGTCACTGAACTGCTCTTTCTGTCGCCACAGGATCTCGTCGGGGAGCGCGCCCTGGAACGCTTCGCGCAGCACGGCTTTTTCGATACGTCCCTGCCCGGCCATCTTGTGCCTCGCATCCATGCCCATGGCGACGTCGAGAAATTCGAGGTCCAGGAACGGCACGCGCGCTTCCACGCCCCACGCCATCATCGATTTGTTGGCGCGCAGGCAGTCGTAGCTGTGCAGTGCATCGAGCTTGCGCACGGTCTCCTCGTGGAAGGCTTCCGCCGAGGGTGCCTTATGGAAGTACAGATAGCCGCCGAAGATTTCATCCGAACCTTCGCCGGACAGCACCATCTTCACGCCCATGGCCTTGATGCGGCGTGCCAGCAGATACATCGGGGTGGATGCACGGATGGTGGTGACGTCGTAGGTCTCGATATGGCGGATGACTTCCGGCAGCGCATCCAGGCCTTCCCAGAAGTTGTAGACGAAGCCGTGGTGCACGGTACCGAGCGCGTCGGCAGCCACCTGGGCGGCGGCGAGGTCGGGCGAGCCTTCGAGGCCGATCGCGAAGGAGTGCAGGCGTGGCCACCACGCCTCCGCCTGGTCGTTGTCCTCCACGCGTCGGCGGGCGAATCGTGCGGCGCACGCGGCGACCAGCGAGGAATCGAGGCCGCCCGACAACAGAACGCCATACGGCACGTCGGTCATCAGCTGTCGGTGCACGGCCTGTTCGAACGCTTCACGCAATTCGCCTGGCGCCACGTCATGCCCCTGGGTCTGTGCATAGCTCCGCCAGTCTTTCTGGTAATACCGGCGCAGTTCGCCATCGCCACTTTCATAGACATGCCCTGGCGGGAACGGCGCGACGTCGTTGCATAGGCCAACCAGTGCTTTCATTTCCGAGGCAACACACAGGCGGCCCACGCTGTCGTGACCCCAATACAACGGGCACACGCCGATCGGATCGCGCGCGATGACGTAACGCGCCTTCTCGCTGTCCCACAGGGCGAAGGCGAAAATGCCATTCAACCGCCCGACCCATTCCACAGGCGGCGACTGCTCGTGATACAGCGCGTTGATCACCTCGCAATCCGAGCCGGTGGTGAAGTCGTAAGCGCTCGTCGCACGAAGCTCCCGGTGGTTGTAGATCTCACCGTTCACGCCCAGCGCCAGTTCGCCATGACGCGAACGCAACGGCTGCGCACCGCTCGCCGGGTCGACGATGGCGAGGCGCTCGTGGACGAGGATGACGCCGGCGTCGACGAAGACACCGCTCCAATCCGGCCCGCGATGGCGCTGGCGCTGGGAAAGCTCAAGAGCCTGCTGGCGCAAGGCGGCGAGGTCATCGCCCGGCTGCAGGTCGAACATGCCGAAGATCGAACACATGGGTGTGGATTCCTGATTGTTTCTCGCGGAGCAGAAAAACAAAAAGGCCCGCGGTGAGCGGGCCTTTTTGCGTGTGTATGGAGCTTTGTTGCTTACACGCCGGCCCACCCGTCGATGCGGGTATTGTTATTGGCGTTATTGTTGTTCAGCGCACGCAGATGCTCGCTCGCCACTGCGGAGGCAGCGGCCATGGCGAACATGCGGGCGTGAAGCGAAGTCATGGGTTGGACTTCACCACAGCCCACGCGCCATGGCAAGCGGAAGAAAAAGTTTCATTTGTTCCCTTCCTCGTCCAGGGGCCTCGCCTCGCCAATCCAGGTGCTCGCCTCTTCGAACTGGATGTTGTGGAAAAGCCTGAACTGCGCGGGCACCGCAAAACCCATCGCAAGCGCGGCGACGCGTAGCCACTGCACGTCGGTGACCAGCGCCACGCGATCCCAGCCGCTGAAATGGCGGAAGCCGAGCATCGCGTCCTCCCACATCGCCCCCGGATCGAAACCGGTGAAGTCAGGGCCTACGTGATAAAGCAAGCGCAGCTTGCGATTGAGCGCGAATGCCGCCTCGACATCGGGCACCAGCACGCGCTCGTAGTCTTGTGCAGTCACCTGCCCGCTCGCGCGAAAACCCAGCGCACCGGGGGGCAATCCGCTGATCTGCTCGATCATGTCCGGCCTCCTGACAGCGTCCGCAACCTGTATCTCAAAACGGCTGTTACGGAGGCGTCATGGATGGTCGACATGCGCGAATCGCGCTCAGTATCAACCTTCGCTCTCGTCGGCTTTGCGCTTCGTGCGGCGCTTGCGAGTGCCAGGAGGAGCCGCTTCTGCGGCGGCGATCAAGCCTTGCAGATAGGTGACGCCCTCTTCCTCGGGAAAGAACGCGATGACGTCCGCCACACTGAGCGCGTAGCGATCGCGCAGCGCCAGGAACTCGCGCCTGGCGCTATCCATGGGCGATTCCGTGGCGCGTTGACGACGCTGTACCTGGTCCTTGTCGAGTGCGGCCAGCTCTTCCTGGAACTGACGGTAAGCGTCTTTGCTGATAGTCATCGCAGCGCATGATGGCGATGGGGGGCAGGCATTGTCGCATGACGGAAACCGATGGCGCGCAGACTCGGCGGGGATCGGAGCAAAGTGGTGCGGCACGCGACTGCGTCCGGACGGCGCCTGCATAAGTTTTGCGTTGCCTCTGTTGCGCGACAAACTTAACCGGTCCCGAACAGGCAGCCCTATAGGTTGAGATTCCAACGACAGCATCGAGGAGCGCCTATGGACCCCACGACCCTGGATACGCCGTTCGCCAGTGAAGAGCAGATTGCGCAGACCTTGCGTACATCCGCGGAGCCGGTTGAAGGTTATGTGCTGGACCCATGGTCCGGCTTGTATCGCGAAACCGAGGCAACCTACCGCCATCGCCTGCAGTCTTCCGAAGCCACGTCATCCTGATTCCGAAAACCCCGCCTGGAGCGGGGTTTTCTTCGTGTGCAACTAGGCCGCGTGTTCCGCGAACTGCGGCAGATCGTCGGTAATGGTGAACCAGGCCGCCTTCGAACCGACGAAGATGTGTTTGTCCGGCCGTATAGACGGCTCGTCGTCGAGCGTGCCCATCGTGACGTGCACATACGCGCCATCGCGAACCACCGAATACAACAACGATCCACATTGCCGGCAATGCACGTCGTGCCCTTGGTCATCACCGAAGCGCATGACGTCGCCCTCGTCCTGCGCAAGCGTCAGCTTGCTCCGCTCGATACCCGCGAAAGGCTTGAAGGCGGAGCCTGTCGCGCGACGGCATTGCGAGCAATGGCAATTGGCCGCGTAAAGAAACGCGTCCAGTACGGTGTAACGCACGGCGCCGCATAAGCACCGTCCCGAAAGCTGCCGCTGGTTTTCGTTGCTCTCCACTTCGTTTCTCCTATCGCAGCATGTGCGAGACGCCGTGCGTCGGCTCAACCCGTAACACTGCCATCGAGCGCGATCCTTACGCTCTCACACTCCAGGTCTCTTCACACACATGAAGCGAGTTTTCACGGATTCCTTGGGTGCCGCCCTGTCCGGATATGACATACGCCAAGGTATTTGGCGCGCTTTTCAGCCGATTTTCGCCGAACACGCCTAGCGCCCAACGATGCGCACGGGTACGGCCTTTTCCTAGGGTTCCTTGCATCAACCCTACGGTTGCGTCTGCAAATACATTCCGATCACAAAAAATCGACAGATATAACCAAATTTTGATCAACGCTTAGATCGATTCGCTAGACTCACTCCCCGCCAGCGATAGCCCGGTGCGTCATTCCCGGGAGCGCGCGATCCACCCCTGCCCTGGAAGGCAGTATCGACCGGACCGGCTGTTCTTCTCGCCTGACCCGTCTCGACCTACGCGTGGTACGCGATCGTCGCTGGTCACCCAAACGGCTTGCCGCTCTCCACCTCTTGCCTCGTGCACAGGGGAAGGGGAAGCCGTGCTACGGACGATCTTCACCAGTGCTCGGAGGAGCACGACACAACCCGATGCCACCGACTTTCTAGGTGGCGTCGCCGTCATGTCGTGGCGCGAACACCTGCCATCACGCCACTCATTCCAATTCCGGGTAGGGATCGCCCACGTACGCGAAAACACTTATCAATGAAGAAATTCGCCATTGCTGCAAAGAAGTTTCTCATCCCTGTCGCTGTTTCCACCGCGCTCTACGCCGCTTCGGCCCCGCTGTCGATGAATGCCAACGCGCAGGCTGCCGCCACAATCAAGGCACCGATGTACGGCGTCACCCTGGATGACGTTTCGAAGATCAACGCGATCGTCACCTCGCTCACCAAGCTGCCCTACAAACCCACTGTGCGTGTCGTGTTCGATCCGGGCACGTCTGCCGCCGAGTACTACCCCGCGCTAGTCAAGCTGCACACCGTCGCCTACGTGATGGGCGAAATCATGGACTCGTACTACTTCCCGACGGATATCAACACCTATACCGCGCGCACCAAGGAGCTGGTGAACGGCTTGAACGGCACGGTTGACGTGTGGGAAATCGCCAACGAGATCAACGGCGAGTGGCTGCGCGCCAATCCGAACGGCACCACGTCCCAGGTCAACTCCGAGGAGACCGCGATCGGCCAGATGGTCGCCGCCGCCAGCTCGATCGTGAAGGCCGCGGGTGGCAAGACCGCCGTCACGCTCTATTACAACAACGACAACAAGGGCAACAACTGCTGGGAGAAGACCACGGACAACTGGCGCACCTGGCCGACGACCTTCCTGTCCAGCACCGTGCTGCAGAACACCGACTACGCACTGTTCAGCTATTACCCGTACAAGGACTGCCCGGGCCTGTCGCCCAGCTGGTCGTCTGATTTCGCCGCTCTCGAAGCCATGTTCCCCAACGCCAAGGTCGGCTTCGGCGAAATCGGCACGTCGAGCATCAGCGCGCCGGTGTCGGTGCAGAACAACCTGATCACCACGTACTACCCGATGGTCAATTCGTTCAGCGACCCGAAGTTCATCGGTGGATTCTTCTGGTGGAATTACGTCGAGGAAATGGTGCCGTACACCACGACCTACTTCACCACGCTCAAGAACACCATTGCTCCGTTGAAGGCTCCGCAGTAACTCGTATCGAGTTGTCGCACAGCCATCGAAACGCCCCGCAAGGGGCGTTTCTTTTTTCGACACCGGTACTGACCTGGCTAGTGCTGCAGGATCCCGCCGGCGGCGGGAAGATAGCGCAGCTCGAAGAACACCGTGTCGCCATCGCAAGGCGCACGTTGTGCGAGCACGGCGCTGGCATCCGCCGGCGACAGCGCGGTCGCGGTAAACGCCTTGTCGCTGCCGGTCTGGCGGAACAGTTCATAGACGAAACCCTGGGCATGCGGCTGCGCACACCGCCCGGCAGCCGCCAGATAGAGCTGTCTTGCGCCCTGCTCCAGGCGCTGCGTGCCCGCGCCATCCTGCACCCAAGTGCGCACGCCACTGCGCTGCACGTCGCCGACCAGGTCGGCGTAGCGGTCGGGCGTCATGTGACCGGCGAAGAAGGAGGTCACGTAGACCGGCCTGGATACGATACCGTCGAGCTCGCGCTGCTCGTCGGCCAGATAGTCGCGCAGCTGCACCCGGGCCTTGGGATCGTTCCAACGGACATCGTCGATTTCCATCGGGAGATACCAGCCGGCGATGGCCCCGCCGCCGAGATCGCCCGCCCAACGCCTGGCTACCTCGACGTTTCGCCGGGACAGCGAGCGCAAATAGTCCGCCATGTCCTGCCCTTTCTTCTGGTCCTGCATGACGAAGAAGGCGGGA
The DNA here is from genome assembly GCA_000632805.1 of Dyella jiangningensis. Classification (GTDB taxonomy): domain Bacteria; phylum Pseudomonadota; class Gammaproteobacteria; order Xanthomonadales; family Rhodanobacteraceae; genus Dyella; species Dyella jiangningensis. Next base: position 1,480,038 of record CP007444.1, on the reverse strand, counting down.
TCGCTGCCCAGTCCCAGCACGATGTGCAAGCCGGCCGAACGCGCATCGCGCACGCGTTGCAGCAACCAGGCGTGTTCCTCGGGCGAGGCGAAGGCATCGCCATACTGCGTCCATTGCACGACCAGGGTGTCGAACCCTTGCTGGCGCACCTCGGCGAACAACTTCGGCCACTGGTCCTGTGCCACATCGCGATCGCGCCGCTGCGGCTGGTAGATGATCGCGGTCGTTGCCGCGCCCCAGAGCGGCATGGCCAGCAGCAGCAAGGCAGCGAGGCGGCGCAGCAGCGACTTCACCATTGCGTCCTCACGATGAGAAACACGACGTTGGTCTCGCGAAGATAGCTTGTAAAGGCGTGCTGGCCTTCCAGCGCCAGGCTCAGCCGATGCGGATAGGCGTCGTAGCGTGTTTCACCGAACCAGAGATTCCACTGCAGGCCAATGCCCATGCGACCGTCCTTCTCATAACCAAGGCCATGCGCACGATCGATGCCCGTGTATTGCAGATGGACATAAGGCTCGATCGCCTGACCTTCGACGAGCTTGTGCTCCCAGCCCAGCGTGTAATCCAGCGTGGCCACGGTCTCTTCCGCACGAAGGTAGTAGGCCAGGTCGACATAGAAGTTCTGCGTGATCCAGCTGCGTCCCGGCGCATGCCAGTCGTCGCTGTATTGCGTGCCAAAGGCCCACGATCCGCTGGCACGCAGCATGGTGTCGTTGTGCGTATCGCGATTGTTGCTCAGCGGTGTCTGCTGTTCCGCTGTCAGGACGATGTTCTGCGAGCGCAATGGCTTCCAGTGCAGGCCAACGCCGAGCATCGGCGCGTTCACCGGCCAGAAGCCACCGCTGGCACCACTACCGGCAAACACGCGTGCATAGGCGGCTAACGTATTGATGTCGCCGCCCGTCAGGCTCGGATCGAAACGGTATTGCCCTTCCAGCTGCAGGTAACTGCGATACGACACGCCCGGCGCAGCCGCGTTGGCGGCTGACGACACCGAGTCGCCCAACGACATGTCCGCGTTGAAGCGCCATTTGCGGCCGAGATCCTCATGCAGGCGTCGCAGGGTGTAGAGCTGTTCGTCCTCGTCTTCCTGCGAGCCGTCGCCTGCCGCGGCGCCGTCGGTCGACGGACCGAGCTGATCGATCGCCCGTGCGGCATAGGCCTGCGCCTGCTCGTTGTCGCCGAGCTGCTGGTGCACGTACAGCAATTGCCGGGTGAGTGCGGGGTCGTCCGGGTTGGTACGACTGGCGCTTTCGAATTGCGTGCGTGCCTTCTCCGGTTCGCCGGCCTGCAGGTACGCATAACCCAGCGATGCCGCGAGCGCCGCATCGTCGGGCGACAGCACGCTGGCGCGCTGCAGTGAAAGCAGGGCGGCCTGGGGTTCCCCATCCTGTGTCTGCAGCGCCGCGAGGCGTTGGTAATACCGCGGGTCGGGGTGGAGGGCGATGGCGTTTTCGAGGTCGGCTCGCGCGAGCGCGGGGTCACGGGGCTCGTCGGCCTGCGCGAGCAGCCACCAGTAGTTGTGATCTTTCGGACCACCCTGCGCAACATAGGTTTCCAGCCATGATCGCGCGATCGCCGGCTCATCGGCCGTGATCGCGGTGTTCGCGGCGGCCATGAGGTCCACCGGTTTCATGTGCGCTGCCGGCACCTGCTGCCAGGCCTGCAGCGCCGTGGCGTAATCCTTCGCGCTATAAGCCTGGTAGGCGAGTGCACGCGTCACGTCGCTGTCGGGCTGCCGGCGGTTGGCCTCGGCGTAAGCGTATTCGGCCAGCCCGGGGCGATCGCCGCTGTAGCAATCGCCGAGCTGCCGCCACATGTCGGCCGGGTATTCGGACGAGAAATCGGACATCACGGTACGGATGCCATCGCAATCATGCAGCGCGCCAAGAACGCGCACCTGCGCCATCCTCAAGGGCACGCTTTCCAGCGGCCGGCGAAGACGATCACGATCATCGCCCGACGCGAACAACGCCGGTTGCTCGCCGGCAAGCACAGCCAGGCGTGCAAACATGGAAGCCGACCCTGGGTTGCCGGCGAACGGATAGGACGCCATCAGGAGATCCTTTGCATCCGCCGGGGATCCTGCCTCCATCAGGCGATAGCTGAGCGAATCGAGCAGGCGGTAGCCATCCGGCTGCGCGATCAATGCTTCCGCCTGTTGCCGCGCATCCGCGTAACGACCTTGCTCCAGCGCGAGCGTGAAGCGCTCTTCGCGGAAGCTGTCGGCGGGAACACGTGCAAGCATGCGTTGCGCAGCAACGTGATCGCCCCGTGCCATGGATTGCGGCACCAGCAGGCGTGCCTGGAACATCACGTTGGCGGGATAGCGCGGTGCATAGCCCGCCAGCAGCGCAGGTTGTGCGCGCCCGGTTTGCGACATCAGGTAGATCCACTGCCGCTCGTCCGCTTCTTTCTCGAAGGCCGGCTGACGCGAAGCGAGATAGCTCGCGAGCTGTTGTCGGTCGCCGCCACGAGCGATCGCCTGTGCGAAGGCCAGGTCCTGCGCCGGTGCGTCCAGTCCGCCGCGCGATTGCAGCTGGCGGGCTTCGTCCCATTTGCCCTGCTTCAGCAGCAGCTGGAACCACTGCCCGCGTTCTTCGGCACTGAGCTTGTCATCGCGATCCAGGATACCCAGTTGGGCCTCGGCGCGGCTTTCATCGCCGAGATAGATCGCGCGCTGCACCAACGCGTGCCGCAATGCACGCCCTTCGGTGGTGCGCGCAAAGTCCGTGGCGGCGAGTTCGGCTTCCACCTTGGCGAGGTCGCCCTGCTTCAACGCGTCGAATCCGCGTTGTGAGCGGCAGACCGCCCCCATGTCCGTCCGGCAGTCCACCGCGGGCGCGGCTGCCGTGCTGGCTTCCCACGCGCGTACGCTTGCATCGTCCGGCGTATAACGCCGCTGCTCATCCATGACCCGCCTGGCCCGGGTCTCCGAACCCGAACGCCGATACGCCTCGGCGAGGTCCAGCGCCGTACGAACGTCTTTCGGCGCCAACTCGCGGGCACGTTCGAACTCCGCCACCGCCTTGGCTTCCTCGGCTGCTGCCTTGGCTTTGTCGCCCGCCTTGGCGGCGTCCTTGGCTGCCGCCAGCGCGGCATAACCCGCCTGCTGATGGGGATAGACCACGAACTTCTGATAACGGCTTACCTCGGTGGTGGACGTCTGGCCCAGCGCGCAGGCCGGCCACGTCGGGGCCATCACGAACAGCGCCACCGCACAGCCGGCGGGCCATGCCTTCTTCATGCGGCCCTCTCCGCAGGCGTTTCCTGCGACATCGGTTCCCACACTTCCCTGGCCAACAGGCTCAGCAGGCTCGGCTGCAACGAGGCCTGCAAGGCAAGCGCGCGCTCCAGCGTCTCCCGCGTGAGCACTCCCTGCCCGACCAGAAATTCGCCCAGGGGCTGCCCGCTGCGCGAGTGACTCAGCAGCAGGGCCCTGAAAGCGACTTCATCGAGATGGCCTTGCGCCACGAGGATCTCGCCGAGCATGACCTGGCCGGACACATAGGCTTTCCACAACCGGCTCCACCGATCGTTGCCTGCGCATCCGCACCGTGAGGCCACCTCCAGCAGCAGACGCCGATCGGCATCCTCGTCGCGCAAGTGCGCGTAGCAACAGCGCAAGCCCACGATGACCTGGCCCTTGTGCGCAAGCACGTAACGCACGCGTCGCTGCAACTGGCGTGCAATGGCGGCCAGCGATACGGGGTCGATATAGGACTCGCTGGCAAGCACCAGCGTGCCGCCCTCCATGCGAAGCGGCAGCACGGCGTAATGCAATGCCGTGTTCGCGGGCACCGAATCGATCAACTCCTGCGGAATCTTCGCCAGGTTCACCGACTCGCAAGGCACGCCGATCTGCTCCGCCATCGGATGCGCGAGCTGCTCGGCGCTGATCAGGCCCTCATGGATCAGCGAGCTGCCAATCTGCAGGCCGTCGATGCGATGCTCCCGCGCCTCGCTCATCTGCGTTGCCGAGACCACGCCGCTTTCCACCAGCAGTTCGTCCAGCGAACGCTTCACGCGGTTCTCGCCGCCGATGCTCGGGAAATCGTGCGTGGTCTTGTCCCATGCGACCCGACGCGGGTCGCCGGTCTTGATGATCTGCCGGATCGCGCGCCAGTTGGCCAGGAAATTGACCAGATTGCCCCACAGCAACCTCGGCACGGACAGCAGTCCCTGCTTCACGCCGTAGTATCCCGACACGAAAATGATGCGCTGGAGCACCCGGTTGCACATCAGCACGATGTTCGCCGCCAGGATGAAGTTGAACCAGGGACGTCCTTCGAAGATCGACACGAAGCGTGGCGCGTCCGGCCACATCTGCTGGATGAGCCAGGTGACCATCAGCTGCAGCAGGATGAGCATGGCGGCGAAGCTGACGAAGTTGTTGATCGCTCCCTTGCGATCGCGCCACAGGAAGTAGTTGAGTACCGGCCCGCGCGTCCAGCCATGCGTGCGATAGCCCTGGTACACGATGCCGATGATCCAGCGCGACTTCTGCCGCACCGCCGTTTCCAGCCGGTCGGGAAAATACTCGCGCACGCAGATGACGTTGCAATCGCGCGCATTCTGTCCGAGATGACTGGTCTGCGGATGATGGCGCTGGTAACGCAGCACGGGGAAGCGCACGAAGATCTCGGCCATGCCCCACTGCTTCAGGCGCAGGCCGATGTCGTAATCCTCCGTGAGGCTCTGCACGTCGAAGGCGACGCCGTTTCCCGCATCAATCAGGGCCAGGATGGCGCGACGGCTGAAGCAGGTACCCACTCCGGCGCTCGGCACCTGCCCCGCCAGCGCTTCGCGCACGGGGATGTCCTTGCCGTGCAGTTCGGCGAATTCATCCAGGTAATGCAGGCTGGTGAAGTTGTTCCACTGGCGCTCGAACGGATAGACCGGGATCTGGATCAGGTCCTTTCGCTCGACCAGGAAATTGAACAGCCGCAATTCCAGTTCGCACAGCACATCCTCAGCGTCATGGAGAATGAAGCCCTTGAACGTCACGCGCGCGCGGCGCTCGAACTGCAGGATGGCATCGAGCACGTTGTTGAGGCAGTCCGCCTTGCTGGTCGGGCCCGGGCGCGCGCAGACGACTTTATGCACATTGGGAAAGCGCGCGCATACTTCGTCGACGTCGCGTTGGGTGTCCGCGTCGTTCGGATAGGTGCCGACGAAGATATGGTAGTTCTCATAGTCCAGCGTGGTCGCCGCCAGCTCCGCCATATGGCCGATGACGCCGGTCTCATGCCAGGCCGGCACCATGATCGCCAACGGTCGCTCGGCCGGCCGATACAAGTCGTAATAGCAGGCGCGCCGTTGCTTGCTGTAGATAAACAGCGATTTCCACAGGCGCCGCACCCAGAACACGGTGTCGATGAAGAAATCATCCAGGCCGCTGATGAGCATCAGCACGGCGATCACGCCGACGACAATGCTCAGGCCGTAGAGATAAACCGAGAATGCATCCAGCAGCCACATGGCGGCGCTCCATCGATCACACGGCTTCGCGCTGGCGTTCGCCGCCGATCAGCGCGTCATGGAGAAAGTCGACAATGCGATCGCACGCATGCCCGTCGCCGAACGGATTACCGGCATGCGCCATCGCCTCGTAGGCCGCCGTATCCCCCCACAGCCGCTCGACCTGATGGACGATCGACGCGCGCCGCGTGCCGGCCAGGCGTGCGCAACCAGCCTCGATGGCTTCCGGGCGCTCGGTTTCCGAGCGAAGCACCAGCAAAGGCACGCCGAACGTGGGCGCCTCTTCCTGCAGGCCGCCGGAATCGGTCAACACCAGCCATGCATCCAGCAGCGCCTGCTGCATCTCCAGGTAATCGAAGGGCGCCGTGAGCCGCACATTGCTCATCCCACCGAGAATGGCATGCACCGGCTTGCTCACCACCGGATTGAGGTGCACCGGAAACAGCACGTCCAGTTCCGGATGGAGCGTGGCGATATCGGCGACGGCGTAGCAGATCTCGCGCAGATCGGTGCCCCAGTTCTCGCGCCGGTGCGACGTCACCAGCAGATGGCCCTTGCCTTTCGCGCGACGGCTGAGGCGATGGCGCCGCGTGGTCCAATGCTGCGCGTCGATGACCGTGTTGCCGGTAACCACGATCCGGTCGTCGGGAATCGCTTCGACGCTGAGCGCGGATGCCGCGCGATCTGTCGGCGCCAGGTGGAAGCGCGTGATGCGACTCACCATCTGGCGCAACCCTTCCTCCGGAAATGGCCGGTCCAGGTCGTACGTGCGCAGGCCGGCTTCCACATGCGCGACGGGCACGCGATGGTAGAAGCCGGTAAGCGCGCCAAGGAACGTGCTTTCCGTGTCGCCCTGCACGACCACCAACGACCAGGACGCATTCCTCATCACGCCGTCGAGCAGCGAACGGCAGCGCACGCTGAACTCCGCAAGCCCATCGCCACCGCGATCGAGCACGATGTCCGGAGAGATATCGAAACAATCGAGCATCTGCCGCGCCATGTCCCCGTGCTGCCCGGTATGTAGCCAGCTTGGGTGCGCCCAGCCGCAGGCGTTGAGGGAATGGTAGAGAGGCGCCAGCTTGATGATTTCCGGGCGTGTGCCGCAGATGATCAGGATGTCCAACATGAGCTTCCCCGCGTGGTCGCATCGGTTCTGCTACCCGGGCATCCCTTCCCCACCCAAGGCAAGACACCACCTTGGTCGCGGGCGCTCCCTGGCGTCGACCGCGGTCAATCAAGCATCAGTGACAACCCCCAACCAATGTCTTGTTTTGAGACATTGGTGTTAAGTTTCGAGAAATTAATGACACAAACTGTGCCAATTAACACTTGACTAGAAGGCATATTTCAAGAAGCAGAATTTCATCGCGCTAGTCGGCCAGCGTAAGCTCTTCGACGGAAAGCGAGGCTTCCCCACTGCGGGATCAGGGGCCTGGGCAATCGGGATGTGAATCGCGTTCTCGGCCATGCGCGTGTGTCGAACGACCGCGCATCGATTCCGTCTCTCAGCGAGGATTTGCCATGACCAGGTTCGCGCCTTTTGCGCCGCGCGCTCTCGGGTCCCTCGTGGTCAGCGCCATGCTGGCATTTGCCGCGATTTCAGACCCGACATCCACAGCCAACGCAAGCCCATCGCCTGCCCCGGAGCAAATGTCCGACGCCAGGCAGCTTCCCGCACCACCACCGCCGCCGAGCGCGACACTTCCGACAAAGAAAGCGACAACCGCGTCTTTCGCGTCGCGATCCTCCACGACGACAAGCACCAGAACGCTCTCGTCCAACGTGCTGCTCACCGCAGCAACCACCGCGACCAATTCGTTTGCCGGCGCGCCGGGCTCCAATGCGAACCAGAACACGCTGATTCTGTACGACAGCACTGGCCAATGGGGCTGGCTTGGCGAGGATTACGGCATCATGGCCGCCAACCTGGTGAGCCACGGCAGCAAGTACACCGTGCACGCGGCGGCTAATTATGTTGCCGGCGAAATCAACGGCTATACGGGCCTCGTCTACGTCGGTTCAACCTACGACGAACCGCTTCCCACGGCGCTGCTCGATGATGTCCTGGCCACCACCAAGCCCGTGCTGTGGATGGGCGACAACATCTGGCAGCTTTCCGCACGCGCGACCAACTTCGCCACGCAGTACGGCTTCACCCCGATGTTCTTCGACTTCACCAACACACTGACCGTGACCTACAAGGGCGTCGCGCTGCAGCGAAACGCACTGGCGGTTTCCTCGGGCCTCCTGCAGACCGTCATCAACGACAGCACGAAGGCGCAGGCCATTGCCGTGGCGACCAACGACGTCGGCGGCACGGTGAACTGGGCTACGAAAGGCGCCAACCTTACCTACATCGGCGAGGTTCCCTTCAGCTACACCGGACCCAATGATCGCTATCTCGCCGCGATCGACCTGCTCGGCGCGGTGTCCAACCCCACCATGCTGGCGCGCAAGCGGGCACTGGTACGCATCGAAGACGTGAGCGCGGACGATAGTCCCACGCAGCTGCGTGCCATCGCCGACTATCTCTACAGCAAGAACGTGCCCTTCACCGTCGCGGTGATTCCGTTCTACGTCGACCCCAACGGCTACTACAACAACGGCGTACCCGTGTCCCTGCACCTTCGCCAGGTATCTGGCGTGGTCAACGCCTTGAAGTACATGCAATCCAAGGGTGGCACGCTGATCATGCATGGCTACACGCATCAGTATTCCAATGTCGCCAACCCGTACAGCGGCGTCAGTGCCGACGACTTCGAGTTCTATCGCGCACACATCAACTCCAGCAACTACGTGGTGTATGACACGCCCGTGGCTGAAGACTCCATGTCATGGACCCAGGGGCGTATACAGAAGGGTCTGCTCGAATTCTCCAACGCAGGTTTTCAGGCGCCGACCATTTTCGAACCGCCGCATTACGCTGCTTCGGCCATCGACTACCAGGTGTTCAACGCCTCGTTTACCGCACGCTACGATCGCGGCCTGTATGCCACCGGATGGTGCCCCAACGGCGTCTGCGGCACGGGAACGCCGAACTACACACAGATCTACGGCCAGTTCTTCCCATATCTCGTGCGCGACATCTACGGCACCGTGGTCATTCCGGAACAACTCGGCAACGTCGAGCTGGTGGAATTCAACAACAACCCGCCGCGTTTCCCGGCCGACATCCTGTTGAGCGCCCAGAACAATACGGTCATCAAGGACAGCGTGATGAGCTTCTTCTTCCATCCCTACCTTGATATCAGCTACCTGAAGCAGATCGTGCAGGGGCTGCAATCCATGGGCTACACCTTCGTACCTGCCAATACCGTCAAGCAGGGTTGATCACCCCATACCGGTCGCCAGGGAGGGCGACCGGCAGCGAGGCATGGCGTGCCTGGCACTTGGCAGGCACGCCACCCAGGACACGCCTCTTTCATCCGTACTTCCTGCCTAAACCGCGCAAGGGGAAAGGCTCAAGCCGGAAGCAGTCAGCAGCCGCGAGGCTGGTGCAACCTGCCGAGACAGCCACATCTCCCTTACGAATCGGGTAGGAAAGTGTTCACGTCCGCACCCTTCTCCATGAACCTCCCGGTGCTGCGTTCGGGTCATCCGGGCACGTTCATCCACGTCGAGGGCGACCAATCCCCCTCCGGCATTTGCAGCCTCGCCGTCACCGACAGCGGGCGTTGTTACATATGCGCAGCGAGGGATTTCTTCGATGCTCTCAAAGCCGTGAGGCTCATTCTTGAGGCCCGTGACGTGCAGGTGCTCTGCAACGGATCGAGGGAAGACGTATGGCCTTCGGCCAAGTCCCGCCGAAGAGACTCGGGCCTGGTCGCCTATGTCTGCAAGCCTGGCCAGGTGGCCACCGAGGAAGTGCAGATCTTCGAAGACGCGACGGACACTTCGCATGTCTCCGTCTCCACACAGGAAGCCTACGCAAAGCGATGGCTGGCGTCGGTAGCGGCCAGGTAGCCGTCGGGGAGAATGAGCCTGCAAGTCAATCGAGGGGAACGGCTTCCGGCTCCGCCTTCAGTCGAGGCCCCCGATAGCGCGCGATCCAGCGCTTTCCCAGCCGATTGAAGGGAAGCTCCACGCCGCGATGTATGACGACCGCCAATGCAATGGTGGCCGGTATGCCCAGCAGCGCCGACGGGATTTCTCCGAGCGATGGCATCAAACCCACGATGATCTCGCGCACCGGCACGTGGATAAGGTAAAGCGGATAACTGATGCTGCCGAGCCAGCACAACGCGCGCGCCTTGATGTCAAAACGCATGAACAGGATGAAGAGCGCGACACCCACAGCGTAACCCAGCACGAATCGGAGTGGTGTTTCACCGAACCCCCAATCCTTGCGATAAGCGAGAAGAAAACAGCCGACCATCACCGCGCCAACGCCAGACAACAGGCACCACAGCCGCACCGCCGACAAGAAGCCCGCATGGCGGTGGTGATAGAACACGAAACTCGCAAACATCACTACCAGGCTGAATGCCGGTGCGACCGGCGTCTTCACGGATAGCACCGCTCGCGGAATCGCCAGCAAGATCGAAAGCACACATAGGCCGAGCAGGCACCACAGGCTCGCGCGCGGATCGGCAACCTTCCCGCTCAACATGAGGACGGCAATGATCGCGTAGAACATCATCTCGATCTGCAGCGTCCAGTACACGCCCACGACGTCATAAACACCCATGAAACGCTGGGCCATCGTGATGTTGGCGAGCAATACATGCGCGGCCACAGGGGCCGCGACAACCGCAAGGACCAACGACACCCAGTACGCCGGATACAGCCGGAAGGCACGCGCCGTTGCGAACTGAAGCACCGTGGTCGGTGCATGCAGTACCGACCACGGGATGATGTATCCGCTGATGCAGAAGAAGGCGACGACGCCCATCGTGCCGGGATCAATGTGAGCTGCAAACGGCCCCAGCGCCGCAATTCTGAAGTAATGCCGGATGATAACAAGGATCGCCGCCGCCCCACGCAACGCATCCATCCATTCGAATCTCAGTTCCTTCGTACAGGTCATCACCCTGCGTCTTATGAATCGCGGCTCAAGCGATTCTCTTCACCGTAGGATGAACGTAAGGTCACCGAGATGCATTCGACAGGTGATGGATGAGGCGTACTGCACACTTCGATCAATGCATCTGACGGCCGACACGCATCGCGAAACGACGCAAACGCCACTCGTGCTGTGCATCCACAGGAATGCGCGGGCGCTCGACTCCTCTTTTGTAGGAGCCACCCAGTGGGTGACCGCGGCCCAAGCATCACCTCGATATCCGCCTGTCGCGAACACCGACCCTCGCTGCGAAAAAAATTTCGAAGCGACACCGTGGGCAAAAAGAGAAATGCGAAATCGAGTGCCCATCTGGGAGGTCGCGCCCAGAGAAAGCCCCTGACATCCCACCAGCAGCCGCCGTCACGTCTGCCCTCACCCAGACGGACAACCTTCTCGCCCAACCCTGACAGACGATACGCAACCTGCTTGTTAGGGTCGGTCAGTCATTCGCGCTGTCTTCTCGCAGGGCCTCGCGAACGACCATGACCACCAAGTCATGAAGCGCGGGCCGTGAGTGCTAGGAACACCCACGACCCGCTAACCATCACCAACTAGATGAGAGTTGATCATGGCTACCCACGATCATACGGTACGCACTCGCCCGTCCGTTCCCCGCGACGGCATCCTCACTTCCCCCATTGGCGACCTGTCATGCACGCGCGTGACATGGCCTGAAACCCTGCGTCATCGCACACGCGGCGACATCGCCCTGGCCGTGCTCGCCCTCTCGCGATGGCGTCATGACAGCGAGCAATGCCGTGCGGCACGAGCGCGGGGATTTCCCGGGAGACCGCTGGAATGGCCGCTTCCCACGGCCGTCACGGCCAGCCTGGGCACCGCGATACACGGCCTCCAGCAGTACGCCCGCCTGCTCGGCCACGAGCCAAGAGTGAACGCACCACGCAACCGATGATCGCCATCGCGTCGCATCGGCCGGCATGGCGATGCGCCGCACTCGGGCGATCACCGACAAAGCCACTAGGCATTCACCGACACGGAGCGCTGTAAGCGCCTGTCCGCTGCGCGGCCGTGTCCGACAGGGAAGACAACCCATGGACCTGATCCAGCTCACGCCACGCATGGACGTGGACCCGTCACTGCACCTGCGCTCCCCCGGCGAGGTGTTGCTGCTCGACTACATGCTCCCGGCCGCCATCAATCCCTCGCAACTCGCGCGCCGCACCGGCATCCGAGCGTTGCATCTCCGGGAAATCCTCACCGAGGCGCGGCCCATGACTCCCCGCCACGCGCTACGCCTTGCCCTTGTGCTGGACACGTCCCCGCTCTACTGGCTCGTACTGCAGGCGCGCTACGACCTGGCCCGCGAGGCGCAACGTGACACCACGCTCAGTCGCCAGATGTGAGCGCTCGGCAACAGTGCAGCGCGCGCGATAAAGGGAAAATGTGCTATCAGGAAAACTTTCATTTCCCTCATCGGCCAGGCGCTCAAGGCGCCAGCCCGATGGCATGACCCGATACCTGGCCAAGACTCGTAAGGAAACCTTTGTGACGACCAAGAAATTCGCCATCCTCGCCTCCGCCTTGCTCGCCGGCTGCGCCAGCTCGGGCACGAAAGTGGATCCCCGCGTCGTCAGCACCTTCCAGCCAGGCATAACGACCATCGCCCAGGTAGAGGCCGAGCTTGGCAAGCCGAATGCCTCGACCCGCCTTCCCGACGGCAGCATCCAGATCGTCTACGCCTACACTCATAAAAAAGGCAGCGGCAGCTGGATCCCCTTCGTCGGCGCCTTCCGCGTCCATGCCGACGCAAACACCGTGACCGAGTCCCTCACCTTCGACCAGACCGGCCTGTTCGTCCAGGCCACCTCGTCAACCTCGCAGGCCCAGCCGGACACGCTGTCGAGCAAGTAAGCGAAAGCGAGAGCCGGCCCGCGAAGCTCGCCATCCAGGGAAAAACAACCAGGGTCAGATTCCACTTCTTCTGGTCATCCAGCGGCGCTGGGATGATGACTACGGAAAGTGCACTCTGACCCGGGTTCTGGACCACGTCCGCCCAGGGTCGGAAGCGGACATCGCGGGCACGCGAAGGTCACTCATTCCTAGTCCTGAACCACAGGGGAAGAATGCCCATTTTTATAAGAAACAGCCAAGCCAGTGCGCCGCCGATACCCCCTAAGAGCGCAAGGGCATGAGTGCCCAAGTAGGGCCACTGCTCGGGCCTGTCATCGATGACGTAGGCAAAACTCGCTGCACTTTTAGCAATGTGCGTTCCTTCGACTAGCAGGCCCCGTTTGAACTGATAGCCAAATGGCACGAAGTCACCGCCCTCCCCACTGGACCTGACAATCGAATAGTGAGTCTCGCAACGGTTGTTTAGCGGCGGCTCGCATACCTGGTAAGACGATTTAACGACAAAGTCTTCGGCTGAAAAAAATACGGTAGCGATCCTGGTTGCACAAATCAGAACAACGACGCTGCTCCAGAAGATAAGCCCGATCGCCGCCACAAACGCGATGGGATTGGATGACAACTCATCCGGGTTAAATAATGGCCTACGCATCTTTCCCATGCTTCCTTTGGCGCCTTGTCAGCTATCGGCGCGCCTTCGAAGTGGCCAGTCATGATTAATACAAAGGTCTGCTTTGGGTCGGAAGTGGACGCCTTGGTTTTAGAAAGCTTGCCCTTCATGTCTGAGCAGCTCGCCCGTCGGTGAATAGTAGAGAACAACGTCACCGCCCTCGGCAATTTCCTGAGCCCCCTTACTGTCTTCATAGACCGGATGGCCCGAAACCTGCCATCCATCTGCGGTGTGTTCCGCCAGGAATTCGCAATGCGTCCGGTAATACGGGCCGATGACCTTACCCTTCATGTAAATCGGGCCATCGGTCTTTCGATCTTCGCAATAGCGAACCGTCGCCTGGCGTGCCAATTCCACTATCTGTTTCTCGGACTTGGCCGCCCCAGAAGTCGCGGTTCCCGCCTGTGCAAGTAGGGCAGCCACGAAGAAAAGAATGGCTTTCATCTACCCCTCCTTAAAAGGATTGCGTCCGCTTCGGGTCGGAAGCAGACATCGTGAAGCATCTACTTGTCGAACAGATCTGCTGTCTTCCGAGCGTCATCCAACGTACTTGCAGTTATCCAGAACTTGTCCCCGTGAAACGGAGCCTGGAGAAAGCTTGCTACGACAGCCTTCTGCTTTACCGACAATACAATTGGCTGCGGATTTCCATGATCTGTAAGTTTCGCGAGCCTCAGCGCACTGTCCGGGTCGAGCTTTAGGATGACATCGAATGAACCGAGCTTCTCGTTCTCGCCGATGGCTATCGCGACTAGCTTCGCGCCCTCAACCTGCTTACCAACATCAATACATTCGGTCTGGTGCACGAAGCCCACGGCCCGATCCGAACCTTTCAAGTCCCGCCTGTCCTCACTGCGAGTCGTAGCGCCACAACCTATGGCGAACGTAACCGGTGCGAAGGAGTGCTCCGTTCTAGGGACTCCACTGTCAGCGGACGCCTCCGCCGCGAGCGCAGGCTGGACAAAAAGAAGTAGTAGCCAAGCCATTCCCTTCCAGTTCATTCCCTGCTCCTAATTCAGTGCTTACCGCCATCGGGCAACGTCCGCTTCGGGTGGCGGCCTCAACCGGTCGATGCAACACACTAACGACTGCGCAAGCAGCAGGAGTGTTGCAGATGAGACACCGTACCCGCATCTATTACACCGAAGAGCAGAAGTCCCAGATGTGGGATCGCCGGCAGCGGGGTGACTCGCTGCATTCGATCGCGCGGCTGTTTGATCGGCACCACTCGTCGGTTCGCGAGATTCTCGCGGCTTCTGGCGGCATCCGTCCACCGCGGCGTCGACGTTCGCCGCGCGCGTTGACGTTGGCTGAGCGGGAGGGTATTTCACGCGCTCTGGTGGCAGGGCATGGCATCCGCGCCATTGCCCTCTCACTGCAGCGCGCTCCCTCGACCATCAGTCGTGAGATTGCTCGCAACGGCGGCCCGCTGGCGTATCGTGCCAGCCAGGCAGACGAGGCGGCCTGGGCTAGAGCACGACGCCCTAAGCTCTGTAAGCTGGCCACGCATCGGGGTTTGGCGCGATGGGTGGCGGCCAAGCTCCGGCACCATTGGGCGCCGCAGCAGATTGCAGGGTGGTTGAAGCACTGTTACCCCGACGATACGAGTTGTCAGGTGTCACACGAGACGATCTATCGCACGCTCTACATCCAGTCCCGGGGAGCCCTGAAAAAGGAGCTCCTCGCGCATCTGCGACGCTCGCGCGCGATGCGTCGTTCGCGTCATCACACGCAGAAGACCGACGACCACGGAAGGATCACCGGCACTGTCTCTATCAGCGAGCGACCGGCGAGCGTCGAGGATCGCGCAGTGCCTGGCCATTGGGAAGGTGACTTGCTCTTTGGCAACAAGAACAGTCAGATCGCCACCCTGGTCGAACGCAAGACGCGTTACGTGATGCTGGTCAAGGTTGATCGGCGCGATACAGAGACGGTGATCAATGCACTAATCAAGCACGCGCATAAGCTACCTCGGGAGCTCTATAGGTCGCTGACGTGGGATCGGGGATCGGAGATGGCGGACCATCATCGCTTTACCTTGGCCACCGACATCCAGGTCTACTTTTGTGACCCGTACCATCCGTGGCAGCGTGGTTCTAACGAGAACACCAACGGCTTGCTGAGGCAGTACTTTCCCAAGGGCATGGATGTCTCGGGTATCACCCAGGCGAAGCTCAATGCCGTCGCTAGGGAATTGAACGAAAGGCCGCGAGAAACGTTGGACTTCGAAACGCCGGCCCAACGTTTTCAACAAGCTGTTGCATCGACCGGTTGAGGCCGCCGTCGGAAGCGGACATCGTCAGCCTTTCGCTTTAAGCGTCTCGTCGATATCGACGTAGCCGACGTACTCAGCGAAACGAGGCATCAATGGCACCCTTTCGAGCCCACGAGCTGCAAGCACGTCGTCATGTATTGCACGCAACTCATTTCTTTGCAGCGAATTACTTGAAATCTGAATGAACTGCTTCACACCGTAGTGGATCGTCAATATCAGTACGCCACGAGCGCCACCCCAAGCGAGACGGTGAACTTCATCAATAGGCACGATCTTGCTGCCGAACTGCCAGGCTCGAGTTATTGAATGAGCGTCCATTACAACGGACATCGTAAGATCAAACCAAACCTTTATGGCCAGAACACCCCCCAGTGCGACGAGAGCACAGGCAACGATGATGGGTGCTTGACCGACGGCTTTAGTTCCTGCCCAGAAGAACAGCGCGATCGCAGGAAGGCCAACTAACAGCGTCACAGCTCGCGAAGTCGAAGAGGGACGATAGCGCTTGACCACATGATCTCCTATTTGACGTCCCGGTAGGTCAACTAAGGGTCGGAAGCAGACATAACTTACGGTGTTGTTAGCATGTCAGTAGCCGCGAAGCCGCCAAGCACCGCCAGGAAGCAGCCGGTAAGCACCAGGCCCTCGGACAAGGTCAATTTCATGAGTGACGGCAGCGTCGGCCATCGAAGCCCTTCGCGCCTAGTCACGCGATAGAGGATCAGATTGCCCCCAACTAACCAGGCCAATGCCCCCACGGCGAGCGGTAAATAGCTAAGCATCCCTATCCCCTTGAAGCCCCGTTACTCCATCCTAGCCATGTGCGCTGTGGGTCGGAAGCGGACTTTCCCGCATTAGCACACCCTAAGCGGAATGGTCCGTTATTCGCTTCACGCGGCCCCACGCTTTCGTGCCGCCCTCCCAAACCTCGAAGGATTTACCGACTTCGAACATCGGGAGTGCCAGATCAGCCCTAAGTAGCCATACCTTCGCCTCGAAGGCAGCGCCTGGGGCCGGCTCTCCCTCAAACGTAAGCATCGCTGACCAATGTTCGCCGTTCACGCCTAGCACGGTGCGCCACTCGCCACCCATCAAAGCGATCTTGCGGCCACCTGCCTCCGTTGGGAGCAACTCAATCTCTGCGAGAAAGTCAGGCAAGCCTCTTCCGACCACGATCAGCTCCTGTTGAGACATCGCTTTGGTGTCCGCTTGCGAACTGTCCGCTTCGGGTTGCGGTTTCAGCCGGTCGTTGCAACACACTAAAGACTGCGCGAGCAGCAGGAGTGTTGCAAGATGTCCCAGCGACCAAAGATTTATTACACCGAAGCCCAGATAGGGATGATGTGGGATCGATGGCAACGTGGCGAGTCACTTCATCAGATCGCCCGGTCGTTCGATCGACACCATTCGTCGGTACGCCGGATTCTGTCGGATACCGGTGGCATCCGACCCGCGGTACGTCACCGCTCGGCGCGAGTGCTGACGCTTGCCGAGCGCGAGGAGATATCCAGAGCGCTGATGGCAGGCCAATCGATCCGCGCCATGGCCACGCGATTGAACCGGGCGCCGTCGACCATCAGTCGGGAGATTTGGCGCAACGGTGGGAGGGATCACTATCGCGCTAGCCGCGCTGACCAGCAGGCCTGGGATCGCGCCCGACGACCCAAGGAATGCAAGTTAGTCCGTCATCGCGTCCTGGCACGCCTGGTAGCCGCTAAGCTGCAGCAACAGTGGGCGCCGGAACAGATTGCCGGCTGGCTCAAACACCGATATCCGGGCAATGAGGCGCGTCAGGTGTCGCACGAAACGATCTACCGAAGTCTCTTCATCCAGACGCGTGGAGCGCTGAAAAAAGAGCTTTTGGCGCACTTGCGGCGCCCCCGGGCCATGCGCCGCTCGCGACACCATACGCAGAAGACAGCAGACCACGCACAGATTACCGATGCGATTTCGATCCGCGAGCGTCCTGCCGAGGTCGAGGACCGGGCCGTGCCGGGCCATTGGGAAGGCGATCTGTTGTTTGGCGGCAGGAACAGCCAGATCGCCACGCTGGTCGAGAGGCACTCACGCTTCGTCATGCTGGTGCAGGTGGATAGTCGAGATAGCCAAACGGTGACCGACAAGTTGATCAAGCACGCGCGTAAGCTTCCGCAGGAGCTGTTTCGATCGTTGACCTGGGATCGAGGATCGGAGATGGCCCAACACCAGCGCTTCACGTTGGCCACCGACATCACGGTTTATTTCTGCGATCCCTACAACCCATGGCAGCGTGGGTCGAACGAGAACACCAACGGCCTTCTGCGGCAGTATTTCCCCAAAGGCATGGATCTCTCCGGGGTTACGCAAGCGCAACTCAATGCCGTGGCCAGGCGTTTGAACGGAAGGCCGCGAAAGACCCTAAACTTCGAAACACCGGCCGAACGATTTCATCGATTCGTTGCAACGACCGGCTGAAACCGCAGTCGGAAGCAATGGGATGGACTCCTCCCCGCCCTCGGCATCTAAGAGTGCCAGACTGGAGTTGCGAGACAACCAGTCCACAGCGAGGAGGAGTCCACCATGAAGCTTACGCGCATTGGGGTCGACATCGCCAAACAGGTTTTCCAGTTGCATGGTACCGACCGTTCCGAACAGACGGTATGGCGACGGCGAGTGCCACGCGAGCGCTGGCTACAAGCGTTACGCGAGGTGGCCGCACCTGGCTGCGAGATCGGCATGGAGGCCTGCGGTGGCGCCCATCATTGGGCACGCCAACTGCAGGCGATGGGCTATCGGGTGAAGCTGATCGCGCCGCAGTTCGTGAAGCCGTACGTGAAGAGCAACAAGAACGACGCCAATGATGCGGAAGCGATCTGCGAAGCCATGAGTCGCCCAGGCATGCGTTTCGTCACCCTGAAGTCGACGCGGCAGCAGGATATCCAGGCGCTGCATCGCGTGCGTGCCAGCTTGATGGAACAACGGACGGCCAAAGGTAATCAGATCCGTGGCTTGGTCGCTGAGTACGGCTTGGTGGCGCCCAGAGAGCTGTCGTCGCTTCGCCGCGCGATGCCCTGTTGGTTGGAAGACGCCGACAACGGGTTGAGTGCGTGCTTTCGACAACTCCTCGATGGTCTATGGCGCGACCTTCGTGGCGTGGATGACCGCATCCTCGAACTGGATCATTCGCTCGCCGACTTGGCACAAGCCGATCCGGATGCGCGTCGTCTCCAGAAGCTGCGTGGCGTCGGCCCGCTGGTTGCAACGGCGCTGATCGCTGCGGTGGGCGATGCCAAGCAATTTGCCAGCGGACGCCAGATGGCCGCATCACTCGGGCTCACGCCCCGACAGCACAGCTCGGGCGGCAAGGATCGTTTGCTGGGCATCAGCAAGCGTGGCGATGCGTATGTGCGCAGCCTTCTCGTGCATGGCGCTCGCTCAGCGTTGAGAACAGCGCCTGCAAAAGACGATCGACTTAGTCAGTGGGTCGTTCGACTTGCTAAACGAGCTCATCCCAATGTCGCCTCGGTGGCGTTGGCTAACAAGACCGCCCGCTTGGCGTGGGCACTGCTTCACCATCAATGCGAGTACCAACCGGCCCTCGCGGCCGCCTGAAAGAGACGTCCAAATGTCTTTCAACCACGATTGCTAAGCCCACCGCACGATGGCGAACCGGTCGAACCGGCGCCGGCAGAACCCTGAAATGTCTGCGTGCTCAGAGCACGAGGAAGCGATTGGGAGCCGGTGCGCGACTAGCCCATCATGGCCCAGCACCGCACAGCGGTGCCGTAGTTAGAGGCCGGATATACGTGTGCAGTCGACACGGACGCCAGAGCACGGGAGGCTTGCAATGGGGAGGAGTCCATATACAGACATTAAAGCAACAGCTACGAAGGACGCTGCCCGTTCAACCTAGCCTCAAAAGTCCGGAAGGCGGGATCAGAACCCCAATCCTCGACTGCCATGGGGAATTCGCACCAAGCGTCTTCTAGCTCACTGCAACGCCCGAGTTCGGTTTCAGTGAAATTCCAGCGTGGACCAGCAGTGAATTGCAGTTTGACAGGCTCTGCTAGCTGACCAGCCTTCGCCTTGGGCAAGAGGGGCTAGAACTTCGGGAGTGAGTACGCAGTCCGCGTTCTCATACCCCAGTTCTTTTGCCGCTTTCACGGCCTTCTCAAGCTTCTCGGCAGCCTTCCTTATCAGATCGAGATCCATTGCCCCTTCCTGTGGTCTCTGCACCCCAAGATTTTCGTCCGCTTCGGGTCGCAAGCGGACCTAACCAGCTTGCTGACAAGACGGCCCGAAGGCAACGCCTGGCCGCCACTTGCCGCCGCTGAAGGATCGGAAGTGGGCGACCCTACCTCCGCGACCGCCGGGCGCCCGGCCTGCGCGGCGCTCCTTCCCTAATGTCCACGCTTTCGAACGGAAATCGCGTGGCATGATGACGGCGAGTCGGCAACGGCTCCGGCGCTTGTTCGAGGCCGCCTCCCTACCTATGGAATCGAAAATGAAGAAGTAGACCTAGGGCCTGTGGGCCCACCTGTAGACCATCGTGCTGATCGCGGAGCTGATTAAGGCTCTTGTCGAGATGGGGGTGACGCTCATGAGGTGACTTTGCTGGCCCGCCGCGTCTCCCGGCGGGCCATTTGTTGTCCACCTCCCAACCGGCACATTGTTCTTTCCAAGAGGCGTTGCTATGTGAGCACGCATAAGGGTTCGACTATTGCCCCGAAGCTCCTACCGGCGTGTTGTCACAACGTCAAACCTATAAGCTGCCCTTGACAACGAACGCCAAGCACGGGGGGATCATGGAAAAGTCGAAGGGTGTAACTGATACGGAACGCATGCTCGCAGAGTTCGGCGAACGCACGTTTCTCAAATTGTGGACGTATGCCAACCCGTATAAAGACGATGGTCACGAGATGTGCGACCTCATTGCCGTGTTTGGCAATGACGTGTTCATTTTCTTTGACCGACAGATTGTGATTGACGACAGCGAGGACAAAGACCTTGGCTTAGAGTGGGATCGTTGGAAGCGAAAGGCGATTGACAAGCAGATAAATACTGCGCACGGCGTAGAGCGTTACATCCGCATGGGCCGGCCAATTTTCTTGGACGGGAAGAAGGCGCATCCATTCCCGCTCGACATTGATATCGAAAACGCAACGTTCCATAAGATCATTGTTGCGCATGGTGCCAAAGAGGCCTGCGAGAGAGAATCGAGCGACAATGTCTACGGAAGCCTAGCCATTACATATGTAGATACCGATCTGCGCGATGCGCCTGAATTTCCTTTTCATGTCTACATAGATCGCAAGAAGCCTGTACATGTCTTCGATAGCCACAATCTGCCTATCATTTTGACAGAGCTAGATACTGTCCTCGATTTCGGTGGATATCTGCGTGAAAAGCTAATCGCTATCGCGAAGTACGAAATGTTGAGCTACTGCGGCGAAGAAGATCTTCTCGCCCACTATCTCGGTAACTTTGACGTGAGCACCAACCGCCACTTCATCGGCACAAAGGACACGTCCAAAGTCACCGGCATGATGATCGGTGAAGGAGAGTGGTCCGCCTTCATCGAAACTGATATTTACAAACAGACCAAGAAGGCAAACGAAATCTCGTATAACTGGGATCGTTTGATCCAACGCACCTGCCAGAACGCGCTCGATGGGACGTTGCTCGGAAATTCCGACATCGTGAAAGGCAAAAGTGCCATTTACAACATGGTCAAAGAGCCGAGATTCATGCGGCGAGGCATCTGCGAAAAGTTAGTCAACGTGATCGAGAACTTTGGTGGCCAGGAAGGTCAGCTCTGCCGGCAGGTAACCTTGCTCCCGTCTTATACACCGAAGGTAGCGTATGTCTTTCTGCAATTTCACGCCCCGAAGGCGTTTCGAGAGCACGAAAACTATCGCAGCACGCGCCAAACTTTGCTGGAAATTGCGTGCGGTAGTGCCAAGAACGCGCTACCCCAATATGACGAAATCATCGGCATCGGAATTGATGCACCGAAATACTCGGATGGTCGTGACGGGGAAGATTTTATTCTCATGCCTTGCCACGACTGGACGGACGAAAAGCGCAAGTACTACGAGGAACGCAACGAGCCTTTCCAGTTCTTCGCTACACCGCAGCTCAGACGTTACGAAGATACGGTCCATGAATTCGTGGAGCCCACGCCACTCCCCCGGAAAACAGGGCACCCGCCGAAAGTTGGCCGGAATGATCCCTGTCCGTGTGGTTCAGGGACGAAATTTAAGAAGTGTCACGGAAAACAAGGCGCTTGAACCCCGCTCCTCGGCGGCTGCCATCCTTGAAGTGCACGACGTAGTCACGTTCGATATCCAGCCATTTCCGCTCCCTGAATTCTTGATCTCAATGTCCGTATATGGACTCCTCCCCTTTGCCAAGCATCCCCTAGCTCTGGCGTCCGTGTCGACTGCACACGTATATCCGGCCTCTAACCGCTGCACCGATTTTCGGTGCCGGGCCATGATGAGCTAGTCGCGCGTCGGCTCCCAATCGCTTTGGCGTGCTCGTGGCACACGGACATTTCAGGGTTTTGCCGACGCCGGTTCGACCGGTTCGTCATCACGCGGGGTGCTTCGCAATCATGGAGTGGTTCGTATCGGACACTACCTCTCAGGCCGCCGCGAGCGCGGGTTGATAGTTCGACCCGTGGCGCAGCATGGCCCAGGCCATGCGCGCCGTCTTGTTGGCCATCGCCACACAGGCCACGTTCGGGTGCGATCGAGCCGACAGGCGCGTCACCCATCGGCTTAGCGGATCATCGTGTCGCGAGGCCGTTCGCAACATTGCCCGTGCCCCATGGACAAGTAGCGACCGCACATAGGCATCGCCACGCTTGCTGATGCCGAGCAAGCGCTCCTTGCCACCGGAGCTGTGCTGCCGCGGCGTCAATCCCAACGATGCCGCCATCTGCCGACCATTGGCAAACTGCTTGGCATCACCAACGCATGCGATCAACGCCGTGGCGACGACGGGACCGACGCCGCGCAACTGCTGGAGCCGGCGTGCCGCTGGATCGGCTTTGCCAGCTTCGTTGATTTGGACGTCCAATTCACGGACACGGCCTTCCACATTTCGCAGGTCGCGCCACAGCCCTTCGAGCACGCGCCGAAATAAATGGCTAAGGCCGTTCTCGGCATCCTCCAGCCAACAGGGGATCGCCTGTCGTAGTGAGGCCATCTCCTTTGGCGCCACCAGGCCATATTCGGCGACCAGACCTCGTATTTGATTGCCCTTGGCGGTGCGTTGTTCCACTAGGCTGGCACGCACGCGGTGTATCGCCTGTAGATCCTGCTGAGCCACACTCTTGACGCTCACGAAGCGCATGCTCGGACGACTCATCGCTTCGCAAATCGCCTCGGCATCGTTGGCGTCGTTCTTGTTGCTCTTCACGTACGGTTTCACGAACTGCGGCGCGATCAACTTGACGCGATAACCCAGCGCTTGCAGCTGCCGCGCCCAATGATGTGCGCCACCACACGCCTCCATGCCGATATCGCAGCCTGGCTCAGCGACCTCTTGCACAGCCTTCAGCCAACGATCTCGTGACAGGCGGCGACGCCATATCGGTTGTTCGTGTCGATCAACCCCGTGGACCTGGAAGACCTGCTTGGCCACGTCTACTCCGATGCGCGTAAGCTTCATGGGTGGACTCCTCTTCGCCAGCGACTGGTTCGATCGCTTCCAGTCTGGCACTCGATGCCGAAGACGGGGAGGAGTCCATCTCATTGCTTTGGGTGGCGGCCTCAACCGGTCGATGCAACACACTAACGACTGCGCAAGCAGCAGGAGTGTTGCAGATGAGACACCGTACCCGCATCTATTACACCGAAGAGCAGAAGTCCCAGATGTGGGATCGCTGGCAGCGGGGTGACTCGCTGCATTCGATCGCGCGGCTGTTTGATCGGCACCACTCGTCGGTTCGCGAGATTCTCGCGGCTTCTGGCGGCATCCGTCCACCGCGGCGTCGACGTTCGCCGCGCGCGTTGACGTTGGCTGAGCGGGAGGGCATTTCACGCGCTCTGGTGGCAGGGCATGGCATCCGCGCCATTGCCCTCTCACTGCAGCGCGCTCCCTCGACCATCAGTCGTGAGATTGCTCGCAACGGCGGTCCGCTGGCGTATCGTGCCAGCCAGGCAGACGAGGCGGCCTGGGCTAGAGCACGACGCCCCAAGCTCTGTAAGCTGGCCACGCATCGGGGTTTGGCGCGATGGGTGGCGGCCAGGCTCCGGCTCCATTGGGCGCCGCAGCAGATTGCAGGGTGGTTGAAGCACTGTTACCCCGACGATATGAGTTGTCAGGTGTCACACGAGACGATCTATCGCACGCTCTACATTCAGTCCCGGGGAGCCCTTAAAAAGGAGCTCCTCGCGCATCTGCGACGCTCGCGCGCGATGCGTCGTTCGCGTCATCACACGCAGAAGACCGACGACCACGGAAGGATCACCGGCACTGTCTCTATCAGCGAGCGACCGGCGTGTGTCGAGGGCCGTGCGG
Organism: Dyella jiangningensis; assembly: GCA_000632805.1. Classification (GTDB taxonomy): domain Bacteria; phylum Pseudomonadota; class Gammaproteobacteria; order Xanthomonadales; family Rhodanobacteraceae; genus Dyella; species Dyella jiangningensis. The sequence goes on along the minus strand of CP007444.1, from coordinate 1,456,170 downwards.
TGCCCGGTCACTGGGAGGGTGACTTGCTCTTTGGCAACAAGAACAGTCAGATCGCCACCCTGGTCGAACGCAAGACGCGTTACGTGATGCTGGTCAAGGTTGATCGGCGCGATACAGAGACGGTGATCAATGCACTAATCAAGCACGCGCATAAGCTACCTCGGGAGCTCTATAGGTCGCTGACGTGGGATCGGGGATCGGAGATGGCGGACCATCATCGCTTTACCTTGGCCACCGACATCCAGGTCTACTTTTGTGACCCGTACCATCCGTGGCAGCGTGGTTCTAACGAGAACACCAACGGCTTGCTGAGGCAGTACTTTCCCAAGGGCATGGATGTCTCGGGTATCACCCAGGCGAAGCTCAATGCCGTCGCTAGGGAATTGAACGAAAGGCCGCGAGAAACGTTGGACTTCGAAACGCCGGCCCAACGTTTTCAACAAGCTGTTGCATCGACCGGTTGAGGCCGCCGTCGGAAGCAGACATTACCCTACAGCGGTCTTATGAAGGTTTCAGGGCTCGGCTGCTGGACAAGTACGTCTCTCTGACGAAAGTCGTCGGGTACGTCGACGACGCCCCATGTATGGCACTCGAGGGTTGGCTCGTGTTCCCCAAGGAACACGACGAACCCACTAACGACATCGTCGGCTGTGCCAATGATGGGCGGCACGCTCAAGGTGAGCCGTTCAGCCGGAAGCTCTGGGTCGGCCACCGTAAGGAAATAGCCGCAACCGGTGTACTCGAAGCGAGCCGGCACTTTGAGACTCTTTAGCCCCTCGATCTGCTCGTCCGACAGAATCCCTGCGGCCAATATGCGTATGGCCTCCACTTCGAAATCTCGCAGAGCGTCAACGTTTGAAGTCATCCAGGGCATTTGGCAAAGGTCCTGCGGCTCTTATTTGAAAAGTGGTCGACCTATCGTCTTCGACTATGTCTGCATTGGGTCGGAAGCGGACTAAAAAAGGCAATTTGCACATTCCTTCCTTCAAGGGAGCACGCACGCGGAGGGAGTTCGCGAAACGAAGTCAGCGACAATCCCTGGGTCAGCGGGGCGCTCCTTACCAGGTGGCCTTGATGCGTGCCAAACCCAGTATTGCGTCACCTTCCTACCATTGAGCAGGCGCACGATATCGATTGACCCCTGCCCGACTGGCACAGCAGGCGACACGGTAAACGCAAAAATTGTCCGGCGGGCAGCGCTGCCCGTTCCGACGATATATCGGACGCTGTAATACAGCTCGTTGGCACTCGGCAAAACACAATGAATGCCGGTGGTCGCCAATATTGGGTCCAGTTCGCCTGGTGGCAGGGGTCGAATTTGTCCTGACAGGCTAAGGGGAGCGGCCTTCTTCTGAAGCACGGCCAGCAGCATGTCGGCCTGATGCTGACTTATGCCCTGAATGCTATCCGCGTGAGCCAACGCCATGGCACTGAACGCCAGGGTCGACGCGAGAGCCAGCTTCGGAACGCATTTCATCTAACCACTCCTGCGACCCGAACCAAGAACAGTCCGCTGTGGGTCGGGAGCGGACAGCCCCAATTGGCACTTACTCGACTGCTCGTGATGGCTCCTTCAGGAGACGGCATTCATGACCGAAGAGACCACGCGCCACCCAAAAGCGTCGTGCGCTACCACGGCCGTGTACCAGCCCGCGCAGAGGGGCCCGCAGTAGTAGCTGTAAGTCACGTCATAGTTACCATCCGGACGACGAATCGGAAGGCCCACAGCAAAGCGTATGGCCATGGAGCCGTTCGACGCGCCCTGTGTCCAAGTGCTCCCTGGAAAGGCTTCAATATCGTCCTTTCGAAGTTTGGCAAGAGTCTCCGGCGGAAGATCTACTGCTCCTTCGGTGTTCGGCGATGGCATGCTCACGAAGTAACGGGCTTTTGGCGCGGCTCTGTTACCGGGCCGATCAGCATTCACCTGATATCGCAGGACGGCCTCCGTCAGCTGCTGCAAGTCGGGAGCGGGATACTTCTTGGCGAGCTCAAGTGCCTCCACTTTCTGTCGGGCTGTCGTCACCTGTTGGTGGATATCTTCTTTGGCAACGCAACCCACAGATGGGGTGGCCTCAAGACACGCGAGAGCTGTGGATTCGTTTACTCGAGCCACGAAATGCTTCGCGGTCCGGGTATCGACCTCGGCGTCAATCTGGATCACCCATTCGCGGGCTGCGGGCTCGAAATAGATGCCGGAAATGGAGAAGTTATGACTGCCCGTTGCTCGGCCAGCCAGCATCGTCGCCACGTTGCTTGCAAACTGTTCATCGAACAATGGCTTGGTATGCGCTTCGATCGCTAGCACTAAGGGGCTCGCAAACCATGCGGCCAGGAAGCCACCAAATACCCTCAAACAACGATGCAACATCATGATCCATCCTCCCGATGGCGTCATCCATACGGCAATCCATGTCCACCCAAAGTACGAGAAGCACCAGAAAGACAAGCGACCAAGTCGCCTGGAATCGCAATCCAGCATGGTAGCCAGCGCGGAAAAGCGCAGCCTCGTAAGCTCCGACGGTGAGCGATAGCATCACCAAAGCACAAAGCAACACCTTGCTATTGAGTGCCACTGCGCCCCCTTTTGCGCCGAAGAACTTTGAGCGATGCAACCGGCCCCTGCGGATCGGGCTGCGCCCAAGAATATGGACGGCAAAGCCTCGACAGGCAATGCCCTCCATCGAATGGACATACATCGGACCGATGCATTTAGGGCCAGCTGCTCTCCCACTTGATTGGCGCGACTTGAACGCCCACGGAAACGCCAACCAGTTTGAATGCCTCTGGACAATCAAGCACAAAAAAACCCGCCTAGTGGCGGGTTTCTTTATCGTTTCCGGACTATGAGCAACGTCCCGAAACTTCTATATGGTGCCCAAGGGGGGACTCGAACCCCCACGCCTCTCGGCGCTACCACCTCAAGGTAGTGCGTCTACCAATTCCGCCACCTGGGCAGGTGTCTTGCTTAGTTCTTCTTCGGTTCCGTCGCGGGCGGCACATCGCTGGCGGCCTTGGCCGGAGCGGTGGCTGCCGGGACGTCACCCTGGCTTGCCGGCTTCGTGGCCTGCGGAATTTCCGCGTTGGCCGGAGCGGCGGGCTGCGCATTCTGCGTTGCGGCCGGCTTGTTGGCAAGACCGGACATCACGCCAAGATCGCTACCGTTCGAGGTCTGCGGTGCACCGTGATGGCCGAGGTAGATACCCATGCCAAGGCTGAGCGCAAAGAACAGGGCGGCGAGCACACCCGTGGTGCGGGTGAGGAAGCTCGACGAGCCGCGCGCACCGAACACGGTGGCGGAAGCACCGCCGCCGAAACCGGAGCCCGCGTCCGCGCCGGCGCCGCGCTGCATGAGGATCAGCACGATCATCGCCGCGGCGATCAAGATGTAGAAGACGCTGAAGATGACGAACATGGTTCTCTAAAGAGTCCGTAGCGCTTAGTGCGCCGCAGCGCAGATTCCCAGGAAATCGGCAGCTGCCAGCGAGGCGCCCCCGATCAATCCTCCATCCACGTCCGACTGCGCGAACAAGTCCGCAGCATTCGCCGCTTTGACACTGCCGCCATAAAGCAGCCGGGTCAGACGGGCAATCATAGCATCTTCTTTTTCGAGTTGGCTACGGATGAATGCATGCACATGCTGTGCCTGCTCCGGCGTGGCGGTGCGGCCGGTGCCAATGGCCCAGATCGGCTCGTAGGCAATGATTGCGGTATCGAAGCTGGCGATGCCGTTGTGCTCGATCACGGCCTTGAGCTGCCGGGCCACGACCGCTTCGGTGAGATTGGCATCGCGCTCGGCCAGCGTCTCGCCCACGCATAGGATCGGCGTGAGCCCGCCGGCGCGTGCGGCGGCAAATTTGTGCGCGACCTTCTTGTCGGTCTCATGATGGTATTGGCGACGCTCGGAGTGGCCCACGATGACCCATTGCGCGCCCACATCGGCCAGCATCGCGGCCGACACTTCGCCGGTATAGGCGCCCTGCCCGTCGTGCTCGCTCACATCCTGCGCGCCGAAGCCCAGGCCGGAACCGGCGTGCTGGATGGCCAGTTCACCCAGATAAGGGAATGGCGGAAACACGGCCACGTCGATGGCGGACGGCAGCGCAGCAACGATATCGCCGACCAGGGCGGTGGCCATGCTGCGGCTACCATGCATCTTCCAGTTGCCCGCGACGAGCTTCTTGCGCATATCGCTATTCCGTTGCGTGTAAACCCGAAAGCATAACGAGCGACCTTGCCATCGGCAATGCCACCATCGACAACCCATTGCCTGAAGGGCAAAAATCCACCAAACCACAAGGAGACCAGTTGATGCCGCCAGCCCGCCCACTCACGCTTGTCACTGGCGCTTCCGCCGGCATCGGCGCCGCCTTTGCCCGCGACCTGGCGGCACGTGGCCACGATCTCATACTGACCGCCCGGCGTGCCGAGCGCCTGGAATCGCTGGCCGATGACCTGCGGACCCGGCATGGCTCGACGGTGACCGTGTTTCCCGCCGATCTGGCCGATCCGCAGGCCGCGCAGCAACTGTGCGACGCCATCACGCAACGTGGTCTGGCGGTGGACTGGCTGATCAACAATGCCGGTTACGGCGTGCCGGGCACGTTCGAGGCGAATGCATGGGCCACCCACGAGGCCTTCGTCCGGGTCCTGATGACTGCCCCCACCGAACTTGCCTGGCGTCTGTTGCCCGGCATGCGCGAGCGCGGTTATGGCCGCATCATCAATGTGGCCTCATTGGCCGGACATGTGCCGGGATCCGCAGGCCATACGCTTTATGCGGCGAGCAAGGCCTACCTGATCAAGTTCTCGCAATCGCTCGCGCTGGAGAACCGGCATCTGGGTGTGCATGTCAGCGCGCTGTGCCCGGGCTTCACCTGGTCGGAGTTCCACGATGTGACCGGTACCCGCGAGCTGATGAACAAGCTGCCCGCCTTCATGTGGCAGACCGCGGAAACCGTAGTGCGCGAGGGCTATGACGCGGTCGAGCGCGGCGAGATCGTGCACGTGACGGGCGGCGTCAATCGCTTCATCAAGGCGCTGACCAAGCTGCTGCCCGATCGACTGACGCTGTGGCTGTCGGCGCGCGAGTCGAAGCGATACCGCGCACTGGAAACAAGTTACTGACCGCTGCTGCGACGCGAGCAATGCAATGTATCGCCGATCACGAAAGCTCCGTCACGCTCCAGCTCCCAGTCGATGCGAAGGCCATCTTGGCCTTCGCGCACATACGTAAAGCGCTGCGCGGGTTTCACGTCCGCCGCCGAACGCCAGACCAGCCGACCCTCCGCCCAGCCCGCTGACGAAAACAGCCGCGCACCCCCGAAGCTGTCGAGGATGGTTGCGTTGTAGCGCTGGTTCTTGGCGTCGAAACCCCAGGCCTCCAACGCGTGATAGAGCGCCGGAGCCGACGTGTCATCGTGGTGCTTGACCAGGGCTTTGCCATCGAGGTCGAGTGCAAAGCGCACGTTGGAGTCGATCGTCTTGCCGCTTGCGGGAAACACGCCGTGACATGTCCATTCGCCCTGCAGGGCGGCGAAGTCACGGAAGGCTGCGTCGATGGGCGAGGCCATGGCGCCGCCGCTCATCAGGCCGATGGCACACACGAAAGGCGCGAGACGCATGAGGGAGCTCTCCTTGGCGGAGAGCCGAGGGTAATGGCGAAATCATCGATGCGGATCGACCACAAGTCATGAGTGGTCGAGGTGACAGCGAGGCGTTGAGGCAAGATTGGCCCCTCACCCCAGCCCTCTCCCCGGAGGGGAGAGGGAGATGGATCGCGGTACCCGATACACTTCCCCACCGTCCAACGAAGTTGCTTTAAGTCCTCTTCGCGACGGCGCGTTGCGGTGTAGCCGCTCCGCTCGAGGTAGTAACGAGCGCACCAAGACTGGCCTCAGTCTTCCGACGCTTCTATTCCTCGTACTGCCATGAGCCTTGGCTCTCAAGGCCGTTTTCTTTGGGTTACTTTTCTTTTGGGCCAGCAAAAGAAAAGTGACTCGAGCTCCGGCAGGAGATCGAAACGCCCGCTGCGTAAGCGGCATCCTCGCGGCGCTTGGCAACCGAAGGCTGAAGTCCGCTCTCGCAAAATCCGAAAAGATGAAGACCGGTGCGAAAAGCTGTCGCGCACAGGGTGCGCTCCCACAATTTAAAGAGCGGCGATAGTGTAGAGATTACGGCGAAAGACGATCGCGCACCGGGTGCGCTCCTACAAAAGAAAAAAGGAGCCGAGCGGCAGGGCGGAGTTTGCGAAGCGCAAAAGCAACTTGCCCTCTCCATGAAACATAGAGAGGGCAAGCGAGCGATCAGATCAGCTTGATTTCGCGCAGGCGCTGCAGCAGGTACTCATGCGACGTAATGCTGGTGTCGTAACGACTCGGGTTGTCAGCCGTGATCGTCTGCGGCAGCGGATCGAGCACCACGTCCGGGTTCGGATGCAGGAAGTACGGCACCGAGTAGCGCGGCTTGCGGGCGTTGTCGTTCTGCGGATTCACCACGCGATGCGAGGTGGACGGATACACGTGGTTGGTCAGGCGCTGCAGCATGTCGCCGATGTTCACCACGATGGCGTCGCCCTCGGTGGTGATCGGCAGCCACTCGCCTTCGCGCGTCAGCACTTCCAGGCCTTCGGCGCTGGCGCCGACCAGCAGCGTGATGAAGTTGATGTCTTCATGCGCACCGGCGCGAACGTTGGGGACGTTGTCTTCGGTGATCGGCGGATAGTGGATCGGACGCAGGATGGAGTTGCCCTGGTCGATCTTGTCGTCGAAGAAGTGCTCGGGCAGGTCGATGTGCAATGCCAGCGCACGCAGCACGCGCGAGCCGAGCTGGTCCAGCGCCTCGAACAGGCCGTAGCCGTTTTGCTTGAAGTTGGAGATTTCTTCCGGCCAGATGTTCGGCGGCATGACCTCCGCGAACTTCGAGTCGCGCGGGATCTCGCGACCGATGTGCCAGAACTCCTTGAGGTCGGCGTGCTTGCTGTCCTTCGCCGTCTCCACCTTGTAAGGCGTGTAGCCGCGTGCGCCGCCGGAGCCGGCCACGTAATACTTCATCTTGGTTTCGGTCGGCAGCGCGAAGAAGCGCTGGAAGGCGTCGTAGGCGCCGTCGATCAGTTCGCGCGGGATGCCGTGGCCGCTGATGCAGCAGAAACCGAACTCGCGATACGCATTGCCCAGCTCGGCAACGAAAGCGGCGCGGTCGGTGTCATATCGACGGATGTCGAGGGTCGGAACTTTCTTCATGGCTAATCCACAGGGAGTGCGTGCGGTCCATTTGGAGGCCGCTCAACATCTCCGTGTAGCCTGCGTTGGGCCCGGAGGCCAACCCGCCGGACCGGCGCGGGCTGCATGGAGATGTTGAACAGACTCTTTAATCCGCCACCGCAGGGGCGGGGCACGTCGGGCCAATCCTTGGCGACCTGGGTGTAGAGCTCAGCTCTTACAGGCTCACGAGCGTTCAGCGGCGGATTTTACGACATCGGCCAGCCTTTCGGCCAACTGTCGGACCTCGCCCTCGTCTGCCGCTTCCACCGTGACACGGACCACCGGCTCGGTGCCCGAGGCGCGCAGCACCACGCGGCCACGGCCGGCCAGGGCCAGTTCGATCTCGGCCAGCGCTTCGCGAACGGCATTGCCGTCCAAGGCCTCGCGGGCGCCGTCGGCGCGCACGTTGATCATGGTCTGCGGCATCTTCTGCATGCCCTGGCGAGCCTCGGTGAGGTTCTGGCCGGTCTGCTTCAGCGCTTCCAGCACGGCCAGCGCGGCCACGATGCCGTCGCCCGTGGTGGCACGATCCAGGCATAGGATGTGGCCGGAGGTTTCGCCGCCGAGGTTGCCGTTGTTCTGCTTGAGCTGCTGCAGCACGTAGCGGTCGCCGACGTTCGCGCGGATCAGCGGCACGTCCAGCTTGGACAGCGCCAGCTGCAAGCCATAGTTGCTCATCAGGGTACCGACCACCGGGCCTTCGAGCTGGCCGTTGGCGTGCCAGGCGTTGGCCAGCACGTAGAGGATGTCGTCGCCGTCCGCCAGCTCGCCGTTGCGATCGACCAGCTGCACGCGATCGCCGTCGCCGTCGAAGGCGATGCCGATATCCGCGCCCTGCTCCAGCACCGCGAGCTGCAGCGCCTGCGGATGCGTGGAGCCGACATCGCGGTTGATGTTGAAGCCATCGGGCTTGTCGCCGATCGTGGTTACCTGGGCGCCCAGTTCGGCGAACACCTTGGGAGCGACCTGATAGGTCGCTCCGTTGGCGCAATCGAGCGCGATCTTCACGCCGCGCAAGCTGAAATTCTCATCGACGGTGGACTTGCAGAACTCGGCGTAGCGTGTCACTGCATCGGCCACGCGGATGGCCTTGCCGAGGCGCTCGGACGGTACGGTGGTGAAGTCGAGCTCCAGCTCCTGCTCGATCGCCAGCTCGATTTCGTCGGAAAGTTTCTCGCCGTCGGCGGAGAAGAACTTGATCCCGTTGTCGTGATGCGGATTGTGCGAGGCGCTGATGACGATGCCGGCATCCGCGCGCAACGAACGCGTCAGGAAGGCCACGGCCGGCGTGGGCATCGGGCCGAGCAGACCCACGTCGGTACCGGCCGCGACGAGGCCGGCTTCCAGCGCGGCTTCGAACATGTAGCCTGAAACGCGGGTGTCCTTGCCGATCAGCACCTTCGGCCGAGGATGGCCTTGGCGCGACAGCACCATGCCCACGGCGCGCCCCAGCCTCAGCATGAAGTCCGCGCTGATGGGCCATTCGCCGACCAGGCCACGGATGCCGTCCGTTCCGAAATATTTGCGTTGCGTCATTGCTGCACTCCGAAGGCGCGCGCAGTTGCCGCGCGTTCCTTGCCTTTGTTCCGTCGTGTTATTCGTCGTCCGGCCAACGTGGCGCGGGCGGCTTGGTATCGCGGCGTACCGGGGTATCGCCAGCTTGTACTGCATGCCACACGGCCAGCGCGTCGACCGTGGCCGCCACATCATGAACGCGAACCATGCGCGCGCCACGCTGAACGGCAACAAGCGCGGCGGCCACCGAGCCGGCGGCACGTTCAGCCGGCACTTGGCGTCCGGTGATCGCGCCGATCATCGACTTGCGCGAGAGCCCCACATACACGCCGCTCCCCAGGCTGGCGAAACGCTCCAGCTCACGCAGCAGCGCGAGGTTGTGCTCCAGCGTCTTGCCGAAGCCGAAGCCCGGGTCGACCATGACCTTGCGGCGATCGATGCCCGCCAACTCGCAGGCAAACAGACGGTCCGTCAAGAAACGGTGGACGTCGCCGACCACGTCGTCGTAATGAGGATCGTCCTGCATGCTGCGCGGCTCACCCAGCATGTGCATCAGGCACACCGGTATGCCGAGTTCGGCGACGACATCCAGCGCGCCATCGCGTCGCAATGCGTACACGTCGTTGATCATGCCAGCTCCCGCGGCCACGGCGGCCCGCATCACCTCCGGCTTGGAGGTATCGATGGCCAAGGGCACGGTGGTCCTGGCTGCCAGCTGTTCGAGTACGGGCAGCACCCGTCGCAGCTCCTCCTCAGGCGACACGTCGTCCGCGCCGGGGCGGGTGGACTCGCCGCCGATATCCAGCATGTCCGCGCCCTCTTCCACCATGCGCAGGCCATGCGCGACGGCCTCATCCGTGTTGGCGTAGCTGCCGCCATCGGAGAAGGAATCGGGGGTGACATTGAGAATGCCGACCACGCGCGGCCGGTCGAGCTTCAGCGGCCGGCCGCCGCAATCGAGCACGGGAGCAAACAGATCAAGGGACATGGTGACTCCCGTGGACGAAGCGGATCAGGATTCGCCGCTCAGCGGCCCCATGAACTGGCGGTAATAGCGCAACTCGTCGATCGAGTCGCGGATGTCGGAAAGCGCCGTATGCGCGGATTCCTTGGCAAAGCCCTTGCCGATCGCCGGCGCCCAGCGGCGTGCCAGTTCCTTCAAGGTGGACACGTCGAGGTTGCGGTAGTGGAAGTAGCGCTCCAGGCGCGGCATCTGGCGATGCAGGAAACGACGGTCCTGGCAGATGGAATTGCCGCACATGGGCGACTTGCCAGGTGGCACCCAGTCCTTGAGGAACTGGAGCGTGGCCTGTTCCGCCGCGGCGTGGTCGTCGGCGGATGCGACCACCTGCTCCCACAGCCCCGAACGCCGATGCTGGTTGCGGTTCCACGCATCCATCCCTTCCAGGCGGTCGAGCGGATGATGGATCGCAAACACCGGGCCCTCGGCGAGTATGCGAAGGTCCTTGTCGGTGACGATGGTGGCGATCTCCAGGATGGAGTCGTTGTCCGTATCGAGGCCGGTCATTTCCAGATCGATCCAGATCAGATTGTCGTCGTTCGCTTGGCTCATGCGCCCTCCTGGCCGCGAAGTCTAGCAGCAGGCCCACGATCCGGCCGCTTTTTGGGCAATACCCCGCGGGGACCGTATGCGATGATCGCGCCATGCAGACCTTTTTCTGGCACGACTACGAGACGTTCGGCGCCGATCCCTGGCGCGACCGCCCGGTGCAGTTCGCTGGCATCCGCACGAACCTCGACCTGGAGATCATCGACGAACCCGTGATGTTCTTCGGCAAGCCGCCCCGGGAGATGCCGCCGCATCCGGAAGCCTGCCTGATCACCGGCATCACACCCCAACAGGCTGAACGCGAAGGCGTGAACGAAGCGGATTTCGCCGCCCGCGTGCATGAGCAGCTGGCCCAGCCCGGCACCTGCGGCGTGGGCTACAACTCGCTGCGCTTCGACGACGAAGTCACCCGCCAGCTGCTGTACCGCAACATGTACGAGCCTTATGGCCGCGAGTGGGAGAACGGCAATTCGCGCTGGGACCTGATCGATCTGGTTCGCATGTGCCAGGCGCTGCGCCCCGAAGGCATCGTGTGGCCGACCCGCGAGGACGGCACGCCGAGCTTCAAGCTCGAACACCTGGCCACGGCGAACCACCTGCATCAGGAGCGTGCGCATGATGCGCTGTCGGACGTGTATGCGCTGATCGACCTCGCCCGGCTGATCCGCGTGCGGCAGCCGCGCTTGTGGGACTGGTACTTCAACCTGCGCCGCAAGCAGCGCGTGTTCGAGCTGTTGGACATGACGGCGATGACGCCCATCGTGCATGTTTCTTCGCGCTATCCGTCAAGCCGGCACTGCCTGGCGGTGGTCGTGCCGCTGGCTGCACATCCCAGCCGCCAGGGCGAGATCATCGTGTATGACCTGGCAACCGACCCCTCCGAGTTGCTTGCGCTCGGCGAGGAGGAAATTGCCGACCGCGTGTTCACGGCCCGCGCGGATCTGCCAGAAGGCGTCGCGCGCATCCCGCTGCGGACGGTGCGCGCCAACCGCGCCCCCGCACTGGCGCCGCTATCGGCGCTCAAGGGCGTGGACCTGGAGCGTCTGCAGATCGACCTGGCGCAGGTGCAGGCCCATCGCGACATGCTGGCGAGCGCCGACGGACTAGCCGCGAAACTGCGGCGCGTATTCCAACGTGCGACTGACCTGCCGCCGCCGCAGGATCCCGAGCTCGCGCTGTATGGCGGCTTCCTGCCAGACGCGGACAAGCGCCTGTTGGCTGAAGTGCGCAGCACGCCGCCTGCCGAACTCGGACAACGTGCTTTTCCTTTTCGCGACCCGCGTTATCCCGAGCTGCTGTTCCGCTATCGCGCACGCAACTGGCCCGACACCCTGAGCGACGAGGAACAGGCGCGCTGGCTGGCGTTCCGCCGTGATCGCCTGTTGAAACCGACGCCATTGACCAACCTCACCCTGGATGATTACTTCGCGCGTATCGGAGCCTTGCGCGCCGATCCAAACTGCCAGGACAAGCTTCCGCTGCTCGACCAGTTGCAGCTATGGGGCGAACAGCTTGCCGACGACGTTGCCATTCTCACCGCCTGATCATCACCATGCCGACTGCCTACTTCACGCCCGCCACGTTCCGCTTCCTGCGCTCGCTCGACCGCAACAACAACCGCGAATGGTTCCAGGCTCACAAGGACAACTACGAACGCGACGTGCGCGAACCTTTCCTCGCGCTCATCACCGACCTGCAGGCGCCGCTGAAGAAGATCAGCCTGCACTACCGCGCCGACCCGCGCAAGAACGGCGGCTCGTTGTTCCGCATCTATCGCGACACGCGTTTCTCCAACGACAAACAGCCGTACAAGCCGTGGCAAGGCGCGCGCTTCTTCCACGAGCGTCGCAATGAAGTGCACGCGCCTTCCTTCTACATGCACCTGCAACCCGGCGACAGCTTCGCGGGCGGCGGCATGTGGCATCCGGAATCCGACGCGCTCAAGCGCATCCGCGAGTTCCTTACCGACAATCCGGAAGCATGGAAGCGCGCCACGCAGAGCAAGACCTTCCGCGACCATTTCGAATTCTGGGGCGAATCGCTGAGCCGTCCGCCGCGCGGTTTCGATCCGAATCACGAGTTGATCGACGACATCAAGCGCAAGGATTTTGCGTGCGGCGAAGGCTTTGACGAAAAGCTGGCCTGCTCATCGGAGCTGCTGCCTTGGCTGGTCGAGACTTACAAGCGGGTGGCGCCGATGATCGATTATCTGTGCGCTTCGCAAGAGCTGGATTTTTGAGGAACGTGCCAGTCGCTATGTGAGTGAGCCTTTCTTCCTGCGGAATAAAGTGGGGGCAGCCGGATGAGGGTCCGGCCAGCGCGAATGATGAAGGCTTGCGCAAGTCCCGCACCCTCTCCCCAACCCCTCTCCCGGTGGGAGAGGGGCTAAGAGACGAGCCTGTATGCACCGCAGTTCGACTGAGCTCTGCGTCACGTCGATATGTATTCCTTCTCCCTTCGGGAGAAGTTGGCGGTAGCCGGATGAGGGTTCGGGCGGAGCGAAGGATGGAAGCGTGCGCAAGCCCCGCACCCTCTCCCCAACCCCTTTCCCGATGGGAGAGGGGCTAAGAGACGAGCCCGTATGCACCGCAGTTCGACTGACCTCTGCGTCACGTCGATATGTATTCCTTCTCCCTTCGGGAGAAGTTGGCGGTAGCCGGATGAGGGTTCGGGCGGAGCGAAGGATGGAAGCGTGCGCAAGCCCTGCACCCTCTCCCCGACCCCTCTCCCGATGGGAGAGGGGCTAAGAGACGAGCCACGCGCAGATGGCGTGGTCTGCGTCAAATCCAATACGTGGATCCTTCTCCCTCCGGGAGAAGGTGGCGGCAGCCGGATGAGGGTTCGGGCGGAGCGAAGGATGGAAGCGTGCGCAAGCCCCGCCTCTCTCCCGATGGGAAGGAGGCTAAGGCGCGGCTTCGCCAGCGAGCTTGAGCCCGGGACGTTGCCTGGCCAATTTGCGCAGCAGCAATGCGAAGTTCTGCAGGTCCGCATGCCACGGTGAGGCTTCGCGCCAGTACAAGGCGATCTCGCGCCCCGGCTGCTGACCCTTCAGCTTGGCAAGCACCACATTCGGCATCGATGCCAGGCGGTCATGCGCAAGGGCCGGCACCAGCGCGTAACCACCACGCAGCTCCACCAAAGCGGCGAGGCTTTCCAGGCTGACGTCCTGCACATGGCCACCGCCGAGGATGTCCTCGCAGTGGCTTTCGGTCATCAGCGTGGCATCGCCTGCTTCCAGTTGTTCCAACGACACGGTGCGCTTGCCGGCAAGCGCATGGTCGGCGCGGAACATGACTTCCCACGGCTCGAAGAACAACGGCCGCACCGCCACGCCGCTTACCGGCGTGACCCGCGGCGCAAGCACGGCGTCGAGTTCGCCTTCGTTGAGCCGACGCAGCAGTCCGCGCGGCTTGCCTTCGGAGAGGCTCAGTCGCGTGCCGGGGAAATGCTGGGGGAACGGACCAATCAGATGCGGCAGGAGATACGGGCCGAGCGAAGCCGGTACACCGAGGCGCAATTCGCCACCGAACGCCACTTCGCCCGCACGCGCCACCTGCTGCAGATGGTCCGCCGCGGCCAGCACGGCATCGATCTGCTCCAGCAATCGCTGACCGCCCGCCGTAGGCACCACGCGCCGGCCGCCGCGTTCGAACAACGGGGCACCGAGCGCCTGCTCCACCTTCTGCACCTGATGCGACAGTCCTGATGGGCTGATATGCATCGCCCGCGCCGCACTGTTGAAGCTGCCATGCCGATGCACGGCCTGCACCAGCATCAGATCGCGCAACGAAACTACCGAGAGATGGCTGGAGATCATGCGCTGCCTGCGGGCGGTGGGACAGCGGAAGCATAAACGACAGAACGCGGCGCGGGTTACTCATCCTCGCCGCGCCAAATAAACCCACCTCTGTAGGAGCGTCCCCAGTGCGCGACAAGCCAACGGAGCGGGATGTCGATGCGCCGCGGTCGCCCACAGGGTGGGCTCCCACAAGAGATGGCTGCGCTTCCCTAATGTCCCGATCATCTGTTGTAGGAACGCACACAGTGCGCGACAAACCAACGGAGCGGTAACGCCGATGCGCCGCGGTCACCCACAGGGTGGGCTCCTGCAAGGGAGCGAGGTGGCGGCAAAAAAGAAGGGCGGCTTGCGCCGCCCTTCCCTTCGTTTCCGTACAACCCGGCCGGTTTACGCCGTGACCGTGTCGGCCACATCCTGGTAGTCGGCGATCTGGTTGAAGTTCATGTACTTGTAGATCTTCTCGCCATTGGCGTTGATCACGCCGATGTCCGCCATGTACTCCTCTTTGCTCGGGATCTTGCCCAGACGCGAGCAGATCGCGGCCAGCTCGGCCGAGCCCAGGTACACGTTGGAGTTCTTGCCAAGGCGGTTCGGGAAGTTGCGGGTGGAGGTGGAAAACACCGTGGCGCCCTCGCGCACCTGCGCCTGGTTGCCCATGCACAGCGAGCAACCCGGCATTTCCATGCGTGCGCCGGCGGTGCCGAGCACGCCGTAGTGGCCTTCCTCGGTCAGCTGCTCCTGATCCATCTTGGTCGGCGGAGCCACCCACAGGCGGGTCGGGATATCACGCTTGCCTTCCAGCAGCTTCGATGCGGCACGGAAGTGACCGATGTTGGTCATGCACGAACCGATGAACACTTCATCGATCTTGGCGCCGGCCACGTCGGACAGCGTCTTCACGTCGTCCGGATCGTTCGGGCAGGCCACGATGGGCTCGTGCACGTCGGCCAGGTCGATCTCGATGACGGCGGCGTATTCGGCGTCGGCATCGCGCTCCAGCAGCTGCGGGTTGGCGAGCCACGCTTCCATCGCCTTGATGCGGCGCTGCAGGCTGCGCGGATCCTTGTAGCCCTGGGCGATCATCACCTTGAGCAGCGTGATGTTGCTGTTCATGTATTCGATGATCGGGGCCTTGTCGAGGTGCACCGTGCAGCCGGCGGCGGAACGCTCGGCCGAAGCATCGGACAGCTCGAACGCCTGCTCCACCTTGAGATTCGGCAGACCTTCAATCTCGAGGATGCGACCCGAGAAGATGTTCTTCTTGCCCTGCTTGGCAACGGTGAGCAGACCCTGCTTGATGGCGTACAGCGGGATCGCGTTGACCAGGTCACGCAGGGTGACGCCCGGCTGCAGTTCGCCCTTGAAGCGCACCAGCACGGATTCGGGCATGTCCAGCGGCATCACGCCGGTGGCGGCCGCGAAGGCCACCAGGCCGGAGCCGGCCGGGAACGAAATGCCGATCGGGAAACGGGTGTGACTGTCGCCGCCGGTGCCGACGGTGTCGGGCAGCAGCATGCGGTTGAGCCAGGAGTGGATCACGCCGTCGCCCGGACGCAGCGAGATGCCGCCACGGGTGCTGATGAATTCCGGCAGCGTGTGGTGGGTCTTCACGTCCACCGGCTTCGGGTAAGCGGCGGTGTGGCAGAACGACTGCATCACGAGGTCGGCCGAGAAGCCCAGGCAGGCCAGGTCCTTTAGCTCGTCGCGGGTCATCGGACCGGTGGTGTCCTGGGAGCCCACCGAGGTCATCTTCGGCTCGCAGTAGGTGCCCGGGCGAACGCCCTGGCCTTCCGGCAGGCCAACGGCGCGGCCGACCATCTTCTGCGCCAGCGTGTAGCCCTTGCCGGTATCGGCCGGCTGCTGCGGCAGGCGGAACAGCGTGGAAACCGGCAGGCCCAGCGCTTCGCGCGCCTTGGCGGTGAGACCACGGCCGATGATCAGCGGAATGCGGCCGCCTGCACGCACTTCGTCGAACAGCACGTCGGACTTCACCTGGAACTCGGCGATCACTTCGCCATTCTTCAGCGCCTTGCCGTCATACGGACGCAGCTCGACTACATCGCCCATCTCCATCTGGGAGACGTCCAGTTCGATCGGCAGCGCACCAGCGTCTTCCATGGTGTTGTAGAAGATCGGGGCGATCTTGCTGCCCAGGCACACGCCGCCGAAGCGCTTGTTCGGGATGAACGGGATGTCCTCGCCCGTCCACCAAAGCACGGAGTTGGTCGCCGACTTGCGGCTGGAACCGGTGCCGACCACGTCGCCCACGTAGGCCACGAGATGACCCTGCTTGGCGAGATCCTGGATCAGCTGGATCGGACCGCGCTTGCCGTCTTCTTCCGGCTGGAACGGCGCGCCGTCGCGCTTGTTCTTCAGCATGGCCAGTGCGTGCATCGGGATGTCCGGACGCGTGGTGGCATCGGGTGCCGGCGACAGGTCGTCGGTGTTGGTTTCGCCCGGCACCTTGAACACGGTGATGGTCAGGCTCTGCGGCACTTCCGGCTTGCTGGTGAACCATTCGGCGTCGGCCCAGCTCTGCAGCACGGCCTTGGCGTTGGCATTGCCCTTGTCGGCCTTTTCCTTCACATCATGGAAGGCGTCGAACATCAGCAGCGTGTGCTTCAGCGCATTGGCGGCAACGTTGCCGACCTGCGCGTCGTCGAGCAGCTCGATCAACGGATGAATGTTGTAGCCGCCGAGCATGGTGCCCAGCAGTTCGGTGGCCTTCTCGCGCGAGATCAGCGCGCTCTTTTCGGTGCCGAACGCCACGGCCGCCAGGTACGAGGCCTTGACCTTGGCCGCATCGTCCACACCCGCCGGCACGCGGTTGGTGATCAGGTCCACCAGGAAGGCTTCCTCGCCCGCGGGCGGATTCTTCAGCAGCTCCATCAGGTCGGCGGTCTGCTGAGCCGACAGCGGCAGCGGCGGGATACCCAGCGCGGCGCGCTCGGCAACGTGTTGGCGGTAGGCGATAAGCATGTGATCTCGTCCGGTGAACAACGTAAGGGGCAGCGAGCGATGGTTTGCACCATCGCGGCGGATTCGCCCAAGGGAGTTCCGCGTGGCCGCTACCGGCGCTCGACAAGGCACAAAACCTTGTGGCCACACCGCTTTGGGGCGGCATGACAGCCCCATATTTTGCCAGCCGCGACACAAGCGCCGCAACGCAAGACAACGCTTCCGCCAGCGTTCGAAATCTTGCAATGCGAACCTGGCGCAATCCCCGATCGGGTCTCTTGCACCACCCCGGTTTTGGCCCAAACTGAATGGCATCGACCGGCAACGCCGAGGACGCAATGCCGGCCCGCCCCATGCTCGCCACTCCAGTCACACTGTTATCGGCGCACGTAAGGACGAGGCCAACCTTGCAATTACCCTCACGTTCCGTGCCTTAGGATCCCCAAGCTACGCGTCCGCGCGTTCGCCAGACTCAAGCAACAGGAGTTAGCCCATGCTGGATTCATTCGCCACCCGCGACACCCTCACCGTCAACGGCAGCCCGTACCAGATCGCCAGCCTCGCCAAGCTCGGCCAGCGATTCGATCTCAAGACCCTCCCCTTCTCGCTGAAGATCCTGCTGGAAAACCTGTTGCGTCACGAGGACGGCGTCAACGTCACCGCCAAGGAAATCGAGGCCGTGGCCAACTGGGACGCCAAGGCCGAACCCGATACCGAAATCGCCTTCATGCCGGCGCGCGTCGTGTTGCAGGATTTCACTGGCGTGCCCTGCGTGGTGGACCTGGCCGCGATGCGCGATGCCGTGGTAAAGCTGGGCGGTGATGCCAAGCAGATCAACCCGCTGGCGCCGGCCGAACTGGTGATCGACCACTCCGTGCAGGTCGACGTGTACGGTTCGGAGTCCGCGCTGGAGAAAAACGTCGAGATCGAGTTCCACCGCAACCAGGAGCGTTATTCGTTCCTGCGCTGGGGCCAGAAGGCATTCGACAACTTCAAGGTGGTGCCTCCGCGTACCGGCATCGTGCACCAGGTGAACCTGGAGCATCTCGCACGCGTGGTGTTCACCGCGAACAAGGACGGCCAGGCGTGGGCGTATCCGGACACCGTGTTCGGCACCGACTCGCACACCACCATGATCAACGGCATCGGCGTGCTGGGCTGGGGCGTGGGCGGCATCGAGGCCGAGGCAGCCATGCTGGGCCAGCCGTCCTCCATGCTGATTCCGCAAGTGGTGGGCTTCAAGCTCACCGGCAAGTTGTCCGAAGGCGTCACCGCCACCGACCTCGTGCTCACCGTCACGCAGATGCTGCGCAAGCTCGGTGTGGTCGGCAAGTTCGTCGAGTTCTTCGGCAGTGGCCTGAAGCATCTGGCGCTCGCCGACCGCGCGACCATCGGCAATATGGCGCCGGAATACGGCGCCACCTGCGGCATCTTTCCGATCGACCAGGAAGCACTGAACTATCTGCGTCTGTCCGGCCGCAGCGAAGAACAGATCAAGCTGGTCGAAGCCTATGCCAAGGCACAGGGCATGTGGCATGACGAAAACGCGGTGGAACCGCGCTTCACCACCACGCTGGAGCTCAATCTCGCCGACGTGAAGCCGTCACTGGCTGGCCCCAAGCGCCCGCAGGATCGCGTTCTGCTCGAAGGCGTGCAGAAGAGCTTCCAGGATGCCGTCGGTCCGCTTACCGCCAACCGTCGCCCGCGCAATTCGGAAACGGCGGACTTCATCGCCGAAGGCGGCTCGGCTGCGATCGGCAATCCGGCCAACGACATCACCGACGGGGGCGTGCGCGTGGAGAAGGATGGCGCATCCTTCAAGCTCGGCGACGGCGCAGTAGTCATCGCCGCCATCACCTCGTGCACCAACACCTCCAACCCCAGCGTCATGCTCGGCGCGGGCCTCGTCGCCAAGAAGGCTGCCGCCAAAGGGCTCAAGGCGCAGCCGTGGGTGAAGACGTCGATCGGCCCGGGTTCGAAGGTGGTCACCGATTACCTGGAGAAGACCGGTCTGCTGAAGGAGCTGGAGAAGGTCGGCTTCTACATCGTCGGCTACGGCTGCACGACCTGCATCGGCAATTCCGGCCCGCTGCCGGTGGAGATCAGCAAGGGCATCGCCGAAGGTGACCTCGCGGTGGCATCGGTGCTGTCGGGCAACCGCAACTTCGAAGGCCGCGTGCATCCGGAAGTGAAGATGAACTATCTCGCCTCCCCGCCGCTGGTGGTCGCCTATGCGCTGGCCGGCACGTTGGACATCGACCTCACCAAGGATCCTCTGGGCAAGGGTAACGATGGCCAGCCGGTGTACCTGAAGGACATCTGGCCGTCGAACCAGGAAATCTCGGACATCGTGGGCAGCGCCCTCAATCCGGACATGTTCGAGAAGAGCTACTCGGATGTGTTCAAGGGCGATACCCGCTGGAACCACATCGCCTCGCCGGACGGCGACGTCTACAAGTGGGACGACTCCACTTACATCAAGAATCCGCCCTACTTCGACGGCATGAGCAAGGAGCCGGGCACGGTGGAGGACATCCACGGCGCACGTGTGCTGGGTCTGTTCGGTGACTCCATCACCACCGACCACATCTCACCAGCCGGCTCGATCAAGAAGGACAGCCCGGCGGGCCGCTTCCTGATCAGCAAGGGCGTGGACCCGAAGGACTTCAACTCCTACGGCTCGCGTCGCGGCAATGACGACGTGATGGTGCGCGGCACGTTCGCCAACATCCGCATCAAGAACCTGATGCTGGACGGCGTCGAAGGCGGTTACACGCAGTACGTGCCTTCGGGCGAGCAGATGGCCATCTACGATGCGGCCATGAAGTACAAGGCCGACAAGACGCCGCTGGTAGTCATCGCCGGCAAGGAATACGGCACCGGCTCCTCGCGCGACTGGGCCGCGAAGGGCACGTTGCTGCTGGGCGTGAAGGCGGTGATCGCCGAAAGCTTCGAGCGCATCCACCGCTCCAACCTGGTCGGCATGGGCGTGCTGCCGCTGCAGTTCGAAGACGGCCAGAACGCGCAGACGCTGGGCCTCACCGGCAAGGAAACCTTCGACATCGTCGGCCTGGACGGCGGTGAGTCGAGGACCGCGAAAGTCACCGCCACCCGCGCCGATGGCAGCCAGAAGTCCTTCAAGGTGAAGGTGCTGCTGCTCACGCCGAAGGAGCGCGAGTTCTTCCGCCACGGCGGCATCCTGCAGTACGTGCTGCGCCAGCTGGCGGGGAAGAAGTCCGCGGCCTGAGGCGCCGGTCGTTCGGGTAAAAGGAAAATGCCGCCAGCAGGCGGCATTTTCTTTGGTGGCACTCCGTTCCCTAACATCGATTGTAGGAGCGCACCCCGTGCGCGACCGCAACCTCACAGTGCTACCGCTCCGTAGGCTTTTCGCGCACTGGGTGCGCTCCTACCGAAGACCCGGTGCGCACCGTTCGACTCTTCTCTCAGATGTGGGAGCGCACCCTGTGCGCGACCGCAACCTCACAGTGCTACCGCTCCGTAGGCTTGTCGCGCACTGGGTGCGCTCCTACAGAAGAACCAATGCGCACCGTTCGACTCTCCTCTCAGATGTGGGAGCGCACCCTGTGCGCGACCGCAGCCTCGCAGCGTCACCGCTTCGTAGGCTTGTCGCGCGCAGGATGCGCTCCCACAAAAAAGGCAACGCCGGGCTCGATGGCGGCCTACGCAGACTTCCAGGTGGCCGAGTAGCAGCGCCACTCGCGTCCATCCTTCCGCCATGCGGTTTCCACCTCGTACACACCGATCTGCGCGGGCAGCAGCTTGCCGCCGCTGGTCAACGTGACGGTGAAGCGCGCGACATAGCGGTCTCCCCGCTGCTCGACCGTCACCGGACCGGTCAACGCATGGATCGTCTCGCCGCGGAATGCCGCCGCGCGCAACAGGCCGATCAACTGGCGACGCTCCATTTCGCCGTTGTTGCCGGTGAAGTCAGCGGTGAGCACGTCGCCGAGCGCCGAGGCATCCGCTTGCTCCGCGGCATGCTCGGCGGTTTCGATACCCTGGCGCACCCGACTTTCGTCGGGCGCCCGGTGGCAGGCCACGAGACAGAGCGCCAACACACCGCAAAGCAGCGGTTTCATAAGCAGTTTTCGCACGGACGTTCCCCCTGGAAGCTCGCTGCGGCGCGGCTTGCCGCTATACGCGAGCGTATGCTCCAATGCCGCGTCGCCATCTTGCCCCAGCCGTGCCACCATCACCAACGGGCCGAACAACGAAGGAGCTTTGGATTCCACATGAGCAACGAGCGTCCGTGGCTGGCCCACTACCCGGAAGGCGTCCCCGCGCAGATCGACACCAACCAGTACGCCTCCGTGGCCGCCGTCGTGGAAGAAGCGTTCGAGCGCTTCCGCCAGCGCCCCGCCTTCGCCAGCTTCGGCAAGCAGCTCAGCTATGGACAGATCGATGAGCTGAGCCGCCAGTTCGCCGGCTACCTCACCGGAGTGCTCAAGCTCAACAAGGGCGATCGCGTCGCGATCATGATGCCCAACGTTTTGCAGTACCCCATCGCCCTGTTCGGCGCGTTGCGCGCAGGCATGGTGGTGGTCAATACCAACCCGATGTACACCGCGCGCGAACTCAAGCACCAGCTTGAGGACGCGGGTGCGAAGGCCATCGTGGTGCTCGACAACTTCGCCGCCACGCTGCAGCAGGTGTTGGCCGAGACCGAAGTAAAGCACGTCATTACCACGGGCATCGGCGACCTGCTCGGCCTCAAGGGCGTGGCCATCAACTTCGTGCTCAAGAACGTCAAGAAGATGGTGCCGTCGTACAGCATTCCGCATGCGGTGCGCTTCCGCGATGCCCTGTCTCAAGGCGCCTCGCATCCGCTGCCCAAGGTGCAGCTGAGCCACGACGACATCGCCTTCCTGCAGTACACCGGCGGCACTACCGGCGTTGCGAAGGGCGCCATGCTCACGCACGGCAACATGGTCGCCAACATGATGCAGGCCGGTGCGTGGATCGGCGCCAATGCCAAGCCGGGCGAAGAAGTGATCATCACCGCGTTGCCGCTGTATCACATCTTTTCGCTCACCGCGAACGGACTGGTGTTCATGCGCCTGGGCGGCCTCAACTGGCTGATCACCAACCCGCGCGACATGCCCGGCTTCGTCAAGGAACTCAAGAAGTCGAACTTCACCGCGCTCACCGGCGTCAACACGCTGTTCAACGGCTTGCTCAACACGCCGGGATTCGCGGAACTCGATTTCTCGCGCCTGCACCTGAGCCTGGGCGGCGGCATGGCCGTGCAGCGCGCGGTGGCCGAGCGCTGGAAGAAAGTGACCGGTTGCACCCTGGTAGAGGCCTACGGCCTGACCGAAACCTCGCCTGCCGCCTGCATCAATCCGCTCGACCTCAAGGATTACAACAGCTCGATCGGCCTGCCGATCCCTTCCACCGACGTGGCCATCTGGTCCGAAGAAAACCAGCCACTGCCGATCGGCGAGGTGGGTGAGCTGATGGTTCGCGGCCCGCAGGTGATGAAGGGCTATTGGCAGCGTCCGGAAGAAACCGCCAAGGTGCTGGGTTCCGATGGCTGGCTGCATACGGGCGACATCGCCCGCATGGACGAAAGCGGCTACGTCTACATCGTGGACCGCAAGAAGGACATGATCCTGGTATCGGGCTTCAACGTGTACCCGAACGAAGTCGAGGACGTGGTCATGCAGCATCCGGGCGTGGCCGAAGTGGCCGCGGTTGGCATTCCGGACGAGCATTCCGGCGAAGTGGTGAAGCTGTTCGTGGTGCGCAAGGATCCGAACCTCACCGTGGAAGACCTCAAGAAGTTCTGCCACGACAACCTCACCGGCTACAAGCGCCCGAAGCTGATCGAGTTCCGCGACAGCCTGCCCAAGAGCAACGTAGGCAAGATCCTTCGCCGCGAACTGCGCGACGAGAAGAAGCCCGCCGCCGCGGCGCCCGGCTGAACGCGAGGTACCGCGCACCACGAAAAAACCCGCCGAAAGGCGGGCTTTTTTGTGCGTCATCGTGACCGGCGATCAGTCGTGCCACAGCTCCAGGATGTCGGCATAGCCGCCGAGGAGATTCCACAGCGGCACCTGCTTGTCTTCCGGGATGCGCGTGTAGGCGAAGCCAAGGTGGCGATCGGAGATGCGCATGACCTGCGCCTCCAGATGGATATGCAGGTCGTGGCCGAAGATCATGTCGAGGATCCAGCTCTGCCCCGGCTCGCCTTCCCAGCCCAGCGGTCGACGCAGCAGCACGCCCGTTGCGGAGATATCCACCAGCTCGGTGGGATGCGATTCATCGCCACGGCTCATCAGCACCGTGGTTTCGATGCGCATGCGCGCCGGACGCAATTGCTCCTGGTCGGAACCGTTCCGGGCGTTGTCTTCCGCTTTGTTCATCGTGCCGATTCTCCCCGCAACTGGCGCACATGCGCCGGTTCTTCCTGAAAGTCCCGCCCCATCGCTTCGATGATGGCGTACTCCCGTGATACGTCAATCCCGCTCGCGTGTACGCAACACACCCGCACGCACGAGGCTCCCCGAACCGAACCGCGAATTGATCCTGTCCTGCACTTCATCCGATGCAGGCGTCGACGCTCCCACGTCGAACAGGTCCTGCTGCGGTCGTCCCTCGAAACCCGACAGGCTGACGCCGAGCAGGCGCAGTCGCGGCCTTCGCTGACTCTTCCACCAGCCCTGAAGCAAGCCTCGTGCCACCTCGTAGATGTCGCCGACCGACGCGCTGGGGAGCTGCAAACGGGCCTGGCGTGTATAGGTGACAAAGGGAGGCTCGCGCAGTTTCACCGTCACCGTCCGGCCGGTCAGGCCACGTTGCCGTGCCCGTGCGGCGATGCGCTCGCAATGCCGCAGCAGCCAGGATTCGGCCATGGCGAGCTCAGCCAGATCGACGTCGAAGGTGTGTTCCGCGCCAATGGATTGCTCGGCCTGGTCCGGCTCCACGTCGCGATCGTCCTCGCCTCGCGCCAGTGCCTGGATGACGCCAGCCTGACGCCCCAGCGCACGCGTCAGACGCGCCGTGTCACATGCTGCCAATTCACCGATGGTGCGCACGCCGATCCGGTGCAACGCCTCCTCGGTAACCTTGCCGACCGTCCACAGCCGCCCCACCGGGAGCGGGGCCAGCTCCTGCGCCGCGCGCGTTGACGCTATGCGGCGAAACCCGTCCGGCTTGGACAGCTCGCCGGCGAGCTTGGCCAGCAGCTTGTTGGGGCCCATGCCTACCGACGCCACCAGGCCCGTGCGCTCGCGGATCGCTTCCTTGATGCGTCGGCCGATCGCCTCGATCGAACCGAGCAGGCGCAGGCTGGCGGTCACATCCAGAAAGGCCTCATCCAGCGAGAGGCCCTCGACCATAGGGGTCACTTCGTGGAACACCTCGAACACCTGCGCCGATACGTCCTCATAGCGCGCCATGCGCGGCCACAGGTAGATGCCATCGGGACACAGACGCCTTGCCTGGGCCGTGGGCATGGCCGAGCGCACGCCAAACGGACGTGCCTCATAGCTGCAGGTGGAGACGACGCCACGCGGCCCCAGGCCGCCGACGATCACCGGGCGGCCGCGCAATTCAGGGTGGTCGAGTTGCTCCACGGACGCGTAGAAGGCGTCCATGTCCACATGGATGATTGAGCGTTCGTCGGGCGGCATGCCCCGCCATTTTGCCTTCTGCACGGTCTTTCGGTGTACTGGACTTGAAGGCTTGCAGCCGCTAATCTTGGTCTCGCGTGGGTCATAAGGGTGCGCGCACGATCGGCCAGGATCGACCGCTACGGCACCCCATCCCGATGCACTCAGCCGACCGATTGAGAAGCCAGTGACGCAGGTTTCGTCACGTTATGGCTTGCGTCTTTGCAGTGGCCCATGGCCATCCGAAGACGCTCAAGGGTCGCTCACGGCCAGCCTGATCGAAACGCCAGACGCGCGATTTCATCATGCATGCCCGCGACGGTGACGCGAGACGCACTGGCTAGGCATCGCGCAACAAAGGTTCAACGGATTGCCAGCCAAGGGCCGCGATCCGGGCGGGGGCATTCGCCAGGCGAATGCGGCGGAACGAACGTTTCCTAACGTGTTGAATGCAACGCAAGCCGTCGCGGACGGCCCAACGACATGTATTGATGAGCACTGAGCCAGTCGAGCCTCAGCCGGTCACAGCACCGCAGGACGCGTTCGCGTCGGTACCGCAACAGCAGGAAATGCCGTTGGCCATCGTGCGCGGCGAACCGATGTTGCAGATGCCGCAGGACCTGTACGTCCCGCCGGATGCGCTCGAGGTCATCCTCGAAGCATTCGAGGGCCCGCTCGACCTGCTGCTGTACCTGATCCGTCGGCAGAACCTGGACATCCTGGACATCCCTGTCGCCGAGATCACCCGGCAGTACATGGATTACATCGAGATGATGCGCGATGTGATGCGCCTGGAGCTGGCGGCGGAATACCTGCTGATGGCCGCGATCCTGGGCGAGATCAAGTCGCGGCTGCTGTTGCCGAGGCCGCCGGCCGAGGAAGGTCTCGAAGAAGACCCCCGCGCCGAACTGGTCCGTCGCCTGCAGGAGTACGAGCGCTTCAAGAAGGCGGCGGAAGACATCGACACCCTGCCCCGCATGGAACGCGATTTCGCGCCGGCCCATGCGGACACGGGCGAGAGGACGGTGATCAAGCTGCCGCCGCCGCTGGACCTGAAGGAGTTGTTGCTGGCGCTCAAGGACGTGCTGCATCGCGCCGAACTGTTCGGGCATCACGCCATCAAGCGCGAGGCGCTCAGTGTGCGCCAGCGCATGGGTGAGCTGCTCAGCCGCCTGAGCGACACCAGCTTCCATCGCTTCGAGACGCTGTTCGATGTGAGCGAAGGACGCCTGGGCGTGGTGGTGACCTTCCTGGCCATGCTGGAGCTGGCCAAGGAAATGCTGGTGGAGATCGTGCAGGAAGAACCGCTGGCGGCGGTCTACGTGCGCTCGAAGACGGCGCATGCCGAGGAACACGACGACCTGTTCGCCAACGACGAGCCGGCCGCGGCTGCGGAGTAGCGCGGTTCGCCGCACAAGCCCATTCATTCATCCTCACCTGAACTGAGGCCATGCAGATCGAACAACTCAAACCCATCATCGAGGCGGCATTACTGGCATCCAGCCAGCCGATGACCCTCCCTCAATTGCTGGAACTGTTCGGCGAAGAGGACGACGTCGGCCGCGAGGAAGTGTCCAGGGCCCTGGAACAACTCGCCGAAGACTGCGCCCAGCGCGGCGTGGAACTGCGCGAAGTCGCTTCGGGCTTCCGTTACCAGGTGAAGCAGGACGTGCATCCGTGGATCTCGCGGATGTGGACGGAAAAACCCAGCCGCTACTCGCGCGCCCTGCTGGAAACCCTCGCGCTGATCGCCTATCGCCAGCCGATCACACGACCGGAGATCGAACAAATCCGCGGCGTCGTGGTCTCATCCAACATCATCAAGACGATGGAAGAGCGCGAGTGGATCCGCGTGGTGGGTTATCGCGACGTGCCCGGCAAGCCGGCGCTGTTCGGCACCACCCGCGCCTTCCTCGACTACTTCAACCTGAAGTCGCTGGATGAATTGCCGCCGCTGTCGGAAATCCGCGACATGGAAGATCCGCAGATGAGCATCGCGCCCGAACCGCTGCCGGTTCACGTGGCGCGCGACCTGCCGATCGATCCGGACGAAGAGAACGAAACCCTGGTGGTGGCCGGCGAAGAAACCGACGCCATCATCGAAGAAACCCACGACGAGGCGCCCGCGCCCGCCGACGAAACCTCCGGCGCCGCCGTCACCGACGCGCCGACTGACGAACAACCCGAGGCGATGGAAGTCGCCTCTTCCGAACCCGGCGCTGCCCTGCACGCCGATGCCCCGACTGACACTGCCGATGAGGCAGCGACCCACGCGGACGCCGACAAAGGCGACGCCACGCAAGACACCGAGGAGTACCGCGCATGACTGCGCCCCAGAAATCCGTTTTGACCCTCAAGCGCACCCCGCGCGACGAAACCACACCCGCCATCGAGGAACGCCTGCACAAGGTGCTGGCCAATGCGGGCCTCGGCTCGCGCCGCATGCTCGAGCAGCGCATCCAGGCCGGTGAAGTCGAACTCAACGGCACGCCGGCCACCATTGGCGCCAGCGTGCATGCCGGCGACCGCGTCGTGCTCGACGGCAAGCAGTTCGTCGTCGCCACCGACAACCGCGACGAAACCGAAGTGCTGGTCTACCACAAGCCCGAAGGCGTGGTGACCACGCGCGAAGACCCCGAAGGCCGTCCCACCGTGTTCGAACAGCTGCCGCGCCTGAAGGGCGCGCGCTGGGTCGCCGTGGGCCGCCTCGACATCAACACTACCGGCCTGCTGCTGCTCACCACGGATGGCGAACTCGCCAACGCGCTGATGCATCCCAAGAGCGGCCTCGAGCGCGAATACCTGTGCCGCGTGCACGGTGAAGTGCCCGACGAGATCATCGAAAAGCTCAAGGCCGGCGTGGAGCTGGAAGATGGCCCCGCCCGCTTCGACGAAATCGGCGTGATCAGCCGAGGCGGCAGCCACAGCTGGTTCCGCGTGGTGATCCGCGAAGGCCGCAATCGCGAAGTGCGTCGCCTGTGGGATTCGCAGGGTTTCCTGGTCAGCCGCCTCAAGCGCATCCGCTACGGTAGCGTGGAACTGCCGCGCAACCTGCGCCGCGGCGACTGCGAGGCGCTGGGCGAGGACGCCGTGAAGGATCTGCGCAAGACCACCGGCCTCGGCGCGCCGCAGCCGGTGCTCACGCTGAGCCCGGTGCTGCATCAGCGCCGCGCGCCGCGCAACGTCACGGAGTATCGCCCCGAACGTGGTACGAGCGGCGGCTACAGCTCCGCCTACCAGGACGAAGCCCGCGAACTGCGCGCCTATGACCGCATTCGCGAAGAACCCGCGCGCGGCAAGCAGCAGCGTCGCAAGCCCGGTCGCGAGGTCAACGGCAACGTCGCCCGTCCGGATCGTCCGTCCGGTGGCATGCAGCGCAAGAACAAGCGCGGCGTGGCGCCCGGGCAGGAACTGCCGTCGGTACGCACCTGGTTTGCCGGTGAAAGCCGCGAAGGCGGCGGCGCTCGTGGCGGCGCAGCCGCCGGCGGCAATCGCCGCGGCCCCGGCGGCGGCAAGCCGTTTGGCGCGCGCTCGGCCGAAGGCGGCCGGTCGTTCGGTGGCGGTGGCGGTGGCCGTTCCGGTGAAAGCCGCGGCAGCAGCCCCTACGGTGGATTCGGCGGTGGTGCCGGTGGCAATCGCAGCGGCGGCCCGAGTGGCGGCCGTGGCGGCAAGCCCGGCGGTCGTCCGGGCCAGGGCCAGGGTGGTGGTCGTCCGCAGGGTCGCGGCGGCAACCGTCCGCAGGGCCATGGCGGCGGTACGGGCGGTGGACGTCCCCACGGTGGCGGCGGTCGCGGCGGCAATCGCCACGGCAACCAGTAATGACCGTACGCATCTACCACAACAACCGTTGCTCGAAGTCGCGCGCGACGCTCGAACTGCTCGAGTCGCGCGGTGAGGTCTGCCAGGTCGTCAATTACCTGGAGACCCCGCCGAGTTCGGCCGAGCTGGTGCAGTTGCTGGACATGCTCGGCCTGACGCCGCGCGAATTGATGCGAAAGAACGAACCGGAATACACCGAGCTGGGATTGGACGATCCCACGCTCGACGACACGGCGCTGGTTGCCGCCATGGCGAGCCACCCTCGGCTGATCGAGCGTCCCATTGTTGTTGCCAACGGCAAGGCGGCGATTGGACGGCCACCCGAAGCGGTGCTCAGCATCCTGTGATCGAAACGCCCTGTCACCGACGGGGCGTTTTTCATTCAGCGTCCGGCGCGCCCTCTTCCTCGTCGCCAGGCACGTAAACCAACAGGTCGCCCGGCTGGCACTGCAGGAACTCGCAGATCTTACTCAGCGTTTCGAAACGCACGCCGCGCACGCGGCCGGACTTGAGCAGCGAGAGATTGGATTCGGTGATGCCCACGAATTGCGCGAGTTCGCGCGAGCGCGCCTTGCGCAGGGCCAGCATCACGTCGAGTCGTACCACGATGGCCATGCGCGCCTCACACGATGGAGTGCTGGTCGTCTTCGAGGCGTGCCGCCTCGTCGAACAGACGTGCCACGAAGAAGAACACCGCCGCCAGCAGCACGGCGAACACATCGTCGCCGGAGAACGCGAGTTGCACGGATGCATGGCCGCCCGCCTGCCATGCATTGAGCAGCGTCGCCACGGGTGGCAGCACCAAGCGCAACACGGCGGCGATCGTCAGCAGGCAGGCGAAGCGACGGAAGTGACGCGTCACCGCAATGGAGAACAGCGCATCCACCTTCACATGGCCAAGCATGCGCGCCAGTTCCACCAAGGCCGCGCTTGTCACCAGGGCGAGCACGCCGGCGATACCGGCAGCCCAGCTCCGAGGCAATCCGTCGGTGAACAGCGTGGCCGCGACCACGCCGCCCGAGCCTTCGGTGGGACCGCAGATACCCCAGGCCGTCACCAGCAACCAAGCTGCCGCGCCGAACCAGGCCAACCACCGCAGCACAGCCGCCCCGGCCGTCAGCCGCCGCACTGTTGCATGATGATTTTTTTCTGTATTACGATAATTTTTACTCGTCATACGGACACCATACCATGGAATATCGGCACCTGGCCCGGTTCGGATACCTGCCGCTGTTGGGCTTCATGCTCACCCTCCATCCCGGCGACGGCCGCGCCGCCGAGCCCAAGCCCGACAGCGTCATGCAATCAGCCCTTGCGGACGCCGCCGCGGGCGACGTGTTTCGCCTGGAAGCCCAGCTACCTGCCATCAAGGATCCGGGCTTTGCCCTGCTCGCCCGCGCCCGGATCGCCGCCGGGCGCATGGATGCATCGGAAGCCCGTCGCCTGGTGGACCGCTATCTCGCCAGCACGCAACGAAACCCTGCCGAATGCGCGCTGGCGTGGCCCATCACTGCGGACGCCAGCTTTGCAGAGGGCGATTACGCCCGCGCGGCGCAGGCGGCGCATGCCTGGCAGAAGGCGTTGGCCGATGACGGCATCGGTGACGAACAGCAGGCCGACGCGCTGCAGATGGCGACGCTCTCGGATCAGTTGAGCCATGCGCCGGCGCAACAGGTCAGCACCTATGAGCCGCGCGCAGTGACGATCACCCGCGACAAGGTCGGCCTGCCGCGAACCGGCGTGACCGTCAACGGCACACTCCAGGAGGCCGTGCTCGACACTGGCGCCAATCTCTCGGTCGTATCCCTGAGCACGGCCCGCAAGCTCAAGCTGCGCATGTTGGACGGCGCCGCGAACGTGGGCAGCGCGAGCCGCCGGGCCGTGGCGACACGCATCGGCCTGGCGGATCACCTGGTTCTTGCCGGGCTCGAACTCGAACACGTCGCCTTCCTCGTGCTCGACGACGCTCAGTTGAGCATGCCGGTGCCGGGCGGTTATCACATCGACGCCATCGTGGGCTTCCCGGTGCTGCGCGAACTCGAACGTATCCAGTTCACCTCCGATGGGCGGCTCGTGCCTTCGCGCAGCAAGGCGGGCAAGCACGAAGCCGGCAATCTTCGCCTGGCCGGCAGCGATCTCTATGTCGACGTGCGGTTGAACGATCTTCCGGTGGCGATGCATCTGGACAGCGGCGGCTCGCATTCGGCGCTGTCGTCGCGATTTGCGCGCGAACATGCGAATCTGCTCGAAGGCCTCGCGTCGCAAAGGGATCATGTGGCAGGTGCCGGCGGCGCGCGCGACAGGACCTCGGTGACGTGGCCGCACGTACGGGTGCGGATTGCCGATCAGCAGGCGCTGATGAGCGGCATCAGCGTGTCGCTCAGCGATGCCGGCAACGTCAAGGAACCGAATGTGCTCGGCGGCGATATCCTTCGCGCGTTCGACGGCTGGACGATCGATTTCCGCCGCATGCAGCTCGATGTCGGTGCGCCGAAGATACAGGCGGCATCCACACGTTGAAGCATCAGCGCGACCGAGCCGTCAGCGGGGCCGTGTCTGCTCAGATCGGATCAAGCGTGAAGCGATCGGCATCCATCCACGCGGGGAAGCGCTCGCGATGCGCGAGCAGCGGCGCCGGATCGACGGTCACCGTCACCACCTGTTCCTGCGGACCCAGCTCGACCAGCGGCTCACCGACCGGGTCGAGCACGGCGCTGTCGCCTGCATAAGGCAAGTCGTTGCCGTCCACGCCGACCCGGTTGAGACCGACCACATAGCTCAGGTTCTCGATGGCGCGTGCGCGAAGCAATGTGCGCCACGGCTGACGACGCGGCGCGGGCCAGTTGGCCACGAAGATGGCCAGATCGTAGTCCATGCCGCCGGTGGCATCTTCGCGACGACCGTTACGCAGCCACACCGGAAAACGCAGGTCGTAGCAGACCTGCGGAAGAATGCGCCAGCCCTTGAGCTCGACGATCAGCCGCTCGTTGCCGCTGCCGTAGCGCGTGTGCTCGCCGGCCATGCGAAACAGATGGCGCTTGTCGTATTGCGCGAAGCTGCCGTCCGGGCGCGCCCAGATCAGGCGGTTGAACACCTTGTCGCCCTCGCGAATGGCGAGGCTGCCACACAGCACGGCGTCCACTTCCTGCGCGAGCGCGCGCATCCAGGCCACGCCTTCGCCATCCATGGTCTCTGCACTGATGCGCGTGTCGTTGCTGAACCCGGAAAGGAAGGTTTCAGGCAGCACGACGAGATCGGTCTTGCCGGCGACACGTCGAACGAGCTCGCCGTAGTACTCGCGGTTGGCCGGCGCATCGTGCCAGCGCGTGGCACCCTGCACCAGCGTGATGTTCAGAGCTTGCATAGGCGCTCCGCGGCGGCTTCCATGGTGGCGTCGCTCTTGGCGAAGCACAGGCGCAGCAGATGCGTGCCCGGAGCC
The DNA here is from genome assembly GCA_000632805.1 of Dyella jiangningensis. Lineage (GTDB taxonomy): Bacteria > Pseudomonadota > Gammaproteobacteria > Xanthomonadales > Rhodanobacteraceae > Dyella > Dyella jiangningensis. The sequence continues at coordinate 1,424,177 of CP007444.1, read as the reverse complement.
GTCTCGTAGAACGGCGTGAGCGGAATCGCAGCGACACCGCCCTCCTTCACCATCCACTCGCAGAAGGCCACATCGTCCTTGTTGCTGATGGCGGAGTAGTCCACCAGTTGGAAGTAACCGCCCGGCACATCCAGCAACGTGAAGCGCGACGGCTTGATCAGCTCGCGGAAGCGATCGCGTTTGGCCTGATAGAAGGCCGGCAGTTCCAGGTAGTGCTCGGGCGTGCTCACCATGAACTCGGCGAACGCGACCTGCGCCGGGTGGAACGTGCAGAACGTGAGGTATTGATGCACCTTGCGGAATTCGGCGGAGAGCGCCTTGGGCGCCACGGCGTAACCGACCTTCCAGCCGGTGCAGTGGTAGGTCTTACCGAACGACGACACCACGAAGCTGCGCGCGGCAAGTTCCGCATGGCGCAGCACGCTCTGGTGGTGGGCGCCGTCATACACGATGTGCTCGTAGACCTCGTCCGACAGCACCACGATTTCCGTGTCGCGAACGATGGCCGCGAGCTCGTCGAGATCGGCCGAAGAAAGCACCGCGCCCGTCGGATTGTGCGGGCTGTTGATGAGGATCATGCGGGTCTTGGGCGTGACCGCATCGCGCACGCGTTGCCAGTCGACCGAGAACGTCGGCGCCTGCAGCGGGATATGCACAGCGCGCGCGCCCTGCAGTTCGATGGCCGGCTCGTAGCTGTCGTAAGCCGGATCGAACACGATCACTTCGTCGCCGGCGCGCACCACCGCCGCGATGGCGGCAAACAGCGCTTCGGTGGCGCCGGAAGTCACCGTCACTTCGGTGTCGGCGCTCAGCTTGTGGCCGTACATGCGTTCCGTCTTCAGCGCGATCTGCTCGCGCAGCGGCTGCAGGCCGATGCCGGGCGCGTACTGGTTACGCCCCTCGGACATCGCGCGGGTCACTGCTTCGCGCAAGACTTCAGGCGGCTCGAAATCGGGAAAACCCTGCCCGAGGTTCACGGCCTTGTGCTCGACCGCCAGCTGGCTCATGACGCTGAAAATGGTGGTGCCGACTTTCGGCAGCTTGGTGTCGATGTGCATGGTCCGGATGTCTGGAAGGCTAAACGAAGATGCTAGCACGCGCCCCATGTCGTGCAGAGGTCAGACGTATCTGTTGCACTGGGCGTGCTTTTCGCGCACGGTGTCGGGCAGCTTTTCCGCAAGGAAATCCACGAAGGCGCGCACGCCAGGCAAAAGGCCGCGACGGCTGGGGTAGACGAAGTGCATGGTGCCTTGCGGCACGCTCCACTCGGGCAGCAATACCTCGAGTTCGCCGCGTTCGATGCCCGGGCCGCAGACGAACTCGGGCAACAAGGCCACGCCAATGCCACGCTTGCAGCTTTGCAGCAGAGCGGCAAAGTCGCCGCAGATCAGGCGCGGCTGGATGTCCACGACCAGACGCTCGCCGTGCGCATCCAGCAGTTCCCAGCTTTGCGCACCTTCGTGCTCGTGGTTGCTGAGCGCGGGCAATTGCGAAAGCTCGGCCGGCTCCGTAGGACGTCCATGGCGCTTGAGCAAATCGGGACTCGCCACCAGCAGCACGCGCGATTGCCCGAAGGTCCGCATGACCAGGGTTGCGTCGGTATCGAGCTTGCTGCGGACACGGATAGCCACATCGAAGCCTTCACCAATGAGGTCGACGCGGCGATCCGTGGCATGCAGGCGCACCTGCATCTTCGGATGCTGGGCCAGGAAGTCGGGCAGGATATGCCCGACGACGGTCTGCACCAGGGACACCGGGCAACTGACCCGCACGACGCCACGCGGCTCGGAGCGCACTTCCTCCACCGCTTCCTGAGCGGCACGTGCCTCTTCCAGCACGGCGCGACAATGACCGTAGAAGCGCTCGCCGACTTCGGTAACCACGAAGCGGCGCGTCGTCCGCTGCAGCAGGCGCACGCCCAGGCGCTCTTCCAGCTGCGCGATGCGCTTGCTCAGCCGGGACTTGGGGATGCCCAGCGCCCGCCCGGCCGACGAAAAACCGCCGTGCTCCACCACGGCCGCAAAAAAATACAGGTCGTTCAGATCCTGCAGGGCGCCGTCCAAGACCGTCATCGTTGTTTCCTTGATGGAACAATACGTTCGATTTTACCCGTCTTATCGACGGATTGTCTCCTGAGTATCGTTACTCCGTCGCCGGATGGTCCGGCCCGATACTGAGGAATTGCCATGAAACTGCTGCATCTCGACGCCAGCGCCCTGGGTAGCCACTCCGTCTCGCGCGGCCTGACCGCTGCCATCGTAGCCGAGTTCACCCGCAACGCCCCCGCAACCGAGGTCATCTACCACGATCTGGTTGCCAACCCACTTCCGCACTGGACGCCGGTGGCCGATGCCAGCGATCCGGCCGCCGTGTTGGGCAGCCAGATGCTCGAGGAGTTCCTGGCGGCTGACGTGGTCGTGATCGGTGCGCCGATGTACAACTTCTCGATCCCCAGCCAGCTGAAGGCGTGGATCGATCGTGTCGCGGTGGCCGGCAAGACGTTCCGCTATACCGCCAACGGCCCGGAAGGCCTCGCCGGTGGCAAGCGCATCATCATCGCCTCATCCCGCGGCGGCGTGTACAGCGAAGGCAGCGCCGCGGCTCCGATGGACTTCCAGGAAACCTACCTGCGTGCGGTGTTCGGCTTCCTCGGTGTCACCGATCTTGAGTTCGTCCGCGCCGAAGGTGTCAACCTCAGCGAGGACAACAAGGTGGAGTCGCTGAAGACGGCGCATGCGTCGATTGGCGTGGTGACGCGCAAGGCTGCATGAGCATCCTTTGACCTCCGATGGAGGGAAGGATTTCGATGGAGGGCGCTGCCTCTGGCAGCGCCCTCTTTGCGTATTGGCCCGCTGCGTAGGCTTCCCTGTAGGAGCGCACCCTGTGCGCGACAGCCTTTCGCCCCGGTCTTCGGTTTCGTCGTCGCGGCGCAAGCCGGATGGAACGCGAGGCGGGCAGAAAGCCCGAAGGGCGAGCGAAATGTTCACCCTGCTCCGTCATGCTCTGGTTGCGGCTCGCCCGCCAGCGTGCCGCTACGCGGCGGGCTTTCGATCTCCTGCCGGAGCTCAGAGCCGGAGCCGGCAACGTTTCGACGGGAAAAGCTCTGAAGGTTCCGGAACCCGGATTGCGATCGCCTCCGCAGGTCAACTGCGGCTGCGCCGCGACGCGCCGATGCGTTGAGGACTTAAAGCGGCGCGCTTTCCCAGTCCTCTCCCTTTTGGAAGAGGACGAATGATGTGCCTCGAATAAGTTGAGGCCGTGCACTGTGCAATGACGGCACGCCTCAATGCGCGGCATTCGCCTTTTCAGCGCGATAAACCGCCTTCCCGTCCACCCAGGTGCTCACCGGCTTGAGGTCGGCTATCTGCCGCGGTGGTACGGTCATTACATCGCCGTCGAGGATCACGAAGTCTGCCCGCATGCCGGCCTTGAGCGTGCCAACCTCGTTTTCCATGAAGGCCGCGTAAGCCGCGCCTCGGGTGAAGCCCGCCAAGGCTTGGATGCGGCTCACACGCTGGTCGGGCAACCAGCCGCCGGGCGGTTGGCCGTTGAGATCCTGGCGGGTGACGGCGGCATAGAGGCCGAGCATCGGGTTGACGTGCTCCACCGGGAAGTCCGAACCGAAGGCGAGCGGCACCTTTTCGTGGATGAAGCGCTGCCACGCGTAGGCGCCCTTGAGCCGCTCGGCGCCGAGGCGCTGTTCGGCCCATGGCATGTCGGAAGTCGCATGCGTGGGCTGCATGGAAGCGATCAAACGCAGCTTGGCGAAACGCGGGATGTCGTCGAGCGCGACGATCTGCGCATGCTCCACGCGCCAACGGTGATCGCTATTCGCGTGATCGCCCAGCACTGACTGGTAGGTGTCGAGCACCATGCGATTGCCGCGGTCGCCGATTGCGTGTGTGGCCACCTGCACGTGGCAGCGATACGCCTTCTCCACGGCAGTGCGGTAGGCGTCCGGCGACGTGACGAGAATGCCGCGATTGCCGTGATCGTCGTTGTAGTCCGCCAGCAAGGCCGCGCCGCGGCTGCCGAGTGCGCCATCCATGTAGAGCTTCACGGTACGCATCTGCAGACGACCGCTGGCATCGGCCCAACGCCCGCCCTGCGTGCACAACCAATCCAGTGCGGCGTGGTTGCCGTCGGCCATTTCGTAGAGCCGCAGCGGAATGTCGCCGGCGGCGGCCATCTCCTGGAGCACCTTGAAATCGTCCAGGCTCACGCCCGGGTCGTGGACGCCCGTCAGTCCGGCGGCCACCGCATCGGCGAACGCTGCCTTGTAGGCTTCGCGTGTCTGCTCGTGACTGAGTGGCGGGATCGCCTCGGCGACGAGGCCCACCGCCCCGTCCACCAACACGCCGGTGGCCTTCTTCCCATCACGCACGATACGGCCGCCCTGCGGCTGCCAGTCGCCGTCCAGCGCCTTGGTCGCATGCTTCATCGCCGCGGAGTTGACCCACACGGCATGGCCGTCGATGCGCTCAAGGTAGACCGGTCGGTCGGGAAAAGCGGCATCGAGGTCCGCGGCGGTCGGGAACTGCTTGCCCGTCCAGCGATTCTGATCCCAGCCGCGACCGATGAGCCATGCGCCCTTCGGCAGTTTGGCAGCACCCGCCCTCAGGCGATCGAGCACCTCCTGCTTGGACGACGCCCCTACCAGATCGACCTGGATGTGGGTCATGCCGAGCCCGAGCATATGCCCGTGCGCATCGATCAGGCCGGGGATGACCGAGGCGCCCTGGGCGTCCACCTTGGTGGCATCGGGATAGCGCTTCTGAAGGTCAGCCGTATCCCCTACATCAAGCAGGCGGCCATCTTCTTTCCACGCCAGCGCTGAGGCTTCCGGACGCGCGGGATCCATGGTGTGGATGCGGGCGTTGATGAGCAGCGTAGTGGCCTGCAGTGGCAGGGCAGCCAGCGCGAGCAAGGCGATGGACGAGCAGCGGAGCGACAGACGCATGTGGGGGTCCTGGCCATGAGACCCTGCGACTTTGCCCAGCTGGCGTCATTCAGACAAGCGGTCCTGCAGCATGCAGGAGAGCCGGTCAGGCCTGTCCGCTCAGGCGGCCTGGCCCAACGAGGGGGCTTGCGACGCGAACTGCGCAAGCCGGATGGTCGATTCCGTACCCGGCATTTCCACGCAGACGGAACGGCCGGAACGCAGGTGCTCGTCCCGCGCCACTTCACGCGCGAGCCGGATCGCGGCAGGCAACTGCAGGTGGCTGAACAACCACGCACCCGAACGGCACACATTCCATTGGCCGTCGGCGGACTGCTTGAGCGAATAGGTGACCATGTTCCAGACCCAGTAGGAAGAGGGAGAGCCCCGTCACTTTGATCGTGTGAGCGCAGCGCTCACCAACTTGTCAGTTCCAGACCGATCAAGAGTGCACTCGATCTACGGAGGAACCTATCGGCTCCTCACTGAGTATTGCGTAGGAATACGACTACATTCGTAGGACGGATACAGTGGGCCGGTTTTTCGGCCGAGGCAACTGTTTCACACCTGATACACGCTGGCTTGTCCTGCCATGCGGCAGGTTCATGTCTCACCGGCACAGGCGCTGGGCCGATCGCGCAAGGTGCGATGCGTTTGCGGAGGGCGCATCCGATGAGCAGGCAAGCCACCGACGACATCGTTGTCACCCATCCCGACCGGGTGCTCTATCCCGAGCTTGGCGTGACCAAGCTGGACGTGGCCGAGTACTACCGTGCCGTCATGGCATGGTTTCTGCCCGGCGTAAGGCGTCGGCCTACCTCGATATTGCGTTTTCCCGATGGCATCGGCGAACAAGGCTTTTTCCAGAAGCACCCGATGCGCGGGATGAGTCATGTAAGCCACGTCCGCTTGCGCGAGGAGAGCGGCAAGTGGGCCGACTACCTTTGTCCGAGCGATGCATCCTCGGTCATCGGGCTGGTGCAGTTCGGCGCGATCGAATTCCATCCCTGGGCAGCGCAGGCCGACTCACTCGACGAGCCGGACTACCTCGTATTCGATCTCGATCCAGGCAAAGGCGTGAACTGGCGGGACATCGTCGAAGCGGCACGCCTGTTCAAGCGGCGCCTTGGTGAGGTCGACTTGAAAAGCTTTGTGCGTACCAGTGGCGGCAAAGGCCTGCACGTCGTGGTGCCATTGCATGCCTCCTGCACGTGGAGCGATGCGAAGCGCTTCGTGCAAGCCTTCGCCCGCGCGCTGGCTGACGAACAACCGGATCGCTTCATCGCCAAGGCCGCCATGGACGAACGCGGCGGCCGCATCTTCATCGACTACCTGCGCAACAGTCGGGGCGCCACCAGCGTGGCCTCCTATTCACTGCGCGCACGCGCTGGCGCGACCGTGGCCACACCGTTGCGATGGGCCGACCTGGGCAAGGCGCAGGGCCCGGGCGATTTCGACATACGCACCGTGCCGCGTCGACTTGCCAGGCTGCGCAGCGATCCGTGGGAAGGCTTCGCCACGCTGCGCCAGGGCCTGGAACGCGCTTTGCAAACCTACGGCGAGCCAGAAGACTGAATCGGCTCGACCAACGCCTCGATGCGCCCCAGCGTGGCCGAAACGAAGTATCGATTGTCGAGCACGCTCTTCACTGCATCGGTGAGCTCCTCCCCGGCGGAGGCCTTGAGCACATAACCCTTGCCGATGGTGAGCGCGGCGCGCGCGAGGGAGGGGTCGTCGTGCACGGTGATGAACACCACGGGGAGGCCCGGCAGCTCCGAAAGCAATTCACGCGCCGCCTGCATGCCATCCATGCCGGGCATACTGATGTCGGTGACAACGGCATCCGGGCGCAGGCGCCTGACCGCCTTCACCAGAGCCTCGCCGTGGCCGACGACGGCAAGCACGTCGAAGTCACCGCCCAGTACATCGCGGATCTGTTCGGCGACAGGAGGATGGTCTTCGGCCAGAACGACCGTCGGTCGAGTCACGCTCGCCCCCAGGACGGATAAGGCTACCGACGCAGCATTATCCATCGTGGGAACTTCCGCCACCGAAAGAGAACCGAGTTTCGGCTACGTAAAATTACCTTGGAAGCGCGCGAGCTTCGCGAAATCGTGAACTTTTTACCGGCCAGCTAGAACAACAGGCCGAGGTCTTCGGCGCGACGCACTAGTTCTAGTGTGGAATGCACGCCCAATACCTGCATCATCGTGTACTTGTGCGCCTCCACCGTGCGAACCGACAAGCCGAGCTGCAGCGCGATCTGCTTGGAGCGCAGTCCTTGCCCCACCAGCCGCAGCACCTGCAGCTGCTTGGTGGTGAGGTTGCGCATGTCGGTCAGTTGCCCGCTGATGTAGCGCGCGCCCAACGCGGGCGTGACGTAAGTGCCACCAAGCATCACCTGCTGTGCCGCGTTGCGCAGGTCTTCGCCGGCCGAGCTTTTCAGGATGTAGCCGCTCGCCCCTGCCCGCAGCGCCGCCACGGCGAGTGCTGGCTCCATGTGCATGGTAAGGAAAATGAGGCGCGTACCCATGCCTACCTGGCGCAAGCGCTTGAGCGCATCCATGCCGTTGCAGCGAGGCATGTTGATGTCGGCCACCACGAGGTCCGGTTGCGTGCGACGCACGGCGTCGACGAGCGCTTCGCCGTCGGAAACGATCTCCAGCAGCTCGAAGTCTTCATCGAGGATATGCTGCACGCCCTCGGCGACCATGCGGTGATCGTCAGCGATGATCAGGCTTGGCCGTGTAGCGGCTTGTACGGTCCTAACGGAATGCATATGCATAGTTCGGTCCCTTTACCCAGAGTCGATCGCAATCCATAGCTGCCGCCAAGCAGCTTGGTGCGCTCGTCGATACTCATTAACCCAAGCCCCCGACACCCCTCTGCTTCCGTGGCGAATCCCTTGCCGTCATCCTTGATGGTGAGATTCACTCGTTCCTCACCGATCTGCAGCGCCACTTCAATGCGCTGCGCGTCGGCATGCCTTACCGCGTTGCCCAGCCCTTCCTGCGTGACGCGATAGAGACATAGCGCCACATCTTCCGGAAGATCCGTGGCATGCGGCGAAACCTTCAATTCGATGCGCGGGCCGCTGCGCTGCCGCTGAGCCTGGCAGAGCGCAGCCAGCGCAGCGGTCAGTCCTGTCTGAGTAAGCATGCTCGGATGAAGGTCGTGTGAAAGATGGCGCACGTCCTCCGACAGCGCGATCAACTCGCTCTGGAGCTGGCTCACGTCGTTGCGGTTGCTCTCGTCCACCTTCCTTCGCAAAGCGCTCAACCGGATCGAAGCCACGGCGAGGCGTTGATTGATGTCGTCATGCAAATCGCGCGCAATGCGTGCCCTTTCCTGTTCCTGTGCCACGATCAGTCGCCCGGCCAGCTCGCGTACTTCGCTGCTGCTCGCGGAGAGCGCGCGCTGCGTCGCCCTGCGCTGCTCGACCATTGCGGCGAGAAACAACGATGCGATCGTCATGCCGAGCATCCAAAGCTGCACGCTGAGATTGGTGTGGCTTACGCCGCCCTGCACGAAAGGCCCATCCTTGGATAGGCTGAGCTGGATGGCGATCATGCCGATGACCAGGTTCACCACGCTGGTCCCCGGAATCTGCGAGCGCAGCGCGACATAGATGGCCAGGGGAACCGGTGCCAGCAAGAGCAGCGGACGCACCGCCCCGATACCTCCCAGTTCGCGCCAGCCCAACCACAGAAACACCAGCGCCACCGTGGTGATTACCAGCATGTTCCAGCTCGGCAATGCGTCACGACGCAGCGAGGACGCAGGATTTGCGAGGCTGATGATGGCCGGCGGCAGCAGCGCGTAGCCGAGCGCATCGGCCAGCCCCACATGCCACCAGGGCCCGGAAAGCCACGGCGCAAGCGGCGTGATGGAGGTCAGCCATGCCACGAACGCGGACACGGCAAGCGGAAGCAACGCCACGGCAATGACCAGAAAGCCCAGCAGCCTCACGAAATCGTCGATGGACTGATCGGCGCGAAACCGGCTGATGACGTAGCCGGCGACATTGATCAGCAGCAGCACGACCGGGTAGATGATCGCCGTGGCGGGCATAGGCAGGCCCAGCAGGAAGGCAAACAGGATCATGCCAAGCAGCCAGCCCAGATTGTACGCAGGCCAGAAACGCAGGGGTTCGCAGAGCAGGGCGGACAACAGGAGGGGTCCAGGCAACCAGATCACCTGCGAATCGCTTTGGCGAGTCCACATGGCGATCGACAGCCACTGAAGGGCTATCGCGGCGGCGAGCATGCCGGCACCACGAGCCAGATGAGGCAGACCGTCAGCCCAAGCCTTTTCGCCCATGCGTCCCCCACGGTCCCTGCGATGTCCACCCCTGCGACGCCCATCCAAAGCGGGTGCTCGGCATCTCACGGGCCCCGTCGCCTTCGCAATTTCCCCACGGTTCGCGTCACGTCCTCGTGATGACTTGCGTAGATCTACGGACCGACCGCAAAAGAACACGTCATGGCCGGGATGCCGAACGAGGCTCCCCTCTTCTTCCGCGTGATCGTGGCCGGCGGGGGCTCCGCCATCGCCGTCCAGTATTTTTACTGAGCGCGTTTGAGTGAAAGTTCGCTTACTTCGGCGCTGCAGAGGGCCCAAGCTGATGCATAGCCATGGGGCCACACATCGAGGAAGCGGCAGATGCGGCATGACTCACCGCCATCGCTAGACGTCGTCTGCGCCACCCTTCGCTTCATGCGCTGCAGCGGACAGCGGCGTCGCTGAGACATGACCAGCCGAAGCGGCAAGCAAAGCAAGGTGCGGCGGCTACGCGTCCTGCTGGCGGACGAGCATCGCTGCGTGGCGGAAGGCCTGGCAGGACTGCTGGCCAAGCGCACCGACTCCGTGCGCATCGTTCATGACGGTGAAACCTTGTTGTTGGCTGCACTCAATGGCGAAGCCGACCTGATCATCACCGACATCGCACTTTCGCCGTTCAGTGCCCTGCATGCGCTGAGAAGATTGCGCAAGCAGGGCTGCCACGTGCCCGTCATCGTGCTGTCCACACATGGTGAACCGTTGATCGTTCGGGAGGCCATGCAGGCCGGCGCCAACGGTTACATCCTCAAGCAATCCACCAGCGATGAACTCTACAGTGCGATCGAGGCCGTCGCGGCCGGCAATCAATACGTGAGCCCTGAACTCATGGCGTCGCTGCTGCAGGCACCGGAAGCAGCGCATCGACTCACCAAGCGACAGCATGATGTGATCCGTTGCATGGCACGGGGCCTGCGGACCAGCGAGATCGCTGCCACGCTCGGCATTTCGGTGCGTACGGTGGAAAGCCACCGTCAGGCCCTGCTCGACCTGTTGGGGGTCCATAGCGGCGTGGCATTGATCCGCGAGGCCGAGCGACTGGGCCTGATACCGCTGACGCCTTACGACGCCGATGCCCATGCCGGAGAAGAGCCATGCGCGTGATTCCGCATCGCATTTCCGGCTTACCCACCCTGCTCGCCGTGCGTGATATTCGCATCGAAAGAGGAGGAACCACGTCATGAAACCACTCCGCTCTGCCTTGTTCCTTGCCGCATCCGTGCTGTCGGCGTGCTCTGCCGTCACTGTCACCAATCAATGGAAGGATCCGGCCTGGGCCGGTCCGCCGGTTTCCAACGTGCTCGTCCTCGGCATCGCCAAGAGCGACACCAATCGCCGCCTGTTCGAAGACACGCTCGCCGAACAATTGCATGCCGCGGGCGTTACGGCCGAGGAGAGCTACGCCGTCATACCGGTGGGCGGAGGCTCCCAGGAAAAGCTCATCGAACTGGTGAAAAACAGCGGAGCCCAGGCGTTGCTGGCGACACGTGTCCAGCGCGTGGAGCAGAAGACCAACGAAATGACATCGGGACCGGCGTATGGCCGCTTCTACTCCTGGTACGGCAACGCGTGGTCGATGTCGCCCGAACTCACGCAATACGATGTGGTCACTTTGGAAACCAGCGTGTGGGACCTGAAGACCGAGAAGGTCATCTGGTCCACCACCACCGAGAACGTCAGCTCCACCAACATACCGCAGGCCGTGCGTCAGCTCGCTTCGACGCTTATCCCCAAGCTGAAGAAAGACGGTGTGATTCGCTGAGCTGAAACGAGGGTGACGTGTTTTCCGTCGCCGTTGCGCTTTTCCTTTCCCATGGAGCGCCAACATGAACAAGCTAGTCGTCCGTTTCATCACCCTGGGCTGTTGCGCCATTGCCGCCTCTGCCTTCGCACAGCAGCCACCGCCGATGCCGGTGGCCTACCCGGCCCAGGGCCAGAACGCGGCCCAGCAGCAGGCGGACAAGAGCGCCTGCATGTCGTGGGCACAAACCAATGCGCCGACACAACCGGTGCCTGCGCAGCAGACCGGCCCTGCCGTAGGCGGCGGACAGCGTGTTGCAGGCGCGGCGCGCGGTGCGGCGGCCGGCGCCGTGGTCGGCGGCGTGGCCAATGATGATGCCGGACACGGTGCCAAGGTGGGCGCCACCGCGGGCGTCGTGGCTGGAGGCATGCGTGCGCGGCAGCAGCGGCGCGAGCAGAACGCGGCAGCGGCGCAGGTGCAAAGCAACAACGCCACCAATATCGGCCAGGCGTACAGCGCTTGCATGCAGGGCAAGGGCTATACCATCCACTGAGCGAAACCACTCTGGAAGCGCGTGGCGTCAGCGCCACGCGCTTCCGACCTGGACGTAGTACGCGTGATCGTCCTGGCTGCGGGCCCAGTCAAGGCCTACATACAGGCCCAGTGCGCGTGCGATCAGGTAACGAAGGCCGACGCCTTCCGTCGCGTGCGTGCTCGCATCCCCGAAATCGGCCCGCCGTCCCCAAGCCTTGCCCGCGCCGCCGAAGCCGACGAGGGCCCAACGCGGCGTGAGATTCCAGCGCAGCTCCGCCTCGATCATGCCGACGTTCTCGTCCTGGTAACGACCGTAGGAAATGCCGCGCAGATCGATCGATGGCAACTGGTAGAACGGTGTCTCTCCGCGCGCAGCCCGGACATCGCCACGCAGACCGAGCACCCAGTGTTGCGCGATGGGCAAATACCCATAGACGTGCGTGCGATAGGTCTGGAACGTATTGTCGCTGCCGAAGGCCGGCGCATACGCTGTACCTTCCAGGCGCCACAGCCACCCTTTGGATGGCGTGAGCGTGTTGTCGCGCGAATCGTAGCTGAGTCCCAGCCCCAGCCCGGACGCGCGGCTGGCAAAATCCTTGGGCTGGAAATACTGGTGATCGCTTTGCAGATTGAGGCGGCTATCCAGATCCATGTAGATCCATCGCCCCGACAGGAACCAGTCGCTTCGCCCCAGGCGGCGTGACACCTGCTGATACGCGAAGACACCGTCGAGGTTGTAGCCGATCTTGCGGGATTCCTGCAGCAGTCCTTGCGTATAGAAGTCCAGATTCACCGACGCCTTGCCGGCGAGAGCGGCGTAGCGCCAGGTGTCGTCCTTGAAATGGAAGGTGCCACCCAGGCCATAGCCGTAGGTGCCGTTTTCAGTCTTGAAAGCGCCCACGCCGTAGATATCCGGCGGAATACGGTCGCCCCGCTGCTTTGACTCCTCGGATTGTTTCGGTCGGCGAAAGAACACCGCGGCCAGGCCACCGCCGGTGCCCACCGCCGGTTCCGTGATGATGATCGGCACCAGCAGCGCGCCCTTGTGCTGCAGCAGCCAGCGCGACATGTCGACGTCGCCATCCTTCGGGTCCTTGAACTCGTCCCACCAGGTGGTTGGCGTGCGGGGCGTATCGGCGGCAAGCGGGCTGGCGGCTTGCGAATCGGTCACAACCGGTGAAGAGGCTTCGTCTACCGACCCTTGCTTTGCGCTCTCTGCGGGCGCCGCCTCCGTCAGCAGCAACGCGGCAGCCAGAGCGGTCAGCAGTGACCAAGCGAGCCTGTGTTTGCATGCCATCCCGGCCCTCGCAGGCAGTTCGATATCAGGTCTGTGACTCGCGCGAAACCCGAACGGGCACCACGAACGCGCGTCAGCGACGCGCAAGGCAAGCTTGCCGCATAACGCGCATGCGGCACAGCGCAAAACCTCGGTAATGGACCAGGTAAAACTACGTAGTCGCCGTGCAGCGCTGCCGTCCATGGCAGCGAGTCATTGCTCGGGCTTCACTTCCTGCCAGCTGCTATCGGGATCGAACGATTTCATCGATTCGGCGATGCTCGCGCCGTTCTTGCCGAGGTCTTTCTCGAAGACCTCGCCGTCATGGCTGACCATGAAGCTCATCACGCCGGTTTCGCCGTACTGCGAAGGCCAGGCGATCAACGCAAAGCCGCTGGTCATGCGACCGCCGACGATGTAGTTGTAGGCCCCGCCAGGCGCGGACGGCCCTTGGGAGGTGAGGATGCGATAGCGATAGCCGTGGAAATCCGGCCCGTTCGCATGTTCACCCGCGAACCGCTCGCCGAGAGGGCTCGGCGGTTCGTTGCCAGTCACGGGCCAGTACAGGCCATCCTGCTTGCCCTCGCTGCTCCTGAGCTTCTGGGCGTACTGCAATATGTGGTCACCGTCATGGTCTTGGGTGGCGTAATCGCGTTGCGCGTCGTAGTAGGCAAGCATCGCCTGTTCCGCCGCCAGTTCGTTCGCACCAATGCGGCGGACACGAATTTCCTCGGCGCCTTTTTTCAGGTCGAAATGCCAGCCCTCCTTGCTCTGCACGAGCGGAAGCGGCAAGACCCAATTTTCCGAGCCGACCGTGAGATGGGTGGTGCCATCGGACGTGTCGAAGCGATGGCTTTCGTCGTAGCGCTTGAGGAACAGGTCGACGTCGTCGCGATCGATGCCTTCGGTGGGAATGTAGTCCTTCCAATTGGCGCCCAGCACCTTCGCTAGCGCCTCCTTGTCGTTGTCGCGCAGCGCCTTCACGAACGCCGAAGATGCCGCATCGGCCGATGGATAATTGGCCTCCTGCGCAAGCACCAGTGAGGAAGCCATGCAGCCTGACCACAGGGTCAGTGCGAGAGCGAAGCGAAGTGCCCATGGATTGCGATTCATGGTCAGACTCCTATGCGACGGCGACCGCCACCACCACCGCCCCGACTGGGCGCTGGACGCGACATCTGCCGGCCTCCACCGCCGCCGGCGCCACGAGACTGGGACATCGACCGCTGGCTGCTCTGCCCACGGTTCATCTGCGAACGCGACGAGCCAGGCGACTGCGAGCCGCTGAAAGCGTTGTTTCGCGCACTGCTGCCCTGCTGACGGCCGCCATAGTTGCCGGCCGCGCCCTGGCGATTGCCACCGCCGAAGTCGCCTGCGCCTTGGCGATTGCCGCCACCGATATTGCCGCGATCGCCAACGCCTGCGCCCTGTCCGCCACGATTGCCGCCGGAGGGCCGATTGAGCTGCGAGCCGGTTTCGCCGGCACCGCGGCGCGCCGCCATCGACGAACCATTGTTGGTGCTGCGGTCGAAACTCTTCAGCGAATTCTGGCGGCTGGCATCCCGCTGCGTGTCTCGTCCACGAAATGCTTCGCGCTGCTGTGAACCGCCACGTCCCTGGTCATAGCGCTGGCGGCTACCCTGATCGCGATACGGCGTCCCTCGCCGGTTGTCGGGGTTATGGTTCCAGCGCTGGTTGCCGTTGCCTGAAATGCGGTTGTTGACGTTGTTGACGCTGTTGTAGCGATTGACGTTGACGTTCACATCGCCATGGCCCCAATTGAAGCCGCCCCACAATGCGCCGGTAATCGCGACGCCCACGCCGAAGGCCATGCCTGCGGCCAGGGCCTGGCCGGGATAGTAGCCATAGGGCGGCGGCCAATACGTCGGTGGATAGGAGGGATACGGCCAGGACCCGTAGACCACCGTCGGGTTGTACTGCGGCACGTACACCACCTGCGGATTCGACGGTTCGATCTGGATGATGGTGGTGCCCTCGCTCGATCCCGGCGGCGCCGCCTGCTCGGTCACCTTCTGCTGCTCGTTCGTCTTGAGGTTGCCCGATGCTTTGGCCTGTGCGCGAAGGCGTTGCACCGAAGCCATCATGTCGTCCGGTTGCGCGAGAAACGCGTCGCCGACGTTCTGCACCCAATCGGGGTGCTCTTTCATCTGCGCCAGCACCTGCGGAAAAGCGACCAGCGATTGCACGCTGGGATCCCAGGGCTTGGTGTTGACTTGTTTTACCGCATCATCGCCTTGCGCCTTGGGATTGGCTGCCGACCACGCTGCCGCTTCGGCGACGTCACTGGGATAGGTCGTCGCCATGAAGATCTGCGAGAGCAGCGCATCCGGATAAAGCGCTACCGGCGCCAGCATCTGGTCGAGCTGTTGGTTGTTGTAGATCTTCTCGCTTTGACTCTGTCCCTGCGGCTGCGCCGCCTGGCTCGCTTGCGCGTGAACCGCGGCCGGCAGGGCTAATGGCAGCAACGCCAAGCACCATAGGCACGCCTGCAGAAACACGTAACGCATCGTCGTCTTCATGGTGCCGCTCCCATGCCGCTTGCGCTCGTACCAGCTTGACTCTTCCGGGCCGCGGTTGACCACTGCATTTATGCGGTAGCTGCGCTACGTAAAACTACTTAGGCGTGGCGAGCGGCGTTCGCATGCGTGGCGTTTCCGTAGAAATACGCAGCGGCGGATAGGTAATAGTTCGCTGTGTGCCGGCAGGGAAACGTTCCACCATAAGCGCACCATTTTCGAGGGGAGCATTTGCCATGCGCCGCTTCATCACCCTGCACCCCAGGTATTTCGTGCTTTCACTCGGCATGGCGATCGCGGCGTCGCTCGCTGCCCCCGCCGCGAGGGCCGACACGTCGGATTTCTGGGACGGCAACTGGCACGGCAACATCCAGCCCTATGTCTGGCTACCCGGCATCAGCGCGGAGACGCGTTACCAGCTGCCAAACAACGGCGGCGAGGTGCAACAGAAGACTGACAACAACATCTTCTCCTACCTCAGCGGCGCCTTCATGCTCGACGGCACCGTCCGCAAGGGCGACTGGGGCATGTACGGCGATATCGACTGGGTGAAGTTCAGCGGTGAAAAGGGGCGCTTCACCAACATCGGTGGCGACCGGATCGGCGCGGGCGCGAACCTGGATACCCGTTGGGGCATGAAAGGCGGCATGGTGAATTTCGCCGGCCTGTACACGCTTGCCCATACCGGTCAGGGCTTCATCGATCTGTTGTTTGGCGTGCGTTACCTGTGGGTCAAGGGCAACCTCGACTGGAACTTCTCGCTCAATGGCAACGCCGGCAACGTCAATATCGACCGCAGCGGTCATCTCAACAACCAGATGCACGTCACCGACGCCATCGTCGGCATCCGCGGCAACTGGTCACCCTTCGAAGACAAGCGCTGGTTCTTCCCGTACTACCTGGACTTCGGCGCGGGCAGTTCGGACACCACGTACAAAGCCAGTTTCGGCGTGGCCTACGGTTTCGACTGGGGCGATATCGGCTTCAGCTACCGCGACATCCACTACAGCCACAGCGGAAACGATAAGTTCATCAAGGACCTTACGCTGAGCGGCCCGAACTTCAGCGTCAATTGGAATTTCTGACGGGCAAGGCCCGCATCATCGACACATGAGAGGGTCTGCCCGGCATGCCCTCCACGATGCTCAGACAGGTTCGATGTAGCGCAGCAGCAGTCGTGCACTCTCGCGTCCCTGCCAATCGTTGATCACCAGCTCGTAGACGGCGCGCAGCACCGACGGCGGCGGCGTGCCTTCGTATGCGTTGAACATCACCGCGTCATGCACCGAACCATCGCGCGGATCGCGCAGATTGAGGCGCAGGTGCTTTTCACCCATCACGCGCCAGCTCGCACACTCGAACAGGTTGTCGAATAAGGGTTCGGGAAACGCCTGCCCCCACGGTCCCGCAGCACGCAACTGGCGCGCGAGCTCCAGCGTCGCGGCGCCCGGCGGAAGCTCGCCATCGGTGAGCTGCACTGCTTGCAGGTGGTCTTCGTCGAGCCATTCACGCGCGATCGCATCGAAGGCTTCGGCGAAGCGTGCATAGTCTTCCGTTTTCAGACTGAGGCCCGCGGCCATGGCATGTCCGCCGAAGCGGGCGATCAGACCAGGGTGACGTGCATCGATCATCGCCAGCGCATCGCGGATGTGAAACCCCGCGATGGAACGCGCCGAGCCGCGCAGTTCCTCGGTCATGTCTTCACTGGCCGGGGCGAAAGCAATCACGGGACGATGCAGGCGCTCCTTCAACTTCGACGCCACCAGGCCGACCACGCCCGCATGCCACGTCGGCTCATACAGCGCGACGCCTATCGCGTCGGTCTCGATGGTCTGTGCCAGCATCACTTCGGCTTCGGCCACCATCGCGGCTTGCAACTCGCGGCGCTCCTGGTTGATCGAGCTCAGCAGTTCGGCGTAACGACGCGCCTGCGCGATGTCGTCGGTCAGCAGGCATTCCACGCCGATGCGCATGTCTTCCAGCCTGCCCGCCGCATTGAGGCGCGGACCGACCGCGTAGCCAAGATCGCTCGCGCACAAGGTGGCGAGGCTGCGTGAACTGGCCTCCACCAGGGCGGTGACGCCCGCACAGCCGTGCCCGCTACGCAGACGTCGCAAGCCGGCCTCGACCAGCACGCGATTATTGAAGTCGAGCGGCACGAGATCGGCCACGGTGCCTACGGCGACAAGGTCGAGCAGCGTCGAAAGATCCGGTTCGCGGCCCTGCGCAAATGCACCCCGCTCGCGCAAGGCACCTCGCAAGGCCATCAACAGGTAGAACATCACGCCCACGCCCGCCAGCGCCTTGCTGGGGAAATCATCGCCGGCCAGATTCGGATTGACCATGGCGTCGGCGGCCGGCAACTGTTCGCCAGGCAAGTGGTGGTCGGTAACGATGACGCGGATGCCCTGCGCCTTCGCCGTAGCCACGCCCGCGACACTCGCCACGCCATTGTCGACCGTGACGATCAGTTGCGGCCGGGGTTCAAGCGAATCGACCAGCGCCGGACTCAAACCGTAGCCATGCACGAACCGGTTGGGCACGGCGTAATCCACGTGCCGCGCGCCGAGCATGCGCAGGCCACGCACAGCGACCGCCGTGCCGGTCGCGCCATCGCAGTCGTAGTCGCCGGCTATCACGATGCGCCAGTCGTCGCGAATCGCCTCGACCAGCAGTTCCACGGCATCGCCCATGCCGCCCAGCTGCTGCGGCGACAGCAATCGGGCGAGCCGGTATTCGGCCTGCCCCGGAGAAAGCACCCCACGTGCGGCGTACACTCGCTGCAATACCGGGTGGACAGCGTCGCCCCAGCCATCCGGCGTACCCTGCGGTGCGCGACGGCGCAGGTGCAACGGCTTCATCGCTGGCCCCCTCGCCAGAAGCGCCAGCGATGCTGCGGACGATGCAGCCAACGTTCACCGCTGGCGAAGCTCCACTGCACCGGCTGCTTCAATACCTGCGCCTGCAGGCGGGGCCACCAGTTCGCGGCGATCTCATCAGCCGGCAGATCCTGCAAGTCGACCAGCCATCCTGCGGATGACGCGTCGACCGCCTGCGTCGTGCGCTTCAGCGTGGCGATGCCGGCGCGCGTGGCCAAGGCCCCCAACAGCACGTCATCGCTGATCACGCCCCGGAGCGGCGTGCGAACCAGGCTTGGCAGGGTGCCGCCACCCCAAAGCCACAGGCTGTTGACCGGCGGCAGGCCAAGCGTGCGTCGTTCTGCGTTGCGAGGATGCTGGTGAAGCAAGACCTGCACCTCGTTGAGCAGCACGCGCCAACGGCGGCCATCCGCGCCATCGGGCAGATGCTGGTAGAGATCTTCGCCCAGGGCCTGCTCCGGCGCGGCAAGTGTTGGCGTCGGCGCGTCAACCGGCAGGCGCACATGCCAGTGATCGGGCGACGACACTTCGAGGATCATGCCCGCGTCGCCAAACACAGGCTTCAATGGCCTGGCGAATGCCTGCGCTTCGTCCATGTCCAACTGCATCTGTCCGCATGCGAGCAATCGCGCGCCATTGAGGTCCGGCTGCACCCAGGCAGGATCGGCGCACAACCAGTTCGCGCCCTCGGCGTCACCTGCCATCAGCTCGCGCGTGAGGGCCCCCGCAGGCAGACCACCCGGAACAGTGAAGTGCGCCTCGAGTCCGGCGAGATAGCCCTTGGCGCCGGGCGGCAGACGATCGGCCTTGCGCAGCAGCGCGCGTATCGGATGGGCATCGTCGAAACGTGCCAGATCCGGCAGCCAGACCTCCAACGGTGCAGCGGACGATGCATCCATGGGGCGATTCATGCCTCGAGTTGTTCGTACAGTTCCAGCCACTCGCCTTCCAGCGTTTCCTTCTCCTTGCGCAGCTCCGTCTGGCGCTGGCCCAGGCGCATCATTTCCGCGGTGGGACCGTTGTAGGTTTCCGGATCGGCCAGCTTGGCGTCCAACGCAGCGAGTTCGCCTTCGATGCTGGCGACGCGCGTCTCGATCTTCTTCACGCGCTGGCGCGCGGTCTTTTCGTTCTCGCGTTGCGCGGCGGCGCGGCGGCGACGTTCCTCCGGCGACTCCTCTCGTACCACCGGTTTCGCTTCCGCCTCTTCCTTGTTCTTGTTCTTCTTGGCTGCGGAACTGCGATTGCGCAGCCAGCGCGCGTAATCGTCGAGATCGCCGTCGAACGGCTCCGCCACGCCATCGGCCACGCGCCAGAAGCTGTCGCAGACCAGGCCGAGTAGATGCCGGTCATGCGAGACGAGCACCAGCGCGCCGTCGAACTCCGCCAGTGCGTCGGCCAGTGCCTCGCGCATATCCAGGTCGAGGTGGTTGGTCGGTTCGTCGAGCAGCAGCAGGTTCGGCTTGTCCCACGCGATCAGCGCGAGTGCGAGACGCGCGCGTTCGCCACCGGAGAAGCCGTCGACCGATTCGAACGCGCGATCGCCCGCGAAATTCCAGGTACCGAGGAAATCGCGAATCACCTGCGCGCCGACGCCTGGTGCCTTGTCCTGCAGATGATCGAACGGCGAGGCGCCTTCGCGCAGGCTCTCGACGGTGTGTTGCGCGAAGTAACCGATCTTCAGATCCTTGTGCGCCTTGCGCTCGCCGGCCAGCGGCGAAAGCTCGCCGACCAGGGTCTTCACCAGCGTGGATTTACCCGCACCATTAGGGCCGAGCAGGCCAATGCGCTCGCCTGCTTCGAGTCGGAAGCGCACCTGGTGAAGAATCGTGGTGACGCCCTCGCCTTCCTGCACCGATGCCTCGGCCGAAGGGGCGACCTCGCGGAACTCGTCGGTAGGCGACGTCGCGCTGTAGCCCGCGTCAACTTCTTCGAGCTGCAGCATCGAATCGGGCAGTCGATCGGGCACGGCGAACTGGAAACGGAACGGACGATCCGCACGCACCGCTTCGGTGCCCGCCAGCTTCTCAAGGCGCTTCACGCGCGACTGTGCCTGCTTGGCCTTGCTCGCCTTCGCCTTGAAGCGATCCACGAAGGATTGCAGATGCGCACGCTCGGCCTGCTCGCGCTCGTGCGCGATCTGCTGCTGGCGCAACTGTTCCGCGCGCTGGCGTTCGAACGCGCTGTAGTTGCCGGTATAGAGCTTGGCCTTGCCGTCGCTCAAGTGCAGCGTGTGGCTGATCACGCCGTCAAGAAATTCGCGGTCGTGCGAGATCACCAACAGCGTGCCCTGGTAGCGACGCAGCCATTCTTCGAGCCACAGCACGGCGTCGAGATCGAGATGGTTGGTGGGCTCGTCGAGCAGCAGCAGATCGGACGGTGCCATCAGCGCGCGTGCAAGGTTGAGGCGCACGCGCCAGCCACCGGAGAACTCCTTCACCGGCGTGTCGTGGGTATCCGCCGCAAAACCGAGGCCGTGCAGCAGGCGGCCGGCGCGCGCACGCGCGTCGTAACCGTGCAGTTCCTCGATGCGGTGATGGGCACGCGCCATGGCCTCGGTATCGCCGCGTGCCTGCGCATCCAGTTCGTCGCGCAGTGCGGCAGCGAGCTCTTCGTCGCCCCCCATCACGTATTCAATGGCCGGGTCCGGCAGAGCCGGCGTTTCCTGGGCCACGGAGGCCATGCGCAGCTTGGCCGGCAGGTCCAGGTCGCCGGCATCGGCCTCGACCTTGCCCTGCAACGCGGCGAACAGACTGGACTTGCCGCAGCCGTTGCGGCCGATCACACCCAGCCTCCAACCGCTCTGGATCACCAGGTCGATGTCGGAGAGCAGGAGGCGGCTACCGCGGCGCAGGGCGAAATGACGAAAGGCAATCATGGGCGAAGCTTATCCGGACCGGGCGTCGGGCCGCCCGCAGCCGCCCATGATAGCGAGCCCCGCCCCGCGAATGCCCACCCCATCGCAATCGCGGCAGATTCACGTGGATTGCCCCCGGCAGTTCTGCTACAACAGCGCGGCAACGCCACGCGCGGAGAGGGGACCCGTGAACATGTACGGCATCAACAAGTTCGGCATCAGTCTGTCCATGGTCATGCTGCTGGCCGCGGCCGCCGTGAGCACACCGGTGCGGGCCGACAACCTGCTCGTCAACCGCGTGCAACAGGAGCAGGGCATGGACCTGCCCACGCGCGGCATGAGCATGGACCAGGTCGAAAAGAAATACGGCGCCCCGCAGCGCAAGCTCAGCCCCCGCGGCGGCGACAGCGCCAAGCACCCGACGATCAACCGCTGGGACTACGCCAATTTCATCGTGTACTTCGAAAAGAGCCACGTGATCCACGCCGTGCTCAACACGCCAGCGGGCAACAACACCAATCCCGCGTCGGTCAACTGACGAATCGCACATCTCCTGCAGCGCGGCCCGTGGCGACACGGGCCGCGTTTTCGTTTCCGTGTCCTCCACACGGCATCGTTTACAATGCGCGCCTCTCGCAGCCCGCCGCCCCGCAAACGCTGCCCTCCCCTTGCAAGAGACACGCTCACGATGACTGACCACAAGCTGCGCCTACCGGCGGAATGGGAGCCGCAATCGGCCGTGCTGATCGCCTGGCCGCACGCCGGCACCGATTGGGCCGATCGCCTGGCCGACGTGGAAACCACCTACGTGGCGCTGGCCGCGGCGGCCACCCGCTTCCAGCCGCTGATCATCGTCGTCGCCAGCAACGAACTGCGCCTGCGCGTGCAGGCCCTGCTGACCGGTGAAGGCGTGGACCTGTCCAAGATCCGCTTCGTCGAGCTGCCCTACGACGACACGTGGCTGCGCGACTCGGGCCCGATCACCCTCAAGACCGACGACGGCCACTTCCAGCTCACCGATTTCCGCTTCACCGGCTGGGGCGGCAAGTTCGGCGCCGAGCAGGACGATGCATTGGTCGCCGGCCTGGTCGGCGAAGGAGTGTTCGGCAAGGCCGCGCACAAGCGCATCGACTGGGCGCTGGAAGGCGGCGGCATCGAAAGCGATGGCGCCGGCACGGTGCTGACCACGTGGCGTTGCCTCACGCAGCGCCATCCGGAGCAGTCGCGCGACGCCATGAGCGCGATCCTCAGCAACAGCCTGCACGCCCAGCGCGTGCTGTGGCTGGATTACGGCTATCTCGAAGGCGACGATACCGACGCGCACATCGACACGTTGGCCCGCTTCGCGCCGGGCGAACGCATCGTCTACCAGGCCTGCGACGACAAGGACGATCCGCACTACGACGAACTGCGCCGCATGGGCGAGGAACTGGCCGCGCTGCGCACGCCATCAGGTCGCCCGTACCAGCTCTACCCGTTGCCCTGGGCCAAGCCGATCGTCGACGAAGGGCGTCGTCTCGCCGCCTCCTACGCGAACTACCTGATCGTAAACGGCGCCGTGCTGGTGCCCGCCTATGGCGATACCGCCGACGACGAAGCGGCGCGCATCATCGCCGAGGCTCATCCGGGCCGCGAGGTCGTGCAGGTGCCCTGCCGCCCGCTGATCTGGCAGAACGGCAGCCTGCATTGCATCACCATGCAGCTGCCCGCCGGGATCGTCTGAACCGGGCAACGCGCTGGAAACAGCCACGCGGCACCCTATATAGCTGAACCGGCAGCCTGTTCCGGGACGGGCCGCCGCACCGTATCCATTAGACTTGGCGGCCAGCCTTCACCGGCAGCCCCACCGAGAAGACGCCGATGACCCGCAAGACCCTCAAAGTCGCCCTGCTGCAGGAAACCGACCGCGGCAGCCGCGACGCCAACCTCGACGCCATCGAAGCTGGCCTGCGCGAAGCCGCGGCCAAGGGCGCCGAGCTCGTGCTGTTGCAGGAGCTGCACAATGGCCCGTACTTCTGCCAGCACGAGTCGGTGGACGAGTTCGACCTGGCCGAGACCATTCCAGGCCCGAGCACCGAGCGCATCGGTCGGCTGGCGCACGAGCTCAAGCTGGTGGTGGTCGCCTCGATCTTCGAGAAGCGCGCCACCGGCCTGTATCACAACACCGCGGTGGTGTTCGATCGCTCGGCGACGATCGCGGGCAAGTACCGCAAGATGCACATCCCCGACGATCCGGCGTTCTACGAAAAGTTCTACTTCACGCCGGGCGACCTGGGCTTCGATCCAGTCGACACCTCGGTGGGCCGCCTGGGCGTGCTGGTGTGCTGGGATCAGTGGTATCCGGAAGCCGCGCGCCTGATGGCGCTGGCAGGTGCCGAGCTGCTGCTATATCCCACCGCGATCGGCTGGGACCCAAAGGACGAACAGGCCGAGAAGGATCGCCAGCGCGAGGCATGGGTGACCGTGCAGCGCGGCCACGCCGTAGCCAACGGTCTTCCGCTGCTGTCCTGCAATCGCACGGGCTACGAGGCGGACAAGGCCGGTGTGGGCAATGGCATCCAGTTCTGGGGCACGAGCTTCGTGGCCGGTCCGCAGGGTGAATTCCTGGCACAGGCGGGTACCGACCAGCGCGAACTGCTTGTAGTCGACGTGGACATGGCGCGCAGCGAGCATGTGCGTCGCATCTGGCCGTTCCTGCGCGACCGCCGCATTGACGCCTACGGCGATCTTCTCAAGCGCTTCCGCGATTGATGAACCCGCATCCGGATGCGGGTTGTGCCCCGTCCGCAGCATCCCCATGCAGGGTGTGACCCTGCCACAGCGACGCCAAGCATGAGCCAGACCGACATCGCCGATTCCCTACCGCAGGTGCTGCGCGATCAGCCCATGGAGCGCGTTGTCCGCGACGGCGTGGAGTACGTCGTGCTGGGTACTGCGCACGTGTCGCGCACCAGCGTTGAAGCGGTGGAAGCCCTGCTCGGCTACGAGCATTTCGATGCGGTGGCGGTGGAGCTCTGCGACAGCCGCGCCCAGGGCATGCGCGACCCCGATGCATTCAAGCAGATGGACCTGTTCCAGGTGATTCGCCAGGGCAAGGCCGGCATGGTGGCGGCGAGCCTCGTGCTTTCCTCGTTCCAGAAGCGCCTTGCGGAGCAATACGGCATCCAGCCCGGCGCCGAAATGAAGGCCGGCATGGACGGCGCCGACCAACGCGGCCTGCCCGTGTGGCTGGTCGATCGCGAAGTGGGCATCACGCTGCGCCGCGCGTGGCACAGCGTCGGCTTCTGGCAGCGTTTCGGACTGATGGGCGGCCTGATCGCCAGCGTGTTCGAGCGCCAGGACATCGCCGAAACCGAAATCGAAAAGCTCAAGCAAGGCGACATGCTGGAAAGCGCCTTCAGCGAATTCGCCACGCAGTCGGCGCCGCTGTATCGCAGCCTGATCGCCGAGCGCGATGCCTATATGGCAGCGCGACTGCGCGAGCAGGCGATTCAGTCCGGTTTCGGCGAGGGCCGGCGGGTGCTGGTGGTCATTGGCGCGGGGCACCTCAAGGGCCTGTGCGAGCAGTTGCGCACGCAGCAGAGCGACCCGTCCGTGGAATCGTCGACGCTGGCCGCGGCGCCGCCGAAGGCACGCTGGCCGAAATGGGTGGCAATCGGCCTGGTGCTCGCGGTGTTCGCGGCGATCGCCTTCGCCTTTCATCGCAACGCGTCGCTGGGCGCGGCCGCCCTGCGTGACTGGGTCCTCTACACCGGCGGTTTCTCGCTGGTGGGCGCGATCATCGCCGGCGCGCATCCGCTCAGCGCGCTTGCCGCTTTCGTGGCAGGGCCGATCAAGCCATTCCGCCCCGGCATTCCATCCGGCGGCATCAGCGCGATGACGGAAGCCTGGATAAGGCGTCCGCGCGTGGCCGACTTCGACACGCTGCGCGATGACATCGGCCAGTGGCGTGGCTGGTGGCGCAACCGCGTGGCGCGCACCCTGCTCAACTTCTTCCTCGTGAGCCTCGGCACCATCATTGGCGAGTACACCGCCGGGATCCACATCTTCAAGAGCCTGTTCTGAAGGCACTTGCCGACGCCAGCGCATAAGCTGGCGTCGCGCCCAGAGGCACATCCCTCGCCGATATAGACGAGATCGGCAACCTCAGGCGTCAGTGCGGCCGCAGCGATTGGTCGAGCACGTCCAGCAATTCGTCGTTGCGATCCAGGCTTTGCTCCCAATACATCACGCCGCCGAGGCCCTTCGCCTTGACGAAGTCCGCCTTGGCGCGAAGCGACTGGGGGTCTTCATACGTCACGAAGGTGTGCGTGCCTGCGTTCCACAGGAACGGCGCCTGCGCCTTTGCATCCCAGTGCCGTACGTAGCCGTTCTTGTCGATGTAGCTGTCCACCAGTTCACGCCATGACGGACTGCCGTCGTATTTGGCGTACTTCTGCTGCAGGCCGTCGTGCGCCGGGTCGACGCCGGTGAACGCACGGCCGTAGAACGCCACGCCGAGGTTGAGCTTCTTCGCCGGCACGCCTGCCGCGAGAAACTGCGCCACGGCCTTGTCGCCCGCGCGATCATTGGCTGGGGTCACCGCGGAATGATGCAGGCCCGCGTGATGGCCGGTGGTCGGCGTCAGGCTGTTGTGGAAGTCGTAGGTCATGAGGTTGATCCAGTCGAGCGAGCGCGAAACGCGCTCCAGCTCGATGCCCGCGACGAACTCGCTGTCAGCCGCGGCGATGGTCAACAGGTAGTGGCGGCCGCCATGCTTCGTACCCAGTTGATCGAGGCGCGTGCGCAGGGTCTCCAGCAGCAGGCTGAAATTGCGCTTGTCCTCGGGGCGATGGCTGATGCCCGGTCCCGGCAAGGTGGGGTATTCCCAGTCGAGATCGACGCCATCGACATCGTGCTTCTCCACCAGCGCCACCACCTCGTCCGCCATGTGCTGGCGCGAGGCATCGGTCAGTGCTGCTTCGGAGAAATAATCCGCGCCCCAGCCACCGATGGAAACGACCACCTTGAGCTGCGAATTGATCTTGCGCAACGCCACGAAGGTGGCCAGCGTCCGGTCAGCCACCGGGCTCGGGAGCACGACGTTGCTCTTGGCATCGAGCTTCGCGAACGCATAATTGATGACGTCGAGCTTGTTCGCGTTCACCGGCGGCAAGGGCGAAGCATCCGCCACATAACCGACGATGCGATAGTCCGCCGAAGCCGTTGCGGCCATGACCGGTACGGCGCCCGCCGTGAACGCCATGATCAGGCATTGCGTCATCACCGCCTTCCACACGCGCCTGCCTGCGTGCCCAGCCAGCCTCTTCGTCATGCTTGTAATTCCCGGTTGATGGGCGCCATGAGGGAGGGTCGGCGCCGTGATCCATCTATCGTGCCGTCGAGCACTGATAAGAATCAGTGGCTTGCGACATGTTGTCCCATTGTGAAAGCAACGACTATACTTCCGGGACTTTTCACCATGTACCAGCCGGAATCGTGGGGACGTTTCTGATGACTCGACTGCAACTGCTTGGCCTGACCGTGGCCGCAGCTCTCTTCGCCACTGCCAGCGTGCACGCCGAGGGCGACAAGGCTGCCGGACGCAAGTTGATCTACACCTGCAACGGCTGCCATGGCGTGCCTGGCTACGCCAACGCCTATCCGAACTACCCGGTGCCGCGCATCGCGGGCCAGAACGAGCAGTACATCGTCAACGCGCTGCACGGCTACAAGAGTGGCGACCGCAAGCATCCGACGATGATGGCTCAGGCGCAGAGTCTGTCCGACAAGGACATCGACGACATCGCCGCCTACCTCTCCAGCCTCGCCAAGTAAGCCAAGGACACTGACCCGCATGAAACGTGCACTGACCCTGCTTTCATTCGGCGCCGTCCTGGCGTTCGCCTCCACGCAGATCTTCGCCGCCGGCAGCATCGAGAACGGCAAGCAGAAGGCCGCCACCTGCTTCGCCTGCCATGGCGCCGACGGCAACGCAGTCGATCCGCAGTACCCGCGCCTGGCCGGCCAGTACAACATGTACATCCAGCAGGCCCTGCACGAGTACAAGAGCGGCCAGCGCGACAACGCCATCATGAAGGGCTTCGTCGCCACCCTCTCCGAGCAGGACATCGAAGATGTCGCCGCCTACTTCTCCAGCCTGCCGACCAAGCTGGACACGGTGAAAGGCCACATCCAGGGCGACAAGTAAGCGCCACGCAACACGCAATAAAAAAAGGCCCGCTCCGATGCGGGCCTTTTTCATGGACGGGTGATCGCGAGGGCGACGATCAGCCCATCGCCGACTGGCCTTCCTTGCGGTAGTACGGATTGCTGCCGCCGCTGTGGTCGGTGGCATCACGCACGGCAGTGATCTCAGGAATGCGCTCGCGCAGCGTCTTCTCCACCCCATGCTTGAGCGTGACGTCCACCGAGGCGCAACCGTGGCAGCCGCCTCCGAACTGCAGCACCACCACGCCGTCGGCATCCACTTCCAGCAGGCTCACGCGGCCGCCGTGCGAAGCGATCCGGGGATTGATCTCGGCCTCCAGCACAAAGCGCACGCGTTCGATCAAGCCCGCGTTCTCGCCCGGTATTTCCCCCTTGATGCGTGGCGCGCGGATGTTCAACTGGCCACCGGTCGCGTTCGGTTCGAAGTCGATGCTTGCGCCTTCCAGCCAGGACGCGCTGTCCCCTTCCACGTGGAAATCGAAACCATCGCAGACGATGGTCCATTCCTGCCCGTTGAGGTCCTCGGGCTCGGCAAACTCCAGCTCGCAATTGGCCGCCGGCGTACCCGGCGACGTCACGCGCAGGCGGATGCTCAACCCGTCGATGCCCTGCTGGGACAGCAACCGAAGGAAGTGCTTCTGCGCGCGTTCGGAAATCTCGATCATGTCCACTCCAGCTGAAACTCCGGCGCCGCCGGAAATACAGCACCATTTTAGTCCTATTTCGATATCGCTGCCGACTTTTGACTTTTGCACGGCGAGCTTCGACGCTTCGCATCTTTCCTTCGATACGGATTCATCGCCATGAGCCTCAGCCCACTCGCCAGCCAGCACTGCACGCCGCGCAAGGGCAAGGAGCACGCGCTGGACGCCGCCAAAGTGGCCGAACTGCTCGCCGCGTTGCCGGGCTGGCAGGCCACCGAAGACGGTAAGGCCATCGTGAAGGACTTCAAGTTCCGCGATTTTCACCACACGCTCGGCTTCATCAATGCGGTCGGCTTCATGGCCAACCAGGAAGACCATCACCCCGACCTGGAAGCCGGCTACGGCCACTGCCAGGTGCTGTGGTCCACCCATGACGTCGGCGGCCTGTCGCTCAACGATTTCATCTGCGCCGCTCGCGTCGAAGCCCTGCTCGACCATTGAGCGACACGGCCGCCCCGCGTCGCCTTGCCCGCATCGCCGGCTTCGCGCTGGCGATGATTGCGCTTCTCTGGCTGATGGCCCTGCTGTCCGCTTGGATCACGCGCGCGCGGCTCGTTCAGGACGCCCAGCAGGAAGTTGCCGCCTTGCGCGAAGGCAAGCCGCTATGGAAGTGGCACCTGCGCGGCCCCACCGACCTTGTCGCCGGTCGCGTTTTCGGCAGCGCGACCGTGACGCACGGCGCCGACGCGCTGCGCATCACCAGCCATGAGGGCACACCGTTCGAACTGGGCTTGCCGCTGGAGACCCCGATCGACGCCGCGCACTGGCCGCTCCTCGAACTCCAGCTTCACAGCACCGCCGCGGGCTCGCTCAGCCTGATCTATCAGACCAGCGAATCCAGCGCCGCCTGTACGGCGACAGCTGTCGCGCCGATCAGGAGCAAGCAAACCCGGTTGTCGGTCGACCTGAAGACAGCCTCATGGCGCACCAGCACGGGGGAAGCGTGCAGCGCACCCGGCGTAGTGGCTTACATGCTGCGCCTGCGCATGCAGGTTCCGGCCGATACCGAACTGAAAATCGGCGACGTCGCGCTCGCTTCGCCGAAGCCGCCGATTCTCCCGGCCGCTATCGGCGCCGATACCGCCGACGTCTCATTGCCACTGCCACAGGGCGGCCTCGGTCTTCCCGAACTGGCCGCTCCAGTGGTTCGGCTGCCAGCGGGGTCGTCGGCGGAATCCATGGTGGGCCTGCGCGACGCCGTTCGTGCGGAGTGCCCCGCCGCCCTCGTGCTTCCTGCGGGAGTACCACTCGCGCTCGGCCATGACGGCCCCGTTTCCGCATGGTGGGACTGGGCCATATGCGGCCTCTATCTGCTATGGCTGGCCGCGCTGGCTTGGCGGCAGAGGCCGGGCGTCGCCCGGCCATGGATCGAAGCCATCGCGATCGCTGCAGGCCCGCTATGGCTGATTGCCGGCCTGCGCTGGGGACCGCACGTCTCCATTCCGGGCGTGATCGCCTTTCTCGCCGCCATCGTCTTCGCCGCCGTGAGCGAATGGCGCCGCCGCCCTGTCTTCTGGTCCTGGCTCGGCCGAAGCTGGCAGGACTGGTTGTGGCCCTTGCTCCCTCTTCCGGTCGCGTTTGTCCTCATGCTTGCGGACGGACACGGGCTGATCCACCTCGACCCCAAGCACGTCGCCGCCTATTTTGGCTGGGCGCTGCTTCAGCAATGGGCCATGCTGGCCATTGTGATGGGTCGGCTGCGGCTTACTCCCCTGCCGACGCCCGCGGTCATCCTCATAACCGCGAGCCTGTTCGGCCTTCTGCATACGCCCAATGGTTCGCTGATGCAGCTGTGCATGCTCGCCGAGCTGTGGTGGGCCTGGTGCTTCATTCGATCACCGCGACTGCTACCCATCGCGATCGCCCACGCCTTGTCCGCGCTGCTGGTCGAGAGTGGCCTGACGGGCCACCTGCTACGCTCACTTGAAGTCAGTGCGCGATTTTTCCTGTAAGTGTTCCTGTAGGCGCCGGATCCTTTTTCCTTTCACGGCAAGCACATCCAGGAATTCCTTCAAGTCATCGGGCAGCGGCGCGGAAAAGCTGTAGGCCCGCCCATCCAGCTCGAAACTCATATGGGACGCGTGCAGGAACATCCGCTGCAGACCCAAATCCTTGAATTTCTTGTTCATTTCCTTGTCGCCATATTTCGGGTCGCCCGCCAGCGGGTGATCGATATGGGCTGCATGGACACGTATCTGGTGGGTTCGGCCGGTACCCAGCGTCGCCTGCATCAGGCGGGCGGCCGGATACTGTTCCATTTCCTGGAAAAACGTGAGCGACGGCTTGCCGTTATCAGACACTCTTACCATGCGCTCTCCGCCCTGAAGCACCGACTTCAGAAGGGGCGCATTGACGCTGAACTTGGCCTTCGACGGATGACCCACCATCAGGCACAGGTACTGCTTGGTTACCGTGCCCTCGCGGATGGCCGCCTGCAGGCCGGTCAGTCCGGCCCGGGTCTTGGCGAACACCAGCACGCCGCTGGTATCGCGGTCGAGGCGATGCACCAGTTCGATGTGTTCGTTCGGCCTGGCCGCCCGCAACAGCTCGATCGCACCGTGGCTGACACCGCTGCCGCCGTGGGCGGCGATACCGGCGGGCTTGTCGATCGCGAGGAAATGCTTGTCCTCGAAAATGATCGAATCAGTGATCGCTGAGACCATACCCGCTGAGGGGCCCTTGGTCGCTTCCTTCTCGGCTACCCTGACCGGGGGAATTCGCAGCATATCGCCAGCCGTGAGACGCGTATCGGGCTTCGCGCGCTTGCCGTTCACGCGTACCTGCCCTGTCCGCAGCAGCCGGTAAATCATGCTCTTCGGCACCCCCTTGAGCAGGGTCATGAGCGCATTGTCGATGCGCTGACCATCTCGCTCGGGTCCGATCTCGACTTGACGCACACCGTGAGGTGCGTCGGGGGAAGTTGCCGTCTGCATTGAAAAAAACCTGGCGAAATAGGATACTCGGCCGGCGCTACGTCCCGCCCAACCGATGTTCGGAGTGGAGTCGGGACGCCCGCCCCGTGACGTCGGCGAGGATAGCGCCGGTCGCCTTCTTCGGCAGCCGGTCGCTGCTCCCTTTCATCGTAACGGTTCGGGTGGTCGTTGTCCGGTTCCAAGGGGTTCCGGGGCGGCAGGCGCATTGCCACGAATCATCCCGGCACCGGAAACGATGCCGTCATGTTGCCGCTTAACCGCAGCGGCGCGATCCCCGGCAGGCCGCCGAAGTACGGCGCCACCGCGGCACGCGACGCGCGGCAAGCCGAGGAAAAATTACAATGAAACGTATGTTGATCAACGCAACTCAGCGTGAAGAGTTGCGTGTGGCCATTGTCGATGGCCAGACCCTTTACGATCTCGATATCGAAATCCCTTCCCGCGAGCAGAAAAAGGCCAATATCTATAAGGGCCGCATCACTCGCGTCGAACCCTCCCTCGAAGCCTGTTTCGTCGATTACGGCGCCGAGCGCCACGGTTTTCTTCCGCTGAAGGAAGTGGCCCGGGAGTATTTCACCCCCGGCCTCGACCCCAACAAGGCGAACATCCGCGACCTGATCAAGGAAGGTCACGAAGTGGTCGTGCAGGTCGAGAAGGAAGAACGCGGCAACAAGGGCGCGGCGCTGACCACCTTCATCAGCCTCGCCGGCCGCTACATGGTGCTGATGCCGAACAACCCGAAAGCGGGTGGCGTGTCGCGTCGCATCGAGGGCGAAGACCGCCAGGCGCTGAAGGAAGCGCTGGACCATCTCACCGTGCCCGACGACGTCGGCCTCATCGTGCGCACCGCCGGCCTCGGCCGCGACGCCGAAGAGCTCCAGTGGGATCTCGACTACCTGCTGCAGTTGTGGAAGGCGATTTCCAACGCTGCCCAGGCGCAGAAGGCGCCGTTCCTGATCTACCAGGAATCCAAGCTGTTCATCCGCGCCCTGCGCGACTACCTGCGCAGCGACATCGGCGAAATCCTCATCGACGAGGAGTCGCTGTACAACGACGCGCGCGAGTTCATGCAGCAGGTCATGCCCACGGCCCTGCGCAAGCTCAAGATGTACCGCGACGACACCCCGCTGTTCTCGCGCTACCAGATCGAAACCCAGATCGAGAGCGCGTTCGACCGTCAGGTCCGCCTGCCCTCGGGCGGTTCGATCGTGATCGACCAGACCGAAGCCCTTACCGCCATCGACATCAACTCGTCGAAGGCCACCAAGGGCAGCGATATCGAAGAAACGGCGTTCAACACCAACCTCGAAGCCGCGGTCGAGATCGCCCGCCAGCTCCGCATCCGCGACGCCGGCGGCCTGATCGTGATCGACTTCATCGACATGGACAGCCCCAAGCACCAGCGTGAAGTGGAAGAGCGTCTCAAGGACGCGCTGAAGCTGGACCGCGCCCGCGTCCAGATCGGTCGCATCAGCCGCTTCGGCCTGCTGGAGATGTCGCGCCAGCGTCTGCGCCCGAGCTTGGGCGAAGCCACCCAGATCGTCTGCCCGCGCTGCGAAGGCCATGGCCACGTCCGTGGCGTGGAATCGCTGGCGCTGTCGACCCTGCGACTGATCGAAGAACACGCCATGAAGGACAACACCGGCCAGGTGCTGGTGCAGGCGCCGCCGAGCGTGGCCAACTTCATGCTCAACGAAAAGCGCGCCAGCGTGGTCGAGATCGAACTGCGCAATAAAGTGCACGTGGTGATCGTGGCCGACGACAAGCTCGAAACGCCGCACATCGAGATCCAGCGCATCCGCGAAGCCGACATGGGCGAGCACAGCAAGCCCAGCTACGAGCGGCTTACCACGGTGGAAGCGTCGCCGCTGCCGAAGATGGGCCAGACCCTGGGCAGTAGCGAGCAGCCCGCCGTCAGCGGCATCGTGCCTGCCACCCCAGCCCCGGTGCGCGAGGAAACAGCCGCGCCTGCCCCGCAGCAGACCCAGCAGCCTCGCCCGACCGTGGCCGCCACGCCCGCCCCGAGCGGTGGCGTGATTTCCCGCCTGCTTGGCTGGTTCCGTGGCAGCGCGGCTCCCGCCACGCCGGCTCCTGCGGCCAAGGCCGAGGCCGCCCCCGCAAACGCGCGTGGCAACCGACGCGACGATCGCAATCGCCAGCAGCCGCAACAGCAGTCAGGCCGGCAGCAACAGCAGCAGCGCCGCGAGCAGTCTCAGGGCCAGAAAGGCCAGCAACAGGGCAAGGGCAACCGCCAGCGCGGCAACGAGCAGCAAGCTCAGCAGCGCCAGCAGCAGCCCTCGCAGGCTGGCCGCCAGGAGCAGAAGCAGCCGCAGCAGCAGGCCAAGGCCGAACCCGCCCAGGGCCAGAACGAGCGCAAGCAACAGCAGCAGCGGCAGGACCAGCAGCGCCAGCCGCGCGCGGCTCAGGCACAGCCCCAGCAACCCGCGCCGGCACCCGTTGCAGCCGCCCAGCAGCCCAATGAGCGTCCGGCACCGGTAGCTCCGACCCTCGCCGAAGCCAGCAAGGAAGCCTTGGCCGAGGTGGCAGCCATGCCTGTCGTGCAAACCGGCGTAGAAGCCGAAGCGCAGCCCGAAGGTTCGCCGGCTGCCGAAGGCGGGCAGTCGCGTCGCCGCCGTGGTCGTCGCGGCGGTCGTCGCCGTCGTCGTCACGAGGAGGGTGCGCAGGCAGGTACCGAGGAAATCGCCGGCAGCGACGAGCATTTCGACCTGGACGACGAGGACCGCCTCGAGGAAACCACATCGCACGAACCCGTGGCTGCCCCGGTCGCAGCGGCCGTTATCGCAGCGACTGCCACCACCGCAGCGCATGCGGTGAAGGTTGAGCACGCCAGCGAAAATCCTGCTCCGGCATTCGTGGTGCCGTCGCCGGTCCCCGCACACGTTGAATCCGCCCCGGAACAGGTGCTGAGCGCCGTGGCGCCTGCATCGTTCAACCTGCCTGCGTTGCCGCCGATTCCCGAGAAGATCGAATCGGCCCAGCCGGAAGGCATTACGGTGGAAGCGGCTGTCGAATCGATCACGCACCTGGAGTCGGTCTCGGCCCACGAAGTGATCGCCGCGGTCGAAGAAGCCGCTTCGCCCCTGACGGCCGACGTTACAGCCACTGCCACGCATGCCCCCGAAGCGGCAACGACCGTTGTGGAACCGGGGCAGCAAGCGGAACCTATCGTCGCCAGCTCGACCATCGATTTCCGCTCGCATCTCGATATCGCGCCGCAAGCGGAGCAGGCGCAGGCATCCGTTGCCGAGGCAGTCGATACCCAGCCGGAATCGCCGGTAGCGGTCGAGCCGGCGAACGTTCCGGCAACGCCTGCCCAGGGCGATCTGCTTGCCCACGCCGGCGTCGCCTCTCCTGCTGACGCCGACATGGACGAAGCAGCCTCCCCTGAGTCGTCGTCGATCGAGGCCGATGGCCCCAAGAAAGACGCCTCGCACGGCTGACGCCGCAGGTCTTCACCCATAAAAAAAGCCGGACCTGGTCCGGCTTTTTTTATGGCTCGGTGAAGCGTTCGATTAATTGCTTGGCGGACTGTTGCCCGCCTGATTGTTGTGCGTGTCGAGCAGGCCATGGATGGTCATCAGATGCGCCAGACTGATCACATGATCGACCTGGAGCTTCTCCATCAAACGCTGCTTATAGGTGGAGACCGTCTTAGGACTGAGGTTAAGTTGCTCGCCAATGGTGGTCAGTGCCTTGCCGCGCACCAGCATCATCGCCACCTCAAGCTCGCGACTGGACAGCACATCAAACGGCGAGCTCTCGCCGTCGAGCGTGGCGAGCGCCAGTTGCTGCGCCACGGCCGGCGCCAGATAGCGACGGCCAAAGGCGACCTGCCGCACGGCCTCCATCAATTCCTCGGCGGTGCATCCCTTGGTGAGGTAGCCCAGTGCACCGGCATCGAGCAGGCGCTTCGGAAAACGCGCGTCGTCGACCACCGTGACAATGATGACGTGCGTGGGCAGCTTCGAACGCGACACGCGCTCGGTCAACTCTATGCCGCTCATGCCGGGCATGTGCACGTCGACCAGAGCGATGTTGGGGGCCTTCGAACGGATGAGGCGCAGCCCCTCTTCCGCCGTTCCTGCTTCCCCACAGACTTGAACATCAGGCTGTTGCTGCAGGATCATCCTGAATCCCGTGCGCACCAGCTCGTGGTCGTCAATCAAGACTACCTTGATCACCAGACACCCTCCTTGGGTTGATGAGGCGAACATAGGCTGCGATATCGCTTTATGCAAGCGCTCGCGGTGCTTTGAAAACACTTCATCCACGCTACCCTACGAGCGTGCATGATGTTTCCTTACAGCGTTTGCGGAAGCCCGCCTTTCCGCTTATTCCACGCCGGTGGACCAGTTCCTGAGGCCTGCGCTGTCGAGATCGAAGTCCTCGACTGTCACGGTCATGACGCTGCGACCATCCGACCATTGCTGTTCACCCAGGCGCCTGTCGACACCTTCAAGCACAGCACCGTGGGCGAATACACAATCGCCGTCGCACGTGCCCACGACGTGTCCCTCGGGAAGTTCGGCCGCGACGCGTTTGTCGTAAGGCCCCAGAAATCGCACGATACTCATGACTTCTCCTGGATGCTTCCGGCATCCTGAAAAGTGGTGCCCGGAGCGGGGGTCGAACCCGCATAGCCTTGCGGCTGAGGGATTTTAAGTCCGGAACCAATTTGTTTATTTACGAGATGTTGCAGCTAGATCGAGTCCGCAAACAGGCAATTTCAGATGGCTGGAAACACGCATCGCAGCTAGGCGTTGATACGGATTGCGGACCACATTTACGGCCTCGCTCACGGCCTCTTCGCCGCCCCAAACACTCGCCGAAACTCGGCCAGCTGCTCATCAAGGCTTGGCCCCTGCGGGTTGTCCTTCGGCCCATACCAGCCGCGCATGTTGGCGTACTCGGAGAAGGCTAGGAGGCAAGCCTGACAGCCGCATTCGCCCGCGCAACGTGGCTGGCACGCTGGCGTGCATGTGCACGGTACTGGCGGCATGAACGAGTGGTTGTAGCCAGCGGCGTACTGCTCCGGTGGGTCGACCTCGTTGTCGGTGTACCCCGGATAGCGGAGCTTGCCTTCTTCGGTTGGTTCGGTGTGCTCAGTCATGCCCGAATCGTACGCCGGCAGGCGTCAGGCGGCGAGCTTGTGGGCGTAGTACGGCCGCGCGCGGTCGTCCAGGATGGCGTACAGCGCTTCGAGGTTGTTCGGGTCGGGATTGAGCCAGGCATCGACGTGCTCTGGCTTGATGGGCACGATGCAGCGATCGTGGCCGGCCGCGGCCACTTCGGGCGGCGGCTCGTCGGTGATGGCGGCAAAGCTGAAGAGGTCGGCATCGCCATCGCCTTTGGGCGACATGTTCCAAAGGCAGGCCACCAGCATTTCCTGCGGCGGCTGCGGATCGAACTCGAGAACGACGTTCTCTTCCTTCTCGCCCGGCGCCAGTTCCCTGCCCTCCATCTTGTGGCGGGCAACGTTCTCGTAGAACCGATTGACGATCATGATGCCGTGCCGGTGGCCGAATAGCTTGGGCCAGGACTCCTCGAGCTTGTCGCGGCGGGCGTTGTAGGTGCCGGGGTACTTGCGCTCGATAACCTCGGTCCAGCCCGGCAGTCGGCACTGATAGCGCATGGGGACCACGATGCGCTGGCCGTCCTTCTCGATCATCACTGGCGCATAGCTACCAGGGTAAATGCGCGAGTCCTTGGGATCGGGATCGCCGCGCGTCAGATCATCCAGGTTGCGCCTGGCTGCCTTTATCTTGTTAGTGGCGATGCGGACGTCTTCTGCAGCCTTCTTCGTTGGCTTCGGCCCGTCGAGAACGGCCTGAGCCTTGGCCAGCCGCTCCTCTTGCATTGCAAGGTCAGCCTGAAGCTTGTCGGCCAGCTCTCGGTCGCCCTCGGCCACGATCTTGGCCAGCTCGAAGCCTTCCTCACCCTGCGGCCGGCGGAATGCCTCGCGCATGGCTTTGGGAATCTTCGTCCAACCACCGTCTTTGCGTTTCTCCCAGAACAGCTCAACGAAGCGCTTGATGCTGATGATTGCGCCCCATTCGCGGACGAACTTGTCGTAGTCGGCTTCGATCTGCGCGGAGTAGCACATGTCAGGTCTCTATCGGCCAGCCGCTCTCAAGGCCATGGCGGCCCATGAGCTGGTCGACCTGTTCGCCCCACCACCGACAGTCCTCTGCACCTACCCGCTCGGCAATGGCGTCGGCCAGGCAGGCAAACGCCGGCCAGAAGTCGGCGTCCTCGGGATAGTCCGCCTTCAGTTCGGGGATCAGGGCATCGAGCTTGGCGAGCTCTGCCTCAAGCTGGGCGCGGGTCGGGTCCATACACCTAGCGTACAACGGGCCGCGGTGGACAGATCGTCATGCGCCGGACTCATGGACCCAGTTCTTCCGCTTGGGCTTTCGGCTTGGGTGCACTGTGTGCAATCCAGGCGGTGGCAGGGTGCTGTTTCCGCCGCAGATCGCGACGCGCCGTGGGCCACCCGTAAGGCGCTCTTCCCTCGGCTCCAAATAGCGGAACAAATGGCGTTTGGCCTTGGCGAAGTCCGCGTAGTAGAACGGCCCCGGGTTCGCGCTCCCCTTGTAGAAAATCAACTCCCAGCAGTCGCCCTGATTAGTGACGACGCATATGTCCTGGAAGTCAAAGGTGGAGCGAAAGTAGTAAGCCTGCATCGGCTCCCACTCCCGGCGCTCGTAGTAGATGCTCATGCCGCCAGCCTACGCCGGCGGCGTCTCAATCGTTAAGCGTCAAGGCTCAATGGCAGTTGAAACAAGCGTGGTCTTACTTGCACGCCTGCTCTTATGACGGCAAAGTCGCCATGAATAAGAAGAAAGCAGAGGCAAGCAGTCCTGAATGGAAGTCGCGAAGAAATCCAATAAGGACATCCAGGTATTGCGAGCCATCGCCATTGTCATGGTCGTGCTCAACCATTGGCGTGGGCGGTTACCGTCGACCACCGGTTACGTCGATCTCTCCCACCAGTTTGCGCTGTGGGCCGGCGTGGACATCTTCCTCGCTATCTCTGGCTACTTGATGTACGGCATCCTGCAGAGGCAGCTCGCTCGAGCGGAAAGCGTGCCTGATGCAATGAAATCGTTCTGGTGGCGGCGCATCACGCGCCTGATGCCAGCGGCCGTCTTCTGGGTTGTTCTATCCATCCCGGCCGCCATGATTCTACCAAGTCCCAGCGCACCAATTCAGGCGCTTTACAGCGGAGCGGCTGGACTACTCGGCGGCTCCAATATCTTCTGGGCAACCTGTGCCCACTACCACTTCACTTCGCCATATTGCGGATCACCCGACTTTAATGGCGTCACCTGGTCGCTTTCGCTGGAGTGGCAACTCTACGCAGTGATGGCGCTGTGCATGGCTTTCGCACGCAAGCGCGTGGTTTTGATCTTTGTCGCCATTGCCCTAATCGCATCGCTCTTTCGTGGTGATGCCTGGAACCTTGCCTGGGTCATGCGACCCCATGCATTTGCGATGGGAATCGTTGTTGCTTACGCGGAGCAAAAGGGATACTTGCGCTTCATGCGCCACAGGGCCGCGGCAAGCGCAATCTTGTTTGCCGGATTGGCGATTGTCCTGCTATCGCAGTCCATCAGCAACATCCACACGATTCTTCCGATCGTTGGCGTGGGCTCAGGACTATGTATCGCCGCTGCCACAAACGGCTCGATTTTCAGGGTGGGATTGTTCACTAAGGTCGCCGCATGGATCGGCGACAGGTCCTACTCCATCTACCTTTTCCACATGCCATTGATGATGGTCATGGGCTATGCCATGAAAAGCGCCGGCGTGTTCTCCGACGCGCCATCGTCAATCCTTGGCGGTTTCGTCGCCTTTACCGTGGTGGCCAGGGTGATCTGCGATCTTTCCTACCGTTTTATTGAGCAGCGCTTTCATCGCTCAAGGTGGGAACGACCATCCGAACCATGGAATGAGATCGTCACTCCCGCTCAAGCTGGCCATTGACGACGAACCAGACGCCATCCTTTCCTGCCTCCACCTGCTCAGGCGTCACCTCAAGAAGAAATGATGCATCCGGCAGCTCTGGATAACTGAAAGCTTCGGTATCGAGCCACTGAAGAACAAGGCCGGAATACCCGTCGAAGTATGCGTATTGCATGTGGTCACCATTCGATGATTGCGTAGCCATTGCCACCGGCGCCACCGGCGCCACCGCCAGTAGTTACCTGGATCGTTGTGCCGCCGCCGCCACCGCCAGCACCAAGATCGCCAGCGCCGCCAGCCGCCCCGGAAATAACTGAAGACACAATGGGCTGACCACCGCCGCCGCCACCGCCGAAACGCGAGGAAGCACCCTGGCCTCCTTGCCCATTGGTTCCCACCTCGGAACCAGGGCCGCCACGCGGAACACCAGAACCACCCGTGCCAGCACCAGCAGAGGTGTTGGACCCGCCCTGGACACCGCCGCCGCCACCCGTAAGTGTTACGAGTGATCCAATCACGGTGTTACCGCCGGATCCGCCAGCAGTCCCCGCAGCGTTGGACAATCCGCCCTGACCCGCGGTGCCGCCACCACCAATCGTGATGGGAATCACTTGCCCGGGAGTCACGGTATAGGACTGCTTGGTGATGCACTGTCCAGCACCGCCACCACCACCGGTAGCTGGCCAGTTGGGCTGTGAGCTTCCGCTTCCATAGCCACCGCCGCCACCGCCGCCACCTGCACAAGCCGACACGTAGATGGTCGTGACGTTCGGCGGCACAGTGAAACTACCATTCGATGAGAGAACGGCCTTGCGTCCTCCAATCGCCTTATTGAGATTAGCCAGCAGGTTCGCGACGGTCCCGTCATCGACAGCGTTCTGGCCGGTGTTGTCGACAATGAGCTGTGCTAACACCGCCGCCATAATCGACGACTGACGCCAGGCCTTATTGCACGCCGCGGACTGAGCTACCCCGGACGAGAAACCGGCACCCAGCGCCGCAAGGGCCAGCCAGTCGCTTTGACTCAGTACGTTCGCGCCTGTGCCTCCAGCAAATACCTGGAAATCGTTCGTTGCCATGCTGTTAGTTCTCCGAACAAAAAAAGCCGCCCTGGGGTGGCGGCGCAAAAGAAGGTGGGGATTACTAGAGTGGCTTTGCCCAAGATCCAGAATCGAACCCTGATACGTATGGTCCACTCATGTCGAAACCGAATATCGACGAACCGCTGGAACTAGTGACTATGTATGAGTTAACCAGCACACCCTCGGGCTTGAGAGGGATGTAGCCGCCCTTCAGCAGTGCAAGGAGAATGGCCGAAGGAATCGTTCCGGACACGCCGATGGTCATCGTCATGTCCTGATTGTCCTGGATGAAAACGTGCGTACCGTTGTCGAATATCTGGTTCAGGATGGCCGCCGAAGTGCCTAGCGTGCCGTCCCAGTGGTTAGCGCCGATCTTGGCCCTTATCAGCACACGGTATGTATCGTCATCGAGAAGCGTCACACCCGTCGAGGGGTCGAAGGGCCCTTGCCATACGCCCTGGTCGAATCCGACGCCCGCGATGTCCAGAGAAAAGTAGACGCCGGTGAGTGGCGTGTTGACCCTTCGGCTGATACCAACCCACTCGCCAATAATGTCCAGCTGATCCCCAGCAGCCTGATCAAGGTCAAACGACGGAATGAAGGATTCAAGGGCGTTTTGCTGATCAACAAAGCACTGCGCCACAGCGGACACCATGGCACTGAATTTCGGCTTGTCAGCATGCTCGGACGTGATGAGTCCGGTGTACTTGGAGACGCCAGCCATCAGGTCACCGTCAGGGTCACGGCGGCTGGTGCGCAGGTCGACACCTGATTGAAGGCTAGCGGAACGTCTGGCGCTCCTGCGCCGCCGGGGCCGGTGAGCGCCAGGCTCGTAAGCTTGAAAGTGTTGCTATTGGGAACGCTGTTCGCCGCAGTGATGGCGTCAGCCCACTCAACGTATCCACTCGCCCCGCCGCCAATATCCACACTGTTGATGTAATCCGACACAGCCTGCTGGACCGCCTGACCGACGGTCGAGCTATACCCAGCGAGCGCCTTGAGAGCGATGGCTACGGTTATGGCCTGCCCGGTGGGTCGGTAGAACTTGATGGCGATGGGACGCCCATAGACGTCCGTCACTGTGACCGATGTCGTTCCGTAGGTGCCCGCTCCCGGCGTCTTCTTGGTCGCAATTGCATTGGCGATGGCAGTCGAGTCGCCGCCATCTACCACGAGTGAGATCGAATGCGACGGAATGCCATTGCTATCGGTTGTGGCGGTGTCGTTTTCGTAGGCGCGTAGGCGCGCCACCCCCGTAAGCGAGGCCACGGCACCGACGATCCCGTCCAGCACAGTGAGGGAAGGCAATGCCGTGGATACGGTCTGTCGGTAACGAAGGTTCGCGTCAGTTTCGACAGGCTCACCGGGCACGGAGTCGGCCAGGTTCGTCACCGACTGCCAACCAAGGGTCGGCGTCTTGATGACCGTGACGGACCCTGCCGGAGATGCGGTGGCTCCCGCCGTCGCAGCAGTGGCCGTCACCGTGACCTGGCCCGCCGGCGGGATAACGACCGAAGCAGGCAGGTTCCATTGGTTTCCGTTGGCGTCCTGGGCAATGCCATTGGTGATCGTCGTGCCGGCCTGGCCGACAATAAGCAGATCGACCGTCGAGAAGGTCGCCACGGCCCGCTTAATGCCATTGAGCTTGACGTTGTTCGAGAGCGCCGCACCCTGCCCCGTTGACGGGCTCATGCTCTGGTAAATCTGGATCGCCACAGCATTGGCGTCATTGATGGCGCTCGCGACGATGCCTAGGAACTGGCCGTCCTGGCTATCCGGGTCCAGATAGACGTCGGCGCCGTAGATCGACTGAAACTTCACCTGCAAAAAGGCGAGCACATCCGCATAGGACGGTGCACTGATGCCGGTCGCGGAGATGGTCGGAGCCGTCGTGGTGATCAAAGCGTGGTCTCCACCGTGGTCTGCCCGTAAATCGTCGATATCGCCGCACTCACGCTAAGCACGCGCGTATTCGGATCGAGGTTGCTTCTATAGGAGTCCAGTGAGAGGACCCCATCGGTTTGGGCGATCTGCTGCTTGATGGCGAAGTCGTAGAGCGTGACCGTGTACTTGCCGAGAACCTTGGTCCGCCACGGCATGCCGGCGGCCGTATCCAGGAACCATTCGCCGGTGAACAGCTCCAGGCGCGTTTTCACAGCTTGGGCCACAGCTTCCGGCTGGTCGCGATAGAAGTCGGACTGTCCATGGCCAAAGGTGTAGTCCCCATTGGCATCAAGCTTTCGGTAGCGCACGGAGGCTCCCAAAGAAAAACCCGCCTTTCGGCGGGTTCGGGTTACTGAAGATCAGGCCGGTCTTTGGCTAATCGCAAGCATTGGTTGTAGGTATGCAAGTCGAGCGTCTGCCGGAAGCCGGTCTCGTAGTCGCAGCGCTCCCAGACCATCTGACTCACTGATGGGTCGACAAACAACTGATGCCATGCCTTCCACTCAGATTTCTGAAGGTCGATGCACCGGTCGTAGAGGTCCGGCTTGCCTTCAGCCTTAGCTAGCGTTTCACACTGCGCCTTGATACCAAGCCAAATGCTATGGAGTTGCGCGTCCGTATAGAGGACGTGCTTTTCTTCAGCGCACACAGGGCCGAATGCGAGCGCTAAGGCGAAAAAGGCAGCATATCGAAACTTCATATCAGTTCACCGGAGTCGTAACCGCCGTGGCGCCCTGCGCCGTGTGGGTATGAGATTCGTCGATGCGCTTGCCGTTGGCCTTCACCTGACCCGTGAACACGGTATTTCCGTTCACGTTGAATCCGCCCGGCGCAACGATGTTTACCTTCTTGGCGACCGGGTCGAGCTCCACATAGGTCAACCCGTCGTCCGATCGAAGCTGCACGGTGGACGTGCTGATCGCTGATATCTTCTTCGACTGCGACATCGGTCCAATGTGGCACACCGCATCCGACAAATCGTGCCGTCGCGCATCGTTCGGTGGCTGTATCCCGCCAGACTGCTTCCACCCACCAATGGCGCGGCAGGCAAACGATACCCAGCACTCATCGCCGGCGGCAATAGGAAACGTCAGCGTTCCGCCGCCTCCGCGCGGAAAAATCACAGGAACGCCAGAAAGTAGCGGGTAATTGACGCTTTTCGGGGTCTGATCAGGGCCAGAAATCTGCCCCTGGACGCCGAGCTGCACCGTCGCAGTGTTCGTCGTTGCGTCGTACGCAACGACATAGCCAGGAAGCGACGTCCACACCTGGGACAGCAGGCCATCGATCGCGACGCGAAGCATTTCCTCCTCATCGCTCCAGCGCTGGCGACTATCCATTCTCGGACACCGCTTGAGTGAAGCTCGAAGTTAGAGGGGCGGTTCCATCGACTGCGGCACATACGCAATCGGTGTACCAGGTGTTACCGCGAGAATCGCCGGCATGAACGACCTGAAACGTGCGGTAGAAGCCGTCCGCGTCGAAACTGGGAACGACCTGCGGCAACTGAAACTTGCTGGTCAGCGTCAGTGACGCGACGTCAGCATTGTTCAATTGGATCTTGCTGCCTGCCTTGATGACCGGGTTCAACAGCATGCGAACGACCAGACCGCCAATGGTCTGCTGGGGCGTTCCGACCATGCCGGACGAGGCGTTGATCTGTGGCACTGTTCCAGGCAAGTAGCCTTTGATCGGAATGAAGTTGAGCTTCCCGTCCTCGATGCTCCAGGTGCAACCCTGAGAGTCCGCCAGAGTACGCAGGACGTCGCGCGTCTGCCCGTGGACTGTCTTGGCGTCGGGCGCGGGATGGTTCGAGAAGTCCGGCTTGAAACCGGCGGTGATGCCGTACTGCGACAGGTCCTTGAGGCAGTGCTGATAGATGTCGTCAGCCGTATAGCCTTTGTCGATCGTCCAGCTCGAGGTGGCCCAGCCGAAGGCCTTGTCGCCGTCCTGCGCCTGGATATCGACGAAGGTGTCCGTCGCCGATTCCTTGCCGCGGCGGACCATGGTGATCTCGCCGCTGAAGATCTGGGCGATATTCCCCTCGTAGCCTGCACTGAGTCTTACGGAGGTGAACTCGTTCTGGATCAGCTTCGCCAGTTCGTCCGTGACGTTGAATACCCGTGCCTGCAGAGTCTTCAACGTCTGCACGGTCGCGTTCTTGACCTCAAACCTGACGTGCAGGTTCGAAAGGTCGTAGGCCTGCGCCTGGTTACCGACGATCAGCGACAGCGCTCGAAGGTACTGCTGCGTCACGGCGTCACCGCGTACAGATGGGACTGCGTGCCCAAGTTATCGTAGGTCGGCACGGCATCAGGATCGCCATCGGTGGCGACCCACAGCTGAAAGCCGAATCCGACGTATCCGTATTGAGCGAGCAGATCGCAGCCCGTCACCAAGGGAATCCCCTGGACGAGCGGATTGCCGTTGGCGTCAGCAATATCCAGCACCCATTCCGATGCAGCATCACGCCAGATCAGCGTCAGCGTATAGGTGACATTGGCGACGGTCGTCTGAAATGACTGCGCCTGCCCGGAGAGGGGGATCTCGTAAGTCGCCATCTCACCCACCCACGAAGCCGGCGATCGAACTCAGGACGCTTTGCTGAACAGGCTTGGGCTGCACGGTCCCTTTATTCACCACTGGTGCCGTCTGCGCCGGATCGGCCTGGTTTTCGGCGACCACCTGGACCTCGACCACATTGACC
Source organism: Dyella jiangningensis (assembly GCA_000632805.1). Lineage (GTDB taxonomy): Bacteria > Pseudomonadota > Gammaproteobacteria > Xanthomonadales > Rhodanobacteraceae > Dyella > Dyella jiangningensis. The sequence goes on along the minus strand of CP007444.1, from coordinate 1,379,513 downwards.
AGGAGGACCTCCTTGAAAGTGATCGTCACCGCCAGGGCATGCTCAGTCGCCTTGTCGGTGACCTGCTCCAGCGTCTGGATCAGCATGTTGTCGTACGTGCGCTTTCCGGTGATCAGCTGAAACGGCTGCCGGTTCTCTTGCAGCATTCGTAGCTGGTCGTAGACGTCCTTCGGGTCAGAACTGAGGATGCCACCGCTGGTCAGGTTGAAGATCGCGCCGGACTGGCTCCAGCCGTAGCGCGCCGTGACCGTCGACGGCAGCTTGTAAGCGTGGTCCGTGATGGGTGCTCCAGTCTGTATGGGGTGCTCCGTGATGGCCAGTTCGTCGCGCGCGCGTTCCTCGATCGTGCACTGCGGGATGATCGTACCAATGGCGCGGCCGGCCTTGAGGAAGATGTCGGCAACCTCTCCAGCGACGAGAAGGCCAACCTGCGAAAGGATGCTCACATCGCCGCCGTGGTCTGGAAGTTGCGCACAAGTCGCTGGTTAACGGAATCCTGCTCACGCCCTACCGCCAAAGCGGTCTCCTGCGGATTTCCTGTGCCGTAGACGTTGATCGTGGTCTGAGCGCTCAGGTTGGCGCCAGCAGCCTGCTGGTACTGGGAAGCGCTGTACGGATTGGAGCCGTTCTCGTGCAGTGTGATCGCCTGCATCAGCTTGGTGCGCGTCGCTACATCGCCGAGGTCGATCTGGTCCGACGGATTGACGCCAAGCGCCTGGGACACCTGCGCCGCATAGGCGGACGTGTTGTTCTCTTTCGACGGCGCATACCGTGCGAAGAAGTCGTTGACCGTGGAAATGCCCTTCTTGCCGTAGCCTACGGCCAAGTCGTTCAGAGCCTTCAGACCTGTCGCGTCATCCGGGAAGATGGCGAACCGTCCATCTGAACCGGTTGCGCCCTTGCTGATGGCGTACTGTCCGTACTCGATGTTCCCCGGATTGTGGTTGCGCAGGCCTCGCGCTTGCGGATCGCCCGTTGCCTGTTCGTTCGGTGAGGCGGGCGCACCCAGCAAATCGGGGGTGCCATGCTCGTAGGACTGTCCGGTAATCTTGTTCCAAAGGTTGGCGGCAGCGCTGCCGAGCGACGATGCATCGCGCTTTACGTCTGGCGTGATGACTGCGCTCGCCTTTCCCTTGATCCAGCTGTAGACCGACGAGTACGTCGACGCCACCGCGTCGCGCGCGCCCTGGGTTTTGTCCATGACCCACTGGAAAGCCTTGCTGTTCTCCACGGCGTGGACCACTTTCATGATCCATTCGTAGGCCTCTTTCACCGCGGCCGTCAGGTTGTGCCAGCCATCGACCATGCGCGGCCAGACGAACTGGCCGACCGACCACAGATTCTTGATCCCATCGGCCAGCAGATCGATGGCTGCCTTTGCAAGGTCGAGCTCGGGCTTCCACTTACCCCAGTCGATGAAGCTTTTGCCACCCTCTTTCCAGACCTTGTAGTCGTCCCACAGTAGGCCGATCGCGGCAGCCAGCGCGCCGATCCATGCAACTGGGCCGCCCATGATGATGGCGGTGCCTGCGACGATGCCGGCGACCCATTCGGCGACGGTCTTGATGTTGCTCTTGGTCGAATCGTCCAGCGAGTTCCAGCGGAATTCCAGCTCGTTGAGAATGCCGATAACGCGAGTGCCGACAACCGTGCCCAGAACCTCGAAGTTCGCCTTCAAGTCACGGAGCTGCAGGTTGAAGTTGTGCGACAGCTCCGTGGCTTTGGTGACGTCGAGTCCGTACCGGGCCAGAATCTGCTTGTAGCGATCGCTGAACTCGTCCGTGCCCTTGATCAACGCCTGGAGCGTCTTCTCGTCAATGCCGAGGACATTGGCGCGGGCGTACGCCTGCGCGTATGGCATGCGCCGGAAGAGCTTCCCGAGGTCGGACAGGAGTTCGGTGGTATCGCGCAGCTCGCCGTTAGTGTCGCGGGTCTGGATGTCCCACGACTTGAGGAGACTTTCACCACCTGGATTGATGCGAAGGAACTTCGCGAGTGCCTCTATCGAGGCCTGGGCCGCACCGGCCGAGCTGCCCATTTGATCGGCCGCAAAGCCGATTGCTTTGATGTTCTCGGCGGATGCACGGGTGCGCTGGCTGACGAAGTAGAGGTCTTCCAGACCATTCGCCATCTTCGACACGAACGCCAGAACCGCCGCGCCGGTGGCGACCGTCACCGCGCCTAGAGCGGCCACCTCCTTCGAGACGTTCTTCACACCATCGGTGAAGCGGCGCTCGCTTGCGGTGTCGACCTTGAAGCCAAGCGAAACCAAGAACTCGCGAATGACGTCCGTGCTCATCGCTTCAGTCTCTCCGCTTTGATCCGATTCTCTTCCACCACATCAATGGCGTCGTTCGCCAAGGCGATGGCCTCAAGGTCCAACGATCCGTCGAACAGGCTTTCCAGCTTGCAGTAGCTCTTGATGACAGGCCGCATGAGCCAGTCCTCGCCGTCAGGCAAGGACGCCCACGCTATGCTGTCGCCGTCTGGGTGCTCAGTACGGACGCGGCGCTTCCTTGAAAAAAACCGCCAAGGTTCTCCGTGATGACCTTCGAGGCAATCTGAAGCATCACGCCCAAGTCGATGTCGTCGAACATCTGCGCTTTGTTCACCAGGATCAGTGCCCAGGCGCTCCCCTGTTGTCGCTGCACGACGCCCAAGCAAGTGTCCAGTATGTAGTCGCAATCACCGTCCGACATGCCCGCGATCGCGTCCGCGATGGGTTGCAGGAAGTGCGCAAAGTCCGTCGAGGCGCCCTGCGACGCCTCAGCCAGGCCCCCGAAGACGGGGGCAAGGCGGCGGGCTACGTGGAACTGCTGGCGAGCGTTGAGCTTGCCGCTTCGGTACTGCTGGCCGTTGATCTCGAATTCCATCAGTACGTACCCAGGATCGAATCGATGGCGCCGGCGTCGAACACCCACTCATTGGTGCCGCCGTCCTTCGCATAGGTGTTGTTGGGCACCTTTTTGAAGGCCACGTAGCGGCAGCCGATGTTGTCGCCGCTGGCCTTGTTGTTGATGCTGATGACGTTCTGCCCCCAGACCGCCGAGGACACGCTCTGCAGGTCATACATGGCCTGGAGTTGCGCGTTCACGGGCGAGGTCTTGAGCAGACGCACCGTGACCGTGCCCGCCTTGCCAGCGTGAAGGCTGTGCATCGGCGTGCCGTCGGCGCCGATGGTCATGGTGTTCTTGTCCTCGACCATCTCGACCGTGATGCCTTCTTCGGCATTGGCGGCACCGTTGCCGAGGTTGAACGAACCGCCAGGGCCGACAATGGTGGCCTGGACGTCGAGAAAACTGTAAGCGCGACCCATGGCGGCTCCTTAACGGTTGACGTTGACGATGACGTTGGCGAAATGGACCGCGCCGGCGAGCTTGAGCGCGACCTGGATGGTCGGAGCCTTGCGCGCGGCGCGATCGGCCTGCGACTGACTGCTGATGGGCGGCGCGTAGACGTAGTAGCCCTTGGCAAGGGTCTGGCCGTTCGACAGCGCGCCGAAGCCCGGCGCATTCCAGACACCCGGGGCGACCAGGCCGTTGTTGACGCCGCGCTCTGCGGATCCCTCGATGGCGGCCACCAGCTGATTGATGCCGGCATCGGTCTGCGGAATCTTTGTCGGGCTGGTGTAGAGGGCGTTGTAGACCGCCGTCTGCATGTCGTTCTGCTGCCAGTCCAGGCCGAACACTTCATCGAAGAAGTACCCGTTGGCCATCACACCTTCCTGGATGATCGCCGTGGAATTGTTGTAGTTGACGAAGACATTGCAGTTCTTCGACTTGAGCGTCGCCGCCTGGGTCTCGTTGAGCGTTTCCGCAGCAACGCCCGGCTCCTGCTTGAACTTGAGCGTGATCGTGCTCTTGTTTGCCGTGAAGTCGACCGTGAATGCCCGGCCATAAGCCGAGGCCGCGGCATACGGACTGCTCGACGAATACTGCGTGAATGTCCGCTTATAGAGCAGCGCCTGCAGCTGCGACGCGACATCCGTGTTCGCCGTCGTGAGCACGGTTGGGTCTTGCGTCGTCACGCCGTAGATGCGGCTAGGCGAAGACGCCTCGATGTAGCCGGCCACAGCGAGATGGTCGGACGTCTGCGGGCTCGTGTCTGCCACGGTCAGGCCGTACCAGTCGCCATACGGTACGCAGGCCTGCACGGCGGCGAGCAAGGATTCCGCAGCGATGCCTGCAATGGGCGCCTGGGCGACATTCTGGACCAGCCCAAGCAAGCCAGAGATGTCCGTGCCGGAGGCCGGCGCGGTGGCGTAGGTTAGGCTGGAGGTGACGCCAGTCGTGGCACTGGTCACCTCAAAACGGCCGTAATTCGCGTTCCAGACGACCGTGGCCGCTCCCGCGAGCGCGGTAGTGACTGCCGTTGCAACCGCGTTGAGGTTGGCGACCGAAGACAGGTTGATCGCCGACAAGGACTTCAGCGTGCCGTCGACCGTGATCTTCATGCCGCCCGAACTGACGGCCGTGAAGTTGGACAAGGCCTGCTGAGCGGCGGACAGCGTGCCGCCAAGCAGCTGTCCAGACGTCGCGGTCTTGGCCCAGCGGCCAACGTAGAGCGTGGATGGCTGCGGCGACTGCGAGAAGAACAGCGCGGCGGCCTGGTACTCGGGGGCCGACGTGCCAAAGTCAGTCGCGACGCCACTGATGTTGCTGTACAGCCGGATGCGACTGTTGACGTCGATGACGGGTGACGCGCCAAGAATCAGCAGCGCGCCGAAGTTTCGAACCGCCGCCGCAATGGGCGACATGTTGATCTGTACATTGACGACATCGCTGACGGAAAGACCTTGCGACATGGGGATGCTCCGTTAGGCGTGGGTATCCGTGTCGATCTGCTCAGAGGCCGACAGGATGTTGAGAATCGGATAGATGCGTTCCACCTTGCGGCGGAAGCGGATCTCGACGTCGTAACGCCTGATCCATTGCTGGTTGACCAGTTCGGGCGCCGCGACGGGCTTGCCCACATCGGTCAGCGTGATGCCCTGAGGCGTCAGCGCCTCTCGGTTCTGCGCGATGTAAAGGCCGTCGCGCATGACCATGGCGTTGGACATGCTGTTCGGGCCGTAGAAGCTGGCCAGAACGCGTAGCGTCTCGTGTACCGCGTAGTTGTCGTGGCCGTCGCCCGTGCCGTCGTGCGCTTCGACCGGATAGTCGTCCGGGTCGATGTTCGTGACACCAATGGCGCACCAGTTCACTGCTGGCTCGGGCTGTTTAGGCACTGTCGGCTGCCAACGCGGCCGAACCATGGCGCCAGGCAGTCCCGTGACACCAACGACGACCTGCTGAAACAGCGCATCAAGCGCCCCGTCTTCCAAAGGCGCAGGGCTACCCGCCGGCAGGATGTAACCGCCGGTCGAGGAATCGTTTGCCATGGATCAGCTGCCGGAGAGTTTGACTGGCGTGCACAGGGCGACGGTGAAACCGGGCCCGTACGTCGTCCAGTCGGAGATGTTGAACACGGTGTACCAGCCGCCATTCCACTGCACGAGGTCAGCGTCCAGGCCGTCTGCGCCAGCGACCAAGGGAAACTTCGAATGCACCATGATCGAGCCGGTGACGTACGAGCCCTCGGGAAAACGCTTGAGGATGTCGCCCTGGTCGTTGGTGACGACACCGGAGAACGGTGTTTCCGTCGGCGTGTCCACGGCGATGCCATCGTTGCCCACGGTCTGCGCATTACGCCGGCACACAAGCGTGCGATCGACGAACTCGCGTGAGTTGAGCACGCGAGTGACGTTCAGACGAGGCATCGGTTACTTCTTCCGCAAGACGTACGTGATGGAGTTTCGCAGCGAGCCAGTGTCGATCAGTGGCACCTCACCGGTGCGTCCGCGGCGCCGTCGCGCAGCCAGCGTCGATTCGGCCAGTGCCGGTGGGACGCCTGCGTTGATCGTCGCCTTCACCGAGTTGGACGCAACGATGCCAGCGCGGTGAAGCGCCTTATCGGCCCCCATCGCATTGCCCGACATGGCGGCATCTGCGCCCTTCATGAGCTCGTCCGTGGCCGCGTCCTGCGCCTTCTCGACGCCAGGCACCAGGAAGGGACGCGCCGGCAGGTTATTCACCGGTGAGCCGCGCTCCTGGATGTAGCCGATGGTGGCGTTGTTGATGGCCTCGCCGTCCTGGCGTTCGGTCGTGCTGGCCGGGATGCCGATCAGGACCTCATTGGATGCCAGCTGCTGGATTGACCGGAGGACGGATGACACGTTGTCCTTGGTCATCTTCACAGCCATCTCAGCACCCGCCGAACTGGACCCCGCCGGAACCGATCATCCGCGCGAACTGCAGGAACTGGATGCCGTAGCGGGTCATGTTCCAGAAACCACCATCCGTGAGGGTGACGGCGCTGGCGTCATAACCCACCGAGACCTTGTCGACCGCCTTGGAAGTGGTCGCGCCCGTCACTTCGCCCGGCGTGTTGCCGTCGGCGACGTCTTCCGCCGCCTGGGCCGCCAGGACAAGGTGATGGCAGGCGAACAGTTCCTGCCCGAGTGTCCACCATGCACCCCACCGATCCTCCGGCAGGGTGACGGCGGCGATACCCAGCCACATGTCGACCGCCGAGTCCGGATACGTGGTCGTATTCGCGAACTCGGGGAAGTCAGTACGCAGCTGGGAGGCAGGGACGGTCATGCTCAGTTCTTCTTGTCGGCCTTGGCGGCAGGGTCGGCCTTCGCCTTGGCATCGGCAGCGGCCTTCTCTTCGGCCTCCATCTTAGCCAGTTCGGCGGCGTCGGCCTCGGCCTGGGCTTCGGCATCGGTCTGGGTCACGCCCTTGGGCACCGGCGCGGAGTGGGCGTCCGTGTACCAGTGCTCGGCAATGTCCTGCTCCAGGCGCTGGATACCGGCCTTGATCTTCTCTTCGACCAGCTGGCCCTCGCGGACCAGGGTCAGGGTGAAGTCCTTCACGATGTTGACGAGTTTGGTGGCCATCAGATGCCGTCCACGTAGCCAAGGGTTTCGCCATACACCACTTCCACGACGCCCAGGCGACCGAAGTAAGTGGTGAGCTGGTGGATGCCGCGGTATTCCAGAGGCGTGCGCTGCAGCGGGACCAGCGGGTAACGGACCAGGTTGCGGTCGTTGGTGTACGCCACCATGCGGTTCTTGTTCGATGCCCCGCGATTGGTGAGCCACTTCAGCGGCTGGATGTCCAACGGACGGCCGTTGATGCTGTTGCAGATCGAGTTGTTCTTCAGGAACTCGAGGATGCTGATGTTGCCGGCCGAACTGATCAGCGTGCTCACCAGGTAGCTGAACTGGACCGGGGGCAGCAACAGCTTGTCCGGGCAGCGCGCGAAGCCCGAGGACGACCACACGGACTGCAGCAACGTGTTCACATCCTGGAGGATCTGCGCGGGCGTGGTGGTGCCGTTGTTCCAGTTGCCGGTCACTGCATTGGTGGTCGACACACCGGGGTTGTTGACCAGGCCCGTGAAGCCCAGCGACGTGTCACCAATGTAGATCTGCTCATCCACGTCCATGTTGTACTTGAGCTGCATGCCCTCGTACTTCTGCTGGTCGACCGGACGGCCGAGCTTCTGCGCGCTCTCCAGCTCGGGGATGGTCCAACCCAGCTGCATACCCCACAGGGTCAGCGGTTGGGCAGTCTTGCCGATATCCAGCTGGATGCCGGTGATGGCATTCGCGTCCTTGCCAATCCAAGCCTTACCGCTCGGCGACGTGCCACCGGCGGCCGCGAACGTGGAGTTCGTGAAGCTCGACACCTCATCGGCGATCGAGACGTCTTCGCGCAGCTGAATGTCGCGACCCCAGGTCACGGCGGCCAGCGGCATGTGCAGGGTCTGGTCCAGACGCTCCAGCTCACCGATCAGGAACGAGCCGGAGCTGTCGATGGTGGCCGCGTCGAAGGTCATCAGACCATCGCGCGTATAGGCGCGCTTCACCGAGCGCGGCAGAATCAGTTCTTTCATGTGTTCGGTCTCCGAATCGCGCCCACAAAAAAACCGCCCGGAGGCGGTTTCAGTGCGTGGCAGCTTGTGGGTGGGATCAGATGTTGTAGGCGATCTCGACGTTGCCGGAGGCGTCCGCCGCACCCATGAAGGTGCAGTTGGCGACGACGATGGTGTTGGTGCTGTCGGCCGCGGCTTCGATGCCGCCGATGGGCTTGCCGGAGCCCGGCGTCGCCACGCGCACATACACCGTGCCGTTGAGCGCTGCCGTACCGGCATTGAGCTGCACGGTGGTATAGCCACGGCGCAACACGTTGGCAGGACCACTGGTCGGCGGAACGGCAGTGCCCAGACCTTCCTGACTGGAGTTGGCCGGGAACGGCTTCACCAGCAGGCCGTAGATGGCCGTCGCGACGTCACCGGCGCCCACCGGCTGGAGCTTGCCGGACACGATCTTGCCGAACAGGCCGAAGGCCGAGAACGGCGCGGTCGAATCGAACGGGACCGTCTCGATGGTCTTGTTCTCTTCGCGAGACACCATGCCGGGAATGCCCGACGGCATGCGATACAGGTAAGCAGTCATAGTCGAGGATTCCTCAGCGCTTGGAGTAGAACTCGCGGTTGCGAGCGTTGATGTCGGACACGGACGTCGGACGGCCGAAATCCTTGGTGGAGAGCGCGGCCTTGTTCGTGCCGTCGTTGTTCTTGGCACGCATCAGGTTTGCGGCGCCGACGAACGCGGCGTTCAGGACAGGCAGCGGCAGACGACCGAAGTCGGCCTTGTTGCCGCCCAGGAAGGGATCGATCGCGGCGCGGCCGGCGTCGGTCTGGTAGGCCGCGTCCAGGGCCTTGCGCTGGCACTTGCACAGCGAAAGCGCGCGCTGCGCGTCCGTGGTCTTGGCGTCGAAGGTCGGCAGCTTGGTGCCCGGGGCCAGGATCTCGGCGAGGGCCGGGATGTTCTTGGCGCTGTCTCCGGTGTAGAGCTTCACGCCAGCATCGCTGAGCTTGCCAGCGGTCTCGGCGCCGATCACGGTGTCCATGGTCTCGTCACCGTCTTCGTCGTCGTCCTGGTCGTCGCCGTCTTCGTCCTTGGCTTCGAGCTTCTCGATGCGCTCGCCCAGGGCGTTTACCGCGTCCAGCACCTTCTTCAGACCGTCCTCGGTCTTCTTGTCCTTCTTGTCCTTGTCGTCGCCGTCCGAGTCTTCGTCCATCGACTCAGCCTCTTCAGCGATCTTCTCGACCTCGTCCGCGTCCTTCGCCTTGAAGGCGCGCATCAGGAAGTCCGTGAACTTGGATTTCTTGGTGGGCTTTGCCATTGCTTCGTCTCCGATTGCGCACCGCGGGCCGCAACGGCCTCGTTCAACCAGTGCGACGTGGTTGCCTAGGATGTTGCGCTGAGCCGCGCGCCCCGGTTGCTGCTGTTCGTAGTCGGCTTCGTAGCCGTTGCTGACCTCTTCGATGCCGTCCTTCTGGATGGCGTCGATGGCCTTCTGGTCCTTGATCAGGAGGTCAGCGAGCATCAAGTCGTCCTCGATGCCGCTGCCGCGCCGGACATTCATCATGGTTCCGACTTCGTGCTGTTTGACGTTCTCTTTCGTCACGAACTCATCAGGATGGCCGAGCGTGACCGACTTACCTTCGAAGCTCGCGATAGTCTCCGGGCGGAAGAGGTCTTCTGGACCGCGCGAGACGCGAATGATCTTGTCTGGACCGCCCGTGATTTCTTCCCCGTCTTCACCAGCAATCTCGCCCTCGGCGTAGAGCATTTCGCCCGTGCGTGCCACGGGAACGTCCAGGCACAGCAGATACCCCTCGGGTGTCAGCGAGCGCTTGGGACCTAGTTTCGAGACCGTGTAATAGCGCGACGCGCCGGACGCATCGAAGTCGGTAGTACGGGTGGACATGGTTACTCCGGGAGCACCGGCTCTGGGTAACACCGGCAGTTGTAGATCTGCCCGGCGTGGGTTTTCGTCCCATCAGAAAGCGTCGGCGGGTCATCCCACCGGACGAACTTTCCGTTCATCTGCTTGTGGCTGTCGCGAACATCCAAGTCGCCCGACGTGCGCCAGATGTAGCCTTCGGATCCGACGTGCTCGGCGCGCGACTGCGTCAGCGTCGACGCCGTGCGAGCCACCTCGGTCCGTGCGATCAGGTTCGCGCGGCTCGTGGCTACCTCTCCCGAACGCCCAATCTCTTTGGCGATCTCGCTGGCCCGGGTAGAGTCCTCCAGACCCTTGATAGTCAGCTCGTGCACACGCTGCGCTGCGTCCAAGGGAATGGACTTGATCAGCGTGACTTGCTCGTTCAACAGCGCCTGGAATAGCTCACCCGTGGGCGCGGCCTGTATCTCTCGACGAAGCTCCCGGCTCATCTCGCCGGCGAGCTCGGCCCAGGACAACCGATCCCGCGCGTCCACTTCCACCAGCATCCGTGTCGCCGTTCGGGTTGCCCACCCAGTCAGCGCCTCGGAATACCGCTGCAACATGTCGTTGATCGTCGGGACGACCGACGGATCACCCGCAGGAAAGGCATCGATCAGGTGCCCTACCTGACGTGCGACGCGCCTAAGCTGCGCGGCGTACTGGGTCTCCGCTTTCCGGCTTCGTACCTTCCCCCGACTCTTCTTGCGATCCGTCGCCCGCATCCTTTTCAGTGGGGTCCGGAAGAGCATTTTCAGCCTCGTTGATCAGGTCGTCGGTCACGTTAGTCCAGATGCCCGTCGCCTCGCTGGACTGCTTCAGCTCCTGCAGGGCGGTCTTCTGGCTGATGAGGCCGGCGTCGTAGGCGTCCAGCACGCTCGCTGTGGTCTTCTGGGCGATGTCCGCCTTGTCCGCATCCGACTGCTGCTCGAGCGAATTGAACTCGAAAGCAAAGTCCGGCGGCGGTGGCGCGCCCAGCTCGGACCGGCATACGACGTCGAGCAGTTTGGTCACACCGGGACGAAGGCGACGCTCTTGCTTGGAGCCGACGCTCTCGTGGTACTGCTTCATCTCGCCATCACCGGTCGAGTTCATCCCCGTGGGCGACTGACCGAACAAACGGGTAAGCGGTGTCTCTGCCGCGCCAGACAACTGCTGGCCGAACTGCGTGAGCATGTCGGCCAGGCCCGCGAACGTGTACTGGTGCGCGTCGAAGTCATCTTCAGCGTCGATGAGCGTCAGCCCCTCGTTGCTTTGGAATCGACGGATCATCTCCACATTCTTGGCCAGCGCCTCAAGCGCCGGACCGCCCATCGCGATCACTTCGCGCAGGCCTTTAACCTTGATGGTGCGCAGATGAGCCTTGTAGACCAGCTGCGCTGCGCCCTGGGTCGTGCTGTCGAAGGCCACCAGGCGATCAAACAGGCGCTCGATGACCGATTGACCCCACAGGTTCTCGGCGATCTTCTGCCAGTACGGCAAATCGACGCCATCCACGCGAATGACGCGGCTGTGGTGGATACGCTGGCGAGTCAACGCCATCGCGTCGGCCACCACGTCGTAGAACTGCGGCAAACCGAAGTCCGGACCGTATTCCTGTACCAGCAGGTGCAGCGTGGGCTGTACCAGCCAGCGATCGAGGACCAGCAGACCCTTGAACTGCCCCGGGCCGATGGAATCCAGGTTGAGCGGCGTATCCAGCTTCTGGCCGTCGATCAGCATCACGGCGATGGAGCCGCCATACAGGCGGGCCCATTTGATGTTGTCGCACAACCGATCCCACAACTGCATCCGCTCGAAGGCGGCATGGATCTTGGTCTGGTCCTCCGGGCTCAGTGACGTGTTCAGGTCAATGCCTGCGCGCGTCATGTCCTCGGCAATGCAGTCCACCACCGCGCCGACGATCCAGCTCGAGCGATACATCGCTTCGACCTGCACGCGGTTACGGCTGATGTAATCGAACTGGTAGCCCGACCCGGACGACTGGTTGTTGGTGCCAATACCAACACGCGCTTCGAAGTTGGCGAAGCTGTCGCCCACCATGAAGCGCTTGCCGGAACCGGCTTGCGCCTGCGCCTGAACCCGCGCGGCCTGATTTCGTCGCTGCCGGTTCTTGCTCATGAGGCGAGTTTGGCCCAAAGGTTCGTTACCCGGCCCGCGCCGAGGAGGTCAGAGATCGCATCCACCATCGGATCAATCTGGTCGTCGTGCGCGTGCGTGTCGTCCGCCGTGAAGGCGTCACATTCCTGCGTGAAGTCACTCACCCATGGCGCCGAGTCTGGGATGTGCACATAGCCCGACTCGATATAGCTCACAACGTCCATGACGCGCGTGAGTTTGTCCTTGTCTCGCTCGATCCCCTCGATGGGAATTGCACCGTCAGCGCGGATGTCCTGAATCAGCCCCGTGCCGCTCGCCTTGTCCTCGACGCGCATCTTCACCAAGGCGGAGCCGTGTGGGCCGCCCCAGGCGAGGTGCTTGTTCCAGAAGTCGATCGCCCTGCGTTTGAGTTCGGGCGCTTCCCATTTGCCGCGAATCTGGTCCAGCAGGTAGATCCCACCGAACTTGCCCAGACCCCAGCACTGGAAGACGCTGTAATCGTTACGTTCTTTGGTCTTCTGCGCCGTGTCGGCGTAGATGACTCTCTTCACCAGTTCCGGCACCACCTGATAGCGGCCAAACCTGGCGCTCTGGATGATGCCACCGCCCAAGGGGCTCGGCCTCTGCATGTACTGACCGGTGAACACATACCGGTCCGCCCGCTCCATGGCGAGCATGTCGTCCAGCGGCTCCTTGTAGGGCCAATAGCTGAAACGGCCGTCGTCGTCGCGCGGCGAGTCTTCCACCTCATCGCGCAATGCTTCTGGCAGAGCGTCTACATAGGCGTCCGTGATCAGCGCAGGTATCTCGACGAAGCGCCATTCGCCCGGAAGCTTCCCCGACTTGATGAAGCCGGTCGGATCTTCCTCAGCCAAGCGCTGCATGATCACCAAAATCGGCGTGTCCGGATTGGCCTTGCGGCTCTTCACGGTGGACAGCAGTTTGCGGTTCGCCTTGTCCCTGTTGGTCTTGCTGTAGGCGTCTTCGACCTTCAACGGGTCGTCGATGATGATGGCGCCCTGGAATCCTTCGGCCATGTGGCCAGCGCGGAAACCGGTGATCTGACCGCCAAGAGAGACGGCATACACGCCGCCGGCCTTCTTGCCGTCCACCACCACGTTCCAGCGCTTCTTACTCTTCGCGTCGTCCGCGATCGCAAGGGGCCATAGCTCCTGGAACGCGTCTGACTGGACGATCTCTTTGGCCGTCTCCGAGTTCAGCAGGGCCAGGTCATCCGAGTAGCTGATGTGCAGGAAGCGCGCCCGATGGTTCAGCGCCAAGCCCCGTGCAATCAGATTGATCGCCACCAGCTCCGTCTTGGACGAACCCGGCGGCACATTCACCACGTAATTGACGCCAGGCTCGGTGAGCACGGACTCAATCACGCTGCAGATCAGCTTGTGATGCCAGTTGACCCGGAACTTTATCCCCTGCCGATGCTTGAAGAAGTACCGTGTGAAGAACAGATGGTCCTTCTCGCACTTAGTCTTTATGACCGCCTGCTCGAGCGTCAGCTCAATAGTCGGACTCGACCTTCGCGACTGCGGCGGCGACTGCCTTTTCATCAACCACCGTCACTCGTTGCTCGACAGGATTCTCCGGGTCACCCTTCAACTCAACCGACGATAGCTTTGGGTGCACGTAGGGGGCTGCGGCTTTCGCAGCGTCCAGGCGCATGGCTGTAGGTGTTGCGCTGTTGCGCATCACCTTCAGCAGGTAGTCCAGCGGGGTAATTCCCGAAGCCTTCACCGCCGCCTCGCGGGCAGCGCTGGCCTTATTGGGCGCCCCGGCCTTGCGACCAGCATTCGGTCGCTTCCCGCCGCGCATCGTTTGATTCCTTTGATTCTTTTTCAAAGCCCGGTCGGGCAATCAACGCTCGTGCTTCTTGATGCGGGCCATTGCCTGGTCAAAGGTCTCGCCTGGCTGCGGAATGGGATTGCCACCATCGACCGTCACGCACTGCGCGGCCCAGGTCGGGAACGTGCAGGAATGGATGCCAGTCCCGCCCGATCCGTCCTCGTGGTTGACGCCGGTGTGATGGCACTGGCAGATGACCAGCATGTTGCGGATGTCATCCACAGACGTGATCGGCTGATGCTGCAGGAGACGCGAGTAGCCGTACGGGTCGAAGCTGAGCAGGAAAGCCTTGAGACGGTCGAAGTCGACGACGTTCTCGAACATCCATTCCGCGCCCAGGTGATGCACCTGCAGCTTGTCCGTGGAGCGGCAGCTGGCGACCCAGCACACATAGTGCCCGTCCTCTCGCAGCCGCTTCTTTGCCGCCCTGAACTCTGCCGACTCCGCTCGCTCAACGTGATCAGGATCGACCGCGAAGTCCTTGATGGTGCGGTGCTCGATGTGCTCGGCGGTCGTCGTCATGGGTTGGACTTGCCAAGGCTTCGGATCTGGTCCAGCTGGTGGTTGCACTGAATGAGTGCATCCTTACGGGCCCGGGCCACCCTCACAGCCTCGGCTACCGTACGGGACAGCGGCTGTTCCACGGGACAAGGCGCAATGAGCTCAGACGGAACCTGGACGTACTTGGTCACGGTCTGCGTCACGACCTGAGGGATCACGGGCTGCGGTTTGACCGGCGTACAGCCGAACAGGGCCAGCAGGACGATGCACGCCAGCAGCAGGACGACCGTGCGAATGATCCACTGCATGGCTAAAAGTCGCTCAGTGCGGGGCATAGTTCCTCCTTCAGCGTGCCTGCGCATGCTGTGGTGGTGGATGCCTGTTTGAACTTCGCCTGCCATACGGCTGCGGCGGACTGGGCGGCTTGCTTCTCTTTGCTCAGCTGCTCCACCGCGGCTTCCACACGGCCCTGCTGGACAGCGGCGTTCAACTTCTCGAGTGCGGCGTTCGCATTGACCTGCTTCAGGGCATCTGCGGATGCGGTCACCTGAGCTAGTGCCTCACCGCGCGCCTCGTTGGCGGCATCGATGGACTTCTTGTCTAACTGCGTCTGGTAGGCCACGCCCGAGGCATAGCCCGCATGATGGGCGTACCAGCCACCACCAAGCAGGCACAGCGCGATAGCGATCAGCGCGCCGGCGTAGACATACAGTCGGATCACGCCTGGTTCTCCGGAACAGTCGGCGTGATCGTGTCGGTCGAGTTCAGGCTTTGCTGCTGGATGAGAACGGCGGCAGTAGCCGCGGCGCCAGTCGCAAGCGACGCCCAACCCAAGCCGCCAAGTAGCCACCCCGGCAAGTGCGCTGCCCAGTCGGCGTGCATGTTCCGGTAGGCAACGTCCGCGCCCTTCAGGGCTGCAGTCAGAATGCCGAGACGGATGCTCCAGAGACGGTGCCAAAGATTGGCGTGGCTGACGAGTTTCACTTCAACCTCCGTACAGTCTGGAGTTCGTGAATGTCTTGAGTGTTGCGGTCCGTCTGGACCTTGATCTCAGCCATCTGCCGAGTCAGGCCTGGAACGTCGGAAAGCTGCTGCGACAGGGTCGCAAGTTGCGCATTTGTCACTGCTTGAGCAGTGGAAAGTTCCTGCATCGCCTTCGATTGCGTCTCAAGGCGACTGTCGAAGTTGCGGAACACCCAGCCCAACAGGAACACCAGCAGCGCGGACAGGCCGCCGGCCATGATCTTCTCCACCGGTCCAAGCCGGAGATGGAGGTGGCCGTCGGGAGCGTTCTGCAAGTCCATAGGATCGGGCGCCGTCACGAAGTCACCGAGTCGGATAGGAAAAGAGCCGTCTCGGCGGCCCTGCGTTTGACCAAGCCGGGCTGCACCTGCCCCGCTGCCATCACCCAGAACTTGAACTGCTGTGCCGCAGCCTGGTAATCGCCGCGATTGAGAACACGGAGCAAGGTCGAATCGCGCAGACGGGCAAATCCCAGGTTGAACACGAAGTCCACTAGGGCATCGAACTGGCCCTGCGTCAGAGGCACTTTCACCAATTGCTCGACGTGGACGCCTGCGATATCCAGGTCATCAGCGAGGAACTGCTCCGCCTGTTCGACGGTGATCACCTGCCCCATCTGGACGCCTGCGGTGTGGCCGCAGCCGATGGTCGGAACACCGCCGACGTCGCGATAGGCCGACAGCCGCAAGCCTTCGGACTCCTTCGCCAGATTGATGGCGTTCTGGCTGGGGAGCATGGGCAATCCGTGTTTGGAGCGGGCCGTGAGACTTGAACTCACATCTTCAGCCGGGGACGGGCTGCGCCTTGCCGTTAGACCAGGCCCGCGGAAAGCAAAAGCCCCGCACAATGGCGGGGCTTCGTGGTGCATTTTCTCCGGTGGGCCGGAGAGGCAGAGTCATTGTAACGACGGTTTTCGCAAGTCGAAACTGCGAGTTTCTACGCCGCCGCACGCTCCATGGCACGAGTGGCTGAGCGAAGTTCGTCCGTCGCATGCTCGAGTAGCCAAGTGTATGGACGGTCCCATGTCTGCCGGTAGGCCGACTCGATCACGCCTAGGTGACGGGCGCGGCGCGTATTGCCATAGGCCACCGTGCCCGCACCTTCGCACCGATCGCATACCTTCGGCCCCGTGGACGATTTCACCTGGCCACGGCCGCCGCAGGCTGGGCAATGCTTGGGTTCGATGGTTTCCAACACGACGCAGCGCGCCATGGCCGGGTACACGGAGTTGAGCTCGCCGGTCTCGGGAACAGCCACGAACTTGGGCCAGCGGTTGGCGTGGGCTTCGCCATACATGCGCTGGGCACGGCGAAGGGAATCGCCGCCGCGGTGCGCAGCCACGGCCAGCATGCCGTCCAGCATGGCCGATTCGCGCCGCGCCCATTCCCGCTCGAGACAGTTCAGGAGCATCTGCGACAAGTCGCGCGCGGTCAGGTCAGCGCCATCCGGCCACCACATGCGGCACAACAGCTCGCGGCCCAGACCAGCCGGGACCATGCCGAGGGCGGCAGCAATGTCGGTCGAAGTGAGTTCGGGGATTCCGCCCGCGCCAACATCGAAGCGGACGTTCTTGGGGTTCAGCCGAGCCATCAGTTTGCCAACGTGCATATCACTCCCCTCTGTTCGCTTCGTTTATGGCTTGGCGCTTGGCGCGGCGCCGCCGCTTTATCTCTCGGTCCAGCTTGTCGGCCATGCCTTGGGCGTAGCTGGCTTTCCGTCTCATCGTCTTGGCCTCGTGGGCGAGTTCGGCGTCACTGAGGAGGCGGATGGCGATGCGCTCAGCCTCTTTGTCCGCAGCCTTGCTGCCTGAGCGCGAAGCCACGGCTCGCATTCCGCTCGAGCTTCCGGAGTCAGCTTGTCCAGTTCCGACATCCACTGGCTGCCGGGAAGCTTCAGGATCCGCAGGGCGTGGGTCAGGTGGTGATAGATCATTCATGCCGCCCTCCGCCAATGCTTCACTAGCTCGATGACGTCGTCCGCATTCGTGGCCACATACACGCGACCGCCACGCCAATCACGCGCAAAGGCGGACTGGTTGTCGTTGAGGCCGGCGCGCCCGTAGCGGCTCTCCGGGCTCTTGAATTCGACCAGCCAAGACCGCCCGATTGATCCAACGACCACGTCAGGAAAACCAGTCACGCCACAGGCATGCATTTGCGCAACGGTGCAGCCCAGTCTCTCGAACAGGCTGACCAGTTCGTCGTGGTTGGCGTCTTTCTTGGAATGCCGCATCATGCGTGCCTCCGTATTGCTCGCACTGAACCCGTCTTAATCCAGCGTCGAATACCCAGCTCGCAAGCACTGGTGAGCGCGACGCCATTCGCCATCCCCTTGTGCGTCGCTCTTCGGCCGCATCCGCAATGGCACTTCCGGCGTGATGTGGGCGCTACGCGTTCTGAATAGCGGCGGTGCTCAATGGCCGATCCATGTATGATGCTCATGCCGCACCTATCGCCAGCAGGCGCAGGGTGTCGGCCAACAGCGAAAGCTCATCGGCCTTGATGATCTTGAGCATGGCTCGGTCGCCATGTATTCCGTGCGGTCCGGTATGGCATGACGGGCACAGCGGTATCGTGAGCCAGTTGCTCGCCCGCTGCCCCTTGCCCATCGTTTCGCGTATGTGGTGAACCTGGACGCCATAGCAGCCACAGCATGCGCATGGCAGCTTGGCAACGCGGTCCATATGGCGCTTTTCTGCTGCAGTCGCCATTCAGGCCCTCCTTCCCTCTTCCGGAAATTCCAGCACCACGCCACGCGTCGCGTAATGCGCCTGCACGTCTTCCAGGTACTGGCTGAGCTGCTTGACCGTCATCAGCGACGTCACCGGTAGGAACCGCATAGCCTTCAGCTTCTGCTCGTAGCTGAGGTGGCCACGGATGGCGGTGTCGTACATCTCGCGGAAGTCCGCGTCGGCCGCGCGGAGGATCGGCACACCGAAGCGGAGCTTGCACTCGCACTTCACCCCTTCCGGCGTGTCTTCGCGAAGCTCCTGCGCGATCTGCGCATACCAGACATGCGAAAGCGCCGACTGATCAAGGCTCCGATCCTTCCCCGTCTTGATATTCAGACGGAGGAACTTGTGCTGGTTCCACAGCTGGCGAATGTCGCCAAGCACGCGCTGCAGCGACTCGGCGCTGTTGATGACTTGGGCGGTCATGCTGCCTCCGCCTGCGCACTCACGCAGTCAGCAATATTGATCAGCGTGAGCGACCGGCCAAACACGGCTCCCGTGTCGATGTAGACGACGTTACCCAGGCAAATCGGCCTTTCCACCGGGGTGTGGCCAACGAACATGGCGTGAAGGTCACTGACCGGCGCTGTCGGATAGCCTGCTTGGTGTGCCTGGATGCGCGACCGAGACCAGAGGGCTACCTCGGCCAGCTTGTGACGCTTGGAGTTGGACAAGCCGGACTGCAGTTCGCGGATGAATCCATCCCACGAATCACCCCAAATGTCCGCATGGACCAAACCGACTCGACCAACTTCGTGATTGATCTCAATTGCGATAGGCAGGGAGTCGAAGACAGCTGCAAAGAGCCTTTGCCTATCCTCGCTCAGCGACAGGAACCAACCGCCGCCGTTTCGCAGGTAGTTGTCGTGGTCGTGCCGACCATTGGCAACACCGATCGCCATTTGCTCGTGATTGCCACGTACCGCGTGGAACCAGGGCCGCGCAATCCAGTCGATGGCCTCATGCGACGACGGTCCACGGTCGACCAGATCGCCAACGCTGAACAAGCGGTCGCGCGACTCGTCAAAGCCGACCTTGTCCATGGCTTGATTGAGCAAGCCAAAGCAGCCGTGAATGTCGCCAACGACGAAATCGCGGCCGGCCCTATTGCGCTCAAAGCGCTGCACAATGCTCACGCCAACCTCCAAACCGGAACCCGGTCGCGCGGGATGGACTTACGCAGCATCCCTTGCGCCGCCATGGATCGCAGCGCCGGCAACACAGAGTGATGCTGAGCGTTGACCTTCAACGCCAGCGCTTCGGACGTGCTCGGTCCTTCGCCAAGCGCATCGACGATCTTGCGGCGGAGGTAGGTGTTGGGGTTGGTCATGCGGCCTCGCCGAACAGGATCCCCTGTGCCGATAGGGTTTCAAGATTACGCACCGCCTGCTGGTAGTAGCTTCCTTTCAGCTCAATGCCAACCGCACGCCGGCCCATCTCAACGGCGCAATAGGCTTCCGAGCCGATGCCGAGGTACGGGGTGAGCACTGCGTCGCCGGGATTGGTCCACAGTTCGATGCCGCGGCGAATGACTTCCAGCTGCAGCGGACAGATGTGGCGCTCGTCATCGTTCTCCCGAGCGGAGCGGAATTGCAGAGTGTCGTTCGGATCAATATCCATCCATACGGGGCTGGCGATCTGCTGCCAGCGGCTAACTGGGTAGTCGGCCGTGGCGTGCGTCACGCGATCTTCCACGTCACCCGGCGCCCGCATGGTTACTAAGTAGTCGGGGATTCCCTGGCGGCTCATAGAGGCGTTCTCGCGCACAGTCTTGTGCAGCAGGCCTAGCGCTTTGGTGCGCTGCATAGCCGTCACGGGGTCTTTCCAGATCACCACTTCGCTGGCGAAAATGAATCCAGCCACCTGGAACGCGCGGATCAGGTCGCCGCGGAAGTCCTTCAGGCCGATGTAGCCCTCGCGGACCTTGCTAGTCGGCAGCAGCATGCAGTGGAAGCTGACGTTGCGGCCCGGCTTCATCACACGTTTGAGCTGCGCCACGAGATGGCTGAAGTGCTCGAAGAACTCCTCGTCCGTCCGGCAATTGCCCATGTCACGCGGGCTATTGGAGTAGGTATATAGACTGGAGAATGGCGGGGAGAAGATCGAGTAATCCACGCTCTTTTCCGGCAGACCGGCGAGCACCTCCACGCAATCGCCATGGAAAAGAGAGTAGTTATCCGTATGGTTCTGATCCAAAACGTTCATGCGATCTCCGAGGTGAGCCAGTGCGGCACAGTGATGCGCTGGCGTGGCAGATAGGAGTTGGTCTGTCGGGTGACGCCGGTCACTTCTGCGCGCACGGCATCACGGGTCGCGGTGGATAACTGATCGGCCATCGACAGCGCGGCAGCTTCCTTGCGCTTCAAGTTCGCCACCACAGCACCCTCGAGATGGCTGGCATAAATATGAACGTGGCAGGGCTGGGTTTGGCCGAAGCGCCAGATGCGACGCACGGCTTGGTAATAGGCCTCGTAGCTGTCAGTCACGCCGACAAAGGCCATGGTGGCGCAGTGCTGCCAGTTGAGGCCGAAGCCGCAGATGGATGGCTTACTGATCAGGCGCTGGTTTGGCGCATGCTTGAACGTGTCCAAGCGGGCCTCTTTCACGTCAACGTCGTCGGCACCCGTGATTTCCAGTGCGCCATCGATGGCCTTCACCAGGGCCTTGGACTCGTCGTTAAGGTCGCACCACACGATGGCCGGACCTTCCGTGGCATTGACCATGGCGGCACAGGCAGCCACACGATCCGCCAGGCTGCCCTTACGGGCCGCGCGGCGCTCGCTCAGGGTCGAGGCTTCCAGCGCAAACAGCATCCCGGTGGCTTCGGCCTGCGTCTCGATGAGGTGCTCGTGGATATGCAGCGGCGGCAGCAGATAGGCGCTATCATCGTGGCCCAGATCGGACGGCCGGCGCACCATGGCGCCCCAGCTGGCTACCCAGCGCCAGAACTGCTCGCGGGCATGGCCTTTCAAGCGCCAGACCTGGGTTTCGCCGCCGTCGTGCACGAAGTATTCGGCTAGCATCTCGGCGCGCGAACAAATGCCGAGGAACTCCGCATGCGTGCCCAGCTCGGTCCAGTCGTTTGGCGCTGGTGTCGCTGTGGCGCAAAGCTTGAAAGGCGTGGAGGCAAAGGCCTGCAGGAGCGCCGCCAGGGTCTTGGTGTCGCTATGCTTGATGCAAGAGGATTCGTCCAACACCACCGCGCCGAACGCGGCCGGCTCGAACTTGTGTAGCCGGTCGTAGTTGGTGATGTTGATGCCCGGTCTCGCATCGTCCCTCTCGCGGCAAGGGTGGACGGTGACGCCAATGGCCTTCCCTTCCTCGACCGTCTGCGCCGCGACCGCCAGTGGGGCCAGGATCAGCACGTCAAAGCCAGTCACGCGGTGTACCTGGTCAGCCCAGGCCAGCTGCATGCGGGTTTTGCCGAGGCCGGTGTCCGCGAAGATGGCGCAACGGCCACGTCGAAGCGACCAACGCACTAGGTCATGCTGATGCGGGAGCAGATCGTAGGCGTCGAGTCGGGGATCATAGGAAAGGCCTGTGGGCAGCGCATGTTGTAGCTTGCCCGCGATGAAGTCGCTATAGCTCATGCGGCTTGCTCCATTCGGCGATGGCGCTGGCCGCAGTGAATGGCATCAGCCATGCAGGCGCGGCATCGGTAAAACAGCACTTTGGCGTGCTCTATGGGCCAGAACTCAGCAGTAGCCGGATGCCAGCTGTCTTGCCCGTAGCCTTGCCGATGGCATGGCTTGCATAGGGCGTACTCGCCGTCAGGCCGAGACTCGAAAATGGTTCCCTTGCGAACCATCACCGCCCACCCCCAACCGACCGCCACATGCAGTCCATGAAGGCCACGAAGATGCAGGCGGCGATGATGCAGAAGAGGACATTGCCGAGCACGCGCGGTGGGATAGGCATCGAGCGACGGCCCGACTCCAGGTCATCCCACCTCCGCATCAGCCACCCCTCGCAGCTGTTGCACGAGTGGCCGTAGTACATGACCTCGTCCTGGGTCAGGCGGCAACGGCAGTGGTGGCAGCGGGTCATGCGAGCCTCCAAAGCTTGCGCGGAGCGCCGTTCTTCCTATGGATCGTGCCGGCGCACATGACGTCGCCAGACTCATGCAGTCCGGTGATGGAATGCCGGACCGTACTGGTCGCAAGCCACAGCGCTACAGCCAAGTCGGCAATGGTCATCGGCTGCAACGCCAGGGCTCCGAGGATGCGATCACGCAGCGGTGTCATTGCCGCCTCCGAAGTTGAGCTTGTCGATCAGGCCGTTAATGCGCCTCCGATTACGCTCGCGCTGTTCGTCCGACATCAGGCGGAGCGGAGTCCGCTCCTTCTCGATTCGAGGCAATGCGTCGATGAAGTCCTGCGGCGCCGGCCAGGTGCGGCGCGCGCCCAGCGTCAGGAACGCGGCACGGAAGCGCGGCGTATCGCGCTGCTCGTCGAAGGCGCGGCCGTTCGTGATCACGCGCCCCCACATCGCCAGCGTGCCTTTGATCAGCTCAGCGGCTGGCTGACGCTCCAAGCCTAGGCAGATCAGCTGCTGTAGGCCCGTAGCCAGTTCCCGAGTTATCCAATCCACGTTTCACCTCTTCGAGTGCGAGTACAGCAGTGACAGTCTTGCCGTGGCCCTGGGTGGGGCCAGCGCGGGCGGCGTTGGGTTGACTACCCTCCTTCGCCAAGCGGTTGGCCGTGTCCTCCAGGTCGCGCAGTCCGCGCATCACGGCAGCAGTCAGCACTGCATTGCCGTCATGACCGGCCTTGACGACCTTGTGCAACTGCAACATCGCGGTCTTGATGCGGCTGATCGAAAGCTTCCCATCGTCGGCGAGCTGATCCCGGTACGAAGCCCAGCGCTCAGGATCAATCTCATGAGGAAGCTGCCCATCCTCGGGCGTGCTCGTGCTCGCTCGCGCGGACGCCGGAGGCGTCTGGGAAGGGGATGAGGAATGAGGGGAAGGGGAAAGAGCCGGGCCAGTTCCATGCTCATCCAGTTCCGAGCACTGCCTAGGTTGTGCCTTGGCAGTGCCTAGGTTGTGCTTTGCATTGGGCGGGGCCGGGATGACACTCGGCATTTCACGTACATGGGGGTTCTGGTGCTTCAGGAACTCGACAATAGCGATGTAAGCGACGCCATCCGCCTCGTAGCGCTGGATGAAGCCGCGCTTCGCAAGGTCGGCGAGAAGGACGTCGACGTCACAGTCGTCATAGGGTAGGCACTCTGCCTTTAGACGCTTCGGCCTATCTTCCAGGCGCCCTTCCCTATCGGCCTCGCACCACAGGCCAGCAAACAGGATCCGTGCCAGCGGATGACACTCGGCCAGAAGATCGTTTTTGAAGAAGCCGGGCTTAATGTTACGGGCGCGACTCATGGGCGAGTCGCCTGCAGATCGTGCTGAACCTGCATAGATAGCGCTAGGCTGATGACCTGCTCTGCGCACGCAAATGGATTGCGCCAGATCTCCGAGCCCGTGTAACGCAGCACAGTGATACCAGACACCGTCATAGCGCGATCCCTCTTCCGATCGTGCGCGGCTTGCTCCTTGGTGCGCTCGTGATAGTCATGACCATCACACTCGATGACGATCATGAATGCCGGGGCCAGAAGAACAAAATCTGCCTGGTATTCGTGCACCGGCCATTCGCGATGGAACTCCCATCGCGCATCGTCATAGCTGTTCTTTCGTGCGAACGCTATGGCGTTCTCCATCATTGTCTCGATGGGCGATGACGAACCCTTGGTCTGAATTTCGAAGCAGTGATCGCAGCAGCAAATCGGTGCATGCGTCTGCTGCAACCAAAGGCGCAAGGGGTCTTTGGCCTTGAATACCTTCGTCATCACGCAGCCACCTTCTGCTCCGGATCCACCGCGAACCACGGCTCCGCCATCCGACCAGTGACCGAACAACGCCTTTTGAGGCCCCGGAAAACGACTCCCGCGGTTTCGCACTCGCTGATGCGGCGGCCGAGCATGTAGCGATCTAGGCCAGTCTTCTGCGCAAGCTCGGCCATCGTGCAGCCGGGATAGCGGCGCACTGCACTGGTCGTCTGCGACTGCTGGAAGGCGCGCAGGCCGGTGGCGTTGATCTCTGCCTCAGCGTCGGCCGATGTGCTCGGGTCGGTTGCGCGCGATGCCGGCGTCTCGATCAGGCGCAGGCGGCAATCACGATCCCAGTGGGTTTCTTGGCGGATGGTGGTCATGCTGCCTCCTGGGTGGACGCGTCGAGTTCGCGCTGCATCAGCCGCATCTTCAGGTCGAGCAATTCGTGGTCATCGACACGGATGGAGCCATCCGGCAAGACGCGGTCGTCGTGCTTGGTCATGTCCTGGATGCGGAAGTCGATGACGGTGTGCATTGGTGTTCTCGTGCTCGTGGTGAGCTAATGGTCGAACGTGGAACGCTGGATGGAGCTGGGAAACGAGGCCGTTTGAAGCCGGCGTTTCAGTCCTGCGAAGGACGTTTTTTGAGGCCCCTCAAAAGTTCGAGAGAGTCCTCATAGGTCAGGCCAGTGATGGCCGCCAGCTCCGTCACGGCGGCCTTCTCTGCGGTTGCCTCGATCGACAACCCTTCCAATGCGGCACATGCGACCAGGCGGCCGAATGCATCATCACTTCCAACTGAATCGACTTTTAAAGGGGCCTCGAAAAGCGCCGGTTTCGGCGCTTTAGAGTCCATGTGGCTCCGCACTAATCTGCTGACCGCGTTCACGCAGCAGGCGACGCACACCCTGATTGATCAGCTCTCGTTTGAGCTCGCCCCATTCCATTCCGATAAGGCGAGCAGCAAGAGAGCCGTCTTCAATCTCGAAATCGTTGAGGTAAAGCGGTTCGCGTCCTCGGCGATAGCGTGGGTCCAGATACATAAACAATCCTTTGGAGAATCACTTGGCAGTGGGTATGGGTGGAGCGGTGGTGCTAGGCGAACTTCCCCAGGTGATAGGCTCTCTTTGCCGATTCACCTACCAGCAAGGGGAAGTCCATGAACGATGGCGATCCATCGCGAATCCTGCTTATGCAGGCTGCCGAACTGATGGCACACAAAAAGCTGCTTGCAGCGCTCATCGCGACACACCAAGAGCCCGAAGTGCTGCGCGCCATTTGGAGCCAATCCAAAGCGCAATGGATCGAGGAGCAAGAATCGAATCCGCTATTTCAACTGGCCGACTACAAGCAGGCTTTTCTCGACTCGCTTTCGTGGATGTCTCAAGCGATCGACAGATCTTCGGAACCTCGCTGAGACTCGCCAAATACGTGTCCGCAATGAGATTCATATCCATCTCACGCCGCCCTCTTCTTGCTGGGCTCACCAAAGACGTCGGGGCGCAGCTCCTTACAGGAGATGCCGGTAATTGCCGATACGCTCGCGGCACGGGTGGCGGGCACCTTTCCACGCTTCAGCCATTCGGCAACCGATGGCTGCTTGATGCCGAGCGCTATGGCGAGTCGACGTTGTCCGCCTGCAAGACGGACGGCCCTCTGGATCGCGGTTTCGGTAGTCATGGCGAAAGCATAGGCCCAGCCAATCTTTCATTGCAAGGGGCAGCCTATGAATTTGCCTAATACAATAAAGGCTATGCCTATACGCCATGACAAGCTGACCTTTGCCCAGCGCCTCAACGAGTGCATGGACGACCTTGGGATGAAGCCCCGTGGCCGCCAGGCATGGCTCAAGGACCGATTCGGCGTATCCCAGCCAACTGCCAAGGGTTGGCTTGATGATGATTTCATGCCTGATCGCACGAAGCTGGTACGGATGGCGGCAGAGTTCGGCGTTCGACTGGAATGGCTGATTACCGGCCAGGAACCTAAAAAGCTTTCAGTGGCAAGCCCGATGGCAGAATCATCTGTCATCCCGGGCGCCGTCGATATGCGCGAGATACCGCTGGTCTCATACGTTGAGGCCGGCGTATGGTCGGATAGCAACGACCCGTATGCGCGAGGAGACGGCATGGAAGCCATCGGTGTTGATCCCGACCTAGCGGCGCACCTGTCTAGGGTCGCCTTTGCTCTCAAGATTCAAGGCCAGAGCATGGAGCCGGAGTTCCAGCAGGGGGATGTAATCATCGTAGACCCAAACGTTGCCCCTCGCCCTGGCGATTTCGTAGTAGCCAAGCTCGACGATGCCGAGAAGGCCACCTTCAAGAAGTACCGCGACCGCGGCCTTGATCGCGATGGCAACCGTATGATCGAGCTGGCCCCACTGAATCCTGACTTCCCTACCCTGTTTATTGATGCCGACCGCCCTGGCCGCATCATCGGGACCATGATTGAGCACCGCCGCCGCAGGCGCTTCTGACCGTTCATAGGCCAGACATATCGAAGATGCGATTTCGATAGGAACAAATTTAGGCTTGGCCTATTGATTGAATAATAGGCCGGGACTATATTTCCTCCATCGGGCCACTTCAGGCCCTGTGGAGTGAGCGATGAACGCCCTTCCCTGCTACGCCGAACGAGCCGCCCGCGAGTACCAGCGGGTGCAGGACCAGGCAGACAACCGAGCTGCCGCCGAGCTGGACGCCCTGGAAGAGATGCGCGGCAACCGTGGCTGCGTCGAGACCTTCCTGTGCGATCCGAATGAGAACCCGGACGTCACCGGCCTCGTCTCCCTCTTCCTCGACTACGGCATGCCGCTCCGGTCCAAGACGCCCAGCGACGACAAGCTGCTGACGAAGTACGAGGACCGTCGCGACGCGCTCACCGCGCAGTTCGACGCGTGGGCTCGCAAGCGTACGCCGATGCTCCACACCTCGCCGCTTCAGCGGTGGATGGAGGCCGCATGAGCTACATCTACCCCTCCGACCTGTTCCGCCTTCGCCGCGACGTCCGCAACTACGGCAAGGCAGCGGATGCACGTCCTGAGCTGATCGCGAGTGCCGAGCGCATCGCCATACAGACGATGTGCAAGGGCATCTCCATGTCGCAGGCGCTGACGAATGCGCGGGCGCATCTGTGGAATCACACCTCGCATGGTGGGAGGGCGGCATGAGCGTCCTTGCCTTGTCCGAACTTTCCGAATCGCAGATCGACGCGATGCGCAGCGAGTTGATGAAGCGTCTGCAGCTCTACCGCATCACGTCGGTTCTCAACCAATTGCCGGCCTCCGAGCCATCACCCCTGGATGGTGGCGTTTCCCCTGGCGCCGCGGTGGCCGGCAACCTTTCACTGGAGTCGAACGCATGAAGAAGATCATCGCAGTTCTAGCTGTCGCTGCCGTTCTTTCGGGTTGCTACAACGGTGACGACGCACGCAGGGCGCTCAGCGCCCAGGGCTTCTCCGATGTTGAAGTTACCGGCCACGCCTGGTTCGCCTGCGGCAAGGACGACTTCTACGCAACCTCCTTTACGGCGACCAACAGCCAAGGCAAGCGCGTATCTGGTGCAGTGTGTTCTGGCTTCATGTTCAAGAACTCCACGGTTCGGTGGTGATCGCATGAACGCCCTCCTCTCCATCACCCGCACCAAGCCCAAGAGCTGGGACGGATGCACGCCGCTGACGAACGATGAACGTCTCGCTGCGTGGGCTGCGCGCTTCTATGCAGGCGGCCATCACCGCAAGAAGCCCCGCCTTCGCGTGAAGCCCCGCATCCGCATCGTCAATGACTGATTTCACCGGCGGCAGGCGCTTGCTGGGCAGCGAGGGCCGAAGGTTGACCGGCCAGCCTGCCGCCACCTTATTCCAACACCGAGCACGCCGGGTTTAAGCGTGCAGAGGATTCCAATGGACGGTTCTGCACTGATCCCGCTTGAGTCTGTCAACGCGGTCGAAATCTTCACCGGTAAGTCGCTGGACGAACTCTTGGAGCGTATCCGCCAGGAGACCGTCACGCTTGTTCCTGACGTCTCCACCGACAAGGGCCGCAAGGAAATTGCCTCGCTGGCGTACAAGGTGGCGCGGTCGAAGACCACTATCGACGAAGCGGGCAAAACGCTGGTTGCGGACTGGAAGCGCCAGTCGGCCGAGGTGGACAACGCACGCAAGAAGGCCCGCGACTACCTGGACGCGCTGAAGGACGAGGTGCGCAAGCCGCTGACCGAGTGGGAAGCGGAACAGGAGCGCATCAAGCAGGAGGCGATCGAGGCCGAGCGCCGCGCCATTGAGCAGGCGGAAGCTGAGCGCCGGGCCGAACTGCAGCGCAAGGAAGAAGAACTCCGCGCCCGCGAGGAAGCCATCGCCAAGGCGGAAGCCGAGGCCAAGGCAAAGGCGGATGCGGAACGCGCCGAAAAGCAGCGCCAGGAGCGCGAGGAACGCATCCGGAAGGAAGCTGCCGAGCGCGCGGAGCGTGAGGCCGCTGAAGCGGTCGTCCGCGCCGAGCGCGAAGCGGCCGAAGCCAAGGAGCGCGAACGCATTGCAGCCGAGCGTGCAGAACGGGAACGCGTGGAGGCCGAACAGCGCGCCGAACGCGAGAAGGCCGAAGCCATTCGTCAGGTCGAACTCCGGGCCAAACAGGAGGCCGAAGACCGCGAGCGCGAACGCGTCGCCGAAGAAGCGCGCGTGAAGGCCGAGGAGGCGCGCCGCGCTGCCGACCGCGAACACCGCAAGGCCATCAACCTCGCCGCCGTCGCCGCCTTCGAGAAGAACGGCCTCAGCGCGGAACTGGCCAAGCAGGTCATCACCCTGATCGCGTCGGGCCAGATCCCGGCCGTCACCATCAAGTACTGAGGACGCCATGAGCAACCTTGTTCCCATGACCCAGCAGGCGGTCGCCGTCTATGGCGAGCGCAGCCTGACCGCCGCCGACGTGCGCGCCCAGGTCAATCTCATCCAGGACGTGATGCGGTCCGTGATGCAGGAAGGCACGCACTACGGGAAGATCCCCGGCACGCAGTCCGTCAGCCTGTACAAGCCCGGCGCCGAGAAGCTGATGGCGACGTTTCGCTTCGGCTCCGACGTCGATGTCGAAGACCTTGGCAGCCCGGGCGAAGTCCACTACCGCGTCAAGTACAAGATTCTCGCGCCGGATGGCCGCGTGCTTGGCGTGGGCGTCGGCGAATGTGGAAGCCAGGAAGAGAAATACGCCTGGCGCCGCCCGGTGTGCAAAGAAGAGTTCGACGATACGCCGGAGAACCTTCGCCGCATCAAATACAAGTCCTGGCAGGGTCGCACAGAGAAGCAACAGCAGGTGCGGACGAATCCCGCCGACGTGCGCAACACGATCCTGAAGATGGCGAAGAAGCGCGCCATGGTGGACGCGGTCCTGACCGTCACTGCCGCGTCGGACATTTTCACCCAAGACATCGAAGACCTGCCCGACGAGCTCCGCGACCAGATCGCCGAGGACGCGCGCGGCAGTCGCCCGGCCGCCAGGGCCGCCCAGCAGGCCACGCCGAAGGACAGCCCCGAGCGTGACGAGGCCATCTCCGCCTGCCGCGCAGCTGCGGCAAAGGGCACCGAGCACTTCCGCACCTGGTGGAAGGACACCTTCCCGAAGGAATCGCGCGTGCTGGTAACCGACAAGGTCGCCGAGTTCCAGCAGATCGCTGAATCGGCAGACGACATGCTGATCGATAGCCAGGGAGACGAGTGATGGACCAGGGATCGCAGGAATGGCTGGCCGCTCGCGCCGGTAAGTTCACGGGATCACGCTTCGCCGACCTGATGGCGGTCACCCGCTCAGGCCCGTCTGCTAGCCGGGCGAACCTCATCACAACGCTTGCCATCGAGCGCCTGACGGGTGAGCCCGAGGCCACCTACCAGAACGATGCCATGCGTCGCGGGCAGGAACTGGAACCGTTTGCACGCGGAGCCTATGAGGCTCACACGGGCGAGCTGGTGGCCCAGGTCGCCTTCGTGGTCCACGAAACCATGCCCTACGTGGGCGTGTCTCCTGATGGCCTGGTCGGCGGCGATGGGCTGGTCGAGATCAAATGCCCAGCCAGCCTGGCAAAGCACGTCATGGCCCTCCGCGACGGCTCACATGCCGACGAATACCGCTGGCAGATTCAGGGCCAGCTCTGGGTGACGGGACGCAAGTGGTGCGATGCGGTGAGCTTCGACCCCCGTTTCCCCGAAGGCCTGCAGCTGGCAATCCATCGTGTTGAACGCGATGAGGCCGCCATCGCCCAGCTCAAGGAGGCGTGCATCCGCGCGCACGCCGAGGTGAACGTCCTGGTCGACGAGTTGCGCCATATGCAGGCCGCCTCATGAAAACCCCCGACCTCTTCGACGCCACCGTCTACGACAACACCGCCACCGGGTGTCGCGAAATCTGGATCAACGGAAAGCGCACGCGGTACTGCCGGAAGAACGCGATCTGTCCGCACGCCGTGTGGGAGGAGATGCGGGCGCCTTGGGGCCATTACCCGGATATCCCGCAGCAGGCCGCCGCATGACCATCCGCCTGTTCGATCGCTTCGCCAATCGCGTCATCCGCTGCGCCCACGGCAAGCCGTCATTGGTCGCCCACCGCAAGGACGGGAAGGTCTTCATGCGCTGCTGGCAGCCTGCGCCGCTGATCCACATTCACCAGATCGTTCGCAGCGACGACAGCGTGTTCCATGACCACGAGTGGGACTTTGCGTCGCTGATTCTGCGCGGCGGTTACACCGAGGTGTTGCCGGAGGCCATGCGCCACTACGCCACCGGCTCGCTGCGCTTTATGCGTGCCGACCGCTGGCACTTCATCAGGCTGGAAGACAGCGATGCATGGTCTCTCGTCATCACCGGCCCTCGTCGACAGCACATGGGCTTTCTCGTCGATGGCGTGAAGGTTTCGGCTCAGGACTATTTGCAGCGCCGTGCGTGCGGGGAGGCAACCTGTGGCAATTGAGGCATATCCGCTGACGTGGCCGGAAGGATGGAAGCGCACGCCCTCCTATAGACGTGAGCGCGGCTCCTTCCAGGTATCACTGGCGAGGGCACGTGACGGCCTGTTGTCCGAGGTCAAGCGCCTCGGCGGCCGTCACGTCGTGATAAGCAGCAACCTCGCCTTGCGCCAGGACGGGCTGCCATACGCCCAGCAGCGAGCCATCGACGACCACGGCATTGCCTTGTACTTCGAATACAAGGGCAAGCCCATGTGCTTTGCCTGCGACCGCTATACCCGCATGGAAGCCAACATGCGCGCCATCGAGCTGACCATAGCGGCGCTTCGCGGCATTGAGCGGTGGGGAGCCAGCGACATGCTGGAGAGGGCCTTCACTGGATTTGCGCAGCTTGAGCATTCGCCCACACAGCAATGGTGGGACGTCCTCGGCATCAACCGCAATGCCACGCGGGACGAGATCGAGACGGCCTGGCGCCGCCTTCGCTCCGCACACCATCCCGACCGTGACGGCGGCGATCACGACATCTTCCTTACCGTCAAAGCGGCCTACGAAAAAGCCATGAAGGAATCGACGCCATGACCACCGAACACGTCAGCGTGCCGCGCGATGAATTTGAGAAGTGGATGATAGAAGAAATGGGTTATCCACGGGCTGACCTTTATTTTGCCTCTGCACGTAATTGCTATCGTTCCTATCACGTGCATCTCGCATGGAAAGCCTGGGAACAAGCCATCCTCTCCCGCGCCACGCCGAGCGAGGGACTTGTAAAATTGACGGTAAAGACACGCAATCCAAGCAAGTACACGCTTCACGACCACGAAACTGGCGACGTATGGAAAGGAACCAAATCAGGCGGCTGGGTACGCTCGAAGCCGAGCGCGCCTCGCGTGGTGTCGGATGAGGATGTGGAGCGGGCCGAGGAAATTCTCATTGCTCGTGGGTGGGAAATTGTTGATGAGGAAATTTTTGAATCGGATGTACGCGCCGCCCCCGAATCCTTCGCCACCTCCCTGCCAGCGGCGGTGCCGGATGGGTTGATTAAGCGCCTCAAAGAAATCAGCGAATGGGAAACTACCGGCGTCCTCTGTGATGGCGAGTTGCGTAAAGATGCTCGGGAACTGTCAGCCAGATTCGGCCAATCGCATTTCGCCACCATTGACATGGCAAAGCGTGACGCATGGAAACAAGCTGCCGACTTCTTGCTCGCCGCCGCGCCGCAAGCGGGGGAAAGGGGATGAGCACAAGCGCAGAAATGCATCCCGAGCATAGCCGCACATCATGCAGCGATGAGCATCCAGTTAATGCAGATGCAGAAGGAAGCACCGGCTGTGCTCGCTGCACTGCGATCCATCTAGATATGGGCGCAGATGCCATGGCCGAGGTCAAAGAGCTACGCGAAGTGGCTTTGATGGCATATCGGTCGTGGGACAAGGATGAGGACACCCGGCTAGGCAAACTGCTGCGTGCCATGGTCGATCCGGCATTTGCAAAGACTTATCTGCCAGAAATGCAATCCATCCATCCAAAGGACAACCCATGACCACGCGCGAACAGAGGCTGCGGGATGACGATGGATTTCCTGCGTTTCCCGTCAATCCAAAAGCACACGAATGCAGTGATGCCGAATACATGGCGCTCCGTGGCATGTCGCTGCGCGACTACTTCGCCGCGAAGATAGCTTCCGCGATGGTGTCAACGATCACGGACGATGCAGGCTACACGCGGCTTCGTGATCTAGGCTCATCTCATGGACTTGGCCTGTCGGAGTGGATCGCGTCCGAGTCGTACAAGCAGGCAGACGCCATGCTCAAAGCACGCAAGGAGCCGGGACAATGACGACGATTGATCAAATCGAAGGTCCGCGTATCTGTTGTGTAGCGTGCGGTGCCGTGACCGATTCGATTCTGTCGCCGCTCTGCACCGAGTGCCGGCGACTTATTCATGACACGCAGGAAGGCGAACTCAAGGGGCCAGGACAATGACGAAAATGACGTTGGAGCAGGTGCGGGACTGGCATCGCGTTGTAGCAAGTGAAAACGCCGAACGACGCGCCCTTTGTTCGCCAAATGGTGAACGATGGGAATTGTGGAACGATGAGTTTAACAAGCAGGTGGCTATGGCCGACGCCATCGACGCCCATCTCGCCAAGGGCGCGCAGGTGCCGGACGAACGTGTCTATGCACCACTTCCTTCAGATGCCGACGAGTACGACCGTGGTCATGTAGACGGCTGGAACGCCTGCCGCAAAGCCATGCTCAGCCAGCGCGGGGAGGTGGAGTGATGGACCTTCCTGATCTTTGGCCAATCGAAATGGCCGTGCAAAATGCCCGTAGATATGCAAAAAGGCTATACAACACGGCGAAACGCGCCGACGACTACGACGCCGCAAAAGATGCGGAACGCATTGCCACTGCCGGCGAATCGGAACTAAGGAAACTATCGATTGCCTGGAACGAAATTAAGTCTTTGAAGGCCTCGCGTGATCGTGCTTACGATGAGTATGTTACGAATCAACACGAATGCTGCTCATGCCACATAAGCGCGCCTTGCAGTTATTGCACCCGCGAACTTGACGAGGACGAACAGCCATGACCACCGACCAGCTGAGGGAGTGCCCGTTTTGTGGTGAGTGCAACAGCTATGTCGAGCGCTACGATTTTTCGTCGTGCTACGTCACCTGCAATAAATGCATGTCGCGCGGACCTGTGATGGTGATCGAGGATGAGGACGAAGAAGTTCCGGGCCACGACCCCGCGTTACTCGCCTGGAACACCCGCCCCACCGCCGTTGCATCCCATGCGGAGGGGGAGGTGGTGGCGTGGATGGTTACGCGCGATCGTGACCCGACATTTCCTCGCACCTACAGCGAGAAAGAACTGGCCGTTGCATGCGCCGCCTCTGTCACATTGCCGCCATTCGCCAAGATTGTCGACCTATACACCCACCCTCCCCGCTCCGGCGATGAGGCCGATGCGGCGCGGTATCGATGGCTGCGTGATCGCGGATGGTTCACCAACAATTATGGCGAGTTCGAAGCCAGCGATGATGAGACTGCCGAGCATGTATCCGTGATGCTAGACCAAGCCATCGACGCCGCCATGGCCGCGCGGGGTGGGGAGAAGGCGGCGTGATGTCAGCCTTGCATGGCCAGAGCTTGGCGCCGTCCATCGAGCTTGGCTGCCTTGTCGGCTTGATGCTCATCGGGAAAGTTCGCCGTGATTCCCTCGAGCAGAGGCCTGATCTCGGCGTTCTTTTCCAAGTCCGGGCGCACATCGTAGATGAACCATCGCCCGTACCACTCTTCGCTCTCTCGGGACACGGGAAGCGTGACTGTGGATACCCACAAATGACCAACCGGCATGGGGAACGACATGCGTGACACTCCCATCCTGATGAATGGCCCCATGGTATCGCCATGACCGCACACCTGTGCCTATCCCGCTCCGAAATTGCCGAGCTGACGCGCGCGCAGACAAAGGCGAGGCAGCTGGCATTTCTCCGTCAAAACGGCATCCGCCACTATGTGGACGCCCACGGCTGGCCGGTGGTGACCCGAGCTGCAGTTGAAGGGCAGCCCGACCAGGCGCAGGCTAAGACGCCCTGGAAATCGAACAAGGCTGCCTGACCATGGGACGCCGTCCTACCCGCCCGGATGCTGTGCCGCGCTTGCGCGCACGCGTCAAGGGCAAGAAGACCTTTTACTACTACGACCACGGCGGCAAGCCGAGGCGCGAAGAGCCGCTGGGCAGCGACTACGGGCTGGCGATCATGCGCTGGGCGCAACTGGAGCGAGAAGGCACGGAGAAGCCGGCCGCCGTCGTCACGCTCCGGTATGTGGCCGACCGATACCGTGCCGAGGTCATGCCGACCAAGGCTCCGGCCACGCAGAAGGACAACGCCAGGGAGCTGACTCAGCTGCTGGACTACTTCGACGACCCGCCATGCGCGCTCGATTCGATCGAGCCGGCGCACGTGAAGAACTACCTGCGCAAGCGTGGCCAGAAGGCTAAGGTGCGTGCCAACCGCGAAAAGGCCCTGCTCTCTCACATCTGGAACTGGGCGCGCGAGCAGGGGTATACGGCGCTGGCCAACCCGTGTGCCGGCGTCAAGGGGTTCACCGAGTCCGGACGCGACGTGTACGTCGAGGACGAGATGTTCCAGGCCGTATGGAAACAAGGCGGCCAGCCGCTGCGGGACGCCATGGATCTTGCCTACCTGACTGGCCAGCGCGTAGCCGATACGCTCAAGATGGACCAGCGCGACGTGCGGGATGGGTTCCTGCATGTGGCGCAGGGGAAGACTGGCGCCAAGCGCCGCATCGAGGTGACGGGCGATCTAGCGGCACTTCTCGACCGGATCTCAGCGCGCAAGGCTGCCATGGTCGTGCGGTCAACTCGTCTCGTCATTGGCGAGAACGGCCAACCGCTGACCTACAGCATGCTGCAGGGCGCGTTCTACCGGGCTCGCGAGGCGGCAGGGATCGAGCCCAAGGCGTTCCAGTTCCGCGACCTACGGGCCAAGGCTGGCACGGACAAGGCCGATTCTGCGGGGGATATCCGGCAGGCCCAGGCACAGCTTGGGCACACCACCGTTGCGATGACCGAGCACTACGTCCGGCAGCGCCGCGGGGCCAAGGTGACCCCAACGAAGTAGGAATTGCGGACCATTTTCAGAATTGCGGACCAAAACACGCAACCTGAAAACGCTGGAAACCCTTGGTGCCCGGAGCGGGGGTCGAACCCGCATAGCCTTGCGGCTGAGGGATTTTAAGTCCCTTGCGTATACCAGTTTCGCCATCCGGGCCCGGAGGGATGCGCATCCTAGCATGCGCGTCGCAGGGCGCCGCGGGTGGGCTGGAAACATAAAAAAAACCCGCCTTTCGGCGGGTTGAATGTGTTGCGCAATGGAGGCCTGGGTCGGAATCGAACCGGCGTACACGGCTTTGCAGGCCGCTGCATGACCACTCTGCCACCAGGCCATTGCGCGCGAATCGTAACCTGAAAGTACAGGTCATATCCGCTGAAAAAACAAAACCTCGGGAGGCCGAGGTTTTGCAGGAAACTGGAGCGGGAAACGAGACTCGAACTCGCGACCCCGACCTTGGCAAGGTCGTGCTCTACCAACTGAGCTATTCCCGCATCGGAGTCAGAAATAGTAGCAGAACCGCGGCATTTGTGAAGAGTCCGGGACGATTTTTTTGCCTGCCGGAGAAAACCGACTTCCCGGCTTGACAGCGAAAACCCGAGGTCGCGCCATCGCCCTTTCACGGCCGCGTCGCCCGTGAGGGCTAAGCTCTTTGCGTGGCTTTTTGGCAACAGTCCGTTCGTCAAGGAGCGACTGGTATCGGCGGCACTCTGCCCTATCTTGGCGGGAAGCCAACAGGCGCAGCCATTTCACCAGGAGTGCAGCATGATCGAACGTCGACCCTTCGATGCCTTGGGCGGAGCCAACCACGGCTGGCTCG
Organism: Dyella jiangningensis; assembly: GCA_000632805.1. Taxonomy (GTDB): domain Bacteria; phylum Pseudomonadota; class Gammaproteobacteria; order Xanthomonadales; family Rhodanobacteraceae; genus Dyella; species Dyella jiangningensis. The sequence continues at coordinate 1,343,223 of CP007444.1, read as the reverse complement.
ATGCCAAGCACCATTTCTCGTTCGCCAATTTCCATGACCCCGCGCGCATGGGCTGGGGCACGTTGCGCGTGTGGAACGACGACACCATCGCGCCGCAGACCGGCTTTCCGCCGCACCCGCATGGCGACATGGAGATCATCACCTACGTGCGCGAAGGAGCCATCACGCACCAGGACAACCTTGGCAACAAGGGTCGCACCGTGGCGGGCGATGTGCAGGTGATGAGTGCGGGAACGGGCATCACCCATGCCGAATACAACCTGGAACCTGGCGTGACGCACATCTTCCAGATCTGGATCATTCCCAATCAGCAGGGTAATCCACCGTCGTGGGGCACCAAGCCGTTCCCGGTGGGCGACCGCTCCGGCCGTTTTGTCGCGCTGGCCAGCGGATTCAAGGACGACAACGATGCCCTTCCGTTGCGCACCGATGCGCGCGTGCTTGGCGCCTCGCTCAAGGCCGGAGAAAAAGCAGAATACGAGCTCGCCCCGAATCGCTACGCTTATATGGTGCCTGCCAAGGGCAAGGTCGACGTCAATGGTGTCGTGCTCGATGCACGTGACGGCGCAGCCATCCACAACGAGGCAAAGTTGGTGGTGACCGCGCTCGAGGACGCCGAACTCGTCCTGGTCGACGCGGCGCCCTGAGCGTTCTCGACCAAGGTGGGAGTGCCACCGCCTTGCCGAGCTTGCTAACCTCGCCTGATCCACTCAGCGCGAGGTTGGCGATGAACCACGGCATCCACACCATCGATACGGGTTTCGTACGCCCGCACTTCGACGCAGCCTATCTCGTCGTGGAAAATGGCCGCGGCGCGTTCATTGACTGCGGAACCAACCATGCCCTACCCCGCATGCTCGACGGCCTGCGCGACGCGGGATTAGCACCAGCGGACGTCGACTGGCTCATCCTCACCCATGTGCATCTCGATCACGCCGGCGGCGCGGGCGAGCTCATGGCGCAATTGCCGAACGCAAAACTGGTGGTGCACCCGCGAGGTGCACGGCACATGATCGACCCCAGCCAATTGTGGGCTGGCGCCAGCGCTGTCTATGGCGAAGCAGTGATGGAGAAGACCTACGGCAGGCTTCGTCCGGTGCCAGCCGAACGCGTGATCGAGGCGGCGGATGGACACGAGGTGAACCTCGCAGGCCGAACACTGCGTTGCCTGGATACGCCGGGGCACGCGCGCCATCACCTCACGGTATTCGACGAGCGCGCGAACGTCTGCTTTACCGGTGACGTATTCGGGCTTTCCTATCGCGAGTTCGATACGGCCAATGGGCCATTCATCCTGCCTACGACATCGCCGGTGCAGTTCGATCCTCAAGCGCTGCATGCCTCGATCGACCGCTTGGTCGCCCTGGAGCCGGCAGCGATGTATCTCACGCATTACAACCGCGTCGAGAACGTCGAACGTCTCAGTCATGATCTACACGTGCAAATCGACGCCATGGTGGCTATTGCGGAAACGATGCAGGGAGATCATCCAGACGCCTCGGAACGGCACGAGGCGATGAAGGAGGCGCTGACCGAGCTCTATGGCGCTCGCGCCTGGGCCCACGGATGGCAGGGCAACCGCGACGATCTGCAGGAGCTGATCGGCATGGACATCGAACTCAATGCCCAGGGCTTGGGCGTGTGGCTGGATAACGCGCGCAAGCGCACGCCTTGAAAGCACTCTGGATCAGCGCAGCGATGCGTCGATGAGTTGTTCCGCTACCGTCACCAGCGAGCGCGCCGGCCCCTGTTTGCCGAATAGCTGGCCGGACGCATAGGTGCCCTCGAGTAGCAGCAGCAGGCCGTCGGCCAACACTTCCGGGGACTTCGCCCCCATGGCGTCACACATCGTCACCAGGCGCGCGCGCAGCTTGCGCTTATGCGCCTGCGCCACCTTGCGTGCGGGATGCTCGTCGCCGGGATATTCCACTACGGCGTTGGTAAGGCCACACCCACGGTAACCGGCTTGTGTAGCGCGATGCGCCAAGCCTTCGAAGTACGCCATCAATTGGGCTCGCGCATCGCCGGGATTGGTTTCCGCTCCGGCTTCGAACACTTTCCAGAAGGCCAGTTCGTAATCGCGCAGGTATTCGGCGGCCAGCTCATCCTTGGAGGCATAGCTGCGATAGAGGCTTGGCTTGGTGACACCGGCACGCGTCACGATCTCTTCCACGCCGATGGCGCGGATGCCTTCGCGATAGAACAGCTCTCGCGCCGTCCGGCGGATGCGCTCAGCGGCCTTGGGCTTGGCATCGTCGGACGGGACAGGTACGGAGGAATTGGAACGTTTGGTTGGCATGGCGGACACTGTTGACTATGTTACCGATCGGTACGTATGATCCACGGACCAAACGTACCGGTCGGTAACATGACTATACAGCGCACCCGTCCCTTCGGCCAGAAGTACGCCTTTGTCGTTGCTGGCGTGATCTTTCTCGCCCTGCTCGCTGCCGCCGGCGTACGCGCCGCGCCGGGCGTGCTGATCCTCCCGCTGGGCCATGCCTTCGGGTGGAGCCGCGACACCATTTCCTTGTCCGCCGCGCTGGGCATCTTCCTGTACGGCATGGTGGGCCCGTTCGCCGCCGCGCTGATGCAGGCCGTGGGTATCCGCCGCACGCTGATCGGCGCCCTGGCCCTGATGGCCGTGTCGATCTCGGCCAGTGCCTGGATGACTCAACCTTGGCACCTGCTGGTGAGCTGGGGCATCTTCTCCGGCATCGGCTCGGGATGCGTGGCCATCGTGCTGGGCGCAACCGTGGTCAACCGTTGGTTCGTCACGCATCGCGGCCTGATGATGGGATTGCTGACAGCCAGCACGGCCACAGGCACCCTCGCCTTTTTGCCGGCCTTGGCGGCCATCGCCGACCACGGTGGCTGGCGTCCGGTCGTTTGGACGGTGGCTGCGGGCTGCGCGCTGCTGATCCCCCTCGCCTGGTGGCTCTTGCCGGAACGTCCGGCCGATATCGGCTTGCGCCCCTATGGCGCCGCCGAAGACGAGGCCGTCGAACCGCCTCGCCGCAACCTGCTGTCGATCGCGCTCGGCACCCTGGTGACGGCAGCGAAGCAGCGCACGTTCTGGCTGCTGTTTGCGACGTTCTTCATCTGCGGATTCACCACCAACGGCTTGATCGGCACGCACTTCATCGCGATGTGCGGCGACCATGGCATCCCCGAAGTGCGCGCCGCCGGCCTGTTGGCGATGATGGGCGCGTTCGACCTGATCGGCACCACGATGTCGGGCTGGCTCACGGATCGCTATGACCCGCGCAAACTGCTCTTCATGTACTACGCCTTGCGCGGCCTTTCGCTGATCTGGCTGCCCTATTCCGACTTCTCGTTCTACAGCCTCTCGCTGTTTGGCGTGTTCTACGGTCTGGATTGGATCGCCACGGTGCCGCCGACGCTGCGTCTGGCGACCGAGGCCTTCGGTGACCGCGATGCGCCGGTGGTGTTCGGCTGGGTCGCTGCCGGTCACCAGATCGGCGCGGCGAGCGCCGCCTTCTTCGCCGGCTTCATGCGTACCCAGGGTGGAAGCTACCTGCAGCCGTTCGTGGTGGCTGGCATGAGTGGCGTGATTGCCGCCGTGATCGCCCTGCTGATCCGCCGCCGGCCTCGTGCGGAGCTGATGCCCGCGCTGGGCTGATCAGGCCAGCCGGGCACCGTTGGGTACGGGTCGCTCGATGGCGGTGATGACCACACCGTCATCGGTGGGAAAACCGGTCAGCAGGAATTGCGAGCGGAAGGGCCCGATCTGCTTCTCAGGGAAGTTGATCACGCCGACGATCTGCCGTCCGACCAGATCTTCCGGGCGATACAGCTGCGCAATCTGCGCGCTGGTCTTCTTCTCGCCGTAGGGGCCGAAATCGACCCACACTTTCCAGGCCGGTTTGCGCGCCTCGGGAAAAGCCTCGACACGCGTCACCGTGCCAGCCACGAGGCAGACTTTCTCGAAGTCGGCCCAGCTGATGTCCGTCGGGATCGTCGTCTCGCTCATCCTTCCAATCTCGTCTTGAACCAATCCTTGCCCTGCTGCCACCAGTAGCTGGCCTGCGCGCCCAGATAGCCGAACGGGCGATAGGTGCGATCCAGGCCGTAGTCGGCGAACTGCTTCCAGCGATCATCGTTCTCGGCAATCGCCGATGCCAGCAGCTCGCCGGCGGCACAGGTCGGCGCGAGTCCGTGGCCGCCAAACGCCTGCGCCCACCACAAGCCATCAGGCGTGCTTCCAATCTGCGGCATCTGATGGCGCGCATAACTCATCAAGCCAGACCAGGCGTAGTCCACGCGCACGCCCTTCAGCTGGGGAAACACGCGCAACAGGTCGACCATCAGCAGGCGCTGGACGGATTTCGGTGAACGATCGCGCACGGAAATGCGCCCGCCCCACAACAGCCTTCCATCGGGCAACGGACGGTAATAGTCGAATGCAAAACGCGTGTCGTAGACCGCCGAACGCGTCTCCAGGATATCGGCCATGCGATCGCCGAGCGGCTCGGTCACCATGACATAGGTGGCGATGGGAAGAATCGCCCGATCCACCTGTCGACGCAGCCCTGCCAGATAGCCTCCACAGGCCAGTACCACCTGGTCGGCATGCACAGAGCCCTGTGCGGTCTCCACGCGCCAGCGCAGGCCGTCACGCTTCAATTGCCACGCATCGGTGTTCTCATGGATGCGCACGCCTTGCGAAGCGGCCGCACCCGCGAGGCCGATGGCGAAATTGAGCGGGTGCAGGTGCAGCGCGTTTCGTTCGTACAAGCCATCGAAATAGCGCGTGGTATGAATGCGATCACGCAACTCGTGCTGAGGCAGCCATTCCCACGACACGCCGTAATGCTTGGCCAGGAGTTCCTGCCTCTGGCGCAACACATTCGGATCGCGGAACCAGTTGGCCCAGATCACGCCTTCATCCACCACATCGCAAGGGATCACATAGCGCCTGGTCAAATCGCGAATGCGGTCCACTGCCTGCGTGGTCAGACCAAACAACGCCTGGGCAACCGCTTCACCGCGTTGATCGAGCAAGGTCTGTTCGCCCAACGAATAGCCGCCAAAGACGAACCCACCGTTGCGGCCCGAGGCGCCGAAACCGACCCGCTCCTTTTCCAGCAGGACAATATCGCGCACACCGCGTTCAGCCAGTCCCAGTGCCGTATGCAATCCGGCAAAGCCACCGCCAATGATGACGACCCGTGCATCGGTCTTTCCCAGCAGCGGCGCATATGCTTCATAGGGCGTAGCCGTGGCGCGGTAATACGAAGCTGCAGGTGACGGGGCCATGCGATGAATGCACATGTCGCGGGAAAGCGGTCAGTCTAGCGCAGCCCGTCGATGCCGCCGCCATAGAACGCCCGACACGGATTGCCGCTAGTCCACCACGCTCACACCCAGCAGGCGCGCATCGCTGCGGCCGCGATCGTCCACCACGCGGACCTCGTAGTTGCCCGCCGCACCTGGCTGCCAGAACAACGATTCGCCCGGCGCACTGCGCCCGACATAGGCATCGTTGACGAACCAGTACATCTCGCGCACCGAAGCGTCGGCATTCGCCGAGAAGGCGATGCGATCGCTCTCGGTACGTTTCATGCGCATGGCATAGATGCTGCCGCGCAGCGGCGAGCTGATGGCCGGCGGTTCGCCGTCGACGCCCGCATCGCCGCATGTTTCGTTACGCGGTGGCGTGCGGCGCGGAATGCCGGCCTGCACGAAGACCCGCTGTAGCTCGGATGGCCAGAATTCGTAGACCTCGATGTGCGTATGCTTGCCCGCGTAAGGGGGGCAGGCAGGCTGGCCCGTTGTGTCGTCGATCACCACAGGACGATGCACTTGGCTGACGCGGATCGGCGACTTGCCCGGAATGAACCAGGTCATGCCGCGCTGCGGGCACCATTGGTTGGGGAGATCCCCGCTGGCCAGGCAGATTTCCACGCGACGCAGGTTCGCCGGCATGTGACGCAGTGGCTCGGCCATGCGTGGCTGCGCTGCCTGCAAGGCGTCGACCATCTGGAAAAACAGCGGCGCCGCGGCTTCCACGCCAACGAAGGCCTGGTTGCTGCTGCCGTCGAAATTGCCCACCCACACGACCAACACGTAGGGACCGAAGCTGCCGGCCGTCCAGGCATCGCGGAAGCCCCATGAGGTGCCCGTCTTCCAGTACACGGGCAGTCGTCCGGGCTGCGCGCCGGTGGTCTCGTCCGGTCTTGGATTCTGCCGCAGCATGTCCATGACCATGAAGCTGGATTCCTCGCTGAGCAGGCGCGTGCCTGATCCCTGTGGCTCGTTGCTCAGAAGGCGCAGCGGCTGAAGTTCGCCGCGATTGGCCAACATGGCATAAAGGCCAGCCAGTTCCTGCATGGTCACTTCACCGCCACCCAGTACGAGCGCAAGCCCATAATGCTTCTCGCTCGCCATGCGGCTGATGCCGGCGTCGTGCATGAATTGGTAGAAGCTCGGCTGTTGCAGCTGCGAGGCCACCCACACAGCCGGAATATTGCGGCTACGCACCAGCGCTTCCGTGGCGGTCACTGGCCCGAGGAAATGCCCATCGAAGTTTTCCGGCGTGTACGGGCCGAATGCAGTAGGCACGTCACGCAGCACGGTCTGTGGATGGAGCACGCCTTCATCGAATCCGAGAGCGTAGATGAAGGGCTTGAGTGTCGAGCCGGGCGAACGCTTCGCCAGCGTGCCGTTGACCTGGCCCTGGATGTCCACTTCGCGGTAGTCGGCCGAACCCACCATCGCCTTGATGCCCATATCGCGAGTGTCGACCAGGATCGCCGCCGCATTGCGGATACCGCGCGCGTCGTTGCGCTGGATGTAGTGGCCGACCTGTCGCTCCAGCACGTGCTGGAGGTCCATGTCCAGCGTGCTGACAACGCGACTGTCCTGGCCCTCGGTCCCGACGCGTCGCGCAGCCAGAATCTGGTCAACGGCGTGCGGCGCTTCGAACGGCAACTGCGACAGGGAACGCAGGCGCAACGGCAGTGCGAACAGGGACTGCAGCGACGCATCTTGCGGATGAATCGCTTTCCAGCGTGCGTAGAGCCGATTGCGCGAAATGGTGAGCTGCCTGCCGATCACGTCCGTGCCGGCGTCGTTTGCCTGCAGCCTCCGCGAGGGATCCTGCGGAATGACAGCCAGGGTAAGCGCTTCCGGCAGGCTGAGCGCGCTGGCCGCCTTGTCGAAGTACGCCACGCTCGCCGCACCGGCGCCTTCGACATTACGCCCGTAGGGGGCGTAATTGAGGTATGCCTCGAGAATCTGTTTCTTCGAATAAAACAACTCCAGCTGCACCGCACGCGCCACCTGCCGCAGCTTGCCCAATGGCGAGCGGGTATTGAGGCGCCAGAGCAGGCGTGCCAGCTGCATGGTGATCGTGGACCCACCCTGGCGGTTGCCATGGCTCACATAGGTCACCCACGCGCCGCGCACCAAACCATAAGGATTGAAGCCTGGATGCCAGCGATACCAGCGATCTTCATGCAACAAGACGCCGTCGACCAGGGCGGGAGAAATGTCCTTCAGGGGTACCCATAGCCGGTAGCGATCGTCACTGGCGAGCGTCAGCCTCATTAGGCGTCCGTGCGCGTCATAGACCGCCGTCGATGAAGGCAACCACTCCCGCAGGGGCTTGTGGGGCGCCAATCGAATACCGACCAGCATGGCGGCGATGAGCGCGAGGCCCACCAGCCAGTTCTGCCAGCGAAGCAGCCAATGCAGCAAGCCTCGCGCGATGCGTTGGAGGATCGATGGCATGGTCAGGTATTGGGCGCGCCTTCATCGCGGAAGGCGCGCCCAGGTCCTCACGGCTGGCGTTTCACGGTCAAGGTGGCACCACCGGCCGTGCGCGCCTGAATGCGCCGGTCGTAGAGCGATTCGCCATACGCCGGCGGCACGACGAACTTGCCGGCATTGGTCGCCTTGATGCGATAGACGAATTCACCAACATCGGGCAAGGCCTCGCCATAGAGCACCACGCGATCTTCGCGGATGTCCGCATACTCCAGCCGCCATGTCGAATTGCCGACGCCGATGGGCGAGCGCCATTCGCTGGCTTTGACCGCGCTGTCCCCGCCGGCGTCCTCCTGCGCATCGCCGTTCGACTGCTGGTCGGCCACCGTCGGCGGCGGCTGGATGACCGGTTCGAAACCACCCGGCAGGAGATCCACGATGGCTACGTTGCCCACGCCATCGTTGCCGGTGGCGCGGATCTTCACATGCACGTCGATCTCCTGGCCCAGGGTGACCTGGTCAATCGCCTTGCCATTCACGTCGGTGTAGTCGCGGGTGATCTCCAGACCTTCCTTGATGGCCTTGTTCGCCACATCACGGTCGTAGCCGCCCTGGCTCACCACCCGCCAGGCTGGCAGCGTGCTGTCGTTGGTGAAGCGCAGGCGGTTCACGGCAGCATCCCAACTACCCGCCTGCAGCAAATTGCCCTGCGAGGACGCAATGGATTTGATGCTGCCATCCGCGTGCACTTCGTCGATGCGCAGCTTGTCCAGCTCGCCACCGGCCTGCGTGGCGTAAGAGTCCAACGCCAGCATGGTCATGGCGGAAGACAAGGTGTTGTACCAGCCATGCGCGAGCGGCCAGGTCAGGTTCTCCATCACGCGTGGCGATAGCGCCTTGGCACGCTCAGGGAAGTGCTTGCTCAGCAGGTACAACGTGCTGGCGTCGCGGATCAACGGATCGTAGTAGTAGCCGTAGCTATAGTCCTTGTCTGCCGTGTTTCGCTCCAGGAGCTTTTGCGGCCCCGCCATGAGCTGGGCAGCTTGCTTGTCCTGCTTGAGCAGCTGATAAGAGGCGGCCAGCCAGGCGGCCGCCAGATCATTGCGCCACTGCTCCGGATACGCTTCCTGCAGGCGCTTCTGCACCGCGGCCAGATCGTTGGTGGTGACGTTGCCCTGGCGGGTCAGCAGATAGACCGCATAGGCACGCTGGCGAACCAGGTCGAGGCCATCGAGCGTGTCGTCAGCTGCCAGCTGCCGCAGGTACCGGTTGCCGGCATCGAACATGTCGCGCGGCACCGCAACGCCGCGTTCCCGCGCTTCCAGCAGGAAATGCATCGCATAGGTGGATACGAATGGATTGGCGTCGGGCGTCGCCGACCACAAGCCAAAGCCGCCCTGCCCGTTCTGGCGGGTGTGCAGTACGTCGAGGAACTGCGCCAGCGCTTCGTCATTGCTGATCTTTTTGCCCTCCAGCTTCGGTTGCAGTGCGTCGGCGAAGACCTTCACCTGGGGCCACTTCGACAACACCAGGCGTGGCATCGCCGAGCTGACGATCTGCTCGCTGCAATAGTGCTGGAAGTTGACCAGATAAGTGGTCAGGCCGCCCGACAGTACCAGCGGAATGTTGGAGATCGCCGCATCGCGTGATGCGTATTCGCCGAACATGCGGCGCAGATCAGGCTGATCCACCTTGCTGGCGGCATCGACGCGGCCGACATCGACCTGGGTGCGGTAGGCCGAGGCCGGTCGCACCGATACGTCCACGCTCTGTCGCGCGGACTTGTCGCCATAGCCAGCCACGAAACTCAGATTGCCGGAGCCGAGCTTGTCAGTCGCCTTGACGCGGAACGTGACCACGCCTTCATGCATCTCCGCGAGACTGACGTTCTGCGTGGGCGCACCAAGCACTTGCAGCTGTGGACCCGTCTTCAGCGTTACGGCAACCGGCACCTGCTTGCCGCCCAACCCCGTGAGGTTGTTGGCCACACCCACGCTGACCTCCACTTCGTCGCCCGGCGCAAGTGTCGTGGGCACGTTCGGCGACAGCACGAAATCACCACGCACCGTGGTGGCGCCCTCGAAGGTACCGATGCGCTCCGGCGACACGGCGACGGCCATCACACGCAATTTTCCGTTGAAGTAATCCGGCACCTGGTAGCGCAGCTCGGTTTCGCCATTGACGTCGACGATGCCCGACCAGTAAGCCACCGGCTTGTCGCGCTTGCGCTTGAACGGATTGAGCTGGCGCCCGATCGCGGCATCCGCGTCACCGCCCGGTGCCGCCATGGCCATCAGCTTCTCGAAGTCCGGCAGTATCAGATCGAGGATCTGCGACGTGCCCACCTCCAGCATGCGCTTGCGGAAGAAGAACTTCAGCGGATCGCCCAGCTTGTAGCGCGCCACCTGCAGGATGCCCTCGTCCACGGCGAACACCACCGCACGCGTCGGCTGCGGTGCGCTCAACTTGAACGTTACTGTTTCACCCGGCTTCACCACCGCAGGCGCATCCACCTTGATCGCGTTGCGACGTGCATCAAGGTTGACCGAGAACGGCACCACGCCATAGCTGAGCGGGCTCATGAAGATCTCGTCCGAGGACGGATCGCGGATGTACTGCACGTTGATGTAGCCATTGCCTTCGAAACTGGCGGGCACGGTGATGTGCTGCACCGAGCTGCTGGTATCGGCATGGAACCATGCGTGTGCATACACCTTGTCGCGCTCGATGGTGATCAGGCCACTGCCCGCATACGGGGCGCGGATGGCGATGTCCACCGTTTCGCCCGGCGCGTAGTCCTCCTTGCTCAGGTTGAGCTGCAGCTCCGCGTTGCGATCCAGCGAGCGCGACACGTTGGCGGCACCCGCCACCGAGTACTCCACGCGGTTCACTTCCACGCCGTCGCTGCTGCGCAGGATCACCAGTGCGTAGTTGCCGGGCTTGTCGGTGGGCAAGGCGTAATCCAGGCCATCTGCCGGGATCGGCAAGGCCTGTTCGTTGATGGTGATTTCCTTGAGCTTGGACTGGTATTTGTAGACGCCCGAATCCTGCTTGGTCAGCACCGAGATGTAGCGACGCTCGATCAACCGCGCCTTCAACTCTTTCAGCGGCATCGCCTTGGCGGTGTGATCGATAGCGACCAAGTGCACGCTGCGCGGCGCATCCCGATTCACGTAATCGAGGTTGTCGACCGACTTGTAACCCACCAGCCAGTCGTTGTTCGACACCAGGGTCTGCGCCGCTGCAGCCACGCTGCGGCCACCCTCGGGCTCATAAGCCTTGGCGAGGAAGTAGAGCTGGTAGGTGGCGTCGGCGTATTTCTTGAGGTCAAGTTCGAACTCGGCATGGCCCTTGTCGTCCGTCTTCCCGTCCTGCAACGGTTCCTCGTAACCCTCCTTGGCGCGACGCGGATCGTAGAAGTGATAGTCCTTCCAGCTGCGGAAAGCCGGCCATGCCGGACGCAGCGTCAGCGATGCTTCCACCCGACGATTCGCCGCCGGGGTTCCGAACAGGTTCATCGCGTCCACAATGCCCTTGACCTGGTCGGGCTTCACCCAGCCTTCGGACACCTGGCCCGCCAGGCGTGCCTCGACCTTCATGCGGTCAGGCAGGAATTCCTTCACCTGCACGGTGGTGCTGCCGATCTGCGCACCGGCCTTGCCGTCCTTTACGATGTAAAGATTCACCGTCCAGGTGCCAGTGGGGGCCGTTTCTGCCGGCGCGTATTCCAGCTCGCCAAAGCCCGAGGCATCCATCGACATCGGCAGCTGCTTCACCGTCATGCCGCGTGGATCGACGATCTCCGCCTGCAGCGGAATACCGACCACGCTGCGCGTCCAGCTGGCAGCACGCACGATCAAGCCGACATGAAACGTATCGCCCGGCCGGTAGATGCCCCGATCGGAGAACAGATAAGCCGACAACTGACCTTCGTTCTGCGCGTTGCGCTCGCCACCGACATCGAAGCGAGAGAAGTCGAGCTTGCGGTCGTAGCTGCTATAGCCGCCGATCGGCAGGAACGACAGGTCATCGGCCTTCTTCACCACATACAGGGTCGGCTGCTTTTCGCGCTCCAGCCCCTTGAAGGTGGGGAAATGCACGATGCCATCGGCGGACGTGGTCTCGCTGAACAAGGTCTGCCCGTTGACGGCGAGCACGACGACATTCGCGCCGGCTACCGGCTGGCCCGTGCGTATCGACTGCACGAACACATCCTGGCTGCCATCGAGCGAACGCTTCACCAGCATGCCGAGGTCAGTGACGACGATCATGCGCGTATCGGTGGGCACCGAGCTGCCGTCATTATCGGCTTCGGACATGTCGCCCTGGTCGCCTTCCTCGCCTTGCGATTCCGCATCGGTATCGTCATTGCGGGGGGCGGCCTGCGGTTCGCTCTCCGCCGCCTTGCGCGCGTCCTCGCGCTTCTTTTCAGCGGCAGCGTCGTAGCTGGACAGGTGCAGCAAAAACACGCCGCGCTTGCCTTCCTTCAAATACTGGCCCAGGTCGATGCCCTCGTAATGGGCCTTGGCCGGGTCGCCCTTGGGAAAACTGCGCTTCTGTTCGAAGCGCTCGACGATATGGTCTTCGCTGAAGGCATAGCTCAGCTCGGGGCGCGCGTAGCTGCCCTGGTTGAGGCTTACCAGATGCTGCAGCTGGTCGGGCAATACACGTCCGATCTCCATGCGCAGACCGGGCAAATTGCGCGACACCACCGAGATGCGCTTGCTGCCAGAAATCGACAGCAGCGAACCATCGGCCATGAAGCGCAGCAGTTTGGGATAGTTCGGAACGGTCACCACCGCCACGCTTGGCGTGCCCAGGATATAACCGCCGAACGACTTCAGCCCCTTGTCGACGCGCACGTAGATGCGCTGGCCCGGCTCGGCGTGATACTTGAAGCTCTGTACCGCTTCATAGTCATTCTCGGTGGGCACCAGTTCGAGCTTGAGCGGTTGTGCCTGGCGCAATTCCGCTTCGCCAACTTCGGAGCTTGACCAATCGTAAGGCGGCGCATCATCAGGCTGTTTCACACCGGGCTTACGCGCGGGAAGAATCCACGCCTTGGTCAGGCCGGCGAGCTCGCTGTCACGTACGGTACCGCTGACATTGAGGACCAGCACCTGTTCGGGTTCGTACTTTTCGTTATCGACCAGGGTCGGATCGACGTTGTCGATCGTCAGGCTGTAAAGGCCGGGAACCCGGATTTGTGACTTGATCGCGTCGCTCACACCATCACCGCCGCGAGCGCTGCGGACACCCTTGCCGATGTTGTAGTTCACACTGCTTTCGTCGCGCGGCAATGACAACGGCTGCGAATGGATCCATGCGTGCAGCTTGTACTGGTCGTAGGTGACCGTGTACTTGAGCGGTGTGTCTCGCCCCCCGCGCTGCGCCAGTGCCACGTCGATGCGCTTTTCGAAGTCAGCCGTATCGACTGGATAATTGAAAGTCACCGGCAAGATGGTTTTCTTCGCGGTGGCGTCCTGCGGATCCTGATAGAACTCGCCGCGCTCAGCCTTGGCCGTGAAGGCGGCGGTATCGAAGCTGAAGTGATCGTCCGCCATCAGCACGTGGCCAGCAAAAGCCTTTGCCGCGTCGAAACGTACTTCATAGTGGCGCCCGACCGGCCAGTCCTCCGCTGGAACGAAGCGCAGGGTGTGGTCGTCGACCCAGCTCCACTGCCCCTTGACGGTAGGCTCCATTACGACACCAGTCGTTACGGGTTTGCCGACCTGCTCGATCGGCGCCGCGGAGCCAGAGAAATTGACCGTCAAAGGATGGATGACGATGGGCTGCTGCGTGTAATCCGTGATGGGCGGTGCATCCACAGACAGCGTGATCCGGGAGGGCTCCAGCGGTTTAGGCCGGTTCTGGTACCACTGCCAGCCAATCCACCCGCCGATACCCACCGCGAGCACGGCTACCAGCGCCGCTGCCGCGGCTACCGGGCGGCGGCGAATCCAGCCGCCCGTGGTCGGCATCCACGCCGGCGCCGACCAACTGACCTGCCCCAGCAGCGGGCGCAGTACGAGCGCTATGCCCGCCAGCAGGCCACGCAACAGGCGTAATGGCAGGAGGAGCAGAAATCGCAACAGATCCATGATGCTTCCCTGGTTTTCATCCGATGAACACGAAGACGGCAGACGCCGGCCATGGGCACGCACCGGATGCGCCGAAACGCCCGCCTCTTACGAAGCGGACCCGACGACGACAGGTGACCCCATGACTAGATTGCCCGCCCAAGATGGCGGAACGCGGGACGGATTCTGGCATGCGCCCGTCAAAGACGCAGTCGGATAAGTCTGATTCTTACCGGATGGCTATCCGGCGGCTGATGCGTGGCGGGTAGAAGCCCGACCTACGGCCAGGCAAAAACGGCAGCATCGGGCAAGGGAAGCCACCGGCCTGCGGGCCGGTGGCCGTTGGCCGCTTAGAGTGCGGCCATGAGCTCGCGCACGACCGGCGCGAGCTTGGGGTCTTGCAGGGCCATGTGCATGGTGGCGCGGACCAGTCCAGCCTTGTTGCCACAGTCGAAACGGGTGCCTTCGAACCGGTAGGCGAGCACCTTGCCCTGTTCCTTGAGCAGCGCTTCGATGGCATCCGTCAGCTGGATTTCGCCGCCCGCGCCGGGCGTGGTCTGTTCAAGCAGCTCGAAGATGCGACCCGGCAGCACGTAGCGGCCGACCACGGCCAGGTTGGACGGCGCATCGGCCGGCTTGGGTTTCTCCACCATGTGGCGGATCTGTGCGCTGCGCTCGTCAATCGGCGTAGCGTCGACGATGCCGTACTTGTCGGTGTCGTTCTGCGGAACCTCTTCCACGGCGATCACGCCGGCGTTCTGCGTTTCGGCCAGTTCGGCCATCTGGCGCAGAGCGCCCTTGCCTTTGTTCCAGATCAGGTCGTCCGGGAGGATGACGCCGAACGGCTCATCACCGACCACCGGCTTGGCGCAGAGCACTGCGTGGCCAAGGCCGAGTGCTTCGGGCTGGGTCACGAAGATCGCGCGCACATGTCGGGGCAACGTGCCCTGCACCAGGGCGAGCAGTTCGTCCTTGCCCTTTTCCTGCAACTTGGCCTCGAGTTCGTAGGCCTTGTCGAAATAATCGGCGATGGCGTGCTTATAGCGATTGGTGACAAACACCAGGGTGTCCGCGCCGGCATCCACGGCCTCATCCACGGCGTACTGGATCAGCGGACGATCCAGCACCGGCAACATTTCCTTGGCAACCACCTTGGTGGCGGGAAGGAAACGCGTGCCCAGACCGGCCACGGGGAACACTACCTTGCGCAACGGCTTGCTCACTTACTTCTCTCCTGATTCGCTTCGGCGCAGCGCCACCACGTTGTCCGGCTGCGGCGCCTCGCTCCAGCGGAACGAGGGCAGCAGATTGGACACGCACTGGCGCAACGCATCCTCGTCGTAAGCGACCACGGCATCGGCTGCCTTGGCCAACTGTGCATTGAGCACGTCCCATTTCACCTGGCGATATTGCGCGAGGAAGATCTTCGCGTGCGTCGTCTCGACGTAATTCTCGAGGGGATGGAACAGCTCTTCGAACAGTTTTTCGCCCGCACGCAGTCCCGTGTACACGATCGGGATCTCGGTGCCGGGCTTGCGTCCCGCCAGGCGGATCATCTGCTCGGCAAGGTCGCGGATCTTGATTGGCTCGCCCATGTCCAGTGCAAAGATCTCACCACCCTTGCCGATACTGGCCGCCTGCAGGATCAACTGGCAGGCCTCGGGGATGGTCATGAAATAGCGCGAGATTTCCGGGTGTGTGATGGTGACTGGCCCGCCATTACGGATCTGCTGGCGGAACAACGGCACGACGGAACCGGCCGAGTCGAGCACGTTGCCGAATCGCACGGTAATGAAGTGCGTCTGCGAGTGTTCGTTGAGGTTCTGGCACCAGATCTCCGCCATGCGCTTGCAGGCGCCCATCACGCTGGTCGGGTTGACCGCCTTGTCGGTGGAAATCAGCACGAAGCATTCCACCGCGTGACGATCCGCGAGGTCGGCGACGTTGCGCGTGGCCAGCACGTTGTTGCGGAAGGCGGCGCGCAGCTGGCCCTGCAGCATGGGCACGTGCTTGTACGCGGCAGCATGGAACACAACCTGCGGCTTGTATTCGCCAAACAGCTTGCGCATCGCAGCCGGGTCGCCGCAATCGGCCAGGATGGCTTCGTACAGCAGCTCGGGGTATTCCGCCCGCAGCTCCTGGGAGATGCGGTAGAGGTTGTACTCGCTGTTGTCCACGACGCAGAGGGACTGCGCGCCCAGGCGCGCCACCTGACGGCAAAGCTCCGAACCGATCGAACCGCCGCCGCCCGTGACCAGCACGCGGCGGCCGGTCAGCGTGACGCGAATGGCCGTCCAGTCGAGCTCGACGGTGTCGCGACCCAACAGATCCTCAATGGCGACTTCCTTGATTTCGTTGAAATGCGCGCGGCCGGAAACGACATCCTCCAGCTTGGGCACGGTGCGGTAAGGCAGGCCGCTCTGGTCGCACAGCTCGACGATGCGGCGCATTTCCTGGGTGGAAGCCCCGGGCATGGCGATAAGCAGCATCTGCGCTGCCACCTCGCGCGCCAGCTGTGGGATCTGGTCGATGCGGCCGAGCACCGGGCGGCCATTGATGCTCGCCCCGCGCAGGCTTTCCTTGTCATCGACAAAACCCACCACGGTATAGCCGCTGTCGCGATGCAGGTCGCGCGAGAGCGCCTCGCCGGCGCGATCGGCGCCTACGATCAGCACGCGCTGCAAGGGTTTGTCCTGGAACAGGTCGAGGCGGCTGTCCTTCCAGAAGCGATAAGCCAGTCGCGGCGTGCCCAGCAAAACGGCGAGCACCATCGGGTACAGCAGCAGCACCGACCGGGGCACGTCTTCCAGGCGGTTGTAGAGCATCAGGGCGGCGGCAATCGCCAGCGCGCCCATCACGGCCGCGCGGAAAATGTTCCAGAGGTCCGGCAGGCTCGCGAATCGCCACACGCCCTTGTAGAGGCCTGTCCAGCTCAGCACCGCGCCCTGCACCAGCAGGACCAGTGGGAATTCCAGCACGTGGAAGTTGATGGCGGCATTGTCGATCAGCGCATAGCGCAGGGCCTTGGCTATCCACCAGGCCAGCGCAGCCATCAGCAGGTCGTGGACGACCACGGCCATGCGCGGATGGATGACACCGATCAGCTTACGAAATGACATGACGGCCCTTGTTCGAAACACGCCCAAGACACTGGCGTTTCATGAGTATCCATACGGCGGCCGCTATCAGGTAGGTACCGAGAAACAGCGGTATCGACCACGTCGGCCGGAGCCATGCCAGCGCGGCCAACGGGGCCGCCACCAACATATTCCAAGCCAGATAGCATGCTCCCCCCGTTGCATGCGTGAATCCACTGCGAACCAGCCACTGATACAGGTGCTCGCGATGCGCAGTGTACCAACGGCGACCACTTGCCATACGAGCCAACAGAGTAAGGGTCGCGTCTGCTACAAAAGATGAACTGAGGATCAGGGCCGGCCAGAGCAGGTGCCAGTCGACGCGCCAGAGCATGCCGGTCAGTGCGAACAGGAGCAGGCCCATGGTCCCGCTGCCCACGTCCCCCATGAAAATACGTGCCCGGGGCCGGTTGAAGCACCAGAAACCGAGTGCCGCAGCTGCCAGGCAGGCTGCCGCACCGGCCAGGGCAGGCTGGGCAACGGCCCAGGCCAGCAGGGCCAGCCCCAGCGCCACAAAGATCACCTGCTGGGCCAGCAGGCCATCGATGCCGTCCATGAAATTGTGCAGGTTGACGCTCCAGGTACCCGCGAGCATCACCAAGGGCAGCCACCACAGCGACATACCCCCTGTGACAAACGCAGCCGCCACGAGGGAGGCGGACAACAGCTGGATGCCAAAGCGTGGCAGGACCGGCAAGGGATGATGGTCATCCCACCAGCCCACCGCCGCGACCGCTACGGTGGCCAAGGCCAACGACGCGACGGTAGCCCCGGACCAGGCCGCCGGCAGCACCCACAAGGCGGCGGGCATGGTTGCCAACGCCGCCACCACGATGCCGATGCCGCCCCCGCGGGGCGTGGGAATGCTGTGCGAACGGCGCTGCCCCGGCAGATCCATCATGCCCCGGTGATGGGCATAGGCGATCGCGCCGCGCACGACGGCCAGGGAGATCACCAACGAGGCCAGCACCATCCCTATCGCCAGCGAAGTCGGACTCATCCGCGCCTCATTCGTTGGCAACGCCGTGGATCGGGCGGATCGTGCTCCAGCTCTTGCAGCTGGGGCATTGCCAGTGATGTGCCTTGGCGCCGAAGCCGCAACGGCTGCAGCGATACATCGCCTGCCCTTCCAGCAGCTTCTTGGTGAGATCGCGCAGGATCAGGAAATTCTCGCGCGCCTCGCCTTCGATCTTGTCCATGGTGGCGTCGATCAAGGCCATGAGGCCACGAACAGAAGGACGCTGGCGCAGCTGCGAAGTGAGGAATTCGATCGCGGTCCGTTCGCCGTCGCGCTGCTGGTACAGGCGCGTCAGCGCAAGCACCGGCGAAATGCCGTGATAGCGTTCGAGGATGTCGCGCAGGAAATGCTCGGCATGTTCCATCTGCTGCGAGCGTGCGTAGCTGTTGAGCAGTGGCGGCAGGATCTCCGGCACGAAGGCGATATCCGCCTCCACCGCCTTCTCATAAGCCTTGGCGGCCTCGGCGTGCTGGCCTTCCTCGGCGTAAAGGCGCCCCGTCAGCATGAAGGCGCGCACGCAATCGGCTTGGCAGGAAAACGCCTGGCGCAAGTATTCGCGCGCGTCCTGGCGGGCGCCATGCTGGCGCGATTGCTCGGCCAGTTCGCAATAGAACTGGGCGATCATGTCCGCTTCATCCTCGCCGGTCATGGCTTCCAGGCGGCGCGCATGTTCGATCGCCTTGTGCCAGTCGCGCTCGTGCTGGTAGATCGCGATCAGGTGACGCAACGCCGATGGCGCGTGAGCGTCCATCGCTACCAGGTCGGAAAACAGGGTCTCCGCGCGATCCAGCAGGCCGGCGCGCATGTAGTCCTCGCCCAGCTCGAGCAAGGCGACGGTCTTCATGGCGTCCGAGAGGCCCGGTCGCGAAACCAAGTGCTGGTGCAGGCGGATGGCACGGTCCACTTCACCTCGACGACGGAACAGGTTGCCTAACGCTAAGTGCGTTTCCACCGTGTCGCGGTTGTATTCGGCCAGCTTGAGGAACACCTCGATGGCCTTGTCCTGCTCCTCGTTGAGCAGGTAGTTCAGGCCACGGAAGTAGTCTGACGAGAGTTCGCTGACCTGTGCGCCGGAGCGACGGGCACCTGCCTTCCTGGCCGTCAGCCAGCCGCTGGCGAATGCTGCGGGCACCAGCAGGATGAGAACGTACTGAAGTGCGCTCATGCGCCGGCCGGCGAGGGCTTGGTCTTGCCGGGCGGCTGGCGGCGATGGCGCCGGTGACGGAAGCTCACGCCCAGCCACGCGGTGAGCCCGCCCAGCAGCCAGCCGATCACGAGTGCCAGCAGCAGTGCCGCGCCTTTGGGCAATTCCAGCCGCGCAAAGCCGAGGTCATACCCGACAAGGTCGGCATTCAAAGCCCCCAGCACGATGCCGGCGGCGATGAAGAGCAGAAGGATTAGCGTCACGATCAGTCGCATGCGGCGACTTTAACCGATTGCCGATGGCCGGCACAGGCACGAACCCGCTTCCATCGTTCAGGAACCGAGCCAGGCCGCTCCTTTGAAGCGAAGGCCATCTGGACGCAGGCAAAAAAGAAGGCAGGAACGACTCGTCGCCGCCTGCCTTCGCTGATCTTCTCAATGCTACCCGCGCGGGTATCAGACCAGATCCATGTTGACGCGCTCGCGCAATTCCTTGCCCGGCTTGAAATGCGGGACATGCTTGCCTGGCAGAGCAACCGCCTCACCCGTCTTGGGGTTGCGGCCCATGCGCGGCGGACGGTAGTGCAGCGCGAAGCTGCCGAAACCGCGGACCTCGATGCGCTCGCCGTGGGACAGAGCATGGCTCATCTGTTCGATCACGCTTTTGACCGCCAGCTCCACATCAGCGAACGCGAGATGGGTCTGACGCCGTGCCAGCGCCTCGATCAATTCGGATTTGGTCATGGGTCCCCAATGTCCGTGACGTGAACCAAACAGGGCGGCCGCATGGCCGCCCTGCCTTTCCTTCTGCTACTGCTTAGTCAGCCTTGTTGAGCTGCTCCTTGAGCAGCGCACCGAGCTTCGTCGTACCGCCGGAGGCGTTCGAGTACTCGGCCATGGCGTCGTGCAGTTCTTCTTCGTCCTTCGCGCGGATCGACAGCTGCAACTGACGGCCCTTGCGGTCCATGCCGGTGAACTTGGCTTCGACCTTGTCGCCCACCTTCAGATGCTGCGTGGCATCGTCGATGCGCTCCTTGGCGATGTCGTTGGCGCGCAGGTAACCCTCGACGCCTTCGCCCAGATCGATCACGGCGCCCTTGGCGTCCACTTCCTTCACGGTGCCATTGACGATGGTGCCGCGCGGGTTGGTAGCCATGAACTGACCGAACGGATCCTGCTCCATCTGCTTGATGCCGAGGGAGATGCGCTCGCGCTCCGGATCCACGGCCAGCACCACGGCCTCGATCTCGTCGCCCTTCTTGAAGTTGCGGACGAGGTCTTCGCCGGAAGCCTGCCAGGAGATGTCGGACAGGTGGACCAGGCCGTCGATACCGCCGTCCAGGCCGATGAAGATGCCGAAGTCGGTGATCGACTTGATCTGACCGGACACCTTGTCGCCCTTCTTGTGCATGGCGGCGAAGGCTTCCCACGGGTTCGAACGGGTCTGCTTGATACCCAGCGAGATGCGGCGACGCTCTTCATCCACGTCCAGCACCATCACTTCGGTCTCGTCACCAACCTGCACGACCTTGGCCGGGTTGACGTTCTTGTTGGTCCAGTCCATTTCGGACACATGGACCAGGCCTTCCACGCCCGGCTCGATCTCGACGAAGCAGCCGTAATCGGTGACGTTGGAGACCTTGCCGAACAAGCGGCTGCCGACCGGGTAGCGGCGGGCGATGGCGACCCACGGATCGTCGCCCAGCTGCTTGAGGCCCAGCGATACGCGGTTGCGCTCGCGGTCGTACTTCAGCACGCGGACGTCCAGCTCGTCGCCGACGTTGACGACTTCGGACGGATGACGCACGCGCTTCCACGCCATGTCGGTGATGTGCAGCAGGCCGTCGATACCGCCCAGGTCCACGAACGCGCCGTAGTCGGTGAGGTTCTTGACCGTGCCCTTGACCACTGCGCCTTCGGTCAGGCGCTCAAGCAGCTTCTCGCGCTCCTCGGAGAACTCGGTCTCGACGACGGCACGGCGGCTGACCACAACGTTGTTGCGCTTGCGGTCGAGCTTGATGATCTTGAACTCGAGGTCCTTGCCTTCCAGGTAGACCGGATCGCGGACCGGACGAACGTCGACCAGCGAGCCCGGCAGGAATGCGCGGACGTCCTTGATGTCGACGGTGAAGCCGCCCTTGACCTTGCCGGAGATCTTGCCGGTGATGGTCTCTTCCTTGTCGAAGGCCTGCTCGAGGTCGTCCCACACCATGGAACGCTTGGCCTTCTCACGGGAGAGCTTGGTCTCGCCGAAACCGTCTTCCAGGGCGTCGAGGGCAACCTTCACCTCGTCGCCGACCTGCACTTCCAGCTCTCCGCTCTCGTCCTTGAACTGCTCGATCGGGACGATGCCTTCGCTCTTGAGGCCAGCGTTGATCACGACGACGTCGTTGCGGATTTCCACAACGATGCCGGTGACGATCGCGCCCGGCTTCAGCTTGGAGATGGCCTGTTGGCTCTGTTCAAACAGTTCGGCAAAACTTTCAGTCATGTTTATTCCAGAAATGATAAAAGGCCTTAGGTCCAGTGCCCGCCAGGAATGCACTGGCGTACGGACGGTCGGCCCACCGGTTGTGGGTGTCGCGGGATAAATCCCTTGTCACCGTTGACCCAATCACCCCTGATCTCGTCAGGGGCACCAAAAGCCGCCGGCAACCCGCTCAGGGCTGCACGACAGCCAATACTTTCGCCACGACGTCCTCGATGCCCATGCCGGTGGTGTCGATGAAAACCGCATCCGCGGCCGGCTTGAGCGGCGCGACCGTCCGCGAGGCATCGCGGGCATCACGCGCTTCGATCTCGCGCTGAAGGGTTGCTAGTGTAACGCTGAGGCCCTTTTCCTTCAACTGCTTATAGCGCCTTTTGGCCCGCTCGACGGCGCTGGCGGTGAGGAATACCTTGTATGCAGCGTCCGGGAAGATCACGGTACCCATGTCACGCCCGTCCGCCACCAGCCCAGGGGCCTTGCGGAACGCCAGCTGCATGTCCACAAGTGCCTGACGCACCGAGGGAATCGAGGCAATCGCCGATGCCGCCGCGCCCGCGGTTTCGGTGCGCAGCTCCTCGGTGGCGTCATGGCCGTTCACCAGCACACGGGTATCGCTGCCATCGGGGGCGGCTTGGAAGCGGATCTTGGTGGTCTGGGCGCAACGCGTCATGGCGTCCACGTCCGACAGATCCAGCCCCTCGGCCCCCGCCGCATAGCCCACCGCGCGGTAAAGCGCCCCGGAATCCAGCAGACGCCAGCCCAGCTTCTCGGCCACCCGGCGGCTGATGGTGCCCTTGCCCGATCCCGAAGGTCCGTCGATGGTCAACACGGGAACGGACGCAGATGGGCTCATGGGGTCTCCTGACGGCGGCGAAGGAAAACGCATATGCTATCGCGTTGGTCCTCGCACGGAACGCGGGCTGTCCAGTTGCCTCCCTCTCAAGTCCGTCAGAACCATGCAAGTCCACACCATGACCGATCTGCGTCGCGAATTCGAACAGGCTGCCGAAGATATCCAGCGGCTTGGCCAGCGGCCGGACAATGACACGCTGCTCAAGCTCTACGCCCTCTACAAGCAGGGCTCCGAGGGCGACGTGCACAGCGAACAGCCGGGTTTCTTCGACTTCGTGGGCACGGCCAAGTACGAAGCCTGGGCCCAGTTGCGGGGCGTTCCTGAAGATGAAGCGATGCAGCGCTACATCGAGCTGGTGCACGACCTGTTGAGCTGAGCGTCGTCGAAGCCTGGCCGCTTCAAAAGATCCGGCAGCGAAAACTGCCCTCCCCTGACAGTACGACCTGGAACGTGCCGGACGAAAAGCCGGCGCGCTGCCGTCGAACATCGGCGCCGCCGAGACGGGTCCGACCCGGGAAGCGCTGGCGCCCCTTGCTTTCAAACGCCGCTAGCGGGCACATTCATACGATCGTTTGAACTTCCCTGACGGTTCCTATGAACTTCCCGCGCCTGTTCTCGCCGCTCGACCTCGGACATACCGTCCTGCCCAATCGCATCCTGATGGGTTCGATGCACACGGGCCTGGAAGACAAGGCCGCCGACTTCGACAAGCTGGCCGCCTATTTTGCCGAACGCGCCCGTGGTGGCGTGGGCCTGATGGTGACCGGCGGCATTGCCCCGAGCATCGAAGGCTGGCTCAAGCCCTTCGGCGGACGCCTGACCATGCCCTGGCACGTCGCCCGCCATCGCAAGCTCACCCGCGCCGTGCATGCGGAAGGCGGCAAGCTGTGCATGCAGATCCTGCATGCGGGCCGCTACGGCTATCACCCGCTGTCTGTAGCGCCGTCGAAGATCAAGTCGCCGATCACGCCCTTCACGCCACGCGCGCTTTCTT
The DNA here is from genome assembly GCA_000632805.1 of Dyella jiangningensis. Taxonomy (GTDB): domain Bacteria; phylum Pseudomonadota; class Gammaproteobacteria; order Xanthomonadales; family Rhodanobacteraceae; genus Dyella; species Dyella jiangningensis. The sequence goes on along the minus strand of CP007444.1, from coordinate 1,319,779 downwards.
CGCGAGGTGTGGAACGCACCATCGGTGATTTCGTTCGTTGCGCGAAACGCGCGCAGGACGCCGGCTATGACGGCATCGAGGTCATGGGTTCGGAAGGCTATCTGATCAACCAGTTTCTTGCGGCACGCACCAACCAGCGCAGCGATGCATGGGGCGGCAGCGCCGAAAAGCGCATGCGTTTTCCCATCGAGATCGTGCGCCGCACACGCGAGGCGGTCGGTCGCGACTTCATCATCATCTACCGGCTGTCGATGCTTGACCTGGTGGACAACGCGCAGGACTGGAGCGAGATCGTCACGCTGGCCAAGGCCATCGAAGCCGCGGGCGCCAGCATCATCAACACCGGCATCGGCTGGCACGAAGCGCGTGTGCCGACCATCGTCACCAGCGTGCCGCGCGCGGGTTTTGCGTGGGTGACGAAGAAACTCAAAGGCGAAGTATCGATCCCTTTGATTACCACCAACCGGATCAACATGCCCGAGGTCGCCGAGCAGATTCTCGCCAGCGGCGAAGCGGACATGGTATCGATGGCGCGTCCATTGCTGGCGGATCCGCAGTGGCCCAACAAGGCCAAGGCCGGTCGCAGCGAACGCATCAACACCTGCATTGCCTGCAACCAGGCGTGCCTCGATCACGTCTTCCAGAACCGTCGTGCGAGCTGCCTGCTCAATCCGCGCGCCTGTCATGAAACCGAACTGCGCATCGAGCCCGCGCCGGCACGGAAGAATATCGCGGTGGTCGGTGCAGGGCCTGCCGGCCTCGCGTGCGCGACCACGCTCGCCGAGCGTGGCCATGCGGTCACGCTGATCGATCAAGCCAACGATATCGGTGGCCAGTTCAATTACGCCAAGCGCATTCCCGGCAAGGAAGAATTCCACGAGACGCTGCGCTATTTCCGCCATCGTCTTGAGGACACCGGCGTCACCGTCAAGCTCGGCCAGCCCGCGGAGACGACAGACTTGGCGAGACACGACGAAGTCGTCGTCGCTACCGGCATCACGCCACGCCGCGTGAGCTTTCCCGGCAGCGACGATCCACGCGTACTCGACTATCTGGATGTGCTGGCTCGCGACATGCCCGTCGGCTCGCGCGTAGCCATCATCGGCGCAGGCGGCATCGGATTCGACGTTGCGGAATTCCTGGTCGAGCACAGGCCCTCGCCCACATTGGATGTCACGCGATGGACGCGCGAATGGGGCGTGGACATGCAGCTGGAGTCGCGCGGCGGATTGTCGGCAGCAAAACCTGAAGCGCCTGCGCGGCAGGTATGGCTCCTACAGCGCAGCGATGGGCGCCCCGGTGCGCGCCTCAACAAGACGACCGGCTGGGTGCATCGCGCCACACTCAAGGCGAAGGACGTGACCATGCTCGGCGGCGTCATCTACGAGCGTTTCGACGACGAAGGCCTGCACATCACCGTCAACGGCCAAGCACAGGTCCTGCCGGTCGACAACGTGGTGGTTTGCGCCGGCCAGGAGCCGAACCGCACGTTGGCGGATGCATTGATCCAGGTCGGCATCAAAACGCACATCATCGGTGGCGCGGATGTGGCTGCCGAACTCGACGCCAAGCGGGCGATCGACCAGGGAACACGGCTGGCTGCGGCGCTGTAAGAGCAATCGCCCGCCGTGCCGGTGTTGGCTGTGGGAGCGCACCCCGTGCGCGACCGCGGCAATGAGGGTCTCGTCTGCGTTTGACCGTCGCGCACAGCGTGCGCTCCCTCACCATGCGAACCACAGAAACGACGACGCCCGGCGTGAAAGCCGGGCGTCGTGCTTGGAAAAGAAAGCGCCCCGCTGGGCGACGCGTCGATATGGGTCAGGGGGGAGGAAGACCAGATATCGCGGGGATAGCGTCGCAGCGGGGCGAGGGTCGCCGCCACCTGGGGGGAGGGGACGGTGGCGGGACGGGGAGAATCTTATGATCGACCCGTTATAGAAACAAATATATATTTAGACCCCTACTTATTCGTATTTCATATTAAAGGCCCCGGCATGTTCGACTTCCGTCAGCTTCGTTACTTTGTAACGGTCGCAGAGGAGCTGAGCTTTACGCGGGCCGCCCAGCGCCTGTACATCTCGCAACCCCCTCTTTCGCAACAGATACAGGCACTTGAGAACGATCTCGGGGTTCGACTGCTGGAGCGAAACAAGCGCAACGTGTCCCTGACCGAGCCGGGCAAACTGTTTCTCGAACAGGCCCGCCAGATCCTCGACAAGGCCGAGGAAGCGCGCGCTCAGATGGCAGATGCCGCCACCGGCTTCAGTGGCAAGCTTCGCCTGGCCTATACGGTATCGGTGACCTTTCACCCCGCCCTGCCCCAGACCCTGCTGCGCTACCGAAGCTTTGCGCCGCAGGTGCGACTGATCCTCAGCGAGATGTATACCGAGCAGCAGTACGCGGCGCTGCTGGCAGGTGAACTCGATGTGGGCTTTGTGCGCGACGAACCCGAACATACTGGCATGGCCCGACATCTAAGGCTGGATGTGATCGACCGCGAGCCCCTGTTGCTGGCCCTGCCCAGCAATCACCCACTGGCAGGCCGCGAGAGCATCTGGTTGCGCGAAGCCGCCATGGAGGCATTCGTAGTACAGCCTCGTGAGCTGGCTGCAACGCTGTACGACCGTCTGGCGCAGATTGCAGCCAAGGCCAACTTTCACCCCCAAATCCGCCAGCACGCCCAGCAAATCAATGGCTTGCTGGTGCTGGTGGCGGCCGGCATGGGGCTGGCCCTGGTGCCTGCGTCCATGCGGTCCGTCAGCCTGCCGGGCGTGAGTTACCTGCGATTGGAGGACCCGGACGCCTATATGCTGCTTGCCCTGGCCAGCCGGGTGGATGACCCCTCTCCGGTGGTTCGCCGTTTTCTGAGCGCCATGATGGAACCGCAGTAAACACACCTGCGGCCGGTAAACTGCCCCGTCGCAAAAAAGCCCACCCAACCATGGATTGAGGCTTTTTTGTCCTGCGGCCCAAGGACTTGTGCCAAGTCAGCAAATTGTTTACTATTTCCGTCTTGTCTTTTTCTTATCGTTAGTTTCAGGAGCTGGCCGTGAAGGTGCTTTCCTCTTTGAAGTCCGCCAAGGCGCGGCACCGTGACTGCAAGGTTGTGCGTCGTCGCGGCAAGGTGTTCGTGATCTGCAAGAGCAACCCGCGTTTCAAGGCCCGTCAGCGCTAATTCCTAGCTGCGATGAGTCGACGAAAAGGGCCGCGTGAGCGGCCCTTTTTTGTTGCATCCATCTTCGGATCCATTTTGTAGGAGCGCACCCAATGCGCGACCGCGGCGCGTCGTCGTTTTCGTGTCATCACGTACGAGCGCATCGCGCACCTGGGTGTTCCTGGAGGAACTGTCGTCCTACGGCGCCAACAAAAAAAGCCGCTTGCGCGGCCTTTTTTGCTCTTGATCCGTGGAAGCGCACTCTTCTCGACGACCTAAAGGAGCGGTACCAACCGATTCCGTGGTCGCGCACTGGGTGCGCTCCTACATTTGGCACCGGCGAACTTATCCGGCGTAACGAACGCCGGTAATCTCGTAGCGCTTGATGCCGTTGGGTGCCTTGAACTCGAAGCTGTCGCCTTCGCTCTTGCCGATCAGGGCACGGGCAATCGGCGACGACACCGCGATCAGGCGCTGCTTGATATCGGCTTCAAGGTCGCCCACGATCTGGTAGGTCACCGCTTCGCCGCTTTCCTCATCTTCGAGATCGACCGTGGCGCCGAACACCACGCGACTGCCGGCCGCCAGGCGGCTGACGTCGATCACTTCCGCGGTGGACAACGCCGCTTCCAGCTCGGCGATGCGGCCCTCGATGAAGCTCTGCTGCTCGCGCGCCGCGTGATACTCGGCGTTTTCCTTGAGATCGCCGTGCGCACGCGCTTCCGCGATGGCCGCGATGATGCGCGGCCGATCGGAGGACTTCAGTTTTTCCAGCTCGCCGCGAAGACGCTCTGAACCCGTCTTGGTGATGGGAGCTCGACTCATGCCTTCAGTTCCTTGTGCAGTTCCTGCAGGCTGTGCACCGAGCCGTCGCCGTGGTAATCCAGCGAATGCACCAGCGCGCGGGCGCCTGCCACCGTGGTGGAGTACGTGACGCGCTGCTGCAGGGCCTCGCGCCGGATCGAGAACGAGTCGGCGATCGCCTGCTTGCCCTCGGTCGTATTGACGATATAGACGATCTCGCCGTTCTTGATCAGGTCGACGATGTGCGGACGGCCTTCGATCACCTTGTTGATGCGCTCGCAGGTCACGCCGTGCTCGGCCAGGTACTTGGCGGTGCCCTCGGTGGCCACCAGGCTGAAGCCCTTCTCGAGTACTTCGCGGGCGACCGGCAGCAGGCGATCCTTGTCGGCGTCGCGCACCGACACGAACACCTTGCCCTTCGGCGGCGTCTTGATGCCGGCAGCGTCGTGGCCGCGGGCAAAGGCAGCGCCGAAGCTGCGGCCCACGCCCATCACCTCGCCGGTGGAGCGCATCTCGGGGCCGAGGATGGGATCGACGTTCTGGAACTTCAGGAACGGGAAGATCGCTTCCTTCACCGAGTAGTACTCGGGAATCACTTCCTTGGTCGTACCCTGCTTGACGAGCGAAATGCCAGCCATGGCACGCGCGGCGATCTTGGCCAGCGGCACGCCGGTTGCCTTGGACACGAACGGCACCGTGCGCGAGGCGCGCGGGTTCACTTCGAGGATGTACACGGTGTCGCCCTGAATGGCGAACTGCGTGTTCATCAGGCCGACGACCTTCAACTCCTTCGCCATCGCGGTGACCTGGCGGCGCATTTCATCCTGCACCTCCTGCGTCAGCGAGTACGGCGGCAGCGAGCAGGACGAGTCGCCCGAATGAACGCCCGCTTCCTCGATATGCTCCATGATGCCGCCGACCAGCACGTTGCCTTCGGCGTCGGCAATGATGTCCACGTCCACTTCGACCGCATGGTCAAGGAAGCGATCCAGCAGCACCGGCGAATCATTGGACACCTGCACCGCTTCGCGGATGTAGCGCGAGAGATCCGCATCGCCATAGACGATTTCCATGGCGCGGCCGCCCAGCACGTAGCTCGGGCGCACGACCAGCGGGTAGCCAATTTCGCGGGCCGAAGCCAATGCTTCGTCCGGCGTACGCGCGGTGCGGTTCGGCGGCTGCTTCAGGCCGATCTTCTCGATCATCTGCTGGAAGCGTTCGCGGTCTTCCGCCAGGTCGATGCTATCCGGCGAGGTGCCGATCACCGGCGCACCGGCCGCCTCAAGCGCACGCGCCAGCTTGAGCGGCGTCTGGCCACCGTACTGCACGATCACGCCCTTGGGCTTCTCGAGGTCGACGATTTCCAGCACGTCTTCCAGCGTCAGCGGCTCGAAGTACAGGCGATCGGAGGTGTCGTAGTCGGTCGACACGGTTTCCGGGTTGCAGTTGACCATGATGGTTTCGAAACCATCCTCGCGCAGCGCGAGTGCGGCGTGCACGCAGCAATAGTCGAACTCGATGCCCTGGCCGATGCGGTTCGGGCCACCGCCGAGCACGATGATCTTGTCGCGGTCGGTCGGGTTGGCTTCGCACTCTTCCTCATAGGTCGAGTACATGTACGCCGTGGTGGTGGCGAACTCGGCGGCGCAGGAATCCACGCGCTTGTACACCGGGCGCACGCCCAGCGTGCGACGCAGGTGGCGCATGGCCGCTTCGTTGGTATCCAGCAGTTCGGCCAGGCGTGCATCGGAGAAGCCCATGCGCTTGAGTTCGCGCATGCGCAGCGCATCGAGTGCGGTGACGCCTTGCGACTGCACTTCCTTCTCGGTCAGCACGATGTCTTCGAACGCCGCCAGGAACCAGGGATCGACACGGCTGAGGCTGTACACCTCGTCCAGCGTGAGCCCGGCGCGGAAGGCATCGGCGAGATGAAACACGCGATCCGGACGCGGCTCGCGCAGTTCGCGCTTGAGCGCGTTGACGCCTTCGTCCGTGGTGAGATCGAGGCCCGTCGGGTTGAGGCCGGTCTTGCCGATTTCCAGGCCACGCAGCGCCTTCTGCAGTGATTCGTGGAAGGTGCGGCCCATCGCCATCACCTCGCCCACCGACTTCATCTGCGTGGTGAGGCGTGCGTCGGCGGACGGGAACTTCTCGAACGCGAAGCGCGGGATCTTGGTGACCACGTAGTCGATGGTCGGCTCGAACGACGCCGGCGTAAGACCGCCGGTGATGTCGTTCTTGAGCTCGTCCAGCGTGTAGCCCACCGCCAGCTTCGCGGCGATCTTGGCGATCGGGAAACCCGTGGCCTTCGATGCCAGCGCCGAGGAGCGCGACACGCGCGGGTTCATCTCGATGACGACGACGCGACCGTTCTCGGCATTGATGCCGAACTGCACGTTGGAGCCACCGGTGTCCACGCCGATCTTGCGCAGCACCGCGATGGAGGCATCGCGCAGGCGCTGGTATTCCTTGTCGGTGAGCGTCTGCGCCGGCGCAACGGTGATCGAGTCGCCGGTGTGCACGCCCATCGGGTCGAGGTTTTCGATCGAGCACACGATGATGCAGTTGTCCGCCTTGTCGCGGACCACTTCCATCTCGAATTCCTTCCAGCCGAGCACGGATTCCTCGACCAGCACCTCACCCACCGGCGAGAGTTCCAGACCGCGCTTGACGATCTCCTCGAACTCTTCGCGGTTGTAGGCGATGCCGCCACCGGAACCGCCGAGCGTGAAACTCGGACGGATGATGGTTGGGTACCCCACCTTGGCCTGAGTGACGAGCGCCTGCTCGAAGGTGCGAACCACTTCGGCCTTCGGGCACTCCAGGCCGATGTCGGCCATGGCGACGCGGAACAGCTCGCGATCTTCGGCCATGCGGATGGCTTCGCGCGAGGCGCCGATCAATTCGACGTTGTACTTTTCCAGCACACCGTTGTCGGCGAGGTCCAGCGCGCAGTTGAGACCGGTCTGGCCGCCCATGGTGGGCAGCACGGCGTCCGGGCGCTCCTTGGCGATGATGCGCTCCACCGTCTGCCAGTTGATCGGCTCGATGTAGACGGCGTCGGCCGTCTCCGGGTCGGTCATGATCGTGGCGGGATTGGAGTTCACCAGGATGACGCGGTAGCCCTCTTCCTTCAGCGCCTTGCACGCCTGCGCGCCCGAGTAGTCGAACTCGCAGGCCTGGCCGATGACGATCGGGCCGGCGCCGATGATGAGGATGCTCTTGATGTCGGTGCGCTTAGCCATTCTTGCGGGCCTCCTCCATCAGGGCGGCGAAACGATCAAACAGGTAACCGATGTCGTGCGGGCCGGGGCTGGCTTCCGGATGTCCCTGGAAGCAGAACGCCGGGCGGTCGGTGAGCGCGAAGCCCTGCAGCGAACCATCGAAAAGCGAGGTATGCGTGACGCGCACGTTCGCCGGCAGCGTGGCCGGATCGACGGCAAAGCCGTGGTTCTGCGAGGTGATCAGCACGCGGCCGTCGTCCATGTCCTTCACCGGATGGTTCGCGCCGTGGTGGCCGAACTTCATCTTCAGCGTCTTGGCGCCGATGGCCAGGCCCATGATCTGGTGGCCCAGGCAGATGCCGAACAGCGGGATCTTCGCGTCCAGGAACTGGCGCGTGGCTTCCACCGCGTAGTCGCAGGCCGCCGGATCACCGGGGCCGTTGGAGAGGAACACGCCATCGGGCTTCATCGCCAGCACGTCGGCAGCCGGCGTCTGCGCGGGCACCACCGTGATGTCGCAACCCTGTTCGGCCAGCAGGCGCAGGATGTTGTACTTCACGCCGTAGTCGTAGGCCACGACCTTGAAGCGTTTGGACGGCTGATTGAACTTGGTGTGGTCGAGGTCGTAAATGCCCTCGTTCCACTGGTACGACTCGCCCACGCTGACCACCTTGGCCAGGTCCATGCCGTTCAGGCCCGGGAACGCGCGCGCCTTGGACAGCGCGGCCGCCTCGTCCACCGCCTCGCCGGCCACGATGCAGCCGTTGAGAGCGCCCTTGTCGCGCAGGATGCGGGTCAGGCGGCGCGTGTCGATGCCGGCGATGGCAACGATGTTATGGCGCTTGAGGTAGTCGGGCAGGCTTTCGGTGCTGCGCCAATTGCTGGCTCGGCGCGGCACGTCGCGCACGATCAGGCCGGCGGCATGCACGGTATCGGACTCTTCGTCCTCGACGTTCACGCCGGTGTTGCCGATGTGCGGATAAGTCAGGGTAACGATCTGTTTGGCGTACGAGGGATCGGTGAGGATCTCCTGGTAGCCGGTCATGGCGGTGTTGAAAACCACCTCGCCGACGGTTTCACCAGTCGCGCCGACGGCGTAGCCGTGGAACACGCTGCCGTCTTCGAGGGCGAGCAGAGCAGGGATAGGCATGGGAGGACCGCCTTTTAGGTGCAGCAAAGTCCGCAAGCCGCTGCAAAGCAGCTTGTGGACCTTGGTCGAGGAACGTTTCAGGGCGGGTGCTAATGATAGGTGGAAGCGCCCTTTCTGTCCACCCGAAACCGCGGAATATCTGCCTGCCGAAAGCCCCAACGGTGCACGCTGCGAGCGTTACACTAGCCGCGCCCAGCGCCCAGACGGACCTTATGAACACAGCCGCACTGCTCGATCCTTCCCGACTCGACCGGCCGGATACGGACGTACGGCTGGAACCCTTCCCCTTCATGATCGCCCACGGGCAGCTGCCGGATGAGGCCCGACAGGACCTTGATAGGGATTTCCCCCGGTATGCGAGCGCGGGCTTCTTCCCTTACGACCCCAGCGATTGCGGACCGTCCGTGAATGCGCTGGTGCAGCGACTGAGTTCGGCGGAGTTCGCCAGCGCCATCGGGCAGCGACTTGGCATCCCCGACCTTGGCCAGTACCCGACGTTGATCACTCTGTGCCGCTCGCTCAACAAGCGCCACGGCACCATCCATACCGACAGCAAGTCCAAGGTCGCCACGGCCCTGCTCTATCTCAACAATCTGTGGCCGGACACCAGCGACGGCTGCCTGCGCTTCCTCGGCAACATCGACAACATCGACAGCATGGTCGCGCCGGAACTCAAGCCGCTTTACGGTGAATTTGCGGTATTCAAGCGTTGCGACAACTCGTTCCATGGCCACTTGCCCTACGAGGGTGAGCGTCGTGTTATCCAGGTGGCGTGGCTCACCAGCGAAGAAGAAAAGCTGCGCAAGACCAAGCGTGGCAAGTTCTCCCGTGTTTTCAAGAAAATCTTCGGCTCGCTTGACCGCAAGCTGGGAGCGGGCCGCGACCGCAACGCCGCCCACAAGGATTGAGGCAAGGCCTCGCGCGGCCGCCTTATACACCGGCAGGCCGGCGTCGCGGATAACAGCGAGGCGCCGGGACTTCCGGCGTACTCCTGGGAAACGGCGAAATTCACCTAGGCCTGACTGCCGAAATGCCAGGCAATGTAGGCGGCGAATACACCGTAAAGCAGTCCCACGGGCACCAGCCAGCGCGCGTCGACGCGCCCCCGACGAAACAGCCACCACAGGTACACGATAGCGATGCCGGTGAGCACACCGGCTACCATCAGTGGTGCATCGAACAGCCAGGGCGTGGCAAACAGCGCCAGCGAGCTGGGAATGGTCGCCTGGATCATCATCGCGCCCGAAATGTTGGCCAGTGCGAGACGCTCCTTGCCCTGGCGCACCCAGATCAGGGCATTCATGGTTTCCGGCAATTCGGTGGCGACCGGGCTCAGCACCAGCGCGACCAGGTGCGGCGACAACTGTAGCGCCACGCCGATGGCCTCGATCTGTTTTACGAAGGTATGCGAGGCAATGGCGATCACCACCAGAGCCAGTACCGTTTGCACGGACACCCACCACAGCGACGGGTTCGCCGCCCTGGGCTGGAGTTTCAGCGGCTCGAGCACTTCCTCTTCGGGCGCGGTGTCGTCGCTCTTCAGCTCGCGCCACACGTACAGCGCATAGGCGAGAAGGAACAGCACACCCAGCCACGGCTTGAACGCGAAGGCAATCAGCCCGAGCGAACACTTCACGACGAAGATGGCGAGGAACCACGCCTGGTCCCGCGACAAGCGTGCATGCTCCACGCGCACCACGCTGTCGGTTCGCTGCAGACGTCGACGATTCATCCACAGCGCTACGCCCACGACGGCGTAGGCAATCGTGGCAAGAACCAGCGGTCCGCCCAAGGCGGCGCCGACGCCGATGTCTTTCTGCTCAGGGGTCTTGCCGAGGATCACGGCGACGAAGGTCACGGCGCTCTCCGGCAGCGCCGTGCCAAAGGCGGCCAGGATCGTGCCCGTGGCGGTCGCGCCGAGGTTGAGCTTTTGGCCAAACCACTCCACGCCGTTCACGAAGTACTCGCAGGCGAGATAGATCGCACCAGCCGAAAGCAGGAACAACAACGCAGTAAGCATGCAATTTCCAAGGCCGGGCGAGCGGAAAACCATTGGCTCGACGACGCGAGCTCGCCCGGCAAAGGTGAGCGCGTCGCGGCCAAAGGTCTCGCCGGGCTGTCGACACCGAACGTGTCGTTGACCATCCACGCCATGAAGCCGGGGCTTCAAGTCTGTTGACGCGGATTCCTCTGGAATACGCAGCCTGGAGGCTGCGCGGGGTGAGGATGGCTACTCCCCAATGACAACCCGTGCATTTTAGCGGTCGCAACCGGCATGGACAAGCGACATCCTGCGATCGATCGGAAAGCTACGCCCACGGCATGCGGTCCGGATCTCGAAGCGGGCTGCCCCCTGGCAGGCTCAGCGCCTCTCGTGAGGGGCGCTACTCAACGCGAGGCACGCTCGCTGAGCATGGCGTCGATGTCGTACTCGCCCGGCGGGCGGCCGCTGAGCCAGTGCGCGGCCTCCAGGGCGCCACGCGCGAAGATGGAACGATCGGTGGCGCGATGCGTGAGTTCGATGCGTTCGCCTTTCCCCATCAGCCACGCCTCGTGCTCGCCCACGACGTCGCCGCCACGCACGACCGCGAAACCAATGGTGCCGAGTGCACGCGGGCCGGTGCGTCCTTCGCGCGAATACACGCCGCTTTCGGAAAGCGAGGTGCCGCGCGCATCCGCAGCAGCCTCACCCAAGGCAAGCGCCGTGCCCGATGGTGCGTCTTCCTTGCGATTGTGGTGCGCCTCGATGATGTCCAGGTCCCAGCTCGGCAAGGTCGCTGCGGCCTCGCGCAACAGGCGCGTTAGCACGGCTACGCCGAGGCTGAAATTTGCGGAACGCAGCAACGCGATGCGCTGCGAGGAGACGGCCAAACGCTGGCCGAAAGTGGGATCGAGCCCCGTGGTGCCGGTGACCAGCCCCACGCCATGCGACTCGCAATAGGTCAGCGCCGCGGCAAGTCCCGCGGGGCCGCTGAAGTCGATCACGACGTCGAGGGCACCCGCATCCGGCCAATTGTTGGTATAGGTCGGCGCGTCATCGCCAGAGAACACCGGCTGCCCCAGCAGAGCGGAATTCGCCGAGGCCATGGCGGCCACCAGCACGAAGCGCTTGTCGCCCTTGACCAGCTGCACGAGCACCTGCCCCATGCGGCCGGTGGCGCCATTGATGGCTAGACGAACGGGATGGCTCATTCAGGACTCCGCGACCAGCGCAGCAGGACAGGAAGAGCGCGATGCTACCGCCTGCCGCCAGCGGCGTACACGCATGGACGGACATGCGCAATGGCCCGGCGTTTATCCGGGCCGTCGAGTGCAGCAGGCACTGCCGCAAGGAGTTACGAGGTGACGCGCGACCAGAACTGCTTCACGCCATCGACCCAGGTCTTGGCGCGCGGTGTGTGCTTGTCGGCCTCGCCCCCGGCGAAAGTGGCCTCGAGCTGCTCGAACAGCTCGCGCTGCTGCTTGGTCAGTCGTACCGGCGTTTCCACCACGACACGGCAGATCAGGTCGCCCGTGCGGCTGCTGCGCACGGACTTCACGCCGCGGCCGCGCAGGCGGAACATCTGTCCGGTCTGTGTTTCTGGTGGGATAGTGATCGGCACCTCGCCTTCCAGCGTCGGCACGTGCAGTTCGGCACCGAGTGCCGCCTGTGAGAAACGGATCGGCAATTCGCAATGAAGGTCGTTGCCGTCGCGCTGGAAGATCGCGTGCTCGCGCACACGCACTTCCACATAGAGGTCGCCTGCTTCGGCCCCATGGGGGCCTGCTTCGCCCTGCCCCGTAAGACGGATGCGATCGCCGTTGTCCACGCCTGCGGGAATGTTTACGGAGAGCGTGCGCGTTTCCTGCAAAAGCCCTTCGCCGTCGCACTGCTTGCAGGGCTTTTCGATCGTCTGGCCACTGCCGCCGCAATGCGGACACGCCTGCTGGATGGAAAAGATGCCGTTCTGCATGCGCACACGACCATGGCCCGCGCAGGTCTTGCAGGTCGCGGTCTTGCCGTCGTCGGAACCGGTGCCGTTGCAGTGCTGGCAATTCACCTGCGTGGGAATTTCGACTTTCCGCTCGACGCCGAACACGGCCTCTTCGAGGTCGAGTTCCATGATGTAGCGGAGGTCGGAACCGCGGCGCTGGCGACTGCGGCCGCCGCCGCCCATGCCGAATATGTCGCCGAAGATGTCACCAAAGATGTCGCCCATGTCGCCGAAGCCGGCGCCACTGCGCCCGCCCATGCCGTGCTCGAACGCGGCATGGCCGTGCTGGTCGTACATCGCGCGCTTCTGCGCGTCCGACAGCACTTCGTAGGCCTCCTTGGCCTCCTTGAACTTCTCCTGCGCATGCGGATCGTCCGGGCAGCGGTCGGGGTGGTACTTCATCGCCAGCCGGCGGAAGGACTTCTTCAGCTCCACCTCGGTGACGGTGCGCTCGACACCCAGGACTTCGTAGTAATCGCGTTTGCTCATCGTTGCGTCCGACATGGACCGCCCTCTTCCTGCATCAATCAGCCGATGCGTGCCCCATCAGCAAACAGCCCGCGCCTAGGTTTCGAGTCCCGGGCGCGGGCTGCGTCAGATCGGCAGCGCCGACCGGCCTATCTTACTTCTTGTCGTCCTTGACTTCAGTGAACTCGGCATCGACCACATCGTCGTGGGCCGCCGAACCCTGCTGCTGCGCGCCTGCGTGAGCGCCGGCATCCGCCTGAGTACCGCTGCCCTGGGCCGCGGCGTACAGCGCCTGCGCGACCTGTTCGAGCTTCTCGATCTTCGCCTCGATGGCCGTCTTGTCATCGCCATCCTTTACCTTCTCGAGATCGGAGAGCGCGCCCTCGATCGTGCTCAGCTGGTCGGCCGGCACCTTGCCGCCATGCTCCTTGAGCGCGCTGCGGGTGGCGTGCACCAGCTGATCGGCCTTGTTGCGCGTGCCGACGAGCTCGTGGAACTTGCGGTCTTCTTCCTTGTTGGCCTCGGCGTCGGCCACCATGCGATTGATCTCTTCCTCGGACAGGCCCGAACCGGCCTTGATCTCGATCTTCTGTTCCTTGCCGGTCTTCTTGTCCTTGGCCGACACGTGCAGGATGCCGTTGGCGTCGATGTCGAAGGTGACCTCGATCTGCGGCATGCCGCGCGGCGCAGCATCGATGCCCTGCAGGTCGAACTTGCCCAGCGACTTGTTGGCGCTGGCGCGCTCGCGCTCACCCTGCAGCACGTGCACGGTCACCGCGGTCTGGTTGTCGTCGGCGGTGGAGAACACCTGCGAAGCCTTGGTCGGCACGGTGGTGTTCTTCTCGATCAGCTTGGTCATCACGCCGCCCATCGTCTCGATGCCGAGCGACAGCGGGGTGACGTCGAGCAACAGCACGTCCTTCACCGAACCGCCCAGCACGCCGCCCTGGATCGCGGCGCCGACGGCGACGGCCTCGTCCGGGTTGACGTCCTTGCGCGGCTCCTTGCCGAAGAAGTCCTTCACCGACTCCTGCACCTTGGGCATGCGGGTCTGGCCACCGACGAGGATCACCTCGTTGATGTCGGACACGCGCAGGCCGGCGTCATTCAAGGCGGTGCGGCACGGCTCGATGGTGCGCTTGACCAGGTCTTCCACCAGCGCTTCCAGCTTGGCGCGGGTCAGCTTGATGTTGAGGTGCTTGGGACCGGACGCGTCGGCCGTGATGTACGGCAGGTTCACTTCGGTCTGGTGGCTGGACGACAGCTCGATCTTCGCGCGCTCGGCGGCGTCTTTCAGGCGCTGCAGCGCGAGCGGATCCTTGCGCAGGTCCATGCCCTGGTCTTTCTTGAATTCCTCGACGAGATAGTCGATGACGCGCATGTCGAAGTCTTCGCCACCGAGAAAGGTGTCGCCGTTGGTGGCCAGCACTTCGAACTGCTTCTCGCCGTCGACTTCGGCGATCTCGATGATCGACACGTCGAACGTGCCGCCGCCGAGGTCGTACACGGCGATCTTGCGGTCACCGCCCTTCTTGTCCAGGCCGTAGGCCAGCGCGGCCGCGGTCGGCTCGTTGATGATGCGCTTGACGTCCAGGCCCGCGATGCGGCCGGCATCCTTGGTGGCCTGGCGCTGGCTGTCGTTGAAGTAGGCCGGCACCGTGATCACGGCTTCCGTGACCGGCTCACCGAGGTAATCCTCGGCGGTCTTCTTCATCTTCATGAGGACCTTGGCCGAGATCTCCTGCGGAGCCATCTTCTTGCCGTCGGCCGTCTGCACCCAGGCGTCGCCGTTTTCATGGGCGACGATGCCGTAGGGCACGATGTGCAGGTCTTTCTGCACCTCCGCGTCGGTGAACTTGCGGCCGATGAGGCGCTTCACCGCGTAGAAGGTGTTCTTGGGGTTGGTCACGCTCTGGCGCTTGGCCGGCGCGCCCACGAGGACTTCGTTGTCCTTGGTGAAGGCGACGATCGACGGCGTGGTGCGATCGCCTTCGGCGTTCTCGATGACCTTGGCGGTGGTGCCGTCCATCACGGCAACGCACGAGTTGGTCGTGCCCAGGTCGATACCAATGATTTTGCCCATGTTGTCTACTCCCTAAATTCTTAAGCGACCCCTCGGCCGCGACTGGTTTCCAGATGGGGCCCGTGGCTTCTCAACTCAATGCCGCCAAGCGCTCCGATGTCTTTGCCACCGATGCCGACGCGGGCGCCGTTCAGGCGTCCAAACGCCAGCAGGGGCGTCATTCCTTCGCGACCGCCACCAGAGCGGGGCGCAACAGTCGATCGTTCAACACGTAACCCTTCTGCAGCACGCTGACCACCGTGTTCGGCGCCGTGCCTGGAGCGTCCACCATGCTTACCGCGTGATGCTTTTCAGGGTCCAACGGCTGGCCGACCGGGTCCACCTGGACCAGGCCGTTGTTCTCCGCAATCTTCAACAGCGACTTCAGCGTGAGGGCGATGCCTTCGCGCATGCTGGCCACGTCGCCACTTTCGACCTGCAGGCCGCGCTCGAGCCCGTCGTACACCGGCAGCAGCTCGTTCAGCAGCTTCTCATTGGCAAAGCGGCGGGCCTGCTCCACATCGCGATGCAGTCGGCGACGCTGGTTCTCGATCTCTGCCTTCTCGCGCAGCACCGTGTCGCGCAGCTCCACGTTGCTGGCTTCCAGCTCGGCGATGCGCGCCTTCAGCGCCTCCAGTTCCGCGTTGGGGGCATCGCCCTGCGCCGCGTTCGACGTCGTTGGATCGTTGTTCTGCATGAATGACTCCAAGCCTCATCCGTGGCCGGCGCCCCTGGCGCCCGCCGTCAATTACCTGCGGGTAAAATCCCGCCTCCCGGGCGCGTTATAAGGTCGTCGCGACGCGATTCAAGGCGTCACTGAGCAATCCGGCCGTGGCCTGAACCACCGGGATCACCCGTTCGTAGGCCATGCGGGTGGGCCCGATCACCCCGACCGCCCCCAGCACGCGCCCCTGCGCGCCATAGCTGGCGGTCACCACGCTGCAGCCGTCGAGGGCGGCAAAACCCGATTCCTCGCCGATGAACAGCCGCACGCCAGGGGCCTTGGCACAGACCTCCATCAGCTGCAGCAGCTCGTTTTTCTTCTGGAATGCCTCGAACAGCTCGCGCAGGCGCTCCAGGTTGGCCAGCTCCGAATACCCCATGAGGTTGGTCTGGCCGCTGACCAGCACGTCGTCGCTTTCGCCCTCCGGCGCGAACGAGGCCGCCGCCAGCTCGACCGCGCTGGACAGCAGCTGCCGCAACTCGCTGCTGGCCTCGCGAAGTTCCCGCAGCAGATGGGCCCGGATATCGTCCAGGCGCAGGCCGGCGAACTGGCTGTTGAGGTAGTTGGCGGCCTGCTCCAGCTCGCGACCATCCAGCGGCTTGGCCAACTGCACGATACGGTTCTGCACCTGGTTGTCGGAAAACACCAGGATCACCAGCACGCGGGCGTCGGGCAGCGCCACGAAATCGATATGGCGCAGCGGGAAATCAGCCTGCCGCGGCACCGTGACCACGCCGGCAAAGCGGGTCATCGCCGAAAGCAGGGTCGAGACGTTGCCCAGCAGGTCGCGGGTGGTGGTCGGGCCGGGCGGCAGTTCGCGGCGCAGGCGGGCCATCTCGTCCACCGGCAGCGGCTGCAGTTCGATCAGGCTGTCCACGAACAGGCGCAGGCCACGGGGCGTCGGCACGCGGCCGGCCGAGGTGTGTGGCGAGGCCACCAGGCCGGCGTCTTCCAGATCGGCCATGATGTTGCGGATGGTGGCCGGGCTGACGTCCAGCCCGGAGGAGCGCGACAGCGTGCGCGAGCCCACGGGCTCGCCGTCGGCAAGGTATTGGGCAATCAATGTGCGCAACAGGCGGCGTGCGCGGGCATCGAGATCGGCGGCGGGCATGCTGTAGCAATCCGTGAGACACAAGAGAAATAAGGTCTGGCGGAAAACTTTGCAAGAAACGGGGACGGGACCGGCGGGCGGAGGGGCAAAAGCGGGCGTCTGCACGATGCAGGATGCCGGAGCGTGAGGCCCCACTACCCGTCCCCTATCCCTGCCCCTTTACAATCCCCCGACTTCATCACGCCGCCGCCCATGCTCACCTCGCTCTACGTTCGCCATTTTGCTGTCGTCGAAGAAGCCGAGATCGCCTTCGGCCCAGGACTTACCGTGGTCAGCGGCGAAACCGGCGCGGGCAAGTCCCTGCTGGTGGACGCCTTGATGCTGCTGGCTGGCGCCCGCGCCGACAGCGGCATGGTGCGCGCCGGCAGCGACCGCGCCGAGCTCACCGCGGAATTCGACCTGTCGGACCTGCCCGAGGCGCGCGAATGGCTGCGCCGCGAGGAGCTGGACGAGGAAGACACCTGCCAGTTGCGCCGCGTGATTCGCGCCGAGGGGAGCTCCCGCGCCTGGATCAACGGGCGCCCCGCCAACGCCAGCCAGCTGGGCGAGCTCGCCACGCTGTTGGTCGAGATCCATGGCCAGCATGAGCACCAGGCGCTGCTGTCGCGCGCCCATCAGCTCGAACTGCTCGACGCCTACGCCGGCAACGAACAGTTGGTAAGCCAGGTGCGCGAACTGGCCACGCAGTGGCGCGAGCTGGGCCAGCGCATCCGCAAGCTGAGCGGCGGCGACGACCGCGAACAACGCATCGAATTGCTTCGCCACGAGCTGGACGAACTGGAAAAATGGGCTCTTCCGGCCGATGGCCTGGTCGAGCTGGAAACCAGCCACAAGCGTCTCGCCAACGCCGGCCGGCTGGCCGAAGGCGCCGGCGGCGTGGTCGAACTGATCGACGGCGACAGCGAGTTCGCCTTGCGCCGGGCCCTGGGTCGAGCGCAACTGGAAATGAGCAAGCTGGCCATGCTGGACGATCGCCTCGCCCCGCTTCTCGAACTGCTGGACAACGCCTCCATCCAGCTGACCGAAGCCTCGGACGGACTGGGGCGCTATGCGCTGGACGTGGATCTCGATCCGGAGCGTTTCGCCGAAGTCGACACGCACCTGACGCGGCTGCACGAACTGTCGCGCCGCCACCGCGTGTCCACGGCGGAGCTGTACGACAAGGCCGCCACGTTGCGCGATGAACTCTCGGAACTGGAAGGCGCCGGCGATGCGGTCGACAAACTGTCTCGCCAGCGCCAGCAGTTGCAGCAGCGTTATGACGAACAGGCTTCCACACTGAGCCATGCCCGCGCGGAGGCTGCTGCTCGCCTCGGTGACGAAGTGAGCGCACTGATGACCGAACTCGGCATGAGCGGCGGTCGCCTCGTGATCGAACTGGAAGCGACCGGCGAAGGCGACCCCGATGCACAGGGCCGCGAACGCTGCGAGCTGCTGGTCAGCGCCAACCCGGGCCAGCCGCCCCGCCCGCTGCGCAAGGTAGCTTCAGGCGGCGAACTTGCGCGCATCAGCCTTGCCATCGAAGTGGCGACGCTGGGCAAGGACACCATCGGCACGATGGTGTTCGACGAAGTCGACACGGGCATCGGCGGCGCTGTCGCCGAAGTGGTGGGTCAGAAGCTGCGCGCCCTCGGCGGCCAGCGCCAGGTGCTGTGCGTAACTCACCTTCCGCAGGTCGCTGCGCAAGGCCATGCGCACCTGCGCGTGAGCAAGGCCAGTGATGGCGAATCCACCCGCACGCGTATCGAGAAGCTGGACGCGAATGGTCGCCGGGACGAACTGGCGCGCATGCTGGGCGGCGTGGAGATCACGCGCGAAACCAAGGCGCATGCGAAGCAGATGCTGGATCGGGCGCAGGCCTGAGTCGGTTTCTGTAGGGCCTTACGGCCACGCCCTTTTGTGGGAGTGCCCTTTTGTGGGAGCGCACCCTGTGCGCGACGCAACCTGGCGATGGCCTGCGTTTGTGCGGCACTGGAACGACGAGGCGTTCGGGTTCCGTGGCTGTCGCGCACAGGGCGCGCTCCCACAGGAAGCCTATGAAGAGTTGGGGCTGAAGAGTAGTGACGCTCTGCGGTCGCGCACGGGGTGCGCTCCTACAGGGTGACTTAGCTCTTGCGCGGAAGCAGGCCGCGTTCGGCGGCCATGCGGTACAAATCCAGTTCCGAGCCGGCGCCGAGCTTGCCCATCAGGCTGGCGCGGTGGATGTAGACGGTCTTCTGGCCGATGCCCAGTTCGCCGGCGACCTGCTTGGGCGCGCGGCCGGCCGCCAGCAGCAGGAACACTTCGCGTTCGCGGGCGGTGAGGCGATGGATCGGGTCGCGCGATTCGCTAGGCCGTTCGGCGCGGCGCTTGCGCAGGTCGGAGCTGAGGAAGCATTCGCCCTGCATCACCGCGCGCAGGCCGGCCACCAGTTCTTCCGGCGCGACGCCCTTGGTGACGTACCCGCTCGCGCCGCGGCGCAACGCTTCGGACACGTAGGGTTCGCCGTCATGCATGCTCAGCACGACGATGCGGGTGTCCGCAGCCACGCTGCGCAGGTGCTCGATCAGCGGCAACCCGCTGCCATCAGGTAGCGAGAGATCGAGCGCCACGAGATCGGGTCGACGCTGGCCAACCGCTTCCACCGCATCGTCGGCGCTGCGGCATTCCGCAACCACCTCCAGATCCGGCTCCAGTTCGATCAGCCTTTTGAACCCCTCGCGTACGATGGCATGGTCATCGACCAGGACGATGCTGTACATGCCTGCATGTATAGCAGCCGAAAGGATGGCCGCCTATACCCCCCGACGCTGACAGGTAACATCGACTGCATGCCATCGAAATCTTCTGTTCTTCCTGCTACCGGTTTCCTGCTTGCCGTCGGCTATTTCCTGCTCTGGCTGCTGCTGTGGCCCACCGAGCAGCCCTATTGGATGCTTCCCTACGGCCTGCGCTTCGGTGCGTTGCTGCTGGCCCCCATGCGTCTGTGGCCATGGCTGCTCGGCGCGGAGTTCGCGGCTACGGGCCTTTTGGCCGTGATGCATGGCCTGCCGTTGGGCTGGAGGGGCTTTTTCCTCGGTGAAGTGCCTGAGCCCACGGTGGTGGCCATCTGCCTCTGGCTGATGCGCCGCGCCAAGCTGCACGCCAGCCTGCGCGACCCCGAAGACGTGGCCCGGCTGCTGCTGTCGGCAGCCTTCACCGTGGTCGCCACGACGGCCACCGATGCGGTCTTGCTGGCCCTGGTGCACGCCAGCCCGACCTCCGACCTGATGATCCAGTCGCTGGGTCAGGACCTTCTGGGCAATTACGTCGGCGTATTGCTGGTGGTGCCCGTGCTGGTGATGCTGATGCGTGCCCGGCTGGCCAAGCGGGCCATGGGGCGCCTGCTGATGGATGGCCTGCTGGTGCTGGTGCCGTCGCTGGCGATCCTGATGGTCTTGTCGTCGCATGCCGCGCCGCAGCCGCAGTTCGCCCGGGTGCTGTCGCTGGCGCCGGTGCTGTTCTTTGCGTTCCGCCATGGCTGGCGCGGCGCCAGCCTGTCCATGCTGATTTCCAGCCTGGGCATGACCCTGATGGACCACATTTCCGGTCACGGCATCCCGAGTGCGGCCGGCGAGCTGTTCCTGGCCGTGGCCGGTACGGGTGCCTTGATGCTTGGTTCAGCCACCGATGCCTTGCGCCGCAGCAGCGAGCGGGTGGCCGAGCAGAACGTCTACCTAGCCGCCGTGAACCGGCGCCTGGACCACCTCGCCCGCCAGTTGCGGGATGCCGCCCGCGGCAATCTGCAGGCCGAGGAAAACCAGCGCCGTCATATGGCAGCCGAACTCCACGACGAGCTGGGCCAAAACCTGACGGCGATCCAGACGCACCTCAAGCTCGCCCAGTCGCGCCTGGCGCAGGCAGGCATGGACGACATCGGGTTATCGATCAACGCCATCCTGGGCCATATGCGGCGCGCCCTGCACCGGCTGCTGGACGATCTTCGCCCAGCGGTGCTCGACGAATTCGGCCTGCTGCGCGCATTGGACGAAGGGCCGATTCGCGACCTGCTCAACGCCGCCGGCGTGGCCTATCGCACCGAGCTGCGTGGCGACCCTCGCCTGCTGGACGACGACACCCGCACGGTGATCTATCGCCTCGTGCAGGAAAGCGCCACCAACGCTGTCAAGCACGCCCATGCCGACGTCTTCCAGCTGCGCTTGCGCATCGGCGAGCGCCAGGGCGCAGCCCTGGCGCTGCTGGACATCCGCGACAACGGGATCGGCCTGCCCGCCCGCCTGCCCCGCGGCGGGCGTGGCCTGCAGGGCATGCGCGACCGGGTCACGGCCCTGGGTGGCCTCTTCCGTGTCCGGCCCGAATCGCAGGGGGTGCACCTGCGCGTATTGTTGCGCAGCAGCACGCAAACCAGTGACGTGGCGCGCACTTAAGAACGTTACATAGGAAATTTTCCAATACCGGACGTGTGAAGGCTTCGTTAGGCTCTCTCCATCGATGTGGGGGAGCCACCATCGCAAGATGGTGAGCCTTGCCAACCGTGGGGACGGTGGGCAAGAAGAGCGGCAGGATGCCGTTCCGCCGGAATCGGTGGCACGACCGGGTTGAGCGAGCAATTCGCCCTCTCCAGGAGCCATCCGGTGACGGATCAAGCCGCAGGGCGGACAGGAGTCCTCCCGCGGCTTTTTTTATGGGCGAACGCCAGCCCCTTCACCTCGCCGGCACATCCACGCCGCCCCAACCTCATCGGGACACCCATCCGCCAGGCACAAAAAAGCCGGCGACGTCTCCGCCACCGGCCTGGACACCTGCCCTGCCTGGCTTACTTGGCCTTCTTGGGGCGTACGTAGAGCACCAGGCTGTGGTCTTCGATCACATAGCCATGGCGCGCCGCGATTTCGTGCTGGAGGCGCTCGATCTCCTCGCTGACGAACTCGATGACCTTTCCGCTGTCCACATCGATCATGTGGTCATGATGCTTGCCGCGGTCCAACTCGTAGACGGCCTGTCCGCCCTCGAAGTTGTGCTTGACGACGATACCAGCGGCCTCGAACTGGGTAAGCACGCGGTACACCGTGGCCAGGCCGATGTCTTCCTGATGGGCAAGCAGCTTCTTGTAGACGTCTTCGGCGGTGAGGTGGTGCGCCTCCTCGTCTTCGAAGATCTGCAGAATGCGCATGCGGGGGTGGGTGACCTTCAGCCCGGCTTTGCGCAGTTCTTTGGTTTCCTGTTCCATAGCAAGCTCCACGCACCACGGCGCCACGAGGCCGTTAGTGTATCATCCGACACCTTTACGATCCGGACGCAACACGCATGCATAAGCTGATTCGCACGCTGGGTTTCGCCATGCTGGCCGTCTCGCTGGCCAGCTGCCGTCTCATCTACACCCCTGACGTGCAGCAGGGCAACCTGCTCGACAAGAAGAACGTGGATCAGCTGCAGCCGGGCATGACCAAGCGCCAGGTGCTGGTACTGATGGGCTCACCGTCGGTGAACTCGCCGTTCAACCAGAACCAGTGGAATTACGTATCGACGCAGCAGCATCGCGGCGGCGACATCAAGATCCGCACGCTCACGCTCACCTTCAACAACGACTCGCTGGTGCGCACCGACGGTGACTTCTTCGCCGAAGACGCGCAGAAGCTGGTGGACGACACCAAGAAGTACCACGCCAGCTATCCGGTCGACGAAACCAAGGGCGACAAGAACACCGGCGGCACGCCACCGCCTGAAGGCAAGGACGGCGGCGATCAGGGCCACTGAGGCCCGGTGCCGGCGTCAGCCTTCGTGGGCGCGGCGCCGGCGAGCTTCTTTCGGATCGAGCGTGAGCGGTCGGTAGATTTCCACGCGATCGCCTTCGCTCAGCAGCTGATCCGGCAACGCCTTGCGTGAAAAGATGCCCAGTCGTGCCGGGTCGACAGTCAGCCCGGGAATATCACGGGCCAGGCCCGATGCCTCGATCGCTTGCATCACCGTACTGCCCGCGGGCATGTTCACGCGACGCACGACCTGCTGCGATGGCCCGGCGTAGACCACTTCGACATGGAGCGACTCAGCCATAGGTTCGCTCCGCCTCGCGGCAGAAGTCGTCGACCATGCGACCGGCCAGCCCCTGGAAGCCCAGCTTGAGCGCCGTACCGCCGAGCTTGCCGGCATAGTCGAAGTCGAGCGCGAAAGAGATCTTGCAACCGGCCTCGCCCAGCGCAATGAACTCGAACAGCCCATCGAGGCTGCGGAACGGTCCATCCACCAGGCTCATGTGCAGGCGCTGCGGCCGCACCGTGGTATTACGGGTGGTAAAACTCTGACGGAAGCCGGCGTACTTGAGATCCAGCCGCGCGACCAGCACATCATCACCGCGCTCGAGGATCTCGGCGCCGACACACCAGGGGAAGCGCTTTGGGTATGCTTCGACCTCATTGACCAGGTCGAACATCTGGGCCGGCGAATATCGCACCAGGGCGCTGCGGCGGATCTCGATCACATCAGCCTCTTTTCGAATTCATCTGATCCACGCCTTTATGGCCGGATCGCAAGTCAGGGCAAACAGCCCGAAGTTTAACGGACATGGCCAAGGCTAAGGACAAAGACAAGCAAGGTGGCACCATCGCGCTCAACAAGCGCGCCCGCCACGAGTACCACATCGACCAGCGCTTCGAGGCCGGCATCGAGCTTCAGGGCTGGGAGGTGAAGTCGCTGCGCGCCGGTCGCATCAATTTCGGCGACAGCTATGCCATGGTCATCGCCAATGAAATCCAGTTGGTGGGCACGTCCATTCCGCCGCTGATCAGCGCCTCCACGCACGTGATCGCCAACGATCGCCGCACGCGCAAGCTGCTGCTGCACCGCGCGGAAATCGACACGCTGATCGGCGCCGTCGAGCGCAAGGGCTATACCCTCATCCCCATGGCCATGTACTGGAAGGGCAACAAGGTGAAGGTCGAGCTGGGCCTGGCCAAGGGCAAGCAGGCCCACGACAAGCGCGAGACGGAAAAGGAGCGCGACTGGCAGCGGGAAAAGCAGCGCACCATGCGCGCGCACAACCGCTCAGCCTGATTTGCCCCAGCGGATACCGGGCTCTCCCTCGGAGAGTCCCACCACATCCTCGTGCAGCGTCATGTTCATGGCGTCCACCGACGTGCCGAAGCCGAAACGCTCATACATCTTGTGGGCCGCGGCGGTGGAATGCAGGTTCATCGAATCCACCTCCTGCTCCCGCGCCGCTGCCCCGACGGCGGCCAGCAGTGCGTTGGCAATACCCTGCCGTCGATGAGACGGCTTTACGTACATGTTGAGCACGTACCAGCCCACGCCGCGGCGGAAATAGGCGGAAGGCAGATGCGTATACGGATGCACCGCGACGCACCCCGCTGCGCGTCCATCCACCTCCGCCAGCCAGAACAGCAGGCGCCCCTCGGGAATCGCCTCCTCGATCCAGCCATGCAGGTCATCGGCAAAGCCGGCGGGCAGCTCCTGATGGAGCTCCTGCTCCAGAAACGCGCAACGCAACTGCGTCAGCACACCTGCATCGGACAGCCCAGCCTGGCGAACTCGCAGCATGGCCCTTCCCTTCCGGTGGTGGTCGGCGGCACACGATAGCCTTGATCTACCGCCTTGATGAAACCCCGCCTGCCTCCATATACTGACTGACCAGCAATCGTTTTCCCCGGGGGTGTCATGGCTTCGACGGGGGTAGTGAGATGGCTTGGTGCATGCCGAGGGGGCAGCTTTCCTCGTTAATCCAGCGGCAAAACTCATAGTTGCCAACGACGACAACTACGCTCTGGCCGCTTAAGGCCTAGCCCCGAACCCACTTGTGCTCGTGCTCGTGGATGTAGGGTCATTATCACGAGATCGCCCGAAGCTGCCGCCTGTCGGCAAGGGTTAAATCAAGCAGGCTGGTCCTTCGATGCGCTTTGCACGCTGTGCTGTCGCGGGACGAGATCTAACGGCGAGCTAAGCATGTAGTACCGGGCGTCAAACGCCTTCGGACGCGGGTTCGACTCCCGCCACCTCCACCATCAAAGAGAAAGCCCGGCGAGCGATCACCGGGCTTTTTTCTTGGGGCGTGAATCGGATGGTCGCCAAGCCTCGTAAGCGCACGCGTTACCATGAGTCGACCTGCTCCCGGAGACCTATCGTTTGAAGCCGACTCGCCTCATCGCCATCGCCGGCATCGTCATCCTCGTCGCCTTGCTGGTCTGGTGGCAGCGCCATGAGGGCAGCCTGCGGAGGCAGGGGCTTTCGAGCGGACATGGCACGTCGGTGGAGTTGCCGCGCTAGGAAAACAACCACCCGCGCGGCGCACGATCTCCGCGCCTGGCAGACAAGATCAACATGCCTCTTCCGCGCACTCGTCCATCGGCCTGATCTGATCTGGTCGAACGAGAGCGAACTGCTCCGCAGCCGTGGCGTCGATGACGCACTCATCATTCGTACTGCAGCGCCCTCACCACCGACAGCCGCATGGCTTGCCGCGCCGGCCATGCGCAGGCGATCAGTGAGACGACGGTTACCAACGCCAGCCAACGCAGGGCGCCGGCCGGCTCGGGCAGCAGGGAAGCAGGGACCGGGAACATGACGCTGGCGAAGCCGCGCGCCAGCACTACGCTGATCGGCACGGACAGTGGCAGCGAGAGCAGCCAGCCCAGCAGCGCCATGGTCAGGCCTTCCAGCTGCACCATGCCCAGGATCGTTCGGCCGGATGCACCGATGGCGCGCAGTACGCCTATTTCACGCTGACGTTCCAGCACGGCCACGCTCATGGTCGACGCCAGGCCCATGCCGCCGACCACGATCATCACCCAGCCCATGCCGCCGAGAAAGCTCACCACCATCTGCAGGTGATCCTCGATGCTTTGCCGTTCTTCGCTGAGCAGCTGACTGCTCGCCACGACCATGCCCTGGCGGTCAAAGGCATCGCGCAAACGGCGCACCAGGTCGAGTTGCCCATCCTTGTCGCGTGCCGCTGCCTTTACCAACAGCAGCGAAGCGAGATCCTGGCCACGCCAGGCGGCCAGCGCACGCTGCGAGACGAACGCCACCGGCTCCGGGCCACTGTCGATGATGCCGACGATCCGCAAAGACAACGCACGACCGTCCATCGACAACTGCAACGCTTGTCCGGTCTTCAATTCCGGATCGCTCTTGAGCACGCCACTGCCGATCACCACGCCTTCGGCATCGTCATCACGCAGCCAATGGCCGCTGTGGATCACGGGCGTGAGCAGCTGGCTGCGTGGCGGCACCGCAAAGAGGTTGAACATGTTGCCTACGGTGCCGTCTCCACGCGCCACGCCCGCGCGTGTGCCGCCCCACGCTTCTGCCAGCACCACGCCGGGCACCGCGCGTGCCGTCTCGACCAGACGGCTTGGAGGTTGCGGCTCCAGCACACGCAAGGTCAGATCGTGATGCTGGTTGACGAAAAGCAGATCCACCGATTGCTCCACGGCCGAGCGCAAATTGCTGGCGCCGATGAAGACGGAGCCCGCCGTCGCGAGCGCCACCAGGGTCAGCAAGCAACGCTGGCGCTGGCGAAACGCGTTGTGCAACGACAGCAGTTGCGTGCGCGCAAGCGGCACGGCCTGAAGCCAGCGACGCATGCGAACGGTCGTGGGGCCATTGGACAGTTCCTGTTCGTGCAACGCCGCCATGACGGACTGGCGGCAGGCGCGAGCGACCGGCACGGCTGCTGCCAGCACGGGCAACACCATGCCGACGGCCGCCTGCGCAACGAACGCCCACAGCGGAATGGCATAGTGATCGACCGGAAAGTTCAGCAGCTCTCCCTGGAAGCCTCCATAGCGCCGCCCCAGCCATGCGGCCAGCGGCAGTGATATCGCCACGGCGATCAGCCCCAACGCGCCCGCCAAGGTAAGTATCTGCACCGCAAGCTGCCGCTCACTGGCGCCAACCGCCTTCATGATGCCGAGCTCGCGTCGCTGTCCGGCAAGCATCGCCGACACCAGATTGACGATCAGGCAACCGCACACGAGCAGCGTCAAGATGCCGAAGCCACCCTGTGTGAGCGTCAGCGTATCCATCTGCGCGGCATGGATGTGCTGGCCCGGTACGGGCACGTCGATGCGGCCGACGTGTCGTCCCTGCGCTTCCGCCATCGCCTTGATGCGCCATGCCAACTGCCGCACGTCCTGCTGGCTGGGATGCGGATCCGACACCGTGATCTGCAGTTCATCGAAACCCGGAGCCACGCCCAATCGGGACAACGTCGACGGGTTGGTAAAGCTGTATACCAGGTGATCCATCCAGCCCGGCGCCACCGAAACATCACGCACCGTGCCGCCGACCCGAAGCGCCACCGGCGGATGTCCCGCCAGCGCAACGGAGAGCATCGCACCGACACTCGCTCCCGAATAACCGAGCGACGACCGCTCGATCATGACCTCCCCGTCATTGGGCGGCCATGCACCCTGCGCCTCCTGCAGACGCCCGATATCGGGCCGCGCCACGTCGTCGAGGGCATGCAGCACGATCGTCTTGTGCTCTCCCGGCCCTTGCGTGGTTGCCACCACGGTTCGTCGCAACCGCGCAGCGGCCACGCCCGGCATATCGCGGACGCGCGCGAGAAAGGCGGCATCCAGCGGCGTGATTTGCAGCGTCGCCGCCACGGGATGGCTCGCGACGTAGCTGGCCTGCGTCGTCACGCGCACCAGTGCCCAGGCATCGAGAATCGCTCCTGCACCGATGAGCCCTAGCGCCACGGCGAGCACGACGAGCAAGGTCCGCGCGCGATGCCCCCAGGCATCGCGCAGCGTCTTGCGCCAGCGGGTATCAAACATGGCAGACCTCCTCGCTGGACGACACGCGTCCGTCTTCCAGCGTCACCGTGCGATCGACGCGGCGCAGTACCGACGGGTCATGGGTCACCATCACCAGGGTCTGTCCTTCGGCCACCAGCTCGCCCAGCAAGTCGAGCAAGGTCGAAGCATTGTGCGAATCGAGGTTGCCGGTCGGTTCGTCGGCCAGCAGCAAGGCGGGAGCGTTGGCCAAGGCGCGCGCTACCGCAACGCGCTGTTGCTGTCCGCCGGACATGGTGGACGGAAGTTTGTCTGCCTGCGCCAGCACACCCAGTCGATCCAGCAGGGCCAGCGCGCGCTTGCGGCGTTCCTTCGCCGGCCAGCGCCCCGCGAGGTCCATCGGCAACATCACGTTCTCGATCGCAGACAAGGTCGGCATGAGCTGGAAGAACTGGAACACGATGCCGACCGACAGCCCGCGCCATCGCGCCAGCGCCTGTTCCGACAACGACTGCACGGCCTGCCCGTCGACCCAGACTTCACCCGCACTGGGTCGATCGAGTCCGCCCAGCAGGTTGAGCACCGTCGATTTGCCGCTGCCCGACTTGCCGGTGATGGCGACGAACTCTCCGCTATAGACGTCCAAATCAACGTCGGCCAGCGCGACGCATCTCGCGCTGCCGGCGGCGTAGGTCTTGTTGACGCCGCGCAGCCGGATCAACGGCTCGGGCGAAAGCGATTGGGCGATGGATCGATACACGGGCAACTCCCCACGTGGCGTGATGTTGCCGCATAGCGTAAGCAGGCCCGCCACGCCGCCGTTGACCATTCACCGGTCTGTTTGGGCGATTGGGCGAAACCTGGTGCCTGGCTTCTGCGCAGCCGTGGCAGTCTCGATGCGTCCTTTCCACATCGAGGCATCACCATGACACCGTACGTTCGTTGCGCATTCGCCGTCGCTTTGTCGCTGGGCCTGGCAGGCATCGCCGTTCCAGCCCCCGCGGCCGACGCCGGCATTCAGACCCCGAGCGCGCCTGAGCTGCACCAGTTCGATTTCCTGCTGGGCCAATGGCAAGTGAAGGGAGAAGCCAAAGTCGGCGGATTGATCGCCCTGATCCATGGCGCACCCAAACTGGCCGGCAGCTGGAAGGCCTGGCGCGCCGCGGACGGCAAGACCATCGAAGACGAACTGCGACTGACCGACGCCTCGGGCAACCCCATGTCCACGGTGCAATTCACGCGCACCTTTTCCCGCGAAGAAAACTGCTGGAAGATCACCGGGCTGGATGCCGCCGTCGGTCGAGCACAGCCATCGACCGGCCACTGGCAGGACGGCGAAATGGTGGTCATCGGCAACACCACTGATCATGAAGGCAAGCATTACCGAAGCCGCACCCATTTCAACGCCATCACGCCGACGGGGTTTCGCATGGTGCAGGACCGCTCATACGATGAAGGGAAAACGTGGGAGACGGCTTTCGTGACGCTCGAAGCCATTCGCATGGGCAGCTGACCGGCGTGACTCACTCGCCGTCGCCCTCGCGCAGCTGGTTCTGGTTGCAGCTCATCATCGGCTGGCTGCCGATGTGGGCCTTGTTCACCGTGCTGATCATGAACGTGCACGGCGCGCCCTTTGCCGGCGCCGCCAAGGTGGCGCTGCGCATGATCGCCAGCGGCGCCCTCGTTGGGTTGGGCGTGAGCGCGTTCGTGCGGCGATGCCCATGGCCCTACCCGTTCCGCTGGTCGTTCCTGCTGGCTCATACGATCGCCGCCCCGCTTTATGCCTTGGCATGGATAGCGACCTGCAGCCTGCTGGAAAGCCTGGTTCGGTGGCGCCTGGCGTTCGACATGGGCCCCGGCCTGGGTCGCTTCGTGGTTACCGGCGTCTGGCTCTACCTCATGATCGCCGCGGTGTCCTATGCCCAGCAGGCCACCCAGCGCACCGCGTTGATCCAGGCGGCGACGGCGCGCGCGCAGCTCGCCGCCCTGCACGCCCAGCTGCATCCGCATTTCCTGTTCAATGCGCTCCACACCGTCGTGCAGTTGATTCCCATCGACCCGACCAAGGCCAGTCACGCGGCAGAGCTGCTGGCCGAACTGTTGCGCTCGGCCCTAGACGAAAAGCGTGACCGGATCACCCTGGCCGAGGAATGGCGCTTCGTCGAACGCTATCTGGCGATCGAGCAGTTGCGCTTTGGCGATCGACTACAGGTAGCCACGACGCTGCCCGATGACCTTATGGATGCGACCTTACCCTCATTCGCATTGCAGACGCTGGTGGAGAACGCCGTACGGCACGGCGCTGCCCCCAAGGTCGGCACGACACATCTGCATGTGAAGGCGCGCGTCGAACACGGACGGCTGAGCCTTGTGGTCAGCGATGATGGTATCGGTGCGGAACCCTCGGCGATGAACGAGGAAAGCGGAACCGGCCTTCACCGATTGCGCGAACGCTTGACCGGCCTCTACGGCGGCAACGCGAAGCTGACTATCCAGGCCTCCCCGGCAGGTGTAAGCGTCACGCTGCACCTGCCTGCGGTGCAGTCCGCGCAAATGCTTTTCCATGCAACAAGCCACGACGATGAGTGAGCGCACCGTGGCCCGCACCTTGGTCTCAACATTGATCGTCGATGACGAGCCTCTGGCTCGCGCCGGCTTGCGTCACCTATTGCAGGCAATCGACTGGATTCACTGCGTCGGCGAAGCCGCGGACGGCCAGGCCGCCATCGAGTCGATTCACCGCCTGCAACCCGACCTGGTGCTGTTGGACGTCCAGATGCCCGGATGCTCAGGCATCGACGTGCTGGATCAGTTGCCGTCCCCTGCTCCGCGCATCATCTTCACTACGGCCTACGCCGAACACGCCGTCGCGGCCTTTGAGCTTGGCGCGCTTGATTATCTTCTCAAACCGTTTGGCGCCCAGCGCCTGGCGGCTGCCCTCGATCGAGTGCGTGCCTCACTCGGCGAACCCCTGCCCTCAACGCTGGACCGCTACGGCGAAATGCTCGCCAACGGCCCCATGCAACGCCTTTTCGTGCGCAGTGGACGCAGCATCCAGCCAGTGGCCGTTGCCGACATCCTGTGGTTCGAAGCCGTGGGCGACTACGTCGTGGCCCACGCGCAAACCGGTGAACATATCCTGCATCTCGCCCTGAGCCGCCTCGAAGCCCGGCTGGAGCCACAACGCTTTGCACGCATCCACCGCACGCATCTCATCAACCTCAGCCATCTTGCGCGCTTCCGGCGTGAACTGGATGGCCGTCTGATCGCAGTGCTACATACCGGCGTGGAATTGCCGGTAAGCAAAAGCAAGGCACAGGTGTTCCGGGATCTGGCGCGCTAGAGGTGTTCGACCGGGCCTAGCCAGGGCGGAGCGCGCAGCGGGTGTCGACGACAAAGTTCAAGGCAATCCTGCTCCGTTGCAGACAGACTCTGCTCCGCATCAGAAAGCGGGCGCCTCTGGACGGCTACCAGGTAAGTCTCAGCGAAAACAGTATGGCCAGGGCAATGGCAAGCGATACGACGTCCAGTGCGGCAAGGACCAGCCATCGCACGGTACGAGCGAGCTTCACCCAGAACGCCCAAGGGCCCTTTCCTGCTCGAGTCGGGTTGTCCATGCCAAGGCCGCCCTTTGGTCGGGATGAGGCGCAGTGTAATCGTAACGCCAGCGCTCGCATGTGCCGACCGTCTGCATGTCGCGTGCACATGCCGTGCACGCGGAGAGGCACGCTTGACCACCTCTAGCCTGATTTCATCTTTCGTGGCGGGGGCTTTTGCGAGGACGGGAAGCGCTTCGTTGAAACATGGCCGAAGCCATGAGCGGTGGCATTCGTTCAACGGGTCGGTGCCACGCAGCCTCGATATTCGCTCGCGATGCCTGCAACAACGAGGTCAGCTATCGCGGCTTCGTGTCGCGATCTGCCACATGTTCCCCCAGCCATCCTTCACCATCGCTCGCCTATCGCCGTAAGGCGTCTCAAAGGGCGCTTCCAGCGACACCGCCTTGGCTGCCATGGCCCGCTCGTAGGTCGAGTGCACGTCCTCGACATAGACGTACAGAAAGGCGGGAATCGTGTCGCGTTGGCCACCACCATGGCTAACCATCAACATCGAATCCCCGATGCGAAGCTCGGCCGGCCGCCCTGGATAAAGCTCGCCTTGCGCATCAAAGACGGACTTGATGAAGGCGACCAGGCCTTCCACATCAGGCGTCACGATCCGTGGCGTGACAGTGGGCCATCCATCAGGCTGAAAGCGGGCCATGTTCTGCGTTCCTCTTCGAGGCGAAAGCGATCTTCAAGCGGCTAGCACGGCTTCTGCAAGGATCGCTCCGGATCGGGACCGTGCGTTTCGCGCTTATCCGGCGTAAGCGCGTACGTTCACGATGCCATCGATCCCATGCCGGGGACTGTTGTCAGGGCATAGTGGCGCACTTCTGCAATTCCGGGGGGTGAAGGGCCGCATGGCCGCGAGAAATGGGTCGTAGAAGTGCCCGCCTCTCCCCTCAAGGTGTCAAGCTTCGGCGTGCCTGGAAAGTGAGTCCTGCAAAAGTGCATGACTCACCGGCGTCCCCGTGTCGTCATTCTCTCGTGGCGCAACCGCTGTCGACGAGAAAAGCATATGCCCGTCCTTGGATTGGCATTGCGAGCGGAGGACGGCACGTCATACCCCTGCGTGTTGTCGTTCGGACGGCCAGCTTCTGGGTCGGCCTGCACCGAGAGGCATGGGAGCGCCAGCAAGGCCATGATTGCGGCGAAGTGTTTCTGCATCTCTCCCCTAAAGGCCTCCGCTTGAATCTGGCCGCAAGTCGATATTCACACCACCAGGTCAAATCGCCTGTGCATTTCGCGCTGCCCAAGCTTGGTCACGGACAGGACGCGGCTTTCGAAGTCCTTGACCACCCATTTGCGCTGCAAGGCAATGCTCAACAGACCGGCGCCGACGGCTCCGGCAAGATGCGGCCTCCGTTCGCTCCAGTCCAAGCAGTCGCAGGCAAAGCGGCGCCGTTGCGCACGAGCGGCGGAGACATCCATCCCCAGCTTTGATAATTCATCCGTTCCTTCAACAGTAAGGTCGTAGAGACCCTGGCTGCCAGGTACGTCCGACAACCAGCCCATGCCCCGCAGACGGTCACGTAGCGCGACGCCCAAAGCACCAGCCACGTGGTCATAGCACGTCCGCGCAGCCCGCATGCGCTCCGGGGTGTTGGGCTCAAACTTCCCTGTCGGCTCGCCCGCGATCACTGTAAGCGCTTCAATGGCAGCGGCAACCTGGTGATCGTGCAGGCTGTAGTAGCGGTGCCTGCCTTGCACATGCATCAACACCAGACGGCGCTCGCGCAATTTGGCCAAATGGACGCTGGCGGTGGACGGGTTGATCCCGGCAATCAGGGCGAGCTCGGTACTCGTTCGCGCGCGGCCATCCAGGAGTGCGCACAGCATGCGTGTACGCGCTGGCTCAGCGATCGCCGCGGCCGTTTCGGAAACGCCAGCTTCAGGGTGCTCTACATCCATAGTTTGATCGCTAGCGAAGTGTAGGGTTTGAAGAAGCGAGAACATCTTCGGCATGAAAACTGAAGATCGCGTCAGCAGCGACCAACAACCCCTTCAGCCGCCGCTTTCGATGGCGCACGACATGGAGCGTCGCAAATTTCTTTCAGGAACCGCCGCGCTCGCCGCCTTTTCCATCGCGGCGTCTTCCGGCTTCGACGCGCTTGCCGGACCAACCGAACCACTGGTCAGACGCCCACCGACGCGCTTATCCGGAATCCTACCCATGACTATGCTTTGCATCATCCGCTACGAGATCGATCCCTTTCAACGCGACGCTTTCAAGCAATACGCTGAACAATGGGGCCGCATCATTCCCCGATGTGGCGGTCACCTGGTCGGCTATTTCCTGCCGTGGCAAGGCACCAATTATGTCGGCTGGGGGCTGATCGCACTCCAGAGCCTGAGCGCGTACGAAACATACCAGGAACGATTGCGGCAAGACCCTGATGCGAAGAAAAACTTCGCGTTCGCGCACGAAAAGCGCTTCATCTGCAAGGAAGAACGAAACTTCGTCGAGGTCGTAGACGGGACGTTTGAAATACCAGCCATGAAACCGTGAAGAGAATCGGCATCGTCGGCTGGGGGATGGGTCCGAACAGCTTCTAGGTCATGAAGGAACGGAAGTAACAGCCCTACCGCTTTCATTTCCCCACTCCATCCCCCTTACATCCTGAAATGTCCGTTTCGGATCGGAGGCAGCCATCCATAATTTGCCCGAAAGCCGCCAGCTAAGCGGTGTCCGATTTGCGCAACTTGTCCAAGACCATCTTGATTCCCAGACCTGTGAACACGGGCGGCGCCACCTGGAAAAGCAATCGTGATAAGGGGCTGTGCCCGAAGATGAAATGCACAAGGGTCAGCACAGCAGCCAGGAGCAGCAATATCTGGATAAGGGTGACTCCCAATATCTTCCAGAAGCGTCTGTCAAACTGAAGATTATTTGCGGCCACACATCCCCCTTGTAGCAGGCCACTTCGCCACGTACCAAACCTGTTCGCACCCTACGCCAAGGTCAGCTCTGGGTCGGCAGCGGACGTTATAAGCATGTCCAATCAGGCGCCACCAATGGCCGCGATGGTTGTCCCTGTGGGGCCCGGTTAACCTTGGGCGGGTGGGCAAATCACCGTGTCCTCGGGACGAAGTAGGCGGCCATCCTCAGCACGCAGTTCCAACTTGCGTACCGGCAAGCCTTGGACCGTATCGACCAGGCTTACGTGAGGCTCGCCCGGCTCAAAGAAGAACTCCTCGCCCCATTGCCGCAGGGCGACGAGCACAGGGAATAGGCCGCGCCCTTTGGCAGTTAGCGCGTACTCCTGATACACGCTGCCATCCGACGCCGGAACCACCACCAAAATGCCGTGCGCGACCAGGTTGCGTAGCCGCGCCGCCAAGATGTTCTTGGCAAGACCCAGGCTCCGCTGAAACTCGCCGAACCGACGCACCCCATCAAAAGCGTCGCGAATGATCAGCAGTGACCACCAATCGCCGATGGCGTCGAGAGGCCTGGCGACGCCACAAAGCGACGTTTCGTGAGATGTCCGTTTGACCATGGCTGTAGATGAGGTGTTGACCGAGTGGTTGCAAAGTAAAACCGCCGTGGCTATAAAGCAACGGTTGCATGTTGCAACCACCATCACTATCCACGGATGCGCCCATGATTCACGCCCACGAAACGTTCAACGATACGTACCCCTACACCCCCCGATTTACCGATGCCCCGGGGTTTCCGATGCACTACATCGCCGAGGGCGCGAGCGCTGGCGAGATTGTGCTGTGCCTGCACGGCGAACCGACGTGGGGATACCTGTTTCGCCACCTAATCGACGCGCTGCGCGGTACCCATCGCGTCATCGTTCCGGACCACATGGGTTTTGGTAAAAGCGCGGCGCCCATGAACCGTTCGTATTGGCTCCAAGATCACATCGACAACCTCGAGCGGTTCGTGTTGGCCCTGGATCTACGCGACATCACTCTCGTGATGCACGACTTCGGTGGTCCGGTAGGCATGGGCTTGGCAGCACGCCAGCCCGATCGCATCCGCCGCATCGTGTCCATCAACGGCCCGACACCCTTTGGCCAATCCGATCTTGGTGAACGCTTCGTGGCCAACACAACAGCCTCGCCTTGGTTTCAGTGGATCTTGAAAGCCCATCGCGAAGGCCGGCTGGAGCGCGTGCTAGGGGAACTCAACTTCAACATCCTGAGTACGCTAAAGCTCAATGGATTTGAGAATCCTGCCGTGATCAGCCCGACGTGGCTGCACGCCTACGGTTCCGCGTTTGAGCAGCCGGCTGACTGTTTGGGGCCGATCGGCTGGGCTGAAGGGTTTGCCCGCGATATGCACCAGTTTGAAGTGCCATCCGAGTCCGCCCGCCAAATCATCGTGTCGAAACCTGCACTTGCCATTTGGGGCGACGCGGATCAGACACTCCACGCCAAGCACTTCCTGCCACTGTTCCGCGAGCTGTTCCCACACTCAGCTACACATCAGTTGCCAGACGCAGGCCACTACAGCCTTGAGGACGCACCTGAGACCATCAATGACCTTGTCAGGTCGTTCCTGTCGCAGTCGTAACGCTCTCAATCTGGGTGATGTCCGCTGTGGGTCGGAAGCGGACCTGTAGATAGTGCAAATAGCCCGGTCTCTACCACCCCACTAACGGACGGAAATGCTAACTCTTACACCTGGGCTGTTGGGGTAAATGGCTGCCGCCAGACAAGAGTTCACATCTGACCTGGAAAAGTTGCATATCACTTCTTTTTGGGCGCCCGCCCTCAAGTCGCGGGAAGATAGTCCAGAAAACGCGGTTCGACCGTTAGGGGCAACGACATCTATGCCAACCCCCAATAGCTTCCACGGGCACACTTGTCGCTCAGCGTATCGGTCAAGGTAGACGGGGAAGGCATCGCCCACCTGAGCGATAGGTATATCGGTCTTGGGAAGAACCATGGCCCCGCCTAGGGCTTTCCCGTAGTCGACGTATCCGCACTCGCCTTTTAGGTTGCCGTACTGCGCCACAAGTCTGGCCGTGTAGCGGCTAGTCGAGTCTGCGTGGATACCAATTTGCAGAACGTTGCCCGGACTCAGATTGAGAGGAGGTGGAGACAAATCCTTCTCGTGAGTGCACCCGCCAATAGCACCCATAAAGGCTATGGCTGACCCGGTGCGCATTAGGAGGGCGTGCAGACTGTTGTTCATCCTAGTCCCTGGACTAAACGACAAGACCCGGTACTTCCTTACGATGTCCGCTTCGGGTCGGAAGCAGACCTTACCGCACATCTCAAGCAATCTACGACAGCCGTTTGACCCCAAGTTCAATTAGCCTCGCGCGGTAAGCCGCTGCAAGACCTTCATGGTCGATCAGAAGATCAAATTCGCGCCCGTTGGCAGACCTATAACTAATGACGTCGCCGTCCATGACGTAGTCGTCAACGGTTAGCCCGCTGCCGAACAAGAAGGCATCGATCTCCTGCTCAGATTCCGGAACGTCCACTGATCTCTCCTATAAGGTCCGCTACGGGTCGGAAGCGGACACTTCTTGGCAACGCACTTCACATTGCACCGGACGTCACATCTCCGCACGCCTTGCTTGACTTCGCTTGTAACGACGCACGCCTCTGACCATGGTGATTGCCGTGAAAAGGGGCGTAATGGCCACGCCGCCAAAGAACCACGCCAAATACTCAAATGACGAATCGGCACGTGCGAAGTACACGCTCGCTGCGCCGAAGCCTATCAGCCAAGTGCACCACGCGATTGCAAACCACCACAACACCACGGACAAGACATTCGGGTGCCGGAGTTTATCCGCCAGACTGACCTTGTGCGTGGTGTCGTAAATGGCAAACGAGAAGCGCGCGAGTAACGACCACCCCAACACGCCGATGAAAGCTCCGAGGAATGTGGCAATGATGTCCATAGACTCCCGCGCTGAGTCCAACTAAGTGATGGCAGAGGCTCACCAAGGCGCGCCTCTGCCAGGAAGACTACATGAGAGGACAATCGACGAAGCAGGCGTCGAGCCTTAAGCCGTCAACTGGCCGATCTTTGCATCCTGGCTAATATCCACTTCGGGTTGCGGTTTCAGCCGGTCGTTGCAACACACTAAAGACTGCGCGAGCAGCAGGAGTGTTGCAAGATGTCCCAGCGACCAAAGATTTATTACACCGAAGCCCAGATAGGGATGATGTGGGATCGATGGCAACGTGGCGAGTCACTTCATCAGATCGCCCGGTCGTTCGATCGACACCATTCGTCGGTACGCCGGATTCTGTCGGATACCGGTGGCATCCGACCCGCGGTACGTCACCGCTCGGCGCGAGTGCTGACGCTTGCCGAGCGCGAGGAGATATCCAGAGCGCTGATGGCAGGCCAATCGATCCGCGCCATGGCCACGCGATTGAACCGGGCGCCGTCGACCATCAGTCGGGAGATTTGGCGCAACGGTGGGAGGGATCACTATCGCGCTAGCCGCGCTGACCAGCAGGCCTGGGATCGCGCCCGACGACCCAAGGAATGCAAGTTAGTCCGTCATCGCGTCCTGGCACGCCTGGTAGCCGCTAAGCTGCAGCAACAGTGGGCGCCGGAACAGATTGCCGGCTGGCTCAAACACCGATATCCGGGCAATGAGGCGCGTCAGGTGTCGCACGAAACGATCTACCGAAGTCTCTTCATCCAGACGCGTGGAGCGCTGAAAAAAGAGCTTTTGGCGCACTTGCGGCGCCCCCGGGCCATGCGCCGCTCGCGACACCATACGCAGAAGACAGCAGACCACGCACAGATTACCGATGCGATTTCGATCCGCGAGCGTCCTGCCGAGGTCGAGGACCGGGCCGTGCCGGGCCATTGGGAAGGCGATCTGTTGTTTGGCGGCAGGAACAGCCAGATCGCCACGCTGGTCGAGAGGCACTCACGCTTCGTCATGCTGGTGCAGGTGGATAGTCGAGATAGCCAAACGGTGACCGACAAGTTGATCAAGCACGCGCGTAAGCTTCCGCAGGAGCTGTTTCGATCGTTGACCTGGGATCGAGGATCGGAGATGGCCCAACACCAGCGCTTCACGTTGGCCACCGACATCACGGTTTATTTCTGCGATCCCTACAACCCATGGCAGCGTGGGTCGAACGAGAACACCAACGGCCTTCTGCGGCAGTATTTCCCCAAAGGCATGGATCTCTCCGGGGTTACGCAAGCGCAACTCAATGCCGTGGCCAGGCGTTTGAACGGAAGGCCGCGAAAGACCCTAAACTTCGAAACACCGGCCGAACGATTTCATCGATTCGTTGCAACGACCGGCTGAAACCGCAGTCGGAAGCAATGGGATGGACTCCTCCCCGCCCTCGGCATCTAAGAGTGCCAGACTGGAGTTGCGAGACAACCAGTCCACAGCGAGGAGGAGTCCACCATGAAGCTTACGCGCATTGGGGTCGACATCGCCAAACAGGTTTTCCAGTTGCATGGTACCGACCGTTCCGAACAGACGGTATGGCGACGGCGAGTGCCACGCGAGCGCTGGCTACAAGCGTTACGCGAGGTGGCCGCACCTGGCTGCGAGATCGGCATGGAGGCCTGCGGTGGCGCCCATCATTGGGCACGCCAACTGCAGGCGATGGGCTATCGGGTGAAGCTGATCGCGCCGCAGTTCGTGAAGCCGTACGTGAAGAGCAACAAGAACGACGCCAATGATGCGGAAGCGATCTGCGAAGCCATGAGTCGCCCAGGCATGCGTTTCGTCACCCTGAAGTCGACGCGGCAGCAGGATATCCAGGCGCTGCATCGCGTGCGTGCCAGCTTGATGGAACAACGGACGGCCAAAGGTAATCAGATCCGTGGCTTGGTCGCTGAGTACGGCTTGGTGGCGCCCAGAGAGCTGTCGTCGCTTCGCCGCGCGATGCCCTGTTGGTTGGAAGACGCCGA
Source organism: Dyella jiangningensis (assembly GCA_000632805.1). Classification (GTDB taxonomy): domain Bacteria; phylum Pseudomonadota; class Gammaproteobacteria; order Xanthomonadales; family Rhodanobacteraceae; genus Dyella; species Dyella jiangningensis. The sequence goes on along the minus strand of CP007444.1, from coordinate 1,280,909 downwards.
CAACGGGTTGAGTGCGTGCTTTCGACAACTCCTCGATGGTCTATGGCGCGACCTTCGTGGCGTGGATGACCGCATCCTCGAACTGGATCATTCGCTCGCCGACTTGGCACAAGCCGATCCGGATGCGCGTCGTCTCCAGAAGCTGCGTGGCGTCGGCCCGCTGGTTGCAACGGCGCTGATCGCTGCGGTGGGCGATGCCAAGCAATTTGCCAGCGGACGCCAGATGGCCGCATCACTCGGGCTCACGCCCCGACAGCACAGCTCGGGCGGCAAGGATCGTTTGCTGGGCATCAGCAAGCGTGGCGATGCGTATGTGCGCAGCCTTCTCGTGCATGGCGCTCGCTCAGCGTTGAGAACAGCGCCTGCAAAAGACGATCGACTTAGTCAGTGGGTCGTTCGACTTGCTAAACGAGCTCATCCCAATGTCGCCTCGGTGGCGTTGGCTAACAAGACCGCCCGCTTGGCGTGGGCACTGCTTCACCATCAATGCGAGTACCAACCGGCCCTCGCGGCCGCCTGAAAGAGACGTCCAAATGTCTTTCAACCACGATTGCTAAGCCCACCGCACGATGGCGAACCGGTCGAACCGGCGCCGGCAGAACCCTGAAATGTCTGCGTGCTCAGAGCACGAGGAAGCGATTGGGAGCCGGTGCGCGACTAGCCCATCATGGCCCAGCACCGCACAGCGGTGCCGTAGTTAGAGGCCGGATATACGTGTGCAGTCGACACGGACGCCAGAGCACGGGAGGCTTGCAATGGGGAGGAGTCCATATACGGACATTCTGGCTACGCCTCTTTTCGGTTGCCAAGCATCTTAAATGCCGGACCAGCCTCCGGCTGGCCACAACTTGCTTTTCATAACTCTACTTATATAGACTTAGTGCCATGGCACAGATCCGTGCACCCTCAGAGCAAACCAGAAGCCTTCTGGCCGCACTGCTATTGCAGCGTGCTCAATGGCTGCATGGATACGATTTGTCAGAGCAAACGGGATTGCCATCAGGAACGCTCTATCCCATTTTGATGCGACTGAGCGATAGAAACTTTCTCGAGTCGAAGTGGGAACCGTCGCCACATCAAGGCCGGCCACCCAGAAGGTTGTATCGCCTCACAGCCGAGGGAGTGGCCTACGCCAGAGAGCATTCAAGTTCTGACCCTGCACGATGGAAGCCATTGTCGCCGAGCAAAGCCTGATGACGCGCATCTTCCTGGAAGCAAAAGTCTTGCCTCTAGCGACGCACTTCGCGATGTGGGTATTGCCAGCGCATCGTAAAGAGTGGGCCGAGGCCATGCTCAACGAAGTTGCCTACTTTGAATCAAAGCGACACGTGTTGCGTTGGATTACCGGGTCTGTCCTCAGTGCCGTCAAAGCCAGAGCTTCATACGAGATGGAGAGAACTTTTATGAGCCGTGGAATCCTCAGGAAACTGCTCGTGTTGGGCTCGGTCATGATCCTAACCGTGGCCGGCCTGTACGCCATTCAAAAGCCGTATCAGCGCGAGCGCATAAGACTCGTCATTCTTCAGCACATTGAGGGCTCGTCCACTCAAGCTGCTCGATCTGGCCGATAGTCAGAATCATCGATGTCCGCCCTGGGTCGGAAGCGGACCTTCCCTGTAACCCCTTCGCGCTTCCGGTTCTACCTAAGTCATGGCCCGGGCCAAAGCTTCCGAAAACCGTGAACCATGCTTGCGCTCTCGATGGCCGCACGATTGTCAAAGCCTTGGAGTCGGCTTTGCATCGCCTTGAACAGGTCCATTGCACCCTCGGCGTCCGTCGGCACCTCTGCGATTTGCTTATTAGCGCCGTGCAACATCCAGCTGATGCTACCTATAGGGAACCGATCGATCGCCAACGCGTACACCGATGTAAGGTCCGCCCAGCGCAGATCATTGGTTCGTTCCCCATTCTTCTTGGTAATCCAAATCTGCGTTTCATCGAAACCGACCACAAATTCCCGGCCATCCCTGAGCACCACATTGAGCGGCCCGTTCGGTTTGTCGGGCGATTTCGAGCGTGAACGCCAAATTGCCCACGTTGCCCAAGCAGCGATTGCAATCGCCCCTATCGGCCAAAGCACAAACATATCTTCCCCCTGTTTAGCCGCCCCTGTCCCTTCCTGATTATGTCCGCTCTGGGTCGGGAGCGGACCCACTCGCGGACTTACTTTGCGGTTAGCAGTGCAGCGAGAAGCTGCCGCTGTTCATTTGGATCTCGGAAGAACTGGTTCATTCTTGAGACCAACGCCCCATGCTTAGCTCGAAACTGGTCCACTTGTGTTTGTTGATCCGCGGTCAGCGCCTGGTGGTTAGCTATGGATTGGGCGGCTGGCGATGAAAAGAAATCCGCCAGTGTGCGAGCTTCGTCATCACTAAGTTGAGCATGAACGAGCGGCACAAGGGCAACCAGGATTTGTTCGTCAGTCAACTCCGAGAGATGCTGTGCCGTGGGACTGTTGACGCTTGTTTGGCGCATACCTTCTTGTATCGACCTTCGGAATTCAGATGGAAAATGGATGCTCTGAAGGTACCTCTCGACTTGAGCATCTCCGGTTCCCGGGGAGGAAGCGAATGCACTACCACCGGCAAAGACGGCGAGCAGATTTAGTAGGACCAAAACTGGGATAGCGATTTTCTTCATTTCTTCCCTGCTTTCGTTAGGTCCGCTTCGGGTCGGAAGCGGACCTTGCCGATTGTCAGAATACCGGGCTGATACCTTCCAGCGTGACATGTCGCTCCGCCCCCGTTCCGGTGACGACAAGCTCCAACAAAATCGCCGCGCCTTCCGCTACGTAGGCAATGCATTCAACAGCTGCCAGCAAGCCGGCGTCGTTGGTCTGAAAATATTTGACGGTTACCGGGCGACCGGTGCGATCGGCTGATCCTTCGGATTCGGAAAGGCAGGCTGCGAAGTCGAACTCGATGGCTTCTGCTACCTCTCGCCCGTGAGCGAGGGCGTACCCGAAGCGATCTGCCAAAGTATCGAAGTCGCGGCTGACGAGCAGCACAACCGCTTCAGCCCCGAGGGCCGACAAGGATTGCGCGTCAGTCTGATCTTCGGTGACCTGCATGCTCTAGCTTCCCTCGTTCAGGTCCGCTCCGGGTCGATAGCCGACGTTCCGCCTAATCGACCCAATCTTCGTGTTCCGGCACCATGACCTGTGAGACCCATTCCTCCAGTGACCCGTAAACACTGGTTCCTGGAAAAGGGAGGCGTTCTGTGGATTTGCTCCAAGTCAGATGCACGCATGCTACGCGCCCCGATCCATCCATGAGCTCGAACAACGCATCGTCACCGTTGCCGCGCGCAACGAGTTTGACTTGAACTCCATACAAGACATGACCGGGTGGTGCTTCAATTGCGAGCTGTCTCTCCAACGTGAGGGCGACGCTTTCGGCCCCCGGCGAGACCGCATACCACGGTTCGAGCCAATCCATCGTGCAATCCCCTGTCCTTTGATGAGGGTCCGCTATGGGTCGGAAGCAGACCTTACGAATTCTACGCTGCGCCTGCGTAGACCTTCTTCAAATCTGCAACATCCAGGTGGCTCAGGTGGTAACCGAACACCGGAAGAAGGTCGGTAAACTGCTTTTGTGAGAACCAGGACCGAAAGAGCGGCCAGTATTCTCGACGCTGCGGCAAGTGCTCATAGAAAGCGCAGGCGACGGCAGTCGAGGTTTCGCTAGGAAGGCGGCCAGCTTCCTCTGACATGCACCAGTCCGCATACCGCAGAATGCGGCTAACCATGTGCTGGTCACCTTCTGCGAGGGCATCCTCGAAGCGAAGGTGAAGTTCAATCCACATGGCCATTGGCCTAAGGGCGCAATCGATGATCTTCCGATGCTCGGGAAGTAACTCGATAGCTTTGCGCCTCCATGTGCTCATAATTTCGCTCCCTGATAGGTCCGCCATGGGTCGGAAACGGACGCTGAAATCAGACCCGTTCGATGTACAGAACCTGGCCTGGGTGATGCTCCTTGATGGTCTCCACAGCCTCTGCCACGGCGACCTCATTCACAGGGTCAATCCAATGCACGAAGTCCGTTAGATCGAAGCCTTCGGCGCGGATCCGCTTGATATCAGGCTCATCCAGCAGACCCCGATTTATCCAGATCGCAGTCTTGCCGCCTCTAGCAAGATCGAGCATCTCGGCAAGACCCTGCTTCGTAAGTGCAAAGAGAACCAAGTGAGCCTCCATGTATTACCCCGCCCAGCACGTCCGCTTCGGGTCGGAAGCGGACCTTTCCAAGTGATTATTGCTGCCATTCGACCGTGACGACCTTGATCTCATGGTCGTTATAGGCCGTTAACTTCGCCGATACATGATTGCCAGCCCAATTGATTGCCGTTGGCGAGTACTTGTACTGATCACCATACTCAGCCTTGGCCAAATCAATGGCCTTCGCGCCCGCATCCCCGCTCAACGTGAAGTGAAAGGCGATCGCCATGGCGAGCGGAAGCACGACGCCAATCCCCATGGCCAATCTTGGGGCGGCAGTAGGGTGACCGTCACTCTGGAGCGCTTCAAGCACGGGCGCGGAGCGCAGTTGCCCATAAGTCCATGCAAGCAGACCAAGTAGAGCCAACATCACCAAGAAACCCAATACCGACGCGACCGGATTCAGCCGTAGCTGAGTGGCCCACAGATCCATCGGTTGAAGGAATGGCGCCAGGAATAGAAGCGTCCCAATGGCGGCGGCAAGAAAAAAACAGCAAAACGAGCTGTGAGACGAGCCGCACCCAAATGGCCGCGCCAAAGAAATACTCCGGCGATGATTGCGAAGATGTTCAAGCTGGACGAATAGCTCTGGGCGGTACTGATGCAATACACCATGTATGCAACATCGACCAAGCCGGCGAGCACCAAAACCGCGCCCACTCTTCTGAGTGTTTCTAGATACGTTCTCACGCTATCCCCTGTCTTCTACACGCTGAATCAGCCACGTCCGCTGCGGGTCGAAAGCGGACTGCTCCTGCTGGTACAAGCCGCGATGTTTCCAAAGCCAGCAAGCCAGCGACCTCAACCCGTACGCGTGTCAATCCGCGATGCATCCGGGAAGGAACAGAAACTGATTCTCGCCCTTCTTGCCATCGTAAAACCGTGCCAGCGTATGCCTTGGGGTTCTCTCTTCAACGATCGTGATCTTCTTGACACTGTCCCCACCTATCTCCACCAGGGACGCCTTCCCATGGTCGAGTAAGTCAGCCACGATGGATTCCATGGGCCTCAGGCGCCACCAATCTGAAAAGTTGTAGTGAAAAAGGTCGCGATCTTCGTGTAGCGGCATATCCGCACGAATAGCCTTGAACAGCGGCATCGACGCTGCAGACGGATCGAGTTTGTCCAGGAACGACCTCATGTCCGCCTGACTGACAAACACCGTGTAATACAAGTCCACCCGATAGTAGAAGGCGGCCTCTGCCGGCTTGCCAGGGAGGCTTACGACAACCGTTTTGACACTGGGCTTCTCTCCTGGACTGCCGCAGACATCAGCAGAAGCCGCAGGAATGCAAAGTACTGCAAGAAGCACCGCGAAAATGATTCCTTTCATAGGTCACCTGGCTCTTCGATAGATGGTCCTGCGCGTCAAGCCAAGCAGATCCTACCGCTAGCTGATGTCCGCTATGGGTCGGGAGCGGACATTACTTGCCAAGTTTCTCTCGCCTTGCCGCATCGAGATCAGGAAACTGCAGAAACCATTGCACAAAGCGCTCATCCACGTTGTATGTGCGCCAGTCGATGTCAAATTGGAGGCCAAACTTTGGCTTGGTCACAACATACGGGTTGAACGGTCTACCGTCCTTTGCCAAGGCATATCTGCGACCAATGATGTCGCTGAGTTGATAGGCTCTGTGGTGAAGAGGCCCCCGCACTTCGAATCGGTCGGCGTACAACGTGATGCGCGCGCCAAAGGCCCAGGCAACCATATAGGCGCAACCCACCATGGACAGGGAACAAAAACTCACCGCAAAGGCATCGGAAGTCAGCTGTCCATGCAGAATGCGGAATATCAAATACGTCAGTCCAGGACCGAGGATCAACGCTCCGGCGACATAGAAGGCCCGGAACCCCGGAAGTACCGTGTAGACAATCGGGTAATCGAGATGCAACTGCCTAGCTGCCGCAGCCTTTTCATCAAATGGGACTCTGAGCTCCATAAGACCTTTTCCTTGGATTTTTTCGAAAGGCGCCTGCAAGAAGGCTTTCTCGACAATGGAGAGCCCTCTCGCCCCCTCCATCCCTCTCTTGCCCGGCATCAACGAGACCGAATATGTCTGCTTCATGCCCTGAGCCGTTCCGTCAACTATCGGACGAAGCCAGGCCGGCGAGCAAGGGCGAGCCGCGGCGCTGCAAGGCCTTAAGGTAGCGCGACTCGTCGTAGGGCGTGTGGGATAGCCAGCAGCGATGCAGGATGCGGATCCACTTGAAGGCGAGCGCACGGACGGCCACCTGGTGCGGGCTGCCCTTGGCGCGCTGCTGGCGATAGAAGGCGCCGGCCCAGAACGACTTGTTGATGGTCTGTGCCGCCCATTCCACGAAGGTCTGCCGGACGAAGGTCGGGCACTGCCACCGCCAGTGCACCCACATGGGCTTCGGCAATGTCCGCTCCGGGTGGCGGCCTCAATCGGTCGATGCAACACACTAACGACTGCGCAAGCAGCAGAAGTGTTGCAGATGAGGCACCGGACCCGAATCTATTACACCGAAGAGCAGAAGTCCCAGATGTGGGATCGCTGGCAGCGGGGTGAGTCGCTGCATGAGATCGCTCGACTGTTTGATCGACATCACTCGTCGGTTCGCGAGATTCTCGCGGCTTCTGGCGGTATCCGTCCACCGTTGCGTCGACGCTCGCCCCGTGCGCTGACGTTGGCCGAGCGTGAGGCCATTTCACGCGGGCTGGTCGCCGGGCATGGCGTGCGCGCTATCGCCCTGTCGCTGCGGCGGGCGCCATCGACGATTGGTCGAGAGATTGCCCGCAACGGCGGCCCGCTGGCGTATCGTGCCAATGAGGCGGACGAGGCGGCTTGGGCAAGGGCTCGACGCCCCAAGCCCTGTAAGCTGGCCACGCATCGGGTCTTGGCGCGATGGGTCGCGTCCAAGCTCCAGCACCATTGGGCGCCGCAGCAGATTGCTGGATGGTTGAAGCACTGTTACCCCGACGATATGAGTTGTCAGGTGTCACACGAGACGATCTATCGCACGCTCTACATCCAGTCCCGGGGAGCCCTGAAAAAGGAGCTCCTCGCGCATCTTCGACGCTCGCGCGCGATGCGTCGGTCACGTCATCACACGCAGAAGACCGACGACCACGGAAGGATCACCGGCACTGTCTCTATCAGCGAGCGACCGGCGAGCGTCGAGGATCGCGCAGTGCCTGGCCATTGGGAAGGTGACTTGCTCTTTGGCAACAAGAACAGTCAGATCGCCACCCTGGTCGAACGCAAGACGCGCTACGTGATGCTGGTCAAAGTCGACCGACGTGACACCGAGACGGTGATCAATGCGCTGATCAAGCATGCGCATAAGCTGCCTCGGGAGCTTTATAGGTCGCTGACCTGGGACCGCGGATCAGAGATGGCGGATCATCATCGCTTCACCCTGGCCACTGATATCCGGGTGTACTTTTGTGACCCATACCATCCCTGGCAGCGTGGCTCTAACGAGAACACCAACGGCTTGCTGAGGCAGTATTTCCCCAAAGGCATGGACGTGTCGGGCATCAGCCAAGCTAAGCTCAATGCGGTCGCCAGGGAATTGAACGAACGACCACGAGAAACGTTAGGCTTCGAAACGCCGGCCGAACGTTTTCAACAAGCTGTTGCATCGACCGATTGAGGCCGCCGTCGGAAGCAGACACTAGTGGACCGCTCTTTGCCCCAATGCTACTTCCCAAAAATTAGCCACGGCCGGGTAAAGGTTACCCAGAGAAAGATCATCCCCGCAGACATCGCGAGTGCATTGGCCACCCTGATTACGATGATGCGCCAACGCATGTCCTGCCCATGCTTGGAGGCAGGCAAGTGCCTGTCAAACAGCATGCCAATCACGGCATTGACGGAACCAATGTCCCACCAGTGCAACGAGCCGTCGCGCGTCTTGAAATAGCCCGGATCGACAGCTCTGAGCTGTTTGGCGACACGCCAGGTCATCAGATTGATGCCGATGACAGCAAGCCCCAAGGCATCCACTACGCCATCTTCCCCTCCATCGCATCATCACGACCGCCCCAAGCAAATCTGTCCGCTTCGGGTCTTTTCAGTATCGTCGAAGAAATGTCAGCGCCGTGCAGGCGCTATCTCGAAGCACAGGCCGAATGATGACCCACTCACCTGGCGCGCCAGTGGGCATACCATCTCTAATCATGTTTTCGTCGCGCCCGACAAATTCCTTTCTTGCAATGACTGCCTGATCGGCATTGGCTTCCAGGAGGATCGGGACAAAGCTGTGGATCAATCCCTGCGTAGATCCCATAAGGACAAATCCACCGTCGCCAGGGCTATAGGCGCGCGTCAGACCTGCAGAGCCTAATTGCTCCTTGAGGTGCGGAAGCTCCGTGATCTGTGCCTTGCTGTGCGCACTGTCCACCTCGACTAACTGGAGTCCTTGGCCCGCTTGGCCACCATTGGATTGGCAGAGAAACTGCGCTCGATCATCAGGCGCATTGAAAGCAATCCAGGTACATGACGCATCAATGTCGACTTCCTGCAACTTATCTCCGCGGTCATTTAACCGAACAACAGAGCTCAGGCCTCTTACAACCAAATCACCGCTCGATGTCGAGCGCGCCTCGGACCGTTCGGACCCCGCGGATTTCTGCATGTTCAGGTTCTTTTTCCACAGAATCGAGCCATCAGGCCGAAGACGGAACACGAACTGTTCGTGATTTGTGGCGACTATGGCAGCAAACCCATCCCCCCAGCGGGCGACTGCGTAGACGTCCGCCAATTCAGCGCGATGATCTACATCGTCGCCAGCCGGATCGATGCGGCTAACTTCACGTCCATGCTTGTCAAACAAGATCAATACGCCGCCGAGCCTGTCCCTTCCATGATCCCCTAACTTGCCTCGATGTCCGCCAAGAAGGACGCCCCCGTCGGATGATGCGGCGGCGGTCGAAAATTCAACCGTTGACCTATGGTGAGGGACGTAGATCTCGGGATCCGGGTCCCGATATAGCCATTCTGTTTTGCCATTGCGGTCTACTTTGACGACTCCATTGCCGTAACCGCCCTCGAGGACGAAATAGCCATCATCCGCTGCACGGAGTAGCGCCAGTGGATGATGCGTGTGATCCGGATCTATCAGAACCTCTCGCTCCACCTTGAAGCCGCCAAATCGATTCAGTCCCGCCGCTGTGGCACTGGCGGACACTACCACTGCCAAGAGAAGACACAGCTGCTTGAGTACCTTCATGGCCAAACTCCCTCGGATATGCGGTCGGTATCGTCATCCAGGAGAAGCGACGTTTAACTGGCTAGCATGGCGGTGCGTAAGGTCCGCTATGGGTCGAAAGCGGACCTTACTCCGTGCGGCGTCGAAGCACGACAAGGCCCGCCATCGCCAACGCCGAAACGGCCATCAAGGCCTTTTTGGCCAAGGCCGCGTGACCCAAGCTCCCCCCTGAGCATTCCTCACGCTACTCGTCGCCCAAGGCCGCTATCAGGCTGCCGGCGTCTCGAGGCTGTGCTCCGTGGGCTGCGGCGTAATGGTCATCACCTTGACCCGGTCGGATCCTTCAAACCGATGCCAGACACCGACAGGTATGACAACAAGCTCATTCCTGGCCAGGAAGTGCCGTTCTTCGCTGGCGTTCCTCAGCAAGATAACCGTGGTGGTTCCCTCCAACACCAGGACGACTTCATCGCCGTTTGGGTGGCGCTCCCATTCACTGGAACCGGAGTAGTAGCTCAGATATACCGCCCCGTCGCGATACGGTGCGACCTCGGCGAATGCCTCGCTGGCGTCTTCCCCGAATGCCATCTCCGGAGATCGGTCCGCAAGGTGCCTCAAGCCTGAAAGAACTTCGGTAAGCGACTTTTTCATGGCCGGCAAGTTATCTCATTCTGCGTATCTGAAAAATTCAGCGATCCGGTGCGAACGCAAGCGTGTCCTGCGATCGCGATGTACGTTTTGGGTCGGAAGCGGACGCCTTAGAAACATCCTCATCTTTGTTGGCGTATGGCCCCGTCCCTTCGGGGGGGGGCGGGAGCCCTTTTAGGCTCCTCATGCGATTTACCGTTTCCACGTCGCCCAGCCCGGCGGCGTGATGTGGCCTCTCGAATAAGAGCGGTCTTAACGTTTAGAGTCAGACGGATAGGCCATGCAGCGGATTTGATCCTCAACAGCCCCTGCGTCAGGTGCCAGCCCCTCCAAGATACGAAGTGGACACTCTTTGGACCACAACACGGCTCGCCACTCGATTTCCCCCGACTGAAGCTCGAGCATCGTCACCACCGCAGTCAGAGCTTGCCCTGATCCATCGATTATCTCGATCGAATAGCCCATTGCTGCCCTCGACATCGATGCCCGTCTTCTATTCACCGGAAGAGATAGGAGTCCAACCGCTCACATACGCGACGCGTGATCCGGGCAATTAAATAACCATCGCCCTGTTTGGATTGCGTTTCTCCGATGATTCGATGCTGCACCTGGCCATCCCTCCAAGCAGCCGTCCATGTCGCCCTCCACCTCCTGGAGAGCGTGTAAGTCACCACAAGCCTTCGGCCCCTAAAATCGAAAGAAAAGCGGCGCATCCCACGCCCCATCGACTTAGCATTGAACGCTCACTACAACGGGGTACGGGACGCCAAAGTATCCCCACTTTCTGTAGGTCAAAAGGTATAGAGCGTTGTAAAGTCCAATTCATATCGCAGCACGGCTGTCTCGCAAGTAAACAATCCGAAACGTGCCGAACAGGATGGAAAATTGCACATGAGCCGCTGCCTGTAGCGGCTAGCGATGATCAAACGTTACTGACTCACTATCCCAGCAGCCTGTTTGTCGATGCGCGCAAACATTTTCACGCAACTCCTCGCCTTAGAGGAGCTTGATGTTCGCTCTTTCTTTGAGGCATTAAAGTCGCTTTCGGCTTGGCGCCACCCTTCAAGGAACGGCCGCTGTAACGTGCGATCAGCCGCCGACTCCTTTGCGACGTATGCCCTAAATGGAATCAGGCGATCGTCAGATGCGTTGCACATGAGCTCAGCCTGAGCTACCTCATACCCAGCCTCTCGAAGGTGCGCGTCTCGCTCGGCTCGTCCGCGATCAACAGAGCACGCAGGCCTTGTCGCTAACAACAGACTACTCACGACTAGCAGGAACTTGTTCACCCTCCACTCCGGATAGCTACGAGTCTGAGGCAGGAGGAATTCGTTCTTCCATCTCTAGTGGCATGCAATGAACCTCGCCTCGCGGCGACTTAAGGCTCAACTGGCCCAGATGAGTCTCTTTATGGCGCTCTAGAGAGGCACTTATCAATCGAAGTCCTATTGACCTGAATCAGTTTGCGCGACTGAGTCGACGTAGCGTCGGGGCCGAGGTGCGCATTACCCCGTCTTTGCCAGCAAGTGACTGGAGCTCAAAGTACGCATCGACGGGATCGTCTGCACTCGGAGTCACTGTGCTTTGACGCACACCACTAAGGCACCGGATGACCCAGGCGACCACGTACGGGCCGGCCGGCCGCGAGGCTTCTCAAAGACTCCGCGTGGCGCATCACTTCATCCGCACCCAGCGGGCCGCCATGCCCCATATGAAAGCGCTTGAAACCAGAGCCAACGAGTCGTTGAAGCTCCTGGGACACCGTTTGTGGATCGTCTTCAAACGGAGGCCTGATGGCGTGACCGGTGAATGCAATGCCACCGATAAGTATCCCGGAAGCCACGAGGTCGCCTACCAGAACATCTTCTGAGGTGAGCTCAACGGCGATGGAGCCCGGCGTATGGCCCGCCGTGTGGCGTATGACACCTTCGACGCCGAAATCGCTCAGCGACATGGTTTCGGCATTCTCCAACAGGATGTCTGGCTCGAACGCTTCATAAGGTTCGTGCGGCACGGGCGTTTTCACGAAAAGCTTGCCGACCCAGCTGGTGGTGCAATACGACATCGGCACTTTTCGCGTGTAGTAGTCGACATCGTCCTTGTGCGCCAGTATCGGAGCGCCGGATCGTTCGCGAATCCGCGCCGCGCTTCCCGCGTGATCGGTGTGCGCGTGGGTCACGATAATCAACTCGATGTCCTTGAATGTCAGCTGGTGCTGACGCAACACGCGTTCGATCTTCTTTTCGGAACCGGGAATACCCGTGTCCACGAGAATGGCGCCTTTGTCCTTCTTGATGAGATGCGCGTTCACCATATTGAACGGAAGAATGGGAATTCGAATGATTTCTGGGACAGACACGGGATAGTCCTTGCATAGGGAGGGTGGATGGGCCATCGGCACGGCGCGTTCTCCTCTGTCCACGCAAAGCACGCGTGGGTAGTGAGCGTGGTCACCGTATCGATGGACGTGACGGGGGGCTCTACGACTTGCGCGCCCGACCCGCAGAAAGCGCGGCCAGCCGCATCACGCCGCAATCGATGCAGGGCGACAGTGCAACCTCGCCGTTGCCCGGTGGCAACGACAACCCCTGCTTGGTCACACCCAGCGCGAAGGCCGTGATGATGGTTGCCAGCTGTGCCGGAGCTTCAAGCGGCGACAAGTGGCCCACGCCCGGCAGCACGACGAGCTGTGCCTGCGAAATGCGGCTCAAGAGTTCGCGCCGAAGCACCGCTGGCGGATCAACACGGTCATCTTCACCGGACACCACCAGCACGGGCACGTTGATCCTGGACAGAGCCGCCGAAATGTCTTCCTGGCTGCCTTCCAGAGGCCATGCTCTTTTGGCAGCGGGCGCACCGGCCAGGCTGTCGGTAATGACCGCCTCGAGATCTTCCGGGGCCAGGCTGCCGGGTGCGAGCACCTGCTTAACGGTTGCGATGATGCTTTCGCGGGTGTCGTAGGCGTGCACCATGCCTTGGCGAACATCGAGCGGCACCGCCATGGGGCTGGGTGGCGCCGGCGCAACCAGCACGAGGCCGATCAGCCCTCGCGGGCGGCGTGATGCCAACAGCTGGCTCACCTTGCCGCCCATCGAATGCCCCACGAGGATGTAGCTTTCCAGATCGAGCTCGTTAATCACGGCCTGGGCATCGTTCGCCAGATCTTCCAGCGCATAACCCGTCGTAGCCGCTGGCGATCGGCCCCAGCCACGCTGGTCCAGGGCAATGGTGCGATGGCTTAGCGCCAGCGCATCAATGACATGCCGCCACGTGTGTGACGAGCCACCCCAGTAGTGCAGGAACACCAGTGCCGGTGCGCCCGCGCCCCGTTGTTCAACGTGCAGCTGCACGCCATTGGACACGATCTTCATGAGGATTCACCTGCGAAAGCTGGCGGCGTCGCGCGAATGGCCAACGCCGCTGCAGTGGGTGGGATGGCTTCAGTTCGCCGCCTTGAGGATGAAGCTTGCGACTGCCTGCGGCTGCGAGAGCATCGGCACGTGGCTGCTATCCACGTGCGCGACCGTCGCATTCATCCGCGCCGCCATGCTTTCCTGTTCGGCGCGGGGAATAGCGTGGTCCTGATCGCCAATGAGGTAGTACGTGGCACGTGTACGCCAGGCTGCTTCGGTGAGCGTGCCGCCCAGTGCCGAAGCATGCACCGGACCCTGCGTCGCGTAGATCACGGCCTTCTCGGCTTCGGGTAGATCCTGCGCAAACAAGTCGAAGACTCCGGCGCGGCTGAGCTTGAGAAAGCCTTCCGCATCCGGCCGGATCTCGTCGTTCAAAGGCGCCGACTTGAAGTTGGCAAACAGCGTGCCGGCCGATTCACCTGCATCCGGCGCAAAGGCGTCCACGTAGACCATGCGTATAACTTTCGGGTCATTGCCGGCTTCACCGATCACCGCGCCAGCGTAGCTATGGCCCACCAGCACCACCTCGCCATCGGCCAGCGCAATGGCACGGCGCACAGCGGCTACGTCAGCGTCGAAACCGGTGAGCGGCAATTGCACCGCTGTGACGTTCAGGCCGTTGTCGGCCAGCAGGGGAATGACCTTGGCCCAGCTGGAGCCGTCAGCCCAGGCGCCATGAACGAGGATGACATTGGAAGAAGTGCTCATTGTTCTGATCTCCGTAGGTTTTTGGCGCTAGCCGGGGGGTGTTCGACGGAGAAAACTTTAGCTATGGCGGACATGTCAGATATGACATATTTCCCCCCTAATCCGCCAAGTAACAGGAAACAGCCATGCACCGCCCAAGCGCGCCGCGAACGATCTGGTTTGTGGTCTTTCCCGGCTTTGAATTGCTGGACCTGAGCGGCCCGCTGTGCGCCTTCAACCTGGCCATTGATTTCCACAAGGTCCGATACAAGGTGCATATCGTCTCGGCGCCCGGCGGCCTGGTACGCGGTTCGTCAGGCGTCTTGATCGACTCTGCCTCACCGCCATCGGCAAACCATCTCGACACGCTCATCGTGGTGGGCGCCGCCACGCCGGAAACCATGAACGCCCAGGAACAGACCGTCGACCTTATCCGTACCTATGCGCCGCTGGCCCGGCGCAAGGCAAGCGTGTGCACCGGCGCTTTTCTTCTCGCCGAAACGGGCCTGCTCGATGGACATCGCGCGACAACACACTGGCGTTGCGCCGGTGAGTTGCAGCGACGCTACCCCACCATTTCGGTGGACGCCGATCGGATCTTCGTTCGCGAAGACGACATCTGGACGTCCGCAGGCATCACCTCAGGCATCGACATGGCGCTTGCCATGATCGAGGAGGACTGTGGTAGCGAGATCTCCAAGGCGATCGCACGCGATCTCGTCGTCTACCATCGTCGCACGGGTGGGCAATCGCAGTTCTCCACCATGCTCGAACTTGAGCCGCGCCCCGGACGCATCCGCGACGCGCTGGCCTATGCGCGAGTGCACCTGAGCGAACGTCTGTCGGTGGAGCGACTCGCCGAAGTGGCAAACGTCAGTCCACGCCAGTTCGCACGCCAGTTCACCGCAGAAACGGGCGACACCCCCGCTCGCGCGGTTGAACGCCTCCGATGCGAAGCGGCCATTCCACGTATCGAAGGCACCCGGGAGCCGCTCGAACTCATTGCACGACAGGTCGGCTTTGGCGACATGGAACGCATGCGCCGTGCATGCATCCGAATCTACGGTCAATCACCGCAGGCATTACGGCGGCGCGGCCGTTCTCTCAGTGCTTGATCCCAAAAGATCCTCCATGGGCAACTAACCATCCGGGTCGGCCCATCCATCTCTCGCACATCCCGTTCGCTCAGGGAAGCGAACGTGCGACGGAATCATCGTGCCCGGTAGGGATGCTACGGTCCAAGAGGTGAAGGGCTGCTCCGGGTCGGAAGCGGACAGTTCGGCTAGCTGACTGCGGCGACCGTCTGTTTTGCGGCGGGGAATTGGCGAAGCACCAGCCACGCCACGACGCCTTGCGCAACATCGATGAGCGCATGGATCACGATTGCGGGGATTAAGGAGCCAAAAGCGAGGACGATCACTGTGAGCAAGGCACCGATACCTCCGGTCTTGATGATTCCACTGACGCCTTGATACGAATGGGCCAAGGCAAAGACGAGGCACGAAAGCGCCGCCGCGGCGCACAGGCCAACGACTGTATGGAGTGCCCAAATGAGGTAGCCGCGAAATATCAACTCCTCGCAGAATCCGGCCGTCAGAGATAGCGCAATAAACCAGGCAAGCTCCCGTTGTGTTTCCGGCAGCATTTCCGCGTGGTCGCCAAATCGCGTACGAAGGGCTGCCTTTCGCTCGGCAGAAATCCTGCAGAGTTTGGAAATGGTGGGTGCATATAAAGCGACAACTGCAAGGACAGCTCCAGCGGAAGTCCAAATCCGCCATCCCGTTGGAAGGTGAAGGCCCATCAAATCCCAAGGCCTATGCAGATAGATCCACAACAAAGCTGCGGCGAGTGACAGAACCCAAAGCATTCCCATCCAGCTCTTCCAAAGCGCCAGCCGGGCTAGTTGAGGTTCCGCTCGGGAGGATCGAACAAAGCGCGGCCAAATCACAAAGTGATCAGCGAGCAATGCCACAGCAACCAGTCCCAAATACACGAGATCTAACGTTTCCATGAGTCTCCCGATGAGGCCTAACTACTGAATATTCGGACCTCGATGTACGGCTATACATGTTGCGACACGCGGCCTAGACCGCAACGCAACCCCATCCGCGGCGGAAGTGCCTACGGTTCTAACGAAGGCAGACATTGGCGATGTCAGTTTTGGGTCGGAAGCAGACCTTGGCAAATTAACCAAGCTCAACCATCTGGCCTCACGACCGGCTGACCAAGAATGCTGGAGCAGCCCGATTACAGGCTCCAGTAACCAAGCAGAGCACCTACGGAGAAAACCACGGCGGCCAGACCGAGGGCGCTGGAAATGGCGATGGACGTCCAGTAGAGCGTGGGTTCTTTTGAGCGATTCACGGGTCGGTAGAGAACGATCGCCCATCCGGTCCTGGCGTCCATGATCGTGAGTCCGAGCATCACGCCGCCGAAGAGCAAGTAGCCCCACTCGTGTGAAGAGACGTCCGAACCGGAACGGCTCAGATAGAGGGCGGCGGCGAACAGTGCAGCAAGGATGAGGACGCGCCCGGTGGGATAACCCTCGAATTCGTCATGCCGGGACAACGGATCAAACATCATGCTTTCCTCGATCCGGCGGCCGAAAGCGCACCTTTGATTCAGCGGGGCCGAACGAGTCTTCAGCCCCACCGAATGCACCAACAGCATTAGTGACCAAGCGGCAACACCGTGAATCGGTTGCACAGGAAGGTGGCGCCGGAGGTGTCCTTGGTTTTGGCGTAGGTCTTGTCGCGGACGGTGATCACTTCGCCCTGGACGCAGCGCTGGTCTTCGTGAAGCAGGTCGGCGAAGCTGCCTGGGCGGGGCGGCGTGTCGCCTTCGGCACGTTTCTCTTCGCCATAGCCAAGCCAATAGCTGGCCCAGTCGGCGGGCGCGTTGGTCGGGCTCGCGCCGGACTTGCCTGCCTGGTAGCCCAGCTCGTAGCTGGTGTGATCGATGGGTTTGAACTGGAGCGAATCCGCCGGCAGTGCGTTTTTTTGAGGATCTGGATTTCTGTCGGGACGTGCGCTTGAACTGTAACTCCGCTGCACGATGAAGCCCACGATGATGATGAGCCCAACCGTCGCCAATACCATGCCTTTCGATTGCATAAGCCTTACCCCCTGTTGGAAGACTGCTTGAAATCGACGAATGTGTAACTGCGTGCGCCAAGCTTTTCTCCGCCCGTAAGGGCGGACCTTGCATCTACATCCAGGAGACGTCGACGATGTCCACTTCCATGCCGGCGACCAGGGCAATCTCGTTGATGGCCTCGGCGTGGATGGCCGCTTCGGATTCAGAGGTTTGATGACCTTGCGCGATCTCGGGCCAGTGCCGTGTCGCAAGGTCGATGGCTTTTGAGAGCGCTGCGTTTGCGTCGCATGCTGCGACGACGCCGTAGAGTTCAAAGTCGGCGATGCCTTCGGAACGCAGGAAACCCTGCCCGACGGCCAAGACTGACCAAAGCCCCATACCTTCCCCCTTTTTCCCGCGCTCACCTGCCAAGAAGGCAGGCAGCGCCTGAAGTCCCCGGCGCGCAGTATGGCAACTCTGCGAGCCGCAAGGAAATACCGCCGCGGACGAGCGGACATCTAGCCGTCCACACGTCCCTCTCGGGCCTGGCCGTCACGGCGTCATTCCGGGCTTTTCGGGTCGCCCTGGACTGGCAAAGGTGAAGGCCGGGCGTTACCCAAACCGTCGGCGGCCGTCTCGTCGCGAGCCCACGGTCGCCAGGTCATAACGCGCCTGCAGCACCAGCCAGTAAGCGGGCGTGGGGTCCATCACGTTCGACAGGCGCAGGGCGAACTCAGCATTGATGCGCCGCTCCCCTCTCGTGATCTGCCGCAGCGTAGACACGGAAATACCGGTGCGTCGCGCCAGCCAGGCAAGCGTCATGGTGCGGGGGCGAAGGTGGTCGTTCAGCAGTATGTCACCAGGGCTGCGTAATGGGTCCGAGGGGTCAAAGTCCATCAGTGGATCGAGCTTCATGAGGTACATGGGGGCTTCCTTTCCTGTCAGGCACGGCCCGACAACGGAGCTAGCCCTACAGGCTTCCGTGTCGGCGCACGCCGGTAACCGATGTGAGTGATCGCTTTGCTGCAACGCAGCGCGAGGCAGCAGCGCTGCCCTGCGGAAACGATCACCTACTGCGCAAAAACGCTCACTTGGGGCCTGCTGTCAGGCCTGTCGGCAGGATGGGCGAAATGGAGGAGCGGCCGATGACGCGTGTAGGGGCACCCCGACACGAGCGAACCGCACCGCCCTGCCCGCTGGATGCGGGCTCTCGGGAACAGGAAGCGAAGGTGTCGCTGAAGGAAATGAATGGGCGAGCGCGCCCCGTATGATCGTGGATAGCCATGATCAACTCCATGATAGTTGTTGATGGTCAGCGGGCCGTTTGAGCTGCTACTCACTCGGCCCGCGCTTCTCGACCTTGCTGTCGAGGCCACTGGCGATGTCGTTGGCGACTCCACGCGTGACCATGAAACCGTAGCAAGCGCACGCGACCACGCCTGTCGGCGTTGCCCTCGCGCGACCATCAGCAAGCGGCGTATCGGCGTAGGGGCGAACATCCCTCGCGCTGCGCCTGTCTCTCGACAGTTGCAGCATTGAATGCAAAGCGATGC
Organism: Dyella jiangningensis; assembly: GCA_000632805.1. Taxonomy (GTDB): domain Bacteria; phylum Pseudomonadota; class Gammaproteobacteria; order Xanthomonadales; family Rhodanobacteraceae; genus Dyella; species Dyella jiangningensis. Next base: position 1,262,139 of record CP007444.1, on the reverse strand, counting down.
GCCGCCCGGAAACGAAAGGCCGCTTCCTCACCCCGCCAAGCGCCTCGCACCCGCACGCTGCGTTCGTTACGAACGCAGCTTGTAGCCCGTGCGGAAAATCCAACCGATCGCTACGGCGCATAGCACGAGGAACGCCATCGTCATGCCCGCGCTCAGTACCACGTTGACGTCGGAATGGCCGTAGAAGCTCCAGCGAAAGCCGCTGATCAGATACACCACGGGATTGAACAGCGCGACCTTCTGCCAGAACGGCGGAAGCATGCCGATGGAATAGAACGCGCCGCCGAGGAACGTCAGCGGCGTGACCACCATCAACGGAATCACCTGGAGCTTCTGGAAGTCATCGGCCCAGAGGCCAATGATGAAACCGAACGAACTGAACGTGACAGCGGTGAGCAGCAGGAAGGCCATCATCCACAGCGGATGCATGATGCTGTAAGGCACGAAGAAACGCGCCGTGACGAGAATCAGCAAGCCAAGCATCACCGACTTGGTAGCCGCCGCCCCGACATAACCCAGCACCGCCTCGAACGGCGACACCGGTGCGGAGAGCAATTCATAGATCGTGCCCGACCACTTGGGCAGGTAGATGCCGAACGAGGCATTGGAAATGCTTTCGTTGAGCAGCGACAGCATGATCAGGCCGGGAATGATGAAGGCGCCGTAGCTGGTGCCGCCTATTTCACCCATGCGCGCCCCGATGGCGGTACCGAAGACGATGAAATACAGCGAGGTCGAGAGCACCGGCGACACGATGCTCTGCGTGAGCGTACGGAAGGTGCGGGCCATCTCGAAGCGATAGATGGCGCGAACGGCAGGCATGTTCATCGGGCAGCACCCCGCACCAGGCTGACGAAGATGTCTTCGAGCGAGCTTTCCAATGTGTGCAGGTCCTTGAAGTCCACGCCTTGTTCTCCCAGCTTGCGCAACAAGACGGCAATACCGGTGTCGTCGCTCTGCGCATCGAATGTGTAGGTCAGCATCGTGCCGTCGTCGGAGAGCTCGAGCGCGTACTCGTCCAATCCTTCGGGCAATGCCTGCATGGGCGCCTGAAGGCTGATGGAAAGCTGCTTCTTGCCCAGCTTGCGCATCAGCACATGCTTGTCTTCCACGAGGATCAGCTCGCCATGGTTGATCACGCCCACGCGGTCGGCCATTTCCTCGGCCTCTTCGATGTAGTGCGTAGTCAGGATGACGGTGACGCCGGTTTCGCGCAGTTTGCGCACCATCTCCCACATATCGTGGCGCAGCTCCACGTCAACGCCGGCCGTGGGTTCGTCGAGGAACAGGATGCTCGGCTCGTGCGCCAACGCCTTGGCGATCAGCACGCGGCGCTTCATGCCGCCGGACAGCGTCATGATCTTCGAGTCTTTCTTCTCCCACAGCGAAAGATCGCGCAACACCTTTTCGATGTGCTGGTCGTTGCGGGGTCGACCGAACAGGCCGCGGCTGAACCTGACCGACGCCCACACGGTTTCGAACGCGTCGGTGGACAACTCCTGCGGCACCAGCCCGATCTTCGACCGCGTGATGCGATAGTCGCGCAGCACGTCGTGGCCGTCGGCGCTCACTTCGCCGGCGCTTGGCTTGACGATGCCGCAAATGATGCTGATCAGCGTGGTCTTGCCGGCACCGTTGGGGCCCAACAGCGCGAAGATCTCTCCCTGCCGGATGTCGAGGTCGATCGGCTTCAATGCCTGAAAGCCGCTTTTGTAAGTCTTGCTGACGCCTCGAATGGATACTGCGTGTGGCGTCGTCGTGGCCTGTTCGCTCATTGCATTCCTTGGTCTGGCGTGTGGCGCAACTCGATGAGTCTACGCCCGGAACTGTTTTGGCTGGCACCGCGCGATGGCTGGCAGGGTCAGCTGCCCTACGGATGCATCGCATCGCTGCCGCGTTGTTCGTTGCCGTTGCCGGATGTCGACGCGGATCGCAAAACGCACGCGGCCCTCAGGACCATGGAGGCGACGCACGGGTCATTCAACCGGGCTCATCATTCCAAGGCTTCCAAGGGACAGGGATCAGCTTGTAATACTGGGAGGGGGTATATAGGATACCCCCGGCCAGTATCGAGAGAGACCGCTCATGCCTCATACCGCCGAAGAGAAAAAGCGCCTATTGACGCGCGTCCGACGCGTTCGCGGCCAGTTGGATGCGCTCGAGGCCGCGCTGGAGAACGGCGCAGAATGCGGCCCCATCCTGCAGCAGATCGCCGCCGTGCGCGGAGCGATCAACGGCCTCATGGCCGGCGTGCTTGAAAGTCATCTGCGAGAAGAGTTTGCCCACATGGCGCACGCCAGCGGCAAGCCTGACCAATCCATCGACGAGGTGGTGTCTCTCGTGCGTTCCTATCTTCGCTAACCCTTCCCCGATGGACGCTTTGGCGGCCATCCGACCATTCGCTCAGGACATCGCCATGAAATCACGCGCTGCTGTTGCCTTCGAAGCGGGCAAGCCCCTGCAAATCGTCACGATCGATGTGGAGCCGCCCCGCAAGGGCGAGGTGCTGGTGAAAATCACCCACACCGGCGTGTGCCACACCGACGCGTTTACGCTCTCGGGCGATGATCCGGAAGGCATCTTCCCTGCCGTGCTCGGCCATGAAGGCGCCGGCATCGTGATGGAAGTGGGCGAAGGCGTCACCAGCGTGAAGCCGGGCGACCACGTCATTCCGCTGTATACCGCCGAGTGCGGCGAGTGCCTGTTCTGCAAGAGCGGCAAGACCAACCTGTGCGTCGCCGTGCGCGCCACGCAGGGCAAGGGCTTGATGCCCGATGGCACCACGCGCTTCAGTTACAACGGCCAGCCGGTCTATCACTACATGGGCTGCTCCACGTTCAGCGAATACACCGTGGTGGCTGAAGTCTCGCTCGCCAAGATCAACCCGGATGCAAACCCCGAGCACGTCTGCCTGCTGGGCTGCGGCGTCACCACCGGCCTTGGCGCGGTGAAGAACACGGCCAAGGTGCAGGAAGGCGACAGCGTGGCCGTGTTCGGTCTGGGCGGCATCGGCCTGGCCGTGATCCAGGGCGCGAAGCTCGCCAAGGCGGGCCGCATCATTGCGATCGACACCAACCCGGGCAAGTTCGAGCTGGCGCGTTCGTTCGGTGCGACCGATGTCGTGAACCCCAAGGACTACGACAAGCCGATCCAGCAGGTGATCGTGGAGATGACCGGCTGGGGCGTGGATCACAGCTTCGAGTGCATCGGCAACGTCAACGTGATGCGCGCCGCACTCGAATGCGCGCATCGCGGCTGGGGTCAATCGGTCATTATCGGCGTGGCCGGCGCGGGCCAGGAAATCTCAACCCGCCCTTTCCAGTTGGTAACGGGACGCCGCTGGATGGGCACCGCGTTCGGTGGCGTGAAGGGCCGCTCGCAGCTGCCCGGCATGGTGGAAGATTCGATGACCGGCAAGATCCAGCTCGCGCCATTCGTGACGCATACCAAGCCGCTCACGGACATCAACGAGGCATTCGACTTGATGCATGAAGGCAAGTCGATTCGCACGGTGGTGCATTTCTAAAGCACGCGCAACGCTCGTCATCGCGGCGTGCGAGTGCCGCGATGAGGCAGGAGCGTTGGCTCGTTGCTACCTGCCCCATCCCTGAGCGAACGGCGGGCGCAGCATCTCCGATGATGCTGCGCCCGCCAGCGCGACGACCTCAACGACGTCCATGCCTTGATGTCCGATGCGTGCGCATCGCTGTCCTGGAACGTTCGCACCGGCTTCGCATGGTGAGGGCCTCAGTGCTGTCCCGCGTTCGCGGCGGCGCTTGCATTGCCATCGAACTGCGCCGAGCCGGACACTCCGCGATTCGCCGGCCCCGAGCCGTTGGCGTGAGCATCGACGCCTGCATGGCCGTTGGCGTTGGCCGAAGCGTTTCGGCCTTGCGCACCCTGATCGGCATTCGCACCGCCGCCGAGCGTGCCCGTACCCGCCACGTCGCCCAAACGATCTGCACCGCCTGATGCCTGTGACGACTGCGCCACCGTTCCCGACTGGTGAAGCGGCTGCCCATCTCCCTGGGCGGCTGCACTCGCCGACGTCGCCTGCACAGCTCGGCCGGCCGCTGTTTGCTCGATAGCATGGCCACCGCTATCAGCGGTGTTACCGGCCACCGAAGCGGCGTTGCCGGATGCATTCTGCACGCGACTCACGTTGCTGCTCACGTCGCGTTTGGCCGTCGATACGCCCGAGTCGGCCCGATTGATTGCCTGGCCCGCCACGTTCGTCGCGGACTGGCGCACGCCGGAAGTATCCGTGCCCACGGCCGCTGTGGAAGCAGCCTCGCCCGCGCCATCAAGCGTCGCGTGTGCACCACGACCGCTCGCGCCCACAAGGCCGGCCTCGGCATCGCCGGCCGCGCGGCCATTCACCGAATGGGTCGTTTTGCCCACCGTATCCGTCGCCGATCCACCCACGGCTCCCGCCCGCTGTCGCAGATGCGCAGCACGCTGTTCGATATCGTGCTGGCCCATAGGCGATATGCCTGCGTTACCCATGCCGCGCATGGAACCACCCAGCTGACCGCCCACAGGACCGATGGCGGATTGTCCTCGACCGGCCAGTCCGCCACCGATGCCGCCGCCAAGAACCTGAGCGTGTGCGGTCGCGACAGTGACCAAGGCAACGGCACCTGCGCGCAAAGCCATGGAAAGCGTCTTGTTGTTGCGGAGCGTGTTTCGCATATGGGGTCTCCTGCCTGAGCGAATGCCCGGCTTGCAGGAGTCCTCTACGTCTGCGATCCGTGGATCCTTCCCCGCTTGAGCGGTTGTTGTTGGTCCGCATTCAGCTTCAAGGCGAGAGCACGCCATAGCCGCAGCGCGGATCGCGACCGGAGGCATGGAGTGCGCGTACTTCTCCGATCAGGTGCTTCAACACCTGTGCCGAAGCATCAGGGTCAGGCGCTTGCATCCACTGAGCCGCCTTGCGCGCCACGATTGGTGCCGCAAACGACGTACCGCGCAGCGCGTTGCGTCCATTGCCGACCACGCCGGATGCGCAAAATGCCACCTGATCGCCGCTGGCTGACTCAGGCAGTACGCGCCCCTGCGCGTCGACGCCGCCGACACCGATCACGCCGGGATACGCAGCGGGAAACAGCGGCGGTGCCGCGGGGCCATCGTTGCCTGCCGCGCTGACCAGCACATGGCCGCGGGCGAGCATGGTCTGCACGGCGCGTGCAAGTAGCGGGTTGTCGGGGCCAACCAGGCTGATGTTGATCACCGGCACATGCTCATGCGCCATCCAGGCCAGTGCCTCCACCAGTTGCGATGTCGCACCGCCCACGGCGTCTCCACACCACAGGTCGGACGCAAACAAGGTGTATGACCCGCCATCGACAAGCCGCGCGGCGACGGCTGTACCGTGTCGCGAAGGCTTCGGCACAGTGCACCCGTGCTGCTCGATGTGCGCGTGCGCGAGGGCGGAGTCGGCCGTATCGATACCGCCGTCGATCAGCCCCACGCGCTTCGCTGGGTTCGGGGACGCCATGGCAGACGACGATGTTTCTCCGGTCGCTTCGATGATGCCGGCTGGCAGATAGAGGTGTTGATAGGCAAACGTTGCAGCGGGCGCCGTCTGTCGCAGGACATGCATGGCTTCTTCCGCGCGACGGTGACGGGTATCGCGAAGCACGACAAAGCCCAGTTCGGGCATCGCGTCCATCGATACGTCGCGCTCCTTGCTGAAGCCCTGCGCCAACACCGCGTCGAGTGCAGCCCCCGAAAGACTCATGGCGAGAAATTCACCACGCAGAATCGGTGCGCCTTGCGGATCGACATCGACGCGCCTGCCCTCCTTGCGCAGCAGCGCGTCGATCTGCACCGACCGTGTGAGCGCCAACGATCGTTGCAGCACGTTGTCGATGCCTTGCAGGGTTGCGCCCGGCCATGCCGCTGGCAGGCGGGTGCCGATGGGCGCCTGCAGACCGGTTATCCGCTGTGCGGGACCCAGCACCTGCGCCTGCATGGATGCAGAAACAAACGAGGCCAGCGCAACGGCGAGGCCTTGCACGAACCAGCGGTAAGCAAGGCGCGAGGGCATCGCCAAGGGCCTCCAGATCAACGGGGCCGGATGCTAGCATGGCCCCGCTTTACGCCCTTGAACCGCTTTGAAGCGCCCATGGAAGGAATCCGCCCCTCCAGGCGTAACGAAAGGTGATGTGTGAATTCGAGCGACACGATGCGCGAAGGTCTGATTGCGTTGTTGCCACGCCTGCGTCGCCTTGCCCGGGCGTTGGCGGGGCAAGCCGCCGACGCCGATGACCTGGTGCAGGTCGTGTTGGAGCGAGCACTGGCGCGCGCCGAACAATGGCGCCCTGACGCGCCGTTGGACAAGTGGGTGTTCGCGATTGCGCGCAATGCCTGGCGTGACGAACTGCGTGCACGCCATCGATCACAGGCGCTGTTCGCACCCGAGGAAGCCGGCGAAGCGGTGGCCGATACCAACAGCGCACCGTCGGTGCAGAAGCTCGTGCTAGCGAAGGCGCTCGCGGCGCTGCCGCCGGATCACCGTGAAGTGGTGGCCCTGGTACTGGTCGAAGGCATGTCGTACAGCGAAGCTGCCGACCTGCTCGAGGTGCCGGTGGGAACGGTCACCAGCCGGCTGGCACGCGCCCGTACTGCCCTGCAGGCCCATCTTGGGACAGAAGCATGAAACCGATCGACGACGAAACCTTGCAGGCTTACGTGGATGGCGAACTGGACGCCGCCACTGCGGCCGACATAGATGCCGCGCTAGCCCACGACACGGCGCTCGCCGAACGTGTGCAGCGCACACGTGCTCTGCGCGCACAGTTGCGTGCCACGTTCGATCCCGTGCTGAATGAGCCGGTGCCGGAGCACTTGTCTGCCTTGCTTCGACCCACCGCAGCGAGGGATGCAGGCGCATCGCGGATAACGCCAACGCGCACAGACATGCCGCTCAACGCGCGACGCCCCGCCGCACGTCGTCGATGGATAACGGGAGCAGCCTTGGCGGCGTCGATAATGCTGGCCGCTGCGTCGATGTGGTGGTGGCGCACCGGCGAAGCGCTGACGCGGACGCAGCATGGACAAACCTACGCTGCCGGTGCCCTTGCGCATACGCTCGACCAAGCATTGGCAAGTGAACCCGATGCACGCGCCCCTATCGCCATTGGTTTGAGTTTTCGCGGCGCCGACGGGCACGTCTGTCGCACCTTCGTCGTGCGTACCTCACCTTCGCGCGCAGGCCTTGCATGTCACGGTGATTCGGGCTGGGCATTGCCCGTGCTTGGACCGATGACGCCATCGGAGGGTGGTGAACTGCGGCAAGCGGCGAGCGCGTTGACGCCTGAAGTTCAGGCGGCAGTCGACGCACGCCTGCGCGGCGACGTCTTCGATGCAGCGCAGGAGCGCGCGGCACGCTCAGCCGGTTGGCAGTAGCGAGCACTGCCCCGGGCATTCAGTGCGCTTCACCCGCCGAGGCCTGCCCTGCCGCCTATTTGCGACATCCTGCCGAGCCTGGCCCGGGCGTCAGTCCCGGGGCGGGAACCACGCCTTCTGGATCTTCCCGTCGCGCACCTCGTATATCGCCAGAGCCTTGGGTTGCCCCTTGTCCGGAGGAAGGCCGAACAGCTGCTCCTGATCGACCACGACCGGGCCGTTGACGACACGCTGGACGATTTCCACGCGGAACTCCTTCGGCTTCGTCTCCAGAAAGGAGTATGCCTGCTTCAACGCCGCAGCTCCCAGGATGTCCGGCCGCTTACCACTCAGGTCGATGATGGAGACGTCGTCGGCGTAACAGGAGGCAAATTTGGCGACGTCGTGTGCGTTATACGCATCCACCTGCGCCTGGACGACCGACACCGGATCGTCCACCTTGTTGTCGCAGGCCATGGCAGACAGCGGATACAGCATCGCCAGCATGCATACCAAGGGCGTCTTCATACGCGCGAACATGTTTTCTCCCAAACATGAAGGACCAACAGAAGCGCCATGGCCTGCGCCTCGCGAAGAAAAAGGTTTCGATAGCGCACCCAATCAGATGATCCGGTAACCAGCATCGCATTGCCCGCCCTATCGTAGAAGGTCATGGTCATTCCCACGGCATCGACTGACCACTTTTCGATCCCGCTCTCCGCCAGGCCACGGGACATGTCCATGTAGCCGGTCTCGCCCAGCTCATGTCGGCGGAGGTGTCGAAGAAACGAGTCACGTTGGCTCACCTCAGCAATGACCAACAGATCGTGCACGGGCGGGCAAACGATCTTGTAGCCGTCTTTTCCGAAGTATTCGGAATGGCCATCTGTAAGGTAAGAATCGTAGTGCTCGACGCCGATGGCGTGCAGCGCTCGCACGTACTGCGCCAGCGTCTTGGCCTTGCCGAGGCGCGCGTGAAGGTTATCTATCTGTTGCAGGGTGAACATCGATCATGTCCTCCGGTTCCCCGCGGAAGTGCCCGTTGCGACCGCCTTCCGCGCCACTTCCCAGCGACGCCGGGTTGCCAGAGTACAACGTCAGCAGGTGTGCCGTTGCCTCCTGCCGGCTTGGCGAGGCCCTACGTCTCACATCCGAGCAACTGGTGAGTTCACCATGCCCGCCGAGTCCGCACTGCCATACCATTGAGCGATACCACTCAGAGGCCGCTTCTGGCTTTTGTCTGACGAGTACTTCACTGTTGTTGCCAAATCCTGCGCAGATGCCCTGGAATTTCCATACACGTGGGACGCAAGGCCATAAAGCGCGGTCGCGTAATCGAAGTAAGCGCCGGCGTGCTTATCTGGGCCATCCGGATCCATACCCTCAAGCCCATGCCCAATTGCTGGCGCGAAGTGTGCTCCGTCAAAAAATGGGGCAGAGTGCTTTTCCGCAGCCCGGAAACGCAGGCCGATCACAAGAAAAAACACTCTGACCCTTTTATTCGGACCCTTTTATTCGTAGGCATCCCGGGAATCTGGTTTGCCTATGGCAAGGGAGTGGCCAATGGCCAGTACGCGTATGCCGCCTTCATCCTACTTCTGTTCTTGCTGATCTTGATGCGTCTGGTGGGTCACGCGCGAAGACTGCGGGAATAACTGGCGCGGCAAAACAGGGGACAGGAGCAGGAATCAGAATGGATTTTCCGCGCAACCCGGCGCGCGCCGGCCCGACTATCCTCACCCTTTCAAGTCGGGCTCCGCGCTGAGCGAGCCGTCCCTGAAGCGGACAACATAGACATGGTGTCTGTCGGGAAACGCCGGCAAGAGGAATGGCTCGTCGTTCCAGCAGTCGTCTTTCGAAAACGTTGGTGACACGTAGTCGAAGTCGTGGTTACGGGAAATATCGAACCACGCCATCTCAAGCCCTGGCGTGATGGTGATACCCCAAACATCCATGCGACTACCTTCTCGTAGGGATGTATCGTGCTTGGTCCAAAATTCAGGAACTATGGTTCGTGAATGGCTCTCCGCGAGCGCAACGGCACTGGGCATCGCCGCGAAAATTTCGGGCAAGAGTTCGTCAACCCGTGCGACACACTCAATGCAATCCCGGCGGTGCTGGCACCTCACCCAGACCAATCGTGCGCCAATCTGATACTCGGACCGGAAGAAGCCATCCTGGTCGGAATAGATGCCCGAGGGCCGGTCGTCAATGAGCTTTTTCACCACCAATCCCATAAGCGCTCGCCACCTCAATTGACCCGTCCGATAAAATTGAGGCGACCTACTCTCACCTCCTACTTTATTCTGATTTTTTCACGCAAATAGTCGTCGGTGCACGCCTGCGTCACCTCGAAGCGCGATGCTTCGTCATCCTTCTCAAACGTGGGGAGCGGGGCGACGGCGTCCGTTGGCAGGTAGAACCGCGTGTACCCGGCGAGTCCGCCGCCCTTAAGGTTCTTCGAACTTACCTCTCCACAGACGAAGCGCTGCCCGTGATGTGTGCTGATCCGAAGCATACGAAACTTGGCCGAGTCAGGGACATCGAGCCGCGCGCGTACGGCAGATTTCGCCTTGATGTAAATGCCCACGTTGACGACGCCATCGGAAGGATTGAAGGCGCTGCTGGCGACGACGGCGGCCGTCACCAACAATACGCCGCCAAGCAACAGGAGCGAGGGAAAGAAGATCGACCATCGGCGCCAGCCCGAAAGGCGGACCGAGGCCACCACAAGCCCGATGAGCGGCACCGCAAACGCGAGCCAGAACGTAGGTATGAAGATAGGAAAGATTTTGATCGGCGTATAGGCTGAGCCAAACGTCAGGACAGCGAGTGTGACGAACGCGATCCACTTTGAGTTGGGCGAGCCTTTCCAGGCCAGCGCCGCCAACGCGCAAAAGGCGAGCATGGCGCCATTCCAGATTAAATAGATGTTTGGCATCGAAAGTTCCTTCTAGGTGATAAGCGTGCCGCCAGCACATTGGACTGACGCCTGCCTTGGGAGCGCAAAAGGAGTCAGGGTGCTTTTTTGCAGCTGGGAGAGACAGGGCAAACAAGAAAAAACCGCCCCGAAGCTTGCATCTATATCAACGGCGCGGGGGAATTATGAATGTCAGGATCGCGATGGCGACACCCAATGCAAGACCGTTTTGAACGCCCACGGCCAAAGCGTCATGAAAGACGTACTTAAGCCCCTTTAATTGTGCAAGTACGTAGGAGAAGACAATGATGACGAGCGTAACGCAGGCAAAGAAGATCATTCCCGGAATCACCGCATTAACAGTTCTTCCAATAATCATCATGGCTTGTCGCCAACACATTCGGCGGACCTCATCTCGGTGGAAATCGACGTGGCGCACCAATTAAAGACAGGATGAAGATCGCGCCTCCCGGAAACGCGCCAACTTTAATCGCTATTGGGAGGACCACTGAAATATCATAGGTAATACTCGCTGCTAGGCACTTGAGGTAGTACCCGCGACCACCAGAGCAACCACTGTCAGGAAGGCGACCAGCCCAGACAGCACTGCATGTAATAACTTCATTTTGTCGCCTGCTTTTGGTTATCTTGTAGTTCTTTAAGTTTTTCAAAGCCCCAGTTCATGCCTTCCGTTGAACTCGGCCCAATAACATTCCCCCAAAGAACAGCACTAATTGGCGAAATTACCGGTGTCCGCAATGAGTCCGTCACGCCATCTCCAATTCTGAAGCCGATGGCCGTTGTCGCGCTCCCCAGAACCCCACCAAGCAGCAGACTATTGTTCTGACCGCCATATAGATTGTTAGCTTCAGTTTGCGCCACGCCGACACCAAATCCGACCAAGCCATTCCACCTGACACCACCGCCATAACCTAAGTATCCTCCAATAACGCTGGCCCCCACATCAATTGGATTGACCTTCGTCATATCGCCACCAGTTTTCGCCAGTTGGACACTTAGATTGACCCCGCCTGACGTAAGGGCCGTCCCTGTTCGCGTAGCAAGAGCAAACTGCAACAGCGAGCCGCCTTCAATTCCCTCGTAACCAGCGGCCGCAAGCATCCCCGGACCTGCACCCAGACCGGCGGTTGCTCCTGCCGCCGCAACGCCGACCATGAAATTGCCTACTTCGCTCGCGCCCCGGTCGCCAATAACGTTTCCCCACCAGTATCGATATTTCATATAGTCCTGCGCGCTGACTGCTTGGTCTGCTTGCAAGCCCAGTTTGGAAGCCAGCGGGTCGCTCGCGTAATCAAAAGCGTCAGCGATGGGGGCCTTGCAGGCGTCCGATCGACTGCCGCCCGGGCCTCCGCAACTTGAAACTAGCGCGAGTTCCTGATTCGCGGAGATCGTTTCCGCGGCACTCTTAGCCGATTCAATACAGACCCGATCACCCTTGCACTCCTGGATGGCCGTATTTAGCTTGTCCAACTGCTGATGTGTGAGGTAGTTGTACTTGGTACCGTCCAGCGCCGTTGCGGCGCCCGTGCCACCGGCAACAGCGCCCCCAATGGCTGCACTGCCCAACTGCAGCATGGTTGCAAACTCGGCACTCCCCGGCGTGTAGCCGTGATCCGCCAGATATTGGGCCATCGCCGGGATTGCCGCCTGATTGGCCGCCGCACCGGCGCCGCCCGAAAGCGCGTCACCGCCACCCAATGCCGCGACTGCAGCACCGACCACGCCGTGCAAAATCGTGCGCTCCGGGCTTCCTTCAGCCCAGCCCATTTTTCCTGCAATGTCGCCAGCAGCACGAAACCCGACATACCCCGCCACCTGCCCCATCTCCTGCTGCTCCTGCACCTTCTGCAGGTCGAAGATGGGCTTGAGCCCCGCTTGATTGAGGTTCGCCGTGCGATCCAGTCCGCTTAGATCGGTGTCGCCATTGCGCGTGATGATGGTGCCGCCGGCAATACCGGCCTTGATGCTGCTGTGGCTGTCGTCGCTCTGCGGAATGCCCACACTCGGCGATACGGACATGCCGCTGCCGGCACTGCCACCACTGACGCCCACACTGCTGGCGCTGTAGTTGGCCTTGTTCTCGATATTGCTGAATGTGAGCGAGCCCGTATCAAGCAGGTTCTTGCTCGGGTCAGCGGTACTGGCGATTACACCGCCCTTGAGGTCGGTGTTGCCATTGACGTGGATGTTGAAGCCGCCGTCACCTGCGCCGATGCCGCTGACGGTGGTGACGCTGGCGTAGTGACTATCGACCTTGCTTTGGTTGTAGCTGCCGCTGCCGCTGGCGCCGACACCCACGACCAGCTTGCCGCTGGCCTGCTGTTGCTTGCTGGCGTAGTCGTCGGTGTCCTGCTCGCTGATGATGTTGAGGTTGCCGCCGATATTGGCGAGCACCGTGTTGCCCTTGGCCTGCGCGCCTTGCAGGGTGGTATCGCCACCGCTGACGAGGGTGAGAGTGTCCTTGGCATCGACGCTGGTGGTGGCGTGGGTGGTGCCGTTGCCATGGGCGCTTCCCTTACCTACCGATGCCTGGGCATAGAAGCCGATGCCGTCGGTGCCGATCTGGACGCCGACGCCGCCACTGGCGTTCTTGTTGCTGCTCTTGAGCGTGTGATCTTCCGACTGGCTGAGCAGGTTGATGTTGTTGGTGGCGGACAGCGCCACGTTGTCGCCGCTTATCTTGCTGCCAATGACGTTGAGGTCGCCGTCGGTGGCGGCGATGAGCACGTTGCCGTTGCTCTTGATGGTGCTGCCGTAGGCCGTTTCGTCGTGGCTGACCGATTTGCTGCTGGCACTGCTGGCGCCGATGCCGAGCTGCAGGTTGATGCCGCCGTCGGTACCGCTCTTGCTGACACCGCCCTTGTTATAGGCGTCCACCGCATCACTGACGCCGTACGCGGCCTGGGCGGCGTAAAGTGCCTTGAGGCGGTCGTCCTTCACTTCGCTGCCGCGGTGGGCGGCGGCATAGGCACCCATCGCGGCATCCACCGCCGCGCCACCCAGGCTCAAGGTAAGACCACTGCTGCTTTGCTTATACGTCTGCGACGTATCCGTACTGCCCACGGCCGCATCGATCGTGACGTTCTTGCCCACGATGGCGGTGCCGGTGTCGCTGAGCACGTTGGCATCGGTAAGGTGGACGTTGTTGCCGGCGGTCATCGTTACGCTGCCGCCCAGGCTGCCCACGGTGGTGCCTGTCGGCGTGGTCTGCGTGAGTGTGGCGTCCTGATACGAAGTACCAGATCAGAGAATGGTGGAGACATCCTCACCACCAGGAGTCGCCTAGACCATCAGGCTCCAACCCTGCGAGAGGACAGAAATGTCTCTGACCCCTTTTCCGGTAATTTCGGTTTCTTTCTTCTTAGCGTGCATCACGAAATCACCGCGGCCTCACCCAATTCTTTGGCCATTGCGTGAAATGTATGATCTCTTTTTCGTCAACAAGCAACGTAAAAAGTGGTTCGTCCGGAAAATCATTCAATCGGAGAATCCAGCTCTGGCCGTCGACCACAGACTTGAGAACTCTGTCGCCGTCGTCCATAGCACTCCAGGCAATGACTTTCTGATCGTAGCCAGGCGTATCAATCCAGTTATCTTGCTTCTCAAACTTCATCACTAGCACCCTTGCCTTTGCTGACCAGTACATGCGGGAGTTTGTGGCGACGGAAATCTTGCAGGAGCTTTGTAAATCACATCATTGCCTGTCGCCTTGCTCGGATCGATACCAAGAGAGCCATTTACGCCATCATTCGAACGTTGAGAAGCATTTATGATCTGCTGCCAAAGCGCATCACCAGAATAGTCGACCGAGTACTTCTGAACTGTCTGCACCCAAGTGGGGTTCGGCTTTGTAAGGTCGAGCCTGTTGGCCAAATCTTGATCTTGCATACCATCTCGCGCGGAAGAGCGGAAAGTATTTCGGAGATCCCATGATTGGTAGGCCTGTTGCTCCAGGGGCGCTGATGTATCGACCAAGCTGGGAATCAGCTTTTCGGATGCCAGATACCAATCGCGCACAGCAAGATCAGACATTGATGCCGGGGCTGGCAGGCTGTACTTGACGCCGCTCGGAGTCAAGTAATCCCCGCCCGATCGCACTGCCTCCAGCACCCCACCATTGCTGCTCCAACGACCCGCCGTCACCATCGTAAAGATGGCGCCTCCAACATCATTGGCAGCAGACACCTGCTCGGGGTTTGCCCCATAGTGAAGCGCCGCATTGCCTGCCACACCGAACACCGGCCCAAGCAGCGACCCGGCAAGTGCATTCTGCCCCTTAATCCATTGGGTCATATCCGGCATCGGCTCATACGCTGGAGCGCCGTCCACACTGCGTAGCACCGACGTGGTGTACTTCAACGCTACATTGTTGGCGGTGATCTGATTATTTCGTGCGATGTCTTGGTCGAACATCCAATAATCGATGCTCGAGGGGTCACCAACCGCGTGGATACCATAGATGTTCACCATGTTCGTTTGATTTGCCGCCCCCTGAACCAGCAAAGCCGTGTAGCCCGCGCTCAGTGGATTGGTATCACGCAATTGAGCAGCCATATCGGCTGTCAATATCCCCGAATGATCAGGCGTCATCGTGCGCCAAGTCTGGTCCTGCGCCAACAACCACTGACCAACAGCAATATTCTGGTCGGAATCGACTTTATTCCACGCATCCGTCTTCTCCTTGATACAGGACGCGTTGGCGCCACAGCTGGCAATATCACTGTCACGTTGCGCGCGCTGCTGATGCGTCAAATAGTTGTACTTAGTTCCATCAAGCGCCGCGGCTGCACCGCTACCACCACCTACTACTGCACCGATGGCAAGGCCTCCCAATTGCATCAGGCTCGCATACTCGTTCCGGATGATGCTTTGGCCGGCGAGATACTTCGCCATAGCGGGAGTGATCGCCTCGCTAACTCCTGCACCAATGGCACCATCAAGTGCATTGCCACCACCCAATGCTGCTACGGCACCGCCTGCAAGGGTGTGTAAAGCAGTCGCACCGACACTGCCATTTTCCATGCCACTCAACTTCTTTATATCTCCTACGCCACGCATACCCACATACCCCGCCACCTGACCCATCTCCTGCTGCTCCTGCACCTTCTGCAGGTCGAAGATGGGCTTGAGCCCCGCTTGATCGAGATTCGCCGTGCGATCCAGTCCGCTTAGATCGGTGTCGCCGTTGCGCGTGATGATGGTGCCGCCGGCAATACCGGCCTTGGTGCTGTTGTGGCTGTCGTCGCCCTGCGGAATGCCCACGCTCGGTGACACGGACATGCCACTGCCGGCACTGCCGCCGCTGATGCCCACACTGCTTGCGCTGTAGTTGGCCTTGTTCTCGATATTGCTGAAGGTAAGCGAGCCCGTATCAAGCAGGTTCTTGCTCGGGTCAGCGGTACTGGCGATTACACCGCCCTTGAGGTCGGTGTTGCCATTGACGTGGATGTTGAAGCCGCCGTCACCTGCGCCGATGCCGCTGACGGTGGTGACGCTGGCGTAGTGACTATCGACCTTGCTTTGGTTGTAGCTGCCGCTGCCGCTGGCGCCGACACCCACGACCAGCTTGCCGCTGGCCTGCTGTTGCTTGCTGGCGTAGTCGTCGGTGTCCTGCTCGCTGATGATGTTGAGGTTGCCACCGATGTTGGCGAGTACCGTGTTGCCCTTGGCCTGCGCTCCTTGCAGGGTGGTATCGCCGCCGCTGACGATGGTGAGAGTGTCCTTGGCATCGACGCTGGTGGTGGCGTGGGTGGTGCCGTTGCCATGGGCGCTTCCCTTACCTACCGATGCCTGGGCATAGAAGCCGATGCCGTCGGTGCCGATCTGGACGCCGACGCCGCCACTGGCGTTCTTGTTGCTGCTCTTGAGCGTGTGATCTTCCGCCTGGCTGAGCAGGTTGATGTTGTTGGTGGCGGACAGCGCCACGTTGTCGCCGCTTATCTTGCTGCCAATGACGTTGAGGTCGCCGTCGGTGGCGGCGATGAGCACGTTGCCGTTGCTCTTGATGGTGCTGCCGTAGGCCGTTTCGTCGTGGCTGACCGATTTGCTGCTGGCACTGCTGGCGCCGATGCCGAGCTGCAGGTTGATGCCGCCGTCGGTACCGCTCTTGCTGACACCGCCCTTGTTATAGGCGTCCACCGCATCACTGACGCCGTACGCGGCCTGGGCGGCGTAAAGTGCCTTGAGGCGGTCGTCCTTCACTTCGCTGCCGCGGTGGGCGGCGGCATAGGCGCCCATCGCGGCATCCACCGCCGCGCCACCCAGGCTCAAGGTAAGACCGCTGCTGCTTTGCTTATACGTCTGCGACGTATCCGTACTGCCCACGGCTGCATCGATCGTGACGTTCTTTCCCACGATGGCGGTGCCGGTGTCGCTGAGCACGTTGGCATCGGTGAGGTGGACGTTGTTGCCGGCGGTCATCGTTACGCTGCCGCCCAGGCTGCCCACGGTGGTGCCTGTCGGCGTGGTCTGCGTAAGCGTGGCGTCCTGGCTCTGCTTGGCCTCGCCCAGCATGACGCCCACGCCCGCACCCATCAGGCCGCTCTTGGTCTTGCTGGTGCCGTGCTCTTCGGTGTGCACGTCGTTGGCGGTGTTGAGGGTGAGGTTGTTGCCGGCGGCCATGACGATGTCGTGGTCGGCGACGATCTGCGCAGCGGTAGCGGTCAGGTCGTGGCCGGCGGCCATGGAGACGCTGTCGCCACTGATGGTGGTGCCGATGGCATAGCTGTCACCCACGCTGTCATGCGTGCGCTTGGTGGTGCTGGACAGCATGCCGCTGTTGACGGTTTTGGTGTCGGTGACGGTGCTGTGGTTTTCCTGGGCAGTGTTCAGCGTGAGGTCGTGGCCGGCCATCAGGCCGATGGCGCCGTTGGTGGAGCTGACGGTGGCGGCGGTAGCGGTGAGGTCGTTCCTGGCGACAAGGCTGACGCCGTTGGTGCCGCTGAGCGTGCTGCCGCGCACGGTCTGGTCATCGCTGCGCGTGGTGCTGACGGTGTTGCCCGCGGCGCTCTTGCTGTAGTTGGCCTGGCTGTCGGTGACGGCGTTGAGCGTGAGGTCGTGGCCGGCACTCAGGCCCAGCTGGTTGCCGGCCTTGAGTTGCGCGCCCACGCTGGTGAGGTCATTGCCGGCCACCAGGGCGAGGTTGCCGCCTGCGGTGATGTCGGTGACGGCGTGGGTGGTGGTTTCCTGACCGTTGGAGGCCCCGCCGGTACGCACGGTGTGCACGGTGGCATCGAGGTTGATGTTGTTGCCGGCCACCAGCTGGGCATTGCCTGCGGCGGAGATGTGGCTGGCCGTGGCGGTGAGGTCGTGGCCCGCCGCCATGGCAAGGTTGCCGCCGGACTGCACGGGCGCCGCACCCACGGTGAGGTCACGCCCCGCGACCAGCGCCATGTCACCGGTGCTGGTGATGGCGCCGGTGCTGACCAGATCGCGCCCTGCCTGCACGCTGACGGTGCCGCCGTTGATGGCGCCGCTGTTGATGGTGTCGTTGCGCGTGGCGATGGCCAGCTGCTGGCCGCCGTTGAGCGTGCCGCTGTTGATCAGCGTGTCGGCATTGATCACGGTGCCTTGCGTGCCGCTGATGGTGCCGTCGTTGCGCACGGTGCCGGCGGACTGGATGTTCACCGTATCGCCGGCCAGCAGCGCGCCGTCACTTTGCAAGCGTTCGGCGGTGGCCTTGGACAGGTACACCACGGGCACCAGCACGTGCTGGCCATCCACCACCTGATCCACCAGCCATACGATGTCCGACTGCAGCGCGCTGATCTGCGAACTGGTGAGCGGCGCGCCCAGGCTAAGGCCCAGGCGGCTGGCTTCGCTGGCGGCACCGTTCATCAGTGCGGTGTACTGCGCCATGGGGTCGCCGCCGTTCAAGGTACGGCGGCCGGTGAGCTGCAGCAGCTGGTCAAGCACCAGTTGCTGTTCGTAGTAGCCATCGCCCAGCCGCTTCTGCGTGTTGCTGGGGTCATCGCCCAGCGCCTTCAGCAGGTAATCCGAACTGGTGGATGCACCCTTGGCAAAGCGCGGCGCGGTGTTCACCAGGAACGGTGCGCCGGGGTCGCCGTTCTGCGCGTACATGGCGTTGGACGGAGGCACGTAACCCGGCAAGGCCTGGCTGGACGACCCCACGGACTGCGTACCCACACCCCTGGCGCCGCCGGCATCACCCACCTTGCTGCCATCGGTGCGGCTCACGCTGCCGGTGCCGCCCACAGCCTGGCCTTGTACGTTGTCGACGGCGCTGGTCGCGGTGATGCGCTGGCCTTGCGCGCCGTTGACGCTACCCGCGCCATTGACGGTCTGGCCCTGCGCATGGTCGACATCGCCCGCACCGGACACGGCCTGCCCCTGCGCGCCGTTGACGCTACCCGCGCCGGATACGGCATTGCCGTGCGCGTTGTCGACGCTGCCGGCACTGCCGGCGCGCGCCGCATTGCTGCCGCGCAGCGTCACGCCGCCGGGGCCCGCAAGAGCGCCCGCATTGATGGCACCACCATTGCCCTTGGCGCCCACCACCGTGTTGGTGACGTTGCCGCCAATGGAGAGACTGCCGCCAGCCGTGATGCTCGCGCTCAAACCCTGACCCACGTTGTAGGTGACCCAGCTCGGTACGTTGCCGGGTGTAAGCACTACGGACTGGCTGGTGCTGGAGGTGTCGTACTCCCACCAGTCGCCATCGAGCCAGGTACGCGGACTGTTGATCAGGTACTGCGACTGTGTCTGGTAGCTGGTGCTGGTAGTGACTTCGCCGGTGGGCACCCAGGCGATGTTCTGCACGCTGGCCCAGCCATCACCTCCACCGCTGCCATTGATGGTGAGGTTGCGCGTGGCCGCAATGGTGGATGCACTGTTGCGGATATTGCCGTTGAGCACCATGTCGCCGCCGGATTCGATGCGGCTGTCCGCACTGGCGCTGGTGATGACGGTGACCTGGGTGAGCGTGCTGGTGGTGGTGGACTGGAACACCGCCGGCGAACCACGGCCCTGCGGGTAACCGATGCAACGCAGCGACGAATAGTTGTGGCTGTCGCAATACGCCTGCGCCTTGGCAAGCTCGGCCGCGCTGACGACCTGGTCCGGGCTGATGGCCGGCGGCTGATGGTTGGGGTCGGTGTCGGTGTACTTGTACTGGGCGACGGTGGCGCTGCCGCTGTTGGCGGCTTGCTCGTCGGCACTCAGCACGTAGGTGGCGGTGTTGATGACGCGCCGACGATTGTCGAGCTGGTCGGCGTTGATGGTGACGTTGCCCTGCCCCTGGATGCGGCCGGATACGTTGTTCAGCGCCGCCAGGCTGGTGCCGTCCGCGCGACCGGCGATGTTGAGGTTGCCACCGCTGAACAGGTCGCCGTCCAGGTTGTCCAGGCGCTGCGCGATGTGGAGCTCCATGGCATTGGCGGCGCCGATGAAACCCTCGCCGTAATCCACGGCGGCCATGGCCGAACCCAGGTCGCGGCCGTTGGTGAGGGTGTTGGCGCTGATGCGCACGCTGTCGCCAACGATGTTGCCGGTGTTGGTGACGTCGCTTGCCGAGAGCGTGAGCGTGTCGGCTTCGATGCGCCCGTTGCCCTGGTTGTCGATCTGGCCGCTGGTATTGATGTTCGCGCTGGCGCCGCCATTGCCCGCGCTGGCGTTGATGCTGCCCTGGTTGATCAGATTGGCGGCGGTGATGTCCAGCTCGCCCTGTGTCTGCAGGGTGCCCTGGTTGGTGAGCGTGCCGCCCACGGTAAGGCTGAGCACACCATCGCTTTCGAAGCGCTGGCCGGCGGCGTAGGTGTAGTCGCCGTTGATATGGGCGTCGAGCAACTGCGCGCCGTAGAGGCGGCCCAGGCCATTGATGGCCGATACCTGGGCCTGCAGCGCGGTGGCATCAATCTCGCCGCCATCGACGTTCAGCGTGGTGGTGTTGAGCCAGAGCGTGCCGGTCTGGATGTGACCGCCGTTGGCGCTAGTGATGCTCGACAGGGTGAGCCATGTCGTATCGCCCGCGCCGAACTGACCACCGCTGTTGTCGAGCCAGGCGTTGCCGTTTTGGTAGCTGAGGTTGCCGGTCGCGTAGACCGTGCCGCCGATGTTGTTGAGCGCGCCGAGGCTGTCCAGGTTCAGGTTGCGCTGCGCCACCAGCTTGCCGCCACCGCTGTTATCGATGCTGGCGACGCGCATGATGGTGTCGCCACCGCGATTACCAATGGAGCCGCCGCGATTGTCCACTGCGCCACCGGCGTTTACCTGCAGCGTCGCATCCGGATGGGCCGCGTTGCCCGCAAGCAGCTGACCACCGACATTGGCAACGCTTGCCGCGTTGAGCGTGGCAGCACCGGCGGCGTCCACCGTACCGCCGCTGTTGTCGATGCTGCCGCCGGCGGTAAGGCTCAGCGCCGTATTGGTCTGCAGCAGCCCGCCGCTGCGATTTAGCAGGTTGCCGAAGCTGGTGATCGCCAAATCATGGCGCGCATAGGTGGTACCGCCGCTGTTGTCGAAGGCGCCGGCCTGAAGGGTGGCCGAACCTTCTGCCCCGATCATGCCCTGGCCGGTGTTGTTGAGCGCGCCACTTACAGTGAGCCACAGCGCCCCTGCGTCGCCGCGCTGGATCAGTTGGCCGCCGGTGTTGTCGAAGGTCGTCGCGGTAACAGCCACCGCACCCGTACCGTCCAGCACGCCCGCGGCATTGGTGAGCGCAGTCCCCGCCTGGCTGCGACCGCGCAGGGTCAGGGCATCGTTGGCGTGGATCTGGCCACGCGTGTTGTCGATGGCATCGGCCTGCACCTGCACGTGATTGCCAAAGATGCCCTGCGTGGCGATGGGGCTGTTGGCCGGCCCACCTTGCACGGTATCGCGATTGAGCACGGTACCCGCGGAGATATTCATGTCGCCGCCAGCGATCAACGCACCGCTACTGTTGTCCAGCGTGCGCGCCACCGTCGCCGTGATGCCCTGCTGCGCCTGGATGGCGCCGGCATGGTTGCTCACGCCATCGGCCGAGAGCGCGAGCGCGCCATTGCTGAGCAACGTACCGCTGTCGTTGACGAGCTGACCATCGGTGGTGAGGGTAAACGTCCCCGCGCTGGCGGCCTGCATCGTGCCGCCGGTATTGTCCAGGCTACCGGCATGCAGCGTGGTGGCGCCCGTGGTTGCCAGGGTGCCGTGGGCGTTGTCGATGGCGTTGGTGACCAGCAATGAGCTGGCGCCTCCGCCTGCTACCAGAATCGAACCGCTGACGTTGGTCAGCGAGCCAGCGCTGAGCTGCAATGCCCCGTTGGTAGCGACATGACCGCCGCTGTTGTCCATTGCCCCACTGACACCCAGATGCAGCACGCCGTTGCCCAGCGCGGACAGGTTGCCGCCCGCCGTGACCAGCGAGCCGGTGTCGATGCTGATCTGCTGCGCGGTAGTGACACCACCCCGCAGGTTGGTGCTGCTGCCGGAGATGGTGAGTGCGCCGTTGCTGGCGAGAGTGCCGCCTTGTCCGTTGAGCGTAGTCGCGTGAATAGTCAGCGCGCCCTGCCCGGCTTGTTGGATCGTGCCCAGCGTGTTGTCCAGCGTGGACGCGGCAATCGAGAGATCGCCATCGCTGGCGAGCGTCCCGTGCTGGCTGTTGTCGAGCAGGCCATCCGCGGTGACGGGTGGCCGCGCTGACGGTGAGGTCACCGTCGGAGGTCAGCGTGCCCTTGGCGCTGTTGTCGAGCAGCCCATCCGCCGTGACGGAAAGCGTGGATCCACCACCGGCCTGCAGCGTGCCGCCCTGATTGATGATGCTGCCACCGTGGATGGTGGTGGCGCCCATGGCGGCGAGCGTGCCGCGCGTGTTGTCGAAGGTCTGCGCGACGGCAACGTTCGTTGCAGCGGTACCGGCAGCGGTGAGGTTACCGTCGGTATTGGTCAGCGAGCCTGCGTTGAGCTGCAGCGCGCCATTGGTGGCGATGGTGCCGTGCGTGTTGTCGAACAGGCCGCGCACGGTGAGGTTCAGCGAAGTGCTGCTGTCGAGTGCCGTGAAGCTGCCGCCGGCGGTACTCAGCGAATCCGCGTTAAGCACGATGGACTGCGCGTAAGTGGTGCCGTTGGCCAGGTTGATCGCGCCGCCGCTGAGCGACAGCGCGCCGTTGCTGGCGACCGTGCCGCCCGCGCCGTTGAGCGTGGCCGCCTGAATGGTGAGCGCGCCGGTGCCTGCATGTGCAATGGTGCCGGTGGTGTTGTCCAGCGTGGCCGCGCTGAGGGACAGATCATCGTCGGAGGTCAGCGTGCCCTTGGCGCTGTTGTCGAGCAGGCCATCGGCGGTAACGGAAAGCGTGGAACCTCCGCCCGCCTGCACGGTGCCGCCCTGGTTGATGATGCTGCCGCCATGGACAGTGGTGGCACCCAGTGCCGCGAGTGTGCCGCGCGTGTTGTCGAAAGTCTGCGCGATGTTGAAACGGGTGGCATCTTTGCCTGCGGCGGTAAAGCTGCCGTCGGTATTGGTCAGCGATTGTGCGCTGACCTGCAGTGCGCCGTTGGTGGCGATGGCGCCGTGCGTGTTGTCGAACAGGCCACGCACGGTAAGGCTTAAGGGCGTGCCGCCCACCGCGGTGACGTTGCCGCCGGCCGTGCTCAGCGAATCGGCATCCAGCGTGATGGCGTTTGCGTAGAGGTTGCCGCCGCTCAGGTCGAGCGCGCCACCGTGCAGCACAAAGCTGCCACCGCTGGCGATGGTCCCGCCGGCTCCGCGCAGCGTCGACGCCTGAATAGTCAGTGCGCCCTGACCGGCTTGCTGCGATGCGGAGCTAGTCCCGCCTTGGGAGATGGTGCCCAGCGTGTTGTCGAGCATGGACGCGGCAATCGAGAGATCGCCATCGCTGGCGAGCGTGCCGTGCTGGCTGTTGTCGAGCAGGCCGTCCGCGGTGACGCTGAGCGTGGAACCGCCACCCGCCTGCACGGTGCCACCCTGGTTGATGACGTTGCCACCGTGCACGGTGGTCGCACCCATCGCGGCCAGCGTGCCGCCGGTGTTGTCCAGGGTCTGCGCGACGGTGACATTCGTTGCACCGGTGCCGGCGGCCGTGAGCGTGCCGCCGACATTGGTGAGCGATTGCGAGCTGAGCTGCAAGGCACCGTTGGTGGCCACCGTGCCGCGCGTGTTGTCGAACAGGCCATGTACGGTGAGTTTCAGGGGCGTGCCGCCCAGCGCGGTGAGATGACCGCCCGCCGTGCTCAGCGTATCCGCGTTGAGCACGATGGACTGCGCGTAGGTGCTGCCGTTGGCGAGGTTGATTGCGCCACCGGTGAGCGACAGCGCCCCATTGCTGGCAACGGTACCGCCCGCCCCATTGAGCGTTGACGCCTGGATGGTCAACGCGCCGGTACCCGCATGCGCGACGGTACCCGTGGTGTTGTCGAGCATGGCCGCGCTGACGGTGAGGTCACCGTCGGAGGTCAGCGTGCCCTTGGCGCTGTTGTCGAGCAGCCCATCCGCCGTGACGGAAAGCGCCGAGCCGCCTCCCGCCTGCACGGTGCCGCCCTGATTGATGATGCTGCCACCGTGAATGGTGGTGGCGCCCATGGCGGCGAGCGTGCCGCGCGTGTTGTCGAAGGTCTGCGCGACGGCAACGTTCGTTGCACCGGTACCGGCAGCGGTGAGGTTACCGTCGGTATTGGTCAGCGAGCCCGCGTTGAGCTGCAGCGCGCCATTGGTGGCGATGGTGCCGTGCGTGTTGTCGAACAGGCCGCGCACGGTGAGATTGAGCGGCGACGCGAAGCTAGTCCCCTCTTGGGACGTGCCGCCGAGTGCCGTGAAGTTGCCGCCGGCGGTGCTCAGCGAGTCCGCAGTCAGCACGATGGACTGCGCGTAGGTGGTGCCGTTGGCCAGGTTGATTGCGCCGCCAGTGAGCGACAGCGCGCCGTTGCTCGCGACCGTGCCGCCCGCACCGTTGAGCGTAGCCGCCTGAATGGTCAGCGCGCCGCTGCCGGCATGTGCAATGGTGCCGGTGGTGTTGTCCAGCGTGGCCGCGCTGAGGGACAGATCACCGTCGGAGGTCAGCGTACCCTTGGCACTGTTGTCGAGCAGGCCATCGGCCGAGAGGCTTAGCGTGCCACCAGCCACCTGCACCGTACCGCCTGCATTGGAGAATGTGCCGGCATGCAGCGAGGTAGCACCCGACGTGGCAACCGTGCCGCCGACGTTGGTGAATGCGCGAGTCACCTGCACACTCGATGCGTCGTGGCCGGCAGCGCTCAGCTTGCCGCCGGTATTGTCCAGGTCACCGGCCTCGATCTGCAGCGCGCCATTGGTGACAACCGTGCCTTGCGTATTGTCGAACGCGTCGCGCGCCTGAAGGTTCAGCGCACCGCCGCCCAACGCGGTCAGCGAGCCGCCGGCCGTGGACAGCGTGCCTGCATCGACCGAGAGGTTCTGCGCGTAGGCGGTTCCCCTGGCCAGGTTGATCGTGTCGCCGGTCAACGACAGCGTGCCGTTGCTGGCGATGGTGCCACCGTTGCCGTTGAGCGTGAGCGCATGAATGCCCAACGTGCCCTGCCCCGCGTGCTGTACCGTTCCGCCCGCATTGCCCAGCGTTTGGGCCGAAAGGAAGAGATCACCGTTGCTCTGGATGACGCCGCCGTTGCCGTTGTCCAGCGTGCCCACCACGTTGAGCATATTGGTCTGGTCGCCGGAGGACGCGATGGTGCCGCCCCGGTTATCGAGATTCACGGCGCGCAACGTAAGTTGCGTTGCGCTGAGCACCGCGCCGTGGTGGTCCACGTTACCCGCGCTGATGCTCGCCGCACCTGCAGTGGCCACCGTGCCGCCCGCCCCTTGCCAGGAGCCCGTACGCAGCGAGAAGCCATCGGTGCCGGCGTGATTGATCGCGCCCTTCTCGTTGATGAGTGCAGCGCTACCCAGCGAGAACTGCGAGGCATTGGTGGCCAGCGTACCGCCACTGTTGTCCAGCGTGCCTGCCACCATGAGGGTCATGGCAGCCGGATCGGCCAGCAGCAGGCTGCCTGCACGATTGGAAAGCCCCTGCGCGTCGAATGCCACGGCCCTGGTGAACGACAACTTTCCGCCGTCGTTGACGACCTGCGCCGCGTGCACGGTGGATGCCCGGTCGACGGACAGCTCGCCGCTGCGGTTGCTCAGGTCGCCACCGGTCAGCGTGAGCTGGCGCAGGGCGAGCTGGCCGCCGTCGTTGGCCAGGCCGTTGCTCGTGACCAGGTCGAAGCCGGAGGCCGCCGTGATGTGGCCGCCGTCGTTGTCGAGCAGACCAGTGATGTGCAGCGCGCCATCGGCGAGTGGCGCGGCGGGCGTCACACCCGTGCCACCACTGCTACCCGTGCTGCCGCCGCTTCCACTGCCGCCTGTCGACGTGCCGCCGCTGCCGGCCGATGCGTCGGGCGTGCCGGACGATTCACCACTCCCCGCACCCGCATCCGGCATGCCGATGCGGCCGCCGTTGCGATTGGATAGCGCGCCCACCTGCATGGCGATGGCCTGGGCGCTGGTCTGGGTGACGGTACCGCCTGCGTTGCGCATCGACGCCGCGTCGACGGCCACGCGTGCCGCGTTCAGGGTGCCGTTGCTGTTGTCCAAGTCCTGCGCCGTGGTGATGGCGAGTTCGCGCGTGGCGCTGATGGTGCCTGCATTGCCCACACCACCGCTGGCAGCGATCTGCGTGTTGCCCTGCGACTGCAGGCTGCCGGTGTTCTCCAGGCGACCGTCGAAGGTGACGGTCAACTCGCCCGCCTGCGCACCGATGTTGCCGGCATTGCGCACGCCCAGGCCATGTTCCGTGCCCAGCAACGCGATCTTGTTGGCGTACATGCCGCCCAGCGCGCTCACGTCCAGCGCGAACTGGGGCTTGTTGCCGTCCGCCGTGATGGCGCTGGCCTGCGAGGGATCCACCTTCACCTCGTTGGCGCCGGTGGTGACCTGCAGCTGCGGCGCCCAGATGCCGCCGTTAACCTGCACGGCTCGCGCGATGATGTCGGCGTAGTCCGCACGGCTGGCGTCCATGCCCTTGCCGTTGATCTGGATGGTGCCGCCGGTGACGCGATAGCCGTCCAGCGCGCCACCGTTGAGCACCGGCACACCCGTGGTCAAGGTCACGCGATTGGCGTTGATGAAACCGCAGCCGTCGCAGGCGATGCCGGACGGATTGGCGATGACCACCTGTGCGCGATCGCCGGCCACTTCGATGTAGCCGTTCAGCTGGCTGGGGTTAGGACCGGTGACTTCATTGAGGATTACCTTGGCCGTGCCGTTGGCGAGCCAGGGATTGCCGGCAATGGTGCCGGCCAGTTGCGTCTGCGTGTTGGTGCGCGAGTTGTTCAGCACCGCGCCTTCGCTGCCCACGTCGAAGCGGTTGTAGCTGTTGCGCGACACACCCTGCGCGCTGGGCGTCTGGATGTTGATCAACGGCGCGTTGTTGGGCGCGGCCATGACCGTGGGTCGCTGGTTGCCCGGCGCCTGCATGTCGCCGGCAATCTGCGCGCTGGCCACCGACGCCAGGCCGATCCATCCAAAGGCCACCCACAAGCCCAGGCTGACCGGACGCACGGTGGTCGCCACGGCGCCATCGCGCTGCGTTGCGCCGCGCCCGGGCCGGCGTACCAATTCCGAGACCACCTGGAACACGCCCAGCGCGTGGTTGAAGACGATGCGGTACAGATGCTTGTTCATGGACTTTCCCTGTCAGACGAACGACGCAAGGCGCGCACATGCGCGCCGCCGGACTAGTACGACCAGCTAAGGGTGAAACCGGTGGTGGGGTTGTCGCTCTGGAAACCGTGCGGCTTGCTGATCGGTGCACCGACGAAGGCATCCCAGGAGAAGCCCCGCCAGCCGCCACGCAGGCCAAGCACGGCGCCTGCCAGGGTCTGGCCCAGCTCCCACTGCGTGGGCGGGCCGCTGACATGGCCAACGTCCGCGCCGAGGTACAACTCCTGCCCTGCGCCAACGCTCCAGCCGAGATCGTTGCGCCACAGCCAGCCACGGTCGCCGGTGAGCGACAGCTCGCCGTCGAAGCCGCGCCCGGTGTAACGGCCGCCGATGGCGAAGCGATCCTGCGGCACCAGCGGTGTCTGGTTCCATTGTGCGCGCCAGCTGCCGATGTAACGGAAACGCTGACTGCCGAGCTGGAACGGCACGGTGAGCGTGGCATCGGCGGTGATCAGCTTGGTGCGTGACGTGCCATCACCGAAGGCTTCCTCAGGCGCATGCAGTGCATTGAACGCGCCGGTGCCGCGCCGATAGGCGGCGTTGGCATCCAGCGTGGCCGCACCGATAAACTGCCGGTAGGTGAAACCGGCTTCCCACCCGCCCTGACGACGCCGCTGCACGAGTACTTCGGTGTCGTCGACGAAGTTGTTCGAGTCGCGCTCCCACGCGCGCACGTAGGCGCCCCACTTGAGCGTGGCATTGCGGTAGAGCAGCCGACTCAGTCGCGCGTCCGCGTTGTGGCTGGTGCCACTGTAGACGTAGCTCTGCTGGTAGCCGGCGACGGTCTGGTGATAGGCATAGCTGCTGGCGGTGGCGCCCAGCTGCCAGTAGCCGTAGGGCACGTCGTAATGCACGGTGTAGCTGCGCGTGCCCTTGCGGTCGCCGTTGAGCACGTCCTGCCCGAGGTTGGCGTAGAACAGGTCGTTCCACGTCAGCAGGTTGTCCAGCGACAGCGTGGCACCGCCCTGCAGCTTGCCAGTGGCGTCGCTGCCCGAATCGTCGAGCGAGAGTGCAAGGCGCATCGGCGAGGATTGCTTCCACTCGATCACCAGGTCGCTTTCGCCGGCCTGGGCGTCGCCATCGGCGGGCGCGATCTTGATGTCCGCATCGGCGGTGGGTACGCGCTTGAAGTTCTCCAGCGCCTGCTCGATGTCACGCAGGTTGAGCAGGTCGCCAGGGCGGGCGGGCAACGCATCGCGCCACGAGGTGGCACGCGCATCCACACCCGGTGCGAAGCGGATGGTGCGGATGCGGCCTGGCACCACGGTCAGCGTGAGCACGCCGCCGTGCAGATCCTGCGGTTTGGCCAGCACACGTGTGGTGACGTAACCGCGCGCGACGATGGCATTCTGGATGCGCTTCATTACCACGTTGATGCCCTGCGTTCCCAGGCACCGGCCGGTGGCGGGATCGTGCGGCGCATCGGCCGCCTTCAGCGCCCACTGGAACTGCGAGGCGCCGTCGCCATCCATGCGGATGTGCTGGATGGCGAAGCACGGCGTTTCATCGGCGGGGATGCGATCCTCGACGGCTTTCTCAGGCACGGGCAGGCGCACGTCGGGGCGTGATGCCTGCTGCTCGCGCAGTGCGCGCTCGCGTTCCTGCTGGCGCAGGATCTCCTGCGTTGCGGTATCGGCCACCTGCGCCACGGCAGATGCCACCGGAATGCACAGACCCGCGAGTGTGAGCCACGAGCGCCACGCGGGCGCCCTCTTCTGTCCTTGAAGCACGACCCTTCCTTGTTTCTGCCAAAGCAGGCAGGGCGCGAATACATCGCGACCCGTCCAGACCATGCAGGGGGCACGCAGCCATGTACGCGCCCCTTGCAACGGAGGCGCGTGTTTCCCGCCCGCAGGTACGTCGGAGGTCCGACGCGGCCCCTGAAGGCAGCGAATTGGCTATGGCGCGTAAGTCCCCCTGTATGGGACAAAGCTGAAAAGCCACATCGGCTTTTCGGCAACGCTCGAAAGAACTTTACCTATCCTCTTACGAAAAGTGACCCGGCGGAAGTGCATCCGGGTAGCTCTGGTGGGGCGGCTACGGGGGCTTGGGAAAAGACGCACAAGAAAAGGCCGGCGACGCTAAAAGCACAGCAAGCTTTTGATTTTTATGGCACCGGAGACAGGAGTCGAACCTGGGACTACGCATTACGAATGCGCCGCTCAGAAAACTGAAAACTGGGGTCCAGAGTGCACCTTTCCTTCGCACTACGGAGTGATTGACCGGTCGATGCACTTCCTTGGCTTGCGCAACATACATGCGTCCATTTCTGGAGCACGCCATGGCCCGTCATCCACGCATTGACCTTCCCACACATTCCCCAGCATATCGTTCAGGGACGCAATGTTTGGCAACCATGCTTCTTTGCCGAGCAAGACTACCAGCGGTACCTCATGGAGTTACGCGAGGTCTGCCTACGCGAAGGCTGTCGTGTCCATGCCTATGTGTTCATGACCAATCATGCCCATCTTTTAGCGACACCATGCGCGTCCGGACAAATTGCCCGAGTCATGCAGGCCCTGGGAAGACGTTACGTCAGATACATCAATGACCGATACCGTCGCACCGGAACGCTTTGGGAAGGTCGATATAAGTCTTGCCTAGTAGACGGCTATCGGTTGCGGTGCTATCGCTATATTGAGCTAAATCCAGTGCGCGCACGGATGGTTGCATCTCTCGCAGACTAGCGCTGGTCCAGCTACCACAGCAACGGCGAGGGCGCGGAAGACGCCCTGCTAAAGCCCCATGCCAATTATTTATCGCTCGGTGCAACGCCGACAGAACAGCGCGCTGCTTACCGTGCGCTGTTCGCGGAGGTACTTTCGGGCGATCTCGATTCAATCCGCACGCATGTGCAACGACAATACGCGCTGTGATCCAACCGATTCCGCGAGGCCATAGAGAAGCAACTTGCACGACGTGTAGGGCCGGGCAAAATCGGCCGACCTCGCAAGGAGTCCAGTGCCATTTAAAAGTGCACTCTGACTCCTGTCTTGGACATGCGCCGCCACTTCAAGCAGCTCGCACCATTGCCGAGCGCGTGGTCGAGCGGAAGATTCCGCTGGTGCTGCTCACTGACTGCTACTGGGCTCAGGAACTCACCCCGCACGTGCTGATGGTGTAAGCCAGCGCCGTCTCCAGCCTGTTCAGCCTCATCGTCGCCGACGTGAGCAATGAAAGCGGCGACGTGATGGACCGGCTCAGCGAGATCAACGGGCTGCGCCAGGATCTGGTGGGTTATCTCGGGCGGCGCGCAGCAAGCCACCGAAGGCGCGGCAAGCGACGCAAGGCAGCCGTGGACTGAGCTGCACCCGGCCAGCGGCACGCTTTCTACTTTGGCCGGCAATCGTACGGTGCAAAGACGTCCGCGGCCCATTCGATGAAGGCTCGCAATCGTGCGCTTTCATGACGGGTTCGCTCGAACACGAGATTGAGATCGTGCAGCGGACGCTGCCAGTCCGGCAGAAGCTGGATGAGTTCACCGCTCTCCAGATATGGCTTCGCCATGAAGCCGAATGTCTGGCCCACGCCGAGCCCGGCCTTGAGGGCCGTGAGGTGCGAGGTACTCTCATTGACGAGAACGCCGCGGGAGCCGCGCGGATCGACCTCCACGCGTTCCTCGTCGCGATGAAAGAGCAGGGAGAAAGGTCGCCCCGTGAGCGACGAGAAATAGCCCACCAGATCGTGCTGTTCACGCAACTCCTCCGGATGCGCCGGCATACCGTGTGTCTTCACATAGCCGGCGCTTGCGCACGTTACGTAATCGAGACTCGCAATGCGCCTTGCCACCAGTGAGGTATCCGTGAGCTCGCCACCACGGATCACGCAGTCAACGGCGTCGCCAATGAGATCGACATGCCGGTCGCTTACTCCCAGCTCCAGGCGAACGTCGGGAAATGCCGCGCGAAAACTCCCCAGCCTGGGCAACAGAATGAGATTGGCGAGCGAAGAGCCGATATCGACGCGCAGCCGGCCACGCGGACCTTCCGTGGCTCGGGAGAACATGGCGTCCATTTCCTCGAGGCCCGCCAGCAGCTCGACGGCACGCTGGCGATACGCCCTGCCCTCATCGGTTACGGTCACTTTGCGGGTGGATCGCTGGAACAGCTTCACACCCAGGTGCTGCTCCAGTTCCTGCACGAGCTTGGTGACCGTGGCCCGGGGAATGCCCAGCGCGTCCGACGCCTTGCCAAAGCCACCGGAGTCGGCGATGCGAACGAAGACGCGCAATGCATCCAGCTGGTCCATGGGTGCTCCAGAATGAGGGGCCACGATTATTCACGGGGAGGAAAATTCATTTCCTTGCGCCCATCTTAATCCGGTGGCGCATCGCGCCTATCGTTTCACCCATCACCTCCAACTGATGGGAGCACCACCATGAATACCCGACTCAACGGCAAGATCGCCCTGGTCACCGGCGGCACGAGCGGCATCGGTTTCGCCTCGGCGATGGAACTGGCCAACGAGGGCGCCAAGGTCTACATCACCGGCCGCCGCCAGGCCGAACTGGACGCCGCAGTGAAGGTCATCGGCCGAGGCGTCGTGGGCATCCGCGGCGACGTCACCAAGAGCGACGACCTGCAGGCGCTGGCCCATACGATCAAGACCAACGAGGGTCATCTGGATATCCTCTTCGCCAATGCCGGCGGCGGCACCATGGCGCCGTTGGGCGAGATCACCGAACAGCATTTCGACGACACCTTCAACCGCAACGTGAAGGCACTGGTCTTTACCGTGCAGACGATGCTTCCGCTGATCCGGGCTGGTGGCTCGATCGTGCTCACCGGATCGATTGCAGGCAGCAAGGGAACCGCCGCATTCAGCATCTACAGCGCTTCCAAGGCGGCCGTGCGCAGCCTGGCCCGCAGCTGGGTCTTGGACCTGAAGGAGCGCAAGATCCGCGTCAACGTCGTGAGCCCGGGCTCGACCCGCACTGTGAGTCTGGCCGAGCTGGGCGGTGAATCGAAGGAAGCGCAGGACGGCCTTCTGGACTACCTGACCTCCCTCGTGCCGATGGGACGCCTGGGCGAGCCCGCGGAAATCGCCAAGGCCGTGGCCTTCCTCGCCTCCGACGACTCCAGCTTCATCAATGGGTCGGAACTGTTTGCCGATGGTGGCCAGGCTCAGATCTGACGCCAGCACCAAACGCACTGAGTGGAAGCACCACTCGCCCGGCAAGCCAATACCTGGCTTGCCGGGCGTGCGTCGTCACTGCGCTTTCGTCGCCGTCGCGCGCGCGGTGGCCTGCCCCCGCCACGACTTCGCCCAATCCGAAGGCCGTGGGCCCATCACGAATTCGAGCGTGCCGCCGTCCATGATCTGGTCGTAGCGGATCACCGGCGCATCCAGCGGCTTGCCATTGAGCTTGGCCGATTGGATGTACACGTTGTCGGCGGCGTTGTTCTTCGCGGTGACGACGAAGCTCTTGCCGTTGCCCAACCGCAACGCGAGGCGCGTGAACAGCGGGCTGCCGATCATGTATTCACCCGACGCGGGGTTGAGCGGATAAAAGCCCATGGCGGTGAAGACATACCACGCCGACATCTGGCCACAGTCCTCGTTGCCGAGGATGCCAACCGGTGTGTTCGCGTAGGCGGTGGCGGCAATCTCACGTACGCGGGCCTGGGTTTTCCAGGGCACGCCCATGAAGTCGTAGAGATAGCCGTAGTGATGACTGGGCTCGTTGTCGTGGTGGTTGTGCCCATCGCGGAAATGAGCATCGAGCTTCGCCTCGGCCGCCGCCGGGCCGCCAAGCAATTCGATGGTGCCGGGGATGTCGTGCAAGGCGGCGAAGAGATACGCCCACTCATCACCCTCGGTCCAGCCATCCGAGGGCGACGCCCAGGAACCATCAGCGCGACGTGCCTGCATGAAGCCGCGCTTGGGATTGAACAGCAGGCGGTAGTTGGACGAGCGCTGCATGAAATACGCGTAATCGTCCTCGTGTCCGGTGGCCTGGGCCACGCGGGCGACTGCGTAGTCGTCGTACGACTCTTCCAGCGTGCTCGAGGCCGATTCGGCGACCTTGTCCGACGGCAGGTAACCCAGCTTCAACGCATAGGTCAGGCCGGCGCGCGCTTCATAGGGCGTATGGGGTTCGCGATCGCGCCATTGGCGCGTAGTGTCGCCATCGGGCGGCGTCATGGCGTCCTTGCGTACCGCGTCATAGGCCAGCTGCCAATCGAACCCGCGAAACCCTTTGACGATCGCTTCCGCCACCAGCGAATCGGCGTGTGTGCCGATCATGATGTTGGTGTAAGAGGGATTGGGCCATTTGGGCATCCAGCCGCCTTCGCGATAGTTCTGCAGCAGCGCCTGGATCATGCCGTCGATCCGCTCGGGCGCGAGCAGCGTCAGCAGGCTGTGTTCGGCGCGGAAGGTGTCCCAGATGGAATAGTCGATGTACGACTCGCCGTCGTGCACCTGGTCGTCGAATGCGCTGTAGTAGCGCCCGTGTTCAGAGAACAGCCGCGGATACAGCAGTGAGTGGTAAAGCGCCGTGTAGAAGATCTGTCGCTGGTCGGTCGTAGCGCCGTCGATGTCAAACAGGCCCAGTTTTGTGTTCCAAGTGTCTTTCAGCGACTGGCGGCGCGCATCGAAATCCCACGCGGGGAGCTCCGCATCAAGATTGGCCTGCGCCTGCGCCATGCTGATGAACGACGTGCCTACCTGCGCCTCGATCGGCTCGCCGCTCCCGGTGTCGAACGACACGTAGGCACCCACATTGTCGCCTTCGACATCGTTGTGATCCTGCAGCGGCGCCGCTTCCTTGTAAACACGGGCCGCCTTGATCGGCTGCTTGAAGCGGACGACGAAATAGCCCTTGAAGTTGGGCAGCGCCAGGGGACCCAGCTGGTTGTCCTGGCGATCCGGGTTGTAGCCGCGCACTTCGCGGTGGGCCTGGTCGACTTCCACATAACCGCGAATGCCGGGACGCGTGGCCTCGATGAGCACGCCTGCCCTGCTTGCCTTGGGAAACAGGAAACGCAAATAGCCGCAATGATCGGTGGCGGTGAACTCCGTGCGGATCGAGCGCCCGCTACCGGCCTGCATGGTCACGGCGTAGTAGGCGGGCGAGGCGGCTTCGTCCTTGCGCGAGAATGGCAAGCGCCTTGTCTGCGGTGTGTACTTGGCGTCATCGAGCTCGGGCATCAGGGTGACGTAGCCGTAGTCGCCCATCCAGATGGCGGGCTGATGCGTGCCGATGAAGCCTTCGATGTGTGTGTCGGCATAGTTGTAGGGGCTGACGCTGACGTGGTTCTGCCGTGTCTGCGCCGTCCAGTTGGTCATGCCGAACGGTGTGGTGACCAAGGGCATGGTCCCGCCGTATTCCGAACCGGTGCCGGCGGTGCCGATGTAGGGATTGACCCAGTCGATCGGCGTCGGCGTGGTAGCCCGGGCCGTCGCGATGGGTAATGAAAAGCAGAGCAGCGCCAGTGCGCATGCAGCCGTGCCGCGTTTGAAAACATAGCCTGGGTGAAATGCCATCGAATCTGGGGCCGAGTGAAGGTTTGCGATCGCGAGGAACCGCACCGCGTCGTGATTGCATG
Source organism: Dyella jiangningensis (assembly GCA_000632805.1). GTDB lineage: Bacteria > Pseudomonadota > Gammaproteobacteria > Xanthomonadales > Rhodanobacteraceae > Dyella > Dyella jiangningensis. The sequence continues at coordinate 1,227,575 of CP007444.1, read as the reverse complement.
CGGCGGGTGAAGTGCTCTCGAAGACTAGCAAGCCTTCGCTCACGATTCTGCGCATGCCGGCAGATGCTTGTTCGTCCCCTCTGGCGTCATGGCCGCCCTGCCAGGCCGGCTGACGCACATTTGCGTGCCCACCATCGCTACTGCCACACCGCGAGCGACACATGCTCGATGAATGCACTGGCCGCGGACTTCACGATCCGGATGTCTACCCTCGTGACGCATGGGCTGCGCCTGTCACATCCGCCTGCACCGTTGGGCTCGCTTCAGAGCGAACGCAGGCAACGCATCCACGTGCCACGACATGGTTCCGGATGTCGTCATGCCCTGGGGCCTGGCAGCGTTAACACCCGAGGTTTATTGCGGTTTTCCGTGAAGAAACCCCGGCCCTATGGCCGATATCCGTCGCCTACCGGGACGCGTATGGTGCGCCCACGCATATGCCACATATGCGTACTTGCGCAGACGCCCATCGGCACGCCCGATCTCGACGTCTACTAGGGGGCGCGGTCACCTAACGAAACGAAAGGGAGACCAGTGTTATGAAGACCCGACTGCTAGTCGCAGTAGCGGCTATGGCGTTCGCTACCTGCGCCTTGGCTACCTCTCCAACGACCCTCACCATCCAGCGAGGGAACACTACGGTACCCACGACCACGCCATTGGGCGGGGCCCCATTGACCAGCCTGGAACAGGATCCCGCGATGAGCAGCGGCGACGCCGATTCAGGCGACGGCGGCGATCTGGGATCGAAGCCGGTCGTCAATCGCGGCATCGCACGTGGCCGCGGCAACAGCAACAGGATGGGCAACGCCTTGCGCGCCAAGTCTAGTCCCGAGCTCCTTGGTGGTTTCGATGGCCTGAATTTCCACGACCAGCGTTACGCCAATGGCGGCAACCAGTTTTCGGTGGAACCGCCCGACCAGGGACTGTGCGCCGGCAACGGCTTCGTCATGGAAAGCGTCAACGATGTGCTGGCGATCTACAGCAGCGCAGGCAACAAGCTGGTCGGACCGGTCGACCTCAACACGTTCTACAACTATCCGGCGGCGATCAATCGCAGCACGGGCGCCTATGGCCCCAGCATCACCGATCCGTCGTGCTATTACGATCAGGACACGAAGCGCTGGTTCCAGGTCGTGTTGACGCTTGATCGCATCGGTACGACCTCGGCGCTCTCGGGCACCAATCATCTCGATATCGCCGTCAGCCAGACCGCCGACCCGACCGGTGCCTGGACCATCTATCACCTGCCGGTGCAGAACAACGGCACGCAGGGCACGCCGGACCATGGCTGCCAGGGTGGCTTCTGCCTGGGCGACTATCCGCATATCGGTGCGGATGCCAATGCGATCTTCCTGACCACCAACGAGTTCGCGCTGTTCGGTGATGGCTTCAATGGCGCGCAGATTTACGCCATCTCCAAGCAAGGCCTGGTCAACGGCGCCGCTTCCATCAATGTGGTGCTGTTCAACGGTGGCGACCCGAGCATTCCGGCGCCCGCGTTCACCGTCTGGCCGGCCATTTCCTCGGGCGGGCAGCACGCAGCGGCCCATGGCGGCACCGAGTACCTGCTCAGTTCCGACGCCGTGTTCTATGACTCCGGCACGTCCAACACCATCTGGCTGTGGTCCGTATCGAATACGTCTGCAATCGATACGACGCCCGCGGCAGTCGCGCTGAATGTTTCGTCGATCGCCGTCCAGGAGTATTCGGTGCCGAGCAGCCTGGCGCACCAGAAGCCCGGCAGCACGCCGCTGCGTGATTGTTTCGCCTTGACCGGCTGCGCACCGACCTACCTTGGCTACCCGAACATCGTCTACCCCGCGCCTCGCGACCTGGCGGTGAACGACTCGCGCATGCAGCAGGTGAGCTACGCCAACGGCAAGGTCTGGGGCACACTGGATACCGACGTGCTGCTGGGCGATGGCAGCCACGGTTCGGGCATCAACTACTTCGTCATCAACCCGAACTCCAGCGTGCTGTTCGCCAATGGCACGCTGTCCCTTCCCGATGCAAACCTGACCTATGGTGCGGCGGCCGTTACGCAGAGCGGGCGCGGCGTCATCGCGTTCACCGTGGTTGGCCCCAACGACCATCCGAGCGCCGGCTACGCCAGCCTCGACGCCAAGATCGGCGCGGGCGACGTCCATATCGCTGCCGCGGGCGCAGGCCCCTGGGACGGCTTCACCGGCATTCCCTACCTTGGGGGCGACCGTCCACGCTGGGGTGACTATGGCGCCGCTGCCGCCGACGGCAACACGATCTGGCTGGCGTCGGAATACATCGCACAGACGTGCACGCTGGCCCAATACCTGACCCCGCCGCTGTTCCAGTGCGGCGGCACGCGCGGCGCCCTGGGCAACTGGGCAACGCGCATTTCGGCGATCGGGCTATGAGCCTGGAGTAGACAAACAACGGGCGTGGTGGATGACCTCCATCACGCCCGTTCTCTTAAAAGAAGGCCGGCATAGCCGGCCTTCTCGTATTACCGGTGGCGAAGCATCACTTCTTCTGCGGCGCTTCCTTCAGGCCGCGGTTCAGCAGCATCGGCTCGATGCTCGGATCCTTGCCGCGCCAGTCCTTGTACATCTTGGCGAGGTCTTCGGTGTTGCCGCGCGAGAGCACCATCTCGCGGAAGCGGTCACCGTTCGCGCGCGTCATGCCGCCCTTGTCGACGAAGCCCTGGAACGCGTCGTCCGCCAACATTTCCGTCCACAGGTAGGCGTAGTAACCGGCCGCATAGCCGTTGCCCCAGATGTGCTGGAAATAGCTGGAGCGGTAGCGCGGTGGCACATAGCTGAGATTGATCTTCGCCTTGGCCAGCGCGTCGGCTTCGAACTTGTCCGGATCCTGCTTGGGCGCATCCGGGCCCAGGCTGTGCCAGCTCATGTCGAGCAGCGCGGCGGAGAGCAGTTCGGTCATGTCGTAGCCCTTGTTGAAGGTCTTCGATTTCTTGATCTTCTCCACCAGCTCAGCCGGCATCGGCTCGCCGGTCTTATAGTTCTTCGCGTAGTTGGCGAAGATCTTCGGATCGGTGGCCCAGTGTTCGTTGAACTGCGACGGGAACTCCACGAAGTCGCGCGCCGTCGCGGAGCCCGACAGGCTCGGGTACTGCGAGTTGGCGAAGATGCCGTGCAGGCCATGGCCGAATTCGTGGAACATGGTGATCACGTCGTCGAACGACAGCAACGCCGGCTGGCCGGCGGCGGGCTTGGTGAAGTTGGCGACGTTGAACACCACCGGCTTGGTGCCCATCAACTTGGACTGGCCCACCAGGTTGCTCATCCAGGCGCCGCCGTTCTTGTTGTCGCGCTTGAAGTAGTCGCAGTAGAACAGCGCGAGCGACGAGCCATCCTTGTCGAACACTTCGAACACGCGCACGTCCGGCTGCCAGACGGGGATGTCCTTGCGCTCCTTGAAGGTCAGGCCGTAGAGCTGGTTGGCGGCGTAGAACACGCCGTTCTGCAGCACGTTGTCCAGCTCGAAGTACGGCTTGATCTGCGATTCGTCGAGGTCGTATTTCGCCTTGCGCACTTGTTCCGAATAGTGGTTCCAATCCCACGCCTCGACCTTGAAGCCGCCCTTCTGCTGGTCGATCACGTCCTGGATGTCCTTGGCCTCGCGCTCGGCGCGCGCGGTGGCGGCCGGGGCCAGCTTGTCCATGAAGGTGAGCGCCGCTTCCGGCGTCTTGGCCATCTGGTCTTCCAGCTTCCATGCGGCGTAGCTGGAGAAACCGAGCAGCTTGGCCTGCTCCGCGCGGATCTGCGCGATGCGCGAAATAAGCTCGCGCGTGTCGTTGGCGTCGCCCTTCTCGGCGCGATCCCATGAGGCCTTGAACAGCTGCTCGCGCGTGGCGCGATCATTGAGATTCTGCAGCGCCGGCTGCTGCGTGGTGTTCTGCAGCGGGATTACCCACTTGCCATCCAGCTTGCGATTCGCCGCGGCCTGCGAAGCGGCGGCGATGTCGCCGTCGGACAGCCCGTCGAGCTTGCTCTTGTCGTCCACCACCAGCGCACCGGCCTTGGTCGCGGCGAGCAGCTTCCTGGTGAACTGCGTGCGCAGGCCGGATTCTTCCTTGTTGAGGTCCTTGAGCTTCGCCTTGTCGGCATCGGACAGCTTGGCGCCGCCACGCACGAAGTTCTTGTAGGTCACTTCGACCAGGCGCTTGGATTCGGGATCGAGCTTGAGCGAGTCGCGCTGGTCGTAAATGGTCTGGATGCGCTTGAACAGCTTGTCGTTGAGCACGATCGCATCCTGGTGCTCGGCGAACTTCGGCGCTTCGTCCTGCTGCACCTTCTGCAGCGTGTCGTTGGTGTTGGCGCCGGTGACGGCGAAGAACGCGCGACGCACGCGCGAGAGCAGCTGCCCCGACTTTTCGAACGGGATGAAGGTGTTCTCGAAGGTCGGCGGCTCCGGGTTATCGGCGATCTTGGTGATCTCCTCCAGGTGCTGCTTCATGCCCTCTTCCAGCGCGGGCTGGTAGTCGCCGTCCTTGATCTTGTCGAACGGCGGTGCCTGGAACGGCAGCGTGCTGGGTTCGAGGAACGGGTTCACGGCACTCACCTCAGCCTTGGGAGCGGCGGTGGATGCCTTGGCCGGCGCGGTACTGGCCGGTGCCGGTGCAGGCTGGGCCTGCTCGCTCGACTGCTGCGAGCAGGCGGCGAGCGCCATGGTGGTGGCGACCACAAGCGTACGAAGACGAAGCATCTGATTTCCCCGGGTGTGCGGCACAAAGAGAAGACCTAACCACACCCGGGCGCGGCGGGCATGGGTAGGAAGTCAGGCCCTACCCATGCCGCGTCCCGAACGCGCCGGCCTTACTTGCGCGGTGCGATGATTTCGCTGAGGTAGTCGGGCTTGCCGCTTATGCGCACCAGATGCGGGTACTGCAGGCCGTCGTGGTAGTCCACGGCGACAGTGCGGTAGCCGCCCTGGTACTTCAGCAACAGCTGGATCGGCGTCTTGGTGCCCTTGGCCGCCGTGATCGCCGCCTTGAGCACGTCGGTGGAATAGTTTTCGCCGTTGACCGCGACCAGCGTGGCGCCGGTGCTGACGCCCGCCTTGAAGGCCGGGCCGTTCCAACGGACGTCGTTGACCTGCCCCTTGTCGTTCATGGTCAGGCCGATCGACCATGCGAAGTTGTACAGATGGCGCGCGGGTTCCGAGCGGCTGTTGTACTGCTTCTCGTAGCCGCTTTCCTGGTCGGTGTAGACCAGCTTCCAGCCGGTGGCTTCCAGGCCGTTCTGCAGCGGCGGGTTCACCACGTTGACGCGGTTGCGCAGGAAGCTCGCCCAGTCGTACTTCGCCACGCCGTCCAGCGCCGCGACCACATCGTCGAAGGTGTAGGTCTTGGTGACATAGCTGCCGTTGTCGACGCCGAAGAACGCCTTGGCGAAATCGTCCAGCGATTTCTTGTCGTGGGTGAGTTCGCGCAGCTTGCCGTCGACCTCCAGCCACATCATCTGGCCGCCGCTGTAGTACTCCTCGCTCATCTGCCAGCTGCGGAACGGCAGGCCGGCACGGCGCGCGATGGTGGCGTCGTTGGTGGTGTCCTCCAGCGTGCGCCATTCGAAGCCCACGCGGTTGCGCTCATAGTTGGCAGCCGTCATGGCCAGCGCATCGCGGAACTCCTGCGGCGACCACATGCCGGCGCGCGCGGTGAGCACGAAGCCCCAGTACTGCGTCTGGCCCTCGTAGACCCACAGCAGCGAGTCGCCCATCGGCACGTTGAAGTTCGGCGTCCACAGGTCTTCACCACGGCGGAACTTGCCGTTCCACGAGTGCGTGTATTCGTGGGCCAGCAGGTCACGGCCGGGCGCCGCCTCCTTCCACGCGGTGAAATAGTCGGCGTCGAGGCCATCCTCGCTGGACTGGTGATGCTCGGTGCCGTGGCCGGACATTTCGTCGGACAGCGAGAACAGGAAATCGTAGTGATCGTAGTGATGCGAGCCGAACAGCTTGAGCGCCTGCGTGACGAGGTTGCGGTGCACGCTCACCTGCTCCGGCGTCATTTCCAGGTACTTCGGTGCATCGGCGAACACATCCAGATAGACCGGCACCTTGTCGAATGAGGTGAGATCGACGCGCTTGAAGTACTGGCCCGCGTACACCGGCGAATCGACCAGGTTATTGAGCGTGACCGGTTTGAAGGTCACGGTGTCGCCCGAACGCGAAGCGGTTTCCAGCGCCGTGGCGATCTGCCAGTCGTGCGGAACAGTCATGCTGGGTGCGAAGGTGATCTGGCGCGAGTAGTGACCGGCCGGATACAGCAGCATCGAGCTCCACTCGACGTCAGTCATGCGCTGGGTGATCTCGAAGCCCGCATCGTCGGTGCGGCCCGACAGGTACTGGAATTCCGCATCGATGCTGGAGACACCTTCAGGCACGTCGAGATGGAACGCATATACGTTGTACTTGTCGCGCTTCCACATCAGCGGCTTCCCGTTGGCGCTGAGCTTCACGCCCGCGAGCATGGCGATGGGGCCGGTCGGCGAGTGGTCGCCAGGAATCCACTGCGGATACAGCAGCGTCAGCGGACCCGCCTTCACCGGAATGCTTTCACGCACACGGAAGATGCCCTGCGTGGTGTCGTTGGCATCGATATGGATGGACACCGTGCCCGCGTAAGGCGTGTCCTGCGGCGGCGGCACGTCGCCCATGCGGTTGTCCTGCGCCCCCGCTGCGCCGGTGGCGAACACCATCGCCACGGCCAGAGCCAATCGCGAGAACCTACGAGGCTTGGCCAGTGGCGAACCAGCGAAAGGGACATGAGACATGAGCGGCTCCGGCAGACGGGTGGATGATCCCGCTACTTAACACCATGGATGCCGGGTCGAGCTAGGGGGCTTTGCGTCCGCCAGCCGCGACGGGCTATCGCCGCGTCGCCAGCACCCCGTCCAGCGCCAGTTGCGCCTTGAAGCCGGCCTTCTCCAGCCGCTTCGCCACTTCGCGGGGCACATCGCGATCGCTGGTGAGCTTGTTGGGGCTGCCGGTGTAATGGAACATGCGCCCGCCGCGGCGCAGCACGCGTGCGAGCTGGTCGTAGAACGCCTGCGAATACAGTTCGCCCGCGATGCCGAAGCGCGGCGGGTCATGCAGCAGTGCATCCACCGAGGCATCCGCGATCTGCGTGATCGCCTGCGAGACGTCGGCGTGCGTAAGGTGCAGGCGGCCGCCGCTGGCCGGCGCTTCCGGATCCGGCGACCACGGGTTGAGCGTACGCAGCCAAAGCACGTCGGGGTTCTTCTCGAACGATTGGATGCGCGCTACGCCGGCTTCGAGGCAGCAGGCCGCGAAATAACCCAGGCCACCGCAGGTGTCGAGCACGCTTTTGCCGCGCGGTTCGACCAGCGCCACCTTGCGGCGCGCATCGTCGACCGGCGACTCCTTCGACGTGGGCAGCATCTTGATGCCGTCGATCTCGAACGTGGGCGCACCCCACTCCGTCGGCACCAGCTTGATCAGCGAGCCGGAGAAGCGAGAGACGGCGGCGAACTCATCGCCATCCCAGTAATAGATCGTGCGGTCCTTCAGCTTGCCGGGATAGGGATAGGCACGGCCCTTCCACGACCAGGTTTCCGCCTGCAACGTGGCGCTGTCGATGGAGCGACCGAGATCCAGCGAACCGGTCCAAGCATCCAGCCCGCCCGCCCATGCAGTCAGCAGTGCCTCCGCAGCGGGGCGCGTAAGCAAAGGGCCGGCATAGTGCGACACGACGGTCATCTCCTGGGTGCGTGGTTCACCGGCATCCCTCCCGACAAAGCTCGTCGAGGGGCTGCAGTGTGCCCGGCGGTGCCGGGGAAAAGCGGAAGTGTGCCACGCCCTGCCATTGCCGTGTCCTGCCGACGGTGCAGGCGTGCGCGCGATGCATTTCTCCTTGCTCGTGCGCGTGCGGCCATCGGAAGCAATCACGTCGAGCCGCGCTTCAAATCACGCTAGACTTTCCGCCATCCATGGGAATCACCGCACCGGTCACATAACTCGCCCGCGACGAGGCGAGAAACACGGCCACGTCTGCAATCTCTTCCGGTTCGGCCATGCGTCCCATCGGAATCTCGGCCTGCTGCTCGGCAAGCAGTTCCTCCGCCGGGCGACCGCTGGCGCGGGACGCGGCATTCAGGCCTTCCTGCACGCGCCCGGTATTCGTCATGCCCGGATTGATCACGTTCACGCGCACGCCCCTGTCGGCATAGGCATTGGCATAGCCCACCGAAGCGAGCATCAACGCGGCGTTGGCCGCGCCGCCACCGATATGGATGGGACTTGCCTGCTTGCCGCCTTGCCCGACCACATTGACGATGCTGCCGCGACCACGCGACGCCATATGGCGGATCACCGGGTCGATGACGTGCATGTAGGTGAAGTACTTCGCCTGCATCGCCGCCTGCATCGCGTCGGCATGCAGTTCGGCAATGGGCGTGCGCTTGGCGGCGCCGGCGCAATTGACCAGCACGTCGATCGGGCCGAAGGCGTTCTCGATGTACTCCACGACCATCTGCGCCGCCACGCTGTCCTGCAGGTCCGCCGCGGCGATGTCCAGGTGCAGCCCTTCGTGTTGCAGCTCGTGCTGGGCGGCATGCAGATGCGCGATGTCACGCGATACGCCCACGACCTTGGCGCCTTCGCGAGCAAAGGCTTTCGCACATGCCAGGCCAATCCCCTTGCTGGCGCCGGTAACCACCGCGATGCGTCCGGCCAGGCCTAGGTCCATGGAGCGCCTTCCTGTTTCGTTGATGACGACATTGAAGCATGCCCATTTCCCCCATGCGGTGAGGTGATGCCTGTCACCCGCGATGGTTGATGACCGCTTCTGCCCCGGCCGTGCCCGGGAGCGGAGGCTATGCGTCACCGGGAGGGCACCGGCCTGCCCCACGACTCGTTCAGCTTTATAGGCCATCAGTCACATTGCGAATTTCAGCCCGAGCTATTGACGGCTTCGATTATGGTGTTATAGTTCACTACAACACCGGTCCACGAGAGCACTAAAGGAGAGCGTCATGAAAGCGAACAACCTGCTAGCACTGACCGCCGCTGCCCTGTTCACCACGGTAGGTCTGGCCGCCATCAATTCGAACGTCCGCAGTCTCCCGGTTTCTGAGATCAATGGCGTCAAGGTCATCGACCTGGCTCCGATCGATGTTCGCCCGACCGCTGAAGACCTGCGCGCCGCTGCCCTGTACATCGACGCCGGCGTCGCCGCCGCCCTGACGGCCGCCCCGCTGCTCCGCCCGGAGGCCGTCGCCAGCCGCGGCGTACTCGGGGCACAGCTGGCCATGCCCTACTATTCGTTTGGCAATCAGTTCGGCCGTATCAGCAAGGAATAACCGTATGACCATCACCTGGAACGACAGCGTCCCGATTTACCGCCAGCTTCGCGAGCGCGTGGTGGCGATGATTCTGGACGGCGCCTTGAACGAGGGCGACCCGCTGCCGTCAGTACGCCAGGTAGCTGCAGACTTTCAGATCAACCCTCTGACTGTCTCCAAGGCGTACCAGGAACTGGTCGACGATCAACTGGTGGAAAAAAGGAGGGGATTGGGCATGTTCGTGATCGATGGAGCCAGGGAAGCGCTGCTCAAGTCCGAACGGGAGCGCTTCCTGCGCGAGGAATGGCCGGCGCTGTTTGCGCGGCTGCAGCGCCTCGGGCTGGATCTGAAGACCCTGATGCGCGAAACGCAGGACAACACACCGGCCAACGGGGAGAGCCAGTCATGAACGCGGTCGTGACCGCCAGCGGTCTCAACAAGCGCTACAAGAACACCGTCGCGCTGGATCATGTGAATTTCCGCATCGAGTCGGGCCGCATCGTGGGGCTGATCGGCCCGAACGGAGCCGGCAAGACCACGGCGCTCAAGGCCATCCTCGGCCTGACCGACTTCCAGGGAGAACTGAACGTGCTGGGCTTCGACCCGCGCACGCAGCGTGACCGCCTGATGGAACAGGTCTGCTTCATTGCCGACGTGGCGGTGCTGCCGCGCTGGCTTCGGGTCCGCGAGGCGGTCGACTTCGTCGCCAACGTGCACCCGCGCTTCAACCGGGCCAAGTGCGAAGCCTTCCTCGCACGTACCAAGCTCACGCCCGACCAGCGCGTGAAGCAGATGTCCAAGGGCATGATCGTGCAGCTGCACCTCGCCCTGGTGATGGCCATCGATGCCCGCCTGCTGGTGCTGGACGAGCCGACGCTGGGCCTGGACATCCTCTATCGCAAGCAGTTCTACCAGAGCCTGCTGGAGGACTACTTCGACGAGAACAAGACCATCATCGTCACCACCCACCAGGTGGAGGAGATCGAACACATCCTCACCGACCTGATGTTCATCCGCGACGGCAAGATCGTGCTGGATACCGACATGGAAGCCGTCGGCGAGCGTTTCGCCGAAGTGATGGTGAGCGCCGACAAGGCCGCCACCGCGCGCAGCATGAAGCCGCTGGACGAACGCCAGGTGTTCGGCAAGAGCATCTTCCTGTTCGACGGCGCCGACCGCGCCACGCTCGAAAGCATGGGCGAGGTACGCCGCCCCACCGTCAGTGACCTGTTCGTTGCCACCATGAAGGGAACCTACGCATGAAAACCTTCTACTGGCTCGTGAAACGCGAATTCTGGGAGCACCGCGGTGGCTTCCTGTGGGCGCCGATCGTCACCGGCGTGGTTTTCCTGGTGCTCAACATCATGGCCATCATCACGGCCGAGGTGCTGGGTGCACGGCACGGCATCGAGATTGGCGGCAGCAACTGGCAGATGATGATCGCCAAGGCCAACGAGGGCGATCTCGCGCAGATCGGCGTGGGACTCGACGTCGCCATGCTGTCCTCGATGGGATTGATCAGCATCGTCATGGGCATCGTGGTGCTGTTCTACTGCCTCGGCGCGCTGTACGACGACCGCCGCGACCGCAGCATCCTGTTCTGGAAATCGCTGCCGATCTCCAACACCAGCACCGTGCTGTCGAAAGTGGTGAGCGCGACGATTCTGGCGCCTGTCATCGCCGTGGTCGTGGCCGTGATCATCGGCCTCGTGCAACTGGTGATCTTCGCCCTGGTGTTGTCGATGCATCACGTAAACGCCTGGCAGCTGATCATGCTGTCCCATCCGTTCCGCGCCATCGGCACGCTGGTCAGCAACATCCCGCTGTATGCGCTGTGGGCCATTCCCTCGGTAGGCTGGCTGATGTTCTGCTCGGCCTGGGCACGCAACAAGCCCTTCCTGTGGGCGGTGGCGGTGCCGGCGGTGCTGGGTCTGCTGGTGAGCTGGTTCGGCATCATGGGTTTGTTCAACCTGCCGACCGTGTGGTTCTGGAAGAACATCGTGCAGCGTGCCCTGCTGAGCGTGTTCCCCGGCTCCAACATCGTCTACAACGATCATGCGCTGGAGGCCTCTGCCGATCTGGGCGACGCCCACAATCCGCTGAGCGTGCTCTCGCCGATGCACTCCTATGCCCTGCTGGCCTCACCGAACCTGTGGCTGGGTGTGCTGGCCGGTGCAGTGCTGATCGCCGGTGCCATCTGGTATCGCCGGGTCCGCGACGACAGCTGATCTTCAACCGCATTCGCTCGGGGGAGCACACCATGGTTACCAACGCATTTGCCGGCCGCATGTTCGCACTGGCCCTGCTGTTGCCACTGGCGGCCTGCAGTCAGTCCGACCACGGCAACAGCGAGGCGGCGCAGGCGATGAAGCAGGCGCAGGAACAGACCTCGCCGACGTTCATCGGCGCGGAGATCCAGAAGGGCATCGACAAGGCCAAGCAGGAGCTGCTCACCAAGGACATCGATGTCACCAGCGTGCACACCGGCAAGCATTCGCACAACGGCAGCTCACGGCCGAAAGCTGTAATCACCCCGGATGGCCAGCTAGTGATCGAAGGCCGCCGGGTGGATGCCACGCCCGAGCAACACGCCCTGCTGGTGGACTATCGCCAGCAGATCATCGGCATCGCCACGGCAGGCATGGATATCGGTGCGAGCAGCGCCAACATGGGGCTGGGGATCGCCAAGGACGCGATCTTCGGCAAGCTCAGCGGCAAGAGCGACAAGGAAGTCGAGGCGACCATCAAACCGCAGACGGACAAGATCGAGGCCGCCGCCATGCAACTGTGCAAGCGCATGCCCGACCTGATGGCCTCGCAGCAGAAACTGGCGAGCGCCATGCCGGCCTTCCAGCCGTACGCCACGATGACCCAGAAAGACATCGACGACTGCGGCAAGCACACGGACGAGAACGGCAAGCCGGGCTTTGCGGTATTTTCCGATTGATCCAGCCTCATCCGGCGCCCGCATCGGTACGGCGGTCGCAAACATCGGGTTCTGGGATCCGCGACGAAGATTGACGGTCATGTCCCGCTCGTACCTTCCGCAAGGATGCGGAGTGCGGGCGGGGCACCTTTTTTGGCCGCAACGCTCGGCGTCGTGACCATGGAGACAGGCCAGGCAGTATCTGAAGTCGCTACGATCAGGTGTCATCGGCGGAAACTTCCGCCGCGTCTTCCCTGCCGAGGAGCACCGCCATGTCCTTCCGTTATCTTCCTTGCGTACTCGCCCTGGCGGTACTGACCACCGCGTGCAGCGGTTCGGGCAGTGACGTGCAGGTGTTCGGTGGCAGCACCGACATCATCAACAACCGCATCACGCTGCATGACGGCGTCGTCACCATCAAGGCGTCCGGCGTGCCCGACGCAACGGTGAATGCACAGGGACAACTCGCCATCGACGGCCACGACGTCGCCGTGAACGATGCGCAACGCACCCTGCTGCAACGCTACAACGCCGCCGCGCAGGCCATGCGTACCGATGCCATTGCCACGGGCAAGGCCGGTGCCTCCACTGCCATGAAGGCCGTAGGCGCCGCTGCCAGCAAGATCACCGATGCCGAAGGTGCCGAAGCCGCCCGCGCGAAAGCCGAGGAAGCTGCGTCCGACGTGAAGCAGGCGGCCGCGAAGATCTGCGAAGACGTGGCAGCGATGAAGTCCGCGCAGGACGAATTGGCCACGCAACTGGAGGCGTTCAAGCCCTATGCGCATGCACTGGGCGAATCGAATGTCGAGAAGTGCCGGAAGGACACCGCGCACTAAGAAAAAGAACCATTATGGGAGCGCACCCAGTGCGCGACCGCGGCGTCTCCGTGTTCCCGCTCCGTCAGGTCGTCGCGCACAGGGTGCGCTCCCACAGGTAGGGCGAACGATGGTTATGACTCAACCACCACCACCGCCGCCACCACCGTGAATCCCGCCCTTCGTCAGCGTCATCGGATCGAGCAGCTTCTGCAGTTCGGCCTTTGAAAGCCCCGTGGTTTCCAGCGCCACGTCGAGAATAGGCCGCTTTTCCTTGTACGCCTGCTTGGCCGTCGCCGCGCCCTTCTCGTAGCCGATCACCGGATTGAGCGCGGTCACCAGAATCGGGTTCTTCGCGAGCGCTTCCTTCACCCGCGTGGTATTCACCTTGAATCCGGCGATGGCCTTGTCGGCCAGCAGCACGCTCACGTTGGAAAGAATGCCGATCGACTGCAGCAGGTTGTGTGCCACCAGCGGCAGCATCACGTTGAGCTGGAAGTTGCCCGACTGGCCGGCAATGGTGATCGCCGCGTCGTTGCCAATCACCTGTGCGGCGACCATGGCGGTAGCTTCAGGGATCACCGGATTCACCTTGCCCGGCATGATCGACGAGCCCGGCTGCAATGCGGGCAACTCGATTTCGCCGAGTCCCGCGAGCGGACCGGAGTTCATCCAGCGCAGATCGTTGGCGATCTTCATCAGCGCCACCGCCAGCGCCTTCAACTGACCCGACAGTTCGACCGCCGCATCCTGCGCGGCCATGCCCTCGAAGAAGTTGCCTGCGGACTCGAAGCTCACACCCGTGAGTTTCTTCAACTCACGGGCCACGGCCAGGCCAAACCTCGGATCGGCATTGATGCCCGTGCCTACCGCCGTACCGCCAAGCGGCAGTCGACGCATGCGCATGAGGCTGTCCTGGATGCGCTCGATGGCCGAACCGATCTGTGCCGCCCAACCCGACAGCTCCTGTCCGAAGGTCACCGGCATCGCATCCATCAGGTGCGTGCGGCCGGTCTTGGGCACGTTGCGCAATTCGCGCGCGCGCCGCTCGATCGTGCGCTTGAGATGCTTGAGCGCCGGCAGCAGTTGCTGGCTGGCCGTGAGCGTCGCGCTCACATGGATGGTGGTCGGGATCACGTCATTGGAACTCTGTCCGTAATTGACGTGGTCGTTGGGATGCACCTTCGCGCTGCCCTGGCTGGCGAGATGCGCAATCACCTCGTTGGCATTCATGTTGGTGCTGGTGCCGGAGCCGGTCTGGAACACGTCGATCGGGAACTGGTCGTCGTACTCTCCCTCGGCCACCGCCAGCGCCGCCTTGCGAATCGCATGCGCCTGGTTCTTCTTCAGATGCCCCTGCAGGAAATTCGCATCGGCCGCCGCCGCCTTCACCAGGCCCAACGCACGGATGAACTCGCGCGGCATGTGCATGCCGGAAATGGGAAAGTTGTCGACCGCGCGCTGCGTCTGCGCGCCATACAGCGCCTTGGCCGGCACCTTGAGCTCGCCCATGCTGTCGTGTTCGGTGCGGAACTGGCTCATGTCGTTGGGATCCTCGGGGAGATTGACGGACTATAGGTCGGGGCGCGTTAGGGGGCTGCCAAGGGAGGCATGCGCGTCACTTTCCCTCCTGTAGGAGCGCACCCTGTGCGCGACCGCCTTTCGCCCCGCCTCTCCTATCCGTCATTCCTGCGAAAGCAGGAGGCGCTCTACAACAGCCGAAGGGCTGGTCATCCAGTGACTCTCGCTTCTGATCTGGTGTTCTCATCGGTATGCTCGCCTGCCGCGGGCTTCCGGACCGCTGCCGCGGTCCGGGTCACTTTTCTTTGCGTGCTCAAAGAAAAGTAACCAAAAGAAAGAGCACCCCGCGTGGCGCTGGCCGGGCTGCGCCCAGCCAGTGCGTGAGGGGCGGCCGGGCTTTTCGACCGGGCTCCTGCCCGGACGAAAAGTGCCCGACGTCCTGTCGGGCACCCTGCGGGGCCTATTCGTCCACCCCTCACCGCCACACAGGGGATGTTTGAAGGCTCGTGCCGCTACGCGGCACATCGCGATGCGCAAAGAAGTAGCAGTGCGTAAATGCCTTCTTTGGCATCAAGCGCTTAGGACACCTATCCACAGGCTTCACCCATCGACTTCCACACCTGCTGTGGAAAACCTAGGTGCGCTCCTCTGCTTCTGCCGCGCTCTCACTTTGGCTCTCACTTTGGCTTCGGCTTCGGCTTCGGCTTTTGACCTTCGGGCCCCTATGACGCGAGCAGGCGGGAGGCGGATCAGCCCGAAGGGTGGCCGGCATGGATGCCGGCCAGTGGATCGTCAGGGCAGGACGCCCTGTCGATCCACCCCGCCTCACGCCTGCGACCCCGCAGGGGCGCGGCATCGGGGTGGCCTTTCTCTTGGTTACTTCTCTTTGGCCACGCAAAGAGAAGTAACCCGGCGGCCGGCAGGCCGGCGGAAGCCCGCGGCAAGCGAGCCCAGTTGCGACAACAAATAATAGAAGAGCGAAAGTCACTGAACTCCTGCATTCGCAGGCATGACGAGTCATGAAAACCGGAGCGAAGGGCCCTCGCGCACTGGGTGCGCTCCTACAGGGAGCATGCAGGCGCGCCAATCAGCGGGGAGGCTAGATTGGCCCCTCACCCCAGCCCTCTCCCCGAAGGGGCGAGGGAGCAAAGAGCCGCGCCAGCGCAGGAGGCGCCAAAACCGCCGCATCCCGCCCCTGTTGTAAAATCTCCCCTTTCCCGCCTTGGAACACCCCGATGTCCTCCCATGCCCTGACCGCCCTGTCGCCCCTGGACGGCCGCTACGCCAGCAAGGTCGAAGCGCTGCGCCCGATCTTCAGCGAGTTCGGCCTCATGCACCGCCGCGTGCACGTGGAGATCGAATGGCTGCTGGCATTGGCCGCGGACAAGGGCATCGTGGAACTGCCGGCGTTCTCGGCCGAGCAGATCAGCAAGCTCAAGGGCATCGCCGCCGACTTCAATGTCGATGACGGTGCGCGCATCAAGACCATCGAGGCCACCACCAATCACGACGTGAAAGCGGTGGAGTACTTCATCAAGGAGCGCATCGGCAACGACGCGTCGCTGGCGCAGGCGAAGGAGTTCGTGCACTTCGCCTGCACCAGCGAGGACATCAACAATCTCTCCTACGCATTGATGCTGCGCGACGCACGCGAGCAGGTACTGCTGCCGATGATCGACGGTATCGTCGGCCAGCTGCGCGCACTGGCGCACGCCAACGCGTCGCTGCCGATGCTTTCGCGCACCCATGGTCAGACGGCTTCGCCGAGCACGCTGGGCAAGGAGCTGGCCAACGTGGTTGCGCGCCTGGAGCGCCAGCGCAAGCAGCTCGTCGCGCTGGAAATCCCTGGCAAGATCAACGGCGCCGTGGGCAACTACAACGCCCATGCCATCACCTATCCGGAACTCGACTGGCGCGCGTTCTCGCAGCGTTTCGTGGAAAGCCTGGGCCTGGACTACAACCCGTACACCACGCAGATCGAACCGCATGACGGCGTCGCCGAATACTGCGACGTGATCCG
The DNA here is from genome assembly GCA_000632805.1 of Dyella jiangningensis. GTDB lineage: Bacteria > Pseudomonadota > Gammaproteobacteria > Xanthomonadales > Rhodanobacteraceae > Dyella > Dyella jiangningensis. The sequence continues at coordinate 1,210,988 of CP007444.1, read as the reverse complement.
CCGCGCCAACATCATCCTGATCGACCTGGCGCGCGACATCTGGGGCTACATCTCGCTGGGTTATTTCAAGCAGGCATTGAAGGCCGGCGAAGTCGGCTCGTCGACCATGCCGCACAAGGTCAATCCGATCGACTTCGAAAACGCCGAAGGCAACTTCGGCCTCGCCAACGCCCTGCTCGGCCACTTCGCCGAGAAGCTCCCGATCAGCCGCTGGCAGCGCGACCTCACCGACTCCACCGTGCTGCGCGCACTGGGCACCGCGTTCGGCCACACCGTGGTCGCGCTGGAATCGTTGAAGAAGGGCCTGGGCAAACTCACCGTCAATGCCGACCGCCTCGCCGCCGACCTCGATGCGAGCTGGGAAGTGCTGGCAGAAGCCGTGCAGACCGTGATGCGCCGCTATGGCCTGCCGGAGCCGTACGAGCAGCTCAAGGCGCTGACCCGCGGCCAGGGCATCACCAAGGATTCCATGCGCACCTTCATCACCGGCCTGGATCTGCCGGCCGACGCGAAGCAACGCCTGCTCGACCTGACGCCGGGCGGTTATATCGGCCTCGCCGTACCGCTGGCGAAGGACATCTAACCAGCAACAAGAACCTTGTGGGAGCGCACCCTGTGCGCGACCGCGGAGCTGCGACTTCACGCTCCGCAGGCTTGTCGCGCACAGGGTGCGCTCCCACAGTTCGTCGAGATCAGGCAGCTGCCTTGGTCAGCCCCTCCGCCACCATCGCCGCTTGCACGTTCGGCCGTTCACCCACGCGCTTCTGGAATGCCAGCAATGCAGGGAAGTCCGAAAGATCCAGCGCCACGTGCTTGGACCAGTTGGTGACGGTGAAGAGATAAGCATCCGCCACGCTGAAGTGCTCGCCGACCAGCCAGTCGTGCTTGGCCAGATGTTGTTCGAGCAAGGCGTAGCGCTTGCGCAGGTACTCCTTGCGCTCCTGACGCACCGCATCCGGCGTGTCCGGCTTGAACAACGGCGTATAGGTCTTGTGCAGCTCGGAGTTGATGTAGCCCAGCATCTCCTGCAGACGGTAACGCGCTGCCGTGCCGTTGGCTGGCGCCAGCTTGGCGTCGGGCTTCTGGTCGGCGAGGTACTGCACGATGGCCGGGCCTTCGGTGAGCAGTTCGCCGTTGTCCAGCATCAGGGCCGGCACGTAGCCCTTGGGATTGATCTGCCAATAGTCGGCACCGCTCGCCGTGCGCTTTTCCTTCGTGTCCACCTTCTCCAGTTCCAGCGGAATGCCCGCTTCCAGGGCAACGATGTGCGGGGAAAGCGAGCAGGCGCCGGCGGCGTAGTAGAGCTTCATGGCATGTCTCCAGTGGTGGGGAATCTTCGACGCGACGTCCGGTCGCGGAGGAGTCGTCATCCTAGCCACGCATGGTTACTGTTGGATACCACCTAACCCCGGGTTACCCCTAAAATCCGGTAACCATCCAGTTACCGGTCGCGCCATGGGCCTCCCTGTCCGCAAGAGCAAAGTCGCCCCTCCTCCCGCCTGCCCGCTCAGCGAGGTACTGGGCTTGCTGCGCGGCGCGTGGGCCCCGAATGTCGTGTGGTCGCTCAGTGGCGAACCGCGACGCTTTGGTGAGCTGCGCCACGACCTGCCCCGCATTTCCGCACGCGTGCTGAGCGCGCGCCTTCGCGAACTGGAATCACGGGGACTGGTGACGCGACGCGTGTTGCATACCTCGCCGCCGTCCGCGGAATACGCGCTTACTTCGCTTGGCCGCGAACTGCTGCCGGCGATTAATGCCCTAGCGTCGGTAGGCCAGAAGCTGATCGCGGAATGGGAAACCCATCAGCGGACGAACCGCAGAGCGTGAACCTAACTTGCGAGACACGCTTTGTTGGTAGGAGCGCACCCAGTGCGCGATCAACGCCTCAGAACCGCCGCCCAGTAGCCTCCGCACAACACACGCAATACCGCGCGCACTTCAAACAGGCTCTTGTGGGAGCGCACCCAGTGCGCGACGACGGTGCCCTGAACCACGTCGCGCACAAGGTGCGCTCCTACAGAAAAGAATCAGTTACGAATCGAGAGGCACGAAGCCCCTCATTCCACTTCGTCCGACCCTTCGTTGACGCCTTCGAACAGGAACGTCGACAGATAGCGCTCGCCGGTATCGGGCAGCATCGCCAGCAGCACCGAACCCTCCGGCGCATCCTTGGCCACCTGCAGGGCGGCCGCCAACGTGGCGCCGGAGGAAATGCCCACGAAAATGCCTTCCTGCTGCGCCAGCGCGCGTGACGTGTCGCGCGCCACCACGTCATCGACCGGCACGATCTGCTGCGCCACATCCCGGTTCAGCACGCCCGGCACGAAGTCCGGCGTCCAGCCCTGGATCTTGTGCGGCTGCCATTCCTTGCCGGCGAGCAACGATGCCCCCGCCGGTTCGCTGGCGATGATCTTCACTTCGGGGCGCGCCACTTTCAGCATCTCGCCCACGCCGGTGAGCGTACCGCCCGTCCCCCAGCCGGTGACGAAGTAATCGAGTCGCTTGCCGGCAAAGTCGCGCAGGATTTCTGTCGCCGTGGTGTTGCGGTGATAGGACGGATTCGCCGGGTTCTCGAACTGCTGCGCCAGGAACCAGCCGTGCTTGTCTGCCAGCTCCTTGGCCTTGCGCACCATGCCGCTGCCGCGCTCGGCCGCTGCCGTCAGTATCACCTTGGCGCCGTAAGCGCGCATCAGCTTGCGACGTTCGACCGAGAACGTTTCCGTCATCACCGCGACAAACGGATAGCCACGAGCCGCGCACACGGCCGCCAACGCCACGCCCGTATTGCCCGAGGTGGCCTCCACCACGGTCTGGCCGGGCTTGAGCAGCCCCTTCTGTTCCGCGTCGATGATGATGGCGTACGCCAGACGGTCCTTGACTGAACCCGCCGGATTGAACGCCTCCACCTTGACATACAGCTTCACGTGCTTCGGCGCGAGCCGATGGATTCGCACGATAGGCGTGTTGCCAATGGTGTCGAGGATGCTTTCGTAAATCATGAGGTCACTCCGTGGAACAACATGGAAGGAATGGGCGGCGCACGCGATGGTGCGCCCGCGCGGGCTAAGGTTGTGTCAAGCCGCCTCGGTCCAGGCCGGTGAGGCGCCGAGCGGCGGCCGTCCGAACCAGGCCAGGGTGTTGGCGAGCGCGGCGACCTCACCGACGATCAGCAAGGCCGGCGAGCGCACTTCAGCGGCTACGGCGCGTTCCGCCAGGTTGCCCAGCACGCCGGTGATGACACGCTGCTCTGGGCGGGAACCGTTCTCCACCAATGCGAACGGCGTAGCCCCGGAACGACCGTGCGCGACCAGGCGTTGCTGGATCATCGGCAGTTCGCTGGTACCCATATAGACGGCCAAAGTCTGCTTTTCCTGCGCCAGGGCGGCCCAGTCCAGGGTGTCGATCGAATCGCGGCAATGCGCCGTCACGAAACGCACCGACTGTGCGTGGTCACGATGCGTCAGCGGCACACCGGCATAGGCGGCGCACGCCAGCGCCGCCGTGATACCGGGGACCACCTCGTATGGAATGCCATTCTGGCGAAGAAACTCCAGTTCCTCTCCGCCGCGGCCGAACACGAACGGATCGCCGCCCTTCAGCCGTACTACCCGCTTGCCCGCGGCGGCATGCGCCAGCATCAGCGCGTGGATCTGCGTTTGCGTGGTGTGGTGATGGCCTGCCTGCTTGGCCACTTCGATGCGCTCGGCGTCCCTGCGCGCCAACGCGAGTACCTCATGGCTGACCAGGCGATCGTGCAGGATCACGTCGGCCTCGTTCAAGGCGCGCAAGCCCCGCAGGGTGAGCAGGCCCGGATCGCCGGGACCTGCGCCGAGCAGAACCACCGAACCGGATCGGGGCACATCGAAGGTTTCGAGCAGACGCTCCGCCGACGCCTCGGCCAATGCGCGCTGCCCGCGACGCAGCAGGCTCTGCACGGGGCCCACCAACAACCGCTCGTAGTAACGGCGGCGCAATGCGATATCGGGCAATCGTTCGCGAATGCGCCCACGCATCTCGCCCAGCAAGCCCGCGAGCGAGCCGATGACGGGATCCAGCAACGTTTCAAGCCGCTCTCGCAACAGACGCGCCAGCATCGGCGCATGGCCGCCACTGGAGATGGCGACCGTGACCGGTGAGCGATCGATCACCGCGGGGACATGGAAACTGGACTGTTCGGCATCATCAACGACGTTGACGAAGATATGCCTCGCATCCGCCAAACCGCGGATACGCTGGTGCAGGCCGGGATCATCCGTTGCAGCAACCACCAACCACGCATCATCCAGCCAATGCTCGTCGAAAGAGCCGCGCAGCCATTGCACGCGCGTCTGCTCCACCCAGGACATCAGTGCGGGCGAGAGCTCGGGCGCGCCTACGACGACCTGGGCCCCAGCCTCCAGCAACGCCGATGCCTTGCGTTCGCCCACCACGCCGCCGCCGACCACCAGCACGCGGCGGCCTGCAAGGTCGGCAAACAGTGGATACAGCTTCATCGAGCAGCGAACTCCGTGATGGGGAACATGGAAAGGTCCACAGCACGCTAGGCAGGCATCGAGCGACGCACAAATGATTTATCAGGCGAGGGATATCACCCCGGGTTATAAGCGGGGGGCGACCAGGGCGAGTATTGACGCATAGCAACAATCACTGTATAGACGTCTAAATACCCATCCAACGAACCGCCCATGGACTATCGCGAACCAACGGGTACCGACTTGGCCAGCTGTCACGGCAGCCAGGCTTCGGGCGGGTTCGCGCGATGTATCCGTTCCGCGACTGAGAGCCCTCCCTCCCTCGATTGCCTGCGGAACCCGAGTCATGACCCTTACTCAATTGCGCTATCTGGTTGCCATCGCTGATGCCGGCCTGAACATCACCCTCGCGGCAGAGCGGGTGCACGCCACCCAGCCCGGCCTCAGCAAGTTGTTGCGGCAACTCGAGGACGAGCTTGGCTTCCAGCTCTTCCATCGCAAGGGTCGCAGCCTGCATGCGATTACCCATGCGGGCACGCACGTGCTCGAGCGTGCGCGCGTCATCCTCGCCGAAGCGGCGAATATCCGCTCCATCGCCGCCAACCTGCGCAATGAATCTCACGGCACCCTGCGCATCGCCACCACGCATACGCAGGCCCGTTTCGCACTGCCCAGCGCCGTAGCCTCGCTCAGCCGCAGCTATCCGCAGGTGAGCGTGCATCTGCAGCCAGTCAGCGATTCGGATGTTATGTCGCTGCTGGAGGGTGGACAGGTCGACCTTGCCATCGTCAGTACGGCGGCCGGCGCACCACCACCGAGCGGCATCGCCCTGCCCGCCTATCGCTGGAATCGCATCGTGCTGGTGCCGGGCAACCATCCGTTGGCCAGGCATAAACACGCGCCGTCGCTGCAACAGCTCGCTGCCCATCCAATCATCAGCTATGACTCTTCGCTCAAGCCCGAGTCTTCGCTGGCGCGTGCCTTCCATGCCGCCAACCTGCATCCGCAGATTGCAATGACGGCGAGCGATGCGGACCTGATCAAGACGTATGTGCGCGAAGGCCTTGGCATCGGCGTGCTGGCGGAAATGGCATTTCAGCCGGAGCTCGACACGGATCTGCGCGAACTGGATGCCGATCAGCTGTTTGAGCCGTGCACGACATGGATCGTTTTGCGCCGCGAGAGCGTGTTGCGCGAATACGCGCTGGATTTCATCAGCGTGTTTGCACCGCACCTGGAGCGCCGCGCGGTAAGCCGCGCATTGGCGAACGGAACCGCCGGCGCTTCGTGGACGGGCGTGCCGCATTGGCGAGAGCGGAAGGTCCCGCACAAGGTGGCGGAGTTGGCTGTCGAGGTGGAGTGACGCGGTCGTCGTGTGGCGCGGTTTGGTTAGGGCGCAAGCGCCAGCGAATTTACTACCCTTGTAGGAGCGCACACTGTGCGCGACCGCCTTTCGCCTCGGTTTCCATGTTCGTCATCCCGGCGCAGGCCGGACGGAGCGCGAAGCGCGCGGATGCCGGGGGCGAGAGAGGCGAGTCACCCAGTTTCGTCAGTCTTTGGTTGTCGCGATACCGCTAGATGGCTCGCCTGCCGCGGGCTTCCGGACCGCTGCCGCGGCCCGGGTCACTTTCTCTTGCGTGCCCAAGAGAAAGTAACCAAAGAGAAGAGCACCCCGCATGGCGCTGTCTGGGCTGCGCCCAGCCAGTCCGTGAGGGGCGGCCGGGCTTTTCGACCGGGCTCCTGCCCGGACGAAAAGTGCCCGACATCCGTGTCGGGCACCCCTGCGGGGCCTGCTCGTCCACCCCTCACCGCCACACAGGGGAATGTGTGAAGGCTCGTGCCGCTTCGCGGCACATCGCGCAGAGAGCTGCCCGTCCTTTGTAGGAGCGCACCCAGTGCGCGACCGTAGAGGTCGTTGATGCGTTGCGGTCGCGCACTGGGTGCGCTCCTACAGGGAAAAGATTTGCTCTTCTCTCTGGCCTTTGACTTCCCCTCCCCTATGCCGCGAGCAGGCGGGAGGTGGAATAGCCCGCAGGGTGGCCGGCATGAATGCCGGCCAGTGGATCGTCAGGGCAGGATGCCCTGTCGATCCACCCCGCCTCCCGTCTGCGACCCCGCAGGGGCGCGATATCGGGGTGGCCTTTCTCTTGGTTACTTCTCTTTGGCCACACAAAGAGAAGTGACCCGGCCTCCGGCAGGAGGACGGAAGCCCGCCGCAGGCGAGCCCGATCGCGGTAACGCGACAATCGAGGACTAACGAAACTGGGTGACCAGCCTTCGGCTGTTGAAAAACGCCTCCGGCCTGCGCCAGGACGACGAGCAATGCAAAGCTAGGCGAAAGGCAATCGCGCACTGGGTGCGCTCCTACAGACAGGGGCGCGGTCGAATGGCGCGGCGCCCACGATCACACACGCAACAACCCACGCTGCCGCAACAACTCCACGATGTGCCCCGCCAGCACTGCCGGCTCCCCCGCGTTGCCATCTACCCGCAACTCCGGTTGCTCAGGCACTTCGTAAGGATCGCTGATCCCCGTGAACTGAGCGATCGTCCCCGCGCGCGCCTGCGCATAAAGCCCCTTGCGATCACGCGCCTCGCATACCTCCAATTCAGTGGCGACATGGATCTCGATGAAGTCGCCGTGCGCTTCCACCAACCCTCGCGCCTCCGCCCTCGATTCGGCATAAGGCGCAATGGGCGCGCAAACGGCGATGCCACCGTGCCGCACGATCTCGCTCGCCACGTAGCCGATGCGCGTCACGTTGGCGTGTCGGTCCTCACGTGAAAAACCCAGGCCACGCGACAGATGCTTGCGCACCTCGTCGCCGTCGAGCACGGTGATGGCACGGCTGGTCCGTTCCAGCAGTTGCGCGACTACCGCCTGTGCGATGGTGGACTTTCCAGCGCCGGACAAACCGGTAAAGAACAACGTGAAGCCGCGCGTCGCCTGCGCCGGATGACGCTCGCGAAGGATCTTCACCACCTCGGGAAAAGAGAACCACGCGGGAATGTCGCTGCCTTCGTGAAGGTGCCTGCGCAGCTGCGTACCGGAAATATCGCGCACCTCGTCCTCCGGCTGCACTTCCGTGGACGGCAGGTACGCGTCGCGATTGGCCACATAGACCATGGCGGGAAACGGCACCACCTCGATGCCGAGCTCTTGCTGGTAACGCTCCAGCAAATGCTGCGCATCGAAGGGGCCATAGAACGGCTTGCCGTCCGCATCCTTGCCGGGACCCGCATGATCGCGCCCGACGATGAAATGGCTTGCGCCGTAGTTCTTGCGGATGATCGCGTGCCATAAGGCTTCGCGCGGACCGCCCATGCGCATCGCCAGCGGCAACAGCGAGAGTTTCGCGCTATGCGCGGGATATTGTGGCAACAGCGCCTGGTAGCAGCGCACGCGCGTGTAGTGGTCGACATCGCCTGGCTTGGTGCGACCCACGGACGGCTGTACCAGCAGCTTCGCACCCACCTGCTGCGCGGCGCGCAAGGTGAGTTCGCGATGGGCACGATGCATGGGGTTGCGCGTCTGGAAGGCGACGATGCGCTGCCAGCCGTTGGCGGCGAACCACTCGCGCAAGCTGCGTGGCGTATCGCGCAAGGCGGCGAAGTCGAAATGCGCAGGCGACTGGATGCCTCTTACGCGCCCTCCCAGGTTGACCGGTCGATAGCGCTCCAGCAGCTCAGCCACGCCCGGATGCGTGCGATCAGTGGTGCCGAAGACATTGAGGGCTTCGTGCTCGCGATCGGGACGGTAGATGTCCTGCACTTCCAGCACCGCAAGCGGCACGCCCTGGCTGTCGCGCAACGCTACTTCGCTGCCCGGTGCCAGCTTGGCGGCAAAATCCTCGCTGACGTCCAGCGCGATCGGCATGGGCCACAAGGTGCCATCGGCGAGCCGCAGTCCCTCGACGACGCGATCGTAATCACGCTGGGTGAGGAAGCCTTCGAGCGGCGAGAAGGCGCCGCTCAGCAACAGCTCGAGGTCGCAGAGCTGGCGCGTATCCAGGTCCACGCCAGGCAAGCCGGCGCTACGCTGCTTCAGCTGCTCGGCTTCGGCCGCCGAAAGGTAAAGCTCCTTGAGTTCGCCGCCATGCGGCGGTACCAATCCGTCATCGACGGTGAATGCAGTATCGGTCTGGGCTAGGGCTGTCTGGCTCATCGTATGGTTCTTGTCTTGTCGGGGCATCGGCCAGCGCCATGCGCTGGATGAATGTGCGAGTCGCGGTGTTCAGGCCAATCCGTGCAGGCCACATTCGCGCTTGAGTCCGAAGAAGCGCGTAGAGTCGAGGTCGGAGCCGGGCTCCCAGCGATGCGTGGTATGCACGTCGCCGATGGAGATGTAGCCCTGGTCCCATAAAGGGTGGTAAGGCAGGCCGTGGCGGCGCAGGTACATGCCAACGTCGCGATCGGTCCAGTCGGCAATGGGATGAAATTTCCACCGCCCTTCGCGCCGTTCGGCAAAGGGAATCGCCGCGCGCGTACGCGCCTGGCTGCGGCGCAGCCCGGCGAACCAGCTGCCTGCATGCAACGCCTCCAGCGCACGCTGCATCGGCCCCACCTTGCGAAGCTGGTTGTAGCGGTCGATGCCAGGCACGCCCTGCTCCCACAGCCGGCCTTCGCGCGCCTCCATCCATGCCGGACTCTCGTCCGCGCTGTAGACCTGCAGGTTCAAACCGAGGCGGCCGCGCAATTCATCAATGAACTGGTACGTCTCGGGAAACAGGTAACCCGTATCCACCAGGATCACCGGAAGATCCGGGCGCTGCCGCGTCAATAAATGCAGGGAAACGGCCGCCTGTGCACCGAAGCTCGATGAGAGCACATGCGTGCCGGGCGCATACGCCAGCGCCCACACCACGCGCTGTTCGGCGGTCAACGTGCCCAGCCATTGGTTCAGCGCGTCCAGTGCGTCGGGGTCATGCTGCGCATCCTCAAGCAGCGCCTGCTTCATGCCGCCACCTCGACTTGGCTGCGGGACGTATCAACCTCGATGACGCCAGCGCGCACGAGGAAATCGCCGAAGTGTTCGCCTGGCCGGCGATGATCCGCGTAGTCGGCAAACAATGGCGCCAATGCGTTGAGGATGGCCGGCTCATCCACGTTCTCTCGGTAGGAAACATTGAGCCGCTGGCCCCGGAAGTCGGCACCCAGGCGCAGGTCGTAGCGCCCTGGCCCGCGCCCTACCAGCGCAATCTCGCCCAGGTAAGGCCGCGAGCAGCCGTTGGGGCAGCCCGACAGACGAAGCAGGATCGGCGCGTCGCGCAGCCCGTGTGATTCCAGCAGGGCTTCGAGCTTGGGCAGGATATCGGGCAGATAGCGCTCGCTCTCGGCCATGGCCAATCCGCAGGTAGGCAACGCCACGCATGCCACGGCATGGCGACGGATGCCGCTGTACGAGCGATAGCCATCCAGCCCGTGTGCCGCCACGATCGCATCGATGCGGTCGCGATCCGCGGCGGCCACGTTGGCGACGATCACGTTCTGGTTGCAGGTAAGCCTGAAATCGCCCTGGTGCACTTTTGCCAGTTCGCGCAAACCAGTGAGCCAACGACGTCCGCCAACGTCCGCCAGGCGGCCCGATTCGATCTGCAAAGTCAGATGCCAACGGCCGTCGTTGCCTTCGATCCAGCCGTAGCGGTCCCCGTTGTGATCGAAGCGATAGGCGCGGGCGGGTTGCAGCGCAAAGCCGAGGCGGCTTTCCACCTCCGCCTTGAACGCAGTCAGTCCATGTCGGTCGATGGTGTATTTCAGGCGAGCGTGCTTGCGTTCGTGACGATCACCCCAGTCACGTTGCACGGCGACGATAGTCTCCGCCACCCGCGGCAACTGATCCGGCGCGACGAAGCCGATCACGCTGGCGAGACGTGGATAGGTCGAGCCATCGCCATGCGTCGCGCCCATGCCGCCGCCGACGGCGACGTTGAAGCCCTTCAGCTCGCCTTGCTCGATGATCGCGATCAGTCCGAGATCCTGTGCGAAGACATCGATGTCGTTGAGCGGCGGTATGGCCAGGCCGATCTTGAACTTGCGCGGAAGATACGTGGCGCCGTACAGCGGCTCTTCGTCCTTCGGCTCGCCCACCAGCGCTTCGCCATCGAGCCATATCTCGTGATAGGCCCGCGTTCTTGGCGATAGCTCCAATGACAACCGCGTGGCCCATGCATAAGCCAGCGCATGTGCCTCCGACTCCACGGGGTTGGGCGTGCTGACCACGTTGCGCACCACATCGCCGCACGCCGCGATGGTGGTGGCCAGCGCTTCGTGGATCGCTGCCATGGTGGGCTTGAGATGGCGCTTGATGATGCCGTGCCACTGGAAGGTCTGGCGCGTAGTGATGCGCAGCGTGCCGTTGGCGTATTCGGTCGCGAGTCGATCGAACGCCAGCCACTGCGCGGACGTCACCACGCCGGAGGGCAATCGCGCGCGCAGCATGAAGGCATAGGCCGGCTCCAGCTTCTGCTTGCGGCGTTCCTCGCGCAGGTCGCGATCGTCCTGCAGGTAGCTGCCATGGAACTTCAGCAGCTTGTTGTCGTCGTCGCTGATCGCACCGGTGACCGGGTCTGCCAACCCTTCAGCGATGGTACCGCGCAGGTAGCGGCTCTCGGCCTTGATGCGTTCGAGATCGGAAAGCGGAGTGCTCATGTCAGTACACGTCGCGGGCATAGCGCCCCTGCTGCAAGAGATCGGACAGCCATTCCCTGGCGTGTTCGTGGGTGTGTCCGCCGTGCGCCACGGCAATGTCGATCAGCGCGGCATTCACGTCCTTGGCCATGTGGTTGGCGTCGCCGCAGACGTAAAGATGCGCGCCGTCCTGCAACCAGGCGTAGAGCTCGCGGCCCTGTTCGCGCAGCCGCTGCTGCACGTAGACCTTCGCCGCAGTGTCACGCGAGAACGCAAGGTCCAGTCGATGCAGTGAGCCTTCGCGCAACGCCGCCTGCCATTCCACCTGGTAGAGAAATTCGCTGCCGAAGTGGCGGTTGCCGAAGAACAGCCAGTTGCGGCCCCGTGCGGCGGTTTCGCGGCGCTCCTGCACGAACGCACGGAACGGGGCAACGCCCGTGCCGGGCCCGATCATGATGATGTCCCGCGCGTCGTCCTGCGGAAGGCGGAAGCGCTCGTTCGGCTCGATGTAGACCGGCAGGCGTTGCTCGTCGCCCGCCTGCGCGAGGAACGACGACGCGGCGCCCCAATGACGTTCGCCGTGGGCGAGGTAATCAACGACGCCCACGGTGAGGTGCACTTCGTCACCAACCACCTTCTGGCTCGACGCGATGGAGTACAGGCGAGGCGTCAGCGGACGCAGCGCGGCCACCAGTTCTTCCGCCGACCAGGCGGCCGCGTGGCGACGCCACAGGTCGATGGGCTGGTGCGATGCCATCAGGGCTGCCAAGGCGGTCGATTGCTCAGGACGCAGCAGGCGCGCCAGGTCGTCATCGCCACTGGCGTCAGCCAGCACCGCAATGAGCGGTCGGCTGAGGCGTGTCAGTTCGCGTTCGTCGGTCAGCCATTGCCGCAACGCCAGGCTGCGGCCGTCATGGGTTACCGCCTGGCCGCCATCGAGGTTTACGGCGTCGAGCCATTGGTCGACCAACGCATCGGGATTGCGCGGCCACACGCCCAGGGAATCGCCGGGCTCATAGCTCAAGCCCGAGCCTTCGAGCGACAGCTCCACGTGGCGTACGTCGCGCTGCGCATCGCGCGCCACAATGGTCTGGTTGTCCAACACCGCGGCCTGGAATGGCCGCTCTCGCGAGTGCGCCACGCGCTGCGGCACGGACTGCAGCGTGGCGACGCGTGCGGGCTGCGAGCTGCCAAGCGCCTGCCTGGCCTGCTCCAGCGTGCCGTCCAGCCATGGCGCCGCGACAGCGTCGACATCGACATCGGCCTCACCCAGGGGAGCGAAACGTGTGGCGCCGAGTTCGGCGAAGCGCTCGTCGATCTGCCGGCCGATGGCGCAGAACTGCGGGTAACTGGAGTCGCCCAGGCCAAGCACGGCGTAGCGCACGCCGGCCAGCCTGGGCGCGCGCTTGCCCAACACGAACTCGACCAGTCCGCGGGCATCGTCGGGAGGCTCGGCATCGCCCTGCGTGCTGATTACCACCACGAGGTGGGTTTCCTTGCCCAGGTCCCGCTGTGGATAGGCATCGGCGCGTACCAGCCGCGCCGCGAGGCCTGCAGCTTCGGCACGCGCATGCAGCTGCATGGCCACGCGTTTGGCCTGGCCGGTCTGGCTGCCGTAGAGGATGGTGAGCTGTTCGGCCGGCGCTTTGGCAGCGGACGCCACGGTTGCTTCGCCACGCTGCAGGCGCTCGGCTCTCGCCGCGCTCCACGAAGCGATCCAGTAGAGCTCGGCGGGCCCGAGGCCATCAGCCAGGCGCTCCAGCGAAGCCAGCCTGGAAGCCTCTAGCGACGGCAGGCGATTTTCGATCGCAACGACGGCGTTCACATCGACTTCCTTTGGACGTCCATACATCTGGCCACCCAAAGTAGTCATCGCGTTTTGTCATGTGAAAGGACGTGTTGGCATATGCACATGTCCGCGCGCTTATTTCCGGCCGCACCGCCGGCGGGCGCGGCGCCTCGACGACGCCCCCTTCAGGTACTGACCACGGTCAACCGGACGCCGCGCCCTATTGGCTTAGAATGGCGTAATGACCACATCCCACGACCTCCCCATCGAAGTCCGCGGCTCCGCCAGGCAGCCTCTGGGCATGAGCCCCGCCCAGTTCCTCCGCGACTACTGGCAGAAGCGCCCGCTGCTGATCCGCCAGGCTTTCCCCGACTTCGTCCCGCCCATCCAGCCTGATGACCTGGCCGGCCTGGCGCTGGAAGAAACCGCCCTGTCGCGCCTGATCATCCACGACGAAAACCGCGACCGCTGGAAGGTGAAGACCGGCCCGCTCACCGAAAAGGACTTCGCCAGCACCCCCGACCGCAACTGGACCCTGCTGGTGCAGGACGTGGACAAGTGGGATGCCGACGTGGCCGCGCTGCTGGAGCACTTTGGCTTCCTGCCCAGCTGGCGCCTGGACGACATCATGATTTCCTACGCCGAACCCGGCGGCGGCGTGGGCGCGCACGTGGACCAGTACGACGTGTTCCTGCTGCAGGGCATCGGCCAGCGCCACTGGGCGATCAGCACCGACCCGAATGCTCCCAAGGACTTCCGTCCGGACGTGGAGCTCAAGCAGCTCCAGCACTTCGAACCGACCCATGAGTGGATGCTCGAGCCCGGCGACATGCTGTATCTGCCGCCCGGCGTTCCGCACGACGGCATTGCCTTCGGCGGGCCGTGCATGACCATCTCGGTGGGCATGCGTGCGCCCTCGCGCGCGGAACTCACCGGCGACCTCGCCGACTACATCGCCGAACGGCTGCCCGACGAACTGCGCTACGGCGATGCCGATCTCGCCCCGGCCAAGGCCGCCGGCGAAATCGATCGCGCCGCGCTCGCCCGCGTTCGCGAGGCGCTGCCGTTTGCCGCCGCCCTGGACGACACCACCCTCACCGACTGGTTCGGCCGCTTCATCACCCGCTACCGCAATGCGCAGCTGCCGGTACCGCCCGAAAAGGAACTGGCCGAGGCGACGTTACGCAAGCAGCTGGACGGCGGCGCTTCGTTGCTGCGCCATCCCTGGGCGCGCATGGCCTGGGCGCGTGGCAAGCGTGGCGCCACGCTCTTCGTCAACGGCCATGCCTATCCCACATCGGCCGAATGGGCCACCAAGCTCTGCGGCGAGCGTGAGCTGGTGCCCGGCAAGAGCCTGCCCGCCGCCGAGGCCAGCCTGCTGCTGGCCCTGGTCAACGATGGTCACCTGGTCATCCGCAAGGGCCGCGGTCGGTGAAGTTGCAGGACTTCCACGTGGAGCATGCCGACTGGGGCCGCGCGGGCGACCGCGAGGCGCTGCGCTCGATCCGGCTGGAAGTCTTCGTGCGGGAACAGGCCGTACCCGAGTCGCTCGAATGGGACGACTTGGACCCGCCTTCCTTCCACCTGCTGGCCCGCGGCGAGAACGGCGAGCCAATCGGCTGTGCCCGCCTCACGCCCGAGGGCAGGATCAGCCGGGTGGCGGTGCGGCAACCCTGGCGCGGACAGGGCGTGGGGCTTGCCCTGTTGCGCGCCCTGGTGGCCAGGGCCCGGTCCCAGGGGCGAACCGGTCTCGTGCTCCATGCCCAGCTGTCGGCCGTGGCCTTCTATGAGCGCGAGGGCTTCATTGCCTATGGCGAGACCTTCGAAGACGCCGGCATCGGCCATCGCTCGATGCGGCTGACACTGGAGCCGGACACCGTCCCGGCCGCCTCGAACGTCGACGACCACGCACTGCCCACCAGCAGCCGCAGCGAGATCGCGGCCAGCCGGCTGCAATTGCTTGCCGAAACGAAGCATCGGCTTTCGATCTACCAACCCGCGCTCGATACCGACCTCTACGCCAGCCTTGATGAGATGGCAGAGCTCCGCCGTATTGCCACCTCGGGCCGTGGCGCCGACATCCGCATACTCCTGCACGACCCGGAAGCAGCCCTGCGCAACAGTCACCGCCTGGTATCCCTGGCCCAGCGCCTGCCCAGCGTGCTGCACATTCGCACGCCCCTGGAAGAAGTGGACCTCGCCTACGCCTCCGCCTACCTGCTGACCGACCAGGGTGGCTACCTGTTCCAGCCCGACGCGCGGCGTGCCGATGCCCGCGCATCTCTCCGGGACAGGGCCGCCCAGGCGCCCCTGGCGCAGCACTTCAGTGAAGTCTGGGAGCGATCCGCGCCCGCTCGGGCACTCCAGCCGCTCGATCTCTAGCCGGTCGCTGAACGAAGCGCGTCGACCACGCAGCGAACCCCACAGGCATCATTCGCCGGTAAAACCGCGGTCTACGACGATGGTCGGTACCCTCAGGCTCGAAATATCGATCCCCAACCCCATTTCAGGTGGGCTGCTTGGGTTGCCGCGTCGCAGCACCCCAAGGCTATAATTAACGGGATTTTTCCCAGCCAACCGGCCCTCCCCGGCCGGAACCGCTGCAAGCCTCCCTTCCTCACCGGTGGTGACGTGAGCACTAATCTGATCCGCGAGTTTTTCGAATCCTCCCAACTCGCCGGCGGCAACGCCGATTACGTTGAACAGCTCTATGAATCGTGGTTGGCGGACCCTTCGTCGGTCGACGCCACCTGGGGCAAATATTTCGAGACTTTCAAAGGCCGCGAGTCGGGGGACGTGCCCCACTCTGCGGCCATTGCGCGTATAGAGGCCGCGCAAAAGCAGCGCCGTAACGGCGTTGCCGTCGCCGCCGGCCCGGTGGACGACGCCCACGCCCGCAAGCAGGCTGGCGTGCTGCGCATCCTCACCGCCTATCGCTCGCGCGGCCACCTGGCCGCCGACCTCGATCCGCTGGGCCTGGCCGAAAAACTGCCGGCGCCGGATCTGGAGCCCGTTTTCCACGGCCTGTCCGACGCCGACCTGGATACCGAGTTCGACTGCGGCAACTTCGCCGGTGGTGGCCAGCGCATGAAGCTGCGCGATCTGCTGGCTCGACTGAAGAAGGTGTACACCAACACCCTCGGTGTCGAGTTCATGCACATCAGCAACCATGAGCAGCGCAACTGGATCTACACCCGTCTGGAAAAGGCCAACGGCAGCGCCGGCCTCGACGCCGCGGGCAAGAAGCGCATTCTCGCCGAGCTGACCGCCGCCGAAGGCCTCGAGCGCTACCTGCATACCAAGTACGTTGGCCAGAAGCGCTTCTCGCTGGAAGGCGGCGACAGCCTGATCCCGATGGTGGACGACGTGGTCCGTGCCGCGGGCGACAACGGCATCAAGGAAGTGGTGATCGGCATGGCCCACCGCGGCCGCCTCAACATGCTGGTCAACATCCTGGGCAAGCCGCCGCGCACGCTGTTCAACGAATTTGAAGGCAAGTGGGACCATCCGGATGACCCGGCCCACTCGGGCGACGTGAAGTACCACATGGGCTTCTCCGCGGACGTCAAGACGCCGAATGGCGGCACCCACGTCGCGCTGGCGTTCAACCCGTCGCACCTGGAAATCGTCAACCCGGTCGTTGCTGGCTCAGTGCATTCGCGCCAGATCCGCCGCCGCGACACTGAGCGCAAGCAGTCAATGGCCGTCATCGTGCACGGCGACTCGGCGCTGGCCGGCCAGGGCGTGAACATGGAACTGTTCAACATGTCCCAGGCCCGCGGCTTCAAGATCGGCGGCAGCCTGCACATCGTGGTGAACAACCAGGTGGGCTTTACCACCTCCAATCCGCAGGACACCCGCTCCACGCTGTACTGCACCGACCTCGCCAAGATGGTGAATGCGCCGGTGTTCCACGTGAACGGCGACGATCCGGAAGCGGTGATCCAGGCCACCCGCCTCGCCTACGACTTCCGCAAGGAGTTCCGCAAGGACGTGGTGATCGACCTGGTGTGCTACCGCCGCCACGGCCACAACGAGGCCGACGAGCCGTCCGCCACGCAGCCGGTGATGTACCAGATCATCCGCAAGCGCCCGACCACCCGCGACCTGTATGCGCAGGAGCTGGTCAAGCAGGGCGTGATCGCCGACGGCGATGGCCAGAAGATGTTCGAGGACTACCGCAGCCGCCTCGAGGCGGGCGAGCCGATGACCGAGCTCACCACGGCCCTTATCAAGGACATCGAAGTCGACTGGGACAAGTTCATCGGCGGCAAGCTGTCCACCGAGACGCCCACCGGCTATTCGAAGCAGCGCCTGGTCGAACTGGCCAACCAGATCCTGGTCGTGCCCAAGGACATGACGCTCCAGTCGCGCGTGGCCAAGATCTACGACGATCGCGCGAAGATGGCCGCCGGCGAGCTGCCGGGCGACTGGGGCTTTGCCGAGAACCTGGCCTACGCCACGCTCATCGACGAGAGCTACAACCTGCGCCTGGTCGGCCAGGACGTGGGCCGCGGCACCTTCTTCCATCGTCATGCCGTGCTGCATGACCAGAAGACGGGCTACACCTACATGCCGCTGGCCGACGTGCGCTCCGGCGCCGACGTCGAAGTCATCGACTCGCTGCTCAGCGAAGAAGCGGTCATGGCCTTCGAATACGGCAGCGCCACCACCGACCCCTATACGCTGCACATCTGGGAAGGCCAGTTCGGCGACTTCGCGAATGGCGCGCAGGTGGTCATCGACCAGTTCATCAGCTCGGGCGAGTCCAAGTGGAACCGCCTGTGCGGCCTGGCGCTGTTCCTGCCCCACGGCTACGAAGGCCAGGGACCGGAGCACTCCTCCGCCCGCCTCGAGCGCTTCCTGCAGCTGTGCGCGCTGGACAACATGCAGGTCTGCGTGCCGACCACGCCGGCCCAGGCGTTCCACATGATCCGCCGCCAGATGGTGCGTCCGACGCGCAAGCCGCTGATCGTGATGACGCCCAAGTCGCTGCTGCGCCACAAGTTGGCCGTGTCGACGCTGGACGAGCTGGCCACGGGCAGCTTCCAGCTGGTGATCCCGGAACATCGCGAGCTGGCCGCCAAGAAGGTCAAGCGCGTGGTGCTGTGCTCGGGCAAGGTCTACTACGACCTGCTCGAAGACGCCGAGAAGCGCGGCCTCACCGACGTCGCCATCGTGCGCGTCGAGCAGTTGTATCCGTTCCCGCGTCCGCAGGTCACGGCGGAACTGGAAAAGTACAGCGGCGCGAAGGAAGTCATCTGGTGTCAGGAAGAACCGATGAACCAGGGCGCATGGTTCCAGATCCGCCATCACCTGCAGGCCTGCATCGGCAGCAAGCAGAGCCTGTCGTACGCCGGCCGCGCACGTTCACCGGCACCGGCGGCGGGTCACCTCAATACCCATGTCGCCGAGCAGGCGGCACTGGTCGAGCAGGCACTGGTCGCGCCGATCGGCACCGACCACTCGGCCGAATAGTTTTTCATTGAAGAGTGCGGCCATGGATGGCCGCTTTGATCTTCGCTCAGGATGAGCGCACCAAATTTGAATAGTGCGGCTATGGATGGCCGCTTTTTGACTTTAGCGTTCAAGGATGAACGCACTAACTCAAGGAACATTTATGTCCATCGAAGTCAAAGTCCCCGTCCTGCCCGAGTCCGTCTCCGACGCCACCATCGCCACCTGGCACAAGAAGGCCGGCGAAGCGGTCAAGCGTGACGAAAACCTGGTCGATCTGGAAACCGACAAGGTGGTGCTGGAAGTGCCTTCCCCGGTGGACGGCGTACTGAAGGAAATCAAGTTCCAGTCCGGCGACACCGTGACCAGCCAGCAGGTCATCGCGGTGATCGAGGAAGGTGCTGCCGCCGCTGCGCCGGCTCCGGCCGCTGCTGCTCCGGCCCCCGCAGCCGCCCCGGCTGCTGCCCCGGCCGCTCCGGCTGCCGCCAAGGCCGGCAACGCCGACCTGTCGCCTGCCGGCCTGCGCGTGGCCACCGAGCAGAACATCGACGCCTCCAAGGTCGCCGGCACCGGCCGCGACGGCCGCGTGACCAAGGAAGACCTGGTCAACTACGGCAAGGGTGGCGCCGCTCCGGCAGCCGCTGCGCCGGCTGCCACGCCGACCCCGGGTTCGCGTCCGGAAGAGCGCGTGCCGATGACCCGCATGCGCGCCCGCATCGCCGAGCGCCTGATGCAGTCGAAGAACTCCATCGCCATGCTCACCTCGTTCAACGAAGTGAACCTGGCTGAAGTGGTGAAGATGCGCAAATCGCTGGGCGAAGCGTTCGAGAAGAGCAACGGCGTGAAGCTGGGCTTCATGAGCTTCTTCGTGAAGGCTGCCGCCGAAGCGCTGAAGCGCCATCCGATCGTCAACGCCTCGGTCGACGGCAACGACATCATCTATCACGGCTACCAGGACATCTCGATCGCCGTGTCCACCGACAAGGGCCTGGTGACGCCGGTGCTGCGCGACGTGCAGGACAAGAGCTTCGCCGATATCGAGAAGGGCATTCTCGACTACGCCAAGAAGGCACGTGACGGCAAGCTGGGCCTGGACGATCTGCAAGGCGGCACTTTCACCATCACCAACGGCGGCACCTTCGGCTCGCTGCTGTCGACCCCGATCGTGAACCCGCCGCAGAGCGCCATCCTGGGCATGCACGCCATCAAGGAGCGCGCCATCGTCGAGAATGGCCAGGTGATCGCCGCCCCGATGATGTACCTGGCGCTGTCCTACGACCATCGCATCATCGACGGCAAGGACGCGGTGCTGTTCCTGGTCGACATCAAGAACCAGCTGGAAAACCCGCAGCGCATGCTGCTCGGTATCTAAGTCCCCGCGTCAGCCCCTCTCCCGGCGGGAGAGGGGTTGGGGTGAGGGTTCGGCCTAGCCGCAACGCCTCGCTCCGCACGCACCCCCACCCGCCCTATGGGCACCCTCCCCCGACGGGAGAGGGATAAAGCGAGAAGCGACATGAGCGAAAAATTCGACGTCATCGTCATCGGCGCCGGCCCTGCCGGCTATGTGGCCGCGATCCGCGCCGCGCAGCTGGGCCTGAAGACCGCCTGCGTGGATGCCTTCGTCGGCAAGGACGGCAAGCAGGCCCTCGGCGGTACCTGCCTCAACGTGGGCTGCATCCCGTCCAAGGCGCTGCTGGATTCGTCCAAGCAGTACTACAACATCGCCCACAACCTGCCGGTCCACGGCATTACGGTGGAAGGCGCCAAGGTCGACCTGGGCACCTTCATCGGCCGCAAGGACAAGATCGTCAAGCAGTTCACCGGCGGCATCGGCCAGCTGTTCAAGGCCAACAAGGTCACCCCGTTCTTCGGCAAGGGCAAACTGCTGAAGGGCAATGAGGTGGAGATCACCGGCAACGATGGCGCCAAGCAGACCATCAGCGCCACCAACGTGATTCTCGCTTCCGGTTCGGTGCCGATCGAGCTGCCGTTCGCGAAGTTCGACAACAAGTTCATCGTCGACAACGCCGGCGCGCTGGACTTCACCGAAGTGCCGAAGCGCCTGGGCGTGATCGGCGCCGGCGTGATCGGCCTGGAACTGGGCAGCGTGTGGAAGCGCCTGGGCGCGGACGTGACCGTGCTCGAAGCGCTGCCGGACTTCCTCAACGTGGCTGATGCGGACATCGCCAAGATCGCCGCCAAGGAATTCGCCAAGCTGGGCCTGAACATCAAGCTCGGCGCCAAGCTGACCAAGGCCGAGATCAAGAAGAATGAAGTCGCCCTGACCTATGAAGACAAGGACGGCGCGCACGAACTGGTGGTCGACAAGCTGCTGGTCGCCGTGGGCCGTCGCGCCTACACCGACGGCCTGCTGGCTGACGACACCGGCGTGAAGCTGGACGAGCGCGGCCGCATCGTGGTCGACGAGCACAACCACACCGGCGTGAACGGCGTGTGGGCCATCGGCGACGCCGTGCGCGGTCCGATGCTGGCGCACAAGGGTTCCGAAGAAGGCGTGGCCGTGGCCGAGTGGATCGCCGGCAAGGCGGGCCACATCAACCTCGACACCGTGCCGTGGGTGATCTACACCGAGCCGGAAATCGCCTGGGCCGGCAAGACCGAGAAGCAGCTGAAGGAAGAAGGCGTCCCGTACAAGGTCGGCACCTTCCCGTTCGCCGCCATCGGCCGCGCCGTGGCCATGAACGAGGCCATCGGCCAGGTGAAGATGCTCGCCCACGCCGAAACGGATCGCATCCTGGGCGTGCACATGGTCGGCCCGGGCGTGTCCGAGCTGATCGCCGAGTGCGTGGTCGCGATGGAGTTCAAGGGCTCCTCCGAAGACCTCGCCCGCATCGTCCACGCGCACCCGACGCTGTCCGAAGCCGTGCACGAAGCGGCACTGTCCGTCGACAAGCGCGCGATCCACAAGGGCAACTAAGCCCCGCTGCAAGGCCACTGCGGCCCGCTCCTGGCAACATGAGCGGGCCGTTTGCTTTTCCAGGCACAGGCACCTTTTTCGTGGTTCCGGCAGATGACCGGAATAACGATCACCTCCTTCCGCCCACCGAGACTCCATGTCCCAGCCAACTGCCCTTTGCGTCTACTGCGGCTCCAGCAGCGGCAAGCATCCCGAGTACGTCGAGCAGGCTCGTGCCTTCGGCGCCGAAATGGCCCGCCGCGGCATCGCGCTGGTCTACGGCGGCGGCAAGGTCGGGTTGATGGGCACGGTGGCCGACGCGGTGCTGGCAGGCGGCGGCAAGGTGATTGGCGTGATTCCGCGGCAGCTGGTCGACCTGGAAGTCGCGCACGCCGATCTCAGCGAGCTGGTCGTGGTGGAAACCATGCACCAGCGCAAGACGCGCATGTTCGAACTGTCCGATGCTTTCGTGGCCCTGCCCGGCGGCTTCGGCACCATGGACGAAATGTTCGAGATGCTGACCTGGGCCCAGCTCGGCCTGCATCGCTACCCCTGCGCCTTCCTCGACGTACGCGGCTATTACACGCAGCTGCGCGCCATGATGGACCACATGGTGGACGAGCGTTTCGTCCGACCCGAGCAACGCGAGAGTGTATGGTTCGGGCAGGACATGCAGCAGCTGTTCGACTGGATGGAGAGCTACGAGGGCAGCTATATGCCCAAGTGGATCGACCGCAGCAGCGTCGACGCCTGACACGCCACAACGGTAAGGAACGGCAATGAATACCCCCTCCCTCTTTCGAGCCTTCCGCATCCACAACGACGACGCCGGCTACCGCGGCGGCATCGAGACGATCAACGCCGACGCGTTGAGCCCCGGCGAAGTGCTCGTGCAGGTCGCCTATTCCTCGGTCAACTACAAGGATGCGCTGGCGGGCACCGGCAAGGGCAAGATCCTTCGTCAGTACCCGCTCAACGGCGGCATCGATGTCGCCGGCACCGTGATCGCCTCCACCGACCCAGCGTTCAAGGAAGGCGACGCCGTGCTGTGCACGGGCAGCGGGCTTTCCGAAGTGCGCGACGGTGGTTACGGCGAGTACATCCGCCTGCCCTCGGCATGGACCATTCCGCTTCCCAAAGGCCTCAGCCTGCGCGAGAGCATGATCATCGGGACGGCCGGCTTTACGGCTGCGCTCGCCCTGCTGCGCATGGAAGACAACCGCCAGACCCCGGCGCTCGGCCCGCTTGCCGTAACCGGCGCCACCGGTGGCGTGGGCATGCTGGCCATCGATATCTTCACCCGTGCCGGCTACGACGTGCATGCGATCAGCGGCAAGAACACCCACTTCGATTTCCTGCGCGACCTTGGCGCGGCCGAATGCATCGACCGACACCAATTGGCCTTCAGCGGCAAACCGATGGACTCGGCCCGTTTCGGCGGCGCGCTGGACAACGTGGGCGGCGCCATGCTGGCCGGCTTGCTGCCGCTCATTGCTCCCTACGGCAATGTCGCCATTTGCGGCAACGCCGGTGGCATCGGCCTTGAAACGACCGTGATGCCGTTCATCATTCGCGGCGCCAGCCTGCTGGGCATTGCCTCGGCCGGCACCGCACGGGACATTCGCGATCGCGTATGGCAGCGTCTCGCCACGGATTGGAAGCCGCAGCATCTGGAGCGCATCGCCACCCGCGAGGTGACGCTGGAGCAATTGCCGGCTATTTTCGATCACATGCTCGCAGGCGAGTCATTCGGGCGTACTCTGGTACGCGTGGGCGCCCACGCCTGACCGCCATGCTTGGAAGCGCGGCACTCGCGCCTTTAGAATCAAACGAAACAACAAGGGGAATCCCACCTTATGGCACGCATCCTGATCGTCGACGACTCGCCGTCGCAGTTGCTGGGCATCAAGCGTATCGTCGAAAAGCTCGGGCATGAGGCCCTTACCGCGGAAGATGGCGCGGCGGGTGTCGAAGCGGCCAGGCGGGAACGTCCCGACCTGATCCTGATGGACGTGGTGATGCCGAACCTCAACGGTTTCCAGGCCACCCGCACCATCAGCAAGGACCCGGACACCTCGCACATTCCCGTCGTGCTGGTCACCACCAAGGACCAGGAGACCGACAAGGTGTGGGGCCTGCGCCAGGGCGCGAAGGCCTACGTCACCAAGCCGATCAAGGAAGAGGAACTGGTGACCACGCTGAAGGAACTGCTCCCCGCCTGACGCGGGCTGCATGCTCCTTAAAAAACGGCGCCCCTCGGCGCCGTTTTCATTTGGCCGTCCGTACGGCCATCAGTGCCGCGGGTCGTATGCCTCGAATGCGTCGCGCAACGACTCGTAGGCCTTGCGCTGTTCGTCGCTGTCGGCGATCGGCGTACGGATCGACAGTTCCACCAGCTGATCACCCGGATGCGCACCCGGCAGGCCACGCCCCTTGAGCCGCAACTTGCGACCCGACTGCGAACCGGCGGGAATGCGCAGATCCACCGTGCCAGCCAATGTAGGCACCGGCACGGTGGCACCGAGTGCGGCTTCCCACGGCGCGATGGGCAGCACATGCAACACGTTGCGACCATCCAGCTTGAAGCGCGCGTCGTCGCGGATGCCGACTTCGAGCAGCAGATCGCCATTGGGTGCACCGCCGCTTCCTGCATGTCCCTGCCCGGCGAGGCGGATCACCTGGCCCGGCTGGATGCCCGCGGGAATCTTCACCTCCAGCACGCGCTCGCCGCCGTGCCCGTCCTGCAGTGCCAGGCGCGTCCGGCCGCCATCGAAGGCTGTCTGCAGGTCGATCTGCACATGTGCATGCACATCGCCGCCACGACGCGCGCGCGGCGCGCCACGCGGCCCGCCGGCACTGCGCCCGAACAGGCTCTCGAAGAAATCGCTGAAATCGCCGCCGCCCTCGCCGCCGAAATCGAAACCGTGGCTCTGGCCCCAGCCCGGCGGCGGGCGGAACTGCTCGCCACCGCGGTAACCGCCTGCGCGCAGTTCGTCGTAGGCGCGACGCTTTTCGGCGTCGCGAAGCACTTCGTTCGCTTCGTTGATCGCCTTGAACTTCTCTTCCGCGCCCGCGTCCTTGTTGCGGTCGGGATGGTACTTCTTGGCCAGCTTGCGATAGGCGGCCTTGATCTCGGCCTCCGTCGCTTCCGGCTTTACGCCCAGGATGTCGTAATAATCTTTGAATTCCACTGCCGCTCCCCGGCGATCGCTCCGCCCAGCGTGGCGTGCGGGAACTATCGCCCTTCCGCCGACCCACCGGCAAGGCAGAACCCGCCTGACTCGTTTGGGTAATGCATGGCGTTGACCGCCACCCTCTCTATGGTCGTTGAGATGGGTGCGAAAGCTACGTGATTCAAGGCGACAAGGCGCCCTGCCAGGCGCTAGCATCCACCTTCTCACCTCTCCCCAAGGCCCCCATTCATGAGCATCCAGGTCGGCCAGACCCTTCCCGATATCGAGATCCGCGCCATCGGCGAAGGCATCGAACAGACCGGCACCGCCGCCCTGTTCGCGGGTCGCAACGTGGTGATGTTCGCCGTGCCCGGCGCCTTCACGCCCACTTGTTCCAATCGGCACCTGCCGGGCTATGTCCAGCATTACGCCGAGTTCCAGGCGCGCGGCATCGACGTGATGTGCCTGGCCGTCAACGATGCCTACGTGATGCAGGCCTGGGCGGCGTCCCAGAACGTGCCGCACAGCCTGCTGATGCTGGCCGACGGCAACGGCAGCTTCACCCGAGCGCTGGGCCTGGAACTGGATGGCAGCGGCTATGGCATGGGCCTGCGCTCCCGCCGCTTCGCGCTGTACGCGGAAAACGGGGTGGTCAAGGTGCTGCAGGTGGAGGCGCCGGGCGAATTCCGCGTCTCGTCCGCCGAAGCCATGCTGGAAGCCATTGCCTGATATCGGCCTGCTTATACGTCCCCTGATCGCGGGAGGGAGTAGCCTCGACACTCCCTTTGCCGCAGGACGGATGCCATGAATAGCCGCGTGCAGCGGATCCCCGGCCCCGATCATCCGATCGAGGTCAGCCCTGAGTCTTCCCATATCGTCGTACGCATTGGCGGGCGCGTGCTGGCCGATACGCGCTCCGCACTCACCTTGCGCGAAGCGTCCTATCCACCGGTCCATTACATCCCTCGCAAGGATGTGGACATGTCACTGCTCGAGCGTACGGACCACCACACCTATTGCCCGTACAAGGGCGACTGCTCGTACTACAGCATTCCGCTTGGCGGCGATCGTTCGATCAATGCCGTGTGGACCTACGAGCATCCTTACGATGCGGTGGCCGACATCAAGGATCACCTCGCCTTCTACGGCACGCGCGTGGACGAGATCAGCGTGACACCCGCTTGACGGTGGACACACGACACGCACTGGCGGTGTCGAACCCGCGCAGGTAACGTCGCCGGGTCCCGCGTCGACCGTCATGTCGACGACCATCGGGTTTCGCCCGTCACCCGCGTCAGGAGCTGTCCATGAAGCTGGAGTGTGCAGTCGCTTTCGTTATCGCCGGTGTCCTCGCTTCCGCTTCATCAGGCATCCATGCGCAGTCGAACCCTGCGAACGAACAAGGCACGTTCGTGCTGCACAAGTTCGCGCGGGCGATCGGCAAGGAAACCTATACGCTGGATCGCAAGGACGGGCAGCTGCAGCTCACGTCCGATTTTCTGTTCACCGACCGCGGCACGCCCGTGCCGCTCAAGACTGACTACCGCGCCGCCGATGAAGCGCATCCGTTGTCGTTGACCACGCGAGGCAAGTCCTCTCGCTCCAGTGACTTGAACGATGACTTCGCCATCGATGCGACGCGCACGCACGTGTCGCTGGTGCGCGACGGCAAGAAGACGCTCTACCCCGCCAACGACCACACCTTCCTGATGGACGGCTATTCGCCGGTCGCCATGCAGCAGATGTTGATGCGTTACTGGCTTTCGCAGGGACGCCCCGCGCGCATCGCCGCGCCGCCCGGCAACGATATTCACATCCAACCCACGTCCGACCTCCACATCAAGGTCGCCGATCGCGACGTCACCCTGCACGGCTACCAGGTATCAGGGCTCGCATGGGGCAGCGAAGCGCTGTGGATGGACGACAACAACCAGCTGGCCGCTCTCGCCACGCGCGACGCGGAGTTCGATCATTTCGAAGCGGTGCGCGAAGCCTACGAGCCTGCACTGGGCACCTTCATCCAGCGCGCCGCGAACGACGGCCTTGCCTCGCTGGCCCAGCTCGCCGCCAAGGGGCGACAGCCGATCGTGAAGCGGCTCGTCGTTACCAACGTCACGCTGATCGACGGCACCGGCGCGCCGGCCCAAGACGATGTCGCCGTGTTCATGGATGACGGTCGCATCAGTCGTATCGCCCATGCCAAGGATCACGCATCGACGAAAGGCTACGAAATCGTCGACGGCCACGGCAAATTCCTGATCCCCGGCTTGTGGGACATGCACGCCCACTACGAACAGGTCGAATGGGGGCCGGTGTACCTCGCCTCGGGCGTTACCACGGTGCGCGATTGCGGCAACGTGTTCGACTTCATCACCGCCGTGCGCGACGCGATCGACCAGGGGCGCGGCATCGGTCCACGCATCCTCATTGCCGGCGTGATTGATGGCACAGGCCCGATTACCTTGGGTGCGG
The DNA here is from genome assembly GCA_000632805.1 of Dyella jiangningensis. GTDB lineage: Bacteria > Pseudomonadota > Gammaproteobacteria > Xanthomonadales > Rhodanobacteraceae > Dyella > Dyella jiangningensis. Next base: position 1,184,081 of record CP007444.1, on the reverse strand, counting down.
TCATTGCGGATACGCCCGAACAGGCCAAGGCCTGGGTCAAACGCTACAAGGACGTCGGCGCACGACAGATCAAGATCTACAGCAGCATGAAGCCCGAGCTGGTGCCGGTGATCACCGCCGAAGCGCATCGACTTGGCATGACGGTGACGGGTCACGTACCCGAAGGCATGACATCCGAGCAGGTCGTCAAGGATGGCTACGACGGCATAAACCACGTTCATTTCGTCGCGCGCGACCTGCTGCACATGGAGCGCAACAAGCCGCTTCCTCCGCTGGACTTCACCACGCCGGACGCCACGCGCCAGCTGGCGTTGTTCCGCGAACACCACACCGTCATCGACGACACGATCGTCCTGTTCGAGACGCAGATGCATCCGCAGACGACGCCGCTCAGCGCCATTGAACCCGGCATCACGCATGTCGCGCCCGAACTCGCCGCGGCACTGGACAGCCCGGGCGTTCCGCCAGAGCGTGCCAAGCGGTACGACTACCTTCTAGCCACCCTGCGCGAACTGCATCGGCAAGGCCTGCCCATCGTCGCCGGGACGGACCAGGCCATTCCCGGTTATTCCCTGCACCGCGAACTGGAAATCTACGTCCAGGCGGGCTTCACGCCGATGGAGGCGCTGATGGCGGCAACCAGTGTGCCCGCGCGCGTGATGGGACTCGATAAGGAAGTCGGTACGTTGACCGTGGGCAAGCGAGCCGACATGGTGCTGCTGGATGGCGACCCGCTCGCCGACATCCACAACACGCGGCGCATCGCGAAGACCATCGAGGCCGGCGCGGTTTACGATCCCGCACCCTTGTGGCAGTCCGTCGGCTTCACGCCGTGATGGCATGAAAAAGAAAACCCCGGCCAAGCCGGGGTTTTCTTCAGGTCATCGAGCGAGCATCACTCGCCGTCGCCAGGGGTGTCGTCACCCGTTTCGGGCACATCGCCGCTGGTGCCGTCCGACGCTGTCGACACGTCGTCGCCGATCGCGTCGGGCGCTGCGCCCTCTTCGCCCTCGGCGCTTTCGGTTTCTGCATCAAGACGCACCACGCTCACCAGCTTCTCGTCCGCCGGCAGGCGGATCAGCGTCACACCCTGGGTATTGCGGCTGAGCTGCGAGACTTCCGCCACGCGGGTACGCACCAGCGTGCCCTGGTCGGAAATCAGCATCATCTCGTGCGCTTCGGTGACCTGCGTCGCTGCGACGAGCGCGCCATTGCGTTCGGAGCACTGGATGCCGATCACGCCTTGCGTGCCGCGACCCTTCTTCGGGAATTCGTCGAGCACCGTGCGCTTGCCGTAGCCACGCTCGGTCGCGGTGAGGATGTCGCCCTCGGCCGCCACGATCAGCGACACCACGGTGGCGTCGTCCGCCAGTCGCATGCCACGCACGCCGGTGGCGGTACGGCCCATCGAGCGCACTTCCGACTCGTCGAAGCGCACCGTCTTGCCGTTGGACGCGAACAGCAGCACATCGCTGTTGCCGTCGGTCAGCGCGACGTTGACCAGTGCATCGCCCTCATCGAGATTGATGGCGATCTTGCCCTTCTGCAGCTGGAACGCGAACTCGGTCAGCGGCGTCTTCTTCACCGTGCCCTGCTTGGTGGCAAAGAACACGAAGCGGTCTTCGGTGTATTCGCGCACCGGCAGCACGGCCTGCACCTTTTCGCCCTCGCCCAGCGGCAGCAGGTTCACCATCGGCTTGCCGCGCGCGTTCGGGCCCGAATCGGGCATCTGATACACATTGAGCCAGTACACGCGACCCGTGCTGGTGAAGGTGAGCAGCGTGTCATGGGTGTTCACCACCCACAGCTGCTCGACGAAATCCTCGTCCTTCAAGGCCGACGCCGAACGGCCCTTGCCGCCACGGCGCTGTGCACGATAGGTGCTGGCCGGCTGGCGCTTCACGTAGCCGGTGTGCGACAACGTAACCACCACGTCTTCCGGCGCGATCAGGTCGAGGACGTTGAGGTCTTCCTGCGAATGCTGGATCTCGGTACGACGCTTGTCGCCGAACTCCTCGTTGATCACGATCAGTTCGTCGCGAATCACCGCGAGCAGGCGTGCGGGATCTTCCAGAATCTGGATCAGGCCGCGGATCGTCTCGAGCACCTGGCGGTATTCGTCGGAAAGCTTTTCCTGCTCCAGGCCGGTGAGGCGATGCAGGCGCATGGCCAGGATTTCCTGGGCCTGCACTTCGGACAGCTGGTAGCCCTCGGCCTTGAGGCCGTCGCGCGGATCCATGTCTTCAGGACGCGAAGCTTCCGCACCCGCCGCCTGCAGCAACGTGGCGACCATGCCCGGCTGCCACTTGCGCGCGAGCATGCGCTCGCGCGCTTCCTGCGGCGATGCCGAGGTGCGGATCAGCTCGATCATCTCGTCAATGTTGGCAAGCGCGACGGTGAGGCCTTCGAGGATGTGCGCGCGCGCACGCGCCTTGCGCAGCTCGAAGATGGTACGACGCGTCACCACTTCGCGGCGGTGGCGGATGAACGCTTCGAGGATGTCCTTGAGGTTCAGCAGGCGCGGCTGGCCGTCCAGCAGCGCAACCATGTTGATGCCGAACGTCACCTGCAGCTGCGTCTGCTGGAACAGGTTGTTGAGCACCACGTCGGCCATCGCGTCGCGACGGATCTCAATCACCACGCGCATGCCGTCCTTGTCGGACTCATCGCGCAGCTCGCTGATGCCTTCGATCTTCTTTTCCTTGACCAGCTCCGCGATCTTCTCGATCAGGCGAGCCTTGTTCACCTGGTACGGCAGCTCGTGGACGAGGATCGTCTCGCGGCCGTTCGACTCGGTTTCGATCTCGGTGCGCGCACGCACCAGGATGCGGCCGCGGCCGGTGCGATACGCCTCGATGATCCCCGAGGAGCCGTTGATGATGCCGGCGGTCGGAAAGTCCGGACCCGGGATGTACTGCATCAGGTCATCGATCGACAGCGACGGATCGTCGATCAGCGCGATCGTCGCAGAGATGACTTCGTTGAGGTTGTGCGGCGGCACGTTGGTGGCCATACCCACCGCGATACCGGCCGAGCCGTTCACCAGCAGGTTCGGCACGCGCGTCGGCAGAACCAGCGGCTCCTGCTCGCTTTCGTCGTAGTTGGGACCGAAGTCGACGGTGTCTTTGTCGATGTCCGCCAGCAGCTCCTGCGTGAGGCGCGACATGCGCACCTCGGTGTATCGCATCGCCGCCGCGTTGTCGCCATCGACCGAACCGAAGTTACCCTGGCCGTCGACCAGCATGTAGCGCAGCGAGAACGGCTGGGCCATGCGCACGATCGCGTCGTAGACCGAGGCGTCGCCGTGCGGGTGGTATTTACCGATGACGTCACCGACCACGCGGGCCGATTTCTTGTAGGGCTTGTTCCAGGCGTTGCCCAGTTCGTTCATGGCGAACAGGACGCGGCGGTGCACAGGTTTGAGGCCGTCGCGGACATCCGGAAGGGCGCGTCCCACGATCACGCTCATGGCGTAATCGAGGTAGCTCTGGCGCATCTCGTCTTCGATGTTGACGCGAATGACTTCTTTGGCGAGTTCTGCCATCAATCGGCTTCCCTGATGATGAAAAGGGTCGCGGCGCACGCACCCTCCGTGCGTGTGCGAGCGACCTGGAAACAACCCGCTAAGCGTAACACATTTGACGTCGAATTCACAGTATTTATTACTTGTGAATCAATAACTTAAACCGACGTTTTGGCGCGCTTGAAAAGCACGCCGCGAGCTGTCGAAAAATTGACCAGCGAGGCTGCGGCCGAGCTCGCTGCCACGGCCAGCGCGGGCCAGCGATGCAGCCATGGATAGAACAAGAGAATGGCCGCGTAAGCGGCATAATTGACCACCGCGCCGACGCTCATCAATGCGATCCAATGCAGCCATTCCGCACGCAGCGAGCGCCCGCTGAGCCGGTGCGCGAAGGTATAACGGCGATTCCACAACCAGGTGGCCGTCGCCGCCGCAAGAAACGACACCACGCGCGCGCCATACGCGTTCCAATGACCCCAGCTGACCAATGCCTGCACCACGCCGGCATCGACGATCAAGCCGATAACGCCACCGATACCGAACAGCACGACCTGCCGGCGCAACCCCATCAGCCGAACATCGCCTGCATGGCCTGGGTGCTTGGGCGTTCGATCACGCCCTTCTCGGTGACGATCGCGTCGATCAACGAGGCCGGTGTGACGTCGAAGACGGGATTCCACGCCTGCGCGCCATCCACCACCGTGCGGCGACCGGCGACGGCCAGCAACTCGGCCGGATCGCGCAGCTCGATTTCGATGTCCTCGCCCGATACCGTGGCCATGTCCACCGTCGATGACGGCGCCACGACCATGAACTTCACGCCATGGTGGCGTGCCGCGATAGCCAGCTGGTAGGTACCGATCTTGTTGGCGGTGTCACCATTGGCGGCAATGCGATCGGCGCCCACGATCACCCACTGCACTTCACCCGAGCGCATCAGGTGGGCCGCGGCCGAATCGGCGATGAGCTTGGCCGGTACGCCATCGCGCACCAGCTCCCACATGGTGAGGCGCGCGCCTTGTTGCCAAGGACGGGTCTCGCCGGCATACACGCGCTCGATGCGACCACTGGCCACACCGGCGCGGATGACACCCAACGCGGTGCCGAAGCCCGCCGTGGCAAGCGAACCGGTGTTGCAATGCGTGAGCACGCCCGAATGCGGAGCGATCAGCGAAGCGCCCAGTTCACCCATGTGGCGATTGGCCGCCAGGTCTTCGTCCTGGATCGCCTGCGCTTCACGTTCGAGCGCCGACGCGTCGGCGCCAGCGGCGATGCGCGCCTTCATGCGATCCAGCGCCCACATCAGGTTCACCGCCGTAGGACGCGCCGCGCGCAGCATGACCAGCGCGGCATCCAGTGGTTCGCCCTGCTTCGCCGCCAGCACCACGCCCCAGGCCGCGGCGATGCCGATGGCAGGCGCGCCGCGCACGGCCAGGTCCTTGATCGCCTGAGTCACCTGGGTCGCATTCGTGCAATCGATCCAGCGTTCTTCCTGCGGAAGCAGGCGCTGGTCGAGCAGGCGCAGATGATCGCCTTGCCACTGCACGGCACGAATGCGGTCGTAACGGTCGTAATCCATAAACGGTCTTGCCAATCGAAGGAAACGGAATGCGGGCAGCGCCCGCGATGGGAAAAATCAGGGGCCGTCAGGCATCAGCAACCACAGCACCAGATAGGCCACGATGCCCGAGCCACCCATGAAGGTGAGCACCACCCACAGGACGCGGACCAGCGTCGGGTCCCAGCCGAGGTATTCGGCGATGCCGCCACAAACGCCGGCGAGCTTCCGATCCGAGAGCGAACGATGCAGACGCTTTTCCATGAGCAGGTCCTCTTGCGCGCAGTGGCTCAGTTTCGCGTACTGAGCCACTGATGGATAGCCGGCGGCACCTCGCGCTGCGCGCGTCCCGAAACGTAGATCCCGATGTGTCCGCCCTTGAAGGCGAGTTGCGTGTAATCGGTGGTGCCCACGTGGCGGCCCAAAGCGCGCGAGGCATCCGGCGGCACCAGGTGATCCTGCTCGGCGAAAATGTTGAGCACCGGCTGCGTGATCATGCCGAGGTCGACCGGCTTGCCGCCGATCACCACCTCGCCCTTGATCAGCTTGTTCTGCTGGTAGAAGTCCTTGATGAACTCGCGGAACGCCTCGCCCGCCTGATCCGGCGAATCGAAGATCCAGCGCTCCATGCGCAGGAAGTTCTGCAGCTCCTTCGGGTTGTCGAGGATGTCGACCAGGCCCACGTACTTCTGCTGGTTGAGCCGCACCGGCTTCAACGTGAGATACACCCAGTTGAGCAGCTCGGCCGGGATGTTGCCCATGGTGTCGACGAACAGGTCGACGTCCAGGTCGCGCGACCAGCTCGACAGCATGTTGTCGGGCGTCTGGAAGTCCACCGGCGTCACCATGGTGATCAGGTTTTTCACCTTCTCGCCGTGCGTGGCTGCGTAGCACAGCGAAAACGTTCCGCCCTGGCAGATGCCGAGCAGGTTGATCGCCTCGGCGCCCGCGGCCTTGCGAACCGCATCCACGCAGCGATCGAGATAACCGTTGATGTAGTCGTCCAGCGTCAGCCAGCGATCGGCGCCGTCGGGATAACCCCAGTCGATGAGATAGACGTCTTCGCCCTGCTCCAGCAGGTTGCGAACCAGCGAGCGATCTTCCTGCAGATCGGTCATCCACACCGTATTGACCAGTGCATAGACGATCAGCGTCGGCGTCTTGGTCGTTGGCTTGCCCTGGCCTTTCATGTGCCACACCGTGAGCTTGTCCTCGCGGTACACCGCGTCGCGCGGCGTGTTGGCGTAGTCGGGCTCGCGCTGGTGCTTGAGATTGCCCAGGCCGGCGGCCAGCTTGCGCTGAAAGGCGGCGATCTCGCCTGTCAATGCGGCGGGATCGAGGCGTAGCGGTGGAAACATGGAAGCTCCTTACTTGCGCGTGCGCGAGCTGCCGCGCACGACGGACTTGCGGGCGACGACCGCAGCGGCCGGCTTGGCGCGACGCACGACGGCATCTTTTTTGGTTTCGCGCTTGCTGCTGCGCGTGCTTGGCTGCTTGGCGGCCTTCGCCTCCTCGCTCTTGCCCGACAGCTGGCGCTTCAGCGCCGCCAGCTCCGCGCGCAACGCGGCCACTTCATCGGACACGGGCGTTGCTTCGCCACCGCGTACTTCTCGCCGCAGTTCATGCAAGCGCTTGCCCAGCGCGGATACCTCGCTGCGCGTCGGCATGCCCAGTTCGCGGCACATCGCTTCGAGCTGCTGCTGCTGCAACTGCCGCAGTCGACCTTGTGCGTTGACCATTTCACCGTAGACGTGACGAAATTCCTCGGACAGCGCAATCTGCGCGTACGCTTCTTCCGCGCCATCGACCCACAGGTCGTAGAGCGCCTTCAACGATTCGACCTGGCGCGTGGAATCGGTGAGCTCGGCAAGCTTGGCCTGCAGGCGCTCGAAGCCTTCGGTATTGGCGCGCTGAATCAAGGCCTGGTACTTGGCGGCCCAGTCCAGGTATTCCTGCATCGCCGCAGCCATTTCTTGCTGCTGCAACTGGCGCTCGCGGGTAAAGCCGAACGCGGCCATGTGCTCCACATCGAAACGCAGGCCGGACTGGCTGTTCTGCAGCCACGACTGCCACAGCTGGGTGAAGCTGCGCGCTGCCTCGCTGTCGATCGATGCGAACGCGTGCGCGAACGGTTGCCCGCCCAGACCCGAGAACAGGTTCTGCAGCGCTTGCTGCCAATCGGCCGGGTTCTGCCCGAGACCGCTACCCACGGCGCCCTGCAACCACTCGTTGTAGCCCTTGAGCGCCGCCATGCTGCGCGACATCAGGTCGTCGGCACCCGGCATCGCGGCGCCCGGCACATAAGCCGGCGTCGCTTGTTGCTGCAGGTATCGGGTCCAGGTGTCCCAGGATTGCTGCGCCAACGCCTGGTAATCCTTGAACAAATCACTCGCCTGGTCGGCCATGCCCACGCCCTCATAACATTGCTTGCATCGTAACAAAAGCAGGTTGCAGCGAACGCAAAAACGGCATTAGCGACAGGCACTTTTGCAGGCTTTCCCGCATGAAAACAAAAGCCCGGCACATGGCCGGGCTTTTGCACTTACCTGTCAGGGAAGACTCAGGCGTTCGCGCCTTCGTCCTCGGCCACGGCCTTCATGGACAGGCGGATACGGCCCTGCTTGTCCACTTCCAGCACCTTGACCTTGACGATGTCGCCTTCCTTCAGCTTGTCGGAGACCTTCTCCACGCGCTCGCTGGAAATCTGCGAGACGTGAACCAGGCCGTCCTTGCCCGGCATGATGGTCACGAACGCGCCGAAGTCCATTAGCTTGGCGACCTTGCCCTCGTAGATGCGGCCCGGCTCGACGTCGGAGACGATCTGCTCGATGCGCGCCTTGGCGGCGTTGGCAGCCTCACGATTGACCGAAGCGATGACCACGGTGCCGTCGTCGCTGATGTCGATGGTGGTACCGGTCTCTTCGGTGATCGAGCGGATGGTGGCGCCGCCCTTGCCGATGACTTCGCGGATCTTGTCCGGGTGGATCTTGATGGTGAGCAGGCGCGGGGCGAACTCGCTCATCTCGGTGCGATGGGTGCTGATGACCTTCGCCATCTCGCCGAGGATGTGCAGGCGGCCACGCTTGGCCTGCTCCAGCGCCACCTTCATGATCTCTTCGGTGATGCCGTCGATCTTGATGTCCATCTGCAGCGCGGAGATGCCATCGGCGCTACCGGCCACCTTGAAGTCCATGTCGCCGAGGTGGTCTTCGTCACCCAGGATGTCGGACAGCACGACGAAGTCGCCGCCTTCCTTCACCAGGCCCATGGCGATACCCGCCACCGGAGCCTTCAGCGGGATGCCGGCATCCATCATGGCGAGCGAGGAACCGCACACCGAAGCCATCGACGAGGAACCGTTGGACTCGGTGATTTCCGAGACCACGCGAACCACGTACGGGAACTCTTCGATGGTCGGCTTCACCGCCTGCACGCCGCGCTTGGCGAGACGGCCATGGCCGATTTCGCGACGCTTCGGGGCGCCGAAGCGACCGGCTTCGCCCACCGAGAACGGCGGGAAGTTGTAGTGGAACAGGAAGGCATCCTTCGACTCGCCTTCCGGCGCGTCGATGATCTGCGCGTCGCGCGTGGTGCCCAGCGTGGTCACGACCAGCGCCTGCGTTTCGCCGCGGGTGAACAGCGCCGAACCGTGGGTGCGTGGCAGCACGCCGACGCGAATGCTGATCGGGCGGACGTCGTCGAGGTTGCGGCCGTCGATGCGGATCTTGGTCTTCAGCACGCCGTCGCGCATGGTGCGGTATTCGAGCTCGGCGAATTCCTTCGACAGCTCGGCCTTGTCCCAGCCCTTGGCTTCGGCGTCGGCAGCCAGCGAGGCCAACACGTCGGCCTTGATGGCGGCGATGGCGTCGCGGCGCTGCAGCTTGTCACGCACCTGGAAGGCGGTCTCGAGCTGGTTGCCCACGGCACCCGTGAGGGCGGCGACGAGCGACTCGTTGCGGGCCGGAGCCTGCCACGACATGGACGGACGAGCCGCCTCGGTGGCCAGCTCGGCGATCGCGCGGATGGCCGTCTGCATCTGCTGGTGGCCGAACACCACGGCGCCGAGCATCACTTCCTCGGACAGCAGCTGGGCTTCGGATTCCACCATCAGCACGGCATTGGCCGTACCGGCGACCACCAGGTCGAGCTTGGAGGTCTTCAGTTCCGAAGCGGTCGGGTTCAGCAGGTACTTGCCATCGACGTAACCGACGCGGGCGGCGCCGATCGGACCCTTGAACGGGATGCCGGCAAGGCTCAGCGCGGCGGAGGCGCCCAGCATGGCCGGGATGTCGCCGTCGATCTCGGGGTTCAACGAGACGACCTGTGCGATGACCTGCACTTCGTTCTTGAACTCTTCCGGGAACAGCGGGCGCACCGGACGATCGATAAGACGCGAGGTGAGCGTCTCCTTCTCAGTCGGGCGGCCTTCGCGCTTGAAGAAGCCACCCGGGATGCGGCCGGCCGAGTAGAACTTCTCGACGTAGTCCACCGTGAGCGGGAAGAAGTCTTGACCTTCCTTCGCCTTGGCAGCGGCCACCACGGTGACCAACACCACGGTACCGCCCATGCTGACCATGACGGCACCGGAAGCCTGGCGGGCGATTTCGCCCGTCTCCAGTGTGACTTCGTGATTACCGAACTGGAATGACTTGGTTACTTTCGCCACTGTCTTTTCCTGAATTGGGAAGTGCGGCCAGGGGTGGCCGCTTCTTGATCTTCGCGTTCACGGATGAACGCAAACATCAACCTTAGCGACGGAGGCCGAGGCGCTCGATGAGGCTCTGGTAGCGAGCCAGGTCACGATCCTTCAGGTAGCTCAGCAGGCGCTTGCGCTGGTTGACCAGCTTCAGCAGACCGCGGCGGGAATGGTGATCCTGCTTGTGAGCCTTGAAGTGGTCGGTGAGGTGGTCGATGCGGGCCGACAACAGGGCGACCTGCACTTCCGGCGAACCCGTGTCGTTCGGCACGCGGCCGAAGTCAGCGATGATCTTGCCGGTCTGTTCTGCGGTAAGGGACATGATTAGCTCTTCCTAAAAAAACGGGTGCGAAGCTTGCGCAACGTCACGCCATGACGTTGCGCAAGCTTCGCCTAGATGAATGAAAATTCTGAAACAAGCTCCGTATTGTAGCGAGCGGAGCCCAACGACAACAAGACCGTCATGGTCATCCGGCATCCTGCCCGGTCGGCGGCAGGTTGAAACCACGCACGATGCGCAGTTTTCCGTCCACGGCTTCGCCCAGTATCAGCAAGCGGCCGTCCTCGCCGAACACCGCGTGCTGTCCCGACAGCGCCGGATCGACCGGAATCTGCTGCCCCTGTGAGACGGCCAGGGTGCGCCCGGCATCCAGCCTCAACGCGGGCAGCCCCTGCAAGGCCGCCGATACCGGCAGCAGCAATGCGAGCAAGGCGTCATCGCCCTGCCCGGCCGCCGCCTGCAACTGCTCGACCGTGACCATGGCGGGCTCCCTGAACGGATCCACCCAGAGGCGGCGGAGCGCCGTCAGATGGGCGCCGCAACCCAGGTCTTCCCCCACGTCGACGGCCAGGCTGCGAACGTAGGTGCCCGAACCGCATTCGACGTACAGGGTGAGGCTGTCCTCCGAGCGGCTGACCAGCTCCAGGCGATAGATGTCCACCTCGCGCGAGGGCACGTCCACGGCCTCGCCGCGCCGCGCCTTGACGTACAGCGGCTCCCCGTCGAGCTTGATGGCCGAATACACGGGCGGCACCTGGGTAATGCGTCCGCGCAGCTTGGCCAGGGCAGCCTCGATGGCCGCACCAGAAAGCTCAGGCACCGGCCGAACCTGGACCACCTCCCCTTCGAGATCGGCGGTGCTGGTGGTGGCGCCGAGCTTGCACTCGGCCAGATAGGCCTTGCGGGAACCCAGCAGCATGCCGGCGAGCTTGGTGGCCTCGCCGAAGCACAGCGGCAGCAGGCCGGTGGCCAGCGGGTCGAGCGCGCCGGTATGGCCGCCCTTCTCCGCACGAAAGATACCTTTGCGAACAATCTGCAGGGCTTCGTTCGAACTCAAGCCCAAGGGCTTGTCCAGCAGGACGATACCGTGCAGGTCGCGAAAACGGATTGGGCTTTTCTTCTTGCTCATGAAGTCATGCAAGCCCGCTGCCCGGTCCAGGCAACGCGGCCCAGCTCCTTACGATAAACATGCCCTCAGTCTTCGGCGGAATCCTCGGCTCCGTCGCTGGACGGCGCCGGGTTGCGTGCGCTGTCCTGGCGGAGCAGCGTCTCGATGCGCTCGCCCTTGTCGACCGAATCGTCGTATTTGAAGCGCAGCTCCGGCACGCGGCGCAGGCGCATGCTGCGCGACAGCTCGCGCCGGAACTCCACCGCCAGTTCCTTGAGCGCCTTGACGGCCTCGGCGGACCGCTCCGGCTGCAGGGCGGTCACCCACACCGTGGCCCAATCCAGATCGCGGGTGACCTCGACGTCGGACACGCTCACCGACGGCAACCCGTGGTCGCGCACGGCGGCATGGACCAGCAGGCCAATTTCGCGGCGCAGCTCGGCACCGACGCGGTCGGTACGTTTGAAATCGCGTGAAGGCATGGGGTAACTCCTTCGTCGTCACGGGGACGACAGACACATGGCAGGCGCCAATGTCGCAGTTTACGTAGAAAAACGAAGCCCGGACAAAGCTGCCCGGGCTTCGAGAACTTGCCGGACGTGGAGCTTTCGCGATCTCGCTACTCACTCCTCGTCCCACGATCACAGCGTGCGGGCAACCTCGATACGCTCGAAGCACTCGATCTGGTCGCCGACCTTGACGTCGTTGTACTGCTTCACGGCGATACCGCATTCCATGCCGTTGCGCACTTCGTCGACCAGCTCCTTGAAGCGACGCAGCGACTCCAGCTCGCCCTGGAAGACCACGGTGTTGTCGCGCAGCACGCGGATGGGCTTGCTGCGCTTGACCGTGCCTTCGATGACCATGCAACCGGCCACCGCGCCGAACTTGGAGCTGCGGAAGACCTCGCGGACCTGCGCCACGCCGATGATCTCTTCGCGCACTTCCTTGCCCAGCAGACCCGAAGCGGCCTGCTTCACCTGGTCGATCACGTCATAAATGATCGAGAAGTAGCGGACGTCGAGGCCGGAGGTGTCGATCACCTTGCGGGCCGAGGCGTCGGCACGGACATTAAAGCCGATCACCAGCGCCTTGGAGGCGGCAGCCAGCGTCGCGTCGGACTCGGTGATGCCGCCGACGCCGGCCGCGATCACGTTGACCTTCACGTTCTCGTTGCCGATCTGGCTGAGCGACTCGCGCAGCGCCTGCACCGAACCCTGCACGTCGGCCTTGACCAGGATGTTGAGCGTCTGCTGCTCGGCACCCTGCCCCATCTGGGCCATGATGTCCTCAAGGCGGTTGGCCTTGCTGACCATGCGCGTTTCGCGACGCTTGAGCTGGCGTTCGGCCGCCACTTCGCGGGCGAGGCGCTCGTCGGCCACGACCACGAAGTCGTCACCCGATTCCGGCACGCCGGACAGACCCAGCACCTGCACCGGGATCGACGGACCGGCTTCCTGCACGGTTTTGCCGTTCTCGTCGATCAGCGCGCGCATGCGGCCGTACTCGATGCCGCACACCACGAAGTCGCCACGCTTGAGCGTACCCTGCTGCACGAGCACGGTGGCCACCGGACCGCGACCGCGGTCAAGGCTGGATTCGATCACCACGCCGGAGGCCGGGCCGTCTTCGACGGCGGTCAGCTCCATCACCTCGGCCTGCACCAAGATCGCGTCGAGCAGGTCGTCGATGCCCATGCCGGTCTTGGCCGAGATCGGCACGAACGGCGTGTCACCGCCCCACTCTTCCGGAATCACTTCCAGGTTGCCGAGGCCCTGCTTGACGTGGTCCGGGTTAGCGTCGGACTTGTCCATCTTGTTGAGCGCGACGATCAGCGGCACCTTGGCGGCGCGCGCATGCTGCACGGCCTCGGCCGTCTGCGGCATGACGCCGTCGTCGGCCGCAACCACCAGCACCACGATGTCGGTGGACTGGGCGCCGCGGGCACGCATCGAGGTGAACGCCGCGTGGCCCGGGGTATCCAGGAACGTGATGACGCCCTTGGGCGTTTCCACGTGGTACGCGCCGATATGCTGCGTGATGCCGCCCGCCTCGCCCGAAGCGACCTTGGTGCGACGAATGTAGTCGAGCGTCGAGGTCTTGCCGTGGTCGACGTGGCCCATGATGGTGACCACCGGCGGACGCGGCTTCTTCTCACCCTCCAGCTCGGCATTCTGCGTGTGGGCAGCCAGCGCGGCTTCGGCGTTGTTTTCGCTCACCGCCACCGGCGTATGGCCGAGCTCCTCGACCACCAGCACCGCGGTGTCGTGGTCGATGGTCTGGTTGATGGTGGCCATCACGCCCATCTTGAAGAGGGCCTTGACCACTTCCGAACCCTTGACCGCCATCTTGTTGGCGAGATCGGCGACCACGTTGTTGTCACCGATCACGACTTCGCGCACGACCGCTGCGGTCGGACGCGTGAAGCCGTGCGGACCGCTGGAGGCCGGGGAGCCACCGCGGGGCGCGTCGCGATTCGGGCCCTTGCCGGGCTTGCCACGCTTGTTGTTGGAACGGCGCGCGCGATCGGCATCGCTCAGATGCAGCTCGCCCGCGGCAAAACGCTTGCCGCCCGGCGTGTCGTCACGGTCACGGCCATGACGGGCCTTGTTGCGACTGTCGCCCGTCGCGCCAGCGGCCGGCGCCGCAGCACCCGCTGCAGCCTGGGCTGGACGGTTGGCAGCCGGCGCCGTCCCAGGCGCGGGCTTCGTCCCTGCCGGGGCTGTCTTCGACGCTGCGGGGGCCGGCGTAATGACGACCTTCTTCTCGCGGCGGCGCGGCTCGTGAATGGTCGGCACGATCATGCCGAGCGAGCTGTGATCGATGCGCTGCACCGCAGGCTCGACGACCGCAGCCGCCGACTTCTCCGATGCTTCGAGAGGCGCTTCCACCGACTCGGGAGCGGCAGTTTCCGCAACAGCGGCGCGCTGCGCCTGCTCGTGCGCACGCACGGCGGCTTCGGCTTCTGCGGCCTGCTGCTGGCGGCGCTGCTCTTCCTCGGCTTCGCGCTGGCGCTGCGCTTCCGCTTCGCGCTGATGCGCGTCTTCCTGGCGGCGGCGATCCGCCTCCAGGCGCTCGTTCTCTTCGTGGTCGCGCTGCTGCTGGGATTCCTGCAGCTTGCGCACGGCGTCCTCGCGCTCGACGTCGCTGCCGGCTTCTTCGGCAATGACGCTGCGCTTGACATAGGTGCGCTTGGCGCGGACTTCGACGTTCACCGTCTTGGCGCCAGCGGCGCCGCGGGCGCCAGGCGTGGCCACCTTCAGCTCACTCACCTTGCGGCGCTTGAGCGTGATCTGGCGTGGCGAGCTGTCATCCGATTCGGTGGCGGCGAGTTCGCCCTTACCGTGGGTGCGGCGCAGGAAGCCCAGCAGCTTCACCTTCTCGGTGCTGCTGATGATCTGCTCCGGATCGGAGAATTTCATACCGGCCTCGGCCAGCTGTCCGAGCAGCTTGTCCACCGGCATGCCAAGTACCTTGGCGAGTTGTTTGATCGTTACGTCCGACATCGTGTTCTTTCTCCGCCGTTCCCGCGCCAGGCCATGCAGTCACTTCCGCACAACCACCTCCATCCCTGGTGGAAGGCGTCTCAGCCTTCCTCGGCGCACCCATCCAGGGCGCTGCCGCCCGCGGTTAGCCACCCTTCTCCAGACGCTCGATCATCGGCGCGCGTGCAGCCATGATCAGCGCTGCAGCGCGATCTTCGTTCATGCCTTCGATGTCGATCAGGTCGTCAACCGCGAGGTCGGCCAGATCGTCCATCGTCACCACTTCGCGAGCCGCCAGCGCGTACGCGGTGGCCTCGTCCATGCCCGGCAGCTGCAGGAGCTCTTCCGACGGCTGGTGCTCGTCGATGCTCTCCTCCACCGCCAACGCTTCGGTCAGCAGCGCGTCGCGGGCGCGGGCGCGCAGTTCCTCGACGATGTCCTCGTCGAAGCCTTCGACCGCCAGCAGCTCGGCGCTGGGCACGTAGGCGATTTCTTCGACGCTGGAGAAGCCTTCCTGCACGAGGATGTTGGCGATCTCCTGGTCCACTTCCAGCTTGTCCATAAAGAGCTGGCGTGCCGCTTCCTGCTCGGCCTCGCTCTTGGCGGCCACCTGGTCCTGCGTCATCACGTTGAGCTGCCAGCCGGTGAGCTTGCTGGCGAGGCGCACGTTCTGGCCACCGCGGCCGATGGCCTGGGACAGCTTGTCCTCGGCCACGGCGATATCCATCGAGTGCTTTTCTTCGTCCATGATGATGGACTGGACTTCGGCCGGCGCCATCGCGTTGATGACGTACTGCGCCTGGTTCTCGTGCCACAGGATGATGTCCACACGCTCGCCATTGAGCTCGTTGGACACGGCCTGCACGCGCGAACCGCGCATGCCGATGCAGGCGCCGATGGGATCGGTGCGCGTATCGTGGGCCACCACGGCGATCTTGGCGCGGTCGCCCGGATCGCGGGCGCAGCCCTTGATCTCGACCAGGCCCTGGCCGACTTCTGGCACTTCGAGCTTGAACAGCTCGATCATGAACTCCGGCGCGGCGCGCGACACGAACAGCTGCGGGCCGCGGGCTTCAGAACGCACCTCGTAGAGGTAACCGCGGACGCGGTCGCCGACGCGGGCCGATTCACGCGGAATCGTCTTGTCGCGCGGGATGAAGGCCTCGGCGTTGCCGCCCAGGTCGAGGTAGACGTTGCCGCGCTCGACGCGCTTGACGATGCCGGTGACCAGCTCGCCCACGCGCTCCTGGAACGCATCGACGACCTGCTGGCGCTCGGCCTCGCGCACGCGCTGCACGATCACCTGCTTGGCGGCCTGTGCGGCAATGCGGCCGAATTCGGCATTCTCGATCTGCGTCTCGATGTACTCGCCGACCTGCGAGTCTTCACGTTCGTCGACGGCGTCCATCAGGCGCACCTGGTGGAACGGGGACTCCATCTCGCCGTCGTCGGCGATGATTTCCCAGCGACGGAACGTCTCGTAGTCACCGCTGTGGCGGTCGATGGTCACATGGATATCCGGATCTTCGTCCGGATAGCGCTTCTTGGCCGCGGACGCAAGCGCCGCTTCCATGGCCTGGAAAATCACTTCACGCGACACGCCCTTTTCATTGGCGACCGCGTCAACCACCAGCAAAAGTTCTTTGCTCATTGCAGCAACTCCGTAGACGCCGCTGGCGCCGATCGGTTTTCGATTGATTTACTTCGAGGCCTTCTTGCCCGGTTTCTTGCCCGGCTTGGGCTGCGGCACGTAACCGAGCGCTGCCCAATCGGGTACCACGCGCGCGCTTTCCACCGCGTCGTGGTCGAACTCGAAGGTCTTCCCCTCTGCTTCCAGCGAGATCCTCTCGCCGTCCACCGAGATCACCTTGCCGCGCAAGCGGCGGCGTCCTTCCAGGGGCGCCTTCAGCAATACCTTCACTTCCGTCCCGGACACCTTGGCGAACTGCGCCGCGGTGAACAGCGGACGGTCGATGCCGGGGGAAGAAACTTCCAATACATAGTGGCCCGGAATCGGGTCCTCAACGTCCAGCATCGCCGACAGCTCACGGCTGGCAGCTTCGCAGTCATCGAGGTTGACCTCGCGGCCCTCGGCGTCCAGGTAGACACGCAGAGTACTCTGCCCCTGCGACGGGGTGAACTCCACGCCAATGCATTCCAGGCCCAGATCGGCCAGGACTTCGGTGAAGCGTTGAGCTAGTGCCTGCGTATCCATGATTCGTCTACCGTACGGTCGCCAGAAACAAAAAATGGGCTCAAGCGGCCCATTCCCTGCTCTTCAAGGAGAGCATCCTCGCCGATGTCCCGACCCATCCAGACTCTTCCGGGGCACCTTGGCGCAGCCAGCATCGAAGCGGCGTGTGACACATGTGCGACGCTTCCTTGCGCCCAACAAAAAAGCCTCACGAGGAGGCTTTCTTGTTCTAAGAAAGATCTGGTAGCGGGGGCAGGATTCGAACCTGCGACCTTCGGGTTATGAGCCCGACGAGCTGCCAGACTGCTCCACCCCGCATCAGAGTCCGAAGATATTAGCGAGATGGCCGATTTCTTGCAAGCCTGTTTCGCAAAATTATTTCAGTACTTCTTCAAAAACATCGTGACGGAAGCATCCGCCACGATGCACATCAACCGACGAAGACGCGCTGGCACCAGCCAAACAGCGGGCCCCAGGCCAAGCCTAGGACCAGCAGCGCCAACACATTCAACGAGAGGACCAGGCGAACCGATACGTCGCCCTGCAGGCGCACTTCGGTGCCTTCGACCGGCTTGTCGAAGTACATCACCTTGACCACGCGCAGGTAATAGTAGAGGCCGATGATGGCGAACACCGCGCCGACGATGGCCAGCCACAGGAAGCCGGCGTGGATCGCGGCCTGCAGCACCAGCAGCTTGGCGAAGAAGCCGAACAGCGGCGGAACGCCGGCCAGCGAGAACATCACCAGCATCATGAGGAACGCAGCCCACGGCGAACGCTGGTTCAGCCCCTTGAGATCGTCGATCTCTTCGCACTCGAAACCGGCACGTGCCAGCGCCAGGATCACGCCGAAAGCCGCCGTACCCATCAGCGCGTAGCTGATCGCGTAGAACAGCGCCGCGGCGTAACCCTCGGGGCCCGCGTTGACCAGACCCAGCAGCAGGTAACCCATGTGCGAGATGGTCGAATACGCGAGCAGACGCTTGAGATTGCTCTGCACGATGGCCACGATGTTGCCGATCGCCAGCGACAGGACCGCCAGGCAGGCCAACATCAGCTGCCAGTGCTGTGACAGGTCACCCAGGCCCGAAGCCAGCAGGCGGTAAGCCATGCCGAACGCGGCCAGCTTCGGCGCGGAGCCGATGAAGATGGTCACAGCCGTCGGCGAGCCCTGGTAGACGTCCGGAATCCACATGTGGAACGGCGCCGCACCCAGCTTGAAGGCGATGCCCACGATCATGAAGATCAGGCCGAACACCAGCAGGTGCGGCATGCCCGTATGGGTCGCTGCCATGTGCAGGCGCGCCAGATCCAGCGTCCCGGTGGCGCCGTAGACCATCGACATGCCGTACAGCAGCATGCCCGACGCCAGCGCGCCCAGCACGAAGTATTTGATCGCCGCTTCCGAGGACAGGCGCGAATCGCGATTCAGGGCGACCAGCGCATAGGAGGACAGCGTGAGCTGTTCCAGGCCCAGGTACACCGTGACCAAGCTGCCGGCCGAGACCAGCAGCATGATGCCGATCACCGCGAAGATCGACAGCGTGTAGAACTCGCCGACGAACAGCTTGCGGTCGATCAGGTACGGCTTGGCGTAGACGAACACCAGGGCGGTGGCGAGCAGCGCGAAGACCTTGAGGATCTCGGCCACGCCGTCACGCACGAACATGCCACTGAAGGCCGTGACCGGCTGGCTGGGCTGGCCGCCCACCACCAGGTAGATCGCCACCAGCAGCACGGCGATGGAAAGCCAATGCAGCAGCGGACGCTGTTCCGCCTTCATGAAGGCATCCAGGAGCAGCAGCAAGCACGCTGCCGCCACCAGATACAGCTCCGGCAGCAGGATCAGAATGTCATTGAAATTCGGCATGATCAGTCAGTCCTGCTTAGATCTTGTGATTGCCAAGCTGCGTGACCAGCTGTGACACCGAGCTGTCCATCAGATGGACCAGCGGTTCCGGCCAGATGCCCAGCACCAGCGTGCCCGCGGCGAAGACGCCCAGCACGAACCACTCGCGGCCATTGATGTCCTTCATCTCGGCCACGTGCGGATTGGTGATGTCGCCCCACAGCACGCGCTTGACCAGGTACAGCGTGTAAGCCGCGCTGATGATGAGCGTGAAAGCCGCGAACAGCGCGATCCACACATTGGCCTGGAAGCTGGCCAGGATCACCTGGAACTCGCCCACGAACCCGCTGGTGCCCGGCATGCCGCAATTGGCCATGGCGAACAGCACGTAGAAGAAGCCGAACCACGGCATCACGTTGATGACGCCGCCGTAGTCCTTGATCTGGCGGGTGTGCAGGCGGTCGTACAGCACGCCGATGCACGAGAACATCGCGCCCGACACGAAACCGTGCGAAATCATCTGCACCATGGCGCCCTGCACGCCCAGCTTGGCGGCGTCCAGGCTGTTGTTGTCACGCACCAGCATGAAGGCGATGAAGATGCCCAGGGTGACGAAGCCCATGTGCGCCACGGAGGAGTACGCCACCAGCTTCTTCATGTCCTCCTGCACCAGCGCGATGTAGCCGATGTAGATCACCGCGATCAGGCTCAGGCCGATCACCACCCACGCGTAAGCCTCGGAGGCATCCGGCGTGATCGGCAGCGAGAAGCGCAGGAAACCGTAGCCACCGATCTTCAGCATCACCGCGGCCAGCACCACAGAGCCACCGGTTGGCGCTTCCACGTGGGCGTCCGGCAGCCAGGTATGCACCGGCACCATCGGCACCTTCACCGCGAAGGCGATGAGGAAGGCGAAGAACAGCCAGGTCTGCTCC
Source organism: Dyella jiangningensis (assembly GCA_000632805.1). Classification (GTDB taxonomy): domain Bacteria; phylum Pseudomonadota; class Gammaproteobacteria; order Xanthomonadales; family Rhodanobacteraceae; genus Dyella; species Dyella jiangningensis. The sequence goes on along the minus strand of CP007444.1, from coordinate 1,164,453 downwards.
TTCATGCTCAACGGCAGCGCGGCCAGCTGGGCGAGATCGAACGTGCCCGCCTTCAGGTACAGGTAGATCAGGCCCACCAGCATGAAGATGGAGCCGAAGAACGTGTAGATGAAGAACTTCAGCGTGGCATAGACGCGACGCGGGCCACCCCAGACACCGATGAGAATGAACATCGGGATCAGCATGGCCTCGAAGAACACGTAGAACAGCAACGCGTCGGTGGCGCAGAACACGCCGATCATCAGGCCTTCGAGCACCAGCATGGCGGCCATGTACTGGTGCGGGTTGACCTGGATGACTTCCCAGGCGCCCACGATGACCAGGATGCCCACCAGCGTCGTCAGCAGGATCAGCGCGATGGCGATGCCGTCGACGCCCAGTGCATAGTGCACGTTGAGGCCGGCGATCCAGAGGTGGTCTTCCACCATCTGCTTGGCGGCATCGGCCGCGTTGTACTGAGGCAGCAGGTAGAGGCTGACCGCGAAGGTGGCGATGGCCACCAGCAGCGAGATCCAGCGCGCGGCGTTCGGTCGGCTGGAGCCGGCGAGCAGCACGGGGATGGCACCCACGATGGGGAGCCAGATCAGCAGGCTGAGCAAATGATTGAACATGGAGCAGGTTCCCTTATTGCCCGACCAGCCAATACCCGCCGAGCAGCAGGATAAGGCCGAGAATCATTGCGAAGGCGTAGTGATAGAGATAACCGGACTGCAGGCGGCGCACGCCGCCTGCAATGCGATCCACCAGGCCAGCTGAACCGTCGACGAGCACGCCGTCGATCACCGCCGCGTCACCGCCCTTCCACAGGGCACGACCCAGCGCCATGCCGCCACGGGCGAACACGATGTAATACACCGCGTCGAACCAGTACTTGTGGTTGAGCACGTTGTAGATCGGCTTGAGCGCATTCTTGATGCGATCGGCCACCGACGGGTTGAACAGGTAGATATAGGTCTGGATCGCAAACGCGGTCAGCACCAGCAGGAATGGCAGCTGGGTGAAACCATGCAACGCCATTCCCAGCCAGCTGTGGAACTCCTTGCCGACCTCGCCGAGCACGTTGTTCGCTTCGTTGACATGAATCGCCGAACCGAACCACTCGCCGTAAAGCAACGGCTTGATGGCGAAGGCACCGATCACGATCGACGGAATCGCCAGCAGGATCAGCGGCAGCGTCACCACCCACGGCGTCTCATGCGGCGTCTCGTGCATGATGCCCGGCTCGTGGTGACCGTGATCGTCCTTGTGCTCGACGTGGTGGCCATGGCCATGGTCGTGCACCACCGTGAAGCGCTCCTTGCCGTGGAACGTCAGGTACATCTGGCGGAAGGTGTACAGCGCGGTCACGAAGGCACCGGCCATCACGCAGACGTATGCGTAGACGTGGCCCCAGCGATGCGACTCACCGACGGCTTCGATGATCGCGTCCTTCGAATAGAAGCCCGCGAAGAACGGCACGCCGCACAGCGCCAGCGAGCCGATCCACATGGTGATCCAGGTGATCGGCATGTACTTGCGCAGGCCGCCCATGTAGCGCATGTCCTGTTCGTGGTGCATGGCGATGATCACCGAGCCCGCGCCCAGGAACAGCAGCGCCTTGAAGAAGGCATGGGTCATCAGGTGGAACACGGCGCCAGCGTAGGCCGACACGCCCAGTGCCACCGTCATGTAACCCAGCTGCGACAGCGTGGAGTACGCGACGACGCGCTTGATGTCGTTCTGCACGATGCCGATAAGACCCGTGAACAAGGCACCAGTGGCGCCGATCACCATCACGAAGCTCAGCGCGGTGTCCGACAGTTCGAACAGCGGCGACATGCGCGCCACCATGAAGATGCCGGCCGTCACCATCGTCGCGGCGTGGATCAGCGCGGAGATCGGGGTCGGGCCTTCCATCGAGTCCGGCAGCCACACATGCAGCGGCACCTGGGCCGACTTACCCATCGCGCCGATGAACAGGAAGATGCAGATGACCGTGGCGGCATCCCAATGGGTGTTCTGCGTGATCTGCAGCGTCTTGCCCACCAGGGTCGGCGCAGCAGAGAACGCGGTGGCGTAATCCAGGGTGCCGAGGAAATACAGCACACCGGCGATGCCGAGCAGGAAGCCGAAGTCGCCCACGCGGTTGACCACGAACGCCTTGAGGTTGGCGAAGATGGCGGTCGGGCGCTTGAACCAGAAACCGATCAGCAGGTACGAGACCAGGCCCACCGCTTCCCAGCCGAAGAACAGCTGCATGAAGTTGTTGCTCATCACGAGCATCAACATCGAGAAGGTGAACAGCGAGATGTAGCTGAAGAAGCGCTGGTAACCCGGATCCTCATGCATGTAGCCGATGGTGTAGATATGCACCAGCAGCGACACGAAGGTGACCACCACCATCATCATGGCGGTGAGACGGTCGATCAGGAAACCCACGTGCGCGGAGTACTGGCCGATCTCGAACCAGGTGTAGATGTTCTGGTTGTAGATCGAAGCGCCGCCGGCGGTGAGCTGGTACAGCACGTAGATCGACAGACCGCAGGCGAGCGCCACGCCGAGGATGGTCACCGTGTGCGCGCCGGCCCGGCCGATGAAGCGGCCGAAGAAGCCCGCGAGCAGGCATCCGACGAGCGGCGCCAGCGCGATGGTCAGCAAAATGGAGGTAGACAGTTCCATCGGGTCAGCCCTTCATGCTGTCGATTTCGGCGACATTGATGGTGCTGCGGTTGCGGAACAGCAGGACCAGGATAGCCAGGCCGATGGCGGTTTCCGCCGCGGCCACGGTCAGGATGAAGAACACGAACACCTGCCCTGCCACGTCTCCCAGGAAACGGGAGAACGCCACGAAGTTGATGTTGACGGCGAGCAGCATGAGCTCGATCGACATCAGCAGCACGATCACGTTCTTGCGATTGATGAAGAGACTGGCCAGGGCGATGCTGAAGAGCACTGCGCCGAGCACGATGAAATGGGCGAGCGTGATCATGGGGTGGTCTCCTTGCCCGGTTCTGCCTGCGGCGCGGCGGGCACTTCGGCCGCCATCTTCACCACGCGGATGCGGCTGGCTGCCTTGACGCGAACCTGCTGCGAGGCCTGCTGGTGACGAACACCAGTGCGATGGCGCAGGGTGAGCACCACGGCAGCGACGACGCCGACAGTGAGGATCAACGCGGCAATCTCGAACGGCAGCAGGAACTGGGTGTACAGCGCGTGGCCGAGCCACTCGGTGTTGGACATACCGACGGCTGCGGCCGGGTCGGCGCCCATGACCGCCTGGTGCATGGCGCGCACGCCGATCAGCCCCAGCATCTCGCCCAGCATGACCAAGGCCACGATGATGCCTACCGGCAGGTACTTGATGAAGCCTTCGCGCACCCGTTCCTGGTTGATGTCGAGCATCATCACCACGAACAGGAACAGCACCATCACCGCGCCCACGTAGACCACGATCAGGGCGATGGCGAGGAACTCCGCCTCGGCCAGCAGCCAGATGCAGGCGGTGCTGAAGAAGGTCAGCACCAGCGACAGCACGGCATGCACCGTGTTGCGCAGCGTGATCACGCCCAGCGCGGCGATCACCGTCACCGCCGCGAACGCGTAGAAGCAGACGAGTTGGAACATTTGAGGATCGATCATGATGTCCCTGCTCCTCAGCGGTACGCGGCGTCTTGAGCGCGGGCCGCGGCGATGTCCGCTTCGAAGCGGTCACCGATGGCCAGCAGCTGCGGCTTGGTCACCACGTTCTCGCCACGCTGCTCGAAGTGGTATTCATGGATATGCGTCTCGACGATCGAGTCGACGGGGCAGCTCTCTTCGCAGAAGCCGCAGAAGATGCACTTGAATAGGTCGATGTCGTAGCGCGTGGTGCGGCGCTGGCCGTCGCTCTCGCGCGGGGCCGAGTCGATGGTGATGGCCAAGGCCGGGCACACCGCCTCGCACAGCTTGCACGCGATGCAGCGCTCTTCACCGTTGGCGTAACGGCGAAGCGCATGCAGGCCGCGGAAGCGGTTGGACTTGGGGATGTGCTCCATCGGGTAGCGCATCGTGTACTTCGGGCTGAACATGTAGCGCATGGTCAGCGCCATGCCCTTGAACAGCTCGATGAGCAGCAGGCTCTTGAAATAGTGAGTAACGCGGGACATGGTTTTCTTCAGCCTCCCGTGCCGACGGTGACCCAGCCGAAGTACTTCATGCAGCCGGCGACGAGGACCCAGACGATGGTGATGGGGATGAATACCTTCCAGCCCAGACGCATGATCTGGTCATAGCGGTAACGCGGGAAGCTGGCGCGGAACCACAGGAAGAGGAACGCAAAGAAGAACACCTTGGCGAACAGCCACAGGATGCTGTCGTGCCCCAGCAAGCCCCACGAAGCGGGGAACGGCGACAGCCAGCCGCCCATGAACAGGATCGGAGCCAGGAAGCTCACCAGGATCATGTTGGCGTATTCGGCCAGGAAGAACAGCGCGAACGCCGAGCCGGAATATTCCACGTGGAAGCCGGCGACGATTTCCGATTCACCTTCCGCCACGTCGAACGGTGCGCGATTGGTTTCGGCCACGCCCGAGATGAAGTAGATGATGAAGACCGGCAGCAGCGGCCACATGAACCACTCGAAGATGCCCTTCGAACCAGCCTGCGCATGCACGATGTCGGTGAGGTTCAACGAACCTGCCAGCACCAGTACGCACACCAGGCACAGGCCCATGGCCAATTCGTACGAAATGACCTGCGCCGCCGAGCGCATGGCACCCAACAGCGCGTAACGCGAGTTGGACGCCCAGCCGGCGAGGATGATGCCGTACACGCCAAGCGAGGTCATCGCCAGCAGGTACAGCAGGCCGGCATTGACGTTGGCCAGCACCATCTTGTCGTTGAACGGAATCACCGCCCACGCGGCCAGCGCGGGAACAAGTGCGATCATCGGCGCCAGGTAATAAAGCACCTTGTTCGCACTGGTCGGAAGGATCACTTCCTTCAGCAGCAGCTTGACCACGTCGGCGAAGGCCTGCAGCAGGCCGAAGGGACCAATCTTGTTGGGCCCCATGCGCACGTGCATCCAGCCGATGACCTTGCGCTCCCACCACACGTACATCGCGACCGCGATCACCAGCGGCAGGACGATGCACAGGATGTAGACGATTGGCCAGATGATCTGGTTGAGGATCTGTTCGCCCATGTGCTTACGCCTTGCTCAGGGTGAGGGCCGCGCCGTACGGCGGCAGCGTGACAGTGTCGTCATGTGCGGCTTCGATCCAGGCGGCGCCATCGGGCACGCTTGCATCGATGACCAGCGGCAGCACCGCATCGGCGATGCGGATCGCGGCGCCCTCGCCCAAACCCTGGCGCTGCGCCTCTTCGGCATTCACGCGCACGGCAGGCGCCCGATTCAGCGGATGCTTGCTCAGTGCCGTGGCTCGGCGAAGCACCGCGTCGGTGCGGTAGATCGGCCAGGTGGCGAGACGGGTCAGGCCCGCAGCCGCGGGACGCGAAGCCAGTTCGGTGCGCGGCTGGTGGCTGCGATCGGCGATACCTTCGCGCAGGCCGGCCAGATCGTCGAACTCGAAGCCTGCGACCTTGAGCAAGCCGCCCAAAGCACGCAACACCTTCCAGCCCGGACGCGCTTCGCCCGGTGCCTTCGAACCGGCAACCACGCTCTGTGCCAGGCCATCGACGTTCACCAGGGTGCCGTCGATTTCAGGCAGCAATGCGATCGGCAGGATCACGTTCGCTACTTCACGCAGCGCGGGGCTGGCATAAGCGGAGAACGCGACGACCTGCTGGGCGCCCTTGAGTGCCTTGACGAGTGCAGCGCCATCGGCCACGTCCTGAGGCTCGACGCCGTACAGCACGTAGCCCTTGCGCGGCTGGGCCAGCATGGCCTGAGCGTCGAGCCCGCCGTTGCCCGGCAGCACGCCGACCTTGGCCAAGCCCACCGCATTCGCACCGACCGGCAGCTCGTTGTAGCCCGCACCGGTGGCTTCGGCGATGAAGCGGGCCACGGCACGCAGCCACGAAGCCTGCGGATGGGTGACGGCCGCCTCGCCGAGGATGACCACGGCGCTGCCGCTCTTCATCGCGGCAATGGCGTCCTTGTCGCCCTGATCGGACGACGCACCGTTGATGGCGGCAGCCAGCGCGGACGGTGCGCTCGCACCACCCTCGACGGCCGCCTTGGCCAGCGATAGCAGCGCATCGACCAGCGCCTGCGGCGCCACGATGGCTTCGCCAGCCAGCTTGTAGTTGAAGTTGAAGCTCGCCGGGTTGACGGCGTAGACCTTGGCGCCCTTCTTCACCGCCTGGTGGATGCGGTGGTTGAGTAGCGGCATTTCATGGCGCAGGTCCGAGCCGACCAGCAGCGCCGCCTTCACCTTGTCCAACTCGGCCACCGGCTTGGCGAACGCCACGGCAGCGGCGTTATCGGCGAAGTCGAGCTGACGCAGGCGATGATCGACATGGGCGCTGCCCAGGCCACGGGCCAGGCGCACCAGCAGGTCGCCTTCCTCGCTGGTGGTGGCCGGATGGACCAGCACGCCCAGCTCGCTGCCCGGCACCGCCTTCAGCGATTCCACGGCCGCGCCGAGTGCGTCTTCCCAAGTCGTCGTCTGCCACTGGCCGTTGCGCTTCACCTGCGGCGCGATCACGCGATCGGCGGCGTACAGACCCTGGTGGCTGTAGCGGTCGCGGTCGGACAGCCAGCACTCGTTGATCGATTCGTTGTCACGCGGCACCGTGCGCAGCACCTCACCGCGGCGCGTGTGCAGCCACAGGTTGGAACCGAGCGCATCGTGATAGGCGACGGACGGCTTGGCGATCAGTTCCCAGGCGCGCGCCTGGTATTGGAACGGCTTGTTGGTCAACGCGCCGACCGGGCAGACGTCGATGATATTGCCCGACAGTTCCGTCTCGATGGTCTTGCCGATGTAGGTGCCGATCTGCAGGTTGTCGCCGCGACTCATGCCGCCGAGTTCGTACGTGCCGGCGATTTCGCTGGTGAAGCGCACGCAGCGCGTGCACTGGATGCAGCGGGTCATCTCGGTGGCGACCAGCGGGCCGAGATTTTCGTCCGCGATGGTGCGCTTGCGCTCGGTGAAGCGCGACACGCTGCGGCCGTAGCCCAGCGCGACGTCCTGCAGTTCGCACTCGCCGCCCTGATCGCAGATCGGGCAATCCAGCGGGTGGTTGATCAGCAGGAACTCCATGACGTCCTTCTGATACTTCAGGGCGACGTCAGTGCGGGTCTTCACCTTCATGCCTTCGGCCACCGGAGTGGCGCACGCCGGCTGCGGCTTGGGCATGGGCTTGCCGCCCATCTCCACTTCCACCAGGCACATGCGGCAGTTGGCGGCGATCGGGAGCTTGCGGTGATAGCAGAAGCGCGGAATCGACACGCCAATGGCGTCGGCCGCTTCGATGATCATGGCGCCCTTGCGGATCTGCGTGGGCTTGCCATCGACCTCGATGTTCACGAGGTCGAGATTTGGCGTAGCGGGCTGCGCACTCATGCGGCGGCTCCAAGCTTGTCGTCGACGATGGAGCGACCGTTGACGATGTAGTACTCGAATTCATCCCAGAACTGGCGCAGGAAGCCCTGAACCGGCCACGCGGCGGCTTCGCCGAACGCGCAGATGGTGTGGCCTTCGATCTGGCCGGCAATGGCCTTCAGGCGATGCAGGTCGTCCATCGTGCCCTTGCCTTCCACGATGCGATCCAGCACGCGGTGCATCCAGCCGGTGCCCTCGCGGCACGGGGTGCACTGGCCGCAGGATTCCTTGTGGAAGAACTGCGAGATGCGACGGGTGAAGCGGACCGTGCAGACGGTGTCGTCGAGCACCACGATGGCGCCCGAGCCGAGGCCCGTCTTGAGGTCGCGCAGGGTGTCGTAGTCGAACGGCAGGCCCTTCAGCTGCTCGGCGCGAAGCACCGGCATCGACACGCCGCCCGGGATCGCGCCCTTCAGCGTACGGCCCGGACGCAGGCCACCGGCCATTTCCAGCAACTCGTCGAAGGTGGTGCCCAGCGGCACTTCGAAGTTGCCGCCCTTCTGCACGCAACCGGAGACCGAGAAGATCTTCGGACCACCGTTCTTGGTCTTGCTCTGCGCCAGGAACCAGTCCGCGCCCTTGCGCAGGATGGCCGGCACCGAGGCGTAGGTTTCAGTGTTGTTGATGGTGCTGGGCTTGCCGTACAGGCCGAAGTTGGCCGGGAACGGCGGCTTGAAGCGCGGCTGGCCCTTCTTGCCTTCAAGCGATTCCATCAGCGCGGTTTCTTCGCCGCAGATGTAAGCGCCGGCGCCAAGTGCGCCATAGATGTCCACGTTGAGGCCGGTGCCCTGGATGTTCTTGCCCAGCAGGCCCGCCGCGTAGGCTTCCTTCAGCGCCTCTTCGAAATGCTCGAACGGCTCGTGATGGAACTCGCCACGCAGGTAGTTGTAGGCGACGGTCGAGCCCGTGCAGTAGCACGCGATCGCCATGCCTTCGATCACCGCATGCGGGTTGAAGCGCAGGATGTCGCGGTCCTTGCAGGTGCCCGGCTCGGATTCGTCCGAGTTGCAGAGGATGTACTTCTGCATGTCGCCCTTGGGCATGAAGGACCACTTCAGGCCGGTCGGGAAGCCTGCGCCGCCGCGGCCGCGCAGGTTGCTCTTCTTGATCTCTTCGATCAGAGCGTTCGGATCGGGCTTTTCGGCGAGGATCTTCTTCCACGCTTCATAACCACCGACCTGGGTATAGCTGTCCATCGCCCACGGCTTGTCGAAATGCAGCGTGGTATAGACGACCTGGTGTTCCTGGGGTGCGGGTCCGTAAGCCATTGCGCCCTGCCCTTACTTGAGACCGTCGAGGATCTCGTCGATCTTCTGGATCGACAGACGCTCGTGGTAGTGACCATTGACGGTCATCGCCGGCGCACTGGCGCAAGCGGCGATGCATTCTTCTTCGCGCTTCAGATACACGCGGCCATCGGCGGTGCTTTCACCGAGCTTGATGCCCAGCTTCTTCTCGGCGTGCGCCACCAGTTCCTCGGCGCCGTTGAGCCAGCAGGAAATGTTGGTGCAGATGGCGACGTTGTTGCGGCCCACCGGCTTGGTCTCGAGCATCGAGTAGAAGCTGGCGACCTCGTAGGCCCACACCGCGGGCAGTTCGAGGTACTTGGCGACCGCCGTGATCAGCTCATCGGTGAGGAACCCGTGGTTCTGTTCCTGCGCGGCAAACAGCGCCTGGATCAGCGCCGAACGCTTGCGGTCGGGCGGGAAACGGGCAACCCACTCCTCGATGTGATGACGAGTGTGTTCGTTGAGTACGACGAGCGGGTCGACGTTCTTGACCTGCTCGTAATTTCCGGTGGCTTTCATGTGTGCTTTCCTCCGGGCTCAGCGATCGACTTCGCCGAACACGAGGTCATAGGTACCGATCATCGCCACGACGTCGGCCAGCATGTGGCCGCGAACGAAGGCGTCCATCGAGGACAGGTGGGCGAAGCCCGGCGCGCGCAGGTGCACGCGGAACGGCTTGTTCGCGCCGTCGGAGACCAGGTAGCAGCCGAACTCGCCCTTCGGCGCTTCGACGGCGGCGTAGGTCTCGCCCGCGGGCACGCCATAGCCTTCCGTGAAGAGCTTGAAGTGGTGGATCAGCGCTTCCATGTCCTCCTTCATGTCTTCGCGCTTGGGCGGCGCGACCTTGAAGTTCTGGACGATGACCGGGCCAGGGTTGGCCTTCAGCCACTTCACGCACTGCTGGATGATGCGGTTGGACTGGCGCATCTCTTCGACGCGCACCAGGTAACGGTCGTAGCAGTCGCCACCCGAGGCCACCGGGATGTCGAAATCCATCTCGGCGTACTTGGCGTACGGCTGCTTCTTGCGCAGGTCCCACTCGATGCCCGAGCCGCGCAGCATCACGCCGGTCAGGCCCCAGGCCTGGGCCTGTTCCGGCGAGATCACGCCGATGCCGACGGTGCGCTGCTTCCAGATGCGGTTGTTGGTGAGCAGCTCTTCGTACTCGTCCACCTTCGACGGGAAGTCGGCGGCGAACGCCTCGATGAAGTCGAGCATGGAACCTTCGCGCCAGCTGTTGAGGCGCTTGAGGTCCTTGCCCTTGTGCCAGGGCGACTCGCGATACTGCGACATGCGCTCCGGCAGGTCGCGGTAGACGCCGCCCGGACGATAGTAGGTCGCGTGCATGCGCGCGCCCGACACCGCCTCATAGACGTCCATCAGTTCCTCGCGCTCGCGGAACGCGTAAAGGAACACGGCCATCGCACCCAGGTCGAGCGCGTTGGAGCCAATCCACATCAGGTGGTTAAGGATGCGGGTGATCTCGTCGAACATGGTGCGGATGTACTGCGCACGCTCCGGCGCCTCGATACCCAGCAGGGTTTCGATGGCGCGCACGTAGGCGTGCTCGTTGCACATCATCGACACGTAGTCGAGACGATCCATGTAGCCGATCGACTGGTTGAACGGCTTGGACTCGGCGAGCTTTTCGGTACCGCGGTGAAGCAGGCCCACGTGTGGGTCGGCGCGGACGATGGTTTCGCCGTCCATCTCCAGCACCAGGCGCAGCACGCCGTGCGCAGCGGGATGCTGCGGGCCGAAGTTCATCGTGTAGTTGCGGATCTCTTGCATGATCAGTTGTTCCGCCAGTTGTCGGCCGCCTCGGCCTTGGCCTGCAGCAGGTCGGCGTCGTCACGGATGACGCGCGGCACCAGCACGCGCGGTTCGATCGACACGGGTTCGTACACCACGCGCTTCTGCTCGGGGTCGTAGCGCACTTCGACGTTGCCGATCAGCGGGAAGTCCTTGCGGAACGGATGGCCGACGAAGCCGTAGTCGGTGAGGATGCGGCGCAGGTCCGGATGGCCTTCGTAGACGATGCCGAACAGGTCGAACGACTCGCGCTCGAACCAGTTCACGCCCGGCCAGATGCCGGTGAGCGAAGGGACGACCGGCAGGGTGTCGTCTTCGCCGAACACGCGCAGGCGCAGGCGCTGGTTGTTCTCCAGCGACAGCAGGTGCACGATCGAGGCGAAACGACGCTTCTGCATTTCGGGACGTGGGCGGTCGGACCACTTGAAGCGGCCCATGGCCTCGCCTTCCACGCCACGCGAGAAGCCGGTGCCGGAGACGGTTTCGGTGTCCCACTCGGTCTGGCCGTAACCCAGGTAGTCGACGCCACACACGTCGATCGGCACGCCGAAGCGGAACGGTGCCTCGTCGCGCAGCGCGGTGGCCACAGCGAGCAGGTCGGCGGCGGCCACTTCGGCGGTGACTTCGTTGCGCACGACGCTGATCTTCAGCGTGTCGCCGAATCGCGCGGAAAGGCGCTCGGCCAGCGAGTTGATCGGTGTATCAGTCATGGCTCAGCTGCGCCTTTGTCAGGAACGCGCGATGGTGTTGGTGCGGCGGATCTTCTTCTGCAACTGCAGGATGCCGTGGATCAGCGCTTCGGCCGTCGGCGGACAGCCCGGCACGTAGATGTCCACCGGCACGATGCGGTCGCAGCCACGCACCACGGAATAGGAATAGTGGTAGTAACCGCCGCCGTTGGCGCAGCTGCCCATCGAGATGACCCACTTGGGGTCGGGCATCTGGTCATAGACCTTGCGCAGCGCCGGAGCCATCTTGTTGACCAGCGTGCCGGCCACGATCATGACGTCGGACTGGCGCGGACTCGGGCGGAAGATCACGCCGTAGCGGTCCAGGTCCAGGCGCGCGGCGCCGGCGTGCATCATTTCCACGGCGCAGCAGGCGAGACCGAAGGTCATCGGCCACATCGAACCGGTGCGCGCCCAGTTCATCAGCGCGTCGACGCTGGTGGTGGCAAAGCCGCGCTGGACGATCGGGTTGTCCTCGGCCGGACGCAGGATGTCGTCCACCAGGTTCAACGGCTGCGGGTTGTGCATCACCCGATCAAGGGACGAGATCACTCCCATTCCAGTGCTCCCTTCTTCCACACGTAAGCGAAACCGATGACCAAGAGCAGCAGGAACGTCGCCATTTCAATCAGCGCGATGATGCCGATCTTCTGGAACACCACTGCCCACGGGAACAGAAAGGCGATTTCCAGGTCGAAAATGATGAAGAGGATCGCCAGCAGGTAATAGCGCACGTCAAAGCGCATGCGGGCGTCTTCGAAGGCTTCGAAGCCGCACTCGTAGGGCGAGAGCTTCTCCGATTCGGGACGACGCGGTCCGGCCAGCAGGCCAATGGCTAGCAGGACGACGCCCAGGCCGGCGGCGACGCCGATGAACAGCAGGATGGGCCAATATTCGGCAAGCACGGTGAAACGTACCTCCGCGCCTTCATCGGCGCATCAGTGACCGTCGGGGAAAAACGGTCCGGAACCGGAATCGGCAGGCCACGAAGGGCCATGGGCTAAGTGCCACGTTCACATGCATTTGCAGCCGCGAGCGTCCGACTTTCCACGATCTCAAGTCGGGAATCGCGACATTGTATCAGCGCGCTTAACAACAACAAGCCTTGACGGGTATTCGCAAGGCGATTCGCAGGCACCTTCGAACGCCTCGCGGCGAGCGGGTGCATGCCATTACGACCAAGGTCTTACATGGTGAGCGTGGGCCGCTCGGACGAGGTCATGCCCGCCAGCAGGTTCTCGATTCGCGTGCGGGCCGCTTCACCATCGGCGGACTCATTGAAATGGACGCCGATGCCGGCGGTCCGGTTGCCCTGGGCACCGACGGGCGTGACCCAGACCACCTTGCCCGCCACCGACAGGCGCTCGCCTTCGTCGGTGAGGTTGATCAGCAGCACCACTTCGTCGCCCAACGCGTAGCGCTGGGCCGTGGGTGCGAACAGGCCACCGTTCTTCAGATAGGGCATGTAGGCGTTGTATAGCGCCGCCGTGTCCTTGATCTTCAACGAAATAATGCCCTGGCGGGCGGCAATGGCCGGATTCATGACAGCTCCTGCGGACCACCATGGGCCCGACACCCCTTATGCCGAGCATCCTAGCGACCGGCGCGCCCCAGCCACAAGCGATGCGTCGAAGGAATGTGATGGAAGGTGGCTTACAGCTCGCACCAGCCCCAGCGGTCGAAGATCCAGGGCGACGGCAGGTTCATGTAGAGCTTGGCGAACACTGGCCCCGTCGTTTCATTGCCCAACGCATGCAGGACATAGCGCCCCTGCCCGTCACGGGCGAGCGGCGCCTCGCGCCACGGCCAACGTCGCGCACCTTGCCGGTCCGCCAGCATCAGGTGAAGCCAGGGCTGCAGCGCCGCCGATGGCTGCCAGGGCAGAACCGGCGCCGCTTCGCGGGGCTCGGATCCGCGAACTTGCAGGTAGCGTTCTGCCCGGTCGGCCAGGCGACGCATGCGCTTGCCGCTCAATGCCATCTGGCTGCGATGACACGCCAAGGCCGCAAGCTTGTTGGCGTGCAGCCCTACGGAGGAATCCAGCTTCACACGACCGGTCACCTGCCCTTCACGGCCATGCACCAGGTAGGCGAGCAGATCGGGGGCGTTGCCCTGCCATCGATCCAGGGCCAACCGGAAAAGTACATGGGCCGCGCTGTGATCGGGGTGGTGATCGCCCAGCGCGGGGATCGCCACGAGGTTGGGTTGGCTGGCATCGAGACAGGCCGTGAGACTGGCGATGCTCGCCTCGAGGTCGGCATGCAGTCTCGCGGTGATGCCCATGTCCGGCCAGCCCAGTGCCTCCAGCGAGGAGGCATCCACGCCCAGCTGGGTCATGGCCTGCCCCACCTCGGTACGCCGCCGGTCGCCCCAACGCCGGCGCTCGTCGGCACCGATGCGCAGGCGGCGCTCCATCCAGCGTTGCGGCCATGGATTGTTGTCGCCGTTGGTGAGGAGCAGGATGCGCACATCGCCGCCGGACTGACGGACCTGCTGGATCAGCTCGCCGGTGGCGATCGATTCGTCGTCGGGATGGGGCGCGACCACCAGCAGGCGCGTCCTGGCGTTCAAGCTGAAGGCCATGTCAGTCGCCTTGTTCCCGCAAGCTCACCGGACGCCAGCCACGATCGAAGGCCTGCGCCCACACCATGGCGACAGGGGTGCCGCCCGCGATCTTCACATGGTGCGTGCCGCGATCAAGATGCCAGCGATCGGCCATGGGCCCGCTGTCCACGCTTCCGCCCAGAAGGCGATAGCCGTCGGTGATCACGTAATTGCCCGGGACGGCCACCTCGATGACTTGCTCGGCGTCCGGCTCCGAAAACATATGCCCGGCGACCCAGACCTCACGTCCGGCCGGCACGTAGTTCTCGATCACGAAGCGTGTGCTGGCATACGGCAATCGCCGCGGCACGACCACCATAGTGCCGTGGCTCACCAGTTCGTCGACGATGGTGTCAGCCATCAAGCCCTTGCGCAGGCGATGCATGGCCAGGCTTTCCAGCACGGGGTAATAAGGGCGCATGCGGAAAATGGTATCGCCCTTGGGGTCCATGACTGTGTCGGTTTTATCCGTATAGCGGAGCACCAGTGCCAATTCGTCGCGCTGGGCGGCCAGCTCGTCTTGCCAGGGCGGCGCATAAGCCACCACAGTCACCAGCTCGACACCGAGGATCGCCAACAGCAGTGCACTGCGCAAGCGCGGCCGTAAGCTCAGCCATGACCAATGCGAAGCCCATCCACCCACGGCGAGCACGAGTGTGGGCAACACGGGGAGGAAATCCTGCTTGGTGATCAATGGCCAGATGAACCAGATCAGCAACAGGTAGAGCCCGCCTTGCATGGCGAAGAACACGGTCCAATCGAATTCGCCCAGCGAGCGCCGCCGCACTTCGCGTATGGCCAGCACCAGCGCGGCCGAACCCAGCAACAAGAACCACAGAAGCTGTTGCGCCGCATGGCGTTTGGCAGCGCCACCCAGGTTGTAGAGCACCAGGCCGTACCACGCTTCGCCCAGGACGCCATGCATGGCAAGCCAAACCAGGAAGACGGCAGGCACCAGCAACAAGCCGATGACGGCCGACATCCAGCATCGCAGGTTGGCGCGCGGCGCGCCGGTCGGCAACAGCAGCCGCAACACGACGACGCTCGCCAGGGTCGTGGCGATCAGCACCAGCGTTTTCTGCGATACGGAGAGCGCGCAACCGACCAGCAGCCCGGTCATGAAGAATCGCCAGGCGCGCGGTGGCACGCCTACCACGAAGGCGAGCCCCGCCAGCCACAAGGCCATCCACATGTCATCGGTGCGGAATTGGCCGCTTACGATGAAGAAGCGTGGGAACAGTCCCGCAATCAACACGACCACCAAGGCCACGCGCCAGCCGTATAGGCGACGGGCCATCCAGCCGGCGGCACCCAACGCGAGCACATACCAGAACTGCATGGCGAGGCGCAGCCAGGTCAGCACATCGGGCCTGTCGTCCAGAAGCTTCAGCAACGGCGAGTG
This sequence comes from Dyella jiangningensis, assembly GCA_000632805.1. Taxonomy (GTDB): domain Bacteria; phylum Pseudomonadota; class Gammaproteobacteria; order Xanthomonadales; family Rhodanobacteraceae; genus Dyella; species Dyella jiangningensis. The sequence continues at coordinate 1,149,092 of CP007444.1, read as the reverse complement.
CAGCCAGCCGAACAGCGGACCGTGGTTGTCGAAGACATAGCGATAAGGCAACAGACCTTGCGTCCACGCCCACGAAACGTGCGCGTGCTGCGCTTCGTCGGAATTAAGCGTGTACGCGTTGAGCCATGCCAGCCGAAGAACCAGCAGGAGCAGCAGGGAAATCCACGGCCAGATGGGGAGGCGTTGCTGAAGTGGGGACTTCATCTCGCCAGATTAGGAAGACGGCCTGTCATAGGGCTTTCCCATGACTCGCAGGTCTATGGCGCGCGTTCGTTGCGACTCAATGCCAACCGGCAAGGAGCTCGAGCAGCAGCAGGTCGCCTCGCAGGGGGCCGCGCAGCGATTCACGCGTGCGGTTGGCCGACATGTACCAGCGATCCAACGATTCGTCGTCCAACTGGCTGGCCAAGGGAGCCGCGGCTCGCGTGGCCCGCGCCTTCATCTCATCGGCCGCAGCCTGTGCGGCAAACCACAAGCGCTGCTCGGGCTCGTTGTCGAGCCACCGACGGGCAACTTCCATGGCCTCACCGCGGCCGGCTGCCAGCGCACCCAGGTCCTTGCGGACCTCCTGGCGCCTGGCCAATGCGCCCTCTTCCGCCCAGGCATGCGCCATGCCGGGGTTGCCGCCGGCCGCGTCGAGCGCCGCCTCGGCATCCTTCACGCCGGTTTGCCGAAGCCAGGCAAGCGCCGTCTCGCGCGCTGGCAAATGGAATTCGATGCGCTGACAGCGACTGCGGATGGTCTGCGGCAGGCGCCACGGCGCATCGGCCACGAGCAGCAGCAAGGTCTGCGGCGACGGTTCTTCCAATGTCTTCAGCAGCGCGTTCGCCGCGGCCGCATTCATGGCGTCGGCCGGATCGATGCACACGATTTGCCAGCCGCCGAACTGGCTGGCCATGGCGAGGCGCGCTGAAAGCTCGCGGACCTGGTCGACCACGATCTCGCTGCGTTGCACGCCGTCCTTGCGCAGGCCGAAACTCAACACGGCATAGTCGGGGTGCGTGCCCGCCTCGAACAGCAGGCAACTGCGGCACTCACCACAAGGTTCGCCATCCTTCGACTGCTGGCACAGCAGACCCTGCGCGAAGCGATGCATGAACTCGCGCTTGCCCAGTCCTGCGGGTCCGCACAGCAGCAACGCGTGCGGCATGGCATCGCGCGCACGGCGCGCCTGCAGCCGGTTCCAGTGCTCCTCATGCCAGGGCATCACGCTCACGCAACGGCTCCAAACAGGTGACGTGTCGCATCGATGGCGGCATCGAGCACCAGCGACGGTGCAAGACTCGCATCGATGATGCGAAAGCGCTGCGGCTGTTCGGCAGCGCGCGCACGATAGGCAGCGCGCACGCGCTCGAAAAAAGCATCGGCCTCGCTCTCGATGCGATCGGCCTCACCGCGACCCGCAGCACGTGCGCGCCCGGTTGCGACCGGCAGATCGAGCAGCAAGGTGAGGTCGGGCGTCAACCCTTCGGTCGCCCACTGCTCGAGCAGGGCAATGCGTTCCTTCGGCACGCCACGGCCACCGCCCTGGTAAGCGTAGCTGGCGTCGGTGAAGCGGTCGCACAGCACCCATTTGCCTGCCGCCAGGGCGGGCTCGATGCATTCGCGAACCAATTGCGCGCGCGAGGCGAACATCAACAGCAGCTCCGCCTCGGCGCACATGTCATGGCGCGCTGCGTCGAGCACGATGGCGCGCACGGCTTCGCCCAGCGGTGTACCGCCCGGCTCACGGGTCTGCACCAATGGCACGCCCTGTTCGACGAGGTGCTTCTGCAGGCCGGCGAGCAAGGTGCTTTTGCCGGCGCCTTCGCCGCCTTCGAGCGAAATGAATTTGCCGCGCATGGTCATTGGCAGTGCTTCAACTGGTAACAGGCCACGTTGCGATTGTGCTCATCCAGCGACGAGGAGAACACATGCGAACCGTCGCCACGTGAAACGAAATAGAGCTCGGTACCCTGGGCCGGATGCAACGCCGCTTCGATGGCCGGCTTGCCCGGCATGGCGATCGGCGTCGGCGGCAAACCCTGGCGCGTGTAGGTATTGTAGGGCGTATCGGTGGTCAGGTCCGACTTGTGGATATTGCCGGCGTAGCTCTCACCCATGCCGTAGATCACCGTGGGATCGGTCTGCAGCAACATATGGCTCTGCAGCCGGCGAACGAACACGCCGGCAATGCGCGGCCGTTCGTCGGCGCGCCCGGTTTCCTTCTCCACGATGGAAGCGAGGATCAGCGCGTCGTATGGCGTTGCCAGGGGGACCTGCTTGTCGCGCTGCGCCCAAAGCGTATCTAGCATCTTGGCCATGGCCGTGTGGGCGCGGCGCAGGATGTCGAGATCGCTGTCGCCCTTTACGTAGGCGTAGGTTTCGGGAAGGAAGCGGCCCTCCGGCATTTCACCGGATGCGCCGATCTTTGTCATCAACTGCGCATCGTCCAGGCTGGCGCCGTCCTGCCGCAGCTTGTCCGCCTTGGCCAGCGCCTGACGCAGATCGCGGAAAGTCCAGCCGTCAACGATGGTGAAGTTGCGCTGCAGTACCTTGCCTGCGGCCATGTTGAGCAACAGGTCGCGCGGCGTCATTCCGGTGGTCAAGGCGTACTCGCCCGCGTGCAGGCGTCCGGCCACGCGCAGCTGCTCCGCCAGCAAGCGCCAATACAGCGGCCCCGTGCTGGTGGCGTGCTGCTCGCGCAGCAGGCCGACGACATCGCGCAGGTTGCTGCCCTTGCCCACGTCGACGCTGGATACCTGCGGGGAAACGTTCAGCGGGGTGCGCACGAAACGCTGGTAGTCGATCCAGCCATAGGCAACGGCACCAGCCACCGCCAGCAGTACCAGCACGATGAGCACGCGCCAGAACACCCGCCCCCGCATCTTCATTCGGTTCATGCCTGCTCCATCGGATAACCCAGCCCGCGCCAGTGGTGTTGCATGGCGCGGGTAACCGGGCCGGGACCATACACCGTATCGCCCACGGCCTGAACAGGCAGGATGCCTCGGACGCTGGAGCAGAGGAAGACCTCACTGGCACGCTGCAACTGGTCCGGACTCAAGGTGGTCACCTGCACATCCGGACGCACGGACAACACTTCGGCGCGCGCCACGCCAGCCACGCCGCAACGGTCGACGGACGGCGTGACCAGCGCGCCATCGATCACCACGAAGAGGTTGGCCATGGTGGCGCAGACGACACGGCCTTCGAGGTCAAGCAGCAGCCCTTCGTGGATGCTGGCGTCGCTCCACTCGGACCGCGCCATGACTTGTTCCAGCCGGTTGAGATGCTTCATGCCAGCCAACAAAGGCTGCAGCCCAAGGCGTGTTCGACACCAGCGCACGCGAACGCCCTGCTGATAGATTTCACCGCGCATGGCTGGCGCGTCGAACGCGGCGACGATGCGCGTGGGCGTGGGCAATGCCGGCGGCGCATAGCCTCGTGCGCCTGCGCCGCGGGTCAGCGTGATACGTACGACGGCGTGCTCCACCCCGACGGATACCGCGAGGGCCTCGCGCAGGCATGACTCGGCATCGACTGAGGGTATGCCCAGCCTTCGACATCCCCCGTGCAAGCGCTCCATGTGGCGCAACCACAAAGGGGCATGGCCATGCACGAAACGGATGGTTTCAAACAGGCCGTCGCCATAGGAAAGCCCACGGTCCGCAACGGAAACAGTATCGGCCTGCGCTCCATCGACGAGAACGCGCGCCACGGACATCAGCCCTGCACTCCCAGCGCGCGCAGCAGGCCGCGCGCCTTGGCGCGGGTTTCGTCCAGTTCCTTCTCTGCCACTGAGTCGGCCACGATGCCGGCGCCGGCGCGCAAGGTGACCTCAGAGCCCGACAGCGTAAAGGTGCGGATGAGAATGTTGAGATCCAGATCGCCGTTGCGGTCGAGGTAGCCGAGGGCACCCGTATAGGCGCCGCGCGGCGCATCCTCCAGCGCCGCGATGATCTCCATGCAACGCACCTTGGGGCATCCGGTAATGGTGCCGCCAGGGAACGTCGCCGCGATCACCTGTCCCGGCGTCACGTCCGCACGCAGTCGACCACGCACGTTCGACACGATGTGATGCACATGCGCGTAGCTCTCCACCACCATCAGCTCGTTCACCTCGACGGTGCCCGGCACGCAGACGCGCCCCAGATCGTTGCGTTCCAGGTCGATCAGCATCACGTGCTCGGCGCGCTCCTTCGGATGCGTACTGAGTTCGCGAATGCGCGCAACTTCATCGTCACCGGGGGTTCGCGGTCGCGTGCCGGCGATGGGGCGCGTCTGCGCCAAGCCATCACGCCCTTCGACCAGACGCTCGGGCGAAGAACTCACGACAGACCACGTCGACTGCTGCAGCAAGCCGGCGAATGGCGCGGGATTCGCTTGCCTCAGCGCCGCATACAACGACGCCGGCGACGGTGGCGCCGCGTAATGCGCACGCCATGCACGCGAAAGGTTCACCTGAAAGATATCGCCGGCGCGCAGGTGCCCGTGGATGCGCTCGACGCCATGAAGAAATTGCGCCGGCTCGTCTTCGCTGCATGCATCGGCTGCATCCAGCGGCATCGGCCGCACGTCGACCTGCAGATCGGCTTCCATCGCATCGAGAAGGGACTCATGCCCCGCTTCTGCGAGCAGCACGGTGCGATGGCGCTCATGGTCGACCACGATGGCCGCGGGACAGCGAATGGCCAAGGCCACCGGAATCGACTCGGGCATGCGCAATCGCAGGCGCGGCTCGATGTCACCGGCGAGTTCATAGGCGAGCAGCAGCAGCCAACCGCCGTGAAATGGAAGATCGTCCGGTTCGCCGCGCGGTAGGCGTTCAGCCGTCCAGGCCTCGTCGAGTGCATCGAGGAAGCGCCCCGCGCGCGCTTCGCCCATGCCGTTACGCAGCAGTCCATCCGCACCCAGCGTGAGGCTGTTCTGCGGAAAGGCGAAGAGGATGTCGTAGCGCGCCTGCGCCGAGCCCTGGGTCACGCTTTGCAGCAACCCGGGATAGCGTTCCGGAAATGCAGCGGCCGGCGCGAGGAGATCGCGCCGGCCGTGCAGGGTACGACGATGCAGCGTGGTCACGTCGCTCAAACGCGACGGAACGCCAGCGTGCCGTTGGTGCCACCGAAGCCGAACGAGTTGGAAATCGCCACATCGAGCTTGGCTTCGCGCGCGGTGTGCGCCACGAAGTCGAGGTCGCAGCCTTCGCTCGGCTCGTCCAGGTTGATCGTCGGCGGCAGTACCTGGTCGCGCAGTGCCAGGATGGTGAAGATAGCTTCCACGCCACCCGCTGCACCGAGCAGGTGACCCGTCACCGACTTGGTCGAGCTCATCGCCAGCTTGTAGGCGTGATCGCCGAACACGCGCTTGGCGGCCAGCACTTCGCCGAGATCGCCCAGCGGCGTCGACGTGCCGTGTGCGTTGATGTACTTCACCTCGGTCGGATTGAGGCTGGCATCCTTCAGCGCGCTTTCCATGCAGCGAGCGGCGCCTTCACCGCCCTCGCTCGGCGCGGTGATGTGGAACGCGTCACCGCTCATGCCGAAGCCCACGAGTTCGGCGTAGATCTTCGCGCCGCGCGCCTTGGCGTGTTCGTATTCTTCCAATACCAGTACGCCGGCGCCGTCGGACAGCACGAAGCCGTCGCGATCCTTGTCCCACGGACGGCTCGCCTTGGTCGGCTCGTCGTTGCGGGTGGACATGGCCTTGGCCGAGCAGAAGCCCGCCATCGCCGTGCCGGTGGTGGCGAATTCGGCGCCGCCGGCGATCATCACGTCGGCATCGCCGTACTGGATCATGCGCGCGGCCAGGCCGATGTTGTGCGTACCGGTGGTGCACGCGGTCACGCACGCGATATTCGGGCCCTTCAGGCCGTACATGATCGACAGGTGACCCGACACCATGTTGATGATCGACGACGGCACGAAGAACGGGGACACGCGACGCGGCCCCTTGTCGTGCAGCTCGATCGAGGTGTGTTCGATGGTATGCAGGCCGCCGATGCCGGCCGCCACGGCCACGCCGATGCGCGGCGCGTTCCGTTCCGTCACCTCCAGCCCGGAATCGCGCAGGGCTTGCGTGCCCGCGGCGATGCCGTAATGGATGAACGGATCCATTTTCTTGATTTCTTTGGGGGCGATCCATTGCGCGGGATCGAAATCACGTACCTGACCGGCAATGCGCGTGGCATAGGCGGTGGCGTCGAAATGGGTAACCTCGCCGATGCCGCTCACGCCCTTGAGGATGTTGTCCCAGGCGGTAGCGATATCGTTGCCCACCGGCGAAATGATGCCGAGGCCGGTTACAACCACACGTCGTTTGCTCATACTGATCTTCCCTCGAGTTTCCGTGGTGCCATCGCATCGGATGGCCTTTCCGCGCTATCGCGGCCACGTCGTCCGGGCCCTGCGGTGCGCGGCGCACACCATACGGGATCGGACGTTGCAAATTGCAGAAACGAAAACTGCGCCAATGTGGCGCAGCTTCCGATATCGCCGGTGGCCGGGCGCATGCTCAGATGCGCCTGCCACAACGGAGCGATCACTCCTTGGTGTGGGCCTTGATGTAGTCAACGGCCTGCTGCACCGTGGTGATCTTCTCGGCCTCTTCGTCCGGAATCTCGGTCTCGAACTCTTCCTCGAGAGCCATCACCAGCTCAACGGTGTCCAGCGAATCAGCGCCCAGATCGTCCACGAACGAAGCGTTCGCCGTGACTTCATCTTCCTTCACGCCCAACTGCTCGACGACGATTTTCTTGACGCGCTCTTCGATGGTGCTCATGTTGCCAATACCTCCCAAGGAGTAGTTACCTGTCACACCGGCATCGGGGCCGGCATATGGCCGGCGGATTGTAGTGGCTAACCCTCAGGGCTGCCATGGTCCGCCAGCGGTGGTTAAACGCAGGCCACGGGACCGGCGCGAAAGAAGCAATTGTCGCCTAAAACGAATCCGCTTGCGACAACTCCTTGTTAAGCCGGCCCGTGCCGGCGCGCCAGGCACCCTCCCAGCAAGCTGGAGCGGCGCCCGGCCGTTTCAAACAATGCAGGATGCGGCGGGGCTTGCCGCCGGTTCCTCATGCCTTACGGCATGTACATGCCGCCGTTGACGTGCAGCGTCTCACCGGTGATGTAGGAGGCCGCCGGCGACGCCAGGAAGGCCACTGCCTTGGCGATATCGCTGGCTTCGCCGAGGCGGCCGAGTGCGATCTGGCCAAGCAGCGCCGTCTTGGATTCTTCGGGCAGCGCACGGGTCATGTCGGTGTCGATGAAACCCGGGGCCACCACGTTCACGGTGATGCCGCGCGAACCGATTTCCCGCGCCAGCGACTTGGAGAACGCGATGATGCCGGCCTTGGCTGCGGCGTAGTTGGCCTGGCCCGGGTTGCCGGTGAGGCCGATCACCGAGGCGATGGAAATGATGCGGCCCTTGCGTGCCTTCATCATGCCGCGCATGACCGCCTTCGACGCGCGGTAGACCGAGGTGAGGTTGGTGTCGAGAATCGCCTGCCAGTCCTCGTCGCGCATGCGCATCAGCAGCTGGTCGCGAGTGATGCCGGCATTGTTCACCAGGATCGACACGGCGCCGAATTCCTTGGTGATGTCGTCGATCAGCTTCTCGACGGTGCCCTCTCCCGTGACGTTGAGCACGCGGCCATGGCCGCCGTGCGGCGCGAGGCGCTCACCGATCGCGGCGGCGCCGCTCTCGCTGGTGGCCGTGCCGATGACAGTCGCGCCGAGCGATGCGAGCTCGTCGGCGATGGCTGCACCAATGCCGCGGCTGGCACCGGTGACGAGGGCGATTTCACCTTGTAGTGTCTTGCTCATCTGTCATTCCCTTTTGGACGGCCGGACGTCGATACGTCCGCCGCATGATGTCTGTAAAGCTGATCAGGCCCACTCGGCGCGTGCGGCGTCGAGCTCTGCAGGCGTGCCGATGGCGCGTGCCTCGACGCTCTTGTCGATGCGCTTGATGAGGCCCGAGAGCACCTTTCCCGGGCCCGCTTCGGCCATACGGGTGGCGCCGCCGGCAACCAGCGCCTGCACGCATTCAGTCCAACGTACGGGCAGGTACAACTGGCGCTGCAGCGCGCCGCGGATGTCTTCGACGGAGGCATAGCTGCGCGCTTCGGCGTTCTGGATCACCGGAATCGACGGCAGCTGCCATGCGATCGACGCCATGCGCTCGCCGAGTCGATCGGAAGCATCGCGCATCAGCGCGCAATGCGAAGGCACCGAGACGGCCAGCTTGATCGCCTTCTTCACGCCCTGCTCCGCCAGCTTGGCGAGCGCGCGATCCACAGCCTCTGCGTTGCCGGCAATGACCAACTGCCCGGGTGAATTGAAGTTGGCCGGCGACACCACCTGGCCTTGCGCTACTTCGTCGCATACGGTTGCGATTTGTGCGTCATCGCCACCCAGGATGGCGGCCATCGCACCCACGCCCGGGGGAACCGCCGCCTGCATCAGTCGACCACGCTCGGCAACGAGTGCCGCCGCGTCATGCAGCGACAGCGCACCCGCGCATACCAGCGCGCTGTATTCGCCCAGGCTGTGACCGGACAGCTGCGCCGGCTGCGCACCGCCAAGCTTCTGCCACACGCGCCACACGGCCACGCTGGCCGCCAGCAAGGCCGGCTGGGTGTTTTCGGTACGATTGAGGTCTTCGTCCGGCCCCTGCTGGCTCAACGCCCAGAGATCGACGCCCGCACCCTGCGAAGCCTCGTCGAACGTAGTCTTCACTTCCGGATGAGCCGCGGCCAGTTCGGCCAGCATGCCGACGGACTGGGAGCCCTGCCCCGGGAAAACGAATGCGAGCGTAGCGGCGGTCTGGGTCATGGAGCGCGAATCTTCCGAAACGAAAAACGGAATGGTGCCAGCATTGGCCGCCATACGCAGCTGTATTCGCTCGGAAATGGGCATTCGAGCGGCTTCCGGGCATGCGCTTTCCCGTGGTTTTCTCGCCAGGGGTGGAACCCTGGAGCACCTGCAGCCGCTTTTCGGCTGAAGGCCGTTCCGCGGGCCACACACGGCCCGTTTCGTCAACGGAAGCGGCTACCCACAAACGGTGGCAAAAAAAATGCCGCCCGTGGGGCGGCATTTTCTGTGCAGCAACGAAAAAAGCTCAGTAACGCAGCAGTGCCGAAGCCCAGGTGAAACCGCCGCCGAAGGCCTCGAGCAGCAGGTTCTGGCCGCGCTGCACCTTGCCCGAGCGCACCGCATAATCCAGTGCCAGCGGCACCGAACCGGACGAGGTGTTGGCATGCTCCTGCACGGTCACGATGACCTGGTCCATCGGCATTTCCAGGCGCTTCGCCGTGGCTTCGATGATGCGAAGGTTGGCCTGGTGCGGAATCAGCCAGTCGATCTGCGAGGCCTCCATGCCGGCAGCCTGCAGCGTTTCGTCGACCAGCGAGTCGAGCGTCTTCACCGCCACCTTGAACACTTCGCGGCCGGACATGTTGATGCGCACGCCGTGGTTGGGCTCATCCTTGAAGCCGACGGACACGCCCACCGGGTTGTACAGCAGATGCTTGAAGCCGCCATCGGCGTGCAGCAGCGTGGCGTAGATGCCGGGCTCTTCGGACGCTTCCAGCACCACGGCGCCAGCACCGTCGCCGAACAGCACGCAGGTTTCGCGCTCGTTCCAGTCGATCATGCGGGTCAGCGTTTCGGCGCCGATCACCAGCACTTTCTTCGACTGGCCGCTGCGAATGAACTTGTCGGCAATGCCCAGCGCGTAGACGAAGCCGGAGCAGGCCGCGTTGACGTCAAATGCGGCGCAGCCGTTGGCGCCCAGGCGATGCTGAACGAGACAGGCGGTGGACGGAAAAATGATGTCGGGCGTGGTCGTGCCCAGCACGATCAGGTCGAGCTCGGACGCCTTGACGCCAGCGGCTTCAAGCGCGCGTTGCGCCGCCTCGGTGGCCAGGTCGCCGGTGGTCTGGCCATCGGCAGCAATGTGGCGGCGCTGGATGCCGGTGCGGGTGCGAATCCATTCGTCACTGGTTTCGACAATCTTCTCGAGATCGGCGTTGGTCACCACTCGCTCGGGCAGCGCGCTGCCGGTGCCGGTGATGCGGGCGTAAATCTGGGCCATTAACTTTCCATGCGACGGGTTGGGACGAAGAGGCCGCGAGCTGTGCTGCAGCCGTCCTCCAAACCGCGAACGTTACGTGGGTGATCGCACAAACGCAAAGCGGCGCGAAATCGCGCCGCCATGCGGAACCGTATCCCTTGCGGGAACGATCAATCCTCTTCGACCACCGCCGTGTTGGTGTCGATGACCTTCTTGCCGCGGTAGTAGCCATCCTTGGTGACGTGGTGGCGCAGGTGCACCTCGCCACTGGTCGGATCGGTGGCCAGCTGCACGGACTTCAGCGCATCGTGCGAACGACGCATGCCGCGGGTGGACGGGGTCTTGCGGCTCTTGGCAACGGCCATGGCGAATCTCCAGCTAAATCAACGTTTCTTGAGTTCGCGCAAAACCGCGAACGGGTTATCGGAACGCCCTTCGCTGGAGACTTTCTCCGGCGCAGGCTCTACTACTTCTTCGGGCAACGTGCTGTCCGGATTGACTGGGACCAGCGGCAGTGCCAACAACAGTTCGTCTTCGATCACGTCCGCCAGATTCAGCTTGCCGTCGTCGGCGACGAGCAGGGGCTCGAAGCCTGGAGGCAGCGCCGATTCCTCACGCTCCGAACGGATCAGCCCAAGCTGGCTGTCCACCGTCACCGGCAGCACGAAAGGCTCCAGCGTGCGTTGGCAGGTCAGCGTGAGCGGTGCCTGGACGCGAACGGCGAGGTACGCCGTACCGAACTCGTCACGACCAAAATCCAGCTCGTATTGCGCTGTTCCTTCCGTACCGGCCAAGGCCTCGCCCAGTCGCGACAAGGCCGCAATGGGCAGTACCCCCTGGAACGAACGCCGCGCCGAGACCATGCGCCAAGCGTCCACGGACTCTGGCAGTGTCACGGACATAGACATGAAATCTTAGGATTACAACACGTTGAAGTCAACAGGTGACGGCCGATTGGCCGCCCCATCAGCGCATTTTGCCTGAATCGGCCGGGTGCGGCAGACTGCGGACACCTCTTTCATCGAGCCGGCTGATCCCGTGAACCTCTCTCTGATGCTCGGCCTGGCCGCCCTGGTGGTGCTGGCGGTGGCCCTGATCGGTGTGGCCCTGGCTTATCGGCGCAAGGCCGAGCGCCGGGCCGGTAGCGTGCATCGCCTGCTGGAGCTGGCCGACCGCCTGGAAACGGATCTGAGGACCTGTCGAGCAGGCCTGCAGCAGGCTCACGCGGTGATGTCGGTAAACCCTGACCTTCCCGCCAGTAGCGAACAGGAAGCGCGCCATGCCGTCGACGCCGGCCTGCGCGCCCTGCTTCAGCAGCGCATCTGGATTCGCGACCAGGCCCCCCGCGCCAGCCAGCAACAGCTGGATGAAGCGGTCTCAACCATGAACGATACACGTGACAAGCTGCGCCCTCTGCTCGACGCGCTGGACCGCGCGCAACACGATCTGGACAGCGCCATGCGCGAGCACCTGCGGCGGGAACACGACGCATGACCTTGCCGACCCTGGTGCTGGGATCCACCTCGCGTTATCGCGCCGAGCTGCTCGGCCGGCTGTATCCGACGTTCGAACAGCGGGCCCCGGGCACCGATGAGACCGCCCTACCGGGCGAGACGCCACGTGATCGCGCGCTGCGCCTCGCGGTCGCCAAGGCCCGCGCGGCGGCCGACGGGCTCGACGATGCGTTGGTGATCGGCTCCGATCAGGTCGCCGAACTCGAAGGCCTGGTCTTGGACAAACCAGGTACCGCGGACCGCGCCCGCGCGCAGCTCGCCGCCTGCTCGGGCCGCGAAGTGCATTTCCATACCGCGCTGTGCCTGCATGACACCCGCAGCGGGCAGGACCTGATCCACGTCGACCATACCCGTGTGCACTTCCGCAGCCTGGATCGGGAAGAAATCGCCCGCTACATCGAGCGTGAGCATCCGCTCGATTGTGCCGGCAGCTTCAAATGTGAGGGCCTCGGCATCAGCCTGTTCGAGCGCATCGACAACGAGGATCCCAGCGCGCTGATCGGCCTGCCACTCATCGCGCTGGCCCGCCTGCTGCGCGAAGCGGGCATCGCCCTGCCCTGAGTTTTCGTCGCTTCACGCCGGGCGGTGGCAGCTCGCGGCAAGCTTGAGCCTGGGCACGAACGGCGTCACGAAACCGGCAAGGAATACGGCTCGCCACCGCGCGACGCCCACGGCTACACTGCCAACGTAAGCACGTGTCTCGCCCTGCTTGGCCCTCCCCCACTGCCAAAACCCCATGTCCGCCATTACTCCGCTGCACGATGAAGCGCTGCATGCCCGACTGGAGGCCGCGATGGCCCAGGTCAATCGCGTGCTGCTGGGCAAGCCGCGCCAGGTCAAGCTCGCCTTCACCTGCCTGATCGCCGGCGGCCACCTGCTGCTGGAAGACGTGCCAGGCGTGGGCAAGACCACGCTGGCGCATGCGCTGGCCGCGAGCTTTGCGCTGGAATTCCAGCGCGTGCAGTTCACCAGCGACCTGTTGCCGTCGGACATCATCGGGGTGAGCGTCTACGAGCGTGAAACAGCGCAGTTTCGCTTTCATCCCGGCCCGATCTTCACCGGCCTGCTGCTTGCCGACGAAATCAACCGCGCTACCCCCAAGACGCAAAGTGCCTTGCTGGAAGCGATGGCCGAGGCGCAGGTCACTGTCGATGGACAGACGCATGCCCTGCCGCAGCCGTTCTTCGTGGTCGCCACGCAGAATCCGCTCGACCTTGCCGGCACCTTCCCTCTACCCGATTCGCAGCTCGATCGCTTCATGTTGCGCGTCTCGCTCGATTACCCCGATGCGACGGCCGAACGCGCCCTGCTGACCGGCAGCGATCGCCGCGATCTGCTCGCCCAACTGTCGCCCCAATTGGATAACGCCGGCCTGTCCGAGCTTGCCCGTCGCGCACAAGGCATCACCGCGAGCGGTGCCTTGCTCGATTACCTGCAGGCCCTGCTCGCCGCCAGCCGACGCCATGCCGACATCCGCGTGGGCCTGTCACCGCGCGCAGGCTTGGCCCTGCTCGGTGCGGCACGGGCCTGGGCGATGCTGAGCGGCCGCACGCACGTGTTGCCGGAAGACCTCCAGGCCTTGTTCGTGCCGCTGGCCGCACACCGCCTGGTCACCACGCGCGGCGCCAGTGGCGAAAGCCTGGCGCGGGCGCTGCTGGCCGACGTCGCGGTGGATTGATGCCGGCGGCATGGCGTCGCCTCCAGGACTGGGCCGAGCGGCGCCTGCCTGCGCTGACCCGCTACAAGCGGCCCGAGAGCCTGCCCATCACGTTGCATCGTCGGCGCGTATACATCGTGCCGACCGCCTTCGGTACCGCATTCACCTTGCTGTTACTGGTGATGTTGCTGGGTGCGCTCAACTACGCCAACAACGCAGCGCTCCTGCTTACCTGCATGCTCGGCTCGGCGAGCGCCACCAGCATGCTCGTGGCGTTCCGCAGTCTGCATGGCTTGCGCCTGACCGCCATCCGACAGGGTCACGCGATCGCGGGCGAACGCATGGTGATCCAGCTAGTGTTCGCCGCCGATGATCATGCCCATGCCTCCGTGCATGCCGATATGGACGGCCAAACGGAAACGTTCATGGCGCCCGTCCGTACGGAAACCTGGGTCTCGCTCCATCTCGCCACGTCCCAGCGCGGCTGGCACCCCGTGCCGCGCATCAAGCTGTGGAGCAACTGGCCCGTAGGGTTGTTCCATGCCTGGAGCTGGATTCATCCGGACCACGCCGTGCTCGTATGGCCACGTCCCGAACCGGCCGGACCGCCGCCAGTGCTTCAGGGCGAGCACGACCTGCGCCGCCGCCTGCATCAGGGCGAAGACATTGCAGCGTTGCGCGACTACCGGTCAGGCGATCCGCAGCGCCATATCGCGTGGAAACACAGCGCCCGCCACGAACATCTGCTGGTGAAGGACTTCGAGCAACCTGAAGCCCGCGAGGAATGGCATCTCGATTGGCGCGCCCTGCCGTCCTTGTCGCCCGAAGCTCGCATTGCGCGTCTGGCGCGATGGCTGGGCGAGGCCGAAGCGGTCGGCCGTCCCACCGCGCTGTGGCTGCCTGGCGAAGATATCGCGCTTGGTCACGGGCGCAGCCATTACGTGCAGTGCATGAACGCGCTGGCGCGACTGCCATGATCCGCATCGCCCTGTTTCGCCGCAGTCCCAAGGTGCCGCTGGAAACGCGGCCCTTCGACCTGCTTTGCCTCACGGTGGCCGTGGTGCTTGCCGTGCACGCGCCGCACATGCCGATATGGCTGAGCATTGCGCTGGCTGCAACCCTGGGTGCGCGCTGGTGGCAGCGTCGTCGATACGGTGGTCGTGCACCAATCACGCTGAAGCTGCCGCTGGTCGCGCTGCTGTCGGGAGCGGTGATCTTCTATTACGGCAGCCTGTTCGGACGCGAACCCGGCGCTGCCCTGGCCGTGGGCTTGCTCGTCCTGAAACTGCTGGAATCGGAGACGGCGCGCGATGCACGCGTCGGCGCGGCGTTCTCCTGTTTCGCGTTGATGAGCGCCCTGCTGTTCGACCAGGGCATGGTTGCAACCGTGCTGGTGGCGCTGGGCCTGCTGCCGGCCCTGGCCACCCTGCGCGCGCTGGAACCTGCCCAGCCGCCAAGCACCCTGCCCCGCGAACTGCTGCCTGCACTTGCGCTGCTCGGGGCATCCTTGCCGCTGGCCCTGCTGGCGTTCGTGCTGGTGCCGCGCCTCAGTTCACCCCTGTGGGGTACGCCAAACCCGGGCCAGGCGCGCACCGGCCTCAGCGAAGACATGTCGCCGGGCGATTTCACCGACCTGCTCACCGATGACCGCCCCGCCATGCGCGTGAGCTTCGAAGGTGCACCGCCACCGGCCGCGCAGCGCTACTTTCGCGCCTATGTCATGTGGAGTTACGACGGCCGCCAGTGGCGCCATATCGGTACGGGCGGCGCGCCTGGCGACGTCGAACGCGCAGGCGCGGTGAGGCGATACACCGTCGCCCTGGAGGGCAGTGGCCAGCGCGTGCTGCCGGCACTGGATGTGCCTGTCGAAGCACCGGACCACGCGTTTCTCAACGTCGACCACGAGGTGCTGTCCGATCGCCCGGTGAACGACACGCGGATCTATACGCTTCGCTCGGCCTCGTCCTACCGCCTGGATCCGCAACTCGACGAACGCGAGCGTCGTCGCGGATTGCGGCTGCCCGCCAACTTCAATCCGCAGACCCTCGCATTGGCGCACCGCTGGCGGACCGAGTTCGGCAGCAACGACAAGGCCATCGTCCAGGCGGCCTTGAAGCTGTTTCACGATGGCGGCTTCAGTTACACGCTCGCGCCCGCGCCGCTGGGCAGGAACGCGGTGGATGATTTCCTGTTCTCCACGCATGAAGGCTTCTGCGAGCACTACTCGTCCGCGTTTACCGTGCTCATGCGCGCTGCCGGCATTCCCGCGCGTGTCGTCACCGGTTACCAGGGGGGGTACTGGAATGAGCTCGGCAATTACCTGCTGGTGCGGCAGTCGGACGCGCACGCATGGAGCGAAGTGTGGATGCCCGGTGAAGGTTGGCGACGCGTCGATCCCACGGCCGCCGTGCGGCCTGAGCGCGTCAGTCTCGGCGCCGCCGCGGCGGCATCGGGCGCTGCCGCCGCGTGGGCGCCCAATCAATGGTGGCTTGGACTGCGCAACCGCTGGGACGTCGTCAACCGCTGGTGGAACCAAGGCGTTATCGGTTTTGACACACTGCGACAGCATGGATTGCTGACGCCGTTCGGCCTGCGCGACACCGACCCGGGCATGTTGGGGTTGCTGCTGGCCGTTGGCGGTTCGCTGTTTGCGGCGCTGGGACTGGCATGGGCGATGTGGAAGCGCCCCGCGAACGATCCGGCTCGCGCGTCGATGCAGTTGTTGGAGCGGCGGCTGGCTTCGCTGGGTGTAGTCCGGCGCCATAGCGAGGGACCGCAGCACTTCTTCGTCCGCGCGTCCCGGGCCCTCCCCACCCACCGCGCGGAACTGGAACGCTTGATGAGGACGTATCTGGAATTGCGTTACGCCTACGACGAGCCGCCTGCGGAACTGCTGAAGAACTTTCGACAGGCCGCACGGGACTTTCGACCGCGTCGCATGGTCAAATGATATTGAACCGCGGGCGCGCCGCGCCTGCTACACGATGGAGAAAGCGTCATGTCCATGTACAAGCCGTTGATTCTCGCGACTGCCATCGGCACGCTGGCCGCCTGCGCAACGGTGCCGCAGCCATTGCAAGGCACGTTCACCGAGATCACGTCGGTCGGCGCCCAGCAGGGCGGTGGTGGTGAAGTCCAGGTGCGCTGGGGCGGCCAGATCATCGAAACCCGCCCCGGACCCAACGAAACCTGCTTCTTCGTCCTGCAGCGTCCGCTGGATGACCAGGCGCGCCCGAAGGCGGCCAGCAGCAGCAACAGCGATACGCAGGGCCGCTTCGTCGCGTGCCGCGCAGGCTTCTACGATCCGGAAGTATTCGCCCGCGATCGCGACATTACCGTCACCGGCGTATTGCACGGCACCATGCAGGAGAAGGTAGGCGAGTACAACTACGCCTACCCGCGCGTCGACGCCAATGTGGTCTACCTGTGGCCGGAGCGGGTAATGGTGAATTACGGCCCTGGCTGGTACGACCCGTTCTGGGGACCGTACTGGGGGCCGTGGGGGCCGTATGGCTGGGGTGGCTATGGCTATTGGGGCGGCTATTACCCGACGCGAGTGATCGTGCGGCCGGCACCTCGCCCCATGCCACCACCGCCGCATCACTGATCCACACGAAAACGCCGGCTTCAGGCCGGCGTTTTCTTTTGCTCAGATCAACGGATGTGCGCAACACGCATTCGTCGCCCCCGAAGGATCAACCCGGGGGCCAGTGCATCTGGCGGCCACCGAGCAGATGCACGTGCAGATGGAACACCGTCTGCCCGCCATGTTCATTGCAATTGATCACCGTGCGATAGCCCTGCTCCGCCAACCCTTCCTGTCGCGCGTACGCCGCCGTGGCGAGCAGCAGCTTGCCGAGCAGCTCCGCGTCCGCCGCTGTCGCGGCGTCCAGCGTAGCGATGGCACGCTTCGGCACGAACAGTACATGCACCGGCGCCTGAGGATTGAGGTCGCGGAACGCCAGCACGTCGTCGTCTTCGTAGACGATGTCCGCGGGAATTTCGCGACGAACGATCTTGCCGAAAATGGTGTCGCCCATGTCAGGACTCCGTTCGTTCAAAGACGCAGCAACATGCCGTGCGCGCCCGGCGCCACCAGCTTGAAGCCGAATTTTTCGTAGAGCTCGTGCGCGGTGCCGTCGGCGATCAGCCCGATCATGGCGCGCTTGGGCGCGCGCGCATGCACTTCATCCATCAGTGCCTGCATGATGCGCCGGCCCCAGCCCTGTCCCTGCCGTTCCGGCGTTACCGCGATATCGACGACCCACAGGAAGAGGCCGCCGTCACCGACGATGCGGCCCATGCCGATCAATTCGCTGCCATCGCGTACGCATACGGAGCACCAGCTTGCAGGCAAACCGATGGTGGCGCCCTCTTCGTTCATCGCGCTGAGGCCCGCCGCTACACGCAACGCGCGGTACTCGTCGCTGCCGGGAATTTCGCGGGAAAGCTGTGGCGCCATCGATGTTCAGTCCAGTGATTGCCGGCTGCCGAAGGCATGGGCCAGCGTGCCGCGGTCCACGTATTCCAACTCGCCGCCGAGAGGCACGCCATGCGCCAGCCGCGTGGGCCGCACGTTGGCGGCGCGTGCGAGCTGCGCCAGATAATGCGCGGTCGCCTCGCCTTCCACGGTGGGATTGGTGGCGATGATCATTTCCTCGATGTCGCCTTCGGCGAGGCGGTCGGCGAGTAAATCCAGGCCCAGCTCCTGCGGGCCCAGGCCATCCAGCGGCGAGAGACGGCCCAGCAACACGAAGTACTGCCCGCGATAACCGGTGGCCTGCTCGATCGCGGCAAGCTCGGTCGGCGACTCCACCACGCATAGCACCTGCCGGTCACGGCTGCTGCTGGCGCACAGCGTGCACACCGGTGTCTCGCTGAAATTGCGGCAGCGGGAACAATTGCCGATATCGCGCATCGCCTGCCCCAGCACCTGCGACAAGCGCAAGCCGCGCTCGCGATCGCGCTCCAGCAGATGGAAGGCCATCCGCTGCGCGCTCTTGCCGCCCACGCCGGGAAGGCAACGCAGGGCTTCGATGAGGTCGGTGAGGAGTTTGCTCATGAATCGAAGATTCGAACCTGTAGGAGCGCGCTCGAAGCGCGATCAAACTGCGAATAGTGGCGCCGGTGCAGGCCTTCGCATGTCGTGCGCCCAGGCGCTGCGGTCGCGCACTGGGTGCGCTCCTACAGGAGAATGAGGTTTTAGAACGGCATCTTGAAGCCGGGCGGCAGGCTCATACCGGCGGTAACCCCGCCGAGCTTGTTCTTGCTGACCTCGGCAACCTTGTTCACGGCGTCATTGATCGCCGCAGCCACCAGGTCTTCGGCCATTTCCGGGTCGTCCGCAAACAGCTTGCGGTCGATCTGCACGCGGCGTACTTCGTGTGCGCCGGTCATCAGCACGGTCACCAGGCCCCCACCGGCGCTGCCGGTCACTTCGAGCTTGGCGATCTCTTCCTGCGCACGCTTCATCTCGTCCTGCATGCGCTGGGCCTGCTGCATCAGCTGACCGATCTGTCCTCTCATGGCGTTACTCCGCTATCTCTTTCAGTTCTCAAAGGGCTTGATCGACTGGGGCACCACGCGCGCGCCGAATTCGCGCTTGAGCGACTGCACCAGCGGATCCTCGTCGATGGCCTGTTCGGCAGCCGACTGGGCCGCTTCACGGGCATTGGCGGCACGTGCTGCCGGGGTCTCCGCGGCGGCCGCACGCTCCTCGGTGAAGCGCAACTTGACGCGTTCTCCCAGCGCCTGGCTGATGCGCTCTTCCATCTGGCTCACCATGGGTTCCACGGCCAGATGCATATGGGCGGGCTGAAGGGCGAGCACCAGGGTTGCACCCTCACGGCCACGCAGGGCGGCGTTCTGCGCCAGCTGCCCCAGCGGACCACGCAGGTTCGCCTGCTCGATGAGGCTGTCCCAATGCGGCAGGCCGGCCGCATCACGGGCAACTGGCTCGCGCGGCGCCACGGGCGCGGCAGCCACCGGCGGCGCAGCTCGCGGCGCTTCCGCCACGCTGGAGACATGCATGCGCTCGTTGGCTACCGGCGCGGCGGCACGCGCTGGCGTGGGAGCCGGCGCGCGCTGCGCTCCGGCGGTCGCCGGACGTTCCGCCGCCGGCGCACCACCACCAGCATCGGGACGGAACGCCAGCATGCGCAGCAAGGCCATCTCGAAACCGGTGCGCGCATCGGGCGCCAGCGACAGGTCACGACGACCGGTGGTGGCGATCTGGTAGTAGAGCTGCACGTCTTCGGGGGCGAACTGCTGGGCCAGCGCAGCAAGTGCGCTGTTGTCACCTTCGTCATCAGGACGATAACCCGGCACCAGCTGCATGAGCTGGATGCGGTGGAGCACGCTGGCGAGATCGTCCAGCACGCCGCCGAAATCGGGCGAGAACGAGGCGATGCGCGTGCATTCGACCATCAATGTCTCGCCGTTGCCTTCCGCCAACGCCTGCAGCACGCCCATCACCTGGCCACGCGCCACGCTGCCGAGCATCGCGCGCACGTCATCCGCGCGCAGCGAACCGCCACCGTAGGCAATGGCCTGGTCGAGCAGCGACAGGCCGTCGCGCAGCGAACCGTCGGCGCCGCGCGCCAGCTCGGCGATCGCCGCGTCCTCGTAGGGAATGTTTTCCGCGCCCAGGATGTGGCGCATCTGTCCCGAGATCTGCTCGGGCAGCAGGCGCTTGAGATTGAACTTGAGGCAGCGCGACAACACCGTCACCGGCAGCTTCTGCGGGTCGGTGGTGGCAAGCAGGAACTTCACGTGCGGCGGCGGCTCTTCCAGCGTCTTCAGCAGCGCGTTGAAGGCCGGCTTGGAAAGCATGTGCACCTCGTCGACCAGGTATACCTTGAAGCGGCCGCGAGCGGGCGCGTACTGCGCGTTTTCGATCACCTCGCGCACGTCGTCCACGCCGGTGTTGCTGGCCGCGTCGATCTCGAGCAGGTCCACGAAGCGGCCGGCGTCGACCGCGGTGCAGACCGCGCACTCGCCGCAGGGATCGGCCGATTCGCCGCGCTCGCAGTTCAGCGATTTGGCGAAGATGCGCGCGATGGTGGTCTTGCCCACGCCGCGCGTGCCGGTAAACAGGTAGGCGTGATGCATGCGCCCGGTGTCGAGCGCGTTGGTAAGCGCGCGCACGACGTGTTCCTGCCCGACGAGTTCAGCGAACTTGCGGGGGCGCCATTTGCGTGCGAGGACCTGATAGGACATTCGAGGCCTGATCTTGGGGCAAGAACCGATTGTGCCAAGTCACCGCGGGCAAGTCAGTAACGATCACCGCAGGTCCGGACCGGTGCCGAAAAGGCGGCGGCCCTGCCAGCCACACCCCGGCACCCGAATCATTCGCTACCGTTGCTCCCTTCCGGGCCTGGCGGAGTTTACGAACTATCGTCGCGGGGGGACCGACAGGGCCACCATAAGACGTTCTTTATGCGTCAGCTTGGCTGACGGCCGGTTTCACTCACTGGCGGAGAGGGCGGGATTCGAACCCGCGATACGGGGATAAGCCGTATACACACTTTCCAGGCGTGCTCCTTCAACCACTCGGACACCTCTCCGCAATGGTGAAACCTGCCTGCAGGGCACCAGGGCCCGGCAAAGAGGCGAAAGGATACCGGCACGGCGCCATTCGTACAAGATAGCCCGGCCGCGTCTCAGCCCGCCGGCCGCGGCACGTCGCGCAGGAATACCGGCAGATCGGTAGCCGGAGGTTTGGCGGGCACCTGGTAGAACATGTCGGCCACGAAGCCACGGTGATAGGTGGCGTGGTTGACCACGTGCAGGATGATGTCCTCGCGGCTCATGCGCCCTTCGCCGCCACCGATGAACTGGAAGTACACGATTTCCGCCGCCCGCTCGGGCGTCAAGCTATCCGCATAGTCGAGGTACCACGCGTTCATGACTTGCTGGCGCTGCCACAGTTCGTCGAACGGCAACGGCTCGGGCGTGTTGCGACTGGTATAACCGTGGGCGCGGCCCTGCAGGTGGGCCTGGAAGATGTCATCGACCACCCAGCTGTGGCTGAGCGTACGCAGCATGTTGCCGAAGATGGTGGCGCGTGACGCGGTGGCCGCACCTTCTGGCAAGGCGGCTACGGCGTCATAGATCAGGCGGTCTGCCCATGCTCGGTAGCGAAGCAACTTCTGCAGCTGGCTGGATGACATGGCTCGCCTCTGGAATTTGTGGATCAACCGGCATCGGGGCGCAGTGGCGCTGGCGCAGGCAACGCCACGCGTTCACCGGCCCGCGCGATGGCATAGCCGCGCGATTGCAGCGCGGCACCATCCGCCTCGCTGCCGTAGTGATAGAGGCGCAGGCGCTCGCGCAGCGATGCCGGATACTCGCGCTCGATGTCGTCGATGCCCGTATGCGAAGGATTGCCGACCAAGCCGCAATCATGGGCGATCACTTCGCTACCGGCGGCCACGTGCGCCAGCGCCTCGGGAATCGGCCGCGTATCGCCGGTGTAGGCAAAGCTGCCGGCCAGCGCCACGCCATACGACGTACCCGCCATGTGATGCCGCGTTCCGAACACATCGAACCAAAACCCATCCAGCCAGAATCCGCGCGTACACGGCACCAGACGAAACGCTTCCCAGAAATTCACGCCGCCCTCGGCGAGCACGTTCGGGTAATCGGCCACCCGCCCCTGCAGCCAGGTCATCAGGCCTGCGTGGATGAATACGCGGGTGCGACCGCGCCACTGCTCGTCGAACCATAGCCGGAAGAACAGCCGCTCCAGCCCGCCCACGTGATCCATGTGCGTGTGCGTGATGTAGAGCGCACGGGGCGGTTCGCCATAGGCGGCGACGTAGCGATCGAGCGTGTCGGGGCCGCAGTCGATCAGCAGCACGGGAGCACCGTCGCGCTCGAGCACCACCGACGACGAGCCCAGCTCCACCGCATGCGCGGCGCCGACGCCAAGAAAATGTAGATTCCAGTTCATGCGCAGAGAGCCTGACTAGGGTCTCCTCGTAGCCCGCTGCGGAATCGGTTTGCGCGCAGGACGAGGAAGAGCGAAGGAGTGTATGTCGATACACGACTGAGCGATGACACCGGCCTGGCCGCAAACCGCCCCGCCCCGAAGCGTTGTGACCAAGTGGCCGCCGAGCACCCAATCGACTGCACCGAGGGCTGCGAGAAGACCATGCTCAGGCTCTCACTGTCCGCTCGTAGCGATAAAGCAGGGGTTTCCAGAGCTGCTCCTCGAAGGCAGCTTCGCCTTGCGCCGCGGCGCCAAGCTTGACCAGTGAGCGGCGCAGGCGCCGGAGATTGTCCTGCTGCCAGCTTTCCGCCGGTTCGCGCTGACGGCCGCGATCGAAATCGATCAGGTACAACTGCTCGGGTGCCACCAGCACGTTATGCGCGTTGAGGTCGGCGTGCCAGATGCCGGCGCGATGGAAACGGGCCACCAATGCGCCAACCAACTCGGCCATCTCGCCGTCCAGCAGTCCGGAGGCAAGGCATTCGGCGAGAGTCCGCACATGTGCGATGCGACGGGTAATCAGGTCGGCGGTGTAGAACCATCCTTCGCGGCGGTAACGGCAGGCGACCGCCTGCGGCCCTGGCAGATCGAGTTCGGCGATCCGGCCCAGCAGGCGGAATTCGGCGAAGCAACGCGTGTGGTCCGCGCCCCTCCACAGATAGCGATCGCCCATCAGTTTTGCGACCATGCCGCCGCGACGATAATGCCTCAGCACGCATTCGCCGGCGGGCGTGTCGATGATGGCCACGCCGCCACGGCCGCCGCTTTGCTGGCGCAACGCACCGCGTGCCTGCCACGCTTCGGGGTCGAACCAGTCGACGTCGACTTGTGGCGACACCGCGGCGTCGAACAGAATCGCTCCGGCGGCGTCTTCGCGGATTCGTTCCTGCATCGCCATACCTTGTGCTTCCGACGCCGCTCCAAGCCCCATTCCAGCGATTCTAGCCTAATGACTCCTCCCGCCTCGATCTGCCTGCTGCGCACCTCCGCCATCGGCGACGTCACCCATGTCGTGCCGCTGGTGCGCACGCTGCAGGCCGCCTGGCCGCAGGTCGAGCTGACCTGGATCGTGGGCAAGCTCGAGCGGCGCCTGGTTGGCGACCTGCCCGGCGTGAACTTCGTGACGTTCGACAAGGGCGCCGGCTTCGCTGGCATGCGCGAGGTCGGCAAAGCTTTGGAAGGCAGGCGCTTCGATGCGCTGCTGCACATGCAGGTGGCGCTGCGCTCCAACCTGCTCAGCCTGTTCGTGAAGGCGAACCGGCGCATCGGCTACGACAAGGCGCGCGCCAAGGACGGCCACGGACTGGTGATCGGCGAACGCATCCCCGCCCGCACGGGAGAACATGTACTCGACGCCATGGGCAGCTTCTGCGAGCCGCTGGGCCTCAAGCAGACGCAAGTGCGCTGGGATATCCCGATTCCGGAGGAAGCGCACGCCTGGGTTGCGGAGCAGGTACCGGGCGACACGCCCACCCTGCTGGTCAGCCCGACATCCAGCCACACGCTCCGCAACTGGCGCCCTGAGCGCTATGCCGCGGTGATGGACCACGCGAACGCACGCGGCTGGCGCGTGGTGCTGGTGGGCGGTCCCTCGGCGCTGGAACGCAGCATGGCCGATGCCGTGCTCGCCGCATGCAAACGCGAGTCGTTGGACCTCACGGGCAAGGACACGCTCAAGAAGATGATGGCCATGCTGACGCGCGCACCGATGCTGCTGACGCCCGACTCCGGGCCGATGCACATGGCCAACGCCGTGGGCTGCAAGGTGCTGGGCCTGCACGCCGCCAGCAACCCGGACCGCTCAGGCCCCTATTCCGATCGCCGCTGGTGCGTGAACAAATACGATGAAGCTTCGCGCAGGTACCTGGGCAAACCCGCCAGCGACATTCCCTGGGGCAGCAAGATCGAAAAGTCGGGCGTGATGGACCTCATCGGCGTGGATGAGGTGATCGAGCGCTTCGAGGCGTGCGCCGCACACCTGGGCCTCACCTGAAACCGCGCCCCTTGTGGGAGCGCACCCTGTGCGCTGCCACAGCAAGCGGCATACAGCGCTCAGGGCGCGCGGTAATCCTGGTACGACTTCTCTTCGACCAGCTGTGAACCGAGCTTGAGATTGATCTCGCGTTTCACCGCCGCGCGCTCGTCATTGCGGAAATACACCGAACGGGCGAGCTCGATGAACTCGGCATCGAACGCCTGGGCCTTTTCCTTCAGGCGAATGCGGTCTTCGATATCCCACAGCGCTTCATTCACGGCCAGCAGGCGGGCGCGCTCGTCGCTGATGTCGGTCTGCGATGCCGGATGCGCCGCCCAGGTGCCGTTGAGCAGGTCCAACTCGGTACGCACGTTGGCCAGCTTGGCCGCGTCGGCGATCTGCTCGGACTTGATCTCCAGGATGGTGATCTTGTCGATCAGCTCGCCGTAGGAAACCGGAACTTGGATGAGGCTCATGGAAACTCCGTGGATGACGGTGGGCGCCGTGTCGTGTCGGTCACGGTGCCGCTGGTTTGAAGCGCACATGATAACGGGGTCTTGACCGACGGTTCAGTCTCTGCGGATAGACTGACGCCGGAACCCGACCCCAAGGAGAGAGAGTCCATGCTTAACCCCCGTATTCTCGTGCTGTCGATGGCCGCCCTGCTGGCGGCCGGTCCGATGGCCGCCAGCGCCCAGTCCAGCCGCAACGGCGTACTGGTCCGCAACGATGGCATCTACCTGCGCTGCGACCAGTGCGGCACGGTGGAAGCCATCGACCAGAACGTCACCCAGGGCAACGACCACAGCATGGCCGGCACCATCATCGGCGGCATCGCCGGCGGCGTGCTCGGCAACCAGGTAGGCGGCGGCAAGGGCAGGACCTTGGCCACGGTGGCTGGCGCGGTGGGCGGCGGCTATGCCGGCAACCGCATCGGCGCCAACAGCGGCCGCGGCAGCCAGAACTTCACCCTGCGCATCAAGATGGGCAACGGCGCCTACAGCAACGTCACCGTGCCCGACGCCAGCGCCATTCGCGTGGGTGACCTGGTGCAGATCGACCCGAACGGCAACGTCGTGCGCGTCCAGTAATAGCCACGCATTGCCTGTGAAAAAAGCCGGCCCCAAGGCCGGCTTTTTCTTGCCGCAAGGCCCATGGTCTCAGCGCGTCGAGGCGCGATGCAGCCTACCTTCGAGCTCGTCGAAAAATGCCTGGGGCAGCACGGCGCGTACAGGCACCGCCCACCAGTGCGGCTGGGCAAACAACCGACACTTCACCGCATCCTTTTCCGTCATCAGCACCGGCCTGTCGTCGTTGAACGCAAGGTCGGCGGGCACGAACGCATGATGATCGGGGAACGGATGCTCGATCACCTGCAGGCCCTGGGAGCGCAGGCTGGCGAAGAAACGCTGCGGATGGCCGATGGCCGCCACGGCATGCACGTCCTGACCCGTGAAATCGGCGATCGGCTTGCTTTGCCCGTCGACCAGGGCACTCACCTGCCCGCCCTGCAGCTGCATGGGGGTATCGCCGGGCGCGACGGCACCGCCGTTGCAGATGCGGAAATCCATCTGCTCCAGCCTGGACAAAGGCTCGCGCAAGGGCCCGGCGGGAAGCAGCCGTCCGTTACCGAAGCGGCGCACGCCATCGATCACGCAGATTTCCACGTCACGCGCGAGTGCGTAGTGCTGCAGCCCGTCATCGGCAATGACCACGTCGCAGCCGGCCGCGATCAGCAGCTTTGCGGCGGCTGGCCGGTCACGCCCCACCGCCACGGCGACGCCGCTGGCACGGATCAGGCAAGGCTCGTCGCCCACCACCGCAGGATCAGAGGAGTCGTCCAGCAAGGCGGGCTCCTTCTGCGATCCACCGTAACCGCGACTTACAACGCCCGGCGTGTAACCCCGGCGACGCAGCGATTCGGCGATGGCGATGGTGACCGGTGTCTTGCCGGTGCCGCCTGCGGTGAGATTGCCGATGACCACCACCGGAACCGGAAGGCGCACGCTGCGCAGCACGCCCCAGCGATAGAGTACGCGGCGCAATCCGGTGAGTACGCCATAGAGCAGGGCCAGTGGTCCGGTCCACCACGGCGCACGGCCAACACCGTACCAGGCCGATTCGAGGCGTTCGGCCAGCGTCATGCCCGCGCCTCAATCACCGGGCTGGTGATGGAATTGCATGCGATGCAGGGCGGCGTACTGCCCGCCCTGTGCCAGGAGCTCGGCGTGCGTGCCACGCTCGACGATGCGGCCGCGATCCATGACGGCGATCTGGTCCGCGTGCTCGATGGTCGACAGGCGATGGGCGATCACCAGCGTGGTGCGATCGCGCATGAGGCCTTGCAATGCCTGCTGGATCAGCCGCTCCGATTCGGTATCGAGCGCACTGGTGGCCTCATCGAGAACGAGAATGGGAGCGTTCTTGAGAATGGCGCGCGCAATGGCGATGCGCTGGCGCTGCCCGCCGGAAAGCCTGTTGCCGCCTTCCCCGATCTGGCTGCGGATGCCCTCGGGCATGGCGGCAATGAACTCCATTGCGTGCGCCGCTTCGGCGGCCGCGATGATGTCCTGCTCGCTCGCCCCGGACAGTTCGCCATAGGCAATGTTTTCCGCGACCGTTCCATCGAACAGCACGACGTTCTGCCCGACCCACGCGATCTGGTGGCGCAGCGAGGCCAGCGTGTACTCCTCGTAGTTGTCGCCATCGAGCAGGATGCGTCCGCTCGTGGGTTCATTGAAACGAGGCAGCAGGCTGACCAGGCTGCTCTTGCCGCTGCCCGAACGGCCAACCAGCGCCGTTACGGTGCCGGGCTTGCAATGCAGGTCAATGGCATTCAACGCCTCGAACTCGCCCGCGGGATAGACCAGGCCGACGTTCTCGAAACGCAGATCGCCCCGGGTCCGCTCCAGCACCTTGGTGCCGTGATCGACTTCCGGCGTGAGATCCATGACCGAAAACAGGTTCTCGGCCGCCGAAATGCCGGTTTGCATGTTCGACTGCACGTTGGTCAGGCGCTTGAGCGACGACAGCATGGCGCCCATGGCCGTCAACACGGCAATGAACACACCCGGCGAGATATGGTCGATCTGCGAGGGACGCGAAGCCAGGAACACCATGCCGGCCAGCGCCAGCGAAGCCACGGTCTGGATGGAAGAGCCGGAGATGGCGCTGGTGGCGATGATCTTTAGGTTGAGGTAGCGGGCGCGATCGGACACCTGCTTGAAGCGCTCATCCGCCTGCGCCTGCCCGCCGTAGATGCGCACTTCGCGGTGCGCCCTGATCATCTCGTCCACCGTGCCGGTCACCGAGCCCATCATGCCCTGGATGCGCTTGCTGACGACGCGGTAGCGGCGGCTCACCGCCGAGGCGATGAGCACGATGGCAGGCACCAGGATCAGCAGCGCCATCGTGAGATAGACGCTTTTGTAGAGCATCACAGCGAACATGCCGATGACCGTGATGCTTTCCGTCACCGTGACCTTCAGTGCATCCGAAGACGCCGCAGCCACCTGCTCGCTCGTGTAGGTGATGCGCGAGACCTGGTGGCCCGAATGTTCGCTGCCGAAGAACGATGCCGGCAGCCTGAGGTAGGCGGCGAATACGTCGCGCTGCATGGCCTGCACGACGTTGCGCGCCACATAGCCCATGCCATAGTTGCTGATCAGGATGGCAACGCCACGCACGAGGAAGATGCCGATGATCCACCACGGCATCCACATGATGAGGTAGGGATCCTTCTGCAGCAGCAGTTTGTCCATGATCGGCTGCAGCTTGCTGGTGAAGAACGCCAGAGCGCCGCCGTCCACCGCGAAGCCGATCATCGAAATCAGGATCACCGGCCAGTAGCGCGCCGAGTAGCCGAGCAGTCGCTTGTAGACCTGCCGGCTTTTCGCATCCCACAGCGCGACTTTCTTCCTGCTGTCGCTCACTTCGCGTTGTCCGCCTGACTGGGCGTCGTGGCGATGGACAGCTTGGTGAAGCCGAGCTGGCCCAGCGCATCCATGGCCGTTACCACGTTCTGGTGGGGCGTCATTGCGTCGGCGCGAATGGTCACCTGCCGCTCGCGATCATCACCAGCGACGTTGGCGATGGCCTGCTTGAGCGGCTCGATGCCTTCACCCAACACTTCGTCGCTGCCGACGAAGAAATGGCCGTCGCGATCCACTACCACGGTAAGCGCGGGCGCCTGCATGTCGCGTTCCTCGGCGCTGGCCTTCGGCAGCGTCACCTGCATCCGCGAGTGCTGGATGAAGGTGGTGGTGAGCACGAAGAACATCAGCAGGGTAAGCAGCACGTCGATCAACGAAATCACGTTGATCTCGAAATCATCCTGCCGGCGGTCGTTGCCGATACGCATGCGTCAGCTCGCGCTCGACTCGGTGGCGCGCGGCGTGCGCGAACGAGGGGCCGGCTGGTTGACCGTCAGTTCGTCGAGCAGCTGGGTGGCCTGCTTCTCCATCTCCACACAGTAACCGGCCACCTTGGAGCGGAAATAGCGATGCAGCACATAGGCCGGAATGGCGACGATCAAACCGGTGGCCGTGCAGATCAGCGCCTCGCCAATGCCGCCAGCCATCTTCATGGGGTCGCCCACGCCACCGCGCATCACCTCCATGAACATGCGGATGAGGCCGATCACCGTGCCGAGCAGGCCCAGCAGCGGACCAATCAGCGCGATGGTGCCGAGCGTGTTGAGGTAGCGCTCCATGCGATGCACGACATGGCGACCGGTGTCCTCGATACGTTCCTTGATCAGCTCGCGCGGACGATTGCGCACGGCCAGCGCGGAAGCCAGCAGCTCGCCCAGCGGCGAACCGCTGGCAAGGGTGTTGAGATGGTTGGGATCGAGCTGGCCCGAACGCGCCCAGTTGCGCACTTCATCGCCCAGGCCGGGCGGCAGCACCGAACGACGGCGCAAGGTCCAGCAACGCTCCAGCACGATCGCCAAGGCGACCGCCGAACAGATCAGGATGGGCAGCATCGCCCAGCCACCAGCCATCAGGATTTCCAGCACAACGACTCCGGACCACTCGATCGTTTAGGAGGGGGGCATCATAACAGTCTAGCCTCGCCGTTCCGCGGCACCGGTGGCAGTTGCGCCACCCGCCGGCCCAGTCTCAGCCTCATTCGCGCCAGTAGCGAGCCTGGCGATACCTCCAGCGGGCGGCCACATAAGGTGGCGCGTCCCCAGGAAACACGACTTCGATCGCGCCGCTGGTCGCTGTGTTCAGCCAGGGGATGCCGGCGTCTTCGTAGCGCTTGACGACGAGCGGATGCGGGTGATGAAAGCGGTTGCGCCACCCCGAGGAAATCAAGGCCAGTACGGGCTCCGTGCCGGCCAGGAGCGCATTGCTCGACGAGGTACGGCTGCCGTGATGCGGCACCGATAGCACCATGGGCGGCCCCGGCGGTATGGCCGCGACCACGGTGGGTTCGATGCGGGAGGTAATATCCGCTGTGAGCAGGGCACGCCCACTGCGTCCCTCGACCAGCAGCACGCAAGAGCGGTCGTTGGCCTGCCCACCTGCCTTACCCGATGGCAACACGCTCACCACGACCCCGTCCCAGTTCCATGATTGGCCAGGTACGCATGGCTTCATCGGCAGGGTCAGGCGTTCGGGCTCGCCGGAGTAGCGTTCCGCATCGGGATACTCGGCCGCTACGGACGGTATGCCGCCCGAATGATCGTTATCGGCGTGACTGGCGACCAGCAGGTCCAGATGACGCACTCCCAGCGCGTGCAACGAAGGCAGCACCGCGACCTCGCCCATGTCGAGGTCCGAGGGAAACCGTGCGCCGGCATCGTAGAGGAGCGTGTGCTGCTCAGTACGCACCAACACCGACAGACCCTGCCCTACGTCCAGCGTCCACAGCTGGAATCCCCCATGCTTGGGCAGCTCGCGGATAGGCAGTACCAGCGGTAGGAAGAGCAGGCCGCCCACCCAGCGCAGCGGCACGCCCTTTGGCATGAAGAGCCAGAACGCTCCCAGCATCGCCAGCATCAAGGCCCATAAGCGGACTTCCGGCAGATACCACAAGGCGCCCGGCCACGTCGCCATCTCATCGAGCAGCCACCATTGCGCATGCGCAAGGTGTCCGGTCATCCACAACACAAGGGATGCAAGCGGCGGGCAAATGCCAAGCAGCACCATGCTGACCAACGTGCAAGGCACGATCACAAAGCTGACGAACGGCACGGCGAACAGATTGGACAGCGCGCCCACGAGCGACGCTTGGCCGAAGAACCACATGGTCAGCGGCAGCAGCGATACCGTCATCAAAAGCTGCGTCGACGTGAGCTCGCGCACGAAGCCGCGCAGCCCTTGGCCGCGGTCCGTCATACAGACCATCAGGAAAGCCACCCCCACGAACGACAACCAGAAGCCGGCCGCCAATACGCAAAGCGGATCGAACAGAAGCACCACAAACAAGGCCAGCGCCAGCGACTGCAGCCCATTTGGCGCGCGGCGCAATCCCCGGGCCAGCGCCACGACCGCGATCATCAGCAGCGTGCGCACCGTAGGCAGGCCAAACCCCGCAAGCGCGCTGTAGATGCCCGCCGCCAGCAAGGCCGACGCCGCCTGCACCGGCAAGCGGGGTATCCGCAACGCGAGTGTTGGCCAAAGCATGTAAAGCAACCGCGCCAGCCACAGCCCGAACACCGCCGCCACACCCACGTGGAATCCCGAGATCGCCAACAGGTGGGGAATGCCGTTGGCGCGCGCCACCGCCCAGTCGCGCGGCGTGAGCCCTCGGATATCGCCCACGGCGAACGCCTGCAGCAAGGCCGCGTCGCGCGTGTCGGTCACGCGCGAGCCGATGGCGTTGCTGATCACCGCGCGCACGTCATCGATGCAGCGACCGGTCTCGAGGACACGGTTGTCCGGATCGTCGCGGACGTAGCCGGTCGCCACGACGCCGCGTTCCAGAGCAGTGCGTTCGCTATCGGCGCCGCCCGGATTCATGAGGCCACGCGGCCGCTTGAGCCGCACGATGAGCTCCCAGCGACTGCACGGCGGTACGGATGGCGCATCGTCGTACCAGTTCACGCGCACGCGGCCATGCAGCGGCACGATTTGCTCACCCAGCGTCGCATGCTCGATCGACAACAGGAAACCGGTGGCATCCTCGCGCATCGACGGAAGATCCACCGTGCGGCCCACGACGCGCACATCCATGCCTTCCAGTTCACGCGGCAGGCGGGCATCCATCGCCACGCCACCGCGCCAGCACGCCCACGCGAAGCCGAATGCGCACCATGCCAGCCGGCGCCAGCTCGGCGCGATAGCCATGATCAACAGAGCACAGGCAGCCAAGGCCATGCAGACCCAACGTGGCGGCAGCACCGGCAGCCACTGAACCAGCAATACGCCGATCAACAGCATGATCGCGGGCGCAACCGCCCCATCCTTGCGCACACGCATCCCCTTCCAAAGGAAGGAGTCAGCTTAGTGGGCCAGCGCCAGGGACACGTCGCGAAACCTCGTAGGCATCGGCTCCTTTCGCCGACACCTACAGCACGCGACGATCAGGCGTAGATCTTGTCCAGCAGCATGCCGTTGTGCAGTTCCAGCGTGCGATCCATGCGCTGGGCGAGCCGGCTGTCATGCGTCACGAGGATGAAGCTGGTACCGATCTCGCGATTGAGCTCCAGCATCAGGTCGTAGACCTGCGCTGCATTGCCCTCGTCGAGGTTGCCGGTGGGCTCGTCGCCCAGCACCACCGCCGGCCGCGTCACCAGTGCACGCGCCACGGCGCAACGTTGGCGCTCGCCACCGGACAACTCGGCCGGCTTGTGGCCAAGACGCTGGCTCAGGCCTACGCGCCCAAGCAGCTCGCTGGCCTGGCGCTCGGCTTCCGCGATCGCCACGCCGCGGATCAGCAGCGGCATGCACACGTTCTCCAGCGCGGTGAATTCGGGCAACAGGTGATGGAACTGGTAGATGAAGCCCATCGAGCGATTGCGCACGCGGCCACGATCGGCATCGGAAAGTCGCGAGAGATTCTTCCCCTCCACTTCCACCTCGCCGCGGGTCAGCGTGTCCAGGCCACCGATGATGTGCAGCAGCGTGCTCTTGCCCGAGCCCGACGCACCCACGATGGCCAGTGTCTCGCCGCGTTTCAGCGTAAAGCTCACGTCGGCCAGTACGTCGGTCTTCAAGTCGCCTTCTTCGTAAACCTTGGCGATATGGCTGGCGCGCAGAACGATGTCGTTGGTCATGACTTTACTCATAGCGCAGCGCCTGCGCGGGCTGGGTGCGCGACGCACGCCATGCGGGATAAAGAGTGGCCAGCAGCGAGAACAGGAAAGTGATCAAGGCCACCCAGCCCACGTCACTGGCACTGAGTTTGCTCGGCAGCTCGCTGATGTAATAAACGTCCGGCGACAGGAAGGTCACGCCGGTAACGTGCTCGATCCATTTCACGATGCCAGGCAGCTTCCACGACAGCAGCGAACCCAGCGCCACGCCGAAGCCGATGCCGACAAAGCCCACCAGTACCCCCTGCACCATGAACATGCCCATGATGCTACGCGGTGTGGAACCCAGCGTGCGCAGGATGGCGATGTCGGCCTGCTTGTCGGTCACCAGCATCATAAGCATGGAGATGAGGTTGATCACCGCGACCAGAATGATGAGCGAGAGGATGATGAACATCACCTTCTTCTCCATCGAGATGGCGGAGAAGAAGTTGGCGTGGCTGTCCATCCAGGTTTCCACGCGATAGACCTGTCCCAGCTGATCGGCAAGCTCGTGGGCCACGCTACGCGCATTGAACATGTCATCGAGGCGCAGGCGAATGCCGGTTGGGCCATCGATCTGGTTGATGCGCTCGGCGTCGGCCATGTTGACCAAGGCAAGGCCCGAGTCGAACTCCTGCATGCCCATCTCGAACACGCCGGCCACCTTGAAGCTGCGCAAGTTCGGCACGCTTCCCGTGATAGGCGACGAATGAAACGCCGGCACGGCCATGATGACCTTGTCGCCCACGGCCACACCCAGCGTCATCGCGAGTTCGCGGCCGAGCACGATGTTCCAGCTGCCCGGTGTGAGATCGCTCAACTGGCCTTCGACCATGTGCTGGCCGATGTCCGATACCTTGGGTTCCTGCGCGGGCTCGATGCCACGCACCACTGCACCGCTCGGACGGCGCGCCTGCAGGAAAGCCTCGGTTTCCACGTAGGGCGCCGCGCCCTTCACGTGCTTGTTGGCTTCGGCGATCTGCACCGCACGCGGCCAGTCCTGCACGCTCTGCCCCGGCATGCCGGACACGGTGGCGTGCGAGATGGCGCCGAGGATGCGCGAGCGCAGCTCGTCGTCGAAGCCATTCATCACCGACATCACCGTGATCAGCGCGGTGACGCTGATGGCGATGCACACGATCGAGACCGTGGAGATAAAGGAGATGAACTGGTTGCGACGCTTGGCGCGGGTATAACGCAGGCCGATGAATAACTCGAGCGGTCGGAACATTAGGGCGGTCGCTTGTGGGTTCTTGGGGGCTGGCCGCCCGAATGGCGCTGATTATCGCCTGAGATGCGGCCAAACCGTAGGACCGCGTTCAGCCGGCAGAGTGCCCGGCGGCGTGACGCTCGCTATTCGAGGCCAAGGCCAGGCGCATGCGAAGTCGTCGGCGAATATCGCCGTCGCTGTTGTCCGGCGCGAGCAGCAACGAAATGCTCCGCGGGCCGGACACAGCGAGATGCAGCCAGACGAGCCTGTCTCCCGCCGTGCGAAAGGCATGTAGCGTTGCAGGCTGGTCCTCGCCATCGGCCATCCTCAGGGTCCAGCCACTTCGCTGGCTCCAGCCGGCAGCCACGACCGGAGAACGTGCAAACCGAGACCAAGCTCTGCCCGCTGCGACCACCAGCGTCACGGCCAGCACGATCTTGGCAAGTATCGGAACAGCGCTCAGCCAGAGCGCCATCATCGCCAGCGCGGCCACGGCCAGAAGCACCCGACCCAGCCACCGCGACGGTTGGTATTCAAAGCCGATGGCGGGCGCGGATGTCATCGATGATGGCCTGCCAGTCCGGGCGCGTCGCCTTGGCGTGACCCATCACCCAGTCCCAAAGGTCCGGGTCCTGCACATCGAGAAGTTCGTCGAACGCCTGTCGCTGTGCTTCGTCAGCGGTGGCGAAACGCTCGTCCAGCCAGCCACCGAACAACGCGTCGAGTTCGCGAGTGCCGCGGCGCGTGCGCCACCGGAGACGTTTGATGCGGGCTTCGTCCATAAATGCGGGGCGTCTCCTACCGAATGCTTCCTCTCCCCGCTGGGGAGAGGACTGAGGTGAGGGGCCAATCTTGACTCAGTCCCGGCAAGTGAAAGCTCATTCGCGAGCCCCGCCCCTCACCCTGCCCTCTCCCCAAAGGGGAGAGGGAAAGAGCGAATGCTTACGAGCGACGCTCGACGATCAGCTTCTTGATCTCCGCAATCGCCTTGGCCGGATTCAGGCCCTTCGGACACGTGCGTGCGCAGTTCATGATCGTGTGGCAGCGATACAGCTTGAACGGATCTTCCAGGTCGTCCAGGCGGGCACCGGTGTCTTCATCGCGGCTGTCGACGATCCAGCGATAAGCCTGCAGCAGGATGGCCGGACCAAGATAACGATCGCCATTCCACCAGTAGCTCGGGCAGCTGGTGGAGCAGCAGGCGCACAGGATGCACTCGTAGAGACCGTCGAGCTTCTTGCGGTCTTCCGGCGACTGCAGGCGCTCGCGGTCCGGCGCCGCACTCTGCGTGCGCAGCCACGGCTTGATCGAGGCGAACTGTGCGTAGAAGTGCGTGAGGTCCGGCACCAGATCCTTCACCACCGGCATGTGCGGCAGCGGATAGATCTTCACGTCGCCCGACTCGCAATCGCCGATGGCCTTGGTGCAGGCCAGCGTGTTCGTGCCATCGATGTTCATGGCGCACGAACCGCAGATGCCTTCGCGGCATGAACGGCGCAGCGTCAGCGTCGGATCGATCTCGTTCTTGATCTTCAGAAGCGCGTCCAGAACCATCGGACCGCACGCAGCGAGGTCAACCTCGTACGTGTCGATGCGCGGATTCTGGCCGTCGTCCGGGCTCCAGCGATAGATGCGGAACGTACGGGGCTTCTTCGCGTCCTTGGCCGGAAAGTGCTTGCCCGGCTGGACCTTGGAATTCTTGGGTAGC
Source organism: Dyella jiangningensis (assembly GCA_000632805.1). Taxonomy (GTDB): domain Bacteria; phylum Pseudomonadota; class Gammaproteobacteria; order Xanthomonadales; family Rhodanobacteraceae; genus Dyella; species Dyella jiangningensis. The sequence goes on along the minus strand of CP007444.1, from coordinate 1,113,741 downwards.
GAAAACTCTGCCACGTTTGCCTCACTTAAATTCGTGCTTGTCGTAACAGCTCGTCTTGCGAGCGCCGGTACAACGCCGGGGAACCATCAGGTTCCCCGCTTGCGATCAGTAAACGCGCTTCTTCGGCGGGACGACTTCGACATCGCTCGTCATGGTGTACATGTGCACCGGACGGAAATCGAAGCTGGCCTTGCCGCTCTCGTCGACCGCCACCAGCGTGTGCTTCTGCCAGTTGTGGTCGTCACGGTCCGGGAAGTCCTCACGAGCATGGGCACCACGACTCTCTTCGCGCTGCGCCGCCGAGTACATCGTCGCCACGGCCTGGTCGAGCAGGTTGGCCAGTTCCAGCGTCTCGATCAGGTCGGAGTTCCACACCAGCGAACGATCGCTGACGCCGACGTCCTTGAACGACTCGCGCACCTTGGAGATCTTCTCGCAGCCTTCCTTGAGCGATTCGCCGGTACGGAACACCGCGGCGTCGGACTGCATGGTGCGCTGCATTTCCGCGCGGATCTTGGCGGTCGGCTGGCTGCCCTTGGCGTTGCGCAGGCCATCGAAGCGGGCCAGTGCCTTGTCCAGCACGCTGGCCGGCAGATCCTTGTGCGGTGCGCCCGGGGTGACAATCTCGGCGCAGCGGTTGGCCACGGCACGACCGAACACCACCAGGTCGAGCAGCGAGTTGGAGCCCAGGCGGTTGGCGCCGTGCACCGACACGCAGGCCGCTTCGCCGATGGCGAACAGGCCCGGCACGACGGCGTCGACGTCGTCGCCGCGCTTCTGCACCACTTCACCGTGGTAATTGGTCGGGATGCCGCCCATGTTGTAGTGAACGGTCGGGATCACCGGAATCGGTTCCTTGGTCACGTCCACACCGGCAAAGATGCGCGCCGACTCGGCAATGCCCGGCAGGCGCTCGTGGATCACTTCCGCGCCGAGGTGCATCAGGTTGATGTGGATGTGGTCCTTATGCTCGCCCACGCCACGGCCTTCGCGGATCTCCATCGTCATGGCGCGGCTGACCACGTCACGCGAAGCGAGATCCTTGGCGTTCGGCGCGTAGCGCTCCATGAAGCGCTCGCCGTTGGAGTTGGTGAGATAACCACCTTCGCCACGCACGCCCTCGGTGATCAGGCAGCCCGAACCGTAGATGCCGGTCGGATGGAACTGCACGAACTCCATGTCCTGCAGCGCCAGGCCCGCGCGCAGCACCATGCCACCGCCGTCACCGGTGCAGGTATGGGCCGACGTGGCGCTGAAGTACGCACGGCCGTAGCCGCCGGTGGCAAGCACCACGGACTGGCCGCGGAAGAAATGCAGCGTGCCTTCGTTCATGTCCAGCGCGAGCACGCCGCGGCAAACGCCCTCTTCGTCGAAGATGAGGTCGATCGCGAAGTACTCGATGAAGAACGTGGCGTCATGCGCCAGCGCCTGCTGGTACAGCGTGTGCAGGATGGCGTGGCCGGTACGGTCGGCGGCGGCGCAGGTGCGCTGCGCGGTGCCCTTGCCGTAGTGGGTGGTCATGCCGCCGAACGGACGCTGGTAGATCTTGCCTTCCTCGGTACGCGAGAACGGCACGCCGTAGTGTTCCAGCTCGATGATGGCCGGAATCGCCTCGCGGCACATGTATTCGATTGCGTCCTGATCGCCGAGCCAGTCGGAGCCCTTGATGGTGTCGTAGAAGTGGAAGCGCCAGTCGTCCTCGCCCATGTTGCCGAGCGCGGCCGAGATGCCGCCCTGCGCCGCCACGGTGTGCGAGCGGGTCGGGAACACCTTGGTAATGCATGCGGCCTTGAGGCCCTTTTCGGCCAGGCCGAAGGTGGCGCGCAGGCCCGCGCCGCCGGCGCCGACCACGATCACGTCGTACTTATGCTGTTGGATCTTGTAGCTTTCCATGGAATCAGGCTCCCAGCGCCACGTGCAGCACGGCCATCAGGGTGGCCAGCGTGCCAAGCACTGCAATGAACTTCACCAGCACCAGGAGGGAGACTTCCTTCCAGCGCGTATGCACGTAGTCCTCGATCACGATCTGCAGGCCGAGCACGGCGTGCCAGCACACGGTGAGCACGAAGGCCACCAGCAGCACCGCGTTCCACGGCTTGGCGACGATGGCGCGGGCGGTGGCGTAGTCGGCATGGACCATGCTGAGCACGGTCAGCACGAACCAGACGCCAAGGAACACCAGCGCCGCCGCCGTGACGCGCTGCGTCCACCAGTGGCCGACGCCGGACTGCGCCGAGCCAAGCCCGCGGGCGCGCTTGAGCGGATTGCGCAGGTCGCTGCGCACGTCATGCTTCTGGCCGTTCGCGCTCATGCGGCACCTCCGGAAGTCAACACGTAGGCCCACACCAGCACGGTCAGCACGATGCTGACGATGATCGACAGCCAACTCGAACGCACGAACTGCGGAATGGCATAACCCATGCCACCGTCCTGCAGCAGATGACGGATGCCGTTGCACAGGTGATAGAACAGCGACCAGGTCCAGCCAAACAGCAGAACCAGACCGATCGGGCTGCCGATGCAGGTCTTGAACTGGTTGTAGCTGTCTTCGCCGGAGGCGAGGGAGAACACTCCCCACAGTACGAGCAAAGTTCCGACGGAGAGGGCAATGCCGGTCGCGCGATGCAAGATGGACGTCACCATCTGCACCTGCCACTTATATATGCCCATGTGTGGAGAGAGCGGTCGTTGCGTGTCTGCCATGGCGGCTATCCTGGGTGGAATCGCTGATGCCCTTTACCGCCCTTCCCTATCTCCGACGCTGCCGACGCAATCGGCCGGCGTGGCGAAAATCAGAAGTCGATACAGCGCCCGTTCTTTTCCCAGTCGCCGTAGCGCGTGGGATCCGGGGCCGGCCGCTCAGCCGGGGTCTTTTCCGTGGCCGGAACGGCAGGCACGGTCGCTTGTTCCGCGGGAGCGGAAGTCGGCGAGGACTTTGGTTGGGAGGACGTATCGGACATGGTATGTGAAAGCCGTAAAAGCGTAATACTTGCGTAAATGCAGCACAACCTTGACGGCGACGTGATCGTCTGACAGTAAGCGGACCATACTTGTATGGCGGACGCCCTGCCCTCACCTCGCCCACTTATGGTTACACACCACTCCGCACAGACCCTGTCGATCGAAGGCGCCGACGCCGTTGCGTTTGCCCAATCCCAGTTCACCAGCGATGTCCAGGCGCTCGCCGTCGGGCAATGGCAGTTCAGTGCGTGGCTCGATGCACAAGGCCGGGTGCTCGCGTTTTTCCATCTCGCCCGCGTTGCGGAAGATGCCTTGCTGCTGCTGTTGCGTGGGGGCGACGCCGCCGCGATGGCGCAGTCACTGCAGCGCTATGTGTTTCGCGCCAAGGTCAGGCTGACTGCACTCGCGCCACGCCACCTGGGCACCGGCCAGGCATTGGACACTTACGCTGTCGCTCGTGAAGGCGATGCTTACAGGATCGGCTGCGGTGACCACAGTCTTGTCATAGGCGCCGAGCGCAACGATGAGGCCTGGCAAAGGCCGCAAGTTCTCGCCGGCTGGCCCTGGCTGCCCGAGAACGTGCTCGGCACCCTGCTTCCGCCGGCCCTCTCTTTCGAACGCCTGCAGGCCGTGTCGTTCGCCAAGGGCTGTTATCCCGGACAAGAGATCGTGGCGCGGCTTCACTACCGCGGTGGACACAAGCGGCATATGCATTGCGTCGTATTGTCGCAGTACTTGACTGGGGGCACCTTGCTGCGCCATGGCGACGACGGAGCCGTGCAAGTGCTCGATGTCGCCCATGACGGAGCACGCACGCTTGCTCTCGCGGTGATCGATGACCAGCTCGCGACGTCACTGCAAAACAGTACGTTCGACATCGCAGACGAAGTCATCACGATGCACATCGAGAAGAGCTGGCCGGCATGAAGCAAGTGCTTGCGCACGGATTCGCGAACGCTTCAGTCAACGTGAGCATAATGTGAACCTGAACTGCCAGGCACTTGCCAGATCGGAAACTCGCCACTAGTCTCCGCCAGCCAATTCAGTAGCACCCATTGCCCACGGGTGCTGACATACGCGACGAACCGGAGGGGTCCGGATCAGCGCGACCCGGCTGATAACGCCGGCGTAAAAACCGCCATCGATGCGGTGTAGTTGCAGGCAACGCGGTCGTCGTAACCGAACCAAGCCGTTGCAGCACGAACAAGTTGAGAGTGGCACCGGATCAGCCGCTCGACTGGCCACAATCCCGTGGCAAACCGCCATGGCCACAAGTTTCGGCCAAGGTGTTCAATCCAGGTGGAACGGCCTGCCCGCCCGTCCACCGCAACGGCGCTCGAAGTCACGCATCACCGGCTTCGCGCGTACAGCACGTTGGAGGCAGACGATGAAACTTTCGATGCTGTTGTGGTTGGCGTCCGTGCTGCCCCAGCCCCTCGCGGACCAGACCTGCCTGGCCACGACGGTGTATCTCGAGGCACGCAGTGAATCGACCATCGGGCAGTACGCGGTGGCCGAGGTTGCTCTTCGCCGCCGTGATCGCGGCACCTGGGGCGACAGCGTTTGTGAGGTCGTGACCTCACCGCGTCAGTTCGCACTGACGACGACAGCGCAAAATTTTGAAGTGACCGACGTGAACTCCTGGACCAAGGCATGGAAGATTGCTGGTGACTCGATCAGCAACTGGAGCCTGCCCAAGGGCGAACGCACGGTGTACGTACCGCAGGCCGACCACTTCGCCACGCTCGCCGTGGCCCCTACGTGGTCGACCAAGCGCGTCGTCAAGACAATCGGCGACCACGCGTTCTACGCGGTGAACTGAAGGACAAATCAACCTATAAAAAAGGCCCTCGCAAGAGGGCCTTTTCATTTGGACGTCTATACGTCTTTACGTCAAAGTCGATAGACGAGGTTGTTGCGGATCTGCACGTAATCGCCGGGGCGCACCTGCGGGTCCGCCGCCTGCGTGACGGTCGCGTACCGGCCGTCGTCCAGCTTTACCGTGACCTGCCAGGCGACATCGGGACCGCCGGAATTCTTGCCGACCTGGTTGCCGATGGCGCCGCCCGCCACGGCACCAGCCACCGTCGTCAGGGCCTTGCCGCTGCCACCGCCGAACTGATTGCCGATCACGCCACCGGCAATGCCGCCGATGACCATGCCGAGCGGCGACGAGCCCTTCTGTGTCTGTATCTGGCGCACATCACTCACCACGCCACATTGCTCGCAACGATTGGAACTTCCGCTGTAGACCACCTGCCGTTGTGGCGGCGTCTCGCATCCGGAAAGAAGCGCCAGAACTGAAATCAATCCAACGACAGCCAAATGTCTAAGCAATGTCTGCATGGCGTGAGTCCTCAGTGAGCGTCGGAAACGGCTACCACACCTTCCTGTACCTGCAGCTTGTCGCCCGGATCGTGATCCATGCGCACCGTGCGGGTCACACCGTTGTACTCGTAACTCACGTCGTATGCCACCACCTTGTCGCCACCATTGCCCGGCACCGTTTCGCACCGACGCTGTGTGGTTTGCGTGGTGGCATTGCGCTGATGATTTGCCTGGATTTCGTGGCCGGCATAACCACCGCCGACGGCGCCTGCCACCGTGGCAAGCGTACGGCCCTTGCCGCCACCGATCTGATTGCCCAACAGGCCACCCGCGACGGCGCCAATGGCGGTGCCTGCGATCTGGTGCGTGTCCTGCACCGGCTTGTGCTGCGTCACCACTTCGTCATGGCATACCTGCTGCGGCGCCGAGGCCTGCTCGCGCACGGGCGTCACACTCACCACGCGGGCGTACTTCGCACCATCCTGGCCAGCGGCCTGCTGCGCCGTGCCACCCACGCCACCGTCGGCATTGGCGTCGCGGTTGCACGCCGAAAGTCCCAACACCAACACAGCGCCGATGCCAACATGCAGCGCTGAAGCGACCAACCTGTTCATAATGTTCTCCTGTCTGGATCGGCGGCGCACCCCGCAACCGCCTGAATCGATCCGTACGTGCTGCCAATTGAACCCTTGATTCACTGAATGCTCGCTTAGACCTCAGCCAGCCATTTTCGGCGGACAGGAAGCCTTAATCTGTGCTCGAACTCACTGACAGCCATGCGCATATCGACGACGACGGCTTTGCGGCCGACCGGCCTGCCATGTTCGAGCGCGCTCGCGAGGCAGGCATACGACACATCGTGGTCCCCGCCGTCGACCAGGCTTCCTGGGCTCGCATTGCGGCCATCTGCGAGGCAAACCCGCAGGCGCACCCCGCTTATGGCATGCACCCGATGTTCCTTGACCAGCACCGCCCGGAACATCTGGACGCGCTGGTGGTGCAATTGAAGACCCATCGCGCGGTGGCGGTCGGCGAGATTGGTCTCGACTATTTCGTTTCCGATCTGGCCCCTGAACGGCAGCGCGAGTATTTCCAGCGGCAATTGCACATCGCTCGCGACTTCGACCTGCCCGTGATCGTCCATGCCCGTCGCGCCGTGGACGAGGTCACGTCGACCATGAAACGCATGGGTGGGCTGCGCGGCGTGGTCCACAGTTTCTCGGGTAGCCAGCAACAAGCCGAGCGGCTTTGGGACATGGGATTCCATCTCGGCATTGGCGGGCCCGTCACGTATGAGCGCGCACAACGCCTTCGCCGTATCGTCGCGACGATGCCCATGGAATACCTCCTGCTCGAGACGGACTCCCCGGACCAGCCCGGCGCACGCCACCGCGGCGAGCGCAACGAGCCGGCAAACCTCACCGAAGTACTTCAGGTCATCGCGCAACTACGTGACGAAAGCGAGGAGGCGATCGCCGCGATCACCACGGCGAACGCGAGCTCGCTGTTCAATTTCACCCGGGTCTGACCGCAAGATCGTTTTGTGAACCAGCAATTCGCCGCACATTGACGCGGCACTTGTGATCTTCGGTGCGACGCGTGTACGGTAATACTTCACCAGTGAAATATCCTTTGATGAAATGAGCAACCTCCGTGAAGGGCTCAACCGCATGGATGCAGGGATCGCCCGCGTGGGCGAAATGATCCCGGATGCTCCGCAGCAGGAGGTCCGCCTGACCCGCCTGTTGTTGCTGGTGGGCGGCACCCTGCTCGGCGAGGTGGAGGCGTATCTCAAGCCGCATGGACTGAACGACAGCGACTTCCGCACGCTGATGGCGCTCTACAGCAGCCCCGAGGGCGCCACGCCCAGCGAGCTGTGTGGTTTCGCACAACAGGGCGCCACCAACATGACGCGCATCGGCAATGCGCTGGTGAAAGCAGGACTTGCCGCACGCTCCCACAGCGCGGAAGACCGGCGACGCATCGTCCTGAACATCACGCCGACGGGGAAACGCCTGGTGCGCAAGATTCTCCCGCCGCTCTTTCCCAAGGTGCTCGGCGCTTATGCGTCATTGAGTGCAAGCGACAAGCGCACGCTCGAACGCCTTCTGCGCCAGGTCGCGCTGAACATCGACTCTCTTCAATCTTCGGATCCCAGTCCATGAGTTCACGTGTTCCGATTCGCCAGGGCCAGCTGCCGCGCATGCTGCTCGCCTGTGCCGTCGCCCTGGCCGTGGTCGGCTGCTCCATTCCGGCCAAGCTCGGGCATCCCGCCATACGCGACGACGTCCCGCTCGCAGGGCTGGACGCGGGTCATCGCGCCGGCTGGCCCGACGCCGAGTGGTGGCGCCAGTACAACGATCCGCAGCTTGACTCCCTCATCGCGCTTGCGATGAAGGACTCGCCGGACATTGAGCAGGCACGCTCCCGTGTCGCATCTGCGCAGCAGTCCATCCGTGCGGCCACGGCGCAGGCCGGACTCAACGTGAACGGAAGCGCGCAAGTCGAACGCCAGCGACTGAGCGAGAACGGCCTCATTCCGCCGAAGTTCCTTGGCTTCACCTGGTACAACCAGGGCGACATCGGCGTGCAGGCGCAATACGACTTCGATTGGTGGGGCAAGAAGCGCGCGACCATCGAATCGGCCGTGGACCAGGCGCACGCCGCCGAAGCACAGCACAGCGCCGCCGCGCTGGCGATCCAGAGCACGGTCGCCGATACGTATTTCGGGTGGCTCGCCGACGAGGCGCGCATCGACATTGCGCAACAAGGCGTGCAGACGCAGGAACAGTTGTTGCGCATGGCCGAGCTGCGGGTGCGCCAGGGCGTGGATCGCCCGGATACTGTGCAGTCGGCGAAGGCGCAGCTTGCCGCTACGCGGCAGATGCTGGTGGCACTGCAGAGCTCGGCGAAGATCCGCCAGGCCGCGTTGGCCAGCCTGGTAGGCGTGGCTCCCTCGCAACTGCCGCCTCTTCAGCCGCACGCCCTGCCCGACGTCACCGGCGGCTTGCCGGACAACGTCGGCGTGGACCTGATGGCGCGACGTGCCGACATCGCGGCCAGTCGCTGGCAGGTGGAAGCGGCGCTGCGCCAGACCGATGTGGCTCGTGCGGAGTTCTACCCGGACATCAGCATCAGCGCGATGGCCGGGCTCTCCAGCATCGACCTGGACAAGATGTTCAATGCCGGCAACCGCGTGTTCGCACTGACACCGGCGCTGCATCTGCCCATCTTCACCGGCGGGCTGCTCGAAGCGAACTACGGAGTGAGCAAGGCACAGCTCGATGCGGCCGTGGCGCAATACAACAGCACCGTGCTCGGCGCCGCACGGGATGTCGCCACGCAGAGCCTTACCGCGCAGCAGATCGAAGGCCGCCGCAAGGAACAGGCAAGCGAGATCGCGGCGAACCAGAGCCTGCTTGCCAATGCGCAGTCGCGAGTGCGCCGCGGCGTGAGCGACCAGCGCGAAACACTCGCCGCCAAGGGACAGTTGCTGCAGCAGCAGGATGACGAGCTCTCCCTGCATGCGCAGGCGCTGTCCACCGACATTTCGCTGATCAAGGCCCTTGGCGGCGGTTACCGCGCCGTCACGCCCGAACAGGCCGCCAGCGACACCTCATCTTCCGCATCGAACCTTTCCGGAGACGCCGCCCATGAGCGCCACTGATTCCAACGCCAAACCGCAGGACAACGACAGCGGCATGGCCGCGAAGGATCCAGCCAAGCGCCGCCATGCACTGCTGATCGTGGCGACGGTGTTCATCCTCGCGGGCATCGCATGGGTGTTGCTGTGGTTGTTCGTGTTCTCCACCCGCGAGAAGACCGACAACGCCTACGTGGGCGGCAACCAGGTCGCGATTTCCGCCCAGGTGCCGGGCACCGTGGTGGCCATCCTGGCGGACGACACGCAACGCGTCGAAGCCGGCCAGGTGCTGGTGAAGCTCGACAACACGGATGCCGACGTGCGCCTGCAGCAGGCCAGCAGCGCGCTCGCGCAGGCCGTGCGACAGGTGCGCCAGCAGACGGATTCCGCTAGCAGCGCCGATGCGCAGGTTGCCAAGGCGAAAGTGGACCTGAAGAAGGCGCAGGCCGACCTGGCCCGCCGCCAGCCGCTGATCGCCGAGCAGGCCGAAGCGCCGGAAGTGGTGCAGCACCTGCGCGATGGTGTTGATCAGGCGCAGGCCGCGCTCGATGCGGCGCAGGCACAGGCGCAGGCCGCGCACGCAGCCATCGAAGGTACCGTGGTCACCAACAACCCGGCAGTGGAACAGGCACGCGCGAACTTTCGCGCCGCGTGGATTGCCGCACAGCGCAACAGCATCTACGCGCCGGTGACGGGTTACGTCGCCCAGCGCAGCGTGCAGCTCGGCAACAGCGTGCAGCCGGGCCAGCAGTTGATGACTGTGGTGCCGCTGCACGACCTGTGGGTGGACGCGAACTTCAAGGAAAACCAGCTGCGCCATATCCGCGTGGGTCAGCCGGCGAAGATCGAGTCGGACGTCTACGGCGGCAGCGTGGAATTCCACGGCAAGGTGATCGGCCTGGGCGCCGGCACGGGCAGCGTGTTCTCGCTGCTGCCCGCGCAAAACGCCACGGGCAACTGGATCAAGGTGATCCAGCGCGTGCCGGTGCGCATCGCGCTGGACGACAAGGAACTCGACCAGCATCCGCTGCGCGTGGGCCTGTCCACTGAAGTGACGGTGGACATCACCAACGACAAGGGCGCGATGATGGCACCGCAGGGCAGCGGTCAGCCGATCGCCCAGACCGATGTCTATGAGCAGATGGCCAGCAAGGCGGACGCGGAGGCCGAGAAGATCATCAAGGCAAACGTTCGCCAGGGCTCCGCGGACTGACGAGACGGATACGCCGCCATGGCCGACCAATCGAACGAAGAGAAGACCGCCGAGGGCTTACCGCCCTTGCATGGCACCGCACTGGTCCTTCTGACCATCGCGGTCGCATTCAGCACCTTCATGGAGGTGCTGGACATGACCATCGTGAACGTCGCGGTGCCGCATATCGCGGGCAGCCTCGGCGTGAGCGCGAGCGAAGGCACCTGGACCATCAGTTCCTACTCGCTGGCCAGCGCGATCATGCAGCCGCTCACCGGCTGGATCGCGCGGCGCTTCGGCGAAGTGAAGACCTTCGTCTTCTCGGTGTTCCTGTTCGTGGTGTTCTCGATGATGTGCGGCCTCGCCACGTCGATGCCGATGCTGGTGATCGCCCGCCTGATGCAGGGCGCAGGATCGGGCCCGATGGTGGCCTTGTCCCTCACGCTGCTGCTGGCGAGCTACCCGAAGGCCAAGCAAGGCATTGCACTCGCGCTGTGGGCGATGACCGTAGTGGTGGCACCGATCTTCGGCCCGATTCTCGGCGGCTACCTGACCGACAACTTCTCGTGGCCATGGATCTTCTACATCAACCTGCCCGTCGGCATTGCCGCCGGCGCCATCACCTGGTCGCTGCTGCGCAAGCGCGAGACCAAGACTTTCCAGACACCCATCGACGTCATTGGCCTGGTGTTGCTGGTGGCCGGCGTGGGCTGCCTGCAGTTCATGCTGGACAACGGCAACGACCATGACTGGTTCTCGTCGCCGATGATCACCACGCTGGGCCTGGTCGCGCTGGTCTGCCTGGTCTTCCTGGTGGTGTGGGAGCTTCATGCCAAGCACCCGGTGATCGACCTCAGCCTGTTTCGACAACGCAACTTCACCGTGGGCGTGACGGCGCTGTCGCTGGGCATGTTCGCCTTCTTCGGCATCAACGTGGTATTCCCGTTGTGGCTGCAGACCACGCTGGGCTACACGGCCACCTGGGCGGGCCTCGCCACGGCGCCGGTGGGCATCCTGGCCTTCCTGCTGTCGCCCCTGCTGGGACGAAACATGCACCGGCTGGAACTGCGGGCGGTGGTGACCTTCTCGTTCATCATGTTCGCGGCCACGTCGTACTGGTTTTCCACGTTCGACAGTTCCGCTTCGTTCAGCTCGCTGGTGCTGCCGCGCTTCGTGATGGGCATTGCGATTCCCTGCTTCTTCATCCCGCTCAACCAGATCTACCTGGCCGGCCTGCCCGCGGATCAGATCGCCAGCGCCTCCGGCCTGGCCAATTTCTTCCGTACGCTGGGCTCCAGCGTCTCCACCGCCGTGACGGTCACGCTGTGGCAGCACCGGGGCATCCTGCACCACGCCACCCTCAGCGAGTACGTGGCGCCGTCCAATCCGGCCGCCACCCAGGTGCTGCAGGGCCTGCGCCATGGCGGCTTCGGCCAGACGCAGGCGCTGGGGATCGCCGACCAGCTGGTGAACCGGGAGGCGCTGACGCTCGCCGTCAACGACATCTTCTGGATGTGCACGGTGCTGTTCGTGCTGCTGATCCCCGTGCTCTGGTTCGCCAAGCCGCCCTTTGGCAGCGCCGGCGGCGCGGTAGGTCACTGATATTTAACGATTGCTGCACTCCCGAGTGCAGCATGACCTTAGTCACGGATGACTGGTGCGCCGCAATACCTTCTGTTAGTTTGTGTGCATGGCACAAACGATCCGCATCATCAAGAAGTATCCGAACCGTCGGCTCTACGACACGGAGATCTCCAGCTACATCACGCTGGAAGAGGTCCGTCAGCTGGTGTTGGACGGCGAAACCTTCGAGGTCCGCGACGCCAAGAGCGGCGAGGACCTAACCCGCTCGGTGCTGCTGCAGATCATCTCCGAGCACGAGGAGAAGGGGCAGCCGATGCTGTCGCCCCAGCTGCTTAGCCAGATCATCCGTTTCTACGGTGATTCGTTGCAGGGCTTCATGGGTCCTTATCTGGAGCGCAGCCTGCAGGTCTTCCTCGACCAGCAGCAGCAGTTCCGTACCCAGCTCAACAGCCTGCTGGGCCAGACGCCCTGGTCGATGCTCAACGATCTGACCGAGCGCAATATGGAAGCCTGGCGCAACATGCAGAGCGGCCTGCTTAATACAGCAAGCCAGGGCCAGCCGCCTCGCGGCAACAAGAAGCCCTGAACCTACGGCCGGCAATCTAAGCCGGCCGTTCCGTTTTAGACGCCGCTGCAGCACAACACGTGCTGCCCTGCGGCATGTGCACGAGTCCTTCACATGAGTTCTTCCGCCCATCGTCCGCGCGTTGCCATCGTGACCGGAGGCATCGGCGGCCTCGGTACCGAGATCTGCCGTCAGCTCGCACAGGCTGGCCGGCAGGTAATCGCCGCAGACCTGCCCGCACGCGAAGAGCGCCTGCATGCTTTCCAGCGTGAACTCGCCGATCTCGATGGCGCGGTGAAGTTCGAGCCCGCTGACGTCAGCCAGTTCGAGAGTTGCGCCAGCCTGATCGAACGGGTGCAGCAACAGCACGGCAGCGTCGACATCCTGGTCAACGCCGCCGGCATCACGCGCGACACCAGCCTGCGCAAGATGACTCCGCAGCAATGGCACGAGCTGATGCGCGTGAACCTCGACGGCGTGTTCAACATGTGTCGCAACGTGGTCGAAGGCATGAGCGACCGTGGATTCGGTCGCATCGTGAACCTGAGCTCGGTGAATGGGCAGACCGGTCAGTTCGGGCAGACCAACTACTCCGCGGCCAAGGCCGGCGTGCATGGCTTCGGCATGGCGCTGGCGCGCGAAACCGCGCGCAAGGGCGTCACGGTGAACACGGTCTCGCCCGGCTATTGCGATACCGCGCTGGTGGCTGCCGTGCCAGAAAACATCCGCGAGCAGATCATCTCGGACATTCCGGTGGGACGCCTGGGTTCGCCGGGCGACATCGCGCGTGCCGTGGCGTTTCTGACGGCCGATGACGCGGGCTACATCACGGGCGCGAACCTGCCGGTCAACGGCGGGTACTTCATGAGCTTCTGAACACGGCTCGGGCGGCACCGCTCGAGCCGTCGTTATCTCTGGCTCTGCGGCTTTGCCCACACACCGAGCACCGACCACTCCGACGGCGCGCGTCACCAAGCCCCGCACGGTCTCCCGGCATGGCACATGCCCGCCGCTTCGCCTGCACCAAGGCAACCCGCTACTCTTAGCGCCCGACGCGTTGGCCACTTTCAGCGGAGCCCCATGGCGCAGCAAATCACCCTTATCGGCGGCGGCCTGGTTGGCGCGCTGCTGGCCCAGCAACTCGCCGGGCGTGCTTTCAAGGTCGATGTATTCGAGAAACGCCCGGATCCGCGCGTCGCCGGTTTCGTCGGTGGCCGGTCGATCAACCTTGCGCTGGCCGAGCGTGGCCTGCATGCCCTGCGCCAGGCCGGCCTCGCCAACGATGTGCTGCAACGCGCGGTGATGATGCGCGGTCGCATGGTGCACACCCGCGATGGACGCTCGGGCCTGCAACGCTACGGCGTCGACGACAGCGAGGTGATCTGGTCAGTCTCGCGTGGCGCACTCAACATGCTGCTGCTCGATGCCGCCGAAGCGGCCGGCGTGCGTTTTCATTTCGGGCAGTCGCTGGTCAACGCGGACTTCGATGCAGGACGCATCCGGCTTGCCGATGAGGCCGGCGCCGTGCGCGAGATCGACGCCCCGGTCGTGATCGGTGCCGATGGCGCGGGCTCGGCGCTGCGCGCCGCCATGAACCACCACACGCCGCTGGGCGAGCGCGTGGAAGCATTGGGCCACGCCTACAAGGAGCTGGAAATCCCGCCGGCGAGTACGCTCGCGGCAGAGCTGGTGGACCGCAGCGGTGGCCACGATCAGTTCGCGCTGGAGCCGCATGCACTGCACATCTGGCCCCGCGGCGGCTACATGTGCATCGCTTTGCCCAACACCGAGGGCAGCTTCACCGTCACGTTGTTCCTGCCCGCGCATGGCGCCCATCCGAGCTTCTCGACGCTGCCCGATGCCCGCGCCGCGCGCGCGTTCTTCGAACACGATTTCCCGGATGTGCTGCCGCTCATCCCAGATTTCGCGAACGACTACGACGGCCACCCGGTCGGCACGCTGTCCACGCTGTACCTGCAGCAGTGGCACCTGGGCGGCAAGGCCCTGCTGGTGGGCGACGCGGCGCATGCCATCGTGCCGTTCCACGGACAGGGCATGAACTGCGGTTTCGAGGACACCGTCGTACTGGCCTCGCTGATGGCGGAGGCGCCGGGCGATACCGCCGACGTGTTCGCCGAATTCCAGCGCATCCGCCAGCCCAACAGCGACGCGATCGCTGCCATGGCGCTGGAAAACTACGTGGAGATGCGCGATTCGGTGGCGGACCCGCATTACCTGGCCAAGCGCGAGCTCGGCGCGCTGCTGGCCGAGCGCGTGCCGCAGCATTTCATGGCGCGCTATCGCATGGTCACCTTCACCCACCTGCCCTACGCCTACGCCTATGAGCGCGGGCGCGCCCAGGATGTGTTGCTGGAGCAGCTGCTGCGCGGCTCGACGCAGGCGGGTTCGGTCGACCTGGACGCGGCCGCGGCCACGCTGCAGGCCACCTTGCCGCCGCTTCCCGATCTGCATGGATGACACACTGCTCGCCGCCTACCGAGGCACCGATTACCGGGTGCGCCTCGGTGGCGGCGGGTACGCGAGCATCCGCATCGGTCATCCCCTGCCCGCCTCGCTTGCCGGCCACGTGAAAGGACAGCCGTGGGGCTTCATCACGGCTTGGAATCCACGCTCGCGACCGCGCCTTCGTTCGCAAAACCGCCAGGCCCAGCGATCGCTGTTGCAGGCACTGCGTAAATTGCCCGCGACCCGACTGATCGTGCCGGGCGTCGGTGTCGGCAACAACGGATGGCGGGAGGGCAGCCTCTTTGTGGTGGGCCTCGGCACGGAGCAGCTCGACCTCCTGGCCTTTCGCTTTGGCCAGCGTGGCTATGTGCACGGCAACGGAGACCAAGCGGCGCAATTGCGCCTGCCGTGACCGGCACGGCACGCCGCGTCTCCCGGACCGCTTGGCGGCAGCACGCCGCATGGACAAGCCTGTCAGCGTTTGCGGACAATCGCGCGATGACTAACCTGTCTGCCACTGCCCCGATCCTGCTGGAAGCGCGGGGCCTCGCCTTCTACCGCCAGGACGAACCCGTGTTCGGCCCCTTGGACTTTCGCCTGCGTGAAGGCGAAGTGGCGCTGGTCGAAGGCGACAACGGCAGCGGCAAGACCACCTTGCTGCGCATCCTGGCCGGCCTGCTGCGCCTGGACGAGGGCGAACTGAGCTGGCGCGGCCTGCCCTGGCGGCGCATCGAACACCTGGGAGACACCTTGTTCCTCGGCCACCATTTGGGCCTGAAGAGCGATCTCAGCGCGCGCGAGAACCTCGCCGTCGCCGCCGGCACCTACGGCATGCGCGACCGCCGGAACGTGGCGAGCGTGCTGTCCAGCATCGGCCTGGGCGGTTATGAGGACGAGCCCGTCCGCCGCCTTTCCGCCGGCCAGAAGAAGCGCGCCGCCCTGGCCCGCCTGCTGCTGCTACCGGCCACGCTGTGGCTGCTGGATGAGCCCTACGCCAACCTCGACCGTACCGGCATCGAACTGGTGAACCGCCTGCTGGCCGAGCACTCGGCCGAAGGCGGCGCCGCGCTGGTGACCAGCCATGGCGCGGTGAGCTTCCTGGGCGGCGAACCGACACGGGTGCGCATGCACGCATGAGCCACGCGACGCTTGCTTCCGCCTGCGCCGCCGTGTTGCGCCGCGACCTCACCCTGGCCTGGCGCCGCCGTGGCGACATCACCATGCCGGTGCTCTATGCGCTGATCGTGGTCACCCTGTTCCCGTTCGCGCTGGGCCCGGAAGACGCGCTGCTGCAGCGCATTGCCGGCGGCGTGGTGCTGCTGACCATGCTGCTGGCCATGCTGCTCGCGCTGGATGCGATGTTCCGCAGCGACATCGAGGATGGCTCGCTGGAGCTGCTGATGCTCTCGCCGCAGCCGCTGGCGCTGATGCTGGCCATGAAGATCCTGGCGCACTGGATCACCACCGCGCTGCCGCTGATCGTGGTCGCGCCGCTGCTGGCCGGCATGCTGCATCTGCCGGCGCCGGTGATGCCGGTGCTGATCTACGCCTTGCTGCTCGCCACGCCCTTACTCAGCCTGCTGGGTGCGGTCCTGGTGGCGCTGACGGCCGGCAGTCGGCGCTCTGGTATGCTGCTTGCCTTGATGCTGCTGCCGCTTTGCGTGCCAGTGGTGATCTTCGCCGCCGGCGCCGTCGCCGCGGCACAACAGGGGCTGCCGTGGCTCGCTCCCATCGCCTGGTTGGGGGCCGCGCTGGTCATGGCCCTGGTGCTGGCGCCGCTTGCCTGCGCCGCCGCCCTTCGGATAGCTCTGGACGCATAAGACGATGGCTAACTGGATCCCGCTCTGGGTGCACAAGCTCAGCTCGCCGCCGAACTTCTACCGGTTCGCCGGCGTGCTGCGCCCGTGGGCATTGGCGCTGGCCCTCGTGCTCGGCGCCATCGCGCTGTACGGCGGGCTGGTGCTGGCGCCTGCCGATTACCAGCAGGGCGACGCCTACCGCATCATCTTCATCCACGTGCCCAGTGCCTGGATGAGCCTGTTCATCTATGGCGTGATGGCGGTGGCCGCTTTCATCTCGCTGGTATGGCGCATCAAGCTGGCCGAAGTGGTGGCGATGGAATCGGCGCCGATCGGCGCGGCATTCACCTTCATCACCCTGGTCACCGGTTCGCTGTGGGGCAAGCCGATGTGGGGCACCTGGTGGACCTGGGATGCGCGACTCACCTCCGAACTCGTGCTGCTGTTCCTGTATCTCGGCGTGATCGGCCTGTACCACTCGTTCGAGGATCGCCGCCAGGGCGCGCGCGCCGCGGCCTTCCTCGCCATCATCGGCATCATCAACGTGCCCATCGTGCATTTCTCGGTGAACTGGTGGAACACGCTGCACCAGGGCTCCACCGTGCGCATTCTCGGCCCGTCGAAGATGAGCAGCGACATGCTGTGGCCGTTGCTGACCATGATGTTCGCCACCAAGTTCTATTACATCGCGAGCCTGTTTGGCCGCGTGCGCACCGACCTGCTGTCGCTGGAAAGCGGCAAGGACTGGGTGCGCCAGATTGCCGAGAAGGAGGGCCTGCGATGACGCCGTTCTCGTGGGACCACTTCATCGCCATGGGCGGCTATGCCGCCTATGTGTGGCCGTCGTTCGCGCTGTTCTTCATCGTGCTGATCGCCGACTACCTCAGCCCTGGCTTCCGTCGCCGTCGACAGCTGCGTGAACTGCGCGGACGCATGGCGCGGCAGGCCGCGCGACAGCAACGCAACCCTTCAGTGCCATGACGGGCACCTACAGAGTCTTATGAATCCCACCCGCAAGCGCAGGCTCATCATCGTTCTCCTCGTGGTCGCAGCGGCCGTCGTCGCGGTCGGACTGACCGTGTTCGCGCTGCAGCAGAACATGAACTACCTGTTCACCCCGAGCCAGGTGCAGACGGGCGAGGCACGCAGCTACAAGACGTTCCGCCTCGGCGGCATGGTGAAGGCCGGTTCGATCCAGCGCAGCAGCGACTCGTTGAAGGTCACCTTCACCGTGGTCGATGCGAGCGGTTCGATGCCGGTGGAATACACCGGCATCCTTCCCGATCTGTTCCGCGACAACCAGTCGGTGATCGCCACGGGCCACATGGACAACGCACGTTTCATCGCCACCGAAGTGCTCGCCAAGCATGACGAAACCTACATGCCCAAGGAGCTGAAGGACGCGATGGCCAAGGCGCACCAGGGCAAACAGGTCAACGAGGCCGCTGGCCAGGACAAACCGCAATGACTCCGGAACTCGGGCAACTCGCCCTGATCCTCGCCCTGCTGCTGGCGTTTGCGCAGGGTGTGTTGCCGCTGGTCGGCGCATGGCGCAACAACCGCGCGCTGATGGCCGTCGCGCGCACTGCCGCGACGGGCCAGGCGGTGTTCGTCACCATGGCCTTCCTGCTGCTGGTTTGGGCGTTCCTGCAGTTCGACTTCTCGGTGCAGTACGTCGCCGACAACTCCAACCTCGCGCTACCTTGGTACTACCGCATCGCGGCCGTGTGGGGCGCGCACGAAGGTTCGCTGCTGCTGTGGATCTTCATCCTCAACCTGTGGACGCTGGCGCTGGCCGTGCTGAGCCGTCGCCTGCCCGAGGTGTTCATCGCGCGGGTGCTGGGTGTGCTCGGCCTGGTGTCGGTGGGCTTTCTCGCCTTCATCATCTTCACGTCCAACCCGTTCATGCGCCTGTTGCCGATGCCGCCGGACGGCGGCGATCTCAACCCGGTGCTGCAGGATCCGGGCATGACCTTCCACCCGCCCGTGCTCTACATGGGCTACGTGGGCTTCTCGGTGGCATTTGCGTTCTCCATCGCCGCGCTGCTGGGTGGTGAACTGGAGCAGGCCTGGGTGCGCTGGGCGCGCCCGTGGACCAACGTTGCCTGGGGTTTCCTCTCCGCGGGTATCGTCGCCGGCAGCTGGTGGGCGTATGCCGAGCTGGGCTGGGGCGGCTGGTGGTTCTGGGATCCGGTGGAGAACGCCAGCTTCATGCCGTGGCTGGTGGGCGCAGCACTGATCCACGCACAGGCGGTGACGGAGAAACGCGGCGGCCTGCGCGCGTGGACCATCCTGTTGTCGATCTTCGCTTTCTCGCTGTCGCTGCTGGGCACCTTCCTCGTGCGTTCTGGCGTGCTTACTTCGGTGCATGCATTCGCCTCCGACCCTAAGCGCGGCCTGTTCATCCTGTGCTTCCTCGCCGTGGTGGTGGGTGGCTCGCTGCTGCTCTACGCGCTGCGTGCGCCCAAGGTCGCCGGCGGCAAGCCGTTTAGCGTGGTGTCGCGCGAAACGGCGATTCTCATCGGCAACCTGATGCTGACCGTGGCGGCCGCGATGGTGCTGCTGGGCACGTTGTTCCCGCTGCTCGGCGATGCGCTGAACCTCGGCAAGATCTCGGTGGGACCACCCTACTTCGGTTTCCTGTTCACGCTGCTGATGATCCCGGTGGTGGTGCTGCTGCCGTTTGGTCCGTACCTGCGCTGGGGCAAGAGCGATACGCCGGTGCTCAAGCGCGTGATGTGGCGCGCCGGCCTCGCGGCAGTGGCTTGCGCGATCGTTGCTGCGTTGCTCACCGACGGTGAAGGCAAGGCGATCGCCGGCACGGCAGCGGCGGTGTGGTGCGGTTTCGGCACGCTGCTGTATGTGTTCAAGCGCTGGCGCGAAATGCCGGCGGGTCGTCGCTATCCGGCAGAAATGGCCGGCATGCTGCTGGCGCACTTCGGCGTCGGTGTGTTTCTCGCCGGCGTGCTGCTCACCAATGCACTGAGCGTCGAGCGCGACGTACGCATGAGCCCCGGCCAGACCTCCAGCATCGGCGGCTACGACTTCCGCTTTGACGGCGTGCAGCACACCACCGGCCCCAACTGGCAAGGCGACCAGGGCACGGTGACGGTCATGCGCTCGGGTCGCGAGATCGCCGCGATGCACCCGCAGAAACGCACCTATACGCGCGGCCAGGTGCAGACGGAATCGGCGATCAACCCCGGCCTGTTCCGCGATCTTTATGTCGCGCTGGGCGAGCCGATGGATCGCACGCAGCCGGAAGGCGCCTGGGCGCTTCGCCTCTACGACAAGCCCTTCGTCCGCTGGATCTGGGCTGGTGGCCTGTTCATGATGCTCGGCGGCTTCTTCGCCGCTGCGGATCGCCGCTTCCGCACCAAGCGCGTGGCTGAAACCGAAGCCGTCCCGGCAGCCGCCTTGCAGGAATCGCGCGCATGAGTCGCCTGCTGCCCTTCTTCGGTTTCCTGCTGCTGGTGGCTTTGTTCGGTTTCGGCATCTGGTGGAACACCCAGCACGACCAGCGCGAAGTGCCTTCGCCGCTGATCAACAAGCCGGCGCCCGCCTTCGTGCTTCCGAAGCTGGATGATCCGTCCCAGACAGTCAGCCGTGACAACCTGCTGGGCAAGCCGTATCTCATCAATGTCTTCGCCAGCTGGTGCATCGCCTGCGGCGAGGAACATCCGGTGCTGATGACACAAGGCAAGTCCATCGGCGTGCCCATCGTCGGCTACAACTACAAGGACGCACCGGAAGACGCGAAGGCCTGGCTGACCAAGCACGGCAATCCGTACGACATGGTCATCGCCGATCAGGAAGGCCGTACGGCGATCGACTTCGGCGTGTACGGCGCACCCGAGAGTTTTCTGGTCGATGGCAAGGGCGTGATCCGCTACAAACGCATCGGTCCGTTGACGCCGGAAGTGATCGAAAAGGAACTGAAGCCCGCCATTGCCGCGCTGGCCAAGGAGCCCGCTCCGTGAGCGCGAGAACTCTTTTTGTAGGAACGCACCCGGTGCGCGAAAAGCCTACGCAGCGCAAGTTCCGTGATCGCGCACTGGGTGCGCTCCTACAGTTGGGGCTATTGTTCCTAACGAGCGTGTCGTTCGCTCAGGCCATCGACCCGCTGCCCTTCAAGGACCACGCCCAGGAAGTCCGCTTCCAGGCGCTCACGCGCGAACTGCGCTGCCTGGTCTGCCAGAACGAGAATCTCGCCGATTCCAACGCGGACCTCGCGCGCGATCTGCGCCACGAAGTGTTCGATCTGATGCAGCAGGGCAAGAGCGACGACGAGATCAAGCAATACCTGGTCGATCGCTATTCCGATTTCGTGCTGTACGACCCGCCGGTGAAATCCAGCACGGTGTTGTTGTGGTTCGGCCCGCTGGCGATCCTGCTGGCCGGCGCCGTGGTGGTCGTGGTCACCGTACGTCGCCGTGGCCGTGCCGCGCCGGTCGCGGTGCAGGACGAGAAGCCGAACGACGAAGGGGACGATTGGTGAAACTGGCTTTCTTCCTGATCGCCGCAGCGATGATCGCCGCGGCGTTGTTCCTGCTGCTATGGCCACTGATGCGTCATGGCCGCCAGCAGGGTCGCTCCCGCAAGGTTTTCGTGCTGGCCCTGGCGCTGGCCTTCCTGCTGCCGATCGCGGCCATCAGCCTCTATCTCGGCGTGGGCACGCCGGTGGCGCTCGATGGCGTGGCGCACCAGCCCAAGAGCATGAGCATCGACGACGCCGTCGGTGAGCTGAAGGCTCATCTGGCACAGCAACCGGATGATCTGCAGGGCTGGATGCTGCTTGCGCAGACCTACGGCGTGATGCATCGCGCCGTCGAGGCACGCGCCGCCTACGAACAGGCGATGCGGATCGACGCGGACAACAGCGCCGCCATGGTGGGCTGGGCAGAAGCCGACTCGCTGCAGCGCGAGGACCATCGCATCGACGGGCGCGCGCTGGAACTGCTGGAGCGCGCCGTGAAGCTCGACCCGCAGAGCCAGCGCGGCCTTTGGCTGCTGGGCATCAGCCAGTTCCAGCACGACCACTACGCCGAGGCGGCCACCACCTGGCGCCAGTTGCAGGCCCAGCTCGACCCGGGTTCCAACGTGGCCAAGGCTGTCGTCGAACAGATTGCCGTGGCTGACGCGCGTGCCGGCAACCCCGGCAAGACGGCGCCCGAGACGCCCGCCGCCGAGGCACAGGGGCCCGCATTGCAGGTGCAGGTATCGCTTTCCCCTGCCCTCAAGGACAAGCTGGGCCGCGGCGACACGCTGTTCGTGTATGCACGCGCCGAGCAGGGGCCGCCCATGCCGCTGGCCGTGGCGAAACTGGACGCCGCCGCTCTCCCCGCCACGGTGACGCTTACCGACGCGATGGGCATGACGCCCCAGTTCAAACTATCCTCGGCATCGCGCGTGTTCGTCGGTGCCCGCATCAGCAAGAGTGGGCAGGCCATGCCGCAGGCGGGCGACCTCGAAGGCGACGCCGGCGTGGTCGACGTCGGCACGCGCAACCCGATCAGGATCACCATCGACAAGGTTCATTGATGAATCACGACGCGCGCCGCTACTTCGCTCTTCCCTCGCCCTTTGCGATGAAGCGCGGCGGAGAACTCCACGGCGCGCGCGTCGCCTATGAAACCTGGGGCGAACTGAGCCCGGCACGCGACAACGCGGTGCTGATCCTCACCGGCCTCTCGCCTAGCGCACACGCCGCCTCCAACGACGAAGATCCGTCGCCTGGCTGGTGGGAAGCGATGATCGGGCCCGGCAAGGCCATCGATACCTCACGCTGGTATGTCATCTGCGTGAATTCGCTGGGCAGCGACAAGGGCTCGACTTGCGCCGCATCGATCAACCCGGCGACGGGCGAATCCTATCGGCTGGATTTTCCCGAACTGTCGCTGGAAGACGTCGCCAATGCGGCACACGCCGCCGTTACCAGCCTGGGCATCGAACAGCTGGCCTGCCTCATCGGCTGCTCGATGGGTGGCATGAGCGCACTGGCCTATATGGTGCTGCACCCGGGCAGCGTGCGCGCTCACATCAGCGTGGACACGGCGCCCCAGGCGCAACCGTTCGCCATCGCCATCCGCTCGTTGCAGCGCGAAGCTATCCGCCTCGATCCCGATTGGAACAGCGGTCGCTACGACGACGCGCACTATCCCGAGGCAGGCATGAGCATCGCGCGTAAGCTCGGCGTGATCACCTATCGCTCGGCGATGGAATGGAACGGCCGTTTCGCGCGCATCCGGCTCGATCCCGAACAACGCGACGACAACCCCTTCGGCATGGAATTCGAAGTGGAGTCGTACCTGGAAGGCCATGCACAGCGCTTCGTGCACACCTTCGATCCCAACAGCTATCTCTATCTCTCGCGCGCGAGCGACTGGTTCGACATTGCCGAATACGGCAATGGCAACGTGATGGAAGGACTCAAGCGCATCCACATCGAGAAGGCGATGGTGATCGGCGTAAGCACCGACATCCTCTTCCCGCTGGAGCAACAGGAACAGATCGCCGACGGTTTGCGTGCCGCGGGCGCCGACGTGGAGTTCGTGGCGCTGAATTCCCCGCAGGGCCACGATGCCTTCCTGGTCGACATTCCCAACTACAGTCGCGCTATAGGCGGCTTCCTCGGCCGACTCTGAACGGCCGACTGCGCCTCCTGCCCCGCGCTGTTAAGATGGGACAGCAGCATCACCTTCCGAGAACGCCATGCTCACCCTCGACTTTCCCGGCTCCCGCCAGCTCATCGACGCCATCGACGCCGCCGTGGCGGAGGACTCCACGCGCGCCGTCACGGACAGCCTGCGCAACAGCTTGTGCAAGCTCATTCGCGGTAGGGAAGTGAAGCTGCCCGAATGCGTGTTCGAGACCGCGGAAGGCCGCTACGCGCGCCGCGAGCTGTACCGTAGCGAAGACCACGGCTACTGCGTGGTGGCGATGACCTGGGGCCCCGGCCAGGGCACCCCGATCCACGACCATTGCGGCATGTGGTGCGTGGAAGGCGTCTGGAGCGGCGCGCTCGAAGTCGTGCAGTACGAGCGCCTCGCCGATGAAGATGGCCACTACCGCTTCCAGCCGGTGGGTTCGATCCAGGCCGGCCCCGGCTCCGCCGGCAGCCTGATTCCGCCGCACGAGTACCACACCATCCGCAACCCCAGCGACGACGCTGTCGCCGTGAGCCTGCACATCTATTCGGGCCAGATGACCCATTGCGCTGTCTTCCAGCCACTCGGCCAGGACCATTACCAGCGCAGTGATCGTCAACTGGGTCTCGACCCGGTGCACTGAACACGGCATAATGCCCCGCTGCAATGCCGGTGTGGCGGAATGGTAGACGCGGCGGACTCAAAATCCGCTTCTGGCGACAGAGTGGAGGTTCGAGTCCTCTCACCGGTACCAATACTCGAATAGAAAAGCCCGCATCAGTGCGGGCTTTTTTATGTGCCGATGCCATGGGAACGTGGTTCGGCCAAAAAGAAATAAGCTCATGCGCCGTCAGTGAATGGCGCAGGATTTCCTCAGGGGAAGCACCGCCTCGCGCATGGGCATCGCCTCGTGGAGTTCGCTCCACGGCATCGGCTCGAGTCCATCATCGCCCTGCAGCATGCGAGCGAAGGTCGCTCCTTGATCCTGCGCCGCGCGCAATGCATCGGCCTCGCGAAAGAAAGTCTTCTCGATATCGCGTCGTGTCAGGGGTTCCCAATCGAGCTGATTGCCCGAGGGGGAACGCAACAGCGTCCAGGTGGCCGTCCATGAGCTCGCGCCATCGCGCGGAATCTCGACGGACTGGCATTTCAGAAGATAGATACCGACAAGCACGGCCATGCGCGGACTCCATTTCCGGGCCTCGCCACTTGATCAGGGGTACGGACGCGTGGGGACACGTCCATCGGTGTGGGGGCTAGGCTGTCGAAGCTTACGAACGACTTACACCATGGCAAACGTGGCAAAGGTCATGGGTGCCAACGTTAGTTCTTGCGGCCTCGCTGACCCGCGGAGTCAGTGGAGAGGGCCTAATGGACGGAACCAGTGCCCATGCGCTGATCGTATCGATCGACCAGCACCTCGAGCTCACCCACATAACGCACGAGCTCGTTCCGCTGTTCCATGGCGTCGCCGGTTCCTTCGGGTGCATCGTCGCCCAGAAGGCGCAAGGCGCCGCGAATGCGGTGCAGCATCTGACGCTGCTGTTCGTCATCGCCACGCTGCAATGCGTGATCCAATGACTCCAGATCCTGTCTCGTGGCCGCGATGAGGCTACGCAATACGTCGCGTACGCGCGCTGGCGATCCGAACGTGTCCAGGAGCAGGCGCCATCGATCCGGTGGTACCGACGACCCCGGGTTTACGGAGCGACGAGCAGATCCGTCCGTCAGGCAGGCCGACAGCATGGCGCCGAGTTCCGCCAGTTGCACGGGCTTGGCGAGGAATTCATCCATGCCTGCTTCGCGGCAACGCGAGACCTCCTCGGGAAGTGCGCTGGCCGACAACGCAACGATCGGAAGATGCGTATCGCCATTTTCGTGCTCGCGAATACGACGCGCCAGCGCATAGCCGTCCAGCACCGGCATATGGCAGTCGGTGATGAGCAGGTCGTAGCGCGCCGTCGCCAACGTTCGCAGGGCTTCCTGCCCGTTCTCCACGATCGTGTGCGGATAGCCGAGCCGTTCGAGCTGACGGCTGATGACGGCACGATTGATGGGGTGGTCTTCCGCCACGAGGATGCGCGCATCGTGCCGTTGGTGCCCGGCGCTTTCAGCCGCTGCGTGAGGCGGCATCGGCAAGCCCAGTGCGACATGGCAGGCGTCAACCGCCGAACGCCACAGCAACGGCTGGCCGCCCAGAACCACTTCGCCCTGCTCGCGATAGAAGCCGCGTGGATCGGGAACATCCAGCAACCGGATCACCCGTACGCCATCGGGAAGCACGCCGCGCGTGGCCAGTTCGAGGTCCACGACATAGATATCGATGTCTTCCGGGGCGTACCCCTGCAAGTCCATCGCATCGGCGCCAATGATGGACATGCCCAGGGCAGACAACGTGTTGGACAGTTCGCGCTCCAGCAGGATGTCTGCCGTACACAGCAGCGCCTTTTTTCCCGCCAGCGCAGGCTGCGGCCGCAAAGGTTGTTCCACGGACAGGGGCACTTCGAAGGTCGCCTGCGTGCCGAAACCGGGCGTGCTGGCGAGACGGATCTCACCGCTCATCATGTGTGCCAGGCGACGGCAGATGGTCAGGCCAAGCCCGGTGCCGCCGTAACGGCGAGACGTGGAAGCCTCCGCCTGGACAAAGGGCTGGAACAGGCGATCGAGCTGATCCTGCGACATGCCGATGCCGGTGTCCGATACGGTAATGCCGAGGCGATGGCCTGCGCCGGTGTCTTCCAGCAGCTCCATGTGCAGTTCGACGCGCCCCTTCGACGTGAACTTCAGCGCGTTGCTCAGCAGGTTGGTGATGATCTGCCGTACCCGCGTCATGTCGCCCCGATACTTGCCTGCGAGACGCCAGTCGAGGCTGGCGTACAGACGCACGCCCTTCTCCCTTGCCAGCGATGCGAACAGGCCGAGCACGCCGTCCGTCATGGCGCGCAGGTCGAAGGCATGCTCGTTCAGCTGCAGCCGCCCAGCCTCGATGCGGGAGAAGTCGAGGATGTCATCCAGGATCTGCAGCAAGGTTTCCGACGAGTCGTGCACCATGTCCAGCATGTGGGTCTGCTCGCCATCGAGCGAAGTCTTGCCGAGCAATTCGACCAGACTGAGCACGCCCGCCATCGGCGTGCGGATTTCGTGGCTCATCATGGCGAGGAAAGCACTCTTTGCAGCCACCGCCGCTTCGGCCGCCGCCTTTGCCTCCAACAAGGCCTGGGCTTGCGCCTTCTCGTTGCTGATGTCGATGCAGAAGACGCTGCAGCTGACTACGCCATCGTCTTCCGCGCGTGGCGGACCAAACGATGCGCGTACCCATCGCGTACCAGCGGGAGATGCCACGCGGTATTCCACGCCGTGGGCCCCTTCGCCCGCACGCACCCGTTCGATCGCACGGCGCACCTGCGGCTTGTCCTCCTCCAGCATCACGTCGAACGGGCGGCGTAGCCCTTGCAGCAACTCGTCATGGGTGAGGCCGAACAAGGCCACGGTCTGTCCGCCGACGTAGGCAAAACTGCTGAGCCCATCGCGCGAATAGCGGACGCGCATGACCACGCCCGGCAGACTTTCGTTGGTGTCGATGAGCTTCTGCTCTGAAGCGAGCGCGCGCGCCTCGGCGCGTCGCAGATCGCTCACATCCACCAAGGTGCCCAATAAACCACGGCCCTGTCCGGTGCCACGCTCGAACGTATGTCGCCACAGCAGGGCATCGTGGGCTTCACCGCCCTCTTCCCGCGGTCCGATGTAGAGCTCGCGCTGACCGCCGTGGTTCTGCGCCATCGCCTGCATGTCGGCCTCATGCAGGATCGCGGCATCCAGGCCCGCGGCATGCCTCGTCTCGATCATGGTGCGGCCCAGCAAGCTGTCCCGTGAGCAGCCGAACATGTCTTCGTAGGCGCGATTGACCGCCAGATACCGGCCTTCCTCGTCCTTGACGAAAACGGGATAGGGGATCGTCTCAAGCAAGGCTTGCTGGAATTTCAATTGCGCGGCCAGGGCCTGCTCCGCATCGCGCTGCGCGCGCATGGCGCGACGTTGCCGCAAGTAGGAAATGCTCACGAGGCCGACGATCAGCAGCGCAACGGCCAGCCCCGCCATCACCCATGCCCAAGGCACGCCATAGTGGTACTGCGCGGTCAACCAGCGTCCGCGGATCGCCTGGCGTTGACTGTCCTTGACGCTTGCGAATACGCGGTTGACCATCGGCGCCAATCGCTCATAGCGATTGGCGATACCCACGGTGAAGTCCTGATCGACGCCTGCCGGACCCACCACGCGGAGGGTCGCTGCGTAACGGTCGCGAATGAGCGCATCCAACGCAGGCAGCGTACCCACGTAGGCGTCCGCGTGGCGCGCGGCCACCATGGCCAGCCCTTCCTCGTTGCTGCCCACCGGCTGCCAATGCGCATCAGGCGTAAGCCTGCGCAGATGCGACAGCAAGCCTGCTTCGTCGCGCACGGCCACGACGTGCCCGGCGAGGTCGTCAGGGCCCAACAACGCCTGACCACGCGTCCGCGCGACGATGACGGCTGGAAAATGCTCGTAGCTGCGACTGAACACTATGGACTGCGCACTGAAATCGTCCGGCATGGCCGCGGCGACCATGTCGATTTCGCCAGCGCGCACCATGCGCTGCAGTTCAACCCAGTCTTTCGCAGGCACGTGCTCGACGCGCAGGCCCAGTTGCCCCTGCAAGACCTTGATGTAGTCGGCGGCGAGCCCGTCGAATTGTCCCTGCGTGTTTCGAAACGTATACGGATAACGATCGGTTTCATAACCCACGCGCAGCGTCGGCAGGGTGCGCAGCCAATCACGCTCGGACGTCGTGGGCTCGCGCGCAACGGACGAAGGGTCGGTACTCAAGCCCCAGCGCAGGCGCAGTCGCGCAAGCTCTTCGGCCGTAACGGCGGCTTCGGCCTTGCGCAAGAGCTGCAGCAGCATCGTCCGGCCACGCGGTACCGCCAACCCGATACTGATTGGCGGCAAGTCCAGGGGACCAAGGGTGACGAGATCATCGTCGCGACGTTCGAGCAGGAGCATTTGCGTGCGCGATGGCGTGGCGCCGATATAAGCATCAGCCTTGCCCGTGGCCACCAGGTTCAAGGCTTGCCGGCCGTCATCCGCGAACACGATGGTCGCCTCGGGAAAGCGCCTGGCGAGCAGATCTCCGACACGGTGAAAGTCCCGCTCGATGGCGATGCGCGCGTGGTCCAGATCGCTCTCGGAACGGATGCGCTCGTCGCCTTTGCGGCCAACGAGGATCAAAAGTCCCTGTCCGTAAGGTTTCAGCATGTCGAAGCCGGCACGCTCTGCCTGCAACGTCGACATGGCCGCCAACAGGTCATATGGGCTGTCCGACCGATCCGAGGCCGTGACCTGGGCGTCGGTATAGGGATGGAAGACGAGTCGCAGGCCTACCTTGCCTGCCAGCAGCCGCGCATAGTCGATACCGAACCCTTCCGGGCGTCCTGCCACCCAGGTCTCCGCCGGCAAATGGTCGCCTGCGTAAACCCCTACATTCACGACAGGATGCTGGCGACGCCAGGCGTCCTCTTCGGGTGTCAGCGATAGCAAGCTGCTGTTCGGCTCCTCGACGGCAGACGCCGTATCAGTCTGTCCGCCGACGCCTTGCGCCGCGAAGGCACAAGCTGTCATGAGATACCAGCAAATGACCAGCAACCATGGAACCCCGGGCCGCCCTGGATGGCCTGTCCCCGGCAGCCGATGCCCTGGACAGCAGGTTGTCGCGTCACTGTGAAAAGCGTCGTTGACGTCCATGGGGGCGCCCGGATTCCAGCCAGCCAGGGAGGGGTGGAGCTTAGTGACCCGACTACATCATGCTCTATAAGAATCGTCTGAAGATGCCCCGACAACGAGTAGGGGTTTGTCGTATCTGCTTGCCATGCGCAATCGGATAACCTACAGGCCAAACTGGCGTGCGACCTGAACAGCCATGACCTTGCGCATCATTCTGGCCGATGACCATCCCATTGTCCGCAGCGGCGTCCGCACCCTGCTGGAGAACCACTCGCAAACTTCGGTGGTCGCGGATGTCAGCTCACCTGCCGAACTGATCGAAGCGATCCATGCCCACCCCTGCGACATCGTCCTCACGGATTTCAGCATGCCCGGCGGCCAGGTCGCCGACGGCCTTCACATGCTCGGCCTCATCCGCCGGCGGTGGCCAACGTTGCCGGTGATCGTGCTGACCATGGTCAACAACGCCGGCGTACTCAATGCCATCCTGGCAACGGGCGTGCGCGGCCTGCTGGGCAAGTCCGACGCGTTGACCGAGCTGACCCTGGCGGTGCAGGCGGTGTCCCATGGACGTGATTACCTGAGCTCGGCCATCCGTAAAACGCTCGACATCGCACGGGCGGGTGCGAGCCTCTCGGCGCAACCCGTGCTGTCCAAACGCGAGACCGAAGTGCTGCGCCTGTTCGCATCGGGCTTCACCGTGTCGGAGATCGCAAGCCAGCTCAAGCGCAGCGTCAAGACCATCAGCCGGCAGAAGATGGACGGCATGGCCAAGCTTGGCCTCAAGAGCGACCTTGACGTCTATGCCTATGCGCGTGAGCACGGGATGCTCACGTAAGGCGTCACGGATACGCAGGAGCCACGCGCACAACGCGTTGCCCGATTTAAGGTGGAATCCGCGATCTCTGCCTGCGCAAGAAATCGAGAGAGCGCCATGGCGTCACACCCCGACGGATGACTGACGACGCACGCCAGGCGTGCATGACTGGCGAAATTTGTGCTGCCGCAGCATGGATTTCGCGCCCTGCGTCTTCGTCAGCCTGAAACGCAAAAGGCCGGCATGTGCCGGCCCTTCGCGACGCCTGGAATGGTGCCCCCGATACGATTCGAACGTACGACCTTCCCCTTAGGAGGGGTAAGGCATAGTCAGTATTAATGCGGGTTGCGAGGCTTTCTGTGACCATGGTGTGACCACTCAATCATCTTAACGCCACCAAACATAGCTGAAGCTATACTTACATCGCGTTCATCAACGCAGGGGAAGAGGAATGGAATCAGTCAAGGCGACTTGCCCATTTTGCGGACATGGTCCAATTTTGGTCTGTGACGATCAGCGATTTATCCCGGTTTACCTCGTCAAGTGTGGTTCTCAATCACGCCATAATTGTCCAGGCGCCTCAGTAAGCTCGTGGAGTGCATCCATTGATGAAGCCTGGGAGGCGTGGAACCGGCGTGTCGTGACGTGCGAATCAGATTGAATATATGCTGACATGCACCATGGCATCAGCAGCAACGCCGCTAAGGTTGTTGCAGACGATATCCTGACTGGTCGTGTTGTTGGCGTAAGGTGCTCCAGCGACATGAAGGGCATCGGAACTTGCCACGACTGTTGCGGTGCCACCCGTTATGGTGCCAACGAAGTTGATCGTATAGTGGCCAGTGCTTGCCTTGGTCACACTAAGCACGTTGAATGATGACTTGATCGTTGGTGTCGCCACGGTGCCATCGAAGCTCACCCATGCCACGGGACGACCATTAGTAAGACTTGGGGTCGTGCTGCCAAATAGATTCAGCTCGATGACGTCAGATGCATGGGGCGTGCCGGTATACCTCGACCCCGAAGTCTGATAGGCATTGACCCTGATCGTGTTGTGGCCTTTGTCGTCGGAACCGAAGAAGATGTTCGAGTTCAATTGCCCCGACATGACGAGATCGACGTTATTGCCGATCACGTTACCTGTGCCGGTGTTGCTGATCGCCAGACCGACAGGGTTGGGGCCACCCTGCGCCGGACCAACCCAGCCACGCACATCATTGCCAGAGCACTGGCCTCCCATGAAGATGTTGTAGGTGCCGAAAGGGGCGTAATAGTTGCAAGTGTTATCAAACTAGCAGTTATTGGCCAGCAGGTTAACGTTGGCCGACTCGGAACCTTCAAACTGACCACCGATAAACTGGCTACCCGCTGCACCGGACTGGATGTTTGCCGCATAGCGGTGACGCTTGCCGAGGCTTCGAGTCCATCCGTGGAAGCTGAACCATCGGGCCGGACTGTTGGCGTAGAGCGCGTCCCAGGTATTCGTTGTAGCCTGCCCTGCATCAACCGCGACGCAATGCAGGATGGTGCTGTCATGGGGCCCGTTGAAGTACCAGCCGTGTTTCTGCACCGTATCAATGAAGATCCGTTCGAAATGGCCTTCCATACTGAAGTAGTCGCCAGCCGGAGCACCGGACGATGGGCCATCCGTCAGCAGGCCATGCCCTGCCGTGTTCTTGATGTAGACCTCGCGGAGCACCGGACGCTCGCCATAGATGCCGATACCGACACCGACCAAGTTGCCCGAGCTGGTGTTGTTGGCCGCGTTGCCGTCGATTGACAGGCGATGAATGATGATGCCGACATCGCCCAGGTTGTTGGAGCCACCAAGCGCGTTGGCAGCGAAACTGGCCGACTGAATGACGCTCGTGTTGGCGCCATTCTTGAGCTTGAGAGTTGTTTTCTCGGCATTCTCACCGATCAGTATCGTGTTGGCAGGAAGAGTCAGCAGTCCCGTAAGGTAGGTTCCCGCCGGGAAGTACGCAGCCTTGCCTACCGAGGTGGCATAGTTGATGGTGTTCTAGATGGCGGTGGTATCGTCTGTAATACCATCGCCCTTAGCGCCATAATCCTTAACGCTGATGAAATCGCGCATCTTATCCTGAGAGGTGCGCTGCTAGGCTCCCGTGCCCGCTTGAATAAACCCGACCAAGGTCGATCCGGAAGATGCCCCTAGGCCACTTGCCCCATACCCAATAGCGGTAACCTAATCCCAGATTTGATTGCCTTGGGCATCTTTAACGATTTCCCGAACGCTTGTGCCGTCCGCAATCCATGCGACCGCCTGACCATTGGCATCGAGAATAACGGGGCTCGGATTTAGGATGGTCAATGCCTAGTCCTGATAGGTATTGACAGGCGTCAAGGTCGAAGGAATGTAATAGGCAACCGATCCACCCGCCAGCGGGTTGCCGTTCTGGTCCTGATACTGTTTTTTGGCATTGGTAAGTGGCAAGCTCATTATGGACCCACGAAAGTGTTGGTAAGCGCGATGGGGACGGATACCGTTGTCTAGGCTCCTGTCACAAGATCCGTAATGGTATCGACAGCGACATAGTTATCTGTGCCGGGTGAATTCACACCGTTACAGCTCTGGCCGGTGAACGTGGTGGTTGCCGACGTTGAGGAATTTGCCGAGCACGTACCGCTGCTGTCCGTCGATCCGCTTGGGTTGAACGATACCGACCAGCTATGGGAATAACTGCCACTGCCATTCGAAACAGATACGGTGGTTGATGCCGTGGTCAGGCTAAGGCGCGTTGATGTGGGGCTATTGCTATGTCCTGAGGCAGAGAGCGAGGATGGACTAGCCGAAGCACTCAGTGGAAGCTAGGTGAGCGACTTCCACGAACCATTAACGCCAATCCAAGCGCCTGTGATCTGCTTCCATGCGCCGCCCACACCGATGTAAAGGTTCGTGAGCTAGGCCCAAGATCCTCCATTACCGAGATACATCATGCGTGCTGGAACCAAATCTAACCATTGACCGGCGTACCGGAAGGACCGGAGGCCGAGACGGTAATCACGCCAACATTGGTTCCGATGCTGTAGCCGGAAAGAACAAGCGTGGCCTGCCCACCAATACCGCCAAGGCTAGAGGCTGCCCCGGCAGGATCGGCACCCACGTCAGAGGCCGTCAGGGAGCCATATGCGAGCGTCGTGCCGTTGGAGATGGGAACCTGTCGGTTCGCCCCAATGGCGAGCCTAGAAGCTGCGCCAGAGGCTCCACCGACAATCAAATCACCCTGGCTCGTCATGGGATTAGCAAAACCACCAATACCCGTCACGGCGTCCCAAATCTGATTACCCTAAGCGTCCTTGACGATCTGCCGGTATACCGTGGAATCCGGTCCCCAGGCTACACATTCGCCTGCCGAATCCAGCGTAATGGGATTCGGGTTGATCGTTGTAAGTGCCTAATCTTGATACGTATTTACCGGTGTCAACGTACCGGGCTGATAATACGCTACACTACCGCCAGAGAGAGGGTTTCCATTGGCATCGAAAAACTGGCTTTTGCCGTTAGGGATTCGATAGCTCATGAGGTTGTCCGATGCTTTCCAGTAAGTATTTCACTTGGTGCGAAAAGAGTGTCTTGGTTCTTCTCTTGGCAATTGCCCTTATCTCTCATGACTCGCTCTATACCATCGCCTTTTATCAAAGGCATGGCCTTGATATTCTTAAGGCGTGTGTAGCGCTATGGCTGTTCTTGCGTGTCGTGGACATGATTTTCTGCCTCCCCGACCGGCGCGCCGCTAAACGCCATCTCGATGCCATCGAGAAGAAATGGGGCAAGTTTTAACGCTGCAATAGCCAGTTGGTCACTTCGCCATTGGGGCGACCCATCAGGGCGTTGTAATAGGCGTCGCTGTTGATCAGCTACTTGAGGCCGCGACCCGCTGCCACTGTTCCAGCAAGACCGGCGCCAGCAGCGATATGCGAAAGTCCCAACTCGGGACTAGCTGCAACAGCTCCGATGCCACCGATACCGCCAAGCGCATTCATGATCATCTGGCGCGGACTCGTGCCACTCTGCGGCGGTTCCTTCAGGAAGCGTTGCCCAATACGGGCCAGGTCGCCCATGTCGCCACCGCCGTTGTAGGCCATGCCTCCATAGTTTTTGCTGACCTGCGTCATAAGAGCGGCAGGGCTGATATCGCCCGTAGGCGATTTAGCCACCAGTGGCTCAATGGTCTTCATGGCCTTGTATTGCGCATTGGTCTGCGCCAGTTCCTTGGCAACCTGATCCGGTGCGCTGCGCTGCATGGCGTCGTTCAGGGCCGAGCGAATATCACCAACGATGTGAGCCACGTTGGGATTGGTCGAGTTCATCAGGCGATCTAGCGGCGAACCCTTCTTGATCAGGTTATGGGCATATTCGCCCGGCATATCCTGACCATCCTTGAAGCCATTCAGAACGTTGTCAATCTGCTTGTTGACGAGGCCAAGCTCCTGATCGGTAATTGTCTGCGATGCGGTTCCCTGAATTTCGGCAAGCTTCGACAACAACGTTTCATCCGGCTTTACGGCCAACTGAGGCACGAGTTCATCGTACTTGTTGCCCAAGGTCGTCTTGGCGTTCTGCATCACCTGCGGCGTGATCTTTGGGGCGTCCTGACCCATCTGCTTCGCCAGGGCGTTGTTGAATTGTCCGCGCAACAGAGCATCCGTCTCGCCATAGCCCATGGCGGGAAGATTGCGTAGTGTCGAATCGGCATATCGAACAAAGGGCGCGTCCGTGATCTGCGGGGCACGAAGCTTGATGCCGAGGTTTTCAGCCTTCTGCGCTAGTGCGCGTGTTTCCGCATCCAGCATGGGAATGGCCGATTGCGCAGCCTTCTGCGCTACATCCCCCAACGGGCTGGCAGCGCCACCAATCGCGGCGCCAATGCCTGCGCCAGCACCCACAGGAGCGCCGGTAAGGGCATTAAAGGCAGCGCCACCAGAGGCACCAGCAGCGGCCTTAGAAGCGGCACGGGTCAGGACACCACCCACACCAGAAGCCCCAGCACCACCCTGCCCCTGTAGGAAGTTGGCTGCGCTATCCACGACACGCCCAAGCGCCGGAGACAGTTCACTCGCCCCACCCGCTAGAGCCTTGGCGCCCGTACCGAACAATGCCCCGCCAAACTGCAAAGCGGGGGCGGTTACGGCAGTCTGTCCGGCAAGCTTACCAATCTCAAACTGCGGCGTATCGCCATATTGAGCCAAGAGATTGGCCTTGATCGCATCATCCTGAGCCTGAGCTTGTGACGGCTGCCCACTGATAATTCCGGCAAGGTTGTTTTGCTTGCCCATCGGGAACAACGTCTAGGCTGTTTCGGGCGAGAAACCATGGTCCGTCAGGAAGTTTTGCGCCTGTTGAGGAAGATTTCCCTCATGGTTGATGACCCATTCGGCAGGCTTGTCGATCACCTGCTTTACGCCATACGCAATACCAGCGCCAAGCTTGTTGTTAGCGTCGAGGATCTTCTGGCCGGCCTGCTTGTACTGGTTGACCACCAAGCCATATTGGCTCTTGAGGTAATCCGACCAGCTTTGCTTGGCCTCAGGCTGAGCCGATGCCTGCGGCGCAAACATGGCATCTGCATCTTCCACGCTCATGGCCTTGGGAGCTTGTGCCAGCGATGCCGAAGAAGACGGCTGCGCGCCAAACATGGCATCAACGTCATCAACCGATTGGGCTTGCGTCTGCGGCATGTTGGATAGCACCTTGCCAGGATAGGCTTTCGTCTTCGGACCCCACTGCGACGTATCGGGTCCGCCGTGGTACATCTTTAGGGCTTGGATCACATCGCCCTTGCTGGCCTTGAGGTTTTCCGCCAGAAGCTTGGCTCCCGCATCAATGCTCTATGCAGGGTCATAGGCATTGTTGACGCCTAGAGAGGCATCGTTCGCCGGCATGATCTGCGTCAGACCGCGAGCACCTTGGTTAGACGTGGCGCGCGGATTACCCCCGCTCTCCGTCTGGACAAGACCGGCAAGTACACCAGGCGGCAGGTTGTACTTCTACTCCGCCGATGCGATCAGTTGGCTGTAATCACTTGCCATTCTTCGTCAACTGCATGCCGAAAGCAGACATGGTGCCAAGGAGCTGTTGTTTCTGGCTCTTGTCCAGCGAGTTCCAATACTTCGCCTGCTCGGCCTGCGGCAGATGGTTGAACTGGAAAGCGGCAGCATTGGGGACCGTCTTGTTCCATTCCGACTGGAACTGCTGGAACGACTGCGGGCCGTTCTGTTCCTGATACTTCTGCCACGCATCAGCCTTGGCCTGCTTGTAGTCGGTCAGGCCCAACAACATGCCTGTGGCTGCCTTAGCCGCCTGCGGCGTCATATCACCGTTAGGCGTGGAGGTAAGCACGGCGGTCATCTTGCCGTCCGTGGGCGTGCCGAGTCCGCTGGACACCGTGCCAAGGACGTTCAACATGCTGGCCTTATGCATGAGCTGAGAGGCCGTCGCCTGCTCACTCGGGATACCCAACTGCGTGAGCACGCCGCCAAGCTTCGCCAGCTTGTCGTTGAGCGGGCCCGGATTGGCCGCATCGATTTCCGACTGAACCTGCTGAAGCGCTGCGCGTTGCTGCGGAAGGGCCGAAGCCTCTTGAATGAGCTGCTGGCCCATTTCCGCGCCGCCCTTGGAGGCCACCTCAATAGCGGAGGAAACGCCAGGCGCAAGGCCGGTCTGCACCAAGCCACCCCTTCCACCCTGCTTGCTGGCCTGCTGAGCCCTGAGCACGTCCTGAAGCGACATGATGCTAGGCGTGTTGTTCGGGCCAACCACGGAAACCTGTTGGGCGTTCTCGCTCGGAGAAAGTCCCTTACCGAACGTGGCGATCGGCTGGCCCACCGGACCCGCCATCTGGTTGGTGTTGACCAGACCGATATTCGGTCCATTATCGATAGCGCTTACGGTCGGTGCTAGCATCTAAGCCGAATGCTGCGCCATGGCGTAAAAGTGCTGAGCCATGGAGGTCAATTGCTCGGGAGGAACCGACGCGGCCTGCGCAATGAGCTGTGCCCCCTCCTTTGCTGGCATGGCATGTGTCGCCACCAGCTCACCTACAACATTCTGCACGTCCTTCATCGAGACAGGCTTGCCCGTGGCGAGAATTGAGCCAAGGGCATTACCCACGTATGTGGCTCGCTGATATCCCTATTCCTGCGTCAGGCCCAAATTGGAAAGGGCCGTCTGCACGTTGGTCTGACCCGCCTGTGAGGCACCAATAGCGGCACGCGCAGCCAGCGGATTAGCGGCTAGCCTTTGGTTGAGCAGATTGGTATCTAGCGTTCCATCCGGGCGAATGGATGCCTGAAACTCTTGTCCAGCCGCCTGCTGGGCGCGCTGATTAAGTAGGTTTTGCTGGGCATTGGCGAGTTCCGTCGCCTGCGCAAAGTTCTACAGCGGATTAACCGGCTGAACATTGGCGCCAGCGCGCAACGGAATGCTTGCATCAATATCGACCATCTCTTAGTCCGCCTCAGGTTGGCTTCAGTGCGTTGTACATGGCATACGTCGATGCAGCATTACCAATGCCGTTAAGACCATTAGCCCATGCATTGGCCGAACCTACCTATCCCGCCGCTAGCGCATTCGCTCCACCAATCTGAGCATTAACTGCACTATTGGTATAGCCCTGCCCGAGCGAACCCGTTTGTGCTGCCGCATTCTCGCCAAGACTAGCCACACCCATGAGCTTGTTGTAAGCGTTTTGTTGATTGGCTGACCAGATTTGCTGATCAAGAGAAAGCGTGTTCTATGCAAGGCCCGAGGCATAGTCCGCCGCCCCCTTCATGGCTGCGCCGGACACACCTAGACCCTTAGCGGCATATCCGTTCTGCGCGGCCTTAAGGCCCTGATCAAGCGTGAACTGATAACCGGGAGTCTAGACTAGCTACTCCATGGTCGGGTTGAAATTGGCCGTCAACTCGTTCATACGAGAATCCAAGCCATTCATGCCGACATTGACACCAGACCATGTATATGGGCTCAGATCCTGTCGCGTCTGATTGTACTGCTGCATGGATAGGTTGGCAGCGTTGTTTGCCGCCTGAGCTTGCTACTTCGCCGCGCTCTTGGATGCGCTAGACGACATAGCGGAGCCAATGAGGCCTGTTGCCGCGCCGACGCCGACTGCTGCCGCTACCATGGTTAACCCTCCAAAAGCTTCGTAAACACGATTTCGGTTTCGTGGTATCCGGCAGCTTTGAACAGTGCCGAATGGTTTAGATGAAGCTTAGTGGCAGTGAAAATCTTCTGAACCCCACGCTACTTCAGGACTTTTTCAACGTGTTTGAACAAGTCTGCGCCAACGCCAGACTTGCGATACGCCTTATCCACGAAATAGATATCCGTGTAGGCTGTCAAGCTGTCGGCGTAGTGAAAGTGCGGACGGATGAAGCCCACCCAATACCCGATGATCTTTCCCTTGTGGCGAGCCACCACCCCACAGAAGGCGCCCATGGCTTCCTGCACGCGGTACTGAGGCCAATCGATATTGAGCTTGATGACATCCTTGTTGATCGCCACCTCGTCCCAATGCTTGTCGAACAGTTCGGCGCCTTCGCGCTCAAACGTCTCAAGCGGCTCAACGGCAAAGGTGATCATTCGCCACCCAAAACCTGTTCCATCAGGTATTCAAACACTTCCTGGCCTTCCTCAAGGTCATAGATCCACATCAGGCAATCCTCACGTCAACAATCATATGGATGCGCTCAACGGCGCTGTTGTTCCAGACTTGATGTTTAGGCGGTTCAGAACCATCGGCCCTTTCCTTGCCGTTGTCGAACCACCACAATTCACCGGGTGCCATGTAAACCTGCTCGTCGCCTGCTTCAAAGACGACGCCCGGCGCGCTCTACAGGACGATATGGTGACGGTGCCAGTAGTTGGCGTGGGCCGGTGTATCCGCATGCTGGAAGATGCGGCCACCGGGCTGGATACGGTTGATGATGACTCGGCCCAAACGCGTACCACCCACCCGTGCCATCAACTGCATGACAAGAGCACGGGCCTCCGGCAATCGCCCGTAAATCTCCTGATCGACGCATTCGTGCTGGTCATACCCCGGCGCATTGAGATGCTTCTCCGCATCTTCCTGCATCTCAAAGACCGTGCGCGGAGGGAACCTGAGGATCAGGCTGTCAATCTCACCGAACGGCCCCTAAGGATAGGACCGCAGATAAGTATCTTCCGTCCACCACTCGGGATTTCGGGTGATCTTGGCAAGCAGAGGCATCACGTCGATGCCTTGCGCAAGGCGCAGAAAGTTTTTCATAGGGGCAAGAAATTCATGGTAGGTGCGGCGGTATAGGTCACCTTCACGGCGTCGCCGTTACGCACAGAGATGTTTCCCGTTCCGACCGTTATCGTACTGGCGCCACGGGTGATCTGAACAGATGTGATGGTTCCACCGGAGATAGCCACCTCACCGCCAGTCGTCGCGGTGTAGGTGAAAGGTGAGGCTGTGACGGTAATCGGAACGATGGCTGCGCCGGCACCGGCAAAGGACGGGAAAAGCGCCTCCACCTGTGAGCGACGAATGGCCTGATTGCTTCCGGCAGCGGCATTGCCCACCTGAAACGACTGCGTTTGATTGCCGGCCACGGGGGCATAGCGGCTGTCAGCCTGGGCAAGGGGAACGGCATTAGAGTTAGAAGTGGCCGTGGCAACGTTAAACTGCTGATTGGCATTACCAGCAGCCGGCGCAGCGAGGCTTCCACTCGCGCCACCCTGATTAAGCCACATCTGCTGAAGCAGGCGCATCCAGGGCGTCGTAATGTTCCCGCTCTTGTCCACGAATGGCATATTGAGCTGCGGAAAGTTGCTCATGACGCCGATGCCTCCACTTCCACGTAGGCACCATTAAGCGCCGTCATCACCGGAGAGGACCATGACAGCTCAAACACGCGGTCACGGGACAACCCAAGACGCAAGAACTGAACCTGCTGGATGAACTGACCCACTGCCCCCAAGGGCTAGGTAATGTAGTTGCTCCAACTCGCCCCACGATCATTGCTCCAACGAAGCGATATGAGCGGAGCAGCCTGTGTCGGATCGGTTTGGGCGCCCGTCTGTATATCTGCCACAAACTTTCGATAGATGACGCGTTTCAGCTCGTTCAGGACGTGCGGGAAAGCGCGAGTGCGGACAATTGGCGCCCCGTTGTCTGTGTAGTTGTTCTGGTCAAGAGCGTACAGATTGCCATTTTGCCAGTCACCGACGACATAAGTGCCGTAAGCAAAGGCAAAGACGTTGGAGCGGTGGCGATGTTCGAAGCCATTGGTATCATTCCACGTCCGTTCGTGCCACAAGCCGGACGAAATGTCGTAAACCCACGTCGCATCGGCGATCGGGAAGTTGAGGACATAGAACATATGCCCTTCTTCCTGGTAGATGTAGCCGATGGCGTCAGAAATCGTACTGTACTGAGCAAACGCATGTTCAATCGCATGGGTCGAGATGCGCGTGGCGTTGTAGTTGCTGCCCATCAGAACAATGGCCTGACCCTGAGGGTCCTGGGATAGCCAGAAGACCGCCATGTCCTGCGTGCAAACCGATTCCGGGGCAACGCATCCGTGCTGGATGAAGGCGCCCGGTACAGACTGGAACGGGAACGCTGCCGAACCGGCATCAAACCAGATTTCCGTGGTCTTGGTGCCAAGCAGCCAGATTTCCCGGTGCATGACCTCGATAGACACGAGGATATCGCCCGCGCCGGTCTTGCTGGCAAAGTACGTCGGATCAAACGTTGTGCTATTGCTCAGCGACGTGTAGAAGATCGGCGTGCCTTTTTTGTTGAAGATGAAGAAGGTGTCCAGATACCTAACGCGATCAGCGCCCACAAATGCACCCGTCGGATCAACCAGCGGAGCAAAGACGCCTGTCGCGAGCGTGATGGTGTAGCCACTGGTTGTCCCGTCAACAAGTACAAGGGTGGTGCCGTTGTCCGCCATGGAACACGGCGTCGTATTGCCGGCAATGGTGCCGAGAAGCGTCAAAGCCCAAGATGGGCTGATCGAATAGACGTTCTAGCCACAAACACCATACAGCGTGCCGTTGGTAGCCTTATAGAGGCAGCGCCACACGTTAGAGGTAGCCGTGGCAAGCAACGTCAGCCCTGGCGTCGGGTAATGCGTGATGAGCGTCGGTGAGCCTGCCGTCTACGGCATGCCCTGGAACGATTCCAATTGATTCACTTGCGGGTACAGGTTCACGCATCGCTGAGCCGATGCAATGATGCTGCGCGCCTCATAGGCACCCGATAGCAGGCTGATTTGCATCAGTAGCTCTGATCGCCAAAAATGTTGTAGAGCGAGTCTCGCGTCACCTGAACTGGTAACGTCAGGCGTGGAATCTGCGCATTCGCCCCACGGATCACGCTTAGGGACGACTTAGCCAGCGCGATGATGGACTGCTCGGGCGGCAGGCCGTACATAGGCCGAAGACGAGCTGCGAGATTGAAGATGATCGCCTCCTGATATTCAGGCGGCAACACCATGTTCTAGGTCAGCGAGGCAAAGCTGCTGAGCTGCGTCTTGACAGAGATATGGATGGTGTACTGATTGGTCGGCGCCGGCCAGATATAGAGGTTGCCGTAAGGGTAAGCGGCGTCATAGAACGCGATCTGCGGGAACGTGGACAAGCCTTTGAGGGCGATCTTGTTGTAGTCCTCGCGGCTTCCCAGCACGTCCAGCGGATAGTCCACGGCCTGCGGGCCATTCACCAGGCGAACAAAGGCTGCTTCGATGCGATCCGGTCGCGTGATGTTGATGCTCTGCCCTGCACCCACGGTATAGGACTGCGCACCCGTGGCAGCAAAGCTCACATCATCCAGCGAGTAAACCAGCCAACGCTTACGCTGCCACTAGGCCAGCATGGCGTTAAGCAAGGTGAGGGCGTCGTTGGAATCTTCCGCCGACGCCGTTTGGCCGATACCGAGAACGCCGGCCATCTTCAGCGCGAGATTGATGATGCTGCTGGCATTCG
Organism: Dyella jiangningensis; assembly: GCA_000632805.1. Classification (GTDB taxonomy): domain Bacteria; phylum Pseudomonadota; class Gammaproteobacteria; order Xanthomonadales; family Rhodanobacteraceae; genus Dyella; species Dyella jiangningensis. The sequence goes on along the minus strand of CP007444.1, from coordinate 1,071,996 downwards.
GTAGCGGATTGGACATTACTTAGTCTCGCGCTTGGTTGGTTTCTTCACAGCCGCTTCTTCCTCGGCATTCTGCACAATCACAGGGCCATCCTTGCCCTCCACCCATTTAGGGTATTCATGGTACTCGTAGGGCGGGAAAACCAGCTTGGAATAGTCCATATCAGTTCGGGATAAAGCTCAGGGTCGGGGCCACCGAATAGGTGATGACGTACTGGTCACCCTTGGACGCCAGGAAATGACCCACTACGCCACCGAGGTTGGTACTCACGCCGCCACGCTTGATGGCGACCTGAGACACGGTGCCACCCGAGATATTGAGCGTGCCGTAAGCGGGAGCGGTGTAAGTGAACGGGGAACCAGTGGGGCTGACCGAGATGACGGGCTAGGATGAACCGTTAACCACGGTATCGACCTTAACGCCGGCAAGCTCGTCGGTAGAAACGCCAGAATAGTTAGGCATGAATGTCTCCGAGAGATGGGGCGGCCCGAAGACCGCCCCGATGGATTACAGCTTGTCGGCCACGACGCACGCCCACTCCGGTCGCACCCACTGCCAGCCGTACAGAATGTCCAGACGGGTGATGAACTGATCCGTCGAGACGTTGTACTGACTGACCATGCGCATGGAGATACCGTCGTAGGACTCACGACCGGCGTCATGCACACCCTTCGGCATCACCAGGTCGGCAGTTGCCAGGGTCACGGCCTCAGGACGCAGCACGAAGTTCTTGCGATACACTTCGCTCGCCTGCGACACGACCGTGATAGCCGCACCACTCGCCGGAGACACGTCAACCGTCTGGTACTGCACGGACGGGCCCGGAATCAGCGCCGGATAAATCGGGATCGAGGTTGCACCACCGGCCACATCAGCCGTGACCACGAACTGACGCAGCTGACCGACCGAGTTCTTGGTCAGGCGGTTGACCGCGTTCACACCCGCAAAGGTGATGATATCGCCCTTCTTGAGCGGACCAGCCAGCGCCGAGGTGGTGATGCTGGAACCCGTCTGGCTTGCACCCGACACCGTACCCAGCGTGCTGTAGGCGCCCGTGGTGTGCTTGAGGACAGTCTGGTCCATTGCCCACTGCTCAATGCCCAGCGCCGGACCCATCATTTCACCCGAGGTGAACTGCTTGGAGACGGTGCCGGTCGGGTTGAACAGGCCGGCCAGACTGGAAACCGTGCGAGCCTGGGTCAGCGGGTCGAGGATGGCGCGACGACGACCACGCGGGGCCGAGTTCTGGTCCAGATAGGCACCAGCAAGCAGCCACTCGTTAGCGGTCGGGGTATCCACCGCACTGCCGTTGAGCTTGGAGACGTAGTTACAGATCGACTCCGCACCCGACATGACGTTAGCCGCCACGACAGCCGCCAGGTTGTTAACAGCCGGAGCGAGGATGCGCTCCGAGTAGTCCTGCAACGTCAGGGTCAGATCCTGCGAGCTGTACTGCAAGTCCACGTGGTCCTGATTGGTCAGGGTCAGCGTGGTGTTCTGTTCGACGGTGTTCTGCGGCGAGGCAGTGACCGTGCCCGTGGTTACGGTGAAGTCATTGGGCAGGCGGATACGCAGCGAGTTGCCGATCTTCGCACCGTCGCGGGCGAATTCGTCGCTGTACTACTTGTCGATGGATGCGATGAACGCGTTGGAGTTGCGGAACAGTCGTACCGCCTCTCGGGTGATTTCCTAGCGGGTAAGCAGAGTATTAGACATGAGATTCTCTCAATGAATTAACGGTGACGTGCCTTGTCCGCCTGATCGTCGCGCCACTTGATCCATTCATCAATGGACATTTTGGAGGGGTCCGTTTCATGCGAACCACCACCGCCTAGCGGCTTGATCGGTGCAGGGGCTTTCGACACAGGAGCAGGTTTGGACAGCTTGTCACTGACTTTCGTCAGCTCCAAAGCCATCTTGACGGGAGGGAGCGACAGGATATGCGCGGCGTCGTCCAGATGCTTGCCGAGGTGGTGATAGACTTGCGGCCCATTGGGCAGGCTGTTGATTGCTTCCAAGTACTCGCGACGCTGGCCCAAGTCACCCAGCAGCGAGTGACCCTTCACAGCTTCGTCAAAGTCCTGAAAGGACTCCTTGCCCTTCTGGTAAGTGGTGTTGCACGCCTCGTTAAAGCTTTTCTGTTCGAACAGCTCTTGAGCCTTCTTGACCGCCAACGCTTCCACGTCGGGAATCTCGGGCTTCGCTTCGTCACCGGGCTGACGGTTGCGCAACTGCTCAGCGAGAGCCTTTGCAGCATCCGCCTCACGGCGAGCTTCCCATTTCTCCCGGGTGAGTTCATCGATACGCTTCTGGAACCATGGCGTGCGTTCCTTGGGCTGTTCCTCACCCTAGCCTTCGGGCTTTTCAGCCTCAGGCTGGCTTACTTCTTCCGTCCCCGAAACGGCAACTTCTTCAGCGGGGGTCTGCACCTGTTCTTCGGTCAGGGAACCGTCTTCGTTTTCGCTCATGACTCGCTCTATGTTGGATTAGGCCCGGTTTCCCCTTCCGGTTCGGGTTTCTACGCGGCAGCCATGGCCGTAACGCTCGCGGCCACGACAGGACTTAGACTTTCACGCAATGACTCGTACACCAGCTTCTTGAGGATGGGCTCAAGCACAGCCGGGTTAACATCCTTCAGGGCATCCATGCGGTCTGTTTCCGCCTTGAATGCGTCGATATCCTTCTGCTGCTCCACCGACGTGCGCCTATTCTTCTCGTCGGCAAGATGCTGCGTGACGCTCTCTAGCGCCTTCTGACAGGCTTGGAGCTGCTGCTGAAGCTGCATGACCTGCGGACTCGGACCACCCAAGGCCTGCGGCGGCACCATGTTCTTGAGACGTTCGGCCAACTCTTCCGCCATCGGGAAGTCAGCGGCCTTCATGACCAAGTCACCAGCAACCTGCATCAGCTCGGGCGACTGCGTGGCAATCTGCGTCAGGGCGTTGAACGCTTCCTCACGCTTGGTAGCGAATGCCGGACCGACTTCAGAGATGACGTCATACTCACCCACGCGCGGGTTGAAGATGGCCTCTACGGCGCCTTGCTGAGCCTGATAAGCCTGCTGGGCTGTGGGGTCGATCATCACCTGCGACTGGTCACCGTTCTCCGCCAGGATGCGAATCACGCGCTGCGTGTCGTAAATCTTCGGGATCAGGTCGATCAGGATGCGGCCCGTGAACCGGATAGCGACAGCCTGATGATCCACATAGTGATAGGTCGAGTTGTCCGCCTTGCGCTGCCGTTCCTGAATCGCAATGCCAGTACGCTCATTGGACTTCTCGCCCATCTGAGACTCGTACTGGCCGGAGACAAGCATCATCTCCTGTGCAGCGACCTGCATACCCTGCATGTAGGCCGGCGAGAATTCGGGCGCTGCCTGGCGCTGCGGGGGAGCAATTGGATTGCCTGCGTCATCCAGACCGTTGTAGGGCAGCACCGAGAAGTTATCGCGGTTGGCCGATTCCCAATACGTCTCGTAACCCTCAATCGCCTGTGCGGGAGCGATATAGGGCGTCTTTGACTGCAAGGCGACGTGTTCGACCGCTGCCGAGGTCCAGTAGTTGTAAGTGCGCTGCGGGTCTTTCAGGGCTCGCGTATGACCCTTACGGTCCAGCTGGCCGTCAATGACCGTTTCTTCGCCCACCACGCGGACAATCGGGACGTACTTGCCAAGCCATTCCCGCTTTTCGGCAATCTCCGAGCCTGCGATCAGATACCACTCGATCTGCTGCTCGATAATGTCGCGGGATTTGGTGTTCGGATCGGCCAGCAGCTCGTCGCGAATCTCAGGCGGAAGGTCGGAAGCCTTGACCACGCCATCAGCCAGCGAGATGAGTAGGTCTTTCTTCTCCGTCTTGCGGTAATACTCAGCGACACGCACATGGTCTTTCGTGACCCAATCGCCACCCTCGTTCAGGGTGTTGCGCGGCACCTGATCCTTGAGCTTCGGATATTCCTTCTCGAAGATTTCGCGCGGCATGTCTTCGAAGACGAAGCCGAAACGCGCATCCGAACCGTCAAACTCGTTGATATCCGGGTCCAGATAAACCGACAGCGGGTCACGGACGCGGCGTAGGTAGATTTCCTGGTCGAACGTCTTATCGTTCGGGTAGTCGGTGACAACGCGCCAGTAGCCAATGCCCGCCTAGACCTGGAAGGTGTTGGCCGTGTCGTAGACGCTTTGGGCGTTGGAGATGTACTCGATATGCCGAACCATCCCCTCAAAGACGTCTGCGGCCTCCTTGGTCGCGCCACCGCCTACCGGGCTCACCCTGACCGACGCCTTGTTCTACCGGCAGTCGTTGATGATCTGTAGGTTGTGTTGACGGGTCTTGTTGATTGTCAGGGCGGGACGGTTGTCGATCGATCGCGTCTTGCGCAACTCGTTCGGCCACTGGTAGCCATTGTCCGCGTCACCATTGGCGAACTTATAGTCTTCCAGGAAGTTGTCACGGGCCTGGGACTCCCAATCCTGGCAGCGCTTGAAGCGCTTCTAGGCCTCGCGGACGATCTTTTCCTCGTCTTTCACTGCATCCAGCCCGTGTTGGTGTTTGACAGATTGAGACGGAGCGGCATCTTGACCTCGGTTTTCTCTTTGCGTGGCTTCACAATGCCCGGGAACAGTTCAGTCAGTACCCAAATCCACGCATCGGCACGGTTCGGGGAGTATTCGCCGAGATAGCCCACGGTAGAGAAGGCCGTCAGCTCGTCTTCCAGTTCGTTAAAGGTGCCTGCGTGACGAATCTTGCCTTGCTCATACAGAGCGGAAAAGGGTTCTGCACGTACGGCCTTTCCGCGTGATGCCGTGACCTACTTGAACGGCGTTCGCGGCCTTGCGGTTTCGATGACGTGCTTGACCATCGCGCCGCCGAAGTTGATTTCGCCAACAACAATGTCCGCAGAATGTCGGTCGTAGGCACTCGCAGCGATATCGCCCCAGGTTTTGGGGCCTGCTTTGACCGTGCAATCTTCAAGCAGGTAGGCGTTGCCGTCAGTACCAAGTCCGCCGACGACGATACCGATGGCATCGTTATCAGCGTTGTCCACATCCCCTGATCCGGAAGGATCGACCCCAACAATGACCCTAACCATGTCAGGAAGCTCATGCGCTCTCCACTTGTCGATAGTCTCCGCTGCGAACAGCTGGTTGGGCGTCGCATCGGCAAAGTTGCCGTCTAGGAATCGCTTCCTAAGCCGCGCACTAAGGCCGCTGAGCGTGTCGAGGTAGCCATCCGACAGATTCTCCGCGTTGTCCTGCGGGTTGATCTGGAAGTTCGCGTAATCGTCAGGACGGGGCAGATTAGCCTTCGTCTCGGGATCTCGCTTCTGGATGAAGACCAGATACGACCAATGCGCCTTACTCGGCGGATTGCAGTCATAGTACATACGGGGCTGAAGCGGCCTATCTTCCCGACCCTCAATCTGCTGCGTCACCTTCTGAGCCAGTCGCGTCAGCGCCACGCCAACGCTTCCCCATGGAATCTGTGAACACTCGTTCAGATAAATGGTGGCGTATTCCTGGCCGAGGATCTTCTCGGTGCGTTCCTTGTCGTCCAGCCCCGCAAACCAAATCTAGCTGCCGTTGGGCAGCTCAGCAAACCACTCGGTCTTGTTCAAGTCCCAGCGGACGCCCTTGAAGCACAGGTCCATTACCTTCGGAAACGTGTCGGCGACAATTGACGCCTTCACGTGGTTGAACCGGAAACGAAGGATGGCGTGCCGACTCTTGGGAGCCTTCAGGGCGCGCATCACGACGTTCCGCACCAGCAGGAAGGTCTTGCCACTACGCGACCCGCCAAACAGCATGATGTGCGTGGCAGGGCCAGCTAGAACGGTCTAGGCGGCTTCCTGCTTGGCGGTGAACTTCAAACCTGCTCATCCAAATTGGTGGCGATAACAAGCGGCCCACCATCCTTGCCAGTCATTTCAAGCGACTGGCCCGGCTTGCCCCAGCCACGATCTAGCAGGACTTCCGACGCCTTCACGCGCGCAGCAGGCGGCTATTCCTTGTCCTTCATGATCTCTGCCAGCGTCTTCACCGCGTCAGCAGTGAACTTCCTGGCAGCCTCCTAGACTTCGCCCAATAGCTTAGGACGACCGCCCGGATTGCCTGATTGTCCCTTTTTGAAGGCCATTGTTCAGTCTTGTTCTCAATGAGAACGCCATTGTTCAATTGAGTGAATGATCCGGCGTCTCAAGCATGCTCGCTGCAATCCTGAGCATCTTTGCCAGATAGTGACGTTGGTAGTCAGGTGCGATCACGCGCACATCGTTACCCTTGGTATGGATCAGCAGCGCAATCTCATTCTCTGCGAGGAATTCGCCAAGTAGATCGCTGGCTCGCTCGTCCAGTACGTCAAGGGGTGTCATGTTCGTCCCCGGGCCACCAGTCTTCGCTTACCTAGATGCCGGTGAAATCGTCAACGTATATGTCCCTGTTGATATATATGGGAAGCTGGCTTTCTGCGCTGAAATCAGCTTTTGCGAGTACGCTAAACAACTTGCGCGCCCTTTCCTTCTTTGCCTCAATGGCGGGGGCGGTCGGAATTGCGCCGACGTTAGACGGGTTAGAGCCGTCGTTTGCACCTACGCGCGCCCCATCAGACATTAGTGACCAGCCTTGATCCCGTTGACCTTCTCAAAGGTCCGCATGACACCCAGGCCCAACATGCCCATCAGGACAGGAGAGAGCTGGGATAGGTCGAGGACCGGCAATACAACCGTGCTGCCTGCCAGCTTGGCGGCATAAGCCACAATAGGTGCAAGGACATAGGTCCATCCAAACGCCAAGGCACACACCCAGCCCACAGCGGGGCGCCAGCCAGCAACGAATACCGAAGCATTGGATGCCTCAGCCTTGTCTACCTCAAGCTGACCCTGAAGCTGTGCAAGCTCGCCTTGAAACTCTTGCAGGGCGAGCGCAGCCTGGTCTTTCTCGGCCTATGTCTTATCCGGCCAGAACTTGTTGATGATGGTCGTTGCGAGGTCGGAAACTTCGCCAAGTCCGGTGAGGCTCATGGGTTATTCCTTGTCAGCTCGCTCGGGCCACATAGCCATAACGATGATGACAATCATGATTGCGGCATCGCAAATCTCATGTACGGAATCAGGACTCATGATCACTCGCAAGGCTTGCTGAAATAGACATACAGGACCACGCAGAGCAATCCTGCAAACGTGAGGACGACCTTAGCCATGGGCCTTGGTCCATTGTTCCTTGGTAAATGCCAGCGGTAGTCCCCCCATCAGCTTCATGTAACCCTGCCCGTAGACCTGAGGAACCATGATGGAAACCACCCCGACGATACGGCCCTGCATGTCGAAAATGGCTGAGCCCGAGTCACCGAAGAACGCGTTAATGTCGTACAGCGTCCAGCGGCGGTTCTCTTCGACCTGATACCCACTCACCCGACCGAATCGGCACTGGTCGGTCAACTCGCCGGGATTGCCGCAGATGAAGATCTGCTCGCCCTATCCCGGTTCGTCGGCCACATAGGCGAAGTCATCGAACCATGTGTCTGTGATGACAATCGCATGGTCGGCATGGTCAAGCAGCACACTCTTGATCGCCACCGTCTTGCCGTCTACTGACAAGCTGTACACACCGGATATGCAGTGTTCAGCTGTCAGGATCGCATGAGGACCGATGGCCGTACCGCTGCAACTGCCCTGACCGAACAATCCTGTCATCGCCAGATGGTGCGTGGTGTCATGCACCATGCCGACCGGGTTAGATGCGCACCCTGCGACAAAGAGGACTAGAGCCAGCAGGATGGTGCGCATAGGTCAGATACCGTCCCGATCCGATGCGTTGAAGCCAGTTTTATCAGCCATGGTCAGCCCTCCGGGGGCTTCTTGAACTTCTTCAGCAGCCATTGGCCGCCCTTGTAGAACTTTTCACCTGCCACGATCAGGGTGTATAGACCACCCACAAACGTGATGAACTAGCCGAAGCTGATGTTGAGCCAACTCGCTCCGGTAAAGGCCGCAACGCCCATAGCCTTCACCGAATCAATCACTTCGTCTCGCAACATTTCACGTCCCCTGCAACGCGTTCTAAGCTTGGGCGAGACGTGCAAGGCGGTCAGCCTGTCCGTTCAAACCGCCGTTGATGATCTTGGTTACTTTCTCGAAATCGCCGGTATCGGCAACTTCGTTTAGCCCGTGACTGGCCCAAAACCAGGCGGCAGACAGTGCGGCGTAATACGGCTGAGCAAGCAAGTCGGGCTGGGTGATGAAGTCCACGCCTAGCGCCGTACTGCATGCTTGGTAATTCTTGCGACCGGTAAGCTGGATCAGCCCCCGGCCGCGAAACTTGAAACCATCTCCGGGCTACGTGTTGCCTAGCTGAGGATTTCCCTCGTATCGCTCCTATGCCGGCGTCGGACCCCATAACTCGGTGGCATATCGGAGACTTCCCGACTCATGCCCCACCTAAGCAAGGAACATGGCCTAGCGGTCAGTCGTGCCAATGCCGAACTTCTGCATGGCCTCCGTCATGAACGGAGCGTAGGTATCGCCATGCGACGCGTCACAGCCTACGGCTGCCTGTAGGGTGGCGGAATCCATCTTATTTGACCGCTGAAACGGCGCCGGTACGTGCGGCTTTACCGGCTTGTCGCCACGGCTTGTCCAAGGATTCCAGAACTTCCACATCGCCGGTCTTCTCCTGGATACGGAACAGGACAGCGCCAAGCTTTGCAGCGGCAGCCTCCCAACCGGCAGGGGCTATCACTTGGCACGTCGCGCACTGCACGTATTCGGACGAGCCTTCGCTATCCCACTGAACGTCAAGCTGGGGCAGATCGTCGTCGTCCGTCTCGTCGCTCATGGTCACCCCTAATCAGTGCCGCTGGCCGTTGCGGTCGCAGCGGCGGTAGCCGGTGGAGACACCACTGTTCGACTACCTTGTCAGTCTATAAGCGGTTTACGGCGTTGCCCCTCGGCGTTCAGGATTTCCTAGTCATTTTTCGTTCTACTAGGGCTACCTGCCAGTAAGCGGCGAGCATCCGAATCCAATATTCGTCCAAGCTTGCCTTCATGCGCTTGTAGACGGCCTCGCGCAGGCGCCAGTAGGTCTTGTGGTTCGTCCCGATGGCTTCGGCAGTGATGCGGTAGCCCTGAAGCGGACGCAGGTAAACGAGCATCGACAGGGCATCAAGGGCTGCACAGCCGATTAGCTCATCGGTGATGGCCTCGCGTTTAACGCCGCCATCCATGGCATAGACCAGCGTGAAGGCAATGACCCACTGGCGAAGCTTAGGCAGGTACAGAGAATCGCCAGCCAATGCCGTCCGGTATAGCATCCAATTGGGCATGCCGTTTTGAAATTCACACCGAACGAAACGGTCAGCGTCAATAATCCGCTCTGTGATTGGCCCTATCAGCGAAGTCTCAGTGTCGTGCCCGCGCACGTCATAGCAGGGCACTAATACAGTCTTATCTATGATGCTCATGCCCTGCCTCGTCCGCGCTTACCGCCACCGAATGGAGCTACGGCCCCAGTTACCACCTGCCAGTGCGCCGTTCCAATCTTTAAAAGCTCATCTATAGCAGCGCTTTTCCCGAAAACGCCCTCACATCTAAACCATTCGCCACTGATCGGATTAATGCCTTCAATGGCCTCAAGGGCAGACATGAGCGCATGTTCACCGCTAAACGCATCACGCCTACTTTCTACTTTCGCAGTCCATAAGAACGACAATCCGCCAGGCAACATGCTTGCGTAATGCTGCATCCTTGACTTGACATCACTTGTCATCCCGGCCTTTAGGAAAAGGACGCCTTCAACCGGCTGGAATCCACCAAGGTAGACGCGATAGTCCATCACGCCACCACCATGCTCGCCTTTCGAGGCAACGAGTTAACTGACCGAATCCAGGTGAGGCATTCACGGCACTGATACCGCTGATAGCTCCGCGTCTTTGTCTCGCGCGTACCTTCGCAACGCAGGTTGTCGCTGCCACAGTTTGGGCAGGCGTCACCCTCCGTGATGGAGTGATTAGGCAACCCAAGCACCCAGCCGCGCTCGTGGAGGCGATCAAACACCGCTTCCGTCAGCTTGGTGTCGTTGATGTTGTACTTGCGCATCAACCCTTGGGCCTTGGCATCGCCGGCCATCACGTCAAGCCATAGCTCAAACCCGCCTGTATCGACCTTGGAGCCCACGCCAAGCCACCGCGCCACGTAGTCCAGCTTATAGCTGGGCAACGCTACTTGACGCTTGACGGACTTCATCAAGTCAACCTTGGCGAAAGGCGATGGCTTGCCCATGCCATGCTTGAGGAACTGCGCATAGACCCAGCGGATATCGAACTTATCGCTGTTCCAGCCGCATACCGCATCCGCCTCGTTGAACAGGGCGCGCAGTTTCCTTGCCATGCCTTTCTCGCCATCCTCCCAGGCACTATGGAAATGCACCTGACGCTCACCGCGGAACTTGGCGGCGAAACACAGCAAAGATCCGGGCTGCTTGATCTGGCTCAGCCCCACATTCTGATTCCACAGCCCCCACGTATAGACCTCGTTGGGGCGCGTCTCGATGTCGATCGTTAGGATCTTCATTCGTTTTCGCCAAGACGAAGCAACAACCATTCAAGAAATGCCTTCAATGCATACAGAACGCCAAGCAGAAACTGAAGGCAAAGACCTACCGTTACACCAATCCAGGCCCATTTGACGAAGGAGTCCCACGGATAATGGGTATATCCAAAATAATTGAGGCCAACCATGAACAGGAAGATGTTCTTTCCAAGGCCGGCATACCACGGCGTGCGAGATTTCGACTCGGACATTTCAAACTCCCGTAGAGTTGTCGTCGCGGGTGTACTCATCGCGCAACGTTTCGGCGTTCATGGGGTGATGGCCCATAAAGATGGGGCGCATGTCGTCGTTGCGCGGAATGAGTGGCTTACTCTTAGGCGTCTCTTCAATTTCGCGACGAATAGATTCCAACGCATCGCTAGATGCCACCTCACGATGACCTTTAATGCATTGGCTTCCATGCTGCTTAGCCTTCAACAGCTCATGCAGATAGCCGGACGCATTGAAGATCAGTGCGCAGAGTTCTTCCTCGATGCTCTCGCCCGTGGACGTACTAAGGCCGCGATGTGCAGACCAAACATCCATGAAGTGCCGGAATGCCGACTTCATGTACGCGTCCAGGGGAATCCCGCGCTGCCAATTATCCGAATCACGCAGCGAGCCATCAGATTGCTTGCGATGACGGTTCATGTACTCGCCATATCGACGCAAGGCTAGAGGGCTGAGGAAGCCCTCGTAGTCAGCTTTGTTCGTGTCGGCGTCGCGAGTGGCGCCGGTTGCGAATTGGCGGATGGGCTGGCTCATGCCTCACCCCGCAGCATCTTTACTCGCTTTCGGTGAAGCTGATTAAGGTTTGACTGAAGCTCAGCCGCCTGTTTGATCTTTTCGGCATCTTTCGGATCGTGAACATTTAGACGAGCAACCGATGCCTTGATGTTTGACTCAGTACGCTGGAACAGCTTTGTCCAGCCAAAGACTGCGGTACGCTTTTTCATCTGGCACAACCCTCGTTCGGTTGTGCCTATTGGACCGTATAGATGTCTATACGGCGCCGCTATTTTTAGACACTTTGTTAAGTACACGATTGCGCATCACGTATACCTGGGCGCGGCTCACGCCGAAGCGTCCAGCGAGCACGTTAGCGCCGTGCTCCTTCAGATCCAACAAGAACTGACGGTCGCGACGATCACTATTAGCCATGGCATTCACTAGAGCGGCCTCAGCCTTCATAAGGATAGTTCGTGCCTCCGCGGCAGGAACGCCGGCCAACACGGCACGGCGCTCAGCGTCCATGATGATTTCAGCGATGGTTTCGTAGCTCACGGCTCACCCCTTAGCTAAGGTCTACGACTCGTTGTTTCCAGATTTGTGCTTTGCCGCCCTTGACCTTGGGAGCCTTACGCCATCCATGCACCTCAATTCGCCAACCTGCTTTGCGCACAGCATCCAGGTATGGCGAGTCGGTAATCTTCTTGACGCGTGCTGCAACGCCTGACGTGGTTGTCTGCACAGCTAGCGTTTCGCCGTCACGAAGCGCCAGAATGTCGAACATGCCGAACAGATCGACACGCTTGCGAGTGAAGCTATTCCAGTACTCGACAATCCAGCACTCATAGCCGAGCGCACGGAGGACCGCCAATGAGTTTTGCGTGGGTGACTTGCCGGTCATTAGGCCACCTTCCGCCAGAAGTTAAGTTTCGCTCCAACACCGCTACGAGCCACGCCAGCGCGCTCTACTTCTTTTCGACTCACCAGCAGTCGCATTGCAACCTTCACGTCTTCTATCCGCGCCTGGAATAGGTCAGCCATTTGAGGAACGGTCATGGCTTGGCTATCCAGTGCCGTCATAATCTGATCGCGGATGCGCTTTTTACCCTCGAAGTCGCGCTCGTGGAACGGAATACGAAGGCCTATGGCATGCTTGGATGATTCGGCTGCTTGTGCCTTACGCAATGCGATGATTAACGCATCAAGTGAGATATCGGCGCTGTATGGCCCGGTCAGGCATGGTGATCCAGACCTAGCTAGCTGATCACCATAGAGGGAGCCAAGCTTTGCCATGCGGAACCCTTCGTCTTCATCTGCATGAACCCACCAGTATCCGCCCTCCTTCGTGATGGTCATGAGGATCTGTGCGGCGGCGTCTGCGGGCTTGGTGTGGCGAATCTGGTACATGATTACCTCTTCAGGATCAGCAGGCCGTTTTCGATTAGCCTGGCGTGCGTGATAACGATTGCCTTGTCCATGAGTGCTCGCCTCTCGTCACGGCTCAATTGCTTGCCGTTGTCGATGGCGTAATGGCACTCCTAGCAAAGGGCGGCAGACATGTATGGCGGAGTCTTTAGCCCAATGCCCTTACCCTCGTTTCGGTGGCTCCATTGGATGCCGTAGGCGCCACACAGGGAGCATGTCTCAAGCATGTGTACGGCGTTGCACCAGCGTTTCTCTTCTGCGTTCATTGATGTAGTTCCACTCCGTTTTCAATCGCCCAGCTCGTGGCAAACTCGATCAGCTCGGACATTTCAGCCACGGTCATGCGGCGGGTTTGTGCTCCAAGGTTGACCACACTGGCACCATCCAGACTCGGCACAACCTGCCCTTGTTGCTTGTTGGTGACTCGGCAATAGCTATCCACGAGAAGACGCTTCCAGCCCTCTGTATCAACGTGCTTACCTGCCCACATACGCTGCTGCGAAATCTCGTAGCAAATGGCGTGGAATTTGTCCGACTGCTCCACGCTGCGACGGCTAGCCGCTTCATCGACCTTCACGCGAACCTTCTTGCCCATTCCCGTAACCCGCACAACCTCGTTCCACACGCGGACCATCGTCGGACGGGCATTCATGGCGTCTAGGGTGAAGGTGGTCATTTTCGCTTCTCTCGGATGACGTTGGTTCGGCGGTCGTAGTAGCGAATCAGTCGATCAACATCGATGCCGTCGAAGGGTTGGGGTTTGCCGACTTCCTTATCGCCTTCCTTTGCTTGCCTGACCTTCACTTCACCGAATGCCTTTCGGAATTCGTCAACAATGGCTGCGGTTCCTGGCATCGACTCGCGCATCCGCTGCCTGCGCTTCTCGATGGCCTCAAGATCAGCACGAACCAGATCAAGCGCGGTCGTCATAGTTTTCATGTGACCTCAAATAACTAATGGCCCTTGAGAGAAGATCAGTTCTGTCCTTGAACATTCCTAACCCGATATTGCATGTCCTACAGAGCCAGCCACGGGCCTTTCCGGTCGAATGGTCGTGGTCTAGATGCGCTGACGACTTTTTCTCGCCGTTTTCAAGCAGACTCGCATCACAAATGGCGCACATTGCGTTCTGCTTGTTGAAGATTTCCGCGCCATCCGTCCCTATATTTCTTCGTCGCTGAGCATCGGCCTTTCTCTCCTTGTTAGATGCCCTCCATTTCTTTTCTGCCGATCTAGACTTGTCTGTGTTCTTCGCGCGCCATCGCCTGGCGTTTTCATTTACTCTCTCGCGGTTACTTTCTCTCCATTTCTTGTTTGTTTCGTATCGTGGATGCCTAACCTCATTCGCGCCCTCAGTCATGGCAACCCCCATAGTTTTCAAATCGCATACTTGAAGGAATCCAGGCCGCTTTCACGATGCCGGTTTGTCCGTGGCGATTCTTCTCAATACTGAGAATGGCTAGCGTCTCGTCAGCGTTCTCGTCGTGGACGTGGGGCCGGTAGAGGGTGATGACCTGATCGGCTTCCTTCTCGATTTCGGACGAGTCGGACAGGTCTCCCATGCCCGGCTGCTTGTCCTCGCGCTTGTCCACTTCACGCGCCACCTGAGCCAAGGCGATAACGGGGATTTCCAAATCGCGGGCCAGATTCTTCAGGCCCTGCACCACTTCACCCACGCGCTCGGACTTATTGGCGTTGCGGCTCGATCCCACCGACTTGATGCGCTGGATGTAGTCCACAAACAGGATGCGAATGCCGCTTTCGTGCTTCCACTTGCGAGCGATGCGGTTAACGTCGGCAATCGTGGGTGAACTGCGGTCGTATACCTGAATGGTCCGTTCCTCTAGCTCTGCAATGGCATTCGAAAGGCGACCGTAGTCCTCCGCCTGGAACCGACCGCTGCGCATCTTCTCGGCTTCCACATGGGACTTCAGCGAAAGTAGGCGGGCACCGATCTGTTGCATGGGCTGCTCGGCGGAAATTAGTCCGCACTTCACCTTGCAGGACACCAGGAAGTTGAGCAGGAGAGCCGTCTTGCCCATCGCGGGGCGAGCGCCTACGACAACCAAGTCTGATTCGTGCCAGCCGCCAAGGACGTAATCAAGGCGATGCAGGCCGGTCGGAATGCCAGGGATGGACAGGCCAAGATCACGCGCCCGTTGCGCTTCCTCGTAGGCCGCTTTCAAGACCTGCTTGATGGTGAATTCGGCGCGGGCCTCGATCTTCTGCAAGGCCATCAATTCCGTGATGCCACCATCGACCAGTGTCGTAGCGTCGCCATCGGCCCCGTAAGCCTGCTCCACCATGGAGCTAGCGCGGTCGATTACCTGGCGGCGTACCGACTTCTCCCGGATGATCTGCGCATAGGCGTCGATGTTGGCTGCGCTAGGCGTCGTGTTCGCCAGTTCGATCAGGTAGCCCGCGCCGCCCATCATCTCGGCGAACCCGTTAGCCTCAAACCAGTCACCCAGCGTCACGGCGTCACAGGGCTGTCCACGGCCGGACAGTTCCAGCATGGCGCGGTAAACGAGCTGGTGATCCTTACGGTAAAAGTCGGCCACGCCGAGTTGCGTAGAGACGGCCTCGATCTTGTCGGGGGCCAGCATCAGGCCACCCAACACGGCCTGCTCGGCCTCCACGGACTGAGGCGGCAGACGGATACCCATGGCGCGGGCTTCGGATGCGGTGACGGTCATCACAGCTCCTTGCGCTTGGGCGGTTTAGGTGCAGCAGGAGCGGCAGGCGTGGCCCTGGATAGCCAGCTGGTGATGAACCGACCAATGCCACGGCGAGTCTTGCGGTTGCCCGGATTGGCGATCAGCCATGTCCGCATCTTCGCTACCTCGGCGATAACGTCGATGCTCGGGTATCCCTTGCGTAGCTCAGCGACAAAAGGCTCGGTCACCGAAAACTCGGTTCCGTCGTCAAGCGGAAGTTCGCCTAGAGATGGAGATGGAGATGGAGATGGAGATGGAGATGGAGTGTTTCCTAACGGTTCGGAAACCGTTTCAGAAAATTTCCACGAAGACATAACTTCGTCCCTGAACGGGACCGTTGAAGGGATCGAATCAACCAGCTTGACGACCGCCTTCTTGATGTTCGGGTTGTCGGGCCTGTTCCACTCGTGGAACTTGCACACCCACACCCACTTAGTCGCCTCGCAACGCTTGGCGAAATTGGCATCTGAAAGGGTTTTGAAACCGTTTCGCAACCGTTCCACAGACCATCCAAGGTCTTCGCATGCATAGGCTTCCGGCAGCCGGAAAGCACCCGATGCATTCGTGTGTGGAGACGTAAGCAGATACACGGCAAGCAGACGTGCATCGGTGTCCAGCGTTGATAGCGTGTCGCTCGACCAGAACGACGTGTGAATCTTTCCGTAGTCCCGCATGAGAGGTCACCCCCTGTACTTCAACTGCGCCGCTTGATCCCCCTCCCAGGGAATGGAAAGCGTTAGTGGTGCTGGCTAGGTCATGCGGGCGACTCCGGCTTGGCCTGATACGGGCGGAATGTCCAAAGCGGACAGCTGCGCGATGTGCAGTCACGGATCAAACTGCGGAAGCCCGGTTCGGCGTTTTCCGCAGTGCATCCCATGCATTCGGCACACTTAGCCTTGATGGCTTGGCCGCGTGTAGGCTTCTGTATGAACTTCTGAAGCGGGTTAGTAATGGGAAGCGCGCTCATACCACCCCCCTCAAATGCTCGGGCTGCCATACGCAGCTGTCCCAGGTGGTGACGTCGTAGGAGTCGGTGGCGGGTTCGAGCTGTTCTTCGCATGGACAAAATGAATTTAGCGTTCCCGGTATACGACTCGATCCATTCCAATCATCTATACCAACCTGCCACTCTGTTCCGTTTGGAGTTCCTCCCTCAAATGGCAAATTGGGATTTGGCGGCCCAAGAATGGTTCCAACCTTTCCGACAGCCTGGGGAGTTAATAGCGACCACACCACACGGACACGTTTCCCCTTGTAGAACCTGCTCATGCAGCCTCCGGTATCTCAGTCAGTTCCCGCCCATGCATCTGCTTGATGTGCTCACGGACGGCGTTAGCGATGGGTTGCCAGCCGGTCAGGTCGAACGGCAGCGGTTCGTTTTCGGGTTGGTCGGTCATGCGGCCACCTCATGTCTATAAAACTGTGGCTTAGGCGCTTCGTACCAAAACATCACGCGCGGAGGCTCGCTGTAACAGGCAATAACGCGAGGATTGGCGTGCGCATAGCGCCTCGCCGACTTACGCAATGTCTGTCCGCTTTCGGTGGCCGTATCGATCAACAATATGCGTCCGAGGTGTAGCGGCGCCTTCGACCCAAACGGAATAAATGGAATATGCAAGATGTGAGATGCATACACAGCAGCAACCGCGCCAGACCGACCAGGGCCAGTGACGTACCCACAGTCATTCACATTTGCCAGAATGGAGCAGATGCGGGCCGCGAATTCTTCCTGGCTTACAACGCGACTCATGCCGCCCTCCCCACCCGAGCGCGCTCGATTTCTTCCAGCTCGCGGCGCAATTGCTGCTCTCGCGTTTCCCGCTTCGGGACAAGCGTCATGCCGACCTGGTTAGCCAACCACTGCACGACGCCAACATTGCCCACGGCATCGCACAGGGACTTGTAGCCCGTCTCCGGCATATAGGCCGGTCGGTTCTTCGGCTTGTTCTGGATACGCGACCAGACGCAAGGCAGGACGCCAACCACATCGGCAATCACGCCATCGGAAGGCTTGCGGCGACCCATGGCACGGGACACGGCAAGCGCCTGCTGGAAGCTCTCGCAGCGCTCGATAAGTCCTTCATCTACAAGGTCGAGCTGCGGAACCTGTCCAAGGATTCGCATTTCTTGTTGGTGCATGATTGCCCACTCTGGTTTGCGTTGGCTTATGGGTTAGGAGCCGAATAAAAGGCCATGGAAACCAGTCCCACGACCCACAGCCCCAATCCTACGTTATCCCGTAGCACATGTCAACGGGATAGGGAATCTTATGGCCGCAACAATATCGCCATGACCATAGGCGAACGAATCAGACAGGCGCGGGAGGCCAGAGGCATGTCCCGCAAGGAGCTGGCGACAGCTATCGAGATGCCCTATTCCACGCTGGCGGGGATAGAAACCGGCGACCAGGGTGCTACGGGTCAATTGGCCGTGATTGCGGACGTGCTAGAGGTGTCCGGTAAATGGCTGACAACGGGCCAAGGCCAAATGCGACGCACATCTCACTATGTGACACTGGCCCCCGAAATACTGACCCAGGCGATCATGTTTGTTGAATACGACGAAACGCTATCGGGGCCCTACTCCCCGGAGGCAAAAGCTATTCGTCTCATAGACTTATGCGACATGATCGTCAAGGATGGCGGCAAGCCGTCGATGGCTACTGTGGATGCCATCATGCAGTCCGCCAGGGCGCGCAAGGGTTCAGGGGAACAGCCATGACGATACTCGATGAAAGCTCAGGACGTGACAGGGAAGTGGTTGACTTAAAGGTGGTATATAGCCAACTTAGGGCGAATAAGCCGTTGACGGATGATGAGATTGGCCGATTGCGTAAGATGCTAGAGGCCTTCGACCTAATCTCAAGCTCAGGAGGTTGTCCCGTAGCGTTTCGACTGTTGCACGGCCGTACCCACCCGTAAGACCGCGACAGACCCCCTCCCATTACTTAGACCCGCTTCGGCGGGTCTTTTTTTGCGTCTAGGAAAATTTCTTATACGCCATGCCGTAACTTGCTATTGACAGCGATTACGTTATGCCGTAATCTCGCCTCAACAGCCCACAAGCTGGCTGCTCAGGAGGCAGACATGAATACCGAGACGCAGAAGGTGGATGTGAGCGCGACCATTGAATTCACGCCCGAAATGATCGCGGCGGCTTTCTGGGAGATGGATAGCGAGCATCAGGCTGATTTCTTCGCAGAGCTTGAGCGAATTGCAGGGGTCAACCTGTGCTTTCAGATGGCTTGGGTAGTGCGCGAAATGGTTGAACGTGCTGACCGAGGCAATTACCAGGCGCAGAAGGGTTTTCAGACAATGCTTAGTCACGCTAAAGATTACGTTGAGAGCGCGACAGACATTCGCTATTGGCGAGCGCAGCACGAAATTCGCAAGATGACTGACGCCGCCCTCGCCCGCGTCGGAGGTGCCGCATGAACGTTTTCTTCGAAGCCGAGCAAGTCGGCAACGTCTATCGGGGCCTGGTGATCGATTCCAAGACCTTCGACCGAATCACCATGACGCGGCACACCTACGCCGACCGCACGACGGCAGTGGAAGCAGCCCGCCGCATGCATCTGGAAAGCGTGCCAGAGGAAATCCAGGCGTTCCTTCCTTATCTGACGTTGGAGCACTAAATGATGAATACCAGGCGCTACAAGAAGGTTGATGCGGCTGAGACGGTACAGCAGGAAGTCATCACGACCTACAAGGGTTTTGATCAGAACTTGCAGTGCCGTGGCTTCCAGTATGCCGTTGGTGAAACATACGAGCACGACGGCGAAGCCAAGGCATGTAACAGTGGCTTCCATGCCTGTGAGTATCCGCTCGATGTTCTCGGCTACTACGCGCCAGCAGGATCGCGCTTTGCCATCGTTGAGCAGAGCGGCCAGCTATCGCGCCATGACGACGATTCGAAGGTAGCCAGTACCAAGATCAAGGTAACGGCAGAGATTGGCCTGCCTGGTCTGATCAAGGCAGCCATCGAATACACGATGAAGCGCGCTAAGCCTGAGGGCGGTTCAATTGCCACGGGCTACCAAGGCGCAGCGAGTGCCACGGGCGACCGAGGCGCAGCGAGTGCCACGGGCGACCAAGGCGCAGCGAGTGCCACGGGCTACCGAGGCGCAGCGAGTGCCACGGGCGAACAAGGCGCAGCGATGGCATCCGGTTATGCCGGCCGCGTCATGGGCAAGGATGGCTGCGCCCTCTTCCTGGTCGAGCGCAACGCCGAATACGAAATCATCGCCACGTGGTCTGGTATCGCCGGAAAGAACGGTGTCAAGGCAGATACCTGGTACATGCTAAAGGATGGCAAGCCTGTAGAGGTAACGCCATGAGCACTTCTCGCGCACACCTCCACGCCATCAGCGGCGAACACAAACGCTCAACGCTGCCTTACGTCGCGATCTACCGCTGCAAAGTGGTTGTGATGACGGACGGATTCCCGCGAATCATGAACTACATCGGCCCGTGGAAGGGTTGGAAATCCATTGACCCTGAGGCTGCTCCTATTTCTTGGAGGATGGTGCGATGAGCGCGCATACGCCGGGGCCGTGGATCGATGTTCATCGCTTGTCAGGTAGCGAGAACCATCGCGGCTATCGCATAGCCAGCAAGCCGAGCAACTTTTATCTGGCGGAAGTGATGCCGATCGATTCGGACGGTATTGAGGGTGGTGCAAACGCCCGCCTCATCGCCGCCGCGCCGGATCTTCTGAGCAGCAACGAGCGCTTGCTGAATAACTTCCGGCTACTGCTGGCTGGCAAGCCTGTGCGGGATGCAGCGGAAACTATCGCTGAGGCGGAGCACGCCATCGCAAAGGCTACGGGAGAAACACCATGAGCGCTGTATACGCACGCGGCCCCGGCGATTCCCACGATTGGTACGGCGATCAGCGCATACGCCGTCAGCATGCCATCGAGCAGGAATACGAACGGGAGCGCAACGACCGCAAGGGTGATCTGTTCTGGCTGGAATCGGCAGCCTGTGATGCACTAACGCAGGCATCCATTGACGACATTAAGCCGCTTAGCAGCACCGAGGCCATCGACAAGGCTACGGCTTACAAACATCGCGCCACGATCCTGTCGCTTATCATCTCGGGTGCGGACGATGCCGAACTTGGCCGACTGATGCGGATTGCAGCTAACGATGCATTCAACCGCGAATGCTGGGATGCGGCGACGCGGTATGTCGATCACATGAGTTCGTATGGGGTGAGGCCATGAGTCGTAAGAAAGGTGGTCAATCTAACTTTCGCGTTGTCGTAGATCCTCGCGGACTTGGTGATTTTGGATATATCCGCACGAGCGCAACGTTTTTATATGGCACCACTCCAGAGGCATATGCTCGTATTGAGCGAGACATGCGTGAGCGCTGCGAAGAAATCGCCAAAGACATAAAGCGTCATGTCGATAACGTCAGTTACGTTTCCGTCGAGTCTGATACGGATTACGTATGCGAACACTGCGGCTCCGAATGGACCGAAAGTAGCTCCTCATACAACGGCGGTTGCTGCGACAAAGACGAAGAATGTGCGCCAAGGGAGGAAGAGGCATGAAACGCCGCTTCCAAGACTCACAGCTCTACGCCGACTTCCGCGACCTGGCCGTGATGGTGCTGTTTACCGACTGCTTGGCCGTACTGATCTTTGCCTTGATCTGGAAAGCATTGACGATGCATGGGCATCGCTGAGGAATCCGGCTTATGCCGAGCGTAGCTGCTGCGTTACCTCCTGCTCGTCGGTCCCGTACGAGTTACAGCAGCAACGGGCATTAACACGCGCCGCCGTCTCGCGGCATTGATGACAACGCAAAAGCATGTCGGCTTAGCGTGGATCGGTGCATAGACGGCACAAGGAAGCTGGCTTCCATCCGTAGGCATACGGGAAATGGGATTAACGCTATGGAGCCGAGTTAGCGTGCGGCAAGCCAGCTTCCTTGTTATGGCGGTGCAAGTGAGAGCGTTAACCGAAGTGAGAGAGCCCGGTCGTTAGATTCGCTACATGCGTGGAGCCACTCAGCGCCACCGCCACCCATTCCACACGCCAGCGCAGGGCGTAGCTGCGCGAGGTTTTATGAATCCTGCAACGGGGAACGACATGACTGAGGCAACTAAGACCCATTACAGGAAGGCGTTTGATTCGCCGTACCTGAGTAGTGCAGACATTGTTGAGCCAACAACGCTCACCGTGAAGTATGTGGCGCTTGAGCCGGACCACACCAAGAAGACCAAGGACAAGTTCAATACGGCTCACTTCGTAGAAAAGGAGATTCGGCCAGGCGAGAAGCTGAAGCCGATGATCCTTAACGCCACGAACAGTAAGACGATGAAGAGCCTAACCGGATCAGCTTTCATCGATGACTGGACTGACGTGAAGATCACGGTCTACGTCGATCCCAATGTGCGGTTCGGCAAGGATTCGGTTGAGGGGCTACGCATCAGCCCGCAGCGTCCTGGTCGTCGCGTCCTTACGCCCGATCAGACAAAGGCATGGGAGAACGCCAAGGCTGCATTCAAGCGTGACGGCAACTTAGATAGCGTCCTGTCCCGCGTCGATATGAGCGAGGAACACCAGTCGCAGCTTATCGGAGAATGCCTCGATGCGGTGGCATGACGTACAGCAGAATTCCGACGACTGGTATGCGATGCGTCTTGGCAAGGCTACGGCGTCAAAGTTTAGCTGCTTCATGGCTAACGACGGCAAGGCGTTTGGCGATCCGGCCAAGGACTACGCGCTACAGCTCGCCCTAGAGCAGGCCACCGGACGTAAGGCGGAATACAGCTTTACGAACGAACACATGGAGCGCGGACACGAACAAGAGCCTGTTGCCAGGATGCTGTACGAAGACGAGTACTTCGTAGAAGTCACCAATGGCGGATTCTTCGACTGGGATACCTATGGAGATTCACCGGACGGCCTTGTGGGTGATGACGGGGTTGTTGAAATCAAGTCCGTCATCGCCAAGACGCATTACGCGACGCTTCGGCGCGACTCCTTCGATCCGTCGTACCGATGGCAGCTTGTCGGCCATTTGGACTGTACGGGCCGGCAATGGGTCGATTTCATCAGCTATTGCGCGGACTTTCCCGAAGGAAAGCAGCTTCTCGTTTACCGGCTAACCAGGGACGAATGCGCCGATGAGCTTAGGCGACTACACGAGCGTCGCAAACAGTTCCTTTCATTGACAGGCGAAATCCTCTTCAGCCTTGGAGCACAAGCAGCATGAGTCAGCAATACGACAACAAGAACAAAGGCGTCCTGTTCCTCAACGACCGGAAGGAAAGCGACAAGCACCCGGACCGCAAGGGGTCGATCAACATCGACGGCAAGGAGTATTGGCTGAGCGGCTGGAACAAGCAGACGAGTCGTGGCGATACGATCAGCCTTAGCGTTCAGGCGAAGGAAGGTGCCAGGGCTAAGCAGCCCGCTCAGAGCAATGCTGCGCCGGCAAACAGCAACTTTGACGACGACGACTTGCCATTCTGACCATGCGCGCCGGCCTCCTATTCCGTCTCGGTAGCGCTTGGGTTGGCGTGCACTACTCGCCGCATCACAAGCGGTACTGCATCAACTTGGTGCCGTTCATTACGTTTTGGATCATCAGGAAGGGAGGTATTGCGCCATGACCACCGAACACGTCAGCGTGCCGCACAAGGTTTACGAGAATTTGGCGCAGATTGCCGATGGAAAAATGTCGTACAACGATATGCAAGACTTGGCAGCCGAGGCATACAACCTCCTCTCCCGCGCCACGCCGAGCGATGTTTATCCGAACGCGGATACGCAGGCCTATATCGATGAACTTCATGTACGCATAGCCAATCTTGAAAAGGTAGTTGCATCTCGCGTGGTGACTTCCAATGATGTCAACGCCGCCAGCCTTGCATACAACGAATCAATCGAACAGACGCACGACGGCTTCGATCTTCCGTGGTGCGACGAAGACGCTATGCGCGCCGCCCTCGAATCCTTCGCCACCTCCCTGCCAGCGGCGAGGGTGCCGGATGCAGAAGTCCGTCTGTGGGATACGCAGTGGATGAACATCGTAAACCACGACAATTGCTATCGCGACTGGTCTAAGGACGATGCCATTGCGCATGCCGTCAAGATGACGGAGCAGGCAATCGCCCGGAACATTGCTGATGGCAAGTTGCCGCCTAAGAAGATCGACGCAGCGCCGCAAGCGGGGGAAATAGGATGAGCGATCTATGGGTGAACATACGTTTCGGCGTGCGCCATTTGCAGATCGGTCCGCATATGCTGAGCTTCGCAGTTAATGGCTACCACGTCGAAAACAAGCCTTCGCGTTGGTTCGAGGTCTATCAATTCTTTGGCTATGGGAGCTGACATGACACCCACGCGCGAACAGAGGCTGCGGGATTGGATAGCTCAATGTAAGGCCGAGTGTATGGCGTATGCCAATACACCGATAGGCGTTCCAGTCCCGAAGAAATTGTATCTGTGGAATCGCCTTGGTGATATCGAAGCCATCCTCTCCCGCGTCACGCCAAGCGATGAATCTGCGGAACTCAACTACGCAAAGAGTCTCGCCACTTCGATGTGGGAGAAGCACTACGCGAAAGAAGCTCCGCAATGGGAATTGTGCGATGACTTGTATGGCGTGCTGTCTCAGATTGACAACATGCTCACTGGCCTACAGCGAGAAAAGCCGAGCGCGCCTCGCGTGGTGACTTCCAATGATGACAACGCCACCTCCATGCCAGCGGCGAGGGTGACGGATGGTAATGATGTATGTGGTGAGCTTGTCTCATTCATCCAGGTTGGCGAAGTTGCTCGCGACGGCGATATTGGTCGAGTGACCATGTACTTGCCGTACAGCTTCATAGGCAGGACCGTCTATCTATATGACCACGCCTATAGATATCAAACAGACAACTCATGTACCCATGGCGAGACGTATTGGAAGAATCGTGCTCACGCCGCTGAGGACAAGATAGCCAGTCAACCACTCATGGATGTATGCCGTCAGTGCGATGAATGTGCGCCATACCTAAAGAAAGACGAAACGCCAGCGCAGCGTATTGAGCGCGAGCGAAAGGATGTAACGGCGTGCCTTCGTCTCCTCCAAATCGAACGAAAATTGACCGACATTGACAGACTCGTTGATCGCTTCCTTGCATGGCCTTTACCACCCAGTGTTTGTCCAGATGGATGCGTCATGGATAGTTCCTATCCTCATAGGATCGGAACGCACCTTCTAACCGCTGAGGAAGCAAAGGCCATGTTTATCCACGCGCTCGGACGAGATGAACTGCTCGAAGCAGATCACAAAACGGGAGAGAAAGCATGAGCACCGAGACGAAAAAAGTGGATGTCCTTTACATGATAAGGAAATTCGAGCGGACATACATGGTTGCCGGTCTAAACGATGAGGCATCTGATATGGCTATCATCCATACCACCGTATCCGAGCTGATCGAATCGCTTAATGCGGTGCTTCCTTACGTTGTAAGCGACATGCTAGAACATTGCAATGGCAATAAGTGTCGCGAGTCATGGTGCATCGGTTGTAGTGGCGAAGAATACGCAACGGATTCCGTTGCTAAAGCTAATGCCGCAACTACAAAGGCATATGCTTTGCTCGCCCGCGTCGGAGGCGTGCCATGACCACGCGCGAACAGAGGCTGCGGGAGAACGACCATGGTTGATCTAGTCAGAATGCTTTCTTATCGGAAGGGCGAAAACTGCACCTATCGACCAGAGGCCGGAACAACCTGTCTTATATCCGGCGAGCATTGCGACAACGATGAGGGATACACCTACATGGAAATGGAAATTCTTTGGAAGGATGACCTTTTCGTTGTTTATCGCAAGCCCGGTTGCTGGCCTGTTATCTCTAAGTGGGAGCACATCATTGCCAAACCACTGACAGAAACCATCAAGGAGCCGGGACAATGACGACGATGACGTTGGAGCAGGCAAGACAGCTTGCCGAAGAATGGGGAAACGTCCCGATGGGCCATGTACACATGCCATCCGAATATCTTCGCCGTATCCGTGACGCCATCGACGCCCATCTCGCCAAGAGTGCGCAGGAGTGGCAGCCGATTGAGACGGCGCCGAAGGATGGAAGCCTTGTCTTGCTTTGCACGCGAAGCGGAAACCCTCGCCGCATTTGCATGGCTAAGTATGCTGAGGAAGGCTCTAGCTATCCGTGGCGTGTGGATCAGACGAACTACCACTTGCACACGGCCGACCTAACGTACTGGATGCCTCTACCCGCCGCACCCATGCTCAGCCATCGCGGGGAGGTGAAAGGTGGCTAAGAAAGTATCTCCGCGCACTGCACGAACCGATGCTGAGGTTTGCTCACTCCGTCGCGACAACGTTACCTATGGTGACTTCTGGATGCTTGTAACGGGTGATGAGGTAACCATCGCTCACCAAGAGCCCGGAGAAAAAGCGCATGGTGTCGTGACGATGGACAAGGCAACGTTCAATCGCATGTTGGCTTTCTACAATAAGCCAACGCAGACGCCGCTTAAGAAATGGAGGTTGCCATGACCGCCGACCAGCTGAGGGAGTGCCGTGAGGCTTTCATGAAATGGTTCAGAACGACCAGTCCACAAACCCTCGATTTCACCATTCAGTCCACGATACGCGAGTTCGCATATCAGGCATGGAAAGACGCCACGATAAAGGCGAACACCCGCCCCACCGCCGTTGCATCCCATGCGGAGGGGGAGGTTGCTTTTGTTCCATCTCTAGCCATGATGAGGGTCAACAAATCAGGCGAAGTTGGTCATGCATCATGCTGGCTAGACCCTAGCTTCATAGGCAAGACAGTCTATGTCTATGCTGAACTTCATCACGATTCACACCCACCCCGCTCCGGCGATGAGGCTAGTGATGCGGCGCGTTATCGGTGGCTGCGCGATCACGTGTTCTATGCTGACGGAAAGTATCGGATCACGCAGGCTGACCATCAGGAAGTTGAGCCACGGGCATATGCTGATGGAGGCGAACGATTCGAGGCATCCATCGACGCCGCCATGGCCGCGCGGGGTGGATCATGAGCGCCGCTGAAGACCTCAACCTATCCGGCAAAGACTGGCTTACAGTGGACGAAGCCGCCCATTATTGCGGCGTGTCTAACAGCCAGTTCCGCAAGAACGCCCTAGCCTATGGACTCACGCCACGGCGTTTCATGGGTAAACAACTGTACGAAAAGTCCGCCTTGTATGCGGCCATATATGGATCTGAGGCATGGCAAACGTCACCCTCTACTGGCGCGGACCCTGCGCCTATCTCAATTGGCGTACCTCCGGCAAACGGTTCCGTTGCAGTCTTGGAAGGGTCAGCCGCGAAGAGGCTGAGCGCGTACGAGGCCAGAAAGAGGCGGAGCTGATCCATGGTGTACGAATCATCGCGCGCCTGCCGATGGTCAAGAAGTACCTAGAAGAAGACCTTGAGTCCTATGCCGTTACGCACCCAACGACGATCAGTAAATACAAGTCTGAAGTAAAGCGGTTCAACGCCAAGTTCGGCCACCGCGCCATTGACACTCTGCGGCGCGAGGAAATCAACCAGTACACGAAAGATCGGCTCACGCTGGACAAGGCGTCGCCTGAAACCGTGGGCAAGGAGATACGCCGCCTCAAGGCAGCGTTCCGCCGAGGTATCACGGAGAAGCTTATCGACGTTAACCCCATGGATGGCATCAAGGCACCCAAGGGTGTGCGCAGCGTTGCCGTGCGATTCTACGAGAAAGGGGATTTAGCCAAGCTGTATAAGGCCAACCCATTGCGGGCCAACCTGTGGCGCTTCATGGCGCATACGGGCATTCGCCGTGGTGAGATGGCGAAGCTTCGGCATGATGACGTTCGGCAGGGAAAATTGATGATCGAGTCCATACCCGACGAAACGGGGCATGGCCGCACCAAGTCCGGCAAGTGGCGCCAGGTTCCACTTAACTCAAAAGCTAAAACTGCCCTAGCCAAGCTTCCCGATCCTCCCGTATCGGTCCATCCAGACACGCTTACGGACTGGTTTGCCGCTGATGCCAAGAAAGCCAAGATAGGCGGCTCACTTCACCGCCTACGACATACCTTCGGGGCCAACCTGACCATGGCAGGCGTACCGCTTCGCCGCGTGCAGGAATTGATGGGGCATGCGGACTACGCGACCACGGAAAAGTACTATGCGCACCTCACGCCAGAGGGTGCGGGAACGGCGGTAAAGCTGCTTGAAAAGCTACTGTGACCACTGTGACCAAGTGCGTCCGAAACGTGACGAAATCTGGCAACGCATCAAACATGCCACGCACGTAAGTCATTGAAAAATGGTGCCCCCGATACGATTCGAACGTACGACCTTCCCCTTAGGAGGGGGACGCTCTATCCAACTGAGCTACGGGGGCAACGGCGCGAATTCTGGCATGGATCGGCAGCCAAGGCGATCATGGCGGGGGGCCTGCTAGAATGGCGGTTTTCTTCCCGGCGCCCTTTTCGGCGCCACGGTCTGGAGTCAAGCATGTCCCACGAAATCCTCACCGCACTTGGTCTCGGCGCCTCCCAGTCAGGTACGTACCTGGGTAACGGCGAGTGGTCCAAGACCACTGACGCCGGCACGCTGCAACCGGTCAATCCGGCCACCGGCGAAGTGATCGCCAGCGTGCATGCCTCCAGCGCGGCCGACTACGAGACCATCGTCAAGCGCGCGCAGGAAGCGTTCAAGGTGTGGCGCACGACGCCGGCACCGCGTCGCGGCGAGGCCATCCGCCTGTGCGGCGAAGCGCTGCGCAAGCACAAGGACGCACTGGGTTCACTGGTCGCGCTGGAAATGGGCAAGATCAAGCCCGAGGGCGACGGCGAAGTGCAGGAGATGATCGACATCGCCGATTTCGCCGTGGGCCAGAGCCGCATGCTCTACGGCTACACCATGCACTCGGAGCGTCCGGGCCATCGCATGTACGAGCAGTACCAGCCGCTGGGCCTGGTGGGCATCATCAGCGCGTTCAACTTCCCGGTGGCGGTGTGGGCGTGGAACGCTTTCCTCGCCGGCATCTGCGGCGACATCTGCATCTGGAAGCCCTCGCCGAAGACGCCGCTGTCGGCCATCGCCACCATGAAGATCGTCAACGAAGCACTGAAGGAAGCCGGCTTCCCGGACATCTTCTTCCTGTTCAACGATGCCGGCGTCGAGCTGTCGCAGGCCTTCGTTGATGACCATCGCATTCCGCTGATCAGCTTCACCGGCTCCACCAAGGTGGGCCGTCACGTGGGCGAGCGCGTGGCCAAGCGCATGGGCCGTTCGCTGCTTGAACTGGGCGGCAACAACGCCATCATCCTCGACGAAAGCGCGGACCTGAAGCTGGCCATCCCCGCCATTGTGTTCGGCGCCGTCGGCACCGCTGGCCAGCGCTGCACCACCACGCGCCGCCTGTTCGTGCACGAGTCGATCATCGACGACGTGACCGCCAAGCTGACCACCGCCTACAAGCAGGTGGAAGGCAAGATTGGCGACCCGACCCTCGCGACCACGCTGATGGGCCCGCTCAACAGCAAGGAGGCCGTGCAGGCCTACCTCGCCGCAGTGGAAAAGGCCAAGGCGGCCGGCGGCAAGGTGCAGACCGGCGGCGCCGCGCTCACCGACCGCAAGGGCAACTTCGTGCTGCCGACCATCGTCACCGGCCTGAAGAACAGCGACGACGTGGTCCAGACGGAAACCTTCGCTCCGATCCTCTACGTCATGCCGTTCAAGACGCTGGACGAGGCCATCGACCTGCAGAACAGCGTGCCGCAGGGCCTCTCGTCGGCCATCTTCACGCAGAACCTGAAGTCGGCCGAGCAGTATCTGTCGGCAGCGGGCTCCGATTGCGGCATCGCCAACGTCAACATCGGCACCTCGGGCGCGGAAATCGGTGGCGCCTTCGGTGGCGAGAAGGAAACTGGTGGTGGTCGCGAGTCGGGCTCGGATGCCTGGAAGGTCTACATGCGCCGTCAGACCAATACCATCAACTACTCGAACTCGCTGCCGCTGGCGCAGGGCATCAAGTTCGATCTGTAAGACGAAACGGGCGACCGGCCACCGCCGGTCGCCGACTTTCACCGCCCAACGTGCATCGACATGAGCTATCAAACGTCCTCTTACCGAAGCACCAATTCATTGGCGGTGATCAGCCTGATCTTCGGCATCTGCTGCTGGTTCGTGTTGCCGCTCATCGGCGCCATCGTGGCAGTGGTCTGCGGGCACTTGGCGCGCGCGGAGATTCGGCGTGCGGAGCCCGGCACAGTGGAAGGCGATGGCCTCGCGATGGCCGGGCTGGTGCTTGGTTACGTCCATCTTGCGCTCGCCCTGCTCGCCATCGTGTTCGTGGTTGCCTTCCTCCTGCTTGGCTTTGGCATCGGCCTGCATTCGCTGCACTGGTAATGGCATGAGCGCGCAAGAGACCACGACCGCCGCGACACCGCCGTTCGACTTCCGCGGCTATCGTGTGGTGGTGGCAGGCGGCAGCAAGGGCATCGGCCGCAGCATCGCGTTGGCTTTTGCCCGATCAGGCGCGGCGGTTTCGGTTTGCGCACGCGGCGAAGCGGCGCTCGACGAAGCGCGCCACGCCATTTCCGCATTTGGCGTGACCGCACACACGCGCCGCTGCGACCTCGCCGACGCGGAAGCCATCGACACCTATATCCGCGAGGCCTCCGAAGTGCTCGGCGGCATCGACGTGCTGGTGAACAACGCCAGCGGCTACGGTTTCGCCAACGACGACGCCAGTTGGCTGGCCGGCTTCAATATCGACATCATGGCGGCAGTGCGTGCCTCGCGCGCAGCCCTTCCCTACCTGAAGGCCTCGCCGCATGGGTGCATCCTGCACACCTCGTCGATTGCGGCCTACCACCCCAGTGCACGCAGCGCGCCGTATGCCGCAGCCAAGGCAGCGCTGAACCAGTACACCACGTCGCAGGCGGCAATGCTGGCAAAGCATCGGATCCGCGTGAATGCCATTGCGCCGGGCTCGATCGAGTTTCCGGAGGGCCTGTGGGATCGCCGCAAGGTCGAGGCGCCGGAGCTGTACCAGCAGACCTTGGCGAAGATCCCGTTCGGCCGCTACGGCAAGCCGGAAGAGATCGCCAACGCCGCCCTGTTCCTCGCCTCTCCATTTGCCAGCTGGATCACCGGCCAGACGCTTTGCGTGGATGGCGGTCAGCTGCTGTCGGGCTGATGACCATGAGTGACCTCAACGCCACCGAGCGCTTCAGCGACCGCGTCGCCGACTATGTGCGTTATCGCCCCGACTATCCGATGGCGATGCTGGAGTGGCTGCAACACACCTACGGCGTGAATCCCCATTGGCTGGTGGCCGATGTCGGTGCAGGCACCGGCATTTCCAGCAAACTGTTTCTCGACGGCGGATACCGCGTCATCGCGGTGGAACCCAACGAACCGATGCGCAAGGCGGCGGAACAGTGGCTTGGCGACAATGAGCGCTTCCGCACGATCGGTGGCCACGCCACGGCCACCGGTTTGGACGACACCAGCATCGACCTCGTCACGGTGGCCCAGGCCTTCCATTGGTTCGACCAGGCGGCGGCGCGCGCGGAGTTCCAGCGCATTCTCAAACCTTCCGGCCTCGCTGCGATCATCTGGAACTCGCGCCGGCTGGTGGGCACGCCGTTTCTCGAAGGCTACGAGGCCTTGTTGAAGGAATACGGCACCGATTACACCAGCGTCGCCGAGCGCTACGGTGACGAGCCAATGATGCGTGCCTGGTTTGGCATCGGCTATCTCGGCATGGGCCGCTTCGACCATGGTCAACTGCTCGACTTCGATGGGCTGCGTGGGCGTCTGATGTCGTCCTCCTACGCACCGCGTGCGGGCCACCCGCAACACGAGCCGATGATGCGCGCCCTGCGCGAGCTGTTTGACAGCTGCGCCGTCGACGGCCGCATCAGTTTCGACTACGACACCGTCATCTATGTAGGCACGCTGCCTTGAGCATGTACAACCTCATTCGTCCCCTGCTGTTCGCGCTCGATGCGGAAACGGCCCACGGCCTGACGCTGTATGGCCTGGATGTCGCCCAGCGGAGCAACTTCGCACACCTCGTTGCCAAGCCGCCGGAAGACCTGCCGACCACGACGTTCGGTATCCGCTTTCCCAACCCGGTCGGCCTCGCCGCCGGCCTGGACAAGAATGCCGATCATCTCGATGGGCTCGGCGCTCTGGGTTTTGGCTTCGTCGAAGTGGGCACCACCACGCCGCGCCCGCAACCGGGCAACGACAAGCCGCGCATGTTCCGCCTGCCGCGCCACGAAGCGGTGATCAATCGCCTGGGCTTCAACAATGCGGGCGTGGATGCACTGGTGCGCAACGTGCAGCAATCCAGCTACCGCGGCGTACTGGGCATCAATATCGGCAAGAACAAGGACACGCCGAACGAAAAGGCGGTGGACGACTACCTGTTCTGCCTGGAGCGCGTGTACGCGCTGGCCAGTTACATCACGGTCAACATCTCCTCGCCGAACACGCAGGGCCTGCGCGATTTGCAGGAAGAAGCCACGCTGCGGCGTTTCATCGAGACGCTGCGCGAGGCGCAGGAGCGTCTCGGCTCGCAGAGCGGCAAGCGCAAGCCGATGCTCCTGAAGATTGCGCCCGACCTCAGCGAAACCGAGCTCGACGCCATCGCCGAAGTGCTGCTGGCCGCCAAGGTGGATGGGGTGATCTGCACCAACACCACCATCGACCACTCGGCCGTGGCCAGCGATCCGCATGGCAACGAGACCGGCGGTCTTTCCGGCAAGCCGCTGTTCGCGCGTTCCACGGCCGTGCTCCGTGGCATGCGCAAGCGCGTGGGCGACCGGCTCGACATCATCGGCGTGGGCGGCATTCTCGATGGCAGCGATGCGGCGGAGAAAATCGACGCCGGCGCGTCGCTCGTGCAGATCTACTCCGGCATGGTGTTCCGCGGTCCGGCGCTGATCGCCGAATGCGTGGACGAAATCCGCCGCCAGCGCGAGCACACCCATGGCGGTTGAGCGCATCGATATGGGCGGCTATACGCTGATCGAGAACGCACCGCTGGGCACGCGCAACACGCTCCGCGTCAATGCGCGTGCTCGCCTGCTGGCTGAAATCAGCGACGCATCCAAGCTGCCCGAACTGCTGGCCTTCCCCGCCGTACGCCAGGGCAAGCTGCTGGTGCTGGGCGAAGGCAGCAACATGCTGTTTACCGGCGATTTCGACGGCACCGTGCTCGCCATGGCGACACGCGGGGTGCAGGAGGAGCAGGACGGCGACATCGCGCGTATCGCCGTGGCCGCGGGTGAGCGCTGGGATGATTTCGTGCGCTGGACGCTGGGCCAAGGGTTTGCCGGCCTGGAAAATCTCATTCTGATTCCCGGCACCGTGGGCGCGGCGCCGATCCAGAACATCGGGGCCTACGGCACGGAAGTGGCCGAGTTCATCGAAAGCGTGGAAGCCTGGGATACGCAGGAACAGCGCGTAGCCATCCTCGACCGCGACGCCTGCTCGTTCGCCTATCGCGATTCGGTGTTCAAGCGTCAACCGGGCCGCTACATCGTTACCGCCGTGCGCTTCGCCCTGCCCCGCTCGCGCGAATTGCGGCTGGACTACGCCGGCATTCGTGAAGAACTGGCGCGCATGGGCGTGGACAAGCCCGCGCCGTTCCATGTGGCAGAGGCGGTCGTGCACCTGCGCACGAAGAAACTGCCCGACCCTGCCGTCATCGGCAACGCAGGCAGCTTCTTCAAGAACCCTATCGTCGATGCGGCGCTGGGCGAAGCGATCAAGCGCGAGCATCCCGAGCTGGTGTCGTGGGTCGGCGCCGATGGACGTTGGAAGCTTTCCGCCGCGTGGCTGATCGAACAGAGCGGCTTCAAGGGTGACCGCGACGGCGATGCCGGCATTTCCAATCGGCATGCGCTGGTGCTGGTGAATCACGGGCGTGCCAGCGGTGGTGAACTGTGGTCGTTCGCGCGGAAGGTTATCGAGGGCGTTCGCGAGAAATTTGGCGTCGTGCTGGAGCCGGAACCGGTCGTGGTGTGAAGCTGGGGCGCGGCAACTTCCCATTTAGCAGCCCACCCAGTGGGCGACCGCGGACTGTCGCGTACCCCTCCTTCAGGTAATCGCGCACTGGGTACGCTCCTTCATAAAAGCTTCGACCTGTGATCTGAACGGTGCGCTTCGCCCCTTGTGGGAGCGCACCCTGTGCGCGACCGCGGACTATCGGCGCTCCCATCCATGTGGTTGTCGTGCACAAAGTGCACTCCCACAAAAAACGGGGGACAGGTGAGACTTATGGCATGTCGGATGCGCGGCGCGATGCGTTAGCCTTGCAGACTCCCTCGTTGCCGGAGTTCGTTGCATGCGCCTTCGCACGTCGCTGATCCATGCCGCTGTCGCCGCCTGCCTGGCCTTTGCGCCTTTCGCCCACGCCGGCAACCCCGTGTTTCCTGGCTGGTACGCCGATCCGGAAGCGGCGATCTTCCAAGGCCAGTACTGGATCTATCCGACGACGTCCGAGCGCTACAGCCTGCAGACGCGCTTCGATGCATTTTCCTCAAGCGACCTCGTCCATTGGACCAGGCACGAGGGCGTGCTGCGCATGGCCGACGTCCCGTGGGCGAAGAAGGCGATGTGGGCGCCGGCCATGGTCGAGAAGGATGGCAAGTACTACTTCTTCTTCGCGGCCAACGACATCCAGAGCGACAAGGAGCTCGGCGGCATCGGCGTGGCGGTGGCGGACAAGCCCGAAGGTCCCTTCAAGGACCTGCTAGGCAAGCCGTTGATCGATGCCTTCCACAACGGCGCGCAGCCGATCGATCCGTTTGTCTTCCACGACGACGACGGCAGCTGGTATCTGATCTACGGCGGCTGGAAACACGCCAACGTGGTCAAGCTCAAACCCGATTTCACCGGCGTGGAACCCACTGTGGACGGCAAGATCTGGCACGAGATCACGCCGGAGAAATACGTCGAAGGTCCCCTGATGTTCAAGCGCAACGGCAAGTACTACTTCATGTGGTCCGAAGGCGGCTGGACCGGTCCGGACTACTCGGTGGCCTATGCCATTGGCGACTCGCCGCTCGGTCCGTTCAAGCGTATTGGCAAGATCCTTCAACAGGACCCGAAGATCGCCACCGGCGCAGGCCATCATTCGCTGTTCCATGTTAAGCGCGACGACAGCTGGTACATCGTCTATCACCGACACCCGCTGGGCGACACCAATGGCAATCATCGCGAGGTGAGCATCGATCGCATGCGGTTCGATGCGCAGGGCCGCATCCTGCCCGTCACCATCACCAACGAAGGTGTGCCGCCGCACGCGCTCTGAGGCGCGTGCAATCAGGCGCGGCGGCGTTCCAGATTGGGCAGGAACGCCGTGATGATGCCGATCAGCGGCAGGTAGGCGCACAGGCCGTAGACGTACTCGATGCCACGCGCATCGGCGATCTGGCCCAGCACGGCGGCGCCAATGCCGCCCATGCCAAAGGCGAGACCGAAGAACAGGCCCGAGATCATGCCCACGCGGCCCGGAATCAGCTCCTGCGCATAGACCAGGATCGCCGAGAACGCCGAGGACAGGATCAACCCGATGATCACGGTCAGCACGCCGGTCCAGAACAGGTCGACGTGCGGCAGCAACAGCGTGAACGGCGCCACGCCCAGGATCGACGCCCAGATCACCCACTTGCGGCCGATGCGATCGCCCACCGGGCCGCCAATCAACGAGCCTGCAGCCACGGCGAACAGGAACACGAACAGGTGTGTCTGCGCGTTCGGCACCGACACGCCGAACTTGTGGATCAGGTAGAACGTGTAATAGCTGCTGATGCTGGCCAGGTAGAAATACTTGGAGAAGATCAGCACGCCGAGGATGAACAGCGAAGCGCCGATCTGCGAGCGCGTGAGCGATACCATCGATACCTGACGCGCCTTGGGCTTGCCACGCTCCGCATGATGATCGCGATACCAGCGACTCACCTGCATCAGCACCACCATGGCGAGCAACGCAGCGAGCGAGAACCATGCCACGCTGCCACGACCGTGCGGCACGATGATCCAGGCGGCGAGCAGCGGGCCGAGCGAGGCACCAGCATTGCCGCCCACCTGGAACAGCGACTGAGCCAGCCCATGACGTCCGCCCGAGGCCATGCGCGCCACGCGCGAGGATTCCGGATGAAACACCGACGAGCCCGTGCCTACCAGCGCCGCGGCCACCAGCAGCACGGCGAAATTCGGAGCCGTGGCCAGCAACAGCAGGCCGCACAAGGTGAAGCCCATGCCCACCGGCAAGGAATACGGCATCGGCTTCTTGTCGGTGAACATGCCTACGGCCGGCTGCAGCAACGACGCCGTGAGCTGGTAGGTCAGCGTGATCAGGCCCACCTGGGCGAAGCTGAGGTTGAAGCCGCTCTTGAGGATCGGATAGATCGCCACGATCAACGACTGGATCATGTCGTTGAGCAAGTGAGAAAAACTGATCGCGCCAAGGATGCGGAACTCCGTGGCGTGCTCGGCGCGGGCAGGCAGCACGGCGGTGGGGGACATCTCTTCGACGCGGCTTTGCATGGGGACTCGGATCGTTGGGCTGCGGCAAGGCGACGCAGGTTGCGTTGCCAGGGGCGTCACCTTAGAGTGACCGAGGCCGGCCCGCACACATCAGCGGGTCAATTTCTATTGAATTTGGGCCATACCTGTGCGCAACGCCCGCGCTGATGCCTACGAGAACACGCCACGCGACGTGATCGCGACGGGTAACGAGTACCCGCCCCACTACGTGCTGCCCGCGCACTCCCACCGGCGTGGACAACTGCTTTACGCCTCCACCGGCGTGGTGACCACGATTACCAGCGAGGGCAGCTGGGTGGTGCCGCCCAGGCGCGCCCTGTGGATTCCGCCGGGGGTCTCCCACGAAGTGCACATGGGTGGCCCGGTATCCACGCGGAGCGCGTATGTCTCGCCCGAGGCCGCCCACGCGGCCGGGCTGCCGGAGCGCTGCCAGGTCATTGCCGTGTCACCGCTGCTGCACGAATTGCTGATGGAAGCGGTGGACCTCCCCGCCGAGTACGAACTCGACGGTCGCGATGGTCGCGTCATGGCACTGCTGCTGGACGAAATTCGCCGCATGCCGGCGTTGCCGCTCAACACGCCGTTGCCGCACGACAAACGCCTCGCGGCGCTGTGCCGCGAGCTGCTCGATCAGCCCTCGCAGGAGGTGAAGATCGACGACATGGCACAGCGCGCCGGCATGAGCCGCCGCCACTTCACGCGTACATTCCGCGAAGAAACCGGCATGAGCTTCACCGCCTGGCGGCAACAGGCCTGCCTGCTCACGGCCCTCACGCGCCTTGGCAATGGCGACGCCATCACGCAAGTGGCGATGGATCTTGGATACGGCAACCCCAGTGCGTTTACCGCCGCCTTCCGGCGTGTGCTCGGCGTGGCGCCGAGTCGTTATCTCGGCACATCCTGACTCGGCGGTTCTTTTGCGGGAGCGCATCTAGTGCGCGAGAAGCCTGCGAAGCGGCGGAGACGGAACGCTGCGGTCGCGCATTGGGTTCGCTCCTACATGACGCGGATGCGATATCGCGGCAGGCCGGCGAATTTGCGCTGAGGCATTCCGAGTGCATACCGGATGTTTCGACGTTCGCTCGCAACGGAGGCGAGGCGCTGTCTGGACACGGTCTTCGTGACGCGCGCTTTTTGTGGAAGCGCACCCTGTGCGCGACAAGGCAACGCCGTGATGCCCCCGAGCCTCGGTCGCGCACAAGGCGCGCCCCAAATCTCTCGCGCGGAGTCACGGAGAATGTGAAGCTTGACGTCACGAATCCATGACATGGTCATCTGCATTGTCACGAATGTGTCAAATCTGATCCGCAACATGTCAATGACATGACGGCGCGTGCGTGCTGCGCTGCCATGGCCCGGTCTTAATCGGTGCCGTACCATGCCCCTTTGCGGACTCGCGCGCGCCAGCGTATCCGCCTGTCGAACGGTGAGCCGATGAGTAGCGATTTGGTCCAGCCCCAAGCCTCACGCAATACGAGTTCCGCAGCCGTTCCCACGGAGGCTTCGAGCGGCGGCGAACCTGCCGCTCCCGTAGCAGCCACGCCCGATCTGAACGACCCCAGCCTTTACATCAACCGCGAGCTGGCGCAGCTGCAGTTCAATATCCGCGTGCTGGATCAGGCGCTGGATGAGAGCAAGCCGATCCTGGAACGCTTGAAGTTCCTGCTGATCTTTTCCAGCAACCTGGACGAGTTCTTCGAGATCCGCGTCGCGGGCCTCAAGAGCCAGATCGCCTTCGACCATGAGATCGTCGGTTCCGACGGCATCGCCCCGCGAAAGGCACTCGCCGAGATAAGCGAGATCACGCACAAGCAGATCGAACGACAGTACGCGATCCTCAACGACCGCATCCTGCCGGAGCTCGCGCGCCGAGGCACTCGCATCGTTCGCCGCAACGAGTGGTCGCATAAGCAGAAGCTGTGGGTGCGTCGGTACTTCAAGCACGAAGTGGCGCCACTGGTCACGCCCATCGGCCTCGACCCCACTCATCCGTTTCCGCTGCTGGTCAACAAGAGCCTCAACTTCATCGTGCAGCTGGAGGGCACCGATGCGTTCGGGCGCGACTCCGGGCTTGCCGTGGTGCCGGCACCGCGGGTATTACCGCGACTGATCCGTCTGCCCGAGGACGTCAGCGAGGGCGGCGAGAACTTCGTGCTGCTTTCTTCGATCATCCATGCCCACGCCGAAGAGCTGTTTCCGGGCATGTCGGTGCGCGGCTGCTATCAGTTCCGCCTGACCCGCAACGCCGACCTCACCATCGATCCGGAAGACGTCGAGGATCTTGCCCGCGCATTGCGCGGCGAACTGTATTCGCGCCGCTTCGGTGACGCCGTGCGGCTCGAAGTGGCCGACAACTGCCCGCAGGAACTCACCGACTATCTGCTGCGCCAGTTCGGGCTTACGGCGGCGGAGATGTACGAGGTCAACGGGCCGGTAAACCTGTCGCGCCTTTTTGGCCTGATTACCAAGACGCATCATCCGGACCTGGAATACCCGCCCTTCACGCCGTCCATCCCCAAGGCGCTCAAGAAAGCCGAGGACCTGTTCGCGGTGATCAGCCGCCAGGACGTGTTGCTGCTGCATCCTTACGAGTCGTTTGCGCCGGTGGTCGACCTGTTGCACCAGGCCGCGAAAGACCCGAACGTACTGGCTATCAAGCAGACGCTGTACCGCAGCGGCGCCAATTCCGAAATCGTCGACGCGCTGGTGGATGCCGCACGCGCGGGCAAGGAAGTCACCGTGGTAGTGGAGCTGCGCGCGCGCTTCGACGAGGAGTCGAACCTGTCGCTGGCCTCGCGCCTGCAACAAGCGGGCGCGATGGTGATCTACGGCGTGGTCGGCGTGAAGACGCACGCCAAGCTCATGCTGATCCAGCGCCGCGAGGGCGAGGAGCTCGTGCGTTATGCGCACCTGGGCACCGGCAACTACCACACTGGCAACGCGCGCCTGTATACCGACTACAGCCTGCTTACGTCCGACCAGGCGTTGTGCGAAGACGTGCACAAGCTTTTCAGCCAGCTCACCGGCATGGGCAAGCTGCTGCAGATGAAGAAGCTGCTGCATGCACCCTTCACGCTGAAAAAGACGCTGCTGGAAATGATCGCGCGGGAAACCGCGCACGCCACGGCGGGCAAGCCGGCCCAGATCATCATCAAGGCGAACGCGGTGACCGACGCCAAGATGATCCGCGCGCTGTACAAGGCGAGCATGGCTGGCGTGAAGGTGGATCTGATCGTCCGCGGCATGTGCTGTCTTCGCCCGGGCGTGCCCGGCGTGTCGCACAACATCCGCGTGCGCTCCATCGTGGGACGTTTTCTCGAACACAGCCGCGTGTACTGGTTCGCCAACAATGGCGAAGAGAAGTTCTACCTGGCCAGCGCGGACCTCATGGAACGCAACCTGGACCGCCGCGTGGAAACCGGCTTCCCCATCGAAGGCAAGAAGCTGCAGAACCGCGTGAAGAAGGAGCTGGAGCTTTACCTGTCGGACAACTCCAGCGCCTGGCTGCTGCGCTCGGACGGCTCGTATACACGCGCCCAGCCCGGCGCCAACCAGGCCATCCGCAATGTGCAGGCCCAACTGCTGGAGAAGCTTTGCGGATCGGGAGCGGCGACGGAGGTGTAGACCTTCGGCAAGCAACGGCCGCAACGGCGCGCATGGAGCCGATGCGCACCATTCGTCTCGGACAAGGAACCATGCCAAGGCGCGTTCCCGCAGGAGCGCGCCTTTTTCGTGCGCTTATTTCGCGAAACGCCTCACCCATTCCACGTAGCGGTCCACGAAGCCCTGCAGGAACTTCTGCGTGCCTTCGTTGCCGATCTTGCCGTCGGCATCGAACAGGCCTTCCTTGTTCTGGATGAACACTTCCGGCTGTCCCAGCGTCGGCACGTCCAGATAGGCCAGCACGTTGCGCAGATGCTGCTGTGCCAGTGCGGTGCCGGTGGCGCCCACCGAAATGCCGATCACGGCGCCGGGCTTGCCGGCGAACGAGTTCGTGCCCCAGGGGCGCGAAGCGATATCGATGGCGTTCTTCAGTACACCGGGGATCGAGCGGTTGTATTCCGGCGTGACGAACAGAAGCGCATCGGCCGAAGACACCTCGTCCTTGAGCCGCTGGCATTCCGCTGGGTACTGGCCATCGAAATCCTGGTCATACAACGGGAGATTGTCGATGCGCAGATGCTCGAAGCTGAAATCGGAAGGGGCCAATCGCTCGACGGCCCGGGCCAGATGCCGGTTGAAGGAGTCCTTGCGCAGGCTGCCAACCAGTACGGCCACACGGATCTTGCTCATGCCGATGTACTCCTATCGCTGAGGGCGGGAAGCTAGGCGCGCAGCATGGCAGCCGGAGGGGTCAACCCTGCGTGAGCGACCCGCCCCTGCCCTATGGCGGCCCCTCTCTATGCCTTTTGATGTAGTGGAAACGGGCCCGTGGGCACGCCGCGCAGGGTACGCTACAAACAGGCCACCCCACGCGCTCGCGCGCGAGCGGGACTCAGCACTGATGGATGGCCACAAACGCCACGGACGCGTGCGCAAGCTCCACAAGGGGGCTCGCGCGGACACAGGGGTAAGGCGACATGGGAGGGCTGTTCGCATCGATCGCGAAGCTTTGCCGATGGCGGATGCTGTGCATCCTCGCCACGGGCGTGCTCGCGTCTGCGGCATACGCCGACACCGCATTGATTGGTGCCTCGCGCGAGGTGCACGCGGGGGATACGC
This sequence comes from Dyella jiangningensis, assembly GCA_000632805.1. Taxonomy (GTDB): domain Bacteria; phylum Pseudomonadota; class Gammaproteobacteria; order Xanthomonadales; family Rhodanobacteraceae; genus Dyella; species Dyella jiangningensis. The sequence continues at coordinate 1,031,268 of CP007444.1, read as the reverse complement.
CGCAAATCGTGCTGGATGCGTTTCGGCGCGGTGAACTCCAGAGCTTCGATCCGAAACTCCTGCAGCGCGTGCCAACACGCGGGCTGGGCACATGGGTGGTACTGCAGCCCCAGCCGCCGCTGGTGAACGAAGAACGCGTGTTCACCATCTATCCCCCACCACTCTCATCCGTCACGCTGTTCGACGCGCAGGGAAAGCCCTTTACGCAATCGCTGGATGATTTCACCCCGCCAGCGCATGGCAATGGTCGCATCGCCTATCGCATCGGACCCGAGGTATCAGCCTCCGCGCCCATCCTGGTCCGGTTCGATCCCTCGCCCGTGCGCAGCATGCCGGTGAGCTTTCAGCTGCAAGCCTGGTACGAATACCTGCGCGAGGACGCGCGTTGGCTGGTGTTCGCCAGTGCCTGCTTTGCCGTGATGCTCGCGATGTCGCTGATGGCCTTGTGCCTGGCGATGATGCTGCGCGACTCCACCTTCGCCTGGTACGCGGGCTATGTGCTTTGCTATGCGCTCATCCAGGGGCTGCAGACCGGCTACCTGTTTCATCCCTTGGAAGTGACCTGGTTGGCCGGCAGCGCAGCCCTGGTGAGCTCATCGGCGGTCGCACTTTCCCTGGCCTTCGCGGCGATGTTCGTGGCGCGCTTCTGCGAACTTCCGCGTTTTGCGCCCCTGCTGCACACGCCAACGCTCGCACTCGCGGTGGGCATGCCGCTGGTCGTATTGCTGCGCAGCTGCCAGATCCCCATATTGCAGCAGACCGCACAGGTCCTGGTGGGACCGCTGCTGATCATCGGCACGCTGCTGCTTCTGCTGGCGTCCGTGGTGGCCGCGGCCCGTGGCGCGCGACCGGCGTGGTTCTTTCTTGCCGGCTGGACGCCACTGCTGGCGCTCACCGCGCTCTCCAGCAGCCAGGCGGGCGGAATGATGGCCGACGTGATCTGGCTCAGCGACGCATCGCTCGCCGGCGGCGCGTTCGAAGCGGTCGTGCTTTCGCTCGGCCTGGCGGATCGCGCGCTCAGCATGCGCCGCGATCGGGTGCTCGTGCAGGAACTGGCGGACACCGACGCACTGACCAACGTACTCAACCGCCGGGCCTGGGCCGAAAGTGTCTCGCGCCTGCTCGGCAGCGGCACGACGCAGCCGGTGGCGTTGCTGTTTCTCGACCTGGATCACTTCAAAGTACTCAACGATCGCCAGGGCCATGCGGCCGGCGATCGCGCACTGATCGCCGTGGCCGATGCGCTGCGGCATGAGCTGCGGCCACACGACCTGCTTGGCCGCTATGGCGGCGAGGAATTCGTGGCGATGCTCTACGGCGTGGAGCAGGCGCAGGCCATGCAGGTCGCCACGCGACTGTGCCGACGCGTGCACCGCCTGGACATCCCCGTCAACGACGACGGCCTCGTGCTCAGCGTGAGTATCGGTATTGCCATGCGCGTGCTGGAAGACACGGTCGAATCACTGGTGGAACGTGCGGACCACGCGATGTATCGCGCCAAGCTTGCCGGCCGCAACCGTGCCCGCCTCGACGAGAAGCTCGAAACGCCGCCACGGCGCGCCTGGCCGCGCGCCGTCGACAACGATCGCCGTCGCTGAGCCCACGCCAGCGAGCCGAAGAAAACGGCAAGGCATCGTCTGCGGTCGCGGCAGGCCATGGCGTCCACGAGATGAAAGGGTTCGATCGATGCCACTTCCACGTTCCGCATCGCCGGCCGGTCTGCGTCCGCGCATGAGATGCAGGCAACCGTGATGCATGTCGACTTTCACGGCATGGTTTTCTTGAGGGGCGGCGTCGGTGCGCCTGGCGTTCGTCCGCGCCATGGCTCCTTCCTTGTCATTTATCGGCGCGTCCCACAGCCGCCAGATCGGTCTTATAGGCTGGAAGTCATGGTGGGAGCCTCCGCACGCGTCGCTTAAAGTCGGTGGCTGCACCAACCGCCCACCCGCTTACAGCCCGGAACGGCCGTCTTTACGGCCCGTCCGCTTGGAGGATCCATGCGCATCCGCCGTACCCTGCTTGCCGCCGCCACGCTCGCCGCCTTCACCGTCGGCCTCGTCCAGGCCCAGACCGCACCACTGACGCCGGATGTGCCGCAGGCCAAGTTCGTGGCGCCCACCGCGAACGACGATTACGTGAAGCGCGAAGTGATGATCCCGATGCGCGATGGCGTGAAGCTGCATACGGTGATCGTGATTCCCAAGGGCGCAAAGCATGCGCCGATCCTGCTGACGCGCACGCCCTACAATGCCGACGGCCGCGCGGAGCGCTTCGAGTCCCCCCATATGGACGCGACGCTGCCGCAGGGTGACGAAGTGTTCGTCAAGGGCGGCTACATCCGCGTGTTCCAGGACGTGCGCGGCAAGTACGGCTCGGAGGGCGAGTACGTGATGACGCGTCCGCTGCGTGGCCCGCTCAACTCCAGCGAAGTGGATCACTCCACCGACGCCTACGACACCATCGACTGGCTGGTGAAGAACCTGCCGGAATCGAACGGCAAGGTGGGCATGCTCGGCTCGTCCTACGAGGGCTTCACCGTGGTGATGGCGCTGGTGCATCCGCATCCCGCGCTCAAGGTCGCTGCGCCGGAAAGCCCGATGGTGGACGGCTGGATGGGCGATGACTGGTTCCACTACGGCGCCTATCGCCAGACCAATTTCGACTATATCTCCGGCCAGACCGCGCAGAAGGGCAAAGGCAGCGGCGTGCCGCGCGTGGGCTTCGACGACTACAGCAATTTCCTCGCGGCGGGCTCCGCCGGCGACTACGCACGCGCCAACGGTTTCGAACAGCTGCCGTTCTGGCGCAAGCTGCACGAGCACCCGGCATACGACGCCTTCTGGCAAGGCCAGGCGCTGGACAAGGTGATGGCCGAGCAGCCGCTCACCGTGCCCACCATGTGGCTGCAGGGCCTGTGGGACCAGGAGGACATGTGGGGCGCCATCCACAGCTACGCCGTGACGGAACCCAAGGACAAGGGCAACGACAAGAACTTCCTGGTGATGGGCCCGTGGCGCCACAGCCAGGTGAATTACGACGGCAGCTCGCTTGGCCCGCTGCAGTGGGATGGCGATACCTCACTGCAGTTCCGTCGCGACGTGCTCAAGCCGTTCTTCGACCAGTACTTGGTGGACGGCGCGCCCAAGGCCAACACGCCGCCGGTGCTGATCTACAACACGGGCGAAAACCATTGGGATCGCTTCAAGTCCTGGCCACTCAGCTGCGACAAGGGCTGCGCCAGCAAGCCCAAGGCGCTCTATCTCGGCGCCAACGGTGCGCTGTCGTTCAACGCACCGGAAGGCGATGCGAACAAGTACGACGAATACGTGTCCGATCCGGCCAAGCCGGTGCCATACCAGCCGCGCCCGGTGCATTTTGCCGACCACGACGCCTGGACGCGTTGGCTGGTGAACGACCAGCGCTTTGCGGATGGACGTCCAGACGTCCTCACCTACGTCACCGAGCCGCTGAAGGCACCGGTGCACATCGGCGGCGCGCCGCACGTGAACCTGTACGCATCCACCAGCGGCACCGACAGCGACTGGGTGGTGAAGCTGATCGACGTGTATCCGGACACGGTGCCGTCGAATCCATCCATGGGCGGTTATGAACTGGCCGTGTCGCTGGATATCTTCCGTGGCCGCTACCGCACCAGCTTCGAGCACCCGCAGGCGCTCGCGCCTGACCAGCCGCTGCTGTACAGCTTTGGCCTGCCCACCACCAACCATGTGTTCCAGCCCGGCCATCGCATCATGGTGCAGGTGCAGTCCAGCCTGTTCCCGCTGTACGACCGCAACCCGCAGACCTTCGTGCCGAACATCTTCGACGCGAAGGCTTCCGACTATCAGAAAGCCACGCAGCGCGTGTGGCATACGCCGGGCACGGCCAGCTCCATCAGCTTGCCGGTGGTGACGGATCGCTGAAACACAGCGCGCTGGATTCGCCTCGAAGGCCGGCTTATGCCGGCCTTTTTCTTTGCGACAAATAGTCGACCGGACAATCACTTGAAATTAATTATATGTATGATTAATTTATTCGCATGAACCCCTCCAAGCCCCGAGCGCCCACCCGGCGCGCCCCTGGCCGCCCTGGCACAGACAGTCCCGATCTGCGTTCTCGCCTGATCGAGGCGGCGCTCGATTGCTTCGTTCGCGACGGCATCGCAGCTACCTCCCTGCGCAGCATCGCCAGCCAGGCCGGCGTGACGCCCGCGCTGCTCAACTACTACTTCGGCAGCAAGCTCGCCTTGCGCGATGCGGTGTTCGAGGAGCGGCTGATGCCCGCGGTGAAGATCTTGCGCGAGCACGTCGCCCAGGCCGGGGACGATGCACACGCGATGGCGCAGAGCTTCGTGCGCGGCGTGTTCGGCGTATTGCAGGCGTACCCGTGGTTTCCGTCCTTGTGGGTGCGCGAAGTGCTGTGCGAAGGCGGCGCGCTGCGCGAATTGCTGCTGTCGCGCATCGGCCCTGACCTGCCCCACATGCTGGCCGGCAGGTTCGCCGAAGCGCAGCGGCAGGGCCAACTCAACCCGGCGCTCGATCCGCGGCTGCTGGTCGTCTCGATCATCGGACTCACCCTGTTTCCCGCCGCCGGTGCGCCGATCTGGCGGCAGATCTTCCAGGCGGACCTAAGCATGGACGATCTCGCCAACCACGCGCTTGCCCTGCTCGGCCACGGCATGGAGCCCAAGCATGACCCCTGATCGCACGGCATCGCCCGCCCGTCTCCTCCTGCCCGCGCTGTTGCTGCTTGCCGGTTGCCGCGCTTCGCCGCCGGAAGTGTTGGGCACGGTCGAGTTCGACCGCATCACCCTGCCCGCGCCAGCGGCCGAACATATCGTCCGGATCGATGTGCGCGAAGGCCAGTACGTACCAGCGGGCACGCGCATCATGCAGTTGGAAACGACGCGCACCCAGGCCGCGTTGGACACGGCGCAGGCCGACCTGCACCAGCAACAGCAGGCGCTGCTCGAACTCGAGCGGGGACCTCGCGAGGAACAGATCCGGCAGGCACGCGCCAATCTCGTCGGTGCACAAGCACAGGCACGCGATGCCACCGCGTATTACCAACGCCTTTCCGCGCTTGCCAGGCAGCAATTCGTGTCCGCGGCCGATCTCGATCGCGCAAAGGCCGCCGCCGGCAATGCCGACGCTGCGGTAGGTTCGGATCGCGCGATGCTCGACCAGCTGTTGAACGGCTCCCGCGTGGAAGACATTGCGCAGGCGCGCGCTGCCGTCGCCGCCGCATCCGCGACGGCGAGTTCTCGCGCGGTCGACCTGGAAAAGCTGGACCTCACCGCGCCACGCGACGTGCGCGTCGACAGCCTGCCCTACAAGCTCGGCGACCAGGCCCAACCCGGCACGCCGCTGGTGATCCTGCTGGCGAGCGACACGCCCTATGCGCGCGTCTACGTGCCTGCTGCGTTGCGTCCCTCGGTGAAGGTGGGCGATGCAGCGGTCGTGACACTGCACGATGGCAAGCGCAGTTTCCAGGGCAAGGTGCGCATGATCCGCAGCGAACCGACCTTTACACCCTATTTCGCGCTCAGCGGTGACGACGCCACGCGGCTCAGCTATCTCGCGGAGATTGCTCTGGGCCAGGATGCGAAAGATCTGCCGCAAGGTTTCCCGATCTCGGCCACGTTTTCCGGAACGCGCGTCGATGAGTGACGTAGCCATCCACGCGCGAGGCCTCACCAAACGCTTCGGCCAGGTGGTGGCGGTCAACAAGGTGGACCTGGAGGTGCCTCGTGCCTGCGTGTATGGCTTCCTCGGCCCCAACGGCTCGGGCAAGTCGACCACGATCCGCATGCTGTGCGGCCTGCTTACGCCTAGCGAGGGCGACATCGAAGTGCTCGGACTGCACATCCCGGAGCAGGCGGAGGAACTCAAGCAGCACATCGGTTACATGACGCAGAAGTTCTCGCTGTTCGACGACCTGTCCGTACGCCAGAACCTGGAATTCCTCGCCACCGTGCAAGGCCTGTCGCGGCGCGAGGAGCGAACCCGCGTCGATGACCTGCTCAAGCGTTATCGCCTCGACGATCGCGAGGAACAACTCGCCGGCACGCTGAGCGGCGGCCAGAAGCAGCGCCTCGCTCTCGCGGGCGCGATCGTGCATCGACCGGAACTGCTGTTCCTCGACGAGCCCACCAGCGCCGTCGATCCGGAATCGCGACGCGATTTCTGGGAGAAGCTGTTCGAGCTTGCCGACGAAGGCACCACCATCCTCGTCTCCACGCACTACATGGACGAGGCCGAACGCTGCCATCGCCTGGCCATCCTCGACATCGGAAACCTCGTGGCGGACGGCACGCCCGCCGAACTCACCGAGAAACTGAAGGGACGCACTTTCCTGGTGCGCGCGGGCACGCCTCGCAAGGCCAAGGAAGCTTTGGACGGCCAAACCGACGTGCTGAGCGTGGCCCAGATCGGCAATGAGCTGCGCGTACTGATGCGCGAAGGCAATGCCTCCATCGACGCGCTGCGCCATCGCCTCGATGAAGCTGGCGCGCAGGCCGAGGTGGAGAGCGTCCCGCCCAACCTGGAAGACGTCTTCGTCGTCGCCACCCGCAAGCACGCCGACAAGCAGGAGCAACCCGCGTGAACCTGCGACGCCTGTGGGCCATCATGATCAAGGAACTTCGCCAGCTGCGTCGCGACCGCATCACGCTGGCGATGATCATCGGCATGCCGGTGCTGCAACTGGTGTTGTTCGGCTACGCCATCAACCTCAACCTGCGTCACCTGCCTGCGGCGGTAGCCGACCAGGCGCAGACCGCCGGTTCACGCGCCGCCGTGCAGGACATGCTCGCCAGCGGCGTGATCGAACTGCGTGCCATGGCGCAGAGCCCGCAACAACTGATCGACCTATTGCGCGAAGGTCGCGTGAGCGTGGCCATCGCCGTGCCGCCGGATTACGAACGACGCAAGCTCGACGGACGCGAGGCCATCCAGGTGATGGTCGACGGCAGCGACAATGTCGTGCAATCGGCCGCGGCACAGCTCGCGCAGTATCCACTCAACCAGCCCGACGACTTTCATGCGATGGCGGAACAGCCCATCAGCGTGGTGAGCTTCTACAACCCCGAGCGCCGCTCGCCGGTGAACATCGTGCCCGGACTGGTGGGCGTCATCCTCACCATGACCATGGTGCTGTTCACCGCGGTAGCCATCGTGCGCGAGACCGAGCGAGGCAACATGGAACTGCTGATCACCACGCCGGTGAGCCGTACCGAGCTGATGATCGGCAAGGTGCTGCCCTATGCGGCCATCGGCCTGGTGCAGACCAGCATGGTGCTGCTGCTTGGCGTGTGGCTGTTCAAGGTGCCCATACGCGGCAGCCTTTGGGACGTCTATATGGCGGCCAGCCTGCTGATCCTGGCCAATCTCTCGCTGGGCCTGCTGATCTCCACGCGCGCGAAATCGCAGTTCCAGGCGATGCAGATGACCTTCTTCGTGTTCCTGCCGTCGATCCTGCTGTCGGGTTTCATGTTCCCCTATGACGGCATGCCGCGGCCCGCGCAGTGGATCTCCGAGCTGCTGCCGCTCACCCACTTCATGCGCCTCATCCGCGGCATCATGCTGCGCGGCGCGACGCTGGGCGACCTCTGGCATGACAGCGTCGCGCTCGCTGCATTCATCGCCATCATGCTTACGCTGGCCATCCGCTTGTTCCACAAGCGCCTGGATTGATCTTCCCGCGTGACCACAAATGAGAAGAGCCGGCGTAAGCCGGCTCTTCCTGTCCCTGCTGTCACACCCGAAAGGTCACGGCGTGCACGCCTTGTTGTGATCGGCGTGATAGCCCTTGGCCTTGGCGTCGGCCTCGCTCATGTACGAGCCGGACTTGGTCTTGCCGTACCACTTGTCGCTCGGACAGTGATAGACCTTGCTGCTGGAGTTGACCCAAACCATGCCGGGGCCGCCGCCCGGCGCTGCCGTCGCTGCGGGTTCATGGGCGGATTTGCTCGGTGCCGCCGTCTTTGCAGGCGTGCTGGGTGCAGGCGACGCAGCGGGGGTGGCAGCCGGAGCAGCTGCAGGCGCGGCGGCGGCCGGCGTGGCAGCTGCGGTGTCGTACCACTCCTTCACGCCCTTATGGCCCGAACATGCGCCCTTCTTGGTTGCATGGTCGGTGTAGCTGCCATCCTTGCATTGTCCGGTGGAGCCCGCGGGCGCGGATGCCTGTTGCGCATACACAGCCGGACCTGCCAGCAGACCCGCGAGCAAGACAGCGATCAAACCGTACGATTTCATGTTCGTTCCCTCCAGCGCGAACTCGTCTGATCCATGGAGATGCCGTCTGGCGTGGCGGACGGGCTTCTCCCTCGTGCATTGCGCCCGGTGACATGCATGCCCCGCGGCGTATGCGTGCGGGCACGTGTGCGCCTGCGGATCGACTATGCATCAAGCATGTGTCGCGCAATCGTCATCGCATCGCGACCGTTCATCCTGCGTCTTGCCGACTCGAAAAAACCTGCGAAAAAACGGGCCGAGAACGGCCCGTCCGACAGCCTGGAGCAAGGCCGCGTGGCAATGAAGGCCATGCGGCGCGATGGTCAATGGCTGTTGATGATGATGTCCGTGATGATGCCGGTCGCGGCCGCCACCAGCAGGAATTCGCCGGTATCGCTGCGCACCCACTGGTGCTCCGGCGGAGGCGGCGCCAGGTGGTACACGCGCCAGTCTTCGACCACGTATCGGCGATCGCGGTATTCCACCGGCACGTAACCACCGCGGTGGTACCAGCCCTCATGCATGCCGCGATCGTGCACGATCACGTAATCGCGGCGGTCGTAATGTTCTTCGTGATGCTCACGTTCGCGCTCGTATCGCTCGCGGTCATGGTCATGGTCATGGTCGCGATCACGATCATGGTCGCGCTCCCGATCCCGATCCCGGTCGTGATCGTGATCGTGATCGTGGCCGCGATCATGATCGTAGTAATCATGGTCCTGGCCGTAAGGGGCCGGTGCCGCCAGCAGCGCCGGGGTTGCCGTCAGGGCACCCAACGCCAGGGCGAACAGTACTTTCTTCATGCGTGTCTCCGTCGAACGCACCGGGAAATGACGCGCCCCCTGGCGCGCCTGGCCGGGCGGTGGCGCCATGATGGATTCCGGCGAAAGGCCTGGCGAGTGATTTCGTCCGCAAAAACGGGGCGCCACGGTGCGCAAGTTCCTGCGTTAACGCGGTAGCAGGTTTTTGCTCAGGCGCAGTCGAACAAGGCCATGAAGCCGAAATCCATATGTAGCTGCATGTGGCAGTGGAAGAGCGAGAGGCCCGGCTGGTCCGCGATGAAGTCGACATCCATCGTCTGATATCCGCCAAGCATCGCCACATCCTTGAGCAGGCCTGCGGTCGGCTTGCCTGCGATGCTCGTGATCTCGAAACGGTGACGATGAAGGTGCATCGGGTGGATATCGTCGCTCGCGTTGCGCATGCGCAACCGATAGCGTTTGCCGCGCTGCAACTTCATCATCGGGCGCATCGCCTTCATGTCGAATGCCATGTCGTTGATGGTCCATCGGTTGAAGCCCTGCTCGGCGGCATTGGCCTTGGCGAAGGTCAGTTCGATGATGTCATCCGGCGTCATGGGCTTGCCGTTCGGGGATGCGAACCAGCGGTAATCCCAGCCTGCGTGCCGGGGCGGTGCATTCCAGCGCGGCCTGCCCTTCTGTCCTGCGTATTCGACCACGATACCCATGCCATGGGCGCGATCATCGTCGTCGAGATCGCCCATGACCCACACGCCGGGATGAGTCATCTCCACGACGGCGCTGACCCGCTCGCCTGTGCCGATCCAAAGCACCGGCACATCCGCAGATCGCGGCACGGGGTTGCCGTCCAGTGCTACTACGCGAAACGTGTGCCCGGGCAACGCGAGGCTGCGGATCTCGGTGGCGCTGCCGTTGAGCACGTGGAAGAGCACACGCTCGCCCGCCTTCACGCGAATGGGCTCACCATGCCCCAGCATGCGCCCATTGATCGCGAACGATTGGTAGCCGACCTCATAGCCTTTGGACGAACCGCCCGCGAGCGACGCGCGCATGGCCTGTTCACCGCGTTGTTGCAGGTCGTGATCGCGTTGCGCGGGCCGCAGGAAATCCATGGCCATGTCGCCACCCCGGCTGAAATAGGGCTCGAACTCCTTCAGCGTGAGGAACACTTCGTGGTCATGACGGCCGGGCTCGTTGCGCGGCTCGATGTAGAGCGGTCCGACGAGACCGGCGTATTGCCCCTTCGACAGATCGTCCCGCGCGATCACATGGCTATGGTAGAAGCGAAAGCCAGGTGGCCCCGGCGTAAAGGTGAGGCGCCTCATGCCATGCGCGGGGATGAATGGCGTGCCCTCCTCCGCGGAACCATCGACGTCGACGGGCACTGCCTGCCCATGCCAATGCAACTGCTCGGGAGCGTCGGTGTCGTTGAAGACATCGACTACGACGCGCTGGCCTTCATGAAACCGCAGCAGCGGCCCAGGACATTGGCCGTTGTACGTCGTGGTGGGGACGATACGGTCGGGTGCCAGTTCGACCAGCGCGCGACCGATGCGCAACGTCACATCCGCTCTTGTCGCCGCTTCCGCCGCCAGTAGCGAGCGCAACGGCACCATGCCGGCTGCCGCGGCGCAGGCACCCAGCCTGAGAAACTCGCGTCGATCCAGGGACATGGCTTACCCCGTCAGCGAAATCTCTCCAGAGCTTGCCCCTGACCCACCGCGACTTGCAAGCGGCACGGCTGAAGGTGTCGGGAATCGTCGCTCGCGATCGCGATACTGCTGCTTAGTGCACGCGCTCGCCTGCCAGTCGCGCCTTGAGCGGCTCCGCGTCCAGCAACATCAAGGTGCGATGGTCCGGAAGCTCCACCACTTCCTTCATGTCGCTGCGAAGGGCGTGGTCGATCTGGTTGCCGAGCACGCTTGGAACACGCAGCTTGTCGTTGGCGTCGATGGTGACGATGTTTTCGATGGCGTCCACCACGAGGCCGAACTTTTCCTCGCCGTTCTCGACCACCAGCACCTTCGCGCCACCGAGATCGTGGTAGCCCGCCATGCCGTACAACGCGCGCAGGTCGACGATCGTCACCAGACGACGTCGCAGGTTGAGGATGCCGCGCACGAAAGGCGGCGCGCCAGGTGGCTGCATCACGTCCGCGGGATAGTCGATCACCTCGCGCAACTGCTCGATGCGCATCCCCATCAGCTGGTCGAGCCGGAACGTCACGTAGGTTTCACGCGGTCCCGAACGACGCTTGCCCTGTACGCCATGGGCGTTGTCTTCGGTGCGATACAGTTCGCGATGGCCGTCGGTCACGTCGAGCAGCGTGGGGTCCGCCACCAGTGCGGCATCGTCCAACAGGAGTATCTGCTTGCCGTCCGCCTTGCTGATGCAACTGGCGAAGAGCTCCGCCCGTTGCGCTTGAAACGATGGAATGGCGAGTAATTCCTCTTCGTGATAACTCACGATGCTCTCGACATCGTCTACCAGCAGGCCGATGCAGATGTCGCCCTGCTTGATGACCAGGATGCGCCGCGGATCGTCAAAGTCACCCGGCGAAAAGCCTCCCGGTGAAGTTGGCGAAAGCCCCAGGAAGCGCGCGAAGTCCAGCACAGGAAGCGTATCGCCACGCAGATTCAGCATACCCAGGCAAAGCTCGCTCGCGAGTACCGAACGAAGCAGCTCGGGCACGCGGATGATTTCGTGGATGGCTCCCATCGGCAAGCCGAGACGACTGCCGCCCACGCGGTACGAAACGCTCTGGCGACGCTGTCCCCGCACGGCGCGCAGTCGACTCGTGTCAGCCGCATGTGCGTCGAGCTTGAGTATCGGCATGTCGGCGAGGTTGCCCAGCGCTTCGACCGAAAGCAGCTGCAGAATGCGGTGGCCGCCATCCAGCTTCAGCACGCCGCCGATCAGCGACGACGAGTGGCCGGCAAACATCACCTTCTCCTCGCCATGCACGCGAAGGATCTCGCCGGTATTGTCAAATAGCAGGCCGACGCAACCCTTCGCCAGCTCGACGATGGCGATCTTTGCGGCGCGCAGCTCGCCCTGCGTGGGCACCTGCAGCAGTTGGCCCAGGTGCACGATGGGCACCAGGCGTCCGCGCAGGTTGAACAAGCCCAGCAGATGCGAAGGAGACAGCGGCAGCTGGGTGACCGCCTCGGGGTAGTTCACCACCTCCTGCACGGCCGCAACCGGCAACACCAGTTCGGCATCGCCCAGATGGAATGACCCGAACAATTCGGCGCCATCTTTTCGCTGGAAACTCGTGCTCTGTTCCATGGCAGGACTCCGGTCAGGTCGGGCGGCCGATGAAGCGAACCGCATAATGGTGTTGAGCACAGTCGATCAGCAGCTGACGTCCGCTTTCGCCGCCGACATCGACGTGCACGACGCGAATGCCGGTCTGGGCCAGCAGCTGTTGAGCCATCCGTGCGTTCTGTGCGCCGATCAACCCGTGCTTCGGCGGCGTGGCGTGTTGCACCATGCAGGCACCGCCGGCAATCACCGCCTCGACTTCGCGATGCTGCGAACGCTCGAGCTTCATCATCGCAAGCAACGTAGGCAGCGCAGTCGTCACGTACTTTGCGCCGGTGCGCTCGATGGGCTGCGGTGACTCCGGCAACAGGCAATGCGCCAGTCCATACAGGCCACGTTGCCGCCATAGCAGGCCGATGCCCACGCACGACCCCAGGATGGCATGCAACACGTCGTCGCCCTGCCCCACCCTGGCCTCGCACATGCGTACCTGGATGCCCTGTCCTTCACGCATGTGCGTTTTCCTGGCGTCGGTAGATCAACGGTTGCTCGAAGTCGAAGCCGACATTCAGCCGGGTCAGCGACTCGGACTCGCCAATGATCAGCACGCCTTCCGGCGCCATTGCCCGACGAACATGTTCGAGCACCGTGCGCTGCCCCTCATCGTCGAAGTAGATGAGCACGTTGCGGAGCAGCGCGATGTCGAAGCGCGCGGCACCGTCCAGGCGACGATGCAGATGGTGCTCGCGAAAGATCACGTGGCTTCGCAACGCCGGCGAGACGACGAAGCCATCGTCTTCCGCCTGGAAATACTTGTCCGCCATCGCTGGCCGAATCCGCTTCAGGCCTTCGATGTTGCGCCCTTGGTAACGCCCCGCACGGCCGATCTGAAGCACCTGTGAGGCGATGTCGGTGGCGACAATCTGGTACTTGAATGCAGGATGCAGCTCGCGAAATTCTTCGCAAAGCATGGCCATGGAATAGGCCTCCTCGCCCGTGGAAGCGGCCGCCGACCATACCTGCAAGGTCGCACCGCGATGCCTGCGGAACCAGTCGGGCAAGGCGTGTTCCCATAGGTGCTCCCAGATGCGTGGCGTACGGAAGAACGAAGTTTCGTTGGTGGTCACCAGGTTGATGAAATGACCGACCTCTTCCGGACGGCTCTCCAGCACCGCCAGATAATCCGCGTAACTCTCCAGCGTGAGCGCCTGCAGGCGGCGACGAAGGCGCCCCTGCAGCAGCGTCCACTTCCTGTCCGCCATGTGGATGCCCGTGTGGCGGTGCACGCGGTCCAGCAAGGCACGCTGGGTCGCCTGGTCGATGCCGCTCTCCTGTTCCATGGCGCTTCCTCAGACCACGAAGCGCAACACGGTCTGGTTCAGCTCCTCGGCACCCTGGTTCAGCGTCGTGGTGGAGCGCGCGATGGTGTCGCAGGCGGCCGCGGATTTCTCGGTCTCTTCCGCCACCTGCTGGATCGCCGCGCTCACCTCGCGTGCCGCAACCAGCTGCTCGTCGGCACCACAGGAAATTTCCGAGATGGCCTGCGTCGTGCGGCTGACGCCCGCCACGATCTTCTCGAAGGCCTCGCCGGCCTGCCGTGAGACTTCACTGCCCTGCGTGACACGCTTCACCGACTCGTTGATGAGCTTGGAAATCTCCTTGGTCGCCTGCGAAGAACGCTCGGCCAACTTGCGCACCTCGTCCGCCACCACGGAGAAGCCCAGTCCATGTTCACCGGCACGGGCGGCCTCGATCGCCGCATTGAAGGCGAGCAGGTTGGTCTGGCTGGCGATCTCGCCAATGACCTTGATGATCTCGCTGATGTCTTCCGACGACCGGTTGATCAGTTCCATCGCCTCGATGGAACGCGTGACCGCCTTGGCGCCGCGCTCCGCTTCCTGGTGCGTGTCCTTGGCGAGCTGATCGGCGCTGCGCGAATTGGTGGCGATGGAATTGATCGAGGCCGTGAGTTCCTCGATCGACGCGTTCATCTCTTCCACCGTCGCGCCAAGCAGTTGCGCGCCACTGGCCACGGTGCTGGCGCGGCCGGCGATATCGTGCGAGGAGGTGGAGAAACCGCCTGCCGAATCGACGACCTTGGAAATTACCGCACGCAGGTCGCTCATCATCTGCTGGATGCCGTCGGCAAGCTGGTCGATCGGATCGCTGCCTTCGACGCGTACCGTGCCGGTGAGATCGCCTTCGGCAGCACGGCGCACTACCTTCAGCAATTCCTCGACCTTGCGCTGGTCCTCCGCGGCGCGATGCTTCACGCTCTCTTCGAGTTCGACCTGGGCCGTCACATCGATGGCGAACTTGACCACCTTCTGCAAACGACCGTTGCCGTCGAAGATCGGGTTATACGTGGCCTGGATCCAGATCACCTTCCCGCCCTTGCCTACGCGACGATAGCGGCCCGCATCGAATTCGCCACGGTTGAGCTTGGCCCAGAACTCCGCATAGGCCGGGCTGGAGGTGTAGCTCTCGTCGCAGAACATGCGGTGATGCCGGCCCTGGATCTCGTCCAGTTCGTAGCCCATCGCCTTGAGGAAGTTTTCATTGGCGTCCAGCACATGGCCCCCCAAATCGAACTCGATCATCGCCTGCGCCTTGCTGATGGCACTGACCTTGCCTTCGTACTCGGCGTTCTTCTGGCGGCTGGCGGTTACATCGGTCGCGAACTTGATGACCTTGTAGGGCTTGCCGTCCTCGCCCAGCACGGGATTGTAGGAGGCATTGATCCAGATCTCGCGGCCGTCACCGCCGATGCGCTTGTATTCACCCCGGTCGAGAATGCCCTCGCCCAGGTTTTCCCAGAACTTCTTGTAGTCGGCGCTGGCCGCGTAGGAAGGCTCGCAAAAGATCCGGTGATGCTGGCCGCGGATCTCGTCCAGCGAATAGCCCAGGGTGCTGAGGAAGTTCTCGTTGGCGTGAAGAATGTTCCCCTTCAGATCGAACTCGATCACAGCTTGCACGCGGTTCAACGCGTCGCTGACCGCCTTCAGTTCCTGCGGCTCCAGCGGCATATCCGGTGTCTCTTTACCCATGACTCATCCCCTCGATCTGGAAAGTGGCGCACGCGCAACACGTGCCGTGCCTGGGGGAAGAGCAAAGCCGACACTCGGCCAGACGCACGCGCCGACCGAGCGAAGCCCGTCACCATGAAGCGGCGCGAGCTCACAATCCCGGCCTCGCGCATCCATGGCAGCGCGAAAGCCTGACTGTGCAAACGTACCTCCCCCTCCTCCGGCTTATCGGCGTAGGGGGTGACGGCTTTAGAGCTGGCGCGCACAAATTTGCGTACTGCTTCGCAAATCCGTGCTCGCACATGCAGCATGCACGAATGTCCCATCAGTGCATGCTTATGGCATGCGTTGGCCACTACCGTAAGGAGGGTGGTTCTGCTGGCTGATCCAGTCCGCCAGCAACCGGAAATAGCCGCCCGTGATATGCGTGACGTGACGTTTTCCATCGGCATCCTGCACGAATTCGTACATGCCATGATCGGTATGCGGAAACACATAGAGGTCGATAGGCTTGCCTTGCTTCTTGAGCTCTGACAGGCGCTCCCGCGTGATGGCGTTCGGTGCTTCGCGGTCATCGCCGGCCAGCACCCATAGTTGCGGGATGTCCAAGGCGCGAATCGCCGCAACGGCATCGTACCGCCACACGATGTTGAGATTGTCGTAGCGCGGCGCACCCGTGCGACGCAAGTCAGCTTCGTTCTCGGCGAGCACCGGACCGGTGAACTCGCCCTCGATGCTGTGCAACCAGGGTTCTTTGGCGAAACGCTGTTTCACGGCGGCCAGCTGTTCGTATCCCGACCTGAAATGCGAGGCCATCACCTCGCCCGCGGCATCCGCCACTTCGCGTGCATGCGTGACGGCCTTGTCGTCATAGCCCTTTTCCTTCATCTCCAGCACCACCTGCTGCTCGTCTTCTTCCAGCGGTGTCATTACCAGGCCAAAGCCCACGGCCACGTAGTCGGCATGCGCAAGTGCCGCAGCACGCGGTGCAACCCAGCCGCCCTGGCTGCCACCGAAGAAGCCGGCGCGAGAGTACCGGCCAGCAGCCAGCGTGCGCGCCTGTTCCAATGCAGCAGCGGCATCGTCGGCCAGGAGTTCGAAGTTCTGCGTGTAATCGCCCTCGGACGCGCCGGTGCCACGCTTGTCGTACGCAAACACGGCAAGGCCTTGGGCGGCGAACACATAGGGGTAGTAGCCACCGATGCCGGGCGTCTTTTCCGAGCCGTGCACGAACACCACCAGTGGTGGCTTGCCGTTGGCCGAAGCGGGCTCGATCAGCACGCCGGCCAATTCGGTGCCGTGGCTCTTGAAGCGGGTGGGCGTTTCACGCAGTGGCATGCGAGGCTGCGCTGCGTAAAGCCCGTTGTCCTGGCGCACACTGACCACATCCTGCGCGCAACGCACCAGGCCGTCCTTGCCGTTGACGTCGCCCCGGCGACCGTCGATGAAGGTGTAGCGCTCCGGCGCGCCGGCACCGCCCGTGGGGTTGGAGATCACCACCGATGGCTTGCCTTGCCCGTCGTAAACGCCGTAACGGCACATATCGGGTGCGGCCATGCACGCGCCAGCAAACGACAGGCCAAGCAGGCACGTGACCAGACGTTTCATGAGGCATTCCTGCGCTTCCGTGGGGACGCTGCCACTATAGGCAGCGCCTTCCATGGAACGCCCCTGCTATTGGTCAGGGCGCGCCTTTGGCTTTCGCTTCCGTCACCGGCGACAGGCGCAGGTCCTGGAAGTCGAAGCTGAAGTCGGTCATGGGTGAAATCGGCTGCATGCGAACCTCGCGTATCTTGCCGTCCGGATCGAGTGCGTACGTCACGAACGCATCCGCGTTGAGCGAGCGGTCGTCCCAGCGCACGATGAACGTGTCGTGCTGCCACGGCTCCATGGTGCCCACGAGCTGCGAGGTCTTGGAGAACTTCAGGCGCAACCTGCCGCCCTGCTGGCTCACGGCGATATCGCCATACCACGGATCGCGGAACGTGCCTGCGTAGCTCGCCAGCGGCAACGACGGCTTGCCGCTCTTGTCGCGCGCGGCCTGGTGCTTCTGCCAGCTGTCGTCCGCATTGCCCTCGGACTTCTTTACCGCCGCGGCATACGCAGCCACCCAATCCTTCTTGTCGCGCCCCATGTAGGCATCGAGCACGCGATAGGTCACCGCGTTGAACGCCGCACCCGACTCCTGGTTGGTCAGCACCACCACGCCGAGCTTCAACTCGGGCACCAGCGTAAGGCGCGACACCATGCCGGGCCAGCCGCCTGTGTGCCATACCAGACGCTGGCCGTGATAATCGGAAAGCGACCAACCCTCGCCGTAACCGGCAAAATTGGGGCGCGTGTCTTTCAGCTCCGGCACCGGCGGCTCGCTGATCTTTATCGGGATCAGCATCGACCACATCTGCTTCTGGCTGTCTTCGGAGAACAGCGGCTTGCCGTCGGGCAGCTTGCCGCCGGCGAGCTGCACGTTCATCCACTTGGCCAGGTCGTGCACGCTGGCGTAGATGCCGCCCGCACCCGAGTTGTTCGACCACGCCATCGGCGGCACCGGCTTGAGTTCGGTGAAGTTGAACTTGGCGTGGCCCATGGCCACGTCCATGCCGGGCTTGAGCGCGGTCATGTCGACCAGCGATTCATCCATGCCCACTGGCTTGAAGATCCGCTCGCGGACGAAGTCGGCGTAGCTCTGCCCCGACACCTGTTCGATGACCAAGGTCGCCACCGCGAACAGGATGTTGTCGTAGGCGTAGGCGCTGCGGAAACTGGTGGCCAAAGGAACGTTGCGCAGGCGCTGCACCACTTCCTTGGTGGAATAGGACGTCGGCGGCCAATAGAGCAGATCGCCCGCGCCGAGGCCCAGGCCACTGCGATGCGCGAGCAGGTCGCGCACGCGCATCTCGCGCGTGACATAGGGATCGGACATCTGGAACCACGGCAGATGATCGATCACGCGATCGTCCATCTTCAGCTTGCCCTCCTCGGCCAGCATCTGCAGCGATGCCGCCGTGAAGGCCTTGGTGTTGGAGGCGATCGCGAACAGCGTGCGCGCATCCACCGCGTCAGGTTTGCCCAGCTCTCGCTGGCCGTAGCCTTGCTCGAGCACGACCTGCCCGTCCTTGACGATGGCCACCGCGATGCCGGGCACGTCGAACTGCTTGCGGACGCTGTCCACGTACGCGCTGAAATCCTGCAACTGCGCGGGCAGCGCGGACGGCGCCGGCGCCGTGATAGCCGCCTTTGCGGAAGCATCCGCCTGCGCCCACACCGGCGCGGCAAGTACGAGCATCGCGCAACAACCGGCCAGACGTGGAGAAAAGCGTCGTGGGGACATGAAGGACTCCTGGGCTGTGAACCGCGACACTATCGCGGCAAATGCGAGCGCAGGCCAGCACTGGAAGTCACGGGCCGCCAGGCTCGACGCCGCTCTCGCCAGCGCCGATGATGCGGGGCCTGCCCAAGGATTCGCCTTCGATGAACGACCCGGTGGAATGGATCGCCACGCATGCCCTCTCACTCTGGGCCGCCCTGCTGGTCTTGGCTTGCGTGGCCGGCGATGTTGCCTGGCAATGGAATCGTCGGCAGCGAGAGACGGCACTGAGGCTGGGCCAGGCGCACACGGTGATACGCGGGCGCACGGCGGCGGTGCTGATGATGGCGGCGTTGCTGCTGTTTGCCGCGATTGCCCTGGCACTGGGTGCCGAGGCCGGCTATTGGCTGTCCGGTTTCGATGCCGCCCTGGCCGATAGCCTGCGCGCACGCATACAGCCTTCGACGCTGGGCATCGTGGCTTTCGTCTCGCATTTGGGCGATCTGGGCGCCGTGGCCGCCGCTAGCGCCGCCGTGTTGGCGCTGCTGTTGTTACGCCGGCAATTGCAGTTGGCCACCTGCTGGACGATCGCCATGGCGGGCATCGTGCCGCTCAACAGCGGGCTCAAGGCGCTGTTCCAGCGACCGCGCCCGCTGCACGACCACGGCTTCATCGTCGAACACGGCTGGAGCTTTCCGAGCGGCCACGCGTTTGGCGCCATGGTGTTCTACGGCATGCTGGCCTATGTGCTGTTGCGTGTTTCCCCGCATCGCTGGCACCGGCTGGCGGTTGCCGTTGCGGTGGCCATGGTGACGGTGATCGGGCTGAGCCGCATCGTGCTGCAGGTGCACTACTTCAGCGACGTGATGGCCGGCTATGCGAGCGGCCTGGTGTGGCTGGTGCTGTGCATCGCCGGAGCCGAAGGCTGGAGGCACCGCACCGCGTCACGGTAGCGCGGCCACAGATGCAATCGCGGAAGTGATGCTCGGCCAGGCGCTATTTGGCCGAGTACATACGTTCGTGCAGGAACTGCTTCGTCTCATCATCCGGCAAGCCGAGCCAGGTCAGTTCGTCGTTGGTCGGGTCATCCCTGCCGAGATCCATGGCATCGAGCTTGCGCCGCGCGAACAGCCCGGTCATCGCATGCGCCTGGGCGTCGTACAGCACCAGGATGCGTTCGGTCGGACAGTCGTGTGGCTTGCACGCGACCGCCAACCATTGCTCGCGGCCGCCGACCTCGACCTTCAGCGCCGGCGTGGACCGCTCGTCATGTCGCGTCCAGGCGGGCAGCTCGCCCGTACCTGGCATGGCGGCGAACGCCAGCGAGAAATCCGGACGCTGCAGGAGGCCGTAGAAGTAGAGCGTGCCGCTCTTGTCCAGCGTGGGCGGCGTCACGACGGCCTCGCGCACGGGATCCGCCGCCTGATCGCGTTGCGTCGAACAGGCGGCCATCGACACCGACAAAACCAACAGCAATACAGCACGACAAGTCATTGAAAACCCCTTCGATGCCGGAGTGCGCCGAGCCGTCGGCGCACCAGCAAATCCGGTGTCTCCGTACGCCCTTCAGGTCAGCTTGCGCGCCGCGGCGACGACATCCGCCTCGCCTGGCAACACCAGCAGTGCGGCACCCGCAAGCGGTGTGTAGGTGTCCGCACCTACCACTCGCTGCAGTGGTGTGGCGCCATGACCGCCTTCGACGATGGCGGTAATGATGCCCTCTCCCACACCGGCACTGCGTCGACCTTCGTCCAGCACAATAATGCGCTTGGCGGATTTTGCCTGTTCCGCGATGAAGGCATCGTTGAGAGGCGCGAGCCAACGCAAGTCGATCACGCGCACCTTCCAACCGAGCTCTTGCGTAATCGTCTTCGCCGCACGCAACGACATCGGCACGCCATTGCCGAAGGTGAAGATCACCAGGTCGTTGGCGCCGTCGTTGTATACACGACCTTCGCCCAGGGTCATCGCTTCGCCGGGCGCGGGATAAGCGAACTGCCACTGGCCGTCGCCCGCTTCGTACAGATCCTTGGTCATGTACAGCGCGATGGGTTCGAGATACGCGCAGACGCGGCCATCGACTTTGGCCAGCGCGGTCATCGTACGCAGCATGGTGGCCGCATCGTCGCCACGGCTCGGCGCGCCGACCACAAGGCCGGGAATATCACGCAGCGCGGCGATGGAGTTGTCGTTATGGAAGTGGCCACCGAAACCCTTCTGATAGCCGAGGCTCGCCACGCGCATCACGATAGGGTTGCGGTACTGGTCGTTGGAGAAGAACTGCAACGACGCCGCCTCGCCACGAATCTGGTCACAGGCATTGTGGAAATAGGCCAGATACTGGATTTCCGGCAAGGGCAGCATGCCCATGTTGGCGTAACCCTGTGCGAGACCGAGGATGATCGTCTCGTCCAGCAGCGTGTTGAATACGCGACTGCCCTTGAACGTCTTGTGCAACCCCTTGGTGACGGTATACACGCCGCCCTTCTGCGCGACGTCTTCGCCAAACAGCAGCGACTCAGGATACTTCGCCATGATGTCGTGCAGCGCCTGGCCGATCTGGATGGCCAGATGACGCGGCGCCTGCTTCTCCGGCAGCTTGTCCTCGCCGCCAAACGCGGCGATGCGGCGATCCTGGTAATCCGTACGCTCGGCTTCGGCCTTCACCGCATCCGGCGTATATGGCGCCAGCGGCTTCATGACCTGCTCCAGCGAGGTCAGGCGCGGACGGCGATCCGCATCCTCGGCGGCTTCGAAGCAGCGCTTGCGCGTGGCTTCGTACAGAGCGAGCAACGATTGCTTGGTGTACAGGCCGGAGGACAAGGCGATTTCGGCGGAGCGCAGCAGCGGATCGCTGGCTTCCACCGCGAACAGTTCTTCCACGCTGCGCCACTCGATTTCGAAATCGGTGCCGGCGTGCCCCATCACGCGCGTGGTGCGCAAATGCAGGAACGTCGGGCGGCGCGTGGTGCGGCAGTGTTCCACCGCCTCCTGCACTTGCGCATAGCCTTCCGCCAGGTCGAGGCCATCGGCGAAGAAGTAATCCAGATCCGCGCGATGACGGAAATTGTTCGCCACCCAGCCGCTCGGCGTTTTCACCGAGATGCCGATGCCGTTGTCTTCGCACACATACAGCACGGGCGCGGGCAGCTTCTGGTAGGCCGTCCAGGCAGCGGCGTTGAAGGCGGTCTGCGCGGTGGCGTGATTCGACGACGCATCGCCGAACGAGCAGATGGCGATGCTGTCCTCGGGAATCGGCAGCTTGTGCCCGATGCGTCGCGCCTGTTCGATCGCGACGGCGGTACCCAGTGCCTTGGGCAGATGCGAAGCGATGGTGGACGTCTGCGGCAACACCCACAACGGCTTGCTGCCCCATACCTTGTGGCGACCGCCCGAGGCGGGATCTTCCATGCTGGCCGCGAACGACAGCGCCGAATCCATCACCGGATCCATGCCCGGCAGCTTGCGGAAACGCTCCGCCATGAAACCGCCGGAACGGTAATGCAGGAACGCCGGATCGGTATGGCGCGTGAGTCGCGCGACCATCGTGTTGCCCTCGTGACCGCTGGAACCGATCGTGTAGAACACCTTGTTCTGCACGCGCAGTACGCGCGCCATCAGGTCGAGGTGTCGGCTGATCAATTGCGATTCGAGCAGCTCGCGAAAGCCCTGCGCATCGAGCGAACTGCCGGGCAACACCGGCGAATGGTCGCCACGCGGCGCCTGCACGTCGCCGTTCCAGAGCTGCACGAACTCGGTGAAGTTCTGGTCGACGATTTCGGCGCGGTTGAAACCCTTGTGGCGTGCCGTGAGGGAATACGGAATGGCGGTCATGATGTCTCGTCAACGAACGGCCGCGGTGGCGGCGTATAGGGAATAGTGATCAGACACGCGCAAGATCGCGACGCGCATCTGCTTCCTCTCGCCCTTTGGGCGACCCGAAGGTAGTCCCGTGGGAGAGAGGGTTGGGGCATTGCCACCTTTACGGTGGTAAGGGGCCACTCTAGCGATTCGGCCAGATCGAAGCTTGCTCGGTAGCGACATCATCGCGAGCACCCGCTCAACACCTCAGCCCTCTTCCCGGAGGGGAGAGGAAGTGAAGGCACGCAGCGACTTTGCGCGTACCAGGTCTTTCTCGCGTCCGAAGGTCTCAAGGATGCGAATCTGGTCATCTACCGAAGGCACCGGCACCGCGAGCCCATTCACGCCAGCCAGCGTCAGGCGCCCTGCTTCGACGAGCTTCCAGCCATCACCCTGATTGAGCTCCAGCCCGCCCATCACTTCGACCGGCAATCCGGGAAAACGGAATCGCGCGAAGTGCGAGCGGAACCGCTCCGCGCCCGCAGGCTCGTACACGTGCTCTCGGCGATCAGCCCACAGCGTCATCAAGCGTTCGGCATCCGCTCGCGACGTCAGCAGGTCCACATCCGCCACGCCTACGTCTGCACCGGCCAGCAATGCCGCGGCGCTACCGATCACGCACCACGGATCGAGGCAATGCACGTGCAGCTCCGGCACGATCTCGGCCAAGGTGGCATACAGCGCGGGCGTGACGTGGCTCATGCGCGTCGACGTCGCCATTGTTCGCGGGACTGGCCCCAGATCTCGACCGTCACGTGCTCGAACGGCGCGGGCAACTGCCCCGGGCCCTGCAAGGTCGACCCAAGCTTGCGCGCCACGATCTGCGACGCCGTGTTGTCCGGCGCGATGGTGTGGATCACTTCGGACCAGCCCAGCGTATCGAACGCCCAGTCGATGGCGGCAATCGCGCCTTCGGTTGCATAGCCCTTGCCCCACGCATCTCGCGTGATGCCCCAACCCACTTCGGTACCGGGCCAACCTTCCGGTTGCCAGGGCCCGAGACGTCCGATCCAGCGGCCGCTGCTCTTCTCGATCACCGAGAACATGGCGAAGCCCTGGATCGCCCAGGCGCCGGCCATGGAAAGAAAGCCTCGCCACGCGGTGGCGCGCGGCTGCGGACCGCCGATGTGGCGCGAGTTTTCCTCGTCGCCCATCAACGCCGCCCAGCCTTCGAAGTCCTCCGCCTGCGTGGGGCGGAGGATGAGTCGATCGGTTTCGATGCGAATGTCTTGCCAGCTCATGCCAGGCACTCCGTCGCTACGGCTTCGTCTACCTCTGCGCCATCCCGGCAAACGACGGGATGGCGATGGCCGGGAAGCATCAGAACGCGTTGATGCCCGTCAGCTCGCGGCCCACCACCAGCTGATGCACCGTCTCGGTGCCTTCATAGGTGATGACCGATTCGAGGTTCAGCGCGTGGCGGATGGCAACGTGTTCCGTCGTGATGCCGGCGCCGCCAAGAATGTCGCGGCATTCGCGCGCGATGTCGATGGCGATACGGCAGTTGTTCCACTTGGCCAGCGACACCTGCGTCGGCTGCATGGTGCCGGCATCCTTAAGGCGGCCAAGCTGCAGCGACAGCAGCTGCGCCATGGTGATGCGGCGGGCCATCTCGGCCATCTTGATCTGGATGGCCTGGTTGGAGGCAAGCGGACGTCCAAACAGCACACGCTCCTGCGTGTAGTCGAGCACTTCCTTCAGGCAGGCCTGCGCAGCGCCGATCGGCCCCCAGGTGATGCCGTAGCGTGCCTGCGTGAGGCAGCCCAGCGGCCCCTTCAGGCCCTTCACGTTCGGCAGGCGATTGGCTTCGGGCACGCGCACGTTGTCGAAGAACAGCGCGGACGTCACCGAGGCGCGCAGGCTCATCTTCTTGTGTACTTCCTGCGCGGCGAAACCCTTGGTGTCGGTCGGCACGATGAAGCCCTGGATGCCGTCCTCGGTCTGCGCCCACACGATGGCGATGTGCGCGAGGTTGCCATTGGTGATCCACATCTTGGCGCCGTTGATGACCCAGTCGCCGCCATCCTTCTTGGCGTTGGTCTTCATGTTCGCCGGATCGGAGCCGCCATGCGGCTCGGTGAGACCGAAGCAACCGATGATCTCGCCCGCCGCCATCTTCGGCAGGTAGTGCATCTTCTGCTCTTCGGTGCCGTAGGCGTAGATCGGGTACATGCACAGCGAGCTCTGCACCGAGGCGAAGCTGCGCAGGCCCGAATCGCCGCGCTCAAGCTCCTGGCAGATGAGGCCATAGCTCACGCCGTTCATGCCGGCGCAACCGTACCTCTCGGGAATGGTCGCGCCCAGCAGGCCGAGGCTGGCGATCTCGGGAATCAGTTCCTTGGGAAAACGGCCCTGGTCGAAACAATCGCCGATGATCGGCAGCACCCTCTCGTCGACGAAACGGCCGACCGAGTCCTGCACCATGCGTTCCTCGTCGGACAGCAGCGAGCGGACGTCGTAGAGATCGAGGGGATTCAGGCGAGCGGACATGCGGAGGTTCCGTGACTGGGACAAACCGTCATTCTAGCGGGCCCCTGCGTGCGGGTCATGGCGGGGTGCAACAGGCCCGGGGTAGGCGCCCGGGGCGCGCTGTGGGACCATGCACCGTGCTTTTCGACATTCCGGCGCGTCCCAGGGGACGCGAGCCGGCCCGCTGGCGCTACCGATGTCCCGGCCCGGCCCGCGCCCGGACGATGCCATGGCACACCTGCTCCCCCGGCCGGACCAACCATGTTCAAAGGTGTTCTTCTAGGCTTCGCCTGCTACGCCGCCTACGCGATCAGCGATGCCTTCGTGAAATCCCTGCACGGCACCCTGCCCGCCTACGAGGCGGTATTTTTCGGCGCCGTGCTGATGCTCAGCGCCCTGCCGTTCATCCGCAAGCCGGGAGACAGTTATCTCGAAGTCTTCCATGCCCGCAAGCCGAGCCTGTGGTGGATCCGCGCCATCACCGGCGCCATCTGCAACATCTCGGCCGTCATCGCCTTCACCGCCTTGCCGATGGCCGAAGCGTTTGCGCTGATTTTCCTGCTGCCGATCTTCGTGACCCTGTTGTCGGTGATTTTCCTGAAGGAACACGTGGGCTGGCGACGCTGGTCGGCGGTCATCGTGGGATTCATCGGCGTGCTGGTGGTGCTGCGTCCAGGCTTTCGTGCCCTGGGCGTGGGCCACTTCGCAGCCATGACCTGCGGACTTTCAGGCGCGGTGTCGGTGGTGGCCCTGCGCATGGCCGGGCCGCATGAGAAGCGCATCAGCCTGTATGGCGCCGGCGTCATCGGACCGCTGGCAAGCGGAGCTCTGCTGATGATGCCCGCCTTCGTATGGCCCAATGTGCACCAGTGGTTCCTGCTCGCCGGTTACGGCCTGCTTGCGGGACTTGCGGGCGTACTGCTGATGCTGGCCACGCATCACGCGCCCGCCAATCGCATCGCTCCCACGCAATACAGCCAGATGCTGTGGGCCATCCTCTTTGGCTATTGGCTGTTCGGCGACCATCTCGACTGGCCGATGCTGATCGGCATCGTGCTCATCCTCGGCTCGGGCCTGTTCACCCTGGTGCGCGAGGAAAAGGTCACGCCCTGGTGGCGGCGCACGAAGATGGTTTGACCTGAGCGCCACCCGCACTTTCACCTTCCACTGCTACCTCCACGCCACGCCGACCATGATTCATTCCGATTTCGCCATGTCTCCCATCGTCGCCGGCCTCTGGCGCATCACCAGCTGGAATCTCAGCGTGGCCGAGCGAGTGCGCTGGGTCGAGCAGGCGCTGGAACTGGGCATCACCACGTTCGATCTCGCGGACATCTATGGCGACTACCTCGCCGAGGGCCACTTTGGCGAAGCGCTGAAAGCGCATGCACCGCTACGCAACCGCATGCAATTGGTCACCAAATGCGGCATCCGCCTGCGCTCCGCGCAGCGCCCGTACTGCATCAACTACTACGACACCTCGGCCGCGTATGTGCGCGCGCAGGTCGAGCAATCGCTGCGCAACCTGCATGCGGAACAGCTTGACCTGGTGCTGATCCATCGGCCGGACTACCTGATGGACGCGGCAGTATTGGCCGAGACCTTCACCGCGCTGACGCGAGAAGGCAAGGTGGCGCACTGGGGCGTGTCTAACCACACCACGAGCCAGTTCGCCCTGCTCCAGCAACATCATCCGCTGGTCACCAATCAGGTCGAGCTTTCGCCACTGCAGATGGATGCATTGGACGACGGTACGCTCGACCAGGCGCAGCAACTGGGCCTGCGCCCGATGATCTGGTCGCCACTCGCAGGCGGCCGCCTGTTCAACGACGAAGACGAGCAGGCAGTGCGAACGCGCGCCACCATGCTCGACATCGCCGAGCGCCGTGGCGTCAGCCTGACCACCCTGGCTTTCGCCTGGATACTGCGCCATCCCTCGCGCCCGCATCCCATCACCGGCAGTGGCCGCATGGTGAACCTGCAAGATGCAGTGAAGGCGCTGGACGTGTCGCTGGATGCGGAAGACTGGTACGCGATCTGGACGGCGAGCAAGGGGCATTCGGTGCCCTGAGGCGCCTTCTTTTGCAGGAGCGCACCCAGTGCTCGAAAAGCCTACGAAGCGTTGATGCCTCAACGGGAAGTGTTCGACCGTGGATGCACGGCAGCGTGCGGTCGCGCACTGGCTGCGCTCCTACAGGGAGCCAGCGCTAGCGATTGCTCACGCCGTGCGGCACATGCCCCGTCGCCACGTGCTTGCGGGCCGATTCGACGTTGGCCGGTGAATCGTCGAAGAAGATATCGGCACCGAAGGCGTCAAGAAACGGCCCCTTGTCGCGGCCGCCCAGGAACAACGCTTCGTCGATACGCACGCCCCAGCGCCGCAAGGTCAGGATCACCCGCTTGTGCGCCGGCGCGGAACGCGCGGTGACGAGCGCCGTGCGAATCGGTGAGTCCTCGGCAGGGAATGCAGCCTGCAAGCGATGCACGGCGGTGAGGAAGCCGCGGAACGGACCGACCGACAACGGCTCGTCGGCCAGCTCCCGCTCGCTGCGATGGAAGGCTTCGAGGCCCTCCTCGCGGCTAACACGCTCGCCCTCATCACCGAAGATCACTGCGTCGCCGTCGAACGCGATACGCAACTGCTCGGTGGCGCGCGGTGGTGCGGTCGACGGCAGGATGGTGGCGGCCGCCACGCCGGCTGCCAGTGCGCGACCGACGTCCTCCGCATTGGCGGAGAGGAACAAATCGGCCTTGAACGGTGCGATGTAGTCGGAGGTCGGCGCGCCGCTGGTGAACGCCGCGCGACTGATCTCCAGGCCGTAATGCTGGATCGCGTTGAAGATGCGCAAGCCGGTATCGCCGGAATTACGCGACAGGAGGATCACCTCTACCGGCGGCACGTCACCCGCGAGCTTGTTGAGGTCCAGCAGTTTCTGCACTAATGGAAACGCGACGCCAGGCTTGAGTATGTCGTTCTCATGCTGGATCTGGAACGCGCGATACGCATCCAGTCCCTCGTGCTCGAACAATTCATGGCTGTCGCCCAGATCGAACAGGGCACGCGAGGAAATGGCCACCACCAGCCGATTGTCCGTCGCGGCAGTGGGGTCGTGGGCGTCTCGAGTGGGGCGGCTCATGGGAAGAAATCTAGCATGCGGCGCGTAGGTCGATAGCAGCGGCGCGGAAAACGCCTACCTCACCGGCACATGGCCAGGGCCCGGTGAGACGCCATGTGTCATCGACCGTTCGTGGCCAACCTCATTTCAATCCGGGGCGAATTGCTCATCGAGGATACGCTGTTCCAGGTTGTGTTCCGGGTCGAACAACAACCGCACGCCCTGACCTTCGGACTGGCGGATCTGCACCTCGCGAATGTCGCGGACTTCGAGGTAATCCGCCGTCGCGCTCACCGGCCGCTTGCCCGGATCGAGCACGCGCAAGGTCACCAGCGTGCGATGCGGCAGGATCGCCCCGCGCCAGCGACGCGGTCGGAACGGACTGATCGGTGTCAGTGCCAGCACGTTGGCATCCAGCGGCAGGATCGGCCCGTGCGCCGACAGGTTATAGGCCGTCGAGCCCGCCGGCGTGGAAATCAGGATGCCGTCGCACACCAAGGTGGGCAGTTTCACCTGATCGTTGAGTTTCACTTCCAGATGCGCCGCCTGGTTGCTCTGGCGCAGCAGCGACACTTCATTGAACGCCAATGCATACTGGATCTCGCCCGTTGCATCCACCGTGCGCATCTCCAGCGGGTACAGCACGGCCGCATGGGCGCGCGAGATGCGCTCCTCCAAGTCATCGACGTGATGCTTGTTCATCAGGAAACCGACACGGCCGAGCTTCATGCCGTACACCGGCGCCGGCAACGCGCGATAGGCATGCAGGGTGCGCAGCATGAAGCCGTCGCCTCCCAGCGCCACGATCACGTCGGCCTCTTCAGGCGGCACGTCGTTGTAGCGGTCGATGAACTTGCGTCGTGCCTGCTGGGCAACGTGGGTTTCGCTGGCGACGAAGGCGAAGCGCATGGGGCCTGACATCGTTCGGGGATGAGGCCGCCAGTTGAACGTAGATGGACGAAGGGCGCAAGACCGTTGCCGGCCTGCGCCCTTTGGAGTACCGCGGCACATCCACTCGTCATCCCGGTCCAGACCGGGATGACGGGCGGCGGCTTACTGGTTCACCGGCACCTGTGCCAGCTGCGCCAGGCGACGGACCGCGACCGAGGCGATCGGGTAGTCCGCGTTCTGCGTGAGGATCTCCGCCAGCATGTTGCGGGTGTACTTCAGCGTGGCGTCGTCACGCTGCAGCCATGCCTGCACCGGCGAAACATCCTTCGAACCGCCGGTCATCGACAGCACCTGCAGGGCCAGCGCGCGATGCTGGTGGTTGAGCTCGTCCAGCAGCGAACCGCGTGCCTGCGCGTGCCAGGCACCTTCCACCGGCAACGCCTCGATCTGGCTGCGCAGCCACTCCAGGTCGAGGGACTCGCCCAGCTCGTAGAACACGCCGGCGACTTCGCCGATCGGCTGGCCGCTCTGCTGTGCCACTTCGACGATGTCGAGCATGGCGCGCAGCTCGGGGATGCGGGCCATGCGCAGCGACAGCTCCGACGGCAGGCCGAGGCCTTCCCACTTCTCCTGGCTGGTGGCGAAATCCTGCTTACCGGTCTCGGTGAGCACGTTCGGCAACGCCGCGCGCAGCTCGGTCACGCCAGCCTGGTAACGGTCGACGTTGGCGTTGATGTCCAGCGTGCCGCCCGGACGATTGAGCAGCCAACGCGTCATGTGACGCAGCAGCGACCAGATCTGCAGGATCGAGTCGATCTGCGTGCTCTCGGCCACCTTGCTGTCGAGCGCCTCGACTTCGGACCACAGTTCGCGCGCACCCAGGATCTCGCGCGCCGCCGTATAGGCCTTGGCGATTGCGGCCGGACCCTGCCCAGTGTCTTCCTGCATGCGCATCATGAAGGTGGCACCCATGCGGTTGATCGTCGAGTTGGTCACCGCGGTGGCGATGATTTCGCGCTTCAGGCGATGACGCTG
The DNA here is from genome assembly GCA_000632805.1 of Dyella jiangningensis. Taxonomy (GTDB): domain Bacteria; phylum Pseudomonadota; class Gammaproteobacteria; order Xanthomonadales; family Rhodanobacteraceae; genus Dyella; species Dyella jiangningensis. Next base: position 1,001,304 of record CP007444.1, on the reverse strand, counting down.
CATGTGGTCCGCGTACGGCGCATGCAACGGCTCGGGGAAGTAACGCACCAGCTCCTTGGAAAGGTACGGGTCTTCCGGCACGTCCGAATCGAGCAGCTGCTGGTACAGCTTGATCTTGTCGTAGGACAGCAGCACCGACAGTTCCGGACGCGTCATGCCGATGCCGCGCGTCTTGCGCTCGGTCAGTTCGGACTCGCTCGGCAGGTTTTCCACCTGGCGATCGAGCAGGCCTTCCTGTTCCAGCATGCGGATGAAGTGCGCCATCGAACCGATGCGATGCACCGACTGGCGCTCCATCAGCGTGATGGCCTGGTTCTGGCGGTAGTTGTCCCACAGCACCAGCTGGCCGACTTCGTCGGTCATGCTGGCAAGCAGCGTGTTGCGCTGGTCGAGCGTCAGCTCGCCACGCTGCACGGCGTCGCCCAACAGGATCTTGATGTTCACCTCATGGTCGGAGGTGTCCACGCCGGCCGAGTTGTCGATGAAGTCGGTGTTGAGCAGCACGCCATGCTGCGCCGCTTCGATGCGGCCCTTTTGGGTGAAGCCCAGGTTGCCGCCCTCGCCCACCACCTTGCAGCGCAGCTCGCCGCCATTGACGCGCAGCGCGTTGTTGGCGCGGTCGCCCACGTCGGCGTGCGTCTCGCTGGCCGCCTTCACGTAGGTGCCAATGCCGCCGTTCCACAGCAGGTCCACCGGCGCCTTGAGGATGGCGCTGAGGAGTTCGGCCGGCGGCAGCTGCGTGACGTCCGCCTTGAGACCGAGCACGGCACGCACCTCCGGCGAGACCGGAATGGATTTGAGCGAACGCGGATAGATGCCGCCGCCCGCGGAAATGAGCGACTTGTCGTAGTCGTCCCAGCTCGAGCGCGGCACCTTGAACATGCGCTCGCGCTCCACGAACGAACGCTCCGCATCCGGGTTCGGGTCGAGGAAGATATGACGATGATCGAACGCGGCCACGAGGCGGATGTGGCGCGACAGAAGCATGCCGTTGCCGAACACGTCGCCCGACATGTCGCCGATGCCCACGCAGGTGAAGTCTTCCGTCTGGCTGTCGCGGCCAAGTGCGCGGAAGTGGCGCTTCACCGACTCCCATGCGCCCTTGGCGGTGATGCCCATGCCCTTGTGGTCGTAACCGTTCGAGCCGCCCGACGCGAACGCATCGCCCAGCCAGAAGCCGTGCTCGACCGAGATGGCGTTGGCGATGTCGGAGAACGTCGCCGTGCCCTTGTCGGCCGCGACCACCAGGTACGGATCGTCGTTGTCGTGGCGCACCACGTCATGCGGCGGCACGACCTTGCCTTCGATGAGGTTGTCGGTGACGTCGAGCAGGCCACTGATGAACATGCGGTAGCACGCGATGCCCTCGGCCAGCTGGGCGTCACGATCGCCGTTCACCGGCGGACGCTTGACGAAGAAGCCACCCTTGGAGCCTACCGGCACGATCACGGTGTTCTTCACCATCTGTGCCTTCACCAGGCCCAGCACTTCGGTGCGGAAGTCTTCGCGGCGATCGGACCAGCGCAGGCCGCCACGTGCCACCGAGCCGAAGCGCAGGTGGATGCCCTCCACGCGCGGCGCGCTGACGAAGATTTCGCGGTACGGCACCGGCTTGGGCAGGTCCGGCACGCGGTGCGAGTCGAACTTGTAGCTGATGTAGGGGCGATACGCCTCGTCCCACTTCTGGAAGAAGCTGGTGCGCAGCGTGGCGCGGATCAGCGCCATGAAGCTGCGCAGGATGCGGTCATCGTCCAGGCTGGACACGGTTTCCAGCAGCGTGCCGATGGTTTCTTCGATGGCGGCGATCTGCTCGTCGCGCGGCTTGGACAGCGCGGCGATCAGGTCGTCGATGAGCGCCGGATGCGCCGTGCGCACCGTCTCGGGAATCAGCGCCTGCATTTCGCCGCGCAGCAGTTCGCCAGCGCGCTTGAGTTCATCGACGCCCAGCTTCTCGCGACGCGGATCGAACTTGGCGAGGAACAGTTCCACCAGCAGGCCGGCGATGGCCGGATAGCGGTTGAAAGCGTCCTCCATGTAGCTCTGCGAGAAGGCCACGCCGGTCTGCAGCAGGTACTTGCAGTAGCCGCGCAGCATGGCGATCTGGCGCCAGCTCAGCTTGGCGCCGAGCACCAGGCGGTTGAAGCCGTCGTTTTCGGCGTTGCCGCGCCAGATCTGCTCGAACGCGTCCTCGAACAGCGTGCCGACCTGCTCCACGCTGAAAGCGAGGCTGCCGGCGGTCTGCACTTCGAAGTCCTGGATGTACAGCGTGGTGTCGCCCAGGTTCACGTCGTAGAGATGCTCGGTGAGCACGCGCAGGCCGAGGTTCTCCAGCTGCGGCAGCACTTCGGACAGCGCGATGTCGCCGCCGCTGCGATAGACCTTGAAGCGCAGCTCCTCCGGACGTGCCGCCGGGTGATAGAACGACATGCGCACCGCATCGTCGCCCTTCAGCAGGGACAGCTGGTGCACGTCCTCGGCAGCAGCGGTGGGGGCCACGTCTTCCACATAGCCCGCCGGCAGCGCCTTGCCATAACGATTGGCCAGCACCACGCCGTCGTGGTCGCCCAGCTTCGTCACCAACGCATCGCGCAGGTCGTCCTGCCAGTTGCGCACGATCGCCGCCACGCCCTTCTCGAGCTCGGCCGTATCGAAATGCACCTGGTCGCCGATCTTCGGGCGCACCACAACATGCAGGCGCACCAGCGCGGCTTCGCCCATCAGCACGGACGAATCGAGATGCTCGCCGCGCATGGCGTCGCGGAGCAGCGCCTCGATGCGCTCGCGCACCGTCGTGTTGAAGCGGTCGCGCGGCACGAACACCGTGCAGGTGATGAAGCGGCCGTAACGGTCGCGACGCACGAACAGGCGCGTGCGTGCGCGTTGGCGCAGCTCGAGGATGCCCATGGCGATGCTGTACAGCTCGTCTTCGCTCGCCTGGAACAGCTCGTCGCGCGGCAGGAATTCCAGGATGTGGCGCAGCGCCTTGCCCGAGTGCGAGTCGCGCTTGAGGCCCGAGCGGTCCATCACGTACTCGAACTTCTGGCGCACCAACGGCACGTTCTGCGGACGCGACATGTAAGCACTGGAGGTGAACAGGCCAAGGAAGCGCTGTTCCGCCGTCGGCTTGCCGTTGGCGTCGAACTTCAGCACGCCCACGTAATCCATGTAGCCCGAACGGTGCGCATGCGAGCGCGCGTTGGTCTTGGTCAGGATGATGGCGTCGGTCGAACCCGACTGCGGCAGGTCGCTGGCCACCAGCGAACGCAACGAGCGCGGCGCCAGCGAACGTTCGGCCTTGTGCAGGATCCCCATGCCCGAGCCTTCGTTGGCGCGCAGCACGTCCTCGCCATCGGCCTCGGTCACTTCGTATTCGCGATAACCGAGGAAGGTGAAGTTGTCGTCGGCCAGCCAGCGCAGGAACTCGGACGCTTCATGCACGGCCGCGGCGTCGATCGGCAGCTGGCGCGACGGCAGTTCGCCGGCGATTTCCAGTGCCTTGTCGCGCATCTTCATCCAGTCGTTGACGGCGATGCGCACGTCTTCCAGCGAATCCTCCAGCTGCGCCTTCAGCTTTTCCTGCGCGGCCTCATCGGCGACGCGGTCCACTTCGAAGTGCATCACCGATTCCGGCTGGCCACCGTCGGCGCCGATCTTCACCAGCTTGCCCGCGGTGTCGCGGGTCACCTCCACCACCGGGTGGATCACGGCATGGATCTGCAGGTGCTCGGCCGCGACCATGGTGACGGTGTCGACCAGGAACGGCATGTCGTCGGTGACGACCTCGACGTAGCTGCGGCCGGCATGGCTCTTCTGCGGGTTAACCACGCGCACCGAGGCGCGGCCCGGCTGGCGCTGCTGCATGAAGCCGATCAGGTCGGCGATCAGCGCCGCCCATTCGGCCGCGGTGTGCAGTTCAAGGTCGCTGTCCGCGATGCGCGCGAAGAAAGCGCTGATAAAAAATTGCGCCTCATCAAGGCGCTGGGTGGGAAATCCGCTTTGCTTCAGTTCTTCGAAAACAACAGTGGGGAATGAGCTGTTGCTAGCCGCACGAATCGCGTTCATGGCATCTACTGTTTTGGGGAGACGGAATGAGGCTAAAAAAGCTTGAAAAGAATACGCTTCACGTCAGGCCTAATCCAGCTTTGCGACCAGACCACTTCAGCTGCGGTGTAGTCATGACGCCGTTGCAGCACGACGGAGCATCACCCTTCCTCGAGCCGCGGCGCACTTCGGCTGCAGCCTTGCAAAAGGGTTCGCGCAAGAGAAAAAAGCCCGTGGCCATCACGTGTTGCCGTTAGCCTGGGGCTTGTCCGTGACAGTGATGTCACAGCAATACCAGTGCGTATGTAGCGAATGAAAAGCCGCCCATGCGTTGCGTCGCAGCAGGCAAACATGCGCAATGGTCGGGATAAGGGATAAAGGAAAAAGCGCGCGGCCCGCCCATCCGGCTGTTGCCTGCCGCTGGTGAACACAGGACCGAGGCCATCGCACGGGCCCGGACCAACGGCACAGGTCACGCGATAAGGTTGCTGTCACCATGCAAGACAGCGATGTCGGAACGCGGCGTAGGTATTCCGACACTCTTCTTTCACGGAATTAAGCCAAAATTGTTGCCCTGAACGGACTAAGGGGACCGCCACTGCTGCCACCTTCCCTCACCCGACATGGCCCAGGGACCACGAAAGCAGGCTGGAGGCAGGTCAACGGCTCTACAAATTGTAAACTGTACGGTATAGTCCACGCCCGTCTGCATTTGCTCTGAGTCATGGCAGCCGCGCCCCCGTGATGTTTCGGGCCCCAAGGGGGGACCTCGAAGCCGCACGGGTTTGCCGTGTGCTCAAAAACTAGCTCGACCCACGGTCGTCGCCCGGAGAGGCGTCGACACGCTGCATCCCCAGACCACATAAAGAAGAATGGAGCCCACATGAAGTCCACGTCACTGCGCACACTCCTGCTGTGCCTTGGCCTGCTCTCTCTGGCCGCCTGTGGCAAAGGCAAGGAACAAGGCCAGCAGCAAATGCCCACGCCGGAGGTCGGCGTCATTCGGGCCCAGCCGCAGAGCACCCCACTGACCAAGGACCTGGTGGGCCGGGTCTCCGCGTTCCGCAGCGCCGACGTGCGTGCCCGCGTGTCGGGCGTGCTGCTCAAGCGCGTCTACCAGGAAGGCACCGATGTGAAGCAAGGCCAGGTGCTGTTCGAGATCGATCCGTCGGTCTACCAGGCCAGCCTGGCCTCCGCCCAGGGCAACCTGGCCTCGGCCCAGGCCACCTACGAGAACTATCACAAGGCCGCCGAGCGTTTCCGCAAGCTGCGTCCGCAGGGCTTCGTCTCGCAGTCGGATCTGGACCTTGCCGAAGCCAATGAGCGCAGCAGCAGCGCCGCCGTGCAGCAGGCCAAGGCCGCAGTGGAAACCGCGCGCATCAACCTGGGCTTCACCCGCGTGACCTCGCCGATCGACGGCCGCGCCGGCCAGCAGCAGGTCACCGAAGGCGCCATCGTCGGCAACGGCACCACCGACAGCGGCAGCAACGCCACGCTGCTGACCACGGTGGACCAGCTCGACCCGCTCTATGTGAACTTCACCGTGAGCTCGACCGACCTCGATCGCCTGCGCGCCGCGCAGACGGCCGGCAAGGTGGTGCTGTCCGACCAGAACAAGACCACGGTACAGGTGACCCTGTCCGACGGCAGCAAGTATGACCAGGTGGGTACGCTGGACTTCTCCGGCGCCACGGTCGACCCGACCACCGGCGCGGTGAACCTGCGCGCGCAGCTGCCCAACCCGAACCATCGCTTGTTGCCGGGCACCTACGTGACCATCTCGGCCAACCTGGGCGAGCAGCAGAGTGTGTTCCTCGTCCCGCAGGCGGCCATCCTGCGTGACGTCGGCGGCGCCTACGCGCTGGTCGTGGGTCAGGACGGCAAGGTCGTGCGCAAGGACGTCACCGCCGAGAACATGCATGCGGGCAGCTGGATCGTCACTAACGGCCTCGCGACGGGCGACCAGGTCATCGTCTCGGGCCTGCAGACCGTGCAGCCGGGTGCGCCGGCCAAGGCCACGCCGTGGCAACCGGACCAGAAGGCTCCGCAGGGAGCGGCAGGTAACACCAAGTCTGCTGCCGGCAAGCAGTAAGGGAGTCGACCGACATGCCGAGTTTCTTTATTGACCGCCCCATCTTCGCGTGGGTGGTCGCCATTCTGATCACCCTCGTTGGCGCGATCTCCGTGCTGAACATGGGTATCGAGTCGTATCCCAACATCGCGCCGCCCCAGGTGGTGGTGTCCGCGACCTATCCCGGCGCCAACGCCGACACGGTGGAAAAGAACGTCACCCAGGTGATCGAGCAGCAGCTCACCGGCATCGACCACCTGCTGTATTTCAGCTCGTCATCCGGCGCCAACGGCTCGGCGTCCATCACGCTGACCTTCGAGACCGGCACCAATGCGGACATCGCCCAGGTGCAGGTGCAGAACAAGGTGCAGCTGGCACAGCCGCGACTGCCCACGGCCGTGACTCAGCAAGGCGTGGTGGTCTCCAAGAACAACCCCGACTTCCTGATGTTCGTCTCGCTGGTGTCGACCAATCCCGACATTGACGCCAATCGTCTCGCCGACATCATCGCCTCGCAGGTGGCGGACCAGGTCGGCCGCATTCCCGGCGTGGGCAACACCTTCCTGGTCGGTTCCGAATACGGCGTGCGCATCTGGCTGAACCCGGACAAGCTGCAGGGTTACGGCCTCTCCGCCACGGAAGTGCGCAACGCTGTTGCCACGCAGAACGTGCAGTTCGCTGCCGGCTCGCTGGGCGCCGACCCCTCCCCGAAGGACCAGAGCTTCACGGCCACGGTGTCCGCCGAGGGGCGTTTCTCCACGCCGGAAGAGTTCGGCAACATCATCCTGCGCGCCAACAGCAATGGCACCGTCGTCAAGCTCAGCGATGTGGCGAGGATCAGCTTTGGCCCGCAGACCTATGGTCGTGCCTCCACCTGGAATGGCCAGCAGGTCGGCGGTCTCGGCGTGCAGCTGCTGCCGGGCGCGAACGCGCTGGACGTGGCAGATGCGGTCAAGGCCAAGATGGCCGAACTTTCCAAGGACTTCCCGGAAGGCGTGACCTGGTTTGCGCCGTACGACACCACCCCGTTCGTGAAGATCTCGATCGAGGAAGTGGTGCACACGCTGGTGGAGGCCATCATCCTGGTCTTCCTGGTGATGCTGATCTTCCTGCAGAACTTCCGCGCCACGGTGATCCCCACCCTGGTGATCCCGGTCGCGCTGCTCGGCACCTTCATCGGCCTGGTCGCTCTGGGCTTCACCATCAACCAGCTGACCCTGTTCGGCATGGTGCTTGCCATCGGCATCGTGGTGGACGACGCGATCGTGGTGATCGAGAACGTCGAACGCATCATGTCCGAGGAAGGGCTGTCGCCGAAGGAAGCGACGCGCAAGGCGATGGGCCAGATCACCGGCGCCGTCGTGGCCATCACCGTGGTGCTGGCGGCGGTGTTTGTGCCGTCCGCGTTGCAGCCCGGTGCATCCGGCATCATCTACAAGCAGTTCGCGCTGACCATCGCCGTGTCGATGGGCTTCTCGGCGTTCCTTGCGCTGTCGTTCACCCCGGCCCTCTGCGCGACCATCCTCAGGCCGACGCACGATCACAAGAAGAACGTCGTCTATCGCGGCTTCAATCGCGTGTTCGACTGGGTGACGCACACCTACAGCGGCCACATCGGCAGCGCGACGCGCCATGCCCCCCGCTGGATGCTGGTGTTCGCGGTGATCGTCGCGTTCACGGGTTTCCTGTACACCAAGCTGCCGACCAGTTTCGTGCCGAGCGAAGACCAGGGTTTCGCCCTCGCCATCGTCAACCTGCCGCCGGGTGCCACCCTGCACCGCACGCAGGAGGTGATGACGGAGATGCGCGAGCGCCTGAAGCAGAGCCCGCAGAACGACAGCATCATCGGCATGTACCAGATCTCGGGCTTCAGCTTCATCGGTACCAGCGAAAGCACGGGCATGGCCTTCATCAAGCTCAAGGACTGGAAGGAACGCTCGGTCACCGCGGATGAACTGATCATGCAGCTGAATGGCGTGTTCCACGGCATTCGCGACGCGCAGATCTTCGTGGTGAACCTGCCGACCATCCGCGGCCTCAGCCAGTTCGGCGGCATCGACATGTACCTGCAGGCACGCGCCGGCCAGACGCATGGCGAGTTGATGCAGGCGATGGGTATGGCGCTGGCCAAGGCCAAGGACAACAAGGCCCTGTTCGGCGTGCGTCCCAACTCGCTGCCGGATGCCCCGCAGTGGGATCTGAAGGTGGATCGCACCCAGGCGCAGGCGATGGGCTTGTCGGTCAGCGACGTCTATACGGCCATCCAGCTTGCGCTGGCGCCGGTGTACGTCAACGACTTCGTCTATGGCGGCCGCGTGAAGCGCGTCTACATGCAGGCGGACCAGGCCTATCGCATGGGTCCGGATGCACTGCAGCACCTGTACACGCCGAGCAGCCTGGCAACCGGGTCCACCAGCGCGTCGACGGTGTCGACCACCAACCCGTACAACATGATCCCGATCTCCAGCGTGGTGCAGTCCAAGTGGGACATGGGCTCGCCCGCCCTCACCCGCTACAACGGCTACTCGGCAGTGGAAATCGTGGGTAGCGAAGCGCCGGGTTACTCCACCGGCCAGGCCATGGCGGCGCTGCAGGGCATCGTCGAACACGACCTGCCCAAGGGCTTCGGCTCCGACTGGACGGGTCAGTCCTACCAGGAAATCCTGGCTGGCAACTCGGCCACGCTGCTGCTGGTGCTGTCGATCCTGATCGTATTCCTCTGCCTGGCCGCCCTGTACGAAAGCTGGTCGATCCCTGTGGCGGTGCTGCTGGTGGTTCCGCTCGGCCTGCTCGGCACCGTGGTGTTCTCGATGCTGCGCGGCATGCCGAACGACATGTACTTCAAGATCGGCCTGATCACGGTGATCGGCCTGGCGGCGAAGAACGCGATCCTGATCGTGGAATTCGCGGTCGAACAGCAGCAGGAAGGCCAGTCGTTGTTCAACGCGGTGATCACGGCCTCTCGCCAGCGACTGCGCCCGATCCTGATGACCTCGATGGCATTCATCCTGGGCGTGTTCCCCCTGGCCATTTCCACCGGTGCGGGCGCCAACTCCCGTCACTCGATCGGCACGGGCGTCATCGGCGGCATGTTGTTCGCCACGTTCCTGGGCTTGTTGCTGATCCCGGTGTTCTACGTGACGGTGCGCCGCATGCTGGGCGACAAGCTGGACGAAGCATCGCAGAAGATCCGCCAGGCCCATGGCGAGGCAGCAGCCGCGGGCAATACGGGAACCAACCCGCCGCAGGATGGCGGTCCCGGCGGCATGCAGCCGTTCGACTCCGATCCGCGCCGCGGCTCGTAAGCACCGCGCGTCGCAACAAGAAAAGCCCCGGTCGCAAGACCGGGGCTTTTTTCATGCGCCGTGCAAAACTCAGTCGGCGTCGGCGATGCGGTTGCGTCCGCGCAACTTCGCCTGGTACAGCCGGCGGTCCACCAGTTCCAGGAAAGACTGGCGTTCGTCGCCAAACATCGGCACCACCGTTCCCACGCCAATGCTCACCGTAAGCGCCTTGCCCGTCATCGAGCGCTCATGCGGGATCCACTCCTGCACCAGCAATTCCTGGCACCGCTCGGCCACCTGGCGCGCCGAAGCAGCGTCGGTTTCCGGCAACACGAGCACGAATTCCTCGCCACCAAAGCGCGCAAGGAAATCGTGGCTGCGGCGCACCGCCTTCTCCAGCACCTTGGCCACCATCTTCAGGCAATAGTCGCCCTGCACGTGGCCGTAGTGGTCGTTGTATTGCTTGAAGTAATCGATATCGATCACCAGGAGCGACAACGGTTTGCCGCTGCGGCGGGCATCGACCCAGTCTTCCTCGAACACCGCATCGAAACGGCGCCGATTGGCGATGCCGGTGAGGCCGTCCTTGAAGGAGAGTGCCTCCAGCTCGCGCTGCAATTCGATGAGGCGTTGCTCGGTGCGCTTGCGCTCACTGATGTCGAACATGAAACCGACGAGCGAATCGACACTGCCGTCTTCGCGACGCACCACGTGCACCACGTCGCGAATCCACACATAGCTGCCGTCCTTGCACAACGCGCGGTAGTCCGCTTCGTGGTCCACGCCCGCCTTGGACTGCGCCACGCAGAAGTTGACCGCCCATTCGCGGTCTTCCGGATGGATGCGCTCGGCCCAATCCTGCACGCTGATCCAGCTTGCAGGCTCCCAACCGAGCAGCGCCTCGATCTGCGGGCCGATGTAGGAGAACGACAGGCTGTCCCAATGAATGCTCCAGGGGATGGCCTTGGTGGATTCCAGCAGCGTCTTGTAGACCGCGCTCTCTTGCTCCAGCGGGATATCGATTTGGCTCATGGGCGGCTTACTCGCGTTGCAGAGTGGCAGACCCGGGAAGTAAAGCAACCACCGTGCCGTCCGCTGCGAAATCGACCTGACCCCATGAATGACGCCCGGAGCAGCCTCTGTTCCAGGCCAAAGCCGGCGGGCGGCGGCGTCATCGCCGACCCTCTCCGTCAGTTCACGACGCAGCCCGGCGCTAGCCGGTCATCACGCTGGCGAACAAATGGGGGGGCCGCCCTCTCGCGGAACGTCAGGCGATATACCCCAGCAAGACCGGCAATCGCATGGGCGTGTGGCCCGCCGGGGCGCCTGACCGTACCCCGTCTGCCCTTTCCACCGTGGCGGGCAGGCAGACGCAGGGGGCTTCCGCGCACGCCTCGGAGCTTCCGGCATTGCACCGGAAGCCCCCAGAACCGCTCAGCGCAGGCCCGTTTCGGCGCGCGCGATCACGATGCGCTGGATCTCGCTGGTGCCTTCGTAGATCTCGGTGATCTTGGCGTCGCGGAAGTAGCGCTCCAGCGGCATTTCCCGCGAATAGCCCATCCCGCCATGAATCTGCACGGCCTGATGGGAAATCCACATGGCAGCCTCGGACGCCACGAGCTTGGCCATCGACGCCTCGGTCCCGAAGCGCCCGCCGTTCTTCTCCACCTCGCCCTTGGTCCAGGCCGCACGCAGCGTCAGCAGCGTGGCGGCGTCGAGCCTGCACTTCATGTCGGCGATTTTTGCCTGCGTCATCTGGAAGGTGCCGATGGGCTGGCCGAAAGCCTTGCGGTCGCGCGACCACTGCACCGAAGCCTCATACGCCGCACGCGCGATACCCACGGCCTGCGAAGCAATGCCGATGCGGCCGGCGTCAAGCAGGCTCATGCCCATGGCAAAACCCTTGCCCTCCTCGCCCAGCAGGTTCTCCTTCGGGCACACGTAATCGCTGAATTCGATTTCGCAGGTGGCCGAGGCGCGGATGCCCAGCTTCGGCTCGCTCTTGCCGGCATGGAAGCCCGGCAGCTGCGTGTCGATGATGAAGGCAGACACGCCCTTGGCGCCGATGCCCGGCGTGGTGATGGCGAACAGGATGATGTAGCGCGCGACCATGCCGGAGGTGATCCAGCTCTTCTTGCCGTTGATCACCCAGTCGCCATTGGCGTTCCTGGTGGCGCGGGTATGCATGGCCGAGGCGTCGGAACCCGACTGCGGCTCGGTGAGTGCATATGCACCAATGGCCTCGCCCTGCGCGATGGCGCGAACGTATTTTTGCTTCTGCTCTTCCGTGCCGTGCTTGAGAATGCCTGTGCAGAACAGCGAATTGTTGACCGACATGATGGTCGCGGTGGCCGCATCGGCCGCGGCGATCTCGATCATCGCCAGCACGTAGGCGATCGGGTCCATGCCCGCGCCGCCGTACTCGGTCGGCACCTCGATGCCCATCAGGCCCAGCTGGCCCATCTCGCGGATGTTCTCGAGCGGGAACTCCCCCTTCTCGTCCAGCTCGGCCGCCACCGGCACGATGCGCTTCTGCGCGAAATCGCGGGCAATGGCCTGAATCGACAGCTGGTCTTCGGTAAAACGGAAATCCATGACGGCTCCAAGGGGAAGGAGGAAGCCGCCTATTTTAGCCCGCCCGCGGCTGCACCCTCTGTGCAGTTGCAGCAAGGCCAACCCTCCCCCTGTGGGAGCGCACCCAGTGCGCGATCGCAGAACCCCGGCATCCCGCTCCGTTGGCTTTTCGCCCACCGGGAGCACAACTACAAAAGCCGCCAAACTTGACGCCTCGCGACCCTAGGCCTAGCCTATTGCATCTCTGTATCGCGATATAAGGATAACTATGGATCTGGCGACCGTCTCCAGCATCCTGCGCCTGCTGGCCGACCCTACCCGGGTGCGCCTGCTCGCCTTGCTCGAACGGGAAGAGCTGACCGTGGCCGAGCTGGCCGCCGTGCTGCATCTGGCCCAGCCGCGTGTATCCACCCATCTGGCCAAGCTCAAGGAAGCCGGGCTGGTCCGCGACCGTCGCGCCGGCGTCTCGGCCTACTACCGCGCCAACAGCGATACCGACGAGCCCCAGCAGGCCTTGCTCAAATCGCTGCGCGAAAGCCTCGACGACGCGCTGCTGCGCGAAGATGCCGCCCGCCTGCCGGGCGTCCTCGCCCAGCGCGCCCGCGAAGAAGGCTGGGCCGACACGGTCGCGGGCGATATGGAACGGCATTACTCGCCCGGTCGCACCTGGGAGACCCTCGCGCGTTCGTTGCTGCAGCTGCTGGAAACCGGCGACGTGCTCGACATTGCCTCAGGCGATGGCATCACCGCCGAGCTGCTGGCGCCGCACGCACGCTCCATCGTCTGCGTGGACAGCAGCGACCGCGTGGTGGAAGCCGCCGCGCAACGCCTCAAGCCATTCGCCAACGTGGAAGTCCGCCAGGGCGACATGCATGCCCTGGACCTGGGCGAGCGACGCTTCGACCTTGTACTGATGTTGCACGCCCTCACCTACGCGGAACACCCGGCGAAAGCGGTGTCCGAAGCATCGCGCCTGTTGCGCAGCGGCGGCCGGTTGCTTGCTGTCACGCTGGGAAAGCACGACCACCGTGCGGTGGTCGAACCGTTCGACCATCGCAACCTCGGCTTCTCCTCCAGCGAGCTGGGTGGCTTCGCCAGCTCGGCTGGACTGGAAGTCATCAGCTGCACTCGACTGAGCCGCGAGCGCAAGGCGCCGCACTTCGAAGTCATCAGTCTGCTCGCACGCAAAAAGTGAGGTCCCCATGAGCACGCTCCCCTGGCTTCATCCCCAACGCGTGGCCCTGCTGGAAAAGCTGCTGCGCGAACGCATCCTCATTCTCGACGGCGGCATGGGCACCATGCTGCAGCGTCACGAGCTGGACGAAACCGCCTTTCGCGGCGAGCGCTTCGTCGACGGCCACGACAGCTCGCACACACATGACCATCCGGGCAGTTGCGACCTCAAGGGCAACAACGACCTGCTCACGCTAACCAACCCGGACATCATCCGTGGGGTGCACGAGGCCTATCTCGAAGCCGGCGCCGACCTGGTCGAGACCAATACCTTCAACTCCACCCGCATCAGCCAGGCCGATTACCACCTGGAACACCTGGCCTACGAGTTGAACAAGGAAGGCGCGCGCCTCGCCCGCGCCGCCTGCGATGCGTGGGAAGCGAAGACGCCGGACAAGCCGCGCTTCGTAATCGGCGTGCTCGGCCCGACCAGCCGCACGGCATCACTCTCGCCCGACGTCAACGACCCGGGCTTCCGCAATGTCACCTTCGAAGAACTGGTGAGCAACTACACCGAGGCAGCCAGCGGTCTCATCGATGGCGGCGCCGACCTGATCATGGTCGAAACCATCTTCGACACACTGAATGCCAAGGCCGCCTTGTTCGCGCTGAGCGAGCTGTTCCACCAGCGCGGTACACGCGTGCCGGTGATGATCTCCGGCACCATCACCGATCGCTCCGGCCGCACGCTGTCGGGCCAGACCGCCGAAGCGTTCTACTACTCCGTGCAGCATGCGCGCCCCATCTCGGTGGGTCTCAATTGTGCACTGGGAGCGGCCGACCTGCGCCCGCACGTGCAGACGCTTTCGAACGTTGCGCAGTGCTTCGTCAGCAGCCATCCGAATGCGGGATTGCCGAACGCCTTCGGCGAATACGACGAGACGCCGGAGCAGATGGCCGCTGTCATCGGCAGCTTCGCGCGCGACGGCCTGCTCAACCTCGTCGGCGGCTGTTGCGGCACCACGCCTGCCCATATCAAGGCCATCGCCGATGCCGTGCGCGACTGTGCGCCACGCACCCTTCCTTCCGCCAACGCCAAGGTCGCCTGAGATCCGATGATGCCCCGTCATACCCGCCTGTCCGGACTCGAACCGCTGGTCATCACGCCCGACCTGTTGTTCGTCAACGTGGGCGAACGCACCAACGTCACCGGCTCAGCGCAGTTTCGCAAGCTGATCAAGGAAGATCGCTACGAAGAAGCGGTGGATGTCGCGCGCCAGCAGGTCGCCAACGGCGCGCAGATCATCGACGTCAACATGGACGAGGGTCTGATCGATTCGGAAGCCGCGATGACGCGCTTCCTCAACCTGATCGCCGCCGAACCCGACATCGCCCGCGTGCCGGTGATGGTCGACTCCTCCAAGTGGACCGTGATCGAAGCCGGCCTTCGCTGCCTGCAGGGCAAGGGCATCGTCAACTCCATCTCGATGAAGGAAGGTGAGGAACTGTTCCTCGAACACGCGCGCAAGGTGCAGCAGTACGGCGCCGCCGTGGTGGTGATGGCGTTCGACGAGCAAGGCCAGGCCGATACCTGCGAACGCAAGGTCGAGATCTGTTCGCGCGCCTTCGAATTGCTCACCACGAAACTCGACTTCCCGCCCGAAGACATCATCTTCGACCCCAACATCTTCGCCATCGCCACCGGCATCGAAGAGCACAACAACTACGCCGTGGATTTCATCGAAGCCACGCGCGAGCTGAAGCGCCGCTTCCCCGATTCGCACATTTCCGGCGGCGTCTCCAACGTGTCGTTCTCGTTCCGCGGCAACAACACGGTGCGCGAGGCGATCCACTCCGTGTTCCTCTACCACGCCATCAAGGCGGGCATGGACATGGGCATCGTCAACGCGGGCGCGTTGATGATCTACGACGACGTGCCGGAAGAACTGCGCGAGCGCGTCGAGGACGTCGTTCTCAACCGCCGCGCCGATGCCACCGAGCGGCTGCTGGACATCGCCGAGAAGTTCAAGGCGAAGAAAGGCGAGGTGGTCGTCGAGAACCTGGCATGGCGCGAGAAGCCGGTGCGCGAACGTCTCAGCCATGCGCTGGTCCATGGCATCGACCAATTCGTCAATGAGGACACCGAGGAAGCCAGGCAGCTCTCCACGCGCCCGCTCGATGTGATCGAAGGCCCATTGATGGACGGCATGAACGTGGTCGGCGACCTGTTCGGCGCCGGCAAGATGTTCCTGCCGCAGGTGGTGAAATCCGCGCGCGTGATGAAGAAGGCCGTGGCCTACCTGTTGCCGTACATCGAAGCGGAAAAGTTGCGCACCGGCGATACCGGCAAGAACAACGGCACCATCGTCATGGCCACGGTCAAGGGCGACGTGCACGACATCGGCAAAAACATCGTCGCCGTGGTGCTTCGCTGCAACAACTTCGAGGTGATCGACCTCGGCGTGATGGTGCCGGCGCAGAAGATTCTCGACACGGCGCGCGAACACAACGCCGACATCATCGGCCTGTCCGGATTGATCACGCCCTCGCTGGAAGAGATGAGCCAGGTGGCCCGCGAGATGCAGCGCCAGGATTTCCACATCCCGCTGCTGATTGGCGGCGCCACCACTTCACGCGCCCACACCGCGCTGAAGATCGAACCGCATTACAAATCGCCGACGGTGTGGGTGAAAGATGCCTCGCGCGCGGTCGGCGTGGCGCAGTCGCTGGTCAGCAAGGATCTGGTCGACAACTTCATGGCCAAGGTCCGTGCCGAGTACGCCGAGGTGCGCGAGCGCCACAAGCAGCGTGGCAGCGGCAAGCCGCTGGTGCCGCTGGAAAAGGCACGCGCGCAGCGCTTCACCACCGATTGGGCAAGTTACGAACCGCCGGTGCCACGCCAGCCCGGCGTCACCGTGTTCGATGATTACGACTTGGCCGAGCTGCGCAACTACATCGACTGGTCGCCATTCTTCAACGCGTGGGAGCTGGCTGGCCACTATCCGGCCATCCTCGACGACGAGGTCGTCGGCAAGCAGGCACGCGAGCTGTTCAACGACGCGCAGTCGATGCTCGATCGACTCATCGCGGAAAAGTGGCTGACGGCGCGCGGCGTCATCGGCTTCTGGCCGGCAACGGGTACGGGCGACGACATCGAGTTGCAACTGGAAAACGGCACGACGGTCGCCCTGCACCACCTGCGCCAGCAGGTGGACAAGCCGGTGGAACGCCCGGATTTCTGCCTCTCCGACTTCGTCGCGCCCAAGAGCGCCGGCAAGCGCGACTGGGTAGGCGGCTTCGCGGTTACCGCAGGCATCGGCATCGACACCCATGTCGCGCGCTTCGAAGCCGACCATGACGATTACTCGGCGATCCTGCTCAAGGCCTTGGCCGATCGCCTGGCCGAAGCTTTTGCCGAGCGCATGCACGAACGCGTGCGCCGCGAGTTCTGGGGCTATGCACCGGACGAGTCGCTCGACAACCAGGCAATGATCGACGAAAAGTACCGCGGCATCCGCCCGGCACCAGGCTATCCGGCCTGCCCCGACCATACCGAGAAAGCCACCCTGTTCCGCCTGCTCGACGCGACGCGCAACACAGGCATCGAACTGACCGAAGGCTTCGCGATGTACCCCACGGCCGCTGTTTCCGGGTGGTACTTCTCACACCCCGACAGCCAGTACTTCGTCGTTGGCCGCCTCACGCGCGAACAGGTCGAGGATTACGCCAAGCGCAAGGGCTGGACACGCGAAGAGACCGAGCGCTGGCTTGCGTCCAATCTCGACTACGACCCCGACTGACGACCGTCATCCTGGCTTTTTTTGTAGGAGCGCACCCTGTGCGCGATAACCTCGCGCCGTTACCGCTCCGTACGCTTTTCGCGCACCGGATGCGCGCCTACAACGCCCCGTCAAGGATGCCGGTCTACGCCTCAGACCTCGCTCTCGACCAGCGACCGGCGCTTCACTTCGCGCATGTGCACGACAAGGTTGTAGATCGACACGAACGCCGGAAAGAAATTCGAGAGAATGCCGACCGAATCGTTCTTGCCGAAGATGAAGTACGACAGCAGCAGCGCACTGCCGACCACCGACAACCACCAGAACGACAGCGGCATCACCACGCGCTTGAGCTTGCGCGTGAAGTACAGCTGCACGAACCAGCGGCTGGTGAACATGATCGAGCCGAGGTAGCCGACCATTTTCCAGGGCGTGAACTCGAAATTGTGCAGGGCTTGGATGATGTGGTTGAGTTCGTGCTGCGGGAAGTCCATGAGCCTGGGCCGGTTGCGTGGAAAACAGCGCATTGTACGCACACACCTTTCACCGGCCTGCCCTGCCCGGGTGATAATTTAGCGACAGAGTCTTGACCCGCCCCCCGGCAAACCGTATATTTGCGCGCTCGGCGGGCGATTAGCTCAGCGGTAGAGCACTGCCTTCACACGGCAGGTGTCGCAAGTTCGATCCTTGCATCGCCCACCACCGAATCCAGCAAAAAGCCCGGCATCGCCGGGCTTTTTGCATTTCAGGTGGCCAAAAAGCCCCCCCGTTCGAACAGGCCAGCCTGCCCTTCCTGCTCCCTACAAAATACCGGGACGCCCGGCGAGGCCAGAGCGGAGTATTTTCCGATATCCAAAGCGCCTCGCGGCGTGGAGAATACGCCCCAATTCTCCGAGGGGGCGGAACCATGGACCACAGCGATGCGACGGCGAACCCCGTTGCGCAATTGCTCGTCGTTACACGTAGCCTGGTGGAACTCACCGACCGCGCCATGTCGGACAGCGAACTTTCCCGGGCCGCGGCCGACGTGCTGGTGTTCGCCGCACGACAGGCGGCGCGACTGGTGGAAGACCTGGTGAGCGTACGCTCGCACGATTCCATCCACGCGCGCGATTTCGTCCAGTCCAGCAGCAGCGCGGATCTCGACCGTGCCTATACCGACCTGGAGTGTCTCGCCGAGGCGGCGGGCATGATCCGCGCGCATGGCATCGGTTCGCAGTACCGCGCCCATCTGGCCTATCTGATGCGCTACGCGGCGGAGTCGGCCTGCATGGCCCTGGAACGCGTCGAGCGCAGCGCCACGCGCGTCGAACCACTGTCGGGACTTTCCTCGTCGCCTGCAGCGGTACTGCACGTCTAAGCAAAGCGCGCTGACCGGCGCGTCTGGCGACAAAGATGATGATGCGTGATCGAGCTGTGGGAGCTACGGGCTCAGGAGCGGTCTGCCTGAGATGGATGCGCCCCTGTTTGGCGCGTGCCGTAAGCAGATGACTGGATCGGAGAGGGCGTCCGGCACCTCGCCGGATGATGGCAGACACAAGGCCCAGGCAAGTGTCTGATCATCATCGCGGCGAGGCCGGCGAATTGTGGTTATCCGACCCGACACCAACCATGAGACGACTCTCAATTCCGCTGTGCGCTTTCACGCAGCGTCGGATTGTGTGAACCGCGTACCCATTGCAAGCAGAACCAGCACGATGGCAAGCGCGGCATAAGCGCCGGCGAACTGCCATGCGAGCAGCCGCGATGCACTATCGAGCAGCCATGGCAGGTAGATGCCACCGCTGAGCTGTACCGAGTGAATGATGCCGAACAGGCTCAATGCACTGCCGATCAGCAATATCCATGCGGCCCGCAGCGGCTTGCCGTCGATCAACGCGACAACGAAGCTGGCCCAGATCATCGATGTGATAATGAAACCATTGCCGAGCACGGTGATCACCGCGAGCTCCGAGAAGCCATGGGCGCGATCGGTGAATAGCGCCTGCAGGCGATCGCCCGGCACGTAGGTGGGATCGCTCAGCTTGATCGTCACCATGCGCGCGATCGCGGGAAAGAAACTGAAGACCACCGCCGCCGCATAGCGCATCGGCGTTGCTTCGAACGCCTGCACCGTGATGCCGATGGCGACGAAGACGAGAATGGGCGCGAGCACCGAAAGCGGCACCAGTTCCACGATGTTGGACAAGTAACCGAACACGCCACCCAGCCCGATGACCAGGCCCGTCAACAAGGTGTAGCCGCTGCGCGCACCCATCGCCTTGTACGAGGGCTGGCCGATGTAAGGCGTGGTCTGTGCGACGCCGCCGCAGAAGCCCGCCACCAGCGTAGCCAGGGCCTCCACCAGCAGGATGTCGCGCGTGCGGTAATCATCGCCCGCGGCGCGCGCACTCTCGGTCACATTGATGCCGCCCACCACCATCAGCAGGCCGAACGGCAGGATCAACGGCAGGTACGGCACGGCAGCGGCCATCCCGCTCATCCACTGCAGCGTTGGCACCGGCAAGGCAAGGCGCCATTGCCATGCCACCGGCGGCGTATACCCAGTGCCCAGCCATCCCAATGGCCCCAGTACGTAATAGAGCAGCGCGGCCACCACAAAAGCCACCAGCACACCCGGCAGTCCCAGCGGCATCCGTGCGCGCGCCACCAGCGCATAGAGCACGACGCCGAGGCCGGCAAAACCGACGATCGGCAGCTTGAGGATCTCCACCAACGGAAGGAAGCCCATCAGCACCAGCGCGATGCCGGCGATCGAACCCAGCAGACCGGCACGTGGCACATGACGCTGCACCATGCCGCCAAAGAACGACAACACGAACTTCAGCAGGCCCATGATCACCAGCGAAGCCATGCCGAGCTGCCAGGTCGCCACGCCCGCGGCGTGTTGGTCCAGGCCGGATTGCCTGAAGTGGAGGAAGGCCGGGCCAAGCACCAGCAGGGCAAGGCCGATGCTGGTGGGCGCATCCAGGCCCAGCGGCATCGCGGTGACATCCTCGCGCCCCGTACGCTGCGCCAATCGCCGCGCCATGGCGGTGTACGCCAGGTTGCCCACCAGCACGCCGAACGTGGTGCCGGGAAACATCCGCAGGAAGACGATATCGGGCGGCAAGCCAAAGATGCCGATCAGGGCCGCGGCGAGGAAGGCCATGATCGACAGGTTGTCGACCACCAGGCCAAGGAAGCCGTTGAGGTCGCCGGAAGATATCCAGCGCGGGCGTGTCGTGGTGTTCATCTCAGAACGATACCTCGGCCGGCTGCGTCACCCGCAGCACCGACTGGTCGCCAGTACGCTTTTTCCACGCGGCGCGGATCGCTTCCACCTTGTCGCGGTTGGCCGCCGTGTCGGGATAGTCGATCAACAGCAATTTCGAGCGGAGCCGCTCCGGGGCCGTCTGCCCCTTGCCCTGCCATTGGCCGTATACGTCGACCACACTGAGGCCATCAGGGAAGCGTGGCGTTACCTCGGCATCGAGGAAAGCACGCCAGCCCTGCTCGCCCACGCCGTTCGAAGCGTCGCCCGCCAGGCCAAGGCCGAAGTACAGCTTGGTTTCGACCCATCCCTGCGCCTGTCCGGGATGCGCTGCATCACCGTGCAACGTGGATGGAACCGCGGGCGCCGTGGCTGCACAACCCGACACGAGGCCGAGCACCAGCAGCACCGGGGCTAAGCGCAGATAACGCATGGTTTGTCCTTATGTTCGTTTGGACATCCATACGGATAAACACCGATGAATGCCGCCGCAAGTATTGACAATGGAACTTGCGCAATGCAACACGAGACTGCCGGTCATGTTGCGAATCCGTCCCACTGCCAGCTATCCCAGGGAAAGAGTCTTATCCGACGGTGGCCGCCTTCTCAGCCCCTGGGACGGCGGCCAGGCAGGATACGGGACATCCATCGCCCTCTCGGCGAGAATGTCACCATGAGCGAAACCGACCCGTGCCTGCCGTGAACCACAGCCTGGACCTGCCCTTCGAGGCCCCGATCGTGCCGGGCCTCATGGTCATCCATGGCAACCGCATGGAAGACCTGCGCGACCTGCTGAACGCCTGGCTCGCACGCGCGCCATTGCGGCCGCTCGAGGACGAGTTGATGCTGGTGCAGAGCAACGGCATCGCCCAATGGCTGAAATGGGCCCTGGCGCGTGCGGTAGCTGATGGCGGCCTGAGCATCAGCGCTGCGGTCGACGTGCAGTTGCCGGGCCGATTCCTGTGGTCGGCGTATCGCAGCGTACTGGGCCGCGACGCCGTGCCCACGACCTCACCGTTCGATAAATCGCGCCTGTGCTGGCGCCTGCTGCGCCTGCTGCCGTCCCATCTCCACGAGCCCGACTTCGCGCCGCTGCGCGATTTCCTCCGCGACGATCACGACGAACGCAAGCGTTTCCAGCTGGCCGAACGCGTGGCGGACCTGTTCGACCAATACCAGGTCTATCGCGCCGATTGGCTGGCCGACTGGGAACACGGTCGCTACGAGTTGCGCGATGACCTGCGCGGCAGCCACGCTCCTTTGGCGGCGGACCAGCGCTGGCAGGCGCGCCTGTGGCAGCTGGTTCTCGAAGATATCGGCAGCGAACGGCACAACCATCGCGCCGCGGTGCACCAGGCGTTTCTTGAGCGCATCGCTACGCTGAATGAACGCCCCGCGAAGCTGCCGCGCCGCATCGTGGTGTTCGGTATGTCTTCGCTACCCCAGCAGACGCTGGAAGCGCTTACCGCGCTTGCCCGCTTCAGCCAGGTGATGCTGCTGGTGGCCAATCCGTGCCGTCACTATTGGGCGGACATCATCGAAGACCGCGAATTGCTCAAGGCCAGCCAGCGTCGTCACGCGGCGAAGCCGGGCCTGCCCGACGAACCACGCTACGAAGACCTGCACCTGCACGCCCATCCACTGCTGGCCGCGTGGGGCCGGCAAGGTCGCGATTACATCCGGCTGCTGGACAACTTCGATCGCCCCGAGGCCTATCGCCAGCAATTCGTGGCATGGAACCGCGGCATCGACCTCTTTACCGACACCGACGGCAGCACGCTGCTACGGCAGGTGCAGCAAGCCATCCTCGATCTCGAGCCGGCACCGATGGATGCATCGCAACGCAAGCCTTGGCGCCAGGGCGATGACTCGCTGCGCTTCCAGATCGCGCACAGCCCGCAGCGTGAGGTGGAGGTGCTCCACGACCAACTGCTGGCAATGTTCGAAGAGGCGCACCAGCGCGGCGTGCCGCTGTCGCCGCGCGATGTCATCGTGATGGTGCCCGACATCCAGACCTATGCGCCGCACGTGCAGGCGGTGTTTGGACGTCTGCCACCGGATGATCCGCGCCATCTGCCCTATTCCGTCACCGACCAGCCCTCGCGTGGCGTGGTGCCGTTGATGGTCGCGCTGGAACAACTGCTCACCCTGCCCGAGTCGCGCTTTGCGGTCAGCGACCTGCTCGATCTGCTCGATGTTCCCGCCGTGCGACAGCGCTTCGGCATCGAACCATCCGGCCTGCCGACCCTGCGTCGCTGGATCGAGGGTGCCGGCGTAAGGTGGGGTCTTGATGCCACGCAAAAGCAGAGCCTGGAACTGCCGGCCATCGAGCAGAACAGCTGGCGCTTCGGCTTGCGCCGCATGTTGCTGGGCTATGCAGTGGGCGACGGCTCTGCATGGCAGGACATTGCGCCTTATGAAGAAGTGGGCGGACTGGATGCCGCGCTGATCGGTCCACTCGTCGAACTGCTCGACCAGCTGGAAACCTATTGGCAGGCCATGCGGGAACCTGCAACGCCTTCGCAATGGCACGCGCGGCTACAGGCCTTGCTGGCCGACTTCTTCGAGGCCGATGACCCGCGCGATGGCGACCGCCTCACCCGCCTGGGCGATGCGCTGGACGCCTGGCGCGATGCCTGCGAGGAAGCCGATTTCGCGCTCCCCTTGCCGCTCGCCATCGTGCGCGAGCACTGGCTCGACGCCATGGACGAAAGCCGTTTGTCGCAACGCTTCATGGGTGGCGCGGTGAGCTTCTGCACCTTGATGCCCATGCGCGCCATTCCCTTTCGGGTCGTCTGCCTGCTGGGCATGAACGACGGCGACTATCCGCGCCAGCAGGCACCGGCCGATTTCGACTTGATGGCGTTGCCGGGACATGCCCGGCCGGGCGACCGGTCCCGCCGCGAAGATGATCGATACCTTTTCCTCGAGGCGCTCGTCTCGGCACGCGATGCGCTGTACATCAGCTGGGTGGGCCGCCACGTACGCGACAACAGCGCATTGCCACCGTCCGTGCTGGTGGGCCAGCTACGCGACTACCTCGCGGCGGGGTGGCATCGCGAAGACGACGACGCGCGCGAGCACGGGGCCGGTGATCGCCTTCTGGGCGCGCTCACCACGATCCATCCCCTGCAGGCATTCAGCCGCCGCTATTTCGATGCCGATGCCGATGCACGGCTGTTTACCTATGCGCGGGAGTGGCGCCAGGCCCTGCAGCCGCGTGCAGTGCCAGACGTCGAACCTTTGCCCTCATGGCAGCCGGATGCTGCATTGGGTATCACCCAGTTACGCGCCTTCCTGTCGCAGCCCGTGCGCAGCTTCTACAACCAACGGCTCAAGGTGCATTTCAACGAGCTGGACGCCGACGCCGCCGACGACGAGCCGTTTGCCCTGAATGCGCTGGAGCAGCACCAGGCCACGAGCGCCATCGTTCACGCCGCGCTGCGTAGCGAAGACGCGCTGCCCAGCGTGTCCATCGCCACCCGGCAACTGGCGCGACAGGGCGTGCTGCCACCCGGCGGCTTTGGCGAGTTGGCTGAACAATCACTGGCGCGCGAAGGCGAGATCCTGGCGCGGGCGTGGCTCGCTGCCTGTGCGCGCTGGCCGTTGCGCGACGACAAGATCGAGCTGCAATACGCGGCACATGACCTTCGCGTGGAGGATTGGCTGACCGACCTGCGCCAGGACGCCGATGGCACGCTCGCGCGCCTGGAACTGTCCACGGGGCGCCTGTTGCAGAAGAACGGCGTCATCCGCCACGACAAACTCATTGCCACCTGGATCATCCACCTGCTTGCGCACGCGCAAGGCTTGGTGATGGCGTCGCGCATGGTGGGACCGGATACACAGGTCGTGCTGCCACCGATCGAGTCGCTGCAGGCCGCCCAGTGGCTGGATGAGCTACTGGGCGGCCTGCGCCAAGGGATGGACCGCCCCTTGCCACTTGCCCGCCGCACAGCCTTCGCCTGGCTGCAGGCAGGCGATGAAGAGAAGGCACGCAAGCAGGCCCTGCTTGCCTATGAGGGCAATCATTTCGCCCGCATTGCCGGCGACGTGGACGACGATGCCTACCTGGCACGCGCATGGCCCAGCTTCGAAGCGTTGCTGGCCGGGGGCTTCGTGGATTGGTTGTCGTTGTATCGACCGCTTCTTGAGGTCGCGCATCAGGAGGAAGCGGCATGATCGCGAGCCAATCGCTGCAGCCGCTGCGCCTGCCGCTGCAAGGCATCCAGCTGATCGAGGCCAGCGCCGGCACGGGCAAGACCTGGACCATCGCCGCACTGTATTTGCGCCTGGTGCTTGGCCACGGACGTCCAGACGGCACGCCGCTGCTTCCCTCGCAGATTCTCGTGCTGACCTTTACCAAGGCGGCGACCGCTGAACTTCGTGAGCGCATCCGCGAGCGTCTCGGTGAGGCCGCCCAGGCATTTCGTGACCAGGCAGACGACGACGACTTCCTGCGCGACCTGATCGCTTCGTATCCCGATCAAGAGACCCGGTCGCGCGCGGCGCGCCAGCTCGAACTCGCCGCGCAATGGATGGACGAGGCAGCCATCCACACCATCCACGCGTGGTGCCAGCGGATGCTCAGCCAGCATGCCTTCGACAGCGGCCATCCGTTCGCCCAGGACACCAGCGCTGACGAAAGCGAACTGCTCGCCGAAACCGTGCGCGATTACTGGCGAACGCATTTCTTTCCGCTCGACCGCGCCGGCGCCGCCCTGGTCTCGCGCTGGTGGAAGGCGCCCGCCGATTTGCAGCATGCGCTGCGTCCCTTGTTGCGCCAACCCCTGGAGAATCTGCGGCTCGCAGGCAACCCCTTGCCCGAACCGGCCGAGGCGTTGGCGCAGTTCCAGCAAGGCGTGCATGCGACAGATACGGCCGAGGCATGTGCAAGGCTTGCCTGGAGCGACGGCGCGGACGCCATCGAGGCCATGTTCGCCAGGGCCTTGGCCGCCCGTGCGTTGAACGGCAGGAAGATGCCCGCCGACAACGTCGCGGCACAACTTGTCGAGTTGCGTGAATGGTCGCAAGGCGGCCCTGTCTCCCCGGACACATTGCGACGCTACTCGCAGGAGGCGTTGACGGCGTCGTTGAACAAGAATGCCGAACCACTGCGGCATGCGGCATTCGAAGCCATCGCTGCGTGTATCGAACAACTGCAACGCCTCGACACTCTGAAATCCACCGTGCTCGCGCAAGCGACGCGCTGGGTATCGCAACGCCTGGAACAGACCAAGCAGCGCCGCGCGCAGATGGGTTTCGACGACATGTTGCGCCGGCTCGATGCTGCGTTGCACGGCATCAGCGGGGCTCGGCTTGCCGACACGATCGCGAGGCAGTACCCCATCGCGTTGATCGACGAATTCCAGGACACCGACCCCCTGCAGTGGAACATTTTCCGCCGCATCTACGACGGGCGCGTCGGCGCAGGCTTGCTGCTGATCGGCGATCCCAAGCAGGCCATTTATGGTTTCCGTGGCGCGGACATCCACACTTACCTGCGAGCGCGGGACCGCGCCAGCCAGCCGACCTGGACACTCGACACCAACTATCGATCCACCGGGGCGCTGGTCGGCGCAGTCAATCGCGTATTCGAACATGCCGACTCGCATTCAACGGGTGCGTTTGCGTTCGGCCGCGATGCGCTGCCATTCCATGCGGTAAAGGCGCGCGGCCGCAGCGATCGCCTGGTGTTCGACGGACAGCCCCTTCCGCCCATGCAATTGGCCTTGGCCGGGAGCAATGACGCCATCAGCGGCTCGGCTTATACCCACCTGATGGCGCAACACGCAGCTGCCCATGTAGTGCAGCTGTTGGCAGCCGCGCAGGAGGACCGTTGCGGCTTCGTGGATGATGCGTGCAAGCTCACGCCGCTTCGCGCAGGCGACATCGCCATCCTCGTGCGCAGCGGCACGGAAGCAGCCAAAGTACGCGAGGAGATGCAACGGCGCGGCCTCAAGAGCGTGTACCTTTCCGACCGCGATTCGGTCTATGCCTCGCCCGAGGCCGTCGATCTGCTGCGGTGGCTGCAGGCATGCGCCATGCCCGGCTCCGATCGCGCGATGCGCGCGGCGCTTGCCACGCCTACGCTGGGCCAGAGCGATGCGGAGCTGGATCGGCTCAATCTCGACGAACATTACTGGGAAACGTGCGGCGAGCGCTTCCGCCAGTTGCATGACACCTGGCTTCGCCATGGCGTACTGGCCATGCTGCATGACCTGCTGCATGCCTTCGACCTGCCTGCCCGCCTGTTGTCGCGCCTCGATGGCGAGCGAGCGCTGACCAACCTCTTGCACCTGGCCGAGCTGCTGCAGCACGCGGCCGCGAGCCTCGACGGCGAACAGGCGCTGGTGCGCCACCTCGCCGCGCAGATGTCCATGGCTCGCGATGGGCAAAGTGACACCGCCGAAGACCAGATCGTGAGGCTGGAAAGCGAGGATGCGCTGATCAAGGTGGTGACCATCCACAAGTCCAAGGGACTCGAGTACCCGCTGGTGCTTCTGCCGTTCGCATGTGCCTCACGCGAGGTGAAGGCCGACGATCGGTTCGTGTGGCACGGCGACGACGGCGAACCACGCATGGATCTTCGTGCAGATACCGCTGCGCAGGCCATGGCCGATCGTGAACGACTGCAGGAAGACCTGCGCCTGCTCTACGTCGCGCTCACCCGTGCGCGCTATGCGTGCTGGCTCGGTGTGGCCTGCTGCAAGAGCGGCAACAGCTCAACGCCTTCGCTGCACAAATCGGCCTTCGGTTACGTGCTGTCAGGCGATGCCATGATCCAGCCGGGCGACCTGCTTCCACGGCTGCAGGCCTTGCGCGGCGACAACCGCGACATCCATATCGATGCCCTGGCAACTCCCGACACGCGTCCGTTCAAAGCAAAGGCAACCGACGTCACGCCGTTGTGGGAAGCACGTACCTTCCAGGGTCCGCCGCAGGAGCGCTGGTGGGTCGCGAGCTACAGTTCGCTCAAGCTGGCGGAAAACGAATCGCCTGCCCCGGCACCGGAAACCGCGTCGCAAGATGTGCGGATGGAAGTTGAGAGCGAGCCGCCATTGTTACCGGCAAGTGCGCCGGCCATCGCAAGGGGCATCCACGCCTTCCATGCCGGCGCCGAAGCAGGCACCTTCCTGCACGACCTGCTCGAGTGGTCAGCCGATGAGGGCTTTGCCGCCGTGGCGAGCGATCCTGCCGGGCTGGGCAAGGAAATCGCACGGCGGTGCCAGCGCCGCGGCTGGCAATCGGATATCGCGCTGCTCTCGCAGTGGCTTCCTGCTCTGTTGAGGATGCCGCTGGCGCTGCCCGATGGCAGATCGACGAGTCTCGCCGAACTCGATGCCTATTACGCGGAACTCGAGTTCTGGTTCGAGGCGCGTCACGTCGACACGCTTGCGCTGGATCGCCTGGTCACCCGGCATACGCTGGACAACTTGCCACGACCTTCGCTGCAGGCCGAGCACATCAATGGCCTGCTCAAGGGCTTCATCGATCTGGTGGCGGAGCGCCAGGGACGTTATTACGTGATCGACTACAAATCGAACCGCCTCGGCGGCGATGCCGATGCGTATACGGCCTCCGCCATGCGCGACTCCATCCTGCGCGAGCGCTACGACCTGCAGTACGCACTCTATACATTGGCCCTCCATCGGCAGCTGCGCGCCCGCCTGCCCGGCTACGACTACGAGCTGCACGTCGGTGGCGTGGCCTATCTGTACTTGCGTGGCGTCGACGGCCAAGGGCATGGCGTGCATGTCGAGCGATTGCCGTTCGAACTCGTTGAAGCGATGGACCGCCTGTTTGCCGACGGAGCACGCAGCCATGCGGCGTGATGCACTGATGGCATCGCTGGACATCGCTGTCGCGCACGGCCTGCTGCGCCCGCTCGACGTCGCATTCGCGCGCTTCGTTGCCACGGAGGACCCCAGCGCAGCGGACGCCCTGCCGCTGCTCGGCGCACTGGTGAGCCGCCAACAAGCGGACGGCCATTTGTGCCTTGATCTCGACGGTTGGGAGCCGCTGGCGGAGGACGGCGGCTGGCCTGAATCGTGGCGGTCGTTGGTAGCGACCATCGCCACTGCCCCGACCATGCTTGCCTCTTCCCTGGCGGTCGGCATGCCCGACGGCACGCAAGAAGGTTCACCCCTGGTGCTCGATGGCAGCCGCCTCTACCTGCGGCGCTATTGGAATCATGAGCAACGCGTGGCTGAGGCCATTGGTCGACGGCTCTCGCAACCACCGCAAGCGCCCGATCACCTGCGGGAACAGCTGACGCGCCTCTATCCGAATACGGACACCGGTGCGCCCGATTGGCAACGCATCGCATGCGCCCTGGCAGCACGCAGCCCGTTCACGGTGATTACCGGCGGTCCCGGCACCGGCAAGACGACGACCGTGGTGCGGCTGCTCGGTCTGTTGCAGACCTTGCATCGTGCCGATACGGCACGCCCGCTGCGCATACGGCTTGCCGCACCCACAGGCAAGGCTGCGGCCCGACTGCAGGCTTCGATCAGCACGCAGATCGCCCTGCTCGATGTTGACGATGCCGTGCGCACCAGCATTCCCAGCCAGGTGGACACGCTGCATCGGCTGCTTGGTGCACGTCCGGACAGCCGACGCTTTCGCCACGACAGCGCCAACCCACTGCATCTGGATGTGCTGGTCATCGATGAGGCGTCGATGATCGATCTGGAAATGATGTCGGCCGTGCTGGAGGCGCTGCCCGATGATGCTCGCCTCGTGCTGCTGGGCGACAAGGACCAGCTGTCCTCGGTGGAGGCCGGCGCCGTGCTGGGTGATCTGTGCCGACGTGCCGATGCGGGTCACTACAGCGAAGACACGGCGAACTGGCTTCGCGTGACGAGCGGCGACAATGTCGATGCCTGGGTCCGCGGCGATGCGCTTGCCCTGGACCAGCATGTGGCGATGCTGCGCCACAGTCATCGTTTCGGTGCAGACAGCGGCATCGGCCAGCTCGCACAGGCCATCAACGATGGCGATGCCTCACGCGTGCAAGGTCTGCTTGTCCAGCCGCACGGCGATATCGCGTGGATCAATGCCACCGCCAATGCCAACCGGCTCGCCGAACTGGTGCTTGACGGAGGCCGGGTTCACTTCACCCCCCGCGATGGCGACGCACAGCCACGAGGCTACCGCCAGTATCTGCAATGGCTGCGCGAGCACCGTCCTCCGCCGCGCGCGGCCATGGCGGCCTTCGAAACGTGGGCCCAAGGTGCGTTACGCGCTTTCGGCGGCTTCCAGTTGCTTTGCGCCCTGCGGCAGGGGCCGTTCGGCGCCGAAGGCCTCAACCGCCAGGTCACCGCGATCCTGCAGCAGGCAGGCCTGATCGATGCCGGCCAGGAGTGGTACGAAGGCCGCCCGATCCTGGTCACCCGAAACGACTACAGTCTCGGGCTGATGAACGGCGATATTGGCATTGCGCTTCGCATTCCCGACGAGCATGGCAGGTTGCATCTGCGCGTCGCATTCGAAGTGCCGGGCCAGACAGGCGAGGACGCCGCGCGCATCCGCTTCGTGCTGCCCTCCCGCCTGGGCGAGCGTGAAACCGTATATGCCATGACGGTGCATAAATCGCAGGGCTCAGAGTTCGAGCATGCGGCGCTTGTGCTGCCGGATACGGCCAGCGCCGTACTCACGCGCGAGCTGCTCTATACCGGCGTCACCCGCGCGCGGCGCTGGTTCACCTTGCTGGGATCGGAAGAACGTCTCGTGTCAGCCATCCAGCAATCCACGCGTCGCCATTCCGGTTTGTGGCCACGCTTTTCGTCGATCGCTTGAAACGGTTCGGTCCGTCACCGCGGGGACGGAAGGCAGCTGTCTCCCACACTCAGCCGCTGCTGCTGCAGGCTGCCCGAGCCGCCCAGGACAAGTTCGATACCAGGAACATCCGAGGTAACCTCGCCCTGCATGGCATCGTCGGCACCTGACGCGGCGCATAGCCGCCACGTCACGCCGGGACGCTCCGAAGTCGACTTGAACTGTCCCTGCTGTCCAAATGTCACGACGCCCGGGTCGGTGGCGTTTGCCACGACGCGTCCAGAAGGCACCGTGTACCGCAGGCGATCGAAGCCCGACACGCCAGAGGCATACGCGCGGTTCGCGCCCATGCCACCGGCGGGATATGCGTAGACGATCCAGCCTCCGCCGTATGCAACCTGATCAGTACAGGCCAGGCCGGTCTTGCTGGGACAAAGCGATACGAACATCCCGCGCTGCACGGCTTCATGGCGCGCATACGTCAAGTCTGCCCAAAGCGATTCCGTTGCGGTCTGCACCTGATGGCGACGCCAAAGGCCGCGAAAGGCGGGCGCAGCCACGATCGCCAGGATGGCCAGCACCGCCAGTACGACCAGCCATTCCACCAGCGTGACACCTTGTGACCGGCACCGACCATGCGATCGTCTCATCACCAGCACCGTCCATTGGCATGACGCGACATGTCGGAAGCATCGGGAAGCCGACTGCCCGTGTTGTCGATGGACAGTGGGCCACAGGCGTCGGCGGCCTGTACACCTTGCCCGGTTGCCGTCGCCACATAAGCCTGCGCCGTACCATGGCTGTCTTCCAGAGAGACCTGTGCCTGGTAGTGTCCGTTCTCGGACAACGCAAGCGGCGACGATGAGTAGCCGATCGCCACCAGGTCGCCATAACGGTTGTGCACGGCGTAATAGCGCTCCTGCGCATTGGCGATGTGCATGAGCAGCGCCTGCCCTTCGGCACGGCGGGCACGAAAGGTGTAGCGGGTATAGCTTGGTATCGCCACCGCCGCGAGAATCGCCACGATAGCCACCACCACCATCAGTTCGATCAGCGTGAAACCACGCACACGGACCATGACTCACTCCTTGTCAATGATCGTTGTTGAGCACCCGCCATGATCGACGGCGCCATAGGGCGTCTCCCACGGAGAACGTGCTTCCATCAGCGGACAAGGTCACGCTTGGCAGATAGACCTGGCCACCTCCCACACGCACAGTGGCTGGCAATGACCCACCGGTCGGCGCATTGGTGATGCGCGCGCCGGCTTGCGCAAAATCAGCGTTCCACCCCGCCATGACGCCGAGATCGACGCCGCTCGCAGCGCCTCCGGTGGCGGCATCCACCACCAGCACGGCCCCTTGCGTGGCGGGATTGCATGGGTCGCTCTTTTGCGGGATGAGCGTCGTGACAATGGCGCGATTGCTGTCGAACAAGGCGGTGGCATCGACGACCACGCGTTCCCCAGCATTCGTCTGCTTGCCATCCGTGCCAAATACCTGCAGGAGAAAGTACCAGCCGCCCACTCGGTTGCCTGCGGCATCCACCAGCGGCACGGCGTTTCGGGTCAGTCCGCGAACATCCCCTTTTTCGTACAACTGCTGCTGGACCATCGGGGTGACGCCCTCGGCCACCGGTTGTGCACCGGCAACGCCCGGGTCACGAACGCCATAGACCGCCTGCACCTTTGTCGATGCATCAACGATGTTGTCGCTGCTGCCCAGATATTTTCCAGTGCCGAACACCACTACGAAATGCCGGGTGGCCGGATCGGGGAACAGGCGCGGCATGACCGTCACCGGCCGTTCACCGGCTACGGCGGGTTTGAACAGCAGATCCACTTTCCAGTTCGATGGACTCTCATCGCTGAGATCGAATCGCCATACGTTGCCCTGCAGATCCCCGGCAAAGGCCACCTCGTCGACCTGGTCACCTTCATAGTCGCCAAGCACCGGCGTGGTGAGGCCGTTGCTGACGATGTCCGCCCCGGCGATGTTGGTGGGTGTGCGCAACTCTCGCAGCACCGTGCCCGTCCTCGCATCCAACACGAACAGTGAGCTGAAGGCGTTCAAAGCGGCGGGCTCCGCGCTTTCGTCCGGAAAATAACCACTGGGGACCAGCACTACCCATTTGCCGTTGGCCAGACGCCCGATGTTTGGACGGCCAAAGGTATACCCAAGGTTGGCCGAACCGCTGTTCGCGCCGCTTGTATGGCTGAATTCCCACAAGACCTTGCCGGCGGGTCCCGAACCGGCTTCACTCGCATCAGCGTGTGTAACGTCGAGCGCGTACACCCCACGCCCGCCCAGCCGCAGACCGGCAACCAACAGGCTGTGCCATCCCACCTGGTTGCCCTCGCTGAAGAACACATCACGGACGACGGGCGTGCCATCCACGGTCGGGGTGTACTGATAGCCAGCCAGCGCGCTCATGCCGCGCAGATTTCCGTAGACCGCATGCGGCACGTAGGCCCAGCGCTCGTTTCCCGGGTGCGACGGCACATCCACCTGCGCAGGATCGGTTCCCTCCATCGTTGCATCGAACGCGTGCAGCATGCCGTCGTTAGCCGCCACATACAGCGTCGGTGCACGCTTCAGGTGATCGGCCACGAATTGTTCGTAGCTGTGCAGCAGGCGGCCGTCAGACGCCTTTGCCATTTCCGGTGCGGGCACCCGAGGCTCACTCGGCCTGGAAGGAAAGGCATCGCGGTAGCCGCTTGCCGGATAAGCTACATAGACCGGCTGGGCATTCACCACCGCACCCAAGATCGAACTGCGCCGGCGAAACTGCGTGCCCTCGTTCACGCGCGACCCACGCAACCACCCCAGACGATCGGCGGCCAGCGTATCGTCTCCGAATTCCGGATCGGCCGCGCGCAATGCAGCGACCACTTCGGCACCCTTGAAGGCGGTACCGTGTCCGGCTCCCGTGTCGATGCTGGTGAGTATCGTTCGGTCATCCGCCGAACCCACACGAGCATCAAGCAGTTCACCCGCACTCCATCGCGTAGCCCCGATGTTCCCCGACTCATCAATGCGCACGGCTTGCACCTGGCCGCTCCAGTCATCGCTGCTGAAGCCCGTGCGGAAATAGGAAGCGTCCGCGCCAAGCACCGTACTGCTCAGGGTGCCAGCGGTGGTCGACCCGGCCCTGGACACGATGCTGTTGATGACGCGCTTGATCTGATCGATCAACTGCTGCGGATTATTGGCATTGAACAGCTCGCCACGGCTATTGACGGCCGCGTGCCAGGTATCGTCGACCTTGGCCGGCGTATCGGCGTTTTCGCTGTTCGGCCAAGATGCCCAGTCCGACCACGTTTTGGCACCCTTTCGGAGATCCGTGAGATCGCCCGGGAAATTCAGTTGACCTGCCAGGCCGAACGTCACGATGAACTGCGAAAGGTGCTGCCATGTGGCGGGATCGTTGGCGGGATTGAAGTACACCTCGTCAGGCAAGGATGCAGCATCGCTGCCGATCGGCGTGGTGACCAAGGGACCCGTCACACCGGTCGTCCGATCGGACAGGTACGGCGACACGTTGTTTCTCAAGTCCGGCCGCAGGTCGGTCGCCCAGTAGTGGAATGCGACATCGGCGAAGCCCGACCGTTCAAGCTGGGACGGCCCACTTCCAAAAATCATGGCAGCCGTGGCGCCCGGGTCGTACCGACGACCATCGGGTAACGTCGTCGCGCGCTGATCCGGGTTGGCGGCAACAGCGCCTGTGCCGGCCCCCAACACCGCGGCATCCGACCAACTCTCCGTGAAGCCTGCGTCGCCGTTCCAACCGCCATCCGTGACCAGCAGACTGTAATTGCGCCGGCAACTCAGCTCCTTCCCCGATCCCACGTCGAAGTACGGATTAGTCTCGGCCAGCCTCGCATTGCCCAGGCCGAAATAGGTCGCCACCCTCGCCATGCTGCTTCGCGTCGGCGTGCCTTCCACAGGTACGCTCGCGTAGAGAAAATCCATCAGCTTCCTGAACTGGGTTGCGTCTGAAAGCGGCCGAATCACGGCGGTGTTGTCGAGCTTGTCGCTGGTCAATCGCTGCCACTGCATCCGGATGGAGCGAGGAACACTCTCGAAGGCGCGAGCAAGCGAAGAGCGCGCCACCTGATTGCGGGTGCGGTAGAAGCCATACCAGATGGCGAAGTTCTTCTTCTGCGCGTCGCTCAACGTCGCGACATTGACAGCCTCGTATTTGCCGGGATCGAACAGGTCAACGCGCCGCGTGCGGTCGCCCTTGAACCGATAGAAGAATGCGGGCGCAGTTCCATCGTCTGGGTTCGAAAACGGAAAAGGCATGTAACCGTTCTCGACACCGCACTGCCCCGATGCAGGATGTGCGGTGCTGGCCGGATAGATGATTTTGGGCCAGATGGTGTTTCCACCCCAGGAGATCGAATAATCGACAAGCAGGTTCGTGACCAGGCGGCTGCCACCCGTATTGGCTGCCACACCGTCGTCCCATGCCGCGGTGAAGCTTCCCGCTTCCATGGGTGTGCCGTCCGGCTTGTTCGGAACGACGTAGGTTTGCAGTTCATCGTAGTAGATCGTGTTGACTGCGGGCGAGAAATTCCAGGGGTGCATGACCTGGCCGCCGTCCGCGCTGTACCAGCCGCACATGGCCTCGCCGGTACGCGGGTCAGTGATGCGGCCCTGGCGCTCTCCGTACTTTATCTCGCCATCGCCGATATACGCCGGCACATATGTATTGCGCATGCTGTTGGAGTCGTCGTAGGTCAGGATGATGTTCGGCGCGACCGCAGGCGTGAGCTCCGGTGGCGTGCTCGACAAGTCCACCGTTCCGGCATGCGCGCATGCCAGGCTCGCAGCCAGCCAGATCATTGCCACCAACATGTGGCCCTTTATCGCGCGCATACGGGCTCCTTCAGTCCGCCTTGGCCGAAAACGTGCTTTCAAGAACCCGAACGGTGTTGGCATTTCCTCCGGTCGAGCGCGCGGTGATTCGATACATGTGGCGGGAGGTCGACACGTAGCCGACGCTGCCAGGTCCAGAGGCACCGGATTCACGTTGAGGACCGGTATCTGCGGGCAGTTCGGGCCCGAGATCCTCGATGAGATAGCGGGGGTTTTGCGCCAGTGAAGCCGTCTCCTCGTCCGACCGTGGGCGGGTAAAATCGACACCGCCATTGGACGCGCCGTATTCGGTGCCGTACCCCGCGACCCAGCCCACGCTCGTGCGGAACACACGCACCGCCTCAGCCGCTCCGACAGAGGGATCGCTGAGATAGCAATCCGTCAGTACCGTGCTTCCGCAGCGCATCGCAAACGAAGCGGCGCTTGCGCTCCACAGCCGCCACTCCGCACCCCGCAGCGCTGCCTCCGCGCCCATCTCGGCTTGCTGTGCATTGCGCAATCCACCAGCCATTCGTTGCTGCAACAGCGAATGGCTGGAGGCACCAATGCTCAACAGCGTAAGCAGCAGCAAGAAGATCAACGCAACGACCAATACGGCGCCACGTTCCCGACGCGATTGGGCGAAGCTGGCATTTCCTGAAAGGCTCATCTCGATATCCATATCTGCCCTGGCCATGCTCAATGCGTGGTCAAGGGTTGTAGTTGCGCACCGAAACCAGCGCGATGAATTCACGTCGCACTTTCGGGTTGGCAAACCCCTGCGCCGACGGCGTTACCCTTCGCCCAGGCGCATCAGGCGACGCAGGCGCCGCCATGCCGTCGAGCTGATAGGCATACTTCTGCTCACTCGGTGCAAGGGTATGGAGGGCCCGCTCGGCCGCCATAAGCACATGCACCTCGATGGTTTTTACGGCACGCCACAGGCATCCCGGATCACGCTCGAGCGGTAACGGAAGCGATGGCGGGCAGGGGATGGTCGAGCCTGCGTTGCTGTCGACCTCGGCGGCTGAGAGATACCGCGTATTGCCGTCTCCGTCTTCAACGCCATACAGAAAATCGAGGCGTTCAACACCACGCACCATCTCCTGGCTGCCCGTCCGATCCTTGCGTATCAATGCCCCAGTGGTCGTGCCGTCGTCGTTGGCCACGACCTTCAGAAAATAGGTCACGGTGACGAAGTCGGAGTTGAAGTCGAAGAGTTTTGCCGCTGTCAGGCTGGACCGTGCCACTGGCGCCGTGAAGTTGAGACTGGGATCGGGCACCAGGTCAGAGCTGCCGTTGACTGCGAAGACTTGGGCACCGGAGCAATCCGACAACATGGCCAGATCGCCTGCGGCAAAATCCGTCAGTGGCGGCTCACCGGCGGCGGGTGCCAGATGGATGGATCGGACGGTTCCCGCGGGGTCGCTCACTATGTAGCTGTTGGCACCCAACGCCCACCCACGCGATGCATCCACGTAGCGCAGCGTAAGCACGCTGCTGCCGATGACGCGATGTTCGACTGACGTTCCCATCGATGGCAGCATCGACGCAGGCGGATTGACCGGCGTGCACGTCGTTGCACCACAATCGTAGCCGCGCATGCTGAAGAACGAAGGCAACGAATAGGGCGCGCTCGGCGGCGCGGGATAGGTATTGCTTCCAGAGACCGCGCCCCACCGAGTCGTGAGATCGCCCGCGCCCAATGCAGCTTGAAGATTCTTTGCATAGATGACCGGCGCGCGAAGGCCGTCCAGATAAAGGCCACTGCTGCCGCGAGAAGCGACTCCACCTGTCGATGTGCAGTACTGCGCATTGGCCATCCGGAGGTCGTCCACGATGCGCCCTATCGCGTAACGGCCTTCTTCCTGCACCTGGGCGAGCTGCCTTTGCGCTCGGCTGCTTGCGGAGGTCGACAGGAAGACGCTTACGATGCCCGCCGAAACCAGCAAACCGAGCGCCATGGCCACCATGAGTTCGATCAGTGAGACGCCGCGCACGTGCAGCTGGAACACGCGCCGGCTCATGGCTGAAACTCCCATGAAAACACCTGGCGAGCGGCATCGGCATGCTGGCGATCGCCCGCACCCTGCTCCGTCCACGACACCGACATCCGGCAAATGCCGCCGTAAGGCGGACGCTGGCCAATCTGGACTGAAGGGTTATAGCCCACCGCATCCATGCCCGTGCATTGGATACGCGCCTTGGCATCCGGCAGCTGGCTATCGAGCAATCCACTCCACAACGCTTTGTCGCGGGCTGCGACGGCACTGGAGCCACAAGGTATGCGGGCGTCACATGCCGTCGATCCAGTGCTGACCGGATAGGCGTCACTGTTGTAGAAGCCGCTCCACACGCCCACCGGATTCGCACGCATGCGATCGGCCATGTTGTTCGCCAGATACGCCACTTGCGTACGCAGGTAGGCGGATTGGTTGGACCGAGCCGACATCACCATCATCCCCGCATGGCCGACGAGGCCAATCGCAAAGACGAAAACCGCCACAAGCACTTCGATCAGCGAGACACCGCGCTGGTATTGCTGGCCATCCATGACCGCTACTCCCGAAAACGGGAAACAACTCTACGGGCCATGTCGTTGGCGGAAGACCGCATGCCGACCGGCGGCAAGAAAAAGCAGATGGATGGCGCGCGCCACCATCCGTTTCACCATGGGGATCACGCCCATGTGGCGCGTTGTCGCGCGCAATGGGACTTGTACGTCAAGCGCGGCCGCGAATTCACGCAAATCGACTAGGCACGGGCCTACGCATCACTGAGGCACGGAGCGGATACTCGATAGCGTCTTGTCATGGCATCGCCTCTTCCGCGCGCAGTACCCGCGGGGGACGCGACGATCGCCGCCACGAAGGAGTCATGAGCGATGCCGATACGGCACGCCAGCCGACAGATATCAGTCAGTCGTTCTTCCGAACAATGGAGGCTAAGGTCGGCGTGGCGCAAAACCACGAAGGTCCCTGGCCTGAGCCCAGTTCGCCGCAATGGAGTCGGCTACCTGTCGGACTGAAGCACCCACTCAAGGCCACGCATGACGGAGGCTTCAATGGCAGTCTCGACCAGCGACGGCGGCCAGTCATCCACATAAGTGGCCCCATCGATGCTTTGGACGCAACAACCATCCCTCATGGTCGCGATCCAGATCGCGTCCCCATGAACCCCGCTCTCATACAGGATGCGGACTTGCGCTCCCCGAAAATCGCAGGAGAACGACGGCATGTGGCATCAGACCTTTCCCCTGGCTCAGTCCATCGTGTGTCCGACGGGCGGCCTCTGCAAGTCGACCTTTTGGGGGATCAGAAAAGAGCCCTGCAAAGGCGGGTCCACAGATCAATAAGTCAGTCGGGCAAACGCAGCGCAGGAAAATCAGGTTTTGGGGCTTGACGAATGCGTCACTCGGGACGCTTCAAGAAATTGACGTAGCCCCAGGTCCCCAGCATGCAAAAACACATAAGCCCCGCG
This sequence comes from Dyella jiangningensis, assembly GCA_000632805.1. Classification (GTDB taxonomy): domain Bacteria; phylum Pseudomonadota; class Gammaproteobacteria; order Xanthomonadales; family Rhodanobacteraceae; genus Dyella; species Dyella jiangningensis. Next base: position 963,010 of record CP007444.1, on the reverse strand, counting down.
ATTTGCGAGGCTTATGTGTCGTTCGAGCTGTCATTTCGACAGAACTAAACTGGTGCCGGAAACAGGAGTCGAACCTGCGACCTACGCATTACGAATGCGCCGCTCTACCAACTGAGCTATTCCGGCGAGGAACCGCTAATTCTACGGAGGCGGGATGGGGCGCGCAAGCCGTCAGAGGCTGGCTGAGGCTCCGCCGGCAATGCGGAGTTCCTTGGGCAGGGCGAACGTGATGGTCTCGGGCTCGCCGTCCAGTTCACGTACGGCGCCAGCGCCCCAGGACTGCAGGCGGGCGATCACGTCCTTGACCAGCTTTTCGGGTGCGGAAGCGCCGGCGGTCAGGCCAATGCGGGTCACGCCATCGAGCCAGCGCTGTTCGATATGTTCGGCGCCGTCGATGAGATAGGCAGACACGCCCTGCTTTTCCGCCAGCTCGCGGAGGCGGTTGGAATTGGAGCTGTTGACGGAGCCCACCACGAGCACCAGGTCCACGGCGTCCGCCAGGCGGCGCACGGCATCCTGGCGGTTCTGGGTGGCATAGCAGATGTCATCCTTGCGCGGGCCGTCGATGTCCGTGAACTTCGCGCGCAGGGCTTCGATGATGGCCTTGGTGTCATCTACCGAGAGCGTGGTCTGGGTGACGTAGGAGAGCTCGTGCGGGAACCTCGGCTCGAGTTCGGCGACGTCCTCGACGGACTCCACCAGCAGGATCTCGCCGCGATTGGCCGGGTTCCACTGCCCCATGGTGCCTTCCACTTCCGGATGACCGGCGTGACCGATCAGCACCACGCTGCGGCCGGTGCGCCCGAGGCGGGCAACTTCCATATGCACCTTGGTGACCAGTGGGCAGGTGGCATCAAACACCTTGAGACCGCGCTGGTCGGCTTCCTCGCGCACGGCCTTGGAAACACCGTGGGCGCTGAAGATCACAGTGGCGCCATCGGGTACTTCATCGAGTTCCTCGACGAAGACGGCGCCATCGGCGCGCAACTTGTCCACCACGTAACGGTTGTGCACCACCTCGTGCCGCACATAGATCGGCGCGCCATACGATTCGAGCGCACGCTCGACAATGGCGATGGCGCGGTCGACGCCGGCACAGAAGCCACGGGGATTGGCAAGCAGGATATCCACGAACACTCCGGGCCCGACCGGGCCTAATGGCAGGCCTTCATTATCGCATGCGCCGTCGAATCACACGTGAGGGCGCGTTCAGGCCTTGGATTTGCCGGCAAACAGGCCAAAAACCACGAGCGCCACCGCGCCGACGGTGATGCCGCAATCGGCCACGTTGAACACCGGATAGCTCCACTCGCGGTAGTACACCTGGATGAAATCGGTCACCTGGGCCGCGTGCAATCGGTCGATGAGATTGCCCAATGCGCCGCCTACGATCAGGGCCAGCGGCATCGCTGTCTTCCAGTCGCGTCGTGGCGTGCGATGGAGCCACACCACCAGCACCGCGCTGATCACGACCGCCAGCAGCACGAAGAACCAGCGCTGCCAGCCGTCGCTGCTGGCGAGGAAACTGAAGGCGGCACCGGTGTTGAAGGCCAGCGTCCAGTTGAGAAACCCGGGGATTACCGGGTGCGGCAGCCCGGCCGGTTGCAGTGCGCTCAGCGCCCACCACTTGCTGAGCTGGTCGAGCACGATGACCAAGGCGGAGAGCAGCAACCAGGATAGGGCGTTGGGCTTGGGATTCATGGCAATCAATTTGCGATCTCTACCCCCTCTCCCTTGTGGGAGAGGGCTGGGGTGAGGGGCCGATCTTGCTAAAGCATCCGATCAGAGCGAGTACGTTTCTGCTGAAGCCCTACCGCGAGCATCCGCCCTTACCTCAATCCTCTCCCCGGAGGGGAGAGGAAGCAAAAGCGCGCGCGTCGTGGCCGATCAGAACCAGCGACGATCCTCGCCCGGTCCTTCGATGTTGCTGATGCAGCGATCGCACAGCTCCGGATGATTCGCATGCGTGCCCACGTCATCGCGGCGATGCCAGCAGCGCACGCATTTGGTGGCATCGCTGACGGTCGCCGACACCCACACGTCCGCGCCTTCCAGCTCGGTCAGAACGGCATCGGCCGGCTGGCCACCAGCGAGGTCCAGGCGCAGGTCCGAGGTGATGAAGAAGAAGCGCAGCTCCGACGCCGCCGGCTGGTAGCGGGCAACGATCGCCGGATCGGCGTGGATCGCCAGCTTCGCTTCCAGCGAGGCACCGATCTGCTCACCCTTGCGCATGCCTTCGAGCACGCGCGAAGCGGTGTCGCGAATGGCCAGCAAGTCCGACCAATAACGGCGCTGCTCAGGCGAACTTTGCGTGGCAGCGAGGCCTTCGTACCAGGTTTCGAATAGCACGCTTTCGCTGCGCTCGCCCGGCAGGTACTGCCAGATTTCCTCGGCGGTGAAGCTGAGCACCGGCGCCAGCCAGCGCACCAGCGCCTCGGCGATGCGGTACATCGCGCTCTGCGCGCTGCGGCGACCGTGGCTGTCGGTCGGCATCGTGTAGAGGCGATCCTTCGTGATGTCGAGGTACAGCGCACCCAGCTCGTTGGTGCAGAAGTTCTGCACGCGCTGCACGATTTCGGGGAAGTCATAGCGGTCGTACGCCGCAGCGACTGCCTGCTGCACGTCGTATGCCTGCTGCACGGCCCACTGGTCCAGCAACAGGCTCTGCTCCACCGGTACAAGGTGCTTGGCGGGATCGAAGCCGTCGAGGTTGCCGAGCAGGAAGCGCGCCGTGTTGCGGATGCGGCGATACGTATCCGACACGCGCTTCAAGATCTCGTCCGACAGCGACATCTCGTTGCGGTAGTCGGTCGAGCAGATCCACAGGCGCAGGATGTCCGCGCCCAGGTTCTTCATGATGTCCTGCGGCTCGATGCCGTTGCCCAGCGACTTGGACATCTTGCGACCCTGCGCATCCACGGTGAAACCATGGGTGAGCACGTCGTTGTACGGCGCCTTGGCGAACATCGCCGACGAAGTGAGCAAGGAGGACTGGAACCAACCGCGATGCTGGTCCGAGCCTTCCAGGTACATCACCTTGTAGCTCGATGCCTTGCCTTGCTGAAGTTCCGGGCGCTGACCGACCACGGCGAAGTGGCTGACGCCGGAGTCGAACCACACATCGAGCACGTCGAGGACCTTTTCATAGTCCTTGGCCTGGTCACCCAGCAACTCGGCGGCATCCAACGCATACCACGCGTCGATACCGCCCTGCTCCACGCGCTTGGCCACCTGTTCGAGCAGCGCGACGGAATCCGGATGCGGTTCCTGCGTGGTCTTGTTGATGAACAATGCGATCGGCACGCCCCAGGTGCGCTGGCGCGAGATGCACCAGTCGGGACGGTCGCCGACCATGCCGGCGATGCGCTCCTCGCCCCAGCCCGGCACCCAACGCACGTTCTTGATCGCATCGAGCGCGGTCTTGCGCAGACCTTCCTTCTCCATGCTGATGAACCACTGCGGCGTGGTGCGGAAGATCACCGGCGTCTTGTGGCGCCAGCAATGCGGGTAGCTGTGTTCGATTTTGGCGAAGGCCAGCAGTACGCCGCGACGACGCAGCAACTCGACGATTTCGTCGTTGGCCTTCCACAGGTGCTTGCCGGCGATAACGGTGCCGTCGAGCGCGGCCGGCGTGTCGGCACGGTAGGTGCCACGCGCCTCGGTGTAATTCAACGTCTCGATGCCGTACTTGCGCGAGACGACAAAGTCTTCCACGCCGTGGTCGGGCGAGGTGTGCACGGCGCCGGTACCGTCTTCGGCGGACACGTGGTCGCCGATCAGCACCGGCACTTCGCGCGCATAGAACGGATGCTTCAGCAACACGCCTTCCAGCGCCTGGCCGGCAACGTGGCCAAGCACCTTCGCTTCGCCTTCGATGCCATAGCGCTGCGCGACCTTTTCGGCCAGCGCGCTGGCGACGACCAGCAGCACGCGATGCCCATCGCGCGACGGGCCTTCGATCAGTGCGTATTCGAGTTCGCCGCCCAGCGATACCGCCAGGCTTTCCGGCAGCGTCCACGGCGTGGTCGTCCAGATCGGGATGGCGACGATGGCATCGCCTGCATCGACACCGAACTTCTGCGCGAGCACCTTCGGCTCGACAGCGTCATAGGCGACGTCCACCGCGGGCGAAGTCTTGTCGGCGTATTCGATCTCGGCTTCGGCCAGTGCCGAGCCGCAATCGAAACACCAGTACACCGGCTTGGCGCCGCGCACGACATGGCCGTTGGCGACGATCTTGGCCAGCGCGCGCACCATGTCGGCTTCGTACTTGAAGTCCATGGTGCGGTACGGGTTTTCCCAATCACCCAGCACGCCCAGGCGCTTGAAGTCGGTACGCTGCAGGTCGATCTGCTGCTGTGCGTATTCGCGGCACTTCTGGCGGAAGGCAGCGGCGTCGAGCTTGTCGCCCACGCGGCCGAACTTCTTCTCCACCGCCACTTCGATCGGCAGGCCGTGGCAGTCCCAGCCCGGCACGTAGGGCGCGCGGTAGCCGGCCAGCAGGCGCGACTTCACCACCACATCCTTGAGCACCTTGTTGACCGCATGACCCAGGTGAATCGCGCCGTTCGCGTACGGCGGGCCGTCGTGCAGCACAAACACCTTGTCGCGATTCGCCGCGCGCTCCTGGATCTGCACGTAGCGGTTCACCTGCTGCCAATCGGCCAGCCACTTGGGCTCGCGCTTGGGCAGGTCGCCGCGCATCGGAAATTCCGTCTGCGGCAGGTTGATGGTGTTCTTGTAGTCCTGGGTCATTGCCTGGGGATGCTCTGATCGGGGTCTGGCGCGATCCTGCGGGCGCCGTTGTTGCCTGGCGCCGCCATGGATACGGCGGAAACGCCAACGTTACCGGATTTGGGGCCGTTACGCCTCGCTGAGGCGCGGATTCATGCCCAACAGTTCGCGGGCCTGGCGGGCGTCTTTGGCCATCTGGACGGTCAGATCGGCCAGGTTGTCGAACTTCTGCTCGTCTCGCAGCTTGGCCACGAACTCCACCGCCATGCGCTGGCCGTAAAGGTCGCCCTCGAAATCGAACAGATGCACTTCCAGCAGCGGCTCGGGCACCTCGTTGACCGTGGGCCGCACACCGAGGCTAGCCACGCCCGGCCAACTGCACTCGCCCTCGCCCAGGCCCACCCGCACCGCGAAGATGCCGTGGACAGGACTGGAACGGTCCCGCAGATGGATATTCGCGGTGGGATAACCCAGCTGGCGGCCCAGCTGCTTGCCGTACTCGACCTTGCCCTCCATCACGAACGGACGGCCGAGCAGCGGCGTCGCACCGGCAAACTCGCCGGCTGCCAGCAACATCCGTACGCGGGTAGCCGACACGCGGGCGCCTTCGAGCAACACGGCCGGCATGGTGCGCGCAGTGAAGCCGAGTTCGCTGCCCATGCTTTCGAGCAGGGCCACGTCACCCACGCGCTTGTTCCCGAAACGGAAATCGCCGCCTACCCAGACCTCACGCGCCGCGAGGCGCTCGACCAGCACACGGCGCACGAAATCCTCGGCGGACATGGAGGTCAACGCGTGGTTGAAGCGCAACAGCAGAACGCGCTCCATGCCGGCCGCATGGAAACCGCGCAACTTTTCACGCACGCTGGACAACCGCGCCACCGGTTCCGCCGAAAAGAACGCCCGCGGCAGCGGCTCGAAACTCACCACGACCGGCGTGAGGCCAAGCGCCACTGCCCGCTCGCGCACTTCCGCAAGCAAGGCCTGGTGGCCACGATGCAGCCCATCGAACGCACCCACGGCGACTACGCTGCCACCGGGCGCCAGGCATGGGCCGGCGACATCCCTGGAAAGTCTCATCATCCGGCGAGTATAGCGGTGACAGCCGCCATCCTGCCTTCTGCCCTTCTGTAGGAGCGCACCAGTGCGCGATCAGGATCTAACCGAAGCGTAGGGGCGACAGTGCGGCTGCCGACGGTAGAAAAAAGCACTACTTCCATGGCCCGAAGAGCAATCGCGCACTGGGTGCGCTCTTGCAGGGCGACGCGCGCCGCCTCAGACGCCGCGCAACTCTCGCATGCGAAAACCTGCAGCAAACAGCGTCACCACATAGGCACCGCCACCAGCCAGCACCAGCACCGCCAGGCGCCACACGCGGGTCTTGCTCTCGACGGCGCTCCAGTCCGGCCAGATCCACATGCCCACCAGCAGCACGGCGATCATCACCGCGCACGCCAGCACGAGGCGCAGCATGTGGCGGGCCCAACCGGGCTGGCGCTGATAGACGCCCGCCTGCTTCAGCCAGCGCCACAGCAGACCGAGATTGATATAGCTGGCCAGCGCACTGGCCATGCCCAGCGCCATATGCAGGCCCGGCACCGCGGCAATGCCATCCATCCAGGGCAACTGGCGCTGCTCGGGTGTGGCCCACAGCGTGAACAGCATCGCCACGAATACGACGTTGAGCACCATGTTCGCCACCAGCGAGGCGACGCCCGCGCGCACCGGCGTGCGGGTATCCTGGCGTGCATAAAACGCCGGCAGGGCTACCTTCACCAGTGCGAAGGCCGGCAGGCCGAAGCTAAGCGCCGTGATGGACAGCGTCGCCATATGGGTATCAAACGGCGTGAACTGGCCGTGCTGGAACAGCGTGGCAACCAGCGGGCGCGCCAGCAGCATCAGGGCGAACATCGCCGGCACCGCGATCAGCAGCGTGGTGCGCAGACCCCAGTCCAGCGCCTTGGAGAAACCTTCCTTGTCGGTGGTGACGTGGTGGCGCGACAGCGACGGCAGGATCACCGTGCCCAGCGCCACGCCGAACAGGCCCAGCGGAAGCTCAAGGAAACGGTCTGCCTGCGACAGCCAGCTCTGCGAGCCGGTCATCAGGTAAGCGGCAATCACCGTGTCCAGCAGCAGGTTGACCTGGGCCACGGACGAACCGAACAACGTCGGCACCATCAGCCGGAGGATCCGGCGCACATCCGGGTGGCTCCAGCCCCAACGCGGCAGGGTGAGCAGGTTCAGCCCCTTCAGCGACGGCAGCTGGAACAGCAACTGCAGGATGCCAGCCGCCAGGATGGCCCAGCCCATCGCCATGATCGGCGGATTCAGGTAGCGCGACAGCCACAGCGCGCCGCCGATCATGCACAGGTTGAGGATCACCGGCGTCAGTGCCGGCAACGCAAACCGGTGGAAGCTGTTTAGCGCGCCACCGCACAGCGCAGTCAGCGACACGAACAGCAGGAATGGAAAGGTCAGCCGCAGCAACTGGGTGGTCAGCGCGAACTTCTCCGGCGTGTCGGCCGCACCCTGCGAGAACAGAGAAGCCACCTGCGGCGCGAAGATCACCCCCAGCGCGGTGATCACCAGCAGCACGCCGCCGAGGGTTCCCGAGACGCGCGCCATCAGCTCCTTCAGGTCCTCGTGGCTCCGCTTCTCCTTCACCTCGGTGAAGACGGGTACGAAGGCGGTGGAGAACGAACCCTCGGCAAACAGGCGCCGCATGAAGTTGGGAATGCGGAAGGCCACCCAGAACGCGTCCGTCGCCGCATTGGCGCCGAACGTCGCGTTGATGGACATGTCCCGGACCAGACCGAGCACGCGCGAAATCATGGTCATGCTGCTGAAGGACAGCAGGCCGCGGAACATGCTGGGAGACTTCATGCGTGGAAACAGTGCCTTTGCTGGTGAGATGCGGCGGGCCCGGATCGCCCCGGCCGGGCCGAAAGGCGCGTAGTGTGACAGCCGCTTGAGCCAAGTTCACGGCCCGGACATGGCATAATCGGGGCCGGTTCATCCGAGCCATCGCCTTCGCAGCGGCGTCCGGCGCCTCTAGCGCCTTGACAAACAGCTAAGCTGTTGACGCACCGGCGCATTGCCCGCATAATCGACAGTCTTTTTCCAACCCAGCAATTCATTCCGGAGTTCTACCTTGGCCAACATCAAGTCCGCGAAGAAGCGCGCGCGCCAGTCCGAGCAGCGCCGCCTGCGCAACGTCAGCGCCCGTTCCATGGTGCGCACCGCCCTCAAGAAGGTCGTCAAGGCCATCGAGAACAAGGACAAGGCTGCTGCTGTCGAGGCGTTCGCCGCCGCGCAGCCGGTCATGGATCGCTACGCCGCCCGCGGCCTGATCCACAAGAACAAGGCTGCTCGCCATAAGAGCCGCCTCAACGCGAAGATCCGCGAGCTGGCGTAAGCCGGCTCCGCGTATTGCATCTCGGGTTGGTAGAGAAGCCGGCGAAAGCCGGCTTTTCTGTGCGCGTAGGAAACAGTGGCCGGCGAAAGCCGGTTTTTTTGTGTCCGGCGTTTACCCGGGGAGAAGCGGAGCGCGGCCGCCTCCACGGGGAGCCGCCAGTCTTCTGCAGGAGCGCACCCGGTGCGCGAAAAGCCTAGGGGGGCATTGAGCCGAGGCTCTGCGGTCGCGCGCTGGGTGCGCTCCAACAACGGAGATAGGTCATCCATGGCGAGCCCCGCCCTCACCTCACCCTCTTGAAGGCAAAGAAAAAGGCGGCCCACGGCCGCCTTTTCTGAATACCCATGGGGGGAACGACTTACTCCGCCGCCCCCTCGCCACGCAGCCGTACATCGCCCGGCAGCATGTCATCGCGTTCTTCCCGCGCCATGTGCTCGGCCTCCAGGAAACGCCATATCTGCTGGCACACCGGCATGGTGTTCTCGCGCGCGATGGCGGAAACCAGGAACCACGGCCCCTTCCACTCCAGTCGCTTCACGACGTCTTCGGCAACCGCCTGGCGCTCGTCCTCGGGCAGCACGTCGGCCTTGTTCATCACCAGCCAGCGGGGGCGTTCGAGCAGCTCCGGGTTGAACTTCTCCAGCTCCTGCTCGATCGCATGCACCTGCTCCACCGGGTCCGAGCCGTCGATCGGCGCGATGTCCACCACATGCAGCAGCAACCGCGTGCGCGACACGTGGCGCAGGAACTGGATACCCAGGCCGGCACCGTCCGCCGCACCCTCGATCAGGCCCGGGATATCGGCGATCACGAAGCTCTGGTCGGTGCCGAGGCTGACCACGCCCAGGTTCGGGTGCAGCGTGGTGAACGGGTAATCCGCGACACGCGGAGTCGCCGCCGACACGGCGCGGATGAAGGTCGACTTGCCGGCGTTCGGGAACCCCAGCAGGCCCACATCCGCCAACAGCTTCAGTTCCAGCTTCAGCTCGCGCACGTCACCCGGCGTACCCGGCGTGGACTTGCGCGGCGCACGGTTCACCGAGCTCTTGAAGTGGATGTTGCCCAGGCCGCCCTTGCCGCCCTGCGCCACCAGCAGCCGTTGGCCGTGCTGGGTGAGGTCGCCGATGGTCTCATCGGTATCGACATTGGTGACCACGGTGCCGACCGGCACGCGGATGAAGGTGTCTTCACCGCCCTTGCCGTACATCTGGCTGCCCATGCCGTTCTGGCCGCGCTGGGCCTTGAACATGCGCTGGTGCCGGAAGTCGATCAGCGTGTTGAGGCCTTCGTCGGCCACCAACCACACCGAGCCGCCGCTGCCGCCATCGCCGCCGTCGGGGCCGCCAAAGGGAATGAATTTTTCGCGACGGAAGCTGATGCACCCGTTGCCGCCGTCACCGGCCTGGACCTTGATGATGGCTTCGTCGACGAATTTCATGGAAGGAATCCGGGGGAAAGGAAACTGGAAAACAGGACCCGCAGCCAAGCTGCATGATAAGGGAATCCGACACCTGCGCCTTGCGCATCGGGCCGGCTCACCTGTTCCCTACAAAAACAAAGGCCCCGCCGAAGCGGGGCCTTCGCTGCAACGTCGAAGGAAATTAAGCCTTGACGACGCTGACGAACTTGCGACCTTCGGCGCCGCGGGCCTTGAATTCGACGGTGCCGTCGACCAGGGCGAACAGCGTGTGGTCACGACCTAGGCCCACGCCGGTACCGGCATGGAACTTGGTGCCGCGCTGACGCACGATGATGTTGCCGGCTTCGATGGCCTGGCCACCGTAAACCTTCACGCCGAGGTACTTCGGGTTCGAATCGCGACCGTTGCGGCTGGAACCTACGCCTTTTTTATGTGCCATGACTCAATGCTCCAGTTGCTCAGGCGTTGATGCCCGTGATCTCGACTTCGGTGAAATGCTGACGATGTCCCTGCTGCTTCTTGTGGTGCTTGCGGCGGCGGAACTTGATGATGCGGATCTTGTCGGCACGGCCGTGCTTGCGCACGGTGGCACTGACAGTGGCACCGGCCACGATGGGCGCACCGACGGTGATCGACTCACCGGCACCGACCAGGAGGACCTGATCGAAAGTGAAGGCGGCGCCTTCTTCGGCGTTCAGCAGCTCCACGCGCAGGACGTCGCCCTGCTGAACGCGGTACTGCTTGCCGCCGGTCTTGATGACTGCGTAACTCATGGGAATATCCCTTCTGTCGTTATTCTCTTGGGTTCGCCAGGCGCAATTGGGCACCGGCGAACTCGGGAGTATAGCGGGCCCTTCGTGCGCTGGTCAATTACTGACCAGCTGTGCCTTGGAGCGCTTGCCGCCGGCGATCACTGGCCGCCCTGGGCAGGAGGCGTCGGACTGGCGGCCTTGGAAGGCGCTGCCTTGGCATCGGACGAGGCGGAAGACTTGGCATCCGTCTTCGTCGGCGTCTTGGTCGCCGGCTTCTTGGCTGCCGACTTTGCCGGCGCCTTCTTGGCAGGCGCCTTGGCTTTGGACTTGGCGGGTGCCTTGGCCGCCGGCTTGGCGGGCGCCTCTTCGGCCTCGTCGTCGGCCTGTGTCGTCGCCGCACCCAGGGCTGGCGCGGCCGCGGCCACCTTGGACGGACAACGGCCGCTGGCGTCCAGGCTGCCCTTCTGCTTGAGTTCGGCAATCATCTGGTCGCTGCGCTCCTGGCTCCACTGGCGCCCGGCCTGGTTGGCCTCGGCCATGGTCGTGGGCATCTCGTTGATGACCTTCTGGCCCAGCGGGGAGCGGTAGAACTTGAGCAGTCCCTCCATTTCGTCCGCATTGAAGTGCTTCTGGTAGACCGGCACCAGGCGACCGATGAACTGCTGGGTCGCATTCGCGTCCATGTAGTTCTGCCAGTACTCGGCCGGCACGCAAGGCAGCGACTGCTGCATGGTGGTCACGGCCTGGTAGTTCATCTGGCTCAGCATCTTGCCTACGCCGACCACGTCCATCAGCTGGCGCACTTGAGCCTCACTGGCCGGCCCCGAGGCCGCCATCACCTGCCCGCCGGCCATTGCAAGCGCCAGGCCGACACCCCATCTCATCCACTTAAGCATCCGCACTCTCTACCAAATCCAGACCAGGGCCCCGCCGGGGCCAAAGAAGTATTTAGCCATAGTTGCGCAGGTCTTCCCTGAAGGCCGCGGTCAGGCGCCAGGCAGGTAATAACTAACCTGATTGGTTTGGTATAGTGCAGTTTTTCCCTTTTCCCCACCTTCCCGGGCGACATGGACACCATCCGCATCCGCGGTGCGCGCACGCACAACCTCAAGAACATCGACCTGGATCTGCCGCGTGACCGGCTGATCGTGATCACGGGCCTGTCAGGCTCCGGCAAATCCTCGTTGGCCTTCGACACCATCTACGCCGAAGGCCAGCGCCGGTACGTCGAATCGCTGTCGGCCTACGCAAGGCAATTCCTCTCGATGATGGAAAAGCCGGACGTCGATCACATCGAAGGTCTTTCGCCGGCCATTTCCATCGAGCAGAAGTCCACCTCGCACAACCCGCGCTCCACCGTGGGCACGATCACCGAGGTCTACGACTATCTGCGCCTGCTGTATGCCCGCGTGGGTACGCCGCGCTGCCCCGACCACGGCATTCCGCTGGAGGCGCAGACGGTCAGCCAGATGGTCGACAGCACGCTGGCGCTCGATCCCGAGAAGCGCTTCATGCTGCTTGCCCCGGTGATCCGCGAGCGCAAGGGCGAGCACGTGCAGGTGTTCGACCAGCTGCGCGCGCAGGGTTTCGTGCGCGCGCGTGTCGACGGCACCGTGTACGACCTCGACGCCGTGCCGCCGCTCACGCTGCGCCAGAAGCACAGCATCGAAGTGGTGGTCGATCGCTTCCGTCCGCGCGATGACATCAAGCAGCGCCTGGCCGAATCGTTCGAGACCGCCCTGCGCCTGGGCGATGGCCTGGTGATCCTGGCCGACATGGACGACGCCAAGGCGCCGGAACAATTGCTGTCCTCGCGCTACTCCTGCCCGGTATGCGATTACTCGCTACCCGAGCTGGAACCCCGCTTGTTCTCGTTCAACTCGCCGATCGGCGCCTGCCCGTCCTGCGACGGCCTGGGCGTGACGCAGGTGTTCGATCCGGCGCGCGTCGTCGCGCATCCGGAGCTTTCGCTGGCCGGCGGCGCCATCCGCGGCTGGGATCGCCGCAACGCGCATTATTTCCAGCTGATCATGTCGCTGGCTGCCCATTACAAGTTCGACGTGGATACACCGTGGCGCAAGCTGCCGACGGACGTCCAGAAGGCCATCCTGTACGGCAGCGGCAAGGATCGCATCGCGTTCAAGTACCTCACCGAACGCGGCGGTCGCGTCACGCGCGAGCATCCGTTCGAAGGCATCCTTCCGAACATGGAGCGTCGCTACAAGGAAACCGAATCTCCCGCCGTGCGTGAGGAGCTGGCCAAGTACATCAGCGACCAGCCCTGCCCCGAGTGCTCCGGCCAGCGCCTGAATCGTTCGGCACGCAATGTGTTCGTGGCCGACCACGCGCTGCCGTCGCTCACCTCGCGTTCCATCGACGACGCACTCGCCTTTTTCGAAGGCCTGAAGCTCACCGGCTGGCGCGGCGAGATCGCGGTGAAGATCGTCAAGGAGATCCGCGAGCGCCTGTCGTTCCTCAACGATGTGGGCCTCAATTACCTCACGTTGGACCGCCAGGCCGATTCGTTGTCCGGCGGCGAAGCGCAGCGCATTCGTCTCGCCTCGCAGATCGGCGCCGGCCTGGTCGGCGTGATGTACGTGCTCGACGAGCCATCGATCGGCCTGCACCAGCGCGACAACGAGCGCCTGCTCGGCACGCTGACGCGATTGCGCGACCTCGGCAACACGGTGATCGTGGTCGAGCACGATGAAGACGCCATCCGCATGGCTGATTACATCCTCGACATCGGTCCGGGCGCGGGCGTGCACGGCGGCGAAGTCGTGGCGCAGGGCGCACTGAAGGACATCCTGTCCTCGTCCAGCTCCGTTACCGGCCAATACCTGTCGGGCAAGCGTGGCATCAAGGTACCTACCGAGCGCCGCCAGCAGCTGGATGCCGATTCCTGGTTGCACCTCAAGGGCGCCAGCGGCAACAACCTGAAGAATGTCGATCTCGCGGTTCCGGCGGGTCTTTTCACCTGCGTCACCGGCGTGTCCGGCTCGGGCAAGTCGACGCTGGTCAACGACACGCTGTTCCGTCTTGCCGCCGCCGAATTGAACGGCTCCAGCGAGCAGCCGGCACCGTACAAGTCCGTCGAAGGCCTGGAACTGTTCGACAAGGTGGTGGACATCGACCAGTCGCCGATCGGCCGCACGCCGCGCTCGAACCCGGCCACCTACACGGGTCTGTTCACGCCGCTGCGCGAACTGTTTGCGCAGGTGCCCGAAGCGCGTGCGCGCGGCTATACGCCGGGCCGCTTCAGCTTCAACGTGCGCGGCGGTCGCTGCGAAGCCTGCGAGGGCGACGGCATGATCAAGGTGGAGATGCACTTTCTTCCGGACGTGTACGTGCCTTGCGATGTGTGCCACGGCAAGCGCTACAACCGCGAAACGCTGGAAGTGCACTACAAGGGTCACACCATCGCCGACGTGCTGGACATGACGGTGGAGGATGCGCTGAAGCTGTTCGAAAACGTGCCGACCATTGCGCGCAAGCTCGAAACGCTGCGTGCCGTGGGCCTGGATTACATCAAGCTCGGCCAGAGCGCGACGACGCTCTCGGGCGGCGAAGCGCAGCGCGTGAAGCTGTCCAAGGAATTGTCCAAACGCGATACGGGGCGCACGCTGTACATCCTCGACGAGCCGACCACCGGCCTGCACTTCCACGACATCGAGCAGCTGCTCGACGTGCTCCACCAGCTGGTGGAACAGGGCAACACCGTGGTGGTGATCGAGCATAATCTGGACGTGATCAAGACCGCCGACTGGCTGGTCGATCTCGGCCCGGAAGGCGGCGCCGGCGGCGGTCGCATCCTGGTCACCGGTACGCCGGAACAGGTCGCAGCCACGCCGGGTTCGCACACCGGACGTTTCCTTGCCCCCCACCTCGACGTGAAGCCCGCCAAGTCGGCCAAGGCCAAGGCCGAGAGCAACGGCAAGAGCAAACCTGCACTACGGAAGAAGACTGCATGAGTTCCACCCAACTGGCGCCGGAGAAACGCACCCGTGCCCGCAAGGCCGAGGCGCCGGAGAGCGCCTCGGTCGTTGATCACACCGAGACCACCGCGCAACAAACGCATCCTTTGTTCGTAGCATCCATCGGCGTGCGCTGGCGCGATCTTGACGCGTTCAACCACGTCAACAACTCCAACTACCTTACTTACCTGGAAGAGGCGCGTCTGCAATGGCTGCGCCACGTGCCCGGCTGGTTCGACGAGCAATCGATGCCCGTACTGGCGGCAAGCGAAATCAACTATCGCCGGCCCATCGAGTGGCCGGCGCAACTGCATGTGCAGTTGATTTGCGAGCGGCTTGGCAACAGCTCCATCACGCTGGCCCACCGCATCGTCGACGCGGACGACGACACGCAGTTGTACAGCGACGGCAAGGTCGTGATGGTGTGGATGAATCCCGCCACCGGCAAGCCTGTGCCACTGCCGCAGTCGATCCGCGACGCCGCCGGAGGCGTGGCTTGAACGACGCATCCGGCGTTCGGGGTTAACCATCGACGAGCGCCGGATGCCCCAGCTTCATGCGGTATCCGTAAGATCCACGGCGACCACCCGAAAGGAGTTCGACCGTGCGCCAGCTTCCCTCCCCCACTCTCGCCTTCGCCATCGCCCTCAGCGTATCGACCGGCGCAGTCGCAGCCTCATCGCCCGCCACCAGCCTCACGCTTTATCGCAGTGACGACGCCGCGTTGTTCAGTGCCGGCGACGGCGGCGGCGTGCAGGCCGGCTATGCGGTGGCGCGCGAACCGCGCGAACTGCAACTCAAGAACGGCGTGCAGGACATCAGCCTCGGTGGTTTGCCGCAGTACCTCGATCCCGAAGCGCTGGCGCTGACGCTCGAAGGCAAGAGCGCCCAGGTGCTCTCCCAGCGCCTGCTGATCGGCCAGGGCCAGAACGCCGCGCTGGGCAGCCTGGTGGGCCAACCCGTGGCCGTACTCGGCAGCAACGGCCAGCCCATCGCCTCGGGCACACTGCTGCGCGCGGGCGATGGCCTGTTGGTGCAGGGAAGCGATGGCCAGACCAGTCTCATTCGCGAATACGCCGCCGTGCGAGCGCAAGGCAGCTTCCAGACGGGCTCCCTGTTGCAACTGCGCGTCGATGCACAGCGTGCGGGCGCTACCAAAGCCACGCTCAGCTACACCACCGCCGGCCTGGGTTGGCGCGCGGCGTACGTCGGCACGCTGCAACCGGGCGACCGTTGTCAGATGCAGTTTGAATCGCGCGCCAGCATTGCGAACCGCAGTGGCCGCGACTGGACGGACACACAGCTCACCTTGATTGCTGGCGAGCCTAACTTCGCCAAGCCATCGGCACCCCGCCCCATGGGCGCTCCGGTGGCCTATGCGATGCGCGCAAAGGCCGACGCTGGCCAACTGCCCGAGCAGGACACGCTCGCCGATTACCGCAGTTACACCTTGCCCGGCGCCGTCGATCTTCCTGATGGCAGTGTCAGCCAGGTGCCGCTGTATGCCACGCGCACCGTCGAATGCGAACGCACGTCGCTGTTCGAGAACGGCGGCGGTTGGGTGCCGCCGCAGCCGATGATCAATCGCGACTTCACGCCAGGCGGCAACACCGCAGTCACCAGCACACTGCAGCTACGCGCCTTCGACAGCCTGCCCGCAGGTTATCTTCGTGTGCTGACCGCCGACCGCAACGGCACGCCCCAGTTCATCGGTGAAGGCCGCATCAACGACACGCCCAAGGGCAGCGACGCGCACATCACCCTGGGCACCGCATTCGATTTGCGTGGCGAGCGCGAACGCACGGACTTCAAGGTGGACAAGGCCGGCCGCACGCTCGACGAAGCGTTCCGCATCACCCTTACCAATGCCGGCGACAGCGCTCGCGTGGTGACGGTACGCGAACATCCTTCGCGCTGGCGGCAGTGGACCCTGGTGTCATCGAGCAGCAAGCCCAGCCAACAGACGCCCGATACGCTGGAATTCCGCGTCACCGTTCCGGCCGGCGGCAAGGCCACGCTGGACTACGCGGTGCGTTACCAGTGGTCCGACGACGACCACCCGCAGGGGTGATCGTAGCCACCTGCAACGAGAGGAAGCGAGCCGCGACCCGGTTTGCTACTCTCGTTGCACGTTGACGCCTTCCTCTTCCTGCCGGGCCCTTGCCATGCTCAACCTGATCACCCACGACGCCATTACCGAAATCAACATGGCGCGCCCGCCGGTGAACGCGCTCAACATCGAGCTACTGCGCGCTATGCGCCATGGTGTGGATGACGCCGTCCGCGCCGGCGCGCGTGGATTGGTGCTGTCCGGTGCGCCTGGCATGTTTTCCGCGGGCGTCGACGTGCCGGCGTTGCTCGGCCGCGATCGCGAGGGCGTGCAGGAGTTCTGGCGCGAGTTCTTCCAGACCTGTTCGAAGTTGGCGATGTCGCCGGTGCCGGTCGTCGCCGCCATCACCGGCCACAGCCCCGCCGGTGGCGCGGTACTGTCGCTGTTCTGCGATTACCGCGTCATGGCCGAGGGTCCGTTCCGCATTGGTTTGAACGAGGTGCAGGTCGGCTTGGTCGTACCCGAGAGCATCCAGCAGGCACTGCGTCGCATCGTCGGCCCGTATCGTGCGGAACGGCTGATGGTGGCTGGCGCGATGATCGAATCGGCCGAGGCGCTGAGTTGCGGCCTCGTCGACGAACTGACCAATGTCGAGCAGGTCGTGACGCGCGCGCTCCATTGGATGCAGGGCATGCTGGCTCTGCCGTCCAACGCGATGCTGAAGACACGCGCCATTGCCCGCACCGACCTCACCGGCATATGGGCCGATCCGGAGGCACTGCCCATCGACGAGTTCCTCGATGCGTATTTCCATCCGGAAACCCAGGCGGTGCTGCAGCAGTTGGTGGCACGGCTGAAGAAAAAGGACTGAGCGCCCCTCCTTCTTGCTGCAGGAGCGCACCCAGTGCGCAATCGCGGTGTTGCGGGGTCACCGTTACGCAGGTTCTTCGCGCACTGGGTGCGCTAGTGCAACGGTAACGGTGTCAGCCGGGCGTTTCGCCCTTCGCAACCGGCCGCGCGGGGTCGCTCACCCAACCACTCCACGAGGGCGCATACAAGCGCGAGCCCGCCAGGCCGGCATATTCCATCGCCAGCAGGTTATGGCATGCGGTGACGCCGGAGCCGCACATGTGCACGACATCGCCTGGCGCATGCGTGCCCAGCAAGGCGAGAAACTCGTCGCGAAGGACCGCCGCGGGCTTGAAGCGACCTTCCGTATCCAGATTGTCGGCAAATGGACGATTCAACGCTCCGGGCACGTGTCCGCCCACGCGATCGATCGGCTCCACTTCGCCGCGATAACGCGGCGCGGCGCGCGCATCCAGCAGAACGCGAGCGGGATCGTCTTTCAGGCGCGCATGCTCGATCAGATAACGATCCGCATCGAAATGCAGATCCACTTTCGTGGGCGTGCGCACCGCGTCGCCGGATTCGAGCGGAAGGCCCGCGGCCACCCACGCGGGATAACCACCATCGAGCACGGCAACCTCGCGAACGCCCGCCAGCTTCAACAGCCACCAGAGGCGTGCGGAAGCCAGCGCACCGTTGGCCGCGTCGTAGCACACGACCTGCATGCCGGGCCGCCAGCCCCAGCGCGAAAGGACCGCGGAAAAGGCGCTTTCCAGCGGCAAGGGATGGCGCCCCAAACCTTCGGCCTGTCGCGAAAGATCGGAAAGGTCAGTATCCAGGCTCGCATACACGGCGCCGGGAATATGCGCCTCGCGATAATCCCGCTCACCCTTGCCAGGATCGCGGTCGCCGGTGCCGGGCGCCATCAGGTCGAACCTGCAATCGACGATGAGCGCCACGTCCACCGGCAATGCGGCCAGTTCGTCGACGCTGATCAGTGTGGTCTTGGCGGTCATGCGCGCCCCATCCTCTGCAACAGATTGAACACCATGGCGGCCGTGGCACCCCAGATGCGATGGCCGCCGTGCACGAACTCCACCATGTCACGGCGGTGTCCGCGAAATTCCATCGTGTAGCGCCGCAGGTTCGACGGCTCCAGGAAGAACGACAACGGCACCTCGAATACTTCGGCAACCTCCGCAGGCGCGGGGTACAAGCGCGCTCCCGGATCGATACGCGCCACCACGGGCGTGATGTTGTAACCACTGATCGTCTCGAAACGATCAAGGAAGCCGAGCGGCGTGACCAGTTGGCGTTCCAGCCCGATCTCTTCCTCGCTTTCGCGCAAGGCGGTGGCGACGGCGTCCGCATCGGCAGGGTCACTGCCACCACCGGGGAACGCCACCTGGCCCGCATGCGACGGCAAGTCGTTGGTACGCACCGTCAGGACCACTCGAGGCTGCACGCCTTCACGCACGCCCACCAGCACGGCCGCAGGACGACGCGGCGCGTCGCCCAGCAGCTCCGTCATCTGCGCATGGTTCCAGCCCTCGCCGCTTGGTGGCGAGGACAGCGGCAACAGGGCGCCACCCAGGTCGACAAGCAAGGGGCTCATGGCTCGACCTTGCGCGTCGGCAGCACGTCGCGCATCAGGCGCAAGCGCTCGAGGTCGTTCATGCCACGCCAGCGTGCAATTTCGTCGCCCGTGCGCAGGCAGCCGAGGCAATAACCACGGTCATCGAGTCTGCAGATGCCGATGCACGGCGTGAGTGGCGCGGAGGGCGCGGGGACGGGATCGTTGAACATGAGCCCACCCATGCTAGCCGATTCCCTGCCCGCGGGCAGGGCATGCGTCACTGCTGGATGTCGAGGAGCTCGATTTCGAACACCAGCGCCTCGTTCGGCCCGATGCGCGGCAGTGCGCCGCGCGGACCATAGGCGAGCTGCGGCGGAATCACCACTTTCCAGCGATCGCCGACGTGCATCCGCGGAATCACGTCCTGCCAGCCCTGGATGACCTTGTCGACCTGGAAGCGGACCGGCGCACCATGGGCCCAGGTGCTGTCGAACTCCGTGCCATCTACCAAGCGGCCGCTGTAGTTGACGGTAACCTGGCTGGTGACCTTCGGCGTCACCGTTCCGTCACCCTTCTTCAGCACCGCATATTGGATGCCCGAGGGCAACTGGATCACGCCGGGCTGCTGCCGATTGCGCTCCATGAACTCGGTGCTCTTGCGCGCATTGGCGTCGGCGACGCGCTTGTACTCGGCGAGCGCCTTGGAATGCATTTCCTCGTCGAGCCGCTGCAGCTGGTCGTGCATGTCCTGCATGGACACGGACGGCGACTTCTTCGCATAGGCGTCCTGGATGGCCTTCTGCAGCGTGGGAATGTCCACGTCGGGCTCGCCGTTGGCGAACTGGCTGCCGATCTGGAAGCCAATGGCATAGGACAGCTTGGCCTTGTCCAGCCGGACCCGTGATGCATCGGGCGAGGCGCCACCATCCTGCGCATGCGCCATCGCACCCCACATCAGGATGCCCAGAGCCAGCCAACGCAGTTGTGCCATGCCTATCTCCATTGCAGCGCGAACTTGAAGGCAACACTGACCAAGTATCGTCGTCGTCATGATGCCTGGGATGTCCGCAGGGTGTGTCGTGTAGCGCCGGCAAGACTGGCTGCTAGCCGCGCGACGCAGCCTGCAGGCCTTCCAGGCATCACCCTATCGTTTGTATTTAACACGCTGGCGCCAGCCCTGTCTGTCCGCATGCCTTCGGTCCGTCGTCTCGACAGCCAGCCAGGCTGCCTTCGCCGACCGCCGTCCGGTCTCCGAACAGGAAGGACCGGCGACAGCGACGATACTTAGTCAGTGTTGCCTTGGTCATCGTAAGCGGTCCGGGCCGATCATGCAGCGGACGACGCGCGTCCCTGCTGAGAACGCCGGGAGCGCCAAAGGTTCCCACTGGTACCATAGCGGCTTTACCTGTGGAGTGAGGCCATGGCCTACCGGAACCTCGAAATCACCAACCGTGGCGCGGTGCGCACCATCACCGTCAATCGTCCGGACAAGCTCAATGCGCTCAATCGCGAAACGCTCAACGAGCTGACCCTGGCCTTCACGCAGGCCGCCCAGGACGATGCCGTTCGCACCGTGGTGCTGGCCGGCGCGGGTGAAAAGGCTTTCGTGGCCGGTGCCGACATCTCCGAAATGAATGGCTATACGCCGGTGCAGGCACAAGGCTTCTCGCGCGCAGGCCAGCGTCTCATGAGCCTGGTCGAACGCCTCGGCAAGCCGGTGATTGCACGCATTCAGGGGTTCGCCCTGGGCGGCGGCATGGAGCTGGCCATGTGCTGTCACCTGCGCGTCGCGAGCGAAAAGGCCAGGTTCGGCCAGCCTGAAATCAACCTTGGCCTGATTCCTGGCTTTGGCGGCACGCAACGCCTGCTGCGACTGGCGGGCCGTGGCGCCGCGCTGGAACTGTGCCTGACCGGTGCCCCTGTCAGCGCACAGCGTGCCTACGAGTTGGGCGTCGTCACGCGCGTGGTGGCGCCGGAAGTGCTGGACGAAACAGTCAACGCCTTGGCTGACCAGCTCGCCGCGTCGGCGCCGCTAGCTGCCGCGGGCATTCTCGACGCCGTACTGCAGGGTGGCGAAACCAGCATCGACCAGGGCCTCGAATTCGAAACGCAGGCGTTTGCCCTCGCCTTCGCCACCGAGGACATGCGCGAAGGCACCACCGCCTTCCTGGAAAAGCGCAAGCCGGCATTCAAGGGCCGCTGAAACGCGAAGGCCAGGCGATTCGAATCGCCCGGCCTTCCCTCACCGTCCCATGCAAAGCCCGGCCATTGGATTTACGCGATGATCAATGGCCGCCGCTGTATTTCTTCTCGCCTGCCGTCACCGCGAGATCCATGCGATTTTCCGGCGGTGCGAGCGGGCATGTCGCATACGGCGTGAAGGCACAAGGCGGGTTATAGGCGCGATTGAAGTCCAACACGACCTTGCCGTCTTTCGGCAGATCCGCGTAGAGGAAACGCGCCGCACCGTAGGTTTCGCGACCGGACGTGCGATCGGCGATAACGAAGAACAGCGTGTCGGGCTCTTCCTGGATCGGCATCAGCTCATAAGTGTGACCATCGCGATGGAACACCGCCTTGCCGGGCACTTTCTCTTTATTGATCGTGCCGAGCACCGAGCCGATCTCCAGCTCATGCGGCGGATTGAACGGCACCCAGTCGGCCACGATGCGCCACGATGGGTCCGCCGGGAAATTATCCAGACCCGCGAAATGCGTGCGCGTCTCGGCATTGCTGTCCTTCACGCGCAGCGCCTTGCGGCCATCACGCTCGATCACCAGGAAACTGGCGCTGCCAAACGCCACGACCGAAGGTGACGCATCGCCTGCATGCATGTCATCGATCAGGTCAGCCTCGCGCACGGACTTGCCATTCACCGTCGCGCCACTGTTCGCGTCCAGCACGATGTGCAGCGAGCCGTTCTTCGCCAGTGTCACCACGCCAAGATGAGCGGGACCTGCCTTGAGCACGATATCGTTGTCGGCGGCACTGCCTATGCGATTGGCGCCTTCCTGCAACCAGTCGAGGCCGATCAGGCTGAGCCAGCCGTTGGGCGCGGTAAGGTTCGCGAGGCGCGTGCTGCGCCATTGTGCGATCTGCTGCGGAAAATCGTTGGCATCGTTATGGCTGGGGGTTTGGGCGTGCACCACGGCAACTCCAAGGCTCAAGGCGAAAGCGAGAACGGCGGTACGCAACATGGCAGGCCCCGTCGGAACTGAGTTCCGAGTATGGCCGTCCATTTGTCGCGCTGGCAAGCGTGAACATCGTTCAAAAATGGGAACCACATAGAAGTCCTATGTGGGTGCGCGCGCTACGCACGACAAGCCCCATGAGAATCATCCGCCCCATACTGCAGTCGGGCACCGGGTGCGTTCCTACAAATCGTCACCGTCCGCGCAGGAATAGCCTGTCCAATTCGGGCAGGCTCAACTGCGTCCAGGTGGGACGACCGTGGTTGCATTGGCCGGAGCGTTCGGTGGCTTCCATCTCGCGCAACAGCGCATTCATTTCGGGCACGGTGAGACGACGACCGGCGCGCACCGAGCCATGGCACGCCATCGTGGCCAGCAATTCGTTCTCAAATTCCTGCAGCCGCCGCGAGCTGCCGTGCTGCGCAAGTTCGCCCAGCACGTCGCGACACAGTTGGGCGACATCCGCACCTTCCAGCAAGGCGGGGATACGCCGCACCACGACGCCTGAGGGACCGCTGCGCGACAGCTCCAGGCCCCAGTCGGCCAGCGCGTCGGCATGCTCCTCTGCCGCGGCGGCTTCCTTCGCGCTCACCGACACGTTGAGCGGAACGAGCAGCAACTGCGATCGCAGGTTGCTGCAGGCACGGCCGGTCTTCAGCTTTTCGTAGGTAATGCGTTCGTGCGCAGCGTGCATGTCGACCAGCACCAGCCCGTGCGCATTCTCCGCAAGGATGTAAATGCTCTTGAGTTGTGCAATGGCGAAGCCTAGCGGCGGCGCTTCGCCATCCGCGGCTTCGGGCATGGGCGTGTTCGCGGCAAACGCGAGCGAGGCAGACGGCGGAACAGTTTCGCCCAGCAGCGCGGCGTAATCGGCCAACGGTTCGTCACGCACGCCCAGGCTGAGCCGGCTCTGGCTGAAAGCATTGGGCCACGACGGCGTGGAAGGGGCCGGCGCCGATGCAAATGCGTAGGCCGGCGGCGTTGCAGCCAATGGCTCCTGCACGAAGGCGCCCAGCTGCCCCGCGCGGGTCTGCGCCAACGCTTCGTGCAGCGTTCGAAACAGGAAGTCGTGCACCAATCGCTGCTCGCGGAAGCGCACTTCGTGCTTGGCCGGATGCACGTTGACGTCCACGCCTGCCGGATCAAGTTCCAGGTAGAGCACGAACGCGGGATGCCGACCATGGAAGAGGACGTCCGCGTACGCTTGCCGCACCGCATGCGCCACGACGCGATCGCGCACCAGCCGCCCATTCACGTAGAAATATTGCGAATCGGCCTGCGAACGCGATGCGGTCGGCAAACCAACCCAGCCCGAGAGGTGCAAGCCCGCAGCGGCATGATCGACCCGCAGGCTCTGCGCGGGAAAATCTTCTCCCAGCACTTCCGCCACGCGTTGAAGCGCTGCACTTTCATCGCGCGCCGCCTTGAGGATGCGTACCGGCTTGCCGTTATGGCTAAGCCGAAATTCCACCGAACCGCGCGCCAGTGCAAGCGACTTCAGCAAATCGTCGATATGCGCAAACTCGGTGCGTTCCGCACGGAGGAACTTCCGTCGCGCAGGTACGTTGTAGAACAGGTCGCGCACTTCGACACTGCTGCCCTGTGGATGCTGCGCCGGACGCGCAGCCTGCATCTTGCCGCCATCCACTTCGATGCGAAATGCCGTCTCCTGGCCTTGCGCACGTGAGGTGAGCGCGAAGCGTGCCACGGACGACACCGAGGCCAGCGCCTCGCCGCGAAAGCCCATGCTGGCCACGTGCTCGAGATCGTCGAAGCTGCCGATCTTGCTGGTGGCATGGGACGCTACCGCGAGTTGCAGTTCATCCGGCACGATGCCGCAACCATCGTCGCGCACACGGATCAGCCGTGCGCCGCCCTGTTCGATGTCCACTTCGACGCGCGTAGCGCCGGCGTCCAGACTGTTCTCGACCAGCTCCTTGACGACGGACGAAGGGCGCTCGATCACTTCGCCGGCGGCGATCTGGTTGATGAGTTCGGGGGGAAGGGGCGGATCACAGGCATCGGTGAAGCTTAGAGCCTGCCGCCCGCCGACGAAAGTAAAAGCGCCGCCCGAAGGCGGCGCCACCTGCACTCCCCCGACACCGAAGTCTCAGCTGGATGGAATGGCCAGCGTCATGCCGACGCGCACGCCGCTGTCGCTGTCCAGGCGATTAGCGCTCTTCAATGCGTTGATACTTACCCCGTACTGGCGGGCAATGCTGCGCAGGCTTTCGCCACGCTCGACGCGATGCAGGTCGCGCACGCCGTCGTCAGCGCGGGCAGTGCCGGACTTGGACGCCATGGCCTGCGCCACCGCCTTAGTGGCCTTGGCCGACGTGTCGTCATCGTCGCCCTGCGACGAAGCCACCATGGTCGCCATGCCATTGCGGCGCGCGGCCTGCGCCGCGAACCAGCTGCCCGGGGGCGGCGTCGCTTCGAAATAACCTCTTACGCCGTTCATCACCGCCGTTGCCAGCCGCGACTGATGCGAGGGATCGCGCAGCTTGCGCTCCTCGTCAGGATTGCTGATGAAGGCCGTTTCTACCAGGATCGAGGGCACGTCCGGCGAGCGCAGCACCACGAAGTTCGCGCGCTCAACGTAGCCGCGGTGCGTGGGGCCGAGGTTACCCAGTGCCTTCAGCACGTTACCGGCCACCGTTTCGCTGGCCTGCATCGAATAGCCCTGCTGCAGATCCAACAGCACTGCGGCCAGACCGTCGTTCTTGTCGTCAAGCGTGACGCCGCCGATCAGGTCGGCACGGTTCTGCCCATCAGCCAGCCAGCGCGCGGCCATGCTGGTCTTGCCACGCGGCGACAACACCCATACCGACGAACCCTTGGCGTCGCCATTGATGAAGGCGTCGGCGTGGATCGAAATGAACAAGTCGGCCGAGTTGTTGCGCGCGATCTGGTAGCGCTGGGCGAGCGGGATGAAGAAATCCGCACTGCGCGTAAGCACCGCGCGCATGCCCGGCTGCTGATTGATCTGGTCAGCGAGCTGGCGCGCCACGGCGAGCGTGACGTTCTTTTCCAGCGTGCCGCCCGGCCCATGGGCACCCGGGTCTTCACCGCCATGACCCGCGTCAATGGCGATCACGACCTTGCGCTCGCCGTTAAGCATGGCAGCGGCCGCACGGGTGGAGGCCATGCCGCTCTGCGTTGGCCTGAGCGAGGACTTGGCGGTACTGCGAGCGGCGGCAACCGGCTCGGGAGACGGCGCCGGAGGCGGCGGCGGCGTTTCGGCGACCGGCGTCGACGCGGTGTCGGTGTCGCCGTCGTCGTCGCCATCCTTCGGGGGCGTCGCGGGTTTGGATGAGGCCTTGGCGGACGCCACTTCGTGCCCCGGGTACAGATCGACCACCAACCGGTAGCCGTATTCCGCCTGCGGGCTCAGCACGAAGCTTTTGACGGTGCTGCCGGGGTCGACCTTCGCGGTCAAACGGGCGGTACTGCCCTGACGGACGCCACTGAGCCCTTTGTACAAGCCTTGCGCGGCGGGAGAGCTGAAACCGGCGCTGATGGAGCTGCCATCCAGATCGATGGTGATCTGGTCGCCGTCCTGCTTGACCTTGTAGGTCACCGGGCCGGAAACATCCAGCACGACGCGGGTGTATTCGGGGCCGGCCCAGACACGGGCGGACTTCACATCAGCGGCTTTTGCGACGCAAAAAGGCGCCAGGGCCAACAAGGCCACTGCGCCAAGCCGAGCAGGATGCGTCCTATATCCCTTCATGGAGCGGAATTGAAGCCCAGACCATCGCCGAAAGCAAGAGGTTTTCCTTTGAATATCCATAACCTGCAAGAGGTTCGTCAGACCGCCTCCAGCTATCGGCTGCAACCCACGCAAACTGAAGGCTTCGATTGAAAGCCGGAAGTCGGATAAAAATCTCAGCAATCGCAGATACTTAGCAGCACCAAGGCTTGGCGCCATGGCATCGGGCCGCTAGCCCAACTGGGACACCACCTGGCTGCCGCGTTCGGTACGGGGCTCCATGGAGGCCTTGCGGCCTGTCCCGGCATAACCGAGGTGCACAACCAGATCGGGAGCGGGCAAGGCGCCGGCACCGCGCTCCGGCCATTCCACCAGCACCAAGGCCGAGGGATCGGACAAGGCATCCAGGCCCAACCATTCCAGCTCGCCTGGATCGGCGATGCGATAGAGATCGAGGTGCCAGGCCGGCCTGCCCTGCGCCCGATAGGATTCAACCAGGCTGTATGTCGGACTCTTGATCCGCTCACCCACACCCAACGCGCCCAGCAGCGCACGAGCAAAGCTGGTCTTGCCGGCACCGAGGTCGCCGTGCAGGTAAACCACCAGGCCGTTATCCAAGACGCCAGCGACGCGGGTGGCCAGTGCGGCGGTCGCCGCTTCGTCAGGAAGCTCCCAGCTATGTTCCGTCATGATTCGCGTCCGTTGAGCAACAGCCTCAAGGGTTCAAGCAGGTCACTGGCGATCAGGCCTCGCTCGCCGTGCTGCCGAGCGGCGAGGTCGCCGGCGCGGGCATGCAGGCCGACTCCAAGGCAGGCCGCTTCCCAGGGTGCGCATCCCTGGGCCAACAGCGCCGCAACGATGCCCGTGAGCAGGTCCCCCATCCCGCCAGACGCCATGCCAGGGTTGCCCCAGGGACATACCGCAACCCTACCCGTCGGATCAGCCACCAGGCTCCCTGCCCCCTTCAACACAGCCACGGCGCCATAGCGGCGAGCCAACTCGCGAACGGCAGCGAACCGATCCATGGCGATGGCCGCGGTATCGCAACCGAGCAGCCGCGCGGCCTCGCCAGGGTGCGGCGTGAGCACGGTGCCATTCGTGAAGGGGCGTGGCTCGCGCGCCAACAGGTTCAGTCCGTCGGCATCCAGCACCATCGGCTTGCCGGCATCCAGCGCGGTCGTCCACAACGCATGGCCCCAGGCACCCTGCCCAAGACCCGGCCCGATCGCCAGCACGGTGGCCCGCTGCTGCAACTCTTCCAGGGCCTGAGGCCCATGGACCTCGTGCGCCATCAACTCCGGCCGTGCCGCGTTGAGCGCCGGCAGATGCTCCCCGCGGGTCGCAATGCTCACCAGACCCGCCCCCGCCCGCAGGGCGGCTTCGCCGCACAGGCGAATGGCACCGGCCGTGCCGTGCTCGCCGCCGATCGCCAGCACGTGGCCGTTGTCGCCCTTGTGCGCCTGCCGTGGGCGCGGAGGCAAGGTCGCCGATTGCATGAGTTCGGCATCGGGCTGGAAGCCTTGCCACAACGTTTCCGGCAAACCCAGGGAATCCCAGTGCAACTGTCCGACGTAGCCGGGTGCAAAGCCCGTGTAGAGCCCGCGCTTGGCCGCTATGAAAGCAATGGTGACGTCAGCACGGATCGCCTCGCCGGGCACCGCGCCGGTATCGGCGTTCACGCCCGAAGGTACGTCGAGGGCCAGCAGCGGCGTTTTCGCTGCATGCATTCGCTGCGCCAGCACGGCAACCTCGGGCGAGAGTGCGCGTTGCAAACCCGTGCCGAACAGGGCGTCGACCTGCACATCCGCTTCGGGCAACGGCAATGCTTCATGCCACCGCTGCACGACACCACTCGCTTGCTCGAATTCGCGGCGTGCACGGGCCGCATCGTCGCCGCGGCTTTCTCCTAGCGCCACGACTTCGGCCTGCAGTCCGGCCTCACGCGCCAGCATCGCCAGCAGGAACCCATCGCCACCGTTGTTGCCGGGCCCGCAATACACGGCGATCCGTCGGGCGTGCGGCCAGTGCTGGCGCAGGCAGACCAGCGCGGCCGCCGCGGCACGCTGCATCAACTCGTAAGCGGGAATGCCGAGGGTATCGATGGCATGGCGATCGAGCGCTCGCACCTGTTCGACGGTGTAGAGCTCGTGGCGATGGGCGCTGGCAGTCATGCGCGGATTATAGGCATGCGATGCGAGGGCTCCACGCGCCCAGCGCCTACAATAGGCAACATGCCCGCCTCCCCCACCACGTCCACCGACTACGCTGCGCTCGCGCGCGACATCAAGCGTTGGGCGCGCGAGCTGGGCTTTGCCGATGCAGGGATCGCCGGCACCGACCTCGGCGACGACGAGCTGCACCTCAAGCGTTGGCTCGATGCGGGCTACCATGGCGAGATGGACTACATGGCGCGCCACGGCGACAAGCGCAGCCGTCCCGGCGAGCTGGAGCCGGGCACGGTGCGCGTCATTACCGTACGCATGGACTACGTGCCGCCGGGCACGCGCAATGCATGGAACGTGCTGGAGGATGCCGAGGCCGGCTATGTGGCGCGTTATGCGCTGGGACGCGATTACCACAAGCTGATGCGCAACCGGCTGCAGAAGCTGGCCACGCGCATCCACGACGCCATCGGCGATTTCGGCTACCGCGCTTTCGTCGATTCCGCGCCCGTCCTGGAGAAGGCGCTGGCGCGCAATGCCGGCCTGGGATGGATCGGCAAGCACACGGTGCTGATCAATCGGCGTGCCGGTTCGTATTTCTTCCTCGGCGAGCTGTACACCGACCTGCCGCTACCGATAGACGAGCCGGCCTCCGCGCATTGCGGCACCTGCCGTCGCTGCATCGACATCTGCCCGACGCAGGCCATCATCGCGCCGTACAAGCTCGATGCCCGCCGCTGCATTTCGTATCTCACCATCGAGCTGCGCGGCAGCATTCCCGAGGAACTGCGCGCACCGATGGGCAACCGCATCTTCGGCTGCGACGACTGCCAGCTTGTCTGTCCGTGGAACAAGTTCGCGCAGGACGCCACTGAACCCGACTTCGCGCCGCGCCATCAACTGGACGGCGCCAAGCTGGTGGAACTGTTCGCGTGGAGCGAGCAGGAATTCCTGCAGCGCACGGAAGGCATGGCGATCCGTCGCACCGGCTACGAAGGATGGCTGCGCAACATCGCGGTGGCGCTGGGCAACGCACCGACGTCGCCGGACGTCATGGAATCGTTGCAATCGCGCGCGAACGACGCGTCACCTATCGTGCGCGAGCACGTGGCGTGGGCACTGGCCAGGCACATCGGCTAGGCCAGCACCTGTCGCGACGGCTCAGCGATCGTGCTTGGCCAGCGTCAGCCGGCGGTCATGAATGGTGTCGAGCAGGAACTGGGTCGACGGGTCGAAGGCCGAGGTGTTGGCGCCTTCGTTTTCCAGCGCTGGCAGGATCTGCCGCGCGATGGATTTGCCGAGCTCCACGCCCCACTGGTCGAACGCATTGATGCCCCACAGGTGGCCCAGCATGAAGACCTTGTGCTCGTAGAGCGCGATCAACGCGCCGAGGCTCTCCGGTGTCAGCTGATCGAGCAGCATCACGGTGCTCGGACGATCGCCCGGGAATGTACGCTGCGCCGCGAGCACGCGACGTTCCTCTTCGCTGCCCTGCTTCGCTTCGGCCAGCGCTTCGTCGAACGTCTTGCCCAACGCCAGCGCTGCCGCCTGCGCGAGCAGGTTGGACAGCAGCGCGTCGTGGTTGGCGACCAGGTGATGCGCGGGCTTCACCACACCGATGAATTCCAGCGGCACCACGTCGGTGCCCTGATGCAGCGACTGGAAGTACGCATGCTGCGCATTGGTGCCTACGCTGCCCCACACCACGGGCGAGGTGGATTGCGCCACCGGCTTGCCCTGCGGTGTGACCTGCTTGCCCAGGCTTTCCATCTCCAGCTGCTGCAGGTAGGAGGTCAGGTCCGTGAGCAGGTCCGCGTACGGCACCACGGCGCGACTGCCGCGGCCTTGCGCGTTGCGGTTCCACAGCTCAACAAGGCTGAGCAGCACCGGCAGGTTTTCCTGCCACGGTGCCGTGCGGAAATGATCGTCGACCAGCGCCGCACCCTTCAGCAGCGCGTGGAAGTTGTAGCAGCCAATGGCCAGCGCCAGCGAAAGACCTACCGCAGACCACAGCGAAAAACGGCCACCGACGAAATCCCACATCGGATAGACCTGCGCGGCCGGCACGCCCCACGCCTCGGCGGCGGCGACATTGGCGCTCACCGCCAGGAAATGGCGGGAAACGGCCGTGACTTCGCCCTCGTACGCGCGACTGATCCAGTCGCGCATCACGTTGCCGTTGAGCAGCGTCTCCTGCGTGGTGAAGGTCTTGGACACCATCACGATCAATGTGCGCTTGGGATCGAGCTGGTGCATCAGCTCATAGGCCGACTGGCCATCGACATTGGTGAGGAAGTGGCTGCGCAGGCCCGGCACGTGATACGGCGCCAGCGCGCGCTCGGCCAGGCGCGGACCGAGATCGGAACCGCCGATGCCGATGTTGACCACGTCGGTAATGCCCGGCGCCACGCCAAAGGCCGAGGCGTCGCCCAGCCCGACGGCATGCACCAGCGCATCGATGCGCTTGAGCGTCTCGCTGATTTCATCCAGCGCCTCGCGCGGCGCGGGCGATGGCAGCTTGGACCCGCTTGCGCGCAGCGCGGTATGCAGCACCGCGCGATCTTCAGAGGTATTGATGGGCGCGCCGGCGAACATCGCATCGCGCGCTGCCTGCCAACCGCTGGCCTCGACATGCGCACCGAGCGCATCCAGTGCCGCGACGTCCAGCTTCTGGCGACTCAGATCCAGCAACAGCGGACCCAACCGGTGTCGCAGGCGTTTGCCGCGCACGGCGTCCTTCAGCAATTCACGCAGGTGGGTGCGTGCGAGACGGTCGACGTGCTCTGCCAGGAAGGACGAACGTTGGTCGGGCGACATGGGGGCTCATGCTTGGCGGATGGGAACCCCGATCTTACGCAGCTTTGCGCGTCCCGTGCCAGCAGATTGTTGCACCGCAACCATGCCCCGCCGAAGCGGGGCGCGAGGTCTTACGCCGCGGCCATCTGTTTGGGGATGGAGCGATTGGTGTGCGAGATGATGTTGTTTGCGTCCACGTAGACCAGGGTCGGCTGGAACTGCTCGACCTCGGCCTCGGACAGCTGAGCGAACGCGGCAATGATCACCAGGTCGCCCGGCTGCGCGCGGTGGGCAGCGCTGCCGTTCACCGAAATGATGCCGGAACCCTCTTCGGCACGCAGCGCGTAGGTCACGAAGCGCTTGCCGTTGTTGATGTTCCACGCATGGATCTGCTCGTACTCGCGGATGCCGGAGGCATCGAGCAGCAGGCCGTCGATCGCGATGGAGCCTTCGTAATGGAGCTCGGCATGGGTCACCGTCGCGCGGTGGATCTTGGCCTTGAGCATGTTCAGGTTCATGACTTCATTTCCGCAGGTACAGCCTGCCTAGCACGCCATTATCCGGCCGGGGAACGTCGCGCTGCAACATGGCCGGTCCGGCCCCGATATGGGGCCGCTCAGTCGAACGGCAAGTTGTCGATGAGGCGGGTAGTACCCAGACGCGCAGCGATGAGCGCCACCAGGCCCTCCTGCTCGCCATCGGCCGGTTCGGCCAGGTCCTCGACGCGGCGAATGGCAGCGTAATCGACCTCGAACCCGGCCCGGGCCAGCTTGGACGCCGCCGCCTGCTCCACCACCGTACGGGCGTGACCCTTGGCGATGAGCTCGCGCATCTGCAGCAGGGTCGTGTGGATCTGCGGCGCCAGGGCACGGTTCTCCGCTGACAGGTACTGGTTGCGCGAACTGAGGGCAAGGCCATCCTCGGCGCGCAGGGTCGGCGCCGGCATGATCTTCACCGGCAACGACAGGTCGCGCACCATCCGCTCGATCACCTTGAGCTGCTGGAAATCCTTCTGGCCAAACACCGCCAGATCCGGCTGCACCAGGTTGAACAGCTTGCACACCACCGTAGCCACGCCATCGAAATGACCGGGGCGATGCGCCCCTTCCAGCGTCTCGGTGAGCAGCGGCACGTGGATGCTCACGCTGCTGGCCGCACCAAAGGGGTAAAGCGTGGTCACGTCCGGCGCGAACAGCAGGTCGCAGTCATGCTCCGCCAGGCCGACCTGGTCCTGCACCAGCGTGCGCGGATAGCGCTCGAAATCTTCGTTCGGCCCGAACTGCGTGGGATTGACGAAGACGCTCGCCACCACGCGATCGGCGCGGGCGCGGGCCAGCTTGATCAACGAATGATGGCCGGCGTGCAGGTTGCCCATGGTGGGCACGAAGCCCACGGTCTGGCCCTGGTTGCGCCAACCGCGGATCACGGCGCGGAGCGCCGCGGCGTCTTGCACTGTTTGCATGGATGCTCTGCTCTATGGCTTCAGTCGAAGCTGTGTTCCGCCGCCGGAAAGGCGCCATTGCGCACGTCCTCGGCGTAGGCCGCGATCGCTGCGGCCACAGAATCGCGTCCTGCGAGGAAATCCTTGCTGAACTTCGGACGCTTGCCCGGCGTGACGCCCAGCATGTCGTGCAGCACCAGCACCTGGCCGTCGCAATGCGGGCCGGCGCCGATACCGATGGTCGGGATGGAGACGGCGCGCGTGATGCGCTCGCCCAGACCAGTCGGAATGCCTTCCAGCACCAGCAGCTCGGCGCCCGCCGCCTCGACGGCCTCGGCCTGCGCCACGAGATGGTCGGCAGCCTCCTGGGCACGCCCCTGGATGCGGAAACCGCCGAACTTGTGCACCGATTGCGGCGTCAGCCCAAGGTGGGCGCATACCGGGATGGCGCGTGCCACCAGTGCGGAAATCGCATCGAGGATATGCGGTGCGGCGCCTTCGATCTTCACCATGGCGGCACCGCCCTCGCCCACCAGCTGCGCGCCCGCTTCGAGTGCATGCCCGACGTCGCGGTCGGCCATGAACGGCAGGTCCGCAACCAGCAGGGTCGAGCCCAGCCCTCGGGCCACGATGCTGGTGTGGTAGACCATGTGGTCGAGCGTCACGGGCAGCGTGCTCGCATGCCCCTGCACGACCATGCCCAGTGAATCGCCCACCAGGGCTACATCCACGCCGGCCATTTCCAGCTGAGCCGCGAAGCTGGCGTCGTAGACGGTCAGCATGACGATGCGGCGACCTTCCGCCTTCATCGCACGCAGCGACGGCACGGTGACCGGCTTGCGCGTGGGAGCATTCGCTTTCTGTGCGTACACAGAGGTTCCTCAGGGCGGAAACAGACGCCGATTATCCCGCGTGGGAGGTGAAGGGCTCAAGGCAACCGCTCGAGCCCCGTCGTATCAAGCGCCGCCAGCAACGCGGCAACGCGGCCCTGGCCGGGAAGTTCAAGATCCGGAGCCAGGTCGTTGAGCGGCATCAGCACGAAGGCACGGTCGCGGATGCGTGGATGCGGCAGGGTGAGATGGTCATCCTCCATCGCCACCCCTTCCATGTGCAGGATGTCCAGATCGAGCGTACGTGGCCCCCAACGCTCGCCATCGCGAACCCGGCCCGCGGCGCGTTCGATGACCAGCAAGGCATCCAGCAACGCATGCGGTGGCAATACCGTGTCGATGCATGCCGCCGCGTTGATGAACGGCGGTTGCTCCAGCACGCCCCACGGAGGCGTGAGATAGAGATGCGAGCGAGCGTCCAGGCGCGTGCCCGGCAGATGCGCCAGGGCATCGAAGGCGCCGAGCACGTGTCCGCGCGCATCGCCGAGGTTGCTGCCCAGCGCGATGTAGGCTTTCGTCACGCGTGGTCCGATTTGTTGCCCGACTTGCCGGCTGGCTTGCGGCGGCGACGCTTGCGCGGTTTCGCGGGAGCGACGCTCTCCCCGGGGCCGCCGGTGGAACTGCCTGCCAGGGCCGCTGCCAGGGTTTCATGCGGCAACTGCTGCGCATGCGCCCACCAGTCCCCGAGTTCCTTGACGGCCGGTGACTCGGCGGCGCGCAGCAGCAGGAAATCGAAGGCCGCGCGGAAACGAGGATGCGCCATCAGCCGGAATACGCGCTTGCGCTGCACCTGCTCGAAGCGAGGCTGCAATGCCCAAATCTCTTCCATGGTGAGCGTGAAGCGTCGCGGGATAGCGACCCGCTGACACTGCTCGCCGATCACGTGGACGGCAGCGCGCTCCCACGCCGCAGTGGGCTCCAGGCCCTTGGTGATCCAGGTATGCGCGAGATCGCGCACTTCGCCCCACAGCAGCACGGCGAACAGGAACGCTGGCGTCACCGACTTGCCTTCCGCCACGCGCGCGTCGGTATTGGCAAGGCCCTGCTCGATCAATGCGCGCAACGCCTTGTCGCCGCGCTTGAGCGCGCGTGCCGTAGCGGGGAACATGAATTTCAGGAGCCCCGTCTGCTCCAGCATGCGGAAGCTCTTGAGGCCATGGCCGGCCAGGAACAGCTTCAACGATTCGTCGAACAAACGCGCTGGTGCGGCATCGGCCAGCAGCGGGCCGAGTTCGTCGAACGGCGCGGACGCGGCCGCATCGATACGAAAGCCCAGCTTGGCGGCGAGACGCACCGCGCGCAGCATGCGCACCGGATCCTCGCGGTAGCGCGTGACCGGATCGCCGATCAGGTGCAGCACGCGGTCTTCCACGTCCTGCATGCCGCCGACGTAGTCGCGCACCGAAAAATCGCTGATGTCGTAGTACAGGGCGTTGACGCGGAAGTCGCGTCGAATGGCGTCTTCCTCGATGGTGCCCCATATGTTGTCGCGCACGATGCGCCCATCGACGATGTGGCGATCGCCCTCGCCTTCCTCCTCGCCGGTGCCGCGGAAGGTGGCGACCTCGATGATCTCCGGCCCATACACGACGTGCGCGAGGCGGAAGCGACGACCGATCAGGCGTGAATTGCGAAAGAGCTTCTTCACTTCATCCGGCGTGGCATTGGTCGCCACGTCGAAATCCTTCGGGTGTCCGCCCAGCAGCAGGTCGCGCACGGCGCCGCCTACCAGATACGCCTGGTAGCCGGCCTCGTTGAGGCGATACAGCACGCGCAGCGCTGCCTTGCTGATGTTCTTGCGCGAGATCACATGCTGCTCGCGCGGAATGATGCGCAGTGCAGGCTTGGCGGTGGTCCTTGCGTCTTGACTCAAGCGGTTTGGATCCTTGCAGGCGCTTTGCGCCGTTCTAGCGATCATTCGCGGCAGTTGCCGCATCCACATCCCACCTTGCCTTCTGTGGCTGGCGGGACCATTTCGCGCAGGGCCTGTAAGCCCCCCGGGCATTGCCGGGCGAAACAATTCCGTTATACTAGCGCGCTCCGGTGCATTTCGCTCCCTTCGTCTAGTGGTCTAGGACACCGCCCTCTCAAGGCGGGAACACGAGTTCGAACCTCGTAGGGAGCGCCACTTCCGGCCTGGCACGGGCCGCAGCCCTTCAGAACAGGCTCGCGACAGTATGACTTTTGTCGTCACCGACAACTGCATCAAGTGCAAATACACCGATTGCGTCGAGGTTTGCCCCGTCGACGCCTTCCATGAAGGCCCCAACTTCCTCGTCATCAATCCGGACGAGTGCATCGATTGCACCTTGTGCGAGCCCGAGTGCCCGATCAACGCCATCTACCCCGAGGACGACGTCCCCGGCGGCCAGGAATCGTTCGTGGCGCTGAACGCTGAGCTGGCCAAGAGCTGGCCGGTGATCACCGAACGCAAGGACGGCTTGGCCGATGCCAAGGATTGGGAAAACAAGCCCAACAAGATCGATCTGCTTCAGCGCTGAGCGCGATCGGCGGGTTTTGCGATCCATCCAGCCGAACCCGCCGATGCATAAAAAAAGCCGCCCGTAGGGCGGCTTTTTTGTGGTCTCGCGAAGGCTCAACCGCCGCCGAGGCGACCCTTGAGCGTATCGATGACCTTGGCCACGGCCGCGGCGTCGCCCTGTGCGCGCACTTCGCTCGCCTTCTCGCCGCTGCTGCTGATGGACAGCTGAACCTGCTTCGGTGCGGCGCCCGGCGCGTCGGCAGTCTGCTTCGACTTGCCGTTGAACATGCTGCTGAAGAAGCCCTTCTTGCCGGTCGGCTCGTCCGAGGCCATCACGCTCAACGAATAGGTGTGCGCATCGTCGTCATGCGCCAGAACCTGGCCGATATCACCCTTTTCCAGCGTCTGGGCAACGCGGCGATAGGTGTTTTCGACGGTGTCATTCAGCACGAAGCCATCGGCGATCTGGTTGCCCTTGCCCACATTGGCCGTGGCGCCGTTGGAGGTCGGATTGTTGGCGCCCTGCTCGGGAATCACCAGGGCGGCATTGCTGGAGGGCGTATCCAGGCCCGGGGGAATTTCCAGCGGCGATTCCTGTTTGGCGGTTTCCCAGGCCTTCTGCGAACGGAACATGCCGCAGCCGGAGAGCAACAGGGCAGACACGGCCAGCACCGGCAGGGCCACGACAAGCGGGGATTTCTTCATGTAAGCAGATTCCGTAGGAGTATCAGGTGCCCGAAACTTCAGGCCGCATTCGCCAAGGATGCCAGAGCCGCCACCGCTTCGCGAAGTCGCGCACGATCCGGCCCCTCTTCCAGTTCCACCAAGGGTAGACGCGGCGCCGCCAACCCCAGCCCGAGCGACGGCAGGCCCGCCTTCACCGCAATCGGATTCGGCGCGCAGTTGAGCGCCTGCACCAGCGGCTCCAGGACGGCATCGCAACGCTGCGCCTCGAGCCGGTCACCGGCCGTGGCCGCCTCGCACAACATGCGGAACGCACGGGGCGCCAGATTGGCTACTACCGAAATGGTGCCGGCAGCCCCTGCGAGCATGGCCTTGCAGGCCGTACCGTCATCGCCGGACAGATAGACGAAATCCGGACGCGCAAGTTCCGCAGAGGCCCGGATGCGCTCATCAGTCGAGAGGGCTTCCTTGATGCCGATGATGGCGGGGTGGTCGCGCAGCTGGGCGGTCGTTTCGGGCAGCAGGTCGCAGGCGGTACGGCTGGGCACGTTGTACAGCAGCACCGGCAGGCCGCCGTGCTCGGCCACTTCCAGGAAGTGGCGACGCAGGCCTTCCTGGGTTGGGCGCACGTAATAAGGGGCCACAACCAGCGCGGCATTGGCACCCAGTGCCTTCGCACGACGCGTCAGGGCCACCGTTTTCGCAGTACCGGCCTCTCCCGTGCCGGCGATCACCGGGACGCGGCTTGCCACGCGCTCCACGGCGAACGCGAGCAGGCGGTCGTATTCATCATGCTCGAGCATGTGCGCCTCGCCGGTGGAGCCGGCGACGACCACGCCTTCCGTGCCGCCCGCGATCTGGAAGTCGAGCAGACGCCCGAATGCCTCCAGATCGAGTGCACCGTCCGCCGCGAACGGCGTCACCAGGGCACAGATGCTTCCGCGAATGTTCAAGACCTGCTCCGGACAAAATCCAAGCCCTGCATATTACTTGCGGCTTTACAGGGGCGACAAGTAAGCTCGGATGATCGATTTTCACCCCGCCACGGCGGGGGCTGCCACAGGTGGACCTCCTTGAATCGTTCCTCCACGCGCACCGGCAGCGACAACCAGCTGCTGATCCAGACGTTGACCCCTGCTCCGCGCACGCCGCTGCTCACGCTGGCCAAGCGGATCGCGGAGGCCGGCTGCAACCTGGCGGACGCACGGGTCGCCACCATCGGCACGGACACCTCGTTGACCTTGCTGGCTACGGGCGCGTGGGACGCGGTGGCCAAGCTGGAATCCGCGCTGACCAAGCTGGCGCGCGATGAAGACCTGCGCCTGGTGCATTACCGCACCGGTCCGCGCGAACAACATTCGCACCTGCTGCCTTACCTGGTGGAAGTCATCTCGGCCGATCGCCCCGGCATCCTGGTGAAGATCATCGACTTCTTCGATCGGCGCGACATCGTGATCGAGCAGCTCAGTTCGCTGCGCTACCAGGCCATGCAAACGGGCGCCGACATGTTCCAGGCGCAGATCACCATCGGCATTCCCGCAGCGACGCATATCGCCGCACTGCGCGACGATTTCCTGGAGTTCTGCGATGGATTGAACCTGGACGCGATCATGGATCCGGTCAAGTTCTGATCCATGCGGTCGTTGCGCACGACGCCCTGAAATCCGCTTTTGCGGGATGGGCGTCGGGTTCTTGAGAATGCCCCCTGCCGTCATCGCACGCAAGAGGTTTCATTCGTCGTCGCAAGCGCTAGTCTCTGTCTCCAGGCAGTACCGGAGAGCGCACATGCAACGAGCGGGTCGAGCAGCACCGATCGCAGGTCGCACGCTTACCACCGGCTCGTCTTCCTCCGCTGCCTGTTTTCCCCTCGATTCCAGCCAAGCGTCGAAGCCGGCCCCGGCTTCGCAGGAGAACCCATGCCCGAAGTTGGCAAGAAAGCCCCCAAACTCAAAGGCCTTACCGGTGACGGCAGCGAGCTGAAGCTCGACAGCCTCAAGGGCCAATGGGTCGTGGTGTACTTCTATCCGAAGGACAGCACGCCCGGTTGCACCAGCGAAGCGAAGGATTTTCGCGATCTGTACCCGAAGTTCCAGAAGCGCCACGCACAGATCATCGGCGTCTCGCGCGACTCGGTGAAATCCCATGCGAATTTCGCCACCAAGCAGGAACTGCCGTTCCCGCTGGTCTCCGACCCCGACGAAACCTGGTGCCAGGCCTTCGACGTGATCCACGAGAAGGTGCTGTATGGAAAACGTCACATGGGTGTCGTACGAAGTACCTTCCTGATCGATCCCGAAGGAAGGCTGGCCCAGGAATGGCGAAACGTGAAAGTTACCGGACACGCCCAAGCCGTGCTCGACGCCATCCCCGCCAAGTGATCGACGACCTAGCCTCCCGCCGCGTTTTCCATCGCCCACGGCGATCGGGAAACGCCGCGCACGGCACACCGGCCGGAACGGCCGGCTTCCCGCGGTGCACCCCGCGCCGCGGTTCCTTCACCTCGCACGCCCAAGAGGTTCCTTCCGTATGACCGGAAGCAAGCGCATCTACGCTCTCGACACCAATGTCCTGCTGCACGATCCGACCTCGCTGTTCCGTTTCGAGGAACACGACATCTTCATACCCATGACGGTGCTGGAGGAGCTGGACGAAAAGAAGAAAGGCGCTTCGGAAGTCTCACGCAACGGCCGTCAGGTCAGTCGCTTCCTCAACGAACTGATCGAACGTGGCAACGGCCATGGCATCAGCAACGGGCTTGAGCTGATCAGTCCCGAAGGCGTCAACCTCCGGCGCGGCAATGGCGTGGGTCGCCTGTATTTCCAGCAGCGCACGACCAATGGCCACGGCAAGGCCGACAACCTGATCCTCTCCGCGGTGATCGAGCTGCGCGACCAGAATCCTGATCGCGCCGTCGTGCTCGTCACTAAGGACATCAACCTGCGCATCAAGGCCAAGATCTATGGCATCGATGCGGAGGACTACCAGAACGATCGTGCGCTCGACGATTTCACCCTGCTCTATACCGGTTCGACCGAGCTCACCGAGGATTTCTGGGATCGTCACCCGGAAGTGCAGTCGTGGAACGAACGTGGCCGCACCTTCTACAAGCTCGACCGGCACGAGGACGAAGACTGGTACGCCAACCAGTGCCTGTTCCTGCCCGGCGACAACAGCGTGGAACTGCGCGTGCTGCACGTGGACGACACCAAGGCCACGCTGGTGTTGCTGGACGACCACAGTCATGCAAACCATGCGGTATGGGGCATCGCCGCGCGCAACCGCGAGCAGAATTTCGCGCTCAACGTGCTGATGGATCCGGACGTCGATTTCGTCACCCTGCTCGGCACCGCCGGCACCGGCAAGACGCTGCTCGCGCTGGCCGCTGGCCTCGCACAGGTGATGGACCAGCAGCGCTATCGCGAGATCATCATGACGCGCGCCACGGTCTCGGTCGGCGAGGACATCGGCTTCCTGCCCGGCACCGAAGAGGAAAAGATGACGCCGTGGATGGGCGCGCTCACCGACAACCTCGAAGTGCTGGCGAATCCCGAGGAAGGCGGCAGCTGGGGACGTCAGGCCACCAACGACCTGCTCGCTTCGCGCATCAAGATCCGCTCGCTCAATTTCATGCGCGGACGCACCTTCCTCTCGCGCTACCTGATCATCGACGAGGCGCAGAACCTCACGCCCAAGCAGATGAAGACGCTGATCACCCGTGCAGGCCCCGGCACCAAGATTGTCTGCCTGGGCAACGTGGAACAGATCGACACGCCATACCTCACGGAAACGACGTCGGGCCTGACATACGCCGTGGATCGCTTCAAGCATTGGGAGCACTCGGCGCATATCACCCTGCGCCGCGGCGAACGTTCGCGTCTGGCGGATTTTGCGTCGGAGGCGCTGTAAGCTCGCGGGATGTCACGTAGATCCCCACCGATTGCCCTCACCATCGCCGGCTCCGATTCCGGCGGTGGTGCGGGCATCCAGGCCGACCTCAAGACCTTCCATGCGCGAGAAGTGCATGGACTCTCGGTGATCGCGGCGATCACGTCGCAAAACACCCGTGGTGTCACCGCGGTGCATACGGTGCCGCTGAAACACATTCGCAGCCAGATCGAAGCCGTGTTCGATGACTTTCCCATCGGCGCGGTGAAGACCGGCATGCTGGGCAGCGCCTCGGTCACGCGACTGGTCGCAAAAGAGATGAGCACACGCAAGCCGGCCTGGCTGGTGGTGGATCCTGTGATGATTTCCACCAGCGGTGCGCGCCTGCTTGATGAGGACGCCGTGGAAGCGATGATGGAAGAACTGATTCCGCTCGCCGATATCCTCACGCCCAACCTGCCCGAGGCCGAAGCCTTGCTCGGGCGCAAGCTGCGCAGCCCCAAGGATTACGACAAGGCCGGCGAGTCGCTGCTCGAACTCGGCGCGACGGCCGTGCTGCTCAAGGGCGGCCATTCCACTGAACGCGAAGTGGTAGATCGCTATTACGACGCCAAGGGCATCATGGAATTGCGCCACCCGCGCCTGGCGATCGAAGGCCACGGCACGGGCTGCACCCTGGCCTCCGCCATCGCCGCGGAGCTCGCCCGGGGGCACCAGCCCCGCTCTGCCGTGCGCCGCGCCGTGGGCTATGTCCATCGTGCATTGGCGCGAAGCTACCGGCCGGGCGGTGGACCCGTACATGTGCTGGGACACTGAACCCCCGGCTGAACCGTAGCTCAGGGCTCACGACGGGCCTGGCGCTACACTAGGCACTTCGACCCTTGGCTGCGCCTTCGTCCATGATCCTTGCTCCGCGCCTCGTCCTGCTGATCCTGTTGGTGGTGTTCGTGCTCTGCGTGCTGCTCGTGCACCTTCGCGGGCGCGCCAAGCTGCGCTTCGACCGCCAGCTGGTGGATCACTCGGCCGTGTTCGCGCCGTACAACCTGCTGATGTATGCGTTTTCGGCGGTGCCGGCCACGCCCATCCTCGACCGCCGCGGCTTTCCGCAGCTGGACCTGCTGCAGGCAAACTGGCAGGCCATTCGCGAGGAGGCATTGCACCTGTTCGACGAGGGCTATATCCGCGCCGCGGAAAAGCACAACGACGCCAGCTTCAACAGTTTCTTCAAGCAGGGCTGGAAGCGCTTTTACCTGAAGTGGTATGGCGAACCGCTGTCATCCGCCGAGGCGCTGTGCCCCAAGACGGTGGCGCTGCTCAACGCCATCCCCAGCGTGAAGGCGGCGATGTTCGCGTTGTTGCCGCCGGGCAGCAAGCTCAATCCGCACCGCGACCCATTCGCGGGCTCCCTGCGCTACCACCTTGGCCTGATCACGCCGAACTCCGAAGACTGCCGCATCTTCGTCGACGGTGAGATCCATAGCTGGGGCGATGGCAAGGACGTCGTTTTCGACGAGACCTACGTGCACTGGGCGGAAAACCGCACCGACCAGACTCGCGTGATCCTGTTCGCCGACGTGGAGCGCCCGCTGCGTACGCGCTTCATGAATGCGATCAACCATCGTGTCGGCGCCTTCATGGGCAAGATCACCGCCTCGCCCAACACCGAGTCGCCGGAAGAGAAGACCGGTTTCGTGAATCGTATGTTCGCGCTCAACCAGCGCAGCCGCGAGCGCAACCGCGCCTTCAAGAAGAAGCATCCAAAGCTGTTTCGCGTGGCCAAGTACATCGGCATGCTGCTGCTGATCTGGCTGATCTTCCTGGCGCCCTGGCCGCTGGTGCGCTGACCGGTCACGAATCGGCAAGCCCACGCGTCCTTGAGTGGAGTCTCCTGAGGAACCCTCCATGGACCATGCCACCGCTCTATTCCAGCAACATCGTCCCCGCCTGCTGGGGCTGGCCTATCGCATGCTGGGCACGCAGTCCGATGCCGAAGACGTGCTGCACGATGCCTGGCTGCGCTGGCACCAGCAGGATACGGATGCCCTCGACGATGCCGAAGCCTGGCTCGTGACGGTCACCACGCGCATCGCGCTCGATCGTCTGCGCCGGGCGAAGACCGAGCGTGAGCACTACACCGGCCCCTGGCTGCCGGAACCGCTGATCGAAGACGTCGACCAGCCCGAAGCAGCCCTGGAGCGCGTGGAAAGCCTGAATCTTTCCTTCCTTGCGCTGCTCGAACGTCTCAGCCCGGAAGAACGCGCTGCATTCCTCCTCGTCCAGGTTTTCGATTACAGCCACGCCGAGGCGGCACGCATGCTCGAGATCGCCGAAGACGCCTGTCGGCAGCGCGTGCATCGTGCCCGCCAGCGCCTTCGCGAAGGGCGCCCGCGTTTCACGCACGCGCCGGACGTTCAGCGGCGTCTTCTGGAGAAGTTCCGCGATGCGCTGGAGCAGGCCAACGTGCCGGCGCTGCAGGCACTGTTCGCAGCGGACGCCATCCATCTCGCCGACGGCGGCGGCAAGGCCACGGCCACGTTGCGCCCGCTGCAGGGCGGCGATCGCCTCGTGCGCCTGTATTCGATCATCGCGCAGCGCTACCGCGATCTGCCGATCGTGCATCGCCTGCAGTGGATCAACGGCGCCCCTGCCCTGCTCACCTGGGTGGACGCCACGCTGGCGACGGTGGCCTGGATCGAAACCGACGGCGAGCGCATCACCAGCATCCACTCTCTGCGCAATCCCGAAAAGCTGGCTCGCCTGGAAGCTGTCACGAATCCGCTGGGCGGTACGTCCTTGTCATGAGCGGCCGTGGTGGCCGCATTCGAGGAGTCTCCCATGTCCAAGCGTCTTTCGGTGATGAAGCACTTCCAGACCATCAAGCCGTTGCTCGATTTCGGTGAGGCGGTGCACCACCAGGCCGGTCTGGAGCAGCCGATGGTCGAGCTGGTGCTGTTGCGGGTGTCGCAGATCAACGGCTGCGCCTATTGCCTCGACATGCACAGCAAAGA
Source organism: Dyella jiangningensis (assembly GCA_000632805.1). GTDB lineage: Bacteria > Pseudomonadota > Gammaproteobacteria > Xanthomonadales > Rhodanobacteraceae > Dyella > Dyella jiangningensis. The sequence goes on along the minus strand of CP007444.1, from coordinate 919,992 downwards.
CGCGCGTGCCGCCGGCGAATCCGAGCAGCGCCTTTACCTGGTGTCGGGCTGGCGCGAGGCGGGGTCGCTCTACAGCGAGCGTGAGCGTGCCGCGCTGGCCTGGGCTGAGGCGGTGACGCGGCTCGGCGAACACGGTGTGTCCGACGACGTGTACGAACTGGCACGTGCCGCTTTCAGTGAGGAAGAGCTGATGAACCTCACGCTGCTCGTCGGCCTCATCAATACCTGGAACCGCATCAACGTCGCGTTCCAGACGCCCGCCGGCAGCTACAAGTCACCGGTGAAACAGGCCGCCTGACGCACAAAAAAAGCCCCTCGCGCGAGGGGCTTTTTCTTTCATCCTGCAGGAACATCTATCAGACGCGCACGCGCTTGACGATGGCGTCGCCGAAGGTGTCCGTGGTGCCCTTGCCGCCAATGTCCGGCGTGACGCTGTCGCGGTCGTTGGTCATCACGTCACGAATGGCGTTGCGCACCTTGTCGCCCTTGTCGACCATGCCGAGGTGATCGAGCATGTCGGCCGCGGCCAGCAGCAGCGCGCACGGATTGGCGATGCCCTTGCCAGCGATGTCCGGCGCGGAGCCGTGCACGGCCTCGAAGATGGCGGCTTCGGTACCGATGTTGTCGCCGGGAGCCAGGCCCAGGCCGCCGACAAGGCCGGCGCAAAGATCGGACAGGATGTCGCCGAACAGGTTGGTGGTGACGATGACGTCGAACTGCTCCGGCTTCATCACCAGCTGCATGCAGGCGTTGTCAACGATCATTTCGTTGAACTCGATCTGCGGGTATTCCTTGGCGATTTCGCGCGCCACGTTGAGAAACAGGCCCGAGGCGGTCTTGATGATGTTGGCCTTGTGCACCGCCGTGACCTTCTTGCGGCCCTTCTTCACGGCCAGTTCGAAGGCGTAGCGCACGATGCGGCTGGAACCCTTGCGGGTGTTGCGCACCATCGAGATGGCGGTCTCGCCGTCTTCGGACAGCGTCTGGCCCTCGGACAGGTACGCGCCCTCGGTGTTCTCGCGCACCGTGATGATGTCGATGTTCTCGAAGCGCGACTTGGTGCCCGGGAAGCTGATCGCCGGGCGCACGTTGGCGTACAGGTCGAAGTGGCGACGCAGGGTCACGTTGATCGAGGTGAAGCCACCGCCCACCGGCGTGGTCAGCGGGCCCTTAAGGGCCACCTTGTGCTTGGCGATGGCATCGAGCGTCGGCTGCGGCAGAAGATCGCCGCTCTTCTCCAGCGCGACCATGCCGGCGTCGACGAACTCGTAGGACAGACCGCAGTCCAGCGCATCGAGCACGCGCAGCGTGGCTTTCATGATCTCGGGGCCGATACCGTCGCCCGGAATCACGGCAATGGTCTTGCTCATGGGGACACTCCTTGGGATATGAATCGCACAACCCTGAAGCAGGGAGATCAGGGTTATAAAACCCTTCAATTATCCCCTATGCCGCTTCATGCGGCCAGAGCGGGCGCCCGCTTGGGCGTTGCAAATCCTCGCATGCAGCATTGAATAAACTCGCATGCGTCAACGGGGCGGCAAGGAGTCAGGCACGCCCCGTTTTTTTACGCGCTCAGCCGTGGCTGGCGCAATCGGCCGAGGTAGCGCCGCCGGACTCGAGCTGGTCGAGGAAATCCACCGCGCGGCGCAGATGCGGGATCACGATGGATCCGCCCACCACCAGGCCCACGCTGAAGGTTTCGAAAAATTCTTCGCGGGTCACACCGGCTTCCTTGCACTGGGCGACGTGGTAGCTGATGCAGTCATCGCAACGCAGCACCATCGAGGCCACCAGACCCAGCAGCTCCTTGGTCTTCACGTCCAGGGCGCCGGGCTTGTAGGTCTGGGTGTCCAGCGCGAAAAAGCGGCGCACGACCTGGTTGTCTTCAGACAGGATGCGCTCGTTCATGCGTTGGCGGAACGCGGTGAATTCCGCGACGCGGTCCTTGCCGGCCTGCTCGTCCGTGGGCTTGCTCATGCGGTGATCTCCAGCAGCTGGGCCAGCTTGCCGTTGCGGTCGGCGGCGGCGAGGTCGTCGAAGCCGCCGACGTGGTGACCATTGATGAAAATCTGCGGCACCGTGCGACGCCCACCGCTGCGCGCCAGCATCGCTTCGCGCTGCGCCGGGTCGGTATCGACACGCACCTCCGTCCACTCCAGTCCCTTGGACTTGAGCAGGTTCTTGGCGGACACGCAGTAGGGGCATACTGCGGTGGAATAGACCTCGATCTTGGGCACGACAAACTCCGAAACCGGAAATTAATACGACTGTTTGAAGATGGGGTTGGCTACCTCTCCAAACAAGCCAATGGATGCTGAACCGACGCCTTTGGCGGCTGTCTCACAATGGTATTGTCGCTGACCTATGCGAATGGCACCACGCCCCGCCCTCAACACCTCAGGACTCCATTGCCGTCCGTGCCCCAGGCTGCCCTGGCGCAGGGTCGATCCAAGGACAGCAACCCGCATGTCGACACCGTTTTCCCGGGCAGGACGCCCATGAGCCGCCTCTCGCTTTCCCGCCTGCTCACGGCGATGGTTTGCGCCGGACTGACGCTCAGTGCCCCGGCACAGGACCGTGACGTGCGCCTGCCCGACCTCGGCAGCTCGGCCAACGCGCTGATTTCCCCGCAGGAGGCCCAGAATTACGGCGCCGCCATGCTGCGCCAGATGCGCGCGTTGAACATGGTGCTGGACGACGCCCTGCTCGACGACTACATCAACGACCTCGGCTACCGCCTGGTCTCGGGGAGCGAAAAGCCGAAGGATCATTTCCAGTTCTTCATCGCCAAGGAAAACATCATCAACGCGTTCGCCGCCCCCGGCGGCTATATCGCGGTGAATTCCGGCCTGATCGTTCTCACCAACAACGAGAGCGAACTGGCGGGCGTGATCGCCCACGAGATCGGCCACATCACACAGAACCACCTGCAGCGTGCGTTCGAGGCGTCGAAGAAGGACACGCCGCTGATGGCCCTGGTGCTGCTGGGCGCCATCGCTGCCGGCGCGGGAGCCGGCGCGGGCGATGCCGCAGGCGCCATCCTGATGGGCGGCCAGGGCCTGCTGATGCAGCGCCAGATCAACTTCACCCGCAAGGACGAAATCGAAGCCGACCGCGCGGGCATCCAGACGTTGGCCAATACGGGCTACGACCCGGGCGCCATGGCCTCGTTCTTCGGCCGCATGGAAGACACGCTGCGCGTGGGTACCGGCGGGGACCTGGGCGACACGCCGGCGCTGCTGCAGGACCACCCGGTCACCATGGATCGCATCAGCGACGCCAAGGCCCGTGCGGGTACGCTGGCGGCCCGCCAGAAGCAGCGCCCGAGCGGGTCGACGCTGGACAAGACGCAATGGGAAAAAAGTACCGCACCCATCGCCTTCGTCAAGGATCCCACCTCGCTCATCAACCACGACAAGGATGGCGTGGACAACTTCCTGCTGATGCGCGAGCGCGTCCGCGTGCTGTCCAACGACCCGGGCCAGATGACGTCGTACTACGCGTCCAGCCTGAAGAACGACCGCAGTTTCGACACGCCGTCGAACCGCTACGGCTACGCGCTCGCGCTGATCCGCAGCAACAATGGCAGCAAGGCCATCGACGAGTTGCAGCCGCTGCTGACGGCGCATCCGGGCAACCAGGTGCTGCGCCTGGCCATGGCCGACGCCAAGCTGCAAGCCGGGCATCGCGCGGAGGCGCTCGCGCTCTATGCCGACCTCAACCAGCAGTCGCCGCGCAACCGGGCCATCGCGCTGGGTTATGCCAACGCGCTCATCGACGGCGGCAGCCAGGACAATGCCCGTCAGGCGGCCACCATGCTGATGCCGATGCTGGACAACAACGACGAGCCGGAGCTTTACCGGACTTACGCACGGGCCAGCGACAAGGCAGGCGACACGGTGCGTGCCGGCGAGGCCTATGCCGATGCGTCCTATCTCGCCGGCCGCCCGTTCGATGCCATGGAGCAGCTCAAGCGCCTGCTGAAACGGCCGGACCTGGACTACTACGCCCGCGCGCGCATCCAGGCGCGCATCAACGACCTCACGCCGTTGGTGATGGAGCTGCGCAAGCGCAGGGTGCAGACCGACGACAATCCCGATGGCCGCAGCCAGCAGCCCCTGCAGAACGGCTCGGCATGCCAGAGCCGCCTCTGCTTCAGTGCCGACGAAGCGCGCCGTTGAGCCGTTTCGTGGCGGCATGAGGCTGCCGTCACGTTGCGACCGTGTGAAATGTCATCGCCGCGTAACATTCCCCCGTTGCAATAATTGCGTCATAGGCCCCCACAGCGGACCCCACGCGTGCACAAACGCATCCTGATCGTCGAAGACGAAGCCTCGATCCGCGACATGGTCGCCTTTGCCCTCCGCAAGGCGGGCATGGACGCCATCCACGCCGCCGACGCCCGCGCCGCCCAGCTGGCCATCGCCGAGCAGGTACCGGACCTCATTCTGCTGGACTGGATGCTGCCGGGTACCAGCGGCCTGGAACTGGCGCGCCGACTGCGCAAGGAAGAACTGAGCCGCGAAGTCCCCATCATCATGCTCACCGCACGCGGCGAAGAGATGGATCGCGTCAACGGACTGGAAGCCGGCGTGGACGACTACGTCGTCAAACCCTTCTCCACGCGCGAGCTGGTGGCGCGCATCAAGGCCGTGCTCCGCCGCAGCCAGGGCGACGACGGGTCGGGCATGGTCGAACTTGGCGGCCTGCGCATCGACGGTCCCGCGCATCGCGTGTTCGCCGGCGACGATGCGGTCACCATCGGGCCGACGGAATATCGCCTGCTGTACTTCTTCATGACGCATCCCGAGCGGGTCTATTCGCGCGCGCAACTGCTCGACCATGTGTGGGGCGGCAGCGTGTACGTGGAAGAACGCACGGTGGACGTGCATATCCGCCGCCTGCGCAAGACGCTGGAACCATGGAAGCTCGACGACATGGTCCAGACGGTCCGTGGCGCGGGCTACCGTTTTTCCGCCAGCCCCTGAGGCGCAAACCGCGCTATTGCGGGCAAGCAGCCTTTTGCCGATGCTGGCGCACCGCCAGCCCGGCATCGATGACTGACCGCCCATGCCCTACCTCTTCGAACGCTCGTGGAAGCTGCCGGCCCTTCTCGTGGCCGGATGGCTCGTGGGCGGCGGCGTGGGCTGGTTTGCGGGAGGCCATGTGGCCACTGGCGTGGCGCTGGTTGCCATCGCGGAAATCGTCTTGCTTCTGACCCAAATCCGTCATCAAGCGCAGCACATGATGACGCAAAGTTCCACGGTGACCTCCCTTCAGCATGACCGTTTCATGACGCGCTCCCGCCGCATCGCCTCCAGTCTGCGCGACTTGCGCAGCGCCGCCGGCAGCCTGCCGGATGCGGTCGTCCTGCTCGATACCGAGCAGCACGTCCGCTGGTTCAACCACGCCGCCGAAGATCTGCTGGGTCTTCGCCGCCCGCAGGATCGCGGTGCGCATCTGGACGAACGCCTCAGCACGACCGAGCTCGCTGGCTGGCTTAAGGACGGCGCGCGCGAACCGCTCAACGATGTGGCGGCACCGGGCCACCCCAATCGCCATATCAATGTCACGCTGCTGCCGTTCGGGCGCCGCCAGCGGCTCCTGCTCGCGCGCGACATCAGCCACCTCACGCGACTGGAACAGATCCGTCGCGACTTCGTGGCCAACGTCTCGCACGAGTTGCGCACGCCGCTTACCGTCATCCATGGCTACCTCGAGCTGATCGATCCGGAAGACGTGCCAGAGCTTGCGCCCGTGCTCAGCGAAATGCGCGCGCAGTCCAAGCGCATGGGGCAGATCGTCGAAGACCTGCTCACCCTCTCGCGCCTGGAAACCCAGGAGCACGTGCAGGACGAGCGCGTGCAGATGACGCCACTGCTGGCCACGATCCGGAAGGAAGCCGAGGCGCTGAGCCAGGGCCGCCATCAGATCACCGTGGAATCCACCGCCGACGCCGACCTGCTCGGCTCGGTGAAGGACCTGCACAGCGCGTTCTCCAACCTGGTGAGCAATGCCGTGCGCTATACGCCTACCGGCGGGCGCATCACCGTGCGCTGGCGCCGAACGCCGGAAGGCGCGGTGTATTCGGTGACCGACACCGGCTACGGTATTCCGGCGACGCATCTCGCGCGCCTTACCGAGCGCTTTTATCGCGTGTCTTCCAGCCGCTCGCGTGAAAGCGGCGGCACCGGCCTTGGGCTTTCCATCGTCAAGCACGTGCTGAACCTGCACCAGGCACGGCTGGACATCCAGAGCGAGCCTGGCCAGGGCTCCACGTTCTCGTGCTGGTTCAGCAGGGAAAGGCTGCTGACGCCCGGCGGCGCCGATCCGGACTGATCGCGAACGCGCCACGCTACCTGAACGGCCGTCACAGTCCGCGGCACTGCGCCATGTAACAAAACGTCGCATCGGCCAGAATGGCGGAATGCGCCGCAAACCTGCCACTCCCTCGCCTGTTGCCGACCGTGCTGCTCCTGAGTTCTACCTCAGCCGTGAACTGGCGGCGCTCGAATTCAATTTCCGCGTACTGGCCCAGGCACGCGACACGCGCATCCCGCTGCTGGAACGACTGCGTTTCCTCAGCATCGTCGCCAACAACCTCGACGAGTTCTTCGAGGTGCGCGTGGCGATGCTCAAGCATCACCACATGTTCGGCTCCGCGGCGCCAGGCCCCGACGGGCTTTCCTCCGGTGAGCTGCTGACCCGTATCCGCAAGCGCGTGCTCGACCTGGTGACCCAGCAGTACACCACCTGGCAGGAAGAGCTGCGTCCGGCGCTCGATGCCGAAGGCATCCATTTCCTCACTCGCTCGCGTTGGACCGAGCGCCAGAAGCGCTGGCTCCAGGGCTATTTCGAGAATGAGGTAATGCCGGTGCTGTCGCCGCTGGGCCTGGATCCGGCGCATCCGTTTCCGCGCATCCTCAACAAGACACTCAACATCGCCGTGGTGCTCAAGGGCCGCGATGCGTTCGGTCGCGAAGGACACATGGCGCTGGTCCGCGCTCCGCGCTCGTTGCCGCGCATCATCCGCCTGCCCGACGAGGTATGCGATGGCGGCGTGCACTACATCTTCCTGGCGGAGCTGCTGCAGGGCTTCGTCGACCTGATGTTCCCCGGCTTCAAGGTGGCCGGCGCCTACCAGTTCCGCGTCACCCGCAACAGCGAGTTGATGGTGGAAGAGGCCGAGGTGGACAACCTTGCCCGCGCGCTGAGCGAAGAATTACTGGGCCGCGGTTATGCACGCCCGGTGCGACTGGAAATCGGCAACGACTGCCCGAAGTCCATCGTGTCGATGCTCATCGCCAACTTCGAGCTGGAGGAAACGGACGTCTATCGTTGCGACGGCCCGGTCAACATCATTCGCGCCGGCACCATCTACGACGGACTGGATCGCCCGGAACTGAAGTTCCCGCGTTTCATCCCGCAGCTGCCCGCGATTTTCAACGACAGCCGCTGCAAGTTCGAAGTGCTTCGCCAGCGCGACGTGCTGCTGCATCATCCGTACGAATCCTTCGCCGCGGTGGTGGACCTGCTGCGCCAGGCCGCGCAGGATCCCGCCGTGCTCGCGATCAAGCAGACGCTCTACCGCGCCGGCGTCGACACGCCGCTGGTGGATCTGCTGGTGGAAGCGGCGCGCAACGGCAAGGACGTCACCGTGGTGATCGAGCTGCGCGCGCGCTTCGACGAGGAAGCCAACATCCGCCTCGCCACGCGCCTGCAGGAAGCCGGCGTGCAGGTGGTGTACGGCGTCGTGGGCTTCAAGACGCACGCGAAGATGCTGCTGATCGTGCGCCGCGAAGACGACAGCCTGCGCCGCTACGTGCACCTGTCCACCGGCAACTATCACCAGGCCAACAGCCGCACGTATACCGACATCGGTCTGATGACCGCGCACCCGGGCATCGGCGAAGACTTGCACAAGGTGTTCCAGCAGTTGTCGGGCCTGGGGCCGGTGATCGAACTGCATCACCTGCTGCATTCGCCGTTCACGCTTTACCGCAACGTGCTGGAGAAGATCGAGCGCGAGACGAACCATGCACTGGCCGGCAAGCCCGCGCGCATCGTCGCCAAGCTCAATGCATTGAACGAAGCGCATGTGATCCAGGCGCTGTATCGCGCCTCACAGGCCGGCGTGGAGATCGATCTGATCGTACGCGGCGCCTGCACGCTGCGCCCTGGCCTCCCCGGCGTGTCGGAGCGCATCCGCGTGCGCTCCATCGTCGGGCGCTTTCTCGAACACAGCCGCGTGTACTGGTTCGCCAACGACGGCGCGCCGGAGCTCTACTGCGCGAGCGCGGACTGGATGGAGCGCAACCTCATGCGCCGCATTGAAGTCGCCTTCCCCATCCTCGACCCGACGCTGGCCAAGCGTGTCTACGACGAAACGCTGGCGAATTATCTGACCGATAACGTCGACGCCTGGCTTTTGGACGGCAAGGGACGTTACACGCGCGCCCAAGCCCTCGATGCGGCGCCGCATAGCGCCCAGCAATGGCTGCTGGACAAGCTGGTGCCCGCCACGGCCTGAATCTCACGGCCGCTTCGCGACGGCATGCCAGCATGAGAGAATCATCCCTTGCAGCCCGACGTGAGCCCCGCATGAGCCAAGGCGATCAGACCCCGATCAAGGATGGCGAACTGATCGCCGCCGTGGACATGGGATCCAACAGCTACCACATGGTGGTGGCCCGGGTGGAACACGGCGAGCCCCGCGTGATCGATCGCCTGCGCGAGACGGTGCGCATGGCCGCCGGCCTGCGTGCCGATGGCACGCTGGATGCAGAACATCGCGCCCGCGCACTCAACTGCCTTGCCCGCTTCGGCCAGCGCATCGCGGGCGTGCCTTCGATCCGCGTGCGCGCCGTGGCTACCAACACCGTGCGTCGTCTGGCCTCGCCGCAATCGTTCCTCACCTCGGCCGAAGCCGCGCTGGGCCACCCGGTGGAAATCGTCTCAGGCCGTGAAGAGGGCCGCCTGATCTTCCTCGGAGCCTCACACGATCTGCCCGCTTCGCGCGAAAGCCGGCTGATCATCGACGTGGGCGGCGGCAGTACCGAATTCATCATCGGCCGCGGGTTCGCGCCGATGCATACGGAAAGCGTGCAGGCCGGCTGCATTGCCTCGACGTTGCGCTTTTTCCCCGGCGGCAAGCTCAATCGCAAGCGCTGGCAACGGGCGAACAACGAGATCGGCGTGCTGCTGCAGCAGTTTGCGGAAGACTACCGCGAGTCCGGCTGGGTCGAAGCCTACGGTTCCTCCGGCACCGCGAAGGCCATCGGTTCGGTGGTGCAGGCCATGAAGTTCTCCGACGACGGCATCACGCCGGCGTCCCTCGCCGCGCTGCGCGATGCCCTGCTGAGCCAGGGGCAGATCGGCGCGCTGAAGCTGCCGGGTCTCGCCGAGGACCGCGCGCCGGTGATCGCCGGCGGCGTCGTGATCTTCGAGGCCGCTTTCGAAGCGCTGGGCATCGAACGCTTGCGCGTGTGCGAAAGCTCGATGCGTGAAGGCCTGCTGTGGGACCTGATCGGCCGCGCCGGCGGTACCGATCCGCGTACCTCGAGCATCGATGCACTCGCCAACCGTTATGGCGTGGATCGCGCGCAGGCACGACGCGTGGAATCGACGGCGCTGATGTTCTTCGACCAGATCGCCCGCTCGTGGAAGCTCGATGGCGAGGCGCGCGAGTGGTTGTCGTGGGCATCGCGCGTGCACGAAATCGGCCTTGCCATCGCGCACAGCCAGCACCATCACCACGGCGCCTATATCCTTCGCCACGCCGACTTGGCGGGTTTTTCGCGGCAGGAACAGCAACTGCTGGCAGCCATCGTCGAGGCGCATCGCCGCAAGCCGGACAAGGCCATCTTCTCGGCCCTGCCGCAGCGTTATCGCCAGCTCGCTCGCTACATCACCGCCTTGTTGCGCCTTGCGGTGCTGTTCCGCCGTGCGCGTCGCGCCGAATCGCTGCCCCAGATGCAACTGGGCGCCACCAGTCACCGCATGCGCCTGCTGGTCCCGTCGCTGTGGCTGGAGCAGCACCCGCTCAGCGAAGCCGACCTGGAGCAGGAGCAGGTGCCGCTGAACGAGCTGGGGCTGCTGCTGGAAGTCCATCCGTACTGAGCCTGACCGCGCCCATGCCCTGCCGGGTCCACTCCCTCCCATCGACGCGTATCATGTCCTGATGCCACACGTTGCCCAGCCCGCCATGACACGAATCCTGCTCGCCGTTGCCCTTTTGATGTCGCCGCTCGTGCTCCAGGCCCAGGCCGCCAAGCCGGCGCCCACGCCTGCCGCGCAACCCCATCCGGAAGTGGTGCTGCATACCTCGCAGGGCGACATCACCATCGAGCTTTATCCGGACAAGTCGCCCAAGAGCGTCGCCAACTTCCTGCAGTACGTGCGGGACGGCTTCTACAGCGGCACCGTGTTCCATCGCGCCATCCAGGGCTACCTGGTGCAAGGTGGCTTGTATACGCGCGACCTGCAGGCCAAGCGCACTCGTTCGGCCATCGCGAGCGAGGCGGACAATGGCCTTTCCAACCTGCGCGGCACCGTTGCCGTCGCACGCGCGGCCGACCCGAACTCCGGCACGGCGCAATTCTTCTTCAACTTGGTCGACAACCGCCGCCTCGATTTCGTCGGCAACCAGAGCGGCTTGACCTGGGGCTACACGGTGTTCGGCAAAGTGGTCAAAGGCATGGACGTAGTCGACAAGATCGCCGCCCTACCCACCCGTGGCCTGGGTCCGTTCGCTACCGACGTACCCAACCCTCTCGTCGTGATCGACAGTGCCAACGTGATCGGCGAGGAGACTCCGGGCAGCGAGCAGAAGCCTGCAACGGCGAAGCCTGGCACCGAGAAGACCGCGCCGGCACCCGCCAAGTCCTCCGACAAGCCCAAGTCCAAGGGCTGAGTCACATGGCTACGTTGTTCATTGCCGACCTGCACCTGGACGACAGCCGTCCGCAAATCACCCACCTGTTCGAGCAATTCCTCGCCAGCGACGAAGTACGTTCAGCCGACGCGCTCTACATCCTCGGCGATCTCGTCGAAGCATGGATCGGCGATGACGACGATGCCGCGCTGCCCGGGCGTATCGCGCTGGCTACCAAGACGCTGCGCGATGCAGGAGTGCCGGTGTATTTCATGGTCGGCAACCGCGACTTCCTGCTCGGTGAGGATTTCGCCCGCCGCGCAGGCTTCACGCTGCTGAGCGACGGCACGGTGCACGACCTGTATGGCCGCCCCACCCTTTTGATGCACGGCGACGTGCTCTGCACCGACGACGCCGCCTACCAGACCGTGCGCAAGCAGGTCCGCACGCCGGAATGGATGGCACAGGTTCTTTCCATGCCGCTGGCGGCCCGACGCGCCTTCGCCGCGAAGGCGCGCGAGGACAGCCGCGCGCACACCGGCAGCACCATGGAAACCATCATGGACGTCAACGCCGATGCCGTCGCCGAGACGATGCGCAACGCCGGCGTGAAGCGACTGATCCACGGCCACACGCACCGTCCTGCCATCCATCGCTTCGATTTGGACGGCCAGCCGGCCGAACGCATCGTGCTGGGGGACTGGTACGAACAGGGCTCTGTGCTGCGCATCACGCCAGAAGGCGCCGAACTGCGCGGCCTTCCCCTGCCCTGACCTTCCGGCGTCAGTGCGATCCGCTCACCAGCGTGAAGGTGTGGATGAAATGGAAGTCCGGCCGCCGCAACGCGTAGGACGGATGCTGCGGATCGCATAGCCGTTCGAGTTCGGCGTAATCGGCTTCCGCGAGATACGGCTTCAGGCGTTCACCCCAGGTCTGCAGAAAAATCGCCTCACGCAGATAGGCCTCCGTGGCCACGTCGACCGGCGAGATGCGCTCGATGGCGATGGTTTGTGGTCGGACGTCATCCAAGCCCGCTTCGCGCATGAGCCCCACGAGCGCGCGGACGGAAGTGAGATCGCGCTCGTCCAGCGCATAACGCTCGCGGTAGTACTGCCGCACCGCCTCGTTCACAAGGCGCTCCAGTCGCAAGTCCCACGCGAAGTACATATCCGCCAGGAACGCACTCTGCCCTAGCGCGATACGGCCGCCAGGCCGCAGCAGTGACGACATGCCACGCAACGCATCGACGGGGTCGCGCAGGTGATTGATGGTGTTCGCGCACCATATGAAGTCCAGGCTGCCCGCACGCAGCGGCAATCGCGCAACATCCGCCTGCAGCTGGCCCGTGCGGATGGCATTCGATGCGGACGCCGCGATGTGGGGTGCCGAAAGATCCACGCCAACCGCCAGGCCACCGGGCCCGACGATACCCGCCAATCGCTCCAGCGTTTCGCCTGTCCCACAGCCTGCATCAAGCACATGCATGCCAGGCTTCACTCCCGCGGCCGACATCAGCGCTTGCAGGTCAGGCCCGGCGAATGCGTTGAACAGTTGCAGCTTGCGCGCGTAATCGCGCTGCGGATGGTCGCCCAGAGGTCCAGCAGGTGTCATGTCGTCTCCGCACGCAAGAATCGCATCGCCATCATCGCGGTATGCGGCTGTTCCGGACAACACGGCGGCGTGCAAGATCGCTTCTCCGCCAGATATGCAAAGCAAGCCCGTTCGGGGCGTTGTTGAAGGACTCGGTCGCGTGACGTGAGGCGAGGATTGTTCGGCCCATCCATGGACCTCACCCCTCCGCGCTTGCGCGCTCCGGGGCCAGCCTTCGGCTGTCCAACAGGTTCCCTACAAATTTGTCGAACGGAGGCTTCGTCCGTACACGTTGCTGCGCCAGATACGCAAAAAGCCCCGTTAGGGGCTTTTTGCGCATCTGGCGGAGAGAGAGGGATTCGAACCCTCGATAAGGCTTTTGACCCTATACTCCCTTAGCAGGGGAGCCCCTTCGGCCTCTCGGGCATCTCTCCGAATTTTGTCCGCATCACTGCGGAGCCGGCAAGGATACTAACCGGCGCGCCCTAGGTAAAGCTTTTATCGCCTGTCAGTGTTCGCCAGTTTCGCCGGAAGCATCCGGCTCGTGCTCGTTCTTGATCCGCTGATAGATCTCTTCACGATGCACCGCGACGTTCTTGGGGGCATTGATGCCAATGCGCACCTGGTTGCCCTTCACGCCCAGAACGGTAACGGTCACCTCGTCACCGATCATCAAGGTTTCACCGACCCTGCGGGTCAGAATCAACATGTTTGCCACTCCATGAATACTTTGGTCATAGGCCAACAGACGGTTCCGCCTCACCCCTGAGCTTCACCGTCTGGACAGTTCGACGATCGTACCGCCGAAGGCCCTACCGCCTTCCCCGGTTCACAGACTCAGCATCCCCTGTGATGCCATGTCGGCCGACACCGTCGCAACCAGCGGTGTCGACGGTTTTGATACTAGCCGAGCGTCCGCGGGCTGCGCAATGCGTAAACGGGAACGGAGTCTGAGCGATAGCTTCGCTTCAGGAAGCGAGACGCTCACCGATCCAGCCAGCGAGACCGTTCAGGATGCCTGGCAAGTCAGCGCTGTCATTGCCGCCGCCCTGGGCCATGTCCGGACGGCCGCCGCCCTTGCCGTCGATCTGGTTGGCTACGTGGGACACCACGTCACCCGCCTTGATGCGACCGAGCGCCTTGCCGCCTACACCTGCGACCAGTGACACGCGACCGTCGGCCGCGCCGGCGAGCAGGATCACGCAGTCGACCAGCTGCTGCTTGAGCTGGTCCATGCTGTCGCGCAACGCCTTGGCATCGAGGCCTTCGAGGCGCGCGGCGATGATCTTGATTCCGCCCACGTCCTGAGCCGTAGAAGCAAGGTCGGCCGTCGCGGATCCTGCCGCCTTGGCACGCAACGACTCCAGCTCGCGCTCGAGCTTCTTCTGCTTGTCGAAGACCTGGCGTAGTTTCTCCACGGCATCGTCACCGGACGACGACAGCAGCTGGGAGAACTCGCCCAGGCGACGCTCTTCGTCGGCCACGTAAGCCAACGCGCCGGCACCTGTAACAGCTTCGATACGGCGGACGCCGGAGGCCACGCCGGCTTCGCTGACGATCTTGAACAGGCCGATGTCACCGGTGCGGCCCACGTGGGTACCGCCGCAGAGTTCGGTGGAGAAATCACCCATCTTCAGCACGCGCACTTCGTCGCCGTACTTTTCGCCGAACAGAGCCATCGCGCCGAATTCGATCGCGGCGTCGTACGCCATGTGATGGATTTCGGCCGACTCGTTGCGACGTACCTCGGCGTTGACCAGGCTTTCGATCTCGCGCAGCTCATCCGCACTCATTGGCTTGAAATGCGAGAAGTCGAAACGCAGGCGTTCGGGTGCTACCAGCGAGCCCTTCTGCGTCACATGCTCGCCCAGCACCTTGCGCAGCGCGGCGTGCAGCAGATGCGTCGCCGAGTGGTTGAGCACGATGGCTTGGCGGCGTGCGCCATCGACATTGGCGTCGACCACATCGCCCACGCGCAGCGCCTGCTTGCCGCTCCAACGGCCCGCATGCCCGAAGAACACGCCGCCCATCTTGAGCGTATCGCCTACGGCGAAGGTGCCCGAGACGCTCATCAGCGAACCGGTGTCGCCGACCTGGCCACCGGATTCGGCGTAGAACGGCGTGCGATCGAGAATGACGAGACCGTCTTCGCCTGCTTCCAACGCATCGAACTGCTTGCCGCCGCGCACGATGCCGACGACCTTGCTGCCCTGGCTGGTCAGTGCCTCGTAACCGAGGAACTGGGTAGGCGACAGCTGGCTCGCGAGCTCGGCCGGCATCTGGCCCTTGGCTTCGAATTTGCCGCCTTCGCGACTGCGCTCCTGCTGCTCCTTCATGGATTGCTCGAAGCCGTCCATGTCCACCGTGAGGCCGCGCTCGCGCGCGATGTCGGCGGTGAGGTCAATCGGGAAGCCGTAGGTGTCGTACAGGCGGAACGCGTCCGCGCCCGGAATCGTGCCATTCGCCTTGGCGGCTACGGCGTCGAACAGGCGCATGCCGTTCTCCAGCGTCTCGCCGAAGCGGCGCTCCTCCGTGCGCAGCGCGTCTTCGACGAAGCTCTGCTTCTGCTTGAGTTCCGGATAGGCTTCGCCCATCTCTTCGACCAGCGGCTGGACCATCTTCCAGAAGAAATCGCCGCGGACGCCCAGCATCCAGCCGTGGCGCAACGCGCGACGGATGATGCGACGGAGCACATAGCCGCGGCCCTCATTGGACGGCAGCACGCCATCGACGATGAGGAACGAACAGGCGCGGATGTGATCGGCGATCACGCGCAGCGACTTGTTGGCGAGATCCTGCGTCTTCGTGAGTTGCGAGGCGACCTTGATCAGATGTTGGAACAGGTCAATCTCGTAGTTGGAATGCACATGCTGCAGCACGGCGGCCAGGCGCTCCAGGCCCATGCCGGTGTCCACGCACGGTGCCGGCAGCGGCGACAGCGTGCCATCGGGCGCGCGGTCGAACTGCATGAACACGAGGTTCCAGATTTCGATGTAGCGGTCGCCGTCCTCGTCGGGCGAACCCGGGGGGCCACCGGCGATGCCCGGGCCGTGGTCGTAGAAGATCTCGGTGCACGGACCGCAGGGGCCGGTGTCGGCCATCTGCCAGAAATTGTCGGAAGCGAACGGTGCGCCCTTGTTGTCGCCGATGCGCACGATGCGCTCGGCCGGCACGCCCACTTCCTTGTTCCACAGGTCGTAAGCCTCGTCATCGGTGTGATAGACGGTGACCCACAGCTTGTCCTTGGGCAGCTTGAGGACGTCGGTCAGCAGCTCCCAGGCGTACGCAATGGCGTCGCGCTTGAAGTAGTCGCCGAACGACCAGTTGCCGAGCATCTCGAAGAACGTGTGGTGGCGGGCGGTGTAGCCCACCGAGTCCAGGTCGTTGTGCTTGCCGCCGGCACGCAGGCAGCGTTGCACGTCGGCCGCGCGCACGTACGGCAGCTTCTCGCTGCCCAGGAACACGTTCTTGAACTGCACCATGCCCGAGTTGGTGAACAGCAGCGTGGGATCGCTGGCCGGCACCAGGGAACTGGACGGCACGATGGTGTGCCCTTTGGAGCGGAAATAGTCGAGGAAGGTCGAGCGGATTTCGGCAGTTTTCATGCGGCTGGGGAGGACCTGGCGGATAGGTCACGCCCGCGAACGGCGCCGAAACGCCGCTTACCCGCCCCAAGTCGCGGGGAGGTCAGGCTTCATCGTCGGCTGCGTCGTCCACGTCGGCGTGGGTAACACTCCGTACTGTGGCGGCGGGAAAGCCCCGACGCAAGAGAAATTGCGCCCGGCGGGCCCTTTCTTCGCGATCTGGCGCCGATCCGGTGCCAAAACGTCGCCTCAGCTGGGCCAGCGCGTTGGTGTCCCAGTCCACCTCCGCCTCGTCGAGCACGGCACGGATCCTGGCGTCGGAAAAGCCGTGGCTCTTCAGCTCGGCCCTCAGCCGCATCGGCCCGTAGCCTTGCGCCGCGCGGCTGCGCACCAGCATTTCGGCAAAGCGGTCGTCGTCCTGGTAGTGCTGCTCGCCGAGACGATCGAGCGCCGCGCCGGCCTCTTCGCTTTCGTAACCCTTCTGGCGGAGCTTGAGTTTCAGCTCGCGCCGCGAATGCTCGCGTCGCGCAAGCAAGCCCAGCGCCTTGTTGTAGGCAGTGGGTTTGTCAGGTTTGTCGTCGCGGTCGCGCGCCATGTGCCTAGCAGCGGAAGTCGATGAAGCCGAAGTACAACGCGCCGATGAGCCCGAGGACGGCGCCAAGCACCAACCCGACGGCCACAACGATGATCGTCAATGCCGCCTTCCAGCCTGAGGCCCGGGACGGCTGGAGCGTTTCGGCGGTGTGGATATCCATGGGGAGGGTCAACCTGCGGATGGACGGGCCGCGATGCGTGCTTCGATCTCGGCGCCCAGGTCATCCACCGGCTGCCCCACGGCCAGCACGACCTGCGTGATGGCCCGGGCGTCGAGGCCACCAGCACGCGATGCCTCGGCCAGGGCCCAGGTGCGGGCCGCACGCCGGCCGCTCCGGCAATAGAGCAGCACGGGCCTGGGCTGGCTGGCCAGCGCCTTCTGCAAGGCGTTGACGGCTTGCTCCGGAATGGCGCCATGCGGCACCGGGGCATAGCTGAAAGCCAATCCGGCGCGACCTGCGGCGTCCGCCATGTCGCTCGACGAGGGCTGCCCTGCCACTTCGCCGTCCGGCCGCAGATCCACCACGGCGGCGAAATGCTTCTGCTGCAACAGCACCAGCTGCGGCGGGCCGATCTGCTCGGAAACCCAGACCCCGTCAGCCAGCAGCTTCATCGGTACGGCCCGGGGAACCGGAGGATGGGCAAAGCGTTGATACGCCGCCCACCCCATGACGCCGACGGCGCCCGCCAGAACTGCAATGAAGAAGCTTCCCTTCAGTCCCGGCATGGCGCCTCCGTTGCGTCGATCAGGCCTCTTCCGTTTCCACCGCCGGCAGCGGCGAGGAACCATTGCTCACCAGCAGGCGGGCGCGCAGCTCGGCGTCGATCTCGTTGGCGATGGCCGGGTTGTCGCGCAGGAACTGGCGGACGTTTTCCTTGCCCTGACCGATGCGGTCGCCCTTGTAGCTGTACCAGGCGCCGGATTTGTCGATCAGGTTCTGCGCCACGCCCAGCTCGATGATCTCGCCTTCGCGCGAGGAACCCTCGCCGTAGAGGATCTCGAACTCGGCCTGGCGGAACGGCGGCGCCACCTTGTTCTTGACGACCTTGACGCGGGTCTCCGAACCGATGACTTCCTCGCCCTTCTTCACCGCGCCGATGCGGCGGATGTCCAGGCGCACCGAGGCGTAGAACTTCAGCGCGTTGCCGCCGGTGGTGGTTTCCGGGCTGCCGAACATCACGCCGATCTTCATGCGGATCTGGTTGATGAAGATCACCAGGCAGTTGGACTTCTTGATGTTGGCGGTGAGCTTGCGCAGCGCCTGGCTCATCAGGCGGGCGTGCAGGCCCACGTGGGAGTCGCCCATTTCGCCTTCGATTTCGGCCTTCGGCGTGAGCGCGGCAACCGAGTCGACCACCACGACATCCACGGCGCCCGAACGCACCAGCATGTCCGCGATTTCCAGCGCCTGTTCACCGGTATCGGGCTGGGAGACCAGCAGGTCGTCCACGTTGACGCCCAGTTTGGCGGCGTAGGTCGGATCGAGCGCGTGCTCGGCGTCGACGAAGGCTGCGGTGCCGCCGTTCTTCTGGCAGTTGGCGATGACCTGCAGGGTCAGGGTGGTCTTGCCCGAGGATTCCGGACCGTAGATTTCCACCACGCGGCCGCGCGGCAGGCCGCCGACGCCCAGCGCGATATCCAGACCCAGCGAGCCGGTGGACACGGTGTCGATGGCGTCGTCGGTGCGATCACCCAGGCGCATGACCGCGCCCTTGCCAAACTGCTTTTCGATCTGGCCGAGGGCCGAGGTGAGCGCCTTGCGCTTGTTGTCATCCATCGTCTTGAATCCTGGGGTGGCAGTGAATGGAAGGCATGATGCCCGCGTCTGGTCTCACGGGCTGCGATCTGTGATCAACGAGTATCCCACACCGGTCAAGCCGGCCAGGAAAGGCTTGGGGAATCAGTCCGTCAGCGCCTTGATGACGCCCTTGAGGGCCGCCGCCACCGTCTGCCGCCGCACGGACTCGCGGTCGCCGTCGAAATGGAACAGCTGGGCGTGCGCGTAGCCGCCGCGGCGCTTCCAGCCGATCCAGACGGTGCCGACCGGCTTGTCCGCCGTGCCCCCGCTCGGTCCGGCGATGCCGGTCACGGCAACGGCCATGCCGGCGCCGAAACGCGCCAGCGCGCCCGAAACCATCTCCAACGCGGTCTCCTCGCTGACGGCGCCGGTGCGTTCCAGCGTGCGCGGATTCACGCCCAGCAGGGCTTCCTTGGCCTCATAGCTGTAGGTCACCACACCCGCATCGAACCAGGCCGAGCTGCCCGGCAGGTCGGTGAGCGTCTTGGCGATCCAGCCGCCGGTGCACGATTCGGCGGTAACCAGCATCAGGCGATGGCGCAGCGCGGAGGCTGCGATCTGCTCGGCAAGCTCCTTGAGCTCGGCATCGGTGGGAGCGGACAACGTCATGGCATTTCCTGGGGACGGCACAAGCCGCTCCTTCTACCCTGCCCGAGCCATCACGCCAAGACCCGACGCAAGCGTGCCGCACGAAGCCTTCAGCTTCCCCAGACGGATTCCGCGTAGCGAAGGAAATTCAGGCCGAGGATTTTCTCGATTCGCCCGGATGAATAACCCTTCTGCGCCAGCAGCTGGGCCAGCTTGTGAAACTGCTGTGGCCCGCGCAGATCGACTACGAAGGGATACGTATCCGGCCGTTCGCCGGCGGCGCTGATGCCGGCCGCCTTGCGCTCGGCAATCTCCTTCGCCAAGACGGCCTGATAGGCATGGAGATCGTCGATCTGGGTCACCGAGCCGTCAGTGCCGATGCCGACGTGGTCCTCGCCGCAGACGTTCACCGCGTGGTCGATGTGGGCCACGACATCGTCAGCCCTGGCATGCCCCGAGGCGTTGAGAAACGGCATGAAATAGATGCCGATGAAGCCACCGCGTTCCGCCACCAGTCGCAGCTCGGCATCGGTCTTGTTGCGTGGCAGGTCGGTCACCGCGCGGCAACCGGTGTGGTTGATCGAGATCGGCGCCTTGGAAACACGCGCGGCTTCCAGGCAGGTGCGTTCGCCACTGTGCGAAAGATCGACCATCACATGGCGCTCGTTGAGTCGCGCGACCACCTCGCGACCGAACGGCGTGAGTCCGCGGTTCTCCGGCGCCATCGAGCCATCACCCAGCTGGTTGGCCGGGTTGTAGGTGAGCTGGAACACGCGTACGCCCAGGTTGGCGAAGATGTCCACACGCGTGGCGTCCTTGCCCATCATGGCGCCGTTCTGAAAACCGTAGATCAGCCCGATCTTTTTCTCCGCCTTTGCGCGGCGGATGTCACGGGCCGTCAGCACCTTCAGCAAGTCACCCTCGTTCGCGCGGACCCGGGCATCGGTGGCAGCAATGTCACGCACGCTGGCCTCGAACGGGTCTTCCGAACCGGACACATAGCCCAGCGTGATGTTCACCGCGGTCAGCCCGGATGCGTGCGCCTCCGACAGGACGCGCGCGGAGAATTCCGGCACCAGGCCGCCGCCGGCGTCGCGGTTCGGATCATTCAAGCCACCCAGTGCGTTGATGACGATGCCACCGTCGGCCGCAGGCGCACGCTGCACCGCGGCGCCTTGCACTTCCCACGGCAACATGGCGGCAGCCGCGGTCCAGGTCAGCCCGGTGAGGAACTTGCGTCGATCATTCGTCGTCATCGCCCATCTCTTCCTTGGTCACCGGTCGGTAGTCGGCGCGCGGGTACGCGTGTCCGCGCTTCACCGTCATGCGAATGCTGCGGAGATTACCCAGGTCCTTCAGCGGGTCGGCCGAAAGCACGGCGAAATTCGCCAGCTTGCCCGGGGCGATCGAACCCATGTCCTGCGCCTGCCCCGCTGCTTCAGCGCCCACCAGTGTGGCCGAGCGGATCACCTGCAGCGGCGGCATGCCCACGTCATGCGCGAGGAAGAGCATCTCGTCATAGACCGATGGCCATGCGCTCTTCACGCCGCCGTCGTCATCGGTGCCGGTCGAGATCGGCACGCCGGCCTGCCATGCCTGGCGTACCAGGCGAACGGTGGTGGGGCCGGTGCAGCGCAGCGGCTTGCGATCGGGGTGCGCCTTGCGGCTGGCGTCATAGCGGACGAACAAGCTGCCGGTCGCATCGAGGATCGTCCCGTGCTTGAGCATGTCGCGGTAAAGGCCTGCCATCACGGGATCATCGCCGCTCTTCGCCAGCAGTTCGTCATGGAACGGCGTGTGGTCTTCGTACGACTTCAGCATCACCGGTTCGAGCTGATACGCGAGATAGCAGGCGTGGCTGATCACATCGACACCGGCGTCGATGACGTCGGCCGGTCGCGTCGGAAAGACCGCGCTGTGCGCCCACACCATGATGTGCTGGCGGTGAGCCTCGGCGGTGATGGCCGCCACGCGATCCGGCGGCAAATCCGCATACACCTTGATCGCCGTGGCGGAGGTGCCGCGTGCCAGCGTCACCGCCTCGCGCAGGTCGGTGTCCTTGTCGATGGCCTGCATCCAGGGACTCTTGCCCGGCGTCACGCCGTAACTCGCGGCAGCCACGCGCGGATCGGCGAAGAACTCGGGGCCGGCCATCACGGCTGCGTAGTAGATGTCGGGCGAAGGAATCTCGCTGGCCCTCGCTTCACGCGCCAGCTCGCCGATCGAGCGGAGATCGTCCGCCATGTCGCGCACGGCCGTGACGCCCGCATAGAGGTTGCGCCGAAGCAGCGCCCGGGCACGCTTGGCGTCCGGTGGCGTAGCCAGGTGCACATGGCTGTCGATCAGGCCGGGAATGACGTAACTGCCATGAAGATCGATCGTGCGAACGCCGGCTTCCTTCGAGCCGGCCAGGGAACCGTGCGGACCCAGCGCCACGATCCGTTCACCACGGACAAGCATGTCCTGGTCGGGAACGGCCGGTGCGCCGGTACCGTCGATGATCGTGACGCCGGCATAGAGCGTCACCGGTTCGGTAGCGGATGGCTTGGGGGGCTCGCTCCCTGCGCACAGGGCAAGCGGCGAGGACAGCGCCAGAACCAGCGCCGCCATCCGATGGACGGCCAATCGAAAGGGACTATGCATGGCGGTCGATCCTACACATCGTGTTCCGCGGCCCACAAGCCGCGGCGATACACGAACGAACCGTGCCGTGGGTCAGCTACGCTGATTGCTTCGACCAGCCGGTGGCGGGCAGCCAGCCCGGCATCACCTCATCGGGACAATGCGTCAATGAGCGCCTGCGCCAGCGGCTTCATGTAATAGCTGCCAGCAGGAATGGCCTGCACATGCACGTCGTGCCTTGCGAGCGCCTCCGCCACCAAGGGACCCACTGCGGCCACCAGTGTGCCGGCCAAGGCCTCTTTCAGCG
Organism: Dyella jiangningensis; assembly: GCA_000632805.1. Lineage (GTDB taxonomy): Bacteria > Pseudomonadota > Gammaproteobacteria > Xanthomonadales > Rhodanobacteraceae > Dyella > Dyella jiangningensis. Next base: position 898,032 of record CP007444.1, on the reverse strand, counting down.
ACGTGCCTTCCGCCTGCGCGGCGGCCAGCTTCGACAGGCGTTCGACCTGCTGGAGGCTGGTGAATGCGATCGCATCGACCGCACCTTGCCGCATGCGTTCCAGCATCGCCAATACGGCTTGGTCGTCGGCGGCATCCGCATACCGATAGGGAGCGACCGGCGACACTTGGGCACCTGCTTCCGCAAGAAACGTCGTCAGGACGGTGTTGGGATCGCTGCCGTACAACTGCAGGCCTACGCGCCGACCACGCAGGTCGATCGACGCCAGGCAGGTGATCATGCCGGCCGTGGTGGCCGGTTCAACCACGATGGAGGGTCGCAAGCCGAGTTCGCGCAGCACCCTGCCGGGCTTGGGGCCGCGGGCCACGATGCGCACATCAGACAGACGCTGCACAAAGCGCGCGCGCCATGCCGGCCGATGCTGGTCGATCGCGCCGAGCAGCCGGCGCAATCCTTCGCCGGTGAACAGCAGCAGGTCGTCGCATCCGCCTGCATTGAATTGTTCCAGCCATGCGAGGACAGGCGCCGGATCCGCCGCATCGCGGATATCCACCAGTGGGCAGCGCAGTACCTCGGCGCCACGTCGCTCCAGCAACGCGGCGAACACATCCAGCTCGCGCGACTCCGGCACGGCAATGCAACGGCCGGACAATGGTCCTGAAGGTGGCGCAGTCGCGCTCATCGACAACCTCTCGCCCAGGGCAGGACCACGATGCCTCGACCATGATTCGCCTTCACGTCAGCTCCGCCTCCATCGTCGCCAGCCGCGCTGCACCGTCGCCGGTCCGTTCGTCGTACCCGGGCTGCTCCTGGGCGAAGGCCGCCACCTCGCCGATGATGAGCAGCGCCGGCGTCGTGACGGCATGGAGCTGGGCAAGCCGAGGCAATGCATGGAGCATTCCGGTGATCACGCGCTGTTGTGGCAGCGTGCCGTTCTCGATGATCGCCACCGGCGTATCCGCTGCGCGGCCGTGCGCCAGCAGTCGCTCCGTCAACGAGCCGATCCGCTCGATGCCCATGTAAATCGCCAAGGTCTGCCGGGCGTCGCCCAGGGCGGGCGTATCCAGCGCATCCACAGCGTCCTTGCCGTGGGCCGTCAACAGGCAGATCGACTGCGCATGATCGCGGTGCGTCAGCGGAATGCCGGCGAAGGCCGCGCAGGCGACGGCAGCGGTGATACCCGGCACGACGTGGCAAGGGATGCCATGGTGCCGGAGAAAGGCAAGCTCCTCGCCGCCACGACCGAACACGAACGGATCCCCTCCTTTCAGGCGTACTACCCGTCGTCCTTCGCGGGCGTGGGCCAGCATGAGCCGATGGATTTGCTCCTGCGGCACATGACGTCCCCCGCAACGCTTGCCCACATCAAAGCGTTCGGCATCACGCCGGGCCATACCGAGGATCTCCGCACTCACCAATTGGTCGTGCAGGATCACATCCGCTTCGTTCAATGCTCGCAGCGCCTGCAACGTCAACAGGCCGGGGTGTCCCGGGCCGGCGCCCACCAAGGTCACGGAGCCCGTGCGACCCCGAGGCTTATCGGCGTGCAACGCATCGAGCAGCAGGCGCTCCGCCTGTTGCGGTTGCCCACGACGGAGCCGCGACAACACGGGCCCTTCATACAGCCAATCGTAGAACGCACGACGCGCAGCCAGGTCTGCGTGTACTTGCAGAATCCGCGCACGATGTCGCTGCGCCAGGGCCACCAGGGTTCCCAGCGCGTTATCCAGCGCGCGCTCGAGCATCTCGCGCACGCGCCGCGCCAATGCCGGTGCTGCACCTGCCGTGGAAATCGCCACCATCAACGGCGAGCGGTCGACCACGGCAGGGACGTGGAAACGCGACTGTTCGGCGTCATCCACTACATTGGCAAAGATGCGTCGCTTGCCCGCCTCCTCGGCCACGCAAGCATTGAGACCGCGGTCATCCGTGGCGGCAATGACCAGCCACATGCCATCGAGCCAGTCCGGTGCGAATGACCCGCAGCGCCACGCCAGCGTTCCATCGTCAACGTCACGGGCCAGCCGCTCGTCCAACTTCGGCGCGCCCACCGTGACGCGGGCCCCTGCGGCCTGCAGGGCCTCCGCCTTGCGGTATGCCACGCTGCCACCGCCGACCACCAGCACCGGCAGCCCCGTCAGATCGGCGAACAGCGGATAGAGCTTCATCGATGGCCTCCCATGTTTGTCGTGCATCAGTTCAGGCGTCGACCTCTGCGCGCGCCTCGACGATCAGCCGCCGCAGCTCCGGCACGCACGATCCGCAATTGCCGCCCGCACGCAGTACAGCGGTGATACCTGCCGGCGTTTCCAGGCCCTTGGCGCGAATGGCCTCGGTGATGGTGTTTCGCCCCACGCCAAAGCACGAGCACACCACCGGGCCCGCATCTGCGATCGCATCGGGCGACTCACCCGCGAGCAAGGCCACGCGATCCGCATCAGTCAACGCTTCACGCGCAAACAGGCTGGCCAGCCAGTGGCGTGAAGGGAGGTCGGGGCGGGCGGAGAGGAACACGCAGGATTCGATGCGGCCATCCACTACATGCGCCGCGCGATAGACGCCCGTCCCTTGATCGTCGTGTTCCAGCCAATCGGCATTTGCATCGTGCACGTCGAGCCAGGTTCGGGCCCAGGCATGGCAGTCCTTCGGCCGTTCGCGGTGTGCGATCTCGTAGCGCAGGAAGCGATCGCCCCGGATCACCGTCCAGTAACTGAGCTCCGAGGTCGGCAGTGCGCGGCGCCCGAACGCAAAGCCGTACCACCGCACGAGGAAGGGTTCCACGCGCACCGGCGTGTGCTTGAACTCCGGCTCGCCGGAGACCGGGTCGACCACCGGATTCACCACGCCGCCCACGCGCGCGTCGGACGCGAACTGATCGCTCCAATGAATCGGCACGAACACATTGCCCGCCAGGATGCCGCCGCCATGACGCACGCGCGCCACCATCGCGCCCCAATGCGAATGCACGCGCGCCAACTCGCCTTCGCGCACGCCGCTGCGCAGCGCATCATGGGGATGCATGTCCACGTAGGGCTCGCTGGTATGGCCGGCCAACTTCGGTGATTTTCCGGTGCGCGTCATGGTGTGCCACTGGTCGCGCACGCGGCCGGTGTTGAGTACCAACGGATACTCGCGATCCGTCGCATGGACGGGCGAGCGTGCTGCGGTGGGCACGAACCGGGCCTGGCCGTTCGCATGACCGAAGCGACCATCGGTGAACAATCGGGGCGTTCCAGCGGCGTCTTCGCATACAGGCCACTGCACCGGGGCCAGGGCCTCGTAAGCCTGAAGGCTGAGCGATGCCAGCCCGCCGAGATTCAGTTGGCGCTCTGCCGCGGACTCGCCATCACTCCGCGGCGCATGGTTGCGGAATGCGGTAAGCCGCGCATGTTCCACGAAGATGTCGTGCGGATTCTCGAAGCCGAAACCCTCTTCGAAGCCCAGCCGCCGCGCCACTTCGCAGATGATGCGCCAATCCGCAAGCGCCTCGCCCGGTGCAGGCAGGAAGGGGCGCTGTCGTGATATCCGCCGCTCCGAACTGGTCACCGTGCCGTTCTTTTCGCCCCAGCCCAGCGCAGGCAACAACACATGTGCGTGAGCGTTGGTGTCGGTGTGCTCGACGATGTCCGAGCAGACCACCAGTTCGCAGCAATCCAGCGCCCGTTTTGCACGATCGGCATCCGGCAGGCTCACCACGGGATTCGTGCCCATGATCCACACCGCCTTGACCTGCCCTTCGAGCATCGCGTCGAACAAGGCGACTGCCTTCAAACCGGGCCGCGAGGCGATGCGCGGCGAGGACCAGAACGTCTGCACGATCTGGCGATGCACCGGCTCGTGCAATTCCATGTGCGCGGCCAGCATGTTCGCGAGGCCTCCCACCTCACGACCGCCCATCGCGTTGGGTTGTCCGGTGATGGAGAACGGCCCCATGCCCGGCCGACCGATGCGCCCGGTGAGCAGATGGCAGTTGATGATGCTGTTGACCTTGTCGGTGCCGCTGGAAGACTGGTTCACGCCCTGCGAAAACAGGCTCACCGTTCGCTCATGGCGCGCAACGAGGCGATAGAACGACAGCAGGTCGGACAACTGCACGCCGCAGATGCGCGCGACCTGCGCGGGATCGCCCGCATCTGCCGCGGCGGCGGCCAGCGCGGCGTTGAATTCGCTGGTGTGCGCATCGACGAAGTTCGTGTCCATCACGCCGTGCTGGAACAGAAACACCAGCAGCCCGTTGAACAGCCAGACGTCCGTGCCCGGCTTGACCGGCAAATGCAGGTCGGCCGACTCGCAGGTCGCGGTGAAGCGTGGATCGATCACCACCAGCGTCGCACCGGCTTCCTTCGCTTTTGTGATGCGTTGGAACAGCACCGGATGGCACCAGGCGGTATTGGAACCGATCAACACGACCAGTTCGGCCTGATCCAGGTCTTCGTAACACCCCGGCACCACGTCCTCACCGAACGCACGCTTGTGCCCCGCCACCGCCGACGACATGCACAGGCGCGAATTGGTGTCGATGTTCGCCGTGCCGAGGTAGCCCTTGGCCAGCTTGTTGGCGACGTAGTAGTCCTCGGTGAGCAGTTGGCCCGATACATAGAACGCCACGGCATCCGGGCCATGCTGATCGACGACGCGGCGAAATCCCGCTGCCACGCGATCCAACGCTTCATCCCATGTCGCCCGATGGAAGGTACCGTCTGCGCCGCGCATCTGCGGATGCAGCAGGCGTCCCTGCAGGTCCACCGTTTCCCCCAGCGCCGCGCCTTTCACGCAGAGCCGGCCGAAGTTGGAGCCGTGCGCGGGATCACCAGCCACGTTGACTTCGCCATCGGCGTCGATCCGCGCCAGCACGCCGCAGCCCACGCCGCAGTAGGGGCAGGTGGTAGCCACCGACGCGTTCATGCGCATCCACCCGTCATGCCGCCGCAACGCACTGCCCCAGGGGAACGGTGTCGGGTCATGGTTCTCCGCGCCTGATCTCTACGGCATCGCCGTTGCGGCGCACCTGCCACGCGTGCACGCTGTGCTCCGGCGCTTCCATGCACTCGCCGGTACGCAGGTCGAAGTGTTGCTTGTGGATCGGTGAGGCCACCACCACGCGATCGCCCAGACTTCCCACCAGCCCGCGCGAAAGCACGGCAGCGCCGCTGTTGGGGTCGACGTTGTCGATCGCGTAGAGCGCATCCTTCCCCAGCCGGAACACCGCCACCTGCCCGCCATCGACCAGGGCGCATACACCCGTGTCCGGGACGATGTCATCGATGCTGCAAATGGACGTCCAATCGATTGTGTTCATGGATTCACTCCGTTTCCACCACGACCGGGATACGGCCTGGCCGATGGCGCTTTTCATCTGCTGAGGCCGGCCTGATCTGGCCGCGCTCGGGCACGAAGTCCATCTGGTCGTCGCCGGCTTCGCTGTTGACGAAGTGCCGAAAGCGGCGCCGAACCTGCGGGTCGTTCACCGCCCGCTTCCACTCGCACTCGTAGGTATCGACGACGTGCCGCATCTCTGCTTCGAGTTCACCTGCGATGCCCAGACGATCATGGACGATCACATCCCGCAGGTAGTCCATGCCACCTTCGAGGTTGTCGCGCCACACACTGGTGCGCTGCAGGCGATCTGCCGTGCGAATGTAGAACATCAGGAAGCGGTCGATGTAGCGAACCAGCGTGTCGCCATCGAGATCACCGGCCAGCAGTTCGGCATGCCGCGGCTTCATGCCGCCATTGCCGCATACGTAAAGATTCCAGCCCTTCTCGGTGGCGATGATGCCCACGTCCTTGCCTTGCGCCTCGGCGCACTCCCTTGCGCAGCCGGAAACGGCGAACTTCAGCTTGTGCGGCGAGCGCAGGCCCTTGTAGCGGTTTTCCAGATCGATGGCGGTGCCTACCGAATCCTGCACGCCGTAGCGGCACCAGGTCGATCCCACGCAGGACTTCACCGTGCGCAGCGACTTGCCATAGGCATGCCCCGATTCGAAGCCGGCAGCGATCAGTTCTTCCCAGATCGAAGGAAGCTGCTCGAGCCGGGCTCCAAACATGTCGACCCGCTGTCCGCCGGTGAGCTTGGTATACAGGCCGTACTTGCGCGCAATCTGCCCTATCGCGATGAGCCCATCGGGCGTCACCTCGCCGCCAGGCATGCGCGGCACCACCGAATAGCTGCCGTCCTTCTGGATGTTGGCGAGGAAATAGTCGTTGGAGTCCTGCAGCGAGGCGTGTTCCCGTTGCAGCACGAATTCGTTCCAGCACGAAGCCAGGATGCCGGCTACCGTGGGCTTGCAGATATCGCAACCCAGGCCCCTGCCGTGGCGCGCGAGCAGCTCGTCGAAGCGTCGGATGCGCTCGACGCGAACCAGGTGATAAAGCTCCTGGCGCGAGTACGGAAAGTGTTCGCACAGATGGTGATTGACCGCCATGCCCTGGCGCTTCATCTCCGCCTTCATGATCTGCGTGGCCAGCGGTACGCAGCCGCCGCAGGTCGTGCCCGCCCGCGTTGCATCCTTCAGTGCACCGATGGACGTTGCGCCAGCAGCGACGGCCTCGCACAGCTGCCCTTTGCTCACGTTGTTGCACGAGCAGACCTGCGCCGACGCCGGCAACGCATCCACCGCCAGCCCCGGGGAAGACTTGCCATCGGCAACAGGCAGGATCAATGACTCCGGCGCGTCCGGCAATTCCAGGCCGTTGAGCACCATCTGCAGCAGCGTGCCGTAGTCGGTGGCATCGCCCACCAGCACGCCGCCGAGCAGGCGCTTGCCGTCCTCCGATACCACCAGCTTCTTGTAGACCTGGCGTCGCCCGTCGCTGAACTGGTAGCTGCGGCTTCCGGGCGTGGCGCCATGCGCGTCGCCGATGCTCGCCACATCCACGCCCATGAGCTTGAGCTTGGTGGACATGTCCGCTCCGGCAAACTCCGGTAGCTCGGGCGAGGGCTTGCGGGTCAGCAACGCATGCAGGTGCCTGGCGACCACGCGCGCCATGTCGTAACCCGGCGCCACCAGCCCGAACACCTTGCCGCCCCACTGCGCGCATTCGCCGATGGCGTAGACATCGCGATCGCGCGTGCGACAGAAGTTGTCCACCATGATGCCGCCGCGCTGCCCCACGCCCAGCTCGCTTTGCCGTGCCAGCTCATCGCGCGGACGGATGCCGGCGGAGAACACGATGATGTCGGTCTCCAGGTGGCTGCCGTCGGCAAAGCTCATGCGGTGGCGCAGCGTCTGGCCGTCGGTGATTTGCTGCGTGTTCTTGCCGGTATGCACCACGAGACCGAGATCTTCGATGGTCTTGCGCAACACCTGTCCACCGACGTCGTCCACCTGCACCGCCATCAGGCGCGAGGCGAATTCCACCACGTGCGTTTCCAGCCCCATGTCACGCAGGGCCTTGGCGCACTCCAATCCGAGCAGGCCGCCGCCCACCACCACCCCATGCCGGGATTGGCCGCCCCAGTGCGAAAGCGCGGCCAGGTCGTCCAGCGTGCGATACACCAGGCAACCGGGACGATCGTTGCCGGGAATCGTCGGCACGAAGGGCGACGATCCGGTGGCGATCACCAGCTTGTCGTACGAAATGACCTCACCGTCATGCGTAGTCACGCGCTTCATCGCACGATCGATGCCCACTGCGCGCGTCGCCAAGCGCAAATGCATGCCGGCCTGTTCGAAGAACCCCGGCGCCACCAGCGACAAGTCGTCGGCACTCTTGCCAGTGAAGAATTCCGACAGGTGCACGCGGTCGTACGCGGGTCGGCTTTCCTCGCAAAGCACCGTGACGTCCAGGCCCGGCGACTGCAGCGCCGCCAGCTCTTCCAGCAGCTTATGGCCCACCATTCCGTTGCCCACTACGACCAGCTTCATCGTCATGTCGATGATCTCCCCGTCGAATCAGTCGATGGCCAGCGCCGGCGTCGCAGCGCGACCCTGCTGCAAGGCTTCCTGGTAACGCCGTTCTTCGTCGGCCACGTGCTCGTGGCTGAAGCGCACCGCCAGCGCACACAGCGAACCGGCGATGACAAAGCCGCCCAGAGCCATGAAGGTGTGCTGCACCGAGCCGGTGTACTTCTGCAAGAAGCCCGCGGCCACGGCGCCAACGTTTCCGCCGGCACCGACGATGCCCGCCACGCCACCGAGCGCCTTGCGGTCGATGAACGGCACCAGCGCGTAGGTCGCCCCGCACGCCATATGGGTGAACAAGCCGAAGGTGAGCATGGCGGTTACCGCGACGCCGGCGCCCTGCGCGCTCGAAAACCACAGCAGGCCGATGCCTTCGCAGAGCATCAGTGCGCATAACAGGCGGGCGCGCGACAGCAAGCCCTGCCTGCGCGCCAACCGGTCGGAAGTGATGCCGCCCAGCGCCCGCGCGAACAGGGCCAGCAGGCCGAAGGCACCCACGGCAAGTCCGGCATTGCGCAAACCCAAGCCGAAGCGGTCCACGTAGTAGGACGCCGCCACGCCATGCACGAACAACTCGATGCCGAAGCAGCCCGCATAGGTGACGAACAGCATCCACACGCGGTAGTTGGCGGCCGCCTGTCGAAACGCGGCCCAGCCGCCCTGCTTGCCGCTTCCCGCACTGATGCCACGCGCGCGCAGGACACGGAAATCGCCCTCGGGACTGTCCTGCGTGAACTTCCAGTACAGGACGCCCACGACAACCATCAGCACGCCCGGCAGCACCATCGCGGCGCGCCAGCCAAGGCTGCGGTCCACGCCGAGCGCAAGCAAACCCGCCAGCACCAGTGGCATGGCCGCCTGCGCCGCGCCGCCGCCTGCGTTGCCCCAGCCGGCCGTCGTCGCGTTGGCCGTGCCCACCACATTGGGCGCGAACATCACCGAGGTGTGGTACTGGGTGATGACGAAGCCCGCGCCCACCATCCCGATCGCCAACCGTGCGACCAGGAACGAGGCATAGCCCTGTACCAGCGCCATGCCGAACACGGGAATCGACCCGAGCAGCAGCAACCCCGCATAGGTGCGACGAGGGCCGAGGCGATCGCACAGTGGACCTACCAGCAGGCGCCCAAAGATGGTCACCGCCACCGCGGCGATGGTGATGTTGGCGACCTGATCGGGCCCCAGCCGGAACTCTTCGCGCACCAGCGGCATCAGCGGCGCCACCGCAAACCACGCGAAGAAACAGGCGAAGAACGCCAGCCAACTCAGATGGAACGCGCGCATCTGCGGCGTACTCCACTGCAACAGTTCGATCCGTGTCGCCTTGCCCGACATAGCACCTCCTCCCCGAAGATGACGAATCGCCCCTGCTCGCGCCTCGCGGCGCCGGCCACAGGCCGCCCGTTTGTTGCTTAGCAACACACATGCCACCGCGCGGAACCGCCCAAAACGCGGGCTTACGCCATTTCCAGGCGAAATACGGGCCACGACGTGCACCAGCCCCGGACTAAGGCCTTGCCTCTTGCACCATTGCAGTGCAGCAAATGCCCGGCGAAGCAGACGTGGCGGCGAAGCGCCTCCGCTCAACAAGCGCAGGCCGAACCGCTAAAGTGAGCGCCTTTGGCCAGCGCCTCGACGCCGGCAGGCACCATCAGGACACCGCACGGGAATGGCCGAGAACAGCACTGAACACACCCCACTCATGCGCCAGTACCTGGGCGCGAAAGCCGAGCACCCGGACGTGCTGCTGTTCTTCCGCATGGGTGACTTCTACGAGCTGTTCTATGACGACGCACGCAAGGCGGCGCGACTGCTGGACATCACGCTGACCCAGCGTGGCCAGTCCGCTGGCCAGCCGATCCCGATGGCGGGCGTGCCGTATCACGCGGTGGAGAACTACCTGGCGCGCCTCGTGCGATTGGGCGAATCGGTGGCGATCTGCGAACAGATCGGCGATCCGGCGCTCGCCAAGGGGCCGGTGGAACGCAAGGTGGTGCGCATCGTCACGCCGGGCACGGTGACCGACGCCGCCCTGCTCGAAGAACGCCGCGACAACCTGCTGATGGCGATCAGCGCGGGCGCGCACGGCGCCTATGGCCTCGCCTGGGTGGATTTGGCCAGCGGCCGTTTCCTGCTCAGCGAAGTCGCTAGCGCCGAAGCGCTGGCTTCGGAACTCGCACGACTGCAGCCGGCCGAATCGCTGGTCGGCGAAGACGTGGCCTGGCCGAAGTTCGTCAGTTCGCTGCCCGGCCTGCGCAAGCGTCCGCCGTGGCATTTCGATGGCGATGCGGCACGGCGCGAGCTCAATCGTTTCTTCGGCACGCGCGACCTCGGCGGCTTCGGCGTGGACCGCATGCCGCTGGCGATCGCCGCGGCCGGCTGCCTGCTTGGCTATGTGGAAGAGACGCAGAAAAGCGCGCTGCCGCATCTTTCCGGCATGGCGGTGGAGAGCGCCGGCGAAACCATCGCGCTCGACGCCGCCACGCGCCGCAACCTCGAACTCGATACGCACCCCAGCGGCCGCACCGAACACACCCTGCTCGGCGTGCTGGATGAATCGGTGACGCCGATGGGCGCCCGCCTGGTGCGCCGTTGGCTCAATCGCCCGCTGCGTTCGCGCGAGCTGCTGCGCAGCCGTCATCAGGCCATCGGCACGCTGATCGACAACCGCCAGTACGAAGCGCTGCGCGAACAGCTGCGCGGCATCGGCGACCTGGAACGCATCCTTGCGCGCGTCGCTTTGCGTTCGGCACGTCCACGCGATCTGTCCACCTTGCGTGATGGCCTCGCCGCCGCACCTGCACTGCGTGCGCTCATCACGCCGCTCGACAGCCCCTTGCTGCATGCGCTGGTGGAACGCATCGGCGACCACGCCGGCACAGCCGCCCTGCTCGCCCGTGCCGTGGTGCCGCAACCGCCCGTGCTCCAGCGCGATGGCGGCGTCATCGCCGACGGCTACGATGCGGAACTGGACGAGCTGCGCCGTCTCTCCACCCATGCCGACCAATACCTGGTCGAACTGGAAGAGCGCGAGAAGGCTGCCAGCGGTATCGCCACGCTCAAGGTCGGCTACAACCGCGTGCACGGCTATTACATCGAGATCAGCAGGGGCCAGGCCGACAAGGCGCCCACGCACTACACGCGCCGCCAGACCACCAAGAACGCCGAGCGCTACATCACCGAAGAACTGAAGACCTTCGAAGACAAGGTGCTCTCGGCGAAAGAGCGCTCGCTCATGCGCGAGCGCGCCCTTTACGAAGCCCTGCTCGATACGCTGATCGCGGAACTGGAACCGCTGAAGAACGCAGGCTCCGCGATGGCCGAACTGGACGTGCTCGCCACGCTGGCCGAGCGCGCCTCCGCGCTCGACTGGAGCGCACCCGAACTCACCGACGAGCCGGGCGTCGCGATCGAACGCGGCCGCCATCCGGTGGTGGAAAAGGTGCGCGACGAACCGTTCGAACCGAACGACCTCGCGCTGGACGACAACCGTCGCATGCTGGTAATCACCGGCCCGAACATGGGCGGTAAGTCGACCTACATGCGCCAGAACGCGCTGATCGTGCTGCTCGCGCATATCGGCAGCTACGTGCCGGCCTCGCACGCGGTGATCGGCCCGATCGATCGCATCTTCACCCGCATCGGCGCAGGCGATGATCTCTCGCGCGGCCAGTCCACCTTCATGGTGGAGATGAGCGAGACAGCGAACATCCTGCACAACGCCACCGAACACAGCCTGGTGCTGATGGACGAAGTGGGCCGCGGCACCAGCACCTATGACGGCCTGGCGCTGGCGCGTGCGGCCGCGGTGCATCTTGCCGCCAGCAGCCGTTCGTACACGCTGTTCGCCACGCACTATTTCGAGTTGACCGAGCTGGCGAATGAGTATCCGTCCATCGCGAACGTGCATCTCGATGCCGTCGAATATGGCGAGCAGCTGGTATTCATGCATGCGGTGAAGGAAGGCCCCGCCAATCGCAGCTTCGGTCTCCAGGTAGCGGCGCTGGCCGGCCTGCCGAAGTCGGTGATCGCGGATGCGCGGCGCACGCTCGCCGAACTTGAGCGCGGCATGCATCAACAGGCCTCGGCTGTCGGCAGCAAGAGCGCGCCGGACGATTCACCGCAACTGGGCTTGTTCGCCGCACAGCCTTCTGTGGTCGAGCGTGCGCTGGAAAATATCGACCCCGATGCGATGTCGCCCCGTGAAGCGCTCGAAACGCTCTACCGCCTCAAGGCACTGGCCTGAGCATCCACTCGCGGCGCACGTGTGCGCCGCGAGGATCCACCGATAGTCCGAACACGGTCGGCATGCATCAACGCTGCGCGGCCACGCGACCGTTGCTGCGCTGTGCCTACAGGCCCCAGTACCTCGTCACGTAGTCGTTGAACTTGCCGATGTCGAGGCTGCCCCAGCCATAGCAGGCCGTCCATCCCGGTGTGGGGCAGTTGTAGTTGTAGAAGTTCGCGTGCTCGCTCGCACTGAAGTCGTGGAGCGGGCTGCGGTCCTTGGCGAAGTTCGCGTACATCTGCGGCGTCGGCAGCCCCAACGCGTTGCCGTGCGCCGACTCGATGCGCGCGAACAGACCGGCGAAGACAGACGCGGACAATTCCGTGCCGTTGAACAGATGGTGCTCCACGCCGCCCACGATGATGCGTGCGCCACTGGCAGGCCCGGCGGGATGATCCTTGTCGGTCCAGTCGCTCGAGATATTCATGTGCGCATCGAAAGCCAGGTCCGGCACGTAGCGTTGCGTGGTCGGTACCTCCGCCAGGTTGGACGTGACGGTGAGAGCCTGCGGCGCCTGCCACGAGGGCACGCTTTCATGAAGGCTGTAGCCCGCATTGGCGTACCAGAAGTCATAAGTGACCGTGTGGTCCTCGGGATCGAGGTAACTGGACATCTCCGCCCATAGCGCCTCGCCACCCCACTGATGCGCATTGCCGACGCTTGCCTGCGATCCACCGATGGCGACCACATAAGGTGACGTCGCGGGCTCCGGCGGGAATTCGTAGACGTCGTCAATCTGCCAGTTCAGATCGTTGTTTTCGCCAACGGGCACGGCAAACACTTGCCCTTGCGCCTGCGCCGCCATGAAGATCGCGTCGTCCTGCGCCTGCGCGCCGCTGAGATGGGCGATCGGTTCCCATACCGACCAGGAGCTTTCGATGATCTTGGCGGCATTGTCCGCAACGGCACGGTTGTACGCCCAGGTCAGGTCGATGGTGGACGGTGCGCTGCCGCCATTCGGCATGGTGTAGAAGGCCAGGCTGGCCAATCCGCCTGCGGCGCCGACGATGGTCTGGCTTTCATCCTGCGCGCTGCCATCGCCCAACACTCCCGCGGCGGTGGGTATGACCGTGGTAGGCACGGTAGCCATCTGATGATTCGCGGTGAACGTGCCCAGATCGCTGATGGTCTGGCTCATATCGCCCTGCGCAATGATGGCCACCGGCGTGCGCGAGCCGGGGGCGATGCTGTCAGCGTTGTAGATGGTTGCGTAATCGCGAGGGCTGTAGCCGCTGCTGGAAATGGGCGCGGACGGCAGCGCCAGCGGTGCGTGGTACTTGCTGCCATGGCCCAGGCCCGGCAGGCCCTGCACGATATCCACGATATCGCCCAACGCGGCTGGCACCAGCACGGGGCTGGCCGCGCCGTAGCCGCTTTCGCTGCCTGACGGATAGCTCAGCGTCCATTGCATCATCGAGGTATGGAAGGCCTTGCTGGCCTGCCCTACCGTGGCGTCCGCGACGACCAGCAACTGGTTCGGCGCCACGCGAATATCGGTAAAGCCGTTTTTCCGCAGATAAGACACCACAGCCTGCGCCTGGCCCGGCGTCGGCGCGTACATATCCTGGAACTGCGCGCGGCTGAGGTAACGCCCATAAACGCTGCTGCCCGGCTGCGTCACCTCGCGCAGGAACTCCTGCAGCTGCGGAAGATGGCGGAGTTTCAGCGAGATCAACAGGTGAAGCGGCTTGGACGGATCGAGCGGCGCGAGCCCGCTGGCATCGACGCAATAGGGTTCCGTGCCTCCGAAGATGACGCTACCGTAAAACGCGCTGTTGATGGCCCAGGCGTTGCTGCCAGCGTACTCGCAGCCCGCGACCGGCGGCGGAAGCAAGGCCTGCGGAGTCGCGGTGGACACCCATCCGTCATCGGCATGAGCAGACAGTGGGCACAGCGCAAGGCTCAACGCGATTGGCCATGCGGCGAACCATTCAGAACGGCGGACGAGATGCGTGCGGGCGGTGAAGGACATGGCTGACTCCTCTGCAAGAGTTGAGCGCGAGTCCTCTTCGAGATGCACGCGCTCCTGCACACCGAAGCGCCCGAGGGCGGTGCGATGCGGCCTTTGGGCCTGTCTTCCCCCTGTCGAGGCCAGCGAGTCTATGCCGGTGTTTTTGTGTTTGCCCGTGCAGGCAAACGGATCATGCGCAAAACGCTCGGATACTGTGATTGGCGTTGTGAAGATCGCAGGCTGCAGGTAGACGATGGATTGACGTGCCTGAATGCGTGGCTCTCCGCGATTCCTTCCACGGCGAAGCCCGCATCATGCCGTCGATATGCACATCGAATGCTTGAGCTTGCCAGGCTTGCTGCGAGGCACGTCCAAGCTCACACGCGAACGACGCGCGCGCAGCGACATTGTCCATGTCCAACGATGCGTGGATGGTCCCATGCCCCTCACTCTCGCCACCTTCAACATCAACGGCATTCGTGCCCGCCTGCCCAACCTGCTGGCATGGCTGGAGCGCGAATCGCCGGATATCGCCTGCCTGCAGGAGCTGAAGGCGACCGACGAAGCCTTTCCCATCGAAGCGATTCGCGACGCCGGCTACGACGCCGTGTGGCACGGCCAGAGCGCATGGAACGGCGTGGCCATCCTGGCAAAGGGTGAAACGCCGAACGAGCGACGTCGCGGCCTGCCCGGAGGTGCCGAGGACACACACAGCCGCTACATCGAAGCGGATGTGCGAGGCCTGATCGTCGGCTGTCTCTACCTGCCCAACGGCAATCCACAGCCCGGACCGAAGTTCGACTACAAGCTTGCCTGGTTCGATCGCTTCAACCGTTATGCGAAGCGACTGCTGAAAGGCGGCGAACCGGTGGTGCTCGCGGGCGACTTCAACGTCGTGCCCACCGACGAAGACATCTACAACCCGGCCTCATGGCGCCACGATGCGTTGCTGCAGCCCGAGACGCGGGAACGCTATCGCAAGCTGCTGGCGCAAGGCTGGACCGACGCCTTGCGTGCGCGCTTTCCCGACGAGCGCATCTACACCTTCTGGGATTACTTCAGGCAGCACTGGCCGCGCAATGCCGGGCTTCGCATCGATCATCTGCTGCTGTCGCCTGCGCTTGCCGAACGGATGGCGGATGCAGGCGTCGATCGCTGGGTGCGCGGCGAAAGCAAGGCAAGCGACCACGCACCGGCCTGGGTGCAATTTCGCGAAGCGGTGCGCAAGCGACCGCGTGCACCGGCACGCAAGACGACCGCGCGCCGACGCACCAAGACGACGTGACCGATATCAGTGCGGGTATTCCGACTTGCGCGCCCTGCCGATCGCCTCCAGCACCGGGCGCGAAAGATGATCGAGATCCAGCATGACCTTGCCGGCATGCACCGCGCGGACACCGATGGCGGGTATCAGGAAGTCGCCCGAGTTTTCGATGTAGACAATGACCGCGTTCTCTTCCGGCAACAGACGCCGCACTGCACCGACACCGTCCTCGCCATCGGCGACGAACACCAGGGAACCTTCTTCGATTGACTCGGCCATGACCGGTCTCCACGCGTATTCACTGCGGTAAATCGTCGATAAGACCCCGTCGGTTCGGCGTGAAGTGTCCGCCGCAAGCGTTCAGATCGCGTCGTCACACCGTCATCACCAGGCGCAAGGCGAACTTGCCGGACTGAGCCGTGAGCGAATGGCAGCTCATAGCCCCTGCCTATGGAAAGCATCGGAACAATCAAATTCCACACCGGCGAGGGTCTGCGTACAGTCGTCTGCAAGCCAGCCGTCGCCAGCCATCCCTTGTTGCGAGGAACCGCATTCATGGGAAGCATCCACATCACTTTTGCCCCAGCCCGGAGCTTTGCTGGCACGTACGCGACCGGGACGCCACCGGACGCGTGCACGGCCCGGCGCGCAGGCAAGCACTTCCGTTTTTTTTCGTGCTCGGGCTCCCGGCAGCCCGAGTCGCTGGATCCCCGCGGCCAAAGGTAGAGAACCCCATGTCAGCCCAAATGAAATGCCCGTTCCACAGCACCGCCGGCAGCGGCACCACGAATCGCGACTGGTGGCCGAACCAACTCAATCTGAAGATCCTCGCCCAGCACTCGGAGAGGACCGATCCGATGGGCGAGGACTTTGACTACGCACAGGAGTTCAAGACCCTCAACCTGGCCGCCGTGAAGCAAGACCTGCATGCGCTGATGACCGACTCGCAGGAATGGTGGCCCGCCGACTTCGGCCACTACGGCCCGCTCTTCATCCGCATGGCGTGGCACGCGGCCGGCACCTACCGCATTGGCGACGGACGTGGCGGTGCAGGCAGCGGCCAGCAGCGCTTCGCGCCGCTCAACAGCTGGCCCGACAACGCCAACCTCGACAAGGCCCGCCGTCTGCTGTGGCCGATCAAGCAGAAATACGGCCACAAGCTGTCCTGGGCCGACCTGCTGGTGCTGACCGGCAACGTCGCCCTGGAGTCGATGGGCTTCAAGACGCTGGGCTTTGGCGGCGGCCGTAAGGACGTGTGGGAACCTGACGAGGACGTCTACTGGGGCAACGAGAAGACCTGGCTGGGCGGCGATATCCGCTATGGCAAGGGTCCGGGCGGCAAGGACGAAGCCGTGCTGGTGGCGGAGAAGGAGCTGCATGGCAGCGAGACCAGCCGCACCGATCATGGGCGTCGCCTGGAGAACCCGCTGGCGGCCGTCCAGATGGGCCTGATCTACGTGAATCCCGAGGGCCCCGACGGCAACCCGGACCCGGCGGCGGCGGCGCACGACATCCGCGACACGTTCGGTCGCATGGCGATGGACGACGAGGAGACCGTCGCGCTCATTGCAGGCGGCCACACGTTCGGCAAGACGCATGGCGCGGGCCCGGCCACCCACGTGGGGCCCGAGCCCGAGGCTGCAGGCATCGAGGAACACGGCCTCGGCTGGCGCAGCAGCTTCCGCAGCGGCAAGGGCGGCGACACGATCACCAGTGGGCTCGAAGTGACTTGGTCGCAGACGCCGACGAAGTGGAGCAACTATTTCTTCGACAACCTGTTCGGCTTCGAATGGGAGCTCACCAAGAGCCCGGCTGGCGCGCACCAGTGGACGCCGAAGAACGGCGCCGGTGCGGGCATGATTCCCGATGCCCACGATCCGTCGAAGAAGCATGCGCCGACCATGCTGACCACGGATCTCTCGCTGCGCGTCGATCCGGCCTACGAGAAGATCTCGCGGCGCTTCCACCAGCACCCGGAAGAGTTCGCCGATGCCTTTGCGCGTGCCTGGTTCAAGCTGACCCATCGCGACATGGGCCCGCGCTCCCGCTACCTCGGCCCGGACGTCCCCAAGCAGGACTTCATCTGGCAGGACCCGATTCCCGCGGTCGACCACCCGTTGGTCGACGATAAGGACGTCGCCTCGCTCAAGGCGCAGATCCTGTCCTCGGGCGTCCCCCTTCCCGAGCTGGTTTCCACCGCGTGGGCGTCGGCGTCCACCTTCCGCGGCTCGGACAAGCGCGGCGGCGCCAACGGAGCCCGCATCCGTCTCGCACCGCAGAAGGATTGGGTAGCCAATGATCCCGCGCAACTGGCGAAAGTGCTGGCGGTGCTGGAGGGCGTGCAGCGCGACTTCAACAGCAACGCGTCCGGCGGCAAGAAGGTGTCGCTGGCCGATCTCATCGTGCTGGGCGGCAGTGCCGCGGTCGAACAGGCGGCCCGGAACGCCGGCGTCACGATCACCGTACCGTTTTCGCCCGGCCGCATGGATGCCTCGCAGGAGCAGACCGACGTCGAATCGTTCGAGGTGCTTGAGCCGCTGGCTGACGGGTTCCGCAACTTCCTCAAGGGTCGCTACAACGTGCCCGCCGAGAAGTTGCTGGTGAACAAGGCCCAGCTGCTCACGCTGACGGCGCCCGAGATGACAGTGCTGGTCGGTGGCATGCGCGTTCTCGACACCAACGTCGGCCATACCAGGCATGGCGTCTTCACCGAGCAGCCGGGCACGCTCAGCAACGACTTCTTCGTGAACCTGCTCGACATGGGCACGGAGTGGAAACCGTCATCGGGAGACAGCGACGTGTTCGAGGGCCGCGACCGCAAGACCGGCGCCGCATGCTGGACCGGCACGCGCGTCGATCTTGTGTTCGCATCCAACTCGCAATTGCGCGCGTTGGCCGAGGTGTATGGGAGTGCCGATGCGAAACAGAAGTTCGTGCAAGACTTTGTCGCGGCGTGGACCAAGGTGATGAACCTCGACCGCTTCGATCTCGCCTGATTCATCGGGTACGGCGTCAAAAAAGAAGGGCGGCCATCCTGCATGGATGGCCGCCCTTTCTCGTGGATACAACGGTGCGGAATGCTCAGGCCGCGAGTTCGGGCACGCTCCCGTCAGGTCTATCACTGGTGGCATTCGCCAGCATCGCGGGAATGGTCTCCACAGGCACGGACACCGGCAGGCTCACGACCTTGGCACCGTCACGCGCAGGCAGGCGCCCCAGTTGCACGAGGCGATCGATGCTGCGCGCCACCTCGGCCTGGCCGAACGGTTTGCTGATGAAGTCATCGGCGCCGAAACGCTGCACGTAGAACTGCTCGGTCGCCTGTTGGTTGCCGCTGATCATCACGATTGGGATGTGCTGCGTCGCTGCGTCATGGCGCAACGAACGCAGCACGGCAAAACCGTTCATGCCTGGCAACACGATGTCGAGGAAGATCATGGCCGGCGGCTCGGCGCGCGCCATGTCCAGCGCACTCTCGCCATCCGCCGCTCGCAGCACTTCGTATCCGTCGACTTCGAGCATGCGCCCCAGCACCGCACGGATCGTGGGCGAATCGTCCACGACCAGTACCCGCGCGCCCAGCGTCGTCTTGCGCATCGCCTCCGGTGCCGGCTCCTGCGCCGCACCGCCCAGCCATCGCTTCAGAAAGGTCAAGCCCGTCATCGTCGTCCTCCCAGCATCACGTCCAAGGAAAGCCGTCTTTTCGCGGCTCTTGGGTGGTGATGCTCCCTCAGAACGCAGCCGCATTCTGCGATGGGCGACTCACATGGAATCCTTAAGCCGTCGCAATTCCCGACGTGCCTGCTTGTCCGGACGCCCCGGAGGAGCCATGGCGCCCACCAGCTTGCGCTGAGCCTTCGCTTCTTCGCGTGCCTTCACGCTGGCTTCGCTTTCGCGATAGAGCCCCTGCGCCACCAGGGCCGGTCCACGTTTTTCGGACAACGCCAGCACCTCGACCTCGAGCCGTTCTTCGCCGCGGCTGATGCGAAACACATCGCCGACGTGCACCGCCTTGGCCGGCTTGCAACTGGCATTGTTGAGGTCGATCTTGCCGCCATCGATAGCCTGCTTGGCCAGGCTGCGGGTCTTGAAAAAGCGCGCGGCCCAGAGCCAAACATCGGCACGCACCGGAGATATGGAGGGAGATGGAGCGGATGACATGGGCCCATTGTCGCCCATCCACGTCTCTCCACACCCATGGCCCCAGATTGTTGTAGGAGCGCACCCTGTGCGCGACAAGCCAACGGAGCGATGACGACGATGCCCCGCGGTCGCCCACTGGGTGGGCTCCTACAAAAGAGGCACCGAAGCTCTCCAGGCTCGTCTGTGGGAGCGCACCCTGTGCGCGACCAGCCAACGGAGCGATAACGACGATGCCCCGCGGTCGCCCACTGGGTGGGCTCCTACAAAAGAGGCACCGAAGCCCTGCAGGCTTGCGTGTAGGAGCGCACCCTGTGCGCGACAAGCCAACGGAGCGATGACGACGATGAGCCGTGGTCGCCCACTCGGTGGGCTCCTACAAAAGAGGCACCGAAACCCTACTGGCTTGCGTGTAGGAGCGCACCCAGTGCGCGATAAGCCAACAGAGCGGTGACGACGATGCGCAACGTTCACCCATCAAGCGGGCTCCTACAAATACCAACCTCGCTAGAGCGCTGTCCCCTGATGGAACACCATCTGCCAGCGCCCTTCATGCAGCCGCCATATCGAACTGCGCAGCGAGTCGGCGGAGGGGCGCGCGGCCGTAGCGCCGCGATGCGCGCGATACGTCAACAGCGCCACGCCCTCAGCGAGCAAGGTCAGGCGAAAGTCCTTGGCTTCACGTGGCGAAAACGCTTCGTCCTTCAAGGCCTCGATCACCGACGCGCGCGTCCATACCGTGCCCGACACGCCGAACTCGAAGAAGTCATCAGCGATCAGCATCCGCAACGCGTCCGCATCCGCTCGCACATCGTGCCGGTGCAGTTGCGTCTCGAGGTCGATCAAATGCGCCAGAAGATCCATCGCCGCTATCCGCCAAGCCACAGGTTGCCAAGCGGGATCGTCACCAGCGACAGCACGATGCCTGCACCGAGGATCGTGTTGGCCAAGGTCGGCTCCAACCGGTGCTCGTCGGCGAGGATGGCCGCCGAGATCATCGGCGCCATAGCGGCCTGCAACACGCCTACCGTGAGCGTCAGGCCACCCACGCCGGCCGCCAGGCCCAGCGCCAGCGACGCCAGCGGCGCGAGCAACAGCTTCCAGCCGAGCCCCAGCGAAAGCGGGAGCAACTGGCGTTCACCGAGATGGAACTTGAACTGCAGGCCCACCGAGAACAGCGCGAGCGGCGTCAACGTGGCACCGATCGGCGCAAGCACGCCTTCGAGCATATCCGGCCACCCGCCCAGGGCGCCAACGATGCTGCCGACCACCAGGGCGATGAAGGCGGGAAACGTCAAAATACGGCGGGCGATCACCGAGGGTTGCGGGGTCTTGCCCGAATACCATGCGGCGACCGCAACACCCGCCGAAGCAAGCAACGGGAAGCAACCGAGCTGGTCCGCCACGACGGCCAGCGCGAGACCTTCCTTGCCATGCAGCGCCTGCATCATGGGATAACCCATGAACGACGTGTTGCCCAACCCGCATACCAAGGTGAGTGCGCCGATGCGCCCGCGCGACCAGTTCAGCAGACGGCCCAATACGGCGAACAGCAGCCACGCACCGAAGAACACGATCCACATCGCCGCCACGGGAAACCACAGCTGCGTATCCACCTTCACCTTGGGCACGAGGTCCAGCACCAGCGCCGGCAGCGCGACACGGAGCACCCACCAGTTGATGCCATGAACGGTGCCGCTGGGCGGCTTGGCATAGCGCGCAACCAGCGCGCCAAGCACCAGGCAGGCAAATAGCAGGAGCAATGCGCTCATGGACATCCCATGAAAAGAAACGGCCGCAGTATAGCGGCCGTTGGCGTGATGCCTTTTGCAGAAGCAGGAACCACATCGGATAGTCCGGTGCCCCGCGCCGAGGCGCAAGGACACTGGACTTCACCGCGGTGAACCGTTGCCCGCTACGTGTTACCCCACGATCAGACGATTCAAACGCTGCACGAACGCCGCCGGATCCGGCAGCTGCGCGCCCGCGGCGATCTCCGCCTGGTCGAGCAGCAGGTTGGCGAGGTCGGCCGCCTTGGCCGGATCGCTCTCGCCCTCTACCCGCTTCAGGAGTGGATGCTGCGGATTGATCTCCAGCGTCGGCTTGCTCTCGGGCATCTCGTGGCCGGCCTCGCGCAGCAGTCGTGCAAGATGCGGCGCCATTTCAAAATCGGACAGTGCCAGGCACGACGGCGAATCGGTGAGGCGTGCGGATACCCGCACCTCGTTTACCCGGTCACCCAGCAATTCCTTGAGCTTCTTGAGCAATGGCTCGGCGGCCTTGCTGGCCTCTTCCTGTTGCTTCTTGCCGGCTTCGTCCAGAGGCAGCTCGCCCTTGGCGACGTTGCGCAGCTTCTTGCCGGCGTATTCGTTGAGGCTGCCCAGCATCCATTCGTCGACGCGATCGAACATCAGCAGCACTTCGATGCCCTTGGCTTTGAAGGCTTCGAGCTGCGGACTGCCCATGGCGGCGGTGTAGCTGTCCGCGGTGATGTACCAGATGGTGTCCTGGCCCACTTCCATGCGGCCGATGTAGTCGTCCAGCGACACCGTCTGCCTGGCGCCATCGCCCTTGGTCGAGGCGAAGCGCAGCAACTTGGCGATGCGCTCGCGGTTGCCGGCATCTTCCACGATGCCTTCCTTCAGCGTGTTGCCGAAGGACTTGTAGAACGTGGCGAACTTCTCCGGTTCGTCGCGCGCCAGCTTCTCGATGAGATCGAGCACGCGCTTCACGCAGGCCGCACGGATGCGCTCCAGCTGGCGGTTGTGCTGCAGGATCTCGCGGCTCACGTTGAGCGGCAGGTCGTCCGCATCCACCACGCCGCGCACGAAACGCAGGTAGTTCGGCAGCAACTCTTCCGCCGCGTCCATGATGAAGACGCGCTTGATGTAGAGCTTGAGGCCCTTGCGCTCGTCGCGTCCGCCCATCATCAGGTCGAACGGCGGCTGCTCGGGGAGATAGAGCAGCGTGGTGAAGCTCTGGCTGCCTTCGACGCGGTTATGCGTCCACGCGAGCGCGTCGTTGAAGTCGTGGCCGAGCGACTTGTAGAAGCTCTGGTAGTCCTCGTCGGAAATCTCGTTGCGCGGCTTGGCCCACAGGGCCGACGCGTCGTTGACGGTTTCCCATTCGTCGGTCGGCTTGCCGTCCTGCTCCTTCGGCATGCGGATCGGGAAGGCCACATGATCGGAATACTTGCGGATCAACGAGCGCAGCTCCCAGCCCTTGAGGAACTCATCCTCGTCGGCCTTCAGATGCAGGATCACCGCGGTGCCGCGCTCGGGCAGATCGACCTGGGCCAGGCTGTATTCGCCCTTGCCGTCGCTCTCCCACTTCACGCCCTCGCCTGCCGGCTGATCGGCGCGACGACTCAGCACGGTGACCCGGTCGGCCACCACAAAGGAAGAATAGAAGCCCACGCCGAACTGGCCGATCAGTCGCGCGTCGGTCTTCTGCTCGGCGCTCATCGCTTCGAGGAAGCGGCGCGTACCCGAGCTGGCGATGGTGCCGATGTTGGCCACCACTTCATCGCGCGTCATGCCGATGCCGTTGTCGCGCACGGTCACGGTGCGGGCGTCGGCGTCCCAGCTGACCTGGATCTGCAGCTCGCCATCGCCTGACATCAGGTCGGGGTTGGCGAGCGATTCGAAACGCAGCTTGTCGCAGGCGTCGGAGGCGTTGGAGATGAGCTCGCGCAGGAAGATCTCCTTGTGCGAATACAACGAGTGCGTGACCAGGTGCAGTACCTGGGCGACTTCGGCTTCGAATTTGCGGGTTTCGGGCGTGGCGTTCGTCATACGGAAAGGCTCGTTCGAAAGTCAGTCAAAAAGGACAGGGGTCACAAACGAAGGGGCCGACAAGTCGGCCCCTCAAGCTACCCGCCTTCCCTGGGAAGGCGGGTGAAGATCATGCGTTGGCCGAGCTCTGCAGTGCCGCGATGCGTTCTTCCAGCGGCGGATGGCTCATGAACAGGCGCTTGAAGCCCGTGGCCAGATGGCCGGAGATGCCGAACGCGGCAATGGTCTGCGGCAAGGTGCTTTCGCCGTGCTGCACCTGCAGACGCTGCAGGGCCGAAATCATCGCGCCGCGACCGGCCAGGTTGGCACCGGCGGCGTCGGCGCGGAACTCGCGCCAGCGCGAGAAGGCCATGACGATCATCGAGGCGAACAGGCCGAACACCAGCTGCAGCACCATCACCGAGATGAAGTAGCCGATGCCGCCGCCATCGCGGTCACGGCCACCCGACAGCCAGCTGTCGACCAGCCGGCCGACCACGCGGGCCGCCACGATCACCAGCGTGTTCACCACGCCCTGGATCAGCGTCAGCGTGACCATGTCGCCGTTGGCGACGTGGCCGATCTCGTGGCCCAGTACGGCCGACACCTGCTCGCGATCCATCTGCTGCAGCAGGCCCGTGCTCACCGCCACCAGCGAGCTGTTTTTGGTCATGCCGGTGGCGAAGGCGTTCATTTCGGGCGCGTCGTAGATCGCCACTTCGGGCATGCCGATGCCGGCGTTCTGCGCGTGGCGACGCACGGTGTCCAGCAACCAGCGCTCAGCCTCGTTCTGCGGCTGCTCGATCACACGGGCGCCGGTGGACATCTTGGCCATCCACTTGGACATGGCCAGCGAAATGAAGGCGCCGCCCATGCCGAACACGGCGGCGTAGACGAGCAGGCCTCCCATGCCGCCGTAACCACGGGCGGCGGCCCACTGATCGACGCCAAACAGGTGGCAGACGATGCTCAGCAGGAAAAGGACGGCGATATTGGTAAGCAGGAACAGTGCGATGCGACGCATGGCTGTCTCTTTGGCAGTCATGAAGGAACACAGACGGCTCTCGCCGTCACCCAAGGATCGTGGCGAAATCTTGCGGTTTCAAGGCCTGCCTCTGCTGTAGGAGCGCACCCGGTGCGCGAAAAGCCTACGGAACGGGGACGCCGTAGCTCTGCGGTCGCGCACAGGGTGCGCTCCTGCAGAGGGGAAAGCTTCCTCCGTACAATGACAGAATGACCTATCGCGGACGTTTCGCTCCTTCTCCGACCGGCCATTTGCATTTCGGTTCACTCGTCGCCGCAGTGGGCAGCTGGCTGTGCGCACGCCACGGGGGCGGGGAATGGCTGGTGCGGGTAGAGGACATCGATCCACCGCGCGAGATGCCGGGCTCCGCCGAGAGCATCCTGGCCGCCCTGCCAGCCTTCGGGCTGGTGGCGGATGGCGTGGTCCTGTTTCAGTCCCACCGCCGGGCGGCCTACGACGATGCGTTCGAGCAGCTCAAGGCGGCGGACCTGGTGTTTCCCTGCTGGTGCAGCCGGAACGATCTCGCGGGTGGTCTCCATCTGGATGGACATTGCCTGGCTGGCCCGACCCCGGGGCGTGAGCCGGCCTGGCGCCTGCGCGTTCCGGACGTCGAGATACGTTTCGACGACGCCTTGCAGGGCCCGCAGGCCCAGAACGTGCGGCAGACGGCAGGCGACTTCGTGATCCGCCGCGTGGAGGGGTATTACGCCTATCAGCTCGCCTGCGTGGTGGATGACGCCTTCCAGGGCATCACCGAAGTGGTGCGCGGCAACGACCTGCTCGACTCCACGCCGCGCCAGATCTTCCTGCAGCGCTGCCTGGGCCTTCCGACACCCCGCTACCTTCATCTTCCGCTGGCGCTGGACGGCAGCGGCCGCAAGCTGTCCAAGTCCGAACAGGCGCATCCGGTGGACCCGACCGACCCGATGCCGGCGCTGCGGCGGGCGCTGGCTTTTCTCGAACTGCCCGTCTTCGCCGCGGCCCGCTGCCCGGCCGATCTGCTTGGGCAGGCGCTCGAACAATTCGACCCTGCACGCTTGCCGCACTGCAGCGAACGGATGGCCGCCTAAACGGCAACCGCCTTCCGTTACCGAACTCACCTCACGTTGCCGTGGAATTTGCGTATGCTCCGTAGACGTTTTGCCATGTAGTGCGGTTACACATGGCTACGCCCCGCGACGCATGGGCGAACGGGCATTCGGTCACTTTGGAGAACAGGCATGACGCAGCGCACGGCATTGGTCACAGGCGGCACGGGCGGAATCGGCACGGCGATCATTCGGTATCTCGCTCGCCAGGGACATCGGGTCGCCACCAACTATCGCGACCAGGCCAAGGCGGAAGCGATGAAGGAACTGATGGCGAAGGAAAGCATCGAGGTGATGCTGGTGCCCGGCGACGTGAAGGATCCCGATTCCTGCGAGGCCATGGTTCGCATCATCGAAGGCGCCATGGGCCCGGTGGAAATCCTGGTCAACAACGCCGGCATCACGCGCGACACCACCTTCCACAAGATGACCTATCCGCAGTGGATGGAAGTGGTGAACACCAACCTCAACGCCTGCTTCAACGTGACGCGACCGGTGATCGAGAACATGCGCGCGCGCAAGTGGGGCCGCATCGTGCAGATCAGCTCGATCAACGGCCAGAAGGGCCAGTACGGCCAGGCCAACTACGCCGCGGCGAAGGCCGGCATGCACGGCTTCACCATTTCGCTGGCGCAGGAAAACGCCAAGTTCGGCATCACCGTGAACACGGTGTCGCCCGGTTACGTGGGCACCGACATGGTGATGGCCGTGCCGGAGGACGTGCGCGAGAAGATCATTGCGCAGATCCCGGTGGGTCGCCTCGGCAAGCCTGAGGAAATCGCCCATGCCGTGGCCTTCCTCACCGGCGAGGAAGCTGCGTGGATCACGGGCGCGAACCTCTCGATCAACGGCGGCCACTACATGGGTTGGTAAGTTGCGGTCGTCCTGAGGCTCAAAGAAAAAGCGCCGGCATGTCCGGCGCTTTTTTCATGCCTATTTGTCGCCCTGAAGCAGTCGCTCCATCACCTTCCCCACCGCCGCGAACGCGAACGCACCGGTGACGTGCGTGGCGGCGCCCAGGCCACCGCCGCAGGCGAGATTCAGCGCCTCGGTGCCATTGGCCACCGGCGGCCGCGTTCCGCATACCGTGCCGTCCGGCTGCGGGTACTGCACGTTCTGCAACGAGTACACGGCTGATACGCCAAAGTAGCGGTCGGGATTCTTCGGAAAGTTGAAATCCTGTCGGAGCTTCTTGCGGATCAGGCTGAACATCGCGTCGTGCTCGGTACGCGACAGGTCACGCACGCGGATCTGCGTGGGATCGGTGCGACCGCCAGCCGAGCCCACCGTCACCATTGGCAGCTTGCGCCGGCGACACCAGGCGATGGCCTCCAGCTTCACGCGGAACGCATCGCACGCGTCGAGGACCACGTCGTAGCCGCGGTCGAGCAGTTCATCGAGCGTAGAGGTGGTGAGGAAACGTTCGATCGCGTCGATCTTGATCGCTGGATTGATCGCGCGCAGACGCTTTTCGATCACGCCGACCTTGGACTTGCCGTACTCGCCATCCAGCGCATGCAGCTGCCGGTTGGTGTTGGACACGCAGATTTCGTCGGCGTCGATGAGGGTGAGATGTCCCACGCCGCTGCGTGCCAGGGCCTCGGCCGCCCACGAACCCACGCCGCCGATACCGATCACGCACACATGCGCCTGGGCCAGCGTGTCGATGCTGCCGGTGCCGTACAGGCGCTCCACGCCGGCGAAACGCTCACGCGGAAACGGCACCTCGGCCGCGGGTGCAGCGTCAGGGATATGTCGCACGGCGGCAACGCCGGCCGCGCCATCTGGATGTTTCACTGGAGCCTACCAACCTCTTGAAGACAGTACATTTTAGCGGGAGGCGAGCCACCGTGCAGGCGGCCGGCTATGCTTGCGTTCTTTGCGCCTTCCACGGAATCCCAACGCATGCGTGCCGCCCTCCTGATCGTGCTTGGCCTGTTCATCGGCATCATCGGCACCGTGTTCGCCCTGAATGCACTGCGCCAGCACCAGCCGCTGTCCCATTCGGTGATGTCGCTGATGGATCACCACGCCGGCGAGTTGCGCGCGGCGCTCAAGACCCAGCACTGCGAAGCGGCCCCGATGCGCCAGCACCTGACGCGGCTGCTGCAGACCCAGGCCGATATCGGCGAGGCCTTTCCCGGCGTCGACCAGCCCTTCCTGGATGAGGCCGCCAAGCTGCACGAAAAGACCCAGGCCGCCCTGGATGCCTCGCCCGCCGACTGCAAGGCGTTGGCCGCGGTGCTCAAGCCGATCGCGGAGACCTGCCAGTCCTGCCATCAGCAATACCGCTGACTTGAGTTTCTTTGGGGGAGCGCACCCTGTGCGCGACCGCAGGGCTCGTCGTTACCGCTCCGTAGGCTCGTCGCGCACAAGGTGCACTTCCACATGCGAATGCAGACCCGACCTCAGAGCTTGATCTTCCCCTGCAAAATCTCCCAGTACATCACCCAATCACCCATCAGGCTGTAAAGCGGATGGGTGAAGGTGGCGGGCCGATTCTTCTCGAACACGTAATGCCCGATCCAGGCGAAGCCATAGCCCACCACCGGCGCCGCCAGCAGCCACCACGCATTGGCCGTCACGACTGCCGTCACGACCACCGCCAGCACCAGCGTGCTGCCGATGAAATGCATACGGCGACATTGACGATCGCTGTGCTCGTTCAGATAGAACGGATAGAACTCGCGGAAGCTGGCATAACCGGACATGCAGTCACCCCTGGCGTGATGGCAACAGCCTAATCCGGCCCGTCTGGCGATGCATGCGCTTGCGCAGCATCACGCCGGCAGCGGTATGTATTCCGCGTCGTCGCCGACCACCGTGCCCATGCGCTGCGCGGCCCAGTCGGCCTTGGCCTGTTCGATGCGCTCGCGACTGCTGGCAACGAAGTTCCACCACAAGTGGCGCTCGCCATCCAGCGGCGCGCCGCCGAACAGCATGATCCGACTGGCCGTGCGCGCACGCAGCGGTGGGGAATCAGGGCCGGTCTGCACAGCGGCTTGCATCGGGGGCACCGTCACGCCGTCCCACTCCACTTCGCCATCGACCACGCAGACGCCACGCTCTATGTGGTCCTCCGGCCATGGTAATTGGGCGCCCGCCTCCAGCGTTGCTTCGATGAAGAACATCGGCGCAAACACTTTCACCGGCGAGGCTTGTCCATAGCCCGTGCCGGCGATCAATACCAGTTTCGCTCCGGGTAGTTCGATACGCGGCAGTTCGTCGGCGCCGTGATGATGAAACTCAGGGTCGACTTCGGCGTCCTTCTCGGGCAACGCCACCCACACCTGGATGCCATGCGCGCGCTGGCCGCCACCTCGCGCCTCGGGCGGCGTGCGCTCGGAGTGAACGATGCCGCGACCGGCCGTCATCCAGTTCACTTCGCCCGGGCGGATATCGGCGATGCTGCCAAGACTGTCGCGATGACGGATCACGCCTTCGAACAGCCACGTGACCGTGGCGAGCCCGATGTGCGGATGCGGGCGCACGTCCATGCCCTTGTCCTCGAGGAAGGTCACCGGCCCCATGTAATCGAAAAAGACGAAGGGCCCCACGTGCCGCGCCTGCAGCACCGGCAGCAGCCGTCGCACGTTGAAGCCATCGCCCAGGTCGTGTACGCGACCCTCGATCAAGATCGGCTGCTGTTCCATGTCGTTTCCTTTGGTTACCACGCCCGCTGATATTGCACCGGTGCCGTGACCGGCACGCCCAGCTCCTGCGCCGCGCGACGCGGGAAATAAGGGTCGCGAAGGCTTTCGCGCGCGATCAGCACCACGTCGGCCGCGCCTTCGTCGATGATGCGCGCGGCATGTGTGGATTCGGTGATGAGGCCCACGGCGCCCGTCGCGATGCCCGCATCATGGCGGATGCGCGAGGCGAATGGCACCTGGTAGCCGGGCGACACGGGAATCTTCGCGTGCGGAATCAGGCCGCCGCTGGAGGTATCGATGAGATCGACGCCGAGCGGCTTGATGTCCCGCGCGAGCTGCACGCTCTGTTCGACATCCCAGCCACCCTCGGTCCAGTCGGTCGCGGAAATGCGCAGCCACAACGGGAGATGCTCGGGCCACACCTCACGTACGGCGCCGATCACGTCGCGCACGAGGCGCGTGCGGTTCTCGAAACTGCCACCGTATTCGTCGGCGCGATGGTTGCTCAGCGGCGAGATGAACTGGTGCAGCAGATAGCCGTGGGCCGCATGCAGCTCGATGAGCTGGAAACCGGCGTCGAGTGCTCGCACCGCGGCCACGCGGAAGTCTGCGATCACCTTCGCGATGCCCGCGGCGTCGAGCGCTTGCGGTACGTGCCAGTGCGCATCGAACGGTATCGCCGAGGGCGCCACGGTCTGCCAGGCGCCGGCGTCTGCGGCGAGCGGGTGGCCGCCCTGCCATGGCGGTAACACACTGGCCTTGCGTCCCGCATGGGCGAGCTGCACGCCGGCGACGGCGCCCTGCGCCGTGATGAAGCGCGTGATCGGCTGCCAGGCGGCCAGCTGCGCATCGTTCCACAGGCCGACGTCGCCCGCCGAAATGCGACCCTCTGCGGAGACCGCGGTCGCTTCCACGATCACCGCACCGGCCCCGCCTACGGCGCGGCTGCCCAGATGGACGAGGTGCCAATCGTCAGGCACGCCGTCGGTCGCGGAGTACTGACACATGGGTGCAATCACCAGGCGATTGCGCAAGGAGAGGCTGCGCTGGGCATAGGGAGTGAAGAGATTCATCGAGCCGGGTCCGGGACAAAGATCCGTTCCACATGCCGGCGGCAGGCAGCCGCTTCAAGGGCAGGCGTCAAGGCAATCGTGCTTGCCACGCGGCAATGCGGTCGGCGACCGGCTGCGGTGTCTTCATCCAGCTGAAATGATCCGCTGGCCGGCCATCCATGTCGTCGGACGTTATGAGCTGGCGGTCCACTTGCGCGCCCGGCATTTTGGCCAGCAGCCACGAGAGCGACCGCTCCGGGCCAAGCCAGTCATCAGCGAAGCGCAAGGCGACGACGGGCAGCGCCAACCGGGCGAGGCATCGCTCGAGGTCATCGGCCATGCCCACGGCTGTGTAACGACCGGTGCGCCCGCTGCGCGCCCAGTCATCAATCACACCGCGCGCCTCGTTGCCGCCAAAGCCAATCCGCTTGCCGGGAAGATAGCCGACCATATTCGCAAGCCATGGTGCCGCGGCATAAGCCAAGCGGATCCATCGACCGTGACGATATTGCCGCCAATACGGCGAACCGCTGGCGACGACGGCCAGCCCGGCAGCCACTTCCGGATGCAGGGCTGCATAGAGCGAGGCGAGCTGGCCGCCGAGGCTGTGGCCGCCAAGCAGCAGGCGTTCGTGCGGCAATCGCTGGCGGACAGCGGCAAGGCCGGCGGGAAGATCATCCTGCATCAGTTCGCGATAACCCCAATTTTTGCGGCGTCCGGCACGACGGTTGCTGGAACCTATGCCGCGCCATTCGTGGATCGCTACCGCCACGCCTGCGTGGGCCAGAGCTTCCGCCAAGGGCAGATACTGCCTTGCCGATACGCCCAGCGCCGGCAGCCAATAGAGCACGCTTCGCGCAGGGTGCCCCGGCGACTGCAACAGCACCTCGGCCCGGGCGCCATCCGGCGACTGTGTCGGCAGCGCTTCGCAAGCCGGCAGCAACGAGCTCGAAGGCGTCGATAAGGACATGATGATTTGCCGCTGACGCGAAACGACGCAGGCTAGCGAATCCACGCCATTAGAAAAAGATCGGCAAATAAAAAGGGCCGGCTTGCGCCGACCCTTTTTAATGACAAGAGGATTTGAATCAAGCAGGCGCAACTTCATCGGCCTGCAGACCTTTCTGGCCCTGCACGACCTTGAAGCTCACCTTCTGCCCCTCTTTGAGGCTACGGAAACCCGTGCCACTGATTGCCCTGAAATGCACGAAGACGTCGGGTCCGCTTTCACGACTGATGAAGCCAAAACCCTTGGCGTCGTTGAACCATTTGACTGTGCCAACTTCACGATCCGACATGACTCACTCCGATCTGCTCGACGCTGAGACAAGTCAGCCTCCCCTTTGGCCGACGGCTTACTGGGCATGCAGGGATCGGGTGAAGCGATGTGGACCCCGAGGGGTCGCGCACCGGGCATGCACGTGACCGAGCAACCACAGTGAATCCAGCATAACGGATTTCTTTAATGCAAGTGAATGATCTTTGGCATTTTCACATTTCATCGACATTTGCATTGAAAATAAAAAAGCCAGGCATTGCTGCCTGGCTTTTTATTTGCGTTATGAATAACGCTTTTTACTGCGGAATCACTTCATCAGCCTGCAGGCCCTTCTGGCCTTGCACGACCTTGAACGAGACCTTCTGGCCTTCCTGCAGGCTCTTGAAGCCGTTGCCCTGGATCGCGCGGAAATGCACGAAGACATCCGGGCCGTTGTCACGGCTGATGAAGCCGAAACCCTTGGCATCGTTGAACCACTTGACGGTACCGATCTGACGATCAGACATGTAAATCACCTCTTGGGATAGAAAAGACTCAACCCGCGCAACGTGCGCGGGCCGACTTACTGGTATGCAAGGAAACCCTAGGGGTGATGCGATGAGGCTAGATCGAGATCAGCGGCATCGGGTCACAAAACTCTGGTGACCCCGGCAGACACAGTCCGCGCATCATAGCGGTTCAATCGCCACAAGGCGAATAGGACGTTTTCTGAAACTGAATGAATGCCCGATAACGACGGATGAATACGCTTTGATTTTCACGCGGCCTTCTCATTTCATCCGGTCTTTACCGCGTAGGACGAGTATGAAAGTCTCTCCCCTCGCAACGGCTCTGAGACCGTCGAGGCGTCCGGCCGGCCATTAGTAAGGAGAAAGCTCGTGATGTCCCGTCGTACCCGCCTTGCCCTGATGTCCTTGATCGCCGGTGGCGTCGCACTGGCTGGTTGCAGCAGCCAGCCCACTGCCACCACTACGACAACCACTTCCACGACCGCGGGCCGTTCGCACGCGGGTGGATCCACAACGGCGTCGCCCCGCTCGGGCGGCACCGTGGCGCCCCGTTCGAAGGCGACCAGCGCCCCTGCCTCCAGCTCCGTCACGACAGGCCAGGCCGGTGGCAACACCGGCATCCCCGCCTGCGACGATTACCTGGCCAGCTACGTGGCCTGCCATCGCACCGCGGCGATCTATCCGCAGGATCAGATCGAAGGGCACTACGAGGCCATGCGTGACAGCCTGCTGCGCGACTCGCAGGACCCGAATACGCGGCCACAGCTGGCCGGACGCTGCACTGCGCTGGCGCAGACGCTTCGCCAGGCGCTGCACGGCCGCTCGTGCGGCCCGGTCAACCCGGCGGCGCCCTCCTCCTCATCGGGCAAGAGCCCATAAGCTTCAGCGTTCGCGCCACAGCGCCCGCAGCGCGCTCGCGATCGTGCCGGGGCGCGTGCGTCCCAGGCGAATCTTGGGCGTGCCATGCCAGCGTGCAGTCGAGGCGATCGCCTCGGCCAAGTCGGCGAGGAGACTGTCGCTCGGCACCACATCCGGTTCGAGGAAAAGCGCTTTCACTTCGAAGACGCCTTCCCCGCGATGCGCCTTGGCATCGAGCCTTCCGACCAGGCGGCCGCGATGCAGGATGGGCAGCACGTAGTAACCGTAACGTCGCTTTGATGCGGGCACATAGCATTCGATGGTGTATTCGAACCCGAACAGTGCCTGTGCGCGGGCGCGATCCCACACGACCGGGTCGAACGGCGACAGCAGCGTCGTGTATGTGCCGCGCAGCTTTCCTTCCGCGGCTTGCGCGAGCAGCTGTGCATGATCAGGGTGCACATACGCCGGAACGTTCCAGTCGGCGACGCTCACTGGCAGCAGCTGCCCGGCCTCGACCAGCGACGCCAGTTCGCGATCGGTCACCGCGGGTTTCAGCCGGTAGTAATCCGCGATCCAACGCGCCTGCGTGACGCCCAGCGCGCGAACGCTGTCGAGAATGAAGCGTTGCCGTAGTTCGGCATGGTCCAACATCGGTTGAGCGTTGCTCACGGGCGGATCGAGCTTGGCCAACACCCTGTCGGCAAGGTCGTAGACGCGCTGGAAACGCTCGCGTCGCGTGACCATCAGTTCGCCCAACGCAAACCATGCCTCCAGCCAGCGCTTCTCCGGCTTCCACGACCACCAGCCACCCGCACCACGCTGCTCGCTTTCGAAATCGGACGCACGTGCGGCGCCGCCGTCACGGATGCGAGCAAGCAACGCATCCATGCCTTCGCGTTGTTCCCGATGCATGCGCGAGGCGTGCTTGTATGCCCAATGCGTCGAGCGCTGCATGCGCCATGCCCGGTGCAAGGGGAAATCGGAGGCCGGCACGAAGCAGGCTTCGTGCGCCCAGCATTCGGCAATCCGCCCCGATTCCAGGGCGTCGTCCAGCCATTGCGGCTCGTAGTCGCCCAATCGCGAGTGCAACACCATGTAAGGACTGCGCGCGATCACATGGATGGTGTCGATTTGCAACAGGCACATGCGTGTGATTGCGCCAACGACGTCGGCGCGGCGTGCCTTCGCGCGCGACTTGCGCAACAAGCCCTGAGCTGCGAGGTGGAGACGCTGTGCCTGCGCGAGCGATAAATCCGCGTGCGCGCTGTATGAAGGAACCGACAACGATAACGATGACTTCACGCGTTCTCGATGCCTGTATTGAGGCGGCATTTATCAGGCCTTTGCTAGCGTGGTTACCAGCGAGGAGGAGCTCGCAGCGCGACATCGCCACGTTCGCCGCCCCGCGCACATCCGTCCACAAGCCACGCATTCTGGCATGGAGTAACGACGATGAAATCACGCAAACCCCTTCTTGCGCTTCTGGCCGCCGGTTCGATGACGTTGGCTGGTTCGCTGCTCGCCCAGGATCAGGGCATGCAGACAGCACCGCCACCGCCGCCCGCGCCTGCAGCCCCTATGCCCGCCACGCCTCCGCCTCCACCGCCTGCGCCTGCGGCGCCGATGCCGGCTACCACGCCGCCACCGCCGCCGACGGCGCCAGCAACACCGACACCCGTGCCGCGTTCCACCGTGCCGACCACCGCCGGCACGCCTTCCGCACCGGCGGCGACCATGCCTGCTGCCACGCCCACGCCACCGCCGCCGGCGGGCACGCAGGCCAACATCAATAGCCCGCAGGGCCAGGTGACCATCAACTCCAGCGTGCCTCCGGTAGCTGCGGGCCCGGCACCGAGCTTCGAGCAACTCTCGGGCGGCTCGCGTTTCATCACCGAGGACCAGGCGGCTGCCTATCCGCTGCTCGCCAATGATTTCCTGTACGTCGACAAGGCACACACGGGGCATATCACCAAGGCACAGTACGAGCGTTGGTTGAACAACAACAAGTAAGATGGAGCTCCCCAGGCGGGCCGGTCGCTGCACCGGCCCGCTTCATTGCAAGGCGAGCCGACAACATGTCGGCGTCACGCCGTACGCGGATGGAGCCCTTCGATGCGATTGACCTTATGCGTGGCCGTCATGCTCGTGCTTGGCCAGCCCCTGGCAGCCCGCGCGCAGAATCCGGATCCGATGGACATCCGCGCCTGCACGGCCATTGAAACCGACGCGCAACGACTGGCTTGCTACGACCGCGCCACGGGTCGCGACAACCTGCCCGCCGGGCGCAAGAAAACCGAAGCGACCACGCAGGCATCCAAACCCGCCGGCTTCAATGTCTTCGGACACGAAACACCCGCATCAACGCAAACGAATGCCGCTCCCGCAGACAGCGAAGTGAAACCGCTGTCGCTGCTCGACAGCCGTTGGGAGCTGACGTCCGAAAGCAAGCTCGGCACGTTCAACCTGCGCGGCTACAAGCCGATCACGATCATGCCGGTGTTCGCCACCAGCAATCAGAACGATCAACCGCACAGCCCCAATCCCATCAATACCGTCAGTACGCCGCAAAACCTCGACAACATCGAGGGCAAATTCCAGATCAGCCTGAAAACCAAGGTGTGGCAGGGCGTGTTCGGTGATGCGGGCGACGTGTGGGTGGGCTATACGCAGGCGTCGCACTGGCAGGTCTACAACAAGGAAACGTCGAGGCCGTTCCGCGAAACGAACTACGAGCCCGAGGCCATGCTGATGTTCGATACCCACTATGACGTGGGTGGCTGGGACGGACGACTGCTCGGCATCGGCGTCAACCATGAATCCAACGGCCGCTCCAATCCACTGTCGCGCAGCTGGAACCGCGTCATGGGTTATGTCGGCTTCGAACGCAACAGCTGGACGGTAATGATTCGCCCCTGGTGGCGCGTGCCCGAGGGCGGCAAGGACGACAACAATCCCGACATCAGCAATTACATGGGCCGGGCCGACATGCAGATCGTCCACGAATGGAAAGGTCAGGAATTTGGCCTGATGCTTCGCCATTCGCTGCGCGGCGGCAGCGAAAGCCATGGGGCCGCGCAGCTCACCTGGGCGTTTCCGATCGCCGGCAACCTTCGCGGCTACATGGAGCTGTTCAAGGGTTACGGCGAGAGCATGATCGACTACAACCACAATGCCACTTATCTGGGCATGGGTGTGTCGCTGCTCGATTGGTACTGACAAGAACGCCACCGCCGACCCGGCGGTGGCGAGCCGTGCATGGCACGTTCGATCAGTAGCCGCCGGAAACGTCGATGATGACGCCGCTGGAAATCAGCGTCAGATAAAACTGTCCGCCATCAGCACGTACCCAGCGATAACCCGGGTCTGGGCGACGCAAGTGATAACGCTCGTAATCCGTCACGTAGTAGTCGCGCGTGTAGTACTGCTCGGGCAGGCGATCACCCTTCTTGTACCAGCCCTTGTGCTTGCCATTGTCATGGCGGCCCTCGTCCTTGGGATTGTGGCCATGATCGTGGTCGCCATCTTCCCAATGCTTGTCATCGCCATGCCCATGTCCTTCCTGCGGACTGGCCATGACCATCCCATTTCCGACGAACAATGCAGCCGCCGTGACGGCGAGAATCAGCAGACGCTTCATGGGAGCTCCATCCATACAGTGACGGGATGACGTCGCGCTAAAACACACGACGCGTGCGCCGCATCGAACAACGCAGCGCGAAACCAACATCTCACAAAGCAACTGACGTTGGCCGAATCCCGGCCAAACGGCCATGGCGCCGTGCGGCTTCCGTTCATTGTCCCCGCCCTAGCCTCGAACGCTTTCGCAATGAGATGCAGTGGACAGAACGGATGGCCAAATGGTCGACGCTTGGCGATTTCGCCGCAATTGTCCTATCCAAGCTGCGAACGGCGGCTCTTTTTTCTCCGATACCGTTGGGCGAGTATCCATGGCCCGGCGCGAACGTGCGCTCCCTTTTGCTGCAGCACCGCATCGTCGTCGTGACGTTCTTCTGGCTCCCGGATGATCGCCGGGAGCACACTCATCCACCCTCCAAAGGCGCACCATGAAAAAGCACACGCAGCTGTTTTCATCGCTGGGCATGGCCGTGGTTCTTTGCATGAGTTGTTTCGCATCGGCGGCCGATCTGCCGGGTGCCGCGTCCGACGAGCAGGAGAGTGCGGCCCTGACGGATGCATACACCGCCTTCGCGGGTTCCAGCAGCAACGCACACGCGCTTGTCGATGGGCTGCTCAACGGAACCCGAATCACGCTGGAGGCACCTGCTGCTGCCGGCCATCACGCCAGTCAAAGCTCTTTCGTGCCGAAGACCGGCAAGCTGGGTTATGACAACGTCCGGATGGCCCTTGCGCTTGCGCAGGCGGCGCTGGTGAAGGCGCAGATCACGCAGCCGACGACTGCACAGATCGAAGCGGTATTGAATGGCGGCGCGATCATGGCGCCTTACGGCCCGGCGCAGATGCCTGGCATCCTTGCACTGAGAAGCCGAGGCCAGGTGTGGGGCAATATTTCGAAGGCGCTGGGCGTGAAACTCGCGGCTGACGGCAGCGTGGCTGCGGCGAGCAAGCCCTGACGATCTGCGCGCACCGCGCGCCAAGGTTCCAGACGGCGCACTTTGTCGACGCGCCGTCGGCAACAAACGAGCGCTGGCCGTAGCGCCAGCGCTGCATCAACCACTCAGTGGTGGTGACCGCCTTCGCCATGCACATGGCCATGGGCGAGTTCTTCCTCGCTGGCCGCACGCACGTCGGTCACTTCCACGTCGAAGTGCAGGGTCTGACCGGCGAGCGGATGATTGCCATCGATGTGCACCTTGTCACTGTCGACCTTGGTCACGGTCACGTTGATGACGCCCTGCGGACCGCGGCCCTGGAACTGCATGCCCGGCTGGATGTCCTCCACGCCCTGGAAAGCCTCGCGCGGCACTTCCTGCACCAGCTCGGCGTGATGCACGCCATAGCCCTCTTCCGGCGCCACGTCGACCTTGAACTGGTCCCCCACCTGGCGGCCTTCCATTGCCTTTTCCAGACCCGGCACGATCTGGCCGACGCCCTGCAGGTAGACGAGCGGTTCGCGGCCCTCCGAGCTGTCGAGCACCTGGCCCTGGTCGTCGGTCAGCGTGTAATGGAAGGAAACAACGGAATTCTGTGCAATCTGCATGATGGCCTCGATTGGGGAAGGAGGCGCCCTTTGACGGTGGCGCGAACGTAAAGGGTAACAGACCCCATCGGTAGGCACCGGCGAGCCGGATTGGCGATACTTCGCCCATGGGCACGTTGCACCCTCTATTTCGCCGTATTTTCGTCGTCACGCTCGGCGCATCCGTCGGCTGCGTCAGCGCCCCTCCCGTGGTGGCGCAAGAGGCACAACGAACCGCACACGCCCCCGCGCCAGCCGCACTTTCGCTGTCCGAGCAGATCGACGCCCTGATCGGCCAGCCTCGCTTTGCCGGAGCGGACTGGGGCATTTCAGTGATTTCACTGGACTCCGGCCGCACCCTGTATGCACATCGCGCCGACCAGCTGTTTCAGCCCGCTTCCACATCCAAGCTTTTCACGGCGGCAGTGACGCTGGGCGAACTCGGCCCGGATTACCGAATCCCCACTCGCGTGCTCGCCACCAGCGATATCCGCAATGGCCGCCTGAACGGCCCGCTGGTGCTCTACGGCATGGGCGACCCGACGCTCGGCGCCGATGCGTCCACCGCACAATGGGCCGACCAGCTCGCGACGCAACTGGCCGCGCAGGGTCTGCGTCACGTCCATGGCGACCTGGTGGCAGACGCCACCTATTTCGCGAGCCCGGCGATGGGCACGGGATGGGAAGCCATCGACCTGCAGAGCTGGTTCGCCGTACCGGCCACTGCGCTGAGCGTGCGGGAAAACCAGGCGGAGGTAACCATCTCGCCTGCGGCTTCGGCTGGCATGGCGGCCAACGTCAGTATCGAACCGGGCGATGCCATACCGAGCGTGATCAGCGAAGTCGCAACCAGCGCGGCCCATTCGCGCGCCGACGTCAACCTTTACCGCGCGCCGGGTGATGGCGTGCTCTACGCCTTTGGCAATGTTCCGGCGAAATCCCCCGCGCAAACGTACAAGCTGGCGGTTCCCGATCCGGCGCGCTTTGCCGGCACGCTGCTGTTGCAGGCGTTGAAACGCCGTGGCATCCAGCTCGATGGCAACGTGGTGTCGGTGCAATGGCCCCGCCGCGATACCCTGCTTGAAGCGCAACCGCGCACGCTGGCCGAAGTCCTGTCGCCACCGGTGGCCGAGATCCTCGAACGTGGCCTCAAGCGCTCGCAGAATCTCTATCTGCAGAACCTTCTGTTGCTAGCCGGCGTCAAGGCGCAGGCCGATGCCGAGCAGCAGAATGGCAACACCGGTTTCATCACGAGCGAGCGCTGGGGCATCCGCGCCTTGCAGCAGATGCTCGAACGCATGGGCATTGCGCCAGGCTCCAGCGTGATCGAGGAAGGCAGCGGCCTGTCGCGTCGCAATCTCGCTACGCCCAACGCCATGGCACGATTGCTTGCGTTCCTTGCGACGCAACCCTATGCCGCCACGCTTCGGGATGCCCTGCCGCTGGCGGGCGTGGATGGCACCCTGCAGTGGCGCATGCGCAACACGCCGGCCCAAAACAATCTGCGCGCCAAGACTGGCAGCATGAGCTTCGTGCACTGTCTCGCTGGCTATGTCACCACGGGCGATGGCGAACGGCTGGCGTTCGCGATCATGCTCAACAACTACAACCCGCCGGCGGGCGCACCCAGCGCCACGCGAGACATCGATGCAATCGCGGTCATGCTGGCAGGGTTGCGCAATCGCATCGCCGTGCCGGCGTCAACGCCCAGCGTGGCGACTCATCCGGCCAACTGAGCCGTGAGGTCCTTGCCGATCTTTTCCGGCGTGTCCGTGGGCGCGTAGCGCCTCACCACCTGACCGTTGCGATCGACCAGGAACTTGGTGAAGTTCCACTTGATGCCCTCGCTGCCGAGGATGCCCTTGCCCTCGCTCTTGAGCCACTTGTAGAGCGGATGCGCGCCCTCGCCGTTCACGTCGATCTTGGCGAACATCGGGAAGGTCACGTCGTAGCTGGTGGAGCAGAAGTTGCGGATCTCTGCCTCATCGCCCGGCTCCTGGTGGCCGAACTGGTCGCAGGGAAAGCCGAGAACGACCAGTCCCTTGTCGCGATCGCTGCGCCACAGCGCCTCCAGTCCCGTGTACTGGGGCGTGAACCCGCATTTGGAGGCCACGTTGACGATCAGCAGGGTCTTGCCGCGGTACTCGGCGAGCGAGCGCTCCTGGCCGTCGATGTCGCGGGCGGAAAAGTCGTAGACGGACGTCATGGCGTCGATCCTATGGAAGGGTCCCACAGTCTAGTCGCGCCCGCCCGGCCCGGCACATGCCTTATGCTTTGCGTCCACCGGCCATGCCGGCGCCTGCCCCAAGGCCCATGCCAGGCTCCCCCAGAAGGTATCCCGTGATCAGATTCCAGGCCGTCCACAAGTCCTACCGTGTCGACGGAAAGGATGTTCCCGCCCTGCACGCGTTCGACCTCGATATCGCCGACGGCGAGGTGTTCGGGATCATCGGCCACTCCGGCGCAGGCAAATCGACGCTTATACGTCTGATCAACTTGCTGGAGCGGCCAAGCGGCGGCCATATCCTGGTCGACGACACGGACATGACCACCCTGGGCGATGCCCAGCTGCGCGAGAAGCGCCAGCGCATCGGCATGATCTTCCAGCACTTCAATCTGCTGGCCTCGCAGACCGTGGCAGAAAACGTGGCCTTTCCGCTGCGCCTTGCCGGCGAGCGCGACGCGCCCGCCATTCGCCGACGCGTGGATGAGCTGCTCGCACGCGTCGGCCTCAGCGCGCACGCCGATAAATTCCCGTCGCAGCTGTCCGGCGGTCAGAAGCAGCGCGTGGGCATTGCGCGCGCGCTGGCGAACCGACCATCGATCCTGCTGTGCGATGAGGCAACCAGCGCGCTCGATCCGCAGACCACCGCCGCCGTGCTCGACTTGCTGGCCGAGATCAACCGGGAGTTGAAGCTCACCATCGTGCTGATCACGCACGAGATGGACGTGGTACGTCGCGTTTGCGATCGCGTCGCCGTGCTGGACGCTGGCACCATCGTGGAAAGCGGCCCGGTGGCCGATGTGTTTCTGCATCCGAAGCATCCCACCACGCGCCGCTTCGTCAACGAGGCGCTGCCCGAGGAAGCCGCCGGCGAGCAAGCGCCGTTTGCGCACGTGCCGGGCCGCATCCTGCGCCTGTCGTTCCGCGGCGAAGCCACCTGGACGCCAGCACTGGGGCGCGTGGCTCGCGAAACGGACGTGGATTTCAATATCCTGGCCGGCCGCATCGATCGCATCAAAGACCTGCCCTACGGCCAGCTCACCCTCGCCATGCAGGGCGCACGCGTCGACGACGCCTTGGCGCACTTGCGCCAAGCCGGCATCGAAGTCGAGGAAATCACCACGTCGTCGCCGGAGAACCGCGCATGAGCTCGCCGCTGCAGAGTCTTTTTCCGAACATTGACGACTGGAGCGAGATCGGCCACGCCTGCATCGACACCCTGCTGATGCTCGGCGGATCGCTGCTGCTCACCGTACTCATCGGCCTGCCGCTCGGCGTGTTGCTTTACCTCACCGGCAAAGGTCAGTTGCGCGCGATGCCCAAGCTTTACGCGATCCTGTCGCTGGCCGTGAACATCCTGCGCTCCATTCCCTTCATCATCCTGATGATCGTGCTGATGCCGCTCACGTATGTGCTGGTGGGCACCAAGCTCGGCATCCGCGGCGCCATTCCGCCGCTGGTGATCGGCGCGGCGCCGTTCTTCGCGCGCCTCGTGGAAACCGCGCTGCGTGAAGTGCAGCGCGGCGTGATCGAGGCGAGCCAGGCCATGGGCGCCAGCACGTGGCAGATCGTGCGGCATGTACTGCTGCCAGAAGCGCGTGGCGGCCTCATCGCCGGCACTACGGTTACCGCTATTGCCCTGGTGGGCTATACCGCCATGGGTGGCGCCATCGGCGCTGGCGGCCTGGGCGACCTCGCCTATCGATACGGCTACCTCAGCTACAAGTCGGACTACATGCTGGTCACCGTGGTGCTGCTCATCGTGCTCGTTCAGATCCTGCAGATGCTGGGCGACCGCATCGTGGCGCATTACACGCGTCACCAGTGACGCGTTTTTGCATCCAGCGGTATGGACGGCTATTCTGTTGCGCCGCATCACAGAAACCTTTCCGTCATGACGAAGATGCATAAGCTCATTGCCATTCTTTCCGGCCTGCTCCTGCTGGCGGGCTGTTCTTCGTCCCATGACGGTGGCGACGCCGGCAGCCAGAAGCTTGTCGTGGCCGCCACGGCCGTGCCGCATGCGGAAATCCTCAAGCAGGTGAAACCCATCCTGGCGAAGGAAGGCGTGGATCTGGAGGTGAAGGTGTTCGCCGACTACGTGCAGCCCAATACGCAGGTGCTGGAGAAGTCGATCGACGCCAACTATTTCCAGACCAAGCCTTATCTTGATGCCTTCAACCGCGAGCGCGGCACCAACCTGACCATCGTGACGGGCGTGCACATCGAGCCGTTTGGCGCGTACTCGCGCAAGCTCAAGTCGATCGACCAGCTGCCCGACGGCGCCACCGTCACCTTGCCCAACGACCCCAGCAACAACAGCCGCGCCCTGCTCCTGCTGGCCAAGCACGGCATCATCACGCTGAAGGATCCGAGCAATGAACTGTCCACGCTCAAGGACATCACGGCGAACCCCAAGCAGCTGAAGTTTCGCGAGCTGGAAGCCGCGATGCTGCCGCGAACGCTGGACGAAGTGGACCTAGCCCTCATCAACACGAACTATGCGTTGGCTGCCGGCCTGAACCCGACCAAGGACGCCTTGCTCATCGAGGACAAGGATTCGCCTTATGTGAACTACCTGGTGGCGCGTCCGGACAACAAGGACGACCCGCGCATCCAGAAGCTGGCGAAGGCGCTGACCAGTCCGGAAGTGAAGCAGTTCATCGAGCAGAAGTATCAGGGCGCCGTGCTGCCGGCCTTCTGAGCTGCCGCACGCCCGCGCTTTTTGTAGGAGCGCACCCTGTGCGCGACCAGCCAACGGAGCGGTAATGCCGTAGCGCCGCGGTCGCCCGCTAGGCGGGCTCCTACAAAAAGACGTTCCACCGGCTCAGGCGACGGCTGTCGCCCGGTCCGGC
The DNA here is from genome assembly GCA_000632805.1 of Dyella jiangningensis. GTDB lineage: Bacteria > Pseudomonadota > Gammaproteobacteria > Xanthomonadales > Rhodanobacteraceae > Dyella > Dyella jiangningensis. The sequence continues at coordinate 855,009 of CP007444.1, read as the reverse complement.
TCCGCAGGAATCTCGAACACCTGCCGCAGGTACGCCACGTAGGCGCTGTCCTCGCACATGTTCTTGCCCGGCGTATCGCTGATCTTCGCGACCGGCTGCCCGTTGCAGCGGATCATCTTGATGACGATCTGCAGCGGCTCGGGCCCCACGTCGTTGGTGAGGTTGGTGCCCACGCCAAAGGCCAGTTGGCAGCGCCCGTGGAAGTGCTTGTACAGCGCCATCACCTTGGGAATGTCCAGGCCGTCGCTGAACACCAGGATCTTGGTACGCGGGTCCACCCGGTTGGCCCGATAGTGCGCGAGCACGCGCTCGCCCCAGGCAAACGGATCGCCCGAGTCGTGGCGCGTGCCATCGAACAGCTTGCAGAAATACATGTCGAAGTCGCGCAGGAAGGCGCTGAGCCCGTAGACGTCCGACAGCGCGATGCCCAGGTCGCCGCGGTATTCGCGCGCCCAGGCTTCCAGCGCGGCCACCTGGGAATCGCGCAGGCGCGGGCCCAAGGCCTGGTGCGCCTGCAGGTATTCGTGCGCCAGCGTGCCCAGCGGGGTCAGTCCAAGCTTCCACGCCAGCCAGACGTTGCTGGTGCCGGCAAACTGCTGCCCCAGGCCATCGCGCAACGTGGTGACCACTTCTTCGTGCCATGCGCGCGAAAAGCGTCGGCGCGTGCCGTAGTCGGCAACCTTGCAGCTCGCAAATCCTTCGGTATCGCGCAGCAGTGCGATCTTGTCGCGCAGGCGTCGGCGCCCCTCATCGAGTGCGAGACCGGGCTGCGTGTTGCGGAAATACACCTCGTTGATGATGGCCAGCAGCGGCACTTCGAACAGGATGGTGTGCAGCCAGGGGCCGCGGATGCGTATCTCGATTTCGCCCGGCCCGGCTTGGGCGGGGCGGATGTCGACGTACTTGGCGTTGAGCTGGAACAGCCCCAGGAAGTCGACGAAATCGCTCTTGATGAAGCGCCAGCTGCGAAGGTAATCCAGCTCTTCGGGCGTGAAACGCAGCGAGCACAGGTGATTGAGCTCGGCGCGGATCTCATCGATGTAGGGCACCAGATCGATGCCAGGATTGCGGCATTTGAACTTGTACTCGACCTGGGCAGCCGGATAGTGGTGCAGCACCACCTGCATCATCGAAAACTTGTACAGATCGGTGTCGAGCAGGGAGGAAACGATCATCGGTCGCTCGCGCGGCGCGGGGGAATGGGTGGATTATCCCGCCCCGCATGCCGATGACGCGAGCGCTTGCAACGCCAGGCAAATAAAAACCCCGGTAGCCAGGGGAGGGGCTACCGGGGTTTTGTCAGGCCGGTCCTAAACAAAGAGGGGGAAATGGGACCGACCCCCCAGTGGCACGATGAAGCTGCACCACTTCCTGTCGCCGTCACGGCGATACGGTTGGTTAGTGTGGGCCGGACGGACCTAGTTCAAGCGTCCCGGTGGATTCGTTCAGCTTTTGGCAAGCTGGCGGACGCGCCTACAATCGGCGGCCTTGTCCCATGGGAAACGTCGATGCCCGCCCTGTTGCGCCGTATGTGCCTGCTCGCCCTTTGCCTGGCCCTGCCCTTGCGCGCCGCAGAGCTGTCCGTCGACCTTGGCCACGGCGCCCGCACGTATCGCACAGAGCAGCTGCTGGCCCGCGGCGACGCCCGCACGATCAGCGTTCCCGACGATGTGTCGTTCAAGCGTGCGATGCGTTACCGGGCCGTGCCACTGAAGGCCCTGCTGCAAGGCGCCCGCGCCGACGACGCGCTCCTGTTCGTGGCCTCCGACGGCTTCGCGGCGGAAATCCCGGCTGCCCAGATCCTGCAGGCCCACGGGTCGGAAGCGTGGCTGGCCATCGAAGATCCCGCGCACCCATGGCCGCCGATCGCTGCCGACAAGGCCGCCGGGCCGTTCTACGTCGTCTGGACCGACCCGCAGGCCATGCGCATCGGCCCGGAACAGTGGCCGTTCCAGCTGGCAGCCATCCGCCGCCTCGCGCCCGCCGCGGAGCGCTTCCCAGGCATCGTGCCCGACCCGGCGCTGAAGCCGGACAGTGCGATTCGCAAGGGTTTCGCGGTGTTCCAGCGCACCTGCTTTGCCTGCCACACGCTCAATGGCCAGGGCGAAGCCCGGCTGGGGCCTGACCTCAACATTCCACACAGCGCCACCGAGTACCTGCGCGACGACCTGCTGCGCGCCTATATCCGTGATCCCCAATCGCTGCGGCACTGGCCGCAGGCACGGATGCCAGGCTTCGACCGGCAGGCGCTGTCCGACTCGGAGCTGGATGAGCTGCTCGCCTATCTGCGCCACATGAGCGCGCGCAAGCTGCACGCAGATCACCCCTAAGGTTGACCGCTGGCAGCCAGCCATTGCTGCAAGGCCTGCTCACGCTGCGCCTGCGGCAGCCGGGATAGCGCGCGAACGTTCGCATAGAACGCCGGCCACTGCTCCTCGTCCCGCCGGAACAACGCTGCGAAGGCGGGCGTCCAGCGATCGTAGAGGCCGAACGGCAGCAGCCTGGCGTTGTTGATCGGTGCGGCTACCCAGGCATCGTAACGGTGGTCATCCGGCCACTGCTGCGCACGCCACCGGGCGTAGCGCGTGCGGAAGTCAGCGATCTCGCGCTGCTTGCCGGCCTCCATGGCCGAGGTGTCGACGCCGCTGGCATAAAGCGCCTTCAGCCGATCTCGCAAATCCAGCGCCAGCTGCGTGAATCCGTCGTCCATCGCCTTGCTTCGCACGTCCTGGGCCATCAAGCCGCGCGATCGCCGCCACTGGCGCACGCCCTCTTCCTGCACGAAGGTGGCGAAGGATTCGTTGAATGCACTGTCGTCCTTCACGTAAACGAGCTGATGGGCCAATTCGTGGAAGATGGTGCCGGCCAGCTCGTCGTCGTCCCACCGCATCATGCTGCTGAGGATGGGATCGGCGAACCAGCCCAGCGTGGAATACGCAGGGACGCCGCCGATGTAGACATCGTCACCGGCGGCCTCCAGCCGCGCCGCTTCGTGTTTCGCCTTGTCGTGCGAAAAATAGCCGCGGTAAGCGACGCAGCCGGCGAACAGGAAACAGTGCGTTATCGGCGCCACGGAGTAGCGCGGGGTCGCGAACACGTTCCACACGACGTACGGTCGGTCGAGCTGGACGTAACTCGTGTAGCTGCGATTATCCGGCAACGCCAGCTCGGTGCTGGCGAACCGGCGCGCCTGCTGCGCCACCGCCAGGCGCTGCTTCACCGACGGATCAGTGGACGGGTCATCGACGACCTTGGATACGTCCCGCCGATGCAGCACCAGTTCGCCCTGCCCCTCGGCGACATGCGCGTAATAGCCCACCGTGCTGCACGCTGAAAGCATGAGGCCCATCGTCAGCGCGATGGGCCCTCGGATGATGCGGGTTGGCGGCATGCTCGTGGACAACCTCATGCCGCGATTGTGCCCTGACTTCAGTGGCCGTGGTTGCCGCCCCAGCTGCCGCGATTGCCATGCCAATTGCCATGGCCGGAATAACCGCCATGGCCGGAATAACCGCCGTGACCGTAATAACCGCCGTGGCCGTAGTAGCCACCATGGTTGTAGTAGTGCGAGTGGCCACCGCCGTACCAGACGCCGCCGATGCCCACGCTCACGGCGGGGCCATAACAACAGCCATACCCGTAATAGCCGTAGCTCGGATAGTAGTAACCCGGCGCGTAGCTGTAGGTGACGCCGCTGCCGTAGTAGGCATCGCCGCCTCCGTAGGTGGCGACAGGTCGCACGTAGCTGTAACCCGGATCGTAGTAACAACCGGATAACGCCGCGGTGGCAACCGCAAGGGCAATCCCGGCAAGCACGCGTTTCATGACCATCACCTCGGTGGGAGACGACTCCACTCTGGACCTGCACCGCTAAGCGCGTGCTGAATGCCCCGCGCACGGTAGAGCGGCACTAGCCGCCCAACCGTGCGCACGCGAACAAGCGGTTTCCTGCGCCCGTTCAGCCGTTGCCGCCGCGTTCCGGGGGCTGGCGAATGTGTCCGTACACCGCCTCGCTGGAAACGCCCATGCCACCGTTGCCGTTGCCGTGGTTGCCCATGTCGCTGGAAGGCGGCTGGTCGGCGCCAGGCCACGTCGGTCCCTGCCTGACGCGCTCCTGCTTCGCCTCGAGCAGGGCCTGGATATGCGCTGCGGCCTCCTGCGGCGTCAGCGGCTTCTTCTTGGCGGCCCTGCGTGGCGCGGCGCGCGGACGCGCCGCCCGCTTGGGCGTCGCCGCCGTCGTGTGCGCGCGGCGAGGTGCGCTCTTGCGGGTGGCGACCTTGCGCGCAGTCTTGCTCGCCGCGGCCTTCCGCGTGGCGGCCTTTTTCGCCGGGGTCTTTTTCGCGGTTACCTTGCGGGCGGTTTTGCGCGTGGCTTTTTTCGCCGTCTTGCTGGCGCCGGTTTTGCGCGTTGCCGGCCGCTTGGCGGCGGCCTTGCGGGCGGATGTCTTTTTGGCCGCGACCTTGCGGGAGGCGCCCTTGCGCGTCGCTACCTTGCGGGCAGCGGTCTTTTTGGTCGGAGTCTTTCTGGCAGTGGTCTTTCGCGCGGATGATTTCCGTGCGGCGGTCTTGCGGGCCACCTTCTTGGCAGGCGCCTTGCGTGCGGCGCTCTTGCGGGTGGCGGTTTTGCGGGTGCTTTTGCGGGTGGCTGCTTTCCTGGCCGAGGATTTCTTCGCGGCCGGCTTGCGCGTCGTTGCCATGCGTCTTCACTCCTGCGGTTGTCGAGAATGCCCGACGTCCTGCTCGCCAGGCAAAGCGAGCATTAGCACCGCGATGATGACTCTGGTGTGAGCGACGCAGGCGCGCCGCACACTCAGAAGCGCGGTTGCGCCAGCTGGGAGAGGAAATACGAGAACACTTCCGGCCGCAGCAGCAGCGTGAAAGCCACGCCGAACGCGGCACCCCACAGGTGCGCGCTGTGATTGACGTTGTCCTGCGCGCGGCGATCCATGTAGATCGAATACGCCAGGTACAGCACGGCGTAGATGATGGCTGGCATCGGCACCACGAACACGATGATGCGAGACCACGGCGCCAGCAGGATATAGGCGAACAGCACTGCGGATACCGCGCCCGACGCGCCCAGGCTGCGGTAGTTCGGGTTTCGCCGGTTCTTGAGATAGGTCGGCAGGATCGAGACCACCAGCGCCACGATGTAGAACAGCGCGAAGCCCAGCATGCCCAGGCGCGCGGTGTAAAAGCCCTCCATCGAGCGCCCGAAGAAGAACAGCGTGATCATGTTGAACAGCAGGTGGTTGAAATCCGCATGCACCACGCCGTAAGTCACCAACCGGTGGTATTCCCGGTGCCGCGTGATGGCCGGCGGCCACAGGATCAGGTCGTTCATCAGGCGGACGTTGTTGAACGCCATGAAGGACACGATGCAGGTGATGGCAATGATGGCCAGGGTGATCATGCGGTTTCCGTAAGAATCATCGAGACAAAGAGCCCGCATCTTGGCGGCGCGCGAGCGGCTTGTCGACACCACCCGCGGGCCGCTGCCGCGCACGGACTGGCGTTCCGCACTATCATTCGCGGTTTCGCGCGCTTCCCCACGCCTGCAGGCACCACCCCATGTCGATCCGTTACCTGCATCTGGACGTCTTTGCCGCCACGCCCGGCGGCGGCAACCACCTGGGCGTCGTCACCGATGCCACCGGCTGGAGCGACGCCCGCATGCAAGCCTTCGCCCGCTGGACCAACCTCGTCGAAACCACGTTCCTGCTTCCGCCAAGCCAGCCCGGCGCGAACTACCGCGTACGTATCTTTACGCCGCACAAGGAAATTCCCTTCGCCGGCCATCCCAGCATCGGCAGCGCGCACGCGGTGCTGCTGTGTGGCCTGGCTGCGCCGAAGGACGGCGTGCTGTGGCAGGAATGCGGTGCCGGCGTGCTGCCCATCCGTATCGAGGGCAGCGGCGCCGACCGCCAGCTGCTGCTGAAGTCGCCGCACGCCACGGTGGAAAAAACCGGGCTGGACGCCCATCCACTGCTGCCGGCCGCGCTGGGCGGCATCGGCCTTGGTGTCCTGCCGCCCGCCTACGTGGCCGGTGGACGACACTGGTGGCTGGCCGAATGCGCCGATGAGGCGGCCCTGCGTCATTGGCAACCGGATCATTCCGCCATCGGCGCGCTGGCGCACGCCACGGACAGCCTGGGACTTTGCGTGTTCGCGCGCAGTTCGCACCCCGATTACCAGCTGGTGGTGCGTGCGTTCCCGGCCGGCGTAGGCATCGTGGAAGATCCCGCCTCCGGCGCCGCCAACGGCCTGATCGCGGCCTATATTGCCCACGCCGAGCCGCATGGCCCCCTTGCCCGCGGCTACATGGTGAGCCAGGGCCGCGAAATCGGCCACGATGCCAGTCTCGCCGTACGCATCGACGGCGACGCCGTGTGGATCGGCGGATGCACCAACACCATCATCGATGGCACGCTGCACTGGAACGGCGCGGCGTGAATCCTGCCGCGCAGATCTGGGTGGATGCGGACGCCTGTCCGGCAGCGATCAAGGAAGTGCTGTTTCGCGCCGCCGAGCGCGAGCACGTATCGGTGACACTGGTGGCCAACCAGTGGCTGCGCACGCCGCCTTCGAAGTATGTGCGCGCCATCCAGGTGCCCGGTGGCTTCGATGTGGCCGACAACGAGATCGTGGAACGCGTGGCGGCCGACGATCTGGTGGTCACGCAGGACATTCCCCTGGCCGCCGCCGTGATCGCCAAGGGCGCGCTCGCCATGCATCCGCGCGGCGAGCTATATACCGCCGACACGATCGCCCAGCGCTTGGGCATGCGTAATTTCATGGACGAGCTGCGCGGCGCCGGCGTCGACACGGGTGGTCCGGCCGCATTCCACCCACGCGACAAGCAAGCGTTCGCTAACCAGCTGGATCGTTGGTTGACGCGGCGCAGACAGGCGAAACCCTCTCTGTAGGAGTGCACCCAGTGCGCGACCGTGGCGCTGGGTCGTCATCCGTTTCGCAGGCTTATCGCGCACTGGGTGCGCTCCTACATAAAAAAGCGCTTGTTACAGCTTGCGCTCGTCCAGATGCGCGCGCCGTGCGGCGACCTGCGCCATGATCGACCAGTCCACGTCTTCCTCGCCCGCCGACAAGGCCTCCAGCAGGCTGTCGCGCAGCAGGCTCGCCAGTGGCAATGGAACACGCGTTGCATCGGCGGCGGACAAGGCCAGGCCGATGTCCTTGTAGCCCAGTGGCAAGGCGAACCCGGCCGGCGTGTAGCGTTGCTCGGCGATCAATTTTGCATAGCCCTGGAAGGCGGGCGACGCAAACAGCGTGCTGGTCATCACTTCCAGGAAATCACCCGCGCTGACGCCATGGGCGCGCGTGAGCGCCGACGCTTCGGCCATGCTTTCGATGGCGGCGCCCAGCATGAAATTGCCGGCGATCTTCACCACGTTGGCGCGTTCGGGCGCGTCGCCCAACGGCCAGATGCGACTGCCCATGGTTTCCAGCAACGGCCGCACGCGCTCAATCACGCCCGGCCTGCCCGCGGCAACGATGTTGAGCTTGCCGGCAGCGGCCACATCCGGACGTCCGAATACCGGAGCGGCGACATAATCGATGCCACGCTTCGCATGTTCCGCAGCGAGCTCCCTGGCGAGCGCCACCGAGATCGTGGCGTGATTGACGTGCACGATGCCCTTGTCCATCGCGTCGAGCAAACCGCCCGCGAAGAAAACATCGCGCACGGCCTGGTCATTGGCCAGCATGCTGAACAGTGCGTCGCCGAGTGCGGCACGATCTGCGGTCTTCACCACCTTCGCGCCCAGCGATGCCAGCGGCTCGGTTGGACCCGGCGAACGGTTCCATACCGTCACCTCGTGGCCGGCCTTGATGAGGTTGCTCGCCATGGCACTGCCCATGGCGCCGAGGCCGATGAAACCGACTTTCATGTGCTTTTCTCCACGTTCTGCAGCGCCGCCAGTGGATCACGGCGCGCGTTCAGCTCATGCGAAATCAGACCACTTCACCTGCCGCGTGGCCCGATGCCCATGCCCATTGGAAGTTGTAACCGCCCAGCCAACCGGTGACGTCCACCACTTCGCCGATGAAGAACAGGCCAGGAACCAGCTTCGACTGCAGGGTCGAAGACGACAAACCATCGGTATCGACGCCCCCCAGGGTGACTTCCGCCGTGCGGTAGCCTTCGGTGCCGCTGGCAGTGATGGGCCAGTCGTGCAGTTGCGCACCGATCTGCGCCAGCTCGGCCTCGCGGTATTGGCGCATGGGCCTGCTTTCGAACCACAACTCGCACAGGCGCTGCGCGAGGCGTCGCGGCAGCAGGTCGGCGAGCACGTTCTTCAGCTCGGCCGCGGGGTGCGCTACGCGCTGTTCCTGCAGCCAGGCGCCGGCATCCGCTTCGGGCAGCAGATCGATGCGCAGGTCGTCACCCGGCTGCCAGTACGAGGAAATCTGCAGGATGGCCGGCCCGCTGACGCCGCGATGCGTAAACAGCATGCCTGCACGGAATCCGCGCTTTCCCACGCGCGCTTCGACGATGGGCAACGCGACGCCGGAGAGATCCTGATAACGCTCCTGGTGTTTTCCACTGAGCGTCAACGGCACCAGCCCTGCTCGCGTAGGCAACACGTTGTGGCCGAACTGTCGCGCCAGCTCGTAACCGAAACCGGTCGCGCCCATGCTGGGGATTGACAGCCCGCCCGTGGCGACCACCAGCGACTGCGTGTGCACTTCGCCTCGCGCGGTGAGTACCTTGAAGCCCTCTTCCGTGTGCTGCACGCGGGTCACGCCACAACTCGCTTCGATGCGCACGCCAGCTTGCGCACACTCATCCAGCAGCATGCGCACGATCAGCTTGGAGGATTCATCGCAGAAAAGCTGGCCAAGCTCCTTCTCGTGGTAGGCGATGCGATGCTTCTCCACCATCGCGATGAAATCCCACGGCGTGTAGCGCGCCAACGCCGACTTCGCGAAGTGCGGGTTGGCCGAGAGGTAATAGGACGGCGTCACGCCCATGTTGGTGAAATTGCAGCGACCACCGCCCGACATCAGGATCTTCTTGCCGACCTTGTTGGCGTGATCCACCACCAGCACGGAGCGGCCGCGCTGGCCGGCCACCATGGCGCACATGAGCCCGGCGGCGCCGGCGCCGATGACCAGAACATCCACTTTCACGCACGCACCGCCGTCATGGCCTGCTCCCGTTGCAAGCCGCACATTATCCGCCAGCCGGGGCGATATCGCTCAAGGCGACACTGATTAAGTATCGCCGTCGTCCCACGGGACTAGCTTCGCGTCGTCACCCGCCCTGTCTGTTCGCAGGCCACAGGGTCGTTGGCGCACGCGGGGAGCGGCCATGGATGGCCGCGGTTGTGAGGAGCGAGGAAGGCAGACCGGCCGTCTGTCGAGACAACGGACCGAAGGCCTGCGGACAGACAGGGCGGGCCCTAACAGGTTGAATCAGATGATAGGGTGCTGTCTGTAAGGCTCGCCGGCTGCGCCGCGCGGCTTGGCAAGACGGCCAGTCTTCCCGGCGCCACGCGACACAGCCGGCGAGCCTTACAGACATCATGACGACGGCGATACTTAATCAGTGTTGCCTTACACTTTGGCTTTCCATCTCGCACCGGACAGCCACCATGCCCTCTTTTGACGTAGTTTCCGAAGTCGACAAGCACGAGCTGACCAATGCCGTGGACCAGGCCAACCGCGAGTTGACCAGTCGTTTTGACTTCAAGGGCACCGACGCCAGGTTCACCCTGGACGAATTCGTCATCACGCAGACCGCACCCAGCGAATTCCAGTTGCAGCAGATGCTGGACATCCTGCGCGGCCGCCTGACCACGCGAAAGATCGACATTCGCGCGCTGGAGGTGGGCGATCCGGAAACCAACCTCGGCGGCTCGCGCCAAAAAATCACCGTGAAGCAGGGCATCGAGCAGCCGATCGCCAAGAAGCTGGTGGCGGCGCTGAAGGAGGCCAAGCTCAAGGTTGAAGCGCAGATCAATGGCGACAAGCTGCGCGTGACCGGCAAGAAGCGCGACGACCTGCAGCTGGCCATGGCCGTGCTGCGCAAGGCCGACGTCGAACTGCCGCTGCAGTTCGACAATTTCAGGGACTGAGAAAGCCCTCCAGCATCCATCCGGCAACGACCGGATGGATGCTGCGATCAAGCCACCAGGCTGGCGGCGATATTCACGCTGATCGCGATGATGAACACGTTGAAGAAGAACGCGATCACGCTGTGCATCAGCGCCACGCGACGCAGATAGCGGCTGGTGATCTGCACGTCCGAGACCTGGAAGGTCATGCCGATCACGATGGCGAAGTAGGCAAAGTCCCAGTAATCGGGCTGCGGCGTGCCCGGAAACTCCAGTCCTTCATGCTTCTTGCCGAAGTCGCCGTAATAGCCGTGCGCGTAATGCATGGCGAACATGATGTTGAGGAAGAGCCACGACAGCACGATGCTGCTTGCGGCAATTACCAGCCCCGGCACGCCACCGCCGTGTGCCGCGCCCAGTTCGGTGGTGAGCGCCACCGCCACGACGCCGATCAGGCCCAGCGCCGTCCACAACACGCCCCAGCGCCCGGTGTCCTGCCGACGCGCCTGGCCTCGCATCATTTCCATGGTCGAGCAGCGCCCGAACAACCTCGCCAGCGCAATGAGATACACCAGTACGCCCAGGTCGAATCCGAGCAGCAGCGCCTTGGCCGGTTTCATGTGGAAGGCAAGCCACAGCACCAGCCACGTTGCCAGGAAAAACGCCGTGGAAGCGGCCAGCCGCGGGCGGGCGCGCAACATGCGGAAGTGGACTCGCCTGCCGGGCGTCGCGGCATTTCCGGTGGGTGTGTTCATGCAAAGGCCCCGACGGGCAACGAGCGGCTGGCGATCAAGACGGTTTCTCCCATGGCCCGGCAGCGGGCATGGCGCATCTTAATGCCGTTTTTGCGAGGGACCTCAGATATGCAGGTCCTGATACTCCGGATGGCGCGTCATCCAGATCTCGGAATAGGAACAGGCGGGATCAACCTTCCAATGCTCCGCACGTGCCATGTCGAGCGCGGTGCGCACCAGATTGGAAGCAATGCCGCGACCACCAACGGCGGAAGGCACGATCGTGTGAGTGATCGTCATGACGCCATCGATCAGCGTGTAATCCAACACACAAGGCACTCCGTCGACCTTGGTCTCGAAACGATGCGTCCTTGGGTTGTGGTTGATCTCGGCGTGCATGAAACACTCACCCTGATGGAACGATGGCGCGCAAGCGTAATGCATCGCACGGCGAACCGCGCGTGAAGGTCGGCGTTGTTGTCTTTCGCGTTTCATGCATGGGCGAATGGGCACACTTGCGCAGCACCCGCTCACTGCGCGAGGCGTCACCATGAAACGGACAGCTTCTGCCGCCTGGGCCGGCGGCCTGAAGGAAGGCACCGGCACGATATCCACCGCCACAGGGGTGCTGCGCGACGCGCCCTACGGTTTTCGTTCACGCTTCGAAGACGGTCCAGGCACCAACCCGGAGGAGCTGCTGGGCGCCGCGCACGCCGGCTGCTTCAGCATGGCGCTCGCGTTGGGGCTGGAACAGGCGGGATTCGTCGCCAAGCACATCGAAACCAAAGCAGTCGTCACGCTCGACAAGGATGGCGACGGTTTCGCCATCACCACAGTCGACCTGACCTGCAGGGCGAGTGTTCCGGGCATCGATGCCCAGGCATTCGACAAGATCGCGCAAGCCACCAAGGCGGGTTGTCCGGTATCGAAGGTGCTGAAGGCAAAGATCAACCTGGACGCCCAACTGGAAAGCTGAACCCGGCGTCGCGGCACTGCAGGCGACGCCTGTCATCATCGCCGACGCACGAAAGTTCGACCATGAACCGCATCTCGCGCGCTTCATGGCCGGGACACCTCCGCTCGCGACGCGGCCGAGGCCTGCCTCAGCACCCGGCCGCCATGCGCACCGGGCGTGATGCGACGCGCTGCAAGGCGCGCCGTTCGCGCACTGCCTGCGCCAGACGCTCCAGCACATCCACCGACGCATCCCAGTCGATGCAGCCGTCGGTAATGCTCTGGCCATAGCGCAACGGCTGATCCGCGACCAGTTCCTGCCGCCCGCCGACAAGATGGCTCTCGACCATCACGCCGACGATGCGATGCTCACCACCGGCCAACTGCGCCGCGATGTCTTCCACGACACGTGGCTGGTTTTCCGGCTGCTTGCTGCTGTTCGCGTGACTGGCATCGATCATCACGCGGCTGTCGAGACCTGCGACGCCGATCGCCTTGCAGGCCGCATCGACGCTGGCCGCGTCGTAGTTCGGCGTCTTGCCTCCGCGCAGGATCAGGTGGCAGTCCTCGTTGCCGGTGGTTGCGGCGATGGCCGTCTGGCCGTCCTTGGTCACCGCCATGAAATGGTGAGGCTGCGACGCGGCCTGCACGGCATCCACTGCAATTTTCACGTTGCCATCGGTACCGTTCTTGAAACCGACCGGGCAGGAAAGCCCGGAAGCAAGCTCGCGATGCACCTGGCTTTCCGTCGTGCGTGCACCGATTGCGCCCCAGGCCACCAGATCCGCGATGTATTGCGGCGTGATCATGTCGAGGAACTCGCAACCGGCCGGCACGCCGAGTTCGTTGATGTCACGCAGCAGGCCGCGCGCCATTCGCAATCCCTTGTCGATCTGGAAGCTGCCGTCCAGGTCCGGATCATTGATCAGCCCCTTCCAGCCCACGGTGGTGCGCGGCTTTTCGAAATACACGCGCATCACGATCTCGAGTTCACCTGCATGGCGCTGGCGCTGCTCGGCGAGGCGTTCGGCGTACTCCAGCGCAGCGGCCGTGTCATGGATCGAGCACGGCCCGATCACCACCGCCACGCGGTCGTCATGGCCGGTGAGGATGCGGTGCAAGGCGTCGCGCGATGCGCTCACGGTGCCGGCCGCACGCCCGCTCATGGGGAAATCGCGCATCACTTCGGCGGGCGTGCTGAGCCGGGTGATGGCGCGAATGCGCAGGTCGTCGGTGGAAGGGTTCACGGTGGTCTCCTGGTCGGGGGTTTCCACTCGCGGCCCAAGAAAAAGGCCGCCAGTGGTGGCTGGCGGCCTTTTGGGTTCTGGTGTCGATGTCTTAGGACATTCGCGACCGACCCTCCGCCAGCGGCATCGGATAGCCGTAAAACCAAAAATACTGGCGGGCGGTGGTGTGGGTCATGGCGAGCAGAGATAACACAGCTTTTTCACGCGTGCAAAGGGTGCATTTGAAACCAAGCGATACACTTCCCCCATGATCACGCCCTGGAACCTGCTGTCACGGCCCGCGCGCGAACCCATCCGTCGCTGGGTGCTGAGCGCCTTTCCGCGCGGCGGTGGCGGGCACGTCGACTACGATCATCCTCTGGGCGACCCCGGCCTGTTCGGCCCGGACAGCGCGACTTGGCGCGTGCATGCCGACTTTCCCGGCATGCTGGCCGGCGGCCTTGCGGCGCTGATGTTGCAGACACTGCACCCGCTCGCACTCGCAGGCGTGTGGGATCACTCCAACTTTCGCGAAGACCTGGTAGGGCGCCTGCGTCGCACCACGTCGTTCGTGAGCGGCACTACCTATGCGCCGAGTGATCAGGCGCAAAAGCTGATCGATCGGGTGAAGGCCATCCATTCGCAGGTGCATGGCGTGACCGAAGATGGACGTCCCTATGCCGCGGACGATCCGGCGCTGCTGACCTGGGTGCATGTGACCGAGGCCTACAGCTTCCTGCAGGGCTATCGGCGCTACAGCCATGCATCGCTGCCTGCGGGTGCTGCGGATCGTTACTACGACGAAGCGCGGCGCGTGGCGGAGGCATTGGGGGCGCGGGACGTACCCGCTTCGGAAGCGCAGGTAACCGCATATTTCCATCATGTGCAGCCGCAACTGCGTTTCGATCACCGCTCACGCGAAGTGCTCGACGTGCTTTCGCGCGTGCGCCTGCCCGTGCCGGCAGCCGGGCTGTCACGCGATGTATTCCTGCAGGCCGGCGCCGCCCTGCTGCCGGCATGGGCCACCGCACTGCTCGAACGCACGCCGCTGCAGCAGGCGCAGGCGCGGCTGGCGGCGCGGGCGCTATGGTCGGTGGCGCCGATCTTCCGCGCGGCGTTGCACGACGGCATCGCGGCGCGCGCCTGCGCGCGCGTCGGCGTGGCGAGCGATACGTTGCAGCACTGGCATCGCGTCAGCCATCGGCCATGAGCGCGTCGTAACGACGCTGCATTTCCTCTGGACTCACGTCCTCGATGCTATGGCCGATCAGCCACTCGTGCCCGAACGGATCGCGCACGGTACCGCCACGCTCGCCGTAGAACGCATCCTGCGCAGGCCGTACCAGCGTGCCTCCCGCGGCCACGGCGCGCGCCAGTGCGTTGTCGGCGTTGTCGACATGCAGGTGGATCGACACGCTGGTACCGCCCACGCTTTCCGGGCCGACAATGCCGTGTTCGGGATATTCGTCGGACACCATCAGCACCGCCGGGCCCAGCTCCAGCTCCGCATGCCCCACTCGCCCCGTGCCCGGCTCGTCCAGCCGCAGCCGCAGTCGTGCGCCGAAGGCCCGCTGGTAGTAGTCGATGGCGGCGTTGGCGTTTCGCACGCGCAGATAGGGAAACATCTCGTGGACGATCGGCGTGGCATACGTGCTCATCGTGGGGCTCCGTGAGGGCGAAAGGCGTGTGATGGACCTTACGCCGGCCACCTCCCGGCGGCTTGGAGAAAATCCAAGCCCGGGCCCCGCCAGAATTGACAGTCGCCCGCGATCCGCTAACGTCGCCGCATCGGAACGCCCAGGGGCCGTGATGGCGACACTCATTCCTTCCCGAAACAGCTGCCTACCCCGCATGACCAGCGGCGAGAAGCGGCTGTCCGAACGGCTGGAACAGAAGCTGGAGGACGACTACCTGCTGTGGTACGACGTCCCGATCGGCCCCAAGCAGCGTCGCCCCGACTTCATCGTGTTCCACCCCCGTCGCGGTCTGCTCGTGCTGGAGGTGAAGGACTGGAAGCCCGGAACCATCCAGCAGGCCGATCGCACGCTGTTCACCCTGCTCACCGGCAGCAGCAGCGTGAAGGAGCACAACCCGTTGATGCAGGCGCGCGACTGCGCCAGCGAAATCTACAAGGTGCTGCAGCACGATCCCGCGCTGCGTTATCCGCCCGGCCATACCTACGAAGGCAAGCTGCTGATGCCGTGGGGCTACGGCGTGGTGCTCGCCAATATCAGCCGCAAGCAGTTCGAGGCAGGCGAACTCGATGCGGTGATCCCTGCGCACCTGGTGATCTGCCAGGACGAGATGTACGAATCGGTGGAGTCCGACGCATTCCAGGAACGCCTGTGGGCGATGTTTCCGCAGGTGTTTCCCACCGCGCTCACGCTGCCGCAGATCGATCGCGTGCGCTGGCACTTGTTCCCCGAAATACGCGTGGAGCCCGGCGAAGGCCAGTTTGGCCTGTTCGCTTCCAGCGATCGCGCCAGCGTTACCAAGGTGGAAGTGCCGGATCTCATCAAGGTGATGGATGCGCAGCAGGAACTGCTGGCGCGTTCACTGGGCGACGAACACCGGATCATCCACGGCGTGGCTGGCTCGGGCAAGACGATGATCCTGGGCTTTCGCGCGATGGAACTGGCGCGCGCGCTGTCCAAGCCGATCCTTGTGCTCTGCTACAACAAGACGCTGGCCGCGCGCCTGGAACAGCTCATGGGCGAGCGCGGCCTCAGCGACAAGGTGCAGGTCTACAACTTCCACAAGTGGTGCCGCAGCATGCTCACGGCATACCACGTGCCGCTGCCTCCCGACGGCCCGCATTTTGCGGATGAGCTGCCGCCGGCGGTGATCGAAGGCGTGGATCGCGGGCAGATCCCGCGCTTCCAGTACGGCGCCGTGCTCATCGACGAAGGCCATGACTTCGAGCCCCACTGGTACAAGCTGATCGTGCAGATGATCGACCCCAACACGAACTCGCTGCTGGTGCTGTACGACGACGCGCAGAACATCTATGGCCAGGCCAACCGCAAGAAGATCAGCTGGAAGAGCCTGGGCGTGCAGGCGCAAGGGCGCACCACCATCCTCAAGCTCAACTATCGCAACACGCTGGAAATCCTCTCGGTCGCGCGCGGCTTTGCCAACGAACTGCTGCGTGAGCGCAGCGAAGACGACGACAGCGTGCCGCTGATCGCACCGCAGAGCGCGGGCCGACGCGGTGCGCTGCCTGAACTCATCCGCGTGGAACGTCAGGAAGACCAGCTGCCGGCCATCATCGAGCGCCTGCGCCATGAGCATGGCCATGGGCGCCACCTGTCCGACATGGCCGTGATCTTCCGAAACGCATGGGAAGGCGAAAAGCTGCACGAAGCGCTGGAACGCGCCGGTATTCCCAGCCGCCTCGCCGAGGGCAACGGCAAGAGCTCGCTGTTCGTGGTGGAAGACACGGTGAAACTGGTCACCATGCATTCCAGCAAGGGTCTGGAATTTCCGCTGGTGATCATTCCCGGCCTCGGTTCACTGCCCAAGCCGGGCAAGGATGAAGCCGACGAAGCGCGCCTGTTGTATGTGGCGATGACGCGCGCCACCGAGCGACTGGTGATGATCCACCACGAGGACTCGATCTTCAGCCAGCGCATCCGCAACTCGATCAACGAGGTGCAGGGCCAGCTGATGGAAATGGCCTGAGCGACGGCGCGTTTTGCCACCGTTGTCCTTCCTGAAGCCGCGCCTGTTTGCTTACATGGGTTTGACAATGCCTTCTCATGGGCGGGGGTCTTATCGGGTCGCATACCCACGAGAGACTTTCGATGCGACGCATTCCTTGCACGATCCTGCTTTCGCTGATGGTGGCCGGCCCCGCCGCCGCCCAGGGCGCCAACGGCGTGATCACCTCCTACGTCGACCTCTACGCCGGCCCTGATATCGGCTATCCGCCCGTCGCCGAGTTGCCTGCAGGTACCCCCGTGGCCATCCAGGGCTGCCTGGAGGGGTGGACCTGGTGTGACGTGATCACGATGGGTACGCGCGGCTGGGTGGCGGGCACGTTCGTGCAGTACACCTACGAGAGCCAGCCGGTGATCGTGGCCGACTACGGCCCGCGCATCGGCATCCCCATCGTCGCGTTCTCCATCGGCATGTACTGGGATCACTACTACCGCGACCGTCCTTTCTATCGGGACCGCGACCGCTGGTACGACCGCCACATCGAATCCCGTCCTCCGCCGCGCCCTCCGGGCTGGCGAGGGGAAGACCACGATCGCGTCTATCGCGGTGACCGGGATGATCGAGGCGGGCACGTCGACCGGGATCGGCCGCCACCTCCCCCGGCCCATGAGCCAACGCCAAGGCCCGCTCAGCCGATGCCATCGGCTGGTTATCGAACGATGGCCCCGGCACGCCCGCCGGAAAGCCGCCCGCCCGGGAACCGACCACCGGTGCCGGCGTACCGACCGCCCGCTGGCGCGCCCCACCCGATGCCAGCCGGTGAACCGCACGGCCAGCGACCCCACGGCCAGCCCGGGCCGGGTCCAGCCGCCCATCCACCGGGGCAGGAGCATCGCCCGGCGCAGGGCGAAGGCCATGGCAGCCAGAAGCAGGCACCGCATCCCGAGCCCAGGAAGCAGGATGACAACGGCCACTGAGCCGGCCATCCGGCCATGAAAGCCGCGGTCCAGCCGCGGCTTTTTTTTGTCATGCATTGACCCAAGGCGTCGTCGGCACCCTGCCTCACTCCCGGCCATACCCCGGCTTACCGCGCTCTGCGCCGCCAGAAACCGCGATTTGGCGCGGCATGACCGGCCGCGCGCCATGGCACGACTCTTGCCACAACTGTTCCAGGGAACGGGGCCAATGACTCATCAGGTCAACGAGGGCAGCCCGATCGGAAGCACCGGACGAGCGCCTCTCCCACCGGACTACACCCGGCGGGCAGGGACGGCTTGTACCTGCGACGGGCCATCACACGAGCGGAGCATCCATGAGCATCAATGCGGAAGAGTGGCGCGAACAGCCATCAGGGGGGAAGTCGCTTTCTTTCCCCACGGCTGCCGCCAACGACAGCAAGGTGCATCGCCGGTCGTACATGTCGGTGCGCCTGAAATTCGCGCTCACGCTGATGGTGTCGATAGCCTGGGCCGTCGCTTCCTACATGCTGGCCGGGCGCTGGATCCATGAACTCGGCGCGGTGGTCGGCAGCGTGCTGGCCCATGTGATGATTTTCGGCATCGCCATCCTGCCGGGCTTCATGAATGCATTCCTGGTGTTCGGACTGCTGGTCGACCGCCGCCCGCCCCGCTCGAGCTTTGCCGACAGCGACCTGCCTGGCATCACCGTGCTGGTGGCTGCGTTCAACGAAGAAGAATCCATTCTCAGCACCATCGCGAGCATCGCCAAACAGGAATACCCCGGCCCCATCGAAGTCATGGTGATCAACGACGGCTCGACCGACGGCACCATGGAGCGGCTGCGCAGCGTGTCCTTCCCCTGGCTGCACGTGATCGACCTCAAGTGCAACGGCGGCAAGGCCAAAGCGCTGAATGTCGGGCTGCGTCATGCCTCCTATCCGCTCACCATCACGCTCGACGCCGATTCGTACCTCTATCGCAATGCCCTGCGCCGCCTCGTGGAGCGTTACCTGAGCGATCCGCCGAACACGGCCTCCGTCGCCGGCGCCGTGCTGGTGCGCAACTCGCGCGTCAATCTGGTGACGCGCATGCAGGAGTGGGACTACTTCCACGGCATCGCCGCCGTAAAGCGCCTGCAGAGCCTGTTCCAGGGCACGCTGGTCGCACAGGGCGCGTTCTCGCTGTATCGCACCGACATCCTGCGCGTGGTGGGCGGCTGGCCCGAATGCGTGGGCGAAGACATCGTGCTGACCTGGGCGATCCTCCGCGACGGCCATCGCGTGGGCTATTGCGAAGACGCCATCACCTTCACCAATGCGCCGACCACGCTGCGCCAGTTCATCCGCCAGCGCCAGCGCTGGTCGCGCGGACTCATCGAGGCGTTCAAGCTGCATGGCGGCCTGCTCTTCCATCGCCGCATGAGCACGATCTTCATCTGGTGGAACTTGCTGTTCCCCTATATGGATCTGGTCTACACGCTGTTCTTCATTCCGGGCCTGCTGCTCGCATGCTTCGGCATCTACTGGCTGGCCGGCCCGATGACCCTGCTGGTGCTGCCGATGGCGGGCGTGGTCAATTACCTGATGTATGCGATTCAGTCCCGCATGTTCCACGAGCAGGACCTCAAGGTTCGCCGCAACCCGTTCGGCCTGATGATGTACACGCTGTTCTATGGCGTCGTGCTGCAACCGGGCTGCGTGATGGGCTACTTCGCCGAACTGCTCAAGATGCGCAAGCGGTGGGGAACGAAATGAAACGCCGGCTTCCCCTGCTGGCGCTCTTGCTGTTGCCAGCGGCACACGCACAAACCGCAACGATCGCCAGCGACATCCAGGCCGGACGGACG
Source organism: Dyella jiangningensis (assembly GCA_000632805.1). Classification (GTDB taxonomy): domain Bacteria; phylum Pseudomonadota; class Gammaproteobacteria; order Xanthomonadales; family Rhodanobacteraceae; genus Dyella; species Dyella jiangningensis. Next base: position 835,555 of record CP007444.1, on the reverse strand, counting down.
GCCTTGTCGGACAACCAGCCGGCACGCGCACGCACGCTGTTCGCGTCGGCACTGGCGCAAGACGGCGGATCGCACGATGACCGCTACGCCGCCGCCATGGGCCTTGGCCAGTCCACGCTTTGGCTGGGCCAATACCCCGCCGCGGCAGACGCGTTCCGCATCGCGCAACAGGAAGCAGCCGACACGGCCTCCCGTCAGGCGGCCGAGACCGGTCTCGCCCAGGCTCTGAATGCGCAGGACTATCCGCGTGCGGCCTATGCCCTGGTAGCGCCCTATGCGATGGGACAAACGCGTCCGACCGTGGAACTGATGCGCGCCACGCAATCGCTGGGCTGGGAAGATCGCGGCGCCAACTATCTCGATGCGGCGCCCGCACCGGACACGCAAGGCTATCTGGCCACGCAATATCGCCTGCTCGGCGACGACATCCGCCTTGCGTTGTCGTCGCAGTTGCAGGGCGACTTTGCCTACAGCCACGACAGCGACGGCCTCGACACCTGGCATGTCGGTGGTGCCTACCGCTTCGCGCCGTCCGGTCACGACGGCTGGACGCAGCGCTGGGGCATCGCCGCCGGCACCACGCACGTCGAGGACGATCTTGAGGCGCGGCGTCTCGACGACCTCTCGTTGCTGGGCGAATTGCACCTGGGCGACAACAATCGCATCGACCTCGACCTTGGGCCGGGCCGCAGCGGCAGTTGGAACTACCTTCAGGGCAGTGCACGCTGGACCTTGCAACCCAGCGACAGCTTCAGCCTGTCGACCGGCGCCGAGCGTGCGCCGGTACCGACCGACACCGCCATCGCCGACCGCCTTATCTACGACGTCTACAGCCTCGGCGTGAGCCTGCGGCCCGCCTCACGCTGGTATGTCGTGCCGACCTATTACCGGCAGAACTTCAGCGACGGCAATCACCGCGACGGCGGTACGCTGAAGGTGCTGTTGAGCCCCTACGACATTCCCGACACGGGCGGTGCCATCGGCGCGGAGTTCTCCGCACGCATCTTCCACAGCAGCCAGCCGAGCCATGGCGTGTACTTCAATCCCGCGAACTACCGTACGGCGCAAATCGGCCTCGTGGGCGTGTACAGCCTCAGCCAGGAATGGAAGGTGCGCGGCGTGGCCGCCGTGGGCCGCCAGGTGACGGATGGTGCCGGCGCCAGCGTGTATACGGTCGGTGCGTCGCTCAGCGGACGCCTGCCCGGCAACGGAAGGCTGGAACTCCAGCTCGGCCGCAGCTCGGCCGCGTCGGCCAATGGTGGCGGTTCGGGTTATTGGTGCAACAGCGTGAACGTGTCGGTGCGCTATCCGCTGTGAGTCACCCGACGTTTTGCCAGGGCCACCAGCCTGTTCCCATGAGCGCGTAGCGATCCGCGGCGCGCTCGAAGCGATTGCCCGCGCTGACACCACCGTGCAGTGCGTACAACGGAAGGAACAACGGCCCCAGCACCATGTATTGGTATACGTGGGCACGCTCGTGATCCGCCAGTGAAATGATCGGCTCGTCGCCCTGCCCGGCACGGTGCGCATAGGTCACACACGGGGTATCCAGTTCTCCGCCAGTGCAGAGGATCACGTTGCCCAGCGTGAGCGCGCCGCCCACGCCTCGCCACGGCATGTGGCGGAATACCAGCGCGCAATCGCGGCGCCGCCATTGTGGTCGCGCTCCCCATGGCAGGCACGCAAGGCCGACCAGCAGGCCCAGCAGGGTGTTCGGCGACGTCCAACAAATGCCGAGCAACGTCGCCAGGCGCGCCATAGTTTGCCGCTCGCGATCGCCTTGCATCCTGCTCCTCCACCTTGTTTCCGGGGTCCGCCATCACCATGTGACGCGACATCGAGTGTTCGTCACGAGGTTCGCCATGTCCACCACGCTGGATATCCCCTGCCCCCACTGCAGTGCGCTCAATCGCGTACCGTCCGATCGCATCGGCGAACACCCCGTATGCGGGCGCTGCAAGCAGGCGCTATTCCAAGGCAAGCCGGTGGAGCTGACCTCCAGCAACTTCGACGCCGTGGCCGGTCGCGGCGACCTGCCCGTGGTCATCGATTTCTGGGCGCCGTGGTGTGGCCCTTGCCGAACTTTCGCGCCCGTCTTCACGGAGGCGGCTCGCACGCTCGAACCGCAGGTGCGCCTGGCCAAGGTGGATACCGAAGCGCAACCGGCGCTTGCCCAACGCTATGGGATTCGCAGCATTCCCACGCTGATGGTGCTGCGCGGCGGCCGCGAGATCGCACGTCAGGCGGGCGCGCTCAATCCCATGCAACTACGGCAATTCCTGGCCAACGCGCTGCATTGAGCAATGCTCACGAACTGCACGACAGCATCGAACAACCCGCCTTGTGCATCGCCCAGGCGGGACGCTTTTGCGCGAAGCGTTTGCGCCCCGGCTGGTCGTCGTACGGCCGGCGCATGACATCCAGCAATTCATCAATGCCGCTGTAGTCGCCTTGCGTGGCGCGATCGATCGCTTCCTGGGCGAGATAGTTGCGCAACACATAGCGGGGATTGGCTGCATTCATACGCGCCCGACGATCTTGCCCTTTGAGCGGGTCATCCAGCGCGCGCGCGGCGTAGCGCGCCAGCCATGCCAAAAACGCCGGCTCCGTGGCCACGCGGAGCGGCTCATCGTAGAACGCGTCTTGCAATGGCAATAACGAGGGTTGCTGCGGATCGATATCGGCGAGCGCACGGAAGAACAGGGTCATGTCGACATTCGCTTCCGCGAGCAAGGCATGCAGCGCCCGCATGAGATCGACGTCATCGTCGCGACAAGCGGCGAAACCGAGCTTGGCGGCCACGTTTTCCCGATCGGCGGCGGCGTAGGCCGCGGCATAGCGGTCCAGACCCGCCTGCAACGATTCCACGCCGGCAAACAATGGCGACAGCGCCATCGCCAATCGGCTCAGGTTCCACCACGCCACGTTCGGCTGGTGGCCGAAGCGATAGCGACGGCGCCCCGCGTCCGTAGTGTTGGGCGTCCATTCCGGATCGAAATTGTCGACCCAGCCATAAGGGCCATAATCGATGGTGAGCCCGAGGATGGACATGTTGTCGGTGTTCATCACGCCATGCACGAAACCCACGCGCATCCAATGCGCCACCATCGCGGCGGTACGCTCGCACACCTGGGCAAACCATTCCGCGTACAGCGCTTCGCCTTCGCCATGCAGCTCGGGGAAATCACGTGTGATGGTGAAATCCACCAGCTGCTTCAACAGGGCGACATCGCCACGCGCCGCCGGCAATTCGAAGTTGCCGAAACGGATGAACGACGGAGACATGCGACAAACGATGGCGCCAGGTTCTTCCTGCGGGTGACCGTCGTAGAACATGTCGCGCATCACCCAATCGCCCGTGACGACCAGGCTCAATGCTCGCGTGGTGGGCACGCCCAGATGATGCATTGCCTCACTGCACAGGAACTCGCGGATCGACGAGCGCAATACGGCACGGCCATCCGCACCCCGCGAGTAGGGCGTCATGCCCGCACCCTTGAGCTGCAACTCCCAGCGGTCGCCTGTTTCGCTGATCACTTCGCCCAGCGAAATGGCGCGCCCATCGCCCAGCTGGTCGGCCCATACGCCGAACTGATGCCCGCCGTAATTCGCCGCGTAAGGCTGCATGCCTTCGAGCAAGGCATTGCCGCCGAACACCTGGGCAAATTCCGCGCTGAAGACGTCCGTTTCGTGCAGCCCGAGTACGTGCGCCATCTCGCGCGACCACGCGGCCACACGGGGCGAAGCCACGGGTGTCGGCTGCACCGTCGAATACAGGGCGCCGAGCACCTGGCGTCGATGTGCACCCTGTTCGGGATCGCCGGGCAGCCCGCGGATGAAGGCATTGTCGAAGCGCAGAGATCGCATGCGTAGTGAGATTTCACTCTGAAAAAGCTGACTGGAGTTATATCGGCGCGCGAGCTTCGCCATGCAAGGCATTGCGCGAAAACAGCAGCCGTCATGCATCTTCACCTATGTGAAGAATATGACAGTATTTCCGCAAACTTACGGAAGAATTCAGTGACGATTGGCATTTGTGTATCGCCCGTGAAGATGATTAGATCGGCTCGACGGCTGCGCAGGGGCAGCCCGGAGTCCACACAACATGCACATGCTTCTTGCCCGTTCCGCCATTGAGCGCGGAATGCAGCTGGTAGCAGGGATGCTTCATCGGGACACGCAGGACGCTTCAAAAACCCACGCCCAGGAGGATGCCAGGTTCAAGCTGGTTTCCTGGCAGCCCGGCGCGCACTCGCGCAGGGAAGATGAACTCGCGCGACGACGCGAAGAACAGTTCAGCTGATTCGAGGCCCCGGCCGTCGCGCTCAATCACGCGGCGGCGCAAAGATTTCCGCCACATCGTCCTGGTCGAGGGCGCGCCATTGCCCCGGCGCAAGATCTCCCAGCATCAACGCTCCCACCGACACGCGCGCCAGCGTCTCCACGTGATTGCCCACGGCGGCGAACATGCGCCGCACCTGGTGGTAGCGCCCCTCGGTCAGCGTCAATCGTGCACGCCGCGGCTCCAGCACCTCGAGCGTGGCAGGCTCCAGCGGCTCCTTTTCCGATTCGAGCATCAGCGTACCGCTGGCGAACTCGGCGCCTTCGTCACCGCGGAGATCGTTTGCCAAGGTTGCTTCGTAGACCTTCGCCACCTGCGCACGCGGTGAAATGATCCGATGCAGCAAGCCGCCGTCGTCGGTGAACAGCAACAGCCCGGATGTATCACGATCGAGCCGGCCCACCGTCGACAACGCCGGATCGCGCACGCGATAGCGCGGCGGCAACAAGTCATACACCACGCGCCCCTGGTCCTTGCGCGAACAGGTGGCGCCCAGCGGCTTGTTCATCATCAACACGAGGCCGGTCGGTGGATCAAGCGGTTCGTCGTCGATGCGGATGTGCTCGTGAGCAACCTTGTCGTCGGCGTAGAGCACGTCGCCGTCCGGATCGGTGACGCGGCCTTCGCGGAACATCATGGCCACTTCCTTGCGGCTGCCATAGCCAAGGTTGGCGATCAGCTTCACCAGTTTCATGCGTGTACTCCGCGAGCTTCGATCACCTTGAATCCTTCCTGCACCGTCACGGTGCGCACGTCGGCAAAACGCGACGCGAGCGTTGCCTCATAAGGGAGATGCCGGTTCGCCACCAGCCAGAGCCGGCCGTGCGGCAGCAGCGCATTCGCAGCGGTCTGGATGAACGCGCGACCCAGCGCCGGCAGGTCCTCGCGCCCCTGGTGAAACGGCGGGTTGCTGACGATGGCGTCGTAGCGCTGCGGCAAACCTTGCGCGACGTCGTGCCAGTGCAGCGCCACTGCAACGTGCCGCGTCGATGCGCGCTGCGCTTCTTCGAGATTGAGCCGTGCAGGTTCGAGCGCACGTGCTTCGGCCTCGTAGAGGTCGATGGTCGTGACCGCCGGGCAGCGGCGGATGATCTGTGCCGAGAGATAACCGTAGCCGGCCCCGATGTCCGCGACGCGACCGGCGAGATCGGCGGGCAGATGGTCCGCCAGCAGCGCGGAGGCCGCATCCACGCGATCCCAGGCGAACAGGCCAGGCCGGCTGATGTAGCCGGCTTCGTTGCGTCGCGGCGCGTCGAGCGCCCGCCATGCCGCCAGCAACTCGCCATCGACGCGATCGATCGAGGGATGTGCCCAGAACACCCGGCATTTGTGCTTGGAAAGCTGCTGCACCGGCCCGGCCAGGCGCACCAGGTCGCCTTCGGCCGACTTGGCGCCTTCCGCATTCGGCACCGCCGCCAGCACCACGCCACCCGGAGCGACGCGCTCCAGAGCCTGCGCAAACAAGGCCCGTGCTTCGTCGCGCTGCCGGGGCGGCAGCAACATCACCAGCGAAAACCGTCCGGTATCGCCGCGCTCAGCCAGACGCAGCCCGCTGCGCTGCAGCGCCTCGGCAAACGGCCTGAAGCTCTGCTCGGAGACCCAACCTGCCTGCGCCATTTCGCGCAGGCGGAAACCATCGCGGGCACGCAGGAACAACGCGCGCCCATCCGCGGGCAAAGCCAGCGCGCCGGTTTCGAACGGCACGAACAAGGCTTCCAGCGCCGGGGCGTCGGCAGCGGGCGCAGGCAGAATGGGCATCACGCAGGGAACCAGGAAAGAAGGCCGCATTTTAGCGTTGCGGAGGCCCCGCGCGCCGCCTGCCCGCCAAAGCCCGCTAAACCGGCCGCAGCAGCTCCAGCTCGCTGACGAACTCCCGCGCCTGGCCGCTTACCGGGTCGATGAAGAACAGGCCTTTCGCCAGCAACTGCAGCGGATGCGCATGGTCATCGCCGGTGTGTTCGGCGAGGTCGGGATAGAAGGGATCGTGCAGGATCGGCGCTCCCAGCGCGGACATGTGCACGCGCAACTGATGTTTGCGGCCGGTCACCGGCTGCAATGCATAGCGCCAATGGCGCCCTGCCCGCTCCACCACGTCGACGCGTGTCTCGCTGTTTGCGTCGCCGTCCACCTCGCGCATGCGGAAGAAGGGGTCGCCCGCTTCGATGCGCGAGCGCCGGACGCTCGGGAACACCGTGTCCGGCAACGACGGCGCCCAGGCTTCGTAGTACTTGTCGATGCGCCGTTCGCGGAACAACGCCTGGTAGGCGGAACGGCTGTCGGGGTGCACGGAGAACATCACCAGCCCGGCCGTGTGACGATCGATGCGATGCAGCGGCACGAGGTCATGATTGCCGAGCTTGCGTACCAACCGGTTCAGCAGCGTCTCCTGCACGAAGCCTCCTGCCGGTGTCACCGGCAGGAAATGCGGCTTGTCGACCACCACCAGATGCGCGTCGACGTGCAGCAGCGTTTCCTGGAAGGGAATGACCGCCTCATCGGCGACCTCACGGAAATAGCGCACGCACAGGCCGACCCGGTACGGCGTGTCCGCCGCCAGCGGCGTGCCGTCCTCGCCCTGTACGCGTCCGCGCGTGAAGCGGTCCAGCCATTGCTCGCGGCCGATCTGCGGAAAGCGCGCGCACAGCGCATCGAGCACCGTCGCCCATGGGCCGGGTGGCAGTTGCAGCGTGCTGGCGGCGATCGGATCAGGCATGTATCGCTCCCGTGCGATGCGCGCAGCTTAGTGCCAGCCGCGCGGCCAGCGGTACCCGCATGGCGGCCGGATGCCGCCGCCGAGGCGATGCCATGACCGCTGCCCCTGCCCCGTTTCGCTGCAGGAAACCTTCGCTACACTCGGCGCGGGATCGGCGCCGCCGTGGCGCCAGCGACATCGAGGGGAGTCCATGGATCAGCGGGCAGTTCGCGTTCGGTACGTGACCACAACAAAGCTCCAGCGGATTCGGCGCACCGCCGTTTTGCTCGCCTGCCTGGCCCTTGCGCCGGCACTGCGCGCCGCGACGCTCGACCCCGCCGAACTGCCGCGCGTGCAGGCCGCCACCTTCGAGGTGGTGATTCCCAAGCCGGTGAACGATCCGCTCACCTACGAGCGGCCGCTGCCGCTGGACCAGCTGCCGTTCCAGCAGCGCAACGACAAGTACTACTCGGTCGGCACGGCATTCGCGCTGGGCGACAACCGCTTTGTCACCGCCGGCCACGTGCTGTCGCTGGGCATTGACAGCCTGATGGGCGAGCCCGCGTTGCGCGATGCCAGCGGTCACGTCTATGCCATCGACAAGGTCACGCGCTTCTCGCTGCAGCAGGATTTCGTCGAGTTCACGCTGAAAGATGCACCGAAGGTCACGCCGCTGGAACCCAACACCCACGCCACCATGAACGATGTGGTCTACGCCGTGGGCAATGCGCTGGGCACCGGCATCGTGATCCGCGATGGCCTGTACACCTCGCAGACGCCGGAAGAGGAAAACGGCCGCTGGCAGTGGATGCGCTTCTCCGCCGCCGCGTCGCCCGGCAACAGCGGCGGCCCGCTGCTGGACAAGGACGGCAAGGTCATCGGCGTGGTGCTGATGAAGTCCCCGGACGAAAACCTCAACTATGCCCTGCCCATCGACTTCGTGCTCAAGGCACCGGCCAATCTTGCCGTCGCTGACACGCGCGGGCTCTATCAGCTGGACGTGATCGACAGCAAGCAATCCGGTCGATTCAAGACCGAATTTCCGTTGCCCAAGAGCTTTGCGGACTTCAGCACGGCCTTCCAGAAGGCCTACAACGCGAGCGCCGACCAGCAGCTGCACGATCTGCTGGGGGAAAACGCCAACACCATGTTCCCCAAGGGCGCGGGCTCCGCGCGCCTGCTGCACACGGGCTCCAACCTCGACGCCTTCCCCACCCTGCTCCATCGCAGCAGCAACGGCACGTGGGTGATCGCCGGTACCAACGAAACCAAGAGCACGCTCGCGCACAACGGCTTTGTGGCCAAGGCGGCCGTCGGCAGCCAACTGATGTTCCACATGCGCAAGCCCGACGACGTCACCAGCAAGCAGCTCTACGGCGACTCCAAGCTGTTCATGGATCTGCTGCTTAAGGCTGCGCCGCTGCAGCGCCACGTGGGCGCCGAACAGGTAAAGGTGACGTCGCTGGGCAAGCCCACCGTCGAGCGCATGTTCACCGATGCCTATCAGCGTCGCTGGCAGGTACGCGAATGGCCCATGGCCTACGACAATTCCGTGCTGATCGCCTTCCTGCTGCCCGTGCCCGACGGCTACGCCGCCATGATGCGCATCGCACCGGCCAAAAACGAACATGAGGAGATGGGCGACCTCAAGGCGCTCACCGACTTCGTCTATCTCGCCTACAGCGGCACGCTGGCGCAGTGGAAGGAGTTTCTCGCCAACACCGACCTGCTGCCCACGGTGCTGTCGGATATCGCCATCCGCTTCGACTACGGCAACGATTTCCGCTACCGCTCGCGCCGTCTCGGCTTCGCCTATACGCCGGAGCTGCAGAAGATCGACCAGAACAGCCAGCTGGTGCTTGGCATGTCCTACTTCGAGGACCACGGCAAAGTGGTGTGGGATGTCAGCAACGTGGTGGTGAAGTCCAACGTCGACAACGCCGAGCGCATCAGCTTCAACCGTCACATCGCGCCCAGCGACGAGCTGGACGACAGCTATCGCAACTCCTGGGGCAAGATCGTGCAGCGCAGCCACCCCGACGACGGCGTGCCCTACAGCGAAAACGACATGACCTATATCGGTACGGTCGGTGGCACGCCGGTATCGGCCCAGGCCCAGCCGGGCGTGCTGTATACGGCGTTCTACGGCGTGGACGGGCCGCGACCGGAAGACACCATGAAGGGCAAGCTCAACCTGCTGATGAAGGACGTGCAGATCAGCGAGCACTGAGCGGGTCGCTGCGCGACAAGACGCCTTGTCGCGCGCGACCGCATATCACTGACAAGCGGTCAGTGCGATTCGGCAACCTCGGCCTGCAGTTCGGTTTCCACTGTTGGCACGCGGGGCGCCGGCGGCAACCGCGGCGTCAGGCGCTGGTACCAGCGCCACGACCACCAGCCGATCACGGTGAGCGCGCTCGCGCCGAGCGCGAGATAGATCATGCGGCCCGACAGCATCGGCGACATCACGCCGGCGATGAACGCGCACAGCAGCAGGCTGCAGAACGCCTGCACCGACGATGCGCCACCACGCCGATGTGGAAAGCGGTCGAGCAACAGCAACGTCAACGTCGGGAACGCCAGCTGCACGCCAACGCCATGCAGCACCAGCGGCAGCACCGACCAGGGCAGCACCGGCTCACGCGTCACCAGCGCCATCAGCACGTGCAGGCCGCAGGCGGTGAGCAGCGCCGCGTAGCCGAGGTTCACAGTGAACACCACGCTGCGTCGGCTCGCCAGCCGGCCGGACAGCCACGCACCGAGCACCAGGCCGCTCACCACCGGAAGGAACAACCAGGGAAAGCCTTGCGCGGAAAGGTGCAACAGGTCGCGGACGATATGCGGCGCGGAGGAGATGTAGAGGAACAAGCCGGCAAAATTCACCGACAGCGAGATCAGCAACGGCCAGAACACGCGATCCTGGCCAAAGCTCATGTAGCCGCGCACCAGATCGCCAAGGTGAAACGATGTGCGCGCTTCGGGCGGATGGGTCTCTTCGAGAAACAGCACCAACGCCACCGACAACATCAGCGTGAAGCCCATCAGCACCCAGAAAATGCCGTGCCATCCGTTGAGGAACAACAGCTGGGCGCCGACGATGGGCGCGATCACCGGCGCCACGCTGAAGATCATCATCACGCGTGACATCAGCTGTTGCGCCGCCGCGCCTTCCAGGCTGTCACGCACGATGGCGCGCCCCACCACCAGGCCTGCGCCCGCGCACACGCCTTGCAGGGCCCGGCAGGACAGCAGCATGGTGTAGGAGGTGGACATCGCCGCACCGGCCGATGCCAGCGCGTAGACCACCATGCCCGCCACGATGACCGGCTTGCGCCCGATCGCATCGGCGATGGCGCCGTGGAACAGGCTCATCACTGCGTAGGTGACCAGATACATGCTGATCATCTGCTGCAGCTGCGTGCTGTCCACCCCGAAATGGCCACCGATCAACGGAAACGCCGGGAACACGGCATCGATCGAGAACGGACCGATCATCGACAGACCCGCCAGCAGCCATGGCAGGCTGCGCCGGACGGGACGCGGGGTAAAAGTCATGGCAGGGCGCAGGCGGGCGAGGAGCGCAAAGTATAGCGGTGCCTCATAGCGTACCGAGCCATGACGTTAAGGCAACACTGAATAAGTATCGCCGTCGTCACCCGTCCTGTCTGTTCGCAGGCCACAGGGCCGTTGGCGAAGGCAGACTGGCGGTCTGTCGAGACAACGGACCGAAGGCATGCGGACAGACAGGACGGGCCCCATCGTATTGAATGTGAAGAGATGGGGTGACGCCTGGAAGGCCCGCTGGCTGTGCCGCGCGGCTTGACAAGGTAGCCGGTCTTGCCTCCGCCACGCGGCACAGCCAGCGGGCCTTCTAGGCGTCATGACGACGGCGATACTTATTCAGTGTTGCCTTAAGTCGATCATCCGCTAGCATGGCCCGCCAGGGAGATGGCATGCCTCCCGCTCCGACTTGCGTACGGGGCGAACCACCTTCGGGTTGATGATGCCTGCACCACCGGGATTTCCGGGGCGCAGGCGCATGCCTGTTTCCGGGAAGTCCTCAAGACTTGAGAAGTCCCCAGGCTTAAGGAGACGAACGTGGGCTTTACCGGTTTCGTGGCTGTTGGCATCGGGGGAGCGCTGGGCTGCTGGCTGCGCTGGACCCTCGGCGTGCTGTTCAACCCCGTCTTTCCCACCGTGCCGATGGGCACGCTCGCCGCCAACCTGCTGGGCGGCCTGTTGATGGGCATCGTGCTGGGCGTGTTCGACCACTTCCAGACACTGCCACCCGAGCTGCGCCTGTTCGCGGCCACGGGTTTCCTTGGCGGGCTCACCACCTTCTCCACCTTCTCGGCCGAATCGACCACCCTGCTGCTGCGCCAACAGTATCTTTGGTTCGGCGGCCACCTGGCCTTGCATCTGGTCGGCTCCATCACGATGACCGTTTCCGGCATCGTCCTCACCCGCGCCCTGCTGCGTAGCTAGGAGGAAACGACATGGAAACCCAGGGAGTCCTGATCAGCTTCTACTGCCACACGCGTGCGCGGCACGACGGCAAACTCGTCTACGAATGGCTGCTGGAACATGCAAAGAAGCACGGCATTGGCGGCGGCTCCGCCTTTCGCGCGATCTGCGGCTACGGCCGGCATGGCGTGCTGCATGAAGAGCAGTTCTTCGAGCTGGCTGACGATCTCGCCGTGAAAGTGGAGTTCCTGCTGAACCCGCAGCAGGCCAAGTCACTGCTTGATACGGTCAGGACCATCGGCATCGACGCAGTGTATGCAATCAGTCCCGCAAGCTTTGGCACGCTGGGCAAGCTTCCGGCCACCGATTGATACGTATGTTTGCTTGCCCGGCGTCACCGGGAAAAGCGCCCTGAATTCACGCCAGCCCGTCTTCGTCACGCCACACGAGGAACGCATGAGCCAGGATTCTCTGAAAACACGCGCAGCCGCTCTGCTTGAGCACGCTGGCATCCATCTCGACGGTTCCGCACCGACCGACCTGCGCGTGCACGACGACCGCCTTTACGCCCGCGTATTCGCGCATGGTTCGCTCGGCTTCGGCGAAAGCTACATGGACGGCTGGTGGGACGCGGATGATCTCCCTGGCATGTTCACGCGCATGCTGCGCGCCCACATCGACGCCGAGCTGAAAACGCTCGATACGCTTCTGGCCCACCTCAAGGCACGCTTCATCAACCTGCAGCGCGGCGAGAATGCCTTCGAGATCGGCAAGGCGCACTACGACCGCGGCAATGATCTCTTCCAGGCAATGCTGGGCAAGCGGCTGGTCTATTCCTGCGGCTACTGGGCGCGGGCAGACAACCTGGACGACGCCCAGATCGCCAAGCTCGACCTGATCTGCCGCAAGCTGAACCTGCAGCCCGGCCAGCGCGTGCTGGACATCGGCTGCGGCTGGGGCGAAGCGCTGAAGTACGCCGCGGAAACCTATGGCGTGGAAGGCGTGGGCGTGACCGTGTCGCAGGAACAGGCCGAGTTCGCTCGCGAGCTGTGCGCGGGCCTGCCGGTGGAAATCCGCCTGCAGGACTACCGCGAACTCGACGAACCCTTCGACGCCATCTTCTCCATCGGCATGTTCGAGCACGTCGGCGCCCTCAACTACCGCACCTACTTCGAAGTGGCCCGCCGCTGCCTGCGCGAGGATGGCCTGTTCCTGCTGCATTCGATCGGCAGCAACAGCTCGCCGAGCCGGCCTGACCCGTGGATCGAGAAGTACATCTTCCCCAACTCGATGATCCCCTCCGCGGCGCAGGTGACGGCCGCGCTGCAGGACCTGTTCGTGGTGGAGGACTGGCACAACTTCGGCGCCGACTACGACCGCACGCTCACCGCCTGGCGCGCCAACTTCGATGCCGCGTGGCCTGAGCTGTCCAGGCGCTATGACAACCGCTTCCGCCGGATGTGGCATTTCTACCTGTCGGTATCCGCCGCGGTGTTTCGCAGCCGCCGCGACCAGCTGTGGCAACTCACCTTGAGTCCGCGTGGCGTACCAGGCGGTTATCGCGTGCCGCGCTGAGCTCTTGCGCCGCCTGTGGCCGCGCACGATAGTGGGCGGACCATTCCGGGGGGAAGGCTCATGAAAGCACGCTGTTTATTGCTGTTTGTCATCGGCTGCCTGTGCACCGGCCTGGCCGTGGCCGCACAGACGACAACGCCAGCGTCTTACTTCGATCAGCGCGGGCACGACGACGTGCTCAGCGGTGGCGTCAAGCAGATCGAGATCAGCACGCCCAAGGGCAAGTTCCACGTGTGGACCAAGCGCGTGGGCAACAACCCGAAGCTCAAGGTCTTGCTGCTGCACGGCGGCCCCGGCGCCACCCACGAATACTTCGAGGCCTTCGACAGCTATTTCCCGGCGGCGGGCATCGAGTACTACTACTACGACCAGCTCGGCTCCGCCTACAGCGACCAGCCGAAGGACGAATCGTTGTGGACCACGGATCGTTTCGTGGACGAGGTGGAACAGGTGCGCCAGGCGCTGCACCTGGACAAGGAAAACTTCTGCCTGCTCGGCCATTCCTGGGGCGGCGTGCTCGCCATCGAGTACGCACTGAAGTACCAGCAGCACCTCAAGTGCCTGGTCATCTCCAACATGATGGACTCCATTCCCGCGTACAACGCCTATGCGCGGGACGTGCTCGAACCGGCGATGGATCCGAAGCAACTGGCCGAAGTGAAGCAGATGGAAGCCAGCGGCCACACCGATGATCCGCGCTACATGGCCATCCTCACGCCCATGCACTACGAGCAGCACGTGCTGCGCATGCCGCAGGCGAAGTGGCCCGACCCGGTCAATCGCGCCTTTGCCCACATGAACGAGCAGGTCTATGCGCTGATGCAGGGCCCCAGCGAACTGGGGGCGAGCGGTCGCCTGGAACACTGGGACCGCAGCAAGGACCTGCACGAGATCACCGTGCCCACGCTGGTGATTGGGGCGCAATACGACACCATGGACCCGCGCTACATGAAGGCCATGGCGGCGAAACTGCCGCACGGCGAGTTCCTGCTTTGCCCCAAGGGCAGCCACATGGCGATGTACGATGACCAGCCAACCTATTTCAGCGGCCTGACGCGCTTTCTGCTCGCCGTGGAAAACCAGCCGGCCGCCTCGCACTGAGACGCGCCCCAGGAGTCGTAGTGAAATTGTTCGCCCGTCTTGCCGCCGCCCTCGCCCTCAACCTGCTGCTGGTTGCCACGGCATTCGCCGAGCCGGGCCTGTGGGTCGTCAAGCAGGGCGACGCCACGGTCTACCTGTTTGGCACCGTGCATCTGCTGCCCTCGGACACGAACTGGCGCTCGCCCGCACTGGACAAGGCGCTCGCCGACAGTCAGCGCCTGAGCATCGAGATCGTCGATGACGATAGCCCGGCCATGCAGGCACTGGTGATGCAGCATGGCGTGGACTTTGGCCATCCGCTGTCGACCAAGCTCGACGACGGGGACATGCATCGCCTGGAAAAAGCTGCCGCCGACGCCAAGGTGCCCGGGGGCGTTGCCGCCCTGCAGCCGATGCGGCCCTGGCTGGCCGCGCTGACGCTCACCGTGGCGCCCCTGGTACAGGCCGGCATGGACCCCAGCCAGGGCGTGGACAAGCAGCTCAAGGCCCGCATGCAGGAGGCCGGCAAACCGGTCGATGGGCTGGAAACCTCCGAGCAGCAGATCCGCATGCTGTCCGACCTGCCCGAGGCCATGCAGTTGGATTTCCTGCGCCAGTCGTTCAAGGAAGTGGCCGACGGCCCCGCAAAACTGCGTGAACTGGTCGATGCCTGGCGCCGCGGCGACACCGACGCCATCGCCAAGGTCGAGGACGAAGACCTGCGCAAGGAAAGCCCGACGCTGTACCAGCGGCTGATCGTCGAACGCAACCAAGCCTGGGCCAGGACCATCGCCGAGCGCCTCAAACAACCCGGCGTGAGCTTCATCGCCGTCGGCGCCGGCCACCTGGCCGGCCCGGACAGCGTGCAGGCGCAGCTGCGCAAGCTGGGTGTCGAGAGCACGCGCATCAAGAACTGACGCCCGTCCGCCCTTCCCTTGTGGGAGCGCACCCTGTGCGCGACAGCCGACAGAGCGTGCCAAACAAGTGGCCATAACCCGCGAAGCGGCCAAACCGACCACCGGGAGACGTTGCAGCGCCGCGGTCGCGCACAGGGTGCGCTCCCACAGAGGTGCGATTCGCTGGCATCCCCTCGCCCCCACTGCCCCCTTTCTGGCACCATCCCCCGGTTAAGCGCGCCGTCTGCGCGCAGTCCAAACGACGCAACCCCATGAATCTGCAAGCCAATTTCGAACAGATCCCGCTCAAGGAGTACGCCGAGCGGGCGTATCTCGATTACTCGATGTACGTGGTGCTGGACCGCGCCCTGCCCTTCGTGGGCGATGGCCTGAAGCCGGTACAGCGGCGCATCGTGTACGCCATGAGCGAACTGGGCCTGGCCGCCACGGCCAAGCCGAAGAAGTCCGCGCGCACCATCGGTGACGTGATCGGCAAGTTCCATCCGCACGGCGACACCTCGTGCTACGAGGCGATGGTGCTGATGGCGCAGCCGTTCTCGTACCGCTACCCGCTGGTGGACGGCCAGGGCAACTTCGGCTCGCCGGACGACCCCAAGAGCTTCGCCGCGATGCGCTACACCGAGTCGCGCCTGAGCCCCATCGCCGAGGCCCTGCTGGGCGAGCTCGGCCAGGGCACGGTGGACTGGGTGCCGAACTTCGACGGCACGCTGGAAGAACCCAGCTGGCTGCCGGCACGCGTGCCGCACGTGCTGCTCAACGGCTCCATGGGCATCGCCGTGGGCATGGCCACCGACATCCCGCCGCACAACCTGCGCGAAGTGGTGAGCGCGTGCATCCGCCTGCTGGATGATCCCGACGCCACCGTCTCGGACTTGTGCGAGCACATCCAGGGTCCGGATTACCCGACCGAAGCGGAGATCATCACGCCGCGCAACGAGCTGCTCGCGATGTACCAGGGCGGCACCGGCACGGTGCGCGCGCGCGCCGTCTACCATATGGACGACGGCAATATCATCATCACCGCGCTACCGCATCAGGTAAGCCCGTCCAAGATCCTCGAGCAGATCGCCGCGCAGATGCGCGCGAAGAAGCTGCCGATGGTGGAAGACCTGCGCGACGAGTCCGACCACGAGAACCCGATCCGCCTGGTGGTGGTGCCGCGCTCCAACCGCATCGACGCGGCCGAGGTGATGCAGCACCTCTTCGCCACCACGGACATGGAGAAGAGCTTCCGCATCAATCTCAACATGATCGGCCTGGACGGCCGTCCGCAGGTGAAGGACCTCAAGCGCATCCTCACCGAGTGGCTGCAGTTCCGCACCACCACGGTGACGCGTCGCCTGGAGCATCGCCTGGCCAAGGTCGAGCGTCGCCTGCACCTGTTGGAAGGTTTGCGCATCGCCTACCTCAATCTCGACGAGGTGATCCGCATCGTCCGCACCGAGGACGAGCCCAAGCCGGTGCTGATGGCGCGCTTCCGCTTGAGCGAGGAACAGACCGACTACATCCTCGAGACCAAGCTGCGCCAGCTGGCCCGCCTCGAGGAAATGAAGATCAATGCCGAGCGCGACCAGTTGGAAGAAGAACGCGCTCGCATCAACGTGCTGCTTAAGTCGCCGGCCAAGCTCAAGGGCTTGATCAAGGAAGAACTGCGTGCCGACGCTGCCAAGTTCGGCGACGACCGTCGTTCGCCGCTGGTGCAGCGCGAAGCCGCGCAGGCGCTGGACGAAAGCGCGCTGGTGGCCAGCGAACCGGTCACCGTGGTGTTGAGCGCCAAGGGCTGGATCCGCGCCGCCAAGGGCCACGACGTCGACGCCGACGGCCTGAACTACCGCGAGGGCGACAGCCTGCTCGCCGCGGTAAAGGCGCGCACCACGCAGCAGATCGCGGTGATTGACTCCACCGGCCGCAGCTACTCCACGCCCGCCCACACGCTGCCCTCGGCGCGCGGCAACGGTGAGCCGCTCACCGGTCGCTTCAGCCCGCCGTCGGGCGCCAGCTTCGACGCGCTCGCCGCCGGCGACAACGACACCCGCCTGATCCTCGCCACCGACCACGGCTACGGTTTCGTGACCCGCTTCGAGGCGCTCACCGGCCGCAACAAGGCTGGCAAGCAAATCATCACGCTCGGCGACGGCGCCAAGGTGCTCGCGCCGCAGGTCAGCGCCGATCCGGCGCGCGACCGCATCGTGGTGGTCACCACCGAAGGCCATCTGCTGATGTTCTCGGTGGCCGAGCTGCCGGAGCTCGACAAGGGCAAGGGCAACAAGCTGATCGATGTGCCGAAGGCCAAGCTCACCGCTGGCATCAAGGTCGTCGGCGTGGCCGTAGTGGCCGAGGGCAAGGGCCAGGTGACGCTCTTCGCCGGCCAGCGCAAGCTCACGCTGAAGTGGTCGGACCTGGTCGAATACGGCGGCAACCGCGCCACCCGCGGCGGCCTGCTGCCGCAAGGCCTGCGTCGCGTGGAGCGCATCGAGACCACGGGCTGACAAGCGCGCACTCGCCATCCATTTGTGGGAGCGCACCCTGTGCGCGACCGCGGCGCAACGGTGCACCGCGGTCACATAGGCGGAAAATTGGTTAACAGACGTTGCCGCTTTCCCGCCTGTTGGCTTGTCGCGCACAGGGTGCGCTCCCACAATTCTGGAATAGATGGCATCCGGGATGCTTGGGCCACCTGGAACTTCGCACCCGAACCGGGTATCCAACGGAAACGTGTGCACACCGGCGACGGTCGCGCGTTACATGTCCTACGTCCCCGGAGCTTTTCCATGAAGACTGCCCCCGTCACCGCCTTGCTTGCCGCTTATCTGCTGTCCGCCACTGCCTGGGCGCAGAGTGGCAACGCACCGTTGAATCTGAAGATTCCAGCGAACATGCCGGCCGCATCGGCCAGCACCGCAACGCCGGCGACGGCCGCTACGACCCAGAGCGCTTCCGCTTCCGCGCCCCATCCGACCGTATCGACCGCGACGCCCCAGGCCAACACCGGCAACAGCGGCTACGCGAAGGACCCGCCGGGCACCTATTACGGCGATACCAGCGGCCGCATGGGCGACTCGCAAGCGGCCCTGAGCCAGCAACCCGCCGTCACTTGCGACGACGCCACCTACAACCAGCCCCAGATGCATGGCGCCGTCGGCATGGGCGTGATGTCCGGCAAGCATGTCAGCGGCAGCTACACGGGTGGCGCCGTGACGCTCAGCCAGGCCTTCGGCAGCTGTGAGCATCCGACCGGCGGCATGAGCATTTCGGTGAGCGGCACCAACTCGCATTACGGCCACTGAGGCCGGTGATTTCCGGTTCGCCGATCCCGTTGCCGACAGGATTTGGCGGCACCCTTTTCGATGGCGTCGTGGGCGCGCAAATCGCACGGTAGCGCGGCTTTGGCGGTCGAAAGTTCTTGGAAAGGCAGCGCCGCCAGACTGCTCCCATGGTTTACTGTCATTTCCCCCAGCGCCAGCCGCTGAGCCTCACGTCCCCGTCCTGCTGCACCGGAGCTTCCCTGTGATCCAGAACGTCGAGTTCCGCTTCGAGGGCGGCCGCAGCGGTGTGCTGCTCATTCACGGCCTCACCGGCACGCCGGCCGAAATGCGCCTGGTCGGCAAGGGCCTGAACCGCGCCGGCTTCAGCGTGTATGGGATGCAGCTGGCCGGTCACTGCGGCGATGCGAAGGATCTGCTCGCCACGAATTGGCAGGACTGGTACGCCAGCGTCGTACAGGCCGCCGAGCAGTTTCGCCAGGAAGTGGACCATCTGTTCGTCGCTGGCCTGTCGATGGGCGCGGTGCTCGCGCTCAAGCTCGCTGCAGACCATCCTGATTGGGTGAAGGGCGTGGGCGTCTACGGCGCCACGTTCAAGTACGACGGCTGGGCCACGCCGTGGTATGGCAAGTTCTCTTTCCTGCTGCCGCTGATCGACAGCCTAGGCATCGGCCGCAACTGGATGGTGCATGAGGAAGAACCCTACGGCCTGCGCGACGAGCGCCTGCGCCAGCAGATCAGCTCGCTGATGCTGGGCGGCGACAGCGCCGCGGCCGGCCTGCCGGGCAATCCGTGGCCGTCGCTGGCCGAGATGTACAAGATGGCCGCCGTGGTGCGTCGCGACCTTCCGAAGGTCAATGCGCCGTGCCTGATCGCACACGCGACTGAAGACGACATCGCCAGCATCCAGAACGCCTATCTCGTGGAGCGCTCGGTGTCCGGCCCGGTGGAAACGCTGTGGCTGGAAGACAGCTACCACATGATCACCATCGACCGCGAACGTCGCGTGCTGATCGACCGTTCCGCGGCGTTCTTCCAGCAGGTCGCCGCTACCTACGAACCCGCCGCACGCGCTGCAGCCTAAGGAAGTCGCATGACTCCCTTGGTCGTTGCACTGTGGCTGTTGAACGTCACGCTCGACACCGTCGGACAGCTCGCCTTCAAGGCGGCGGCCGGCGATCCGCGTGCGGGTGATGGTGTCGCGCGCTGGAAGTACATGGCGTCGCGCCCGTGGATATGGATCGGCGTGGTGTCCTACGTCGTCGAATTCCTGGTGTGGATCGCCTTCCTCTCTCTGGTCGATCTGTCCGAAGGCGTACTGCTCGGCTCGATCAACATCGTGGTGATCATGATCGCCGGCCGCATCCTGTTCAAAGAAAAGCTGACCCCGCTGCGCGTGACCGGCATCCTGCTGGTGACGGCTGGCGTAGCGATCGTCGGCGTGGCCGGTGGGGGCTGACGTGGCAAATCGTGCGCGCTTCTACGCCATCGGTTTCACCATCCTGGTGCTGTTCGACACGCTGGTGCAGCTGAGTTTCAAGTACGCCGGCAATCATGCCTTTCCGCCCGAGGCGAACTGGGCCTGGATCGTTCGCGTGTTTGGCCATCCGTGGATCTACGTCGCGGTGATCGGCTACATCGGCAACTTCTTCACCTGGATGACGTTGCTCAAGCATGCGCCCATCGGTCCGGCATTCGCCGTCACGCACCTCGAAGTGGTCAGCGTGATGTTGTTCTCCATGTGGCTGTTCCAGGAGCCGCTGACCTGGCCCCGCGTGATCGGCGCAGCGACCATTGTCGCCGGCATCATCTGCCTCGCCTTTGCCGAAAGCGGCGCGCACCCGGAACACGATGCGCCCACCGAAGCGAAGGGCGCGCTCGGTGTGACTGCAGGCGACTGACGTGGCTCGCGAGCTGCCGCCCACCGCTGGACTGCCGCTCCGCCTGAACGATCTGTGGCCGGGCCATGCGCCGTTCGCCGAGCGCGTCGCAGCATGGCTGGATGTACCCCATCTTCAGCTCGAGTGCTCAGGCACCGCCGCCATGGTGGTGGCGTTGCGCGCAATGCATCGCCTGCGTCCGCAGCGCGATGAAGTGATCGTGCCTGCATGGACCTGCCCGCTGGTGGCCTGGGCCATCCTGCGCGCCGGCCTCAAGCCGGTGCTTTGCGATCTCGCGGTGAACCATTTCGACATGGACATCGTGCAGTTGTCGATGTTGGCGAACGCAAGGACATTGGCCATCGTTCCCACCCATCTCGCCGGTCGCGTGGCCGACGTGAACGCGTCGCTGGACATCGCGCACCGCGCGGGTGCCTACGTGCTGGAAGACGCAGCACAGGCGCTGGGCGCGCAGCAGGATGGCCGCAGCGTCGGCCTGCTGGGCGATGCGGGATTCTTCAGCCTCGCCGTCGGCAAGGGCCTCACCCTGTTCGAGGGCGGCCTGCTGCTCACGCGCGACATCGTGCTGCGCGATGCATTCGCCACCAGCCATGACGCCATCATCAAGCCTGACGCACGAATGGATTGGCAACGTGCGCTGGAGCTGATCGGCTACACGCTCGCCTATCGCCCTTCGCTGTTGCCACTGGCCTATGGCCGTCCGTTGCGCAAGGCGCTGGCCGAGGGCGACCCGGTCGCCGCCGTCGGCGACGACTTCGGGCCGGATATTCCGCTGCATACCGTAAGCCGCTGGCGGCAAGCGGTCGGCACGCGTGCGCTGAAGCGCTTGCCCTCGTTTCTGGAGGCCACCCGGACACAGGCCCTCCCGCGCGTGTCGCGCTTGCGGCGCATTGCCGGCGTCACGGTATTCGACGACGCGCCGGGCCAGCATGGCGTCTGGCCGTTCCTGCTGCTGACGCTCCCCACCCAG
The DNA here is from genome assembly GCA_000632805.1 of Dyella jiangningensis. Lineage (GTDB taxonomy): Bacteria > Pseudomonadota > Gammaproteobacteria > Xanthomonadales > Rhodanobacteraceae > Dyella > Dyella jiangningensis. The sequence continues at coordinate 814,351 of CP007444.1, read as the reverse complement.
ACCCAGCGCGACAAGGCGTTGCAGACACTCTGGACGGCCGGCCTCGGCGTCAGCCGCCTGTTCATCCACGCCCTGCCCGACTACGGCTACCTGCGCGACGCCGTGCCCGATACCGCGCTGCCAAACGCTCGGGATTTCGCCGCGCGCTCGCTGACCATCACCAACAGTCCGTGGCTGGATGACGCCACCTTCGAATCGATCTGTCAGACCCTGGAAAAATCCCTGTAGGAGCGCACTTAGTGCGCGACCTTGGCGCTGCGGCGTCACCGCTGCGTAGGCCTTTCGTGCATCGGGTGCGCTCCTGCACGAAGTGTCCGATCAGACGCTGCTTTCCGCGATGGCGGCAAGCAAACGGGTATTGAAAGCCCGCTGCTGCGCCTGCCAGGCGTCCAGCTCGCTCTGTGGAATGGGCTCCTGCCCGTCCATGCCGCTGAGCAGCCGCTTCCACCACGTGCGGTACTGGTAGGCCGAGACTTCGCCATTGATGTCGCTGCCGACGATGCGTCCGCGCAACGCCTCGATGATGGCCAGCGCATGGTCTTCTTCCATGCGTCCCTGGTCCCAGTTGGTGCGTGCGGTGTCGACGCTGAATGCGTCCTTGTCGATCGAGAGGTAGGTGGCCTGCGGTGCCCGGCGCAGCTGTTGGACAAAGGCTGCGGTGAGCTCGTCCGGATCATCGAAACGCCGGAACGCATCGGAAAGGCCCAGCTTGGCCGCCCAGTCCACGTTCACGTCCATGCACCAGTAGCTGAGCTTGCCCGCCTGCAGCGGGCGGAGGTAGTTCTCCCACGCGTGCTTCGAACCGATGTCGCCGGACGTGATGCCAACGACGTGCACGTGCGTGACATAGGGCAGCATGGCCACGCGGCGCACCCACGAACCGCAATGGACGCCCCACGGAAAACGCATGTTGTCAGGATGATTGTCGAACACCACCAGCTGGAACGGACCGCGAGCACGCTGGCGCTCCACCAGTGGCCAGGTGAGATGGTGATAGTCGCCCGAGCCCATCAGCACCGTGCCATAGTTCGCTGGCATCTCGGCATCGAGCTTCGTGCGAAGCTGGTTGAACGTGCGCAACGTGCAACCGAAACGGATCGCCTCCTGCCAGTCCGACAGGGCGATCGTCGTCGCACCCGGCAAGTCGCCTACCGAGCCGTCGAAATCCAGAATCAGCGGTTCACGCTTGTTCATGCGTTGCCCATTGGCTGTCGCTTTCGAAGAACCGGCCCAGCTTGCGCGCCAGCATGCGCAACAACGGATTGCGCAGGTAGATCGCGTGCCGGGTCAGGGTGAATTTTGCACCCAGATAGGACTTGATTTCAGGGTCCGTCCAGCCCGCCACATAATGCGTGAGGCGCTGCTCGCGGGCATAGGCCAGATTGTGGAACCAGCTGGTGAAATAAAGGTTGTGTTCGCGTGCTTGCGGATAGGCGAAACCGACGTACTTGTCGATCAACTTGCCTCCCACCACGAAGCACAGGTTCCAGCCGATCATCGCATCCTCGTGGCGGTAGATGAACACGACGCCACCGTTGCCGGCGTCGCGCAGCACGGCGGCGAAGAAATCGCGACTCAGCTTGTCGAAGTGGATTTCACTTTGCGCGTACACGTTCTCGTAAAGCGCGTAATACGCATCGACCGTCGCTTCGTTGGCGAACATCGCATCGCCGCAACGCACCGCTTCCACGGTGACGTCGTCGCGCTTGCGCAACTTGCGACGGATATCCTTGCGTCGACCTGAAGACAGCCGCGCGAGGTATTCGTCTTCGTTGGCGAAATCGATCGGCACATAGGCGAGCGCCTGTCCTTCCAGCAGCACGAAACCGTGCTCTGCGCACGCATCGGCAAACTGACGACACCACTCGGCCGCCTCGGTATCGAACAACGGCGAGGCTTGCGGTATGTCCTTCACGATCAGCAGGCGCTGACGGCGCCCCAGTTCATCGCGCAGCGCACGGGCCAGCACGGACGGATCGGCGCCGCGCGGAAACAGCGCGTACTCGGACACTGTCGTGCCCACGAACGCCGTGCGCCATCGCAATAGCTTCCCCCACCAGCGGTAACCAGGCGCATGCATGACCTTGTCCCGCGCCTCGGCATCGGCCGTGGTGAGCAGGTCGAACGGCGCCACGAAGGCAGGCGTCCCGGCCGCCTCGAGCACGCTGAAGCCGATGGGCGGATGCTCGGCGAAACGCGCAACCAGGGCATCCGGCTCAAGCTGATTCAGATACCGCACGAGGTGTATTCCTGGGATACAGACCGCATAGCATACGGCCCTGCCTGTCCCGGCGGCAGATCCCTGTCGAGCCAAAGATTCGTGAAAGGCAGCCGCGGCACGATGACAGCGTACCGTTCCGTATGCACCGGCATTCTGGACTTTGCCGTGGCGGTTGGTCAGGCTTGAGCAAGGGGCTTTCGCACGAGCCCTTCCACCCCGGCGCCATGGAAACCAGGAAAGCACACATGAGCACAGTTCAGCAGGAAACCTTCGACATCATTGCCAAGCAGGCCAAGATCGACATCGCCACGATCAAGCCGGAGTCCACCCTCAAGGACCTTGGCATCGCCTCGCTGGACGCCATCGAAGTGCTGTTCGACCTGGAAGAACACTTCAACATCAACCTGCCGAACGAAGACACTGACTTCGACAACGGCACCGTCGGCCAGCTTGTCGAGGCGATCGAACGCCAGATCGCCCAGAAGTCCGCCGAGGGCTAAGCAAAGAGCCTGCTCAACCATGCGTCGTATCGTTATCACCGGCATGGGCGCGATCTGCGCCCTTGGCCATGATGCGCCTTCCGTCTGGAAGGCGATGACCGAAGGCCGTTCCGGCATCGGCCCCATCCATCACATCCAGCCGGGCCAGTTGCGCAACGGCGGCATCGCCGCGGAAGTCGTCGATTACGATGCGGCGAACTTCTTCGACGACGCGCGCCGCTCGCTGCTCGACCCTTTCAGCGAATACGCGCTGATCGCCGCCCGCGAAGCCATCCAGCAATCGGGCATTCGCTTCGAAGGTGAGGCGGCGTCGCGCACGGCGGTGGTGATCGGCACGGGTGCCGGCGGTGAAACGACGCGTGACGACATGTACGAACGCCTCTACGGCGAACACCAGGGGCGTTTCCACCCGCTGGGCATCGTGCGCATGATGATGAACGCGCCGGCCAGCCAGGTGAGTATGGTGCACGGCATCACCGGCCCCTCGTTCGTGGTGGCCAGTGCCTGCGCCTCGTCGAACCATGCGTTCGCGCAGGCCGCGATGATGATCCGCAGCGGCATGATCGACGCCGCCGTGGTGGGCGGTACCGAAGCCTGCATCACGCTGGGCACGCTGCGCGCGTGGGAAGCCATGCGCGTGCTCGCCCCCGATACCTGCCGTCCTTTCAGCCAGGGCCGTCGCGGCCTGGTGCTGGGCGAAGGCGCGGCCATGTATGTCATCGAAACACTGGAGTCCGCCCAGCAGCGCGGCGCGGAAATCATCTGCGAGCTGGTCGGTACGGGCATGAGTTCGGACGCGGGCGATATCGCCGCGCCGTCTGATATCGGCGCCGCGGCAGCGATGAACATGGCGCTGCGCGATGGCGGGCTGTCACCGAGCGACGTGGGCTACGTCAACGCGCACGGCACCGGTACGGTAGCGAACGACAGCACCGAGACGCGCGCCATCCATCGCGTCTTCGGCGAGCACGCACGCAAACTGGCCATCTCGTCGACGAAGCCCATGCACGGCCATGCGCTGGGCGCTGGCGGCGCGCTGGAACTGGTGGCGGCGATCGGCGCCATCCATGACGGCATCGTGCCGCCGACGCTCAATTACCTCGGCCCGGACCCCGCCTGCGACCTGGACTACGTGCCGAACGAAGCGCGCGAGCGCAAGGTCGATGTCGCCATCAGCAATTCGTTCGCGTTCGGCGGCCTCAACGCGGTGGTGGCGATCCGCCGCGCACCGTAAGCGGACGCTCGATCCTCTCCCTGCGCGGGAGAGGGTCCGTCAGGCGCCGACCCGCTGCCTCACGGCATCCATGTCGCGTACCGGACGAACTTCGATGCGGCCCGTACGTGCCCAGGGAAACGAACTGGCGATACGCAACGCTTCGTCCATGTTCTCGGCTTCGATAAGGTTGAAGCCGCCGAGGTATTCCTTGGCCTCGGCAAACGGACCATCCATCACGCTCATCTTGTTGTCGCGCATGCGCAGCGACTTGGCCTGAGCCGGCGACTCGAGCTGCATGGAATCGAGCAGGCAACCTTCGGCTCGTAGGGCGTCGGCCTTCTCGAAACAACCCTTCATCATGGTGTCGAACTCGCCTTGCGGCAGTGCATCGAGCAGGGTGTCGTCGTTATAGATCATGACCAGAAACTTCATGCTGCCTCCGATGGCAAGCGCGGCGTGATCGCGCCACCCATCATGCCGTCATCCCGCGACGGATGCACGTTCAGGCGCGTCCCAGGCCAATGTGCGACCGCGGCACGACGCGGTCATGTCGAAGGCCTAAACTCAGCCCATGCTCAAGATCGATACCCACGCCCATATCCTCCCTCGTGACTGGCCCAACCTGGCGGCCAAGTACGGCGACGAGCGGTTCCCGGTGATGATCCACAACGATGGGCGCCACCGCATCTACAAGGACGGAAAATTCTTCCGCGAGGTGTGGGATTCAGCGTTCGATCCGCAGCAGCGCATCGACGATTACGCGCGCTTCGGAGTGGATGTGCAGGTGGTGTCCACGGTACCTGTGCTGTTCTCCTACTGGGCGCCGGGCTACCAGGCGCTGGAGCTGCATCGGCATCTCAACGACAACATGGCGGCGCTGTGCAACGCCTATCCCCGCCACTACGCAGGCATCGGCACCGTGCCGCTGCAGTCGCCGGAACTCGCCATCCGCGAGCTGGAACGCTGCATCGACGAACTCGGCCTGCAGGGCGTGCAGGTCGGCTCGCATTGCAACGACTGGAACCTGGATGCGCCGGAGCTTTTCCCGTTCTTCGAAGCGGCAGCCGATCTCGGTGCGGCGGTGATGGTGCATCCCTGGGACATGATGGGCGCCGCCAGCATGCCCAAGTACTGGTTGCCCTGGCTGGTGGGCATGCCGGCCGAACAATCGCGTGCCGGCTGCTGCCTGGTGTTCGGCGGCGTGCTGGAGCGCCTGCCCAGACTGCGCGTGATGCTGGCCCACGGCGGCGGCAGCTTTCCCTGGAGCATCGGTCGTATCGAGCACGGCTTTCGCATGCGCCCGGACCTGGTGGCCACCGACAACCCGCGCAACCCGCGCGAATACCTGAAACGCCTGTATTTCGACTCGTGCGTGCACGACCCGCACGCCCTGCGCTATCTCCTGGATGTGACCGGGGTCGAGCGCGTGATGCTGGGGACCGATTATCCTTTCCCACTGGGGGAACAGCATCCTGGCAGTGGCATCGAGGCCTTGGGCCTGGATGACGCCGCTCGCGCGCAGCTCTTCCACGGCACGGCCCTGGAATGGCTGGGGCTGCCGCACCACCGATTCGAACCCAACGCCGTCCCACAGGAGCAGGCATGAGTTTCCTCCGCAATACGTTTTTTGCTGCCGCACTCGTGCTGGCCGGTGCGTCGCACGCCACCGACGTCAGCATGGCCGGTGGCAATGTCAGCTTCAGCACGCCCGATCAATGGGTGGGCATCATGGAAACCCAGGGTGATCCGGAAGTGCGTGTATTCCAGGTACCGGATACATCGCCGACCGGCAGCACCAGCCTCGCCCGCGTCACCGTGACGGTGAAGCAGGTGCCCGACGTGAATGCATTCCAGCAATACGTAAGCGGGGCGATGACCAAGGCGAAGTCGCTCACGGGCTATCAGGCCGGCAGCGGCCAGGGTGCCGACAACTTCGTTTACACCGCACAGGAAAACGGCGCGCAATACAGCTACAGCGAGCGCTACTGGTTCAAGGACAACCATGCCATCCAGCTGCGCTGCGTGCGCCCGTCGCAGAGCCAGGCCGGCGCGCAGTGGAAGGCCGCCTTCGACAAGGGCTGCGATGCCATTGCGGCACGACTGAAGTAAGCTGCCTGCTTCTCGCCGCGCCATCCTGCGCGGCGCAAGGAAGAGAGTCACCATGTCCGCCGCCTATGAAGCCACCCTCGCCTGGGCGCAGGCCCAGGATGCCGCCGATCCGCTGCGCGGCTTCCGCGATGAATTCCTGATCCCGCCGCACGAAGACCGCGAAAGCTTCTATTTCTGCGGCAACTCCCTTGGGCTGCAACCGCGCGCCGTACGTCCCGCCCTCAGCGCGGAACTCGATTACTGGGGCGAACTCGGCGTGGAAGGCCATTTCAAGGGCCGTCTGCCGTGGATGGATTACCACGAGTTCGTGCGTGACGACCTCGCCTCTGTCGTGGGTGCACTACCGCACGAAGTGGTGGCGATGAATACGCTGGGCGTGAACCTCCATCTGATGATGGTGAGCTTCTATCGACCGACGCCGGAACGCCACGCGATCCTCATCGAGGCAGGTTCGTTTCCCACCGATCGCTATGCGGTGGAGTCGCAGGTTCGCTTCCATGGCTTCGATCCGGCCACCGCCCTGATCGAACTGGAGAGCGACCAGCCCAACGGCACGATCTCCATGGAAGCGATCGAACGCGTGCTGGCCGAGCATGGCCCGCGCATCGCATTGGTGATGCTGCCGGGCATCCAATACCGCACTGGGCAAGCCTTTGACCTCGCCGCCATCACGCGCCTCGCGAATCGACACGGCTGCATGGCTGGCTTCGATCTCGCGCACGCCGTGGGCAACCTGCCCCTGCAACTGCACGACAGCGGCGCCGACTTCGCCATCTGGTGCAGCTACAAATACCTCAACAGCGGCCCCGGCGCCGTCGGCGGCGCCTTCGTGCATGAGCGCCACGCCCGTACCACCCTGCCCCGCTTCGCCGGCTGGTGGGGCCACGACAAGACCACCCGCTTCCAGATGGGCCCGCATTTCGAGCCCACCTATGGCGCGGATGGCTGGCAGCTCAGCAATCCGCCCATCCTTGCGCTCGCGCCGTTGCGCGTGTCGCTGGAAATCTTCCGCCGCGCTGGGATGCAGCGTCTGCGTGAGAAATCGCTGCGCCTCACCGGTTACCTCGAGTGGCTGGTGCACAGCGAGTTGAACCAGGTGCTGGAAGTCGTGACGCCTGGCGATCCCGAACGTCGTGGCGCGCAGCTTTCCATCCGTGTGCTCGGTGGTCGCGCGCGCGGTCGCTCGCTGTTTGAGTACCTGATGGAGCACGGCGTCATCGGCGACTGGCGGGAGCCGGATGTCATCCGTATTTCGCCGACGCCGCTGTACAACCGCTTCGCCGATTGCCTGGCGTTTGCCGAGGTCGTGCGCCGCTGGGCGCAACGCGGCTGAATCAGGCCACCGCGACCGGGCGACGACACGCGTACAGGTCGCCCGCGAAGGCCAGCGCACAGAACGCCAGGCAGAGTACGCAAACGCCACTCCACCCGGCGATGGCCCACGCGCTGCCTGCGGCCACGGCCCCTGCCCCGCCGCCGATGAAGAACACGCCGACGAACAGGCCGTTGAGTCGGCTGCGCGCGGCAGGATCGAGCATGTTGACTGCGCGGCGCCCCAAGGTCTGGTCGCCGATGGCACCGGCGTCGATGACGATGGCGGCGACCACCAGCAAGGCCAGCGCCAGATGCGCATGCCGCGAAATGTCCAGCCCGAACCAGCCGGCGCCCGCAACGCCCGCCAAGGCGACGCCCAGGCTGACCACGACATGCGCAACGGGCATGCCCATGACGCCGTAGCCGCGGTCACCCGCCTTCCCTGCCAGCGGCGCGACGACGGTGCCGGCGACGCCAGCGAGCGCGAACCAGGCGAGGCTGCGGCTATCCAGAGCGAAGGGTGCCTGCACCAGGCGCAAGGCGATGCCCGTCCAGAAGGCGCTGAACGCTGCCATCACGATGGCCGCGGAGATGGCGTACCGCCGCAGCACCACTTCGCTTCGCCACAGCGCGCCCAGCGACGCGATGAGCGCGCGATAGCTCACATGGGCGGAAGGCCGCCGGACGGGCAAGGCAAACCAGAGCATCAACGCGAGCAGCGCGTCCGCCGCGCCCAACACGCCATAACAGGCTCGCCATCCCCACGCGCCTTCGACCAGGCTGGCGAACGGGCGCGACAGCAGAATGCCGAGCATCACGCCGCTCATCACGTTGCCTACGGCGCTGCCGCGCTCGTCCGGTCTGGCCATGGCGGCCGCCAGCGGCACCAGGATCTGGATGGCGCATGAGGTGGCGCCCGCCACGCCTACCGCCAGCAGCAGCCAGCCGGCCTGCGGCGCCACAGCCGCCAAGCCAAGCGCCAGCGCGCATGCCACCAGCGTGGCGACCGTCAGCCGGCGGTTTTCGAACAGGTCGGCCAGCGGAACAAGGAACAGCATGCCTACCGCATAACCCAGTTGCGGGAGCATGGCGACCAGCCCGGTCCACGTCGGCGGAATGTGCAGCGAACGGGCGACCGGGCCTGCCAACGGCTGGGCAGCCGTGAGGTTGATGATGATTACGCCGACCGCGAAGGCGAACAGCAGCGTGAGCGGCAACGTCAGCTCCGGTGTTTCGGGCGGAGCCACGGCGAGGGGCTGGCGGGAGAGATGTCGCATGTTCTTGGCCTTGCCAACGGGGAGGCCAAGGATGCTAAATACGCCGAGATCATAATCACAGTGAATAATATTCATAAACAACATGCGTACTTTGCATGTTTATGACGTAGGTACCGATATGAATACGCGCGACGTGAGGGCTTTCATCGCGGTGGTCGACACCGGTTCCATCGTGCACGCGGCCGCACAGTTGCATCTCACCCAGCCGGGCGTGACGCGACGCGTGCAAAGCCTGGAAGCATTGCTCGGCATGGAGCTGCTGGACCGGCAGTCCAAGCCGCTGCGCCCCACGGCTGCGGGACGCGAGATCTATCAGAAGGGGCGGCAGCTGTTGCATGCGGAAGCGGATCTGCTGGCCGTGGCACGCGACGACACCGATCCCAGCGGCGAACTTCGGCTGGGCATGCCGCCTTTCCTGGCCGAGCGTGCGCTGACCACGCCGATCGATCAGCTGCGGTCCCGTTACCGCAACCTCACCCTACGTATCCAGGCTGCCTGGTCGCCTGGACTCATCGAACAGGTCGAACAGGGGCAGCTCGATGCTGCCGCAGTGGTGCTCTCGGACACCACGCCGCCACCGGCCGGCATGGTGACTCACGCGTTCGATCGACAGCCGATTCGCGTGGTGGCGGCGCCTTCGCTGGGTCTGCGTGGTCGGGTAACTCTCAAAGATCTGGCCGATTTTCCCTGGGTGCTGAGCCAGAACGGCTGCGGGATGCGTTCGACCTTGCTCCGCACACTGGAAGAGCACGGTCTGCCCTGCGACGTCGGTGTGGAGGCGTTCGGCGCCGATCTGCAGCTGTCGCTGGTGGCGCGTGGCGCGGGCATCGGCCTTATCACGCCCGACCTATTGGCCGTCAGCCCGCATCGCCGCCAACTGAAGGTACTGACGGTGAGCGACCTGCACCTGGAGATGGTGGCCTGGTTGATCCACCGTGCCCTGCCCCCGCGCCTGCAGGCGCCTGTCGCCTTGCTGCTGGAACAGCTCAAGCTCGTCATGGCGCAACGACCGCAGCTTCGAGGCACGGTCTGACGCTCGAGCCTCATCCGTGTGCCATGGCTGAAACAACATCGGCAAGCCACCGCCGCAGCCTGCACAAGGCAGGCGTTTGGCCGTCCAAATCCGGCGGGATGCGGCTTGCTGTATGGTTGGGCAGACTTTGCCAGGAAAGGCCATGCCCATGTTTCGTCTGCACCGCCTCGTGCTCTCCGTCGCCTTCACGCTCGCATTGCCCGCAGCGCAAGCGGATACGCCGGCTGCCCTGCCGAGCGGCGACGACCTCATCCGCACCGTCACCGCGCTCGATACCAAGACATTCGACGCCTACAACCATTGCGACATGCAGACCTTCGGCAACATGTTCAGCGCCGACGTGGAGTTCTACCACGACAAGGGCGGCCTGATGACATCACGCGAGGCCGTGGTGGAAGCGACCCGCAAGAACATCTGCCACAAGGTCCGCCGCGAGCTCGTAGGCAAGCTGGAGATCTACCCCATCAAGGACTACGGCGCGATGGAAGCGGGCACGCACCGTTTCTGCGAGATCGGCAGCAGTCACTGCCAGGGTGAAGGCAAGTTCCTCCACATCTGGCGCTACAAGGACGGCCAGTGGCAACTAACGCGCGTGGTGAGTTACGACCATCACGCTCTGGATAACGGCGGCAAGTAATGGGTGCTCCGTGTGCGGCTCGGGACTTGGCGGACTCACACGGCAAGCGCGCGCAAAGCCATACTCCTGGCTTACCTTGACCGGCTTTCCGCGTGCCTGACCTGCCCATTGCCGTGCACCACGAACCGCTCGATGGTCAGTGATTCCGCTCCCATGGGGCCATAGGCGTGCAGGCGCGTGGTCGAGATGCCGATCTCGGCACCGAGGCCAATCTCACCGCCATCGGAAAAGCGCGACGACGCGTTCACCATCACGACGGCGGAGCGAAGCGACTGCACGAAACGCCGGGCAGCGGCCTCATCGCGGGTGGCGATCACTTCGGTGTGGTCCGAGCCATGGCGGCGGATGTGCGCGATCGCATCATCCATGCCGTCGACCACGCGCACCGCAAGAATCAGGTCGAGGAATTCCGCGGCGTAATCGTCTTCACCTGCGGGTTGCGCCTGCGGCACCAGAGCTCGCGTGGCGTCGTCGCCGCGCAGCTCCACGCCACGGCTCAACAAGGCAGTGGCAGCCGTCGGCAGAAAATCGGCTGCCACATCACGATGGACGAGCAAGGTCTCCAGCGCGTTGCACACGCCGGGACGAGACGTCTTTCCGTCCACCAGCAAGTCGACCGCCAGCGCGAGATCGGCCGCACGGTCGACATACAGGTGGCACACGCCTTTGTAATGCTTGATCACCGGCACACGTGCGTGCTCGGCGACGAACCGGATCAGCCCCTCGCCGCCGCGCGGAATGGCCAGGTCCACGATATCGCTGAGCTGCAATAGCTCGACCATCGTTTCGCGTCGCAAGTCCTCGATCAGGGTCACGATAGCCTCCGGCAGTCCATGCGCCTGTAGTGCTTCATGCAGCGCCGCCGCTATCGCACGATTGGAATGGATGGCTTCCGATCCGCCACGCAGGATCACCACATTGCCCGCCTTCAGGCAAAGCGCTGCCGCATCGGCGGTCACGTTGGGCCGCGCCTCGTAGATCATGGCGACCACGCCCAATGGAATGCGTACCCGCTCGACGACGATGCCGTTGGGACGTTCTTCATGACGCGTCACTCGGCCCACGGGGTCCGGCAGACCGGCGACCTCGCGCAGCGCGGCCGCGATGGCGGCGACGCGCGTCTCGTCCAGACGAAGGCGATCGAGCATCGCGCCCTGCACTCCCTTTTCCGCCGCAGTCCGCATGTCGTTTGCGTTGGCTACGAGAACATCGTCCCTGCGGCGTTCGAGCGACGCTGCCATGTCGTGCAGCAAGGCGCGCTTGGAATCAGTGTCGAGCATGGCGATGAGAGGCGCCGCGTCACGACAGGCTAGGGCCAACGAACGGATATCGCTCATGCGTCGCTTTCTCCGGTATCGGCCAAGGTCGCCAGGTCGTCACGATGGACGACCTCCGCTCCATAGCTGTAACCCAGCAGGGATTCGATGTCGCGGCTGTGCTTGCCCGCCAAACGACGAGCCTCCGCCACGCCGTATTGGCTAAGGCCGCGCGCCACGGGCCTGCCGGCCTCGTCGACGATTTCGACCAGATCACCGCGATGGAATTCACCGCTGACGTCAAGTATGCCGCCCGGCAGCAAGGAAGCGCGCCCACCGGACAGCGCCTGCACCGCGCCGCCATCCACCTGGATGCGTCCAGGTGCGGCCGGTGCGTGGCGCAGCCAATACTTGCGCGCTTGCATACGGCTGCGGCCCGCGGCAAACAGGGTTCCCCGCAGCTGGTTCTGCTGGAGCAGACCGACGGTTCCCGCATCTCGCCCACTGAACAGCGCGGTGGGAATGCCAGCAGCAGCGGCCTTGCCTGCCGCCTGGAGCTTGGTATGCATACCGCCGGTGCCCACCGCGCTGCCGCTGCCGCCGGCCATGGACAGGATTTCCGGCGTGAGGGCGTCGACACGAGTGATGGGCGCGGCATGCGGATCACGGCGCGGATCGGCGCTGTACAGCGCATCGATATCCGATGCGATCAGCAGCAGGTCGGCATCGACAAGCGCAGCGACGATGGCAGCCAGATTGTCGTTGTCGCCCAACTTCAACTCGTCCACGGCCACCGTGTCGTTCTCGTTCACCACCGGGAGAACATCAAGCGCGAGCAACTCGCGCAACGTGGTGCGGGCGTTGAGGTAGCGGCGTCGATTGCGCAGATCGTCGTGCGTGAGGAGTACCTGGGCCACCGGACGCGAACTGAGCGACTGCCACAGCGCGATCATCGGTGCCTGTCCCAGCGCCGCGAGTGCCTGCCGTGCAGCCAGGTCGCTGCCCGAAGGTGTATGTGTCCGCAATTGCGCACGGCCAGCGGCAACGGCACCGGAGGAAACCACGACAACCTGCCTGCCGGCGATGCGGCTGACGGCAATGAACGCAGCCAATGCCTCCGCGTAACGCGTGGTGAGGCCACCGCCGTCCGCAGCCAGAAGGTTGCTGCCCACCTTCAGCACGGCGCGTCGCCAGGAAGGCAAGGCCTGGTGGGGAATGGCCATAGCGCTCATGGGGTGGACTCCAGGGGCGCATCGATTCGATCGCCATGACTGCGTGGCGACGACACCACTAGCATGCGCGCGTCGGCGACCGCGTCGTTGCGGACCTGGTGGGCCGCGCCCGGCGGGACATGCAAGCCCTCCCCCATGCGCACGTGGTGCGTCTCACCGTCCAGCTCGATCGTGAGTTCGCCTTCGAGCACGTAGAAGAACTGCCGTGACCGGGCATGCCGATGGCGGACTTCAGCCGCGCCCGCCGGCATGCGCTCCTCGATCACGCTGAGGTCGCTACCGGCCAGCAGATGCCAGCCGTCGCAACGTTGTCCCCATGTGTAGTGTTCGGCATTCCCTGTACTGACAGTCCCCATGCCGAACTCCTGTTTAGCCGTCCAGGCGGCTTAGTCGATCGCGCAGCGCATCCAGGCGCAGGTCGTTGCCCGAACCGGGCGAGACGCGTGCCGCAAGGCTACTCTCGGGCGTACGCCCCTCTCCTGCCGATGCCGCTGCATCCGCCGCCGCGCGATAGGCGTCGCGGAAAGGCACGCCGGCCGCCGCCTGCTCGATCGCCACGTCGGTCGCATACATGGCCGGCTCGATCGCCGCGCGCATGGCCGGCTCGTTCCAGGCCATGCGGTCAAGCAGATCAGGCACCAGCTCAAGCGCGGCCAGGCCATGGCGGCAGCCGTGGAACAGCGATCCCTTGGAGAACTGCAGGTCGCGCTGGTAACCCGAGGGCAACGACAGCAGCTGCTCGATCTCGGTACGCGCTGCCGCGACGCTGGCGTAGCTGGCGCGCAGCAGTTCCACCACGTCGGGGTTGCGCTTGTTCGGCATGATCGAGCTGCCGGTGGTGTATTCCGATGGGAGCTTCACGAAGTCGAATTCGGCGGTGGTGAACAGCGACAGGTCCCACGCGAGGCGACGGACATCCAGCAGTGCGCCCGCCATCGCTTCCAACACGGCCATTTCGAACTTGCCGCGCGACAGCTGCGCATAAATCGGCGACACCTGCATGCGGGCGAAGCCCAATGCCTGGGTGGTGTGTTCGCGGTCGAGCTTAAGGTTGACGCCATAACCGGCCGCGGTACCCAGCGGATTGGCGTCGATCAACGCAGCGGTTTGCCGTGCCCGCAGTGCATTGTCGATGAACCCTTCGGCGAATCCGGCAAACCACATGGCCGTGGACGACACCACCGCGCGCTGAAGATGCGTGTAACCCGGCAGCGGAATCGCCGGTTGCGCCGCACGGTCCAGGCACACCTGCGCGATGGCCTTGCAGTGCTGCTCCAGCGATGCCAGCTGTTCCTTCAGCCAGAGGCGCGTGGCAACCAGGATCTGGTCGTTGCGACTGCGACCGGTGTGCACGCGGCGCCCGGCATCGCCCAGGCGCTCGGTCAGGCGCGCCTCGATCGCCGAATGGCCATCTTCATAGCGCTCGTCCAGCACGAAGCTGCCGCCGCGGAAATCATCAGCCAGTACATCGAGCTCGCGTTTCAGGGCAGAAGCCTCTTCCGCGCTGACCACGCCTATGTTGGCGAGGCCTTCGACGTGGGCCTTGCTGGCGGTGATGTCGTGCAGGAAAAACTCGCGATCCAGCAGCACGTCGTCACCCGCGAGGAACTTCATGATGCGGGCGTCGATCTTGATGTTGGATTTTTGCCAGAGCGGCTGGGTCATGGATGTGTCCTGCAAATGAAGGGATACCGGTGACACGATCAGCCGCTCCCACGCGACTGCCTGCGCGATCAATCCACCGGAATCGCGGTGTATTCGTCCACGCCGATGGCGCGGTTGATGTTCTGCATGGCCTGCGTCGCGGCGCCCTTGAGCAGGTTGTCGAGCGTTGCCACTACCACCACGCGCTTGCCGTCGTTCGACACGGCGAAGCCGCCGATGTCGACGTGATGCTTGTGCGCGATCTTGCTCACCCATGGCGCCTCGTCGACGACATGCACCAGCTTCTCGCCGTCATAGGCGCCATGGAACCTCTTGACGATGTCCTCGCGCTTCACCTGGCGCGACAGGTACAGGTTCGTGGTGACAGTGAGTCCGCGGAAATGCGGCGCCACGTGCGGCATGAATTCCACCGGCACGCCGAGATGGCGGCTCGCCTCTTTCTCGTGCATGTGCCCGGTGAGCGAGTACGGCATCAGGTTGTCGCGCAGCTTCTCCGGGTCGTTCTTGTCGGATGGCGTAGTGCCGGCACCCGAGTAGCCCGACACGCCGAAGCTCACCGGCGGGGCGGCCAGCAAGTCCTTCAGCGGCGCGATGGAAAGCTGTACGGCGGTCGCGTAGCACCCAGGATTGCTGATGCGCTTCTCGCCGCGCCAGCGCTGTCGGGTCAGCTCCGGCAAGCCGTAGTACCACTTCTCATTGAAGCGGTAATCCGCCGACAGGTCGACGATCAACGTGTCCGGCTTGCTCTTGTCTATCGCCTCCACGTACGGCTCCGCCTTGCCATTCGGCAGGGCGAGCACCACCACGTCGGCGCCCTGGGCCGCCACGGCCTCGGGGTCGAGGCTGGCATAGCGCAAATCGCCTTGGTAACCATCCACCTGGTCGGCCACGCGCCGCCCGTCGAGCTCACGCGACGAAACGAAGGCCAACTCCAGCGCCGGATGCGCCGCGACAAGACGGATCAGTTCGGCGCCGGTATGGCCGCGTGCGCCGACGATGCCGATGCGATGCTTGGTCGTCATGATTCAGTCCACCAGGGTCGGCAGCCGCTGGGCGCAGTGCGCCACGCAGCGTGCGATCGTGTCGAAGTCTTCGATGCCGTACCAGAACACCTTCCAGCGCGGCTGCTTGAGGCAGCCATCGGACTCGGCATAGTAGAAATGGTTGACGTTGTTGCCATGGCGCGAGCGCCAGAACAACTGCGGGTTCTCCTCGCGCATCACCTGCCACACGGCGCGCCCCAGGCCCTCGCCTTGCGCGTCGTCGAGCACGGCGAACTTGTCGAGGTACGGCAGGCCGTCTTCCAGCGTGAGGATCATCGCGGTGCGATAGTTCTCGCTCACATACACGCGGAACGGTTTGGTGCGCTCGAA
Organism: Dyella jiangningensis; assembly: GCA_000632805.1. Lineage (GTDB taxonomy): Bacteria > Pseudomonadota > Gammaproteobacteria > Xanthomonadales > Rhodanobacteraceae > Dyella > Dyella jiangningensis. Next base: position 798,518 of record CP007444.1, on the reverse strand, counting down.
GTAGTCCGGCACCAGCGTGCGGCCGAAGCTCGACTCGATCAGCTCGCGCATGCGCGCCAAGTCGATACCCTCCCACGACTCGAAGCGCTTCACCTTCTCGCCACGACGCACCAGCGTACCCGAGCCCTTGTGCGTGAAGAGCTCCTTTGCGAGTTCCGACGGCTGTGTGATCGATACGGAGGAGGTCAACGGCAGGTCGTTGAGCAGGTCAGCGATCTGTTCGATCTTCACGCGCATGCCGCCGTTGATCCACGGCTGCGACATGAGGTGCTCGAACTCGGTGCTGAGGTTGATCGAGTCGATGATGCGGCCCTGATCGTCCAGCAGGCCGCCGGTGCCGGTAAGGAACACGATCTTGTACGGCTGCAGCACGCGCACCAGCTCGTTGGCGGCGAAGTCGGCGTTGACGTTGAGAATCTGGCCTTCTTCCGTCTCGCCCAGGCTCGCGATCACCGGAATCGAGCCGGCGCGCAAGCTGGCCTCGATCGGCGCGAGGTTGATGCTGCTGACCTTGCCTACCAAACCGTAGGTGTCGCGATCGAGATAAGTCGAGGTGAATACGCCCGACAACACAGAGGTCGCACGCGTGTCCATGGTCTGCAGCGCTTCGACCAGGCGCAGGTTCTGCTCCTGGAATACCTTGCGCACGATCGCCAGCGCCTTGGGCGTGGTCACGCGCAGGCCGTTCACCGTGTGCTTCTCGATACCGGCAGCAGACAGTTCTTCATCCAGCTGCGGACCCGCGCCATGCAGCACGATCGGCGTCAGGCCGACCTGCTGCAGGAAGGTGAGCGACGAGGTAAGCGCCGGCAAGTCGTCGCGCAGCACCGCGCCGCCGACCTTCACCACTGCGAAGCGCTTGGCGTCGAGCTGCGAGAAGCGCTTGAGGTATTGCTGGATTTCCTTCGCGCTGCCCATGCTCGAAAGCAGCCGGACGATGGTTTTCCTGGTGTGCTTGTGGGCTTCCATAGTTATCCTTTGCGCCCATCCATGAGCGCGGAATCAAGAAGTGGCCCTCCATGGCCACACTTTCCAACGATGCGGTAAATGGTTTCGACGTAATGCTTCAACTGTTCAAGTGAGACCCACTCGTCGGCCGTATGCGCTTGTGCAATGTCGCCGGGGCCGTAGACGAAGCAGATATAGCCCGCGGCCGAAAACAGCGCCGCCTCGGTCCAGAAGTCGACGGCGTTGCCGATTGGGATATTCAGCTCGTCGGCGAGATCACGCGCCGCGAGGCGACGTGCTTCGGCCGTCGCCGTGTCTCCCGCCGGTAACGAATCTCCGCGGAACAGTTCGGCGAATTCCACCGGCTGTGGCTCAACTAGAGTGCGGAAGGTTTCCAGCAGCTGGTCGGGATCCATGGTGGGCAGCGGACGGAAGCCAAAACGCACGTCCGCCGAGGGTGCAATCATGTTGGCCTTGATGCCTCCGTCCACACGGCCGATGTTGAAGCGCAGACCCGTGAGGCCGCCAAAGCGCTCGTGCGCCTGCTTCTCGACGAAGTCGAGCGCGGCGCCACCCCAGCGAATCGCCTGATGCACCGCGCTGTCGCTCGGCTTCTGCTCACCGGAGGCGTGCCCGGCACTGCCCTTGAAACGCATCTGTACCGAATGGATGCCGCGATGCGCCAGCACTGCCTCGCCCTTGGTGGGCTCGGCCACGATGACCGCGTCGTAGACGGGCTTGTCCTTGAGAAAGCCGGCGATGCAACGCGGATCGTTCGCTTCTTCGTCGGTGGACAGCAGCAGCGCCATGTCGCCGTCGGTGACGTTGGCCACGGCCACCAGCGCGGCAGCAGCACCCTTGATGTCGCACGCGCCCAGGCCGATGGCGCGGTCTTCCGTTACCCGCAGCTCGTGCGGATTGGACGTCCAATGCGGCGAGTCCGGCACCGTATCCAGATGCACGTTGAACAGCACCTTGGGGTTGCCGCGCACGGCATACAGCGTCACGGCGCCAGCGCCGTAGTCGGTGACGGCGACATCGAAGCCCGGCAGATTGTCCCGCAGGTAATCGAAGATGCCGCCCGTGCCGATCTCGCGCGGCGGATTGCGCGTGTCATGGCTGACCAGCGCGCGAAGATGTCGGAGAGTGTCGTCCAGTAGTGCGCTCATGCGATTCGTCTGGTGAAGAAATGACCTCGAGGGTGAAGACCCTCGTCATTCCCGCTTTCGCCGGAATGACGAGGGCAGCGCGTCAGCTGCGGTTGACCTCGGCCCACAGCGTGCTGCTCATGCCGAACAGCTTGATGAAGCCCTCGGCTTCGGCCACGCCCCAGTCGGCCGACTGCGCGTAGGTCGCACCCTTGGCGTTGAGGATGTGCGGCGAGCGCACTTCCACTGCGGTGACCTGGGCCCCGCTGGTTTCCAGCACGACGTCACCGTTCACCTGGCTCTGGCTGGAAGCCAGGAACGCTTCGAGGTCGGTCTTGATCGGATCGTGGAAGAAGCCTTCGTACACGACTTCGACCCACTTGCGCGCCACGTCCGGCTTGAAGCGGTTCTGCTGCTTGGTCAGCACCGCCTCTTCCAGCGCACGGTGCGCGGCGAGCAGCGAAATCAGGCCCGGCGCTTCATACACTATGCGGCCCTTGAGGCCGATGGTGGTGTCACCGGTGTACATGCCACGACCCACGCCATACGGGGCGAACAGCTCGTTGAGCTTGGCCAGCAGCTTGGCGCCCGGCAGCTTCTCACCATTGAGCGACACCGCCTCGCCCTTCTCGAAGCCGATCATCACCGACAGCTTCTCGGACGGCCATTCGGCGCGCGGCTTGCACCAGCCACGGGCACCTTCGCCCGGCGTCTTCCAATGGTCGATCTCGCCACCGGACAGCGTCACGCCCAGCAGGTTCTCGTTGATCGTGTAGCTCTTCTGCTTGGCACGCACCTCAAAGCCGCGCTCTTCCAGATAGGCCTGCTCGTAGGCACGCGTCTGGGTGTGCTCCTTCTGGATCTCGCGGATCGGCGCCACGATCTCGTAGTCGCCCAGCGCCTTCACCGCCAGATCAAAACGCACCTGGTCATTGCCCATGCCGGTGCAACCGTGCGCGATCGCCTTGGTGCCCAGCTCCTTGGCGCGCGCAATGGCCGCGTCCACGATCAGGTAGCGGTCGGACACCAGTAGCGGGTACTGGCCCTGGTAGGCCTCGCCCGCCTGCACGAAGGGCTTCACGAAACCGTTCCAGATGGCCGGACCACCGTCCACGGTGACATGGCTGGCCACACCCAGCTCCTTGGCGCGGTGCTCGATATAAGCGCGCTCCTCGGCGTCCACGCCGCCGGTGTCGGCGAACACGGTGTGCACGGCCCAGCCGCGCTCCTTGAGGTAGGGCACGCAGAAGCTGGTGTCGAGGCCGCCGGAGAAGGCGAGGACGATGTCTTTGCTCATGGCTTGCAGATCCTGGATGGATGGCTAAACGGAAATATGGTCAAACCGATTCGACAATGATGCGCGGTTCGCAGCGCACGGGGAAGTTGACGGAATTGGCGATGAAGCAGGCGTGGTGCGCGGGTTCGTGCGCCGCCTCCGCCTTGGCCGGGTCGCTGCCGGCCGTGATGGTTACCTCAGGGCGCAGCACCACCTCGATGAAACGGCCGCCATGGGCGTCCGTCTCCATGGTGCCTTCGGCGTGATCCACGTAGCCGGTCACCACTACGCCCGCCAGTACGGCCTGGTGCAGGTAGGACAGCATGTGGCAGGTGGACAACGCCGTGACCAACATGTCTTCGGGGTTGTGCTTGCTGGCGTCGCCGCGGAACAGCGGATCGGACGAGCCGGCCAATAGCGGCTTGCCGGCGATGCGGATCTCGTGGTCGCGTCCATACCCCTGGTAGGTCTTGGTACCGTTGCCCTGGTTGCCGGTCCAGATGGTTTCCACCTGGTACTTGTGCTGGTGCGACTTGCTCATGACTTGCCCTTTTCCTGATGAGGGGTGTCCTGTTGCGACATGAGTTCGGCCAGCGCGCCATCGCCGCGGCCGGCACGCTCAGCCAAACCCGCGATGACACCGGCACGATTGGCCGCCGGATGGTTCTGGCTCAGCTTGAACTTGCCTTCGATGCGATCGATGTCGATCTCAAGACCGGCAATCGCCCTGAGCATCTTCTCGACGTGATCCTCCGGTGCATCGGATACGTGCCATGGCTCCGGCTGCCCGGCCTCATGGCGATCGGTCAAGCGTTCCAGCAATGCGCGCAGCCACGCAGCGTCATGGATGACGCGCAGGCGTCCATGGACATGTACCACCGCGTAGTTCCAGGTCGGCACCTCACGATGGGTTTCCTGCTTGCTCGGGTACCAGTTCGGACTCACATAACCGTCCGGACCACGGAAGATCACCAGCACTTCGGCACCATCGAGCTTCGCCAGCTCGTTGCCGCGCGCCACATGACCATGCAGCTGTGCGCCGCCCGCCAGCTCCAGCGGCAGGTGATTGGCGCACACGCCACCCTCGCCCTGCGCGATCACGGTGGCGAACGGATACTCACGCATCAGCGCGTGCAACTTCTCGCTGCGCGTTTCCTTGAAGTGCGTGGGCAGGTACATGACTCAGCGCTGGCCGATCAGCGACGCCATCACCGCCTTCTGCACGTGCAGGCGGTTTTCGGCCTCATCGATGGCGATGCAGGCAGGCGAATCCATCACCGCGTCCGTGGCCTTCACATTACGGCGCAGCGGCAGGCAGTGGCTGAAGAGCCCGTTGTTGGTCAGCGCCATCTTCTGCTCGTCCACGATGAAATGCTTGTGCGCATCGCGGATCGGCTTTTCCTGATCCCAGCGGCCGAAGAACGGCAGCGCGCCCCAGCTCTTCGCATAGACCACATCGGCGCCGCTATAGGCCTCCTCGATGTTGTGGCTGACCTTCAGCGAGCCGCCGTTTTCCTTCGCGTTCTGATAGCCGAATTCCATGTAGCGCTCGTCGAGCACGTAGTCCGGCGTCGGACACAGCAGCGTCACATCCATGCCCATCTTGGTGGCGATCAGCAGCGCGGAGTTGGCTACCGCGGTGTTGAGCGGCTTGGGGTGATAAGTCCAGGTCAGCACGTACTTCTTGTTCTGCAGGCTGCCGAGGTGTTCCTTCATCGCCATGGCGTGCGCAAGCTCCTGGCACGGATGCGTGATGGTCTCCATGTTGATCACCGGCACCGTGGCGTACTTGGCGAACGCCTTGATGACGTTGTCCTGGCGATCCACCGACCAGTCTTGGAATTTCGGGAAGGCGCGCACGGCGATCAGGTCCACGTAGCGCGACAGCACGCGCGCCACTTCGGCGATGTGCTCCTCGGTATCGCCGTCCATCACGGTGCCGACTTCGAACTCGATCGGCCATGCATCCTTGCCCGGCGCCAGCACGATGGCGTGGCCGCCCATATGGAATGCGCCCAGTTCGAAGCTGGTGCGCGTGCGCATCGACGGGTTGAAGAACATCAGCGCCACCGACTTGCCGGCCAGCTGCTGGCCGCGGGGCGACCGCTTGAAGGCTGCGGCCTGTTCAAGCAGCGCATCGATCTCGGTGCGGCTGTAGTCCTGGGTGGTCAAGAAGTGGCGAAGAGTCATGATCGTGGATGCCTTTGTCGAATCTCGGATTCCGGAAACAAAAAAACCCGGCTGATGGCCGGGTTTTGTCGTCGATACACATGAAACGCGTGCGACAGCCTACCCGGCCGAATGTCGGACCAGCGGTCGGCGAGCACGCGACGTCATGCCAGCGGCCATGCGGGCGCTGGTAAGGACAGTAGCGGTATAGACGGCTGAGGACATGGGTGTTCCGGGTGGTAGAACACTCATCATGACGGGATTTTCGCTGCCGTGCAACAAGAAGCCGGGGCCTGGCGCGAAAACGCCGCCCTGAGGCGGCGTTTTGTGATCTCAGTCGGCGGGAGAAACACTCACCCGCACCCTCAATCGCTCACCGGGGTCGTAATTGAGGCGTGATACGTAGACTTCGCCGCGGTAGCGGTACTCCACGTCATAACCCATGATGCGTCGCTGCTCGCTGACGGCGGCCACCTGTCGGCAGTGCGTTTCGGTGGTCTCGTATTCGCCACCGCCCGTGCGGGATACGCTGTTGCCGACGGCGCCACCGGCAACCGCGCCGGCGACCGTGGCTGCCGTGCGGCCATCGCCCTTGCCGACGGTGCTGCCCAGGACGCCTCCCACGACGGCGCCGAGAATGGTGCCGGCGGCACTACCCTGCGGCGGCGCCGAACGCACCACCGGCTGGTCATAGCATTCCTGGCGCGGCACTTCGGTGCGGGCCACGCCATACACAGGATCCACGCGCAGCACGTCAGCCCACCCGTAATGGGTGTTGTCGTCGTTCTGCTGATATTGCTGCTGGTACCTCGCATCCTGCGCAGACACGCCGGCGGTCATCAATGACAACACCAGCGCGGGGAACAACCATCGGGTCACTGCGACCTCCGCTTAAGGCAATCGGGCGCATCTTTGCGCTTCTTACCACCCATTCCAGCAAATTCACTCTGAATCGACGCTTAGAACCTCGGCTCGAGTCGGACGCCTGCCGCTGGTGGTTCACCCACCAGCCTGGAGGGACAGCCGCTGCGCCCTCTCCTGCGCGCCGCCCGGCGGCTTGTTAAGATGCGCGACCGGCTTGCGCTGCCCGGCGCCTGCTTCCACCGTCCGGACCTCCAGACCGATGCCCATTTCGCTCCACAACAGCCTGACGCGCCGCGTCGAACCGTTCGCCCCGCTCGATCCGAACCGGGTGACGATGTACCTGTGTGGGCCGACCGTCTACAACTACGTGCACATCGGCAATGCGCGCGGCCCGGTGGTTTTCGACGTGCTGGTCCGGCTGCTGCGTCGCCACTATCCGCATGTGGTGTACGCCCGCAACATCACGGACGTGGACGACAAGATCAATGCCGCCGCCCAGCAGCTCGGCGTGGGTATCGAAAGCATCACGGGCCGCTATGCGGAGGCCTATCGTGAAGACATGGCCGCACTGGGCATCGCACGGCCGGATGTGGAACCGCATGCCACGACGCATATTCCGCAAATCATTGCGATGATCGAACGCCTCATTGCCGGCGGGCACGCTTACGCCGCGGAAGGCCATGTGCTGTTCGAAGTGGCGTCGTTTCCGACCTATGGCGCCCTCTCGGGCCGCGATCCAGACGAACTGCTGGCGGGCGCTCGCGTCGAAGTGGCGCCCTACAAGAAGAGTCCCGGCGACTTCGTGCTGTGGAAGCCTTCCACGCCGGAACTGCCCGGCTGGGACAGCCCCTGGGGCCGCGGCCGCCCCGGCTGGCACATCGAGTGCTCGGCCATGAGCGAAGCGCACCTGGGCGAAACCATCGACATTCATGCCGGCGGCGTGGACCTGCAGTTTCCGCATCACGAGAACGAGATTGCCCAGTCCACCTGCGCCCATGGCGGCAAGGTGTTCGCCCGGTACTGGCTGCACAACGGCATGCTGACCTTCAGCGGCCGCAAGATGTCCAAGTCGCTGGGCAATGTGATGCTCGTGCATGAATTGCTGAAGATGCATCCGCCCGAAGCGCTGCGCCTGCTGTTGCTGCGCGGCCACTATCGCCAGCCACTGGATTGGTCCGACGCGGCCGTCGCCCAATCGATCAGCACGCTCGATGGCTGGTACCGCGTGCTGCGCGACCTGGCGGACGTCGAAACAAGCGGTGATCTTCCGGTGCCCGAATCGGTGGAAGCCGCGCTGTGCGACGACCTCAATACGCCGCAGGCCCTGGCCGAACTGTCTCAGCTTGCCGACATCGCCCGCCAGGCCGGCGACGGCGAGGCGCGACGTGCCGCCAAATCCGCTTTGCTGGGAGCAGGCGCGATCCTTGGCCTGCTTCAGCAGGACCCGGAGATCTGGTTCAAGCGGGCGTCAGGAGCGATTGAAGTCGACGGGGCACGCATCGAAAGCCTGCTCGAGGAGCGGCGTGCGGCACGAGCTGCGCGCGACTTCAAGCGAGCCGATGCCATCCGTGACGAGTTGACGGCCATGGGCATCGTCATCGAAGACGGTGCGCAAGGCACGCGGTGGAGCGTGACCAAGGGTTGACGCGACGTCGCCCTGTCGAGCCCGGAACCGGTAAAAAGCGTCGATTCGGCAAACGCGCGATAATGGCGCCATGAACGCTATTGCCACATCCAGCGCCGAGCAGGCGCAGCAGGACATCGTCGAGGAATTTGGCTTCTTTGGTGACTGGACCGAGCGCTACCAATACCTCATCGATCTTGGAAAACAGTTGCCGCCGTTTCCCGAGGATCTGAAAACCGAGGATTACCGCGTGCACGGCTGCCAGTCGCTGGTATGGCTGGTGCCCAGCGGCAACGTCGAGAAGCTGCATTTCCAGGCTGCCAGCGATTCGGCCATCGTTTCGGGCCTGATTGCGCTGGTGCTGCGTGTCTACTCCGACCGCCCTGCCCGCGAAATCGTCGCTACGGAGCCGCGCTTCATCGAGGCGATCGGCCTGGCCAAGCATCTGTCGCCCACGCGCTCGAACGGACTGGCCGCGATGCTGGCCAAGCTCAAGGCTTATGCGGCGGCGACGCTGAGCGCCTGACCAGCGCCAAGGCGCCCACGCGGAGCGATGACGCGTCCGCACACGTTTCAATCAGCCTGAAAAACAAAACCCCGCCATAAGCGGGGCTTTGCTGGTCCGGACGTTACCCGGCAACCTGCTCAGTCGCCCATCTGCTTCTGCAGATGCTCGCGGCGCTCCTGCGCATCGAGCGACAGCGTGGCGATCGGGCGGGCGTCGAGACGCTCCAGGCCGATTTCTTCGTCGGTCTCTTCGCAGTAGCCGTAACGACCTTCCTCGATGCGACGCAGGGCCTTGTCGATCTTGGAAATCAGCTTGCGATAGCGGTCGCGCGTGCGCAGTTCCAGCGAGTTTTCGGTTTCGCGGGTGGCGCGCTCGGCTTCGTCGCCCACATCGCGCACTTCGTCACGCAGGTTTTCCATGGTCTGGCGCGATTCTTCCACCAGCTGTTCGCGCCATTCGCGAAGCTTGTTGCGGAAGTAGGCCAGGTGCTTGGGGTTCATGTACTCCTCGTCATTTGACGAGGGACGATAACCCTTGGGCAGGTCGATCGTGGTGGTCGAAGGCAGCGCGTAGCGACCGTCTTCCCGTGTAATGCCGTTATCGAGGGTTGCGGATTTGTTCATCGAGGACTGCTGGGCTTTCTGCTTCTTGAGGGGGGTATGACGGGCGGTGGCGCTGGCCACCTTGCCGGCAAGGGGTGGAGCTGCCGGCTTGGCCGGCGCCGGAGGTGGCGCCTTGGCCGGTACCGGCGCCGCTACCTTGGCGGCAACGGCTTGCTGCTTGGCCGGGGCTTCCTTGGCGACCGGCTTGGCCGGCGCAGCCTTGGCTGTGGGCTTGGCCGGTGCAGCGACCGCCTTGGGCGGCTGTTTCTTGGCTGGCGCGGCGACCTTCTTGGCTGCCGGCTTGGCCACGTTCTTTGCGGCGGCTGGCTTCACAGCCGGCTTCTTGGCCGGAGCGGCTTTCTTGGCCGCCGGCTTGGGAGCCGCCTTCTTGGCTGCCACGGGCTTGGCGGGGGCCTTGGCGACTTTCTTCGCGACGGCTTTCTTCGCCACCACCTTCTTGGGCGGCGCAGCCTTCTTGGCCGCCGGCTTCTTGGCCGAGGCCGCTTTGGCTGTCGTCGCCGGCTTCGCCGCGCGCGCAGTCGCGGCCTTCTTGCCGGTCTTGACGTCCTTCACCTTGCCGGCAGGCTTTCCCTTCTGCGGCTTGGTGGCTGTCGCACTACGCGTCGTTTTCGCCATTTCCCTTCACCATTTTGCCTTGGCGGCCGGGTGTTATAGCCCATGTATCTAACACCGGCAACCTTGCTTCTGGAATACTTGCGACACTACATGCCGCAAACTGTTTCGGCAGCGTCAAACCGTCGTGACCCGACTAATACTTCTACTGCTCGGCTTCTACAAGCGTTGGCTAAGCCCCCTGCTGGGTCAGCGCTGCCGCTTCCACCCCAGCTGCTCCGATTATGCACGGATTGCCGTTGCACGCTTCGGACCGCTACGTGGCGGCGCGCTTACCGGCTGGCGCCTGCTGCGCTGCCAGCCGATGTGTGAAGGGGGCGAGGACCCCGTACCCGAGCAGTTCACCTTCCGCCGTTGCCGTACCGCTGGAGCAAACCATGTCCACTGAGTGGCTGATCAAGAACGCAGAACTGGTCAATGAGGGCCGTCGTTTCCATGCCGACGTGCGGGTGAAGCAAGGCCGCATCGACGCCATAGGCGGCGACCTCGATGCCCGCCCCGGCGAGCAGGTCATCGATGCCAGCGGCCTGTGGCTGTTCCCCGGCATGATCGACGACCAGGTGCATTTCCGCGAGCCGGGCCTGACCCAGAAGGCCGACATCGCCCACGAATCGCGTGCCTGCGCCGCGGGCGGCATCACCAGCTACATGGAGATGCCCAACACCAAGCCTCCGGCGCTGGACCGCGACACGCTGGAGGCCAAGTACGCCCGCGCCGCGGAAACCTCGGCCGTGAACTACGCCTTCTACATGGGCGCCAGCAACGACAACCTGGAGGCCATCCGCCGCCTCGACCCACTGGCGGCACCGGGCATCAAGGTGTTCATGGGCGCCTCCACCGGCAACATGCTGGTGGACAACCCCGACGTGCTGGACGGCATCTTCCGCGAGGCGCCCACGCCGATCATCACGCATTGCGAAGACACGCCGATGATCGACGCGAACCTGGCCAAGGCGCATGAAAAGTACGGCGACGACATCCCTGCCCGCGAGCATCCGCTGATCCGCTCCCGCGAGGCCTGCATCAAGTCCACCCGCCTCGCCATCGAACTCGCGCGGCGCCACAACAGCCGGCTCCACGTGCTGCACATCTCCACGGCAGACGAACTGGCGCTGTTCGAGCCGGGCCCGATCAAGGGAAAGCGCATCACGGCCGAAACCTGCGTGCACTTCCTGCATTTCGACGATCGCGATTACGAACGCCTCGGCTTCCTGATCAAGTGCAATCCGGCGATCAAGACTGCTGCCGATCGCGAGGCCATCACCAAGGCATTGGCCGAAGGCCGCCTGGACGTGCTCGCCACGGACCACGCCCCGCACCTGCTGGAAGAGAAAGGCCAGCTCTACGACAAGGCGCCGAGCGGCCTGCCGCTGGTGCAGTTCGCGCTGCAGGCGGCCCTGCAACGCGTGTTCGAGGGCAAGCTGACGCTGGAGCGCGTGGTGGAGGCGGTAACGCATGCGCCGGCCACGCTGTTCGACGTGAAGGATCGCGGCTTCCTGCGCGAGGGCTATGCCGCCGACCTGGTGCTGGTCGATCCGAACAAGCCGCATACCGTGAGTCGCCAGGAAGTGCTCTCCAAGTGCGCCTGGTCGCCGTTCGAGGGTTATACGTTCAACAGTTCCATCGCTGCCACGTTCGTCAACGGACAACGCGTGTGGGACGGGAAGAACGTGGATGGCAGCGTGCGCGGCCAGCGGTTGACGTTCGCACGCTGATTCTTGCAAGGCATCTTTTTATGGGAGCGCACCCTGTGCGCGACAAACGGAGCGTACGGCTCACCGAAACTCCGCGGTCGAGCACAGGGTGCGCTCCCACCATGAGGCTCTTCAAGGCACGGGACGGAGCGTGATGCTCACCGGCCCGTTCTCGCCCGAACGACCCAATACACCTGTGCGCGTGTCGTTGATGGCCAGCAGCTTGTCGCCCTGCTGCAGTCGTACGTTGATGGCGAAATCCACGCCGTCACGCAGATCCGACGGGTCATAACTGATCAGGAAATCCACCGGCGAAGCGCCGACCGGCTGAATGCGTTCTTCGGACACGGTGCGGGCAGGAGCATCCTGTCGACTCACGTCGGCAAGGGTCACCAGGAGATAGGCGTCAGCCGGCAACGGTTGCGGCAGCTCGTAGCGGATGTCGCCCGTGATCGACTTCATCAGTGACTGGTGCGCCGGCGAGGTCGCTACCTGCGCGGCGGATGGCTCGTCCTTGGCGTGATGGGAAAACATCGAGCAGCCGGCGAGCGCGACGACGGCAACGGCCAACAACGAAAGACGGGACAGCATGCAAATCTCCTGCGGCGCTCGACGGGAACTCCGGAAATGCTAACAGGCGGCGATGGAACCCAGGCTCAGACGCAACCCTTGCCCGCGTAGCCACCATCGACACCCTTGCTGGCATAAGCGACGGCGTCGTGCGGGTGCAGGCTCTCCTGGTGCTCGACGCGAATGTGGAAGTCGCTGAGTGTCGAATCGGCGTCGAGCGCCTTCTGGATGCGGCGGGCCGCGTCCTCGCAGAACATCAGGTTGCCGCCGTTGGCAAGCGCAAAAGCCTGCTCGTCTTCGCGCTTGACCGCGGTCTGCACCGGCGTGCCCAAGGCGTGTTCCGTGCGATCGATCAGATTGATCAGGTCGAACTTCGCGCCCTCGGCAGGGCGTACGCGCAGGCGGGCGACGCTACGCTGCGCATGCGGCGTGGCGACGATGCCCTTCTCGCTGCCCAGCCATGCGACCACGGCGGCATGATCGATCGGCTGTGTCGCGTCGAAATCCTTGGTGAACTGCTCCTGGATCAGCTGGCGCGACAACGCCGCAGAGGCAGGACAGGTCGAGGAATAGACCACCTCGGTACCCAGCTCGAGCAGGAACTGGTCGCCCACTATGCTGGCCTCGATGGAGACCGGATACGCGCGCCAGCCGCTGTTGCCGCTGCGCAGCGCCGGGCGACGGACCAGATGTTCGAACCGGACGCTCAGGCAGGCGCGATCGGAAAGGTCCTTGTGCGAATCGAGGAAGCCACGCAGCAGCTCTTGGAGCGACGCGGCGCTCAAGGTCTGTGTGCTCAATGCCTGCTCCACCTGCAGGTACAGGCGGGACATATGGATGCCGCGCTTGTCGGGGCGACGCAGGTTGACGAAGGCGCCGACGCGGGCACTGGCGCGCTGCACATCACCATCGCCGGCGTCGAAGCGCACCGGCACCTCGATGCCGTCCATGCCGACCCAATCCAGCTCGCCCGCCAAATGCGGTTGGGCATGGACGGCCACGTCGGGCATCAGGCGGGCGGTGTTTTCCTCGGTATACATGGTGAATCCTGTGATCCGGCAGGCGCCTGGGCGCCGTGGCTCATCAATCTTGGGGCAGGCCGGTGGCCTAGCAATAGTGGCGTGGGGGAAACGCTGCGTCTCAATCGACCTGTTTTCGCCATGACCGTGCCGCCTGCCAGGCCTGCCAGGCCACGGCCGGTCCCTGCCGCCGCTGACCCTGGCGAAGAGCAGCCAGCGGATCGGCCGCCTTGCGCGCCTTGCCTACCAGCGTACGGCCATGCCGAGATTCCAGCCCGCGAAAGGCACTGAGCGGCCCCGGCAGCCGGTCGGCCTCGCGCCACGCTGCATGCAGGTCGTCGAGTTGGGCGCGGATGGCTTCTTGGCGCGCAGGACTGGCCGTGCGCAGTTCGTTGCGGCTCAGGCCATGCCGTGCCAGGCGCGCCATGGGGAGTGCCAGACGGTCGCGCTCTGCGTCTTCTTCTAATCGCAGCAGTGAAAACAATAAATGGGACAAGGTGGCGACGCGAGCAGCGCGCGCCGCGGATGCGTCGTCGCCAAACCACCAGGCCGTTTCCAGTTCGGCAATCGCACCATGGAGCATCGAACCCGCGGCCAGTTGCGCCGGGAAATCGGCGGCCGTGCCCTCTTCCAGCTGCGCCATGGCGGCCAGCACCGGCGCCATCCAGCGCTCGGCAGGCAGCGCTTGCGCGCGATCGTCATCGAACAACACCTGCGTCAACGGGTGGCGTCCGCCACTGGCTGCCGCGCCGGAGAGCTCTTCCGCCCACCAGTTCAGCTTGGTCGCGGCCACGTGGGGCTCACGGATGCCGTAGGCCGCAGCAAGCCATTCCTGCTCAAGCGCCGCCAGCGCAATGTGGCCGGGATAGGTTTTCGGGTCGACGAAGGCAAGCGCGATGCGCTGTTGCGGCTGCACCGCCAACCACTTGTCGATGTAGCTCTGCAGCGCGGTGTCGCTCATGCCGTCACTCGCAGGCGCGCGGTCAGCTCCGCCGGGTGATCGATCACCAGGTCGGCGCCCCATTGGCCCGGGTCACCACCATCGAGGTAGCCCCATTGCACTGCAATCGTGTACGCACCTGCGGCGCCACCCGCGAGCACGTCGCGGCGATCGTCACCGACGAACAGGCAACGCGCCGGGTCGAGCCGGCCACGCTCGCACGCGAGCAGCACCGGCGCGGGATCGGGCTTCTTCACCGGCAAGGTGTCGCCGGAGACCACCGCGACCACGCGATCGGCCCAGCCGATCCGCTTCACCAGGTCATCGGTGAGGAAGCCGGGCTTGTTGGTGACGATGCCCCAGGCGATGCCCTGGGCTTCCAGCACGGCGAGCAGTTCGTCGATCCCGTCGAACGGATGCGTGTGCTCGGCCATGACGGCCTGGTAGAGCTCCAGGTAGCGAGGCAGCAGCGGAAGGAGCGCCTCGTCGCCGAAGTCGGGAAACGCACAACGCAGGATCGCCCGCGAGCCGCGGGACACGACTTCGCGCACCATCTCAAAAGGCGGCGCCGGCACCTGCATTTCCTCGCACTGCATCTTCAGTGCGATGAAGAGGTCCGTGGCGCTGTCGAGCAGTGTGCCGTCGAGATCGAACAGCACGCCCTGGATGTCTTGCGGAAAAGGCTTCATGCGGGCTTGCGATCGACGGGAGTTCCCGTGGGACGGGCGCTGATCAGGTAGTTCACCGACGTGAAGCGGCTGATCCACGCCTTGCGGTTGATCGGGTTGTAGCCGAGGCCGGAAACGTCTTCCACTTCAAGCCCGGCATGGCGCATCAGACGCCCCAGTTCGGAAGGCTTGAGGAACTGGGCATAGTGATGCGTGCCGCGCGGCAGCATGCGCATGAGGTATTCGGCACCGAGGATCGCCGCGCCAAACGCTGCGGGCGTACGGTTGAGCGTGGACATCACCACCACACCGCCTGGCTTCACCATGCGCGCCAGGTCGTTGACCAGCGCCTCGGGATCGGGCACGTGCTCGATCAGTTCCATGCAGCACACGGCATCGAAGCTTTCCGGCTCGGAGGATGCAAGCTCGGCCGACGATTGCACGCGGTAATCGACATGGAGATCCGGCGTTTCCAGACGCGATTCGTGCAAATGCAGCTGCGCGATCTCGATCACCTTCTCGCCCATGTCGATGCCGGTGACCCGCGCGCCCGCCTTCGCCAGCGCCTCGCTGAGCAGTCCGCCGCCGCAGCCCACATCGGCCACGCGCGCGCCCGGCAATGTCACGCGCGCCGCTACATAGGCGGCGCGCACGGGGTTGAGGTCATGCAACGGACGGGACTCGCCATCCGGATCCCACCAGCGTGCGGCGAGCTTGCCGAAACGGGCGATTTCCTCGGGGCTGACATTCGCAGCTGCTTGCATGGATTGCATCCTCAATGATTCGTGGCAGAGCTTAACGCGCCTGCCATTCGTAGACCGTGATTTCCCAGCCGCCACTGGTGTATGCGGGATCCTGGTGGGCGATCGAAAGCGCTTCATCCATGCTCTGCGCACGCATGAGATAGGCGCCGCCGGACTTGTCGCTGAAGCCGCCCGACAGTTCCAGCACGCCGCCCGTGCGTAGCCCCTGCAGGAAATCCACATGCGGCTGCACCATCGCCGGGTCGAAGTGCGGGCGACGCATCGCCATCACGAGATAACGGTTCATGTCCCTGCCTCGTTCAAGCCGCGTCGATCGCGGCGATGCGTTCGCGCCATGCGTGGGTCTTGGTCAGCACCGCATCGATGTCGATATCGGTGAGCACGCGTCCGGCGAGTTTGCGCACGCCATGAATCCACACGTCGGTGACCTGGTGGCGACCCGTGGCATAAGCCAGCTGCGATGCGATATGGAACAAGGGCTGCGTTTCGAGATCGGAAAGCCGGATGGCCGCGAGATCGGCCTGCTTGCCGACTTCGATGGAGCCGATCTTGTCCTCCAGGCCCATCGCACGCGCGCCGTTGAGCGTGGCGGCACGCAGCGCATACGCGGCGTCGAACGCGGCGGCATCGTTCGCCACGGCCTTGGCCAGCAGCGCCGCCGTGCGCATCTCGCCGAACATGTCCAGATCGTTGTTGGATGCACAACCGTCCGTGCCGATGGCGACGTTGACGCCGGCCTGGCGCAGCTTTTCCGCCGGGCAGAAACCGGAGGCGAGTTTGAGGTTGGATTCGGGACAATGCACCACCGACACGCCCGCTTCCGCGCAGGCGGCAATTTCCGCATCGGTCATCTGGGTCATGTGCACGGCGATCAGGCGGTCATTGACGATGCCGAGTTTCTGCAGGCGCTGGAACGGACGCAGGCCGCTCTTGGCCTTTTCCTCTTCCACCTCATGCGCGGTTTCGTGCGTGTGCAGGTGCACCTGGATGTCGAGCTGGTCGGACAGCACGCGGATGCGCTCGAAGCTTTCGTCCGACACGGTGTACGGCGCATGCGGCGCGAACGAGGTGCCGATCAGCGCATCGCCGAGGAAGCTGTCGTGCACTTCGATGGCGCGGTCGAAATACTCGTCCTGCGTCTTCGCCCAGGCCGTGGGAAACTCGATCACCGGCAGGCCGACCACTGCGCGGAAACCCATGCGCTTGTACGTGGCGCCGATGACATCGGGGAAGAAGTAGTTTTCATTGGCGCAGGTGGTGCCGCCGCGGATCATCTCCGCCACCGCCAGCTCCACGCCATCGCGCACGAACTCATGGCCAATCACCTGGCCTTCCACCGGCCAGATGTGCTTCTGCAGCCACACCATCAGCGGCAGATCATCGGCCAGTCCGCGCAGCAGCGTCATCGGGTTGTGCGTGTGCGTGTTGACCAGACCGGGAATCAGCACGTGCTCGCCGAGCTCGGCGCGCTCGCGCGGCGCATAGGCGGCGCGTGCCTCGTTGATGGGCAGCAGCGCCACGATGACGCCCTTGTCCACGGCGACGGCGTGATGCTCCAGCACGACACCATGGGGTTCCACAGGCACGACCCAACGGGCCTCGATCAACAGGTCGATGGATTGCGGAGTTGTCTGGCTCATCCTTAGGCTCGCTTTATCGATAGTGGATACGACATGGGGCGGATCACCTTGCGGTGGCCGCCCCATGGTTGCCTAACGGCATGACGATCGGTGTTTCGTCGCACCGCGCATCAATGCGCGGGTCGGCGCATCACTTGCCGACGCGGCTGACGTACTCGCCCGTGCGGGTGTCGACCTTGATCACTTCGTCGGTGGTGACGAACAGTGGCACGCGCACGACAGCGCCGGTTTCCAGCGTCGCCGGCTTGCCGCCGCCACCGGAGGTGTCGCCACGCAGGCCCGGGTCGGTCTCGGTGATCTTCAGTTCGACGAAGTTCGGCGGCTGCACGGCGATGATCTCACCGTTGAACAGCGTCACCACGCACTCTTCCTCGCCCTTGAGCCACTTGGCGGCGTCGCCCATGCCGGCCTTGCTGGCTTGGTGCTGCTCGAAGCTCTCCTGGTGCATGAAGTGCCAGAACTCACCGTCCGAATACAGGTACTGCATGTCGGTGTCCACGACGTCGGCGACTTCGAAGCTGTCGCTGGACTTCATGGTCTGCTCGGTGGTGCGGCCGTTCTTCAGGTTGCGGATGAAGATGCGGGTGAACGCCTGACCCTTGCCGGGCTTGATGAAGTCGGCGTCGGTAATGACCCACGGGTCATTGTTGTGAAGGATCTTCATACCCTTCTTGACGTCGTTGAGACCGGCGGTGGCCATGTGTTGCACTCCAGGTGTGGTGCCGCTGTGAGACGGCTAGAATAGGGTTTTGCCCGGGCCCTGGGCCCGATTCAAGACCCATTATGATAACCGCAAGCCACGCCGCCCGCCTATCTCCGCCCGGATCCGACTGGCGCACGCTATGGCGTGAGGGCGTTACGGATGCCCGGGAACTGTTGGCGCTGGTGGGTCTGGAGCATCTTGCCGATGGGTTGCCCGCAGGGGACGCCGGCTTCGGCGTCCGTGTGCCGCGTGGGTTCATCACCCGCATGCGCCGGGGTGACGCCCGCGACCCCTTGCTGCTGCAGGTGCTCCCCCAGCTCGCCGAAACACGACAGGTCGCCGGGTTCAGTAACGATGCGGTCGGTGACATGGCAGCCCGCTCGGCCCAGGGCGTGCTGCACAAGTACGAGGGCCGCGCCCTGCTGATCGCCAGCGGCAGTTGCGCCATCAACTGCCGTTACTGCTTTCGCCGCCATTTTCCCTATGGCGACGAGATGGCCGCCGCCGGCCAATGGCGCAAGGCGTTGGACCATGTGCGCCAGGATTCGTCGATCAGCGAACTGATCCTCTCCGGCGGCGATCCGCTGTCGCTGGCCACCGCCAAACTGGAAGAGCTGAGCAGCGGACTGGAAACCGTTCCGCACGTTACGCGGCTGCGCATCCATACACGCCTTCCGGTGGTGCTGCCCGAGCGCGTCGATGACAGCCTGGTGGACTGGCTGGCCGGTCTGCCGCTGCAAAAGGTGGTCGTGCTGCATGCCAACCATGCGAACGAATTCGACGCCTCGGTGGATGCCGCGTGCGCGCGGCTGCGCGATGCCGGCGTGACGCTGCTCAACCAGTCGGTGCTGCTGCACGGCGTCAATGACGAGACGGACACCCTGGTGGCGCTCTCCGAGCGGCTGTTCGAGGCTGGCGTGCTGCCCTATTACCTGCATCAGCTCGATCGTGTGCAGGGTTCGGCCCATTTCGAAGTGGACGACGCCAGCGCGCTAGCCCTGGTCGAGGCCGTGCGCCACCGCCTTCCCGGCTACCTCGTGCCCAAGCTGGTGCGCGAAGTAGGTGGCGAGGCGTCCAAACGACCGCTGTAACCCGGCCGACATGGGCACCAGCGCGCAATGTGGGCAAGGTCACTTCAGGAATATTTCCGCTAGCCGTGACCCGCGGAATCCGCTAAAAACCTCGGATGGCCCGCGCCCTGCTGTCCCGGCAGGCTCCACAGCAGCGGCGAACAAATGGATAGCTTGACGTGCCCATGAAAACCGACCAGGTCATCAAGATCCTTTTCATCGAGAAGTCAGTCGAAGACGCGGAACAGATCATCAGCCTGCTGCGCAACAACGGCATTGCCGTTCGTCCCGCACGGGCGACTACGGCCGAGCAGGTAACCGCCGCACTCGACGAACTGGGCCCCGACATCGTGCTGTTCGACCCCGCGGTAGGTACGCTGGAGCTGCGCGAGGTTTCCCGCATGCTCGATGCCCACGGCCGCGACCTGTCGCTGGTCGCCCTGGTCGGGCAGGTGGACAACGCGGGGGTGACCGAGCTCTTCGTCAACGGCGCACGCAGCGTGGCGCTGCGCTCCCAGCCGCGCCAGCTGATGGCGGTGATCCAGCGCGAGTTCGATTCGCTCAACACCCGCCGGCAGCTGCGTCGCCTGGAAACCGCGCTGCGCGAGTCCGAGCGTCGCTGCGACGCCCTGCTCGACTCGTCCACCGATGCCATCGCCTACGTACACGAAGGCATGCACGTGCGCGCCAACCAGGCCTACCTGGATACCTTCGGCTATACCGAATTCGATGACCTGCTCGGCCTGCCCGTGCTGGACATGGTCGGCCCGACCGACGCCGACGAATTCAAAAGCACTCTCAAGGGTCTGTCGCGCGGCGAGAAACCCAGCGGACCGATCGAGCTGCAGGCCCGTCGCGCCGACGCGACCAGCTTCAAGGCGAGCGTGGAGTTCGCCCACGCCACGTTTGAAGGCGAACCCTGCCTGCAGGTGGTCTTCCGCCGCCAGCAGGTCGACGCGAGCGTGATCGAACAGCTTCAGCGCGACCCCGTCACCGGGTTGTTCAACCGCTCGCGCATGCTCGAATGCATCGACCAGGCGGTGGCTGCAGCTACCGAAGGCACCAAGGGCCAGTCGCTGCTGCTCATCGAACCCGACAACTGGCAGGCGATCGTGGGCGGCGTGGGCCTGGCCAAGGCCGATGAACTGCTCGCCGCCTTCGCCAACCGCGTGGAAGGGCAGCTGGGCGCCCACGACACCGCCGGCCTTCTGGCCGAGCACACCGTTGGCGTGCTGCTTCATACCCGTAACGACGAAGCCATCAAGCAGTGGATCACCGGCCTGCAGCAGGCCATCGCCGGCGGCATCTTCGACCTGGGCAGCCATTCGCTCACGGTCACCGCCAGCATCGGCGGCAGCCTGCTAGGCGAGCGCAACGCCAACACCGAGCTGCTGCTCAACCAGGCCAGCCAGTCCTTGCGCAATGCGCAAAGCCAAGGCGGCAACCGCAGCGAGCTGCACGATCCGGCCGCGCGAGAGAAGGCCGAGGAGGAACGCGAGCGGTACTGGCTGGGCGTGCTGAAGCAGGCGCTCACGCAGGACGACTTCGTGCTTTATCACCAGCAGACCATCAGCCTGCAGGACGCCGAGGGCGAGTTCTCCGAAATCCTGCTGCGCCTCAATGGCCCGCAGGGCGAGGTGCTGCCGGGCTTCTTCATGCCGATCGCCGAGAAGCACAACCTCACCCCGGCCATCGACCGTTGGGTGCTTAACCAGGCCATCGAACACCTGCGAGCCCGCGACCGTAGCGGCTCGCCCACCACGTTCTTCGTCAAACTCACTTCCCGCTCGCTGGAAGACACGCAGCTGCTGCCCTGGCTGGGTGAGCGCCTCAAGCAGGCGGCACTGAAGAACGGCAAGCTGGTGCTGGAAACGACCGAGAGCAAGGTGGTGACGGCGCTGCGTCCCGCGCAGGAATTCATCAAGGCCTGGAAGCAGCTGGGCGGCCAGTTCGCGCTGGAGCAGTTCGGCTCGGGCCTCAACTCGTTCCAGCTGCTCAACCACATCGATGCGGACTACCTGAAGATCGATCGCAGCTATATGGCCGACCTGCCGCAGCAGCAGGAGAGCCAGAAGAAGGTGGTGGAGATCTGCCGCCAGGCGCGCGAGCTGAAGAAGCAGACCATCGCCGAATGGGTCGAGGACGCCGCCAGCACCTCGCTGCTGTTCGCCTGCGGCGTGGACTTCGTGCAAGGCAACTTCCTGCAGGAGCCGCAGCGGCTGACGTGATTATCCGTTGCGCCTTCTGTCGGAGCGCACCCAGCGCGCGACCAGGGAACCTCGGAATCAGTGACAAGCGAAAAGCCCGCCAAATGGCGGGCTTTTTTGTATGCGGTGGGTCCGGCGCCCGCCCAGGCGACAATCGCGCACTGGGTGCGCTCCGACAGAAAGCCTGGCATAGGTGCAAACAAAAACCCCGCGGATCGCTCCGCGGGGCTTCTGCTGTGTCGGTAAGACGCGCCGGGATTACTCCGCAGCGGCAGCCTTCTTCGCGGCCTTGGCGGCCGAGACGGCGGCGACGTCTTCCTTGATGCGGGCAGCCTTGCCTTCCAGGTTGCGCAGGTAGTACAGCTTGGCGCCACGCACCTTGCCCTTGCGCTTCACTTCGACCGAGTCGATGGCCGGGCTGTGCGCCTGGAACACGCGCTCCACGCCGGTGCCGTGCGAGATCTTGCGCACGGTGAAGGCCGAATGCAGGCCGCGGCTGCGCTTGGCGATGACGACGCCCTCGAACGCCTGGACGCGCTCGCGGTTACCTTCCTTCACCTTCACATTGACCACCACGGTGTCACCAGGGCCGAATTCCGGCAGCTGGCGGGTGATCTGCTCGGCTTCGAACTGTTCGATGATCTTGTTCATGGCAACACCTGTCTAATTTCTCGCCCTTAGTGGGCCGTATCGTCGTGCCGCGACTGCTGAGCATGCTCGCGACGGAATTCATCCAACAGCGCTCGGGATTCCGCATCCAACGCGCGCTGCGCCAAAAGATCGGGACGCCGCAACCAGGTCCGTCCCAGCGATTGCTTCAGGCGCCAACGGCGGATCGCCGCATGGTCACCGGAAAGCAGTACGTCCGGTACGTCGCCCAGTGCGTCATGCACCGGTTTTGCATAGTGCGGGCAATCCAGCAGTCCGTCCGAAAACGAATCCTGCTGCGCCGACTGCGCGTCGTTCAACGCACCGTCCTGCAAGCGGCCCACGGCATCGATGATCACTGCCGCGCCCAGCTCACCGCCGGACAGCACATAATCGCCGATGGAAATCTCCTCGTCGACCTCGTGCGCCAGCAGACGCTCGTCCACACCCTCGTAACGCCCACAGAGCAGAGCGATGCGCGGCAGCTTCGCCAGCGCTTCCACCCTGCCCTGCGTCAGCCGCGCTCCCTGCGGACTGAGGTAAATCACATGCACCGGTTCCGGTGCGGCCTCGCGCACTGCCTTGAGGGCATCGCGCAAAGGCTGGATCAGCATCACCATCCCGGGTCCGCCGCCGCAGGTGCGGCCGTCCACGGTGCGGTAATTGTCGGTGGCGAAGTCGCGCGGGTTCCAGGTTTCCACCTGTAGCAACTCACGCTGCTGCGCACGTCCCACGACACCTACGGCAGCACACTGACGCATGAAGTCGGGAAACAACGTGACGACGTCGATGCGCATGATCCTCAACCCTTGTGGCGGCGCGTGGCGCGCTCAGAATTCAGGATCCCAGTCCACCACCATGCGCTCACCGGACAAGTCCACCGAACGCACATACGAACCTTGGATAAAAGGAATGAGCCGCTCACGCGCACCATCCTTCACCACCACGACATCGTTGGCGCCGGTCGCGAACAGATGACTGACCCGCCCCAGTGCCACGCCTTCCGTGGTGACGACCTCCAGACCCTCGAGGTCGACCCAGTAATACTCGTCCTTGCCGGGAGGCGGCAGCAGTTCGCGGGCGACATAGATGTCTTGTCCCACCAACGCTGCTGCTGCGTCTCTATCGTCAACGTCAGGAAACTGGGCGATGAGCCCCTTGCCTTGCGGACGACCTTTGACTCCCGTGATCTCCGTTTCCACACCCGGCGCCGATGACAGCAGCCAGGGTTGGTAAGTGAAGATCTTCGTGCGGGGCTCGGTCCAGGATTCGATCTTGAGCCAGCCCTGCACGCCATACAGCCCGACGATGCGTCCCACCAGGACGCGCCGGCCGGCTGCCGTCATGCTCAGGCAGCCTGCTGCTTGCCGGCTTCCTTGACCAGGGACGCGACCTTGTCGGTCAGCTGCGCACCCTTGCCAATCCACTCCTGCACGCGAGCGACGTTCAGCTCAAGGCGCTTGTCCTTGCCCGAAGCCACCGGATTGTAGAAACCCACGTTCTCGATGCTGCGACCGTCGCGCTTGTTGCGCTGATCGGTGACAACGATGTGGTAGAACGGACGGCCCTTGGCGCCGCCGCGCGAAAGACGAATCTTGACCATAAATAAAAGCTCCAGAATTGCCGGAATGCCGGCAGCACGCACGTGGCCGTGCGCGGTGAACGCGACATTTTAATGAATTTTGGGGAAAAAGGAAGAGCTGACAGGAAGATCCGACCGGGTTCACCGGCCGGAGTCGTTCAGCCTCAGCGCATCGGCGGGAAACCGCCGCCCATGCCGCCCATGCCTTTCATGGCGCCGCGCATTTGTCGCAGCAGGCCCTTGGTGCCGCCCTTGGAGAGCTTGGACATCATCTTTTCCATCTGCATGTACTGCTTGAGCAAACGGTTCACGTCGGCCGGCTGCGTGCCCGAACCACGCGCCACGCGGGCACGGCGCGAGCCGTTGAGCAGATCCGGATGGCGACGTTCCTTCTTGGTCATCGACTGGATGATCGCGACCATGCGCTTGATCTCGCCGTCGTTGACCTTGGATTTCACATTGTCGGGCAGCGCGGACACGCCGGGCAGCTTGTCCATCAGGCCGGCCAGGCCGCCCATGTTGGTCATCTGCTCGAGCTGGTCGCGCATGTCGTTGAGATCGAAGCGCTTGCCCTTGATGACCTTCTCGGCGAGCTTCTGCGCCTTTTCCTGGTCGACCTTGCGCTCCACTTCCTCGACCAGCGACAGCACGTCGCCCATGCCGAGGATGCGCTGCGCGACGCGGTCGGGATGGAATGGCTCCAGTGCATCGGTCTTTTCGCCGGCACCGAGGAACTTGATCGGGCGACCGGTGACATAACGCACCGACAGCGCCGCGCCACCGCGCGCATCACCGTCGGTCTTGGTCAGCACCACGCCGGTGAGCGGCAGCGCCTCGGCAAAGGCCTTGGCGGTGTTGGCCGCATCCTGGCCGGTCATGGAATCGACCACGAACAGCGTTTCGACCGGCGTGATCGCGGCGTGCAGCGCCTTGATCTCCGCCATCATCGCCTCGTCCACGTGCAGGCGGCCGGCCGTGTCGACCAGCAGCACGTCGACTACTTCGCGGCGCGCGGCGGCGATCGCGTTTTTCGCGATATCGACCGGATTCTGGCCTGCTTCGGACGGGAAGAACTTCACGCCCACCTGCTCGGCCAGCGTGCGCAGCTGTTCGATGGCGGCCGGACGGTACACGTCGCAGCTCACCACCATCACCTTTTTCTTCTTGCGCTCGGTGAGGAAGCGGGCGAGCTTGGCCACCGTGGTGGTCTTGCCGGCGCCCTGCAGGCCCGCCATCAGCACCACGGCCGGCGGCTGCTGCGCGAGATTGAGCTCGGTATTGGCGGTGCCCATCAGTGCAGTCAGCTCGTCGCTGACCACCTTCACCAGGGCCTGCCCCGGCGACAGGCTCTTGAGCACTTCCTGGCCCACTGCGCGCACCTTCACGCGCTCGACCAGCGCCTGCACCACCGGCAGGGCCACGTCGGCCTCCAGCAGGGCGATGCGAACTTCGCGCAGCGACTCGCGGATGTTTTCTTCGGTCAGGCGACCGCGACCGCGCAGGCGGTTGACGGTGGCGGAGAGACGTTGGCTGAGCGATTCGAACATGGCAGACAGAAGTCCAGTGACAAGCGGACGAATATAGCAGAGCCGGGTGTCACGACGGGACTCAGCCCCGGGCGGGCAGCTCCTTCACCCAACGGGAGATGTCCCGAACCACCGCGGCGTCCACATGGCCCGGGGCCTGGTAATCAGCCGGCGTGCCGCTGCCACCGGCAGGCATGAACAGGTGGTTGAGACCGTCATACCGGTGGAACGTGACCCGCGGTCGTCCCGCCAGTGCGCTTTGCCATCGGTCGAAGTCCGCTCGCGGCGATACCTGGAAGTCGCTACCGCCCTGGAGGATGAGCATGGGCATATCCAGATTCTTGGCCACCGCCACCACGTCGTAGTCGCGCAGACTCAGCTCGTAACTCTGGGGAACGCCGCCAAACGAACCGGTCGTCGGCTTGCTGGCATCCTGGCTTGCCAACCATTGCCGTTCGGCCTCAATGACATGCAGCCGGCTGGCGATCTGCTCGTCGCTCAACCCCTGCCGTTTGCCGACCTCGCGCACCTGTTGGGCCTGCACGTCCAGCAACGGGCGCGCCGGTGCGGCCAGCAGGATCAGTCCGGCCAGCGCCTCATCGCGCTGCCCGATGCGTGGCGCCATGTAAGCGCCAAGGCTGTGCCCGAGCACGAACACCCAACGCGGGTCGACGCCCGGCTGGGCGCCTGCCACCTTGATGGCCGCCAATGCGTCGTTGGTGACTTCATCGTCGATGGTGACATGACTGTTCGCGGCCACCTGCGCCGCGTAGGTCAAGGTGCGCTTGTCATAGCGAAGACTCGCGATGCCTTCGGCGGCGAGGCCCTGCGCGATGTCGCGAAAGGGTTTGCTCGGCCCAATGGTTTCGTCGCCATCGTGCGGGCCCGAACCTGCGATCAGCACGACGACCGGAAAGGGGCCGTGACCCGTGGGCGTCGTGAAGATGCCCGGCAGCGGCCCCAGCGGCGAGGCCAGGTCGAGACGACGCTCGCCCGGACCGAGCGGACCCGTCGCTGCGGGCACGGGCACGAAACGCAATCCGGCAACCTCGCCCTCGGCATCGCAGGCGACCCGCATGGCCAGATCGCTACGAGCGAAATGCAGGGTCGTCTCGGCCACTGCGCCGCCCTGCTCGCCAGCCTTGGGCGCATCCGCGCGGTCGAACGCACCGAACTTCATGGGCAGCGTGTGCTGCCATATCTGGCCAAGCCGTTGCGCATCCACGGCCGCCTTCACAGGGGCGTCGAAATGGGCGGTTGCCAACGCAAAGTCACCCTTGCGAAGGGCGTCGATGATCTCCGTCGAACGTGCCTCGCAGGAGTCATTCGCAGCATGGGCCATCGAGGCCCAACCAAGCAGGCTTGTGAATACCACCAGGCCCAATCGATGCCTCATCACCTCAACCCCATGTCGGCAGGCCCGAGCGAGACCGCCCAGGCGGGCGAACCTTGGGCAAACCGCCGCGGCTCCGCAAGTGCCGTTCACGCGCTGACGGCCCTGTGCCACACTTGCCCGCCATGCTGACCGCCGCCGCACTGATCGCCATCGTCGACTACCTGCTTGCCGCGGGCCTGCCGACGTGGCCGCTGTTTGCACGCAACAACACGTCATCGGTGCTTCAGCGCGTGGCGCTCGCCGCGGCCACCGTGGCGGTGCTCACGCATGCGACCATCCTGCTCAGCCTGCACAGCGGCACGCTGGACCTGCACTTCTTCGCTGCATTGTCCCTGGTGGCATGCGTTGTCTCGGCGCTGACTCTGGTGGTGAATATCTGGCGTCCGGTAGCGGCCTTGGGCGGCATCGTTTTTCCGTTGTCCGCGCTGCTGCTTGCCGTCGACACCTTCGCCGCGCCGCCTACCGCGCCCCAGCCGCTGGAATGGCAAATCAAGCTGCATGTCACGGTGGCCCTGCTGGCCTTCAGCGTGCTCTCGATCGCCGCGGTGCTTGCCATCCTTCTGGCCATCCAGGAGCGCGCGTTGCGCCATCGCCAGTTCGGGCCATGGCTACGCTCACTACCGCCGCTGACGCTCACCGAAACCCTGTTGTTCCGCCTGATCGGCGCGGGTTTCCTGCTGCTCACGCTCACGCTGCTGACCGGTATCCTGTTCGTCGACAACCTGTTCGGGCAGCACCTGGTGCATAAGACCGTGCTGTCGATCATTGCGTGGCTCGTGTTTGGCGCGCTGCTGTTCGGACGCTGGCGTTATGGCTGGCGCGGCCGGAGTGCGGTCAACCTCACCCTGGTCGGCATGGGCGTGCTGCTGCTTGCCTTCTTCGGCACCAAGGCGGTGCTGGAATTGATACTGCATCGCATGCCATGAGCGCCGCCGGCCAGTTCGTGCTCACCCTGTCCTGCCCGGATCGCGCCGGCATCGTGGCAGCGGTCTCGAACCACCTGGCCGCGAATCAGTGCAACATCATTGAAGCCCAACAGTTCGGCGACGCCGAAACCGGGCGCTTCTTCATGCGACTGGTGTTCGAGAGCGCACGGCATGATCTGGACGCATTGCATGACGGCTTCGAAGGCTTTGCGCCCTCGCTCAGGATGCAATGGACGCTGCGTGACCGCTCACGGCGGCGGCGTGTGATGCTGCTGGTGTCGAAGTTCGACCATTGCTTGGCGGACACGTTGTACCGCTGGCGCATCGGCGAGCTTCCAATGGACATCGTCGGCGTGGTTGCCAACCACCCGATCGAAACGTATCGCCACCTGGACTTCGACGGCATTCCATTCCACTACCTGCCGGTCGACCGCGACAGCAAGGTCCAGCAGGAAGCCGAGCTATGGTCGCTGATCGAGCAGTCAGGCGCCGAACTGGTCGTGCTTGCGCGTTACATGCAGGTGCTGTCCAGCGAGCTGGCCGATCGCCTCGCCGGTCGCTGCATCAATATCCATCACTCGTTCCTGCCGGGATTCAAGGGCGCCCGCCCCTATCACCAGGCACACCGGCGTGGGGTCAAGCTGATCGGCGCCACGGCCCATTTCGTGACCACCGATCTCGACGAAGGCCCGATCATCGAGCAGGACATCGAGCGAGTGACACATGCGGACACGCCGGACGACCTGATCCGCATCGGCCGCGACATCGAACGCCGCGTGCTGGCCCGCACGCTTCGCCTTTATCTCGACGATCGCGTATTGCTCAACGGCAGCAAGACCGTGGTTTTCCATTCCTGACAGGAGACGCCCGTGGAACTGATCGGCATGCTCGACTCGCCCTACGTACGCCGCACGGCGATCTCGCTGCGCTTGCTGGGCATTCCATTCACGCACCGCAACTGGTCGGTGTTCCGCAACTTCGACGAGTTCCAACAGGTGAACCCGCTGGTAAAAGCGCCCACCCTGGTGCTGGACGACGGCACGCTGCTCACCGAATCCAACCTGATCATCGACTGGGCGCAATCCATCAGCGGAAAAGCCGCGCTGATGCCCGACGATGCCGCGCAGCGCTTGCGCGCCACCCGCATCGTCGGCATCGCCATTGCCGCCAGCGAGAAGAGCGTGCAGATCGTGTACGAGCACAAGCGAGAGGAAGACAAGCGCGATGCCGGCTGGCTGCAACGCGTGCGAGGCCAACTGCGCTCGGCCTGTGATCTCCTCGAACGGGAGCTGGACGGCGTGGAGGGTTGGTTGTTTGGCAACGCGCCGACACAGGCGGACGTGTCGATTGCCGTGGCATGGGGTTTTACCCAGATCGTTGCTGGGGACGTGGTCGACGCGAAGGCCTATCCGAAGCTGGCGAAGTTCTCGCAGCGGGCGGAGCAGCACCCGGATTTCGCGGCGCTGCCGCCGGTATAGCGCGGCGAATCTTTCCCCTGTAGGAGCGCACCCAGTGCGCGACTGCAGAGACACGTCGTCACGGCCCGTAGCTTTTTCGCGCACTGGGTACGCTTCTGCAGGAAAATCAGGGATCGGCGCCGCTGGCTAGCGGCACGCCTCCAGCGCCTGCGACAGGCGCTCTACGGCCACCACCTCCATCTCACCCACCTTGCCCTTCTTCGGCGCATTCGCCTTGGGCACGATGGCCTTCTGGAAGCCATGATGCGCTGCTTCTTTCAACCGCTCCTCGCCATTGGGCACGGGGCGGATTTCGCCGGACAAGCCCACTTCGCCAAACGCGATGGTTTTCTCCGGCAGCGGACGGTCGCGCAATGACGACAGCACCGCCAGCAGCACCGGCAAGTCGGCGGCGGTTTCCTGCACGCGGATGCCGCCCACCACGTTGACGAACACGTCCTGGTCGTACGCCGCCACACCGCCGTGACGATGCAGCACCGCTAGCAGCATGGCCAGGCGGTTCTGCTCCAGGCCCAGCGCCACGCGACGGGGATTGCCCAGCGACGATTGATCGACCAGCGCCTGCACCTCCACCAGCAACGGGCGCGTGCCTTCACGCGTCACCATCACTGCACTGCCTGAAGTCGGTCCGCTGTGTGCAGACAGGAAGATCGCCGACGGGTTCGGCACTTCGCGCAGGCCTTTTTCCGACATCGCGAATACGCCAAGCTCGTTCACCGCGCCGAAGCGGTTCTTGAAAGCGCGCAATACGCGGAACCGGCTGCCGGATTCGCCTTCGAAATACAGTACCGCGTCCACCATGTGCTCGAGCACGCGCGGGCCGGCGATGCCGCCTTCCTTGGTGACGTGCCCGACCAGGAATACCGAGGTACCGGTTTCCTTGGCGAAGCGGGTGAGCTTGGCGGCCGATTCGCGCACCTGGCTCACCGAACCCGGCGCCGCGGTGAGCAGCTCGGTCCAGATGGTCTGGATGGAGTCGATCACCAGCACACGCGGCCGGCTGCTCAGCGCCTGCTCGATGATGCGCTCGATGCAGGTCTCCGCCAGCGCGTGCAGCGGACCCAGAGGAAGGTCCAGGCGCTGCGCGCGGGAGGCTACCTGCGCGAGCGATTCCTCACCGGTGACATAGACGCTGGGCACCTGTGAACCCAGCGTGCCGAGCATCTGCAGCAGCAACGTGGATTTGCCGATGCCGGGATCGCCGCCGATCAGCACGACCGAGCCGTCCACGAGGCCGCCACCGAGCACGCGATCGAGTTCGCCGATGCCGGTCAGCGTGCGTGTTTCCGCATCGAGCGCCACCGCCGTGAGCGGCGTGACTTTCGGCGAACCCGCCGCTGCGCCGGCGTAGCCGGTCGTACGCGCGGCAGCCACCGACTTCACCGCCGGTTGTACGACGAATTCGCTGAGCGTGTTCCACGCGCTGCACTCGATGCACTGGCCCTGCCATTTCGAATGCTCTGCTCCACAGTCGGAGCAAACGTAGGCGGTCTTGGCTTTGGCCATGCGGATTCCCTGGTGCGCGTTGATGCAGCGAGCTTAGCGGGCCGCCATCGCAAGCGGCGAGACGCGGATCAGTGCTCGTCCTCGACGAACAGTACGCGCCGGGTCATGCCGCAGGTCAGGTCATAGGAAATGGTGCCTGCCTGCGCGGCGATGATCTCCACCGGCAGTTCCGGCCCCCAAAGGGTTACGCGATCGCCCACCTTCGCTTCCGGCGCGTCGCGAAGGTCCAGCGTGATCAGGTCCATCGAAACGCGGCCGATCAACGGTACGCGCTGGTCACCGACGAGTACGGGCGTGCCAGCCGCAGCACTGCGCGGATAGCCGTCGCCATAACCGACGGCGGCGACGCCGACAGGCATGTCTTCCGGGCAGGTCCAGGTGCCGTTGTAGCCGATGCGCTCACCCTTGCCGATGCGGTTGATGGCGATCAGGCGCGTGCTCAATGTCATGGCCGGGCGAAAGCCAAAATCCGCGCCCGACTTGCCTTCCACCACGGATAGGCCATAGAGCAGCCCGCCGGTCCGCACCCAGTCGCCCTTCGCGTCGGCCCAACCGAGCACGGCGGCGGAGTTGGAAAGCGATCGAGGTCCACGCAAACCATGCGTGGCTTTGGCAAAACGTGCGATCTGCGCGAGCGTTTCGGTGCCGTCGAATACTTCAGACTCGGCGAAATGCGTGAGCAGCCCGATCTCCGAATCGATGCCCGGCATCGCCGCGAGCTGCGCGTGCACGAAGGCGACCGCTTCCGGCGCAAACCCTAGCCGATGCATGCCGCTGTCGACCTTCAGCCATACGCGCAGCGGGCCGCGCGCTGGCGAAGCTTCCTTGAGCCAATGCAGCTGTTCCTCGTGATGGATGGCGGCATCGAGGTTGAGGCGCTGCATTTCCGCGATGTCACTGGCGCGGTCGGGCCCGGACAGCACCACGATGCGTTGCCGATGCCCTGCTGCCCGAAGGCGCAGGCCATCGCCCAGCGCGGCCACGGCAAACGCGTCCGCATCGCCATCCAGCGCACGCGCGACGCGCTCCAGTCCATGGCCATAGGCATCCGCCTTGACGACGGCCATGACCTTGGCAGGAGCCGCCAACTGCTTGATGCGGGCGAGATTGTGGCGCAAGGCGCCGAGATGGATGGTGGCGACAGTGGTGCGGCTCATGCCTGCTCGGCGCCGGCGTCGGCGCATGACGTAAGAAGGAGAAGGGCGCGAACCGGGCGGCCCGGGTGACCCTGCTAGCTTAGCAGGCCCGTTCCTCCCGCATTCGCTCTCCGCCATCTTCACGCCCCTGTGGGCCCGGTCGGGGCCGCCATCGTGGCAAACCCGTGGCAGCGCTCTAGTCGTCGTCGCGCCGCGTGCAGCGTTCCATGATCGCGCGATGCGCCTTGTCGTACTCGTGCTGGGTGATGGCGCGCGAGTCCAGTGCGTCCTGCAGGTCGGTCAACTCCTTGCCGCAGGTTTCGGTGCTGGTCTGCACCATGCGTGTATGGCTGCCGCAACCGCTCAGGGCCAGGCAAATCACGACCAACAACGAAGGAATCAGCACGCGGCTCATGGCACCCTCCGAGGGACGCAGGCGACGTCAGATAACCCCTAATACCAGCAGCACGATCAAGATGATGAGAATGAGGCCCAGGCCGCCGCTGGGACCGTAACCCCACGCACGGCTATACGGCCAGGTGGGCAGCGCGCCGAGAAGAAGCAACACGATAATGAGCAGAAGGATGAGCGACATAGGTCATACCTCGTGCGGAAGGACGGCCACGAGCGTGCACGGGCACATGTGAACCTCGCCGCCGTTTCGCGTGCACGCCGCGCATAGAGACGAGCCCGGTACAGGCGCCGTTCCCAAAGCATAACGGCGCCTAAAGCCGACGGCGTGACTAGTCGAATGCGCCGACGAAGGAATCGGGCGCGTAGTTCTCGAACTTCGTGTAATGACCGAGGAAGGTCAGCTTCACCGTATCCGTCGGACCGTTACGCTGCTTGCCGATGATGATTTCGGCCAGGCCTTTGTCCGGTGATTCCTTGTTGTAGTACTCGTCGCGGTAGATGAACATGATCACGTCCGCGTCCTGCTCGATAGCGCCGGATTCGCGCAGGTCCGACATCATCGGACGCTTGTCGGCGCGCTGTTCCAGCGAGCGGTTCAACTGCGAGAGTGCGATGACCGGACAGTTGAGTTCCTTCGCCAGGCCCTTCAGCGAGCGTGAGATTTCCGAGATTTCCGTCGCGCGGTTTTCCTTCATGCCCGGCACCTGCATCAGCTGCAGGTAATCGATCACGATCAGTCCGAGACCACCGTGTTCGCGATGCAGGCGTCGGGCGCGCGAACGCATTTCCACCGGCGACAGGCCCGGCGTGTCATCGATGAAGATCTTGGCCTCGGACAGCAATGCGATGGCGTTGGTGACGCGCGGCCAGTCTTCTTCGGCAAGATCGCCGTTGCGCAGGTGCTGCGCGTGGATGCGACCCACCGAGGAGATCATTCGGAAGGCCAGCTGCGAGGCCGACATTTCCATCGAGAAAATCGCCACGGCTTTCTTGCCGCGCATCGCCACCGCTTCGGCCATGTTCACCGAGAACGCAGTCTTGCCCATCGAGGGACGCGCCGCGACGATGATCAGGTCGGACGGCTGCAGGCCCGAGGTCAGTTCATCGAGATCGGTGAAGCCGGTGGATACGCCGGTGAGCTGGCCCTTGTTTTCGAAACGCTCGGAGAGAATGCGGAAGGCATCCTTCACCGCCTCGCGCATGGACACGGTGTCCTTCTTGCCGCGCGCGCCGGACTCGGCGATCTTGAACACGGCCTGCTCGGCACGCTCCAGCACCTCCTGCACGCCCATGCCATCGGGTTGGTAGCCGTCCTCGGTAATGCCTACGCCGGCATCGATGAGCTGGCGCAGCACGGATTTCTCACGCACGATTTCCGCGTACGCACCGATGTTCGCCGCGCTCGGCGTGGTGTTGGCCAGCTCGATCAGATACGCCGCGCCGCCAACCATTTCGGCGAGCCCATTTGCTTCGAACCAGTCACCCAGGGTCACCGCGTCACATGGCATGCCCTTGCCCGCCAGCTCGGTGATGGCGCGCCAGATCAGGCGATGATCCTTGCGGTAGAAATCCTGTTCGCTCAGGCGATCGGCCACCTTGTCCAGCGAATCGGGCGAAAGCATGAGGCCGCCCAGCACAGCCTGTTCCGCGTCGATCGAGTGCGGCGGCACGCGTAGCGCATCGACGCTCGACATCGGCTTGCGCTCGGATCGCCGGCGGCGGCCGGATTCGTCGGAACGGTCGGAAACGAAGGACATACGGTTCCTCGGAGCGAACCGACGGCAATCCGTCGGTGGCATGGCAACAGGCACAGAGCATACGCGGCGCCATCTCAGCCGGCGAGACAATAACCCTGTGGAAAACCTGTGGTTAGTTGTGGATAAGCCGGTGGACAGAGCCACCGCCTTCCCCAAAAGCAAACGGGCGCCCGGAGGCGCCCGTCTGGGTGTTGCGAGCGATGGATCGGCTTACTTTTCGCCGACCACGATCACCTTGACCTGGGTCTGCACATCGGCGTGCAGCGCGATCACGGCTTCGAACTCGCCGGTGTGGCGGATCGGGCCTTCGCCCTGGATCACTTCGTTCTTGTGCACATCGTGACCGGCAGCCTGCAGGGCCTCGGAGATTTCGCGTGGACCCACCGAACCGTACAGCTTGCCTTCCGGGCTGGCGTTGACGGTGAGGGTCACCTCAACGCCTTCCAGCTTGGCCTTGCGGCCTTCGGCGCCGGACAGCTGCGAGGCAGCCTTGGCTTCGTACTCGGCGCGGCGCTTCTCGAAGGCTTCGAGGTTGGCGGCGTTGACCGGCACGGCCTTGCCCTGCGGCAGGAGGTAGTTGCGGCCGTAACCCGGCTTCACCTTGACCTTGTCGCCCAGGTTGCCGAGGTTGCGGACTTTCTCGAGAAGAATCAGTTCCATGGTGGTTCCTTTTCGTTAGCGCCGGTGTGGCCCGACGCAGCCGTGGACGGTTGTCCGAAGGTGGTTTTCCACTCCTTCTCCCCTTGGAGAGAAGGCCGGGATGAGGGGCAGTCTTGCGAGCGCCTTGAATCGAAACTCGCTTATCGATGCTCTTTCGCGAGCACCTGCCCCTCACCTCAGTCCTCTCCCCAGAGGGGAGAGGAAGTACAACGTCGATCAGACGTCGTGGTTGTCGGTGTACGGCAGCAGGGCCAGGAAGCGGGCCCGCTTGATGGCCGTCGCCAGCTGACGCTGGTAGCGGGCCTTGGTGCCGGTGATGCGCGACGGAACGATCTTGCCGTTCTCGGTGACGTACTGGCGCAGGGTGTTGAGATCCTTGTAGTCGATCTCCTTCACCTTTTCAGCGGTGAAGCGGCAGAACTTGCGGCGGCGGAAGAACTTGGACATGTCTGTGCTCCTGATCAGTCGTCGCTGTCGCGATCGTTGTCACGGTCGTCGCGGTCGCGACGGGCCGGGCGCTCATCACCTTCGCTGTCGTCATCGCGGCGACGCGAGGACTTGGCGTCGTCCTTTTCCTTGGACTTCAGGATGAAGGACTGCTCGGTGTCGGCCTCGTCACGCTTGATGACGAGGTGGCGCAGCACGGCGTCATTGAAGCGGAAGCCCGACTCCAGCTCGTTCAGCACGTTCTGGCTCACTTCGATGTTGAGCATGACGTAGTGAGCCTTGGCCAGGTTCACGATCGGGTAGGCCAGCTGGCGGCGGCCCCAGTCTTCCAGGCGGTGGATCTTGCCGCCGTCGGTCTCGATCAGCGCCTTGTAGCGCTCGATCATCGCCGGGACCTGCTCGCTCTGGTCAGGGTGGACCAGGAACACGACTTCGTAATGTCGCAGGGACATTGGTGGGTAACTCCTTGTGGATGCGGCCCTTTTGGGGCCTGGCAGCCTCCCGCCCTATGCGGTGAGGCAAGGTTCCATCCGAGCTTTTGGGGCGCGGACAGAAGCGGAAGTGTAAGGGAATTCAGGGGTTTGGGGCAAGCGGTCACGCCGTGGGCACGCGTGGTGCGACACCCGCCAGCGGTTCCGGCCCCGGCGAGGCGCTCAGCCGACCGTGAAGCTCTCGCCGCAACCGCACTCGCCGGTGGCGTTGGGGTTGTGGAACACGAAGCTGGCGTTGAGACCCTGGCGCTGGAAGTCGATGACGGTGCCGTCGATGAGCGGCAGGCTCTTGCCGTCGACGATCAGGGGCACGCCGTCCACATCCAGCGTTTCGTCGCCCTCGCCCACGCTCTGGGCCAGGTCCACCACGTAGCCGAAACCGGAGCAGCCGGTTTTCTTGACGCCAAAGCGCACGCCCGCGGCACCGGGAGTACCGGCTAGGAAGGCGCGCATACGCTCGCTGGCGGCGGGAGTGATGGTGATGGTCATGGGCGATGCAACTACCGGAGGGGTTTGGTGGTCGGAAAACGGGCGCCAGGGTCGCGACCTGAACGGAACGTCGATTATGATGCCAGATTCGTCTTATGCGTCCGATATGCGGCGCCCAGCAGGAGTTTCAATCCATGGCGGTGGTTAGCGTCAAGCAGGCTCTTTCCGGCAGCATCGAAGCCGGCAGCACCGTGACCGTGCGCGGCTGGGTCCGCACGCGGCGCGATTCGAAGGCGGGCCTGTCCTTCGTCAATGTCAGTGACGGCTCCTGCTTCGACCCCATCCAGGCGGTGGTCACCGGTGAGGTCTCCAACTACGAGAACGAGGTGAAGCACCTCACCGCCGGCGCCGGCGTGATCGTCACGGGCACGCTGGTGGCTTCGCAGGGCAAGGGTCAGAGCTTCGAGATCCAGGCCACGGAAGTGACCGTCACCGGCTTCGTGGACGACCCGGAAACCTACCCCATCCAGCCCAAGCAGCACTCGATGGAGTTCCTGCGCGAAGTGGCGCACCTGCGTCCGCGCACCAACCTGTTCGGCGCCGTGACCCGCGTGCGCCACACGATGATGACGGCGATCCACCGCTGGCTCACCGAGCAGGGTTTCTTCTGGATCAACACGCCGATCATCACCACGTCCGACGCCGAAGGCGCTGGCGACATGTTCCGCCTGTCCACGCTGGACCTGGCGAACCTGCCGCGCACGCCTGAAGGCAAGATCGACTTCCGCAAGGACTTCTTCGGTCGCGAGGCGTTCCTTACCGTGTCCGGCCAGCTCAATGTCGAGGCCTACTGCCTGGCGATGAGCAAGGTGTACACGTTCGGACCGACCTTCCGCGCCGAGAACTCCAACACGCCGCGCCACCTGGCCGAGTTCTGGATGGTGGAGCCGGAGATCGCCTTCGCCGACCTCAACGCCGATGCCGACTGCGCCGAAGGTTTCCTCAAGGCCATCTTCAAGGCCGTGCTTGAGGAGCGCCCGGACGACATGGCGTTCTTCGCCGAACGCATGGCCCCGGATGCGATCAGCCGTCTGGAAGCCTTTATTGCCAAACCGTTCGAGCGCATCGACTACACCGAGGCGGTCGACATCCTCAGGAAGTCGGGGCAGAAATTCGAATTCCCGGTGGCCTGGGGCATCGACCTGCAGACCGAGCACGAACGTTATCTCGCCGAAAAGCACGTCGGCCGGCCGGTGGTGGTGATGAACTATCCCGAGCAGATCAAGGCCTTCTACATGCGCCTGAACGACGACGAAAAGACCGTTGCCGCGATGGACGTGCTGGCCCCGGGCATCGGCGAAATCATCGGCGGCAGCCAGCGCGAAGAGCGCCTGGACTATCTCGACCGTCGCATGGTTCAGTTCGGCCTCGATCCGGCCACTTATGGCTGGTACCGTGACCTGCGTCGCTACGGCACCGTTCCTCACGCGGGCTTCGGCCTCGGCTTCGAACGCCTGCTGGTGTATGTATGCGGTTTGTCCAACATTCGTGATGCCATCCCCTATCCGCGCGCGGCTGGGACGGCCGAATTCTGATTGATGGTTATGCCATGCGTTATCGCCTGATCGCCTCAACTGCCCTTGCTCTTGCCGTCGCGCTGGCGGCCGGATGCCACAGCATGAAGACCTTCGTGCCGCCCAACCTGCGGGCGCCGGAGAATGCGAACAGCAGCCTCGAACAGGCGCGCAAGACGCTGCAGCAGGCCACGCCCTGCTGCAGCACGTTCGCGGACTTCTCGTTCCAGGACAACCTGCCCTGGCAGCCCAGGAAGTTCGTGCTCGGCCCGGGCAGCACGGTGGTCAGCTTCAACGGCGAGCACAGCTACTTCCTGAGCTTCAGCCTTCCTCGCGAGACACAGCTGCCTTATCGCGTGGCGGTCAAGTCGGAATTGAATGGCCGCTGGCTGCGCGCCAGCTATCTGTTCGCACCCACTGTGGTGGTGCTGGATGACGCGTTCCAGCCCATCGCCACGCAGGATGTCGGTCTATGCGAACACATGGGCTGGACGGATGAGACCACCGGCGCCTTCGGCAGCATCGAGATCACCGACAAGCGGGCGCGCTACCTGGTGCTGTACAGCTCGGCCAAGCAGCAGGCCGGCAGTACCTATTGGGAACAGTCGCCGGCAGCGTTCTCCGCCGAGGCACCGGTGAAGATGGCGGCAGCCGGCACATTCAAGGTTCCGCACGGCCCGGATGGAACCGTATGGGTCGGCATGATGGACAAGACCTACCAGGGCGCCGTGGACAACGCGATCTGCGCGAAGCCGGCACAAGGCGATGGCGTGCTGAGCACATTGCGTGACTCCATCCCGTTCCCCGTGATCGGCGACAAGGCCTCCACGCCGAGCACCTCCACTCCCAAGAGCAACGGAGCGGATACCTCCAATGCCCCGGCAACGGGCAGCTCGCCGAGCAGCTGAGCTCGGCGGCGCCCATGCAATTGAAGACAGGCACGGCATGATCGAGCTTTACCTCTCCCTACTGATGGCCGGCGTCGCCTGCTTCCTGCTGCATTTTGGATCGCAGTACCGCGTGGCGTCGCTGCTGCGTCGTCGTCATCCCCACGAATGGCAGATCATCGCCGAAGCCGATGGGCAGCCTGCGAACCCGCTGCGCATCTGGATGCGCCTGCAGCTCGCCCTGCGTTCGCCGGTGTTGCCCGCGCTCGAAGACGATGCGATCACGCGCTGGCGCCGTGCATGGCGTTACAGTCTCTGGGCCGCATGGCTATGCTGGTTCGGCGCACTCGGCATCCAGCTCAACGCACGCTAGTTTCCTTCCAACGCAAGGAGCCTCTCCCATGCTTCTGGACCTGAGCGGACGTCACGCCCTTGTCTGCGGCGCCTCACAAGGCATTGGTCGCGCAAGCGCGTTCGAGTTGGCCGAACTGGGCGCGAGCGTGACCGTGCTGGCGCGCAAAGCGGATGCGCTGAAGACCGTTGCCGACGAACTGCCGCGCAAGCATGGGCAGCAACATCGCTGGTTCGCGGTAGACATGGCGCAGACCGAGAGCCTGCGCATCGCACTCACCGATATCGTGGCTCCCGGCCCCATCGAGATCTTGATCAACAACACCGGCGGTCCGCCGGGCGGCCCCGCGCATTCAGCCGAGACCAGTGCCTATGAAGCCGCGTTCCGCCAGCACCTGCTGGCTGGCCAGACGCTGCTGCAGGCATTGCTGCCGGGGATGCGAGCGCGAAGCTACGGCCGCATCGTCAACGTGATCTCCACGTCGGTGAAGGAGCCGATCGCCGGGCTCGGCGTGTCCAACACCGTTCGTGCCGCGGTGGCCGCGTGGGCAAAGACGCTGTCCAGCGAACTGGCGGCCGACGGCATCACGGTGAACAACGTGCTGCCCGGCTATACCCGCACGGCGCGACTTGACAGCCTGCTCTCGGCACAGGCCAGCACCAGCGGCCGTTCCGGCGATGAAATCGCGCAGGGCCTCCTGGCCTCCGTGCCTGCTCGCCGCTTTGGCGAAGCGTCGGAAGTGGCTTCGGTGATCGCCTTCCTGTGCACGCCCGCGGCGGCCTACGTGAACGGCGTGAGCATCGCGGTCGACGGCGGACGGACGCGCACCCTGGCCTGACGCTAGGCGAAACCTGCCTTTTTTCTGGCAGAAGCGCACCGATTGCCCGAAAAGCCCACGGAGCGATCACACCGCGACGTCGCGGTCGCGGACCGGGTTCGCGCCTGCAGTGAGAGCCCGTTCGCCGCATACGCGCGCGTCCGGTGCATTCCGTGCCCTCAAGCCTTAAGCTTGTACCGATGCCAACCCTGCGCCTCGCCAACCTGATTGACGGTCGCCTGCAGGCACCGCGGGACGATCGCTGGCTGGACGTGTTCGAGCCAGCCACCGGCCAGGTTTTCGCGCATTGTCCCGATTCCTCTGCTGATGATGTCGCCGAAGCCATCGCCGCGGCGCGACGTGCGGCGCCCGCATGGTCCTCCACGCCCACGGAACGACGCGCCAGCCTGCTGAATGCACTGGCCGATCTCATCGAGGCACGCCTCGAGGAATTCGTGGCACTGGAATCGCGTGACAGCGGCAAACCGCTGGCCCAGGCGCGCAACCTCGACATTCCGCGTGCCATCGCCAACCTCCGCCACTTCGCGGCAGGCATCGTGGCGTGGAGCAGCGAGTCGCACGCCATGGAAACCGGCGCGATCAATTACACGCTGCGCCAGCCGCTGGGCGTGGTCGGCTGCATCAGCCCGTGGAATCTGCCGCTGTACCTGTTCACCTGGAAGATCGCGCCCGCGCTGGCCGCCGGTAACGCTGTGATTGCCAAGCCCTCTGAAATCACGCCCTGCACGGCTGCATTGCTGGGCGAGCTGAGCATCGAAGCCGGTTTTCCGCCTGGCGTACTCAACATCGTGCAAGGTCGTGGCCCCAGCGTGGGCCAGGCGATCGTAGAACATCCGTCGGTAAAGGCCGTGTCGTTCACCGGCAGCACGCGCACCGGCGCGCAGATCGCCGCCGTGGCGGCACCCCACTTCAAGAAGGTCTCGCTGGAATTGGGCGGGAAGAACCCGGCCGTGGTTTTCGAGGATGCCGACCTCAGCGACGCCAACCTCGACACGATCGTGCGTTCGGGCTTCGCCAACCAGGGCGAGATCTGCCTGTGCGGCTCGCGCCTGCTGGTACAGCGCTCGATCTATGACGCCTTCCGCGAGCGCTATCTTGCGCGCGTGAAGGCGCTTCGCGTGGGCGATCCGAACGAGGCGGGCAGCGATCTGGGCGCCCTCGTGTCGCGCGAACATTTCGACAAGGTGATGGGCTGCATCACCACCGCGCGGGAGGAAGGCGGCGACGTGCTCTGCGGCGGTAATGCCGTGACGATGACGGGCCGTTGCGCTGATGGCTGGTTCGTCGCGCCAACCGTTATCGAAGGCCTGGGCAGCGATGCCGTCACCAACCAGCAGGAAATCTTCGGCCCGGTGGTGAGCCTGGTCCCCTTCGAGGATGAAGCCGAGGCACTGGCCATCGCCAACGGTACCGGCTACGGCCTTGCCGCTTCGGTGTGGACGCGCGATCTGTCGCGCGCGCATCGTTTCGGCGCACAACTGGATTTCGGCATCGTGTGGATCAATTGCTGGCTGTTGCGCGATCTGCGCACGCCCTTTGGCGGCACGAAGCAATCCGGGCTCGGCCGCGAGGGCGGCACGGAAGCGCTGCGCTTCTTCACCGAGCCGAAAAACATCTGCATTCGCTACTGAGAGCATCGCCGTGAAAAGTCCCCTGCAGAGCCTGCTTGAGAGCAACCGTGCCTGGTCAGCCGCCGTACGCGACCAGGATCCGCGATTCTTCGAACGCCTTTCGCAACAGCAGGCGCCGAAGTACCTATGGATCGGCTGCTCCGATTCGCGGGTGCCAGCCACCCAGATCGTCGACCTGCCGCCGGGCGACATCTTCGTCCAGCGCAACGTTGCCAACGTGGTGTCGCATACCGATCTCAACTGCCTGAGCACCATCCAGTTCGCTGTCGACGTGCTGAAGGTCGAGCACATCATCGTGGTCGGCCACTACGGTTGCGGCGGCGTGCAGGCCGTACTCGACGATCGCCGGCTAGGCCTGGTCGACAACTGGCTGCGCCATGTTGCCGACGTCGCGCAGAAGCATTCGCCCCTGCTCACCTCCATCGACCTGATGAACCTGCGCAATGCCCGCTTGTGCGAGCTCAACGCAATGGAACAGGTGGTCAACGTCTGCCACACCACCATGGTGATGGATGCGTGGGAACGTGGGCAAAAGCTCTCCGTGCATGCGTGGTGCTACAGCCTGTTC
Source organism: Dyella jiangningensis (assembly GCA_000632805.1). Taxonomy (GTDB): domain Bacteria; phylum Pseudomonadota; class Gammaproteobacteria; order Xanthomonadales; family Rhodanobacteraceae; genus Dyella; species Dyella jiangningensis. The sequence continues at coordinate 757,225 of CP007444.1, read as the reverse complement.
GACGGCCACGTGAACGACCTGGGCATGCACGTCAGCTCGCGCGAGGACCTCAAGCCCGCCTACGAGCATGCACTGCAGCGTCTGGGCACCATTCCGGAATTCAACCGGTGAGCGAGATCGTTCGCACCAGCAAGGCACCGACGCCCGTCGGCGCCTATCCGCATGCGCGACGCGTCGGTGACCTGCTGTTCCTTTCCGGAGTCGGCCCGCGCCGGCCGGATGACAATGCGATTCCCGGCAACGTCTACGATGCGCAGGGCAAGCTGGTGCGTTACGACATCGAGGCGCAGTGCCGGCAGGTGTTCGCCAACGTGCGCGCAGTGCTGGAGGCCAGCGGAGCGGACTGGGAAGACCTGGTCGATGTCACGGTGTTTCTCACCGACATGGCGCGGGACTTCCCGGTATACAACCGGCTTTACGCCGAACATTTCGCCGGCGTGGACGCGTGCCGCACCACCGTGGGGATTACCGCGCTGCCTACGCCTATTGCCATCGAACTGAAGTGCATTGCCGCGTTGCCCAAACGCTGAGCGCGGTCCGCAGAAGAACAAAAAACCCCGGCAAATACCGGGGTTTTTTATTGGGAAGCTGATCCAGACTCAGTGGCTGGTGGTCGTGGCCGGCAAGGTGGACTTGGCCGACTTCTTGGCCGACTTGCTCTTGTGGCCGCCGCTGCCCGACTGACCCGACTGGTCGGATTTTTTCTTGTGATGATGCGACGAATGAGCCGGCTGAGTCGAAGAAGCCGCCTTGCTCGTCGCGGGCGCCGCCTGCGGGGGGGCAGCGTCCTGAGCCATCACAGAACCGCAAAAAGCAAAACCTGCCACAAGCAGAGAAGCGATCGCGAACTTGCGCATGATGCAGAACCTCGAACGTCATATGCCGCGGACCCGGCCGGAACCCGGCGACGCGGGCGGCGCGACGCCTACACAATGGCAGGTTTTGAGGTGCGCTTGAACTCGGTTTTTTCCGGGTTGGAGCGAGATTTCCGTGCCTCACGGCTTGACATTGCAAGTCTCTAACAAGAGACGAAGCTTCTTACGGCTCGACGCAGGCGCGCAGCAATTGCAGGATCACTTCCTGCAGCGGCGCCGCCTTGTCCGAGTCATACGCGAAGCTGTCTTCATCCATGTAGTTGAGCTGCGCCAGCTCCAGTTGCACGGCCTGCACATTCGATTCCGGGCGCCCATAGTGGCGTGTGATGTAGCCGCCCTTGAAGCGTCCATTGACCACGTGGCTGTAGCGCGACTGGCTTTCCAGTGCGGCCTGCAATCGGCCCTGCAGGACCGCGCCGCAGCTTGACCCGTCAGCGGTACCGAGGTTCAGGTCGGGCAGTCGTCCGTCGAACAGCATCGGCACCCGGCTGCGAATGGAATGGCCTTCCCACAACACCACGCGGCCATGTTCGGCGAGCAGGCGTTCAAGTTCTTGCGAGAGCGCCTGATGGTACGGATGCCAGCATTCATTTACCCGGCGTTGGATTTCATCCGCCGTCGGCTCTTCGCCGTCCAGATAGATGGCCGTGCCGTCGAAACCCACGGTCGATACCAGGCCGGTTTCCTTGCGCCCCGGATACAGCGCATGGCCATCTGCCGGTCGGTTGAGATCGACCACGTACCTTGACAGCTGTGGCCTCAACACGCTCGCGCCAATCGCTTTCGCGAGCGGATCGTAGAGGCGGCCGACGTGCCAGTCGGTATCCGGCGCGCGGCGCGCGGCGGGATGCATGCGGGCCGCCATGACCTCGGGAATATGGCTGCCGTCATGCGGCAGGCTGATGAGCAGCGGCGCGGTGCCGCGATCGAGCGTGAACGTAGCAGTCATGCGAGCAGTTTAGCCGTGCCGGCAAGTGGCGGCACGCGGCGGTGCGGCGTCGCAGAATCAGCTCATCAACACCAGCTCTTCGGCGGAACTGGGATGGATGGCGATCGTGGCATCGAGATCGCGCTTTCGCAGGCCCATCTTCATCGCCACGGCGAAGCCCTGCAGCATTTCGTCCGCGCCCGGGCCAAGCACGTGGATGCCGACCACGCGTTCGTCGTCGCCGACACAGAGGATTTTCATCAGCGTCGGCGCAACGTGCCCTGCCACGGCCCACTGCAGTGGCGTAAAGCGCTTGCGGTAGACATGCACCTGGTCACCGTGGAACTCACGCGCCTGCGCTTCCGTCATGCCGATCATCGCGAGCGGCGGTTCGGCGAAGACCACCGTCGGGATGTTCTCGTAGTCGAGCCGACTATCGGGTTGCTGTCCGAACAGGCGGTCGGCCAGGCGACGGCCTGCTGCCACCGCCACCGGCGTCAACTGTACGCGCTCGGTGACATCGCCCACGGCACTGATGCCGGGCACGCTGGTGGTCTGCCAGGCATCGGTGACGACATGTCCGCGCTCGTCCACATGGACGCCGGCAGCATCAAGATCCAGCCGGTCGCTGTTGGGAACGCGCCCGACGGCCCACAGAACCGCGTCATAAGGACCACAGGGCCCATTGACCTCGTCGTCGATCACTATCTCGTCGCCCTCCCGATGCAGCCCCGTGACCTGCACCTGGCCGGTGATCGCGATGCTCTGTTCGCGCATGCGCTCGCCCAGCGCATCGACAAGCTCCGCATCGAACTCGGTAAGCATGCGATTGCGGACATGCAGGGTCACTTCGCTACCGAGCGCTTGCAGCAGACCGGCGAATTCCACCGCGATGTAACCGCCACCGATGACCGCGATGCGTTTTGGCAGGTGATGCAACGCGAAGATATCGTCGGATACCAGGCCGAGGTCGAAGCCCGGCACGTCGAGGCAGCGCGGCCTGCCGCCCGTCGCGATGAGGATTTGCGTGGCACGCAGTTCGCCACCGCTGGACGTCGCCACCGTATCAGGCGCTACGAAGCGGCCGGTTTCAGCGAATACCTGGATGCCTGCGTCCGCCAACCCCATGGCGTAACGTTGGCGGATGCCATCGATGTAGTTCTGGCGCCGCTGGCGAAAGTGCTCCCAGTCGAGCGGGCCAGGCTGCGTGGCGAAGCCATAGGTCTTGGCGAGCTGTTGCTGCTGCGCAAGCTGCGCGGCGAACCAGAGCGCCTTCTTCGGCACGCAGCCGACATTGACGCATGTGCCACCCAAGGCGTTGGGCTCCAGCATGGCAACGCGTGCACCGTGGCGAGCTGCGCGAAACGCCGCCGCCAGGCCGCCGGACCCACCACCCAGTACGATCAGGTCGAACGTGTCGGCCATCAGAATCTCCTTTCCAGCCGCCACCCTAAGCGAGCAGACGGCCAAACGGTATAAAGGTCACACGCCGAAGCGCACCGGCGCGTATGGTGAGGGATCGATCGGCGGCGTACCGCCCTGCATCAGCGAGGTAACCAGCTCGCCGGTCGCCGCCGACATGCTTACGCCCAGCATGCCGTGAGCCGTGGCAAGCATCAGGTTGGACCAGCGCGAACTCGGGCCGATGATCGGCACCTCGTCCATGCTCATGGGCCGCCAACCCCACCATTCCTCCAGCAATTGCGGACCTTCCGGCTCGTGCAGGCCTTGGGCAGCACCCCGGCGCAAGGCGTCGAGGCGCGTGCGGTTGAGCCCTTCCGCATAGCCCGAAAACTCCATGGTGCTGCCGAGCCGGTAGCCGGTTTCCCAGGTGGTGACGCATACCGCCGCCTCGCGCAATACCAGCGCATGGCGCGGCACACGGCCGGGCCGCGTATAGGTAAGCGAGTAGCCCTTTCCCGGCTGCATCGGCAAGCGTAGGCCGAGGCTGCGGCCAAGCAGCGGCGACCATGCGCCCAAGGCCATCACCACGCGGTCGCCGCGGAATACGCCACGCGTGGTTCGGACGTGTTCGATGCGTCCGTCACGCAGGCCGAAGTCGTCGATGCGCGCCCCGCTTTCGATCGAGCCGCCCAGCTCGACCACGCGACGCGCCAGCTCCGCCGCGTACCGATCGGGCCGTAGGCGCGCGTCGCCGGGATGAAACAGCCCGCCGGCTACGCCCGGTTTCAGCGCAGGCTCTCGTGCTTCGACTTCGCCCCCTGCCAACCGTTGGACCTCGACGCCAAGGCGTTCGAGCACCTGGGCGTGATGCCGTTCGTCGGCGTCGAGCGCGCGCCGGGTGCGATAGACATACAGCTCGCCTTCTTCGCCAAACTCGCAGTCCAGCCGTTCGTCACGCACCAGTGCGCCCAATAGCCCGCGTGAGCGTTGCAGGATCGCCGAACGCGCCCTGGCCGCATGCTCGAAGTCGCGCCAATTGCAATGCCGCGCAAAGCCCAGCAGCCAGCGCAGGCGCGGGCCATCGAAGCGGGGGTTGAGGTAGAGCGGTGCGTCGGCCCGCAGCATCGAACGCAAGGCGACGCCCAACATGCCCGGCATGGCCAGGGGGGCAGCATGGCTGGGCGTGATCGTTCCACAATTGCCGTGCGAACTGCCGCAACCCGGGGTACCCTGCTCCAGAACGCGCACGGTAGCTCCGGACTTCAGCAGGTAGAACGCACAGGCCAGGCCGATGACGCCGCCGCCAAGAATCAACACATCACTGCGTGAAGCATCCATCCGGTTATTGTAGCGTCGCAAACGCCCGCCCCTAACCCCGAGTGGCCCGAACGATGGAAACGTCCGTTGTGCAGTTCGGCAGGTCGAAGTACGTGTGGCACCTGGTAGTGATCTGCGCAATGGCGGGAGGCTTGGTTTCCCCGGCCAGCTTCGGCGCGGCGGGGCCACAGCAGCAACAGCAACAACTGCAGCAATTGCAGCAGCAGGTGGAGCAACAGCAGCGGCAGGCACAGCAGCCGCAACAACCGGCCACCGCATCGTCGAGTACCAAGGTATCGCGTGACCTGTTCACGGAGACCGCGCGCATGCGCAGCGACCTCGCCCGCTACATGTACCTGAAAGAGGTCATGCAGCAGCTGACCCGCGAAGACCGGCTCATCGATCAGCAGTTGCTTGCTTCGGTGGAGGACGAGCTGGGTCTTTATAACGAAGCGGTCTACGACTTTCCGTTCGACAATAGGGTACAGACACCCGTGCCGCTGCCCTCGCCAGTCGATTGGCAACCGGCAAGCGCGGTGGATGAAATCGTGAAGCTGGCGACCGACCGGCACATCGTGATGATCAACGAGGCGCATCACGATGCGCACACGCGTGAGCTCACGCTCGAACTGCTGCCCAAGCTGCGCGCCGAGGGTTTCAGCTATTTCGCAGCGGAGGCGCTGGTCAACACTGATACGGACTTGATGAAACGTGGCTACCCCATCACCACGTCGGGCAGCCAGTACCTGCACGAGCCGCTGTATGGCGACATCATTCGCCAGGCGATCAAGCTCGGCTTTCAGGTTGTGCCCTACGAATCGGAAGCCGATGTGCTGGCCGACCGCGAAGAAGGGCAAGCCAAATTGCTCTACCAGAAAGTGTTCGCCAAAGATCCCAAGGCCAAGCTGTTCGTGCACGCCGGGTATGCGCACATCGACAAGGCGCCGGGCAACCTCGGCGGATCCATCAAGCCGATGGCGATGCTGCTCAAGCAACTCTCAGGCTTCGACCCGCTGACGATCGACCAGACGCGCTGGCGGGATATCGGGCCGATGCCCGACAAGGATCTCTACAAGCGGCTCACCGCCCAATTTCCGGTGACTAACCCCTCCGTACTTCTCAGCCGCCAGAACGGCAGCGTGTGGTCGTCCGATCCTGACCGGCACGACGTGGACGTCATCCTGCCGCCCCCGGGCCACCAGCGCCGGCCGCACTGGTTGACGCTCAATGGAGAACGCGTGCCTCGCGTCGTATCCACCGATTTCTGCCAGGGCCAGCTGCCCTGCGTGGTGGAAGCGCATTACGCCGACGAAAGCGAGGATTCCATTCCGGCAGATCGCTATACCTTCCTCACCGCCAGCAGCATCAATACGCTGTATCTGCGCCCAGGCGAATACCGGGTCATCGCGAAGAACCGGGACGGCCATAACCTCGGCCAGCGCAACCTCACTGTCGATCACTCCGAATCACCCTGACGCGAGATTAGTTCGCGAAAAATATGCGGTCTTTCGGATAAGTGATTGATTTGCTAGTCTCAGGGCCAATCCACGTAGAAGGGATGCCCGATGAGTCCGGATGTCGACGCTCCATCCATCGCGGTCGCGCCGCGGCGAACGGCGCGATTGCTTCTTCTGGGCCTGGCCATTCTGCTGCTCGCGGCCTGTGTCAGCGGGCCACGCAAATCGACGCCGCGCGAATCGCAGTCCGCGTTGGCCAATCTTCCGGCCCGCGCACCGGCCGGCAACGCCGGCACAGCGAACGATGTGCTGTTCCGCGCCATTGCCTTGGTGGGTACGCCCTACCGCTGGGGCGGCAATACGCCCGACGGTGGCTTCGATTGCAGTGGGCTGGTCGATTACATCTACCGCAACGCCGCAGGCCTTGCCCTGCCTCACAGCTCGCGCGAAATGTCCGAATTGAACGGTGAACGCGTGCGCCGCATGACCGACCTGATGAGTGGCGACCTGGTGTTCTTTGGCGGCCATACCGGCATCAGCCATGTCGGCGTCTACGTGGGCAAAGGCCGCTTCGTGCATGCCCCGAACACCGGCGGCACCGTTCGGTTGGACGACATCGACGGCCCCTACTGGCGCGACCATTTCGCTTTCGGCAAACGCCTGCTCGATTAGGTTCCCGCACTCCCTCCATGGAACGGGCCTTAGGCAAGGCCTATCGCTTCGATTGGAAAATTGAATTGTACACAATTTAATTTTGCACATAGGATAGCAAGCATGAAACGCAAGCCCACGCCCGAACATCTCCTGCTGGATCAGCAACTGTGCTTTGCGCTGTATGCCGCCTCCCGCTCCGTCACCGGCCTGTACCGGCCGCTGCTGGAGCCGCTGGGGCTGACCTACCCGCAATACCTGGTGATGCTGGTGCTGTGGGAGCAGGACGGCCTGACCGTGCGGGAACTCGGCCAGCGTCTTCAACTGGATTCGGGAACGCTCACACCGCTGCTCAAGCGATTGCAGACGGCCGGTCTGGTCGACCGCCAGCGCCGTACGGAAGACGAGCGCGAAGTGGACATCCGCCTGACCGAAGCCGGCCTCGCCCTGCGCGACCAGGCCAGCGACGTACCCAAATGCATGGCCCAACGCCTGCAGCTTTCGCTCGAACAGATGCAGACGTTGCGCGATGAACTGAAGCGAATGACCCGGCAACTCCAACTCTCCCCCACCGAGGACTGACCATGAACATCAGCAAGATTCTCTATACCGCCACCGCCACCGTGACCGGCGGCCGCGAAGGCCACGCCAAGAGCGACGACGGCGTACTCGACCTGCAGCTGGTCGTACCCAAGGGCCTGGGCGGTCCGGGCGGCGCGGGCAGCAACCCGGAGCAACTGTTCGCCGCCGGCTATGCGGCGTGCTTCGAAGGCGCCGTGCGTTTCGTGGCGCGCCAGAAGGGCGTGACGCTGAAGGACGCCTCGGTGACCGCACACGTAGGCATCGGCCCCCGCGAACCGACCGGTTTTGGCATCGCCGTGAAGCTGGACGTGAGCCTGCCGGGCATCGATCGTGCCGTGGCGCAGGACCTGGTTGACACTGCACACAACGACATCTGCCCGTATTCGCATGCGACGCGCGGCAACGTGGATGTGCAGATCACGCTGGTGTAAGTGGTTGCAATGTGGAAAAAGATAGCGGCGCCGAGAGGCGCCGTTGTTTTCTGGTATGTACCGTCAAGGGCAGGTTCCTGAGCGGTTTCGTCTGCTCATCAACAGCACATCCTTGTGCTGCGTCACGACCGCACGGTAACTAACGTTATCGCGAGCACCCGCCCCTCACCCCGGGCCTCTCCCCGGAGGGGGGAGGGAGAAAGTGCGGTGCCCGCGGATTCCCTCGCGTTGCAATGAGGTTGCTTTAAGCCCTCTCCGCTATGGCGCGTTGCGGTGTAGCCGCTTCGCCCGAGGTAGTAACGAGCCCATCCCGGCTAGCTTCTGTCGTCAGGCTCTATCCCGCATATCGCTACGAGCCCTGGCTCTGAAGGCCATTTTCTTTGGGTTACTTTTCTTTGACTCCGGGCTGGCGCCCTCCGCCCTTCGGGCCGGCTTCGCCGTTCGCACGCCAAGAGCGCGTGCGTGGGCCAGCAAAAGAAAAGTGACTCGAGCGTCGGCAGACGATCGAAACGCCCGCCGCGTAGGCGGCAACCTAGCGGCAGCAGCATGGCATCCGAAAGCAACCCCGCTCTCACAGCAGCGACAACCATGAAGACCTGAGCGAAAGGCTGTCGCGCACACGGTGCGCTCCCACAGAAGGCCGGGGACGGCCTAGGGCTGAGGCAAGGGCGATCGCGCACTGGGTGCGCTCCTACAGACAAGCGAAGAACGATTCGCCGGCCCATAGATAGAAACGGGCAGAAAGACACGACCAACGTGGCCCGACCCGCCCGCGTCAGGCCACCGATACCCGCCCTCCATCGAGAGAGCGGAACGACCAGCCATCAATGCGCCGCGGCACCCGGCGGATGCGCATGACCGTGCTGGACTTCTTCCTCGGTGCCGTCACGCACTTCGTTGACGGTCACGTCGAAGTTCAGCGTCTTGCCGGCCATCGGATGGTTGAGGTCCACGTCGACCGTAGTCATGCCGACCTTCTGCACCACCACCACGCGGTGGCCGCCTTCCTTCAACGCCAGCACCGTGGTCATGCCCGGCTTCAGCTTGGCCGACTGCTGGAAGTACTTCTTCGGCACGCGCTGGGTCAGGCCTTCCTGGCGCTCGCCATAGCCTTCGGCCGGGGCGATTTCGGCCTGCAGGGTATCGCCGGCCTCGTGACCTTCCAGCGCCTTTTCCAGGCCCGGGATGAGCTGGCCATGGCCGAGCAGGATCCACAGCGGTTCGTTGCGGTCGAGCGAGCTCTCGACCTTTTCGCCGTCCACGGTGAGCGTGTAGTGGAGCGAGATGACTTTGTCCTTGCCAGCCTTCATTGCGTGTCTCGTGAGGAATGCAAACCGCAGATTCTAGCAGCCTGGCCGCCTAGACGCCCTTTTCCGGGCGAGGCTCCCCGAACTGCACGCCGCGCGCTTCGGGCCCCAGCCAGGCCAGTATGGCCAGCAGCACCGCCACGCCGGCGATCCAGACGGACATGGCGAAGGCCAGGTCGCCGCCATGCCATCCCGCGATCCACAGCTGCGCATTGGCGGTTACCGCCGCCAGCAGGTTGCCGGTCTGGTAGGCAAACCCCGGCAGGGTGCCGCGCATGCCCTCCGGCGCCAGTTCGTTCAGGTGCGTCGGCACCACGCCCCAGGCGCCCTGCACCATCACCTGGATCAGGAAGGCGCCCAGTGCGAGCAGCAGCAGCGAGCCGCCATGCATCCATAGCGGAATGATCGGGATCGCCAGCAGCGCCGCCAGGATGATCGTACGGCGGCGCCCGAAACGCTCCGACAGCGCACCAAAGAACAATCCTCCGACCAGGGCCCCAAGATTGAGCATCGCCACCAGCATGAAGGCGGCGCCTGAGCCGGTCGGCAGGTGCAGGCTCTCCTCTTCGAACGTGTGGTACAGGTCCTGCGAGCCGTGGCTGAACATGTTGAACGCCATCATCAGCAGCATCAGGTAAATGGCGAGCTTCCAGTGGCCGCGCATCGATTCCAGCAGGCCACGCCTGGGCTGAGTCGCCTGCCCCCGCTGCCACACCTCCGACTCGGGCACGGTGCGACGGATGTAGAGCACCAGCAACGCCGGTGCCGCACCGACCACGAACAGGCCGCGCCAGCCAATGTGGTCCACCAGCAGCCAGTTCACCAGCGCGCCCAGGAAGAAGCCCACGGGATAGCCGCTTTGCAGCAGGCCCGACACCACGCCGCGTGCCCTCGCCGGAATCGACTCCATCGCCAGCGACGCGCCGATGCCCCATTCGCCACCCATCGCGATGCCGAACAGGAACCGCAGCACCAGCAACGCGGTGAGCGAGTTGGCGAACGCTGTTGCCAGCTCGAACAGCGAAAACAGGATAACGTCGAGCATCAGGATCGGCCGGCGCCCGAAACGGTCGGCCAGACGTCCAAACAGCAACGCGCCCAGCGGACGCGCGGCGAGGGTAAGGAAGAGTCCGTAGGTGACGTGCTCCTTGCCGACGTGAAACTCCTGCGCGACGCTCACGATCACGAAGGTGAGCAGGAAGTAATCGAACGCATCCAGCGTCCAGCCCAGAAAGCTGGCCAACACGGTATGACGCTGGGTGGTGTTCAATTCGCGCAGAGGTGCAAACGGCGACATCGGTGGCTCCGTCGTGGTCGTGCCCGCCCGCGCGGCGCACAAGACGCCAAGCGAACCATCATAGCGGGCGCGGCGCAAGAGAGCGCTTGGCAGGAGTAGCGGCGGATGCGTCGTCAGCGCAAACTCCCTTCACGTCATGCAGTCACGGAGTCGGCTCACATGTCCGCCATGGATGCCACTGCCCTAGACCGGATCGCCGACTCGTACGATCACTGGTTCCAGCGCCGCTACGTGCAAGGCAAGCTGGCGACCGATCCCGCGTACGCCGCCGTGGCCGACCTGATCGCGCAACGCCCGTTGCCGCTATTGGATATCGGCTGTGGCATCGGCCTGCTGGGGCAATACCTGCATGCGCACGGCGAGCTGCCCCAGTACCTGGGCGTCGATCACGATGCGCGCAAGATCGACGCCGGACGACGCGCCATGCGCCTGGCCGGACTGGAGGGCGTATTGCCGTTGCGCCTGGCCGACGGCGCCACGGCGTACCCGCTGCGCGGACACGTCGCCCTGCTCGACGTGCTGCATTACCTCAATGCGGAGCGCCAGCGCGAGCTGGTGGCGAACGCGGCGGCCCATCTTGCTCCGGGTGGCATGCTGATCATTCGCAGCGTGCTGCGTGAACGAAGCTGGCGCTACGCCGCGACGCGTGTCTCGGAGTTCTTTCTCAGCGCCAGCGGCTGGATGCGCGTGGGCGCACAGCACTATCCCAGTGGCGATGAGCTGCGGTCCTTGCTGGCGGACGTCGGCCTGGTCGCGAGCATCCGTTCGCTGCATGGCAAGACACCGTACGACTGCTATCTCATCGTCGGCGAAAAGCCTCACTGAGCGGCAAGTAAAGCGGGGTAGCACACGTCGCCTAGGCACGGCCAGCGCGGCGGCCCGTTTTCAGCTATACTCCACAACGGGCTAAGTGCCTCCCTCCCCTTTTGAATACTGCAACGCGGTTCGTTAGAACGCTCCGAGTTGCTCTGGAGCTTCCATGTCTTTCGAATCGCTGGGCCTTGCGCCCGCGTTGTTGCGCGCGCTTGCCGAACAGGGCTACGCCGAACCCACTCCCATCCAGGCCGCGGCCATTCCGGTCGTGCTGGAAGGCGGTGACCTGCTGGCCGCCGCGCAGACCGGCACTGGCAAAACCGCTGCCTTCTCGCTGCCGTTGCTGCAGCATCTTTCCACCGCCGGTGCCACCCAGACGCGTCGTCCGCGCGCGCTGGTGCTGACCCCGACCCGCGAATTGGCCGCCCAGGTGCACGACAACCTGCGCGACTACGGCAAGCACCTGCGCATCAGCAGCACCACTATCTTCGGTGGCGTGAGCATGGGCCCGCAGATGCAGGCCCTGCGTCGCGGCGTGGACATCGTCATCGCCACGCCGGGCCGTCTCATCGACCACATGCAGCAGCGCTCCATCGACCTGTCGGGCGTGGAAGTGCTGGTGCTGGATGAAGCCGACCGCATGCTCGACATGGGCTTTTTGCCCGCACTCAAGCGCATCCTCGCGGCCGTGCCGCGCCAGCGCCAGACGCTGCTGTTCTCCGCGACGTTCGCGCCGCCGATCAAGGCGCTCGCCATGCAGTTCATGCATCAGCCGCGCGAAGTGTCGGTGACGCCAGCCAATTCGGTGGCCACGACGGTTACGCATCATGTGCATCCGGTCGATGCTGCCAAGAAGCGCGACCTGCTGCTGCACGTGCTTTCGCAGGACAGCCGTCGCCAGACCCTGGTGTTCAGCCGCACCAAGCATGGCGCCGACAAGCTGGTGAAGCAGCTGGAAATGGCAGGCCTGCGCGCCGCGGCCATCCATGGCAACAAGAGCCAGAACGCGCGCACGCGTGCGCTCAGCGACTTCAAGACCGGCCGCATCACCGTGCTGGTCGCCACCGATATCGCGGCGCGCGGCATCGACATCGACCAGCTGCCGATCGTGATCAACTACGACCTGCCGATGGTCGCCGAAGACTACGTGCACCGCATCGGCCGCACCGGTCGTGCGGGCGCCGACGGCATGGCCGTGTCGCTGGTAAGCCACGAGGAAGCCGGCCTGCTGCGCGATATCCGCAAGCTGCTCAAGCAGGACATCGCGGTGAGCGAAGTGCCAGGCTTCGAGCCGTCGCATCCGCTGCGCACCGACGCCAACGCGCCGAAGCCGGTGCAGGGCCAGCGCCAGCCGAGCCAGCAGCGCCAGGCTCGCCCGCAGAGTTCGCATCGCCCGCACAACAACAACCATGTGCACGGCAGCGAGCGCCCGGCCGAAGGTAATCGCAAGCGTCGTCGCCAGCGCCGCCCCGCCGCCAAGGCGTGACGTCCGGCATGCCGCTGGCCCAACCGGTGTCCTAGACGGTTGGGCCTAGGCGATACGAGGAATACAACGCCGCCGGTCGCCTCCTGATCATGCAGGGCCTTCCTTGTCGAGGAATCCCTGCATGAAAGCGTTTTTCCACTGGCTGTTGTTTGCCCTGCGGCTGATCTTCGGCGCCTGGTTCGTCTTCGCCGGACTCAACGATCTGCTGCATTTCTGGCAGCCGCCCGCACCGATGACACCGCAGTCGCAGGTCTTCATGCAAGGCCTCGCCGGCAGCGGCTACATCTTTCCCGTACTCGGCGTCCTGTACACCGTGAGCGGATTGTTCCTGCTCGCCAACCGATTCGTCGCGCTGGCGCTGGTGATGCTGGCGGCGCCCGTCGTGGTGATCTTCGGCTACCACGCGGTGATGGAAGACCACCTGCTGGGACCGGGACTCGTCCTGCTGCTGGTGTATCTCGCCTTGGCATGGCAGCAGCGCGCGACGCTGGGTGTGTTGTTGCGGCCGTCGTCGCCCGTATCGACGCAAGGCTGAATCAATGCGGCACCCTTCATGTGGGAGCGCACCCTGTGCGCGACCGCAGGGTTTCGTTGTTGCCGCTGCGTAGGGTTGTCGCGCACAGGGTGCGCTCCCACAGAAAGGCCGATCAATCCTCGCGAATGCGCGCGGTGAGCACGTGGTCTTCCCACATGCCGGCGATCTGCAGATACCGCTTCGCATAACCTTCGCGCTCGAAACCCAGCCGTTCGAGCAACCTGCCGCTGCGCTCGTTGCGCGGCATGTAGTTGGCCATGACGCGGTGCATGTCCAGTTCGCGAAACGCCCATGGCATCACTGCCGACAGTGCTTCGTACATCAACCCCTGGCCCTGCCTGCTCGCCGCGACGCTGTAGCCGAGATGGCAGGCCTGAAAGGCGCCGCGCACGATATTGGCGAACGTGAAGTTCGCAATGATGTCGGCGCCGGCGAGATCAAGCACGACGAAGGGATAGACACGATCCAGCCGCATCGCCTCACGGGCGTCAGCCAAGGTGCGGATGCAATGATCCAGCGTGTAGTAGGACGAATCGCGCAGCGGCTCCCATGGCGCCAGATGTTCACGGTTCTGCACGCGATAGCGCAGCAGCCGCTGTGCATCGCCCGCATCGACCACACGCACCAGTGTGCGGGGCGTATGGATGGGATAGACCAGGCTCACAGGCGGCCAAGCGCGCCTGCGTGATGGCGCAAATGATCGTCAATGAACGTGCTGATGAAGTAATAGCTGTGGTCGTAACCGGCGTGGCGACGCAGCAGCAGCGACTGGCCACCCTCGGCGCAGGCCTGGTCGAACAACTCCGGCTTCAGTTGCGTGGACAGAAAACCATCGGCTTCGCCCTGGTCGATCAGGATGGTCCCGTCGAAAGTTTGCCTGCGCACCAGCTCGCAGGCGTCGTACTCCGCCCAGCTCGACGTGTCGCCGCCCAGATAGCGGGGAAAGGCTTTCTCTCCCCACGGCACCTGCGTCGGCGCGACAATGGGAGCAAAGGCGGACACCGAACGATAGCGTCCAGGATGGCGCAACGCGATGGTCAATGCGCCATGCCCGCCCATCGAGTGTCCCATGATGCCGCTGCGCTCGCGGTCAACCGGAAAGTGTTGCGCGACCAATGCCGGCAGTTCGTCCACTACATAGCTGTGCATGCGAAAACGCGACGACCACGGCGCCTGCGTGGCATCTACGTAGAAGCCAGCGCCTTCTCCAAATTCCCAGTCGCCAGTGGCGCCGTCAAAGCCTGTATTGCGCGGACTGGTGTCGGGCATCACCAGAATCAGGCCCAGCTCGGACGCGAGCCGCTGCGCGCCGGCCTTGATGGTGGCGGTCTCCTCGGTGCAAGTGAGCCCGGCCAGGTAGTACACCACCGGGCACACTTCACTGGCTGCCTGAGGAGGCTGGTAGAGCGCAAAACGCATGGGGCCGCTGCAGCTTTCGGAATGATGCCGATAAAAGCCCTGCACGCCGCCGTGGCAACGCTGCTCGGAGATCGTCTCGATCTCGGTCATGGCAATTCTCCATGGATGACGCAAGCGCACCATGATAGTGGGGCTTGCGGCATCAACGCTCCTGATCGGTAGGCCGCATCAACACTTCGTTGATATTGACGTGCGAAGGACGCGACACGCAGAACACGATGGCGTCCGCCACGTCGCGCGCTTGCAGCTGACGCATGCTGTCGGCCCACGCATTGAGGTTCGCCTTTACTTCGATATGGCCGATGTGATCGCGCAGCTCCGTCTGCACCACGCCCGGCTCGATCACCGTGACGCGGATGTTGTGCTTGTATACCTCGCGCCGCAGCGCTTCGGAAAACGCGCCGACACCGAACTTGGTTGCCGAATAGGCCGCCGCGTTGGGATTGGCCACACGTCCGGCCGTCGATGAAATATTCACGACATGGCCGTCGCGCCGCTCGCGCATGCCGGGCAGCGCCGCCTGCGTCGAGGCTATGAGACTGAGCACGTTCAGTTCCAGCATGCGACGCCAGCGACCGAGGTCGGCCTCCTCGACGGGCTCCAGGTACATGACGCCAGCGTTGTTCACCAGGATGTCCAGACGTCCATAGTGCGCCTCGGTCTCCTTCACGATCCGCTGCGCTTCCTCCTCGGAAGAGAGATCGGCCGTCAACACCATCGGCTCGGCGCCAAGCTTCGCCAGTTGCGCGGCCAGCGCGTCGAGTCGGTCGCGCCTACGCGCGGCAACGGCGACCTTCGCGCCTGCCTCGGCCAGCGCCAATGCGGTCGCCTCGCCGATGCCGGAGGAGGCACCGGTCACCAGCGCAACACGGCCTTCAAGGGGTCGGGACATGAATATTCCTCGTGAATGCTGCCTTTGACGCAATAAAATCACCGGTTTGGGCGGGCCGGCCTGTTACAATACCGCCATTCTCCCGCATGCCCTCGTGCATGCCATGTCGAGGTTCCCCATGTCCTCCCCGTCTTCCGATTCCCAGCCGGCAGCCGTCGGCTTTGCTGCGCTTGGCCTTCATCCCGAGCTGCTGCGCGCACTGGCCGACGTCGGCTACGAGTCGCCCTCGCCGATCCAGGCCGCCACCATTCCGCCGCTGCTGGAAGGCCGCGACGTGCTCGGCCAGGCGCAGACCGGCACCGGCAAGACCGCCGCGTTCGCGCTGCCTATCCTTTCGCGCATCGACTTGAAGCCCGGCAAGCCGCAGGCGCTGATCCTCGCGCCCACGCGCGAGCTGGCCATCCAGGTGGCCGAAGCGTTCCAGCGCTACGCGACCTACATGCCCGGCCTGCAGGTGCTGCCGATCTACGGCGGCCAGAGCTATGGCCCGCAGCTGCATTCACTCAAGCGCGGCGTGCAGATCGTGGTCGGTACACCCGGTCGCGTGATCGATCATCTCGAACGCGGCACGCTCGATCTGTCGGAACTGAAGTTCCTGGTGCTCGATGAAGCCGACGAAATGCTGCGCATGGGCTTCATCGACGACGTGGAAAAGGTGCTGGAGGCGACGCCGCCGACCCGCCAGGTCGCGCTGTTCTCCGCGACCATGCCGGCCCCGATCCGCAAGATCGCGCAGCGGCACCTGAAGGACCCGGTGGAGGTGACCATCAAGGCCGCCACCACCACCGCCGCCAACATCCGCCAGCGCTACTGGTTCGTCAGCGGCATGCACAAGCTCGATGCGATGACCCGCATCCTCGAGGCCGAGCCGTTCGACGCGATGATCATCTTCGCGCGCACCAAGCAGGCCACCGAAGAACTCGCCGAGAAATTGCAGGCGCGCGGCCTGGCCGCCGCCGCGATCAACGGCGATATCGCGCAGGCACAGCGCGAGCGCGTGATCCAGCAGCTGAAGGACGGCAAGCTGGACATCCTGGTCGCCACCGACGTGGCCGCTCGCGGCCTCGACGTGGAGCGCATCAGCCACGTCATGAACTACGACATCCCGTACGACACGGAAAGCTATGTGCACCGCATCGGCCGCACCGGTCGCGCCGGTCGCAGCGGCGAGGCGATCCTGTTCGTCACGCCGCGCGAAAAGGGCATGCTGCGTGCGATCGAGCGCGCCACTCGCCAGCCGATCGAAGAAATGAAGCTGCCGACCGTGGAAGCGGTCAACGACGTGCGCATCGCCAAGTTCAAGCAGCGCATCAGCGACACGCTGGCCGTGGGCGAGCTGGCACTGTTCCAGCAGCTGATCGAGCAGTACGAGCAGGAACACAACATTCCCGCGATCGAAATCGCCGCCGCACTGGCGCGCATCGCCCAGGGCAATCAGCCGCTGCTGCTGACGCCGCCGCCCAAGCGCGAACGTGACCAGGCTCCGCGCGAACGCGAGCATGGCCGTGAACGCGACACGCACGAGCACCGTGGCGAGCGCGAACATCGTTCGCGTGATCGCGACGCTGCGCCGCGCGAATTCGTGGCGCGCCCCGTGCGCCCGCACCACACCGAGGAAGGCAAGCGCACCTATCGCATCGAGGTGGGCCATGAGCACGGCGTGAAGCCTGGCAACATCATCGGCGCGATCGCCAATGAAGCGGGTCTGGAAAGCGGCTTCATCGGTCGCCTGAGCATCCGCGGCGAATACAGCCTGATCGACCTGCCCGAAGGCATGCCCTCGGAGGTGTTCGAGCACCTGAAGAAGGTATGGGTGAGTCAGCAACAGCTGCGCATCAAGGAATGGGACGGCGACGACAGCGGCGCCGGCGACGCACCGCCGCGCAAGCCGGGCGGTTTCCGTCCGGGCGGCGGTGGCTTCAAGAAGTCCCACGGCGGCAAGCCGCGCCCGCACGGCCACGGTGGCGGCAAGCCGCCGCGTCGCGGCAAGTAACCGAAACCCGCCCTATCTCGTCATTCCGGCGCAGGCCGGAATGACGGATGAAACGTTTCAGGTCATTGGACGCGCGGCGCTTCCGTGATCGTTCTCTTGCGGTGACGGATCGTTCACCGCGCGCGCGCTGCAATTTTCGCGACAGCCCCTACCCTAGGGCGATACCCCAGAGGTAATCGCCATGACCACCCTGCCCAGCCTCTACATCTCCCACGGATCGCCGATGACCGCGATCCAGCCACGACGCGTGGGCGAACGCCTGGCCGAGCTGGCTCAGGCGCTGCCGCGCCCCAAGGCGATCGTCATCGCCACCGCGCACTGGCTGGCGCGCCAGCCCCACGTCGGCGGCGCAGCGCGCCCCGAAACCATCCACGATTTCTACGGCTTTCCGCAGGCCTTGTTCGATATCCAATACCCGGCGAAGGGCGAGCCGGCGCTCGCCGCCCGCATCACGGAGTTGCTGGACAAGGCGGGCCTGCCGACCACGCTCGACCCCAGCCAGGGACTCGACCATGGCGCCTGGGTGCCGCTGCGCCTGCTCTACCCCGAGGCGGATATCCCCGTGGTGCCGATGTCGATCCAGCCGCAGCTCGGCCCCGCACACCAGTACGCGCTCGGCCGCGCACTGGCGCCGCTGCGCGAGGAAGGCGTGCTGGTGATCGGCTCGGGCAGCATCACACACAACCTGCACGACTTCCGCTCGGGCTACAGCGAAGAGCGTGAAGCGCCCTACGTGCGCCCCTTCATCGAGTGGGTCGAACGCAAGCTCGCCGAGGGCGATGTGGAGGCATTGCTCGACTATCGCCGCCAGGCACCGTTCGCCGAGCGCGCCCATCCCACGGACGAACACTTCCTGCCTTTGTTTGTTGCATTGGGCGCGGCGGGCAAACAAGCGCATGCGACACGGATTGATGCCGGCATCGAATACGGCCTGTTGGCCATGGACATCTACCGCTTCGACAACACCGCTACTTCACGATGATGGTGCCCACCATCATCGGGTGGATCGAGCAGTAGTACGCATAGGTGCCAGGCTTGGAGAACGTCACCGCATAAGTGTCACTGGTATCCAGCGCGGGCGACGAAGTGAATTGCTTGCCTGCGCTGGTGATCACGTGTGGTTCCTCGTCACGGTTGGCCCAGACCACCCGCGTACCTGCGGCAACGGTCATCGTGTTCGGCGCGAAGGTGAAATTGCGGATCTCGACCTGCGTTACCGCGGCCTTTGGGGTGGCAGTCGTCTTCGCCGCCATCGCCACGCCGCAGCACAGGCAAAGCATCGACAAGACCGCTGCATGCCGCAGCGCCTTCATGACATCACCTCGTCGGTGAGCGCGAGCGCCTGGCTGCCGCGCACATGGCGCACCTCTCGAATGCCGAGATAGCTATGCAATGCCTCCGGCGGCACGTCCTTCATCGGCCCCGGCGCAGGACCCACGCCGGGCGCCGGCTGCGGATAAGCGGTGGAACGCGCTGTGTAGAAGGTGATGTTGCCTTCCACCTTCTGCTGGATCTGGTGAATATGGCCATTGAGCA
The DNA here is from genome assembly GCA_000632805.1 of Dyella jiangningensis. GTDB lineage: Bacteria > Pseudomonadota > Gammaproteobacteria > Xanthomonadales > Rhodanobacteraceae > Dyella > Dyella jiangningensis. Next base: position 738,302 of record CP007444.1, on the reverse strand, counting down.
CGCTCACCGACCCGAAGCGTTTCAGCAGGCTCATGGCTTCGGCGCTGTCGTCGGTACCCCAGCCCCATTCGGGGTAGAGCGACCACAGCGGCATATGCGCAAACACCACTACCGGCGTCGACGCCGACAGTGGCGCAAGGTCCTTCTTCAGCCACGCCAGCTGATCAGCGCCTAAAGAGCCAAGGCCACCTGCCTTGAGGTTCAGCACATTGATCAGGCCGACGAAATGCACGCCGCGATGGTCGAAGCTGTACCAGCCACCGGCCTGCTGTTTTTCGCCGAAGCGCCGGAAGAATTCCGCGCCGTTGTCACCGATCACGTCATGCTCACCGGGCACGTAGAACGTCTTGTCCACCCGCGCCTCCTGCATGATGCCGGCCAGCGTGTCGAACTCGTCCGGCCGCGAGAGATGGGTGAGATCGCCGGTATGCAGCAGGAAGTCCGGCCGTACCTTCTGCGCGTTCACCATTGCCAGCGAGGCGCGCAAGGTGGAGGCCACGTCCATGTTCGGCGCCTTGTGGAAACCGATGTGCGAATCGCTGATCTGCACGAAGGCGAAGCTGGCATCGGCGGCCTCCTTGGCGCCCTGGCCAGTGAGTGCCTGCGCCCGCAGCACGCCGCCCTGCATCAGCCACAAGGTGCCGGCGCCGGCCCATGCCATGCACTGGAGAAACTGGCGGCGGCCAGGGCTCGTATTGTCGTCTGAATCACGCATGGTCGGACTCTCCGGTAGAGGGGAAACGGGGTACATCCCGCCCTAACTACTACCGACCCGCCCCGGCGCTTATTCCAACCGGGAACAGCTTCACGCAGCCTGCGGTCGTCCTTGGAATAAAGTGGTCACGGTCGAGGTATTACCTTCCATGCCCATGGATTCGCCTGCCCGCATGACCGGCCCTGACGCCGCGCGAAGCGCCCGCTTCGAGTCGCTGGTGCTGCCGCATCTCGACGCGGCCTACAACCTCGCGCGTTGGCTGGCGCGCGATGCCGGCGATGCACAGGACGTGGTGCAGGAGGCGATGCTCCGCGCGCTGCGCTACTTCGACAGTTTCCATGGCAGCGACGCGCGAGTCTGGCTGCTCACCATCGTGCGACACACCTATTACACGATGCGCAGCAAGCACCGGCAGGACGACCTGCATGCGGAACTCGACGACGACCTGCACCCCGTGGCAGACGAAAGTCCGTCACCCGAGACGCTCACCCTGCTTGCCGTGGATGTCGGTGCCCTGCGCGCCGCGCTGGAACGCATGCCGCCGCCGCTGCGCGAAGTCATCGTGCTGCGCGAGCTGGAGGAGTGCTCGTACAAGGAGATCGCGGCCATCATCGAGCAACGCATCGGCACCGTGATGTCGCGACTGGCCCGTGCGCGGGAACGCCTGCGCGCCGAACTGGGTCATCATCCGAAGGAGGTGCGTCGCCATGACGTGCGATGACGCCAAGTTGTTGATCCACGCCTACCTGGACGACGAACTCGACGCAGGTGACAGTGCGTCCGTCGCCCGGCACATGGACGATTGCACGGCGTGCAAGGCGCGCTTCGACGCGTATGCCACGTTGCGCAAGGCGTTGTCCCAGCCTGAGCTGTACCACAGGGCACCGGACGCGCTACGCCAGCACTGGACGGCCACGACGGCAGTACCGGCAACAACACGACGTGCGCGTCGCCCGCGCATGCCGCTGTCGGTGGCCGCAGCCGCAGGCTTCGTGGCGGCGCTGCTGCTTTCCGGGCCGGCCTGGCTGCACTTGCTGCGCTCGGGTCACACCGGCGACGCGCTGGTCGCCGAGGTCGTCTCCGGCCACGTGCGCTCGTTGCAGCAGCAGCACCTGATGGATGTGGTGTCGACCAACCAGCACACGGTCAAGCCATGGTTCGAAGGCAAACTGGATTTCGCCCCACGCGTCAAAGACCTCGCCGATGAAGGGTTCCCGCTCGTGGGCGGACGCCTGGATGCCGTCGAAGGGCACAGCGTTGCCGTGCTGGTGTACAAGCGCCGGCTGCATGTGATCAATCTGTTCCAATGGCCGGTGGAGACCGGCGCCGTGTCACCGCAGACCGCCACGCAGGAGCACGGCTATACGGTGATCCGCTGGACTGACGCCAGCATGCAGTACGTCGCCATTTCCGACGTCAACGAAAGCGACCTGCGCCAGTTCGCGCTGGCCTTCCAGAACGACGGCAGCGCCGCGGCAGCCCGGTAAGGGCGACTCAGGCCGCCGGCCAATCCGCCGGCGTCAGCGGGTGCATGCCGTGCGCCACTCGCGCCTTGTCGCACTGCGGACTGGGACGCCCGGACTCCCAGGCCGGTTCCACCTCGCGGCATACCGAGGGCCGACGCTCGTAGACGCCGCAATTCGCCCCCTCGCCTACGGTGCCCTGGAGCGCCACGCAGCGCGGTCTGGACGCCTGGGTGCCGCGCATGACGAGGCGATGCGGGTCCAGGGTCTCGGTGAGCTCCGGCGGCACCACGCCGCCCAGGGAGGCATCTGCCTCGGACCAGTGGAAGGCCACGCGGAAATAGGCGCAGCAGGCGCCGCAACGTAGGCACGGATGGAGCATGTGGGCGATGGAAAGCGCACCCCGAGGCGCGTGGCACCGGCATTCTAGAACGCGGCAGCGGCCTGGCGTAGCTCGCGTCGGGGCGCGAGCCTCAGGGAGATGGACTCAGGGCTCGCCGGCAAACGTGTTGCAGCTGCCCATGTCGCCGCTGTCGAAACCGGCACGGAACCATTTCACGCGCTGCTCCGAGGTGCCGTGGGTAAAGGAATCCGGTACCACGCGCCCCTGCGCCTGCTGTTGCAGCGCGTCGTCGCCGATCTTGCTGGCCGCGTTGAGGGCCGATTCGATGTCGCCCGGCTGCAGCCACTGCAGGCGTTGCTGGGTGCGGTTTGCCCACACGCCAGCGAAGCAATCGGCCTGCAGCTCCTGCCGCACCGAAAGGCCGTCGGCACCTTCCATGCGCGCGCCGCGCCGCCGCGCCTGCTCCACCTGATCGAAGATGCCCAGCTGGTTCTGCACGTGATGCCCCACTTCGTGGGCAATCACGTAGGCGCGGGCGAAGTCGCCCGTCGCGTGGAAGCGATTCTCCAGCTCGCGGAAGAAGGCGACGTCTAAATACACCATCTGGTCGCCGGGACAGTAGAACGGCCCCACCGCGGTGGACGCCATGCCACACGCGGTATTCACGCCGCTGCTGAAGATCTTCAGCTGCGGATCGACGTACTGGCGGCCCTGGCTCGCAAAGATGTCGGTCCAGGTCTTCTCGGTGGAACCGAGCACGGCGCTGATGAAGTCTTTGGTTTGCGGGTCGACCTCTGCAGGCTGTCCGCTCGGCGCCGCCACCTGTCCCCCGGTGTCCACCTGGTTGAGCAGCGCGGTCGGGTCCTTGAAGAACACGAGGCCCAGGATGGCCAGGATGATGATGCCGCCGATGCCCATGCCGCGCCCGCCGCCGAAGCGCGGACCGCCGCCCCCGCCACTGCCGTCGTCGACGATGACATTCTGACTGCGCTCACCTTTCTGCCAGTCCATGCGATGTCCCTCGCTAACGCACCGCTGCGGTGCGACCGGAGCACGATACCCCCTCCCGCCGCCCAGCGTCGATGGCTAGAGTGGGCCACCTTTCCCAGAGAGACCGACATGATTCAGCACCTGCCCACCATCGTCGTCCTGCTTACCGTCCTGCTGCAGTTCGGCACCATGTGGGCGGCGGGCCACGCACGGGGCAAGTACGGCATCAAGGCGCCCGCAGTAACCGGTCATCCGGCGTTCGAGCGCGCATTGCGCGTGCAGATGAACACGCTGGAGGCAACCGTGATGTTCCTGCCATCGCTGTGGCTGGCCGTGCAGTACGGATATCCGTTGTGGGCCGGGCTGGCGGGATTGGTCTGGGTGCTCGGTCGCGTGTGGTACGCGGTTGCCTATCTGCAGGATGCCGCCAAGCGCGGGCCGGGCTACATGGTGTCCTCGACAGGCTGGGTCGCCACGCTGTTGCTCGGCGTGGTCGGATTGGCGCGGGCGCTGATGGCCTCGTGAGGCCAAAGGCTGTCGCGCACAGGGTGCGCTTCCACACGGGGTGATGCTGTTTGTGGGAGCGCACCCTGTGCGCGACAGCAGCCTCACCCTTCCGGCGTCACCTTCAGGCGCCCGATGCGCGCGCCATCCATCGCCACCACCTCGAAATGCAGGCCTTCGCTGGCAAACGTGTCGCCGACATGAGGCAAGCGGCCCAATTGCTGCAGCACGTAGCCGGCGAGCGTGGAGAAGCTGTCATCGCTGCTCAGCTTGAGGCCCAGCAGGTGTTCGACACGGCGCAGGTCCAGGCTGGCGTCGAGCAACCAGCTGCCATCCACTTCCTGCACCGCGGACGGGTCGCCGCTTTCATCGTCGGGAAATTCACCCGCAATCACTTCGAGCACATCGGTCGGCGTCACCAGGCCGAGCACGCTGCCGTATTCGTCCACTACCAAGGCCACCTGCAAGGGTGAGCGACGAAACTCCTCGATCAACCGCAGCACGCTGAGCGACTCGAGCACGGTAAGCGGCTTGCGCACCACTTTTTCCACGTCGATGTTGCCGTGCTCCAGCAGGCTCGCCAGCAGGTCGCGCGACGAGGCCACGCCAACCAATTGGTCGAGATCGTCGCCCGCCACCGGCAGCCACGCATGGCTGGACGCGCTCACTTCCGCGCGCAGCTGCTCGACGCCTTCACGCGGATCGATCCAGTTGATTTCCGGGCGCGGCGTCATGATGGAACGCACCGGGCGATGCGCGAGATCGAGCACGCCCTGCACCATCGCCAGTTCGTCCTTGCCGAACACCGCCACGCTGCCTTCCGTGCTCGCTGCGGCAGGATGAGGCGTCGCCTCCTCTTCCTCCTTGCCTGCGCCGCCCAGCAGATTGATCACCGCCATCGCCGTGCGATCGCGCAGCGTGCGCGCGCTGCCCAGCAGGCTGCGCTGGCGATTGCGGCGCATGGTCTGGTTGAAGGCCTCGATCATGATCGAGAAGCCGATCGCGGCGTACAGATAACCTTTCGGAATATGGAAGCCGAAGCCTTCCGCCACCAGGCTGAAGCCGATCATCAGCAGGAACGACAGGCACAGGATCACCACCGTCGGTCGCGCGTTGACGAAGTTCGTCAGCGGCTTGCTGGCGCTGATCATCAGGATCATCGCCACCACCACCGCGATCATCATCACCGAGAGCTGGTCGACCATGCCCACCGCGGTGATCACCGAATCGAGCGAGAACACCGCATCGAGCGCGACGATCTGCGCAACCACCAGCCAGAAGCGCGCCGGCGCGCGCTTGGCGGCGTCGTGGTGATCGTCCGCCTCCAGACGCTCGTGCAACTCGACCGTGGCCTTGAACAGAAGGAAGGCGCCGCCGAGCAAGAGGATGATGTCGCGCCACGACAGCGACAATGCACCCCATTGCAGAATGGGCGCGGTGAGCTTTACCAGCCAGGACATCGCTCCCAGCAAGACCAGTCGCATGACCAGCGCCAGCAACAGGCCCAGCACACGGGCGTGGTCGCGCTTCTTGGCCGGCAGCTTGTCGGCGAGGATCGCGATGAAGACGAGGTTGTCGATGCCAAGCACGATCTCCAGCACCACCAGGGTGAGGAGACCTGCCCACGCAGTAGGGTCGGCCAGCCAGTCGAATGCGAACATGGGTCGGCGCTCGGCGCGCCGTTTTCCTCCTTGGACGTCTCGCCACTATACAGGGCGGCCGCGTGAACACGGCGAAAGGCGCTGTGCCGACCGTGCCAAAGGACAGGATTGCGCCCGCGCCGCGGCAAGGACTAGCGTGTTCCTGCCAGGCAACGAGCGCGGTGCGCCCTGGCGGTTTGACTTGCACGCGCGCCTGCTGGACTCGCCATCGATGGATGCGAACCGATTGAAATACGCCTCAGATTCGCCGCCATCCCTGCCACTACTGTCGCCGGCACCGACTGCCTGGTACGCCTTCGGACTCATCGCGCTGTACTTCGCCCTGCAGCTTGCGGTCGGCGGCCTCATCGGACTGGTCGCCGGCGTGGTCATCGTCCTGCAGCAAGGCGAAGGCATGGGCGAGGTGGTCCATCAGGCACGCGTCTGGCTGGGACACTCCGATGCCAGCGCGACGGCGGTGATGATCACACTGCTGGTCTCGGCCGCGCTGATCGTCCATCTCACCCGTCGCCGCTGGCCATCGCTATGGCATCGGGGTGACCTGCCGGGACTGGGATTCACCCCCACGCCCACACCCACGCTGTACGCCGTCGCTGTCGTGCTTGGCATGCTCATGCCTTTCATCGGCGGCCTGCTGACGCAATGGCTGGCGCAGGGCCACGAGGTCAGCCAGGACATCAAGCAGCTCGGCGCGCACATCTCGCCGTGGCTGCGCCTGCCACTTGCCCTGCTGGTGATCAGCGTGGGGCCGCTGGTGGAAGAACTGCTCTTCCGCGGCGTGCTGCTCTCGGCGATCAGTCGTCACATGGGCAGCGGCTGGGCCATCGCCATCACCGCCGTGCTGTTCGCCTGCGTGCACCTGCCCGATCTCTCCTTCCTCTGGTATGCGCTGCCCAACCTGGCCCTGCTAGGCCTCGTACTTGGCTGGCTACGCGTGCAGTCCGGATCGATCTGGCCCGCCGTGTTGGCTCACGGCGCGAACAACCTGCTCGCTGTCGTTTCGTGGTTCATGATGATGCCGGGCCACTGAAAAACCACCGACGTATTGGCATGCCTCAATGGCGTATCACGCCATGCGCGCGCAACAGCTTCGCTGTTTCAAATACGGGGAGGCCCATCACACCGGAATGGCTGCCGTCGAGGTGCTCGATCAGCTTGGCACCGTGACCCTGGATCGCGTATGCGCCAGCCTTGCCGAACGGCTCGCCCGTGGCGATATAGGCCGCGATGATAGCGTCATCCAATTCAGGCACGCGCACGCGTGACAGGCTGGTCTCGCTCCACTCGCCCTTGCGGCTCACCAGCCACACGATGGAAATCACCTCATGCACGCGCGCCGACAACCGGCGCAACATCGCAGCGGCATCAGCAGCGTCTCGGGGCTTGCCGAACACTTCGTCATCGAGCACGACTTCAGTATCGGCACCGAGCACGACAGCCTGGGGATCGTTCAATGCGGCATAGCCCGCCAGCGCTTTTTCACGTGCCACCCGGCTCACATATTCGCGCGGCGCCTCGGCCATGGCGCGCTGCTCAGGCACATTTACGTCGACCACCTTGAATTCCACGCCGATCTGCTCGAGCAGCTGGCGACGGCGAGGCGACTGCGAGGCGAGATAGAGCATGATGAGCGCGGACCCGGTGGCGAGAAGGCCTTAAGGTCGCATATCGCCGGTTTCGAGGAAACGCTGGTGCCAGGACAGCGCCTCGTTAAGCAGGTGCGGCGTGTGCTTGCCACGGCTGTCGTGCAGCGCGCGATTGAAATAGTCCTGCAACAGCGGCCGGTAGCCCGGGTGCGCGCAACGCTCGATGATGACCTTCGCGCGCTGCCGCGGCGAGAGCCCCCGCAGATCGGCCAGGCCCTGCTCCGTCACAACGACCGCCACATCGTGTTCCGTGTGGTCCACATGGCTCACCATCGGCACGATGCACGACACGGCACCATTCTTCGCGGTGCTTGGCGTGAGGAAACACGACATGAAACCGTTGCGTGCGAAGTCGCCCGAACCACCGATGCCGTTGATGATGCTGGTGCCTGCCACGTGCGTGGAATTGATGTTGCCATAGATATCCGCCTCGACCATGCCGTTCATGGCAATGCAGCCCAGCCGTCGCACCAGCTCCGGATGATTCGAGATTTCCTGGGTACGCAGCACGATGCGCTTGCGGAAGAACTCGATGTTGGCGAGGAAGCGCTCGATGCCCGCCGGACTCAGCGAGAACGAGGTCGCCGACGCCACGGACAGCACCTCGTTCTCCAGCAGATCGAGCATGCCGTCCTGGATCACCTCGGTGAACGCGGTAAGCCCACTGAAACCGCCTTCGCGCAAGCCACCCAGCACGGCGTTGGCAATGTTGCCGACGCCTGACTGCAACGGCAGCAATTGCGGCGAGAGACGCCCCTTGGCGATCTCGTGGCGGAAAAAGTCAATCAGATGGCCTGCGATCTGCCGCGAGCAATCGTCGGGCGGGGAAAATGCGCTGTTGCGGTCGGGCGCAGCGGTCTCGACGACGGCGATGACCTTGTCCGGATCAAGTCGCAGGTAGGGTTCCCCGATGCGATCGTCCGGCTTCAGCAGCGGAATCGGCTTGCGATGGGGCGGCAATGCCGTGCCGTAATACACATCGTGCATACCTTCCATTTCCAGGGGCTGCCAATGGTTGACCTCCACGATCACCTTGTCGGCGAGGTCCAGCCAGGTCTTGTTGTTGCCCACCGACGATGACGGCAGCAAACGGCCGTCCGGCATGATGGCGGTGGCTTCGACCACGGCAAGGTCAAGCTTGCCGAAGAAGCCGAACCATGCGTACTGCGCGACATGGCTGAGATGGATGTCCAGGTAGTCCATCTCGCCGCGGTTGATGCGCGAGCGCAGCTCGGGATCCGACTGATAAGGCAGGCGCAGGTCGATGCCGTCGGCACGCGCCAGCGCGCCATCGAGTTCCGGTGCGGTCGACGCGCCCGTGAGCACGCGAACGCGGAACGCCTCGCCACGCTCGTGCGTGGCCACCATGCGCGCGGCCAGCGCCTGCGGCACGGCCTTCGGATAACCCGCGCCGGTGAAGCCGCTCATGCCGATCGTCATGCCGTGGTCGACCAGCTCCGCGGCCTTGGTGGCCGTCATGACCTTGCTGGCGAGTCCGGCGTGGCGAATGCGCTTGCCCATGGGGGATGCTCCTGAAGTGCAATCCACCCATGTTAGCGCCGGGCTACGTCAATCTCTTGGCAAGCTAGACCAAGGTCTGAGGCAGGATTTCGCTTACAAAGCGATGCTGTATTCGCGAAACACCAGGTCGCGCTGCCAGCCCAGGGATTCATACAACCGTTGCGCAGCCTCGTTCGTATGCGCCGTGGTAAGCGACATGCCCACTGCTCCCGCCGCTCGCGCAAAGTCCTCCGCTTCATGGATCAGTGCCGCAGCCACCCCGCTGCGACGCGCGTCGGCTGCGACAAAAAGATCATTGAGCAGATAAGTGCGCGCTGCACGCACGGAAGAAAACAGCGGGTAAAGCTGGGTGAATCCTACGCCCCGCCCTTCACCATCGACCGCCAGCAGGATCACCGATTCGTGATGCTGGAACCGTTCGAGCAAGAAGCGCCGTGCCAGTTCGAGATCGGCCGGCTTGCCATAAAACTGCCGGTACGCATCGAACAACGGCACGACAAGATCGATGTCATGGATGGTGGCCTGACGCACCGTGAAGGACATGAGCCGGTCCCGGAAAGCTGAAGTGACCGCAGTATGGGCAGCATGATCGACCGATCATATGACCACTTTTCCCGGCAAATGGGCCGTGGTGGCATGTGCCCGTCCTGCATGGCAGGGGCCGTACGACGGTCAGGCGCGATGGTACGGATGGCCCGACAGCAGCGTGGTGGCGCGGTAGAGCTGCTCGGCGAGCACCAGGCGCACCAGCATGTGCGGCAACGTAAGCGGGCCGAGCGACCAGCTCTGGTCGGCACGCGCGAGTACGTCCGGCGCGTGTCCGTCCGGCCCGCCGATGAGAAACGCCAGATCGCGACCTGACATCCGCCATTTTTCGAGCTGCGCGGCGAGGTCTTCGCTTGACCATGTCTTGCCGCGCCCATCCAGGGCCACGACATGGATATCCCGCGGCAAGGCGGCGAGGATCGCCGCCCCTTCGTCCTGGATGGCCCGCGCGTCGTCACGGCCCTTGCCGCGCACGCCAGGCTTGAGTTCGATGAGTTCGAGCGGCAGGTCGTGCGACAACCGCTTGCGGTACTCGGCAAAACCCTCCGCCACCCAGGCGGGCATGCGTTCACCGACGGCGATCAGGCGCGCACGCATGCGTCTCACCGAAAAGCAGGGAAACAAAGAGAACCGTCGCGCGCATGCAGAGGCGCGCGACCACGACCGCCGGAGCGCGGGACATCAGCCCACGCTGGCGACTTCGGCGTCCATTTCGCGGTCACCGACGGTCCACAGCCGTTCCAGGCCGTAGAACTCGCGGATACGCGGGAGCATGACGTGAACGATCACGTCTCCCAGGTCCACCAGTACCCACTCGGCTTCCTGCTCGCCTTCCACGCCAAGCGGCATCACGCCCGCCTTCTTGGCGAACTTGACGACTTCGTCGGCGATGGATTTCACGTGGCGCGCGGAGGTGCCGGAGGCGATGACCAGCAGATCGGCGATGGAGGTCTTGCCGCGGACGTCGATCTCACGAATGTCCTTGGCCTTCAGTTCGTCCAGCGCGTCGAGGACTTGCTGGCGAATGACCGCCGTGGTGGCGGATTTGGTGCTGCGCGTGGAAGTCTGACTCAAGTGCGGTTGCCTCGATGCATGATCGATGCGCGGGATGGCGCGGGGGCAGTATACCGCCCCACCCTGAAGTCCACGTCAAGCGAGGCTGGCGCGGGACTGGGCGTACTCCTCAAGCAAGATCGCGACCAGCTCCGCCGCCGGCATGGGGCGCGACAGGCTCGCGGCCTGTCCGCACCACTCCGAGACGAGATCGCCCCTGCCCGCCGCCGCGGCCGCCTTGCGCAGGGGCGAGGTCAGCGCGTTCATGACGGGGTACGCGGGAAAACGCCCCGCGCTGGGCTCCATGACGTCTACGTAGGTATTGCGACGGCCGCGCGCCGCACGTCCGGAAAAACTGCGGATGGTGGTGACGCGGGTGTCTTCGGTCGCGGGGATGTCCTGTTTCCAGGCGGACGCAGCGGCAGATTCCGGACACGCCAGGAACGCGGTACCGAGTTGGCTGACGGCGGCGCCCAGCATTTCCCCTGCCAGCATGCCCTGCCCGTCCATGATCCCGCCGCCGGCGATCAGGGGCACGTCCACCGCGCGAGCGGCGAGCCGGACCAGCGCGAACAACCCGATCATGGCCTCGTCCGTGTCGTGCAGGAAGGTACCGCGGTGCCCGCCGGCCTCCGCTCCCTGCAGGCTGATGGCATCGACGCCCAGCGCTGCCCAGGCGCGTACTTCGGCAAGCGACGTCGCATTGCCCACGATGGCGATATCGCGTCGCTTGAGTTCGCTCACCTGCCTGGGCGTCAGGAGGTTGAAGGTGAAGCTCGCCACGGCAGGACGCGCTTCGCACAGCGCGGCGAACTGATCGGAGAAGCGTGGCGACCAACGCTCGGGTCTCGTCGTACGCACCGCGAGACCTTCCTGCTCCATGAGCGCGTCCAGGGCAGCGCGGGCGTGATCGATGGCGGCTTCGTCCGCATGCACCTCGTCCGGCAACACGAACAGATTCAGCGCAAACGGACGGTCGCTCACCGCGCGGATCTTCGCTGCGTCATCGAGGATGGCCTGCGGCGAGAGATAACCCGCGCCATGCGAACCCAGTCCCCCCGCGTTGGAGACGGCTGCCACCAGCGCGGGTGTCGATGCTCCCGACATGGGCGCGAGAACGAGCGGCTGGGTGATGCCCAGGCGCTGCAGCAAACTGTTGGCCATGATCCGTGCTCCGTCGCCTGGACGATGCACTATTACACCACGCCGTCGTGACGCCACGCCCAAAAAACAAGGCTCCCGCGAAGGGAGCCTTGGACGAAACGCGGGCGAGGACTCAGTGACCGCTGGTCGAAGACGACGCCGGTTCGCTGCTCTTCTTGTGCTTCTTGTGGTGCGTGCTGCTCTTGTCGCTCTTCATCGAATCATTGGCGGACTTCATGTCGTCCGCGTTGGACTTCATGGCATCCGAGTTCGACTTCATCGCGTCCGAGTTCGATTTCATCGCATCGGCATTCGATTTCATCGCATCGGAATTGGCTTTCATGGCATCCGAACTGGACTTCATCGCATTCTTGCTGGTGTCCTGCGCGGATTGCGCCATGACGGGCGATACGGCGAAACCAAGAGCAACGGCAGTAGCGAGGGCAAGTACGGCGTAACGGGAAACTTTCATGAGTGCATGTCTCCTGAAGCGGTGAGGTAACCGTGCGGCCACGCCGCACTTCCATGAAACGGCCGGCGCCACCCTTCCCGAGCGACCCGACGATCCGGTCCCGGCTTGCGTCGGTTCCGGCCACGCCACATCAGCAGTCCTGCCCGATGCGAACGACCCTTCCCTGGTCCGTGACATCACATGCCGGGATCGCCTGTCATGCACGCCCGGAACGGACCCAAGCGTATACCCATGCCCGACACGGCGATGCGACCGGCCGACATCGTCGTTCAGCGTCAATATCGACAGGCCGCAGGCGGCAAGACTCGTTTGCTGCAGTGCTCTCACAGGTTTCCAAAGCGCGTTTTCTTGCGAGGCGTGGCCGAGGTCACCGGCCTCAGGAGGTGCCATCGTCGTCGCTGGTGCGCGCGTCGCTGGTCATGGCATCGCCGTGCTGCGTCGCATCACGTTTTTTTCGCGGCGTCGTGTTTCTTCATGCCGTCGTGTTTCATGCCCGAAGCACCTTTCTTCATCGTCGTGTCGCCACTCTTCATCGCGTCGTGCTTCACGGCGCTCCCGGCCGCATGACGTCTTGAGCGGCCGCGGTGGATGCACAAACCAGCCGGGCTGCAAGCCCCAGAGAAATGACGGTCTTCATGGAGCTCTCTCGAAAGATCGGCCATGCGGTGCATGCCACAGGCCATTCGTCGTCTGGAGAGAGAAGCGGTTACTTCAATGCGGGTTGCAGCAGACGGCCGCCCATCAGGGCATTGACCAGCACCACGATCCCCACCGCGATCGCGTGGGTGATGAGGTCGGTGACCGCAACCGCAAAGCCGTGACAAATTTCCAGCAACGCCGCGGAAGCGGCCGCGCTGGCGAGCCCGATCATGACCGCTGTCAACACGGGCCGAAGCGGACAGGCGCGACGCAGCAGCCATACGAGCACCGCGGAAAGTGGAATCGACAAACTGATGATGAACATCAGGCAGTCGCCGGACTGATGCGCCGTGGCCACCGTCGCTCCAGGCACGACGACATCGCGCAGGCAGCCGAGCCCGCTGGCACCCACCCACAGCGCGAGGCCGGGCAACGGCAGCCACGCCCATGCGGCGGAACGTCCGGGTACGCCCAGCGTAAACGCCGCCCAGGCAGCCGATACGGCCGTGATCAGTGCGCCGATCCCCGCGACGGCGATATCCGGTTCGGCTATCCAGCGACGAATCATGTGCTGGGCACCGTAATGCCACAGCAAGCCCAAGGCGATCGCCGCCACCAGCACCAGCCAGCCGATCGTGCGCAGCCACGGTGGCGGCAGGCGCCGCACCGGAGTCAGCTGCACGCCCAGCGACTGGATCAGTGACTCGGGGAGTCGCGACTCGGACATGTGCTCAGGATTCTCCATGGAAACGGGTGCGCAACGCCTTCATGGCGCGGTGCAGGTTCACTTTCAGCGCGCCGGATTGCCGACCGGTATGCGCCGAGGCTTCCGCCAGCGAGCGTTCCTTGAGGCCGAGCTGCTCGACCGCCTCGCGCTGCCCCGGCGGCAACGTCGCGATCGCCTCGTGCAGGCGGCGCGCGGCCTGGTCACGCTCGGTGGCGTCGGCGGCGTCGTGCTCATCGGGGTGCATGTCGTAGGCCCGCTCGTCATGCAACTCGCGGTGCCCTCGCCGCCCCTGGCTCCGCAGCGCATCGATCGCGCGCCGCGCGGCAATGGCCGACAGCCAGGCATCGTAGGAACGGGCCGGATCGTACGTATGGCGCACCCGGTGCACGGTGAGCAGGGTTTCCTGCACCACGTCGTCCGCCAGATCCACGTCCACGCCCTGACGCCGCGCCGCGGCGCGGATCAGCGGCACGGAATCGGCCAGCACGCGCTCGTACGCCTGCCGGTCACCGCCCTGCGCAGCCGCCATCCAGGCAGCGCGCCGCCGCTCCGGCACATCGATGGCGCTTTCAGCGGCGTCGCTCACGGCAAAGTTGGTCCGGACCCAGGCAGGAAGGACGCTATCTAGAACCATCGGGTGGGTGGCGGTCAAGGCGGCGGTCATGGAGCGCTATCGGAGGGGCCTCCCTTTTATTCGGTGCAGCAACCGCTTGCGTTACTCCATGCGCAGCTGTGCCACCGCCCGCCGGTATTTCAGAAAGGTCTCATGGGACAGGCCACGGGCTGCTGGCCTAATGCGGCGCCCGCTTCGGCGGCCCCACCTCACCCGCAAGGAACGCTTCATGAAAAAGATCCTGTTGGCCCTGGCATGTGCCGCCTTCGTCGCCCCGATTGCATCGCAGGCGAGTCAGAGCAATGACATCAGCTACAACTACGTGCAGCTCGACTACGCCAACGTCAGCCAGTCAGGGCACGGCTTCGTCGCTGACGGCGGCGCGCTGACCGGTTCGTATAGCTTTGCCGACCATTACCAGGTGTTTGCCGGTTACAGCGATCTGCGCACCGACAAGGAGCGCTACTCCATTGACGGCCTGGGCGGTTATACGTTCTCCGAGCAGGCCAAGTCGCGTCCGTGGACACTGGGGGCAGGCTATTTCACCGCGATCAGCAACCGTACCGACTGGGTGACGCAGCTTTCCTACACGCGAGAAAGGCTGAGCGATCGCTTCTGCCTGGAAGGCTATCGCTGCCAATCGTTCGACGACCACTACAACGTCTGGACGGTCAACAGCGGCGTCATGGGCCACCTCACCGACCATCTGATCGCCAATGCCTATCTCGGTTACAGCAACGGCGGCAGGGGTGTGGAGGGCAACTTCTTCGGTGACTTCGGCCTGCTCTATACGTTCAACAAGACGTGGGCGCTGAACGGTGGCGTGCGTGTGAACAACAACAGCACGGAAACGTTCACCCTGGGCGTGCGCGCCAGCTTCTGATCCAGCTTTTGCGACTGCCACCGAGCCCGGCAAATGCCGGGCTTTTTTTGTTTCTGCGGCTGCGCATGACAGGCGAAGCGGTGGGGAGGATGCTGGAGGCGGGTGTCGATACCGGTTTCCGGGGATCGGAGCCTTGGTAACCGTGGCGCCGTGCCCGGCGAATACCCTCATGACTCCCTGATGGATGCTGTCTACATGTTCGTGCTGATCCTGGCCTACCTGGGCGGTGTCCTGACCATTCTCAGCCCCTGCATTCTGCCCGTGTTGCCCTTTGTCTTTGCACGGGCCGACCGGCCGTTCGCCCGCAACGGGCTGCCGATGTTGCTGGGCATGGCGTTTACCTTCGCGCTGGTCGCGACCTTGGCGGCGGTGGGCGGCGGGTGGGCCATCCGGGCAAACCAATATGGCCGCATCGTTGCCATGGTGGTGCTGGCCACGCTTGGCCTCACCCTGCTGTCGAACCATCTGGCCGAATGGATCAGCCGTCCCTTCGTGGCGTTGGGCAACAAGCTGACGCAGCGCTCGGATGCGGAAGGCGGCTCGCCGTGGTCTGCCGCGGGTCTGGGCGCGGCGACCGGGCTGCTCTGGGCGCCGTGCGCCGGCCCCATTCTCGGCCTGCTGCTCACGGGCGCCGCGTTGAATGGCGCGAGCGTGCAAACCACCCTGCTGCTGCTCACCTACGCGGCCGGCGCGGCCACGTCGCTGGCGCTGGCGCTCGCCGTGGGCGGCCGCGTGTTTGCGTTGATGAAGCGCTCGTTGGGAGCGGGCGAATGGGTGCGGCGCGCATTGGGTGCGCTGGTACTGGCTGGCGTGGCCGCAATCGCGCTGGGCTTCGACACAGGCCTGCTGACGCGCGTGTCGCTCGCCAGCACCGGCGGTATCGAACAAAAGCTTATCGATGCCGTGCGTCCCGCGCCTGCACCGCAACCCGTGGTGAAGGCCGGCGCTCCGTTGCCGATCGAAGGCGAGTTGCCTTCATTGGGAGGCGCCACGCAATGGCTCAATACCACGCCGCTCACGGCATCGTCGCTGCGCGGCAAGGTGGTGCTGGTCGATTTCTGGACCTATTCCTGCATCAACTGCATCCGTTCGTTGCCCTACGTGCGTGGCTGGGCCGACAAGTACAAGGAGCATGGGCTGGTCGTGATCGGCGTGCACGCGCCGGAGTTCGCCTTCGAAAAGCAGCCGCAGAACGTCATCAAGGCGGTGAAGGACCTAGGCGTCGATTATCCGGTGGCGCTGGACAACGAGTACGCGATCTGGAAAGGCTTCAACAACGAATACTGGCCCGCGCACTACTTCATCGATGCGCAAGGCCGCATTCGTCATCATCACTTCGGTGAAGGTGAATACGACCAGAGCGAGGACGTGATTCGCCAGCTGCTCACCGAGGCAGGACAGAAGAATTTGCCAGGCGGTTATGTCCAGCCCGGTGCGCAGGGCGCTGAAGCCGCCAGTTCGGGTGATGCACAACGCTCGCCGGAAACCTACGTCGGCTACGCACGAGCCGAGAACTTCGCGGGTGGCCAGGTGGCGCATGACGACAGCTGGAACTACAGCGCGCCAGCGATGCTGACGACCAACCAGTGGACGCTCGATGGGCGGTGGACGGTACGCGAAGAAAGCGCACGCTCGGACAGTGCCAACAGCCGCATTGTCTACCGCTTCCGTGGTCGCGACCTGCACCTTGTCCTGGGCCCGTCGTCCGACGGCAAGCCGGTGCGCTTTCGCGTAACGATCGACGGCAAGGCGCCGCTCGGAGATCACGGCATGGATACCGATGTCGCCGGCAACGGCACGGTCACATCGCAACGCCTGTATCAGCTGGTGCGTCAGGCCAGCGGCACCGGCGAGCGCACGTTTGAGATCACTTTCCTCGACCCGGGCGTGCAGGCGTACGCCTTCACGTTCGGCTGATACACGCGATCTGCGTGACGGAGCCCACCATGTCTCGTACCAAGGATATCGTGATGCTGGAACGTCGCCGCTTCCTGCGCGCGGCGCTGACGGGCGGTACTGTCGCCGTCGCAGGCACGTGGTTGCTGCCTGTCTTCTCCCGGCGCGGCGTGACCTCCGGAGAAGCCATGGCTGCGACGCCCGCGGCACAGGGTGAAGACCTGCTGCTCGAATGCTTTGCCGACGACGGCCGCCACCTTGGCAGCTGCCATGTCCGCAAGCTCGTACTCAACGATGCGCAATGGCATCAGCGGCTCTCGGACGACGCGTACTACGTGATGCGCCGCGAAGGTACCGAGCGCGCCTTCAGCGGGCAGCACGAAAAGCCATCCGTCCCAGGCCTGTACCGGTGCCCCGCGTGCGACACGGCACTGTTCGACGCGGCCACCCAGTTCGATTCCGGCACGGGGTGGCCCAGTTTCTGGCAACCCATTGCCAAGAAAAATGTCATCGAGAAACGCGACAACAGCTTTGGGTGGGAACGCACGGCGGTGAACTGCGCAGGCTGCGATAGTCATCTTGGCCATGTGTTCGACGACGGCCCGCGTCCGACGGGATTGCGTTATTGCATGAATTCGGTGGCGTTGAGGTTCGTGCCGAGAACGTCGTAGCCGTCACTTTCTTTAGCAGGAGAGCGCCGGATGCGCGAAGGTCCCACGGAGCGGTGAGCGCTGACGATGCGGTCGCGCACTGGGTGCGCTCCTGCAACGCACGCGGTTGCACTCAACGATTGCGGTAGGGCGCGAGGATCGACGGATCGTCGAACAATCCGCAGGGCAACAGGTAGCGAGGATCACGGCCTTCGGCCAGCAGCTCGCGAATGCGCGTCGCCGAGATTTCCAGCGGCGTCACGGAGAGTTCGGTCACCTTGCCGGCCGGCGTGGCATGCAGCGTTGACGGATCGTCGGTGCGGCGTATTGCGATCTCGGCCAGTAGCGTGTCCGGCAGCGTGACTTGCACACCGGGTCGGCTGAGCACGCCAATGTGGGTGACGTCGAACAGCTCCCGCCATCGGTGCCACGACGGCAGGCCGGCGAAAGCGTCAACGCCCAGCAACAAAACCAGCGGACGATCGCCCTGCTCTTTCCTGAGCTCGGTCAACGTGTCGATGGTGTAGGACGGACCGCTTCGTTCAAGCTCGCGCGTGTCGAGTGTGAGGCGCGACTGCTTCTGCAAGGCCGCCTTCAACATCGCCACACGCTGTTGCGCATTCGCCAATGGCGAGGGCCGGTGCGGCGGCACGCTGGCCGGCATCAGGCGTACTTCGGCGTCGAGCAGTTCGGAGGCTTCCCAGGCAACGCTGAGATGACCCAGATGGATGGGGTCGAAGGTACCGCCGAAGACCGCGAGAGGGCGGCTCACGACGATTTCCCGCTTACCTTTGCGCGATGCGAAGCTGGCGCGGAAAGAGAGAGGGCTGCGGTGAGGTGACACGTTGCGTCGAGGTTGAACGATGCGGCCAGCTGCGCGTGATGACAGGCCAAGGCGAGCACCCGCCCCTCTCCCCGGCCCTCTCCCCATAACGGAGAGGGAAAAGTGAAACGCCTCATCACGCGAGTGCCTGCGCCGCGCGCGGCTCGGCGATGGCTGCGATCAGGCGTTCGGCCTCCAGCCACGCATCGCCCTGTTCGCGGCCTTTGGCCATGCGATCGATGCGCGCGGCACGCGCGAGGCACTGCAGCCAGTGTTCGCGCGGCGCGCGACGCAGGGCCTTGCGGAACAGTTGTTCGCGGGCCGGCCACAGGCGTTCGGCACGAGCCTGCGCGGCGAAATCGCGCGCATTGGCCAGACGCAGGGCGAGCTGCAGCTGGTTGACCAACCAGCCCATCAGCGCGATCAGTTCGTCGCCTTCCGCATGCAGGCCATGCAGGATGCGCAGCGCACGCCCGCCCTCGCCCGCGAATGCGGCGTCGGTGAGTTTGAAAGCGTCGTAGCGGGCGCTGTCGGCGACCAGGTTTTCCATTTCCGCCGCGTCGATCTTTCCCTGGCCATGCAGCACGACCAGCTTGTCGATCTCCTGCGCGGCGGCGAGCAGGTTGCCTTCGACGCGCTCGGCAAGCAGCGCCGCAGCGTCGGGCGTGGCGGAGAGACCGCGCGAAGCGAGTCGCGCGCCAATCCATGCAGTCCACTCGTTGGGGCGCGGCGCATTGAAGACCACCATCGTTCCGGCGGCATCGAGGTTCTTGGTCCAGGCGCCTTCGTGCTTGTTGCTCCACTCGGTGGCGGTGATCAGCAAGGTGACGTCGGGCGGTGGATTGGCGCAAAACTCATTGATGGCCTTGGCGCCTTCGGTGCCCGGACGACCGGTCGGGAGGCGAAGGTCCAGCAGGCGGCGCGTGGCGAACAACGACATGCCGGCCGCCGATCGTGCCAGGTCATCCCAGTCGAAATGGTTGCCTACGTCGAGCACTTCGCGCTCGGCGTAACCAAGCTTGCGCGCCTGCGCCCGCAAGGCATCGGCGGCTTCCAGCACCAGCAATTCCTCGCCGGCGAGCAGGTAGACCGGCCGCAGGTGATCCGCCGTCAGCGATTTCTGCCATTGGACGGCATTGAGCGGCATGGCGACTCAGTGCACGCTGCTGGCCGGCGCGGGCGCCGATTCGGCCGCCTGGGCGGCCTGAGCTGCCGTCTGTTCCGGGTGACGGCCGGCGGCCTGCAGACGGAACAGGATCGCCTGCACCATGTCGTCGTTGAGGCTGCTGTGGATCGCGTCAACCTGCGCCGTCGTACCGATGGTATTGGTGGCGTCGTAACTGAACTCACGCGCCATGTCGATGCGCTGGCGCTGCACCAGCGGCTGGCCCGCGCCGTCATGCACTTCAAACTGCACCTGGTAGCGCACCGTGTATTCGGTCACGCGCGCCTGGCCGCTCACCGTCAGCGTATCCGTGGTGAAGGCCGCCACCGGTATGTTGAGTTCGGCGATGTCAGCGCCGGCATGCTCTTCGACCGTCGCGCCGGAACTGGCCAGCGCACGCTCCAGGCCACGCTGCAGGTTGGGGTCGCCGCTGGCCGTGATGTGCACGTGCTGCATCGCCGGCGGCAGCGCAACGCTCTGGCGCAGGTGGAAGCCGCATGCCCCGAGGGTCAGCGTGGAGAGCAACAGCAGCGAAGCTTTGAACACACGGCTCATGGATTTTATCCTGCGACGATGTTGACGATCTTGCCGGGGACCACGATAACCTTGCGCACGGTCTGGCCTTCCAGGAAGGCTTTCACGTTCGGCTGTTCCAGGGCAAGCGCCTCGGCCTCTTCCTTCGAAGCGTTGGCCGCGACCTCGATGGTACCGCGCAACTTGCCGTTGACCTGAACTGCCAGCGTGAGCGAATCGCGCACCAGCGCAGCAGTGTCCACCCGCGGCCACGGCTGGTCTTCCAGCACGGTCGGCGCATGGCCCAGCACCTGCCACAGCGTGTGGCTCACGTGCGGCACTACCGGATTGAGCAGCAACACCATGGCTTCCAGCGCCTCGTGGCGCACGGCGCGGCCCTGGTCGCTCATGTCGTTGAACTTGTTGAGCGCGTTGAGCAGCTCCATCAACGAGGCGATGGCGGTGTTGAACGAGTGGCGGCGACCGAAGTCGTCGCTGACCTTATGGATGGTTTCGTGCACCTGGCGGCGCAGTGTCTTCTGGCCGGCATCGAGCGCAGACACGTCGACCACCGGATGATCCGGCTGCGAGGCGTGCGTGGTCACTTCACGCCAGAAGCGGCGCAGGAAGCGCGCCATGCCTTCCACACCGGCCTCGCTCCATTCCAGCGACTGCTCCGGTGGCGCAGCGAACATGGAGAACAGGCGCACCGTATCGGCGCCGTACTTGTCCACCATGGCCTGCGGATCGATGCCGTTGTTCTTGGACTTGGACATCTTTTCGGTGCCACCGATCTTCACCGGCTCACCGTCCGTCTTCGAGCGTGCACCGATCACGCGCGCCTTCTCGTCGCGCTCGATCTCCACATCGGCCGGATTGATCCAATCCTTCGAACCGTCGGCATTGTCGCGATAGAACGTTTCGGCAATCACCATGCCCTGGCACAGCAGGTTGGTGGCCGGCTCGTCCGCCTTCACCAGGCCCGCGTCGCGCATCAGCTTGTGATAGAAGCGAAAGTACAGCAGGTGCAGGATCGCGTGCTCGATGCCGCCGATGTACTGGTCCACCGGCAGCCAGTAGTTGGCGCGCTCGTCGACCTGGTCATTGGCGCCCGGGCTGGTGTAGCGCGCGTAGTACCAGCTCGATTCCATGAAGGTGTCGAACGTGTCGGTCTCGCGCTCGGCCGCCCCGCCGCACTGCGGGCAGGTGGTCTTGCGCCATGCCGGATCGGCCTTGATCGGCGACTGCACGCCGGAGAACGCGACGTCTTCGGGCAGCACTACCGGCAGCTGGTCTTCCGGCACTGGCACCGCGTCGCAGGTCGGGCAATAGATCACCGGGATCGGGCAGCCCCAGTAGCGCTGGCGGCTCACACCCCAGTCGCGCAGGCGCCAGTTCACGCGGCGCACGCCCTTGTTCTCGCGCTCGAACCGCGCCGCCATGGCTTCGAAGGCCTGGCCATAATCCATGCCGTCGAACTCGCCGGAGTTCACCAGGTAGCCGCGCTCGGTATAGGCGCTGTCCTGCTGGATGCTCTTCTCGAAGTCTTCGATCAGCTGCACCGCGGCTGGCAGATCGTAGACGTCCACGCTGCCGACGCCGAGCGCGGCGCGCAGCGGATCGGAACCCACGCCCTTGGAGAGGTCGTGATGGATCTCGGCCACGGCGTCGAGCACGGCGCGATTCACCACCACCATCTTGATCGGCAGGCTGTACTTCTGGGCGAATTCCCAGTCGCGCTGGTCGTGACCCGGCACGGCCATCACCGCGCCGGTGCCGTAGCCCCACAGCACGAAGTTGGCGACGAAGACTGGAATCTTTTCGCCGGTGAGCGGATGGATGGCCTCAATGCCGGTATCCATGCCGCGCTTTTCCTGGGTCTCCAACTCGGCTTCGGACACACCGCCGTGCTTGAGCTCTTCCAGGAATTCAGCCAGCTTCGAGTTGTTCTGTGCCGCCTTGATCGCCAGCGGATGCTCGCCCGCGATGGAGACGAAGGTGACGCCCATCAGCGTGTCGGGACGCGTGGTGAAGACGGTTAGCGGCTCGCTCTCGCCTTCCACGTCGAAGTGGATTTCCAGACCCTCGGAGCGACCGATCCAGTTGCGCTGCATGGTTTTTACCGCGTCCGGCCAGCCCGGTAGCGTGTCCAGGCCGTCCAGCAGCTCCTGCGCGTAGTCGGTGATCTTGAGGAACCACTGCGGAATCTCGCGCTTTTCCACCAATGCGCCGGAGCGCCAGCCGCGACCGTCGACCACCTGCTCGTTGGCGAGCACGGTCTGGTCGACCGGATCCCAGTTCACCACCGCGTTCTTGCGGTAGGCCATGCCCTTCTTCATCAACCGCGTGAACATCAGCTGTTCCCAGCGGTAGTACTCGGGGCGGCAGGTGGCGAACTCGCGGGTCCAGTCGTAGGCAAAGCCCATGCGCTGCAGCTGGCCGCGCATGTGCTCGATGTTCTGGTAGGTCCACTTCGCCGGCGCGGTCTTGTTCTTGATCGCAGCGTTTTCTGCGGGCAGGCCGAACGCATCCCAGCCCATCGGCTGCAGCACGTTCTTGCCCTGCATGCGCTGGTAGCGGCTGATCACGTCGCCGATGGTGTAGTTGCGCACATGGCCCATGTGCAGCGCGCCGGACGGGTACGGCAGCATGGAAAGGCAGTAGAACTTGGGCCGCGAGGCGTCTTCCTTCACCTCGTAGGCGCGATGGTCACGCCAGAAAGTCTGAGCGACGGTTTCCACCGCCTGCGGCTGGTAGCCGTGCTCGCTGCCCTCGTTGTAACCCTGATCCTGAATGTCCTGCATGTGTCCGGCGCCGTGATGTTTTTCTCAGTCGGCAATGACTGATGGTGAACGCGGCAGACTAGCAGAAATGGCGTCAAATCGTCCCGCAGAGGCGGTTTTTGCCAAGGCGGGACCGGGTACGCCGCAGTGCTGCGGTCGCGCACTGGGTGCGCTCCTACAGTGTGGCGCGGGGTGCGCGTCAGGAGGCCGGGCAGCTGGTGGCCTGGCCGTTGGCCAAGGCGCCGGCCACGATCCCAATCTGGCCGGCAAGGCGAGCGATGGCCAGCTGGTGACCTTGCACGAGAGCGTCATAACCCTCGCCCACGGTTTCGCTGATGCGACTGGTACAAGCCAAGGGCTCGCCACCCTTCAATGGGCGCACGCTCCACGCGGCATCGATATAGGCATAGCTGGCGGGTACCGAATCGAAGCGCCGCACGTCGACCTTGATGCGCACGGCAGCCTTGCCCTGGGCCGGCAGACTGGTCACGTCCAGCGCATGGAAGTCGCGGGCCAGGTCGGCCGACAAGGCGCCACGGACTTCATCGCCCAGCGGCGCGATCCAGCGCTGGCCCTGAAGCACGGCCACGCCCTGCCCGCCCTGGCGTACGACCAGTTGGGGCTGGTCGACCTGGGCCGGCACGGCGACCGGCAATAGTTCGAACTGGAAGGACTGCGCGGCCGGTGCGGCTGCGGTTTCTGTCCCGGGCGCGGGCACCAGGGTGAAATAGCGGATCGGCGGCACCGAACTGCACGCGCCAACCACGAGTGCGAGCAGGGCCACGCCCAGGTTCAGGGTTCGGGCACGGATCATGGCTTGCTCCCTTGTGTCGGCGCGGCCGGCGGAGGCTGCGTCTGCTGCAACTTGTCGTCGGCGCGGCGTCCGCGCAGCAGCGCGTCCGGGTGATCGCCGAGGTAATCGGTAAGCACGCGCAGCGAACGCGCGGCGCGCTGCAGTTCCTGCAACGTGCCGCCGAGATTCTGCTGCAGCGGCGCATCCGGCGCGAAAGCGCTGTTGGCGGTGCCCAGCGTCTGCTGTGCACCCTTGAGCGTGTTCTTCACTTCCGGCAAGACGCTGCCGTTGACCTGCTTCAGCGTCCGATTGAGTTCGGCCAGCGACTGGTCGAGGTTCTTGCCGATGCTGTCGAACGGCACCTTCTGCAGTTTGCCCACGATGTCGGCAATCTGCTGCTGGATCTTGTCCAAGTCGCCCGGCGCAGTGGGAATCTCCAGCGGCTTGGCGGTCCCGTCGAAGGCCACCTTGGGCGCCTTCGGCAGGAAGTCCATCGCGATGTACAGCTGGCCGGTCAGCAGGTTGCCGGTGCGCGCCTGCGCACGCAGGCCATGCTCGACCAGGCGACCCATCATCTGGGACATCTGCTCGTCGTCGCCGCGCGACCGCGCCAGCGCCACCAGCTTGTCGTGCGCCTTGCCGAGGCGGGCCGGATAGACCACAGCGCCGACGATGGTCGGGAAGGTCTGGGTCTTTTCGTCGAAATCGAGGTTGACCGACACCACGCGCCCGAATGGCACGCCGAGGAATTCGACCGGCGCATCCACCGCGAGTCCACGCAGGGACTGGTTGAAGCGCATGCGGATGTACTTCGGTTCGCCGTCCGGCGGCGCCATGGCGGTGGCGCGGTCATTGAACAGCCGATAGGCGGCGTCCTCCTGCGCGGGCGTGGCGTCGTGCGGGCCCGGCGGATCCTGGAATGCCACGCCGCCGGCCAGCACCGTGGCCAGCGACTGCGTGTTGACCTTCAAACCGTCCGCACCCAGCGACACATCCACGCCGCTGGCGTTCCAGAAGCGCGACGAGGTGGTGACGAACTGATCGTTCGGCGCATCCACGAAGATCTGCAGCGTGACGCCCTTGCCGTCCTTGTCCAGGTGATAGGTCGACACGCGGCCGACCTGGATGCGGCGGTAGTACACGGGCGAGCCGATATCGAGCGAGCCGAGGTCGTCCGAATGCAGGTCGAAGGTCTTGCCCGGCGCGCCGTGGGTGACCGGCGGCGGATTTTCCAGCCCGGTGAATTCGCTCTTGGGCTCGCTCGATTCGCCCACGTCCGCGCCGATGAAGGCGCCCGACAGCAGCGTATCGATGCCCGACACGCCGCCCAGGCCGATACGGGGACGCACCACCCAGTACCGCGTGTCCGCGGTGGCGAAGCCCTGCGCGCTCTTCTCCAGCGCCACCTTGGCGATGATGCGCGAACGGTCTTCGCTGAGCCGCACGGCGGTCACGCGGCCGATGGTCACGTTCTTGTACTTCACCGGCGTCTTGCCCGGGTCCAGGCCCTCGGCGCTGAGGAAGCTGATGCTGATCGTGGGGCCAGCCTCCAGCCAGGCATGGATCACCAGCGAAAGGCCCACCAGCGCCGCAATGATCGGCACCAGCCACACGATGGATGCGTTGACGCGCGGCCGTCGCACCACCGGTTCGGGCAGGTCGTCGGTGATCTCGTTGTCGTCAGTCATCGAAGTCCCTGCCATCCCAGATCAGTCGGGGGTCGAACGTCATCGAAGCCAGCATGGTAATGACTACCGTGAGGCCGAAATACACCACGCCAGGCAAGGGCTCCACCTGGCTGAAGAAACCGAACTGCACCAGCGCCGTGAGCAGCGCCACCACGAACACGTCCAGCATCGACCAATAGCCGATGAATTCCACCAGCCGGTACAGCTTGGAGCGCTGCCGCTGGGCCCATTGGCTGCCTCGTTGCGCGCTGATCAGCAAGAGGCTCAGGGCGAAGAACTTCAGCACGGGCACCACGATGCTCGCAGTGAACACAATGATCGCAAGGTCGGGCGAACCTTTCACCCATAGCTCGATGATGCCGCTGAGGATGGTGTTGTCGTCCACGTCACCCACGCTCACCGTACGCATGATCGGCAATACGTTGGCGGGAATATAAAAAAGGAAGGCGGCGACCAGCAGCGCCCAGGTACGGCTGTAGCTCGCCGCCTTGCGCTTGTGCAACGAGGAACCGCAACGCGGGCAGGCAGCATCGGGCGCCTCGACGTCGCGGCAGACCATGCCGCATACGTGGCAGCCGACCAGGCCGAGATCGCTGGCGCGGGGCAAGGTATTCATGCCGGCGTCTCGCTGGTGATATCCCACAGGCGACGCACGTCGATGCTCGAGAACGCGGTAATGATCAGCATCAGCACGCCATAGGCGAAGATGCCGGGGTTGGGGATCACGTCGAAATACATATGCGCCTTGACGATGGCGACCAGCGTGCCGAGCACGAACACTTCGCTCATCGTCCACGGGCCGATGCGGTAGAGCGTCACCATGGCCCAGCGGAACCCGGGCGCGCGACGGCCGGACCGCGCATACAGCGACACCCAGCCCAGCAGCAGCATCTTGACGATGGGGAAGAAGAACAACGTGGCGGCCGCCAGCACGGCCACCACCTGCGCATGCTCGCGCCACATCATCACGATGCAGCCCCACAAGGTGGTGCTCATCAACTGCCCGTTGAGGCCCAGGGTGACGATGGGCCAGATGTTGGCCTGGACGAATGCGATCATGGCCGTCACCACCAGCGCCAGGATGGCGTTCACCGACAGGCTGTGATGGCGCGCCAGGATGGCGTCGCAGCGCACGCAGCGCGCCACCTCGCCGCACGCGAGCTCGCGCCTGCGATAGACGGTATCGCAGTGCTCGCAGATCCACAGCGTGGGCGGCGCGATGCCTGTTTTGACGCCTTGCATGGGCATGGTCATTGAGGGATTTTCGCAAATATCATTGGCGAACGCCGATAGGACCTTGGACACCCCTGTTACACACCCATCCCTGAAGCCATCGTAAGCAACCAAGGCGCTCCCGTCGGCCGCGGAGCTCCTCGCGTCATCTCTCCGTGAAATGGGCCGGAACCTGCTTAACCCTTGATATGCTGGGCATTGCCCTGATCTGTGGGCCATCCGTCAACGGGAGTTTCCAGTGAGTGCCACGACCGCCGATACGCATGTCTTCGACGTGCGCGAGGACAACTTCGAAGCCGAGGTGCTGCAGGCCTCGCTGACCACGCCCATCCTGGTGGACTTCTGGGCGACCTGGTGCGGCCCCTGCAAGACCCTCGGCCCGATGCTGGAAAAGCTGGCCGGCGAGTTCAATGGCGCCTTCCGTCTGGCCAAGGTCGACGTGGACAAGTCCCAGCAGCTTGCCGGCATGTTCGGCATCCGTAGCATCCCCACGGTGATGCTGGTGAAAGACGGCCAGATCGTCGATGGTTTCGCCGGTGCCTTGCCCGAAGGGCAGTTGCGCGAATTCCTGCTGCGCCACGTGCAGCCGCAGGACGGTGAAGCCGCCAATGACGACGGCGAAGCGGTCGTAGAGGAGACGCCCGAGGAAGCCATCAACCGCATCCAGCAGGCGATCGCCGCAGAGCCGGAGCGGACCGAGCTGAAGCTTGACCTGGCCCTGGCGCTGATGTGGGCCGGCAACGTGGAATCGGCGGAAACCGAACTCGCCGCCCTGCCCGCCAACCTCGCCACCGATCCGCGCGCGGTGCGCCTGCGCAGTCAACTCGACCTGGCGCGTGCGCTCAAGGGCGCCCCCTCGATGGCCGAACTGGAACAGCGCGTTCAAGCCGACGGAGCCGACTGGGAAGCGCGCGATCTGCTGGGCGTGCGCCTGTTGCTGGATGGCGACTCCGCCGCCGGGCTCGACCAGTTCCTCACCACGTTGGAAAAGGCGCGCGACTGGAACGACGGCCAGGCAAAGAAGCGTCTGCTCGCCGCGTTCTCAACGCTGGACGATGCGGAGCTCGTCGGCCGCTATCGCCGACGGATGGCGTCGCTGTTGTTCTGAGCGAAGCCGTTCGCTTCGCTGAGATCCCACTCCGCTATCGCCTCATGACACTCCGGCAAGCCGAAGCGTCATGAGGCGTGAGGTTCGCTCAAGGCGAACCGGCACCCGCAGACTGGCCGCCCAGGTTGCGATCGAGGAACTGAGTCACCCGTTCGAACAGTTCGGCCTGGTTCTTCTCGTCATAAAAACCATGGCCTTCATCTGACTTGTACAGCCACTCGTGGGCAATGCCGCGCTTCTGCAGCGCCGCGTGCAGGTTTTCGCCATGCTGCGGCGGCACGCGCGTATCCTGGCCACCCACAATCAGCATCACGTTAGCCTTGAGGCTGTCGAGCTGGTTGACGGGCGAACGCGCAGCCAGCGTGGCCGCGTCGCTTCCTAGCGAATAGCGCAGAAAGCTTTTGCCCGCAATCTGATCCGAAATGTCGCCCTTGGAATACATCAGGGACAGATCGTAGACGCCGACATAGCCAATGGCGCAGCGATAGAGATCTGGTTCCTTCACTGCTCCTTCGAGCGCCGCGTAACCACCATAGCTGCCGCCGAAGATGCAGATGTGTCCTGCGTCCGTGATGCCCTGCTGGATGGCCCAATGCGTGGCGTCAGTCAGGTCATCCTGCATCTTGCCACCCCATTCTCCATAGCCCGCTTTGACGAATGCGTGACCGTAGCCGCTGGAGCCACGGTAGTTCACTTGAAGCACGGCGTAGCCATGCGTGGCGAGCGCCTGGACATATGGATCGTAAGTCCATTCGTCGCGCACGCCGAAAGGACCTCCGTGCACGAAGACCACCAGTGGCTGATGCTTGGATTTCTCCTTGCCCGGTGGCGTGCTCAGGTAGCCATGCAGCGTAAGGCCATCACGCGCCTTGAACTCCACTGCCTCCATGGATGCCATCAGGTCAGGCTTGATCCATGGCGCGCGCTGCAGCAATACCGATGCATTGCCTGTAGCTGCATCCCACAGGTAGAACGTACCGGGATCCATATCCGACGATGCCAACGCCACGGCTTTGCTACCGTCGTCCGTGCTGGAGACGATGCGTACGCTCTCGCCTGGAAACTGCTTAGACATGCCGACGATGGCATTCATCGTGTCAGACCCGGCGACGATCGCCTCGGTGGTCGGCATCGCCGGCATCGAGTTCACGCCGACGACGTCCAGCCCATCCAGGCTGTAGACGAGGCCATCCAATCCCGCAACGGCACTGCTCCAAACGGGTTTTTCCAGCATGGCCTGCGTCGCCACATCCCACTGGCACAAGGCGCTGGCCGCGCCGGGTATGGTGCAGGACATGTATACGTGGGTGTCGTCCCGACTGAACGTGTAGGGCAGCGGCACGTCTTTTTCATCGGTGCCCTGGAACAGCAGCGTCCACGGCTTGCCATCGCCATCGCGGTAAAACACCTGCAAGTGGGCGCGGCTATCCCAACCAAAAGCAAACCGGACCACGCCCTTGTTGTCGGTGACAAACGCCGCGTTGCGCACGGGAGCGGTCGCAATCGGATGCTTGCTGCCGTCGCGTATGTCCATCATGTAGACCTTGGTGAAATCGCCGTCCGCACCGCTGTTCCACGGCGTGACACCGATCAGCACGTGATCCTCGTCGTTACGCAGGGTATCGATGATTTCACCGGTAGCTCGCTCCGGTTCGCGCTGCTGGATATGCGTCGCCTTGACCGGACCGCCTGCTCGGTAACCGAACAGCAGCTCCGACCCAGAGCCGTCGCCATTGATCGCGAAGATTTCGCCCGTGGAGAAGGGACGGTCCCAGCCAGCCACCTTGGTGCCTTCGGTGTACAGCACGCGATGATCGTTGGCCCACCACAGGTCCACCACTTGGTTTCCTTCGCGCGGCCGGACCATGTTGCCCTTCTGCTTGACTAGGTCCACCAGCGCCAGCATGGGCTTGCCGTTGACCACCGTGGTGGCAGCGAGGTAGTGCCCATCGGGTGAGATCTTCACCTTGTCGTATTGCACGTGACGCGCGAGGTCGGTGAACGGCACGCTTCCCGCGAGCGCCTGACCCGACAACAGACAAAGCGCGTAGGCCACTGCACGCTTGAGCAGCTTCTTCATACGTTCTCCCCTGTGACGCCCCGCCCCCAGACGGTCGCGTTGAACCCGCAGTATAGGTAGCGGATCGCAAGTTCATAAGGGGATGGATGCCCTGCCCGGCGTAGGCATGGGCAATGCCAGCTCGCGCCGGCACAGCCATCCATGGGCGCTGGTTTTCTCCACGGGCGAAGAGGCGCCAGCGGCAAGGTGACCGCGCGGGGAGATATCAGCCGGCTAGCTTCCAGACAGCCTGCGATGCGATACCCCACGGCTGATGGAGCCAACGGATAGCCGCACACCTCATCCTGCGCGATGGGTAGGAAGGCATGACCAGTCTGCCGTTCCTTACCAGCGCCGGGCGGCTCGGCCATCCATTCGGCGGGGACCGGACTCAGCTCAGAACGAATCGCCTGGCACGCGCACCCAGCCTTCCATCAGCACGCGCGCGCTGCGGCTCATGATGGCCTTGGTCACCGCCCACGTGCCATTGACCAACTGCGCCTCGGCACCGACACGCAGGGTCCCCGACGGATGACCAAAGCGCACTGCCTGACGTTCGCTGCCGCCGGCGGCAAGGTTCACGAGGGTGCCTGGAATCGCAGCGGCCGTACCGATGGCCACCGCGGCCGTACCCATCATCGCGTGATGCAATTTGCCCATCGACATCGCGCGCACGAGCAGGTCGATGTCGCAGGCTGCCACGGGCTTGCCGCTGGACGCGACATAGCCGGCAGGCTTGGCGACGAAAGCGACCTTCGGCGTGTGCTGCCGCGTGGCGATCTCGTCGAGCGACTTGATCAGGCCCATGCGCAATGCGCCGTGCGCGCGAATGGTCTCGAACATCGCCAGTGCCTTGGCGTCGCTGTTGATCGCATCCTGCAGCTCGGTGCCGGTATAGCCGATCGCGGAAGCCTCGACGAAGATCGTCGGGATGCCGGCGTTGATCATCGTCGCCTTGAGCGTGCCGACGCCCGGGACGTCCAGGTCATCGACCACATTGCCCGTCGGGAACATCGCACCGCCCGCACCCTCTTCTTCAGCGGCCGGATCCATGAACTCCAACTGCACTTCGGCCGCTGGGAAGGTCACGCCGTCGAGTTCGAAGTCGCCGGTTTCCTGGACCT
Organism: Dyella jiangningensis; assembly: GCA_000632805.1. Taxonomy (GTDB): domain Bacteria; phylum Pseudomonadota; class Gammaproteobacteria; order Xanthomonadales; family Rhodanobacteraceae; genus Dyella; species Dyella jiangningensis. Next base: position 707,548 of record CP007444.1, on the reverse strand, counting down.
CACCATTCGCCATCGGCACGTGCGCGATGATGGTCTTGCCGATGTTGGCCTGCCAGATGCGCACGACGGCCGTGCCATCCCGCGGCAAGCGTGCCGGATCGACCAGGCCGCCAGCGATGGCAAACGGGCCCACCGCCGCCGAGAGGTTTCCGCAGTTGCCGCTCCAGTCGACGAAGGCCTTGTCGATCGCCACCTGGCCGAACAGGTAATCCACGTCGTGGTCCGGCCGGGCGCTTTTGGACACGATCACCGTCTTGCTGGTGCTGGACGTGGCGCCGCCCATGCCGTCGATCTGCTTGCCGTAGGGATCGGGGCTGCCGATCACACGCTGCAGCAACGCATCGCGCGCAGCGCCCGGCACCTGCGCCGATGCCGGCAAGTCCTGCAGGCGGAAGAACACGCCCTTGCTGGTGCCGCCGCGCAGGTAGGTGGCGGGGATGCGTATCTGGGGGAGCTGAGCCATGTATGTAATGTCCTGTGGTGACTGGACGCTGCTCGCGCATGCCACGCGAGCGGCGTCATCAACCGTGAAGCGATGCTGCGAGGCATCGCCCACGGTGGCCGCCTGCGATCACGCCGCCTGCGAAGCCTCGATGAAGTCCTGCGCGAAGCGCTGCAGCACGCCGCCCGCCTCGTAGATCGACACCTCTTCGGCGGTATCCAGGCGACAGGTCACCGACACCTCGACGCGCTCGCCATTCTTGCGGTGGATGACCAGCGTGAGGTCCGCTCGCGGCGTGCGCGCGCCGACCACGTCGAAGGTTTCCGTGCCGTCGATGCCCAGCGTCTTGCGGTTGGTGCCCGGCTTGAACTCCAGCGGCAGCACGCCCATGCCGATCAGGTTGGTGCGATGGATGCGCTCGAAGCCTTCGGCGGCGATGGCTTCCACGCCAGCAAGACGCACGCCCTTCGCCGCCCAGTCGCGCGAGGAACCCTGGCCATAGTCGGCACCGGCGATCACGATCAACGGCTGCTTGCGATCCATGTAGGTTTCGATCGCTTCCCACATGCGCATGACCTTGCCTTCCGGCTCCACGCGCGCCAGCGAGCCCTTCTTCACTTCGCCATCGACCACCGCCATTTCGTTGATGAGCGTGGGGTTGGCGAAGGTGGCGCGCTGCGCGGTGAGGTGGTCGCCGCGGTGCGTCGCGTACGAATTGAAGTCTTCTTCCGGCAGGCCCATCTTCGCGAGGTATTCGCCCGCGGCGCTGTTGGGCAGGATCGCGTTCGACGGCGACAGGTGATCGGTGGTGATGTTGTCGCCGAGTACGGCCAGCGGACGCATGCCCTTGAGCGTGCGCTCGCCGGCTAGCGCACCTTCCCAGTACGGCGGACGACGGATGTAAGTGCTTTGCGCACGCCAGTCGTACAGCGGCGCGGCGCTGGTGCCGGTGTGACCGGTGCGCGCGAACATCGGCTCATAGACCTTGCGGAACTGCTCGGGCTTCACGCTGGAAGCCACGATCGCGTCGATCTCTTCGTCACTTGGCCAGATGTCCTTCAACGTCACCGGCTGGCCGTTGGCATCAACGCCGAGCACGTCCTTCTCGATGTCGAAGCGGATGGTGCCTGCGATGGCGTAGGCGACGACCAGCGGCGGCGAGGCCAGGAAGGCCTGCTTGGCATACGGATGGATACGGCCATCGAAGTTGCGGTTGCCGGATAGCACGGCCGTGGCATAGAGATCGCGATCGATGATCTCCTGCTGGATGGCCGGATCTAGCGCGCCGGACATGCCATTGCAGGTGGTGCAGGCGAACGCGACGATGCCGAAGCCGAGCTTCTCCAGATCCGGCAGCAGGTTGGCTTCTTCCAGATACAACTGCACGGCCTTGGAGCCTGGTGCGAGCGAGCTCTTCACCCACGGCTTGCGCGTGAGTCCGCGTGCGTTGGCGTTGCGTGCGAGCAGCGCGGCGGCAATCACGTTGCGCGGATTGCTGGTGTTGGTGCAGCTGGTGATGGCGGCGATGATCACCGCGCCATCGGGCATCTGGCCCGGCTGCTCCGTCCATTCGCCGGCGATGCCGCGCGCCGCGAGATCCGACGTCGGCAGGCGCTTGTGCGGATTGGACGGACCGGCCATGTTGCGCACGACCGAGGAGAGGTCGAACGTCAGCGTGCGCTCGTACTGCGCGTGCACCAGCGTGTCGGCCCACAGGCCCGCCGCCTTGGCATAGGTTTCCACCAGCTTGACCTGCTCGTCGCTGCGACCGGTAAGGCGCAGGTAATCGATGGTCTGGCCGTCGATGAAGAACATCGCCGCGGTCGCGCCGTATTCGGGCGCCATGTTGGAAATGGTCGCGCGGTCGCCCAGGGTCAGGCTCGACGCGCCTTCGCCGCGGAATTCGAGATAGGCGCCAACCACTTTTTCCTTGCGCAGGAACTCGGTGAGCGCAAGCACGATGTCGGTGGCCGTGATGCCGGGCTGGCGCTTGCCGGTGAGCTCTACGCCGATGATGTCCGGCAGGCGCATCCACGAGGCGCGGCCGAGCATCACGTTCTCAGCCTCCAGACCGCCGACGCCAATGGCGATGACGCCCAATGCATCCACGTGCGGCGTGTGGCTGTCGGTGCCCACGCAGGTATCCGGATAGGCCACGCCGTCCTGCACCTGGATCACCGGCGACATTTTCTCCAGGTTGATCTGGTGCATGATGCCGTTACCCGGCGGGATCACGTCGACGTTTTCGAACGCCTTTTTGGTCCAGTTGATGAAGTGGAAGCGGTCTTCGTTGCGGCGATCTTCGATGGCGCGATTCTTCGCGAACGCATTCGGATCGAAACCACCGCACTCCACTGCCAGCGAGTGATCGACGATCAGCTGCACTGGCACCACCGGGTTCACCTTGGCCGGATCGCCACCGCGCTCGGCGATCGCATCGCGCAGGCCCGCAAGGTCCACCAGCGCCGTCTGGCCGAGAATGTCATGGCACACCACGCGCGCCGGGAACCACGGGAAGTCGCGTTCGCGCTTGCGCTCGATGATCTGCTTGAGCGAATCGGTGAGGATCGACGGGTCGCAGCGGCGCACCAGGTTTTCGGCGAGCACGCGCGAGGTGTACGGCAGCGTGTCGTAGGCACCCGGCTGGATCGCTTCCACGGCGGCGCGCGCATCGAAATAGTCCAGCGACGTGCCGGGAAGGGATTGGCGGTAGGCGTTGTTCATGATGTGGGGAACCCTGGATGTGACCTTCGGCGGACCGCGACACACGGAGCGCATCCGCCAACTGCGCGCGCCGCTGTTCGATAGCGCGCGTGGCTCGCCGTTGAAGCGATGCCGCGCGCCTGGACGGACGAAATGGCACCTGTTCGATCCCCAACGAGCAGGCTATCCCGCGCATCGGCCATCAAGGTGACACCTTACCCATGGCGAAGACACCATGACTCATCAGCGCCTTCAGTCGGACATTCTAATGCCGCGCACCAGCGGTTCCCAAACGAGACCGGCGCGCCTATCGCTGCGCGGCCCGCGCAGAAACGCGCAGAAGCGGCGTGGCACCGCGACTTTGCACGCCCGAATTCGACCTTGGTAGAAGCCGCCTTGAACATCCGCATGACGGCCCACCCTGAGGCTATTGAATCGACAACCGCCCATCGATCCAACCACCTCTTGCGCGCGCTTCTCTATCGCTTCGGCCTCGACCAGCACCCAGGAACGATATCGGGCGCGGGAACCATCACCCCCCTCTGATCGGGTGGTTACCGGCGAAAACATACGCAACCGTATGTTTGAGGTATCTTAAGCGCCCCCTGCGCCAATCACACTGCCTATGCGTGCCTCTACCCTCCGCCGCCTGATGAACCTGTGGCCTCCGTTTCTTTTCAACAGCATCCGCGTGCAGCACGTGGCTGCCGATTGGTCCGAGGTGAAGGTGGTGCTGCGGCTTCGCCCGTGGAACCGCAACTATGTGCGCACCCAGTTCGGCGGCAACCTGTTCGCGATGACCGACCCCTTCTGGATGCTGCTGGCCATGCATCAGCTGGGCAGCGACTACTTCGTGTGGGACAAGGCCGGCGCCATCGAATTCGTGGCGCCGGGACGCGAAGACGTCTATGCGCACTTCAAGCTCGACACGGCCACCGTCGACGAATTGCGCACCGCGGCCGCAAACGGCCAGAAAGTGCTGCGCTGGTTCGAAGTCGACGTGACGACCGCGAGCGGCGACGTGGTCGCCCGCGTAAGCAAGCAGTTGTACGTGCGGCTGAAACCCAAGGCGCGCGCGGAGGCGCCTTCGCCACCCGATTGACGTTCAACATGAGATGCGACGCCGGCTTCGCCGACGTCTCCCCTACGACGCAAAGCTAGTCCCCGTGGGACAATGCCGTGTCCCCTGGCTCCCGGCATTGCCCATGAAGCGCTTTCGCGTCAAACGCTATCTGATCACTGGCCTGCTCACCGTCATTCCGCTATGGGTGACGTGGGTGGTGTTCAAGTTCGTGCTGAGCCTGCTCGCCGGCATCGGCTCGCCGCTGGTCACGACGCTGCTCGGTTCGTTCTCGCCACGCTCGCCCAAGGCGGAGGCCGCGCTCAACAGCGACGCCGCCCTTTTCGTCCTGGCCCTGCTGCTGACGCTGCTCGTGCTTTACGTGATCGGCTGGCTCGCCAATCGCGTGATCGGCCAGCGCCTGATCGATGGTTTCGATGCGTTGTTGGCACGCATTCCGTTGGTGCAGACCATCTATGGCGGCACCAAGAAATTGATGGCCGTGCTTCAGCAGAAGCCATCGGGCGTGCAGCGCGTGGTGCTGATCGATTTTCCCCGCAAGGGCATGAAGGTGGTCGGCTTCGTCACGCGCCTGATGACCGAAGAAGGCACCGGCCGCGAGATGGCGGCCGTCTATATCCCGACCACGCCTAACCCCACGGGTGGCTACCTCGAAGTGGTAGCCGTGGACGAACTCACGCCGACTGACTGGACCATGGACCAGGCGATGGCTTTCATCATCTCCGGTGGCGCCGTGGCGCCCGATACGTTGCCGGCGCCGCCCTCGTCGCTGCGCGACGGTCATCAGGGCAACGCCTAAAGTTCCGGCAAGATACCGACTGCGGCAATGCTTGAGTGCAGACAGCATCGGTCTGACACGTAGCAGTCCTGAACAGGGTGCGCTCCCACGTGAGGGCGCACCTCCCCTGGCTTCACGCCACCACTTCGAATGGCCGCATCATTTCGTTGGATGCGTGTTCCAGTAGATGGCAATGCCACACGTAGCGGCCGGTATAGCCTTCGAAGGTGATGATGTAGCGCGTGACCATGCCGGGATAGACCTGCGCGGTGTCCTTCCAGCCTGCCTCATGCGCCGGTGGCGGTTGCGCAGGCCCGGTATAGCGCAAGGTTTTCGACTCGAGGTAGGCGTTCACGTCGAACGGGCGCCGGTCGAGAATCTGGAAACGCACCAGATGCAGGTGGATCGGATGAGTGTCCCCCGTGAGGTTCACCAGGCTCCAGATCTCGGTGCTTCCCAACTTGGGCTTTTCGCTCACGGGATCCTGCCAATGCTTGCCATCGAGCAGCATCAGCATGGGTTCGGCTACGCAGTCGGCATACTCGTCAATGCTGAGCACACGCGTCTGGCTTGCCATGCCCTCGGCCATGCGCGGCACGTCGCGCAGCACGGCAGGCACGCGACTGTCGTCGTTCTCCTTGCCGAAGCCGACATCGAAACGCATCAGCGGGAGGCTATCGTTCATCAGCTCCAGCTGGTTTCCGGCCATGGCCGCGAAATCGATGATCAGGTCCGCACGCTCGCCCGGCGCAAGGAACAGGCTGGTCTGCGTAACCGGCGACGGAAGCAGCCCCTGATCGCTGCCGATCTGCAGAAAGGGACGCTGTCCGCGCAGCCTCAGGCGAAAGAACCGTCCGTTGGCCGCGTTGAGTACGCGGAACCGATAGCGTCGCGCACGCACGTCGAGCTTGGGCAGCACGGCGCCATTCACCAGCATGACATTGCCGAACACCTCGGGCACCCACGGCGCGTCGCTGATCCCCGACACCGGGTAATACAACTGGCCGTCTTCCGTGAGCAGGCGATCACTCAGCACCAGCGGCCATTCGAATTCGCCGGCTGGCAAGCCCAGCGATGCCTCATGCTCATCGCGCAACAGATACATGCCGAACATGCCGGCATAGAGATTCAGTCGTTCGATGCCCATGGTGTGGTCGTGGTACCAGAGCGTGGCGGCATCCTGTCCGTTCGGATATTCCTGGCGACGCGATTGCCCAGGCACGAACCAATCGGTGGGATAGCCATCCGCCGATGCAGGCACGCGGGCGCCATGCACGTGCACGACACTGCGAACCTCGGGCACATCGGCTTCGGCGCCGCAGATGTGATGGTCGATGGGCAGGAAATGCTTCGCCGGCAGATGATTGATCCACTCCACTTTCAACGCACTGCCGCGTTGGGCTTCGATGGTTGGGCCGGGAAAGCAGTCTCCATACGTCCACACGCGCGTGGGCGGCAGGTCGCGGTGCAGGCGCTGGGCGGTCTCGCGCATCGCGACGCGCAGCAACTCGCCGCGTGAGGCACGCAAGGTCGGCGGCAAAGGCAGAGGATCAACAAAAGGCGTAAGTCGCGATGGATCGAGCAGACGCGGCACGGCTGTCTGGTCGGCAATGTCGTGCTGGCACAGGCCGCTGCTCTTTTTTTGCATGGCCATGTGCATGGGCGCACCCCAGGCGCGCAGCATGCCCGTGCCGGCCATCAGGCCCATGCCCTGGAGAAAACGGCGACGCGATGCCGTCACGATCAAACGACTCCTCTTGCGGAGACGACGAAGCGCCCCGGCACGGCCGGGGCGCCTGATGACGCGCTGATCAGTCGATCAACCGCGATGCCCGTCGGACGTGCTGGCCCACGGCAGGGACGGCTTCACCGGCTGGCCGGTTTGCTCGTCCAGCAGCAGCTTGCGATGCGCGGTGAATGGCTGGAAGAAGTCGAACATGTGCTCCAGCGAGCCGGCCTCCGCGTCGAACGAACCGCCGCCAAGACGCTTGCCATGCAGCCAGTTGTCTTCGATGAAGCGCGTGATGGAAGACTGGTCCGTCAGCGTGTGGTCGACGTGGTTGCTGCGCGCCCACGGCGAGACCACCAGCAACGGCAGACGCGGACCATAGCCGCAACGTCCCTGTACCGGCTTGCCCTTGCTGTCCGTGCCCGGCAGTGTGCCGCGCGCCTTGCACACGCCAGCGCCGTCCAGCGCATCCGCCGCCGACGACGACGCATTCACCCGCGGCGCCGCCTGGTGGTCGTACCAGCCATCGGAGTCGTCATAAGCGATGACCACGGCCGTATCACGCCAGTCCGGCTGCTGCTGCAGGAAGTTGATCACATGCACGATGAACTGCTGTTCGTCGAGCGGATCGGAATAGCCGCCATGGCCGTCCTGGTAGCCCGGCGCCTTGAGGAAGCTCACGGCCGGGAAGTTGCCTGCTTCCACGGCGGCGTAGAAGTCGGTCATGTCGTACTGATGGTTCGCCGCATCGCCCTGGCGAGCGATCATTGCCACCGACGTGGGGCGCGCATGCGTCGGGTTGGCGGTCGAGGCGTAGTACTGGAACGGCTGGTGATGCGGGATGTAATCCGCCTTCTTGACCTTCGTGACGGCGGAAAGCGTCGAGCGCTTGCAGCCCGTGGTGCCGTTGGCATTCACCTGCGACAGGTCGAAGCCGCCTTCGAAGAAGCCCCAGCTCACGTGCGCATCGTTGAGCATGTCGCCCACGTTGCGGCCGCTCATCTGCACCTGGTTGCCGGTGGGCGAGGAACAGACGTCGCCGATCGGATCGGCATCACCGATCAGGGTAAGACCACCCTGCCCGTCGTCGATCTCCTCGCCGGTACCGTTGAGCGTCTGCGTGATGCCATTGGTCTGGCCGGAAATCAGGTTGAGTGCGCCAGGCGTGGACGGGCCAAACGTGGTGTTGTAGCTGTTGTCGCTCATGGCGAACCACTGCGCGTAGTTCCACAACGCGGTGACCGTGTTGCCGTCGTAATAACCCATGACCTGGCCGATGCCGTTTTCATCCGCAGGCGCACCGGGCAGCGTTTCGCCCGTGCCGGTGTACTTGGGAAAAAGATCCATCGCGCCGCCATTGAACGCCTGCTGCTCCGGACCGTAATCGTGGTCCTGATCGGCGGTGGCCGACTGGGCACGCGAGAGACGGAACGGATTGATCGCACCCGCGCCATTCGCGCTGTTCTGCTGGTTCGGATTGTGGTTGAGCAGGCTGGCGGTCAGGCCATTGGCCTTCGGCGTGAACGGCCGCGCATAGAACGTCGGCTCGCCCGGCGCATTGGCGGCATAGGGATAGGTGCCGAAGTAGTGATCGTAGGACACGTTCTCCTGGAAGATCACCACCAGATGCTTGATGGGAGTGGACGTGTGGTCGTCCTTGTCGCGATGCCAGGAAGCATTCGTCGCTTCTTCGGCATGCACGGGAATCTGGGCGAGCGATACGGCGGACAGGCTGAGAACACACGCGGCAATGCAGACTGCGAGGTGATTTCGCATGGAAGGCTCCCTACGGTCGCGAATGAAGCGCCCCCCTGTGGAACGCCTTTATGCAGGACATTCCAAGCGCCGGATTCGCGAACGATAGGCAACGAAGGTGACAGCCGAATAACAGGAGAAAGACGCGTTTTCCTGCGAATCGTCATGGTCATGGGACCCATGGCCGACCGGTTCGACGATCTGGTCGTGAAGTTGCTCCAGTTTTACAACGCCAAGCCTGCGGGCTGGCAAAAGGAGTTTGTTCCCGAGGAGCTGATGGCTGCCCGGATTTCCCCGATCACGCCGAAGTGCCCTGGCCGTCTTGATGGGCGTGAGCAACGGCGGAATCGCCAGATCGTCCGCGCCGGCGCGAGGCTCCCGGCGAGGGCGGGCCCAGGCGCTGGCCGCCGGCTTGCAGGCCCCGCCCCTGACCTTTGACACTGTCTGCACCGTGACCTCCGGCCTAGCCTGACGGGTCACGATTGCCAACTCGGTCGCTGCGCAGCGCGTGGCCGCCGGCATCACTTAGCGCCCGCTGGGGCGAATCACGAGAGGGAATCCCATGACCAAACCGTACCTGAAGCCCCTGGCGCTCGCCGTCAGCCTGGCCCTGTCGCTCACTGCATGCGGCAAGCATGAGCAGGCCGAGCAGACCGCCGAGGCTCCTGCCCCCGCCTCGACCGCGCCGGCGGCCGCTCCCGCGCCCAAGGTGTTCGACGTGGCCGAGCTGGGCGACAACGGCCAGGCCTGCCAGGACTTCAACGGTTTCGTCAACGCGAAGTGGGTCGCCGCCAACCCGATCCCGAACGACCGCACCCGTTGGGGCGCGTTCGACAAGCTGGCCGAGGACAGCCTCAACACCCAGCACGAGATCGTCGACGCCGCCGCCAAGGATGCGGCCAACGCCAAGGCCGGTTCGATCGAGCAGAAGATCGGCTACCTGTACGCCTCGGGCATGGACGACGCCGCCATCGAGAAGGCCGGCTTCGACCCGATCAAGCCCAAGCTCGACGCCATCGCCGCGCTGAAGAACAGCAAGGACGTGGCAAAGTACCTCGTGCAGAACTTCGCTGACGGCGACATGCAGGTGTTCGAGTTCGGCTCCGGCGCCGACTTCAAGAACGCCAAGATGCAGATCGCCTATACGCAGCAGGCTGGCCTGGGCCTGCCGACCAAGGACTACTACCTCAGCGACAAGTACAAGGACATTCGCGACGCCTACGTGGCCCACGTGGCCCAGGCGTTGCAACTGGCTGGCGTGTCCGAGGCCGACGCGAAGAAGCAGGCCGACCAGGTGCTCGCGTTCGAAACCGAACTGGCCAAGGCGTCGCTGGCACCGGTGGAAATGCGCACGCCGGAAAACCAGTACCACTTCGTCACCGTGAAGGAAGCGGACAAGATCACCCCGCACTTCAGTTGGGAAGATTTCTTCAAGGCGCAGGGCGTGACCGTCGACAAGGGCTTCTCGCTGTCGCAGCCGAAGTTCATGGCCGAGTTCGACAAGCTGCTGGCCAACGCGCCGGTCGACCAGTGGCAGGCCTACCTGCGCTTCCACACCATCGATGATGCCTCGCCGTATCTGAGCAAGGCGTTCCAGGACAACAAGTTCGACTTCTACGGCAAGACCCTCGCCGGCCAGCCGGAACAGAAGCCGCGCTGGAAGCGGGTGCTTGGCGGCGTGAACAGCTCCATGGGTGAGGCACTGGGCCAACTGTACGTGGCCAAGATGTTCACGCCCGAAGCGAAGGAGCGCGCAAAGGTGTTGGTCGACAATGTGCGCAATGCCCTCAAGGCGCGCATCGAAAACCTCGACTGGATGAGCGACGAGACCAAGCAGAAGGCCATTGCCAAGTGGAATACCTTCCTGCCGAAGATCGGCTACCCGGACAAGTGGCGCGACTGGTCAGGCCTGGACATCAAGCAGGGCGACTACTACGGCAACGTGATGGCCGCCGCCAAGTTCAACTACCAGTATGAGCTCAGCAAGGTCGGCAAGCCGACCGATCGCCTCGAGTGGGGCATGACCCCGCAGACGGTCAACGCGTATTACAACCCGACCGACAACACCATCAACTTCCCGGCCGCGATCCTGCAGCCGCCGTTCTTCTATGCCAACGGCGACGACGCGATCAACTACGGCGGCATCGGTGCCGTGATCGGCCACGAAGCCAGCCACGGCTTCGACGACGAAGGCAGCCAGTTCGACGGCGAAGGCAACAACGCCAACTGGTGGACCAAGGACGACCGCGCCAAGTTCGACGAGCGCAGCGGCAAGCTGGTCGCGCAGTTCGACGACTACACGCCGATCAAGGACAAGCCGGATGCACACGTCAACGGCAAGCTGACCCTGGGCGAGAACATCGGCGACCTCGGCGGCCTGAACTCGGCCTACGACGCGCTGCAGATGGCGCTGAAGAAGAACCCGCAGGAAGCCGGCGAAAAGATCGACGGCTACACGCAGGACCAGCGCTTCTTCCTCAACTGGGCCCGCGTGTGGCGCGGCAACATCCGCGAGAAGGAAGCACTGCTGCGTCTGAACACCGACCCGCACGCTCCTGCGTCGCTGCGTGCCGTCGGCGCTCCTTCCAACATGGAAGCCTTCGCCACGGCGTTCCAGTGCAAGCCGACCGATCCGATGGTGCGCTCGGGCGACAAGCAGGTGAAGATCTGGTAACTCCCGGTCGGTCCGCGTGACTGTCTCGAAGGCGCCGCGTGCAAACGCGGCGCCTTTTTCGTTGCACTCTCGCCGTCGGCTTTTTGTAGCAGCGCACCCGTGAGCGAAAAGCCTGCGAAGCGAGGACGCCACCGGCCTGTCGCCCACACAAAGGATGCACACTCCTCATGGCCAAATCGCGCCAGCATCCACGCGCGGGGAACGCCATGCGTCGAGTCGTGCCTCTATTCCTGGCCGTGGCGCTGCTGGCTGCCTGCAGCACGACGACGCGCCGTCCCGCACCACCTCGACTGATCTCGGGTTCCGTGCCTGAAGGCTATACGCAGCGCGTGCGCCTGCTCGCCTCCGACGTCGAGCAGTTCGCCAAGCGTTCGCCGGAGTTTTTCCAGGGCATCCGCGATTCGGCCAGCGATGGCAGCATCGATATTCTCGCGCTCTCCGGCGGCGGTGCCGGCGGCGCCTTTGGCGTCGGCGCGTTGACAGGTCTCAGCCGCGCCCATGCGCGGCCGCAATACGAACTGGTGACCGGCGTAAGCGTCGGTGCACTGCTCGCACCTTTCGCCTATCTGGGTTCGGACTGGGACGAGGCCATGCAGCAGGCTTTCGGCGGTGAAGCCACCGAGCATCTGATCGGGTCGCCGCGCAGCACCCTGCTCGCTCGACTGGTGTCGCCCATGGGCCACGACCACGGTTCGCTGTACCACCTGGTCGATCACTTCGTGACCCCCGCGATGATCGATGCAGTGGCGCGCGAAAACGCCAAGGGCCGCCGACTGGTCGTCGCCACCACCGACCTGGACAAGGGCGAAACGGTGCTGTGGGACATGGGCGCCATCGCATCACGCGGTGGTGAAGTGGCGCGCGCCACGTTCCGCGACGTGTTGGTGGCATCCGCCAGCGTGCCGGGCATGTTTCCTCCGATGCTCATCCACGTGCAGGACGGCGAGCACCGCTATGACGAGCTGCATGTCGACGGCAGCGTGACCACGCCGGTGTTCACAACGCCATTGATCGCCGAGCTCCATCCGGAGACCCTCTCGATGCTGCATGGCGCGAACCTGTACATGATCGTCAACAGCCAGGTGCATCGCTTTCCCAGGACCACGCCACTGAAGACATTGCCGCTGCTCATCAGTGGCTTCGGCGCCGCGCTCACCTTCAAGACACGCGAAGCGATCGCGGAGACCATAGGGATCACCCGCCAGCTGGGCATCCGGTTCCTGATGACGTCGATTCCGGTCGACTACCCCGAAAACAGCTTCATCGACTTCAACGCGTCGAGCATGCGCGCCTTGTTCAACTACGCGGCGAACTGCGCGGAACAGGGCAAGCTATGGGTGACGCCCGAACAGGGCTTGCGCCGCAACCTCATGGCGCACAGCGTGCCGCCCAACGGGCCACCTTCCTGCCCTACCGAGGATCCGGCCATCGTGCCGAAGACGCCATAAGCGACTCACCGGGCTCCGTCGCGTCGCGCCTCGTACGCCTTGAGGTGCGCGTAAGCCGTACGCAGCATGTGGAGTGAGTCGGCTTCGGTACCGGCACGCTTGAGCATGTCACCGATCACGTGATCGGCCTCGATCTGCCCACCCTGCTCCAGATCACGCATCATCGATGCGCTAAGTTTCGATCCCTTCTCCGTCAGCACATTGCATGCGCGCGCGAGCACCGTGTCGGCGGGCGCATGCTGGTTGAGCGCCGCAACGCGTCGGCAATCCTCAAGCAGCTGGAGCGTCACTGCTTCGCCACCGGTCGCCGCCATGATGTCGCCCACCGGCGCCCGCATCAGGCAGGTGACGCCAGCGAGCGAGGCGAGAAATACCCATTTGTCCCACATGTCCTGCAGGATCGTGGTGCTGAGCCGCGGCTCGAACTTCGCTTGCGACATCGCCGCGAGCACGCGCTCGACGCGTTCCGAACGCGAACCGTCGCGTTCGCCGAACGTCAGTGAGTGCGACTGGTTGAGGTGATGCACTACGCCCTGCTTGTCCAGCGTCGCCGCGATCACGCATTGCCCGCCAAGCACGTGTTCCGCGCCGAAACGTTCGTCGAGTACGTCGAGGTGCCGCATGCCGTTGAGCAGGGGCACGATCACGGTGTTCGGCCCGACAGCCGGCGCCATGTCCTCGATGACCTGCGGCAGGTGATAGGCCTTGCAGCTGAGCAGGATGAGGTCGAACGCCTCGCTCAGGTCGCCGGCTTGCACCATCGATGGCTTGGGCAAGGTCGCATTGCCCAGCCCACTGCGGATCACCAGGCCCTGGGCCGCCAGCTGCGCAGCCCTTCCTGCGCGGACCAGGAAAGTGACGTCCTGCCCGCTTTCCAGCAGACGGCCACCGAAATATCCGCCGGTGGCGCCAGCGCCGATCACCAGAATACGCATGCCATGTCCTCCGCGACGTCAGGAGCGAGAGGCTAACCAGTCCGGGCACCGCTACTCAAATGCCGCATGAAGGCTGACGTCACGCTTTCGTTATTGCAAATCATTCTCATTAAAAATAACATTCGGCAAATACCTGCGAAGCAACCACGCACGGCGCCGCTGCGCCGGCCTTGCCAGCGGGTACCGAAGGATCTGAGCCCGCCATCGCCAGCTCGTTATCCGGCGCCGACTGCTGACATCGCCCCATTACTGACGAGCTATCCATGGCCCACATCAAGAGCCGCAAGCACTCCGTTTCCCGCACTGCCCTTGGCGCCGCCACGGCGACGCTGATGACCAGCCTGGCGATCGCCGCACCAGCACATGCGGGAGACAATGGCCCGGACATGGCGGCATTGCCGACCGATACGAAGAATCTTCCCGGCGTGCATGTCGAAGCGACGACGGCCAGCGAGTACAAGATCGACAAGGTCTCCTCACCCAAATTCACGCAGCCGCTGCTGGATACCACGCAGACCATCAACGTCATCAGCAGCCAGCTGATCCAGGAACAGGGAGCGACCACGCTGACCGAGGCGCTGCGCAACAGCCCCGGCGTCGGCACGTTCTACGTGGGTGAAAACGGCACGACGACAACGGGCGATGGCATCTACATGCGAGGCTTCGATACGTCGAGCAGCATTTTTGTCGATGGTGTGCGCGATCTCGGCTCGATTTCACGCGATGTCTTCAACATCGAACAGATCGAAGTGACCAAGGGCCCGGCGGGCACGGACAACGGCCGCACTGCGCCTACCGGTGCCATCAACATGGTGAGCAAGCAGCCGGAATTGAACGACGGCGTGACGGCGTCGCTCTCCTATGGCAGCGGCGATCATCGTCGCCTGACGGCCGACTGGAACCAGGCGTTCAGCAGTACCGCCGCGTTCCGCCTCAACGTGATGGGACAGGACAGTGGCGTGCCGGGTCGCGACAAGGTGGAAAACAACCGCTGGGGCGTCGCGCCGACGCTGGCTTTCGGCCTCGGCACGGCCACGCGCATCTATCTCGATTATCTGCACGTGAAGCAGAACAACGTGCCGGACGGCGGCGTGCCGACCATTGGCCTGCCTGGCTACAGCAGCCCGGACCCGAAGCGCCCGCAATTGACCGGCGCGCCCATGGTCGACTCCTCGAACTTCTACGGCACCACCGCCGACCACGACCATGTCACCGCCGACATGTTCACCGCACGCGTGGAGCATGAGTTCAACGACAACCTAGCCCTGCACAGCACCACGCGATGGGGCCGCACCACGCAGGATTACCTGCTGACGTCGTTCATGGGCAGCGCGGCCAACCTGCTCACGCCCGACCTCAACGATCCGTCGACCTGGACGATTGCGCGCAGCAATCCGACCTTCAAGCACCAGGCCAACCGAATCATCACCAACCAGACCAGCCTCAACGCGGATTTCGATACCGGAGCTGTCACGCACAACCTCAACACCGGCATCGAGCTCACGCAGGAAAAAGCCACCACCGAAGGCTTCGGTGCGCTCAACGGCACATCGTGGCCGGCTGCCAATCTCTATCATCCGTCATGGGATGTCAGCGGCCTTGTCTACGGCCACACGGGCGCCTACAGCAACGCCAAGACCAACACGGGCGCGGCCTACGTGTTCGATACACTTAAGTTCGGCGAGCACTGGCAAGTGAATGCCGGCGTGCGCATGGACCACTACAACACCGACTACACCAGCTGGGTGTTGTGCGGCTCGCGCGGCGCCCCGGTGTGCGGCAGCCTTCCCACGGGAACGGCAGTGCCGGGGCTCGATGCGAAGAAGAGCGACAATCTGTTCAACTGGAAAGTCGGCGTGCTCTACAAGCCGGCGCCCAACGGCAGCATTTATGCGAACTTCGCGGTATCCGCGGAACCGCCGGGCGGCAGCACGCTCACGCTGAACAGCGCAGCCAACAGCGCCGACAATCCGAACCTCGATCCTCAGAAGGCGCGCACCGCGGAAGTGGGCACCAAGTGGGAACTGCTCGATTCACGCCTGCTGCTGACCGGCGCGCTGTACCGCACCACCGTCACCAACGATCTCGTGCAGGATCCGGTGAGCCTGCTGTACTACCAGATCGGCAAGAAGCGCGTGCAAGGCGTGGAGCTGAGCGCCGTTGGCAAGCTCACCGAAAACTGGGCCGTCACCGCGGGTGTCACCACGATGGACACGCGCGTCGTGAGCGGCACGGCTGTCGCCAAGGACGGTTCCTCCGATCTCGCCTACACACCCAAGACGGCCTTTACCAGCTGGACGACCTATCACTTCCCGTTCAACCTCACGATCGGCGGCGGCGCGCGCTATTCCGGCGAAATGAAGCGCGGCGTGGACAGTGCGATCGGTACGCCGGCCTACACCGAAGCCTATTGGGTGTTCGACGCGATGGCGTCTTATCCGCTCAACAAGCACGTGGACCTGCAGTTGAACCTGTACAACCTGTTCGACAAGGACTACGTGGCGGCCATCAACAAGAGCGGCTACCGTTACACGCCGGGTTCGCCCCGCTCGGCAATGCTTACGGCCAACATCCGCTTCTGACGTCCGGCCTGCGCTGCGAGCGGATTTAGATGCTGCTTCGAGGGAACATCTCATGCTGCTGCATATTCCCGACATCCTGACGCGCGATGAAGTCGCGCACTTCCGGCATGAGCTGGATCGTGCGACATGGACCGACGGCCGCGAGACCGTCGGCCCGCAAGGCGCACAAGTCAAGCGCAACCTGCAACTGCCGGACGCCTCGCCACTGCGCGAAACGCTCGGCCGCGCGGTCCTCGAGGCGGTGGCGCGACATCCCACGTATCACGCCGCCACGTTACCGCAACGCACCTTGATGCCCCGCTTCAATCGCTACGAGGGCGGCGGCCAATACGGGTTTCACGTGGACGGTGCGGTCATGGCGCTGCCGGACGGCACCCAGCTGCGCAGCGACATCTCGTGCACGCTGTTCCTGGCCAATCCCGACGAGTACGACGGCGGCGAGCTGATCATCAACGACACCTACGGCGAGCACGAAGTAAAGCTGCCGGCCGGCGACCTCATCGTCTACCCCTCCAGCAGCCTGCACCGCGTGGCTTCTGTCACCCGCGGCGCACGCCTCGCCGCGTTCTTCTGGGTACAGAGCCTGGTGCGGGACGACAGCAAACGTAGGCTATTGTTTGAGATGGATACGGCCATCCAAACACTGACGCGCACAGGCGGCAATGCGCCGGCAGTACTGCAGTTGACCGCGGTGTACCACAATTTACTCAGGAGTTGGGCGGAGAGCTGAAGCCCTTCTCAACTACCAGCAATCGCTCAAGGTTGTGCTCGTACCTTTCGCTTGGCGTGTACCGGCCTGATCCAAAGTCAGGATGCCGCACTTGGTGTCGCGGCTCAGCTGGGTTCCGATCGGAGTCGCCGTAATGGTGTAAGTCGAAGCTCCCAGGTTTGCCAGCGTATAGCTGTAATCCTTACCCGTTCGCTGCACGCTCGCACAATCCAGGCCGGGGAGCGTAGTGTTGGTGCTCGCCGTGTCATGGTCATAGCGCAGGTTGGTTGTATAGAACCGCTCCATGTAATTGGCGTACTCCGACATGCACCCCTCGCCTGCAACACGGCGCGTCTTGGTGACATAGCTCGAATACGAAGGAACGGCGATGGCCGCAAGAATCGCCACGATCGCTACCGTGATGAGCAACTCAATCAAGGTGATACCCCATTGGGTATGGCTCTGTACCGGTCGAGCATTCTGATGTCTGTTCATGTCCTCTCCAAGATCCTTGCATCGATGACCGGTGCGATACGGCATGAGCCGTCATGTCCCGACCAATGGCCATGTAGATGGCCACTGGCAACATGCTTTGTCGCGCCCTGATCAGAGCTTGATTTCGCGCCACGACACGCGTGACGGGCTGGCTCCACTTTGCGGGTTCACCTTGCTCAGGGCAGCCGTACCTTTGACCGTCTGCGTGACGATGTAAGTCTGTCCACCGTAACGGATCGTGGTTGGGCTACCTACCGCGTCCATGCGTATGCCGGAAACCGAGGTGGCCGCAGAACCCGAACCGTAGCTCCCGCTCGCATCAGGGAAGAAGCCCTGCTTCAAGCCGCCACCCGAAGCGGGGTCAAAGGCCATCGTCCAACCGGTCTGAAGACCTGGATTACAGGACACGGCTGAGATGGTCGGGGGCTCCGCCGTGCTGACCACTACAGAGCCGTCCACCATCACGGGGTTATAGATGATTTGTTCCTGAGTATCAGGCAGGTCGTAATACCAGCCATATTGCGTATTTCCGGATGAACACGTCGAGCTTCCCTTCCAGCAGACCTGGGACCCCGTAGGCAGCGAACGATAACCCAACACCTGGCCACTGGCTCCCGACGCCGTCTGTGTAGACGTCTGCGAGAGAAGGACCGAGCGCGCAATACTCTGCGTGGGTGCCAGGCCGGCGTACTGGATAGTCGACGCCTTGTTCCACGCCGTCATGTCCCAATCCCAGATGCCGTAGAAAGTCTGCGTGCCCGACGCATACGTATCACCGCCACTGGTCGTGGCTGGCGTCTTCTGGCCCGTGCCGAACAGCACCATCACGCGGCTTGTGCTGCCCGTCTGCACGGACGCAATCACCGGAGCTGTCGTAATGGGCTGCCGGTTCGGCGTGGTGGCCGCGTCCTTTGCAACAAAGAGTGGCGTGGCTGTCTTGTTGCCGAAGTTGGAGACGCTCCAGTTTGAGCTTGAACTGTCAGTGAGATCGAAACGCCAGACGTTACCCTGCACGTCGCCAGCATATACGTAGTCGGTTACGTGATCTCCATCGAGATCGACGGTACTGAGGTAGGCAATACCGTTGGGATTGGTACTCGAACCCACTCCCGTATCGAGAAACTGGAACGTGACTTTGCCCGTCTTCGAATCCACCAGGCCGATGTAGATGCCGGCCGACGTGGATCCGCCCAGACCATTGCCGAAGATGATGGCCCACTGGCCGTTGTGCAGTCGGGCAATGGTCGGCGTGCCCACTGTGTTGCCCAGGTTCGTGAGCGTGGAACTGGTCCAATCCCCGACGACGACCGTCGCGGCATTGGTTTCCTTGAAGGTTGACGGGTCCGTGATATCGAGTGCATAGATCTCGGAGCCTGCGGAACCCACGCCCCCCACCAGCCACGTATGCCACTTGCCGTTGTAGAACAGGTCACCCACCGCCGGCGTGGCATCCACCACGTAGTCGTGGGCATAGGAGGGACTGGTCAAGTCGGCCGCATACTTCGCGAGCTGTCCGGAGGGCATGAAGCCCAAGACCTCATTGCCATTGTTGGTGGTCGAGTCATAGGTCGTCGTGCCGCTGACCGTCTTGTAGGAGCCGGCGCTGAAACCATGCAGGAACCCATCGTTCGCTCCCACGTAGACGACGTTGAGGCGCGATCCGTAGGTCGTTGCGAAACTGCTATAGCTCTGCGCTCCCGATGCGTTCTCCGGCGCATTCGAGGGATTGCCATAGAGGAAGTCGTTGAACGCGTCCGGATAATTGCCGGGCGTCGGCGAACCTACCCAGGTCGGGCTGGAGTTGATGATGTCGCCAAGCACGCCATTGCGCGCGCGCAGCGTTCCCGGCGGACTCTGCAACTGCTCCGTCGAACGGTCGCCACGCAACCAGGAAACACGCGTCGAGCCGGCGCTATCCGTGCCGTTGAGCGCAGTCGTCTGACTGGTGTTGAGCGAAGCCCACTGGAAAGCCTCGCCAGTGTTGGCGCTGTCATCCCAGCTCATCAGCACGCGGTTGCTCGGCGATTCGGCCGTGATGGTGTTTACGGGCGTGCCATCGGCCTTGGTACCCATGGACGGACAGCCACCGCCGGTCAGGACGCACTTGGCATCCCAGTTGGCGTTCGACGACACGCTGACCACGCCGCCGGTCGTCACCACCGGCGCGGAGATCAGCGAACCCCACCAGTTGTCCGATGAGTAAGAGGCGAGGTAGATCTGCGTGCCGATCCTCACTTGGCCCGACTGCACCGTGTTGGCGCCGGCACTGCTGTTGGACTGCAGCGGCACTGCCGAGAAGCAGGTGATTTCATGGACGTTGTTGCTACCGCCCGTACCCGCGGAAAAGCCGAAGCGGAACAGGGAAGGAATCGCGCCGTTGCTCTTGGTGATGTCCGCGTTGGTGAGAACGGGCTTGTACACGCCGTTGTTGTAGCTATAGGAGAAGTTCAGCAGGCCCGATGCCGAAATCACCAACTTGTACGTAATCGGCCATGCGTTCTGCGAGTAGTCCGACTTAAGCCGGGTCTTTGCCGAATTGGAGGCAATGAGCTGGGTGCCGGTCAGGTAGTTGCCATTCTTGTCGAACCCGCCCGGAAGCACGGCATAGCCACCCGGAATCACGTTGTAGTTGTAGGCAATGCTCTTGAGGTTCTTCGATGCGTTCGTGCCGCTCGATACGTACTGACCGTTCTTGCAAGCGGTCTGCACCTTGCTTTTCCGGGTGCTGCTGCTGTCGCTGGTCGAGTAATAGCTGGAATTCTGGCTGTTCAGCCAGGCGAAGTTCGTGTTGCCGGCGCCGCGAAGACCGATGCGTTCGGGCTGGTACTGGGCGCCGGTGCCTGCACCGATGCTGTTGTTCGCCGTGGATTGCGCGAATGTGTTCGAGCCGTTGGCCGTTGTACCGGACGTCGTGTTGTTCGTGTTGTAGATGCCGCTGCTGGTGTTGTCGCCCGAGTTGAGAAAGTTGCCGAACTCGTCGACGCCCAAGCCCAGGTAGGCATTGGCAAGACCATCGTAGGTGTCGTTGCCGTTCGAGCAGCTATAACCCATGCTGCCGCCCAGGCCGCCGGCAACCGTGGGCATTGTCGCGCTGCCGTCCGTCAGCAGGAAGGAAATGCCGTCCGCACCGTTCTTGGCCGAACCGTCTGCGCTGCCGCCATAGGTATAGGTGGTAAATGTCACCTGCAAACCCTGGTTGCTGGGAAAGGTGAAGTTGGAAAGGATGGCGCCTGTCTGGTTGTTCTGCGCGGGGGTAAGCCGCAACGCGCCGTAGCCCGCGGCGTCCGCGTTGGCGATCATGGATGAACTGCATTTGGGAATGCTGCCGGTGCCATCGCCCGCGGTAAGACAGGCATCGTTCAACGCGACCCATTTCAGGGTGGATGTCGTTCCGGAGAAGTTATCCGTGTAGGTCACCGCACTTGCTGCACTGGATGCCAGCAAGCCCGCAAGAGCGCACGTCAGCTTCATGTTTTTCGTAGACATGATTCTTTCCATCATGTTGGCTGGCGCCGATACGGGCTCGGCGATCCTGGTCGATTAGCGGCGGTAGACGGTCTGCAGCAGCACGGTCGCGCGATCACCCACGGTCGTGTCGCCGCTGCGAGCGGTGACGCGATAGAAATCCGCGGTATTGAGTGCGCCGCACGGCGAATAGCCCGAGCAGTTGGAGAGCTGATGCACGTTCGGCGGCGGGATGGTGAAATTGCCCAGGTACTCCACCACGTACTGCGGCTGGCTTGCCGCAAGCTTGGTGGCATCGAATGCCGTCGTCGCAATAGACGTCGCCGTAACAGTCGAATCGGTGAACGGGTTGGGCACGCATTTGGTCGTGCTGCTCGGTGAGCAATCCCGGAAACCGGACGGAGACGCAGCTGCCTGCACGGCTGCCTCGCCCTGGCGTAGCGCAGCCTCCGCCGCCTGGAACGCCACTTCGCGATCGTAGAAGTTGGCCGTCATCTTCTGCTGCATGATCGTGCCGCGTACGGCAGCCAGCCCCACCAGGGTGACGACGACTAACAGCACTAGGGCGACGACGATGGCGACGCCGCGCTGGCTCTTTCGCGAGGGCGGGCGACGGTTGTGCACCGGATTGCTATGCCGGGAGACAAAAAGCTTGCTCATCTCAGTTCACCCGGTTGCGCAACGTGGCGGTGGTGGAGAAGGTGCGCGTCAAGGCTTGGGCATTGGTTCCAGCACGCGCATCGTCGCTCTGCAACGTCAACTGCACCTGCGCAGCCGTGACGCCGGGCCAATTGGTGACCGATGCCGCCGTGACGAACGAGGTCGTACCCGACTGCAGGTACGTGATCGTCATGGCGGTGACGTTGCGCACCATTTCCTGTGCCGTTGTCGACAGGACACCGGCGGTGTTGACCAGCGAGACGCGATAGAGCGACTGGCCACCATTGGGATTGACACCGATGTACCAATCGACCGCCGACAGCTTTGACACCAGCGCGCTCTGGCCGAACGTATAGGGGTTACCACTGGCGACGCAGACCCCGGGATAACCTAGGCCGGTGGAACAGTTGTTCGTTGCGTCGTAGGTAATGGTCTTCGTCGCGTCGGCGTAGGCGGTGGTCTTGAGGATAGTCGCGTGGTCGGGATCGCACACGATGATCACGTCACCGCTCTGCAAATCTCCTGCGGATCCGTTGATAGTGAAGTTGGGCGTTGCTGCGGACGGCGAATGGAGGTTCACACTCATCGTCGTATCGGCCGCACCCAGGAGTTCGATGGAATCGGTGGTGCTGACCCGATTGGCTTGTGCCGTGCCACTGGTGACGGCGGGGTCGGCCACACCCGATCCATAACCCACAATGGCGTTGCCCCAGTTGGCCCACCAGGCCGTACCGCCATTGGCCGGACCGTTGAGGAGCACGTTGGTGAATCGCACATTGTTGTTGCAGCCGGTGAGCTGCGCATTGCGGATGTCGTGCGCGAGCATCTCGAAGGCAAGCCGCGAACTGTCCTGCACATCGCCCAGCGCATTGTTGGTGCGGTAGGTCTGCTGATTCGCCAGAAATACGCTGGCTACGCCGCCGATGACGATAAGGCCGAGCAGCAGCGCCACCATGAGCTCGATAAGCGTAAAACCGCGCGACCTTCGCGCGCCTAGGACGCGCCAGCGAGCGCCATCATTCTTGACGTCACGGACGCTCATAGGATTCCCTGCGTGATGACGCTTTGGGTGGTGGTGCCGTCGAGCGCGATCGCGCCCGCCTTGCTGTCGTCAAAGGACACGGTGATCGTGCAGAATCCGCTGGTGGTGCATTGGATCTTGCCGCTGGTGGTGGAGACCGCGCCGCCAATAGCCGGATTGGCCAGTGCATTGGCGCACCACTGGGCAAGCTGGGCATTGGCAAGCGAGGAGCCGTCGGCCTTCGGGCATTTGTCGGCCGTCAAGGTGCCGTTGTAAACGCCACCCGTCGCATTGACGATATCCGCCCGCATCGCATCCTGGATCGAGTGCGCGGCAATCGTCGCCATGGTCCGCGCCATGGAACTATTGTTGGTGGACAACGAGCGCGCCTGCAGTGCGGCCATGCCCAGGAACGCGATCGAAAGAACCAGCACGGCAATCATCACTTCGATGAGCCCGACACCGGCCTGGCCCAAGCGTGCTGGACACATGCGATGGGTCCTGTTTCCCGCGGCGGCAACCCGTCCTGCGGGCGCCATAGAGTGGATGTTGCTCATCCGCAGGCTCCCGTCGAAGGCACCACCTGAAGGATCGTGCCGCCGACCATCGAGATCGTGCGGACATTGTTTGTACTCAACGCGCTGGTGCAGATCACGGCCACGTTATTGCCAAAAGGCGTCGTAAACCCTGCTTGCTGGCCCACGCCCTGGCTGGTGAAGCGCAATGCCGTCACGTTCCCGCTCAACTGCAGCGGTGTCACGATGCTGGTGACACCCCCGAGCACTTGGACGGCGGTACCTGCAGCATTGAGCACGGCGACGCCTCCAGCCTGTGTGCCGCACTGGGTGCCCAACGTATCGGTGAGGTTATTGGCCGCTAGATCGCTGCAGAACTGCGAGCTGGCATTGCGCTTGACCGCCTCCATGCGCGCCACATTGATGGCGGCGACCATGTCGTTGGCGGCGGTGGTCAGCCTGTTGGAGATGATCAGCTGGCGAAAGCTGGGGATCGCGATGACCAACAGCACGCCGGCCACGGCAAGCGAGACCATCAGCTCCAGGATCGTGAATCCGACATGGCGTCGGCGCGAGCTACCGATGCGCGGCGGCTGATCCACTGCCGGACGCCCATTACGCACCGGGGCCAGCACAACGCTTCGCTGGCGCGAAAAGACCTGCATGGCATTTCCCCTGTTTCCCTTGGCGACACTGTACCCAGCAGCCCCGATTAGCCAAGCAACTATCCGACAAGGAGTAGGTTTTTCCTGACGAGTGGTTCATGCCATCTGACAAAACTGGACGGCAATCACACACTAAGGTCCTGGCTGGCGACCGATTCCGCGCGAACTCGACATCCCTCCACCGATTCCGTCGCCGTGAACGGAATGTGCAAGTTCTGCCCGTCCGGTCGGCTCGCCATGGGCCTCCTCGCCACCCGCAAGCCTAGGCATGGCTTGCCACTGGGCGGATAATTGGCGGCCCTTGCAACTGGCGGCTGCCCCACTGATGTTCGTACCCGGTCAACGATGGATCTCCACCGCCGAGCCTGAGCTCGGCCTTGGCACCGTGCTGCGCGTCGAAGGACGCGGGGTGCAGGTGCTGTTCGCGAAGGCGGGGGTGCTGCGCCCTTATGCCGTCGATTCGGCACCGCTGGTGCGCGCGGAGTTTCGTCCCGGGCAGCGCGTGGCCGGCAAGGGCATTGCCTTTCTGGTCGAGCGCGTGGAAGTCCGTGAAGAGCTGCTGGTCTACCGCGGCGAGGGGCGCGAACTGGAGGAAGGCCAGCTCGACGATGAGCAGAGCGTCAGCCAGGCCGATGATCGCCTGATCGGCGGCCGCACCGACCCGTCTTCCCATTTCGAGCTGCGCTTGGAAGGCCTGCGCCGCCGCGCCGACGCCCGCCGTTCGCCGGCCTGGGGCCTGGGTGCGTCCCGCATCGGCCTGGTGCCGCATCAGTTGCGCGTGGCGGGCATCGCCTCGGCGCGCCGCCCTCCCCGCGTGCTGCTGGCCGATGAAGTCGGCCTGGGCAAGACCATCGAGGCGGGCATGATCATGGCCCGCCAGCTCGCCACCGGCCGCGCCGAGCGCGTTTTGATCCTGCTGCCCGATACCCTGGTCTACCAGTGGTTCGTGGAGCTGCTGCGCCGCTTCAACCTCAGCTTCGCCATCTACGACGAGGAGCGGTGCGAGGCGCTGGAGCAATCCGGTGACGGGCGCAATCCGTTCGAGGACGAACAGCTCGTCATCGCGGACTTCACCTTCCTCGAGCAGTCGCCGCGACGCGCGCAGCAGCTGCTCGAGGCGCCCTGGGACCTGCTGGTGGTCGACGAGGCGCATCACCTGGCCTGGACGCCCGAGGCCGCCAGCCCGCGCTACACGCTGGTGGAGAAGCTCGCCGCGGCCACGCCCGGCGTCATCCTGCTCACGGCTACGCCGGAACAACTGGGTCGCAGCGGTCACTTCGCGCGACTGCGCCTGCTCGACCCGCAGCGCTATCACGATCTGGACATCTATCTGTCCGAATCGGACGCGTTCCACAACCTGTCCAGGGTCGCCGACCGCTTGCTGGAAAACCAGCCGTTGGACGACGCGCAGCGCGCCGTCCTGCAGGAGGCTTTTGCCGGCGATGAAAGCCTGCTGGCACGGCTGGCCGACACGACCAAGCCGGAGAATGTGCGCGAGATCCTCGCGGCGCTGATCGATCGCCACGGCACCGGCCGCGCGATGTTCCGCAACCGTCGCGCGAGCATCGGCGGTTTTTCCAAGCGCTTGCCGGTGTGGCATCTGCTTGATGCCGAATCGCTCAGCGAAGACCGTCGACAGACGCTGCTGGCCGAATTCCATGCGGATATCCAGCAGCCGGCGCCGGCCATCGAGATCGATTACGCCAACGACCCGCGCCTGGACGCCCTGGTCAACCTGCTCGACGAACATCCGCAGGACAAGTTCCTGCTGATCTGTCGCAGCCAGGCCAAGGTGCTGGCGCTCGAAGAAGCCCTCCGCACTCGCAGTGGCGTGGGCGTGGCGCGTTTCCACGAAGGCCTCGGCATCGTGCAGCGCGACCGCAATGCGGCATATTTCGCTCAGCCCGATGGCGCACGCCTGCTGCTATGTTCGGAAATCGGCTCGGAAGGCCGCAACTTCCAGTTCGCCCATCGCCTTATCCTGTGGGATCTGCCGCTCGATCCGGACCTGCTGGAACAGCGCATCGGCCGCCTGGATCGCATCGGCCAGAAGCACGACATCAGCATCCATATCCTCGCCGTGACCGACAGCGCGCAGCATGTACTGGCGCGCTGGTTCGACGAAGGCGTGGACGCATTCCGTTCCAGCCCCGCCGATGGTCGCGAGCTGCTGCGCCGCTTTGGCGAATCGCTGGCGCGCCTCGCTGAGCAGCACGCGCGCGACGACGATAATCGCGACCAGGAGCTAGAGGTGCTGCTCGCCGAAACACGCGGCGCGCACGAGGAAATGGCCGCCTTGATCCGCGACGGCCGCGATCACCTGCTCGAACTGGCAGCGAGCCGCGATCTGCATGCTGACGAACTGCAGCAGGCGTTCACCCGCGAAGACCACGATCCGGGTCGCGACGGATTCATCCAGTCGCTGCTGGAGCGCTTTGGCATCCACACCGAGGAATTGGGCGGGAAGGTATTGCTGCTCGATCCGCAATATCTCTCCACCGATGCCCTGCCCGGCTTCGACGAAGGTCCGCAAGCCGTGACCTTCGCGCGCGACGTGGCGCTCGCTCGGGAAGAACTGCCATTGCTGCGCCTCGACCATCCGATGGTTCAAGGTGCACTCGATCTCACGCTGTCCAATGAACAGGGCAACGCCGCGTTTCTCGTGGATGATGCTCTGGCGCCGCGCAGTGCACTGCTGCAGGCTGTCTTCCTGCTCGAATGCGTGGCTGATCGTCGCCTCGACGCGGAGCGCTTCCTGCCCACGCAGCCGATCATGGTGACCGTCGATACCCGCCTGTCCGAACGCGCCGACTTCCGTCCCAGCGAGGTCGCCTTGCGCAAGGCCGCCGACCGCACGATCGAAGTACCCCGCTATCGCAAATTCCTCGCCAAGCTGGTGCCGCCCATGCTGGAGAAGGCCGAGGCGATCGCGCATGAGCGCTCGCAGGCCAATGTCACGGAGGCGGTCACCCTCGCCACCGAGGCACTCGACGCCGAGCTGTCACGACTGATCGGCCTGCGTGCGGTGAACCCGGCCATCAGCGAGTCGGAAATCGCCGCCATTGCCGATGAACGCACCGCCTTGCTCAAGGCATTGCCGGAATCGCGCCTGCGCCTGGACGCCGTGCGCTTCGTGGTGAGCCCCGACTTCCTGGCTCTTCGCTAAGCCAGTTCTACCGAATGATGGGGGCGCACCCCGGCGCGATGATCGGAGCTTGTTGTGCGCCACCGGATTTCCGTCGCGCACAGGGTGCGCTCTCACAGAGGACTTTCGGGAGCCTCAGGCCGTCGCCGGTAATGCCGTAAGGCGTGCGCGCACGCCGAACAGCTTGTACGCCACGCTGAGCAAGGCAATCCACGCCACGCCGACATAGAGTGCCACGCGCGTGTCCGGGCTCACGCCCAGCATCACCAGCACGAAAGCGAAGAACGCGAGACACAGCAGACCGGTAAATGGCCACCAGCGCAGCCTGAATCCCGAAGGTGATTCGCCATTCAAACGCATGCGCCGGCGAAAGCTGTAATGGGCCAGCAGCACCATCGTCCACGTCCATACCGTGTTGAACGACAGGATCGACATCATCATGCCGAACACCTTGGCCGGCAGCAGGTAATTCAACACCACCGCCAAAAGCAGCACCGCCAGCGTCGCCAGGATGGCGCGCAACGGCACGCCATGCTCGTTCACCGAGCCAAACGCCGACGGCGCCTGCCCCTTGGTGGCAAGGCTGTAAAGCATGCGACTGCCGCTGAACGTCGTGCTGTTGAAGCCCGACAAGGCTGCGGTGATCACCACGAAATTGATCAGGCCCGCCGCCTGCGGAATGCCCAGTTTCGCGAACGTCGTGACGAACGGACTGCCGTGTTCGCCCAGGCCGGTCCACGGATAGATCGCCATGATCACGAACAGCGCGCCGACGTAGAAAATCAGGATGCGCCACAGCACCGAATTCACCGCGCGAGGAATAGTCCGTTCCGGCTGCGCGGCTTCACCTGCCGCGATACCGACGGTTTCCACGCCGCCGAAGGAAAACACCACCACGGGCAAGGCGAGCACCATGCCCATCACGCCGTGTGGAAACCACCCTCCGTGTGACCAAAGGTTGGAAAGCCCGGTCGGCTGTCCGCCGTTGCCCCAGCCCAGGAAGATGATGGCGAGGCCGCCGACGATCATCGCCAGCACGGTCACCACCTTCACGAGGGTGAACCAGAACTCCATCTCGCCATAGATGCGCACACTCAGCAGGTTGAGTCCGCCGATCATGACCACGCTGCCAAGCACCCAGATCCAGCGTGGCCAATCGGGAAACCACTCATGCATATATGCACCGACGGCAGTGGCTTCGGCCATGCCAACGCCGACCATCAGCAGCCAGTAGTTCCAACCGGTGAGATAACCGGCGAACGATCCAAGGTAGCGCTGCGCATACACGCTGAACGAACCGGCGACGGGGTCGTGCACGGTCATCTCGCCCAGCGCGCGCATGATGATGAAGATCATCACGCCGCCGACCATGTAGGCGAAGAGCACCGATGGGCCAGCAAGCTTGATGGCATCGGCGGAACCGAGGAACAGGCCGGCGCCAATGGCCATGCCAAGCGCCATGAACGTGATGTGGCGCGGCGTGAGGCGACGCTGGAGATGCTGTGTCATGGAGATCTAACGGATGCGTGAAGGTCAACGCCAGAGCTGGCGCCGGGGCTTGATCGGCAGCTTGCCGCGCCAGTACTGGATCAACAGGAAACCGCCGAGCATGCCGCCGAGATGGGCGAAATGCGCGATGCCAGATTGCGTGCCGGTCACGCCCAGCACCAGCTCGAACAGCGCATAAAGCGTGACGAACAACCAGGCGGAAATGGGGATGGGCAGGAAGATCAGCATCATCTTCTCGTGCGGAAACAGCATGCCGAACGCAAGCAGGATGCCGAAGATCGCTCCCGAGGCTCCCAGCGTCGGATAGAACCCGCCGGTGAACCACTGCACCACCATCAGCTGCGCCAGCGCCGCCATCAGCAGGCAGACGAAGTAATAAACGATGAAATTGCGTGGCCCGAACACGCGCTCG
This sequence comes from Dyella jiangningensis, assembly GCA_000632805.1. Classification (GTDB taxonomy): domain Bacteria; phylum Pseudomonadota; class Gammaproteobacteria; order Xanthomonadales; family Rhodanobacteraceae; genus Dyella; species Dyella jiangningensis. The sequence continues at coordinate 678,825 of CP007444.1, read as the reverse complement.
ATCTGCCCGCCGAACATGAACAACGCCAGCATGTTGGACAGCAGGTGCAAGGTGTTGCCGTGCATGAAGGCGTAGGACACCAGCTGCCAGGGGCGAAAACCTATCGATATCAGCCCTTCCGGCAGCTGGGCGACGCGATCGGGGCCCCAGGGCCACAAGGCGAAATGCAGGATCAGGGTGTCGCCCATGACCTGTTGCAACAGGAATACCGCCACGTTGGCGATCAGAAGGTTACGCGTGACGGCAGGCAAGTCGAACGGCATGGGGGCACTTCAGGGGGCGGCTCGTACAAGCGTAACCGCACCAGGGCGTCGCCGCCACGCCGCCGACAGTCCGCGAACGGCCTGTTCCAGGCCAGACGCATCCATTTCTTTCGGGTGGTCTTCGCCGAAAGGGGCGGATGTCAGATACGCGCGAGGTGCGTTCACCGCGGCAGCGGTCGTCAAACAGCCATCATGCACGTGCCAAATAGACGTCTATTTGAAATACCTGCCAATGACCCATCCCGGCATCCGGAAGCCACGCAGCACTCGCGCCACTCTCGCTCGCAAGCCGCACGCAAGCGACCGGGCAACGGCAACTTCTTGCGGATTTCGCAAGACACGCGTGTGTCTTTCGGTACGTTTGAAGCAGCGAACGACACGCTAGATTGTGCGTTCCTCACCGGTGGACCTTCCTATGCGTCGCCCATGGATGACGTTGCTGCTGTGCCTCGCGGTGGGCGCATGCCAGCACCATCAGGCGAACACAGGCACGACGGATGCGCTGCCTTCGGATGCAAGCTTCTCGCCTGGCATCGTGCTCGACGATGTCGCCCAGCATGTGAAAGCGCTTTCTTCGGATGAGCTGCTCGGTCGCACGGTGGGCGGCGATGCCGAGCAACGCACGACCCGGTACCTCATCCAGCAATTCGCACGCATTGGCCTGGCGCCCGGCAACAACGGCAGCTGGTTGCAAGCGGTGCCGTACGTGTCGGCAACCCTGCAGCATCCGGAGCAGGTCACGCTTTCGATCCAGGGAGAACACGGCGCCGACGAACTCGCCTTCGGCAAGGACATGGTGGTCGGCACGCTGGCGGAGCAACCCCATGTATCGCTCGAGGCATCGCCGCTGGTCTTCGTGGGTTACGGCATCGATGCGCCGGGCGAGCAGTGGAACGACTATGCCGGCCTCGACCTCAAGGGCAAGACCGTCGTCATCCTGGTCAACGATCCCGGCTGGGTGAATCAGGACCCACGATTGTTCAGAGGCCGCGAGTTCACCTATTTCGGCCGCTGGACCTACAAATTCGAAGAAGCGGCGCGAAAGGGAGCTGCCGCGGCCTTCATCGTGCACGACACGGAAGACGCGGGTTACCCGTGGTCGGTCGTACAGAACGGTTGGTCGATTGCGCGGCCGGATCTTCCGATGGCCGTTGAAGGCGGTCACCGCCTGCCGGTGGCGGGCTGGCTTAGCACCGCGGCTGCACGCCAGCTGTTCAACCATGCCGGCGCCGACTTCGATGCCTTGAAGAGGCAGGCGGCGCAGCGCGGCTTCGTGCCCGTGCCTTTGAGTGCCACGCTCAGCGTTGCCTTCGACAGCACCATTCGCCGCGGCGAGTCGCATAACGTGGTTGCACGCCTCGACGGCAGCAAGCGCCCAGGCGAGGCCATCGTGTATTCCGCCCATTGGGATCACGTCGCCGCAACCGGTGAAGCGCCCCGGGGCACCATGGACAACGCCACCGGGCTCGCCGGCCTGCTGGAGATCGCCGAGGCGTTCGCGCATCGCGCGCCCAAACCGCATCGCTCGCTGCTCTTCATCGCCACCACACTCGACGAGACCGGTCTGATCGGCGCGCGTTACTACGTTGCACATCCCCTCGTGCCACTGCCCAGCACGGTGGCGGACATCAACCTCGACCTGCTCCCGGCGGACGGCCCGGCGAGCGCGCTGGCGGTGATCGGTTTCGGGCAATCCCAACTCGATGACTACCTGGCCGAAGCGGCGCATGCCCAGCGACGCAAGGTGATGGCCGATATCCAACCGGAGAAGGGGCTGTTCTTCCGCTCCGACCAGCTTAGCTTCGCGCGTGCCGGCGTTCCGGTGTTGTACGTGCGCTCGGCAGCGGCCCAGCCCGATGCCGGCAGCGACTACGGGGTGCCGGCCTCCATGGACCGCTACAACCCGCGCCGGGATCTTTCGGGCACGGTCGAGGACGTGCGGGCGTTGTTCATGGTTGGCAGCCGCCTGTCGATGGAGGACAGCTTTCCCCAGTGGAAGCCGGGCAGCGATTACCAGCGACCGCAGAGCATGCGCGGGCTCTGAACACCCCGTCCAACGGCAGCACAACTTTCCGCGCCGTAGAATGCCGCCATGGCCACCTCACCACGCCAGGTGCATATAGCAGGCGCTACCGGACTCACCGGCCAGTGGGTGCTTGCGCTCCTGCTCGACGACCCGGGCGTGGAGCACGTGGTCGCGCCGACGCGCCATCCCTTGAGTCCGCACCCCAAGCTCGAGAACCCCGTAGGCATGGTCAGCCACCTGATCTGCCAGCTGCAGGGTCCGGTCGACACGGTGTTCTGCTGCCTGGGCACCACCATTCGGCAGGCAGGCTCGCGCGAAGCCTTCCGCATGGTGGACTACGACCTGCCACTGATGCTGGGCAAGCACGCGCTCGCATTGGAGGCACGCCATTACATCGTGATCAGCGCGCTCGGCGCCGATCCGGCATCACGGCTGTTCTACAACCGCACCAAGGGCGAACTGGAGCTGGCCCTGCAGAAGCAGGGCTGGCCGCAACTGACCATCGTGCGTCCGTCACTGCTGCTCGGCGCGCGGCACAAGCCTCGCCTTGGCGAGGTGTTCGCCGCGCCCTTCTCTCGCATCCTGCCTGGCCGCTGGCGCGGCATCGAGGCCTCCACGGTGGCCTGCGCCATGGTGCGGCTGGCCAAGACACCCGGCCAAGGCCTGCGCATCGTCGAGTCGGATGAGCTGCAAGCGCTCGGCACTGAGGCGCGCATATAAAAAAAGGCCGCCCTTGGGCGGCCTTCGACTGACGGTGACGTGGGTTGATCAGCTGCTGCGGGCAAGCGCATCGGGGCGCTTGGCGCCGGCGAAACGCTTGGCCCAGTAAGACTCGTCGAGGCTGTCCACGCGCACGGTCTTGCCGCGCGAGGGCGAATGGATGAACTGGCCGTTGGCGATGTAGATGCCTACGTGCGAAATACGACCCTGGCCACGCTTGCCGGCGGTGCGGAAGAACACCAGGTCGCCCGGCTTCATGTCACCGCGGTTGACCTTGAGGCCAGCGAGGAACTGCGAAGCAGAGTTGGTCGGCAAGTCCAGACCCACGGCGTGAGCGAATACGTAGCGGACGAAACCGCTGCAATCGAAACCGGTGGAGGGATCGCGGCCGCCGCGCACGTAACGGATGTCACGCAGCTTCATGGCCAGGCTGATCAGGGTCTTGCGCAGATCGGACGTGTCGTTGGCGAGCGAAGCGACGTTGTCCACGCCATCGCCCGGCATGCCGTCGGCATCCAGATCGTCTTCTTCAGTGGCCCAGCCCGACGGCTTGGCCTTGTTCTGCATCGCCGTCGGCTGGCTCGGAAGCGCCGCCTGCGTGAGGCTGGCGGCCGGCGCAAACACAGCGAGCTGGCCCATCAGGTTGGGAGCAAGCGTGGCAGTCGGGACGTCGGCCTGACCGTTGAGCGGCTCGGCGAAAAGCGGAAGGGACGTGAGCAGCGCACCAGCAAGCGCAGCGGCAGCAAACAATCGCTTCGTTGGCATGTGGGACAAATCCCTTTGCAGTTCGTGGAGTTATGTCATCGGCAGATGCCGGTGACGTGATGGCCTTGTGAACTTAGCAAAGGGATATAGATCGTATGTTCGATCGAGGTTAACTGAACTCTGTCGTTTCGAAACTTGGCATGACCCATGCATTTCGCGCAACAGATTGATCTATAAGGACAAACGGTCGAGATGTGATTACTTTTTGACCAATTAGTGAACTAATTATTTAGTTCGGTTCCGTATGTTTCAGACGTGCGTCACATCGCGGCGGCCGAAGATCGCGGTGCCGATGCGAACCTCGGTTGCGCCTTCGGCAATGGCAAGCGGAAAGTCGCCGCTCATGCCCATCGAAAGCCTTGGCAATTCATGGCCTTGCGCCTTGGCGGCATCGCGCAATTCGCGCAGTTGGCGGAAGCACGCGCGTACCGCCCGGGGATCGTCCGACTGCACGGCCAGGGTCATCAAGCCGCGCACTCGCAGCGTGCCGTAGGCGCGCAAGGCGTCAAGGAAAGCGGGCAGCTGGTCCGCCGGCAGACCGTGCTTGCTTTCCTCGGGCGAGGTTTTCACTTCGATCAATACATCGATCGCGCGGCCTTCGGCCTGCAAGCGCTTGTGCAAGGCATCGGCCAGTTCGATGCGGTCGAGCGACTGTACTTCGCTGGCGAGGCGAGCCACGTCCTTGGCCTTGTTCGTCTGCAGGTGGCCGATCACCACCCACTCGACGCCCTCGCCCGCAAGCGCTTCGGCCTTGCTGCGCACTTCCTGCACCTTGTTCTCGCCGAAGCGCTTCAAGCCCAGCGCCATCGCAGCGCGCACCACTTCCGGTCCGAAGGTCTTGCTGACCGGCAGGACCGACACCTCAGAAGGGTCACGCCCGGCAGCGCGGCAAGCAGCGTCGACACGTTCGCGAACCGACGCCCAGTTGGCGGCGAGGTAAGCGTAGTCGCTGGAAACATCGGTCATCGCGGATCGCCTGGCAGGGGGCGGCGCCGGCATCGGTGGCGCTATGCGGCGGAAAAGACAGCGGCCCCGGCAACGTCCAGGGCCGCGGGAAACTCAGCCCTTGGCACCTTGCGTGTAATGGCGCGCCACCACGTCGGCCACGACCATCGACACCTTCTTGCCGGTGGGAATGTGCAGGAACTCGTTCGGGCCGTGAGCGTTGGAGTGCGGACCCAGCACGCCGGTGATGAGGAACTGCGCCTTCGGGAATTTCTCGCCCAGCATGCCCATGAACGGGATGCTGCCGCCTTCGCCCATGTAAGCCGCCGGCGCGCCGAAGTACGTCTGCGAGGCGTTGGCCACGGCGTCTTCAAGCCATGGCGAAAGCTGCGGCGCGTTCCAGCCGCTGCCGTCCTTCTCGAGCTTGAAGGTCACCTTGGCACCGTACGGCGGATCCTTCTCCAGCAGCTGCTTGACGAACTGGCCGGCCTTCGCGCCCGACAACGTCGGCGGCACGCGCAGGCTGAGCTTTACGGCGGTCTTGGGGCGCAGCACGTTGCCGGCGCTTTCCAGCGGCGGCAGGCCATCGGCGCCGGTCACGGCGAGCTGCGGTCGCCAGGTGCGGTTGAGCACCAGCTCGGTGAGATCTTCGGTGACCGGCTTCATGCCCTCGACGAAGGGAAACTTGTCGTACACCGCCGTGCCAAGCACTTCAGCCGACTTCTTTGCCTGCTCGATGCGCTGCGCCGGGATGTCGACGTAGAGTTCCTTGGGTTTGATCGTGCCGGTCTGCGGGTCTTCCAGGCGGCTCAGCAGGTCGCGCAGGATGCGGAAGCTCGAGGGCACCACGCCGGAGGCGTCGCCCGAGTGCACGCCCTCTTCCAGCACCTGCACGGTGAGCTCGCCACCGGTCATGCCGCGCAGCGAAGTGGTTAGCCACAGCTGATCGTAGTTGCCGCAACCGGAATCGAGGCACACCACCAGCGACGGATTGCCGATGCGATCGGCCAGGTGATCGACGTAATACGGCAGATCGTAGCTGCCCGATTCCTCGCAGGCTTCGATCAGCACCACGCAGCGCGCGTGCGGAATGCCTTGCTCGTGCAGCGCCAGCAGCGCGGCCAGCGAGCCGAAGATGGCGTAGCCATCGTCCGCGCCGCCGCGGCCGTAGAGCTTGTCGCCCTTCAGCACGGGCGTCCACGGGCCGAGGCCTTCGGCCCAGCCGGTCATTTCCGGCTGCTTGTCGAGGTGGCCATACAGCACGACGGTGTCGTCGCCCGTACCCGGCACTTCGATGTAGATGAGTGGCGTCCGGCCTTCCAGGCGCACCACTTCCAAGGTGGAACCGGGCAGCGAAGACAGCTTGGTGCGCGCCCAGGTCTCCATCAGCTTCACCGCGGCATCCATGTAACCGTGTTCCACCCACTTGGGATCGAACATCGGCGACTTGTTGGGGATGCGGATGTACTCCACCAGCTGCGGCACGATCTCGTCATCCCACAGTCCGCTGATGAAACGATTGAGGCGAGCGGTATCCATGGGGCGACTCCTGCAGCGAAAGGAAAGTCGCCATTGTATCAGCGCGGCCGAGAAGCCCGCCGGGCCCCACACACCGCGCCTCCTTGGGCGCACACGGTTGCCGCTTCATCCCTGATGTAGCCGTGGCCGTTGGCCTACTGCCGGATGGCCCTTACCCGGGCAGAGTCGCTGCGCGGCCCAAAACGGAGGCCGCTTCATTCCATAGGGAGAATCAGATGCGCAACAAGATCGCCGCCTTGCTCGTCAGCCTGGCCATGGCGCTTCCCGCCTTCGCGGCCACGCCGGTCAACGTCAACAAGGCCGACGCGGCCACCTTGGCCAAATCGCTCGACGGCGTCGGCCACAGCAAGGCCGAAGCCATCGTGGCCTGGCGCGACGAGCATGGCCCGTTCAAGAGCGTGGACGACCTGGCCCAGGTGAAGGGCATCGGGCCGGCCACGCTGGAACGCAATCGCAGTGCCATCCTGCTGGACGACGCGTCGGGTAACGGCAAGGCCGCCAAGCCCGCAGCGCCGGCCAAGGCCAAGGTGGCAGCCAAATCGTCCACCGAATAATCAAACCTATCAGCGACTTGCGTTTAGAAAACCATTCCGGTCGGGTCTGGCACACCCGACCGGATGGGCCTACACTCGGCCGCCTTGATGTAGGTTAGGGGTGACATGATCCTTCCGCGTTACCGCATTACCGCATCGGAAATCGCCGGTGCGGGTCAAGGGCTATTCCTCGAAGAAGACGTTGCGACGGGACAGATCGTCACGGCGCCAGACGCCATTGACCGCACTTACCGCTATCAGGAACTTGTCGGTTCGCCGGAGTTGTCCGCGCAGCTCTACGCCAGCGCGCGCTGGTTCGAAGACCGCTACACGGTGTCCCCGGACTGGCCCGACGAGTGCTACATCAACCACAGCTTCGAACCGACGGGGCTGTGGCATCTCGGTTTCGTGTTTGCCACGCGTGACCTCCCGGCAGGCACCGAGATCACGGTGGACTACCGCCACCTGTTGCCGCCCGGCGAAGAAGAAGCCTTTGTCGATACCGCGACCGGACGCAGGATCGTCGGCCTGCCCTGGATCGAAAGCCTCGCCACCAGCACCCAAGCCCTGGCTGCCCTGCTGGCTGGCACCCGACTTGCTTGTTGAAGACCATGATCGACATACCCGTCATCGAAACGGCGCGCCTGCGCCTGACCGCTCTCGCCGAGCGGCATTTCGAGGATTACGCCTGCATGCTCGCGGACCCGGCCAGCACCCGCTGGATCGGCGATGGCCAGCCGCTGGACCGTACCAATGCCTGGCGTTCGCTCGCCATGCTGATCGGCCACTGGCAGCTGCGCGGCTATGGCATGTGGGCGCTGGAACTGAAGGACACCGGCGAATTCATCGGCCGCGCCGGGCTGATGCGCCCCGAAGGCTGGCCTGACCTGGAACTGGGCTGGATGCTCAAGCCACAGTTCCGCCACCACGGCTACGCCACCGAGGCAGGCAACGCCATCCTGGATTTCGCCTGGCACGCCCTCAACGCGCAGCGCGTGATCAGCCTGGTGAGGATAGGCAACGAAGCTTCCGACCGCGTCGCGGAACGACTGGGGGGCGAGCACATCGAGGACATGGATTTCTTCGGCGCCCATAACCATGTTTTCGCGTACTACCCGCCGATGCCAGAAAAACGTCGCGCCTGGGCATGAGCCAGCTCAACCGCCTCCCGTCGGAAACGCTGCGAGCACTGCCATGTGCCGACGGCAGCGTGACGATCACCGAGGTGGCCAGCAGCGCTCCCGGCGATGAGTGGCAATGGCAGCTGACCCTGGTCGATATCGGCCGGGACGTGGAATTTCCGGCACATGCGGACATCCGCAGGCAGTTTGTGCCCCTGGACGCCGCCGTCGCGGTCACTTTTCCGGATGGCCGCACCCTGCACCTGAAACGGTTCGACCTGGCGCATTTCGACCACCTGAACGCGCCCGAGGGCTGCCACCCGGAATCGCCCACGCGCGCCTTCAACCTGAAGCTGCGAAACGACACCCAGGGCGAGCTGATCGTGCGGCCGTTGAACGGCACGATGGTGCTGTTGGCGCCCGGCGGCTGGCGCTGGTTCGTCCTGCTGTTGTCGGGCCAGGCCAAGGTCGTCGCCGACCATCGCACGCACGACCTGCTGCAGAACGACATGCTGTGGATCGACCCCATTCCCGGCCATCCGGTACGGATAGAAGGCGGCGGCGAGATCGTCCTCGCCCGATTGCCGATCCTCTGACGGCGTGACGATGGTCCGCTCGCGCGGGCCGTTCTGCTCAGAAGCTGGAGCGTCGCGATCCACCCAGCGAACGCGCCACCTCGGCCAGCGCGAACAGGCGCGCGATGCGCGTCCATCCCAGCACCACCATCACCAGTGCGCTCAGCGCAAAACCGAACATCAGGCCCTGCGTGCCTACGGCCAGCGTGTGCACGCGCACATAGCCAAGCGCCATCGCCAACGCAAACCCGACCAGCGACACGAGCAGGTAAGCGAACAGGGTGGAAAAGGGGCGACGCAGCAACTGCAACAGGCCGCGCAGCATGGCTATCGAAGCCGAGCGCAGTGACGTATCGGCGACGAAGGCCGCGCGTGCCGACTCCACCCACGCCTGCGCAATGACGATCACCACGCCGGCGCACCACCATGCCGTGTGCTGGGCCGCCATGGCGCGCGACTCAAGCACCGCGGCATCCGACGCGTCGTCCGCCTTGTCCAAGCCGAGTTGAACCAGGAAGCCCGCAGCGACGTACGGCAGCAATGACCACAGCAGCAAGCGGAACATCCGCCCGTATTCGGCGAGCCCGCCCTGCAATAGCCCGCCAAAGCCAAGCGCACGTCCGGCCCGACCACTCGCCAGCACCATGCCGTTGATCCATGGAAGCAGCAGCAAGGCGAGCAACAGGCTCGCCACCAGCGCGCCGTGGAACATGGCGTGCTGCGAGCCCAACGCCTGCGTTACATCGCCGAACATGATCATGTCGAATTGCTGGGCCCACGCACGCGCGTGCGTGGAATGGTCCAGCAGCGCCCCCAATGCCTGCAGCAAAGGCAGCGCGGCAACGGCCACGGGCAGCAGCAGGATCAGCACCCACAGCAGCAACAGCCGCCATTGCAGCGCAGAGAACAGCGCGCCGAACACATCGCCGAAATCGACCCGGCGGGAACTCTTGTAGACCATCACAGCGTCACCAGGAATGCGTAGAAAGCCTGCAATGCGGCGGCGATATCGGCCGTCCAGCGTCGCGAGGCAGAGGCGTCGGCTTTCACCGTGCGGCTATCGTTGAGCTTGTTGGCATCGAGCAGGATGTTCTGTTCGCGATCGAGTTCGGCCGATACGACCTTGGTGGGACGCGTAAACACGAAGCGCGCCCAGCGCCGGTCGTCATCCCAGCGCACGTCTTCGTGGCTGCCATCGGCAAAGTTCACGCGCAGCACCTGCGGCACCGGCGCGCCTTCGCGCACCACCGTCACCGTGCCGCGCCAGAGGAATGGGCCGGGTTCGCTTTCTTTTGCCTGCGGGTGCGATGTCTTCCACGCCTCGCGCTGTTTCTCGACCTGCTCATCGCGCACGTCGCTCGTCAGTTCGGTGCGCCGGCCCTGCTTCACCCAACTGCCGGCCTGCGGCATCACTTCCTGGTTGTCGATGGCATCCACGCGATCGTCGATGCGCGCCGTGCCGTAGACGAACTGATCAAATACTTCGTTCACCGCACGGGCATTGCCCGACACGTCGATCAACGTCTTGCGCAGGTCCGCGACCGAGGGATGACGGAAATGCCAGCGACGGTAGTACTCCTTGAAGCCGCGCTCCATCACGCTCTTGCCCAGCCGCTCCTCGAGGTCGTGCATGGCGGTGGCCGTGCGCGAATAGACCGTCCCATAGCTGGAGCTGGAATAACGATCCCAGCTGTTCTGGCCGAGCGCGTCGTACGGCTTGGCGAGGCCGGCGTCGAACCGCTCCATGTGGAAAACGTCCATCGATGGCGTGATGCCGGCACGACGCAGCCACGAACTGGGCGTGAGGATGCGCTGGTTGCGTTCCCGCAGCATGCGCTCGTCCCAGTATTCGTTCATGCCTTCATCCAGCATCGGCTCCTCGAATTCGTTCGAGGCGAGCAGGCCGTAGAAGTAGCCATGGCCGAACTCGTGGATGGTGACGAAGTCGATGTTCCACTGGTCGGAGGTCTGGCTGTCGATCGTTTTGTAACCTTCCGCGGTGAAGAAGGTGGGGTACTCCATGCCGCCCGCTTCATCCGCGTTGTAGGGCGGCACCACCGCGGTCGCCGTGCGATACGGATAAGGACCCAGCGTGTCGGAGAAATAGGTGAGCGAATCGGTGGTCGCCTTCAGCACCGGCTGCGCGCTGGCGATGTACTCGGGCGGATAGATCACCCGCACCGCGACCTTCGGACTGCCTGGCCCTTGCCACGTCGTATCCAGGGTCTTGTAGCCCTTGGCCGCCACCCATGCGAAGTCGTGCACGTCGCCCTGCACGAAGTGGTAGACGGTCTTGTCGCCGGCCGGTTCCGGCTGGCCCTGCAACTCGCCGACAGCACCCACGGTGTAATCGGAAGGCACGGTAAGGCGCACGTCGAAGTTGCCGAAGTCGGCGTAGAACTCGCTGTTGAAGTGGAACTCGTGCGCGTTCCACTGCACTTGCGTGGCGCCGCGTTCCCCCGGCAACTCCAGCACGCCGATCTTGGGAAACCATTGCCCCACCAGGTTGAAGTTGCCCCACCAGCCCGTGCGCTCCACCACGCGCGGCAACTGGCTGACGAAATCGATGTCCAGCGTGAGCGTGCCGCCGGCGGGTACCGGTTCGGCGAGATCGATGCATGCCACGGTCTGGTCGGTGGCCGGACCATCGTCCGGATGCACGAAGCCCCACTTCAACGCGGCGCCGCCCTGCTGCACGCTCTTGAGGTCGATCCATCCCCACTCGCCTTTCTTGAGGGCGGCCACGCCACGCGAATGCCCGTGCGCGGTAAGCACGCTGCGTTCGGTGAAGAAGGTGCTGCCTTCGTTCTGGAAAGCGTTGAGGTAAAGGTGCAGATAGATGCGGTTGACTGGCTGGCTACTGCGATTGCGCCAGGTCAGCTGCTCGGTGCCGGTGACACTGTGCTTGGCCGCGTCGAGTTCGGCATCGATGCGGTAGCCCACGACGCGATCGGAAAGCGTCGGCTCGCTGCCGCTGCGGATACCGCCCCAGGCATCGTCGGCACTGGCCTCATGCGGTGCGGCAGCATGCGCCTTGGCCAGGGGGATCACGGCTGGCGGCGTCGGTACCGCGCCCGATGCTTCCTGCTGCGCACATGCCGCCCAGGGCACGACCAGACACCACGCCACGGCCAGCCAGCGGCCGCGCCTGCTTTCCCTCACCATCACCATGCTGCCCTCCCCCGAAGGAACGCCCAGCCTGAGGCATCGGCGCGCGAGGCTCCTATAGGCCAAAGGTCACGACCGGCGTTGGCCGTGTGCCGGAGTGGCGCGGTACGTGAGGTGATCGATACGGCCGCCGGTCAATACGCGTCGCGGCGGTAACGGACCCACTCGCGAAGCGCGGCCACGGTGTAGGTCCCGCAGGGTTTCGCGTGGCACCGCGTCGGCGCCCGACCATGATCTGCGAGGCTGCCGCATACATGGGTGGCGCCGCCCTGTTCGATCCGTTGCCGGAGAAGGTCGGCGACTTCTCGCGAGCGATCCGGGACGTACACGCACTGCACGTCACGTGACCACGCTGCGTCCAGCATCGCTTGCGCCCCGTTTGCGTCCACGATCCGATCTCGTCGCGATAATGGAAACCGCCTGCCGACCATCTCTCACCGGACAACTGCATGTGGGCGTCCCTGCCCCGCCCACATGCACAAGCCATGCAACTGACTCGCGCGCCCGCTGTCTCATTGCGGCGCCAGGGCGCTAAGCTCTTTTCGTGAGGCAGTCCTTCCTGACGACGAGCTGGGGGTCTTGCCACAAATGAGAATCAATCCCAATCAGTTGGACCGTGCATGACTCATGCCCCGTCCCCACTGCTTACCCTAATCGGAACCTGCCATGCGCATTTTGATTGCCGAGGATGATCCTTCCATTTCCGCGGGCGTCAGTGCGTCACTGCGACAAGGTGGTCATGCGGTCGACTGTGTTTCCGACGGCACCAAGGCCGATGCGGCGCTACGCGATACGCCATACGACTTGCTGATCCTCGACCTGGGCCTGCCCAACCTCGATGGCGCCGATGTGCTGCAGCGACTGCGCAAGCGCGGTACAGGCCTGCCGGTGCTGGTGATCACGGCGCGAGAGGGTTTGCGCGAACGCGTGCGCGTGCTCGATCTCGGCGCCGACGATTACCTGGTGAAGCCATTCGCGCTGGCCGAATTCGAAGCGCGTGTACGTGCCCTGCTGCGGCGCTATACCTCGCAGGGCGCGCCGGAGATGACGCTCGGCAAACTTCGCCTGGACCTGCCCGGCCACCGCGCCTGGATCGGCGATACGCCGCTGGAACTCACGGCACGCGAATTCGGCCTGCTGGAGGCACTGGCCGCCCGGCCTGATCGCGTCACCAGCCGCGCACAGCTGGTCGAGGCGCTGTGCAGCTGGGACGAAGAGCTCACCGACAACGGCCTGGACATCGCCATCTACCGCCTGCGCCGCAAGCTCGCCGACTCGGGCACGCAGGTACGCACGATCCGCGGGCTGGGCTACCTGCTCGAAGAAGTGAAGGAAGACAAGGAAAACAAGGCATGATCGAAGTGGCTGCCAAGCCGGGACGTTCATGGCTGCACGGTCTCATCGAGCCGGCGGGCCGTCCCAGCTTGCGGCGCCACCTGCTTTCCTCGCTGCTGGTCCCGCTGATGATGTTGCTGGTGGTGGAAAGCCTGGTCACCTACGGCGGCGCGCTCATCTACTCCAATCATGTGCACGACCGTGACCTCGCCGACGATGCGATGACACTGGCGCAGATGCTCAGCCAGGAAGACCTGGGTGGAAAGGTGTCGCCACAGGCGCGCTTCCTGCTCGAATACGCCCCTGAAGGACATAACTACTTCAACGTCAGCAGCCTCAACCATGGCCTGCTGGCGGGAGCGCCGGAGCTTCGACCGGCGTCGTTGAAGGGTGCCGCGCAGGACGGCGAACCCACGTTGTTCACGACCATGCTCGGCCGTCGCCAGGTGCGTGCGGCCACGGTGCGGATTCCCAACTTGCACGACCCGAGCGACCAGCTCACCGTGACCATGGCCGAGACGTTCCGAGATCGCCATCAGCGTGCACGTGAGATCCTACTGCTGAGCATTCCCGCGCAGGCGATCCTGATCGCCAGCGTATTCATCCTCGTGCTGTATGGCGTGCGCGTCGGCCTGCGTCAGCTCGATCCGCTGACGGCGCGACTTGCCTCTCGCGAACATGACCTCGCGCCCATCGGCGATGCGGACGTGCCGGTGGAGATCCTGCCGCTCACCCGCACCATCGACGGGTTGTTCGCACGCCAGCGCGGCATGCTTTCACTGCAGGAACGCTTCATTGCCGACGCAGCGCATCAGCTGAAGACGCCACTCGCCGGCCTGCGGGTGCACGTGGAGCGTGCGCAGGCCGATCCAAGCAAGGAAACCGTAAACGACGCCTTGCAACACATCCTGCGGCTGACCCAGCGCGCCAGTCGTGCTTCCAGCCAGCTGCTTGCGTTGACGCGCGTGCAGTCCACCGAGCCGGGCGATGCCGCCCCCGTATGCCTGCTCGACCTGGCGCAGGTGGTGCCCGAGATGCTGAGCGTGCGCGTGCACGACGCCATCGCGGCCGGCGTCGATCTTGGCTATGAAGGTCCGTCAGGCCCGGTATGGATCGACGGCGACCGCATTTCACTGCAGGAAATGCTCGACAACCTCATCGACAACAGCCTGCGCTACGCAGGCCGCCACAGCATCCTCACGATCGGCGTGTCGACTCTGCCCAACGGATCTCCCTGCTTGAGCGTGGAAGACAACGGACCTGGCGTGCCGCCGGCGTTCCTGGAACGACTTGGCGAGCGCTTCTTCCGCGTACCCGGCGTGGCCGAGGAAGGCACCGGCCTGGGCTTGGCGATCGTGCAGCGCATTGCCGAACGCCATCACGCGCAGGTGCGTTACCTCAATGGCAGCCATGGCGGCCTGCGCGTGGAAGTGGCATTCCCGCCAGCGCGCACGTCAAAGACTGCCGGCTAACGGCGTAAGCGGGCTTTACGCGACCACCACGCCTAGTTGCCTCAACACCTCAGCGTCCCGCTAACAGAACCCGGAAATCAATGGCGCGTGCACGAATGTGCACGCGCCGCATTGCGTTGTAAACGTCGCCAAGTAGCGGGCTGCGAGAGAATTCTTCAACGCACGTTGATGTGAGTGCCTCGTCCGCTAGGACGGTTAGATTGAGCGCACGGACGAGAGCAGCGACCTTCGACTCGGCCAGTGCGGGGCATTGACTTACCTTGTGCCGGGAGGGTCGCCTCTTTCTCATCATCGCACGCATTGTTCATGGTTGAGCGTCACGCCAACATGGAGCGTCCGATGAATCGCAACTCTTTTAAACGAAGACGGCGGAGCGCCGCACTGTTCCTGCCACCCATGCTTCTTCTGGCGGGATGCCAAGCCACCGTGTCCTCATCTGATTCCGCTCGATCGACTCAAACACCGTACAACGCGGGTACCGCCATACCAGCTGATGCGAAGAAACACAGTTCTCGACTGCGCTTCGAGACACATAATTTTGGCGCCTATTGCTACAACGCCTACGGATGCAAGGTGCTCTACAACAATTTCTATCACGTGCGGACGGCAGACGATCAGCTGCTCCCGCCACCAAAGCCCGAACACAAGGATCGCTGGGACGGCGGCTATCTCGACATAAGGAACTTCCCTTCGCCAGCCGTCGCGACGTGGCGTTCTCTGGACGGCGTGGCACATGAGGCCAAAGTGGATATCGGCGCGATCTTCGAGGACGAACGCATACTTCATGGCGCCGCCGAGAAGGACATTCCCCAGCGGGCATACATCATCGCCCCCGACATCATTCTGGTAATCAACGACCGCGCGGTCAGCGTGTACATGCGCGCACGCATTCCGCTCAAGAAGCCAGCGATACCCGGCAACAAATACAGCACATTCAGGGATGACCTGATCCTGGCATACACCCACACCTACTGAGCGAAAGGACCCATCGCATGACGGAGGCACATAAGCGAGGTCCGGACGGGCTGCTTCAAGACGGGGTAAGCACTTATCCTGCAAGCTTGACTGATCAAGTGATTTACGCACAAACAAAGGAAACCATTCACCGACTGGAGCAACCAACACTTTACGACAATCGAGATCCACACCAACGCCTATACATAGCCATGTTCGACGGCACGGGCAACGATGCAATCAACGACCCAGAGCATCAAACGAACGTAGGTGAATTTAAGGGCCAGATCGAAGCCCTACAGCTGAACGATCCGCACGTCCGCCGCGGTTACGTGGAGGGGCCCGGCACTCAGGAAAATCTTCACACCCGAGCGTGGGATGGAATTCGTGGCTACACGTACGAGGCCAAACTGGAGGACATGTATGAGAAGTTCATCGATCAGTCGAGCAAATGGCTGAAAGAAGACCCGCAAGCCCAGATTCGAATCATTGCAACAGGCTTTAGCCGCGGTGCCGAGGAGGCAGCCGGCTTTGCTCGCTTTGTGCACGAGCGCGGCGTTCAGAACATCGACCTTATGGATCGAACTGGCCACAGCGGCCCGCCCATCTTTAGTGGCCTGCCCCTGGTCGCCCCGGGCCAGATCCCCCAAGCCGTCGCCCTGTTCGACCCGGTCGGCACCGGCGTGCCGCAGGAGCATAGTCGCCAGTTGCCCCCTTCTGTAGTATCGGGCCTTCAGATCGTTGCGCGCGATGAACGGCGTAATCTATTTCCTTCGACGCAAATCATTCCCCAAGGGTTTTCGGAAGACGGACGGTTCCTTGGCGTGACGGTTCCCGGCGCACACTCGGACATCGGCGGCAGTTATCACCTCAATGGCCTCGGGGTGCTCAACGGCAACCTGATGACGGACTACATCAACGGCCTCAGTTCTACGCCGTTGCTGGAAAAGCGCCCTGAACCGCAGGACCCTCGCCTGTATGTGATCCATCGATCCGAGGAACATCTGGCCATCTATCGAACGTCAACGTATGAACGCGAGGGGCTACGCGATGTCATGGGCGCCCAGGTATCGCCACCGCATTGTCGCCAGGTAGTGATCTGCGCCACTCCCGAACCAGTGGATCAGGCGCTACTGGCAACCTTGCGAACGTCTCCATCTCAGGGCCTCCAGCAAGACACTCTTTCACAGCCAGTCACGACCGTTTCCATTCAAGCCGCCCCCGTCCAGGATCTCTCGGCCTATCTGGACCGCATGCTGGCCGCTGGCCGATCAGGCAACGACGCCGATTTCCGCCAGATGACGCAAACACTAGCGAACCTTCCACCAGGGCGTGCCATACGCGAAGAAGCCGCTGCCACAGCGGATCGGCAGGAACAATTGGCCACGCAGCAACAACGGGAACAGCAGATGGAAGCCCCCGCGATGCGCATGCATCGCTAATCGAGAAACGGACGCATGGACATAAACCAGGAGAACGCCCTGACCTTGGTCAGCAAGCTGGCTGCCGTGGTGGAGCAATTCGATCTTCGCTGCGAACAAACAAGCCGCGACATTCGTCAACTCGCTCAGCAAGTACCTATGGCGATCCAACGATCGGCAGATGAGCAATTCAAGCAACTGACTGCGGACATCGCAAGAAATGTTCAGGGCGGGGTTGAGCAGCCAGTACAGGCTTACGAGCAACGCCTGCGAGAGGCGGGCCAACAGCTTCAGCACGCATCAATAGCGCTTGCCAGTCAGCTCCAGCAGGCAAAGGCACTGCACAAGCAATTGGCGTGGAAAGTGGCTGGAATCACGCTTGGCAGCCTGGCTCTGTTATGGGGAGCCGGCATTTGGCTGTCCAAGCACTATTACGACGAAATCCGTGCGAATCAGGTATCCGCAGAATTGCTGAAAGCGTACAACGAGTCCGATGTCACACTGTGCGGCAAGCAGCTCTGCGCCAAGGTAGACACGAAGGACAAACGCCACGGCGAGTATCTGCCGGTGAGGCCCAGATAGACGACTGACTTCATGGGCCACCCCCAAAAAAAACGGCGACACACGAGTGTCGCCGCTGTCACACATCCCCTGCATGGGAACTACTTGAGACAAACTTTTGGCGGAACGCCGCGGGATCTCTCCCGCGGCGTCGCATTACATGGCCTTCTTCGCCTTGGTCAGCAGCTGGTCGAGCAGCGCGATGGCCAGGTCGATTTCTTCGTGGGTGATGTCCAGCGAAGGCGCGAACGTGATGACGTTCTTGTACCAACCGCCCACGTCCAGCACGAGGCCGATCTTCTTGCCGTTGTGCTCGAGGTCGCCGGCCAGGCCGATGTCCACCATCTTGTCCAACAGTGCCTTGTTCGGCGTGAAGCCATCGTCGGTGCAGATTTCCGCGCGCATCGCGAGGCCGAGGCCGTCGACGTCGCCGATTTCCTTGTGACGCTTCTGCAGGTCGCGCAGGCCTTCGAGGAAGTGCGCGCCCTTCTTCGGCACGCTGGTCTCGTAGTCCAGCTCGTAGCCCATCTTGATCACTTCCAGGCCCAGGGCGGTGCCCAGCGGGTTGGAGTTGAACGTGGAGTGCGTGGAGCCCGGCGGGAAGATGGTCGGGTTGATCATCTCTTCGCGCGCCCACAGACCCGACAGCGGGTTCAGGCCGTTGGTCAGCGCCTTGCCGAACACGATCACGTCCGGCGTCACGCCGAAGTGCTCGATCGACCACAGCTTGCCGGTACGCCAGAAGCCCATCTGGATTTCATCGACGACCATGAGAATGCCGTATTGGTCCAGCACCTTCTTCAGGTCCTTGAAGAAGTTCATCGGCGGCAGGACGTAGCCACCGGTGCCCTGGATCGGCTCGACGTAGAAGGCAGCGTATTCGGCCTGGTTGACCTTGGGGTCCCACACGCCGTTGTATTCGGTTTCGAACAGGCGCGCGAACTGGCGCACGCATGCATCGGAATACTCTTCCGGCGTCATGCCCTTCGGGCGGCGGAACGGATACGGGAACGGCACGAACATCGCGCGCTCGCCAAAGTGGCCGAAGCGACGACGGTAGCGATAGCTCGAGGTGATCGACGAGGCGCCCAGCGTGCGGCCGTGGTAGCCGCCCTCGAAGGCGAACATCAGGCTCTTGCCACCGGTGTAGTTGCGCACGAGCTTCAGCGAATCTTCCACCGCCTGCGCGCCACCGACGTTGAAGTGCACGCGGCCCTTCAGGCCGAACTTCTGCTGCGCGTCGACCGCGATGGTCTTGGCCAGCTCGATGCGGGTCTGGTGAAGGTACTGGCTCGCGACCTGCGGCAGCACGTCGATCTGGTTCTTCAGCGTGTCGTTGAGGCGCTTGTTGCCGTAACCGAAGTTGACGGCCGAGTACCACATCTGCAGGTCGAGGAAGCGCGTGCCTGCGGTATCGATCATCCAGCTGCCTTCGCCGTGGCGGAAGATCTTCGGCGGATCGACGTAGTGCACGGTGTCGCCGAACGAACTCCACTCGGCCTCGTCAGCCAGCAGCTGCGCGTCTGGAATCACGACGCCAGCGCCGTTCTTGTCGTAAGCATTCATCAGGAAAATCCGGAAACGTTCAGTAGGGGAATGCGATCAGGCCACGGCCCGATCCGCGGGGATGGCGGTCTCGTGCTCGGCCAGCAGGCTGCCGTCGAGCAGGCGCGGCAGCAGCTCCAGCGCGTCCTCGAAGCCCGTGATCGGCACGTAGGGAATGCCGGCGGCGCGGCAGTGCTCGATCAAGCGGTGCTTGGCGAACACGAAATCGACGCGGTCGGCCGCGCAGAAGTCCGATGCACCGTCGCCGATGAGCAGGGTCTTGGCGCCGCTGCGGCTGGCCTGCGCGGCCACCGCGCACTTGCACGTACCGCTGCGGCAACCCTCGGCCTGGAACGGCGAAGTGAGCTGCCACTTCTGCGGCGGGGTGGCAGGCGCCAGATGGTTGGCGGCCAGCGGCAGGTCGTCCAGGCCGTAGCGGGCGAGGATCTGCTTGATCGCGTAGTCCAGGCCGTCGCTGACGATGCGGATCGGCGTGCCGGACTCACGCGCCTGCTTCACGAACGCCGGGAAGGCGTGGTCGATCCAGAGCGAGGACAGGTGGCGGTCAAGCTCCTCGCGATTCATGTCCAGCAAGGCGACCTGGCCGGTCATGCAATCGCGCGAGCCAATGCGGCCGGCGCGCCAATCCTGCTCGAGCGTTTCCCAGCCGGGACGGCCAAAACGGTCGAGCAGCGAGTCGATAACGTCCTCGACGGAAATGGTGCCGTCGAAGTCGCAGAGAATGGTCCAACCGGTCACTGAGGTACAACTCCGCATTGCGTGATGGTCACACCTTAGGTTCCCGCCCCTTTCGGGCTCCTTTCTTGCGACTGGATAGCCGGCGCGCCCTCGCTTAGGGGAGGGGGGATAAGCCAGCTGAAGGCTGCCTCCGGTATGCTTGGGCACTTCTTGGCGCGATGCTGGTCAAGCGTTCAGCCATTCCCCACCTGAACAACCAGGATTTTCGTGTTTCAGAGTCGAACCAACTCGGGTCAGTCGGTCATGGATGCTCGGCCCCGTCGCCCCCTGCTCGCCAGCCTGCTGCTGGGTTGCGGACTGGCGACACTGGCGGGTTGCTCGGTCGCGCCATTGCCGGAATTGAAGCCGCCGGTACCCGACGCCTGGCGCAACGCGCCGGCAGGGGTCGCCCCGCCGAGCGCCGATCTGCACGGCTGGTGGCAAGCGCTGGGCGATCCGGAGCTGGACGCGCTGGTCGACCGTGCACTGCAGGCCAACCTCGATGTAGCGCAGGCGGCCGAACGCGTGCAGGCAGCGCGCATCCTCAATCGACACGCGCACGACCCGTACCTGCCCTCGCTGCACGGTCGCACCAACGACCAGATCGACCCCGACACCACGGCGTCGTACTTCGTCGCCGGCTTCGACGCGCTGTGGGAACTACCCTTGTTCGGCGCATGGCAGAGCAGCAAGCGCGTGGCCCAGGGCCAGCTGAACGGCGCCGATGCGGCGCTGCGCGGCGCGCAGGTGACCCTGGTGGCCGAAGTGACGCGCCGCTGGGTCGAGCTCCGCTCGGCGCAACAGCAGGCATTGTTGCTGACGGGCATACACGACGCGCTGCAGGAGAAAGTGCGCCTCGTGCAGGTTCGCGAGGACCTCAAGCTCGTCCCTCCGCTCGAAGTGGCCAAGGCGCAGGCTGAGCTTGCCCGTGCCGAGGCAGCGCTCGCCGAACCGCGCCAGACCATCAACAGCAGCGCGCAGCAACTGGCGGTGCTGCTGGGCCAGAACGAACCCGACCCTTCGTGGCTGCAACCAGGGCCGCAGCCCAAACTGGGCGACTGGCAGCTCACCACCGCGCCGGCGGACATGCTGCGGGCACGCCCGGAAATCGCCAGCGCCGAGGCCGAGGTGCTGCGCGCCGCGGGCGAACTGGGCATGAGCCGCGCCGACATCTGGCCGCATATCGGCCTTGGTGCGTCTCTGCAGTGGTCTGCCAATATCGTGAGCAACTACCGAGTGCACACTGGCGAGGCCATCTTCTCGTACGGCCCGCTGATCGACATTCCCTTGTTCGACTGGGGCCAGCGCGTGGCTGCCGCGCATGCCAAGGATCACGAGCTGAAGGCGGCTGTGCTCACCTACCGCCAGGCCGTGCTGCAAGGCGTCGCCGAGGCCGAAGTCGCCATGGGCGACCTCGAACAGTTGCGCGGTCGCGAACAAGCCACGGTGCAAGCGGCGCAGTCCGTGCAGACCACCATGGATGCCTTGAACAAGCGCGCCGAGCTCAACCTCAGCAGCCATCTGGATGTCCAGGACGGCCTCGTCGAGAACCAGCGCGCCCAGCTCGAAGTGATCAGTGCGATCGCCGCGCGTGATCTGGCCTATGTCTCGCTCTACAAGGCGCTCGGCGGTGCACCGATGCCGGCGGAAGCCGCGCCGCCGCGGAGCACCGAATAATGGTGGCTCTCGCCCGCAAGACCCTCATCTACGAATGGCGCCGGTTCCTTCCGGCCATCCTGGCCGTCGGCTTCGCCGGTCTGCTGCAGTTGCTGCAGGCCGCACTGGTCCTGGGCATCTTCGGCAGCGCAAGCGTGTACATCACGGGTTCGTCGGCCGACCTGTGGGCGGGTTACCCCGGCACGCAAAGCGTGAACCTGGGGCGCTCGATCGACTCGGGCGTTGAAATGCGCCTTCGCATGGACCCCGCTGTCACGGCCGTGGAGCCGTTCCACTGGGTGGATGCCGACTGGCGCGGACCCAGCGACACCGGCGGCGTATCGGTATTCGTGTCGGGCATCAACGCACGCCCGGACGGCATGCTGTTCGCGCATGCGCTATCCCCGGCCTTGCGCGCGAAGCTCAACGAACCCGACGCGGTCATCGTCGATCGCGCCGACCTGGACAACCTCGGCGTAGGCATCGGCGACACCGCGGTGATCAACGGTCATCGCGTGCGTGTGGTGGGCGTGAGCAACGGCCTGCGCGCGCTGGGCGGCGTGAACGTGGTGGCATCGCTTGCCACGGCGGCCGAGCTGGATACCGATCCTTCCAACGCCAGCCGCATGACCTATTTCGTGGCCAAGCTGCACGATCCCGCCGACGCTGACGAGGTCGCAGCGCGACTGCGTGGCAATCGTGCGTTCGGCAGCTACGACGTCTGGACGGCCGAAAGCTTCGCCCGCCGCTCGCAGCTCTACTGGATGTTCGATACCGGCGCCGGCGCCGGCGTGCTGTTCCTCGCGGGCGTGGTATTCCTGGTCGGCGCGGTGATCACCAGCCAGACACTGGTCGCCGCGGTGATCGGCTCGGTGCGCGAGTACGCCACGCTCAACGCCCTGGGCGTTGGCGTGGGCGCGCTGCGCAAGGTGGTGATGGAACAGGCGTTCTGGGTGGGCGCGCTCGGTTTGCTTGGCAGTACGGTGCTGGGCGGCATCGCCCTGGCGCTAGCGCGCAGCCGCAGCGTGCCGGTGGCGCTCGGACCGTGGACCACGCTGGCGTGCCTGGCGTTGGGCATGGGCCTGGCGATCGTCTCCGGCCTGGCGGCCATGCGCAGCCTTCGCCGTGCCGATCCCGCGACGTTGTTGAGGTGAGGGCCCGCGCCATGTCTTCCATTTCGTTGCAGGCCCGCAACGTGACCAAGTCGTTCACGTCCGGCCCGATCCACAATACGGTCTTGCACAACCTCACGCTCGACATCCGCGCGGGCGAGCTCACGCTGATTTCCGGCCCGTCGGGCTGCGGCAAGAGCACCCTTCTCGCCATTCTCAGCGGACTACAGCGTCCTGACGCGGGCCAGGTGCTTGCGCTGGGACAGGACCTGGCCGAGCTCAACACGCATGCGCTGGAGCGCTTCCGGCTGCAGCACACAGGCTTCGTCTTCCAGGGCTTCAATCTCTTCCCTGCGCTCAATGCGCTGGAACAGGTGGAACTGCCGCTCAGCTATCTCGGGCTCGCGCCCGGCGAGGCGCGGCGCCGTGCCATGGCCTCGCTGGAAGAAGTAGGCCTGGGCCCGCGCATGGGGCTACGCCCGTCCGAGCTGTCCGGCGGCGAAAAGCAGCGCGTGGCCATCGCGCGCGCGCTGGCCAAGGAACCGGGCCTGTTGTTCGCCGACGAGCCCACCAGTGCGCTGGATGCGGCGAACGGGCAAATCATCATCGACATCCTGCATCGCATCGCGCGTACCCACGGCACCACCGTACTGTGCGTCAGCCATGATCCGCGCCTGGTCGGCCACGCCGACCGCGTGCTCGCCATGGAGGATGGACGTATCCTTAGCGACCGTGTGACGTCCCCCACTTCGACGCCGACGTCGGGACTCGAGGAACCTTCTGCATGACCCTGCGTCCGCTATTCCCGCTTTCCCTGGCTCTCACCGTCTCGCTGCTTGCAGCCTGCTCGCACGATGACGCCGGCAAGGGCAGCGCACCAGCGCCCGCATCCGTCAACTATGCGGCCGTGGCCCGCGGACGCGTGGATGTGGAAGGTGGCCTGCTCAAGCTGAGCATGCCTCGCGAGGGCGTGGTTGCCGAGATCAAGGTGCACGAGGGCGACCACGTGAAGAAAGGCCAGGTACTGGCCATGCTCGATACCAAGCCTTCCCAGCTCGCGGTGAATGCCGCCGAGGCCGAACAGAAACAGGCACAGGCACAAGGCCGGCTGCTCGAAGTTCGCCTCAAGGCCGCGCAGCAACGCGCCGGTCGTCTTGCGCAGGCTGCATCGGCCGGCGCAGGCGACGGACAGAGCGCGGACGACGCGCGCGATGCCGCCCAGCAGCTGCAAGGCGAACTGGACAACGCGCGCGCTGCCGAAGCCATGGCCGTGCAGAAACTCGATGCCGCCCGCTACGAGCTCGCCCAGCGCAGCCTGCTCGCGCCGGTCGATGCGCAGGTCGTGGAACGCAGCATCCAGCCGGGGGCCGCCGTTTCGCCGCAAAGTGGCCCGGCCTTCGTGCTGCTGCCCGAGGGTGCCCGCATCGTGCGTGCCGAGCTCAACGAATCGTTCGTCGGTGCGGTGCGCGAAGGCATGCATGCCACGGTGGTCGATGACAGCGGCAGCGGCGCACCGTCGCTGAACGCACACGTGCAGCGCATTGGCACGGTGTTTGGTCCAAGCGCGCTCGAAGAAGACCCCATGATCCGCGCCAACACCCGCACGGTGGAATGCGTACTCGCGTTCGACCAGCCGCCGCCGGCGTCATTGCGCATCGGCCAGCGCGTGATCGTGCAGTTCGGCGCCGCTGCCAACGCCAGCGCACCAGCCAAGCCTGGCTCCTGATCCGCATCGTATGTCCCGTCGTCGTACCCACTTCGCGCTGACATTGCGCGCCGCTGCCGGGCTGCTGTGCATGACGGCGGCGTTCCATGCCAAGGCAGACAACGTCACCGATGGCCCCAATGTGCTGTTGGGCGGCGGCGTTGAACGCATGCCTGCCTGGATGGGGTCGAGCGAGCACCGCAATCAGGCAGTTCCCTATATCCAGGCGGAACTGCCGTGGCACATCACGCTCTCCACGCTCGATGGCCTCACGGTCGACCTGATCCACGGCCAGCAATGGCATGGTGGCCTCTACGGCAACTATCTCTGGGGGCGTGACTATGACGAGCTCGGGGCGCCGCTGGCCGGCGTCGTCGACTCGCTTGCGCCTCGCCTCAACGGCGGCGGTTACCTGGAGTACCAGGCGACGGTGCAGCTCAATCTCGGCGCCACGCTGAGCCACGACACGCAAGGCGCCGGCGCCTATCTCAATGTCTACGCCGACTACGACCTGCCGGTCCTCGGCTATATCGAGCACAGCGTGCAATTGCAGTGGCAAGGCATGAATGGTCCGGCGATGCGACGCTTCTTCGGCGTCACCCCCGAGCAGGCGGCGAAGCTCGGCGTCATGCCGTGGTCACCGGGCGCGGGCAGCCAGCAGATCTCGCTCGAATACGACGCCTATATTCCCACCAGCGTGCACACCGGCTTTGCGCTGGCCGTGAATTACACGCGCCTGCTTGGCGACGCCGCCGACAGTCCGCTGGTCAAGAGTTTCGGCACCCCGAACCAGCTGACCACCACGCTGGCCTTCGTCTATCGGCTCTGACGACTCGCCCGCTCAGCGTGCCGGCAGCGGATCGAACGCCGAACCGTCACCCACTTCATCCAGCGACCAGCGACGTGATGAAGACAGTTTCTGCCATGTCACGGCTTCCTTGTCGTCCTGCATGTTGCCGGTGGTGCGCTTCACCTTGCCGGTGGAGTAGTTGATGCTGAGGCTTTCGCTCGCGCCCGAATTGCGCATCACCGAATCGCTGTCGTAACCGATCAGTTCGAAGCGGCCGTTCTGCCAGCGGAACGTGTAGGTCGTATTGCCCATCGACCAGCTGCCGGCATTCGCCCAGAAATGCAGCGTGACGCGCAGCGCACCACGCTGCACGGATACACCGCCCTCTTCCAGCATGTCCTCGATGGTAGGAATGTCGTGGCGCGGTATCAGGCTGTGGTTCTGCAACGCCAGCGCGTAACCACCGCCATCGCGCGCGAACGCGACGGCAAGCATGCGCGGATTCGTATCCAGCGGGTTCTCGCCGAGACCATCGTCATTGCGTATCACGTTCGCCGGATCCTGTTGTCGCAGGACAAGCACGAGATCCGGCCGACCATCGCCATTGAGGTCATCGGCTGCCTGCGATTCAAGCCGCCATCCGTTGGGCACGAAGCCCTCTGCGTTCACCGCCTGCGCAGGCAGACTGGGATAGCGGACGTCCGGAACGCGCAGCTCCGCCCATGCGGACGGCGCGACAAGAACGAGCACGCCGCCGAGCAACCCACTCCATCGCTTCATCATGTATTCCTCCTTGAATGATGTCCGGGCGCAGTCATCGCGCCCAGTGCAACGCCTCAGCGGTCGTCGCGTGTCCAGATCTGCCCGTCCACTTCATGGACGGGAAAGCTCGCGATCGGCTCGTACGCCGGCGGACAGGTCACCGCGCCGGTGCGCAAGTCGAAGCGCGCGCCGTGACGCGGGCACTCGACTTCGAAACCATGTACTTCGCCGCCGGCGAGTTCGCCGCCGTCATGGCTGCATACGTCCTCGATGGCATACAGGTCGCCATCGATGTTGTAGACGGCAATCGCCGTGTCGCCGTCCCATACCACCTTGAACTCGCCGGGCAGCAGTTCGCTACGGGTACCCACGAAGATCCACTCGGCGAGATTCATGCGGTCACCTCCTGCAGCGACTTGCTCATGTAGACGAAGCGCAGATCGTCGCGGCGTGGGATGCCGAAACGCGGCTGGCCATAGGGAAACGCACCCGTCTCGCCGGTAAGCCGATAGCCGCGCCGCTCATACCAGGCGATGAGTTCAGCGCGCTGCTCGATGACCGACATGCGCATCGCCGCCAGCTGCCACTGCTCGCGCGCGATGCGTTCGGCTTCGGCCAGCAAGGCACGACCGAGGCCGGCCATCTGCAGCTCGGGGCTGATCGCGAACATGCCGAAATAACCGTGGTTGCCCCGCTGCTCTACATGGCAACAGCCGACCAGCAGGCCATCGCGTTCGGCCAGCAGCACCATGCTGCCGTCACGCCCGATGATGTCTTCGACGTTCGCCGCATCGGTACGCTGGCCATCGAGCAGATGGGTTTCGGTGGTCCATCCGCGCTGGCCGGATTCACCGCGATAGGCGGATTCGACCAACGCGACGATGGCGGGAACGTCGGCGGCGCTGGCCGCGCGATAGATGGGTGAGGAAGTCGTAGGCATCTGCCCATGATAAGGCCGCGACCTCGTGACCGCACTGCACAATGACCTTCGACACTGTGCGCCCTTTGGGGCGGCTGCCTAGCCTGTGCGGCGGGGCCGCATTGGCCCGCCTACGCACTATCGGCAGTCCGGGTGCGCCTGACGCATTCCACCAAGGGAGAATCCATGAAAAACCGCGTTGTGAAACCGCTCGCGCTGGCGGTGGGCCTGGCCGTGTGCACCGGAGCACTCGCCGCCCCTGCTGCGTTCGACATCAAGGAGTTGGACACCGGCAAGGACGTGTGCAACGACTTCAACGGCTTCGTCAATGCCAAGTGGATTGCCGCCAACCCCATCCCGGATGACCGCACGCGCTGGGGCTCGTTCGATGCGCTGCGCGAGGGCAGCCTCAATGTGCAGCACGGTATCGCGGAAAAGGCCGCCAGGAACGCCAGCCGCGCCAAGGCCGGCTCCATCGAGCAGAAGATCGGCTACTTCTATGCCTCGGGCATGGACGAAGCCGCGATCGAGAAGGCCGGCTACGCTCCGATCAAGCCGGAGCTGGCCCGCATCGATGGCCTGAAGAGCAGCAGCGACATCGTCGGCTACATCACCGACAGCTATGCGCACGGCAACCCGGTGGCCTTCCGCTTCTACGGCAGCCCCGACTTCAAGGATTCCAGCACGCAGATCGCCTATGCCGGCCAGGGCGGCCTGGGCCTGCCCACCGCCGACTACTACAGCAAGCCTGACTTCGAAAAGATCCGCACCGAATACGTGGCGCATATCGCGCGCACGCTGCAACTGGTCGGTGTGAGCGAGGCCGACGCGCAGGTGCAGGCCAAGGCCGTGATGGCTTTCGAAACCCGCCTCGCCTCCGCCTCGCTGGTGCCGACGGAACTTCGCCAGCCGGAAAACCGCTACCACTACGTCAGCATCGCCGATGCCGACAAGGTGACGCCGCACTTCGACTGGGCAGGTTTCTTCAAGGCCCAGGGCGCCGACGTGCAGCAGGGCTTCTCGCTGTCGCAGCCGAAGTTCTTCGCCGAGTTCGACAAGATGCTGGCCGACGTGCCGGTATCCGACTGGCAGGCCTACCTGCGCTTCCACGCCATCGACGAGGCGGCGCCGTACCTGTCCAAGGCCTTCCAGCAGGAAGACTTCGCCTTCAACGCGAAGACGCTCAACGGCCAGAAGGAAATGAAGTCGCGCTGGAAGCGCACGCTCGACGCCGTCGAGGGCGGCATGGGTATGGCGCTGGGCCAGCTGTACGTGGCGCAGACGTTCTCGCCACAGTCCAAGGCACGCGCGCAGGAGTTGGTGAACAACCTGCGCGCCGCCTACAAGGCACGCATCGAAAACCTGCCGTGGATGAGCGAAGCCACCAAGCAGAAGGCGCTGGAAAAGTGGGCGAGCTTCACGCCGAAGATCGGCTACCCCGACAAGTGGCGTGACTGGACGGGCCTGCAGGTTCACCAGGGCGACTATTTCGCCAATGTCGAATCGGCCGCCAAGTTCAACTACGACTACATGGTCGCCAAGATCGGCAAGCCGGTGGACCGCACCGAGTGGGGCATGACTCCGCAGACAGTGAACGCCTACTACAGCCCGCAGAAGAACGAGATCGTGTTCCCTGCTGCCATCCTGCAAGCGCCGTTCTTCGACGCCAAGGCCGACGACGCGCTCAACTACGGCGGCATCGGCGCGGTGATCGGCCACGAGATGGGCCACGGCTACGACGACCAGGGCAGCAAGTTCGACGCCCAGGGCAACAACGCCAACTGGTGGACCGACGACGACCGCAAGGCCTTCGAGTCGCGCACCGACAAGCTGGCCGACCAGTTCAACCACTACGAGGCTCTGCCGGGCAAGTACGTCAACGGCAAGCTGACCATGGGCGAAAACATCGGCGACCTCGGCGGCCTCAACGCGGCCTACGATGCGCTGCAAATGGCGCTGAAGAAAAATCCGAAGGAAGCCAACCACAAGATCGACGGCTATACCCAGGACCAGCGCTTCTTCCTCAACTGGGCCCGCGTATGGCGCGGCAATATCCGCCCCGAGGCGCAGCTCACCTCGCTCAACACCGATCCGCATGCACCCGCGCAGTTCCGCGCCATCGGTGCACCGTCCAACATGCCCGCGTTCGCCCAGGCGTTCCAGTGCAAGTCCGGCGACAAGATGGTCCGCGATGGCGAGAAGCAGGTGAAGATCTGGTAAGGCTCATCAGCCCTTGTTAGGTAGAAAGCGCCGCGCTTCGTCGCGGCGTTTTCTTTCCCCACTGTTGGAACGCACCCGGTGCGCGACCGCAGACCGTCCGTCCGCCGTCGCCTCGGATGGTCGCGACTCCAGGAGATGACGGATCGACCTCGACGCAACACTCAGCGCCGCAGTCGCGCACTGGGTGCGCTCCTACAACAGCGCGACGGTTGTGCGCTTTTCGGTGTCGGGCGCGGGGAAGCGATGCTTGAACGTAAACGCCAGCGACGTGGGACCGTAGCGATCCAGATGCCAGAGCTTGGCCAGGCCGTCGTTCACCGTGGGCTCGGTGCCGACGGGCACCCACCAAAGCACCTGGTAGGCGCCGCCCTCCGGCGGCGTGGCGAAAAATTGCCGGCGCTGCGCCATGATGCCCGTATGGGCGCTGCGATAAACGAAGTCGAACAACGCTTCGACGCTCTCCCACACCGACATGTTCACGATGAAGCGCGGATCGACCGCTACGGCGATGTTGGTGGCACCACCCGAACTATCGTCCTTCAAGCGCCACACGAAGCCGCTGCTCGCCTCGGCCAGGGCGTTGATGCCGGCCAGCGCATCGAAGAACGGTTGAACGGCGGGATCGCCCATGTCGCCAACCAGGGTGGCCACGTTCATCTGCGCAAGGTGAAAGCCAGCCATCGGTTCGCCTCCGGAAGGGTGAACCATGCTTTGGGGTTCGCCACGGCACTGTCAATGGCCGGAAGACACGCAAACACACCACCCGTGATTAATCACCGGGTGATATCGGCTTCATCGAATGCGGCCCGGCCGCTGCCAGGCCGCGCGGTTTACATCAGCAGCTTGCGCACCTTCAACAACGCCGTGACGAACGCATCGACTTCCTCGCGCGTGTTGTAGAACGCGAGCGATGCACGTAGCGTGGCGGGTACCTTGAAGAACTGCATCAGCGGATGGGCGCAATGATGGCCCGAGCGCACGGCGACGCCCTGCAGGTCGAGCAGCGTGGCGAGGTCGGTCGCCTGTGCGCCGTCGATCAGGAACGAGATCACCGGTTCCTTTTCCTTGGCTTCGCCAACCAGGCGCAGACCCGGGATTTCGCGCAGCCGCTCGGTGGCATAAGCCAGCAGTTGCTGCTCCCACGAATGGATCGCGTCGAAACCCACCGAGTGGTAGTAGTCGATGGCCGCACTCAGGCCGACGAAACCGGCGATGTTCGGCGTACCCGCTTCGAACTTGTGCGGCGGCTCGGCGAACGTGGTGCCATCGAAGCGCACTTCGCGAATCATCTCGCCGCCGCCAAAGAATGGTGGCATGGCCTCCAGATGTTCCTTGCGCGCCCACAGCGCGCCAGTGCCCGTGGGCGACAACATCTTGTGGCCGGTGAGCGCATAGAAATCGCAACCCAGCGCCTGCACGTCGACCGGGCGATGCGGCACGGCCTGCGATCCATCCACCAGCAGCGGGATGCCGCGCTTGCGGCATTCCCTGGCGATTTCCTTCACCGGATTAACCGTGCCGAGCACGTTCGAGACGTGGGTGACGCAGGCCAGCTTCACTTCCGGCGTCAGCATCTCGATGTATTTCTCGACGATCAGCTCGCCACGCTCGTTGATCGGCGCCGCCTTCACGGTGGTACCGGTACGGGCGGCCATCAGCTGCCACGGCACGATGTTGGCGTGGTGCTCCATCACCGTGGTGAGGATGGCATCGCCCTGCTTGAGGCGTGGCAGTGCATAGCTGTAGGCAACCAGGTTGATCGATTGCGTGGTGCCGGAAGTCAGCACCAGTTCGTTGCGCGACGTCGCATTGATGAAACGCGCCAGCTTGTCGCGTGCGCCTTCGTAGGCAGCGGTGGCTTCCTCGCCGATCTGGTGCACGGCGCGCGACACGTTGGCGTTATGGCGGCGATAGTGATCGTCCACCGCCTCGATCACGCTCGCCGGCTTCTGGCTGGTGTTGGCGTTGTCGAAATAGACCAGCGGCTTGTCGTGCACGGTGCGCGACAGCAAGGGAAAGTCGGCGCGGATGCGCTGCACGTCGAATACGGTGGGACTCGGTTGGGTCTGTGCATTCATCGGTTCATTCGCCTTGTTGCCGAGGGCTGCCTTCACGCGGAAGGCAGGTGCGCCATCAGCTGGTGATCGAGGTGTTCGCGCAACGCGTCGTTATCGAGAGAGGCGAACACCGCGCGGCAGAACGCTGCCGTCAGCATGGCGCGCGCCTCGACGAGCGGAATGCCGCGCGAGCGCAGGTAGAACAGCGAGCGTTCGTCCAGCTGCCCCACGGTGGCGCCGTGGGCGGCCTTCACCTCGTCCGCATAGATTTCGAGCTCGGGCTTGGTGTCGATCTCGGCCTGGGCGGACAGCAGGAGGTTCTTGCTGCTCAGGCTGGCATCGCTGCCGTCGGCACCTTCGGCCACCACGATGGCACCGCGGAAGACACCGCGCGAACGCTGGTCGGCGACGCCACGCCAGACCGAATCCGAAGCCGTGTTGAGCGCTTGGTGCCGGATGGCCATCTGCGTGTCGACATGCTGGCGCCCGTTGAGCACGAACACGCCGCGCGTTTCCAGTCGCGAACGGTCACCCGCCAGCGTGGCGTGCAAGTCGTGGCGCACGAGCGCGCCGCCGAGTTCCAGCACGTACAGCGTGGCCTGTGCGTCCTCGTCCAGCTGCACGCTGTCGTGACGCACCAGGGTGCTGCCTGCCGACGCGTTCTGCAGCGTCACCTGCCGCAGCCGCGCGCCCTTGCGCAGCACGATGTCGGTGACCTGCGTGCCCAGATGCTGTTGCTCGCCACTGGCGACGTGGTGCTCCACCAGCGAAAGTTCTGCGCCCTCGCCGAGTTCGACGATGTGGCGTACATGCCATGCCAGATCCGACGCACAGGGATGTGCTAGTGCCGCGGGCGCAGGATGCACAGGAGCGGCACCTTCGGCTGCCGCACCGACAAACACCAGGTGCACGGGCTGCGCCACCCTGGCGTTGGGCGCGACGCGCAACACGACGCCATCGCCGGAAAGCGCTGCATTGAGTCGCGCAAATGCATCGCCGCCTTCGCGATAGTGACGCGAAAGCGCGAACCGCAAAGGCTCGGCATCGCCCTTCAGCGCCTGCGAGAGCGGCTGCAGGCTCAGGCCGGTGGGCAGCGCATCGACACGGGAAAGGTCGGCGCGGAACACGCCATTGACGAATACCAGAGCAGGGCCATCGACGCCCGGCAACATAAACGTAGCGGCATCCACGGCGCGCGTCGCTGCCTGCTCATCGCCCGGAGCAAACCGGCGCTGACCCAGTGCACGCAGCGCGGTGTACTTCCAGGCTTCCACGCGCGTGTCCGGCAGTCCGGCGGTGACAAAAGCGTCGAGATTCTCTCGGCGGGCGGCATCCAGCCAGCCGATGCCGCTGCCCGGCAGCTCCGCCTGCGCGGCAGCCTCCAGCAGCGATTCCACGAACGGCGTGCGTTGCGCTTCGCTCATGCCGAGGCTCCGCTAAGCGCCGGATCCTTGTCCGCCACCCAGGCGTAACCGTGCTCT
This sequence comes from Dyella jiangningensis, assembly GCA_000632805.1. Classification (GTDB taxonomy): domain Bacteria; phylum Pseudomonadota; class Gammaproteobacteria; order Xanthomonadales; family Rhodanobacteraceae; genus Dyella; species Dyella jiangningensis. Next base: position 646,442 of record CP007444.1, on the reverse strand, counting down.
TCCAGCTTGAGCGCCAGCGTCTTGTCGCCGCTCTCCACGATGCGGCCGTCGGCCAGCACGTGCACGAAATCGGGTTCGATGTAGTCGAGCAGGCGCTGGTAGTGCGTGATCACCAGGAAACCGCGCTCCGCCGAACGCAGCGCATTCACGCCCTGCGCAACCTGCTTGAGTGCGTCGATGTCCAGGCCCGAATCGGTCTCGTCGAGGATCGCGAGCTTGGGCTCCAGCACGGCCATCTGGAAGATCTCGTTGCGCTTCTTTTCGCCGCCCGAGAAGCCTTCGTTCACCGCGCGGTGCAGCAGCTCGTCGGAGATCTGCATGATCTTGAGCTTCTCGCGCACCAGCTTGAGGAACTGCATGGAATCCAGTTCCTTCTCGCCGCGCTGCCTGCGCTGCGCGTTGAGCGCGGCACGCAGGAAGTAGGTGTTGTTCACGCCCGGGATTTCCACCGGATACTGGAAGGCCAGGAACACGCCGGCGGCGGCACGTTCTTCCGGCTCCAGCGCCAGCAGGTCGACGCCGTTGAAGGTCACCGAGCCCGCGGTCACTTCGTAACCGTCGCGACCGGACAGCACGTTGCCCAGCGTGGACTTGCCGGCGCCATTGGGCCCCATGATCGCGTGCACCTCGCCCGGGTTCACGGTGAGCGTGAGCCCCTTGAGGATGTCCTTGCCCTCGACGCGAGCGTGCAGGTTTTCGATCTTCAGCATGGTGATTACTCGATGGAATCAGGCGTTCTCGCCACCGCGGCGACGAAGCACGACATAGGTGAAAGCTTGGGAACCGCCCGACGGCGTGCGGTGCACGTCGCGACTGTTGGCGATCAGTTCGAACGAATCCTTGAATAGCCCGGCCAACGCCGGTGCGTCATAGCGCGCGACAGGCAAGCCGCTGCAGCGCTCCGGGCCGTCGGCCGCGAAGACACCGATGACGAGATAACCGCCCGGCTTCACGACGCGCGACGCGGCGGCGACATAACGCACGCGATCGCCCGCATCGACCAGGAAGTGCAACACCGCGCGGTCGTGCCATAGCCCGACGGACGGCAAGTCGGCCGTGATGACATCACCGACGACCCAGTGCACGGCCTCGGCTTTCGCACCGAGGCGTTGACGGGTTTCGTTGAGCGCCACGCTGGACAGGTCCAGCACGCTCACGTCGCTGTAGCCATACGACATCAGGTCATCGGCCAACGTGGAACGACCACCACCCACGTCCAGCACGGGTACGTCGCGCGGAAGATCCAACGCATCGATCAGGCGCAGCGATTCATCGAGACGCGGGCTGAACCAACTGGTTTGCACCTCGCCTTTCTCGGCGTACACCGAATCCCAGTGCGATGACCGGACGGCGCTCATCCCACCGCACCTTCCAGTGAGACTTCCAGCAGCTTCTTCGCTTCGACGGCGAACTCCATCGGCAGTTCGCGGAACACCTGCTTGCAGAAGCCGTCGACGATCATCGACACGGCATCTTCCTCGCCGATGCCGCGACTGCGGCAATAGAACATCTGGTCGTCGGAAATCTTCGAGGTCGTGGCCTCGTGCTCGACGATGGCGGTCGGGTTCTTCACTTCCATATACGGGAAAGTGTGCGCACCGCACTTCTTGCCGATCAGCAGGCTGTCGCACTGCGTGTAGTTGCGCGCGCCTTCGGCGCCCTTCTCCACTTTCACCAGGCCGCGATAGCTATTGTTGCTGCGACCGGCGCTGATGCCCTTGGACACGATCTTGGACTTGGTGCCCTTGCCGATGTGGATCATCTTGGTGCCGGTATCGGCCTGCTGGCGATGGTGTGTGAGCGCCACCGAGTAGAACTCGCCCACCGAACGATCGCCGCGCAGCACGCAGCTGGGGTATTTCCACGTGATCGCCGAACCGGTTTCCACCTGCGTCCACGAGATCTTCGAATCGTCGCCGCGGCAGTCACCGCGTTTCGTCACGAAGTTGTAGATGCCGCCGACGCCGTTCTCGTCGCCGGGGTACCAGTTCTGCACGGTCGAGTATTTGATCTGCGCCTTTTCCAGCGCCACCAGTTCCACCACGGCCGCATGCAGCTGGTTCTCGTCGCGCATCGGTGCGGTGCAGCCTTCGAGGTAGGACACGTAGGCGCCCTCTTCCGCGATGATCAGCGTGCGCTCGAACTGGCCGGTGTGGCCGGCGTTGATGCGGAAGTAGGTGGAGAGCTCCATCGGGCAACGCACGCCCTTGGGGATGAACACGAACGAGCCGTCGGAGAACACGGCGGAGTTGAGCGCGGCGAAATAGTTGTCGCCGGTCGGCACCACGCTGCCGATGTATTTCTGAACCAGCTCGGGATGTTCACGGATGGCTTCGCTCATCGAGCAGAAGATCACGCCGGCTTCGGCCAGCTCCTTGCGGAACGTGGTGCCCACGGACACTGAATCGAACACAGCGTCCACGGCGACGCCCGCGAGCTTGGCGCGCTCGTGCAGCGGCACGCCGAGCTTGTCATAGGTTTCCAGCAGCTTCGGGTCGACTTCGTCCAGCGACTTGGGCTTGTTCTTCGGCGAGGCGTAGTAGCTGATCGCCTGGAAATCGATGGCGCCGATCTTGAGCTTGGCCCAGTGCGGCTCGGGCATGGTGAGCCAGTGGCGATAGGCCTTCAGGCGCCACTCGGTCATCCACTCCGGCTCGTGCTTGAGCGCCGAAAGCTGGCGAATAATGTCCTCGGACAGACCAGGCGGCAGGCTGTCGGTTTCGATGTCGGTGACGAAACCGGCTTCGTAGCGGCGGCCCAGCGCGGCGGCCACTTCGGCGTTGTCGCGAAGCGTGGCGGAGGTATCGCTGCGGTCGGTGGTTTCGGTAGTCATATCGGTCTTCGTGAAGTCGTCGCGGTCGGTGGTGGCGGGATCGGTCATCCGATCAGGGTCGCGTCGATGCGGCGACTGGGAGGTTTGAGCATGTCGGACAGGCTGATGGCGCGCAGGGCGTTGTCCACCACGCTATTGACGCGTTGCCAGTTGGATCGCACGCCGCACTGCGACTCGCGATCGCACTGGCCTTCGGCGAGGCTGCATTCGGTCATGCCGATAGGGCCTTCCAGCGCTTCGACGATCTGCGCCAGGGTGATTTCCCCGGCCGGACGCGCCAGGCGATAGCCGCCGTTGACGCCGCGGAAGGACTCCACCAACCCCGCATGGCCCAGCGACTTGAGCAGCTTGCTCACGGTGGGCAGCTCCAGGCGCGCCTCATCGGCGATCTGCGCCGTGCTGAGCACGTCGTCGGGATGGGCGGCGATGCAGGTCATCACCACCGTGGCGTAGTCGGTGAGGCGGCTGACGCGGAGCATGGGGAGCGGCCGGAAGGGACTGCGGGAATCGGTACCAAAATGGTACTGATTAACGGCCTTGGGGTCAAACCGCGGGGACGCACCAAAAGCGGGCGACGCTGGATTTCCGACGCACTGATTTCGGGCAAACAGACGCAACCAAAACGTCCACCGCGCGAGCAATTCACTGGCTTGCCGGGACATTTCGAGTCTTGCGAACCACGTAACCCATTGAGGTGAGTGTGTTCCTTCCGAGGCGGAAGAGTGCCCGATGGAAAAGCCCACCTGCCCGCCGGTCTCGTGGCACGCATCCTGCTGCACCGCGACATATCCATATCGCGGGGAGCGCACGGGGATGAAATGGATCACGGCGATCATCAAGCCGTTCACGCTGGACGATGTCCGGCAGGCGCTGACCGAGGTGGGCGTGACGGGCATGACCGTCACGGAAGTGAAGGGTTTCGGCCGCCAGCACGGACACACCGAGCTGTACCGCGGCGCCGAGTACGTCGTGGACTTCCTGCCCAAGCTGAAGCTGGAGGTGGCTGTCGCCGATGAGCAGGTTGATCAGGCGGTCGAGGCCATCATCGGTGCAGCCCGCACCGGCAAGATCGGCGACGGCAAGATCTTCGTGAGCGAGCTGGAACAGGCCATCCGCATCCGGACGCAGGAGGTCGATGTCGATGCGCTGTAACGCCAAGCTCGTCCGCCCTGCCCTCGCTTTGGCCGGGTTCGTGGCCGCATCGCCCGCCTGGGCGCAGGCCGCCGCCGCGGCGCCGACGCATATCGACAGTGGCGACACCGCGTGGATGCTTACCGCCACGGCCTTCGTGCTGTTGATGACCATCCCCGGGCTCGCCCTGTTCTACGGCGGCATGGTGCGCGCCAAGAACCTGTTGTCGGTGCTGATGCAGTGCTTTGCCATCACTGCGTTGGTAACGGTGTTGTGGCTGCTTTACGGCTTCTCGCTCGCATTCAGCACCGAAGGCATGCAGGCGGGCGTCACCAACCTGCATTCGTTCATCGGTGGACTCGATCGCGTGCTGCTGGCCGGGCTCAAGCCCGACTCGCGCTACCAGACAGTGCCTGAGAGCGTGTTCGTGATGTTCCAGCTGACCTTCGCGATCATCACGCCCGCGCTGATCATCGGCGCCTTCGCCGAGCGCATGAAGTTCAGTGCGCTGCTGTGGTTCAGCGGCTTGTGGCTCACCATCGTCTACCTGCCGGTGGCGCACATGGTGTGGAGCGGCCCGGGTTCGTTCCTTGGCGATCTCGGCGTGCTCGATTTCGCGGGCGGCACCGTGGTGCACATCAACGCAGGCATCGCCGGCCTCATCGCCTGCCTGGTCATCGGCAAGCGCCGCGGCTACCCGAACGTGCCCATGCCGCCGCACAACCTCGGCTATACCGTCGTAGGTGCGAGCCTGCTGTGGCTGGGCTGGTTCGGCTTCAACGCCGGCTCCGCGGTAGCGGCCAACGGCAGCGCCGGCATGGCCATGCTGGTGACGCAGATCGCCACCGCCGCCGCCGCGCTGGGCTGGCTTGCGGCCGAATGGATCGTACATGGACGTCCAAGCGTGCTGGGCATCGTCTCCGGCGCCGTCGCCGGGCTCGTGGCAGTAACGCCAGCCGCCGGCACGGCGGGCCCGGGCGGCGCGCTCGTGCTCGGCCTGATCGCCGGGGTGATCTGCTTCTTCAGCGCGACCCGGCTCAAGCACAAGCTTGGCTATGACGATTCGCTCGACGTGTTTGGCGTTCACGCCATCGCCGGTATCGTCGGCGCCCTGCTTACCGGCCCGCTGGCCTCACCCAGACTGGGCGGCTTCGGTACGGTGGAATCGCTATGGGGACAGCTGTGGATCCAGACGAAGGGCGTGGGATTCACCGTGATCTGGAGCGCCGTGCTGAGCCTCGTCATCCTCAAGCTGATCGATTGGACGCTTGGCCTGCGCGTGGACGACGAGCAGGAAATGATCGGTCTCGATATCGCGCTGCACGAAGAGAAGGCTTACAACCTCTCATAAGCCTGGCGGCCCCTCGCGTGACCTCTCTCCCATCGGGAGAGGGGTTGGGGTGAGGGTGCGGAGGTGCCGTCATCCCATAAGTTCGCCAGGCCCGCACCCTCATCTGCCTGCCGGCACCTTCTCCCTTGGGGAGAAGGACTCCTTCGATGAACGTCCTTGGGCATCCGTACAGTTCGCCCGCGTCACCCGCTAAGCTGCACGCATCACCCTACGCAGCACGCCATGACCATCGCTCTCGACCGCGCCGCCGCCCGTCTTGCCTGGGCCCGCACTGCCCTCGACGACGCCACGCTCACCCTCGAACCCGCCTCATCCGACGCGAGCTTTCGCAGTTACTGGCGCACGCACCGTGACGACCGCAGCTGGATCGTGATGGATTCGCCGCCGGAGAAAGAAGATCCGCGCCCGTGGCTGGTCATGGGCGAACGACTCGCCGCCGCCGGCCTGCACGTGCCGGCGGTGTTTGCGAAGGATCTGGAGCAAGGCTTCCTGCTGATCGAGGACCTCGGCAACCGTCTCTATCTGTCCGAACTGAACGAACAGACGGCCGATGCGCTCTACAGCGATGCCATGGATGCTCTGCTTCTGATGCAGACGCGCATGGACCACCACGACCTGCCACCATTCAGCCACCAGGTGCTGGTGACCGGCCTGGAAGTGATGCCGGAATGGTTCCTCGGCCGCCACCTCGGCCACACGCCGAGCTGCGATGAATGGGACGTGCTCGAGGCCGCGTTCGGCGTGATCATCCACAATGCGCAGGAGCAACCCCGCTGCTTCGTGCATCGCGATTATCACAGCCGCAACCTGCTGGTTGTCGACGACAACAATCCGGGCGTCATCGATTTCCAGGGCGCGCTCGCCGGACCCATCACCTACGACCTCGCGTCCTTGCTACGCGATGCCTACATCGTGTGGCCGCGAGAACGCGTGGAAGGCTGGATCGAGTCGTATCGCCAGCGCCTGCTTGGTGCCGGCATGATTGACGACACCGTAACGTCGGCACGCTTCCTGCGCTGGGTCGATCTCACCGGCATGCATCGCCACGTGCGCGTCCTCGGCCAGTTCTATCGACTGTGGTATCGCGACGGAAAGCCCGGCTACCTTGCCGACGTGCCCGCCGTCTACCGATACGTCGTGTCGGTAGCGCGCAGCTATCCGGAACTCGCCGACTTCGTCGCGTTGCTCGAACGCCACGCGGAAGGTCGTGATCTCACCCGGGTGACCGCGGCATGAGGCATGCGTTGATTTTCGCGGCCGGCCTCGGCGAACGCATGCGTCCGCTCACCAACAGCACCCCCAAGCCTTTGCTTCCGGTGGGTGGCAAACCGCTGATCGAATGGCACTTGGAGAAGCTCGCATCCATCGGCGTGCGCTATGTGGTCATCAACACCTCGCATCTCGCGGAGCAGTTTCCCGACGCGCTCGGCGATGGTTCGCGCTGGGGATTGCGCATCCGCTACGCGTACGAAGGGCCCACGCCACTGGAAACCGGCGGCGGCATGCTCAATGCACTGAACCTGCTCGGTCCCGAACCATTTCTGGTCATCAGCGGCGATGTATGGACCGACGCGGATTTCGCCGCCCTGCCGGCAGAACCCGCAGGCTTGGGGCACCTGCTGATGGTCGACAACCCCGCGCACCATCCTGGCGGCGACTTTTCGCTGGACGCGACGGGCGTGCTGCACGATGACGATGCGTGGCCTCGACTCACCTACAGCGGCATCGGCATCTTTCGGCGCGGGCTGCTACATGACTGGCACGCCGCCGTCGCCGATGCGGGGGCCGCGGAAACGCCGCCGCGCTTCAAGCTGAGGCCGCTGCTGGAACGCGCGATGTCGCGCGCTCAACTGCATGGCAGCCACCATCGCGGCAACTGGACGGACGTGGGCACGCCGCAAAGGCTTGCCGAGCTCGACGAGAGGCTCAAGGTGCCGCGCCCCCGCTGATTAATGCGGGAGCGCACCCTGTGCGCGACCGCAGAGTATCCGTTCGCCGCCACGGGGCCTGTCGCGCACAGGGTGCGCACCCACACGTGGGATATGTAGATCTCCGCTACTCCGCCCACGCCGGACACACCGCAAAATCCTGCCGGTTTGAGGCTTTGCCGTGCGCGGAGGTATCCTAAACCGCCCGGTTCTGTAGCCTGATGGGCCGCCAAGCATGGCGCGCCTGGCCGAATGGCCTCGTTGCAGGACCGTCCGTTTTCATCGCCAGGTAACAACGATGTCCGAACTGTGGTCCCATCTGGTCAGCTGGTTCAGCGCTCAGGGCGTGCAACCGGTGCTGCAGTTCCTGCATCTGCAGAACCTGGCCGGCGATCCCAACGACATCGCCGAATCGCTGCTTATCGCCACGCTGCAGTTGTGCATCATCGGCTTCGTTTTCCGTCCGCTGGAAAGCATCGTGCCGGCGGAAAAATGGACCGACCGCAAACTGACCAAGGTCGATTTCCAGTACACGCTGCTGATGCTGGTGGGCATCTTCCCGATCTTCAGCTATCTGGTGCTCACGCCGATCGCCAACTATTTCGGCGGCCCGGATACCGGCCCCAGTGATGCAAGTGCATCGCCGTTGGCGATCACGCACTGGCTTCCCGCGTTGAAAGAACATCCCTGGCTGCTGTTCGGCTGCTACTACATCGTCTACGACCTCACCTATTACTGGATGCACCGCCTGCAGCACGCGTTGCCGTGGTGGTGGGCGCTGCACAGCATGCATCACAGCACGCGCCAGATGAGTTGCTGGACGAATGACCGCGGTAGCCTCATCGACGGTTTTATCCAGTCGATGATCCTGGCGACTGTGGGCATCGTGATGGGCGTGGAGCCTGACCAGTTCGCCTGGCTCGTGCTGGTCGGCGAGCTGGTGCAGAACTTTTCGCACGCGAACGTGCGCATCGGCTTCGGTTCCGTGTTCAACCGCGTGTTCGTCGCGCCGAAATTCCATCGGCTTCACCACATGCTGGTCGACCCGACGCGACCCAACCTGCACAACTGCAACTTCGGGCAGGTACTTTCCGTGTGGGACGTACTGTTCGGCACGGCGCTGTACAACGAGCCGCTGCGCCCCACCGGGGTCGGCGACCCGATGGTGGACGACGACAACAACCACGGCCTGATCGGACTGCACTGGAACGCGTGCAAGCGCTTCTGGGGCGCGGTGCGCCGTCCGGCGGGGTGGAAGTTTGGCGAAGTGGCGTTCAGTCCGAACTACGAGCCGATTCCGGTTGATCAGCTCGATCTACACGCATTGGGACATCACGTCATGCAGCCGTCGCCGGCACACGCGACGACGACGCTGACGGACGATGTTGCGCAGGAGAGCGCCTCGACAGCGTGATCGTCACATCTGCCGGTGAGCGACTGAACGTGTCTTCGCCTGCTGCCGGCAGATGTCATCGAGCGACACCGCTTCATCGCATGTCCGATCCCATCGCATGCCATGAAGCGTGTTCACCCAAAAAGCGCCCTCGCCTTCTTGCCCGAAACTTACGAATACATTCGCGACGACACGACGGCCAAATCAGGCCGCTCAAAGCCATCTAAACGTTTTCTCAACTTTCCCGTGCCGACGCCGATAAGACCAGAGCACGGAGTGATGGGCTCCGTATTCCGGAGCGAATATGTTGGTCCTGGTCGGCGCCTTCGTGGTTCTTGCGTGCGTGTTTGGTGGCTTCGTGCTGTCGCACGGTCACATCCTTGCGCTGTGGCAACCCTATGAGCTGCTGATCATCGGCGGCGGCGCCGTGGGCGCCTTCATCTCGGCGAATCCGGCCAAGGTGGTGAAGGCAGCGCTGCGCGATGCGATGGGCCTGGTGAAGGGCCCCAAATACTCCAAGCAGGATTACGTCGATCTGCTGTCGATGCTCTACGACCTGTTCAGCCTGATACGCAAGGAAGGCCTGCTCGGTGTCGAAGAACACATCGAAGACCCGCAGACGAGTTCGCTGTTCTCCGCGTATCCGCGCTTGTTGCGCGAACATCACCTGATCGAGTTCACCACGGACTGCCTGCGCCTGATGGTGGGCGGCAGCATGAATCCGCACGAGCTGGAACAGCTGCTGGAAGTGGAATTGGAAGCGCATCACCACGAAGCCGTGGCGCCCGCCATGGCCGTCACGAAGATGGCCGATGCGCTGCCAGGCTTCGGCATTGTGGCGGCAGTGCTTGGCATCGTCACGACCATGGGGCAGCTTGATGGCGACACCTCGACCATCGGTGAACATATCGCGGGCGCGCTGGTCGGCACCTTCCTCGGCATCCTGCTTTGCTATGGCTTCCTCGGCCCGCTCGGCACGGCGATGGAAAACCGCGTGCAGGAAGATGGCAGGGCATTCGAGTGCGTGAAGATCGCGCTGCTGGCGAACCTGCGTGGCTACAACCCCAAGGTGGCGGTGGAGTTCGCCCGCAAATCGCTTTCCGCCAACACGCGACCCGGCTTCCAGGATCTTGAAGAACACCTCAAGGCGCCGCGCGCCAAGGCGGCGACGTGAGCGAGCCCGTCGAATCCGCGCCCATCATCGTACGACGCATAAAGAGAAAGGGGCACGGTCACCACGGCGGCGCGTGGAAGGTCGCATACGCGGACTTCGTCACCGCGATGATGGCCTTCTTCCTCGTCATGTGGCTGATCGGCGCTGGCACGAAACAGCAACGCGCGGCCATCTCCGAGTACTTCAAGAACCCCAGCATGACGCAGGGCACGGCGACGATGGCTCCGGCTGGCCAGGCAGGCCCCGGCGGCGCCAGCAACAGCATGATCAAGCTCGGCGGCGCGATGGATCTGTCTCATGGCCCGGGCCATGACAAACAAGGCGCAGCCGCCGCGAGCGTCGATCCGAAAGAGATCGAGAAGGAAGCGCGCAAGCAGGAACGCGCGCGCCTGGAAGAACTGATGCAGCAATTGCAGGCCGCGATCCAGAGCAGCCAGGCACTCGCGCCGTTCAAGGATCAGCTGTTGCTGGACATCACGCCCGAAGGCCTGCGCATCCAGATCGTCGACAAGCAGAACCGTCCGATGTTCGACCTGGGCAGCGCCCAGTTGAGGCCGTACACCACGAAGATCCTTCAGGAGTTGTCCGGCTTCATCAATCGCGTGCCCAACCGCATCAGCATCTCGGGCCATACCGACGACGCGCCGTACAGCACGGATCATCATTACAGCAATTGGGAGCTTTCCGCCGATCGCGCCAATGCGGCACGGCGTGCACTGCTTACGGGCGGTTTGAGCGAAGACAAGATTGCACGCGTCGTGGGCCTGGCGGCATCGGTACCGTTCGATCGTGCCAATCCGGGCGACCCGATCAATCGCCGCATCAGCATCATCGTGATGAACAAGCAGGCCGAGGCGAACTCGCTGTCGCAGGAAGCTGGCCCCGCGGACATGAAAGCACCAAGCACGTTGTTGCCGAATGTCGCACCCATCACGACCGCCCCGACAGAGCCGACCGTGGAAGCCAGCCACAACGCGGCACCCGAGGATGCTGCGCAGGTGCGTCCCGCTTCGCCCTGAGGCATTACCTGACGGCATCGCCATTGCGGCGCAGCTGCAAGGTTAATCGCACCGCTGGCTTACCGTGGTGCCCGACGGTGCCAATGCGGCAGAAGGCGGTACGGATGTTGTCGTCCAGGCCACCGACGACGTCGTCGGAGCCGACACAGAAACATCACCGGCAAGCCGGCGGCGCTTTCGCAAGGCAATGCAGCATCCGCGGCACGACCGCGCTCGCGGCCGACAGATACCGCACGCATCGCCGCCCGCGTTGAAGGTGCAATCCCCAGACAGGACAGCCGCACAACATGGCTGGGCCATGTCGCCGCAACAAGCACACCACCGCGATGGGTGACCGCAGCGCATAAAAAAAGCCGCCGGCATAAGCCGGCGGCTGCAAAGAGTCGTGCGTCTTCCTTTGCGATGAGGTCGCCACACGATGCCGGGAGGGAGGTGGCACCGCGTGGCGAGCCGGCCTTGCGACCGGCGGGACTGGCTTAGAAGTCGTACGAGACCGCGAAACGACCGTAACGCGGCGTGGTCTGGTACAGCGTGGTGCCGTAGGTATTGGAGACGGTGAACGGGGAATCCTCGTACGTCGCATCCAGCACAGTCGGCTTGCGCTCGTTGAACACGTTGAAGAGGTTGAAGCTGAAGGCGAGCTTGTTGTCGGCGAATGCCGGACGATAAGTCACGCCAAGATCAACGATCTTCTGCCACGGCAGGCGACCGATCGTGCCAAGCGTCGACGGCTTGCCGCCGCACCAGCGATAGGCCGAACCGTAGCCGGTGGTCGGGTCTGTTTCATCCGGACCGTAGTAACCCAAGCAGGCCTTAGGCGCACCGGACATCACGCGCAGAGCGCCGGAAACCATCCACTCAGGTGTGATCGCGTAGCTGCCGTAGGCCTTCAGCTGGTGCGTGCGGTCATTGGAAAGCACGCCGTTGCTGTTGACCATGAGCGGAGCGGAGTCCCAGTCCTGCGTCTTGGAGACATCGTCCTGGCCAACGGTGGAGAGCACCTGGCCTTCCGTGTTGCCGAAGCTGCGCGAGAAGGTGTAATCCACGCGTGCCTGCCACTTGCCATCGAACGGATGCTCAAGGAACAGATCCAACGCGACGTACTTGCGCTTCGCACCCGACGAGAACCCCCAATCCTTGGTGGACATAGTGACCTTCTCGTAACCCGAGCCGTCAACCTTGGCCAGCAGGAAGCTGTTGTTCTCACCCGGGTTGAAGATCAGGCAGCTGTTCGGCAGCGTGACCGAATCCGGATCGATGCCTTGCGCGATGACCTTGTTGATCAGCGGATCGGTATCGCAGACGTCATCGATGGCCGTCTGGAGCTTGCGCACCGTACCCTTCGCACCGTACACCCAGTCGGTACCCAGCATTTTGCTGAAGCCGAGGATGGCTTCATCCTGGTACTGCGACTTGAGGTTGCTGGCAGTCACCGTCTTGGCATCCGGCGCCTGGCCGTACTCGCCGTTGGTCGACACCGGACCTGGGCCAAGCGGGGTGAGGCCGGTCGGGTTGCCGTGCGCGTCGATACCCGAATACGTGAAGTACTCGTAGGTGAATGTGGAGGCCGAGGCACCGCGGATCGCCACGCTGTTGGGCAGCGCGAGGTAGTAACGGCCGAGGTTGCCGAACACCTTGAAGCTGGAGTCACCGAACACGTCCCAGCTGAAGCCCAGGCGCGGCGCCCACTGGTTCTTGTTGTCGACGTACGATTCGCCGGCGCTGTTGTAGTTGGTGAACTGGTCGTTGCGCAGACCGAGGTTCAGCAGGAACTTGTCGCTGATCTGCCAGCGGTCTTCCAGGTACTGGGCCTTCTGGTCCACTGCCATGCTGGTGGTGGTGGTGAAAACGTACTTGCGCACGTAGTAACCGTCACCGCCCGGTGCGCCTACGCCCTGGCCCGCCGAAATCGGATTGTTCGGACGCGTGCTGTGGCTCCAAAGCCATGCGTAGCCGGGGCCACTCACCTGCTGACCTTCGTCGGTCGCGGTGTAATGCATGTTATCGATGCCGGCCGCCAGCGTGTGGTTGCCCAGCTTGTATTCCAGGTCGAGACGCAGACCGTGGGTCTTGTTGTGCGCGTTCGGATCCTTGACGTAAAGAATCGTATTGCCGCTGTAGATCGGAGAACCGCCCGTGATGGCAGGATTCTGGTTGGTCGGGCCACTCAGGTACACAAGACTCGGATCGAGACCCGGAATCGTGGAATAGTCGATCGCACGATTCTGGCCATAGGTGGCCGAAAACGTCAGGTCATCGGTGATGTAGCTGGTGTACTTGCCGACCCAGATATCCGAACCGGTCTTGGTCGACGTGTCGTTGCCGATGAACTCGCCGGTCTGTCCGGTCTCGTAATCGTATGCGTACTTGACGCCGCTGTACTCGGTTTTGTTGGAAATACCGGTCAACTCGACGATGTTGCTGTCGTTGATGTTCCAGTCCAGCTTCACGTAGTACTTCGGCAGGCTGTACTTGTAGTTGGTATTGGCCGGCTGCGCCGAGTAGGACGTCGAGGTCGACTTACCTTCCTGCTTCTCGGCTTCGGCAGCCACGAAGAAGAACAGCTTGTCCTTGATCAGCGGGCCACCTACGTAGAGGTCATAGGTGGTGTTCCACTTGGTGTTGCCCTTGCGGGTACGGTACTTGGTCCCCGGCAGCGACGAATCGCTGTACTCGTCGCCGTTCGGCAGCGCCTGGTTCGGGAACAGGACGTCCTTCGGGTCTTCCGCAAGGAACTTGGGCGACCACATCACCTGGCCACCGAAGTGCCATTCGTTGGTGCCGCGCTTGCCGACCTGGCTGATCACGCCGCCGTCGGAACGGCCGTACATCGCGCTGTAGCCGCCGGTATAGATTTCCTGCTGGTCGATGGCGCCGTACGGCAGGCCGATACCGCCCAGGCTGCTCAGCGGATCGGTCGTGTTGTAGCCGTTGATGTAGTACGCGTTCTCGGTGACGGACGAACCGCCGAACGAAACGACACTGGAGCCAGCTTTCTGGCCCTGGAAGTAATCGCTACCGGACACCACACCCGGCGCCAGCAGCGCGATGGCTTCGGCGCTACGGCCCAGCGGCAGGCGCTCCAGGTCCTGCGAGGTAATCACCGTGCGCGAATCCACCGACGACACGTCGATGGCCGGCAGCGCGTTGGCGGTGACCGTCACCGAAGCCAGCGCCTGGGCGTTCGCGGCAGCCGCGAAGGACACTTCGGTACCCGCATTCACCGTGATCGCCACGTTGTTGCGGCTGTCGACCGTCGCTCCGGCCTTCTGCAGCACGACGCTGTAGGTGCCGAGCGGCAGGTTGCTGATGCGGTAGCGGCCCGAGTTGTCGACGGTCGCCGAGCGGCTGATGCCGGTGGAGCTGGTCACGGTGACCGTTTCGCCGGCTTCCGCCTGGCCGAAGATGGTACCGGTGGTGGACTGGGCGAAGGCCACGCCGGCCAGGCCCATGGTCATCGCGGCAGCCAGCGTCGTCCGACGCAGCATCACCGCCCGATTCAACATACGAAAGCTCATCTAATGGATCTCCCCGTAACAGCCCTGAAAAAAGGGCAAAAAAAGCCTGTCGGTCGCCCGCAGGACGATCGATTCAAGTTGCCGTCTGGTGCGGTTCTGTCAGGCCCCCCCCTGCAGAAACCACCCCTCCCCGTGATGCGACACGTAAATGCTTGCGACGCGTTATCCCGAACCTGTCGCTCAGCTGTCGTTATCAGGGCTCTTCGTCGAAGGTAGAGTGTTTTCTTACGGAATGTCAACATCTTGTAAGGATCGATTAACGAAAACTTGCCATTTGCGCTATTTCATGCGCCGCTGTTTCGCACGTAACTATCGGTTCCTTCGAAGAATTCCAACGCCGGGATCCGGTCGTGACTTACCTGCTTTTCTGATGAAGAAAAGGCCGCCAGCGACACGTGGCGGCCTGCAAGAGAATCCATGCCCGTCTTTCCGTTGTCCCACGGTTTGTACGGTGCTCGGAAGGGGCAACTACCTGATCAGGCAAAAGCGTTCCCAGCGACCGACCGTGCACCGCCAGACGTGGCGCGTGCCTTCGCGCAGGCGCCGTATCGCCACACAGGGCCTGCTGGGTCCTTGCTATCGACCGGCGACAAAGGGCCCGGGCACACGCCTTGAATCTGCGGGGCCCCATGGCGACGGGCCATAAAAAAACGGCCCGGTTATCCCGGGCCGTTCTGTCCAGCATGTGATTGGGCGAAACCTCAGGGCCGGCGCGCCAGCTCCGGGTTTTCCTTGCTCTTGGGCATCAGGTCCTGCTTGGACACGCCGAGCCACAGAAGGATCGGGCTGGCCACGAAGATCGAGGACAGCGTGCCGACCAGGATGCCGATCAGCATGGTGATGGCGAAGCCGTGCACCACCGGACCGCCGAAGAAGTACAGCGCGGCCATGGTGATCGCGGTGAACAACGCGGTGATGATGGTTCGCGACAGCGTGTTGTTGATCGAGCGGTTGAGGATCTCTTCCGGCTCGGCCTTGCGGGCCAGGCGGAACAGTTCGCGCACGCGGTCGAACACCACGACCTTGTCGTTGATCGAGTAACCGATCACCGCCAGCACCGAGGCCAGCACCGTCAGGTCGAACTCGCGCTGCACCAGGGCGAACACGCCGACGGTGATGAGCGCATCGTGCAGCTCGGTGACGATGGCCGCCACGGCAAAGCGCCACTCGAAGCGGATGCCCAGGTACAGGCCGATGCCGAGCATGACCACCAGCGCGGCCATGATGCCGTCGCTGCGGAGCTCGTCACCCACGGTCGAGCTCACGTAGTCGCGGCTCTTGATGCTCACGTCAGGGCGACTCGCCTTGAGCACGCCCGTGGTCACCGCGGAGACCTTGTCGAGGTTGATCTTGCCGGCCTCGTCCTTCATCACCGCCGTGGGCTGGAAGCGCACGGACACCTCGCGCGTGCCGCCCAGGCTGGCGACCAGCGAGTGCTCGATACCGCCCTTTTCCAAGGCTTCCTGCACTTCGGCAGTGGTGACGGGGTTCTGGTAGTCCACCACCAGCGACACGCCGCCGGTGAAGTCCAGGCCGTAGTTCAGGCCCTTGATCGCGATGAGCCCGATGGACACCACCATCAGCAGGATGGCGATGCCGACGCTGATCTTCCTCATGCCGAGGAAGTTCACGTTCGCGTTGTGGTTGAAGATTTCCATAGGTTCCTGTTCCTCTTCAGACCGACAGCGTCTTGAGCTTGCGATGACCGTGGATCATCGCGGTGATCGCATGCGTCACGGTGACCGAGGTGAACATCGAGGTGAGGATGCCGATCAGCAGCGTGATGCCGAAGCCCTTGATCGGGCCCGAGCCCATCGTGGTCAGCGCCAGCGCGGCGATCAGGTGGGTGACGTTGGCGTCGAGAATGGTCGCCCACGCCTTGTCGTAACCGGCGCGGATCGCCGCCAGCGGCGTGGAGCCGTTGCGCAGTTCCTCTCGCACGCGTTCGCAGATGAGCACGTTGGCGTCGATGGCCATACCCAGCGTGAGCACGATACCCGCGATGCCCGGCATGGTCAGCGTGACGCCCACGGCCGACATCACGGCCACCAGGATCACCAGGTTGAAGAACAGCGCCACGTCGGCGACGAGGCCGAAGAGCTTGTAGTAGAGCGCGGCAGCGAGCAGCACCAGCGCCAGGCCGATCATCACTGCGCGCAGGCCCTTCTCGATGTTGTCCTGGCCGAGGCTGGGACCGATCACGCGCTCCTCGACGATGTCGATCGGTGCGGCCAGCGAACCACCCTTGAGCAGCAGCGCCAGCTCGGAAGCTTCCTTCGGGCTGCGCAGGCCGGTGGTCTGGAAGTTCTTGCCGAACACGCCGTTGATGGTGGCGTAGTTGATCACCTCCTCGGTGATCTTCGGCGTGCGCACTTCCTTGCCGTCGACGATCTTGGTCTCGACCACGCGCTCGACGTACACCACGCCCATCGGCTTGCCGACGTTCCCGGTGGTGAAGTCCAGCATCTTCTTCGCACCGGCCGAGTTGAGCGTCACCGACACGGCCGGCGAGCCGCTCTGCTGGTCGAAGGTGGAGGACGCATCGACCAGCTGGTCGCCGGTGACGATGATGTTCTTGCTGAGCAGGTACGGCTGGCCCTCGCGGCCCTTATACAGGCGCGCATCCGGCGGAACGATGCCCGAGCGCTGCGCATCGATGGCCTGCTGCGGCGTGCCGTAGCCCGCGCGGTATTCCAGCGTGGCGGTGGCGCCGATCAGCTTCTTGGCTTCGGCCGTGTCCTGCACGCCGGCCAGCTCGACCACGATGCGGCTGTCGCCCTGCTGCTGGATGATCGGCTCGGACACACCCAGTGCGTTGATGCGGTTGCGCAGCGTGCCGAGGTTCTGGCGGATGGTGTTGAGCGATAGCTCGCGCAGCTTGTCCGGACGCACCGTGGCGTTGAGCGGGTAGCGGTCGCCGGTGGCGTTGCCGTCCTGCACGCTGAGATCGGGATATTCGGTGCCGATGAAATTGGCGGCGGCAGCGCGGTCCTCGTTGGACTTCAACACCACCAGCACGCCCTGGCCACGCTGGCTGGCACGCGTCACCGAGTCGTAGCGGATGTTCTTTTCGCGCAGCAGGCTGCGGATGTCGTCCGCATAGCGCGTTTCCTGCTTGTCGATTACGTCGTTCTGATCGACCTGCATCAGGAAGTGCACGCCGCCCTGCAGGTCAAGGCCCAGCGGCATCGACTTGGCGCCGATCGCGGTGAGCCAGTTCGGCACGGTGGACTTGAGGTTGAACGCCACCGTGTAGTCGTCGCCCAGCGTCGCCTTGATCGCGTCGGCGGCGCTCTTCTGCACGTCGGCATTGGCGAAGCTGGCGAGCAGGTGGTCGCCCTTGATCTCGACGCCGGTACTGGCGACATTCGCCTTCTTCAGCGCGTCGATTACCTTCTGCTCGAGCGCCTGGTCGACCGTGCCGTTGCGGTTCGCCGTGATCTGCACGGCAGGCACCGGCAGAAACACATTGGGCAGCGCATAGACAATGCCGAGCACCAGTACGATGGCGACCAGCGCATATTTCCAGCGTGGAAAATCACTCATGCCTTGAATCCGTCAAAAGCCGCGGCGCGAGGCAGGCCGCGGCAAGCAATGCGTCGTTGAAGCCGGAGCCCCTCCACTCCGGCAAGCCGTCCTCAGGACGACTTCAGCGTGCCCTTGGGCAGCACTTGCTGCACGGCGCCCTTCTGCAGCTTGATCTTCACGTTCGGTGCGATCTCGACCGTGATGAAGCTCTCACCCACTTCATCCACCTTGCCGGCGATGCCGCCGTTGGTGACCACCTCGTCGCCCTTGGACAGCGCGGCGACCATGTTGCGGTGTTCCTTCTGGCGCTTCATCTGCGGGCGGATCATCAGGAAATAGAAGACCACGAACAGCAGGATCAGCGGCAGGAACGTCATGATCGGGTTCGGTGCGCCGGCAGCCGGAGCGGCCTGGGCGATCACGAAGGACGTCGGAAAAGTCATCAGCTTGTCTCGCAAGTTATGGTTCCAACAGGGATTTCCGCTGGAACCTGATAAAAGATCGTGGATTATGCCACGCGCCCCCGGCCCCTGCATGCGTCACAAGGCCCGCCCGTCGAGGGTTCTGGCGGCGGGAACGGCGGATTCCAAGGGGCAAGGCCGGCGCGGGATCACGATGGTTCCCGTGACTTCTCTCTTCCATGGGGCTAATTGGAAGACACCCTTCTCCCTCTGGGAGAAGGTGCCGGCAGGCGGATGAGGGTTCGGGGGCACCTCACCCTCCGCGTTCCGCAAGCCCCGCACCCTCTCCCCTACCCCTCTCCCTTAGGGAGAGGGTGGCACGTTGCGAAACTGACGTATCCGGCTGCTAACGCCCTCAGGCCGCTACCCCACCCTGCCTCCGCGCATAGAACTCCGCCACGAAGTCGTCCAGCTTGCCGGCTGCGATGGCTTCGCGCAGGCCGGCCATCAGGCGCTGGTAATGACGCAAGTTGTGCATGGTGGCGAGCTGGCTGCCGAGGATCTCGTTGCAGCGATCCAGATGGCGCAAATAGGCACGGCTGAAGCCGTTGCTGCAGGCATAGCAGTCGCAGCCTTCCTCGATCACGCGGGTATCCAGGGCGTACTTCGCGTTGCGGATGCGCAGCGTGCCCTCGGCGGTGAACAGGAAGCCATTGCGCGCGTTGCGGGTGGGCATCACGCAGTCGAACATGTCGATGCCACGGCGCACGGCCTCCACGATGTCCTCGGGGCGACCGACACCCATCAGATAACGCGGCTTGTCCGCCGGGAGCAGCGGCACGGTGAAATCCAGCGTGTGGTTGCGCTCGGCTTCGGGCTCACCGACGGCGAGGCCGCCCACGGCATAGCCGTCGAAACCGATGTTGACCAGACCTTCCGCCGAGCGGCGGCGCAAGTTCTCGTACACGCTGCCCTGCACAATGCCGAACAGCGCGTTGGGGTTTTTCAAATCATCGAAGGCACGACGCGAACGCTCGGCCCAGCGCAGGCTCAGTTCCATCGAGGTGGAAGCGACCTTCTCCGTGGCCGGGTACGGCGTGCACTCATCGAAGATCATCGCGATATCCGAATCGAGCACCTTCTGGATGCGCATCGACTCTTCCGGCGACAGGAACACCTTCGAACCGTCGACGGGCGATGCGAACGCCACGCCCTCCTCCGTGATCTTGCGCTTGTGCGCCAGCGAGAACACCTGGAAACCGCCCGAATCGGTGAGGATCGGCTTGTCCCAGCCGATGAACTTGTGCAACCCGCCAAACTGCTCCACGACCTCCAGGCCGGGCCGCAGGAACAGGTGGAAGGTATTGCCCAGGATGATCTCGGCGCCGATCTCGCGGATATCCCGCGGCGTCATCGCCTTCACCGAGCCATAGGTGCCCACGGGCATGAAGGCCGGCGTTTCCACCGTGCCGCGGTCAAACGTGAGACGGCCACGACGGGCCGCGCCGTCGGTGGCCTGGAGTTCGAAAGTCAGGGAAGTCATCGGGGGATTATCGCGTTTTCTGGGGTTTGGTGCTTTTGAAGGGCGCGCGGATCCTTTCTCTTGCCAGCCTTTCCCTGCTGGGAAGAGGTCTGGGGCGAGGGGTGGGTGCTCGTGACAGCGCCGCCTACCTTTGTAGGAGCGCACCCAGTGCGCGACCGCAGCGCATCTATCACTCTGCGGTCGCGCACTGGGTGCGCTCCTACAGGAGAAGAGAACCCGCTCTTCGCTCTGGCCTTTGACCTTCCCGCCCCCCCTGCCGCTAACAGCGGGAGGTGGATTAACCGGCAGGGACGCCGAGCAGCGGAGCTTCAGGCCAGGACGCCCTGTCGATGCGCCCTTGGTCCCGGCCTACGCCGGGACGACGAATTATGAAGACCGACGCGAAAGGATGTCGCGCACAGGGTGCGCTCCTACAGGAATACGGCGAGGTTCAACCCTTCGGCAAAATCAACATCGCATCGCCATACGAAAAGAACCGGTACTTCTGCTCGACGGCATGCCGGTACGACGCCAGCATGAAATCCTTGCCCGCCAACGCAGACACGAGCATCAACAACGTGGATTGCGGCAAATGGAAGTTGGTCAGCAGCCCATCGATGCTGCTGAACTTGTAGCCTGGAAAAATAAAGATCTGCGTCTCGCCGGCAAACGGTTGCAGCTCACCATCGCGCACCGCGCTCTCCAGCGCACGCACCACCGTCGTGCCCACGGCGATCACCCGGCCGCCGGCCGCGCGCGTGCGGCGGATCTGCTCGACGAGGCTGGCGCCGACATTGAGCCATTCGCGATGCATCTGGTGATCCTTGATGTCATCGGCGCGCACGGGCTGGAACGTACCGGCACCCACGTGCAAGGTTACATAACCGAACTGCACGCCACGCTCACGCAGCGTCGCCAACGTCGCCTCGTCGAAATGCAGGCCCGCCGTCGGCGCCGCCACCGCACCCGGCTCGCGCGCGAACACCGTCTGGTAACGCTCCATGTCGCTCTGGTCTGCGTGACGCGTGATGTACGGCGGCAGCGGCATTTCGCCCAGGCGCAGCAGCAAGCGCTCCAGCGGATCGGTTGATTCGAAACGCAGACGGAAAAACGGCCCATCTCGCCCCAACACCAGCGCATGGCTGCCGTCGGCAAGTTCAATCCGCCCGCCCTCTTTCGGCTTCTTGCTCACGCCGAGCTGGACCGTGGCCTCATGGGTACCGGTTACGCGCTCGATCAGGATCTCGACCTGGCCGCCCGTGTCCTTGCGTCCGTATAGCCGCGCTGGCAGCACCCGCGTGTCGTTGAAAACCAGCAGGTCGCCATCGCGCAGGAACTCGGGCAAATCGCGGAACATGCGGTCCTGCCGGGCCTGCGCCTCCACGTCCAACACCAGCAGGCGACTGGCCGAGCGTTCGGGCAGCGGCGCCTGGGCGATCAGTTCGGGCGGGAGTTCAAAGTCGAAATCGGTCTTCTTCACGGCGGAAATACTGGCGTCGAATGCTCCATTATCGCCTAAAGCACCTCTGCAAGCCGGCCAGACCTACGTCGCCAGGCTCTTCCTTCAGCCGAGGCACGCGCCGCCTTGCGCACATGGGCACACCCGAACGCCTCACGCGCCGGGCAACGGCGATGCGCCCGACCACCTACGGCGTCATGGCGCCATGACGATCAGAGCCAGCCTTTCTGCCTCGCCAACCGATACGCCTCGATGCGATTGGCCGCGCCGAGCTTGCCGATGGCCTCGGAGAGGTAGTTGCGTACCGTGCCATGCGAGAGATTCAGCTGGCTGGCGATGTCGCTGGCCGATTGTCCTTCGCCGGCGAGTCGCAGTACCTGGCGCTCACGGTCATTGAGTGGATCGGCTTCTGACCAAGCCTCGAGCGCCAGCTGCGGATCGATGGCGCGACCGCCGCGATGGACCATGCGCAGCGCTTCGGCGAGATTCTCTGCCGGCGCATCCTTGAGCAGATAGCCGGAAACACCGGCATCCAACGCGCGTCGCAGGAAGCCCGGACGCGCGAACGTGGTCACGATGATGGTCTTCATCGGCATCTCGTGCCGCTGGATGCGTTGCGCCAATTCCAGTCCGGTGAGCCCCGGCATTTCGATGTCGGTCACCAGCACGTCGGGCTTGAGACGCTGCAGTTCGCGCCACGCGGCCTCGCCGTCGGCGGCCGAGCCTAGCACTTCGATGTCCGATTCAAGATTGAGCAGCGCCGACAACGCGCCACGCACCATGGCCTGATCTTCGGCCAGCAATACACGGATCATGCAACCTTTCCCGTGGTGATGGTCTGCAACATCGGAAGGTTTTCCGCTGCCGCAACCTGTGTAGAGAGTGGCACCGTCACTTTCAGCGTGGTGCCTTTGCGTACGGGCGAGTCGATGTGCAGGCTGCCGCCCAGCGCGCGGACGCGCTCGCGCATGCCGCTGACGCCATTGCCGTGGGCGGCAAGCCCGCCGCAGCCGTTGTCGCTGATGTACATCTGGAATGTTTCCGGCTCGAACCGGAAACGCACGCTCGCCGAACGGGCGCGCGCATGGCGATGGATGTTGGTGATGGCTTCGCGCAGCACCAGGGCCAAGGGGGCTTCCAGGGCTGCGGGCAGTTCGACGCCTTCGGGCCACTCCGCTTCGAACACGAGGCCTGACGCTTCCAGCATCAGGCGCGCGGAAACGAGTTCGGCCGCGATATCGCTGCGGCGCATGCCCGTCACCGCCGCGCGTACTTCTCCCAGTGCGTGGCGGGCGACGCGTTCCACCTCTTCCATCTCGCGTTGTGCACGGGATGGATCGATCAACGCGAGCTTCCGCGCAAGCTCGGATTTCAGCGTTACCAAGGACAGCGTGTGACCGAGCAGGTCATGCAGATCGCGGCCGATCCGCTCGCGCTCGGCAAGGGTGGCCAGGCGACGCACTTCGTCCTGGGAAAGGCGCAGCTGCGATTCCTTGCGCAGGTTGCTCATGCGCAGGAAATGGCCGGCACCGGACATCAGCGAAGCGAACAGCACGAGCAGCATGATCCAAGGCGACACGTGCATGCGCATGGACACCAACGCCACCGGCACCGCCAGTACGGCCACGGCCACGAGCCACTGGCGAACAGTGGGCAGGTAGGCCAGACACATGCAGGCCGATACCACGTAGCCGAGTGCCACGCCGTTGTAGGGCCATACGACCAGGCCGACCGCCACCATGCCCGCCGCGTACCACGGCAGGTGGCGATAAGGCCCTCGATAGATCATGGTGTGCAGATAGAGATACACAGGGGCTGACACCACGGTGATCGGCAGCCAGCGCGTCCACACTGCGTGCTTGTCGGCGATTGGACCCAACACGAGCGCGACCATCCACAGCTTGCCCGCGGCGGCCTCCCAGCGTAGATAAGCAGGCGCGCGCAGCTGCCCGAGCAGTGAGTCCGGGCGCATCGGCGGCCAGGACTTCATGTGGCCTGGCGCTCCCGCACCGGCCACTCGCCCGATGAAGCAGCGGCGTCGGCCAGCTCGAACAGCTTCGTGCGTGCGCGCAGCGGCACACTGATGCGCAAGCGCGTACCCTGGCCGGTCGGGGATTCCACCTGGAGTACGCCGCCCAGTGCGTGCACGCGCTCGCGCATGCCGCACAGGCCATTGCCGTGCTCACCGATGCCGCCGCGCCCGTTGTCTTCCACGCGCAACTGCAGCGTGTCGCCGACGACCTCGATCGTCACGCTGGCGCGGTTCGCCCGCGCATGACGCGCGATGTTGGTGGCCGCCTCGCGCAACACCAGCGCAAGGCAGCGCTCGATCGGCACCGGCAGCGAATCGGGCAGGCTGCCGTATTCCAGCATCACATCGGAGGATTCGAGCAGCAGTTTGGCCGCGGCCAGTTCCGCCGCCAGGTCAGTGGCGCGAATGCCGGTGACGGCCGCGCGTACCTCGGCCAAGGCGTGGCGAGCCACCCGCTCGGCCTCTTCCAACTCGCGTCGCGCAGCCTCGCCGTCGCGTTCGAACAACTTGCGCGACAGCTCAAGCTTCAGCGTGATGAGCGACAGCGTATGGCCAAGCAGATCGTGAAGGTCGCGGCCGATGCGTTCTCGCTCCGCGGTGGCGGCAAGGCGGCGAACCTCGTCATGCGAAAGCCGCAGCTCGACATCCTTCTCTTCGCTCATTCGCTCGGCGTTGACGGCGATGCCGACGATGAAGCTGCACAACGGCATCCAGACCACTGCCTGCCACGGGTAATGCAGCAGCCACGCTTCCACGAGTACGACGCTGTTGAGCGCTGCGAGCACGCCCATATAGGCACGGAGGCTCATGCGACGGGTACACAGCATCACGCAGCCGTACATGAAATAGGTGAGACCGCTCGGATACCAGGGCATCAGCAGGTACGCCATCAGCACCAGCAGCAGCGAATAGCGGTACGACACGCGCCGTGAGGTCACGCAGCAAAGCGCATACAGCACCAGGAAGATCGGATAGCTGATCGCGGTCAGCAGCACCCAGCGCAGGGTGAAGCGATCGAACACCGGCGTGATGAACACCCAGATCGACCACAACAGGTGCACCGCATCGATCCAGGGCGACTTGCCCTTGCGTGCGCTGTGTGCGGCCAGCGAATCCGGCGCAGGGGTGAACCATGCACGTATCAGTTGGCGCATCGTCCCCACCTCCCCATGGGCTGATCAGCGGCATGCATCGTACTTCAACCGATGCGACGCAGGCGTCGAGCCGCCAGCAGAGAGAACCCCACGCCGAAGACCAGCAGAACCAGCACGTGCGTCCATTCCGGCCCCTGCCCCAGGCCCACCGCGTGAAGCGCGATCTGTTGCAGATGGGTACTCGGCCAGACCGGCGACAGGCGCTGCAGCGCGGACGGCAGCATCGACAGCGGAATCCACAGGCCGGACATGAAGGACATCGGCAGATAGATCAGGTTGAGCACGCCAGGCGCGCCCTGCCCTCTCACCAGCGTGCCGACGAACATGCCCATCGCGCAGAACGGCAGGACGCCCAGCATGCCGGTGAGCAATAGCAGGCCTGCCCGGCCAGCGGTGAGCTGCACGTGCCCCAGGCCAAGCGCCATCGCGAGCAACAGCAGGATGACTACGCCGGCCGCCAGCATCGCCATCAGCATCTTGCCCAGCAGGTAGGCGCCCGGCGGCATCGGCAAGGCCCGCTTGAGCGTCAGCAGGCCGTTATCGCGCTCCATCGCCAGCGAAACGCCGAAGCCGAACAGGCCAGGGCTCATCACGCCGAATACGCCATAGCTCGCCAGCAGGTAGGTCAGCGCGTGAGGGTCCGCGGCGTGATTCATCACGATGCCGAACAACAGATAGAACATCGTAGGAAACAGCACCACCGGCAACAGGAAGCTGGGCGCGCGCAGATAGCGCAGGCATTCGCTCCGTGCTTCGGCGAGGTAGGCGCCGAGCACGCGGCGCAAGGGCATGGCCTGGTGCGTCGGTGCAGTAGCAAGGGCCAGATCGATCGTCTGCATCACGCAGCCTCCTGTTCCGTGGATGTTTCGCGGGTTAGTTCGGTGAACGCCTCGGCCAGCCCCGCACGCAAGACCTCAAGCTCGCTCAGCGCCGGGTCCGCATCGAGCAGTCGCCGCACCACAGACTCGGCGGCATCGGTTTGGATGGCCAATCGCGCTCCCTCGCGCGTCGCCGACGTCACCTGCGACCACTGCGCAATGGCATGCGCATCGAGATCGCTGAGGCAGCGAATGCGTGCCCGTGCCACGCGGGCGCGCAAGGCTTGCACGCTGCCGTCGCTCAGCACCCGTCCCTTGGCAAGCACCACCACGCGTTGCGCCAACGCTTCGGCTTCTTCCAGGTAGTGCGTGGTGAGCACGATGGCGCAACCCTCGGCCAGCAGTTTGCGTATCGCCGCCCACAGCTTCTGGCGCGCCTCGATATCCATGCCGACCGTGGGCTCGTCGAGGAACAGCAACTCAGGGCGGCCGCACAAGGCCATGGCGAATTGCACGCGCCGCTGCTGGCCACCGGACAGTGCGGCATAGCGGCGCGACAGAAGATCGGTAACGCCTGCCAGTTCGCCCGCTTCTTCCAACGCACGCGGCGCGGGGTAGTAGCTCATGGTGAGGCGCAACAATTCCGCCACGCTCAACGTTGCCGGCAGCACGGCCGACTGCAACATCACGCCTACCCGGCGGCGCGCGCGGATGTCTTGCGGATCTTGGCCGAACAACTCCACGCGGCCGCCATCGGCGCGCACGAGCCCCAGCAGCAAGCTGATGGCCGTGCTTTTGCCTGCACCGTTGGGTCCAAGCAGCGCCAGCAGTTCGCCGCGGTGCAGCATGAGATCGAGGCCATCGAGGGCCGTTAAATCGCCATAACGTTTCACTGCGCCAGCCAGGCTGGCGACCACCGCGACTGCAGGTTCCATGGCTACTCCTCCTTGCTTGCCATGCTAGGCACCACAAGGGTTTGCCGGCAGTCGCGGACGTCAGCAGACGCAGGTGACAGGCGTCACCCGGGGTACCGGCGGCGAAACCGCCGCGCTATGCTCGGATGGTCGTTGCACTGCACATCCGCGGCGGATCGCAGTGCGACATGGCCCCACAGGCCGGGGAACGCGGGTCGATCATGCGTTTCCGTACTGCATTCGTTGAAACATCGGCGCGCCCGCCACTGGGAGGCAGGCAAGTCGATCCTGAAGGAGGAACCCATGGGCGTGATTGAACAGTTGCGCGAACTGCGCGAATTCGGCGGTGCACCGCTGACCACCGGACTCGACGACGCCACCATCGAGCGTTTTGCGGCCAGCCATCCGGAGCTCGCGCAGGCCATCGGTGAAGCCGTCGCGCGCCATCGCGAGCTGCGCGGCGAACTGGGCGACTTCCTCAAGCTCGACGAAAGCGAGCAGATGGCGAAGGCGCAGACGGGATTCGTCAATTTCTATCCCGACGACGCCATCAATCCGTACCTGCCGGCAGCCGCGCGCGGTCCGTGGGTGGTGAGCTTCAAGGGTGCGGTGATCCACGACAACGGTGGCTACGGCATGCTGGGCTTCGGCCACAACCATGCGGCCATCGACGCCGCGCTGGCGCGTCCGCAGGTGATGGCCAACGTGATGACGCCGAGCATTTCGCAGATGCGCTTCACGCAGGCGATGGACCGCGAGCTGGGCATCCACCGCGGCAGCAATCCGTATGCGCGCTATCTGTGTCTCAACTCCGGTTCCGAGGCCGTCGGCCTCGCCTGCCGCATCGCCGACGTCAACGCCAAGCTGATGACCGATGGCGGTGGACGCCATGCCGGCCGCACCATCAAGCGCGTCGCGGTGAAGGGCGCGTTCCACGGCCGCACCGACCGCCCGGCGCTGTATTCCGATTCCACGCGCAAGACCTATGTGCAGCACCTGGCCAGCTATCGCCATGAGGACACGCTGCTCACCGTGCAGCCGTACGACATCGCGCAGCTGGAAGCCGTGTTCACCGACGCCGACAAGCACGGCTGGTTCATCGAGGCGATGTTCCTCGAGCCGGTGATGGGCGAAGGCGACCCGGGCCGCGCGGTGACGCCGGAGTTCTACCAGAAGGCACGCGCGCTCACCGAAGCGCACGGCACGCTGCTGATGGTGGATTCGATCCAGGCCGGCCTGCGCGCGCATGGCGTGCTGTCGGTCACCGACTATCCTGGCTTCGAGAAGCTGGCGCCGCCGGACATGGAGACGTTCTCCAAGGCGCTCAACGCGGGCCAGTATCCGTTGTCGGTGCTGGCCGTGAGCGAGCGCACCGCGGGGCTCTATCGCAAGGGCATCTACGGCAACACCATGACCGCCAATCCGCGTGCGCTGGATGTGGCACTGGCCACGCTCAACGAACTCACCGACGAGGTGCGCAACAACATCCGCGAGCGCGGCAAGGAATTCGTCGACAAGCTCAACGTGCTGAAGAACGAACTCGGCGGCCTGATCACCAAGGTGCAGGGCACGGGCCTGTTGTTCTCGTGCGAGCTTTCGCCGGAGTTCAAGTGCTACGGCGCCAACTCCATCGAGGAGTACATGCGCGAACGTGGCGTGGGCGTGATCCATGGCGGCACCAACTCGCTGCGCTTCACACCGCATTTCCTCGTGAGCAGCGACGAAGTGGACCTGGTGGTGTCGCATGTGCGCCAGGCGCTGCTCAATGGTCCGCGCAAGCTCAAGGCCGAAGCGGCCTGATCGGAGCGAAGACGTCGTTGCCTGTGCGGCAGCGGCGTCCACGTCTGCATGATCAACAGAAGGGGCGCATGAACTGCGCCCTTTCTCTTGGCTGCCCTCCGCGATCCGTTGAACCCTGTTTGCATCCGCAGCAAAAACGTAAGCTGCTTCGCAAATTCGAGCGGCCACGCAAAATCTTTCGCAAAACTGTCGCAATGGCTGATTAGCCTCACCCTGATGGGTCCACCGCGGACCCGGATAGGGAGTGGTCCATGAAACCAAGGTATGTTCGGCGCGCCTCCTGGGCCGCGCTGCTAGTCGTTCTGTCGATCGGCGCGGCACAGGCAGCCGACCTCAGCATCAGCCAGTTTCGAGTCCGCGGCCCCGCCGGCGGCAACGATGAATTCGTCGAGCTGTTCAACGGCGGCAGCAAGTCGCTGGACCTGTCCGGCTACAAGCTCAACGCCTCCAATGCGAGCGGCACCACCGGCACGCGCCTGACCTTGCCTGCCGGCACGTCCGTTCCTTCGGGCTGTTACCTGCTGTTGACCAACGGCGCCAGCGGCGGGTATTCCGGCAACGTCACAGGCGACGTCAAGTACAGCACCGGCGTCACCGATGACGGCGGCCTCGCGTTGCTCGATGGCTCCGGCCAGACGCTGGACCAGATCGGCCTCTCTGCCGGCTCGGCCTACAAGGCCGGCACGCCGTTGGCCTCGCTGGGCAGCACCAATGCCGACAAGGGTTATCGCCGCAAGACGGATACGGCAGGGCTGCCGATCAAGACCGGCGACAACCAGGCCGACTTCGACGTCGTCGCGCCCACCGCTCCGCACAACAGCGCCAGCACCTGTGTCGTACTCGGCCAGGCGCTGTCCATTGCCGATGCCAGTGCCACCGTTCGTGGCGCCGCCAACGTCAACATGCACTTCACGGTGACGCTCACGCAGCCCGCACCGAATGGCGGCGTGACCGTGCATGCCGCAACGCAGGACGGCACCGCCACCGTCGCCAATGGCGATTACGAGGCGCTGGACACCACGCTGAACATCGCCGAGGGCCAGACGCAGGCCGGCTTCAACGTGGTCGTGCACGGCCGCACCACGGCCAGCGAGGACAAGGCGTTCGAGGTCAAGCTGAGCCAGCCCAGCGGCAATGTTCCGCTCGCACGCGACACGGCGATGGGCGCCATCCTGTACGACATCCCGGTCGCCGCCGAGATCTGGCAGATCCAGGGTCGCGAGCAGGTGTCGCCGCTGGTCGGCAAGTCGGTGACGACCACCGGCAACATTGTCACCGCGGTGGGCCCGAGCGGCTTCACCATGCAGACGCCGGATGCCCGCGCCGATGCCGATCCGCTGACCTCCAACGGCATCTACGTGTTCACCTCGACTGCACCGGCCGTTGCAGTGGGTGATGTGGTGAACGTCGACGCCACCGTCGACAACTACTACCAGCTCACCGAGCTGAAGAATGCTACCGTTGCGGTGACCTCGCACGGCGCGCGCTTGCCGACTGCGGTGAAGTTCGGCGAAAACATCCCCTCTTCCGACCCGAACAAACTGTCGTGCGGCGCCACCAACTTCCAGTGCTTCGTGGGCATGCGCGTGGTGATCGAGAACGGCATGATCAACACCGGCAACAAGCGCTTCAGCGGCGAACCATTTGCCGAAGTGAGCATCACGGCGAACGGCAAGCGCTCGTTGCGCCTGCCGGGCGTGCGCTTCGGCGTCACGGTGCCCGACGGCGTGCAACTGCCCAATTGGAGCGGCAATCCGGAAGTGTTCAAGATGAACACCGCGGATTTCGGTGCCGTGCCGCTCAATACGCCGTACGTGGCAGGCAGCACGTTCCGCGCTGAAGGCATCATCTCCTACGACTTCGGCGCGTATACGTTCATCCCGACCACCATCACGCTCAAGCATGTGGCGGAGATGCCGCGCTCGGTCTCGCCCACCGCGCCCTATGCGCTGCGCATCGGCGCACTCAACACCGAGCGCTTCTGCGACAGCGACTTCAACACCACCTTCACCTGCAGCGGCAACAGCAAGGAGCCGACGCCGGACGAGGTGGCGCTGAAGACGCAGCGCCTCGCGGCTTATATCGGCAGCGTGCTGCAATTGCCCGACGTACTGTCGGTCGAAGAAGTGAAGAGCCTGGCCTTGCTGCAGGGGTTGGCGACGCAGCTTCACGACGACTATCGCGCCAGCTACCAGCCCTATCTGTTGCCGGGCCATGACCCCAGCGGCATCAATGTCGGCTTCCTGGTGCGCAGCGATCGCGTGCATGTGGTGTCCGTCCGGCAATTGGCCGCCGATGAAACGTGGAACGACAATGGCCAGACCGCGTTCATCCACGATCACCCGCCGTTGCTGCTCACCGCCGAGGCGCGTGGTGTCCGCTTCCAGGTGATCTCGGTCCATCCGAAGGCGCGCACCAATGTCGACAAGGATGACGACAGCGCAACGCGCGATCGCCAGAAGCGCTTCCTGCAGTCGACCTCGCTGGCCCATCAGGTGCAGAGCCTGCAGATCGCAGCACCATGGCAGCCACTGCTCGTGGTGGGTGACTTCAACGCCTACCAGTTCAGCGATGGCTGGGTCGACGTGGTGGGCCTGATCTCCGGCAAGTACAAGGACAGCGAGAACCTGCTGAAGCTGGGCAAGAACATCGTGTACCCGGCCCTGTGGAACGCCGTGGAATCGGTGCCGCAGAACGACCGCTATTCGTTCCTCTTCACCGAGAAGTTCGGCCCGATCCAGGGCTACACGCAGGCCGGCTCGGGCAACTCGGGGCGCGAGGTGCCGACCGTGCAGGTGCTCGACCACGCACTGTTGAACCAGGTCGCGCGCCTGCGCTTCCTGAAGATGCAGTACGGCCGCGCCGACATCGATGCGCCAGCACAGACCGAAGCCGATGCCGCCACGGCCACCGACTATCGCAAGGCGATCGGCGTGTCCGATCACGATGGCTTCGTGGTGGATCTGTTCATGCCGGGGCGCCCGGGTGACATGGGTTACGCGCCGCATCGCGACGAAAACGGATCGCACGGCAACGATGACGACCACGGCGAAGAGCGTGGCCACGGCCACTGACCCGTCGAGTCCCGTGTAAAGCAGCATGGCCACGTCCGGCAACGGGCGTGGCCATTTCGTTTGACGACACCGCGGTTTCGGCGGCCATCCGTGGAGCGGCCATCTCCCACAGCCTGCGGCGTTGCTGAACGAAGTGCGCAAAAGTCGATAGTTCCCCTCCCCTACGGCCTGTCGGCGGGCATAGACTTGCGGCACCGGCGCTCGCCGGTCATCCAGGAGGGTACCCGCATGTCTTCGCGTTTGAGCCTGATGGTCGCCAGCGTCGCGCTGGCCTTTGCCGCCTCCACCGCTTTCGCCGCACCGCAGGCCACGGACACCGGGGCCAAAAAGGCGCCCAATGCGCAGCAGCAGCGCATGACCGACTGCAACAAGCAGGCGACGGGCAAGACCGGCGATGAGCGCAAGGCGTTCATGAGCAGCTGCCTGAAGGGCGAGGCTGCCGCGCCGGCCAAGATGACCCAGCAGGAAAAGATGAAGGCCTGCAACGCCGACCCGCAGGCGAAGAGCCTGAAGGGCGATGCGCGCAAGCAGTTCATGAGCACCTGCCTGAGCAGCAACCCGCCCAACGCCGGCCACTGATCGCAGCACGCATGCAGAGGGTGCCGGCGCTGGCCGGCACCCTTTTTCATTCGCGCTTAAGTAGCCCCTGCTAAGCTTTTCGCCTGACGCCTTCCAAGGATTGACCGCCGACATGCGCCTCTGAGCCGCTCGAATGCCGACTGACCGCCGCCCTTCAGGGCGCGTCGCGTTCGGCCACGAGTGACAGGGCGGTCGATCTCCTTCGGTGTTTCTCGCCGGCCCCCTGTCGTACGCCACTCCCCTACGGAGGGTCTATGACAGCCTTCACCATACTTACCCATCAACTGGGTTTTGCGCCGCCAGGGCGCGACGCGGTATTCCAGGATCTCAATGCCAGCTACGCCATTGCTCGGCACGCGCTGGTCGGGCGCAACGGCAGTGGCAAATCGCTCTTGGCGCGCGTGCTTGCCGGTGAGCTCGCACCTACCCACGGTCACGTCATCCGCCACGTGCCCCTGGCATATCTTCCGCAACGTTGGCCAGCATCGCCCGGCACCGTGGCGGCGCAGCTCGGCGTGCATGACAAGCTGCGCGCACTCCAGCACATCGAAGCGGGCAGCGTCGATCCGGCGGATTTCAGCGTTCTCGACGATGACTGGGACGTACGCGAGCGCCTCCGTCGCTGGCTCGCCGCGGCTGGCTTGGCCGACGACATCGCGCGTCCGTGGACTAGCCTGAGCGGCGGCGAACGTGTGCGCCTGCGACTGACGGCGATGTTCGAGCAGGCCGATCATTTCCTCGTACTGGATGAACCCGGCAATCATCTCGATCGTCGTGGCCGGCATTGGCTGCGCGAACGTCTGGCAGCACATGCAGGTGGCTATCTGCTGATCAGCCACGATCGCGAGTTGCTCGACGACGCCGACAGCATCGATGAGCTCGGCCCTCACGGACTGCGCCGGTATGGCGGCGGCTACGCCGCCTATGCGACACAACGTCAGACCGATGCCGAAGCCGCCGAGCGGCAACTGGAACAGGCGAAGCGCGAGCAAAAGCTGCTGGAGCGGCGACAGCAACGCGACCGCGAACGCCTTGAGCAACGCCAGCAGAAGGCGAACCGCGAACGCGCCAACACCAATCTGCCCACCATCCTGCTCGACCGACGCAAGCAACGTTCCGAAGACACAGGCGCGCGCCTGCACACGGCACAGCGCTCACAACAGGATCGCCAGCGTGAGCGAATCTCGCAGGCGCGTGCTCGGGCCGAACAACACCGTGAGCAGCGGTTCGACCTGGGCGAGCTCCCGGCGACGCATGCGTCCCTTCAACTGGAAGGTGCGGTGCCAGTCCACGGTCATGCGTCGCCCATCGACCTGTACCTGGCACCGGGCGAGCGTCTGCATCTGGAAGGCGACAACGGTAGCGGCAAGTCAAGCCTGCTCGCCGCGATTCTGGGTCGCCTGCCATTGCGCGAGGGCGTCATACGGCGTGGCGAACGGGTGCTGCTGATCGATCAGCATTACAGCCTGCTGCGCGACGACTTCAGTGCCCTGGACAATCTGCGCGCGCTTTCGCCCGGCCACTCCCCAACGCGCTACCGCGAATACCTCGCAGGGATCGGACTGCGGGCAGATCGCGCCGAATTGCCCGCTGGGCTGCTCAGCGGCGGCGAGCGCGTGAAGCTGGCTCTGCTCGCACTGGACAGCGCCATCGAGCCGTATGACCTGTTGCTGCTCGACGAACCGGACAGCCACCTCGACCTCGACAGCCGCCTGCTGCTCGAACAGGCGCTGGCGACGTATCGTGGCTCGCTCGTTCTGGTCAGCCACGACGCGCAGCTGATCGCGCAGGCCGGCATCACGCAGCGGCTTCATCTGCATAAACCGCTCGCCCCCGTGCCTTGGCGTGGGTGACAATCACGCGACCGTGCTGCAAGGCCTACCCATGAACATCGTCGAAGTCCGCCACCCGCTCATCCAGCACAAGCTCGGCCTCATGCGCCGTGCCGGCATCAGCACCAAGGAATTTCGCGAACTCGCCTCCGAGGTGGCGTCGTTGCTGACCTACGAGGCGACGAAAGACCTGGAGACCGTCGAGAAGACCATCGAAGGCTGGGCCGGTCCGCTCACGGTGCACCAGATCAAGGGCAAAAAGGTCACCATCGTGCCGATCCTGCGCGCAGGCCTGGGTATGTTGCCCGGCGTGCTCGACATGATTCCCGCCGCCAAGGTCAGCGTGGTGGGCCTGCAGCGCGACGAAGAGACACTCAAGCCCATCGCCTACTACGAGAAGCTCACCGGGCGCATGGACGAGCGCATCGCGCTCATCGTCGATCCCATGCTGGCCACGGCCGGCACGCTGGTCGCCACGGTGGACATGCTCAAGGCCGCCGGCTGCAGGCGCATCAAGGGCCTCTTTCTCGTCGCTGCGCCCGAGGGCCTCAAGCGCATCGAAGCGGCGCATCCGGACGTGGAAATCTACACGGCGGCCATCGACGATCACCTCAACGAGCACGGCTATATCCTGCCGGGCCTCGGCGACGCGGGCGACAAGATTTTTGGCACCAAGCAATTGCCGACTGGCTGACACGTTTCTCATCGCGTATCTGAAAGCCTCGCCCACAGCGAGGCTCTTTTTGCATGCGGCCGAATGAGAAGTGCAGCACGGAAGTCATCGATCCGACACATGGCACTGGCATGCTTGCCGCGCTTTGAATGCCCGCCAAAAACTCACATAACAATTTGTTTTTAAAGCTTATTTTTTATCTTTAGGGCTAAAGTTGCGGCGTGGTGAGCCGACAGCTCTTGCAGCTCCCCTCACCCAGACGTGCCATGTTGAAACTCCTGAAGTGGATCCCCGGACTGTCGCTGCGCCAGCGCCTCCTGCTTCGCATGCTGTCCATTCTCGGATTGCTTGCGGTCGTCGGCGCGGCGGGCGCACTGCAGTTGCACCGCGCAGATACGCGCATCCAGGGGCTTGTGCAAGGCTCGCTCAGTCCAGTCGCCGATGTCGGTCGTGTGCAAAACGACTACAACAGCAGTCTGCAGGCGCTGGTGCATGCCGTGCTCTCTCAACTGCCTTCTGCGGTGGACGACGCACGCACGCGCATCCATGCCGACCGCGTGGATGCCGAACGCCACTGGAAAGCGTTGCTCGGTAGTGAACTCGCGCGGGAACAGGCGCAGTCACTCAAGCTCACGACGGTGCATCGCGCCGAAGCCGACCGCACCATCGATGAAACCCTCGCCCTGCTCGACGCGGGCCAGTTCGACCTGGGCTCGTTGAAGCTGAGCACCGAAGTGCAGCCGGCGTACGAACCGCTGCAAAGCGACTTCGCCAACCTGTTCCAGGCGGCGCTGTCCAAGGGCAACCAGCAAGTCGTCGTGCAGCGCCGCGTCGATCGCGACGGCATGATCGTACTGGGCGTGATGTTGGCGGTGGCTTTGCTCATTACCGTCCTGCTCGACGGTGCCTTGATGCGTTCGTTGATGCAACGACTGAACCTGGCCACCGACGTGGCGCAGCGCATTGCCTCCGGTTCGCTGGGCGAAAGCATCGCGATCGGCCGGGACGACGAACTGGGCAAGCTGCTGCGCGCGCTCGCCTCCATGGATGCGCAGCTCACACGAGTGCTGGTGCAAGTACGGATCTGTGCGGATTCCGTGGACGAACGGGCACGCCAACTCGAGCACGACAATCAGGCGCTTAGCCAGCGCACGCAGATGCAGGCCGCTGGACTCGAGCAGACCTCCGCCTCGATGGAACACATGGCATCGAGCGCCGTGCAGGGTGCGGGCCATGCCGATGGCGCCGCCAGTGCAGCGCGCGAGGCATTGGCGCATGTCGAACAGGGGCGGCAGGTCGCCGCGGAAGCACTGGATTCCATGGGCGCGATCCAGGACGCGAGCCGTAGCATCGCCGACATCGTCGACCTGGTCGACAGCATTGCGTTCCAGACCAACCTGCTTTCGCTCAACGCGGCCATCGAAGCAGCACAAGCTGGTGAACGTGGACGGGGCTTTGCCGTCGTGGCGGGTGAGGTGCGCCAGCTTGCACAGCGTTGCGTGGAGGCTGGCAGGGACATTCGCCGCCTCATCCACCACAGCACCGATGCGGTCGAGGCGGCGCGCGAGCGCGTGGCACGTTCAAGCATTGCGCTCGACGGCATCGTACAAAGCATGACGCGCGTCTCCACGCTGGTCTCGCAGATCGCCGACAACGGCCAACACCAGGTTAGCGGCATCACGCAGGTGAGCCGCACCATGCTCGAGATGGATCGCATCACCCAGGCAAACGCCGGACTGGTGGACGACATCAACGCCACCGGCCGCGCGCTGACCTTCGACGCACAAGCGCTGATGCGCCAGGTCACCTTCTTCCGTCTTCCTTCGCAGCAGGAAGACCTTTCCGGGCCGGCGCATGACGCGCCGCCTTCACCCGCATTGACGCACCCACGCCGGGCCGCGAAAGCGGCCTGACGACACGCCAGGCATGTCAGCCATACTCGTCTACGACCAGTCCCGCAAAGCCATGCTCGAACGCGCACTCGCCGCGGGCAGCCTCACGCCGGTATTCCAGCCGGTGGTGCGCGTGGACACCCTCGAGGTGGTCGCGCACGAGGGGCTGAGCCGCTGCGCCTTCATGCCTGGCCATGTTTCCATCCTCGACCTGCTCGATCTCGCGCGCATGGAAGGTCGACTGGCCGAGGTGGAACTGCACGCCGCACGCACCATCTGCCATACCTTCGCCGCGCAGGCTGAAACAGGGCGTCTACTGGTGAACCTGAGCGCACACGCGATCCTGCAGGATGCGATGCGACCGGACGACGTGCTGTTTGCACTTACCGCCAGTGGCTTGGACCCGGCGCGTGTCACCATCGAAGTGACCGAACGCGACGCGGTGGAAAATCCTGCCCGACTGGCGCATGCCCTGGGTTATCTGCGCGCGCACGGCATGCGCGTCGCCCTCGACGACTTCGGCAACGGGCATTCCAATTTCGAGATGTGGAACGAGATCCATCCGGACGTGGTGAAGATCGATCGTTACCTCATCCACGGCATCTCGCGCAGTGCCGGTCGGTTGGCGATCGTGCGAGCGCTGTGCCAGGTGGCCGAATCGCTGGGCACGGACCTGGTCGGCGAAGGCGTGGAAGATCCAGCCGACCTGCGCGTGCTGCGCGACCTTGGTATTCCGTTCGCGCAGGGCTTCCTGCTCGGCCGGCCGCAACCCGACACGGTGAGCGAGGCCTCGGCCGAAGCGAAGCTGTTGTTGCGTACGCCCTCGGTATCGGTGCTGCCGCGTCCGCGTGGTCCGGTCACGCAGCGCCCAACCCAGGTCAGCCATCTGCTGATCGAAGCGCCCGCGGTGAATCCGCGACAGACGAACGAGGAGGTGATGGCCTTGTTCGTCGACTACCCCGAACTGCACGCGGTCGCGGTAGTAAAGGACGGCCATCCCATCGGACTGATCAACCGGCGCCTGGTGAACGAACGCATGGCGCAACCCTTCGCTCGCGAACTGCTTGCACGCAAGTCGTGCACGGCATTGATGAACAGCGCGCCGCTGGTGTGCGACGAGCAGCGCAGCCTGGAAAGCCTCTCCGACGTGCTGCGCGGTGAGGATCAGCGCTATCTCGCCGACGGCTTCATCGTCACCAGCCGCGGCCAATACCGAGGGCTGGGTACCGGCGAGGCATTGGTGCGCCGCGTGAGCGAGCTGCGGATCGAAGCCGCGCGCCATGCCAACCCGCTCACCTTCCTTCCCGGCAACATTCCCACCACCGAGCATCTGGAGCGCCTGCTGCAGGGTGGGGAACGCATCGCGGTGGTGCACGTCGATCTCACCGACTTCAAGCCGTTCAACGATCACTACGGGTATTCACGCGGCGACGAGATGATCCGCCTGTTGTCCGGCCTGCTGGCCGAGCATGTCGATCCGGCGCTGGATTTCATCGGCCATATCGGCGGCGACGATTTCGTAGTGCTGTTCCAGAGCGAAGACTGGAAAGCGCGCTGCGAGCGGGTCATCGACGCATTCAACCTGCGCTCGCCCCATCTCTTCGATGCCTCCGACGTTGCGTGCGGTGGCCTGCGCGGCAAGGACCGGCGCGGCGAGCCGCAGTTCTTTCCCTTCACCACGGTGGTGATGGGCGCCGTCGAACTCTCGCCGCCCTTGCCGTTACGCGCTCAGCCGATCACCACGCTGGCGGCACGCGCCAAGCGCCATGCGAAGCGTGCAGGTGCCGGCATGCATGTGTTTTCGCGCGAGACCTCGCCGAGCTGACGACATCCTCGCCGCACAAACGACGAACCCCGCTCGTCGCCGCGCGGGGTTCGCAGAAGCACGGCCCCATCAATCAGCCGCGGAAGCGATCCGTCGCCTGCACCAGCTCGGAAATGTTGCCCGGCTCGAACGCCGAGTGGCCGGCATCCTGGACGACGCGCAGGTCTGCCTCCGGCCATGCGCGATGCAGGTCCCAGGCGCTGCGCATCGGGCATACCACGTCATAGCGACCCTGCACGATCACCGCCGGAATATGGCGGATGCGCTCCACGTTGCGCAGCAACTGGTCATCGTGCTCGAAGAAACCACCGTGCACGAAGTAGTGGCACTCGATGCGTGCGAAGGCGAGCGCAAATTCGTCTTCACCACTGGACTCGATATGACTGGTGTCCTGCCACAGGTAACTCGTGGCGCCTTCCCACACCGACCAGGCACGCGCGGCATTCACGCGTACCTTCGGATCGCTGCTGGTGAGGCGGCGGTAGTAGGCGCTCATCAGGTCACCGCGCTCGACTTCGGGAATGGCATTCAGGTACGACTCCCACGCGTCCGGATACAGCGCGTCGCAGCCCTTCTGGTAAAACCATTCCAGCTCCCAGCGACGCAGCATGAAGATACCGCGCAACACCAGCTCGGTGACCTGCTCGGGATGCGTCTGCGCATAGGCCAGCGCCAGCGTCGAACCCCACGAGCCGCCGAACACCTGCCAGCGATCGATGCCGAGATGAGTGCGGATGCGCTCGATGTCGTTGACCAGATGCCAGGTGGTGTTGTCCTTCAGCTCCGCATGCGGCGTGGACTTGCCGCAGCCGCGCTGGTCGAACAGCACAATGCGGTACACCGCCGGGTCGAAGAAGCGCCGGCATTTCGGGTTGGTGCCGCCACCCGGGCCGCCGTGCAGGAATACCACCGGCTTGCCGTTCGGGTTGCCGCTCTGCTCGTAGTAGAGCGTGTGCAGGTCCGAGACCTTCAGCATGCCGCTGTCGTACGGTTCGATCTCGGGGTACAGCGTGCGTAGCGGCTGGGACATGGTCTTGCTCCTGACAGCGGGGACGGGTCGGCCAATTAGGCTAGCACGCCCCCGCTATGCAGGCTGGCTCAAGGCCGACCGACGGTAAGCACCGTGAAGCTGTCCGGCTCGACCGCGGGATGATGCCCCTCGGCCGCGGTCCCGACGAGCTTGGCCGCCGAGAGATACAGGCGATGCAGCTTGGGGTCGAGCGTGAGCGTGCGCGCGCTCGGTTGGGTCGCAATGGTCTGCGCGATACGATAATGATCGGCCTCATCCTGATGCACGGCCGTGATGTTGCCGCTCTCGCCATTGGAGCTGAAGACGGTCGCCGTGCCCGCGTCGTACACCACCGCGTCGGGGCCATCGCCGATCGCCACGTTCGCGACCAGCCTGCCGTTCTGCGCGTCGACCACCGCCATCTGCTGGTTGTCGCATACCGAGAACAGGCGATGATGTGTGTTGTCGATCGCCAACCCGCTCGGCGACTGGCAGGTGCCCAGCTTCCAGCTCGCCAGCACCTTGTTCGCCTGCGAATCGATCTCCACCAGCTCGGCGCGATCTTCGATATTCACGAACACGTGCCCGGCTTCATCGCTCACGGCGAACTCCGGCTTGCCGGACAACGCCACCGTGGCGATCACCTTGCTGCTCGCCGGATCGATCACGCTGAAGGAATGGCCTCTGCCGTTGAACGTGAGCACATGCTTCGACGCCGGATCGAAGAGAATGGCATCGGGGTTCTCGCCGGTGCCGGACACGGTGGCCACGGTCTTCAGCGAATCGAGATCGAACACCGTGACCGAAGCACTCTTGCCGTTGCTGGTGTAACCGCGATGCATCGCCTCATCGATCGCGATGCCATGCACACCCTGCGTGCCGGCGATGGTGCCGATCGCCTTGTTCCTGTCCACGTCCACCACGTCGACGCGATCACCGCGACTTACGAACAGATGGCGGCGCTGTGCGTCGAAGTTGAGGTAGTCCCAACCACCCGGGCCGCCCAGCTTCAACTGCGACAGCACACGGTAGTCGGAGGCCGGCGATGTCTCCGCCGCGTGGACGGAACAGGCCGCCATCAGCGCGAGAGCGAGGGAACGCAGGAAATAGCGCTGCATGAGGCATGCCTTTCGATGAGGAAGTCCACACAGCATGCAACCCGGGACTTAGGGTTGGCTTACGGACTGCAGGTCAGTCGAACAGCTTGCCCGGATTAAGCAATCCCTTCGGGTCGAACACCTGGCGGACCCCGCGCATCAGCGCAATTTCACCTGCGCTGCGCGTGCTGCCCAGGTAAGCCCGCTTCACCAGGCCGATGCCATGTTCCGCCGAAATGCTGCCACCGTGGCGCTGCAGGGTTTCAGCCAGCAGCTTGGTGACGTGCTCGCACTGGGCGATGAAGTCCGCATCGGAAACATCGGCCGGCCGCAGCACGTTGATGTGCAGGTTGCCGTCGCCGATATGGCCGAACCACACCACGTCGAAATGCGGGTAGGCATCGCCGAGCAGCGTCTGGATCTCGTGCAGGAACGCGGGCAGCGCGCTGATGCGCAGCGAAATATCGTTTTTGTATGGCCGGTGCGGCGCGAGGCTTTCCGTGATGCCTTCGCGCAACCGCCACAAGGCGGCGGCCTGCGCTTCGCTCTGCGCGATCACGCCGTCACTGATCCAACCCTGCTCCATGCCATGCTCGAACGCAGCAAACGCCGCGTCCTGTGCCGCTTCGTCGGCATCGAACTCGGTCACCACGTAATACGGATGGTCGCCATCGATGGCGCGTTGCGCGCCATGCGCCAAGACGTGCTTGAGCGCGACATCAGTGAGGAACTCGAACGCCTGCAGCGGGAGACGTGCGCGGAACAGCGCAAACACCTCCATCAACGCATCCATGCTCGGCAGGGCCAGCAGCATTACCTGCGACGGCGGCGGCGGATCGGTGAGGCGCAGGGTGGCTTCCACCACGATACCGAGCGTGCCTTCCGAACCAATCATCAGATGGCGCAGGTCGTAGCCGCTGGAGTTCTTGATCAGTCCGCGGTTGAGTTGCAGCAGCTCGCCATTGCCGGCCACCACGGTGAGCCCAGCGATCCACTCGCGCGTGTTGCCGTAGCGGATCACGCGAATGCCGCCGGCATTGGTCGCGATATTGCCGCCGATGGAACAGGAGCCGCGCGCGGCGAAATCCACCGGATAGATCAGTCCGCGCTCTTTCGCTGCCTCGTGCACCGCGTGGAGCGTCATGCCGGACTGCACCGTCAGCGTGCGATCCACCGCATCGAAGTCCAGCACACGATTCATGCGTTCCAGGCTGAGCACCAGCTCGCCATTCGCCGCGACGGCACCGCCCGACAACCCGGTCCTGCCGCCCGAGGGCACGACCGCCACACCATGCTCGTTCGCCCAGCGCACGATGGCCTGCACCTCGGCGATCTCTCCCGGCAACGCGACGGCTAGCGGTTTAGGCGTCCAACGGCGCGTCCAGTCGCGGCCGTAGTGCTCAAGGTCGGCGGGCTCGGTGAGCAGGCGAAGATGGGGCAAGCGGTCGGCCAGATCGGCCAGACGGGCGTCGGTCATGGATGCGGTCCTTGAGATCGTTTCCAGCCTGCCAGCGTGCGCGTGCAACGTCCAGTGCTGCAACGCCGCAAATCCGCCTCAAGGTCTGGCATAGTGGAGGGGTTCATCCTCGCGCCATGGCCCATGAAGACCTCGTTCCCGAAACAAGACATCAAGGTGCTCCTGCTGGAAGGCGTCAGCCGCAGCGCCGTGGAAAGCTTCCACCGCGCCGGCTACAGCCAGATCGAATTCCACGAAAAGGCCTTGCCGGAAGCGGATTTGAAGGCACGCATCGCCGATGCGCATATCGTCGGCATCCGCTCCCGCACCCACCTCACCGAGGAAGTGCTTCAGCAGGCTAAACGGCTAATTGCCGTCGGCTGCTTCTGCATCGGCACCAACCAGGTGGACCTGGCTGCCGCCCGACTGCAGGGCGTGCCGGTGTTCAACGCGCCCTACTCCAACACGCGCAGCGTGGCCGAATTGGTTATCGCTGAAACCATCATGCTGCTGCGCGGCATCCCGCAGAAGAACGCGCTATGCCATCGCGGCGGCTGGACCAAGTCGGCTGCCGGCAGCTTCGAGGCGCGCGACAAGGTGCTGGGCATCGTGGGCTACGGCCACATCGGCACCCAGGTCGGCGTGCTGGCCGAAAGCCTGGGCATGCGCGTGATCTTCCACGACATCGAATCGAAGCTTTCACTGGGCAATGCCCGCGCCGCGGACAGTCTCGACGACCTGCTCGAGCGTGCCGACGTGGTGACGCTGCACGTCCCGGAAACGCCGTCCACCAAGCTGATGATCGGCGAGCGCCAGCTTTCGCGCATGCGCCAGGGCGCCGTGCTCATCAACGCGTCGCGCGGCACCGTGGTCGATATAGACGCGCTCGCCGCATCGCTGCGCAGCGGTCACCTTTCCGGCGCCGCCGTGGACGTGTTTCCGGTAGAACCGAAGGGTAACGACGACGCCTTTGTCTCGCCGCTGGTCGGCATGGACAACGTGCTCCTCACCCCGCACATCGGCGGCAGCACGCTCGAAGCGCAGGACAATATCGGCATCGAGGTCGCCAGCAAGCTGGTGCGCTACAGCGACAACGGTTCTACGCTGTCGGCGGTGAATTTCCCCGAGGTATCGCTGCCCGAGCACCCGCGCAGCCGCCGCCTGCTGCACATCCACCGCAACGTACCGGGCGTGCTCTCACGCATCAACGAGCTGTTCTCGGCCGGCAACATCAACATCGACGCCCAGTTCCTGCAGACCGACAGCGAAGTGGGCTACGTAGTGATCGATGTGGCCGCCGACGAAAAGCAGTCCGCCGCACTCAGGGACCAGCTGGCCGCCATTCCGGGCACCCTGCGCAGTCGCGTGCTGTACTGAGATCTTCGCAACGGACACAAACAGAAACGGCGCCCAAGGGCGCCGTTCTGCTATCTGTTGCCGAATTGGTCGGGACGGCGGGATTCGAACCCACGACCCTCTGCCCCCCAGGCAGATGCGCTACCAGGCTGCGCTACGCCCCGACGATACGGCAAGTCGACAAGTCTACCAGCAGAGCCGGTAGCACCGGAAGCCTTCGATGGCTCAGCGACGCAGCAGCGCCAGCACTTCTTCCAGTTCCATGCGCACCTGGCGCACGATCTGGTGGGAAATGCTCGACTCCATGCGCGCCTGCGGGCCTTCCAGCCGGGCGCGAGCGCCGGTGATGGTAAAGCCTTCGTCGTACAGCAGGCCACGGATCTGCCGGATCATCAGCACATCGTGACGCTGGTAGTAGCGGCGATTGCCGCGACGCTTGACGGGGTTGAGGGCGGGAAACTCCTGTTCCCAATACCGCAGCACATGCGGCTTGACGCCACACAGTTCGCTTACCTCACCGATCGTGAAGTAGCGCTTCGCCGGAATGGCGGGAAGCTCGGTGTTATTCCCTTGGTCCAGCATAGCCCTCGACTCGCACCTTGAGTTTCTGACCCGGACGGAACGTCACCACGCGACGGGCGGAAATAGGAATCTCCTCGCCCGTCTTGGGGTTGCGGCCCGGCCGCTGGTTTTTCTGACGCAGGTCGAAATTGCCGAAGCCCGACAGCTTCACCTGCTCGCCCTTTTCCAACGCTTCGCGGACGACCTCGAAGTAGGCGTCGACGAATTCTTTTGCCTCACGCTTGTTGAGGCCCACCTCGAGAAATAGGCGCTCAGCCATCTCCGCTTTGGTCAGCGCCATCTTATCCTCGCAACTTTGCCTTGCATGCCTGCTCCAACGCCACGACTGCTTCACGAATGTTACGGTCGGCGTCGTCGTCAGTAAGCGTGCGTGAAGCGTCCTGTAAAATCAAGCCCATAGCGAGACTCTTTCGGCCCGCTTCGACCCCCTTGCCGCTGTACCGGTCGAACAGGCGCAGCTCCTTGAGCTGGCCGCCAAGGGCTGCCCGGACCACCTGCTCGACCTGCGCCCAAGTAACCTCCTCGGGCACGTCCATGGCGATGTCGCGGCGGACCGATGGGAAGCG
The DNA here is from genome assembly GCA_000632805.1 of Dyella jiangningensis. Lineage (GTDB taxonomy): Bacteria > Pseudomonadota > Gammaproteobacteria > Xanthomonadales > Rhodanobacteraceae > Dyella > Dyella jiangningensis. Next base: position 602,526 of record CP007444.1, on the reverse strand, counting down.
CGGCACCGGCAGCGCCTTGGGCAGGCGACGGGCGAGAACCGGCTCCAGCTCCAGCTCCAGGACATGGACATCGGCGCCGAGGTCGAGGGCTTTGGCCAGCTGCGGGTGCAAGGCGCCCAGGTAGCCCACGGTGACGCCGTCGCGGGCGACCCGCGCGCCACGCCCCGGATGCAGCCAGTCCGGCAGGCCGTCGGCGTGGACTGCCCAGCGCTGCGGCTCGCCGCCCCAGGCGATCAGGGCATCCAGATCGCCCTTGAGGTCGTGAAAGTCGAGCGCGCGGGACGCCTCGCCCCACTGCTCGGCACGCGCGGTGCCCGAGGCCACGATGGCCAGGCTAGGCGTTTCGGTCGGCGCGTCCTTGCGGGACGCCGCCTCGGCGGAGATGCGGAACGTGCGACCGACTTCGAACAGACGCACGCGTTCCTGCTGGCGGGCGCGGTTGTGCGACAGCGCAGTGATCAGGCCAGGCAGCAGCGAGGGGCGCATCACCGCCAGGTCGGCCGACAGCGGATTGGCCAGCGGCACCAGCTGCTCGGTCATGCCCCAGCGCTGCAGCAGGTCGTTCGCCACGAAGGCAAGGTTTACTGCTTCGTAGTAATCGCGTGCGGCCAGCTGCTCGCGCAGGGCCAGTTCGTTGATGCGCGCTTCCGGCTCCACCGCCAGCTTCAACGCGCCGGCCGGCGTATGCGTCGGGATGTTGTCGTAGCCATGAATGCGCGCGACTTCCTCGATGAGGTCTTCCTCGCGCTCGATGTCGAAGCGACTGGTGGGTGCTGTCACCTGCCAGCCATCCGCGTGTGCAGCGACCTGCATGCCGAGCGCGGTGAAGATGCGCGCCACTTCGGCATCGGCCACCTCGATGCCCAGCACGCGCTTGAGACGCGCACGACGCAGCACGACCGTTGCCGGCTTCGGCAGGTCGGCGAGGTTCTCGGCAACAAGCACCGGGCCCGCCTTGCCGCCGGCGATCGCCAGCAGCAATTCGGTCGCGCGCTCGAGTGCACGCTGCGGCAGCGCCGGATCCACGCCGCGCTCGAAGCGGTGAGACGCATCGGTATGCATGCCCAGCTTGCGCGCGCGACCCATGATCGCCGCTGGCGCGAAGTGCGCGGATTCCAGGAAGACGTTGTGCGTGTCGTCCTTGACGCGCGAGTCGAAACCGCCCATCACGCCGGCAACAGCGAGGCCGTTCTTCGCGTCGGCAATCAGCAGGAAACCGTCGTCCAGCTTTGCCTCCGAGCCATCCAGCAGCTTGAGCGTTTCGCCGTTGCGCGCATGACGCACGATCACGTCGCCCTGCAGCTTGTCGTTGTCGAACGCGTGCAGCGGCTGGCCCAGTTCCAGCATCACGTAATTGGTGACGTCGACCACCGCGCTGATCGGACGCAAGCCGGCGCGGCGCAGGCGTTCGGCCAGCCATAGCGGCGTACGTGCCTTCGCATCGATGCCCTCGATGATGCGGCCGAGATAGCGCGGCGCATCGGCGCCCGCTTCCAGGCGAATGCCGCGACGTGCATCGCTGCTCACCGGCGCGGCGGCCTGTTCACCGGTCTTCACCCGGCTACCGAACAGTGCGGCCACGTCGTGCGCGAGGCCGTACAGACCCAGGCAATCCGGACGATTAGGCGTGAGCTTCAACTCGATGCTGGCGTCGGGCAGGCCGAGGTACGCCGCGAGCGGCTGGCCAACCGGCGCGTCGACCGGCAGCTCAAGGAGGCCGGACGCATCATTGTCGATGCCCAGCTCCTTGGCCGAGCACAGCATGCCGAACGACTCGACACCGCGCAGCTTGGCCGCCTTGATGTGGATGCCGCCCGGCAGCGTCGCGCCGACCGTCGCCAGCGGCACCTTGATGCCGACGCGCGCGTTCGGCGCACCGCAGACAATTTGCAGCGGCTCGCCCTGCCCCACGCTCACCTTGCACACCTGCAGGCGGTCGGCTTCGGGATGCTTCTCGGCGCCGATGATTTCGGCCACCACCACGCCGTCCAGGCCGTCGCCCAGCGGAGTGAGTTCTTCCACTTCCAGGCCCGCCATGGTGAGGGCGTGGGCCAGTGCCGCGCGGTCCGCCTGGATCTCGACCAGTTCGCGCAGCCAGTTCTCGGAGAATTTCATGCGTGTCGTTCCTGCGGCGGATTAGGCGAACTGCTTGAGGAAGCGCAGATCGTTCTCGAAGAACGCGCGCAGATCGGAGACGCCATAGCGAAGCATCGCGAAGCGCTCCACGCCCAGGCCGAACGCGAAGCCGGTGTAGCGCTCCGGATCGATGCCGCAGTTCTTCAGCACGTTGGGATGCACCATGCCGCAGCCCAGCACTTCCAGCCAACGCGTGCTGCCGTCCTCGGCGTCCCAGCGGATGTCCACTTCGGCCGAGGGCTCGGTGAAGGGGAAGTAGCTGGGGCGGAAACGCATCTCGAAATCGCGCTCGAAGAACGCACGGATGAATTCGGCCAGCGTGCCCTTGAGGTCGGCGAAGCTGGAGGTTTCATCGACCAGTAGGCCTTCGATCTGATGGAACATCGGCGAATGGGTCTGGTCCGAGTCGCTGCGATAGACCTTGCCCGGCGCGATGATGCGGATCGGCGGCTGGCGGCCCTGCATCGAGCGCACCTGCACCGGCGAAGTGTGCGTGCGCAGCAGGCGGCCATCGCCGAAATAGAACGTGTCGTGCATGGCGCGCGCCGGATGATGCGGCGGGAAATTCAGCGCCTCGAAGTTGTGCCAGTCGTCCTCGATCTCGGGACCATCGGCGCGCTGATAGCCCAGGCGCGCGAAGATCGCGCTGATGCGCTCAAGCGCGCGTGTGATCGGATGGATGCCACCGCGCTCGCGGTCGCGGCCGGGCAGCGTGATGTCGATGGTCTCCGAAGCAAGGCGGCGATCGAGCTCGGCCTGCTCCAGCACCTGCTTGCGCGCGGCCAGCGCATCGGCAAGGCGATCCTTGACGCGATTGACCTCGGCACCGCGCGCCTTGCGCTCGTCGGGCGACAGCGTGCCCAGCGCCTTCAGCGCGGCCGTGACGACGCCGCTCTTGCCCAGCAGGCTCACGCGCAGCGCATCAAGCGCTTCCAGCGTGTCGGCCTTGTCGATATCGGCCAGCGCGGTTGAGGCGCGGCTATCCAGATCGTCCATAGTGGTGCGCTTCTCGCTGCTTTCCCTCTCCCCTTTGGGGAGAGGGCAGGGTGAGGGGCCACTCTTGCGACATCGCTTATCGAAGCATGCTTCGACGTGAGACTGAGGCAAGAGTGTCCCCTCACCCCAACCCTCTCCACGGAGGGGAGAGGGAGCGAATCGTAGAGCCGCTGAAACAAAAACGGGGAGGAGGCTTTAGGCCTCCTCCCCGCTTGATCACATCATATCGTCAGTGCGCAGTGCGCGAGACGATCAAGCGGCCAGACTGGCCTTCGCCTTTTCTGCGATCGCACCAAACGCCTTGATGTCGTGCACGGCGATGTCCGCCAGCACCTTGCGGTCGACGGTGATGCCGGCCTTCGACAGGCCATTGATCAGGCGGCTGTAGGACAGGCCGAACTGACGGGCAGCGGCGTTGATACGCACGATCCACAGGGCGCGGAACTGACGCTTGCGCTGCTTGCGGCCGATGTAGGCGTACTGACCGGCCTTGATGACGGCCTGGTTGGCAACGCGGAAGACCTTGCGACGGGCATTGTAGTAACCCTTCGCGCGGCCAATGATCTTCTTGTGACGACGACGGGCGGTAACGCCACGCTTAACACGAGCCATGGTTCAGTCCTCCGCCTTAGAGATACGGCAACATGCGTGCTACACCCTTGGTGTCGCATGCCTTGACGTGGTTGGTCGCACGCAGACCGCGCTTACGCTTGGTCGACTTCTTGGTCAGGATGTGCGACTTGAAGGCGTGACCGGCCTTGAACTTGCCCGACGCGGTCTTGCGAAAACGCTTCGCAGCCGCCCGGTTGGTCTTGATCTTGGGCATTGGAATGCTCCCTGATGGGGATGGACCCCGGTTTCTGACTGATCTGGCGGTGATCTATCGACCACGCTTTCCGTCCTGCCAGCATCGGTGCACGACCCGTCCTGGTGGGTCGAACCGGCGATTATAGGGAGGACCGGGGGGATTTGCCAGCGGTGGTGGCGGATCGGGAGAGACCGAGCCGCCTTGACTGGTCCGGGGAGCCGACGCCCCATCGCCCTACCCCCAGCGGCCTCGCACGAGTGGCGACGGCCCGCTGCTTTAAGTCCCCAGCGCCACGGCGCGTTGCGGTGTAGCCGCTGTTGACCTGCGAAGGCGGCTCCGATCCGGGCTCCAGAGCCTCCAGGGCTTTTTCCCATCAAAATGCTGCCAGTCTGGCTCGGGAAGCCGCTTTTTGGTTACTTTTCCTCGACTCGGGCTATCGCCCTCCGCCCTTCGGGCCGGCTTCGCCGTTCGCGCGACGAAGCCAAAGAGTGGGGCGAAAGGCGGTCGCGCACAGGGTGCGCTCCTACAGGAGAAGGCAGGTAGGCAGGGTTGTGGCGAGTACCCGCCCCTCACCCCAGCCCTCTGCCGGAGGGGAGAGAGCGAAGGCTCGAGGCGCCAAAAAAAGAAAAGCGGCCCGAAGGCCGCTTTTCCCCAGACTCCCCGAAACTTACTTCTTCTTGGGTCCGATCATCATGACCATCTGGCGACCTTCCAGGCGGGGGAAGGACTCCACCACACCGTTCTCGCCGACGTCTTCCTGGATCTTCTTGGCCAGGTTCTGGCCCAGATCCTGATGGGACATTTCACGGCCGCGGAAGCGGATGGTGACCTTGACCTTGTCGCCTTCCTCGAGGAAGCGAAGCATGTTGCGCAGCTTGATCTGGTAGTCGCCCACGTCCGTGACCGGACGGAACTTCACTTCCTTGATCTCGACCTGCTTCTGCTTCTTCTTGGCCGCCTGGGCCTTCTTCTGGGCTTCGAACTTGAACTTGCCGTAATCCATGATGCGGCAGACCGGCGGATCGCCGTTCGGCTGAATCTCGACCAGGTCCATGCCTGCTTCCTGTGCCAAGGCCAACGCCTCGTCACGGGTCAGAATGCCCAGCTGTTCCGAATCGGCACCGATGACGCGAACGCGCGGCACGCGAATTTCGAGGTTACGGCGATTGCCCTTAGTGTCGGTGGTAGCGATACCACTATCCTCCAGAAGAGTTCTTGTTTATGCCGGCCCGCGCGCTTAGCGACGGGTTTCGGCTTCCAGGCGTTCGACGAATGCGGCCAGCGGCATGCTGCCCAGGTCCTCGCCAGAACGTGTACGCACAGAAACGGACCCTGATTCCTTCTCGCGATCTCCGACCACCAGCAGGTAAGGGACTTTCTGGATCGTATGTTCGCGGATTTTATAGCCGACCTTCTCATTGCGCAAATCGGCCTGCACGCGGAAACCTTTATCGACAAGGGTTTGCGTTACGTCGCGGACATAATCGCCCTGCGCATCCGTGATACTGAACACGGCGGCCTGGACCGGGGCGAGCCAGGTCGGCAGCAGGCCGGCATGGTGCTCGATCAGGATGCCGATGAAGCGCTCCATCGACCCCACGATGGCACGATGCAGCATCACCGGGTGACGACGCTGTGAATGCTCGTCGACGTATTCGGCACCCAGGCGCTCGGGCATCATGAAGTCCACCTGCATGGTGCCAACCTGCCAGGCACGGCCGATGGAATCCTTCATGTGGTACTCGATCTTGGGGCCGTAGAAGGCGCCCTCACCCGGCAGCTCTTCCCATTTCACGCCGGCGGCGCCCAGGGCGGCACGCAGCGCATCTTCCGCGCGATCCCACACCTCATCACTGCCGATGCGCTTGTCGGGACGCAGCGCGATCTTCAGCGCGATGTCTTCGAAGCCGAAGTCGCCGTAGACCTTCATGGCCTGCTGGTGGAATGCAGTCACCTCAGACTCGATCTGCTCTTCGGTGCAGAACACATGGCCGTCGTCCTGCGTGAAGGCGCGCACGCGCATGATGCCGTGCAGCGCGCCCGACGGTTCGTTGCGATGGCACGCGCCGAACTCTCCGTAGCGGATCGGCAGCTCGCGGTAGCTGTGCAGGTCGGTGTTGAAGATCTGCACGTGGCCGGGGCAGTTCATCGGCTTGAGTGCGTACGTGTGCTTCTCCGACTCGGTGAAGAACATGTTCTCCTGGTAGTTGTCCCAGTGGCCGGACTTCTTCCACAGCGACACGTCCAGCACCTGCGGGCAGCGCACTTCCTGGTAGCCGCTGTTGCGATACACGCGACGCATGTACTGCTCCACCTGCTGCCAGATGGCCCAGCCCTTCGGATGCCAGAACACCATGCCCGGGCCTTCTTCCTGCTGGTGGAAGAGATCCAGCGCCTTGCCGATCTTGCGATGGTCGCGCTTCTCGGCTTCCTCCAGCTGATGCAGGTAGGCCTTGAGGTCCTTGTCGTTGAGCCACGCCGTGCCGTAGATGCGCGTGAGCATCGCGTTGTTGGAATCACCGCGCCAATACGCGCCAGCCACCTTCATCAGCTTGAACGCGCGCAGCTTTCCCGTGTTGGGCACGTGCGGGCCGCGGCAGAGGTCAGTGAACTCGCCTTGCGAATACAACGAGAGTTCCTCATTGGCAGGAATGCTCTCGATGATCTCGGCCTTGTACTCCTCGCCCAGGCCGCGGAAGAACGACACGGCGTCATCGCGCGTCTTCACGCTGCGCGTCACCGGCAGGCCTTCCTTCACGATCTTTTCCATCTCGGCCTCGATCTTCACCAGATCGTCGGGCGTGAACGGGCGCTCATAGGCGAAGTCGTAATAGAAGCCGTTGTCGATCACCGGACCGATGGTGACCTGCGCGCCGGGATACAGGCGCTGCACGGCCTGCGCCAGCAAATGCGCCGTGGAGTGGCGAAGAATATCCAGCGCCTCCGGACTCTTCTCCGTAACGATCTCGAGGCTTGCGTTGTGGTCGATCGGGAAGCTGGCATCCACCAGCTTGCCATCGACCTTGCCCGCCAGGGTCGCCTTGGCCAGGCCTGCACCAATGGAGGCGGCGACGTCCTGCACCGTCACCGGATGCTCGAAGGGGCGCTTGCTGCCGTCGGGTAGCGTAATTTCGATCATGTCCGTACCTGTTCGCTCGCTATATCAAAGCGTGCATTTTTTGAAGAGTCCGGCCATGGATGGCCGGTTTGGCTTCGCCCGCCTGGATAGCGGGCACCCCATCAATCGTCTGGCCATGGGTGGCCGGCTTTTCGTGATCCGCCCGGAGGGCGGACAAAAATAAAGGGCGCCGAGCGCCCTTCCTGAAAACAAGGCGTGGCGCAGGTCAGCAGTGGGAGTCAGTAGTTGCCATGTCACACGCTCGGCCGGCGCTTTGGGCGCGAGCCACCTTGTTTCCGATGAATGTATAGCGGAACGCTAGTTTAGCCGACCTTGGGCTGTCAATTCAGCACACCGCGGCAGCCGGCCTGAGGAAAAGCGGCATCTGCCGATGCAACCGGGCGATGTGCCCGACACTTAGGCCGACGTGTCGGCGCTACGTGGCGATGCGGGTTGCGCGCCGAAGACGTCCGTCGAAGAGGCGCAACGCGCTTCGTGGCGTGGCGACAGGGCATTTTCAGCGCGGCGAATGAGGCGTGTCCGATCGTTTCCTGTGGTAGCGCACCCTTGTGCGCGACCGCGGAACCACGTCATCTCCGCTACGCAGGCCTGTTGCGCACAGAGTGCGCTACCACAAACTGCGTTTTAGAACGGCTTGGCGATCACCAGGAAAATCACGCCCAGCAGCACGAACACCGGCAGCTCATTCATGATGCGCAAAGTCTTGGATGCAGGCAGCGCCCCGCCACTCTCGCTGCGCTTGAGCAGGCGCCCGGTCCAGATGAAATAAGCCAAGAGCAGCGCGACCAGCACCAGCTTGGCGTGCAGCCAATGGGCATCGCCGAAATTGGGCAGCACGCCCGGAAACACACGCCAGCCCTGCCACAGCGTCAACCCGAGCAGAAACGCCAGGCCGAACATGTTGTGGCCAAAGCGATACAAGCGTCGCCCCATCAGCACGAGTCGCGCTTTCACCGCAGGCTCATTGCCGGCCTCGGCAACGTTCACCAGGATGCGCGGCAGGTAGAACACGGTGGCCATCCAAGCCATGACGAACAACAGATGGAAACTCTTGATCCACAGGTACGTCATTGACTGGCTCCTTGGGGCAACAGTGGCCAAGTATCGCCATCGTCACCGTCCGTGTCTGCGTGCAGATCACGAATAAGCGAAGAAAGGCAGCCTGACCGACCGCGGAGGCGCCACCCCGAGCGCAAAAAGAAACGGCGCGAACCCGAAGGTCGCGCCGTTTCGTCGGTATTGGTGGGCGGTACAAGGATCGAACTTGTGACCCCTACCATGTCAAGGTAGTGCTCTACCGCTGAGCTAACCGCCCGAAGCTCGCCCGGCATGCCGTGCGAGCCGCGCAGTATACGTGCTCCGGCGGCTGGCTACAACCGCCCGAGGGCTTCTGTGGTCAACGCAGGGCTTTTTCCCGCAGCTGGTGGATCTGGTCGCGGATGCGGGCAGCCTCCTCGAACTCCAGGTTCTCGGCGTGCTTGTACATCTGCGCCTCCAGCTTCTTGATCATGGCGGCAGCCTGATCGGCATTCAGCGCGCTGTAGTCGGCGCCACGCTCTGCCACGGCAGCGGCTTTCTTTTCGCCGCGACGGCCGCGGCCACGGCCCGGCGCCTCGCTGCGCGCTCCTTCCATGATGTCGGCAATGCGCCGCACCACCGACTGCGGCGTGATGCCATGCGCCTCGTTGTATGCCTGCTGTTTCTCGCGGCGGCGCGCGGTCTCATCCATCGCCGCCTGCATTGAGCGGGTCACGTTGTCCGCATAGAGAATCGCCTTGCCACGCACGTTACGAGCCGCGCGGCCGATCGTCTGGATCAGCGAGCCGGTCGAACGCAGGAAACCTTCCTTGTCGGCGTCAAGGATCGCCACCAGCGACACCTCGGGCATGTCCAGGCCCTCGCGCAGCAGGTTGATGCCCACCAGCACGTCGAACTCACCCAGGCGCAGGTCGCGGATGATCTCCACGCGCTCCACCGTCTCGATGTCCGAGTGCAGATAACGCACTTTGACGCCGTGCTCGCCGAGGTATTCGGTGAGGTTCTCGGCCATGCGCTTGGTCAGGGTGGTCACCAGCACGCGATCACCCATCGCAACGCGCTTGTTGACCTCGCCCAGCAGGTCGTCCACCTGGGTGCGCACCGGACGCACTTCCACTTCGGGATCAATGAGGCCAGTGGGGCGCACCACCAACTCGACAATGGAGTCGCCGGATTTCTGCAATTCGTAATCGCGCGGTGTCGCCGAGACGTAGATCGAACGCGGCGCGCGTGCTTCCCATTCCTCGAAGCGCAGCGGACGATTGTCCATTGCAGAAGGCAGGCGGAAACCGAACTCCACCAATGTTTCCTTGCGCGAGCGGTCACCCTTGTACATCGCGCCCAGCTGCGGAATGGTCACGTGGGACTCGTCCACCACCAGCAGCGCGTCCGGCGGCAGATAGTCGAACAGCGTCGGCGGCGGCTCGCCTGCGCCGCGGCGCGTCAGATGGCGCGAGTAGTTTTCGATGCCCTGACAATAACCGACCTCGGCCATCATCTCGATGTCGAAGCGCGTGCGCTGATCGAGACGCTGCGCCTCCACCAGCTTGTTGTCCTTGTAGAGCTGCTCCAGCCGCTCCTTCAGCTCGACCTTGATGGTTTCGATCGCGTTGAGCACGCTCTCGCGCGTGCTGGCGTAATGCGTACGAGGGTACACCGTGTAACGCGGCACCTTGCGGATCGTCTCACCGGTGAGTGGATCGAACAGCGCCATGTTCTCCACTTCGCCATCGAAGAGTTCGATGCGCAGTGCTTCGGTTTCCGATTCGGCCGGAAAGACGTCGATCACCTCGCCACGCACGCGATAGGTACCGCGCCGCAGTTCCATCTCGTTGCGCGTGTACTGCAGCTCGGTGAGCTGCCGGATCAGCGCACGCTGGTCGATGCGCTCGCCCTTGGCGAGGATCAGGCGCAACGACAGGTAATCTTCCGGATCGCCGAGGCCGTAGATCGCCGAAACGGTCGCCACGATCAACGAGTCCTTGCGCGACAGCAACGCCTTGGTTGCCGCCAATCGCATCTGCTCGATGTGATCGTTGATCGAGGCGTCCTTCTCGATGTACGTATCGGACGCGGCCACGTAGGCCTCGGGCTGGTAGTAGTCGTAGTAGCTGACGAAGTATTCCACCGCGTTATGCGGGAAGAACTCCTTGAACTCGCCATACAGCTGCGCGGCCAGTGTCTTGTTCGGCGCCAGGACGATGGTCGGGCGCTGGATCTTCTCGATCACGTTGGCGATCGTGAAGGTCTTGCCCGAGCCGGTGACGCCCAGCAACGTCTGCGCCGCGAGCCCGGCCTCGAAGCCCTCGCTCAGCATACGGATGGCATTGGGCTGATCGCCCGACGGCTTGTAGGGGGAAACGAGTTCGAAGCGGTCAGTCATGGGAATCTACATGCGGTCGCATTCGGGCATTTTAAATCGCCCTGCTGACAAAGCCTGTCAGCAGCCTATGACGCGACGGCCGCGGTCGCGACGACTGCCGGGCCTGGAATGCCCCAGCTAGCCTTTCCGTTCCGCAGGCGCAGGGAGGGCGAGCGTGGGCGCAAGGACATCAGGCCGTCAGCGCGGCTTCACCGTCGTAGAGCAGATCCTGGTCGGCGCCATCGTGGCCGTGCTCGCTTGCATGGCGGCGCCTGCATTGGGACATCTGGTGGTCCGCAACCGACTTCAGATGGCGCAGTCGGACATCATCGCCGCACTTCAGCAAACGCGCGGAATGGCCCTCCAGAGCGGCCACCGCGCCATGCTTTGCCCCACCCTGGACGGAAAACAGTGCGCCGACGGCGTGCACTGGGAAGCCGGCTGGCTGGCCGGACACTACCGTAGCGATCGCGCCGATCAGCTGGACGCCGCCCCAGCCCTTGCTGATCGCGGGCATGAACGGCTGACCATCATCAGCACCGCAGGCCGGAAACGCATCCGTTTCCAAGCCGACGGCACTGCGAGCGGCAGCAACACTACGTTCACGGTATGTCGCGCCGGAGAGCCTGATGGCGCACTGATCGTGCTCCTCTCCAACGCCGGCCGGATCTACGGCAAAAGGGCTTCTGAGGAACAGGCACATCGCTGCGCCGCCGACAGCTGAACGGCTTTTTGCAAACCCTGAAAAGCACAAGACCCCGCATCGCTGCGAGGTCTTGTTGAAGATGGCGCCCGAAGTTGGACTCGAACCAACGACCCCCTGATTAACAGTCAAGTGCTCTAACCGGCTGAGCTATTCGGGCGGGGTGAGTCGGATAGTTTGAATATCCGGCTCCGGGCTGTCAAGACGTTTGTGGCCGAAAGTGCTCTCAGTGGGCCGGTTCACCGGTGAGCACGCGATAGCACGGCACGTAGGCCGTTCCACCAGGGAGTTTCATGCGGTCCTGCGCCACGAAAGCCTTCAGCAACTCATCCAGCGACTGCATGACGTCGGCATCGCCATCGATGTCGAACGGGCCGTATTTCTCGATGGCGCGCATGCCCTCTTCCTTCACGTTGCCCGCCACGATGCCCGAGAACGCGCGACGCAGGTCGGCCGCCAGTTCGTGTCGCGGAAGATCGCGATGGATGGCGAGGCTGCGCATCGCCTCGTGGGTCGGGCGGAACGGCAACTGGAACGCGTACGGAATGTTGAGCGCCCAGTTGAAGAAGAACGCGTCCTTGTTGTCCAGGCGATAGTTGCGCACCTTGTCGATGCCACGAACCATCGCACGCGCCACCGCCGCCGGGTCGTCGACGATGATCTGGTAATGCTCCGCGACGCTGTCGCCCAGCGTAAGACGCAGGAAGCGATCGATCTGTTCGAAGTACGCGGCCGACTGACGCGGGCCGGTGAGAATCAGCGGGAACGGCACGCCAGCGTTGTCCGGATGCAGCAGGATGCCGAGCAGGTAGAGGATCTCTTCCGCCGTGCCCACGCCGCCCGGAAATACGATGATGCCGTGGCCCATGCGGACGAAGGCTTCGAGGCGCTTCTCGATGTCCGGCATGATCACGAGGTGATTGACGATCGGGTTCGGCGACTCGGCCGCGATAATGCCCGGCTCGGTAATGCCGATGTAGCGGTTGTTGCGGCGACGCTGCTTGGCGTGGGCGATGGTGGCGCCCTTCATCGGGCCCTTCATGGCGCCCGGGCCGCAACCCGTGCAGATGTCCATGCTGCGCAGACCGAGCTGGTAACCCACCTGCTTGGTGTATTCGTACTCGTCGCGCGAGATCGAATGGCCGCCCCAGCACACCACCAGATTGGGATCGATCTGCGCCTTGAGGATGCGCGCATTGCGCAGGATCTCGAACACCGCATGGGTCAGGCCCACGCTGTCGTCGAGGTCGAAGTTGCCCTGCTCCATCTGCGTCGACACGTAGACGATGTCGCGCACGACGGCGACCAGCAGCTCGTTGATACCGCGGATGATCTGGCCGTCGACGAAAGCCTGGGCCGGCGCGTGGGTCAGCTCGATCTTGATGCCGCGGTCCTGCTGCAGCACCTGGATATCGAAATCGGGAAACTGCTCGAGGATGGAGCGCGGGTCGTCGCTCATGTTGCCCGAGGTCAGCACCGCCAGCGCGCAGCGGCGCAGCAAGGCGTGCAGGCCCGAACCACTGGCGTCGCGCAGACGCGCCACTTCGTTGCGGGAGAGGATATCCAGGCCACCGGCGGGCGAAATGCGCGCACTGACGGTGGCGGCTCGGCCGGTCTTGCCGGCTTGGGTGTCATTCATTGAAGCAGTCTCCAGGCCGCGCCTTCGCGGCTCATGCGTCCGTGGGGAACGAGACGGACCGCGTAGCTTCCCGCGCCGGGCATGGCAGGGTCAAGCCGCGGGCCGCCTTTTCAGGCGCTCCCATAAAAAAGCCGGCGCCCTTTTGGGGCGCCGGCCTTCGGTAATGCGACAGCAAGGTCTTGCGTTAGAACGTGTAACGCAGGGTCAGCATGGCCGACCAGCGCGAGACCACGTTGGTCTTGATGTCGCGACCGGCGTCGTACACCACCTTGGTGCCCGGCTGATAGTTGCCGTTGGCGTCCGTCGGCAAGCTGTAGATGTACTTGCCCGTAGCCTTGTCCACGCCCTGGAAGCTGGCCAGGTTGCGGGTATACGGGAACGGCACGTACAGCTGCTGGCCCCAGTCGTTGTTGAGCAGGTTCAGGAAGTTGTAGACGTCCAGGCGGATCTCGCCCTTGTTGCCCTTGAACAGGCCCGGCACTTCCTGGCTGAAGCTCATGTCGAGCTGGTTCGTCCACGCGGCGCGGGTCGCGTTGCGCTTGGCGATTTCGCCCTGGTGATCCTTCAGGTAGCTGTCCTGCTTGATGAAGGCATAGAACTGGTCGATCGCCGCCTGCGACGTGCCCTTCTGGAACAGCACATCACCCTGCTTGGGGATGTATGCCAGATCGCGGCTGTAGCTGTCGCCGTTGGCGTCGTTGGCGAACACCCAGCTGTACGGCTGGCCGGTCTGGCCGTTGTAGAACGCGCTGATGGTCGTGGCGTAGTTGCCGAAGAACGCATGCGACCAGGCCACCGACGCCATCACGCGACGGCTCGTGGCGTAGTTCGCGATGCTGTCGACGTTCTCGTTCGGGTTCACCCACACGTTGTTGCTGAAGTTCGAAGACGCCTGGCTGGAGGTGCCCGGGTTCACTTCACGCGCGTTGGAGAACGTCACGCCGAGGCTGGCGCTCCACTCGTCTGCAAACGGCTTCTTCAACGACAGGGTCAACGCGTCGGAGTAGCCCTTACCGGTATTGGCCAGCTCGGTGGTGTTCACCGAGAACTTGTTGTTGGCGTTGGCGCGGTTGGTGTTGCCGGTCGGACCGCCGTAGATATTCTTGTAGTACGTGTAACGGCCATCCGGCAGCACGCCCGTCGGCGCACCAATGTTGAGGTTCTGATACCAGATCGCGTCGCGCACCTTGATGTGCTCGTACTCGGCGGTGGCGATCAGGCCCATCCACGGCAGCTCGCGGTCGATCGCCAGGCTGCTCTTCCACACGGACGGCAGCTTGAAGTTCGGCGCAACGGTGTCGACGGCCATCTGCGTGTTGGACGGCGGCGGCACGTTCTGGTTGAACGGATCGGGACTGAAGCCCGGATAGATCGTGCCTGGGCCCACCGGCAGGTTGCCGCTGTTGCGGATCGAGTACGTCGCCACCGTCATACCGTTGTTCTGGTATGGGTTGGTCATCCACACGGTCGGCGGGTTCGACTGGAACAGGCCCACGCCACCACGCAGCTGCGTCTGCAGCTCGGTGTTGAAGGCATAGTTGAACGACACGCGCGGCTCGACCATGGTCGAGCCATCGATGGTCTGGTCGTTGCGGAAGCCGAAGGTCTTCTCGAAGGTCGGGTTGTAGACCGGCTTGTCGTCCGTCGAGTAACGGTTCACGCGGAAGCCGTACAGCACGGCAAGGCGCTCGGTGACCTGCCAGTTGTCCTGCAGGAAGAAGCTGTAGCGACGCAGCGTCCACTTGCCGGCGACGTCATCCAGCGAATAGCCCTTGGCCGGCTGGTAGAGGTCGAACTGGTTGTAGATGCCCTTCTCGAAATTGTCGATGCCCCAGAACGTGTAGGCACCAAACTGCGTACGACCGAACAGGTTGTAGATCTTGTCCTGCTGGAAGTCGATGCCGCCCTTCACGGTGTGGTCGCCCAGATACAGGGTGGCCGCGCTGAAGATGCTGGTGGTCTTGGTCGAGATCTGGTTGTAGTCGCTGTACTGGTCTTCGCCCAGGTCGACGAACGGCGATGCACCGTTGAGCTTGCCGTTGTTGTCCTTGCCCAGGTTGATGAAGACCTGCGGCTGCTGCCACGGCACGGAACGCACCTGGCTGAAGTCCTTGTAACCGATCTTCGTCTCGGTCGAGAAGATGTCGTTCCAGTCGTCGAAGAACTGCAGCGAATAGTTCTTGGTATCGCTGTTCTTGGTGTACCAGTAGCTGGTCAGGCCGATAGCGTTGTTGCTGTTGCCCTGGATGACCGGCTGCGTTTCCTTGGTGCGCTGGTAGGCAAAGCTCGAACGATGGTTGTCGGTGATGTTCCAGTCCAGCTTGACCAGCGAGCGCTTGCTGTCGAGGTCGACGCCGCCACCGCTGAAGTCACCCGGGTGCAGGCCCAGCTTGTTGGCCGCATTGATGATGCGCTGCAGGTCGCCCGGCGAGACTTTGTTGCTGGTCGAGGGGCCAGTCAGGGTGGTGTCGAGGCCGTTGGCCGAGTCGTTGCCCAGGCCGACGGTCTTCTGCTTCTCATAGCTGGCGAAGAAGAACAGCTTGTCCTTGATGATCGGACCGCCCAGCGTCACGCCGCCGGTCCAGTCACGGTCGTAGCCCTGGTAGCTGCGGTCGCCGCTCTTGATCCATCCCGCGTTGCCTACCATGCTGTCGGCGTTGCGGTAGGCGTAGTACGCCGAACCGTGGAATTCGTTGGTACCGCTCTTGGTCACGGCATTGATGTCCGCGCCCACGGTGTCCGAGGTCGTGTCGAAGTTGGCGGTCGACAGGTTGTACTCGGCGATGGTGTCCACCGACACCGGCGAGCCGAGGTACGGCATGCCGTTGGAGTTCAGGCCAAACGGATCGCCCACGCCGACGCCGTCGACGCTGATCTTGTTGTAGCGGCTGTTCATGCCCATCGCGGAGATCGAGCCGTCGCCACGATCGGTGATGGTGATGCGAGGATCCAGACGCGCCACGTCCTGAATCGAACGGCTCGGCGTCGGCACCATCTTCAGGTCACGGCCCGACACATTGGTCGACAGGCCCTTGTTGTCGGCATTGAACGTCTGCGCAGCCACCAGGCCGGTAACGGTCACGGCGCCCAGATTGGTCGCTGCCTGCTGGGCCGCTCCCATCGTCACGTTGACCGCGGTGTCGGTGGCGAGCTGCAGGTAGACGTTGTCCTGTTCGGACTGCGTGCCGTCCTTGGAAACCTTCACGTCGAACGGACCGCCCACGCGCAGGCCCTGGGCCGAGTAACGGCCGCTGGCGTCGGTGGTGGTGGACTTGGTGGTGCCCGACGGTGCGTGCACGATCTGGACGGTGGCGCCGGCCACCGGCTGGCCATTGGCGTCGACCACGCGGCCGCTGATGGAGGACGAGGTGTCCTGCGCCATGGCAGGCGCGGTGGCCAGCAGCGTAGCGATCGCTACCGGCAGGAGTTTGCTGCGCAATGCGTTGTTCATCGAGATTCGACCCCTAAGAGATTCGCAAAAAAGGCATGGGACCAGCACAGAGGAGTCCCATGCCCCTCCGCCACCGTCTTAAGTGACTGATTCCCTGAATTATTTGATGCGCCCTGGGGAGCTCACTCGAAGCCGCCGGCCTGGACTCATCACGACGAATGTAGGCGCATAATATTACAAATTCGTAACTTTTTGACGTATTTCTCACAAATCCTGCGGTTGAAGCCTACGAAATCCGTAAGTTAATGCCTCTGGATTGCCCTCTTCGGGCAAAAAAAACCGGCGCCTTTCGGCGCCGGTCGTGCTCCTGCAAGGAAGCGTCGTATCAGAAGAACGAGGCGCCCACCGTCACCATGAAAGTGCGCGGCTCCAGCAACGAGTAGTACGGAGCGGACGTCGCCAGCGGCTTGCCGTCCGGACCGAGGTAGCCCGCGCTGTTGTTGGCCAGGAACGCCGCAGCGTTTTTGGCGCTCGTAAGGGCATGACGATCGCCGATGTTCGACACGTTGAGCTTGATGTACGGCTGGCGGAACCAGCTGGCGAAATCGCTGAAGCGGTAACCGGCATTGAAACCAAAGGTCGTGTAGCCACCGACCTTTTCCGTGTTCATGAAGTCGCCGTACATCGAGCTGTGGTAGTTGCCGTAGATGCTCGCCCACAGCGGACCCTGGTCATAGCTCAGCTGCACGTAGGCAATGTTGCGAGGAGTGTTGAACAGCTGCTTGCCGTCGGTCGGGTAGTACACGTACTGACCGGCCTTGTTCTTGCCGGCGTTGAGGTCGCTCTCCACCGTGGCCTTGGTATAGGTGTACTGACCGTAGACCTTCCACGCCTCGGTGATGTTGAAGCTGGCTTCGGTAGCGAAGCCCTGCTGCTTCACGCGGGCGATTTCGGTGTAGACCGGCTCACCCGTCGCCTGATCCTTGGCCGAGATGGTCTTGTTGTTGAAGTTGCTGTGATAAACCATCACGTTCGCCGAGAAGCGATCGTTGTAGTAGCGATAGCCGAGATCGTTGTTCCAGGCCGATTCCGGCTTGTTGGCCGCCGTACCGGTAATCTGGTTGAGGAATACGGCGCCATTCGGCGGCGCGCGGAAGGTCTCGCCGATGCCGTAGTAGATCTGGCTGTTCTCGTTGGGCGAGAACTTCACGCCCACCGCCGGCGTGAACTTGTGGTAGGTGCCATTGAGGTCGGCGTCACCAAAGCCCTTGGCATAGCCGCCCGTCGAGCCCGGATTTTCGAAGGCGAAACCCGAACGGTCGACATGCAGGTACGCCAGGCCGGCCGTGAGCAGCCACTGGTCGTTCGGCGTCCACGTATCGGTGATGAAGCCCTTCTTGACCTCGGTGGTGGTGTATTCCTCGTAGGCGTTCTGGATCTGGCCATCGGGATACAGCACGTAGTTGGAGGTGCCCCAGATATCGTTCGGCACGCCGGTCGCCCAGCTGGCCATGCTGAACTTGTCGTTCTGCTGCTGACGGGCGCGCTCGTACCAGAAGCCGTACTCGAGCGCGTTATCCATGCTCAGGTCCTGGTTGAACTTGGCGAGCACGCCCGGACGGTACGTGGTGCTGCTGCTGAAGCCATAGACCAGCGCCTTCTTGCCATTCGGGCCGGTGACGATCGCGCCATCCTGGTTCAGATCCTGATGAGCCGACTCGTACAGGTTCTGGGTCGAGTTGGTGGTCTCGGCGAAGAACGCGTTACCGGTGCCACCACCGCCATCGCCATACTGGAAGTACGGCACGACCGACAGGCGCAGCGAATCGGTGAGCTTGAACTCGCCGTCCAGGCTAAACATATAGTTGCGGAACGGGTTGTTGTGCAGCTGGTAGTACTGGCTGTCACCCGGCGTGTAGGTGGTGTCGTAGTCGTAGAAGTAGCCGTGCTTGGCCAGATCCGACTTGGTCAGGCTGTAGTAGCCGTTGCGCACTTCGCGGTTGTACTGCAGCGAGGCGCTGATCGAGTTGTTGCTGTCGATGGTCCACAGCGACTTGCCTTCGACCTTCGTCACGTTGAGGTCGCCGGCGCCGCGCCACTTGTCGACCGAGTTGTCGGAGTACGACAACCATGAGCGCACCGGGCCAGTGTCGCCCGTGTTGAAACGCACGAAGGTACGGCGATAGTCATGCGAGCCCAGCGACTGCGTGACATCCACGCCGGCCTTATGCGAGGGATCGATGGTCGCCCAGGCGATGTGGCCGCCGGCCGCGCCGGAGTCCGGCATATCGACGTCGGGGATGCCCTGCAGCACGGTGATGTCACCGTAGTTCTCGGAGTCGCCGTATTCCGTCGCGTACACCGCGTAACTGCCGGTATCGGTAATCGGAGCGCCGTTGACGGTCACGCCGATTTCGCTGGAGTCGAAGCCGCGAATCGAATAGTTGCCGTCCGACAGGCCAGTCACGTCGTCCGTCGACGCGTTCACGCCCGGGATGCTGCTCACCATCTGGGTGAAGTTGCTGCCCGGCGGTGCCTTCACGATAGCGTCGCGGCTGATCGTCGAAACCGCCTTCGGCGCCGTCTGCACCGACATCAGGCCGCCGCCCAGCGAAAGGCTCTGCGCCTGCACCGTCACCGTGTTCAGCTCCTGCACGCGCTTGGTGTCGTTGGAGGTCGTGGTGTTTGAGGTGCTGGACACACTGGAGCGCTGCTGCGTCGTGTTGGCAGTCGGCTGGGACTGGTTCGCCGCGTCCTGCGCCATGGCGGAGCCGGCGGCCATGCAGAACACGACGGCAATCGCCATGGAAAGGTGGTTTCGTTTCATCATCTCGATTCCAGAGGTTGCAATGTTTTGGCTATGCCGCGGGCGGCGGCAGACGGTGGTGGGGATGGAGGTCATCGCCCGGCAGAAATATCTTTCGGAAAGCCGAAAGAAAACGCGCAATCTCTTGTTAAATCTCGCAATTTCATGCCATTTAACGTAAATTTAAACGTTTTCTGCGGGCGTAAAAAAGCCCGATCGCAAAATCGGGCGAAAATTTACGAAATCAGTTGAGCGCTGCCGCGCCGCGCGAAGACACCCCTTACGCGAACCCGGCTTTGTAAGCCTCGCATAAGTATTTTACAGGAAATTTACTATGCGATCACGATCGCGCCCGAAATAACTCGCGCGCGATCGGAACCAAAGCCACGCCCACGGGCGTGGCGGAAGGCTGGGCCTTAAGACTTGCCCAGATAACGAGACCGCTTGGCCGGTTTTAAAGTCGCCAGATCCAACATCACGAGGCCGTCCACGCAGCCGGAAAAGCCCGGATCCTCACCGAAATCGAGGAACTGCACGCCTTCGGGTTCCACCAGGTCCACATATTGGCGATAGAGCACCGGCAGGCTCACACCCAATGCGTCGAGATGATGCTTGAGCTTGCCCAGACCGGCGGCCGGGTCGAGTCCTTCGAGCGCAGTCCGCACCAGTTCGATCACATCCGGTGAAACCACGAACGGCTGGCGGGCCGATGCCAGACCCGGCGCGCCGAAATAATGTTGGTGCGCCGCGGCGATCCATTCGCGCGCCTCACGCGGAATGCTCACCGACATGCTTACCGGGCCGAACAAGTAGCGCAGTTCCGGATGGCGCTGCAGATAGAGACCGATGCCCTGCCACAGCTGGTCCAGCGCGCGCGAGCGCCAGTACGCCGGAGCGATGAAACTACGGCCCAGCTCAAGGCCCTGCGACAGTCGGGATTCCAGTGCCGGCGAATAGTTGAAAAGGCTGGACGTATACAGGCTGGACATGCCGCGCTCGGCAATCAGCCGGCCGCCGTGGCCAAACCGGTAAGAGCCGACAATGCGCAGGGATTTCGGATCCCACAGCACCAGGTGCTCATAATGCGGGTCGTACACGTCGAGATCACGGCGCGCGCCCGTGCCCTCACCCACCTTCCGGAAGGTCAGCTCGCGCAGGCGTCCGATTTCGCGCAGCACCACGCTGTCCGAGGCGCCCTTGAACAGATACACCTGCTTGCCGTCGTTGAGGTCCGCGAGCTTTTCCGCCTGGGTCTGAAGCTCTGCGGCCACGCGCTCGGTCGGTTCCGGATGCGCCAACGGCGCCTGGCCGCCGAAGATCAAGCCACGATGACGGCCCACGCGATACACGTGGCGCCGCATGAGCTTGGCCGCCCGCTTGGTAGACCCGCCCGAGTGCTGTTCGAGTTCGTCGGTGCTCACCAGGGCGCCGACACTGAAACCGATGCGGCGGCTCACCGGCGAAATGGCCTCGCGGGGAAGCATCGCCGTACTGAGCGGCTTGGCCAGCATCGAGAGGCCATAGAACATGGCCGAATTGCGCGCGGCCACATGAATCGGGAGCACTGGCGTGCGACCGCGCTGGGCAAGTCGCGCAAAGCCGTCGGACCAGCGACCATCACGCACGCCGTCGGGGCGCATGCGCGAAACCTCGCCAGCGGGAAACACGATCAGCGCCTCACCGTTATCGAGCGCACGGTAGATATCGCGCATCCGCGAGGCCGCGCCCTTGCCGAACACATCCACGGGCAGCAACAGCTTGTGCAGCTGAGGAATCGACATCAACCAATCGTTGGCGAGAACGCGCACGTCGCTGCGCACCGAGCCGACCAGTTGCAACAAGGTGAGTGCGTCGACCATGCCAAGCGGATGATTGGCAACGATCAGCACGCCACCTTCCACCGGAATGTTCTCGCGTTCGCGCGGATTGGCGTAATAGCTGACTCCGAGCAGATCGAGCGTGCGCTCGACAAAATCGAAGCCCTCGGCCTCACCAATGGCATTCAACGTGCGATTGAAGCCGTCCTGGTCAGCCAGTCGGCCCAGCATGCCGGCCACTTGCCGCCGGATCAGGGGATGCTGCGCCAACCATGGCAGACGTTCGGTGAGGGTCTGTTCAACGCTGAGCATGACCGCCTCCTGGGAATTACCCCAAATGCTGGTAGCGGATTATGACAGCAAGGTTATGCGAATAGGTTCAGAAGATGGCGACGACGACAACTTGCCGCAATTCAAACAACTAATACTCAGATAGCCAAATGCAGATAAGCCGCCACGCCACCAAGGAACATCTGCACCGACAGCGCGATGAGCAGCATGCCCATCACGCGTTCCAGCGCAATGAGAACGCTTTCACCGAGCCAGCGGAACAGATACGTGGAACACAGCAGGATCACGGAAGTGGCCAACCATGCGCCAAGCAGGGCAATCGCCCAGTCTGCTGTGCGCCCAGGCTGGGTGTTGGTGAGCAGCAACAACGCAGCCATGGCCGACGGACCGGCCACGCCAGGAATCGCCATGGGCACGATGAACGGTTCGCCCTCGCCCTGCTTCCCGAAGATGCCACCGCCGTCGGCCGGCGGAAACACCATGCGAATGCCAATCAGGAAAAGCACGATGCCGCCTGCGATGCTGATCGACTCTTGCCGCAACTGCAGCAGCTTGAGGATCAGCTGCCCACCCATGAGGAATCCGAGCAGCACCGCGAGTGCGATCAGAAGCTCGCGCACCATCACGTAACGACGGCGCTTGGGCGCGACATCCTTCAGCAGCGTAAGGAAGATCGGGATGTTGCCCAGCGGATCCATAATGAGAAACAACAGGATCGCCGCCGACAGCGTGGTCATCTGCGCTTCCACGTCAGCACTGCTCCGACACGGTCATGCGGATGCCCGCAGGTCAAGGGTGGCGCCACGCGCCGCCGCACCCTGCCCGCCGAGCAGATAGATCACCGCATTCGCTGTGGCATCAGGCAGTGGGTGGATGGTGGTGTCCTCACCGAAGTAGGCCGCGCGTCGCAAGGTGGTGCGCATGGGCGCAGGCAACAACGCGTGCGCGCGCAGCGGAGTGTTCTCGGTTTCCTGATGAAGGATCTCGACGAAGCGCTCGAGCGCCGCTTTGGAGACGCCATAGCCACCCCAGTGCGCGCGCTCTACGAGCTCTGGATCGTCGAGCACGAACACAGCAGCGCTGTCGGGCGCACGCGCCAGCAGCGACATGCATGCCTGGGTAAGCGCGAACGGCGCGGACACATTCACATGCAGCGCCCGCAACCAGTCGTCGGGCTTGTGCATGGAGAGCGGTGTGAGTCCATTGAAACTGGCAGCCGCATGCACGATGCCATCCAATCGACCGAAATCCCGCTCGATGCCGTCGGCCAGCGCCTCGTAATCGCGCGGCGTGGCAGCTTCCATATCCAGGGGATGGATCACGGGCTCGGGCAGGCCTTCGCTCAGCATCGCATCGTAAAGCTGCTCGAGCTGGCGCTTGCGCCGGCCGGTGATGATCACCGTGGCACCCTCGCGCGCAATGGCGCGTGCCACCGCGGCACCCAGGCCACCGTAAGCACCGGTCACCAAGATCACGCGATCGGTGAGCGAACCTGCAGGCGGCATCCAGCCTTGCGGCAGGCGAACAAGAGGCAGCGTCATCAGGAGTCGGCCCCTTCCACGTCGGCGGCCATTCGCGCCAGTTCGCCGGAAGCCTTGAGGTCTTCGACGATGTCGCAGCCGCCGATCAATTCGCCCTGGATGAACAGCTGGGGAAACGTCGGCCAGTTGGCGTAATGCGGCAGCGCCGCACGCACCTCCGGGTCGGCCAGCACATTCACCGCATGGAAGTGCGCGCCCGCCTCCGTCAGCGCCTGCGCGGCACGACTGGAGAAGCCGCACATCGGGAACTGCGGCGTGCCCTTCATGAAGAGCACGATGCCGTGCTCGGCGAGCACAGCCTTGATTCGCTCATTAACGTCCATAAGTCAGGTCATTCATCATTACAATGCACGCGGATCGGTAGTGTATCAGTCGTATGCCTGCAGCCGGCCCCATGGCTGCCCCGGCCCGACTCCTTATCCTTAGCCAACGCCCAGGAGCCTCAACATGGCGATCGAACTCCCCGCCCTGCCCTATGAAAAGAACGCGCTCGAGCCGCATATCTCGGCGGAGACCCTCGAGTATCACTATGGCAAGCATCACCAGGCCTATGTGACCAACCTCAATAACCTCATCAAGGGCACCGAGTTCGAGAAAGCCTCGCTCGAGGACATCATCAAGAAGTCCTCCGGCGGCGTGTTCAACAATGCCGCCCAGGTCTGGAACCATACGTTCTACTGGAACTCACTCAGCCCGAACGGCGGCAAGGAGCCGACCGGCAAGCTGGCCGACGCCATCACCAAGGCCTTCGGTTCCGTGGAGAAGTTCAAGGAAGAATTCACCAAGTCGGCCGTGGGCAACTTCGGCTCGGGCTGGACCTGGCTGGTGCAGCGTCCGGACGGCTCGCTCGGCATCGTGAATACCTCCAACGCCGCCACGCCGATCACCGGCAGCGACAAGCCGCTGTTCACCTGCGACGTCTGGGAACACGCGTACTACATCGATTACCGCAACGCCCGCCCGAAGTACATCGAGGCGTTCTGGAACCTGGTGAACTGGGACTTCGCGGCCAAGAACCTGGCCTGATATCCCGGGTGAAACCGAACAAGAACGGGGCCGAAAGGCCCCGTTTTTCTGTTCGCAATCCGCCTTATTCCTGTGGGAGCGCACCCTGTGCGCGACGGTGCGATGCGATGACCATGCATCGCGAAAGCAGATGACTGAGCTACACCGCTGAATGGCAGTCGCGCACAGGGTGCGCTCCCACAAAAAGCCGCACCCAGACTTACTGCTTCTCCATCAGCTTACCTACCGCCGGATCGGCCTGCTGATCCCGGCCGAGCGCATGCGCTATACCGCTCAGACGTTCAACGAGCTGACCGGCGTTGGGGGCGCACACCGTGGCATGCCCCACCTTGCGGCCAACACGCGGCTGCTTGCCATAGTCGTGCCAGTGGGCATCGACGGCACTCAGCACCGGCGCGGCATCCGGCAGTTCGCCGATCCAGTTGAACATGGCCGACAGTCCGCGTGCGGAGGTATCGCCCAGCGGCATGCCCAGCACTGCTCGCACGTGGTTTTCGAACTGGCTGGTGAGCGCGCCTTCAATCGTCCAGTGACCGGAGTTGTGCACGCGCGGCGCCATCTCGTTGCCCAGCAGCTCGCCGTTCTTGACGAACAGTTCGAGCGCGAACACGCCCACGTATTCGAGCTTCTCCGCCAGCGTCCGGGCCAGACCCGTGGCGCGTTCCTGCAAACCACCGATGTCCGGGGCCGGCGCCAGGCTCAGGGACAACACGCCATCGGTATGCCAGTTCTGGGTCAGCGGCCATGTACGGAATTCGCCATCGCGGGAGCGCACGGCAATCACCGACAGCTCGCGGTCGAAGGGCACGAAAGCTTCAAGGATGAGGCCATGGGCCTCCGCCTGAGCGCCCAGCGCCGCCCAGGCGGCATCGGCATCACCCAGTGACTTGATGCGGAACTGACCCTTGCCGTCGTAGCCCAGCCGGCGCGTCTTGAGGATGGCCGGCGCGCCGATCGCTGCGAGGGCGAGGTCAAGGTCCTCGCGGGTGTCGATGGCCTTGAAGTCGGGCGTGTGGAGACCGCACTCCCGGAACAGGGTCTTTTCCGCCAGGCGATCCTGCGCCACCGCCAATGCGCGCGGCGCCGGAAACACGGCAACGCGCTCGGCCAGCCAGTGGGCAGTTTCCGCCGGGACGTTTTCGAAATCGAAGGTGACCACATCCACCTGGCGGGCAAAATGCTCCAGTGCGTCGTAGTCGGTCCAGTCCGCAACCACGAGGGGCGCGACCTGGCCGGCACAGGCATCGGCCGCGCTGTCGACCACCAGGCTCTTTACGCCGAGCGGAGCAGCCGCAAGCGCGAGCATGCGGGCGAGCTGGCCGCCGCCGAGAATGCCCAGGACGAGTTGGCGTCGCCCGCTCATGTGCGCGGGTCCGGGTGGTCGAGCACGCTTTGCGTCTGGCGTGCACGGTAAGCATCCACGGCCTTGGCCAGCGAGGCATCGTGCAACGCCAGCACCGACGCGGCCAGCAGGCCCGCATTCACGGCCCCGGCGCGCCCGATGGCCAGCGTGCCGACCGGAATGCCGGCCGGCATCTGAGCGATCGACAACAGGGAATCCATGCCGTTGAGTGCCTTGGACTGCACCGGCACACCCAGGACGGGGAGCCGGGTCTTGGCGGCCAGCATGCCCGGCAGATGGGCCGCGCCACCGGCACCGGCGATGATGACCTGGATGCCACGTTCCACCGCATCTTCCGCGTACTGGAACAGCAGATCCGGGGTGCGATGCGCGGACACCACGCGCACTTCGTGCGCAACGCCCAGCTCAGCCAATACGTTGGCCGCGTGTTCCATGGTTTCCCAGTCCGAACGGGAGCCCATCACAACGCCCACGCGCGGCGGGAGGGAAGTCGAGGTCATGACCCAAGCCATCCAAAAGGGGTTATTGTACGGACTTTCCGCGTTTCGGTACGAACCCGCCTCTCTATGGATAAGCGCCTGCTCGATATCCTCTGCTGCCCGGTCAGCAAGGTCCCGGTCCGCCCTCTCAGCCGCAGTGAACTGGAAGCCCTCAATGCCGCCATCGCGGCGGGCGCGGTCCAGAACGTGGCCGGCACAACCGTGCAGGCGACGCTGTCCGAGGGGCTGATCACCACGGATCGCAAGGTGGTCTACCGGGTCGACGACGGCATCCCCGTCATGCTTCCGGAAGAGGGTATCGGCACCCTCCAGCTACGGGACTTCCCCGCGGCCGCCTGACGCCTACGCGGACCTGTCAATCGCGGGTCCCTGCGCCATGCTGTGAACGCGTCGACATATATCGAAGCGCCGCATGACAGCTCGGCCGGCTTTCACGTATTGTAGGCATGCGTATTGTCGGAACGGGCCGCACGCACGTCGGCATCACTTCAGGGGTGTGGCGATGAAAGACGCCAGTGAACCTTCCAACATCGTCAGCCTGACCCAGCGCCTGGACCCGTCCAGCGAGCGCGGAGGCGCCCTTTTGAACACCGTCCGGGACATCGCTGGCCGTCGCCTGCAGATCTTGATCAACGGCATGTTCGATCATGTCGATGATGCGCTGTTCGACCTCGCCGAAAAGGCGGAGAACAACGCGGCGCAGATGCATTACTTCGACGGCATGCGTGAAGTACGCAAGCGCCGCCCCATGGTCGAGCGGTCCTTTCTCACCCATGTTTCCCGTGAGCTGAGCGACTTTGCCGCCAACCAGCGCAGCGTACCCAGCAGCGGGATCCAACTGCCCGTCGGTACCGCGGAACTCTCGCTCGTGGCGGACAACGAGCTGGAAGAGTCGCTGGCGATCACCAGCATGATCGGCAAGAACGAGACGCGCCTGACGCGCGAGCTGTTCTCCGTGAACCAGCGCCTGTCGGTCATCTACGGCGGCCTCAAGATCGAGGACAGTAGTAACCCGGTCGGGCCAGCCGCGCTGTCGCAGGCATTCCGGCTGGCCATGCGCGAGCTCAACGCGGAAATGCGCGTCAAGCTCATCATCTACAAGTTGTTCGACCGTTATGTGCTGGCCTCGCTGGATGAGCTTTACCAGGAGATCAATGCCGAGCTCATTCGTGCGGGCGTGCTGCCGCAACTCCGCCATGAAGTGGCGCGCAGCGGTGCCGCCGGTCGCGCGCCAGGCGCAGCGGCTGCCGACGGCGGCCAGGAAGCGGTCTACCAGGGCGAAGACGACGGCAGTGCATCGAGCGAACTGCTTCAGACGCTGCATACCCTGTTCAGTGCGCGTCGCGGCGTACCGGCGACCGCCATGCGCATCCCTGCGGGTGCGGTCCAGTTGCCGAGCGCCAACGAGCTGATCGGTGCGCTGAGCGTGCTGCAGAGCCAGGCAGCCATCAGCCAGCAGTTGCCCTTGAGCGCCGGCAATGCGCTGGATCTCGCAGGCGAGGTCCAGCAGCTCAAGGAACATCTGCTGGCGCAGATCGGCTCCCTGCGTGGCGAGAAGCCCAGCCAGGTATCGACCATCGACGAGGACACCATCGACCTCGTCGGGATGCTGTTCGAGTTCATTCTCGAAGATCGCAACCTGCCGACCGAGATGCAGGTATTGCTGGCACGCCTGCAAATCCCGTATCTCAAGGCTGCGATCCTCGACCGCAAGCTGTTCGCACACCGCCAGCATCCGGCGCGTCGCCTGCTCGACAGCCTGGCCGATGCGGCCAAGGGCTGGTCGGCCGAGTCCGATCGCGACCATCGCCTGCACGACAAGATCAAATCCATCGTCGACCGCCTGCTGCAGGACTTCGACGACGACATCAGCATCTTCGAACGCCTGTGCGTCGAGTTGCAGGAATTCCAGGACATCAGCCGGCGCCGCGCCGAGCTGGCCGAGCAACGCGTCGCCGAGTCCACGCGTGGACGCGAGAAACTGGAACAGGCGCGCCGCCGCGCGGCGCGCGAAATCCTCAGCCGTATAGACGGCCATACGCTGCCGCCGCTGATCCATGGCGTGCTGTCGCGCGCGTGGGCCAATTACCTCGTGCTGACCATCCTGCGGCAGGGCGAGGAGTCGAGCGAATTCCGCGATGCGCTGCGCTTCGCCAACGACTTCATCGACAGCACCAAGCCCGCACGCACGCTGGACGAGCGCCGTGCGCTGCGCCAGATGCTGCCCGGTATCGAGCGCGCGCTGCGTCGCGGCCTGGCGAACGTCGCCTTCCAGGAAAGCGACATCGACCGCCTGCTGGCCCAGCTCCATACCTATTACCGTCATCAGCTCGGCGAGGCCGTGCCGGACGCCGAGATTCAGGCCGCCGCGGAACCCAGCAGCCTGCCGATCCCCGAAAGCATCCAGCCGATCGCTGAATCCGAAGCGGAACTCGCGCGCTCCGAACCGATGGTCGAGCCGCCGGCCGACACCCCGGAAATGCAGCTCGTGGCCGAGTTGAAGCCGGGCATCTGGCTCGAATTCGTGACCGGACCGGAAACCGTCGAGCGCGCCAAGCTTTCCTGGATCAGCCCCATGAGCGGGCGCTACCTGTTTGTGAACCGTCGCGGCCTCAAGGTTGCCGACCACGCCCCGCACGAACTGGCCGAGGCGCTCGCGCGTGGGTCGGCTCGCGTGCTTGATTCCACAGCCCTGTTCGACCGCGCGCTCGATGCCATCGTCGGCCGCCTGAGCCAGCCTGCCTCGGCAACCAGCCCCGCATCCGAATGAATTCCCAGCAACTCGTTCCGCCGACGTCCGACCTGATCCAGACGGACGTCGAACGCGCCTTTGCCGAAGACATCGGCAGCGGCGACGCCACCGCCGACCTCCTCCCCGCCTCGGCCCAGGCCAGCGCTACGCTGACTTGTCGAGAAGACGCGGTCATTGCCGGTATCGACTGGTTCAACGCGTGCTTCGCCACCCTGGACCCAGCCGTGAAGATCGAATGGCTTCTGCGCGATGGCGACCGTGCCCAGGCCGGTTCCGTCATCTGTCGTCTTCATGGGCGCGCTCGCCCCATGGTGAGCGCCGAACGCTCGGCGCTCAATTTCCTGCAGCTGCTGTCGGGCACCGCGACCACGACCGCGGCTTATGTCGCTGCCGTCGCCGGCACCGGCGTGCGTGTGCTCGACACCCGCAAGACCGTGCCCGGCCTGCGTCTGGCCCAGAAGTACGCAGTGCGCTGTGGTGGCGGCCACAATCATCGTGTAGGCCTCTATGACGCGATTCTGGTGAAGGAAAACCACATCATCGCTGCCGGCGGTATCCGTGCCGCCGCCGAGGAAGCACGGCGCCTGCACCCCAAGCTGCTGCTGGAAGTCGAGGTCGAGAATCTGGACGAGCTGCGGCAGGCGCTGGATGCCGGCGCCGACCGCATCATGCTCGACAACTTCACCCTGCCGCTGATGCGGGAAGCCGTGGCTGTTGCCAAGGGCCGGGCGGAGCTGGAGATCTCCGGCAATGTCGATCTCAGCACGATCGCCGAGTACGCAAGCACCGGCGTGGACTGCATCTCGGTCGGCGCCCTGACCAAGCACGTGCGCGCCGTCGACCTGTCCTTGCGCCTCCAACTCGATTGAGGCCAGCACACCTTTCGTCCGACGAGGAATCTTCAAAACGTAAGGCCTGGCCGCCGCTGCCTTGAGGGCTGCCTCTGCTCGGGCCAACCGCAGCGCCGCCTTCACCTTGCAAGCCACACGCGCCGCCTACACTCTCGGCCCATGAGCGAACTTCCTGATCTGATCCTGTTGCTGATCCTGCTGGCCATCGTCGGTGGCTGGCTGAAGCTCAGCCATGCTCGCGAGCAGGCGACCCAGGAAGCTCGTCAGCAATGCCGTCAGCACGGCCTGCAACTGCTGGACGAAAGCGTAGGGTTGCGCAGCCTCAAGCTGCGTCGCGTCCAGGGCCAGTTGTTCTGGGAACGCTGTTACACCTTCGAGGTGAGCATCGATGGCGACGACCGGGAACCCGGCCGGTTATGGATGTCGGGGCGTACGCTGACCGGCCTTAGCCTTCCCACTATCCAAAGCCATCTACCCGGGTTGATAACCGAGCACGTACCACCTCAGGCGGAAAGCAACGTCGTGCCGTTGCGTCCCCGACTCCGTCGGGACAGCAGCCTCCATTGAGGCTGCATCCAGGCCTTACTTCACAACCCGCAGGAAGGGCGCGCTGCGCTTGGGTTTGTCGCCTGCCTGATCGCTTTCAGGCGCCGGCGGCGTGTCATCCGGATCGGACGGCGGCGGCGGATTGTCTCCGCCTTCATCCGCGGGAAACATCATGCCCTGCCCGTTCTCCTGGGCATAAAGCGCCAGCACCGCCTGCACAGGGATGTGAATGTTGTGGCTCACCCCCGAGAACCGGGCCTGGAAGCTGATCCAGTCATTGCCCAGGTCGAGGTTCGCGACAGCCCGCATCGCCAGGTTCAGCACCACCTGACCATTCTTGATGACCTGCGGCGGCACCCGCACCCCTTCCCGCGCGGCATCCACCAGCACGTACGGCGTGAGGTTGTTGTCGGTGATCCAGTCATAGATCGCCCGCAACAGATAGGGGCGATTGGAAGTCATCGGCGGTAGCTTATCGTCGGTCATTCAAAAACCTGCTGGAGACCGGCGTCACGGAAGCACCCGGAGCCTGGTCGATGGGATGGCGTCAGTGTAATGCCAAGCTAAGGCAGGTGTCGCAGCGCGGCGCGGCACGGACATCAACGTCCCGCGGGCCGGCCACCGCGCCCGTGCGGCGTCCACGGGCCCGGCCAGTCAGGCGCGCATGGCCTTTTCTTCGGCGGTCATGCTGCGCGCATAGCCCTGGCTTGCGAACAGCCGCTCGCCGTAGTCGAGGATCGGCTTGCCGTCGCGCCCCAGGTCCACGCCAAGCCACGGCAGTCGCCACACCACGGGGGCTACCAGGCAATCGGTCAGGCTCATTTCGGGATTGAGGAAGAACCGGGATGCCTTGAAGAGCGGCAGCGAAGCCAGTAGATGTTCGCGCAGGCGCTTGCGGGCCGCATCCGCGGGTTTGCCGCCCGCCTTGATGGTTTCGATCTCGGGCAGCCAGTCCAGCTCGATGCGCACCGTGGCCAGGCGCAACCGGGCGCGGGACAGTGGATCGATCGGCATCAGCGGCGGATGCGGGTAGCGTTCGTCCAGGTATTCGCAGACGACGGCGGTGTTGTAGAGGGTGAGGTCCCTGTCGACCAGGGTCGGCGTGGTGCCGTAGGGATTCAGCTCTAGGAGGTCTTCAGGGGGCTTGGCCGGGTCCACGAGTACCCGTTCATAGCTGACGCCCTTGGCTGCAAGCACCAGCCGGGTGCGGTGGCACTGGATGCCGTCCGCGGTGGTGTACAGGGTGAGTGCGGTACGCGAACGAGCGCTTTGAACCATGCGCGATCTCCCCATCGACATTAAGCGAATACGGCGGCACTAGGCCGCCGTACCCTGGGCCATTGGAGGGGCGCCTCAGTGGACGTCCTTCCAATATTCCTTCTTTAGCAGATATGCCAGGAAAGTGAAGCCCGCCAGGAAGAGCAGCACCCAGATGCCGTAGCGCTGGCGCTGCAGTGCGGCCGGCTCGGCGGCGTATTCGAGGAACGTGGTCAGGTCACGCGTGGCCTGCTGGTACTGCGCCGGCGTGAGCTTGCCCGGCCGGGACAGCTCCAGCTTTTCGACCTCGCCGCTGCCTTCCTTCACCACGGCGGTCTGCACGCCCTGCAACTCCCACAGCGGGAACGGCATGGAGGCGTTCGGGAACACCGTGTTGTTCCAGCCGACCGGACGGGTCGGATCCACGTAGAAGGAGTTCAGGTAGCCATAGACCCAGTCGGCGGTCTTGGCGCGCACTTCCAGCGAGAGGTCCGGCGGTGCCTTGCCGAAGAACTGCTGGCCCGATTCTTCCGACATGTGCGAGATCACCACGTCGCCGAACTTGGCGCCGGTGAAGTTGAGGTTCTTCATCACCTCGTCTTCGGACAGGCCCAGGTCCTCGGCCATGCGCGAGTAGCGCACGTACTTCAGCGAGTGGCAGCCCACGCAGTAGTTGAAGAACAGCTTGGCGCCGCGCTGCAGCGAAGCCTGGTCGCGGATGTTGGTCCCGGCCGAGGGCAGGCCGCCTTCTTCCTGCGCCATGACCGAATTGGCGCCGACCAGCAGGCCGAGTGCAAGCGCGAGCGAGGAAATGGTTTTCTTCATCAGGGACGTTCGCTTAGTCATGGTCAAACACCACCCGCTCTGGAACCGGCTTGGTCTTTTCCCAGCCGAGGTGCGTGTAGCACCACAGGAACACGAAGAACCCGAAGTAGATGAAGGTCATTATGCGGCCGAACGTGTTCTCCCAGAACGTCGCGTCCGACGGAACCCACTCGACCAGCTTCTCGCCGACCACGCCCGCACCCACCAGAGCCAAGCCGATGAAGGAACCGGCGAAGGACATCAGCGCCACCTTGAAACCGGTGCCGCGATAGCGGATGGAACGCACCTTGCCCCCATCGATCCACGGCAGCAGGAACAGCAGCGCGATGGCGCCGAACATGCCCAGCACACCCCAGAAGGCGGTGCCGAAGAACGACGGAATCATGCGCAGGATCGCGTAGAACGGGGTGAAGTACCACGACGGCTTGATGTGCGTCGGGGTGACCAGGTTGTTGGCCGGGATGAAGTTGTCATGCTCCAGGAACCAGCCGCCAAAGGTCGGCGCAAAGAAGATGATGAACGCCGCGATGACCAGGAAGAAGCCGACACCGAACGTATCCTTCACCGTGTAGTACGGGTGGAACGGAATGCCGTCAGCGGGCTTGTTCGGATCCCAGCGGTTGCCCTTGGGGCCGTGCTTGATATCGACACCATCGGGGTTGTTCGAGCCCACTTCGTGCAGTGCGGCCAGGTGCAACACGACCAGCAACAGCAGCACGATCGGCAGCGCGATCACATGGAGGGCGAAGAAGCGGTTGAGCGTGGCATCGGCGGGCAGGTAATCGCCCATGATCCACTCCACGAGGCTGCCGCCGATCACCGGAATGGTGCCGAACAGCGAGATGATCACCTTGGCGCCCCAGAACGACATGTTGCCCCACGGCAGCACGTAGCCCATGAAGGCCTCGGCCATCAGCGCGAGGAAGATCAGCATGCCGAGCAGCCACACCAGCTCACGCGGCTTCTGGTACGAACCGTACATCAGGCCGCGGAACATGTGCAGGAACACCACCACGAAGAACAGCGATGCGCCGGTGGAGTGCATGTAGCGGATCAGCCAGCCCCACTCCACGTCACGCATGATGTACTCGACCGAGTTGAAGGCTTCCGCCGCACTCGTCTTGTAGTTCATGGTGAGGAAGATGCCGGTGACGATCTGGTTGACCAGCACCAACAGGGCAAGCGAGCCGAAGTAGTACCAAAGATTGAAGTTCTTCGGCGCGTAGTACTCGGTCATGTGCTTGCGGTACGTGGGCATCAAGCCCGGCGCACGCTCGTTGAACCAATCGCCGATGCGCGTGAATACGTTGGCCATTAGCCGGCCTCCTTCGGATCCACGCCAATCTGGATGTGCGTGTCGTCAACGAAATGGTACGGGGGCACCAGGAGATTCTTCGGTGCCGGCACGCCGGCGTAGACGCGGCCTGACATGTCGTAGCGCGACTTGTGGCAGGGGCAGTAGAAGCCGCCCTTCCAGTCCGGATCGAACGGCTCAGGCTTCATCACTGGCACGAAGTCGGGGACGCAACCCAGATGGGTGCACAGGCCGACCAGCACCAGCCACTCGGGCTTGATGGAGCGGGCTTCGTTCTGCGCGTACTTGGGCTGCTGCTCGGCCGAGCCCTGGTCGGACTTGGCGTCGACTAGGCGACTGTCCTGGCTGGGCAGCGCGTCGAGCTGGGCCTTGGTGCGATTGACCACGAAGACGGGGAGACCGCGCCAAGGATAGGTGACCTTCTGGCCTTCCTCGATCTTGCTGATGTCGACCGTGACCGGCGCACCCGCGGACTTCGCCCGCGCACTGGGCTCCCACGACTTGATGAAGGGCACAGCTGCCGCGACGACTCCAACACCTCCGACCACTGCCGTGGTCGCTGTGAGGAAGCGGCGGCGGCCGTGATCGACGACTTCGTTCGCCATCAGGCTCTCCGGTACTTACATGCCATTGAGACGCGGAACTTAAGAGTTCCACAGGTGCTTGCCAAGCGCGTCGACACGTACGAAAGCGGAAACCTTCCCGCTTCGGACCAGAAAAATCCTAGTAACTCCCCCAAACAGCAGGCACGCGGCGCCGCTACGATGAGCATGCGGCAAAACCGCAGGCTTTCGATTCCGGGCACCTTGCGCACCGGGAAGTTCCCGGGACGACCCGCTTCGCAAGCGCCAGCAGAATCCGGCTCCCGCAAATCGCGTTAGTGTAGCGTCAGGGCATGACTCGTACAATAAAAGCGGTGCTTTTGCCGCACCAACGCGCAATCCGACCTAACGCCTTGCCACGAAACGCATAACGACATGAAACATGCCGCAGGCACGCTCGCCTTCATTGCCCGCTTCGTGGTGCTCGGGCTGGCGGCTGCCTTCGTCATCAGCCTCCTATGGCCCAATGTCGGCAATCGCCTCCGGCAACATTTCGGCGTCGGGCAGCCCGCGGTGGAAGCTCCCGCAGCCGCCACGCCCCCTGCGCGCATCAGCGGGCCAGCCTCTTATGCCGATGCCGTCTCGCGTGCAGCGCCCTCGGTGGTGAACATCTACGCGAACAAGATGGTCACCGAGCAGGCCGTGCAGATGTACACCGATCCGGTGCTGCAGCGGCTCTTCGGCGGCAGACCAGCCGGCCCCGCCTACAAGAAGCGCGAACAGAACCTCGGCTCGGGCGTGATCGTGAGCAGCCAGGGTTACGTGCTCACCAATAACCATGTGATCGCCAACGCCGACGACATCCAGGTGCTGCTCTATGACGGTCGCGTCGCCAAGGCCAAGGTGGTCGGCGCCGACATGGAAACCGACCTGGCCGTATTGAAGATCGACGCGGGCAACCTGCCCGTCATCCATATCGCCGACCGCCAACCCGTGCGCACCGGCGATGTGGTGCTGGCCATCGGCAATCCGCTTGGCCTTAACCAGACCGTGACCATGGGCATCGTGAGCGCCATCGGGCGGCAGTTGAGCAGCGGCAGCCCGGAGGACTTCATCCAGACCGATGCGGCCATCAACCTCGGCAACTCAGGCGGCGCGCTGGTCAACACCGAGGGCGAACTGGTCGGCATCAATACGTTGCTGATCGGAAAAGCAGCCAACGCCGAAGGCATCAGCTTCGCCATTCCCGTCGCCAACGCAAAGAAGGTGCTGGACCAGATCATCGACACCGGCCATGTGGTGCGCGGGTGGATGGGGGCGGATTACACGTTTGTGCCCGTCGCGGCCGATAGCGGCCTGCCGGCCGCGGCACGCGGCGCGGTGGTCACCGACATCTATCCGGGCGGCCCGGCCGCCCAGGCGGGCATCCAGCCGCACGACATCCTGCTGCGGCTGGGCAAGGAAGACATCGTCGACCCGGCCGATTTGCGCCGACACGAGGCCGCCCTCAAGCCTGGCAGCAAGGTCGAGGTATCCGGGCTGCGCAACGGCACCCCCTTCCGAACCGAAGTGATCCTGGCCCAGCGTCCACCGCTGACACCGACCGCCTCACTGGATGGTTGACACGCCGCCGGTGACCACCGGCGCACGGCCGCCTGGCATGTGGATGGCCTGCCCGTAGCGACGGCGCAGCGTGCCGACGCGCTCCACATAGACACGGGTTTCATCGTAGGGCGGCACGCCGTTGTAGCGCTGCACCGCGCCTGGCCCCGCGTTGTAGGCAGCGGCGGCCAACTGCTCATTGCCGTTGAAGGTACGCAGCAACAGGCCCAGGTAGCGTGCACCGCCGCGGATGTTCTGGGCGGTGTCGAAGGCGTCCTTCACACCCATGTCGAGCGCGGTGCCCGGCATCAGTTGCATCAGGCCCTGGGCTCCCTTGATGGACAGCGCTCGGGGATTGAACGCGCTTTCGGCATGAATGATCGCGCGCAGGAAGGCCTGGTCGACACCGGATTCCTGGCTGGCGAGCTGGATCACGTCCGTATAGGCGGAAAGATTGAGCGCCACCGAATCCCAGCGGATGTTGGAGTGCAGGTTGCAGGCCACGCAGGTGGCGATGTACGTGAACAGCATGGTCACCGCGGGCCCTTGCGCACCGGCCGGACGCAGATTGGTGTACTCCACGCTGCCGTCCTTGCGGACGATCCGATAAACCGCTCCGCGCAACACGCGGTCGCCATCGGAAGACGCGCTGGCCACGGGCTTGTCGGGCACGGAGCTGCTGCCAGCCGGGTGGGTTTCGCTGTAGCTCCACTGCCCGGGCTTGCCATCGGGGGCACGGGGCGGCGGCACGCGGCGTGCCGTGGTTTCCACGGAATCCTGCACCCAGGCGAGGGAAGTCACCGGTGGCGCAACCGGCGCCGCCTTGCCTGCAGACGTGCTGACTGAGCCCTGCACGGTCGAAAGTGCTGCGGCGGATGCTTTCGGTACCACCTTGCGACGCACGGGCTCGGCAGAGCCGGCGATCTTGCTGCAGCCCTGGTAACCCGCAGCGCTGCTACTGAACACCACTTCGCCGGACGCGCCTGTGCAGCGGTAAAGAGCGCCGGCCTGACTGGCTACGGGCAGATCAAGCAGCCCCAGCAAGAGGGCGAACGCCGCCGCCAGCCGCCGAACAGCCGGGTCATGCATCCATGGCAAAAGCCGCCGGATCACGACATCCGCACCGGTCGCGACATCGTGACCACGACGCGACCCCGGCCCAACACACCCATATCGCCCCCTACTTGATGCATCCCGCCCCGCATGGACGGCGGCAGGCACGGCGCAGTGTGCCTCCCGCGCGAGCATGAGCCAAGCGTCACCTGGCCATTTCGTGCGGCAGGGCAAACTTGCCTTCCACCCGGCCCCTTCGAGCATGCAAGTATCTGACCAAGCTGGCTCTTCCGCTGGCAGGCGCGAAGCGGGCAGCGTAAACTGCGCGGTTCGGCGATCTTCCCGCCACCCTGTGAACGACGGTACCCAAGGCCATGACCGGCAAGCTTTTCATCAAAACCCACGGCTGCCAGATGAACGAGTACGACTCGGCCAAGATGGCCGACGTGCTCAAGGCTTCCCACGGCCTGGAGTTGACCCAGGACGAATCCGAAGCGGACGTCATCCTGGTCAACACCTGCTCGATCCGCGAAAAGGCCCAGGAAAAGGTGTTCAGCCAGCTCGGTCGGTGGAAGGAACACAAGCAGGGCGGCAAGCCGGTACTGATCGGCGTGGGCGGCTGCGTGGCCTCGCAGGAAGGCAAGGACATCATCAAGCGCGCGCCCTACGTGGACCTGGTGTTCGGCCCGCAGACCCTGCATCGCCTGCCCGAGCTGATCGAGGCGCGCCGCGAGAGCGGCAAACCCCAGGTGGACATCAGCTTCCCGGAAATCGAGAAGTTCGACCGCCTGCCCGAGCCTCGCGCCGAAGGCCCCACCGCCTTCGTCTCCATCATGGAAGGCTGCTCCAAGTACTGCTCCTACTGCGTGGTGCCGTACACCCGCGGCGAGGAGATCAGCCGCCCGTTCGACGACGTGCTGGTGGAAGTGGCGCAACTGGCCGAACAGGGCGTACGCGAAGTGACCCTGCTGGGCCAGAACGTCAACGCCTACCGCGGCCCGACGCATGACGGCGGCATCGCCGACCTGGCTGTGCTGATCCATGCCATTGCGCAGATCGAAGGCATTGGCCGCATCCGCTTCACCACCTCGCATCCGCTGGAGTTCTCCGACTCGCTGATCGAGGCGTACGCCAATGTGCCGCAGCTGTGTAACTTCCTGCACCTGCCGGTGCAGGCCGGCTCGGATCGCATCCTCACCGCGATGAAGCGTGGCTACACCACGCTGGAATTCAAGCAGAAGATCCGCAAGCTGCGCGCCGTGCGGCCGGACATCTGCCTTTCCTCGGACTTCATCGTCGGCTTCCCGGGCGAGACGGACGAGGATTTCGAGAAGACGATGAAGCTGATCGAGGACGTCGGCTTCGACCAGAGCTTCTCCTTCATCTTCTCCGCGCGCCCTGGCACGCCGGCCGCCAACCTGGAGGACAACACCTCCTCGGAAGTGAAGCACGAACGTCTTTCGCGCCTGCAGGCCAAGCTCAACGACAACGCCCGCAAGATCAACGAGGCGATGGTCGGCACCGTGCAGCGCGTGCTGGTCGAAAAGCCCAGCAAGAAAAATCCCAACGAGTTCACCGGCCGCACCGAGAACATGCGTTTCGTGAACTTCCCAGGCCACGAGCGCATGATCGGCCAGTTCATCGACGTGGTGATCACCGAGGCGATGAGCAACTCGCTCCGTGGCCGCGTGCACCTTGTCGACGAAGCGGCCGCCTAAGCTTGATGCCTTTAAATGCCCCTCTCCCCGCGGGAGAGGGGTTGGGGTGAGGGTACGGGACTTGCCTCATTTCTAACCTGAGAGGGGCCACCGGCCAAACGCTCCGGCCGCACCCTCTTCCGCCTGCCGGCACCTTCTCCCACAGGGAGAAGGATTCTTCC
Organism: Dyella jiangningensis; assembly: GCA_000632805.1. Classification (GTDB taxonomy): domain Bacteria; phylum Pseudomonadota; class Gammaproteobacteria; order Xanthomonadales; family Rhodanobacteraceae; genus Dyella; species Dyella jiangningensis. The sequence continues at coordinate 564,348 of CP007444.1, read as the reverse complement.
TCAAACGCCTCAATAGCCTCCATGACCAACGGCCTTCCCCAACGCGACTTCGCACTGGAACCTGAAGACAACGCCCGTCTTTCCAACCTGTGCGGCCCGTTCGACGAACATCTTCGCCAGGTGGAGTTGCGCCTCGGCGTGGAGATCAACCATCGCGGCAACCTGTTCCAGGTCATCGGCGATGAAGGTGCCGTGCGCGCCGCCGAAAAGGTGCTGCATGCGCTCTATGCGAGCACCGAAAACGAATCGCTCAACGGTGCCAAGATCAACCTGCATCTGGCCGAATCGGGCATCGAGGCGATCGTCGCCGATGCGGCCGAGGGTGCGCAGGACGTCACCATCAAGGTGAAGCGCGGCGTGATCAAGGGGCGCGGCCCCAATCAGGCGCGCTACCTGCATGCGATCACCACGCACGACATCAGTTTTGGCGTTGGCCCGGCTGGCACCGGCAAGACCTATCTCGCCGTGGCGAGCGCGGTCGAAGCACTGGAAGCCAACCGCGTGCAACGCCTGCTGCTGGTGCGGCCCGCGGTCGAGGCCGGCGAGAAGCTGGGCTTCCTGCCTGGCGACCTCTCGCAGAAGGTCGACCCCTACCTGCGCCCGCTGTATGACGCGCTGTACGAAATGCTTGGCTTCGAAAAGGTTGCCAAGCTGATCGAGCGCAACGTGATCGAGATCGCCCCGCTCGCCTACATGCGTGGTCGCACGCTCAACGATTCCTACGTGATCCTCGACGAAGCGCAGAACACCACGGTCGAGCAGATGAAGATGTTCCTGACGCGCATCGGCTTCGGCTCGGTGGCGGTGATTACCGGCGACGTCAGCCAGATCGACCTTCCGCGCCACGTGCGCTCCGGCCTGCGCCATGCCATTGAGGTATTGCGCGGCGTGGACGGCATCAGCTTCACGTTCTTCACCTCACGCGACGTGGTGCGCCACCCATTGGTGGCGAAGATCGTGCGCGCCTACGAGGCCTTCGAGCAGGCCAACGAGGAACAGCCCAGGTGAGCGCCACGCCACTGACGCTTTCGGTCGGTTACGCGGCGGCGCGCAAAGGCGTGCCTTCGTCGCCCAGCTTCCGTGAATGGGTGGAGGCTGCGCTGCGAGGCGCCAAGCGCCGCAAGGCCACGGAGCTGTCCATTCGCATCGTTGATGCCAAGGAAGGCCGCGCGCTCAATCGCGATTATCGCGGCAAGGACTACGCCACCAATGTGCTGTCGTTCCCGGCCGAGTTGCCGCCGGGTATCAACCTGCCCCTGATCGGAGACCTCGTGATCTGCGCCCCCGTGGTCACGCGAGAGGCCGCCGAGCAAGGCAAGCCGGCACGCCACCATTGGGCCCACATGACGGTACATGGCGTGCTCCATCTGCTGGGCTACGACCATATCGAGGACGACGAGGCCGAGGCTATGGAGGCGCTGGAGACGCAGATTCTGGCCGGGCTAGGGATTGCCGACCCTTACGAGGCCTGAGCTTCTACCTCCTCTTCCCCCGGGTGAGGGGTCAATCTTGCGGAACCACCGCGTCGAAGCCGGCTCGGAATGGGCCTTACCGCGAGCACCCACCCCCTCACCCTGCCCTCTCCCCAAAGGGGCGAGGGGTAAAGCAGGCGCTGCGGCTTGTTCCTGAATCGTCACGGTTTTTCCGCTAGACTGACGTTTCCGCCCGCTCTCGGGCAGAGCTTATAAGAGTAATGAACGAGGACCCTGGCAGTACCAGCGGCCCGGCCCATCGCAAGTGGTGGGATCGACTGGGCCATTTGTTTTCCGGCGAGCCGCGCAACCGAAAGGAGCTCATCGAAGAGCTGCGCACCGCCCAGGCCAACGGCCTGATGTCCAATGACACCCTGACGATGGTCGAGGGTGCGATCAAGGTCACCGAGCTGAGCGTGGACGACGTCATGGTGCCGCGCACCCAGATCGTCATGGTCTCGGCCGAAGCGCCGCTGCGCGAAATCCTTGAGATCGTGGTCGAGTCCGGGCACTCACGGTTCCCCGTGCATGGCGAGGACAAGGACGAGATCCTTGGCATCCTGCTGGCCAAGGACCTGCTGAAGTTCGTCGGCGACGGCAACCATTTCGACGTCCGCACCGTGCTGCGCCCTGCCGTGCTGATCCCCGAATCGATGCGCCTGAACGTGCTGCTGGCGGAGTTCCGGCACACGCGCAACCACATGGCGCTGGTGGTGGATGAATACGGCGGCGTCGCCGGCCTCATCACCATCGAAGACGTGCTCGAGCAGATCGTCGGCGAGATCGACGACGAGCACGACGACGAGGAAGAGCCCACGCTGATGCACGAGCAGAGTGGCGGCGGCTGGATCGTCAGCGCGCTCACGCCCATTGCCGACTTCAACGAGCAGACCGGCGCCAACTTCTCCGATGAGGAGTTCGACACGGTCGGCGGCATGTGCACGTCCGAGTTTGGTCATCTGCCGGAAGTCGGCGAGGAAATCGCCATCGGCGACTTCCTGTTCCACGTCACCGAGGCGGACGACCGCCGCGTGCAGGCGTTCCGCGTGACCCATCGCCAGGAAGACTGATCTTGCATCGATCAGGCAGGACGCCCATGCCCGCTACCCCGTCTCACGTCGCACGCCGGCTGGCGGCGTTCTGCCTGTTCCTTCTGCTGGGCGCCCTTGCCTGGTCGCCGCGCGCGCAAGCCGGCATCGCCAACGCGCCGGGCGCCAACCTCGAAGTGTCATTGATCACCTACGGCCCAGGCGATACCTACTGGGAACGCTTCGGGCATGACGCCATCGAACTGCGCGATGTCGCGAGTGGTGAAGCGATCACCTTCAACTACGGCGTGTTCGATTTCGACGAGAACGGCTTCCTGCTGCACTTTGCACGCGGGACCATGCATTACCTGATGGACGCCGCACCCAGCGAGATCGACCAACGCTATTACATGGACGTCGGCCGATCGGTCACGCGCCAGCGGCTCGCCTTCACCGCTGCACAAGCCGCCGATTTGCGCGACTTCCTCCTGTGGAACCTGCGCCCGGAAAACGTGCGCTACGACTACGACTATTACGCGAACAACTGCGCCACGCGCGTGCGCGATGCTCTCGATGCAGCACTGGGCGGCGTACTGAAAAAGCAGCTCGAAGCGCACCCTGCCCGCATGAGCTTTCGCCAGCAGACCGCGCGCCTGATGAGCCAGCAGGCATGGCTGATGCTCATCCTCGATCTCGGCCTGGGCCCGTATGCCGATCAGCCGCTCAATGCTTGGCAGGAAAGCTTCCTGCCGATGGTGCTGCAGGAAGACATTCGCAACGTGTCCGTGACGAATGCCGACGGCGCCAAACAGGCACTGGTGCAGGACGAACAGCTGCTCTCCCCGAACCGTCTCTCGCCTCCGCCCTCCGGAGCACCGGATCTGCGGTTGCCATTGGCGCTGGCCGGCCTCGCCTTCGCTGCAGCACTGGTCGCCGTCCACCGGTTTGCACCGACCGCTTACGCGCTCCTCGGCACGTTGTACCTGTCATTGGCTGGATTGGTCGGCATCGCCTTGCTCATCCTGTGGACGCTGACCACCCACCACTCGGCCTGGGCCAACGCGAATCTGCTGGTATTCAATCCACTGGCATTCCTGCTGGTGGCAGCGGTGTGGCGGTCCCGTCGCGGCAGCGTGAGCTCAGGCGTAGCCAACGCACTGATCGTGCTTCAACTGGTCGCGGTGTTGGTCGCCTGGCTGCTGCATTTGCTGCCGGGCGTGGTCCAGCAAAACCAGCCCTGGTTGCTGTTCGCCATGCCATGCTGGCTGGCGCTGGCTTGGTGCCTGCGCCGAGGTGCATTGTTGAGCGCCCGTACACGCTGAATGTGTTGTCGTTGCCGTGTCTTGGACGGCAGCGCATCATTCGCCCATGTCGATAGCCAAACAGCCTGTACCAGCCGCCACCCCGTCCACGGGCATGGTCGTCAACTGCGTCGCCTATCACACCGACGGGCGACGCATCGGCGATGTGAGCCTGGATGACATCAGCGAAGTGCTCAAGCAACCCGACACCTTCGTGTGGGTGGGCCTACATGAGCCGGATGCAGCGCTTCTGGACAAGATCCAGGAGGAATTCGACCTGCACGACCTCGCGATTGAGGACGCCCAGCACGCCCACCAACGCACCAAGATCGAAACGTACGGCGACTCGCTGTTCATCGTGGTGCAGACCGCCCAATTGGTGAGTGGCCATATCGCCTTCGGCGAAACGCATATCTTCCTGGGTCCCCGCTATCTGGTCACCGTGCGTCATGGCGCTTCATTGTCCTACGCGCCTGCACGACGCAACTGCGAACATACGCCCGAATTGCTGGCGCTCGGCCCTAGTTACGGGCTCTACGGCGTACTCGACTTCATCGTCGACAACCTGCTGCCGATCGTGCGGGACTTCCGGGAGGAGCTGCAGGAGCTTGAGAAGGACATCTTTGCGGACACCTTCAATCGCAGCACCATCCGGCGCCTGTACGACATGCAGCGCGACCTCATGACCCTGCGTCTGGCCGCGGCACCGTTGCAGGACATCATCAGCCAGCTGGTGCGGCTGCATCCGCAATTGATACCCGATGAACTTCGCGCCTACTTCCGCGACGTGTACGACCACGTGTTCCGCGTCAACGAATCGATCAGCGCGATGCGCGAAATGCTGGCGGCCGCCATCAACGTGAACCTTTCACTGGTGACGTTCGGACAGAACGAAGTGATGAAGCGCCTGGCAGGCTATGCCGCCATGCTTGCGGCGCCCACGCTGATCACCAGCTGGTACGGCATGAACTTCGCGCATATGCCGGAGCTCAACAAGCCGTGGGCATATCCCCTCATCATAGGGCTGGTCGCCACCCTGGTGGGGAGCATCTACTTCTTCCTAAAACGAGCGAAGTGGCTGTAATCGCCAGCCACTCGCGGCCACGCCTCTCTCTACCCAACCCTCGCATTTTCGCCTCCTCAACGGCCCCATCGGGCTGCAGAAGTCGACCCAACGACTTCGTCCGATCGTGCACATCGAAAGAGATGAGCGTCGATCCGCAGGACAGCGCTTCGCCATCGATGTAATCCTTCGGGTTTAGCGTGCGGCGGAGTAAATCGCCAAACAGAGTGAACGACGGCAACTTCATTCTAACGGGTTCGCTCGGTGCACAACTCCGAAACTGACTGCAATAAGCGGATACCGATAATCCAGGCCACTTAATCTCGTGACAAAACCCGCAAGTAGCCGGATGTCGAGAGCGCCTCATTGCAGAAATAGCTTGATGCCAGCTTCCGGCAATCGTGAAGCGGTACTCGGTCATGACCTCACAACTTCAGACCAACCAGCCGCATCTAAACTGGCTGGCTCAAGTCCGCATGCTTTCGTCTGATTAGCTTTCTAACGGAAGCGACGAGACGTCTGTACTTGCTCGAGTCGCTGACACGAGTACTCAGGCGTACGCACAAATCCATCAGCCAAGCCTTACGTCTGATTTCCATCGCCGTGCGTAGGGATCACGTTCGATCGACAGCACAGACAACCGTCGGCGAAATGGGTGGCACACGGCGTGCCTCGAGTACATCCGAGCATCCCGTCTGTTCCGATCATCCAAGAGAACCGATACCCCGAAGGGGAATCAGAACTGGGGCTCAGCCACATCAGAGATGCTTCGCCAATTAGCTGAGGAACCCCCATGAAGACCGTACAAAAAGGCTTTACCCTGATCGAACTGATGATCGTGGTAGCGATCATCGCGATCCTCGCAGCCATCGCCATTCCGCAGTATCAGAACTACACGATCCGCGCGAAGGTGTCCGAGGGTCTCGTGCTAGCCGACGCCGCGAAGCTTGCCGTAGCCGAAACGGTTTCGTCCAATTTCGGCACCGCCATAACCGCATACGCGGGTACTGGCGGAGCGAAGACAGGCGACTATGGTTACGAATTCACCACCAACAACAATGTTGAGAGCATTGCCATTGCGGCAACCACCGTAACGACGCCTGCAAAAAAGGACGGTCAAATCACCGTCAAATTCAGTAGCACATTTCCCGTCCCTGGCATGATCCTTCACTTGACACCTGGCAGCGGCACGGTAACTGGCGGTGCACCTTCGGGCGCAATGGTGGCTGCACAACCCATCGTCTGGGGTTGTGATGTCGGCGGCGTGACATCTAACTACAAGTACGTCCCTGCAAACTGTCGCAACTAAGTCAAAGCAAGCAATCAAGAAGAAAAAAAGGCCGCCGAAAGGCGGCTTCTTTTTCTTCTTGATTGAGCGTGGACTAGAAACGCGTGAGCAGTGATATTGGGTAGCGGTCTTGATGTACCTAAATCGCGATGATGGCAGGCACAGCATTGGGATTGCCACGTAGGCAAGGGTCGCGCCGCCATAGACGGTGCGGCGGGCAGCCTCGTAATTCACGTGATGCCCAACGCGCCTGGCGTAGTTCATCGTGATCACCACTTGAGGCAATACCTAGCTGAGGCCTGGCACCGATAGTCACACTCGGCCAGCAGCCCCGACGTCTCTGTGCTGGTTGTCCGGAACAGTCGGCTCCGACCACAGTCCCTGCCGGCCGCTCTGTTTCAGCCGGCGAAATCAAACGAAAAAAATGGCGGCCCCTGGCCGCCATTCTCTCGTCCATTCCGGACGCTTACTTCGCTGCATCCTTTCCGCTTTCAGGCGACGTCCATTGCTTCAACCACGCGTTGACCGTCTCATGCCACTGCACACTGTTCTGCGGCTTGAGCACCCAATGGTTCTCGTCCGGAAAATGCAGCAGCTTGCTCGGAATGCCGCGGCGCTGCAGCGCCGTGAAGGCACCCAGGCCCTGCGTATCCGGGATGCGGAAATCCTTGGCCGAATGGATCACCAGCATCGGCACGCGCCAATCCTTGACGTGATTGATCGGGTTGAACTTCTCGTAGTTCTCCGGATGTTCGTATTGCGTACCACCGTTCTCGCGCTCTTCGAACCAGAGCTCTTCGGTGTCGTAATACATGGCGCGCGCGTCGAACACGCCATCATGGTCCACCAGGCACTTCCACGGCTGGTTCCACACACCGGCGATCCAATACGTCATGTAGCCGCCATAGCTGGCGCCCAGCGCGCACGCGCGATCGCCATCGAGGAAGCTGTACTTGGAGAGCGCCGCGCTCCAGCCCGCCTTCAGGTCTTCCAGCGGCTTGCCGCCCCAGTCACCGGAGATCGAATCGGTGAACGCCTGGCCATAGCCGGTGGAGCCGTGGAAGTTGATGGTGACCACGGCAAACCCCTGGCCCGCATAGGTTTGCGGATTCCAGCGGAAGCTCCAGCCGTTGCTCATCGCGCCCTGCGGACCACCATGGATGATGAAAGCCACCGGATACTTCTTGCCCGACTTGTAGTTGGCCGGCTTCACCACATAGCCCTGCACCGTTTCGTTGTTCCAACCCTTGAAGGTGAAGAACTCCGGCTCACCCATCTGCGCGTTCTTCAGGCGCGCGGCGTTGTAGTGCGTCACCTGCTTGAGGCCCTTGCCCTGCAGGTCGGCCACGTACAGGTCGGCCGAGCGCTTGAGGTCATCGCGCTGCACCAGCAGCTTGGACTTGCCGGCCGAATAAGCGCCGACATCGCCTGCCGTTACCAGCGTTGTGACCTTGCCGGTTGTTGCGTCGATGGCGAACAGCGGGTGCTGGCCATGATCATCGGCGGTGGCGTAAAGCGTCTTGCCATCGGCGGAAATCTGCAGGCCGCCCGCGGAGCGATCCCAGTCCGGAGCCACTTCGTGCTTCTGGCCCGTCGCGAGATCCAACGCCATGATGCCGAAGCGGTCGGCCTCGGACACCGGCGTCTTCATCGCCAGATAGTACAACGTCTTGCCATCCGGCGAAGGCAGCGGAAAAGCGTCCCAGGCCTGGTTGGCCGCGGTGAGATTGCTCGGCGCGGTCGAGCCATCGGCCGGCACGCTGTAGACGTCGAAGTTGGTCGACCACGGCTCCGACTTGCCGGCGATACGTACGCTGAAATAAACCGTCTTGCCATCTGGCGAGAAGCTGAACTCGTCATCGCCACCGAACGGCTTGCTCGGAACGTCGCCATCGATGCCGCGGCTGAGAAGCACCGGCTGTTCGCTCGCGTTATCGACGTCAGTAATGAAGAGCTGCGCCCGACGACCATCGGACCAGGTATCCCAATGACGCACGAAGAGCTTGTCGTAGACCGTGCCCGACGCCTTGTCGGCAGCGCGGCCATCCAGGCGCTCCTTGGTGCAAGCCAGGTCGGCACAGTCGGTGAACACGCCAAACGTCAGCAGGGCCTTCTTGCCGTCTGGCGAGAGCTTGTAACCATCAACGTCGATCGGCGCATGCGTCACCTGCACCGCGTCCGTCGAAGCGCTGGGTGACCGGCGCCACACCTGCGCCACGCCATCCTTCGCCGCCACGTAGTAGAACGCCTGGCCGTCTGGCGCCCAGTGCGGCGACGAGGCCTTCTCCACCAGCTTCACCGGCGTGCCGCCCTTGCCGAGATCCAGCAGGTAGATCGACGTCACTCCCTTGTTTGCCGCGTAATCGGTAGCACGCACGGTATAGAGCGCGTACCGCCCATCCGGCGACAGTTGCGGGTCGCCCACGCGATCCATCATTACGAGGTCGCGGATATTGAACGGATGCGGGCCGTGGTTCTCGACCTCGGCCGCGACGGCTGAGGTAGCGGCAAGCGCGAGCGCGAGCGCGACAAACAAGGGTTTCATCGAGGGGTTCCCTGGGTGCTACGAAGGCCCTGACGGTAAGAGCCAGCGCTTTGTAGTGCAAGGGCGGAACCGTGGCAGCTGCGTCTAGCGGTCGCCGCGGATCGAGGACGATCCGTCCCGCTTTAAGTTCGCGCTCCGACATGTCACGGCCTCTCTGGCCAACCGTTTAGTCGAGACTGAGGAAACAGCCCTCTCCATTAGCTTCTTCGCCCCCCTGCCTTTCCGTCCGCAGACTACCGATCTGATGATGGACTCCAGACGGCGGTGCATTTCTACACCGCACGCAGCCGCCTCTCGTAATCGCGGCTCCGAAATGCCCTCCCATTGCAGGCGAACTGGCATCACGAGCGCCAAGGGGGACAAGAAGCTTCCGCACATGGACTCGCCTTCCGCTGCGCCAAGGGTGAATCGCCAGAGCCCTTCCAGGTATCAATAAGTGCCCACCAAGGGCGTTTCGTGACTTGTGCCGCACCCCGCCATGACAATCAACGTCACTTTGTGACAATCAACGACGCACCCTCCAGCACAGCAAAAAACGTTAGATAGCATGGTGTTGTCGGCCAATTGCCCGATCTCGTGACAGTGTGCACAATCCAAGTGCCTATAGGGCGCCTACACAACTGTGGGGAATCGCCTACGATATGTCCGGCACGTAATGTGCTGTACAGGCCAAGAGCTTCCTGGTCGTTCCAGACCGCTGTAAGGGGAACCGATCCCGCCTAGGGGGAAATCGGGGCCGGGGCTCAGGGGGCATCACCGGTTAGCTAATCAAACAGAGGAACCATCATGAAGAACGTACAGAAGGGCTTCACCCTGATCGAACTGATGATCGTCGTGGCGATCATCGCGATCCTGGCGGCCATCGCCGTGCCGGCTTACCAGAACTACATCATCCGCTCGAAGGTGAGCGAGGCCCTCTCCTCCGCCGACATGGCGCGCACCGCTGTTTCGGAAACCTTCCAGACCACCGGTGTCGTCCCGAGCAAGAACGCCTCGGCAGGCTTGCCGGGTACGGCGGCGAGCGTCGAAACGAAGTATATGTCTGATATGCAGATCCAGAACGGTGGCGCCATTCTGGTCACGATCCAGGGCACCAACAGCGACGCTGATAAGACCACCGTCACGATGTCGCCACAGGAAGGCAACACCGGAAAGGCGCTCGGCAGCACGGCAAATTATTCTGGTCCGGTCGGTTGGAAGTGCACGGCTACCACTCCGACGAAGTATCTTCCGGCCACCTGCCGCTGATATTTACGTCGCTGCAACACCATCGAAGGGCCGCGTTTGCGGCCCTTCTTTTGTTTGCGCAGGAAGCGCCATGCCACATATGGAAAGGTAACCCCCGCCGCCACTACTGCTTCGCTAACATGGTGCCCGTGCACCCGCTGGATCGTCCTGATGCATGTGAATGAACGTACTCACCCCTGGCTACCCTGGCTACCCTGGCTCCTGCTTGCCCTTGCCGCCATCGCCACGATGGCTGTGTATGCGCCAGGCATGAATGGAGGGTGGGTGTTCGATGACTTCCCGAATATCGTGGACAACACGGCCATCCACATCACGCGTGGGCAATCGACGCTGGCGGCATGGGTAAATTCAGCACTGTCATCACCGTCGAGTTTTCTGCGCCGGCCGCTGGCATCACTGACGTTCTCTCTGAACTGGTATGCAGGAAACGGTGATCCGCTGCCGTTCAAGATCACCAATATCGTCATCCACCTGATCAACGGTGTGCTGGTCTTTTGCGTACTACGGGCGTTGTTGCAGTTGCTCGGACTGAGACAGCGTGGGCTTCTCGCTTCAGCCACAAGCACCCTCTCTAGCAATGAAGAAGGCAGCGACGCTTTCGAACCTGCCGCCGCAACTCGCCTCGCGCTGATCGTAAGTACGGCCTGGATGCTCCTACCGATCAATCTGATCGCTGTGCTGTACGTGGTGCAGCGCATGGAAAGCCTGAGCCAGATATTTATCCTGGCAGGTTTGTGGGCATACCTGCAGGGACGCTGGATAATGCTGACGGCGTGCAACTCGCGCCGTCAGGGCCAAGGCTTCGTCTTGGCCATGGGTGGCGTCGTGCTGGGCACGGTATTGGGGCTGACGGCGAAAGAAACCGCCGTGCTGCTGCCTGTCTTCGCGTTCCTCACTGAGTGGATCGTGTTGCGATTCGCACGCACTCCCTCCCTTGGGCAAGCCACTCACGAGGGGCTGGGAAAAAAAACGCAGGACGCTCGCCTGTGGTGGGGTTTCGCCATCACCTTGTTTGTTCCTGCCACACTGGGTTTCGCTTGGATGCTGCGCGCCGCCTTGCACTCCAGCTTGTGGGTTGGCAGGAGTTTCACCCTGACGCAGCGACTTCTTACCGAACCGCGCGTCCTGGTGGACTATCTGCATTGGACGCTGTTGCCCAATCCCATGGTGTTGAGCCTTTATCACGACGATATCGTGGTGTCGACGGGACTCCTGACGCCGTGGACCACGTTAGGCGCCATCATTTTCCTCGCCGCGCTGATCGTGCTTGCTGCATGGCTACGCAATCGTCAACCGCTGGTTTCGCTCGGTATCGGCTGGTTTTTCGCTGCTCAACTGCTGACCGCCACCATCATTCCTCTGGAACTGGTGTACGAGCAACGCATGTACTTCGGATCTATCGGCCTGTTGCTGGCGGCTGGCGTATGGCTATTGGGCCTGCGCTGGAAGATCGCACTTCCAATCCTGCGCGGCTTTCTGGTGACGGTGGCACTGCTTTGGTTCGCGCTGGTCACCCACTTGCGCGCGCAAGAGTGGTCCAACTCACTGAAGCTGGCCGTCACGGAGGCCAGCTATCACCCCACATCAGAGCGTGCAGTTTACGAAGCCGGCCGCCTGTTGTTGGTCGCATCAAACTATGAGGCCGGCAAGACCAGGGATGAATCCGTGAAATATCTGCGGCAGGCTGCTGCAATTCCGGGTTCGTCCACACTGCCCGATCAAGCCTTGATCATGCTCGTCGATCACTACCAACAGGGTGACGACAGTGCCTACTGGGATTCCATGGTGCGCAAACTCCGGGACCAGCCCACAGGTCAAGGGGATATATCTTCTCTTGATTCGTTGACCCATTGTTATGGCAAGGGCATCTGCAAATTCGATACTGCGCAACTGCAGCGCGCTTATCAGGCAGCGCTTTCGCGACCGCACCCCATCGCACGGCTCAACGGCGCTTATGCAGTCTTTATGCGTGACATCTTGCATGACGACCCACAGGCCGAAAAATATTTGGCGCTTGCAGTCACGGGCGAGCCAAACGAGCCGGCCTATCGCATCGACCTGGCTGCGCTGTATACGCGCACCGGACAGGCGGATAAAGCACAGGAGCAGATCGTCGCGCTACGACGGATGAATTATGCCGGACGCCTCGACGTGCAACTCAAAGCACTTGAGCGAATGATCGAACAGGTCAAGTCGACCACAACCCAGCCCGGTACATATCCACTGCAATGAAGAGCTCTGCCGTGTGCGGCACCATCTGCACGACGCTGCCGATCAGCATGCCTGAATGCTGATGGCGAGACCACCCGCACTGCCGACCCTAAGATGATGCACAGAGCAACAAATCAGCCCAGTGACAATGCAGAAGCGTTGCATACTTTTCTTCTGAGCACGTCCTTCCCGCGCGACAGCTTAGACTGGCGGGGTGTGTTTATACGGCACATTGTCGATGCCATATCTCGCATACATGATATTCACTTGAGTGTATGGGCTCCTCCCGGGGAATTACCTGCGGAGGCAACTTCTGTCATTACGTCACGCGAAGCATCATGGCTCACACGCCTGATGGCTGCCGGCGGCATTTCGCATCTGATGCGCAGCGGTGGCGTTGGAGCACTCTTTGCGCCACTAAGGCTTCTGCTGATGATCGGCGCCGCCTATCGCCGTCAGCGTGAAGTCGACATTTATCACATCAATTGGCTGCAATGCGCACTTCCCTTGCCGAACAATGGCAAGCCGGCGCTTATTACGGTACTGGGAAATGACCTGAAGCTCCTTCGCCTTCCGATGATGCGTCAATGCCTACGCCGGATAATGCAAAATCGCCGCGTAGCCATATGCCCCAATGCAGAGTGGATGTATGAACCACTCTATGCTGCATTTGGTGATTGTGCGGACATCATCCCAGTCTCATTCGGCATCGATCCGCGCTGGTATGCCATCCAACGCGCCTCGACCGGGGGAACCCCACGCCGTTGGCTGGTAGTGACTCGACTCACTGCCGATAAATTGGGACCACTCTTTGAATGGTCCCAGGAATATTTCCGGAATGGCTCTCGCGAACTGCATCTGTTTGGCCCCATGCAAGAGGACGTCAAAGTGCCTGACTGGGTGCATTACCATGGCGCGGCAACACCTGAGCAATTGACCTCCGACTGGTTTCCCAACGCGTGCGGCCTGATTACCCTCAGCCGCCATTCTGAAGGCCGCCCTCAGGTCATGTTGGAGGCTATGGCCGCCAGTCTTCCTATCATAGCCTCGCGCATGCCAGCGCACTCATCCATCGTCGACCAACATCGCACAGGCATGTTGTGCGATTCACCCGAGGCTTACCTTGCCGCCTTGGAGACTCTCGAAGATCCGGTAGTGAACTGCGAGTTCGGTGAAGCTGCGCGAGCGAAAGTTGAACGTGAAATGGGTACGTGGGATGACTGTGCTGGCCGTTATGTCTCTATCTATCGCAAACTGACTGGAACACATACCGGTGAGTGACCATGTGCTCGTTATCGGTGCTGGGGGCTTCATTGGGAGGCATCTCGTGCAGGCATTGGCAGCGGGTGGCAACAAGGTCATCGCGGTCAGCCGGCGTTCCATCCCTTTTCAGTCCCACAATATCGAGTCCATCGCGTGTGAGGCAAAAGAGCACTACGCGTCATGGATTGCGCGCAGTCGCGTCGTTGTTCATGTCGCCAGCCGATCCACGCCCGGCAGCACTGCAGGCAATGCACTGGCAGAGCTTGAGGAAAACCTGCGCCCCACATTGGCCTTGCTGCAAGCCATGCAGCAGAAGCCGCAAACAAACCTCCTCTATCTCTCCTCTGGCGGAACCCTGTACGGGAGCGATTCGGGGCACGTCGCCACAGAGGCCTCGACCGTGGCGCCCCGCTCGTATCATGGAGCTGGCAAGATTGCTGCTGAACATTTCATTGCGGCCTGGAGCAGGCAATATGGCGGCGCGGCAACCATAGTTCGGCCGTCCAATGTTTATGGCCCCGGTCAGAACGAACGTTCCGGCTTCGGCATCATTCCGGCGTGCTTAGGCAAGATGTCGCGAGGTGAAACGCTGACAGTCTGGGGAGATGGATCGACGGTCCGGGACTATCTCTATATCGGAGACTTCATTGACCTATGCCAATCCATCCTGAGCTGCCCTATGTCACTAGGGGCAACTGTGCTCAATGCCGCCAGTGGTGTCGGTGTAAGCCTCAATGAGCTCTTCCTCCAGTTGGAAAACATAACCGGGATGCGACTGCTACGGATCTATGACGCCGCGCGCAAAGTGGACACACCTCGCGTTGTGATTGACCCCACTCTGGCTGAATCACTTTATGGGTGGATGCCAACCACTCCGCTAAACCAAGGGCTGGAAAACGCATGGCATTGGTTCAACACCACCCAGCATTGATTCACCCTGTGGAGCCGATCTGTTCCATTTGCATCGCAAACTACAACGGCGCGGCATTGCTTACGGATTGTCTGGAATCCATCTACGCGCAAGCCGAAGCAGACAATATAGAAATCATCATTCACGATGATGCCTCCTCTGATGAATCCGTTGCACTGATACGCAACAAGCATGCTAGGGTTGAGCTGATTGAAAGCCGAGAGAATGTCGGCTTTTGCGTCGCGAACAATCGCATGGCCGAACTGGCACGTGGCGAGTTCATACTTTTGCTCAATAACGATGCTGCCCTGTTCCCTGACGCCATAACTACTTTGCTGAAAGCTGCTCACGCCCAGCCTGTACCGGGCATCCTTACGCTGCCGCAATACGACTGGGTTACTGGTCAACTGGTCGACAGAGGGTGCTTGCTGGATCCGTTCTACAATCCCACACCCAACCTCAAGCCCGAGCGTACCGATGTTGCGATGGTGATCGGAGCATGCATCTGGTTACCGCGCCGATTATGGACGGCTTTGGGTGGATTCCCCCCATGGCTTGGCTCTATCGCTGAAGATCTCTACCTTTGCTGCGCCGCCCGCCTTCAGCGGAGCCCTGTGCAAGTGACCACTACCAGCGGTTACAGACACCGCCAAGGCGCAAGCTTCGGTGGAAACAGGGCAGACACCACTCACGGCCTGCAAACAACTTACCGGAGACGGTATCTGAGCGAACGGAATAAAACGGCAGTCATGCTGGTCTGCACTCCGACGCCCTTCGCATGGCCGTGGCTTGCATTCCACATCTTAGCGCTCACCGCAGAGGGAGCCGTTCTTACGGCGGTCAAAAGAGATCCCAGTATTTGGCGACAAATTTATAGTCGCGCACTTCGCAGATTCTTCAGGGAGCTGACACCCTTGATCGCACAACGCAAACATGTCCAGCAGCAGCGCAAAATCACGCTCTTCGGCTACTTGAGCGGATTCACCATGACACCACGCAAGCTCGACTTACTTCGTCGGTACGGGCCGCCTCAAATCCGCTAAGTCCTTATCAGCACTTTGGCGTTCACTCTAAAAATTGCGGCTATCGTCAGTCGACGAACGATATGGGCGCCGGGCTGTGGCCGACGATTTCCTCATCCCGCACGAACTCTGCGATGCGCCACGCCGGCCGTAGCCGGCATTAGTCGAGACTCGGCGTGCCACCTGCAGAACAGTGTTGCGCCCATAGAACATTGCTTGCCCAGTCTCGATGGACCCGAGCGGAGTGTCACCTCAACGACTGCGCCCTTCTTAACGCAGTTAGACTCGCCTCGCTTGAGCTAGTCATTAACTATGCTAGCGCGAGCAGCAAGGGCATTAGCCGTTGCATCCAAAAAGCCGCCCCCATGCAACCGATCTGGCTCAAGATGACAACCTTCTGCCCACTCGTTCCAAGCATTGATGAAGATGAGACGATGCTCTGCGTTGCGCAGCTCCACGCGCGAAATCGCGTCCTCAAGCCAGCGCCTGTACTGCACCGGATCGTGATTTTCGATGATCGTCGCCGAAGTGCGGCGCGCTGAATTGTCCCAGCTAGGGAACACAGCAGGGTAAGTCGTTTCATCAAGCGAGGGGCGCATGCGACGCTTGTCAACGTAAGAGACGTAATCGACAACAGTATTGAGGTTGCGCTTGCCGAGCCATGAGCTGTTGCGCAACGTGTCGTACCACCTAGTCGGCAACACACGCTGCAGCAGCGAGACGATTCGACCCGTGGCGTTCTTCGAAGCGGGGAAATGCTTACGATTTGGCTCGAATTCCACTACGCCATCGAAGCCAAGAGCACGCAGCCCCGCCACGTCGAGCGTCGAGAAGCCGGTAAGAACTGCGCAAAAATATGGCTCGATACCAATTTGCGCGATCGCTTTATGACGCCACTGCTCGAGTAGAAGAGAAGCATCCGGCAGCCTTTCCGGCATATAGACGAGAAACAACGGACGGCCGTCGACACGGAGATAACGCGGATCCTGAAACACACTACATAGCCATGCGATATGAATCGCATTATCAGCCTCATCATAGCCTTGCTGTATCAATACGTCGTGATCCCGCCCACTCCATGCTCGCGACCAGCTCTCATTGGCCCAGCACAGGCAGAACGGGAAATCAGGGGTGCCTGATGAGAGCACTTCGTCGAACGGGCGGTTCAACAGGCGCTTGCCTTGAAACCAGTAGTGGTAATAACAGAATGCTTCGATGCCCGCGCCACGTGCCATGTCAGCTTGCGCCTGCCTTGTCTCAGGCACACGCAAGTCATAAAAACCCAGATCCGCCGGCAAATGTGGTTGCCCGTGCCCATCAAAGCGTGGCTTGCCAGTCACGACATTGGTCCATTCGGTGAAGCCCTTGCCCCACCACGCATCGTTCTCAGGGATCGGATGGAACTGCGGCAAATAAAACGCGATTGCCCGGGCCCGCGGCGCGCTACCTGGCTCAGTCATACACACCGTCACGAGAACACAGCTCCCGCGTTTACTATCTGCAATGTTGGCAGAGGGAACACTAGCGTGCGCCCTGAGTACGCGGGATTGGCAAGAAAATTTTTACGGAAATGCCACGGTAACACAATGAGGAAATCGTGCCCGTGCCCAAGCACCTCACCTTCCGGCCGAATCGGCAAATAAGTGCCTGGCGTCATCGCGCCGAACTTGTCCGGATTTACTTCACCGACCTCGGCAATATCGTCGACCGTAACACCGCAATACTGCAGCAGCACATTGCCTTTCGTCGATGCGCCAAGCGCAGCAATTGTCTTGCCGCCGGCCCTGGCCTTCGCGATGAACTCACGTAAACCATTTCGCGATGCCTCGGTATTGCGAGCAAAGTTCTCGAACGGCGCGAGCGTATCGAGGCCACGCTCCTGTTCGTCGGCAAGTATTCGCTTGATCTCGGGGCTCTCAGACATGCCTGAAGCCGCTTTGGCCGCGGTCACCGAGAAGCTCCCACCGTTTACATCGTTGAACTCGATATCGACAATAACGAAGCCAACACGATCCGCCATCCACTTCACCTGCTTGAGCGCGTAGTATTCCAGATGCTCATGGCAGACCGTATCGTAGGACACCGAATCGAGCATCGCCGGCATATAGCTCTGCTCAAACACCCATACTCCATCATCGGCGAGCACGTCATAGACATCCCGCATAAAGGCCATCGGCGACTCGAGGTCGTAGAACATCGAGAATGATGTCAGCACACGCGCATGCTTGCCCGGCCGTACTTTGCGCAGCATATCAGCCGTAAAAAAATCGGCGCACAGATCTACGTGTGGCTTGTAGTACTGACGGAACTTCGCACCAGTAGGATCGATGCCGAGCAAGTCAGCGCCTAGCGATTCCGGATATGCAGCAAGCGTCGTTCCATCGTTGGCACCAACATCGACGACGAGATCGCCTGCCCGCAGCGAGACCCAATTGAGAACGCGCTCGACCTTCGCATGTAAGTGCCGCACCATGCTCGCGTTAAGTCCCGAACGATAGCCGTAGTTTTCGCCGTACATCTCGCCAAGGTCATAGGAATGCGCGAGCTGCAATAGCCCGCACACGTCATCGCCCACGCATTTCACTAGCCTCAAAGGGCCGGTGGTTACCCTCATATCGCGGGAACGCGGAAACACGCCGGTCAACATTTGTTCTCCCAGGTCGAGAACCTGTTCGAGATGTGCATTGCCGCAAATGCGGCAGCGCTCGAGGGTTTGCGTCATGACATTGAATCCTTGGAAGCAAGGGACGCGATCGATGCGTCAACCATTAGACGCACCAGCGCCTCGAAATCCATGACTGGTTGCCAGCCCAGGATTTCACGTGCCTTTGTAGCATTACCAATCATCGGGCAACGGACATCGTGCCGCGGATCAGCAGCGTCGCCAATAACCCAGTCGCGATAGTCCAAACCTGCGTGCGAAAAAGCAATCTCACATACATCGCGCACCGAATGGAGTTTTCCAGTGGCTATGATGTAGTCATCGGCGCGACTATGGGCAAGCATCAACCGCATCGCCCGTACGTAGTCAGGCGCATAGCCCCAATCGCGCTTTGCCTCGAGGTTACCGAGATACAAAGGCTCCCTCCCACCGGACCTAATGCGTGCAACAGCATCAGTGATCTTACGGGTGACAAAGACCGGACGCCGCCGCGGACTCTCGTGATTATAGAGAATCGCCGAACAAGCGAATAAGCCTTCCCGCTCGCGATAAGCACGCACTGCAGTATGCGCAAACAACTTTGCCGCGCCGTACGGACTACGAGGCCTAAAGGGCGTGGCCTCATCTTGGGGCACTTCAACAGGATCACCGAACATTTCACTACTTGATGCCTGACAGAAGCGAATTGATAAATCAGTCTCAGCTATCGCCTGCAGCATTCTGGCCACGACGATCCCGTTGAACTCGCCGATTCCCACCGCGTCGTCGTACATGCCAGCACCGGAGGAGAAGGCCGCAAGATTGTAGAACGCGGCTGGCCGAAACATGCGCAGCAGATCGCGCAACGCGGCAACATCAGTGAAATCCCACTCAGCGATTCTGACGCCATCGGCGTGGCGCACAAATGACGCACGGCCTTGCCGCAACAACCCGACAACCTGATGCCCCTCCTCAAGCAGCTGCTCGGCAAGATAACCACCATCCTGCCCAGTGGCGCCAGTGATGAGGATCGTGCTCATCTCAATATCCCACGGACCGCGCCACAACACGCGCAATGAACGATGCGTGCGCACTGCGCGAGAGGTCGTAGATATTCATTCGTGCATGGCGTGCAAACAAGCCGCAATAGAGGCTTGACACCATGTTGGCGAAGATCATCGGAATGTTTGCGATCCCCCGCGACAGTAAACGCATGAACCAGGTCATCGGCGCGCCGGCGAGGTAGCGCTGGTATTCGCCACGCCCATAACCACCGATACTACGGTAGAGCCATAGCTTGCGAAGTTGTCGCCACGGCTCCCGAGCACAGATGCATGATTTCGCCGACGACGATACGCTCCCGAACGACCATACAAGCGATGGCCACTTGAACATCCAAATCTCGAAGCCACGCGGCGTCCACATCGCGTTGCCGTAGCGGATCGAGATCAGCGGCTCCCTGATAAGGCGCGCGCGCGGTGTAGGCCCTTGAAAAATGACACCCACATGTATGAACAACGAACCGTAGTACGGGACACGATCGCGCGACAGCCAGAAGCGGCGAAGCACGACGACGCATCCGATAAAACTGAGCGCATGTGCAGTATCAATAAACAATCGGTCGGCATCGGCGGGGCTGTATTCGACATCTTGGGTTTTGGCGATCAGTGCATCGCGCAACGCGCCACGAAAATCGACGGTGCGCACTTCCGTATTGACGACAACGAGCTCGGCGCGCCCATCCAATGCACCGAGTACGCGGTCGACAGCGCCAGGCTTGAGCAGGTCGTCATCGGTCATCAGCCAACAATATTCTCCCCGGGCATGATCGACGGCTTTGTCGTAATCCTGGTCCACGCCTGAGTTGACCGGCAATCGAACATAACGCACACGCGGATCAGACCGGGCGTAGCGCCCAACGATTTCGGCAGTGTTGTCCTTCGAGGCGCCATCGACGATCACTACTTCGGTGTTGTCTCGCAATTGTCGAACAATCGAGTCAAGCGTCTCACCGATAAACGCACCCCTGTTCAACGTCGCGATGCAGATAGACAAGCGTGGCTGCATCAGCTTCTTCCGACAGAAGGATTCAGTTCGAACGTGGGAATCTGCACCAGCGGCTGGTCCGCGATGAGCGCGAACTGTCCAATATGGTCGCAACCGTACGCTCGAAACTGATAGCGATTCTCGGCAAACTGCCGCTTATTGTTAATCTCGGACAGAAAACTGTCGCGCCCAATCGTGATCGGATCAACGAAGAACGCATTGACGCCATTCGCATCTACCGTGATGAACTGATAACCCCGGCTCCCAAAGAAGTTCTTCCAAGCAGCGATAGAAACACCGTAGTACAAGCCTGAAGGATGTGCCGTAGTACGCCGGAAGTCATCGCGATACACTGAAGTTACGCTTCGATCCGGCCCAAACGCAGAGTTATATTCAACGGAAACGATTTTTGGCCTGAAGCCACGCTCGAACAATGCATTAGCGATGTGATAATCATTGCCGTCGATGTCAAGCGAGAAGACATCAGGATCCATGAACGCGAGCTTCGACATGATGGCGTCAACTACCCCCAACGTCACGAACATCGACACGCATTCGCTGCCAATGCTATAGCGAGCGACGTTTCGGCGCGCGCGCGCGGATTGGCGTGGATCGCCTTCAATCGTCAAACCTTCATAGCGCTCAGCCAGCAAGAGCCAACTGCTGTTGTTTTCCGTGCCATCCGCCGAACCTATTTCGAAGATATAGCGGTTCGGCGCCTGCAGTTGTCGGCGCAGTACATCGATGACCCCATCTTCACCGTTTTGGCTGAAGCCGGAAAACTCCCACGTATTTGGATCGCGCAAGTCCACCTGCCGCGACAGCATCGAAGCTCCGCCTTTTGCTAGCGCAATGGCTATGCGTTGGCGCGCCTTGTAGTCGACCAAGTAGTCGATGACCTTGCCGAGCATCCCTAAACTCCAATCAAGAAAGTCCACGCTCGGCCGGCAATGTGCCCCCGAGCGCCGTGTTCACGATGCGCCGAAACTCCTGGCGAGTGAAGCTGCCAACAAGCCCCAACGCCATCCCGGAGAAAGCTGCAATCGCGCCGATCCCCAGGGAAACCCAAGGCTTCACGACAAGGGCGCGACATATCCAGGCGCCAAGTGATGCTGTCGCAAGCGTGGCGAGCAGTGGCACCAGTACACCGCGACTGAGCCACAACCAGCCGGCAAACCTAGCCACTTTGCGACCAGTGAACCATGTCCCAACGAGGAGATAGAAAACATTCAGCAACGTCCAACTTACCGCGCCGCCAATAGCACCGTAGCGAACTGCCATCACAAGCACTAAAGGTATCGCCACTACCAATAAGCCCGCAGCCATAAGAAATGCCAACTTTGGCTTCCCAGCCGCAAGTTGCAGGCAATACGGAAAGATCATGATCCCATTGAGGGCAGATCCAATGGCGAGCCAAGCCGCGAGCGGCGCAACTTCTGCAGCAACCCTCGCATCCACGAGCCAAATAGTGACCAGCGATTCGGTCTGAAATACCACCGCAAATGCCAGCGCAAGCAGCGCGGTGGAAAACAGGCGTGCGAGCACGGTATAGAGGTACTCAAGCGATGCCCAGTCCCCCCTCGCAATCAAAGCAGAGAATTTCGGATACAAGGAATTAAATGCAGGCGTGGTGAGAATTTGCAATCCACTCACAATCAGCGCTGCCAGCATGTAATGCGCAAAGGACTCAAGAGCAATGACGCGACTCAATACAAGCTTGTCGAATTGAGATACCAAGAGACCAGCAATCACGACGCCCCCCATCCACGCCGAGAAATGCCAAACCCGCCGCAGATCACCGAAATCATAGGGCGCATCTCGCCCACCGAGCGCATGCCACGCCAATACTCGCAACGCTATTACCAAGAGCAACCCAAAGGCCGCCTGGACGATGAAGAACGCCTGGATACTACGAACACCCCAAGCGAGGACGGCAATGGTTGTGAAAGCAGCGCAGATGTTAATGACCATGCTGGCCGCAGCATAGCGTGCGAGTCGATGTGCGCCGATCAGCGCCCCCTGATAGAGGCTAATAGGCCAACGACAGGCAAGATTGACACCCATCAAAGCAACAGCCTGCGCAACAGTCGATTCCGGCAACGCCCTCGCCTGCAGCCAATGACTGCCAACCCACGGGGCCGCTAGCGCAATGACGGCGGCGATCGCAACAGCGACGCCGACATAAATCACGCCCAGCGTACGCAACAATGATGCCGAACGCCGCTGCCCCCCGGTTTCTGCCCCCTGCGCGATTTCGCGACTAATCGTCGGCGCGAGACCCAAATCGAGCACTTGCAACACCGTCTGCAGCGTTGCATAGAATCCAACTAGCCCGTAAGCCTCCATGCCAAGGAATCGCAAATAGAACGGAAGCGCGATGAGACTGATCAGCACGACGACAACCGAATTGGCCATCGCCACCGCCATGTTCCACGCCAATCGCATGTAGGCTACTCGTTGAAGTCATCGGCACGGTAACCGTGCCGAGTAATCAATTCATCGCGCTGCGCGGCTCGCAGATCGGCTTGTGCCATTTCCCGTACGAGCTCGTCGAATCCAATGGTCGGTGACCAGCCGAGTTCACGCATCGCTTTTGAGGCATCGCCAAGTAATGTATCGACTTCTGCTGGGCGGAAGTAACGGGGATCGACGGCGATAATGACACGTCCATCGTCGTCCACACCTTGCTCATTCAACCCACTACCTCGCCAAGTGAGGCCTATCCTCATTTCGCGAGCCACTGCATTGACGAAATCACGGACGCTGTATTGGTGGCCCGAAGCAATCACGTAGTCGCTCGGTTGATCCTGTTGCAGGATTAGCCATTGTGCAACGACATAGTCACGCGCATGCCCCCAGTCGCGCTTCGCATCCAGATTTCCAAGATATAGACAAGGCTGCAGCCCGAGCTTGATGCGTGCAAGACCGCGGGTGATCTTGCGCGTGACGAAATTTTCGCCCCGTACAGGTGATTCATGATTGAACAAAATACCGTTACTTGCATGGATACCATACGCAGCGCGGTAATTCACCGTGATCCAGTACGCATATAATTTCGCCACTGCGTACGGTGAGCGCGGATGAAATGGCGTGCTTTCACGCTGCGGAGTTTCCTGTACTAACCCATACATCTCGGAGGTCGACGCCTGATAGAAGCGCGTACGTTGCTGGAGCCCAAGAATACGAATGGCCTCCAACAGACGCAGTGTCCCAAGGGCATTGGTGTCTGCAGTGTATTCCGGTTGCTCGAACGACACCGCAACATGGCTTTGCGCTGCGAGGTTGTAGACCTCGTCCGGCTGCACCTGCTGCATGATGCGAATCAGGCTCGACGAGTCCGTAACGTCACCATGGTGCAAGAAAAAACGCACACCCGCATCGTGCGGATCGCGGTAGAGATGGTCGATACGCTTGGTGTTGAAAGAGGACGCGCGCCGCTTGATCCCGTGAACCTCGTATCCGCGCTCGAGCAGGAATTCGGCCAAGTAAGCCCCGTCCTGACCGGTGACTCCGGTAATCAATGCGCGCTTTGTTGTAGATCCCATTGATGGGCGATCCCTATTCAGCAGAATGTACTTAGACAGTCCAATCATCACTGATGGTGACGAAAAATCAGGAGTATTAGCTACGCCGACACCAATCCGACATTGCGCACGCTCAAAAAATTAACGCACAGCAATAATCACTTTAAGCATTTGAGGCGCGCTGCACCGCATCTCAGGACTCGCGCCTGTAGGTGAGGTTAGTGATCTGTTCGGATACAAGTCCGATCAAAAAGACAATGACCGAAGCACTCCATAGCAAAGCACTCATATTGGTCAGTCGGCCTTCGGACAAAAATGTCCGCAAATAGTTGGACAGACCCAGCACGAAAAACAACCCGCTTGTCGGCACAAACAACTTCAGCGGTGAATACAACGTAGCGATCTTGAAAATAATCAGCAAAAACCGCACACCGTCTTTCAGCGGCCTGATGTGGCTCTTGCCTACACGTTGTGCGGCTTTGATCGGCACGTAGGCCACGGGATACGCACTGCGAAAAAACGCCATGGTGCTGGTGGTGGGATAGGAAAACCCATTAGGCAGAAGGTGCAGGAATTCGCGGAATTTATCGGCACGAACGGCACGGTAGCCGGAGGTGAGATCCATCACCGCATGCCCCGTCATGCGCGTGGCGAGCCAGTTGTAGATGGTGTTGGCGACACCGCGCCCCACGCCCGCCTGACTGCTCCAGTCGCGCGCACCCACCACCATGTCGTAGCCCTGCTCAAGCTTTTCCAACAAACGCGCGATATCGGCTGGGTCGTGCTGGCCATCGCCATCCATGAACACGAGCACGCCACCGCTGGCAGCCCGTGCACCGCGCTTGATGGCCGCGCCATTGCCCATCGAATAGGGAGACGACAGGCAAGTCACGCTGGCCGCGGCGCAGATGTCGCGGGTGTCATCGGTCGAGCCGTCGTCCACCACGATGATCTCGGCGTCGGGCTGGGCGGCGCGCAGGCGAGGCAGGAGCTCCTTCAAGGCCGCCCCTTCGTTCTTGGCGGGCAAAATGATGCTTAGATGACTCAAGTGGGCTCCCCCGATAGACCAGCGCATGATAAACCGCAGCCCGGCGAATGGCTGTGGCGAATTTGACGTTTGTGGCGGATCCGCGTGCCGGGTCTCGTCAGGTGTGCCTCACGATTGCCGTCACCGCCTCTACGACACGCTGAGCGTCCGCGTCGGTCATGGCCGGAGACAACGGGAGACTTACAGTCTGGCGCCCCAGGCGCATGGCGTGGGGCCACTGCTCCGGCCGCCAACCAAAGCGTTGCTGGTAGTACGGGTGCTCCGGGACCGAGAGGTAATGCACACCGGTGCCAATGCGGGCGGTATTCATCGCTTCGAGGAAATCATCCCGACTGATGCCGCAGCGTGCCTCATCCACCATGATCGTGTACAGGTGATGGCCATGCCGGGTGCCCTCTTCCGCCGCCGCGGGCAAGCCGACAGGAAGGTTTGCGAATGCTTGGTCGTAGCGCAGCCAGAGTTCTCGGCGCCGCGCCCAGTTCTGCTCCACCCGGCCCAGCTGATGGATGCCGATCGCGGCCTGCAGATCCATCATGTTGTACTTGAAGCCGCATTCGACCACTTGATAGTGCCGATAGCCCTTGTCGCCGAACCGGTGCCAGGCGTCCTTGCTCATGCCGTGCAGCGCCAGTATGCGTGCACGGGCAATGTGCTCCTCGTCGCGCCCCAGGATCATGCCACCCTCGCCGGTGACGACGTTCTTGGTCACGTAAAAGCTGAAGCAGCCGAAGTCGCCAAAGGTCCCGACCGCCTGTCCGCGGTACTCACTCTCGATGGCATGCGCACAATCCTCGATGACCACAAGGCCGTGGCGCTCAGCGATGGCCATGATCCGCCCCATGTCGCAGGGGTGGCCGGCGAAGTGCACAGGCAGGATCGCCCGGGTGCGCGGGGTTATGGCGGCCTCGATGGCCGCAGGATCGAGGTTCTGGGTGAAGGGATCGACATCGGCCAGCACTGGGCTCAGACCCGCGTGCAGAATGGCATTCACGGTGGCGCAGAAGGTCAGCGGGGTCGTGATGACCTCGCTGCCCGGCTCAAGCCCGGCAGCCACCATGCTCACATGGAGCGCTGCGGTGCATGAATTGACTGCGGCTACCCGTGACGGCTGGACACGCCGCCAGGCGGCGAAGTCGCGCTCGAACTGAGCTACCCGCGGCCCCGTACCCAGCCAGCCGGAGCGCAGGCACGCCTCCACCTCGGCAATCTCAGGCTCCTCGATACGAGGGCCCCCGAAGACTAGGAAAGGAACGGAGTTGTCTACTTGTGCCACGGGAGGTCATCTGCAAGGCGAAGCGCTCTTTCTATCCCACCCTGGCCCGGGCCGTCCATGACAGCGCCTCTCCGAGGCACGGCCGTTGCATGGAGCGGTGCCATCCGGTCATATGTGCGCCGTGTCACTCAAGGGGCATCCGTCATTTCGCCTTTACGTGACCAACCTGCCCAACTGGGGTAAATTCCCTTTTAATCAGGGGGCTGAGTCAGTATCGCCATGTCAACGCTAATGCAACCGTCGCTTGCGGGCCTTTCGGGCCTGGCACGCAGGCTGGTCTCCGAGGACGTACTGCCGGAAGCCGATGTGCGCAAGGCAGTCGCCGACTCGCTCCAGCACAAGACCTCGCTGACCGCCTGGCTTCTGGACCACAACCTGGTCGATAGCAGCCGGCTCACCCGCATCGCCTCGGACGAGTTCGGCATGCCCGTGATGGATGTGTCTGCCATCGCCGTTGGCCAGATGCCGGCCAACCTGATCAGCGAAGCATTGATCAACAAGCATCACGCGCTTCCGCTGTTCAAGCGGGGTAAGCGCCTGTTCGTCGGCATTGCCGACCCCATGCAATCGCATGCGCTGGACGAGATCAAGTTCCACTCCAACTGCATGGTGGAGCCCATCCTGGTCGAGCGCGGCCAGCTGTTGCGTACCATCGAGACCACGCTCAACTCCATGAGCAACACCCTGCCCGATCTGGGTGGCGGTGACTTGGACGAGCTGGCCCTGGAAAGTGGCGACGACGAAACTGAAAGCACGGGCATCGACGCCAATTCCACCGACGACGCGCCGGTGGTCAAGTTCGTCAACAAAATCCTGGTGGACGCGATCAAGCGCGGCGCGTCGGACATTCACTTCGAGCCATTCGAAACCCAGTACCGCGTGCGTCTGCGCATGGATGGCATGCTGCGCGCCGTAGCCAGCCCACCGATGAAGCTGGCTTCCCGCATCTCGTCACGCCTGAAGGTGATGTCGGGCCTGGACATCGCGGAGCGCCGCGTACCGCAGGACGGTCGCATCAAGCTCAACCTGTCCAAGAGCCGCGCGGTGGACTTCCGCGTCAGTACGCTGCCCACGCTGTTTGGCGAGAAGATTGTGCTGCGTATCCTGGATGGCTCCGCGGCCAAGTTGGGCATCGACGCACTGGGCTATGAGGACACCCAGAAGAAGCTTTATCTGGATGCCATCCACAAACCCTACGGCATGGTGCTGGTTACCGGCCCGACCGGCTCGGGTAAGACGGTTTCGCTCTACACCGCGCTCAATATCCTCAATACCGCGGAGCGCAATATCTCCACGGTCGAAGACCCGGTGGAAATCCGCGTCGAGGGCATCAACCAGGTCCAGCAGAACACCAAGCGCGGCATGACCTTCGCGGCGGCTCTGCGCTCATTCCTGCGCCAGGACCCAGACGTGATCATGGTCGGCGAAATCCGCGACCTGGAGACCGCCGAAATCGCCATCAAGGCGGCACAGACCGGCCACATGGTGCTCTCGACACTGCACACCAATGATGCTCCGCAGACGATCTCACGTCTGATGAACATGGGCATCGCGCCCTACAACATCACCTCGTCCGTCAGCCTCGTGATTGCGCAGCGCCTGGCTCGCCGTCTACATGACTGCAAGCGCCCGATGGACTTGCCACCGCAGACACTGCTGGATGCCGGCTTCACTCAGGAGGAGATCGATGCCGGGCTGACTATCTACGAGGCCGTCGGCTGCGATAGCTGCAACGAGGGCTACAAGGGCCGTGTGGGCATCTATCAGGTCATGCCCATGCTGGAAGAAATCCAGAAGATCATCTTGCAGGGCGGCAACGCACTTCAGATTGCCGAGGTCTCACGAAAGGCTGGCATCAACGATATGCGCGCGTCAGCGCTGCTCAAGGTGAAGAAAGGCGTCACCAGCTTGGCTGAAATCGACCGTGTGACCAAGGACTAACGTCCCCTCCTTCTGGCCCGAACGGCTTGAATAGGGGACTCGTCACACCGGAGTTGCGCCCGGTGCCACGAATTGAGCTGTAATAATGACTTAAGCTGCACGAGACAAGAGCGGCCGCCCTCCTGAGGTGGCCCGACCGTACCATCAGGGGAAATTGCAATGGCCACGGCCACCGCCACCGCGAAGAACACCGCAAAGCTTGCCGCGCAGCGCGCTCAAGTAAGTGCGCTGACCATGTATGAGTGGGTCGCGCTCGATAAACGCGGCAAGCGCATGAAGGGCGAAATGACCGCGAAGAACGCTTCGCTGGTCAAGGCGGAACTGCGGCGACAGGGTATGAACCCGCAGACGGTGCGAGAACGCGGAAAACCGCTATTCGGCTCCACGGGCAGCACGGTGAAGCCCGGTGACGTGGCGATCTTCAGCCGCCAGATCGCCACCATGATGGCCTCCGGCGTGCCAATGGTGCAGGCCTTCGAGATCATCGCCGACGGCCAGAAGAATGTCCGCTTCAAGAACATGCTGACGGACGTGAAACAGACCATCGAAGGCGGCGCGGCCCTGCACGAGGCGCTGGCCAAGTACCCCGTTCAGTTCGACGAGCTCTACCGCAACCTGGTGCATGCCGGTGAGTCGGCAGGCGTACTCGACACCGTGCTGGATACGGTGGCGACGTACAAGGAGCGCATGGAGAACATGAAGGCCAAGATCAAGAAGGCCCTGTTCTACCCAACCATGGTGGTGGGCGTCGCCATGCTCGTCAGCATGATCATGCTTTTGTTCGTGGTGCCGGTGTTCGCCCAGACCTTCAAAGATGCGGGTGCGGAATTGCCGGTACCCACCCAGATCGTCATGAACGCGTCCGAGTTCATGAAATCGTATTGGTGGGTGTTGATCGGCGGCATCGTCGGTACTGTCGTGGCTATCGTCATGGCCAAGAAGCGCTCGCCCAAGTTCGCACACTTGCTCGATCGAGTCGCGCTGAGGTTGCCGGTCATGGGCGATATCCTGCGCAAGTCGGCCATTGCCCGTTTCGCACGCACCCTGGGCGTCACCTTCAGGGCGGGCGTACCCCTTGTGGAAGCCATGGAGGCTGTAGCGGGCGCCACCGGCAGCATCGTCTACGGCGAGGCAGTCCTGCAGATGCGCGATGACGTCGCCGTCGGCCATCAGCTGCAGCTGTCGATGCGCCAGACCGGGCTGTTCCCCAACATGGTGGTGCAGATGACCGCCATTGGCGAAGAATCCGGTGCGCTCGACCATATGCTCTTCAAGGTCGCTGAGTTCTACGAGGAGGAGGTCAACACGGCGGTGGATACGCTGTCGACCCTGCTCGAGCCACTGATCATGGTGATCCTCGGCGTGGTGGTGGGTGGCATGGTCATCGCGCTGTACCTGCCCATCTTCAAGCTCGCCGGCACCGTGTAATCTCTTCAAAGTCAGGCCCCTCTCCCGCCGGGAGGGGGCCTTTTTTATAGCTCCTGGAATCACACATGCTCGAACTCCCTCTCTGGGCCTGGATCCTTGCCGCGGCAGTCCTTGGCCTGTTGGTTGGCAGCTTTCTCAATGTCGTGATCCTGCGTCTGCCGGAGCGGATGAAGGCGGAGTGGCGGCGGGACGCGTTGGATACGTTGGAGATGGCAACGGACGAGCAGGCGATGCCGCCGGGCATCGTGCGAGAGCCATCCCATTGCCCGCACTGCAAGCATCCGCTGGCGGTGAAGGACAACATCCCGCTGTTTGGCTGGCTGCTGCTGGGTGGACGCTGCCGGTACTGCAAGGTGCCGATTTCGATCCAGTACCCGCTGGTCGAGTTGATGAGCGGCGTGCTGAGTGCGGTGATCGTGTGGAAGTTCGGGCCGACGTGGCCGGCCGTGGCGGGCCTGGTGTTTACCTGGATGTTGATAGCTCTTTCAGGCATCGACTTCCGGACCCAGTACCTGCCCGACCAGCTCAACTATCCCCTGCTGTGGATGGGCCTGCTGCTGAGCCTGCTGGCGATGTTCGTGCTGCCGACGGCTGCGATCATCGGCGCGGCGATCGGTTATCTGAGCCTGTGGAGCGTGTATTGGCTGTTCAAGCTGCTGACCGGCAAGGAAGGCATGGGCTACGGCGACTTCAAGTTGCTGGCTGCGCTCGGAGCCTGGATGGGGCCGACGGCCCTGCTGCCGGTAGTCCTGCTGTCGTCGCTGATCGGCGCGCTCGTCGGCGGTGCGTTGATCCTGTTGCGCAAGCATGAGCGGGATATCCCGATGCCGTTCGGGCCCTTCATCGCGGCGGCCGGCTGGACCTGGTTCGTGGCGGGGGACTGGCTGTGGCAGCACTACGCACAGCTGACCGGCATGCGATGAACACGCCGCGCCCGGGCTACGTCGTTGCGCTCACCGGCGGCATCGCCGCGGGAAAAAGCGCGGTGTCGAAGCGGTTCGAGGCCCTGGGTATCCATGTGTACGATGCGGACATCGCGGCGCGTGAGGTCATTGCGCCAGGCAGTGATGGTCTGCATGCCGTCGTCGACCATTTCGGCACCGGCGTTCTCGACGCACAGGGACAGCTCGACCGGGCCGCCATGCGCCAGCGCGTTTTTGGCAATGACGAAGAGCGGCGGGCGCTGGAAGCCATCATCCATCCCCGCGTACGGGCGTGGCTGCACGATCACGCCATCGCCGACCATGGGCCTTACTGCCTGCTGGCGATCCCTTTGCTGGCGGAAAACATGGCGCGCTACCGCTGGGTGGACCGCGTGCTCGTGGTCGATGCGCCCGAGGCCGTCCAGCTCGACCGACTGCTGCGGCGCGACGGCATCGACAAAGCCCTCGCCATGCGGATGATCGAACGCCAGGCCAGTCGTGCCGATCGCCTCAAGCTGGCCGATGACATCGTCGAAAACCACGGCGACGAAGCCGAACTCGATGTCGCCGTCGAGCGGCTTAATCAGCAATACCTGGCACTGGCGCGTGCCAAGTGCTGACCGCGCTCACCAAAAGCCGCGGATACCGGAAATGCCCTGCGCCCCGGCCCGCTGCGCCGTCGCCATGTCTTCGTCGCGCATGCCGCCCAACGCATAGACCGGCAAGGCAGCTCCATCGACCATCAGACGGAATGCATCCCAGCCCAGCGGGGCTTGATCCGGATGGGTCGCTGTTGTCGCCACCGGCGACAGGGTCGCGAAATCCGCCACGGCGCTGGCGTGGATCAGCTCGCCAGCCTCATGGCAGCTGGCACCCACGGGTTGGTCCCACGGCAAGGGGCGCGTCTCCAGCGCCATCAATTGCCGAGCCTTGAGTTGCACGCCCACGCCTCTGCCCAGTTCCCTTGCGCCGTCCAGGTCACCACTCAACATCAGCTGGGCACCCTGAAGGCGAGCCACGGGCAACAGCATGTCGGCCAGTTCCCGCACCCGCTCCAGCGGCCAGCGCGGAAACCGCAGAAGGATCAGCCGCTCGCCCGCATGCAAGGCGCGCACAAGTCGCTCATGCCACGCGCCGAACGACTCAGGGGCAACGTCGGCCGGAGTGATCGGATAGCGCGGCGGCAGCTGCAAGGCGCGCAGGATGGGCCGGTCGGCCGGCGCCAGCATGGTGAGGTCGACAGCATCCGGCGCACACCATTGCAGGGCCTGCCCTTCCAGCGACACCGGCTCGCTTTCCCACTGGCGCAGGATCCATGCATCAAGCAGCAAGAGGCGATCACCATAGCGCCATGGAACGCGGATCAACGACTCGCCCGGGGCCGTCACCTGGATGCCGAGTTCCTCATGCAGCTCTCTGGCCAAGCCCGCGGCCGGTGATTCGCCCTCTTCGAGCTTTCCACCGGGAAATTCCCATGAACCGGCCAAATGCTTGCCAGGCGGGCGTTGCGCCAGCAACACGCGACCTTGCGCATCGATCAAGACGCCGGCCATGACGTGCATGGCGCAGCGACCAGGATGGGGCGACTTCAACGGAAACTCAGTCGTTGCGGATGTACTCGACCATGTCGAAGTCGTATTTATGGTCGGCGTCCTTCTTGTGGTGCACGCGCGACAGCTCGGTCCATTCGCTGAAATGCACGCCCGGGAAGAAGGTGTCGGCACCGTCCACGGCGGCGTTGACCCAGGTGAGATAGAGGCGCTTGGCGTGCGGCAGCGCTTCGGCGTAGACCTCGCCACCGCCGATCACCATCAACCCGGTGCCATCTGCCCTGGCCTGCCCTTCCGGCAGCGAGCGCACGGTGATCTGGCCGGGAAATGGCGCCTCGTGCCGACGCGTGAGCACCAGGTTCGTCCGGTCAGGCAAGGGGCGTCCAATGGCGACCGCGGTGTTGTAGCCCATCAGCACGTACTTGCCGAGGGTCAGCTGCTTGAACCACCGCAGGTCGTCCGGCAGGTGCCAGGGAAGCTGCCCCTTACGGCCGATGGCGAAGTTTTCGTCCAGCGCGGCGATCAGCGAAATAGCCATGGAAATCCTTGAATCATCGACAGTGGGGACGGCTCGCGTCGCCGGGCCGATGGCGCCGCGCCGGCCGATCTTAGCAGGATGCGCCGACGCAACTCACGTCCATCGGCGACTTGCGGAAGTGTTACACCGCCACCGGCGCCTTGATGGCACCGTGCGGCTCGTAACCGACGATGGCGACGTCCTCGAAGCGGAAGTCGAACACCGAATGCACGTCCGGATTCAGCTGCAGCTTGGGCAGCGAACGCGGCTCGCGCGACAGCTGCAGGCGCGCCTGCTCCACGTGGTTGTTGTAAAGGTGGGCATCGCCCAACGTATGCACGAAATCGCCCACGCCCAGCCCACAAACCTGGGCGATCATGTGGGTCAGCAACGCGTAGCTGGCGATGTTGAAGGGCACGCCAAGGAAGATGTCTCCCGAGCGCTGGTACAGCTGGCAGCTGAGCTTGCCGTTAGCGACGTAGAACTGGAACAGCGCATGGCATGGCATCAACGCCATTTTCGGCAGTTCGCCGACGTTCCATGCATTCACGACCAGTCGTCGCGAATCCGGATTGCGCTTGATCTCGTCCACCACCCAGCGGATCTGGTCGACGGTGCCGCCGTCCGCGGTGGGCCATGCGCGCCATTGCCGCCCGTACACCGGCCCAAGTTCGCCGTGTTCGTCCGCCCATTCGTCCCAGATGCTGACGCCGTGTTCCTTGAGGTAGGCGATGTTGGTATCGCCCTGCAGGAACCAGATCAGCTCGTGGATGATCGACTTGAGGTGAAGCTTCTTCGTAGTGACCAGCGGGAAACCCTTGGACAGGTCGAAACGCATCTGCCAGCCGAACACGCTGCGCGTGCCCGTTCCGGTGCGGTCGGCCTTTTCGACGCCGTGGTCGAGCACATGCTGCAGCAGGTCAAGATAGGCGCGCATGGCTTACTCCTTTTCGTTGCTCGGCATGGCCACGGTGTACGGGCGCAACGTAGGCGCCTTGCGCGACATCAGCAGCAACACGACGCCGACGACGATCAGGGGCAACGAGAGGATCTGGCCCATGGTCAACCAGCCCCAGGCGATGTAGCCCGGACGCGGGAAATCCGGCAGCCGCACGAATTCGACCGCGAAACGGAAGCAGCCATACATCAGGGCGAACAGGCCGGAAATGAGATAACGCGGCCGCGGCTTCATCGACACGAGCCACAACACGGTGAACATGGTCACGCCCTCGAGCAGCATTTCGTAAAGCTGCGAAGGATGGCGCGGCAAGGCTCCGAACTGCGCCAGCGCGGCCTGCCATTGCGGGTGAGAAGCGGCCCATTCCAGGTCATAGGCGCGCGCGTTCGGGAAAATCATGGCCCACGGCACGTCGCTGGGCTTGCCCCAAAGTTCCCCGTTGATGAAGTTGCCCAGCCGCCCGAGGCCCAGGCCAATCGGCACCAGCGGCGCAACGAAGTCCACCGTGTCGAAGAAGTGCACCTGGTTTCGGCGCGACCACCAGAGGCCTGCCACCAGCACGCCGAGCAAGCCGCCATGGAAACTCATGCCGCCGTCCCACACGCGGAACAGCGCCATCGGGTCCTGCCAGATCCAGTGGATGTCAGCGTAGAACAGCATGTAGCCGACGCGTCCGCCGACGATCACACCCATCATCACGTAGAAGGCCAGATCACCCACGGCGTCGCGCGTCACCGGCAGGCGGCCGCGCTGGCGGCGCCATTCGGCCAGGAGCCACGCGCCCAGGAAACCGCCGAGGTACATGAGGCCGTACCAGTGAATCTGCAGCGGCCCAAGGTGAAAGGCCACGGGATTGATGGCGACGGTGAAAGGCTGGGTCATGGGCGGCAACGGGTGACAAAACCCAAGTTTAGCCGGCCTTGCCGTCCCCGCGGATAGCCCCGGGCCCGGCCGCGTTATCGGTTGCCGCGCAAGCCAACCTGCGCCCCTCAGCCTGGCGGGCCAGCGGCCAACATGGCGCTGCCTGTGCACCAAGGTGGCGAGAACCCGCATTGCTTATCGGATTCGAACCAGGCTTCGTTGAGGAAGCAGCCAGGCGCCGCCAGCCGTACAGCGTGGCCTGCCTGGGCCGACGCTCGCCCCATGATGATCAACAAAGCGCTGGCTCGTGGCGATGAGAGCCGCTCTCCCTTTTCTCGCCAGCGCTATGCTCAAACGTGCCGGCTGCTCGCCACGATTTGGGTGAGCTCCGCCTGAGTCCACCTCTTCGGTGGCTTTGTCCTGAGCTCGGCATGCCCACCAAGCCATGTCCGCACAAACACGGCCATTTTTTTATTCGCTGTCCGACTGAGCCGCTGAATGCATCGCTTGGCGCTCAACGCCGGAAGGGACGCTAATCCAGCGGACCTGTGAGTCTTTGATAAATCTCTGGCCTACATGCTTCCCGCATTAGTCCGACGGAGCGCGAGGCCGTTGTCGCAAAGTTATCTGCGACGGCGGCCGATTTATCCCGCGGCCATCGCCTCTTCCGTTATCACCTGAACGTGGCAGCAAGGTTGCACCAAACCGTCACTTTGTTTTAACTTCGGTTTACGTCGCCTGTCCCCCAAGCCCGGCGATGCCACGGTGCCCAGTCTCTTCCCCAGGGAATGCGCGCCATCCCCATATCCAGATGTCCAGCCTAGAGCGCTGGCTGCTGGCTATTTTTTGTTCGGAGTTTCTAACAATGAAGCAAAAGACACTGCTGGCTACTGCCATCGCCGCAGCGCTCGTGCTGCAGACGTGGTCCGTGGCCGCACAGGACGCTGCCCCCGCTCAGGCCGATCAGGCCAAGAGCCTTGAGACCGTCACCGTTACCGGTTCGCGCATTCGCAGCGTGGACGTGGAAACGTCGCAGCCGGTCTTCACCATGGACCGTGCCGCCATCCAGGCCACCGGTCTGACCAACGTCAACGACATCCTCGCCCGCATGCCGTCGGCCGGTACTCCGGACATCACCCCGCAGGACACGCTGTCCTCGGGCGCCGACGTCGGCGGTCGCTACGTCAACATCCGTAACCTCGGCTCCCAGCGCACGCTGGTGCTGGTCAATGGTCGCCGCTGGAGCACCAGCCTGTCCGGCCTCACCGACCTGTCGACCATCCCGGTCTCCATGATCGACCGCATCGACGTCCTGAAGGATGGCGCGTCCTCGATCTACGGCTCCGATGCCATCGGCGGCGTGGTGAACATCATCACCAAGGAGAAGTTCGACGGTTCCGAAGCCAGCGTCTACTACGGCCAGAACGGCAAGGGCGACGGTGAGACCCAGAACTACGACTTCACCTGGGGTCACACCACCGAGAAGAACTCCATCATCATCGGCGCGTCGTACCAGAACACCGATCCGATGTGGAACAGCAAGCGTGACGAGACCAGCTATGCGCAGGGTCCGCGTCATCCGAATGCCGGCCTGGGCCTGGGCCCGTGGGGCCGCGTGGTCGATCCGACCACTGGCGACCAGTACGTGATCAATCACGGCTCGACCGCCACCAACGATCTGTCGAACTACCACCTGTACGACTCGTCCAGCACGGCCGACAAGTACAACACGCAGAAGGACATGACCTTCCGCGCCGGCTCGAAGCTGAAGAACCTGTACGTGCAGGACCGCTACAAGCTGACCGACAACATCACGCTGCGTGGCGCCGCCAGCTACAGCACCCGCGATACCTCCAGCCAGCTGGCCGGTTATCCGTTCCAGTCTGGCGTGGCTGACGACCCGGTGCTGATCAGCGGCCAGAACGCCTACAACCCGTTCCCGGGCCAGGACGTTGAATTCTTCCGCCGCACGGTGGAAATGCCGCGTGTTACCGATGCCAACTCCAAACTGGCACACATCGACCTCGGCGCCGAAGGCTACTTCCAGTTCCTGAACCATGACTGGAGCTGGGACGCTGGCTTCACCTACGACGCCAACAAGATCAAGCTGCAGACCACCGGCAACATCTATCTGCCGAATGCACGCGCAGCACTGGGCCCGACCACCATCGTCAACGGCCAGGTCGCCTGCGCCAGCGCCGCTGATCGCGCTGCGGGTTGCGTGCCCTGGAACATCCTCGCTGGCCCGGGTGGCACCCCGCAGTCGGTGTGGAACTACGTGAATTACGTCGGTACTGACCGTCAGGCCAGCTACACCTCCGACTGGTCGGCCAACGTCTCCGGTGGCCTGTTCGACCTGCCGGCCGGCACGGTCAACCTGGCCGTGGGCTTGGAGCACCGTGGCGAGAAGGGCGACTTCCGTCCGGACGCCGCCGACTCGGCAGGCCTGACCACCAACCTCGCCAGCGCCCCGACCACCGGCGCCTACAACACGAACGAGGCATACGCCGAGCTCGACGTCCCGGTGCTGCGTGACCTGCCGGGTGCGCAGGAACTGGGCTTGAACGTCGCCAGCCGCTATTCGCACTACAGCAACTTCGGCAGCACCACCAACAACAAGTACAGCTTCCGCTGGCGTCCGTTCGCGGACCTGCTGGTTCGCGGCACCTTCGCCGAAGGCTTCCGTGCGCCGACCATCAGCGACATGTTCGGTGGTACCGGCCAGAGCTTCGAGACGTTCCTGGATCCGTGCGACTCCAAGTTCGGTGCCGCCGCCAGCAACGCCGGCGTCCGTGCCGCGTGTTCGGCCGCTGGCGTGCCCGCCAACTATCGCCAGATTGACCAGACGGGTGCGCAGATCACCAGCTCTGCTGGTGGCCAGACGCCGGTCGCCTTCCTGTCCGGTTCCAACCCGAACCTGCAGCCGGAAACCTCGATTACCCGTACCCTGGGTCTGGTCTACAGTCCGCACCAGATCGAAGGTCTGGACTTCACCGTCGACTACTACAACGTCTACGTGAAGAACATCATCACCTCGGTCGTTGCCAGCGACATCGTCAACCTGTGCTACATCCAGAATGACCCGTCGTACTGCGGTCGCTTCACGCGCACCCCGACGGCGACGTCTAACCTGGCCGCCGGTTCGATCAACTCGCTCAACGAAAGCCTGACCAACCTGGGCACGCTGAAGACCGAAGGCTATGACGTCGGCATCCACTACCGCCTGCCGGAAACCGCGTTTGGCCGCTTCCGCATCGCTTCGGACAGCACCTACCTGACCAAGTACGAAACGGTCAGCGGCCCTGGCGCGACGCCGGTCGACCACGTCGGCTTCATGACCAGCAACACCAGCCTGTTCGGCGAAGAAGGCATGTACCGTCTGCGTTCGAACCTGCAGCTGGATTGGGACTTCCGTGAGTTCGGCGCAAGCTGGACGGTCCGTTACTACTCGGGCCTGAAGGACAAGTGCTACACCGCGACGGTCGAGTGCAACATGCCGACGTACACCAACCCGGCGCTGGATGGCTACGGCGTGAGCCAGAAGGGCTCGGTGGCGTTCAACGATGCGCAGTTCCGTTACACGGCACCCTGGAAGGGCACGTTCTCTGTTGGCGTGAACAACATCTTCAACAAGAAGGGCCCGTACTACTACGCCGTGACGACCTCGGGTACCGGCAGCTCGCCGTACAACCCGGCGTTCGACATCGACCGTTACTTCTACGTGTCGTACAACCAGAAGTTCTAAGCTCGAAAGAGTTGCGATCTTCGAAAGGGCGGGCCTTCGGGCCCGCCTTTTTTTATGCATGCGAATGATGCACGGAGGAATCGACGACGCAGCACTGCGGTCGCGCACTGGGTGCGCTCCAACAGATTGACGCAGACGCACTTTGTAGGAACGCACTCAGTGCGCGATCAACGCGTCTCAGGTCGTACTACAGCAGTACTGGCCGATCCGGCAGTTCATCCGGATTCGCCTTGTCGTTGCCGGGAAAGTGGCGCTTCAACAAGGTGTGCGCTTCGGCAATGCCATCAAGACAACCCTGGCGCCACGCGCCCTTGGCGAAGCTGCCAAGCATGTGGTCGCGCACAGCATCCCATTCTGATTGCGAGACGACGGCACCGATGCCGCGATCGGCCACGATGACGACGCGATGCTCGGCCATCAAGACGTAGAACAGCACACCACTGTTGTGCTCGGTGTCCCACACGCGCAATTGCGAGAAAACCTGATGGGCCCGCTTTTCCGCGTCCAGACCTTCCAACACGGCCATGGGCGCTAATCGGGATTCCATGGCGAAACAGACTTCGCCGCGATGTTCCCGCTCGCCATTGGCGATCGCCACGGTCATCTCATCGAGAAGATCGCGCGGAAAACGGCGGCGCATCTGGAACCAGCCATCGAACAGGTTCATCAGCAGTCGTTGCATGCGCGCCATGTCACCAGCTCCCCGATGAACCGCCGCCACCAAAACTGCCGCCACCGCCACTGAAGCCACCGCCCCCACCGAAGCCGCCGCCGCTACCTCCGCCGAAGCCGCCGCCGCCCCAGCCACCACCGCCGATGGAACGGCCCGCGCCGGCTGGCAATAGCATCAGCACACCGCCGATCAGGGCGCCCATGATGCCGGCGCCGATCGATGCCGCGAGCAGCCACATCAGGCCGCCCGTCAAGGCAGCGCCCAGGGGCGTACGCAACCAGATGGCCGAGCGACCGAAGATGCCGCGCAGGAAAAAGGCGGCAAATACGCCGATGAGAAGGATGTGGCCGAAGTCGATGCCGCGGCGTTCGCGATGGCCGCTTTCCACCGGCGGCGGCAAGGCTTCACCATTCACGAGCTGGGTCAGTGCGCCGAGCGCATCGTTGATGCCGCCGTAGTAATCGTTGACCCGGAATTTCGGCGCAATGTACTCGCGGATGATGCGCGCCGTCGCCGCGTCGGGAATGGCGCCTTCGAGGCCATAACCCACTTCGATGCGCACGCGGCGGTCATTTTTCGCCACCAGCAGCAACAGGCCGTCATCCGTGCCCTTGCGGCCGATCTTGTTGGCTTCGGCCACGGCAAGCGAGTACTCGGCAATCTCCTGCGGCTGCGTGGTGGGCACCATCAGCACCACCAGTTGTGCGCCCTTGGCCTTTTCCAGCGCCACCAGTTGCGCGTCGAGCTGATCGACTTGCTGCGGCGTGAGCGTGCCCGTAAGGTCGGTGACGTGCCGGGTGAGCTTGGGTACGTCGTCAGCCGCATGCAGCAGCGCCGGCGACAGCAGGGCCATCGCCAGCACCAGCAGCAGGCGCGTGAGGCGCCGGATCATGATCAGTGCGCCGTGCTGGCCGGCGCGGGCTTGCTGCCAAAATCGACGGTCGGCGCGGTGGAAATCGCCTTCTCGTTATCGACCGAGAAATTCGGCTTCACCTGATAGCCAAACATCTTCGCCGTCAGGTTGTTCGGGAAGGTGCGGATCATCGAGTTGTATTCCTGCACCGACTGGACGTAGCGGTTGCGCGCCACGGTGATGCGGTTCTCCGTGCCTTCCAGCTGTGCCTGCAGGTTCTGGAACAGGCCATCGGCCTTCAGCTGCGGGTAGTTCTCGCTCACCACCATCAGGCGCGACAGCGCGCTGGACAGTTCGCCCTGCGCCGCCTGGAACTGCTTGAGCTTCTCGGGATTGTTCAGGTCGTCGGTGGTCAGCTGCGTGCTGCCCACCTTGGCGCGCGCGTTGGTGACTTCGGTCAGCACTTTTTCTTCGTGCTGCGCATAGCCCTTCACCGTATTGACGAGATTCGGCACCAGGTCGGCGCGACGCTGGTACTGGTTGAGCACCTCGGACCAGGCCGCCTTGACCGCCTCGTCCTGGCGCTGGATGGCGTTGTAGCCGCAGCCTGAAAGGCCGGCGACGACCAGCAGCACTGCAAGGGCACGAAGAAGTTTCATGGGGTCGCTCCGATCCGGTGGAGGTGCCATTGCAGCATTCCCCCGGGAAGGGCGCAATCTCGGGCTTCTAACTGCGGGAGCGCACCCAGTGCGCGACCGCAGCGTATCGGCGTCACCGCCCTGTTGGCTTTTCGCGCACTGGGTGCGCTCCTACAAAAGCGGCTTTCAGCCCAGTCGGGGCCAGAGAATGAGGCCCCAGCTCAGGGCCGTGAGCATCAACAGCAGGAATACGGCGGCCGAACCCATGTCCTTGGCGCGCCCCGCCAGCTCGTGGAACTCGGGGCTGACCTTGTCCACCACGGCTTCCACGGCCGAGTTGAGCAGCTCGGCCGAGAGCACCAGGATCGGGGGCAGGACCAGTGCGATCTTTTCCAGCGGTGCATCGCCCAGCCACAGGCCGAGCGGCACCAGCACCACGGCGAGGCACACTTCCAGGCGGAACGACGCCTCATGGACCCAGCCCGCTCGCAAGCCCTTCATCGACCACTTGAAGGCATTCCAGATCTGTCGGGGTCCGCGGAAACCGGTGGCGGCCATGGTGTTGTCCTCGTGAGCTCGCGGCCGGGCCGCACCCGTCGGGCGGGCATAAGCGCGCAATGATGCCACAGCCCGTCTGGCCCGTCCGTGTCGCAGTTTCCTGCTTGCGGCGTCGCAACGAGACCTGAATGACCGATCGGTTACTCTTCGCGGGTTTTTTGTGACCCATTTCCGGGTGACGCGAGCCGACCGCCTGGCGGTCGTTGTATGAACCGCAGTACGGACAATCGAATGGCAATCCAGAATCCACCGGTCTCCCAGACCCGCTCGTTCAGCACCGTGTTCCTGATCGAGATGTGGGAGCGCTTCGGCTTCTACGGCATGCAGGTGCTCATGGTCACCTACATGATGAAGAAGCTCGGCTTCATCGACACCAAGGCCAACCTCGTGTGGGGCGCGGCCGCCGCCCTGATCTACGCGACCCCCGCCATCGGCGGCTGGGTGGGCGACAAACTCATCGGCACCCGCCGCACCATGGTCGTCGGTGCCGTCGTGCTGGCCCTTGGCTACCTGATGCTGTGGATTCCCTCGGATAACCCGACACTGCTGTATGGGGCGCTCGGCGTGATCATCGTCGGCAACGGCTTCTTCAAGCCGAACGCCGGAAACCTGGTGCGCAAGATCTACGAGGGCGACGACGTTCGCATCGATAGCGCCTTCACCATCTACTACATGGCGGTGAACGTCGGCTCGATGGTGTCGATGACGGCCACGCCGTGGATCCGCGATTACGTCGGCGCGCATTACGGCGATGCGATGGGCTGGCATACCGCGTTCGGCGCCTGCGCCGTTGGCCTCGCACTCGGCCTGGCCAATTACTCGCTGATGCACCGTACCCTGGCGCACATCGGCTCACCCGCCGACGAACAGAAGCTGCAGCTCAATCGCGTGCTTGCGTTGTTTGGCGCATCGCTGGTGCTGGTGCTGGTCTCCGCGTTCATCCTGCAGAGCCTGCTCGCCGCGAAGATCTGCGTATACCTCGCCGGTATCGTGATCCTCGGCATCTTCGTGCACCTGATCCGCAATGCCCAGAAGAGTGAGCGCGCCGGCCTGATCGCCGCTCTCGTGCTTACCGTGCAGACCATCTTCTTCTTCATCTTCTACGCGCAGATGGCGACCTCGCTGAACCTGTTCGCGCAGAAGAACGTGAACCTCTCGTTCGATGTGTTCGGCATCCACCTGTTCAACTGGATTCCCGAGCAGTACCAGAACCTCAACGCGATCTGGATCGTGGTGCTGAGCCCGGTGCTGGTGGCCATCTACAACACGCTCGGTCGCGTGGGCAAGGATCCGTCGGTCGCGGCCAAGTTCGCCTTCGGCTTTGCGGCCGTGGCGCTGGGCTTCTTCATGTATGGCTTCGGCGCGCTGAGCGCGGTCGATGGTCAGGTGTCCTCGTGGACAATGATCTGGGGCTACGGCCTGTACTCACTGGGCGAACTGTTGGTGAGCGGCCTGGGCCTGGCGATGATCGCGCGCTACGTGCCGGCCCGCATGGGCGGGTTCATGATGGGCGCCTACTACGTGGCCGTGGGTATTTCGCAGTACCTGGGCAGTGTGGTGGCCAACCTCGCCGCCATGCCGGAGAACATCAGCAGCCCGGTCGAGTCGCTCAACATCTATGTGAGCCTGTTCAACAAGCTCGGTTTCGTGGGCGTGGCCTGTACCGTGATCGCACTGGTGATGCTGCCGCTGATGAATCGACTATCGCGCAGTCACGCCGAAGCGCACACGCCGCTACCGGCCGTGCACAGCGAAGAGGTTTGACCTCCGATGCCCGCCTCTCCGGCGGGCATCGTCGTTTTGGAGGCTAGCGCGACTGATAGACGCAGCGACGCGTCCGCGGACCGGGGTGGCGAGGCAAACCTACTACTATCGCGCCCATGAAATCGTCCCATTCCCAGCAGCGCATCGGTCCCCGCCCTCTTTTCCGCAGCCTGGCCTGGCTGCGCATCTGCGCCATTGCCGGCCAAAGCGCCGCCGTGCTGGTCTGTGCACTGTGGATGCATCTGGACATTCCGCTGTTGCCGCTGCTGGTCGGCATCTGCTCGCTGGCGGTATTCGCGGTGTTCGCCGCGTGGCGCCTTGCTCAGCCCTGGCCGATCAAGCAGTGGGAAACCATCCTGCACGTGGCGGTCGATACGCTGATCCTGGGTTACCTGCTGCATTTCACGGGAGGCGCCAGCAATCCGTTCATCACGCTGCTGATCATCCCGATTGCCCTCACCGCGGCCGCGCTCCCCGTAAGCGCCGTATTGTCGGTGGCCTCGCTGGTGGGCGTCGCCTACGTAGTCCTGCTGTTCTGGTACGTGCCGCTTCCCGCGCCGATGCATGGTGAAACCGCCTATGGGTTTTCGCTTCACGTGCTCGGCATGGGCGTGAATTTCGTGATCATGGCCCTGCTGCTCGGCTTCTTCACCAAGCGCCTCGCGCGATCGCTGCGTTTCCAGCAGCTGGAAGTGCAGCGCGTGCGTGAACGCGCCCTTCGCGACGAGGGCATTCTCGCCATCGCCACGCAGGCGGCCGGCGCCGCGCACGAGCTGAACACGCCACTGGCGACCATGCGCACCCTGCTTCCCGAGCTGCGCCGCGAGCACGCGCAGGACCAGGCGCTGGCCGAGGACCTGGAGCTGCTGGAAGGTCAGGTCGACCGCTGCCGCACGATCCTTCGCGAGATGGTGGCGTTCGGCAAGGCACAGCTGTCGCAGGAGCCGGAGTTGCTTACGGTGGAGCGCTTCATCCACGGCTGCCTGGAGCGTTTTCAGTTGCTACGGCCAGAGGCCGACCTCGCGTTGGCGATGGACCAGGAGGCGGCCCGCACCGTGCTGCGGACACCGCCCGGCTTGCGGCATGCGCTGCTGAACCTGCTCAACAATGCGGCGGATGCCTCCGCGGTCAATCAATCGCAGGCCGTTGCGCTGACCGTGCGCAGCGACGGCGGCTGGCTGGAGCTGATCGTGATCGACCACGGCCCTGGGTTTACGGATACCGACGAGCTGGGCGTGCTGGGCCAGTCGCGCAAGCAGACCGGCCTGGGCATCGGCCTCGCACTGGCGGAAGCCACCGCCGAGCGCCTGGAGGGCGAATTGACCGCCAGCAATACCGGCAGCGGCGCCCAGATGCGGCTGCGGCTGCCCTTGACGGTGGTCGCTGCCCCGTAATCAGATGTGGCGGATGGCCACAGTGGCACATGGCCACATGTGCATGCGTTGCCGCAGCGGCGAGAATGTGCTCGTCCGGCCACCGTGCCGTGGAGAACCCCATGAGCGACCAGCAACTCCTGATCATTGATGATGACGCCACTTTCGCCCGAGTCCTTGCGCGCGCACTGAGCTCGCGCGGATTCGAGGTGATCACCGCCAGCAACGCCGACGAAGCACGCGCACTCACCCGCCGGCACCAGCCGCGCTACTGCGTGCTCGACCTGAAGCTGGGCGAGGAAAACGGCCTGCGCCTGATCCCCGAGCTGCAGGCACTGGTACCGGAAATCCGCGTATTGCTGCTCACCGGCTACGCCTCGATCGCCACGGCGGTGGAGGCGATCAAGCGCGGCGC
Organism: Dyella jiangningensis; assembly: GCA_000632805.1. GTDB lineage: Bacteria > Pseudomonadota > Gammaproteobacteria > Xanthomonadales > Rhodanobacteraceae > Dyella > Dyella jiangningensis. Next base: position 520,268 of record CP007444.1, on the reverse strand, counting down.
GCACGACTACCTGGCCAAGCCGGTCGATGCGGATGCCGTGGTCCGCGCCCTCCTCGACGGCGACACCAGCACCGGCGACGATGACCTGGTCGATGCGCCCGAAGCGCCGCTGGCGCTGCGCCGCCTGGAGTGGGAGCACATCCAGCGCGTACTCACCGAGTGCGACGGCAACATCTCCGAGACCGCCCGCCGCCTGGGCATGCATCGCCGCACGCTGCAGCGCAAGCTGAGCAAGCATCCGGTGCGCGAGCGTCCCGAAAGCGACGACTGATGGATTGGCCGTGCGAGGCCACCGACCTCGGCCTCGCATGCTCCGGCTCGCCTAACCCGGCCGTCGGTCAAAACTGGCTGGACGACGTATCGCTTGGTAGCGGATCAGACGTACCGTCGTCCTCATCGCCATAAATGGCCACGTGCGGCACGCCGTCGGCGCCTATCCAGCCGCGATACATGCCGTCGGTATTGAAGGGCATGGCGATGGTGCCGTTGCCGTCCAGCGCGATGGCGCCGCCGTTGCCACCCATCGACGGAATTTCCTGGTTGATTACCTCGGCGGCCGCGCGCCGCAGGGGTACGCGCATCTGCGTGACCCGCATGCAAATCTCGTGGGCAGCTACCGTGCGCAGGTAGTACTCGCCCCAGCCCGTGCCTGAGACGGCGCAACCGGAATTGGCGTACGTGCCGGCGCCGATGATTGGTGAATCGCCCACGCGGCCCCACCGTTTGTCGGTCATGCCGCCGGTGGACGTGCCGGCGGCAAGATGCCCTTCGGCATCCAGTGCGACGGCGCCGACCGTGCCGAAGTGTTTGGCCGTCTCGACGTCCGAATGCTTGACCTTTTCGGTGTCTTCCTTGAGCGCCTTCTGAAGCTGCTGCCAGCGCTCTTCGGTGCGGAAATAGGAAGGCTCGACCATGTCGACGCCAACGGTCTTGGCAAATTCTTCCGCGCCATCGCCCACCAGCATCACGTGGTCGGATTTCTCCATGACGGCCCGGGCCAGCAGGATGGGATTCTTCACCCGGTGCACGCCCGCCACCGAGCCGGCGCCAAGCGTCGCGCCATCCATGATCGCGGCGTCCAGCTCGTTCCTTCCGTCGTGCGTGAATACCGAACCCTTGCCGGCGTTGAAGTTCGGATCGTCCTCGAGCACAGTGATCGCGGCAGCCACGGCGTCGACCGCCGTCTTGCCCGACTTCAATTGCGCGTATCCCTTCTGCAGAGCCTGGGTCAGGGCCGCCCGCACTGCCTTCTCCCTCGCCGGGCTCATTTCGCGCTTGATCACGCCGGCTCCGCCGTGGATGACCAGCACGGGAGCGGCGGCATGGCTCATGGACGCAATTCCCAGCGCCGCAATGGCGGCGACAAGACGGCTGGACTTCACGGAAGGTACTCCCCTAAGCATTGGCACGGAGTATATCCAGCGCCTCTTCCATCCTCATCCGGATGGTGGAACGTGGCCGTTACCGGCGTTTTTCAGCCTCCTTGAGACCTTTGTACAGCGTGAGCGGGCGCCTTTCCGTCGTATCCTTGGAAGCTGGCTAACCCTGCAAGAAGGCATCAGCAATGGACAAGGTTTATGCAAGCGCGGCGCAAGCCCTCGACGGGTTGCTGTTCGACGACATGACCATCGCCGCCGGCGGCTTCGGCCTCTGTGGCATCCCCGAGAACCTGATCGCGGCGCTGCTGAAGGCCGGCACCAAGGGGCTCACCATCGTCGGCAACAACGCCGGCGTGGATGACTTCGGCATGGGTCCGCTGCTCAAGACCCGGCAGGTGAAGCGCGTGTATGCCTCCTACGTGGGCGAGAACAAGGAATTCGAGCGCCAGGTGCTCGCGGGCGAGCTCGAACTGCACCTCGTGCCGCAGGGCACGTTGGCCGAGAAACTGCGAGCCGGCGGCGCGGGTATTCCCGGCTTCTACACGCGCACCGCGTTCGGTACCAAGCTGGCCGAAGGCAAGGAAACCAAGGTGTTCGACGGCAAGGAGTACGTGCTGGAAGAAGCCATCCATGCCGACGTGTCCATCGTGAAGGCCTGGAAGGGCGATCGCCTCGGCAACCTGGTATTTCGCAAGACCGCGCGCAACTTCAACCCGATGATCGCCACCTGCGGCAAGGTCTGCGTGGCTGAGGTGGAAGAGCTCGTGGACGTAGGTACGCTCGAGCCGGACGGTATCCACGTGCCGGGCATCTACGTCGACCGCATCATCAAGGGCCCCTCGTACGAGAAGCGCATCGAGTTCCGCACGATCGCGGGCGCCAATACCGGCAAGGAAAGCCCGATCCGCACCGCGATGGCGCAACGCGCCGCCAAGGAACTGCAGGACGGCTTTTACGTGAATCTCGGCATCGGCATTCCCACCCTGGTGGCCAACTACATTCCGCCCGGCATGGACGTGACCCTGCAGTCGGAAAACGGCCTGCTCGGCATTGGTCCGTTCCCTGATGACGCTCACGTGGACCCGGACCTGATCAACGCCGGCAAGCAGACCATCACCACCCTGCCCGGTTCGAGCTTCTTCTCCAGCGCCGAATCGTTCGCGATGATCCGCGGCGGCCACATCGATCTTTCGATCCTGGGTGGCCTCGAAGTCTCCTGCACCGGCGACCTCGCCAACTGGATGGTGCCAGGCAAGATGGTGAAAGGTCCCGGTGGCGCGATGGACCTGGTCAGCGGCGTCAAGCGCGTGGTCGTGCTGATGGAGCACACCGCGAAGGATGGCTCGCCCAAGATCAAGAATGAGTGCGACCTGCCCATCACCGGCAAGGAATGCGTGGACCTGATCATCACCGACCTGTGCGTGTTCTCGGTCGAGAAGGGCAAGGGCCTGACTCTGATTGAGCTGCACGACGGCGTGACGCTTGAGGACGTCAAGGCCAAGACCGGATGCGCGTTCACAGTGAGCCCGTCGCTTAAGTGATCCGGCCACGCTGAAGCCATGTACCGTGCTCCATTGGGGCACGGCAAACACAAGTCGACCCATTGGCTCGAAAATAAGTGGGACGCGCTTGCGGGGTTACACCGGAACCAGCGTCGATTCCGGAAAACGTATGCGCGCGATGTGTCGCCGGTCTTCGCGCGTCTGCAATTCCAACGGCCAGCGGAAGCGTTCGCTGATGCGTTGGGCGATGGCGAGTTCGAACCCGTGGCGGTTGGCGGCGAGCGGTGCTGAAGCGTCGCCGCGGTGGGTGACGGTGACGACGCCGGGCATGACTGTGATCACCACCGTACCGCCCTCCGCCTGCTGGCAGGCGTTGCGGATTAGTTGCCAGCACAGCACGGAAAACACACGAGGAGAACCATGCAAGGCGAAGCGTGCGGGTTCTTCCAGTTCCAGCGTGATGGGACGCCCCTCCAGCATCGCCAGCACGTCAGGCAGTTCATGGCGGATCACGTCGTTGACGACGAAGTCTTCTTCGGTGAGTCCGTTGTCCGACTCGCGCGCGAGGATCAACAACGCTTCGACCAGCGCTTCCATCTCGCGTGTCGAGCGCTTGATCCGTTGCACCGAGCGCTGACCGAACTCGCCCAGCGAGAGATCGTCAGCCAGCATGTCGGCTGACATCTTGATCACCGTGAGCGGGCTGCGCAGTTCGTGGCTGGCATCGCGCGTGAAATTGCGTTCGCGCTGGTTGTAGCCGGCGATGCGGTTGGCGAAGCCGTAAAGGCTGTTGGCCAGCGTCATCACGTCGGCATCCGTGCGGCGCGGCAACTGGTCGGGCCGCCAGCCGCTGAGGTCGGTGGATGCTTCGTCCCATCCGCTGACGACACGCGCCAGCCGGATGATCGGCGACCATTCCTGCCACGCGGCGAACCAGGCCAGCGCGCTGATGATCACGATCAACGCGAGCACGGCCCCGATGGGCGCGACGTTGTACACGCCCATGAGGCACACGATCACCACGGCCAGCAGCTGCAGGCCGAAGATGATCGCGAGACGTCGATGAAACAGCCCGCGCTTCAATGTATGCGCGGGCTGCACGGTGCCCCTGCTTGCCATGTCAGTTCATGCTATGACGTTTAGGCCGGCTGCGAGGCGGTAGCAACCTCGGATTCGAGATCGGCAAGGCGATATCCGGCGGAGTGGATGGTGTGCAGCAGCGGACGATCGAAAGGCTTGTCGATCACCCGGCGCAGATTGTAGAGGTGAGAGCGCAAGGTGTCCGAGTCGGGCAATGTATCGCCCCAGATTTCGCGTTCGATATCGCGACGGCTCACCACGCGCGGCGATTCGCGCATGAGGATCGCCAGCAGCTTCAGCCCGATCGGCGACACGGTGAGTTCCTGCCCGCCGCGCACCAGGCGCAAGGTAGCCGTGTCGAGCGTCATGTCGCCCACGGTGAGGATTTCGGTGGAGACCTGGCGACGATCACGACGGATCAGCGCGCGCAGGCGTGCTTCCAGTTCGCGCACCTCGAAAGGTTTGACCAGATAATCATCGGCACCCGCTTCCAGGCCCACCAGCTTGTCCTCCAGCGTGTCGCGTGCGGTGAGCATCAGCACGGGCGTGGATTTCTTGGCATCGCGGCGGAGCTTGCGGCAGACGTCCAGGCCGTCCATGCCGGGCAGCATCAGGTCGAGCACCACCACGTCATAGCTGTTGGATACCGCCAGGTGCAGGCCGCTCACGCCGTCGGCGGCGTAATCGACCGAGTAACCCCGGCGCTCGAGGAATTCGCCGACCATCTCGGCGATCTGGCGATTGTCTTCGACCAAAAGAATCAGGCCGGATTGTTCATCGCGTGCGCTCATCCCTACCTCCTGCAGCTGACTTCACAAAGGTGAACAGCTAACGACCCGCATCGTGAGGCTCGCGTGAAATTCCCGGGACAGATTCACGTCGGGTTCTGAGGGTGTTCACCTTAGTGCAACAGCGGCGTCAATGCCTTCCAGACGTTGTCCAGGACGGCGGGCTGCGCGGAGGCGACGGGGTGCAATCCATCGTCCTGCATCATCTCGGGCTTGAGCGCCACGCCATCGAGCAGGAACGGCAGGAGCGCGGCCTTCCTGTCCTTCGCCACGTCCGCATAGACAGTCCGAAGGCCATCCCGGTATTGCGGACCGTAGTTCACGGGAAGCTCGATGCCCAGCAGCAATACCTTCGCCCTGGCCTGCTGGCCGGCCACCACCATGGACGAGAGGTTGTCGCGCAACTGGGCCAGCGGCAAGCCGCGCAGGCCGTCGTTGGCGCCCAGTTCGATCACCAATACGGCCGGGTGATATTTCTCCAGCAATGCCGGAAGCCGATTGCGGCCGCTCAACGAGGTCTCGCCGCTGATGCTGGCATTGACCACTGTCCAACCCGGCTCCATCTTGGCGAGACGGTCGCCCAGCAAATGCACCCAGCCGGACTCGACCGGGATGTTGTGCGCGGCCGACAAGGAATCGCCCAGCACCAGCACGGTTTTCGGCGGGGCCGCCCGGGCGGTGCCGGCGACGGCACCCAGCAGCACGACAAGGCAACAAAGGAAACGACGCATGAGTGGCACGGCCTCCGCTTCGACCAACGGTGTTCTTCTGGATGCCATTGATGTTAGCAAGTCGGTCCAGGGACCCGAGGGGCGGCTGGACATCCTCAGCGGCGTCTCGCTGCAGGTGCGCGAGGGCGAGAGCTTCGCGATCGTCGGCGCTTCAGGCTCGGGCAAGACCACCCTGCTCGGTCTGCTCGCTGGTCTGGACACACCCAGCAGCGGCCGTATTTCGCTCGATGGCCATGCCCTCGAAAGCCTCGACGAGGAAGCCCGCGCCGACCTGCGCCGTCGCCTGGTCGGCTTCGTGTTCCAGTCGTTCCATCTGCTGCCGGCGCTCACCGCCGAAGAAAACGTGATGCTGCCCCTGGAACTGGAGGGCCGCGACGACGCCCGCGCCCGTGCCCGCGAGGCGTTGGAAGCGGTGGAGCTGGCGCCGCGGCGGCGTCACTACCCGGCGCAGCTTTCCGGTGGCGAGCAGCAACGCGTAGCGATCGCGCGTGCCTTCGTGCATCGGCCGCGCTTGCTGTTTGCCGACGAACCCACCGGCAACCTCGACCAGCGCACAGGCCATCACATCAGTGACCTGATGTTCTCGCTGAACCACGATCACCGCACGACGCTGGTGCTGGTGACGCACGACCCGAAATTGGCAGCTCGCTGCACGCGCCAGGTGGAGCTGGACAACGGCCGTGTCGTTGCGCCGCGCGCCAGCGCAGTGGTGGCGCCATGAACATGCATGTGCTTATCGGGGAGCCGCTCGCATGAGGCTGCTCACGCTGTCCCTGCGCAGCCTTCGCCGCGAATGGCATCTACCGGAATTGCGCACACTGGGCGCCTCGCTCGTGTTGGCCGTGGTGGCATTGGGCGTGGTGGCCACCTTGTCCACGCGCATGGAACGCGGCGTGCTGGCCAGTGCGGCGGAGCTTATCGGCGGCGACCTCGGCATCAGCTCGCCGCAGGCCTTGCCGCCGGCCTATGCCGAGCAGGCGGCGCAGCGCGGTCTGCTCGTCACGCGCAATGCAAGCTTTCCCAGTGTCGCTTTCGCCCACGAGCAGAGCCAATTGCTCGATGTACAGGCCACCGATGGCGCTTACCCGCTGCGTGGCACGCTTGAATTGCTCGACCCGCAGGGCAAGAGCGTGGTCGGCCACGGCCCGGCGGCGGGAACGGTCTACCTCGATCACCGGGCATTGGTTGCCCTGAAGCTCAAGCTCGGCGATGCCGTGCAACTGGGCGGACGCGATCTGCGCATCGCTGGCGAACTGCTGCGCCAGCCCGACGGCGGCGAGCTGGTGGCGATGGCGCCGCGGGCACTCATGAACGTCAGCGACGCCGAGCAAGCCGGACTGCTCGGCGTCGGCAGCCGGGCGCGGCACCACCTCCTGATCGCCGGTGAACCCGACGCGGTGCAGAGCTGGCGCCGCTGGGTGCAGGAACAAACCCTTCCACAGGGCGCCGAGCTGATCACACCCGAGCAGACCCAGGAACGCATGCGCAGCGCCTTCGACCGCGCCAGCGCGTTCCTGAGGCTCACCGCCCTGCTGTCGGCGCTCCTGGCCGGCGTAGCCATTGCGATGGCCGCACAGCGCTACGCACGCCGCAAGACGAACGAAGTCGCCCTGTTGCGCGCCCTCGGAACGCCACGACGGCAGGTGCTCGGCCTGCTGACGGGAACGCTGGGGCTGCTCGCCCTACCCGCCGTGCTCATCGGCGCCTTGGTCGCGCTGGCACTGGCCCAGCTCACCTGGCACTTCGCCAGCCAGATGTTCACTACCGTGCCCACCGCACTGCCGCTGGGGCCCGCGGCGGCGGCGGCGGTCATGGGCCTGGCCGTGTTGGCCGGCTTTGCCTTGCCGCCGCTTACCCGACTGGCGGAAGTGCCGCCGGTCGCCGTATTCCGCGAAAGCGCCGCGCGCCGCGTGCGACGCTTCGATGCGCTGTATCTGGTGCCGGCCGTCGTCGCCCTGCTGCTTATCTGGAGCCAGAGCGGTTCGGCCAAGTTGGCGGGTATCCTGGCCGCCAGCCTCGTGGGCGTGGCCATCGTGGCGGCGCTGCTCTCCGCCCTGCTGCTGTGGATCGCGCGGCGCGTTGCACCGGGTGCGCACCCTGCCTTGCGGCTGGGCCTGGCCGCGCTGGCACGCAGGCGGAGCATGAGCCTGCTGCAGGCCACCGCCTTGAGCCTGGGCCTGGTGGCCCTGCTGCTGCTCGCCATCGTCGCGCCCGCCCTGCTCGAGGGGTGGCGACGCGAACTGCCTGCTGATACGCCCAACTGGTTCGTGCTCAACCTGCAGGACGACCAGCGCACCGGTTTCGAACACGCACTCACCGGCATGGGCGGCCAGAAGCTCAACATGCTGCCGCTGGCAGTGGGCAAGCTCACCGCCATCAATGGCCATCCGATCGACCAGCTCAGCTTCAAGGACGAGCGCGCCAAGGACTGGGCCGACCGACAGCTGCGCCTCTCGTGGGCGGGCGATCTACCGCCGAGCAACCAGGTCATCGCCGGGCAATGGCACGGCGAACGCCCGGCGCAGGCCGAGGTATCGATCGATACCATGTGGCGCGACATGTTTGCGCTGAAGGTCGGCGACGTGATGAGTTTCAACGTGGGCGAAGGCCATATCGATGCGCGGGTGGGCAGCATCCGCAAGGTCGACTGGACCTCCTTCCGGGTGAACTTCTTCCTGCTGTTCGATCCGGTGCATGCGAGCGAGCTGCCGCATACATGGATCGCCAGCTTCTACCTGCCACGCGGCAATGCGCCCGCCCTGGCGCAGCTGTCGCGCGATTACAGCAACCTCAGCCTCATCGACGTGGATGCCATGCTCGACCGGGTGCGCGAGATCGTGAACCAGGTGAGCGGTGCGGTGCGCTGGGTGCTGGGCTTCAGTCTGCTGGCCGGTGCGCTGGTGCTGGCCGCCGCGCTCGCCGCCAGCGCGCAGGAACGGCGGCACGAAGCGGCCCTGCTGCGCACGCTGGGAGCACGCCGCAGCCAGCTGCGCGCCGCCGCGGCCTGCGAGTTCGCCCTGCTAGGCCTCGTGGCCGGCCTCACCGCGGCTTTCGGTGCCGCCGGTACGGGTCTGTGGCTCGGGCACGCCATCTTCCACATCGACGACTTCGTGCCGCCGCTGGGCTCGCTGCTGCTGGCTGCACTTTCTGCCGCCATCGTGGTGATGTTGCTGGGACTGGCGGGCACGCGGCGCGTGAGCCATACCTCGCCCATGCGCCTGCTGCGGGAAAACTGAGTGACCATTTCCAACGAAGAAACTCGTCGCGCGGACAGCATGTTCTCCCGGGTATTCAGGCGCATCGCACAGGACTGGCTGCTGCTCGGCTTCCTCGTGCTCACGATCGTGCTTGCCGTCGCCGATCCGCGTCCACTCGCCGATCACCAGCGCTGGCTGCAGTTGCCGACGCTGGCCGGCCTGCTGGGCCTGCTCATTTGCATCCAGGGCATCCGCGACAGCGGCGTGGTACAGCATGTGGCGGCGGCCATGGTGGCGCGCGCACACTCGCTGCGCGTACTTGGCCTGATGCTGGTGAGCACTACGGCCGTGCTCGCGATGGTGCTCACCAACGACGTGAGCCTGTTCCTGATTGTGCCGCTGACACTCGCCATCGGTCGCATCTCCAACGTGCCGGTGATGCGCATGGTGGTGCTTGAGGCGCTGGCGGTGAACGCAGGCTCCACGCTCAGCCCGATCGGCAATCCGCAGAACCTCTTGTTGTGGCAATACACGCACCTGCCGCTTCTGCATTTCGCGTGGGCGATGCTGCCGGCCTTCGGCGTGATGTTCGTGCTGCTGGCCTTGCTGACGCTCTGCTGGCTTCCGCGGGGCCGCGTCGTGCTGCATGCCGAGGACGTCGATGGCCATCCGATCTCGACGGCGCAAGCCTTGTTGTCTATCGCAGCGCTGGCAAGCATGGTGCTGATGATGGAACACAACCATGCCGTGCTCGGCGCGCTGCTTCTGCTGGTGCCGTTCGCGCTGCTGGAACGCGGCACGCTGGCGCGGGTCGACTGGCTGCTGCTCGTCACTTTCGCCGCCATCTTCCTGGGATTGGGCCACGCCGCGGAACTGCCGCCGGTGCAGCACGCATTGGAGGGGCTCAAGCTGGATCAGCCGCTCACGCTGTATGTGAGCGGCATCGTGGCGTCGCAGGTGATCAGCAATGTGCCGGCCACGGTGCTGTTCCTGCGCCACGCGCCGGATGCGATGGCGCTGGCGGTGGCGGTGAATGTGGGCGGCTTCGGTCTGGCGATCGGCTCGCTGGCGAACCTCATCGCACTGCGTCTGGCGAAGCAGCCGGGCGGTGGCCGACTGCTTCACCTGGTCTCGGTGCCGTTCTTGCTGGTTTGCGCGCCACTGGTGTATCTGGTTTCGCGCTGGCTGAGCTGACGATCAATCGTCGTTGCGGTCGTGCGGCACGGTCACCTTGCCCTGCACGCCGGAATGGCTCACATCGCCGCTGCCCTTCGCGCCCACGGTGAAGTCGCCGCGCACGTCGCGCACCCGCACGTCGCCCGAGCCCAGGGTGTCGACGCGCACGCTGCCGTTCACGTCGCGGATGGTGACGTCACCGGAGCCAATGCTGCCCACGCGCGACTCGCCGTGGACGCCGTCCACCTTGACGTCGCCCGAGCCGATCGAGCCGATGTCGAGGCTGCCCACGTCGTTCACATCCACATCGCCGGAGCCGACGCTGGCGCTGAAGGGACCAGCGATCTTGTTGACGTGCAGGTCGCCCGAGCCCACCTGCGTGGAGAGCTTCTGCAGGCCGGTCACCCACGCGTCGCCGGAACCGACATTCAGCACCACGGGGATCTGCGCCGGGATCTGCATGTTGAGCATCAGGCTGGTGTAGTTGCTCTTGAACAGGCTGATCGTCATGCGGCCGTGATTGCCCGCCTCCACGATCAGGCGATCACCCTCGCGGCGCTGCGTGACCACCAGGTCCTCCAGCAGCTTCGGGTCGGATGCGCAGGCCCGCCCCGTGACCGAGCCGCCGGTACCACTGCCGTTGCCATTGAGATGCAGATCGTGGCTGTGCAGATCCACCTGCACTTCGCGGACCCCGGCGAGATCGAGCGTGAGGTTGCGCGGTGCCTCGTACTTGCACTCGTCAGCGTGCGAAGCCAGGGGGGCGAACAGCAGGGCGGCAAGAAGAAGGCGACGCATGGGTAACTCCTGATTGATCGGTCGGACTTGTGATGTCGCGTAGGCCGAAAAGGTTTAGAGCCCGAGTCAACCCGGGCCGGCAAGGCACGTTTGATGCTCAACCAACATCGTGGAGAGGGACCGACATGCAACGCAAGACCCTGCTCAGCTCTGCCCTCATCCTTCTGGTCATTGCGGGCGGCGGGTACGCCATCGCGCAGGACGCCGCTCCCAAGGGCGCAACTGCACCCGGTGCCAAGGCCATGCCGGCCGCCAAGGGTCCGCAGATGGGCCGGGGCGACATGCCCGACTTCATGGGTGGTAGTCACGGGTTCGACCATCCCGGCTTTGGCCGCCCCGACTTCGAAGGCCCGGGTTCACCGGTGATCGAAGATCTGCAGGCACTCGAGCGCCTGTACCGCGAAAGTGGCCGCAGCAAGGACCTGACGGCGCTCTACAACGATGTGCTGACCAAGACGCAGGATCCTCGCGTGCGTACCTACGTCTATCACCATCTCGCACGCATCCAGTCGGCACCGGCCAATACCGACCAGGCCATCGCCACGCTGCGCAAGAGCCTGGATGAGAACCTTGCCAACGAAGCCAGGCAGCGCGCCGACGTCGAAAAGATGCGCAGCGAGTGGGAACAGCGCCGCAACGCCATGAAACCGGCGCCGGCCGCACAACCATAACGACAAGAACGAACGGACGCGACCGATCCGGAAGCGACCCCGGCTGAGGCACGGGAACCCCAGAACCCGTGCCTCCTTTTTCAGGAAGCCGGTTTATCCATGCGCTTGGCATCGCGCCATAGCGCTTCCTGTTCCGCCAGATCGCGCTCAGGCAACAGCCGACCCTCATTGCGCGCGAGCTGCTCCATCTGTCGAAAGCGTCGCTCGAATTTCGCATTGGCGTGGCGGAAGGCCTGCGAAAAATCCACGCCGGCATGCCGCGCGAGGTTAGCCACCACGAAGAGCACGTCGCCGATTTCATCCTGGAGCCGTTGCTTGTCGCGCCCCTGGGCAAATTCGGCACGCACTTCCTCGACTTCCTCCAGCAACTTGTCGAGTACGGGTTGTTCGTCCGGCCAGTCAAAACCGACCTTGGCGGCGCGTTCCTGCAGCTTCAACGCACGTTTCCATTCGGGCAGGCCATGCGAAATGCCGGCAAGCGCGCTGTCGTCGCGCTGCTCGCCCTTCGCCGCGCGCTCGGCACGCTTGATGTCGTCCCAGGCCTGCTTCTGCGCGCCGAGGTCTTCGTAGCTCTCGTCGCCGAACACGTGCGGATGACGGCGCACCATCTTGTCGCTGATGGCGTGGGCGACATCGCCGAAGTCGAACAACCCGGCCTCCTTCGCCATCTGCGCGTGGAACACCACCTGCAGCAGCAGATCGCCCAGTTCGTCGCGCAGGTCGTGCCAGTCCTTGCGGTCGATGGCGTCGGCGACTTCGTAGGCTTCCTCGATGGTGTACGGCGCGATCGTGGCGAAATCCTGTTGCAGGTCCCACGGACAACCGCCCTTGGGGTCGCGCAGGCGCGCCATGATGACGAGCAGGTCGTCCAGGCTGTGGCGTACGGCCTCGGTCATCATGTCTCCAGGTCGGCGGCTAGCAGGCGGGCTTTCCAGTCAACGACGTTGTCGCCCACGGCGATGAACTCGGGATTGATCAGTGAATCGCCGCGGTTGTAGCGCAATGGCTCGCCCGCGAGGTCGAGCACCGCACCGCCGGCCTCTTCAAGCACGCTCTGAGCCGCCGCCGTATCCCATTCGCTGGTCGCACCACGGCGCAGATAGACGTCCGCGTCGCCACGCGCCACCAGGCAGAACTTCAACGACGAGCCCAATGGCATCGACTGGTAGCCATCGCCAATCAATTGCTCAAGCAGCGCCGTGCCCGAACCGCCATGCGAGCGGCTGCCGGCCACGGTCGCAGGCTGCTGCAAATCGCGCGACGCGATGCGCTGCCAGGATGCATCCGCTTTCGATTGCAGCCATGCGCCCTGTCCGCGTGCTGCTGCGTAAAGCTCGCCTGTCACCGGTGCAAGCACGACGCCGAGCACGGGCTCATGGTTTTCTATCAGCGCGATGTTGACGGTGAATTCGCCGTTGCGCTTGATGAACTCGCGCGTGCCGTCCAGCGGGTCGACCAGCCAATAGCGCTGCCACTCGCGCCGCTCCGGCCATGGCGCGGCGCGTGCCTCCTCCGAAATCACCGGCAGGCCACCTTCGAGCGCCGCCAGCCCGGCGGTAATCACACGCTGCGCGGCAAGATCGGCCGCGGTGACCGGCGATTGATCGACCTTGCGCTGTATTTCGAAATCCTGGCCGTAGACCACCAGGATGGCGTCTCCGGCATCACGGGCGAGGAGCGCGACCTGCTGCAGCAATCTGGAAAACGGGACGTGGCTCATGTCGGGGAGAACCGGCCGGCGAGGTACTCGCGAGCCAAGAAGAGTGCGGCGATCGAACGGCCTTCGGTGACGTCGTCACGCGCGATCAGAAGGTGCAGGTCGGCAAGCTTCCACGGAACCACTTCCAGTTCCTCGGGTTCATCGCCCTGCAGGCGTTCGGGATAGAGATCCTGTGCCAGCACGACATGCGCCATGTGCGTCATGTACGAAGGCGACAGCGACAGGTTGTGCAGGATCTTCAGCTTGCGTGCGCCATAGCCGACCTCCTCCTTGAGCTCGCGATCGGCGCCCTGCTCCACCGTTTCGTCGCGATCGAGGCGACCCTTCGGCAGGCTCAGTTCGTATCGCCCGACGCCCGCGCCGTACTCGTGCACCAGCAGCACGGTTTCGTCATCGAGCATCGGCACGATGATGACGGCGCCCAAGCCACTGCCCTTCAATCGCTCGTAGATGCGGCGTTCGCCGTTGGAGAATTCGAGATCGAGCTGCTCGACACGCAGGAAGCTGCTGTCGTGCACGTCGCGTGTCGCGTGGATGATGGGTGGCTTGCGCATGGGTCGATTGTAGCTCAGCGTCCCGGAATCGCCGGTGGCCGCGGTCGGCCACGCCCTGCAGCCACCGCCCAGACGAGCAATCCGAATACGATGCCCTGCATCGCGCTCGTGGCGATCCCTACCACCGCCGCATGGCGGGCCAGTTCCATCGCGGTCTGCTCGTGAGCCTGCACGGCAGCCGGGAAATGGACGAAGTGGTACCAACCGGACGCCAGCAGCACCACCACCTCGATTGCGCTGGCCAACATCAGCAACAGCGCCGAGCCTGGCATCTTCCGCCAGAACACCGCCGCCACCACTACGCCGCAGATAGCGGCCGCCATCTGCGGCGAGCTTGCCAACATGCCATACAGAATCTGCATCGATGCATCCATTCCCTGCCTCTCTTTCAGCGTGCCGAGCGAAGGCGCTTCAATACCGCTTCATGGATGTCCGGTGTACCTGCCAGCACGCTGCGCGAATCCAGGGTGAGCGGTTGGCCGTCCAAATCGGTGAACAGGCCACCGGCTTCGCGGACGATCACCGCCAGCGCGGCGATATCGAGAATGTTCACGTCCGACTCCAGCACCAGATCCAGGCTGCCGCGCGCGAGCAGGTGGTAGTGGCAGAAGTCGCCATAACCGCGGATGCGATTGGTGTCGCGGATGAGCGCGCCCAACTCCATCCAGCGCGCATCGGCGGTGAGTGACTTGACGTTGCCGATCGAAAGCGATGCCTGCGCCAGCGCCGAAGTCGCCGCGACACGCACCTGCTCGCCTTCGAACCAGCAACCGCCGCCGGCGCTGGCCCACATGGTTTCGCCATAGATAGGCGCACTGGAAACGCCCAGCACCAGTTCGCCCCGATGCATCAGCGCGATCTGCGTGGAGAAAAACGGCGTGCGACGCACGAAGCTCTTGGTACCGTCGAGCGGGTCCACCATCCACAGCAACTCGGGATTGCCCTCGTCGCGCCCGAATTCCTCGCCGTAGATCGAAGCCTCCGGCAGCGCCTTATGCAACACCTCGCGAATGGCCATTTCCGCTTCGCGGTCGGCGACAGTCACGGGCGTGTCGTCGCTCTTGAGCTCGATGTCCACGCCACGGCGCCAGTAGTGCCGCAACACCTCGGCGGCCGCCTCTGCGGCTTCGCGTGCCGCGGCCAGCGCATGCGACAAATTCAATTCAGCCATGGTCTCTCCCGGACAGGGTGGCGGCCAGGCCACCGGTGTAATGGATATGCGTAACGCCATCGGCATCCACCGGGCCGAACGTGGCGAGCCAGCGGGTCAGCGTGGGCGCGGATCGCCGCGGTGCGGCCACGGCATTGAAGCGCCAGCCGAGCGGGCTGAGCTGCAGCGTGCCATCGATCCGCAACGGCCCGTCGCCGTTATCGGCCAAGTGGCCGTCGATCACGCCGCTGTTGCCCGTCAGGCTCAATCGCAAGGCCCCGAGCGGAATGTCCCCCTGTCGTGGCACACGCAGCGACGCATCCTGCCAGTCCAGATCGGCGTCCAGCACGAGTGGCCATCCACCCTGCAGCTGCGCAGTGGGTATATCGGCCTTGATGGTTCCGCGTGGCTGTCCGCCGCCAGGAAGCGCCAGGTGCGCGTTGAGCAGGTCGAGGTCGGCGCGCATATGGACGTCCGTCCACAGCGCCTCGGTGGCGCTACGCCCCTGCATGCGGCCATGGAACTTGAGGCGAGTCCCTTGCAGATCGATGACGCAGTCGGTGTCGCCCAGCAGGGCGCGACGCGAGAGCTGCCACTCGAGCTGGCCCAGTTCTTCACCCTTGGCCGACAGGACGCGGCCAGCGCGGCCGCTCCAGAGCAGGCCGCTCACTTGCTCCAGTTGGATGCCATTGAGTCGCCCCGCCAACACCGGCACCACCCAGCGCGCGGGCATGAACCACACGAAGGCAGCGCCGATGAGCAGCAGGCCCAGCAGGGCCGCCAGTGCGATTCGCCAATGCTTCAAACCAATTCCCAGGGAGATGGAAGACTTGAGCGGGCATGCTCGAAACCCCGATCATAGCCGGATGAACACCCTCCCCGCTGCCGACGCGCTGGTGCGTCGAGACCTGAGCCGCCTGTGGCACCCCTGCACACAGATGCACGATCACCGGACGGTGCCCATGGTGCCCATCGCGCGAGGCGAAGGCGCATGGCTCATAGGCACTGACGGGCGCCGCTATCTCGATGGCATCAGCTCCTGGTGGACCAACCTGTTCGGACATGCCAATCCGCGCATCGCGGCGGCGCTGGCCGACCAGGCTCGCACGCTGGAGCACGTGATCTTCGCCGGCTTCACCCACGAACCCGCCGTGGCGCTTGCCGAGGAGCTGGTACGCGTGACGCCGCCCGGCCTCGAACGCGTGTTCTACGCCGACAATGGGTCAGCGGCGATCGAAGTCGCGCTGAAGATGAGCTTCCATTACTGGCTCAACCAGGGTCACGGCGAGAAGACGCGCTTCATCGCGCTCACCGGCAGCTATCACGGCGAAACATTGGGCGCACTGTCGGTCAGCGACGTGGCGCTCTATCGCAAGACGTACGCACCACTCCTGCTCACCCCGATTCTTGCGCCTTCACCCGACGCCTATGAGGCGGAACCTGGGGAAAGCGCGGCCGCGGCCGCACATCGGCGCCTGGGCGAGCTACGCACGCTGCTGGAGCAGCACGCGCACGAGGTGTGTGCGGTGATCGTCGAGCCACTGGTGCAATGCGCCGGCGGCATGCGCATGTACCACCCGGATTACCTCGCCGGCTTGCGTTCGCTGTGCGACGATTTCGCCGTGCATTTCATCGCCGACGAAATTGCTGTCGGCTTCGGGCGAACCGGGACGTTGTTCGCGTGCGAGCAGGCCCGCATCACGCCCGACTTCATGTGCCTGTCCAAGGGGCTCACCGGCGGCTTCCTGCCGCTGTCGGCAGTGCTCACCACCACGCAGGTGTACGAGGCGTTCTATGCCGAATACAGCGCAGGCAAGGCGTTCCTTCATTCGCACAGCTATACCGGCAATCCGCTCGCCTGCCGCGTGGCGCTGGAAACGCTGGCGATCTTCCGCGACGAGCCCGTGCTGGAGCGCAATCGCGAACTGGCCGCGCATCTCGCGCACCGGCTCGATGCGCTGCGCGACCACCCACACGTCGCCGACGTGCGCCAGACCGGCATGATCGCGGCCGTGGAATTGGTGGCGGACAAGCGCGGTCGCACGCCTTTCCCGGCATCCGACCGCCGCGGCCTCCGGGTGTACCTGCACGGACTAACCCAGGGCGCGCTGCTGCGGCCCTTGGGTGACGTCATTTACTTCATGCCGCCGTACGTAATCACCACGCATGAAATCGACCGACTGGTCGACACCGCCATCGAAGGCATCGAACGAGCCGTGACCGGCTGATGCGGGCTTAATGCCCGCCCTGGATAGTCACGCTCGGATCGAGCTTCTGCAGTGCCGGACCCATGGTGGTCTCGCCGGTGTTGAGGATGTCCTCCCGGCTATAGCTGCGTCCGGGAACGGTCAGGCAGCGACCGTTCTTCGCGGGAATCATGCTGCCCGTGCTCTGCAGGCAGGTGCGGTCACCCGGCCTCGGTGGGCCTTGGTTGGCCGCCTTTGAGCCGAGCGGCTGCACCTGACCCTCGGGCAGCGCCTGCATGCTGTTGCCGGCGGTCGCCGGCGTCGTGCTTTGCGCCATCGCCAGCGGACTGGCCGCGAGGGCGACCGCGACGCCGAGGAAGAGTGTCATCGTGGACTTGTTCATGTTCCACCTCCGGGGAGTGGGGGACGACTTCATCGTGCGCCTGCCCGGACCGGCAGGCAAATGCAGGTCGCCCGCTGCCGCCCAATGTTCAGCTTTCGCTGCAAGGGGCGCGTGAGACAGCCTGCCGCTGTCCGTTATGCTTTCCGTTTCCACCATCATAGAACGCGCCATGCGCACTATTCGCATACACGTGGACCAGGCACTCGGCGTCGGTCTGGAAGTGGTCCTGCCGGCTCAGGCCGGCGAGCACGTGGCGCGCGTGCTGCGGATGGAGCCGGGAGACCCTGTCACCCTGTTCAATGGCGACGGCCACGACTATCCCGCCGTCCTCCACGCCGTTGGCAAGCGCGAGGTGATCGTGCGTGTGCAGGCAGCAGAGAGCGTCCTCAACGAATCGCCATTGTCGCTGACGCTCGCCCAGGGCGTGGCCCGCGGCGAAAAGATGGACCTGATCGTGCAGAAGGCCACCGAACTGGGCGTGGCTCGCATCGTTCCGCTGCTGACCGAACGATCCGAGGTGAAGCTCGATGCCGGACGCGCGGAGAAGCGCCTCGCCCATTGGCGCGCCGTGGTTGCCAGCGCCTGCGAGCAGAGCGGTCGCGCCCGCGTGCCTGAAGTGTGCCCCGCGGTACCCCTGGAGGCCTGGCTGAAGGGCTTGGCCAACGACGACGCCTTGCGGCTCGCACTGCTGCCGGAGGGCGCCCAACGGCCGGGCGAGCTGCGTTTCACGTCAGCCGGCGGTTTGCTGGTGGTTGGCCCGGAGGGAGGCCTGGGCCAGCGCGACACCACGGCGCTGGCGGACGCTGGTTTCCGCGGGCTCAAACTGGGGCCGCGCATTCTTCGCACCGAGACAGCGGGGCTGGCGGCACTGGCAGCACTGCAAGCGCTGCACGGGGATATCTGACGCCACGCCGCCGCGATGGAGGCGGCGCAGTGGAGCTTCAGCTGGCGAGATCGAGCAGTTCGATCAATTCGGCCTCGATGCCTTCCAGGTCGGGGATGACCGCGATGTCGTCGCGCACCAGCACCTGTGCCTTCACGCCAGGCGGCAGCGGAGCACCGTCATGCGTGGGAATGATCAGTTCCGAGTTGAGCGTGGTCAGGCGCGGAAAGCCCTGCGTGACCACGGCGATGAACGGCAGGTCGGCATGACCGCCAAGCGCCTTCAGCACGGCCACGCGCACCGACTGCTCGCTGTCGCCTTCGCCAGCGCCAGCCAGCGTGTTGAACGACAGCAGCGGCACGCGCCAGCCGCGCCACGCGATACGGCCCAGCAACCACGCCGGCGCCCCTTCCACCAGCTCGGGCGTGGGAAGGGTGATTACTTCAGCCACGGTCGCATTGGGCAGCAGCAGGCGCAGGTTGCCCACCGGCACCAGCACGCAGCGGATTTCACGCGGTAGCGGTAGATCGCTCATCGCCGGCCCTCCATCGACATCTCCTCGACCAGGCGCGCCGCCAGCTCGGCGGGCGTGCCGGAATAACTGTTGAGGCGCTCGGCTTCGATGCCGTGCACCATATCCGTGAAATGCGAATCGGGGGACGCTTCCACCCAGACCTGGCCGCCACGATCGTAGATGGCCTGCGAACCGCCAAGCGCGTCATTGGCCTGCCCGGCGAAAACAATCGCCAGCGCATTGCGGCCGAATACATTGGCAGCCATGGTGAAGCTGGCATCGATCGGCGAACTGCCGCGCCCGTCCTGCCCGTCCAACGGCTGGAGTTCGATGCGGCCATCGCGCTGCACGCGCGCCTGATGCCCTTCGGGCACCACGAACACCTCACCCATGCGTGCACGCGAGCCGTGCGTGGCGACGTTCACCGGCAAGCCGCAGTGAGGGGCCATGCGGTCGACTACCCTCTCGACGGAGGTGCCGCCCATGTGCTGGACGTGCAGTACCGTGGCGCGAAGATCCATCGGCAGCTCCGCGAGGAAGGAACACACCGCCTCGGTGCTATCGGCGGCGGCGCCGATCACCAGGATGCGGCTGATCGCGGCATCCAGGTCGGCCAGCACCATCTCGTGCCCGCCTTCGTATGCCTTCGGCGCGATGGCTTCCTCGATGGAGACAAGCTCCAGGGTCATGCCTGGCTTGAGGAACGACTCCTCTTCGCTGCCACCTTCGGGCGCGAGATAGTCCGCAGCACTGACTTTCTCGATGCCGAAATCGGCGGACTTGGCCGGCTCAGCGGCAACCGCGACGGGCGATTCTTCCTCATCGATCAGCGACCAGCTCGATGCCGAACCGAGCAGCGCCGTTGGGCCTTTCGGCGCAACTTCGGTGGCCACGCCCGGCATGAACGAGTCGTCCAGCGGCGATAGCGAGAGATGGTCGAGCTGGAACGAGGGCATCACGCGCGGCGCAGGCTCCTGCGCTTCGAATTCAACGGGCGCCGGACCTTGCGTAGCGAGCGTATCGACGCCGAACTGTCCGTCGTGCAGAGGCGGCAGCTCGTCTTCAGCAACGAATTTGAGCGAGCCGAAATCGTCTTCGGCAGCCTGCGGCTCATCGGCGGCAAGCAGCGCTTCGAGTTCGGCGGCGAGCGTTTCCGAAGCGGCGGTCGCTTCGCCGCTGACGGGTTCGATCCGCGAGTCACCGATGTCCGGCAGCGGCAGCGGCGGCGGCTCGAACTCGTGCTCCGGCGTGGCGGCTTCGAACGCAAGCGTCTCGGCAGCAGCGGCTTCGCTTACCGCCGTCTCAGGCACCACGGGCGCATCGTGCGGGCGCGGCGGATCCAGATCGCCCTGCGCCATCACCTTCACCGCGAGATGGCGCGCCCAGCGGGCGCGATCCCAACCGTCGAGCTTGCGGCTGGCTTGTGCGTCGTTGAACACGACGCGCGGATGGTCGCCGTCGATCACGTCATAAAGGCGGTCGAGGTCGTCCTCGGCCTCCTCGTCGAGGTTCACCACCAGCACCTGTGCACCGGTGCTGTCCAGCAGGCTTTGGCTCAGCGTGGACAGCGCACCCTCGTGCACGATGCGCGCGCCGCGTTCACGGAGCGCTTCGCGCAGCTGGCCGCCCAGTTCCACATCGTCGAAGAGAAGCGCAACAGCGATCGACGACTCAGCCATTGAGCGACTCCACGGTGCGCTGCTCCAGCACCTCGCCGATCTGCGCCAGCAGTTCGGCTTCCTGGTACGGCTTGCCGAGGTAACGGTCCACGCCGATGTCGAACGCGCGCTGGCGATGCTTATCACCGGTACGCGAGGTGATCATGATGATGGGCACGTCGCGCAGACGCGGATCGGCCTTCATGTGCGTCGCCAGCTCATAGCCGTCCATGCGCGGCATCTCGATGTCGAGCAGCATCAGGTCTGGCACGCGGTCATGCAGCTTTTCGAGTGCATCGACGCCGTCCTTCGCGGTGGCGACTTCGTACTCGTGGCGCTCCAGCACGCGACCGGTCACCTTGCGCATGGTGATCGAATCGTCCACCACCATCACCAGCGGGCGCACGCGCGGCTCTTCCACCACCGGCGTGGCGACGGCGCTGAGGCCTTCTTCCAGGCGCTGCTGGCGGCGTGCGGTGCCGTGGCGGACCAGCGGGGCGAGATCGAGAATGATCAGCACCGAACCATCGCCCATGATGGTTGCGCCGAGGATGCCAGGCACCGAACTCACCTGCGGGCCGACCGACTTCACCACGATTTCGCGCGAGCCAATCACGGCGTCGATGCGGATCGCGGCGCGCAGGTCGCCCGAGCGCGTTAGCAACAGCGGGATCTGCTCTTCGTCGGTGGCATGGCTGGGCGCGATGCCGAGCAGGTCGGACAGGTCGTGGATGCTGTAATCCTCGCCGGCATACGGGAACACCGGTTCGGCCTGTGCCACGCGCTCGGCGAGTTCCGACGGCGAGATGCGGGCCACGCCCTGCACCGAGGTCATCGGGATGGCGAAGTTGGCTTCGCCGATGCGGACCAGGATGGCCTGCGTCACCGCGAGGGTAAACGGCAGCCGCAGCACGAAGGTGGTGCCTTCGCCGGCCTGCGATTCGATCGACAGCGCGCCGCCGAGCTGCTTGATTTCGTTCGCCACCACGTCCATGCCCACGCCGCGGCCGGCTAGCTGGGTCACGGT
Organism: Dyella jiangningensis; assembly: GCA_000632805.1. Taxonomy (GTDB): domain Bacteria; phylum Pseudomonadota; class Gammaproteobacteria; order Xanthomonadales; family Rhodanobacteraceae; genus Dyella; species Dyella jiangningensis. Next base: position 498,851 of record CP007444.1, on the reverse strand, counting down.
GCTGGCCGTGGAGAAGCCGGGTTGCGTGATGAGTGCGAGCACCTGGTCGTCGCTGATGCGTGCGTCGGCACGGATCAGGCCACGCTCGATGCCGCGCTTGCGGATCGCCTCGCGATCCAGGCCACGCCCGTCGTCGCTCACGCGCACCACCACTTCGGTGGCTTCACGCGCCACGCGGATGCGCACGACGCCTTCTTCCGGCTTGCCCGTCTTGCGGCGCTCGGCCGGCGACTCGAAACCATGCGCCACGGCGTTGCGCAGCATGTGCTCGAACGGCGCCTTGATGCGGTCGAGCAGGTTGCGATCCATTTCGCCGTGGGCGCCTTCGACGTACAGCTGGGCGCTCTTGCCCTCTTCCTGGGCTGCCTGGCGCAGCGTGCGGCGCAGGTTCGGCACCATGGTGTCGAACGGCAGCATGCGGGTACGCAGCAGGCCTTCCTGCAGCTCCGAGCTCACGCGCGACTGCTGGATCAGCAGCGTTTCCGCCTGACGGGTGAGTTCGTCGAGCATGCCCTGGATGGACACCAAGTCGGAGACCGACTCGGCCAGCGCACGCGAGTACTGCTGCAGCTGCGAGAAGCGGTCGAGCTCGAGCGGATCGAACACCGCCATGCCCGCTTCGCGATGCTCGCGCTGGAAGCGCGCGATGATCTGCGCTTCGGTTTCGATTTCCAGCATGCGCAGCTGGCTGCGCAGGCGTTGCACGGTCTGGTCGAGTTCGACCAGGTTGAAGCGGTAGCCGGCCACCTGCTGTTCGAGGCGCGAACGGTAGATCGCCACTTCGCCGGCATGGTTCACCAGCGTGTCGAGCAGTTCGGCGCGGACGCGGATCTGTTCCTGAGACGTGCCAGTGGCTTCCTCGCGCTCCTCGGGGAGCAGCTCCGGCAGCTTGGCGCGCTCGGGGAACGGCACCACCGTCGCCGACGCGTGCGCAGCCGGTGCTTCGACGGAGCCTTCGCCCATGCTGAGGAAGCGGTCGATCATGGCCTGCGGATAGGCGATCGACTTGCCCTGCGACACGCGCTGGACCAGCCCGTGCAGCAGATCGAAGCCGGCCTCCAGCGCGGCGATCAGTTCGCCGAACTGCGCCGATTCCGGATTGAGCGGCTTTTCCAGCGCCGTTTCGATGGCGTGCGTAAGGTCGCCCACCGGCACCATGCCGGCGATGCGCGCACCGCCCTTGAGCGTATGCAGGTCGCGCTGGATCTCGGCCAGATGGGCCGACTCGGTCGGCTCCACGCGCCATTGCGCCAGCACGCTATCGGAATGGTCGAGGATTTCGCGGGCTTCTTCGATGAAGATTTCCAGCAGATCGGGATCGATCTGACTGGGCGACACCATACCCTCGCCTTCTTCGGCCTCGACCTCGGTCGACGGCGCGGCAGCCTCTGCAGGCGCAGCGGCCATCGGCTCTTCGATCAGCGGTTCGATGGTCGGCTCAACAGTCGACTCGACCACCGACTCGGCGACCGACTCAGGGATTGACGCCTCGGTGACGTCGATGGTCGGTGCGATCGCCTCGGCATTCTCCTGCGTCGCTTCGACAGCAGCGTTGCCCCATGCGAAGTCCTCGACGATCTCGGGCACTTCGGAGATCGCCTGGACCTCTTCGACCGGAGCATTGAACGTGACGTCGGCGACTTCATCCTTCGCAGCGTCAGCAGGCTCTTCGACCAGACCAAAGGCCATGGCCTCGTCGAGATCGATTTCCTCGGCGACGAGGCCGTCGTCCGACAACTCCACCGCTTCGCTGGCCGGCACGATCTCAATCGATTCGGCTTCGCCGAGCAGCTCGGCGTAAACATCGGCGAACTCGTCTTCGTCCGCAACGTTGCCCTGCAGGGACAAGCCGACGGTCGCGTCGTCCTGCGTGGCGGCAACCGGTTCCGTCGACGGAAGATGCGCGTCCAGGTTGAATTCGCCCAGCGCGGCGAGTAGCTCGTTTGCGTAATGGGCGTTTGCCGGCTCGCTCGGAGCGACCAGGCTGGCATCCCATTCGGCGCCAAGGCCGGCGGTGCCCGACAGCGCGGCATCGAGCGAGGCACCCAGCGCCTCTTCGTGCGTGCCTTCGACGCCAGTAGCGGCGCCATCCAGCTCGTCCGCGTGCGGCTCGAACAGCACGTGGGCGACCTGCGGCTCGGGCTGGCTGTCGCGCAGCTCGGTCAGGCGCTGAATCAGGCCGTCCAGGTCAGGCAACTGCGGCGAGGGCGCGTCGAACTGGTTCATCACGTGATCGACGGCATCCGCACTCTGGCTGAGCAGGTAGACGCCCTCGGTCGACAGCGGGAGCCCGGCCGCGCGCAGGCGCTTGAGCAGGCTTTCCAGCGGGGACAGCAGCTGGGTGAGCAGCGGGATGTCCACCATGGCGATGGCGCCATGCAGCGTATGCACCGCGCGCAGCAGTCCGTCGTCGACGCGCAGTTCGCCGTCGCCGCGGTTGATGTTGGTACGGATGGTGGCCAGGTACTGCGCCACTTCGCTGCGCAAAATTTCCAGCAATACCGGATCGATCGGCGGCATCACCGGCGCCTCGATCACGTCGTCCGCCGCAACAACTACTGGCTCGTCGGCAGGCTCGATGCCGGCCAGGCTGTCGGACGGAATATCGGCGGCCGACGCGCGGATGCGCGGCACGCGGCGACGGACGATGCGGCGCACCGTCTCGGTGGCCGTCGGCGCGAGATCGGCGATGCGCGCGTCTTCCTGGCCGGCGGCAATGCGCTCGGCCGTATCCATGATCGCCGCGACGGGCGCCGTCACGACGGCCTCGCCCGTCAGCGCGGAACGCAGCTGCGGCAAGGCATCGATGGCGGCACTGACCACGGACTGCACGCCCTCATGCGGCGCGATCGACTGATCGAGCACGCGGTTGAGCATGTTCTCCACCTTCCAGGCGAACTCGCCCAGCAAGGCGGCACCCACGAGGCGACCCGAACCCTTCAGCGTGTGGAACGAACGACGGATCGAGGTGAGTTCGTCCAGTCGTGTCGGATCGACCAGCCACGCCTGGCGAGCGGCGTGCAGGTTGTCGATCTCTTCCTGCATTTCCTCCAGGAAGATGTCGCGGATGTCGTCGTCGATGCCGGCCGTGCTGGTGTGGAACCCCGCTTCGACGGCAGCGGCGCCCGCAACAGGCACCTCCTCGACGATTTCTTCCTCGATCTCGATCCAGTCGTCTTCGCCGACACCGAGCACTTCCTGCGGGCTCATGTGCTCGCTGTCGGTGAGGCGCAGGCCGGTGATCTCGTGCGGCGCCGGCTCCGGCGTCTCGCTGTGGCCCACGATCAGCCCGGACAGATCCTCGCCATGGGCAAGGCTGACGCTCTCGGTCAGTTCCGGCTGGTTCGCCAGGGCCGCCGCCAGTGCGGCATCCGCCGCCTTGGCGATATGTTCGGGCGCTTCGTCCAGTTCGTCGTGCTCGACCACGCGCGCCGCCGGCGGCGGCCAGTAGCCGAGCGTGCTCAGGCTGTGCTCGGCGACGTCCAGGATGTGCTCCAGGCCGCCGCGATGTTCGCGCGCGGCTTCGAGGTAGTACTCCAGCGCGGCCAGTGCATCGGCCAGGTGATCCATCTGGGCGCTGCTGGGCACGCGGCGGTCGGCGAGCAGTTCGTTGCCAACGAAGCGGCCGATGCCTTCGGCGAGCTCCGCCGGGCGCGGTGCGGACAACATGCGCATCGCGCCGGCGACTTCGTCCATCAGCGCGCCGACGTCCGCCAGCTGCTGCGGCTGCCAACCCGATTCCACGTAGGCGACGATGGCGTCCTTCACCTTGCCGGTGTTGGCGGTGGCCTCGTGCATCAGCGTGGCAAGAATGTGACGTGCCTCGCTGCGCGGCAGCATGGCGGTGGCGCTCTCGGGCGCGTGTTCGTCTTCCGCGCCCAGGCTTTCGATGTGATCGTCGAGAGACGCTTCGACGTAGAGCAAGGCACCTGCAACGTCCAGCAGCAGCTCTTCGTCCGGCGCGCGCACGCGGTTGGCGATTTCGTCCAGCACGCGGCGCTGTTCGTTGACCACGCGGCGCGGCACGCCCAGGGCAAGCATGCCCAACGTATCGCCCACGCGTTCCAGCACTTCGGTCTGGCTGGCGAGCTGGGCCGGGTCTGCGTCGGTCTGGCGCAGGAACAGGTCCAGCGCTTCCTTCACGCGCAGCAGGTCGTCCTTCAGCGCCTTCGCCACGGAGTCCAGCAAGGCACGGTTGTGGCCCGCCATCGAGCCGCGCGCGTGTTCGACTTCGCTCGCTTCCGGCAGCAGCGCGTCGAGCGCATAGGTCTGGCGCAACTGTTCCATGCGCGGGCTGCCCTGGCGGACCTGGCCCACGACGTACAGCAGCTTGCGCGCGAGTTCGTCGGCATCGCCGCCGCGCAGGCTCGCTTCGCCATGCTCGACCAGCTGGCGGACGCTGCGATCCACCTTGCCGATCAGCTGGCGGACTTCCGCCGCCTGGCTCTTCAAGGCGCCCTGCTGCACGCCTTCCAGTACGCCGGCGGCAATCCACCACAACCGGCGACCGGGCACGCTCTGGCAGCGCGCCGTGATGGCATCCAGCGTCTGGATCATGCCGCCCAGCTGCTGGTCGTTGCCCTGCCCTCGGAACCAGCCAAGCATCTGCTGCTGGAAGCGCAGGCGCAGGTTGGTGATTTCACTGCGCTGGCGTTCCACCGAGATGGTCTGCGGCGCATGGGGCGCCTGCGGCGGCAAGATGACTTCGAGATTCGGCGTGAACAGCGCCGATTCGTGCAGGGCCTGCTGGCCACGGCTGGAGCGCAGATCGTTCAGCAGCGGCAGCAGCACCACCGGCACGTCACGATGACCGCCGGATAGACGCTCGAGGTAGTCGGGCAACTGCATCAGGCCGCGCATCAACGCGGCATAGGCTTCCTCGCGGTCGGCCACGTGGTCTTCGAGCAGCGAGATGGCGAGTGTTTCCATCTCCTCGGTGACCATTGCCGCGCCGTACAGCTCGACCATGCGCAGGGTGCCCTGCACCTGGTGCAGGTTGTCCGCGCACGAGCGCATCGCAGCCCGGTTGCCCGGGTTGTCGACGTAGGACTCCAACGCCTCGCGGGCGAGCGCGAGCGTCTCGTCGAGCTCGGGCTTGACCCACTGAAGGGTGGTGAAATCGATGTTGTCTTGAAGTCTCATGCGCCCCTCTCACCAGCCACGTAACGGTTTGTCACGCAACCGTCGAGGTTGCCCCCTGTGAAAAACGTTTTGTGTCAGCCCGGCAGCTTGAAGTGGGCCACCGAACGCCGCAGGTCGCTCGCCAGCTGGGCCAGGTAACCGATCGAGTCGGCCGTCTGGCTCGCGCCCTGCGAGGTCTGCGAGGTAATTTCCTGGATCGCGTTCATCGACACCGAAATGTCGGTGGCCGCGGTGGACTGCTGGCGCGCCTGGGTGGAGATGTTCTGAATCAGTGCGGACAAGTCGTGCGACACGCGCTCGATATCGCCCAGTGCACTACCCGCGTCCTCGGCGAGTCGGGCACCGGCCACCACTTCCGCGGTGGTCTGCTCCATCGAGTTCACCGCTTCGTTGGTGTCGGACTGAATCGTCTGCACCAGCGTTTCGATTCGCTTCGTCGCGCTCGCGGAGCGTTCCGCGAGGCGCTGCACTTCGTCCGCCACGACCGCGAAGCCTCGGCCTGCTTCACCCGCCGAGGCCGCCTGGATGGCTGCGTTCAAGGCGAGGATGTTGGTCTGCTCGGCGATGTCGTTGATGAGTTCCACGATCGAGCCAATCTCTTGCGAGGATTCGCCCAGTCGCTTGATTCGTTTCGACGTTTCCTGGATCTGGTCGCGGATCGAGTCCATGCCCGAGATCGTCTCGCGCACCACTTCGGCGCCGCGGGAAGCGATTTTCACCGAGCGCTCCGCCACGTCGGCCGATTCGGCGGAGTCCTTGGACACGGTATCCATCAAGCTCGCGATCTGGTTGATCGCGGTGGTCGCCGTGCTGATCCGTTGTGCCTGGTGCTGCGCAGATTCGGCCAGGTGGCGCGCGGTGGTCTGCGTTTCCTGTGCCGAGGAGGACACCTGTTCGGACGTTTCGTTGATCGTCGTCACCAGGGTGCGCAACTCGTCGATGGCGTAGTTCACCGAGTCGGCGATGGCGCCCGTGATGTCTTCGGTCACCGTGGTCTTGACGGTCAGGTCACCTTCGGCGAGCGAACCCATTTCGTCCAGCAGGCGCATGATGGCCTCCTGGTTACGCTGGTTGAGTTCGGTCGATTCCTGGAAGCGGCGGCGCTGGTCGGCCACGAGCTGGACCACGAGGACGATCAGGAAAGCGGCCGCACCGATCGCGCCGAGCACGCCCCACCACAGGTTGGGGAACAGGCGGCGGGTCGGCAGCTTGGCGATCTGGTCGGCAAGTTCGTTGGCGCGCAGCAGCACGTTCTGCGAGTCGAGCGAGGCCTGGTTGCCCGCGCGCTTCACGTCGGTGAGGTTGCCTGCAGCGCCGACCAGCTTGCCGACGGGATCCTGCAGGTTGTCCCACTGCGTCTGCATGTCGGTGAGGATCTTGCGCGCGTTGGCGTCGCCCATGGCGCGCACGCCCACTTCGGCGTTGCCTTCGAGCAAGCCCTTGAGCACCGAACCGTAGAGCTGGCCGTCGCGGGCCAGGCCGTCGGCGGCCGGCTGCGAGGCGTCACCGCCCTGCAGCACTTCCTGCACTCGGCGGATCATACGGTCGGCCAGGAGCATCTGGCGGGCGGAGGTATAGGTCTGTTCCGCGCTGCCGCCGCGCTGCTGCAGGATGTTCACCACCTGCTCCATGCTGGAGTTCAGCAGCGGCAGATCGCGCGACAGGGTGCCGGCGCGCTGGGCCGAGTCCACCACCAACGCCTTGTTGGAGAGGATCTTGCCGATGTCGGCGTCGAGCTGGCCCCAGGCATTGCCCAGTGCAGCGACGGCACGACCGGCCGGCGTGGCGTTGTTGTCGGCGTAGGGCTTCATGCCGCCCTTTTCGTCGCCCTTGACAAGGCGCTGCACGGCCGAGTCGATGGCGTTGCGGTTGGTTTCCAATTCCTTGAAGGAATCGACGTTACCGTCCGCGGCCTCGAGCGCATATTTCGCCGTCTGCTGCGACAACACCTGGATCTGGGTGGTCAGCCCCACGGCCTGGGTGTCCTCGCGGCCCCTCAACGTGAGCATGACGAAGTCCACACCCGTGAAACCGAACGCGATGATCAGGGCAATGATGAGGCCGGTATAGCCTCGTTCCTTGCCCACGCCCCCTGTAGTGCTCATTTCGTTCACCTCGCCCGTCTACACCCCGCCGCCATTACCGGCAAAGGTGTGGGTACATCGCTCTGATTCCGGCCTCGAAAGGCACCGGTCCTACTTGTGTTCCAGCGTTTTTTGCCCCGTCAGGCCGCGGCCTGACGGAAATCCGGTGCACGCACCAGCTTGCCCATGCTGAACACCGCCAGCTGGGGTTCGCCCACGCGCTCGTCGACGAAACGCGACAGGCGCGGATCTTCTTCCTGCTGCGCATTGCGCCGCTGCTCGGCATCGACCGTGCGCTGGCCGAACACCTCGTCGACCACCAGCGCGACGTTGCCGCCGCCCTGCCGGACGATCAGCAGGCGGGTGCGCTCGGTGTGCTGGGTGCGCTCGCCGAACAGGAAGCGAGCCAGATCGATGACCGGCACCAGGTTGCCGCGGACGTTGGCCACGCCCATCAGCCAGGCCTGCGTACCGGGAACCTGCGTCATCGCCGGCACCGCCAGCAGTTCGCTGATCTCGTCGATGCCGCTGACGAAAAGGCGACTGCCCGCACGGAAGCCGATGCCGCGCCAGAGACCCGGCGCTTCCAGCTTCTCCGGCGTGTCCGAGGCATGCGCGAGCGACAGCTGTTCATACCGGGCCAGGATTTCGAAGGGCGTGAGCGCGGCGGTCTGGGTCATCGTCGCCTCAGGCAGCAGCGCTAGGCAGCAAATCGTTGATGCAGGCCAGCAGGTCCTTTTCGTTGACCGGCTTGGTGATGAAGGCGCGCGCACCCTGGCGCAGGCCCCATACGCGGTCCGTTTCCATGGACTTGGTGGTGATCATGACGATCGGAATGGTCGACGTCGCGGGATCGCGCGTGAGCGTGCGCGTGGCCTGGAAGCCGTTCATGCCGGGCATGATGACGTCCATGATGACCAGGTTGGGCTTGTCCGCGCGTACGCGCTCGATGCCTTCTTCGGCATTGCCCACGGAATCGACTTTGTAGCCGGCACGTTCCAGCAGCGTGGTGAACACGCGGACGTCGGTCGGCGAATCGTCGATGATGAGAATATTTGCCACAGGTCCCCCTAGACCCTGTTGCCGACGGCTTTACACCGTGGCGACGTGTCGATGAATGGCACCAAGCAGCTCATCTCGGGTGAACGGCTTGGTCAAATATTGTTCGGCGCCCACGATGCGTCCGCGTGCCTTGTCGAACAGACCGTCCTTCGAGCTCAGCATGATGACGGGCGTGGCGCGGAACTGCGGGTTGTTCTTGATGAGCGCGCAGGTCTGATAGCCGTCGAGTCGCGGCATCATGATGTCGACGAAGATGATCGCGGGCTTCTGGTCGGAGATCTTGGCAAGCGCCTCGAAGCCGTCGACGGCCGTGAGCACGTCGCACCCTTCTTTCTTGAGCAAGGTCTCTGCGGTTCGACGAATGGTTTTCGAGTCGTCGATCACCATGACCTTGAGGCCGGCCAGGCCATTTCCGTTTACGTTCAAGTTCACAACACCCCCCTGCGACCCGCCCCAGGCTCAGGAAAATCGTGGGACTGCCGGCAACAGGCCGACAATCTCGTATGGACACGGTAATTCAGCAAAGTTCCCTACGACGTACGACTTCCACTCAGCCGGCAGGCACTCGTGCGTAGCTGTTTACCGCCTGCCTGACGTGACGTCAAGCTGAAATCTCGCGCGAAGCGTCCTACGTCATTGTATCGGCCAACGCACCGGGAAGATGAGGTGACAGTCTTCAGGTCTGGGGCGGACGAGCCGACCCTCTGCGGATACGACCCATAGACCACGTAAACTGCCCCGCTCTTCCCCGGCCGGTGCCGGCGGGGATCGTGAATGCGCTCTACTACCGGAGAATGACGATGACCCTCAAGGTCGCCGTGCTGATGGACCCGATCGGTTCCATCAAGATCGCCAAGGACACCACCTTTGCCATGCTGCTGGAGGCCCAGCGGCGCGGCCACCAGCTGTTCTACATGGAACAGGGCGACCTGGCCGCCCGCAGCGGCGAACCCTGGGCCCGGCTGGCCCCGCTGTCCGTGCGTGACGATCTGTCCGGCTGGTTCATGCTGGAAGAGCCCCGCTGGCGCGACCTGCGTGAGATGGACGTGGTGCTGATGCGCAAGGACCCGCCGGTCGACGCGCAGTTCATCTACGACACCATGGTGGCCGAGCTGGCCGAGCGCGACGGCGTGACTGTGGTCAACCGGCCTCAGGCATTGCGCGACTGCAACGAGAAGCTGTTCGCCATGCACTTTCCCCAGTGCATGGCGCCCACGCTGGTCTCGCGCGACGCGGCGGAGCTGCGCGCCTTCGTAGCGACCCACGGTGAGGTCGTGCTCAAGCCCCTGGACGGCATGGGCGGGCGCGGGATCTTCCGCGTGGTGGCCGGCGACAGCAACCTCAACTCGATGCTGGAAACGCTGATCGCGGCGGGACCGAAGGGCGAGCATCGCCAGTTCACCATGGCGCAGAAGTACATCCCGCAGATCACCGAAGGCGACAAGCGCATCCTGGTGATCGACGGCGAACCGGTGCCCTACGCCTTGGCGCGCATCCCGCAGGGCAGCGACTTCCGAGGCAACCTGGCCGCCGGCGGCCGTGGCGTGGGCGTGCCGCTGTCGGATCGCGACCACTGGATCGTGTCGCAGGTGGCGCCGGAACTGCGTCGCCGCGGCCTGCTGTTCGTGGGCCTGGACGTGATTGGCGACTACCTCACCGAGATCAATGTCACATCGCCGACGTGTGCGCGCGAACTGGACGCCCAGTTCGGGCTTAATATCACCGGCCAATTGTTCGACGTCGTCGAGCACCTCAGAACCGGAACCCGCGTCGCGTGAGCCAACCTGCTGTCCGCACCGGCGCCGACATGTTCGGCGCCACGATGCTTTTCTCGCTGTTGCTGCACGGCGTGCTGATCCTCGGCATTACCTTCAGCTATGTGAAGTCCAAGCCCAGCCTGCCCACGCTGGACGTGACCCTGGTCGATGTCGCCAACCGCGAGGCGCCCGACAAGGCCGACTTTCTGGCGCAGGCCAACAACAGCGGCGGCGGCGAGAGCGACAAGGCCTCACGCCCCTCGCAGCCGTTCTCCGGTCCGTTGCCCACGCCTACCCCCGGCGTGGCGCCCCAGGCCGTCCAGACCGCGACGCCCAAACCGCAGGAAGCCACGCCGGACAAGCTGCTCACCACCACCGGCAACAGCCACTACAGCGTCAACACCGATACCGCGAAGCTGGAGCGGAATCCGCAGGATCTCCCGGATTCGGCGGCGGAAGAGAAGCGAAAGCAGGAAATGGCGCAACTGGCGGCCGAGCGGCGCAACAGCATCGACAACTACGCCAAGCGCCCGAAGAAGAAATTCATCTCGTCCAACACCAAGGAATACGCCTACGCTGCGTATATGCGCGGCTGGGTCGACCGGGTGGAGCGCATCGGCAACCTCAACTACCCCAACGAAGCACGGCGCCGCGGGCTGCATGGCGATGTGCTGCTCACGGTGACGCTGAACCGCGATGGCACGGTGAAGGGCATCGAGGTAGTGCAAAGCTCGGGCCAGCCACTGCTGGACGCGGCTGCGCAACGCATCGTGCGGCTCGCCGCGCCCTTCCCCGGCCTGCCGGCGGACAAGGAACGGATCGACGAGCTGAACATCACGCGCACTTGGCAGTTCATGCCGAACGACGTCCTCAAGAGTCGCTGACAGAAGACCCGTGCAGCGAAGGAAAGCGCATGTCTTTCCTCGCTCGCTCCGCCTTCCTCACCTCGTGCTAACGGGCGCTTGCCCCGCTCAAGGGCTTACAATGAGCCCATGACTGCACCCTCTCCCCAGCCACAGTCCCTCGCCGGTCATTTCCTGATCGCCATGCCCAGCCTGGCCGAGCCGCCCTTCTCGCGCGGCGTGGCTTTCATCTGCCAGCACGACGAAGACGGCGCGGTGGGATTGCTGGTGAATCAGCTTTCCGAATATCGCCTGGGCGATGTGCTGGCGCAGATGAAGCTCGACTGCAACGACCTCGAATTGGCCGATGCGCCCGTGCTGATCGGCGGCCCCGTGCAGCAGGAGCGTGGCTTCGTGCTGCACCGCGAGCCCGGTCACTGGGAGTCCAGCTACCGCATCAATGCCGATTGGTCGGTGACCACCTCGCGCGACATCCTCGTCGCCATGGCCAAGGGGGAAGGCCCTCGCCTGGCAGTGATGGCGCTGGGATATGCGGGCTGGAGCGCCGGCCAGCTCGAGCAGGAGCTCAAGGACAACACCTGGCTCACCGCCGAAGCGAGCGAACGCGTGGTCTTCCACACACCGCTGGAAGAGCGCTGGAGCGCTGCCGCCGGCCTGGTAGGCGTGGATCCGCTGCAGTTGCCCGGTTACGCGGGCCACGCATGAGCTGTGTGTTCGGATTCGATTACGGCAGTCGCCTGATCGGCATCGCGGTCGGCAATCGCTTGACCGGCAGTGCCCGCGGTATCGGCACCGCGCCAGTGCGCGATGGCGAGCCCGACTGGGCCAGGCTCGATGCGCTCCGGCAGGAGTGGCTGCCCGACACGCTGGTGGTCGGCCTGCCGCTCACGCTCGAGGGCGAAGAACAGCCCGCCAGCCGCGGCGCACGGCGCTTCGCCGAAAAGCTCGGCAAGCGCTACGGCCTGCCGGTCGAACTTACCGACGAACGCCACAGCTCGCGCGAAGCCGCGCAGCGCTTCGCCAGCGCACGCGCGGCGGGGCTCAAGAAGCGCCGCGACGCCGCCACTATCGATGCCGAGGCCGCTGCCGTGATACTCGAACGGTGGCTGGCAAGCGCCGTGACCACCGGACACTGACCCCACCCACGACCATCGCCTGCCATGAGCCAACGCCTGCGCCACCTCACCACGCTCGAACACCTGCCCCGCGAAACCATCGAGCGACTGCTCGATCGCGCGGAAACCATGCGCGAGGGTTGCGCCCACGGCACGCGCAAGCTGGAACTGCTGAGCGGCCGCACCATCCTCAACCTGTTCTTCGAGCCGTCCACGCGCACGCGCACCTCGTTCGAACTGGCCGCGCGCCGTCTTGGCGCAGACGTCATCAACTTCGACATCGGCTTCTCTTCCACCAGCAAGGGCGAGGCGTTGTTCGATACGCTGCACACGCTTGAGGCGATGCACCTGGACGCCATCGTGGTGCGCCACAAGGTGTCCGGCACGCCGGAGGAGCTGGTGCGCCACGCCATGAGCGGCGTGTCGGTCATCAATGCCGGCGACGGCAACCGCGCGCATCCCACCCAGGGCCTGCTCGACATGCTCACCATCCGCCAGCACCGGCCGGACTTCAGCCGGCTCACCGTGGTGATCTGCGGCGACGTGAAGCATTCGCGCGTGGCGCGCTCGGATGTGCACGCGCTGACCGCGCTCGGCGCGAAGGAAATCCGCCTGTGTTCGCCGAAGGCCTTGATGCCTTCGCCGGACGAATTCCCGCAGTGCGTGATCACCGAGGATTTCGACGCGGCCATCGAAGGGGCCGATGCGGTGATCATGCTGCGCCTGCAGAAGGAGCGCATGGCCGTCACCGACCTGCCGGATGAGGCTGCTTACTTCACCCGCTACGGCCTGGACAACCGCCGGCTCGAGCGCGCTTCCAAGGGTGCGCTGGTGATGCATCCGGGCCCGATCAACCGTGGCATCGAGATCGCCTCGGAAGTGGCCGATGGCCCGCAATCGCGCATCCTTGAACAGGTGGGCAACGGCGTGTTCGTGCGCATGGCGGTGCTGGCCGAGGTGCTGGGCCGCTGAGCGTGGGTTGACGCACCGCGGCAAGACGCGAATCCGGGCATAATGCGCGGCGCGACTCACCCATCTCATTCAAGGGAATAGACATGCGATCGACGACGCGCATTGCTGCGCTGGGCTTCGCCGGCGTGCTGCTGGCTGCATGCCATCACAAGGACAAGGACGCTCCGCTCGCCTTCGTGCCGGCCGACACGCCCTACGTGGTGGCCAATCTCGATGTGCTGGACGACGACACCCGCAAGGCGCTGCTCGCCCAGGCCGACGCCCAGCTTCCCGCCGAACTTGCCCAGTTGCGTTCCACCGCCGACGACCTCGCGGAGAAGGATCCGGATGCGTCCCGCCTGCTCAAGGCGATCATCGCGGAGCTGGACGGCAAGACCATCGAGTCGTTCGCGCAGAACGCCGGCCTCAACATGAAGGGCCACTCGGCCTTCTACGGTCTGGGCCTGTCGCCGGTGGCGCGCTTCGAATTGACCGATCCCAAGGCGTTCGACGCTTTCGTCGGCCGCCTGGAAGCCGCCTATGGCAAGCCGTTCGAAACCGCCACGCTCGGCGGCGTGAACTATCGCCGCCACGTGTCGGCCGAAGCCGGCATGCAGGTGGTGATGGCCGTGGTGGGCAAGCAGGCAGTCGCTGCCCTGCTGCCTTCCGATACACCCGAGGCTACGATACGCCTGGCCTTTGGCCTGGACCGCCCCGCCAAGAACCTGCAGGACGACGGCCGCCTGGAGAAGCTGGCCAAGGCCAAGGATTACCAGCCCTGGGCCATCGGCCAGGTCGATCTGGTACGCCTGTTGCCGCTTGCCGCCAGCGGCAAGGATCCGATGTTCAACGCGCTGATCAAGGCGCGCGCCGAGGCCGAATCGGCCAAGACCGGCGAACCGATAGCCAATCAGCTGAAGGTGTCGCCCGCGTGCGAAGCCGATGCTGCGCGCATCGCTGCCCGCGTGCCGTCGCTGAGCTTCGGTTACACCAAGCTCGACGAGAAGCACCAGGACATTCGCTGGGACGTGGCGCTGGCCGCCGACATCACCCAGGCCTTCAGTGGCCTGAAGGTCGAGTTGCCGGGCCTGGGCGCCGCGGGTACCGCGCCGTTCGACATCAGCCTCGCCGTGCCGATGGCGCAGATGCGCACGTTCTGGAGCGCGCAGGCCGACGCGGTTGCCGCCAAGCCATTCGCCTGCCCGTCGCTGGCCGACCTCAACGAGAGCTTCTCCAAGATCGGCTTGATGTCGCAACAGGCCGCCGTGCCGCCCGTGGGCGATCTGTTGGGCGCACGCGTGGCGCTGGACAGCTTCGAGCCGGGCAGCAATGACAGCATGCCCAAGTTCAGCGGCCGCATCCTGATCGGCACGTCCAACCCGGCCGGCCTGCTGGCCATGGCGCAGATGGCGATGTCGGGTCTGCAGAAGCTCAAGCTCAGCACCGATGGCAAGCCGGTCGCGCTGCCGCCGGAGGTCACCGCACCGCTGGGAACGCCCGTGTGGGCGGCGATGGGGCCGAAGTCCTTGGCGCTCGCCGTCGGCCAGGGCGAGGACAGCAAGCTCGGTGAGCTGCTCAGCGCGCCCGCCGGTGACGCCGGTCGCTTGGGCCGCCTGCATCTCAGCGGCGAGATGTACCAGGCATGGGTGAAGGCCATGGCGCAGAAGGCCGCGCACATTGCAGAGCTCACCGCCCAGGCCGATTCGGACGACGCGGAAGCGCAAGCCACGGCGAAGGCCACGGCGGAACGCTCCAAGCAGCAGTTCGAATCGATGCAGGCCCAGGCTGCACGCATCAAGACCCTTAGCGGCGACGCCCGCATGGAAAGCGGCGGGCTGGTGGTCACCAGCCAGACCGAGCTGAAATAAGCTGCGGCCCTGCCGCAGACCGTGAAGCAAACGGGGCGCCTCGGCGCCCCGTTTGCTTTTCATGTGAAGGAATGACGTCAGATCGTCAGTGCAGCGCGACGCTGCTGCCGCACAATGTTGAGGCCCAGGGCGAGCGCGAGCAGCACGACCACCACGCCGAACACCACCATGCCAAGGTAGTCACCGCTCAGGCCCTGCGCGAAACCCGCCGGCAACGTATCGCCCATGCCCATCTCCACTGCCGACATGCCCGTGTAGTGCATGCCGCACACGGCTACGCCCATCACCAGCGCGCTACCCAGCATCTGCAGTCGGCCACGCAGGTTGAAGGCGAGCCACAACGCAGCCATCGATGCCACGATCGCAATCAGCACCGACAGCACCACCAGGCCGCCGTCGTAGGAGATCTGCGCCGATGTGAGCATCGCAGCCATGCCCAGGTAGTGCATGCCCGCGACGCCCAGGCCCATCAGCACGCCGGCAAACACCAGGTTCAGCCAGCTGAAAGCGCCGGCGCTCACGACGGCCAACCCGATCGAGCAGGCCACAATGGCAAGCAGTGCGGAGATCGCCGTCAGCACCATGTCATAGGTCACCTGCACACCCATGTTGCAGGCGATCATCGCGATGAAGTGCATGGCCCAGATGGCCCCGCCACCCATCGCCGTACCGGCAGCCAATACCGCGGCCCAGCGTTGGCCCGACGTCTGCGCCTGGGAAATGCCCAGTGCGAACTGCAGCGCGGTGAACGACCCCAGCACCGACACGACATAGGACAGAACGACCAGCACGGCGTTGTAATGCTGATGCATCTCTTGCATGACATTCCCCTTGTTTGTTGACTGCTTCGTGGCGAAAGCGGTCGCCTCGGTCGGCCGTCAGTGGAACACCTCGAACACGCACACGGGCGCGCCCAGGCTGTGGCAACGTGTTTCGCGCACGGTAATGCCCGACGCATCGGCGGACTCGGCGAGCACGCCCTCGATGAAACCGCCGAAGAAACGGCCACCGGAAGGCGAGCCCGGCTGGCATAGCGGACAACCGCGCACGTGCAGGCAGTGTTCGTGCTGTTCGACCGTCACCAGCACCCGAAGCGCCGGCAAGGCGATACGCTTGATGGCGTCGCCAAGTGCAAGCCTCGCGCCGAGAGAAAAGTCGCGCTTGAAGACCCATGCGCCGGTGCGCTTGCCGGCGAGATAGAGCGATGCATCGCGCGCCTCAGCCGGAACGGCGTACTCCAGGTTGATCAGCCAGGGAAAAATGCGCGGGTAGTCTTTCGCCAGCCCTGGCAGCATGCGCTCGACCCGCGCCACGTCCGCGCCACTGGGCAACGACCACTCCTCGCCCGGGTCGTTGGCCACAGCCGCAGGCGCCGCGGGCTCGGTGACGGCCGCCGCCACGTCGTCGACGCGAACGGCACGGTTCGACTCCAGACGGAGCACGCGCGGATGGGTGCCAAGGGCATCTTCCAATGCTCGTTGCTGTTCGATCGGACCGCGTAGCACCAAGGTGAGGCAGGCGCCCTGCGCTTCCTGCACGAGTCGCTGCCGGACGAGCACGTGACCGTACTCGTACACCACCCGCCCCAGTTCCAACAGGAGTCCTTCCCGGCGCTCCGACACCACACGCACTTCCAGTTCGGCCATGATTCCCCCCGAAATCAAAGCAGCCCAAACGCTGTGCTAATGCCGCGAATGTGCCGTACGGCCGTCCATATCACAAGCGTCGCCGCGATACGCGGGTGCGTGCCGATACAGCGGAAGCAAGATGCGGCATTCGAAAATGAGCGCCGTGCCGTGGAGTCTTCCCGCATTCGCTGACGTGAAGCGGGCGCGAGGCGACCATCACCGTGATGTGCATCACAATTAGCACGATCTTATCGAACCGAACGTTTTCAGCACATCGTCATGACGCGCCTTTCGCAACGGTAATTTCGGGCTGAATCGACGCTCGGAGCAGCCATGTCGGATTCACGCACGGGCTGTTGGGATGGGTACGCGGATACCGCACTCAGCGGAACCGCCTGCCATTCGGACAGTGCTTCCTCACACAGGAGATTCCCCATGCGTACCAACAACCTGTTTCGCAAGACGCTGATCGCCGCCGGTTTCGCCGCAGCCTTCGCGACTGTGCCGTTTGCACAGGTTGCCGCCCAGGATGCCGCGCGCCAGGACGCTGCACAACGACAGCAGGACGCGGCGGCCATGCGACAGACCCAGGATGCGGCGGCCATGCACGACAAGCAGTCGAGTAACGAGACCGTGCCCGGCAAGACCAACGACGCCTGGATCACGACCAAGATCAAGTCCGAACTCGCTACCACCAAGGGCATCAAGAGCACCGACATCTCCGTCGATACCAAGGACGGCATGGTCACCTTGACCGGCACTGCCACCAGCGCGGGCGAGAAAGCCAAGGCCGAACATGTCGCCAAGCAGGTGAAGGGCGTGAAGACCGTAGACGCCAGTGGCCTGATGGTCAGCGATGCCGCCCACTAAACGCCTGCACGCTGCATAGGGCGGTGCTGAAAACAAAGAAGGAGCCCGATGGGCTCCTTCTTTTTGCTTCGTTTTGGGAAGAATCAGCGACGCAGCAGGTTGCCGCCGCCGAAATTCTGCGAATCGCGCGTTTCTTCCAGCTCCACGCCGTCGAGGCCTTGCGACAGCGTATGCGCGTCGCCACCCTGCGCCAGCTTGATGCGCAGGCGCACTTCGTTGGAGCTGTCTGCGTGGCGCAGCGCATCCTCGTAGGAGATATCACCCGCGTGATAGAGCTCGACCAGGCTTTGGTCGAAGGTCTTCATACCGAGGTTGGTGGATTCCTTCATCACTTCCTTGAGCTTGTGGATCTCGCCCTGGCGGATGTAGTCCTGCACCAGCGGCGTACCCAGCAGCACTTCCACCGCCACGCGACGCGCCTTGCCATCCGGGGTCGGGATCAGCTGCTGCGCCACGATGCCCTTGAGGTTGAGCGACAAGTCCATGAACAGCTGCGAGCGGCGATCTTCCGGGAAGAAGTGCAGGATGCGGTCCATCGCCTGGTTGGCGTTGTTCGCATGCAGCGTGCACAGGCACAAGTGACCGGTTTCGGAGAAGTTGATGGCGTGTTCCATCGTCTCGCGCGTGCGCACTTCGCCGATCATGATGACGTCGGGCGCCTGGCGCAGCGTGTTCTTCAGCGCGTTGTCCCAGCTGTCGGTGTCGATGCCCAGCTCGCGCTGCGTGATGATGCAGCCCTCGTGCTTGTGCACGTATTCGATCGGGTCTTCGATGGTGATGATGTGGCCGGTCGAGTTCGCGTTGCGGTAGCCGATCATCGAGGCGAGCGAGGTCGACTTACCGGTACCGGTGCCGCCCACGAAGATGATGATACCGCGCTTGGTCATCGCCAGCTGTTTGATCACCGGCGGCAGCGTGAGTTCCTCGATGGTCGGGATCTTCGACTCGATGCGACGCAGCACCATGCCCACGCAGTTGCGCTGGTAGAAGCACGACACGCGGAAGCGGCCCACGCCCTGCGCCGAGATGGCGAACTGGCACTCGTGGGTCTTTTCAAACTCCTCGCGCTGCGAGGGCGTCATCACGTTGAGCACCATGTCGCGCGACTGCTGCGCGGACAGCGGACTCTGCGTGATCGGCACGACACGGCCCTGCACCTTCATCGACGGCGGCACGCCGGCCGTGATGAAGAGATCCGATGCCTTCTTGTGCACCATCAGCTTCAAAAACGAGGTGAAGTCGAAATCACTCATGGCACGGACCTCCGGGTTTCTACGCCAACAGCCAACAGCCTACTGCTTACTTGAAGATGTCCTTGTTGCGCGCATAGCCCATCGCCTGCTGGCGAGTAACCAGGCCGCGCTTCACGAGGTCCTGCAGGTTCTGGTCCAGCGTCTGCATGCCGTACTGCTGGCCGGTCTGGATGGACGAATACATCTGCGCCACCTTGTCCTCGCGGATCAGGTTACGGATGGCGGGGATGCCGACCATGATCTCGTGCGCCGCGATACGGCCGCCACCGACCTTCTTCAGCAGCGACTGCGAAATCACCGCGCGCAGCGATTCGGAAAGCATGGAACGCACCATCGGCTTTTCGCCGGCCGGGAACACGTCGATGATGCGGTCGATGGTCTTGGCCGCCGAGCTGGTGTGCAGCGTGCCGAACACCAGGTGACCGGTTTCCGCGGCGGTGAGGGCCAGGCGGATGGTTTCCAGGTCGCGCAACTCGCCTACCAGCACGTAGTCCGGGTCTTCGCGGAGCGCCGAACGCAGCGCCTCGTTGAAGCCGTGCGTGTCGCGGTGCACTTCGCGCTGGTTGATCAGGCACTTCTGCGAGGTGTGCACGAATTCGATCGGATCCTCGATGGTGAGGATATGACCGTATTCGTTCTTGTTGATGTGGTCGACCATCGCCGCCAGCGTGGTGGACTTGCCCGAACCGGTCGGGCCGGTGACCAGGATCAGGCCCTGCGGCTGCTCGATCAGCTCGCGGAATACCGCTGGTGCCGCCAGGTCTTCCAGCGTGAGCACTTCGGATGGAATGGTACGGAACACCGCGCCCGCGCCGCGGTTCTGGTTGAACGAGTTGACGCGGAAGCGTGCCAGGCCGGGGATCTCGAACGAGAAGTCGACCTCGAGGAATTCTTCGTAATCGCGCCGCTGCTTGTCCGACATGATGTCGTAGATCAGCGAGTGCACCTGCTTGTGCTCGAGCGCCGGGATGTTGATGCGGCGCACGTCGCCGTCCACGCGGATCATCGGCGGCAGGCCGGCGGATAGGTGCAAGTCCGAGGCCTTGTTCTTCACCGAGAAGGCAAGCAGTTCGGCGATATCCATCTGGTGTTCCCCTCAACCCGATCGTCTGGATGTCATACGGCGGTCATGGGGTGCGGGTCTTCCCTCGCGGCAAAGGCGCCGCGACGCGAGCGCGTCGGCGCCGTGCGAATGGCCCTGTCCCGGTTCCCCATGCAAGCGGGCCGATACTACTCGCGCCAAGGCCCGCGCCACCAGTCTTTCCTTAGGTCTACTGCCCAAAGTGCGGACCAGGTTTGCGAAAGCCTGTCGATCGGCAATGCCCGGCCCGCCTTCCGCCAGGGGACGGGCGCCCCTCCCCTCCGGTAAGGTAAAGGCCGTACTGGCGAGGACCCTGCATGACACGTATCGCATTCATCGGCGGCGGCAACATGGCGCGCAGCCTCATCGGCGGCCTGCTGAAGACCGGCGTCGCCGCTTCCTCCCTCAGCGTGGCCGAGCCGCGGGCAGACGCACGCCAGGAGCTGGGCCGGGAGTTCGGCGTGGCCTGCTATGCCGACAATCGCCAGGCGGCAAGCGAAGCCGACGTGCTGATCCTGGCCGTAAAGCCCCAGATCATGCCCGCCGTCCAGGGCGAGCTGAAGGACGTGCTGGCGCGCCAGCGGCCGTTGCTGATCTCCATTGCCGCCGGTGTCCGCATCGACCAGCTGGAGCGCTGGTTCGGCCACGCGCTGCCCATCGTGCGCTGCATGCCCAACACGCCGGCACTGATCGGCGCGGGTGCCACCGGCCTGTTCGCCAATCGCCGCGTGAGTGCGGAGCAGCGTGCGCTGGCGCAGCACATCCTCGACGCCGTCGGCCTTACCCGCTGGCTCGACGACGAATCACAGCTGGACACGGTGACCGCCATCTCCGGTTCCAGCCCCGCCTATTTCTTTGCCATGGTGGAAGCGCTGGAAGATGCCGCGTTCTCGCAGGGCATGCCGCGGGAGACCGCACGCGCGCTCGCCGCGCAGGCCTGCCTGGGCGCCGGCCGCATGCTGACCGAGAGCGGCGAAGACCCCAGCGTGCTGCGCAAGCGCGTCACTTCGCCGAATGGCACCACCCAGGCCGCCCTGGAAAGTTTTGCCGCCGACCACTTCAGCCAGGTCGTCGCCCATGCCGTGGCCGCCGCCACGCGCCGTGGCGGCGAGATGGCCGCAGCCCTGGACGACACCCCATGAGTTATCTCGTCAACGCTTTCTCGTTCCTGCTCGAACTCGCCTTCGGCGCCGCCGCCGCGTTGTTCATGCTGCGACTGGCTGCCGAAGCCAGCCGCGCGGACTTCCACAATCCGCTCAGCCAGTTCATCTACCGCACCACCAACCCGGTACTGGCGCCGCTGCGCCGCCTGCTGCCGAATTGGCGGCGAATCAACGTGGCGGCGCTGCTGCTGATCTTCCTGCTGATGCTGATCAAGCGCGTGGTGCTGTTCTCGCTGCTTGGCATGTTTCCGCACGTGCTCGGACTCATCGTGCTCTCGATCGCCGACACGCTCGACTTCATCGCGATGTTCTACGTGGTGCTGATCTTCGTGTGGTCGCTCATGAGCCTGTTCCAGGTCGAGTCGTATCATCCGGTCTATCGCCTCGCCGGCAGCCTGGTCGATCCGCTGCTGCGTCCGCTGCGCGGCAAGCTGGTGGCCGGCGGCCTCGACTTCGGGCCATGGGTGGTGATGATCGTGTTGATCCTCGCCCGCCTGCTGCTGGTTTCGCCGCTTACCGATCTCGGCGCCCGCCTGGCGCTGGGCATGTAAATCCATGGCCGCGCCGTTCGAGCGCGGCCATCTTCTCTTCGTACTCAAGGATTCCTTCTCGCATGCATGCGAAATCATCTCCCGTGCGCCGTCGCCTGCTCGTGTTGACCCTGGCGACCGCCGTCGTGGGTAGCGCCTACGCCGCCAGCCAAACTGTTGCGAAACCGGACGTGGTCGCCGGCAACATCGACACGTCCGTCAATCCGGGCGATGACTTCTTCCAGTTTGCCAATGGCGCCTGGCTGAAGGCCCATCCGATTCCGGCGGAAGAATCGCAATGGGGCATCGCACAGGTCGTGCAGGACGAGCTGTACGTCAAACTGCGCAGGATCAGCGAGGACGCCGCGGCGCAAAAGCAGGCAGCCGTCGGCAGCGACGAGCAGAAGATCGGCGACTTCTGGACCACGGCCATGGACCAGTCGCTGGCCGATCACCTGGGTGCAGAGCCGCTGAAGGACGAACTCGCACGCATCGATGCCGTGCATGACGTGAACTCGGCGCTGAATGCCGCCTTCGCGCTGCAGCCGCTGGGCGTGGACGCGTTCTTCGACTTCGCCGTATCACAGGACGAGAAGCAGAGCGATGCCATGGCCGTGCATCTCGCCCAGGGTGGACTGGGCCTGCCGGAGCGCGATTACTACTTCAATACCGAACAAGGCGTGGCCAAGGCGCGCACGGCTTACGTGGCACATCTCGGCCGCATGTTCCGCCTGCTCGGCGCCCACGAAGCCGCCGCGAAGCAGAGCGCCACGCAGGTGATGGCGTTCGAGACGGCACTCGCCAAGGCCTCCCGGCCATTGGCCGACCTGCGCGATCCGGAGAAGAACTACAACAAGATGGCGCCGTCGGAACTGACGACCAGGCACACGCCGGCCATCGCATGGGACACGCGCCTCGTCGCATGGAAGCTCTCGGCGCCGACCGTCATCGTCGGCCAACCCGAGTTCTTCGACGGCTTGCAGTCGCTGCTCGCCAAGACGCCGGTACCGGTGCTGCGCGACTACTTGCGCGTGCACCTTGCCGATGAGTACGCGAGTTACCTGAGCCAGGCATTCGACGACGAACACTTCGACTTCTATGGCCGCACCCTGTCTGGCCAGGCCCAGCAGAAGCCACGCTGGAAGCGCGCGTTGCGAGCGGAAAACAGTGCACTGGGCATGATCCTCGGCCGCATCTACGTCAAGGATTACTTCTCCGAGGCCAGCAAGCAGCGCTACAACACCATGGTCGACGCCGTACGCACCGCCTATGGCGAACGGATCGACAAGCTGGATTGGATGAGCCCCGCGACCAAGGCCAAGGCGCACGAGAAGCTCGCCGCGGTGACCAGGAAAGTTGGCTACCCGGACAAGTGGAAGGACTATTCCAAGCTCACCATCGGCCGCGACTCGTATGCGCAGAACATGATGCGTGCGCAGCGTTGGGCCTTCGACGACATGCTGTCCAAATATGGCAAGCCGGTCGATCGCGCCGAATGGGAAATGACGCCCCAGACCTACAACGCGTACTACAACCCGTCCAACAACGAGATCGTGCTTCCCGCTGCGCAGTTCATGATCCCGGGCTTCGTCGACAGCGACATCGATGACGCCGTGGTGTACGGCTACGTTGCCGCCTCCACCATCGGCCACGAAATCACCCACGGCTTCGATGACGAAGGTCGTCAGTACGATGCGCAGGGCAACCTGCTCGATTGGTGGACCAAGCAGGACGCCGAGCGCTTCAACCAGCGCGCGCAGGTGATGGTGAAACAGTTCAACGCCTTCGAACCGCTGCCCGGCCTGCACATCAACGGCCAGGCCGCGCTGGGCGAAAACATCGCCGACTTCGGCGGCATCATGATCGGCCTCGATGCATTCAAGAAGACCGCGCAGTACCAGAAGGGCGAAAAGGTGGCCGGTTACACGCCGCTGCAGCGCTTCTTCCTCGGCTATGCGCTGGGCTGGCTGTCGCAGCAGCGCGAAGCGCGCCTGCGCAATTCGCTGCTGGCCGATGTGCATGCTCCCGCGAAGTATCGCGTGAACGGTCCGCTGTCGAACGTGCCTGATTTTTATGAGGCGTTTGGCGTGAAGCCGGGGCAGCCGATGTGGCGGCCGGAGAGCCAGCGGGTGAAGATCTGGTAAGCGTTGCGCTCTGCTTTTACTCCCTCTCCCCTCCGGGCGACCCGAAGGTGGTCCCTGTGGGAGAGAGGGTTGGGTGAGGGGTCAATCTCGCCTCACGCTCCATGGAACCGCCTGCATTTCTCTGTAGGAGCGCACCCAGTGCGCGATTGCCTTCCGCCTCGGTTTACATGTTCGTCGTTCTGACGAATGCAGAGCGTTGGCTTCAGTCGATATCGCGACTTGGCTCGCCTGCCGCGGGCTTCCGAGCCGCTGCCGCGGCCCGGGTTACTTTCTCTTGCTTGCCCAAGAGAAAGTAACCAAAGAGAACGGCACCCCGCGTGGCGCTGGCCGGGCTTCGCCCAGCCAGTCCGTGAGGGGCGGCCGGGCTTTTCGACCGGGCTCCTGCCCGGACGAAAAGTGCCCGACATCCATGTCGGACACCCCTGCGGGGCCTGATCATCCACCCCTCACCGCCACACAGGGGATGTTTGAAGGCTCGTGCCGCTGCGCGGCACATCGCGGTGGGCAAAGAAGTAGCAGTGCGTAACTGCCTTCTTTCGCTTCAAGTGTTTAGATCACCTATCCACAGGCTTCGCCCATTTGCTTCCACACCTGCTGTGGAAAACATTGGTGTGTACTTCCCAGTGTTTGTTGTGCGCCGCGAACTTCACGCTGCCCTCGCTCTCGCTCTCGCTTTGGCTTTGGCTTTGGCTTTTCGCTTTTGACCTCCCACGCCCCTATGCCGCGGCGGGCGGGTGGAGGACCAGCCCGAAGGGTGGCCGGCAGGACGCCGGCCAGTTTGTCGTCAGGGCAGGATGCCCTGTCGACAAACCCCGCAACCCGCCCGCGGACCTTCCGGGCGATAGCCCGGAAGGCGCGACATCGGGGTGGCCTTTCTCTTGGTTACTTCTCTTTGGCCACGCAAAGAGAAGTGACCCGCTCGTCGGCAGGCGAGCCCAGTTGCGACGACACCTGGAAGAGCGAAAGTCGCTGGATAACTCGCTACGCTCGCCCCTTTGGGGCCGCCCTACGGGCGTTCTGCGCGCTTCGCGCTTGTCCGCTTCCACTGGGATGACGAACCATGAAGTCCGCGGCGAAAGGTGGTCGCGCACAGGGTGCGCTCCTACAGTAGAAGGCAGAGGGAGAAGTGCGGGCTCGCGTTGCGCCACCAAACGCGCCCAAGCTCAACCATGCCTACCCCTTCTGTCGACTCTCCCACTCGGCAAAGATCTTATGCATCGCCTCCAGCCCATCGAACAACGCCGCCGGCCCTGGCTGCAAAATGATCGGCGATTTGATCTCGTAGAGATCACCGTGGCGCACGGCAGGAATCGCATCCCATCCCTCACGCGCAGCCACCTTCTCCGGCCGGAAGCGCTTGCCACACCACGAACCCAGGATGATGTCCGGCGCCTGCTGCACCACCTCGCCCGGATCGGCGAGGATGCGGTGCTTGGCCAGCGACTCGCCTGCCATCTGCGGAAATACGTCGTCCCCACCCGCAAGGCGAACCAGCTCGGCCACCCAGCGAATGCCGGTAATCAGCGGATCATCCCACTCCTCGAAATAGACCTTCGGCCGACGCGAGAACTTTGACGCGGCTGCCTCGATCGCGGCGATGTGCCGCTCGGCCCGTTGCGCGTACGCCTCCGCCTTCTCCGCGGCGCCCGCCATCGCACCCAGCCGACGGATGTACCCAAGAATGCCGTCGACGCTGCGATGGTTGCTGATCCACACTTCCACGCCGGCTTTGATGAGCTCGCGCGCGATATCGGCCTGGATGTCGGAAAAGCCAATCACGAAATCCGGCTGCAGCTTGAGGATCTCGTCGATCTTCGCGCTGGTGAACGCCGATACCTTCGGCTTTTCCTTGCGCGCCTTCGGCGGCCGCACGGTGAAGCCGGAGATGCCGACGATGCGATCCTGCTCACCGAGCGCATACAGTACTTCGGTGGGTTCCTCGGTCAGGCAAACGATGCGTTGTGGATAACGGTCGATGGTCGGCAGGTCGTCGGTCACGCGCTCAATGTCCAAGCACCGTCACCACCACCTTGCGCTGGTGCGGATCGAGACGGTGTTCCCACAGGTAGATGCCTTGCCAGGTGCCCAGCTGCACCTTGCCCGCGTGCACGGGCACCACCAGGCTCACGCCGGTGAGGATGGCGCGCACGTGGGAGGGCATGTCGTCGGGGCCTTCTTCGTCATGACGGAAGATGGCGTCGCCATCCGGCACCGCGCGCGTGAACCAGCGTTCGAGGTCATCGCGCACGGTGGGATCGGCATTTTCGCTGATCAGCAGCGAGCAGCTGGTGTGCAGGCTGAAGAGGTTGGCGATACCGGTGTGCACCCCGCTGGCCGATACCACCTCGCCCACCTTGTCGGTGATCTCGGTGAAACTGCGGCCGCGCGTATGCACGGTGAAGCCATTCTGGGCGACATGATCGGCGGGCGTGGCACGCATGCTTCAGTCTCCGGATGGCGGAAGGTTTTCAAGGATAAAGCAGACGGCTGGTCCAGGTCTGGCCGTGGCGGCTCCACCGCACGCGCTCGTGCAGGCGATATTCCGCGCCGTACCAGAACTCCACCATGTCAGGCTCGACCACAAAGCCACCCCAATGGGGCGGACGCGGTACGTCTTGGCCTTCGAATTCCTTTTCATAGCGGCTGAAGCGCTGTTCGAAGGTTTCGCGGTCAGGCAGCGTCTGCGACTGCAGCGACGCCCAGGCACCGATCTGACTCGCCCGCGGGCGCGTGGCGAAGTAGGCATCGGATTCTTCGGCCAGCAACTTGCGCGCCGCGCCTTCCACGCGCACCTGCACGCCTTGGCGCAACTGCTTCCAGTGGAAGCACAACGCGACCTGATGGTGCGCATTGAGCTGCGCGCCCTTGTCGCTTTCGTAATTGGTGTAGAAGCGGAAGCCGCGCTCGTCGGCTCCCTTCAACAGCACGATGCGCGAACTCACGCGCCCGGCCGCATCGACCGTCGCCAGATTCATTGCCGTGGCGTCGGGATCGCGTCCCGCCGCGGCCTCATCCAGCAGTTGCAGGAAGGTGTCAAGGATCTCTTGTTTCAACATGGGGTCTTGAATCGTGGCCGCC
The DNA here is from genome assembly GCA_000632805.1 of Dyella jiangningensis. Taxonomy (GTDB): domain Bacteria; phylum Pseudomonadota; class Gammaproteobacteria; order Xanthomonadales; family Rhodanobacteraceae; genus Dyella; species Dyella jiangningensis. The sequence goes on along the minus strand of CP007444.1, from coordinate 472,262 downwards.
GCGCGCCATCATGGCCGGCATGTCACCAGATGCTAGCACGCAGAATTCGACCCTGGCCGGGCATTTGCTCGACCAGTTCGCCGGTCGCATCGCCCGCTCCCGCCGCCCCTACCTTCTGGGCCTGTCCGGCCTGCAAGGCAGCGGCAAGAGCACGCTTGCCCGGGAGATGAAGACCCAGGCCGAAACCCGCGACTGGCCCACAGAGGTGCTGTCGCTGGACGATTTCTACTATTCGCGCAGCGAGCGCGAGGTGTTGGCCCACCAGATCCATCCCCTGTTGCGCACCCGCGGTGTGCCGGGCACGCACGAGATCGAGCTGCTCCTGTCGGTGCTGGCGGCCATGCCGCAGGCATCGGACAAGCTGCCGGTGAGCCATCCGCGCTTTGACAAGGGTCGCGACACGCGCATGCCGCCGTCGAAGTGGCCGAATGTGACGCGCCCGCCAAAACTGGTGATCCTGGAGGGTTGGGCCATCGGCCTGCGTCCGCAGACGCTGGCGTCGCTGGATGAGCCCGTCAATGCACTGGAATGCGACGAAGATGCCGATGGCGTCTGGCGCCACTGGGTGAACAAGCAACTGCGGGCTTATCAACCCTTGTGGCGCAAGCTCGACGCGTTGATCGTGCTGCAGGCGCCGAACTGGGAAATCGTGCGCAAGTGGCGCAGCGAGCAGGAGGAAGAGCTCCTTGCCCGCCACGCTCCGCTGGCCATGGACGCCGACACCATGGTGCGTTTTCTCGCACACTTCGAACGGCTGAGCCGGCATGCGCTCGCCACCTTGCCGGACCTTGCCGATACCACGGTCGAGTACGACGACAACCGCCACGTCATCGCACTCAACCACAGCTGATCAGGCTTGCGGTTCCACCTGCACGGCGGTGCCGTAGGCGAGCACTTCGGTGACGCCTTCGGCGACATCGTTCGCGTCGTAGCGCATGGCGATCACCGCGTTGGCCCCGCGCTCGGCGGCATGGCGCATCATCAGTTCGAAGGCTTCCTCGCGCGCCTTCTCGCACAGCTCGGTGTAGATCGAGATGTTGCCGCCCACCAACGTCTGCAGCGCGGCGCCGAAGTTGCCGATGACGCTGCGTGAACGCACCGTGATGCCCCGCACGATGCCCATCGGACGAACGATGCGATAGCCGGGAAGTTCGTTGCTGGTGCTGACCATGTGAAGCGGGATATTGACTGGCATGCGGGTGCCTCCGTGGACGGGATCATAGGAGCCATCGTCATCCGACCCGGCATGCGCTTCCAGTGCCGTTGATCACGTCTTCACCGATCGCGAAGCAGCGCGGCATAGCCCTCACGTGCATCCGGCCATTGCGGCACGAAGCCACTGGCACGCAGGCGCGCGTTGCTCAGCCGCTTGCTGCCCACGCCGGCCGGCCCGGCTCCTTCGGCAGGCGCCGGCGCGCCGACCAACGACGCCAGGTGGTCGTACAGCACGTTCAACGGCAGCGGTGTGTCGTCCGCGCCGAGGTAAAGCGGCAGGGGGTGTTCCATGGACAGAAGATGGGTGATGGCGGCGGCCGCATCGTCGACATGGATCCGATTTGCCCAATGCAGCGACTGCCGCGGCACACTCACGCCGCCTTCGCGCAGTCGTTCGATGAGCTGCAGGCGATCCGGTCCGTAGAGCCCTGCCAGGCGAAGCACCACGGAAGCGATCGGCTGCGCCGCCAGCCATTGCTCGGCCTCCAGCAGTATTTTTCCGTTGAACCCCGGCGGGTCGGTTGGCGTCTCTTCATCCACCCATGCGTCGCCATGATCGCCATACACCGCCGTGGAGGACACCAGCAGCACACGTCGCAACGCCCGTCCGTCGAGCGCTTGCAGCAGGTGCCGCAGGCCATCCACGAACAAGGCGCGATAAACCTGCGCATCCCGCGCGCCCGGCGCCGGCAGATAGACGACTTGCTCGATGCGATCGGGGAGATCGCGCAGCGTCTCGGGGCGGGTCAGGTCACCCTGCAGCCATCGGATGCCGCTGGCGTCATCGCTCGCCCGGCGGCGCAGCGCCCAGACCTCGTCGCCCAACGCCAGAAGGCGATGGGCCACGCGCAGGCCAACGTCGCCGCAGCCGGCAATCAGCACCCGGGCGCTCACGCGGGCCGTCCCATGCTGCAGCGCAGCCATGCGCTTTCGCGCCTGTTAGCATTCACCCATGAATCCATCGTGCAACCTGTTCATCGTCGGTCCGACCGGCGCCGGCAAGACCTCCATCGGACGTCGGCTGGCCGAGCATTATGGGCTGAACTTCCTCGATCTCGACCAGGAGATCGAGCGGCAGTGCGGTGTACCGGTCAGCGCGGTGTTCGAGATCGAAGGCGAAGCGGGCTTCCGTCGCCGCGAAAGCGCCCTGCTGGACGAATGCAGCCGCCAGCGCGGCGTGCTCGTCGCCACGGGTGCCGGCGCGGTGCTCGACCCGGCCAACCGCCAGTTGTTGATGGAGCGCGGCTTCGTGCTGTGGCTACAGGCCACGCTGGAACAACAGCTCGAACGACTCGCGCATGACAAGCAACGCCCGCTGCTCGCCAGCGGCGACCGCGCCGAGCGGCTCAGCGCCATGGCGCAGGCACGCACGCCGCTCTATCGGGACGTCGCGGACCTGGCGATTCCCGGCGAACACGAACATGTCCACGCCGCCAGCGCGCGCAGCATTCTTCTGATCGATCAACACTGGCAACGCCAGCAAGCCGCATGAGCACAGCTATCTCTCAGCCCATTCGCACCATCGACGTCGCCCTTGGCTCTCGCAGCTACCCGGTCTGGATCGGCCCTGGGCTGCTGGCCGATACGGCACGCTGGCGCGCGGCGCTGCGTGGTCGCCATGCACTGGTGATCAGCAATACGACGGTGGCGCCGCTCTACCTCGATCGTGTGGCCGAAGGGCTCGATGGCCTGCACTGGTCGTCTTTCCTGCTGGACGACGGCGAAGCGCACAAGACCTTCGCCAACGTGGGACGTGCGCTGGAAGCGCTGGCCCAGCTCGGCGCCACGCGCGATGCCTGCGTGGTGGCGCTCGGCGGCGGTGTGGTGGGCGATCTCGCCGGCTTCAGCGCCGCGTGCTGGATGCGCGGCATCGATTTCATCCAGATGCCGACCACCCTGCTGTCGATGGTCGATTCCTCGGTGGGCGGCAAGACCGGCGTGAACCTGCCCGCCGGCAAGAATCTGGTCGGCGCGTTCCACCAGCCGCGTGCCGTCGTGGCCGACATCGATACGCTCGCCACGCTGCCCGATCGCGAATATCACGCGGGCCTGGCGGAAGTGGTGAAGGGTGCGGCGATCGGCGATGCGACGTTCTTCGCATGGCTGGAGCAGCACGCGGCGGCGCTGAACGCACGCGAGACCGCACCCTTGATCGAAGCCATCGCACGCAAGGTGCAGTACAAGGCCGGCGTGGTGGCCCGTGATGAAACCGAACAGGGCGAACGCGCGCTGCTCAATCTCGGGCACACGTTTGGCCATGCGCTGGAAACGGCCGGCAAGTACACCGTGCTGCTGCACGGCGAAGGCGTCGCCATCGGCATGCTGCTCGCCGCAAAGCTGTCCGAACGTTTGGGCATGAGCGGTGAAGGCGACACCGCGCGCCTGCATCGTCTGCTGGAAGCGCTGGGTTTGCCCACGGCCATTCCTTCCGGCATGGAACCGGCGCCATTGCTCGCTCTGATGCGACTGGACAAGAAGAATCTGGCCGGGACGTTGCGCCTGATCCTTTGGCGCGGCGTGGGCCGCGCGGAAATCGTCAGCGGCGTCAGCGAGGCCGATGTCATGGCCGTATTGGAAGCGGCCACGCGCTGATCGCCGCCACCTGCTTTTTTGTAGGAGCGCACCCTGTGCGCGACCGCGGGGTGGCGGCATCACCGCTTCGTAGGCTTTTCGCGCACCGGGTGCGCTCCTACAACAAGAGAAAGCCGACCAAACGGCCCTGTGCCGCCGCGCTCGTCCGCCTACTTTTTTTGTGGGAGCGCACCCTGTGCGCGACCGCGGAGTCATAACGTTACAGCTCCGTAGGCCTGTCGCGCACAGGGTGCGCTCCCACAGAAAGCAAGAGGCCAACAAACAGCCTTGGGCTCTCGTGCCCGCCCTCCTGTGTAGGAGCGCCCCAGTGCGCGACCGCGGAGTGACGACATCACCGCTCCGTAGGCTTTTAGCGCACGGGGTGCGCTCCTGCAGTTGGAAAAACACGCACGAATGGAACGTGGCGCATCGCCGCGCTCGCTCCTGCGTGCCAAGCCTTCTAGAATGCGGCTTCCAAGGCCGTTCGCCGTCCCTGCTCCGAATCGATCTCCATGCGCCTCTACCTGCAAGCCATGCCAGCCACCTCCGAGGCGCCGCGCTATGTCCAGATCGCGCTGGAACAGGATCTGCTGGGCGGGTGGACGCTCTATCGCGAGTCGGGCGTGCAAGGCGGCAAGGCCACGCTCAAGCGTGAGCAGTTCCTCGAGCGCGACGATGCGCTTGCCGCGTTCCAGAAAGCGCGCGACGCGCAGATCAAGCGCGGCTTCCGCGTGATGTTCAGCCAGGGCCTGGATGGCCCTTACGGATCCTGAGATGAGTGACACCCTGAAGAACGACCGCTTCCTGCGCGCCCTACGCCGCGAGGCCACCGACACCACGCCCGTGTGGGTGATGCGCCAGGCCGGCCGCTATCTGCCGGAATATCGCGCCACCCGCGCGCGCGCCGGCAATTTCATGGGGCTGGCGCAGAACCCGGAGATGGCCTGCGAGGTGACGCTGCAGCCGCTCGACCGCTTCGAGCTGGACGCGGCCATCCTGTTCTCGGACATCCTCACCATTCCCGACGCGATGGGCCTGGGGCTGAGCTTCGCCCAGGGCGAAGGCCCGCAGTTCGCGCACCCGGTGCGCACCAAGGCCGACATCGAACGGCTCGGCGTGCCGGACATGGAGATCGAGCTGCGCTACGTAATGGACGCGGTACGTCTGATCCGCCGCGAGCTGCATGGCCGCGTGCCGCTGATCGGCTTTTCCGGCAGCCCGTGGACGCTGGCCTGCTACATGGTGGAAGGCCAGGGTTCGCGCGATTTCGCCCGCCTGAAGGCCATGTGCTGGAGCGAGCCCGCCCTCGCCCACCGGTTGCTCGACACGCTGGCCCGGTCCGTGGCGGCGTACCTGATCGCCCAGGCCGCCGCCGGCGCCCAGGCGCTGATGGTGTTCGACACCTGGGGCGGCCTGCTCGGCCCCGCGCCGTTCCGCGAGTTCTCGCTGCGCTACATGGCGCAGGTGGTCGACGCGCTGAAGGCCGATGCCGCCAGCCGCGACCTGCCGGTGATCCTGTTCTCCAAGGGTGCCGGCCGGCATCTGGCCGCCATGGCCGACACCGGCTGTGCGGGCCTTGGCGTGGACTGGACCATCGATCTCGCCGACGCCCGCGAGGCGGTGAATGGCCGCGTGGCGCTGCAGGGCAACCTCGACCCGGCCATCCTGCTCGCCACCCCCGAGGTCATTCGCCGCGAAGTCCGTCGTGTGCTGGACAGCTACGGCAACCACGCCGGCCATGTGTTCAACCTGGGCCACGGCATCACGCCGGAAGTCGACCCGGAGAACGTGAAGGTGCTGGTCGACGAAGTGCACGCCTACGGCCGCCAGCTGCGCGGCGGCTAGCCTCTGCCATGGCCTGGCTCGTGACCAAGTACCTGATCACCGCCGCAGTGGTGGTGATCGTGTCCGAGTTCGCCAAGCGCAGCGATCGGCTGGGCGGTTTCGTGGCCGCCCTGCCCCTGGTCACGGTGCTGGTGCTGATCTGGCTGCAGGTCGAGCGCCAGCCGCAGGCCAAGATCGCCAACCACGCCTGGTACACGTTCTGGTATGTGATCCCCACGCTGCCGATGTTCCTGGCCTTCCCTGCGCTGCTGCCCCGGCTGGGCTTCTGGCCGACCCTGCTGGCCTGCCTGGTGATCACCGTGGCCTGCTTCGGCCTTTTCGCCCTGCTGGTACGGCGCTTCGGCATCGAGTTGCTGCCCTGACCCGGGCGCTTTTGGCACCCTGGGGCCCCGCCCCGTACAATTGCCCTCTTTGCTTTTTCCTCACGCGCCGGCCCCGGCGCGCAACCGCGAGCCCCCGATGGAAAAGAGTTTCGAGCCCGGCCAGATCGAATCGAAGTGGTATGCCGCCTGGGAAGCCAGCGGCGACTTCAAGCCGTCCGGCCAGGGCGAGCCCTACTGCATCCTGCTGCCGCCGCCGAACGTCACCGGCACGCTGCACATGGGCCACGCGTTCCAGCAGACCGTGATGGACATGCTGATCCGCTACCAGCGCATGCGCGGCATGAACACGCTGTGGCAGGTGGGCACCGACCACGCCGGCATCGCGACGCAGAAGATCGTGGAGAACCAGCTCGCCGTCGAGAACAAGACGCGCCATGACCTGGGCCGCGACGCCTTCATCGAGCGCGTGTGGCAGTGGAAGGAAGAATCCGGCTCCACCATCACCAACCAGATGCGCCGCCTGGGCGTCGCCGCCGACTGGTCGCGCGAACGCTTCACCATGGACCCGGGCTTGTCCGAGGCCGTGCGCAAGGTGTTCGTCGAGTGGTATCGCGCGGGCCTGATCTACCGCGGCAACCGCTTGGTGAACTGGGATCCGGCGCTGGGTACGGCCGTCTCCGACCTTGAAGTGAACAACGTCGAGCGCGATGGCCACCTGTGGTCGATCCGCTACTTCACCGTCGACGGCAAGGACAGCGTCGTGGTCGCCACCACGCGTCCGGAAACCATGCTGGGCGACGTCGCCGTGGCCGTGCATCCGGAAGACGAGCGCCACGCGCGCCTGATCGGCCAGATGCTGCGCCTGCCGCTGTCGGGACGCGAGATCCCCGTGATCGCCGACGACTACGTCGATCGGGAGTTCGGCACCGGCTTCGTCAAGATCACCCCGGCGCACGACTTCAACGACTACGCCATCGGCCAGCGCCACGGCCTGGCGCCGATCAACATCTTCACGCTCGATGCGAAGGTCAACGAGAACGCGCCGGAGAAGTACCGCGGCATGGACCGCTACGAGGCCCGCAAGGCCGTGCTGGCGGATCTGGAAGACGCCGGCCTGCTGGTCGAAACCAAGCCGCACAAGCTGCAGGTGCCGGTGAGCCAGCGTTCCGACGCGGTGATCGAGCCGATGCTCACCGACCAGTGGTTCCTCGACCTCACCAGCGAGAAGGGCCGCAAGGAAATCACTGAGCCGGCGCTGGACGCCGTACGCGGCGGCGAGATCAAGTTCGTTCCGGAAAACTGGAGTACCACCTACACGCAGTGGCTGGACAACATCCAGGACTGGTGCATCAGCCGCCAGCTGTGGTGGGGCCATCGCATCCCGGCGTTCTACGACGAAGCGGGCAACATCTTCGTGGGCGAGAACGAGGCCGATGCGCGTGCGCACGCCACTGTTGCGCCGGTCGGGGCGCTGCGCCAGGACGAGGATGTGCTCGACACCTGGTTCTCTTCCGCGCTGTGGCCGTTCTCCACGCTGGGCTGGCCGATGGACGGCCCGGTGAAGGACGAGCACGGCAACGTCGTGGCGAACTGGGAAACCGACAATGTCTTCCTGCCCAGCGCCGTGCTGGTGACGGGTTTCGACATCATCTTCTTCTGGGTCGCCCGCATGGTGATGGCGACCAAGTACTTCACCGGCCGCGTGCCGTTCAGGCACGTCTACATCAACGCCATCGTGCGTGATGCGGAAGGTCAGAAGATGTCCAAGTCCAAGGGCAACACGCTGGACCCGTTGGACCTGATCGACGGCATCGAGCTGGAGCCGCTGGTGGCCAAGTCCACCAAGTCGCTGCTGATTCCGCAGGTTCGCGAGAAGGTGGAAAAGCGCATCCGCAAGGATTATCCGAACGGCATCCCTGCCATCGGCACCGACGCGCTTCGCTTCACCTTCGCCGCGCTGGCCAGCTATAGCCGCACCATCAACTTCGACATCAAGCGTGCCGAAGGCTACAAGGCGTTCTGCAACAAACTGTGGAACGCGGCGCGCTTCGTGCTGATGAACCTGGAATCCCCTCTCCCCACGGGAGAGGGTGGCGCGCAGGCGCCGGGAGAGGGTACGGGCAGCGCGCAGCTTGCCGCTTCGGCCGCACCCTCTCCCCAACCCCTCTCCCAAGGGGAGAGGGGCTCACAGCCGGTGACCGAGGCGGAGCGCTGGATTCTCACGCGCCTCAAGCAGACGCTCGCCGATGTCGAGCAGCACTTCGCCAGTTATCGCTTCGACCTGCTGGCGCAGGAGCTGTACGAGTTCACCTGGAACGAGTTCTGCGATTGGTTCCTGGAGCTGTCCAAGCCGGCGTTGAATGGTGATGACGCAGCGGCCGCGGCATCCACCCGCCACACGCTGATGGTGGTGCTGGAAACCATCCTGCGCGCGCTGCATCCGATCGTGCCGTTCATCAGCGAGGAGATCTGGCATTCGGTGGCGCCCAAGCTCGCGCTGGATGCGAAGTTCCTGCTGGAGCGTCCGTGGCCGCGCGCCGACGAGATCGTCGCCGACGAGGCCGCCACCGCCGAGATCGAGTGGTTCAAGAACGTGCTGAGCGGCATCCGTCGCATCCGCGCGGAAATGAACATTGCCCCGGGCAAGACCATTCCGCTGCTGCTCGCTGACGGCGATGCCACCGATCGCGCACGCGCCGCCAAGTTTGCCGCGCAGATCAGCTTCCTCGCCCGCGTGGAGGCGCCACAGTGGATCGCCTCCGGCGCGGATGAACCAGCCGCTGCCGCCGCGGTGGTGGGTTCGATGCGCGTGCTGATTCCGCTGGCCGGCCTGATCGACCTTGGTGCCGAGAAGGCACGCCTGGGCAAGGAAATCAGCCGCATCGAGGTCGAGATCAAGAAGTGCGAAGGCAAGCTGGGCAACGCCAACTTCGTGGCTAATGCACCGGCGGAAGTCGTCGCACAGGAACGCCAGCGCATCACCGACTGGACCACGCAGCTCACCGCCCTGCGCGAGCAGGCGCAGAAGCTGGGCTGATCACGCGTCGGCGCGCCACCACGCCGGTGGCGCGCCAGGTCTTCCGCTTTAGGGAGCACCGCGGAATTTTCTGTGGGAGCGCCCCTATGCGCGACTGCGGAACCAGGGGTGCTCCGTTCCGTCAGGTTGTCGCGCACAGGGTGCGGTCCCACAACGAAATGCCGTGTCAGTGCGAAAACATCGAACACCCCGCATCCACTGCCGACAAGCTCCGGCGCTGACGCGCCGCGGACCAGCGGTCGCACGCCCGATCTGCTCCTGCCAGTTCAGTTTTCTAGCCCAAAAGTCATGGCCCGGCTGGCGGTCCGAGGGACTATCGTTGCTCTCTTTTCCCGACCCCAGGAGACCGCTCATGCGGCAATTTCGTTGGATTCTCACGGCGGCTGCACTGACCAGCACCTGCGCGCTCGCCGCGACGCCGGCCCAGCCCATGACAGCCCAGGCGCCCGCACGCAGCGCCAGCGGCATCGATCTGGCCGGCATCGACTACAGCGTCAAGCCGGGCGACGACTTCGACAACTATGCCAATGGTGCGTGGAAGAAGACCGCCGAGATCCCCGCTGACCGCTCCAGCACGGGCGTGTTCCTGCAGGTGTTCCTGAAGGCCGAGCAGCGCAATGCCGACCTGATCAAGGAGGCCGCCGCCAGCAAGGCGCCGGCCGGCAGCAACGAGCGCAAGATTGCCGATTACTACGCCGCGTTCATGGACGAGGCAACCATCGAGAAGCGCGGCCTCGATCCGCTGAAGCCCGAGCTGAAAGCCATCGACGGCATCGCCAGCAAGACCGACCTCGCCCGCGTACTGGGCGAAGGCCTGCGCGCCGACGTCGATCCGGTGAACGCCACGAACTTCCAGACCGAGCATCTGTTCGGCCTGTTCGTTTCGCATGGCCTGGAAGACGCCTCGCACAACATCCCGTACCTGCTGCAGGGTGGCCTGGGCATGCCGACCCGCGATTACTACCTCTCCGACGACAAGGCGATGGTGGACACCCGCGGCAAGTATCAGGCCTACATCGCCACGTTGTTGAAACAGGCCGGCGTCGCCGATGCCGACACCAAGGCGAAGAACATCCTCGCGCTGGAAACCAAAATCGCCAAGGCGCAGGTCGACATCGTCGACAGCCAGGACATCCACAAGGCCAACAACCCGTGGACGCTGGCGTCGTTCGCCAAGAACGCGCCGGGACTGGACTGGAACACCTACTTCAAGGCCGCCGGACTGGACCAGCAGAAGATCGTCGACGTGTGGCAGGTGCCGGGCATCAAGGGCCTGTCAGCGCTGACCGCCAGCGAACCGCTGCAGACCTGGAAGAATTACCTCACCTTCCACGCCCTCAACGAGAGCGCCAGCCTGCTGCCCAAGGCCTATGCCGACCTCAGCTTCGGCTTCTACGGCCAGACCCTGTCGGGCACGCCCAAGCAGCGCGACCGCTGGAAGCGCGCCATCTCCAGCACCAACATCTCGCTGGGCGACGCCGTCGGCCAGATCTACGTGAAGAAGTATTTCCCGGCTTCGTCCAAGACGCAGGTCGAGCAGATGGTGAAGAACATCCTCGCCGCCTTCGACGACCGCGTGGATCACCTGGACTGGATGACGCCGGCCACGCGCCAGAAGGCGAAGGCCAAGATCGCCAGCATCCGCGTGAGCGTGGGTTACCCGGAAACCTGGCGCGACTACGGCAAGCTCGAGATCAAGGCAGACGACGCGCTGGGCAATATGCAGCGCGCGCAGAAGCACGAGTACGAGCATCAGCTCGCCAAGCTCAGCCAGCCGGTGGATCGCGGCGAATGGTGGATGACGCCGCAGACGGTGAATGCCGTGAACCTGCCGCTGCAGAACGCGCTGAACTTCCCCGCCGCCATCCTCGAAGCACCGTTCTTCGATCCGAAGGCGGACGCGGCTGCCAACTATGGCTCGATTGGCGCGGTGATCGGTCACGAGATCAGCCACAGTTTCGACAACCTCGGCGCCGAGTTCGACGCGCAGGGCAACCTCGCCAACTGGTGGACGCCGGAAGACCAGGCGCACTTCAAGGCCGCGGGCCAGAAGCTGGTCGCGCAGTTCAACGCCTATGAAGCCCTGCCCGGCCTGCACGTGAACGGCCAGCAGACGCTGGGCGAGAACATTGCCGACGTGTCGGGCCTCACCATCGCCTATCTCGCGTACCACAAGTCGCTGGGCGGCAAGCCGGCACCGGTGATCGACGGGCTGACCGGCGACCAACGCTTCTTCCTCGCCTTCGGCCAGAGCTGGCGCGAGAAGATCCGTGACGCCGCGCTGCGCGCACGCGTGGTCGGCAACGAGCACGCGCCGGGCCGCTTCCGCGCGCAGACGGTGCGCAACATCGATGCGTGGTATGACGCGTTCCAGCCCAAGGCGGGCGAGACGCTGTACCTGGCGCCGGCGGATCGCGTGAAGATCTGGTAAGCGATCGCATACGTTGGGTGACAGGAGCCACGCCTCGCGAGGGGCGTGGCTCTTTCATTTCAGCAAGTCGCGCACAGGGTGCGCTCCCACAAGAGCACGATCCCCATGTGGGAGCGCACCCTGTGCGCGACTCAACCTCCGACGGCCTACGTTCTCGCCGGCCTCGGCATCAACACCGCCAGCACGATCGCTGCGATGAACAACGCCGGCACATCACCCCACAGGTGCGCCCTGTGCTCCGCATGGCTCAACGCCTGTACCGCCATGATCCCGGCATGCACCACGCTCGACCACACGGTGAACCAGATCAGGCTCAAGTTGGCGAGCGGATCGCGAGCGGCGCGTATGAGAAACACGCCCAGCGTGGCATAGATGCCCACGATCATCATCGGATAATCCGAATAGCCTTCGTGCCACGCCCATCCGGACGGCCAAACCTGCATCAGCGGATAGAGGGCCACGCACAGGACCCCCAGCACCACGAGGGCGATGCGCAGCCACTTCAAACGCGATGGATCGCTCATGACAGTTACCTAGGCAGCAGCGCCGGGATACGCAGTGTATGCCTGCCGGTAACCTGTCGCCTTCAGAGCTCGCGCGTCATGAACACGCTGTATGGATCGTCCACGTAGTCGGCGAAGGGACCGCAGTAGCGAAAGCCGAACCTCGCGTACAGCTCACGCGCGGGCACGAAGGCCGCGGGTGCGCCGGTTTCCAGACTCAGGCGCTGGTACCCGCGCTGCTTCGCTTCGTCGAGGATGTGCTGCAGCATGCGCGCGGCCACGCCCTTGCGGCGATGGCGATTGGACGTGCGCATCGACTTGATCTCGCCATGCGTGACGTCGAGCTGCCTGATGGCACCGCACCCGAGCAGTTCGCCGTCCTGCCATAGCGACCAGAAGGTGATCTCCGGGCGTCGCAGCTTCTCCAGATCGAGCGCATGGATGCTTTCCGGCGGCGAGTGCAGCTTCATGTCGTCCAGGTGCTCCTGTAGCAACGCCGCGATCTCGGGGCCGCGCAAGTCGTCCAGGCGAATCTCTGAAACCACGGGCATGACGCGGGCGCTCCATCAGGGTCGACACCGTTCGATGCTAGGCCACGGCAACGGCCGCGGGCAACGCCCTTCTTGCATGGCGATACGTGCGTGATGGCAAAATCGCCCTATGCGCCGCCTCCTTCTCATCCTCTCGTGCCTGCTCGCCCTTGTCGCCGTCGCGTCCATGGCGGCTGAGCTACCGCCACGCGTGCTGATCTTCAGCAAGACCGCCGGCTTCAGGCACGCGTCGATCCCCACCGCCGTGGCCACGCTGCAACGACTGGCCGCTGATGAAGGCCTCGCCGCTGACCACACCGAGAACGCCGCCGACTTCACCCCGGCGAACCTGGCGCGCTATCGCGTGGTGGTGTTCGCCAGCACCACCGGCGATGTGCTCGACGCCGCGCAGCAGAACGCGATGGAAGGCTTCGTCCGCCGTGGCGGCGGGTATCTCGGCGTGCATGCGGCCGCCGACACGGAATACGACTGGCCATGGTACGGACAACTGGTCGGCGCCTACTTCCACAGCCATCCGGCCGGCCTGCAATCCACGCGTATCACGCCGGAACCCAACGGCGCACCGTGGTCGATACGTGACGAGCTCTACAACTACCGCAGCAATCCACGAGGCCACGTGCGCATCGTCGCCACGCTGGACGAAAGCCTCTATCAGGGAGGCACCATGGGGAAGGACCATCCGATCACCTGGTGCCATCCGTTCGAAGGCGGGCGCGCCTGGTACACCGGGCTCGGCCACGATCCGGCCGTCTATACGGATGCCAACTTCCTGACGATGCTGCGGCGCGGACTGCGCTACGTCGCGGGGCGCTCGAACGACTGCTGATGCCGGGCGCGTCAGTGCGCGCCCATGCCGTCGATGCCGGTGATCTCGTGTCCATCGAAGCCCGCCAGCTCGGCAAAACGACGGCCGCGCTCGGCGTAATCATGAAACTGATCGAAGCTCGGCGCACCCGGCGACAGCAGGATGGTACCGCCCGCCGGCGTGGTGGCACGGGCGCATTGCACTGCCGCGGCAAGCGTGTCGGTCTCTTCCACGACGACGCCCGCGTCGCGCAGGGCCTTGGCGATACGCGGTCCGTTGGCGCCCTGGGCCACGATCGCATGCGGTGCATGTGCCTTCATGGCCGCCACGAAGTCGTGCCAGTCGAGCCCGCGATCATGGCCGCCCACGATGACGGTGACCTGCTTGCCGGCAAGGCTGCCCAGCGCGGCCAAGGTGGCCTGCGGCGTGGTGGCGATCGAATCGTTGATCCAGGCAAACCCGTCGTGCTCGCCCAGCGGCTGCAGGCGATGCGGCAACGGCCGGAAGCTGGCCAGCGCCGGCACCGCGGCGAGTGCGTCAAAGCCCATCGCTTCCAGCGCCGCCAGCGCGGCGCATGCGTTCAACGCATTGTGCTCGCCCGGTGCACGCAAGCCGGCGACATCGAACAATGACTGCGTTCCGCGACGGATCGCGCCGCCTGCCACATGCCAGCCGTCGAACTGGCCGAACAGCAGGCGATGCGGATGGCCGGACGTCCGTTCGAGCAACACGGGCTGCTGTGCGTTGACCAGCAGCGTGCGTGACGCGTCGGCCAGCTTCAGCTTGTCGGCAACGTAGCGTTCGCGCGAGCCGTGCCAATCGAGGTGTTCCTCGTAGAGGCTGGTGATCACGCCCATGTCTACGGGCCCCGCCTCGCCGGTCTGGAAGCTGGAAAGCTCGATGGTCCACAGCTCGGCCGATGCATCGAGCAGTTCCAGCAGCGGCATGCCGATGTTGCCGGCCAAGGCCGTACGCACGCCGAGGCTGCGCGCCAGATGCGCGAGCAAGGCCGTGGTCGTGCTCTTGCCCTTGGTGCCGGTGATGGCGATAACGCGCGCATCGGGCCGCTCGGCGAACCACAACGCCGTGCCGGACGTGACGCGCACACCCGCTTCCTGCGCAGCCACCAACGCCGGCTTGTAGGCCGAAATGCCGGGCGACTTCACCACCACGTCGAACGACGACAGCGCGATGGCGTCGGGCTCCTGCCCGCGCACCACAAGCGATGCATCGAACGATGACGCGGCTGACGTCTCGGCGTCACTGCAGAAAAGCGTCAGCGGCAGGCGCGGCAGGCGCGAGCGGATCGCCGTAATGGCGGCACGTCCTTCCCGGCCGAAACCCCAGACGGCAACGCGTTTGCCATCGAGATCGGCGATGCGCAGCGGTTGGCTCACTCGAAGAATGCCAGCGCAGCCTGCAGGCGTTCCGGAATGCGATGTTCCGGCGATGGCTGCAGCCAAGGTTCGATGGCAAGCTCCTTTTCATCGAGCTGCGGCAGGATCTCGCTGCGGAAGCGCGCGACCAATGCGTCCTCCTGCCATTCCGATCGCTGGCTCAGCGCGTACATCGCGGCGCGCGCTTCGGCACCCTCGCCCACGCATTCGAACGGCTTGTGGTCCTGGTATTCGAGCAATGCGTCGAAACCGGATGCGAGGTTTTCGTCGTCGAGCAGGTTGCGGCCGAAGATCGACAGCAAACGCGGCTTGGCCAGGAACGGCGCCAACGCAAGGAACACGAAATGGCACTTGGGGCACTGCCCGCACCAGCGATCCGCCGGCTTGGGACCGAGGATCTTGAAGTTGCGGTTGCAGCTGGAGAACGCATCGAAGTACGGCGTGAGCTTGGCGAACGTGCGCGTTACCGCCAGCTCCGCATACGGACGCAGCAGCGAGCAGTAATGGAGATCGGCCGCCACGTGCTGGTGCAGCCAGTCGCCGAGCAGGGCTTCGAAGGTGTAGCCCTTGCTCCACTGATGGTTCACCAGTTGGCCGTCGTATTCCAGCGTGGCGGCGGACGCCGAACGCTCGTTGGCGAAGGCGATGCTGTCGAAGCCGTAGAGGATGGCCGCCACGGCAAGAATCGCCGAGTTCACGGCCGTCACCGGGATGTGCCCGTTCCACGCGCCAAGCCGGTTCAATTCGAACAGGCCCGGCGCCAGCTCGCGCTCGATGTTGAGCGTCGGCAAGCCCGTGCGTTCGGCGCAGGCGGCGATCAGCGGGGAGTTGCCCACCCACACCGCGGTCGCTTCGCCGCTGATGGACTTGATGGCTTCCACGGCAACCAGTGAATCCTTGCCGCCGCCGATCGGCACCAGCGTGCGATGCGGCAGGCTGAGCGCCTTGGCCTCGGGCTTCGCGGCGCCGCCGCGCGGGAAGGCGATGCGGCCGCGCAGGTCCAGGCCGTTGCGGTAGGCGAACTCGGCCAGGCCGTGCAGGTACAGCGCATCGAGCAGATTGGCCGTGGCGTCGTCCAGCGGGCCGCCGGCCACTTCGATGCGCGGCGGAACGCCGGCCTTGTAGTAGCTGACGCCGGCGATCAGGTGCAGCAGCTTCAGCGCTTCATCGAAGGCGGCCTGATGGCTGGCGGGGACAGCCGGTGCATGCGGGAAAGTCACCCGCTCGATCAGCTCCTCGCCATGGTCGAAGGCGTACACCAGCTCGGCCACGCCGTCGGCGTAGCTGCAGCGCACGAAGCGGAATACCTGGGTCAGGCGGGGGTTGATGTTGGTCGTCACTCTCAAGTCTCCGTCGACGCTACTCCCTCTCCCCTTAGGGCAGAGGGTTGGGGTGAGGGGCCGGGCTGGCCAAGGCCTCCAGAATCACCTCAAGTACGCTTTTCATATTCTTCAGGACATCATTGTTCCAGAAACGCAGGGCCCTGTAGCCCATCAACTGGAGCTCAAGCGTCCTTCGTTCGTCGTAAATCACCTGATCGCCATGCTGTCCGCCGTCCAGTTCCACGATCAGGCCCGCATCCGAACACACAAAATCCGCGATGTAAGGCCCGACCTCATGCTGGCGACGAAACTTCCAACCTTGGAGACGACGGTTGCGCAGGTGGTACCAAAGCAGTTGTTCGGCATCGGTTTGGCCAGCGCGGAGTCCACGCGCCCGGTCTACGTTCAAACGCTTCATCCGTGAGCGTTCCTTGTTGTAGCGATCTCGCGAGCACTCGCCCCTCACCCCAGCCCTCTCCCCAAAGGGGAGAGGGAGTGAAAAGGCAGGTTTATTCGAGGATGATCTCCTCGGCCTCGTCCCGCAGGTTGTATGGCGAGGACATCACCTTGCCGTACGCGCCAGCCTGGGCTACCAGCATCACGTCGCCTTCCTGCGGCTCCGGCAGGCGGCGGTCGGTGCCGAGCACGTCGCCGCTTTCGCAGATCGGGCCGACCACCTGGAACAACGCGGTAGCGGGTTCGTCCAGACGAGTCAGGTTGACGATCTCGTGCCAGGCTTCGTACAGCGCGGGCCGGATCAGGCTGTTCATGCCCGTGTCGACGCCCAGATAGCGGATGGTGCCGTTGCCCTTGCCCTTGGTCTGCGTGACCTTGGTCAGCAGCACGCCGGCGTCGGCCACTAGGTAACGGCCCGGCTCCATCCACAACTTGTAGTGCGGATAGGCGGCCTTTACCTCGCGCAGCACCCTGTCCAGCCCCGCGATATCCAGCCGAGCCTCGCCCGGATGCGAAGGCACGCCGAGGCCACCGCCGATATCCAGGAAAGTCACGCTGCCGATGCGCTCGGCGATGCTGGCGAGCTGGCCGTAGACCTCGCCCCAGTGCGAATCGTCGAGGATGCCCGAGCCAAGGTGTGCATGCAGGCCGCGCACGGTCACGCCATGCGTGTCGGCGAGGCGCAGGAACGCATCCAGCTGTTCCACCGGCAGGCCGAACTTGCTGCCGCTGCCGCCGGTGCGCACCTTCTCGTGATGGCCGAGGCCACGGCCGAGGTCGAGGCGGAGCACGACCTCGCGGCCGCGGAACACTTCGCCCCAGTGCTCCAGCTGGTAGATGGAATCCAGCGACAGCGTGGCGCGCGTGGTGAGTGCCCACTCGTAGTCTTCGCGCGGCGCAAAGTTGGGCGTGAACAACAGCGGCGCCGATTCGGGCACCACCGCCATCACCGCCTTCAGTTCGCCCGGCGACACGCACTCGAAACCGAAGCCCTCTTCCGCCAGCGCCTTGAGGATGGCCGGATGCGTATTGGCCTTCACCGCGTAATGCAGGCGATCGACTGCCGCCAGCGTTTTCAGCTCGCGCGCCTGTTGGCGCACAGTCGGCAGGTGATAGACGTAACGCGGCGTGTGCTCGACGCCCAACTTGAGCAGATCGGCTCGGCGTCCGTCACGCCACCACGAAGCCGCCGGCGGCACGACTTCGCCACTGCCGTACAGCGCCTGCCAGCTCGGGCCGAACAGCGCGCTGTCGTCGGTGCGCAGCGCGCCCGCCGTGATCAGCAGCTCGTGCAGATGCGGCAACAGTTCGTCGACGACGTTCTCGTCCACCACGAACGTCAGGTTCAAGTTGTTCGACGACTGCGAAATCATGTGCACGCGCAGCTGGCCGAACTCCGCCAGCACGCCCGACAGCGTATGCAGCATCGAACGCATGCCACGGCCCACCAGCGTGATGGCGGCACACGGCGCGATCACCTTCACGCGGCACACCTTGGCCAGGTCGCTGGCCAGCGCGGCGAGCGCGTCGGAGTCGAGCAGGTTTTCGGTGGGGTCAAGCGAGACAGTCACGTTCGTCTCGGCCGAACCGATCATGTCCACCGACAAGCCATGCTGCTTGAAGTGAGCGAACACGTCGGCAAGAAAGCCGACCTGCTGCCACATGCCCACCGATTCCATCGACACCAGGGTGATGCCCTTGCGCGCGCTGATCGCCTTGACGCTCGGCGCGTGCTCGCGCACCTCCGGACCGATGAAGGTGCCTTCCAGCTCGGGCCGGTTGGTGTCCTTGATCAGGAGCGGCACGCGCGGCTCACGCAGCGGCGAAAGGCAACGCGGGTGCAGCACCTTGGCGCCGGTGGAGGCGATTTCCTGCGCCTCTTCATAATCCAGGCGCTGCAGCAGGCGTGCGCTCGGCACCTGGCGCGGATTGGCGGTGAACATGCCCGCCACGTCCGTCCAGATTTCCACGCGCTGCGCTTTCAGCAAGGCGCCGAAGTACGAAGCGGACGTGTCCGAGCCGCCGCGCCCAAGCAGCACCGTACGGCCCTGGGATTCACGCGCGATGAAGCCCTGCGTGATGAACACATCACCCAGCTCCGCGAGCCGCGCATTCAGCGCCGGATCCGGCTTGCATTCGACCATCGCCGAAAGCAGCTTGGTACGTTCGTTCTGGTTCGGCAGCGCGATGGCGGAGAGGCAATCGCGCGCGTCCACCCATTGCGTGGGCAGGCCGCTGTGCGTGAGGAACGCGGAGCCCAACGCGCTGGACATCAGCTCGCCATGCGCCTGCACCAGCGCCGACCAGGCGAGTTCGCCCAGCAGCGACGGGCCGTCCTCGGCGAGCTGTGCGAGCTCGGCAAGGCGGTCAGCCAAGGTACCCGGAACCGCCAGCTGCATGTGATCGAGCAGGTCGTAGTGACGCTGTGCGATCGCCTTGGCAGCCTCGATGCGTTTGCCCTTGTCTTCCTGTGCGCACAGTTGTTTGAGTGCGTCGGTGATGCCGGAGAGTGCCGAAACGACAACCAGCACGCGGGCGCCTTCGGCGCGACGGCTGGCTACCAGCTCCAGAATGTTCTGCCAGCGCGGCAGGGTGGCGACACTGGTGCCGCCAAACTTCATCACGATCCAGGATGCGTCAGCAGGAAGCGACGCGGGGCTCTGCGGGTTCACGAGTACCTTCGTTGGTGGTTGGAGTAAGCAACTCCGTGAGTGTTGCGCCGCAGCAGGCGGAATGCAACTGCTGCGGACGATGGACGTTTGGATGGCTAAATGCGGTGGGGTATGGAGCGACCTTACCACTTGAGCGAAGTTGAGCCCCTCTCCTTGTGGGAGAGGGGTTGGGGTGAGGGTGCGGGGCTTACGCCAGATTCCAGCTCTCGCTCCGACCGCACCCTCATCCGCCTGCCGGCACCTTCTCCCGAAGGGAGAAGGACTCCTGTTGGGCCATCTTCGGCTTGTGGCCTTACGCCACCACCACCGGAATTTTCCCGATGCGCGCCTGCCATTCCTTCGGGCCGGTCTGGTGCACCGACGTGCCAGCCGAATCGACGGCGACGGTCACCGGCATGTCCTTCACTTCGAACTCGTAGATCGCCTCCATGCCAAGGTCGGCGAAGCCCACGACGCGGCTGGCCTTGATCGCCTTGGACACGAGGTAGGCGGCGCCGCCTACGGCCATCAGGTACACCGAGCGGTGCTTCTTGATCGCCTCGATGGCGGCCGGGCCGCGCTCGGCCTTGCCGACCATGCCCAGCAAGCCGGTCTGCGCCAGCACCTGCTCGGTGAACTTGTCCATGCGGGTCGCCGTGGTCGGGCCGGCCGGGCCCACCACCTCGTCGCGCACCGGATCGACCGGGCCGACGTAGTAGATGAAGCGGCCCTTGAAGTCGACCGGCAGTGGCTCGCCCTTGTTCAGCATGTCGACCATGCGCTTGTGCGCGGCGTCGCGACCGGTCAGCAGCTTGCCGTTGAGCAGCAGCACTTCGCCCGGCTTCCAGCTGGCGACGTCTTCCGGAGTGACCGTGTCCAGGTTCACGCGACGACCCTTGCTGGCGTCGTAGGTCAGCTTGGGCCAGTGCTCCAGCGACGGCGGATCCAGCGCGACCGGGCCCGAACCGTCCAGCGTGAAATGCGCATGGCGGGTGGCCGCGCAGTTGGGGATCAACGCCACCGGCAGGTTGGCCGCGTGGGTCGGGTAATCCTTGATCTTCACGTCGAGCACGGTGGTGAGGCCGCCCAGGCCCTGCGCGCCGATACCCAGCGCGTTGACCTTCTCGTACAGCTCGATGCGCAGCTCTTCGACGCGGTTCTGCGGGCCGCGCGCGATCAGCTCCTGGATGTCGATGTGCTCCATCAACGATTCCTTCGCCAGCAGCATGGCCTTCTCGGCGGTGCCACCGATGCCGATGCCCAGCATGCCCGGCGGGCACCAGCCGGCGCCCATGGTCGGCACGGTCTTGAGCACCCAGTCCACGATGGAGTCGGACGGGTTGAGCATGGCGAACTTCGACTTCGCCTCCGAACCGCCGCCCTTGGCGGCGACGATCACCTCGACGGTGTCGCCCGGCACGATCGACATGTTGATCACCGCCGGGGTGTTGTCCTTCGTGTTCGTGCGCTTGCCGGCCGGATCGGCCAGCACGCTGGCGCGCAGCTTGTTGTCCGGATCGTTGTAGGCGCGGCGCACGCCCTCGTTGATCATGTCTTCCAGCGACAGCGTGGCATCCCACTGTACGTTCATGCCGACCTTGACGAACACCGTCACGATGCCGGTGTCCTGGCACAGCGGGCGGTGGCCTTCGGCGGCCATGCGCGAGTTGATCAGGATCTGCGCCATCGCGTCTTTCGCGGCCGGCGACTCCTCGCGCTCGTAGGCGGCGGCGAGGCTGGTGATGTAGTCGACGGGATGGTAGTAGCTGATGTACTGCAGGGCGTCGGCGACGGACTGGATCAGATCGTCTTGCTTGATGATGGTCATGGCGGCTGCTTCGACTCCGGGGGTTACGGCGTCGAAACAAGGGCTGTCCACGACGCACAACCCTTCTATTGTGCCGCAAAACGGCTCCGGGCCCCGGAAGCTGCCTCCTGGTCCGGTTCGCCTGCCGGCATGGCGCACCTTGCCGCCCTTCTTTCGGCCTTAAGTTGTAGGCGCAATATCTTTCGCGCGAACTCTAAGCCCCGCGTAAGTTTCGCATTTTCTTGCGTCAAATCAGCCACTTCCCAGGAGGTCGACGGAGCGCTAGTTTCCGGTGGCCAGGGCGATGTTCTTCAGGGGGCGCCTGGGCTGTTGGGGAATGAGTTCACGACCGTTTGGCTCACGGCCTTGGCCGGGGAGGGTGGCGTGCATCGCTGGCGCGACCGACCGGTGCGACCGTTTCTACCCTTGGAGAAACTGAACATGCATTGGAACTTGCATCGCAAGTCGCTGGCGGCTTCGCTGGCCCTGCTGCTGTGCGGCACCACCACCGCCGCATTCGCTGCCAACTCACCGACGGATCTGGGGCCCAGTGACCAGAACCAGAAGGTCAGCGTCACCCTCGTGCTTGGCCTGCGCAACCAGGCCGCCCTGGAAAGCTTCATCGCCAGTACGGTGACACAGGGCGATCCCAACTATCACCGCTTTCTCACCACCGACCAGTTCGCCGACCGCTTTGGCGCCAGCGCCAGCGATATCGGCAAGGCGCAGGCATTCATCAAGCAGGCCGGACTGACCCAGGTAGAACTGCTGCCCAACCATCTCGCCATCAAGGTGAACGGTACGGTGGGGCAGTTCAATAAAGCCTTCCAGACGTCCATTCACGACTTCAAGGCCAGCGATGGCTCGACCTTCCGTCGTCCGAGCGCGACGCCAACCCTGCCCTCCTCGCTCAGCGGCACGCTGGTGGTGGCTTCGGGCCTGAGCACCGAGGCGCGCTATCGCTCCCATCGCATGCGCGCGGTGGACGCCCCGCAGCAGGGCACGACGGTCAACACCTTCGCCAGGACCGCTTCCACGGCGGCCGCGCCGGCGACGACCCCTTGCACCGGCAATGCGACGGCCACCTGCACGCCCGGCGAATTCACCGTGGGCGACGTCGCCAACCGCTACAACGTCAATCCGCTCTACAAGGCGGGCGTCAACGGCAAGGGATCGACGATCGGCATCGCGACGCTGGCCGACTTCCTGCCGGACGACGCCTATGCGTACTGGAGCGCCATCGGCCTGGCGGTCAAGCCCAATCGCATCACGCAGGTACACGTGGATGGTGGCGGCGTTCTCGGCGGCGCCGCGGGTTCCGGCGAGACCTCGCTGGACGTCGAACAGTCGGGCGGCCTGGCGCCGTGGGCGGACATCATCGTGTATGACGCGCCCAACACCGACGCCGGCTTCTTCGACGTGTTCAACCAGGCCGTGTCGGACAACAAGGTCGACAGCCTGTCGGTGAGCTGGGGCTCGCCGGAGATCTTCTACTTCCCGCAGCTCAACGGCGGCGTGGACTTCACCGATGAACTGCGTGCCTTCCACCAGGTGTTCCTGGAAGCGGCGGCGCAGGGCATTTCGATGTTCGCCACCTCCGGCGACTCCGGCGCGTACGACACCGTGCGCGGCCTCGGCGGACTGCCCAGCGATCCGGTGCCGCCGCCGCTGACCGCGGATGCACCGGGTTCCGATCCGTACATCACCACCGCCGGCGGCACCACGGTGCCGTTCACCTATAGCTTCCGCGGTGGTCCGTCGGTATCGCTCACCAAGGAATCGGTCTGGGGCTGGGATTACATCAACAACTATTTCCAGACCTATCTCGGCATCGACCTCACGAGCGGTGTGTTCTCGGTGGGCGGCGGTGGCGGCGTGAGCGTGTTCTGGCAGGAGCCTACCTACCAGATGTTCACCTCGGGCATCCGCAAGAGCGAGAAGAAGCAGACCCTTTACCTTCCGCAGTACGGCATCAACTACACGCTGCCGGCCAACTATCGCGGCCGCAACGTGCCCGACGTGTCGCTCAACGCGGATCCGGAAACGGGCTACAGCTTCGTGTCGTCGCTGGACGGCCCGGGCCTGCTGACCTTCGAAGGCGGTACCAGCTTCGTGGCACCGCAGCTCAACGGCATCAGCGCACTGCTGAAGCAGTCGACCCACGGCCGCGTCGGCTTGTGGAACCCGCAGATCTACTTCCTGCAGAACGTGTTCGGCTATGGTCCGTATTCGGCCTTCAACGACATCCGTGCGGGGGACAACTGGTTCTACAAGGGCGTATCCGGTTATGACCCGGGTGCCGGCATCGGTACCTTGAACGTCACCAACCTGGCGCTGTTCCTCAGCGTGTTCTGAGGCCGCTCCCGCAACGTCATGCAAAGGCCGGCGCCGCGAGGCGCCGGCCTTTTGCTTTGGGGCCCGCAGCGCGTCGCCGCCACCGGGGGTTGCTGCGGGCAGTGGCAACCGCCATGCTCGCCGCAACCATCCGCATTGCAGGGCTCCATGAGCGATACCACGACGTCCGGCGGCTACGTTCGCCGTCTCCGCCCATTGGACGCGGCCATGATCGTGGTCGGCGGCATCATCGGCGGCGGCATTTTCCTGAATCCCTACGTCGTGGCGATGCGCACATCGTCTGGTTTGTCGCTGCTTCTCATGTGGGTAGGCGCAGGCGTGCTGACCCTGATCGGCGCGCTCTGCTACGCGGAGCTGGGTGCTCGCCGCCCTCACGCGGGTGGCAGCTATGTGTATCTGCGCGAGGCATTCGGACCGCTGGCAGGCTTCCTGTTCGGCTGGAGCATGCTGCTGGTGATCTATTCGGGATCGACGGCGGCGGTCGCCACCATCTTTGCCAGCTACGCGACCGCGCTATTCGGCCTGCCGGCCTCGGCCACCACGAGCCTGGCCATTGGCGCGCTGGTCTTCGTAGCGCTGATCAACCTGTTTGGCTTGCGCTTGGGCGCGCAAGTCCAGAACCTCTTCACCTTGCTCAAGCTGCTGGCGGTGGCGGTGCTGGTGGTGTGCGGCCTGTTGCTGGCCGGCGTCAACACCAACGGCATTCTGGCCACCGACCCGCAGACGGCCGACGTGGGCTTCATGGGTGCGGCACTACCGGTGCTGTTTGCCTATTCCGGGTTCACCTATCTCAACAATCTGGCCGGTGAGGTGAGCGACCCGCAGCGCACTCTGCCGCGCGCGTTGTTGATGGGAATGCTGCTGGTGATCGCAGCGTACGCGCTGGTCAATCTGGCCTATCTTGCCGTACTTGGCCATGCCGGTCTCGCCGCCAGCCGGGCTCCCGCCGCCGATGTCATGCAGCGCGTATTCGGCACCGCTGGTGCGAAGCTGATTGCCGTGGGCGTGGCAATTTCCGCGCTGGGATTCTGCAACATCACCCTGGTTTCCGGTGCTCGCGTGCTGCAGGTGATGGGCGAAGACGGCCTGTTCTTCCGCAGCGTGGCCAAGCTTCATCCGAAGCACCACACGCCGAACATCGCGTTGCTGCTCCTCTCGGGCTGGGCCATCGTGCTGGTATGGTCCGGCAGCTACAGCCAGCTGCTTGACTACGCCACGTTTGGCGACTGGCTCGCCTGTGCCGTGGGCGTGGGCACCCTGTTCTGGTATCGCAGGCATGGTGGGACGGAGGTCAATTTCCGCGTGCCGGGCTATCCGCTGCTGCCGCTGATCTTTATTGCCATGATCGGCCTGGTGATGGTGCAGAGCCTGCGCGCCAGCCCGATGAACACCGGCATCGGCCTGCTGATCATGGCCGCCGGCATCCCTGTCTACATCGTGTGGCGACGGCTGTTCAGCCGGGTGACTTCGTAAGGTTCACCCAGCAATGCGACAATGACGGGATAACGAGGGAGAGCTTTACCGATGGCGCACGCGCAAGACCAGATCCTCACGCCCCGTCCGACCGGCACCATCGTGCCGGAGAAGATTCGCGAAGGGATCGATCTGGAGATCAACGGCCGGCCTTACCGTCACACCGGCGACGACCAGATGCCGCTGCTGTGGTACCTGCGTGACGTGCTGCGCCTCACCGGCACCAAGTACAGCGGCGAGCACGGCGAAGGCGGCTATGACCTGGTGCTGGTGGATGGCAAGCTCGCCTCCGCCATCTCCCTCCCCATGCTCCACGTCGCCGGCAAATCGATCACCACGGTGGAAGGTCTCGCCGGCGCGGACGGCAAGCTGCATCCGCTGCAGCAGGCCTTCATCGACGAGAACGCCATCGGCTGCGGCTACTGCACGCCCGGCTGGCTGATGGCCTCGGTGGACCTGCTCAACCGCCATCCACAACCCAGCGACAACGAGATCGACCAGTTGCCCAACCTCTGCCGCTGCGGCTGCCAGACGCGCGTGCGCCGCGCGATCAAGCGTGTTGCCAATGGAGCACGCGCATGAGCCAGCAGAACGACAACACCATGCAGCTCTCGCGCCGCCGTTTCCTGCAGGTGCTCGCCGGCACCGCCGGCGCGCTCATCGTCGGCATTCGCGTGGCGGAAGCCGCCGACCTGCCCGTACCGCCCGCTTTCCTCGGCGACACGCTGTATGGCCTGGGCGCGTACGTGCGCATCGACGCCGATGGCAACGTGATCATCGGCGCACGCGATCCGGATACCGGCACGGGCACCGCCACTGCCGTGCCGCGCATCATCGCCGACGAACTCGATGCCGACTGGAACCGCGTAAGCGTGGTGCCGATGGGCCTGGGCGTGGAAGACGACAACGGCAAGCCGCGCTGGATCTATGGCCACCAGACCGGCGGGCTCGGCGACTCGATTCCGGCCGCATGGGCCGATATGCGCCAGATCGGCGCCACCGCGCGCTGGCTGCTGTTGCAGGCCGCCGCGCCACGCCTTGGCGTGCCGTCGGATCGCCTGCGCTGCGAAGCCGGTTTCATCATTGCGCCCGATGGCCGCAAGCTCGGCTACGGCGAACTGGCCGAAGCCGCCGCGAAGATCGCTCCGCCGACCTCGCCCGTGACACTCAAGACGCCGGACCGCTACACGTTGATCGGCAAGCCGGCCGCCGACGTCGACGCGCGCACCATCGTCACCGGCCAGGCCGTCTTTGCGCTCGACAGCTATGCCGGCGATACGCTCGTCGCCGTGCTCAGCCATTGCCCATGGACCGACGGCAGCGTGGAGAGCCTGGATACCAGCGAGACCACCGCCATAAAGGGCGTGGTCAAGGTGCTGCAGCTCAAGCCTGAAGCAGGCATCGCGCTGGGGCAGACGGTACGCGCACCTGCCGTGGCGGTGATTGCGGAGAACACCTGGGCCGCCCTGCAGGGTCGCGCCAAGCTCAAGCTGAAATGGAAGGCCGGCAGCCAGAACGAGAGCAGCGCCTGGTTCGAACAGCAGGCGGCCGACCTGATCAACGACAAGAACGCCGCGCCCACCACGCGCGTGCGCAACGACGGCGACGTCGATACGGCCGGCAGGAAAGCCGCGCGCCGCGTCGAGGCCACCTACGTGCAGCCGTGGCTTGCGCATGCCACCGCCGAGCCGATGAACTGCGTCGCCCGCGTGGACAAGGACGGCGCCACGCTGGTGGTGCCCACGCAGGCACCGCAGCAGGCGTGGCAGGTCGTGCAGCGGCTTACCGGCCTGTCGCCCTCGCAGATCACCATCAACGTGCCGCGCGTGGGCGGTGGCTATGGCCGCCGCCTCGATCACGACTACGTGGCCGAAGCGGTGATGCTGGCCAAGGAAGTCGACAAGCCGGTCAAGCTGATGTGGACGCGCGACGAGGATCTCGCGCAGGACTATTACCGCTCCGCCAGCGTGCACAAGTTCTCCGCCACGCTCGATGGCAAGCGCCAGATCGTCAGCTGGAACCAGCGCATGGCGAGCGCGTCGGCGCTCGCGCAGCGCGGCGTTCCGGACAATCGCCTGTGGGTGTCCGAGGTCGATGCGCACCAGCTGCCCGCGGGCCTGGTGCCCAACCTGCGCAACGACTGGTATGGCCTGCCCTCGGTGATGCCGCGCGGCTTCGCTCGCGGCATGCCGCACGTGGGCAATGCTTTCGCCGTCGAGAGCTTCGTCGACGAGATCGCGCACTCGCTGAAGGAAGACCCGCTGATCACGCGCCTGCGCCTGATCGGCGAGCCACGCCAGATTTCGCTGGGCAACGATCGCGTGCTCGATACCGGTCGCCTCGCCAACGTGCTCAGGCTGGTGGCCGACCGCATCGAGTGGAAGAACTGGCTGCGCACGGTGAACGGCCTGGGCATCGCGTGCTGGTATGTGGACGGTGCCTACGTCGCGCATGCCATCGAGACTTCGCTGCAGGGCGACCGCCTCAATATCGAACGCGTGGTATGCGCGGTCGACGTGGGTCGCGTCATCAACCCGGCGGGCCTCGAAGGCCAGGTCGCGGGTGCCACGCTGGACGCGCTCTCCTCGGCGCTCAACCTGCAGGTGACCTACAAGGACAGCCAGGTCCAGCAGCACAACTGGAAGGACTATCCGCTGGCCAGCATGGCGCAGCTGCCCGACACCACCGATGTCATCATCGTGCCGGGCGACGGCAACCCCGCAGGCGCGAGTTTCCTCGGCATGCCGTCGGCGACGCCTGCGCTGGCCAATGCCGTGTTCCGCGTGAGCGCCGTGCGCGTGCGTCGCCTGCCGCTGCTGAAGGAAATGCTGCGCATGCTGTGATGCCATCGCGGCGTGTCATGGCCGCGTTCCGCAGACAGTTTTGTGACGGAAATGTGTAGCGTCGTGCCATGCACGACGCATGCGTGCGTGCACACACGCTGCATTCGATATGTCTTACGATGCCGTGCCTGCAGCGATGTTGGGGTTCGCTGCCATCACGCGTCCGAAGGACCGTCAATGCGTCTCCGCCTCGCACTGATCGCCTCGCTGTTGCTGTGCACTTCCCTCTCCGTTTCGGCGCAAGCGCCCAGCGCCGCCACGACTTCGCCGTGCATCGGCGTCGTGCTCGGCGGCGGTGGCGCACGTGGCGCAGCCCACATCGGCGTACTCGAAGTGCTGGAGCGCGAGCACATTCCCGTCTGCCGTGTCGCAGGCACCAGCATGGGCTCGATCGTTGGCGGCCTCTATGCGGCCGGCTACACGCCCGCGGAGATGCACAGCATCATCACCTCGCTGGACTGGAACGACCTGTTTTCCGACGACCCCGCGCGCATGGAAATGCCCATGCGCCGCAAGGACGCCGATTACCGCTACCTGCTCAACTTCGAGGTCGGCTACAAGAACGGCCACATCATCACGCCCGCCGGCGTGGTGCAGGGCCAGAAGCTGCTGCTTCTGCTGCGGCGCCTGCTGATCTCCACGTGGGACGTGCACAACTTCGACAACCTGTCGATTCCGTTCCGCGCTGTAGCCACCGACATCGTCGCCGGCAAGCCGGTGGTGTTCGGATCGGGCGATCTCGCCCTGGCCATCCGCTCCAGCATGTCGGTGCCGGGTGCCTTTGCGCCTACCAATGTCGACGACCAGCTGCTGGTCGATGGCGGCCTGATGGACAACGTGCCCATCGACGTCATGCGCAGCATGGGCGCGCAGAAGCTCATCGTGGTCGACGTGGGTTCGCCACTGCTCAAGCGCGAACAGCTGAGCAACCCCGTCGCGGTGCTCAACCAGATGGTCAGCGCCCTGATGGACGAGAAGACCCAGCGCCAGCTCAATACGCTCGGCCCGAATGACATCCTCATCAAACCCGGGCTGGGCGACATGAGCGCCAGCGAATTCAATCGGGGCGAGGAAGCCATTGCCATAGGGCGCGCCGCCGCGGAAGCGGCACTGCCGCGCCTGCGCCAGCTGGCGGTGGGCCCGGAGCAATGGCAGCAGTTCGTCGACGGTCATCGCCAGCGCCAGTTCGACCCCGCGCTGGTGTCATTCCTCAAGGTGGATGCGGCGCACACCGATACGGCCAAGTACGTCGAGGAGCGGCTTGAAAAAGATGTCGGCAAGCCATTCGATCCCACAAAGCTGGAAGAACAGATCGGCAGCATCTATGGCCGCGGCAACTACCAGCAGATCGACTATCACCTGCAGAAGGACGGCGAGCAGCAGGGTTTGCTGATCGTGCCGCGCGACAAACCGTGGGGACCGATCTACGGCAAGGTCGGCTTCCAGCTCGATGACGACTTCCAGGGGCGCAGCGAGTACCTGATTTCCGGTGAAATCAACGCCACCAATATCAACCGCTACGGCGGCGAATGGCGCAGCACGTTGTGGGCCGGCCGCATCGGCGGCCTGGCCAGCGAGTTCTACCAACCGTTCGGCCAGGGCGCGTCGGCATACATCATGCCGTCGCTGTTGCTGCGCAACGAGGATTTCCCGCTGTTCGACGACAACGGCGACAAGCAGCTCGCCGAGTACCGCATCAAGCGCCGCAGCTTCGGGCTGGAGGCGGGCTGGTCACCGACCAGCACGTGGCGCTTCTTGACGTCCGTCGACCGCGGCAAGGACAGCGGCGATCTGCGCATCGGCTCACCGGTGGAGTTTCCACCGAGTCAGGCCAGCAACTACAGCGTCGTTCGCGTGGGCACCGACTGGGACAGCCTCGACAACGCACAATTCCCCTCGCGCGGCGCACACATCAACCTCTACTACGACATGTATCGCCCGTTCATGGGCGGCCGCGTAACGGACGACGTCGCCCGCCTGGTGGCCGACTGGGTGCCCGACCTGTGGCCCACCGACGGGCGCTATCGCTTGCTGCTCGGCGTGCGCGCAAGCAGCTCGCTCGACAACAAGCCCTACTTCGAGAGCCAGGGCTTTCTCGGCGGATTCTTGAACCTCTCCGGTTATTCCGAGCGCTCGCTCTACGGCAACCAGACCGCGCTGGCGCGCGCGGTGCTGTATCGGCGCACGGGCAAGATGGACGCCATCTTCTCCACGCCCGTGTACATCGGCGCCAGCCTGGAGGCGGGCAACACCTGGCACGACAAGAGCGACGTGCGACTCGACTCGCTGATCTACGCAGGCAGCATGTTCCTGGGCATACAGACGCCGCTGGGTCCGTTGTTCCTCGGCTACGGCTACGCGCAGGGCGGACACAATTCGGTCTATCTGACGTTCGGTTCGCTGCTGCGCCCGCAGTTGTAACTGGCCGCGACGCAGACGGCACTTACTTAAGTAAGTCGTCCTGCCGGATCGCAATCGCGTGGCCTCCACAAAAGCCACCGCACAATCCGGCTGCCGCCCACCTTTTTCGCGTGGGCTTTTTGCCATGGAGCCATGCCATGAAACTCCTGCGTCTGTTCGTCATCGCCGTCAGCGTGGTGCTTTGTGCGTGCTCGACCGTCAGCGTCACCAACCAGTGGCGTGATCCTTCGTGGGCCGGCCCGCCGGCATCCAGCGTGGTGGTCGTGGGCATCTCGCGCAGTGACACCATGCGGCGTGTCTTCGAAGACACCTTCGCGCAGCAGCTGCAGGCTGCCGGCGTGCAGGCTGCCGCCAGCTACACGCAGATCCCGCCCGGCAACGGCGGCGCGGTGCGACTGCGCGACCTGGTGAAAGGCACCGGTGCGCAGGCCGTGCTGGTGACGCGCGTGCAGCGCGTGCAACAGAAGGTCAGTGTCACGCCGAGCGGCCCGTACTACGGCGGCTTCTACGGCTGGTACGGCGGAGCGTGGGCGTCCACGCCCGACATCAACCAGTACGAAGTGGTCACGCTGGAAACCAGCGTGTGGGATGCGCGCAACGAGAAGCTGATCTGGACAGTCACCACCGAGAACGTGGCCACCAACGACATCCCCAAAACGTCGACGCAGCTCGCGCAGACGTTGATTCCGAAGATGAAGGCCGACGGCATCCTCCGTTGAGGCTTTGCCACACGTGTGGCGGGTTGCCGGCCTAGCGCCGGAACCCGCCGCCCATCCGCCCACCGCCGCCAAAGCGACCACCACCCGCCGATCCGCGGAAGCCGCCCATCTGGCCGTGGTAACGGCTGTTGTAGTTGCTGCGATCGAACTGCTGGCGTTGCTGCGGGCGCGCCTGTTCGCGCTGCTGGAACTGGGTGCTGTCCGCGCTGCGAGCACGCGCCATGCGATCGCGATTGGTGTCGGCGCTGTCCGGGCCATTCACACGATTGAAGTCGCCCTTGTTGTCGACCTTCTGCCAGCCCTGGCCCTCATCGTAGCGATAGACGTTGCCGTCCTTGCCGGCATAGACCTTGTCGTTGATGTCCACCACGCCGCCGCGACTCACTTCGCCAGTCGCCTTGTCGTAGTGGACGTAACCGGCGCCGCGCGCGTCGCCACCCGCGCCCTGTGAGTTGAAAGCTCCCGCCGCGCCGGCCCCTTGGTCAGTGCGGCCGGCAACGCCTGCCTGCTGCGTGACGCGTCCCGTGTTGGTGTTCGCCACCGTGCGCGTGCCGCCCGCCACCGCATTGCCCGTGTACGGATTTACCGCCGCACCGCCCTGCCCCCCAACCACGCGGCCGGTCTGCGGGTTGTAGCGGATGCCTCCTGCGGCAGCGGTCGTGGTGCCGGTATAGATATTGGTGTTGCGCCCGGCGTAGCCCACGCCGCGGCCACCGGTGGCTTCGTTGTAATAACCACCGCGCCCTGCGCGACCGACGTTGCCCGTCCACGGATTGGCCCAGCCGGCCACCTGCCCCGACACCACCGCGTTGCCCCAGCGCCCGTACACGTTGGCTGCCGCGATCGCACCGCCCCAGTAACCGGGGTAGTAGCCAGGGTAATAACCCCAATAACCCCAGGGTCCCCACCACGGTCCGTACCACGCCGAGGCCCACGCCCAACCCCAGGCATAACCGAAACCCCAACCCGCCCACGGCGTCCAGCCGAACGACACGCCGAATCCGTAGGTGGCAGGGCAGCCGTACCAGATGTCGTTGCCTACCCACGGATCGCACGCGTAACCGGTGCCGTACACGACCACCCCGCCGCTCACGACAGTGCCGTAATAGCCGGGCGAGTAGCCCACGTAGACGTCGTTGCCTTCGTGCCCATAGACGAACACGTAGGTGACGTAATGCAGCGGCGAGCTTGGAGGAATCGAATAGATCACCGATGGCACCTCCAGTGCGACCGACCACGGCCCGTTGGGATTGCCCGCGGTGAACCACACGCCGTTCTGCACGGCGTAATACGCGGTGGCATCCACGCGTATCACCGGCACTTCGGTGTTCCATGCATACGACAGCGCCGTGCCTTCGATGGGACGGAATTGCGGTGCGCCGTCGTAATCGAGGTGAAGCACGGTGTTTTTGCTGTTCACCGTCGCGGTCTGCGGAATGCTGTTGGCGATCAGCGCTTCGCGCGCTTCGGGCGTGCCGGGAATCGACGCGAGCACCGCGCTCTTGGGACTGTCCGAAGGAATGTTGGCGAAATCGGCCGGCAACGATTCGCCAGCCACGTAGCGCCATGGGCCATTGGTGGATTCGGACGTAAACCAGCGGCCGGAAATCAGCACGTACCACGTGAGGCCGTGCGCCTGGTCCACGAACACGTCGGACGCCGTGTTGTCCACGTAAGCGAGCTGCGTGCCCGGAATGGAGGCAAATTGAGGCTCTCCATCCACCATGATCAATTCCGACGGTTGGGACCGCACGAAGATCTCGGGCAGCTGTCCGGAGTCGAGCACCTTCTTGAGCGCATCGGAGGGATTCTCCAACGTGTCCACCTGCTTGGCATTCACCGGCGCGTGCGCGGCCTGGGTCACGGCCGGCGGCGGCGCCTTCGTCAGCGTCCATGGACCATCCAGCGACGATGACCTTACCCATCGCCCCGCAAACGTGAGGTAGTACTGCGAACCCACCTGCAGCAACAGCGAGCGCGTATTGACGATGCGATTGACGCCCGCCGTACCCGACGGCTTGCTGGCGGGTGCGCCATCGATCAGTACGAGCAACGCGGGCTTGAACGAGAAAATGATCTGTGGCGGATCGTTGCGCACCGCCTCGTTCTTCACGTCGTTCTCCTGCTGGCTGATCGCCAGCGAGGCTTCGAGCGTGTCGAGGTTGGCCACCTGGTGGCTACGCGCCGCGATCTTGCGCAATACATCGAGATAGCGCGACTGCTGCGCGGCTTCGGTCGGGAACGACACTTTGTCGACGGTCACCTGGGACATCGTCACCTGGCGCAGCACCTTGTCGGTTTCGGTGCGTGCGGTGACCCAGGCGACGCCATAGGCCATCACGTCATGCGACTTGCCGTCGCTGCCGACCTGCGTGCCGGTCTTCACCGCCACCGCAATGCGCCCCTTGAGCTGGCCATTCACCCAGCTGTCGAGCTGCGGGTGGTGGAGCACCATGTGCAAGCCGTCGATGTCGAAGGTGTGCGGCCACTCGCGGAAGTCGGCGTTGCCCTGGGGCGTCGTCGCCTTGGCGCCTTGTTGCGAATGGACAGGAATGCCCGCCAGCAGGGCGAGCGCCAGCATCAGGCCAAGCCAACGCATCGCGCGCATGCTGCACCTCACGGCCGATTTCATGGTGATGCGCACGAGCATGAACCGCGGGCAAGGCGCCCGGTAGCGCAAAACTTCGCAAGCCCTACCGCGTAAATTTACCTAAGCACGCGCGCCGCGACGGCATCAATGAAACTGGTCGCTTGCCGGTACCCACGATGCGCTGCTGGAACGGGCCGGCCCGGTCGGCACGGTGACCGGATCGAGGTTGGTGCACCCCGGCGGCAACGGACCGCCAGCAACGCGCGCCGCGGCACATTGGGCGCTGTTGTCCAGCTTGATCGTGGCCATGGTCGGCGCGCCGGCGGTGGACGGTGCCGGGGGCACCAGCGGATTGGCAGGCGCCAGCTTCATCTTGTCGTAGACCACGTCATCAACGGGCTTGGGCGGCGGATTGCCGTCGCCACAGCCGAACAGCGCCACCGGGAACAGCGGCATCACCACGCATTCCACGCGCACGCCACGCGGCAGGTTGAAGGTGTGGCGCAGGGTGGTCTTCTCCACCGCATGGCGCAACGCGGTGTCGATCGAGCTTTCGCCTTCGGGCGTCCAGTCTTTTTCGAAGCGCGTGGCCTGATAGCCGATATTGGGCGTGCCGTGCGACATGATCTCGGTGTTGCCGTGCGGCTTGAGCTGCACATACGTGCCGGTTACGCCCTGCTCGCCTTTGCCGGACGAGCCTTGCCCGCGCTCATTGCCCTGGCCGCTGCCTTGCCCTGGAGGCAACGAGAGGTTGAGGCCGCTGCCCTGGGTCGTCGCGTTGGATTGGACGCTGCCGTTCGGCTGGCCCGGCGTTCCGCTGTTGCTGCCTTGCGGCGTGGCGTTGGGTGCGCTGCTCACGCCCTGCTCGCCCGCCGACTGGCTCGCCTGGCTGCCGGTGGCGCTTGCCTGCGCGCTCGATGCGTTCGCCGCTTGCGACGAAGACGGCGACGAGGCGGCGCTCGGCTGGTTCGAGGGCGCCTCCGATGGTGGCTCGACCGAGATCTGCGGGCGCGCGATGGAAGGCTTGTTGTCAATGGCGATCGCCGTCGGGGCCACAGCCTGCAGTCGAGGCGCCTGCGGGCGTTCCAGACTCGGTTGCGGATTCGGCGGCAGCGGCACCGCTTCCAGCTCCGGCTCGGCGACGCGAATGGCGGGCGATTCCACCTGGGGCTGTTCGCGCGGCACTACGGCGGTCACGGTGTTGGGCTGCGGTTGCAGGTTCACCGTCGGTGCCGCCTGCGCGGGTAGCGGTACGGCCTGCATCTCCGGCTCGGGTGGCGCAACGGGTTCTTCGGCACGAGTCACCGGCGCAATGCTGGGACGGGTGTTGGCCGGCACCGCCTTCTCCATCGCGATGGTGGGCGGCGTGACCATCGGTGCCGACTGCGGCGGCAACTCTTCGATCGCCATCGATGCGGGCGGCGGTGGCGGCTGGTTGCCTTCGGCCTGCGGCTTGCGCACCGGCTCCGGTTGGAACTTCGGCGGCGTCGGCTTGGCTGCAGGCGGCGTTTCCAGCGTGACCTGCGGCGGCTCGGGCGCGGCAGGCACGGGCTGCAGGGTTTCGGTGGGCGCAGGCTTGGGCACGCTCACCGGCGGCAGCGGTGCGGCCGTAATGGTGGGCTTGGGCGCGCTAGCTGTCGGCGCCTGCGCGATCACCGGCGTCTGCAACGCAGACACCGGCACCGGCGCGATTTCGCTGTTGGTGCGTGTGGACGAACTGCTCTGCTTCGCCGTGCGCGGCGCATTGCTGGCATTGCCGCGATGCACCGGCCCCACCTGTTTCGGCGGCGTACCGCGCACGGGCGGCGGCGGTGGCGGCTCTTCCTTCGGCTTCTCGATCAGGCGCACGACCAACGGCGTGTTCGGCTCCTCATTCTCTTCCATGTCATACGCCGGCCCGAGCACGGCGCCGACGAGAAACACCAAGTGCACGATCAGGGCACCGACGAGGGCGAGGATGCGCAGCCAGCGCTCGCGTGGCCGTTCCGTGCGCCGCCGGCGAAAGACGAACGCGCTCTCCGCCGCCGACTTCGGCGATGGCAACGTCACGGTCAGCCGGCTTACGGATTCCCTCTCCATGGGCGCAGTGTAGCGGGCACTGCTGACATTCTGCGTGGGCCATGCACTCGACGCTGCGTGTCAGCGGTCAATGCCCCTGAGGGCTGGCCGGCTGCTGCGAGCGCTCGCGCATCTCCGCGTCCACCGCGCGCGTGGGCGTATCGACCGGGCAACCTTGCGGCAGCGGTTTATCGGCGCGATAGATGGCGATGCATTCCTCCACGCTCGGCCCTTTCGGTACCGGCATGTCGGGCACCAAGGGATTCGCCGGCGCCATGTTGAGGCGCGCATCCGCGCTCTTGCTCGAAGGCTTCGGTGGCGGATCGCCGCCACAGCCCCCGGCGAGCGCTGCCAGCGCAACGGCACAGTGGATGCGCACCCCCGGCGCGATATGGAACGTGTGCGTTACCGTGGTCTTGTCCACCGCGCGCTTCAAGGCGTCGTCGACCGAGCTCGCGCTGTCGTTCCAGTCCTTGGCGAAACGCGTTGCCTTGTAGGTGACCGGGCTGTCGTGC
The DNA here is from genome assembly GCA_000632805.1 of Dyella jiangningensis. Taxonomy (GTDB): domain Bacteria; phylum Pseudomonadota; class Gammaproteobacteria; order Xanthomonadales; family Rhodanobacteraceae; genus Dyella; species Dyella jiangningensis. Next base: position 436,374 of record CP007444.1, on the reverse strand, counting down.
TTCATCACCTGCGTGTTTCCCTGCGGCGTGCGCTGCACGTAGCCCGGTGCGGACGGTGCCGGCGCGCTCGTCGCAGCGGCGGGCAAGGTTGGCTGTCCCGTCGCGTCGTACAGCTGCGGCGCGGTCGCCACCGTGGCGGGCGGCGCCGGTGCGGGCTCAGGCAAGGTCACGGTCATTGCCTGCTTCGCCGGCGGCTCGCGCACGAGGGGCCGCGTCGGCGGCGGTGGAGGCGGCGGCGCCATGGCGGGCGGCGCAGCGGGAACGGCCGGCGCCGCCGCGGGGATCAGGCGAACCTGCAAGGCATCCCTGCGACCAGGCCGAGCCTCCTCGAGCGCACGCAGCCTCAGCTCATGCCAGGTCAGCAGCGCGAACAACACGTGCAGCGCCAGCACGAGGCCGAGCGCAACCCAGCGGCGTCCCCGCTCGGGCGGCGCCTGGCGCCAGCGCATCTGGTGCAGCAGCGCGCGCGTGGGGGCATCCAAGGGCGCCAGCCCGCGTGTCGCGGGCTGCAATGGCGCCCAGCGATGATGTTCGACCTGCTCGGTACGTTCGATGACGATTCCCTTCTGTGGGACAGGACAGCCGCACGGCGAGGTTCCTTCCTGCCGCACGAGGGGAGACTTCAGGTGACAAGCGAGGCGTCCGCGGGTTCCCCTTCCCCGCACTGCAACTTGACCCTGCGGGTCATTGGGGAAACCCTAGTCAAACGGCCTCCCCGGCCGTATCCGCCATGACCGCCCCCGCGTCCTGCACGCCTGGACGACCATGACGGCCCGCCATCGTCAGCCGCTTGCGCGGCTTCGTGCGGCGCCGCAGGTCATCGTCGGCACGAGCCCGCGCCTCGCCAGAGGAGGGTCGCATCGTGTTAGTGCCTGTCTGGATATTCATCGCAATCCCCGTTGCCCCGTCAGTGCGGGCAGGTGGTCGTGCGGGGCGCAGGCCATGGTGGCGCCATGGTCAAGCCGCGCGCGGCCGCATGTCCGCACTGACGGGGCAACCCTTCGGGCCGGATCTGTTTGTCCGCCATCCTGCGTCATCGCTCGGTCGCGTATCGACATACGCTCCCTCTCTCTTCCTGGTCTTGCGGGCAAACAGCTTCCGGCGGGGATCGCGATGAATATCCAGACAGGCACCCACACGGAAAACATCCGCAACATCGCCCTTGCCGGCCATTCCAGCTCAGGCAAGACCACGCTGTTCGAAGCGCTGCTGCATGCCGGCGGCGTTATCCAGGCGCAGGGAACGGTGGAGCGCGGCACCACGCAATCGGATACCGATCCACAGGAAAAATCGCGTGGCCACTCCATCGACTCGGCCATCGCAAGCATCGATGTGAACGGCTGCCATATCAATCTCATCGATACAGCGGGTTATGCGGATTTTCGCGGACCGACCCTGTCCACCTTTGCGGCGGTGGAAACCGTTGCCGTAGTGGTCAACGCCTGCAACGGCATCGAATACGGCACGCGTCGCATGATGGAGCGCGCCGGTGAGCGACGCCTCGCCCGCATCCTGGTAATCAACAAGATCGACTTCGAGGGTGCCAGCCTCAGCGCCTTGGTTGACGCGCTACGCGATGAATTCGGTACGCAATGCCTGCCGGTGAACCTGCCTGGACAGGGCGGCAAGCTGGTGCGCGACTGCTTCTTCCACAGCGAGGGCCAGACCGATTTCTCCTCACTGGCCGAAGCGCACCAGCGCATCGTCGACCAGGTGGTGGAGATCAACGAATCGGTGATGGGCCACTACCTCGATTCCGGCGAGGACGACCTCAGCCCGCAGGAACTGCACGATGCCTTCGAGCAGTGCCTGCGCGAAGGGCACCTCATACCGATCTGCTTCGTCAGCGCGCGCACGGGCGCCGGCGTGAAGGAATTCCTCGAACTCGCCGAACGCCTGCTGCCCAATCCTGCCGAAGGCAACTCACCGCCTTTCCTCAATGGCGAGGATGAGGCGATTACCGTCAACCCGGATCCCGAGCAGCACGTGATCGCCGACGTGTTCAAGATCGTCAACGATCCGTTCGTCGGCAAGCTGGGCATTTTCCGCGTCTGGCAAGGCACGATCCGCAAGGACACACAGCTCTACATCGACGACAGCAAGAAGGCCTTCAAGGTGGGCCACCTGTTCCGCCTGCGCGGCAAGACGCACGAAGAGATCGAGCACGCCATTCCCGGCGACATCGCCGCCATCGCCAAGGTGGAAGAAATCCATTTCGATGCGGTGCTGCACGATTCGCACGACGAGGATCGCATCCACCTCGCGCCGATATCCGTGCCGCAACCCATGTTCGGCCTGGCGCTGGAACCGAAGCACAAGGGGCAGGAGCAGAAGCTCTCGCAGGCACTTGGACGGCTGGCGGAAGAAGACCCCTGCTTTCGCGTGGAGCACCACAAGGAGCTCAACGAGACGGTGATCCGCGGCTTGTCGGATCTGCACCTGAAAATCATGCTCGAACGCATGAAGGAGCGTTATGGCGTGGAGGTGAATACGCACCCGCCGCGCATCGCCTATCGCGAAACCATCGCCGGCCGGGCGGAAGGTCATCATCGCCACAAGAAGCAGACCGGCGGCGCCGGCCAGTTCGGCGAAGTATTCCTGCGCGTGGAACCACTCGATCGCGGCGCGGGTTTCGAATTCATCGACGCGGTGAAAGGCGGCGTCATTCCCGGCCAGTTCCTGCCCGCCATCGAGAAAGGCGTGCGCCAGGCATTGGAGAGCGGCGCGATCGCCGGCTATCCCATCCAGGATCTGCGCGTCACCGTGTACGACGGCAAATACCACCCTGTGGACTCCAAGGAAGTCGCCTTCGTCAGCGCTGGCAAGAAAGCCTTTCTCGACGCCGTGGGCAAGGCGCGGCCGATCGTGCTCGAGCCCATCGTCGACGTCGAAGTGGCCATTCCCGAGGCGAGCGTGGGCGACGTGACCGGCGGCCTGGCAGGCAAGCGCGCGCGGATCATGGGCACCGATTCGCTGCGTGGCGGCGAGCTGGTGATCAAGGCCCAGGCGCCCCTTGCCGAGCTCACCGACTACCCCTCGGAGCTCAAGGCAATGACCGGTGGTCGGGGCCGCTACAGCCTCGATCTCAGCCATTACGAACCCGTGCCTTCGCCCGTGCAGAAGCAACTGGCCGAGGCATGGAAGCCGCACGTGGAAGAAGACTGATCCGCATCCATCCGATCGACGTGCGTGGCGCAAGCCACGCCGCCGGGATGCCTGCGCACCGCTTGATGCGCGGCGACAACGCCGCCATGTCATTCAACGAACATGCGCCGGAATCCCTGGCGCAGGAGGCACGATATGAGCCGCTCCTTCGTCAAGGACGCGGACGAGTCCGCTGGCGACAGGCTGCCGGACATCCCGCTGAGCGAACACGCCAACTATGTGACGCCGCGTGGACTCACGCAGTTGCGCGCACGCCTGATCGCCGTGCGCGAACGGCGTGATGCGCTGCGCGTCGCGGCAGACACCTTGCCTCAGCAGAGCGAACTGGCCGCCGTGGAGCGCGAATTGCGCTGGCTCAACGCGAGGGTGGGCAGCGCCATCGAAGTGGACCTTTCGCAGCAGCCTCGCGACCGGGTGGCGTTCGGTGCGCTGGTGACCGTGGACAGCGACGAGGGCGAGGCGCGCTACCGCATCGTGGGCGAAGACGAAGCCGACGTGGAGCACGGTTTGGTGAGCTATATGTCGCCGCTCGCTGTGGCACTGCTTGGTGCGCGCGTGGGCGACGAGGTGGTATGGCAGCGTCCCGCGGGAGACCTCACGGTGGAGATCGTCGCCATCGAGTATCCCGCCGAGGAGCGCGACGCCTAGGCCCTGCTCTCACTAAACCACGCTCTCACGAACCCACGCTCTAAACTGTAGGAGCGCACCCTGTGCGCGACAGCCTTTCGCGCCGGTCTTCACGTTTCGGCTTTGCTTGAGCGCTTGCGGCCTTCAGTTGCCGTGCTGCCGCGAGCATGCCGCTTACGCAGCGGGCGTTTCGATCTCCTGCCGGCGACGCGAAGCTAGTCCCCGTGGGACGACGCGAAGCTAGTCCCCGTGGGACGACGCGCAGCTAGTCCCGTGGGAAGCTCGAGTCACTTTTCTTTTGCTGGCCCACGCACGCGCTCTTGGCGTGCGAACGGCGAAGCCGGCCCGTTCGCGGGGAGGCGCCATGGATGGCGCCGGCTTTGAGGAGCGAGGAAGGGTGGAGGGCGCTAGCACGGAGTCAAAGTCCCACGGGATTAGCTTCGCGTCAAAAAGTAACCCAAAGAAAATGGCCTTTAGAGCCGGAGCTCATAGCAGTACGTGGGATAGAAGCGTTAGACGACCGAGGCAAGCGTTGATGCGCTCGTTACTACCTCGAACGGAGCGGCTACACCGCAACGCGTCGTAGCGGAGAGGACTTAAAGCAGCTTTGGTAAATGGCGAGGAATGCATGGGTGCCGCGCGCCATCTCCCTCTCCCCGCCGGGGAGAGGGCTGGGTGAGGGGCGGGTGCTCGCGAAGGCATTACCTACCTCTGTAGGAGCGCACCCTGTGCGCGACCGCAGCACCCGTGTGACTCCTCAGTCCGCGACTGTCGCCGGACGTGTTCGCGCATCCGCCCATAAGACAAACGCCCCGCGGAAACCGCGCGGCGTTGCAGACTTGAGCCCTGCGGTCGCGCACAGGGTGCGCTCCCACAAGTTGTGCGGCGGCGATTGCTCAGCGCTTGGACTTCAACAACGTGCCCGTGCAGTTCTTCGAGCCGCACAGGCACTTCCACAGCTTCTTGAGGCGCGCGGTATGCGGCACGTCGAGCGTGATGCCGTAGTCGTAGGTCAGCTCTTCGCCGGGCTTGATGTTGCGGATGGCTTCGATCAGCACGCGGTCCTTGCGCGGGTCGCCGTTCTCGCTTTCTTCGATCAGCGCCTGGCAGTTGGGATCGCAGCTGTGGTTGATCCAGCGCGCCGTGTTGCCCTTGCGGTTGGCGTCGATCAGGTAATAGTCGTTGAGCGTGAACAGGAAGGTATGGCCCGTCTCGCCGCCGTCGCCGTACATCGAGTCGGCTTCCACGTGGGTCATCAGCGTGCCCTTGTATTCGATGATTTCCTCGCCTTTCTTGATCGGGGCGACGGCGAAAACGCCATTGCCGTGGATGGGAGAGCGGCGGGCAACGATACGTCGGGTCATGAGCAGGCCGAGACTTGAAGGGGAGCCCGCGATGATGCCTGTTGCGATGCGCCATGGGAACCTCTTCCGGGGCGCACGACTCCATCACATCGGCGTGATCGCAACCCGGCTGAGATCGCTTGTCGGCTTGATGACCCGTGACAGAGGGCAAGGTCATCCTGCTAAGATTCAAACAATCGTTTGAGGTGAATCCATGGGACGACTGCTTCGTGGTGTAGCGCTCGGTGCTCTGGTGGCAGGCCTGGTGGCTTGCGGGCCGCCGAAGAAGAGCGTGTTCCCGCCGACGGTGAGCATCCAGGAGATGACCACGCGGCCCAACGGCCAGTGGCGCCTCACCGTGCGTATCCAGAACAACAGCTACGGCAGCATGGACTTCAGCTCGCTCGACGGCGAACTGAAGATCGCGGAGCTGGTACCGGTGCGCCTGCACAGCCGCTTCGACCTGGACATTCCGCCGTTCGCCGCCGACGTCACCCAGATCGACGTGCTCCCCACCCCGGAAATGACGGCCACGCTGAAGACCGCGGCGGCCAAGGGCAGCGCAGGCAGCGTGCCCTACAGCGTGAACGGCAGCGCGCACGCCAAGCCGGAACAGGAAGACAAGGCGCGCGATTTCACTTTCCACGGCAACGACTGGCTTTCGCCGGTGCCGGGCATCCCTGACACCTGGCGCTGAACACCGCGCCTGCATCATCCACGAAGGAACTTCGCCATGACGATCTATAAGGCCCCCCTCGACGACCAGCGCTTCGCTCTTTTCGACGTGCTCGGCGCCGAAGCCGTTCTCACCATGCTGCAGGGTGGCGACGGCCACACGCGCGACCTGCTGGACGCCGTGCTGGAGGAAGCCGGTCGACTGAGCGAAGCGGTGCTCGCGCCGTTCAATGCCAGCGGTGACCAGGAAGGCTGCGTCTATGACAAGGCCACGCAGACGGTGACCACGCCCAAGGGCTTCAAGGAGGCCTTCAAGGCCTTCGCCGAAGGTGGCTGGACCGGCCTCACCCAGGCCGAGCATTTCGGTGGCCAGGGCCTGCCGAACGTGATGGGCACCGCCACCACCGAAATCTTCCAGTCGGGCAACCTGTCGTGGAGTCTGTACCCGCTGCTGTCCGAGGGCGCCTGCCACGCGATGGAGCTGCATGGCACCGAAGAGCAGCAGCACACCTACCTCAAGCCCATCGTCGAAGGCCGCTGGACCGGCACCATGTGCCTCACCGAACCGCAGGCCGGTTCGGACCTGGGTCTGCTGAAGACGCGCGCCGAGCCCGGCGCGAACGGCAGCTACCAGATCACCGGCACCAAGATCTTCATCAGCGCCGGCGAGCATGACCTGGCCGAAAACATCATCCACCTCGTGCTGGCCCGCTTGCCCGACGCACCGGCCGGCAGCCGCGGCATCTCGATGTTCATCGTGCCGAAGTTCAAGGTGAACGCCGACGGCTCCCTGGGCGAGCGCAACCGCGTCGCCGCCGGCGCCATCGAGCACAAGATGGGACTGAAGGGCTCGGCCACCTGCGTGATGAATTTCGATGCCGCCGAGGGCTACCTGATCGGCCAGCCGCACAAGGGCCTGGCCGCGATGTTCACCATGATGAATGCCGCGCGCCTGGGCGTGGGCGTGCAGGGCCTCGCATTGTCCGAGCGCGCACTGCAGAACAGCCTCAACTATGCGCGCGAGCGCCTGCAGGGTCGTTCGCTGTCGGGCGTGAAGTTCCCCGAGAAGCCGGCTGACAACCTGCTGGTGCAGCCGGACGTGCGCCGCATGCTGCTGACCCAGCGCGCCTTCGTGGAAGCTTCGCGCACGCTGCTGCTGTACACCTCGCTGCAGACCGACGTGGAGGCGCGCGGCGCCGACGAAGCCACTCGCAAGGCCGCCAGCGACCTCGTCGCGTTCCTCATCCCGATCGCCAAGGGCGTGGTGACGGAACTCGCGCAGGAGTGCACCAAGGAAGCGCTGCAGGTGTACGGCGGACACGGCTACATCGGTGAGAACGGCGTGGAGCAGTTCGTGCGCGACGCCCGCATCATCACCTTGTACGAAGGCACCACCGGCATCCAGGCGGCCGACCTGCTGGGTCGCAAGATCCTGCAGCTGCAGGGCGCGGGCTTCAAGCTGTTCGCCAAGGAAATCCAGGCGTTCTGCCAGCAGCACATGCAGGATCCGGCGCTCGCCGGCCTGATCGCCCCGCTGGCCACCTACACCAAGGAATGGGTGGACCTCACGTTGTCGCTTGCCCAACGCGTGATGGCCAATCCGGAAGAGCTCGGTGCCGCCGCCAGCGACTACCTGTATTACTCCGGCTACATCACGCTCGCCTACATGTGGGCACGCAACGTGGCCGCGCTCGCCGGCAGCAGCCAGCAGGAGTCGTTCAAGCAGGCCAAGCGCGATACGGCGAAGTTCTACTTCGCGCGCATCCTGCCGCGCTGCCTGATGCACAAGGCGGCCATCGAGGCCGGCGTGGACACCCTCCCCGCCATCGCCTGATAGCAAAAGGCCCTCTCACGAGAGGGCCTTTTTTTAGGCCTCCCGTCTCCCTGTGGGGAGCGCACCCTGTGCGCGATAGCAGCGGCGGGGCCACTGCGGCACACACGGTTCATTGCGGGCACGGAACATGCTCCTCTGACCCGGCCTGCCGTTCCAGTAAAGCCAAATCTCCGTCCCGTCGCGCACAGGGTGCGCTCCCACAAGGGATGGACTCGTCCGCCTGGCACTACCCGCAAACCCGCGCCGGGTGTAGAAACGGCAGACCCTTTTCGCTAGTCCGGTCAGCCCGCATGAGCGATGCCACGTACCTGATCCGTCTCGCCGAGGACGACGACGACTTCATCCTTGGCCTGGTGCCCCGTTTCGTGGATTTCACGCTGCCGCCATGGCGGCGGCGACACGAATGCATCGAAGGCATCCGCAATGACCTGCGACACCACCTCGACGACCAGCCGGCCAACAGCTTCCTGTTCGTGGCCGAGGACGACGACGGCGAACCGGTGGGCTTCATCCATCTGCAGAAGACGCAGGATTACTTCACCGGTCGCAGCAATTGCCACATCTCGGACATCGCCGTGGCCCAGCAGCATGAAGGCCGCGGCATCGGCCGCGCCTTGCTGGAGCATGCCGAGAACTGGGCGCGGGAGCACCGCTGCCAGCTCGTGACGCTGGCGGTGTTCCCCGGCAACGAGCGGGCGCGCGCCATCTACGAAAGCGCGGGCTACGCCGCCGACCTCTTACGCCTGGCCAAGCCCGTCCGCTGACGCACGCCGCAACACACAGGGGCGCATGACCGCGGTGCCCGCGGCCGCTGCACGAGGTGAACTGCCATGAGCCAGCCCTTGCATGCCGTGCGTTTTCCTGGCGAAAGCACCGCATACCGCGTCGCGCGCGATCGCTTGTTGCACGCCGAGATCGAACTGCGCCAGCAAGTGGAAGCTGTCGCCGCGCTGCGCCGCGCGCTGCCTCCGGGTGGCCAGGTGCCGGTCGACTACTTCTTCGACGATGAGGGCGACACGCCAGTCGATGCCGACGTCGAACGGCAGGTGCGCCTGTCCGATCTGTTCGAAGACGGCAAGCACTGCCTCGCCATCTACAGCTTCATGTTCGGCCCCGCGATGGCGCAGCCCTGCCCTTCCTGCTTGTCCATTCTCGACGCACTCGACGGCGAGATGCCCCACCTTCGCCAGCGCATCAATGTCGCGGTGGTGGCCAAGTCGCCGATCCAGCGCATCCGCCATTTCGCGCGCGAACGCGGCTGGCGGCATCTGCACCTGCTGTCTTCCGCGCACAACACGTACAACGCCGACTACCACGGCGAAACCGCCGACGGCCGGCAAATGCCTGTGCTCAACGTTTTCATGCGGCGCGATGGAAACATCCATCACACGTGGTGCAGCGAACTGATGTTCGTTCCATGCGAGCCCGGCCAGGATCCGCGCCACGTCGATCCGATCTGGCCATTGTGGAACCTGCTCGATTGCACGCCCGAGGGCCGCGGCGCCGATTGGCGTCCGAGCCTGTGGTATGGAGAGCGGACCGATCCGCGACGCTAGGCCGGCGGCAAACCCAGTTGCCGGAACATGGTCGCGGTATCGCGAGCGCCCCAGCGCCGCTCGATGTGTCCTTCCTTCACAGCGAACCATTCCATCGCGACCATTTCGTAGTCGCGCCCGGTGACCGGTCCGCCGCGGAACGAACCGACCGATCGGCCACGCTCGGTATAGCGCACGGCGACCGTGTCGCCTTCGGCAATCATGCCGTCCACTTCCAGGCTCACCTGGAAGCAGCGCATCAGGTCACTCCAGAGGGGCCTGGCCGTGTCGAGGCCGCCCCAACCGAGCGCGCCGTGGATGAGCGCATCGGCGGCAAACAGCTCGCACACCGCGTCGAGATCGCCGCGATTGAACGCATCCACGTAATCCAGAACGACTCGCTTGTTCTGCTCCGACATGCCGGTGTCCCGTGGGGATACCGCGGAAGCGCTGCAACGCCCGGGCCTGGGGCGCCGAGGACCCGCGTAGGGCCAGCATATCGCCTGCGCATGCTTGGAGGATGTGAGGACGACCCGGGAACAGGCTCATCCTGCGGCGCCTTGCGCGCCATCGGAAAACGCCGCGGCACCTTTCGATGCCGCGGCGCCGGAACGTCAGTTCTTGAGCGCGGAGGTGGCTTCTTCAGCCTGCTCGCGCTGGCTCAGGCGCTGCGACACGCGGTCGATGTTGCTGAGCGACAGCAGGTGCGCGTAGATCCAGCCGAACACGCCTTCCTTCAGGAACTCGTGCGTGGTCTTTTCGTCGAGCTGGCGCAGCTTCTCTTCGCTGACCACGAACAGGCCATTGAGGTTGATGGCCTTGCCATCCTTCTCCAGGCGGATGTTGCGCGGCTCGAGCAGGTCGTGCTTGCGCAGCTGCTCCATGAACCACTGCGTGCGCGTCACGTGCTGCTGGAACTCGCCGAGGAAACGCACGGCGTTGGTCAGCATCTCGGTGTCGCTGCCGTCTTCCTTGAAGAGACGGTCGCCGTCGGTGGTGCCGAAGCCTTCGTAGGCTTCGTCGAGGAACACGGTGAAGTCATCGCCTTCCGCGCCGGCCGGCTTCTCGGCGAGCACGAACGGATAGCGGCGGACGAAAGCGGGGATGTAGGTGTTCTGTTCCCACACGCCGTCGGCATCGACGAACAGGTTCTCGTTCTGGCGCAGGCCCAGCAGGGCCATCGGGCCGGCGTCTTCCACCGACTGGCCACCGAACAGGATCGGCAGGTCGCGCGCCGCAGCGGGGAATTCCACGCCGGTCAGCGGCACCGAGTGCACGGTCTTGGCGAACTTCAGGTTCGGGATCGGCCTGATGCGCAGATCCTTGTGGTCGTTGCGGTTGAGCGGAACGGGACGCTCGTAGAAAAGAACTTCAGCCACTTTGATACCTCTCCCTGCCGTGCCGGGGTCGCCACCCAGGCTCCCCCTCCCAAACCCGGCCCCGGGTTACAGATGAACGATCACTATATCAGCGGCCGACGCACCTCGCGAACCCCCTTCGCGGAGACCGTTCTCCCTGCCGCGACAATCATTTGCGTGTGTTCTGTCATGGATATGGTCTATGCTCAAGCGAATAGAGCCTGTTCCGTTCGCGGAGTCAGGCAGGCTCCAAAGCTTCGTTGCATCGCCCGAACGTTCATTCGCCTTGGTTGAAGGACGGTTTTGCATGCTGATGGAAGTACCCAGCCGCGTTGTCGATCTCTATTCGACCCGTGTGCTTTCGCTGGACGCCGCTGGCCGGATTCTCGACTGGATAAGCTGGCAGGAGGCGGTTTGCCTCTATGTCCGCGACGCCGTCGCCTGGACGCTCGGCGACCCTTGCCTCACCGTCCACGGCGGCCATAACCGCGCCAGCGGCATGCAGAGCAGGCTGTCACTGCACCCGATCATCGCGAGCACCGGCCATTGCCGCGACCACGCGATCGACCCCGCCCCCGCGCTCACCAACACCGCCCTGTTTGCCCGCGACCGCTACCTCTGCATGTACTGCGGCGACCGTTTCAGCCGCGGCGAGCTGACCCGCGACCACGTGCTGCCGATTTCCAAGCGCGGCAAGGACACCTGGGAAAACGTGGTCAGCGCCTGCCTGGCCTGCAATCTCAAGAAGGCCAACCGCACCCCGCAGCAGGCCAACATGCCGTTGCTGGCCGTGCCCTACCGGCCCAGTTGGGTGGAGCACCTGATCCTGTCCAACCGCAACATCCTGGCCGACCAGATGGAGTTCCTGGTGAGCCACCTGCCGCGCGACCGGCGGGAGCACATGGCCTGACGCACCTCACGCTCACGCCTGCCGTCCCTCTTCCTTCCTGAGTTCGCGCTCGATTTCGTCCGCCGCTGTCGCGGCGGCATCGTGGGCAAGCTGGCAGTAATGGCGCCGGATGCGATCCAGGGCCACGTCGTCCAGCTCCTCCAGGTTCAGCAGCGCGTTATGTGCCGCCGAGCTTCGAATCAGCTCGTCCAGCTTGATCTGCAGGGCCACGGAATCGCGGTTCTGGGTGTTCTGGATTAGGAACACCATCAGGAACGTGACGATGGTGGTACCGGTATTGATGACCAGCTGCCAGGTGTCGCCGAAGTGGAACATCGGGCCGGTCACTCCCCAGGCCACGATGACCAGAGCCGCCAGCACGAACGCCGCCGGGCGCCCCGACCATCGCGCCACGGCCTCGGCGAAGCGCTGGAACATCTTATTGGCACTCATGTGAAGACCCTTTGCGGGGAACCCGCTCCGAGCCTCGCGCCCGGGCGTCAGCGCCATGTGCATGGATCAACAGCAAGTTTTCACCTGGCCGCCCTTGCTCCGCCCTCCCTCAGGGCCAACAATATGCCGATGAACGACCTGTCCCGCTTCCCTCACCTGGCCCCCATCGAGACGCCCGCCGACCTGCGACGCGTCCCCGACGAGGAGCTGCCTGCCGTCGCCGATGAGTTGCGCCAGTATCTGATCGAAGCCGTGGCCAGCTCCGGCGGCCATTTCGGTGCCGGCCTGGGCGTGGTGGAGCTGACGGTGGCCTTGCACCACGTGTTCGACACGCCGAACGATCGCCTGGTCTGGGACGTGGGTCACCAGTGCTATCCGCACAAGATTCTCACCGGCCGCCGCGACCGCATCACCACCATCAAGAAGAAGGACGGTCTCGCGCCCTTCCCCCGTCGCGAGGAAAGCGAGTACGACACCTTCGGCGTCGGCCATTCCTCCACCTCCATCTCGGCCGCGCTGGGCATGGCCATCGCCGCGCAGCGCAAGGGTGACCCGCGCAAGTTCGTGGCGGTGATCGGCGACGGCGCGATGACCGCCGGCATGGCATTCGAAGCGCTGAACCATGGCGGCGACGTGGAGCCAAACATGCTGGTCGTGTTCAACGACAACGGCATGTCGATCAGCGAGAACGTGGGCGCGCTGACCAAGATGGCTGCCCGCGCGATGTCCAGCCGCCGCCTCAACGCGTTGCGCGAACGCGCCAAGCGCGCGATCCCGAAGCAGTCGATGTTCGGCCGCTTCTTCAAGCGCTGGGAAGAACACGCCAAGGGCATGTTCGTGCCGAGCACGCTGTTCGAGGAGCTGGGCTTCCACTACACCGGCCCGATCGACGGCCACAACATCCCGCAGCTGCTCGCCGCGCTGCGCACGGTGAAGGACCTGCCCGGCCCGCAGCTGCTGCACGTCATCACCACCAAGGGCAAGGGCTACGCGCCCGCCGAGCAGGCGCAGATCGAATACCACGCGGTGGGTCCGTTCGATCCGGTGGCCGGCCTGGTGAAGAAGTCCGGCCCTTCCAAGCCGACCTACACCGATGTCTTCAGTGACTGGCTGTGCGACCAGGCGGCCGCCGACGAGCGCCTGCTGGGCATCACGCCGGCGATGCGCGAGGGCTCGGGCCTGGTGCGTTTCTCCAAGGAATACCCGCAGCGCTACTTCGACGTGGCGATCGCCGAGCAGCACGCGGTGACGCTGGCCGCCGGCATGGCCTGCGAGGGCGCCAAGCCGGTGGTGGCGATCTACTCCACCTTCCTGCAGCGCGCCTATGACCAGGCCATCCACGACGTGGCGCTGCAGAACCTCGACGTCACCTTCGCCATCGATCGCGCCGGCGTGGTCGGCCCGGACGGCGCCACGCACGCAGGCAGCTTCGACCTGACATTCCTGCGCTGCCTGCCGAACATGGTGATCATGGCGCCGGCGGACGAAAACGAGTGCCGGATGATGTTGAGCACCGGTTTCCAGTTCAACGGACCGGCCGCGGTGCGCTATCCGCGTGGCACCGGCATGGGCGTGTCGCTCAGCAAGGGTTTGGAAACGCTGCCGATCGGCAAGGCCGAGCTGCGCCGCCGTGGCCGCGGCCTTGCACTGCTGAGCTTCGGCGCGATGCTGGCCCCGGCGGCCGAGATCGCCGCCGAATTCGACGCCACGCTGGTCAACATGCGTTTCGTGAAGCCGCTGGACGAGGCGATGATCCTCGAGCTGGCGAAGACGCACGATGCCTTCGTCACGCTGGAGGACAACGCGATCGCCGGTGGCGCGGGCAGCGGCGTGGCCGAATGCCTCGCGGCGCACGGCATCGTCAAGCCGATCCTGCATCTGGGCCTGCCCGACGCGTACCTCGAACACGGCAGTCGCGAGGAAGTGCTGACCATGGCTGGCCTTGACCTGCCCAGCATCCGCAACGCGATCCGCGCGCGATTTCCGCAATTGACGGCCGCGAGTGTCGCGAACGCGGGCTGATTCGCGGGCAGCGGTTGATGTGATCCAAAGGGCGACCATGGCGGTCGCCCTTTTCGGTTGGACGTTTGGACGGCCAGATTGCACGGTTTGATGCGAGGCCGATCGCGCACTGGGTGCGCTCCTGCAAAGGGTGCGCTAACGCCAGCGAGCGCCGGTGACGCGGTCGCGCTGCTCCAGGTCCTGGGCGGTAAACACATCGTGGTAGCCGCCCTGTTCGAGCAGGGCGCGTACCGTGGCACCCTGGTTCCAGCCGTGCTCGATCAGCAGCCAGCCGCCCGGCTTCACATGAGTGCGAGCGTCCGTCACGATGCGACGGATGTCATCCAGGCCATCGGCACCCGACGCCAGTGCACTCATCGGCTCGAAGCGCAGATCGCCCTGCCCCAGGTGCGGGTCGTCTGCTTCGATGTATGGCGGATTGGAAACGATCACGTCGAACGTCTGCCCACGCAGCGGCGACAGCCAATCGCCCTGTGCAAAGGTGACGTTGGCGATGCGCTGAGCGGCGGCATTGCGTTGTGCGACGACCAGGGCCTCGGCGCTGGCATCGGTCGCCATCACGTGTGCAGCCCTACTCTCGCGTGCGATCGCCAACGCGATCGCACCGCTGCCCGTGCCAAGATCGGCAACGCGCGTGGCGCCGGTGGCAGGCAGCCGATCCAGCGCCAGTTCCACCAGCAATTCGGTTTCGGGCCGGGGAATGAGCGTGGCGGGCGTCACTTCCAGATCCAGCGACCAGAAGCCGCGGCGGCCCGTGATGTAAGCCACCGGCTCACCGCCGGCCCGACGTTTCACCAGCGCATCGAAGGCGGCGGCGTGGGCCGAATCCAGCTCGTCGTCGGCGTGCGCGATCAGCCAGCTGCGCGGCTTGCCAAGCGCGTGCACCAGCAACAGTTCCGCCTCCAGCCGATCGCCCAGCGCGGCCGTCGCGCTGGCCAGCGCCTGACGCACCTCAGCCATATCGCGACACCCTGCGGTAAGCAACGGATCGGTGTGGCATGGACGACATGGCGGCTTTCCCTATCAAAAAGGCCGTCAGTGTAGTGCCTGCGCACGCGCGCTCAGACGGCTTCCGGATGCAGGTAGTGGTGCACGGCCTGGATCACCACCGAGCCCTCGCCAACGCCGGACGCCACGCGCTTGACCGAACCGGCGCGTACGTCGCCCACGGCGTAGATGCCCGGCCGCGTGGTGGCATAAGGCGATTCCAGCAGGTGCCCCTGCGCGCAGCGGCCCGTCAGCACGAAGCCCTTGTCGTCCAGCGCCAGGCAGTCCTGCAGCCAGTCGGTATTGGGTTCCGCACCGATCATCACGAACATGTTGCCCGCCTGGCAGGCGGTGAGTTCGCCGCTGTCCCGGTTGCGCCAGACGATCTGCTGCAGCCGCGGATCACCGTGGAGTTCCACCACTTCGCTGCGCGCGTGCAGCGTGATGGATGGCGACTGCGCGATACGCTGCACGAGATAGTCGGACATGGTGGCGGCCAGGCCGTTTGAGCGCACCAGCACATGGACATGCTTGGCGATGCGCGACAGGAATACCGCCGCCTGCCCCGCCGAATTGCCGCCACCGACCACCACGACTTCCTCGTTCGCGCACAGCTGTCCTTCCATCGCCGTGGCGGCGTAATGGATGCCCTCGCCTTCGAAGTGTGAGTAGCCGGGCACGTCCAGCTTGCGATAGCGCGCACCGGTGGCGACGACGACCACACGCGCTGTGACGATCTGCCCATCGTCCAACCGCAGGCGATACGGCTGCGCAGTGCAATCGATGTTGGCGGCCTGTCGCGATACGGCGAGCCGCGCACCGAACTTCTGCGCCTGCGCCTGCGCGCGACCGGCAAGCGCCTGCCCGGAAATGCCGGTGGGAAAGCCCAGGTAGTTCTCGATCTTGGACGACGTGCCCGCCTGCCCGCCCGGCGCCATGCCTTCGAGCACGATGGTGGAAAGCCCTTCGGACGCGGCATACACGGCCGCGGCCAGACCCGCCGGCCCCGCGCCGACCACGGCCACGTCGTAGATGTGATGCTCGTCGATGACTTCGGTAAGCCCGAGTTCGTCGGCAAGCTCGGCGGTGCTCGGGTTCTGCAGGAAGCATTTTTCCGGGCAGATCACGACAGGCAACTGCTCCTGCCGAAGCTGGAAGCATTCGATGAAACCACCGGCGTCGGGATCAACCTCAGTGTCGATCAGGCGATGCGGATAGCCGTTGCGCACGAGGAAACGTTCCAGGCGGAGCGTATCCGCGCTGTGCCCGGGCCCGACCAGCACGACACCGCCGTAACCCATGCGGATCAGGCCCACGCGCCGCAGGATGAAGGCGCGCATGATGATCTCGCTGATGTCCGCCTCGGCCGCCACCATGCGATGGAAATTGGCGGCCGGCACGCGGATCACGCGGCTGTCCATCGCGGCTCGAGCGGAAGCCATCACGGCGCGGCGGTTGAACATGTTCATTTCGCCGCTGAACTGCCGCGCGGCATACATGGTGAAAACGTTCGGATGGCCATGCTTGTCGAGATCGAAAATCTCGACGAGGCCATCCAGCACGAGGAAAAAATCCACGCCGCGATCGCCGCGCTGGAACAACACCGTTCCCGCCGGAACATGCTCCTCATGCCCGTACGAGGCGATGCGTTGCACCATGGACGGGTCCAGGCGCGGAAACATCTGCTCCTTGCGATTCATGGGATCCGTCGGGTCGTAGACGACCTCGGGCGCTGACTGCTCGGACATGCAAGAAACCTCGTCGTGATGTCGGCCCGGCGTACTGCTGCCAGGCGCTTTCTCAAGTGTCATCTCAGCGCGTGCAACGGGTGGCGTGCAGCGCTCTTCGCATCGTGCGCCCGCCGGTATGTTGCCCGCAAGTCATGTCGGCGACGACTGCATGGCACCGGTAATCGACTTGACGAGCCGTTCACGGAACCAGGCATGCGCCGGGTCGCCGTCTTTGGAATCGTGCCAGTAGGCGAAGATGGGAAAAGCCTTGATGCGTATCGGCAAGGGCTGCAACGCCATGGGCAGCAAAGGCGCCACGTGCTCCGCGTACGCCTTCGGCACGGTCAGCAACAGGTCGCTCGCGGCGACGATCTGGCACGCGGCGAAATAGTGCTGCGCCACCATCCGCACTTCGCGGAATACGCCCTTCTGCCCCAGCAGCGTATCCAGCGCATTCGCCTCGCCGAGCGGCGAGACGACCACGTGCGGCGCGGCAAGGTAGTCGGCGCGCGACAGCTGCCTCGCCGAGGGATGACCGCGCCGCATCGCCACCACCAGCGTTTCATCCAGCAGATGTTGCCGCGAAATACGCGTACCGGCTCGCAGCGGGCGATCGACCACGAGATCCAGCGTGCCCGCACTCAGCTCGCGCTCCATCTCGTCGGCCGCGACACGCCGGCTGACCAGGCGCACGCCCGGTGCCTCAGGACCGATCTCGGCCATCAGCCGGGGCAGCGCGATGGATTCGAGGATGTCGCGAAAACCGATCGCAAATTCCATCTGCAGTCGTGATGGCGCGAACGTGGCCTGCGCATGCGCGCTCGCCAGCAGACCCTTCAGGTGCGACTGCACCGAGGGCATCATCGCGCGCACCTTCTCGGTAGGCAGCAACCGATTGCCCTGCCGCACGAACAGTGGATCGCCGAGATGATCACGCAGACGGCCCAGCGCGTGCGTGACCGCAGGCTGGGTCAGGTGCAGCGTGCGTGCCGCGGCGCTCACGCCACCCTGGGTATAGATGGCGTCCAGTACGCGGAACAGGTTGAGATCGATGCGTTCCATGGCAGCTTATCATTAATCAGGCTTATGACCTGCCATAAAGCATATTCATTTCAATCATTGGATGCCACGGGCGTAGGCTGCGGGGGAATAGGAGAACCGCTTATGGACTTCAGTCCTTCCGAACGCACCCAGGCGTTGGCCGAACGCCTCAGCCGCTTCATGCGGGAGGAGATCGCCTCCGCCGAAGCCGTCTATGCCGCCCAGTTGACCGGCAGCGCGGACCACCGCGAGTGGCGGCAACCCGTGGTCATGGAGCAACTGAAGGCCAGGGCGCGCGCCCAAGGCCTGTGGAACCTGTTCCTGCCCGACGCCGAAGGTGGCCCGGGCTTGAGCAACCTCGAGTACGCCCCACTGGCGGAAATCATGGGTCATTCGTTCAT
Source organism: Dyella jiangningensis (assembly GCA_000632805.1). Lineage (GTDB taxonomy): Bacteria > Pseudomonadota > Gammaproteobacteria > Xanthomonadales > Rhodanobacteraceae > Dyella > Dyella jiangningensis. The sequence goes on along the minus strand of CP007444.1, from coordinate 418,314 downwards.
CGCGCCCGAGGTGTTCAACTGCAGCGCGCCGGACACCGGCAACATGGAAGTGCTGCACCGCTACGGCTCATCCGCGCAGCGCGGACGCTGGCTGCAGCCGCTGCTCGACGGCGAGATCCGATCCGGCTTTGCGATGACCGAGCCGGACGTGGCCTCCTCCGACGCCACCAACATGAAGGCCACCGCGCGCATCGAAGGTGACGAAGTAGTGCTCGACGGCCGCAAATGGTGGACCACCGGCCTCGGCCATCCGCACTGCCGCTTCGTGATCTTCATGGGCCTGAGCGATGCGGAGGCCGAGCCGCATCGTCGCCACAGCATGGTGATCTGCCCGCTCGATGCACCTGGCGTGCACATCGAGCGCATGCTGCCGGTGTTCCACGACTACGACGAACCATCGGGCCATGGCGAGCTGAGCTTCTCGCACGTGCGCCTGCCGGTGGAGAACATCATTCTCGGTCCAGGCCGCGGCTTCGAGATCGCGCAGGGACGGCTCGGTCCCGGCCGGGTGCACCACTGCATGCGCGCGCTGGGCGCGGCGGAGCGCGCGTTGTCCCTGCTTTGCCAGCGCGCGCAATCGCGCGTGGCTTTCGGCAAGCCGTTGTTCAAGCTCGGCGGCAACGCGGACATCGTGGCGAACCTGCGCATCGCCATCGAGCAGGCGCGGCTGCTCACGCTGAAGACCGCGTGGACGCTCGATACGCAAGGGCCAAAAGCTGCGCTCAGCCTGATCTCGCAGATCAAGGTCGTGGTGCCCGCCGTGGCGCAGCAGGCCGCCGACGCGGCCATCCAGATCCACGGCGGCGCAGGGCTCACCGACGATTTCCCGTTGGCGCAGCTCTATGCCTATGCGCGCGTGCTGCGGCTCGCGGACGGCCCTGATGAAGTGCATCGTGCCGTCGTCGCCAAACTCGAAGCCAAGGCGCAGCTCGCCCGGGAGCTCCACGCATGACGTCGATTCCCGACCAGGCTCGTGCGGTGCGCGAGGAAGACGTGTTCGACGTCGCACGCGTCGACGCCTTCCTCAAGCAACACATCGATGGGCTTGAAGGCGCGCCGACGGTGAAGCAGTTTCCCGGCGGCGCGTCCAACCTCACCTATCTTCTCAGCTATGCGGATCGCGAACTGGTGTTGCGCCGACCGCCGCGAGGCGCCAAGGCCAAGTCCGCCCACGACATGCTGCGCGAGGCGCGCGTGATGCACGCCTTGAAGCCCAGCTATCCCTATGTGCCGGCGATCCTCGCGCGCTGCGATGACGCCCAAGTCATCGGCCAGGATTTCTACGTGATGGAGCGCCTCGCCGGCACCATCCTGCGCCGCGACCTGCCGCCCGAACTGGGGTTGGATCGAGACGGCGTTCGCCGCCTCTGCGTAGGCTTCGTCGATCGATTGATCGACCTGCATCGCGTCGACACGCAGCAGCCGGCGTTGCGCGAACTCGGCAAGGGCGAAGGGTACATAGCACGCCAGGTGGCGGGCTGGATCGAACGCTGGCGACAGGCGGCGACCGACGGCTCCGATCCATGCGACGACGTGATCGCCTGGCTCGATGCCAACCAGCCCACGCGCGACAACGCCAGCTGCGTGATCCACAACGACTATCGCTTCGACAACGTCGTGCTTGCACCAGAGAACCCGCTGGACATCATCGGCGTGCTGGACTGGGAAATGGCCACCGTCGGCGATCCGCTGATGGATCTCGGCGGATCGCTCGCCTATTGGGTGCAGGCCGACGACGACAAGGTGTTCCAGTCGTTCCGTCGCCAACCTACGCACGAGGCCGGCATGCTTACGCGCGCGGAAGTCGTCGCCTACTACGGCGAGCGAACCGGGATGGATGTCTCGCGCTTCGGCTTCTACGAAGTGTTCGGCCTGTTCCGCCTCATGGTGATCATCCAGCAGATCTATCGTCGCTACGCGCTGGGCCAGACCACCAACCCGCAATTCGCCGGCTTCGGCGACGCAGCCCGCTACATGGGCATGCGTTGCCGTCGCCTGATCGCGGCGGAAGGCTGACCATGCGCGAGCTGCTGTTGATACGCCACGGCCAGGCCAGCTTCAGCGCCGATGACTACGACCAGCTCTCGCTCATCGGCGAACAGCAATCGTCCTTGCTGGGCGAGTGGCTGGCGACGTGCTCACCGGCGCCGGATCTCGTCGCCATTGGCCCCCGCAACCGCCATCGCGATACCGCCGCGCATTGCCTGCATGCCGCTGGCGTGTCGCTGTCGCCCATGCCGCTACAGGGATTGGACGAGGTCGATCATCTCGAGTTGCTGGCACGTTTGCGCCCCGACCTGGCCGCACCGGGTGCGTTGCGCGCCGCCATGAAGCAGAACGACGCCCCTCATCGCGCCTTCCAGCGTCTGTTCGTGGAAGCGCTGGACCGTTGGTCGAGCGGCGCATACGACACCGAGTACAGCTGCACCTGGACAACGTTTCGCGCGAATGCGCTCGCCGCGCTGAAGACGCTGGCGGACCACCCGTCACAGACGACCTGGGCGTTTACCTCCGGCGGTCCCATCGCCGTCATCGTCGGCGCCTTGCTGGATGTTCCGCCGTCGCAGGCGTTTCGCCTCAGCTGGCCCCTGGTGAACACCGGCGTGACGCGCATTCGCCTAGGTTCGCGCGCATCGACGCTCGTCACCTACAACGCCTGGCCGCACCTGGAACGTACCGGAGACGCGCAGCTGGTGACCTTGCGATGACTTTCACTTCCCATCCCGCGCCATCCCACTTCATCGGACATCAGCCATGACCGCACCGAACCCATTCGACCTCACCGGCAAGGTCGCCATCGTCACCGGCGCCAGCCGTGGCATTGGCGAGGAAATCGCGAAGCTGCTGGCCGCACAAGGAGCCCACGTGGTGGTCTCCAGCCGCAAGCAGGCCGACTGCCAGTCAGTGGTCGATGCGATCACGGCCGAAGGCGGCTCCGCCGAAGCCATGGCTTGCCATATCGGCGAGATGGAGCAGATCACGTCGCTGTACGAGCAGGTGACGAGCAGGCACAGCCGACTCGACATCCTCGTCAACAACGCGGCGACCAATCCGTTCTTCGGGAACATCCTCGACACCGAGCCTTCGGTGTTCCAGAAGACCATCGACGTCAACATCCGTGGTTACTTCTACATGTCCACGCATGGCGCGCGCCTCATGGCGAAGAATGGGGGCGGCTCCATCGTCAACGTCGCCTCGGTGAATGGCGTGGTGCCGGGCTTCCAGCAGGCCATTTACTCCATCACCAAGGCCGCCGTGATTTCGATGACCAAGGCGTTCGCGGTGGAGTGCGCCGAACAGGGCGTGCGCTGCAATGCGTTGCTGCCGGGTCTGACCGACACCAAGTTCGCCTCGGTGCTGGTGAACACGCCCGCCATCCTCAAGCAGGCGTTGGCGCACGTGCCGATGCGGCGCGTGGCGCAGCCGTCCGAAATGGCCGGCGCGGCGCTGTATCTGGCCTCCGATGCCGCCTCGTACACCACCGGCGCGGTGCTGAACGTCGATGGTGGATATCTCAGCGTCTGAATCCGGGAGCCTCCATGACTTCACAGCAATCACTGCGCGCCGCCGGCAAGCGCGCCTTTATCACCGGCGCTGCCGGCGGGCTGGGGTCGGCCATGGCGCGCATGCTCGCGCGCCACGGCGCCAAGGTGTTTGTCACCGATCTGGATGGCGACGCCGCGGCGGCACTGGCAGCCGACATCAACCGCGAAACGGGCAGCGAGGCGGCATGGTCGGCGCCGCAGGACGTACGCGACGAAGCCAACTGGGAGCGTCTTCTTGCCGAGGCCGCGCTAGTGATGGGTGGCATTTCGGTGCTGGTGAACAACGCCGGTATCGGCTCGCTGGGCGCAATCAGCGCCATCGAGCTGAAGGAATGGCGCCGGGTAATGGGTGTCAACGTGGAAAGCGTGATGCTCGGCTGCAAGCATGCGATGCCTTATCTGCGCGAAGCACAACCGGCCTCCATCATCAACATTTCCTCGCTCGCAGCTTTCAAGGTCGACCCGGACTACACGGCCTACAACACCTCCAAGGCCGCGGTGGCGATGCTCACCAAGTCCGTGGCCGTGGATTGCGCGCGACAGAAGATCGACGTGCGCTGCAATTCGATCCACCCCGCGTTCATCCGCACCGGCATCGTCGCGCCCTTCTTCGACGCGCTAGGCGAAGAGGAGGCTACGCGCAAGCTGGTGCGCGGCATTCCCATGCATCGCCTTGGCGAGCCAGACGATGTCGCCTACGCGGTGCTCTATCTCGCTTCCGACGAAAGTCGCTACGTCACCGCCGCCGAGCTGGTGCTCGATGGCGGCGCCTGCGCTGTCTGATCTACGGAGTCCACACCATGAGTTTCACGAACCGACAATTGCTGTTGAAGACGCGTCCGGAGGGCCTGGTCAGCCGGGACAACTTCGAGCTGCGCGAACAACCTACGCCCGAACTCCAGGATGGCCAGGCGCTGGTGCGCGTGCTGTACCTGTCGATGGATCCCACCAACCGCGTGTGGATGAGCGACGTGCCGCAATACATGCCGCCCGTGGCCATCGGCGAAGTGATGCGCGGCATTGGCATCGGCCGCGTAGTGGCCTCCGAGGCCAAGCACTATGCCGTGGGCGATCTGGTGCAGGGCCTGGTCGGCTGGCAGGACTATGCGCTGCTGGATGAAGGCAAGACAGGCTACTGGGCGAAACTGCCGCCCAAGCCGCCGGTCGCGTTGCCTACCCTGCTTGGCGCCTGCGGGTTCAGCGGTATTACCGCGCACTACGGACTCACCGAGATTGCGCCGGTGCAGCCGGGCGAAACGCTGGTGGTATCCGCCGCAGCCGGCTCCGTGGGATCGATTGCCGGCCAGATCGGCAAACTGCGTGGCGCACGCGTCGTCGGCATCGCGGGCGGTGCGGAGAAGTGCCGCCATCTCATCGATGACCTTGGTTTCGATGCCGCCGTCGACTACAAGGCCGATGACTTCAAGCAGCAACTGGCCGCAGCGACGCCGGATGGCGTGCACGTGAACTTCGAGAACGTCGGCGGCCCGGTGATGCGCGCGGTGCTTTCGCGCATGGTCAATGGCGGCCGTGTCGCCTTGTGCGGTCTCATCGCCAACTACGCCAGCGGCGGCAAACCCTCGGACGATTACAGCGTGATCATCGTCAAGCGCCTCACCGTGCGCGGCTTCCTCGCCTTCGACTACAAGGACCAGCAGGGCGCCGTGCAGGATCTGGTTGGCTGGGTGGTGAGCGGCAAGATCAAGGCCGGCGAAACCGTGGCCGACGGACTGGAGAATGCGCCTACAGTGCTCAATCGGCTGTTTGATGGCAGCCATACGGGCAAGCTGGTGTTGCGTGTCTCGGATGAAGATTGAGTGCGTTGAGAGGGTGCGGTCGCGCACTGGGTGCGCTCCTGCAAGGTCTTCGCAACGCTGCACCTGTGCACACCCTGGGTGGTGAGCTATGGAGAAGTTGACGTTGCGCGCGGCGGTTGACGATTGAGGCGCCTTGAGACGGTGCGGTCGCGCACTGGGTGCGCCCCTACAAGGCCACGAAGCTGTTTGTAGGAGCGCACCCAGTGCGCGACCGCAGACTCCACTGAAACGCCACGGCTTGCACCGTGGCGTTCCCTTTACTCCGCAGGCTGCGGCACCGGCGGCGGTTCCACCACCTTGGGCTTGCGCGGCCGCCAATAACCACCGCGACTCCACGCCTCGAAGCCCCAGCGCAACCAACCGATGAGCGCGTTCGCCAACCACAGCGCCCACAGCAGCATGGCGATCTTGTAGACCCATATCGACACGCTGAACACGCCGGCGTGCGGCAAGGCGTCGTCGGTATGGTCGGCGAACCAGTCGAGTTGCCAGGCGGTGGAGTGGTTGCCTACGACATGCATGTCGGGAAGGCCGAGCAAACCTTTCGGCACCGCCGACACGAGTACGGCGAGCGCTGCAAGTGTCACCGCGGCCAATGCGCCCTGGCCCAGGTTGAAGCGCACGCGGAAGCGGTCGGGCGCCACGTAGCGTGCGCGTAATCCCAGCAGGATCAGCCACACCACGACAAATGCATAGGCGCCCCACGCAAAGGCGGAGAACCCCAGCCCCAGCAAAAGCCACTGATGGAAGCGCAGCGGAGTAGGTGCGTAACGCGCGAGCAGCCAGGCGGCGACCAGCAGCACGATCAGCTGGGACCAGTACAGCACCGCCGGCCCGGAGGTCGGTCCCCAGGTCCACAGCACCCACCGGTTCTCCGGCAGCGTATGCAGCTGCGTGATATTGGCCGCCGACGCACCAAGCGAGAGCGATGGCGTGCGCGTGCTGAAGCTCACGCCTCGCGGCTCGCGCAGGCGCAGCGAGTACTGATGCGTTCCTGGCAACAGTGGCAGGCTGAGCTTGCCGTCGCGAATGGCGAGGTTGAGCGGCACCCCATCGCGACGTGCATCGAGCAGCTCCGCTCCGACAGGAAGCCCGATCGCATGCTCACCGCCGCGCGTGCTGCGCGCCACAAGCGTCAATTCCGACTCCGTCACGCGGTCGCCGGCATGGCTCGCGACATTCACCAGGTCGAACGCCAGGCTGTCGCCGGGCACGGCCTTGGGCTGGCTGATCGCAAGGTGCAGGCTTTCACCCGGCAAGGGCTGGAAGCTCCATCCATTGTCGCTGACGGAACCGGGCACGCCCTTCGCATCCACATGCCACATCGGCGCCGACTGCAGCACCCATTGCTCCGCGCGCTCGCCCAGGGGCGGTGCGCTCAGGGCTAGCGAGTCCGTGCGATCCAGCCGACTCGTCCAGCTGACTTCGTGCTGACCTGCAGTGAAGGTGATACCGACGCGGCCATCATGCACGCGTGCATCGTCGCCGGCCGGATGCTCGCCGGGAAGTAAGGGAAGATCGAGGCTGAAGCCGCCCTCCTCCGGTGCAATGCGCGCCACGGTGTTGCGCACCGTCCACTGCGTGCCCAGCTCCAGCGTACGGGTCAGCTTCACGTACGGCGGGAAGGTCTGCGCCACCGCGTCGACACCCTTGCCATCGCTGCTCGTACGCACGCGATTGAGCGCGAGGCTGTCGCCGAGCAGGCGATCATCGTCCATGCCATCGGCCTTCCATCCATCGCCATTGAAGACGACGCGTTGCGGACGCAACGGGAAGCGCAACGTAGCGGTATCCGTCGAGGTGATGCCATAGCGCAAGGCGACGCGATGCACGCCGCGGTCGAGCTTGACCAGCAGGTTGTCGTCCATGCGCAGCAACTCGGCGTCGCGGCCGTCCACCGCCACCGATTGCAGCGACATCGCATCGCCACCCTGCGGCATCGGCACGGCGATCGCGGCGCCTGCGTGCACATCGAGATCCAGCGCGAGGTGATCGCCATTCGCTTGCACCGAGGCTTGCGCGACGGATGCACAATCCGGCGCGCACGGCGGTGCCTCGATCAGTCGATCGTGATACTGCCTGAGCAGCTCGATGCCCGGCGTCGACTGTGCGTGGGCTGCGTGCGGCAACAGCATCAGCGCCAGCAAGGCCAGCGCCCCACCCGTCCGCAAGCCATGCCATGGCGCCTGCCGTGCCCGGATCACGCTCAAGGCCAGCTTGCCCAGCAGTGCCGCCAGCATCGCGAGCATGGCGATGCGAAGCAACCGAACCAGCCACGCTGGCGCGATCACCAGGCGCGTGGTCTGGTCGCTCGTGATGGGACCAGACCAGCCCAGTACATAGTCGTTGCCATTGTCCCACTGCGGCACACCGCGCCCCGCCTGGACGATGCTGTGCGCATCCATCTCCTGCCCGATGGTGTTGGCAGCCGTGATCCGCGAGCCGGTCACGGTGACGGAGCTCAGCGGCGCGACACGCGGTGCGGAGGGTGCCTTTGCTTTCTGCATGACCGACGGGGCCATCCCCGCCGCGACGATGTCCTGCGGCGGCGCGGGAGGAGCGGGCGGTGGCGGCACCGCATTGGTCGATGCCTCCTCCACCGCCGGCGCCGGCGCCGGTGCGATGCGCTCTTCATCCAGGCCGGCCGCTGGCGCGTATTCCGGGATGCCGCGTTGCTCCAGCTGCGGATGCAGCGCGTAGCTCATCTGTGTGCTGGCAAAAGGCAGCGCCCACAGCACCGCCAGTACAAGCAGTGCACCGGCACCGATGCGCGCAAACGCGCGAAGGCGCCCGTCGGGCAAGGCACGCATCAGCAACGCCAATGCCAGTGCAGCGGCAAGCGTCCACCGCGGCGCACCGCCTTCGTGTTGCGACAAGGCGAGGAAGCCAAGCGCAACCAACGCCCAGGGCCAACCCACCAGGCGACCTGCGAGCAACGCGATCAGCGCCACCACGAACAGGTCGAGCAGGCTCCACTGGGCAATCCAGGAATCCGGTGAGCGGTCCGCACCCGACGCGCCGATCAGCCGATAGCCATGCGGCAGATGCAGCGTCGCGTTGATGGCGTCCAGCGGCGTCTGCCAACCACCGCTGGGCATGACACCCCGTTGCGGAAAGCGCAGGCCGGCCGACAGATCCACCGCCGTCTCGCGCAGCTCCACACCGGAAGGCGACTTGTCCTGCGACGTCACCAGCAACGGCATCCCGCTCTGCGACGCATTGAGCAGCTGCCACGGTGCGGCGACGTCAAGACGCAGGCTTCGGCGCAGGGTGCCGGCGAGATGATCCGCCACGGTGAAACCGCCACCGTCGAAATCCAGCCAGAGCTGACGGTTCAAGATGAGCTGGTCGCCCTGCCCGCCTTCGCCGCCACGTGCTCCCTGCTCGATCCTCAGGCCATCACCGTCATCGAGTACATAGGCCGGCAGCTCGCTCCAACCGCCGGGCACGTCGGCCTGCGCAGCATCGGTGGCCTGGCCTTGCACGCGCGTGCTGCGCAGGCCCGGATCATCGGCATAGCTCCAGATTTCCTGCCGTGGCCACGGCTCCGCCGGGAGATGCAAAGCGATACGCGAAAGCACATCGGTGCCACGTGCGCCCACGTTCAGTTCCCACTGGCCGGGTCGGAGCTGGATGCGCAGGCGTCCATCGTTCTCCAGCCGTGCCGGCAGGTCGCCATCCAGCGATGTGGCGACAAAGCCACCGGGCAGCGCTGGTCCCAACAGCAGCTCGCGCGCACTGCCGGTGACGTTGATCTCCAAGTGTGTTTCCAGCTTCGGCGGCATGCCATCGGCAAGTCGGCGAAACACACGCACCGACAAGGTATCGGCTGCGCGCTGCGCGGCCGCCGCTTCGCCCAGGGTGAGCTGGTCGCCGTTGCGCTCGATGCGACCCACCACGTTGCCGTCGAGGGTCAACGCGACAAGACCGATCGACTCGGGTACGCGCAGGCGCGCGGGCCGATTGCTCCACGGCAAGCTGCCGCGCAGCGCATAGTCGCCGGGTTCGAGCTGCAAGGCCGGGGCATTGTCGTGTTCCAGCACGGCCACCGGTTTGTTGTCGGCGCTTACCTGTTGCGGCCAGTGCCTCGCATCGCCCGGCAACGCAACCCAGCTGCGTGCATCCACGTGCACCTGGAAGCTGAAGCGCGCGCCGTCCTTGCTCGCATCCAGCGTGAGGCGCCCGGGCCACGCACAAGGTCGCTCGTCGGAATCACCTGTACCCGCAGACAGGATCGGGCACGCGTGCGTCGGCACGCCGTGCAGAACCCACTCCTTCCAGTCGCGCAATGCCGGCGGGGCCTCCTGAGCCAGCACCGGCGCCGCCAACAACACGAGCGCACCTAACCATTCCCACGGACGACGCATGTCTTTCTCCCTGACTACCCGGGTGGGTCGGCCCCAATGTAGGGGGCGAACGAAGGGCGCGACAAGCGCCTTCGAACGTCTAACGGGAGGGATGCGTCGCCGGGGTTAAAGCGCATCGGACGCGCCCTGTGCGCCGTCCAGCTTCAATGATGCCCGCCGTGGTCCGCATGGGGCTCTCGCGTTTCCGTGGGCTGAGATCCGGCGTGCGCATGTCTTCGCTCCGGGAAGTGGCCTGCCTACCGTGGCGTCTTCAGCCCAACGGGCCGGTCATGATCAGCTTGTCGACCGCGTAACCGCGTAGCACGGCGCGGTCGCACAGTTCGTCGAACAGCGATTTGTCCATGCGCGGCGTACGCGAAAGAATCCACAGGTATTTGCGGCTCGGGCTGCCGACCACGGCCCAGCCGTAATCCGGATCGAGGTCGATCACCCAGTAATCCGCCCACACGAACGGCACCCAGGCGAGCCATGCAGGAGCGAAGCGCACTTCGAGCGCACCCGCACCGCCTTTCCCAGGACGAGCCAGGCCTTCGGCCACATCGGCGATGTCATGGCGCGTGCGGCACACGTTGCGCACGTCGAGCTTGCCGTCGGGACGCAGCGTGTAGTCGGCCGTCACGTGGTCGATGCACTGCCGCTGGAAAACCATCGGCAAGTGCGCGATCTCGTGCCAGTGCCCCGCGTAGCGCACCAGGTCGATCTGCGGGATGGGCCTGTTGACGAGGCCATCGGCCAGCGAAGGCACGGTGGTTGCGGCGGACATGCGTCTCCTCCGAGGCGTCGGCAGCATTCGATATAAAAGGCGTCCGGTCGGCATGGCGTGATGGCCGGGCGAAAACGCGGCGAACGCCTGGGCCGCACATAAAAAAACGCCGGGCGGTTCACACCGCCCGGCGTTTTCATTCGCCAGGACCTCAGCGAAGAATCGCTGCGGCGTCCTGCTTCTGCACCAGCGAGTGACACAGCACGGTGGACTCGGTGGCCTGCGCAAGGCCGCGCTCGGCACCGCTCACCTGCTTGGCGCGATCCTTGAAGAAGGACTGCAGGCGATCGGCTTCGTCCTGCGAGCAACCGCCGCCACCGATGAGTTCCGGCAGGCGACCGCCAGAGAAGCTGCCGGTGCGGTCCACGATCTTGTCGTAGTGGGTGGTGGCCCACTGCCACGATTCGTCGCGTGCCTTGCGGGTGTCGCGACCACCGCGCAGCAGCATGCTCATCTCGCCCACCTTCACCTTCTTGTCGAGGGCGAAGTCGCGCACCTGGTTGGCCAGCCCGGGATCGTTCACTTCGCTCAGGCCGGCGAGCATGGCGTTGCGGAACGCCGGGTCGCTGGTCTGCGGCACTTCGGCGATCAATGCATCCACCGCCGGCTTGCCACGTTCCTGCACGGCCACGCCTAGCGCGGCACCGAGCAGGTCGGAGTCGGCCGCCGTGAGGTCGAGGTGACCATCAGCCTTGCGCTTCAGCGCGGCGTCGCCCTGCTTGAGCAGTTCGGCACGCACTTCCGGCAGCTTCACCGTCAGTGCGAGTTCGTCGGCCAGCGTGCTACGCAACAACGAGTCGGTGTCCGCTTCGTTCGCCTTGCGGTGGTAGCCCAGCTGCTGCATGCGCGGCAGGTAGGCCGCCTTGGCCCAGGCGGCGAGTTTGGCGCGTTGCGCGTCGGTCTGCGCCAGGTTGCGGTAGATCCAGTTGAAGCTGGTCAGCGGCGCGGTGGCCACCTCGCGCGTCCTGGACGAGGTCAGCGGCTTGAGCGCGGCGAGCACGTCGGCGGCATCGAGATCGCCGTGCTTGAAGCTGGCGTACACCGCATCGGCATAGGCGAGCTGCTCGGCGTCGTCGAGCTTGTTGATCTGCTTGCCGAGGTTGGCCAGGTCGTTCTTGGCCATCGCGAAGCGGTAGTAACCGCTGCCATTGGCGTTCGGCAACACCCAGGTGCCCTTGCTCGCGCCTTCCAGGACCATGCTGCCTTCGGCCTTGTCGAACAGTTCGCAGCTCACCTTGGTGCCGCTGGCGGTGGCGAAGCGCACGCACATCGGCACGCCCCACACCTGTTTGTCGTCGCCCTTGCTGCCCACCGGCAGGTAACGGCTCTGCGTCAGGTGCAGCACGGTCTTGCCGTTTTCTTCCGTCAGCTTGGTCTGCACGTACGGCACGCCCGGCTGGTTGAGGAAGCTCTTGAACGCCTGCTTGAAATCGTTGCCCTTGTCGGCGGCCTTGGCGATGGCATCGATCAGGTCGTCGGCGGTGGCGTTGCCGAACTTGTGCTCCTGGATGTACGCACGCATACCCTTCTGGAACACCGGCTCGCTCACATAGCCTTCGAACATGCCCAGCACCGCGGCGCCTTTCTGGTAGGTGATGCCGTCGAACGCGGTCTCGATGTCGCCGTTGCCGGTGATCGGCTGGCGGATCTTGCGCGTGGTGACCAGGCTGTCGCCATTCATCGCGCCCTGCGCGCCGCGCACGCGGTCGAGGTCGGCGCGATATTCCGGATGCACCTTCTGCGTCACCTTCTGCTGCATCCAGGTGGCGAAGGCTTCGTTGAGCCACAGGTCGTCCCACCACGCCAGCGTGACGGTGTCACCGGTCCACTGGTGCGCGAGCTCATGCGCCGTGACGTTGAACGAACCGCGCACGTAGTTGGCCGGGGAATCGGGATCGAGCAGCAGCAGCCAGTCGCGGAAGGTCACCAGGCCCGGGTTCTCCATCGCGCCCGCGGAGAAGTCCGGCGCGGCGAGCAGGTCGAGCTTGTCCCACGGATAGCCGAAACCGTAGTAGTCCTCCAGCGTGTGGATGATGCTCGGCGTTTCGCCCAGCACGTGCTGCATGCGATGGCCTTCGCCCTGTGCCGCGATGCCACGCAGTTCCAGGTTGCCCTCGCGCTGCGCGGTAGCCGAGATGTCCGGACCCTTCACCACGTCCCACGGACCCACGCCGAATGCGACGAGGTAGGTCGGCAGCGGCTTGGTGGTGGAGAAGGTCAGCGTCTTCCAACCGTCGCCGGCCTTTTCTTCCTTCACCTGCTTGGTGTTGGCCACGCCCACTTCGTCGTTGGGGATGGTCAGACGGATATCGAACGGCGTCTTGAAGCCAGGTTCGTCGAAGCCGGGGAACGCGAAGCGCGCACTGATCGGCTCCATCTGCGTCATCGCATACGGCTGGCCCTTGTGGCTCACCTTGTACAAGCCCTGCAGCTGCTGGTTGAGCGGCGCGGTGTACTCGAACGCCACAGTCAGTTCCTGCGGCTTCAGCGTCGCGCCGAAGTCGATGCGCACCACGCCTTCCTGCGGCGCCACTTCCACGTACTTGCCCGCGTGCTTCTTGCCGGCGGCGTCGGTGATCGTCACCTTGCTCACCTTCAGCTCGCGACCGTGCAGCCACAGGTGATCGGACGCCTGGTCCAGCTTCACCTTGATGCTGGTGGTGCCGGAGAAATCCTGCTGGCGCGGATCGACCTTGAAGTCGAGCTGGTACGACTCGGGCTGGGCCCAGCGCGGCAGCTTGCCGTGCGGCTGGTCATCGGTGGCCGGCGCGGCGAAGGCGGCAGCGCAGCAGGTCGCCAGAGCGGTAAGGACGAAAGGACGAACGAGACGATGCATCGAGGACTTCCCTGGAGCAGACATAAACGCTGACGCTAGGCTGACCCGTGACGAACGACACAGTGCCAGAAGGCATGGTGACTTCGGTGCGCCGAGCAGGACGGAATGCAAGTCACCGGCGGAACGGCGTTTCGCAAGCACATGCGGCAGCGGACGTGGCTATTGTTATGACCGATGGAAGACGCCACAATCATAGATATAGCCTATGAAGTGGGTGGATGCCCGATGAACCTGCGCGACCTGCACTATCTCGTGGCCCTGGCCGAGCATCGGCATTTCGGCCGCGCCGCGGAAGCGAGCTTCGTAAGCCAGCCCACGCTGTCCACGCAGATCAAGAAGCTCGAAGACGAGCTGGGCGTCGCGCTGGTGGAACGCACGCCGCGCAAAGTGCTGCTCACCGAAACCGGCCGCGAGATCGCCCGTCGCGCGCGTGGCGTGCTGTCGGAGATCGACGAAATCAAGGCGATTGCGCAGCGCACGCGCGACCCGGAGTCGGGCACGCTGCGCCTGGGCATCTTCCCTACGCTCGGCCCTTACCTGCTGCCGCATCTCGTGCCGCTGGTGCGCAAGCATTTCCCGCGGCTGGAGCTGCTGCTGGTCGAGGAGAAGACCGAGCAGGTGATCCGCATGCTGCGCGAGGGTTCGCTGGACGTCGGCATCCTCGCCCTGCCCCTGCACGAAGACAGCCTGCACACGGAGTTCCTGTTCGAGGAACCGTTCGTGCTTGCGGTGCCCGAAGATCATCCACTCGCGCACAAGCACAAGCGCCTGAAGCTGGACGATCTCGAAGACGAAAGCCTGTTGCTGCTGGAAGATGGCCACTGCATGCGCGACCAGGCGCTGGAAGTGTGCCAGCTCGCAGGGGCCGGCGAGCGCTCGGGCTTTCGCGCCACCAGCCTCGAAACGCTGCGCCAGATGGTGGCGGCCAACGTGGGCATCACCTTGCTGCCGACGCTGGCGATCAAGCCGCCGGTGGCGCGCACCGACAACGTTCACCTGCTGGAATTCGCGGGCCATCCGCCGAGCCGGCGTATCGCGCTGGTGTGGCGCAAGAGCTCGTCGATGGGCACGTTCCTTAAACGCTTTGCCGAGGTAATCCGCAGCCTGCCGCCTGACCTGCTGCAACCGGACGTGGCAGAAGCCAAGCCCGCCAGACGCAGCGGGCGCTGACACCCGATGCAACGCTTCTTTCTGATTGCCGTGGCGCTGATCGTGGCGCTGGGTGCCTCGCACTGGTGGCGTCATCGCCCGCTGGTGCCGTCGGCCGGCATGCTGGTCACCGACGCGCCCGAGCAGATCGATCTCGACGACGGGGCGTCCCTGCAGCGTGGTGACGTCATGCTGCACACGCGCGCGCATTTCGCCGTGACGGCGCGCGTGCTGTCACGCGAGGACTATCACGTGGACGCCGGCGCCAGTCTCGCGCCGGTCGATCTCGCGCTCGGCTGGGGCCGCATGTCCGACAGCGACGTGCTGAAGGACATCACCATCAGCCAGGAAAATCGCTTCTATCACTGGCATGTCGAGCACTTCCCGATTCCACGCCGCGAGATCGAAACCTCCAGCGCCAACATGCACATGATTCCCGCCGACAACGCGGTGCGCCGCGAACTCGATCGCGTGCGCACCGGCGAAGTCATCCATCTGGAAGGTTTCCTTGTCGATGCGAGCCGCCCCGACGGCTGGCGCTGGCGCACATCGATGACACGCGAAGACACCGGCAACGGCGCTTGCGAGCTGGTGTACGTGGAGAGCGTGGCGCCTGCGACGCCGTAGCCACCCGGCCTCATGCGTGACAATCCGACGGAGCCACAACAGCGATGCACCGCAGTCGCGCACAAGGTGCGCTCCCACAACAGAGCACGTAGCAGCTTTCCATAACGCGAGATCGCTCTTTATGTAGGAGCGCGCCCAGTGCGCGAAGCCTACGGAGCCGGGATCTCGACAATGCGCCCAGTCACTCCCTCTGTGGGAGCGCACCCTGTGCGCGACAATCCTACGGAGCTACAACACCGACGCGCCGCGGTCGCGCACTGGGTGCACTCCTACAACAGAGCCCGTAGCAGCTTTCCATAATGCAAGATTGTGCTTTTTTGTAGAAGCGCACCCTGTGCGCGACAATCCTACGGAGCCACAGCCCCGACGCGCCGCGGTCGCGCACTGGGTGCACTCCTACAATGCCGGAAAGACTCAGTACCGCAGCAACGCCTGCAACGTCGCGCCATCATCGCGCCAACGCGCACGCCCCTGCAGCGCCGCCAGTTCGATCACCACGCTCGCACCCACCAGCGTCGCGCCAAGTTTTTCCACCAGCGCGCGTGCCGCCGCGAGGGTGCCGCCCGTCGCCAGCACGTCATCGACAATCAGCACGCGCTCGTTCGCATGCAAGGCATCGTTCCGCGCTTCCAGCCGATCCACGCCGTATTCGAGCTGGTAGTCGATATGCACCACCGGAGGCGGCAGCTTGCCCGGCTTACGCAGGGGCACGAAGCCGGCGTGCAGCTTCTGCGCCAGAGCCGAGCCGAAAATGAACCCACGCGATTCGATGCCGCACACCGCCTGCACGCCGCTGCCCTGCCAGGGCTCGGCCAGCGCATCGATGCAGCGCGCGAAGCCGCCGGCGTCGGCCAGCAGCGGGGTGATGTCACGGAACATCACGCCCGGCTTGGGAAAATCCGGCACGGCGCGGATCAGCGATTCGATCTGTTGCAGGGAAATATCCAAGGACGGCTCCGATGTCCACGCGCAGCGCGCTGTTCACCGCTCAGGATACTGCCCTCGCCGCGAAAGATTCAGCCGAAAACGGGATATGGCGCGTCAGGATCCTCGTCGGGATCGCTGAGCGCGAGCCGTGCCTCGACGAGATCACGCTCCACTTCGCGTACCACCTGCTCCGCGGCTGCGAGGCTCGCATCGGGCACCAGCACGGCCACGTAATCGAGCGCGGGCAGCTGGCCGACGGCGCCGGTGAGGTATTCGCCCGAGACGAAGGCGGGAATCTCCGCGCGCTCCAGCGCATCCTTCACCAGATGGGCGTCGATCAGGCTTTCGGCTCGATAGGCGATGCGCATGGGGCCACGCTAGCGCTGAAGGGGCTAAGGAGCAAGTTCGAAGGTGGTGCGTGTGGGGCAGGTGAAGAGGACAGCACGACTATTGTGGGAGCGCACCCTGTGCGCGACCGCGGCGATGAAGTCCACCGCTTCGTTCGGCCATCGCGCACAGGGTGCGCTCCCACAGGAAAACCGCTCAGTGGAGCGCTTGCACCAGCAAGGTGTTACCGTCCACGCCTGTTACCACCACGGTGCTACCCGCCGGCAAATCAGGGCCACGCACCAGCCACAGGCCATCGCCTACCTTGGCCTTGCCACGTCCGTTGACGATGGCTTCGGCCAGCACGTAGCGCTGGCCGATCTGCTGTTCGCCGCGGCGGTTGAGGCGTTGCTCGCCGGGTTCGTCGCGCACCAGCCTGGGGCGTAGCCAGTACCAGTACGCGGCGCAGGAGAGGAACGCGAGCGCGGCGAACGCCAACGCCTGCGCCAGCACCGACAGGCCCGGCACCATCAGCACCACCAAGCCGGTAAAGCCGGCGGCGATGCCGATCCACAGCATGAAATAGCCTGGCAGCACCACCTCGATGGCGATCAGCACCAACGCCAGAATCCACCACCAGTAATGCAACGCGACCTGTTCCATGACGGCGCCCTGCTCAGCGCACCGGCGGCGGCACGCGGCGCGTGTCGCCCTGCTGGCCCAGCGATTCCTTCGCCAGCTCGGCGATGCCTGCCAGCGAGCCAAGAATGCCGGTGGCTTCCATCGGCAGCAGCAGCATTTTCTGGTTGGGCGAGTTCGCCATTTCCTTCAGCGCCTCGACGTACTTGTTGGCGACGAAATAGTTCAAGGCGTTGATGTTGCCGTTGGCGATGGCGTCCGACACCAGCTTGGTCGCCTGTGCCTCGGCCTCGGCGAGGCGAATGCGCGCTTCGGCTTCGCGGAAGGCGGCTTCCTTCTTGCCCTCGGCCGCCAGGATCGCCGATTGCTTCTCGCCGTCGGCCTTGAGCACCGCGGCCTGACGGAAGCCTTCGGCCTCGAGGATGTTGGCGCGCTTCTCGCGCTCGGCTTTCATCTGGCGCGCCATCGAATCGACCAGGTCGCGCGGTGGCGCGATGTCCTTGATCTCGATGCGATTGACCTTGACGCCCCACGGGTGCGTGGCTTCATCCACCACGGTGAGCAGCTTGGCGTTGATGGCGTCGCGCTGGCTCAGCGATTCGTCCAGGTCCATCGAGCCCAGCACGGTGCGGATGTTGGTCATCACCAAGGCCAGCGCGGCCTGTTCGAGATTGGCCACTTCATACGCGGCCTTGGCGGCGTCGAGCACCTGGTAAAACACCACGCCGTCCACGCGCACCACGGCGTTGTCCTTGGTGATGACGTCCTGCGAAGGCACGTCCAGCACCTGCTCCATCATGTTCATCTTGCGCCCGATGCCGTAGATGAAAGGCATCAGGAAATGCAGGCCCGGCGAAAGCGTGCGCGTGTAGCGACCGAAGCGCTCCACCGTCCACTCGTAACCCTGCGGCACGATGCGCACCAGCTTGGCGAGCACGATCACCGCGACAACGACAACCACCAACGCGAAAAGCTGACCCACGGCCCTGTCTCCTGATCCATGAAAACTGCCTGAAGTATAGGCGAGCGCCGCTCCAGGGAATAACCGATCAGCGCGGACCCAGCGGCAACATCAGGCTGACGCGCAAACCGCCTTCTTCACGATTGGACAGCGCGATGCGCCCGCCGTGCGCCTCCACGATCTCGCGTGCCAGCGCCAGGCCCAGGCCGGTGCCCGAGCGCTTGGTGGAATAGAACGGCAGCAGCGCCTGCGCCAGCACGGTTTCGCTCATGCCGGGGCCGCGATCGGCCACCTCGATGCGCATGTCCCGGCCAATCGCATGCAGCGACAGCGAGACACCGTCGTCCGGGCTGCCCGACTCGTGCGCGTTCTTGATCAGGTTGATCAGCACCTGCTCGATCTGGCCCGCATCGAACCAGCCCGGCTGTTCGGGAAGCGAACCATGCAGCTCGAATTTGCAGTGCAATGAAAGTCCATCGAGGAACGGCTTCCACGCAATGGCCACCGGCTGCGGCGCCGGCAGCTTGGCGAAGCTGGCATAGCCGGCGATGAAGCCGTGCAGATGCCTGGCACGTTCGCCGATGGTGGCGAACACGCCCGGCAGGCGCGTGGTGTCGCCACGGCGCGCAAGCTCGGCGCCGGAATGCGCAAGCGACGAAATGGGCGCCAGAGAGTTATTGAGCTCATGGCTGATCACGCGGATCACGCGCTTCCACGTTGCCACTTCCTGGCGCGACAGCTCACGCGTCATGCGGCGGAACAGCTGCAGGCGATGCGGGCGTCCCTGCAGGCGGAAGCTGCGTTGCGAGAGGTGGAACGTTTCTTCGCCGCCATCCATCTCCACCGTCAACAGCGCATCTTCGCCGCCTTCCACGGCACGGCGCAGCGCCTCGGGGCTGTCGCTCAGCAGCTCGACGAAATTGAGCCCGTGCAACGTGCGACCTTCGTTGAACAGGTGACGCGCCGCGATGTTGGCGTAGGTGACGCGACCGCTGGCGTCGGTAAGCACCAGCGCGACCGGCGTGTTCTGCACCACCGTGTCCAGCAGCAGTTCGCGCTGCGCGAGGTTCTGCCGCTGTTCGCGCAGGGTCTGGCCCAGCGCGTTGTGCATGCGGATCAACTCGCCCAGTTCATCACGCCGCGTGGCGGCGATGGAAAAGCTGAAGTCGCCATCGCGATAACTCGCCACCGCACCTTCCAGCGCACGCAGCAGCTTGGTGACCGGCGCCATCACGTAGTGGCCAAGCCACAGCGACAACGGCAAGAGGAAGGCCATGGATATGGCCAGCGCGCCATAGAAACCAAAATGCGCCGGCGCGCCAAAATCGATGCCCAGATCATGCTTCAGCCATACCAGCAGTTGCGGCAAAGGCCATTGCGTGACGCCGGCATAGATCAGCACACCGGACAGCCCGGCCAAGCCGAGCAACAGCACCATGCGCGATTCGAGCGATCGCAAGCCACGCAGCATCAACGGATTTCCTTGAGGTGAAGCGGCATCAATGACACGCACCGGCTCCCATCGGCACGCAATTGACGTGGGGCCCATGGCCATTGTTGATGATCACGCGGATCGGTGACTGGTCCGGCGGCGCCAGGTCCTTGGGAGGCTGTTGGCTGAAGTTGAAACGCTGGGCCTGGGTGGCCGCCGTGCTGAGCGCGTCGTGGTAGGCGGCACTCGCGGTGCTCGCCGATGCCGGCGGGATGCTCCAGCGATCGTTCGGCGGCGCGACGCCCTGCGCTGCCGCGCTGGCGCACAGCAGGCTGGTCACGAGCAACAGATGTCGATAGCGCATGGTGCGGACTCCATCGGCACAAGACACATCATCCTCGGCCTGCCGTGTGACGGCAATCATGACGGATGGCAATGGCCTTCTGTGGGCATGACGGATGGCCGTGGCTTCCTGTGGGAGCGCACCCTGTGCGCGACAGCCGGCGGAGCGAAACGGCTGCCGAGACAGCCGGGCATGGCGGGTAGACCGACGCGTTGCGGTCGCGCACAGGGTGCGCTCCCACAATGATGTGCGCCCAACGGGAGGCGGATCGTTACGAGGCCTGTGCGAGGCCGTAGCGTTCCATGCGGCGGTACAGCGCCTGGCGTGAGAGGCCCAGCGCCTGCGCGGCGCGACTGACCACGCCGCCGGCATGCTCCAGTGCAGCTTCCACCGATTCGCGACTGGGTTCGTCGAGGTTGCGGTTGGCCGCCGGCGCCAGTTGCGGCAGGTTGAGTTGTTCGGGCGTGATACGACCGTCGGCGGCCAGCAACGCGGCACGCTCGATGGCGTTCTTCAGCTCACGCACGTTGCCAGGCCAGGAATAGGCCAGCAGCGATTCGCGCGCGGCGTCGGTAAGTTCGGCGCGGCCACCCAGGAAGTGGTCGGCCAACGGCAGGATGTCGTCCACGCGCTCGGCCAGCGGCGGCAGGTTCACTTCGATGACGTTGAGGCGGTAATACAGATCTTCGCGGAACGTGCCCGCGCGGATCATTGCCTTGAGGTCGGCATTGGTCGCACTCAGCACGCGTACCTTCACATGGCGGGTGCGGCCCGAGCCCAGACGCTCGAATTGCCCCGTTTCCAGCACGCGCAGGAGCTTCACCTGGCCCGACAGCGGAAGGTTGCCAATTTCGTCCAGGAACAGCGTGCCACCGTCGGCCAACTCGAAGCGGCCTTCGCGTGCCTTGTTGGCGCCCGTATAGGCACCGGCTTCGGCGCCGAACAGCTCCGCCTCGATCAATTCGCCCGGCAGCGCGCCGCAATTCACCGCGATGAACGCACCGCGCTTTACCGCCGAGTTGGCATGCACGATGGCCGCGATGCGTTCCTTGCCCGCACCGTTGGGACCAGTGATGAGCACGGGCACGTCCGAACGGGCCACCTGGCAGGCCAGATCCAGCGTGCGGGCCATCGCTTCGGAAGCAAACACGAGGCTGTCGAGGTCGTAGCGGCGCTGCAGGTCTTCACGACGCTTGCGACGCTCGTTGCGGGCACGCGCCACTTCCCGCGTGGATTCGGACAGCTCCAGCAGGTTTTCCACCGTGGCGAGCAGCTTGGCGTCGTCCCATGGCTTGGCGAGATAGTCGGCGGCGCCGGCCTTCACCAGCTCCACCGCGGTTTCCAGGTGCGTCCATGCGGTGAGCAAAATTACCGGCAGGTCGGCATAACGCTGGCGAATGGCGCGGAACAGCGCGATGCCTTCTTCGCCCGAGGTGGTGTCGGCGGTGAAGTTCATGTCTTGGATCACCACGTCGACCCGGTCGCGCTCCAGCATCTCCAGGCCTTGCTCGGGCGTGAGCGCGATCAAGGGGCGGATTTCATGCAGGGACAACGCCAGCGAGAGCGCCTCGCCCACGGCCGGGTTGTCATCGATGATCAGTACGGTTCGCATTCGTCGCTTGCACATGTAGGCGTGGATGCAGCTCCACGCCAAAAGGTTGCCATCTTTCGATGAATTCGTCTCGAAAGCCTGAATTGCTCCCTCTCCCCGCTGGGGGAGAGGGCTGGGGTGAGGGGTAATCTTGCGGGAAGGCAAGGTCGGGGCGTGCTTCGGCTTAACCTCGTCGCAAGTCCCGACCCCTCACCTCGGTCCTCTCTCCCACGGGACTACCTTCGGGTCGCCCGGAGGGGAGAGGAAGCAGAGCTTGCTCAGCCCTTGGCGGGGTGCGCCGGTGCCTTGCCCGTCTTCACATCGGCGATCCAGGCGTCGGTACGTGCTTCCAGCACGTCCAGCGGCAGTGCGCCGCCGCCGAGGATCTCGTCGTGGAAGGAGCGGATGTCGAACTTGTCGCCCAGCTCCTTCTTGGCGCGCTCACGCAGCTCCAGGATCTTCAGCTGGCCCATCTTGTAGGCCAGCGCCTGGCCCGGCCAGGTGATGTAGCGATCGGTTTCGGCCTGCACGTCCGGCTCGTCCTCGCTGGAATGCTGGTGGAAGAAGTCCACCATCTGCTGGCGCGACCAGTGCTTGTAGTGCACGCCGGTGTCGAGCACGAGGCGGTCGGCGCGCAGCAATTCGTCGACGAGGCGGCCGTAGTCCGACAGCGGATCCTTGTAGAAGCCGATGTCCTTGCCCAGGCGCTCGGCGTACAGCGCCCAGCCTTCGATGTAGGCGTTGTAGCCCGCCTGCTGGCGGAACGGCGGCAGGCCCGGCAGCGTCTGCGCGATGGAGATCTGCATGTGATGGCCCGGCACGCCTTCGTGATAGGCGGTGGACTCGATGGTCAGCACGCTGCGGTTGGCGAAGTCACCCGTGTTGACGAACACCTTGCCCGGACGCGAACCGTCCGGCGTGCCCTGCTGGTATTCGGCGGCGGCGGCTTCCTTCTCGCGGAAGGCTTCCACCGGCACCACCTGCACCTGGGTCTTGGGCAGCAGTCCGAACAGCTTGGGCAGCTCCGGCTGCATGCCAGCGATGTAGGTGCGATAGCGGTTGAGGATGTCCTCGCGCGAGGTCGCGTGGGTCTTGGGATTGGTCTTCAGCGATTCGCGGAAGCTTGCCAGGTCCTTGAAGCCCTGCGACTTGGCGATCGCGGTCATCTCGTCCTCGATGCGCTTCACTTCGGCCAGGCCGATCTCGTGGATCCGCTCCGGCGTTTCCTTGGTGGTGGTCATCTGCTCGGCCTGGAAGCGATAGATCGCATCGCCATTGGGCAGCTGCCACACGCCCGGCTCGGTACGGCCGTGCGGCGCGTAATCCTTGGCCACGAACTGGCCGAGCTTCTGGTAGGCCGGACGTACCTGCTGGTCGATCGCGGCGAGGATGGCGTCATGCAGGCGCTTCTGGTCAGCCGCGGACACCGACTTGGGGAAGTGCTTCAGCGGCTCGGCGAACACGTTGTCCATGCCGGCAGGCTTGGCGATGCTGTCGATCTGCACCACCACCTTCTCCAGCAGGTACTTCGGCGGCATCATGCCGTCCTTCATGCCCTGGCGGGCCACGTCGGTCACCTGGTCGAACAGCTTCGGCACCGTCTTCAGGCGGGCCAGGTAATCGTCATATTCCTTGGTGCTGTTGAACGGAATCGAGCTGACGAAACCGGCGAGGCGCAGGTGCACGCCGCTCATCTGCTCCAGCGGCATCTCGTCGATCTTCAGGTCGTGCGCCTTCAGCGAATCCTGCAGCTGGCGGACCATCAGCTGCTGGTTGAGCTTGTCTTCTTCAGAGAAGCCGCTGGTGTCGATGGCCTGGAAGCGAGTGAGAAAGTCCTTGGTCTTGGCGTACTCGGCCTGCTGCTTGGCCAGCGAAGCGTCGCTCCAGCGATCGTTGTAGCGCAGGTCGCCCAGGATCGTGGCGAACTCAGGCGACGTTTCCAACGTGTGCTGCCACTGTTCGGCTAGCAGCGCATTGAGCGCCTTCACGTTCGGGGATGCTTCCGCCGCAGCGGCATGGGCTGATGCCACACAGGCCACCGACAGCAGGCCTGACAAAAGCATTCGCGGTCCGATCTTCATGGATTAATCCCTAGGGTGGAGAGGCGCCTATTCTGCACGGGTCCGGGCACGGTGCCCGTGCCGGACCGCATGGATGGGCGTTCAGGCTAGACGGATCGGGTGGCGACCACCGGCGGCACTGCCGCCGCGCGCATGGCCGGCCCCAGCACGGCAAGCTGGCCCAGCAGCCACAGTACCGCAGCCCCTATGGGCAGATAGAACATCGGCAGCCTGGGCAACTCGTAGACCTTCATCAGCGCGAGATTGAGCGCGATGGCCAGCAGCATCCCCACGACAATGCCACCGCTGACGATGAGGAAGTTCTCCGTCTGGAAGTAACGCAGGATGTCGCTGCGCGTGGCGCCAATGGCGCGGCGGATGCCGATCTGCTTGCGCCGCTGCTGCACCCAGAAGCTTGCCAGGCCGACGATGCCCATCGCGGTCACCAGCAGCAGCGCGACGATCACGCCGACCAGCATGCCCGCCATCACGCGCGTGGGACGGAAGAAGTCATCGCGCAGATCGGACACGGTGCGACTTTGCTGCACGTCGAGCACGGCTTCGGGCACCGCCTTCTGGGCCGCATCGCGCGCCTCGCGCAGCACGCGCGGCAGGTCAGCGGGTGCGGCGCGCACCGCATAGACGCCTTTCAAAACGTTGCCCGGCGCCATGGGCGCGAACACCGTCCATTCGGCGGCACCGCTGCCGCGCGTCCCGCCCGGATCGGGCCGCACCAGATGCGCCAGCACGCCGACGACCCGGAAATGGAACTTGTCGGTCGCCCAGAATTCCTTGCCCAAGGCCGACTGTCCCGGCCACAGCTTGTCGGCCAGCGCGCGGCTGATCCACACCGGCGTGTCGGATGGCACCCAGACATCGCCCGTGCGGAAATCCTCCGGCCGGAACGGCTGGCCCTCGGCGATGTGCAGGCCGAGCGTCTCCACCGCGCCGGGGCCGCCAAGGTAGAAATGCGGCACGGCCACGTAATGCTCGCGATCGAGGGTGATGCCGTTGTCGCCGGCGCGATCGGCGAACGGCACGGTGTTGACCGCAGCCACCGATTGCACGCCTGGCACCGCACGCAGCGCGGCCATGGCGCGCGCATTGAGGTCGGCGCTGTTGCAGTCGTCGCAGTCGAGCTTGATCAACGCGAGCGAGGATTCGTCCACGCCGCTTTCGATATGCATCAGGCCCATGCGCGAGGCAATGAGGAAACATGCGTTGCACAACACGGCGCAGGCCAGCGCGATTTCCAGGGCAATGAGCAGGGTCGCCGTACGATGACGGCGCAGTGCGGTGAGGATCGGGCCAAAGTCCTTCATCGTTGCCTCACAGGGTTTTCAATTGCCAGGCCGGCGCCACGCGACAGGCGCGCAACGCGGGAAGCACGCCGGCGAGCACACTGGTGCCGACGGCCAGCAAAAACGTCAGCAGGAACATCGGGACATCCAGTCGCGCAAGATCCGCGTAGGCCACCGGTTGCTGGCGCACGAGCCACAAGCCCAGCAACGTCAGCAGCAGGCCGAACAGGCCGCCGATCACACCGATCACCGCCGACTCCACCATGCATTGCGCGAACACCGCGGCGCGACTCGCGCCCAGGGCGCGCCTTACACCGATCTCTCCACTGCGGCGCAGGAACTTCGCCAACAGCAGTCCCACCGTGTTGAACAGGCAGATGGTGAGGAACGCAAACGACAACCATGTCTGCAGCCGCACGTCCGAAGGCACCACGCCATTGAAATCCAGCCATTCCATCAGGCTGCGCATGCGCGTGTTGCCCGCATGGGTGAAGCGTCCCAGCGCTTTCTGCTGGGCAGCGTAGTCGGCGACGAAGCGACGGTAGCCGGCGACCTTGGCCGCGCTGTCGAGCTGCACCCACAAGCCCAGCCATACGCAAGGCGCATCCTGCAGGTGACCGGTGCGGGCGGGCAGGCTCCAGCAGGTGAACTGCCAGAAGCTGCCGTCGTTGATGTCCAGCCCGGTGAAGAACGGCGTGATGACGTCCTCGGTCTTGCTGTAGTAATCGGCGGTGTCGCCGTTGGCGAAGCGGCCACCCGCGACCATGTAGAACTGCGGCGACGGCCGCCATGGCTTGAGTACGCCGACGATGCGCACGTCGCTGTTGCGCAGGCGCAACGTGCGGCCGACGCTGTTGGCGCCGGCGAACAGTTTCTGGTTGAGATCGGCGCTGATCACGGCGACGCGTGCGCGCGATGCGTCGTCCTGCGCACTCCATGCCGCGCCATATTGGAAGGGCACGTCGAACATGGGAAAGAAGTCCGCCGTGGTGGACAGCATCATCGACATGATCGGCGGCGCACCGCTGGCGGGATCGCTGAGCTTCAGCCTGCTGTCGACCATGATGGCCTGGCGGTCGGCGCGATGCGCGCTCCACAGGTCCACCGCCGACTGGTAGTCGAGCTTGTCGTAGGGCTCCTTGTCATCCCCGCGTTTCGGGTCGGGGTCTACCTGGGGATAGAAGATGTGCTGGCTGCGCCCCGGCAAGGGATCGCCGGAGAGCAGGTGCGTCACCGTCAGCGTCGTCATGCTCGCGCCGATGCCTACGGCAATGGCCAGCACCATCAACGCCGTAAGCACCGTGTTGCGACGCAGGCTGCGAAACGCCAGGTCGAGGTAATAGGCAAACATCCACCGCGCTCCTTGTCTTCTCCACTCCGTGCGATCGGTGGATCACACCGACCGCGTCGCTACCACCGGCGGCACCGCTGCCGCGCGCATGGCCGGACCCAGCACTGCCAGCTGCCCGATCACCCACAGCAGCAACGCACCCACCGGGAAATAGATCGCCGGCAGTCGCGGCAGCTCGTAATGCACCATCAGCAACAGGTTGATGCCGTAGGCCAGCACCATGCCGACCGCGATGCCGATGGTGGCGAGCAGGAAGTTCTCGGTCTGGAAGTAGCGCAGGATGTTGCTGCGCGTGGCACCCAACGCGCGCCGCACTCCGATCTGCCGGCGACGCTGCGCCACCCAGAAGCTGCCCAGGCCGACGATGCCAAGCGCGGTCACCACCAGCAGAGCCACGCATACGCCCACCAGCAGGCCGGCCATGGCGCGGTCGTTCTGGAAGAAGTCATGGCGCATGTCGTCGAAGCTGTGCTTCTTGAGCACCACGCGATGCGGGTTGATCTCCTTGAGCTTGGCGAGCGCCGCCGCCAGCACGCGATCGCGGTCCTGCGGCGACTTGGTGCGTATCACGTACTCGCCACGCGCCTCGCGCATGGGCAGGATCATGCTGTAGCTCTTGGCCGCATCGTCCCAGATGGACGGCCTGACCAGCTCCTTCACCACGCCGATCACGGTGAGCGGAATGTCGGCGAGATAGATCTGCTTGCCGAGTGCCTGCTGCCCCGGCCACAAGCGCTCCGCCATGTTCTGCGTGATCATGATCCCGTGCGGAAGCGATTTGGTGTCCCTCGCTGCAACCGCGCGCATCACCACATCGGAGTCGATGTAATCGTCGGCCTGCAGGTCGCGACCGGCGATCACCTGCAGCCCCAACCCCGGACCGATGTTCTCGCCGGAATACATCGTGGCGTTGAGCGTCGACAGGTTCTGCTTGGGATCGAGCTTGATGCCCCCGTTGGACGAGGAATTGCCGAACGGCACCTGGTTCAGCGAGGCCACCTGGGCCACGCCGGGAATCTGGCGCAACGCGGCGAGATCTTCGGCCGTGCGCGCCTTCTCGTCCTTGGTAACGCCGATGTCCGCCAGTTCGATATGCAGGAGGTTGTGTTCGTCCACGCCGCTCGGCATGTTCATGCGGTCGAGGCGCTGGTTGATGATGAACACGGCGTTGCACACGATGGCGCAGGTGAGCGCGATCTCGATGATCACCAGGAACGCGGTGATCTTGTGGCGGCGCAACGTGGAAAGGATGGGCAGGATTTCCATCGTCAGGTCCTCACTGGCTCTTCAGTTGCAGCGCGGGGGTGATCTGGCAGGCGCGCCATGCCGGCAGCAACCCTGCCAGCAAGGTGGAGCCGATCGCCAGCACAAAGGTGATGAACAACATCTTCAGGTCGAGATGAGCCAGCGATGCGTAGTTGGACGGCTGCAGCCGCACCAGCCACAGGCCGAGGAAGGCCAGCAGCAATCCGCCGATGGCGCCGGCCAGGCCGATCACGCCCGACTCCACCAACAACTGCGCAAACACCTCACGCTTCGACGCGCCCAGAGCACGACGCACGCCGAGTTCGCCGGCGCGGCGCAGAAACTTCGCGAGCATCAAGCCCACGGTGTTCACCAGGCACACCAGCAGGAAACCGAAGGCCAGCCAGGTCTGCAGGCGCACGTCGCCCGGCACCACCTTGTTGATGTCCAGCCATTCCATCAGGCCTGGCAGGCGCACGTTGGCCGGCCGCTCGAAGCGACCCAGGCTCTTCTGCTCCTGCGAGTAATGCACCAGGAACTCCTTGTACGAAGCGACCTTGGCCGCGCTGTCCAGTTGCACCCAGAACTGCAACCACACGCAGGGCGAGGTTTCCGCGTGCTCCGGGTCGCCGCCGCCGGTACCCCAGCAGTCGGTGGAACCGTTGTGGTCGAAGTGCGCATCGCGCGAGGCGGACAGCGGCACGAAGACATCTTCCGACGCCGCGTAGTTGCCCATGTACACATCGTAGAAATGCGGATTCGGACGCCAGGTGTCGAGCACGCCGATCACCTGGAAGGCGAGGTCCTTCATGCGCAAGGTCTGTCCGGTGCTGTCCTTGCCACCGAACAGCTTGTCGTTGAGCGTGCGCGTAATGACCACCACGCGTGCCTTGCTCTCGTCTTCCGCCGCACTCCAGCCGTGGCCGTAGAGGAACGGCACCTTGAACATCGGGAAGAAGTCGGCGGTGGTGTAGCGCGCATCGCTATAGAACGGCTCCATGCCCGATTGCGCGGGCTGCACCGGGACCGCGCCACCGGTCATCAGCGCCTGCCGATCTCCACGCTTGGCGCGCATCAGGTTCTGCCCATCCGTCCAGGTCACCTGGCGCGGCGGTTCCTTGTTCGGCTCATAGCCGTCCATGTCGCGCGGATCGATCTGTGGATAGAACAGCGTATCGCTGCTACCGGGCAGCGGATCGCCCGACAGCACGTGCAGCACCGTCAGCGTGGTCATGCTGGCGCCGATGCCCAGCGCGATGGCCAGCACCATCAGCGCGGTCAGGACCCTGTTGCGGCGCAGGCTGCGCAGCGCGAGATCCAGGTAATAGCTGAACATAGGTGTCCCCTCTTTCCCTCGTATGCCGCGCGGTCACACCGACCGCGTGGCTTCCACCGGCGGTACGCGCGAAGCGCGCATCGCCGGCGCCAGCACTGCACCCTGCCCAAGCAACAGCAGGATCACCACGCCCACCAATACGTAAACCAGCGACAACCGGTGCATCTCGAAACGCGTGACCAGCCACAGGTTGATCGCCACCGCCAGCAAGGTGCCGACCACCACGCCGCCGCAACTGATCAGGAAGTTTTCGGTCATGAAGTAATGCAGGATGTCCTGCCGCGTCGCGCCGAGTGCGCGACGCACGCCGATCTGCTTGCGACGCTGGCCGACCCAGAAACTGGTGAGGCCGACGATGCCTGCCGCGGTGATCGCAAGCAGCACCACGCAGATCACGCCCATCAGGATGGCCATGCCGCGATCACGCTCATAGGCGCGCGAGCGCACCTCGCTGAAACTCAGCACGCCGTCCTCGTCGTTGATCACGCGGCGCGGATTGTGTTCGAACAGTGCCTTGGGCGCGGCACGCATGACGGCGTCCAGTTGCCCCGGGCGTGCGCGCACGAGGTACCAGCCTCCCAGCGAGATGGCCAGTCGCTTGGGCACGATCACCGATCGATAGGCGAACCCGGCTGCCCAGCGATCCACGCTCTGCGACTGCAGCAGATCGACCACGCCGATGATGGTGGTCGAACCGCCCACGAGGTAGATGGTCTTGCCAACCGCATCGCCATTCGGGAACAGCTTGTCGGCCAGCGCCTTGGTCACGATCACCACGGGCGGACTGAGGCGATCGCGCACGTTCATCGGCGTGATCTCCTCGGCGCGGAAGTTGCGACCGGCGACCAGCTTGATGCCCAGCGTATCGATGAAGTGGTCATCGCCGAAGTAGATGGCCGCGCCCGACGTGTCCTGCAACTGATCGGGCTTGAGCTTGATGCCATCGTCCCAACCGCCGCCGCGCAGCGGATAGGAGTTGCTGGGCGTGGCGTCCTGTACGCCGGGCAAGGCGCGCAGCACGCTGACGTCCTCGCGCATCTTCGCGTCGACCTGTTCGGTATTGGCCTGCCCCACCCACTCGTTCTGCACGACGAAGATGTTGGGCTCGTCCAGGCCTGTCGGTTCGGACAGGTGCGCAAGGCGCTGCTGGATGATGAAGAGCGCGTTGCACACGATCGCCAGGGTCAACGCGATCTGCATGGCGATCAGGAACGTGCCTGCCTTATGGCGACGCAGCGCGGAGAGAATCGGCTTGATCTGCACGGTCATCTCCTCGCCTTAATTGGACTTCAGCTGCCACGCAGGCTGGACCTGCGCCGCGCGCCACGTGGGATAGAACGCCGCCAGCACCGTGGCCGTGATCGCCAGCAAGAGCGTCAACGCCACCAGCGAGATATCCAGATGTGCCAAGCGTGCGATTTGCGGCTCGAACACCAGGCCGACGCCGAACATCCCCGCGCTGGTCAGCACCAGGCCGAGCACACCGCCGGCAAAGCCGACCATGGCCGCCTCTGCGAGAAACTGGCGGTAGATGTCCGCACGCGATGCGCCCAAAGCGCGACGCACGCCGATCTCAGGCGCCCTCCGCATGAATTTGGCCAACAGCAGGCCGATCGTGTTGACCAGGCAGATCACCAGGAAACCCAGCGCGAGCGAGAGCGAAATGCGGCTTTCCGGTGGCACCGCATGCTCGTGCTCCAGCCATGCGTGCACGTCGCGCAGGCGATTGTTCGGCGCCCAGTTGAAGCGGCCGGCCTTGCGCTGCTCTTCGGCATAGCCATCCAGGAACTGGCGGTAGGCCTGGACTTGCTCGGCGGAGTTGAGCTCCACCCACGGGCTGATCCACACGCATTCGCCACGCAGCCAGCTGTCGAAGTCGCTGCCGCGCTTGCCGTCGCTGCCGCAGTTGTTGTTGCCGTAGGTATCGATGCGCTGGTCGATCGCGTAGGTGAACGGGATGTACACCTGCGGCGGATCGGCATACGCGTTGCCGCTGAACATGTCGAAGAAGCGCGGCTTCGGGTCCCAGTTCTCGGTGACGCCGACGATGCGGTACTGGCGATCCTCCAGCATGATCCGGCGCCCCACGCTGTTCTCGCCGCCGAACAGTTTCTGGTTGAGCGCACGACTGATCACCACCACCGGCTCGCGCCCGTTGTCCTGCTCGGCGCTCCAGCCGTTGCCGTACTGGAACGGCACGTCGAACATCGGGAAGAAGTCACCGTACGTCGCATAACCCAACGCCTTGAACGGCATACGGTGCGCGTCGTCCGGCGTCACTGACAGGCCGACCTGGAACAGCAGCGTCTGGCGCGTCGCCTTGTGCGCGCGCATCAGCGCCATGGCGTCGGTGTAGTTGAGCGCATCGGGCGGCTCGCCTTCGCGGTTGTACTGCGGGCCGCGATTGTCGATCTGCGGCGCGAACAGCTGCGCCGACTTCTGCGGTATCGGATCGCCCGAGACCGCCCGAAAAACGGCGTACGTCACCATCGACGCCGCCACGCCAAACCCGATCGACATGATCATCAGCGCGGTCAGCAGCGGATTGCGCCGCAGGCTGTTCGTGCCAAGTCGCAGGTTGTGGACAAACATGCCGCTCATGGATACCTCGTTACGCTTGCGGACTCCGCCGATGACATTCTTCCGTGACGTGCCGGCGACGCCTCGTTACACCGAGCGCGTCGCCTCCACCGGCGGCACGCGCGAGGCGCGCATCGCCGGGGCCAGCGTGGCGCCCTGGCCGAGCAACAGCAGGGCAGCGACGCCGACCAGCACATAAGGCACGGAAAGACGCGCCATCTCGTACTGCGTCACCAGCCACAGGTTCATGGCGATGGCCAGCAACGCACCGATCACGACGCCAGCCACGCCGATCAGCAGGTTCTCGGTGAGGAAGTAGCTGAGGATGTCGTGCTTGGTGGCGCCCAGCGCGCGACGCACGCCGATCTGCTTGCGACGCTGCCCGACCCAGAAGCTGGTGAGGCCAACGATGCCCGCGGCCGTGATGCCCAGCAGCACGAGGCACACCACACCCATCAGGATCGCCATGCCGCGATCACCCTTGTAGGCATGATCACGCACCTCGGCGAAGGTTCGCACGCCGCGGTCGTTCGGGATCACGCGCATGCGGTTCAACTTCACCAGCGTGGCCGGCGCCGTCTTCACCACGTCCGCCAGCTGCCCGGGCTTGGCGCGGATCAGGTAGTTGGTGAACGCACTGGTGAGCTGCACCGGCTGGATCAGCGAGTTCTCGTAGAACGAATCGGACCAGGTGCCATTCCACGGCACGCCCAGGCGCTCGACGATGCCGATGATGGTGCTCGGTTTCTTGGAGTCGCCGATGTAGAGCGCTTTGCCCAGCGCGTGGCCATCGGGGTACATCTTGTCGGCCAGCGCCTTGCTCACGATGATCGCGGCGGGATCGGGGACGGCTTGCGGATCGGCTTCCACGATCTCGTCGGAGCGGAAGTTGCGCCCTTCGAGAAGGCGAACGCCCATGGTCGGCAGCGTATGTTCGTCGGCAAAGTACTGCGTGGTGTGGGCCTTGGAATCCTTTGCGTCCACGTCGGTACGCACGCCGGTCGACCAGCCGCCGCCGCGCAGCGGGTAGGAATTGATGGCAATCGCGTCCTGCACGCCGGGCAGCTGGCGCAATGCCGCGAGGTCCGCCTTGATCATCGGGCCGGCGTTGTTTTCCTCGGTGCCGACGAAGCGGGTCTGGATCGCCATGATTTCGTCTTCCATCAGGCCGGTCGGTCGATGGATGCGATCCAGGCGCTGGCTGATGATGAAGAGCGCATTGCACACGATCGCCAGCGTCAGCGCGATCTGCAGGGCGATCAGGACGGTGCCTGCCTTGTGGCGCTTGAGGGCGGCGAGGATGGGCTTGATCTGCAACATGGTCATCGCCTCAGTTGGATTTCAGCTGCCACGCCGGCTGCACCTGCGCAGCACGCCACGTGGGATAGAAGGCCGCCAGCACCGTCGCCAGGATGGCGACCAGCATGGTCAGCAGCACCAGCGATACGTCCAGCGTGGCGAGCTTGGCGATGTCGGGCTCGAACACCAGCGACACACCCATCACGCCGAGGCCCGTGAGCAGCAGGCCCACCACGCCACCAGCCAGGCCGATGGCCGCTGCCTCGATCAGGAACTGGATGTAGATCTCCTTGCGCGTCGCACCCAGTGCGCGGCGCACGCCGATCTCCGAGGAGCGGCGCATGAACTTGGCCAGCAGCAGGCCCACGGTGTTCACCAGGCAGATCAGCAGGAAGCCCAGCGACACCATCAGCGAGACCTTCGCCTCCTGCGGCACCACCTTCTGGTAATCCAGCCATTCCACGACGTTGCGCAGGCGCGTGTTGGGCGCCCAACGGAAGCGGCCGGCGCGCTGCTGTTCGGCGGAGTAGCCGTTGAGGTACTGACGGTACGTATCCGCCTCGGCCTTGGTCGGCAGTTCGGCCCAGAACCCCAGCCAGACGCACTCGGAACGGATCCACTCATCCCAGCCCTTGCCCGGATCGTGGTTGCAGTTGTTGTTGCCGCTGGTCGGCGTCTTCAATTCCACGGCGCGCGTGAAAGGAATGAACACCTGGATGGGATCGTCGAAGCCGTTGGTATTGGTGACGTCGTAGAACACCGGCTCGGGATTCCACTTGTCGGCCACGCCGACGATGCGGTAGTCGCGGCCATTGAGGTTGATGTTCTTGCCGACACTGTTGCCGCCGTTGAACAGCTTCTCGTTGAGCGCCTTGCCGATGACGGCCACCGAGGCGTGGGATTCATCCTCGCCGGCCGTCCAGCCCTGACCGTACTTGAAGGGAATATCGAACATGCTGAACGCATCGGCGTACCAGCCGTAGCTGGTTTCGCGGAACGGCAGCATCGACGCATCAGCCGGCACGATGGACACGGCTGTCGGATACAAGGCCGTCTGGCGCTTCGCACGCTTGTCGCGCATCAGGTTGATGGCGTCGGTGTACGTCATCGCATTGGGCGGCTCGCCCTTGTTGTCCTTGGAGGAGTCCGGCCCCCAGTTGTCGATCTGCGGCACGTAGAGCTGCGACGACTTCTGCGGGATGGGGTTGTTGGACGTCGCGCGGAACACCGAATAGGTGGTCATCGACGCGGCCACGCCGCAACCGATCGCCAACACCATAAGCAGAGTCAACAGCGGGTTTTTCCGGAGGCTGCGCAGGCCAAGCTGGAGGTAATAGGCGAACATGGTCGTCCTTCGGGGCGAGAAACGCCCCCCGCTTGCGCGGGAGGCAGGCGTTGGAACTTAGGCCGGCGAATTGGCGCGCGCCGAATGCACGGCGTGGTGGAAGCGCGGGTCTTCCGCCAGATCGACCACCTGGCCGTCGATGATGTGCACGTTGCGCTGCGCGCGCGCAGCCAGCTCCGGATCGTGCGTGACCATCACGATGGTGGCGCCCTCGCGGTGGATCTCTTCGAGCAGCTCCATCACGCCGCGGGCCATCTGCGTGTCCAGGTTGCCGGTCGGTTCGTCCGCCAGCAGCAGGCGCGGCGAGCCGGCCAGC
Organism: Dyella jiangningensis; assembly: GCA_000632805.1. Classification (GTDB taxonomy): domain Bacteria; phylum Pseudomonadota; class Gammaproteobacteria; order Xanthomonadales; family Rhodanobacteraceae; genus Dyella; species Dyella jiangningensis. The sequence continues at coordinate 384,157 of CP007444.1, read as the reverse complement.
GCACGGGCGATCGCCACGCGCTGCTGCTGGCCGCCGGAGAGTTCGGCCGGGTAGTGCTTGGCGCGCGATGCCAGGCCCACGCGTTCCAGCGCATTCATGATGCGGTCCTTGCGCTCCGGACCCTTCATGCCGCGATAGCGCAGCGGCACTTCGACGTTGTCGTACACGTTGAGGTCGGGGATCAGGTTGAACGCCTGGAAGATGAAGCCGATCTTCTCGTTGCGGATCTTCGAGCGCTCGTTGTCGTTGAGGTTGCTCACCTCCACGCCGTCGAGGTGGTACTGGCCGCCGGTGAAGGTTTCGAGCAGGCCGGCGATGGTGAGGAAGGTGGTCTTGCCCGAGCCGGACGGACCGGTCACGGCCACGAACTCGCCTTCGTTCACGTTGATGTTGAAATCACGCAACGCATAGGTCTCCACCACTTCGGTGCGGTAGACCTTGGACAGGTGGGTCATCTTGAGCATGGGTTCTTCCTCAGTGGTGGCATCTTTGAGCCCCGCTCACATCGAGCGGGGTTGCGGTGAGGGTTCGGCTTGCTGCTGTTCGCACGTCCGAACCCTCGTCCGCCCTTCGGGCACCTTCTCCCGGCGGGAGAAGGAAAAACGCGTTAGTTGCTGATGGCGACGCGCTGGGCGCCCTTGAAGCTGTCGGTACCGGAGATCACGATGCTGTCGCCTTCCTTCAGGCCATCGAGGATCTCCACCTTGTCGATGCTGCTGGTGCCGACGCGGATCGGATGCTTTTCGGCAACGCCGTCGCGCACGATGTAGGCGTAGCTGCCGCCCGATTCGTCGACGAACGAACCGCGCTGCACGGTGAGCACGTTGTCGCGCTTGTCGAGCAGGATGCGCACGGACAGGCGCTGGTTCTGGCGCAGCTGCTTGGGCGTGGTGCCTTCGAAGCGCAGGCGGGCGGCGACTTCGCCGTTCACCACTTCGGGCGAGATGGCGCTGACCAGACCCTTCCACACGCTGCCGTTGCCGCTGATCTCGCCAGCCATGCCGATGCCCAGATCACGCGCGAAGCTTTCCGGCACCTTCATTTCCACTTCCAGCGCACTCAGGTCGATCACGCTGAGCAGCTGCGCGTCCTTGGCCACGGTGGCGCGCTCGGCGATGAAGAGCTGGCCGACCTGGCCGTCCACTGGCGACTTCACGTTGAGGTCGTCGACCTGGCGCTGCAGGTCCTTGACCAGCAGCAGCTGGCGATCGTGCGCAAGTTTCTTGGACTGGATGTCGAAGTTCAGGCTGTCGGTGTTGGTGGCGAGGTCGGCCTTGGCGTGGGACAGCGTGATGCGCGACTTCTCCAGCTCGTCCTTGGCCTTGTCCACGTTCATGCTCGGCACGGCGCCCTGGGCGAACGCCTTCTGGTAGCGCGTGAGGTCGCGCTGTGCGCCCTGCTCGTCGATCTGCGCGCTGTCGTAGGCCTTCTGCAGCTCGCCGCGGGTCTTGCGCGCGTCGATCTGCGCACGCAGGTAATCCACCTGCATGGCATCGGCGGCGCTCTGTTCCTGCGCGAGCTTGTTGGTCAGCTCAGGGCTGTCGATCACGGCGAGCACCTGGCCCTTCTTCACCGCGTCGCCGGCATGCACCTTCAGCGTGACCGCACCGCCATAGGTGGCGTACATCGTCGGGCTGACCGCGGCGACTACCTTGCCCTCGGCGGCGATATCGCGCACGAACGGCCCGCGCGTCACCGTGGCGAAGGCAAGGCGCGTGGCACTGACGGAAGCATCCGCCGAGAACAGGCGGCCGATACGCGGCCCGAACATCGCCAGCAGCGCCAACACGGCGACGCTGGCGCCGATCAGCACCACACGGCGCTTGCGATTGGGTTTGACTTCGACCAGCCGGTCTTGCGCGGAGGTGTCACGAATCATCGGTGTGTCCCTGGCCGCGGACAATGCGGCCCCTGGTTCCCTGTCAGCAAGCTGCGTGCCAACTGGGAATCGATGATTTAATCGTCTGCTTTCAGTGATTTAGCAGAACCGTCGCGGCGCGGACAGTTGTCCGCGGACACCGGCACGGACAGACGGACAAGCGTCCGCGGACGATCGGACCGTCGTGCTCAACCGTATGCGGACTCCAGCTCCACCGCCGCCGTGCGCGCCGCTTCGCGGGCGATGTGCCGGCCCAGCGTCGACAGATGGCCAAGCGGCAGCGTTTCCAGCACGTCGAGCTGGCCGAGGCGACGCGTGCGGAAGCACACCAGTTCGGCGCTTGCCGCACGACACGCCAGCTGGTCCGGACACAGTGGCATGGCGGGCAACGGTTCGCCGCCCGCGAGCAAGGCATCCCAGGCGAGGTAGTCGGTATCGGGCAGCAGGTGCACGCGCGCGCAGAAGCGGCCCTGCCCGTCCACGCAGTCGATCCATTCGCGCGGACCGTCGGCCCCGATCATGCTCGACACGATCAGTACTTCGCAGCGCAACAAGGGCGCGAGCTCGCAGCGTGCCGCCAGCCAGCCCGCAGGCAGCGGCCAGGGTTCCCCTGTCTCGCAACGGGCCGGCAGATAGAGCACGCCGCCCAGCATCGGAAGGCGCTCCGCCAGGTCGCTGCCGGCCATCGGCACCTTGCAACGGCTGATGGACCAACTCGCCGCGTCGCATGAAGGGCGAAGCGAGGCAAAGGCATGCGCAAACCAACCGAACATCGTCAGTCTCCTTGGGGAGGTGACCCGGCTGGCGTTCTGCGGGAACGGCGTGGCGATAGGCCTGGTGTTATCCGGTGTCCTACCGGAACGGTGAGGAGGGCTTCCCTGCCCTTGCAGCTGTCTTGAGGAAGTTCCGCTTACTTGGTGAGGATCAGCTTGTCGTTGCGCGTGAGGCGCAGGTGGTATTCGCTGCCCTGGTGCTGGATCACCAGCTCGCGCTCGCCCTTGAGCAGCGCCTGGCTGGACACGCGACGCGTCAGGGCGGTGTCCGCCGAGGGCGCCGGCGTCTTGAGGCTGAGCAGGCGGAACGAGCGCGCTGGGGCTTCGGCGCCGTGCGGCAGGGACAGGACGCTGGTCGTCATGGTGAGGCTCCGCAGTCAGAGGGGTGACGATCAGATGATAATAATTCTCATTTGACTGTCAACCCACTGATGCGCCGATGCGACGTCCTGTTCAGCGGCCGCCCTTGCCGCTGGTGGCCGACGCCTTTTCCTTGGCGAGCCGCGCCTCCAGCTTCGCCCGGCCCTCCTCCGCGTAGGCACGGCAGGCGTGGCCGTCGATCACCGGATCGGGTTTGGTGCCGGCATCGCGCTTGGCCACGCGTTCAAGCAGGTCGCTCTGGTCCGGGTGCGGCGACAGGAGGATGTCGCAGGGCAGCGACGCGATCGTCTCGATGCTGCGTCGGTAGTCTTCCAGTCGCTCCGGATGCGCCGGGTCGCTGAAGCGATAGCCATCCGCCGCGTACGCGCCGAGGCTGTCGGCAAACACCATGTTCATGCAGCGACCGGCTTCGCACGACCGCCAGGTCCAGGTCGTGGCACCCGGGGTATGGCCGGGCGTGTAGTGCGCGGTGATCGCGATGTCGCCCACCTGCACCACGCCGAGATCGGGCACGGTGGCGACGTTGGGAACCGGAGCGTACGGCGACGCCTCGCCGTACTGCGGGTCGGCCGGGTCCTTGCCGCCGAGCATCAACGCCTTGGCGCCTGCGCTGCTCGCTTCGACACGCGCGCCACTGTCGCGCGCAAGCTCGGCGATGCTGCCAGCATGGTCGAAATGCGCGTGCGTGTTGAGGATCACCTTCACATCGGTGATGCGGAAACCGAGCGCCTGGATGTTCGCTTCGATCTGCTTCACGTTTTGCGGCAGCGTGCCGTCGATCAGCACCAACCCTTGCGGTGACGTGATGAGGATAGAGGTGAGCCCGCGCGTTCCCACGTAATAGGTGTTGCCGTAGATGCGGAACGGCTTCTGGGTCTGGGACCACTCGGGCGGCTGCCCTGCATAGGCGGAGACGGCCGTGAGCGTGAACGCAGCGAACAGCGCGGTGCGGAGCGAGAGCTTCATGCGTGAGAATTCCTTGGGAAAGTTTCCTGCATCGTGTCGGCAGGAACCGACATCCACAGGGCGGGATATAGCGAAACCGAGGCACAACGCAGGCAATGTGGGAGCGCACCCTGTGCGCGACGGCCACGCATCGCGCTCCCGCTTCGACCGTGCGTCGCGCACAGGGTGCGCTCCCACACGAGAAGAGGATTCGTCAGGCCAGCGCCTGTTCGATCCGCTTCAACACATCCGCATCCAATCGTGGCAGCACATCGAGCGCGGCGAGGTTGTGCTTCAGCTGCTCCAGTTTGCTCGCGCCCAGCATCACCGTGGACACATGCGGGTTCACCAGGCACCACGCGACGGCGAGCTGCGCCATCGACACGCCGAGATCCGACGCGATGGGCACGAGGCGACGCACCTTCTCGATGCGATCGCCGCCCTGTTCCAAAATCGCTTCGCGCAGCCATTCATAGCCCGGTTGCGACAAGCGGGTATCGGACGGCACGCCGTCGTTGTATTTGCCGGTGAGCAGGCCCGAGGCCAGCGGCGACCAGATCGTCGTGCCCATGCCGTACGCGTCGTACAGCGCTGCGTATTCCTGCTCCACGCGTTCGCGATGCAGCAGGTTGTACTGCGGCTGTTCCATCGTCGGCGCGAACATGTGGTTCTCGCGCGCAATGCGGTGCGCCTCGGCGATGGCCTCGGCCGGCCACTCGCTGGTGCCCCAGTACAGCACCTTGCCCTGGCGCACGAGCGCATCCATCGCACCGACGGTTTCCTCGATCGGCGTATCGGGATCGGGGCGATGGCAGAAATACAGGTCCAGATGCTCGACGCGCAGTCGTTGCAGCGCTTGGTGGCAGGCTTCGATCACGTGCTTGCGCGAGAGGCCGCGCTGCGTCGGCAGCGGATTTTCCGCCGCGCCGAAGTAGACCTTGCTCGACACGCAATAGCTGTCGCGCGGGAAACGAAGGTCGGCCAGCACGTCGCCCATCAACGTTTCGGCCACGCCATGGTTGTACGTTTCGGCGTTGTCGAAGAAGTTGACGCCATGGTCATGCGCCATCGCCAGCAGGTCGCGCGCCAGCGAGCGCCCCACCTGCCTACCGAAGGTGACCCACGCGCCGAACGACAACGCGGAGAGTTGCAGGCCGGATCTTCCGAGACGTCGATATTGCATGGGGTCGCTCCGGTAAATAGGGGGATAGGGCAGCATGCCAAGAGCACGCCCGTCGCGTCCATCGCTGTCGCCTATACGTGGCGCCGACGGCACTGGGTCTAGGCTTGACCGTTATCGTCCATTCCTTCGATCGGAGCGAAGCCATGTCGCAGATGCACGGTTGGTCGGCTCGCGAGGCGGGCAAGCCGCTGGTCCTCGAACAGTTCGACCTGGGGCCGCTCGGTGCGGAAGAAGTGGAAGTCGCGGTCGACTACTGCGGCATCTGCCACTCCGACCTTTCGATGATCAACAACGAATGGGGCATGGCGCGCTTTCCCTTCGTGCCAGGACACGAAGTCATCGGCCGCGTCACGGCCTTGGGCGAATACGCCAAGGGGCTGTCGGTGGGACAACGCGTCGGCATCGGCTGGACCGCCAGCAGCTGCATGCACTGCCATCAATGCCTGTCCGGTCACCAGAACCTGTGCCCCAGCTCGGTGGCGACCATCGGCGGCGGCCACCAGGGCGGCTTCGCCGACAAGGTGCGTTCGCATTGGGCGTGGGCGATCCCGTTGCCGGAAGGCATCCACCTGGCCAGCGCCGGACCGCTGCTGTGCGGCGGCATCACCGTGCTCAAGCCCTTCCTCGCCTACCGCATCACGCCGAACGCGCGTGTAGGCGTGGTCGGCATCGGCGGGCTGGGCCACATGGCGGTGAAGTTCGCGCGCGCCTGGGGCTGCGAAGTCACGGCATTCACGTCCAATCCTTTCAAGTCCGACGAGGCACGTTCCTTCGGCGCACACCATGTGGTCTCCAGCCGCGATGCGGACGCCATCAAGGCGATCGCCGGCTCGCTCGACCTGCTGCTGGTGACGGTCAACGTGCCGCTGGACTGGAACGCCCTGCTCTCCACGCTCGCGCCGCTGGGTCGCATGCATGTGGTGGGCGCCGTGCTGGAACCGATCCCGGTTCCGGTGTTCACCCTGATGATGGGCGAACGCGAGGTGTCGAGTTCACCTACGGGCTCGCCGATAGACATCGCCACGCTGCTGGATTTCGCCACCCGCCACGACATCCGCCCGCAGGTGGAAATGTTCCCGATGGACCAGGTGAACGAGGCGCTCAAGCATCTCGCCGACGGCAAGGCACGCTACCGCATCGTGCTGGAGGCGAAGGCAAGCTAAGCTCCGGCGCACCGCCCCGGGAAGGCAGAGTCATGAGCATCGAATTGCTGCGCGCCGTGCTTGGCTGGTCGGCGATCCTGAACCTGCTGCTGGTCACCGTGTGGTTCGCGCTGTTCCGCAGCATGCACGACCGCATGTACGCGATGCATAGCCGCTGGTTTCACTTGTCGGAGGAAACCTTCGACGGCATCCACTACGCAGGCATGGCCGCGACCAAAATCGCCACCTGGCTGTTGTTCGTGATGCCCTACGTTGCGCTGCGCATCGCCGGCTAGGCCGGGCCGCGCTGCCGGCAAGGCACATGCCCCGCCGGCAACGTGCTCCGATTACGGCAGCAGATGGACGTCCATCCGCTTGTCGATGCCTTCGTCCGCGTCTGGCCGGCTCATCGTCTTGCGCAGCTTGTCGCTGGTGGCCCACGCCTTCAGCGCGGCAAGCACGGCGTCATCCTGGTCGTCCTTGCGCATGTAGATGTCGACATGACGATAGTCTTCGCAGCCGGTCGCGCAATGAAAACTGGAAAAGACCAGGCCCTTGATTTGGCCGTATTCGTTCAGCATGATCGCGGCCGCGCTGCCATCGCAACCGCGTTCCGGGCAGGCAGCGAACAGATAGCGGCTTGGCGTCAGCTGGGTCACGCCGTCCGGCGCACCGTTGAAAGCGGACATGGCCTGCGAGCTCACCGTACGGTCGGTGCTGAAATAGCTGGCCTTCTCGTCGCCGATGAAATGCGCCAACTCCTGCATGAACCCCTTCGTGCGCGCCAGCTCCTTGGTGTCCGCGCAGGTCGAAGGATCGATCAGCCTGCAAGGCCCCTGGATAGCGGCGGCAAAGACCGTGAATGACGCGCTCCAAGCGAGCGCGACCAGACATGCCAACTTGAATAGCTTGCGCATGACACACCCCCTGATTGTCAAACCCCATCATGCCGGCCGTAACCGGCCTTCCCCTGCCGCCTTTTTCTCAGGCGGCGTCTGCACTCGCTTGCGCAGGTACGGTACCGGCGAAGGAGCGACGGGACCGCAGCCCCGCCACATATCCCCGCAGCCGCAGGAACGGGTGCTCCACCGCGTAGTGCAACAGTGCACCCGTCGCCAGCACCGCCAGCGCGTACCCCGCAAAAGTCGCTACCCCGTGGCCGTCCAGCCAATGCCCCGCGGCGGCCTCCACCCCATGAAACACCAGCTTGTGTGACAGGTACAAGCTGTAGGACGCCATCGCCAGCCAGCCTGCTCCCGGCACCCTCGCGCGCGCCAGGACGCCGTTTTCACAGGCGCCCGCCATGACCAACAGGCCCATGCCCGCTGACAGCAACGGATAACCCAGCAGCGTTGCCGCGAAGCCGGTGCGGTCCTGGAACAGCCAGATCGAGAGACCCAGCACGACCAACCCCGCCATCAGCACGCCATTGGCACGCTGCCCCCATTGCGCCCAGAGGGCCGGCCGGTAGATGCGCAGCACAGCCAGCACCACACCGGTCAACAAACCATCCAGGCGTGACCACGTGGGGTAGTAGATGCCTTCGAGAAAGGCGTTTCCATAGGAATTTTGGTCAACGCCCTTCACGGGCGCCATGAAATGCAACCAGATGTAACCACGCAAGAACATGCCCAAGACCACGACCGCGATGCATACGGTGGCGAATTTCCGCACCGATGGCCGACGCGCCAGCCACCAGGCCAACAGCGGAAACAGCAGATAGAAGTGCTCTTCCACGCACAGCGACCACACGTGGGAAAACGCAAGGTTGTGCTCCACGTCGATCAGCAGGTTCACCGTGAACGTGAGGAACTGCCACAACGGCTGGATGCCCGGGTATTCGCGCATGGACGGCCAAATGAAATAGACGGCCACCACCAGCAGGTAGACCGGCAGGATGCGGAAGGCGCGGCGCAGGTAGAAGTCGGTGAAGGAAAAGGCCTGCCCTTGCGCGAGCGGCTTGAGCACCTGCGAACCGATCAGGAAGCCGCTGAGCACGAAGAACAGGTCCACGCCCATCCAGCCGATCTTCTCGACGCCACCATAGTGGCCCCAACCGCCGATGATGTAGGAGTGAAAGATCATCACCCACGCGATCGCGATCGCGCGCAGCAGATCCAGGCCCGGCAAACGGTTCATCGGCTCTCCCTCGTCCTTGTCGTCCGTGATGGCGCAGCCGAACGCGTCACCGCGCGGCACGAGGCGAGACTACCGATCGCTTATGGCGAAAAAGAGGCTGCCGCGGCGAAGCGCCTAGAAGCGCAGCAGGAAGGCCAGCACGATGGCGGCGAACACGCCGGCGACGATGTCGTCCATCATCACCCCGACGCCGCCCTTGAGGCGCTGGTCCAGCAGGCGGATCGGCCAGGGCTTCCACACATCGAACAGGCGGAACAGCAGGAAGCCGATCACCACGCTCGACCACGATGCCCAGAACACCGGCATTACCGTGGGAATGAGCGCGATCCACATGCCGACGAACTCGTCCCATACGATGCTGCGGTGGTCGTCCACGCCCAGCATGCGACCGGCGATGCCGCAGGCCCATACGCCCGCCACGAATGCCACGACCACCGCGAAAACGTAGAGCTGCAGCGGCAGCGTGCGCAGCAGCAGCCACGGCACGATGGCCGCCAGCGAGCCGGCGGTGCCCTGTGCGAAGGGCGCGAGGCCGGAGCCGAAACCGCAGGCCAGCCAGCCCGCCGGTGTTGCCAGCAGCAGCCGGCGCTGTTCCGGCGTCAGGGTCTTCTTGTCCAGGCTGTTTTCGGTTTCGTTGACGTTTCCGTTGTCGCTCATGCGAAGTGATCCCAGCCGCGATGCGTGGTTTCCAGCCATTGGCCTTGCTCGTCGCGCACACGCACGCCGTTGCCCTCGACCATGCGCCCGATGCGCGTGGCCCCGCAACCCAGTCGCGCCAGGTCGCCCTGCACTTCGGCGACCAGCGAGGGCGGCACGGTGAAGCAAAGCTCGTAGTCGTCTCCGCCGGAGAGTGCTAAGTCGCGCGTCATGGTTTCGTCGAAGGCGCCCAGCAGCATGGACGAGCGTGGCAGCAGAGCGGCCTCGATGTCGGCACCGAGCGCGCTCGCTTCGCAGATATGCCCCAGATCGGCAAGCAGGCCGTCGGACACATCAATGCACGCGGTAGCGCGGCCACGCAGGGCTAGGCCCGCCTTCACGCGGGGCGTAGGCCGATGCAGGCGCTCGATCAGATAGGCCGCACGACCATCGCCCTCATCCACTCGCGCGCCCGCCTGCAACAGCCGCAGGCCTGCCGCCGCATCACCCAGCGTGCCGGTCACCAGCACGACATCACCGGCCCGGGCACCGGCGCGGGTGAGCGCCTGGCCTGGCGGCACGAAGCCATGCACCGCCACGCTCAGGGTCAACGAACCTCGCGTCGTGTCGCCACCGATCAGGGCCAGCCGATACGTCTGCGCCAGTTGCGCGAAGCCTTCGGCATAGCCATCGACGAATGCCTGCACCTGCTCCGGCGACTGTCGCGGCAGGGTGAGCCCAAGCAATGCCCAGGCGGGGGTGGCACCCATCGCAGCAAGGTCGGACAGGTTCACCGCCAGCGACTTCCAGCCGATGTCGGCCGGATCGGTGCCTTGGGGAAAATGCACGCCCTCGACCATGGTGTCGATGGCGATGGCCAGCTCCTGTCCCGAGGGTGGCGCCACCAGCGCGGCGTCGTCGCCGATGCCCAGGCGCACGTCTTCGCGGCCTTGCGCGGTGCGCTCGCGGATGCAGTCGATCAGGCGAAATTCCATGAATGCGGCCCAGGCGAGTGGAGGGTCGCCGTCGATGCTACCGGCTGAACACGATGGTGGGACCGCCGTGATAGGTCGATTCCTGCCAGCGCTTGAAGCCGGCCTTCTCGGCGACACGGATCGACGGTTCGTTGGCAGGGTCGATGATGCAGACTGCTCTCAGGTTCGGTCGATGTTGCTCGGCCCAGGCAATCGCGGCGGCCACGGCCTCGCTCGCATAACCCTTGCCGTGCGCGTGGGGGGCCAGCACCCAGCCGAATTCCAGCATGCCTTCCAGCGAGGGCTGCAGGTCGCGCTTGAAGTCGGCGAAACCGATGTCGCCGATGTAGCGGCCGGTGGCCTTCTCTTCCACGGCCCAATAGCCGTAACCGAGCAGGTTCCAGAGGCCCACGTACTGCAGCAGGCGTCTCCACACTTCTTCCGAGGTAAAGGCACGTCCGCCGATATGGCGAACGACCTCGGGGTTCGACCAGATGGCCGTGCACTCGGCGTGGTCGTCGGCACGATGCGCCCGCAGCCGCAGGCGCTCGGTCTCGAGGACGGGAACGGAAGACAACCGCTCCGCGCCGCCCATCAGCCGCGCTTTTCCGTCGAGCGCAGCGAGCCGGCGAGCTTGTCCAGCACGCCGTTGACGTAACTGTGGCCATGGTCGGCGCCGAAGCGCTTGGTGACTTCGATGGCCTCGTTGATGATCACGCGGTACGGCACGTCCGGTCGGTACTTCAGCTCATAGGTGGCAAGGCGCAACGCGGCGCGCTCGATCGGGTCGATCTGCTCGACCTCGCGGTCAACATACGGCTTGATGGCTTCGTCGATGGCGGCGACATGGCGCTCGACGCCATGCAGCAGGTCCTCGAAGTACTCCAGGTCGGCCACTTCCATGTCCTGCTCGTGGCGGAACTGCTCGATCACCGCATTCATGCGGCTGCCGCCGATCTGCCACGCATACACGGCCTGCAGCGCGCGGCGACGCGCACGCGAGCGGGCGGCCAGGTCAATGCCTTCAGGGCCAGTCTTCATATGCCAAGTACCTCGCGCCGGGAGCTGTTTGCCCGCTGGGCAAGGAAGAACGAAGGAGTGTATGTCGATACACGACTGAGCGATGACGCGACCCAGGGGGCAAACAGACCCGGCCCGAAGGGTTGCGGCTGAGTGGCGGCCCAGCGGCCCCGCTCGGCTTGACTTGACAGCCAGTCAAGCGCTGCGCCAAGCACGGCCGCTGGGCCACCACTCGGCCGCAACGCGAGGCACTTGGCATATGAAGACTGGCTCTCGTGATTCATTACAGCCTTCCGTACAGGTTGACCATCTCGAGCGCTGCCAGCGCGGCGTCCGCACCCTTGTTGCCGGCCTTGGTGCCGGAGCGCTCGATGGCCTGTTCGATGGTGTCGGTGGTCAGCACGCCGAACGCCACCGGCACCCCGGAGCTGTAGGCGGCCTGGGCCAGGCCCTTGGCGCACTCGCCGGCGACGTAGTCGAAGTGCGGCGTGGAACCGCGGATCACCGCGCCCAGCGCGATCACCGCGGCGTACTTCCCGGAGTTGGCCACCTTGTGCGCGGCCAGCGCGATTTCCCAGGCGCCCGGCACGCGGATCAGCTCGATCGCATCGTCCTTTACGCCATGGCGCACCAGCACGTCACGCGCGCCGGCCACCAGAGGCTCGACGACGAAGCCGTTGAAACGGCCGGCAACGATGGCAAAACGGCCTTTGGGCGTGGCGAAATCGCCTTCGATGGTCTTCATGGATCGGGATTTCCTGTGGGCTCGGCGGCCCATGTGGGCCGGCTATTTTACGGGTTTTGGGGCCGCTTGGCCGGATCGGGCCTCGGAACGGTCCCGGACAGGTGCGGATGGCCGTGGAAGGTCAGGCTGGCCTGCCTGCCCGCCACGCGCAGCCGTGCGGGGACGCCGAACGGCAGGGTGAACTTGCTGGTCTCGTGGCCGAACGGCAGGTCACGCACCACCGGGATGTGGGCTACCCGGCCGATATGGTCGAGCGCGGCGCTGGTGTCATAGCCGTTGTCGTAGCCGTGCGGCTTGCAGTTGGTGAAGTGGCCGAACACCAGCGCCCGCTGCCGGTCCAGCACACCGGACAGGTGCAACTGGTACAGCAGGCGCTCGATGCGGAACGGCGGCTCGCCCACGTCCTCCACGAACAGGATGCCGTCGTCGATGCGCGGGAAATACGGCGTACCGATCAGGCTGCACAGCATGGCAAGGTTGCCGCCCCACAGCGGGCCTTCGACATCGAGCGCCGTTTCGCTCGTCGTCGCCCAGCGCACCGTGGCTTCCGGTTCGGTGACCGCACGCCAGAAGTGCTCCCACATCAGCTCGTTGAGTTCCGGCGCACCGAAGTCGGGCCCGAGCATGGGGCCACCAAAGGTGGTGAGGCCGCTCTTCACGTAGAGCGCCATCTGCAACGCGGTGAAATCGCTATGCCCCACCAGCAAGGTCGACGAGCCGGCGAGCCGCTCGTGCAACGCGCCGTAATGGATGTGTTCGAGCAGCCGCGTGACGCCATAGCCGCCACGCACCGCCAACACGATGTCAGGAAGGGACGGATGGATGGCCAGATGGTTGATGTCGGCCACGCGTTCCGCATCGCTGCCCGCAAAGCGGTGCTCCGTCCGGTCCAGCACCTCGAGTCCGTCGATCGTGCAGCCCGCCGCGCGCAACCGCGCCACGCCGCGCGCCATGGCGTCGTAGTCGTGCGGATAGCCGGACGGGGCGATCAGGCGGATGGTGGTGGAGGTCATGGCTGGCCAGTGGTGGGGAAAGCCCGAGTATGCCGGGGACGGCATGGCGGGGAAGTGGCGAGGAACTGCAAACCGTCTGTGGGAGCGCACCCTGTGCGCGACCGCGACACCCCGATCTCGTCGCTCCGTTCCGCCAGTCGCGCACAGGGTGCGCTCCCACGAGGCGGTCGCTGGGCTTAAACGTATTCCACCACTTCCAGTCCGAAACCGCCCAGCCCCACCATCTTGCGCGGCGTACCCAACACGCGCAGTTGGCGGATGCCGAGGTCGGCCAGGATCTGTGCACCCAGGCCGAGCTGGCGCCACTCCTGCTGCTGCGCCTCTTCCGGCGCCTTCAGGTCGGGTTGGCGGTTGAGCCGGCGCAGCAGCGCATCGGGCGTATCCTCGCCCGAAAGCACGAGCAGCGCGCCGCTGCCTTCATCGTCGATGCACCGCAACGCCGAGGTGACCGTGAGGCCGAGATCGTCGCGCTGCAGATGCAGTACATCCGACAGCGTGTTGCGCACATGCACGCGCGTGAGCACCGGCTCACCGTCGTGCACCGTGCCGCGCAGTAGCGCGAAGTGCAGGCCGTGGCGAATGGCATCGCGGTAGGCCACCAGGCGGAACGGGCCGAACTCGGTATCGACGTCGCCCTCATACACGCGCTGCACCGTCTTCTCGGTTTCCAGGCGATAGCGGATGAGGTCGGCGATGGTGCCGATTTTGAGGCCATGCTTCTTCGCGAACACTTCCAGCTCGGGACGGCGTGCCATCGAGCCGTCCTCATGCAGGATCTCGATCAGCACCGCCGACGGTTCCAGCCCCGCCAGCGCGGCGAGATCGCAACCGGCTTCCGTGTGGCCCGCACGCGTGAGCACGCCACCCGGTTGGGCGGTGAGCGGGAAGATGTGGCCCGGCTGCGAGAGATCCTGCGGCTTCGCATCCGACTTCACGGCGACCTGGATGGTGCGCGCGCGGTCGTGCGCCGAGATGCCGGTAGTGACGCCTTCGGCCGCCTCGATCGAGACGGTGAAGTTGGTGTGATACGGCGAGGTGTTGTCCGACACCATCGGGCGCAGGCCGAGCTGGCGCGTGCGCTGCTCGGTCAGCGTCAGGCAGACCAGGCCGCGCGCCTCGCGCACCATGAAGTTGATGTCCTCCGGCCGCACCATCTGCGCGGCCATGATGAGATCGCCTTCGTTCTCGCGGTCCTCGTCGTCGAGGATGACGACCATGCGGCCGGCGCGGATGTCTTCAAGAATTTCGGGGATGGTGTTGAAGCTCATGGATCGGATTCCGTGTAGTTTTTTCCCTTCTCCCATCGGAGAAGGTGCCCGAAGGGCGGATGAGGATTCGGGCGGAGCGATGCATGAAAGCTCACGCAAGCCCCGAACCCTCACCCCTGCCCCTCTCCCAGTGGAAGAGGGGTTTCCAGCAACGCCTGTTGAAACGAGCTGTCCAAGCCTCCCTGGTTGACCCTTCTCCCCTCGGGAGAAGGTGCCCGAAGGGCGGATGAGGGTGCGGGTGGAGCGGTGCGTTGAAGATTGCGCAAGCCACGTACCCTCACCCCAACCCTCTTCCGGAGAGAGGGAGCTTTCAAGCGAAGCCGTGTTGCTTGAGGAACGCCTCATCAAGTTTCGGCGCGTCGCCACTGGCGATCAGCCGCTCGATGTAGCGCGCCACGACGTCCACTTCGATGTTCACCGCATCCCCCGGCCTGCGTGCATGGAATGCCGTGTGTTCCACCGTATGGGGGATAAGGTTTACGCCGAAGCGATGGCCGTTCACCTCGTTGACGGTGAGGCTGGTGCCATCGATGCAGATCGAGCCCTTCGCCGCGATGTAGCGCGACAGGCTCGCCGGCACTTCGAACGTCCAACGCTGCGAGCGGCCGTCCGGCGTGACCGAGACGACCTTGCCCACGCCGTCGACATGACCGGAGACGAGATGGCCGCCCAAACGATCAGCCAGGCGCAAGGCCTTTTCGAGATTGACCGGATCGCCGGCCTTCAGCTTGCCCAGCGTGGTGAGTGAAAGGGTTTCGTTGGAGACATCCGCGCTGAAACCGCGCGCCTCCAGTGTCACCGCCGTGAGGCACACGCCTGACACGGCGATGCTGTCGCCCAGCTGCACGTCGGCAAGGTCGAGGTCGGCGGTATCGACATGCAGGCGCACGTCTCCACCACGCGGTTCGAGCCGCGCGATGCGCCCCACGCTCTGGATGATGCCGGTGAACATCAGCGTACCTCCCGGACGGAGGCGGCGAAAGAACAAGAACGATGCTTGGACATGAAACGTTTCCCGCGTGAATAGCTGCGAAAAACGCCCCAAGGCGTCAGGCAGGCACACGCCCGCGAAGGCTTGCGCCGTACCGTCTTCTCTCATCCGGACTTTCTGGAAGCCATCGCTGGCTGCCAACCGTCGGCTCCGGCATGGGACCGGATCTGCTGACCTTCCGATGGCACCGGAAGCGCTCGCGGGCTCGTGCCCGAAGGCACCTACCGCCGGTGGGGAATCGCACCCCGCCCTGAAGACGTCGTTGTGGTTGTTTGCCGGCGAACCGGCACGCCAAGTCTAGCATCAACCCTTTCCCCACTGGCCGGGGCGGTGTCCACCGACGCGAACAGCGCGTCTCAGCCGCCACCCAGGTGCGTCACCAGGAAATCGATGAGGCGCCGCACGGCCGGTGCGCGATCGGCGCCCGGCAGCCACACAAGGTGGATGGGCGAATGGCTCAGCTGCCAGTCGGGCAAGATCTCGACCAGTTCGCCGGAGGCGACCAGCGGGTCACCCAGGTAGTCGCCCTGGATGCCGATGCCTACACCGGCCAGCACGGCATCGCGAATCGCCTTGGAGTCGTTGCACTGGAGCACCGGCTCGATGCGCACCGAGCGTCGCCGGCGTTGCTGGGTGAATTGCCAGAGCGTCCCGGTGCGCAGCCCGCTGAAGGCAAGGCAGCGATGGGCCTTGAGATCGACGGGGTCGTTCAGCGGCGGCGCCTGTTCGAGGTAGCCCGGCGTGGCGCAGAGATAGCGGCGCATGGTGCCGATGCGCCGCGCCACCAATTGGGACGATTCGAGCCGGCCCGCGCGCACGGCGAGGTCGACCTTCGCGGCGACCAGGTCGACATAGGCATCGTCGTACGTGGCATCGATGCGCACGGAGGGATGCTCGGCCATGAAACGGCCCAACAGCGGCGCCACGCAGTGGATCCCGTAGTTGCGCGGCAGGTGCACACACAGGCGGCCCTGCAGCTCGCCCTGCTGCGGTCGCAGTTCCACGGCCAGCTCGCCCAGCACGGCATCCAGCCGCTGGCAGTGGGCCAGCAATTGCTCGCCGCGTGCGGTGAGCACGACGCGGCGGGTCGTACGCAAGAACAGCCGGGCGCCCACGGCCGCTTCCAGCGCGGCGATGCGGCGGCTCAGCACCGACGGCGTGCAACCCACCTGCTTCGCCGCCAGCGAGAAGTTGAGCAACTGCGCCGATGCCGCGAACGCCCTTAGCTCGCGTACGCGGGTCGGCGTCAGCTCAAACGATTTATTCATGAAATGAACAAATGAAGTGCAATGGCAACGGATTATCACGCAACAGCCGCCGGGCCACCATGCCGCATCCCTCCACGGAGCACCGCCATGCGCGCCTACCAACTGACTGCCTTCGGACTGGACCACCTGCAACGCATTGAACTGCCCGACCCGCAACCCGGTCCCGGCCAGGTCCTGGTGAAGCTGCAGGCTGCCTCACTCAATTACCGCGACCTGCTGCTGGCCCGCGGGGACTTATATCGCAGCGTGGAGCTGCCCCTGGTGCCGGTGTCCGACGGCGCGGGCACGGTGGTGGCCGTCGGCCCCGGTGTGCAGCGCTTCAAGCCCGGCGACCATGTCACCACGTTGTACAAGGCGCGCTGGGTGGCCGGCGCCATGCGCCCCGAATGGGTGGGCGCCGAGCCAGGTGGCCCGGACCACGGCGTGATGCGTGAGCTCGCCTGCTTCGACGCCTACGCGCTGGCTCGTGCGCCGGCTCATCTCGACCATCGACAGGCGGCTACGCTGCCTATCGCGGCGCTCACGGCCTGGCAGGCACTGGAACTGGCAAGGCTTACCAGTGGCCAATCGGTACTGATCCTCGGTACCGGCGGCGTATCGCTGTTTGCGCTGCAACTGGCCAAGCTGCGCGGAGCCAAAGCGATCGTGCTCTCGTCCAGCGACGACAAGCTCGCGCGCTCGCGCGCCCTGGGTGCCGACGTCGTCATCAACTATCGCAAGCATCCGCAGTGGAGTCCCCTGGTGCGCGAAGCCACCGGCGGCGCGGGCGTCGACGTGGTGGTGGAGACGGTGGGCGCCGCCACCTTGCCGCAATCAATCGACGCCGCGGCAATGCACGGCTTCATCGGGGTGGTCGGCTTCATGGGCGGCGACGATGCGCAGATACGGCTGACCCAGGCCATCCTCAAGCGCCTGCGCATCGAGGGCCTTTCAGTCGCGCCGCTGGAGCAGCACGAACGCATGGTCGCGGCCGTGGAACTAGGCCAGCTGCAACCGGTGATCGACCGTGTCTACGGTTTCGACCAATTGCGTGAAGCGCTGGATTTCATGGCCTCCGGCCAGCACTTCGGCAAGATCGTGATCGACTTCGATCGTTGATGATCGACGGCCCCGACGGCGCCTGAAGCTCAGGCGCCGATCGGCTGACCAGTCTCGCGGCGATAGTCACGCAGCACCTGGTCCATCACCCAGCTGGTGCGCGCGCCGGTTTCCGCGGTCGAGGGGCATGCACCCTTGCGCCCGGTGAGCTCGGCCACGATGGTCTCGATCAGTGGCTGCTGGATATGCAGCGGATTCTCGACATGGTGATCGTGCGAACCGCGCGCGTTCTCGACCGTGATCGGCCCGTTGCCGAACGTCGCAAATGCGATACGCCCTTCATCGCCGACCACTTCGATCTGGTCGTGGTGCTTGTAGCTATCGAAGTTCCACAGGCCCGTGCCCAGCATGCCGTTGCCGAAGGCGAACGACATCGCCACGGTGTCCTCCGGCGAGTACGCGCCGCGCTGGTTGCTGGCATGACCACTCGCCGAAACGATCGGGCCGAACAGCCAGTCGAGGATGTCCAGCGTGTGGCAGCCGATGTCCATGAACACGCCGCCGCCGGAAATGCCGGGCTGCACGTGCCAGGGCAGGTTCTTCGGGTCGTGATAACGCGGATGATGCGGTTCGTGCAGCACCGTATTGACGATGCGCGGCGTGCCGATCGCCCGCTGCCCGAAGATCAGCTCGCGCACCTTCTGAAAGCGCGGTAGCGCACGGCGGTAGTAAGCCACGAACACCGGCACGTTCGCCTGGCGGCCGGCGCGGATGATCGCCTCGCACTCCGCATGATCCATCGCCATCGGCTTTTCCACGTATACCGGCTTGCCAGCGGCAATCGCCATCAAGGCGTACTGCTTGTGCGTGGAGGGCGGCGTGGCGACGTAGACGGCGTTGACCTCGGGGTCGTCGATCAGCTTCGCTGCATCGTCGTACCAGCGCGGCACGCCGTGACGCTCGGCATAGTCCCGTGCCTTGTCGCCGTCGCGGCGCATCACCGCCACCAGCGCGGAGTTCGGCGTCTTGCTGAAGCCCGGGCCACTCTTCACTTCGGTGACGTTGCCACAACCGATGATGCCCCAGCGGATCGCTGCCGTCGTCATGTGGTCTTGAACTCCTTTTTCAGGAACTGCTGGTGATAGGCGTGAAACACGTTCACTTCGGGATATCGCGCGCGCTCGACGAGGTGCGCACGCAGAGCCTCGCGCACGCACGGTTGCAGTGACGCGAGGTAGTCCAGCGTGTATTCGGTGTGGTCCAGCACGCCGAAGTGCAAGGTCGGCGCGTGCTCGGCGGAGTGGAAGCCCAGGTGGATGGTGATGCGCCGATCCTGCAGCACGCCGCCGTAACCCCGATGCACGGCGTAGTTGTTGTAGAACACTGCCTCGCCCGGCTGCAGCACGAGCTGCCGGCCTTCGCTCAGCTCCGCGCCATCGACGGGCGCCATCTTCTCGGTGTTGCCGAAAAGCGCTCGCTCCTCGGCGTTCAACGGGCGTCGATGGCTGCCGGGCACGATCCACAAACAGCCGTCCAGCGTGAGCGACAGGTTCATCTGCACGTAGTTGTAGTGGTACTCCGCGCTGAACCAGCGCGGGTCTACCTGATCGTCCGGCACCTGCAGCACGTCGCGGTGCCAGCCCTGGCGATAATCGATACCGGCCTCGCCGTAGAACAGCGAAGCACCATCGACGATGATCCGCTCGCCGAGCAGGTCACGACAGACGGCGAGGATCGATTCGTTGCAGATCACGTCCTGGATGCCGGGAATCGCCTTGCCCGGCTGCAGAAACTGCAGGTTGCTCATGCGCTGCGTGTCGCCGCGTTCGCGTCGCGAGACATCCACAGCCGCCACGTACCGCGCCACGGCGGCATCGTCGAGGATCCTGCGGACGAGATAACCCTGCTCTCGGAACTGGCGTTGTTCCGCTTCGCTCAATACCGCGGGCTGGGGAAATGGCTGTGTCATGGATATCGTGTCGTCGTATTCAGGTCGTCGGCCGCAGCAGCAGTCGCAGGTCATCGCCCAGCACGCGTCGATCGAGCGTGCGCAGCTTCCAGCGCTCCGCCATGTCGCTCAGCGCGGGCAATCCAAGCAGCGGACGCGCGCTGTCGCCCAACAGCACCGGCGCGATGTAGAGCAGCAACTCGTCTACCAGCCCTGCGGCTAACAGCGAGCCACACAGGGTGGGTCCCGCCTCGATATGCACTTCGCTGACATGGCGTCGTGCCAGCTCGGCCATGACGGCATGCAGATCCGTTGCGCCGCCCTGCACCGGCACCACCGCCAACTCGGCAGCCTGGAAGCGCGCATCGATCGGCGCATAGTGTTCGTTGTGCAGCACCAGCGTCGGCGCCGTGCCGTCGAGCACATGACTGCCCGGGGGCGTACGCAGGCGATTGTCGAGCAGCACGCGCCACGGCCGCGTAAACGCCTCGCCTTTGGGCAACCGCACGGTCAGGCGCGGATTGTCGGCCAGCACCGTTCCCGAGCCTGTGAGAATGGCCGAGCTTCGCGCGCGCCAGCGCTGCACGTCGGCACGCGCCGCCTCGCCGGTGATCCACTTCGACTCGCCATTGGCCAGCGCGGTGCGACCGTCCAGGCTCATCGCGAGCTTCACGCGCACCCAGGGCCGGCCGCGCTCGATGCGGCTGAAAAAACCCATGTTGAGTTCACGCGCCGCTTCGCGCATCAAGCCCGTGTCCACCACGACGCCCGCATCGCGCAGCTTGCCGATGCCGCGCCCGGCGACCTGTGGAAACGGATCTTCCGCGGCGATGACCACGCGCGATACGCCCGCCGCGATCAACGCATCCGCACACGGCGGCGTGCGGCCATGGTGCGCACAGGGCTCCAGCGTGACGTAGGCGGTGGCGCCACGAGCCTGCTCAGCGGCCTCGCGCAGTGCGAACACCTCGGCGTGCGGCTCCCCGGCACGCTGGTGGAACCCGGTGCCGATCACCTGCTCGCCATGCGCGATGACGCAGCCGACGCGCGGGTTGGGGTGCGTGGTGTAGAGCCCGCGCTCGGCCAGGCGCAGCGCGTGCGCCATGTGGGCGTGGTCGATGGCGGTGAAGGTGGGGGTCATGAGATAGCCGTCGAGCGTGGCGATGGCATCAGTCTAGGGTGTGGATGCGATTTTTTGTGGGAGCGCACCCTGTGCGCGACAGCCAAGCGGGGCGGCAGGGAGAGGCGTCGCGGTCGCGCACAGGGTGCGCTCCCACAAAGAGCCTCTGCCGTGCGTCAGGACTTCTTGCGCCTCGCGACGCTCTCGCCCAGCAACGACAGCTGCAACGCTTCCAGCTCCGGCAGGTCGCGCTCCAGCTTCTCGATTTCCTCGCGGAAGGCCTGCACGTCCTCGAACTTGCGGTAGACCGATGCGAAGCGCACGTACGCGACCTGGTCCAGCTTCTTCAGCTCGCGCATCACCAGTTCACCGACCTGCCGCGAAGGCACTTCGCGCTCGCCGCAGCGGCGCAGGTCATTGACGATCTCGCGCACGGCGGTGTCCACCGAATGCGTGGGCACCGGCCGCTTCTGCAGGGCGCGCTCGAAGCTCACCCGCAGCTTGTGCTCGTCGAACGGCTCGCGACGCTCGCCGCTCTTGACGATGGAAGGAAGCTTCAGCTCGGCCGTTTCAAAGGTATTGAAACGCTCGCCGCACTTCGGACACTCCCGACGACGACGCACGGTGGCGCCGTCCTCGGCAAGGCGCGAGTCGATCACGCGGGTGTCTTCGTGCTGGCAGAAGGGGCAATGCATCAGTGCTTATGCGACCAAAGAGGGGAAATGAGCGGCCCAGAGGCGTGTGCAAGCGGCGACAAGCGCATGGTTCGCTTCCGACGCCCTATTCCCGTGTCCCCACGTCTTAGCCATACACCGGAAACTTGTGGCACTGCGCGGTGACCTTCTCGCGCACCTTGGCGATGACGGCGTCATCGTTCGGCGCGTCGAGCACGTCGCAGATCCAGGTCGTCAGTTCCACCACGTCCGCTTCCTTGTAACCGCGGGTGGTGATGGCCGGGGTGCCGACGCGCAGGCCCGAGGTGACGAAGGGCGAACGGGGATCGTTCGGCACGGCATTCTTGTTCACCGTGATGTGCGCCTTGCCCAGCGCGGCTTCCGCATCTTTGCCGGTGACGTCGCGACCGATCATGTCGATCAGCATCAGGTGGTTCTCGGTGCCGCCGGAGACGATCTTGTAGCCGCGCTCGATCAGCGTCTTGGCCATCGCCTTGGCGTTCTTCACGACCTGCTCCTGGTAGGTCTTGAAGGCCGGTTCCAGTGCTTCCTTGAAGGCCACCGCCTTGGCGGCGATCACGTGCATCAACGGACCGCCCTGGATGCCCGGGAACACGATCGACTGCAGCTTTTTCTCGATCTCTTCGCCGGCGTCCTTGGCCACGATGATGCCGCCACGCGGACCACGCAGCGTCTTGTGCGTGGTTGAGGTGACGACGTGCGCATGCGGTAGCGGGCTCGGGTACACGCCCGCAGCGATCAGGCCGGCTACGTGGGCCATGTCAACGAACAGGTAGGCGCCGACCTTGTCGGCGATGGCGCGGAAGCGCGCCCAGTCCATCACCTGCGAGTAGGCGCTGAAGCCGGCGACGATCATCTTCGGCTTGTGCTCGAGGGCGAGTCGCTCGACTTCGTCATAGTCGACCAGGCCGCTTTCGTTCACGCCGTACTGGATGGCGTTGAACAGCTTGCCCGATACGTTGACCTTGGCGCCGTGCGTGAGGTGGCCGCCGTGCGCCAGGCTCATGCCGAGGATGGTGTCGCCCGGATTGAGCAGCGCGAGATACACGGCCTGGTTGGCCTGCGAACCCGAGTGCGGCTGCACGTTGGCGTAGGTCGCGCCGAACAGCTGCTTCAGGCGATCGATGGCGAGCTTCTCCGCGACGTCGACGAACTCGCAGCCGCCGTAGTAGCGCTTGCCCGGATAGCCCTCGGCGTACTTGTTGGTGAGCACGCTGCCCTGCGCTTCCATCACGCGCGGGCTGGCGTAGTTCTCCGAAGCAATCAGTTCGACGTGGTCTTCCTGACGACGGGCCTCATCGGCCATGGCCTGCGCCAGTTCATTGTCGTAACCGGCGATCGTCTCGTGCTTCGGGAACATCCTGACCTCGTGGGGTTGGCTGCAGGGATTAGAACGCGAAATTGTAGCCCTCATGTGCTAAAGGGGCCACCGCGGGCACTTGCAGGAATATAACGTACAACGTACCGTACGTCGCACGCTACCGCCCCTCAGGAGTCTGGTCATGCCCCACGCCGTTACGCGCGCACCTGCGCGCCTGTTCCACTGGCTCGTGATGTTGCTGTTCCTGCTCGCGCCCTGCGCCGCCCTCGCCGACACCACCACGGGCGTAGGCATCGCGCGCATCAGCATTTCAGACCCGATCAGCGGCAAGCCAACCGAGGGTTACGTGTTCTATCCCTCGTCCCAGTCGGTACAAGGCACCACGGCACTTGGCCCATACGACGTGGCCGCGGCCACGGATGCCCCGGCCATCCCCGGCGCAAAACCGCTGGTGGTCATCTCGCACGGCAACGGCGGCAGCAATCTTGGCCATCACGACCTGGCGACCTATCTCGCCAGCCATGGCTTCGTGGTCGCCACGCTCAATCACCTCGGCGATTACTTCCGCGACACCAGCCGCGTGGGGGGCATCGAGGTGCTGGCCGGGCGCCCGATCCAGGTCAAGGCCACCATCAGCATGCTGCTGACCGATCCGCGCTGGAAAGCGCTGATCGACCCCAGCCGCATCGGCGTCGCCGGCTTCTCCGCCGGCGGCTACACCTCGCTGATGATCGCGGGCGCCAAGCCGCGCTTCGTCCGCTTCATCGCCTTCTGCGATCGCTACCCGGACGACAAGGACGTGTGCGGCCATCGCGCCGACTTCGAGGCTTCGGCCAAGAAGCAGGGCAAGACGATGGAGCAGGTACTGGACGAAATGCAGGGTCAGCTCGGCCGTTACGGCGACACCGCTGATCCGCGCGTAAAGGCGGCCTTCGCCATGGCGCCGCTCAGCATGATTTTCGACGAGCATGGCTTCGACAACGTGCATATCCCGGTGTACCTCTATTACGGCCAGAACGACCATGTGCTGCCGCCGGAAGCCAACGCTAGGCATATCCAGCCGCTGGTCCGCACGCTGGCCGGCGTGAAGGAAATTCCGAAAGCCGACCATTGGGTGTTCCTGCCGCCGTGCTCGGCCGAACTGGAGAAAGAGATCCCGGTCATGTGCCGCGATCCGGAAGGCGTGGATCGCGCGAAGGCACATGCGCAGATCAACGCCGACGCCCTCGCCTTCTTCCGCAAGACACTGGACGTGCGCTGACGTGCCACGTGCACTGAGCGAGCAGGAAACCGAGGCCTTCCGCGAACGCATCTGCCAGGCCGCGGCCCGGCTGTACGTCGAGGAAGGCCCGGCCGCGGTCACCATGCGCCGCATTGCCGCCGAACTCGGCAGCGGCACGATGACCACGTACCGCTACTTCGCCAACAAGGACGAGATCCTCACGGCGGTGCGCACGCGCGGCATGCATCGCTTTTCCGAAGCCTTGGAGCGCGCACTCGATTCGCCAGGCGATGGCAGGCAACGTTCGCGCGCCGTGCGCGATGCGTACATCGCCTTCGCCCGCGAAAACACCGCCACGTACCGGTTGATGTTCGAGTACCCCGAAACCAACCGCGACAATGCCGACTATCGCGAAGCGCACGAACGCATGTGGCGCACCGTGGCGGCGCATGTAGAAGTGCTGATCGCCGAAGGCGCCATCGACGCCGACCCGGCCATCCTCGGCCACCAGATCTGGGCGGCGTTGCATGGCGCGGTGATGCTGGAAATCGCGGGTTTGCTACCGGAAGGGTATGACGCCGCGTCGCTGCATACGCGCACCGTGGCGGCGTTGTTTGAGGTGGCGAAGGCGAAGGGGTAATGGCTGGCAAGCCATCCGTTCGCATGGATGTGATGCATGCGCGGTGTTGATCGCGCACTGGTGCGCTCCTACATAGGTAGGCAAGGTTTTCGCGAGCACCCGCCGCTCACCTCTGCCCTCTCCCCGGAGGGGAGAGGGAGAAAGCGCGGCACCTATGGGTTTCCTCGTAACCCAACGAAGTTGCTTTAAGTCCTCTTCGCATTGGCGCGTTGCGGTGTAGCCATTCCGTTCGAGGTAGTAACGAGCGCATCCGACTGGCTTAGGTCGTCAGGCTCTATTCCTCATATCGCTACGAGCCTTGGCTCTAAAGGCCGTTTTCTTTGGGTTACTTTTCTTTGACTCCGGGCTGGCGCCCTCCGCCCTTCGGGCCGGCTTCGCCGTTCGCACGCCAAGAGCGCGTGCGTGGGCCAGCAAAAGAAAAGTGACTCGAGCTCCGGCAGGAGATCGAAACGCCCGCTGCGTAAGCGGCAACCTGGCGATATCGCCACATCCCGAAGACCAATAGAACTGGATGGCCAGCTCTCGGCTGTTGTGAAGCGCCACGGCCTGAGCCGAGTGATGAGAGTGAAGACCGGCGCGAATGGCTGTCGCGCACAGGGTGCGCTCCCACAAAAGAAAGTGAAGCAGCCGGGGAAGCAGACTGAGGCAAACGGCCTTGCCGCCAAAGTTAGACGCACGCAAGCGCCCAGCGAACGCCCCGGCACATGGCATACACACCCCTCCCATGCACCATTAGAGATCCCACCCCATCCGGAGCCCCCGATGAAATACCGCCCCCTCGGCCAGCACGGCCCCAAGGTGTCCGCCCTCGGCCTCGGCTGCATGGGCATGTCAGGCATGTACGGCGCGACGGATCGAGAGGAAAGCATCGCCACCATCCATGCCGCGCTGGACGCCGGCATCACCCTGCTCGATACCGGCGATTTCTACGGCATGGGCCACAACGAGATGCTGATCGGTGAGGCGCTGGTCGGTCGCTCGCGCGACAGCTACCAGCTCAGCGTGAAATTCGGCGCACAACGAGGCCCGGCAGGCGACTGGCTGGGCTATGACGCGCGACCCGCCGCGGTGAAGACCGCGCTGGCCTACACGCTGCAGCGCCTGCGCACCGACTATGTCGACATCTACCGCCCTGCCCGCCTCGATCCCCATGTACCTATCGAAGAGACCGTCGGTGCCATCGCCGACCTGGTGAAGGCCGGATACGTTCGCAGCCTCGGCCTGTCCGAAGTGGGCATCGAAACCATCCGGCGCGCCAACGCGGTGATGCCGGTGTCGGATCTGCAGATCGAGTACTCGCTGATCTCGCGCGGCATCGAGAAGGATATCCTGCCGGTCTGCCGCGAGCTTGGCATCGGCATCACCGCCTACGGCGTCCTGTCGCGCGGCCTCATCAGCGGCCACTGGTCGAAGGACAAGCAGACCGACACGCGCGATTTCCGCACGCACAGCCCGCGCTTCCAGGGCGACAACCTCGCGCACAACCTCAAGCTGGTCGACGCGATGCAAGATCTTGCGTCGATAAAGGGCTGCAGCGTCGCGCAGGTCGCGATCGCCTGGGCGCTGGCGCAAGGTGAAGACATCGTGCCCCTGGTCGGCTCGCGTACCCGCGAACGACTCGGCGAAGCCCTGGGTGCGCTGGACATCGTGCTTACTGCGGACGACCTCGCCACGCTCGACAAAGCCTTCCCGCCCGGCGTCGCCGCCGGCGACCGTTACAACACGCAGGGGATGGCGTCGCTGGATAGCGAGCGCTGAGGCACGTGGTTCTTGTTGTGGGAGCACACCCTGTGCGCGATCGCGGTCTTGCGGGTCACCGCAACGACCGGTTGTCGCGCACAGGGTGCGCTCCCACAGCTCATCTCTTATGCCTTCGCGCCACCGCGGACACCATCACATAGCTGATCACCATCAACAGCAACCACGCACCAAGCTTGCCCAGCGGCACCATCGCCCAACCGTGCCGCTGCGCCGGATAACGCCACGCAGCCGCAAACGTACCCACGTTCTCCGCCAGCCAGATGAATAACGCCACCAGCACGAAGCCAAGCAGCAACGGCATGCGCCGATGCACATGGCGGATGCGGAACAGGATCCACGTGCGACCGAACAGCCACGTCAGCGCGCCGAACAACAGCCAGCGCACATCCGGCAGGAAGTGATGCGTGAAAAAGTTCACATAGATCGCCAGCGCCAGCCACGCCGTCGCGGCGAACGGCGGATGCCGGACGAAGCGAAAATCGAAAAGCCGCCAGGCCCGCGCGATATAGCTGCCCACCGCGGCATACATGAAACCCGTAAACAGCGGCACCCCGCCGATGCGCAACACGGAAGGCTCGGGATACAGCCATGACCCCATTGCCGTCTTGAACACTTCCATGGCCGTGCCGACCAGGTGGAAGCCGAGGATCACCCGCGCCTCCTCGCGCGTCTCCAGCCCGCCTGCGATCAGCGCCACCTGCAAGGCAAGCGCGGCCAGCACCATAAAGTCGTAACGGGCGAGCCACATGTCCGGCGGATACCAGGCCCAGGTACTCAGCAGGAGGGCAAGCATGCAGCCGCCGAAAAGGCACGCCCGCGCCTGCTTGATTCCGAAGCAGACGAACTCATGTAGTACGACAGCGAGTCGACCGCGCCGCGCCGCCCACCGCGCCGCCCACCGCGCCGCCCGACGATCCAGCGTCGCCCAGTGCAGCGCCGCATTCGTCGCCAGCGTACCTGTCCTCACCGCCATGGCCTTTTCCCGGGGAAAGGGCCAGCGTGGAGACGGTGACGGTCGGCCACGGGGCGGTTACGTGACGGCTTCGGGCCAAATCGTCGCCAACAAAGGGCACCGCGGTCACCGGGAAGCCCCCTCGACCCGCTATAATGCAAGGTTTGTTACCCACTCTGACGCACCCGCCAGCCTCGCCGGCCGGTGACGTGCACGCCGCCGGAGGCTCCATGCAGTACATCTACACCATGAACGGGGTCAGCAAGATCGTCCCCCCGAAGCGCCACATCATCAAGGATATCTCGCTGAGCTTCTTCCCCGGCGCCAAGATCGGCCTGCTGGGCGTGAATGGCGCGGGCAAATCCACGGTGCTGCGCATCATGGCCGGCGTCGACAAGGACTTCCAGGGTGAAGCCCGTCCCCAGCCCGGCATCAAGGTCGGCTATCTGGCGCAGGAACCGCAGCTCGATCCCGAGAAGACGGTTCGCGAGTCCGTCGAGGAGGGCGTCTCCGTCGTCCTCGACGCACAGAAGCGCCTGGAAGAGGTCTACGCCGCCTACGGCGAAGAAGGCGCCGATTTCGACAAGCTCGCTGCCGAACAGCAGGAGCTGGAAAACATCCTGGCGGTGAACGACGCCCATGCGCTGGAGCGCCAGCTGGAAGTGGCCGCCGACGCGCTGCGCCTGCCGCCGTGGGACGCCAAGATCGGCCCGCTGTCCGGTGGCGAGAAGCGCCGCGTGGCGCTGTGCCGCCTGCTGCTGTCCAAGCCGGACATGCTGCTGCTGGACGAGCCCACCAACCATCTGGACGCCGAGTCGGTGGACTGGCTGGAGCAGTTCCTGCAGAACTACCAGGGCACCGTGGTGGCCGTCACCCATGACCGCTACTTCCTCGACAACGCCGCCGAGTGGATTCTCGAGCTCGACCGCGGTCGCGGCATCCCGTGGAAGGGCAACTACACCGAGTGGCTGGAGCAGAAGGACGCCCGCCTCAAGCAGGAAGCCTCGCAGGAAAAGTCGCGCCAGAAGGCGATCGAAAAGGAACTGGAGTGGGTGCGTTCGGCCGCCAAGGGCCGCCAGTCCAAGGGCAAGGCGCGTCTCAACCGCTTCGAGGAACTGAACTCGGTCGAGTACCAGCGCCGCAACGAAACCAATGAAATCTTCATTCCGCCGGGCGAGCGCCTGGGCCAGGAAGTGATCGAGTTCAAGAACGTCAACAAGGCGTTCGGCGATCGCGTGCTGATCGAAGACCTGTCGTTCAAGATCCCGCCGGGCGCCATCGTCGGCGTGATCGGCCCGAACGGCGCCGGCAAATCCACGTTCATGAAGATGATCATGGGCAAGGAACAGCCGGACTCGGGCGAGGTGAAGCTGGGCCACACGGTCAAGCTCGCCTATGTCGACCAGTCCCGCGACGCGCTCGATCCGAAGAACAACGTGTGGCAGGAAGTGTCCGGCGGTTCGGACATCCTCACCATCGGTAACTTCGAGATCCAGTCACGCGCCTACATCGGCCGCTTCAACTTCAAGGGCACCGACCAGCAGAAGATCGTCGGCCAGCTGTCCGGCGGTGAGCGTGGTCGCCTGCACATGGCCAAGACCCTGCTGCAGGGCGGCAACGTGCTGCTGCTCGACGAACCGTCGAACGACCTGGACGTGGAAACCCTGCGTGCGCTGGAAGACGCGTTGCTGGAATTCCCGGGTTGCGCCGTGGTCATCTCGCATGACCGCTGGTTCCTCGACCGCATCGCCACGCACATCATCGCGTTCGAAGGCGATTCGCACGTGGAGTTCTTCCCGGGCAACTACAACGAGTACGAAGCGGACAAGAAGCGTCGTCTCGGCGATGAAGCCGCGAAGCCGCATCGCGTGAAGTACAAGAAGCTGGCGTAATGCCATAACCCCTCTCCCGTTGGGAGAGGGGTTGGGAGAGGGTGCGAGGCTTGCGCGAGATTTCAACGCAGCGCTTCGCCCGCACCCTCACCCGCCTGCCGGCACCCTCTCCCAACGGGAGAGGCATGCACCACGCTAGACCGCGCAGCACTTCAGGCCTTTCGCTGTGCCGACCCAAGGAGAACGCCATGCACTTCATGCAATCCCTGCAACAGGCATGGGCCAGCAACAACTCCCTCGTCTGCGTCGGCCTTGATCCGGAACCCGCCAAGTTTCCCGCGCACCTCAAGGGCCGCAGCGATGCGGTGTTCGAGTTCTGCCGTGACATCGTCGACGCCACCGCCGACGTGGTGTGCACGTACAAGCCACAGATCGCGCACTTCGCCGCGCTGCGTGCGGAAGATGCGCTGGAACGACTGATCGCGCACATCCATGACAAGCACCCCGGCGTGCCGGTGATCCTCGACGCCAAGCGCGGCGACATCGGCAGCACGGCACAGCATTACGTCACCGAAGCGTTCGACCGTTACAAGGCCGATGCGGTGACGCTCAATCCGTACATGGGCCGCGATTCCGCACAGCCCTTCCTCGACCGCGCCGACAAGGGCGTGATCCTGCTGTGCCGCACGTCCAACCCCGGCGGCGCAGATTTCCAGGCACTGGATTGCGGCGGTTTGCCGCTGTATCTGCGCGTGGCCGAGACGATTGCCCGCGACTGGAACACCCATGGCAACTGCGCACTGGTCACCGGCGCAACCTGGCCCGAAGAACTCGGCAAGGTGCGCGCCATCGTCGGCGACATGCCGCTACTGGTGCCGGGTATCGGCGCGCAGGGCGGCGACGTGGAGGCGGTGCTCAGGCATGGGCGCAGCGCCGGCGGCACCGGTCTGATGATTTCTTCTTCGCGCGCGATCCTCTATGCCGGCAACGGCGAGGACTTCGCGCAGGCCGCACGCGCCGCCGCCATCGAACTGCGCGACACCATCAATCGCTACCGTTGATCGGCATAGCGTTCCTTTCGAGCAAAGCTCTCTTTAGCCATTGCGGAACACATCCGCTCCCTTGCGGGAGCGCACCCTGTGCGCGACCGCAGCATCTTGGCGCATCTCCCCGCGAGATTTACAGACAGCGCCGAAGCAGCGCCCATGCGCTCTACAGCGAGGAGGCCACCCCGGCTGCCGCACGCAACACGTGTGGCTTCGCCAACATCCGCTCTCTTAGCCAACGCTCCGAAGGCATCGAGACATAACGCTCAACCATTCGTCCCAGCAGCCAGCATGACGGCAGTGCGGCGACGTACCCGAGGAATCCCAGCGAGACATCGCCACCGCTGGACTTGAACAGACGCACGAGCGCGAACACGACGAACATGTGCGTGAGATAGATCTCATAGCTGAGCCTGCCCCACGCACGCACCCATGCGAAGCCCGGCAGCGGCCGATGGTTCTCCACCATCGCCAGGCCATGGCTGGCGAGCACCAGGCACAGCGCCGAACCCGTGAGCAACAGCATGTAGCCGTCATGCATCCCGTGCCAAAGCCACGCGCCCTCCATCATCACGAGATAGAGGCCCGCCGCACCGCATGCGCAAAGAAGCCACGCCACGCCACGCGGAACACGCGTCCATCGCTGTGCCAGCAATGCGCCGAGCACGCCCGTGGCGATGGCCGCCATGCCGGGCAGGTAGGCTTTTTCCTGCCAGATCTCGTTACCGGCCAACGCAGCACGCGTCCATGGCAGCGACAGCGCCAGTACGACGAGGATCGGAGCCAGTAGCCACGCACGGCGCACCAGCAGACACACGAGCGGAAAGCCGAGGTAGAACACCTCCTCGATCGACAACGACCAGAGCACGTCCCAGCTGCCGGGCAGATAGCCGGTCATGCCTTCGTACCAGTTGAGATGGAAACCCAGCGCCGCCACGATGGCCCGCGGCAACGACTGCGTTTCGCGATGGATGATGTAATCCTGCACGCCAAGCAGGTGCAGTGCGGCGAGCACGACGACCAGCGCCAGCAGGCAGGGCACGATGCGCGAAAAGCGGCGTGCGTAGAAGCCGCGCAGTTCGATGTGCGACAGCGCGCCGTCGCGTTGCAACACGTTGCGCGTGATCAGGAATCCGGAGATCACGAAGAAGATGAATACCGCTTCGTAGCCATTGAAGTTCAGCGCTCGCAGCAGCTTGCCCGGCAGCACGTCGGCCAGCAGCGTCTTCTTCAGCGGCATGCGCAACCCGATGTGGTGAAGCACCACCAGCAGGATCGAAAACCCACGCAACAGGTCGATGCCGCTGTTGCGCGATGCGCGCGTGGATATCGGTTCCATCAGCCCAGTTGCTCCACCACGAAATCGACGAAGGTACGCAGTTTGGCGGTGGGGCGCACCTCCGGCCGGCGCACGATATGAACCTGACGCTGCGGCAGCTCCCACTCGGGCAGCAGGCGCACCAGGTGTCCGGCGCGCAGCGATGGCTCCAGCAGCACATCGGCCTGCACGACCACGCCCACGCCGCACAACGCGGCTGACAGTAGGGCCTGTCCGTTGTTGCACACGAGTGGACCTCGCACTGGCACTTCCACCGTCCGTTCGCCGCGCCGGAAGCGCCATTGGTGGTGGCGACCCCACGCCATGAAGCCCAGGCAGGCATGCTTGGCGAGGTCTTCCGGTCCTCGCGGTGTCCCGTGCGCCTCCAGGTATGCAGGACTGGCCACGGCGTGCATTCGTGCGGGTGCCAGCGGCCGCGCGATCAGGCTGTCCTCCTGCAACGGTCCGGAACGGATCGCCACGTCAAAGCCTTCTTCGTGCAGATCGGTCACGCGATCGTTGAGGCTCAGCTCCACCTGCACACCCGGGTGCGCGGCCATGTAGGCGCCTATTACCGGCATCAGCCGATACGCGCCCCAGGTGACCGGCGCGGTGACGCGCAGCGTGCCCTGCGGCACCGCGCGCAGTGCCTCGGCCACCTGGTCGGCGGCCTGCACGCTGCTCAACACGTCACGGCAACGCTCCGCGTACGCCGCGCCGATCTCCGTGAGGCTGTGCCGCCGTGTCGTGCGGTCGAGCAGGCGCGCGCCCAGTTGCTGCTCGAGCGCCCGCACGTGGTTGGCGACCATGGTGGTGGACAGCCCCAGTTCGTCCGCCACCGCGGTAAAGCTGCCCTTCTCCACCACGCGCACGAACACCGCCATGCTGGTCAGCCGGTCCATTTGAAAGCCTTGCTTGAAAGTAAAGGAATCGACCGCCCATTTATAAACCAAACAGAGGCGCCAAGAATCGCAGCCACCCCATCAGGAAGCTTGCCCATGACATCCTTTTCCTTGCGCAGCGCCCTGCTGTGCGGCCTGCTGGCTTGCAGCGCAGCCCATGCGGCGGGCGATGCCCTCCCGACCACCCTGCCCCTGCCGGCGGACTGGTATCCGGAAAGCCTGGCCGTCGGCCCGGATGGCACGTTCTATGTGGGCAGCTGGCGCCAGGGCGCCGTAGCGCGCATCCGCCCCGGCGCGGATCAGGCGGAGGTATTGGTGCAGCCTGGCTCGAACGGCCTCTCCAACGGGCAGGGTGTACTGGTGGATGCCCGACGCGGCCTGCTATGGATCTGCTCGGGCACCTTCGGTTTCACCACCGTGCCGACGCGCCCCAGCGCGCTCAAGAGCTACGACCTCGCTACTGGTGCGCCACTCGCGAGCTACGCGATGCCCGACGCGGGCTACTGCAACGACGTCGCCCAGGACGACGACGGCGACATCTACGTCACCGACACCTTGCACCCGCGCGTGCTGCGCTGGCGTGCCGGCGACCAGGCCTTGCAGGTGTGGAAGGAGGATGCGGCCTTCAGCGCCGGTCCCGAGGGCTACAAGCTCAACGGCATCGCCATCGACCGCAACCATGTCTACGTCAGCACGGTCACCGCTGCGCCTTATCTGCTGCGCATCGACGTCAGGCCGGACGGCAACGCCGGCGCGGTAACGCGCGTCGACATGCCGCGCACGCTGAAGAACGCCGACGGCATCCGCAGCATCGGACCCGATCGCATGGTGATCTTCGAAAGCAACGCCTTCGGTCACGACGGGCCCTATGGTGGACAGGTATCGCTGGCCACGCTGGCCGGCGACCACGCGTCGTCGCTGGTAACGCTGGTGGCTGGCCTCAACGATCCATCGTCCGGTGTGATCACCCATGGCCGCGTCTATTTCATCGAATCGAAGTACACCCTGTTGTTCGCACACAAGGGTGACGACGCGGGCGTTCCGAGGCATGTGCCGTTCGATGTGCAGTCGGTAGCGCTGCCGAAGTAAGGAGCGGGCGCGCCTTATGCGGAGCGTCCCTGCGCGCGACGACGACGGAGCGGTGAGGCCGCAAGGTCATCACCGACAGGGCAAGTGCAGCGCAAGTCCGAGCCCTGCGGTCGCGCGCAGGGTGCGCTCACACAAAGCGGGCGTCGCCGTCAGTGCGCAGGCAGATCCTGGATCATCTGCTGCGCCAATCCTTCGTAGTTGTAGTCGAAATGATGGTCACCCTTCTTCGCATAGACCTTGATCCATGAGGGCAAACCGGGCTCGGCGCAGATGGTCTCGTCCTTGTCGTCCAGGCCGTAGTAGCACACCACCGGCGGGTGTCCTTCCAGCGCCAGCAGCGGCGGACGGGCGTCGTAGTGCTTCACCGGGTTGAGCCATTGGAAGAAATCCTGCGTGTGGGTCTTCCACCAACCCTCGCGCATATAGCCTTCCATTTCGATCTCGAAGTTGACGTCCTTGCTGGGCGACAGCATCACGATCTGCGCGATGCGGGCACGCCCTTCCGGGCTGAGCTTGTCGACGATCGACGGCAGGACGTCGGCACCGAAGGAGAAGCCGACCAGCCAGATGCGCTTCTTTTCACCCGAGGCGACGGTACGCGCAATCAGCGCATCGAGGTCGGCGGCGGAGTCCTCGGCCGAACGCTCACGCCAGTAGTACTTCAGCAAGCTGATGCCGACCACGGGAATACCGTGCGAGGCGATGATCTTGCCCAGCGACTGGTCAAGGTCGCGCCAGCCGCCATCACCGGAGTAGAACACGGCCACCACGTCTTCGCGGCCGGCCAGAGGCGTTATACCGGGCTTGGCCGGCACCGTCACGATCGATTCGTCCAATGTCGCGTGATGCCACGGCTGCCAGGCCCACAGGCCGACGCCGGCAGCGATGAGGATGACCAGCGCAATCCACTTCCAGAGTCGTTTCAACGGCGCACCATGCCAGAGAGTCCGCCGGAAATGAGGCTCGCCACGTTGGCGAACACCAGCGGCAGAGCGATGCCGTTAGGCACCGCGAGGTAACGAGGTTCCCACACGGGGTCGAATTTGTCCTTGTACTTGTGCAGGCCGCGGAAGTTGTAGAAGCGCTCGCCGCGACCGAACAGCATCGCGCCCAACCGGCTCCACAGCGGCGCGCTGCGCCGGTTCTGCAGGCCGGAAAACGGTGCCATGCCGAGATTGAACCAGCGGTAACCCTCGCCCTTTGCCCACTGCATCAACTCGATGAAAAGGAAATCCATCACGCCGGACGTACCCTCGGGCAGGTGCCGCATGAGGTCGAGCGATGCTTCTTCCTTGCTGTCGGTGAGGAACAGGTTGGCGAACGCGACGAGCTGATCGTTCTGCCAGACCAGGGCCATCGGCGTGCGCTGCAGGTACTGAGGATCGAAGGTACCGAGCGAGAAGCCCTTCTCGCGCACGCCCTTGTCGCGCATCCACGCATCGGAGATCGCCTTGAGCCGCGGCAGCATCGCCTGCACCGCTTCGGCCGGGATGATCTCCAGGCGCATGCCTTCGCGCGTGAGCTTGTTGATGGTGTTGCGCAGCACCTTCTTGGACTTGCCGTCGAGGTTGAACTCGGCCAGAGGCACGCGCGCTTCCTCACCGATCTTGATCAGGTTCATGCCGACCTCGAGGTAGAGGTCCAGGTCTTCCGGCCGCACCTGGTAGAACAACGGCCAGCCACCGGAACGCTCGCACAGGTCGCGGAAACTCCATACCAGCTCGCGGCGCGCCTCTTCGTCCTCACCCACCGGATCGCCCATGGCGACCCAGCTGCGGCCCTCCACGTCATACATGATGAAGGCCTTGCCTTCGGCGTCGAACAGCAATGTCTTGTCGGCCATCAGAGCGAGATGCGCCTGTGCCGAGTTGTATTGCTTGATCAGCGGCAGCGCCTTCTGCAGATCCG
Source organism: Dyella jiangningensis (assembly GCA_000632805.1). Classification (GTDB taxonomy): domain Bacteria; phylum Pseudomonadota; class Gammaproteobacteria; order Xanthomonadales; family Rhodanobacteraceae; genus Dyella; species Dyella jiangningensis. The sequence goes on along the minus strand of CP007444.1, from coordinate 349,008 downwards.
GCTCGCCGGGCAGTAGCAGATGCGGGCGTGCGGGCCGGATCAGGTTGGCCAGCGCGAACAGCAAGCCAGCCGCCGCCGCACCGACTAAGGCGCGGAGCGCGCGCGGAGCGCCACCGTGGTAGAAGCTGAACTCCCACCACAGGTTGTTGCTGTATTCCACGTGCTTGTAGCTGAAGCCGACCAACCAGCCGGCACAGACCAGCACCGCGACGATCGCGATGATCCAACCCCACGAGAAGCTCGCGCTGAACATCGACGCGCGCCGATAGAACAGCTTGTGTGCCGGTGCCAGCGCCAGCGCCAGCAGCGACAGCAGCGTGGCTTCTTCGTAATCGATGCCCTTGAGCAGCGACAGCACGGCGCCGAGCACCAGCAGGATCAGCGTGAGCACATACGCCGCATCAAGCCGACGCTGCAGGCCGCGCGCGAGGATCAGCAGCATCATGCCGACCACACTGGAGAGGAAGTGCGAGACTTCCAGCACCGCGAGCGGCAACACGTCGCGCAGGATCGCCATGCGCGCCGGCAGCGCGGAGGTGGCGCCGGAGAACAGCAGCACCGCGCCGGACACCATGGTCAGCCCAGCGAAGAACGGCGGCAGCAGGCCGGTGAACCACGGCGCCAGCAAGGCCTTCTGGCGCAGGCCGCGCGCCTCGCGCCACAGCACCACCAGCGTGGCGGCGAACAGCGGCAAGAAGTAGTAGATGAGGCGATACGCAGCAAGTGCGCCGAGGATCGGTGCTTCCAGGCCCTGGTTGCCCGCCGCGCCGAAGCCCGCAAGCATCACCGCCTCGAACACGCCCAGGCCGCCCGGCACATGGCTCACCAGGCCGGCGATCTGCGCCAGCACGAAAATAGCCAGGAAATGCCCGAAGCCGGTATCGACGGCATTGGGCATCAAGAGGTACAGCACGTAGGCCGCGAGGCCCCAGTCGATCGCGCCCACCAGGATCTGACGTGCTGCGACCCGAGGCGATGGCAGGTTCACGCGCCAGCGCCACAGGCGCAGTGGGCGGCCCAGCAGCTTTCCGCCCACCAGCCACAGCAGCGGCACCAGCGTAAGCACGGCCGCCACAGGCAATCGCAGGCTCGCCAATGGCAATGAAGGCGGCACCGGCACCAGCAGCAGCGTCACGCCCGTGAGCGCACACAGGCCAAGCCAGAAACTGAGCGTCGTATAGACCACCACCTTCGCCACTTCGGCGGTGGTGAGCCCTGCCTGGATATAGAAGCGGTAGCGGATGGAGCCGGAGATCAGCAGCGCCATGCCCAATGCGTTGCTGAACGCGTAGCTGATGAAGGAGATCAGGCTCACCTGCGGTCCGGGCAGCCGCTTGCCGATCGTGGCGAGGCCAAACCAGTCGTACAGGATCATCATCCCGTAGCTGCCCGCGGTGAGCAGCACGGCCAGGGCGATGCGGTGGTTTTCCAGACCGTGGACGTAGCGAGCCACCTCGCGGTAGCTCACCTCGCTGGCCAGACGGTGCAGCGCCCACAAGGCCAGGCACAGCATGGCGACGGAAAGCAGCGGACCGGCGAGACGACGCAACCGGGCCGCCAGGCCAGGGCGAGTCATCACCTCACCGGAAATCGAGGCGTTTGCCCCACTCTGCTCCACCACGCGTTCAACGCCTCCACATACCCAGCGCGCAGTACGTTACCTGCGACCGCTTAGGATAGCCTGTCGCGGCTATCTCCTGTTCGATCGTGGCACGGGGAGATGACACTAGGTTGCGGCCGCGTCAGCCGGCCGCAACCCTGGCATTACGCCTTATTCAGGCCCTTGGCCATGCGGGCTACCCAGCGGTACATGACGAACACGACCGCCGCGAAGGCGATGCCGCCGATCCATTGGGCAACACCCGCGAAACTCTCGCTAACCAGCGCCAGCGGCGCGGCCTTGCCCGAGAAGCCGACGATGAAGGCGATCACCACGCCGATCACGCTCTCGCCCACGATCAGGCCCGAGGCGAGCAGCACGCCGAGCTGCTTGGTGGTCTCCGGCTTGGCCGAGCGATCCGCGCGACGGTCGAAGTACCAGCCCACGATCGAACCGACCACCACCATCAACGTGCTGACCGTGGGCAAGTAGATGCCCAGGCCAACGGCAAGCGGCGGCATGCTCATGCGCTTGGTGGTGCGGCGGAGGATTTCGTCGATCAGGATGATCGCCACGCCGATCCAGATACCCGTAATGATCAGGCTCCAGTCGATGTTGTTGGTGATCACGCCCTGCGCCAGCGCCGAGATCAGGCCAGCCTGCGGTGCCGGCAGCGCATGTGCGCCCGCACCAGGGACACCCACGAAACCGTAGGCCTTGTTGAGCAGGTCCAGCACCGGCGGAATCACGGCTGCGCCAGCCACCACGCCCACCACCAGCGCAACCTGCTGGCGCCATGGCGTGGCATCGACGAGCTGACCGGTCTTCAGATCCTGCAGGTTGTTGTTGGCGATGGCCGCCACGGTGAACACCACCGACGTGATGAACAGCGCGAACGCCACCAGCGCCTTGCCCTCTTCCGGACCGACGTGCGGCTTCACGAACGCCACCAGCAGCAGCGCCGCCGCGATCACCACCAGGATGCCCACGCCCGACAGCGGGCTGTTGGACGAACCGATCAGGCCGGCCATGTAGCCGCACACGGTGGAAACGAAAAAGCCCATCAGCACCACGAACGCCACGCCGCCGATGGCAAGCACGCCGACGTGGTCGCCAAGGCCGCTGGTGGTGCCGAAGTAGCCGAGCAGCCAGCCGATCGGAAGGAAGCACACGACGGTAATCAGGCCCACGATGCCGATCGGAATGTCGCGCTCGGTGCGCGGCAACGTGTCGGCCTTGCCGGCCTTGCGCACACGCGACGCCGCCATGGCACTCGCCAGGCCGCTGATCACCGGCTTCACCAGTTTCGCCAGCGTCCAGATCGCCGAAACGCCGATGGCGCCGGCGCCAACGAAGCGCACCTTGTGGCTCCAGGTGCCCTGGGCGAGATCCGCCACCGAGGCGGTGAGGTCACCCATCAACGAATAGTGCGGCACACCCCAACCCCAGCCGATCACCGCGCCGACCAGCATCGCGATGCCCACCGAGAGGCCGACGAGATGGCCGATCGCAAACAACGCAAACGAGAGGTTGAAGTCGAAGCCGCTGACCGACCCCTTATTCCCCACGCGGAAGTACTGCACCACGTCGCTGGCGAAAACCTGCGTGGCCACGATTACGGCAAACACCGCCGACACGATCGAACCCCAGAGCACGGCGAGCAGGCCGGCACGACCCTCTTCCACGCTGTTCGCATCCGCTTCGTCACCGCTGCCAACCTTGAGCACTTCGGCACAGGCGAGGCCTTCCGGGTACGGCAGATCCGTATCGGTCACCAGCGCGCGGCGCAGCGGGATCGAGTACATCACGCCAAGCGTGCCGCCCAGCGCGCACACCGCGAACGAGGTCCAGAACGGGAAGTCCGCCCACCAGCCGATCATGATCATGCCCGGCAGCACGAAGATGATCGACGACAGCGTGCCCGCGGCCGAGGCGATGGTCTGGACGACGTTGTTCTCCTGGATCGTCGAATCCTTGAAACCACGCAGCAAGGCCATCGAGATGACCGCCGCCGGGATCGAGGTGGCAAAGGTGAGGCCGGCCTTGAGGCCGAAGAAGACGTTGGCCGCGGTGAACACCACCGTGATCACCACGCCGAGGATGAGACCGCGGACGGTCAGCTCTTTGCGCGAATCCGCGCTGGGATGGTTGCCGCTCACGAGTTCATGCCCGTCATATTGGTGCTCCCCTGGTCATTCATGGCTACGTCACCCCGACCGGTCAGGCCGGGGCCAGCGCGTAGGGTTGCCGCATTCGCGTGGAGAAGCAACGGGGTTGGGGTGGGTGAGCGGCCTGCGAAGTTGTGTTGCGTTGCAAAAGGATTTCGTTGCAACTCCAACGCGAGCACCCGCCCCTCATCCCGGCCCTCTCCCCGAAGGGGAGAGGGAGAAGTGATGTACCGTGGCATAGAACGAAGCGGCTTTAAGTGCTCTTCGTATCGGCGCGTTTCGGTGTAGCGGCTTCGTGTGAGGTAGTAACGAGCACATGCCGCTGGCCCCGGTCCTCCGACGCTTCTATCTCTCATATCGCTACGAGCCTTGGCTCTCAAGGCCATTTTCTTTGGGTTACTTTTCTTTTGGGCCAGCAAAAGAAAAGTGACTCGAGCGTCGGCAGACGATCGAAACGCCCGCTGCGTAGGCGGCCCGTTGGCGAGAGCGCGACGACCGAAGATTGACGCTACAGGGTGACTCGCTCGCCTCTGGGGGCCGCCCTTCGGGTGTTCTCTGCGCTTCGCACTCCGTCCTGCCTTCGCCGATATGACGAAATTGAAGACCAGCGCGAGAGGATGTCGCGCACAGGGTGCATTCCTACAAGGAGGCGGGCCGCGGTCGGCGACAGCGCTACTCGTCCGCCCCCGCGTCCATCCCCGGAAACAACACCTCGGTATACCCAAACTTGCTGAAATCCGTGATTCGCGACGGATAAAGCCGCCCGATCAGGTGATCGCACTCGTGCTGCACCACGCGCGCATGAAAACCTTCCGCCGTCCGGTCGATCTGCGCCCCCTTCGGATCGAACCCCCGGTAGCGGATCAGCGTGTAGCGGTTCACCGCACCACGCAGCCCAGGCACGGAAAGACAGCCCTCCCAGCCTTCTTCCATATCCTGCGAAAGCGGCGTGATCACCGGATTGAGCAGGATGGTGCGCGGCACTGCGGGCGCATCGGGATAGCGGTCGGAGCTGTCGAAGCCAAAAATCACCAGTTGCAGGTCCACGCCGATCTGCGGCGCGGCCAGCCCGACGCCACCGGCGTCATGCATGGTGTCGAACATGTCGACGATGAGCGCATCGAGCTCCGCGCTGCCAAACATGGCGTCGGGGACCGCGGGCGCCACTCGCAGCAGCCTCGGGTCGCCCATCTTCAGGATCTCGCGGATCATGAAAAACCTCGCTTGTTCATCGATTTGGCGTCGACCTGGGGGCCGCTGCCGGGCGCACCAGTGTACGCGCCGGGCATGTCCCCAAGGTGTACCGAAGATCGGCCCGCATTCGACCAATGGCTAATATTTGCCGGCGCATAATGGCATTGACCCCCGGAGTCACCGGGACGACCCTGTCGGGGGACCGTCCAGGAGCCAACCCGCATGTCAACCGTCGTCGTCAAACCTAGCCCGGCAGGCAAGATCCTGTGGGCCGCCATTGCCATCGTGGGCGCATGGTGCCTGGGCGTCGTCGCCCTGCGCCGCGGCGAGCCCATCAACGCCATCTGGCTGGTCGCCGCCGCGATTGCCGTGTTCGTCATCGGCTACCGCTTCTACGGCAAATTCATCAACGACCACGTGCTGCGCATGGACCCCTCGCGCGCCACGCCGGCCGTGCTGCGCAACGACGGCCTGGACTATGTGCCGACCGACAAATGGGTGGTATTCGGACATCACTTCGCCGCGATCGCTGGCGCAGGGCCGCTGGTCGGTCCGGTGCTTGCCGCGCAGATGGGCTACCTGCCCGGTACGCTGTGGATCCTGTTCGGCGTGGTGTTCGCCGGCGCGGTGCAGGACTTCATGATCCTGGGCCTGTCGGTGCGCCGCGACGGACGCTCGCTTGGCAACATGCTGCGCGACGAACTCGGTCCGGTGGCCGGCGTCGTGGCCATGTTCGGTGTGCTGGTGCTGATGATGATCGTGCTGGCGGTGCTGGCGCTGGTCGTGGTCAAGGCGCTGACGCACAGCCCATGGGGCACCTATACGGTGGCCTGCACGATTCCGATCGCGCTGTTGATGGGCGTGTACCTGCGCTGGATCCGTCCGGGCAAGATCCTCGAAGTGTCGATCATCGGCCTGATCCTGTTGCTGCTGTCGATCTGGAGCGGTGCCTACGTGGCCGCTTCGCCGACGCTCGCGCCGATCTTCGACTTCGATGCCAAGTCGCTCGCCTGGCTGCTGATTGCCTACGGCTTCTGCGCCTCGGTGCTGCCGGTGTGGCTGCTGCTGGCGCCGCGCGACTATCTCTCCACCTTCCTCAAGATCGGCACCATCCTGCTGCTGGCGCTGGCCATCTTCCTGGCCGCCCCGACGCTGCAGATGCCGGCGTTGACCAAGTTCGTGGACGGCACCGGCCCGGTGTTCCAGGGCAATCTTTTCCCGTTCCTGTTCATCACCATCGCCTGCGGTGCAGTGTCGGGCTGGCACTCGATAATTTCCTCGGGCACCACGCCCAAGCTGATCGCCAATGAGGGCGAGGCCCGCATGATCGGCTACGGCGGCATGCTGATGGAGGCCTTCGTCGCCATCATGGCGTTGGTCGCCGCCGCCTCCCTGCACCCGGGTGTGTACTTCGCGATGAACTCGCCTGCCGCACTGATCGGCACGACGGCCCAGGACGCCGCCACCGCGATCAGCCAGTGGGGCTTCGTGGTGACGCCGGACGAGCTGCTCAACACCGCGCAGAACATCGGCGAGAAGACCATCCTCAGCCGCGCCGGCGGTGCGCCCACGCTGGCGGTGGGCATGGCCCAGTTGCTGCACGGCATCATCCCGGGCGAAGGCATGATGGCGTTCTGGTACCACTACGCCATCCTGTTCGAAGCGCTGTTCATCCTTACCACGGTGGATGCCGGCACGCGCGTGGGCCGCTTCATGATCCAGGAGATCGCGGGCCTGGTGCACAAGCCGCTGCAGCACACCGAGTCGTGGACCGGCAACCTGCTCGCCACGGCGATCTGCGTGGGTCTGTGGGGTTACTTCCTGTACCAGGGCGCGGTCGACCCGCTGGGCGGCATCAACACCTTGTGGCCACTGTTCGGCATCGCCAACCAGATGCTGGCCGCGGTGGCGCTGATGCTGGCCACAGTGGTCACGGTGAAGCTCAAGCGCGAACGCTACGTGTGGGTGCCGGGCATCCCGGCGATCTGGCTGGTGGTGTGCACGCTGACCGCCGGCTGGCAGAAGCTCAGCGGCCCGATCAGCTTCACTGCCGCCGCCAACAAGTACGCGCAGGCCGCGGCCGACGGCAAGCTGCTCGCTCCGGCCAAGACGGCCGAGGAAATGCAGCGCATCGTCACCAACAACTACGTGGACGCCGCGCTCACCGGCATCTTCATGCTGCTGGTGCTGACCATGGCGGCGTTCGCCATCAATGCGATCATGAAGGCCTGGCGCATCAACCACCCGACGGCCCATGAAGAGCCGTATGTGGCACTGGGGAGCGCGCCCACCCACTGAGGGCTTCGATATGAACGTCCCAAACCTGCAAGCGATACGGAAATGGGCGGTGCAAACCGCCCGCCTCTGCTGCGGCATCCCGGACTATGACGTCTACGTGAAGCACCTGCGTACGCATCACCCGGAGCGCCCGATTCCCAGCTACAAGGAATTCTTCCGGGAACGCCAGATCGCCCGCTACAAGGGCACCGGCGGACGCTGCTGCTGACCGGCCTCAAGGGCCTGACAGAGGCCATGCCCCTCTCCGGGGCGTGGCCTCTGTCGTTCTGTCCATGACCTTCGCCGCTGTGCATTTCGTAGCGCTGCATTCATCATTCTGCGGCGACCATGTAAGGCCAGCCATCGTTGACCCATGACCGAGCACCACCTTAGCCAGCCCACATCCGAGATTGAGGCACAGCACAGCCTGGGCCTGCGCATCATCGCCATCTACAAGGCGATCAAGACCGTGGGCCTGCTGTTCGCCGCCGCCGCGGCCTTCCACCTGGAGCGCGAGCAGAACTTCGACCATTTCGTGCACTGGCTGGAACATCTCTCGCTCACCGACACCAACGGCCTGCGCTGGCAACTGGTGAGCCTGCTGCAGCAATGGGGACCCAGCCGCTTCATCGCCGTAGGACTGGTCGCGATCGGTTATGCCGCGATCTTCGCCACCGAGGGCACCGGTCTGTGGCTGCGCAAGCATTGGGCGGAATGGTTCACGGTGATCGCGACGGGCTCGCTGATCCCGCTGGAGCTGTATGAGGTGTTCCACCATTTCACGTGGCTGAAGCTGGTGGCGCTGCTGGGGAATATCGCGATCGTGGTGTATCTGGTGAGGATTGCGATGCAACCGCGGCCGAAGAAGGTGCATGCGGGCTGACGCTGTTTTTGGCGTGCCCGCAGGGCGCCTTTGCAAGAAAGCGATGCCGTTTCTTGCGCCGTCACGTCTTCTGTAGGAGCGCACCCAGTGCGCGACAGTCTTTCGCGGTGGGCTGCATGTTTTGGTTTTGCTAGAGCGGGCTATAGCCTTCGGTTGACATGCTGTCACGAGCATGCCGCTTACGACCGAAGGGAGTCCCTGTGGGACGCAGCGGGCGTTTCGATCGTCTGCCGACGACGCGAAGCTAGTCCCCGTGGGACGACGCGAAGCTAGTCCCGTGGGACGCTCGAGTCACTTTTCTTTTGCTGGCCCACGCACGCGCTCTTGGCGTGCGAACGGCGAAGCCGGCCCGTACGCGGGGAGGCGCCATGGATGGCGCCGGCTTTGAGGAGCGAGGAAGGGCGGAGGGCGCCAGCCCGGAGTCAAAGTCCCACGGGATTAGCTTCGCTTCAAAAGTAACCCAAAGAAAATGGCCTTTCAGAGCCAAGGCTCGTAGCGATATGAGGGATAGGAGCGTCGGAGGACCGAGGCCAGCCAGGATGCGCTCGTTACTACCTCACACGAAGCCGCTACACCGCAACGCGCCGATGCGAAGAGGACTTAAGGCAACTTCGTTGCCTTACGAGGGAATCCATGGGCACCGCGCTTTCTCCCTCTCCCCCTTCGGGGAGAGGGCCGGGGTGAGGTGCGGGTGCTCGCGATAACCTTACCCAGGTCTGTAGGAGCGCACCCAGTGCGCGACCGCAGCGTGACGGTGACCCTCATCTCGACCACCGCAGACCGAAGCAGCCATGCCAGTCCGCGGTCGCGCACTGGGTGCGCTCCTACACGTATAGGGAGCCGCGGCTATTAGCTTCGCGATGCGATGTGCCGCGCAGCGGCACGAGCCTTCACTAAATCCCCTGTGCGGCGGTGAGGGGCGGACGATCAGGCCCCGCAGGGGTGCCCGACAGGACGTCGGGCACTTTTCGTCCGGGCAGGAGCCCGGTCGAAAAGCCCGGCCGCTCCTCACGCACTGGCTGGGCGCAGCCCAGACAGCGCCACGCGGGGTGCTCTTTCTTTTGGTTACTTTTCTTGACTCCGGGCATCCTGCCCTTCGCCCTTCCTCGCTCCTCAAGGCCGGCGCCATCCGTGGCGCCTCCCCGCGTACGGGCCGGCTTCGCCGTTCGCACGCGCTCCTGCGCGTGCGTGAGCAAGCAAAGAAAAGTGACCCGGGCCGCGGCAGCGGTCCGGAAGCCCGCGGCAGGCGAGCCCGATCGCGATAAGGCGAGAAAGGCACAACGAATGCGCCAAAAGAACCGGGAATTAAGACTGAGGCGAAGAGCTATCGCGCACTGGGTGCGCTCCTACAAAGGGCAGAAGGCGCGGCATGGCGTGAGCAGTAAGGCAGCGCTCTCGGCAGGCGGCCAAAGCGACCTCGGCGCCACAAAATCAAACATTTACAAAAACTTACCCATCAAGCCACCCACATTCGGAGCACCGCCCCACCCAAATGCCCCCATTGCTGCGCCGCAGAATCCCACCCCTCCTTGAGGTACAATGCCCGTTTTCGCACAGCTCCCGTTCCCCGCATGATCGCACTCGACGGGCAGAGCGCCCTCTCGCTTTTTCGCCTTGAACGCCTGAACGCGCGCCTGGAAGCCATCCATCACGGCACGCGCGTCCAATCGTCCTGGTTCATCTATTTCATCGACGCCGACCGCATGCCCGAGGGCGAGCAGCGACGTCGCCTGCTGGAAGTGCTCGAGGCGAAGGACGGAGCGCCGGAAGCGGCTTCGGTCTGGGTCGTGCCGCGACTGGGCACCATCTCGCCCTGGTCGAGCAAGGCCACCGACATCCTGCATGGCGCCGGCTTCGACGTGCGTCGCGTGGAACGTGGCGTGGCATGGCACGTTGCGGGCCTGCCGGCGGCTGACCTGCCGCAGTACGAGGCGGTAATGAACGTGCTGCACGATGCGATGACGCAGTCGGTGCTCACGAACCTGGATGAGGCGCAGCACCTGTTCCTCGGCGGCAAGCCGGGGCCGCTGGTCTATATCGACCTCGCTGGCGACGCCAAGGCGGCGCTGGACAAGGCCAACAAGGAACTGGGCCTCGCGCTGGCCGACGACGAGATCGAATACCTCGTCGATCGCTACGCAGAACTCGGCCGCAACCCGACCGACGCCGAACTCTTCATGTTCGCGCAGGCCAACTCCGAGCACTGCCGCCACAAGGTGTTCAACGCGAGCTGGACGCTGGATGGCGAGGCGCAGGACAAGAGCCTGTTCGCCATGATCAAGAACACCCACCAGCATTCGCCCGCTCACACGCTGTCCGCCTACAAGGACAACGCGGCGGTGATCGAAGGCTTCGAGGGCGACCGCTTCTACCCCGACCAGGACGGCGTGTGGCGTCCGCACCATGAGCGCGTCGAATACGCGATCAAGGTGGAAACGCACAATCATCCCACCGCCATCGCGCCGTGGCCGGGCGCCGCCACCGGCGCCGGCGGTGAGATCCGCGACGAGGGCGCGACGGGCCGTGGCGCCAAGCCGAAGGCCGGCCTCACGGGTTTCTCGGTGTCTGACCTGCGCATCCCGGGCAAGCCGCGCCCGTGGGAAGTGGAACGCCCATTGCCGCCGCACATGGCCACGGCGTTCGAGATCATGCGCGATGGCCCGCTCGGCGCCGCCGCGTTCAACAACGAATTCGGTCGCCCTGCCCTGGGCGGCTATTTCCGTACCTACGAGCATGAGACCGGCGAAGCCGGCGTGCGCCGCGGTTACGACAAGCCGATCATGATCGCCGGCGGCCTCGCCAACATCTGCGCAAACCATGTGCAGAAGCGCGACGTGCAGCCGGGCAACAAGGTGATCGTGCTGGGTGGCCCGGCCATGCTTATCGGCCTGGGCGGCGGCGCCGCCTCGTCGGTGTCTTCGGGCACATCGAGCAAGGAGCTGGACTTCGCCTCCGTGCAGCGCGACAACGCCGAAATGGAGCGTCGCGCGCAACAGGTGATCGACAGCTGCTGGGCACGCCGCGACAAGAATCCGATCGTCAGCGTGCATGACGTGGGTGCGGGCGGCCTGTCCAATGCGATTCCCGAGCTGCTCAACGACGCCGGCGTCGGCGGTCGCATCGATCTTTCCAAGGTGCCGTGCGACGACCCGTCACTGTCGCCGATGCAGCTGTGGAGCAACGAGTCGCAGGAGCGCTACGTGCTCGCCATCGACGCAGCCGACCTCGAGGAATTCGAGGGCTACTGCAAGCGCGAACGTTGCCCGTACGCGGTGGTGGGCGATGCCACCTCCGAGCGCCGTCTGGTGGTGCACGACCCGCGCACCGATACCACGGTGATCGACCTGCCGATGGACGTGCTGTTCGGCAAGCCGCCGCGCATGCATCGCGATGCGCACCGCGCGAAGACCCGCGTCGACGTCATTCCCGACCTCGGCGGCATCGGCATGGACGAAGCCCTGCTGCGCGTGCTGCGCCTGCCCACCGTGGGCAGCAAGAGCTTCCTCATCACCATCGGTGATCGCACCGTGGGCGGCCTCAATGCCCGCGATCCGATGGTCGGCCCGTGGCAGGTGCCGGTGGCCGACGCTGCCGTCACCATCACCGATTTCGATGGCTACACCGGCGAAGCGATGGCGATGGCCGAGCGCGCCCCGGTCGCCCTGCTCAACAGCGCCGATGCCGCACGCCTTGCCGTGGGCGAAGCCATCACCAACCTCGCCGCCGCGCCGATCGCCTCGCTGGGCGAAGTGCGCTTGTCGGCGAACTGGATGGCCGCGGTGAACTACGCCGGCGAAGACGCCGCGCTGTTTGACGCGGTGAAAGCCGTGGGCATGGAGCTGTGTCCGGAGCTGGACATCTCCATTCCGGTCGGCAAGGACTCGCTGTCCATGCAGACCGTGTGGAAGGACGGCGACACCACGCAGCGCACCGTCTCGCCGGTCTCGCTGGTGATCACCGGCTTCGCACGCGTCACCGACGTGCGTCGCACGCTCACGCCGCAGCTGCGCCTGGATCGCGGCGACTCGGAACTTTGGCTGCTCGACCTCGGCGCCTGCCGCGATCGCCTCGGCGGTTCCGCGCTGACGCAGGTGTTCAACCGTGGCGGCGGCGTGCCGCCGGACCTGGATGACGCCAAGCGCCTGAAGTCGCTGTTCGACCTCGTGCAGGAAGCGAACGCCAACGGCTTGCTGCTGGCCTATCACGACCGTTCCGACGGCGGCGTCATCGTTACGCTGCTGGAAATGGCCTTCGCGGGCCATTGCGGCCTGGAAATCCATCTCGACGGCTGGGCCGAAGCCGCGTTGCGCGCGCTGTTCAACGAAGAACTCGGCGCCGTGGTGCAGGTGGCGACGGCCAATCGCGAAGCGTTCGAGGCGCTGCTGGTCAAGCATGAACTGACCAGCATGGCCTATCGCATCGGCCGGCCGAAGGAAAAGCTCGGCATCAAGCTGTTCCACAACGGCGAAACGCAGTTCAAGTGGAACTGGCGCACGCTGTTCGAAGCATGGAACGAAACCAGCTACGCCATGCAGCGCCTGCGCGACAATCCGATCAGTGCCGACGCCGAGAACGAGTGGCGCCTGGACGACGCCGATCCGGGCATCAGCCCCAAGCTCACCTTCGAGCCGGCTGATGACATCGCCGCACCCTATATCAACAAGGGTGCTCGTCCGCGCGTGGCCGTGCTGCGCGAGCAGGGCGTCAACGGCCAGGTCGAGATGGCGGCGGCGTTCACCCGCGCCGGCTTCGACGCGGTGGACGTCCATATGTCCGACCTCGCCAGCGGCCGCATCAAGCTCGCCGACTTCCGCGGCCTTGCCGCGTGCGGCGGCTTCTCGTACGGCGACGTGCTGGGTGCGGGCCGCGGGTGGGCGACGTCCATCCTCTACAACGAATACCTGCGCGCCGAATTCAGCGCGTTCTTCGCCGATGCCCAGCGTTTCGCGCTCGGCGTGTGCAACGGCTGCCAGATGATGAGCCAGCTGAAGGACATCATCCCCGGTGCGCAGCACTGGCCGAAGTTCCTGCGCAACGCGTCCGAGCAGTACGAAGCGCGCGTGGCCACGCTGGAGGTGCTCGACTCGCCGAGCATCTTCTTCAAGGGCATGGCCGGCTCGCGCATTCCGGTCGCGGTCGCGCACGGCGAAGGCCGCGTAAGCTTCCCGCACAGCTGCAGTCCGTCGAAGTCGGGTGGCGCGGTGCGCTATGTCGACAACCGTGGCAAGCCCACCGAAGACTACCCGCTCAACCCGAACGGCTCGCCGGGTGGCCTTACCGGTTTCACCGCGGCTGATGGTCGCGTCACCATCCTGATGCCGCACCCGGAACGCGTGTTCCGCTCGGTGCAGATGAGCTGGCATCCGGAGAAGTGGGGCGAGGATTCGCCGTGGATGCGCATGTTCCGCAACGCACGGGTGTGGTGCGGCTGATGACGCACCGCTACGCCAGGCCGCTGCTGCCGACCTGACGTGGCCACCCGCGCGGGCCGTAGCTGGGTGACTCTGCTGCCGGCGGCCGCATGGTTGATCGCGGTCGCGTTGCTGCCCTGGTGGATGGGGCTGCCGTTGTGGCTCCTGCTGGCGATGGCGGCGATGATGTTCCATCGCCGCATCGTGCATTACGCCACGCTCTGTCGCCGTGGCCTGTACTGGGGGCTTCCCGGCCTGCTGTTCGCGACACAACGCGCCATGGGCGGACATCTGTTGGCCTGGGGCACTGCCCTGCTGGGCGCACTGGTCGGCTATTCCCTGCTTGCGCTGATGGAATCGCTGCTGGATCGCCGCGTCAAATACGCAGCTACCGCCACGCCTGTGCCTGAGTGGCGCGAACTGGCCATGGCACCGGTCGGCCCGCCCGCGCACATCATCGAGCTCTCGCGTGTGGAGTGGGGCAACGCGCCGGTCGAGTTTTCCGATCCCGACGGTGAATCCGTGCGCTATGAGGCGCGCACCACTCGGCGTGGGCGCTACGTATTCGCTCAAGGCCGCGTGATCGAGCGCGCCAGCCCGCGTTGTTGCTTCGGTCCGGGCGGTCGTTGGTTTGCCACTCGTTTACCGGGCGAGCGTGGCGACATCCTGTGGGACAGGCGCACCGATCATCTCCATCGACTGGCCGGCTGGACCCTCAGCGGCTGGGACGGCGAGCAGCCCTGGCTGGCGCGTCGCACGGATGGCGTGCCAGCGCCACTGCACGAAGTGCTCGGGCGCGGTAGTTCGCACTGAGGGCCATTTCGCACAGGATCGGCGATCTTTCACATTCAGAACACGTGCCACCTCGCGCATACTTGTCGCAGTGAATACCGATACCGCCCAAGCTTTCTCTTCCGCGCTGCCGCTCAGCGTGATCGTGGTCGCCGCCGACAGCGGCCCGACCCTGCGCGACTGCGTGCGCCGCGTGCTCGCCTGCGAACTTCCGCTGGAAATGGTCCTGGTCGACAATGCGTCGTCCGACGGCATCCCGCAGGCCATCGCGCGGGCGCATGAAAGCGACACGCGACTGCAGGTCGTCTACAACCACGCCAACCTCGGCTTTGGTCCGGCGGTGAATCGCGGCGTGGCGCATGCGCATGGCAAGACGGTGCTCGTGCTCAACCCCGATTGCCTGATCGACAATGCAGCGCTGGTTCGCCTGCTCGGCATCCTGACCGCGCAGCCGCGCGTCGGCCTCGTCGGCGCCGTGGTGTGTGATGAATACGGCGAGCCCGACCCCGCCTCGTATCGTCGCGATCCGTTGCTCAGGCGCTCGTTGAACACGATGTTCAACCGGCCCGGCGAAGGCGTGAACATCGAAGGTCCGATTCCGCACGAACTGGTGGAAGCGGAAGCCGTATCCGGCGCGCTGATGGTGCTGCCGCGCCGCCTGTTCGATTACCTGGCCGGCTTCGACGAAGCGTACTTCCTGCATTGCGAAGACCTGGACCTCTGCCGCCGCGTGCGCGATGCCGGCTACAAGGTCATGCTCGCCGGCGACGTACGCGTGTTGCATGGCAAAGGCAGCTCGAGCCGACATCGCCCGGTGTTCGTCAGCCGCCACAAGCATCGCGGCATGTGGCGCTGGTTCCGCAAGTTTGATCCCGAAGCGCGCAAACCGTGGGTGTCCGCACTGGTATGGCTCGGCATCTGGTCGCATTTCCTGCTGCAGATTCCCGGCCAATGGCTACGATTGCTGCGACGTAAAGCCCCGCGCGGGGGTCATGCATGAGCGCGGAGAACTCGCGCTCCACCGCGCTCGCCACGTTCGGACTGATCAGTGTCACTGCCATCTGGGGTTCCACCTTTTTCCTCATCAAGGATCTGGTGGCCCGCATGCCCGTGGCGGACTTTCTCGCCGTCCGCTTCGTGATCGCCGCGCTGGTGATGCTGGCGTTGTTCCATCGCCATCTGTTGAGGCTTGGTCGCCGCGAATGGCTGCAAGGCATCGCGCTGGGCGCGGTGTATGGCATCGCGCAGCTGCTGCAGACGTCGGGGCTGGAACAGACCTCCGCCAGCATCAGCGGTTTCGTCACCGGCATGTACGTGGTGTTCACTCCGCTACTCGGCACCGTGCTGCTGCGCCAGCGACTGCCATCGATCACGTGGATCGCCGTGCTGCTCTCGGTGGGCGGCCTGGGACTGCTCGCGCTGCATGGTTTCAGCATCGGCTACGGCGTGTGGCTCACGCTGATCTCGGCCGCGCTCTATGGCCTGCACATCGTGGGCCTCGGCACCTGGTCGCGGCCTGGCAATGCGTTCGCGCTGTCCTCCGTGCAGATGCTCGTCATCGCCATCATCTGCCTGCTCGCCACGCTGCCCTCCGGCCCGAGCCTGCCACCCGACCATGGCGCGTGGGCAGCGGTGGTTTATATGGCCCTGGCCGCAGGCGCAGGCGCGATGCTGGTGCAGACTTGGGCGCAGGCGCATTTGTCGCCGACGCGCGCCGCCATCGTGATGACCATGGAGCCGGTGTTCGCCGCAGGCTTCGCCGTGACCTTTGGCAATGATGCGCTGACGTGGCGCATGGTGGTCGGTGGTGCGTTGGTGTTGGCGGCGATGTATCTCGTGGAGCTGGTGCCGCGTGGAACCGCTGCGGTACAGGCGGAAGGGTTACATCACGAGGTGTAGTTGATGGCGCCCGTTGGGCCGTCATCCTCATTTCGTTTCGCGGGCGCATTTCTTCCTCTCTAGGAGTGCACCTGGGCGCGACAGCCGCTCGCGCTGATCCGCAGTCTTCATTGATTTGAAGAAATCTGACTTGGAGCATCCGCTTGCGGGTTACTGCGATCGGGCTCGCCTGCGGCGGGCTTCCGAGCCGCTGGCGCGGCCCGGGTCACTTTCTCTCGCTTGCCCAAGAGAAAGTAACCAAAGAGAAAGGCACTCCGCGTGCCGCTGTCCGGGCGTTGCCCAGCCAGTCCGTGAGGGGCGGCCGGGCTTTTCGGCCGAGCTCCTGCCCGGACGAAAAGTGCCTGCCATCCATGGCAGACACCCCTGCGAGGCCTGCTCGTCCGCCCCTCGCCACACAGGGGATTGGATGACGGCTCGTGCCGCAAAGCGGCACATCGCATCGTGGAGCTAAAAGCCGGTTGTCCGTTGTAGGAGCACACCCAGTGCGCGACTGCGGACTGGCATGGTTGCTTCAGTCGGCGGTGGTCGCGATTCCGCACGATGAGATACATCGCAACGCTGCGGTCGCGCACTGGGTGCGCTCCTACAGAGGTAGGTAGTTCTATCGCGAGCACCCGCCCCTCACCCCGGCCCTCTCCCCGGAGGGGAGAGGGCGAAAGGCGTGGCGGCACCCAGTCCCGCGCCATCCAACGAAGCTGCTTTAAGTCCTCTTCGCTTCGACGCGCTGCGGTGTGGCGGCGCCGTTCGAGGTAGTAGCGAGCGTATCCCGACTGGCCTCGGTCGTCCGACGCTTCTATCCCTCATATCGCTACGAGCCTTGGCTCTCAAGGCCATTTTCTTTGGGTTACTTTTGACGCGAAGCTAATCCCGTGGGACTTTGACTCCGGGCTGGCGCCCTCCGCCCTTCCTCGCTCCTCAAAGCCGGCGCCATCCATGGCGCCTCCCCGCTTACGGGCCGGCTTCGCCGTTCGCACGCCAAGAGCGCGTGCGTGGGCCAGCAAAAGAAAAGTGACTCGAGCTTCCCACGGGACTAGCTGCGCGTCGTCCCACGGGGACTAGCTTCGCGTCGTCGGCAGACGATCGAAATGCCCGCTGCGTCCCACAGGGACTTCCTTCGGTCGTAAGCGGCATGCTCGCGGCAGCACGGCTACCGAAGGCAATACGCGCTTTAGCAAAAACCGAAACATGTGGACCGGCGCGAAAGGCTGTCGCGCACAGGGTGCGCCCCTAAAAAAACGCGGATGCGCAGCTAGACGCGCCACCCAGCAATAGCCGAACTCCACGCGAGCGACACCGTCAGAAAAACAAAGGGCAGCGCAAAACTCGCGCCGCCCTTGGTCTGCACGGCAGCCGGAGGCCGCCAAGCCAGTCGATATCGCCGCAGCCTTAGCTACCCTTGCTGAGCCTCTGCAGCATCTGCGACGGCGTCATGTAACCGCCGAGCATCGTCCCATCTTCGGCAATGACCGAGGGCGTCCCATTCACGCCAAGCTTCACGCCCAGCTCAAACTCGTCCTTCACCGGATTGGGGCAGTTGGTGGCCTTGGGCGCCTTGCCCTGCTTGGCGGCGGTAAACGCGGCCTTGCGATCGGCCGAGCACCACACCGAAACCATCTCGTTGTAGGTCTGCGTCGTGCGGCCCGCCGCGTCGGTGACACCCTCGCGCGGCCACGCCACGTACTCGATCGCGATGCCCGCCTTGTTGTAGTCGGCGATGTGTTCGTGCAGCTGGCGGCAATAGGCGCAGTTGACGTCGGTGAACACAGTGACGCGATAGCGCGGCTTGGCGGGCGAAAACACGATGCGGTCGGACGCCGGCACCTTGGCCAGCTCGGCCTTGCGGAAGTCGGCCCAGCCGTCGATGTTGCGCTGGTTGGCGAGGTCGATCACGTCGCCATTCAACATGTACTTGCCGTCGTTGCTCACGAAGACCAGCTGGCCCGACGCGATCACTTCGTAGAAGCCGGGGAACGGCGCCGGCTTCACCGAGTCGATGGTCACCTTGGGCGCGAACGACATCACGGCCTTGCGTACGGTGCTTTCCGCACCGGTCGCGGTGCTTTGCTGGCCGGCCGCGGTACCGTCGGGTGCGGCACAGGCGCTGAGCGCGAAACCGCTGACGCACAACGCCAGCAACCATTGCTTGAACATCGTCTACCTCATGCATCGGCGTTTCCGCCAGGCGGAAACACGGGGAACCCGCATTCTCGCACAGCCGGATGAACCGGACTGCCGGCGGCTTGGCATACCCGGGATCGGTCAGCCGCGCGGGTGATGCTGCGCGTGCAGGCGCTTGAGGCCTTCCTTGGCGACCAGCGTGTAGATCTGCGTGGTGCTGAGGGCGCTATGGCCGAGCAGCATCTGCAGGGCGCGCAGGTCGGCGCCATGGTTGAGCAGGTGGGTTGCAAAGGAGTGGCGCAGCACATGGGGCGAGATGCGTTTGGCCACGATGCCCACGGTAAGCGCGTGGCGCTTCACCAGCGTCCAGAACATCTGGCGCGTCATGCCCTCGCCGCGGTTGCTGAGGAACAGGGCACGCGGTTGCCGTCCCTTGGCCAGCACCGGGCGGGCAGTCGCGAGATACGCCTCGATGCGCTCGGCGGCGACCTCCCCGATCGGCACGAGCCGATCCTTGCCGCCCTTGCCGGTGACCCGCACTACGCCTTGGCGCAGGTTGAGCGCGCTGAGCGGCAATTCCACCAGTTCCGACACGCGCAGGCCGGAGGCGTACATGAGCTCCAGCATGGCCCGGTCGCGCAGCCCCAGCGTGGTGGTGACGTCCGGCGCATCCAGCAGGCCTTCGATCTCGCGCTCCGCCAGCGCCTTGGGCAGGCTGCGCGGGGTTTTCGGACGCTCGATCAGCAGCGTGGGGTCCTCGAACCCCGGTTCGATCCGCGCCAGATGGGCGTAGTAGCGACGGAACGTCGATTGGCGGCGGGCCAGCGAGCGGACCGCCACCGGCTGGCTGCCGTGGTAAGCCGAAAGATGCTGGCGCTTGGCGCTGCGCAGGCCGAGGCCTTGCACGCCCAGCCAGCGCGCCAGCGCTTCCAGGTCACGGCGATAGGCCTCGAGCGTGCGCTCGGCCAGGCCATCCTCCGACCACACGCGCTCGATGAAGCCATCGATGCTGATGCGGTCCGCTTCGGCGATACTTGGTGATTCCTGCTGCATGGACGCGATGCTCGCCGCCGGCCTCCTCGCGTGCAAGCGATTCCCTCTCACCGGCTGCCGATCGATGACGTCCATCACTCCTAACGCCTCTGTGTACTGCCCGTTGTGGCGTCGCCTGATCGCTCTGGTCTACGACCTGCTGGCCGTGGTCGCGATCGTGATGGTGGTGGGTTACGTCTGCCAGCGCGTCACCGGCGGCACGCTGATCACCAGCGACGGGCACGCACATATCGCGTGGTGGTACCAACCTTTGCAGGCGCTGGTGGTGTCCGCTTATTTCGTGGCGTCGTGGATGCGCGGCGGGCAAACGCTCGGCATGCGGCCTTGGCATATCCGTGTCACGGCCGCCAACGGCAGCCCGCTGATGTTCGGCCAGGCGCTGATCCGTCTGGCGGCCGCCGCGCTGCCGCTGCTCCTGCTGGGGCTTGCCCCGTGGATCGGCACGCGTGGCGCGCTGTGGGCAGTCGCTATCGCTTGGTCGGTATGGTTTGGCGTGGCTGCGTTCGATGCGCGCCGCCGAACCGTTCACGATGTGATGGCCCGCACCGAACTGCAGATGCGCACTTCACGCTGACGTCAGCCTCATACGCCACACTGGGGCGCATGCCCGGCCTCGCCCTTCCCCAACGAACCGCTGCGGACGTCCGTCGCGTCAACGCAGATTTTTACGAGTCGCTCTGGGCGGGCTCGCGGCTGGTTGATCCTCATCGTTTCAACACCTGGCCGATGGTGCGCGAGCTCGCCGCGGCCTCGCCACGCCGCCTGGAGGTTGCTCCGGGCCTGCGCCCTCGGCTGCCACTGGAGGGTACCTGTTTCGTCGACCAGAGCCCCTCGGCCACCAAGGGCTTGCGCGCCCGCGGCGCGAGCGCCATGCGCGGAACGCTGGGCGCCCTGCCCTGTCCCACGGCCGGCTTCGACTTGATTTGCGCGCTGGACATCCTCGAGCACCTGCCCGACGACGAGCGCGCCCTGCAGGAGCTCTCGCGCGTCGCCGCCCGGGATGCCCGCATGCTGCTTTCCGTTCCGCTGCATCCGGAAGCGTGGACCGCGTTCGACGATTTCGTCGGCCACGCCCGCCGCTATGAACCGGTGATGCTGGTACGCCGCCTCGCTGCCCATGGATGGACCGTTGAGCAAAGCGCGGTCTACGGCATGCAGGCCCGTTCCTCGCGGCTGCTTGCCATGGGCCAGTGGTATCTCACCCACCGTCGGCAGCGCGCCCTGTGGTGGTACAACCACGTGCTGATGCCGCTTGGCTTGCGGCTTCAGAAACCACTCGAATGGCGGCCCGGCATGGGCCCGACCAAGGATGTGGACGAACTGGTATTACTCTGCCGCCGAACGTAAGCGGCTGATTCAGCAAGCTTGAGACGATGCGGCGGCGCAGCACGGCTTGCGCAAACCGGGTAAGATGCCGCCTTCCGATGCCTCCGGTTTTTACCGCATGCTCTATCAGATTCATGAGTGGCAGCGCGCCATCCTTGGCCCACTGAGCCATTACGCCGAAGCCAGCGCCAAGATGTTCAGCGATGTCACGAGCCCGTTCTCGCACGTGCCGGGCGCGGATCGGCTGGCGGCCGGCTACGAGCTGCTGCACCGCCTGGGCAAGGAATACGAGAAGCCGGCGTTCAACCTCCCTCAGGTGACCGCCCACGGCCAGGAAATCGCCGTGATCGAGCGTGTCGTGCTGGACAAGCCGTTCTGCCAGCTCAAGCGCTTCAAGCGCTTCAGCGACGACCCGGACACCATCGAGAAGATGAAGAACGATCCGGCCGTGCTGGTGGTGGCGCCGCTGTCGGGCCACCACTCCACCCTGCTGCGCGATACCGTGCGCACGCTGCTGCAGGACCACAAGGTGTACATCACCGACTGGGTGGATGCGCGCATGGTCCCGGCCAGCGAAGGCCCGTTTCGCCTTGACGATTACGTGGCGTACATCGAGGAATTCATCCGCTTCATCGGTGCCGAACGCCTGCACGTCGTTTCGGTCTGCCAGCCCACCGTGCCCGTGCTGGCCGCGGTCTCGCTGATGGCCGCGCGCGGCGAGAAGACGCCCCTCAGCATGACCATGATGGGCGGCCCGATCGAACCGCGCAGCAACCCCACCGGCGTCAACAACCTTGCCACCACGCGTCCGCTGAGTTGGTTCAAGGGCAACGTGATCCATACCGTGCCCGCGAACTACCCGGGCAGCGGCCGCGAGGTGTATCCCGGCTTCCTGCAGCACGCGGGCTTCATCGCGATGAACCCGGGGCGCCACCTCAATTCGCACTGGGACTTCTACGAGAACCTGCTGCGCGGCGACCAGGACGATGCCGAGGCGCACCGCAAGTTCTACGACGAATACAACGCCGTGCTCGACATGCCGGCCGAGTACTACCTCGACACCATCTCCACCGTGTTCCAGCAGTTTTTGCTGCCGCGCGGGCTATGGGAGGTGAAAGGCGAGCGCGTTCGCCCTGAGGCCATCAAGGACACGGCGCTGTTCACCGTGGAGGGCGAACTGGACGACATCGCCGGCCTGGGCCAGACCGAAGCCGCGCACGACCTGTGCAGCGGCATCCCGGCGGGACGCCGCGCGCATCGCGTGGTGGACGGCGCGGGCCACTACGGCATCTTCAGCGGACGCCGCTGGCGACAGACGGTCTATCCTCAGGTGCGCGAATTCATCCGCAAGTTCAATGCGCCGGTGAAGCAGAGCGTCTGAGCACGCCCGCATTTCTCATGTAGGAGCGCACCGAGTAAGCGAAAGGCCCTTGGGCGGTGAATCCAGGTTCCGCCGTCGCGCACTGGGTGCGCTCCTACAAAGATCGGGAAAGATGTCAGCGCGCGAAGAAGCTGCGGAACGCAGCCACCGTGCGCGCAATGCCCTCGTCATCGACATCAAGATGAGTCACCAACCGCAGTGTCGGCAGATAACCGATGCTGATGCGCACGCCGGCACTGCGCAAATGGACGTCCAGTTCGCGCAGCCGCTCGGCCGGCACGTCAATGAACACCATGTTGGTGAACTGGCCGAGCAGCTTCACGCCGGGAATGTCGCCAAGACCCGCTGCGAGCCTCACCGCACGCGCATGATCTTCGGCCAGCCGTTCAACATGATGGTCGAGCGCATACTGCGCGGCGGCAGCCAGCATGCCGGCCTGGCGCCAGCCGCCGCCGGCCACCTTGCGCCAGCGCCGCGCCTTCTCGATCAACGCGGTCGAGCCCACCAGCACCGAACCGACCGGCGCGCCCAGACCCTTGGAGAAGCACACCGACACGCTGTCGAAATGCCGTGCGATCTCGCGCGCATTCACGCCATTGGCCACCGCGGCATTGAACAGGCGTGCGCCGTCCAGATGGAACCCCAGCCCGCGCTCACGCGCAAAATCATGCGCGGCACGCAGGTAATCCGCCGGCAGCACGCGGCCATGCCAGGTGTTCTCCAGCGCCAGCAGCCGCGTGCGGGCGAAGTGCGGATCGACCGGTTTGACGGCGGCGGCCAGCTTGTCGAGCGGCAAGCTGCCATCCGTGTCATGAGGAATGGGTTGGGGCTGGATTGAACCCAGCACGGCAGCGCCGCCACCTTCGAACTTGTAGGTATGCGCGTCCGCACCCACCAGGTATTCGTCGCCGCGTTCGCAATGCGACATCAACGCGAGCAGGTTCGACTGCGTGCCGGTGGGCACGAACAAGCCGGCCTCGAAACCCAGCTCATCGGCCACGCGCTGTTGGAACGCATTGACGGTGGGGTCCTCGCCGTACACGTCGTCGCCCACGGCAGCATCGAGCATCGCGGTGCGCATGGCGGGCGTGGGGCGGGTGACGGTGTCGCTGCGCAGATCGATCGTGTCCACGGTGGTTGCTCGTTCGGAAAGCCAAGCATGGAGCTTGCATCCTCGATGCGGGTGGCCGCAAGCAGTCACTGATCATGGACGTCCATTTCCGTTAGCCTTGGATGCCAACGCACACCGAGCGGAGTCCCGGCATGTCGTTCCTGCACCTGTACCTGCGGGTCATCGGACTTCTGGGGCCGGAGCGCCGCCTGGCGATCACGCTGGCGCTGGCAAACCTTGCACTGGCAGGCGTGTTCTTCCTGGAGCCGGTACTGTTCGGCCGCGTCGTCGACGCGCTGTCGGCAGACAACGGACACGCGTCACGGCTGATCGGCCTGTGGGCCGGCGTCGGCTTCGCCGGCGTGCTCGCCAACGTCTGGGTATCGCTGCACGCCGACCGCCTGGCACACCGGCGCCGACTCGCGGCTATTGCGCTGTTCTTCGAACATGCCGCATCGATGCCGCTGTCTTTTCACGGCGAGTACCACACGGGCCGACTGTCGCGCATCATGAACGTCGGCGTCAGCAATCTGTTCAATCTGTGGCTGAGCTTCTTCCGCGAGCACCTGGCGACGCTGCTGTCGATCATCGTGATGATTCCGGTCGCGCTATGGCTCAACTGGAAGCTGGCGCTCCTGATGATCGCGCTGCTCCTATGCTTCTCCATCTTCAACGCCGTCGCGGTGCAGCGCACGCACAAGGCGCAGGGCGAGGTGGAGGAACTCCACCATGAAATCGCCACGCGTGCTGGCGACGTGTTCGGCAACGTTACCGTGGTGCAAAGCTTCACGCGGCTCGCAGCTGAATCGCGTGCCTTGCACGAACTGATGACACGCACGCTCAATGCGCAGTATCCAGTGCTACGCGGCTGGGCGATCCTGTCGGTACTGAACCGTGCGGCCAGCACGTTGACCATCGTGGCGATCTTCGCCGTCGGCGCGGCGTTGCATGCGCGTGGCGAGATCAGCGTCGGCGGCATCGTCAGTTTCGTCGGCTTCTCGATGCTGCTGATCGGACGGCTGGAACAGTTCGCGACGTTCCTTTCCAACCTGTTCTTCCAGTCGCAGTCGCTGCGCGACTTCTTCACCGTGCTCGATCGCCAGTCCGAGATCGAGGACCGTCCGGGCGCCATCACCTTGCCACGCGTGCAAGGCGACGTCGTTTTCGATCGCGTGAGCTTCGGATACGACCCTGTGCAGCCCGCACTGCACGGCCTGACCTTTCGCGCACCACCCGGCAGCACGATTGCCCTCGTCGGCCCGACGGGCGCTGGCAAAAGCACCGCTCTCAGCCTGCTCTATCGCGCCTACGATCCTTCCGAGGGACGCGTCACGATCGATGGCCATGACGTGCGCGACGTGACGCTGGAATCCTTGCGCCGAAACATCGGCGTGGTGTTCCAGGATGCGGGCATGTTCTACCGCTCGATCCTCGACAATCTGCGCGTGGGCGACCCTGAAGCTGATGAGGCGGCCATCGAGAAAGCCGTGGCGGCGGCAGAAGCAGCCAACTTCATCTCACGCAAGCCAGAGGGTTTGGAAACCTTGGTCGCCGAACGCGGCCGCTCACTCTCCGGCGGCGAACGTCAACGCCTGGCGATTGCGCGCGCCATGCTCAAGGACGCGCCGATCCTGATTCTCGACGAAGCCACCAGCGCGCTCGACAACGCCACCGAGGCACGCATCCAGCGTGCGCTCGACCGGCTCACGCAGGGGCGCACCACCTTCGTGATCGCGCATCGATTGTCGACGGTACGCGATGCCGATTTGATCCTCGTGCTGGATCAGGGGCGGCTGGTGGAACAGGGCAGGTTCGACGAATTGATTCGTCGGGGCGGGTTGTTTGCGCGTCTTGCGGAAGAGGGGAAATTTGCGCCGGATGCGGAGGCGGCGACGGAGTAGCCAATCGCTCCCCTGTAGGAGCGCACCCAGTGCGCGACATCCTTTCGCCTCGGTTTTCATCGCTCGTCGTCTCGGCGTAGGCCGGACGAAGCGCGAGGCGCGGAAAACGCCCGAAGAGCGGCCGCTGGGGGCGAGCGAAGCGAGTCACCCCTTAGCGCCGGTCTTCGATCATTGCTTTCCCGCCAGGTTGCCGCTTATGACCGAAGGGAGTCCCTGTGGGACGCAGCGGGCGTTTCGATCTCCTGCCGGCGACGCGAAGCTAGTCCCGTGGGAAGCCCGAGTCACCGTTCTTTTGCTGTCCCACGCACGCGCTCTTGGCGTGCGAACGGCGATGCCGGCCCGTACGCGGGGAGGCGCCATGGATGGCGCCGGCTTTGAGGAGCGAGGAAGGGCGGAGGGCGGAACGCCCGGAGTCAAAGCCCCACGGGATGAGCTCGCGTCAAAAGTAACCCAAAGAAAATGGCCTTGAGAGCCAAGGCTCGTAGCGATATGAGGGATAGAGCCCGATGATCGCGGCCAGCTGGGATGCGCTCGTTGCTACCTCGAACGGCGTCGCTACACCGCAACGCGCCGTAGCGAAGAGGTTAAAGCAGCTTCGTTGGATGGCGCGGGACTCTCGGGTGCCACGCCCTATCGCCCTCTCCCCTCCGGGGAGAGGGCTGGGGTGAGGGGCGGGTGCTCGCGAGGGCACTGCCTACGACCTACCTCTGTAGGAGCGCACCCCGTGCGCGATCGCAGCGTGATGGTGACCCTCATCTCGACAGTCGCAGACCGAGGCAGCCACGCCAGTCCGCAGTCGCGCACGGGGTGCGCTCCTACACAAATAGCGATCGGCGATCCTCAGCTCTACGACGCGATGTGCCGCGTAGCGGCACGAGCCTTCACCCAATCCCCTGTGCGGCGGTGAGGGGTGGACGATCAGGCCCCGCAGGGGCGCCCGACAGGACGTCGGGCACTTTTCGTCCGGGCAGGAGCCCGGTCGAAAAGCCAGGCCGCCCCTCACGGACTGGCTGGGCAAAGCCCAGTCGGCGCCACGCGGGGTGCCCTTCTCTTTGGTTACTTTCTCTTGGGCAAGCAAGAGAAAGTAACCCGACCTTCGGCAGAAGGACGGAAGCCCGCCTCAGGCGAGCCCGATCGCGATGGCGCGAGAAAGGTACAGCGCCTGTGGCGAAAAAAATCGGGAATTAGGACTGCGGCGAAAGGCTGTCGCACACTGGGTGCGCTCCTAAAAAAAACACGCCCTCGCAACGAGCACGAAGAGGGAACGTGCGAATGAAAAAGGGCGGTGTCGCCACCGCCCTCTTTAAAAAAATCCAATTACGCTCGGCTACCCGTGCTTGCGGAAATACAACCAGGCAATCACCGCCAAGATCACCGCCGGCAACAGGTTCGCCATCAGGGGTGGCACGCCGTACACCGTGCCGAAGCTCACCATCGCCTTCTGCAGGAAGTACCAGCCGATCGCCAGCAGCATGCCTATGAACATGCGTTTGCCCAGGCCGCCTGAGCGAAGCGTGCCGAACGAGAAGGGCATCGCGCACAGCACGAGCACCAGCACGTTGAGCGGATACAGCGCGCGACCCCAGAAGGCGTTGGCGTACGCGCCCGGGTTCTGCCCGTTCTGTTCGAGGTATTTGATGTTGCGGCGCAGGTCGCGCATCGGCTGGTACTGCGGCTGGATCACCGACAGCTCCAGTACCTGCGGATTGAGTTTCGAATCCCAGCGCTCGCTGGCGACCGTGGTGCTGTGGGTGCCCTTGTCGTCGAGCGTGGTGCTGCGCACCTGGTTCATCAGCCACTGATGGCCATCGTGCTCGGCCGTCTGCGCCCAGTCGAAGCGGGATACCTGGCCGTCGGGCGTCAGCGTGAACACGCGTACGTCGTGCAACTGCACCACGCTATGCGTTTCGGTGCGCTTGACGGTCACGCCCTTGGCATTGATGACGCGTGCACCATCGCGCGCCCACAGGCCGGAAGCACCGCCCATGCCCACGCTGCTCGAACGCATGCGCAGCTGCATCGCCTGCGCTTTCTGGTCGCCCCACGGTGCCGCCGTCTCACCCAGGATCACCACGCCAAGGATCAGGATGGCCACTACGCCCACGGCCGACACCGCGATGCGCAGCTTGGAAAGCCCGCACGCGCGCAAAGCCGTGAGTTCGTTGGTGGCCGCCAGGCCACCCAGGCCCAGCAGGCCGCCGATCAACGCGGCATTGCCGAACATCTCGTACAGGCGACGCGGAAAGGTGACCAGCACGTACACCACAGCACTGGTCACTGTGTAGCCGTTCTTGCCCACGTTGCCGAGCTGGCGCATGAGCTGGACCACGGCATCGAGGCCGGTGATCACCAGCCATACCATCAGGATCGATGCCAGTACCCCGGTGCCGACCAGCCAATCGACACGCTTGACGCGCAGCGTAGCCATCAGGCACCCGCCCTTCGCGGCTTGCGCTCGACGTATTGGCTACGGAACATCCAGGCGGCAATGCCGAACACGACCAGCGACAGGAACCACATCGGCGCCGAGTGGTGCCAGTGTCCCTTGATGAGCTGACCGCGGCACAGCGCCATCAGCAGGTAGTAGAGGTAGAACGCGAGTACCGCGAGCAGCAGGCGACCGAAGCGCGGCTCGCGCGGACTCTGGCGCGACAGCGGCAACGCCAGCGTCAGCAGCACCAGCGTCATCGCCGGCGCGATGGTGCGCCAGGCGAATTCCGCGCGCGCATCGGGGTTGTCGACGCGCAGCAATGCCAGCGTGGTCAGCGAATGCGCGGGATCTTCTTCGTCGTTGTCCGACTGCACGTTGGACAGCGACGCGTCGTTGCGCTCGTACTGCATCTTGCGCCAGTTGTCCGCGCCCAGCGGGATGTCGTACTGGAAACCGTTCCATAGCGCGAGAAAACGGCCGCTGCCGTCGGTTTCCTGATAAAGCTGGCCGTGCTTGCCCGTCACCAATTTGATGTGCGGGACGTTGTCCTTGCCGGCGCGCTCGGTAGCGATGAAGGTGCTGCCCAACGTGCTGCCGTCGCGGCTGAGCTGGTCGACGAAGATGATGCCGCCCTTGCCCGGCAGCTCGGTGAAACGACCAGCGTCGAGGCCCGCGGCGATCACGGACCGGTTCGCCGCCGCCACCAGCTGGTCGGAGGTGCGCGCGGCCCATGGGCCGAGCCACAGCGAAACGAGGCCAACCAGCAGGGCCACGCTCGCGGCGAGGATGCCCATGGGGCGCAGCAGGCCCGTGGCGCCCATGCCCGAGGATGCCAGCACGTGCATCTCGCTCTCTCGCCACATGCGGCCCAGGCCCAGCAACACGCCAAGGAAGGCCGACAGCGGCAACAGCGTGGTGAGGCCATCGAGCATGTTCAGGCCCAGCACCTGGAACATCACGCTGGCCGGGAAACTGCCGTTCGCCACCTGCTGCAGCACGTGCGCGAACGAGATGCCGGACATGATGGCCAGCAGCACGATGGCGGTGGCGGCTACGGTCTGAGCCAGCTCACGCAAAAAATAACGATCGAGGATGCTTAGCACCGGCCCTCACGCACGCAATGGCCCGCACCGCAAGGTCGCGCGCGGGGTGACAAATAACGGTGAAGTGTAAGCGCTCTCACCCCGCTCATGGGGACAGGTCCTCGACATGGGATAAGATGAAGGGCTTGGCGTGGCCCTTCCGGGGGCCCGGCAAACCCCAAGTCTAGCCTGTCCAGACCTTTCTGGACCTTTCTCGCAGGACACGATATGACTCTCCAGTTCAGCCTCGGCTCCGCCGCTCCCGAAACCGTCGAAACCCCTTGCGTGGTGGTCGGCGTCTATGAGAACGGCATGTTCACCAGCGCAGCGGCCCGCGTGGACACTGCCGCGCACGGCGCGATCAAGCGCCAGGTCGAGAGCGGCGACATCACCGGCAAGGCCGGCACCACGGTCGTGCTGTACGCGCCCGAAGGCATCGTGGCCAAGCGCGTACTGGTGGTGGGACTGGGAACGCAGAAGACCTTCGATGGTGCACGCTTCCAGAAGATCGCCATCGAGGCCGTGCGCGCGCTGGGTCGCCTGCCGATCGACAGCGCCGTGTCCTACCTGGCCGAGGTCGACGTGCCGGGCCACGATGCCGCCTGGCGCGTGCGCACCGCCGCGCTGGCGGCCGATTACGCCGCGTATCGCTACACCGCCACCTTCAAGCCGCGCGAGAAGAGCACGCAGCCGGAGCTGGCCGCCATCACGTTCGTCGCCAGCGACGATGCACAGGCCGGCCTGCAGCAGGCATCCGGCATCGCCGAAGGCGTGCGCTTCGCGCGCGAGCTGGCCAACCTGCCGCCGAACATCTGCAACCCCGCCTATATCGCCGCGCAGGCCGAGCAGTTCGCCGCCGCGCACGACAAGGTGAGCTGCACCGTGCTCGACGAGGAGAAGATGGGCGAGCTGGGCTTCGGCTCGCTGCTCGCGGTGGGCCGCGGTTCGGCCAACAAGCCGAAGCTGGTCATCCTCGACTACAAGGGCGGCGCGGAAGGCGACAAGCCGTACGCCTTCGTCGGCAAGGGGATCACCTTCGACACCGGCGGCATCAGCCTCAAGCCCGGCCCGGGCATGGAAGAAATGAAGTTCGACATGGGTGGCGCCGCCGGCGTGCTCGGCAGCTTCGTGGCCGCCGTGAAGCTCGGCCTGCCGGTGAACCTCGTGTGCGTGGTGCCGGCCGTGGAAAACATGCCCGACGGCGACAGCTATCGCCCGAGCGACGTGCTCACCAGCCTTTCCGGCCTCACCATCGAAGTGCTCAACACCGATGCGGAAGGCCGCCTGATCCTGTGTGATGCGCTGACCTACACGGCGCAGACGTTCCAGCCGAAGGTGCTGATCGATGCCGCCACGCTGACCGGCGCCTGCGTGATCGCGCTGGGCAAGCACGCCAGCGGCCTGATGAGCAAGCACGACGACCTTGCTGCCGAGCTCCTCGCTGCCGGCGAAAACACGCTCGATCGCGCATGGCGCCTGCCGCTGTGGGACGACTACCAGGTGCAGCTGGAATCGGGCTTCGCCGACGTGGCGAACATTGGCGGCAAGAATGCCGGCGCGATCACGGCGGGCTGCTTCCTGGCGCGCTTCACCGAAGGCCAGCGCTGGGCGCACCTGGACATCGCCGGCACCGCCTGGGACGAGGGCCGCAAGGGTCTCGCCACCGGTCGCCCGGTGTCGCTGCTGGTGCAGTGGCTGATCGATCGCGCCGCCTGATTCATCGACGCCCTTCCGGTCACGGCCGGAAGGGCGAATCCACAGGGCTTATGCCATGCCTCGCGCCGACTTCTACCTGATCGACAAGCCGCGCTTCCGCGAGCAACCGCTGCTGCTGGTGTGCGAGCTGGCCAAGCGCGCATTCGCCGCGCAACAGCCCACGCTGGTGCTTGCGCGCGACTTCGCGCAAGCCGAGGCGATCGACGAGCTGCTGTGGGAGTTCGATCCGGACGGCTTCATCACGCATCAGCTCGCCGGCGATGACGACGATCAATTCACCGCCGTACTGATCGTACCGCCCGGCGTGGAAACCGAAGACCGCCCGATGCAGATCAACCTGCGCGAGGAATGCGCACCCGGCCGCTACGACCGCGTGCTGGAAGTGGTCGCCGCCGATCCCGCCGAACGCGATGGCTCGCGAACCCGCTGGGCCGAATACAAGCGCCGCGGCTTCGAGGTCAACAAGTTCGACATGTGAAAGGGCGCTTCGGCGCCCTTCCTTTTTTGATGGTCGTCCGATGGTTTTCTGTGGGAGCGCACCCGGTGCGCGACAAGCCTACGGAGCGGTGACGCCATCGCTCTGCGGTCACGCACTCGGTGCGCTCCTAAAAAAAAACGGCGTGAGGTGCGTCTCGGGAGGCCGCTACAAAGTCAGCTTCGAGATCATCTTTTGTGGGAGTGCACTCAGTGCGCGACAAACCCACGGAGCGAGGACACCGCGGCTCTGCGGTCGCGCACAGGGTGCGCTCCTACAAATGGCGGAAGGTATGCCTGGGGAGAACGCTAAGACGTCGCTTCGTCGGCGCGTGCGGCCAGTTGCTCGTTGATCGCGTCCAGCAGCTGTTCGCCCGTCAGCGGTTTGCGCAGGAATCCGTCCATGCCGGCAGCTTGCGCGCGATTTTCTTCGTCGCCGCCGGAGCGTGCGGTAATCGCAATGATCGGCACGCGCTGGCCTGTTTCTTCGCGCTGACGGATGAGGCGCGCGATCTGAAAACCGTCGATGCCCGGAAGGTCCAGGTCGAGCAGAATCACGTCGCACGGGGCGGAAGCGAGTTCGGCCAGCGCGGCCAGGCCATTGCCCACGTAGTGCACGACGTGGCCTGCGCGTTCGAGCAGGCCGCGAATCACCGCCGCGACGATGGCATCGTCTTCGACCAGCAGCACCTGCAAGCGCTGACCTTGCGGCGCATCGGCCTGGGTGGCCACGACGGGTGCGGGCTCAGGGGCTACGAACAGCGGCAGGCGTACGTGGAACGTGCTGCCGAACGCCACCTTGGACTCCAGTTCGATACTGCCGCCCATCATTGCCACCAGTTCGCGGCAGATGGCGAGGCCCAGTCCGCTGCCGGCGCGCCGCTGCGGGCCGGTCACCTGTTCGAAACGCTGGAACAGGCGCGTCTGGCTGGTCTCGGGAATGCCGGGGCCGGTGTCGATGATGCTGAAGCGAAGACCGTCGCCGGTGCGTCGCACGCGCAACGTCACACCGCCGCGCTCGGTGAACTTCAAGGCGTTGTTGGCGAGGTTGAGCAGCACCTGCTTGATGCGCACGGCATCGCCGATCATGCGATGCGGCAGGTCAGCCGGGATGTCGATGTCGAAACGCAGGCCCTTCGCGCGCGCCTGGCCCAGCTCCAGCTGCGCGACGTCCTCGACCAGCGTACGCGGATCGAACGGCGTGTTTTCCAGCTCAAGACGACCGGCCTCGATGCGCGCGAGATCCAGCGCGTCGTTGAGCAGCTTGAGCAGCATGCCGCCGGATCGCTGCATGGCTTCGGCGTACTCGCGCTGCGTGGCGTTCAACGACGAGCTCAGCAGCAATTCGGCCATGCCCATCACGCCAGTCATTGGCGTGCGTATCTCATGGCTGAGCGTGGCGAGGAATTGCGTCTTCGCCGCGCTCGCCTGTTCGGCGAGACGGCTGCGCTGCTCGGCCAGCTGGATCTGATGGCGTTGCGCCAGTCGGCGGCGCCACGCCTTCAAGGTGAGCCACACGAGCATCGCGATCAGCAGCGCATAGCCGCACCACGCCCACCAGCGGAGCCACGGCGGCGCCTGCACGTGGATCTTCAATGGCGGCGACAGATGCGACCACACGCCATCGGCACCGGCCGCCATCACGTCGAGCGTGTAATCGCCGTGCCCGAGCCCCGCGAAATCGCGCTCGCCGCGGCTGCCCATGTCGACCCATGCCGCATCCAGGCCCGAAAGGCGAAAGCGGTAGTGATTCGCGGCCGGGTCCACGTACGAAAACATGCGCGCTTCGATCACGAGCCCGGTGTCCTTCCACCCGAGCGACAGCTCGTTGGAAGCCGGCATCGGCAGATCCTGCACGATGCCGTGCCGGCGCACGCTGATGCGGCTGATCGATACCGGCGGCGGTGACACATGCTCATCGACGCGATTGGGATTGAACGCCATCACGCCGCCCAGGGTCGGCGCGTAGATGGTGCCGTCGCTCATGCGGCTGAAGCCGCGCAGGAATTCGCCGTTGCTCAGGCCGTCCTGCAAACCCAGCTCCTGGAAACGCGCGTCCGAGGGATCGAAGCGCCACAAGCCGTCGCGGCCGAAGATCCACACGCGGCGATGCTTGTCCACCGCCAGGTCCACCACGTTAATGGAAGGCCAGCCGTGCGCGGCATCGACCTTGCGGTCCAGCACGAGACCGTCGCCGGCATAGTGATAAAGCTCGAGCCCGTCGGGACGCGCCAGCCACATGCCGTCGTCGGTGAAGTCGAATGCATCCACCGCACGACTGTTGTCGACACCCGGAACGGGCTCGAAGTGATCGTGGCTGCGATCCAGGCGCATCAAGCCGCCGTCGCTCGCATACCAGAACGTGCCGCGCTTCAAGGTGATCTGGCTACCCCACCGGGCTTTCTCCTGCGCGGGCAGGACGGGCACCGGCGTGATGTCGAGCGTGTCCTGGTCGATGCGGAACAGGCCTTCGCCGAACGTTCGCGCGTACAGCTTGTTGTCCGGCCCCGGCTCGACCTCCAGCGGATGCTTCAGACCGTGGGCGTTGATCGGCACCTGGTCCAGCTTGCCGTCGACATAGCGAAACAGCGCGCCCTGCACGGTCACCCACAGGCGCCCCGGCCGGTCTTCGGTCATGCCGAGCACGTCGCCGCGCAAACCCGAGAGCACGTGCTCGACCTTGCCGGTGGACGGCATGAGCCGGTCCACGCGACCGCTGCGTTCACCGACCCAGACCGAACCATCGCTGCCACGCGCGACCGAATAGGCGACCGAATCGCGCAGGCTGGTGTCGTCGTCGGGAATATGGGTGAAGCGGCTGACGCTGTTCCAGCCCGGCGCGAGGTAACCCACGCCGCCGTCGAACAACGCGATCCACAGGCCGCCCTCGTTGTCCTGGCATATCTGCCAGACCCAGGTACCCGGCAGGTTGCCGTGCAGTACCGGCTGGTCGGTGACGGCGTGGACCGGTCCGTCCTTGCGATCCTGCAGAAACAGGCCTCGCTGCGTGCCGATCCACAACCGCCCGGCACGATCGCGCGCGCTGCTGAGGATGTTGGTCATGGGCAGTTCGCCGCGACCGATCTGGCGCGCGATGTCATCCGCGCCCACCACGAAAAGGCCGTACGACGAGGCGATCCGCACTTCATCGCCGTCGCCCTCGATACGCCACGCGTCCAGCGACTGGCCCGGCGTCGCGGTCCGGATCAGGTGGAATTCACCGGCGTCATCGCGACGGAAGATGCCGTTGTCGCTGCCGACCCACAACTGGCCCCGGGCATCCACGAACAAGGCGCCCACGACACCGAGATCCTCCGGATGCGAACCGGTGACCACGATATGGTCGAAGCCTCGGCCGTCCTGGCGCATGCGGTCCAGGCCCTGGGCCGTGCCGATCCACAGCGAGCCATCGGCCGTCTGTGCAAGGCTCCAGGCCTTGTCGCTTGCCAGGCTGGCCGGGTCGTTGGCGTCGTGGCCCCAGTGGCGAAACGTGTTCGAACGTTCGTCATAACGGTTGAGACCGGCCTCGAGGCCCGCTGCCCACAGGCGGTCGCCGCGATCAAACAGCAATGAGGAGATGCCGTTGTTGAACAACGACTGCGGATCGCCGACCACATGACGGAATACCTTGAAGCTGACGCCGTCGTAGCGTGCGATGCCGCTCTTGGTGCCGAACCACATCACGCCATCGGGCGACTGCACGGCCGTGTACACGCTGCTGCTGGGCAGGCCCTCGGCGGTGCCGTAGCGCCGGAACTGCGGCGTCGGTAGCGCAGCGCTCGCCGCCGGCGCAGCCGGTGCCGTGACGGGCGCGGCAACGGGCAGGCCTGCAAACAAAAACGCGCTGAACAGCAAGGACGGCAGCATGATCTCCCCCGAGAAGGCCCGATCATGCCAGAGCAACGGTGTCATAACGAGCGCCATCGGGCTCCGAAAGTGCTGACGTAAAGGCCTAAACAGGCGGTGAAGGGGCGGCTGCGGAAACAATCCGTTCCTGGACCGCTGCTGGCGCCTCCCTCGCGGATCATCCAGACTTCCGCCCCATGCGCCTCTTCCGCCCCACACGACGGTTTGTTTTCGCCATTGCGTGCGCCTGCCTTCCGCTTGCAACCTTGCAGGCAGCACCGGCGACCTACCGGTATGACACGACGCACAGCCAGATTCTTTTCAGCATCGACCACAACGGCTTCTCGCGCCCCTTCGGACGCCTGCACATCGCCCGTGGCTGGCTGCGCTTCGATCCGGACGACTGGAGCCAGTCGGCCACCGAACTGGACATCGACCTGGACAGCCTGGACATGGGCGACACCGCCTGGAACGACGCCGTGAAGAAGCCGGCTTTCCTCGATGTCGCCAGAAACCGCTACGCGCATTTCGTCAGCACCTCGGTGGAACGCAAGGACGACACGCACGGCGTGCTGCACGGCAATCTCACCCTGCGCGGCGTGACAAAGCCGGTGGACCTGGCGTTCACCGCCAACCGCCGCGGCACCACCATCTACGGCATGCACACCACGGCGGGTTTTTCCGCCACCGCGACGCTCAATCGCGACGATTTCGGCATGACGTCCAATGCCAACTCGATCGGCCACGGCGTGAGCGTGTGGTTCGAACTGGAAGCCGTCCAGGACGACAAGGCCCAATCCAACAAGGAGTCTCCATGAGCCTGCGCAGCAACGACCGCCAATGGGGTTCGGTCGCGAAGTTTCTCCACTGGGCCACTGCCCTGCTCATCATCGGCAACGGCATCTTCGGCCTGATGATGGACCTGGCCAGTTCGCCGATGCAGAAGATCAACTGGCTGGCGCTGCACAAGTCGATCGGCCTCACCGTGCTCGCGCTGCTCCTGCTGCGGCTCGTCTGGCGCCTCGGCGACCGCCGCCCGGTGGAAGATCCTGCGCCGCGCTGGCAGCAACTCATCGCGCATGGCGTGCACCTGCTGCTGTACGTGCTGATCGCTGCCATCCCGTTGAGCGGCTGGTGGTTCAACTCCGTGACCGGCAAGCCGCTGCAGTTCTTCAAGATGTTCAACCTGCCCGCGCTCGGCAGCGCCAGCCCCGACCTGCGCCATCTCTCGCACAGCATCCACGAGAACCTGTTCTGGATCCTGGTGGCCTTGCTGGTGCTGCATGTCGGCGGCGCGCTGAAACACCACCTGATCGATCGCGACAACACCTTGCTGCGCATGCTCCCCTTCCGCCGCCTGCGCAACAACGCCCCTTCCCAAGGAGACCGTTGATGAACGCCCTCAAGCTCGCCGCCCCGCTCCTGCTCGCGCTCGCTCTGCCAGGCCTCGCCAGCGCCGCCGATTACACCGTGCAACCGGCCGGCAGCAAGCTCGGCTTCGCCGGCACGTTCCAGGGGCAGGCGTTCGAAGGCACGTTCGGCAAATGGACGGCCAACATCAGCTACGACCCGGCCAAGGTCGCCACGTCCAAGTTCGACGTGGACGTCGACCTCGCCAGCGTGAAGACCGGCGACAACGACCGCGATGGCGCGCTGCCCGGCGCCGATTTCTTCAACGTGGCCAAGTTTCCGAAAGCGCACTTCGTAACCACCGGCTTTCGCCAGAACGGTGCGCTGGTCGTCGCGGACGGCAACCTCACGCTGCGCGGCGTGACCAAGCCGGTGAGCCTCAACGTCACGTTCAAGTCGCAAGGCACCGGCGCCACGCTTGACGTGAGCGGCACGGTCAAGCGCCTGGATTACGGCGTGGGCGGCGGCGAATACGCCGATACCTCGGTGATCGGTGCGGACGTCAAGGTCAACGCGCATCTGGTGCTTGTGGCGAAGTAAGCGCTTCGCCTTCGACACCTGACATCCGGCGGGCCCATGGGGCCCGCCTTTCTTTTTGTAGGAACGCACCCAGTGCGCGAAAGGCCTATGGAGCGAAGACGCCGCTGCGCCGCGGTCGCGCACTGGGTGCGCTCCTACAAGGGAGGCGCCGTTTCGGCCAGGAATTGCCGTACGGCGGCCGCATCGAACGGCCAGTCGAGTTCGCGACCGTCCTGCTGGTCGCGCAGCACCGGCACCCGGGTGCCATAGCGCACTTCCAGCGCGTCATCGTCATCGACCCATACGCTGTCGAAATCCGGTGACCGGGCCTCGGCCATCACGGCCAGCGCCTGGTCGCACAGGTGGCAGTAGTCCCTTTGGTAGAGCACGTATCGCGTCGACATAAGCGGCGGACGATACCCCAGCGCCGCCGCTGATCGCGAGCCCTACCCGACTCAGACGCGCGAGTCGTCAGCCTTCCGCGGCATCTCGCCGGCCCCGGAGACTAGTCAACTTAAATGATAATAACTATCATTTACCGAGTGGGCCCAGCCATCGCCAATGCCCTCGGTGCGTCCGCGCCGAACTCCTATACCAACAAGGGCTACCTCGATGTCATTCCACGCCTCGCTCACGCGACGCCATCCCCTGCGCTGCCGTCTTGCCGTCTCGCTCGCCTTCGCGCTCGTCGCGCCGTTGTCCCATGCCGGGGATGCCCCCGAGGGGCCCGATGCCACCAAGGTGAAGAATCTCGAAGGCGTGCAGGCCACCGCCACCGTCACGGGCGATGGCGACTCCTACACCACCAAGGCCACCGACAGCGCCACGCGCCTCTCACTGTCGATGCGCGAGACGCCGCAGTCGATGAGCGTGGTGACGCGCCAGCAGATGGACGACTTCGGCCTCAACAACATCAACGCCGTGCTGGACAACACCACCGGCGTGAACGTCGAGCGCGTGGAAACCGATCGCACCTACTACAGCGCGCGCGGCTTCGACGTCACCAACTTCCTGATGGATGGCGTAGGCATGCCTTTCGCCGACGGCAATCAACAAGGCGATATCGATACGGCCATCTACGAACGCGTGGAAGTGCTGCGCGGCGCGAACGGCCTGCTCTCCTTTACCGGCAATCCGTCGGCCACCATCAATTTCGTGCGCAAGCGTCCTACCGCGGATTTCCAGGGCGATGTCGGCTTGACCGTGGGCAGCTGGGACAACCGTCGCCTCGACGTGGATCTCTCGGGGCCGCTGAACGATTCGCGCAGCGTGCGCGGGCGCCTGGTCGCCGCGGGCCAGGACACCGACAGCTACCTGGACCGCTACAACCTTCGCAAGCAGGTGATCTCCGGCATCGTCGAGGCAGACCTCACCAGCAGCACGCTGCTTACCGCGGGCGTCACATACCAGAAGAACAAGACCCACGGCGGCATGTGGGGCGCGCTCCCGCTGTACAACACGGACGGCACGGCAACCGATTACGACCGCTCCGCCAGCACCTCCGCCGACTGGTCGCACTGGAACATCGCCGACACGCGCAGCTTCATCGAACTCACCCAGGAACTCGGCAACGAGTGGCGCCTGAAAGCCGCGCTCAACTATCGCCGCGTCACCGAGGGCAGCAACCTGTTCTACGTGTACGGCACGCCGGATGCGCAGACGGGGCTGGGGCTGTTCTCCTATCCGTCCGCCTACAACAGCACCGAGAAGCAATATGTGGCGGACCTCTACGCCACCGGGCCCTTCGATCTCGCCGGCCGTCGCCATGAGCTGGTGATCGGCGCCAACTGGGCGAAGGATGACGTGCACCAGCTCTCCGGCTACGGTGAGGGCATCGGCACGCCGCTGCCGCCGCTCAACGAATGGACGGGCGACTATCCCATGCCGCCATTCGATGCCTACTACGGCAACGGCGATTTCCACATCAAGCGCAAGAGCCTCTACGCGACGGCTCGCTGGAGCCTTGCCGAGCCGTTGACCCTCATCACCGGCGCGAGCCTCGTCCACGTCGAGGAAACCGGCGTCAACTATGGCGTGCCGAGCAACTACAGCAAGACGGAAACCACGCCGTTCATTGGTGCCGTCTACGACCTTTCGACGAACTACTCGCTGTATGTGAGCTACGCCAAACTGTTCAACCCGCAAACGCAGACCGACGTCAACAACAAGGTGCTCGACCCGGTGACGGGCGCGAATCTCGAAGCCGGCATCAAGGGCGAATGGTACGACGGACGCCTCAACGCCACGTTTGCGCTGTTCCGCACGCGCCAGGATGGTCTCGCCGAATATGCCGGGCACAACCTCGCGACGAACCAGGATTACTACGCCGGCATCGACGCGACTGCGAAGGGTTTCGAGTTCGACGTAAGCGGACAGCTCACCGACCGTTGGCAATTGGGCGGCGGCTACACGCAGCTGGGCCTGCATGACCCCGATGGCGCGAACGTACGCACCTACGTGCCACGACGCACTTTCCGGATGTCCACGACCTATCGCATGCCGACGCTCGACGGCCTGCGCGTCGGTGCCACGCTGCGATGGCAGGACCGCATCTATCGCGACCAGCAGAGTGTCGCGCTCGATGGCAGCGAGATCTACACGACCCAGGGTTCGTACGTGGTGCTGGGCCTCATGGCCGGCTACGATTTCAACCCGCACTGGAGCGCGACGTTCAACATCGACAACGTCACCGACCGCAAATACATCACCAGCCTCTACTGGTCACAGGGCTTCTACTCGGCGCCGCGCAATTACATGTTGAACGTGCGCTACCGGTTCTGAGGCAAGCAAGGGGTGACGCGGGAGGCCAGGCCTCCCGCTCAGTTCCGGCTCAGCGGTTGGACCTGGAAGGGGTGCGACCGCCCTTTCGGCGAGTCGTCGTGGCGGCCGCATCCTTCTTGGCGACATCCGTATTGTCGCGTTCCAGATAGCCGGCAAAGTGCTGGCGCAGACGATTGATCTCGGTGATGCGATCCATCACGTCGCCTGCCTCCTGCACCATCGCCGTGGTCAGCAGGCTGAACAGGCTGGTGTACGCGCTGAAGCTGTGCCACGCGCGATCGGCCTGGATCATCAGCACGTTCGGTGTCAGTTCGCGGGCCCAGTAGCACTCGGTATCGGTGATCAGCACCAGCGGGATGCCGCGCTCCACCACTTCCTCCGCCAGCGTGCGGAACTGGCGGAAGTAGCGGCGCATGTCGATCAGCACCACGCAGCTGTTGCGCGTGGAATCGAGCAGCATGTCGGCGTAGGCACCATCGATGCCCGAATTGAACGACACGTGCGGGCGTACCTGCTGCAGCATCGCCGCGAAGCCGAGGCCGAGGAAAGTACCGTGATGGAAGCTCGATACCGTCACGCGATCGGCGGAGGTCAGCAGCTTCACCACCGACTTCCATTCCTTGGTACCTGCGAGCGCATGCGTGCTGGTCAGCGCGCGAATCTCGGCATGCAGATGTCCGGCGAGAGGATCGGCGTCGCGCGACTTCTCCACGTCCTTGTACAGGTGGCGCCATGAGGTGTCGGTGCGCAACTCTTCCTTGAGGTCGTTGACCCCTTCATAACCGAGGCTGCGGAAGAAGCGCCCCACCGTCATCTGGCTGACGCCCACCCGCTTGCTCAGCGAGGCCGCCGTTTCGAAGGGCACGTCGCGCATGTTGTGCAGCAGGTAGCTGGCGATCTTCTGTTCGGACGCCGTGAATGTTTCCCAGCGATCCTTCAGCTTTTGTTGGAGATCCTTGGTCATTGCCGCCTGCTTATCGGGAAAGCACCATGGCTGCGCTCGCATCGTCGCGTGCTTCAACGTGACCCAGCCGTAAACCTAGGATATACAAAAGCGCTGCCGCCAACCCTGCGACCGCGCCGATCAACGCAAAGAACCAGCCGTGGGTCAGGCTGCTCCACAGCGTGCCCAGGGCGCCTGCCAGCAGGTTGCCGAAAAAGCCGGCGAAGAACCACGTCGCGATGCTCGTGGCGCGGAAACCTTCCGGCGCCATGCGCCCGAACAGACCCAGGCCGATCGGCAGGATGTAGAGCTCGCCCAGGGTCATCATGATGAACCAGCCCACCAGCCACACCCAACTGGCGCGCGTGCCGTGCGCTTCCGACCAGGCCGCCACGCAGGCGAGGATCACATAGGACGCGCCCACCACCGCTGCGCCGAATGCCATCTTCTTGAGCCACGGCGTTTCGACGCCACGCTTGGCCAGCCGCGCCCAGCGGAGCACCAAGAGCGGCGTCGCGGTAAACACCACCAGTGAATCCAGCGACTGGAACCACGTCATCGGGATGCTCCAGCCCGCCGTCACCTGGCGATCAACGCCTTCGCTTGCCCACAGCGCAATGGTATTGCCCACCTGCTCGTATGCGCCGCGAAACACCACGACGATGGCCGCCACGGTGATGAGGAAACCAAAGCGCTGCATCACCGCACGATCCACCGGATGCCGGGTACGCACGGCAGCCTCGGTTCGTGCGGGCTCCGGCGGCAGGTAGCGGCCGCCGCCCAGATAAATCACCAGCGACAGCAGCATGCCGAGGCCAGCCGCAGTGAAACCCCAGTGCCAGCCGAAGGCTTCACCCAGCGTGCCGCACACCAATGGCGCGAGGAAAGCACCGAGATTGATGCCGATGTAGTAGATGTTGTAAGCATTGCTCGCAC
The DNA here is from genome assembly GCA_000632805.1 of Dyella jiangningensis. Lineage (GTDB taxonomy): Bacteria > Pseudomonadota > Gammaproteobacteria > Xanthomonadales > Rhodanobacteraceae > Dyella > Dyella jiangningensis. The sequence goes on along the minus strand of CP007444.1, from coordinate 307,756 downwards.
GCGGATCGTTGTGCCGATAGAGGCCCTCGATCTGACTGGCGAGGCTGGGCAGGAACAATCCGTTGCCGAGCGCGATCGTCGCCAATGCTGGATAGAACAGCGGTTCGGACGCCATCATGAAATGGCCCAACGCCATGGTGGCGCCACCGATGACGACCGAATTGCGCTTGCCCAGCCAGCGGTCCGCGACGATGCCGCCGAAGACCGGCGTGAAGTAGACGAAGGCTGCGTACACGCCATAGATCAGCGATGCATGCTCCTGCCCGATCTTCAGGTGCATGGTCATGTAGTAGACCAGCAACGCGCGCATGCCGAAGAAGGAGAACATCTCCCACATTTCGGTGAGAAACAGGATGCTCAGGCCGGCCGGATGGCCAAACCAAGTGCTTTCCCGTGCCGGAACTCCCGCTTCGAACATGCGCGACGTCACTCCCCTGCTCGCTTACGCATCGACGGCCATGGCGCCGCCCCAGACTTCTTCCGGACACCAGATACGCCCGTCTTCGTAACGGACCGCCGGCGTACGGTCCGACACTAGGAACAGCGGACCGTCGAGGTCAACCACCATGCACAGCGCGCCGACGACGAAGCCAGGCCCCATCGACCACGACGTGCCGCCCATGTTGCCCACCATCAATTTGAAGCCCAGCTCCTGCGCGCGTTTAGCGAGGATGAGTGCCTCGGTAAGGCCACCGCACTTGTCGAGCTTGATGTTGATGACGTTCACGCGGCCGACCAGTTTCTCGAGATCGTGGTGGTCCTGCACGCTTTCGTCGGCGGCCAGCGGAATCGGACTGTCGACGTCGTCCAGCCACGCTTCCTTGCCCACCGGAAACGGCTGCTCGACGACGGCGACGCGGCTCTCCACCAGCGCCGGCAACAGCGACGCGAGGGTCTCCGGCGTAAAACCCTGGTTCGCATCGACCATCAGCCACGCATCCGGTCGCGCCGCGCGCACGGCACGCACGCGATCCGCATTGCGATCGTCATCGGTCAACTTGAGCTTGAGCGCGCGCGCCTGCGTGTAGTTGCGCGCACGCTCGGCCATCACCTCGGGCTCCTCGGCGCCCACAGTGAAGGTGGTCAGCAGCGGCTCGGGCGGGTTGAGGCCGGCCAGCTGCCACACCGGCTTGCCTTGCTGCTTGGCTTCGAGATCCCACAGCGCGCAGTCGAGCGCATTACGCGCGCCGCCGGGAGGCAGCAGCGTCAACAGCTGCTGCCGCGTGACGCCGTCCTCGATGATGCCGCGCAATGCCTCCACCTGCCGCAGCATGGAAGGCGGCGTGTCCTGGTGGTAGTACACGCCGAGCGCCTCGCCGTGCCCAACCAGGCCTTCGCTCTCCAGCCGCACTACCAGCAGCTCGTTGTGCGTAAACGTGTAGCCAGTGATGCGGAACGGCGCGGTCATTTCGACCCGCTCGATCGACGCCGTCAGCTTCATCCGCTTGATACCGTGCATTGTCATCAACGACCTCCCCCTCAGAAGCGCACGTTGAAGCTGATCATCCCGAACGCCAGGATGAACCACGCCAGGTACAGCGCCGACAGCGCCAGCAGCGTCTCGCCGATGCGCACCCACAAGCCGCGCTGGGCCAGCTGCCAGTTGCGTACCGTGTGGAATACGACGGCAAGTGCACCCACCACGGACACTGCCCCCAGCACGTACAGCAGGTAGAACCACGGCGTTGCCGAACCGCGCAGCAGCAGATTCTCGTTCGCGGAGATCGCGGCGATCATCAGCACCCAACCCAGCACGTCGCCGAACAGCAGCAGCGCACCGACGCGCGACCACAGGCGGGTACGACGCAGCGCCGGAGCGATCTCGAACGGGCGGTGGTAATGGCGACGCATCCACGCACCCAGCCACCAGAACAGCAGCGCACCGAGCACCACGACCAGCGAGAGGCTCGCCCACAGGCTCACCGAACCCATGCTCTTGGCGGCGGGCACGCGGTTGAACACGAACACCGGCGAGATATGGTCCGTCGCCCAGTACTTGATGTTGCCGTTCGCGTCGGCGATGAAGTCGAGCTTGCGCTGGCCGTTCTCCTCGACGTAATGCAGCGGGCTCACTTCACGCCAGTGCAGCGGCTTGCCGGCGTAATCGCTGAGCGCGGCGATGGTCAGCGTGCCGTCCGGCATCGCGTTGACCTTCATCTGACCCAGCAGGTTGAACGGGCGCAAAGCGCTGAGATTGATGCGGCTGGACTCGTACCATCCGGCCACACGCGCGGCGTCGGCCTTGGCCGAGGCCATGGCCGGCTGCTCCTGCAGCGGATGCGGGAAGTAGCGATCAAGGAACGCGTAGAAGATCGCACCACGAATGGTGTGTGCGCCGCCCACCTCGCTGCCGAGGCTGTTGAACGACATGAAGATGCCGACATCCTTGTCCAGCAGCAGGTGCAGATCGCTGTGGAACACTTCGGTGTCGCCGCCATGGCCGATGATGCGCAGGCCGTTGCGGTCTTCCTGATAGAAGCCCAGGTCAAACCCCACCATGCCCTTCGACGCGGTGTACTGCGGCGAATGCATCAGCTTGGCGGTGTCTTCCTTCAGGATACGCGTGTCGCCGTAACGGCCATTCTGCAGCTGGGCGATCATGAACTGCGCCATGTCGATGCCCGACGAGCTGAGCGCGCCGGCCGGTGCCGGATCCACCCATTCAAACGGCTGGGCCTCGCCATCGGACGCGGTCTTGTAGCCCTTGGACATCAGCGGCGCGAGCGCCGAGGGCAGCGGCTGATCGAACGAGGAGTGCGCCATGTTGAGCGGCTGCAGGATGTGCTTCTGCACGTAGTCCTCGAAACGCTCGCCGGACACGCGCTGCACGATGTAGCCAGCCAGTCCGCAACCGTAGTTGGAGTACGCCACCGTTTCGCCCGGCGGAAAGATGCGCACCGGCAGGTGACTCTTGAGGTAGCGCTCGAGATTCACTTCATCCGACGTGGCCGGCAGCAGGTCGCGCGCCACTTCCTCGAAACCCGCAGTGTGCGTCATCAGGTTGCGCACGGTGATCGGCTTGCCTTCGTACGGCGGGATCTTGAAGTCGATGTATTCGTTGACGTCGTGATCGAGATCGATCTTGCCCTGCTCGACCATCTGCATCACGGCCGTCCAGGTGAACAGCTTGGACGTGGAGCCGGGGCGAAACAGCGTGGTCTCCGGAGACACCGGCTGGCGCGTCTTCAGATCGGCATAACCGTAGCCACGCGAGAACAGCACGTTGCCGTCCTTCACCACGGTGATCACGCCACCCGCGATGTCGCCACGCTGGATGGCGAACGGCACCAGGCCGTCGAAGAAGCTGGAAAGGTCGTCGCTTGTCAGCGCGTGCGTGGATGTGTCCTGGGCGGCCGGTGCTGCGGGCGTTGCCTCGACGGGCTGCGCCGGGGGAACCGGCGGGACCTGAGCCAGGCTCAGCGTCGCGGTCGCGCAGGCCATCAGCGCAACCAACCGTTTGACGAAGTGCTTCATGAAACGCTCCAAGTTGGATGCAAAGTGGCTCAAAGCTCGACGCTTGCCGAAAGGCCAATGGTGCGCGGCGTCTGGTACGTCGCCTGGAAGGGACTACCGATGGGATTGAGCGTCTCGCTGCTCATCGCCGTGATGCCGCGCTTGTTGCCAAGGTTCTTGGCGTAGAGCGAGACCGTCCACTTGTCGACGTTGGCGCCAAGATGGAGATCCACGCTGGTGAAGCTGGGCAACGTGAACTGCGGTGCCGGCACCGTATTGAAGTCCGACTTGCGCGAACCGACGTAGCTGATGTTGCCACCCACGAAGCCCGACCATCCCGAGCCCATCGGGAAGTTGTAGTCCGCGCCGAGGTTCGCGTTCCACTTCGGGACGTACGGCAACCGGTCGCCGTCGTAGCCGTAAAGGCCGCCGGGCGGCGTATCGGCGGAGAGTTCCGCCTTGGTGTAGGTGGCGTTTGCCCACACCGTGAAGCCGGAGACGGGCGTGAAGCGCCAGTTGGCTTCCAGGCCCTTGCTGTTCGCCTTGCCGCCGTTGCCGAGGAAGCTGAAGCCACCCGCGGTTTCGGCGAGCTGGATCTTGCTCCAGTTGATGTAGAACACATCGACGTCGATGCTCATGCGCTTGTCCAGCATCAACGATTTCAGGCCAAGCTCGTAGCTCACCAGCTTGTCCGCATCGAACGTCTGCGGTGCGCCCAGTCCCGGCGGCACGCCGACGTTCGGGCCACCCGGGCGGAAGCCGGACGCGACGCGCAGATACGCCATCAGGTCGTCGCTGAATTTGTAGCTGGGGTTGAACAGGTAGGTCACCGGGTGGTCGGTGCCGTTCGTAGAGAAGTTGCTGTCGCCCGTGAGGATGCCGGTGCCCGTCTGCTGATAGGTCGTCTTGTCGAAGCTGTAACGCGCGCCGACCAGCACGCTCAGGTTGGACGTGGCATGCCACGTGACATCGCCATAGCCGGCCCATTCGGTGAATACCGCCGGCCCGATGGCCAGGTCGGCCAGCGTCGGCAACGCGATCGGCGCACCCGTGTTCGCATCGAAGCTCAACACGCTCTGGCTGTCGGTGCTGCGCTCGTGCGTGTAGAACAGGCCCACGCGCCACTCCAGCAACTGCTGCTCCGGCGACTGCAGGCGCAGTTCCTGCGTGACCTTGTTCATCGACACCGGCTGATGGATGGAGTAGCCGCCGGTATCCAGCCCGAAGATCGGATTGAGGATGGGCCCGTAGGCGTTGGTAACGTCGGTGTTCTCGTTGAGCCGCACCGTGCCGTAGCTGGTGGTGGAGACCAGCTTGGCCCAGTCGAAGTCAGCGTTCACCGTGAGGTCGTACAGGCGATACTTCAGCTTGAGTTCGCCCGTGCCCGCCGCCCTCGCCTGCTTGTTGTCGCCGTAGATCGGCTTGAGCGTGTCCGGATCGATGTCCACGCCACCGTTGGCAAGACCGTCGCTGCTGAGGTTCTGCGCCAGCGCCGCAAAGCGCACCGAGACCTTGTCGCTGGGCGTCCACAGCACCTGCGCACGCGCACCGGACACCTTGGCCTCGTTGACCTCGGTCTTGCCGGTGGTGACGTTGTCGATATAGCCCGGATCGGTGCGGTCGTACGCGTTGACACGCAGTGCGAGCGTATTGGCCAGCGGGATGTTCACCGTTGCGTGCGCACCGAAACCCGTGCCGCCGTTGTCGACGCTGCTGGTATCCACACCGATGCGGCCGCTGGCCTGCGTGGTATCCGGCGGCGTGGTGACGAACTTCACCAGGCCACCGAGCGTGTTCGAGCCGTAGAGCGTGCCCTGCGGACCACGCAGCACTTCGATGCGCTGCAGGTCATATGGATCGATGTCCGGCGTAAGCAGGCTGCCGAGCGCGTAGACCGTGCTCGATCCGTAGGGCGCGTCGTCGACGTAGGTGCCGACGGCCGCGTTCGGCTGCCCGCTGCCGGATGTGATGCCTCGCAACACCAGCTGCGTCTGGCCCTGGCCGGTGGAGATGGTATTGAGGCCCGGGATCTGCGTGGCGTAGTCGGCAAAACTGGTGGCGTTCTGCCGCTCCAGCTGCGGGCCCGCCATCACCGACACACCCATCGGCACGTCCTGCAGGCGCTCGCTGCGCTTGTTGGCGGTGACGATGACGGTGCCCAGTTGTTGGGCCGACTTTTCGGCTGACGATGTCGATGAGGCCTGCGACGCATCCACACCGGCCTGCGCAGCGACATCGCTGCTGGCCGCGTCGGTGCTTGCGGTGGCCACCGGCACGCCGGCATCGGGCTGCTGCGCCATGGCACAAAGCGGGCTCATCAACACGGCGGCGATGGCCGAACAGATACAGCGACGACTGAACTGCGTACGACGAAGTTCCATCACGTTCTCCCCCCGGAGAGTCAGGTATTCGCCCATACAGTGTTATCAACATACCATTTTAGTGTCAATGGTATTTTTATACCGTTGTCGCCGAAGAGCTGTGCAACCGGCCTCGTCCGATATGGACGTCCGAACCGGCGCCGTCCTGTGGTGACGTTCGCGTTGCGTAGGAAAAAGCGGTTACCGGACACCGCGTGCACCGGTGTGAGCGCGGTGCACCATACGCGTGCGCACCGAATGCATCGCTGCGGCGCGACAAACATCATTCGACAGGCCGCGTAGAATGTGCGGTTCTCCCCGCCCACTCCGCGTGTTTCCATGGCTGTCAGCGTATTTGACCTGTTCAAGATCGGCATCGGTCCCTCTTCTTCGCACACCGTCGGCCCCATGCGCGCCGCGGCGCGCTTTGCCGAGCGCTGGCTGGAAGAAAAAGGCGTACTCGATCGGGTGACGCGCGTGCGCGCCGAACTGTACGGCTCGCTGGCCATGACCGGTCGCGGACACGGCACCGACAAGGCCGTGCTGCTGGGTTTTGAAGGCGCGCATCCGGACACGGTCGATCCCGACCAGATTCCCGAGACGCTCTCGCGCATCCGCACCACGCATCGACTGCGTGTGCTGGGCAAGCATGAGATCGAGTTTGAAGAAAAGCGCGATCTGGTGTTCAACAAGCGCCAGAAGCTGCCGTTCCACACCAACGGCATGCGCTTCTCCGCTTACGACGCCGAAGGCCATGAGCTGGCCACGCGCGACTACTACTCGGTGGGCGGCGGCTTCGTGGTCAACCATGACGAGGCGGCCGAAGACCGCATCGTGGCCGATACCACCGAACTGCCCTACGCGTTTTCCACCGGCGACCAGATGCTGGAGCTGTGCCAGAGGCACAACCTGTCCATCGCGCAGCTGATGATGGAAAACGAGAAGGTGTGGCGCAGCGAAGCCGACGTCCGCGCCGGCCTGCTCACCATCTGGAAGGCCATGCAGGACTGCGTCAACCGCGGTCTGCGCTCGCCAGGCGTACTGCCAGGCGGCCTCAAGGTGACGCGCCGCGCGCCGGCCATGGCGGCCGACCTGCGCGACCAGCCGGAAGCCTCGCTGAAGGATCCGCTCACCATCCTCGACTGGGTGAACCTCTACGCGCTTGCCGTGAACGAGGAAAACGCCGCGGGCGGTCGCGTGGTGACGGCGCCGACCAACGGCGCGGCAGGTATCGTGCCGGCGGTGCTGCACTACTACCACCGCTTCTGCCCCAAGTCGGACGAAGACGGCATCGTCGATTTCATGCTCACGGCAGGCGCGATCGGCATTCTCTACAAGGAGAACGCCTCGATCTCCGGCGCCGAAGTGGGCTGCCAGGGCGAAGTCGGCGTGGCCTGCTCGATGGCCGCCGGCGGCCTTACCGCGGCACTCGGCGGCAACGTGCTGCAGGTGGAAAACGCCGCTGAAATCGGCATGGAACACAACCTCGGCCTCACCTGCGACCCCATCGGCGGCCTGGTGCAGATTCCCTGCATCGAGCGCAACGCGATGGCTTCGGTGAAGGCCATCAACGCCAGCCGCATGGCGCTCAAGAGCGACGGCAAGCACCGCGTGTCGCTGGACAAGGTGATCGCCACCATGCGCGACACGGGCCGCGACATGAAGGACAAGTACAAGGAAACCTCGCGCGGCGGCCTGGCGGTAAACGTCATCGAGTGCTGAGGCGCCGGCGGCTCATCCGCCAGCCTCGGCTCGCGCCTGCATGCTCTTTCTATCGTCATCCCGGTAAATGGCCGGGATGACGATGGCGATGAGATTTCCTGCGGCGGATCCGTTTACGACCCAGGCGGCGCAGGCAGCTTCGCGGCGTCGGCATCCACTTTCGCTTTCAGTTGCGCAAGCTGCGCAGCTGTGAGCTTGGATGCCGCTTTGGCAAGGTAGTCGCCCGAGCTGGCCATCCCCTGCGTGCCTTCCATGCGTTGGGCCAAAGAAATCTCGTACCAGCCCTCCGCAGGATTCGGCGCCACGCCAACGCCGGTCACGTACGCCACGCCCATCGCGTAATGTCCTTCCATGGCATTGCTCGCCATGGCCTTGCGCGCAAGCGCCACGCCGCGCGCCGCATCCACCGGCACATCCTCCTTGCCGGTGAGGAGCAAGAACCCCAGGAAGCCGGCGGTCTCGCCGCTGCCGCGGTCCGCGGCAACCTGCAGCCAGTGCATACCGGCAGCGGCGTCCTTCCGGCCAAAAGCACCCGAGAAATACAGCTTGCCGAGGGCAACCTGCGTGTTGAGATCGCCCTTCTGCGCTCCCGCGGTCAAAAGCTTCTCGGCCGTCGCGGGGTCCTTGGATATGCCCCATTTGCCGAAAAGCCTTGCCATGCCCAGGACTTCCATCCCTTTGGGCGAGCCCATGTCCACGGACTTCTGCGCCCACTGCATGGCTTCTTTTTGATCTTCGCCGGCATTGGCCAGCACCAGAGCCAGCGCGGCCATGTGGTCGGCGTCCTGGCTGACGTTCACGCTCTGCCGCAGCCATTCGAGCCCTGCGGGCACATCTCGTGGGGTGCCTGCGGCCTTCCATGGTGGCAAAGCCGAGCTGCCAGGCGCCCTCCGCGTTCCCGGCCATGGCCGCCTTGCGGTACCAGGCGGTGCTGGCGGCCTTGTCTGCCGGCGCGCCGTCCTCCGCAAGCGCGCGGCCCAGTTCGATCTGGGCGCTGGCATCACCCGCCTCGGCGCGCTTCTGCAACGCCTCGCGTGCCGCATCGCCGGAAGTCGCCATCATGGGCATCGCGAATGCAACCGCCATGGCCATCACCCACATCGCACGAATCATGGTGCGCCCTCCTTGCCTGGAGAACCCCGATACTAACGGGCCCGCCGGCCACCGCCAATTTGGGTGTCGCCCGAGGCGCCCGCACCGTGCGCTGCCGTACCGTTTCATTCGCCGATTCAATGACCTGGCTGCTGCGCTGCGCCACGGCTCGTGACCCCTGACGGGCTGACAGCCGCGGGACCGGTCTGTCATCATCGCCCCCTTATGTCGCCCAGGAGGCGGCCCGTTCCACTGACCTGGGGACCTGCATGTCTCATTCTTCGATCCGACGCGATGTCGGTCCGTTCGCCCTCATGCTCACCGGCCTGGGGTCGATCATCGGCTCAGGCTGGCTGTTCGGCGCCTGGCGCGCCGCCGGTCTCGCCGGTCCCGGCGCGGTATGGGCCTGGGTGCTCGGCGCCGCAATCATCATGACCATCGCGCTCACCTACGCCGAGCTCGGCGCGATGTTCCCCGAGTCGGGCGGCATGGTGCGCTACAGCCACTACTCGCATGGCTCGCTGGTGGGCTTCATCGGCGCCTGGGCGAACTGGATTGCCATCGTGTCGGTGATCCCGGTGGAGGCCGAAGCGTCCGTGCAGTACATGGCCTCGTGGCCGTGGCAGTGGGCGCAGAACCTCTACGTGCACATGCCCGACGGCCACGGCGAGCTGACCCTGCCGGGCCTCAGCATCGCGGCCGTGCTGGTCATCATCTACTTCCTGCTGAACTTCTGGAGCGTGAAGCTGTTTGCGCGCTCCAATACGGCCATCACCGTGTTCAAGCTGGTGGTGCCGGCCGCCACCGGCCTGGCCCTGATCGCCAGCGGTTTCCACAGCGAGAACTTCTCGGTCGGCGTGCATGGCGACGCGCATGCGATCGACTTCGCCGCCGTGCTCACCGCCGTGGCGACCGCGGGCATCGTGTTCAGCTTCAATGGCTTCCAAAGCCCGGTGAACCTCGCCGGCGAAGCGCGCAACCCGGGCAAGAGCATTCCGTTCGCGGTGATCGGTTCGATCCTGCTCGCCACCATCGTCTACGTGATCCTGCAGGTGGCCTACCTCGGCGCGGTGCCGCCGGACATGCTGGCCAAGGCCGGCTGGCACGGCATCGACTTCCGTTCGCCGTTCGCCGAACTCGCCATCATCGTCAACCTGCACTGGCTGGCGATGCTGCTGTACGTCGATGCCTTCATCAGCCCCAGCGGCACCGGCATGACCTACACCGCCACCACCGCGCGCATGATCTACGGCATGGAGCGCAACGGCACGATGCCGAAGATCCTCGGTCGCGTGCATCCGAAGTGGGGCGTGCCGCGCCCGGCGATGTGGTTCAACCTCGCGGTGTCGTTCCTGTTCCTCTTCTTCTTCCGCGGCTGGGGCACGCTGGCGGCGGTAATCTCGGTGGCCACCATCATTTCGTATCTCACCGGTCCGGTGAGCGCGATGACGCTGCGTCGTACCGCGCCGAACCTGCACCGGCCCCTGCGCATCCCGGGCCTGCCGATCCTCGCGGGTGTCGCCTTCATCATGGCGACGGAGCTGCTGTACTGGGCCCGCTGGCCGCTGACCGGCGAAATCATCCTGCTGATGGTCGTGGCGCTGCCGGTGTACCTCTACTACCAGGCCAAGGCGAACTGGCACGACTTCGGTCGGCAGCTGAAGGGCGCGTGGTGGCTGATCTTCTACCTTCCCGCCCTGGCCTTGGTGTCGTGGCTGGGCAGCGCGGAGTTCGGCGGCCAGGGCTACCTGAGCTACGGCGTGGACCTTGCCGTGGTCGCCGTCATCGGCCTGGTGTTCTACGTGTGGGGCGTGAAGTCCGGCTGGCGCACGCCATCGGTGGAAGAGGCGGAAGCCAATCCGCACGTACACGACTGATCGCACGACACTTCCAGAAAACAGAAAACGCGCGGTGTGAGCCGCGCGTTTTTTTTTGAGCGACGAGGCAGTCGCGCACAGGGTGCGCTCCCACAAAAGATCTGCGTCGACGTTGTGGGAGCGCACCCTGTGCGCGACACATCCCGCGACACGCTCACGCCAACGCCAGCACATCCCCCAGCAACGCCTGCGCCGTCACCTCCGGCCCCGCGCCCGGCCCCTGGATCACCAGCGGCTGCGTGTTGTAACGCGTGGTGCTAAGCGCGAACTGGTTGTCAGTGCCGTAGAGGCGCGTGGCCGGGTGATTGGCCGGCACTTCCACCAGACCCACGCGGGCGCGGCCGCGCTGGTTGAGGCGCGCGAGGAAACGCAATGCACCGCCGCGCGCTTTTGCCTCGGCATGACGCGCCGCCAGCGGCTCGTCCAGTTCTTCCAGGCGCGAGAGGAAGGTTTCCACATCCACGCCGCGCAGGCTTTCCGGCACCAGGCTTTCCACTTCCACTTCGTCGGGACGCAACGCAAAGCCCGCGCAGCGCGCGAGGATCAGCAGCTTGCGCGCGACGTCCTCGCCCGAGAGGTCGGAACGCGGATCGGGTTCGGTGTAGCCCAGTTCGCGCGCACGACGCAGCAGCGCGGAAAACGGCTGGCTGCCGTCGTACTGGTTGAACAGATAGGAGAGCGACCCGGAGAACACGCCTTCGAGCGTGAGCAGCGCATCGCCGCAATGACGCAGGCGGCGCAAGGTCGAGATCACCGGCAGGCCTGCACCCACCGTTGCCGAGTCACCGTAACGACCACCCTGCGCGAGCGCGGCCTGCAGCGCACGCCAGCCCGGCAGATCGCCGCCGGCCAGCGACTTGTTCGCGGTCACCACGTGATAACCGCGCGCCAGCCATTCGGAATGACGCGAAGCGAGCGTGCCACAGGCGGTAGCGTCGATGATGACTTTTACTGCCGCATCGTTCGCGTCCAGCGCGGACAGCAGCGCGGCGTCATCACGCACGTCGCCATGGCTCTTCAGCTTCTCGCGCAACGCGCGATCGGCCAGTTGTTCGGCCTGCGTCTGCTGGCGGCGCGAATTCGCCGCGCCCACCAGGCGAATCGAAGATGCCGCCGGTGTATTGAGCAGCTTGAGGAAGGCGCCACCGACCACGCCGGTGCCGAGCAGCACGGCGGCGATGGACGAAGACGCCTGCGGTTTCGATGCGGGTGCGGCCTCCGCCGCCAGCACCGCGCTCACGCGCTCACCCGGCGTTTGCCTTCACCCACGGCGAGCGCGCGCGACAACGCGGCGTCGAGATCGCGCAGCAGATCGTCGCCATCCTCGATACCCACGGACAGGCGCAGCAGGCTGTCGGCGATACCGGCGGCGCGGCGTGCCTCCGGCGCCATCGATGCATGCGTCATCGTGGCCGGATGCGCCACCAGGCTCTCCACACCACCCAGCGATTCGGCCAGCGAGAAGTAGCGCAGGCCATCGACGAAGGCTTCGATGTGCGGCACGTCGCCTTCGATCTCGAAGCTGAGCATGGCACCGAAGCCCAGCTGCTGGCGCGCGGCCAGCGCGTGGCCGGCGTGGCTTTCCAGCCCTGGGTAGTAGATCTTGCGTACGGCCGCATGGCCGTCCAGACGCTCGGCGATGCGCACCGCGTTTTCCTGGTGCTGGCGCAGGCGCACGCTCAGCGTGCGCAGGCCACGCAGGGTGAGGAAGCTGTCGAACGGCGCACCGGTGAGGCCGTTGCAGTTGCCCCACCACTTCAGCTGATCGGCCACGGCCTGGTCGCGCGCCACCACGGCGCCGCCCACCACGTCGCTGTGGCCGTTGATGTACTTGGTGGTCGAATGCACCACCACATCGGCGCCCAGCGTGAGCGGCTGCTGTAACGCGGGCGAGAGGAAGGTGTTGTCCACCACCAGCAGCGCACCCGCGGCGTGTGCGGCCTGCGCCACGTGACGGATGTCGGTGATGCGCAGCAGCGGATTGGACGGCGTTTCCACCCACACCAGCGAGGGCTTCAGCGCCAGACCTTCAGCCAGCGCATGGCTGTTGGTGAGATCGACGAAGCGCACCTGGAAGCGGCTCTTCTTCGCCCACGCATCGAGCAGGCGCCACGTGCCGCCGTAGCAATCATGCGCGGCCAGCACCAGCGAACCGGCCGGCACCAGCTCCAGCGCCAGCGCCACCGCGGCCATGCCGCTGGCCGTCACCACCGCGCCCGCGCCCTGCTCCAGCTCGGCCAGCGCTTCGCCCAGCAGGTCGCGCGTGGGGTTGCCGCTGCGCGAGTAATCGTAGGCGCGCTTGTTGCCGAAACCGTCGAACGCATAGTTGGTGGACAGATGCAGCGGCGGCACCACGGCGCCGTGCTGGGTGTCCGATTCGATGCCGGCGCGCACGGCGCGGGTACAGGGGGCGGGGGTGTCGCTCATGGTGAATCTCCGTGCGTGATGCGTATGCGGTATGGGTTCAACAACCGGCCAGCGCTTCGCGCAGCAGCGGCGCGAGGCGGTCGGTTTCCTTGAGGAAAGCGTCGTGGCCGTAGGGCGACTCGACCACTTCGAGCGTGGCCGGGCCATGCAGGCGGCGCTGCAGCTCGCACAGGTCGGCCAGCGGCACCAGGCGATCGGACGGGAAGCCGATCAGCGTGGACGGCGCGGCGATCTGCTCGGGCTGCACGTCATGCAGGTCGATGGATTCGGACAGCGCGAGGAAGCGCTCCACGTCGAAGCGCTCGACGAAGCGGCGACCGGCGTGCTCCAGGTAATCCTCGACCGGGAAATGGAAGCGGCCTTCGCGGAATTCCGGCGCGGCGGCAAAGCGCTTGGCGAACTCCTCGCTGCCGCGATAAGTGGTCATGGCCAGCTGACGGGCCAGCGCCAGCGCCTGCTCCGGCTGGCCGCAGTCCTGGCCCAGCCGCACGATGCCGCGCTGTACGGAGCGCTGCGCCGTGGCCAGCGGATGCGGACGATGCGCGCCGGCCAGCAGCACCAGGCGACCCAGCGCGTACGGATGGCGCGCGGCGAAGGCCAATGCGGCCATGGCGCCGTAGGAAGAACCGATGAAGGCGTGCACGCGGCCGATGCCCAGCGCATCGACCAGCGCGGCCAGTGCGTCGGCCTGGTCCTCGCTGGACACGGCCTGCACGCCCTCCAGATCGGCCGGGGTGATCCAGTCGATCGAGAGCACGCGGTAGCGATCGAGATCCACCGGACGGCCCGCGCCGACCTGCTCCTGCCACCAGCCCACAGCGCTCTCGCTGTCCAGCGCCACCACGTCGCGGTTGGCCGAGATGCCGCCCTGCACGATCACCGTGGGGGCGTCCGGCGCGCCGCACCACAGGTAGCGCACGTCCACCTCGCGGGGCGTGCTGCCGTACTTGGGGGTGAGCGTGACGCGGCGGGTGCTGCGCTGGGTGGTGAGGTCCGGCCGCATGGCGCCGGCGGCCGCGACAGAGGCGGACACAGCGGGCGGGACGGGTTGCGGCTGGCTGGACATCTCGATCTTCTCCGGTCGTGGCATCGACCTGCGGACCGGAGAGGAGAGCCGACGCACGGCCGGCGGATGCGCGGGCGGTGCGGTTCTGCCCTCATCTCGCGGCTGGCGCCCGTAGCGCCGCCGCAGGAATTGGCACCGTTGCGGAAGGTTCCGCAGGTTGCCCCGGCTTCAAAGGGCCTGTCCCTCAGCCGGTCTCGATGAGTGATGGAGAATCTAACGGCAGCCATTGCTGCGTGTCAATAGACGTCTAAACGTCTATGCATCTAGCCATCGACGTTTTCGTGATGGGAATCGTCGGTTTCGCGTGAAACCTTGTCGCACCAAGGCCTTCACGGCCCTGGCGCGACGTCTCGTCATTGCTTCACGGCTTCGAAGCTCATGGTGCGATTGCGCAGCTTGTCATCGAACAGCACATGCATGGTCTTGCCATCGGCGGACACGGTGGAGGTGAGCACGGCGATCACCTTGCCGTCGCGCTTGTCGGTCTCGACCATCGAGTTCCTGCCGGCCTTCTTCACCGTGACCGTGCTGATGCCAGGGTCACCCTTGTAGGGCGCCTCGGTGCCGTCCATCTTGGCCTGGTACGACTGCCCCGTCGGCGAACTCATGCTCATCATGCCGCCCTCTTCCTTGAAGGTGATCTGGGTGGCGTTGTCGGACATCTCGCCCATGGTCGCGGTGATCCACGAACCTGAAAGCGCATGCGATCCCGCGGGACCGGCGGCAACCTGCTTCAGCTCGGCACTGCCGGTCACCGGCGCACCGCTCGAGTTGCTGCTGTCGCTGAATTCGACACGCGCGCTCTTGCCATCGGGTGCCACCGTGGTGGTCGAGGTGGCCACCACCTTGCCGCCCTTCTTGTCGGTTTCCTTCACCGTGTGCGCATCCACGATCTGTACGGCCATCGCGTCGTAGTACGGGTGGCCGGTCACCGGATGATCCTGTCCGTCGGCCTTGACGCTGATCGGCGGTACGCAGGTCGTGCAGTCGTACATGCCGTCCTTCAGCACGAGCACATCGGGCTTCTTGGGCATCTGCACCTTGCTCATGTCGACCTTCCAGGTGCCGTCGAACGGCCCCTCGGCCATCGCGCTAACCGGACACAGCAACAGCAGGCACAAGCCCGCAGACAGTGACTTGTTCATGAGGTGACTCCCGGAGTTGGATTGGCCGGGCAATGCCCCCCGCCCCAGGCGCGACGTCACTGTCCTTCGGGCGCAACTTCCTGAACCCAGCGCCCCGAACCTACGCCGGGCCCCGGCACGCAGCCATTGGCCGTAAGTGTTACCGGCCGATTTGCCGCGCCCGGCGCAGGCTGCAACACTGCGCGCCTCGCTCAGCGGCCTTTTGAACCGATGTCCCTACTCGCCTCGCTTGTCGTCGCCCTCGTCGCCCTGCTCCATCTCTGGTTCCTGGTGCTGGAGATGTTCCTGTGGACCCGCCCATCGGGCCGGCGCGCTTTCGGCCTCAGCGAGGAATTCGCGCGGCAGTCGAAGGTGCTTGCGGCCAACCAGGGCCTGTACAACGGCTTCCTGGCCGCCGGCCTGCTGTGGAGCCTCTGGCTGGGCGACAGCGGACGCCCGGTGACCCTGTTCTTCCTCGGCTGCATCCTGGTGGCCGGCGTGTTCGGCGGGCTCACGGCCACGCGGAAGGTGCTGTGGATCCAGGCGCTGCCGGCGCTGGTCGGCATCGTGCTGGTTCTGCTGGCCTGACCTCTCCATGTCTCCGGCGGCCCCCGCAAGCATGAGCAGCCCTCGTCAGGAAGCGGTCGGCGAGCGCTTCGATCCCGCCCTGATGCAGCACGCCCGCGAGCGGAGTTGGGCCGCGCTGCAGGGCATCCGCGCACGCATGCGTCCGGGCATCAGCGAGGACGAGGCCAAAGCCATGGCGCTGGAGGTATTTCGCGAGCTGGGCATGGAGCGCCTGTGGCACCCGGTGATCATCCGCATCGGGCCGAACACCACCAAGATCTATCGCGAGCGCTCGGAACCCGGGGTACGGCTCGGCGAGAACGACCTCTACTTCATCGACCTCGGCCTGGTGTTCGCCGGCCACGAGGGCGACGTGGGCGACACCTTCGTGATCGGCCACGCCCCGCAACAGCAGGCCTGCGCGGAGGCTGCGCGCCAGCTCTTCCACCTCGTGGCCGATGCCTGGCGCACGCGCGGCCTCAGCGGGGAAGCGTTGTATGCCTTCGCCGAAGAGCAAGCCGAGGCCATGGGTTGGCGGCTCAACCATGAGATCAAGGGGCATCGCGTCAGCGATTTCCCGCACGCCGTGCACAAGGCGGGTGACCTGGGCGAGCTCGGCGAACGGCCTTCCAGCGGGCTGTGGATCCTGGAGATACAGATCGCACATCCGACGGAGCCGTATGGGGCGTTTTACGAAGACCTGCTGACGGCCTGAGCCCTCATCATTCTCTGTGGGAGCGCACCCTGTGCGCGACAGGCCTACGGAGCCCTGACGCGGGACGTCTTCGCTCGCGACGACCCTTCGATGGGGTAACCCAGCCTCCGCAGTCGCGCACAGGGTGCGCTCCCACAGGATGGCCGGCACCCCTCCTCCGCCCTTGGTACAATGGGGGGTTAGCTAACCCAGAACCCACCATGTCCACGCATCTCACCGAAACCCGCCGCCGCCGCACCTTCGCCATCGTCAGCCATCCTGACGCGGGCAAGACCACGCTGACCGAAAAGCTGCTGCTGTTCGGCGGTGCGATCCAGATGGCCGGCTCGGTGAAGGGCCGCAAGGCCGCCCGCCACGCCACTTCGGACTGGATGGCGCTGGAAAAGGAGCGCGGCATCTCGGTGACCTCCTCGGTGATGCAGTTCCCCTACGAGGGCCGCATCGTCAACCTGCTGGACACCCCGGGCCACGCCGACTTCTCCGAAGACACCTATCGCGTGCTCACCGCGGTGGACTCCGCGCTGATGGTGATCGACTGCGCGAAGGGCGTGGAAGAACGCACCATCAAGCTGATGGAGGTGTGCCGCCTGCGCGACACGCCGATCATGACCTTCATCAACAAGCTCGACCGCGAGGGCCGCTCGCCGATCGAACTGCTGGACGAAGTGGAATCGGTGCTGGGCATCGCCTGCGCGCCGCTCACCTGGCCGATCGGCATGGGCAAGCGCCTGAAGGGCGTGTACCACCTGCTGCTCGACGAAGTGCACGTGTTTGAGCAGGGCAAGAACTTCACACGCCAGGACTCGACCATCTTCAAAGGCCTGGACGCACCGGGCCTGGCCGAGGTGATCGGCGCCGAAGCGCTGGCCGAATTGCGCGACGAACTCGAACTGGTGCAGGGCGCCTCGCATCCGTTCGATGTCGAGCAGTACCTGGCGGGCAAGCTCACGCCGGTGTTCTTCGGCTCGGCGGTGAACAACTTCGGCGTGCAGCTGCTGCTGGATTTCTTCGTCGAACACGCACCCTCACCGCGCTCGCGCGCCACGCTCACGCGTGAAGTGAAGCCCGAGGAGGAAGCCCTCACCGGCTTCGTATTCAAGATCCAGGCCAACATGGACCCGGCGCACCGCGACCGCATCGCCTTCATGCGCGTGTGCTCGGGCACCTACAGTGCCGGCATGAAGATGATGCAGACGCGCACCGGCAAGGACGTGCGCATCGCCAATGCGCTCACCTTCATGGCGAGCGACCGCGAGATCGTGGAAAACGCCTATCCCGGCGACGTGATCGGCCTGCACAACCACGGCACCATCGGCATCGGCGATACCTTCAGCGAAGGCGAAATGGTGAGCTTCACCGGCATCCCCAACTTTGCACCGGAACTGTTCCGCCGCGCGCGCCTGCGCGACCCGCTGAAAATGAAAGCGCTGCAGAAAGGCCTGGCGCAGCTGTCCGAAGAAGGCGCCACGCAGTTCTTCCGTCCGCTGATGAGCAACGACCTGATCCTCGGCGCGGTGGGCATGCTGCAGTTCGACGTGGTGGCCTATCGCCTCAAGGACGAATACGGCGTGGACGCCACCTTCGAGCCCGTCACCGTCGCCACCGCGCGCTGGGTGCACTGCAGCGACGAGAAGAAGCTTGAGGAATTCCGCGAGAAGAACGCCAACAACCTCGCCATCGACGCAGCGGGCGAGCTGGTGTACCTCGCGCCCTCGCGCGTGAACCTGCAGCTGGCGCAGGAACGCTCGCCCGCCGTGCGCTTCACCGCCACGCGCGAGCACGCGACCTCGGTCGACCTGTAAGCCGACCCGGTACGTGGCCGTCATCCCGGCTTGCACCGGGGTGACGATGGGCCGTTTCTTGTGGCACCCGCCCAGGATCCGGCGAGCTGAACTGGTAACCTCCCTCGTCACCTCAGGGATTCATGCCGCATGCCAGCCAGCCAGGTCGCCTTTACCACGCCCGTTTCCGCTACGCCGTGGCAACGATGGGCGGTGTTCTCGCCCATCGCGCGCATCGTCTTCTTCATCGCGCTGTTCCTGATCCTGTTCAAGCTGAGCTCGGCCGCGGCAGCCGCATGCGGCTTTTTCGCGCCAGGCACGACGCGCCTCACGCATGCCTGGGGCAACCTGGCGGTACAACTGTTTTCCACCGGCGCCAGCTACGCGGTACTGGTGAAAGCGGTGGAGCGCCGTCCCATCCGTGAGCTCGCCCTGCGCGACCTAGCCACGCTTGGTCCGGCCGGCCTGTTGCTGGGTGCCGTATTGTTCAGCGCCGTCGTGCTGGTGCTGTGGCTCGCGGGCAGCTACCACGTGACGGGCATGAACCCGGGTGTGGACTGGCTGCCGGCCGTGCTCACCGTGGGCCTCGCTGCCGGTATCGGCGAAGAGATCATCACGCGCGGCGTGCTGTTCCGCATCGTGGAGGAAGGCCTGGGCACCTGGTGGGCACTGGCCATTTCCGCGCTGTTCTTTGGTGCGGCGCACATCTTCAATCAAGGCGCCACGCTGTGGAGTTCGCTGGCCATCGCCATCGAAGCCGGCGTGCTGCTTGGCCTGCTCTATCACGTCACGCGTTCGCTGTGGCCGTGCATCGGCATGCACGCGGCATGGAACATCATGCAGGGCACGGTGTTCGGCATTCCGGTATCGGGCACCAACGCTCAGGGCTGGCTGAGCTCCAGCCGCAGCGGTCCCGACTGGCTGAGCGGCGGCGTGTTCGGCGCGGAAGCCTCGGTGGTGGCGCTGCTCGTCTGCTTGTGCTGCTCGGCGCTGCTACTGATCATCGCGGTCCGCCGCGGCACCATCGTTGCGCCGGCCTGGCGCCGGCAAGGCCTCAAGGCGGCGTGAGCTCGGCTACCGCCTTCACAAAGCTGCGGATACCCTGAGAGCAACCGCCCCGGCCGGGCAGCACCGCCTGGCCACCCAAACCGTGAAGACGCATGGCCGCCCCGAAAAGTCGCTATTCCTGGCTGGTCCACCAGCCGATGCAGGTGAAGATCCTCATCGCGATCGGCACGCTGGTGTTGCTGTTCGTGCTCTGCGGCAGCGTCACCCTCATCTCGCTCGGCCGCCAGGCCACCAGCGCGCAGTGGACGAAGCACACGTACCAGGTGCGCGCGAAGATCGACGACGTCTTCGAACACCTCGAGACCGGCCAGGTCGCCGTGCGCGGATACCTGCTTGACCCACGACGTGACAACGAACTCAACGACTACCTGAAGGCGAACACCAATCTGGCCAAGGATCTGGCCGACCTGCGCAAGCTGACCGACGACAATCCGCTCCAGCAGACGCGTATCGACCAGATCGAGGCGATGGTGGGCCAATGGCAGAAGGAGGCGCAGCGCAACGGCATCGATGCCATGAAGGCGATCCACGCCGGCGATCCGGCCGAAGCCGCGACAGAGCGCGCGCACGTGCAGAGCTACTACCTCACCAACCGGACCGTCACCGTCACCGACATCCTCGGCGTCCTCGACACCATGGATGACCTGGAAGCCAGTTTGCTCGATCAGCGCGAGGCCGCGCAGCGACGCGACCTGATCGAGGCCCGTATCACTATCTGGGTCACCTTGCTGCTGTCCATTCTATTGGGCGGTTCAGTGATCTACATGACGTTCCGCCTCATCACGCGGCCGATCCGCCGCATGACGGACCTCATGACGCGTCTGGCGAACCACGACCATTCCGTGGAAATCCGGCAGCTGGACCGCCGCGACGAGATCGGCGAGATCGCTCGCGGCCTGCAGGTCTTCAAGCAGATGGCGATCGAGACCGCCGCACAGACCTGGGTGAAAACGCAGGTCTCGCAGATCGCCGGCGACCTGCAAAAAGCCGAGACCGAACCCGAGTTCGCCCAGCAGCTTACCGGCACACTGGGGCCCCTGCTCGAATGCGGCGCCGGCGTGTTCTATCGCTTCGATGAGGAGGAGCAGCGGCTGCGCCTGCAAGGCAGCTACGGCTACCAGCAACGCCGCCACCTGACTACCGAATACGCCCTGGGCGAAGGGCTCGTCGGCCAATGCGCCGCTGACCAGCGGCCCATCACGCTGCACGACGTGCCTGTCGATTACGTACACATCCATTCGGGCACCGGCGAAGCGCCGCCACGCTTCATCTCGCTGATGGCGCTGACGCTCCGCGGCAAGTTGCTTGGCGTGCTGGAGCTGGCGAGCTTCCATGAACTCACCGAGCCACAGCAACGCCTGCTCGACGAGTTGCTGCCCATCGCCGCGCTATCGCTGGAAAACCTGAGCCGCGCCGTGCGTACGCGAGATCTGCTTCAGCGCACTCGGGAACAGGCCGACGAACTGCACGCATCCAGGGAGGCCCTGCTCCGCCAGCAACACGAGCTGCAGTCCTCGAACGAGGAGCTCAGCGCCAAGACCCACGAGCTGCAGGAGCAGTCACAGCGCCTGCTCGCCTCCGAGGAGGAACTGCGCGTTCAGGCCGAAGAGCTGCAGGCATCCAACGAGGAACTTCGCCAGAAGACCGACACGCTCAACAACCAGAAGCAGGTGCTCGAGGCGCTGCAGCGCGAGACGCAGGAGAAGGCCGAGGAACTGGCTCGCGCCAGCCAGTACAAGTCCGAGTTCCTCGCCAACATGTCGCACGAGCTGCGCACGCCGCTCAACAGCCTGCTGATCCTCTCGCGCAGTCTGGCCGACAACCGCGAAGGCAACCTCGACGGCGACCAGGTCGAGTCCGCACGCATCATCCACGACTCCGGCAGCAACCTGCTTCGGCTCATCAACGACATCCTCGATCTGTCCAAGGTGGAAGCCGGCAAGATGGAAGTCATGCTCGATGACTTCCCGCTGGCCGATCTACAACGCGCCCTGCGTCGCACCTTCAACCATGTGGCTCAGGAAAAGCAGCTCGCCTTCAGCGTCGACATCGACCCTTCGCTGCCGTCGATCATCCGCACCGACGCGCCCAAGCTCGAACAGGTGGCGAACAACCTCATCGGCAACGCATTCAAGTTCACCCACGAAGGCGCAGTGACCGTGCGAATCGCACGTCCAACCTCGGCGATGCCGTTGCCCGAGGCGCTGCTGGGCAAGGAATTGATCGCCATTGCGGTGAGCGATAGCGGCATCGGCATCCCGCCGGATAAGGTGCAGAAGATCTTCCACGCTTTCGAACAGGTCGATGCCAGCACCAGCCGGCAATACGGCGGCACGGGCCTGGGCCTGACCATCTCCAAGCGCATCGCCGAACTGCTCGGTGGCGACATCGTGCTGGAGAGCAACATTGGCCACGGCAGCACCTTCACCATCCTGCTGCCGTTGCAGGGACCGTCGGCAAGCGACGTCGCTCCTGGCTCGACACCGGCCCCTGCGCCTGCCGTGCCGCGCCCGGCGATGACCGCGGCCCTGCTACCCGAATCCGTGGAAGACGATCGCGCCAGCATTGCCGAGGGTGACACCGTCATCCTCATCGTGGAAGACGATCCGGTCTTCGCGCGCATTCTCGCCGACATGGTGCGCCGCAAGGGTTATCGCGTGCTCGTTGCGATGGACGGCGAGTCGGGCCTGCAGTTGGCGGCCCGGCATGTGCCCACCGGCATCCTTCTCGACGTGATGTTGCCTGGCATGGACGGCTGGACGGTGATCGAACGCCTGAAGGAAAACCCCGCGACGCGCCACGTGCCGGTGCATTTCATCTCGGCGGTCGACGAAGCCAGCCGCGGTCGCGACCTCGGTGCCGTGGGCTTCCTGACCAAGCCGGTGAGCCGCGAAGCCATCGGCAGCGCCTTCGAGCGCCTGCTGCATTTCGCTGAAGGCCACGCGCGGCATCTGCTGATCGTCGATGACGATGCCGATTCGCGTACCGCACTGCGCACGCTGCTGCGCCAGGACGACATCACCATTGATGAAGCGGGCAGCGCGGAGGATGCGCTCAAGCTGCTCAGCGCCATACCCTACGATTGCATCGTGCTGGATCTCGGCCTGCCCGGCATGTCGGGCATCGAGTTCCTCGAACACCTGTCGGCCAGCGGCCAGATTCCCCCGGTGGTGATCTATTCCGGACGCGAGCTCAGTCGCGAGGAAAGCCTCAAGCTGCGCCAGTACACCGACAGCATCGTGATCAAGGGCGCGCGCTCACCGGAGCGGCTGCTTGACGAAGTGAGCCTGTTCCTGCACAGCATCAAGGGAAGCCAGCAACACCGCGCTACAACGGCGCAGACAACCTCCCAACCCATGCCGGATGCTGGCCAGCTGCGCGATCGCAAGGTGCTGCTGGTGGACGACGACATGCGCAACCTGTTCGCGCTCTCGAAGGTACTGCGCAGCTGGGGCATGCAGGTGACCATGGCGCAGGACGGACAGAAGGCCCTCAAGGCCCTCGCCGACCACAGCGATATCGAATTGGTGCTGATGGACGTAATGATGCCCGTGATGGACGGCTACGACACCATTCGCGAAATCCGTGCGCAGCCCAGGTTCACGCGCCTGCCGATCATCGCGCTGACCGCCAAGGCCATGCGCGGCGACCGCGAGAAGTGCCTCGAGGCTGGCGCCAACGACTACCTGTCCAAGCCGATCGACATCGACAAGCTGTCGTCGATGATGCACGTGTGGCTGTATCGATGAAGGAAAAGGGCCGCCCGGCGCCCATCGCGGATATCGACCTGCAGGACATCGAGGTCGAACTGTTCGTGCGTGGGCTCAAGCTGCGCTACGGTTACGACTTCAGCCAGTACGCACCAGCATCGCTCAAACGGCGCGTGCTTCAGCTGGTGCAATCGCAGCACGTCGGCACGGTGAGCGAACTGACCTCGCGCCTGCTGCACGAGCCGGGTTTCCTCGACACGGTACTGGAAGGCTTGTCCGTGCCGGTGTCGGAGATGTTCCGCGACCCCGAGGTGTTCCGCGCGCTGCGCGAGCAGGTATTTCCGGTGCTTGCCTCGTATCCGCAGATCAACATCTGGCAAGCCGGCTGCGCCCACGGGCAAGAGGTGTACTCGCTGGCCATCCTCCTTGAAGAGGCCGGGCTGTACGAGCGCACGCAGATCTATGCGACCGACTTCAACGAGAGCGCACTGCGCCACGCCCAGGAGGGCATCTATCCGGCGAAGGAAGCGCAGCTGTGGTCCCGCAACTACCTGGCCGCCGGGGGCAGCCATTCGCTGGCCGACTACTACAGCGCGCGCTATGAACTGATCAAGCTCGACCAGCGGCTGCGCCGCCACGTGACCTTCGCCAACCACAACCTGGTCACCGACGAGGTGTTCTGCGAAGCGCACATGGTGATGTGCCGAAACGTGCTGATCTACTTTTCCGATCCGCTGCAGGACCGCACGATCGCCTTGTTCCGCGACAGCCTGGTGCGCGGCGGATTCCTGTGCCTGGGCACGCGCGAAAGCCTGGACTTCGCGCCCTCCGCGGCCGACTTCACGCCCGTCAACGCCGCGCTGCGCATTTATCGTCTTGGCCCTCGCAGCACGGGAGCGGGTTGACGTGGCGACGCCGCAGGCCATCGTGATCGGTTGCTCGGCGGGCGGTCTCACCGCGCTGGAATCGCTTTTTTCCGCGCTGCTACCCAACCTGGAGCAAGCCATTGTCGTTTGCTGCCATACCGGCTCCGCCACGGTCGACATGATGTGCGAGCTGCTCGCTCAACACGCCACGCTGCCCGTGAAGGAAGCGACCGAACGCGCGCCGGTGGAGGCGGGAGTGATCCAGGTGGCACCCAGCGGTTATCACCTGCTGATCGAAAACAACCGCCGCTTCGCGCTGTCGGTCGATGAGCGCGTGAGTTACGCCCGTCCCTCGATCGACGTGTTGTTCGAATCGGCGGCCGAGGCGTACCGCGAGGCCCTGATCGGCGTGGTGCTTACCGGCGCCAACAGCGACGGCGCCGAAGGACTCGCATGGGTCCGTCGCAACGGTGGCGTTGCCATCGTGCAGGACCCCGTCGACGCCGAGGCAACCGCCATGCCAACGGCGGCGCTGGAGATCGCTGGCGCCGACTACTGCGTTCCCCTGGCGGCCATCGCACCGCTGCTCAATCGACTGTGCCTGCCATGAACATGCCTCCCCCGAAGATCCTCGTCGTCGATGACACGCCGGCCAACCTGGTCGCCATGCGGCACCTGCTGGCCGGCAGCGGCGCGCAGCTGTTCGAGGCCGGCAGCGGCAATGAAGCGCTGGCGCTTTGCCTGGACCACGAATTCGCGCTGATCCTGCTCGACGTGAACATGCCCGAGATGGATGGCTTCGAGGTGGCGTTCCTGATCGGCGAAGACGAGCGGCTGCGCGACACGCCGATCATCTTCGTCACGGCGGCCTATGCCGATGACATCAATCGCGTGCGCGGCTACCACTTCGGCGCGGTGGATTACATCGCCAAGCCCATCAACGACATGATCCTGCAGTCAAAGGTGCGCGTCTTCCTCGAGCTGTATCGGGCGCGCGCGGCGCTGAAGGCGACGCTGGAAGAACTGGAAGAGCGCAACGACCAGCTCAACCGGGAAATCGGCGAGCGCATGCGCATCGAAGAGCGCATCCTGCACCAGGCCACGCACGACACGCTCACCGGCCTGCCCAATCGCACGCTGTTCCACGACCGCCTGACGACGGCGATGCAGCGCGCGCCACGCCACCTGACGCAGTTTGGCCTGGCCCTGCTCGACATCGATGGCTTCAAGGGCGTGAACGACAACCACGGGCACCCCGCAGGCGATGCCTTGCTGCAGGCGATCGCCGAACGCCTTACCGGGGAGGTGCGCGCAAACGATACGGTGGCGCGATTGGGGGGCGACGAATTCGCCGTGATCCTTGAGGACGTCGACAACGCAGGTTCACTGGTCAGGCGCTGCGAGGAACTCTGCGCGATCCTCGCCGAGCCTTATCCGCTCGAAGGGCGGCACGGCCCCTTCGTTGCGAATGTCAGCGCCAGCATCGGCGTGGCCATGTGGCAAGGCGTCACCCAGGGCGATGAAGAACTGATCCAGTGCGCCGACCGGGCGCTCTACCAGGCCAAGGACGCGGGCAAGAACCGCTGCGTGCTCGCCTCCTGACGTTCACGCGTCCTTGCGCGGCGACACCCACATGTCGATGCGTGCGTGGAACACTTCTTCGCCAGCCGCGTTGCGCACACTGACGTTCACGGGCCACGCATAACCGCTGGTCGCTTCGACGGCAGCGGATTCCGGCGTAGCTTCCGCACGCAACGTGCCCGTCGCCTTGGCCAGGTATTGCACCGTCATGCCCTTGGGGATCCAGCGCATGCGCGATGGGATGGTGACGTCGGTCATCATGCCGGCGGTGAGTTCCGCCGCGTTGCATAGCGCAATGGCATGCACCGTGCCGATGTGGTTGTGCACGCGGCGACGATCGCGGATGTCCACCGCGCAGCGTCCCGGCTCCAATGCCACGAAGCGCGGCGCGATGGTGGCGAAGTAAGGCGCCTTGAAGCAGATCAGGCGGCCGTACAACCAGCGTCCACCCGGCACCGACACCAGACGGCGATACAGCGACAACGCCTGACTCATGGCGAACCTCCGGCCAGGGCGAAGCGCTTGGCTCCGCCCTTTTTTGCAACGTTGGAATCAGGCCGCGTCGGCCAGTTTCTTGTTTCGGTCGGCCCGACTCACGGCGCTGCGCAGTTCTGCCGGGTCGAAATCGTCCACCGCAATGAACTCCGCCACGCCGTCGCGCACGCGCTTGAGCAGGTCGTGTTCGGGCGCGGTGATCACGCCGGCCTGCAGCGCTTCGGCGAGCTGGCCGTTGTAATCGTGCGACTTGAACTGGCCCGCCTTCTGCGCCTTGCCGAACTTGCGCTCCACCGGCTCGGCGGCGATCACGTCAGGCAGCAACGCGTTCATGCGACCGATGGTGTTGTTCGCGGTCGGCGCGAGATACACCCACTCGGTGAGGCGATCGCGCGCTTCGCCCGGTGCCGTGATGATCGCGGCCACGCGGCGACCCAGGCGATCCGACGGCGGCACTTCGCGACGACCGAACGGAAACACGAGCACGCGTAGCAACCACGCTACCGGCTTCACCGGGAAGTTGCGGATCGCACCATCCAGCGCCATCTGCGTACGCCACATGCACTCGTGGAAGGCCCAGGCCAGCAGCGGGCGATCCGCTTCCGGACGACCGGTGTCCTCGTAGCGCTTGAGCATCGCGCTGGCGATGTACAGATAGCTCAGCACGTCGCCGAGGCGCGCGGAGAGCTTTTCCTTGAACTTCAGCTTGCCGCCCAGCACGCCCATGAAGGTGTCGGCACACAACGCCAGCGCCGCCGAGTAGCGATTGAGCTTGCGATAGTAGCGACGCGTGTACGCATCACCCGCGGTATCGCCGATACGCGAACCCGTAATGCCCAGCGTGAAGCTGCGCACCGCGTTGGAGATGCCAAAGCCGATATGGCCGAACAGCGCGCGATCAAACGTGCGCAGGCGCTCACCGTAATCGGCGATCGACAGCGCCTGCATCTCTTTCAGCACGTAAGGATGGCAGCGGATGGCGCCCTGCCCGAAGATCATCAGGCTGCGCGTCATGATGTTGGCGCCTTCCACCGTGATGGCGATCGGCACGCCCTGCCACGCGCGGCCCGCGTAGTTCTTCGGGCCGAGCTGCACGCCCTTGCCGCCGTGCACGTCCAGCGCATCGCCGGCGATCACGCGCCCCCATTCGGTGGCGTGGTACTTGGCGATCGCCGACGGCACTGCCGGCTTCTCGCCGCGATCCACCGCCGCCGCCGTAGCACGCGACAGTGCAGCCGTCGCATAGGTCAGGCCACCGATGCGCGCGAGCGCTTCTTCCACGCCTTCGAAGCGGGCGATGGAAAGCCCGAACTGCTTGCGCATGCGCGCATACGCACCCGTCGCGGCCACCGCAGCGCGCACGCCACCAGTGGCGTTGGACGGCAGCGAGATCGCGCGCCCGACCGACAGGCATTCCACCAGCATGCGCCAGCCATGGCCGGCCATGTGTGGACCGCCGATCAGCACCGAGAGCGGCACGAACACGTCCTTGCCGTGCAGCGGGCCGTTCTGGAACGGGATGTTGAGCGGGAAGTGACGGCGGCCGATTTCCAGGCCCGGCGTGCTTCGCGGCAGCAGCGCCAGCGTGATGCCCAGGTCTTCCTTGTCGCCCAGCAGCTTGTCCGGGTCATACAGGCGGAAGGCCAGGCCCACCACCGTCGCGATCGGCGCCAGCGTGATGTAGCGCTTGTCGAAGGTGAGCTTCATGCCCAGCGTTTCGACACCATCCACCATCTGCTTGCACACGAGCCCAAAGTCGGTGATCGACGTGGCGTCGGAACCGGCATACGGACCGGTGAGTGCGAAACACGGGATTTCCTCACCGATCGCCAGGCGCGGCAGGTAGTGGTTCTTCTGCTCGTCGCTGCCGTAGTGCAGCAGCAGTTCGGCCGGGCCGAGCGAGTTCGGCACCGCGACGGTCGAAGCCACGGTGGCCGACATCGTTGCCAGCTTCTGCAGCACCGCCGAATGCGCCAGCGCCGAGAAGCCCAGGCCACCGTACTGCTTCGGGATGATCATGCCGAAGAACTTGTGCTTCTTGATGAAGGCCCAGACTTCCGGCGGAAGATCGGCCAGCTCGTGCGTGATCTGCCAGTCGTCAATCATGCCGCACAGCTCTTCGACCGGGCCGTCCATGAAGGCCTGCTCTTCCACGCTCAGCTCGGGCTTGGGCTGCTTGAGCAACTCATGCCAGTCGGGCTTGCCGGAGAACAGTTCGCCTTCGAAGCCGACGGTGCCCGCTTCCAGCGCGGTCTGTTCGGTCTCCGACAGCTTCGGCGTCACCTTGGCGAACATCTTCAAGAGCGGCGCGGTGATCTGCTTGCGACGGAAGGTCTTCATCAGCAGCGGCACGGCGATGCCGAGCTCGATCACCAGCAGGATGAAGGTGGTCCACGGCGCGCCGGTAAGCGCACCGACCACGACGGTGGTGATCACCGTCACGATCGCCCACGTGCGCAGGCTGCTGCGGTGGTAGGCACAGGCGCCGGTGGCAATCAGCGCCGCCAGCAGGGTCAGGATCACAGGCATCACAACACCTCGTTACGGATGACGACATGGTGGTTCATAGGGTTCACGCAGTCACCGCATCGCTGCGGTCGGGACTGGAAAGCTTGCCCACGAAACGTGCGATTTCGCGGATGAAGGCATCGTTGGCGTCGCCGGCCACCATGTGCGTCGCGCGTGGCAGTTCCACGTGCTCGGCATGCGGCACCAGCTTCAGGAATTCACCGACGGTGTCGCGCGACACCACATCGCTGCGGCCACCTGAAAGAAGCAGCACGGGCACGGCGACCTTGGCCGCGGCGGCCATCAGGCGGGGCTGGTAGCGTTCGCTTTCGCGCACCAGTTCGCCACCCAGCAATGCCGGATCCCAATGCCAGCGCAGGCGGCCATCGGCGCCTTCGCGCAACAGCGGGCGAAGCTGGTCCTCGCTCTTGCGCTCGGTGCGATGCGGCAGGTACCTGGCGATCTCCTCGGCGGCCTCGGCATAGCTGGCGAATCCATCCGGATGGGCCTGCATGAAGGCCAAGATGCGCTCGACGCCGGCCGTTTCCCAACGCGGCGTGATATCCACCAGCACCAGGGCGCGGAACGCGCCGGGATCGATCTCGCCCGCCAGCATCAGCCCAAGCAGGCCGCCCATGGAGGCGCCGACCAGGATCGGCTTGCTCAACTCGGCATGAGCCAGCACGCGCAGATCGCCGATGAACTGCTCCATGTGGTAGTCGCCGCCCGGCACGCGGTCGCTCTCGCCGTGCCCGCGGGCATCGAAGCTCACGCAACGGTAACCCTGGGCCGCCAGCGCCAACGAAGTGCCATGCCATGCGCCGCGGGTCTGGCCGAAGCCGTGGGCGAACAGCAGCGTCGGTGCCCCCGAGGCATGACGCACCTCGACGGCCAGCTTAAGCCCATCAATCGCAGCCACCTGCGAGATCGTCTTTTCGTTGGGAGTGGTCGATACCATACGCATGAGTATGGATTGCGGCAAACCGCCACGTCAATATGCGCCGCCGCAGCCGGCTACCAGCCCAACGACTTCCAGCCAAGGACCGTGCAAGGCCCCGGACTGCGTTAACATACGGGCATGAATGCTAGCGCCAAACCTGAACGCACCCGTCTTTCCGCCGAGGATTGGGAAGACGCGGCCCTCAAGCTGATCGCCGACCAGGGCGTCAATGCGCTCGCCGTCGAGGCCCTGGCCCGCCAGCTTGGCGTGACCAAGGGCAGTTTCTACTGGCATTTCCGCACCCGCGAAGCCCTGCTTCAGGCCGCGCTGGAACGTTGGGAACAGTACGGCGAGCGGGAAGTCATCTCGCAGATCGAGGCCATGCCCGATCCGCGTGCGCGCCTGCCGGAACTGTTTCGCCGCGTGGCGCACGAACTGGCTCCCCACCGCGTATATGCCGCCCTGCTGAAAGCCCTTGACCATCCGCAGGTGGTGCCAGTGATGGCGCGCGTTTCGCAGCGTCGCATGGAATTCCTCACCAACATCTACAAGGAAGCCGGGCTGGAGCCGGTCGAGGCGCTCAACCGTGCCCGACTGACCTATGCCGCATACGTGGGCTTCCTGCAGCTCAACTTCACGCTTGGCCTGCCGCGGATCAGCCATGAGGAATTCGACGCCTACGTCGAGCACATGATCCGCACGCTTACCCCAAACTGAGCGGACTCGCCATTCGCCGACATGAAACGCCGCCCTTGGGCGGCGTTTTTTTATGGCCGCCGCCCACTGGTAGCAAAGGGCCCAAAGTGGTCTGCACCCCGGCTTCTAACTACTGGCCCGGGCAGCGATTTATGCTGCGCCCAGTTGTCCTATGCTGCGTTACAGCTTGCGATGCCAGTGTTCGTAAGTTAGCGTTTCTGCTCTTTTTTGGCTTAAGACCAGAGTGAGGAACGTGATGTCGAGCAAGCTGGAATCGCTGCAACGCTGGGTTGACGAAGTGGCGGCCCTGACCCGCCCCGCGAAGATCCATTGGTGCGACGGCTCGGACGCTGAATACCGCCAGCTCGTGGAGCAAATGCTGCAGACCGGCGATTTGATCGAGCTCAATCAGGAAACCCACCCGGGCTGCTACCTGCACCGCTCAAGCCCCTCCGACGTGGCCCGCGTCGAGCACCTCACCTTCGTCTGCACCGAGGACGAACAGGACGCCGGCCCGAACAATCACTGGATGTCGCCCACCGAGGCGCACACCAAGATGGACGCGCTGTTCGACGGCTGCATGGAAGGCCGCACCATGTATGTCATCCCGTACTGCATGGGCCCGATCGACTCCCCGCTCGCGCGTTGCGGCGTGGAAATCACCGACAGCCCGTACGTGGTGGCCAACATGCGCACCATGACGCGCATGGGCGCCGCCGCGCAGGCGCGCATCGAGCGCGAAGGCACGTTCGTGAAGGGCCTGCACTCCACCGGCGAGCTCGATCCGGAACGCCGCTTCATCATGCATTTCCCCGAAGAGCTGACCATCAAGTCGTACGGCTCGGGCTACGGCGGCAATGCGCTCCTGGGCAAGAAGTGCCACGCGCTGCGCATCGCCAGCTTCCAGGCGAAGTCCGAAGGCTGGCTGGCCGAGCACATGCTGATCGTCGGCATCGAGAATCCGAAGGGCGAGACGCACTATGTCGCCGCCGCGTTCCCGTCCGCCTGCGGCAAGACCAACCTCGCCATGCTCATTCCGCCGGAAGGTTACCGCCAGGACGGCTGGAAGGTGTGGACCGTGGGCGACGACATCTGCTGGATGCGCCCGGGAGCGGATGGACGTCTATACGCGATCAACCCGGAAGCCGGCTATTTCGGCGTCGCACCGGGCACCAGCGACGCGACCAATCCCAACGCGCTGACGACCATCGCGCGCGACACCATCTTCACCAACGTCGCCGTCACCGCCGACAACCAGCCGTGGTGGGAAGGCCTGCCGGGCGAGCCCGTGACCGACTGGCAGGGCCGCCCGTACGATCCCGCCAATGGTCCCGCCGCGCATCCCAATTCGCGTTTCACCGTGAGCGCCAAGCAGTGCCCGACGTGGTCGCCGCGTGCGGAAGATTCGCAGGGCGTGCCGATCAGCGCCATCGTGTTCGGCGGCCGCCGCCCATCGCTGGTACCGCTGGTGTTCCAGGCACGCGACTGGGCGCACGGCGTGCTGGTCGGTGCCGCCATGGGCTCGGAAACCACCGCCGCCGCCACCGGTGCGGTGGGCGTGCTGCGTCGCGATTCGATGGCGATGAAGCCGTTCGCCGGCTACCACTACGGCGACTACTTCCGTCACTGGCTCTCGTTCGACAAGCCGGGCGCGAAGCTGCCGAAGATCTTCCACGTGAACTGGTTCCGCAAGGGCGAGGACGGCCGTTTCCTGTGGCCGGGCTACGGTGACAACCTGCGCGTGCTCGAGTGGATGATCGACCGCGTCGAGGGCCGCGCCAAAGGCCGCCAGACGCCCATCGGCATCGTGCCTTCGGAAGGCGAGCTCAAGCTCGACGGTCTCGCACTGGATCGCCGCACGATCGAGACACTGCTGGACGTCGACCACAACGGCTGGAGCGATGAACTCGCGGCCATCGGCGACTATCTGCAGAGCTTCGGCGAACGCCTGCCCGATGAACTGCAGGCCGAACAGCAGCGCATCGCCGAGGCGCTGAAAACCGCCGAAGCCGCGTAAGCACGCGCCGGCCCATGCGGCCGGCAACGCCCCCTTTGTTGGGGCATGCTCTTCTGTGGGAGCGCACCCTGTGCGCGACGAGCACACCACAATGTGGCCGTCGCGCACAGGCTGCGCTCCCACAGTCGTCTCTACCCTCTCTAAACCCTTGCGCGCCTGCCTGCATCCAAGCTGGCAAGATGACCGCAGCCTGCCCAGCCACCGGAACCCTGATGCCGCCAGCGCCCGCCGCGGAGCCTACTGACACGGATGATGTGCGCGCGGCTGCCGACGGCGACAGGCAGGCCTTCCATCGGCTGTATCGACTGCACGTCGATCGCGTGTACGGCGCGGTCTATCGCCTCGCCGGTTTCGACCACGCCCGTGCGGAAGACCTCACGCAGGATGCATTCGTGCGCGCCTGGCAGAAGCTTTCCGGGTTTCGCCACGAAAGCTCGTTCGGCACCTGGCTATACCGGCTGGCAGTCAACGTCGCGCTGATGGATATCAGGGCGCGCGGCGCCGATCCGGTGAGCATGATGGCCGAGGACGATCTTCCGGATCGCGGGGAAACGCCGTTCTGCGCCGCGGAACGCGAAGAATTGGAACGCGCCATCGGCAAGCTGCCGCCGCGGGCACGAGCCGTATTGGTTTTGCACGACATCGAAGGCTGGCGCCACGAAGAAATCGGCGTCGAGCTGGGGATGGCGGTGGGCTCATCGAAAGCGCAATTGCATCGCGCACGCGGCCTGCTGCGGAAAGTATTGGGAGAAAGCGCATGAACGAATTCGAATGGCTCCGCCAGACCCGCGCCTTGCGCGAGCCGGTATCGCCTCGTCGCGACCTGTGGCACGCGATCGACGCCGCGCTCGATGGCGCCGCCTCCACGACGCCGGCGCCCCGCCGCAGCACCGCGCAGCGCGTGCAGGGCTGGCTGCTGGCGGCGAGCTTCGCGGGCTTGTCGCTGTTCGCCGGCAGCCTCGCGGTGCATCTGCGCGACCGTCCGCTGGCCACGGCAGCGACCTCGGCCGCGCCCGACCTCGAACGTTGGCGTCCTTCGGATCCTCGTCTTGCTGGCGCCGCGGTGGAGTTCGACGCGGCAAACATGGAGCTGCGCCAGGCCATGGAACAGGCGCCCCATTCACCCGCTTTGCAGCGCCTGCTATATCGCATGCAGAAACAACAGTCGCAGCTGCGACAGTTGGAACACCAGGCTGGTTGAGTCCAGCGGAGCCTTCACCATGAAAACCGCACGCATCCTTCCACTCCTGCTCAGCCTGTCGATCGGCCAAGCCCTGGCCGACACCCCCATCAACCTCACCCACAATGCGACGCCCAACGCGCGCATCAGCGTCAGTAACGTCAAGGGCGCGGTCACCATCACCGCCTGGGATCGCAACCAGGTGCAGGTGGGCGGCCACCTCGGCGAAGGCGCCAAGCCGCTGGCCATCGAAGGCAGC
Source organism: Dyella jiangningensis (assembly GCA_000632805.1). Lineage (GTDB taxonomy): Bacteria > Pseudomonadota > Gammaproteobacteria > Xanthomonadales > Rhodanobacteraceae > Dyella > Dyella jiangningensis. The sequence goes on along the minus strand of CP007444.1, from coordinate 274,252 downwards.
GACAGCAACATGACGATCCGCGTCGAATCGCAGGGCAAGTCCGGCTGGTTCAACTGGAACAACGAGAATTCGATGGGCTCCACCACGCTGGATATCCGCGTGCCCAAGGGCGCCTCGCTGGATGTCGACGTCGTGAGTGCACCGCTCGGCATCGACGGGATCGAGGGCGGCAAGATCAAGGTCAATACTGTCAGCGGCAAGGCACGCGTCAACGCGCGCTCGCCCAGCATCGACGTGGACAGCGTAAGCGGCAGTATCGAACTGGCCGGCAACGCCGACCGCGTGGCGCTGCAGACCGTGAGCGGCGACATCCTTGCGCCCAACGTGGGCAGCGAGGCGGAGCTGCAGACCGTCTCAGGGCGCGTTCGCGTCAGTGGCGGCCCGTGGCGCAAGCTCAATCTCAGTACCGTCTCCGGCGATGTGCAGCTGGCAGGCGGCCTCGCCCCCAATGGCACCTTCGACGTGGACAGCATGAGCGGCGACGTGCAGGTGCAGGTGCCGGCCAACCTTTCGGCAGTGATCCACGCCAACACCTTCAGCGGCGACCTCCGCAGCGACTTCGGCACGGTGCAGAAGGTAGAGCACGGCCCGGGCAGCGAACTGCAGACCACCGCGGGCTCGGGTAGCGCCAAGATGAAGATCGAAACCTTCAGCGGCGACCTGCGCATTCGCCGACAGGACTAAGGGACAACCGTTAAACGAAAAACGCCGGGCGATGCCCGGCGTTTTGCTGTCCGCACCGAATGACTGGCGCCGATCAGAGATCCTGGTGGTATTGCACGTACGGCGTGCGGGACTGGTCCGGCTCCGGCCCGGCCGGCGTGTTGACGCTGTTGCCCGACGACCACAGGTTCTGCGCACCGATGCTCAGCTGGCCTTGCCACGGCAGCCGCCAGGTGACGCCGAGGTCAATGCTGCTCCAGCGGCGATCCGGGTTGTAACCCGCACCCGGCACACCGGCCTGCGGCTGCATGGTGCGGCCGACAATGCTGCCGCTAAGCGGGCCGCTGTCCACACCGAAGCTCAGCGCCTTCTGGTCGAGCGCGTTGACGCCGAGCAGGTTGCCCGGCAGCAAACGCACCCGGCCCACACTGGCGCCCAGGTCGATGCCGCTGTTGCTGTCCAGCGCCAAGCGGCCATGCGCATTGAGCTGCGTGCTGCTGTCGAAGCCGGCCAGGCCGTTCACGCCAGGCGTGGCACCGGGAAGCAGGCGGGGCAGGTTCGCGTTGCCCGGCACGGTGTCGGTGCCGACGCTCAAGCCCAGGCTGTAACGGCCCTGGCTGTAGGTGGCACCCACTTCACTGCCGATGACGCGCGGCGCCTGGTTGTTGGCCCAGTCATGCTCGCTGACGCCGACATGCGCCTGCAGGTTCGGAGCCAGGCCGTACTGCACGTCCGAAGACTGCACGGTTGCCGCGTCCAGCGCGCGGAACTGCAGCGGCGCATCAGCGCGCTGCGCTGCGGTCAGCGATTCGCTGCGACTCTGCACGGCCATCCACTGACCGTTCGCTCCGCGCCACAGCGGCACCGAATTGGCAGGCGCCGAATCCTGTGCAATCAAGCGGTTACCCGCGGCATCGCGCCAGTCACCAGCCGCGGTCTGCCCTGCCGCAACAAACGGCATGAACAGCAATGGCAATGACAGGATCAAACGACGCATGTACGCGATAACTCCCGCGGCATCCATGAACAGGCTGGAAGTCGCCCCCTCCCAGAGACGATCACGCCCGAACGATACCACGTTTTACTTTTTGCTAACACCCAAATCTTCGCTTTGTGAGCCAGGTCCGCTCTTCGCGGGATCACAATTTTTTGACATTTTGACAGGCGATTGGTTCCCCGCGCTGCACAGCCAGCGACAAAGCTGAACAGAGGCGCTATATAGTCATTTCTGTCGACTACGCGCGGATTCGCCTGCGACTGATGACTTCGGTCCCGACCAGCACAACGTCCATGCCATGGCCGGCAGAAAGAGGTGTCGCCGCCATGCATTCCGCCGTGGAACGTCTGTTCCGCGCGGCGGATGCTGCCAGCGTGCTGGAAATCTGCGAGGCCATGCTTGGCGAACTGGGCGTGGAAGGCCGGCTGCACTGGCGCCTGCTGGGTGATCCCGTCCAGCTCGACAAGGACGTGATCCAACTGGATCTGGCGGAGGACCCGCAGGCCCTGCGCTCGCTCGTACTCGAGTTGCCGGCCACCCTCTCCTACGACGCCCAGCGCGAGCACATGGCGTGGATCGGCCGCCTGGCTGCAACGCGCCTGCGCCAATTGGCCGAGACGTCCCGGCTGTACGAGGCCATCTCGCGCCTCGCGCTGGCGGAGCGATTGCAACGCGCGCTCTATGCCATTGCCGACCAGGCCGGCGCCGAACACAACATGACCGAGATGATGCACTCGCTGCACGCCATCCTCGGCAGCCTGATGTACGCGGAGAATTTCTACATCGCGTTGTACGACCCGGCCACCGACACGGTGCGCTTCCCGTACTACGTGGACACCATGGACAAGGAACCGCCCTCGCCCGACGAGGCGGTACCGCTGCAGGAGATGCGCCACAGTCTCACGTGGAACCTGCTCCAGTGCGGCCAGGCGGTCATGGGGTCGTTCTCCGAACTGGCCGAGCAGTTCAAGGGGCGCTTCATCCAGGTCGGCCCCGTCTGCGAACACTGGCTGGGCGTACCGCTGCTGCGTGACGGCCGGGTGGTCGGCGGCATCGTGATGCAGAGCTATCGCGAAGACACGCATTACACCCAGCACGACCGGGAGTTGCTCAGCTACGTGGCCAAGCACGTGCAGACCGCGCTGGAACGTCGCGAGGCGCACGAAGAGCTGGAACGCCGCGTCTCCAGCCGTACCGCGGCACTGCGTGAGGCCAACCGCGTGCTTCGCCAGCAGGTGCTGCAACGCCAGCGCGGCGAACGTCTGCAGGCCGCGCTGTTCCGTATTGCCGAACTGGCCAATGCGTCGGAGAGCCTCGACAACTTCTACGCGGCGGTACACCGGGTCATCGGCGGCCTGCTGTACGCGCGCAATTTCTACATCGCGTTGCTGGACGAAGAACAGAAGACGCTCACCTTCCCCTATTCCGTCGACGAGTTCGACACCGTGCGCGTGCCGCGCGCGCACGGCCGCGGCGTCACCGAATACGTGCTGCGCCATGGCAAGCCGCTGCTGGCGAACCCCGAGGAGTTCGACCGGCTGGAACGCGACGGCGAGGTCACCCATCGCGGTTCGCGTTCGGTGTGCTGGTTGGGCGTGCCGCTAATCTGGGGCGATCGCGCGATGGGCGTGCTGGCAGTGCAGAGCTACTCGCCCGAGCACACCTACGATGTGCGCGACCAGGAGCTGCTCACCTTCGTGGGCTACCACGTCGCCAACGCCCTGCAGCGCAAGCACACCACCGAATCGCTGAAGCAGGCCTATGCAAGCCTGGAGCGTCGCGTCACCGAACGCACGCGCGCCCTGGCGCTGGCCAACCGCGACCTGCGCGAACAGATCGCCGAGCGCGAGCGTGTCGAGCGCCGCCTCAAGTACGAGACCCTGCACGACTCGCTCACGGGCCTGCCCAACCGCACGCTGCTGTTGCAGCGCTTGGAACAGGCCCTGCAGCGTTATCACGGCGATACGCAGGAGTTGTTCGCCGTGCTCTTCATCGACCTCGATCGCTTCAAGGTCATCAATGATTCGGTCGGCCATCTCGTCGGGGACGACCTGCTGTTCCAGGTGGGCGGCCGCATTCGCGCCTGCCTGAAGACACGCGACGTGGTGGCGCGACTGGGCGGCGACGAATTCGCCGTGCTTGCCGAAGGCATCACCGACCCGAAGATGGCGCTGCTGATCGCCGAGCGCATCATCGACGAGCTGCAGGCGCCGTTCCGTCTCGGCGCCAAGGAGATCTTCACCTCGGCATCGATCGGCATTGCCCTGCCCAGCCCGCATTACCAGCGCCCGGAAGAACTGCTGCGCGACGCCGACGCCGCGATGTATCGCGCCAAGGACGAGGGTCGCCATCGCGCGGCCGTGTTCGACGACCGCCTGCGCCGCGAAGCGCTGTCGCTGCTGGAAATGGAAGGCGACCTGCGCCGCGCGCTCAGCCGCAATGAATTCGTGCCGTTCTACCAACCCATCGTCGCGCTGCAGACCGGCCGAACGGTGGGCTACGAGGCATTGCTACGCTGGCGTCATCCGGACCGGGGCCTGCTGACGCCAGCGGACTTCCTGGCCGTGGCGGAAGAAAGCGGATGCGCCGAAAGCATCGACTGGCAGATTTTCGAACAAGTCTGCGCGCAGGCCGAGGCGCTGGCCGGGCCAGACGGCTTCGTCAGCATCAACGTGTCCGGCCGGCATTTCCGCTCGGCCGATCTCGATCGCCAGTTGCTGGACCTGATTCACGCGCATCGCCTGCCGCCACGTTGCCTGCGCGTCGAAGTGACCGAGCGTGCACTGCTCGAGAACGCCATGCAGGTGAAGCGGATCCTCGACAATCTGCGTTCGCACGGCGTGAGCATCGCGCTGGATGACTTCGGCACCGGCTACTCGTCGCTGAGCTATCTGCATCAATATCCGATCGAAACGCTGAAGATCGACCGCTCCTTCATCGTCGAACTGCCGCGCGAAGGCGGCCACGGCACGGCCGTGGTGCGCGCCATCCAGGCGCTGGCCAACTCGCTCCAGATGCAGGTGATCGCCGAAGGCATCGAGGACGAGGAACAGCGACAGGCGCTGCTTCGCATCGGCTGTCGCTTCGGACAGGGCTTCTTGTTTGCCACGCCGAAGATGGCCGAAGTGTGGCTTCAGCGCGAACATCACTTCGCGCTGCCTTAAACAACGATCGTTGCAGGCTTTGCAACTCGGCCTTGCCGGATCGACAAAAAAAACGGGCCGACAGGCCCGTTTTTTCATCCAAGCGATTGCCGGGGATCACTGCGGCGTCGTCGGCGCACTCGCCTGCGGACTGGCGCTGAGCAGGTGTTCGGCGTCGACGCGGTCGAAGGTGTAGCGCTGTGCGCAAAATTCGCAGATCACCTCGATCTCGCCTTCGCGCGCCTCCAGCGCAGCCTCCACCTCGTCACGGCCGAGCGAGCGCAACACCGTCTCCACGCGCTCGCGCGTGCAGCTGCAGCCGAACGCCAGCGGGCGCGGCTCGAACAGGCGTACCGACTCTTCGTGGTAGAGGCGATAGAGCAGCTGTTCCGGTGCGGTGGATAGCAGCTCTTCCTGTCCCAGCGTTGCCGTGAGGTGCTGGATGCGCGTCCACGCGTCTTCGTCCTGCACGGCATCGATACCGCCTTCGTCAGGCATCTTCTGCAGCATCAGGCCGACCGCGTGTTCGCCGTCGGCAGCCAGCACGATGCGGGCCGGCAACTGCTCGGATTGGCTGAAATAGTTTTCCAGCGCGGAGGCGAGATCCGGATGCTGCAGGTCCACCAGACCCTGGTAGCGTTGGCCGCGCTCGGCATGGCCGATGGTGATGGCCATGATCGCGCTCGGCAGCGCGGCCAGATCCAGCGTTTCCGGCAGCGGATCGCTCCAGCGCGCCAGACCGCGCAGGCGACCCTGGTCGGTGCATTCGGCGAACAGCAGGCGTAGCGGACCGGTGCTCTTCAATTCGACCGAGAGCGCACCTTCCAGCTTGATGTTGCCGGTCAGCAGCGCGCTGGCAGCGAGCGTCTGGCCCAGCACGGAACGCAGGGCCGCCGGATACGCCGAGCGGCCGGCGACTTCGCGCCAGGCCGCGCCGAGGCGGACCAGCACGCCGCGCACGCCAGCGCGCTCAAGCATGAATCGGTGCAACACATCTTCGACAAGCACGGTTTCCACAGCCTGGACCTCTCAAGGGCAATTCGCCTATATGGGGGTGCGTTTCGCCGGGCTCAACTTTGCCGGCCCAGCGTGGGAGCGATGGCCCTTTATACTGCCGACAACTCCGTCCATGCACCGCCATGACCTCACGACGCCCGCTGCTCGCCCGCCTGCTCCGCCCGCTCGTCCTGTTGGTACTGTCCTGGCTGGCCCTGAGCTTGCTGATGGTGCTGGTGCTGCGTTTCGTGCCGCCGTGGACGTCGGCAGTGATGATGGAGCGCCAGCTTGGCGCCGTGCTGCGCGGCGAGAAGGATTTTCAGCTGCGCCATCGCTGGGTGCCCTGGAACCAGGTCTCGCCCTACGTACCGCTCGCCATGGTGGCCGGTGAGGACCAGAAATTTCCGTTCCACCACGGTTTCGATTTCGACTCCATCCAGGATGCGATGGATGCCGCCGACGAAGGGCGACGCCTGCGCGGCGCCAGCACGATCAGCCAGCAGACGGCCAAGAACCTGTTCCTGTGGAACGGCCGCAGTTTTGTCCGCAAGGGACTGGAGGCCTACTTCACCGTGCTGATCGAGCTGACCTGGCCCAAGCAGCGCATCCTCGAGGTGTACATGAACATCGCCGAATTGGGCGATGGCATCTACGGCGTGGGCGCGGCCAGCGACGCGTTCTTCCGCATGCCACCGTCGCGACTGGGGCCTGCACAGGCGGCCCGGCTCGCCGCGGTGCTGCCCAGCCCCAGACGTTTTCACGCCGACCGCCCCAGCGCGTACGTGCAGGGCCGTGCAAATTGGATCCAGCAGCAGATGGGCCACCTGGGCGGCCCGGGCTACCTTGAGGGCCGCCAAGCCGTTCGCGACACCCGCCGACGTTGACTCGTGCCATGGAAGCCGTGCACCAGCATGCGGCCACCGCCAGAGGGATCGCCGCAGCGACCATGTCACGCCTGGCCGTCGTCGTGCCTCGCAATAACAAAGCGGCCGTGCTGGAAGCGTTCCATGCGCGATTGACGCGCGCGTGCTCGACGAACTGCCCATGGATTGCAGCGTCCTGTACGTCGACGGCAGCAGCGACCGCACCTGGCCGCTGATCAAAAGCCTCACCTCTCGTGACACCCGCCACCATCAAGCTCTCGCGTAATTTCGGCAAGAAAGCGCTCTGACGGCAGGCTTCGATCACGTCGACGCCGACGCCGCCGTGGTGATCGACGCCAACCTGCAAGACCCGCCCGAATGGATTCCCTCGCTACTGGAGCGCTGGCGCGAGGGATACGTGGTCTATGCCACGCGCACCGCACGCGAAGGCGAGACGGCGTTTCAGCGAGGAGCGCCGCCGGCCGCGCGCAGACGTTAGCAGCGGGGTCTAGGGCGCGCTTCACATAGCCCCAACACCACGGCGACGTCGCGGCGCTAGACTCATCTCATGCGGCCTGTCCGCGGCCGCCTGGGAGGTTCAAGCATGCGCCAGGTCAAGCATTTGCTGGAAGGCAAGGGCACCGACATCTACAGCATCGCACCGGACGCGCCCGTACTCGAAGCGATCAAGCACATGGCGGAGCGCCGCGTCGGCGCGCTGCTGGTAATGCGCGGCGACCGGCTCGTAGGCATCGTTTCCGAGCGCGACTACGCGCGCAAGGTCATTTTGCAGGGCCGCTCTTCCGCGCAGACCGCGGTCTCGGAAATCATGAGCAGCCCCGCACTTACCGTGGGCCCGGACACCGACGTGTTTGATTGCATGCGACTGTGTACCGACAGCCGCATCCGCCATCTGCCGGTGGTGGCTGGCGACGCCGTGGTCGGCGTCATTTCGATCGGCGACCTGGTGAAGGAAGTCATCGACGCGCAGGCCGAACAGATCGAGCAGCTGCAGCGCTACATCACCAGCTGAGCGGATATCACGCCTGGGCTGCCCGCGCGGCCTGGGGCGAAGCCGTTGTGGCCGGTTGCTCGGGTAGCAGGTCGGGCGAACGGCCGGCGCGCCCGGCGACCCAGGTCGCCAATGCGGAAATGCCGGCGCCGATGCCGGCCATGCCGGCGACCGCCACGCCTAGCGATCCAAGCAAATTGACCCCGGTGGTGACCACGAAGTCGCCAAAACGCCAGATGGTCGTCTCCACGAAGTTCTTGCCCTTGTAGCGCGTCTCGCGCGGTACACGCGTATACAGCGCATCGGACGCGGGCTTGGTCATGCCATAGGCGAAGCCGCGCGTGCCGACCATCATGATCGCGAGCATGGGCACGGCCCATCCAAAAGCGCTGATGTTGCCGATGCCGAAAATCATCACGAGCAGCAGCAGCGCGAGATTGACCAGCGCCGGCACGACCAGGCCCCAGCCCGCTCCCTTGCGCACCAGCAGCCAGCGCGTGAGCGTGAGCTGCAGCACCGCGCCCAGGATGTTGGTGGCCCAGTCGAGGTTGTAATAGAAGTTGGTCCGGGCGACGCGATCGGGATAGTGCGCGTAGGTGTAATCGGCCATCAGCGCATAAGCCAGCGTGCCGATGCCATCGCCCAGCACCATCAGCACGGCCATGTAACGCAGGAACGGCCGCGTCCAGGATTCCTTGATGCCAGCCCACAGCGACCCACCAACGGCCTCGTCGTGCGCACCGAGTGAGCAATGGTCGTAGCGCGTGGACAAGGTAAGCACCAGGCCCAGCGCAACGAGCAAGGCGATGGCTGACACCACCAGCAAGGCCGGCACGCCGATCACCCCAACCAGCAGCTTGCCGAACCCCGGGCCAGTGACGGCGCCGGCCATGCCGCCCAGCGCGATGGCGGGAAAGACCCGTCTTGCCTGCTCGCTCTGGAAGATGTCCGCCATGAGGCTCCAGAACAGCGACACGACGAACAGGTTGAACACGCTCACCCAGACGAAGAACACCGAGCCGAGTTCGCGCGCCCCGATGCGATCCTGCAGCACGAAGGCCGGCACGAATGCGACGAGGCACAACACGAAGAAGCTGTAGCTCCAGCCAAGCAGCCGCTTGCGCGAGAAACGCGACACCATGGCGCCGAACACGGGCGTCAGCAGCAGCATCACGACGAACGTGATGCCGTAGAACAAGGGCAGTTCCCTCGATCCGACGGCGCCGCTGAGTTGTTCGCGCACGGGCCGGATGATGTAGTAGGCCATCATCACGAAGAAGAAAGCCACGGTCGAAAGCACCGATGTGAGGCCTTCGTTCGCTGTGGCAGGTCGGGTGGTAGTCACCGGCGTTTCCAGCAAAGGTCCCTATCAGACTAGCATGCGGTCGTGACAGTCATGGGCGGGGGCGAAGTGACGTACGACTACATCATCGTGGGGGCCGGTTCGGCCGGTTGCGTGTTGGCCAACCGCTTGAGCGCTCATCCCGGCAAGCGCGTGTTGCTGCTGGAAGCGGGACCAAGCGACTGGCATCCGCTGATCCACATGCCTGCGGGCATCGCCCGCCTGGCCAACAACCGGCACTTCAACTGGAACTACCAGACCGAGCCAGAGCCGCAGCTGCACAACCGCCGATTGTGGTGGCCGCGCGGCAAGACCCTGGGCGGCTCCAGCGCGATCAACGCGATGGTCTACGCGCGTGGCGTGCCCGGCGACTACGACCGCTGGGCGCAGGCGACCGACGATGCGCGCTGGTCATGGGAGCAGGTATTGCCCTGGTTCATCCGCAGCGAAGACAACACGCGTGGCGCCAGCGCGCTGCATGGCGTGGGCGGGCCGCTCGGAGTGAGCGACCTGCGCTACCACAACAAATTGTCGGCGGCTTTCGTCGATGCCGGCGTCAGCGCCGGTTTTCCGCGCAATGACGACTTCAACGGGCCGACGCAGGAAGGCTTCGGCCTCTATCAGGTCACCCAGCGCGATGGCCGACGCTGCTCCACGGCCGTGGCCTACCTGAAGCCTTCCCGGCAGCGCAGCCATCTCGACGTACGTACCAAGGCGGCGGTCGCCCGGGTAATCATCCGCGATGGGCACGCCGTGGGCGTGCAGCTTCAGGGTGACACGGCGACGATCGAGGCCGGCGAAATCATTCTTGCCGGCGGTGCCATCAACACGCCGCAATTGCTGATGCTCTCCGGCGTCGGCCCGGCGGATCATCTTCGCGAGCACGGCATCACCGTGCAGGCCGACCATCCCGACGTCGGCGCTCACCTGCAGGACCATCTGGACATCTGCACGCTCGACGGCAGCACGCAGAAGATCTCCTACGACCATCTCAACGAGCTCGCCGCAGGCTGGCGTTTCCTGCTTTACCGTAACGGACCGGGCACCTCCAACGTGGCGGAGGCTGGCGGCTTCGTGCGCAGCCGGCTGGCCACGGACGAACGCTGCGACATCCAGTTTCATTTCGTGCCCGCGCAGCTGGACGATCACGGACGCCATCGCCTGCCAGGCTACGGCTATACCGTCCACGCCTGTTATCTGCATCCTCGCAGCCACGGACAGCTGAGGCTTCGCTCCCCCGATTCTTCGCAGCCGATCGCCATCCATGCGAACTACCTGGGCGACGCCGAGGGACACGATCTGCAACGCATGGTCGAAGCTGCCCGCCTGTCCCGCGAGATTCTCGCGCAGCCGGCATTCGCACCCTATCGCGGGGCGCCCATCTTTCCGGAACGCGCGTTGCAGACCGACGCGGAGTACATCGACTTCATCCGTCGCAAGGCCGAGACCATCTATCACCCGGCAGGTACGTGCCGCATGGGTAGCGACGCGGGCGCTCCGCTCGACAGCGAGCTGCGCGTGCGCGGCGTGGAAGGCCTGCGCGTTGTGGATGCGTCGGCGATGCCGAGTCTGCCCAGCGGCAACACCAACGCGCCCGTGATCATGATGGCCGAGCGGGCGAGCGAGCTGATCCTGGGCGCAACCTAGGCGTCCTCACGCGGTCTTAATACCCGCCCTCCAAACCGCCGCGACAGGGACTTTTCAGGGTTTCCTGCGGTACTCTCGCGCGGCGTCATGGAAGGATTCCGGCTCGCAAACCGACTGGCCCGGCAGCGTCCGGTGCCGACTCCATTCCATCGGTGCCCATCGGGCGCCGCCAACGTTCAGGCAACATGACGTTTCGCACGATTTCACTGGTCGTCGTCGCGGCACTGGGATTGTCTCTCGTCCCGCTGCCTGCGCGCGCCGCCACGCCGCCCGCCGACTCTGCTGCTGCCACTCCGCAGACATTGCCGCCCGATCGCCTCAAGGAGGCGCTGAGCGCTTACCAGCAATGGCTGGAACGCCTGGACCAGCGCAATGAAGTGGCCGGCCTTGCGACAGCCGTGGTGGTCGACGACAAGGTCGTGTTCGAAGACACCATCGGTTACGCCAACGCCACGACACGCGAACCGGTCACGCCGGAAACCGTGTTTCGCCTCGCCTCGCTTTCCAAGGCCTTCGCCACCGCACTGACCGGTGTGCTGGTGGGCGACGGCAAGCTGAACTGGGATACCAAGCTCACGGCGGTGCTGCCGTTTTTCCATCTCAAGAACGACAGCGCTGCCGAACAGGCCACCGTGCGCGACATCCTCGGCCAGCGCCTCGGCCTGCCGAAGAACACCTACGACAACATGCTCGAGGAGAACATTCCCTACGAGGAACTCGCGCGCAAGCTGGACGAGGTCACGCTCACCTGCGACGTGGGCCAGTGCTATGGCTACCAGAACATCGCCTTCAGCCTGATCGGCGACATCGTCTACGCGCAGACCGGCGACTTCTTCAGCCGCCAGGTCGACAAGCGCATCTTCTTTCCCCTGGGCATGAAGACGGCCAGCTACGGTCGCGAGGGCCTGGAGGAGAGCAAGAGCTGGGCACGGCCGCATCGGCAGACCAGCAATGGATGGATGCCGTTCGAGCCCAAGCAGGCCTACTACCGCGTGGCGCCAGCCGCGGGCGTCAACGCCAGCCTGCGCGACATGGAGCAATGGCTGATCGCGCAGATGGGTGGCCGTCCGGACGTCTTGCCGGCCAAGCTGCTGGACACCTTGCACACGCCCGAGGTCGCCACGCCGGTGGAGCTGCACTCCTCGCCCTGGCGCCGCGCGCGATTGTCGGATGCGTCGTATGCGTTGGGCTGGCGTGTGTTCGATTACGAAGGCGAGACCATGGTGTTCCACGCCGGCGCCGTCGAAGGCTACCGCACGATGATCGGCTTCCTGCCGAAGTACCGCATCGGCGTGGTGACGATGTGGAACTCCTCCGGCCCGACACCGGCCGGCCTGATGCCCATGGTGTTCGACGAATTGCTCGGCCTTCCACATGTGGACTGGGCCGGCATCGAAGGCAGCGCCCCGAAGACGACCCCCGCCGCCGCTGCCAGGGTCAAGACCCGCAGCAAGGGCAGGACGGCCGCCAGCGGTCGCGGCGCCAAACATGACTTCTCAGGCAACTGAAACCTTCGGGTGATCAAAGAAAAGGCGCCGCGTGTCTCCGTGCGGCGCCCTTCTTCATGCACGGCGGTCACGCCATCGCGCGACCGGCCGACCGTCAGTTGAGCTTGAACACAATGCGACGCTTGTCCTGTGCGGCGATCGGCGTGCCATTCTGCGTAGCCGGCTGGTACTTCCAGCGGCTCACCGCCTCCACCGCCGCGCGGTCGAATACATGGCGTGGCTCGGCATCCACCACCTTCACGTCGTCGACGTTGCCTTCCGGCGTGATGGTGAAGGTCACCTCCACCCAACCTTCCTGGTTGGCACGCACCGCCGTCGTCGGATAGCGCGGATTGACGTTGCGCACGAGCACCGGCCCATGCGTGCCGCCCGCCGCACCACCGTCGCCAGCTGCGGCCGTCGTGGTCGCCGCCTGCTGCTGACGCGACTCGCTCTGCTGTTGCTGCTGCGCCAGGCGTGCCTGCGCCGCGCGCTGCTGCTGCTCGGCCAGCGACCGCTGCTGCGCCTCGGCCGCCTGACGATCCGCCTCGGCCTTGTCCGACGCCGCTTTCTGCGCAGCGAGCTGCGCCGCCTTCTCCTTGTCAGACGCCTGCTGCTGCTCGCGATCCTGCAGCTTGCGCTGGGCATCGAGCTTGGAGCGAAGGATGGTCAGCGTGTAGTTGGCCGGATCGGCTTTCGCCAGCAGGTCGATCTGGCGCTGCGCGTCATTGAAGTCGCGCTGGTTGATCGACTGTTCCGCCACGCTCGCACCGACCGGAAAGGTCTCGCGCAGCGCATCGGACGCCACCTGGTTGCCCGGCTGCTTCTCCAGCACTTTCAGGTAGAACTCGAAGGCGTTGTTGCCCGCAGGCGCGAGCAGGCGCTGCTCGTTCACCGCCTTGCGTGCCTCGGCGAGCAGCTGGTTGATGCTCATCGCACCCACGTTGGCCGGCGGCGGCGGCGCCACCGAGCCGGCCTGCACCGGGGTCGACGGATGGCCACCGGCTTCGGTGTCCATCAGCTCCTGGTGCGGCTTGATAATGAGGAACCACGACGCTGCCGCAAGCACGGCGACGACAGCAACAATGGCGATGGCAGCGGGCCGAATGGCCCCACGCGCCCGACGGCGCGAATGACGTGTGTATCGGGTATCCATGATCTCTCACCGAGTGGCATCAGATACCCGCGCTTTTTCCCCCTGTGAATCCAGGAGCGGCAGCCTCCCCAGGCTCGCCGCGGCGCGGATGTGCGAAAGGTAACCGCAATGCAGCACTACGGCAAATCGCACATAGCTTCGCGGCCAAGATGCACACTTCGGAAGGTCCCCGCGCACTTGCGGCATCGCTATGGCATTGCGCCGGCGACGCGCTAGGAATTTTTCGCACCCCGGAAACGAAGCGTCCCGGCATGGGCCGGGACGAATCGCTCTTTCGAAGGACTCCCCCCGCGCTGGGCACCGCGGGGAGAAAAGTCGGTATTACCTATTATTGGTAAAGCTTACTTCTTGGCAGCCTTAGCAGCCTTAGCAGCCTTGGGGGCCTTGGCAGCCTTGGTGGCCTTGACCACCTTGGCGGCAGCGGCCTTCTTCACGGTGCGCTTCTTGGCAGTGGCCTTCTTCGCCACCTTCTTGGTAGCAACCTTCTTCACGGCAGCCTTCTTGGCGGCAGCCGGGCGCTTCTTAGCAACAGCCTTCTTGGCGACCTTCTTGGCAGCCTTCTTGGCGGCCGGCTTGCGGGCAACCGGCTTCTTCGCGGCGGCCTTCTTCACAGCGGTCTTCTTGCTCGCCTTCTTGGCGGCGGGTTTCTTTGCGGCTTTCTTGGCAGTGGCCATAGTTCGTCTCAGCTCCTCATCAGTTGGCAGTGGTTGCCCAGTAAAAGCATGTAGGAACGCCTCCACAAGCAGATCGCTATTGGTGGCGTGCCGAAGATTGTTTACCTGACGCCGGGTGCGTTCGTCAGATAGGGGCCTCAACACGTGCAAGGGAATCGACACCGTGATCTTGCGTACTGCGCCGGCTTTCTCTCCATGCTCGATATAAGGTTTGATGAATTTCGATGTTGCCATGGCACCCGTTCTCCGTGTTCCGATGCGAAAGCTATTCCTGAAGATTTCAGCTGTCAATTGATTTTAAACACGAAATCAATCCGTTTCACCCACCCCCAGGAGGGTCCAAACCCCCGCCCGACAAGGCCTGAGGGGGTCTTGATGCATTTTTGATCAGACGTCCATACCGCTAAACGAAACCATGCATCGATTATCTCAAAATGCATAAAACCGCTTAAAACAAGGCATATAAGTCAAATAGGACTAATGGCCGGCAATGGACTGTCTCATTCATCCTGGCGCGACTGTCTCATGCCGCGCGCGCCTCTCCGGTGCCCCATTTTGGATGAACAAAACACGACTGAAATTTTCTTTGGCGGGTAGGGACAGAATGCCGCCCCGACCCCGTCAACCGACGCCTGAGGACGCCGAACGACCTCCACGAAGGTCCGCCCCGCCCGATCGTCCACCTTCGTATTGGACTTCTAACGGCATGGACGTCGAGACGCGATGCATCGATTTTCGAAGTCATCCGAACCAGAAACGAAGACCTCGGCGAATGTGATGCAGAGCACTCGTCACTCAAAAAAGACGCCGGCCGCTTGGGGCGGCCGGCGTCGGGCAAAGCGTCGAATGCGGGGATCAGTGGTCTTCGTTTTCGACCAGTTCCGCGTAAGCGTCGGCATCGAGCAGTTCGTTCAATTCGCCGCGATCGCTGGCGCGAACCAGGAAGATCCAGCCGTCGCCGAAGGCGTCTTCATTGATGGTTTCCGGCTTGTCGTTGAGGGCTTCGTTGACCGCAACGATCTCGCCCGATACCGGGGAATAGATGTCAGAGGCGGCCTTGACCGACTCGACCACCGCCACGCCATGACCGGCCTGCACGGCGGCACCGATTTCCGGCAGCTCGACGTAGACGAGGTCACCCAGCTGGCCCTGGGCATGGTCGGAGATACCCACGCGCACCAGGCCGTCGTCTTCGACGCGAGCCCATTCGTGGGACTTGAGGAATTTCAGATCGCCGGGAATCTCGCTCATGATCGGATCCAGTCGTTGATGTCGGGTGATGGTGGAGCGGCAATTCTAGCCGCTTCACCTGCCTGGCAACATGGGATGCATGCCGCCGAGTAGTGATGCGGGATCAGATGCCCTCGCAGGGCTTGCCGTCGCGCACGAACGGATACTTCACCACGCGCACCGGCACCTCCTTGCCGCGGATATCGACCCGCACGTCGCCCGGCTCGCCCGCCGGAATGCGTGCGAAAGCGACCGCCTTGTTGAGGGTGGGCGCGAAGCTGCCGGAGAGGACTTCGCCGTTACCGTTGGCGGTGAGCACGGTCTGCCCGTGGCGCAACACGCCTTTCTCGTCGAGCACGAGGCCAACCATGACGCGCTTCACGCCAGCCGCCTTCTGCGCCTCCAGCGCCTTGCGACCGATGAAGTCGCGGCCTTCATCCAGCGCGATGGTCCAGCCGAGGTTGGCCTCCCATGGCGATACGTCGTCGTCCATATCCTGGCCGTAGAGATTCATGCCCGCTTCCAGGCGCAGCGTGTCGCGCGCGCCGAGGCCAGCCGGGGCGACGCCTGCGGCAGCGAGCGCTTCCCACAAGGCCACGGCGTGCTCCTGCGGGACGATGATTTCGAAGCCGTCCTCACCGGTATAACCGGTACGCGCCACGAACAACGGCATGCCATGCGGGCCTTGTGCGGCGGCGGCGGCGAACTTGCCGAGCTTGCCGATGCGCTCATGGTCAACTTCGGCCAACAGGCCGATCACCTTGGCGCGGGCGTTGGGGCCCTGTACGGCGATCATGGCGAAGTCGGGGCGCTCCTTGACCTGCACGTCGAACGCCTTCGCGTGCTGTTCGATCCATGCCAGGTCCTTGGCGCGGGTAGCCGCGTTCACGACCAGGCGGAAAAACTCCTCGCCCAGGAAGTAGACGATCAGGTCGTCCACCACGCCGCCCTGCTCGTTGAGCATGCACGTATAGAGCGCCTTGCCCTGCACCTTCAGCTTGTCGACATTGTTGGCGACGAGATGGCGCAGGAACTCGCGCGTGCGCGGGCCATGCAGGTCCACCACCGTCATGTGCGAGACGTCAAACATGCCGGCGTCGCGGCGCACGACGTGATGCTCCTCGATCTGCGAGCCGTAGTTGATCGGCATGTCCCAGCCGCCGAAATCGACCATGCGCGCACCCAGCGCGCGGTGGGTGTCATTGAGTACGGTCTTCTCGGTCATCGCAGTCGAGCTCTGGGGAAAGCGACATTATCGCCGGCCACATGGATACATTCCAAGCCGAGCGCGCCGCGCACGCCGTGCGCGGGCGTATCGCCACGGTCGTGCAGCGCAACATGCCTCGAAGGAGAATGACGCATCGAACAGCTGTGCGTCTTGCTTGCGCCGCCCGGCTTTCGGTCGTGCGATGTCCGGCCCGCCTGCCGCTCGACCGCGCCATGCGGTCGCATGGCGGTTCGATCACGACGAGCGCTCGTTATCCGATGCGTTCCGACCTGCGCCAAGCTGACGCATCGAGACGGCTGAGCCTGTCAGCGCGCATAGGTCTCGCCCATGCCGGCAAGCAGCTGCTCCACCACCTGTTCCGCCAGTTGCTCAGGCCGCAACCCGCTCGTGCGCAGGTGCAGCTCGGGCTGCTCGGGCGCCTCGTACGGCGAGTCGATGCCGGTGAAGTTGATGATCTCGCCGGCGCGTGCCTTGCGGTACAGGCCCTTCGGATCACGCCGCTCGCATTCTTCCAGCGTGGTGTCGACGAACACCTCCAGGAACTCGCCGTCGTCGAAGAGACTGCGGGCGAAGCGGCGCTCGCTCTGGAAGGGCGAGATGACGCAGACCAGCACCACCAGGCCGGCGTCGACCATCAGGTGCGACACCTCGGCCACGCGGCGCACGTTTTCCACGCGCGCCTCCGGCGTGAAGCCCAGGTCCTTGTTCAAACCATGGCGCAGGTTGTCGCCGTCCAGCATGTACGTGTGATAGCCCAGGGCGTGCAGGCGGCGTTCGACCAGGTTGGCGATGGTGGACTTGCCCGCGCCGGACAGACCGGTGAACCACAGGCAGCGCGACTGCTGACCCTTGCTGAGGCTGCGAGCATGCTTGTCCAGGTCGGTGTGCTGCCAGTGCACGTTGGCAGCGCGGCGCAGCGCGAAGTCCAGCATGCCGCAGCCGACGGTGGCATTGGTCTGCCGGTCGATCAGCACGAAGCCGCCGAGCGTGCGGTTGTCGGCATAGGACTCGAAGGCGATGGCATGGTCGAGATCGATGTTGCAGTAGCCGACCTCGTTTAGCTCCAGACGCCGCGCAGCCAGCTCGGCCTGCGTGTTCACGTCTACCTTGTGCTTGATGGTGGTAATGCGCGCATTGACCGTGTGCGTGCCGATCTTCAGCCAATAGGCGCGATTGGGCAGCAGGGGTTCGTCGCCCATCCACAGCACATGGGCGGCGAACTGGTCGGCGACCGGTGCCGGGCGTGCGGCATCGGCGATGACATCGCCGCGACTCACGTCGATTTCACGGTCCAGCGTCAGCGTCACGGCCTGGCCGTCCGATGCGTGCGGAAGATCACCGTCGGCGGTGACGATGCGCTCGATGCGCGCACGACGCATGGCCGGCTGCACCACGACCTCATCACCGACGGCGACACGTCCACCGCAGACGGTGCCGGCATAACCTCGGAACGAGGCATCAGGACGATTCACCCATTGCACCGGCATGCGGAACTCGGCGCCCTGCGCCGGAGCGGTGTCGGCCGATTCCAGCAATTGGAGCAGACTGGGGCCGTCGTACCACGCCATGCGTTCGGAGCGACTTCCCACGTTGTCGCCGGTAGGCGCCACCACCGGAAGGCAGTGGACCTGCGCGATACCCAGTTGCGTGGCAAGTTCGCGGTACTCGTGGGCGATGGCGGCGTAGATGTCTTCGCGCCAATCCACCAGATCCATCTTGTTCACCGCCACCACGACCTGGCGGATGCCCATCAGCGCGCAGATGTAGGTATGCCGCCTCGTCTGCGACAGCACGCCCTTGCGGGCATCGATGAGCACCACCGCCAGCCCGGCGTTCGAGGCGCCGGTGGCCATGTTGCGCGTGTACTGTTCGTGCCCCGGACAGTCGGCCACGATGAAACTGCGGCGCGGCGTATGGAAATAGCGGTAGGCCACGTCGATGGTGATGCCCTGCTGGCGCTCGGCGTCGAGACCGTCGGTAAGCAGGGAGAAGTCGAGCGCATCGGGAGCATCCGCGTGCAGCTTGCGGCTGTCACGCGCCAAGGCGGCGAGCTGGTCGTCCGGCACCATGCCGGCGTCGTACAGAAGGCGCCCCAGCAAGGTGCTCTTGCCGTCGTCGACGCTGCCGCAGGTGATGAAACGCAGCAACTGCGAGGGAGCCGTCGAGGTCGGCGCGATATCCACGGTCGCCATCAGAAATAGCCCTCCTGCTTCTTGCGCTCCATGGAGGCGCTGCCGTCGTGGTCGATCATTCGGCCCTGGCGCTCGGAGCTGCGCGATGCCGCCATTTCGTCGATGATCTTGTCCAGGGTGTCGGCCGACGACTCCACCGCGCCAGTGAGCGGGTAGCAACCCAGCGTGCGGAAGCGCACCTCGCGCATCTGCACGGCTTCGCCTTCGCGCAGCGTGAAACGCTCGTCATCAACCATGATCAGCGCGCCGTCGCGCTCCACCACCGGGCGGGGCTTAGCGAAGTACAGCGGCACCACGGGGATGTTTTCCCGGCGGATGTAGTGCCATACGTCCATCTCCGTCCAGTTGGAAAGCGGAAATACGCGTACGCTCTCGCCCTGGTGGATCTGCGTGTTGTACGTGTGCCACAGCTCCGGACGCTGGTGCTTGGGATCCCAGCGGTGCTGCGCATTGCGGAAGGAAAACACGCGCTCCTTGGCGCGCGACTTCTCTTCGTCGCGGCGGGCACCGCCGATGGCCGCATCGAAACCGTACTTGTCCAGCGCCTGCTTCAGCCCCACCGTCTTCATCACGTCGGTGTGCACGGCCGAGCCGTGGGTCAGCGGCGAGATGCCCTGGCGCAGGCCCTCCTCGTTGATATGCACCAGCACCTCGACATCACCTTCGGCGGCGATCTGGTCGCGGAACGCGATCATCTCGCGGAACTTCCAGGTGGTATCCACGTGCAGCAGCGGCATCGGCGGGCGGGCCGGATAAAAGGCCTTGCGCAACAGATGCAGCAGGACCGAGGAATCCTTGCCGATGGAATACAGCATGACCGGGCGCCGGAACGCGGCTGCCGTCTCGCGGAAGATGTGGATGCTCTCGGCTTCGAGTGCGTCCAGGTGGGACAAGAGTGGCATATGTATTTTCTGTCGATGACCGCAAAGCACCCAGGCCGGGTACTTATTGCCCTAAATCTAGCCGAAAAACCCGCAATGAACAGGAAGCCGCGTCGCTGTCCACCGGGAACGCTTCAGGATCGATGGCGACACCAGCCCCATCATTTCGTCACCTGACATGCGCAAGACTCCACTACCATCCGCCTCATGAACCCATCGATGGCGACAGGAAGCGCACAACTCGATGCCAGCACCACGCCGCCTTCCCTGCGCGTGGCGGGCGACTGGACGCTCTTGCATTACGCGACACTGGAACGCTCCATCGCCGCTCTTAAAAGCCGGCTGGACAAGGCCACGCCCATCGACCTCAGCGGCCTTGGCTCGCTGGATACCGCCGGTGCCTCGCTGCTCGCCGGCCTGCTTGGCGCTGCACGGCTGGGCGACCTGGCCCAGGCCGATCCCCATATGCCAGCGGCCCAGCGTGCCTTGTTGCAAACGGTCGGCAAGGCCATGGCCGAATATGTCGAGCCAAAACCACGCCCCCGCGGCAATACCGTCCTCGAGCTGCTGGCGCGCATCGGCGCGGCCATGGAGCACGTCTACCACCAACAGGTGCGCCTGCTCGGTTTCATCGGCCTCACCCTGGAGACCTTCGCCCGCACGGTCTTGCGCCCGCGTCGCTGGCGCACCACGTCGCTGGTCGCGCACGTGGAGGAAACCGGGCTGGACGCCGTGCCCATCGTCGCCCTTCTCACCTTCATGGTCGGCGCGGTGGTGGCCTTCCTCGGCTCCACGGTGCTGAAGGATTTCGGCGCCACCATCTATACGGTGGACCTGGTCGCCTATTCGTTCCTGCGCGAATTCGGCGTGCTGCTCACCGCCATCCTGATGGCCGGCCGCACCGCCAGCGCTTTCACCGCGCAGATCGGCTCGATGAAGGCGAACGAAGAGATCGATGCGATCCGCGCACTGGGCCTGGACCCGATGGAGCTGCTGGTGCTGCCGCGCGTGCTCGCCATGCTCGTCTCGCTGCCCATGCTCACCTTCCTGGCCATGATCGCCGGCCTCGTCGGTGGCGGCCTGGTCTGCGCGCTGGTGCTGGACATTTCGCCGGTGATGTTCCTCAACCTGGTGAAGTCGGACATCGGCGTGCGGCATTTCCTGGTCGGCATGGCGAAGGCACCGGTATTCGCCTTCGTGATCGCGGTGATCGGCTGCCTCGAAGGCTTCAAGGTCACCGGCAGCGCGGAATCCGTGGGCGAACACACCACCTCTGCCGTGGTGCAGTCGATCTTCGTGGTGATCCTGCTCGATGCCCTGGCAGCCTTGTTCTACATGGAGATGGGCTGGTGAACGCGATCGCCAAATCCCAGCCGCAGGATGACGTGATCCAGGTGCGCGACCTGGTCAACCGCTTCGGCAGCCAGGCCGTGCATGAGCATCTGGATCTCGATGTGCGTCGTGGCGAGATACTCGGCGTGGTCGGCGGCTCCGGCACGGGCAAATCCGTGTTGCTCCGTAGCATCGTCGGGCTGCGTCGGCCTACGGCGGGCAGCGTGCATGTGTTCGGCCAGGATCTGCTTCATCTTTCACCGGATCAGCGCTCTCTGGTGGAACGTCGCTTTGGCGTGCTGTTCCAGAATGGCGCCCTGTTCTCTTCGCTCAATGTCGTCGAGAACGTGGCGATGCCACTGATCGAACATGCCGGCCTCGCGCGACCGGATGCACAGGCGCTTGCCGGTGTGAAGCTCGCGCTGGCAGGGCTGCCCGCGGGCACCGAAACCAAGTACCCCTCGGAGCTTTCGGGCGGCATGGTGAAGCGTGCCGCGCTGGCCCGCGCACTGGCGCTCGATCCGGAGATCCTGTTTTTGGACGAACCCACCGCCGGCCTCGACCCCATCAGCGCCGCGGCATTCGACCAGTTGATCCTCACCCTGCGCAACGCACTGGGGCTCACCGTGTTTCTGGTAACCCACGACCTAGACACGCTCTACACCATCTGCGACCGCGTGGCCGTGCTCGCGCAGAAGAAAGTGCTGGTGGTTGGCCCGCTCGACGAAGTCGCCAAGACCGACGACGCCTGGGTGCAATCGTATTTCCACGGCCCGCGCGGCCGCGCTGCGGAAGAAGCGCACGCCGACGCAACTCGCCCGAGGTGAAGTGACATGGAAACCCGCGCCCATCATGTATTGATCGGCCTGTTCACCGTGATCGTGGTGGCAGCGGCCATGCTGTTCGGACTGTGGCTGGCCAAGTCCAGCTCCGATCGCGAGTTCGCCTATTACCAGGTGGTTTTCAACGAAGCCGTCACGGGCCTCTCGCAAGGAAGCGCGGTGAACTACAACGGCATCAAGGTGGGCGACGTCACGCAGCTCAAGCTCGACAAGCAGGACCCACGCAAGGTGCTGGCACTGATCCGTCTTGGCGGCGACACGCCGGTACGCCAGGACACGCATGCCAAGCTGGCCTTGACCGGCGTGACCGGTCTGGCAGTGATCCAGCTCAGCGGCGGCTCGCCTGGCAGTCCGCCGCTGGAGGGCAAGAATGGCAACCTGCCAGTCATCGTGGCCGATCCCTCGCCGCTCAGCCGCATCCTGGCCAATGGCGAAGACTTGGTGATGAACATCAACGATGTGGTGGCTCGCGCCAGCGCCTTGCTGTCACCCGAGAACATGGACCGCATCGGCCGCACGCTCGACCACCTGGACAAAGCTACCGGCGCCATCGCCGACCAGCGCGATGACATTCGCACGCTGCTCAAGCAGCTGGCCGAAGCCAGCAAGCAGGCGAACGACACCCTCGCGCAAACCCAGAAACTGGTGCAGTCGGCCAATGGACTGGTCGACAACCAGGGCAAGGCCACACTCGACAGCGCGAGGAATGCACTGGCCTCGGTGGAACGCGTCACCGCCAACATCGATCGCCTGGTCAACGACAATCGTGCCTCGATCAACGGTGGCATGCAGGGCTTCAGCGAGCTCGCGCCCGCCATCCGCGAATTGCGCGATGCCGCCGGATCGCTGCGCGGTGTCGCGCGCCGGCTCGACGACAACCCGACCGGCTTCCTGTTGGGCCGCGATCGCAGCAAGGAGTTCGTGCCATGAGGTTGTACGCCCGTGTTTACACTTGCATCGCGATCGCCGCGCTGACGGCCTGTTCCGTACTGCCCAAGGCAGAGACGCCCGACGTTTACCGGCTGCCCGCCACGCCCCTGCCGCATGCGTCATCGGCGACGACGGGCTGGTCGTTACGCGTGAACACGCCCCAGGCCGAGCGCATGATCGACAGCTCGCACATCGCCGTGGTGCCGCAAGGCAATCAGATCAGCGTGTACCAGGGTGCGCGCTGGAGCGACACGGCCACCACACTGCTGCGCAATCGACTTATCGATGCCTTCCGCGACGACGGACGGGCGTCACCGGTTAGCAGCGACGACAACGCGCTGCCGACCACTTACACGCTGGCAGGCGACCTGCGCGCTTTCCAGTCGGAATATCAGGGCAGTAGTGAGCCGGTGGTGATCATCCGGTTCGACGCGCGCCTCGTGCAGAACAAGGGCCTGCGGGTGGTGGCCACGCATCGTTTCGACATCGCGCAACCCGTGGGCGGAAAGACCGTGCCGCAGGTAGTCGCTGCGTTCGGCCATGCCAGCGATACGTTGGCGTCGCAGATCGTGGCCTGGACCATGCAGCAATCACTGGCGTCTCCCGCGGCGCCGACGGACTGACCGGACAGCCGGCCACGCCGCATCAGCGCGACAACGGATCGATCCACCGAAATGTAAGGTTGATGCGTGGCCCGATCGCCGCAGTCGTCTTCGGCAAGTCGTGAACGTAGAGCCGCTGCGTGTCGCCCGCCATCCTTAACAGACTGCCGTGACCCAGCGGGATGGCGCGCGTGTCTTCGCGCGTCCCGCCGTGCCTGGGCTTGAGCCGGAAGCGCCGCTCGACACCAAGGCTGAGCGATGCGATCACCGGACGTTCGCCCAGCTCGGGTTCGTCATCGCTGTGCCAACCCATCGAGTCCTGCCCGCTGCGATACAGGTTCGCAAGCACGCTGTTGAAGCGGCTGCCGCAGGCTTTTTCAACGCGGAAGCGCAACGCCGCGAGCGCGGGTGACCACGGGCGCGGCTCGAACCGCGTACGCGAATACACGTAGGCCGCCTCCGGGTCGCCGATCCAACAACTCAGGCGCGGCGAATCCACCTCGCGGCCGTAGATGCGAATGCGATGGACCTCCCACGGCACGCTGACTTGCAGCTCGGCGAGCAGCGCATCGGCTTCTTCCGCAGCGAGCCAATGCGGCCATAAGGCGAGCTCGGCCCCTGGCAACGGCAGACTCTGCCAACCGTCGGGCGTGACATGATCGAACAGGCTCACATCACCACCGGCATCAACGAATGGCGGGGTACGCCGGCTCGACGTCCAGGGTGGCGGCCAGCACCGAGGCAAGCTCGAGCAGGCGCAGATCCGAACCGCGGGCGCCCACCAGTTGCAGGCCCACCGGCAGGCCATCGGGCAGATAGCCCATCGGGATGCTTACGGCCGGACAACCGGCCAGGCTGGCAAAGCTGGTGAGGTCGGCCTGCGAATCGGGCACGGGCCCATCGAGCGGAAACGCACCCTGCGGCGTCGTGGGCATGACGAGCACATCGATCTGTGCGAACAGGCGGCGCATCTTGAGCGTGGCCGCATCGAGCACGCGATCGGCGCAGGCATAATCCGCGGCGCTCTTGCCCGCCGCGTAGCTGAGCAAACGGCGAAAGTGCTCGGACACGCGGGATTCCGTATCGGCCAGATCCGCGGCAAACGTCCCGAGCATCTCCGCCTCCATCAACAGGAAACCGGCGCGCCGCGTGCGGGCGAAATCCCAGTCGGAAAAATCCACCGTGCGGCGTTCACCCAGTTCGCGCGGCCAGTTGGCCAGCGCGGCCTCAAACACGGCGATGACTTCCCGCTGTACACCCAGACCGGCCAGGTCAGGCAGGAAGCCGGCACGCAGACGGCCCGGCTCCCAGTCCGGCGGCGACAAGGCGACGCGGCGTCGGCGCGACCGCGGATCGTCGGCGTCGTAACCGGCCAGCACCTGCAGCAGCACGGTCAGATCGTCAGCGCTGCGGGCGAGCAGGCCCACCGTGTCGAGGCGTCGCGCGGCAGGCACCATGCCGCGCGCCGAGATTTCCCCATGCGTGGGCTTGAGCGCATACACGCCACAGTAGCTGGCAGGGATGCGGATCGAGCCCAGGCTATCGGAGCCCACCGCTGCCACGGCGAGCCCGGCGGCCACCGCCGCGGCCGCACCGCCCGAGGAACCACCGGCGGTATAGCCATGGCGATGCGGGTTGTGGGTGGCGCCGTAATGCGGGTTGTCGGTGGTCGCGCCCAGCGCGCCCTCATCCATATTCGTCTTGCCGATGATCACGGCACCGGAGGCGCGCAGCCGCGACACCACGTGGGCGTCATCGGCAACCGGTTGACGACGACCCGCCAGACCGGCCCGGGTCGGCCAGCCCGCGACGTCGAAATTGTCCTTGAGCGCAATGGGAAGGCCGTCGAGCCGTCCGATCACCCCATCGCGGCGGCGATGCTGGGCCGCCAGCGCCTGCTCCTGCAGCATCGCCGAACTCAGGCTGACATAGGCATTGATCTCGGGATTGAGGCGCTCGATGGCCTCCAGGTAGGTCTCCGCCAATGATTGCGGCTGCACCCGATCGACCGCCAGCCAGTGCAACAACTGACACATCGTCGCCCGGCGCTGGTCGAGATCATTGATCGGGGGTTGTTGGTTCATGTTCTTCTTCCCTGGGTCTCACGGCCGATTATCACCACCGGAGATGAAGGGTTTGCAAGGATTCGGCCACCCACGTTGCCGGGCACCCGCCGAACCCGGACAATGCCGGTTTGCCCGTTTCCATACCTGGGGGAACGGAATCGTGCCGCACAAGATCAGCTGGAGTACGCCATGAGCGACCGCGAAATGATGGAATACGACGTCGTCGTCGTTGGCGCAGGCCCCGCCGGCCTCTCCTTCGCCATCCGCCTGAAGCAGCTCAAGCCGGACGTGAGCGTGTGCGTGATCGAGAAGGCGTCGACCATCGGTGCGCAGATCCTTTCCGGCGCCGTGATCGAGCCGCAGCCGCTGGATGCCTTGCTTCCGGGATGGCGCGACAACCCGCCGCCGATCTGCGTACCGGCCACCGAAGACGAATTCTGGCTGCTCACCAAGACCGGCGAACGCAAGCTGCCCGTGCCACCGGGCATGAACAACCACGGCAACTTCATTGTCTCCCTCGGCGCCATGTGCGCATGGATGGCGCCGCAGGCTGAAGCCCTGGGCGTGGATGTGTTCCCGGGTTTTGCCGCCGCCGACAACATCTATAACGACGACGGCTCCGTCGCTGGCGTGCGCATCGGCGACATGGGCGTGGCGAAGGACGGCTCGCACAAGGCGGGTTATACCCAGGGCATCGACATCAAGGCCAAGGTCACCGTGCTCGCCGAGGGCGCGCGCGGCAGCCTCACCAAGCAGCTGATCAAGCGCTTTGCGCTGGACAAGGACAGCGACCCGCAGGGCTACTCCATCGGCATCAAGGAATTGTGGCAGGTGCCCGCAGGCCGCGTGCAGCCGGGCAAGATCGTGCACAGCTTCGGCTGGCCGGCCGACAGCCACACCTACGGCGGCAGCTTCCTGTACCACCTGGACAAGGACCGCATCGCGCTGGGCTACGTCAGCGGGCTGGACTACACCGATCCCAACTACCAGCCGTGGGAAGCCTTCCAGCAATGGAAGAACCACCCGACGGTGAAGTCCCTGCTGGAAGGCGGCACCATCCTCTCGGCCGGCGCGCGCGCCATCGTCACCGGCGGCTACCAGTCGCTGCCCAAGCTGGAGATGCCGGGCGCACTGCTGATCGGCGACACCGCGGGCCTGCTCAACGTGCCCAAGATCAAGGGGACGCACCAGGCCATCAAGAGCGGCATGCTCGCCGCCGAACACCTGGCCGCCACCGAACTCAACCCGGCCGGCTTCGACGCCAAGCTGCGCACCTCCGACGTGATGGCCGAGCTGAAGAAGGTGCGCAACATCAAGCCCGCCTTCAAGAAGGGCCTGTGGTTCGGCATGCTCAACGCCGCTTGGGAAACCGCCGTGGGCGGCGCCTCGCCGTGGACGCTGAAGAACAAGGCCGACTGGTCCTCATTGCACAAGCTCGGCCAGCAGGAAGAACCCAAGCGCGACTACGTGCAGCGCGAACTGCCGCCGCGCGACCGCCTGGCCGGCGTCTACTTCGCCGCCACCGAACACGACGAAGACCAGCCCATCCACCTGCAGGTCGCCGACACCAACGTGTGCATCACCAAGTGCACCGTCGAATACGGCAACCCCTGCACCCGCTTCTGCCCCGCCGGCGTTTACGAGATCGTCGACGACGAAGCAGGCAAGCGCCTGCAGATCAACGCCGCCAACTGCGTGCACTGCAAGACCTGCGACATCAAGGACCCGTACCAGATCATCAACTGGGTGACGCCAGAGGGTGGGTCGGGGCCGAATTACCAGAATCTCTGAGAGAGGACCCTGAGCTGTCCGCCCGACTCACCTGGCGCTTCAAACGCCTGAACTATGCGCTGCAGCGCTTCCGCGGCAGCGTGGCGCTGCGCGGTTGGCGCGGCACGCTCGCACGCGTGCGGCAGGAGTTCGAGCGGCGTCCCACCATCGACGATTCGCTCCACGTCGAACCGCTGGATGTGCCGTTTACGCCATTTGCGCTGCCGACGTCAGAGCAACCACTGGTATCGGTGATCATCCCGATCCACGGCAAGTTGGCCTATACGCTGGCATGCCTGCGCTCGATCACGCGAAACGCTCCCGCGGCCCCGTTCGAAGTGATCGTGGTGGACGATGCCTCTCCCGACGACTCGGTCGAGCGGCTTGGCCAGATCCAAGGCCTGCGACTGCTGCGCAACGATCGCAATCTGGGCTTTATCGGCACGAGCAACGCTGGCGCCACCGCAGCACGCGGCGACTTCCTTCTGTTCCTCAACAACGACACACAGGTCACGCCAAACTGGCTCGATGGCCTGCTCGCCTGCTTCCGTGACCGCGAGGACTGCGGCATCGCCGGCAGTCGCCTCGTCTACCCGGACGGCCGGCTGCAGGAAGCCGGTGGACTCGTGTTCGGTGATGGGAGCTGTTGGACGTCAGGTCGCTTCGAGCAACGCGATGCCCCTGCCTGGCGCTACCGCCGCGAAGTCGACTATGTAAGCGGCGCATCCTTGATGATCCGTCGCGCCATATTCAGCAGCGTCGGCGGCTTCGACCAGCGTTATGCGCCCGCGTACTACGAAGACACCGACCTGGCCTTTGCGGCTCGACAGCTTGGCCTCAAGGTCTATTACGAGCCGTCCAGCACCGTTATCCACTGCGAAGGCATCAGCGCAGGCACCGACCTGCACTCCGGCATGAAGCGCCACCAGGTGATCAATCAGGCAACCTTCATGGCCAAGTGGGAAGACGCACTGCGCGTCCAACCACCGGAAGGCACTTCACTGATGCGTGCCCTGCGCTGGCGGCGGCGTGGCCGCGTACTGGTAGTGGACAGCATGACGCCGGACCCAACCCGCGACTCCGGCTCGCTTCGACTGACCGCCATGCTGCGCCTGCTCGATGAACAAGGCTGGTCCGTCGCATTCCTGCCGGACGATGGCCGCGCCAGCGAGGATGAAATCCAAGCGCTTGGTGCACTGGGCGTCGAAGTACTGTGCCGCCCCTGGATTTCTGATCTGCCGCACTGGCTGCGCGCGCATGGCCACGAACTCCACGGAGTGATGCTTTGCCGCCACACTGTTGCCGGTCAATACGCTTCGCTAGTACGCAAGCTCGCGCCGAAGGCACGCCTGCTGTTCGACACTGTCGACCTGCACTTCCTTCGTGAGCAGCGTGCCGCCGAACTCAGTGGCAACGCCTCCATGGCTCGCCAGGCGCAGGCTTCGCGCAAAAGCGAACTGGCATTGATCGAACAATGCGACATCACCTTCGTGGTGAGCCCACATGAGCAGGCCTTGCTTGCGGCCGAATTGCCGCATGCCCGCATCGCGCTGCTGTCGAACATCCATGATGTCCATGGCTGCGGTCAGGCACGTGGCTTGCGTAAGGACTTCGTTTTCATCGGTGGCTTCGGACATCCACCAAACGCCGACGCCGTGCGCTGGATCGCAACCGAAATCCTTCCTGCACTTCGAGCGCAGCTGCCCGATGCCCATGTGCACGTGATCGGCGACATCCCCGATGCCACTCGCGTCGAGCTGCAGACACCGGGCCTGCAACTGCACGGACGCGTTTCCGATCTCGCGCCTTGGTTGGAAGGGGCCCTGGCCTCGCTCGCCCCGCTGCGTTTCGGCGCTGGCGTCAAGGGCAAGATCAACATGGCCATGAGCTATGGCGTGCCTGTCATCGCGACGCCGTTGGCGGTGGAAGGCATGCACCTTGAAGATGGCATCGACGTGATGCTGGCCGATACCGCGCAGGATTTCGCGAAGGCGGCCCGCCACCTTCATGAGGACAGCGCGTTGTGGGCCAGGCTCTCAGCCGCATCTATCGACAACGTGAAGCGACACTTTTCCGCACGCCTTGCCTATGAGGCCCTGGAAAAAGCGCTCGATCCTGCAAGTTGCTAAGCGAGATCACGCCGATGCCATCCTTTGGCAAGCTCGTTGTCTTCCTGCGCAATGCCCTAAAGCGGCATGGCGGCGGCATGAAGGGAATCAGGTCGATCGTGGCACGTAGTTTCAAGGTAACCAGCGCACTGGGTGTGCGCGGGTTGCTTTGGCGCATTCGCGCCGCACAGCAACGCCAGGTCGCGCTGCCACCTCCCAATGCCATGACGCTCGCCCCCGCGGCGCCGCTCGCGCAGGTGCAGCTAAGCACGGGCGTGATGGCGCACGTGTTCTATCCCGATCTTCTCGAAGAACTGGCGAGCCAGCTGGCGCATATGCCGCTGCCTTACGCATTGATGGTTTCCGTGGTCGATGAGGCTGAGCGCACGCGCGCCGAGAAGGTTCTTTCGCAGTTGCCACAGCTGACAGCGTTGCATGTTCGCACGGTTCCCAATCGCGGTCGTGACATTGCCCCGCTGCTGGTAACTTTCCGCGAAGAAATTCTCGCGCTGGACCTGGTTTGCCACGTGCACACCAAGAAATCCCTATACGACGGTCGCGAACAGGTCGGCTGGCGTCAGTATCTGTTTGGCTCACTGCTCGGTTCCCGCGAGCGCCTGTCTTGGATCTTCGGCACGTTCCAGACCAATCCGACGCTCGGCATGGTGTATCCCGAGAGCTATACGGAGGTTCCTCTGTGGGGACACACCTGGCTCAGCAACGTCGAGTGGGCACGTGAGCTTGCGGGACGCCTGGGTTTTGCTATCGATTCTGCGGCTTATATCGACTTTCCCGCCGGCTCCATGTTCTGGGCGCGCACCCAGGCTCTACGTCCGCTGTTCGAATTGGATTTGCGCACGGAGTCCTTTCCGTCGGAGCAGGGTCAGATTGACGGCACCTTGCAGCATGCGATTGAGCGCTTGCTAGGCTTTGTTACTCGCCACCAGGGTATGTCCGTAGGGATCCTGCCGTCCGACGGCGCCCTTTCGTTGGGCGAGGAAGGCGAGCGCAACCGGCGGCTCTATTTCGATGCGCCACTTCGCCAGAAGATCGACTACTTCGCTACGGAGGCGAAGTGGTTGTCGTTCGACGTGTTCGACACGCTCGTGCTGCGGCCGTTTCTTACCGTGCAAGGTGCTCGCGACTTTCTGGCGCTGCAGATCAAGGAAACCTTCGGCATCGATGATTTCGGCACGTTGCGCACCCAGGCGGAGGAGCGGGCGCGAGCCGCAGCCGGAAAGGATGTGGACCTTGCTACGATCTACGCCACGCTCCCTCAACTAACGCCACTGAGTGCAGAGGCGGCGCAGGCCATTCAGGCGCTCGAACTGGGTATCGAGCGGCGCACCCTCGCGCCTCGACGGGAGTTGGTGCAGGCCCTGGAATCCTACGCCCATGCCCCTGATCGCCAGGTCCTGGCTGTATCGGACATGTATCTGAGCGCCAGCGACTTGCGCAGCGTTCTCCCCAGGCACATCGACGCCGTCCTGAAAAAGATCTATGTGTCGTGCGATACCGGCTGGCGAAAGGATACCGACGAAGGTTGGCGAGCGCTGCTTGGCGCCGAATGCGCCAATCCCACGCAATGGCTGCACATCGGCGACAACGAGCACGCGGATGTGATGCGTCCATTGCGTGCAGGGCTGATATTCCCCGTACATGTGCTACGTCCAGCGGCGTATCTCGATGTGGTGCCGGCCCTGCGCAGCCTGCGGCCATCACCTTCGCATCGCGGTCAGTGGGCGCACGAACTGTGGCTAGGACTGGTCGCCAACCACTTCGCCCAGCACGGTGACGCCCAGCCGCAATCCTTCATCCAGGCCCTGAGGATCGATGAGCCGGAGAGCTTCGGCTACACCGTCATCGGTCCCATCGTCGCCGACTACCTGACCTGGCTGGCGCGCATCTGCATTCAACGGGGTTTGAACAAGATCCTGTTCTTGAGCCGCGAAGGCCACCTGCTGCATCGCCTCTACCAACGCCTCAAGGAACAAGTGCCCGCGCTAGCGGGCATCGAAGGGCGTTACCTGCTCGTTTCGCGGCGCGGGGTCAATATGCCGGCCATGCACACGCTGGACGACTTGGCCGTGGTGTTCCGCAAGCCATACACCGGTTCGTTCTTCGGCCTCCTCGATTCCCGCCTGGGCCGCCATGCCGCCGACGCCGCCCTTCAAGCGCTGGGCAAGCCGAAGCTCGACCAAGAGGTCTACTTGCCAGAGATGGCCAGCGAGCTCGTCGAGCGCCTGCGACCACTGGCGTCAGTGCTCGAAGATATTGCCGTACGCGAGCGCACAGCCTATCTGGCGTACTGGCAAGATCAGGTGGCCGAAGACGACCGCCCCGTCGTTGCCGACATCGGCTACGTGGGCAGCATCCAGGCTCAGCTTTCGCGCCTCGTCGAAAAATCACTGGGCGGCGCCTACTTCGCTGTAAAGCAGGACATCGGCAATATCTTGTCCGGCGAGCAATGGGCCATGGCGCGTTACCACGACGGTCGCCACGACAATCAGGCACCGCCCGTACTGCAGCATCACCTGATGCTGGAATCGATCCTCACCGCCCCTGCCGGCCAGTTCTCACATTTCGAACTGCAGAACGGCGATCTCGTGCCACGTTATCGCGACGACGCGCTGCATAAGCACCGATGGGCCGTCATCGAGAGGATCCATGAAGGTGCCGAACGTTTCGTCGGCGATCTGGTGAATGTGTGCAGGGAACACACCTTGGCGTTCGAGCCGGATCCCGAAGCCGTACAGGAGCCGCTGCGCAACGTGGGTAACGGTCGCTGGCAGCTGGGCTCATGGAGCGAGGCGTTGAGCGTCGACGACGGCTACACCGGGCGTGGGCAGATCATCACACAGCCAGGCATCGAGTAAGTGGCGCGTCGACGCTCAGCTAAGCCAAGCTTGGTCTTCGGTTGCCGAGCGTAGCCTCTGCTTCTTTCGGATGGATTAATAAGCCTGCGACTGATGCCAGCGCCAAGCTGTTTCGATGATCTCGCCAATGTCGGTGAACTGGGGGCGCCAGCCGAGCAAGCGGCGCGCCTTTTCGCTGGACGCCACCAGTATCGCCGGGTCGCCGGGCCGGCGCGCCACTTGTTCAAAATCGATAGCGTGGCGGGTGATGCGACGCGACGCCTCAATGACTTCCAACACCGTGAACCCCTGGCCATTGCCAAGATTAAAGGTGTGCGCACCCTCTTGGCTGCCCATGTATTGCAACGCCAGCAGATGGGCCGACGCCAGGTCGTTTACGTGTACGTAGTCACGCACGCAGGTGCCATCGCGAGTCGGATAGTCCGACCCAAAGACCTTTAGCCCACCGCCCTGCCCTAGAGCTGCACGGAGGACGTTGGGAATCAGATGGGTTTCCGGCTGGTGAGATTCGCCGATGTCGCCTTGCGGATCTGCACCCGCAGCATTGAAGTAACGCAGCGCCACCGAGCGCAGGCCATAAGCCGGGCCGGCATCGGCGAGCACGCGCTCAACCATCAACTTGCTCGCGCCATAGGGATTGATTGGGCGAGCTGGGTGCTCCTCGTCGATGAGCGAGGTGTCGGGGTTTCCGAATACCGCCGCTGTCGAGGAAAACACCAGCCGGGACACGCCGGCCTTCTGCATGGCCTGCAAGAGGTTGAGTGTGCCCACCACATTGTTTTCGTAGTACGAATAAGGCTGCGCCACGGACTCGCCAACCAGAGACCGGGCACAAAAATGGATGACGCCATCGAAACGGTGTCGCGCAAACACGGCTTCCAACGACGAGGGGACGAGCAGATCAGCTGTCTCAAGCAGGCCTTCCGGCACCGAGGCGGCGTGGCCCGTCGACAAGTTGTCCAGCACTACCGCCTCGTGGCCCTGCTCCAGTAAATACCTGACCATGTGCGAGCCGATATAACCTGCGCCGCCGCAAACCAGAATCTTCAAGCCACTCTCCCCTATCTACACCCTGGCAGCGGGCAACCATTCGCGCCCGCATGGTGATCCAAATCCGGTTAGAATAGCCGATCAAACCATCGTCCGGGCGGCATCCCGGGATGCCTGTCACTCGAGGAAATACCACTGATGAAGATCTTGGTCGGCTACAAGCGCGTCGTGGACTACAACGTGCGCATTCAGGTCAAACCCGACGGCACTGGCGTCGTTACCGACGGCGTGAAGCTCTCCGCCAACCCGTTCGACGACATCGCGTTGGAAGAAGCCCTGCGCCTGCGTGAAAAGGGCGTGGCTGAAGAGGTAGTGGTCGTGGGCATCGGCCCGGCCGACCTCACCGCACACCTGCGCAACGGTCTCGCCATGGGCGCCAACCGCGCCATCCACGTGGTGACCACCGACGCCGTGCAGCCGCTCACCGCCGCCCGCGTCTTCCAGAAGTTGATCGAGAAGGAACAGCCAGGCCTGGTCATCCTCGGCAAACAAGCCATCGACGACGACGCCAACCAGACTGGCCAGATGCTGGCCGCACTATGGGACCGCCCGCAGGCCACCTTCGCCAGCAAGGTCGAGATCGCCGACGGCAAGGCCACGGTGACCCGTGAAGTCGATGCGGGTCTCGAAGTGATCGAAGCCGAATTGCCGGCCGTGATCACCACCGACCTGCGCCTCAACGAGCCGCGCTTCATCAAGCTGCCGGACATCATGAAGGCCAAGTCCAAGCCGATCGACACCATCGAGTTCGGCTCGCTGGGCGTGGAGGCCAACGACCACCTCAAGACCACGCATTACGCCGCGCCGGCCAAGCGCAGCAAGGGCGTGATGGTGAAGGATGCAGCCGAACTGGTCGCGGCGTTGAAGCAGAAGGGGCTTTTGTGATCGTCCCCGATCAGACACCGACCATCCATGGCCGGACCTTTCAATAAAAGCCTTACTGTCCCACGTTTGAGGGAACATCCATGACCAAGATCCTCGTCATCGCCGAACACTTGGACGGCAAGCTGAATTCTTCCACCGCACGCGCCGTGAGCGCCGCCGCGGCGATCAAGCCAGAAACCATCGACGTGCTGGTGCTGGCCGACAGCGTCGATGCCGTCGCCGCCGAGGCCGCCAAGATCGAAGGCGTGAGCCGCGTGCTCACCATCGCCCGCGCCGAGAACGCGCACCCGCTCGCGGCCGTGCTGGCCCCGCAGATCGCCAAGGCCGCCGCCGGCTACAGCCACGTGTTCGCCCCGTCGACCACGTTTGGCAAGGACGTGCTGCCGCGTGTGGCCGCCCTGCTCGGCGTGGCCCAGGTCAGCGACGTGATGAGCGCAGAAGGCAGCCACACCTTCAAGCGTCCGATCTATGCAGGCAACGCCATCATTACTGTCGAAGCTGATACGAACAGCGCGGTGGTTGCCACCATTCGCACTGCGTCGTGGGCCGCTGCCGCCAGCGGTGCCAACAGCGCGCCAGTGGAAGCCCTTAACGTCGAAGTCGCACTGCCCTCACATACCCGCTTCGTCGAGTTGCAGTCGGGCAAGAGCGATCGCCCTGACCTGCAAAGCGCGAGCAAGGTCGTCTCCGGTGGTCGCGGCGTGGGCTCGAAGGAAAACTTCGAGATCATCTTCAAGTTCGCCGACAAGATCGGCGCCGCCGTGGGCGCCTCGCGTGCCGCGGTCGACGCTGGTTACGTGCCGAGCGACCTGCAGGTGGGCCAGACCGGCAAGATCATCGCGCCTGAGCTGTACATGGCCATTGGCATTTCCGGCGCCATCCAGCATCTCACGGGCATCAAGGACGCCGGCACCATCGTTGCTATCAACAAGGATGGCGAAGCGCCGATTTTCGAGATTGCCGACATCGGCTTGGTGGGCGACCTATTCAAGCTCATTCCGGAGCTGGAACAGGCCATCGGCTGACCCAACGCCTGACGGCGGCTCTAGCCGCCGCCAGGGGCATGACGAGATACTCCCTGAACGACTTTAGCGACTCGGGTGGATACGTGATGCCGTGAGGCCAGCGTAGTAACATGCCTTTTACGCGTTTTCGTGCGCAGGTGCCCGTGCAATGAAGGTCGCACCCGGCATGGAAAGAAACTAGGGGCATTCATGGAAAGTTTGTTGGCCAAAGTCGGGGCCGAACGTCCCGCGTCAGAGTGTGTACCGCTTTGCGTCGATCTCGATGGCACACTCATACGATCGGACCTGCTGGTTGAGTCCGCGCTGATGCTGCTGTCGCGCAACCCCCTCTTGCTGTTCCCCATGTTCGGCTGGCTCCTGCGCGGCAAGGCCCACCTCAAGCGCGAAATCGCCCGTCGTGTGGAACTCGACGCGGTCCACCTGCCCTACAACACGGACGTACTCGCCTGGGTGCGGGAGCAACAGGCATTGCGCCCGGTCGTGCTCTGCACCGCCTCCGATGAAGCACTCGCCAAGCTGGTGGCCGACCACGTGGGCGGCTTCGATGCGGTGTTGGCCAGCGATGGCCAGCGCAGTCTCTCTGGCAGCCAGAAGGCTCAAGCGCTGGTCGCGCTTTATGGCGAGGGTGGCTTTGACTATGTAGGCAATGCCAAGGTCGATCTCAAGGTGTGGAAGCATGCTCGCGCGGCCATCACGGTGGAAGCGGGTTCCTCGCTGACGCAGGCGGCGTCCCGCGTCACCAAGGTTGACCGGCAATTCACCTTACCAGGTGCGAGCGTGCGCCACTGGCTCAAGGCGCTCCGTGTTCACCAATGGGTGAAGAACGCCCTGGTCTTCCTTCCGATGCTGGCCGCGCATCGCCTTTTCGAGCTCGAATCTGTACTGGCCACGCTGCTGGCTTTCGTCTGCTTCAGCCTTTGCGCCTCCAGCGTATACATCACCAACGATTTGCTCGACCTGGCCTCGGACCGCCAGCACCACCGCAAGCGGAACCGTCCCTTTGCCGCCGGGCACGTGCCGTTGCTGGCCGGCCCCGTCGTCGCAGTCGTACTGCTGGTCGTGAGTTTCGGCCTTGCCACCCTGCTGCGTGAGGTATTCGTCGCGGTGCTCGCTGGTTATTACCTGCTGACCAGCGCCTATTCGCTGCGCTTCAAGCGAATTGTCATGCTCGACGTGGTGGTGCTGGCGACGCTATATACCAGCCGCATCGTCGCCGGCACGGCGGCGATCCACAGCAAGCCGTCGTTCTGGCTGCTGGCATTTTCGATGTTCATCTTCCTCAGCCTGGCGATGGTGAAGCGCTATATCGAGCTGCTTTCCGCACAGAAGACCGGCAAGATCAATGCGAGCGGGCGCGGTTACGACGTGGGTGATATTCCGCTCATCCAGTCCCTCGGTGCCGCCAGCGGATATCTTTCCGTCCTCGTGCTTGCGCTGTACATCGACAGCTCCGACAGCCGCGCCCTATATCACCACCCCCACTACCTTTGGCTGCTTTGCCCATTGCTGCTGTACTGGATCAGCCGGACCTGGGCCATCGCTCATCGCGGCATCATGCATGATGATCCGGTGGTGTTCGCGGTGACCGACAAACTCAGCCGCGTGCTGCTGATCGTGGCAGCCGCCGTCATTCTCTTCGCCATCCGATGAGCAAGGCCGGTCAATCCTGGGGTCGCTATCCGAACGCAACCCAGGCCATCGTCCCGTTGACCGACCGGCATGCTGCGCTCCCCACGGCGGCCGCCACTGTCCTGCCATACGGCAATGGCCGCAGTTACGGCGACAGCTGCCTCAATGACGGCGGGACGTTACTGCATGCCCGCCACATGGACCGTTTTATTCGCTTTGACACCCAGAGGGGCGTACTGGAGTGCGAAGCTGGCGTACTGTTTTCCGAGATCCTGGACCTTGTCGTACCACAAGGCTGGTTCCTGCCTGTCACGCCTGGAACTAAATTCGTTACCGTCGGCGGCGCCATCGCCAACGACGTGCATGGCAAGAACCACCACAAGGCAGGTACGTTCGGACGCCATGTACTGGAGTTCGAGCTTTTGCGCTCGGACGGCAGTCGCCGCTTGTGCAGCCCGCAAGCAAACCCGGAGTGGTTCGCCGCCACCATCGGCGGTCTAGGCCTCACGGGACTGCTGACGCGTGCGACGATCCAGTTGCGTCGCGTGGCGGGGCCATGGATGAGCGCGGAGGTCTACCGCTTCCGCGACCTTCCCGAATTTTTCCAACTCTCCCAGGCATCGGACCGCGACTACGAATACACCGTGGCGTGGATCGACTGCGCGAGCCAGGGCAAGGCCCTGGGGCGTGGAATCTTTACCCGCGCCAACCACGCGCCGGCCCATCCAGACAGTCGCCCCGGCGCGCCGTCGCGCCGACTGCGCGTGCCGTTCACGCCGCCGATTTCGCTGATCAATCCGCTTAGCCTGAACGCCTTCAACACGCTGTATTACCACCGCCAGCGTGACAGGGTCAGCCACGTCACCATGCACTACGAGCCGCATTTCTATCCGCTCGACGGCATCGGTGACTGGAACCGCATCTATGGCCCACGTGGTTTCATGCAGTACCAGTGCGTCGTTCCGCCGGCCGCATCGCTCGAGTGCATGGAAACCCTATTGAACGCCATTGCCGCGTCCGGGCAGGGCTCGTTCCTTGCGGTCCTCAAGCAGTTTGGCGACATGCCGTCGCCGGGCATGCTGTCTTTTCCGCGCCCGGGCGCGACACTGGCACTCGACTTTCCGAACCGGGGACCGAGCACGCTCGCGCTGCTCGACCGGCTGGACGACATCGTCGCTGGCGCAGGAGGCTCGGTTTATCCCGCAAAGGATGCGCGCATGCCGGCCAAGTATTTCAAACAGTATTTCCCAGCCTGGGAAATCTTCAGCCATTTCATCGACCCGACGTTTTCGTCGAGCTTCTGGCGACGGGTCACGGAGTAAGCATGCAAAAGGTCGTCATCATCGGCGCAACGTCCGCCATCGCTGAAGCCACTGCGCGCCTTTATGCCGCTCGGGGTGCCCAGTTATTCCTCGTCGCGCGAAACGTAGAGCGGTTAAGGGACATTGCCGACGACCTGCGCGTGCGCGGCGCACCGGAGGTGTTCCAGGCTTCACTCGACGTGAATGATCTGCAGCACCACGCTCCAATGATCGAGCAGGCATGGAGCGCGCTGGGCCATGTCGACGTGTTGCTGCTGGCCCATGGCACGCTGCCTGACCAGGCGCAATGCGAGTCCTCGGTCGATCTGTCGCTCAAGGAATTCGCTACCAACGGCACATCCACCATCGCCCTGCTCACGGCGGCGGCACCGCGCTTCGAGAGCCAGCGCAAGGGTGTCATGGCGGTGATCTCTTCGGTGGCGGGCGATCGCGGCCGCCAGAGCAATTATCTCTATGGCTCAGCAAAGGCGGCAGTCACCGCTTTCGCCAGCGGATTGCGCCAGCGCATGGCGAAGGTCGGCGTGAACGTACTCACGATCAAGCCCGGCTTCGTCGACACGCCAATGACGCGCGAATTCAAGAAGGGACCGCTGTGGGCCAAGCCCGACGGCATCGCCCGCGGGATCGTCCGAGCCGCCGATCGCGGTCGCAGCGTGATTTACCTGCCGGGGTTCTGGCTGCCAATCATGCAGATCATCCGCCACATTCCCGAATTCGCATTCAAGCGCATCAAGCTCTAATGTCCATGAACAAGATCGACAAACATTCAAAGCTCGTACTGACCGGAGCCGCTGGCTTGGTCGGACAGAATCTGATCGTCGAGCTGAAGGCACAGGGCTACACGAACCTTGTCGCCATCGACAAGCACGAGTACAACCTGGGCATCCTTCGCCAATTGCATCCGGACGTCCAGGTGATCCATGCCGACCTGGCCGAGGACGGCAACTGGGCAGAGTCCTTCGCAGACGCGGCTTGCATAGTACAGCTGCATGCACAGATTACCGGCAAATACACCGAGCTGTTCACGCGCAACAACATCGACGCGACCAAGCTCGTACTCGAGGCGACGCGCCGTCACAACGTGCCTTACCTGGTGCACATCAGCTCGTCCGTGGTCATCTCGGTGGCCGATGACGACTACACGAATACCAAGAAGGCCCAGGAAAAGCTCGTCGTCGAGAGCGGCATCCCGCATTGCGCGCTTCGACCCACCTTGATGTTCGGCTGGTTCGATCCCAAGCACCTAGGCTGGCTTTCGCGTTTCATGGCAAAGACACCAGTATTTCCCATTCCGGGCGACGGTCGCTATATGCGCCAGCCTCTCTACGAACGCGACTTCTGCCGCTGCATCGTCAAATGCATCGAAGAGCAGCCAGCCGGTGATATCTACGACGTCGTAGGCGACACCCGCATCGACTACGTCGACATCATCAAGACGATCAAGCGCGCCAAGGGCCTACACACACTGATCGTGCACATTCCGTACGGACTGTTCCATTTCCTTCTTCGGGCGTATGCAGTGTTCAGCGGAAAGCCTCCCTTCACTGCCGATCAGCTCAAGGCTCTGACCGCCGGCGACGAATTCCACGGCATCGATACACAAAAGGTGTTTGGCTTCCGGCAGACGCCGTTCGCCGATGCCATCAAGGAAAGCTACTGCGACCCGCGCTATAGCGCCATTGTCCTGAAGCGCTGAGCCATCACCCATTCGATCCACTCAGGAATCTGAACATGAAGTATGCCATTCTCGGCGCCGGCCCGATGGGTTTGATGGCCGCCTTGGAGCTCCTCAAGCAGGGACACGAAGTCGACATCTATGAGCGCGACGATCGCATCGGCGGGATGTCGGCGGCGTTCGATTTCGACGGGCTTGCTATCGAACGCTACTACCACTTCGTCTGCAAGACGGACTTCCCGTTGTTCGAGCTTCTGAGCGAATTGGGTATCGCCCACACGTTGAAGTGGACCGATACGAAGATGGGCTTTTTCTACAACGGCACCCTGTACAAATGGGGCACGCCGTTCGCCCTGCTTGCCTTCAGGGGGCTGGGCATCATTAGTAAGATTCGCTACGGCGTGCATGCCATGTACGCCAAGAACATCCAGGACTGGCGCCCGTTCGATCGCATCCAGGCGACGTCTTGGCTGCGTCGCTGGGTAGGTGAGCGCGCCTATAACGTATTGTGGAAGAGCCTGTTCGATCTGAAGCTGTTCGAACACAGTGACGAGATTTCCGCTGCATGGATCGGCACTCGCATTAAGCGCGTCGCCTTGTCACGTCGCAGTCTCCTGCAGGAAACCATGGGATATCTCGAAGGCGGTTCCGCGACCCTGCTCGATAAGATGGAGCAGTTCATCCTTGACAAGGGTGGACGCATCCACCTCAAGGCCGGCATCGACATGGTCAATACCGTCGATGGAAGCGTGAGCAGCATCAGCGTAAAAGGCGAGGAAGTTCTGTGCGATGCAGTCGTCTCCACAGCCCCCATCCAGTACGTTCCACGCATCGTGCCGTCGCTGCCGCCGGAGTTCATCCAGCAGATCAATGCCATCAAGAACATCCCAGTGGCATGCGTCATCCTGAAGCTCAAGAATCCGATCAGCGAGAACTTCTGGATGAACATCAACGATCCGGGGATCGAGATCCCGGGCGTGATCGAGTATTCGAACCTAAATCGGATGACTCCGTCGGTACTCTATGCTCCGTTCTATATGCCCAAGACTCATCCGAAGTGGGCGAAAAGCAACGACGAACTGATCGACGAAGTCGTCGGATATCTCGCGCGCATCAACCCCGAGTTCAAGCCGGATTGGGTCGTGGCACGGCACTGCCACCGCTACGAGTTCGCGCAGACAATCTGCCCACCGGGCTTCTACGACATGCTGCCCTCGATGAAGACGCCCGTGCGCGGCCTGTATATGGCTGACACCGCCTATTACTACCCCGAGGACCGCTCTATCAACGAAAGCATCCATGTCGCCAAGAAGCTGGCACAGGAAGCGATGTCCGGCCAGTCATGAAATCCGGACAGATCGTCAAGTTTCTCGTAGCCGGTGGAACGGCGGCAGCCGCGAACTTTTTCTCACGGATGCTCTTCAGTCTGTGGCTTCCCTACACGATCGCCATCATCGCTGCGTATATCGTCGGCATGATCACGGCTTTCTTCCTCAACAGAATTTTCGTATTTCGGGATGCTACAAATTCCATGAAGCATCAGGCGGCCTGGTTCATCGCCGTGAATCTCGCGGCGGTCGTCCAGACCATCGTGATCAGCCTGGTGCTTGCACGCTATGTTCTCCCTGCGCTTGGCCTGCATCAGCACGTGGAGACGATTGCGCACGGGTTCGGCGTCGCTGTCCCCGTCGTTACCAGCTACGTGGGGCACAGCCGACTGTCGTTCCGGACTTATTAGTATTGGGGAAGAAACATGCAGGCCAGCAACACAATGGAACGGATTCGCTCGGAATATGGCTGGAGCATTGCGCCTTTCGGCATTGCACTCGCCTTCACACTATTGGCCAAGGGGCTAGCCCTGGTCCCTGGCTACGCTTTTGATGACTACGCTGGCGCGTACATCGACCAGGGACTCAGTTTTTATCTTTCGCAGGGCCGCTTTACGCAGGCCCTACTGCAATGGGTGCTTACCCATGCGCACCTGTCCACGACCGATATCGCCTGGGTGTCGACATCACTGTGCCTGCTCGCGCTCGCGGGCATAGCTAGTTTTGTCGCCACGCACGCCACGCGAAAGCAGATGCCGCTTGGCTACATCGCCGCACCGATTGGCATCCTTTGCGCGTATCCGTATTTCACGGAGTACTTCACGTTCCGCCAGGCGGCGTATAACGAAGCGTTCTACCTCATCTTCACGCTTGCACACCTTCAGGCGTTCGCCCGACTCGACGCTTCCCGCAATCCACTGGACAGGGAGAATCGCTGGGCGTTCTTCGCCAGCGTGGCGTGGCTCCTTCTAGCCATGGGCGGTAACCAGATTACGCTGGGCGTGTCCGCCAGCATCATCTATGCGATCGTTCTGTGCACCGAAGCGTTCGAGCAGTCCGATTTTCCAACTCGTCTACGGATGCTAAGCAGGGCGCTGCTCTCTCCCGTCGCCGCGCTGGTTTGTTACCTGATCCTGTACAAAATCCTCAAGATGGCCGCGCCTCAGAATGTTGACCCGCGTGGCAATTTGGTGGCGCTGTCGGCCGTTCCGGAGCGCCTGACTGACTTATGGCACCTATGCAGGAAAATCTTCCTTCAGGGTGAACCCACCGTTTCCGGACTTGCAAAGGGATTCCTGGCGGTGGGCGCGCTGGCTCCCTTCATCGTTGCCATGCGCAAGAGTCCCGGGCGCCTGCTTTACTGGGCCGTCGGATTTGTAGGGCTGATCCTGCTCGCCATGCTTCCTCTCGCCGTATCGGGCGTCTGGTGGCCGGTTCCGCGCGCGCTCTCAGGGCTGGGTTTCGTGTTTGGCCCCATGGCGGCTGCCCTCCTGGTCATCGCCGAAGTCCGCAAACCGGTCATCGCCTT
Source organism: Dyella jiangningensis (assembly GCA_000632805.1). Lineage (GTDB taxonomy): Bacteria > Pseudomonadota > Gammaproteobacteria > Xanthomonadales > Rhodanobacteraceae > Dyella > Dyella jiangningensis. The sequence continues at coordinate 231,773 of CP007444.1, read as the reverse complement.
ACCCTGGATCTGCGCCTCCTTGCTCCTTGCCTTCAGCAGTGCAGCCATGCTGCAACAACAGCAGCGTCTCAATCGCTGGGACCTCAATCGTGCCCAGTTGATCGTGCACGACATCCAATTGCGTTATGGCGTGACACCAACGATGCCTGTTGCCCTCGCAGGGGCGTCGTACACATACCCGCGCGCGCTCAGCACAAGTGATGGTGACTTGAACGCATCTGCCTTCGTGAAGCCCTGGTCCCTTGAAGGGCTGTTCAGCGAGGCCTCGGGCGACCTCTTCGAGATTGAAAAGACCACGGACGATGCGCAGCGCATGTGCGTCGGCCGTCCCCATTGGCCGGATCACGATGCGATATTCGATGCTGATGGTCACATATTTGTCTGCCTTTGAGCCCTGACGTTCAGAGTCCGATGCATGGCCTGGGGTCCAGGACCATGCATTGTGCTCCAAGTCTCCTGGCGGGGCGCCTTGCGAATACGTTGGCCACTGATTCGGAGTAAGGAGACGCACCGGCCGGCTGCCGAACCTGAACAAGAACTGCCACGGGCCGGTTCTTCCGCTGAGAACCATCAGGTACGGAACGGCCCGCTGGGGATTTAAGTGGGCGCCCCTTTATTCCCGTGGAGCCCCAGCGTAATGCAACCTCGGGCCCTTGGTGCGAAGCTATGGTCAAGGACAGGAGTAGTCGCGCCACGCCAGGCTCGGCGAAACGACATGACGGAACGGAGCATCCGTCCTCTGATAACGAAATCGGTGGCTCCCAAAGTGGCGCAAGAGAACTCGCCACACAAACATCATCTTTGCTGAGCCTTTTTCCATGATCGTTGGCAATGGCCTGTTGGCCAAAGTATTCAGTCACATATACGCTGATCGGCCCGATGTCACGATTTTCGCGGCCGGCGTGTCTAATTCGACGGAAACCGAGCCCGCTGCGTTTGAGAGGGAGCGCAAACTGCTGCTCGAACGCCTGGAAGGCTCTTGCCCGAAGTTCGTGTACTTCGGAAGCTGCGCCGTTGGTAACCCCCAAGAAACCTTGACACCGTATTTGGCCCACAAGGCAGCGATGGAATCGCTTGTCTTGAGGTCTGGCAAGGGTGTTGTGCTCAGACTGCCTCAGGTCGTCGGGCGCTCCGACAACGTCCACACGCTAACCAACTTCCTCTTTCACCACATTATTTCGGGCGAGCACTTTACGGTGTGGTCTCGCGCCGAACGCAACCTGATCGATGTAGAGGACATCGTCTCGATTGCTTCATTTGTCATCGACAGGCAGTGGGATACCCACAAAGTGGTTCCCGTTGCAGCACTGAAGTCGACACCCATGCCGATGATCGTGCGCACCTTTGAAGAAGTCCTTGGCATGAAGGCCAACTTCGCCATGGTGGACAAGGGGGTGCCATTCCCGATCGACACATCGATTACCGAGAACATCAGCCACCGGATGAAGATTGACCTGGGCGAAGGTTATCTTGAACGGATACTGCGCAAGTACTACCAAGTAGCGACGTAAGCGCCCTCCCCGGAAGACCCTACCCGAGCACGGGCAAGGTATCCGATATGCCCCCCTTGGGCTGACTGCGCCCTAGTGGCGCGCGTCCTGACCCGAACGGCACCGTCACACGTAGATCCGGGACGGTGTTGCTCCCATTCCTTTCTGGAGCGCGCGCCCTGTGCAAGGCACGCAGTTACTTGGTCGAGTCGTTCCGCAGCTTAAGAAACGGAGCCTCGATGTAATAGTAGGTAATCGTCGCGAGCCCGTAGAAAGCTGCCGCGTAGACCAGATACACACCCATGGTCATCAGCGCTCCCTGCACGTGGACGCCCAGCCGATCCAGCAGACTGTTGACGAGCGTCAGCATGCAGATGTGCCCGAGGTACAGCGAATAGGAAATTTTGCTGGTGTAGGAAACGAATGAATCCAGCAGGCGGATTCCGAGCGACTGGACATCCGACACGAACGGCAGCGACATCGCGATGGCTAGGCTCATGATCGGGAAGTAAAGCGACATGAGCCAGTAATGCTGGATCAACCCGGGGACGCCGAGCGCCAGGTACAGCGCAATGCCAATAATGCCCAGTATGCCGACGAATCCGAACTTCCGCAGGCGCGCATAGAAGTTGGGCCACTCGATCCGGATCAGGGCGAGGAGCACGCCAACGAAAATCGCGTCCAGACGATTGACCACAACCATTCGAACCTGGTCATTGAAGCCTTCGTAGTCGTGCACATTGCCCAAGACCAGCATACGGCCGATCACCGGCCCGGCGATGAATACTACACATGTAGCCAAAAGCGGGCGCCTGTACGCCCGCTCGTCGGCGGCAAACGCAAGGAACACCAGGGGGAACAGGAAGTAGAACCATTCCTCGACCGCCAGACTCCAGGAATGCTGGAAAAAAGGAAGCTGCGGCCATGCAAAATTTTGCATGAAGAACAGGAATGGGTACGTCCTTCCCAAGTCCGCTACACCCAGGTAGTCGAACCGCAGGTAGAGCAGGTAGAAGAAGAAGTAGAGCGGCAGCGTTCTTGCCCAGCGACGCTGCCAGAAGTCCCACACCATCGCTGAGGTATGCAACCTGCCCGACCGTGCCAGCCGGATAATGATCGTTCCGATCAGGAACCCACTGAGCACGAAGAATATTTCAACGCCCAGCGTACCCTGCCCGGACCAGAGCCAGCGAAACCAGCCCGGTGGCTGAAAATGCTGACTGCTGTGACCGATCAGCACCAAAAGAACAGCGATGGCCCTCAGAATGTCTAGGCCGAAGATGCGCTTCCCTTCGGCACCACTCACTCGGTGCTATCCCAAGACAACGTCACATTGCAGAACCAGTTGTTCTGCGCTCCCTGCGCCAGCTTGACGGTCACGATGAAGGGATCGCTCACCTTAGATGTCTCAAGATCCATCATTAGTGGCGCCCTCTTCGATACCGGCGCGATATTGCCGCTGTATACCGGGGACTCCTGATCCAACCGATACGCATTCACTTCGATGCCCGAAGCGCACTTCTCGTTGGGAATAGTTACCGACAGATGATGGTGCCCCGCCGGAGAAAGCATGATGGTCGTCTGGAATGCCAATCCCGGAGGCAACGGGAGAGCCATGATGCTGCCATCGGAATTGGTGTGCGCAACTTCGTAGCCAAGCTTCATCGACACCAGCGCTGCGTGACTGGGATAGACCAGCAACGGGTCAGCCGATAACACGGTCGCCATAGTCTGCGTCGGCTGTACGGGCGCAGGAATTGACGCCGCCGCTTGCTTGTCTGGGTTCGCACCCACGATCTGGCATGACTGGAAGCGATGAAAAGCGTACCCGAGTGCGCAGAGCACAGCGACGATTACGAGAATCCTGCTGAGCCCTTTCATTACACACCACCTCTTTCGTTATTCGTTAAGACCTGCGCCTCGGTGATATGCAGTTCGCGCATGCGTGCATAGCCCTCCAGCTTGCCGAGAGCATCCAGGAACACATCCACGCCTCGCGACGTGCGTAAGCTTTCGAACTGACGTGCGACACGCTCCTGTCTTGTGGCCGAGCGGGCCAACAAGGATTCGATATCCTTTACATACTCGGGAACGCCGGCCGTCGCGCCGAGCAGATCTTCCTTGCGGATGAAGTCACCGACACCACCGATATCCGGCGCGACGATGGGTAGTCCGACGCTGGCGGCATCGAGAAGGACCAGTGGAAGACCATCCCAGGCGGTCGTGTAGACAAATGCAGAGTGATCGCTCTTCACGATCGCGCGGAAGCTATCGAATGTGCCATGCAACACCACATTCGGCAGGGACCTAAGTTGGCTGCTCTCATTCCCCTCACCCATGACCGCGGAGCCATAGACGTCAAACCGGACGTCCGGAAGGGCTGCCGCGATGGCGGCCAGAAGTTCCGGACGCTTCTGCCGGTCCAGGCGCCCCGCCCATAGGACAGCACGCCCTGGTGAGGTCGGCACGACTCCGGCAGTGTGTGGCCCGGGAAATGGAACAACCTTGAAAAGATTCTCCGGAACGCCGAGTTGCTTGACCCATTGGCGGGGATTGCGTGTGTTGTCGGTAACTACGGCTTCTAGATAGGGATAGCACCTGGGCAGATAGGCGCGCGCATAGCCGACAGGCAAGCCAAGCACATTGAAATCGTCGCAATACAGCGAGGCGTACAACCTCATCGTCTGACGCAGCGCCAGCCCATTGCGCGCGACGGCCTCCCATGCAAGCAAAGAATTCATGACATGCACAACAGACGGGGCAAGCTGCAGCAGCACTCGAACGATCACGTCGACCCGATGGATGGGATCCACGTCGCGAAGTGTCGCACCGACTTCCAAGAACGTAATGTCAGAAGAAAGCCGGCCCGCCCAGGGAGAATCAGCGTCTTCCGTCGCCACGACGAGTACACGAGCGCCAAAATCGGATGCCAGCGCATTAGCGGTGCGGATAGCACCCAGATCAGCGCCGCCGGTCTTGAGCCAGGGCACGAAAATGACACAATCGAACTTCCGGCCACCAAGCGCATGCCAAAGCTTGGCATAGGCCCGGCCGGGGACGTCGAACGTCCAAGGCGCAGAATAGAACTCGACCGTCTGCATGAGGTCGCTTTTAGGGTGGATGTCAGGATCGATGGCGGAAAGCGCCTCCATTTCATCTTTCACCCACTCCGGCAGCGCTGGCGGTCGCCAGGACCAGCCGGAATTGCTGCCGGCAGGCGCACGCAAAAGCTGCGAGGCGTTCCGAGCATGGATCCGCGTCGGGTACATCGTGCGCGACATGCGCAAAACCGCGCTTTTGAGTGCCACTTGGGCCCGCAGCGGCAGGTTATGAAACACAAGGCGATCGAGGCCTCGATAGAGAGAACGAAACACCGTGTACATTTAAAGAGCAGACTCAAAAAAAGAGGAGGGCCGGATCACCGCCCCAGCCTGTTGATGAGCGACATTCAGAGATCCACCAGCTTTTCTTCGTTCAAAGCGCGCGGTTCCTCTTGCCAGTCGATGCACGAAACCATGGGCGATGGTTTCGCAATTCCAATGCCAGTCTTCAAAACCGAACCCGGCCTCGCCCACTCTAGATACGTGATATGGACATTCTTCAAAAACCGAGCGAGCCGCGAATGCACATGCATTCCAATAATTCGTCGTGAGCAATGCCCCAGGCTTGTAAAAGTCTTCCAACTGGTCGACCTGCCACCAAAAGGCATTCCATGCACCAAAGGCCACCATCATTTCAGGATGGAAAATGTTCTTCTCACCTTCCCGCCGGATGAGATGAACACAGCGCTCGATCCAATTTCCCGAAAAATAGTCGTCGCCATCGAACGTGCCGATGAACTCGCCGCGTGAATGGGCAACTGCATGATTTCTGCAAGTGGAAAGATCCCGGTAGGAGACCTCATGCACCTGATCGCGATCGCGAAGCACGGGATGCTCGAGAACGATTCGCCGAGTTTCGGCATCCGCGTTGTCGAGCGTAATCACGAACTCGATCGACAGACCGCTCTGCTCAGCGATTGATCGACAGCGTTCGATGGAATACAGCGTTGTGTGCGCCAACACCCCCTCTCCATGAAAGGTGATAACAGCGCTTACGTCTGGCTTGTCTGCCATGACAGAAGTCCTTCGATAAAACTGATGCCCTAGGGCGTATTGCGGATACGGCCAGTAATTCGCTCTTTCAGAGAGAGTCTACTGGCATAAAGCCTCTCAAGCCGCGCAGTGGTGGCCTCTAACTGTCGAAGCAGGAGTTGAGACTCCATTTCCATCCGAGCGATCAACTCGTCCCTCTCACGCCTCAAGGCCTCCGACGCACAATGATGCCGCTCCTCATTCAACCTCAACTCGTCTTGGAGGTTGGCAACAGTCTCTTTTTCCTTGGCAAGCTCCCCTTCCAACTGCTGTTGGAAAGTCAATCCTAGCTCATAAGCATGGCGAAGTTCATACAAATGCTTGACACGTGAGGCAACCGTACTTTTTATTCCTCCGTCGTCGACCGGGGCACTGGGACCGGCTACAGCCCTCGAAAGATCGTCAAGGGTTGTACGCCACTCCGTGTGCTCCCTATCGAGAGCTTCGGTTCGCATCCGGAACCACTCGTGAGCTTCCCAAACTCGTTCGGCCTCCGTCTGCCAATTACGGGCTCGGCTTATCTGTTCATCACGGGCCTTGATCTCTTTTGCGAGGTGCTCGATCGTATCGGTCGCAATTTTCAGCCGCTTTTCCAGGCTGAATTCCTGGGTCCAACTGGCTGAAAATCTCGTAATTTCCGTGGCCGCCGGGGCGCCACCGTGGAGTTTAAGCGCCGGGAACGCTAATTGAGTCTCACGATACGCCGAGATATGCCTCTGAATTCTTTGGCCAAGCGAACGACTTTCGGCCAAGCGCCACCGGTAGTACTCGGGGTCGAATAAGAGTTTGGCGGGTATGAGATAGCCGAGAAAGAATGCGTTCAGCCAAACACAACGATCTTCGCCGAGGGCTCTTCCACCTGGGGCATCCTCAGCAAGGCAACTGAAAGGACAGTCGCCCTTAGCCTGAAACGGAACTTCCCACAATGCCGCTTCCGCCAACAGACTGGAGTTGACCGACAGCACTCGATCTACGCGGTTGAGGAATTCGAGACTATCCGGCGAATCATCGGCGATTCCCAAGCCGCCCCGATAGATCAATCGGGCCAAAGGATGCGAACGGACCAGTACATCCTCGGGCGGATAATGGCTGATTGCCTCGTAAAGGAGTTTCAGATCGGTCCAGCCATGGCCAAATGCAATGGCATTGGAGTCGTCCTGCACCTGAAGAGCGACACCCAGCTTATACCGTTGGGCTGGCTCAACGCTGGCCACCGACTCAACCCTCGCCCGGTTCGCTACGAGCAATCCGCGAAGTTGCTCTGATGACAACAACTCCACTCCGGCAACCTCAGCGGCCAGCTCCTCGGTGCTTTCCCAACGAGCAGTCGCTGTATGTCCGTTGACGCCCAGGAAATCAAAATAAGCGGTGTCCACATACAGTCCCCCGCGTAGTGGGCCGATTTCGTTGTGGATGATAGAAACTTCAAGCTCCCGGGCGACTTCGCTCAAGGACGGGACGTTGCACCAAGTTAGGAATGCCTCGATACATTTAATATCGATGTCGCTTAGCGCCCCTTGGATCTCTCGCACGAGACTAGGAACCGAATGGGTGAGCACTTCACGGAAAACCTCCAGGTGATTCCCAAAGCGCTCGTATATTGGAGCAAGCGAAGCGCTCGACAACGTTATCTTGTTGTGCCGGTCAAATGTGTCCTTATCCGGGCACACAAAGGACACCCCTCCAACGCTCAGGTTCTGTCCAAAAGGTACGGCACTTTCGTCGAAATAGGCTTCGTCCGCCAAAAAGACGATGTCCCCGGGGGGGAAACGGGCCATCTGTGCCAGCATAACCCAGTGGTAAAGGGGGCCAGCTCCTCTGTCGACAACTGGTAGCAAGAAGGACACGAACATCAAGCGCTCCCCTCTACATGCAGCATCCGGGTGGAAAGGGGCACTTGGATCAGGCGTCCGCCGTAATCACCCCAACTGACGGGATTGCCCTTGATTTCGAGTACAGCCGCATTGAAACAACGGTCGTAAAAATATCCGCTTTCGGCGTTCGGTTTGACACCGCAATGAATCGAGTAATACCCACGCGCCAGCGGAAGATGCGCATCGATCTCCCAGATGTACCGTTGTCCCTTCTTCAGCGCGGGCAGGCACTGCTTGTAGAAGTTGGAATTGAACGCGATAAGGTCGACGCCATTGGCGTCCCTAATCAGTACGCCCAGGCTCGCTCCAACTGGGATGTCGCACTTCGCATCCAACTGCAGCCGAATACGTGCAGGCCCACTCTGCTCAAGCGCCAGCACCGCGTGTCCGCTTTCATCAAAGACGCGAACACCCGTGAAGACGAGCTCTGCACTCCCTGACCGCTGGGACAATCGATGCTCAAACCCCTCATCACGCAGGTCGTACTCCTCGCCGACCTGGAAAAGAGGCAGCTCCGCATCGCCACCGTGCAGTCGCGTTGCCTCTACCGCCTCCTCCCAGTCCTGGCGGGAATGGCTGGTCAGCGAGTTCTGGTAGAGATCACACACTTCTTCAGCCGGCCCGTCTGCGACAACCCGGCCCTTCTGCAGGTAAATCGCCCGCGAACACAAGCTCTTGACCGAGTTGAGGCCATGCGAGACGAAGAAGAGTGTCACGCCGCGATCGAGGATCTCCCTGATCTTGTTGATGCATTTCTGCTGGAAGAAGATATCTCCAACGCTCAAAGCCTCGTCGACGATCAGGATATCCGGATCCACGTGCACCTGAAGTGCGAACGCAAGGCGCACGAGCATGCCGCTGGAGTACGTCTTGACCGGCTGATCGATGAAATCACCAATGTCGGCAAAGTCGATGATCGCCTGATATTTGCCCTGAATCTCGGCACTCGACATGCCAAGAACCGCACCCGTCAGGTAGATATTTTCCTTGCCTGTAAAATCCGGATTGAATCCAGCACCGAGCTCGAGCAACGCCGAGACGCGACCACGAACAGCCACTTCACCGGTACTCGGTCGAAGCGTGCCGGTCAGGATCTGGAGCAACGTACTCTTGCCGGCGCCGTTGCGGCCGATGAGGCCGACGGCTTCGCCGGGTTGAACATCGAAATTGATGTCGTGCAGCGCTTCGTATCCCGCGCCACCACCGAGCCTCTTGCGTCCAAACAACGACCACTGGTGGTTGTGATCGAACTCGTATCGTTTCCCCAGGCCCTGGACCTGGATAATCGGCTCAGACGGCATCGGCAAAATTCTCTTGATTACCCTTGAACGACGCAAGACCAAGCCAGGCAATGCCGACACCCACGACCAGACCGATGCCGAGCACCCTGAAGTCCGGTGCATTGCCCGAAATCATCACTCGACGAGCTTCTTCGAACACGTAGGTCAGAGGGTTGAGTCCTATTACGAACCGGTATTTCTCCGGGAGTGATTCCACCGAATAGAACAACGGAGACAGAAACATCAACAACAGAAGACATACGGGCACGACGTGCTCCGTATCCGGATGGAAGACACTGTAAGCGGACAGAAGCCAGCTGCACCCAAGAGAGAACAGAAAGAACGGCAAGAAGATCACCGGCAACCAGAAAATGGTCAACGGGACACTGCCATGAATGAACATGCTGAAGACTAGCCACACGCACAGACTGAAGCCCGCATGGACGGCAGCCGCGACAGCCACCGACCAGTTGAGGATGTATAACGGAAAAACCATCTTCTTCACGAAGGACGCGTTGCTATGTATCAGACCAGCGGACCTCGATATGACTTCACCAAAAAAGTTGTAGAAGATGAGACCGGAGAAAAGCACAAGTGCAAATTCGGAACTGGTGCCCGCGCCGCCCCAACGTGACTTAAGGAAAACGCCGAACACCAGCGTATAACCTGCCAGCAACAACAGTGGCTGGATGAATATCCACATGAGTCCATACCTGGACCGCCGATACTTACCGTAGATCTCCCGCTGTACGAGCTGCTGGAGTAGGTAGCGCTGCTCGAACAATGGCCTCAGCACATCGAACGCCGAGACATGGAGGCGCGCACGCGTAGCGCCCCTACGGCTAATGCTGTTGTCAGACAAGCGCGGTCTCCAATTCACTCTTCAGGTCTCGCACGTCCTCGACGCCAACGGAGAGGCGCACAAGTCCATCACTGATACCCAGTCGCTTGCGGTTGGCTGGTGGAACGGACGCATGGGTCATGATGGCGGGATGCTCGATCAGGCTTTCCACCCCTCCCAGCGATTCGGCAAGCGCGAACAGCTCGCAGCGCTCCAGCATGCGGCGCGCACTCTTGAGGCCGCCCTTGAGTTCGACCGAGATGATTCCGCCGAAGCCATCCATCTGGCGGCGTGCCAGTCCATGCTGGGGATGGCTTTTCAGCCCCGGGTAGATGACGCGATCTATGGCAGGATGTCCTTCCAGCCATTTCGCCAACTCTATCGCACTTTCGCAATGCGCCTTCATGCGCAAGTGCAGGGTTTTCAGACCACGCATGGCGAGGAAGGAGTCGAACGGTCCGGCAATGGCGCCAACAGAATTCTGCAGGAACGCCATCTGCTCAGCCAGCTCCGCATTGCCGGCGACGACAATGCCACCGACCATGTCCGAGTGGCCGTTCAAATACTTGGTAGCCGAATGCAGCACAAGGTCCGCGCCAAATTCCAACGGGCGCTGCAGCATAGGGGAGCAGAAGGTGTTGTCCACTACTAGAATCAAACCGTGCTTCTTGGCGAACTGCGAGATCTTCGCTAGATCGACCAGTTTGAGCATCGGGTTGGTAGGCGTTTCAGCCCAGATCATTCGTGTATTCGGCTTCAGCGCTGCCTTTAGGGCAGCCATGTCGTTCAGATCGACAAAACTGAAACCTAGGCCTGCCGAACGCCTCCGCACGCGCTCGAACAGGCGATAGCTGCCGCCATACAGGTCGTCCATGGCAATGACGTGGCTGCCGGAGTCAAGCATGTCCAGCACAGTCGACGCCGCACCCAACCCTGACGCGAACGCGAAACCAGCCACGCCGCTTTCCAGATCTGCGACGCAGCGCTCATACGCCATGCGCGTGGGGTTCTGGGTCCGCGAGTATTCGTAACCTTTGTGCTTGCCCGGACTTTCCTGAACATAGGTCGAAGTGGCGTAGATCGGGGTCATGATAGCCCCGGTGCTCGGGTCCGGCTGCTGTCCCGCGTGAATGGCACGAGTTCCTAAGCCAAGTTCCGGCGAAGATCGCTTTCTGGCACTGGATATTTTCTTGGGGCTCATGGGTAAAAGCGCGTCCATTGGGCAGTCCAACCATGATACCGGGAGCCCGAATCCTTGTCTTAACGTTCCCGCCCACGCAGAAGCGATGACCAGGTTTAGCCCCCTAGTTCATGGCACAATGCTCCATAAAACCTCTTGACACCTAATACCTATGACGACTTTGCTGGTGACTGGCGGCGCGGGCTTTATTGGAGCCAATTTCGTACTGAAGGCGTTGGACGACGGGTTGAAGGTTGTCAACCTTGATCTTCTGACCTATGCAGGCAATCTCGACACCCTAGACGGGGTTAAGGACAACACCAACCACGTATTTGTGCATGGCAGCATCGGTGATCGCACCTGTGTGGCGCAGATACTCAGCGAGCACAAGCCTGACGCCATCATCAATTTTGCTGCGGAATCGCATGTCGATCGCTCCATCGATGGCCCGGCGGTGTTCGTCGAGACCAATGTGGTCGGCACACTCGCCCTGCTCGAGTGCGCCCGGGACTATTGGTTGACGCTTGAGTCCTCTGCAAAAGAACGCTTTCGCTTCCTCCACGTCTCCACCGACGAAGTCTATGGGTCCCTCGGGGCCGAGGGATACTTCACAGAAGAGACGCCCTACGCGCCCAATTCGCCGTACTCGGCATCCAAGGCTGCTTCGGACCATCTGGTTCGCGCATTCCATCACACCTATGGCCTGCCTACGCTGACGACGAACTGCTCTAACAACTATGGGCCTTACCAGTTTCCCGAAAAGTTGATCCCGCTGATAATCCAGAAGGCCCGCGCAGGCGAGGCACTTCCAATCTACGGCGATGGCCGCAACATTCGCGACTGGCTTTTTGTGGGTGATCACTGCTCCGCCATCCAACGGGTGCTGGAAGCAGGCCGGATCGGCGAAACTTATAACGTGGGTGGCAACGCCGAGCGCGAAAACCTCGCGGTAGTGAAGGTAATTTGTGCACTGCTCGATGAGCGCCATCCGCTCGCCGACGGTCGCAGCCGCGAGTCGCTCATTACCTTTGTCAAAGATCGTCCCGGCCACGATCGACGCTACGCAATCGATTCGTCAAAGCTGCAGAACGAACTTGGTTGGCGCCCTTCTCAAACATTCGAGACCGGCATTTCACAGACAGTCAACTGGTATCTCGACAATGCCCATTGGGTGTCCCGCGTTCTAGATGGCAGCTATCGAATGGAGCGGCTGGGCGCATGAGCAAGCAAAAGGGCATCGTCCTGGCAGGTGGATCCGGCACACGGCTTTATCCGATCACCCAGGCGGTCAGCAAACAGCTGCTGCCGGTGTACGACAAGCCCATGATTTACTATCCGCTGGCTACGCTGATGCTAGCTGGCATTCGTGATGTCCTCATGATCAACACTCCGCACGAGCAGGCGTTGTTCCAGCGTCTGCTGGGTGATGGCAGCCAATGGGGCATCAATATCACGTACGCGGTGCAGCCTTCGCCGGACGGTCTCGCGCAGGCCTTTGTTATTGGCAAGAACTTCATTGGAAACGACCGCAGCTGCCTGGTACTTGGCGACAACATCTTCTATGGGGTGGGTCTTACTGAGCGCATGAAACGTGCTGCGACCCGTGAGCATGGCGCAACAGTGTTCGGTTACTGGGTGAAAGATCCCGAGCGCTATGGCGTAGCCGAGTTCGATGGTAGCGGGAAAGTTATCGGACTCGAGGAAAAGCCGTCCGTACCCAAGTCGAACTATGCAGTGACGGGCCTCTACTTTTACGATCAGCGCGCACCGGAATTTGCGGCAAGCCTCAAGCCGTCGCCACGCGGAGAGCTGGAAATAACCGACCTCAATCGCTGCTACCTCGACGACGACTCGCTGCACCTTGAGCAGTTGGGGCGGGGCTACGCATGGCTGGACACAGGCACTCACGAGTCACTGATGGAGGCGGGTAACTACATCGAGACTATCGAGAATCGCCAAGGCCTCAAGGTCTGCTGTCCTGAGGAAATTGCCTACGTCAATAAGTGGATCGATGCGGAACAGTTGCTGCGTCTCGCCGCCCCAATGGCCAAGACCGGCTACGGACAATACCTGCAAACCCTGACCAAACAAGGCTACGTTGGATGAAGTTCATCGAAACGGCACTGCCGGGCTGCCTCGTGATCGAACCGCAGGTGTTCGGTGACGCGCGTGGATTCTTCTACGAGAGCTACAACGAAGCCAAGTACCGCGAAGCAGGCATCGATCGAAGGTTCGTACAAGCGAATGTGTCACGCTCAGCCAGAGGTGTGCTTCGCGGCCTGCACTACCAGTGGCCGTATCCACAAGGAAAGCTTGTCGGTGTGCTCGAAGGCGAAGTCTACGACGTGGCGGTCGACATCCGCCGGGGATCGCCGACTTTCGGCCAATGGGCAGGCGTGATGCTCACGGCAGAGAATCACCGTCACTTATGGATTCCCGAAGGCTTTGCCCACGGGTTCTGCGTACTCTCGGAGTTCGCTACATTTTCGTACCAATGCACCGATCTGTACGACGCCAAGGTGGAGGGCGGCGTGCGCTGGAACGATCCGGCCATCGGTATCGACTGGCCGGTAAGCAAGCCCCTGCTTTCGGACAAGGACAGCAAAACTCCGTTACTGGCCGACGTTTCGCCTGATCGTCTGCCGGAGTACCGCCCGTGAAAGCCTTGTTGTTGGGCGCCAATGGCCAGTTGGGTCGCACCTTCCTCAGCCACGGCGGCCTCGCGGCACGTGGTGCGGTGACCGCCGCCACGCGCGATGGCAAGCTCGTGGAGAGCGGCCAGGCGGCCAAGGCGGACCTGTCCGCGCCCGAGACCCTGGTGGCCCTGCTGGACGCGGAGCAGCCTGACGTCATCATCAACGCCGCCGCCTACACGGCGGTGGACCGTGCCGAGCAGGAGGAAGCTGTCGCCACTCGCGTCAACGGCGAAGCCGTGGCCGTGCTTGCGCGCTGGGCAAAGGCGCACGGGGCATTGCTGGTGAACTATTCGACCGACTACGTGTTTGCAGGGGAAGCTGACAGCCCCTACCGCGAAGATGCGGCTGCGGAACCGGCCGGTGCGTATGGTCGCAGCAAGCGGGTCGGCGAAGAAGCGCTCATTGCCAGCGGCGCACCCTATTTCAATTTCCGCACGGCATGGGTGTACGCGCCGGTCGGCCACAACTTTCTGCGCACGATGCTGCGCCTTGGCGGCGAGCGTGACGAGTTGCGCGTCGTGGCCGATCAGGTGGGCAGCCCCACCGACACCCAGTTGATCGTGGAAGGTACGCTATCCGCGGTCGATCGCTGGCTGGCGGCCGACATGGACGCACGCAGGTCGCTGGAGGGAACGTACCACTTGACCGCCAGCGGCCAAACCAGCTGGCACGGCTTTGCTTCCGCCATCATGGAACAGGCGGCTCGACGCGGACTGCTCCAGAAGGTGCCAACGGTCCATGCCATCGACAGCAGCGAGTTCCCTACGCCGGCCAAGCGTCCAGCTTATTCGGTACTCGACAACTCACGTTTCGCGCAAACGTTCGGTTGTGCCCTGCCCGACTGGAAGGTTGGCCTGCACCGGACACTGGATGCACTCGCCCAGGCAAGCGGCTGACCCGGCATGATCATTCCTCTCGTTCTCAGCGGTGGCAGCGGCACCCGGCTGTGGCCCATTTCACGGAAGAACCTGCCCAAGCAGTTCCTTTCGCTCGCCGGCAGCGAAACCCTGTTCCAGCAAACCATTCAGCGCGCGATGCGGCTGGAGGATGTGGCTGCTCCGATCGTGGTGGCGAGCGACGGTCACCGTTTCCTCGCCGCGGAACAGCTTCAGCAACTAGATATCCAGGGCGCGGACATCCTGCTGGAGCCCATGGCCCGTAACACCGCGCCAGCCATTGCCGTCGGCGCACTACGGGCCATGGCACGGGACGCCGACGCAGTCATCCTGGTACTTCCCGCCGACCACCTGATCGGCAATGACCAGGCCTTCCGCGATGCCGTCGCCAAGGCGCGGCCTCTGGCAGAGAAGGGCTGGCTGGTGACCTTCGGCATCCGTCCGGACCGTCCCGAAACCGGCTTTGGCTACATCCGACGGGGCCAGCCGCTGGAAGGCGAAACGTTCAAGGTCGAACAGTTCGTCGAAAAGCCCAAGCTGGACGTTGCCGAGGGCTATCTCGCCAGCGGCGAATACGACTGGAATTCGGGAATGTTCATGTTCCGCGCTTCTCGATATCTGGATGAGCTCGGCACACATGCACCCGACATGCTCCAGGCGGCGCGAAAGGCCTTCGAGAAAGCGAACATCGACCTCGACTTCGTACGCCTTGATGCCGAATCGTTTGCCACCGCACCTAGCGATTCGATTGACTATGCCGTCATGGAGAAAACGGCCCACGCGGCTGTAGTGCCCGTGGCTTGTGGCTGGTCCGACATCGGCTCCTGGGATGCCCTATGGTTGGCGGCCGATAAGGACGCGAACGGCAACCATCTTGAAGGGGATGTGATTGCTCTGGATACGACCGGTAGCCTCGTGCGCTCGCATGAACGCCATCTCGTCGCCACGGTAGGCCTGAAGGATGTCGTCGTCGTCACGACGCCGGATGCGACGCTGGTCGTACGACGCGACGCCTCGCAGGACGTGAAGAAAATCGTCGACCAGCTGAAGACCGCGGGACGTACCGAGCACGATCTCCATCGCGTGGTGCACCGCCCCTGGGGCACCTACGATTCACTCGAAAGCGGGGATCGTTTCCAGGTCAAGCGCATCGTCGTCAAGCCGGGTGCCGCGCTGAGCCTGCAGATGCACCACCACCGCGCCGAGCACTGGATCGTGGTCAAGGGTGTCGCCGAAGTCACCTGCGACGACAAGGTATTCCTGCTGGCGGAGAACCAGAGCACCTATCTCCCCCTGGGTAGCAAGCATCGGCTGCGCAATCCGGGCAAGGTGCCGGTCGAACTCATCGAGGTCCAGTCCGGCAGTTACCTGGGAGAAGACGACATCGTTCGCTTCGATGATGCCTATGGGCGTACCTGAGCCCGACGCTATAGCGGAAGACGAATAAAGGGCCGAACGGCCCTTTTTTTATGCATTGATCAATTCGGACAGCTCGCGCGTCATTGCTTTCATCAATGCAGCGTCGCCACGGGATTCCACGTTGAGACGCAAGAGTGGCTCCGTATTGGACGAGCGAAGATTGAAGCGCCAGCTTCCGAAATCGGCGCTGACGCCGTCGATTCGCTCAAGGGACGGCTGGAGCGGGGCGAAGTGTTCAAGCACCTTCGCCACGGCCCTCGCCGGATCATTCACGACAAAATTGATTTCGCCACTGCAGGGATAGGCCGCCATGCGCTCGGCAAGCATCTCCGCGAGCCCGAGGTTGGTCCTGGAGATGCGTTCGGCGACCAGCAACCAGGGGATCATGCCCGAATCGCAATAGGCGAACTCGCGAAAATAGTGATGTGCGCTCATTTCGCCGCCATAGATCGCATCTTCGGCGCGCATTCGCTCCTTGATGAAGGCGTGGCCCGTCTTGCTCTCGGTCGGAATGCCGCCAGCCTGGAGCACCATGTCGATGGTGTTCCAGGTGAGTCGCGGGTCGTGGATGATCTTCGCCCCGGGTTGCTTTTGCAGCAGCTGCGCGGCAAGCAGGCCGACGATGTAATAGCCCTCGATGAACTCACCGCGCGCATCAAACAGAAAGCATCGATCGAAATCGCCGTCCCAGGCAATGCCAAAATCTGCGCCATGCAGGCGGACGGCTTCAGACGTAGCTGCTCGATTTTCCGGCAGAAGGGGATTCGGGATGCCGTTGGGAAAGGTTCCGTCTGGCTCGTGATGGATTCGAATGAACTGCAAGGGCAAGTGCGCCCCGAGCAAATCGATAACGCTGCCCGCGCCACCGTTGCCAGCATTGACCACGACCTTCAGCGGGCGAATGGTTTCCGGCTCGATGTAGCTCAGGAGATGCCGGACGTAGGCCGACTTGTCGTGATCGTGCGCAATGCTGCCTCGCAACGTCTTGGGCGGACCGAATTCGTTCTTCTCGACCATCCTCTCGATATCGCGCAAGCCCGTATCACCACTGATCGGACGCGCGCCCTCGCGGACCAGCTTCATGCCGTTGTAGTCGATCGGATTATGGCTCGCGGTCACCATGATGCCGCCCGCCACTTGGCGATGGAACGTCTGAAAATAGACCTCTTCCGTTCCGCACAGCCCAATGTCGATGGCATCGCGCCCTTCGTCGTTCAAGCCGCGAATGATCGCCTCAGCAAATGCCGGGCTGTCACGGCGAATATCGAAGCCGACCACGACAGCACCCTCTCCAATCGCACGGGCGAACGCGCGACCCAACCTGTACGCGACGTCCCCGTTGAGCTCGTCAGGGACGCGGCCGCGGATATCGTAGGCCTTGAAACACTTCATGGTTAAAACCACCAAGATGGGAAACGATGGATTGTATTCCCCGGTACTACCAACGACATCCGGTGATGGCCCGCAAATGCCGTGGTGTGACCTAAAAGAAATGCCAACAGGGGCCGCGCGGTTGCGCGGCCCCTGAACGCAAAACTGGGCAAAAATCGCACCGAAAAGATTCCAACGAGCCCAGGATTAGCCAGAAAACCTCGGCTGGCAAACTAATAGAGATTCCAACGGCCCATCCGGGCCAGGCAGACAACCCAGACAGGCAGCGTCACTGCCCTTCACTCAATGGGCGTCGAAGGCCGATATTAAATTAATATTTTGGCGATTTCGTAATATTAAAAAGTCCGTGAGGGTGGCGCATCGGGCTTCGTCCACCCAAGTAGACATTGCGCTCTGCGCCATGCTCCAGTCGCACCCTATAGACCGCTGCTCCTCGCACCAATCGAGATTGGATCTCGGCGAGTCCTAGATCATCTAGCCAGACCCAGGCTCCTACCCAATCGTCGTTCACGACGGGTGGCTGGTTGATGGGGATGAGCTCACGTTCTGCGAAAAGGACGCGGAGAGCCTCCCAGTCCATGGGCGGTACCGCTTGCAGTGGGACAGCACTGCGCTTGGACTCTCTGCCCGCTTGAAGGTCCGCTAAGAGCTGGCGATTGGAGGCTTCCCAGGCCTTGGCTGCTTCCGGCAACCAGACCCAGTGCCGCGGGGCGTCGTACAACACCCACTGCTTAAAGGCCTCAGGCGTGTCCATGAAGTGCCCCGGGGTATTTGAGAGATCAATCTCAATCATTCGCCCATCAACCTGACGCACTTCCTCGGTCTTTTGTGAGCCAACCTCGTGGGTTACCCGGACCTCGACCCACAATCGACCGTCGCTGTCTTCGACAGTGACATCCGGTCTAAAGGGCCCGCAATCGACTTCCAATTGCCCGTCCCAGATGGGAGTAATTCGGCCCGGCCATTCGACGGCTGCTCCCCAACGAAGCTCACCATGGTGGTCTCTGGCCTCCGGTGGATTGGGCCTGTCGCCAGCGCCAGTCCAGGCCGGAAGCTGCAGCGCTGACGTCTCGGCTAGAACCTGCTTGGCATAGCGATGAAGCGCAGTCTCTGCACACGAAGCCCCCTGGGTCGTGCCCAAATGGGCAAAGTGAGGACGCCGGCCACCGTTGCCGTGTTTGGCATTCAGGAACGCCCCGCAGCCGGGACACTGGCAGCCACACACTTGCCCACGAGGAACGTCCAGGGGTGCCCACATCCCGCCGTCCCTGAGCCCAAATGGGATGCCTATTGCCTGCCAACCCGCGTCTCCACTTGGGTGCCTTGCCATGATCTGGCTCCGTCGCTAAGAAGGAGGCCAGACTGGAAGGCATGGGAGCAGGTAAACATGGAGAAAAAGGCACAAACCGGTTTGCAGACCCTTTCGGCGTTAGAGCTATTCGCCCGTTGGCTTGAGGAGGAGACAGCCAACAGCAAAATTCGCCAGGTCTTGGTGGTCCTCGCACTCCAGACCAAATACGCCCTAGAGAGGGGGTATAGCCCACCGGTCGCGGAAGTCGTCCAGCTGGCCGCCTGGCGCCGCGATCACTTCGGTGGCAGGCCAACAGAAGAGGACGTCACTGGCAAATGGATGCCATCGTCCTCAGTTCAAACGTGGTGGAAGAACCGCGAGAACAGCAGGCAGCAGTTTTTCCAAGAGGCCGGGGCTACTCTTGATGTCGACCTCGTCATTCAACAAGGTGGCGGCCGAGGCAATCCGACGACTTACCAGCTCAGATTTTCGCCAGCTGATCCGCCACCCCTCGAAACGCCACTAGAGCTGGAATTGGCAGCGTCTGGGACCGTCCCAGAACGTATCGTCTACCAACATGAGCCCGCACGGGCCAGCTGGTTCCTCGCGCCCATTCTCAACCGTCCGTTCTCCATGCGCTCGTGGAAAGGGGCACTCTTCATCTTAGTGGTCGCCGCGCCTTTCCTTGTTGCGGTGGCATGTAGCTGGCTGACGATTTTCTACGTTCTCAGTCGACAGGGGCACATCCCTGCTTTTGTCGGCTCGGCCGCTTTCATTGGTACGTTTGCAGCGATGCTCACCTGGGGATTCCGTCCGCTATGGCAACTGCCGACCCTTAGGGTGACCATCGCTCGCGACTGGATGCTCGGACTGAACCAGTGGTATGGCCAGTTTCGCCTTAGTCATGATAGTGATGGCAAAACAAAGGGCCGTTTCAGCCTGGTCCGCTTTTTCGCAACTTGCCCCATTTGTGCTGGCAGCGTCGAAATCCGCGAAAGGAATGCTGCCTTCCCAGGCCGCTTGGTAGGATGCTGCTCGGACAATCCGCGCGAACACGTCTACAGCTTCGATGCTGTGACCTTCTCCGGGCGACTACTTATCGTTCGGTAGGCAGTTAAAAGCATCGAATAGATCGCGGGTGATGCTATCGGTTTTTTTCACGAACCTATTGAACAGTGCTTGTGGAATGCATCGGGCGCAATTCTTGATCCGGTCGAACGGTTAGCGGACCAGCAACCCACGAGCCTCGAGCATGGCGTCGATCTGGCAGGCAATCCAGTCGCAATCGTCAGGTACAGAAGCATCGACGATCAAGTCAGCCAGCCCAGCGAAGGCCGGCCAGAAGTCCGCCGGATCGGGAAACTCTTCTTGCAGGCTCGGAAGCTGGACCAGCAGGCGATTGAGCTGGATCCGTTCACGGTCGCGGCGATGGAGCTTGGACATGGCGGTGTTGCTGAAGACAGCGTGGAACTTCGAGGGATGGGCTGGATGACTCGCTAAAAGGCTATGGGTCAAGGTTATATAGGGCGAACCATGTTGCTACTGGCAACTACGAAGGCGGCGCGGTGCACTGGCTGTTGTCCCCACGAAGAATAGCCACCATAAGGCGCCCCCTTCGGGTAATGCCCACGTTGTAGAGCATCCGGCCGGTTACCGCGGCGCCATCGAGCGTTCCAACGGCCTCGACCAAATGCTCTGTCATCAGCCGATCGGCGCTGGCCAATGGCATGTTCAGTAGCTCGCCGTAGCTGAGCGAGAAAAGGTAGTTGACGTCGTCCTGCTGCAATCCGGCACCGATAAGCACTGTGAACTCCAGAAATTCATTGGACTAATTCACTCTACGTCAACAACAGGAACAGGGCCGTGAAGGTATTGATATCCGTAGCGTGCGTCGGCATGCGTGAAAGCCAAACCGGACGTTTAGTGGGCGCCTGATGCGAGAGGCGCCTATTGGGTAGCGATTGAAGCAGCGGGCGGATTGACATCGCGCCGTGTAGCAGCACTTTGAGCGTTCCGCAGTTAGTCACATGTAACGAGCCAGGGAGAGGCTCCGACTTGTTTGGCAGGCGCATTCCTATAGTCGAACAAAGCCGATCCACAGAGATGGAGACCGGTCTCCGTTAGGACGCACACATCCCGCTTCTGGCTACCCGTTCCGTCCTAGGAGCTAGATCAATGAGCACCGTTGGGCGCGCGCAGCTACAAGCGCTTGCTGCCATTACGCGACCATAGGGGCTTACACAGTCATCGATTCAGGAGCTTCTTGTAGGCGCTGTTCTTCTCGCCACCGTTACGCGCAGTCGCTCTTGCGGCTTCCTATCCCTGTCAACATCAGCGATTTTGCGGAGCATCATGTAGAAGGCGCTGTAATAGCCAGATAGCCAACGATTGGCTTCTTGGCCCTCGTAGGGCCTGGGCGGGATGAAATACATGGCGTTCATGATGTTGCCCCGAGTATTGGCTCGCATTGCGCGGGCGTAGGCAGGCAATAGCCTGCAACTCCAGCAAAGCCGGAGACAGCTCAGTGGCGTCAGAGTTGGGGCCGAGCGGCTGAGGCGCGTACAGCGAGTCTGGGTGAACTCAGCGCTTCACTATCATGCACCTGATCGTGTTACACCAGTGTGTGATGCGCCTGAAGCAAGAGGGCTAAGGGCAACATTCAAGATGCATCCGTAGCGATGGGGCTTTGCTACAGCGTTCGCAAAGCGCTAAGCGCCCAACAGCAATCGAGTGCTAGAAATGTGAGCTTTAAGCGGTTTCGTGGAGTTCAATGGCCCGCCCGACCCATGCCCATGACATGAACTCATTCAACTGAATAGGCTGCGCTGGCGATGCCACCCGGTTCACTGTGGATATCGCGGTAGGCCCGCCCAAGGGATCGCTCTACCGAACGGATCTGCATGGCACCCGAGGGGTGACGCATCAGCTCAATGCGCAGCAAATCGTTCTCCTTCTGCACTCGTTGATGCTGATCGAGCAGAACATCAAAGTCCCTTAGAAGGTGGTTGGAGCTTAGATGTGGATCCGTGGTCATGGCTCACCTCAGTAATCCGAAGTCGTGTTGCCGTCCATGCATTAACAGGATGTCCAGCCGTCGTTGCGCAGCACGTCGTCAGGTTTTTCGCCTACCGGTACGCGTAAGGAAGCTCTCACGGAACGATTCCAGGCGAAGACGTAGCATGGCTGCAGGTGTTGCCAACGGAGATATCAGCGTATGTCCAACCTCATTGTTGCCAAATTTGATAGTCAGTTTGCAGCCGCGTCTGTCATCAACAAGCTGTTGGCAAGGGGCGTGCGACACGCACATGTGCAGGCTTGCGTGGATGAGAGCGTAGGAAACTCGGCCGCCAGTTCAAGTGCGCCGACATCGGTTGTGTCCCATATCAGTCATCAGGGCCACCGAGAAGGCCAGAAAGCATCGGAAATTCGATCACCAAGCCATCTTCCCGGACCGGCGCAGATGGGCCATACCGTGGTTACGGTGGAATTGGACGATGAAATGCCTGTTGAGGATGTTCGACATCTCATGGAACTCGTTGGCGCGACATCCATTGAAATGCAGGATGCTGGGGTACTCATTGAAAATCCGCTCTTGTGGCCGGATTACGGCACCGGCTATGCCGTTGATGTCGAGCGAGCCATTTGTGCCACGAGAGGTAGTGACGCCCTAGGGCCGCATTCCCGGCACTAGCCGCTTCCATGCAAGTGTCATCCGACGCCATCCCATCCCTATGGAGTCTTGTGGCGGGGCGGACCCCGCCACAAGATCCTGTCAGTTAGTGCTTGGTGGGCACGATGACCGCATCGATCGCATGGATGATGCCGTTGCTCGAGGTAATGTCCGGCCCCGTGATGGTGGCGCCGCCGATGCGGAGCTTGTCACCGTCCTTCGTGATCGGTGCAGTCTGTCCCTGCAGCATCTTCGGCGCGGTCAGTTTCCCGACCTCAACGACCGATGCCCGGCCCGGCAGCACGTGGTACTTCAGTACGGAGATCAATTCCGCCTTGTTTTCCGGCTTCAGCCAGTTTTCCAGCGTGCCCGTGGGAAGCTTTTCGAATGCCGCATCCGTCGGCGCAAACACCGTGTAAGGGCCTGTGCCCTTCAGGACGTTGGTGAGCTCGGCCGCTTCGAGAGCCTTGCCAAGCGTATGGAAGGAGCCGTTGGCGGCTGCTGTATCGACGATGTTCTTGCCAGGAACGCGAGAAGTGTTGGAATCATGATTGGACATGAATTTGCCTATATTAGTGATCCGCATGGCGGATTTGGAGCGGCCGAAGCCGCGACTCCGATGCAGACCGGAGAAGAACTCAGATGGCGTTAGGGAGAGGACCGCGTAACTGAGACGCCTGCCAAGGAGGAGACTTTCATTCCTGGCGCCCGAGCAGCATGCGCGTGTAGTTGTTAGCTGAGAGTGATGTGCCTGAATGAGCCAGACGATAAGTCCGGCATGATGGGCTCCATCGCTTCATGGGCAATGCGAGACGATGCGACCTTCATTCGCCCGTTGTAGGCGATGTAGTGACGCACACTTCCAAGCCGACGCCTCATGAAATGGCGAAAACCGACACAGCCGTCTGTCGGCAGACCGCACATCCTCATCACGCTAAGTGGTGCACGCTCGTCGAGCGCTGAATCTTCTGACACTCGTTCCACGCGCCTCAATCGCGCGACACCTTCCCTGACGCCCTTTGAGTCATCTCCGGTTTTTGCTGGAGTTGCGGACTGCGGTCCGCCTACGCTCGCTTGTTGCGAGCTAACACTCCAGGTGAATTTATGGACGGCACGTACTTCATTCCTCCCAGGCTCTATGACCGCCAACGCCCCGATCGGTGGCTTCCTGGCTATTACAGCGCTGTCTACGTGGTGCGCGAGGAGATCGTAGATCTCAGCTCAATTCGATGGTTGAGAGTGCTGGCGCACGTGGAAGCAGGTGAGCAACCGGTAGGCGCGACTTCGAAGAAAGTCGGGCCAGCATCCTGGCGACACCTTACAGCGGCGTAACAGAACAAAGCGCATGTTGATCGTGCACCGGGGCTTCGTTAGACCCGCTCCGGAATGCCTCAGACTAGCTGTAGTTTTCTTGCAAGGCCTCTGAGTTTTCTCCGCCTTGGCCGGAGCCGCGGGCTAGCGCTTGCTTACGACCTGAAGGATGCAGGTCGACACTCGAGGCAACTCCATGTACATCATCAATCAAACGAATTCGCTCTACTTCCACCCTCATAAGCTGCACTTCCAGCCCCTTTCGGAGGCTGCAGACAACGAGCAGCGCAATCGCTGGTTTCCGGGGTACGACGCATCGGTGGCATCGCCGCGAGCCAAGGCTACAGCACGACGAAGTGAGGTCGTGCCGAAGATCGATTTGCTGGAGTCCAACAAAAACCGCCAAGACCTGGACGCCGATCGTATGGACGACGACGGTGCACCCTGCCTAAACGCTGAGCTTGCCAATCGCTGACGGTAGTCGCTGGCCAACAACGCTCGACCTTTCCACGCCGGCCGCCATCCAGGGACGGAAGGCGCAAAGACGATCTACCCCAAGGGAAGCCATCATGACCAGTATTTCCGGCAAGACCACCAACGGCTTTACGTACGAAGGTGACTACGAGCGCGCCAACCCTGATCGCGTCACGTGGACCGCCACCTTCCGGCGTAGCGGCATCTTCTTCGGCATGCGACATGGACGCATCAACGAACTTCTGGGAGTTCCGGATGGCGAGATCAACGAGGCCGTTCAGGATGACATCGAGTTTGCGTGGGTCCAAACGAGCTAGGTGCCCTTCTATCCGCATGGCGAGGGTGCATCCCTCTCCTCCAGCACTGGCGAGGATCGGCCGGCTGGATGGCTGATCGCCGAACAAATGATGATGTTTGCTTGGTTTGAGCGATGAGTCCCATCGCCTTGCCTGCCCCAACGATGGTGGAAATCCAGCTTGCCTACTTGCACGCCTCGCCAGCGCTGTGCGACATGCCAGAGTAGCGGTTGAACGTATCGCGAACATCGCGATATTCGCTTGCGCAGCCATCGCTGGGTTGGTTACTTATGGCGCAGCGCGCCAACTGATTGGACGCTTGCTCCAGTTGGATGGACGCTGCACAGGCATGCTTGCGGTCGTGCAAGCTGCCTCCAGGGGCGGGATTCGTGGAAGGTGCCATGGTCGACCTTCCATCTCCCAACTTGGGCATCCGCTTATCTGCGACGAAGGCTGCACACCCCTCGCTGAAAGACTCGGATATACCGGCGCAGGTCGAAGTGTTGTCGACCTCATGTATCTGAGCCCAGAGATAACCTCGATGGTACTCATCCGTTGAGCTCGTCTGCTGCGCCCAACACGTCGAGGTGGCCCCCAGGAGGAAGGCGGCGGCAACGAGCACTTTCATGATGCTGGTCCTTTGATACAGGCAGGCCGTCGTAGGCGAGTCGTCGTGTCTTGCAAGGTCGGTCATCGCAAAGATATCGACACCTTGGGTAGGGTGGTTGCATGTGAGGCCGTCCCCTTAAGCCTCATCGGGCAGGGTGAAGGCACGTGTCACGGCCTTGCCAAGTGCATTTTCTTGACGATGCAGCCAGCAAGCCGAGACGAAATCCCTGGTCATGTCCGGGGCTGTTGTGGTCCTGCTTCAACGTAGTGAGTCGCTGCGGGGCCGGAACCAGAAACCAGTACGTAGCCAGAACCGGCGGACTACCTTCAATCCGAAATTCTTGTGTCGTTGCAACGCCCGCTTCCGGTCAAGGGCGAGCATTGGCCGAGATCAGGGAACGATGACGTCTTCCTGGCGCTCAGGGAGCTGCCGGGCACGGCAGCTCCCGCAGCTCAAAGTTGCAACCAATCTCTCTTCGATGGTTGGCCATCCGCTGCCGATCGCCAGGCGCACGCCTGACAGCCACACCCGCCCATGCAAGGATCGAGGCAACCGGATCTACATCGACATGGCACAAGTCGAGACGCTCCCTTGCGTACTAGAAAGAATTCGGCAAGGTCAAAGAATCCCTTCGTTGCCCTATAGCGAAGCAGGCCTTCCGCGGTCGGATCGGGATTCGCCGTCATATTCGTATGACTCCCTGTGTGGGACACCCATCATACGGCTACGTCTGTTACTTATTCAGTTGGCGGACGCCAACGGCGCGCCGAGATCCTCGAGAGAGGCAGGGCAGTCCGCCATGTGCGTTTCGGGTCGATGGTGCTGAAAATGCCTGGCCAAGAAAAATGGGGCGCGAATTATCGCGCGCGGTGCCCACGACGGTTCGATTCTTCGAGATGTTTCGCATCGAACTCGCCGGGAAGCGATTGTCGTGGCCGATGCTTCGAGCTTCGGGCTTCGAGAGGCCCGAAATTTCGGAAGCGATTTTTTCGACACTATCGGTTGGACGCAGGCGTTAGCGCCGTCCAATGCCTGCGCTCGAACGAGAAACCATCTCCGCAAGACACCCTGAAAGCAGGCGCTTCGGGGCAGAGGTGCCTGCTTACTTCGCGTTCCGCTTCTTTTCCTGCTTGGCCGCCTTCTTTTCTTTCATCGTCTTCGCCGGCTTCTTCTTGTCGGATTTCTTCGAATCCATACCCTTGCTCATGTCACTTCCTCCGTCATAGTCATGATCTGTCGAGTCGCGCCTTGGACGTCCTATTCCCTGGTTGCCGGGGCGCGCCTACGTGGCATCTCACGAGCGGAAGCTCACGCCAAGCTGGAAGTCAGTAAAGCACTGCAGGTGGGTATCTTCGCACCATCGCAAAGATCCGGGGGCCACTGCTGACGAATGGTCAGGCTTTCACTGATACTACGGCCGCCTGAACTTGCGGGTGGCGCGTAGCGGCCAGATGGATGTGAAGCGGGTACCGCCTGCCAGGCGGAAGGCGGCTGACATGCCGTTCAGAACGCCCAATCTTTCCAGAACGTCTTTTGCGCGCCTAGAGGAATGCCGCGGGTCAGACGCGAGCATGAAGAGGTTGATCTCTTTCGGGCTGGCGCCGTACCAGAATGGGAGGTTCCAAGCTTCAACACATCATTGAAACCAAGATACTCAAAGACGTTTGCGTCGAAGTGTCCCCAAAACGCGAGAAGATATAACCATCCCACAAAGAAGAAGTACACAGAGCCGAAGACCAACACTGGATTGGACCACTTGTGCGCCTCTTCTGCTGACTTCCCGTCCTCTCGAACCTGACCTGCCATATCCCCTCCTCCAATGAGGCTTCATCATGCATTGAATACTGCACGGATATTTTCGGCCGCCAAGGAGCGAACTGGAATCGGCCCTCCTGAGGCAATTTGAATCTTTAAGGCAAGGAGTGCCAGCGTCGCAGTTGCGCCTCCACATCATTCCAGGGCAGTCGGCTTCCATCCCTGCGCATAGCCTCATATGCAGCAGTGACGCGCTCAAGCGTAACCAGGCCCGCCTCAAGCATGAGATCAATCAACCAGAGCGTCCCGCGAATCTCTACTTGTTCGATCTGGGCCACATCCCGAAGCGCACCGTCTCCTGACAACAGCACGCATCCAAGGGAGCGAGCTAAAGCTAAGGCAAAGAGATCGTTGAAGCTCACACGCCGATACCGTACGACGCATGCCTCTACGTACTCCACAGCTTCCGGCGGCTGAGCAAGCACTCGCAGACCCAATCCCGGCAACAGGCCAAAATTTTCCGCCAACTCTTCCAAATAGAGGACATCGGGCACGCAAAACTCCACCTCAGGCAGGCGAAACATCTCCGCCAGCATGTCGCCCGCAGCGAGGTCGATGATGATGTTTGCGTCAGTGACAACCAGGCGCATCGACGGCATCCATGCGACGGCGAGCACGAAGCTTGCTGAGTTGCATACCCATCAGCTCAGCTGCTTTTGATTCTCCAATCAAATCCTCTGCCAAAGCTCGATAAACCAGTTGCTCGAAACGGCGCGGGGTCTCTTTAGGGTACGGCTCACCCGGCTCCAACTCACGCCAGGTACGTCCCTCTCCTTGCTGCGCAAAAAAGTCCCAATGTCGGCGCGCGGCCGCTCTATTTAGAACCCCCAAATCCTGCGCACGGTAAATCCATCCATTCATGCTTAGCCCCCAGTCCCGTTTTAATAGGTAAAGCTCTTGGGGTTCTAACCATGACCGGGATTCACCGAGAAGGCGAAGCACTTCGCTCTTGGGCGCGAGAAACGCACCGGCAAAGCGATTGCAAGCTCGTTCTTCGTCCAGTGACGCAGCTAACCGACCGTGAAGTACCAGGTGTCCTAGCTCATGAGCCAGCGTAAAGCGCTGGCGATCACCCGGCCAATCTTTGCCCACCACGACCACGGTATGGTCATTGGCTTTTGCGACTAAGCCATCAAATTTCTTTTCACCATCGTGAGGAGTCAGGATGACCTTGATGCCTTCCTCCTCCATCTTGTCCATCAGATTGCGGATTGGCCCAGTCCCCAACTGCCAAGTTGCTCGGACGCGGTCGGCTTGCACTTCAACGTCCTCATAGGTCGCCAATTCGCCCACCAGGTCGCCCGGCGGCAAGAAGGCTTTGGGCCAAGACACCGGGATGACAGCCTCTAGCTCCAGCCAACGCTCCAGTTGCTCTCGTACGTCGGCCAGAGCCTTCTCTTCATCCTTGGTGGACAGCTTGGAGTGCTTGCGAAATTCAACTTCCGACAACTCAATGGCTGGTTGCCGGAAGAAGTATTCGACCCTTACGTTCATAGCCTTCGCCAAGCGCAACAAGGTCTCGCTGGAAGGCTTCAGCTGCTCGCGTTCGAACTTAGAAATAGCCATAGCACTCAGCCCGACAAGCTGGGCCAGATCTCGCAGGGAAAGCCCGGCCGCAGTGCGGCCCTGTTTGATTCGATCACCTAGCATGGCGCTCTCGTGGTTTACATAAATCCTTGTCCTGTTGACACATCGTAAACCAAGACCTATAGTTTACGCAAATCAACCAATTTAAAGGATTTGTAAACATGGCAACCAACCCTCCCTCTGGAGATGGCCACCGAAATGGGGCTGTTCGCGATCGCAGCCAGACCTACAACCCGAAGAACGATCGCTGGACGAAGCGCGACGCAGGAACCGGCCAGTTCATCGATCAGAAGGCTGATCGCAAGCCGTTCAAAGGCGTGCGCAAAGAGCGGTAATGCCCATCCACACCCCCAAGAGGCCACTGTATGACTGCCGAACATCCCGAGAACCTGCACGAAAAAACCTTCCAGATCTTTGTGAACTCCCGTCCTCGTAAGGTACCGGGGCCGCAAATCTCGTTCATTGAGGTCTTGCACCTGGCAGGTTTCAATCCTCCTGCGGAGGAACTGGATCTCTACGACGTGGAATGGACGCACGGCCATCAAGCTGGCCGCCTGACCAACGGACAAAGTGTCGAACTTGAGAACGGGATGCGCTTCGATGCTGGAAAATCCAACCGCTCGTGATCCGGCAGTCCAGCAGCTCGTCGATGAGGGTTATACCGTCCAGATCGAAGATCGGTACCTCATCGTCGAGCACGTTCCCTATGTTTCTGCGGCAGGCGTCGTCAGTCGCGGAGCCCTGATCTCCGCTTTCCGCGAAGAGGAAGGCCGCTGTATGCTCGATAACGATCATACCGTCTGGTTTACAGGGACTGTGCCGTGCGGGCCCGATGGCCGATCGCTTGCGAACACGATGGTGGCTGACGCCAACAGCTTGACAGTGGCAGGGCGGCAAGCGCAGTGCCGACTCTCGAACAAACCCGATCCGATCGGAAACTTGCTCGACAACATCTACAACAAGATGACGCATTACATTCGCAAGTTGACCGGCTTTGCGCAGGCAGTGGAGTCGGGTGTATCGGCGAACGGTGATCGCGGCAGTTTTGGGCAACGGCAGACACCATCTCCCTTTTATTTTCCCAATGACACCATCGTTCGCGCGGGCCTGGATGAGTGTGAAGCAAAATTAAAACTTCGAAAGGTCGCCATCATTGGTACAGGAGGCACCGGCAGCTACTTGCTTGATGCACTTGCCAAGATCCCGATCGACTCTGTGCATCTCTACGACGATGACAGCATCGCGCCGAAAAATGTCTTTCGCATGCCTGGCGCACTGTCGAATGAGGCGGCCAACGCTGGTATCAAGAAGGCAACGTACTTGGCGCAGGTGTATGGCCTTATGCGGTCGGGCATCCATGCTCATGAGCGCCGCATTGACGCCACGAATGTACACGAGCTCAACGATTGCGACTTTGTCTTCGTTGCCATCGATGATGGCCCCTCGCGTCAGATCATTGCATCCCAC
Source organism: Dyella jiangningensis (assembly GCA_000632805.1). Taxonomy (GTDB): domain Bacteria; phylum Pseudomonadota; class Gammaproteobacteria; order Xanthomonadales; family Rhodanobacteraceae; genus Dyella; species Dyella jiangningensis. Next base: position 202,051 of record CP007444.1, on the reverse strand, counting down.
TTGGTCCAGCAGGGCATCCCATTTATCGATGTCGGCATTGGTGTTGACCGCGTTCCAGAGACTAGCCAGCTGATCGCCCGGACACGCGTGACGCTAGTGACGCCCGACTCCGCGCACTTGGTTGCTGATCTACCGACCCAACCTGACGCGCGAGAGGCCGTCTATAACAATATCCAGCTGGTAGAACTTAATGCACTGAATGCATGCTTGGCAGTCATCCGATTCAAACAGTTTTTTGGCTTCTACGGGGATGACGTCGGGGCCGATGTCGTCAAGTATGTCCTTGCGTGGAGTCGCCTCATCACTACGCCCGACATGGCAGCGTGAAGATGAAGATTCGCGCATTGGAACCCCGCTTCGTCGAGCACCTCCCAGAAAAATTGGAAGACGGCTTACTCTATATAAGTGAACCGTTCGCCCTGGCTGCTCACAAGTGCTGTTGCGGATGTGGGGAGGAAGTCATCACACCCCTTAGGCCTTCACGCTGGAGAATCATAAAGGGTCAGCGTGGTGTCAGCCTGTGGCCTTCCATTGGCAACTGGAAGTTTCCTTGCCGATCGCATTACTGGATCCGGGACAATCAGGTCATTCCAGCACCTTCCATGTCTCTTCAAAAGATCGAACAGGTGAAACGCCGCGATCGCCGAGACGCCGATCGCCACATCCAAACGATCAACCGCCAAGCGCCTACATGGCAGACGAGCCCAGCTGCCAAGGAATCCTGGCTCGCACGGGCATGGTATTGGTTGCGCACGCGTTGAAACGGCGAACAACCATCGTGTCACCTTTCGCGTCTTCGGCGGACCGATAGGCCAATGCACGCATCTCATTCGGATTAGGACCCACTGGCATGACGCTTCGCACATCGACGGCTAAAGCCGTGAAGTATGTTTTGGGCCTTACTGGCTTCGTTGCGCTATCCGTAGGGTACTTAGCGATCCCGGGTAAGTTGAACTGGTATCTGGCGCTGGTACTTGTGTATGGGTCAGCGCTTTGGCCGTACTTGGTAGTAGTGACGGTAGAAATGCTCGCTGTCTACGCGGGGGTCAGCTCACCTTATCAAACCAAATTTTACAACGAGATCAAAAACGACCTGAAGCTTGCAGGCATCGGTGTACTTGCGTTTATCGGCGTTTATAGCTTTAGACCAACAGCATATGGCGCGACGTCCTTTGACATTTTCGGCGCGGCTGTTCCATTCCTGGCCGCAAGCTTCTTTACAATTCGTCGCATCACGAAGTTGAAGTTGATGGACCAGCCGATGAAAGGCCGATATAGGAACTTCATACTGGTGATGATCTCCTGTGTTTGCGCGCTGTGCTTTTGGCTCGCTACGCGCGTGGTGTCTAGCCACTTCAATTTGATTGCATCGACCTGGATTCAGATCACCATTTTCAGTGTGTCAGTGTTCTTTTATGTCGAATCTCGAAGAGTCGAACACGTGCTGAAGGTGGGGCATATCGAGTTGTCACCGGTTCTCTTAGCCGTTTTTGGCAACGACGGCTCCTACGCTCAGATCGAACCGATCGCTGAGCGATGGAATCGGGCCGTGGCGCAGCACAAGCAGAAAGCTTCCAGGCACGCCAAGAAGCAGAAGAGGAAGCCGTCGTATTGAGGCCTTCCGAGCCGCAGGGTACGGCTGGCCCAGTTTCCACCGTTGCGCTTTCCCCTGATCTGGGACCGAGGAGATCAAGCGAAATCGAGGACGGTAAAAATGAAAGCCCCTAAATTTAGCTAGCGCCCATAGAAGGGCCGAGCGCTCTCGCACTCCGTATGGCTGAATGCAACCATAGACTTCTGGGGCACATTGGGGACATTGAACTGCGTGAACAATCGTATCCGCGTTTTACGAGAGGCCCGGGGCCTAACACTCGACTCCCTCGCGTCCAAAGCAGGCACCACCAACCAGCAGCTCAGCCTGCTTGAGATTGGCAAACGGCGCTTGACGGTAGATTGGTTATTGCGGCTCGCCATTCCATTGGGTTGCCACCCTTGGGAGCTCGTGGCCAGCAGCCTCCCTGAGGCCCCTTTGTCAGAGGAAGTCCACCTGCTCGAACGATTCAGGACTTTGACTCAGGATCAAAAGGTTGCTCTCCTTCGGCTCGTAGAAACCATGGCCCCGGCAACACCTTACAGCGCGCCCGTAAGCCTATAGTTCAGCAACAAAACATTGAATTGTATTGACAAAATACAACATTTTGTCTAATTATCCGTCCCTAAATGCCTGCGCACATCCAAAGGTGCGGCGATGGGTCGGCGATCGACGGCAAAGCCAGGTGACGGACCCGAGCTACCGATCAGGGTGGCCCAGTACGTCCGCATGTCGACGGATCATCAGCGCTACTCCACGGAAAACCAGCAAGACTCCATTGCGAAGTACGCAGCCCAGCATGGGATGGTCATAGTTCGCACCTATGCAGATGAGGGAAAAAGTGGCCTCAGACTCGAAGGACGAGAGGCGCTCAAGACTCTGATTGAGGACGTTCGATCCGGGAAGCCCGCCTTCTCGGCCGTCCTCGTGTACGACATCAGTCGCTGGGGTCGATTTCAGGACGCGGACGAAAGCGCCTACTACGAGTATTTGTGCCGGCGTTCCGGAATAAGAGTCTTCTACTGCACCGAGCCCTTCGAGAATGATGGAAGCCCTATGGCGACCATCATGAAGAGCGTCAAGCGGGCCATGGCGGGCGAATACAGCAGGGAGCTTTCAAACAAAGTCTTCCAGGGCCAATGCCGTCTCATCGAACTCGGCTTTCGACAAGGCGGATCTCCCGGCTATGGACTTCGCCGGATGCTTCTTGATGAGCAACGCCTACCTAAAGGACAGTTGGGCCGAGGTGAAAAGAAGAGCCTCCAGACCGACCGCGTCGTCCTTGTTCCTGGCCCAGACGACGAGATCGCCATCATTCGTCAGATATACAGATCCTTTCTCGAAGAGGGAAAACCCGAGCGAGTCATCGCGGATGACCTCAACGCCATGGGTTTAGAGAACGATCTCGGCAGACCATGGACGCGGGGAACTATCCACCAGATTCTGACCAACGAAAAGTACGTCGGTAACAACGTCTATAACCGAACATCATTCAAGCTAAAGCAAAAGCGGGTTCGCAACGCTCCCGACATGTGGATACGCAGGGCGGGCGCCTTCGACTCCATCATCTCGCCGGAGCTATTTGAGCGCGTCCAAACCATCATTTCCGCTCGCTCGGAACATTTGGACAGCGACACAATGTTGCACATGCTCCGCGAGCTCTATGAGAAAGCAGGGATCTTGTCTGGGCTTCTCATCGATGAGCAAGACGAGATGCCTTCAAGCCACGCCTATAGTGCGCGCTTTGGTGGCCTCATTCGCGCATACGCCTTGATAGGGTTTCGCCCAGAGCGAGACTATCGCTACATTGAAATAAATAGATCTCTTCGGCAAATGTTGCCTGAGATCGTGGATAAGGTCATTTCCGATTTGGAGCGCGTTTGCCTGTCGATATCCGTCGACGCGCATGAAACCGGCCTGATGCTTATCAATGGTGAATTCACGCTTTCGATCGTCCTCTCTCGCTGCATCCAGCTAACGAGCGGAACCTTCCGCTGGAAAGTGCACTTTGACACGAGTCTCGCGCCAGACATCACGATCGTCGCTCGGCTTTCTTCGGACCAACGGACGATCCTCGATTACTACCTCTTTCCTCGAATTGATCTTCCGCTCCGCCCCCTCCGGCTCGCTGAGGAAAACAACGCATTTACGCTTGATGCGTATCGATTTGACTCGCTGGATCCTTTGTTCGCTCTGGCAGATCGAGCGCCACTTCAATGGGTCGCCTGATTCGGAGGACCTGATATGCGAACCGTCGAATTAGTTCCTGTCTCAAAAATACATGTCCTGAATCCACGCGCTCGAAACCAACGGCAATACAGAACGATCGTTGAAAACATCGAAAAGATCGGCCTCAAACGGCCCATCACAGTGACTCGACGATCACAGCAAGGCGAAGAGGACCAGTTCGACCTCGTCTGCGGCCAAGGTCGCCTGGAGGCCTACCAACTCCTGGGTATGGACTGCATCCCAAGCATGGTCGTTTCAGCCGACGAGGAAGACTGCATGGTCATGAGCCTTGTCGAAAACATCGCGCGGCGGCAGCACCAAGCCGTCGAGTTGATGCGAGAGATCGAGGATCTGCATCACCGTGGGTACGACGATGTACAGGTCGCCGACAAGCTTGGCGTCACCGCCTCTTGGGTGAACATGATCTTGGGCCTATTAGAGCATGGAGAAGAGCGCCTTCTGGCAGCGGTCGAGAAAGGCATTATCCCAATAAGCCTCGCCGTAACGATTTCGAGGAGCGACGACACAGGCATACAAGAGGCCCTCGCCAGCGCCTACACCCACGGGATCGTGAAAGGAAAGAAGCTGGCACTCCTACGGCGCATTCTTGATCAACGCAGCCTTCGCGGTAAAAACGAACGACATTCCTCTGGCATCAATCGAAAGGGAAGCAGGAAGCTAACTGCTGAACGCCTTCGACGCATCTTTGAGCGAGAGGTCGGGAAGCAACAGCTACTGGCCAAGACGGCCGACTTCACGCAGAAGCGCTTGTTCTTCGTAGTCCAGGCACTTAAGCACCTCCGCCAGGACCCAAACTTTGTCGCCCTGTTACAGCGCGAAGGTCTAGGCACCATACCTGGTCCACTAGAGCGGCGCATGGCGAAGGGAGATCGGGCATGAGCGATAAAATCCCTCCCGCCGCCTTTGAGAGCGAAACGCAAAACGTGCCGCTATCTTGCATCATCCCTCTTAAGCCGTTGCGAGCGACCATCAAGCAGAGTCAGAAGTACGCGCAAATCGCCGCATCCATGCATGAGATAGGGATGGTCGAGCTACCCGTGGTCGTTTCAAATCGACAAAAGCCTGGCACGTACTTTTTGCTCGATGGCCTTCTCCGCATCGAGATCGCGCGCGAGCTTGGGTGGGCAGAAGTTGAATGCCTCGTCTCGACGGATGACGAGGCGTACACGTACAACAAGCGCATCAGTCGCCTATCAGCCGTTCAAGAGCACAGGATGATCGTCCGAGCCATCGAGCGTGGCGTCCATGAAGAAAGAATTGCCAAAGCGCTAAGGCTTGATGTCAACACAGTTAGGCGACGCTTCCGAATGCTGGAAGGTATCTGCGACGAGGCGGTTGAATTATTGGCGGATGGGCCATGCCCTAGAAATGTTTTTGAGGTCCTTAAGCGCATGAAACCCATGCGCCAGATCGAAGCCGTCGAGCTTATGATTGGCCAAAAAAACTACTCTTCCAACTTCATTAAGACAATTCTGGCTGCCACCCCAGACGACCAACTCGCCTCCAACAAGTCGCGGCCCCAGTTCCAGGACATTTCCCGAGAGCAGATCGCTAGGCTCGAACGCGAGCTTGCGGCCGCACAGAAGAAAACCAAGTACATCGAAGAGAGCTACGGCGAGGATGTCCTCGAGCTGACGATTGCCAAAGCGTACCTGTCAAAATGCTTGAAGAAACCCGCCATCGTGAGCTGGCTCCAAGAACATCAGCCCGACTATCTCGCGGAGTTTCAAGAAGTGGCGGAAATGACCAATTTGAATCCTGAAGGCACTTCCATTCCCGCCCTTTGAAGAAAGCAATCTCGTCATCGGCAATGTGTCCCTACCGAGCCAGCTCTATGGTCCACCGACCCGTACAGGGAATTCCTGCAGGAACGCAGGGGCGCCCTGACCACTCGGATGAACCGCTTTATCGAAGAGCTTGCTGGCATCTCGCAACCCGAGAACGTCTACTGACCATCAAGCGGTGAAGGGCCCCGCTCATCGAAAGGCATAGCAAGTCTTCCACCAGTGATGAGGCGCCTTTCGGTGGCCCCTAGCGAGCCGAGACCCTCCAATCAATTTATTCGAGAGGCCCGCTCTTACTCCAAGGAGGTTGGCGTGCCGATCAGTAGAAGTCGCCAAGCCCCCTCCGGTAGCGCTCATACGCCTCCAAACAATGTTTTTTGGAAGGAGCGGTCTTTGAAGGCCCGTCGATCTGCGCCTGCACGCGATACCACGCCTCAAACTCAGGCACCTCCAACATGACGTTCCGACGTGCCGCCTCATACTCAGGTCCAAAGGTGCCATCCCTTTTACTATCCAACTCGCGTAAGGACCGAACGGTTGTGTCTGCAAAGCGAGCCCGGACCGATGGAGAGCCGACAGCATCGGCATAAGCAGCTGCCCAAAGGACCTGCTCCATGGGCGAAAGGTGCACCCAAAGGTAAACAGGACTGAGCTTTCTTTTCGTAGCCATAGCTTCCTCCGCACTTCGTAGGTAGGCGTACGCCACTATCGGCGCGGCCTACATCCGGAAGTTAACTCTGACCTGTATCAGAAACGAAGACAAGCTCTTCATACGAATCACCGTGGCGAGACGCCAATCATCATTTTGCTTGCGTCGATTCGTGTGATCGCCATCAATGGATAATAGAAAATCCAACCCCGCAGGCAGCAACAGCAGTGCTCTAATAGCAAACGACTGCTCCAAACAGTTGGGCGCGCATGCTCAAGAATTTGCCACTTCTCGCTCACGACGAGACGCTATATAGCTGGTCGGGAATAGCGCATGCCTGGAATGGCCTAGGCGCCATATCTACGAGCGTGAAACTTTTTAGCTCCCGACACGCCGCATTCCTACATGACTTTCCTTCTCACCTTTCGGATCTCGAACGAAACACCGAGGGATCCCTTGGCCCAGCGCGCCTGCTTGCACTTAGACATACATTGCTCGGCTACTTCTTACCCCTTGCCGGTACCGGCCTAGCGGAAGAGATCCTGAAGCGTACGTGTGCAACCTCGATGCCGGACCTGAAGATGCGATTAGGCATCACTGCAAGCCGCATTGGCGGGCACCACCCTTTCAAAGGATGCCTGGAGTGCTTCGACGAAGATGAGTCAACTAGCGGATTCGCCTATTGGCACCTTGCGCATCAATATCCATCGGTCATGGTGTGTGAGAAACATCAACGCCCCCTGACGATTGCCTGGGACTCCGTTACCCCGGTCCATCGAAGGGGGTGGCTGCTTCCTAGAAGCGGTATAGCGCGAGAATGGATCCCGGTGCCGTTAGCTAACGATCAGCAAATTGATCGACTGCTCCGACTCGCCACTTTTTCGAGGCGCTTCGGTCTGCTGGATCCTAGCTCGCTGGACCCCGTTCACCTGGCGACAAGCTACCAAGTGGCGCTCCGAGGACTGGGGCTAGTTACGGCAAGGGGGTCTTTGAGACTACCCGCCCTGGTTAGCCTGACCCGATCTCGATACCGCGGCTTGGAGGCTGTACCCGGATTCGAGACACTCCAGGCTGTAACTTCCGATTGGCCAGGACTTGCAGCTGCACTGACACGAAAGTGTCCTCGCCCAGGCCATCCCTTCAAGCATTTGCTTCTAATCGCGATGCTCTTTGAAAGCTGGGACGACTTTTGGACGACCTACTGTACAAGCTCCGATAGCGACGGTTCACCCCCACGGGCGGAGCGGGCGGCACCTAAAGCTGCCCCCAGGTGCACCCTTGCAGCACTCCTTTCGAAAGGGCTATCCATACGAGCCGCCAGCGCCCAAATCGGTGTAACCACCACCACCGGAGTGAAATGGGCCAAACAGCTCGACTTCCCGTTCACTCCGCGCGCAAAGACATTTACTGCCGAGAAGCAAGGAAGAGCGCGACAGATGCTGAAGAATGGTCAAGACATTGGAAATGTTTCGGCCAGGTTGACGATATCGCGTCAAACGGTTCGGCGGATGCTCGCGGCCGACCGCCACCTCGCGGAGACTTGGGTAAACACGCGGCTTCTAGCTCATAGAGGGAAGGCGCGAAGCAGATTCAACCTGATCGTTCAAAGAAACCCGCAGCTAACGACGAAGGCACTCCGTCGAGTGCCCAACAACTGTTACATGTGGCTCTATCGCCATGACCGCGCTTGGCTTTGCCACCATTTGCCAAAAGCACACCATCAGACCTCCTCAAGCCGATCGAAAGGGCAAAGCCGGTGACCGCGCTCGGGTACATGCCTCTGCTACGGCCAGGCGCAGCCCTCTTCAGTGCCGTCGTAGTGCACCATCGGATGCACCTTGGCTCCAGCAATGCCTCCTCCTTTGCAGCCATTTTCGGTGGAACGACAAGGTCTAAGTATCGCGTCAATATTGTTGGGGCCGGTGCCGGGAAAGCTGCGGCAAGCCTATTCGGAGCCGGAGCATCGGCTCGACAGACTCTTGAGCAACACACGTTGTTTGGTGCTTATTGCCGTGTGATGAGCGCGCACATGGCCGACAAGTTGGCTAAACAGCTCATCGCCGGCGACGGAACAAAATTCCGTAAGGCATTTCGCGGCCACAGACGCAGGAAGATTCCCAAGCTTGCCACTGAAAACTTGCGATCGTGCCAAAAATGCATCGAGGAGGATGTGGAAACGCAGGGGTTCACTTCTTGGCGTGTACTGCACATGTTGCCCTCCATTGGGCACTGTCCGCAGCATGGGGCACCACTTCACCAAGAGGGACCAGACCGCATGTCTTCCGATGGATCTTCATCGTTCTACCTCCCTGGTGAACGGCCATCCCGGGAAATCGAGCCGAAATGGACGTCACTACCTATGTCCGACGGCTACGCTTCCTACCTAAAGCTCTGGATCGAAGCGTTTGAGGGAAACCTTACGGGCATTGCGCCTGAGTCATGGATGCTTGTGATGGATGCCGTCGTTCGTCACTTTGGATCAATAGCCGAAGCCAACATTCAGATCAATTCGGTTATCGAGCGCGCCTGGAGCGTGCCGATCGCCGATATTGCGTTCTGCCTTGGCATCGCCGATGGCAGCCAATTCGTACAGGCGGAGCTGGAACAGAGGATTCATGCGAGCTACGTAGCATCTCGCCTTGTCATCGTGGGAGCTCTCGATGAGATGAAATTGAGCCCCCCGCGCCTGGAGCATTCCCCGTGGCATTCGCCCATCCAGCTATCAGCCATCAAACCTTTTGGTTCATGGCTCACGCCGCAAACGCAGACGGAACTGCGCAATTGGGTTATGGATGCCAATTTCCCGCCTGCGCTATTTCAGAAACTGTCCGATGATATGAGCGCAAAAGCCATCGATCGTGACATCGCAATTGATCGCATCATCATTCGAAGATTTATAGCGACGTTGCCAGACGACCTCCTTTATCGCCTGTCCATGGAACAATCATGGAGTTCGTCCTCGTGGTTAGTGAAGGAGCTTCGGCGCCGCGAGATCGCTTGGTCACAAGGTCAGCTGTAGTGCTACTGTTAGATAAGAACTCCTTTTAACGGGCTTTGGGAGAAGCACGTTTCGCTCCGGCCAAGAGTGGCTCTTGCATGCCATCAAGGCCGGCGAACGCCTCCATTTTCTGTTCGTACGCACGAATATCGTCCGGACTCAGGTAGTCAGCCTTTTCCCTTCGCTTCGCAGCGGCGCGCTCTTTCGCCAAAGCCTGTCTTTCGAGCTTTGACTTCATCGCCCGAATCGGATCCAAGCTCTCCTTCTGGTTCTTGGTGCCATCGGTGACAATCCCCCCTTCGTTGTTACACGACGCTTTTGAATCTCGTTCCGGCCCGATCTTTGCCTCAGGCGGTATATCGAGATATGGCCTAATTTTTGAGTTGCCTAGGATTTGCTGCGCAATGCTCCTGATCTCCGTAACCCTCGGGGACTCGAAGGCCGCAAGGAGATCGGCAAGGCCTAAGGTGACTTTCTCGCCGCCGCGCCGAAGCGCAATCCGTTGTGCTTCCCACCAAACCGCACCGAACAGGCCAGGAACCCCTGCTGACACTTCGAACGTCGCGTCCACGATTTCTTGGATTGGCGGTACATCCTCGCAAACAGAGAACCTACAAAAACCCGGAACACACTCCTTGGCCCACCAAACGTCGGTTGAATTCAGTGCTGGAGACAATTTGTGGTAGCCCGCCGTCGAGAGCCGTCGCATGTTTTGTGACGCAGCTTCGATCCCCGAAAAAGCCAAAGGATTGCCAAGCAGCAGCACTGGTATACCTAGGTTCATTAGACCGAGGAAGAAGAGGACGAAACTACGCTGCCAGATGCTTTCCTCCAAGTTTTCGAGCTGGTTTTCGTCAATGGCTAACATGCCTACTCGATGGATGGATAGAAGCTTTGTTATGAAAAGCAGCGATGAATCAAGATTACGAAGCTTGCGTAGCGTCTCGGAATAGTCGGTCCCCAAAAGCACATCTAAACCCTCTGCTATTCGAGCCAGCAGACCACCTCGAGTTCCGTTGGACGGCGCATCAATGACTAAGTACAAGACCTGCGTGAGTGATGACCATCCGCACGCCTCACTCTTGGAATGGATCACAACCTGCTCGGGAGCGACCACTTGCAGTGCACGCGCCAGGATGGCCGACTTACCCATCCCAGTGATTGCGGCAACGATCCCTCCACCAGCAGGCACGCGTAGCGAGCAGCGATTTGTTTGGCGCAGGCCATCTGCCAGGGCGAGCGCATTAATTCGTCGTTGCTCCGCAACCGATAATGGGTTGCGAGCCATTAGACCTGCCCGGAGCGTACTTTGGATGCTATCCGCGACATCTAGGATTTTTCTGCATGGCCAGTAGTGTTGTGATGCCATGCTAAGGAGCGGCACTCGATATTCGGGAGACATGGACTCCCAATCGAGCTCTTCCAAAGGCTCGCTTCTGAGCGTTGCGGCCAACTTCGAGAAGCCAATGAAAGGTGCCGCGGCCTCAAGAAGCGGATTAGGCCCGTTCACTAGCTCAGGATGCCTAGGTGTAAGTTTTCCCATTAGCCGAACTCCCGCATGAAATCTTCCATTGCGATCTCTGCGGCATCCGGCGCCGAGGGAGAGGCGGGTGGAATCTTTTCGGACCCGGTATCGCCAGATCCTGTGAGTGTTTTTGGGCTCAAATGCTCCTTCTCTTGAGCCTTGTTCTGACGAAGCGATTGGTTCTTTACTGGCGTAGGTGCAACCGAGGACTCCTGCAATTCTTTTTTCTTCTCTGCGGTCGCTGCTCGGGACACTTTGTCCCGCCTTACCAGCTTGTCTAGCTCATGCTGGTCCTTCGCCTGTCGTCCGGAGTCATTGCGAAGTGCCTCCTCCCCCAAGAATCCCTTCCAGTCCCCCAGCGTGAGCCCATCCAACAGCGCCTGTTCCGCCTGGACGTTGGGCAGACACACAAGACCTTCTTCTGTCGGAAGCCACACGTGGGTGAGGTCCTGTGGATTGAGCTTGACGGTCAAGTCGACGGAACGGTTATCTGTAGCTGCTTTTTGCCAGCGCGCGTCGGCCACTACTTCTTCCGCAAAGAACCGATGACCTCGAATACGGGTGCTTCCATCCTCCGTAAGGAGGTGAACCCCATCCCGACGAAAGACTGCTTTATAGCTTGGAAGCGTAAATGCTCGAAGCTGATCGAGGTCGAAACCGATGTCCGCACGAACCCCATGGTCGCGAAGCCATCGGAATATGTTGATGCGCGTGGGTGCGATACCTACTCGTACCATATCTACAGGTGCGAGGTCAGGTACTTCTTGATTGTTATAGGCGATCAATTCCAAGATGAACTCGGGCATATATTCGCCGTAGTTCCAAAGTGCCTCAGACTTTGGATCAGGTTGTCCACGTTTACGCTGCTTGCCGCGTGTCGTACCAGGCAATTTGTGGTCGAGTGCTTTATGGGTCGCATGATGGCTGGACTCCACAAGGCTCTTACTTTGCCCGCTGTACGCCTTCGCGAACTCGACACCAAATCGGAACTGCTTCTCTGCCTCCTTTATCGCCTCGGACTTCATCTCACCGTTATCTGCTAGATAGAGCCGGTGAAGCATGCCTGGCCATTCATCTAGCTCGATATCGATGCCGTAGCGCGCGACGATTTCTTTCTTATCTTGAGCAGCACATAGGATCGCGAGCAAGGACGTGTCCGAACTTGGATCCTCCCATCCCACATGGAAGCCCATAGCACATGTCGACCGAACTTCGATAACGATCGTTCTGGCCATTGGCGGGAGGACCAGGTGCCTAGACATCATCGACGTCAGGTAGAGATCAGTCGACGTCGAATCAATCATGGCCATTTGACCTACCGCGTGCACTTGGTCTTGCGCGCTGCCAGCCACCGCCAACGTGGAGGTCAACCATCGATCCAGTCCCATCACTTTCCGTCGCAAGGGGCTCCCATGGAGTTTTCTGCCCCAGTACGCAAACTGGGGCTGTGTGGGGCGCATATGGTCGGGAAAAAGCTCATATTGGAGTTTCCCGCACTCATCTTGGTGCGGGCTCGACCAGTACGCTCCCATCGTCAAGAGATACGCATCTCGCAATGTCACTCCTGGTTTCACAAGCGCATATCCGCAGGCAAGGCGTTCTGGATCACCCTCTTTCAGAGAGTACCCTTCGCTTTGTACGCGACCCGCTTTGTAGCGCTGCGACTTTCTTCCCAGGCGCCGCCCCGTTTGCTTTTTTCGAGAACCAGGACTTCCGCATCGATTTGTATTGGGTAGGAGGCTGTTGAGACATTCGCGCCCGGCCCAGAACCGGTGTAGCCAGCTATATATGGTTGGCTTGCTGATGCCATGCCGACGGGACACCTCAGTGATTTTCTCAACCAAGAGGTAGGCAACAGGAACGATGTCTTGGGCTTTTGCCGCTCCGATAACTTCGCTAAGCACATGCCAGCGTTGGTCGCGCTTCTTGATCCGCCCCAACCTCAGCGCCTTTTCTCGTTCGGTCGCAGCGCTGCCCACATAATCTGCGTCGGTCAACTTCCACTGACCGGGAAGTGGAATGTCCTCCATGACTAAGCCCCCTGAGGCCAGGGCTTCCGAGATGGTCGACAGGGAATAGCGCTGCGGACCTAGCATGTGTCGGCAACTCGGGCTGGAGACTGATTTTTCCCTAGGCAGGGGAATCAGCCAGACCGCGTCGGATGAGAGTGACACTGCTAACACCCGGCATGCACTATCGACGATCGTTTCTCCAATACCGCGTCGGATGACGTGACCTATTACGGGAGTCATAGCGACCTCCCAAAGAACTCTGTTCTCAGTTGCTCACGGATGGCTAGGCCACCAGGCCGCAATGGACGCGTCATGGATATTGGTCGCGTGGGATCGGCATCAACGTGCTGATACCAGATTGCGATCCTGAGCATTTGCTGCGCATCTTGCTCGCTAAGCCCGAGCCTGCGGGCCGCCTCGCTTGCAGCGTTGCTGGCTGGCAGTGCATAAGCGGAGGTTTTTATTCGATCCAGGAACGCCTGGTACGTATGGGATGCAAGGAGTTTGCTAATTGCGGCGAAAGGCACGATGGGTGCCAACCAGTGCAACTGGACTATCAATGTCCTTGGAATCTGTTCCGGATGTATGAGTCGGTGAGGGATCTCAGCGGTAACGCAGTACCGTCGATCGAGCTCTAGGCGTTCGCGTAACCGATCATCTGGGGCCCAAGCATGGAAAAGCGCTTTGGGCTTACAACTGAATCCCACTAGTCGATGGGGCCCGATATCAGGTGGAACCGTTGCTAGGAGATCGAGCGATAGAACGACAGGAACGGCGAGGCCGGGGTACTTGCCGAGCTTGATGCCAGCCTCGCCGGCAACCTCGGCCATTCCCGGGTGCGTAGTCACTCCCCCTGACTCCGGATCAACCTGGCTAACCGGCTGCCGGTGTGGCCAGGGCCACAACGGGTATTGTTCACGCAAATCCTCGACTCCAAGCCACCAGAGCAAGAAACCGAACTCACGCTCTCCGCGCGATAGGAAGTGCGCCAACCGGACAAGATGGGGTACTGGTGTCAGATTGAGATTCGAAAATGGCGAACCACGGCGGCGCGTGATTTGCTCCCACGGCTGATATTTATCGCCAACGCCTATGCCACGGCCTTCCGCGATCATTTCGGTGAGTTTCTTGAGCGTCATCTTCATGCCGGAACCTCCGGCCGACGCACATATCGCTCGAGGATGGTTAGCGCGCTTTTGTCACCTAACAGCCAAATTGCATGCTTTTTGGGCATACAAGCCTCCCGTGCCGCGCAGACGCGGCATTTCTTTTGGGGTGGCCGGAGGCTTGACTCGAAGGGTGGGCAGGATCAGACTGCCACTCAAGCGCTCAAACTTGAGTCTTCAAGTCACGCTGGAAAGCCGCCCCGCCACAGGGCGGCTTTTCCTTTTCCGGATGAAGTTGCTGAGCAGCGTTCGACATCACCTCCTGGATTAGGGTGGAATGCTCTACGGATCCGCTACGACTTAGGACGACTCCGAGCTCGCTGCAGTATTGGGGTGGTCCATGTATGGATAAGCGCCACCTGGTTTCCAGGTAGCTTGGCCGCCTGATTCAATGGCAACGTCAGATCGCAGCCTAACGGGCATGGTGTAGGCGAGAAATGCTCTGCCCTAGCCATGTTGGCGAGACTCATCAGCTGGAATGACGACTGTTTGCTCTATCCACGCGGCCACCACGGCGGTGGAGGCAAACCATCCGCGCCGTCCTTCGATTGTGAACATCGGGACGGGCAGCTTTTGGCGAAGCCGGGCCTGACGAAGCGCGTCAGTACTCTTGAATCCCAAAACCTTCGCCGCCACGGCGGCCGACAGAATCGGTCCGTGCTCGCGGAGAAGCCAGCGAGCCGTCGGGGATTCTTCATCTACGTCACGGTCAGTCACGCTTAGTGCGTCCCATCCGGTGCCTGCGCAGACCCTACCCGGACCAGGATGGAACGTCAAGTAAGTCATTGATTCCGTTGCGTTTACTAGTAACGCATGGGGCTCAAAAATGTGCCCCTGGCACAATGACTTAGCGGACTATTTGGTCATCCGCCGCGATACAAACAAGCCCGCAGGCATGCGTGCCCGGCTTAATATTCCCAATCCTCGTGCCGTACGGGCAGTTGGTTTAGCTCGTGCTTAATCTGGCGCCAGTGCGGCATGGCGTCATCCATAAGCGACTGGAACCGCGCGTTGTGGGTTGGCTCAATCAGGTGCATCAGCTCGTGTACGACAATGTACTCAAGGCAGACCGAGGGTTTCCGCGCGAGATCCGTGTTCAGGCGGATATGTCCGGAGGCGGGGTTGCAGCTACCCCATTTGGTTTTCATGCGCTGGACGTGGAAACGCTTGGGGGTGACACCTAGCAGCGGCGCCCATTTCTCGAGCAGGGCAGGAACGACCGCCCTGATTTGCTCTCGATACCACGCCTCCAACAGCTCGTGGCGCTTGGCGGCATCACTGCCGGGCCGCGTATGCAGCTCAAGCGTGGAGTGCTTCAACTTCACCGTGGGCGCGGCATCGACCTGCACATTACGCAGTAGATAGCGTTTGCCCCAGACGTAGTGACTCTCTTTGTCCCAGTAGTCGCGGACCGTTTCCCGCTCTTGTGAACGAAGCTTACGTTGCTGGCTCTTGATCCAACCTAGCTTGGCAATGGCATAGATACGGATGGTGTCCAACGCCATATTCAGCGGTGCGGAAATCCGCACCCGGCCGTCTGGCGGATACACACTCAGGTGTACGTGCTTGATGTCTTTGCGCACCACATCGGCGTGCAGTTCACCCAGCTCGATGCCATCACGTACCTGCACGCTCAATACTCCGCCTGTGCCACGATGATGGGAAAGAGGCGCTCGACCTCGGCCGCGTTCTTCAGGATGGCGTACAGCGCTTGCTTGATGACGTTCTCCCTGGGTAACACGCCGCGCCAGCTATCCGGACGAACTCGCTTGATCGCCGCATCCAGTTCCAGCGCCAACGCTTCGGCGTCTTCTGCGGATGCGCCATTGAAACCCTTCAAGTTGTTGAACAGTGCGCGCTTGCCGGTAGAGTCCAGCGTCGCCGGGATATCGGCGCCCCTCCCACTACTCACCCTGGCTGCCAGCTCTTCCATTTGCTTGAGGTATTCCTCATAAGCGATGGCCTTCTCCCTGCGCTTCTTGATGAGTTCATCCAGCAACGCCGACATCTTGGCGAAGTACGCTGGGTCGGTCAGGTGGTCTTTGACGATCTTGCTGCGGACGTTGTTCTCGATCGTCTCTGCCACCGACT
Source organism: Dyella jiangningensis (assembly GCA_000632805.1). Taxonomy (GTDB): domain Bacteria; phylum Pseudomonadota; class Gammaproteobacteria; order Xanthomonadales; family Rhodanobacteraceae; genus Dyella; species Dyella jiangningensis. The sequence goes on along the minus strand of CP007444.1, from coordinate 185,985 downwards.
CCCTGTCCTTCATCTGGCCGAGCTTCTCTGCGATTGCATCAGCAATGCCGGACTTCACGATCAGGTCCAGAAGACCTACGTTCTCAAAGTCGGAGATCTTGCGCGGTTCGCTGGCCTGAATGTAGGTATCAATCAGGTGGCGCATGTCCGGCTCATAGGGCTTGAGGTCGAGCGTTTCGCCACTAGCGAGGCGGATGACCTCGCGCAACTTCACGTACTCCTCGAGCTTTGCCTTGATGGCGGGCTGCCGCGCGGAATCGTAACCAGCCACATCCAGTTCGTCAGCAATGCTGCCGTAGGCGCGCAATAGGTTCACCAACCCCGTATAGAAGGCAACGCGCTGTGGCTCATGCGCCTTCAGGTCATCGGCATTCTCGGTGTTACCACAAAAATAGTGGATGTGCTCCAGCTCGCCCTTGGGTGGTTCCACTTTTTCCATCAGCAGTGCCAAGGCTTCTAGCGCCGCGTCCAGTCGCTCCTTTCCTTTCTTCACCCGGCTTTCCAACAGCACTTCCGGGGCCGCACCGCCAGCGCTGTGATCCAGCTCGGCGGAATACACGGCGATGGCGTTCTCCACCTTCTTGAACAAGTCCTTGTAGTCCACGATGTAGCCAAAATCTTTATCGCTGCCATCCAGCCGGTTGGTGCGGCAGATGGCCTGAAACAAGCCGTGGTCTTGCATGGATTTGTCGATATAGAGGTAAGAACAGGCTGGAGCGTCAAAACCGGTAAGCAGCTTGTCCACCACGATCAGCAGCTTCATGTTTGCCGGCTGCTTGATGAACTTGGCTTTGGCGTCGTCCTCGTAGGTTTCAGCCTTCGTCTTACCTGGCTTGGCAGCCACATCCTTCAGCAGTTCGGTATAGGTGTTGTAGATGAACTGCTTGTCGGTTTCGGTGTTGGCCCCGGACTCCTCCAGCGTCACATCTTTGGCCTGAGGGTTGTAGGACGTAACGATGGCGCACTTGCCCTTGAATGGGGTTTTCTGAAACAGGGCGAAGTACTTGCAGGCTTCGTAAATGCTACCCGCCACCAACATGGCGTTGCCCCGCTCACTAGACAGGCGGGGCTTCGTCTCAAAGTCGAAGATGATGTCTGCGACCACCTGTTCCATGCGCGAGCGCGAGCTGAGCACGTTCTGCATCGTGCCCCATTGCTTCTTCAGCTCGTTCTTTTGCCACTGATTCAAGCCTTTGGTCTTGGCTTCAAACCACGCATCAATCTTTTCCTGCGAGCCGAGCTTCTGGTCAATGTCACGGGCCTCGTACACCAAATCGAGCACCACACTATCTTCGACGGCTTCGCTGAACTTGTAGGTGTGTATGTAGCCACCGAATACCTCCAGGCTGCTCGCCACATCTTTCTTCAGCAAAGGCGTGCCCGTGAAGCCGATCAGCACCGCATTGGGCATCATGACCTTCATTACGCGGTTCAGCCTGCCGCCCTGGGTGCGATGGCACTCATCGACGAAAACGAACAGCTCACCCACGGTCTTCGCGGGCTGGCTCTCCAGCTCCTTGATGAAGGTGTCGAAATCACCATCCTCCAGGCCTTTGCCAGCCCCGAACTTATGGATGAGTGAGCACAACAGACGCGGCGCGGGTTGCCCCAACTGGGTCATCAAGTCGCGCCCGCTACTGGTGCGGTAGATCGTTTCCCCCGCGCTTTCAAAGACCTTCTTGATCTGGTCATCCAACTCGTCACGGTCGGTGATAATGGCTACACGTGCGTTCGGGTTGTTCTCCAGAATCCACTTGGCCAGCAGTACCATCAGGAGGCTTTTTCCTGCACCCTGCGTGTGCCAGATGATTCCGCCCTGGCGCTTGCGCGCATGATCCTGCGCAGCCTTGATGCCGAAATACTGGTGGACCCGAGGCAGCTTCTTTACCCCACCATCGAACAAGACGAAGTTGTGCATCAGCTCGATGATTCGTGACTTCGTGCACATCTTCAGCAGGTATTTGTCCAGCTTGTAACCGCTGTTGTCAGCCTCGTCTTCCTTCCATTGGAGGAAATATTTTGCTTCCGTACCAATGGTGCCGTATTGCAACCCCTCAGCGTCATTGCCAGCGAACACGAACTGCACCGTACTGAAGAACCATGCATTGAACTCGGGCAGCTGGTTGGACAGGTTTTGGCGGATGCCGTCACCTATGCTCACGCGACTGCTTTTCAGTTCTAGCACACCAATGGCGATGCCGTTGAGGTACAGCACGATGTCAGGACGACGCTCGTTTCCACCCTTGAGCGTGACCTCTTCGGCGATGGCGAACTGGTTGTTGGCCGGATGCTTCCAGTCGATCAGGTGGACGGTCTGATTTACCTTGTCATCTTCTACCTTTACCGGCACACCGAAGCGAAGTAACTGATAGACGGCTTCGTTGTTATCGTAGAGATTGCGTTGCGGGTTGCCTGCCTCAGTTTTGAGCTTATAGATGGTCTGACTGATTTGAGCTGAGCTATAACCCGCTTCCGCCAGGTAGGACGAAAGCAGCGCTTCTTCGATATTGCTATTCCCATCGCGGTCGCTCCAGTCGCCAAGATAGGTATAACCAAGCTGCTCTTTGAACAACCTGATGACACGATGCTGCGTGTTCCGTTCGGGCTTGCCGATTTGGTCAGACATTGGCTATCCCAGGTGCTTGCCGATCCTTGAATCCCTTGCGCCAATCCCGGAGCCCCTCAAGATCCTTCCGTAAGTCAGGCTCCTCAGGAATTTGGATGGGATTCTCTGGCGACTGGCTGTGCTCGAAGCCCGAGAACTTTGTCATTAGCGCGTCGATGTACTTCAAGTCCTCTGGTGTAATCACACTCAGCTTGGACAAACGCCCGTCAGTCTGAATTCCCCTACGCTGACGGAGCACAATCTCGTTAAGAAGGTCAGACTCAACGGTTCGCTCAAGCAACTTTCGGAAGTCACTGCAGATTCCCTGCGCCAGTGCCCTGTATGCCTCGCCACCATTTTCTTCGCCGGCCTTCTTGGCGGTGGCAAGCCTAGACAACAGTGTGTTGTTTGCGGGCTCGGTCTTGGATGCCCAAATGGGCTGAGCGACCGGCATCCCCGCTACGTTTGAGAACGTCTCAATGCATCTTTGTTCGTAGTGGGTCTTCTTCCACTCATCACCCATCTTCTTTCCTGCATCCTCAAGCAACCCATACAACGAGAGGCGATGGGTAAACACGAGTACCTGGCGCGTCTTTGCCAGTTGAACCAACCTCTCGGCCACAGCGTGCTCAAAATCCTGATCCAGCGACGAAATCGGGTCGTCAAAGATGAATGTTGAGGCATGAGGCTTTTCTGCAACGTCGGCCAAGAACGCTGCCAAGCTGATGATGCGTCGCTCGCCTTCACTCAATATCTGATCTGGCTTGGCACTTCCATCGGCCGAACCTTCCAACTGAAGACCATGAAGCGCCTTACCGCGTTCAGCTCTGAGCTTGACCAGCTTGACCTTGATCCTTTTGGCCTTCAGCGCCCCAAGTTCGCTGTTGAACCGGGCTACGTAGGCATCCGTGATGGCTTTTTCCGCAACATCTGAACCCTTGGCGGTGATGGGACCGGTGCTGAGCAATCTCTTCCAGGATTCGTATTGCTCGCGCTGCTTCAAAAGTGTCAGTTCAGCCGCTATGGCTACCGCCTGCTGCGACGTCCATTTCTTCGCTTCAAGGTTGGCTTTCTTCTGCGTGGCCTCCGCGCGATTGAATCCATTAGCATCTTGGTCATGCTGCTTTGCCTGCTCTTCCAGTGCATTAGCCCGCAGCTCAAGGGATGCCAGGACTCCGTGTGGAGAAGCAACAGTCATGGCGACTTCGACAAGCTCACCCGCCACCATGGCGGCGCGAGAAGCAGCAATATCTCGCCAAAACGTCTTGATGTCTTCAATCAGTGCTTCGTCATCCAAGCCTGCCGATTGACAGTTTTGGACTACAACTGCCTCGCTGAGGCCGGCGACAAACTGCGCCATGGCATTCGCCAAGGCGGTTTCGGCCATGTTTGCAGCTTGTTCAACGTCCCCCTGGACGAATTTCTCGAAGTCTTTCAATCGTTGTTTGGCTTCTTTCGCCAAATCCTGATGGCACAACACGCAGCGCGCTGCATCGTCAACCACCGGAAAATCTTGCTGAGGATAGGGCGTTTGTGAGTAGGCTCTCGCAGCCTCCCATAGAGCCTTCCAGGTTGCCGTACCCACACCATCAAGCTTGGCGGATTGAACCCGCGCTGCTTCCTGGGCAATTTTTCGCTTGTCCTGTGCACTCTGCCTTTTGGCTCGGACGTCATTCAATGCTTCGGCGCTGTATCCGGGAGCGACTTCCTTGATCTTGCTGGCCACCTGTTCAATCTGCGCCTTGATTGCGCGCTTTTGACGCGCCAGTGCTGCAGGGTCAGCTGCCGCGAGACGTTCGGCAACATTGGCGAGATCCTGTTCCTCAGCCTCTGTCCAAGTGCTGATTCTCCGGATTTCAGCTACGGGGGTATTGTGGCGAAGGCCGTTATATTGTCCCCCTGCCGCTGTTGCCAGATATTCCGGAGGCATCGCAGGTTTTGCGCTAACCAAAGCATCTTGTTGAGCCTGCAGTCTTTCCTTGACCTTTGAGGCCACAAAAACGAGCTGCTCGAACAAGGACACCAGTGGCGGCGTGTACGTCGCCGTGTTGCTCTGGGTCAGGTAGGTATTGGCCAAATCCGTGTCGAAAATGTCTACAGCCTGCAATGCGGGGATTCCCGCATCGTTGGCCACCCAATGCGATGTGTGCTCTACACCGCCTTCGGCATAGACAATCTTGGCCTTGCGCTGATCTTGCGCCAGCACCGGCTGGAATACATTCTGCTTGAGATCTTTGGCAGACGGTTTGCCCGCCGCTTTCTTAATCAGGCGGCTGTAACCGGACTTGCCCGATCCATTGTTTCCGTAGATGACGCAGAGGTTGCCGACCCCAAAGTCGAGCGGATTGCTGGGTCCAAGATTGTCGATGCCAGTAATTTCGCCGACAGACTTCAGGCGGACTTCGCCTGCTTGGGCCGCGCCAGCCATGAGTCCGGCAAAGGCACGGGTACTGGTGACGGCTTGGCCCTCAGCGGTTTTCACATACTCAGTCAAGGCCGCGAAGTCTTGATCCTCAAGAGCTCCCTTGGTTAGAAGCAGTTCCGCCGCCTGCTGCAACCAATCCTTCTGGGTATGCAGCCATTCCTTTACGCCTTGATGAAGTTCCGTCATGGGTGTCCCCTTACACCAGTCGTGTTTTACCTGTCAGAAGTTCTTGCATCATGCCTTGCTTGAGCAGTCGAGTTTTTTCACGCTGCGCCTCCAATGCGGCGAGCTCGACGTCCATGTCGGACAACACGCGTGCAATAACGATTTGCTCTTGAGCTTCTGGGCAGGCGAACTCAACGGCCTCAATCGTTCGAGCGTTGAGGCTTGGAACGCCAGACGCCTCGTTGTATTGCATCCAATCAATCAGACAGAAGCGGTAATAAAAGAACTTGGCGCAGTTGTCGTCCTTCAGTTCTGAGTAGAAAAGAGTGTCCACCGTCCAGAAGGGCGTCTCCATGTACTGTGGACGGTCAATCGTACCCTTGCGACCAATCAACACGCTGGGTCTGTTGTAAAGCCACTGCGCAGCCCATCCAATCTGGCCCCCAGTGGCAAGGATCGGATATTGGCCGCTTGACGACGCCACAGCCTTTTGATCTTTCCCGTGTCGAATCGTGAGCACGTCAGCCAACCGCTTCACCTCCCACTTCCCACCAAACCCTGGCAACCGAGTCTGGCCGGTGAGCAGTTGTTGCATGGCGGCTTGTTTGAGGTCGCGCTTCTTGGCGATGAGCTTGTTCAGGCCAGACAGTAGGGCATCCATATCGCTCAAGGCCTCCGAGATAACTCGTTGCTCCGAAAGCGGTGGCTTCGCTACAACTAGCTGCTCCAGCTTTTTGCGTTGAATTCCCTTTGCGGTAGAACCGCTTGAATTGTCGCTCAGCAATTTCTGGAAATGGTCAGAAGCAAGCTGTTGGAACAAATAGCCACTAGTGGTCTTGTTTTCGTCAACCTTAAACAGGACCGTGCGCTGGCTTAGGATGTATTTCCTGCCATCGGGGACAAGCGCTACGTTGCCAAGTGGTGCCTCGGTCGTAAACAGGATGTCGTCTTTGGCGACATCGCCATGCGTCATCCACTTGTTGTAGAGAGCTTCGGAGCCGAGGTAGCACTCTTCGTCAAAATCTACAAAGCCCATCTTCACATTTTTTGCGGACAACGCTGGAATTTCACCGCCACCCCATTCCATACCAAGCTTCTTAGGTGTACGTCCACGGAAGTCCATGATCTGGCGTGTAATGCCCAAGATGCTCTCAGTCTCCCAATCCTCCGGTATGACGCCCGCGTCGGTCTTCTTGTACCCCGATCTCAGTTCCATGCCCCCCCCATCGAGCGCAAGTGTTCGTCTACCTTCGCCGACAGCGCGGCCAAATCGTCCATCAACACCGGAAGCGGCGCTTCATAACGCCTCGCGAGCTCGCGCACGCGGCTGGTGAGGGTTTGCGATACACGCTCCATTTCGCTCTGCACATCGGCCTCCAGCCGCGCCAGCCACTTGTCGTCCACTAGCAATGACTTAATCTCGCCCTCAGTTAGCTTGGGGTACTGCGCCAGCACCTTGGCATCCAGGTCCGCTTCCAACGCTTTTAGTTGTTTCTTCAAGGTCGCTTGGCCCTCGGCAACGGTTAACCATTGCTTAAGTACTGCCAGCTCCTCTGCCGCGTCCTTGTCCTTGCCGATTTCCTTGATGCGATCCTTCACAGCTGCTGCGTTGATCTTGTCGAAGCCGGCGAACACGGCATCTTCACCGCCGTGCTCTTCTTCCAGCTCTGTCAGCGTACTGCTGGCGGCTTCCTGAGCAGCACCGGCTTCATCAATGGCCTTCTGCTCGAGGGCAAAGTATCGGGCGACGATCAACGGCTTGGGCAGCAGGTCGCAAGTCCAGCCCTTGTCCTTTTCCTTACCCTTCTTGTCTTTTTCGATTACTCGATAGGTTTTGGCCACCCAACCGTCGGTCGCCAACAGATAGGCATCGTCCTGCATAGACTCAGCCCAGTAGTCCATCAAGTGCTGGTACACGTCGTAGGCGTCGATCAGCGGCTTGTCTTCGTAGTGCTTCAACAGGCCATCGGCCAATTCCACGATCAACTGCTTGGGGTGGAAGCCCGGTTTCAGCGCCTTCAGCTTCTCCGCCGCCGGCACTTTCCAGGCATCGAAATGCGTACCCATGTCCTTGATGAAGCCAGCGAACTGCGGGTGCTGGTAGATGCTGGCCTTGATAGCGGCCTTGTACACGGCCAGATCAACGTAACCCGGGCGATTGGGCTTGAACAAGGCCGTTTCCAGCTGTGGACAGACAGCCCAATAAGCGCCGAGGGCATGCACGTCCGCGATCGGGATCCCGCCCTTTAGGTGGCCTTCGATGTCTTGCAGGTCTTCCGCCTGAGAGCTGTCGATGTAGCGCGGCAGGTTGAGGTTAAAGTCGTTCTTTTCTATCTCTGCAATGCTCACCATGCGCGCATAGCGCGGGTGGCTTCCGTCCTGGCGGTTGAATACATCGACGATGCGGTGGATATCCTGCTCGCGCAGGCGGTTTTTGGGACCATCCTTTGTAAAGCCACCGCTGGCATCGACCATGAAGATGCCCTTGCGTGCTTGGGCGTTTTCTTTGTCGATGACGATGATGCAGGCCGGGATGCCGGTGCCGTAGAACAAGTTGGCCGGCAGCCCAATGATTCCTTTAATGTAGCCGTGGCGAACCAGGTTTCTACGAATCTCTGCCTCGGCATTCCCGCGAAACAACACGCCATGGGGGAGAATGCATGCGCCCTTGCCGGTGCTTTTCAGGCTACGGACGATGTGCAGCAGGTAGGCGTAATCGCCTTGCTTCCCAGGCGGGATGCCAAAGGTATCGAAGCGCCCGTAGGGATCATTAGCCGGATCGAGGCCCGTGATCCAGCGCTTGTCGGAGAACGGCGGATTGGCCACCACGAAGTCGAAGGTCTTGAGCGTTTCGCCTTCCTTGAACTTGGGGTCGGCCAACGTATTGCCCTGGACAATCAACGCCGTGGGATTGTCGTGCAGGATCATGTTCATGCGCGCCAAGCCGCTGGTGGCTGCATCCTTTTCCTGTCCGTACAGGGTGACTCTGGTGTTGGCCACATCACCCACTTTCAGCAACAAGGAGCCGGAGCCGCAGGTCGGGTCGTACACCGTGGTGTTGTTATTGGCATGCCCGTCGCCGATCCCAATGATCTGGGCCATGATGCGACTGACTTCGGCGGGGGTGTAGAACTGACCTTTGCTCTTTCCACTTTCACTGGCGAAGTGGCGCATCAGGTATTCGTAGGCGTCGCCCAGAATGTCGTCGCCTTCCGCCCGGTTGCTGGAGAAATCCAACTCCGGTTTCTCGAACACGGCAATTAGGTCGGTCAGGCGATCCACCATCTCCTTGCCTGAACCCAGCAACTCAGTCTTGTTGAAGTCCGGCATGTCGGACAGCCGGTTGGCCGCCGCCAGCGGGCCAGTGATCTTTTTGTTGATCTGGTCGCCGATATCCGATTTGCCTTTCAGCGCCACCATGTCCGCGAAGCTAGCCCCTTCGGGGATGGTGATGGGCGCGTAGGGCTGCCCGGCGTACTTGTCGCTGACGTACTTGATGAACAGCAGAACCAGCACATAGTCCTTGTACTGGCTGGCATCCATCCCACCGCGCAGCAGGTCGCAGGAGGCCCAAAGGGAGGAGTAAAGCTCGGATTTCTTGATGGCCATGGGAAGACGTCAGCTCTTATTTCCTGAAGCGACAAATCTTACAGATTGGCCAGTAATCCCGCCCTCTCCAATTGAGGGGCGTAGAGGGTGGGAAGGCTCTGGAAACTGCCGCACCCATTGGGAGCCGGTAATAGCGGAGCGCTCGCGGACGAGCGTTTCACCGGCGACGAGAATCAAGCGGTCGTGAGCACCCAGATTTAGCCTTGAGACCAGGGCCGATTAAAGCGGCGTCGGGCCTGTCCATTTCGAGCGCGATTCGCCAGAAAGGGGCTGATACAGCATTTGGTGGCGCGAACTGCTTCAATCCCAAATTCTTGCAAATGCTGCTCAAGGCAACGCCGGACCAGAAACAGGGGGCCATATACTCAGCCCCCCAGCCTCGCCCCACAGTAGCCACTACCCGGGTCAAGAGAGGTGCTTTACGCCTCGCGGGGTACATGCTGTTGGAATTTCTATTCTTGGGGACCTACCCAAACTGGTAGTCGAGTTGGAATCTCTATTACGCAGTTGGGATTTCTATTAGGTCACACCATGCCGGGCCATCACCTCGAACGCTTATTCCACCGTCACCGACTTCGCCAGATTACGCGGCTGGTCAACGTCGGTGCCGCGCAGTACGGCGACGTGGTAGGCCAGCAGCTGGAGGGGGATGGTGAAGACTGCGGGAGCGATGAAGTCGCCGCCGCCGTTGATGCGCAGGGTGACGCCGCGGGTGCCGTTGCCTTCGAGGCTGGCTTCGCCGTCGGCAAAGACCAGCAGTTCACCACCGCGGGCACGCACTTCCTGGAGGTTGGACTTCAGCTTGTCGAGCAGCGGGCCGTTGGGCGCCACGGCGATGACGGGCATGTTCTCGTCGACCAGCGCCAGCGGGCCGTGCTTGAGTTCACCGGCGGGATAGGCCTCGGCGTGGATGTAGGAGATTTCCTTGAGCTTGAGTGAACCTTCCAGCGCCACCGGGTACTGCACGCCGCGACCAAGGAACAACGCATGCTGGCGATGGATGAGGTGCTCGGCCAGTTCGATGACCTGGGGCTCAAGCTTGAGCGCGTTCTCGATGGCGCGCGGCATATGCTGCAGTTGGGTGCACAGGTCGATATAGCGTGCGCGATCGAGGCCGCGCTGCTGCGCCAGGTGCAACGTAAACAGCGCCAGTGCGGCGAGCTGGGTGGTGAAGGCCTTGGTGGAGGCCACGCCGATTTCCGGACCGGCGCGCGTCATCAGCTTGAGGTCGGCTTCGCGCACCACGGAAGACTCGGGCACGTTGCAGATGGCCAGCGTGCCCAGGTAACCGCGACGGCGTGATTCGCGCATAGCGGCCAGGGTGTCCGCCGTTTCGCCGGACTGGGAGATGGCGACAAACAGCGTGCCATCGGGCACGACGGCTTCGCGATAGCGGTACTCGCTCGCGACTTCCACGCTCACCGGCAAACGTGCGTGTTCCTCGAGCCAGTACTTGGCCACGAGGCCGGCGTGATAGCTGGTGCCACAGGCGATGATGTGCACGCCGCGCACCTTGGAAAGCATGTCGTCGCCATCCACGCCGAAGATCGCCGGCAACACGCCGTGCGGCCCGATGCGCGCTTCGAGCGTTGCCGCCACGGCGTTGGGCTGCTCGAAGATTTCCTTCTGCATGTAGTGGCGGAACTCGCCGCGTTCCACGGCGTCCGCGGAAAGCTCGCTTTCGTTCACCGCGCGCTCGACGCGCTCACCGTCGAGCGTGTAGATCGCCACGCTGTCGCGCGTAATGTCAGCGACGTCGTCCTCATCGAGATAGATGATCTTGTTGGTGACCTGGATGAGCGCTTGCGCATCCGATCCGAGGAAGTGCTCGCCAATGCCCACGCCCACGAGCAGCGGCGCACCATGGCGAGCCCCGACCACGCGACCGGGCTCCTTGCTGCTGATCACGGCGATCGCATAGGCGCCTTCCAGCTCGCGTACCGTCGCAAGCACGGCTTCGCGCAAGCCGAGACCGGCCTCCACATGCTCGTTGATCAGCGCCGCCATCACCTCGGTGTCGGTTTCCGAGGTGAAGACGTGGCCGCGCGCCTGCAGGTCGGCGCGCAGGGTCGCGTAGTTTTCGATGATGCCGTTGTGGACCAGGGCCACGCTGCCGGCCATGTGCGGATGCGCGTTCGCTTCGTTCGGCACGCCGTGCGTTGCCCAGCGCGTATGCGCGATGCCGGTGCTACCGGGGAACGGGTCGGCCAGATAGAGCGACTCCATCTCGCGCACCTTGCCCTTGGCGCGTACGCGGTGGATTTCCCCGCGGTCGAGCACGGCCAGTCCGGCGGAGTCATAGCCACGGTATTCCAGCGCCTTGAGTCCCACGATAAGCAGCGGCGCCACGTCACGTTGGGCGGCGGCGGCAACGATTCCACACATATGCAATGACTCCTTAGAAAGGGCGCGATATCCCATCGCAGGCAGCGACTTTGGACGCGCGCGATTTCAACAAACTTTCATGGTGACAAACCGACGATGCGATACGCCATCGTGGGCGCACCCGTCGCCGTCGATCAATGCACCTTGCGTCGTAGGTAGTTCAGCAGATCGATACGGGTGATGAGGCCAAGGAACTGGTCGCCATCGACTACGATGGCCACGTGGCCGCGGTCGAATACCGGCAGCAGCGACTCGATCGGGGAGCGCACGTCCAGCATCTGCAGGTTGGTGATCATGGCCGTGGACACGGCATCGCGGAACTTCGCCTCATCCGCATGCACATGCATCAGCACGTCCGACTCGTCGAGGATGCCGACCAGTCGGTTGCCGTCCATCACCGGCAGCTGCGACACGTCGTAGAGCTTCATGCGCGTATAGGCCGTCATGAGCAGTTCGTTCGGGCCGACCACGACGGTGTCGCGCTGCGCGAAGGGGCGCAGCAGCAGGTCACGCAGGTCGCCGTGTTGCTCACGCTCGAGGAAGCCGTTGTCGAGCATCCAGTAGTCGTTGTACATCTTCGACAAGTACTTGTTGCCCGTATCGCACACCAGCGTCACCACGCGCTTGGGCGTGGTCTGCTCGCGGCAGTAGCGCAGTGCGGCGGCCAGCAGCGTGCCGGTGGACGAACCACCGAGGATGCCCTCTTTCGCCAACAGCTCTCGCGCCACCAGGAAGCTCTCCTTGTCGGGAATCGCATAGGCCTTCTTCACGCGGGTGAAGTCGCTGATGGTGGGAAGGAAATCTTCGCCGATGCCTTCCACCATCCAGCTGGCCGACTTGGTCGAGAGTGTCCCCTCGTTGATGTACTGAGCGAGAATGGAGCCGACCGGATCGGCCAGGATGAACTCCGTATTTGGCGAACGCTCAGCAAAGAACTTGGACAAGCCGCTCAGCGTGCCGGACGAGCCACAGCCCACGACGATGGCGTCGACACGGCCGTCCAATTGCTCAAGGATTTCCGGGCCGGTCGTGGCGATATGCGCCGCCGGATTGTCCGGATTGCCGAACTGGTTGATGAAGTACGCGCCCGGCGTTTCGCGCGCAATGCGCTCGGCCATGTCCTGGTAGTACTCAGGATGTCCCTTCGCCACGTCAGAGCGCGTGAGCACGACCTCGGCGCCCATGGCCTTGAGGTTGAAGATCTTTTCGCGGCTCATCTTGTCGGGAACCACCAGGATGAGGCGATAGCCCTTCTGCTGCGCGACGAGCGCAAGGCCGAGTCCGGTATTGCCGGCGGTGCCCTCCACCAGCGTGTCGCCCGGGCGAATCTTCCCTGCCCTCTCGGCGCCCTCGATCATCGACAGGCCGATGCGGTCCTTCACCGAGCCGCCGGGGTTGGCGCTTTCCAGCTTGAGGAAGAGCTCACACGGTCCGACGTCCAGGCGCTGCGCGCGTACCATCGGGGTACGTCCGATCAGTTCGAGGACACTCTGGTGGACCGTCATGGAAGCTCCTTGGATGAAGGGTCGACTGCCACAGGGCGGCCGACAGGGGGCCGATCATAACCGAGCCACCATGACCCCCAACTTTCCCCGGAAACACTGCGGCCCCGGAAACCGTTCCCTTGCGGGAGGCTTCCGGGGCCGCTTTCATGCGAAACCCTCGCAGGTTCAGTTGATGCGGTGCGCTCGGGTATCCCACATGCGCTGGAGTCGCTCCTTGGCGTGGAGCTTCTCCTTCTTCATGCCCGACAACGTCATGTCGTCGATGGGAAGAACGCCGATTTCGGCGTCGTGCACCTTGCTGTCGAGCTCCCGATGGTGCTGGTACAGCCGACGGAACTCCGCGTCGGCCTTCATCAAAGCTTCGACATCATCACGCTGCTGGTTTTCAAACATGATGCAACCTCCTCTGGAGAGAACGGCAGGCACCTGGGAGTGGCGCCCGCTGACGAGGAATCCACGCACACACCCGCGATCCATGCCGTTTGACCGGTCCATGGAGAACGTTTGGAGGGGAAGGATGAGTGCATGATTCAGGTCGGTGACCCAGGGCGCGAAGATGCCCCCTGGGAACTTGACCCTACTCCCGGCCAAGAGGTCATGCAAGCGTGATATTCGGCACCGGATGACGCAGCCTGCTCCGAAAAAAAAGCTGCCAGAACAGTCTTTTGCGGGAACCCAACGCCCGCTTGCCGATTCTTGAACGAAGCTCACCGCCCGCTCGCACCAGGGCGTGTTTCATGCCGGAAAAGAAAAGGCCGGCGGGTGATACCCGTCCGGCCTTCTACAGCGCCCGGTGCAACACCCTGGCTTATTTGCCCTGGTTCTTGTTGTCCGAGGAACCGCTGTCGCCCTGCTGCATCTGCGAGCGCATCAGCTTGGCGGCCTGAGCGGCCAAATCGGCCTGTTTCTTGGCGGCATTGGCCACGCGGGCCTGGGCCGCCGCCAGCTTCTTGGCCTGGTCGGCCTGGGCCTGGGCCTGGGCGGTCGCTTCCGCGCCGGCGGCGAGCTGGCGGGCCGACTCCTCCTGGGCCATCTGGTACTGCAGGCGTTGGCGCTCCAGCTCGCGACGGGCCTGCTCGGCTTCACGCCGGCTGCCGTCGAGCTGGATCTGGTCGTGCTCACGGTCGAGGCGATTGATCTGCTGCTGTGCATCCTGCAGCTGCGCCGTCGCCCGGGCGAGATCCACGCGACGCTCGGCCAGGTAAAGGGCGTGGGCGCGGTCGCGCGAGCGGGCCTGGGCCAGCTGGTTCACGGCATCACGGGCACGCGCCTGCTCGGCCTGGGCGTAGGACCCGAGGCTGGGATCGCCGGACAGCTGATCCAGGCTGTTGGTCAGGCGGGCAACGTCCATGTCTTCCTTGGCGGCCTGGGCCACGCCGGTGGCGGCCAGCGCCAGGAGCACGGCGGAAAGTCGGAGCGTCAAGGATTTCATAGGTGACCTCCCTGGTCGTCACGATTCACCGGGGGCACTGGCTGGGGGTTTTGCGGCAGCGTCTGGAAGCCCTGGCCCTCCGGCATGGGTTCGGTCAGCGAGGAGCTCGGCGGCGCCGGCATGTCCTGCGTCTGCTGCTGCGCCGGCAGGCCGGCATTCTGCGACTGGTCCTGCTGTTGCTGATCGGAAAGCGATTGCTCGATCTGCTCGCGCAGCTGGCGATTGGCCGTGGTCTTGCTCTGGATCTGCGCCCGGGCGGCGGCCAGGCGCGCCTTGGCACGCGCCAGTTCGGCGTCCGCGCGGGCTTCGTCCGCCAGGGTGGCCGCGTCGTCGTACTTGCGGCTGGCCATGGCGTTCTGGGCCTGCTGGAACTTGTTCTGGGCGAAGCCCAGGTCGACCGGCGCGTAATCGGCCGCGTCGGCATCGCGTGCCGCCTGCAGTTGGACCTGCGCCTGATTCATGGCCCCGTCCGGTGGCGGCACGCTCGCGCAGCCGGAAAGCGCCAGCGTCATGGCCAACGTCAGGGTCGAAACCGCCGTACGGACGCTTTTCGGGCGCCCAGACAGCGGGGAAAAGATGTGCACCATCACTCAGTCCTCTCGGAGTGTCGCAGCGTATTGTGGGCGGGCATAATCGACTTTAGCAATGCGCACGAAATTAGGGGATTCGAGTGGACATCGGTTACTTCCTCAAGCTAATGGTTGACAAGGGCGCGTCGGATATGTTCCTGACGACGGGCGCCCCTGTGAACATCAAGGTCGAGGGCAAGCTTTACCCGCTGGGCAATACCGGTCTGCCGAGCGGCATGGTCAAGAAGATCGCCTATTCGCTGATGGACGAAGGCCAGGTACCGCAGTTCGAGCGCGACCTGGAATTGAACATGGCGCTGGCGGTGAAGGAAGCCGGCCGTTTCCGCATCAACGTGTTCAAGCAGCGCGGCGAAGTGGGCATGGTGATCCGCGCGATCAAGAGCGAAATCCCCAGCATCGACCAGCTGCAGCTGCCCACCATTTTCCGCGAACTCATCATGGAGCCGCGCGGGTTGATCCTGGTCGTGGGCGCCACGGGTTCGGGCAAGTCGACCACGCTGGCCGCGATGATCGACCATCGCAACCAGAACTCTTCGGGTCACATCCTCACCATCGAGGACCCGATCGAATACCTGCATCGCCACAAGAAGTCGATCGTGAACCAGCGCGAAGTCGGCCTGGACACGCACAGCTATCACGAAGCCCTGCGAAACGCGATGCGCGAGGCGCCGGACGTGATCATGATCGGCGAGATCCGCGACACCGACACCATGGAAGCGGCCATCGCGTTCTCCGAAACCGGTCACCTCTGCCTGGCGACGCTGCACTCGAACAACGCCGACCAGACGCTGGAGCGCATCCTCAACTTCTTCCCGGAATCGGCGCACAAGAACGTATTGATGAACCTCGCGCTCAACCTGCGCGCGGTGATCAGCCAGCGCCTGGTGATCGGCAAGGACGGTCGCCGCCTGCCGGCAGTGGAAGTGCTGCTCAACACGCCGCTGATCCGCGACATGATCCGCCGCGGCCAGGTGCACGACGTGAAGGAAGCGATGGACCGCAGCCTGCAGGAAGGCATGCAGACCTTCGACCAGTCGCTGTATCGCCTGTACAAGGAAGGCCGCATCGAGCTCGACGAGGCGCTCAACAAGGCCGACTCGCGCGACGGCCTGGCACTCAAGATCCGCCTGTCCGAAAGCGGCAATTCGGAAAGCGCCGAGCTGGTCGGCAACGATCCCTACGGACTCGGCTTCTGAGCCTCAGGCCGCGGGGCGCGTCGCAGCGCCCCGCACGCCCAGTACCCAGCCGATGCTCAGCACCCAGCGGGTGCCTTCTTGGATCATCGTGACGCTGTGCTCTTCCACATCCGGCCGGAACAGCTTGATGCGTCGTCCGGCATGGATGGGACGCGCGCAGACGAACTCGCCTCCCCGGCGAGGCGCACGCAGGATGATGTTCAGCCGGTAGTGCCTGCCTAGCGACACGCGGTCGGTATGCGGTGGCACCGAGGCACCCGTCGGGAATCGCAGCAGGTAACAGTCGCATGGCAACGGCCACAGCGTGCCGGCGAGCAGCAGCTTGTCGTAACCGCTGCCCTGCCTTCCGCGCTGCCAGCGCCAGAGGTTTGCGCAGACGCTTGCCATGCGGCTTACGTCGCCGGCGCGTCGGGTTGCGCTTCGGGTGCTGCGCGTTGAAAGGCTTCCAACGACTCACAGGCGTCGTAGATGCGCTGGATGGTCGGGTAATCGTCCAACGACAATTTCCAGCGAATGGCGTTGTAGAGCTGGGGCACCAGGCAGATGTCGGCCAGTGTCGGCGCATCGCCGTGGCAGAAGCGCCCCGTCGCCACGTGGCCGGACAACATCGCTTCCAGCGCACGCAGTCCTTCGCCAATCCAGTGACGCGACCACATGCCCTTGGCGGACTCATCCAGACCCATGCCGTTCGCGAGGTACTGCAGCACCCGCAGGTTGCCCAGCGGATGCACGTCGCAACCAACCACCTGCGCCAACGCCCGCACGCGGGCACGCCCGGCGGGGTCCGTAGGCAGCAAAGGCGGCGTGGGATGCGTTTCATCGAGATACTCGACGATAGCCATGGACTGGGTAAGCACCCGCCCTTCATCGACGAGGCAAGGCACCAGCTCCTGAGGATTGAGCGCCTGGTAGTCGGGCGCGTGCTGTTCCCCGCCATTGTTGACCAGGTGCACGGCGTGCGACTCGTACGCGAGACCTTTCAGGTTCAGCGCAATGCGCACCCGATACGCCGCGCTGGAGCGCCAATAGCCATACAACACCCGATCCTGGCCCATGCCTGTGTCCTCGAAGGGAAATACCCGCCGCCTAGGATACCTGCCGCGTGGTTTGCATAGCCGGGGAGCGGGCGGGAGAATACGCGATTCGCGCCTGCCGGCGCCCATACGAATCCAAGCCAAGGGAGTTCCGCCGTGTCCGTTACCCGCATGAGCGATCTTGATCTGCGCGGCAAGCGCGTGCTGATCCGCGAAGACCTGAACGTGCCGATCGAGAACGGCCACATCACTTCCACCCAGCGCCTGGACGCCGCCCTGCCCACCGTCAAGGCCGCCCGCGACGCCGGCGCCAAGGTGATGGTGCTGTCGCACCTGGGCCGTCCGAAGGAAGGCCAGTTCGACGCCGAGTCTTCGCTGGCGCCGGTCGCCAAGTGGCTCAGCGACAAACTGGGCCAGCCGGTGCGCCTGATTGCCGACTATCTCGGCGGCGTCGAGGTGGCCGACGGTGAAGTGGTGGTTCTGGAGAACTGCCGCATGAACGTCGGCGAAGGCAAGGACGACGAGGCGCTGTCGAAGAAGTACGCGGCGCTGTGCGACATCTTCGTGATGGACGCCTTTGGTACCGCGCACCGTGCGCAGGCCTCCACCCATGGCGTGATCAAGTTCGCCCCGATCGCCGCCGCCGGTCCACTGCTCTCAGCCGAGCTGGACGCGCTGGGCAAGGCGCTGGAGCATCCGGCGCATCCGCTGCTGGCCATCGTTGCGGGCTCCAAGGTGTCCACCAAGCTCACGCTGCTGGAAAACCTGATCGGCAAGGTCGACCAGCTGATTGTCGGCGGTGGTATCGCGAACACCTTCATCGCCGCGATGGGTTATTCGGTCGGCAATTCGCTGTACGAGCCGGACCTCCTCCCGGCTGCCAAGAAGGTCATCGCCGACGCCAAGCGCCGCAATGCCGACGTGCCGATTCCAGTCGACGTGGTGGTGGCGCCGGAATTCTCCGCGCACGCCCCGTCCACGGTGAAGCCGGTCGACCAGGTGAAGGATGGCGAGATGATCCTCGACATCGGCCCCGAGACAGCCCGCCGCTACGCCGAGATGATCGCCAAGGCCGGCACCGTGGTATGGAACGGCCCGGTCGGCGTGTTCGAGTTCGACGCCTTCGGCCATGGCACCGAGACGCTGGCCCGCGCGGTCGCCGCGTCGCCGGCTTTCTCCATCGCCGGTGGTGGCGACACGCTGGCGGCCGTGGACAAGTACGGCATCGCCGATGACGTGTCCTACATCTCCACCGGCGGTGGCGCCTTCCTCGAATTCCTCGAAGGCAAGGAACTCCCGGCCGTGGCGGCCCTCAAGGCACGCGCAGGCAAGTAATGCTCTGTCTGTTCGACCTTGACGGCACGCTGATCGATTCGGAAATCGGCATCCTGGGCTGCGTCCGCCATGCGCTGACGCAGCTGGGCGTGGAACACCCTGCCGAAATGCGTCATTGGATCGGCCCGCCGCTGCGCCACAGCTTTGCGCCGCTGCTGGATCATGATCACGACCGCATCGAACTCGCTGTGGATTACTACCACGAACGCTTCCACGCCATCGGTTGGCAGGAGCACACGGTGTATCCCGGCATCGACACGATGATCGAACGCCTGCAGGCCGCTGGCCACATGCTCGCCGTAGTCACCAGCAAACCGGAGCGGCATGCGTGGCCGATCATCGAGCACCTGCCGTTTGGCAAGGCCTTCAGCCGTCTATATGGCCCAGACCCGTCGAGCGCGCATAGCGAGAAAGCGACGATGATCAGGGCCGCGCTCGAGGATTTCGGTGCGAAGCCGGAAGAGACGGCGATGATTGGCGATCGTCATTTCGATATCGATGGCGCGGTGGCCAATCGCGTGCGTGGCCTCGGTGTGCTGTGGGGTTTTGGCAGCCGTGAGGAGTTGGAGAAGGCCGGGGCGCATGCGTTGGCCCGCGATCCGGATCACCTGGCGGAGTTGTTAGCCGCGTAGCGGGCCGCTGTCTTGTGGGAGCGCACCCTGTGCGCGACCGCAGAGCCTCGGTGTCTGCACTCGGTAGGCTTGTCGCGCACAGGGTGCGCTCCCACATAAAAGCTCGAAAAAAAACGCCGCGATGATCGCGGCGTTTTTGTGGGCCTGAGGCGAGCACCCGCCCCTCACCCTACCCTCTCCCCGAAGGGGAGAGGGTTCAGAGCCATCAGCCAATCACGCGCTTCACTGCATCCACCACGTGGGCCACAGTGAAACCGAAGTGCTCGAACAGCTGCGGCGCCGGCGCGGAGGCGCCGAAGGTGGTCATGCCGATCACGTCGCCGTCCAGGCCCACGTACTTGCGCCAGAAGTCGGACGTGGCCGCTTCCACCGCCACGCGCGCGCGGCACCAGCCCGGCAGGATGGCTTCGCGGTATTCGAGCGGCTGGGCGTCGAACACTTCCGTGCACGGCATCGACACCACGCGCACCGGCACGTTCTGCTGTGCCAGCGTGCGGGCCGCCTCCATCGCCAGTTCCACTTCCGAACCGGTGGCGATCAGGATGGCCTTGAACTTGGTGTCCTGCGGATCGGACAGCACGTAGGCGCCACGCGCGATGTCGGCCACCTGCTGCGCGCTGCGCTGCTGCGGCTTGAGGTTCTGGCGCGAGAACACCAGGCACGCCGGGTTGCCCTTGCGCTCGATGGCGAGCTTCCAGGACATCGCCGATTCCACCGCATCGCACGGACGCCATACCTGGTTGTTCGGGATGTAGCGCAGCGAGGCAAGGTGCTCCACCGGCTGGTGGGTCGGGCCGTCCTCGCCCAGGCCGATCGAGTCGTGGGTGTAGACGTGGATGGCGTGCGCCGGGATCAGCGCGCTCATGCGCACTGCGTTGCGGGCGTAGTCGGAGAACACCAGGAAGGTGGCGTCGTACGGGATGAAGCCGCCGTGCAGCGCCAGGCCGTTGGCGATCGCGCTCATGCCGAACTCGCGCACACCGTAGTACACGTAGTTGCCCTTGGCGTCATGGCCGTTGCCGGCGTCGACGCTGCCCTTCCACTTGGTGAGGTTGGAACCGGCAAGGTCGGCCGAACCGCCGATCAGTTCCGGCAGCAGCGGCGCGAACGCTTCGATGCTCATCTGCGAAGCCTTGCGCGAGGCCACGTCCACGCCGTCCGCCTGCAGCTTGTCGACGAAGGCCTGCGACTTCTCGGCCCAGTCAGACGGCAGCTCACCGGAGACACGGCGATTGAACTCGGCAGCGAGTTCCGGGAACGCTGCGGAGTACTTGGCCACCGCGTCGTGCCAGGCCTGCTCGCGCGCGGCGCCCGCCTTCTTGTGGTCCCAGCCGGCGTAGATCTCGGCCGGAATCTCGAACGGGCCGTAACGCCAGTCCAGCGCGTCGCGCGTCTTGGCGACTTCGTCCTTGCCCAGCGCCGCGCCGTGGCTCTCTTCCTTGCCCTGCTTGTTCGGCGAACCGAAGCCGATGATCGTGCGGGCGCAGATCAGGGTCGGCTTCTCGCTCTGCGACGTGGCAGCGGTGATCGCCTGCTTGATGGCGTCGGGGTTGTGGCCGTCGACGCCGCGGATCACGTTCCAGCCATAGGCCTCGAAACGCTCCGGCGTGTTGTCGGTGAACCAGCCGTGCACCTCGCCGTCGATGGAGATGCCGTTGTCGTCATACACCGCGACCAGCTTGCCCAGCTTCCAGGTGCCAGCCAGCGAAGCGACTTCGTGCGAGATGCCTTCCATCAGGCAGCCGTCGCCCAGGAACACATAAGTGTGGTGGTTGACGATCTCATGGCCCGGACGGTTGAAGTGGTCGGCCAGCACCTTTTCCGCCAGCGCGAAGCCCACCGCATTGGCGAGACCCTGGCCCAAGGGGCCGGTAGTGGTTTCCACGCCTGGGGTTTCGCTGGCCTCCGGATGGCCGGCGGTCTTGGAGTGCAGCTGGCGGAAGCGCTTGAGCTGGTCCATCGGCAGGTCGTAGCCGGTCAGGTGCAGCAGCGCGTATTGGAGCATCGAGCCGTGGCCGTTGGAGAGCACGAAACGGTCGCGGTTGAACCACTTGGGGTTGGTCGGGTTGTGCTGGAGGAAGTCGTTCCAGAGCACCTCGGCGATGTCCGCCATGCCCATGGGCATGCCTGGGTGGCCGGAGTTGGCCTGTTGCACGGCGTCCATGGCGAGGGCGCGCACGGCATTGGCGAGTTCGCGGCGGGTGGTCATTGAGAGGGTTCTCCGGGGGCGATGGCGGCTAAAAACGCCCATTGTCGCCGATTGCCAGGCCCCTGTCCCACGCCCAAGACCTTAATTTGTCCTTAATTTTTGGGTAAGGGATACGGAAACCCTTCAGGCTCCCATGGCTCTAATCCCCTGGCACCCACGGATCGGGTGTGACTGCGATCAGCCTTTCCCCCGGCCCGCAGATCTTTCAGGGATCGATCCTAAAAAGATCATATGGAGTACTCCCATGAAGAAGACGCTACTCGCCATTGCCATTGCTACGACCGGCTTCATCGCCGCTCCCGCGTTCGCCCAGGACACCAGCTCGTCCACCAGCACGGCCGCCAACGGCAACTACCAGCCCTACCAGCCGGTGGGCAGCGGCAACTGGTTCATCAACGGCAGCGTGGGCGAGGGTCATGTCGCCAACGGCCCCTATAACGACCATCCGACCACCTACGGCATCAACGGCGGCTACCGCTGGAAAGTGGGCCAGGACATGGGTCTGGGCGTTGAGGTCGGCTACAACGACCAGGGCAATTACAAGCTGAAGAACATCTTCAACAGCCAGCCCGTCAACCAGACCAACGAGAAGAACGACCTTCGCGGCTGGACCGCCGGCGTGAACGGCAAGATCAACGTGTGGGACGGCCTGTACGTCAGCGGCCGCGCCGGCATCTATGGCTGGAAGGGCCATGGCTACGACAACAACTCGATCAACCGTCATCACCTCGATGACGTCAGCTGGTACGGCGGCGCCGGTGTGGGCTACGACTTCAACCAGCACTTCAGCCTTGGCGTAAGCTACGACTACTTTGACGCCAAGAAGCAGGGCGTGGACCTGTCTACCGACACCGCCTCGGTTACGGCTGAATATCGCTTCTGATCAACCTGTTGCGAAAAACACGCGGGCGCCCCTTGGGCGCCCGTTTTTTATGTGGGGGTCGCCTGGAAGCGGCCTCAACCTTAATGCCCTCTTAATTATGTACTAACCAGTATTGAAACTCCTCAGGGGCGCCCTATCTAAGGGTCAGCACCGTCGGCACGAGGTGCCCAGCCGCGAACGACCGAACCCCCGGCGCCGCGGACTGGCCCAATAAGACGAAGAGGAGTACCCCCATGAAGAACACCATGCTTGCCCTTGCTTTCGCCGCCGCCGGTCTGGTGGCTGTTCCGGCCGCCTTTGCACAGGACGCCGGTCAGAACGCCCAGCAGGGCTGGTACGTCGGCGCCAACGCCGGCTATGGTCAGATCAAGAAGGGCCCTTATGACAACGGCGATTTCGCCGGTGGCGTGAAGGGTGGTTACCGTTTCGCGCTCAACCCCGAGTTGTCGCTCGGCGTCGAAGCAGGCTACGTCTACCTGGGCCGTGCCGATGCGCGTGGCCTGTACACGCAGAACTACGGCGGCGACGCCAAGTCGAAGCTGCAGGGTGCTACGGCCGGTCTGGACCTGCGCTACAGCTTCAGCCCGAAGTGGTACGGCGAAGTACGTGGCGGTGCCTTCTTCGCCAAGGGTGAAGGCCTGACCAACGACAAGTTCAACCCGCAGTCGGTGCGCTTCAACAGCACCAACTACTACGCCGGTGCAGGCGTGGGCTACAACATCACCCCGCAGTGGAGCGTGGGCCTGAACTACGACTACTACCAGGCCAGCGACAGCGACAAGAACATCCACCTGCCGACCAACCTGTACACCGTCAGTGCGGAATACCGCTTCTGATCGGTCTTGGAACAGGGCAACAAAAAACGGGCGCCGCGAGGTGCCCGTTTTTCTTTGCTACAAGGGAAGCGCAACGCCGATCAGCTCAACCCTTCTCCCTCCGGGAGAAGGTGCCGCAGGTGGATGAGGGTACGGGCGGAGCGCAATCGCCAAGGTGGCGGCAAGACCGCACCCTCACCCCCACCCCTCTCCCGCGGGGAGAGGGGCTTTATCGGCTTACTTGCCGCTCCACTGACCCAGCGCGGCGAGGCCGTTGTCCTTCGCGCGGGCGTAGACGGTCTTCTGCGCATCGGCGTAGTTGGCCTTCATGTCCTTGGCCCACAGCTTCAGCGCGGCCTGCTGCATGGCGCGGCCGTAGGAGAACGACAGCGGCCACGGGTGCGGGCCCATGCGGTTCATCGCATTGAGGTGAGCGGTGGACTGCTCGTCGGTCTGGCCGCCCGAGAGGAACACGATGCCCGGCAGCGTGGCCGGCACGGTGGTCTTGAGCACGCGCACGGTGGCTTCGGCGACTTCCTCGACCTCGGCCTGCTCGTCCGCATCCTTGCCCGGGATGACCATGCTGACCTTCAGGATGGTGCCTTCCAGCATCACGTTCTGCTCGTACAGCGCATTGAACAGGCTGCGCAGCACGGCTTCGTGCACTTCGTAGCTGACTTCGATGCTGTGATCGCCGTCCATGATCACTTCCGGCTCGACCATCGGCACCAAGCCGGCTTCCTGGCACAGCGCGGCGTAGCGGGCCAGCGCATGGCAGTTCGCCTCGATGGCGGTCGAGGACGGGTTGTCTTCGGAGATGTTGATCACGGCGCGCCACTTGGCGAACTGGGCGCCCAGCTTCACGTATTCCTGCAGGCGCTCGCGCAGGCCGTCGAGGCCTTCGGTCACCACGTCGCCCGGGAAGCCGGCCAGCGGCACCGGGCCCTTGTCGACCTTGATGCCCGGGATGATGCCGTTCTTCTTCATCAGCGTCGTGAACGGCACGCCGTCCTTGGTCGACTGGCGGATGGTTTCGTCATACAGGATGGCGCCGGAGATGTGCTCGTTGAGGCCCGGCGTGGTGAGCAGCAGCTCGCGGTAAGCACGACGATTCTCTTCGGTGTTGTCGATGCCGACGGCCTCGAAACGCTTCTTGATGGTGTTGGTCGACTCGTCGATGGCGATGATGCCCTTGCCGGGCGCAACCATAGCGAGGGCAACGCTTTCGAGATCTTCGATGCTCATGACAACTCCGGTACTTAGGCGGTGTGGGCCGCACAAGGTGGAAGCCGCCCTGGAAGGGGCGGCTAGGCTTAAAGGCCCGCAAGTATATGGCATCTGGCCATGGGGGGCCCTGAGCGCCCCTGAACGGCCATGGCGGCAAGACTCAGGCCTGGTCGTAGCCCGGCAGCTTGCACGCGTTGACGATGGATTGCCGCTGCGCAGCATCCGCCGGCAGGTTGAACGGCACGATGAAGTACGTATTGACCGGCTCGTGCGTCTTGTTGCTCAGCGACGGCCCATAACGGAAGTTGCCCGCCACGCTCTTGGCCACCGCGCCGAGATCGCTCTGCGGCACGACCTTGGCCACATTGACGTTCTGCGGAATCCCGTCAGAACCGATCATGTAGGTCACCGCCACGCAACCGGGCTTGTCCATGTTGGAGCCGCTGTTGGGAACGTCGGCATCCACCTTCGTGTTGAGCATGATCCAGTACGACTGGATGCGATCCGGGGCGACCATGCGCGCCTGCGATTGGGCAAGCAACGGTGCGGCCATGCCCATGGCAAGGGCCAGCGAAATCGCCTGGACACGGCGACGCGACTTCATGTTCATGGAAAACCTCCTGCGCATGGATGGGTTGGGACGTCGGCCTGGATTCTAGCCCCAAGGCAGACAGGCCGACGTCGATGCCATGCTTACAGGTCGCGCAAACACTCCACCACGCCCTCGGCACCCACCGACAGCAACTTGAGCGTGTTGGTGCCGCCACCCTGGCCGATGTGGTCGCCGTGCGTGAGCACCACGCGATCGCCTTCGGTCAGCTTGCCCTCGGCGAACAGCTGGCGCACCGCGTCGCGTGCGGAGCCGGCCGGGGTCTGCGAGATGTGGGTGAACTTCACGGCCTGTACGTCGCGCAGGATCGACATGCGGCGGCGCGCGTCGTCGAACGGCGACAGCGCGTAGATCGGCACCGCGCTGCGATAGCGCGACAGCCACTGCGCGGTGGCACCGGACTCGGTCAACGCCACGATCGCTCGCACACCGAGCTGGCTGGCCAGCACCATCGCAGCCAGCGCGATGGCCTGGTCGGTGCGATCCAGATGATGACCCTGCGTGGCCGGATCTTCCTTCGGCTCGAACTGGCGTTCGGCGCCAAGGCAGATGCGACGCAGCGCGGCCACGGCCTTGTCCGGATGCGCGCCCGCTGCCGATTCCTCGGACAGCATCACGGCGTCGGTGCCGTCGATCACGGCGTTGGCCACGTCCATCACTTCGGCGCGGGTCGGGATCGGCGAGCGCACCATCGACTGCAGCATCTGCGTGGCGGTGATCACGGCGCGATTGCGCTGCACCGACTCGCGGATGATCTTCTTCTGCAGGCCCGGCAACTCGGCATCGCCGATTTCCACGCCCAGGTCGCCGCGGGCGACCATCACCACGTCGGACGCGTCGATGATCTCGCCCAGCACGGGAATCGCATCGGCACGTTCGATCTTCGCCACCAGCGACGCCTTGCCGCCGGCTTCTTCCAGCAGGCGGCGCGCTTCGTTCATGTCGGCGGCCGAACGCACGAAAGAGACGGCGAGGAAGTCGCAGCCGATCTCGGCGGCGAGCTTGATGTCGGCCTTGTCCTTGTCCGACAGCGCGGACACGGAAAGGCCACCACCCTGGCGGTTGAGGCCCTTGCGGTCGGACAGCTTGCCGCCGATCAGCACGCGGCAGCGGATTTCCGCACCCACGACGGATTCGACGGTCAGCGCGACCAGGCCATCGTCCAGCAACAGCACGTCGCCCGCGGACACGTCCTTCGGCAAGTCGTAGTAGCTCACGCCGACGCGGGTGGCGTCGCCGAGCGGCGCACCGGGGCTGCAATCCAGCACGAAGCTATCGCCCACACGAAGCTCCACCGGACCATGCGCAAACCGCTCGACGCGGATCTTGGGGCCCTGAAGGTCCGCCAGCACACCGACCTCGCGACCGAGCTTGGCGGCGGCATCGCGCACGGCGACGGCGCGCGCGCGGTGGTCGTCGGGCTGGCCGTGCGAGAGGTTCAGACGAACCACATCGACGCCTTCGGCGATGATTTTTTCGAGCATGCCAGGCGCGTCGGTCGCGGGACCGAGGGTGGCAACAATCTTTGTGCGACGCAGCGTAGATTCAGTAGTCATCATTCAACGCTAGCAGAATTGGATCGATCTGCCAGAGGGTTTGCACAGGCTTTTTTCTTGCCACCCACGGTATGCAAGTGGACTGCTTGTGGCATGCGGACCAGCCGCGACCAGTGGTATTACGCAAAGACAGCCAAGAATGCACCCAGCTCACGACACTGGTCTGCTTCACTGGCATTCGGATGGCTAAATACTGGTGTCATGGCACGCAAAATGCGAGGCCACTCTGAAGCCACGGCATCGGCGTGCCGGCAGGAGCGCCCGGGCCCGCTTGCGTGTGCGCGAAGCATCCGCACGAATGATTTTGCATCGCAGCAATTCTTTCCGGAACTGCTGAAGTTTTGATCAAAAAAAGGCCCGCGCATTGGCGGGCCCATGGGAGCGCGAAGACGAACAAGCGTCACCGCGCCAGCGCGAGGTTCAACACTTCCGCCAGCCGACGTCCCGCTTCGCGCAGACGCAGTTCCGCCACGGGCAGTTCCTTGTCCACATAGGTCTGGTTGAGCTTGTGACTGTCGGGATAGATGTCGCGCGAGATCTGGCAGGACTCTTCCGCCCATTGGGCGTAGGCGTTGTCGAACGGGGCGATGGGCTTGGGCAAGGTCACCGTGCCGCGCGATTCCAGTTCGTCGGCGTAGGCCTTGTAGTCGAGGCCGCGCGTCTTGAGCAGGCCCGAGTCCCACACGCTGTGCAGGTTGGTGCCCTTGTCCTGGAACTGGACCTGGTAGGCGTTGCCGCCCTTGTCATCGCGCGAGCCGCCATGCAGCGGCTGGTGTTCGTCGCCAATGAAGTGGACCACGAACTTCAAGGCCTCCAGGCGCGTGGCGTCGGGCTGCGATTTGTCGGCGAGGATCTGCACGTAGTGGTCGATGCCGGCGACCACGCACTGGCCGCCCTCGCAATCACGCGGCGGCGTGTAGTTGCAGTCGCCGTGGGTGAAGTCGACGTAGTGCAGGGCACGCGTCTGCTTCCACAGCGCGTCCTTGCCGGGATCGTTGCGGATCTCGTCCGGCCAGCTGGCGATATCCGCCAGCGACTTGGTGTTTTCGGGTGCCAGCAGTCGCTCCACCTCGACTTCCGCCGTAGGGCTCAGATGGCGCTGGGCAAGATCGGCCACGATGCTGTGGCCAAGCTGGCCCCAGGCGTGTGCGGCGGGCGTCAGGACGACACAGGCGAGTGCAAGGGCGGCAGTAAGGCGCGGAAAGGACATGGATACGTTCGAATGTGTCAGGGAAAACAGAAAGTCTGCCACAGCCCCATGACAGCTCCGCGCCGGCCGGTTCTCAGCTTTCGCCCGGCACCGACAATCGGTTGCCTTCCCCGTCCAGGACGCTGACATCCACCTTGATGCCCTGACGGACACTCTGGGTCACGATGCAGAAGTCCTCGAACTGCGCCAGCACGCGATCAAGGTAGTCGAGCACCTCGGCCTTCTCCGCGAGTTGCAGGTCCACGCCGATATGCGCGATGCGCAGACGGCCATGCTCGTTGCGCTCCAGGGTCAGCCGGGCCTTCGCGCCCATCTTGCCCGGCGTGTTCTTGTACTTGCGCAGGGCAAACAACAGGCTCGCGGCGAGGCAGTTGGCCACGGCGACGGCAAGCAGGCGCGAGGGATTGGGCCCGGCATCGCCGCCCAGGGGCGCCCCCTCGTCCACGATCAGATCCGGGATCGCCGTGTCGTCGAAGCGCACCCGGAATTCGAAGTTCTCGACCTGCTCCAGGGTGATGCCGAAAGTCTGTCCCGTCTCGCTCATGCCAATCTCCTGCTGGGGCGCGTGCGCCCGAAAGAAAAGTCGATTCAAGCGCTTCCGGCGTCCGCTGAACAGCCCCAGCCATGCCGCAGGGCGGTGGATGGGCCGGAGAGCCCGTTCAAGCTAAAATGACGGTTTTACGGCGGTCCCACAGCCGCCAATTCCGTCACCTCACTCCGGAGGACGCTGTCACATGGCCATCAAGGTCGCCATCAACGGTTACGGTCGCATCGGCCGCAACATTCTGCGCGCACTGTACGAAGCCGGTCGCACCAACGAGATCCAGATCGTTGCGATCAACGACCTCGGCAACGCCGAGACCAACGCGCACCTGACCCAGTACGACACCGCGCACGGCAAGTTCCCGGGTACCGTGTCGGTGGACGGCGGCGATCTGATCGTCAACGGCGACCGCATCAAGGTATGCGCCGAGCGCGACCCGTCCAAGCTGCCCTGGGGCGCCCTGGGCGTGGACGTGGTGCTCGAGTGCACCGGCCTGTTCACCTCCAAGGCCAAGGCCAGCGCGCACATCGCCGCCGGCGCCAAGAAGGTGATCATCTCCGCGCCTGGCGACAAGGACGTGGACGGCACCTTCGTCATCGGCGTCAACACCGACAAGCTCACCTCCAAGCTGGAAGTGATCTCCAACGCCTCGTGCACCACCAACTGCCTGGCTCCGCTAGCCAAGGTGCTGCATGAGAAGATCGGCATCCAGCGCGGCCTGATGACGACCATCCACGCCTACACCAACGACCAGGTGCTGACGGACGTCTACCACTCCGACCTGCGCCGCGCCCGTTCGGCCACGATGAGCCAGATCCCGACCAAGACCGGCGCCGCCGCCGCGGTGGGCCTGGTGCTGCCGGAACTCAACGGCAAGCTGGACGGCTTCGCCATGCGCGTGCCGACCATCAACGTGTCGGTCGTCGACCTCACCTTCGACGCCGCCCGTCCGACCACCAAGGAAGAGATCGACCAGGTCATCAGCGAAGCCGCCAATGGCCCGCTCAAGGGCATCCTGGCCGTCAATACCCAGCCGCTGGTGTCGATCGACTTCAACCACAACCCGGCCTCCTCCACCTACGACGCGACCCAGACCCGCGTCATGGAAGGCACGCTGGTGAAGGTACTGTCGTGGTACGACAACGAGTGGGGCTTCTCCAACCGCATGCTCGACATGACCGTCGCGCTGATGGCGGCCAAATAAGTCCCGCAGTAGGCAACAGGAAAAAGGGCCGGTTCATCCGGCCCTTTTTTTGTTTCCGCAAACGCATGCGGTGCAATGTCGCTATGCGGGCGGTACACGCATCGATCTGATGCAGATCAACGCCGGGCGGATCAATCGCGAATCATTATCGTCGCGCCTTTTCTGACTTTAATGACGGAGATGTCCCCATGATTCGCAAGACCTTTGCCCTCGCTCTGCTCGGCCTGTTCGCTGCACCGCTGTGGGCGGCCGACTGCAGCACCACCATCGAGGGCAACGATGCGATGCAGTTCAACCAGAAGAGCATCGAAGTGCCCAAGACCTGCAAGCAGTTCACCGTCACGCTCAAGCACACGGGCAAGCTGCCCAAGGCCTCGATGGGCCATAACTGGGTACTGGGCCATTCGACTGACGAGGCCGGCATCATCGCCGACGGCATGAAGGCAGGTGCCGACCAGAACTATGTCAAGGCTGATGACGCTCGCGTCATTGCGCACACCAAGCTGGTGGGCGGCGGCGAATCCGACACCGTGACCGTGCCGGTCGCCAAGCTCAAGGCCGGCGAAACCTACGCCTACTTCTGCACCTTCCCGGGCCATGCCGCCCTGATGAAGGGAACGCTGGCGCTGGGCAAATAGCAAGCATGAGTCCCGGTGGGCCGGGGAAGCAGCCACCTTCGGCTGGCTGCTTTTTTATGCCGGAGGACCCGGCACAAAAAAGGCCGGAACGTGTCCGGCCTTTTTTTGTGGATGTGTTGCCGAACTTAGCCCAGCGCAGCCAACGCCGAGTCGTAGTCCGGCTCGTGGGCGATCTCCGACACCATCTCGCTGTGGACGACCTGGTCATTGGCATCGAGCACCACGACGGCACGCGCGGCCAGGCCCGCCAACGGGCCCGAGGCGATCGCCACGCCATAGTTCTTGAGGAAGTCGTGGCCGCGCAGCGTGGACAGCGTCACCACGTTGCTCAAGCCTTCCGCGCCACAGAAGCGCGCTTGCGCGAACGGCAGGTCGGCGGAAATGCAGAGCACGACAGCGTTCTCGAGCTGGCTGGCCTTCTCGTTGAAGCGGCGCACCGAGGTGGCGCAGGTGGGCGTGTCGATGCTCGGAAAGATGTTGAGCACCTTGCGCTTGCCGGCAAAGCTGGCCAGCGCCACGTCGGCAAGATCCTTGCCGACCAGCGAGAACGCCGGTGCGTGTTCGCCCTTGGCGGGAAAATGACCGTCGACCTGGACCGGCTGGCCCTTGAGCGTTACCTGGGACATGGGGATACCTCGTTGGACAGGGCCTACAAGTAGAACATGGCCTTGGCCAGAAAGACGATGCCCGCCATGAGCACCAGCACGAGATGGCGGGTATTCCGGAAGCCGCAAGGGTCGACCCACCGCCCCTCGTCCTCACCGCACGGACAAAAACTACCAGTACCGCCAGTGCAAGGGTCACCTTGGCCAACAGCAGCCACCCTCAATGGGTCTGCAGGCAGTTCAGCCCGGCGCAGCGCACGGTGAACATCGCGATGCCGCTCGCATAAAGCATTCCTACGACCCACGGCATCACGCGGCGGGACGCGTTCCATCACCGCCGCTTCGACGCGTTCCATCGTGGCCCGATCGAAGGTGCGCTGGAGCGAGTCCAGGATCACGACCTCGAACACGACGGCCCGAAAAACGCGATGGTGCAGGAAAGGTGCAGCAGCAGAAGAAAGGGATACCACACATGCCCGGATTGCCTCGACGCAATGCAGGCGTGCAGCCACCACCGGCCTCCGAAACACCCTGAAGGGGGCCAAGACATGCCGCGAAGGGACCCGTCGACGCATGGATTTGGATGGCCAAACGACGCGCGGCGTCACGACATCACCCTGTTCAAGCTCGCTTGACTCGCGTCATCGCCAGCGGCCCCGGCCATCGAGACCATATCCGCGACGTCCACCAGGCGGATGCGTTCCGAGCGCTGAAGATGCTCTCCAGTCCATGGAAACCCGGGCGTCGATCGGCTGATCTCATCGCCTCTTTGCTTTCGCGGCATTCAATATCCAAAGACCATGCTTGAGTGGTGCGCACAGATCAAAGGGGTGCACATCGCATGCATCGCCGCCAGTGGCTCGCTGTTCGCGCTGCGTGGCTTGTTGGTGCAGGCCGGCCGGGAAAGCCTCGCTTACGCGCCACCCTTGCGATGGCTCAGCTACGCCATCGACACCACGCTACTCACCGCTGCGATGATGCTGCTCACCATCCTGCCGCCTGGCACGTTCGCCAACGGCTGGCTGACCACCAAACTGCTGCTGGTCGCGGCGTACGTCGCATTAGGTGTACTGGCCATGCGCCGTTGCGGTTCATCTGCCGTGCGCCGCTTCAGTTATGTAGCCGCCATGCTGACCTATATCACCATCATCGGCATCGCCCGGGCCCACCATCCGCTGGGTTGGCTCTATCTCTGGTTTGCCTGACCCATGACCTTCTCACACGATCACGTGCTGGACGCCTGCTTTCTCGGGCCTTACGGCGAGAATGACACCCTGCTGGAAAAGCTGATGGTGGAGTTCCTGCGCGACCACGTTTACTGGCGTCGCAATTTCCACCCCGAAGACCCGCCGGCCATTGCCACCGCCGCAGCTCATCATCCTGATTACCTGGCATTCGAGGCGCGCATGCGGCGCGAGTTGCATCTGCTCTCCGCGTCGCTTAAGAAATCGGTGCCCTTCCATAGCCCGCGCTATATCGGGCACATGGCATCCGACCTGCTGCTGCCAGGGCTGGCCGCGCACATGCTCACCCTGCCCTACAACCCCAACAACGTATGCGAAGACGCGGCACCGGTCACGGTGGAGCTGGAGGTGAAAGTCGGCCTGCAGCTGGCGCGCATGCTCGGGTACCCCAGCGATTCTTCACGTCCTGAATGTGCCTTTGGCCATCTCACGTCGGGCGGCACGCTGGCGAACTACCAGGCGCTCCGGCTCGCGCTCGCGTTGAAGTCGTTTCCCGTGGCGCTGCGCGCGGCGCGCGTGCCGGATATCAGTCTTCCCGATGACGATTGGCACGCGTTCAACCTGCGCCAGGATGAGGCCATCGCGTTGTTGGAAACATGGCAAAGCTGGCTCGGATCGCAATGCGCGGACGTGGCGCGGGAATGGCAGGCACGCGTCGAGGCCGAGCGCGTCGAGCAACGGGGCCTGCCTGCGTTCTTCGCGACGCATCCGCAGTTGCAGCCACCACTCGTGATGGCACCGATCACCGCGCATTACTCCTGGAGCAAAGGGCTGAAGCTGCTGGGTCTGGGGCGCGACCAGCTCAGGTTGCTGCCGACCAAGGGCATGCGTCTGGACGCCGATGCGCTTCATGTCGCACTCGATCAATGTGCGCAGGCGCGACAACCCGTGTTGATGTGCGTGGCCGTGCTTGGCAGCACCGAATACGGCACCATTGATCCAATCCACGACGTGCTGGCCGCCCGGGAACAGTCGCGCAAGCAGGGTATCGATTTCGCCGTGCATGTCGATGCTGCCTGGGGTGGCTATCTCGCCACGCTGTTTCGCAACGCCGATGGTTCGCTACGCGCCCGCGGCGAAGTCGCTGCCGACTTCGTGCAGTTCCCTTCCCGCAACGTACACGAAGCCTTTGCCGCCCTTGGCGGTACGGATTCGGTCACCGTCGATCCGCACAAGCTCGGCTACCTACCCTACGGCACCGGCGCCTTCGTGTGTCGCGACCATCGCGCCATGGCCCTCCTCACGGAACAGGCCGACTACGTGTTCAACGGCCATGCGCCCACCGATTACATGACACGCTACCGCAGCCTGGGCCAGTTCATCCCGGAAGGTTCCAAACCTGGCGCTTCAGCGGCAGCAGCGTATGTCGCGCACCAGGTCATGCCGCTGGAGCACGCGCATTTCGGGCGCCTCACGGGCGCGACCATCCACGCCGCCGAAGCGTTCTACGCCGCCGCGCAAAAGTTCGCCGCCGACATGATCGGGCGTGCCCATGTCATGGTGCCGTTCGAGCCGGACAGCAATCTGGTCTGCCTCGCCATCAATCCATGGGGTAACACAGGCGTGGCGCACGCTAATGCCTTTGTGCAGCAACTGTACGGCACCCTCCGCTGCGACCCGTCACGCCCGCTGCAGATGAAAGAGTTCTTCGGATCGATGACCAGCCTGCAACCCGAGCGGCTGGGTGCGTTCGATACGGCGCGCATTCTCGCCGCGCTTGGTCTCGACGCCAGCACCCTGGCGCTGGGACAGGAGTCGGACCGACTGATGATCCTGCGCCACACCCTGATGAATCCCTACCTGCTCGATGCGCAGAACGGCAGCAACTACATCGAGCGCTACTTCGAATTCCTGGGTTCCCAGATACACGCGCTGACGCGTGCGGACGCGGCATAGTAGCGGCCTTGTCCAAGCGCACGAGGCCCGCCACATGACCATCGCCCTGCTCGGCTACGGCCGCTTCGGCCAGGCGTTCGCCGATCTTCTGCATGATGCGGGACACACGGTGGTCGTGTTCGATCCGCAGGCCACCGTTCCCGCAGCACGGCAACGTGCATCCATGGCGGAAGCCGTGCATGGCGCGGAGTGGATCGTGCTGGCCGTGCCCGTCCCCGCGATGGAAGGCGTGCTGTACGAACTCAAGCCGCTGCTCCGCGACGGGCAGACGGTCATCGACGTAGGTAGCGTGAAGCAGCAGCCCTGCCGCCTGATGGACGAGTTGCTGGGCGTGAACATTGCCCACGCCGGCACGCATCCGCTGTTCGGGCCACTCAGCCTGGCGCGCAACGAACGTCCCTTGCGCACGGTGCTTTGCGCCAGCACGCTGCATCCCGACGCCGCCATCCGTACGCGAGTGCTGCTCGAATCACTCGGCTGCGAAGTGATCGAACGCGATGCCGCCAACCACGATCGCGCGATGGCCCAAACCCACGCGTTGGCGTTCTTCATCGCCAAGGCGCTGGTGGACATGGGCATCGGCGAGGACCTGTCGATGGCGCCACCCTCCTTCCTCGGCCTCGCCAACATGCTGGCAGCCGTGCGCGGCGACGCCGGCCATCTGTTCGCCGCCATCCAGCGCGAAAACCCTTATGCCGCCGAAGCGCGCGCCGCCCTGATCGCGCATCTCGGCGCCATTCATAGGCGCCTGTCGGAGCTGGAAGGCGCCGCGCTATCGATTCCGGACATGACCGAACCGCCCTCATGAGTCACCACGACCTCCGCAGCTTCCTCGACCAGCTCGAACGCGAACGACAACTCCTGCGCGTCAGCGCACCCGTCGATCCCCACCTGGAATCCACCGCGCTCAGCCTGCGGGCGCTGCGCGAGCAAGGTCCCGCGCTGCTGATGGAGCAGCCATGCGACGCGCGTCATGCGCTGCTCGGCAATCTGTTCGGGCATCGCCGCCGCATCGAGCTGTCGCTCGCCGGACGGCCGCTCGCCTCGCTGCGCGAACTGGGTCGCCTGCTGGCCTCGATCAAGGAGCCGCGCTGGCCATCCAGCCTGCGCCAGGCGTTGGCCACCTGGCCGGAACTGGCGCAGCTCGCACACGTGGCACCACGGCGCACGACCGAAGCCGCCTTCCAGTACGAAACCCTGCGCGGCCCGGATATCGACCTCTCGCGCCTGCCCATCCAGCAATGCTGGCCTGGCGACGCAGGCAAGCTGATCACTTTCGGTCTGGTCATTACGCGCGGAACGCGCCAGGTGCGCCAGAACGTAGCGGTCTATCGCCAGCAGGTGATTGGCGCCAATCGCGTCATCATGCGTTGGCTGCCGCATCGCGGCGGCGCGCTTGATTTCGCGGATTGGCAGGCAGTCCATCCCGAGCGGCCGTTCCCGGTACTGGTGGCCATCGGTGCCGACCCGGCGACCATGCTGGCCGCGGTGGCGCCGGTGCCCGATACGCTCTCCGAATACGAATTTGCCGGTCTGCTGCGCGGCCAGCGCACCCGCACATGGCATAGCAAGCTCACCGATCTCGATGCACCGGCCGGTGCCGAGATCCTGCTGGAGGGCTTCATCCATCCGCGGGATACCGCGCTGGAGGGCCCCTTCGGCGATCACACGGGCTATTACAACGCGCAGGATCACTTCCCGGTATTCACCATCGAGCGCATGCACCTGCGGCGCGATGCGATCTACCACGGCAGCTACATGGGTCGCGCGCCGCATGACGAACCGTCGGTGATGGCGATGGCATTGAACGACGTGTTCGTACCGATCCTGCAGAAGGTATTTCCCGAGATCGTCGATTTCTACCTGCCGCCGGAGGCCTGTTCGTATCGCATTGCGGTGGTGAGTATCCGCAAGCAGTACGCTGGTCACGCCAGGCGCGTGATGATGGGCGTGTGGTCGTACCTTCGACAGTTCACCTACACCAAGTTCGTGATCGTCACGGACGAGGACATCGACGTGCGCGACTGGTCGCAAGTGCTGTGGGCCATCGCCACGCGCGTCGATCCCGCGCGCGACGCGATGCTGGTGGAGAACACGCCGATCGACTATCTCGACTTCGCCAGCCCCGTGGCTGGCATCGGCTCGAAGCTCGGCCTCGACGCCACCAACAAGTGGCCGGCGGAGAGCACGCGCACGTGGAGCCGACCGATCGTGCCCGACGATGCCGTGGAACGTCGCGTCGATGCCCTGTGGTCGGCGCTGCGCACCACGACGTCGACACGGGACGTCGTCATCTAGCGCCGCTCATCAGTGGGTGGTGCTTCCTCGGGCACTTCAAGCACGGCCAGTGCCTCGCGCAATTGTTCCTGAAGGGCCACCCACGAACGCTCCCACTGTCCCTCATGGGGCTTGGCCAAACCGAAGCGCTGCAGCATTGCGTGCGCCTTCGCCAGCTGGGCGCGCAACGCATCAATCTCGCCTTGTGCGCGTTCGTAATCGTCCTTGCCCACCATGAGGATCTTGCGGTCCCGGCATACGCCGATGCAGGGCTGGGGCGCCTCGATCTTGCCGCAACCGATGCATTGCCAGGCTTGGATATAGTCGATCATTGCGTGGGCTCCTCATTGCCGATGCGCCATCCTGTGCCACGCGGCGCCTGCGCTCACTGACATCCATCAGACACCCGCCATCGAACGCCCTACGCCGCGACGGCATGCCACATATGCGGTGATCGCGCGCATGGGATGATGCATTCGCTACGCAAGGTTGCGACACCCTACAGGGACTTGAGTGATACGCCCGCGAACACCACGCTGGATAGCCTGGCTGGCCATCACGGCCATGTGGCTTGCCATCGTGGCGCCGGTGATCTCGCAAACCGTCGCCGTCGCCGACACGCCCGCGATGGCGATGGACTGCGATGGTCCCCGCGACCATGCGCCTCCTCTCGCACCGCATCCATCCTCGATGGAGAAGTGCGGCTACTGCGGCCTGCTCAGCCACCACCCGGTGCTGCTGGCGACCTCATTGCCGGCAACCGGCCACCCGCCCCCGGCAGGCTTGCCCGTTGCCTACCGTGCATCGCTGAGCGCGGAACCTTCCGTACTGGCCGCCGCACCACGCGGCCCTCCCGTTTTTCCGCAGCGTTGAAACCCATCGCGTCGCTCTCGCGGCTCATGGCCGCCAGGCGTCCTGTTGCCTGCGAAAACGGAAAACCTCCATGTTTGAACATCTTCCTCGGCAGAACGCGCCCATCAAGGCGCGTCCGCTTTGCTGCCTGATCACGCTTGCCTTGTATACCGCGGCATCACCCTCGTTGGCCACGGATGGGGTACTGACCTTTCCGGCGATCGTGGTCACGGCTCCCATGCAGGAAAGCCCACTAACCGTGGTGACCGACCCCAAGGCGCCACGCCAGCCCGTACCCGCCAGCGATGGTGCGGATTTCCTCAAGAGCATTCCTGGCTTCTCGACCATCCGCAAAGGCGGCAGCAACGGTGATCCGATGCTGCGCGGCATGGCCGGCTCGCGCCTTAACCTGCTGGTCGATGGTGGGCAGATCGGTGGCGGCTGTCCGTCGCGCATGGATCCGCCCACGGCTTATATCTCGCCGCAACTGTACGACCGCGTCACGGTGATCAAGGGTCCACAGACCGTTCTGTATGGGCCGGGCAATTCCGCAGGCACCGTGTTGTTCGAGCGCGACTTCAAGCGCTACACCAAGACGGATGCGTCGCTTGAGGGCAGCCTGCTCGGCGGCTCGGCAGGCCGCAACGATCAGATGATCGATGTGCGCGCCGGTACGCCGGACGTCTATATGAACGTCAGTGCGAACCACACGCACGCCCAGGATTACGAAGACGGCGACGGCAACCGCGTGCACTCCTCCTGGGACCGCTGGAATGCCGATGCCGCCGTGGGCTGGACGCCGGACGACAATACGCGCGTAGAGCTTTCCGCGGGCAAGGGCGATGGCCAGGCGGCCTACGCGTTCAGCGGCATGGACGGCGCACAGTTCCTGCGCGAAAGCGTGGGCCTGAAGATCGAGCACGATCGGCCCGACGCCGTGTTCAGCCATATCGAGGCCCAGCTCTACTACAACTACACCGACCACGTGATGGACAACTACACGCTGCGCCATCCCGATCCATCGAGCATGATGCCCACGGCCATGGCCAGCGACGTGGATCGCAAGACCGTCGGCGGTCGCGTGGTCGTCACGTTCGACTGGACGGAAGCCTGGAAACTGCAGGCAGGCATCGACGGTTCCTCCAGCGTACACACCAGCCGCATGGGTGGCCCTGCGGGAGGCATGCTTCCGGACTATCGCACCCAGCCGCGTGTGCGTGATGCGCGCATGGACATGCTCGGTGCGTTCGGCGAGCTCAACTGGAACTTCGCCGAACGCGAACGATGGATCGCCGGCGCACGCATCGATCGTGCGCAGACGCGCGGTTACGACCTTCCCGACAACACCTCGATGCCCGGCATGGGCGGCATGATCAACATGGGCAGCATGGCCTCCATCGGCCATACCGTCGACGCCAGCCGATCGCAGACACTTTCCTCGGGATTCATCCGCTACGAACGCGACTTGGCGGCGACGCCCGCCACTTTCTACGTGGGCATCGGCCACGTGGAACGCTTCCCTGATTACTGGGAGCTGTTCGGCGGCCACGCCAACAAGACACTCACCAGCTTCGAGCAACTCCAGCCGGAAAAGACCACCCAGCTCGATATCGGCCTGCAGTACCACGACAGCAAGCTCAAGGCCTGGGTCTCCGGTTACGCGGGCGTGGCCAACGATTTCATCCTGATGGATTACGGTTCGGGCACGAGCGCCAGCAAGGCCAGCAATATCGATGCGCGCATCGCGGGTGCCGAGGCAGGCCTGGTCTACAGCCTCGCCGATCGATGGAAGGCCGATGCGACCCTGGCCTGGACGTGGGGCGAGAACCGCACGGAGCATCGTCCCTTGCCGCAGATGCCACCGCTGGAAGCGCGCTTCGGCCTCACCTACGACACCGGCGTGTGGTCGATCGGTGGCCTCTGGCGCGTAGCGGCTGCGCAAAACCGCGTCGCCGTGGGTGAAGGCAATATCGTCGGGCAGGACCTGGGGCCCAGCGCCGGCTTCGGCGTGTTCTCGCTCAATGGCGGCTATCGCATCGACCGCGCAACGACCTTGAGCGCCGGCATCGACAACCTGTTCGACAAGACCTACGCCGAGCACGTCAACGCGGCGAGTGCGGGCCTGGTGGGTTACGTCAACACGGTGCGGGTGAACGAACCGGGTCGCACGTTCTGGCTGAAACTGGATGTGAAGTACTGAGTCGCAACGGAGGACGGCGCACGCCGTCCTCCGTGACCTTGCTACTCGTGGTGCGCGTGTTCCGCGGGAGCATCCGCCGTCCAGGCCGGGGCATCGAAGTAACGCGTATAGGCGGCCACCGCCTTGCGCATGGCGGCCACTTCGGCCACGTCCTGCGGCTGGTCCTTGAGCTTCTGTGCCGCCGACAGCAGTGGCACCAGCATGCTGTGCAGCACCGCATCCTGCTGAGGCTGGAGTTTGCAGTGGGCGAAGATGTAGGCGCCGGCATCCAGGATCAGGCCGGCGCGATCCTGCGCCATCGCATCGCTCATATGGCCCATCTCGTGGTGACGAAGTTCATTGAGCGACTGGTGGATGCGCCCCATGCCGTCGCGCAACGGCTCGTCGGCCACCCAGCGCGGTGAGGGCACCGGCACCTGCTTGCCGTCGAAGGCGGCGTGCGCCGCGTGGTCATGCTGTGGGGAGGCGCATACCGGACCGGCAAGCGCCAGCGCGCTGCACAGCAACAGCGCCATTCGCGATTTGAACATGCGGGTGACTCCTGTTTCGTAGTGAAGTCGAGCATAGGTCCGGGTATCGGCATCTCCCCTGACGCATGTCAGCGACGCCCTACCCCGCGACAATCAGGATGCAGCCCGACGTTCTGGGTGTCGAGGTCTGCATGCAACTGGTCTGTCCCGCCGGCAACCTGCCGGCCCTGAAAGCGGCGGTGGATGCCGGCGCGGATGCGGTCTACGTCGGCTTGCGCGACCAGACCAACGCACGGGCCTTTCCCGGCCTCAACTTCAACGACGAGGAACTGCGGCAAGGCATCGCCTATGCGCAGACGCGCCAGCGCAAGGTCTACCTCGCGCTCAACACCTATCCGGACAGTGCGCGCGTGTCGCACTGGTACGCGGCGGTGGACAAGGCGGCATCGCTAGGATGCGACGCCATCATTGCCGCCGAGATGGCCGTACTCGACTATGCCGCGCGACACCATGCCAAGCTCGCCCGGCACCTGTCGGTACAGGGCTCGGCCACCACTGCTCCCGCGCTTCGCTACATGTACGAGCGCTTCGGCATCAGCCGCGCCGTGCTGCCCCGCGTGCTGTCGGTGCAGCAGGTAGAACGCCTGTGCGAGCAGGCACCCGTGCCGCTGGAAGTGTTCGCCTTCGGCAGCCTCTGCATCATGGTGGAGGGACGTTGCCAACTCTCCAGCTATGTCACCGGCGCTTCGCCGAATCGTCATGGCGTCTGCTCGCCGGCGAGCTTCGTGCGCTGGGAAGAGCACGACGATGGCGGACGCAGCGTCCGGCTCAATCGCGTGCTGATCGACCGCTTCGACCCCTCCGAGCCCGCGGGCTACCCCACCGTATGCAAGGGCCGCTATGCCGTGGGCAACGAGACCTTCCATGCGCTCGAAGAGCCCACCAGCCTCAACACGCTCGAATTGCTGCCGCGCCTGGCAAGCGCTGGTGTGGTCGCACTGAAGATCGAGGGCCGCCAGCGTGGCGTCGCCTACGTGGCCTCGGTGACACGCACCTGGCGCGAAGCGCTGGATCGCTATCGCGCCGCACCCGAGCGCTGGCAGACGCGCGCGGAATGGCAGTCCGCGCTTTCCAGGCATGCGGAAGGTCATCAGACCACGCTCGGCCCCTATCACCGCCATTGGCACTGACGCGATGCACGCCATGAAACTCAGTCTCGGCCCGCTGCAATACTTCTGGCCACGCGAACGTACGTTTGCGTTCTATCGTGAAGCCGCCAAGTGGCCAGTCGACATCATCTACCTGGGCGAGACGATATGCAGCAAGCGCCGTGAATTGCGCACGCTGGACTGGATCATGCTGGCCCACGAGCTCGCGGAAAGCGGCAAGCAAGTCGTGCTGTCGTCGCTTGCGCTGATCGAAGCCGAGTCAGAACTGGGCGCGCTGCAACGCCTCATCGAGCAGGGCCAGGGCTGGATCGAGGCGAATGATCTCTCCGCCGTCCAGTTGTGCCGCGCGCGCGGCGTGCCGTTCGTCGCGGGTCCCACGCTCAACGTGTACAACCACCGCGCGCTCGCCATGCTCATGGAGGACGGATTGCGGCGCTGGGTGCCGGGTGTCGAGCAAGGGGCCGTGCTGCTCGACGAACTGCGCAGCGCGTTGCTGGAAGACGGCGGTGACGTGCCTGAAGTCGAAGTCATCGGTTTCGGCCGACTGCCGCTGTCCTATTCCGCGCGCTGCTTCACGGCGCGTGCGTTGGATGTGGCCAAGGACCAATGCGGCTTCCGCTGCATCGACTATCCCGATGGCCTCCCACTGGCCACGCGCGAGGGCCGTCCGTTCCTGCGCATCAATGGCATCCAGATCCAGGGCGAGGAAATCACCGATCTGGGCCCCGAACTGCCTACCTTGCGTGCACTCGGTGTGGACGTGCTTCGCCTGTATCCACAAGCGGAAGGCATGGATGAGATCGTGGCGCACTTCGACCTGGCGCGCCGCTCGATCACGCCGCCTCCGCGCATCGGTGCGCGCAATGGCTATTGGCACGGCACGGCGGGTATGCGGCCCGTCGATCTGCCTTGAGTGTCGGCAGCCAACAAATAGGTGACGCGTCGATCCCGCCGTAGATTCCTTCCACCAGGGATGCACGCGATACAACTGATGCCGCAAAAGAAGGAGCCCCGCAGGGCTCCTTCTTCGACTTGCTTCGCTCAAACCTTCGCGAACACCAGGCTCGCATTGGTACCACCGAAACCGAAGCTGTTGGACATCACGGTGCGCAAGGCCGCATCGCGTGTCTCTCGCAGTATCGGAAAACCTTCCGCTCGCTCATCAAGTTGATCGATGTGGGCAGAGCCCGCCATGAAGCCGCCCTTGAGCATCAGCAAGCTGAAGATAGCCTCATGCACGCTGGCCGCGCCGAGTGCATGCCCCGTCAGCGCCTTGGTGGACGACAGTGGCGGCACGTCCTGGCCGAAGGCTTCGCGCACTGCCGTGAGCTCGACGATGTCCCCTAGCGGCGTGGCGGTGCCATGCGTATTGAGGTAATCGATAGGCCCCTCGCAGCTGCCCATGGCCTGGCGCATGCAGCGGACGGCACCTTCACCTGAAGGCGCCACCATGTCCGCGCCATCGGAGGTCACGCCATATCCGACCAGTTCCGCGTGGATGGTTGCTCCGCGCCTGCGTGCGTGTTCGTAGTCTTCCAGCACCAGCATGCCGCCACCGCCACCGATGACAAAACCATCGCGCGAAGCGTCATACGGCTTCGAGGCAGATTCGGGCGTCGCGTTGTATTGGGAGGACAGTGCACCCATCGCGTCGAACTGCGCGGTCATGCCCCAATGCACTTCTTCGCCGCCGCCGGCAAAGACGATGTCCTGCGCGCCGTGACGGATCAGGTCGGCCGCTGCACCGATGCAATGTGCCGATGTGGCGCACGCCGCGGCGATCGAATAGCTCAGACCCAGGATGCCAAACGCCGTCGCCAAGGTAGCCGACACCGTGGAACACA
Organism: Dyella jiangningensis; assembly: GCA_000632805.1. GTDB lineage: Bacteria > Pseudomonadota > Gammaproteobacteria > Xanthomonadales > Rhodanobacteraceae > Dyella > Dyella jiangningensis. Next base: position 143,619 of record CP007444.1, on the reverse strand, counting down.
TGGTCTTCGGCACCATGCACGGACCTACACGGCGCACGCCTTTTTCTCGCAGCAGGTCGGCCGTCTCTATCTGCCATTGCGCCGAACCGCCGCCCGAACCGGCGATCACTCCGATGCGCGGATGCCGTATCTGCTCGAGCGCGAGGCCCGCGTCCTCGATCGCCGAACGCATGGCAAGGTACGCATAGGCCGCAGCGTCACCCATGAAGCGACGCAGACGGCGATCGACCAGGGTATCCAAGTCGATCTTCGGCATGCCGGCGACGTGACTGCGCAGCCCCTTGGCCGCGTACTCGGGCATCGCGCAGATGCCGCTCTTGAGGTCCTGCAACGCCTGCGTCACCGCCTCGGAAGCATGACCAAGGCAGGACACGATGCCCATGCCGGTAACGACGACGCGGCGCATCAGAAACCCTCCGTCGACTGGAACAGGCCCACGCGCATGTCGGTGGCCACGTAGATCTGGCGTCCATCGACGTGGACAGTACCGTTGGCGACCACCACGTTCATGCGGCCCTTGATCACGCGACTGATATCCACCTGGTAACTCAGCAGCTGGGCGCTGGGCAGCACCTGCCCGGTGAACTTCACTTGCCCGACGCCAAGCGCGCGTCCGCGTCCTTGCAGCCCTAGCCACGGCAGGAAGAAGCCGCTGAGCTGCCACAAGGCATCCAGCCCCAGGCAGCCGGGCATCACCGGATCGCCATCGAAGTGACAGTCGAAGAACCAAAGGTTCGGGCTGATATCCAGCTCGGCCCGAAGCGACCCTTTGCCGAAGGCGCCGTCATGCTCGTCCACGTGCGTGATGCGGTCGAACATCAGCATGGGCGGCGATGGCAGGCGCGCATTGCCGGGGCCGAACAGTTCGCCGCGGGCGCAGGCGAGGAGCTGCTCGCGATCAAACGAGGAGGCGCGTGTCATGTCATGTCCGCAAAAGGAGGGAATGGCGAGTCTGCGGAAGCTCTTCCCACCCGGCCCTGACGCGGATCAAGGGGGCGCGACGCAAGGCGGGGTTGCGTCAATACGATCAGTCAGATCGCTCGCGATGCGCTTCTCGCGCCATGCGGGCAAAGACCGCACCACGATGAAGCGCGACACGCAGCCCTAGCGGGACGTCTTCCCAGGGCAGTCGCTCAAGCAGATTGCGCGCCGTCAGTCCAAGCTCGGTATCGCCGGTGAGGACGAGCGCGCGTTGGAAGAACAGCGTATCGGCGTCTTCCAGTCGACCCGCCAGCAGGAGCAGATCCGTAGCACTGCCGCGCACGCTGGCTTCGGGTTCATCGGTGATCACGCGCAGGTATCCGTCCGCCCAGGTCAGCACCCAACGAAGACCGAGATCGCTGACTTCGATGCCGAGGCGACGCCCCTGCATGAAATCGAGTGAACCATCGCGGAGCGGCACGGCCAGCACGCGGCTCATCGCCTTTTCCAGCAGGGCATCCTGCCATCGGCGGGGGATGGCGCGAACCAGCGGTGCCACGCGACGCGGCGGCGGCATCCAGCGCAGCACGTGCGGCGCCAGCGTGGAGGGAGCAAGGGAGATCGGCATGCGGGGGATCATCGACCCGCTCATCCTCACCCTGCCCTGACCAATATCAAGACAATGAACGTCATCAACGATGCCTTGCTGCATGCAGGCGTCGTCAATGGCGAGGTCGACCAATGTGCGCGCTGTGGTATCTGGCACACCCACGCGGGAAGCAAGCGTCTGCGCACGCGCATGCACGCGTTGCTCACGACGGGGATCGCGCCCCGTCGTGCCAGTGCGCATCTTCAACCATGCCACGATGCGCACAAGACGCCGCCGCGCCGCCAGAAGCAGGATCAGTCCGTCATCGACACCGTCGATGGCGCCGCGCACACGATCCAGGAACCAGCGTTCATGCGGAAGTGACAACATGGCGTTGCTCCTCGTCGACAGCGGCCAGTGCGTGCACGGCGGGCAACACGGCGTCGACGTACACGCGCCTCGCCTCATCCGGCTCGAAGTCCGCATGTTGGCGTTTCTTCACGCCATGGTCGGACAGTACAAGGTGCGTATCGGCGATCACGCCGGCTCTTGCCAGGCAGGCGGCGACGCAACGCATCTCGCATCCATCGAGCGCGAGTATCCGACGCCCGCTTTGCGCCGTGCGCACCAGCCCGGGCACGCCACCGCCCACGCCGGCGATGCAGGACATTTCCGCCACGCCCTCACGATCGAGGCGCAACGCGAAGTGATTGGCCATTTGGGCCGCGCTCGAGCATCCCGAGCAGGCATAGACGAGCGTTCCTTTAGGCATGTTCACATCCCGACTTCACTTGATCACGCAAGAACCGATGTACACGCCGGCGCGTACCAAGGAAGACGGTGGCCACGCCTCCCCAAGCCATGCACTGAAGCAACCCGGCCGCTCGGGCGAGCCAGGCATCCGGATGTACGGTTGCCAGCACGACGGCCGCGCCAGCGCTCGCAAGAACCATGATTGCCGCGCCACGTTCGCGTGCCGGCATCAACCGCTGCACACCAGGCAGTTGCACACCCCGACCGATACGCCGGTGCAGCTCGATCCAACCGAGGAAGGCCACGATTTCCAGCGCCATGCCGACCACCAGCAAGGGCAACGCGATACCCAGTGCGAGCGCAGCGGCAAGCAATGGCTCGCGGCTTTGCCAGAGCACTGCCACGGCCGAGGCAATCAGCGCGAGGGTACCGGCTCTCCAGCTCCACCACAGCGGACCGCGACGCGCGGCCGACGTGCGCCTCTGCAGCCATGCCACCGTGAGCGCGAACGACAAGCCGGAGAATGCCAGCATCACTCGCAAACCCATCTCACCGGTGCCCCTCAACCGCCACATCGACGCAAGCGTCAACAGCACGACGAGGCAGCCGAGCCAAACCGCGTGCCACTTCGCCGAGGTCGTGCCGGTTCCCTGGAACATGGGCATGACCACGCGCCCTACGCTGGCCAGCAGCAATATCACCCAGCCAAGCACACCGAGCGAGGCGTGGACATCCACCCAGGGCGGCGCCACCAACGCCAACCGACCGCCGCCACACAACGCCAAGGCGCCGCCAAGCAGAGCTGCAATCAATCCGAATAGGAGAGAGCCGCCGATACCCGCACGCAGCAACCGCTGGCCCGCCGCTCGGCACACGGCGGGAAAGGTCATGCCGACCAGGACAAGAAAAGCCAGCGGCAACAGCAACCCTGCAAGCGTCAGCAACACGGTCGACCCGAAATAGAAGCCACCCACCAGCAACAGCACGCCTGCGTTCAATGCGATGTGCATCAAGGTGCCCAGCCGGCCCACGCGGAGCGGAACACCGGCGGCGGCAGGCAGGAACTGCAGCAGGCTGCCGAACATCGCATTGCCAAGCACACCCAGGGTGAAGGTATGCACCAAGGCCAATGTGCCGGGATGCCAACGTGACCTCAGCAGGCTGTCGCCGTCGATCAACAGCAGCAAACCCGCCAACACACCCCAGATCGGCATGGAGTACAGAAACCGACGAGGAAGCGAGACTACCGGCGCCTGGTCAAGCGCCAGCCGGGCCATGATTGACCGAAGCTCCGCGCGCAAGACAACGAATGATCACTTTGGCACCGCCTTCGGGAAGCGTCGTCGCTTGTGCCTGGAACCCGCGCTCAGCCAGAGCGGACAACAACGGCATGGGCATCAGCGGGGTCAGTACCTCCAGCACGTCGCCTTCTGACAACCATTCGGCAGCCGCCAATGCCTGCTGCATGGGTTCCGGTGGCTGCAGGGAACGAAGATCGAGCGATGTCACAGCAGACGGCTTGCCTGAATCTCGACAGAGGCACGTATGAGTTGAGGTAGTCATGCGGCCATTTCATCGAATGTGGTGCATCGATGCGCTGACCTGAGTCAGCGCACCGATGTGGTCGTCCTGGCGCAGTGACTATCGAGTCATCACAGTGGCTGCTTGCCTTGCCATTCCAGCTGCAGCCAGACCTTGGTGTCATCGCGTGCGTAGTGGTCCGCACGATAACTGGCCACCTTCACCAGTCCGGTCAAGCCTGGCACAAGCGGGAACGAGAGCGATGCGTTCCATTCGTCGCCGTAATGGGTGCTGCCCTTGTCGGCGTGATAGTCGTGGTAGGCCACGACCCAGCCGAGCTTGCTCGCCCAACCCTGCTTGCCGAGATTGCCGTTGAGGGACACATAGTAGTCTTCGAGGCCGTTCACCGGCGTCACGGTGAACTGGTCGTCCCAGCCGTTGAAGGCATGCAGGGTGGCCAATGGCGTCTGCAAGGCGGTATGACCATCGCCGCCGAGATGTTCCCAGGCGAGCTTGCCGGTAACACCCCACTGCGTCCATGACGGCTCCATCAACCAGTAACTATGGCTGAAGTTCTGCGGATTGTTGGCGTAGTCGTACTGACGCGCGCCTTCGAGCGCCCAGCCGAACCCACCGTCGGGCGAGGGCTTGCCAACCCAACGCGCGCCATAGGTCGCAGTGGAGGCGGTAGCGACATCCTTGTCCTTGTGCAGATACGCGTAACCCGACACCTGTTGGTTGCCGTGCACCCCCGCGGCATTGAACAGGTGGGTATTGAGCAGGCGCTTGCGAGCCAGGGGATTGAGCGCATCCGGTCCTGCCACGCGATTCACGCGGTCGAGCCAGTCGTAGCGCAGGGTCCAATCCGCAACTGGCTTCCATTGCAAGGCGACGGCATCGAAGGTTTGCTCGAACTGGCGCCAAGCCACGTTGCCGACCCAGCGTTGGTTGTCGAGCACGATTTCCTGTCGGCCGACCTTTGCGCCGAAGTCGCTGCCCTGCCATGCAAGCCAGGCCTGGTTAAGTTCGGTGCCATGCGGATCAGTGATGCCCGGGTACTGCGTCTGACCGTTCGCACCGCTGTTGTAATGATCGTTGGCGCTCGCCACACCAGCGCCTTCGATGAAGCCACTCCAGCCGCTACCGAAATTGGCCCGCAATCCCAGCCGAAGACGCAAGGTATCCGCCTGCGCGTCACGGTGAAACGCATCATCGTCCACTTGCTCGTGACGAAGGCGCGCATTCCATTCCATTTGCAGCGGCGGTGATGCATCCGTGCCTGACTGGGCGTTCGCTGCGAAGGAAAATCCAAGCATGGCCAAACCACATGCTGCCAAAGAACGACGATGGCATGCCCTTTTCATCTAACTACTCCTGTCGATCTACTCCCCATTGAGTGAAGTTAGTCTCGACAGGTAGGCGACGATTCGGCCTGACCACCGTCAAGCCATTGGCGCATGAAGAGTTACTGTGACAACGCGCCACGCCGATGGCAGGTGCTTGCGAAAGACTTGCTTCCCGAATGATGAAGGCGATTTCCGCATCCCGTTTTGCATGGTGTCCACGCATGCAACGCGATCGCGCTGCATGCATCACACGACGAACGCGAAGATCGGTGCGCATACACGAGCGAGTACGCCCCATTCACCACACATCAACTCAAGGTGGTGGTCCGTACGTCTCGCAACAACAAAGCTACGGCGTACGAAGCGTCTTCTTCACAGCCTGTAAAAATTCGGGATCGAGGCGTCCGATAATGGCAGAGCGGGCCACGATGCGGCCTTCTTCATCCAGCAAGAGAAGTTCGCTGGAGTGATTGAAGTCGCCATCCGGCAGGGGCCGGTATTGGACGCCAAGCAATGCTGCCAACTGACGAGTGGGAGCCGGCTCGGAGCGAGCCAGCGTCCATTGCGGGGCATCCAGCTTGCGTCGCTCGGCGTATTGACGAAGTACCGATACGCTGTCGCGCGCGGGGTCGAAACTGATCAGCAGAAGATCCAATCGTTCACGATCGGGCTCGTCCACCGCCTTCTGGGTCAGCTTCAACGTATCCACGATCATCGGGCACACCATCGTGCACGAGGAGTAGAACATCGACACCAACTGCACGTGGCCGCGACGCGACGCCAGGGGCCATGTCTTGCCGCTTTGGTCGGTCAGCTTTACATCCAGCTGATAGATCGAATCCCTTGGCAACGGTGTCTCTGCATGTGCGGCAGTGAAGAGGAGAAGGCATAGCAACACGAGCAACCGCTTCATGATCATTCCTCAGTCAGGCCGTGCACAACGAAAGCCAAGATTCGTGGTGGTGTTGGATGCCTTGAGCGAGGACAACATGGCCACACGCATCAGCGTGGCGTAGTTTTCCTTCTCCTGCATAGTGAGCGCACCGGCCCCGCAGAACTTGAATTTGTCCGCGCCATCCTGGTCGCGGCTATCGCTGCCCACCAGCAGCGCATTGAAGTCGTCCACCCATTCCCACACTACCCCATTGAGGTCGCGCACGCCGTGGATGTCGGCAGCCCCGCCGACCTCGGGCAGCGGCGCATTCGACGGGCGGCTGTACCAGATCAGCACACGCTCACGCCACGCAGGATCGTTGCGTGCATCGGCACGCTCGCTGTCGGCGGCGGCTGCGTATTCCCACTCATACCAGGTGGGAAGGCGTGCGTGCTCGCTCTCGCAATAGGCTTCCGCCGCAAACCAACTGACGCGCGTGACCGGTTGAGTAGGTGATATCGCAGCGCCGAGCGTGTTGTCGCCAGCCCAATGGGAAAGATATCCAGCGTCGGCAAACAAGGCCGGCACGCGATCACGGCGCCACTCCGGGTGCTTCTGCGTGAAGGCCAGGAACTCGGCGTTGGTGACCGGCTCGGTGCGCAGATGGAAGGGCGCTATACGGGCGGGCGCCACCTTGCCATCCGCCGGAAGGACGCTGGAAAAGCTGCCTCCCGGCAGGGCGACATAGTCTGCCGCCGCTGCCGGAAGGGCGAGCAGCAGGCCGGAAAGGATCACGGCCAGCCGTTTCATCTCAGTGCCCCATGGCTGCCGGCGCCGGCGTGGCGCGCACCTTGGACACTTCTTCCTTGCTCACCTGTCCACCCGGGTTACCCCAGCTGTTCAGCACGTAGGTGAGGATGTTGGCCACTTCGTCATCGGTCAGCTGGCTCATCGGCGGCATCACCGAGTCGTATTCCTTGCCGTTGACCGTGACTTTGCCGGTCAGGCCATGCAGCGGAATGCCGATCAGGTGATCCTTGTCCTGCTTAGCCAGGTAGTCCGACTTGGCCAGCGGCGGGAACACGCCCGATAGGCCTTCGCCATTGGCCTGATGACAGACCGAGCACGTGCCGGTAAACAACTGCTTGCCCGCGGCGATCTGGTCGTCCTTGCTCAGCGTGCCGCTGGCATTGGCCTTGGCCGCGGTGGCGACGGCGTGCAGGTTGGGATTGGCGCGATCACCCAGATAGACCGAATCCACTTCCTTGCCCGAATAGATCGCCTTGTTCTCCGGCCCATCCACCTTGAGGATGCCCAGTGCGCCCTTGTTGAAGGCACGGAAGATCGAGTGGTCGACCAGCACGTAGCTGCCCGGCACATCGACATGGAACTCCGCCATCATTGCGCCACCGGCGGGGATCAACGTGGTCTGCACGTTTTCCTGCGCGTGCGTGCCGCCTTCGTAGTAGACCTTGTCGAAGATCTCGCCGATCACGTGGAAGCTCGACACCAGGTTCGGACCGCCGTTTCCGACGAACAGGCGAACCGATTCGCCCACCTTGGCCGTCAACGCGTGATCGCCAGTGAGCGAACCTTCGCGACCATTGAACAGCACATAGGTCGGACGCTCTTCGATCGCCTTGTCCATGTCGAACGGCTGGTGTCCCTTCTCGCGGTATTTGCCGGTGGTGTAGAAGTCACCCTGCATCACGTAGTACTCGTGATCCACCTTGGGCAAACCTTGCGGCGGCTCGACCAGGATCAGGCCATACATGCCATTGGCGACATGCATGCCCACCGGTGCAGTGGCGCAGTGGTAGACGTACAAACCGGCGTTGAGCGCCTTGAACGTGAACTGGCTTTCGTGGCCCGGCGCGGTAAAGCTGGACGCAGCGCCGCCACCCGGACCTGTCACACCGTGCAGGTCGATATTGTGAGGCATCTTGTTGTCGGGCGCGTTCTTCAGATGGAACTCCACCGTGTCTCCCTGGCGCACGCGGATGAAGCTGCCCGGCACGGTGCCGCCAAACGTCCAGTAGGTGTAGGTGACACCTTCGGAGATCGGCATTTCCTTCTCGATAACTTCGAGATCGACGATCACCTTCGCCGGATAGTTGCGATGGATCGGTTCCGGCACATTCGGCGGAATGCCGAGCACCGCGTGGATGGGCTCGCCCTGCGGCGGGCCGAAATCGACCGGTGCCGCAAGCGGCGCCGGGCTGGCGGCTGCAACGATGGCCAGTGGCGCCGTACCTGTCGCCTTGCCGGCGAGTACAGCCCCGGGCAGCAAGCCAGCGGCGATGAGTACAGTGGCTAACAGACGTGACATGGGTTTCTCCCTTGATTCCCAACTTAAGCCTAGGCAGCGCCATGAATCGTCGCTTGACTGATGTCAGAGACGGCGAAGCACATGGCTAAATGCGTCAACCTGCCACGGCGTTTCCTTCAATTCGTACACTCGTCGTGGGCGATGTCGCGTAGCGCCTTTCGATCGAGCAAGGTGACGGAGCGTCCATTGATGTCGATGAACTTTTGACTGCGAAACCGACCCAGCACGCGGCTCACCGTTTCGGAGGCGAGGCGCAGGTAATTCGCAATATCGCCGCGCGCCATGCTCAACCGGAACTGCGTGCCGGAGAAACCACGCGCCCGATAGCGATCACCCAGGTCCAGCAGGAACGCGGCCATCCGTTCGTCCGCCGTGTGGTCCGCAGCAAGCAGCGTTGCCGTGCCCAGCTCCTTGCTCAGCAAGCGGAACAGGTGCTGCTGCAAGGCCGGCATGCGCGATGCCAGGGCGCTCATGGCGGGAAAAGAGAAGCGGCAGAACTGGGCTGCTTCCAGCGCCACGGCGTCGCACGGAAACTGGTCGGGATAAATCGCGTTCAGCCCAATGACTTCGCCAGGCAGGTAAAAGCCAAGCACCTGCTCGCGCCCGTCCTTGTCGACCACGCAGGTCTTCACCGTGCCCGCACGCACCGCATAGATCGCTCGGAACGGATCACCCGTGCGGAATACATGTGCTCCTGTGCGGTACGGACCCACGTGCTCGACGAGGCAGTGGAGTGCGGAAAGCTCCGGCTTGCCATAACCAACGGAGAGGCAGGCATCGGAGAATGCACAGGTGCTGCAGAAGTGGACCTCGTCACCATCATCCGCGATGGGATTGCACGGATGGAGCGTGCAGTCGATGGATTTCCCGGAAAGCATGTTCAGCCCCCTAGCTGGGTCGCATCCGTCAGATCGTGCGCGAGTAGCGGGACGTTTCTGCCGGGTTGTTGAGGTATGCGTCGAAGTTCATCGCGATGTTGCGCAGAAGCAGCCGGCCGCGTGCGGTGATGCGGATCGTTGTGTCGTCCACTACGACCAGGCCATCGGTCGCTTGCTCGCGCAGTCGATCCAGCTCCCTATCGAAGCGATCGGCGAAGTCCAGCTGATGCAGCTCGCTGAAGCCGCACATGTCGAGCTCGCCATGGCACATCAGCTCGCTGATCACGGCGCGACGGATGATGTCGTCACCGCTCAACGCGATACCACGCGCCACGGGAAGTCGTCCTGCCTGGATCGCGGCTTCGTAACCGATGAGGTCGCGCGCGCTCTGGCTGTAGCTGTCGCCGATGCGGCTGATGGCGCTGACGCCGAGGCCGATGATGTCGCAATCGCCGTGCGTGGAATAGCCTTGGAAATTGCGTTGCAAGGTGCGGCTGCGCTGCGCGCGCACCAGCTCGTCGTTGGCGCGGGCGAAGTGGTCCATGCCCACGTAGACATAGCCCGCATCGCAAAGGCGCTTGAACGCGCGGCCAAACAGGGCCAGCCGCATGGCTGGATCAGGCAGCTCGTTCGCATCGATCTGCCGCTGCGCCTTGAACAGCTTGGGAAGATGAGCGTAGCCGTAGACGGCGATGCGATCGGGAGCGAGGCCAAGCACTTCATCCAGCGTGCGGTCGAAACCATCGAGGGTCTGGCGGGGCAGCCCGTAGATGAGATCAACGCTTACCGAGCCGTAGCCCGAGGCACGCGCCGCGTCCAGCACTTCGCGCGTCTGCTCCACGCTCTGGATGCGGTTGACGGCTTCCTGCACGGCCGGGTCGAAATCCTGGATGCCCACCGAGATGCGATTGAAGCCCAGCGTGGCCAACTCCGTGATGTAGCGGCCGTCGGCGAAGCGAGGATCGATCTCGATGCCGTACTCGCGTTCGCCCTGGCGCCGGTAGTCGAAATGGCGCTCCAGCGTCTCGATCACCGACGTCATGCGCGGCAGATCGAGGTAGTTTGGCGTGCCGCCACCGAAATGGAGCTGTTTCAACGGCCGGTCGCGATCGAACATCGGACCCACCATGGCGATCTCGCGGAACAGCAGATCCAGGTAGTGGTCCGCCTTGGTGATGTCGCGCGTGATGACGCGCATGCAGCCGCAGTAGAAGCAAGGGCTGAAGCAGAAGGGTACGTGCACATAGACCGACAGCGGCCGTGGCACGAGGTCTTCATTGGAGGCTTGCGCCGCCGCCCGGAGGGCGGCTTCATCGAAGCCGGTGTGGAACTGGGGCGCCGTCGGATAGCTGGTATAGCGCGGGCCGGCAACGTCGTACCGGGCGATGAGGCTGGCGTCGAATTCGGGAACGATAGTGTCGGTGCGCATGGGCGGCAGTATCAAACCGCCCCTGCGGTACCCAATTGACGCCCGTCAGTTCCCTGCGACAAATGGTGTAGGTTCTCGGCGCAAATCCCTGTGGTAAAGCGCCGCAGGCCGAACCCTCGCCGCTCAGCGCTTCTGCGGCGCAATCACCTGTTCGATCGAGCCGAAGATCGAGGCACCGGTGGCATCGGTCACGTCGATGCGCAGGCTGTCGCCGAACTTCAGGAACGGCGTGCTCGGCTTGCCGTCGCGCAGGGTTTCCACCGTGCGCTGCTCGGCCAGGCAGGACGCGCCCTTGCCGGTGTCCTCATTGGCGATGGTGCCCGAGCCCACGATGGTGCCGGCGGTCAGCGGGCGGGTCTTGGCGGCATGCGCCACCAGCTGGGCGAAGTTGAACTGCATGTCCACGCCGCACTCGGCTTCACCGAACCACTGGCCGTTGAGCCAGGTGCGCATGGGCAGGTGCAGCTTCTCGTCCTGCCAGGCATCGCCCAGCTCGTCCGGCGTGACGAACACCGGCGACAGCGCGGAGCGCGGCTTGGACTGCAGGAAACCGAAGCCCTTGGCGAGCTCGGCGGGAATCAGGCCGCGCAGCGAGACGTCGTTGACCAGGCCCACCAGCTGGATGTGGCCGGCCGCCTGAGCCGGCGTCACCGCCATCGGCACGTCGTCGGTGACGACCACCACTTCAGCCTCGAGGTCGATGCCGTAGTCCTCGCTGGGCACCACGACCGGGTCGCGGGGGCCAAGGAAGCCGGCGCTGGTGGCCTGGTACATCAGCGGATCGGAATAGAAGGATTCCGGCACCTCGGCGCCGCGCGCACGGCGCACGCGCTCCACGTGCGGCAGGTAGGCGCTGCCGTCGACGAATTCATAGGCGCGCGGCAACGGCGAAGCCATCGCGGTGACATCCAGCGGGAACGCATCGGCAGCCTTGCCGGTATTGAGGTCGTCCGAGAGCGCATTCAGGCGCGGCGCCACGTTCGACCAGTCATCCAGGGCAGCCTGCAAGGTGGCGGCAATGCCGGTGGCCTTCACCGCCTTGGTCAGGTCGCGGCTGACGACGATCAGCGTGCCGTCGCGGCCGCCTTCCTTCAGGGAACCCAGTTTCATGCTTTGCTCCGAGAACTGCGTTGGTGCCGCAGCTGTTTCATTCTTGGTTGATTCGTGGCGTGCTGCTTACTTGCCGGTGAAATGCTTGCGGATGCCCTGCCAGCATTCGTAGTAGTTGCCCTGCAGTTGCTTCGATTCCAGCGCCTGTCGGGTCGGATGGATCACCCGGCGCGTCTCGAACATGAAGGCCATGGTGCCGGTGATCACGTCCGGCTGCGACAGGTTGCGGGTCGACGCCTTCTCGTAGGTGGCCGCATCCGGTCCGTGGCCGCTCATGCAATTGTGCAGCGACGCGCCACCGGGCACGAAGCCCTCGGCCTTCGCATCGTACGCGCCGGTGATCAGGCCCATGAACTCGCTGGCGATGTTGCGGTGGAACCACGGCGGGCGGAACGTGTTCTGCGCCACCAGCCAGCGTGGCGGGAAGATCACGAAATCCATGTTGCTCACGCCCGCGGTATCGCTGGGCGAATGCAGCACGAGGAAGATGCTCGGGTCCGGATGGTCGTAGCTGATCGAACCGATGGTGTTGAAGCGGCGCAGGTCATACTTGTACGGCGCGTAGTTGCCATGCCAGCCGACGACGTCGAGCGGTGAGTGGTCGATCTGCGCGCGCCACAGGTTGCCCTGGAACTTGGCGACCAGTTCGAACTTGCCTTCCACATCTTCGTAGGCTGCCACTGGCGTGAGGAAATCACGCGGGTTCGCCAAGCCGTTGCTGCCGATGGGGCCGAGGTCCGGCAGGCGCAGCAGCGCGCCGAAGTTCTCGGCGATGTAGCCGCGCGCAGTGTCGTCCAGCAACTCCACGCGGAAACGCACGCCTCGCGGAATCACCGCCACTTCCAGCGGCTCCAGCTCGATCACGCCGAACTCGGTGGCCAGCCGCAGGCGCCCCTGCTGCGGGACAATCAGCAGCTCGCCATCGGCGTTGTAGAAGAAGCGCCCCTGCATCGAGCGATTGGCCGCATACAGGTGGATGCCGACGCCCGACTGCTCGGACGCACCACCGTTGCCGGCCATGGTGACGATGCCATCGAGGAAGTCGGTGGGTTCGGCCGGCAGCGGCAGCGGGTCCCAGCGCAGCTGGTTGGGGCTGGCCGGAACTTCGTTGAAGCGGTTGTGGAAGCGGCCTTCGGCCATTGCCTCGAACGGGTGATGCATCGCCGCCGGGCGGATGCGGTACAGCCAGCTGCGCCGATTGCTATGACGCGGCGCCGTGAAGGCGGTGCCGGACAACTGCTCGGCATAAAGGCCGTGCGCGACCTGCTGCGGCGAATTCTGCCCTTCGGGCAGCACGCCAGGCAGGGCCTCGGTGGCGAATTCGTTGGCGAAACCGGATTGGTAAGCGTGAACCTTCATCGTGCTCATTGCTCTTCGCCTTGAAGCCCCTCTCCCGGCGGGAGAGGGGTTGGGGTGAGGGTTCGGCATTCGACGACGCCAAGGATGGCTTCGAGCACCGCCTGCGTCTGCTGCATGACCTCATTGTCCCAGTAACGCAGAACCGTGAGGCCGAGTGATTCAAGATAACGGCTACGGACTGCGTCTGCGCTTCCGCCATGCTGCGAACCGTCGAGTTCGATCACCAGCTTGGCAGCCTCGCAGTAGAAATCCGCCACATACGGAGGCAAAGGGTGCTGCCGACGGAACTTCCAGCCCTTGAGCCGGCCAGCACGCAGGTGCTGCCATAGGCGAAGCTCGGCATCCGTACTTGTCTGCCTCAAGTCGCGAGCGCGCTCGCGTGTCTTTGTTGGCAACGGTGGCTTCCTGCCTTTCCGCATTTCCGCACCCTCTCCCCCACCCCTCTCCCAATGGGAGAGGGGCTTTAAAGCAAAGCGTTTACAACACGCCGCGCTTCATCTGGTCGCGCTCGATCGACTCGAACAGCGCCTGGAAGTTACCTTCGCCGAAGCCTTCGTTGCCCTTGCGCTGGATGATCTCGAAGAAGATCGGGCCGATGTTGTTCTGCGTGAAGATCTGCAGCAGCTTGCGCTGCTTGGTCTCCGGGTCGGCGTCGATCAGGATCTTGTTCTTCGCCAGGCGCGGCACGTCTTCGCCATGGTTCGGAATGCGCATGTCGATCACGTCGAAATACGTGTCCGGCGTGTCGAGGAATTCCACGCCCTGCGCGCGCATCGCTTCCACCGTGTCGTAGATGTTGTCGGTGAAGAGCGCGATGTGCTGGATGCCTTCGCCGTGGTAGGCGTCGAGGTACTCGTTGATCTGCGACTTCGGATCGCTGGACTCGTTGAGCGGGATGCGCACGATGCCGTCGGGCGCGGTCATCGCCTTGGATACCAGGCCGGTCTTGGCGCCCTTGATGTCGAAGTAGCGGATCTCGCGGAAATTGAACAGGCGCTCGTAGTAATCGGACCACTTCTGCATGTTGCCGAAGTAGAGGTTGTGCGTGAGATGGTCGATGAAGGTGAGGCCGAAACCCTTCGGATGCTGGTCGGCTCCGGGAATCGGCGCGTAGTCGTCGCCATAGATGTCGCCCTGATCGCCGTAGCGGTCGACCAGGTACAGCATGCAGTCGCCGATGCCCTTCACTACCGGTGCGTTGATTGCCTTGGTGGACTCGCCCAGTGCGTCCATCGCCTCGCCACCGTTGCCCAGCACCGTGGCGCGCACTTCATCGGCCGGCTTGCGGAAGCGGATGGCGAAACCCGCAGCGCACGGACCATGCGCCTTGGCGAATTCGGCGGCGAAGGAGTTCGGATCCTCGTTGACCAACAGGTTCACGCCACCCTGGCGGTAAACCGTGATAGCCCGGCTCTTGTGCTTCAGCACGGCGCTGAAACCCATGCTCTTGAACAGGTCATGCAGCTCCTGCCCGCGACCAGCCGGGGCGGCGAACTCGACGAACTCGAAGCCGTTGATGCCCATGGGGTTTTCGAAGGTAGTGACCTGCATGCCAAGATTGGGCTGCGCGCTCATGGGAATCTCCTGATCGATCGATGCTCAATGGCCCTACGCCAAGCGTGCGACCATCCTCATAATCCTGACGTTATAGTTACATATGAAACCAGTTGCAAGGAGCATCGCATCAGTGTCCGAAGAACGCCATCCCGACCATGCCCCGCTGGAGCTGGAGCACTTCCTGCCCTACAGGCTCTCCATCCTTTCCAACGCGGTTAGCCAGGCCATCGCCGACGATTACCAGCGGCGTTTCGACCTCAGCATGACGGAGTGGCGCGTCATGGCCGTGCTAGCGCGTTTCGAGGGCCTGTCCGCCCGTGAAGTGGCCGAGCGCACCCTGATGGACAAGGTGGCGGTAAGCCGGGCGTTGGCCAAGCTGGTCGAGGCGGGCTGGGTCACCCGGGCCACCCATGGCGACGACAAGCGACGCTCGGTGCTTGGCCTCAGCGAAGCGGGCTGGGCCATCCACGAAGTGGTGGCGCCGATGGCTCGCGAGCACGAGCGCAATCTCCTCTCCAAGCTGGATGAGGAGGAGCGCACCTGGCTGGTGCGCATCCTGGACAAGCTGCAGGCAATCGAGCCGAAGTAATCGTCGGGAAGCGGCCGGATGCACGCTTCCCGCGTCGTTACTTCACGCCGTGCATCAGTCGGTTGATCAACGGCGCGATCAGGAACAGCAGTGCGCCGGCGCCGGCCAGCAGCCAGAAGCTGAAGGTGAAGCCGCTGAGGGCGGAGGCGACGGTCATGCCGGTTTCGCCGCTGACGTGGCCGGCGAAGATGCCGGAGAGGTTGTTGCCGATGCCGGTGGAGAGGAACCAGCCGCCCATGGCGAAGCCGACCAGGCGCACCGGCGCCAGCTTGGTCACCATCGACAGGCCGATCGGCGACAGGCACAGCTCGCCCAGCGTCTGCAGCACGTAGACCACGACCAGCGGCCAGAACGGGATCAGGTTGCGGCTGTCGACCAGGCTGGAGAGCGCATACATCAGCACCACGAAGGCCAGCGCATTGCCGAGCAGGCCCAGGCCGAACTTGCGCGGGATCGACGGCTCCATGTGGCGCTTGTCCAGCCAGCCCCAGGCGATCGATACGAACGGCGCCAGCAGCACCAGCGACAGCGGCGCGACGGACTGGAACCAACCGACCGGGAATTCCCAGCCGCCAAACATCTGGCGGTCCACGATGTTCTGCGCGAGGAAGTTGAACGAGCTGCCGGCCTGCTCGTAGAACATCCAGAACAACACGTTGAAGACGAAGATGATCAGCATCGCGATCACGCGATTGCGCTGCACCTTGCCTTCGCGGATGCCTTCGACCAGCAGCAGCAGGGAGAGCCCGATGAACAGCACGGTCAGCATCCACTGCAGCACCACCGCGCCCGCCTTCGCCATCACCAGATACACCAGAGGAACGGCGAGCACACAGCCGATAAACACATAGACCACGCGCATGCGGTTGGCCTGCTCGGGCGTGGGCCGGCCCACGCCCTTGAGCTGGCGGCGGCCGATCCAGAACCACAGCAGGCTGATCAGCATGCCGATGCCCGAGGCCAGGAACACCAGCTTGTAGTTCTGCTGCATCGGGGTATCGGTGAAGTAGCTGGCCATCCAGCCGGTGACCAGCGGCGACACCAGCGCGCCGGCGTTGATGCCCATGTAGAACAGGGTGAAGCCGCGGTCGCGGCGTGCGTCGCCCACGCCGTAGAGCTGGCCCACCATCGAGGAGATGTTCGGCTTGAACAGGCCGTTGCCGACGATGACGGTCGACAGACCCAGCAGGAACACCTGCTCGTTCGGCACCATGATCAGGAACAGGCCGGCCGACATCACGATGGCACCGACCAGGATCGAGCGCTGGTAGCCGATGATGCGGTCCGCCACGTAGCCGCCGAACACCGCTGCTGCGTAAACGAGCGCCAGGTAGGCGCCGTAGGTGCGGCTGGCGAAACCCTGCCCCGACGGATCGTTGTTGAAGAACTCCGCCACGATGTACAGCGTGAGCGCCCAGCGCATGCCATAGAAGGCAAAGCGCTCCCAGAACTCGGTCATGAACAGCATCCACAACGGACGCGGATGGCCCATGGTCTGCGGGTAATCGGGCGCCGACGTCGTGCCGGTCGAGGTGGGATAGGCCATGCGTTCCCCTGTTGGGTGCGGGTCGGCACGTCGCGTGCGGACCGGTTGAAGCGGACGGGCAGATGTAACCGGCCTGAGCCGAGCCCGTCAAATGCACCGCAACATTTTACGAATTCGTAAAAAGCGACACGGAAATCAGGCCGTGGCGCTCCTCCTTCAACGCACGCCGTGCATCAGGCGGTTGATCAACGGCGAAATCAGCAGTAGCAGCACGCCGGCACCGGCGAGCAGCCAGAAGCTGAAGGTGAAGCCGGCCAGCGCCGAAACGGCGGTCATGCCGCTCTCGCCGCTGATCTGGCCCGCCAGCAGGCCCGACAGGTTGCCGCCCACCGCCATCGACAGGAACCAGCCGCCCATCGCCACGCCCACCAGTCGCGGCGGCGCCAGCTTGGTCACCATCGACAAGCCGATCGGCGACAGGCACAGCTCGCCGATGGTCTGCAGCACGTAGCAGGCGGTCAGCGGCCAGAACGGGATCAGGCCGCGGCTGTCGACCGAATAGGTCAGCGCGTACATCAGTGCGGTGAAGCCCAGGCCGTTGAACACCAGGCCGAAGCCGAACTTGCGCGGAATGGACGGCTCCTTGTGCCTACGCGCCAGCAACGCCCACACCTGCGTCACCACCGGCGCCAGCACGATGATCGCCACCGGGCTCACCGACTGGAACCAGCCCACCGGGAACATCCAGCCGCCGAACATCTCGCGGTCGACCATGTTCGCCGCGAGGAAGTTGAACGAAGTGCCGAGCTGGAAGTACATCATCCAGAACAGGATGTTGAAGGCGAAGATGATCAGCATCGCGATCACCCGCTCCAGCTGCACGCGGTCGTGGCGGATGGCCTCCACAATCAACATCGCGGCCACGCCGACGAACAGCAGGCTCAGCAGCCACTGCAGGCCGTTCGCGCCGATGAAGGCCAGCAGCAGGTAGACCAGCGGCACCGCGACCGCCACGGCCACCAGCACCCACACCACGCGCATCCGGTTCGCCTGGTCGGGCGCGGGCCGGCCGACGTGCTTCAGGCCGCGGCGACCGAACCAGAACCAGAACAGGCTCAGCGCCATGCCCACGCCGGCGGCGCCGAACACGATGCGGTAGTTCTCCTGCGTCGGCGTGTCGGTGAAGTGGCTTGCCAGCCAGCCGGTGAGCAGCGGCGCCAGCAATGCGCCGCCATTGATGCCCATGTAGAACAGTGTGAAGCCGCGGTCGCGGCGCTCGTCCTTCGGACCGTAAAGCTGGCCGACCATCGAGGAAATGTTCGGCTTGAACAGGCCGTTGCCGACCACGACCATCGCCAGGCCGAACAGGAAGATCTCCTTGCTCGGCAGCATCACCACGAACAGACCCGCCGCCATCACCAGCGCGCCGATCAGGATCGAGCGCTGGTAGCCGATGACCTTGTCGGCCACGTAGCCGCCGAAGATGCTGGTTGCGTAGATCAGCGCGGTATAGGCGCCATAGATCTTGCTGGCCCAGGCCTCGCCGGCCGGGTCGCCGTTGAAGAAGTGCGCCACGATGTACAGCGCCAGCGCCCAGCTCACGCTGTAGAACGCGAAGCGCTCCCAGAACTCGGTCATGAACAGCATCCACAGCGGACGCGGATGTCCCATCGTCTGCGGGAAATCGGGCACCGACGCGGGTGCGGTTTCAGCGGTGTTGCTCATGCAAGCCCCTTGAGAGCAGACCGTCGCAACGCGCCGGCCGGGTGATGATTCACAGGTGTTGGCGCCGACGCGCCGAGAAACGAAAGGAACAGCTCAGCTGCCCAGCTCCGTGCGCACGTCGAGCAATTCGGGGAAAAACTCCAGGTCCAGCGCCTTCTTGAGGAAAGCCACGCCGGAGGAACCACCCGTGCCGCGGCGGTGTCCGATGATCCGTTCCACGGTTTTCATATGGCGGAAACGCCAGAGCTGGAAACTGCCTTCCATATCCACCAGTTGCTCGCACATGTGGTATTCGGGCCAATACGTCGCGCGGTTCTCGTAGATGCGCTTGAGCACCGGAAGCAAATCCGCATGCCGCTTGTACGGCTGCGACCAGTCGCGGTCGGTCAATTCGGCCGGCACCGCATGACCGCGGCGTGCGAGGTACATGAGGAATTCGTCGTACAGGCTCGGCGCTTCCAGCACCGCACGCAGATCGGCCTGCGCGGCCTCGTCGTACGCAAAGACCTGCAGCATCTGCGCGTTCTTGTTGCCGAGCAGGAATTCGATCTTGCGGTACTGCAGCGACTGGAAACCCGACGAGGAACCGAGCACGCCGCGAAATTCGAGGTATTCCGACGGCGTCAGCGTTTCCAGCACGCCCCACTGCTCGAACAGCTGTCGCTGAACTTGCTTCACGCGCGCCAGGATCTTCAGGCAGGGGTCGAGGTCGTCGCGGCGCAGGCTGGCAATGGCGGCCTTCAGCTCATGAATGATGAGCTTCATCCACAGCTCGGCCACCTGGTGCTGCACGATGAAAAGCATTTCGTCGTGATGCGGCGGGTCGCTCAGGGGGTGCTGCGCGGTAAGCAGCTGGTCCAGCCGCAGGTAGCCGCCGTAGGTCAGTCGCCCGTTCAGGTCGAGTTCGATACCGGCCTCAAGGTCGCGCTGGTTCTCGGTCATGTCGATCCGGGGTGCGGAAAAGTCGCATGGTAACCCGTGCGCGGGCCGGCCCCGTACGAGACCGCATGCTGCACCGTGCCTTGCGGCGCAACATCCTCGCCTGTAACAATTTCTGTCTTGCTCAGGGCTTTACGTCCGCCGCTGGCCCCACTGGATGGGCCGCCGCTTCCAGCATCCCAGATCTCCATTAACTCTCTCCGGGAGCGAGTTGTGTCCATCGCCGCCAAGTTCGAAATCGAATACCTGCAGTATCTCGATGCGGAAGGCAAGCAGGTTCGTGACGACCTGCCTGCCTTCGCCAACGACCTCGATCACATGGTCGAGCTGTACAAGCTGATGATGTCGACCCGCGTGTTCGACGCCAAGTCGGTCGCCCTGCAGCGCACCGGTAAGCTGGGCACCTATGCCAGCTGCCTCGGCCACGAGGCCGCGCACGTGGGCATCGGCAGCGCCATGAAACCTGAAGACGTGTTCGCGCCCAGCTACCGCGAATACGGCGCCCAGCTGTATCGCGGCGTGCAGCCGCGCGAGGTGTACATGTACTGGGGCGGCGACGAGCGCGGCAACGACTACCAGAAGGAACCGGCGCGCCACGACTTCGCCTGGTCGGTGCCGATCGCCACGCAGTGCCTGCACGCCGCCGGTTCCGCGCTGGCGTTCAAGATCCGCAACGAAAAGCGCGTGGCCGTGTGCACCATCGGTGACGGTGGTTCGTCCAAGGGCGACTTCTACGGCGCCATCAACATCGCCGGTGCACAGAACCTTCCGCTGGTGGCGGTGATCGTCAACAACCAGTGGGCCATCTCGGTGCCGCGCAAGATCCAGTCGGGTGCACCGACGCTGGCGCAGAAGGGCATTGCGGCCGGCCTGTACTGCATCCAGGTGGACGGCAACGACATCATCGCCGTGCGCAAGGCCATGGGCGACGCCCTGGACCGCGCGCGCAACGGCGAAGGCGGCAGCGTGCTGGAACTGGTGACCTATCGCCTGTCCGACCACACCACCGCCGACGACGCCCGTCGCTACCGCGGCGAGCAGGAAGTGAAGGACGCCTGGGCCAAGGAGCCGATGAAGCGCCTGCGCAACTGGCTGGTGGCCAAGGGCGTGTGGGACGACGCCAAGGAAGAGGCGTGGAAGAACGAGTGCGACGAGTGGATGGACAACGAGGTGAACGCTTACCTCGAGACCAAGACGCAGCCGGTCACGGCGATGTTCGACTACACCTTCGCCGAAGTCCCCGCCGATCTCGCCAAGCAGCGCGATTACGTTCTTTCGCTTGAAAAGAAGGCCCACTAAGCCATGGCACAGATCACTCTTATCGAAGCCGTCACCCAGGCGCTGGCCTATGAAATGGCGCATGACGACAGCGTCGTCGTGCTCGGTGAGGACGTCGGCGTCAACGGCGGCGTGTTCCGCGCCACCCAGGGCCTGCAGGAAAAGTTCGGCGAGCTGCGCGTGCTCGACACACCGCTGGACGAAACCACCATTGCCGGCGTCACCGTGGGCCTCGCCGCTCAGGGCATGAAGCCGGTGGCCGAGGCGCAGTTCGAAGGCTTCATCTACCCGATGATGGAGCAGATCGCCTGTCACGCCGCGCGCCTGCGCAACCGCACCCGCGGCCGCATCACCGTGCCGGCCGTGTGGCGCGCCCCGTGGGGCGGCGGCATCCGTGCACCGGAGCACCACTCCGAGGCGAACGAGCACCTGTTCACCAACATCCCGGGCCTGCGCGTCGTGATGCCGTCCTCGCCGGCGCGTGCCTACGGCCTGCTGCTCGCCGCCATCCGCGATCCGGATCCGGTGATGTTCTTCGAGCCCAAGCGCATCTATCGCCAGTACAAGGAAGAAGTGCCCGATGACGGCGAGGCGCTGCCGCTGGACGTGTGCTTCGTGCTGCGCGACGGCACCGACGTCACCATCGTCACCTGGGGCGCCCAGGTGAAGGAAGCGCTGGAAGCTGCCGACGAACTCGCCGCCGACGGCATCAGCGCCGAAGTGATCGACGTCGCCACGCTGACCCCGCTGGATTTCGACACCATCGCCGAGTCGGTGCAGAAGACCGGCCGCTGCGTGATCGTGCACGAAGCCCCGAAGACCGCCGGCTTCGGCGCGGAAATCGCCGCGCGCATCGCCGAGGAATGCCTGTACGACCTGCTCGCGCCGGTCGAGCGCGTCACCGGCTTCGACACGCACATTCCGCTGTTCCGCCTGGAAATGAAGTACCTGCCGAGCACCGAACGCGTGGTGGAAGCCGCCAAGCGCACGCTGGCCGCCAGCTGAGTCCTTTGTCCGCCTCCCGTACAGCGGGACGCGGATTTACGAATACCCCAACCTTTTCGGAATTCCGAACATGGCTGATATCAAGACGTTCTACCTGCCCGACCTCGGCGAAGGCCTTCCCGACGCAACCATCGTCGAGTGGCACGTGAAGGAAGGCGACACCATCAAGCTCGACGCCCCGCTGGTGTCGATGGAAACCGCCAAGGCCGTCGTCGACGTGCCGTCCCCGTATACGGGCAAGGTCACCAAGCTGCACGGCGCCGCCGGCGACATCATCGAGACCGGCGCCGCGCTGGCCGAGTTCGAGCCCGACCCGAACGCCAAGCAGCGTGCCGAAGCCGAGTCCACCGGGCACCACCATGGCCCGAAGAAAGGCGCCGGCAGCCCGGCCCCGGACCAGGGCAAGAAAGTGATCGCCTCCGATGAGGGCGGCGAGATCGACAGCAACGGCAAGGCCGATCGCGAAGACGAAGGCACCGTGGTCGGCGCGATGATCTCCGGCAGCCACGTGCACGTGGAGCAGGCCAGCAGCGTCGGCGGCGTGAAGGCCGTGCCGGCGGTGCGCGCGCTTGCCAAGAAGCTCAAGGTCGACCTCGCCCGCGTGACGCCGACTGGCGCCGACGGCGTGGTCACCATGACCGACGTGAAGAATGCCGCCGCCAACGGCAGCGCCCAGCTCGGCGCCGCTCCGGCCCGCGCTGCGGTGCCGGCCTCTGCCGGTCGTCACCTCGCCCCGCAGCTGCCGGAGCCCGAACCGGCCCGCACGGCCACCTCGCTCGCCGGCAAGCCAGTGCGCACGGCGCCGCCGAGCGTGCAGGCCAGTGGCCAGCCGGAACAGCTCAAGGGCGTCCGTCGCAACATGGCGCGCGTGATGGCCGAGGCCCACGCCAACGTCGTGCCGACCACGCTGGTCGATGACGCCGACCTGCACGCCTGGATCGGCAAGCAGGACATCACCGCGCGCCTGATCCGTTCCATCGTGGTGGCCTGCAAGACCGTGCCGGCGCTCAACGCCTGGTTCGACGGCAAGAACCTCACGCGCACGCTGCATCCGCACGTGGACATCGGCATCGCCGTGGACACCGAGGAAGGCCTGTTCGTGCCCGCGCTGCGCAACGCCGACGTGCTCGACGGCGCCGGCATTCGCGCCGCGATCAAGCGACTGCGCATGTCGGTGGAAGACCGTTCCATCCCGGCGTCGGAGCTCTCGGGCTACACCATCAGCCTTTCCAACTTCGGCATGTTCGCCGGCCGCTACGCCACGCCGGTCGTCGTGCCGCCGTGCGTCGCCATCATCGGCGCGGGCAAGCTCAGCCACGACGTAGTGGCGGTGATGGGCGGCATCGAAGTGCATCGCCGCATGCCGATCTCGCTGACGTTCGATCATCGCGCCGCCACCGGCGGCGAAGCCGCGCGCTTCCTCAAGGCGCTGCTCGACGATCTGTCGCTGCCGAACTAAGCTACGGCGTTGCGTGGAAAAGCCCCGGCATGTCCGGGGCTTTTTTTATGCGCATCGATGGCGCTCAGTAGTGTTCGATGAAGTAGGTGGTGGTGTGATCCAGCGCCTTGCGCCAGCGTTGCTCCAACGCGAAATCGTATTCCGGATCGTGCTCGGCGATGGCGCGCAGCAGGCTGGCCGACCAATAGGAATAGAGCTCCGGCGGCACCGGCGCCCTCCCCTTGCGACCGTGCACCTGCGCCATCTCGGCCATGGTCCTTCGCGTCAGCGTGCTGCCGCCGGCGTGCGCGATGGCGGCGCTGATGCCTCGGCGCAAGGCCAGGTGCTGCACGCTGAAATCGGTATAACTGAACATGCCGGGGATGTCCGGATGGCTTGCCATGAATATCTCGTAGAAGCGGGCGATGAATCCGCCATGGCGCAGGCAGCGTCCATAGCTGGTCTGCAGATCGTCGAATGTATCGGTCACCCCAGCCTCCTGCACCTTTCCAAGGCCGAGGAAGCTAGCAGCGTTTTAGTGGGCGCCGTAGAGGCGCATGGTCGCAACGCTAGCGTCTTTCCATGTTGACGGCTCCTCGACCGGTGCGCAGCTATACGGACGGCATTGCCGCACGACAGGAGTCGCCACCATGCATCACAGCCGCCTATGCACCGTCGTCATCGACTGCCAGACCGACGACCTCAAGGATGCCGCGTCGTTCTGGAGCCGCGCCCTCAACAAGCGCATCGCGACGGTCGATCAGGATGGCGATGGCCGTTATGCGGAACTGGTCACTGAGCAGGACGAACCGATCATTCTCCTGCAACGGGTGGACCACGAAAGCCGCGTGCACCTCGACATAGAAACCGACGACCTCGATGCGGAAGTGGCTCGACTGGAAGGACTGGGTGCGATACGCGTGGCGTATGTGCGCGATCGCTGGTGGGTGATGCAGGCGCCGAGTGGGCATCGCTTCTGCGTCGTGCGTCCGCAACGGAAGACATTTGGTCCGCATCTCAATCGTTGGGAGTGACTCCAAGGGAGACGTCATGGTCGTGCCTGCATGACGACTGACGCGTCGTCGCGCGGACTGCTCCCCTCCTTGATGTCCGGCCTGGCCGAACTGCCCCACTAGCGGTGCGAATGCCCGCACCGACCTATGCCCAGGCGTCGCCGCCTCTCACCTGTAGAAGCGCACCTTGGGCGCGACCGCGGCGCTTCAGCAGTCCGCTCCCTAGGCTTGTCGCGCACAGGGTGCGCTCCCACAAAGAAGCGCAAAGTTGCTTAAGGCGTGCTCAGACTGCGCGCTTGGAAAAGATCAGGTGCAAGCCAAACGCCACGAATACGGCACCGGCCAAACCATCGATCCACCGCGAGAGACGCAGGTAGCCGCGGCGCATCGCCGGCAGGGCAAACACACCCGCCACCACGGTGAACCACAGCAAGGTCTCGATCACCACCATGCTCCACAGGCCCCAGCGAGCACCGGCGCTCACGCCATCGCCGAGGAAGGCGGAAAACACGCTGCCGAAGTAGATCACCACTTTCGGGTTGGACAGATTGGTGAGCAGGCCCGCGCGCAACGTGGCCCAGTCGCTCTGCTGCAGCGCCTGCTGCGGCTCGCCGGCTGGCGTGGCCGGTGCGCGGAGGGCGCCGCGCAGCATCTTCACGCCCATCCAGGCGAGGTAGAGGCCACCGGCAACGCTGATCAGCCGCTCCAGCCAGGCCAACCGCTGCAGCACCAGCTGCAGGCCCGCCAGCGCCAGCGCCGACCACACCACCACGCCAAGGGTTATACCGATGACGCCGAACATCGCCTGGCGGCGCGTGCGGCTCACGGCGGTCTGCGACACGAAGAAGAAATCCGGGCCGGGGCTCAGCAGGGCCACCAGGTGCACGATGGCGATAGTCAGGAACAGGTTCACGGCGCTCTCCACGATGGCGGAACCGCACTTTCTCGCGGCGACGCAACTTGTCGCCATGGCGGTGGTTCCTCTAGGCTCTTATTTTTACACGTCCTCGGGACGCCCTTGGCCGTGCAGGGGATCTCCGCCTCTTCTGGACAGGCTGGGCTTAGGCCCGGGCTGCCGTCTGGCGCGTGCCTCCCGGACCGATTTCCACCGCTGTTTTGAACCAACGACGACGCTGATGAGCCTTCGACTCCGCCTGATTGCAATGAACTTCCTGCAATTTTTTGTATGGGGGTCGTGGCTGCTCACCATCGGTGCCTATTGGTTCCAGGACAAGCATTGGTCGGGTGCACAGTTCGGCGCGATCTTCTCGACCATGGGCATCGCCTCGCTGTTCATGCCGTCCATCGCGGGCGTGATCGCGGACAAGTACATCAATGCCGAGAAGCTCTACGGCCTCTTCCACCTGTGCGGCGCCGCCGTGCTCTTCTGCGTGCCGATGGTGCAGTCGCCCAGCCTGATGTTCTGGGTGATGCTGCTCAACATGATGTTCTACATGCCGACCATCTCACTCTCCATTGCAGTGGCGTACAACGCGCTCAAGAGCGACGGCAAGGACATCGTCAAGGATTACCCGCCGATCCGCGTGTGGGGCACGGTGGGCTTCATCGCCGCGCTGTGGACGGTGAGCCTGCTGCGCCTGGAAACTTCGTCGGGTCAGTTCTACGTCGCCTCCGGCGCGGCGCTGCTGCTGGGCCTGTATGCGTTCACGCTGCCCGCCTGCCCGCCGCGCTTCCAGCACAGCGCAAACCAGTCGTGGCTCGATACCTTCGGCCTCACCTCGTTCAAGCTGTTCCGCGAAGCGCGCATGGCGATCTTCTTCATCTTCGCCATGCTGCTGGGCGCGGCGCTGCAGCTGACCAACGCCTATGGCGACACGTTCCTGCACGACTTCGCGCAGATGGGCGAGTACAAGGAGCTGGTGGCGGTGCGTTACCCGGCCATCATCATGTCGATCTCGCAGATCTCGGAAACGCTGTTCATCCTGGCCATTCCGTTCTTCCTGCGCCGCTTCGGCATCAAGACGGTGATGCTGATCAGCATGCTGGCGTGGACGTTGCGCTTCGGCCTGTTCGCCTATGGCAACCCGGGTTCGGGCCTGTGGATGATCGTGCTGTCGTGCATCGTGTACGGCATGGCGTTCGACTTCTTCAACATCTCCGGCTCCTTGTTCGTGGAAGGCCAGAGCGACCCGTCGATACGCGCCAGCGCGCAGGGCCTGTTCATGCTGATGACCAACGGCATCGGCGCCGTGCTGGGCAGCTCGATCAGCGGCGTGATCATCGAGGCGTTCTTCACACATCCGGACCAGAGCAAGGACTGGCACGGCATCTGGATCACCTTCGCCAGCTATTCGCTGGTGGTGGCGGTGCTGTTCATGCTGCTGTTCAAGCACAAGCATGAGCCCGCGCAGTTGCAGGGGCTGGCGGCAAAAGCCAGCCATTGACGCGGCGTTCTTTGTGGGAGCGCACCCTGTGCGCGACGGTGACCTGGCAGTCCGCCGCCCCTTTGGTTTGTCGCCCACAGGGTGCGCTCCCACAGGGGATTTTCCGGCCGGGTACAATAACGGGATGCAAATCGGCCCCTACCGCATCGACCCGCCCGTGGTGCTCGCGCCCATGGCCGGGGTCACCGACAAGCCTTTCCGCCTGCTGTGCAAACGGCTGGGCGCGGGCTTGGCCGTGTCCGAGATGACCAACGCCGATCCGCGCCTGTGGCAGACGCGCAAGTCGCGGCAACGCATGGACCATGCGGGCGAGCCCGAGCCGGTGAGCGTGCAGATCGCCGGCTACGACCCGGCCATGCTGGCTGAGGCCGCGCGCTACAACGCCGACAACGGCGCACAGATCGTCGACATCAACATGGGTTGCCCGGCCAAGAAGGTATGCAACGTGTGGTCGGGCTCCGCCTTGCTGCAGGACGAGCCGCTGGTCGCGCGCATCGTGAAGGCCGTGGTCGATGCGGTGGACGTGCCGGTCACGCTCAAGATCCGCACCGGCTGGGATCGCCAGAACAAGAACGCGCTCACCATCGCGAAGATCGCCGAGGACGCGGGCATCGCCGCGCTCGCCGTGCACGGCCGCACGCGCGCCGACAAATACGAGGGTGAGGCCGAATACGGAACGATCGCCGCCGTGAAGGCGGCCGTACGCATTCCCGTGCTCGCCAATGGCGACGTGCTCACACCGAAGCAGGCGAAGCACGTGCTCGATGTCACCGGCGCCGATGCGGTTATGGTGGGTCGTGGTGCGCAGGGCCGTCCGTGGATCTTCCGCGAGATCGCGCATTACCTCGCCACCGGCGAAACGCTGCCCGAGCCGACACCCGCCGAAGTGCGCGACATCCTGGTGCATCACCTGGAACAGCTCTATGCGTTCTACGGCGAACTGCAGGGTGTGCGCATCGCGCGCAAGCACCTGGGCTGGTACGCGAAGGATCGCCCGGAAAACGCCGCGTTCCGCGACGTGGTGAACCGTGCCGAAAATGCCGCCGACCAGCTTCGGCTCACTCGCGATTATTTCGACGCTTTGCAGGAAGGCATCCGCCTCGCTGCCTGAAAACGCATCGGGCCGCTTGCGCGACCCGATGGTGCGACGGCTTATTTCGCCATCTGCAATTGGGTGGAGCTGATCCAGCCCTTGTTGCCCATTTCATCTTCCACTTCCCAAAGGGCGCCCTGCTTGTTGCCCGTGGGATAGAGCGTCATGCCCGCACTCACGCTGCGCACCGTGGCTCCGGTACCCGGCTTGGCAAGCAAGCGGCTGGCCTCGGTGACGGTGACGGACTGGCGCGCGTTGCTCTGCGCCGCATCGCCGGACAGGCCGCCCAGCTGCGTGACCATGTCGGTATAGGCCTGCAGATAGGCCAGCGTGATGACCTGGCCGATCTCGGTGTTGGCGTAGCCGCCTACGCCAGCCGCTCCCAAGCCACTGCCGCCGAACAGGCCGCCGGCTGCGCCGAAACCGACGTCGGTCTTCTTGGCGTTGCCTTCAACCAGGGCCACCTGCTCGGAGGAACGCACATCGGTGAGCGTCAACGTCACATCCGCCGTCTTGGTGGAGAAGTTGATGTTGCTGGCCAGTGCGCCGGCCTTGCCACCGATCAAGCCGCCCAGCAACGCGCCCACCGCACCGCCGCTGGCATCGCGGTTGCTGGAGATGAGGTCGGGCACCATCACGTAGTCGGCCGCCTTAAACTGGCCCTTGCCGAGGTTGGACTGGTTGCGCAGCTCGCCACCCGATGCCAGTTCGCGCTCGCGCATCGCCACGTCCATGCCGGCACCGCGGTCGACCAGCGTGAAGCAACCGGACTTGCTGACGAACACCTTGATCAATTTGCTCGGTGCCGGCAGTTGCTGGCCGGTCCACCAGTTGGTAGCGGCATCGGGTTCGTTGACGGTGACGGTGCCCAGCTTCTTCGTGCAATGCGGGATTTCCGCTTCTTTCTTCGCGCGCTGGTCCTGAGCGCTCGTCGTCGACTGCTTGATGTCCGCCGCGTTGCATCCCGCCAATGTGACCGTCAAGCCGCACAGCGCCATCAGCGCCAGCCCCTGCTTCCTGCTCTGCTTCATTCCTGTTCCCTGTGTTGATCGATTCCGAGTCCCTTCGCTTCATGCCGGCGGCACCGGACCCGGATGAGACCCGACGGCACGCGTGGTGGCGCGACTTCGCATGCCGTACGTCACCGACCTGTCAGGCTCGCAGGGTCGGCCACGGGCTCGATATGTCCCGCGGCCTGCGTTTGTGTCAGTGCAATCGCTTTGATCGCGACGCGTGCGCTGATGCGCATCGCAACCCCTTGCGGCGATGTGCAGGGCATCATGGCCGTCGGCTCCTCTCCCGCGACGCTCATGATTTCCATGCGATCCATCCGTGCAGCATCGGTACGCGCCTGGCGGGTGTCACTGCTTGCGTGTGCATGCCTCACCATCGCCGGCTGCGAGGCCACGCTGTTCGCGGGACTCAATGCCACTGACCAGCACCGCGGCATCGCCGAGCGACACGGCGTGGTGTTCGACGCGGAACATGCGCTGGCTCTGGACGTGTACGCGCCCGCGCAGGCGAATCACGCACCGGTCGTGGTGTTTTTCTACGGCGGCGACTGGGCGCGTGGCGAACGCGCGTGGTATCGCTTCGTGGGATCGGCCCTGGCGGCCGAAGGTGTCGTAGTGGTGATACCGGATTACCGCAAGGTGCCGAAGGTGGCGCTGGATGGTTTCATGAGCGATGCCGCGGAAGCCGTCGCCTGGACGCACGCCCATGCCGGCGAATTCGGCGGCGCCGCGAACGACATCTTCGTGATGGGCCACTCGGCGGGCGGCCAGATCGCCGCCCTGCTCGCCACCGATCCGGAATGGCTGGCCGCCTCCGGCATGCAGCCGCGCGACCTTGCCGGCTTCATCGGCCTCGCCGGCTGCTACGACTTCGTGCCCGTGCCGGATGACGACGAGGACATGATCGCCGCGTTTGGCCCTACGCCCGAGGCGCAGCGGCGCGGGCAGCCGGTGTCCTTCGTGCAGGGCAACGAACCGCCCATGCTGTTGCTGCAGGGCGTGGACGATCGCGAGGTCGTGCCCACCAACGCCATCTCGCTGACGCGGGCGATGGATGCGCGACACGAGGACGTCACCCTGAAGCTCTATCCCGACGTGGGACACGGGGCGGTGCTGTTCGCGCTGTCGCGGCCGATGCGCGGCGATGCACCGACGCTGTCCGACATGCTGGCATTCATCCACGCGCATCCGGCGGCGCGCTGATCGCGACTTTCCATCCACACGCCAGGGCGTAGGTTGAAGCGTCCGATCCAGCGCGCCCCGGGTGGGCTGCCTTTGTGAACAGCATCGTGACCGGCGAGTTTCCCTATATCCACGGCTTTTCGGCCGAGGAACAATCGCGGCTGGTCCGGCAGGCGCGCATGTTCGAGACCATCCTGTTCAGCCGGATCGACTACAGCGAAGCCACGCGGTTGCTGGAGATCGGTTCCGGCGTGGGCGCGCAGACGGAAATCCTGCTGCGTCGTTTTCCGAACCTGGATGTCACCGGCGTGGATCGCTCGGAAGCGCAACTCGCCGCCGCCGAGCAGAACCTCGCGCAGACGGCCTGGTGCAGCTCGCGCTACACGCTGCAACAGGCCGATGCCACCGACCTGCCCTTTCCCGATCGCAGTTTCGACGCGGCTTACCTGTGCTGGGTGCTGGAGCACATGCCCAGTCCGGCGCGCGTGCTGAGCGAACTGCGTCGCGTGCTGAGCCCGGGCGCGGTGGTCTACGTGACCGAGGTGCTCAATTCCTCGTTCTTCCTCGATCCATATTCACCGAACCTGCTGCGCTACTGGATGGCCTTCAACGACCTGCAGTACGACAGCGGCGGCGACCCGTTCATCGGCGCCAAGCTCGGCAACCTGCTGCTGGCCGGCGGCTATCGCGATGTGCAGACCGAGGTGAAGAGCTTCCACCTCGACAACCGCCAGCCCGGCAAGCGCAAGCAGATGATCGAGTTCTGGGAGGAACTGCTGCTGTCGGCGGCGGAGCAATTGGTCGCCACCGGCAAGGTGGACACCGCGACGGTCGAGGGCATGCGGCAGGAGTTGCAGGCCGTGCGCAACGATCCGAACGCGGTGTTCTTCTTCGCCTTTGTGCAGGCGCGCGCGCTGGTTTACTGAGCGGGCTTGGTAACGAAGCCGTACTGGGCGAGCACGGGCTTGAGCGCGGCGATCCACAGCGCATAGCCGGCCGGCACCATGTGCAGGCCATCGGGACGGAACAGTTCGGGGCGCGGCTTGCCGTTCGCATCGACCATGACAGGGGCGATGTCGATGAAGCGGACGTCCTTCTGCGTGGCGGCCCAGTCGCGGATCTTGTCGTTGGCCGCCTTCATGGTCGGCCACAGCGCCAGGCGCGCAATGCTCGGCTTGATCGAGATGTAGACGATGGGCACGCCCGGCACGCCTTCACGCGCACGCGCCACGAACTTCTGGAACGAGGCCAGCACCTGGTCCGCCGTGGCGCCGTCGTTGACGTCGTTGTCGCCGGCATACATCACGATCAGGCTCGGCTTGTACGGCCACACGATGCGGTCGGCGTAATACGTGGAGTCGGGCAACGCCGAGCCGCCGAAGCCACGGTTGATCACCGGGATACCCGGGAAGTCCTGCGCCAGCGACTTCCAGTACTGGATGGACGAGCTGCCGATGAACAGCACGCCGTGCGGTGCCGGCGGGTGCGCGCGATCGGCGGCAACGAAGGCGTCGATGTCGGGCGCCCAATGCGAGGGCGGCGCGCTGTCCGCCATGGCGCCCACCGACAGCGGGCCGAGCAGGAGCAAGGTGGCCAGTACGCGCCAGATCAGTGACTTCATCCGGGTGATCCTCTTTGCGGCTTGCGGGAGGCTGTCGATTATGGAGGCCGCGGCAGGTATCGCCAAACGCGTGGCGGTGGGCCAGCGTGAGGCTCCCTTTGCGCCTGGCATTCGTCCCTGTCCGTCCCTGCTCACCCGCGATTCGTCCCCACGCCGCCTCGCCTCGTCACCTGGCGCTTGTTCCGCGCCGTGGCCCGCGGAAAGTGGCGGCATCCCGACTGATCCGGAGTTCGCCATGCGCCGTCGCGACCTGCTCAAAGCAGCCCTCATCCTGCCCTTGGTTCCGTGGGCAGCCGCCCCTTCGCTCGCGTCCGCCCGGGAGGCGATGGCGGCCGTCGGCTCGTGGCGCGCCCGCGTCCGGCCCGGTCAGCCGGGCTGGCCGAGCGAGGCGC
Source organism: Dyella jiangningensis (assembly GCA_000632805.1). GTDB lineage: Bacteria > Pseudomonadota > Gammaproteobacteria > Xanthomonadales > Rhodanobacteraceae > Dyella > Dyella jiangningensis. Next base: position 111,774 of record CP007444.1, on the reverse strand, counting down.
AATGGGAACAACTGCGCCACGCGGTCGGCGGACGCCTCGAGCGCGTGCAGTCACCCTTCGATGCGGCGGCGAGCTCGGCCGCCCGTGAGGAAGCCCTCGCGCAGATCAAGAACCCCTACTACATCGGCGACACGGCCGCGCTCACCCAGACCAGCGGCTGGGTCGATGCCTGGACCTCGCGGCCCAGCGCCTACGCCGTAGCAGCGACGAAGACGGCCGACGTGGTCGCGGCAGTGAACTTCGCGCGCACGCATCACCTGCGACTGGTGGTGAAAGGCGGCGGCCACAGCTACCAGGGCACCTCGGACGCGCCCGATTCGCTGCTGATCTGGACGCGCCACATGAACGCGGTGACCTTGCACGATCAATTCGTCCCCCAAGGTTGCGAAGGGCGGCAGGCTCCCCTGCCAGCGGTCACGGTGCAGGCGGGCGCCATGTGGGTGGACGCCTATGGCGCGGTCACCACCGGGGCCGGCCGCTACGTGCAGGGTGGTGGCTGCATGACAGTGGGCGTGGCAGGCCTGGTGCAGAGCGGCGGATTCGGCAGCTTCTCCAAGCGCTTCGGCACCGCTTCGGGCAGCCTGTTGGAGGCGGAAGTGGTGACGGCGGATGGCAAGGTGCATGTCGTGAATGCGCGCCAGGATCCGGAACTGTTCTGGGCCATCAAGGGCGGAGGTGGCGGCAGCTTCGGCGTGGTCACGCGGCTCACGCTGCGCACGCACGAGTTGCCGGAGATGTTCGGCGCCGTGTTCGGCGTGATCCAGGCCGATTCCGATGAGGCCTATCGCGCGCTCATCGCCGAGGCAGTCCGCTTTTATCGCGAGGCGCTGTTCAACCCGCACTGGGGCGAGCAGATGGTCTTCCGCGGCGACAACGCGCTGCGCCTGTCCATGGTGTTCCAGGGGCTGGACCAAAAGGCAGCCGAAGAGACCTGGGCACCGTTCTTCGCCTGGGTGCGCGCGCGCAAGGACTGTCGCTTCAAGGAAGAACCCCACGTGATCGCCCTGCCCGCGCGGCATTTCTGGGATGCGGAATTTTTCCGCCAGCATGCGCCGCAGCTGATCGTGCCCGACAGCCGTCCCGACGCACCGCGCGACCACGTGCTGTGGGCGGGCGACGAGGGACAGGTCGGCCAGTTCATCCATGGCTATCGCTCCGCCTGGCTGCCGCAATCGCTGCTCGATCCGGGCCGACAATCCGCGTTTGCCGACGCGATATTTGCCGCCACGCGCCACTGGGGATTCTCGCTGCACTTCAACAAGGGGCTCGCCGGCGCGCCGGCCGATGCGTTGGAACGATCGCGCGACACCGCCACGAACCCGCAGGTGCTGGACGCCTTCGCGCTGGCCATCACGGGCGGTGAAAGCGGCGCTGCCTTTCCCGGCATGCCCGGTCCGAGCCCCGACCTTGCCGATGCGCGTTCGGAAGCCAAGCGCATCGACGCCTCGATGGACGCCTTGCTGAAGGTCGCGCCCGGGGCCGGTTCGTACGTGTCCGAAAGCAACTACTTCGAGCCCGACTGGCAGACCTCGTTCTGGGGCAGCCACTATCCGCGACTGGCCGCCGCCAAGCGTCGTTACGACCCCGACGGCCTGTTTTTCGTGCACCACGGCGTGGGCAGCGAGGCCTGGAGCGACGATGGCTTCACCCGCCGTTGAGGGGGTTTGGCGTCCCTGACACTCCGGGCCGCTGCGACCCGCCTACGCTATGCTGAAACGATGCCGGTGGCCCGCAGGCCGCCGGCGCGCCCGTTTTCCGGCGGTGGCAAAGGGCCGCAAAGCCGTCCAAACGGCTGAATCGGCATGAAATCGTGATGTCCCGACCCCATGCTGAGGCTGCAAAGCCGGGGTGGGCCGTGTATCATGCGCCACCCCTTTTATCTCTTTATCCGTAAGGAAGGATATAACCCGCGATGAGCAACTTCCTCTTCACCTCCGAATCGGTCTCCGAAGGCCATCCGGACAAAGTCGCCGACCAGATCTCCGATGCCGTCCTCGATGCGATCATCGCGCAGGATCCGCGTGCGCGCGTGGCCTGCGAAACGATGGTGAAGACGGGCGTGGCGATCGTCGCCGGCGAAATCACCACCAGCGCCTGGATCGACCTGGAAGCGCTGACCCGCAAGGTCATCACCGACATCGGCTACGACTCCTCGGACGTCGGCTTCGACGGCGAGACCTGCGGCGTGCTGAACCTGATCGGCAAGCAGAGCCCGGACATCAACCAGGGCGTGGACCGCAAGAAGCCGGAAGAACAGGGCGCTGGCGACCAGGGCCTGATGTTCGGCTACGCGACCAACGAGACCAAGGACTACATGCCGGCCGCGATCTACTACTCGCACCGTCTGGTGGAGCAGCAGGCCAAGGTCCGCAAGAAGAAGAACTCGCCGCTGCCGTGGCTGCGCCCGGACGCCAAGAGCCAGGTCACCCTGCGCTATGAAAACGGCGTGGCGACCGCCATCGACGCCGTGGTGCTGTCGACCCAGCACGACCCGAACGTGAAGCAGAAGGACCTCATCGAGGCCGTGCGCGAGCACATCCTCAAGCCGGTGCTGCCGGCCAAGCTGCTGCACAAGGGCACCAAGTTCCACATCAACCCGACCGGCAAGTTCGTGATCGGCGGCCCGGTGGGCGACTGCGGCCTGACCGGCCGCAAGATCATCGTCGACACCTACGGCGGCTGGGCCCGTCACGGTGGTGGCGCGTTCTCGGGCAAGGATCCGTCCAAGGTCGACCGTTCGGCCGCCTACGCCGCCCGCTACGTCGCCAAGAACATCGTGGCCGCCGGCATCGCCGACCGCTGCGAAGTGCAGGTGAGCTACGCCATCGGCGTGGCCGAGCCGACCTCCATTTCGGTCACCACCTTCGGCACCGGCAAGATCGCCGACGAGAAGATCGAGAAGCTGATCCGCAAGCACTTCGACCTGCGCCCGTACGGCATCATCAAGATGCTCGACCTGGTGCACCCGATGTACCAGCAGACCGCCAGCTACGGCCACTTCGGCCGCACCCCGTACGAAGTGAAGGGTCCGGACGGCAAGACCTACACCGCGTTCTCGTGGGAAAAGACCGACAAGGCCGAGGCGCTGCGCGCCGATGCCAAGCTGAAGTAAGCGACACGCTTGCCTCGCATCGAAAACGGGCCGCGAAAGCGGCCCGTTTTTTTGTGGCCCACGTTGCGTGTCCTCCCCTTTGTAGGAGCGCACCCTGTGCGCGACCGCCTTTCGCCTCGGTTTTCACGTTCGTCGTCCCGGCGTAGGCCGGGGCCCAGTGACGTCAGTCTTCGATTGTCGCGATATCGCCAAGTTGCTCGCCTGCGGTGGGCTTCCGCTCGTCTGCCGACTAGCGGGTTACTTCTCTTTGCGTGGCCACGCACGCGCAGGAGCGCGTGCGAACGGCGAAGCCGGCCCGCAGGGCGAAGGGCAGGATGCCCGGAGTCAAGAGAAGTGACCAAGAGAAAGGCCACCCCGATGCCGCGCCCCTGCAGGGTCGCAGACGAGAGGCGGGGTGGATCGACAGGGCCTCCTGCCCTGACGATCCCCTGGCCGGCGTCCTGCCGGCCACCCTGCGGGCTGATCCACCTCCCGCCTACTCGCGGCATAGGGGAGGGAAGGTCAAAGACCGGAGCGAAGAGCGGGGTTCTCTCCCTGTAGGAACGCACCCAGTGCGCGACCGCAGAGGTCGTTGATACGTTGCGGTTGCGCACTGGGTGCGCTCCTACAGAGGTGGGCAAGGCTTTCGCGAGCACCCGCCCCTCACCCCAGCCCTCTCCCGGCGGGAGAGGGAACAGTGCAGTGCACACGGATTTCCTCGCGATACAACGTAGTTGCCTTAAGTCCTCTTCGCATCGGCGCGTTGCGGTGTAGCCACTTCGTTCGAGGTAGTAACGAGCGCATCTAGCTGGCCTCGATCGTCAGGCTCTATCCCTCATATCGCTACGAGCCTTGGCTCTCAAGGCCATTTTCTTTGGGTTACTTTTCTTTTGGGCCAGCAAAAGAAAAGTGACTCGGCGGCCGGCAGGACGTCGAAACGCCCGCTGCGTAAGCGGCAAGCTGGCAGAAGCGCGACAACCGAAGACTGACGAAACTTGGTACGGCCTGCGCCGGCACGACGAACATCGAGACCGAGGCGAAAGGCTGTCGCGCACAGGATGCGCTCCTACAAAAGAGCACGCGTGCCTACCGCAAAAACGAAAACGGGCCGCTTACGCGACCCGTCTGCAGCACACGGTTGCACCGCCCAACCGGCTCACTTGTCCGGCGACGACCCCACCGAAGCCACCTTGCGCGCCGTCGCCTTCGGCGCCGGGCAGGTCACAGCCTTCTTCTTCGAGCAGGTGGCGGTGCTGCGAGTCGCCACGGCATCCGCCTTGCTGCGGCGATGGTGGCGGCGCGAGGCGGGCGTGGCGGGCGTGGCGTCCGCCACGGCGGTTGCCTTGGCGGAGGACCGGCGGCCACCCTTGGCAGCGGCCGGCACTGTGCCGACCTGGGCGACCAGCTCGGCCGGCGTCTCCTGGTTCTCGAAGCCGTCATCCAGCAGGCGCGCCATCAGGCGATCGCGGGTCGCGGCGGTACGACCGCCGAGCACCACGCTGAACAGGCGACGGCCGTCCTTCGTGGCCGTGGAGGCCAGGTTGAAGCCGGCGGCGTTGGTGTAGCCCGTCTTCAGGCCGTCCATGCCCGGGTACTTGTCCATCAGGTTGTTGTGACCGCGCACCAGGCGACCGCGGAACATGAATTCCTTCGTGGCGAAGTAGTGCGAGTACTGCGGGAAGTCGTGGTACAGCGCCATCGCCAGCTTGCTCATGTCGCGGGCGGTGGTGGTGTCTTCCGGATCAGGCAGGCCCGACGCGTTGGCGAAACGGGTGCTGCTCATGCCCAGCAACTGGGCCTGCGCGTTCATCATCTCGACGAAGTGGCTTTCCGTGCCGCCCATGCCTTCGGCCACCACGGTGGCGGCGTCATTGGCCGACTTGGTGATCATGCCGAGCACGCAGTCCTCGACCGAGATGGTCTGGCCGTTGCGCAGGTCGAGCTTGGTCGGCGCCTTGGAGGCCGCCCACGAGGACACCGGCAGCTCCTGATCCATCTTCAGCGTGCCGCTCTGCACCGCCTGGAAGGTGAGGTACAGCGTCATCATCTTGGCCAGCGAGGCCGGATGGGCAGCTTCGTCGGGATTGACGGCGGTGATCACCTGGCCATCGGTGTCGTCCACCACGATGGCGGAGGACCCTGCATGTGCGATACCCATGACACTGCCGGCGACAGACACCAACAATGCAATCAGGCCGCGACGCCAGGTACCCCCCCTGGCCGGCGTTTCGGACTTGATAGCCACCCCGTTACCCTCGCTTCCAGCTCGCCGACAACAGGGCGTTGCGAGGACTTCATCGCAGCGCCAGCCATGGGCAGAGACAATACTTGAATTAGCACGCATAAGTCCATGTTTCCATGGACGATAAAACGATGACGGCGCCTATTGCGCCGCCTTTACGCAGATTTCACCGTGAAAACGGTGTCTACGTTGCCAGTCGAGTTTGCCCGCAAAAGGCCGACGGCGAAAGGCTTTTTTCCCTATCGGCGCCCTTCTATTTCCCTTGAGGGCCAGTAACGCGAAGTCCGGCCGGCAGGCCGCCTGACGCTAGAATGGCGGGATGTCACTGATCCAACTCCAGCGCGTCGATTTCAGCATCGGCGGCCCGCTCCTGCTCCAACAAGTCGACCTCTCCATCGAAGCCAACGAGCGCGTGTGCATCGTGGGCCGCAATGGCGAGGGCAAATCCACCCTGATGAAGCTGATCGCCGGGGAACTCAAAGCCGACGACGGCGAAGTGCGCGTGCAAAACGGCGTCGTCGTCGCGCGCATGGCGCAGGAGGTTCCGCAGGACACTTCGGGCAGCGTATTCGACGTGGTGTCCGAAGGGCTCGGCGACCTTGGCCATCTGCTTGCGCGCTATCACCACCTGCTCGCCGAAGGCGACATGGATGCGCTGGGCGATGTGCAGTCGCAGATCGAAGCTCGCCACGGGTGGGATCTGGATCGCCGCGTCACCGATGTATTGACGCGTCTGGAGCTGCCATCGGACACCGACTTCGCGGCACTGTCCGGCGGCATGAAGCGCCGCGTACTGCTCGCGCAGGCCCTGGTGCGCAAGCCCGATGTGTTGCTGCTGGACGAACCCACCAACCATCTCGACATCGAAGCGATCGGCTGGCTCGAAGGTTTCCTGCGCCAGTTCGACGGCAGCATCGTGTTCGTCACGCATGACCGTAGTTTCCTCCGCGCACTTGCCACGCGCATCGTGGAGATCGACCGCGGCCAGCTCACCGATTGGCCGGGCGACTACGACAACTACCTGCGTCGCCGCGAGGAACGCCTGCATGCCGAAGCGCAGGCCAACGCACTGTTCGACAAGAAGCTCGCGCAGGAAGAAGTGTGGATTCGCCAGGGCATCAAGGCGCGCCGCACGCGCAACGAAGGTCGCGTACGTGCGTTGAAGGCGCTGCGCGTGGAGCGCTCGCAGCGCCGTGAATTGTCCGGCAACGTGAAGATGACGCTGGCCAACGCACAGGCATCGGGCAAGAAGGTCATCGAGCTCGAACACGTGCACCAGAGCTACGGCGGCCGCGTGCTGATCGACAACCTCAGCACCACCCTCATGCGTGGCGATCGCGTCGGCATCATCGGTCCCAACGGCGCCGGCAAGAGCACGCTGTTGAAGATCATGCTGGGCGACCTCAAGCCCGAGCGCGGCCACGCCACGCTCGGCACCGGCATCCAGATCGCCTACTTCGACCAGCACCGCGTACAGCTCAACGACGAACTCAACGCGCTGGACAACGTGGCCGAGGGCCGCGAATACATCGAGCTCAACGGCTCGCGCAAGCACATCATCGGCTACCTGCAGGATTTCCTGTTCTCGCCGGAGCGCGCACGCGCGCCGATCACCCGCCTCTCGGGTGGTGAACGCAATCGCCTGCTGCTCGCCAAGCTGTTCGCGCAGCCGTCCAACCTGCTGGTGATGGACGAACCGACCAACGACCTCGACGTCGAGACGCTGGAGTTGCTCGAAGAGCTGCTTACCGAATACAAGGGCACGCTGCTGCTGGTCTCGCATGACCGAGAGTTTCTCGACAATGTGGTGTCGAGCACGCTTGTGCTGGAAGGCGACGGCAAGGTCGGCGAATACGTCGGCGGCTACAGCGACTGGTTGCGCCAGCGCCCTGCCCTGTCTGCCGCACCCGCATCGGCCGGCAAGCCAGCTGACACGAAGGCCGCGACACCGACGGCGACACCAGCTTCCGAGCCGAAGAAGAAGCTGAGCTACAAGGATGCCCGCGAGCTGGAGCAACTACCGGCGCGCATCGAAGCGCTGGAAGCGGACATTTCCGCGCGCACCGAGGCCATGAATGATCCGGACTTCTTCCGTCAGGACAATGCTGCGGTAATGAAGGCCAACGAGACGCTGGCCGCATTGCAACGCGACCTCGATGCTGCGTATGCACGCTGGTCGGAGCTGGACGGCTAAACGCACCTGGCGATGTGGAAGCGCACCTTGTGCGCGACCGCGGAGCTGCGTGCTCGCCGCTTCGTAGGTTTCTCGCGCACGGGGTGCGCTCCCACAGTAGAGCTCCGCCATACACTGGCGCGACGTTGTAGGAGGGCACCTTGTGCGCGACCGCGGAGCTGCTTGCTCGCCGCTTCGTAGGTTTCTCGCGCACAGGGTGCGCTCCCACAGTAGAGCTCCGCCATACACTGGTGCGACGTTGTAGGAGCGCACCTTGTGCGCGACCGCGGAGCTGCGTGCCCGCCGCTTCGTAGGTTTGTCGCGCACAGGGTGCGTTCCCACAGTAGAGCTACGCCATACACTGGCGCGACGTTGTAGGAGCGCACCTTGTGCGCGACCGCAAGGTCATGGCGTCACCGCCGTGTAGGCTTTTCGCGCACTGGGTGCGCTCCTGCAAAAAAGGCCCACGGGACCCGGTGACGCTCAACCCGTGTTCTGCAACCCCTGCGATACACCATTGACGCAGGCCACCAGCGCCGTGAGCAGCGCTTCATCGCTTTCGCCGCCCGCGCGCCAGCGCCTCAACAGATCCACCTGCAACAGACTCATCGGATCGACATAGGGATTGCGCAGTCCGATCGACACGGCCAATCGCGGCTCATGCTGCAGCAGGCTATCGCTTTGCCTCAGGCGCAGCAGCCAGCGATGCGTCCGCTCGAATTCGTCGCGGATCAGGCCGAAGAAAGGCTCGTGCAGCGGACCGGCCAACTGCGAGAACGCTTCGGCGATACCGAGATCGCTCTTGGCCAGCACCATCGCCACGTCGTCGAGCATGTTGGCGAAGAACGGCCAGTCGCTGGCCATCTCGATCATCGCGGCCTCGCCGTACTCTGCCGCTCCAAACTCGAGCGCGGTGCCCAGGCCATACCAGCCAGGCAGGATCGAACGGCATTGCGTCCATGCGAACACCCATGGAATGGCGCGCAGATCCTGTACGCCGCGCATGCTGCGTCGACGCGACGGGCGTGAACCGAGCGTCATGCGTTCGATCACGTCGATAGGCGTGGCCGAGCGGAAGTAGTCAACGAAGCCTTCGCGGTCGACGAAGGCGCGATAGTGTTGCCGGCTACACGCTGCCAGCTTGCCCATGCGTTCGCGCCACACATCCTCGCGCGCCTCGCTGATGCGTGGCCGCAACGACGCACGCAGTACGGCGCCGATGGTCTGCTCGAGGTTTCGCAAGGCGAGTGCTCGGATGCCGTACTTGCGATGGATGACCTCGCCCTGCTCAGTGACACGCAGCACGCCGGCCACGGAACCGCGTGGAGACGACATGAGCGCGGGCGCGATGCGCGAGCCGCCGCGACTGGCCGAACCACCGCGTCCATGAAAAAACGACAGGCGGATGTCGAACTGCGCGGCCACTTCGAGCAGTTCGACCTGGGCGCGCTGCAAGCCCCATCGCGAGGCCAGCGTACCGCCATCCTTGCCGCTGTCGGAGTAGCCGAGCATCACCCACTGGCGCCCACCGCGCGAGGCGAGATGTTCGCGATACACCGGATCGTCCAGCAGCGCACGCAGCGTGTCGGGCGCATTCGCCAGGTCGTCCACCGTCTCGAACAACGGTGCGATGTCCAGCGGCACCTTGCCCTGTTCGACGAGTCCGCCGTAACGCGCCAGCGCCAGCACGGCAAGTACGTCGGCCGCCGAGCGCGCCATGCTGATGATGTAGAGCCCCAGTGCGTCCGCGCCATAACGCTTGCGCGATTGGCGCAGCGTGGCGAAGACATCATGCAACGCGACCACCGCCGCTTCCTCGCTCCCCGCGAACGCCTGCCGACCGCCGGCGAACGGCTGCAGCTGCGTGGCCTTGTCGGCGACATCGCGCGTCGACCAGTCCGCATCATCGAGCAGCAGCGCAAGCGCATCGTCATGCATGCGCGAATCCTGGCGCACGTCCAGGCGCGCCAGATGGAAACCGAAGGTGCGCACGCGCCAGATCAGGCGACGCACGGCGTACGCGCCGGCGTGCAGGCCGCGATGATCGATCAGGCTCGCCGCGATCAGGTGCAGGTCGTCGAGCAGCTCGCGCACCGACGTATAGGCTTCCGGGTGTTCGTCGTCGCGCGTTGCATCCAGTCGCGCGCCAATGATGGTGAGCAGGCTGCGATACGGCATGTCCGCATGACGGGGGCGAACCCGTGCAGCCGCGTCGGGATAACGCACGCGGTAATCGAACAGCCGCCGTGCGAGCGCGCTGTCCACCTCCACGCGATCCTCGGTCTGGCTGAGCAGGCGCGCGAGGCCTGCCAGGTCTTCGATGTAATGCTCCAGCACGTGCGAACGCTGGGTGGCGAGGCTGTCGGCGATGGTGGCCGCGCCCACGTTGGGGTTGCCGTCCATGTCGCCGCCCACCCAGGTGGCGAAGCTGAGCAGGCGCGGGATGGGCACGGCAACGCCGTACACCGCCTGCAACGCATCGGCGAGCGATTCATACACCGCCGGCACGATGCGATAGATGGGGTTGGCGAGATAGAAGCCGACGTGGTGGTGTTCGTCCTGCACGCTGGGACTGACCGACGACGCCTCGGCCGTCTGCCAGCCGGCGCTCAGCGCCATGAAGATGCGATCGTCGTCTTCCTTGCGTTCCTGCGGCGTGCGCGTGGGATCGAAGTTGTCGACCAGCGCGCGCACGATCGATTGTTCCTTCTCCAGCAGCGAGCGCCGCACCGCTTCGGTGGGATGCGCAGTGAAAACCGGCTCGACCTGCAACCGTTCCAGCCATTCAAGCAGCTCGCCCGCTTCCACGCCTTGCGCCTTCAGGCGCGTGAAGGCATCCAGCAGTGATTCGGGTTGGGGTGCGCGGCCCTCGCGCTGGTAATCGCGGCGGCGGCGGATGCGATGGATGCGTTCGGCGATGTTCACCGCCTGGAAATACGTCGCGAAGGCGCGAGCCAGCGACTCGGCATGCGCGGTGTCCACGCCTGTCAGCAAACCGGCGAGCGCATCGAGTGGCAGGTTTTCCTGCCGCCGTTCGATCGCCGCCATGCGGATGCGCTCGACCTCGTCGAGGAAATCGGTGGAAATCTGTTCGGCCAGCATGTTGCCGACCAGGGTGCCAAGGCGGCGGACGTCTTCACGCAGGGGTGCGTCGTGCGGAGCGAACTCAGGACTGCGGTGCTGGTTCATCGATGCCACGTTGCAGATGTCTGGACGTCCAAGACTACTCGAAGCGGAGAGGATTTGTGCACCGCCACAAAACGCGTTCCGCCGGCAGTAACGAAAACGGGGCGCCAGGCGCCCCGTTTCAACTGCAACCATTTCGCCCGTTCAGTGCGAACCGACGGCACGGCCCTCTTCAGGCTTGGCCTGCTTCACGTAACGCTCCAGCCACGCATTGCTCTCGGCCAGCATCTGCATGATGGACTCGCGCGCACGATACGCGTGGGCTTCGTTGGGCAGCATCACCAATCGCGCCGTGCCACCCAGCCCCTTGATCGCCGCGTACAGTCGCTCGCTCTGGATCGGGAACGTGCCCGAGTTGTTGTCCTGCTCGCCGTGGATCATCAGCAACGCGTCCTTGATGTTCTCGGCGAAGTTGAACGGTGACATCGCCTGGTACACATCCTGTGCCTGCCAGTAGTTGCGCTCCTCCGACTGGAAGCCGAACGGCGTCAACGTGCGGTTATAGGCGCCGCTGCGCGCGATACCCGCTTTGAACAGGCGCGTATGCGCCAGCAGGTTCGCCGTCATGAATGCGCCGTAGGAATGTCCGCCCACGGCGATGCGGTTGCGGTCGGCCACGCCACGGCGCACCACTTCATCCACCGCGGCTTCGGCGCTCGCCACCAGCTGCGGCACATAGGTGTCGTTGGGCTCCTTGTTGCCCTCGCCGACGATCGGCACCGAGAAGTTGTCGAGCACCGTATACCCCATGGCGAGGAAAGCCTGCGGACCCCAGTAGCTGATGCGATTGAAGCGATACGGCGAATCGCTGACCTGGCTCGCGGCATCGGCCGATTTGAACTCGGTCGGATACGCCCACATCAGCATCGGTCGCGGGCCGTCCTTCTTCGGGTTGTAGTTGGGCGGCAGATACAACGTGGCGGTGAGCTCGACGCCATCCTTGCGCGTGTAGCGGATCTGCTCCTTCTTCACGCCCTTGAGCTGCGGCAGCGGATGCGGGAAGTGCGTGAGTGCGCGCGCATGGCTGCCGGAAGCGAGGTCACGCACGTAGTAGTTGGTGGGTTCCGTCGGGGATTCGCGCGAGATCAGCGCCTGCTTTCCTTCGTCGTCCAACATCACCAAGGCGGCCTCGTAATACGGCGCCTGCGAGCGGAACAATCGCGTGACCTGTCCGTTGGCGAGATTCACCTTGTCCACGAATGGACGGTCGCCTTCGGGCGAGGCGCCTTCGCCCAGGCGATAGATGCTGTCGCCGTCCGCCGCAATGAGCAGCCGCGATTCGCCTCGCTCGTCGATCATCGTCGCCGGTTTGCCGGGGTTGTGGTAACGGTCTTCCGACGAACCTTCGTACACCAGCGCGGCCGACTGCGAGGGTTGGTCCGGCGACACGCGCCACTCCTTCACTTTGCGCGTCTTCCACCAGAACTCGTCGATCAGAGCGAGCTTGCCGTTACCCCAGTACGCGCCGGCGTAACGACTGCCGAGCTTGGCGAGCGTCACCGGTGCCTGGTCGAACGGCGCGGCCTGCATCAGCACCAGATCGCGAACTTCGACCGCTCGCGCCGGATCGCCGCCGTCCTGTGCTTCGGCCCACACCAGCGTGGCCGGTGCATCCGCACGCCAGTCGATATCGCGCACGCCCGCAGGCACGGCGTCGTTGCCGGTCGGCAAACCCTCCACCAGCGGCAGATGCGCGATCTCCTTCACCAGCTTGCCGTCGCGATCCAGCACCTCGATGCGGTGCGGGAAATTTTCCAGCGGTACGAGATAGGAGAACGGACGCTCCACGCGCTCGCGCAGCAGATAGCGGCCGTCCGGCGATGCGCTGACCGACAGCGTGAGCGCCGGTTCGCCCAGCAGCGTGAGCTTGCCGTCGAGGTCCACCAGCGCGGACTGGGAGCGGAGGTAGTACTCCAGCTGTCGCGCATCGTCCTCGTTGCGCAGCATGTCCTGATAGGTACGGATGGCTTTCACGCCACCGCCGGCTTGCGTCTGCTGCGTATTCGGGCCCGTCGGGATCGTGCTCGCCTCCGGCGGTGCACCCTGCCCTTCGGGCTGCAGTTGCACCAGCAGCTGCTTGCCGTCGGGCATCCAGCGATAACCGCGACCGGCCACCGTATTCAGCGACAGCGAGGTAACGCGCCGTGCCGTGCGGGCGGCAACATCGACGACCCAGAGCTCGTTGCTGCCCTTCGCGGCGTCCACCTGGTTGAAGGCGAGGTAGCGCTGGTCCGGCGACCAGCTCGAACTGGCGATCGAGAGCAGCCGAGGCAGGCCCTGCAAGCGGATTTCCTTGCCGCTGGCGACGTCCATGAGCCACAGGTCGCTGCCGAACGAGAAGCGACTTTGCGCGTGAACGCGTGGATGGATGCGCAGGCCTGCCAGCTTCAGTTCGGGCTGCGCCACCACGTCGATCCCCGGCAGTGCCGGCGTCTGGGTGAGCGCGAGCAGATCGCGATGCGGGCTGATCGACAGCGCCGGCGGGCGTGGCGCATCAACCAACGCCTGCAGGGGTGCCGGCGGCGTCAGATAACCCGTCGCTCCCGCGGTCGCTGCGGTTGTCGTGAAAGGAGCCGTATCGGCCCAGGTCGCCAGCGGCAGGGCGGCGAGCAGAAAGCCAACGAGGGCAAGGCGTCGGAGCGAGCGTTCCATGGCGTGGAAGGGCCTCATGTCGTATGAACTTGCGACCTTAGCGGGCCCCGCGGCATGAAGCCAAGCCTGCCTATCGGCAGGGCGCCGGCCGCGGCGGCGCACAAATGCGCGGGTGCCAGACGCTATACTCCAGAGTCCCGTCGAGGGGCGCTGCGACCGGAGCACTGGCGCGATGGCACATAGGCTTGTGCCCTCCGTGATCTCCGGCCAGGCTCGACGGATTTCCTCTGTAACGGCGCCCGGACAACGATGCGGCCTTCTGACCGCAACACCCGGAGCTACGCCATGAACGCAGTTACCAAAGATCCGTCCTTCCAGGACTACAAAGTCCGCGACATGTCCCAGGCCGAACTCGGCCGCCGCCGCATCCGCATGGCGGAAGAGGAAATGCCGGGCCTGATGCAGATCCGCGCCCGTTACGCCAAGGACAAACCGCTCAAGGGCGTGCGCCTGTCCGGCTCCCTGCACTGCACCAAGGAAACCGCCGTGCTGGCCGAAACCCTGCGCGAGCTGGGCGCCTCGGTGCGCTGGGCCTCGTGCAACATCTTCTCCACGCAGGACGACGTTGCCGCGGCGCTGGCCGCCGGTGGCCTGCCGGTGTTCGCCTGGAAGGGCGAGACGCTGGAGGAATACTGGCAGTGCACGCTCGACATGCTCACCCATCCAGGCGAGCTCGGCCCGCAGCTGATCGTGGACGACGGTGGCGACGCCACGCTGTTCATCCACAAGGGCGTGGAGCTGGAAGACGGCAGCGACTGGGTCAACACGCCCAGCGGCAACCACGAGGAACAGGTCATCAAGGACCTGGTCAAGCGCACCGAAGCAGAGCGTCCGGGCTGGTTCAAGAAGATCGCCGCCGAGTGGAAGGGCGTCTCCGAAGAAACCACCACCGGCGTGCACCGCCTCTACCAGCTCGCCGAAGCCGGCAAGCTGCTGGTGCCGGCCATCAACGTCAACGACTCGGTCACCAAGAGCAAGTTCGACAACCTCTACGGCTGCCGCGAATCGCTGGCCGACGGCATCAAGCGTGCCACCGACCTGATGGTTGCCGGCAAGGTTGCCGTGGTGTGCGGCTACGGTGACGTCGGCAAGGGCTGCGCCCACTCGCTGAAGGGCTTCGGCGCCCGCGTGATCGTCACCGAAATCGACCCGATCAACGCCCTGCAGGCCGCGATGGAAGGCTTCCAGGTCACCACCATCGAAGACACGCTCGGCATCGGCGACATCTACGTCACCACCACCGGCAACAAGGACATCATCACGCTGGAGCACATGGCGGCGATGAAGAACAACGCCCTGGTGTGCAACATCGGCCACTTCGACAACGAGATCCAGATGGACCGCCTCAACGCCGCCAAGGGCGTGTCGCGTGAAACCATCAAGCCGCAGGTGGATCGCTACACCTTCGAAAAGACCGGCCACAGCATCTACATGCTGGCCGAAGGCCGCCTGGTGAACCTGGGCTGCGCCCATGGCCACCCGAGCTTCGTGATGTCCAACAGCTTCTCCAACCAGACGCTGGCCCAGCTCGACCTGTGGGCGAACAAGGACTTCTACGACAAGACGGTCTACCGCCTGCCAAAGAAGCTGGACGAAGAAGTGGCCCGCCTGCACCTTGAGCAGATCGGCGTGAAGCTCACCAGGCTGACCGCCGACCAGGCCGCCTATATCGGCGTGCCGGTCGACGGCCCGTACAAGCCGGACCACTACCGCTACTAAGTGGCACCGGTCTTTGCTTCAAGCGAAAGGGCCGCCCATGGGCGGCCCTTTTTCATAGACGAATCGCGCGCAGGACACGCCCCCATCGAGCGTGCCCTGCGCGCGACCGCTCCCCTAACCCGTTGCCGGGCCGCAGCCCAGCATGCCCAAAACGCCATGCAGCGCCGGCACGTGCATCAGCCACGGCGCCGACAGCGTGAGCACGCCGGCGCACATCACCAGCACCGCGGCACCGCGACGCAAACCCGGTCGCTGCAGCCAACGCCCCACGCGCGCACCGGACCACGTCAAAGGCAACATCACGGGCAAGGTGCCCAGCCCAAAGGCCGCCATGATCAGTGCGCCATCCCGCGCGCTCGCCGACAGCCATGCCGCCGCCAGCACCGTGGTGCTGAGGCCGCAAGGCAACCATCCCCACACCATGCCCGCCCCCAGCCTGCGCATCGGCGTATTCGCCGGGACCAATCGCCGCTGCAGGGGCTGCAGCCATTTCCAGATGCGCGCACCAGGCTGCGCAAGGAAACCCAGGTGCCCGCTTCGATCCAAGAGGCGCAATGCCATCACGACCAGTACCAGCCCCACGGCGGTACGCATGGCGAGCGCGAGGGCATCCAACTCGAACAGGCGCAACACCCCGTCACCCACGCCGCCAACGGCTGCGCCGGCCAACACGTATCCCGTCACTCGACCGAAATTGAGTTGCAGTGCATTGCCCCAACCCATGCGTGGCGACCACATTGAGAAACCCGTGGCAATGCCGCCGCACATCGCAGCGCAATGCACGCCACCGAGCACGCCGGTCAACAGGACAGCCGAAAGCGCTGCGGCGTTAACCATGGCCACGCCCTTCCCTGTGCTCGGCATCCGGGAGAGGCCGATCGTCACTCAGGATGTCGATGGCGGGCGTATCCATGTCATCGAACTGCCCTTTGCGCACTGCCCACACAAATGAGCCGATGGCGACTGCCAACAACATCAGGCTCAACGGGATGAGCATCAGCAAAATGATCATGAAGTGGCCTCTGGTACGGATACACGCATCAGGCGAAGTGCATTGGCAGTGACCATCAGCGACGACAGCGCCATGCCAAGCGCCGCCAGCGACGGAGTGACCTGCCCCATCACCGCCAACGGGAGAGCCAACAGGTTGTAGCCGACGGCCCAGGCGAAGTTCTGGCGAATGATGCGTTGTGCGCGTCGCGCCAGCTGCACCGCTGCCGGAATGCGCAGCAACGACGGCGCGGTCAGCACCATGTCAGCCGCGCGTTGCGCCAGTGACGCACCCTCACCCATCGCCAGCGAGACGTCCGCACCTGCGAGCACGGGCGCGTCATTGAGACCATCGCCCACCATGGCGACCACACACCCCTCCGCCTGCAGCTTGCGCACCAGCGCCAGCTTGTCCTCGGAGCTCTGCCTAGCGTGGGCATCATCGATATCGAGCTGGCGCGTCAGGCGTTCCACGGCGCCGGAAGCGTCGCCGCTGGCGAGATGGATGCGCAGGCCCAATCCGCGCAGTGCGTCCACCGCGACGCCGGCATCCGCGCGCACGCGTTCTTCCAATGAGAAACGCGCAACAGCACTCGAACCATCACCGAGCCACAGCCGACCATCGTCATCTTGGTTCGCCGCGAAAGGGCCGCGACCCAGTCGCCATTCCACGCCGTCTACCATGCCGCTCAAGCCTTGTCCTGCATGCACCTTCAGGCCACTCGCCGTGTGTAGGGTCAGCACGGATGCAAAGGCCGCGGCGATGGGATGGCCACTGTCGCGCTCGAGGGCGGCGGCGATGGCCATGGCTTCATCCGCGGACATGCCGCCGAACGTCTCTATCTCGCCAATCGAGGGATCGATCCGCGTAAGCGTGCCCGTCTTGTCGAACACGACGTCAGTCGTACGCGCGAGACTGTCGAGCCCTTCCGCACGCAGGGAAAGCACACCCAACCGCGCCAGCGCACCATGGCTCGCCGCCAGCGCCGCAGGCACGGCGAGCGACAATGCACACGGGCAGCTGATGACCAGCAGCGACAGCGTCACTTCGAATGCGCGCGACGGTTCGTGGATGCGCCAGCCAATGAAAACCGCCATGGACGCGATCAACAACGCCACCACGAACCAGGTGCCGACGCGGTCCGCCACACGTGCAAGCAGCGGCCTATGAGCCTGCGCCTGTTCGACCAGACGCGTAAGCTGCGACAACCGCGTGGCGCTACCCACGCGCGTGATCTCAATGCGCGCCGGCGTTTCCCGGCAAACCGTGCCCGCGAACACCTGGGCACCCTGCGCTTTGGCGACGGGGTGCGATTCACCCGTCAGCAGGGCTTCTTCGAACATCGCCTGCTCGTCCAGCAGTACGCCGTCGGCCGGCACCGCTTCACCGGCGGCCATGCATGCAACGTCGCCGATCTGAAGCACCGTCAGAGGGACGGATTCGCGCGTGCCATCGGGCCGCTCGCGCACTGCCAATGCCGGGCGTGCCCGCGCCAACGCGTCCACCTGCGAGCTCGCGATGCGACGCGCACGCTGTTCCAGCATGCGCGCACACAAGAGCAGAAACACGAACATCGCCGCCGCGTCGTACCAGACATGCGCGCCGCCGCGCACCGTCTCCACGGCACTCGCCAGATAGGCCAGCAAGGTTGACCCCGCCACCAGCGTATCCATGCCCGGATGGCGCTCGCGCCATTCTCGCCACGCACCAAGCAGGAAGGGCCAGCCGGAATAGAACACGACCGGCGTACAAACGAGGAACGTCACCCAGCGGAAGAAATCCCGGGTGTACAGCGCCATGTGATGATTGAAGTCGAGATAGAGCGCCTCGGAGAGCATCATGGTCTGCATGGCGCCGAGCCCTGCGATGCCCAATCTCAGCAGCCAGCGCCGACGCTCGGCCAGCTTCTCGCGCTCCTGCATCGCTCCGCTGGCCAGATACGGTCGGTAACCAAGAAGAGCCAGCCGCTCCAGCACTGACGACAGCGCCACGCCCGCAGGATCCCACGCGATGCGAATACGCCCCGTCACCGCATTGGCACCAACATCCAACACGCCATCTACACGCTGCAGGGCACGATCGATCAGCCAGGCACACGCCGCACACCGCATGCCATCCGTGAGCAGGGTGATCTCCAGGCCTCCGGTCACGGGAAACGCGTGATCTGCCAGTACATCGTCACGATCCCACACGCCCAGATCGGGCAATTCCACATCGACCCGCGCACCGGCGATGCTGCGCAACCGGTAGTAGTCACCGAGGTCGGACGAACGGATCCATTGCGCCGCCGCGAGGCAACCTTCGCAGCAGAAGCCCTTGATGTTGCCATCGACATCCA
This sequence comes from Dyella jiangningensis, assembly GCA_000632805.1. Taxonomy (GTDB): domain Bacteria; phylum Pseudomonadota; class Gammaproteobacteria; order Xanthomonadales; family Rhodanobacteraceae; genus Dyella; species Dyella jiangningensis. The sequence goes on along the minus strand of CP007444.1, from coordinate 93,382 downwards.
GCAATACGGGCGACGCCGGCAAGGCTTCGCCGCAGTGGTAACAGGTCTCAACTCCGACCTGGCTGATGGCGTCGACCACGCAATCCACGATCAGGGCATCAATCGGACGGAACGAACCTGCGGCGCCCAGCGTCCATGCATCAGCCACGCGCCGCTATCGGACGCCAGCTGTACCGTCCAGTCGCGATCGCGATCCAGCGATCCGACACCACGCCAACCCAGCTCACTCGGCGAAAGATGCACGATACGCTGTTCTCCCGACGAATCGGACAGAGTCAGGGTCAGCTTGCCGCCACGTGGAAAGTCTCCATCCATCGGCAACACCTCGACCGTGTCGCCCTTGGTACGCAGCACCACGCCTTCAGTAGACACCTCGGCCGGCGAATGCGCAGCCTCAGCGGATACAAGCAGCTTGCCTACCTTGGTGACCCGCCCGACCGTTTCCATGTCCTCGCGCCCCGGATGGACGGCGGCAAACAGCAGCGCGAAGCCGATGGCGACCGAGGCCAGCGGCAAGCCCACCAGCATCCACACCATGGGCTCTCGCCATGCGCTTCGTATCGTGTTCATAGCGAAGGTCCGAAGAAACTGCTCTTGACGGTGGTGTCGGCGTCCACATCGGCACCACGCACCACGAACTGCACATCATGCCGCCCAGTCACCTCGGACGAGGCGCTGACCGTGAGCGGGATCGACAACACCTCGCCGCTCTCGGCTTCCACCGTCCTGGCGCCACCGCGAAGTGCGATACCGGGCATGTCCGCGGAAGCCACGTCGATGACGAAGTGGTGCGTCTGCTGCTCCTTGTTCACCAGCTTGAGCGTGTAGCTGTTCTCGATGCGGCCGTCGCTCGCCTGGCTGTACATCACGTTGCGATCGCGCAGGACTTCGGCAAGCAGCACGCTGCGGTGAGTCACGCCATACATCCAGCCACCTAGCAAAGCCAATAGCAAGCAGGCATAGACGATGATGCGAGGCCGCAAAACATGCGTGGGCTTGCTGTCGATCTGATTCTGCGTGGTGTAGCGGATCAGGCCCTTGGGATAACCCAGCTTGCCCATCACATCATCGCAGGCATCGATGCACGCACCACACGCGATGCACTCGTATTGCAAGCCATTGCGAATATCGATGCCGACCGGGCATACCTGCACGCAGATCGTGCAATCGACGCAGTCACCCAGCAGTTCCGGAGTGAACTTCGGCAACGGCTCCGCCACCACTCCACTGCCGACGAGCGCGATCGTGCCACCAGCCTGCGCACGATTATCCGCCGCCGACGGATGCTGGCTGGCGCGGAATACGTAGTCGTAGGCCGTGACCTTGTCGAGCAGACCACGCACCCGTTCCAGCACGCTGGCCAAGCCGCGCTTGCGCGGACCGCGCGGCTCGCCACGCATGGGGTCGTAAGCAATGATCAGCGTGTTGCGGTCGAACATGGCGCTCTGGAAGCGCGCGTAGGGGCACATGTACTTGCACACCTGCTGGCGCAGGAAACCCGCGTTGCCCCAGGTGGCGAATCCGTAGAACAGGATCCAGAAGGTCTCCCAGCCACCCAGGCCAAACGGTGTGCGGTGTGCGAGATCCACGATGGGGCTGAAGTAGCCAACGAAGGTAAAGCCAGTCCACAACGAAAACTGTGCCCACAACGTGTGCCTGGCCGTCTTGCGCAGGATTTTCTCGCGCGTCCAGGGACCCGCGTCGAGCTTCATGCGCTTATTGCGATCGCCTTCACACCAGTGCTCGATCCACAACGACACTTCGGTCCACACCGTCTGCGGACAGGCATAGCCACAAAAGAGACGACCTGCCAACGCCGTGAAGAAGAACAGCGCCAGCGCAGCGATGATCAGCAGGGTGGAAAGAAACAGGAAATCCTGCGGCAGGAACATCCACCCGAACACATGGAACTTGCGTGCGGGAAGATCCAGCAGCACGGCCTGCTTTCCGTTCCAGTGCAACCAGGGAAACAGGTAGTACATGCCGAGCAGCCAGACCACCGCCGCTACGCGCAGCCGGTTGAAGGTACCCGACACCTCGCGTGGATAGACCTTGCGCTCGCTGACATAGTAGGAGGCGCTTTCGTCGTCGACGACGTGCAGCGGTATGCGACGACTCATGGGGCATTACCGGAGTGGAATCCGCGCTTCACCTGCGAGGAGGGTCGCAGCAGGATCCGGGTGAACAGACTTGACGAAGCGGTCGCCAGCCAGAAAAGGAAGAAGCCCAGGGTGTAACCCAGCTCACGGCTGAGCTGCAGCGATGGGAAGGTGATTTCCCTGAGCCGCTCGGGGTCCACGATGGTGAAGAACACCGTCGTGATGACCCCGGCGACAAAAAAGCTCGGCCAGAGAATGGCACCGACGCGTTGCGAGGCTGGCGTCGGCTCCTCTCCCGGAGGCTTGGCGGTACGCGCGGTCATCACTCGGCGACCACGGCGCCAGTGGGCGGTGGTTCCTTGTGGGGCGACAGCGTCCAGACATAGGCACCTACCAGGCGAGTACGGGTATCGCCCAGCTGATCCTTCCAGGCCGGCATCACGCCCTGCCTGCCTTCGGCAAGCGTCTTGTGCAACGACGTCGAACTGCTTCCGTACAGCCAATAGTTGTCGGTGAGGTCCGGCGCGCCCATGACCTGATTGCCCTTGCCCTGCGGGCCATGGCACGCGGTACAGATGCCCGCGAATAGCTTCTCACCTCGCGTCGCCGCATCCTTGGGCTGATCCGGGCGGGACAGCGACAGCACGTAGGCAATCGTGTCATCCACTGCCGTGGCGCCACCCTGCGCGGTAAGCGTATCGGCCCAGGCGGGCATCACTGCGTGGCGACCATTCTGGATGGTATCCAGTACGCGCGCAGGCGTTCCGCCCCAATGCCAGATGTCGTCGGTGAGATCCGGATAACCGGTCGCGCCGTGACCGCTCGAACCATGGCAGGCGGCACAGCGATTGATGAAGATCGCGCGCCCGATCGACACCGCACCGCCGTCCTTGGCCAGTTCGTCGATCGGCTTACCTGCATACAGCTTCAGCGTGTCGTCCAGACGGGCGTTTTCTGTCGCCGTTTCAATCGCCCACTCGGATTTCGAGCTCCAGTGTCCCCAGCCCTTAAGCGTGCCCAGGCCGTACCACACGAGGTAGCCAACGGAGAACACCAGGGTGATGTAGAACAGATTGATCCACCACCGCGGCAACGGCTTGTTGTACTCGGTGAGATCGCCATCCCATACGTGGCCGGTTTCATCCGGCCTGGGATCGGTGGGGCGGCGCTTGATGTTGCTCCTGAGCAGCCACACGCAGCCCATCAGGTTCAACACCGTGATGGCCACCACGTACCACGTCCATGCGGAAGTCATGCCCTCTCCTCCTTATCGTCTTCCAGAGGCATACGGGCAGCGGCATCCAGCACGGGTTTCACACCCGGCCTCCAGAGCAGGATGCAGCCCACGATAAACAGCACCAGCAGGAAGGCAGTGATCAGGCCGGGGATCATCACTCGGCTCCTTCTGCGACTTGCATGTCCGCCTGCGATACATGCGTACCTAGGCTTTGCAAGTAGGCGACCACGGCGTCCAGCTCGGTCTTGCCTTCGACGGCGGCCGGCGCTGCGGCAATCTCGGCATCGCTGTACGGATCACCGATGCGCTTGAGCGCGCGCATGTGCTGCGCCACTTCGCCCCCGTCCAGCTTGGCCTTCTCCAGCCAGGGATAGGCCGGCATGTTGGATTCCGGCACCACATCGCGCGGGTTATGCAGATGCGCGCGATGCCAGTCATCGGAGTAACCGCGCAGGCCCACGCGCGCCAGGTCCGGACCCGTGCGCTTGCTGCCCCACTGGAACGGGTGGTCGTATACGGACTCGCCGGCTAGCGAGTAATGGCCGTAGCGTTCCGTCTCGAAGCGCAGCGTGCGTACCATCTGTGAGTGGCAGTTGTAGCAACCCTCGCGGATGTAGACGTCGCGCCCGGCCAGCTCGAGCGCCGGATAGGGCTTGATGCCCGGCAACGGCTTGATGGTTTCGGCCTGGAACATCAGTGGGACGATTTCAGCGAGACCGCCGAACGACACTGCCACGGCGATCAGGATGGCCATCAGGCCAATGTTCTTTTCGATCTTTGCGTGCATATGGCTCATGTCTGTTCCCTCAGGCACGCGCATCGGCAGCGTCGGGTGGCAGCACCGGCTGCGGCGCCGTGCTCGCAGCGGACAGCTGGAAGGTCCGCAGCACGTTCCAACCCATCACCAGCATGCCGCTCAGCACGATCAGTCCGCCGCCGAGGCGGAACAGGAAGTACGGCTTGGTGGCGTTGAGTGCTTCGACGAACGAGTACACCAGCGTGCCGTTCTCGGGATCGGTGGCGCGCCACATGAGTCCCTGCGTGACGCCGGCGATCCACATCGAGGCGATGTAGACGACCAGACCGATCGTGTGCAGCCAGAAGTGCAGGTCGATCAACTTGGTCGAGTACATCTTCGGCAGGTTGAGCAGACGCGGCAGCATCGCGTAGATGGAGCCGATCGAGATCATCGCGACCCAGCCGATGGCGCCCGAGTGCACGTGGCCGATGGTCCAGTCGGTGTAGTGACTGAGCGAATTGACCGTCTTGATCGACATCATCGGTCCCTCGAACGTGCTCATCATGTAGAACGAGAGCGAAACGATGAGGAACTTCAGGATCGGGTCGGTGCGCAGCTTGTGCCACACGCCCGAGAGCGTGAGGATGCCGTTGATCGCACCGCCCCATGATGGCGCCAGCAGCACCAGCGAGAACACCATGCCCAGCGACTGCGCCCAGTCCGGCAGTGCCGTGTACTGCAGATGGTGCGGACCGGCCCACATGTACACCGCAATCAGCGCCCAGAAGTGCACGATCGACAGTCGGTAGGAGTAGATGGGGCGGCCGGCCTGCTTGGGCACGAAGTAATACATCATGCCGAGGAAGGCGGTGGTCAGGAAGAAACCGACCGCGTTGTGGCCATACCACCACTGCACCATCGCATCGACCGCGCCGGAGTACACCGAGTACGACTTGAACCAGCCGGCCGGAATGGCGATGTTGTTGACGATGTGCAGCAGCGCGATGGTGATGATGTACGCGCCGTAGAACCAGTTGGCGACGTAGATGTGCTTAACCTTGCGCAGGGCGATGGTGCCGAAGAAAAGCACGCCATAGGCCACCCACACCACGGTGATGAGCAGGTCGATCGGCCATTCCAGCTCGGCGTATTCCTTGCCCTGGGTGAGGCCCATCGGCAAGGTGACGGCGGCAGCCACGATCACGAGCTGCCAGCCCCAGAACACGAACGACGCCAGCTTGTCCGATATCAGCCGGACATGGCAGGTGCGCTGCACCGTGTAGAGGCTGGTGGCGAACAACGCAGAGCCGCCGAAGGCGAAGATCACCGCGTTGGTATGCAGTGGGCGCAGACGTCCGTAGCTCAGCCACGGCAGATCGAAATCGAGGCCTGGCCAGTACAGCTGCGCGGCGATGATCACGCCGACCAGCATTCCGACCACGCCCCACACTACGGTCATGACGGCGAATTGCCGTACGACCTTATCGTTGTAACTCCCCTCGACGCCCACCATGAGGCCCACTCCTAGGCTTAACTGAACGGCGGGAAGTCTGTGGGCCGGTCCTCACAGCCCGGTTGATCTAGATCAACCGAAACCAGGGAAAGGCTGTCGCGGTTTGTCGCAGGTCAAATTTGAGGGCTACATATCTCTTCATCGCGAAAAGGAGATATATACTAGGCGCCGACCTTGCCAGGACCGTCGCGATGCCCTCCATCAGCTTTGAGTTCTTTCCGCCCAAGACCGACGAGCAGCGTGCCCAGCTGGATCAGGCCGCCGCCCTGCTCAAGTCGCTTTCGCCCGAATACGTATCGGTAACGTTTGGCGCCGGCGGGTCGACACTGAGCTACACCGGCGAAACCGTAGCTCGGCTGCATGGAACCCATGGGCTGAACGTGGCGCCGCATCTGTCCTGCGTGGGCGGCACCCGGGCCGAGCTGGCCGAATTGCTGGACGCCTATCGGTCGGCCGGTTATCGCCGCATCGTGGCGCTGCGTGGCGACTTGCCCTCGGGCATGGCCAGCCCGGGCGACTTCCGCTACGCCTCGGAACTGGTGCGCTTCATCCGCGACTACACGGGCGACCATTTCCATATCGAGGTGGCGGCCTATCCGGAGACCCACCCCCAGGCAGACGATGCGTTGGCCGATCTTCGGCATTTCAAGACCAAGGTGGACGCCGGCGCAGATGGGGCGATCACCCAGTATTTCTTCAATGCGGATGCCTATTTCCGCTTCGTCGATGACGCTCGTCGCCTTGGTGTCGAGGTGCCAATCGTCCCCGGCATCATGCCGATCTCCAATTTTTCGCAGCTCAAGCGCTTTTCCGACCAGTGCGGCGCGGAAATCCCCCGATGGATCGTCAAGCGCATGCAGGCTCATGGCGACGACGCGGCATCGATTCGTGAACTGGGCGCGGACGTGGTCGCGGAGATGTGCCGGCGCCTGCTGGAGGGAGGTGCACCGGGGCTGCACTTCTACACGCTGAATCGCGCACGAGCCACGCAAGCGGTACTGAACCGACTGCACAGTTGAATGATGCCGCCGGGCGTAAGCTCGCCGGATGCTTCGTTCTCTGCTCCTGCTGTTACTGTTCTGCCTTTCCCTTGGCGCCAGGGCACAAGACGGCATCCACCGCTGTGTCGGCCCCGAGGGAACCCCGCTGTTCACGGACCAGCCGTGTGCCGCATTGCAGGCCACGCCCGTCGCGCCGCCGCCTCACACCGAGACCGCTCCCATGGAGGCGGCGGCTGCAGCCACCACACCACCACCCGTGCTCTGTGCCGGCACCGTTTCGGAATTGCGGCAGAGCGTGCTGGACGCATTCGCCACCCGCGATCCGAACCGATTGGCAGGCTTGATGTTGTGGGGTGGTTACGGGCGCGAGGGTGTCGTGGCGGACATACGTTCGCTGGGCGGTTTGATGCAGCGGCCGCTATTGAGCGTAGGTCGGGCCCAAGGTGATGACGCGGACAGCGAGGAGAGCCCGGCTGGCCCCGACAGTGCGCCACCGACGCCAGCAGCCGGGGACGAGCGCCAGCTGGTAGTCAGGACGGTCGCGAACGACGGCAGCGGCCAAGCCCACGAAACGCGCTTCGACGTCGTTCGACGTTCGGGCTGCCTCTGGTTGCGGGGGCGCGGCTGAAGGTCCGTGACGACGCCCTTGCTCGGCGCCCGGGTTATCATGATGCGATTTTGTCCCCGGAGCATCGACATGGCGCAGCAGTACCCCGACTGGATCTGGCAGAACGGCGTGATCAAGCCTTGGCAGGAGGCGACCACGCATGTCATGGCCCATGCGTTGCATTACGGCTCGTCCGTGTTCGAAGGCATCCGTAGCTATGCGACGCCTGACGGCGCGGCGATCTTCCGCCTGACCGATCACCTCAAACGCCTGTACCAGTCGGCCAAGATCTACGACATGGTGCTGCCTTACACGCAGGACGAACTCGCTGCAGCTTGCCGCGAAGTCGTCCGCAAGAACGGCCTTAGCGCGGCTTATCTGCGCCCGGTGGCCTATCGCGGCCTGGGCGGCTTCGGCCTTTCGGCTGAAACGCCGATCGACGTGGCGGTCGCCGCGTGGCCGATGGGCCCGTACCTCGGCCCCGAGGCGCTGGAAAACGGCATCGAAGCATGCGTATCGAGTTGGCAGCGGTTTGCGCCGAACACCATCCCGGCCGGCGCAAAGGCGGGGGGCAACTACCTCTCCGGCCAGCTGATTGCGCGCGAGGCGCGTCGTCTTGGCTTTGGTGAAGGCATTGCCATGGCGTCCACCGGCCTGCTGAGCGAAGGCGCGGGTGAGAACCTCTTCCTCGTGTTCGATGGCGTGCTGCACACCACGCCGGCGAGCGCATCGATCCTCACCGGCATCACGCGCGATACGCTCAAGACGCTGGCCCGCGAAGACGGCATCGAAGTGGTCGAGCGCGATATTCCGCGCGAATACCTGTACCTGTGCGACGAACTGCTGATGTGCGGTACGGCAGCCGAAATCACCCCGATCCGTTCGGTGGACGGCAAGAAGGTCGGCAGCGGCAAGGCCGGTCGCGTCACCCGTCGCCTGCAGGAACTGTTCTTCGGCCTGTTCAACGGCAAGACCAATGACCAGTGGGGTTGGCTGGAGCCGCTGTAAACCAAAAATGCATGAATACCTCTGCGCGACCGGGCTGCACGAACGCCGATCGCGCACGAGGTACGCCTTGCGGGAATGCTCAATAACGAATCAGGCGAAGACGATGCTCGCGATCGCGCCATTGGTATCCGTGCGCGGACGCATCGATACTTCCCAGCCGTAGAGATCGCACAAGCGGCGCACGATGGCCAGGCCCAGTCCGGCACCGCTGCCTCCCGCACCCTCGCCGCGCACGCCACGCTGGAACAGGCGTTCGGCGTCCTCGGGTTTGATGCCCGGCCCCGTATCGATGACTTCGATGCGATCGCCCGATACTTCCACCGTCACCGTGCCTTCGAGCGTGTACTTGATGGCGTTGCCGATCAGGTTGGTCAGCGCCACCGACAACACGGAAGCGGGTGCGTTGACGCTCAGCGACTGCTTTACGACGAGCTCGATGCTGATGGGCTTGTCGCGCATTTGTGGCCGCTGGCTCTCGATCACATCGGAAGCCACCTTGGCCACCTCGGTGGTCTCTCCACGCGTAGGCCCACGGCGCTCCGCGCGCGACAGCAGCAACAATGCTTCGATCAGCTCGGTGGCCTGGCGCGACGAACGCTCGATGCGCTTGAGCCGTTCGCGCAACTTGTCAGTGAGGTCAGGTGACCCCTGCAGCAACTCGGTAGTGCTGGCGATTACGGCCAGCGGCGTGCGCAGTTCGTGGCTCACGTCCGAGTTGAATTCGCGATCGCGCTCGACCATGGCGGTGAGGCGATGCGAGTACTCGTCGAGCGCCAATGCAAGCTCACCGACTTCATCGTCGGCAAAATGCGGCGCGAGGGGCTCAGCTTTGCCAGTCTTGCGGAAGTCGCGCAGGCGGCGTGCGAGCTCGCTGACAGGTTTGAGCACCTTGCGCGAAAGCCAGAGGCCGAGCACCAGCGACAGCAGGCCAAACAGGAAAACCGCACCGATCACGCTGAACAACAACTGCTGCTTCCCCAGTTCTTCGCGCGACACGTCATAGCGCAGAAAACTGATGATGCCGTTCTCGCGATAGACGGCTAGTTTGTAATGGTGGCGCTGACCATCAGGCTCATTTTCATAGATGTCATGCACCCCCGTATCCAGATTCTGCCACTCGAGTGGAGCGCGGTAGATGGTACGGTCGCTGTACATGCTGCCGGTCAGCAGGCGTGAGCCCTGCGGCGCGCCGGGATGTTGCTGCGCCTGCTGATTGGCCCAGCGAGCATCATCCAGCAGGCTGGAGTTGACCAGCTGATCCTCGACGCGGCTGCGAATATTCAGCGCCGCGAACGCAAACAACGCGCTGAGGCCAAAGCCGAACAGCGCGAACGATACGACCAGGCGAAACCTGAGCTTACGCCTGGACCGCATCCGGTTCGACCATTCGATATCCAATACCGTGCCGCGTGTGGATCAGCGGCTTTTCGAATGGCTTGTCGATCGCGGCGCGCAAGCCATGGATGTGCACGCGCAGCGAGTCGCTATCGGGGAGCTCTTCACCCCACACGCGCTGTTCCAGGTCCTGCCGCGTGACGACGGACGGACTGGCTTCCATCAGCGCCTGCAGCAGCTTGAGGCCGATCGGGTTGAGCTGGATCGACTTGCCTTCCCGGGTGACGGTAAGCGTGTCGAGGTTGTAGGTCAGATCGCCGACCTTGAGCACGCGGCTCTGCGGACCCTTGCCGCGGCGCGCCAGCACTTCCAGGCGCGCGGCCAGTTCCTGCAGCGCAAAGGGCTTGGTCATGTAGTCGTCGGCGCCGGATTCGAACCCGGTGAGCTTCTGCTCCAGCGCATCGCGCGCCGTCAGCATCAGGATTGGCGTCTGCTTGTGCGCCTCATGGCGCAGCTTGCGTGCGACGTCGAGGCCGTCCATGCCCGGCAGGGTCAGGTCGAGCACGATCACGTCGAAATCATGCACGACGGCCAGGTGCAGGCCGGTTACGCCATCGCCGGCGAAGTCGACCACATGTCCACGGTCTTCCAGATAATCGCCGATGTTGGTCGCGATATCGCTGTTGTCTTCGATTACCAGTACGCGCATGCGTCCTCCATACGCAGCCGGCATGGGGCCGGCCGAGGGCCCAAGCTTAACAACTTGGGTGGCGGGAGAGGGGCTTCCGGCGGCGCGAAACTGAATAAATCAGTCGGCCGGCAAGAAAAAAGCCCAGGCTTGCTGACATGACGTCGCTCGCCTGGGCTCAAGCTACTGCCCCGATACCGTAATCTGCTGTCACCGGACCTTTCGGTTGAAGTGCCGAGCAAATTGCAGTGGGGACTTTATAGGGCTGGCGGAGTTACGGTGGGGTTAATCGGTTCTCACCCAGTCGTTAACCTTCAGACGGCAGTTAGCCAACGCGTCACCACGCAGCACCCACGCCATGTCATTTGGATGACCCTTCCACGGCACCTTGGCGACCAGCCTCTTCAGGCCAACGACAAATGTGCGTGCCCGTGACCACCTGACAACCAATGCGCGCCTGGATTTCGCGGCTGCCGGCGTCGGTTGCTCCACCATCGAGACTGAACGCCATTACCTGGCGATACCGCTCAGAAAGCGAGTGTCCTGAAGGCACCGAGTACACCCAACCGCGCATCGCAACCAGCGCCGCCTGCTCGAAAACACCTGCCGGATCTGCATTCACAACACGCATGTCCTGCACCGAGCCATCGCTTGCGAGGTTGAACTCGATGATGACCTTGCCCTCGATGCCCTTTTCAAGCGCCCCGGCAGGATAGATGGGCTTGCGCATGCGAAGGGGCGTCAAGGCGGGCGAACTGATTTCGGTCGCCTGGAAATGGACGGGGATCGTTGCAGCGCGATGCGGTGCAAGGTTCGTGATGGCCAGCGACAACATGCCTGGGACACGCACGTCTGATGCTGCGCGTGGGAGGGCGACGGGTGCCAGCGACTCATCGGATGATTCGATGTCTAAAACCGGCCTCTGAAGCACGGCTCCGGCAAGGCGCAGATTGGCAGGATGCCAACCCTGCTGAAGCGATTGCGCCAGCGGCAAAACGATCAGCGACGCCGCTCGAGGCACCGGGCCCAGCAAGTCGGGCACGCCCTCGCGCTTGAGGGTCAAGCCGAGCACCAGCGTGGCGACCATGCCTACCGCCAGCAAGGCGCCCGAATAGGGCCGCGAAGGCGGCGCGGCCATGGCCCCATGATCGGTAGCCATCTGATGGACGCGATCCAGCAGTACGCCGCCACTGGCCGCCATCATCACAGGCGCCACCTGCTGCATGCTGCCGAGCGCGGAAAGTGCCCGTGCCAGATCGCGCCAGTTGCCGCCGTGAACCGAAAGCGCCATCTGGTCGCAGCAAATCTCGCGTTCGTTGCGTACATCGGTGGAGATCCAATGGACGACGGGGTGGAAGAAGAACAGCGTCTCCAGCACCACCTGGAAGAAGTTCACCAAAGGATCCAGGCGCTTCAGGTGAGCGAGCTCATGGGCAAGGATCAGCTCCAGCTGCGCCCGCGGGAATCCGGTTGCCATGGCCAGCGGCAGCACGATCACCGGCCGGAACCATCCCACCAGCAACGGCGTTTCGACGATGCCGCTCCACACGAGCGAAATGCGCCGCCGCATGCCGAAGCGCTCGGTAAGCCGAAGCAGCATCCGCTCCATCGGGCCATCATCCTCGAGACCCGAGGCAACCAGGCCTTGCAGACCGCGCCATTGCCGCCACACGCGCACCGACAGCACCAGCACGCCCGCCAGCCAGAACACCGCGAGCCACGGCGTGACGCCAAACCGCCCGGATAAATGATCGATGATGGACGCCGGCGATTCGCCCACACTGCCCGCCGCAATCACCACGGGATCTAGCGTGATGCTTGGCGAAGGCGTGGACGGCGGCGTCTGGAGCAACCATCCCATGGTCAGCATGGGACAGATCGCCAGCAGCACCATGGCAGCCACGCCCAATCGATAACGTGCCGCGCCTCGGGACAGTACTGCACGCGCGACGCCATAACCCGCGCCGACCAGCAGGCCCTGCCATAGGAAGTGCAGCAGGGTCACGCCAAGCAGCTGCAATGTCTCAAGGAAAATATGTGAAGAAGGCATCAGGGTGCCTCCTGGTCAAGCTTGTTCAGCAGGTCGCGGATCGCGCGCAGTTCCTCGCGCGTCGCGCGTTGCGTTCCAAGCGCATGCATGACCAACTGTGACGATGAACCGTCGAAAACGCGATTGACGATGTCGTACAGAAAACGCTTTTGCGTGCGTTCCTTGCTGACGGCCGGGCGATAGACGTGCGCGCGCGCCGTGTCGTCTCGCTCCACCAGTCCTTTTCCATGCATGACCTGAAGCAACTTCAAGGCCGTCGTATAACCACCGCCCTCGCCCAAGGCTTCGTGCACTTCGCGTACCGTGCACGGCCCCAACCGCCACAACACGCGCAGGATCTCGAGCTCAGCCACCGTGGGCTTGGGCGCGTCTGGCTTGGATGCTTTCATGTGCCTCCCCCAGCGCTTAAACAAAGCGTCAGGCCCCGGCGCGTGCCGGGGCCCGACCAACCGTCAACCGCCGCTGCGGTTCTGCACGGCGTGCGTCGCAGTATCTTGCATGAACTTCTGGCTGTCGCGACGGCTACGCTCGATCTCGCCATAGGTGCGGCAGGTCGACTTGGGCAGCAGCGAGCCGGTCGGCGCCGCGCGCTCGCAGATCACCTTGTTGCCGTCACGCTTGGTCAGGATGGCATTGATGGCTTCCTGGTCGTTCACCAGCCTGATCTTGGTGTCCTTGTCCATCTTGTCCGTGGTGTCGTACTTGTCGAACGCCGCCTGCATGTCGCTGAAGTGCGAGTCGATGGCGGTACGCTCTTCCGCCGTCACGAACTCGTAGCGACCACCGGACTCCATCAGCTTGTGCACCGCTGCCGTCTGGGCGGTGAAGTCTTCCTTGTCCTGCGCCTTGACGACTACTTCGTCCTTGCTGGCAAACGCAGAACCGGCCGCCAGGCACATTCCCAGGCCGAGCATCCAGATCTTGAACTTCATGCTTCTCCCCTCCGCGACCATGCCGTATCCCGAGATGGGATAGCACGCAGTATCGTCCGCAACCATCCTAATCAGGCTGTCCGGTGGCTGTCAACGAAGATGTTCGTACTACGGATGTCGTAGTCCACGAGCCTGTTTAGCGAGCGCGACCGACGTTCTGTTCCAGCAATTTGATGATCTCGCCAGATACATCCACGCCCGTCACCGTCTCGATGCCTTCCAGGCCGGGCGAAGCGTTTACTTCGAGCAACAGCGGGCCGCGGTTCGAACGGAGAATATCCACGCCCGCGACCCCCAGGCCAAGTGCCGAAGCCGCCTGAACCGCGATGCGGCGCTCTTCGGCGCTCAACACCGCCATGCTGGCCGAGCCGCCACGGTGCAGATTCGCCCGGAATTCGCCCGGGCTGGCCTCGCGCTGCATGGCTGCGACGACCTTCTTGCCGACCACAAAGCAGCGCAGATCGCTGCCCTTGGCCTCGGCGATGAATTCCTGGACCAAAAAATTGGCGTAGAGGCCGCGAAAGGCTTCGATCACGCTTTGCGAGGCGCTGCGTTTTTCCGCCAGCACGACGCCGGTGCCCTGGCTGCCCTCGTTGAGTTTGATCACATGCGGCGGCTCGCCGAGCGTCGCGAGCACGTCGGCGGTGTCGTCCGGATTGTCGCCGAACACCGTGGCGGGCATATCCAGGCCCTTGGCGGCCAGGATCTGCAAGCAGCGCAGCTTGTCGCGTGCGCGCAGCACGGCATCCGATGAATTGGGCGTGTAGACGCCCATCATTTCCAGCTGACGCAAGACTGCCGTGCCGTAGAACGTACTGGTCACGCCAATGCGCGGAATGACGGCATCGATGCCGCGCAGGGCCTTGCCCTTGTAGCGGATGGACATGTTGCCCGGCGCAATGCGCACATAGCAGCGCAGCGGATCGAGCACGCGCACCACATGGCCGCGCTCGCGCGCGACGTCGACGAGGCGCTGGGTGGAATACAGGCGGGCATTCCGCGACAGGATGGCGATCTTCATGAAACACCCATGGGGTCGACCAGCACCGGTCGCGGCTGTGTATAGGAAAGAGCAGGGTCGACCGCGAAGCGTCCTTCCAGCGCGGTACGCCCCAGCAGCATGGGAAACAGCATATGGCGACGATCAGTCAAATTGATGTCGACCGCGACTCGCTTACCCGCCAACAGCACATCGGTGCGTATGAACCACCGCAGCGTCCGCCGGCCACCCGTATCGGTCACGGCACGGCGGTCGAGTGCAGGGGTTTCGCAGGCAATCGCCACACGGTGGCGCCCGCCCACGTTCACCGCGAAACGCAGCCAAGTGTCGCCATTGCGCTCGAAACTCTCCAGCGCGTCCACATGCAACGAGCTGCTGCGTGCCCCGGTATCGAGCTTGGCCTTGAGCAGGCCGATGCCGAGTGCCGGCAACGCCAAACGCTCCCGCCAGCCGAGGGTGATCACATCCGCCATTATCAGCGCACGCCGCAGGGTTACGTGTAAGGGAGCTCGGGGGGTCGAGTTGGAGCGGGTGAAGGGAATCGAACCCTCGTCAGTAGCTTGGGAAGCTACAGCTCTACCATTGAGCTACACCCGCGTCGTCGGGCGATGGTAACCCGGTATCCCGGAATTTTGGAACTGTCCATGCAGTTCAACACCGCATGAACCGGACATGGCGGCCCGCTGAATCATTGAAGACGCAAAGCCTGGCGAGTCCTTGCTAGCGCCCGACCGACGGTCCGCATAATGCGTACGTCGACGTCCGGGTGCGCTCATGCGTTTTACGGAACAGGACACCTGCCGGCGCGCGGGCATCGCGCCATGTTGCGGAGAATTCCATGCATGCGCTTTCCACCTTGCTTGCATCGCCACGGCGTTGGCGATGGATGGCCGTGGCCCTGCTGGCCTGTGCCAGCTGCCTGGCGCAGGCGCAAACCCAGATGGCTCCCGATGATGGCGGCGCCGGCGATCCCCCTTCCCGCGCCGCACGCCTGTCCTATCGCACCGGCGACGTGAGCCTGCTTCCATCCGGTGAAAAGGATTGGGGCGACGCCAGTCTCAACCGGCCATTGACCACGGGCGACCGCCTCTCCACGGGCCACGCCGGCCGCGCCGAACTCGAACTCGGCGGCGGCACGCTGCGCATCGCCGATGACACGGACTTCGGTTTCCTGACGCTCAACGATCAGCTGAGCCAGGTGGAACTCACCCAGGGCACGCTCAATCTTTCGGTACGCGGGCTGGCCGAGGGTCAAAGCTACGAGATCGATACCCCCACCGTGGCGCTGGTGGTCGACCAGCCCGGCACATACCGTGTAGACATCAGCGACGACGGCAAATCCACACGCATCACCGACATCGATGGCCGCGCCACGGTCTATGGTGAGGGCGGCGCCCAGCGCCCCCTGGTTGGCGGACGC
This sequence comes from Dyella jiangningensis, assembly GCA_000632805.1. Taxonomy (GTDB): domain Bacteria; phylum Pseudomonadota; class Gammaproteobacteria; order Xanthomonadales; family Rhodanobacteraceae; genus Dyella; species Dyella jiangningensis. Next base: position 77,753 of record CP007444.1, on the reverse strand, counting down.
ACCTACGAATTCGCGGATTCGTCGCTGAACAACGTGTCCATCAGCGACACCGACGGCGGTGACGACTTCGATGCCTGGTGCAACAGTCGCGATCGGCGCTATGCGACGTCCGACACGGGTCGCTACGTCTCCAACGAAGTGGTGGGCTACCAAGACCTGGATCAATACGGCAATTGGCAGGCCGATCCCGAGTACGGCCAGGTCTGGTATCCGAGCCATGTCGCAGCCGATTGGGCGCCCTACCGCGATGGCCATTGGGCTTACGTCGGCCCGTGGGGCTGGACATGGGTCGATGACTCTCCATGGGGCTTCGCGCCCTACCACTACGGCCGCTGGGCGTATGTACGCAGCCGCTGGTGCTGGGTGCCCGGCCCGGTGTCGGTGCGGCCGGTCTACGCGCCGGCACTCGTTGCCTTCGTCGGCGGCGCCGGGTTCGGTGTGTCGGTGGGCATCGGTGCCGCGCCGGTGGGCTGGTTCCCGCTGGGCCCGGGTGAGGTCTACAACCCGTGGTACCGCGCCAGCCGCGGCTACTACACGAACGTCAACATCACCAACATCTACGTGCGCAACAACCGCCAGGTGGTGATCAACAACATCAACAACCACTACAACTACTTCCGCGAAGGCCGGCCGATGCCGAACGAGCGGTACTTCAACCGCGAAGCGCCGCGTGCCGTCACGGCCATGTCCCGACAGGACTTCGCGTCGGCCCGCAACGCCGAACGACACATGATGTCGGTGGATCCACGCCACTTCGCCAATGCGCCAGTGATGGCGCGGGGCATCGATGTGCAGCCGGGCCGCGCGAGCTTCGTGCCACCGCGCAACGGCAACGGCCGCACCCTCCCGACGGGAGGTTTCAATCGAGAAGTCGTGGCACGCAACGCGCCGGCCATGCCGTTTGCCGGCCGCCCAGCGGGTCCGGTCAATGCGGCCGCACCGCGCAATGCACCGACTCCGACCAATGTACGCCTGCTCAATGGACCGGCCGCGGCCGGCCGCCCTGGCGCACCGGGCCGTACGGCGAACCCGCCCGACGAACGCGCCTTCTCGGTGAATCGCGGCAACGGCAGCGCGCGCCCTGGAGAAAACCAGCCAGCCGCTCCAAACGCCGAAACGCCCTCTCGTTTCAATCGACCGCAGCCGGCGGATAACCGTTCGGGTGCACCCGATATGCGTCGACAGGGAGCGCCCGTTGACGAATCCAATGCCATGCGACCGGGTGAGCTCCCCTCGGCAAGGTTCGCCCGGCCGCAGGGTGGCGAAGGCCGGATGCCACCGAACGAGCGACCCAATCCGGGCAACCAACCTCGTCCTGGCGTGAGCTACATTCCCAATGCCGACGCTGACCGTGCCATGCGTGCTCAGCCGCAGACGGGCACGTTGCCGAACACGCCACGCTTCGAGCGGGCGACTCCGGCGCAACAGGAAAATCCGCGGTCGATACCGAACCAGGACAACGCCCAGCGCTTCCAGCGCGAGAGCGCGGCGCCCCGCCCGGAAAGCCAACAGCCGCGTTTTGTCCAGCAACCTCGCGAGATGCAGCCACCGCGCGAAGCGCCATCGCCGCGTGAAATGCAGGCACCGCGCGAGATGCCGCAGCAGCGCGAAATGCAGCCTCCGAGGGAAATGCCGCAACCACGGGAAGCTCCACCGCAGCGGACTTACCAGCCGCCCCGCGGATACGAGCCGCCCCGCGCCGAACCACCGCCGCAGCAACGTCCCGCCCAGAATCCGCCGCAACAGCGGCCACCGGCCGCACATGAAGATCGCCGCCCACCGAAGAAGGACGAGCAGCACAACTGACCACCCAAAGCCCGGCCATGCCGGGCTTTTTTTGTGTGATTCGGGCATCCCGCGCCGCAGGCGCTACAATGTGCGGATGCACATCACGCTCAATGGCAGTCCGCGCGACTGCGCTCCCGCCACGACCGTCGCCCAGTTGCTGCAGGACGCCGGTTACGGCGGCCGACGCGTCGCCGTGGAAGTGAATCACCAGATTGTTTCCCGCAGCCAGCACACCAGCCACGTGCTTGGCGAGGGCGACCGGGTAGAGATCGTCCACGCCATCGGCGGCGGTTGATCGCCGCAGCCCGCCACTTGCGACGCCCTCCGGCGCCGCGCGCAGCCCGAAGACACACGATGAACACCAAGACGTTCGATTCCGCCGACCCGTTGATCATTGCCGGCAAGAGCTATGGCTCCCGCCTGCTCACCGGCACCGGCAAGTACAAGGACTTCGACGAAACCCGCTGCGCCTCCCAGGCTGCCGGTGCGGAGATCGTCACCGTGGCGATCCGCCGCGTGAATATCGGCCAGGATGCTGGCCAGCCGAATCTGCTGGACGCGCTCCCGCCCGAGGAATTCACCTTGCTGCCGAACACGGCCGGCTGCTACAACGCGGTCGACGCCGTGCGCACCTGCAAACTGGCGCGCGAACTGCTCGACGGCCACAAGCTGGTGAAGCTCGAGGTGCTCGGCGACCAGCGCACGCTGTTCCCCGATGTGGTGGAAACCTTGAAAGCGGCCGAAATACTGGTCGCCGATGGCTTCGACGTCATGGTCTACACCAGCGACGACCCGATCCTCGCCAAGCGTCTGGAAGATATCGGCTGCGTGGCGGTGATGCCGCTTGCCGCACCGATCGGTTCGGGCCTGGGCATCCAGAACCGCTACAACCTGCTCGAGATCATCGAGAACGCCAAAGTGCCGATCATCGTCGATGCCGGCGTGGGCACGGCCTCCGACGCGGCCATCGCGATGGAATTGGGCTGTGACGGCGTGCTGATGAATACGGCCATTGCCGGCGCCAAGGATCCGGTGCTGATGGCGCATGCGATGAAACTGGCGATCCAGGCAGGCCGTGCCGCCTTCAAAGCCGGCCGCATCCCGCGCAAGCGCTTTGCATCCGCGTCCAGCCCGATCGACGGCACCATCGGCTGAAGGTTCTCGCTGACGGCGTGGCCAACTCGGCCACACCGTCAAAGCAGATCGCAGTGTTCATCCGCCCGACCGCCTGTCGGGCGGAAAGTTTTTATCCGGACCCCGCATGACCCACGATCACGACGACGCCAGCAAGCCCGAATACATGCGCCGCATCCGCAGCTTCGTGCTGCGCGAAGGCCGCATGACCCCGGCGCAGCAACGCGCCTTCGACGAACACTGGGCGCGCTTCGGCATCGATTACTCGGGAACGCCGCAGAACTACGCCGAGCGTTTTGGCCGTCCGGCTCCTCTCGTCCTGGAAATCGGCTTCGGCAACGGTGAAGCCTTGGCATGGGCGAGCGAACACGACCTCGCTCGCAACTTTATCGGCGTGGAGGTGCATGGCCCGGGCGTCGGCCGCCTGATGAATGCGCTGGCCGCTCGCGATGCGCAGAACGTGCGCCTGTACAAGCATGACGCCGTGGAAGTGCTCGAAAACGAGATTCCCGAAGGCACGCTCGCCGAAGCACGCATCTGGTTTCCGGACCCTTGGCACAAGAAGCGACACAACAAGCGCCGCATCATCCAGCCTGAATTCGTTGCCCTGCTTGCGTCACGCATGGCGCCAGATGGCCTGCTGCACCTGGCGACCGACTGGCAGCCCTACGCCGAGCACATGCTCGAAGTGATGGAAGCCGCCCCCGCATGGCGCAATATCATCGGCGCGGGCCAATATGCGGAAAAACCCGACTGGCGCATCGAGACCCACTTCGAACGCCGCGGCCTCAAGCTAGGCCACGGTGTGTGGGATCTGCTCTATCGCAGGTATTGAACAAGGACTGCCACCTGCTGCACGGGTGGGGTCACGTTGCGCCCTATTCCCCATGGAATGCGGCCGCCCTCGACGGATAGAGGACGAATGGCTGGCTGGGCCAAGGATTGGCTTGCCCGCCCCGTGAAAGCACCGGGCGTGAGGTAGGTCACTGGTAATCAAACGTAAACACCATGGCGCTTGTAGCCATGCCCGCTTGTACCGTACCAAGGCGGAAGTACTGCGCATAAAAGCCATAGCTTTGGGTGGCGTTGGCGGAAATCGAGCCCATGCCGACCCTTGCCTGCAAGACAAGAGGCAGCTTCTGTGAACTCAGCACCTGCACGCCAACCCCGCCGGCCATGCCCGTGCCCGTCTGGATGTTTAGCAGTCCGTTCGTTGCGCTCTGTACGGAATAGCCGGGCGCCGCATCGACCGTGATGCCGACCGTCGCATTGCTGTCGCACCTCAGATCGATATTGAATGGCTTGGCACCAGCCGCCGTCCCGACAGCAGGGAGAGCGCTCAGCGAAATGCTGGGCAAATTGACGACGGACGGGAAGTTGACTGAGCAAGCCAGCGCGTTGAGCACGATGTTTCCGGAGGGATACATCGCCGATTGAGAGTTTGCGCCGTTCAACAGCACGCCGGTGTTGTACACGCCAAACAGCCACCGCGTGGCGGATACGGTCAGCATTGCATTGGTTGGAATGGTTCCAGCCATCCGGACAAGCTCCAAGGTTCCCGAGAACGAAAAATTTCCGCCGTCCTGAATGGTGCCGATCCGATCGTTACAAGCCTGGCTGGTGCCGCCGGTGACTGGCTGACCCGATCCGTCGCGAAGCCGCATGCCCACGCCAGTGACATTCGTCGTATAGATGCCCGATCCCACGGGAGATTCGATGGAACCGCCGTCCGCCGTGCAGGCGACGATTGCGCTGCCCACCTGAACGGTCGTCACTCCGCCCGGTTGGCTGATGGCTCCCAGGCGACAGTTGCCGGTAATCGAGAACGAGCGCTGCGTGCCCGGAATGGTGTCGCCGGGCATGAGGCTGTCCGCCACCTTCACGGTAGGCGAATAGGTGATGGCCAACGGCAACGGGGTTGCGGAACAGTCATACGCGTATGCCGCGGCATGAAAGCCCATGCACAGCATGAGAACCAGCAACAACTTGATGTAGAGGCTATGAGCCCAGGAACGCCTTCTTAGGCACTCCTTAGCCATCGCAACGCCGCCCGGCGACCGGGGCGAGCTATCGCTCGACTGCGCCAACCAACCAGCCGCCGCGTCCGAAGGGTTGAATCTGCTGGAATTCACTTCGCTATCTCCTCTCGCGCACTTTTGAGGCGCGCTCGATTGCTTGGCTTCGCTCAACGACAGACCGCGTCGGTCGCTGCGATCTCCGACGCTTCGCTCTTGCTGCGCGCGGGAAGGGTGTACTGGACGTGACATTTCTCGGCCTCCCTGCTGCCCCAACGCACCGTCAGCACGCCGCCTTCTTCCGCGCCCCGCACGAACAACTGTCCGGCCTGGCCGACCGTCCCCATGCTTCGACCGTCGGCATCGAGCACGTCCGCCCCGAAGGGCACGACCGCTCCGTCTTTCCGCGTCGCATGGATCAATACGGCACGGCCGCGTACCGTCTCGAACTTGAGGGGAACCACGGCGCCCGCACGCGGCGCTACTTGCAGACGGGTTGTTTGGAGTTCCACGTCGTTCGACGTTCCTTCGGGATCGAGGGTCACGTCGTTCATGCGATACGGAATGAGATTGGAAGCGACCGCATAGCCGCGGCCATCCACCTTTGTTTGCCCGCTGCTCGATACCCGCGCGCCCTTGGCATCCGGCGCCTCGATGATGCCGATGGCGCTCCCAGGATCGACCTGCGACGCCAGCGTGATGCCGCCAGGGTGAACCACGACGCCACCCGATGCACTGACCGACGCCTGCTGGTAATGGTCGGAGTACGAATAGCCACCATTTAGGTTGGCGTAAGGCGCCTGCCATGCCAGCGTGGCGCTGGCGTTCGTCTGCGCACCGGCATTGCTGTAATCGGTATATGCCACGTTGGCGCCATAGCTGAACTCGCTGTCCTTGCCGAACGTTCCGGTTATGCCAACGCGGTCGTTGCTTCCCATGACGTCATCATGGGTCGCCGACAACTGCAGCATCGCGGCATTCCGGGATGATGGGCCACCCAAGGGGATCGATAGGTTGATGCCGAACTGGGTGTCGTAGCGCGAGCCGTTGTACATCGGCCCCTCCGCATACGTGCGACTGGCTGTCAGGCCGAAGTTGACGCGACGATAGGTATTGCTGTAACCGAGCTGGTACGTGGTGGCGCTTGGCATGTTCTGCCAATAGGTGTTGCGTGATCCGTTGAAATACAGCTGGCCGTACTTTCCACCGAAGTTCTGGTTGATCGTGACGTTCAGGCGCTGCTTGCTGCGCATCAGATATATCGCATTGATGCTTGAAGCATGCATCGACGTCATCATGTCCTGCGTGACCACCGCGTCGGACAGCGACAGGAAGTTGCCGTTGGAATAGCGGTAAGACGCCAGTGCGAACGTGGTGCCTGACGTCGGGATCGCCTTGGAATAGGAGACGCGGGTGCTGTAACCGGACAAGGAGTCCGCACCCTTGAAGTTCGTGCGTGAGTGGGTGACATCCAGGGCAAAGGCACCCACTGGCGTGTTGATGGCCGCGCCGCCCAGGTAGGCATGGTACAAGTCGCGATACGTGGACTGCGTGCCGCCATAAACGGTCAGCCAGTTGTTGATGCCCCGCTGGTAGGTTCCCTCCACGAAATAGGGCTTTTCGTTGCGCAGCGCGGTGTTATGCACCTGGCCATCGGTGATGGCCCAGCGACTGATGCCGGGACGCAGCAGCATGGGGACGGCCGAATAAGGCACGACGAAACCGTGCACGCTGCCGTCAGCCTCGAACACGCTGACGGTCAGGTCGCCGCCGTAGCCCGTTGCGTACAGATCATCGATGACGAACGGGCCCGGGGCTACCGCGGTCTGGTATAGCAAGTTGCCGTTCTGACGGACCTCCACGCGCGCCTGCGTGTTGGCCGTGCCGCGAACCACCGGCGCATAGCCCTGCTGCGAGTCGGGCAGCATGCGATCGTCGCTGTATAGGGTGATGCCGCGGAATGGCGTGGTATCGAACACCACGCCCTGCGTGTATCCATCACCGATGGTGAACTGCGCCTTCCATCGTGTGATGTCGTGCGTGGCCGTGGCGTTGATGTTGGTCCATCGTGTACGCCCGGTACGCCGGTCCCACTGCGCCGTTTCCTGGCTGCGGAAGCGCCATCCCATGACATTCATGCCAAGGTTCAGGCCCAGATAGGCGTCGACGTCGTTGTCGCCGTAGCCGACGCCTTGCATGGGCACGAACGTGCCGCGCTGGACTGGTACGTACTGGCCGTTGATGCCGAGCATGTAGCTGCCTGTGGCGCTCGGCACGTAAGTGCCGCCGGGGCCGGGCATGTAGTATTGCGGGCCCTGCACGTCGACCCGGCTTCCATCGGCGCCGGTGGCGGCACCACCACCTGACCTGCGCGGACCGCTGTAGCTTTGATTGAGCGAATAAGCGTTGAAGTTGTAGCCGAGCAGGAATGCCGTTTCGCCCTGGTCCCACAACTCCGGGGTGACATAGCCACGTGCCTGGCGGCGCAGGGCTTCCTGGGGAATGGATACATCGAGGCGCAGCTCGCCCACGTCCATCCGTGCTGTCGCGTCGGCGCTGATCGCTTCGACCGGGACGCAAACGCTCTGGGCGTTCACGGTTTGTGGATCGAGACGGTTCGTATCCACGCCCATCTGCACCAGCGTCGCGTAGTCGAAGCACGGTGTTGCAGCCTCCCTTCCCTGGACGGCGCGGAACGTGATGTCCTTGCGCGCAACGCGACCTTCATTGACGAAGACATCCACGTTGTAGCTGCCCGGCAGCACCGGGTTACCCCGTTCGAAGCGCGATATGTCAACCGACTGGCTCGTACCGGTAAACGCGCTGCTGAACTCCACGGCGGCCGCGTCCGTCGCCGGCGCCAGCGCGTGACCCGCGGGCGCTTCAGCGGGATCGGCGAGCACGGCAGCCGGTGAGACGTCAAGCGCCAGCATTACAAACCAGGTCAGGCTGCGCACGCGGGATAGATGCGGCGTCCTGGCTTGCACCGTGCGTGTGTGGACTTGGTTGATGCGGGTCGCTTTCATCGGGGTCATTGCTCTTTTTTGGCAAACAGCTCCCAGCCGGCCCATGCCGGTCGCATGGCGGTAACGGAGAGAGACTTGGCTGGAGGGGAGCCTTGGATTGCTGGCTTCAAAGAACTACGCGTAAATGAACTGCTATTCGACCTTTCAGGTTTCCCCGGCGGGGACTTCCTGCCCGCTGGCGTCAGCGGGTGAAATTCGTTTCGTGCGGATTGAAGCCACCGTAGTCATTGATCACCGTAACCACGAGCTTGCCGCTGCCATCAGGAGCGCCCGCCACGGAGAAAGTCCCCTTGCCCTTGGCCGGACACATGCCACCCTTGTTGACGGCCTCATGCTTTGCGGCGCCTTTGAACGAGATATCGCTGAAGGAGAGGCTGAACGGTGTGTCATTGGTGCATTCCGCCGCATAACCCTTGCCTTCGGGCACCACGCGCCAAGCCACTTCATCGGCCGCTGCATCCGGCGATCCCGGGAGACCTTTGGGCCGATAGAACAGCTTCATGCGCGAGCGCACCGCCAGCTGCATGTAGTTTTCCGCCGCGTCGCTGTCCGCCTTGGGCTTGGGCGGAATTTCCAGGACATTGATCCAATAGACCGTCTCGCGATCCTGCGGCAGGTTGCTGGCCCCGGTGAACATGATGCGAAGCGTCTGCCCCTTGCCGGGATCGACGCGCGCCATCGGCGGCGTGATGAGAAACGGAGCCTTGCTGGATTCGGCACGCTCACTGGCGTCGCCGCTATCCACCCAGGCCTGGATAAGTCGCGCTTCCTTGCCATCGTTGACCATGCTCAGCGATACCTCGCGTTGCCCGGCGGGATACACCACGCGCGTACCGTTGATGGTGATACCTGCATAGGCGGAGCTGAGGCTCGCGGCGATGACGGTCATCGCGCACAAGGCGCGGTTGAAGACTTTCATTGCACTGCTCTCGAAGCGTGAACAAATGGCGATATCGGCCGAGTGAACCGGCAAGGCCGGCAAACCGGCCTTGCCGCTGACGTTCGTGCAGAACAGTCAGTTGTACTGCATCGAATAGGTCAGGTAGGTGTTGACTGCACCTGCAGTCGCAGCGCCACCGACGGCCAGGTACTGGGCAACGTACTTCAACGTGCCGGTGTTGCCGGAGATGGTGTAGGCCGGCTGGTTGTTCGCCGCAACGACCGAGGCGCCGTTGACGACGTAGTCGTTGATGCCAAGGTTGATCGGCTGATTGTTGGCCGGGTTGACCATGCGAACTTCCACGTTGCCTGCGCCGCCGCTGGCCTGGTTGGTCAGCGCCCCCGTGGCGGTGTCCAGCGCGGGGGTCTGGGTCGTTTCGATCCACAGGGCCGCCGTCTTTCCATCGGTGCAATTGGCACCCGACAGAATGAGCGAGAAATTGGTATCGCCCGCCGTGCTGCCGTCTCCGGGGAGCGACGAAATACTGACGGTCGGCAGGGTGACCGTGATATTGCCGGTACCGGTGGCGGCACCACCGCCAGTGACCGTGCAGGTGGTGTCAGTGATCTGGCCGTTGAAGGTGATCGTGCCATCGCTGGCACTGGCGACCGTCGGAGCAAGCATTGCGAAGCCCATTACCGCGGCCAGGGTCGAGATAAGCGTCTTCTTCATAAACTTGGTTAAATCCTTCACTAAAGGTAATTGAGCAGTGGATTCGCAAACGAGCCACGCCAGGGCAGACCGACGATTGCCGGACTTCCCTGTCGAAAACGTGGGGGGATCTTCCGCGCCGCCCGAGCGGGCCACGTCGCTATTTCGCGGTCGCTACCACGAAACACGGCCATTTTTCACTGATGGCTGGCAAGCTTCTTTAGGACGAGTCTGAGATGTGCGTTTGATTTGTAGCCCGGCCCGGCTTCGGCCTACGCGCCAAGCGGCCTAGCCTCACGCCCCGCTGCCGTTACGAGGGACGGCATCCAGCCCAAATTCACCTGGAATCGACCGCGGCGCTTATACTCGGTGCATCCCAATAAGAACCGTGCCGCCGCGTGAGTGACCCATCACGCCTCCCCATGCCCTGCCTCGCCCTCGAGGCGGCCTTGATGCCAGGCGCAAGCGAAGGAGACGTCCGCTAGTGGGACTTGCACTCACCCCCGAAATGATCCTGGTTCTCGGGCTGGTGGGCTTCACCATGCTGATGCTGGTGCTGGAGTGGATCCGCGCCGACATGGTGGCCCTGCTGGTGGTGGTGGTCATCGGCCTCACTGGGCTGATTCCCTCCGATCGGGTCTTCAACGGCTTCGCCGGTAACGCCGTCATCGCGATCATCGCGATCATGATCATGGGTGCGGGGCTGGACCGTGCGGGCGTGCTTTCGCTGACGGCCAACTTCGTCATGCGCATGGCGCGCGGCGTGGAGTCACGCCTGGGCGTGGTCATCAATCTGGTCACCAGCCTGTTCAGCGCGGTGATTCCCAGCCAGGCGCTGGCCGCGCTGATGATTCCCGTAACCAGTCGCCTGGCGGCTCGTACCGGCGTGCCTATCTCCCGGCTGCTGCTGCCGATGGCGTTCTGCATCCTGACGGCCACGAACACCACGCTGATCGCGAACTCGCCGCTGATCGTGCTGAACGACTTGGTAGCCAGTGCCAACGCCAACCTGCCCGCCGGCGCGCACACCATTCCGAAATTCGGCCTGTTCAGCGTGACTCCGGTAGGTCTGGTACTGGCCCTCACCGGCGTCGGCTTCTTCTATTTCTTCGGCAAGAAGCTGTTGCCGGAACGGGAAGACGAGCGTCTGAAGGTGACCCCGGGTCGCACCGAGAGCTACTTTGCCGACACCTACGGCATCGTCGGTGAAACCGCCGAACTCACGGTGACCGCCGAAAGCCCCCTCGTCGGCATGAGCATTGGCGAGGTGGAGCAGTTGTACGGTTCCCCGTTGATCCTGGCCATCAAGAGCGGCAACGACGCTCGCATGGCGCCGCCGGCCGACCATGTCATCTGGGTCGGTTCGGTGCTTGGTGTGCTGGGGCCACGCGAACAGCTCAACCAGTTCGCCAACAACCAGCTGTGCAAGCTGTCGCCACGCATGCGCCAGTTGGGGGAGCTGTTCAATCCCTCGCGCGCGGGCATCTCCGAAGCGGTGATTCCTCCCAGCTCCCGCTTCCTCAAGCAGACCGTCGGCGACCTTCGCCTGCGCAAGCGCTACGGTATCTCGGTGCTGGCGGTGAACCGCGGCGACCAGGTCTACCGCGATGACGTGCGCTCGGTGAGCTTGCGCGCCGGCGACACGCTGGTGCTGCACTCGAGCTGGCGAGACCTCGCCCTGGCGAGCGAAGACCGCGACCTCGTAGTGGTCACCGACGTCCCGAAGGAGGAACAGCGCCCCGGCAAGATCTGGCAGGCCGTCGGCTTCTTCGTGCTGGCCAAATGCCTGGCCCTGTTCACCCACCTCGATCTTTCAGTGGCGATGATGACCGGCGCCATCGGCATGCTGCTGACCGGCGTGCTCAACATGGACGAGGCCTACAAGGCCATCAACTGGAAAACCATTTTCGTCACCGCCTGCCTGATTCCGCTGGGCTGGTCGATGGATGCCACGGGCGCCGCAGCGTGGTTGGCGCAAGGCGTGCTGCAGCACCTGGGTCACACCAACCACTGGATCCTGCAGCTGGCGCTGGCCATCCTGACGCTGCTGTTCTCACAGGTGATGTCGAACGTGGGCGCCACGGTGATGATGGTGCCCATCGCCATCAGTGTCGCCGTCGCCACGGGCAACAACCCGTCGGCCTATGCGTTGATCGTGGCCGTCTCGTCGTCGAACACGTTCCTGCTCAGCTCAGGCCACCCTGCCCTGATGATGGTGGCTGGCCCCGGTGGCTATCGCGGCAAGGACTTCCTGCGTGTCGGCCTGCCGCTTACCGCCATCGTGCTGGTGTTGACCTTGGTGACCATCAATTTGATGTACCACTGAACCATGCGCGTCGGCACGGTTGCCGCAACCCCTGGCAGTGGAGTCTGGTAATCGGGGTGCCGAGGTCATATGGGCTGAGATGTTTCGCGGGATAGACGCCGGTCCATGCGTCACAGGTGATGCGTATTGGAGCCATGACGGCCACGCCCGAAGCCTGTGCCGAAGTTCCGAAAACCTTGAAGAGTTGTTGAGGCTCGATCGTCAACGATCCCGCGGGACGGTCTTCAACCGAAAGGGACAGCCCGCGTCTCCGCATCAGAACTTCGGATCCGAATGCCACCGCCATGCGCTCTCGATGATGGAACGCAGGTCGTTGTACTTGGGTTGCCAACCCAGCTCCTGCTTGGCGTGCTCGTTCGATGCGACGAGCACGGCCGGATCACCGGCGCGACGCGGTGCCATCTCGTAGGGCACCTGGCGACCCGTTGCCTGTTCGACAGCAGCAATGACTTCGCGCACCGAGAAACCCTGTCCGCTTCCGAGATTGAAAGCGTGGGCACCGTCATGACGCTCCATGTAGTCGAGTGCGAGCGCATGGGCCTGCGCCAGGTCTTCCACATGAACGTAGTCGCGGACGCAAGTTCCGTCAGCCGTCGGGTAGTCGGCGCCAAAAACCTTGAGGCCCGGGCCTTGGCCAGCACCGCTTTCAGCACGTTGGGAATCAGGTGCGTCTCCGGCTGGTGCGCTTCACCGATCTCGGCGGCCTCGCTGGCGCCAGCGGCATTGAAATAGCGCAGTGCGACGGATCGCAGCCCATACGCTGCGGCGGCGTCGGCGAGCATGCGCTCCACCATGAGCTTGCTCATGCCATAGGGATTGATGGGGGCCTTTGCGTGGTCTTCATCAATCAGCGCTGCAGCGGGATTTCCGTAGACGGATGCCGTGGAAGAAAACACCAGTCGCCCAACGCCATGCCGTTGCATGGCCTGCAGTAGATTCAGGGCGCCGCCGACATTGTTCTCGTAATACCGATACGGTTGCCTGACGGATTCGTCCACCAGGGAGTAGGCGCTGAAATGCATGACTGCGTCGAAGCGAGCGGCTCCGAAAACGTTGTCCAGTGCCGCCGCGTCCAAAAGGTCCGCCTCGATGAAGGTGCCCCACTGCACGGCACTGCGGTGGCCCGTCGACAGATTGTCGAGCACGGTCACGGCATGGCCATGTCCGGCGAGCATCTTCGCCATATGGCTGCCGATGTAACCCGCGCCACCACACAATAAAACACGCTTCATGCTATCCCTCAGCAACGGTCGCGACTGACCTACCTGAAACTATGTGCCTGCCTGGTGTTTCGGGGCCCGGCCAGAAAAACGCTACTGTATCGCCGAGCACCCGCGGCGACCGAATCCATCTCAACAAAGACATACCCGAATCCGTTCTCACTTGGGACGGGCATGCGGGCTGGCCAGCCTTTACCTTCAGTCGTCCAGCCAGACTTCGCCGTCCGATACGCGGATGCCGACCGCGCGCAGGTGTTCGCCACGGCAAGGGCCGCCTACGCATAGACCGTCCTCATCATTGAACGAGGCGCCATGAGCGGCGCAGATGAGCAGCCGGTCCTTGATCAGGAATTTGCCGGGGGCCCAGTCGAGGCGGCGGCCGGCATGGGGGCATATGTTGAGGTAGGCGCGTACCGTTTCACGGTGACGCAGAACGATCACGCTTTCTTCGCCGTCCCGCAGCACGGCATCGACGGCGATCGCGCCGCCATCGGGAATATCGTCCAGCCGGCAAAGCGCCTGGTCGGGGGTTGCTGTATCCATCGGCACTTGCCTCTTGGGCCGTGAGGCCCCATCGTTACGCACGTAAGTCGTTGATTTTACCACACGGATTTTTAACACATGCGTTTTTCGCTGCCCTTGCCGCGTCGTTCCCGCCACCCGCTGGTCCGTGCCCTGTCGCTCATCATCGGGCTGGCGCTGGTCGGCGTGTTGATGGTGTTTGGCCTGGTCGTGGCCGGTGTGTTGCTGGTCGGTGGCGCCATGGTATTTGCCCTGCGCCAATGGTCGCGTACGCGCGCCGCCGTGTCGCCGGCTGCGCGCCGTGCGCACAAGCCCGAGGTCATCGAGGGCGAATTCGTGGTGCTGCAGCAGACGCGCCACGCAGCACGCTGAGACGCGAGTTTCCCGCCGCTGCTGTAGGAGCGCACGCGGTGCGCGGAAACCTGGCCGGGTAAAGTGGCCAGTCCTAATCGCGCACGGGGTGAGTGCCTGCAAAATCGATAAGGCGCAAGATCCGGATGGTGACGACACCGGGTGAGCCGTAGGCTAGCCCCATCGCATCAGGGACATCGCCATGAATGCTCGTATCGCCACCGAATCCGTGCTGGAGCAGGTCCGCCTGCTGGTTGAACAGGCCGATGAAGCGCCCACGCTGCAGGCGCTGGCCGATGCCGTACAGATGAGTCCGAGCCATCTTCAGCGTGCATTCCGCCGCCGCTACGGCATGAGTCCTTCGGAATACCATCGCGCCCGGCGCTTCGGTCAGCTCAAGCAGGCCCTGCGCACCGGCGCGGCCGTGACCGATGCGGTCTACGACGCCGGCTTCGGCTCCGGCAGCCGCGTCTACGAACACAGCGATCGCCTGCTCGGCATGACACCCGCCAGCTATCGCGCAGGCGGCGCCGGCGCGGACATTCGCTACACGACCACGGCAACGCCGCTTGGGCGGTTGCTGGTGGCGACAACCTCGCGCGGCATCTGCTCGGTGACCCTCGGCGATACCGATCGCGAGCTCGAGCAGCGTCTCGCGGACGAATTTCCGCAAGCGACGCGACAGCGCGTCGATGCGGGCCGAGAGGAGTGGCTCGATGCCGTCATCGCACGCATTGCCCGTGAGCTTGGATGGAGCGATGCCGACGCGCCCGCCATGCCGCCGCTGGATGTGGCTGCCACGGCTTTCCAATGGCGGGTATGGGACGCGCTGACGCGCATTCCAAGCGGAACCACCAAGAGCTATGGCGAACTCGCCGCGCAACTGGGCGTACCCAAGGCCGCGCGCGCGATCGGCCGCGCCTGTGGCAGCAACAAGCTCGCCTTGATCGTGCCATGCCATCGCATCGTGCGCGAGGATGGCTCGCTGGGTGGCTGGCGCTGGGGCGTGGAACGCAAGCGCGAGCTGTTGGCCAGCGAGCGGCGATCGGAGTCGAAGCGGGCCGAGCGCACCGCAGCCTGATCTCTCAGCCTGACGGGCGCGCCGTGTTGAGCGTTGCTCAACGCTGTCTTGCACAAGCCTCGCTTCTGCCTGCAGGCTGGCCGGATTAAGGTGGGTTTGTCTGTAAACTATGGCGGGCATCCGCGACGCGATGCTCCCCGCACACCCCGCCCCATGAACGATACCGTTTCGACATCCGCCGCCACCGCGGCGCCTGCTCCCGTTGCCGACAGCCGCCTGCTGGTGCCGCTGGCGCTCTTTGCGCTGTACATCATCTGGGGCTCGACGTACCTCGGCATTCGTTTCGCGCTGGAGAGTTATCCGCCCTTCCTGCTGGCCAGCGTGCGTTTCATCGGCGCCGGCGTGGCGATGTTTGCTTTCCTGCGCTTGCGCGGACATGCCATGCCGACGCCGCGCCAGTGGCGCAACGCCGCCATCACCGGCATCCTGCTGCTGGGTTTTGGCAATGGTCTGGTGTGCTTTGCCGAGCAACATGTGAGCTCGGGCATTGCCGCCGTGGTGGTGGCGAGCATGCCGCTGTTTGCGGCGCTGTTCTCCGGCATGTACGGCGAATGGCCGTCGCGGCGCGAACTGGTCGGTCTGATGATCGGTTTCGTGGGTGTCATCGTGCTCAACCTGGGCAGCAGCCTGTCGGGCTCGCGCATCGGCGCCTTCGCATTGCTGATCGCTGCCATGAGCTGGGCCTTTGGTTCGGCCTGGAGTCGCCGCCAGGACATGCCGGCGGGCCCGATGAACACGGCCGCGCAGATGCTCTGCGCCAGCGTGGCGATGCTGATTGTGGGCCTGGCGACGGGCGAGCGCTTGCCTGCACATCCGACCATGCGAGCCACGGCAGCCTTGGTCTACTTGGCGGTGTTCGGTTCCATCGTCGCTTTCAGCGCCTATCTTTACGTGCTCAAGCACGCCCGCCCCGCCGTCGCGACCAGCTATGCATACGTGAATCCGCCGGTCGCCGTATTGTTTGGCGTGTTGCTGGCCGGTGAAACCGTGGGACCGTTCGACTTGGCCGGCATGGCCATCATTCTGATCGGCGTGGGCGCCATCACGCTGGCCAAGCAACGCCGCACGGCACGCTGACGGGAAATCCCGGTTCGACTCGACCATGGTCGGCTTGCTGTGCCGACCGCCGGGCGCTCACCATGCCACGGTCCTTGGTCGGGGAGCGCCCATGAACGCTGCAAAAGAAGGTCTGTTGGCCCGCGCCGCGCTGCGCAGTGCTGCCTGGTCGGAACGCTGGTTTCCCGATGCCTGGGTGTTCGCCGCGCTGGGCGTCGTGATCGTGGCAGTGGCCGCGCTGGCCTTTGGCGCGACGCCCACGGTGGCGGTCAATGCATTCGGCGATGGCTTCTGGAGCCTGATTCCCTTCACCATGCAGATGGCCTTCGTGGTCATCGGTGGCTACGTGGTCGCTACCGCGCCGATCGTTGCACGCTTCATCGATGTGCTGGCGCGTGTACCGCGTACCGGCCGCGGCGCCATCTGCTACGTCGGCCTGGTCAGCATGCTCGCGTCCCTGCTTTCGTGGGGCTTTTCGCTGGTGTTTGGTGGCCTGCTGGTGCGGGCGCTTGCGCGGCGCGAGGAGTTGCGCATGGATTATCGCGCAGCGGGTGCGGCGGCCTACCTGGGCCTGGGTGCGGTGTGGGCCATGGGCCTCTCGTCCTCCGCGGCGCAGCTTCAGGCCAACCCCAAGAGCATGCCGCCGGGCCTCATCAACATCACGGGCGTACTGCCTTTCAGCGAGACGATCTTCCTCTGGCAGTCGATTGCGCTTACGACGATCCTGATCCTGGTGTCGCTGCTGATCTGCTGGTTCACTGCTCCGTCGGATGCCAATGCACGAACCGCGCACGATTTCGGCGTGACCGAAGCCGCGACGCCTGCGCTGCCGCCGCGACAACGACCCGGTGAATGGCTCGAATACAGTCCGCTGCTGTCGCTATTGATCGGCCTGCTTGGCCTGGGCTGGCTGGGTTACGAGTTCGCCACCAAGCCCGCGGTGACGGCCATCGCCAATCTCAACACTTACAACTTCCTGTTCCTTACCGTCGGTCTGCTGCTGCACTGGCGGCCACGCAGCTTTCTCAATGCAGTGTCACGCGCGGTACCGAGCACGGCCGGCGTGCTGATCCAGTTTCCGCTGTATGGCGGCATTGCCTCGCTGCTCACGCACGCGCCGGGCTTTGGTGACCAGACGTTGTCGCACCGGTTGTCGGGACTGTTCGTGCATATCGCCTCCACCGACACGTTTACGCTGGTGATGGGCGCGTACTCGGCGATTCTCGGCTTCTTCGTGCCTTCGGGCGGAGGCAAGTGGCTGGTGGAGGCGCCTTACGTGATGCAGGCGGCAAACGATCTGCATGTGCACCTGGGCTGGGCCGTGCAGGTGTACAACGCGGCCGAGGCGCTACCGAACCTGATCAATCCGTTCTGGATGCTGCCGCTGCTCGGTGTGCTGGGATTGAAGGCGCGCGACGTGGTGGGTTTCACTTTCATGCAGTTGCTGGTGCATGTGCCGCTGGTGCTGGGACTGCTGTGGGCGCTGGGGCTGACGTTGACGTATGTACCGCCAGTGATGCCTTGAGACTGAGGTGGATTCAGTCGCGCGCAGGGTGCGCTCCCACAATATTGTCGCCATCTTGTGGGAGCGCAACCTGTGCGCGACTGGGGGCGCGGCAAAGCCGCGCCCCAGACCCTCACAACTCGCGCAATGCCGTCGTCACCGGCAAGCGCGCCGCACGCATGGCGGGATAGATGCCACCGATGAAGCCGATGGCCAGCGCCCACTTCAGGCCTGTCCACAGCAACGCAGGTGACACGCGAAGCTCGAAGCTCAACTTGCCAACCGTGCCTGCCGCCAGTGTCGATGCGCTGTAGCCGTTGAAGATCAGCCACGCCAGCACGCCGCCGATCACGCCACCGATCAGGGCCAGCAACATCGTCTCCAGCATCACCGCCACGACCACAGGCAAGCCTCGAAAGCCGATTGCGCGCAGCGTGGCGATTTCGCGGGCACGCGCCGCCACCGCGGCAAACATCGTGTTGAGCGCGCCGAACATCGCGCCGATGGCCATGATCGCGCCCACCGTGATCCCCATGATGCGGATCACCTTGGTCATACCTTCGGACTGCTTGTTGAAATAGTCGATCGTGGTGCTGACATCGACCTTGAGCTGCGGGTTGCCATCGAGCGATGCCTTGAACGCGTCATAGGCTTTCGGATCGGTGAGCTTCACCGTGACGGACGCGCGGCTGCTGCCACGGCGATAGGTATCGGCCACCACGCTGGCATCGCCCCACACCTCCGAGTCCATCGCATCGCCCGACGAGAACACGCCGACCACGGTCCACTGTTGGTTGCCCAGGCGGATGGCATGGCCCGGCTCCAGCCCCGCGAATTGCTTGGCTGCGCCCTTGCCTACGATCAGCTCACGCATGCCCGGCTGAAAGTTGCGCCCCTGAACGATCTTCACATTGGGACGCACTGCCCATGCCTGATCGCTGACGCCGCGCAACTGCACGCTGCCTTCATCTTCGGCGGTGCCGCCCTTGAGCGGAAGGTTCGCCGCGACGACAAGCTCCGGCGAAGCGATGGGCTGGCCTTTGGCGTCGCGAGCGATGCCAGGCGCTTGCGGAATCAACGTGACGCTGTCGTGATCGAGCACCGACATGACTTCGGAGGCCGACGAACCACGCATGACGATAGCGGTGTCCGCGCTGCCGGTTTTGCGCAAAGTCTCCGCGTAACCCTCGCCCATGGCCAGCAAGGCCACCAGCACGCCGACGACGCCGGCGATGCCGATCACGATGACTGCCGACGACCCGAGGCGTTGACCCAGCGTGCTGATGCCCACGCTGGCCACGGACAGCGTCTGGCGACCGCGACGGGTGATGAACAACCAGGCAAAAAACAGCACGGCAAGCAGGGCGGCCCCCTGCCATGGCAGGACGATCCAAGCCACGATCACGGCAACGACCAGCACCAGCAACAGCAGATTGATCAGAAATTTCATGATGCGTCCCTCAGCGTCCGGCCAATGCATCGACGATGTTCAGGCGCATGGCGCGGAGCGCCGGCAGCGCACCTACCAGCAAGCCGATGGCGATCATCAGCACCAGTCCCGATATCCAGCTGTTCGCGCCGACGCTGGGCAGGTTGAGCATGCCGCCGCTGCCGGCACTCACTGCAGGCACGATGAGCGCGGCGATGCCCAGTCCGATCACGCCGCCAAGCACGAGCAACAACACCGACTCCGCCAGCACGATGCCCAGCACGCTTCCGTTGGAAAAGCCGATCGTCTTGAGCACCGCCAACTCGTTGGTACGCTCACGCACGGCCTGCATCATGGTGTTGCCAGACAGCAGCAGCAGGGTGAAGAACACCGCGCCCATGATGGAACCCACGATCAGCCCGATGTCGGCCAGCTGCTTCATCCAGTTGGCGGTGGCGGCCTGTTCGGTCTGCGTGCGCGTCTCGTGGTCGGAGTTGGCCGAGAGCGCATCGATCGCCTTCGCCACGCGATCCGCCTGGTTCACGTCGGTTACGCGCGTGACGTACCAGCCCACCGTGCCGCGATTGAAGGGCGTGGTTTCGTCAAAGTACTTCCAGTGCAGCAGCAGCATCTGGTCGAAGAAGCCACCGGTTTTCTTGTCCTTCGAATGCAGGATGCCCACCACGTCGAAGGTCCAGTTCTTGCTGCCCTGGCGGTTTGGGAAGATGGTCGACTGCAGTGGAATCTTGTCGCCGACCTTCCAGTTGAAGCGCTTGGCCAGCTTCTCGCCCACCAGGATGCCGGTGCGCGTGTCGTCGAATGCCTTGCGCTCGGCAGCGCTTACATCGATCTCAGGATAGAGATCGATGTAGTTGGGCTCCACCGCAAAGCTGAAGACCTGGTTGTGCGGGTCCTGATAGGCACCGCCGAACCAGTTCGCATACGTCACCATCTTCACGCCCGGCACCTGCTGGATCTGCGCTTCCAGCGACTGCGGCAACGTCTGGATGAAGGAGAGCTTCGAGCCGGTCTGCAAGCGCTGCGCACCGTTGGCGCTCTGGCCGGCCTGGTTGAACGAAGTGCGCACGGCGTCGAGCATGCCGAACAGCAGGAACGCGGCGATGATCGACACCAGCGTAAGTATCGTGCGGGTCTTGCGCCGGAACAGCGCCGCCCAGATGAGATGGAAATATTTCATCGCCGCATCCTCACGCGATGGCCTGTTCGACCAACGTGCCCTTGTCCAGATGCAGGGTGTGGTTGGCGTACTCGGCGGCCTTGGGGTCATGCGTGACCATCACGATGGTCTTGCCGTGCTCGCGGTTGAGCACGCGCAGCAGGCCCAGCACTTCTTCCGCCGACTGTCGATCCAGATCACCCGTCGGTTCGTCGCACACGAGCAGCGTAGGATCGGACACGATCGCTCGCGCGATCGCCACGCGCTGCTGCTGACCGCCGGACAGCTCGCTGGGCTTGTGCGAGGCGCGCTCGCCCAAGCCCACCAACTGCAGCGCAATGGAGGCATTCTTGCGGCGCTGCGCGGCGGACAGCTTGGTGAGCAGCAGCGGCAGTTCCACGTTGCGCTGCGCCGAGAGCATCGGCATCAGGTTGTAGAACTGGAACACGAAACCGACGTGCGAGGCGCGCCACCTGGCCAACGCACCACCATTCAACTGGTCGAGCCGCTGGCCGGCCACCGTGATGCTGCCGCCGGTGGGCGTGTCGAGACCACCGATGAGGTTGAGCAAGGTCGTCTTGCCCGAGCCGGAAGGGCCCATCAGCGCGAGGAAATCGCCTTCGGCAATGTCCAGATTGATGTGATGAAGCACTTCCACTTTCTGCTTGCCGCGCTCGTACACCTTGGAGAGGTCGCGGGTTTCGATCAACGTGTTCATGCCTGAGCTCCCTTTGCGGTTCGCGTCACCGTGACGGCGCGCGTGATCATTCGCTGCGATGGCGTACTGCTTATTCCTTCGATTTCGCGGTGGTTATCCGCGTGCCGTCCTTCAAGCTTTCCGGCGGCGACACCACCACCGTGTCGCCCGCCTCCACGCCGGCCGGCACCAGGCGCATATCGTCCTTGCCGGTGCTTTCGGGCGTCACGGCGCGTTGCTGTGCCTTATCGCCCGTCACCAGGAAGACGACCGCATGGCCCTCGCGCTGGGCGATAGCGTTGGCGGGAATCAACACGCCCTTCGGCGCTTGCGCGGCCTGTTGGGCTTCCTTCGATTCGAGGAAGGAGACGCGCACGCCCATGTCCGGCACGATGCGCGAATCCTTGTGCTCAAGCGCGACCCGTACTTTCACCGTCGCCTTGCCGCGGTCGGCGGCCGGCACGATGGCGATGACGTGGGCGGGAATCTTCCAGTCCGGATACGCGTCGAGCACTGCCTCGGCGGGCATGTTCGGCTTCACGCGGCCGATGTATGCCTCGTTGACGTCCACGTCCACTTCGAGCGAATCCATGTCCACCACGGTACCGATGCCGGTACGGGTGAAGCCGCCGCCGGCGGAGAATGGCGACACGATTTCGCCGACCTGCGCATCCTTGGTGGTGATGACGCCATCGAACGGCGAACGGATCACGCAGTAGTCGAAGTTGACCTGCGCTTCCACCACCTGTGCGTCGGATGAGGCCGCGCTGCGTTGCTGCGACAGCAGCTGCGCGCGCGTGCTGTCGACCAGGGTGCGCGCCTGCTCCGCAGTCTGCTTCGCGACCAGGCCCTTCTCCGCTAGCGATTCCATGCGCAACGCATCGCGCTGGTTCTGCGCCAGCTGCGCCTGGAACTGATCCACCAGCGCATGCGATGCGGCGGCCTGCTTGCGCGCGGCTTCCAAGGCGGCTCGGTATTGCGAATCGTCGAGGCGGGCCACGATCTGCCCTTGCTTCACGTGGTCGCCTTCTTCGATCAGCACATGCGTGAGCGTGCCGGTGATCTGTGCCGATACCGTGGCCTGCCGACGTGCGGTGACATAGCCGGTGGCCTGGAGTACGGCGCCGGCGGCGGCATTGGACGCTGGCGACTGCGCCTGTGCTGTCTGCACTTCGACCGCACGCGAGCCCATCAGCCACCAGCCGACCAGGCCCGCCAACACGACGACGACAACCACGCCGCCGACGATCCACGGCCAGCGCCCGAGGCCGCCGCCTTGGGTTTCGCGCTGGTCTTTCTCGATGCGCAGTTCCTTCAACAGATCCGCATTCGCCACAAGCTCTCCCTGCCGGCCCCGCCGGTTCCTCGATGTCGCAAACAATGCTGGAGCGGCTGTACTGCCGCCAGAGGTCCCCATCAGGCGTTGGCGGTGACAGCTGTCACCCCGCGGGACCGGAAAACCGGCCCCTTGTACCCGTAAGCCGGCGCCGAAAAAAGCTAACGTGACAGGCGACTGGCGCGCCGGAACCACGGTGATACCCTTGCAGGACTATGTCCTATGCCATCACGCCCCCCGCCGTTCCCAGCCTGCCGGTCATCGGCAGCGATCTTCGTTTCCCGGTGCGCCGCATCTTCTGCATCGGGCGCAACTACGCCGAGCACGCCCGTGAAATGGGTGCGACGGTGGACAAGGACACGCCTCTTTTCTTCTGCAAACCCGCCGATGCCGTGGTGACCGACGACGCCGACGTGCCTTATCCGCAAGCCACCAGCGACCTGCATCATGAGGTGGAAATGGTGGTAGCGCTCGGTAGCGGTGGCCGCGACGTTCCCGTGACACAAGCCGAGGGACTGATCTGGGGCTACGGCGTTGGTTTGGACCTGACCCGCCGCGACCTCCAGGCGGTGGCCAAGGCCAAGAGCCATCCCTGGGACGTAGCCAAGGCGTTCGACCACTCCGCGCCGGTGTCGGCGCTGCGCCCCGCGAAAGAAGTGCATCTGGGCGCTGACACCACGCTGACGCTCAGCATCAACGGTGAGCAACGCCAGCTGGGCAAGCTGGGTGACATGGTGCATGGCGTGGCGGAGATCATCGCGATCCTGTCGACCCTGTTCGAGCTGAAAGCGGGTGACCTGATCTTCACGGGCACACCGGCTGGCGTGTCGGCGCTGAAGCGCGGTGACCGCTTCCATGCCGAACTGACCGGCGTGGCGGTGCTGGAAGGCCGCGTGGCCTGAAACCCATGTCGTACTGAAGTGCAGCATCTTGCGAAGCGGGATGCGGCGCCTTCGTGACATCCGGAACATGCTGAATGTCCTGGTGTCGGGCAGCGCTCATGCCTGTCACCCTTTGCTGCGCTGCGTTAGAGTCTCCCTGGCATCCAGCCCAGGGAGAGAAGCATGAGCATGCTCAAAGAGTTCAAAGAATTCGCCATGCGTGGCAACGTCATCGACCTCGCGGTCGGTGTGGTCATCGGCGGGGCGTTCGGCAAGATCGTCACCTCGCTGGTCGACCAGATCATCATGCCGCCGATCGGCATGCTCACCGGCGGCATTGATTTCTCCCAGATGAAATGGGTGCTCAAGCCGGCCGACAACAGCGATCCGGCACACAAGATCGCCGAGGTCGCGATCGGCTATGGCAACTTCATCAACACGTTGATCCAGTTCATCATCATCGCGTTCGCGATCTTCCTGGTGGTCAAGGCGATCAACAAACTCTCGCGCCGCCAGGAGGCCGCACCGGCACCGCCGCCGGCGGACGTGGTGCTGCTCACCGAAATTCGCGACCTGCTCAAGACGCAGAACCAGAAATAAGCAAACGCTTGCGCAGCACAAGAGGCGCCTTCGGGCGCCTTTTTCATGGGTAGAATCGTTCACCCATTGCACGCACGGCCCATGACTTCTGGCCTAAGCGGCGCGTCGCGGGCACGCGATAATCGTCGTTTCCGCCCAAGGAGCTGTACCCATGCGCCGTCTGCCCCTTTCCCTGCTTGCCGCCAGCCTGATGCTCGCCATCGGCACGGCAAACGCAGCTACCCAAACCACCGTTCCCGCCGCAGCCGTAAAGACGGCCGAACAGCTGCGCGACAAGGCGATGAGCGACAACACCGCCTACGACATCGTCACGTCGCTGACGACGGAAGTGGGCGCGCGCCTCGCAGGCAGCCCGGCTGACCAGCGCGGTCGCGACTGGGCCGTGGCGAAGTTCAAGTCGCTGGGCTTCGACAAGGTCTACACCGAGGAAGTGAGCTATCCGCTGTGGCAACGTCGCAGCGAGCATGCCGAGATCGTCGGTCCGTTCCCGCAGACGCTCGACCTCATCGCGCTGGGCTACTCCGCCGGCACGCCGAAGGGCGGCCTCACTGCGGAAGTCGTGCGCTTCGACAGCCTCGACGCGCTGAAGAAGGCCGATCCCGCCAGCGTGAAGGGCAAGATCGTCTTCGTCGATGCGCGCATGGAACGCCACAAGGACGGCCATGACTACGGCATCGGCTCCGCGGTGCGCGTGGGCGGACCGGTGATCGCGTCAAAGATGGGCGCGGCCGCTTTCCTGCTGCGCTCGGCCGGCACCGACGCGAACAGCCGCACGCCGCACACGGGCGTCACCGGTTTCCGCGATCCGAAGGAAGCGATCCCGGCAGCCGCGTTGTCCAATCCGGACGCCGATCAGCTGACGCGCATCGTGGCCTACGGCAAGCCCGTATCCATCAAGCTTGAGCTCGACTGCGGCATCACCGGCACGTATCACGGCGCCAACGTGATCGGCGAAGTGACAGGCAAGAAGCATCCCGACCAAGTAGTCGCGATCGGCGGCCATCTCGACTCATGGGATCCGGGCACGGGTGCCATCGACGACGGCGCGGGCGTGGCGATTGCCATGGCTGCCGGCAAACTGATCCACGACATGCCGCAGCGCCCCGACCGCACTATCCGCGTGATTGCGTTCGCGAATGAGGAAATGGGCCTGTGGGGTGGCCGTGCCTATGCCGACAAGCACGGCGCCGAAGTGAAGAAGTTCCAGCTCGGCACCGAATCGGACTTCGGTGCACGCAAGGTATGGCGCATGAGCGCCAGCGTGAAGCCGGAAGCACGCGGCGCCATCGATCAGATCGCCAAGGTGCTGGAGCCCATCGGCGTAGCCTACGACGCGAAGGCGCCGGGCGGTGGCGGTTCCGACCTCTCGCAGATGCATGCCAAGGGCATGGCGGCGCTGACGCTGACGCAGGACGGCACCGACTACTTCGACTACCACCACACCGCCAACGACACGCTCGACAAGATCGATCCGAAGGAGCTGGCGCAGAACGTGGCGGTGTATGCCGCATTCTCGTACATGGCCGCGCAGGCGGATGGTGATTTCGGCTCGGCGCCGGGCGCGTTCAAGAACGACGGCGCGGAAGAGTGATCGGCGCGTAGGAAAGCAAAAAAAGGGCGGTCCGATGGCCGCCCTTTTTTTGTTCCTCGATCCTGTGGGAGCGCACCTATGCGCGACTGGCCTCACAGGTAATCGCAGGGACCGTTCACTGCAGCGACATCGCAACGTTGCAGTCGCGCACAGGGTGCGCTCCCACATTCGCTCGCTTGGCGCTTCAGGTCGCCTCGGCAGGCCGCGACTTCCGCTTGCTCGAAAACCGCTCGTGCAAGCGATCGAGGTACAGGTAGATCACCGGCGTCAGGTACAACGTCAGTACCTGCGACACCAGCAGGCCGCCCACCACGGCGAGGCCCAGCGGACGGCGCGTTTCCGCACCGGCACCGAGGCCCAGCGCGATCGGCAAGGTGCCGGCGAAGGCGGCCATCGTGGTCATCATGATGGGGCGGAAACGCACGTGGCAGGCCTCGACGATGGCCTTCGCCGGTTCCAGTCCTTCGCTGCGCTGCCGCTCCAGTGCGAAGTCGATCATCATGATCGCGTTCTTCTTCACGATGCCGATCAGCATCACGATGCCCACGAACGAGAACAGATCCAGCGGCGCCTGGAAGATCATCAAGGTCAGCAGCGCGCCCACGCCAGCGGACGGCAGGCCCGAGAGAATGGTGAGCGGGTGGATGAAGCTCTCGTACAAGATGCCCAGCACCAGGTAGATCACGAACACCGCCAGCACCAGCAACAGGCCCATGCCCTGCATGGAATCCTGGAACGCCTGCGCCGTGCCCTGCACGCTGCCGGTGATCGAGGCAGGCAGGTTCATCTGCTTCATTGCGCGGTCGATGCTGCCCACCGCCTCACTCAGGCTGACGCCGGGCGCCAGGTTGAATGACACGGTCACCGCTGGAATCTGCCCTTGGTGATTCACCGTGAGCGCCTGCGGCTTGCGCTCGAAGCTCGCCACGGCATTGAGCGGCACCAGCGTGCCGTTGCTCGACGTCACATAGACCTGCGAGAGCACATCGATGTCGTTCTGCAACGCGTAGTACACCTGCAGGATCACCCAGTACTGCGATGACGATCCGTAGATGGTGGAGATCTGGTTGGCACCGAACGCCGAACCCAGCGCGCTCTGCACCTGGTCCATGGTGAGGCCGAGCGTGGCGAGCTTGTCGCGATCCACGTTGACGCGCACGGACGGGCCGTTGAGATCGAGATCGCTGGTGACGTCCTGGAAGCCCGGCAACTTGCCAAAGGCCTGGATGACCTTGCCCGACCAGCTGTAGAGGGCTTCCGTGTCGATGGACTGCAACGTGTACTGGTATTGCGCCTTGGACTGGCGACCGCCGATCTGGATCGCCGGCGGGTTCTGGATGTAGGCGCGAATGCCCGGCACCTGCGCGAACTTCTCACGCAGCTCCTGGATGATGCCGTTGGGGCCCAGCGAGCGCTCGCTCCGCGGCTTGAGCCTCAGCAGCAGCGAACCGTTGTTGGTGGTGGTGCGCGCGCCGCCTGCGCCCACGGAGGACATATACGCCTCGATGTTCGGATCGTCGGCGACGATCTTCGCCAACGCCTGCTGGCGCTCACCCATGGCCCTCACCGAAATGTCGTCGGGGCCCTCGACGTTCACGTTGAGCTGGCCGGAATCACCCGCGGGGATGAAATCCTTGTTGACCACCGCGAACAGCAGTGCCGTCAGCAGCAGGCTGCCGAAAAACGCGCCGAGGATGGTGCGCGGATGGCTCACCGCCCAGCCCAGCGTATTGACGTAGCCGCGGCGTACGCGCTCGAAACCCGCATCGAACCACAGCACCACGCGCGCCTTCTTCTCGTGCTCCGCATGGCGCAGGAAGCGGCTGCACAGCATCGGCGTCAGGGTGATCGAGACAAAGCCGGAGATCAGGATCGCCACGCTCAACGTCACCGCGAACTCGTGGAACAGGCGTCCGACGATGCCGCCCATGAACATCACCGGCAGGAACACGGCCACCAGCGACAGCGTCATCGAGAAGATGGTGAAGCCGATTTCGCTGGCGCCCTTGAGCGAGGCCTCGTAGGGATCCATGCCGTCTTCGACGTGGCGCACGATGTTCTCGAGCATCACGATCGCATCGTCGACCACGAAGCCGACCACCAGGGTCAGCGCCAGCAGCGAGAGGTTGTCCAGGCTGTAGCCCAGCGCGAACATCGAACCGAACGTGCCAATGATGGATACCGGCAATGCCAATGCCGGGATCAAGGTGGCCGATGCGTTGCCGAGGAACAGATAGATCACCAGCACGACCAGCACGCCGGCCAGCAACAGCGTGAACTGCACGTCGTCCACCGAGGCGCGGATCGATTCGGAGCGGTCGTACAGCACGGCCAGCTTGATCGAAGGCGGCAGCGTGGCCTCGAACGTAGGCAGCACGGCACGGATGCGATCGATGGTCGCCACCGTGTTGGACCCCGGCTGGCGCTGGATGGCCAGCACGATCGCGCGCTCGCCGTTGTACCAGCTCGCCACCTGGTCGTTCTGCACACTGTCCTCGGCCTTGCCGAGATCCGACAGTCGTACCGGTGCGCCGTTGCGATACGCCACGATGATGCTGTTGTAGAGATTCGCGCGCTGCAGCTGGCCGTCCGAACGGATCGACAGCAGCTGCCGGTTGCCGTTGAGCGAACCGGTGGCAAGGTTGACGTTGGCGTTGGCGATCGCGGTCTGCACCATATCGATGCCGATGCCGCTGGCTGCCAGCTTCTGCGGATCGACGCTGACGCGCACGGCGTACTTCTGCGAACCGTAGACGTTCACCTGCGCCACGCCATCGATGGTCGACAGGCGCTGCGCGAGCTGCGTCTCGGCGTAATCGTCTACCACCGCCAGCGGTTGGGTGCGCGAACGCAGGGTGAGATAGATGATGGCCGCGTCCGCAGGGTTCACCTTGCGGAAGGTGGGCGGCGTGGGCATGTTCGTCGGCAGCTGGCGCTGCGCGGAGGAAATGGCCGCCTGGACGTCCTGCGCCGCGCCGTCGATGTTGCGATCCAGCTCGAAGGTGATGGTGATCGAGGTGGAGCCCAGCGCACTGGTCGAGGTCATCGACTGGATGCCGGCGATGGTCGAGAGCTGGTTTTCCAGCGGCGTCGCCACCGCCGTCGCCATGGTTTCGGGCGCCGCGCCCGGAAGACTCGCGTTCACCGTGATGGTGGGGAAGTCGACGTTGGGCAACTCGTTGACCGGCAGCTTGGGATACGCGGCGATGCCGAACACCAGCAGCGCCACCATCAGCAGCGTGGTCATCACGGGCCGCCGGATGCAAAGTGCAGGCAGGTTCATGGGCGGCGCCTGCTCAACTGTTGTCGGTCACGATGCGCACGTGCGCACCGTCCACCAGCAGCAATTGGCCATCGACCACGACGCGCTCGCTGCCGGTCAGACCCTTTTCGATCACGATCTGGTTGCCGCTGCTCGGGCCTGCCGTGACCATGCGCTGGGTGACCGTGCCGTCTTCGTTGAGCACGAAGACGAAACTGCCCAGCGGCGAGTTCTGCAAGGCCACCACAGGCACCGTCACGACGCTGGTGAGTCGCGTGGTCGGCAGCACCACTTCGACGAACTGGCCCGGCGTGAATTGATCGCTGTCGTTGCCGTAGCGCGCCTTGAGCTGGATGGTGCTGGTGGCCGGGTCCACCGCATTGTTGATGAAATCCAGTTCAGCCTGCATCGGCTGCTGCTTCGTGCCGGGAATGCTGATCGTCACCGGCACGCTGCCGCGAACCATCGATGCCTTGATACCGGCGAGCCCGGTTTCAGGAATGGAGAACGTCACGTGGATGGGACGGATCTGGTTGAGCACGACGATCGAGGTGCTGTTCTCGGTGACCTGTGCACCGGGATAGATCAGCGGCGCACCGGCGATGCTCTCGAAGGGCGCCTTGATCTCGGCGTAACTCAGCTGCGTACGCGCGAGCTCCACCGCGGCCTTGTCCGCCTTGACTGACGCGGCATACACGCCCTCGTTCGCCTTGTAGGTGTCGTAATCGGACTGCGCGACATAGCCCTTGCCGAGCAGCGGCTGGTAACGCTTGATCACGGTCTGCGCGTTCTGCAGCTGCGCCTCGTCCTTGGCGAGGTTGCCCAGTGACTGGTCGAGCTGCGCCTGCAGCAGGCTGGGATCGATGCGGATGATCGTCTGCCCTTCCCTGACGTGGCCACCCGGCGTGAACAGCAGTTGCTGCAGCTGGCCGCTGACCCGCGCTTGCACCGTGACGGTGGAATACGCTTCGGCGCGGCCGATGACCTTCAGCGTGAGGTCGAGATCGCCGTGATGTGCGTTGGTCACCTTCACCGGCACCGTGGCCTGCGGCGCGGGCGTTTTTGCCGATGAACGGCCGCCGCCGCGAAACCACTGCACTGCCACCACGGCGGCTATCAGCACCGCGACCAGCAGCACCAGTTTTTTCGGGGACACACGCTGCATCGAATTCTCCGACCATCGAACCGTGGCGAGTTGCCGGCATACGCCAGACGCGTCGCGTTATCGGCTGCGGTGTGCATCACAGGGAGTTGCCGGCACCTAGCTCCACCCCGGTGCACCGCACCGGCCATTGTGATGCACCAGGTGCCCGTGACCCGCACGACCGACAGCACTTGGCAAATGGATCGTCATGCGGCAGGCACCGCGATATTCGCGATGACCATGACCTGATAACGCACCAGCGGAGCAATGGTCACCGCATTGCCACACGTCGTCGCCTGAAAACACGCCTTAACGCAGCGGAGGGCGAATCCGGTTAAGCCTCACCGTCTTCGGAAGCGACGCCGCCATCGAGCGCCTGCAGGTTGTCCTTCATGCGGTTGAGTACGCCCAGGGCCTGCTGGAGCTCGGGCACGGAGATGCCGCGTGTGGCGTCCTTGCGCAGCCCCACGGCGATCTCCTCCATATCCGCGATGACGCTGCGCGCCTGATCGGTTACGTAGAGACGCCAGGCGCGACGATCCTTGGGATCGGGGCGGCGCTCGACAAAGCCTGCGGCCTGCAGGCGGTCGATCACGCGTCCGACGGCGATCGGCTCCATCTCCAGTTGCTCGGCCAGTTCGGTCTGGCGCAGCCCCTCGCGGTAATAGAGCATCTTGGTGGCCCGCCACTGCGCGCGGGTCAACCCGAATTTCACGGCACGTCTGTCGAAGTGCTTGCGGAACAGCAAAGTCACATCGCTCAGCAGATAGCCAAAGGAAATGTCTTCCGCTTTAGTCATAGAAGTGATGCCGGTTCGCGCCAGTCCAGTGTAGCGTCAAGCATACGTCGCAAGTTCTCACGAAGCCATGTCCATCCAGATCATCACCGCCGACATTACCCAACTGGACGTGGATGCCGTCGTCAATGCGGCCAATCCGGCCTTGCTGGGCGGCGGTGGCGTCGACGGTGCGATCCATCGTGCCGCAGGACCGGAACTGCTGCAGGCCTGCCGCGCGTTGCCGCAGGTGGCGCCGGGCGTGCGCTGCCCCACGGGCGAGGCGCGTATCACGCCGGGCTTCCGCCTCGCCGCGCGCTACGTTATCCACACGGTAGGCCCCGTCTGGTATGGCGGCGCGAGAAACGAGCCCATGCTGCTGGCCAGTTGCTACGAGCAGAGCATGCTGCTGGCGTTGAACCATGGTGTCGGCTCCATTGCCTTTCCGGCGATCAGTTGCGGCGTTTACGGTTATCCGCCCGAGCTTGCGGCGCCCATCGCACTGCGTAGCCTTGGCGCGTCGATCCCGGCAGGTTCCTCCATGCGCATACTCATCTGCTGTTTCAGCGACGTGATGGCCGTGACTTGGCGCAACACGCTCAACGACGCACGTTGAACGGATAAAGCGGCGGCAACGGCGAACCATTGGACGTGCCGTTGCCATCGCTTCGCCAATCGAAGCCATCGCGGAACGCACTCGCCAGTCGATCGCCGAGTCCACTCTCTTCCTGGCCCGCATAACGCTTGCGTTGCAACGCGGCGATCGCTTCACGCTGCCTGTCCGACGCGAGCGCTTGCGATAGCTCGCCGAGGTTCTGGATCGCCGGGCGCTCGGCTCGTGCCCACTTCAGCAGCGCACTCACCTGAGCCACCTCGTCGCTGCTGCGCGCAGCGCCCAGGAATGCCGCACGCAGCTTCGCGGGCGACGCTGCCGGTGCGGGTGCTTCTGGCGTGGCACCGCGACGCGAACGGCGTTGCCACCACCACGCCGCCATGCTCACCAGCCACAAGCCCACACTGCCCAGTGCAATCCATCGCCATGGCGTGGCGCTTGCCGTGGCGGCTGACGGAGCAGCTGTTATTTCCGGCGCACGTGAAGGTTGCGCGGCGATGGGTGCCTGGCTGGCTGCGGCGCCGGTGGCTGGCAGCACCGTGAAGGTCTGCGCGGGAAGGCGCGCCACCTCGGGCTTGTCCGTCACGACGTTCCACCAGGTCAAGGTGGTTTCGGGAATGGTGAGCGTGCCCGGGCGATTGGGCACGATGGCGAACCCCTGCTGGCGGCGACCCACCAGCCATTGGCCGTCCACATGCGTGGCGTTGACCGGCTTGTCAGGATAGACAGTGGCGCCGTCCAGAGCTGGAAGGCTTAATGCCGGCAGCGCCTCGTAAGGCAAACCGGTGGCCTGCACGCTCATCATGAGATTCAGCGGCTGACCCACGCGCAAATCGCCATGTGACGGACCGCCATCGAGCGCGAGATTGAGATCGCGTGCCGGTAGCCAGGTGGTGCGCCCCGCCTCGGCTGGCGCCGCCTTGGCGTTGATGGATACACCAGGCGAAGAGGCCGAAACCGGCGTACCGCTGCCGAAGAATGCATTGGGATCGGCCATGCTGACCATGTCACCCTGGAACGCGACGGGCGGGATGTCCAGGTGCCCTTCGCGCTGGGGCGTCAGGGCATAGCGGCGTTCGATGACGTTGTAGCGCCGCCCACCGCGCTCGGCCTGGTAGTTGATCTCGTTGCCGAGCCGACGTACGTCGACGCCGGCAAGCTGTGGGTCTTCCAGCGCGCCATTGGTAAGGTCGGCGGCGAAGAACAAGCGCAGGGTGTAGACCCTTTGCTGGCCGACATAGCCATCCACGGGGTCCACCACTGCTTCGAGAAAGACGTCTTTACGTCCCGACGCCGCGGCATTGGGATCAGGCTCGTCGACCTGCAGCTCGAGAGGCGCCGTCGTGCCGCCGGCAAAGGCCAGTGGTGGGATGCGCAACGTGCCCGTATGCATCGGACGCAGTGCCACGCCGACGGTAACCTGCGCCGAGCGGCGACCGTTGATGATGCTGATGCTGGTATTGCTCGATGAGCCGAGCACCGCGAAGTCGCGCGACAACGCGCTCAAGTCCGGCGTCTGCACCATGCCACCGCCCTGCGAGCGGAGGTTCAACGTCACCGTCTCGCCGAGCTCCACGCGCGAACGATCGAGCGTCGCCTGGACATCGGCGGCAGCGGCGGCGAGCGGCCACAGCAGTGCGAACAGGCACCACAGGATGGCAAGGTGGCGCGGCTTCACGGGTTGTCGTCCTCCGGTGGCACGGCATCGTGACGCTGCCGATATTCGAGATCGAACTTGCGGCGCAGCAGGGCGCCTGGATCGTCGGGTACGCGCTGAAGGGCCTGTCGCACATCGGCAGGCAGCTTCGATTGGGCATCGTCCGTGGCGACTTCGCCCAGCTCATGGCTGGCGGACCATGGCGATCGCTGACCCTTGCCCAGCGCCTGGTCCATCTGCTTCTGCAACGCCTGTTGGGCCTGCTGTTCCCGCGCCCGCTGCCTGGCCTGCTCTTCCGCGCTCTGCGGCTGCGTGCCCGAGGCCTCCGGTTGCTGACCGGGTTGTGTGCGTCCGTTGGCGTCCTTATCGCTGCCGGTTCCCTGGGAATTGCCTTGCGCTTGCTGCGAACGTTTGCCCTCGTCGCCGTTCTGCTGCGCCTGGTTATCCCGTTGGCCCGACTGCCCCTTGGCATCGTCGGGAGGCGTAGTCGATGGCCCCTGGGCCGACTTGCCCTTGTCGTTCCGTGCACCCTTCTGCGGTGGCGGCGTCGAAGGTTGTTTGCGCATCCAGTCCTCGACTGCCTTGCGATTGGCCACCGCGTCCGCATTCGCCGGATTCGCTTTCAAGGCGCGATCGTAGGCCTCGAGCGCACTCTGGTAATCGCCTTGTTTGGCGAGGGCGTTGCCGAGGTTGTATTGAGCGTCGCTGCCAGGCATGTCCTGCAGCACTTTGCTCGCTGTCGCGTAATCACCTGCGCGATAGGCCGCTGCGCCGCGCCATGCGGGATCGCGCGCAAGCTGCTGCGCCTCCTTGGGCTGGCCGCGATCAAGTGCGGCGACGGCCTGTTGGTCAGGGCGTCGCCACAGATCGGACCAACGGCTTGCGTGCGCCGTTCCGGGAATGCCCGGCAACAGCATCAAGGCGACAAGAACCAGCCAGCCGCGGCGAAAGGTCATGGCCGCCAGCGGCAATAACGGCAGCAGCAACCAGGGGCCACGATCCTGCCATTCGTCGCCGCGCTGATCGGCAGCAAGCGTGAGGGCGCCATCGGCTTTCAGCGCACCACGCAGGGCGTCGATGTCCGCATGATCGTCCGTCATCGGCACATAGAGACCGCCGCCTGCGCTTGCCAAAGCACGCAAAGCCGCATCGTCGCGGCGCGCCATCGACAGGCCGCCCTGCGAATCGCGTTGAAAGCTCTGGTCGGAAAGCGGCACCGGACCGCCCTGCGCCGTGCCCACACCCAGCACGGAGACCCGCACACCGGCCTCACGCGCCTTGCGCGCGGCCGATTGCGCCGCCGCATCGACACTGTCCGTTACCAGCACCAACGACCCGCCTCCTACCTTGGCATCACGAACGAGAGCCACGCCGCGCTCGATGGCTTGCGCGGCGTTGTCACCATCGACAGGCATCGTGTCCGGCGCGAGGGCATCGAGAAGCTCGTTGAGGCTCGACGCGTCGGTGGTAAGCGGGGCCACCACGAAAGCCTCGCCCGCGTAGGCAATCAGCGCGTTCAAGCCATCGTGGTTGGCGGACAGCAGGTCTCGCACTTTGTAGCGCGCGCGATCCAGACGACTGGGCGCCACGTCGCGCACCAGCATGTGCTGCGACAGCGACAGCGCAACGACCTGCGCTGCCCGTTGCGCATAGAGCGGCTGCGCGATCCGACTCCAGGTAGGACCCGCCATCGCCAGCGTCGCGAGCAGCCAGCCGGTCGCAAGCAAGATGGCCGGCGCACGCCGCCGTTGCTCGCGTCCTTGCAACAGGTGCGGAAGCAGTTCGGCATCGACCAGACGCTCCAGCGCTTCGCGGGCGTTGCTTCGGCGCGCCACCCATGCCATCAGCAAAGGCAACGCGAGCAGCGCGAACAACCACGCCGGCCGCAGGAAATGGAACTGCTGCCACACGCCGTTCACGCGGCCACCTCCAACCGCCGCGCCCGCGGCAAGACGGTCGCCAACCACGCCAACACGGCCAGTGCGAGCGGCCAGCGGAACAACTCGTGCCGCGGACGCAGGGACGGGCCCTGCTGCTGCATGGGTTCCAACGCGTCGATGGCGCGATACGCATTCGCCAACTGCTCGGCATCAGTGGCTCGGAAATAGCGGCCACCAGTCTGGCCGGCGATCGTGCGCAGCATGCCTTCGTCCAGGTCGGCGGACGGATTGACCGTGCGCGTGCCGAACAGGTCGGGAATGCTCATCTCGGTGGCGCCGATACCTATGGTGTAGACACGCACGCCGGCCGCTTTCGCCGCATTCGCCGCATCCAGCGGCGTGATATTGCCGGCGTTGTTCACGCCATCGGTGAGCAGCACCACCACGCGAGCCTGCGCCGGCAAGTTCGCCAATCGCTTTACCGCCACCGCGATGGCATCACCGATCGCGGTCTCGGTGCCGGCCAGTCCCACAGCGGCACCCTGCAGTTGCGCGCGAACGGCGCCGAGGTCATAGGTCAATGGCGTGACCAGGTAGGCGCGGCTTCCGAACAGGATCAAGCCCAGTTCATCGCCACCGCGGCGTGAAATGAAATCACCCGCGATGGCTTCCACCGCGCCAAAACGGCTGACCGAACGGCCACCCAGCTGCATGTCATCCGTGCGCATGCTGCCCGACAGATCGACGGCAAGCATCAGCGCACGGCCGCTTCGCTGCTGTGCCTGAGGCGGCCCGACCCATTGCGGCCTGGCGGCTGCCGCCAGCAGGCAGAGCCACGACAGCAGCAGCAGCCACATGCGCCAGTTGCCACGCTCCTCCCTCGCGGCCGCCGCGAGATGAAGGCCCGGGTGCGGCAGATGCAAAGCCTGGCCTGGCTCGGCGACTCGCAACACGCGACGCAACAGCCACGGCAAGGGCAGTAATACGAATATCCAAGGCCATGCGAACTCAGGCATGGTCGCGCTCCGGCAGCAAGGCCTCGGCGTGCAGGCCCGGCAGCGTTTTACCGTGATGACGCCAGGCAGCCGAGAGCCAGCGGCGTACCGCCGCCGTGGTGGCGTCGACGTCGAGCTCGGCGTTCGGCTTGTACATCGCGATATCCAGCGACGCCAACGCATCCACTGTCGGCATGTCGGCTGTCACCGAAGAGAGCATCGCCTTCCATGCCTCGCCACCGAGGCGGGATGTCGAAGGGTCGAAACGCATCGCCGCGCGTCGCAGCAATGCATGAAGCTCTGCAGCCAATCTTTGCGGCTGCTGGCGATATTGCGAGGCCAGCGCGTCCACCGCCGACAACAACGCCCGCTCACAAGCGCGACGCCGGCGTTGCCTTCGCCAAAACCAGCATCCGAATCCAGCGCACAGCAGCAGAAGCCCCAAGGCGAGCCACCAGCCCGGTGCCGGTGGCCACCATGACGGTGCCGGCGGCAGGTGAATGTCGCGCAATGCGGGCCCGTTGACCGGCGGTGTCGCGGCGGGAGCACCAGCCATCATCGGCGCGCTCCCGGCGACAGCAGCGCCAGCACGGCATCCAGCGGGTCGCTGGCGGTGTCTATCGTGCGATGGGGAATACCAAGCGATTGAGCCAGCGCGTTCAGACGGGTCTGCCCCGCGCCAAGCGCCTGCTGGAATTCCCGGCGCTGCCGCTCGCCCAACAGCACGACGTCGCGTCGCTCTCCTTCGTGCTCGAGCGGATAACGTCCCGCGGGTGGCAGCGACAGTTCCAAGGCATCCGCCACCACCAGCACCCGCACGCCCGCCTTGCCTTTGAGATCGAGCAGGCGACTCCGCGCGGCGTCATCGCAACTAAGTCCATCGCTGATGATCAAGACACGGTTCGCGCCACGCATGACGCGGCCGGCACGCAGCACTGCATCTGACAACAGCTCGGGCATGGACGCATCAGCCAGGCCATCCCAGTCGGCGAGCGCGCCGCAAACAGCCAGCGCGCCACGCGTGCCGGCCAGGGGCCGCAATAGACGGTGGCCACCGCCGAACTCCATGACGCCAACGCGTTCGCCGGCACGCACCACGTACCAGGCTGCCAGCGCCGCCGCACGAGCCGCCTGCACCGACTTGAAGCGCACGCGCGTACCGAAATGCATGCTGGCATGCGTATCCAGCAGGATCAGCAGGCGCCCTTCGCGTTCTTCCTGGAACAACTTCGTATGCAGGCGACCGCTGCGCGCGGTGAGGCGCCAGTCGAGTCGGCGTACGTCGTCGCCCGGTTGATAAACGCGTGATTCGGCGTAGTCCATGCCACGGCCGTAGAGACGGCTGTGTTGCTGCCCGGCGCGCATGGCGTGGCTTTCCAGCCGAGGCAATGCCGCCTTGGCGACGCGGCCACGCAATGCCACCAATTCGGCGAGACGAACCCGCGTGCGACCGTCGCCGTCGCTGGTTTCCAGTAAAGCACTCACGGCAGCGGCACGAGATCCAGCACGCGCTTGATCACTTGGTCGGGGCGCACCCCTTCGGCTTCAGCCTCATAGCTGAGCAGCACGCGATGGCGCAGCACTTCGTGGGCAATGGCGTGGACATCCTCGGGCAGCGTGTAGTCGCGCCCGGCCAGCCACGCATGCGCGCGCGCACAACGGTCGAGCGCAATCGTGCCGCGAGGACTCGCGCCCCACGCGATCCATCGCTTGAGCTCCGGCCCGTAGGCACCTGCGTGGCGCGTGGCAAGGACGATCTGCGTGAGATATTCCTCCAACGCCGGCGCCATATGCACGGCAAGCACGGCGTCGCGCGCGCTCAAGACGTCCGCCTGGCTGAGACTGGGGCGCTGAGACGGTACCGGATGCAGGGTTCGCCGCGCCTGCTCCCGAGCCAACTGGAGAATCGCCAGTTCCGAGGCGGGGTCGGGATAATCAATCGTCACGTGCATCACGAAACGGTCGAGCTGCGCCTCGGGCAAGGCGAAGGTGCCTTCCTGCTCGATAGGATTCTGCGTCGCCATCACCATGAAGAGCTCAGGCAGCGCCCACGTGCTGCGGCCCACCGTGATCTGCCGCTCGGCCATGGCCTCCAACAGGGCCGACTGCACCTTGGCCGGCGCGCGATTGATCTCATCGGCCAGCACGATGTTGTGAAACAGCGGGCCACGCTCGAACTCGAAACTGCCGGCCTGCGGCCTGAACACGTCCGTGCCGGTCAGGTCCGCCGGCAACAGGTCGGGCGTGAACTGGACGCGGTGGAAGTCGGCCTCGATGCAGCCGGCCAGGGCTTTCACCACCGTGGTTTTGGCCAGGCCCGGCGCACCTTCGACCAGTAGATGGCCGTCGGCCAGCAGCGCGATCAGCAGGCAATCGATCAGGTGCGGCTGGCCGATCACACTGCGTTGCAGTTCATCACGCACGTGCAGGAACGCCTGTTGCAGGCGGGATGAAGGCTGGGCCTCGGGCATATCCATCGATGTTTCCGTCATGGGAGCGCTATGACAGACCTTACCGCGCCCAGGAAGTTTAATGCCCATGACTTCTGGCGGCGCGGCACCAACCGGTTTTGGCCAGCCCCAGTTACCTATGAAAAGAAAAGGGCGGCCCAGGGCCGCCCTCTCTCATCGCGTTGCAAATCGCCTTACCGCAGGCTCTCGCTGAGGATCCGCGGCGTTACGAAGATCAGCAGCTCCGCCTTGTCGCTCTCGCGCGTCGTATTACGGAACAGGATACCCAGGCCAGGAATGTCGCCAAGGCCGGGAACCTTGTTGACACTGTTCTGCTTGGTGATCTCGTAGATACCGCCCAGCACGACCGTCTGACCGTTGTCGACCAGCACCGAGGTGTTGATCTCACGCGTGTCGATCTGGGGCACCTGGCCACTGCCTGGCACAGTAATGAACTTGGCCAACGCGTCCTTCTTCACATTGATCATCAGATAGACGCGATTGTCAGCCGTGATGGTTGGCGTCACCTTCAGCTCCAGCACGGCGTCCTTGAACTGCACCGTCGCCGTGCCACTGCCAGCTGCACCCGTCGAACTGTTCTGATAAGTCACATAGCCGATTTCCTGGCCTTGACGGATCACCGCTTCCTGCTGATTGGCGGTGATGACTCGCGGACTGGAGATCACCTCGCCACGCCCCTCAGTCTGTGCAGCCGACAACTCAAGGTCCAATGCATAGTTCTTGCTAAGGATGGCCAGAGCAAAGCTGCCTGCGGGGCTGGCGGCTGGCAAGTTGACGTTGAGCCCCCCCTGATTCGGCGCGACGCCCGACGTCGTGCCGTTGCCGTTGTCAAGGCCGCCCGTTGAAATCAGGTTGTGATTACCATCGGAATTCTGGGTGTAGTGCTGGGCCTGGATACCAAACTTCGCACCCAGTTCCCGAGTGAAGTTGTCCGTGGCGATCACGATGCGCGACTCGATCAGCACCTGCTGGACCGGCTTGTCGAGCACGGAGATGAGCTCACGCAATTCGCGGATCTTCTGCGGATTGTCGTTGATCAATAGCGTGTTGGTGCGGTCATCGAACGACACGCTGCCACGCGACGACAGGAAACCACGCTGCGTGTTTCCGCTGCCGCCGCCACCGCCTGTACTCGCCATACTGCCCTGCGTCAGCAGCTTGGCGATGTCCTTCGCCTTGCCATAGCTGATCGGCACGTAATCGGTCACCAGCTCCGCATTGTCTTCGGCCTTCAGGCGGGCGTCCGCAATGCTCTGCTCGTACTTGGCAAGTTCGTCCTGGGGTGCAATCCAGATCACGTTGCCGTTGCGGCGCTTATCCAGGCTCTTGGCGCGCAATACCACATCCAGCGCCTGGTCCCACGGAACATTGACCAATCGCAGCGTGACACTGCCGCCGACCGTATCCGAAGCGACCAGGTTCAGGCCCGAGATATCCGCCAGGAGCTGCAGCGCCGAGCGAACCGGAATGTCCTGGAAGTTGAAGGTCACGCGGTTGCCCGAATACACCGGTTCCTGGCCCTTGGCGAGCTTGGCGTCGGCCTTGGCGTCCTTCTTCTTGGGCGCCACTTCAACCACGTACTGGTTGCCGCTCTGGTATGCCGAGGTGTCGACGCTGCCTTTGGTGGCGATTTCCATGTGGGCGCCACCGCGCGGGCCCGCCTTGGTCACGATGGACTGCACCGGCGTGGCGAAATCGAGTACGTCAAGGCGCTGGGCCAGGTTGGAAGGCAGATTGGCATGGTCGATATCGACCACGACCTTGTCGCCCTGATGCTTCATGTCGGCGTTGGCGCCGGCACCGCTGAAGTCGATCAGGATGCGGCCTTCACCATTCGGCCCGCGGCGGAAGTCGATGTTGGAGACCGACGGGCCATTGGCCATCGAAGGCAGGGCCTTGGAGGGATCAATGGTGGCCGCCGTTGTGGTCGTTGACGCCTCGGTGCCGTTGTTCACGGTCAACACCAGGCTGTTTCCTTCCACGCGGGAACGATAGGTGGAGTCGCGCACCAGCTCAACGACGACACGCGTGCGACCGCCTGCCGAGACGGCGGACACGCCCGTCGCAGCACCCTTGCCGATGTCGAGATGACGGGGCGCGGCGTTATCCGTGTCGGCAAAGTCGACCGCGATGCGCGGCGGATTGCCGGTGGTGAAGATCTTCGGCTCCGGCACCGGACCCTGCGCGAAGTTCAGATGCAGCTCGATGCGGCCTCCCGGCAGCGCGTCATAGCTGATGTCCTTCAGGGTGCTGGTGGCAGCGGCAGCAGCGCTCGACCAGGCGGCGCCGAGCACTAGCAGACCTGCGATCACGGTACTGCGAGTCTGGCGCATGACACGGCCTCGAACAGTTTTGATTTGGTTGGTCATTGCATCAGCCCCTGTTTCTTATTTCTCGCCAAGCGCGATGCTGGCGGGACGTTCCATCCAGCCACCATTTCCGTTGGATACCAGTTCCACCAGGTCGATATGGTCCTCGCCGATCGCGGTGACCCGACCATAGTTCTGGCCCATGTATTCATTGCGGTGAACCCGATGGATCACGCCCCCCGGATCCTTCACCAGGACCTCCATGCCGGCACCGGTTCCCACGGTGCCAACCATCTTCAGGCTGTCCAGGGCGAACATTTCCAGCGGTTCCTTCGAGCGGTTCTCGTCAGGGCGCGGTCCGGCATTGGCGTTGCCCTGCTGGAGCTCGGCCGTGCTCGGACTGAACGGGTCGCGCTTGTCCTGGTCGGCGTACTGGAATGTCTCGAAGGTCTTGATGACAGGCAGCGCCGGGATCGGCGCGCCCTTCTTGTGCTTTTCCTGGTCGACCCAGTCACGCAGGTCGGACATGCCGCGCGTGCAACCACTGAGCACGAGCGCAACACCGAGCATCAACAGGATGCGCGTCACCTGGGCGGGCCTTATGGCAGCCAACTTGCTCATTTCTGCCCCCCTTTCTTCGCCGGCGCCTTGCCCGTAGCCGATTTGGCATTGGCTGCCTTGGCTTCGGCGCTCTCATCGTCTTCCAGATAGCGATAGGTCTTGACCGTGCCCTGGAGCACCAGTTGGCCGCCCGGATTATTCCCCTTGGCGTCCTTGTTTTTCGGCGTCAGCGACACGTCGTGCAGGGTCAGGATGACCACGCGTGGCAACGACGCCACGCCGCTGATGAAGGTGCCGAACTGGTGATAGGTGCCCACCATGCGAAGCTGGATCGGCTTCTCGGCGTAGAAGTCCTTCGGCGCCTCGGGGCCCGGCTGGAACAGCTCGGTTTCCAGACCCGCCGACAGCGCGGTCTGCGAGATGTCCACCAAGAGTTCCGGCATTTCCGTCTTGCTGGGAAGCTGTCGCAGCAGCTGGCGCAGCATGTCCTGCATCTCGTCGAGCTGCTGCTGCAGCGCTTCGAGGTTCACGGACTTGGCCTGCTTCTGCGAGAACTCCTGCTTGAGCTGCTCTTCCTTGTTGGCCGCCTGCTCCAGCGTGCTCTGCTGGTCGCTGACGTACAGATACCAACCGAGGAACACCACGATGACGAACAGCAGCACCGTGAAGAAGACCTTGATCGACTTGGGCCAGCCGCCAATGTTGTTGCGATCGAGATTCTGCAGGTCGTTGAGGAACTTCATGACTTGGCTCCTCCATTAGCGGCTGCAGGAGTCGCCGGCTTCGGCGTGGCCGGGGCGGTGCTTGCAGGTGCCGGCTTCGCGGTACCGCCTGCCGCAGGAGCCGGCGCGTTTGCCGGTGCCTGCGATGACGCCGGCAACACCGGAGTACGCGAATCGTCCGAACCCTCGCCGTTCTCGTCCTGCTTGGGCCGGCTCAACGCGACGTCAAGGCCGAAGGCATATGGCATGCGCGAATCGCCATGCGTGTTTTCGGTCTTGCGCAGGTCGGCATGTCCCATCCACGGCGAGGCCTCGATATTGCGCATGTACTCGGCAACGCTCGCATTGGACTGCGCGACGCCTTCCAGCGTCATGGAGTCACCGACCTGCTTGAGGCCACCCAGGCGCGCACTGGCGGGAATGGTCTTCACCAGCTCGTCGAACAGATGGACCATCTGTGAGCGGTTGGCCTGCAGCTGTTCGATGATCTGCTTGCGCGCCAGCAGGCGTTCGCGGACCTTTTCCAGGTCCTTGATCTTCGCGATGCGTTCGTCGAGCTGCTTGATCTCGCCCTGCAGGTAGGTGTTGCGCTCGTTCTGGTTGTCGATGCGCATGTCCATCCAGAACACCCACAGGAACAACACCAGCACCGCCGCCACGAAGGCCGCGGCCAGCTGCATGAAGAACTCGCGCTCGCGTTGCTTGCGGCGCTCGGTGCGCCACGGAAGTAGGTTGATGTGTGCCATCAGTCGAAGCTCCTGAGCGCGAGGCCGACGGCGATCATCAGCGCCGGCGCGTCCTGTGCCAGCGACTGTGCCTGCACGCGCGGCGACAGCGACATGCGCGCCAGCGGATTGGCCACCACGCACGGCACGCCCAGCTGATCCTCGAGCATCGGACCGATGCCTTCGATGGATGCGCAACCGCCGGCCAGCACGACCTGGTCCACCTTGCTGTATTCGCTGCCCGCGAAGAAGAACTGCAGCAGGCGGCTGATCTGCTGGATCAGCGATTCCTTGAACGGCTCCAGCGCC
Organism: Dyella jiangningensis; assembly: GCA_000632805.1. GTDB lineage: Bacteria > Pseudomonadota > Gammaproteobacteria > Xanthomonadales > Rhodanobacteraceae > Dyella > Dyella jiangningensis. The sequence goes on along the minus strand of CP007444.1, from coordinate 35,005 downwards.
TCGCTTTCATACGATTCGGGCAAACCGCCCTTGCGCTTCGCGCGGCCGGCTTCCTCGTAGGAAAGCCCATAGCGCCGCATGATTTCGTCGGTGAGCTGCTTGCCGCCGAACACCTGCTCGCGCGAGTAGATGGTTCGCTGGTTGCGCAGCACCGACAGCGTGGTCATGGTGGCACCGATGTCGACCACGGCGACCAGGGCATCACGCCCCACGTTCAGCTGGTCCGCGACCATCGCGAAGGCGTTTTCCATCGCGAAGGCTTCGACGTCGATGACCTTGGCGGAAAGGCCGCCGAGATCCAGCGCGGCCACGCGCATGTCCACGTTCTCGGTGCGCGAGGCAGCGAGCAGGATGTTGTTCATTTCCGGGTTGTCGCGTACCGGCCCAAGTACCTCGAAATCGAGGCTGACTTCCTCGATCGGGTACGGGATGTACTGGTTCGCCTCGACCTGGATCTGGCCCTCGAGGTCGTCGTCGGAGAGCTCGCTCGGCATCGGAATGATGCGCGTGATCACGGCCGACCCAGCTACCGCCGCTGCCGCGTGCTTGAGCTTGGAACCCGAACGCGCCAGTGCGCGACGGATGGCCTCGCCCACCGCCTCGACCTCGACGATGTTCTTTTCGACCACTGCATTAGGGGGCAGTGGCTCGACCGCGTAGTGTTCTACGCGATAGCGACCGCCGGCTTGGCTGAGCTGCAGCAACTTGACGGCTGTCGAACTGATGTCGACACCAACAAGCGGCGGCTTCTTGGGTGTAAAGAGCCCCACGATTTTCCCCCTTGCCCCTGAACGCCCCCACCTGTATCGGAGGGATACGCGACGGCATTAAAACCAAAAATTAATGTAATGGCAACGGCCTACGAGCTTTTTCTCGACTCATTCGCGTGACGGCATCCACACTTGGCCGAAGTCGTCCATGGCCTGCTTTTTGCTGTGACGCGCTCGGTTCATGCCCGAGATACTGCTACATCTATACTCTGAGTTGTTTTGACTCACGTCTCGCAAACACCCAAATCATGCAAATTCTTAAGCGGTTGCTGCGCTGGATCCTGATCCTGGCTTTTACGGGTTTGCTGCTGGGTGTCGCGGCAATCGGCGTGGCCTACTGGCTGATTTCCCCTCGCCTCCCCTCGGTAGCGGTCCTCAAGGACTATCACATGCAGGTGCCACTGCGTGTGCTTTCCGCCGACGGCAAGCTGATCGCCAGCTTTGGCGAAACCCGTCGTATCCCCGTCAGCATCGGCGAGGTACCCGAGCGCCTCAAGCACGCCGTGCTCGCCGCCGAGGACGCCAGCTTCTACCAGCACCCGGGCGTGGATTGGCATGGCATTGCCCGCGCAGGCTGGCACGTGGTCGTTTCCGGCGGCGACAAGGGTCCGGGCGGCTCCACCATTACCCAGCAGGTCGCCCGCAACTTCTTCCTGAGCCCGGAAAAGCTCTATTCCCGCAAGCTGACCGAGATCTTCATCGCCCTGCGCATGGAGAGCGAGCTCACCAAGGACCAGATCCTGGAGCTCTACCTCAACAAGATGTTCCTGGGACATCGCTCCTACGGCGTGGCAGCTGCCGCTTCCTACTACTACGGCAAGACGCTGGATCAGTTGAGCGTGGCCGAATGCGCCACTCTGGCCTCGACGTTCCAGCTGCCCTCGGTGGTCAACCCGCTGAACAGCCCCAAGCGCATGATCGCCCGCCGCAACTGGGTGCTGGGCCAGATGCTGGAAAACCATTACATCAGCAAGGGCGAGTACGAGCAGGCCATTGCCGAGGCCAACAATGCCTCGCCGCATGAGCCGCCGATCGAGGTCGATGCCCCCTATCTGGCCGAAATGGTGCGCCTGCAGGCTCTCGATCGCCTGGGCAACGACGCCCTGACCGAGGGCTACGTGGTGAAGACCACCGTGCTGAGCACCCGCCAGCAGGCGGCGGTGGATGCGGTCCGCTCGGGCCTGGTCGAATACGACCACCGCCACGGCTGGCGCGGGCCCGAGGCCCACCAGGAGCTGGCAGCCGATGCCAGCAACGAAGATCTGGAGCACGCCCTGGCCGGGTTTACCGATATCTCGGGCATGCAGCCGGGCATCGTGACCGGCGTCGCCAGCGGCGAGACCAGCATCTACCTGGCCAGCCGGGAGACGGTGAAGCTGGGCGCCGAGCAGATGGCCTGGGCCCGCCCCAAGAGCGGTACCAGCCTGCTCAAGCGCGGCGACATCGTGCGCGTGGCGCGCGACGAGAAGGGCAACTGGCAGCTGACCCAGATCCCGGCCGCCCAGGCCGCACTGGTCTCCGTCAATCCCGAAGACGGCTCGCTGCAGGCACTGGTCGGCGGCTTCAACTTCCTGCGCAGCAAATTTAATCGCGCCGTGATGGCCGCCCGCCAGCCGGGCTCCAGCTTCAAGCCGTTCATCTATTCGGCGGCGTTCGAGCGCGGCTTCACCCCTGCCTCGATCGTGAACGACGCGCCCCTGGCCCTGCCCGACCCATCGCGCCCGGGCGGCCTGTGGACGCCATCCAACGACGACGACAAGTTCGACGGCCCCATCCGCCTGCGCGAAGCATTGGTGCAGTCCAAGAACCTGGTCTCGGTGCGCCTGCTCGATGCGATCGGCGTGCGCTACGCGCGCGACTACGTGACCCGCTTCGGCTTCAGCCTCGACTCCCTGCCCAGCAACCTCTCGATGGCGCTGGGTACCGCTTCGGTCTCACCAATGAGCATGGCCCGCGGCTATGCCGTATTCGCCAACGGTGGCTACCTGGTGACGCCGTATTTCATCAGCGAGATCGACGACCGCGACGGCAAGCCCGTCTACGTCGCCAATCCGGCCCGTGCCTGTCGCAACTGCGCCGAACGCCTGCTGGACACCCGGGCGCCGGGTCCGCCGCCGCCGGCCGGAAGCGTGGCAGGCCCGGCCAACGCCGTGGCCGCCACTGCAGGCGGCGCCGGAGCGCCAGCCACCTCGGGCAGCGTCGCCGGCGTCGGCGATGCCGTGTTGCCGGCGGATGCCCACGGCGACGTCGCCCATGCGCCAGTGCTGGCGCCCCAGGTCATCGATGTGCGGAACGACTATCTGATCACCTCGCTGATGCAGGACGTGGTCAAACGCGGCACGGGCGCGGCAGCCATGGCGCTGGGTCGCGACGACCTCGCCGGCAAGACGGGCTCGACCAACGAGCATCGCGATGCCTGGTTCTCGGGCTTCAACGGCGGCCTGGTCGCTACCGTGTGGGTGGGCTTTGACGACTTCAGCTCGCTTGGCAAGGGTGAGTTCGGTGCCAAGGCGGCGTTGCCGATCTGGATGTCCTACATGGGCTCGGCGCTGAAGGACCAACCGTCCACGGTCTTGCCGATGCCGCCCGGCATCAGTACGGTGCAAATCGACCGCTACAGCGGCCTGCCCGCCGGTGCGGGCGATCCGAACGCCATGTCCGAGATCTTCAAGGTCGAAGACGTGGACCGACTGCGCAACCAGGCCAACCAGCAGCAGGAGGACCAGGACCAGCAACACGCCTACGACATCTTCTGACCCCCGGGACATCCGTCCCGCCCGCGTTCGCCTGAGCGAACGCCAGCTTCCGGGAGGAACAGGCATGGCACGCGGCCAGCATCACCGAATCCACGCGCAGGATCGTCTTCAGCGCAACAGGTTGCGCGTCGCCCAGGAGGCGGCGCGACTGATGAGCGAACACGGTATCCGCGATTTCCACCACGCTAAGGTCAAGGCGGCCGAAAGGCTGGGCATCCTCGACGCGCAGGCTTTGCCCCGCAACAATGAAATCGAAGAGGCACTGCGCGAGCATCAGCGCATCTTCCTCGCCGACAGCCAGCCCCAGCTGCTACTGGAGCGCCGTGAGGCCGCCGCCGAGGCGATGCGCTTCCTCGACCGCTTCGAGCCTCGACTGGTTGGCGCCGTGCTCGATGGCACCGCCGACGCCCACTCCGCCGTCTGCCTGCATCTTTTCAGCGACACGCCCGAATCCGTCGTGCTGTTCCTGCAGGAACGCGGGGTGCCGCTGACACAGCAGACACGCCGGCTCAGGACCACTCGCGACGAGCAGCGCGAGTATCCCGTCCTGTTGTTCGCGGCCGATGGCCTGCCCTTCGACCTTACCGTGCTTCCCCTCGATGCGCTGAAACAGCCGCCGCTGGACCGCATTGATGAGAAGCCGATGAAGCGGGCTTCGCTGGCGGCCGTGGAGGAACTGCTGTCATCGGCGGAAAACGACGATGAGTTCGAGCGGATGCTGTCGTCGGTGTTGAGATAGGAAAGCGGCTGGGAGGAATTGCATGGATGTGCACTTCCTCCCGCAGCCAACACTAAGCCTCACTGTAGGAGCGCACCCAGTGCGCGACCGCAGCGCCGAGGTGGCACCTCAGGCATAAGTCATCGCATCTTCGACACGTCGCAAGCATGCATCGCGCACTGGATGCGCCCCTACAAAGGCAGCACAAAAAAAAGCCCCGGCATAGCCGGGGCTTTTCATCATGCGAAGCAGGAAAAGCTCAGCGCTTGTCCGCCGCCACGTAGTCGCGCACATCGGCGCCGGTGTAGATCTGGCGCGGACGGCCGATGCGGGCACCCGGGGTTTCGTGCTGCTCGATCCAGTGGGCGATCCAGCCGGCGGTACGCGCGATGGCGAACATCACCGTGAACATCTCGGTCGGGATGCCCAGCGCCTTGTAGATGATGCCGGAGTAGAAGTCGACGTTCGGGTACAGCTTGCGCTCGACGAAGTAGTCGTCCTTCAGCGCCGCCTCTTCCAGCTTCATCGCCACTTCCAGCAGCGGATCGTTGATGCCCAGCTCGCCGAGGACCTTGTGGGTCATTTCGCGGATGATCTTCGCGCGCGGGTCGAAGTTCTTGTACACGCGGTGGCCAAAGCCCATCAGGCGGAAGTTGTCGTTCTTGTCCTTCGCGCGCTTGACCGCGGTCTCGACCTTGTCGGCCGTACCGATCTCCTGAAGCATTTCCAGCACGGCTTCGTTCGCACCGCCATGGGCCGGACCCCAGAGCGCGGTGATGCCCGCGGCGATGGAAGCGTACGGGTTGGCACCGGTCGAACCCACCAGGCGCACCGTCGAGGTCGAAGCGTTCTGCTCGTGGTCGGCGTGCAGGATGAACAGCAGGTCCAGCGCCTTGGCGGCGACCGGGCTCAGTTCCAGCGGCTCGCTCGGCACTTCGAACATCATGTGCAGGAAGCGGTCGACGTACTCGAGGTTGTTGCGCGGATAACGGAACGGCCAGCCGATCGAATAGCGGTAGCACGCAGCGGCGATGGTCGGCATCTTGGCGATCAGGCGGATCGCGGCCAGCTTGCGGTCGTCGGCGTTATCGACGTCGATGTCGTCGTGATAGAAGGCCGACAGCGAAGCGACCGAAGCGGCCAGCATGGCCATCGGATGCGCGTCGTGATGGAAGCCCTTGAAGAAGTCCTTCAGCGACTCGTGCATCATCGTGTGATGCGTGATGTCGTGCTCGAACTTCGAGAACTGGTCCTTGGTCGGCAGTTCGCCGTTCAGCAGCAGGTACGAGGTCTCGAGGAAGTTGGACTTCTCGGCCAGTTGCTCGATCGGGTAGCCGCGATACAGCAGGACGCCCTTGTCACCGTCGATGTAGGTGATGGCGCTCTTGGTGCTGGCCGTGCTGCCGTAACCCGGGTCGTAGGTGAAGTGGCCCGTGTCCTTGTACAGCGTGCCGATGTCGATGCATGCGGGACCAAGGGTGCCGCTGAGCAGGGGTAGTTCGCTGCTGCGGTTGGTCGACTCATCCACCAACTTGACGATCTTGGATTCGGACACGGAAAACCTCCTTCACAAATGGCGTCGCCTGCATGCGGCCGTCTGCGACCGCGGGCGATTAGGGTTGATGTCGCCTTGGGGATAGCGACACCTCGCCGCCCATTATCGCATATCGATCCAGCAACATGCCCTAGCGGATGGTCGGATGGCGGACGCAAAAAAACACGGGGCGAGCTTGTGCTCGCCCCGTGCTCACATGCTTGCTCACGCACGGCAGCGCCGGCGTGACGGCAGGCTGTTCGCGCTTACTTCTGCGCGTAGCGACGACGGAACTTGTCGACGCGGCCGCCGGTGTCCAGCGTCTTCTGCTTGCCGGTGTAGAACGGATGGGAATGGCTGGAGATATCCACCTTGATCAGCGGGTACTCGTTGCCGTCTTCCCACTTGACGGTTTCCTTGGTGGCGATCGTCGAGCGCGTAAGGAACGCGAAGTCGGACGACAGGTCCTGGAACACCACCGGGCGATAATTCGGATGGGTATCGGGCTTCATGACTGGCTCAAAGCGGTGGGTGAAAAGAGCGGCATTTTAACTACAGACCGAAGCCTTTGGCAAGTCGGTCAGTCACTTGGACTTATCAATCCGCTTTCCGGCGGCTCTCACGCGCCCAGGGCCCGCCGCACCATGGCGCCGAACCGGGCCTGATCCACCTCCATCGCGATGCGGGCATTGGCCGGCCTGCCGAAGCGATGGGACCAGTCCACCACGGTGGCGCCACGGGTCAGGCGACCATCCATCTCGACCGCCACATGGCGTTCTTCGTAGCACGTGACGATCGTCGGGTCGATCGCCACCGCCATCGCGAGCGCATCGGCAGCAATCACGCCACGCCGGCCTCTCTTGAGGTTGAATGCGCGCGCCGTGCGAAACACCTGCTCGAAGAATCGGGCGCGCTGATCACCCGCGGCCAACCAGCCATCGAACTCGATGTCGTCGAAGGCATGTCGCAACACGACTTCCCAATCGACCAGATCAAACGACGGAAAGGCCTCGAACACGACGTGCGCCGCCTCGGGATCGAATCCGATATTGAATTCGGCCGGAATTTTTCCGGTATTGCCGAGGCCGGTTACCGCGCCACCCATGATCACCAGGCGCTTCACGCGCTGCGGCAACGAAGGATCCAGGCGCACGGCCAGGGCCAGATTCGTAAGCGGCCCCAACGCCACCAGCGTGAGATCGGAGCGTTCGTGCGCCAGCCGCAGAATGGCCTGCACCGCATGCTCGTCGCTGACAGACGTCTTCGGCTCCGGAAACCCCACGTCACCCAAGCCATCCGTACCATGCACGTGCACGGCATCTTCTTCGGGCAGTCGCACCAGCGGCGTTGGACAGCCCGCAAACACCGGGGTCGGCATGCCGACGAGGTCGACCAGCGTACGCGCGTTGCGCACCGTATGGCCAAGCCCCACATTGCCGGCCGCGATCGTCAGTCCATGCACATCGGCGTGCGCGTGTGCCATGAGGATGGCGAGTGCATCGTCCACGCCGGGGTCGGTGTCGATCAGCAGTTGCGGCTTGGTCATGGGGAGACTTTCGTTCGACAGGGTCGGTTAGCTTAGGCCCTTGGATTGGGGACGCAAGAGTCGAAGCTCCTGCAAGACGCCCGAACGATGCGGAATGCGCAGCTTCATGCGTGCGCGTAACGCGCCGCCCCACCGACCCATCGCGTGATCAATTGCTCTGCCGCTTGCGGATGTCGCTCGAGCATCTGTGCCCCGACTTCCTGCACGGCGGGCAGCAGGTGCGCGTCGCGGGCAAGGTCGGCAATGCGGAAACTCAGTTGACCGGTCTGGCGGGTGCCCAGCACTTCGCCCGGCCCACGAAGCTCGAGATCCTTTTCCGCGATGCGGAAGCCGTCGTTGGTTTCGCGCATGACCTGCAAGCGCTCGCGCGCGAGTTGGCCCAGCGGCGGCTGATAAAGGAGTACGCAATTGGAAGCGACGGCGCCGCGGCCCACGCGGCCGCGCAATTGATGCAGCTGGGCCAGTCCCAGTCGCTCGCTGTTCTCGATGACCATCAGGCTCGCATTGGGCACATCGACGCCCACTTCGATCACGGTGGTGGCAACCAACACCGACAATTCGCCGGCCTTGAACGCATCCATCACCGCCTGCTTTTCCTTGGGCTTCATGCGCCCGTGGATGAGGCCAATCCGGCAATCGGCCAGCGCAGCGGAGAGCTCGGCATGCGCCACTTCCGCGGCTTGCGCGCGCAACTGCTCGGATTCCTCGATCAGCGTGCATACCCAGTACGCCTGCCGGCCCTCCAGGCAGGCGGCGTGGATGCGTTCGATCACGTCGAAACGACGTGCGTTGGAAATCGCGATGGTCTGCACCGGCGTACGGCCCGGCGGCAATTCGTCGATGGCGGAGACATCGAGATCGGCGTAAGCACTCATGGCCAGCGTGCGCGGAATGGGCGTAGCGGTGAGCACCAGCTGGTGTGGTACCAGGCCCGTCTCGATGTCTGCCCCTTTGTCGCGCAGCGCCAGGCGCTGTTGCACACCAAAGCGATGCTGCTCGTCGACGATGACCAGGCCGAGCCGGGCAAACGCAACGCCGTCCTGCATCAGCGCATGCGTGCCGATGACCACATGCGCGCCGGACGCCACCTGCGCCAGCGCCGCCTGGCGCGCCTTGCCCGCCACCTTGCCAGCCAACCACGCGACGTCAATACCCAAGGGCGTCAACCAGTGGCGGAAATGATGCAGGTGCTGCTCGGCGAGCAGTTCGGTCGGCGCCATCAGCGCCACCTGATAGCCCGACTCCACCGCGGCCACGGCAGCAAGTGCCGCCACGATGGTCTTCCCGCTTCCCACGTCACCCTGCACCAACCGCAGCATGGGCTCCGATTGCGCGATATCGCCCGCAATCTCCGCACTTACCCGCTGTTGCGCCCCCGTGAGGCCAAACGGCAGATTGGCGAGCAATCGCTCGCGCAGCACGCCCGTACCACGCAGCGACGGCGAGTGCCGGCGACGCACGGCTTCGCGCATGCGCTTGAGGCTCAGGTGCTGGGTCAGCAGTTCCTCGAAGGCCAGGCGTTGTTGCGCAGGATGCCGCCCGGTGGTGAGTTGGCCTAGGTGCGCATCCGGCGGCGGCCGATGCACGTACAGCAAGGCTTCGCGCAGTGACGTAAGGCCGTGCGCTTCGCACAGGGTGGGAGGAATCAATTCGAGCTGCGCGTCCGGCGGCAATAGCGCAAGGGCCTTGGCAATCACGCTCGCCAGGCGTTTTTGTCCCAGACCCTCGGTCGTCGGGTAAATGGGCGTGAGCAATTCATCGACCGGCGTGGCCTCATCGGCGCTCAACCGCTCGTACTGCGGATGCACCATCTCCAGCCCCTGCGCACCCTGGCGCACTTCGCCATAGCAAAGCAGGCGCGTGCCCGGCTGCAGCTGTTCGGACTGGCTGCGGCGGAAATGGAAGAAGCGGAGCATCAGCGTCTGGTGCGAATCGTCACCGATCGCCACCTTCAGCTGTGGCCGATAGCGGAACCCTCGCTCGACGGCTTCAACCACGCCCTCGACCTGGGCGCGTTCGCCGGGACGCAGATCGGCGATCGCCGTGACATGCGTCTTGTCTTCGTAGCGCAGCGGAAGGTGAAACCATAGATCCTGCACGCGCTCCAGGCCCAGCCGTGACAACGCCTCCGCGAGCGCGGGTCCGACGCCCGGCAGCGACGCCACCGGCGTAGCGCCCGGGTCGGCAGGTGTAACGAGGTTGGGCGGTGAGTTACGCGCAGGCATCGACGAAGCCTAACCGAGCGTGCAGCCGCCGCGCAGCCGGCGATGGCCGGCCGGCTGTCGGTGCACGCGAACTCGACGGATCAGTCCAACACCATGATCGCGTCGACTTCCACATCCGCAAGCTTCGGCAGCGCCGATACCTCAATGGTGGAACGCGCCGGATACGGCGCCTGGAAGTACTCGCCCATTACTTCGTTGACGGAAGCAAAGTGCCCGAGATTGGTCACGTAGATGCCCACGCGGACGATCTTGTCCATTGAGCCGCCAGCGGCCGCAACGACAGCCTTGAGGTTGTCGAAGACACGGCGGGTCTGCAGCGTGATGTCGCCTTCGACCATCTGGCCGGTGGCCGGATCGAGCGGGATCTGACCGGAGAAGTACACGGTGTTGCCGGCGCGCACGGCCTGCGAATACGGACCGATGGCAGCCGGTGCCTTGTCGGTGGCGATGATCTGACGGGACATGGTGTGGCCTCGTGGTTGCACAGGCCCACCAGTCTAGAGCGAGACGCTCGCCATGAGGAGGGACGGAACGTCCCGGCGCCAGCGTTTACAGCGGGTAGCGGTAGGCGCCGCTCACTACGCCCGTACGGCGGACGCGGCGGATCACTTCGGCGAGGTGTTTGCGGTTCTTCACTTCCAGTGCGAACAGCAGCGTCGCAGCCGCGGCATCGCGCTCGACATACTCCACGTTTTCGATGTTGGAGTTGGCCGCCGCGATCGCTGCCGCCACCGTGGCGAGCACGCCGGGGCGATTGATGACCTCGATGCGCAGCTCGGCGCGGTAGTCGCCCTGCACGTCACGGTCCCACTCGATGGCCACGCAGCGCTCCGGCGATTTGCGCAGTTCCACCACGTTGGGGCATTCCACGCGATGCACCACGATGCCCTTGCCCGAGGACAGGTAACCGATGATTTCGTCACCCGGCAGCGGATGGCAGCAGTTGCCGAAGCTGAGCACGCCGCGCTCGGCGCCGGTGATGCGGATCTTTTCCATCGCATGCGGCGCCGACTGCACGTCGGACGATTTCTTGCCGCGCGCGGCAACCAGCTGACCGGCGACGAGGTGCGGCACGCGATTGCCCAGGGCGATCTCGGAAAGCAGCTCTTCCAGGCGCTTGAGCTTGGCGGTCTCCAGGAAACGATCGAGCACCGCAGGCGGAATTGCGTCCAGGCTGGTACCCAGGGCGTCCAGCGCGCGATCGAGCATGCGATGGCCGAAATCCACGGCATCTTCGTGCTGCAGATGCTTGAGGTACTGGCGGATCGCCGTGCGCGCCTTGCCCGTGACCACCGACTCCAGCCACGCCGGATTCGGTACCGCCGAGGGCGCGGTGATGATTTCCACCAGCTGGCCCGACTCCAGCCGCGTGCGCAGTGGCACCAGCTTTTTGTCCACGCGCGCGGCCACCGCGTGGTCGCCCACGTCGGTGTGCACGGCGTAGGCGAAATCCAGCGCCGTTGCGTTGCGTGGCAAGGACAGGATGTCGCCGCGTGGCGTGAACAGGTAGACCTCGTCCGGAAACAGGTCGATCTTGACGTTCTCGATGAATTCCGACGACGAGGCCGTATGCGCCTGGCTGTCGGCCAGCGACGACAACCACTCGCGGGCACGTGCCTGCGCGCTGTTGGCCGGGCCGGAATCGGTCTTGTACGCCCAGTGCGCCGCCACGCCGCGCTCGGCCACCGAATCCATCTCCGCCGTGCGGATCTGCACCTCGATCGGCGCGCCAAACGGCCCCAGCAGCACGGTGTGCAGCGACTGGTAGCCGTTGGCCTTCGGAATGGCGATGAAGTCCTTGAAGCGGCGATCAACCGGCTTGTAGAGGCTGTGCACGGCGCCAAGCGCCATGTAGCAGCTCATTGCAGAATCGACCACCACGCGAAATCCGTAGACGTCCATCAGCTGAGCGAACGTCTTGTGCTCGCTGCGCATCTTCGAATAGATGCTCCACGGCGACTTGATGCGGCCGACCACGCGCACCGCGATGTGCTCGGCGGCCAGGCGCGTGGATAGTGCCGTCTCGATCTTGCCCATCGCTTCGCGACGATTGCCGAGTGCGGCGCGGATGCGCTCGCTGATCACGCGGTAGCGATCCGGGTACAGCGCGCGGAAGCCCAGGTCCTGCAGCTCCGCCTTGAACTTGTTCATGCCCAGGCGCTGCGCGATGGGGGCGTAGATTTCCAGCGTTTCGCGCGCGATGCGGCGGCGCGACGGGGCATCCTTCGCGCCCAGCGTGCGCATGTTGTGCAAGCGATCGGCGAGCTTGATCAGGATGACGCGCAGGTCGCGCGCCATGGCCAGCAGCATCTTGCGGAAACTCTCCGCGTCCGCTTCCTGGCGGCTGGAAAAGCGCATCTTGTCCAGCTTGGTGACACCGTCGACCAGCTCGGCCACCGTTTCGCCGAACTCGCCGGACAGCTCCGTGCGGCTCAGCGACGTGTCTTCCAGGGTGTCGTGCAGGATGGCCGCGATGATGGTCTCAGCGTCCAGACCCAGCTCGGCCAGAATGCCGGCGACGGCCACGGGATGCGTGATGTAGGGTTCGCCGCTCTTGCGGGCCTGGCCTTCGTGGGCCACCGCGCCTACCTGGTAGGCGCGGACCACGCGCTCCACCTGCGGCTCGGGCAGGTAAGCCACGCGTTCTCTCAAGGCCAATACGTACGGCGGTAGCGTCGACGTATCCGCGGTGGAGGAATCCGTGACGGCCGGCATGGATGTACGGTCCCCGCTCAGGCGACCGCCTCCATGCGTTTGCAGGTCAGGCTGGCGGCACGTTCCAGACAGCGCAAAGCGCCGGACATGCCGGCGCTCGGGAGACGCTGTCTACAGCCGCCACCTTCCATCAGTCGTCTCCGCCCTTGGAGAGGTCGTCGTCCACTTCGGCGGCGGCCCACTCCAGCGCTTCGCGCTCGGCGCGCTCACGCTCGGCCTTGTCGATCTCGTCGATCGTGGCCTGGTCGATGCGGCGGTCTGCGATTTCGCGCAGGGCGAGCACGGTCGGCTTGTCGTGGTCGGGATTAACTGCCGGCTCGGCACCCTTGGAGAGCTGGCGGGCGCGCTTGGTCGCCATCAACACCAGTTCAAAGCGGTTGTCGACTACCTGCAGGCAGTCTTCGACGGTAATGCGGGCCATCTGAAATCCTTAAAGAATAAAGCGACTTATCGCGTGTCAGTGTAGCCAGAGGCTGCTTTGCTGGCAATGCAGCAAACCGTAGAATGCGCGGTTCAGCCGGCCTGCAGCCGTTCCCCCGAACACTGCAGGGACTATACATAATAAAAAACCAGCCAGTACAATATTCTACTTACCCTTAGGACCGTTGCCAGCGATGCCGTCCGCCCTCCTCCCTATCCTCAAGCGCAGCCTGCCCCTGGTTGCGATCACCCTGCTGGCGGGCTGCACCATCGCCAAGCCGCGTACCGACGATCCCTACGAGAAGTTCAACCGGGACATGTACGCGTTCAACGACTCCGTGGACAAGGCGGTCATCCGCCCGGTCGCGGTGGGCTACCGCAAGGTGACCAATCCGCCCGTCCGTCGTGCGGTGAGCGACTTCTTCACCAACATCCGCATGCCGATCACGGTGGCCAACGACCTTCTTCAGGCGCGGCCGGTGCAGGCAGCGCAGAGCACGGGCCGGTTCCTGGTCAACCTGACGCTGGGCATCGGCGGCTTCTTCGATCCGGCCAGCCAGTTGGGCATTCCGCTGCAGGACACGGATTTCGGCATCACCCTGGCGCGCTGGGGCGTGCCGGAGGGCGGCTACCTGGTGCTGCCGCTCATCGGCCCGACCACGGCCCGCGATGTGTGGCGCCTGCCGGTGGACAGCTATTTCTTCGATCCGCTGAGCTATTACTCGCGCAACCACGACTTCAAGTATGGCCAGGAATACCTGCCTGAGCTGTTCTACCTGGTCACGCTGCGCTCGCGCGGCATCGATGCGGAAAGCTTCCTGCAGTCCGCGTACGACCCGTATGTGTTCATGCGCGACGCCTACCGCCAGCAGCGCCTGTACGAGCTGTACGACGGCAACCCGCCGGCGGAGCTCATCGAGCAGATGCAGGGCTTGAAGGACAAGAACTTCGATCCCGACGAGTTGCTGGAAGAGCAGCACACCTGGGAGAACAAGCAGCCCGAGCAGGGCAAGCCGCCGGTCAAGAACTGAACGCGAACGCGTCGAAGGCGGAAAAAAAAGGGGCCCGATGGGCCCCTTTTTCGTTGCCGGTGGCCCAGGACGCTCAGGCCAGCAGGCCCTCGACTTCGCAGACGCTGGCCAGCAGGTGCATGCCTTCGGGAATGTTGCGCACGGCCAGCGCGCGCCCCTTTTCGGCCGCACCCGCCAGCACGGCCAGCACGCAGGCCAGGCCGGCGCTGTCGCTACGGGTCACGCCAGAAAGGTCGATCACCTGGCGACCGTCGCGCGCCACGGCGGCGGCGATCGCGTCCAAGGCCTTGGCGGCATTGGCGAAGGTGAGCACGCCCGACACGCGTACGGTGTCGGGCGCGAGATCGTCGACCTGCACGGGCGCGGCGGCGTCGCTCATGACTTGCCCTTGGTGTCCTTTTCCATCGTTTCCAGCGCCTTCGAGCCCTGGCTTTCCAGGTTGGTCGTCAGCTGGTCGATGCCGACCTTGCGGATCTCCGCGTCCACCTGGTTGCGATAGTTGGTGACGTAGGAGATGCCTTCGATGATCACGTCATAGGCTTTCCAGCTGCCGTCACGCGACTTGCGGAAGGCGTAGTCGACGCCCACGGTCTTGCCGTCGTCGAGCACGACCTGCGTCCGCACCACGGTGCGCTTGTCGTTGAGGTCGCCGGAGAACGGCAGCACCTTGACGCGGCCACGGGTGTAGTTGAGCAGGCCTTCGGCGTAGCGATGGGTGATGGAGTTGTAGAACGCCTTGGCGAAGCGTGCACGCTGCTCGGGCGAGGCTTCACGAGCATGCTGGCCGAGCACCAGGATCGACGCGTAGTCGATGTCGAAGTGCGGCAGGAACACGTCGTCGATCACGGCGATCAGCTTTTCCTGATCGTTCTTCAGCTGCTGCTGATGACCTTCGATGGCGCCGGCGAGCTGGTCGGCGATGGTCTGCACCACCTGCTCGGGCTGCTGCTGGGCATTGGCCGCGGCGGGGGCGTTCTGCGCGAACGCCGGGGCGGCGATCGCGCCGCCGAAAGCGATGGCGGTGGCAAGGGCCAGGCTACGCAACATGGGGTGACTCCTGATGATGATCCGTGGGGAATATCGGGACGTGGCGTGCTGACTCAATGCTTGTTGTCGCCGTCGGCAGGCTTCTTGTCGCTGGGCGAACCATTGACCAGGAACTTGCCGATGAGATCTTCGATCTGCAGCGCCGACTGGGTCAGCACGAGCTCGTCACCGTCCTTCAACATGTCCGGCGAACCGCCGGGCTGGATGGCAACGTACTGCGTGCCGATCAAACCACTGGTGAACACCGCGGCGGCAGAATCGTCGGGGATCTGGCTGTACTTCTTGTCGATGGACAGGCTCACTTCAGCATCGAGCTTGACCGGGTCGGCCTGCACCGATTTGACGCTGCCGATGGCCACGCCGGCCATCTTCACCGGGGCGCCGACCGACAGCGCGCCGATGTTGGTAAAGCGCGCCTTGACCGTATAGCTGCCGGACAGGTTGTCCGCGGCGCCGCCGGCGCCGAAGAACTTGCCCAGCATCTCTTCCAGCTGCTGCGCCGGGCGCGTCAGCGACAGCGTGCCGCCGTCGGCCAGCGCCTTCTTGGAGTTGCCGTACTGCAGGCCCACGTACTGGTCACCCAACAGGCCGCTGGTGAAGATGGTGGCGACGGTGTCCTCGGGAATCTTGTCGTAGCGCTGGTCGATGGCCAGCTTCACGTCGGCCGTTTCCTTGCCCGGATCGAGCGTGATCGACTGCACCTGGCCCACGCGCACGCCTGCCACCTTCACCGGCGCGCGCACCTTGAGCTGGCCGATGTTGGCGAAGTGCGCCTCGATGGCATACGTCGGCCCGCGACTGGTATTGACCACCGAGGTGGTCTGGGTCGCGAGATAGCCGAGCGTGGCAAAGCCAAGCACGATGAACAGGCCGGTGCCGACGGCGTAGGACGGTCTCTGGCTCACGGCACGATCCTCAATGAAAGGTTGATGGTGAATTCGGTCATGGCGGCGCTCACATCAGGAAGGCGGTGAGCACGAAGTCGAGCGCCAGGATGGCGATCGACGAGGCGACCACGGTGCGGGTCGTGGCGTAGGCCACGCCCTCGCTGGTGGGCGGCGTGGTGTAGCCCTGGAACACGGCGATCAGGGAGACCACGGTGCCGAACACCAGGCTTTTCCACAGCACGCCGTTGATCACGTCCTTGCCCACTTCGACGGTGGCGGTCATGTTCGACCAGAAGGTGCCGTTGTCGATGCCTAGCCAGCTGACGCCCACCAGGTGGCCGCCGAAGATGCCCATCGCGCAGAACACGCAGGTCAGCAGCGGCATGGCGATCATCCCGGCGATGAAACGCGGCACGGCGACGTAGGCGATCGGGTCGACCGCCATCATCTCCATCGCGGCGATCTGGTCGGTAGCGCGCATCAGGCCGATCTCGGCGGTGACCGACGTACCCGCACGGCCGGCGAACAGCAACGCCGTGACCACAGGGCCCAGTTCGCGGTAGATCGCGATGGCCACCACCGTGCCCGTTGCCGAGGTGCCACCGAAGATCGAGAGCACGTCATACAGCTGGAGGCCCAGCACCATGCCCACGAACAGGCCGCAGACCATGATGATGATCAGGCTCATCGCACCGACGAACCACAGCTGGCGGATCGTCTCGCGGTAGTGGCGCAGGCTTTGAGGTATCGCCCCGAGCAGGCGCAGCAGGAACAGGCCGCAGTTGCCGATCTGCTCCAGCGAGCGCACCACGATGTTGTCGCGGCTCATGGTCAGGCTCATGCGCCCCTCCGTGGAAAACCGAGCGAGGTCGCGTAGTCGCCGGCGGGATACTGGAACGGTACCGGGCCATCGGCCTCGCCACCAAAAAACTGCCGCGTCCACGGCGAACCGTCATCGGCGATGGTCTTGGGGTCGCCCTGCGCCACGACCTTGCCGTTGGCGATGAGGTAGATGTGGTCGGCGACCTGCTTGATGGCCTCCAACTCGTGCGCCACCAACACGCTGGTGATGCCCAACGTCTGGTTGAGCGTGCGGATCAGCTTCAGCACCTGGTTCAGCGCGATGGGATCGAGGCCGACGAAGGGCTCGTCGTACAGGATCAGCATCGGATCGAACACGATGGCGCGCGCCAGCGCCACACGGCGCGCCATGCCACCCGACAGCTCCGACGGCATTAGCGCGGCGGCGCCACGCAGGCCCACCGCCTGCAGCTTGGTAAGCACGATGTTGCGGATCAGCACTTCCGGCAGTTCGGTGTGCTGGCGCAACGGAAACGCCACGTTCTCGAACACGTCGAAATCGGTGAGCAGCGCGGAGTTCTGGAACAGGTAACCGATGCGCTCGCGCAGCTCGAACAGCTTCTCGCGCGAGAGCTTGGACACGCTGTGTCCGTCCACCCATACCTCGCCGGCGTCACCGCGCATCTGGCCGGTGATGTGCTTGAGCAGGGTGGTCTTGCCGGTACCGCTGGGGCCCATGATCGCGGTGATCTTGCCGCGAGGGATATCCATGTCCAGCGCGTCGAAGACCTTCTTGCCATTGAGCACCGTGGTCAGGCCACGGACGCGCACGAGGGCGCTGTCGTCGGGCTTGGCGCTAACGGAATCGGTCATGGGCGGGCTGCGGGCGGAAGAAAGGCGCCACGTTAGCTGAATACGGGTATGAAGGCCATGCGCCGGCCGTTCCGTCACTCAGGAATCGCTAACGGAACAAGACCTTGCGAAGGCGAAGCTTATCTCCTGTGGGAGCGCACCCTGTGCGCGGCAGGCACGGTGCAAGGAGATGGCAGGGCTCACCTGCACGGCGAAGATTGCCGACCGCGGCAACCCATGACGCTGCGGTCGCGCACAGGGTGCGCTCCCACAAAGGCCGGCTCCTAGGCCAGCAACTCGGCAATCAACGCTTCATGCCGCTGCCACTGCAGCCCGCTGCGCTGGCGCACGGCGCGCACGATGGCCTGCAGGTCACCCAGCGCCACGTCGAAGTTGTCGTTGACGATGATGTAGTCGAACTCGTGCGCATGCGCGATTTCCTCGCGCGAATTGTGCAGCCGGCGCGCGATGACCTCCGGGCTGTCCGACCCGCGGCCGCGCAGGCGGCGCTCCAGTTCCGCACGCGAGGGCGGCAGGATGAACACGCTCACGCAATCGGGCTTGGTCTTGCGGATCTGCCGGGCGCCCTGCCAGTCGATCTCCAGCAGCACGTCGCGCCCCTGCGCCAGCAGCGTGTCCACCGTGGTGCGCGAGGTGCCGTAAAGGTTGCCGTGCACTTCGGCATGCTCGAGGAAGATGCCTTCGGCGATCTCGCGTTCGAACTCTTCGCGCTCCACGAAGAAGTAATGCCGGCCGTACTGCTCGCCCGGACGCGGCGGCCGCGTGGTGTGCGAGATCGACAGCGAGATGGCCGGTTCGCGCTCCAGCAACGCATTGACCAGCGTGGACTTGCCCGCACCCGAGGGCGCGGCAACCACGAACAAGGTGCACTCGGCGCTTGGCGAATCGGGCGTGGCGGTAGTCATTCGATGTTCTGCACCTGTTCGCGCATCTGCTCGATCAGCACCTTCAGCTCCACCGCTGCATTGGTGCTGCGCACGTCCACGGCCTTGGAGCCCAGCGTGTTCGCCTCACGATTGAATTCCTGCATGAGGAAATCCAGGCGGCGGCCTACGGCTTCCTTGGTGCCCAGCACCCGGCGCGTCTCGATGATGTGTGCGGTCAGACGATCGAGTTCTTCATCCACGTCGCTACGGGTGATCTGCAGCACCAGCTCCTGCTCCAGTCGACCCGGATCGGCGGGCTGCTTGATATCGGCCAGGCGCGATTCCAGGCGCGTGCGCAGGCCTTCGCGGATCTGCGGCATGAACGTACGCACCTCGGCGACGATGCGCTCAATGGCGTCGAGACGATCCTTGAGCAGCTCGGCCAGCTTGGCTCCTTCGCGCTCACGGGTGGCGGTGAGCGCGTCGAGCGCGCGTTCCAGCACGTCGAGCAGGGCGGTCTGCAGCACGTCCGGGTCCACCTCCGATTGCTGCAGCACGCCGGGGAAGCGCAGCAGCTCGGTGAACTCGATGTTCATGCGCGGGAAGCGGACTTCCAAGTCCGCAGCCAGTTCCGAGAGGCGCGCCAGCGTGCCCGTATTGACCTGCAGCGATTCGCTGCGCGTCTCGCCACGCAACCGCACGGTGATGTCCACCTTGCCGCGCGAAAGGCGGGCGGCGATGCGCTCGCGCAAAGCCGACTCGAACACGCGCAGGTCATCCGGCAGGCGCGGGCTGAGCTCGAGATAGCGGTGGTTGACCGTGCGCAGCTCGCAGCTGAGCGTGCCGGCGGGGCCGGTCGCCTCGGCGGAGGCATAAGCCGTCATGCTGCGGATCATCGGGAACCTGCGGTGCCTGGAAAGGGCGCAATGGTAAACTTTCCCGCCCTGGCTTGCCCAATCCTTAAGGCCAACGCATTCATGAGCTCCCCCAGCCGCCCCAGTGGCCGCGCCAGCGACCAGCTGCGCACCGTCACCATCGAACGTCATTACACCCGCCACGCCGAGGGCGCCGTGCTGGTCAGCTTCGGCGATACCAAGGTGCTGTGCACGGCCAGCATCGAAGACCGGGTGCCGCCGTGGCTGCGCGGCAAGGGCGAGGGCTGGATCACCGCCGAGTACGGGATGCTGCCACGCGCCACCCATACCCGCATGCAACGCGAAGCCGCGCGCGGCGGCCAAGGTGGCCGCACCATGGAAATCCAGCGCCTCATCGGCCGCAGCCTGCGCGCCTGCGTGGATCGCCAGGCCCTGGGCGAGCGCGTCATCACGCTCGATTGCGACGTGATCCAGGCCGACGGCGGTACCCGCACGGCCGCCATCACCGGCGCATACGTGGCGCTGGTCGATGCGGTGAACGTGCTGATGAAGCGCGAGAACCTTCGACGCAACCCGGTCATAGGCGCCGTGGCGGCCATTTCGGTCGGCGTCTACCAGGGCGTGCCCGTGCTCGACCTCGACTATGCGGAAGACGCCAACTGCGACACCGACATGAACGTGGTGATGAACGACGGCGGCGGCTTCATCGAGGTGCAGGGCACGGCTGAAGGCCATGCGTTCCGCCGCGACGAGATGGACGCCATGCTGGCCCTTGCCGAAAAGGGTATCGGCGAGCTGATCGCCGCGCAGCGCGCCGCGCTGGAACTGGCCTGACCGCATGACCCCGATCGTTCTCGCCAGCAGCAATCCGGGCAAGCTTGCCGAATTCAACGATCTGCTCGCCGACAGTGGCCTGCATGTCGTGCCACAGTCCGCTTACAACGTGAGCGACGCCGAAGAGACTGGCCTTACCTTCGTGGAGAACGCGCTGCTCAAGGCACGCCATGCGGCGCGTGTCAGTGGGCGGCCCGCGCTCGCGGACGACTCCGGCCTCTGCGTGGAGTACCTGCGTGGCGCGCCGGGCCTGTATTCGGCTCGCTACAGCGGCACGCATGGCGACAACGCGGCGAACAATGCCAAGCTGCTGCAAGAAATGAAGGACGTACCGGCCGCGCAACGCGGCGCCTTCTTCATCTGCGTACTCGTGCTGTTGCGACATGCGGACGATCCCGCACCGCTGATCGCCGAAGGCCGCTGGCACGGACGCGTGCTGACCGAGGAACGTGGCGCCCACGGCTTCGGCTACGACCCGCTGTTCCTGCCCGATGGCGAGGCAGTGAGCGCCGCCGAACTGCCGCCCGGCATGAAGAACCGCATCAGCCACCGCGGCCGCGCGCTGGCCGAGCTTCGCGCGCGCCTGGGCGCGCCGCACGTCTGACGCCATGCCATTGATCGCGCCACCGCTGTCGCTGTACGTCCACATGCCGTGGTGCGTGAAGAAGTGCCCTTACTGCGACTTCAATTCGCACGGCGTGAAGGGCGAGCCGCCCTACGCCGAATACGTCGATGTGCTGCTGGCTGACCTCGACGCCGATCTTCGTGATTTCGGCAGCGCTGCGCTCGGTCGCCCGGTACACAGCATCTTCTTCGGTGGCGGGACGCCCAGCCTGTTCGCGCCGGAGCTGATCGACCGCTTTCTCGATGGCGTGCGCGAACGCCTGCCGCTGGCCGACGCCGCCGAGATCACGCTAGAGACCAATCCGGGCACAGTCGAGCACGGTCGTTTCGACGGCTATCTCGAGGCAGGCGTCAACCGCCTCTCGTTCGGCATCCAGAGCTTCGATGACGACAAGCTGCGTCGTCTGGGCCGCATCCATTCGGCCGACGAGGCCGAGGCGGCGGTGAAGTCGGCACAGGACGCGGGCTACGCCAACATCAACCTCGACCTGATGTATGCGCTGCCGCAGCAGACGCTGGAAGGCGCACAGGCCGACGTGACGCGCGCGATCGCGCTGCAACCGACGCATATCTCGCATTACCAGCTCACGCTGGAACCCAACACGGCGTTCGCCGCGAACCCGCCGCCGCTGCCCGATGACGACCATGCGTGGGCCATGCAGGAAGCCTGCGAAGCGCAGCTTGCCGCCGCCGGCTACGGGCAATACGAAATCTCTGCCTATGCCCAGGCGGATCGTCGTTGCGTGCACAACCTCAACTACTGGCGCTTCGGGGATTACCTCGGCATCGGTGCCGGCGCCCACGGCAAGCTGACCCGCACGGAGAGCGGCACGGTCCACCGTCGCTGGAAGACGCGGCACCCCAAGGCCTATCTGGCTGCCGCAGGCAATGCCGGACGCATCGGTGGCGACGGTCCGGTGGCGGTCGACGAGTTGCCGTTCGAGTACATGCTCAACGCGCTGCGACTGATCGACGGTGTGCCACTCGCCGATTTTTCCGAGCGCACCGGCATACCGATGGAGCGCATCGCGTCCGCGCTCGCCTCGGCACGCGAGCGCGGCTGGCTGGTCGAGGATGCCGAGCGCCTGCAGACCACAGCACTCGGCCAGCGCTTCCTCAACGACGTGATTTCGAGCTTCCTCGACTGAGCTCTTCGCTCAGTCCAACCCAAGCGTCGGCGAACGCGCCAGCGCTTCGAGAAATGCCAGCACGACCGCGGGCGTTTCACCCATCAAAGGCAGCGTGATCGGACTGGCGACCACCCCGCCGTCCGGCCGATGCACGTGCGCCATGCTGTCGACGCCCGGATGGGCGACCGGCGCGGTATCGAGCCTCCACGGCTCGCCGGCCCAATGCCATTCGAATGACCAGGCCTGAGGCGTCAGCACGCGCACCAGCACCTGGATGCCCGATTCGCCACTGAAGGAGATGCCATCGGGATGCAGGCGCATGCCGCCTGTGAACAGCGATGGCAGCGCTGGACGGATCGTGTACGCGAGCGCGGCAAGGCCGGAACGCGGTGGCGGCAGGCGCTTGCCGCCGTTGGCGATCAGACAGCGCCACTGCAGGGTGGCGTGCAACGCATGTTCGCGATCGCCGAGCAGGCAGACTGCGAGCCACGCATCGTAGCCAGGATGTTCCGGCAAACGCCCTTCCCGCACCGCCGCCAGCACCTCATCGGAGTCGCTGCATCCCGTGTCGGCCAGAAGGTGCTTGCGCCGTTCGCGCAGGTCGAACATGCGCCGCGAAACATCCGAAATCGCCGAGGCAGCCCGCAGATCCACGTTTTCAAAAAAGGCTCTCATACGTTCGTCCTCACATGCCCATGTCGCCACCGGTGCCGCCGTCCAGGCGCACCATGTCCGGTGTGATCTGCGTGTAGCTCATGACTTCGCCGCCGAACTGGTGCGCAAATGCTTCGGCGTCCGAACGTTCGGCGAAGCTGGCCAACGAGGGACCCATGCTTCCCCCGCGATGCGAGCCACGCACGTAGTAGGCCTTCGTCGCGTCGATCCAGTGCCCTTGCGGGTGATCCCAGTCGGCATGCGCCATGTCCTGGGTATAGGCACCGGTCTTGGCGCGCACCTGTTCGGGATGAAGCAGCATCGAGAGCAGCTCCAGCGTGTCGCAAAAGTACGCCGTCTTGCCGTCCGCATAAGTGATCTGTCCCTTGGGGCCGGGGTAATCCGCCAGCGTCATGCCGTCGAGCTCGCAGTGCGCATCGGCACGCGGCTCGACCGGCCCCATCGTTGCAGCCTGTTGCGCGCACGCGGCGAGCAGCAGCACTAGCAAGCCGGGCATCCAACGTCGCATCGCATTCATCGAAACCTCCAAAGTGCCACGCCGAGCGGCGCGGCGATCCAGGCCAACAGCACGCTGTACAGCGTGGCGGGCGCATTCCACCCTTGCGCCATCAAGGTGCCCAGGCCGAATGAGCTGCGCAGCGCTTCAGCGCCGAACACGTTGATGACGCGGAACACGTCCGCGGGATTGAGCAGCAGGGCATACGGCGCCCACGTCGAGGCGTGGCTGCCGGCCGATGCCACCAGCACGCCGAGCAGCGACAGATCGAACACCAGCACGAAGCCGAACCACAACGCGATCGCGGCACCCGTCGCTCGCGTGCGATCGCGCGCTACCGTCGACACGAGCACGGCGAGGCTGAGGAAAGCCAGGCCGAGCATCAGCGCACTGCCCACGAAGCGCAGGTAGATCACCAGGGACGCACCATCCATCGACGGCGCCAGCGGTATCAACGCCGCACCGAAACCCACCAGCGTCGCCATCGACAAGGCCGCCGCCAGGCCAAGGTATTTGCCGATGAGCAACTCAGCGCGTGTGATCGGTTGCGACAGCAACAGGTCCAGCACGCCGCGCTCCCGCTCACCGACCACCGCATCGAAGCCGAGTAGCAAGGCAATCAGCGGCACCAGGTAGATGGCCAGACTGGTCAGACTGGCGACGGTGGCGGCCGCGCTGCGCAGGCCCACCACGCCCGACTGGGCGCCGCCGAAATACGCAATCAGCAACGCGAAGGCACCAAACACCACGGCCACCGCCAGCACCCAGCGGTTGCGCAGGCGGTCACGCCATTCCTTGGCCGCGATCGCGACCACCAGTCGCCATTGCCAGCACGGCATCACCGATCGACTCATGCTGCACGCTCCACCCAGGTGGTGCCGCGCTGGTGGCTGAGGAAGACGTCCTCCAGCGTGGGTTCGGTGATGGTGTACTCCAACAAGTCATCGGCGAGAGACGCCAGCACTCGCAGCAGCGTCATGCGATGGTGCGCGTGCACTACCGCGTGTAGCGGACCACCGTCTGCTTCCTGGGGAACAAAACCCGCAGCCAGCAGGGCTCCCCTCACGCGATCACATGCGCCTTCCTTTGACGTCACGGCCAGCCGTGCAGGCAAGCCCGATGCGGTAGCCAGCGCGGTCACCGTGCCTTCCATCACCAACTTGCCGCTCGCCATGATCACCAGGCGATCCACGCGCGACTGGATCTCGGCCAGCAGGTGCGAGCTGAGGATGATGGTGGTTCCGTCGTTCCTCAGCTGTTGCAGCACGTCGTAAAAGCCATGGATGGCTTCGGGGTCCAGGCCATTGGTGGGCTCGTCGAGCAATAGCAGGCGCGGCTCGCCTATCAACGCCTGCGCAAAGCCCAGACGCTGGCGCATACCCTTGGAGTATTCGCGAACAGCGCGATGCATCGCCTCACCCAGACCCACGCGTTCGAGCAGACGCTTGCAGCGCGAGGGATCGACGGATTTCAGGCGAGTGAAGAAATGCAGCGTTTCCAGCCCCGAGAGGTTGTCGTACAACGCCACATGCTCGGGCAGATAACCGATGGCACGACGCACTTCGCGGAACCGCCGACCGCGCACCGGCTCGCCGAACAGCAGGATGTCACCCTCGTCCGCGGCGATGATGCCGAGCATCATCTTGAACAAGGTGCTTTTGCCGGCGCCGTTGTGGCCGGCCAGCCCGATCATCTCGCCTTTCCTGCAGGAAAAGCCGATGCCGCGGACCACCGGCGTCGCGCCGTAGCGCTTCACGACGCCCTTGATTTCAACGACCGCTGCGTTCAAGCCACTGGCTCCAGTCGACATGATGGGGACGCATCGCCGGATGCGCATCGATGATCGTGGCCACGCGAAGGACCGGAAATTGCCGCGCGGCCAGCCCCAGTGCCTGCAACGCGGGACTGCTGTCGAGCAGCTTGACGAAGGGGTAGCGCGAGACCAGCCGGTCGGTCAGCTCATTGGCCTCGAACGGCACGTCACCGTAGCCGTTCGCATCAGCGTCCCAACCGAGGTAGTTGCTCCAGTAGTTGCCTTCGCGCTTGCCCCACTCCACGTCGCGCGTGGCCACGTAGCTGACCTGCTCGGCATTGCCGACGAAGTCGTTGCCATCCACTTCGTTGTTGTACGAGCCTGCCCACAGGTGCACGCCGACCGCGTTGCCTATCACCAGGTTGTTGCGCAGGGTGACGTACTCGGCGTCGTAGACAAACAGGCCCTCACCGTTGCCTGCCGAGACGTTGCCGGTGATGGTCGAATCCTGGATGGTCCGCAGCATGATGCCGTGGCCTTCGTTTCCCCAGGCCACGTTGTTGCGCACGTCCAGATCCCGCACCTCCATCAGCGCGAGTCCACCGAGGTTGTGGAAGCTCTCATTGCCCTCCCACAGGTTGTGGTAGGAGTTCATGTAGTGCGTGCCGTAGCGAACATCATGGATGCGGTTGCCGACGAAACGCGCGTGATGCGACACGTCCACATAGATGCCGTCCCGGGCGAAACTGATGTGGTTGCGCTCGATCGACGCGCCTTCGGTGTTGTACAGCTGGATGGCGTTGCCACGCTGCGAGGAGAACTTTTCGCGCATGCCGGTGATCAGGTTGTCCGCCACCGTTACCCGGTTGCTCTTTTCTATCCACAGGCCGAACAACACGTGCGCGAAATCGCAGTGGCTGACCACGGCGCGATCGGAGCCTGGCTGGATGTAGATACCGGCGTTCTGCGCACCGAGGTCATCGCCACTATCGCGAACGATCAGGCCGTCGATGCGCACGTCGGGCGAGGCGATGCGTATGACATCGCCCTTCCCGTTTCCGCTGATGGTGGGCCGCCCTATCCCGACCAGTGCCAACGGCTTGTCGATGCGCAGACCGCCCACGTACTGCCCGCGCTCGATCTCCACGGTGTCGCCGGGCGATGCCTGCGTGATTGCGGTATCGATCCGGTCGCCGGGACGCACGCGAATCGTCGCCGCGCCGACGGGCAGCGCGACGAAGCCAAGCAGCAGGAGCGTCGCCAAGCGCTTCATTCAACCAGCTTGATCGGGATGAAGTGGCCATCGCGGCCGATCGGTGTCAGCGGTAGGCCGGCCTTGGCGCGCCGCTTGCGTTCGGAGCTGAGCGGCGGGCAGGCATGGTCGTCGTGATAGAGCACCAGGCAATCCAGGCACTGCATGCACTCGGAGGGATCGATCCGTCCCTGCGGGTCGATCGCCTGTGAGCCGCAGCCCACCGCGCACGCCTTGCAGGTGGTGCACTCGGCTTTGCGCTTCAGGCCGAACAGACGGAATCGTGACGGCAGCGCCAGCGCGGCGCCCAGCGGACACAGGTATTTGCAGAAGGGCCGCTCGACGAACATGGAGAGCGCGACCAGCGCCGACCAGAACAGCACGAACGGCCAGCTGCGATTCCACACGTGAACCATGAAGGTGGTCTTGAACGGCTCCACCTCCGCCATACGCTCGGCCAAGGCCATGGAGTGGAACGAGGCCGCCACCAGCACCAGCAATACGACGTACTTCATCCAGCGCAGGCGATGATGCCAGCGCGACGGCAGTGCGAATTGCCACCGACCAAGACCGATCCGTCGCGCACCGCGGAACAGCAGTTCGCTCATCGAGCCATAGGGGCAGAGCCAGCCGCAGAACACGCCTCGGCCCCACAAGGCGATGGTGACGGCGATGAAGACCCAGAACAGGAATATCAATGGATCGCTGAGGAAGAGATCCCAGCGCCAGCCATCGAACGGCGCGTGGATCAGCGTGAGCACCTGCACCACCGACGGCTGCGCCAACTGCATCGCACCGACGAAGCCAACCGCAATCACCCACGCGGCAATATGCGGCCAGAGGATCCAGCGCTTGTCATTGCGCCGCGAGCGCGCAGCCCAACGCATGCGCAACGCGTAGAACACGGCGACAGACAGCAGCAGCGTCACGAAGGTCGCGATGGTGAGCGCCTTGGCCTTCCACAGCTTCACCCATGCGGGTGTCGGCGTTTCGATGGCCGGACGCCCGCCTTCGAGATATCGCGCCGGCAGCCAATACTCGGCATTGAAGTTGGCGAAGTCTGCAGTGCCATGGTCGTCGGCATGCTTGGACAGGAACGCAAGCCGCCACGGATACGCTGCGGAAAATGACTTGCCGCGCAGGACGAAGATGCCGGACTCGTCGTACGACGGCACCCCCGCAACATCGACGTGATAGAGGTTGCGGTAATCGCCATCACCGAACTGGTAGGTGTCGGCGTCCTGGGTGACCTGAATGCGGTCGTACACGCCGCCGCGCACAAAAGCCGAGCCCTTGAACGAACTGCTGCCGCTGTTCACGATGAAGATCGCGTGCTCGCCCGGCTTCAGGTCGGCCATCAAGCGCTGGTAACCCGCTTCGCCCAATACGGCCTTGCCCACGGCCGGTGCATTGAGGTATCCAAACCACAGGTCGATGAAGGGCTGCGCGGAACGTGGCTCGCCGACTTGCTCGGGCATCACTTTGAGATGGCCGATGCTTCCCTCGGCGACCAGGGCTGTCCAATCGGGCGGCGCAGCCGCATCGACAAACCGAGCCTGGGGACGTTCCACGGCATGGATCAGCCCGACCTGGCGTGCCACCGCGTAGCTGCCCCGCCCCACCATCTGGTTCTCGGCCAGCACGGTGACGGTGGCGCCGCTGATGGCGTCCATCGGCACGTTCGTGCCATCGGCGCGGCCGAGTTCGAAATGCGCACCGGCGGGTTTGCCGGTGTACTGGGCGACATAGCCCACGAGTTTCTCTTCGGGGATGCCCGCCAGCAGGATCGGCTCGCTGTGGCGAAGGATGCGCACGCCCGTGATGCGGCCCTGTGCATCCATGCCCACCAGGGTGACGATGGGCTTGCCCGAATAGCCGACGATATCGGGCGTGGTATCGGTGGACAGAAACACGTAGCCGACGACTTCGTCATGGCCGTTGCGCTGGCGGATGCCTTCCACATAGGCAGGCTGGCCCTTGCGCAGCGAAAAGCGCTCGGCCTCCGGCAGCACGCTGCCGCACGGCGCGTATCGGCACAGCTCGGGGCTTGCGAACATCGCGGGCGGCAGCTCAGCCTCGTAGGAACCAGCCAGGACCTGGCCGCTCCCCAACAGCAGATAGCCGAACAGGACAAGGACGTATAGCCATCCAAATCGATGGTTGCACCGCGAAGCAGCGCCATGCCCATGGCGCAAGCCTTCCATGCTCATGACGCGCCTCTGCCCTATTGCGCCTTGCTGACCATGTAATCGACGGCGGCCTTGATCGCCGTCTCGTCGAGGCTCGGGTTGCCGCCGTGAGCCGGCATCGCGCCCTTCTCTCCGGTGAAGCCCTCCAGCGCGTGCTTGTAGAGCACGTCCTTGCCCTGCGCGACACGCGGCGCCCAGTCGTCCTTGTTGCCGAGTACGGGAGCACCGACGGCCGGGCTGCCATGGCACATCACACACGTGCCCTGGTACACCTTTTCGCCGGGCGATGGCTCGGCGGCAGGCGCCGCTGCAGGCTGGCTGGCTGCTGCCTCGACCGCCACCGTGGGCGATGACGATGCAGCAGCGGACGATGCGGTCTTGTCGCCACCACCACACGCAGCAAGAAGCGTGGCCGCCGCGACAATCAGCGGGCCACCAAGATGTCTGACTTTCATCGATTGAATTCCCTGGGTACGGATGCGGGTCGTGCACGTGCAAACGCTGACTGCATCGGACGACGCGAAGATGAGAGCAGCGGAGTGCCGATTTCACCTTGACGTGCGTCAGCCCTGTGGCAATCGATACCCCGTGCAACGAACGCAACTTCGGCTGCGCGTGACTTGCATCAATTGCATGGCGCACAGCGAACCCTAGAGTCCGCGTCGTCTTGAACCGACGCGACCAAAGAGGGATGCGCAGATGAGCGGTAACGAAACGAAGGACGGCTATTCGGCGATCGATCCGAGCCGAAGGAAATTTCTTGGCACCACTGCAATGGCCGGTCTCGCCGGTACCGGCGCGGCATTGGGCCTGACGGCGTGCGGTGCTTCTCAGCCGGCTGGTGAGAAGACCGCTGCCGGTCTGGCGCCTGCCGCGGCGCCTGCCGAACATGGTGCTTACGATGTGCCGCCAGGCAAGCTGGACAGCTACTACATCATTTCGTCCGGCGGCCACTCCGGCGAAGTGCGCATCTTCGGCTGCCCGTCCGGTCGCACGATCAAGCGCATTCCGGTTTTCAACATCGACCCGATGGTGGGCTGGGGCATCACCAACGAGTCGCGCGCCATCATCGGCACGCGCCCGGACGGCCAGCTCAAGTACTGGACGGGCGACACGCACCACGTGCATGGCTCGTACAAGGACGGCACGTACGATGGCAAGCACTTCTGGGTCAACGACAAGTTGAACGCCCGCGTGGCACGCATCCGCGGTGACACCTTCGAGGTGGACAAGATCACCGAGCTGCCGAACGTGCAGGGCCATCACGGCCTGTTCCCGGACAAGCGCGACCCGGTGGACGCGTCGATCAACTACACCACGCGCGTGTTCGCCGGTGCCGAGTTCCACATTCCGCTGCCCAACGACGGCCACGATGAAAACTCGCCGGAGAAGTACGGCTGCCTGTTCAGCTGCCTCGATGCGGAAACCATGGAAGTGCGCTGGCAGTGCCGCATCGACGGCAACATGGACCTGGTCGCCACCACCTACGACGGCAAGCTCGCCGCGTCCAACCAGTACAACACCGAGAACGGCATCCACTACGAGGACATGATGTCCGCGGAACAGGACGCCTGCGTGTTCTTCAACATCGCACGCATCGAAGCCGCCGTGGCAGCGGGCAAGGCCACCACCATCGGCGACTCCAAGGTGCCGGTGGTCGATGGCCGCAAGGAGGCCAACGCCGATCCGAAGACGGCACTGACCTGCTATGTGCCGATTCCGAAGAACCCGCATGGCGTCAACGCCAGCCCGGACGGCAAGTATTTCGTCTGCTCCGGCAAGCTGTCGCCGACCTGCTCGGTGATCGACCTCGCGCTGGTGAACAAGTGGTTCGATGGCGAGCTGGCCAAGCCGCGCGATGCCGTGGTCGCCGAGCCCAACGTGGGCCTGGGCCCCCTGCACACCGGCTTCGATGGCCGCGGCAACGCGTACACCACGCTGTTCCTGGACAGCAAGATCGTGAAATGGAGCGTGGACGCCGCCATTGCGCAGTTCAAGGGCGACGCCAAGGCCAAGGTGATCCTCGATACCGTCGACGTGCATTACCAGCCGGGCCATGGCTACACCTCGATGGGCGAGACCAAGGAACCGGACGGCAAGTTCTACAACTCGGGCAACAAGTTCTCGAAGGATCGCTTCCTGCCCGTGGGCCCGCTGCACGTGGAAACCGAACAGCTCATCGACATCTCCGGCGACAAGATGAAGCTGATCCACGACCACACGGCGTATCCGGAACCGCATGACGCGATCATCGTGCGCGCCGACATCATCAAGACACGCCAGATCTACGATCTCAACGAGTTCCCCAACGCGGTCAAGAGCAAGGAGGAGAGCACGATCGAGCGCAACGGCAACAAGGTGCACATCCGGCTGATGTCGCAGGCGCCGGCGTACTCGATGCGCGAGTTCAACGTGAAGAAGGGCGACATCGTCACCATCACGCTGACCAACCACGACAAGGTCGAGGACCTGACGCACGGCTTCGGCATTCCGAAGTACAACATCAACTTCATCGTCAATCCGCAGGAGACGAAGTCGGTGACGTTCGTGGCGGACAAGCCCGGCATCTTCTGGTGCTACTGCACGCATTTCTGCCATGCGCTGCACCTGGAAATGCGCTCGCGCCTGATCGTGGAAGGTTGAAAACCGCAGCACCAGGGGCGTCGTCGCGACGACGCCCCTGCCTTTTCATGGCGGCGGGCAATCCGCCGTCTCCGGAGTACCCATGAGATCCCGCCCGCAGAAGCCGGCGATTCGCGCCGGCATCGTGATCGCCGCGTTTGCCCTGCTGACCGGCCTGTTCCTGTGGCTGCGTCCCCTGCAGCCGGTGCAGGGGGAATTTCTGGTGTTCGGCACGCGTGCGCGCATCGGGCTGCTGACGCCCAGCCGCGACGATGCGGATGCCGCGCTGCAGGACATCGGCCGGCTTTTCATCCACGACCATCACACCTGGCATCCCTGGGAGCCGAGCGAGCTGACCCGGCTGAACGATGCGCTGGCCAAAGGACAGTCGTATCGCGTACCGGCGGATGTCGCTGACCTGATCCGGCGTGCGCAGATCGGCTTCGCCCAGACCGACGGGCTGTTCAATGCCGCGGCCGGTCGCTTGATCGGCGCCTGGGGTTTCCATACCAGTCGCTATCCCGTGCAGACGGCTGCACCCTCTGACAACGAAGTGAAGACCCTGCTCGATGAGCGCCCGGACATGGACGACGTCCACGTCGCGGCCGACGGGACCGTCAGCACCGACAATCCCGCCGTATCGATCGACATCAATGGCTTGTCCGAAGGCTATGCCTCGGCGCAGGTGAAGCAATTGCTCGCCAGCCACGGCATTGATCATGCGCTGATCTACCTCGGTGGCTTCGTCATGGCGGTCGGCCGAAACCATGGGCACGCCTGGCGTGTTGGGGTCAGCGCCCCGGCGGGCGTGCTGGGAAGCGTGGACCTGGACGGTGGCGAATCGCTGGCCTCCTCCGGTGACTACCAGCGCCACCGTGCTTCGACTCCCGACCTCGGCCACATCGTGGACACGCGCACGGGCTGGCCACAGCGGGCGAGCGCCGCCACCAGCGTGCTCAGCGACGATGCGGTCCATGCGGATATCGCCGCCACCGCGCTGATGGTGGCCGGGCCGGCCGGCTTCCAGCACATGGCCGATCGTATGAACCTGAATTGCGCCCTCTTGCTGGGGCACGATGGCAAGCTCTACATCACGCCCGGCATGCGGCTGCGCCTGCACACCACCTTTCCTCCCGGGGCCATCGTGGTGGTGCCCCGCCCGGGCAACAACTGTGGTCCGGACGTAACCAGGTCGCCGCATGCCGTAGTGCTTCCCGCGGACCTGTAGCCTGGACTGGCGGTGCCCTCTACCGCCAGGCCGGGCTTGTCCCGCACTGCGTCACGTTTTGCCCATCTGGCCGATTCCTTCGCCCGTCCCTCCCCCATCCAGCCGATGGCAGCGTCCAGGCCGGAGACCCTACACTCGGGTCATTCCGGGGGGAAATTCACAAGGTCTGTCATGGATGTCGAACAGCAGGGTCGACGTCAGTCGTTTGCCTTCGATCGGGACGCACGCCCCGACAACGCTGGCTGGTCGCCGCGCGCGCGACGCCTGATCGAAGAAACCCATGCGCTCTGCGTGAGCTGGCTCG
This sequence comes from Dyella jiangningensis, assembly GCA_000632805.1. GTDB lineage: Bacteria > Pseudomonadota > Gammaproteobacteria > Xanthomonadales > Rhodanobacteraceae > Dyella > Dyella jiangningensis. The sequence continues at coordinate 2,834 of CP007444.1, read as the reverse complement.
AAGCGCCCTTGCGCGCCTGCCTGTTCGACGTCGAGCAACGCCTGTATTCACGGGCAGAGCGATCCCGTAACAATCTCGAACAACAGCGGTGCCTGTTCAGCCGCCAGCTGCTGCAACAGCATCGTCCATTGCTGGAACGCAGCTTTCTCGAGGGCGTACGCAAGCATTTCAGCGGGCTGGGCGCGGCTGGCGCCGCCTCCCAAGCCCACCTGCCTGCCCATCGGCCACTCGAACTGCTCGACCAGGCCGAACATGAGCAACATGTCGCCGTGCAGACCCTGGTGGCGCGCGGCGAGGCACGGCACGGATCGCCGCTGTTCGAACTTGGCTATCGCTTCGCTGTGCTGGTGAGCCAGCCGCCATTGGAGGGCGAGGATCTGCCGCTGGGTCCTCAGGCGCTGGCTTCGGCGTTTCGCGAGGGCGGCGCGGTCTTGCCCGATTTTCCGGTTGACCACCACGTGCTGATGCTGCAGAGCTTCGACACCGCGGTGGTGGGTGCGCTGGGTTCGCTGTACGACACCGTCAACGAACACCTGCGGGCCGACGGCATTCTTCCCCAGCTGCGCGCCTTCCCGACCACGTCGCGCACGCAGACCGAACGTCAGCCTCGCGGCAACGCCGGCGACAACGCAACAGGCCAAGTCGTGCGCCAGGCGCCCGCGCCAGCGGCGACCACCTCCACGCTTCCAGCGCCCGGTCGCAGCGACAGCATCGCAGTACTGGACAACCTGCGCGAAATGCTGGCCCAGCATCGTGCCGGCCAGGGCGCGCTGAGCTATCACCCGAGCGGACGGTCCGCGACACCCGAAGAGCTGCAGCTCGCGCTCGACGCGCTGCAGCTGCATGTTTCCGACGTGGCCGACCACGCTCGGCGCGAACTGCGCAGCGCACACGCACTGCGCGAAGAACTGCTTACTCAGCTCAACACCGGTAAGCCGGCGGGCGCGCACCAGACGCATCTGTCCGACGAACAGGGCGACACGGTGGAACTGGTCGCCATGTTGTTCGAGCAACTCGGGCACCAGCTTCAGCACGACGGCAGCGCGCATTCACTGCTCGGCGACTTGCAGCTGCCATTGTTGCGCATGGCCGTTGCCGACAAGGGTTTCTTCAACCAGCGGGAGCATCCCGCGCGCAAGCTGCTTGGGATGGTCACCGAAGCCGCCAACGATTGGCTGGACGTGCCCGACGGCGATGTCGATCGTTCGCTGGCGGCCAAGCTCAACCAGCTGGTGGATCGTGCACGGCGTGAACCGCCAAGCACCGGCCTCTACACCAGCCTGCTGGCCGATATCGAACACCATCTGGGCCTGCTCAACCGCAAGGCGCAGATCGCCGAGCGGCGGCAGGTGGAGGCCATGCAGGGCCGTGAACGCCTGGAGCAGGCGCGCCGCCGCGCAGCCGATCTGATGACCGAGCGCTTCGAGCGCTGCAACCCGCGCGGACTGTTGCGCACGCTGCTGGAGCGCGCCTGGTCCGACGTGCTGGCGCTAACGCTATTGCGCCATGGCGAGGACAGCGAAGCGTTCGCGCTGCGCCTGCGCATCACCGATCAGCTGCTCGGCCAGCAACCCGTGGCCGACCAGGGACTGCTGCAATCGGAAGTGGAATCGGGCCTGCAGCAGATCGGCATGCATGCCGAAGAAGCCGTACAGGTTGCGCAGCGCTTGCTCGGCATTTCCGCCACCGCGCCGGCCGCCAACGCAAGCGACAACACCGCCACCACGACGGAGCTTGCGCTCAAGCTCAAGCAGCACCAGCGGCTTGGCGAGCACGTCGCTCCCGAAACGCCCGCTGTGGCACCCGCGCCGCCGCCCGTACCTGACGCACCCGAATCGCCCGAACACCGCATCTACCAACGCCTGCGCCAGCTGCCTTTCGGCACGTGGTTCGAATTCATCGACCCCAACAGCGGCCGCGTCACCCAGCGCAAGCTCGCCTGGTATTCCCCGGTCTCCGGCAATGGCCTGTTCGTGACGCGTCGCGGCCTGCGCGACGAGGAAGTGTCCTTGCAGCACCTCGCCCACGAAATGGCCTGCGGCCGCGTGCGCGAGATGGCCCATGTGCGCGACAACCTGCTCGATCGCGCGTGGCAGGCCCTGACCAGCCACCTGCGCCAGGTGACCCGCCCGATGACCACGCCGCCGCGGCAGGGAGCGTGACCGGCATGAGCGAAAACATCACCTCCATCGACCAGCGCCGCGCACAACGCAAGCGCGCCAACTTCACCGCCGTCGTCACCGATGTCATCAGCGGCCAGCCGATCGGTCACCTCGGCAATCTGTCCGCCAACGGCATGCTGCTGATCAGCGCGCATCCGCCGCGCAGCGAAGCGATCTACCAGGTCAGCCTGTCGCTGCCCGGCCTGGGCAGCGCCCCGCAATCCATCGAAGTCGGGATCCAGGAACAATGGCACGAAGCCGCCGCCAGCCCCGGGCAGATCTGGGCCGGCTACCGCATCGTGGCCATTGATGAATCCGATGCGGCCTTGCTGGACGCGTGGCTGGAGCAGCCGGATAGGTCGTGAGGGTTGGTGGGGTTTGTGTGATAGGTGGGGCTTGGCGTGGTGATCTTCGTCGCGGCATGGAAAGCCGTGTCGTTCGACGCTTCCGAGAGCACCCGCCCCTCACCCCGGCCCTCTCCCCGAAGGGGAGAGGGGGAAGCGCGGCACCTATAGATTTCCTCACGACCCAACGAAGTTGCTTTAAGTCTTCTTCGCTATGGCGCATTGCGGTGTAGCGGCGCCGTGTGAGGTAGTAACGAGCTTGTCCCGGTTAACCTCGGTCGACCGACGCTTCTATCCACATATCGCTACGAGCCTTGGCTCTAAAGGC